>CAVXNI010000015.1:0-28118 GCA_963763155.1 uncultured Acidobacteriota bacterium | reverse complement strand
GTTGAAAAAGTCCGTGATGGGAAGGGACTCATCCCCGGTATCCCTGCAATCCAGTATTCCATTCCACTTCAGCTAAGCGGCTGCTTCCGTAGTAGGTGTTATCGGTCGGCTGAGGAACCGCACCAGTCGTTTGATGTTCTGGGCCACCGCTGCCAGGAAGAACTGCTCGCGCACAAACCTGAGTCTCCGCAGACGCAAGCGCCGCAATCCGATCTGATTCTTCAGTTCCGCGAACAAGGCTTCCACCTTCTTTCTTTGCCGCTGTGCTTTGGCAAACTCTGGCGTGTTGACCAACTCCCGCGCACGTTGTCGGGCGGGTTCGTTCTGGTGGATGATAAGACCCCGGAAGGCAGCACTGGTGCACTGTGGTCGGAGCGGACACGGGCCACATTTTTTGCGGGTCCCGATGTAGTTGAAGGCTCGATTGCGATAAACTCGGCCACCGTAGTTGAGGAACTGGCCAGCAGGACAGAGGTAGCGATTGTTTTCCGGTTCGTAGGTAAAACGCTCGGGACCGAAGAATGGACTCCTCTTGCGGTGGATACTGTCACGGGTCCGCATGTAGGGAGTGATGCTCCGATCGGCCAGCCATTGCAAGAACTCGCCGTTCCCGTAAGTCGTATCGGCCGCCACCGATTCGGGCTCTCGTCCTTGCCACTGAGTAAAACGGGTGAGCATGTCTTGCGCGGCCACGGTTTCCTGACTCATGCGCGCCGCCGTAGCTTGCACTCCCACGATCACGCAACTGTGATTGTCCACCAGATAGTTGTCGTAGTATCCCAGCCGCGCCGGTGTGCCGCCCTTGGTGGCGTAGGTAGAATCGGGATCGGTGGTCGAAACCTGGTCCTGTTCATGCACCGGCTCCTCCACCGGATTCTGCTCTTCCACTTCCCGCAGATACTGCCGCACGGTGTGATGAACTTGGGCCGCTTCCGCTAACTGCTCGCGCGGAATCCGGCTCTCCTTGCACGCATTCGCCTCCACGAAACTGCCATCCACCGACAGGTGCTTGCCCTGCACCAATCCCACTTCCACGCACTGCTTCACGATCTGTTCGAACAGTTCCTCGAACAGCTTTGATTCCTGAAACCGTCCATGCCGGTTTTTCGAGAACGTGGAGTGATGCGGAATCTCCTGATCGAAGCCCAGACCGGTGAACCACCGCCACGCCAGGTGCATGCGCAGTTCCTCGACCAGCTTCCGCTCGCTGGTGATGCCGTACAAATAGCCAATCAGCAAAATGCGCAACAGAAGCTCGGGGTCAATCGACGGACGCCCCGTATCGCTGTAACTCGCTTTCAGCTTTTCCCGCACGAAGGCAAAGCTGATGTGCTTTTCGATCAGCCGCAGCAGATGAGTCTCCGGAACGTGATCTTCCAGGCGGAAGTAGTAGAACAGAGCTTCGGAGCGGTCGTGTTGCCCCATCATGATCAGCAGTCCTCCGACGATGAGAATCAACCACAGCATGGGCGAATGCTTTCTTCTAACATGCTTCGGTTGAATCTCAACCCGCTAATCGACGTGACTTTTTCAACACCCACTCCCCATTACGCTCATCGACCGGAGGCGGTGGCAGGCGCATTGCCTTTGCGTCTAGACTTATCCCATGAACGACGCCAACAGGGGAAGTCCGCAAAACCGCCCGATCACAGTGAAAGAACGCGCCCTGCTCGATTGGTTACTGCGGCACGGCAATCCCGGTTCGGAGCAGTTTCTTGAACAGCTTGATTCTCTTGTCGTGGTCTGGAAATGCTCATGCGGGTGTCCGACAGTAAACTTCGCACGCGACGGGAAACCTGTGCCTCACGAGGCCGAGCATATCCTTGCCGATTATTTGGCCACTGTGGATGGCGAGGACGTCGGTATCATCCTCTTCCAAAGAGGAGGTCGTCTCAGCTCGCTTGAGGTTTACTCTCAAGCTGGTACCGACAAGCTTTTTGGTCTTCCTGAAATCGAAACCATAAAGAAGCGAAACCCTCTGAACTAGCGGCTCTTCGCCGTCTCCAACTCGCTTGACCTTTGGTTTATTGGCGAAAAATCCCCATTAGGCTCATTGAGCAGCCCGAAACGGGGCAGAAAAAACCAGGCTTATTGTTTACGGCTCCACGCTGGTGTAGGACAACTCAACCACCGTGCAGTCGTCGCTCAGGGGATTTCCGGCGCGGCATCGGGACTCGGAATGACGCGGCTGCCATGCAGGTGGTCTGAGATTTATGGGTGCCTGAAGGGTGCATTAGAGAGAGCCGAATAGCTCTTATCGCCGCCGGTTATTTCCATCGGTCTCCACGCTTCACCACGTATTGCGCGAACACATAGCGCCACGGGATCAGCGGGATAAAAATAACCACCATCCCGACGGCTTTTATATCTTCTGCCACCGCCGCAGTGATCTGGTGAGCGGACCACAGCGGCAGCGCAAACGCTACGAGGTAGATCGCCTTCCAGGTCAACTCGAAAAGCAATACCGGCAGCATTTGCAAGGGATATCGCAGCCCCAACGCCGCCGTCGCACCCAGACCCGCCAGCAGGGCCAATCGAATCCCTTCCGCTGCCGCCAGTTCGTTGGTGTGGTGGAGTACGACGGGCCAGATATACACGCCGAGCCCAGCGGCCATAATAAAGTACGACGCGCGCAACGTGTACAGACGAAACAGCGAGACTTCGGGTGCGCTGCCAGGTGACGTCACGATTGCGCCTTACTGCTCACTCTCCACGCTGGTGTAGCACAGTTCGACCACGGTGCAATCGTCACTCAGCGGATTTCCCGCGCAGAATTCGGTTACCGACGAGAAAATTCCCTCCAGCGTCGGAGACTTGGCAGCGGCCGCTTCCAGGCGGAAGTCTTCGTAGAATTCGCCCATCGCATTTTCCGCCTCGGTAACGCCGTCGGTTACCAGAATGAAGCGGTCGCCGGATTTCATCTGGCATCTCGCGCTTTCGAAGGTTGCGTCGGGCAGCAGCCCCACCGGCACATTGCCATGCGGAGGACGAATCACCTCTCCAGCGCACACCAGAAGCGGCGGCACGTGGCCGCAGTTCACGTATTCGAGGTCGCCATCGCGCCGCAGCCGCACCAGCAGCACAGTCGCATATTTTTCGCCAACCAGCTTTTCGGTGAAGAAGCGGTTGACGGCAGACACCACATCGAGCAGCGGCACGCCGGCGCTCAGGTGCGAATAGATCATCCCCTGCAGGGTCGAAGCCAGCAGCGCCGCGGAAACTCCCTTGCCGCTGACGTCGGCCAGCACCACCGCCAGTCCTTCTTTCGTATTCACGGCGTCAAAAAAGTCGCCGCCGATTTCTTTGCAAGACAGATTCTTGCCGCGCAGACGGGCATACGGCACTTCAGGAATCTTCACCTGCATCAGCCGCTGCTGAATGCTGGCCGCGATCGCCAACTCCTGCTGGTAGCGCCGGGCCGATTCTTCCGCCTGCACCAGACGAGCGTTCTCGATGAGCGACGCCGCTTCCGTCGCGATCACGTGCAGAATGTCTTTGCCCACGCCGGCAATATCGCGCGAGGCGAAGCGCGAATCGACGTACAGAACGCCCATGGCTTCGGCGGAACTCGCAACCTGGGCCGGAGTTTGCGCCTCCCGCGTGGCCTGCACCTGCATCTTGCGCAGCGGAATACACACCACCGTCCGCAGATCGTAAGCCACAATGCTCTGACGACCCGCTAAATCGAGCGACTGGCTGGTATCGGTCACAAGAAATTCGGAATTCGACCGCATCGACTCTTCCAGAATCGAGTGCGAAATCGTTTTGTCGTCGAGCAGCGGCTCTTTCTTGGAGTTGCGCCCGGCCGCCAGCCGCAGCTTCCCATCTTCGTCCTTCAGAAAAACATAAGCGCGCTCGGCCCGCGTCAGTTGCAGCGTGACGTCGAGCATGGTCATCAGAATTTCGTCCAGCACCCCCGCCGTATTCAGCTTGCGCGCCGCTTCCAGAAACAGCGTGAGCTTTTCCAGGTCGGTGGCTTCCTGCTTGATCTGAATGCCGGAAATCTGGCTGAGAAATTCCCGCGCCGTATTGGAAGTCGCGTGCGCCGGATTAAATAAAATGTAGGCTGAATCGCGCGCCCCAAACTCCAGCCGGTCGCCGCGTTCCAGCTTCTGGCGCTGGATGCGCTCTCCGTTCACGAACGTGCCGTGCTTGCTGCCCAGATCGACGAGAAAAAACTCCTGCCCTTCCTGCATGATCTGCGCATGGTCGCGCGAAACGCGCGGGTCGGCGATCACCAGATCCTTATCCACCTTCCGCCCAACCGTGAACGGCGTGCGATTCAGAACGATGTTCTTCTGCTCGCTGCCCTGCACGAACACCAGGGCGGGAAACACACCGGAGCCAGAACTGTGATGACTGATTGCGGTCAGGGCCATGAATGCTGGGTATCGACTCATTGCGCGCCGTCTGCCTTCGCGGGGGTCGACAGGAGACGCGGCACGCAGTATTCGCTTGCTGCACCAGACTACTCTGCGGGCGCTCTCTCCCGCAAGGGACCAGCTTGGCTCCTCCACGTATCCAGCAGCGCTAATAGGAAGACGAACACAGGCAGCATGAAATTGGAGTAAAACGGCAGCGGCCAAGCCGCTGCCGCAGCGCCGGTGTGAACCATGATGAGAACATGGTGTCAGGCATAAATAGATCAGGCTGAGGCCAACCGTGGCGATCCACGGCCATATCAGCAAAATGCCGCCCACCGCGCGAGCCAGACGGATCGGCGGCAGGACAGGCGGCTCTGAACTCTGCCCCGAACTCTCGCTCCACCACAACGCCAGAATGGCCGGCGCCAGCAGTACCTGGTTGTAGGGAGCAAACATGGGAACAATGACCACAGTCAGGGCCAGGACCAGGGCGAAAGCTCGTCCAAAAGCCGCGCGGTGAAGGGTTCTCCACGCATCGGCCAGACGCAGATCGCGCACAGAATCAAGCTGCACCGCCTCCACAACTCGCCCGGCAATGGAGCCAAACAGCAAACCAGCACCGATTGGTTCTGCGTGTACTCGGTGATATTGCCGAACGGCCCCGACAAACATTCGCAACCAGCCCGGCAAACCAATTGCGCTCCGCCCAGCAGAAGCAGCATGACCAATCCAAACCAAATACGAAACGCCGCCGCGACCGCCAGTCGCTACCGGCTCCACATCAACAGCCACAGGACCAGCGGCCAAGCCAGTTGCGGCTTAATGGTCGCCAGGGCCAGCAGCACTCCCGCGCAAAACAGCCATCCGCCCGCCAGGCATGCACCGCACGCCGCCAGCAGTCGCGGCCACCAGCAGACTCAATTGCTGCAACTTGATTCCCTGCACCATGGGCAGCCAGCCCAGCATGAGCACGATGAAAATCACCGTGGTTCCAAACGAAGGTCTCCAGCGCAGAACGCGCAGCCACAGTAGAACGCTCGCCACGGCCAGCCCCACCAGCAGCCAGCGGAAGCCAGCCTGCACCGTCTCAAACGGAAGTTCCATCGTGGGCGCCAGCAGAAATACCACGTAAACTGGATAGGCGAACCCCTGCTGGTCCTTAGGATCGCCGGTGCGAGGATCGCCGGCGCGAGGATCGCCAGCGCGCTGTGGATCGAGCGGCCGCCCATAGTACCCTCTGCTGAATTTCGCGGGTCATCTCCGGACTGTAAGGATTGCGCCCGCGGCGCAGCAGTTCCCGCGCTCCCAGCCAGCGCGGATACAGGTCCGACAAATTGCCGCGCGGAGTGCCCTGGGCCGCGGCGTCGAGCGATCTGCTGCGTCCGCAGAATCTGGTTCATGTAAAACCACGTGCTGGCCGAGGCCACGACGGCAAGCGCGAGGGCAAGAACGAAGACGAATGGCGCGCGCTGGGCGGTTCGCGATCCGTTCACGATTCCCCCATGCCACGGTCGTTCATTCGCACTCGCACTCGCACTCGCACTCGCACGCGATCGAACACCGCCGGTTGCAGTCGCGCCAGCAAGAACAGGGTCAATGAAATCGTGCCGGCAACCAGCAGCCAGGGTATAGCCATGTTGGGTGAAGCCGGGTTGATCCACATCACCGGCAGGCCCCAGCGCAGCAAGACGACCCAGCCCGCCATCATGGCCAACCCGGCCGCGAGCGCGACCATGCGGCGCGGGTTCCTGATGGGAACGTTCAGCGCGCACGCCGCGAAAATCATCAAGGCAAACGGGAACGCTGCCACCAGATCGACGAAGTAATGTTCTCCGATGCCGAGTGTTGCGAACACCGTGCCTATAAAAAAAATAACCATCGCGACCCGGGTCCGCAGCGATAAACATTCCGCGTACCACAAGGCCAGCAGGGCCCAGCCCAGGTGCAACGATGGAAACGCATTGCGCGCGCCCGCCACCGTCAACTCTTCGAGAGGAAGCTGCCTGAGTTGCTGCATCGACAGCATTTCGAAAGGAAATCTTGAACCCATTAGATAGCTAGGACCGCAAGCCGGTACCAGGTTATAGAACACCACCCCAACCGGTCCGGCGATCACAAAGGCCAGGAACGCCATCATCGCCAAGGTTCGGTCGCGAACCAGAAGCCTCGCATAGGTAAACATGATCACCAGCGGCAGCATGTAATACACGCCCAGCATCGTGTGCGTGAGCAGACGCGAAGACAATACCACCTGGCCGACTTTGAAACTGAGTTGCACTCCGAGACTCTGATCGAAGCTATACAAAAATAAATCCAGGGTTTTGGGATGAAGCCGGAACGTCAGCGCCAGCGGACCGGAGCCGAAGTATCCGAGCAGCAGAAATAGCAGCGGAGGGACGAGCGCATCACGCAGCAACTGTCGTTCTGGGCCGCTGCTCCCGACTCTTCGGACCACCAGCAGAAGCAGGCTGCTCAACCCAAGAAGGGCGCAAGCGGGAAGCACCCTCAGTGGAACCCTCAGAATAGCCAGTTGCAAGCCGGCCAGCACCACCGCCGCGGCCACGACCTGCGGGAACTCGCGCAGAGGACGAACCGAAAGAAAAATAATCGTGCAGCCCGCGAGGGTGAGCGAGAAAAAAATATTGCCCGCGATTTGCTCGTAAAAACCGCGGTTCAGCATCAGTATGCAAGCCCCGATCGCGACGATGACCGATGCCACCGCCTTCCAACGATTTGTTGCCGGTTTGGATTGCAAACCCTGCGTAAAACCCTCCATCACGATGGCTTCCAGGTTGGACCCACTTCAGTTCAAGTTTGTATCGGCAGCGGGCGTGATCGCAGTTCTCCGGCCAGGCTAACGAAGCAAATCAGAAGCGCCCACCCGAGCAGGGCCAGCCGGTTGTATCGCATGAGAAGAACCAGCGCCAAAGGGGAGAAAAGCAGGACGGCCAAGCCCACGCGGATGCCCATGCCGGTCCAGGAGGCCCGTCGGATGTTGCTGCCAAGTTGTCCCCCGATCAGCAGCACCGGAAGGGCCAGCACGCAAAGATCGTATCCCAACCCGTGATAACTCACCAAAACGGTTGCGAAGACGGCCAGAGAAAACTTTAGGTCGCGGGAAGCAGAGTTGGAATCATCATCCCGGGAGCCGCAGATCCACGCCGCCAGAAAATACAAGACAGCCGAGAAGCAGATGACGAGGACGTCGAAGTGTCTGACGCTCGACGCCATCAAATAAAGAATTCCCCGCAGGTTCGGCATGTCGGACGGCATGATGGCGCCCATCGCCATGGTCTTTTCGAGACCCAGGACGTAACGAGGGTAGGAGATGATTTGTCCCACCCCGACCGCGGCGATCGACACCGCGCCGAGAATTACACCGACCAACAGAAATCCGGCCAGAATTCTTCGTCTTCCCTGCCCTCTCTTTTCCTGAATCAGCATCAGCAGCACGAACGGCAGCACCAGATGAAACTTGAACATCCCGCAGGCCAGCCAAGCCCCGGCCGCAACCAGGCGTTGCTCCTTCCATGACACGAATGCCAGGCCATAGAAAAATAGAAGCAAAATAGCGTCCTGTCCCTGAAGCAGCGCGAAAAAAATGGGAAAAAACGCCAGGCTGGCGACCGTCCATACCCAAGGCGGCCAACCGTTCAACACCGGCACATGCCGCCGGAGCAGGATCGGCAAAGCGGCCAGCATCGCCAGGTTCACCACACTCCACAACAAATACGCCACCCGGTACGGAAAATAGCTCAGCGGAACAAATAAGACGGCTTCGAACGGTGGGTGGTTAAACGGCAGAGCTCCCAGGCGGGTCGCCACCTGGGGCGCAAACGCTTTCTGTACCCGAAATTGCACCGCATCGTCGTAGAGCTTGTGCCCCATTCCTTCACGCACGATGGTCCCGGCAGTGTAGTAAATCGTGAAGTCCGGATAGCCTTTCCAGATCAGGTCTCGGGCATTCCAAACCACCAGCAGGTGAATCAGCAGCACGCCCGCCACGTAGAATCGGCCGGCCAGTCTGGGGTTCCCGAGTTTCATCTGTCGAGTTTCATCAGAGACGGTGATGGGGACGGGACGATCTTACTCCCGTCAGGGTCCGAAGCCGGGGTTAGGGGAGCTCTGATTAAGCCCGCAGGTTCCTCTGTGCACCTCTGTGTCCGCTGTGTTTTAGCTTTATGTTGGACCCTACGCAGAGCTTCCTTACGATCTCAGAGAAGCCCCGAGGCGGGCTGGCACGGCGGTAATCTCTTTTTGGTCCGGGTATTCAAGAAATTACGTCCTTTCTATCAAGTAGCAAGGTATGATTAGCCTAGCTGAGTGGGCAAATCTTGGGCAGGTTCCGGCCGCAGTCTCGGACGGGTGTGTTCCACTCGATCTCGAAAAAAGCAAATAACGAGGTGTGCATATGGAGCTTGTACGCAGACTATGGTGCGAACAGGAAGGACAGGATATCGCGGAATATGCAGTTATGCTGGCGGTGATTCTCGTCATTGTGGTGGGAACCGTCCAACTCATCGGGTCCAATGCCAACACCGTATTCTCCTCGGTCGCCAGTTCCATCCAGTAGCCAGCTGAAGCGCGCGAGGCACGAGATCACAGATCGAAGGGAGCTGGCACTCGCCTTAGCCAGCGGAAGTTTGACTTTGTAAGGGAGCCGCATGAACCGCACACGCTTGATGATGATCGGAGTTCTGGCGCTGGCGCTTGGCTTCTTCGCAAGTGTGTACGTCTACAAGAACTTGCAATCGAAGTCCGGCAGTGCCGATGCCGGTGTGGACGTGATTGTGGCGGCCGACGATCTGCAGGTGGGCGCGAGAGTGGATCAACGCGATATCAAAATCATCAAATTCCCGCCGCCGACCTGCCACCGGGTGCGCCCCGCAAGCTTTCCGACGTGTTAGGACACGGTGTCATCGTCCCCATTTCCAAGGGCGAATTCATTCTGCCCAACCGGCTGGCTGGCGAACATGCCGGGTCCGGACTGCCTTCGCTGATCCCTCCCGGCATGCGGGCTGTTTCTGTGAGGGTCAATGAAGTCGTGTCTGTGGCGGGATTCGTAACCCCGGGTACTCGCGTGGACGTCCTGCTGACCGGAACCCCGGGCGCAGGCGGCGACGAGCAGACTACAACCGTTCTGCAGAATGTCCTGGTGCTGGCCTCCGGGCACACTTTGGAACGAACCGCCACGGGCGAAGCCCAGAATACGGCTGTCATTACTCTGGAAGTTTCCCCCGACGATGCTCAGCGCCTCACCCTGGCCAGTTCCCAGGGACATATTCAACTCGCGCTGCGCAATCCGCTCGACACCCGGCAGGACGATGTGCCATCTTCCAGTTCCAGAGGGCTCTACAAAGGCGCTGCCCCGGCGATTACCCCCGTCGTTCATCACACCGTCATCAAGAAAGAGACGCCGACTCCTCCACCCGCGCCCCTCGGCGTAAGCATTGAGGTCTACCACGGCGCAAAGAAAGAAACCGTGAAGTGCTCGGAGGAGAATTGCGGCACCAATTGAGTGCAATGACTCCAATTCTTCCACGCAGAACCAAGCTTGGCCAAATAAGCCTTGAGTCGTTTCCTCACAGGGAGAGGAATCTGAAAATGAAAGTTCGCCGGTCTTTCTTCGGGGCCTGGGTGCTCGGAGCCTGGGTCTTCGGGGCTTGGGTCTTCGGGGCCTGGGTGTTAACTGCCATGGTCGTGCCCGCGTTTTCAGAAACCCTGCAACAGCAGGCGGAGCCGCCCGCCCAGACGCAAGCGCCCAATACCACCCAGACCGCAACCCTTCCTCCGCAGTCCCAGCAACCTCAGGGATCGGCGCCGTTGCGGGTGATGGTGGGCAAGTCGTTGCTGATCACTACGACCGAACGGCTGCGTCGCATTTCGGTCACCGACGAGGGCATCGCGTCTGTCCAACCCATCACGCCCACGCAGATTCTGGTTCACGGCAAGGCTCCGGGAGAAGTTTCGCTGCTGATCTGGGATGAACTGGAACGCTCGCGCAGCTTCGATCTTCGCGTCGACGTGGACGTCAGCTCCTGCGCCGAAGAAGAGCGCCGCGTGTTTCCCGACGAGCAAATCACAGTCACGCCGTCGCGCGGTGCCATCGTACTCTCCGGACACGTTTCCACCGCAGATGTTGCCAAGCGCGCAGAAGCACTGGCCAGCGCTTATTCTCCAAAGGTCGTAAACGTCCTCACCTCCGGCCCACTCGGCGCCCAGGAAGTCTTGCTGCAGGTGAAGTTCGCAGAAGTCGACCGCTCTGCCATGACCCAGATGGGAATCAACTTTATCTCCACGGGCGCGGCCAATACGTTCGGCACCGCGGGCACGGGTCAGTTCGGCGGCTTTGGAACTCAGACCCTGAACGCGGGCGGGCAGAATCCCGCTAACAACACCACGTCCAGTTCCACCATCAACAATGTTCTGAACCTTTTTCTGTTTCGCCAGGACATTAATTTCGGCGCGGTCATCGAGGCTCTGCAATCCAAGAATCTTCTGCAGATTCTCGCCGAGCCCAATCTGATCGCAATCAACGGCAAGGAAGCCAGCTTCCTCGCCGGCGGGCAATTCCCCTTCCCCATTGTGCAACCCGGCCAGGGCTTCACCGCGGTCACGATTTCATTCAAGGAATTTGGCGTGCGCCTGCAGTTCACTCCGGAAATCATGCCCAACGGCAATATTCATCTGAAGGTCGCGCCGGAAGTGAGCACGCTCGACTTCGCCGATGCGCTCACCATTTCCGGATTCACCATCCCCGCGCTGAGCACGCGCAAAGCCGAAACTGAATTTGAGTTGCAGGATGGCCAGAGCTTTGTGATCGCGGGCCTGATGGATAACCGCGTGACCGACATTTACAACAAGATTCCGGGGCTGGGCGACATTCCGATCCTGGGCAATTTTTTTCGCAGCAAGAGTCTCCAGAAAAGCAATTCAGAACTGATGGTCCTGTGCACCGTGCACCGGATCTCTGCCAGCGGAGAGCAGCCTTCGCTGCCCAAGACTCCGAAGCCGTTTATCGAAAACGATAAGTTCGACAAGAGCAAGTGAGCCGCGTAGCGGTGAAAGTGCAATTTGGATTAGCGATTTGTATCAGGGTATGCCTTTAGGCCTACCGCAAAATGCCCTGTTATGAATGCGCCTTTAGGCGCTGGAGTTTCACCACGGGCCGGTAGGGAAAGCCGCAGTCAAGGAATCGGGGACACGGCAAGGGTCGTTATGCCAGAACTGTCAGTCGTCATTGTCGCTACCGACACCGAGCAGCGCGCGGTGCTGCAGGTGCTCGTCGACGGCACCAGTGTGGCGCGTACGGTTCACACCTGCGCCAGTTTTCCGGTATCCCCTTCCGATCCGGTCACCCGGCGGGTAAAAAGTGCCAACGCCGACGTGACTCTGGTCGATATTCCCGCCGACAATCCTCCGCTGGGTCTGCGAGCCATTGAACTCCTGCATCAGGAAATGCCCGACGCTGCCATTTTTGCGCTGGGCAATCTGAACCAGCCCCAGGTCATCGTCAACGCCATGCGGGCCGGAGCCCGTGAATTCATTGAACGTCCCGCCAATACCGCGGATCTGATTGATGCCTTTGTGCGCCTGCAGGCCGCGCAACGCCGGGGCCGGCAAGAAGGCATTCGCGGCAAGGTTTTCTCGGTCATCAACGCGAAGGGCGGAAACGGCGCGACCACGGTCGCCGTCAATCTGGCGCTGGCTCTGCAGTCCGCCTACGGACAGACCGCCTTGGTCGACATGGCTCCGCTCGGCCACGCCGCGCTGCACATGAATCTCAAGCCGGTCTTCAATGTGGCCGACGCCACTCGCAATCTTCACCGCATGGACGCTTCCCTGCTGGAAAGTTTCATGACGCGTCACAGCGGCGGTCTGCAATTGCTGGCCGGAACCAACGTGCCCGCCGCCGTGGATCCTTCGACGGCCGAGTTTGTGAAGCTCTTCGACATGCTGGTGACCCACTACCGTTACGTAGTGGTCGACGCCTCGTCGCGTTTTGACGCGGCCAGCCGCCTCATTGCCAGCCTTTCGGAAACGGTTCTGCTCGTCGCGTGCAGCGATGTGGCCTCGCTCTGGAGCGCGGCCCGCGTCCTGCAATATCTGGGAGAAGCCGGGAGCCGCGAGCGCGTCCGCCTGGTCCTGAACCGCTTTCGCAAGGTGGCAGGTTTCAGCGAAGCCGATGCTGAGGCCGCGGTGGGCGCTAAATTGCTTTGGCGGATCCCGAATCAGTATTTCGCCGTATCCGGAGCCATCGACCGCGGGACGCCGGTCATGGATCAGCGCAGTTCCGAAATCGCTCGCTGTTTTGCCGGGCTGGCACAAGAGTTGACCCGCAATGACGCCGACGTAAAGCGGGCCGCGTGGTCATTGTTCAAGTCAGTGTAGAAAATTCATGCGCACAGATTTAGCGTGCGCTCACAGCCGCGAAGCAGCGCAAGAATAAAGCCCACGGCGCAAGCCGTGGGTACAAGGTCGGAGAGGAACAAGCCCCCGAAGGGGCGACAGAGCAGTTCTCGCAAACCAGGAAACAGATTTTAGGGACCCCATGGCAAATCTTCAATCCTTCGAGCGCACCGATTACCAGCAGGTAAAAGCGGACCTGCATCGCAAGATTCTCGACCTCCTCGATCTCGAAAAACTGGGCAAGACTTCGGGCGACTCGGCGCGAGATGAAGTGCTGGCTGTAATCCGCAAAGCGGTCAGCGGCGAAGTCGTGCCCCTCAGCTTTGCCGAGCGCGAGCGGCTCTCGCGAGAAATTCTCGACGAAATCTTCGGCCTCGGCCCGCTCGAGCCGCTGCTCAAAGACCACACCATCTCCGACATCCTGGTCAATAAATTCGACCGCGTCTACATTGAGCGCGCCGGCAAGCTCGAACTCACCGGCCTGTCGTTCAAAGACAATTCCCACCTCATGCAGATCATCGAGCGCATCGTTTCGCGCGTGGGGCGCCGAGTCGACGAGTCCTCACCCATGGTCGACGCCCGACTGGCTGACGGATCGCGCGTCAACGCCATCATTCCGCCGCTGGCCATCGACGGCCCTTGTCTCTCCATCCGCCGTTTTGGACGCGAACCCGTCACCGCCCGCCAGATGATCGAGAATCAGACCCTCACCGAGTCCATGATCGAATTGCTCTCCGTCATGGTCAAGGGGCGCCTCAATATCCTGGTGTCCGGCGGAACCGGCGCCGGCAAAACCACTTTACTGAATGTGCTCTCAGGATATATTCCCAACTCCGACCGCGTCGTCACCATCGAAGATGCCGCCGAATTGCAGCTCAAGCAGGAGCATGTCGTCCGCCTGGAAACGCGCCCGCCCAACATCGAAGGCAAGGGCGCGGTTCGGCAGCGGGAGCTGGTCATCAACAGCCTGCGTATGCGTCCCGACCGCATCGTGGTGGGCGAGGTCCGCGGCGAGGAGGCCTTCGACATGTTGCAGGCCATGAACACCGGCCATGAGGGGTCGCTCACTACCGTCCACGCTAACTCCCCGCGGGACGCTATGGCACGTGTCGAAAACATGGTTTCGATGGCGAATCTCAATATTCCCGAGCGCGCCGTGCGCCACCAGATCGCGTCCGCGGTGCACGCCGTCGTGCAAATCGCGCGCCTGTCCGACGGCACCCGCAAGGTGATCACCATCTCGGAGATTACGGGGATGGACGGAGACCTCATCGGCATGCAGGACATTTTTAGCTTTGACCGCACCGGCACCGACGAGAGCGGCAAGGTGCGTGGCATATTCCGGGCGACCGGAGTGCGTCCGGAGTTCGCCGAGCGCCTGGCAACTTCGGGAGCCCGCTTGCGGCCGGCACTGTTCGAATCGAAAAGTGAGGTCTGAGGACTGACATGCCCGCAGCGGTGATTGCGATTCTCGTGTTCGTGGTGGTCGCGATCGCGGCCTTTGGCTTGGGCTCGCTGCTCGACCGGCGCAACGCCCAGGCCCGGCTCATCAAGGAGCGGCTGGCCAGCGAGCGCAAGGCGCCCGAACTCGCCGCCGAGGAAGAACTCGCGCTCCTGCGGGACGAGCAACTCAGCGAAATTCCCGCCCTCGACGCCATGCTGCGGCGGTCGGCCCGCGTCACCGATATCCAGAAAATGCTGGCGCAGGGGGGAATGTCGATCGCGCGCCGGCAATTTTCTAGGCTTTCGGCTCTCGCCGGCGTCGTCTGCCACCTTCCTGGCCTACGCATTTACCAGGCGAGTCGAAGCCGCATGGGTGGCGATGCTGATCGGCTTCGTGCTTCCGTATTCCTACGCTTCCTACCGGCGCAACCAGCGCTTCGAACAATTCGAGGAACTCTTTCCCGAGGCGATCGACACTCTGGCCCGCGCCGTGCGCGCCGGACACGCCTTCACCACCGCGCTCGAAATGATTACCGACGAGGTTGCCGAGCCCGTCTGCGGCGAGTTCCGCCAGCTCTTCGAAGAGCAGAAATTCGGCATGCCGGTTCGTGACGCGCTCATCAACCTCACCGAGCGCATGCCGCTGGTCGACGTAAAGTTTTTTGTCACCGCCGTCATGCTGCAACGCGAAACCGGCGGCAACCTGGCCGAAATCCTGGACAACTTGTCTTACGTTATCCGCGAGCGTTTCAAAATCCAGCGCCAGGTGCGCGTCTACACCGCGCAAGGCCGTCTCACCATGGCGTTGTTAATGGGCATGCCGCCCATCATCATTGTGGTCATGTTGGTGCTCAATCCCACTTTCATTCGCCCGCTGTTTTCCGATCCGATTGGGCACACGCTGCTGGTCGCCGGAATTACGCTGCAGACAATTGGATATTTCGTGATCCGGAAAATCATCCGGATCCAGGTGTAAGTTAAGGTGTCTAGAACTCGTCTCATCAATGGTTTTGGGTACGGCACGGCTTCAGCCGTGCCATTCAGGGCCAATAAAAATACGGGCTTAGCCCCTGAGGCGCAGCCCGCCGAACCATCTATCAGACCAGTTCTAGTAAATTAGGTTGAATCCATGTTGTCTTTGCTCCTGGTCATCGTCGTCTTCGTCACCGTGGTGGGAGCGGTCTTCGCCTTCGGCGCGGCGGTGCTGACCCCCAGTTCCGTGCTGGGCGCTCGCCTCCGCGCCCTGGGCGGCGGACAGCAACAGCAGGCCGAGAACAAACCCGCCCTCCGGGAACGCATCGAGCAGGCGCTCGATCCCATCAGCAAAGCCATCCCACTTTCTCCGGCGGACGTATCCCGCACGCGCGCCTGGCTGATTCAGGCCGGACTGCGCGACGCCATGGACGTCAACTACTATTTCGGCGCGCGGGTGTTGATGGCGGCAATCGGCATTTGCCGGGGTCGCACTGTTTACCGGCTTCGACAACCTGTTTCTGATCGTCGGCGTTCCCGGTCTCGGCTTTTTCCTGCCCCGCTTGATCTTGAAGCGGATGATCCGGAACCGCCAGCATCGCATTCGCTTGGGCCTGCCCGACGCCCTCGACCTCACCGTAATCTGCGTCGAGGCCGGTCTCGCGCTCGATCAAGCCTTGATGCGCGTAGGCCAGGATTTGCATCACGCCCACCCCGACCTCAGCGATGAGTTCCATCTGGTGAACCTCGAGATGCGCGCTGGCAAGCCCCGCGCCGAGGCCCTCCGCAACCTCGTGGAACGCACCGGGGTTGACGACATCCGCTCTCTGGTGGGCACACTGATTCAAACCGACCGCTTTGGCACCAGCGTCGCCCAAGCCCTGCGCGTGCATTCCGACTCCCTCCGCACCGAGCGCCGGCAACGGGCCGAAGAGCAGGCTGCAAAAACCACCATCAAGATGGTCCCCCCTCTGGTGATATTTGTTCTGCCGTCGATCATGTTTGTCACGATCGGCCCGGCGGTCATCGAGCTGATCCGGCAACTGGGCCCGGTGACGGGCGCCAAATAAGAAGGCTGCGGAAACATCTGCACGGAACTGGGGAGCATCTGCATTTATGGCGGTTTTTTCTTCGCAGGGGCAGGCCTTCAACCAGACCCGCCAGGCTTACCTGGCCACGGCGCTGGCGGTAGCCGACACGCACTGGACGCGGCTGCGTGGCCTGCTCGGACTGCGCTCGAGTGACTTCCGTAATGGCTCCGGCCTCTGGATTGTTCCTTGTCATGGCGTTCATACTCTGGGCATGGGATTCCCCATCGATGTGATTTATCTGGATCGTGCCATGACCGTCATCCATGTCCAGCGCGACTTGCAGCCCTGGCGCTTCGCTCCGGTGCGAACCGCAAGCTGCTACCGTACTGGAACTACCGTGCAGCACCGCGGCGGAAACGGGAACCGCCGTGGGCGATAAAATTGAAATCACGATCGAAAGAGAAACGATCGCGAAATAACGATCGAGAGATACCATGGAGTGCAGTTTTAAAAAACGATTCGTATCGGGGCATGCCTTTAGGCATGCCGGCCGGCGCCGCGCTTTGAAACCGGCTTCAGCCGCTGGACCGTGGGGGGCAAGCCCCAGCGGCTGAAAGCCGCTTTTCCCTCTCCTGTTTGTCGGCATCGCTGAAGCGATGCCCTGATACGAATCAGTATTCAAGTCGTACGTGCTAATAGAAATAGCGTGCCGCCCGCGTGAGTGAAACGCTCCAACTCGAAGAAGCAAAAGCAGTCGAGGTGCACGACGCCCCGCAGTTGCTGGTGGAATGGTCGTCGCCCTGGCGCGAGTTTGTCGGGTCGATCGGCGCCCGCCCTGGCGCGTTCCGAGCGCCGCCTGGCCGGCGAATCTCCCTTCGGATTGATTCCGTTGCGCATCATGGCGCCTGCCTATTTCCTGGAGGCATTTCTGATCCTTGCCGCGATCGCGATCCACGTAAAAGTCGCGGAGCTGCGCCCTTTCGTTGCGCCCAGATTCTCCAGCCACGACGTCGTCTACTACAGTGGCGACGAACTTCCCGCGCACCGAAGATCTAGGCGGCGCTGCCGCCGCGAACCACCGGGCCGCGCTGGCGGCAGACGAAGCCCACCACAACACCCAGACCATCAAAATCGCCCGCGGCGGGTCGCTGGTTCCAAGAGTCGTGGACGCTCCCAATCTCAAGCTTCCTTCCTACGCGCGACGCGGTGGCGAACCTTGCTGGCCATCAAGCCAAACGCCGGACCTCCGCCGGTGAGCCGGATTGCGCTCCACGCGCACCGCGTTCCGAATTTGCCTCGGCAACGTTAGTCGCACCCGCTCCGAATGTAGTCCGCGACTACACTCGCAACGGCATTCAACTCGACTCGCGTGATCGCTCCGGCGCCGTCGTGACGCGCGATCAGCCGCTCATCGCGCCCACTCTCACCGCCACGCTGATCCCGCCCGCACCCAATATTTCCGGCGGCCACGCCGCTGGTCGCTCCAGCTCTGGGCTCCGGCCGTGATTCCTCCGGCACCCCAGCGTCTCGCGCGAGCACGCCGACGACGGCTCCATCTCTCAATTCCATCCGTCGTCGCGCCCGCTCCAGCATTTCCCGTGACCAGGCCCATGATCAGACGCGCTCGACTCCGGCGCTGGCCGCCAATGTGATTCCGCCCGCGCCCAACGGAGTCAGCCGGGAAATCTCCACGCCCGCCCGTACAGATGACCAACCCCGCGGTAATCCCGCCCCCGGTGTCAGCTCCAGAACGTGCCACCACTCGCAACGCGAAGCTGAATTTGCCCGCGCCCGCGGTCATCGCGCCTCCGCCCTCGAGCCAGGTCACCGAAGACATGCGCCGCCGCCGCCAGCGGAAGCATCCCTGATTCGTCGAAGACGGTTGTGCCACCGCCCCCCACCCAATCAGCCAGCGGATCGTTCATGAGCAGCCTGATCGGCAAAATCTTTGGTCCCACCGAAGTCGTGCCCCCGCCGCCGGCGGTTCCGACGACCCAGCCCAGAGACGCCAGCCGGAACGTCGCTTGCCGCCAACGTCGTCGCGCCTCCGCCAGCTCTCAGCCCAGCAGTGAACTCCGGCGGCATCCCGCGCGGCACTCGCAATGGCGCGGGAAGATCGATGGCTCCAAATGTGGTCGCCCCACCGCCTTCGACTGCGGTCTCAAGCGCCGCTAGTCGCGCCCTTGCAGCCTCTGCCACGTCACTCGGTGCACCCACTGTCGTTCCACCTCCGCCTTCGCTATCCGGTGCCGGGGGTGGTACTGGTAAAACCGCAGGGGGCGCTGGAGTCCCCGCTGGCACATTGCTCGCGAACAACATCATTCCTCCGCCACCAAGCATCGGTGGGGGCTCCGGAACCTCAGGCGCGGGTCAGGGTCGCAAAAGCACCGGCCTGGGTGCGCCGCTCGACGCTGGCGCGGGCCTCGCCCCGCCCAGCAGCGGAGGCAGCGGGGCCACTGCCGGGGCTGTCATCTCAAGCCAACCCGGCCCCAAAGTCGGCTTGCCCAGTAGCGGAGGCGCCGGTTCGCTGGCCATGTCTCCTTCGGGCGGAGACAAACCCGGCCTGGGCGGCGCTGGCGGGGGCGCCAGCATTGGCCGCGGCAACGGTCCCGGCAGCGGCCTGAACGGGGCAGGCCCGGGCGCTGGAAGAACGGACCTCGGACACGGTTCCGATCCGAACTCGCGCAGCGGCATCTCGCCGACAGTCGGCCCCGGCGGCGCCGGAAACGTGCCCTCCGGCTCTCCCGCCGTTCCCGGCGTCGATATCAGCGGGGGCAATACGGTTGTGAATCTGCCCAGCTTCGGATCGGATCCTTCCGGGAATGTTCCCTCCTCTCCCGGACGTTCCCCATCCATCAAGCATGGAGAGAAACTTGGAGTCACGATCGTTGCGACGGCGAGCTCCGGCGGTGCATTCGAGCCGTATAAGAACCTGCTTGCAAGGCCAAACTTACACGACCTATATCGATACCTCCGTGGGCACTGTGGTCATGTACTTCGGTGAGACCATCCCCAGCAACCAACCGGGCGGCCTTACCGCTCCGGAGAGCATCCGCAGCGAACTTCCCGACGGCTTGCCGCGACGCCCACTTGATCATCAAGTGCACGCTCGACGCTTCCGGAAACGTGAGGAACCTGCACGTGCTCGAACCTGGTCCCGCCGACATCACCGCGAAAATCCTTGCCGCCCTGCGCGGCTGGAAGTTCCAACCCGCCATGCGCGGCACCCAGCCTGTGGAAGTCACCGCAATCCTGGGCTTCGGCATCGACACCAACGACCGTTTCTGAGAACGACCGCTTCTAGGGAAGCCCTGACTAAGCCCCCGGGTTTCCTCTGTGCGCCCCAGTGTCCCCTGTGGTCTAGGCGTTCTGTAGGATCTTAATCAGAGCTTACGTAAAGTTGTCCTAATCTTTTCGTAGCGCCCGATCGCTTCCCCGCTGATCCTTCTCGCCGTTCCCGCCGATATTAAAGAACGAGGAATACCTTCCTCCCTGGTGTTGCAAATGGATTTTGACGAAGCGATCGCGATCCACAGCAAGTGGAAGCACGCGCTCCGCACCTCTTTGGCCAAACGCGACCACAGCCTGAATCCCGCCGACGTCGGTCTCGACCACAAGTGTGTCCTTGGCCAATGGATCTATGGCGACGGCGCACCCAACTCGGCCCTCCCCGAGTTTTCCAGGCTGAAATATGAACACGCCCGTTTTCACCTGGCTGCGGCGGAGTTGGTGCGGAAGGCAAACGCGGGGGAATCCATCGAAGAAGAGATTGCAGCGTGCTCCAACAGCCAGTTCTCGCTGGCGTCCGCGGCCGTCATCATTGCCCTCATGACCATGAAGAAGCGAGTGGCGGAGCAGCAGGCCGTACGCACTTGATCGAACTTACTTCACGCTCATTTCGCGCTGCGTTTGCGGCTGCGCCGCGACGGCGGAATCACACCTTTCTCCGGCCGCTCCGCCTCGATCTTGTCTGACAATTTGTGCAGCGGCTTGTCCCCGGCCGCCGACAGCTGCCGTCCCGCCGCCGTCGCCGTCAGTCCCTGCCCGGTATAGATCGCCTCGCTGAACGTGCTTCCTGAAGTTGCCGATGCCACTGCGAACACGCCGTGGGGCACGCCGCTGGTGAACACGGTCGCGACGTAATCCCCTACCATCAGCCCGTTTTGCGAATTCGGCAGCCAGCTCAGCAGCATGGGCCCGCTGAGCGCGACCGGCGGATTCCACGTCGAGCCCCCGTTCGCCGAAGAGATATAACCCACGATGAGCTGGCACGTCGTCACCGTGCAATTGCTCTGCGGATAGTAGTAATAATGCAGACCCACGTGCGCCCCTGCACCCGAGGTCGCCGGATCGATCCCAATCCCCGGGATGAAATGATCCACGGTGCTTGCCGTGGCGTCGATTGGGATGCGCGCCACCGCGCTCCAATTCACGCCGTCGGTCGAAGTGCTGTAGACGAGATCATTGGTGGAGCAATTCCCGCGAAACCGGCAATCTTCCCACACCACCCACACCGTCCCCGCGCCGTCCACGGCCGCCGACGGTAAAGGTCCGCTGCGAATTCCTCCCGCATCATTATGGAATTGAATTGTTGAGATCATTCCTGGGGCAGTCCAACTCAGACCTCCATTACTCGAAACGAAGGCCGACATGACAGTTGTCGGAGTGCTCCCAACCGTGACGTACGCTTCGATCGGCACCACCACCGTGCCGTTCGGCTGCACCAGGGGTTGGCCTCCGATTCCTTCGGCAAGATTCGCGGTCGGCGTGGGCACTCCCCACGTCAGCCCGCCATCGGCGGAAG
This sequence comes from uncultured Acidobacteriota bacterium, assembly GCA_963763155.1. Lineage (GTDB taxonomy): Bacteria > Acidobacteriota > Terriglobia > Terriglobales > Acidobacteriaceae > Sulfotelmatobacter. The sequence goes on along the minus strand of CAVXNI010000015.1, from coordinate 7,095 downwards.
TGCTCATCAAAATCTCGTCGGTGGGCGGCTCATCCCACTGCAGATAACAATTCCCGTAATAGGGACTGCTCGCCCAGCTGTCACACACGATCCAATTCTTGTCGGAACTGGGAGAGGTCAGATCCACACTCACCGGATTCTGCCAACTCATCCCATCAATCGAGCGGCTCACCGCAGCCGCCGGGGTTTGGGACGTATTGGAAATCGGCAGCGACGCAATCATCCAGACGCCGTGTTTGACGTCATAGGCCACCGCGGGATCGCTGGCCGCCTCGTACGGTCCTGACCCTTCCCCGGTGGTCAGCCCGGGCAGAAATCCGTGCGTCCAGGTCGTCCCTCCGTCGGTCGAGGTCGCCCATCCGATGTCGGTCGCTCCGCCGGGTATGATGCGGCCGGTCTGAAACGCCGCCACCAGCGTGTTTCCGTTCGCCAGCATATGCGGCTCAACCTCTGTCGCATGCTGGCCGGGAACTACCGTAAAAGGATCGGAACTCACCTGAGTCAGGTTCGCCCCCACCGGATTCCCCGGCGGCGTGACCGTAGTGGTAGATGACGATGAGGAAGACGAGGACCCCGAACAACCGGCCAGCGCCAGCGTGAAGGCAAAAATGGCACACACCGCCCATCGCAGCGAGCAAGGCCTGGAATGCGGCCTGTAGCAGGGCCTGGAACGCAGCCTGAATTCTTTATTCATGATTCATGCGGTTGGATCATGCGATGCGGCGAGAAACGTTTGGGAAAGCTCTGATTAAGGGGTTCCCCTGTGCACCTCTGTGTCCTCTGTGGTTTAGGTTTTCTGTTGGACCTTAATCAGACCTTCCCCAGGACCATCTTCATCATCTTCGGAATCGACCGGACGCGCAACCGTATTCATCGGCTCGGAGCCCGATCTGCATCTTCCCGGCCCATTCCGGTCCGCATGAACACAATCGTCACCTCATCGGAATAGACTGGCTGCCATCCCGGCGTTACGCGGATCACGGTCGCAAGCGCCGCATTTCTCGGCAGCAGCAGGCACCCGACCTGGTGAATTTTGAGGAACTCATCCCAGCCCGGTTCCACGTGAATCATCTTCAGATACAACTTCAGGAATGTCTCGCCATAAAAATCATGCCGATCGTCGATCACAACCTTGCTATGGGGATAGAGCCGGTAAATTAGATAGCCTCCCCAGTAATCCGGACTCAGCACCGGAGCGTTGATGCCACTTCGCTCAAGAACATTTACGGCTTCGACCGGCATTCTCCCAGGGTCGAACTGCGCATTCATCAAGAGCGTGGAGCCCACGCGCCCGCCATTGGCAGCAATCAGCAACACCGCAGCGGTCGCGAAGACTGGCCAGACGTGACCCCGCAGGCGTGAATCGACGGCGCTCATTCTCTGCGGTAAGCCCCAAGGCTTAAGCGACGGCAACAACGGCCCGACCATCAGAACCAGAAGAATCGACGAGACTGGAATATTCCGCGAGGCATACAGTCCCGCATATACCGCAAACAACACCAGCAGAATTTCGCTCAGTCTCAGCTTGCGGCCACCAGGCTTGCGGCCACCAGCCGCCAGAGCCGCGATGGCGATCAGCAGCAGCGCGAGAAAACATTTCTGGGCAATGCCGTGAAAATTCGGCGACTGGAACTCCTCGATGTGATCCATCAGAAAACGGTTCGTAAGATACGAATAAATGTGTGCGTGCAGCTTCCATCCATACGGATTGACGAAGCTAGCTGCGATCGAAAACAGCCCCACCCCGGTTAACTGGCGCACCCGCTGACCTGCCGTGATCTTCCGCAGCGATCCTCAAGGCGATTCTCCTGCGTAGTCATCCACGTCCAGAGCGCCCCAAGCCAATAAACTCCCAACAGCAAAAACCCCAGCAGAAATCCGCCATGCACATTCACCCACAGCAGCATCGACGGCGGCAATGTCCACAACCATCGAGCGCGTACTCCATCCCGATCCGTGGAATCGAGAATCCAGAACCACGCCAGAGCAAACAGCCAGCTCAACACATGCGGACGGGCCAGAAAATGAATCATCGCCGCAGAGATCGCCAGCAGCGTCAGCAGCAACGCCAGCAACAGGTTCGTCCCGCGCGCCACCGCCAAGCGAAACGTACCGGCAAACACCGCGGCGATCACCACCGCTGTGAACCACACCACCCCATTCAAACCGCACCACGCTTCCAACCACCCTACGGCGACGTCGTACAGCCATTCCCAGGCAAACCAGGGTTGTCGAATCTGAGAAGAGAACGAATCGAAGCGCGGAATCGATGCGTCGCGAGAATCTGCTGGCCGTTTCGAATGTGCCATCCGATCCCAGCATCGCCCAGCAGCTTCACCGAAAGCGGCGTAAACACCAGCACGCCCAGCAGCGCAACAAAAATCAAATCCGCGACCGATGGCATGACCCAACTGAGCCACAAGGGACCAGAGGTCGACCTGAGGAATCCGCAGCGAAGAACTTCTGGAACCGTCTGCCATCGCGCTGAATCTTATAGATGTGAGGGCGTTAACAGCAAGATGAACAGCAAGATAACCAGCCCATCGACGCCCCGAGTCCTGATCGTCGGCGCCGGCTTCGGCGGCCTGAATGCCGCACAGGCCCTGGCCAATCTGCCGGTCCAGATCACCGTCATCGACCGCCAGAATTTCCACACCTTCCAGCCGCTTCTCTACCAGGTAGCCACCGCAGGACTTTCGCCGGGGGAGATCGCGGCGCCCATCCGCTCCATTCTTCGCTCGCACAAAAACATCGCGGTGCTCATGGCGGAAGTCACCGGATTCGACCTTGCCCACCGCGTCGTGAAAATCCCGGACGCTGAAATTCCCTACGACTATCTGATCGTCGCCGCCGGCGCCACCCACAGCTACTTTGGACACGATGAGTGGGAGCCCTACGCCCCCGGCCTCAAGACCATCGAAGACGCGCTCGAAATTCGCCGCCGCGTACTGCTCGCATTCGAACTGGCGGAGCGCCAGGCGTTGTCGGGCGAAACCGCGACTCCCCTGAACTTCGTGGTCGTCGGCGGCGGGCCCACAGGAGTCGAACTGGCCGGCACACTGGCCGAGATCTCCCGCCACGCACTGGCCCACGAATTCCGCTCCATCGACCCCGCGCGCACGCATATTCTGCTGCTCGAAGGGGGGCCCCGCGTTCTGCCCGCCTACGCCGAAGATCTTTCCCGCAGCGCCGAGGAACAACTCCATCATCTGGGAGTCGAGGTCCGCACCTCGTCCGTGGTCACGCAAATCGAGCCCGGCACAGTCGATGTCGGCGCCACGCGGCTTCCGGCAACCGTGATCCTGTGGGCCGCAGGCGTGGCCGCCTCGCCGCTTGGCAAGAGCCTGGGTATGCCGGTCGATCGCGCCGGACGCGTGCTGGTCGAGCCCGACCTCAGCCTGCCCGGCCATCCCGAAGTATTCGTCATCGGCGACCTCGCCGCCTTGAAAGACAAACAAGGCAAACTGCTCCCCGGCGTCGCCCCAGTAGCCATCCAGGAAGGCCGCTTCGTCGCCAAACTAATTCGCGAAGAACTCAAGGCATCGGGGATCAAACCAGCGGGAATTAAATCAGTGGGAACCAAGTCAGCGGGTGCCCCACCCTTCTCGCGCACTTTACCAGGGCGTGGGCGAGAGGCTGGGGATTTTGAATTGCATTCTGACCTGCAATCCGACGTGCCTCCTAACGTGCACCCCGACTCCCGCCCCGCCTTCCACTATTGGGACAAAGGCAGCCTCGCCACCATCGGCCGGGCCGCGGCAGTCGCCCAGTTCGGACGCATTCACATCTCGGGCTTCATCGCGTGGCTATCCTGGCTGTTCGTCCACATTCTTTTCCTCATCGGCTTCCGCAATCGCCTGTTGGTTTTCATTCAGTGGGCGTGGTCCTATGTGACGTACGAACGCGGCGCCCGCCTGATCACCGGCAGCACCTACCTGCCAGGATGGGCCGCCGATCAACATCCCGATCCCGCCGAGTCCGACGCTGTGCATCCTTTGTAAACGCGCGCCGGCTCACCTAGTCGGATTCACAATCTATTTCAGCCAACACAGGTTCGCGATGCACCCGGCGTAGCCCTTCTTTAAGTCGTCGTCAGAGCTGCTCTTGATGGCGTCGGTCACAGCGGTGTTGACCAGGGAGAAATGAAGCGACCATATGTTCGTGGCGCTGGCTGCTGTGTACACCTGGAGTTGGCTCTGTAACGAGCCCCAGTCGTTGTGGTGCAGGGATTGGCCGCCCTTGGCGCCTTCAGCAGACCAGACTTGAAGGTTTGACTCTTTAATTTGGTCGGGGGAGGGCGCAAACCCGTCGAGGTCGACCAGCATGATATGACTGTGGTCCCCTTTGAGGCGAGAGTTCAGTTCGTTCGCAATCGCGCAGCCGCTTGAATGGCCCACGATGTATATCGTATCAGCGCCGGACTTTTCGATTTTCTCGATCGCCTCATCGAACTTCGTGAAGCCGTTGACGGCGTCTGTAGCTCGCCAGTTATTATTGCCCTCCGGGTAGGGGAATGCATCATACTCTACGTCCGAACCGCAGATGGTTTTGGCGCTGGCCAGCCATAGTTCCATCTGGATTTTAGAAGCTTTCCATCCGCCGAAGAAAACAACATAAACGCTCATCGGTGTACTCCCTTTCAGAAGTGAGCCCAAAGGAAATTGTGTCGAGTCAAACACGAATGCCGGCGTCGTGCGGGAATCTCTTCCGTCGCCCCCAGGTCGGGACATTCTACACCGGGCTGCAAAAGTGAAATCGGATTTCTCGCCAACTGATCGCCGGGTCAGTCATGCCGGGCTTCGGACAATTACCTGGAGAAATGGAAATTAAAATCTGCGCGAAGTCGCACAACCTGAAGCTCGATGTGGCGTCAGGAGAACTGAGAATATGGCGATTCGCAGAAGGGAATCCTGTAAACGACGGAGTCGTATTTTGGATTCGTGCGGTTGCCGATGATCTCGCCGTGAAGGTTCTCAGCAATACGCCTGCTCGCGATGTTTTGTATGGCCACCGGATAGATAAAACTTTTTTTGCCGAGAGTTGCATGTCCCCAGTCAACCAGGGCAGCCACGACCTCCCGGCCAAAACCCTGTCCGTGCGCGCTTTCCTTGAGCCAAAGGCCGAGCTCGGGCGAAACAGAATCCGCGTCTTCCAACGAGGCCATGCCAAGGCATTCCCGGTTGTCGAGCCGCCGGATGACGAAAGAGAACTTGTTTGGTTCCGGAGCCTGCACTCTCTTCTCGCATCGCGTCACGTACTCGCCCCACGATGGCGGCTCCCATGGCATGAATCTGGCGATGGCGGGCGTGATGCATCCAAAAACTTCCGGAGCATCCATCATCTGGAACTGGCTGAGTTGCAATCTTGGGGACTGGATGACAATCATTGGGTCAGCCCATCAACGACGGATAATACGTCATTGGACAGCTGGCGAAAACAGCCGTTGCACTCACCGACCCGCACGAGCAACTTTTCGCCAACTCGAAACTACACCTGCCCTGCGGACTTCAACGCCGACGCTGTCAAGCAAATTCTTCTGCGGTGCCCTTAACCCATTCTCCCCAAAGCAAATTCTCATCCGCCACGGTCGCAAACAATCTCTCTCAAACCTGTTAAACTAGATGTGTTTGAGTCTTGCAAATCTGTGTTTGGCTGCAGACCATCTCGGGTTGCTCGAATCGAAAATTGCCCTTCGAACTCCTTATTCTGCAATATTTTACCCACAAGCCTTTTGACCTCAAGATTTTGCCGGCAGACCGCCCTGCCGACATGCAGTAACTCAAAGAAACCAAAGCTTTTGCTAGACGCACACCAAAAAATAGTTGCAGCCATCTCTCTATCCCTATCCCTGATCGTCTTCGCTCTTCTGGCCGTCTCCTCGCCGGCCTCCGCGCAAGTCCTGAAAGTCGTGGTCAACGACACCATTCAGCCCATCAGCGCCGAGTACATCGCCCGCGCTATCGATGAAGCCCAGCGCAGCAACGACAAGGCTATATTGATCGAGATCAATACTCCCGGCGGCCTCGTCAGTTCTACACGGGACATCATCGCGAAGATCACGGGCTCGTCGGTCCCGGTCATCGTCTACGTGACGCCCACTGGTGGGCATGCCGGTTCCGCGGGAATATTTATTCTTGAGTCTGCAGACGTTGCGGCCATGTCCCCAGGAACGGCGGCTGGAGCGGCGCACCCGGTCACGCTCATTGGTCCAGTTCAGGTCAAGCCCGACGAGGAGATGAACCGCAAAATCGAGAACGACACCGCGGCTCTCATTCGCTCCGTCACCTCCAAGCGCGGGCGCAACGTTGAAGCCGCTGAGAGCGCCGTGCGCGAGTCCAAGTCCTTCACCGAGCAGGAAGCTCTCACCGCGCATCTGATCGACTACGTCGCGTCTAGTCCCGAGGACCTGTTCCGCCAGATGCAGGGCAAGAGTTTCAAACGCTTCGACGGACAATCCGCTGTGCTAGACCTCACCGGTCAGACGTTTGTTGCGTTCGATATGACTCTCAAGGAACGCATCCTCGACACCCTGATGGATGGCGACGTGGCATTCCTGCTCCTCGCCATCGGAGCACTCGCGCTTTACGTTGAATTCAACCACCCCGGCGCGGTGATCCCGGGCACTGTGGGCGTCGTCTTCATCTTGCTCGCCGCCTTCGCTCTTAACGTTCTTCCCACTCGCTTTGCGGCCCTGGGACTAATCCTGGGGGCCTTTGCCCTGTTCGCCGCCGAAGCCAAATTCGCCACCCACGGAGTCCTCACCGTCGGAGGAATCACGCTGCTCACGCTCGGCGGCCTGCTGCTGATCGATTCGCCGGTTCCGGAAATGCGGGTCCACCTGTTGACCGCGTTGGCCGTGAGTATCCCGCTCGGCCTGATCACCGCCTTCCTGATGACCATCGCTCTCCGAGCACGACGCAACAAAGTCGTCACGGGCGCGCAAGGATTAGTCGGCGAAACGGGCGTCGCGCAGACCGCGCTCTTGCCGCAAGGCAAAGTCTTCGTCCACGGCGAGCTGTGGGACGCGACCGCCTCCTCAGCGCTGCCCATCGGGCAACTCGTAGTGGTACGCAGAATCGATGGCCTGACGCTTCA
>CAVXNI010000014.1:0-263911 GCA_963763155.1 uncultured Acidobacteriota bacterium | reverse complement strand
ACCGAAGCTGCCGGATGTCAAGGCCTATTTCCCGATGATCAAGCAAAACTGCATCGATCGCAAGGCGGCGGCACTGCAAGCCTCAATCACCGAAAAAGCGAATAGTTCAAAGAAACTTAGAGTTCCGGTTGGATGACCCCGAACCCGGACGTTATACATCCGTTACCGCCGGGTAGCCCACTTCCGGATCGGCAACAAACCAGGAATACCCAATCACTGGCCCCTCGGACGTTTTTCGGTCCCGGTCCTAGCGGCTCCTGAAGATGGACCTTGGTGCATCATGGACCATATGCTCAAACTCCAGAGGGATGGGGGTCGGGATCAGACACACGATACGCAGACGACTGGATTACCGCCGCTTGCCGGTCCAATGCCTGAAGGCGGGCGGGATGCGGCCGGGGCCGGGGAAGGTAGGGAGAGTGCCATGCGCTAGGCTTCATCTTCGTGGCTTTGATTGTCGTTGTTGCGTTGCTCGGTGCGGTGGGTGTGCTGTTCGGCTATTTCTTCTACTTCCTGCTCCTGCGATTCCGCGACTGTCAGGGACGCTGACCCAGGGGTCCATCGAGGTGGGCGGACGGACACGGGCCTACCTACCTACGCGCCGCTAGGGTTGACGAAAGAAGCCCCCCTTGTCGTGGTCATGCACGGTCGGGGTCAAAACGGTGCGCAAACGCGAAAGTGGACGGGATATGGGTTCGAGCGCGTTGCGGACGAAAGAGGCTTCGCGGTCGTCTATCCTGATGGGTACGAGGGCTACTGGAACGCGTGCAACATCGTCGGCGACTACGCCGCGAACAAGCGCAGAATCGACGACGTCGGATTTGTGACGGTGATGGTCGACAAGCTCATCACCGAAGTCGGTGTCGATCCGCACCGCGTATTTGCAACGGGCATTTCCCGCGGCGGGATACGTATCGTCTTGCGCTCGAATCCCTTCCCGCTTTCGGGCAGTTGCGGCGATATCGGCGAGCGTACCGCCGCCGGAGAACTTCAAATGCGCATCCTCGGGGCAAGGCACTTCTTCCGTCATGATCATGAACGGCACGGAGGATCCCATCAATCCATTTGATGGTGGAGAGGTGACATTCCTCGGCTTGCTCAAGCGCGGCAAGGTCCGGTCGTCGCGAGAGTCGGGTCAGTATCTTGCGGACCTCAACAACCTCACCGGCACGCCCGAAACGAGCGAGACCCAAGTGCCCGGCGGATTTCACGTCGAGCGAGTCACCCGGCGCGACGAATCCAAAATTAGGGTGGAACTCGTTGCAATTCACGGCGGCGGGCATGGCATTCCTCAGCCCTACTGGCGCTATCCGAGGTTCTTAGGCCCAGCGCCGAAGGAACTGAACGGACCTGAAGAGATCTGGGCTTTTTCGAGCGACAACGGCCATGATCCGCGATGAATGGATATACGCTAAGTCTCGAAGAGATGCTTCGCACGACAGAATCGTTCTTGCATCGAGCATATCGGCTGGGATCGCTTCGAGCATCGGTCTGCTCGGGCTCCTGCTGGCTTTGATCGGATCTATAGCACGGTCAGCTATCTGGTTGTCCTGCGTACACGTGAAGCGGGGATTCGCATGGCGCTAGGAGCAAGGAGCTTTGATGTTCTCACCCTAATGCTGCGTGAAAGCGCGCGGCCTGGTGGTAGTAGGACCGTGTGTAGGCGTGTGTCAGCGCTCGGAGCATCCTGTTTGTTGCGCGGAGTCCTCTACGGGCTGAATGAATCGACAGCATTTCTTTCGTCTGTGTTTCGGCGTTCTTTCTTTCTATCTCGCTCTTTGCCGCCTACGAACCGTCCAGGCGAGCAACGCGAGTGACCCGATGGTTGCGCTTAGATACGAAGCAGCCCAGTGCGCTTCGAGCGGCAAAGAATTCGTATCTCGACTCCACCGACGAGCCTCGAACTTTACCTCTGGCAGACATTTCAAACCCTCTCATCTGGCTCCTTGAGGTCAATGCTCGCATAATCGCCAAACCACTGACCGAGCCGGATTGGTATTGGGAAGTCGGCATCTCGTCAGGAAATCAAGCACTGAAGAGATGCGCGATTATTGTTTCCGATCACAATCGCTTGCCAGCCGCGATACACTCGGCGAGCGGGGAGCCGCAGCGTCCTTAGACCAAAGATGCGGCGGTTTCCGGATTTGCGAGTCTGAGCATCGTCTTTGCGGAGAGTTCGCGTTATCTGAGGAACCGCCTGCCGAAGGCGAACGTACCACATGGCATTACGAGGTGTGCGATGAACGCAGGCACAGCGCAGCAGTATGCGCGGTGGATCGGGACCCTTATATGATCACGATCGTGGCAGGCGGATGGGGCGAGTCCGACGTGCCAAATACCCTGCTCATCGCCGACGACTTGGCCGGGACTGCGCAACGGGTGGCGAGTTCGGCAGGAATCTTCGGGCCAGCTTTGCAGCGTACCTCATCGAGGCTCCTGCGACATTACGCTTAACGTGCTGCTTTATGCCTGCTTCGGCCCGTGAGCAATCTGGCGTCGCCAGCGACGTGTTCGGGCTGATGGCGACGGCGGTCTATGCCGCGGGAGAATTTTTTACTTTGCCGCCGCGCTACCGGCGGTGGATGCCGATGTTGCCCGGGTCATCTCGCCGGAGGCCAAGGCGGCGCTCACCTATCTCTGCCTTACCATTTACGGATACGTCAACGGCATCTTCGCCGTATCTATGGCACCGCGACGGTCGTGCGCGGGTACCTGATTCTGCGTTCCGGCTACCTGCCGCGGACGCTTGGCGCGATCTTTATCTTTGGAGGTGCCAGCTTCATCGTCAAAAACTTCCTGGTTGTCGTCTGCCGCAGTACGACCTGCCATATGTGATTGCACCCGCCCCTGGCGTTGGTCTCCATGGCGCTCTGGCTGCTGATCAAGGGCATCGATCGTGCACGGTGGGATGCGGCGAAGCAGACGTTGCCGGCAACTGCTGGAAGATGAGCGACCATGCGGCTCGAACCCATGAGCCGGACTTCCGACGGTACGCTCTGCTGATTGCTGTCGCTGCCAAAGTATTTCTCTGCTGTCGAGATGATGCCAAGGTCGTTCTGGCGAGGGAAGATAAGTACCGGGAAGTCGGCATGGAACGACGTTTTCTCGCAGCAACCGCGTTCGGTCGTATGGAGGATGGCGTGGGAGTCTCCGAAGACTATCTGTAGATCAGCAGCCCTGGGTGAAAGTCGAGCCGCGTCAAAAGAAACTCACCCTTGAAACAAGTCTCGCAAGCCTCGGACCCATGAGAATTCCGCAACAACTCGTTGTGAATTGCCAAAAGGGACCCGAACGGAAGGCGTGGATAAGCCGTCTCCCGTTGCTGCTCAGACAGCTGGAAGTGCGATGGTCGCTGCGTCTTGGTGACCAATTTGACCACGCTGGTTCCTGCTCATGGGTCACATCGGCGACGCGCGCCAATGGCGAGCCCGCAGTGTTGAAACTCGCGATGCCGCATATGGAGGGGCGGGATGAAATCCTCGGACTCCGCTTTTGGGACGGCGACAGCACCGTCATATTGCTGGAGGACGACGTGGAATCAGGTGCGATGTTGCTGGAGCGCTGTCTGCCCGGAACTACTCTTCATTCTGAATCGGAGACAAGGCAGGACGAGGTCGTCGCGAACCTGCTCAGGCGAATCTGGAGCCACACAGGGAACTCATCCGATCTTGGGGGTTTTGGCCCTCTGTCGCTGATGGTCGACTCTGGTCCGGTGAAACCATTTCGCAAAGACATCCCTGGCCAGATGCGGAACTGGTGAACGAAGGTTTGCGAGTCCTGAAGGAACTTGTCAAACCCGCATCAACTGATGTGCTTCTGGCCACGGACCTTCATGCCGGAAACGTTCTGCGGTCTCAACGAGAGCCTTGGTTGGTGATTGATCCAAAGCCATTCGTTGGCGATCGCGCATACGATCCCGTGCAGCACCTGATGAATTGCGAAGCACGGCTTCATCATGATCCGATTGAATTGGTTCGCCGTCTTGCTGATCTCGCCGAGGTCGATGCGGAGCGCCTCCGTCTTTGGACATTTGCTCGCGCGGCATCCGACCCGCGAGACGATTGGAAGAACGAGCGTTGGATGAGGACCGCTCGGATGTTAGCGTTGTGATTTTCTGATTCCTTCGTGATCGATGATTACTCCTCATAAGTCGGCTTGTAGGAAGCGATCTCCGCAGCTCGCATCGATTCTGGACGGATCACGGGCTAACCGGATGTTGGAGGATTGATTCGGAGCTTCCCGATTTCCGCTGGATCACGGGATCACGGCCCACCCCAAAAGGAATTCTGCTTTAAGAGTTAGCTTATGATGGCAGGCCTTCCTGGTCATGAATTCCCAAGACAGACACAGGAATTTTGAACTGAGAACACTTCGGGTGGTGACTCTGTGCTCTCCTGCGGCCCGACGACGGCCTTGTCCTCGCAGCGCGTTCCTGTCGTAGGGTCCCATTTCCCACAACCAGCGTGGTTCAAAGTAGTTACGAGCAGCCCCGAGCTGACAGATGGTCCTCCCGACCCTCGATTTAGTCGAGTGGAGTGTGACCGGATCTCTGTGCCAGAGGTCGGTGTTGATGAAAAGGGCTAAACGATTGCGCAGCAACATGTTATGCAACGCCGATCACCCTCTTTGATAAATAGCGCGAGCAACGCTGGGCGGACCCGTTTGACCAATGTCTGCTTCAAGCTTAGAAAAAACTCGAGGATCGGCTGGGAACCGGACGCCAAGTATTGACGGTCCGCACGAAAGATCACCAGGACATTAATCAGCCGCAGTGTGAATTAGCTGCAGTGTGAGGTGGTGCGCCAATGATAGATAACGCCAATGAAACATATGACTCGGCACCCGAGGATGTTAGGGACCGGAAACAGGTTAAGAGTCAGAAAGACTTTGAGCCTCTGCTAGACACGGAAGAAGCCGCGAGGCTTCTCAGGATGCACCCTCGAACTCTCCGGACGAAGGCGCGGAGAGGATCAATTCCTGCTGTCCAGGTTGGAAAGCGGTGGCGCTTTCGCGCCTCTATGCTGGATCGTTGGCTCGGCAAACTCGCCAGCTGAACAACGATAGGTTGAGAACCAGAAAGATCTCGACCGAAACGATTAGACGATCTATTCTGACGGTGTCCGCCGACACCGTTTAGACAAAGGAGAAACTTTGTTTAGACGGACACGTTACCAACACGGAAGCGTCGAACGAGAAGAGCGGAAGAAGGGACCGGCAGTCTGGGTCTACCGATGGTGGGAAGAAGACATCAACGGGAAACTGGTGCATCGCAAAGCACAGGTTGGGGATGTCAAGAAATACCCCACCGAATCTGCGGTGCACGCGGCAGCAGACGCTCTTCGGTTAACCATCAACAATCGCTGCGAACATCGGAACCTGCGGCGAACTACCATCAACACGCTCTGGGAGCACTACTCTCAAGAGGAACTGCCTCTCAAAGCTCTGTCCACACAAGACGCGTACATGATCTACGCCAAAAACTGGATTGTCCCACGCTGGGGCAATCTGCCACTGGAACAAGTCAAGACCGTCGAGGTGGAGCGCTGGCTACGAGCGACAGGAGTAGCGAATGGCACTCAAGCGAAGATAAAGTGCGTGATGTCGGCTTTGTTTTCGCACGCCGTTCGGTGGGAGTTCTGTGGCCACAATCCCATCTCGTCGGGCATACCTGTCGGAAGCGGGGGCAAGCGAGGTCCCAGCACCGGCGTGCGGATCAGCGCCAAACGTCAGAGTTCACCTTTGGTCTTGTCCGCAGAACAGGTCAAGATGGGCCTCGCAGGGTTGGAATTTCGGGATCAGCTTCTCGTGTTTCTAGAGGGTGCGTTAGGAATACGTCAAGGGGAACTCGGGGCTCTGCGCTGGCTCGACTGCGATTTCGAAAACATGAGCTTCAGCCTGCAACACTCGTACTATTGGCGTCGAGGTGGGCACCTGAAGTGCACCAAAACGGAAGCGTCGGCCAAGCTGTTGCCGATGCATCCAAGCCTGAAACATGCCTTGCTCGACTGGAAGTCTCAAAGTCTTTACAACCAACCGGAGCATTTCATCTTTCCTTCGGAAAGACTGAAAGGCAACAAACCACTCGATCTGGCGTCAGTGCTCAAGAAGAAGGTTCAACCTGCGTTCAAGAAGATTGGCATCGCAGGCGTGGGCTGGCACACTTTTCGGCACACGGTGGGAACCATGTTGGCGGAGATGGGCGAGCATCAGCTCACAATCCGCGACTACTTGCGGCACAGCAACCTTCATGTCACGAACAAGTACCTGCAGGCGACATCGAAGACCAAACGCTTGGCACAAGACAAATTGGTCGACGCGATTTTGCCGACGGGTCTTTTGCCGAAGACAAACCTAATCCAATGAGCGCTGTCTGGAACCGTTCGGGGATGGGACCATTCTCGTTCGGCGCTTATCGTCCCCTAACATCCCCTGATTTGCCGGACGCTAGGGTTGCAAGTGCTTGAAAAAGAATGGCGGGGACGACGGGACTCGAACCCGCGGCCTCTGCCGTGACAGGGCAGCGTTCTAACCAACTGAACTACGTCCCCACTCGCCAAATCAACGAGATGCGCAATCACCAGTGTTTATGCGGCTGCGTGCCGCTTACCTGGGCAAGACTGCCACAGAACTGGAACGCATCTTCAACTCACAAATATCCTAACAGTTTCTTGGAGAACACGAAAGGGCGCACGCGTTCGGGTAGAGGGTCAGTTTCAAACTGACCCGCTACCCCGTGTTGGCCTAAACTCGCGCGCCCTTAGGCCAACGCCAAGAGCACAGGCGGCGATCGGGCCACACGCGCGGTCGAGCTTGGCCGAGCCTTCTCGAAGTTCGGCATTTGGCCAAACCGTTCGAGCGGTTCTTACGACTACGGAATTGGGTTGTGCCCTCAGCTTCAAACTGAGGCACTGGCCGGAATTGCGGCGAGTGGACAACCGGTTTGAAACGTTTTATATTACGAGCCGAAAATGATATTGAGGCTGAGGAGCCACTCCATGAGGTCCCTACTCCTGCAGGTCGCAGTTCTTGTACTCGCCGCCGCCACGATTTCTGCCGCTCAGGACTCGCACTTTTCACCCAAAGGCCAGCAGCAGATTCCCGTACCCGAATGCTTGTCGATGAAGGGTCTGTGGGAGGGCGGCTCGAAGCCGTGCAGTCAGACGGAACACGAAGCGTGGCTTGCCGATATCACGCACTGGCGAATGGAACGCCGAATCCGCGTCGGCTACAACGGCGCCCGGTACGATTTGCCTGCGTTGCAATGGACGCAGTCGAGTTTCATGCAGCCTCAGATGATGGTTCAGGATCGGTACTTCTACGATCCCGTCGCGGGCAAGTACACCGTGGACCGTTACCTCGACGACCTGGAGAAGCGTTACGGTGGCATTGATGCGGTCCTCATCTGGCCAACCTACCCGAACATGGGAATCGATAATCGGAATCAGCACGACATGATTCGCAGCATGCCGGGGGGTGTTCCCGGCGTGAAGCAGATGATCGCCGACTTCCATCGCCGGGGCGTGCGCGTGTTGTTTCCGATGATGATGTGGGACCAGGGCACCCGGGATCCGGGCATGTCTTGGCCTGATGCGATCGCCAGCCTGATGGCGGAAGTTGGCGCCGACGGCATCAATGGCGATACACAGGATGGTGTGCCCCTGGCTTTTTCGCTGGCGGCTGACAAAACTGGCCATCCCCTCGCTTTTGAGCCCGAGGGAAGCCCGTCCGACGAGGCCCTGGCCTGGAATGTGATGACGTGGGGGCAATACCAATTCCCTTTCACTCCTCTGGTCGACAAATACAAGTGGCTGGAGACGCGGCACATGGTGAACATCTCGCACCGCTGGAATCGCGACAAGACGGACGATCTGCAGTTCGCGTTTTTCAACGGAGTTGGGTGGGAGAGTTGGGAGAACATCTGGGGCATCTGGAATGGAATCACACCGCGCGACGCAGAATCCACGCGGCGCGTCGCCACTATCGAGCGTGCCGTAGCGCCGTTCCTGGTCAGCCCAGCTTGGGAGCCGATGTCGCCCATGCTCCGCTATGGCGTGTATGCCAGCCGCTGGCCGCTCGGCGAACAAACACTTTGGACGATTGTGAATCGTAACGAGTACGACGTTGAGGGTGACCAGATCGAGGTTGCAGCGAAAGACAATCTTCGCTATTTCGATCTTTACCACGGGGTCGAGCTGAAGACGCAGCCCAAGCCGGGTGGAAAAACTGTGCTTGCCTTTTCCGTCGAGGCCAAGGGATACGGCGCCATTCTGGCAACGAGCGCCGTGCCCGATCAGAAACTGGTGGCTTTGCTGTCCAAAATGAAAGAGCTGACGGCAACGCCGCTGGCCGAGTACTCGCACGAATGGAAGGTTCTGCCCCAGCAGATCATTCCGATCCCCGCGACACAGGCCGCCAGCAGCGCGCCTGCGGGCATGGTTAAGATCCCTGAGGCCGATTTCCTTTTCCAGGTTTCGGGAATCGAGATTGAGGGGTTCGACGATATTGGGGTCGATGTCCAATATCCCTGGGAAGTCTCGCCGCGGCGCTTTCACGAGCATCCTATGCACGTGGCTTCGTTCTATATCGATAAATATCCGATAACCAACGCTGAGTTCAAGAAGTTTCTCGACGCCACTCACTATCATCCCAAAGACGACCTGAATTTTCTTCGTGATTGGAAAGACGGAAGCTACCCGAAAGGATGGGAGAACAGGCCGGTCACGTGGGTCTCGCAGGAAGATGCGCGAGCGTATGCGAGTTGGGCGGGAAAGCGCCTGCCGCATGAGTGGGAATGGCAGTATGCGGCCCAGGGCACGGAGGGCCGGCTCTATCCCTGGGGCAATGAGTGGGATGACAGCGCCGTGCCGGCGCCGGACAAGTCGCGCACCATGCGCGGTCCTGATCCCGTCGACGCGCATCCCAAAGGAGCCAGTCCGTTCGGCGTCATGGATATGGTAGGAAATGTCTGGCAGTGGACCGAGGAGTTTGTGGACGAGCACACGCGGGGCGGGATTCTCCGCGGAGGCAGCTACTATAGGCCGCAGGGTTCGATCTGGTACTTTCCTCAGGCTTACAAGCTGAACGAGCACGGCAAGCTGCTGCTGATGTCCCCCAGCATGGACCGCTCCGGGGGAGCAGGATTCCGCTGCGTAGTAGACTCTCAGTGATCGGGCGGAGGCAATGTAGCGCCCCGGAAATGCTATGCTTCCATTCGGCGAGCGTCGACTCGAAGAGCGTCGACTCGAAGAGCTTCGACTCGACGAGCTTTGACTCTGCAAATCATGACAGCACCTGTGACAATGCGGCAAATTGCGGAACGAGCCGGCGTCTCCATCGGCACCGTTTCCCACGTGATCAACCAGACTGCCGTGGTCCGCGCAAAGTTGCGCGAGCGCGTGCTGGAGGCGATTCGCAGCATGGGCTACCAGCCCAGCGCACTGGCGCAGGGACTGCGGCGAAACCGCACCAACATGCTCGGCATGGTGATTCCGGACATTACGAACCCGTTCTTTCCGGGCGTGGTGCGCGGCGTTGAAGACGTGGCCTACAAACGCTCGTTCCGCGTGATTCTTTGCAATGCCGACAACGATCCTTCCAAGGAAGAGTCGTACGTTCGCGAGTTGCGCTCCTATCACATTGCCGGACTGTTGATCATTCCGGCGGCGGGGGCGGACATCGCGGGCCACCTTCGAGCCTATGCGTCGGCTTCGGTTCCCGTGGTTTGCATTGACCGAGTCCCGGATGGGTGGAAAGGCGACGCCGTCCTGGTGGCCAACGCGGAAGGTGCGTATCTGGCCACGCGCCACCTGATTCAGATGGGGCATAAACGTCTGGCCGTGATTGCCGGGCCGCTCAAATTGACGAATGCGGCCGAGCGCCTGAAGGGTTTTACGCGCGCGCTCAAGGAAGCCCACATCGAGATTGAGCAGGAGTTTGTGCAGGAAGCGCGCTTCGACACCGCGAGCGGCCACCAGGCTGCCCTTCGTCTCTTGCGGATGCTGCCCCGCCCGACTGCCATTTTTGCCTGCAACGACCTGATGGCTTTTGGAGTACTTCAGGCTGCTCGGGAACTTGGACTGCGATGCCCTGAGGACCTGTCGATAGCCGGGTTCGACAGTCTGGAGTTCACCAAGTTCACCGATCCTTCCCTGACCACGGTGTACCAGCCGGGATATCAGCTGGGGGCGACGGCGGCGCGGCTTCTGATGCAACGCGTAGACGGGTTGCGGTCGGCAGCGAAAAAAGTCATTCTTCCCACCGAATTCAAGCAGCGTAATTCTGTGGGGCCACCTCCCGATGGCGTTGGGGATGGCTCCGGGCAAACCTCGAGTGCGGTGAAACGGGCGCGGAAGCAGGTAGCGCTGCCCTGAGGCTTTCCGAGATTTCTGTAGGGGGTGACAACGGCCAATCCGCGGGCGATCGCGTTCGGCAAATTTGAAAGGTTTCAACGACGGCATTCGTTCCCGGAGCCCTCCCCACTTGCCGCGAGGATCGCGCTCTAACGAGAACATGGGAGGGCTATCGATCCGGCAGAAACAGATGAAGAAACCGGCAACATCCTTACTGTGCCTCGCGGCCCTGCTCACCTGTGTGGCACACACGCAGAACGCGCCCCCCGCGGCATCCACGGGGCGCTCGCCGAAAATCCTTGCCCTGTCGCGCGCCGAGTATCTCGATCGGGTGCAGGCGATCTGGACCGCGCAGATGATCGCCCAGATCACGGGCGTACGATTCGAGCATCAGCCGGCTTCGACCCTGCCGCTGACTCCCATGACCCATTTGCCGGGCCACGCGCCGGTGGATGACGACTACTACTACGAAATGGTGGCGGTCCGCGCCTTCGAGAAATACGGCATCAGTCTTACGGTCGAGCAACTCGGGCAACAGTGGCTGGAGAACAACGCTGGATCATGGGGATCGAGTGAGCAAGCTCTACTCCTGCTGAAGCGGGGCGTGAAGGCTCCAGACACTGGGCATCCTCGATATAACAAGCTCTGGTGGACGATCGGGCCACAGTTCAGCAGCGACGTCTATGGCGCGCTGACACCCGGCATGCCGAACGTGGCCGCGGCCCTGGCGCGGAATCTTGGCCACATCAACGGCTATGCCGAAGGAACCGATGGCGCGGTTTTTGTTTCTGGAATGATCAGTCTCGCATTCGTGGAAAACGATACCCACGAGATTGTTCGCAAGGCCGCCAGTCTGATCCACCCGGATTCGCCTTATCGTCAGTGTCTGGACATGGTTATCGCCATGGCGGAGGCGGGTCGCACGGCCGAGCAGATTTTCCGGGCGGTCGACGAGCGCTGGGGCATCGAATATCCCGCGACCAATAATGCAGTGGTCAATGGCGGCATTGTGGCCACCAGCGTGTGGTTTGGGGAGGGCGATTTCGGCAAAACGCTGCAACTCGCGGTTCACGCTGCCGACTTCGCGGATACCGATTGCAATGCCGCGAACTCGGAATCCGTGGTGGCCGCCATGCATGGCATGAAAGCACTGCCTGCCGAACCAGTCTCGGAGCTCCATGATCGGGTTCGGGGCAAAGAAATGGGCCCGCTGCAACTTACTCCGCCGGTCGACGAGAGTATTTCGGAGCTGGCGCGACGCACGGCGCGCATCGGCGAGGCAATCCTTGTGGCTCACGGCGCGGATAACGAGGGGGACTCGATTCGAATTCCGGTTCAAGATCCTGTAACCCAGCCCGCCGAACTCTTCAAACTGGCCGACCTGATGCAATACTGGAACCGGGACTGGACCCTGGAACGCGCTGGGTTCGGAGGCGCGGGTGGCGGCATGCCGGGAATCCGTGGCATTACCTACCTCGATGGTCCGGTGCTCGCAACTTATCCTCGGGATGAAGTTCGTGGAACGGTTCTCAGACGAACGGTGAACTTAGGAGCAGCTCCGTCGCTGCAGTTCATGGCGGGGGTGGATGTGGGACGGGCGTGGCAACTGCAGGTCTACGTCAACGACAAAAAAGTATTCGACAAGCTGATTAACGGGCTGCGTGAGTCGAGCGCAGCTGATTCGCGCCAGTGGGAACACATCCGCATTGACCTCTCCGACTACAAGAACCAGCAGGTGGTTTTGCGGCTCTACCAGCGCGTGCTGATTCCACATCACGAAGCCGGCGATGCTTACTGGCGGGATTTGACGGTGCAGTGAGTTTGCGGCAACGTTTTTCGATTCGTAGATGCCACGTGGACTCCTGGCGCATTCCTCACTATAATGCCGATTCCCGCTATGAATCCAAGCGGCACGCCCGCATTGAAACCGACGACAATTGAGAACGCAGTCGCTCCGGCAACGATCCGTCTGAGCCGCATGCTTTCGGACTGGCGGATGTCGGTGCTCACGCTGGTTGGCCTCTGGGCGGTCATTTATATGGCTGGCATCACGCGGCCGCCCTTGCTCGACGACGTCGACACGGTTCACGCCGAGGCAGCCCGCGAAATGCTGCTGCGGCACGACTGGGTGACGCTCTACACCAACGGCTTCCGCTATTTGGAAAAAGCTCCGCTGATGTATTGGGGCCTCGCGATCAGCTACGAGATTTTTGGCATCAGCGACTGGAGCACGCGCTTGCCCCTCATGCTCGGCGTGCTGGCGTTGGTGCTGGCCACCTACCGACTGGGCCGGTACGCCTATGGCGAAGCCGGTGGCATGTATGCGGGGGTAGCGCTGGTTACTTCGCTCGGCCTGTTTATTTTCACGCGCTTTCTGATTCCCGAAGTGCTAGTCGCTTTGTGGCTGACCCTGGCATACTACTTTTTCTTGCAGGCACTCGAACAAGAACAGCCGTCACGCCTGGTCTGCTGGGGATTTGCGGCGATGTGCGCCTTGAATGTCCTGACGAAAGGCCTGATCGGGCTGGTATTTCCGGCGGGAGCGATCGGACTTTATCTTCTGTTGACGGGAGATTTGCGGCGCTTGCTGAGGCTGCACGTGGTTTCGAGCACGCTGGTATTTTTCGCGATTGCCGCCCCGTGGCACATCCTGGCGGCGCTGCGCAATCCACCGCAGGGCCAGGCCCGCGGGTTTCTGTGGTTTTACTTCATCAACGAACATCTCATGCGCTTTCTGGGCAAGCGTGTGCCTCCGGGGTACGACACCGTTCCGCTCGCCATCTTCTGGGCGCTGCTGCTGGCGTGGCTTTTGCCCTGGAGTGCATTCCTGCCGCAAGCTCTGCGCGAAGTCCCGGTACGGTGGAAAGAATTTCGGGACCTGCCCGAGAATCCAACGGAACGGCGGCGGCGCGCGAATCTGCTCTTCTTTTTGTGGGCGCTCGTGATCCTGGGCTTCTTCAGTTTCTCGACCCGACAGGAGTACTACACCATTCCGGCCTTGCCGGGCTTGGCGCTTCTGGTGGGCAGTTGGCTGGCGCGTGAATGTGGACCGGAAGCGCGCGAATCCGACAGGCGCGCGGGAAGGATCTCTTCAGCGGTTCTGTTTGTTTTTGGTGCGCTGGCGCTTGTGGCCGGCATGTATCTTCTGTCAGTTTCGCATCGGCCCGCTCCCGGCGCAGACCTGGCGGACCTGCTTAAGAAAAATTCGCAGGATTATAACTTCTCGCTCGGGCATGTGTTGGATCTGACGCCGCGCGCGCTCGGTGCATTTCGCGGTCCGCTTCTGGGGGCATCCCTCGGTTTGTTTCTTGGTACGGGCCTGAACTGGATCCTGCGGCGGCGCAGGCGACCTTTCGCAGGCAATATTGCGCTCGCCGCCATGATGGTCGTGTTGCTGGCCTGCGTACATTCCTCCTTCGTTACGTTTTCCCCAATCCTCTCTTCTTACGATCTCGCGGCGGCGATTCGAAAGCAGTTTCGGCCCGGCGATGTGATCGTCATCGACGGCGAGTACAGCGACGCCTCCACGCTGAATTTTTATACCGGAATTCAGGTGCACGTCCTGCACGAGCCGAGCGGCAACTTGTGGTATGGCGCAAAATTTCCCGATGCGCCTTATATTTTCGAGACTTCGGAATCGCTGGCGGTATTGTGGAACGCCCCAGGAGCGGTGTTTCTGTGGACGGACCAGGAAGAACCGAAAGAACTGCACGGCCTGAAGTCGTTCCCGCTGACGCGCAGCGGAGGAAAACTCATTTTCACGAATCACGAGCTTGGGAAGTAACCCGGGAATGATTCTTTACCACGAAGCACACGAAGTCACACGAAGGAGACACATGCAAAATCGAGGCCTTCGTGATACTTCGTGTCCTTCGTGGTTGCCGCTCTTTCTTTTGACGTTCTTTCTTTCGGGCTCAACTGACTGACGACCGATACCAGCCGCGTCTCGTCCCTTTTTCTCTCGTTCTGCTAAAATAACCACCGCGGCTTTGCTGGATTTGTGCAATCCATCCTGCAACCTGTTCGAAGGCCATTCCTGCCGCGTTTCCACTGCCTACGGTTTCGAGGAGCACACGCTTGTTGATTACTGCATACATTATCTTAGGGGTGGCCGTGGTCGGGACCATCTCTTCGACAATCGTTTTCCTTCTTGCCTTTTTCGGAGTCCTCGAATTCCGGCGCATTGCCGATCGGGATCAGAAGGCCTATGCAAACTTGCCGGCGAAAATGCCTCCGGTCTCCGTCCTAAAACCTGTGCATGGCAACGAGGCTCGGATGAAAGAAAACATCGAGAGCTTTTTTCGCCAGAACTATGCCGAATTCGAAATCCTGTTCGCGGCGGATGAAGCGGACGACCTCGCGCTGCCCGTCATCCGGGAAATTTGCGCTCGGTACCCCCACATCCCAAGCCGGATCTTGATTACCGGACAGCCACCCTGGCCGAATGCGCCCAACTATTGTTTCCATCGCCTGACCGAAGTCGCGGCGCATGACATTCTGGTGACCAGCGACAGCGATGTTGAAGTTGGACCGGATTATTTGCGGGATGTGGTCGCTCCTTTGCTCGATCCCAAGGTTGGCGCTGTGACCTGCGTCTTTCGTGGCAAGAACGCGGGCGGAGTCTGGGGTGCTCTCGACGCCATTGGAATGTCTGTCGAATTTACCGCCGGCGTGTTGATCGCCAATCTTTTGGAAGGCATGAAATTTGGACTGGGACCGACCATCGCGCTGCGCAAGGATTCCATCGGAAAAATTGGCGGCTATGCGGCGGTTCGTGAATATCTTTCTAACGACTTCGTCGTGGGCAATTTCATTTACAAGGCCGGCTTTAAGATTGTGCTGTCGAGCCATGTGGTCGATCATGTGTCCCCGCGTCTGACGTTCCGGCAGATGTGGGAACGACAACTGCGTTGGGCAATGGGAACGCGCTACTCGCGCCCCAAAGGACACTTTGGGACGGGACTGACCTTCGCGGTGCCCTTCGGGATTCTGGGCCTGATCGGCGCATCCTTATTAGGCCATCCGTGGATCGGCGTCGCCTTGCTGGCCGCTTCCCTGCTGAACCGCATGGCGGAATGCTGGCTGGTGGGCTGGTGGGCAGCCCACGATCCGGTCGCACCCGGCTGGGTGCTGTTGTATCCGCTGCGCGACCTGCACGGATTTATCATCTGGTGCGCGAGCTACCTGTCCAAGCGCAGCCTGTGGCGCGACAACAACTACGAGTTGCTGGAGGGCGGCAGGCTTGTCGCCCGGCGCGCCAACGGCTCGGTCGTCCTGCCCGGCTGAACGCGAACCAACCTTATTAACATCCTGACTAACATCCTGATTAAGGTCCTGCCGTCAACTCAACCGCTTTGAGTTGAGGGGGATTGGCTGCACTCGATCGACTCTGATGTAAACTTTAGCGCTCCGGGAGGTATCGAATGGGTGCTCAAGTCCATATCGTTCAACCCCAGGTCGCTGAACCCCAGGCCGCTCAACTCCAGCCGGAAGCGCAACTGCAGCACTGGAGCGTGGGTAGCCGCGTCGCCTTTCGTTTCTGCTTCGTGTACTTCGGATTATTCTGCGTTGCCACGCAAATTCTTGGCAGCTTACTACCGATCCCGAACGTCGACATCCCAGACCTGAGTTCGTTCTGGCCGATGCGGCAAATAACTTTCTGGGCCGCGGCTCACATTTTCCATGCCAAGCTTCCGCTGGTTTATACCGATAGCGGCAGCGGTGACAAGATCTTTGACTGGGTATTGATGTTCTGGCTGCTGGTCGTCTCCGCGCTGGCAACGGGCATCTGGTCGGTTCTCGACCGCAAGCGCGAAAACTACGTCACGCTGCACAAATGGTTCCGCGTTTTCGTTCGCATTGCGCTGGCCGGACAGATGATTACGTACGGGATGGACAAACTCATTCCCTTGCAAATGCCGTTCCCGTATCTGACCAGATTGCTCGAGCCCCTCCGTGACTTTTCTCCGATGGGTGTGCTTTGGTCTTCGATTGGCGCAGCGCCGGCGTATGAGACTTTCGCAGGGTGCGCGGAAATGCTGGGTGGAATCTTGCTCATCTTTCCCCGGACGACGTTGCTCGGAGCGCTGGTCTGCGTGGCCGATATGACCCAGGTCTTCATGCTCAACCTGACATACGACGTTCCGGTAAAGCAATTATCGCTTCACCTGCTGCTGCTGGCCTTGTTCCTGCTCGTGCCCGAGTTCCATCGTCTAGCGGATTTCTTTTTCCGCAACCGTGCTGTTGCGCCTTCCACTCAACCCCAGCTTTTCCAAACCCGACGTGCCAACCGGATCGCGCTGGCGGCTCAAATCGTGTTCGGCGTCTGGCTGCTCGGAATGAATGCCTACAGCGGCTGGACCGCGTGGCATACTTACGGCGGAGGCCGTACCAAGTCTCCGCTCTACGGCATCTGGAACGTGGACGAACTTTCGATCGATGGCCAGCTACGTTCCCCGCTGCTCAACGATTACGATCGCTGGCGCCGCGCCGTGTTTGATTTTCCCGAGAGCGTAGCATTCCAGCGCATGGACGACTCGTTTGCCCGTTACGGCGCGTCGATCAATGTCAACGACAAGGTCATTGCACTTACAAAGTCCAGCGACAAGAACTGGAAAGGCAGTCTCACGTTCCAGCGTGTGGCGGAAAATCGATTGATCCTCGACGGCAACATGGACAGCCACAAGATTCACATGCAACTGCAGTTGGTTGACCGAAGTAAGTTCGTATTGGTCAGCCGCGGCTTTCACTGGGTTCAGGAGTATCCCTTCAACCGCTGAGTGAATCACGATGAGTCGTAAGGCATGCGTAATCGGCGCTGGTCCGAACGGGTTGGCCGCTGCCATCGTTCTAGCCCAGGCTGGCATGCAGGTGGACGTTCTCGAAGCCGAGTCCACGCCGGGCGGGGCCGCACGCACGCTCGAATTAACTTTGCCAGGCTTTCGGCATGATTTTGGATCGGCTGTGTTCCCGCTCGGCGCGGGCTCGCCGTTTTTCTCATCGCTGCCTTTGAGCGACTACGGCTTACAGTGGATTCACTCTCCCGCGGCTTTGGCGCATCCTCTCGATGACGGCACGGCGGTGATGTTAGAACGTGATCTAAATGAAACCCAGCGCTCACTCGGGATCGACGGACCGGCGTGGGACAAGCTCATGCATCCGTTCGTCGAGCGCTGGAGTGAATTTGCTCCCGAGATCCTGGGCCCGGTTCGCCTGGTGCCCAGACATCCGTGGCTGATGGCTCGCTTTGGAATGGTCGCGCTGCAGTCGGCTCAGGCTGTTGCTCGCCGCTTTCGCAGCCCACGAACGCGGGCCCTCTTCGCGGGCATGGCCGCCCATTCTTTCCTCAGCCTCGACGAACCGTTGAGCGCGGCGTTCGCCGTGCTGATGGCGGTTTCAGCCCATGCCGTAGGTTGGCCGATTCCTCACTGCGGCGGGCAGTCGCTCACGAACGCGCTGTGCTCGTTGCTCTCGACTTTAGGTGGCCGGGTGGCCACGTCATCGCCGGTGCAGAATTTGGCGGCATTGGCCGACTATGACCTGTTGCTCTGTGACCTGACTCCGCGGCAACTCATCAAGGTTGGCGGGGAACGATTATCTGAAAGCTATCGACAGCGACTGGAAAGATTCCGTTATGGAGCGGGCGTCTTCAAAGTGGATTACGCGCTGAACGCGCCCATTCCGTGGAAAGCTTCCGATTGTTCGCGAGCGGCGACGGTGCACTTGGGCGGAAGCTACGAGGAGATAGCCGCGTCGGAAAAGGCGGTGCGCAGCGGCCAGCACGCCGATCGTCCGTTCGTTCTGCTGGCCCAACCCAGTCTCTTCGACGACTCGCGGGCTCCAGCCGGCAAGCAAACCGCCTGGGCTTACTGTCATGTGCCGAATGGATCCAAAGTAAACATGCTTGAGAAATTGGAGAATCAGATTGAGCGTTTCGCCCCCGGCTTCCGCGACTGCGTCTTGGCGCGGCGTGTCTTTTCTCCCGCAGATCTTGAGAACATGGACGCGAATCTGGTGGGCGGAGATATTGGAGGTGGGACGGTGGATCTTCGCCAGTTTTTGTTTCGCCCAACCTGGCGGCACTACGCGACATCGGCACGCGACATCTACATTTGCTCAGCGTCCACGCCGCCCGGCGGAGGCGTGCATGGCATGTGCGGTTATCATGCGGCGAAAATGGCGTTGTCCAGGTTGCCCCAAGGTTAGTCTGAAGCAGATCCGCTGCGCGATTCTGGCCTTTCACTCGCGCGGATCATTCTCGTGGATCAGCCGTAGGCCCTTCGATCACATGCATCGTCCCATCCGGGGCGCGCTCGATCGTCGGCGCATACAGTCCAAGGAATTGCCGGCGCCACCACATACCCTGCGACTTTTTTTCGGACATGGTGGTAAACCAATATTGCCAAATCACCGCGCGCACCGCACGGGGCGGCCCATTCGGAAAGGGATTGTTCGCAAAGAGGTTAAGCACGTCACTGTCATCGGTGAGAAGCCGCACTTCGGTGCGCGTGACAATGGGGTAATCCTGCCACGATCCTAACGAGGCAAACCAAAGATTCCAGTCGAACCGCGGCTGATAGGGCGCGTAAATTCCCGGCGCCGTGCTTAGGTCCTGCGGTTTGTAGCGAAACGGGTACGGCACCCAGGTCTTGCCATCCTCCGAACCCTGGAATTCGATCTCGTACCGGCCGCGGGTCATGATGCCGAATAGTCCGTATCGATTGGCGACGCGAAACGGTTCGAGCGCCGCTACCGGTGCGGTGGGCAACTGGATGGAGAACATCCACATCAATTCCGCCATGGTTGCATAGAAAATCCAGCCGAGGACGATCATGGTGAAAGACAGCTTCGCGGTGTGGAAGTGCCTGCGAAACCTTCCTGGAGTTTGGCTTTGCCCGGAGCGTTCTGGATCGCTCGACGATTCTGGCGCCGGGCGCGATTCGCTGGTTGAAGGTGTGCTCTCAGCGCCCGTAACCAACGATTTCTTCCATTGTTCTGGAAGAACGCGCAGCAGAAAGCCATCATCCAACAAAAGAATTCCTAGCGTCAGAACCAGGTAGTTCAGGAATGTGTAATTGGCGGTAAGAATGACGCCCAGTTCCCACGGAGTCACAATCAGGAAGCACACGATGCGCCAGCGGCGCGGCAGAAACAACATCCAAACCAGAACTAACTCAAGCGCCAGCGTCGCGAAGACTGTTGAAGCGTGGAACCAATGCGGCAGATGCTGAACGTACCAGCCGATCCAGGTGGGCAGCGGACCATTCTGATAGTACTCGTCCATGGCCGTAAAGTGGCGCCACTCCGGGTCTCCACCGGCAATCTTGGCCACACCGGATTCGAAGTAGATGCGAAACCATTCCCATTGCAACAGGAACAGGCTGGCGCGCGACGGCGGCGACGCCCGCCCAAGGCCTGGACGAAATCCGGCTGGAGCGAAGAAGAGTGCAATGAATCCGGCTTCGAGCAGCATCCCATCCGATTGATACCCGGAAAACTCTTGCGCTGCGCTCACGAACGAAAGAACGCACACGAAACAAATCGCCAGCATTCCACGCGGCCAAATGTTCAGAACCAACAGTAGAGACGCAGCCATGCCCACCCAACACAAGGCAGTGAGCATGTGGGGGCCGCTAGCCATCCACAACAATGTCGGCGCAAACCACAAGCCGCGGCTATAGCCCAACGAATCTGCCACCGCGCGAAGATATTCGTTCGCGGGCAAAATCCCTTGCGGTCCAATGAGCCCTCGAATCTGAAAGACAAGCGAGAAGAAAGCGGAAAAGTAGATGCCGCCAAGCGCCCGCAGAAAGAGCCATCGAGGACCAAGGCGGTCACGGGCGCCATGCTCCGAGTCAAACCGAACGCGGATGGCGCGAACC
This sequence comes from uncultured Acidobacteriota bacterium, assembly GCA_963763155.1. Classification (GTDB taxonomy): domain Bacteria; phylum Acidobacteriota; class Terriglobia; order Terriglobales; family Acidobacteriaceae; genus Sulfotelmatobacter. The sequence continues at coordinate 243,681 of CAVXNI010000014.1, read as the reverse complement.
CAGTTCATGAGCGTCGGCCCATTATAGCGATGAAGACAGCTATAATCGGTCGCCTGGAGGCACTTCTTGATTCGACAAACGACCCTTGCAATGTGCATAGGAGGCTGCCTGTTCGCGGCCGCAGCTGTGAGCCCGGCACAGTCCACGCACTCTTTGAATGCGGAGCAAGCACAAGCCGAGGCCGTACATTTTCTTGCCGACCTTGTACGAATTGACACTCAGGACCCTCCCGGCAATGAGTCGAAGGTCGCGCACTATCTCGAAGGGGTACTGAAGTCCGAAGGGATCGAATCGGAAATCCTTGAACCGGTGCCGGGACGCGCCAGCATTGTTGCGCGGCTCAAGGGTGACGGGAAAAAACGCCCGCTGCTGATCATGGGACACGAAGATGTTGTTCCGGTCGATCGATCGCACTGGACGGTTGATCCGTTTGCCGCGAACGAGCGCGACGGGGTGATCTACGGGCGTGGTGCTTCCGACGACAAAGCGATGGTGGCCGCCAACCTGGAAGTTTTCCTGCAATTGAAACGCATGAAGGTGGTGCTCGATCGAGACGTCATTTTCCTGTCCGAAGCCAGTGAGGAAATGTCTTCGCCCGCCGGCATGGCCACGATCGTCGATCGCTACTGGGACAAGATTGACTGTGAGTTTGCGCTCAACGAAGGAGGAGGGTCGCTGGTCGAAAATGGGACGGTGAAGTACTTCGGTGTCGCAACCGCCGAGAAGCTTCCGCGAGGCTTGCTCCTGGAAGCCACTGGCAGCAGCGGACACGGGTCGGTGCCACGAGTCGACAATGCGGTCGTCCACCTCGCCGCCGCCGTCGCGAAAGCTGGAACGTGGGATACTCCCGTGCGTCTCAACGAAACGACGCGCGCATTTTTCGAACGCCTGGCCACGATCTCAGCGCCCGAGGAAGCCGCGTGGTATAGAAATGTGCTGGATCCTAAGGTCCAAGAGGAACTGAAGCACAAGAAGCCTCAGTATTACTCGATGGTGCGAACGTCAGTTGTTCCAACCATGTTGAAAGCAGGCTACAAATCCAACGTCATCCCGCCGTCTGCGGAAGCGACGCTCGACGTGCGCGCACTGCCCGACGAAGACCTCGGAAAGTTTCGCGAGATGCTGGCGAAGGTCATCGACGATCCGCAAGTGCGAGTGGTCGCCGAAGATGTTTCGCTGTCCATGCCGGCAGCGCCTCCGAGCAAGTTGGGCACGGAAATGTTTGCCGCTCTGGAGCGGGCACAAAAGGAAGTGAGTCCCGAGGCCATTACATTGCCCACCATGACAACAGGTGCGACTGATTCCTCATTCCTACGAGCAAAAGGAGTTCAGGCGTACGGGATCGGAGTGCCCAAGACCGAAGAAGAGAACCGAGGCGTACACGGTAATGATGAGCGCATCGAGACTAAGCAACTGGGGCTATTTGTGCGGTATCTTTTCGCGGCAGTTACTGGAGTTGCGGCTCGTGATTGAGCCTGGCGATTCTCTCTGTGATGAACAATCTGCAATGAACAGTGCAGGGCCGGAGTTTCTCTTCACTGCGAGATTCGTGCGATGTAGACCGCGAATGGATCGAGAGCGATCGGACCCAACGGACCGTTGGGCGCTGGAGATAAAGTCGTGAGCATCACCGTAACTTTCGCGGACGGGATGCCTTGTTCGGAGAGATCGTAGCTAACCTGCTGCGCCGTCGCTGACATGTTCAGGACGACCAGCACTGCCCCATTTTTGTAACGGCGGAGGTACGACAGGACGTTCGGGTTGTCCGGATTCAAGGCCACATAATCGCCGTCGAGCAAGGCACGCTCCTGATGCCGAAGCGCCAGCAGGTGTTTATAGAATTGCAGAACTGAGTCAGGGTCTTGCAGCTCACTGGCGACGTTGTGAGTTTTGTAGCTTGGCGGAACCGGCAGCCAGGGCGTGCCCTGGGTAAATCCGGCGTTGGGTGCATCGTTCCATTGCATGGGAGTGCGTTCGCCATCGCGGCCCTTTTCCTTCGGCCATCCGGTAACGCCCAGCGGATCTTTCACGTCCTCCTTGCGAACGGGATCATTGTTTTCCATCCCCAGTTCCTCGCCGTAGTACATGATGGGCGTACCGCGAAGGGTCAGATACATCCCAGCCATGAGCTTGGCGATTTGATCGTTATGCTGTCCGTCGCCGTAGCGCACGTAGGATCGAGGCATGTCGTGATTGCTGATGACGTAAACCGGCCAGCCCCCGGTGGACTCGGCGTTGGCGATCTGCGCACGGAACTCGGTGGCTGAGAGCTTGTTGACGGTGCAGAACATGAAATCCATGGGCAATTGGATTTCGTCATTGTGATCGCCGTAGTATTCCTTCAACTCGTCCCGATTCGAGGTGTAGGTCTCACCGATTAAAACCGCATTGTGCTGGTCCGCAACCTGGCGAAGCTTTTTGAGTTCGACGTGATTCTCGGGCAATTTGTCGTTGTACTTATTGTCCATCTTCGGATCGCCCAGATCGGTCTTGCCGGGCAAGACGGGGTTGTCGTGAAGAGCCGGATCTTCGAATAAGAGGTCCACGGCATCGAGGCGAAACCCGGAAACTCCGTGCTTGTACCAGAAGCGGGTCACGCCAAACATGGCTTTTTCCACAGCCGGATTGCGCCAGTTGAGATCGGGCTGGCCCACCTCAAAGAAATGGTAGTAGTACTGACTGGTCTTGGCGTCGAGCTCCCAGGTCGAGCCGCCGAAGTCGGAAATCCAATTATTCGGCGGCACGCCCGGCGCCTTAGCATCGCGCCAGATGTACCAGTCGCGATGCGCCGAAGTGCGGGACGACGCTGAATCAAGGAACCATTTGTGCTGCGAAGACGAGTGATTCAAAACAAAATCCATGATGATGCGGATGTCGTGCTTCTTCGCTTCTTTCGCCAGATGGCTGAAGTCTTTGAGGGTTCCGTACATGGGATCGATGTTTTCGTAATCCGAGACGTCATAGCCGAAGTCGAGTTGCGGCGATGGATAGCATGGCGAAATCCAGATGGCGTCCACGCCGAGGCCCTTGAGGTAGTCGAGCCTCGAGGCGATGCCATTCAAATCGCCGATACCATCGCCATTGCTGTCGGCGAAACTGCGCGGATAGATTTCATAGAAGACGGCGTGCTGCCACCACGGGTGGACTTCCGAATCCGCGCCGCGACTCTGGGCTTGTGAGTGGGCTTGCGAGTGGGCTTGCGAAAAAGACAAAGACAGGGTGAGTCCCGCAGCCACGGCCATCCATGTCACGACTCTGAAATTTCGGGACATTTGCGTTTGCTCTCCGTACGATTCAACCATCCGACCGAGATCATCCAACTTAGATGCCGCAGCACACAACGGGCTCCTCCGGGGACGAGCGTGGCCCCGGCCCTGACCGCATAAGCGCTGAGAACTGAGATGGTGGGCAGTGCAGGACTCGAACCTGCGACCTCCTGCTTGTAAGGCAGGCGCTCTAACCAACTGAGCTAACCGCCCATCGGAACTTGGCGATCAGACCAGATCAGTCGCCGGCCGGGACTCGATTCTGACCACGCGAACCACAGTTTAATGAGTATACGCGAGCCGTCGCAGGAACGGTGGTACGCAGCGCGATCGGGTCGCGCGACGGTTTCGCGTGGATACGAAACCGCGCATGCCGGCGCCCCGACAGCCCCTGCTAGACTGGCTTGAGTGCGGCGTTTGATCGTCAACGCGGACGACTTTGGTTTCACTTCGGGCGTGAACCGGGGCATCGTCGAGGCTCACTCGCACGGCGTCGTCACTTCCTCGACGCTTATGGCCAATGGTCCGGCTTTCGCGGAGGCGGCACAACTGGCGAAGACGCTCCCAAGGCTCAGTGTCGGCTGCCATGTTGTGCTCACCGATGGCCAGCCCGTTCTGGCTGCTTCGGAACTTCCTTCTCTCACGACTGGGGCACGCTTTCGTGATGGCATGAAAACTTTTGCCGTGCGCTGCGATCGCCGGCCGCATGAATGCTGGCGAGATCACCGCCGAGGCGGCGGCGCAGATTCGGAAAATTCAATCGGCGGGCATCGTCGTTTCGCACATCGACACTCACAAACACACGCACCTGTTCCCTAAGATTCTGCGCCCTTTGCTGCGCGCGGCTGCGGATTGCGGAGTTCGTGCCGTGCGCAATCCGTTTGGACCACGCCTGCCCCTGCAGTCCAGCCACCTGCTGGCGCACCCAGGCCTGTGGGTGCGTTACGCCGAGGTCCGCTTCCTGGCCCGCTTCGCCGGAAAGTTCCGCGAGGCGGTGGACCGCGATGGGTTCACTACGCCCGACGGCACCCTCGGCATTGTGGTCACCGGATCGCTCGACCAGACGCTGTTCCATGCAATTGCTCGCAGCATTCCGGAAGGCACATGGGAATTCGTCTGCCACCCCGGTTATAACGACGCGGATTTACAGGCAGGAAAGACCCGGTTGCGCAACTCGCGCGAGATCGAACTGCGCGTCCTGACTTTGCCAGCCGCACGCGAAGTGCTGACACAAGAAGGGATTGAGCTGATTTCCTACCGGGACCTGGCGCCCAAGAACTCCCCTTAGCCCCGCCTGGGCGCTGTCCCAAGTTTCGCGGGAATGCCTTAAAAACGGCGAGCCCGTGGAAATCAGGTACTCTCGTAACCTACTGCTTCCACTGCAAGTAGTATGATAATTTTCAGATCACCCTGTTCTTTTCGTTTTCCTAATTTGGAGGATTTTCGCTCATGTCAGCCCAAGGATCCGCTCCGCGCGCAACTCTGGACATAAAAGTCCGGGTGTGGGGCATGGGCTCCAATAACCAGCCATTTTTCCAGCATGCCATGGCGCAAAACATCAGCGCGACGGGCGCTTGCCTATTCGGCATTGAGCCCGAGTTGAAGGTCGGCGATGTCATCGGCGTGCAGTACGAAACCAGGAAAGCGCGCTGCAGAGTGATCTGGGTGGTGGATGCGGGCGCGCTCAAGAAGACCCAGGTCGGGGTGCAACTCGTGGTCGACCAGGATTGTCCGTGGATGTCCGTTCTTCCTGTGGACATGCGATCGGACGAACGCACCCAGCAGAGCCAGGACAACCGTCGTCAGATTCCTCCGCCACAAGATTTCCTTTCCCCTGGAACTGCGCGACGAGCGCGTGAATACGCCGATGCGCGTGAATGCCACCGACATCAGCGGGAACGGCTGTTATGTTGAGACCGTCATGCCCCTGGCCCTCGGCACCGCCATTCGAGTGGATTTGTGGATGGATCAGGAACGGCTCTCGCCCAGCGCCGTGGTTCGCACTCGCGATCCTGGCGTAGGCATGGGCATCGAGTTCACGGGCCTGCCCGAAGAAGCTAAAAAGCGGTTCCAGGCTCACCTCGACAAGGTCGACCCCGGAATTGCTTTCGGCCACAAAGAGAGCAACACCGGAAAGCGAATAAGAGACAGTTTACAAACGACGGCCTGAACACCCGTCGGACGCCCGCCCTCCATTCGTGTAAAATCTGCAACCACCGCGCATTCCAGCCATCGAATGTCAGGAGTAACGAGAACGCGTCCGTTCGCACCTGTCTCGCAGCTATGAAGATCGGAATCACCTGTTATCCGACGTACGGCGGCAGCGGTGTCGTCGCCACCGAACTGGGCCTGGAATTGGCGCAGCGCGGACACGAAATCCATTTCATTTCGTACGCCCAGCCCATCCGGCTGCGGGGCGAGGAACCCAACATCCACTATCACGAAGTGGAAGTTTCCCGTTATCCCCTGTTCGACTATCCCCCCTACGATCTGGCGCTGGCCACGCGCATGGCGGAGGTCGCGCAGCTTTACGATCTCGACCTGCTGCACGTGCACTACGCCATTCCGCATTCGGTGAGCGCGATGCTGGCCCGGCAAATGCTCGCCGCCGGGCCCCGCGCGCAGAAGCTGCCTTTCGTCACCACCCTGCACGGCACCGACATCACGCTGGTTGGCCTCGACCGTTCTTACCTGCCCATCACGCGATATTCGATTGAACAGAGCGATGGCGTGACCGCCATTTCAAATTACCTGCGCGACCGCACCCAACGCGTGTTCGATGTGAAGAACAGCATTGAAGTGATTTACAACTCGGTCAACTGTCGACGTCTATCGCCGCAATCCTGAGACCTTCGCGCAACTGCGCGCGGAGTACGCCCCCAATGGTGAGCGCGTGCTCGTACATCTTTCGAATTTTCGTCCAGTGAAGCGTCTGACCGATGTGATCGAAATTTTCGACCGCGTGCACAAGAAGATGCCGTCGCGGCTGCTGCTGATCGGAGATGGCCCCGACCGTTCCGTCGCCGAGTGGCTGGCCGTGCAGAAGGGCATTCATGATGACGTCCTGTTTCTCGGCAAGCAGGATCAGATCGAGGAGAAGCTCTCGATCGCTGACGTCATGCTGATTCCGAGCGAACTGGAATCGTTCGGGCTGGCGGCGCTCGAGGCCATGGCCTGCGAGGTGGTTCCCATCTCCACGCGCGCGGGCGGCGTGCCGGAAGTTATCGAACACGGCAAAAGTGGATATCTCGCCGACGTGGGCGATGTCGAGACGATGGCGCGCTACGCCATTGAACTGCTGAGCAACGAGCAGCAGCTGCGCGAAATGGGCAAGCAGGCTCGGGCAGTCGCCATGGAGCGTTTCGGTTCCGCCAAAATTGTGAAGCAGTACGAAGATTTTTACCGGCGCGTGCTCGAGCGCTCGGCGTAGAAACCCTCTGGCACCGGCACTCGCCGCCTCGATCAGTGGCAATCGAATCCGGATCAGCGTTCCCTTCCCTTCGTGACTGTCGATGGTCATGCGCGCCGTATCGCCGTAGAGCACCTGCAGTCGCTCGGAGATGTTCGCCATGCCGATGCCCATCCCCGACCAACTGCTGCTCTCTTCCAATTGCGCTCCGCCCATCCCGACGCCGTCATCCTCGACTTCGATGATGAGACGCGAATCGGTCACGCGGCTGCGCAGATAGATGCTGCCGCCCTCCACCTTCGGACCCAAGCCGTGTTTGATGGAGTTTTCGACCAGCGGCTGCAACAGCATGCTGGGAACGACCACGTCGAGTGAGGCGGGGTCGAACTCCTTGACGACTCGCAGTTTGTCGCGCCCAAACCGCACCACTTCGATGTCGAGATAGTTGTCGATGAATTCGAATTCTTCCCGCAAGGGCGCAAAGGCCTCGCTGCTGTTAAGCAGGCGCCGCAAAATTGTCGCCAGCTTGAAAATCACGTCCCGCGCCATATCCGGGTCGAAGCGCACCAGCGACGAGATCGAGTTTAGCGTGTTGAACAGGAAATGCGGATTGATCTGGTTCTGCAGCGCCTCCATGCGCGCATGCAGCAGAAGGCGTTCCTGTTCTTCCAGCTTGATCTGGATGCGCACACTGTTGAAAATCTTCAGCTCGATTCCGATCGCGGTCACCGAAGCGGCATAGATTGCGCTATAGACCCAGTAGTTGTCGGGACTCTCGACGCTGAAGATCCTGTGCGGCCCCAAATGTTCCACCAATTCCGTTTGCACGAAGCGCAAGCCAATCACGGTCCAGAAAAACACGATCTGCCAGTCGAACAGCCGGGGACTTCGGAGATTGCGCCGAATGATGCGAAAGATGCTTTCATCGATGAACGGCGAGAACGACCAGATGTCATCTTTATCGACCGCCCAAGTGCGCAGTTGGCCGGCCAGAAAACCAGAAAGCACATCGAACGGCATCGCGGCCCACTCGCCATGCAGCAGAGCAGGTATGCCCATCAACACGCCGCCCAGCGATCCCGCCCAGCGTCCGCCGATCACTCCCAACAGCAGGGCAGTTTCAAAGCTGAGATCGCCCGCCGCAAAAGTCTTCGAGAAAATTCGAGCCCAGACGCCAACCATGATGGGTAGCCCGAACCAAAGCACAAGGTATACTTTCTGTCGGAAGGTGCGCTCTTCGCGAAACAATAAAGACTTGAATTCCTTGGAACGCACAAGGCTGCTGGACACGGCCGCAGCTACGCCCAGCCTGAACAGCAAATTGAAAAGGATGAGCGACTGTTCCATGAGAATCGTTTGTGGTGAATTGCCAGACTACATCTGTCACGTTGCGACCGCGCACGATCTACCCGGAAGACTGATTGTCCCCAGAGGGCCGAGCGCAGCGGCAGTATCCTCTATCCGTACGCCAGTTCCTTTGCACGCTGCGCGGCCTTCACCACCGCTTTGATCAGCGTGACCCGCAGCTTGCCTTCCTCGAGTTCCATGATCGCGTCGATCGTACAACCGGCCGGCGTTGTCACAGCGTCCTTCAGCAGCGCCGGATGGTCGCCCGTCTCGAGCACGACCCGCGCAGCGCCCAGCGTGGTCTGCGCCGCCAGCAGCGTCGCGAGATCCCGCGGCAGCCCCACCTTCACGCCTCCCTCCGCCAGCGATTCGAGAATGATGTAGATATAGGCTGGGCCGCTGGCCGAAAGCGCCGTCACGGCGTCCATATGTTTCTCGTCGACCACGACGGTGCGTCCAACCACGTCAAACATGCGGCAAGTCAGGGCCACATCTTCGGCGCTGGCATGCTTGCCTTTGCAGATCGCAGTCATGCCCGCGCCCAGCAGACACGGCGTATTGGGCATAGCGCGAATCACCGAAACATTGGGCGGCAGATTCTTTTCGATCATCGAAGTGGGCACCGACGCCGCCACCGACACAATCAACTGCTTCGAAGTAATGTGCCCGCTGATCTCGCGGATGACCTCCTCGACTACCTGTGGCTTTACTCCAATCACAATAATGTCAGCGCCTTTGGCGGCGGCGACGTTGTCAGTTCCGACCTTTATTTTCAGCTTGGCGGCCAGCGCCTGGGCGCGCTCTTCATGCGCGACGGTTGCGCACGTGGACTTCGCCGAGAGCATGCCGTTCTTCAGCAGCGCCTGCAGAATAATGCCGCCCATCTTGCCCGCACCCAGAAACGCCACTTTCTTACCGGTCAGATCATTTCCCATAGTTGCCTCAGAACTTCAAAAATCTTAACCACAGAGGACACAGAGTTTCACAGAGGACGCCAGAGAAGTTCCTCTGTGTTTCTCTGCGTCCACTGTGGTTAAATGCCTTTCGCTTTTCCCTGCCGCTCCATCCAACTCCATGCCGTCGCCACGATTTCACGCAGCCCGCGGGTCGCCTTCCACTGCAGCAGGGCTTGCGCTTTCGCAGGATTCGCCACCAGTATGGGCGGATCTCCGGGCCGCCGCGGAACTATCTTGCGCGGCACGCGCTTTCCCGTCACTTCCTCGATCGCAGTAATCACTTCCTGCACCGAGGCTCCGGTTCCAGTACCAACGTTCACGGCAAAGCTTTCTTTCCCTGCCGCCAGGTGATCGAGCGCCTTCAAGTGTGCGCTCGCCAAATCGTTCACGTGGATGTAGTCGCGCACGCAAGTTCCGTCCGGCGTTGGATAATCCGACCCAAACACCTGCAACTCCGGACCAAGCCCCGCGGCCGCGCTCAGCGCCAGCGGGATCAAGTGCGTCTCCGGTTCGTGCAGCTCGCCTATTTCTCCGCTTTCGTCCGCTCCCGCTGCATTAAAATAGCGTAGGCTGGCGAAGCGGAAACCGTAAGCCCGATCATAGGATTCCATGGCCTGCTCAAAGAAAAGTTTCGATACGCCGTAAGGATTCACCGGCTGGCGCGGAATGTTTTCCTCGATCGGAACTTTCGCCGGAACTCCATACACCGCGCAGGTCGAAGAAAAAATAATCTTCTTCACGCCGGCGTCGAGCGCCGCGTTGAGCAGCGACAGCCCGCCCTCCACATTGTTATGGAAATATTTTTTTGGGTTGGTCACGGACTCTCCGACGTAAGCGAACGCCGCGAAATGCATGATGGCGTCGGCGCGCGGCAGCACTCGCGCCAGCGCAGCGCCGTCCAGCATGTCGCCCTTAATCAGTTCAAATCCTGCCGTCAGACTCTCGTAGCCCGTGCTGAGATTGTCGAAAATGATCACCTCATGCCCCACGCACTTCAGCGCCCGGGCAGCATGACTTCCAATGTATCCCGCACCGCCGATGACCAGGACGACCACGTCATTTTCCTTTCAGAATCCTTTGCCGCCACTTTCCTGAAGCTCACGCCAATGAGCGCAAAGCGCCGGGCGCGACAATTGCCAACGGCTTCATTGGTCGCCGGAGTTCGGTTCCAGAACCGGGAGGGGAACAGAAACACATTGTACACAGAACGGAATCGAAAATACTTCGGCCTGGCGCCGGCGCAGAGGCTCCAGACCTTCGCGGTTCATCCTCATCTATCCTCGTCTATTCTCATCAGTAATCAGGCGGCCTGCTAAGATATCCCTTCTTCCTGGGAGGGTTTCCGTGGAAACCGCACTGCCACCAGATCCGGGACCAACACCGGAGCCCGCGTCCGTACCGCCCCCGGTCGCCATACCAACTGTTCCCGCAGCAACTACTCCGCAACTTCCAGAAGTGCGGGCGTCGGAGGCGCCCGCATTCCGCGACCGCGGCACGGGCCTGACGATCTTCGGCGTAGTCCAGATTATTCTGGGATTGCTGGCCGCGCTCATGGTTCCGCTGATCGCCCTGGGAGCGTTCATGTCGCGGGTCGCACCTGGTGGCGGCATGCGTGCCGGGCAAGTGATTTCCGGAGTGGCCACCTATGCATTCGCGGCCGCGGCGCTGCTCACGCTGGGCATCGGATCGGTGCGAATGAAGCGCTGGGCGCGCGCGCTCACGCTGGTCACCTCCTGGTACTGGCTGATCATGGGTGCGCTGGCTACAGTCCTGCTGACCGCGATTCTGCCGGTACTCATGAAGGGTGTGCTGGCCCAGATGAAGCAGAGCAGCGCCGACGCCAGCTCAGTCGAAATGTCCACTGGAGTCATGGCTGTCATCCTGACTCTGGTAATTCTGTTTGCCGCATTTTTCCTGGTGTTAGTGCCAATCGCGTTCGTGATTTTCTACAGCCGCAAAGACGTCGCCCAGACCTGCAAGCGCCGTGACCCCGTCGAACGCTGGACCGACCGAACGCCACTGCCCGTGCTTGCCGCCAGCGTGGCGCTCTTCACTGGGGCGCTCTACATGTTGTTGGTCGGCCTGACGACTCCGCTGTTTCCGTTTTTCGGAAGGTATCTCACCGGGATCGCGGCGGTCGCGTGTTTTGTCGTGCTGGCGGCTCTCGATCTTTATATTTCCGTCGCCCTGTTCCGGTTGCAACTCTCCGGGTGGTGGATCGCCATCGGCGCCGTGTCGATACGCATGGTATCGATGATACTTACCTACGGCCGCGCAGACCTGATGCAGGCCTATGCGAAAGTGGGCATGTCTGATGCGCAGTTGGAAATGATGAACTCGACTCCATTGTTCCGCGGCCACGTCCTATTATGGTGGAGTATGCTCTCGATGGTACTGTTCCTCGGCTACCTGGTGTGGCTGAAGCATTATTTCAAGCCAGACGCGCCAAAGACAGAAGAACTGCCTGCACCAACCGTCTAGAGTTTGGGGGAAAGACATGACCGAACAGCTGGCCGACAAAAAATGCGTGCCGTGCCGCGGCGGGGTTCCGCCACTCAAGGGCGCGGAGGTGGAAACCTTTCACAACCTGGTTCCGCGGTGGACCGTCGTCAAGGATCATCACCTTCAACGCGAGTACAAGTTCCCCGACTTCGAACAGGCCCTGGAGTTCGTCAATCGCGTGGGAGCCCTGGCCGAAGAGCAAGGCCATCATCCAGATATTCTGCTGGCGTGGGGCAAGGCCGAGATCACGCTGTGGACCCACAAGATCGACGGCCTGACCGAAAGCGACTTCATCATGGCGGCGAAGATTGACCGGCTGATCGGAGAATAAACGAACGGCGAATAATGATCGGCGAGTAAAATGACCGGCGATCGAACGATCGGCGACTACGCCCGCGGCGTCCGTTCACATTCCCGCTTCAAGTCCTCGAAGAACAGCCGCGTGCTTCGCTCAATGGCAGTATCAATCGCAAAGCCCGCGATTCGCGAAAAAACTCCCACGAACTCCAGGCGCACGCTGATCTCGGTTGCGTCATCGGATAACGGCCGGAAGGTGACCCTGCTCTCCAGCGTGACACCACCAAAATGGCTCAGGAAGTCTACACGGCGGTGGGGTTCGAAGCGAATCAGCACGTGATCCACGGGTCCGCCCGGACCATCCACCTCGACATGCAGGCGGCTCTCTTCTTCCCACGGCGTGCCGCGCACCCAGCGAACCACGCGCAGGTACGAGCACCACCGCCAGGTATCAGGCTGGGTGTAAACCGCAAAGACGGTTGCCAGAGGACGATCTACGTGACCCGTATCTCAAAGGAACGCATCGAGTGGCACTCGGAACTAGCCAAGCACGCCGGTCAAGAATCGATACCGTCAGTGTAGGAGGAGACAAGCGAGCGGGCAAAGGAATTCGCTTCACCAGTTGGTCGATTCCCGGCGATCATGAACCGGCCGTGCTGGACCGGCCACCACGGAGCGCCCACGCCAGGATCGCAGCGGGCAACAACATCACCAGCCCCGTGCTGCTGGCGACCGTGCGCGCGGAGATTCCGGCATCCAGGAAACGGCCAGCCAGATACGCGGTCACGGCGAACGTAAAACTGCCCAGACCAAGGTCTGCGGCAAACACGCGTCCGCGGAAGCGGTCCTCGGTGTGCAGTTGCAGCAGCGTGGTGGAGAAAACCCACACAGTCGAGCCTCCCGCATGGGCCAGCATGGCGCAGGCGGCAGCCATCCACACGCTGCGACTCACGCCCAGCACACCGTAGCCGAACGCGACCGTGATGTACCCGAACAAGATTCCGAGCCGAAGCCGATGGTCGCTCTGGCCCGCCCAGCGCGCCGACACCAGCGGGCCCACCAGTGCTCCCAGACCGCGTCCTCCGATCAGAATGCTCATCCCGAGCATGGCTCCGCCCGCGGCATCAATACCGCGTCCGTGTATGGCAAACTCTCGCGCCCCCATCACCGTAAAGATCACCCAACTCGGTCCCACCATCAGTTCTCCGGCCTTGGCAAATACTGCCGGAAGCAGAGTTCGATGACTGCGAATGTAGCGAATCCCCTCCAGCACGGGAGAGAAATCGACGAGATCGCGCGGGCGCAGCGGTGCCGCCGCCTCGGCGTGCGGCTCGGCAAACCGCATGCCGCTGACCAGAATTGCCGAAGTTAGAAACGAAAGCGCATTCAGAATGAAGACCGTATCGCGTCCGTAGAACGCAGCCACCACTCCCCCCACCGCCGCTCCAATCATCAGGTTCACCGACCACGTCGTCGCAGTCAGGGTGTTGGCCACCAGAACTTCACTCTCGACCGTAATGTTGGGAATCACCGCACTGCGCGCCGGCTCGAAGAAGGCGGTCATGGTGGTTTCCGCCACCAGCAAGGGATAGACCAGCCACACCATCGAGCGCGATCGCACAAACAGCATGGCCAGCACCACGCCGAAGCGCACCAGGTCCGCTGCAATCATGACGTGCTTGCGCTTCAGGCGGTCGTTCACCACGCCGGCCGTGGGCCCCACAAAGATCTGCGGCAAGACTTGCAGCACCAGCGCGAGCGCCACCGATCCCGCGTGTCCCGTCAACTGCAACAGCAGGGTGTAAATCGAGAGCGTGTAGAACCAGTCCCCAATCTCACTGACGATCTGCGCCAGCCACAGCCGTCGGAAATTACGGTTGCCTCGCAACAGCCGCGCGTACGAGCCGAGCGAAATCGTGGACGCGGCGTGCTCCGGTTCAAGTTCCATGGGAGTGTTTAGGTTAATCGCTTAAGCGTCGTGGGGCAAAGCGGCCAACCGCGAAAACACTGCTGTTATCGAACGGGCTTGGGAAGGGCACGACTTCCAGTCGTGCCGCAAAAGCATCGCATCACTGTAGGCTTTAGCCGCTGGGGGAATCGCAGCCACGGGAACCGACAGCGCACTAGGGTTTCAGCTTGCGTTTCAGGTCGTCGGCAATCTGCTTGCCGTGAAAGCGGCCGTTTTCAATGAAAATTTCGTTGGTGCGCGATCCCGCAACAATCACGCCTGCGACATAGACTCCCCGGACGTTGCTCTCGAGCGAAACCGGATCGCACACGGGACGATGTTGCTGTTCTGAGAGCTCGATCCCCACGCTGCGCAGAAAATCGTAGTCCGGATGGTAGCCGATCAGGGCGAGCACGAAATCATTTTTCAGCCGCATTGGCCCGCGCGGCGTGATGACGACCACGTGGTCGATGCCGATTTCCTGCACCGAACTGCTGAAGTAAGCCTCGATTTCTCCGGCCTTGATGCGGTTTTCGAGATCCGGCTTGATCCAATACTTCACGTGGTGATGCAACCGCTCTTCGCGGTGCACCAGGGTCACGCGCGCTCCGTGGCGCCACAAATCGAGCGCGGCAATCGCGGCAGAATTCTTGCCGCCAATCACCAGCACGTCGGTATCGTAATAAGGATGAGGCTCGCCATAGTAATGCGAGACCTTGGGCAAGTCCTCGCCCGGAATACTCAGTTGGTTCGCCAGATCGTAATAGCCGGTCGAAATGATGACTTTCTTCGTGCGGTAGTCATGCGGCCGGCCCGCGCGATCGGTCGCGGTGATGCTGAAGTCTCCGTCGTCGCCCATCACCGTCTTGACCCACTCGTATTGCCGCAAATCGAGATGATAGTGCTCTGCAACCTTGCGGTAATACTCCAGCGCTTCTTCGCGTGTGGGCTTTTGCAGGGCCGTGGTGAAGGGGATGTCGCCGATCTCCAGCAGTTCCGGTGTAGTGAAGAAAGTCATGCCCGCGGGATAGTGAAACAACGAATTCACCAGACAGCCCTTGTCGAGCACGATGACCTTGAGCCCGACTTTCTGCGCCTCGATCGCGCACGCCAGACCCGTGGGCCCGGCGCCGATTACGAGAACATCGGTACGCATCTCCGCATGAGGCTTGGCCTTCGCCTTGGGCAGAGTGTCGAGTTCTTCGGCGGCGAGAAAATCAGGCATGAGAGCGGAGCGGCTGCGCCCAGGGTCGAACGCAGCTCAGAAACGGATGATTCTAGCATGCGGGGATTCGTGGAACGCTGTCTGTAGCCTCAGCGTAGCACCGGCATCTTGCCGGCTGTCCCGAGAGCCTGCCCTGAGCTTGTCGAAGGGGCGTCTCACCCTCGGGCGCTGATGTGGGATCAGGACGCTGCATTCGCAGCCGCGAAAGACGAAGGCCGAACTTCCCGTTCAATGATGCGTGAAAGCTTGTCCTGCGCAACTTCCAGATCGTGAGCGGACTGGAGATTCAGCCAGAAGCCGGCGCTCGTATTAAAGTATCGCGCGAGCCGCAATGCTGTATCGGGAGTGATGCCGCGGCGCTCGTGGACAATCTCGGCAACGCGCGTCACGGGTACGCGCAGGTCGAGCGCCAGCCGATTCATGCTCAGGCCGAGCGGTTCCATGAAGTCGGCGCGCAGAACCTCGCCGGGGTGGATGGGAGGAAGAAGTTTTTGAGTTTTAGCCATCTACAACCTCGCTCATCTGAAGGACTCGCAGTTCTTCCGCGTCTTCGGCTTTTGCGAGCTCCACCATTGCCTGCAACTCAAGCTTCAACGGCTCGCAGAAATCACGCCCAGGAAATAGCGAAGGCTTGCAAACGTTCTTTTCCCTAAGCCTTTCCAGAAAGTATCTACGCAATTCTGGGATAACCTCAAGCTTTCTAATAACGGGCGATTGCATGGTCTCGGAATGGAGCATCATGTCCATCAGCATCTCATCAAAAAGCGGGGTCTCCGCATACAACTTCCAAAGGAAAAAACCCTTCTGCGCCTCCATGCGCTCATTCTTCCATCGGAGATCAATCGAAACAACAAGCGGAATCTTACTTTGATCGAGCAGCCAGTTCGGGTAGCTGAATCCGGCTCCCGGATCGTGCACCGTCAGCGGGGATCCGGGGATCTCCCACTCTTTCCTCTTTAGCCAATTCAGATCAATTGCCCAGACAGCGGAGCGATTTCCTTCCGTAGGCTCTTCCTGGAGCGCGAAATACATTCCAACGAACGGGCACTTTGTCCAATCAAGTAGTCGGGTGGGACCTCCGTAGTGCTGCATTAGTGCCAGCCAGCCGGCTTGATCGTCATCTGACGGCAGGATTGGGAGGTACAGTGGGGCTAGTTGACGAAAACTGGAGAGAAGTCTCTCCCCCACTATTTTGCGATCGAGCTGACGGTGGCCGCTGAGGCTGCCGTAGGAGCGGTCTACCCTGATTCTGCGCTCTTGGGAAGATTGGAGGGTCCACCAAGCTTCCCGCTGTCCTCGAAACCCCCAGTTAGAGAGTCTGCTTGACCACTCAAGAACATCGTCCCAGGACTCTGCGAGATCTGTTACCACCAGACGGTTGAAGGATACATCGCCGTAGATATACTCGTGCAAATAGGCCGGGCTGGACTTCCACCTATGCGCGAGTGATTCGACTTCGGGCCATTTCACCAGTTCTATCATGCGTCACATCCTGAGCCATGTTTGTCATTATCTCAGAATCCTGCTGTCAGAAACCCACAGTTCGCCCGTGGCAGTTCGGGTTGGATCGGTAGGCAATTGCTATACTTCGTTAGGAATCTGCTATGACATCTTCCGTCCAAGTGACAACCCGCATCGAATCCGACAGCATGGGAAAGATCGAAGTCCCGACGAACGTTTACTGGGGCGCGCAGACGCAGCGCTCGCTGCTGCATTTCAATATTGGTCGCGACACCATGCCACCGGAGTTGATTCGCGCCTTTGGCACGCTCAAGAAAGCCTGCGCGCTGGTCAATCAGGATCTGGGCAAGCTTTCCGTCGACAAAGCCAAGCTGATTGTGCAGGCCGCCGACGAAGTCATTGCCGGCAAACTCGACGACCAGTTCCCACTGCGTGTCTGGCAGACCGGCAGCGGCACCCAGACCAATATGAACGTGAACGAAGTCATCTCCAACCGCGCCATTGAAATTGCGGGAGGAGAAATGGGATCGAAGAAGCCAATTCATCCCAACGACGACGTCAACATGTCGCAATCCTCGAACGACACGTTTCCAGCGGCCATGCATATCGCGGCAGCCGACCGCGTGAAGAACGCGCTGATTCCGGCCATCAAAACTGTGCACCACGCGATCGCGGCCAAGGCCAAGGAATTCGATAGCATCGTGAAAATCGGCCGCACCCACCTGCAGGACGCCGTGCCGTTAACCATCGGACAAGAATTTGGCGGCTGGGCCAGTCTGCTCGAGCGCGACATCCATCGCCTCGAACAGGTGCTTGACGGACTTTACGATCTGGCCATCGGCGGAACCGCGGTCGGCACCGGGCTGAACACTCATCCCGAATTCGCCGAACGCGCGGCCAAGAAGATCGCTGAACTCACCGGGCTTCCCTTCCGCTCCCACGGCAACAAATTCGCCGCGCTTTCCGCGCATGATGAAATCGTCTTCGCGCAGGGGGCCATGGAAACCCTGGCCGCCTCGCTGATGAAAATCTCCAACGACATTCGCTGGCTGGCTTCGGGACCGCGTTGCGGCCTCGGTGAAATCTCGATCCCAGAGAACGAGCCGGGGTCCTCCATCATGCCGGGCAAAGTCAATCCCACGCAGTGCGAGGCCATGACCATGGTCTGTGTGCAAGTGCACGGCGCGACGGCCGCAGTTGGCTTCGCCGGATCGCAAGGCAACTTCGAACTCAACGTCTACAAGCCGGTCATCATTTACAACTTCCTGCATTCGGTCACGCTCGTTACCGACGCTTGCCACGGCTACGTCGAGTACATGCTCAAGGGCATTGAAGTCGATCGCGCTAAAGTGGACTGGTACGTGAAGAATTCTCTGATGCTGGTCACCGCGCTTGCCCCGAAAGTCGGATATGACAAGGCCGCGCAGATCGCGCACACCGCCCACGTCGAACACTCGAGCCTGCGCGAGGCCGCGTTGAAGCTGGGATACCTTACCGGCGAGGAATTCGATCAGTTGGTCAAGCCGGAGCGGATGACGCATCCGTAGACGCGACCGCGCTACGAACTCGGGCTATACATCGGTGTCTACTTCATGTATACTATGTATCTACCGAGGGTGCAATGCCAAAAGCGCAAGTGGTGAAGTGGGGCAACAGCCTGGCGGTGCGAATTCCCAAGGCCGTCGCAGAGCAGGCCCGCCTGCAAGAGGGTGATCCGATCCTGATCGAAGCTTTGGAGGGCCACATCGAACTGTGCCCAGCCGAGAAGATTCCCACCCTGGAGGAATTGGTCGCGCAGATCACCCCTGAGAACCGTCACCCAGAAACAAAGTGGGGCCCGGCGGTGGGCAAGGAAATCATTGGATGGTAGGCCGCTATGTGCCGGACGCGGGTGACATCGTCTGGCTGGATTTCGATCCCCAAGCAGGACGGGAGCAGGCACGGCGTCGCCCAGCGTTAGTGTTGACCGACCAAAGCTACAACCGCGCCAGCGGATTGGCGATCGTCTGCCCTCTTACTAGCAAACGAAAACCCTATCCGTTCTCGCTTCCGGTCGTTGTCGATCAGGTGGATGGTGCCGTCCTGGTGGATCACCTCAAAAGCGTGGACTGGAAAGCGCGCTCCGTCGCCTTCCACTCCAAAGCGGAAGCCGCGCTGCTCGGCAAAGTTCGCGCCTACATCGCGGTCTTGCTTCGCCTCCGCTGACTTCCCAGAAATCGTCAGGACGCTTTTCTTGCCGGGCTCAGATGGTCCACTCGTGATCCGGAATCTGGCTTGGGGGTGGTCGTGATCACGACCACACTCACCAGCACCAGCAGCGTACCCACCACAGTGCGCGCGCCCAGGCCTTCGCCGCCCAAGAAATATCCCACCAGCACGGCGACCACCGGATTCACATACGCATAAGTGCCCACCTTGGTCGGTGACTCGTGGTGAATGAGCCAAACGTACGCCGTGAAGCCGACGATTGATCCGGCTACGATCAAGTACGCCAGGGCGAGCCACGCCTCGCGCGAGACTGCCTGCACTTGGAAGCCGCGGAATTCTCCCAGCAGTGCGGCCGTAATCATCAGCATCACGCCGCCGGCCAGCATCTGTGTTCCAGAACTCATGGCCTTGGCGGCGGGAGAAGGCAGCCTGCGGCTGAGCGACGCGGCCACGGACCAACTGATGGCCGCGAAGATCAAAACGCACGCCCCAGCCGCGTCCACCGGAGGCTCGCTTTGGATCGTCGAATCTAAGATCGTCGAATCTGAGATCGTCGAATTCAGGATCGTCGAATTCAGGATCGTCGAATTCCCGAGAAGATGTCCGAAGGGAAAACGTCCGACCAGAACGGCGACGCCCGTCATGCCCAAAAGCAGCGCTATCCCCAGTCGCCAAGTGAGGCGCTGGGTTCGCAGGAAAACAATCTCTCCGATTGCCATGAATACGGGGATCGTCGCCATCATGACCGCTGCAATGCCCGAGGGCACGCGCCGCTCCGCCCAGAACAGCAGCCCGTAATCGAAAACAAAAATCAGGACCGCAAGGAACGACGCCGCGCCCCACTCCCGCGCCGACGGAGAAGGCGTGCCCCGGGCGCGCATCCAGCCATAGAGTAGGCCTCCCGCAACCAGGAAGCGCATGCCGGCGAGTAGAAACGGCGGAACCTCGCGCACGCCCACGCGGATCGCCAGAAAGGTCGAGCCCCAAACGAAATAGATAATGGCGAAGGCGAGCAAAACCTTCCAGGCGCGAGGTTTAGAAACAGTATCCATGGAACTTCTGAGTGACCATGTGGCGCGGACGCCCCCGTCCGCGAGTTGCCACGACCTGATTAGATCATCGCCCGCCGCGCAGGGCGCGGGTTTCGCGTATCAAAAGAATTTATGGGGCTATAACCGGGAGAGAGGTACAGGAAGGAATCCGCTGCTATTTCTTGATCAGGCTGGTATGGCTGGCCACGCACTGCCACTTGCCGCCGTCCATGACCCAGGTATCGGTGAAGCGGCCAACGTGGTCATAGGGCTTGCCTTGGTAAGAGCCCTGCGTGTGATAGATCCCCGTGACCACCGCAGTGTCGCCAAAGAAATTCATTTTCACATCCTGGATGGTGAGGGCGGAGGGTTTGAAACGTGGGTCTCGAATATCGGCAAGAAACTGCTGCTTGTCGCTCAGCTCGCCGTCCCACTCGGTATTCACGAACCGGCTTGAAACCAAGGCATCGAGCGCAGACGCGTCGCGGTTGACCTGGGCCTCATTCCACAGGCGCTCCAGAACCAACAGCTTGCTTTCGCGGGGATCGGCCTGCTGGGCAGCCAGTCCGGCCGCACCCAGCACCAGCAGAAGACCGCAGCAGATGGTGGAGCGAATCATGGCTTACACGCTCGCCGGCATCCCTACGTGGGGCGGACGTTCTGACACGATAGCAGGCCGCTCGCGGGCGAAGCCATGGAAATGGACGCAAGAGAGGTTACCTTCGTCATGGCGTCGCCAACCAGTCGTAGAGACTTTGCCAGCAACGTCTCTACGGATGGATTTAGAACGGGGATGGATTTAAAACGCCCAGCGCAATAGCGTCGCACCCACGGTAAACCCGGCCCCCACCGACGCCAGCATCACCAGACTTCCCTTCTTCAGCTTGCCTTGCTCCAGCGCCGTATTCATGGCCAGCGGAATCGTCCCCGCCGTGGTGTTGCCGTAGTTTTCGATATTAATGATCACGGCCTCAGGGCGCAGACCGAGGCGGTCCACGGTGGCATTGATGATGCGCAGGTTGGCCTGGTGGGGAATGAACGCATCGATGTCAGAGCCCTTCAGCCCGTTGCGTTCGAGCAACTTCTGGCACAGCTCGGTCTGCTTGCGGACAGCAAATTTAAAAACCTGCTGGCCGTCCTGGTGGACGTAGTGCATTCGTTTCGCAATCGTCTCTTTGCTGGTCGGGTTCAGGCTGCCGCCGCCAGGCATGTAGAGAAAACCGGACCCGCTGCCATCGACCTCGTGGATGAAGTCGATCAGACCCACAGAATCGTCTTCGGAGGGCTCAAGAATTGCCGCCCCCGCCCCGTCTCCGAAAAGCACGCAGGTGGCGCGGTCAGCGTAGTCGATGATCGACGACATGACGTCGGCGCCAATCACCAGCACGCGCTGGTGAGCGCCGCTGGCGATGAACTGCGCGCCCACTTGCAACGAGTAAACAAACGCCGAGCAGGCCGCCGATAGATCGAATCCCCAGGCTCCCTTCGCACCCAGCTTGTTTTGTACCACGCAGGCGGTCGAGGGAAAAAACATGTCCGGGGTCACGGTGCCGACAATAATCGCGTCCATGTCGCTGGCAGCCAGACCGCGCTGCGCCAACGCCTTCTTCGATGCTTCCACGGCAAGGTCGCTCGTGGCCACGCCCTTCTCCGCGATGTGGCGCTCGCGGATGCCGACGCGGGACATGATCCACTCGTTATTGGTGTCGACCATCTTTTCCAGGTCGGCGTTGGTGAGCAAGCGGGGCGGCACGTAAGTGCCGAGGGCGCTGATTTTGGCGCGGATCGGTTTCGTCAACAAGAGCTCCTGATAAAGGCTCAAGTATTTTGAAGGATTAGGGGAAGAATGTCTAACGGCGTTTGTCATCCAGAGCGAAGCGAAGGACCTCTGTAACTCTCCGGCGCACGGCAAAACTGCATGGGTCCTTCGCTTTCGCTCTGGATGACAAAAGAACGCTAGTACGCCCAGCGCAGCAACGTCGCGCCTGACGTGAACCCAGCGCCCACGGTCGCGACCAGCACCCGATCTCCTTTTTTCAATCTTCCCTCTTCGATCGCCGTCTGCATGGCGATGGGAATCGTCCCTGCGGTCGTGTTGCCGTAGCGGTCGATGTTGATGATGACCTTTTCCAGCGGCATTCCCAGGCGCTCGGCCGTCGCAGTGATGATGCGGCGGTTCGCCTGATGAGCGATGAAGCAGTCCACATCCTGGCCGGTCAGGTTGTTCTTCTCGAGAATGCGCTCCGTCATCTCCGCCATTTTCCTCACCGCATACTTGAATACATTCTTGCCATCCTGATGAATACAGTGCATTTTCTTGTCGACGGTCTCGTGCGTGGCTGGGTTCAGACTGCCCCCGCCCGGCATGAACAGATACTGTCCGCCCGCGCCTTCGATCTGCGCCACATGATCGAGGATGCCCAAGTCCTCGTCCTCATCCTCATCCCCCGCGGGTTCGAGCAAAACCGCGCCCGCGCCGTCGCCAAAAATAATGCATATGGCGCGATCGGTGTAGTCGGTCATCGACGAATTCACATCCGAGCCAATCACCAGCACTTTCTTGTACTGCCCCGACTCGACGAACTTCACCCCGGTATTCAACGCGTAGAGAAACCCCGAGCAGCCGGCGGAGACATCGAAGCCCCAGGTATTCTGAATGCCCAATTTATGTTGCACCAGGCAAGCCGTCGACGGATACATCATATCGGGCGTCACCGTACCGACCACGATCAGGTCAACCTCCTGCAAATCGAAGGGATGGGACGCGAGCAAGTTCTTCACGGCCTCGACCGCCAGATCGCTGGCCGCCACGCCTTTGTCGACGAGATGGCGCTCGCGAATTCCGACGCGCTCCATAATCCATTCATTGGTGGTGTCGACCATTTTTTCGAGGTCGGCGTTGGTAAGAATTCGCGGCGGCAGATAAGTACCAAGAGCGCTGATTTTGGCGCGGATCGGTCGAGTCAATGAGGCTCCTAAAACAGGAAACTGAGTATTCTCAACAATTAGGAGCAGAATGTCTAACCCGATTCCCTAACCTCGCCAAAGCGCCCTTCAAGCGGCGGTGCGTGCTCTCTCGTGGTCTATCCAATCACGGATGAAGCCGGGGCAAGAGACGATACTGAAATCGCGATTTTCACCGTCGACGAGATAGAAAAGAGCGGCCTGGTCCAACTCCTCCAGGCACGAAAGATTCAACTGAGGCCACAAGCGGCACTCGACGGCCGAGTGGACCAACTGGTCGAGATATGCCAGATGCCCTTGAAACAATTTTCCAGATACGCGGATGGTGATATGGGGAGCGAACGTGGGGGAAATACCGCGATTCTTCATGATCTATCATCTCTCCTTGCAGCGGCCGAAGCAGAAATGATTCTGCAGAGCCTGCTGTGTAGTTGATGCTGCGAGGAGGTGATTCTTGCGAAAAGAGTCGTAAAGAACGTGTAAATCTTGGTAATCAGAGGGGCAGGAACTGCTCAGGGCAGAAACAAATAGCCAGGCACCGGGGACCCACTGCACACGCAAGAGCCCGTTACCGTTGCTTCCTTCCGGACCTGGCGGGGTTGGCGAGAGTACGTCGCGTGAGACCGATGCCTGACCTGAACCATTCTAGCATCCGACCGTTGGAACGATCGCAAGCGCTCCCGTCCAAATCCCTAGCCGACCTGTCATTCCGAGCGAGCGGGTGCCTGGTGTTTGCCCGTGCTGGGCAGCAGTGCGCGTGCCAACTAGACCGAGTCCCTCGCGTTGCTCATGACAAAGCTCCTAGTGAAACGCATGTGACTTTTGGTGCAAGAATCTGCCGTCAAAGCCTTCCCTTCTGGTGACGGTTGTCGAACAATGGTTATCTAGGCTGATTTGTCCGGCTGACGGTTCAGCGTTGTGTGAAACATGGATATCCAGCAGCCGGCCACCTGGTCAGCACTTCCGCTCTAATACCGAATGTCACCCCAGTCTTCCCAATCCGGCGTGATCCCCCTGACTCAGGCGATCGACCATTACTTCGAGCTGGCGCTGTATCTGCTTGTCCTCACCGGCTTTGCGACCCTCGCCAGCACGGGCGGCCTCGACCTGCCCTCAACCATTCTGGTGGGCGTCGCGCTGGCGATCCGTGGCTATCTGCTGGCCAAGCGGCGCCAGTTCGTGATTTCCGAGCGCTGGACGCGCCGCTCTCGGTCGCCTACTTTATCTTTTTCGCCGCCGACTACTTCATCTTTTCGCGCTAGTTTCCTGCCGGCCACGGTACACCTGGCGTTGTTCGGCGTGGTCGTGCGGATGTTCTCGCTGCGCCGCGAGCGCGACCACGTCACGCTGGCCATCCTCGCCTTTCTGATGGTGCTGGCGTCGGCCGTGCTCACGGTCGACAGCACATTCCTGTTCTCCTTTGCCGCATTCATGCTGATGGCGGTCGCCACGTTTGTGCTGATGGAGATGCGCCGCTCCAGCCACGCGGCCAACGTTCAGGCGCGTCACTCCAGCGATCCCCGCGAACACCGCCACCTGGCATTCTCGCTGGCTCGCGATCGCCCCCGGCGCTGATGTTGATGATTCTGCTATGCGGCGCGCTCGTCTTCTTTCTGATGCCCCGCATGTCGGCGGGATACATGGGCGGCTATTCGTTCGGCACCACATCTCGTCGCGGTTCAGCGATCACGTTCAGCTAGGGCAGATCGGGCAGATCCAGCAGTCCAGCGCGCTCGTCATGCACATCCAAATCGACGGCGACCGGGTGGGCGGCTCCGACCTGCATTGGCGCGGCGTAGCCCTGGCCGACTTCGACGGACACACCTGGTCGAATCCTCGCGAGCAGTTCATTTTGCGGCGGCAGCCGGACAACAGCTTTAATGTGCCGCCCGCCAACGCGGCCCTGCGCTCCTCCGTCGCCCCCTTCGCAACCCAGCGTCTGGTGCGCGAGCACGTGATCCACTACCGCGTGCTGATGGAACCGATCGGCACCAACGTCTTTTTCCTGGCGCCCTGGGCCCACGAGCGTCAGCGGAAATTACCGCATGCTGGCCGCCGATACCGGCGGAGCGATTTACAACTTCGACACCAGCGGGCCATCAGCCGCTACGAAGCCGACTCCGACATCGCGACCGCCACGCCCGCGGACTTGCGCAGCCGCCGGACGGAACTATCCCGCGCAGATCACCGCCGGGTATCTGCGCCTTCCGGCGTCGATCCGCGAGTTCCCCGGCTGGCCGCACAAATCACAAATTCGGCCACCAACGATTTCGACAAAGCCGCCGCCATCGAGAACTATCTCCGACCCGCTTCGGCTACACCCTTGAGTTGCCCCGACGCGGTGAAAGATCCCATTGCCAATTTTCTTTTCGAGCGCAAGCAAGGACACTGCGAATACTTCGCTTCCTCGATGGCGGTGATGCTGCGCACGCTGGGAATTCCCTCGCGCGTGGTCAACGGATTCCGCTCCGACGAGTTTAACGACCTTACCGGAAATTACGTGGTGCGCGCCAAAGACGCGCACGCCTGGGTCGAAGCCTACTTCCCCGGCTACGGCTGGCAGACTTTCGATCCCACTCCGGCGGGCGCCAGCGGAACACCGCAGGGCTGGGAGCCGCCTCGCGCTCTACGTCGACGCCATTGCATCGTTCTGGCGCGACTGGATCGTCAGCTACGACACTTCGCACCAGTACGCGCTCGGCCAGGCCGCGTTCAGCGGAACTCGCGGTCTGTGGGACGGACGCCCGTGTCTGGGCGCGCAACCATTACCTAGCGATGCTGCCGTGGGCGCGGCGCAGGCAGGATCGCGTGGAGCATTCGCCCGGCCGCTGGGCCGTGCTCGGCGCGGGCATCACGCTCGATTCTTCTGCTGCTGGGAAACCTTGGGCGCATCGCGCGCCTGCTGCACGAAAATGGTTGGCGGCGCATCCCGAGCGATCCCCCGAACAGGCTGCAGCCATGTGGTATCGGCGGATGGCTCGAGCCCTGGCGCGGCGTGGAGTGGAAAAACCTGCGGCACAGACGCCCCAGGAGTTCGTGAAGAAGATTGAGGACAGCCGGCTTCGGGAACCGGTCGCGCGCTTTACCCAAGTCTACGAATCCGCGCGCTTTGGAAATTCCATCGATGACGCGCAGCGTCTGCCGGAGCTGTATGAAGAAGTTGAAATGGCGACCAGAACCCGCTAGGCGCAAGTTCCGTGCGGCGTCTGACTCAAGTCAGAACCGACTCAAGCTAGAACCGCCAGAACGCTCCGCCGCCCACGAAATAGTTGTGCTGCCGCGATCTCCCAGTCGGGGCCAGGGGATAATCCGGCTCGCCGGACCAGAAGTCGCGCACTTCTCCCCGCATGCTGAGTTTTCTCCAGACTTTCACATCCAGACCGAGTCCACCCTCGATCACGGCGGACGTGGTGGACTTGCCGGGATTGACGCCGCCATAGTCCAGGCCCGCGCTTTCACCGATGTGGCCAAAACCTACACCCACGCTGACCCACGGAGAAACCGCCGTGGTGGGAAACAGATTCACCCGGACCGCCGGCGCCACAAACAGCTCCTTGTAGCTCTGAGGCACGACCGCATTGACGTATGCGCCAGCGTTAAGCTTTTCCTGGTGGTTGTACATCAACAGACCTTCGGCGGAGATGGCATAGATGGGAGTTACCAGGAAACGGCGGGCGTACTCTCCTTCGATCGTAAGACCCTTGCCGGAATGGATGATAGGGTCGGGAAGACCCGCGTCCTGGATTCCCTGGTCGCTGATGAAGGTTCGACCGATGACGCCGCCGATTTCGTTCTTTTCGTCCTGCGCAACCGCCGACGCCGACAGCATGACCACTGCGGTCAGGATCGCAACCCAAAGACCTTTGCCAAACATTTCCCCTCCTGCGAGGTGGTTCCTAAATTGTTACGGCGGTAAGACCTAGCCTAGCACGACCCCGGCTGTTTTGAACCATCGCTACTATCTTTTCTGGTGCGTGCACCGTTTGACTCAGAAGACTGCGATGCCGGTTGCCGCTCTGAGGGATGCTAAAATAGAAAGATTGCATGCCCGTAAAAGACCTCACTGTCAGCGGTTCTCCCGATCTTAAGCCAGATCGTCAGGCTGAGAAATCTCGTCAGAATCCGCACGTCGACGCCGTGCAGCCTGCACGTCCGCAAAAAATAGGCTTCGTCAGTCTCGGCTGTCCCAAGAACCTTGTCGATAGTGAAGTCATGATGGGCCTGCTGGCGCGGGCCGGAGCCGAACTGACCCGCCGCGCCGAAGACGCCGACGTCATCGTGGTCAATACCTGCTCGTTCATCGAAAGCGCGCAGCAGGAATCCGTCAACACGATCCTCGAAATGGCTGCCCACAAAACCGGCGGCAAGGCGAAAAAGTTGGTCGTTGCCGGATGTCTGGTCGAGCGTTTCCGCGACCAGATTCGCAAAGACATTCCCGAAGTCGACGCAGTGGTTGGTACCGGCGAATTGGAAAACATTCTGTCCGCGACCGGTCTGGCGCCCGCGCCGCAACCCAGCGACCGTCGAAATAATTCCCCGTTCGTGGTTCTGCCCTCGCGCCCCGAAGGCGATGCCCGCGCCGCGCAAGGCCGATTCTCGCGCGAAGCATGGGCCAAGGAATCATCGACTGGCGAAACCTGGACTGGCGCTGATCGGCGATCTGCCCAACTATCTCTACGACGACGCCACGCCGCGCATTCTGGCCACTCCGCGGCCACATGGCCTACATCAAAATTGCCGAAGGCTGCGACCATCCCTGCACGTTCTGCATTATTCCCCAATTGCGCGGCCAGTTCCGCTCGCGCCGCTTCGAGTCCGTCATCGCCGAGGCCGAACGCCTGGCCCTGGGCGGTGTGCGCGAAATTACCCTCATCGGCCAGGACACAACCTGCTACGGCGAAGACTTCGGCCTGAAAGACGGCCTGGCGTTGCTGCTGGAAAAACTCGCCGCCATTCGAAACTACGCTGGGTTCGTTTTCTCTACGCCTATCCCAACAAGATCACCGGCAAGCTGTTAGACACGATCGCGCAGCACGAAAAAATCTGCTCTTACATGGACGTGCCCCTGCAGCACGCCTCGGCCTCGGTGCTGAAGCGGATGAAGCGCGGCGGCGGCGCCGACGTCTTTCTGCGTTCGATCGCCAAAATGCGCCGCACCGTGCCCGACCTGACTCTGCGCACCTCGTTCATCGTGGGCTTTCCGGGCGAAACCGAAAAAGAATTCGAAGAACTCTGCGACTTCGTCCGCGAAGCGCAATTCGACTGGATGGGCGCGTTCGCCTACTCCGACCAGGACGGCGCGCAGGCCTTCGCTCTCGACCAGAAGCTCTCGCCGCGCGAAATCGAGCGGCGGCGCAAGCACCTGATGGGAATCCAGCGCCAGATCAGCAAGAAGAAAAAGAAAGCGCTGGTGGGGCGGGAGTTTGATCTGCTGCTCGAAGGCGAGTCGGATGAAACCGAGTTGCTGCTCGAAGGCCGCACGCCCATGCACGCTCCCGAGATCGACGGCAAGGTTTTCGTCAACGACTTCCCCGAGGGAACGGACCCGCAACCTGGCCAATTCTTTCGCTGCCAGATTACCGAGGCGCACGATTACGACCTGGTGGCGAAAATTCTGTAGCTCCGGTCTCGCCGCAAATCGGCTCTGGGCAAGTCGTCTCTGAGCGAAGCGTCTCTAAAGCGAAACATCCGGCTACAATACGAATCGTATGCCGCGCAAGCGTACCGTCAAACTCCGCTGTCCCATCTGCAAGAAGTCAGTGAAAAGCACCGACCCGGACTTCCCTTTCTGCAGCGACCGCTGCCGCATCATCGATCTGGGCAAGTGGGCCAGCGGCGCCTATGTGATCTCGGCTCCGACCACTGACTCCGAGGAAGGAATCCGAGACCGCAATCCCGAAGACCCAGAGGACGAATCGTGAAAGATGCGCCAGGTCTAGACCGTAGCGCCCCGCTCTGGGCAACCTTGGTCGCAACTTTCTTCGGAATCGGCCGCCTTCGTCCTGGGCCAGGTACCTGGGCCTCCGCCGCCACCGTGGTGATCTGGGCCGCAGTCGCGCATGAGTTGACGCCCTCGCTGCGCACCCCGGTCGCCATCGTCCTGGCAGCGCTGATCACTCTCGTTGGCATCCCCGCGGCCACGCGCGTGGCGCGAGCCTCGGCGGCGAAAGATCCGCAGTTTGTTGTGATCGACGAAGTTGCCGGTCAGCTGATCGCACTGATCGCCGTCCCGCTCGCGTGGCAGACTTTTCTCGCAGGTCTTATACTTTTTAGAGCGTTCGATATCGTAAAGCCGCCTCCGGTGCGGCAACTGGAGAGGCTTCCAGAAGGCGCCGGAATCATGCTCGACGATGTCGCGGCAGGAATTTTCGCGTTCGCCGTAATGCATCTCCTGCTTCACTTTGGGTTACTAACCAGTTAGCTGCTCTCTGATTCTCATTCTTATGGGATTTTCCGACCGCATCCTCGGCAGAAAAAGCGTCAATGGCGGACCGCGCATTGAAATGGTGGCGCCGTCGCTGGCGCTGGCCGGAGGCGAACTCCGCATCACCGGCTCCGGCCTGCGTTCGCAGGAACTTCATCGCCCGAAAGTAAAATTTGGCGACTTCGAAGGCTCAATCGTCGTCAGTTCCGACGGTTTTCTGGTCGCGCGAGTCCCCGAGGGTGCGACTTCCGGTCCGGTCGTCGTGGCCACGGACGGCCACGTCAGCAATCCCCATACGGTGAAAGTCGCCGTGCCCATCGCCGACAATCTGCACCCCGTGACCAGTCCCGCGCTCGATCCCGACGGCAACATTTACGTGACCTTTTCCGGTTCGCGCGGCCAGAAAGTTCCGGTCGCCGTCTTCAAAATCGACACCAACTACAACATCAAGCCATTCGTGGCCGAAATGATGAACGCTACCGCGATCGCCTTCGATCGCCAGGGGCAGATGTACGTCTCTTCGCGCTTCGATGGCGCGGTCTACCGCGTGACTCCTAACGGAAACGTGACTACCTACGCCGAAGGCATGGGCGTGGCCACCGGAGTCGCATTCGATCGCGAGCAGAGCCTCTACGTCGGCGACCGCAACGGCACCATCTTCAAGATCTCGCGCGACCAACAGGTCTTCGTGTTTGCCACGCTCGAGCTCAGCGTGTCCGCCTATCATCTGGCCTTCGGTCCGCACGGCGACCTTTTCGTCACCGGACCCACCGACCGCGTGTACAAAATCGATCCCAACGGAACGGTCACCACTTTCTACAAGGGACTGGGCCGGCCCCAGGGACTGGCCTTCGACGCGGATGGCAACTTATACGTCGCAGCCTCGCTCTCCGGCACGCGCGGGATCGTAAAGATCGCGCCCGACGGTCTGGCGAATCTCGAAGTTGCCGGCCAGGGCCTGGTGGGCCTGGCGTTCGCGCCCGGACGCTCCGTCATTCTTGCCACCACCAACAGCGTGCATCACCTGTCGTGGAACATTCAGGGCCTGCCCCTGATACCGGAATAGTTTCGCTCGAAGTCGTTTCGTCCCGCGAGCCATACAGAAAACGAAAGAGAGAGCCACCGCAATCCACGACAGCGTAGAATGACCGCAGCGAGGTGCCCATGCCCCAAGTCACGCCGCAACTCTCAGAACTCCTCGAAAAAGCCCTCGCCCTCTCCACCCAGGATCGCAGTCTGCTGATCGATCGCTTGATGGCCAGCCTCGACGAAGAACCCGCGGAAGAGGGCGTGGAAGCCGCATGGGACGACGAGATCAAACGCCGTATCGACGACATTCGCTCCGGACGTGTAAAGACCATCCCCGGCGAGCAGGTACTCCGAGAGCTCGCCGAGGACTTCCCTGATGGAGAGTAAGACGTTTCGGTTCCACCCCGAAGCGAGAGAAGATTTCCGCGACGCAATCCTCTGGTATCGTGCCCGCAGCGCAATTGCCTCGGTGGAGTTTCGCAAAACCGTTTCCGGCGCGATTCGCAACGTGGTGCAAGCCCCACAGCACTGGCCAAAATATCTCCACGGAACCCGCCGCTTCGTCCTCCACCGCTTCCCCTTCTCCGTCGTCTACCTCGACGATCCCGACCAGGTAACGATCATCGCAGTCGCTCACAGCAAACGACGGCCCGGATACTGGAAGCACCGCGTCTAGGCTGGAGCCGCGGTTTCCATAATCCATCTCCACCCCTTGTCATTCCGAACGAAGTGAGGAATCTGCTTTTCTCGCCACCACTCCGTCCTCCGCGTTCTCGACGGTTTTCATTTCCGTTTTCATTTAAACTTCTAACGCGTGAATGCCGAAATCATTGCGGTGGGTTCCGAAATGCTCACACCCTTCCGCATGGACACCAACTCGCTCTACCTCACCGAGCAACTCAACCTGCTGGGCGTCGACGTGATTTTCAAAAGCATTGTCGGCGACGATCGCGGACGCTTGGTAGCCGCGTCGCAGCACGCTCTGTTCCGCTCCGACATTCTGATTTTCAGCGGCGGACTCGGCCCCACCGAAGACGATCTGACGCGCGAAGCCGTCGCCGAAGCGCTGGGCCTGGCTCTGCGCCGCGATCCGGAAATCCTCGCTCGCTTGGAACAGCGCTTCGCCGACCGCGGCTGGAAAATGTCGCCAAACAACGTCAAGCAAGCCGACGTTCTCGACGGCGCGACCGTTCTCCCCAATCCCAACGGCACCGCGCCCGGGCAGTGGCTCAGCGGGCAATTCGACGGCCGCGAACACATCTCGTGCTACTCCCCGGCCCTCCGCATGAACTCAAAGCCCTGTTCGAGGCGGAAGTCCGCGAGCGCCTGCGCGCTAAAGTTCCTCCCAGCATTTCTGGCCGTGCGGACGCTGAAGATCGCCATGCTGGGCGAATCGGCGGTCGACGCGCGCGTCGCCCCGATCTACAAACGCTATGCCGATGTCGAGACCACCATCCTGGCCGGCGCGGGAGAAATCGAATTGCACTTCAAAACCCGCGCAGCCACGCAAGACGCCGCCCAG
Organism: uncultured Acidobacteriota bacterium; assembly: GCA_963763155.1. Taxonomy (GTDB): domain Bacteria; phylum Acidobacteriota; class Terriglobia; order Terriglobales; family Acidobacteriaceae; genus Sulfotelmatobacter. The sequence goes on along the minus strand of CAVXNI010000014.1, from coordinate 212,092 downwards.
CGCCGCGTCGATGAAGTCGCGGGAGTCGTCGAAGACGAACTGGACGACGCCGTCTACTCGCGCAATGGCGAATCTCTGGAGCAGATCGTCGGCTACTGGCTGCAGATGCGCAACGCGACCCTGGCCGTCGCCGAGTCCTGCACCGGCGGCCTGCTGGCGGAGCGCATCACATCGGTCAGTGGAAGTTCGCGCTATTTTCTCGGCGGCGCGGTCGTCTACTCCAACGCGCTGAAAACCGAACTTGCCGGCGTGCCCGCGGAAATGATTGACCGGCACGGCGCGGTCAGCCGCGAAGTCGCCGCCGCACTCGCCGAAGGCATCCGCTACCGCTGCGAATCGACGCTCGGTGTAGGCATCACCGGCGTTGCCGGCCCGACTGGAGGCACAGCCGAGAAGCCTGTGGGCCTGGTGTTCCACGCCGTAGCCAGCAGCACCGGAACAGAAGTCGTGCAGCGCAATTTCCCCGGCGACCGCAAACGCATCCGCCGCTTCGCCTCGACCATGGCGCTCGGATATGGTGAGAAAGAAACTGATGTGAGGAAAGTTCTCTAGGTTCTCTAGTTTTCGGTTTCGATTTCTCAGCTTCTAGGCTGCTAGACTTCGGTCGCGTAGTTCACGCTGGTCTCCGGTTTAGATGTTGAGCTAAAAGCTAAGAGCTTTCATGCGCCTCTTCATCGCTCTCGACATCGACGACGCTATCCGCGACCGCATCTCTCGCTTCATGGACGGCGTGAGCGGCTTTCGCGCCCGACGCCCGCTGGATCAGACCGGAATCCCTGCACGTCACTCTGAAGTTCATCGGCGAGCAACCGGACTCCGCCATCGAACCTATCAAGCGCGCACTGTCCCGCATTCAGGCCAGCGTCCCGCGAAATTCATTTCCGCGGCTACGGATTCTTTCCCACCGCGAAATCGCCGCGCGTCTTCTGGATCGGTCTTGAAGCCGGCCCCGAACTGGCCGCCCTGGCTGCGTCCATCGACCAGACAATGGCATCGCTGGGAATTCCGAAGGAAGACCGCCCCTTCAGTCCGCACATGACGTTGGCCCGAGGCCGCAGGGGGCTCCGGCTCGCCGCGCCGCAATAAAGCAGACGTTGCCCAATCGCATCTTTCAGCGCCTGCAGGAAAAACTGGCCGCCCTGCCCGCTCCGGAGTTTGGTACGATGACGCCCCGCGAGTTCTTTCTGTACCAGAGCCAGCTCTCGCCGAAAGGATCGAAGTACACCAAGCTGGCACGATTTGATTTACAGTAGCGCCGGCGTACGCCGGCTGTCGCGAGAGCCTGCCCTGAGCTTGACGAATGCGTCTCGCCCTCGCTTCCAATAGCATAGTTTTCCAATAGCATCGTTTAAGAGCTGAAACATTTTAAGAACATGCCGCGCTTCCTTCTCATCGCCGCCATGAGCTACCTGCTGGGCTCCATCCCGTTCGGCTACCTCCTGGTGCGCATCTTCCGCGGCGAAGACGTGCGCGTCACCGGCAGCGGCAACATCGGCGCCACCAACGTGTCCCGCAAATCCCCGCGCTCGGCGTGATGACCCTCCTCCTCGACGCCCTCAAAGGTACTTCTGCCGTCGTTGAGGGCGTCAAGGCGAGCATGCCACTGTTCGATCCCATCTCGATCTCTCAGATTCCAACATGGCGCGATTTCCTGCCGCTCTCATCGTCCGACCTCGCGGTCGGGGCAGCGACAGCCGCGCTCTTCGCCATCGTCGGCCACATCTTTCCCGATCTGGCTCAAGTTTCGCGGAGGCAAAGGCGTCGCCACTGCCCTCGGCGCGTTCCTCATCATCGCCCCCAAATCCGTACTGCTCTCGGCGGTTGTCTTCTTCGTGCTCGTGCTCGCGCTCCGCTACGTTTCTCTGGGATCGATCGCCGCCGTCGCCGCCTTCCCAACCTCGTTCTACTCCTCCAGAATACGCCAACAGCCCCACCGCGCTCGCCCTGATGTCATTCACCTCGGCGCTCATCATCATCAAGCACCACGCCAACATCCGCCGCTTGCTGGCGGGCACAGAAAACCGCCTGGGCTCGAGGTCCGCATGAACTGGTCGACACCAGTGATCCGCATAGTGATCTGCATAGTGATCGAAATGGTGATTCACACCGGGAGGAGCGCATGAGTGAGATCGCCGTCATCGGCGGAGGCGCCTGGGGCACAGGCATCGCCATCGTACTTGGGCGCAAAGGCATCGCATCGCGTCCGCCTGTGGGCGCACGAAACCGACGTCTGCGAATCGATCACGCAACACGGGTTAACGAGAAATTCCTTCCCGGCCGGCGTATTCCAGACTCCGTCACCGCCAGCACGATCTGGCCGTGACTCTTCACGGCGCGCAGATCATCGTCAGCGTCATGCCCTCTCAACATTGCCGAGCTCTGTTCGAGCGCATGCGCCCGCTGCTGCAGCCGCAGACTCTGATCGTCAGCGCCACCAAAGGTCTGGAAGAAGGTTCCCTGCAGCGAATGACCGAAGTGATTGCCGAAGTGCTCAAGCGGGAGGACGGAACGGCTCCAGCCGTTGGCGCGCTCAGCGGCCCCTCTTTCGCGCAGGAAGTCGCGCGCGGCGATCCCACCGCCATCACCATCGCCTCGCAGCATCCGGAACTCCTGCGCACCGTACAACAGGAATTCAGCGATCCCAGCTTCCGCGTCTACACCAACAGCGACGTCACCGGCGTGGAACTCGGCGGAGCATTGAAAAATATCGTCGCCATCGCCGCCGGAATCTGCGACGGCCTCGGCTTCGGCCACAACTCTGTTGCGGCCCTGATCACGCGCGGCCTGGCCGAAATGACTCGCCTCGTCGTCGCCTGCGGAGGCCGCGCCGAAACCATGGCTGGCCTCGCCGGACTCGGCGACCTAGTCCTCACCTGCACCGGAGGGTTGTCGCGCAATCGCAGCGTCGGCGTCGAACTGGGCCGCGGACAAAAACTGCCCGAGATCATCGCCGCCATGCACGGCATGGTCGCCGAAGGAGTCTTCACCACTTCCGCCGCTGTCGGACTCGCCCACGCCCGGGGCGTGGAAATGCCCATCACCGAGCAAATGCACGCCATCCTGCACCAGGGAAATCCCCACGCGAAGCCATCCAGGAGCTGATGACGCGCACCGGCAAGAGCGAGACCGGTGTACCCTAAGGTTTCCTTCGTGTACCTTAGCGTCCTTAGTGGTTGAAGACTTGCGGTCTTCAGTCTCCGGAGCCTCCCATGCGCGCATTCAATCTCGCCGTTGCCATTCTCCTGATTACATCGCCCTCAAGCACCGCTTCGGACAAACCAAATTCGCACAAACCAAGACCATCGCCGAGCGCCTCGGCTACCCTGCACGATGCGAAACTGCTCATCATCCACGCCGACGATCTCGCCGTCGCCCACTCCGAAGACGCCGCCAGCTTCGACGCGCTCGACCACATGCCGTCACCTCCGCCAGCATTATGGTTCCCTGTCCCTGGCTGACCGAAGTTGCCGACTACGCGAAAGTCCACCCAGACGCCGACCTCGGCCTGCACCTGACCCTCACCAGCGAATGGAAAACTTACCGCTGGGGCCCGGTCGCATCGAAAGACAAAGTTCCGAGCCTGCTCGATCCTTCCGGATATCTCTGGCCAGAAGCCGAACCCGCGGTTCACAACCTGAAAGCCGACGAAGCCGAGCGCGAAATTCGCGCCCAGATCGAACACGCCATGGCCATGGGAATCCATCCCACTCACCTCGACAGTCACATGGGCACGCTTTTCGCGCGACCCGACCTGTTCGCCGTCTATGTGAAAGTCGCCCACGAATACAAACTTCCTTTTCTCGCGGTGCTATCTCCGGATGCGCCCGAAGAACTGGTGTCTCTGCTTTCCGAGAAAGACGTCCTCCTCGATTCGGTGGTGATCGCCGGTCCACAGGTCGGCGTCGCCAACTGGAAAACGTTCTACCTGAACGCCATCCAGAACCTGAAACCCGGCGTCACCGAATTCATTGTTCACCTCGGCCACGACGACGCCGAAATGCAGGCTGTCACCGTCGACCACCCCGACTACGGCGCGGCCTGGCGTCAGCGCGATTACGACGCCGTCACCAGTCTGGAATTCAAGAAGGCTCTCGAAGACAATCACGTAATCCTGATCCGCTGGAAGGACTTGAAGAAGCTCTTAAACTGAAAGCCTGAGGTCTGCGATCCGAGGTTCTCTCCGAGGTTCTTGAGGTCCGCTTTCTCCTGCCAAACCCGCGCCAGACGCGGCTTTCGCAAGGTACTTTGGTAATGCCAACTCCTCCAGCTTTTCCTCCGGACTGCCACATTCCCCGTTAGAATTTTATGAGATACCTTTGAAAGCCGCCGCCACTTCGCCTTCGGCGTCCGCGATAAGTGAAGGGAGAGACTTGTCCTCCAGCGCCTCGAATCACGCCCGCATCCCGATTCTGTATCTCATTCTCGGTGTGCTTCTGGTCGATCAGCATCGTCCCGATGTATTTCTACTCGACGCAGGTCGAGGCCATCAACCGGGACCGTCATTGAAGACCAACGAGATGCTGCTGCAGAATACGGTGACGCGCTCGCTGGCGGATGATCTTGCGCAACACGAACGCTCTCTGCGCATGATGCTGGCCAATTTGTCGTCCGCTATTCAGGTGGCCAGCGGCGGAGACATTGGCGAGACCAACATTCAGTCGCCGGAACTGCGGGCCCTGCTGGAAAATTTTGTTTCCTCCTCCGATGAGATCGCCTACGCCACCCTGCTGAACTCCGACGCCAAAGGCATTTCCGCCGGACGCATCGCGCCTGACGCTTTCCTGAACCGCGAATTGGAACGTGCCTATGCTGCCGCCCGCGATGGCCGCGTCTACAACGGCCAGGCGCTTGTCGTCGGCGAAGGGCAAGTCCGCGCGCACTGTGTTCGTGGTCAGTTATCCCGTGAAATATGGACAGCGTTTTCTGGGAATGATTGCCTCCGTCGTCGACCTGCATTTCTTATCAAACGCCGCCTGCGGGAGGTGGCTGGCGGTGGCCTGACGCCCTACGTCGTCGATTCGCAAGGCCGCCTGGTTGCCGCGGCCACGCCCGAGTTTGCCACCGGCCAGGATATGAAGAACCTCGACATCGTGCGCAACTTCGTCGAAGGCGGCAACAAGGCGCAACTGGCCGAACCACAGCGAATTCACCGTCGACTCCGGATCCGATCACGTGGAAATGCTGGGCACCTACAGTCCGGTCACTTCCCTGGATTGGGCGGTGGTCGTGCAAAAGCCGCAGCGCGAAGCCTATCGCGGAATCTCGAGATGCAGCGCACCGCCCGCCTGCTGGCCCTTCTGGCGGTGCTACTGAGCATCGGCGTCAGCATTTTTGCCGCCCGCCGCATCACCAATCCGCTGCAAGTGCTCACGCAATCGAGCCGCGCCCTCGCGCGTGGCGACTTCTCGCAGCGCGTCAATCTGTGGAGCCGCACCGAAATCGGCGAACTCGCCAACACTTTCAACACCATGTCGGATGAACTCGAACACTTCGTCGAAGACCTGAAGCGCGCCGCCGAAGAAAATCGCGAGTTGTTCATGGGCTCCATCCAGATGCTGGCCGGAGCCGTCGACGAAAAAGATCCTTACACGCGCGGCCACTCCGACCGCGTCACGCGTTATTCCCTGCTCATCGCGAAGGAAATGAAACTCGACCCGAATCTTTTCATGGAGACGCTGCAGCATCTCCGCCCAACTGCACGACGTGGGCAAGATTGGCATCGAAGATCACATTCTGAAAAAGCCCGGAGCGCTGACCGAAGAAGAATTCGAAGTCATGAAGACGCACACCACCAAAGGCGCGAACATTCTGCGCCCGGTCACGCAGCTCGCGGAAATGCTTCCCGGCATCGAGCTACACCACGAAGCTCTCGATGGCCGCGGATATCCCTACGGACTGCACGGGCGATCAGATTCCTCTGCTGGCGCGCGTCATCGCCGTTGCGCGACACCTTCGACGCCCTGACCACGAATCGTCCTTATCAGAAAGCGCACTCGCCCGAACAAGCGCTGCAGATCATCAAGAATCTCGCAGGCAAGCGCCTCGATCCCAATGCGGTCGCGGCCCTGCTAGCGGTTTACGAACGCGGCGAAATCAAGTATTCAGCGCTTCACCATCAAGCGCCCGATCGCGCAGCCGCCGCCCGAGACTCCCGCCGTCTCGGTCGCAGCCGTGGCCAGCGCAGTCTCAGCTCCCGCCGAAACCGCGACCCTGGAAAGAACTCGGGTCTAGAATTCTTTTCTCCCGAAGCGCCGCATCCTGGCGCGATTGACGAGGCCGGGAATTCGTGGCATGATCTGCAACCGCCATGAAGATTTACGAGTTCTATCACGGGACCGACGGAGATTCGATCCTCAGCATTATCCGGGACTCATCCATGCGCCCCGGCGCCGACCACAAGATATTTTTCTCGGAGCGTTTTGACGACGCCTTGCAGCATGGCGCAGACCTGAAGCGGAAGCTGACTTTCGCTTTCAAGGCTCAAGTCTCTCTACCCTCCACCGCTTCGCTGGAGCGGACTTCGAAGCCCGGCAATCCCCTAACCGTGATCGTGACCACCACCATGCCGGTGCCGGCAACCATTCTGGAGCTATATGTGCGAACTCCTCACCAGCAGGGTCTGCAAGTGGTGAAAGGATTGGCTGCCATCAAGGCATTCCTATCGTAGTAAAACGCAGACCCTATACCAAGAACGCGCCCTCGCATTTCAGCAATCACAATCGCGCAAGCACATTCCCGCAATCACAGCGCGGCCACCTTCCTCTGCACCAGCAGGAAATAAATCGCCACCAGAATCAGCAGGAAGCCGTTCACACCCAGCACTATCGGCGCCGTATACGCCGGCACCAGCCACCCCGTAGCCAGATTTCCTAACGGCATGCCACCGCGGAAGGCGAAATTGTAGACGCTCATGACGCGGCCGCGCATTTCGTTGGTCGTGATCAATTGCACCAGAGAGGTCACAGTCGCAAACACCGCCATCATCGAAGCCCCAACAATCGCCAGGGCGGCAAACGAGAACGGCAATGTTTTCGACAGAGAGAACGCCGCAATCGCCGCTCCCAGGCAGATCAGCATGCTGAGCGCAAACCGCCCTTTCTTCGCGATGTTCCCAATACCGGCCACCGCCAGCGACCCACAAATCGACCCCAATCCCATGACCGACAGCAAATTGCCAAAGGTCTCCGGCCCGCGATGGAAAATGTCCTTCACAAATACCGGAATGTAGGTCCGCATGGGCATGCTCAGAAACGTCATCAGGAACGCCAGCACGACCAGTCCCACCATGGATCCGTGGTGCCAGATAAATTCGATGCCTTCCTTCAGACTGCTGAACATCGACTCGCGCGATTTCTCCGGAAGAAATCGCGCCTTGATCATCGAAAGCGAAATCACCGGAGCCAGAAAGGAGAGCGCATTCAGCCCGAAGCACCACTTCTCGCCCCACCTCGCCAGCGTGATTCCGGCCAACGCCGGCCCCACCGTCACTGCCAGGTTGAACTGAATCGAATTCAACGCAATGGCGTTCGGCATGTCCTCCCGATCCACCAGCGTCGGAATCAGCGCAGAATAGGCTGGCCCGCCAAACGCCTGCGCCAGTCCCGACACGAACGAGAGACACAAAATCTCCCACACGTGCACCACTCCTGCCGCTACCAGAGCGGTCAAAATTCCCGCGCTCGCCATCTGCAAGTATTGCGACATCAGCAGAATCTTGCGCCGCTCCGTTCGGTCGGCTACCACCCCGCCGATTAAAGTAAATAAAAAGATCGGGATGCCCGCCAGAAATTGGTCCAGGCCCAGCAGTCGCGACGAGTGGCTCAGCCGGTAAATCAACCAGCCCTGCGCCACGATCTGCATCCAGGTGCCAATACTCGAAGTACAGGCACCGATCCACATCAGACGGAAATCGCGATATTGAAATGCTTTGAAGATTCTGCGCAGCGTCGAAGTTGGCATGGGTTCCGTGCGGATCGGCCGTCCGAAGTCTATCTTCGCACGGACGCGCCACAGGTTTCCGTTCGCAGCGTTTTGTTACACATAACCGTTCAAGGTAAAATCGGGCGCCCAGCTCCGTTCCTGTCGATCGGTTGACGGACTCGTAACCCTGGCCGTCTCGCCCGGCCTGGCCCGGTCTGGCCGCCCGACCGCGCATCCTGCCCGTATAATCAAATTTTGGGCTTCTCTATGATTCAGACTCTGTTCGGCAGCCTCGAGGAAGAAAAGAAAACCGGCTTCTTTGACCGCATGAAGCAGGCGGTCACGCGCACGCGCGAAAATCTCGCCGAGCGCATCGAAGAAGTCGTCTCCTTCGGCAAGGAGATCGACCGCAACACGCTCGACGATCTCGAAGCTACGCTGATCGGCGCCGACCTCGGCAACGCCACCACGCAAGAAGTTCTCGGCAAACTGCGCGACAAAGCCGACCGCAAGCAGATCAAGGACGTCGCAGGAACTCAAGCGTCTGCTGAAAGAAGAGCTCCTCACGATTCTGAATGCGGCCAACACGCGCCCCGTCAGCAAAGTTGAAGGCACGCCCGGAAGTGATTCTCGTGGTCGGCGTCAACGGCACCGGCAAGACCACCACCATCGGCAAACTGTCGCAGGTTTTCCGCTCGCAGGGCAAGAACGTCCTGCTCTGCGCGGCTGACACGTTCCGCGCCGCCGCCATCGACCAGCTCGAAATCTGGGGACAGCGCACTGGCACGGAAGTGATCAAGACCAAGCCCGGAGGCGACCCGTCGGCGGTCTTGTTCGACGCGCTGCAGGCCGCCGTCGCCCGCAAAGTGGACTACGTCGTCGTCGATACCGCCGGCCGTCTTCACACCAAGACCAGCCTGATGTCCGAACTCGACAAGATGCGCCGCACCGCGCAGCGCATCATTCCCGGAGCACCGCACGAAACTTTGCTGGTGATGGACGCAACCACCGGTCAAAATGGTTTGCAGCAGGCCCGCATGTTCACCGAATCCGCCGGAGTCACAGGAATCGTTCTCACCAAGCTGGATGGCACGGCGAAAGGCGGCGTTGTGGTCGCCATCTCGCGCGAACTCGGCCTCCCCGTGCGCTATGTCGGAGTCGGCGAAAAGGCCGGGGATCTGTTGCCCTTCGATCCGAAAGAATTTGTGGATTCGCTGTTTGAATAGGGAATTCTTCACCACGGAGGCACAGAGACACGGAGAAAAGCATGATTGCCTTCCTTGAAGTCCTGACGGTTCTTGCGATTCTGGGCCTTGCCGGGTGGTTTTTGAGCAGGCTTCTTCGCCCGAAAGCACCAGCCGAGCCTGCGGAAGATCCGTTTTCATTCGTTCCAGTGCCCCGCGGAATGCGCCCAAAAGGAAGATTTGGCGCAGTCGCGCTTGAAGAGCCAGGGGAGGACAATCCAGCCGACGCTTTCCCACCGCGTGAACTGTAGCCCAGTCGTCCTCCGTGACTCTGTGTCTCCGTGGTAGATACCGATTCTCATGTCCAACCACTCTGCCGACGAACAGTTTCTTCTCAGTGCACTGGAACTCGCGCACCAAGGCATCGGTCTGGCCTCGCCCAATCCCTGCGTCGGCGCGGTTATCGCAGACGCCCACGGCAACGTTGTCGGCACTGGAACTTATACCTACTCCGGCGTGAAACACGCTGAGGTCCTGGCTCTGGAGGCTGCCGGCAATAAAGCCCGCGGCGCAACTCTCTACATCAATCTCGAGCCGCACGCCCATCAGGGGCGCACGCCTCCCTGTACGGACGCGCTCATCACGGCAGGAATTCGTCGCGTGGTCGCGTGCATGTCCGATCCCAATCCGAAAGTGAGCGGGCAGGGATTCGAAAAGCTGCGCGCCGCCGGCGTGGATGTCGAAGTCGGGCTCCTGGAAGAACAGGCTCGCCGCCTGAACGAAGCCTTCGCCCGCTACATCCGCCACGGCACGCCGCTAGTGACGCTGAAATCCGCCATGACGCTCGACGGCAAAATCGCTCCGCCGCCAGCCGCTCGTGCTTCCACTTCAACCGAAGGCTTCGCCGGAAACTGGATTACCGGTGAAGTCGCGCGCGCCCACGTGCAGGAACTGCGTCACCAGAACGACGCACTGGTGGCTGGTGTAGGAACGATTCTCTCCGACAATCCACTGCTGACCGACCGCAGTGGACGCGCGCGGCGGCGCCCGCTGCTGCGCGTGATTCTCGATTCGCGCCTGCGCCTGCCACTCGAATCGCGGCTGGTGCAGAGCGCCGCAGTGGAACGATCGAATGACGTCCTGGTTTTCTGTGTTTCCGCGGACGCGCACAAGAAAGAACAGCTCGAGCAACTTGGGATTCGCGTTGAGAGCCTGTCTGCGGCTGATCCTGACGGACGCCCTGACCTGCACGCCATTCTGCGCCGTCTGGGAGAACTCGAAATCACTAGCGTGATGATCGAGGGCGGATCGACCGTGAACTCGACCGCCCTCGCTTCCAACGTCGTCGACAAAATCTTCCTGTATTACGCGCCCAAGATCCTTGCCGGCGCAGGTTCTATTCCCTTCGCGACCGGAGCCAAGTTCCACGACACGAGCCAGGCCGCGCAGGTCAAGCACATCCACCTGCATCGCTTCGGCGAAGACTTTGCAGTAGAAGGCTATCTGCGCGATCCCTACGGCGAATGATTCTTCACCACGGAGGCACTGAGTCGCGGAGAAAACAATTCTCCAGATTTTGTTCTTCTCCGCGACTCTGTGCCTCCGTGGTAAATCGTTGGCGGGTTTATGATGTTCAGTTCATCATGTTGAGTTCGTCCCGGAGGCACTCATGTTTACTGGCATCGTTGAAGAAATTGGGCGCATTACAAGCATCGAGCAGCGCGGCGAAAACCGCCGCATCACGGTCTCGGCTGCGAATGCTCCCAGAGAACTCAAGCCCGGCGACAGCGTCGCCGTCAGCGGAGTCTGTCTGACCGCTCTCGACATCCAGCCGGGTTGCTTCTGCGCCGATCTTGCGCCCGAGACCTGGGTGCGCACGTCGTTCTCGCGCATTCACGAAGGCGCGTTGGTCAATCTTGAACTGCCCATGAAATCCGATGGCCGCTTTGGCGGACACATCGTGCAGGGACACGTCGACGGAGTCGGGAAGGTGATCGCTTTTGAGCGCATCGCCGAATCGGAAAACTGGTGGCTGCACATCGAACTCCCCGATGACGTCGAAAAATATACCGTCTACAAAGGCTCGATTTCGATCGAGGGTATCAGCCTCACGGTGGCGAAGTTGGAAAACAATCGCTGCACCATCGCCATCATTCCGCATACGGTGGAGATGACGAATCTGCATTCTCTGAAGCCGGGGGATCCCGTCAACCTGGAAGCCGACCTGATCGCGAAATATGTCGAGAAAATGATGAGGGGTGACGCTTCGGAGAGCTCGCTCACCGTGGAAGACCTGGTGCAGCAAGGGTTTTAGAGTCACTATCCACTGACCGCTGGCAACTGCCCCTTACGCGTCCAGCTTAAGTTCGTCCAGTTCCAGAAATTCCTGAATGATCGGCTCGGGAGATTTCTCCATGTCTGCGTAGGTTCCAAAGAAGATCGCCCGGCCTTCGTGCAGAAACACGACCCGCTCGGCCAGTTTCTTGGCCAAACGCATGTCGTGGGTCACGACAATGCTGGTGAGGTTCAGTTGAATCTTCAGCCGCTTGATCAGATCGCCAAGCAGCTGCGCCATCAGCGGATCGACCATTGTGGTCGGCTCGTCGTAGAGAACACATTCCGGGCGCGCGGCCAGCGCTCGCGCAATCGCCACCGAACGCTTCATTCCAGTGGAAAGATCGGAGGGAAGCAGATCACGCATCTCCTGCACGCCCACCATCTGCAGCAGGCCGTCGACGATCTCATAAATCTGCTCTTCGTTCAGTTCTCCGGTATTCAGTTCGCTGGCCTCGCGCAGCGGAAACGCCACGTTCTCGCCGACCGTTAGCGAGTCGAAGAGCGCCCCGTTCTGGAAGACCATGGTGACTTTCTTGCGAATCTGTTCCAGTTGCTCCTCGTTGTAATCCGTAATGTCCTGGCCGGCGACGATGACGCGACCCGAGTCGGGCTTGAGGAATCCCATGATGTGATGCAGCGAAACCGATTTGCCCACGCCGCTGCGCCCCAGAATGCATACCGTTTCGGCGGGCAGCACGTTAAAGCTGACGCGGTCGAGCACAACATTGTCGCCAAAGGCCTTGGAGACTTCGCGGAATTCGATGTAGGGCTCGGGCTTGGTTTCGTCGGGCATGCGGTTAGTTTCTAGTTTCTAGTTTCTAGCTCTAGGCTCTTAGCCATTTACATTTTCTTCCATATCCTAAAAATGCGTTGTCATCCTAAGCGCAGTGTCGTGTTCGCGTTTCGCGAAGACGACGCGGAGGCGAAGGATCCCTATCGAGCGGTCCCGCCGACGGCCCCAAGGCGCTATCACGCAGCGCACCGGGGCGGCCCCTCAAGCCTATCCGAGACCTCGGGCGTCTTCCAATTCCTCCCGCGTGTTCAGGTTGCGAAACATATTGGACGAAAAACCCGCTGATTCCAACTCTTCTTCACCGATCACCTGGATGCGTCCGGCGTCGAAAAGCGCGTCAATCCGGTAACGGCCTGCGCGCAGCGCCTGCTCCGCCGCGTCAGCGAACTCGCGCCGATACACGGCGCACAAGGGCTGCCAGCGCCCACCAGTCTTCGCAACCGTCACGGCTGCGTCGGACTGGCGCGCCCGCTTGATCAAATACTGTAGCAGCGCAGGAGCCACAAACGGCAAATCTACAGCCAGAATCAAGTTGAGTTCCGTCTGCGACGCCCGCAGCGCGGCGTGAATCCCGCCCAGCGGCCCGCACTCGCGAAATACATCATCGACCACGGGAGCGAACGGCGCAAACTTTGCAGAATCACCGACAATATGCACGTCGGACGTGACGGACCGGGCTAACTCCAGCGCCCGCCCCAGCAACGTGCGTCCGTCCGTGTTTCGGCCACCAAGCATGACAAAAGCCTTATCCGCGCCCATGCGCGTGCTCTTACCGCCAGCCAGGATGTACGCGGTCACCTCGGGCGAAGTCGCGTCCATGGGGCGATGATACACGGAGGTTCGTGTAGGGGCGGACGAATGGGTCCGGGGCTACGTGACCGGTGTCCCTTCCAGAGCCTAACCGCCTGCATCGCCGCAGCTTAGTAATCCGCGCATGCCCTTACCTGCACGAAAGTAACCTTCCCAAAGTCAGCCCATCGCGCGATGATGGGCCTGCGTCCGAGCATCGACTAACGACGATTCGACTGACCCGGAAGTAACCATCATGCCGCAAAAATTCATGGATGTGCTTATGCTTGGGCGCTGCTCTCACGAGTTTTCCTGGCCGCGCCGTGGTGGGGATGGCGACTACTACCAGGTCTGCCTGCTCTGCGCCGCGGAATACAAGTATGATTGGACGACCATGCGCCGCACCCAGCGCGTGGAGCACGCCAAGCCCGAAACCAGCATCCGGCGCAGCCATGCGCGCGAGAAGCGGCCTTCGTGGGTACCCCGGGCGCGACGTCTGAAGCTCGACATCCCTCTACGCTACCGGGTCAACAAGACCAGCACGTGGTACGAAGGAATCATCGAAAACATCAGCCAGAGCGGCGTTCTGTTCAACGGGCCGCAAAAACTGCCAGTGAATGCGCTAATCGAGATGGTGTTTGAGATGCCCGAAGAAATTTCCGGACAGAAGAACAGCAACGTCGTCTGCCAAGGGCGCGTGATGCGTTTCAAAGATGCGCCCAAGTCCAAGAATTCGTCGGGGGATTTGTTGGCAGAAGAGAACGGCGCGCTGGCAGCTTCGATCGTCGACTATAAGTTCATCCACTAGCGCTTTCCCTAGTCCTTCCTCGCCAATCGGCGCGCTTCTCCGCATTTACATCTGCCAGAGTGCTTCCCGGCATCTAAACTGTTTCCAGATCTAAACTGTTTCGAGGCTAGACTGTTCTGGACAGGGTTGCCAGCTCCCGCGCCTTAGCCAGCATCAGGAGTTAAGTATGCTCACCACTCGGTTCGCGACTGCAGTTATTCTGGCGATCACGTTGGGTCTCGGTATGGGCTGTGCCCGCAAGCCCGACGACGCCAGGATTTCTGCCGGAGTTCAAGGCAAGTTCAGCCAGGATTCCGGACTCTCGACCAAGCAACTCACGGTGCAGTTCAGCGACGGAGTAGTCACGCTCGGAGGCACGGTCGACAACGATGCACAGCGCGAAGCGGCGAGCCGCCAGGCAGCGTCCGTGCCGGGCGTGAAAACAGTGGTCAACAATCTGAAAGTGGGGGAGGGCCCGACGGTCGCCGCATCCGCGGCTCAGCCAACATCCTCAACGGCGACCTCCAACGTTCCTCCTGCCGACAAACCTAAGGCGGGCGTGTCGAAGAGGGCCGTTAAGGTCGATGCTTCCAGGGATTCCATCCCAGATAAGAATCCCGCGCACGCGCAAGACCAAGACCACGGCGCGAATGCCAATCCGACGGGCGCCGGTAACGCCGCTGCCCCGGTCGCAGACGCGCAGACGCCGCTAGCCCCAGCGGACAACGCCGCCGCGCAGCCCCCGCCGCCAGCCCCTGCAGCGCCCGGCCCTCCGGCGCTGAAGAAGCTGATCGTCGATCCCGGAACCCAAGTGACGGTCCGCCTCATCGATCCGATCGACAGCGAGAAAAATCAGGCGGGAGACACGTTCCACGCCACCCTGAACGCTGCTCTCACATCGGACGGAGAAGAGGCCGTGCCCGCAGGCGTCGAGCTGACCGGGCATCTCGTCGACGTCAAGAGTGCGGGCAAATTTTCCGGACAGTCGGTGGTCGTGCTGCAACTCGACAGCCTTTCCTCCGGCGGCAAGACCTACAGCCTGCAGACTGATCAATGCCGCAAGGAAGGAAAATCCCGCGGCAAGAGCACCACCGAAAAGGTTGGCGGCGGCGCTATTCTGGGCGGCATCATCGGCGCGATCGCGGGCGGTGGCAAGGGCGCGGCGATCGGCACAGCAGCCGGCGCGGGAGTAGGAGGCGGCGCACAAGCGGCTTCCAAGAGCCAGCAAATCAAGCTTCCTTCGGAAACCGTTTTGAACTTCACGCTGCAGGAGCCCGTTGAAGTGGTGCAGGCCACCAGCCCGAACGCAAACCGGCCGAAGCTGGTGGATTCGCAGTAACGGATCCGCAGTAAAGACCACTGTCTTCCTGATCCCCGTTACGGGAGGCGGGTGCGGGAGGCGTGGTATGATTCCCGCTCGATCGTCGTGCTTATGTCGTTTCCCATGGTCGAAATCCGGCCGCGGCGCTCCATGGCGTTCTTCGCCTTCCTCTCCATTTTCATGGTAGTCGCGTCGTATTTGTTCGTCATTCTTCTGGCAGCTGCGTGCGTCTACCTGCCTTACTGGCTGATGACGAGCTCAGATTCTGCGAACCTTCAGCTCATCCTGCTCTTCCTTTTTGGCGTGGTGATTGCCGGAGCAATATTCTGGTCTCTGCTTCCGCGTCCGGATAAGTTCAAACCTCCGGGGCTGCTGATCGAGCCCGCCACCCAGCCTCGCCTGTTTGCAGAACTGGAGAACATCGCCGGTTCGCTGAACGAACCCATGCCTCGCGAGGTCTATCTGATCGGAGACGTCAACGCCTGGGTGGCAGACCGCGGCGGCTTCATGGGGTTCGGCAGCCGTCGCGTGATGGGACTGGGATTGCCCCTGCTTTCGATCCTGACCATCTCGCAGTTCCGCGCCGTGCTGGCGCACGAATTTGCCCACTACTACGGAGGCGACACCAGTCTTGGTCCCTGGGTCTACAAAACGCAGACCGCGATTGTGCGTATTTTTCAGAACATCGGATCGGTCGGGCAGCTGGCGCGAATCGCCATCCTGGGCGTGATGTATCTGGTCGTGACGACGCTGATGAAGTGGTACTTCATCGTATTTCTTCGGGCTATCAAGCTGGTTTCAAGGCAGCAAGAGTATCGCGCCGACGAACTGGCTTGCCTCATCGCAGGGCGCCAGCCGCTGATCGATGGACTGCGCGCGATTCACGGTGCGACTCCGGCCTGGCCGACCTACTGGAAGACTGAACTGGCTCCCATGCTCAATGACGGAGCCGTCCCCAGCATTAGCGACGGCTTCGCACGTTTCGTCTCGGTCCCCATGATCCACGAACAGATCCAGAAGAATCTGGACAAGAGTATCCGCGATGCGAAAACGAATCCGTACGACACCCATCCGCCGCTGCGGGACCGCATCGCCGCCACTGAAAAACTGGCGGCAGGGTCCATTGCCGAGGACCCGAATCCAGCCCGCAGTCTGCTGGACCACGCAGACGCCCTTGAACTGCAATTCCTGGAGAAGATGAATCCCGACATGAAGCCGGGTACGCTGAAATGCGTTTCATGGGACGAAGTTGGAACTCGAGTGACCATCCCCGCCTGGAAGAGATTCACTTCGGAATATCCCGCGCCGCTCCAGGGGGTCACTGCCGAGTCGTTGCCGGAGCAGATTCCAAAGTTACGCCAAATTGGCGCCGGCATACGCGATCCGAAGGGAATGTTGCTGGACCCGCAACAGCGCACGCACCGCGCCGCATATCTGTTCGGTGCGGCCCTCGGGATAGCTCTCATTGATCAGGGCTGGACACTGCATTCGGGCCCGGGAGTCTTCCATTTGCAACGGGATGCTGAGCAGTTGAATCCGTTTATAGTCGTCGAACAGCTGCTGTCTGGCAAACTCTCCGCTCGGGACTGGATTGCACGCTGCAATGCACTTGGCATCGGCCAGCTGATGCTCGGCCCTCCCGTCCCGCAACAACTCGAACTCCTTGACCGGACCAGCACCGCCTCGTAGGCTCTGGCGAAATTTCCACATCACAACGCAGACACGGCGCCGTTCGCGTACACTCGTTTTCGCAGGCTTCCATTATGGCTTCGATTACGGCGCTGCTGCACACAGAAAATGATGCTTTGCGGCTGGGGCGCGCCCTGGAGACGCTCTACGCTTGCGATGACATCCTGATCGTGGACCATGGCTCGCGCGATGCCACCGTGCGCATCGCGCGCGAGTATGGTGCACGGGTCCTCGACGCCATCACTGAATCGTCGCCCACTGAAGCGTCGCCCGAAGAGTACCTCCGGACCGCCGCGAACTCAGCGCGCTCTCGCCCATCCGCCAGCCCGCGATGGATTCTCTGTCTCGACCCTCGCGAATCGCTGACGGAAAAACTGGCAGCGAGCCTGTTTGAATGGAAGTCAGAATCGTTTCATACCCAGGCCTCTCATACCCAGGCCTCTCATACCCAGGCCTCCGCGCCTCCCGCGTTCTCCGTTTTTCTGCGCGAAGAGACGGCGCAGGGCTGGCTGCAAGTTCCCACCGCACAAACCCGCCTCGTTCCCGAAACCTGGAACGTATGGAACGGAAGGCTCCCCGTGCACGCCGCTTCGGCTCTCGCGCTGGAGGGAGAACTGTTGCGTTTCGTTTTCCCATAAGACCGAGGCTGGAATATCCCTTGCCGGGAGAAGCCCACCCTCCAGAGCAGCCCCACTCACCCGTCACAGCCGATTGTGATTCTGATCACCGACCTGCGCCAAACCCACGCCTAGACTGTGTCGTTATCGCAGTTTTGGGCCACGTGAGCCCCTGGAGGAAAGAGATGCGTGTAATGAAGTTCATCAGTCTGGCTTTGACTTTGGTTGCGATTTCCGCGTTTGCCGTCGCGCAGAATGCCCCGGCACAGACGGCCCCCACAGTGAAGCATGTTCCCATCACCAACACTCCGTCGAACTCAGGCAAAGACATGTTCAACAGTTACTGTGCGGTGTGCCACGGTAAAGACGGCAAAGGCGGCGGACCGGCGGCCTCGGCCATGAAAACTGCTCCCGCCGACCTGACCGTTCTGGCCAAGAACAGCGGCGGAAAGTATCCCTCGTCGCACGTTTCTGCGGTCATCCGAGGACAGGCCACCACGGCTTCCCACGGCAGCCACGATATGCCGGTGTGGGGTCCACTGTTCTCCAGCATCAGCCAGGGTCACGAAGCACAGGTGCAGCAGCGAATTTCCAATCTGGTCGCTTATATCGAGAGCCTGCAAGCGAAGTAGGCGCCAGAAATTTCATAGTCGAGCGCTGACTCCCGGAGCGCTGTCGCGCGGTCGCGCGCTCCGGCTCCGCGCGTTGGGCTCAGAGCAAAAAGTCCCGAGGCGAGGTTCAGAACGCAACGGTACCAGCGGAGAATATGCCGCTGGGCCCGCCGTCCCCGCTGCGGGGCCTAACCGCCCAGTGGTCAATGTCTAACTGTCCCATGGCCGTCTGGGCAGTGACTTCAGTACCTTAGTCGTCCCCGCATGACCGCCTTATAATCCAACCAAGAACAGGGAAATGCAGCGTTCTTTGGGAGAAGTTCGTTTCCCAGGCGTGGGCTGCTCCCTGCGAGATCATCAGAGATTCCGTGGACCCTGTTTTTGCATCTTCGATTTTCCTCTTCGGGCTGGCCTTCGGCAGCTTTCTGAACGTGTGTATCTACCGCCTGCCGCGGGGACTGTCAGTGGTGACGCCGCGTTCTGCCTGCCCCCAGTGCAAGCAGCCGATCGCCTTCTACGACAATCTTCCGGTGTTGAGTTGGTTCATCCTGGGCGGACGTTGCCGCCACTGCAAGACCAGAATTACGCCTCGCTATTGGATGATTGAATTGCTGACCGGCCTGCTGTTCCTGGCCTGCTACTGGTATTTCGGACTGACGCTGGCCACACTGAAATACTGTGTCCTGGCGTTTCTGCTGCTGGGCCTGATTTTCACCGACGCCGAAACCAAGCTGCTGCCCGACAAAATGACGCTGCCCGGACTTGCGCTGGGCCTTGTCTTCAGCCTGCTGGTTCCGGTGCATGATCTGGCTTCGCAGTTCCTGCCAGGGATGGTGAATCTGCCCTTCAGCGGCGATGTTTCGCTGCGCCTTCTGTCACTGCTCGATTCCCTGCTGGGCGCGGCCATCGGGGCATCGTTCATTTATGGGGCGGGAGCCATTTATTTGCGCTGGCGTGGCACCGAAGGCATGGGCTTCGGCGACGTCAAGCTGATGGCTATGGTGGGCGCGTTCCTCGGCATCAAGCTGACGATCTTCACGATTTTCACCGCGTCGCTCGCAGGGTCGGCGTTTGGGTTGACCACGGTTTTCGTGGTCTGGCTGAAGCGCACGCACCGCTTTATGAAGCGGCTGGCCAATGCGCAAGCGGCCAGGCGCCGGGCATGGCAGTCGGCACAAGTCGTCTACCGCAACTATCAGATGCCGTTTGGCGTCTTCCTTGGGAGCATGGCTTTGATCGCGTTTTTCTTTGGCAACCGGTTTTTGCACTGGTACGGGGGGCTCTGGTGAAGATACTAACCAACCCGCTGTTACTGCGATCAGCCGTCGTGCTGTTCTGCGGCACGTTTGCCTTCCTGCTGGGCTTGCTCTTCATGCGCATGCTGCGGAAAAGCATCACCGCAGAAGGAGATATTTCGGCCACGGCTAATCCATCTCTGGAGACGATGCCGCTGCACGTGTTCGATAACGTGATTCAGCAGCTCAAGCAGCAGAAGCACGAACTGCAGGTGCAATCGAAGGCCGAGCAGCATCGTGCCCGGACCAGCGAACATTTCAGCCAGGCGGTGCTCTCGAATCTTTCCTGCGGCGTGCTCGTCTTCGCGACCAATGGTCTGGTTCGGTCCTCGAATCCAGCCGCGAAGACAATTCTTGGTTTTGCTTCCGCCACGGGAATGAGCGCGGACGACATTTTCCGCGGCGCCCTGGTCAGTTCTGCCCAGACGGCCCCGGCCGCCGATTCCGTCGATCAAGATGAAGCCATCGATGAGCCGGTCTCACTCGCCGACGAGGTCCGTGCCGTGCTGCAGCAAGACTGCAAACGGCGCGACGCCCAAGCCGAATATGACACCCCGGCCGGCGAGAAGCGTTTCATCGCGATCACAGTTTTTCCGGTCCCGGCGGTCGATGGCAGCCTGCTCGGCGTCGCCTGCCTTATCAACGACCTCAGCGAACTGGAATGCATCCGCCGCCAGCAGGAACTGCACGGCGAGATCTCGGCCAAGATGGCGCTGCAGTTGCGCACTTCGCTGGCCACGATTTCCGGCTATGCCCAGCAACTGGCCAACAGCCGCGACGCTGAACTGGCGAAGCAGCTTGCTGGAGACATTGCGCACGAGGCGGCGCAACTGGATCGCAGCATTGGAGGATTCTTGAGCACCAAGCCAGTCGTGCAAGCCGCGGCTGCGGGCGGCTCCCTGGATTAATGGGGTCGGTTTAATGGGATGGGTTGATGGAATTTGGATGGATGGAATGAATGGATGGAATGAATGAAAACGGTTGGTCCGGTGCGGCGTCGCCGGACCCCCGCGAAACATACTTCAGCATAAAAAAGGTGGGAGTGATGAAACGTATCGCATACAGTGGAATTGGACTCGTGCTTCTTCTCGGTCTGGCGGGCCTTCCCGCCGGCGCCCAGAATCCTGCTCCGTCGGCCGCGCAAGACTCATCCTCCGGCTCGTCGTTGGGCGCCTATGCCCGCCAGGTCCGCAAGGACCCTGGAACCTCGTCGAGGCCGAAAGTGTATGACAACGACAACCTGCCGAAAGACGATAAGCTCTCGGTCGTAGGCACGCCGTCCCCCAGCGACAACACCGCCGACGCGAAGCCGGCAGAGACGGACAATTCGCCGGCAAATGCGAACGCGGGTGCGCCTGCGACTCCGGCTGCGGGCGAAGCCAAGCCTGGCACCGAAACCAAGACCGCCGAGGTGAAACCTCCAACAGCGGTCGTCAAGACCGCCGAGGAAGACGAGGCAGCCAAGCAGGCTGCGTGGAAGCAATGGGCCGACAAGATCGCCGCGCAGAAGGAGCAGATTGATCTGACGGCGCGCGAACTCGACGTGTTGCAGCGCGAGTACCAGATTCGTGCCGCGGCCATGTACGCCGATGCCGGCAACCGCATGCGCAACTCTGGCGACTGGGACAAGCAGGACGCCCAGTACAAGCAGCAAATCGCCGACAAGCAGAAAGCTCTCGACGACGCCAAGCAAAAGCTCGAAGACGTCCAGGAAGAAGCGCGCAAAGCCGGCACCCCAAGCTCAGTGCGCGAGCCGTAAACCGACGCAAGCCCAAAGAAACTCGAGCGCCGAAGTCATGCTTCGGCGCTCAATTTATTTCGCTTTATTTCACTCGGCAAGTCTCAGGTTGTTCCCATCTCAGTCAGTCTCGTATGCGCACCCGACCGCAGGCGCCGAATCTGCTTCACATGATGGCGGCCATGCACCAGGTGAAACTTCCGCCATTGACCCGCCGTGAGCGGCCCGAGGATGGGATGGTCCAGCATTTCTCGGCGTGCGCCCAGCTTTTCTTCGCAGCGCGTCATGATGGCATCCATCTCGGCGATCTTTGGCCCAATTTCGGCCAGCACTTTCTCCGTCGGCACGCCGCGTGGACGGACCACCGGTGGAGATTCCCGGCCGGAGGGAAAGTAGCCGAGTCCCACGACCACCAGCCTCCGTCCTCGCTGCCGCCAGCTTTGGGCCGTGGCCAGCGGCTTGCCGGCTTCGGCCACGCGCTCAAATCCTTTCACCGTTCCCGTGTAGGTTAGATACAAATGCTCCAGGACTTCTGCCACACACCACTTTCCCGGAAGGTGCCAGCTTAACTGTTCGGCCGAGAGGCCTGCGATCGCCGACGCGATCTCTTCCTGCAGTCTCTGGAGGCGGGAGTCCACCGAATCACTTACCTTTTCCGTAGTTTCGGTTAAAATGTTGCGCGGCCATAAAACTCATCTCAAGTTATCACAGGAAGGATGTCATGAAGACGCCCAGCCTCGCCGACACGGAGTACAGACGCGAAACCTTATACGGCAGAACCTCGCACGCCGGTTTGACTACTGCTCTCGTCTTCGCCCTGCTGGCGCTGCTCAGCGCTTGCTCATCGGATTCCGGAAAACCGGCAGAGACGAAACCGGAAGTGAAGGGTCCGGAACTCATCACCGCTCGTTCGGCCTTTCAGAAGCTGTATATTGCGGCGCGCGCCTGGAACCAGGACGCGAAGCCCTACCGGATCGAGTCCACGGCGACCAGCGACGGCAACGGGCAGGACGGCAAGTGGGCGGTATGGCGTGCCAGCTTCGCTTCGGCGAACCAGCGCTCGGAAAAATCTTACACCTGGTCGGGCAGCGCGGCCAACGGCGCTCCCGAGCGCGGCGTCAACCCCGGCACCGAAGACAGTTACAGTCCCTCCAATACCTCCACACAGATATTTGACATGGCGTTTCTGAAGATCGATTCAGACCAGGCTCTGGCCACGGCCCAGAAACATGGCGGCGACAAGATTCTGGAGAAGGCGCCCGACACGCCAGTCATCTATTTATGCGACTGGAACCACAACACCAATGAGTTGATCTGGCACGTCATTTATGGCGCCAGCCGCGAGGGAGCGAAGCTGACGGTTGCCGTCAACGCCTCGTCGGGTGAATTCATCCGGGTGGAGAAGTAGGCCTGTTCTCCAGATTCTGCCACTACGGGTTCTGCCACTGCGTCGGTTGGAAAAGAAGAGCTGCCGCGGGCGCTTGCCCTATCCGTTCGCGCCGTCCTCGCGGTTGATGTGGGCCCCGAGTTGGGAAAAAAAGCTATGCAATGCCTCGGCCGAAGCGATCGCTCGCCGCAGGCCGCGGCGGTCCCCGAAAGCAACTATGTCTTGCGGAGAATACTGGAGGCGAACACGGTCGGCGGCGCAGTGCGCGCTCAGCAACTCCACGCTGGCGGCTGCAAGGTCGGCTTTGAGGCGGGCAATATCAATCTGTTTCTTGGCTCCGTACTCCATCTACAACTCCTCATTTCTTTTCTGGGGTGAACGCAGGCGGGTCCCGGGAACCGTTGGGAGGACTGCCTTCTTGCAGTTTCCGCGGGACCCATCCTGCGAGGTCATCAGTTCTAGCTGTAGATATAGTGTACAGCGTTAACATTACGCAGTGCAAGTAATTATTTTCGAATTTTTGGAGGAGAAGTGCCCCGGCATCCCGACCCTGATCTGGAACAGCGTATCCTCGCCGTAGCCTCCCGGCTGTGGGCTCGCGGCGGGGAAAAAGCGCTCACCATGCGCGCCGTGGCCAAGGCGGCCGGCACCACCACGCCCACGGTGTACGAGCGCTACCGCGACCGCGACGACATTCTCCGCGCCCTGCGCCTACAGACCCGGCGCGACCTGTTTGCCGCCCTCAGCCGCACCCGCACGCTCCGCGACGCCTTCCAGGCTCAGCTCGATTTCGCGCTCGACCACAGCCACGCCTACGAAGTACTTTTCGACGGCGTCGCCAAGCCTCCTTCCCTGCATGAGCCCTGGCCTTCCTTCAATCTCATGCGCGAGCGTTTGGCCCAGCGTCTGGGAGGAACTCCCCGCCAGAACACGCGACTCATGCTGGCGGTGTGGTCGCTGATGCACGGCACCGCCATGCTCATCATCCGAGGCGGTTTCGAGGGCGTGCTCCGCAGCCAGACGATCCATGCCTGCCTCGACGCCTTCGACAGCATCGTCGACTCGGCCGCGCGATCGAAGCGTCTGGCTCGGTCGGCACCCAAGTGGCCGTCCAATCTGATTCTGGGTAAGGGCAAGCAAAGCAGAGTCGGCAATGGCAACGGAGCCGACCGCAAAGGAAAGTTACAAGCCAGGAAACGGCGCCGCGTGAGCGCTTCCAAGCCCGCGAGTTAGAGTGATGCAGCGTCAGCCACACTTCTGCCAGGGCTGAGTTAACGCGCGGGCTTCGCGTTTGCGGCGGTGCCCTTCAGCCGTTGAATCGCTTTCTGGGCTTCTTTTTCCTGCGGACCATGGGGCAGGATTGTCAAATAGTTCTCGTATTCCTTGCGCGCCTCGTCTGGCTGATCCATTTTTTCCAGGCACTCGGCCAGGCGGAACGTGGCCATTGCGTCATTCGGTTTGTAGAGCAGGGCCTCACGGTAGCGGTCCGCGGCGGCGCGATAGTTCTTGCGAGCTTTGAAGTAGAAGTCGCCCACTTCAACATCTTTGGCTGCCTTGTGCGGATCCCACGGATGGAACTCATTGATATTGCTATCCCCACTGCCGGACGAGCCTTCGTCCATCGGGACGTCGGAACCTTGCGGATGCGCCTTTGCGTCGTTCGCCGGAGCACTCAAGTCGACCGGATCATCTTTGCTCGAACTCTCGCCCGGTTCATTCCCCAGTTCGCCGGCAGTCACCCGATCCGACCGCGGGGGCGTCAAGTTCGGGGCCCACGCTGGGGCGGGCTTGGAAGCGGGCGACGACGCCGAGTCTGGCGCCTGTGGGTTCGAGGGCGCAGAATTGGGAGGAGCGGAACTTTGCGCCCATCCTCCCACGCTGCTCACCAGCAACAGAACAAACCACCAACTGCGCATAGCTTTATTTTACCGCCCCTCGTATCGACCGAAGACCCAAGAACGAAGAATGATTGCTTCGAACATCTTTACTAAGCGCAATGACTCAACAGCTTACTCAAACCAGGGTGGCTAAACATGGGCCGCCTAACCATGGGCCACTTAAACATGGGCCACCTAAACATGGGTCGCGCGAAATCCCTGCAGGCACTTCCGCGCGGTCTCCAGTTCGGAGAACCGGCTTCCCTCCTGCTCGACCAGGTAATACTCGACGCCGCCAACGCTCTCAGCGGCAGCGAAAATTCCCTTCCAGTCGGCCACGCCCTCACCGAACAAAGTCTTGTAACCCACCGCCGGATCCGGCGACCAGTCTTTACAATGGATGGACCGAATGCGTCCCGGGTTGGCTCGAATCCATGCCACCGGGTCGGCGCGCCCTTCCAGGCAAGTCCCAACATCCAGCTGCAGCATCACCGACGGCTTCGTGTTCTTGGCGAGAATATCCATGGGACGCTGCCCGTTCAGCGGCGCCCACTCGGCTTGATGGTTATGATATCCGGGCTTGAGGCCTGCCGGCTCCAGGGTATCGGCGGCGGCGTTGAGCTTGTCTGCAACCGCATTCCAGCCGTCGAGGCCGGTCTTCGGGTCCGTCCATGCCAACACAACATACTTACAGCCCAGGATCAGGTTCAGGTCGCGCACGCGGTTGATCTTGTCCGCGCCAAAATAATCTGCGTCATTGTGCGTCGAGTAGCAGCGGATGCCCAGGTCATCCATCAACTTTCGCATCTGCTTGGCCTGGATCTCGGTCCATTCGAAATAGGGCGCGTAGAACTCAACCGCCTGATATCCCATTTGCGTGACCGCACGCACCGTGCCTTCAGAATCCTGCTTGAGCGCTTCGCGGACAGAATAGAGCTCGAGGCCGACGGGAATCGAACCAGACACGACGACGCCCGATGCAACACCGCGCAAGGCCCACGGCAAGCTTGCGGACATGGCAAGAAACGACCGGCGCGAAACTTTTGGGGTGAACATGCCAGTAATCTTACTCGATTCAGGCAAGCTTTGAGCTTTGAGCTTTTGCCTCTGGCTAGCCGCTCCCAGCTCACGGCTCATAGGTCACAGCTCAAAAAAAAGCAGGCCGCTCAGGGGGAGGCTTTGAGCGGCCTGTTGGCGAAGTCCTCCGGGGAGGAGGGTAAAGTTTTTCTTACATCCTGATCTTTACATCGATGACGGGGTCCCGGTCGCCGCCGACGGCGTGCTGCCATCGACCGTGTTGGTCATCAGGCGCACGTCGACGCGGCGGTTATCGGCGCGGCCGGCGGAGGTCTTGTTCGTCTCCACGGGCTTATCCTTGCCAAGGCCAATCACGTAGATCTTGTGCGCGGGCACATTGTACTTGTGGCCAGGTACTGGATCACGGAGTTGGCGCGGCGCTGGCTCAGATCGTAGTTGTAATCCGCCGAACCCACCGAATCCGTGCCGCCTTCGAGCGCAATGATGTAGCCCTTGGTCGAAGCGATGTTAGCGCCGAGCTGGTCGAGCGTTTCCTGCGCCTTCGGGCGTCAAGTTGTCTTTATTGAAGCCGAAGTGCACCGAGGTCTCGGCGACGGCGTGGTAGTTGTCGAGGTTGGCGACCGTGTTGGTCAGCACGCCCACGCGGCTGTTGGCGGCATCCGCCATCTGCTGCGCCGAGCTAGCGGTCTGGCCTGCGGTCTGCGCCTTCTGCTCGACGTCGGCGGTCTTGGCGTTCACCGCAGCGATGCCGGCCTGGGCGCGCGCGTCAACGTCCTTGATATCCTTGGTATTCTTCGCCGTCAGGTCGTCGAGTTCGTTGGTCTTGTTGATCAGTGGCGTCGTCTGCTGTTTCACATAGTTCTTGCTGGCGCAACCGACGGTGGCCACCATGCTGGCTGCCAGGAAAATTACTAACGAAGTGCGGTTCATAGGGTGAGGCTCCTTGGTTTTCGATCTTGTGTACAGCTTTTTGGCGCTTTCCGGGTTGCCCCGCGCGCCGTATTTCCAATCTTGCGGCCCTGGGAATGACTAGTTAAAGCTTACAAGTTCCGCTTCTGCTTTTGCACGGCACATGCCAGTGTTCCCTACTGGGAAGAGCTGATGTAAGTATATACGTTTTCAATGGCTTGGAGAAAGGAATACACAGATCACACCACCCTGCCCAGCCCGCGAGGACGCAAACGGCACACAGGGAGTGGAAAATTTATATGGTTAGTCTCAGGCTGGGCGGTATCTCAGTTATGCCGCGGGGGGCACAGGATGGGAATCGTCTCCCTCTTGTTCCGCCGATAAACACGGAAATCGCTCTCGTCGACCGTGATGACCGTGTGCCGAGGATAGAGTTCGCTCATGCGGATGAGACAAAGATCAGCCAAGTCCGGCTTGCGGTCGGCGTAACGCTTCGCCAGCTCGCGCAACTCTGGCAGATTTCTTGAAAAGTCAAACGTTATGCGCAGCATCTCGTCCTCAACCAGGGAGAGCACATAAGAAACCGAGGCCAACTGAAACGCCGCTTCGCTGATCACGGACTCACACGTAAGCAGCGGCTCAGTAATTCCCCGTGCGACACCTGCTGCCCAGGAGTGATGCTGGTCGTCGCGATTGCCCAGTGCGACGATGAATCCGGTGTCCGCTATACCTTTCATTTCTTGGAGTACCCTTTACGGGACGACAGGTCAGGCGGCCCGGTGAGCGCGCCAATATGGCGCAGGAATCGCTGCTTACCGCCGTTGGCTTTGGCGGTCTCCAGTTGCTCCCGGACAAGTCTCCCCATCGGCACACCCGTCTGGCGTGATCTTTCCTTGAGCCAGGTTAGAAGCTCCTCGGTAAGACGTATTGTGAGTGTGTGACTCATATGCATGAAGTGTAACACACCTGCGACGATCAAGAAAACGCAGGAATCGAATAAGATTGATCGTCCCTCCATGGATCTGCTCGCCAAAATCCGCACCATCCCCACCGAGCCCGGCGTGTATCTCTACAAGAACGCCGAGGGCGAAGTCATCTATGTGGGCAAGGCGAAGAACCTGCGCAGCCGCGTGGCCAGCTATTTCCACGAAGGCCGCTGGGAGGACGCCAAGACCGGAACGCTGGTGCGCGAAGCCGTCGACGTCGACTACATCGTGGTCGCCAACAACAAAGAGGCGCTGGCGCTCGAGAATAACCTGATCAAGCAGCGCAAGCCGCGCTTCAACATCCTGCTGCGCGACGACAAGACTTATCCCTATGTGAAGCTAACGCTGGGCGAGCGCTGGCCGCGCGTCTATGTCACGCGGCGTCTGCGAAAAGACGGCAGTGCTACTACGGTCCGTACTTCCCTGCCAACCTGGCCTATCGCATCGTCGATCTGATCCACCGCAATTTTCTGATTCCCTCCTGCAAGGTCGACCTCACGCGATTTCATCCGCGTCCGTGTTTGCAGTACTACATCAAGCGCTGCCTGGGGCCGTGCGTACAGGACTTGACCACGCCGGACATTTATCAGGAGGCGGTGCGCGACGTGAAGCTATTTCTGGAAGGCCGTCCGACGGACCTGAGCCGCTCGCTGCACGAGCGCATGGAGCAAGCCGCAGCCGACGAGGAATACGAGCGCGCGGCGCGATATCGCGATCTGATTTCGACGGTGGAGCAGTTGCAGGAACGCCAGCGCATTGCCGCCGCCGAAGGCGACGATGCCGACGTCTTCGGCTATCACTACGAGAACGGCATGCTCGCAGTGAATCTGTTTCACATGCGCGCCGGGAAGATGGTCGACCGTCGCGAGTTCTTCTGGGAAGACCTGCCGGAGTTTGTAGCCGAGCACGCGGATGCCATCGAGAATGGACCATGTGGGGACGGGCGCCCTCATCCGTCCGGGCGAGCGAAGCTCGCCAGCGCAATCTAGCCGGCAGTGCGACAGACTCTCGGCCGACGAGCCGAGCGAGGCCTCACTCTCGGCCCGCACGGGCGCACGTCCTCGGCCTGACAAGTCCGGTCCCAGTGCGATCGATTTCATCCCGGCGAGTTTTTCTCTGCCCTGCTGAAGCAGCTTTACATCGGCCAGCCTTACGTCCCGCGCAACCTCTATGTCCCGGTCGACTTTGAGGATCGCGAAGCTCTCGAAGACCTTCTCTCCGAGCAGGACGCGGACGAGAACGCACGCGCCGCACGCGTTCATATTCTCGTGCCGCAGCGCGGCGAGAAGCGCTCGCTCATCGATCTGGCCGGAAACAACGCGAAGCAGTCCTACGACCAGCGCTTTCGGGTGCTCAAGCCCAACGCGCAGAAGATCCAGGAAGAATTGCAGGAAACGCTCAGCCTGCCGGAACTGCCAAAGCGCATCGAGTGCTTCGACATCTCGCACATTCAGGGCGCGGAGACCGTCGCCTCGATGGTGGTGTGGGAAGACGGCAAGATGAAGAAGTCGGACTACCGCAAGTTCATCATCCGCACCGTCGAAGGCGTCGACGATTTCGCTTCCATGCGCGAAGTGGTCACGCGGCGCTACAAGCGTCTGCAGGAAGAAAAGAAGCCGATGCCGAGCCTGGTGCTGATCGACGGCGGCCTCGGACAGCTGCACGCCGCGGCCGAAGCGCTCGACGCGCTCGAGATCATCAACCAGCCGCTGGCCGCCATCGCCAAGCGCGAAGAAATTCTCTATGTCTACGGGCAGGAAAAAGATCCGATCGCGCTCGACCATCACTCGCCCGTGCTGCACCTGATTCAGCTGATTCGCGATGAAGCCCACCGCTTTGCCGTGACCTTCCATCGCAAGCGCCGGCAGATGCGCGACCGCTCGACCGAACTGCTGGAAATCCCCGGCGTAGGCGCGAGCACCACGCGGCGACTGCTGGAACATTTTGGCAGCGTGCAGGCGGTCAAGCAGGCGGACCCGGCGGCGTTATCGGCGGTCGTGACGCGATTCAGGCCGAGGCGATCAAGAATCACTTCCGGAAATAGCGACCTCACCCATCGCGAGATCGGGGCAGATCTCGCTTTTCTTTTTCCCTGTGTCCCTCTGTGTCCTCTGTGGTGAAGATTTTGCTACACTGGCGGACGATGAAGCGAGCTTCAATGCTTTCCCTCGCAGTCCTTGTGCTGACAATCTCGGCCTCGCGCACCGCCCCCGCCCAGACCTCGAACCCCGACATGGCCACGCCGCAGGAAAAACATCTGCGCAACGTGCACCAGTTGACATTCGGCGGACAGAATGCGGAAGCCTATTTCTCCGCTGACAGTAAGAAGCTGATCTTCCAATCCTCCCATGGCGACGTGAAATGCGATCAGATTTTCGTGATGAACATTGACGGCAGCGACCAGCACATGGTCTCGACCGGCAAGGGACGCACTACTTGCAGCTTCTTCTATCCCGATGGCAAGAAGATTCTCTACGCTTCGACGCACCTGGCCAGCCCGGACTGCCCGCCGCGCCCTGATTTTTCGAAGGGCTATGTGTGGGCGGTGTATTCGGGCTACGACATTTTCACCGCCAATCCCGACGGCTCAAATCTGAAGCAGTTGACTAACACGCCCGGCTACGACGCCGAGGCGACCATCTCGCTCGACGGCAAGAAAATTACTTTCACGTCCATGCGCAATGGCGATCTCGACATTTACTCGATGGACGCCGACGGCACCCATGTCAAACAACTCACGCATGAACTGGGCTACGATGGCGGTCCAACATTCTCCCCCGATCGCAAATGGATTGTCTATCGCGCCTACCATCCGCAAGACCGAAAAAGAAATCTCCGACTACAAAGAATTGCTCGGCGCAGAATCTCATTCGTCCGACCTCGCTCGAAATCTGGACCATGAAAGCCGACGGCAGCGCGAAGAAACAGATCACGAACTTGGCCGCGGCGAGTTTCGGACCCGCATACACCGCCGATGGCAAGCGAATCATCTTTTCGTCAAATTATGATCCGGACACGCACGCCACCGGCGGCATGGGCAATTTTGAATTGTGGCTGATCAATCCCGACGGCACCGGCCTGGAGCGCGTCACATACAGCGACGGCTTCGACGGCTTCCCCATGTTCTCGCCCGACGGCAAGAAGCTGGTATGGGCCTCCAACCGCAACGCCAAGGCCCCGCACGAAACGAATATTTTTATTGGGGATTGGGTGCCGTAGAGGGCATTGTTGATTTTTGATTGCTGATTGTTGATTTGAGTCGCGGCTGCCGGTTCGTCAGAGCTCTCGATTTCTCAGACTCCGCATCGTCAGCCACGTCACGCAGGCCAGCATTCCGCACCAGCCTAGCACTCGCACCACCGCCGCGATCTGGGTGTCGTGGTCGAGTACGCCGAGGCTGGAGAATATCCTGAAAAAATCATGCTCCACAAAGTCCGGATCTCCGGTCGTGACCAGGGGCAACACCTGGGCACGAGCGTCAGCCATGTAGGTCGCGGTATAGAGCCAGTTTTCGAAAAAGAAAAACAGGCAGAAAACGAAGCCGGTAGTCTGGCGCTCGCTGAAAAAATAAGCCGCCAGCAGAAACGGGACCAGCCACTGCAGCAGCGTGCCTCCCCATAAGCACAGAGTCGGACCAAACCAGTAAAAAAGATTGTGTCCGCCTTCGTGCACGACCAGGTTCGCGCTATCGATGAACAAAAATCCGCCGTGGGCGTTGAAGGCGTACGCCAGGAACGCGACGTAGAAAATCAACCACGCCACCAGCGCCGGGCGCGAGACCGGCTTCCACGGCTCGCCCCGCAGTGTTGCGTCGAGCATCGATTGCAGTGATTCGATCATGGGCCCTCGGATAATTCTATGAGCTCTCATTTCCTCGCGGCAGATTACGAACGTGCGCGGCATCCTCGGAGCGACACCACTGCTTCATGTCGGGCGAGTAACTTGGCCCTGCGGTCATCGCACGAGGGGAACGTTTCTTGTTAAAGTGATGGGGCGCGACAGGTTGCATTCGACTGGTGCGTGGACCAGCGTGGCAAGGCGGGCCGGTGTGGCAAGAATGACGTAGCAAGCTACGTCTCTACGAACTAAGTTGCGGGAGTTTATGAAGGTTCGGCATTGGATAACCGCGATCGTTCTGCTTCTGCTGGTGGTGGCTGCCATCGCTGGAGTCGTATGGACGCGGGCGTTGCCATCTGCCAGCGAAGACGCGGCCGCCGCGCCCGGCAAGAAATCGCTCGGGCGCATGCCGCCAGTGGTGCAGCATCCCCTGGTCGACCAGCGTCCCCTGCAAACCGCGCAAACGAATGGCGGCCATCGCGGGCACGCCGGAAGAGCAGGCGCTGGCGCACCAGGCGGAAAAAGTGGGAGACCATGAGGTCGATCTTTCGTTTCTGGATGCGTTGCGCACCGCCGAAGAAAACCCTCCGCCGCTTTCGCCGGAAGCCCGGCAAATTTCCGATCGCAAGAACAAAGCGGAACTGACGCTGAAGGAGGATCAGGAAAACATCACGCTGCTAACGCGAAAACTGGCGGCAGCTCCCGACTCTCAGAAAGACAATCTTCAGGACCAGATCGACGTCGCCAAGGCGCAGATGGATCTGGATCAGGACGAGCTGGATGACGCCGCCGAGGATCTGGAGCAGGCCGGCGGCGATCCGCAATCGAAAATCAAGCGCTTGCAGTCCGAGCATGAATCGGGCGAGCACAGCGGGGATGCGGCCCTAGGCTCGGCGATGAATCCGCACGAACAGGACTACCAGACGCATAGCCTGCTGAGCGTCTTCCGAGCATGGCGGGCTCTGCGCGAGAAAAAAGACCAGCTGCAGGCGGCGCAGGAAGAGAGCAAGGCCAAGCAACTGCGCCTGAGCCAGCGGCACGAGACGCTGACTGCTCAGGTCGAGAAAGATGAAGAGAAGCGCGAGGCTGCCAAACAACAAGCCAAGGGATTCGCCAAGAGCAACGCCCCGTCGAGCCGCGAAGAATCGAAGACGGCGGCGAAGTCCGCGCTCGATTCTCTGAAGCAATACACCCGCGATCAGAAAAATCTCGCCGACCTGGGTAAGCGCCTGCAGGACGAACAGGAACTCACCGAAACCTACAACCGTTGGATCGATCTGGTCGAGACTCGCGAGCGGGCAGCCCTGCATAATCTGCTGGAGTGCCTCCTTTGGATTCTGTTGGTTCTATTGGCGGTGTACCTGGCCGACCGGTTCATCGAACATCTGTTCACCGGCATGACCGCCGAGAACAAGCGGATCGACACGCTGCGGGCTGTCGTGAAATTTGCCACGCAGGCCCTGGGCGCGATCGCCATCCTCTTCATCGTTTTCGGAGTGCCCACACAGACGACTACGGTACTGGGCCTGGCCGGTGCAGGGTTGACGGTCGCGATGAAAGACTTCATCGTCGCCTTCTTTGGATGGTTCATCCTGATGGGGCGCAACGGCATCCGCGTCGGCGACTGGGTAGAAATTAACGGCGTCGGCGGCGAAGTGGTCGAGGTTGGTTTGCTGAAGACCGTCCTTCTCGAAACTGGCAGTTGGGCCGACGCCGGGCATCCGACTGGCCGCCGAGTTTCGTTTGTAAACAGCTTCGCCATCGAAGGTCATTTCTTCAACTTCACGACTTCGGGCCAGTGGATGTGGGATGAATTGCAGGTGCTGATTCCGCCGGGACAGGATCCGTATCCCCTCATCGACGGCATCCAGAAACTGGTGGAAAAAGAAACCGAGGCCAACGCCAGCAGCGCGGAAGCCGAGTGGCAACAGGCCTCCGCGCGTTACCGGGTCAAAACGTTGTCTGCGGTGCCGGGCGTCAACGTGCGTCCCACGGCGGCCGGCATTGAAGTGCACGTCCGTTACATCACGCGTGCCTACGAACGCCACGAGGCGCGCAACCGGCTGTACACGGCGGTAGTGGAAATGATGCACGGAAAACGGGAAGCGGTGAAGGCGTAGAGCTGCCGGTTCTTAGCTCTTAGCTTTTGGCTCTTAGTTCGCAAACTCTCCGGCCACCGAATCAACTGCGCGCTCCACCGTGGAAGAGCGGCCCTTAAGGGCCGCGAAAGCCTCTAAGATGGATCAGGGCTTTAGCCCCTGTGCGATCTATGACCGACAAACAAGGTCTCGGAACCCTCATTGTCACCGGAGCCAGCCGCGGAATTGGCGCGGCCATCGCCACGCTTGCGGGCGAACGCGGATACGCGGTTGCCGTCAACTTCGCCACTGGCGCCGCCGAAGCGAAGACGGTAGTGGAAAACATTCTCGCCGCCGGCGGGCGCGCCCTTGCGATTCAAGCCGACATTTCTCACGAGCAAGATATCTTGCGCCTGTTCGAAACCGCGGAGCGCGAATTGGGGCCGATCAAAGCCCTGGTGAACAACGCGGGAATCACCGGCGGGTTCGCGCGAGTGGAAGAAGTGTCGAGTGCGGCCATCGCAAAAGTCTTGGCCGTCAATGTCAGCGGGACCATCCTGTGTTCGCGCGAAGCCGTGCGGCGCATGTCGACCCGGCGCGGCGGAAGCGGTGGCGCAATCGTGAATATTTCTTCGCGTGCGGCGCACACCGGCGCGGCGGGTGAGTGGGTGCACTACGCGGCGTCGAAGGGTGCGATCGACAGTTTCACGATCGGGCTGGCGCGGGAAGTCGCAACCGAAGGCATCCGAGTGAATGCAGTCGCGCCCGGATTAGTGGAGACTGGCCTGCACGCGGCAAACGGTGAGCCCGGCAGACTCAAAAGGTTGATGGGCACGGTCCCGATGGGAAGGCCCGGCACGCCGCTCGAAGTCGCAGAGGGCGTGATCTGGCTGCTATCGCCCGCAGCATCGTTCACAACGGGCGCGATTGTGGAAATTGGCGGTGGACGGTAGCTCGGTCTACTTCTTAGCCTTGAGTTGTTCGCGAAGATAACTTTTAACCTTCTCCGGCAGGCGTGAAGCGTGCAGAATGTCGCGCAACTGCGCCGCTGGAATGCGGCGGGCAAATTCGAGGGCGCGAGCCAGCGGCACGGATTCACTGCGCAAGAGCGCGCACCGAACCTCCGGGCGCACTGACCATTTCGCGTGATGGCAGATTGCCGCCACGAACGCCGGCGTCGCACCCGGACGCAGCAACGCCTTCACCATGGCAGCTTCAGAAAGGCGCGGATTCTCCAGCGCCGTCTGCCAGACGCGCGCTTCCTTGTCGAGCAACAGTGCTCCCGCCACCATCGCTGAAGATCGGCGGGCCAGCGAAATGCGCTCACCCAAAGTGATGGAGGCCAGCCGCGTCACCAGCAGTTCATCGGCGGCCCGCTTCAAGTCGGCTGCGACTGCGGGTAACAGCGAGAACAGCATGAGATCGAAGGTATAGAGTTCGCGAACCAGCCGGAGCGCGATGCGGCGCGGAGCGCGCGGATGAGCGGCCAGGGCAACCCGCACTTTGCGCGACTTCATCACCGCTGGATTTCGGCTGATTTGTTCGATGACCTCCGAAGCCAGGTCGCGATCCTTCACCATGGCCAGCGCGAGATCGGCAGTCAGCGCGGCATCCGCTGCGCCCGGCAGGTCGCGGGATGCCGTCACCGGCGACGCAGAACTAGATTCGACATCAGCATCGGATTGAGGTTCTGCCGGAATCATGAAGCTCGCTCACAGCCACTGCGCTACTGAGCCGAGATCTCCGCGGCAGCTCTCCGCGCCATGCGCAGCGCTCCTTCAACCGGTTCGACCACCTGCGGATTCACTTCTGCGCGCGGTTCGATTGCGCGAAGTTCATTGTAAAAAACCTGCCGCACCAGCGGCGCATGACGAAAGACCCCTCCCGTCATGGCCACTGGGACCGGGCCAGTCTCGTCTTTCGGAAAAAGGCGATGCACCACGACTTCGGCCACCTGAGCCAGTTCCGTACCCGCGTTGGTGAGAACGCGCGCTGGCCAAATCATCTGTGCTTTCCGCAACCGCCGGAAAGAGCGCCGCAAAGTCCGGAGGAGGAATCGAATTCGCCGAGCGGGCAAGGTCG
Source organism: uncultured Acidobacteriota bacterium (assembly GCA_963763155.1). Taxonomy (GTDB): domain Bacteria; phylum Acidobacteriota; class Terriglobia; order Terriglobales; family Acidobacteriaceae; genus Sulfotelmatobacter. The sequence goes on along the minus strand of CAVXNI010000014.1, from coordinate 176,817 downwards.
GCCAGCGAACCCACTCCCCAGGCTTTGCAGAGCGCCGCGGATAATGATGAGTCCTGCAGCGGGCTGCCCGGTGAATTTCCCTCGCGTGGTTCGTTGGCGGAAAGATCGGCGTGAGCAAGATCGGACGGGCCGGTATCATAGGAAAAAAGATCCGCCGCCCGCAGAACCGCGCTCACCGCCGCGCGCCCGATCCAGTGCGCCGAACCTTCGTCGCCGATGGCGAATCCCCAGCCCCCGGCGCGGACGGTCCTTCCCTGCCGGTCGCGGCCATAGGCAATCGAACCCGTACCGGCAATCACGATCACACCGGGTCCAGTATCGAAGGCGGCCTCGAGGGCGATCTGCATGTCACCGACAACGTCGATCGGAGTGGAAAGAATTTCCGCCAGCGCGCGACGAACGATCGCGGCCAGTTGCGGCCGGGCCGCGCCAGAACCTCCCACGCAGGTACGCAACCTGTGACGGTGTGATGCCGGCCGCCGCGCATGCCTGACGTACGGCCTGCTGCAGCGATTCGCGGGCTGGTCGCTTCCCCGACGCGGACGATGTTGCTGGGACCCGCAGCTCGCAGTCGTGAGCAGCTCGGATTCATCACCCACCGCGCACGTGGTCTTCGTACCTCCGCCGTCGATGCCAAGATAGTAGGGCACGGGTTATTTCTAACACAGAGCAACTCTCGATTGGCATTTGCGAGTTGCCGGTTCTTAGACTCCCGACGAGGCGGGGACTACAGAGTCTCACTCGCGGAAAAGCAGGATTGCTTCGATAATGAAAGTTCACCTCGCATGGGCCTGAACAAGCTCGATTTCGGATCATCGGGTTGTACCTGGCGGGAATCACGCTGTTTGGGCTGCGCTTCCGCAAGAAGCAGCGGTCCCTGCGCGACTACTTTCTCGCCGGGCGCGACATTCCATGGTGGGCGATCGCGCTCTCCATCGTCGCCGCGGAAACCAGCACGCTCACCATCATCAGCATTCCCGGCCTGGCTTACGACACCAACTTTACTTTTCTACAGGTCATCATGGGATACGTCGTGGGCCGCGTGGTCATAAGCTTCGTGCTGCTGCCACACTACTTCCGCGGCGATCTCTATACCGCCTACGAACTGATCGAACGCCGCTTCGGGCGCGGCCTGCGCTCTCTGACCGCAGGTTTGTTTCTGCTGACCCGGGCCGCGGCGGAAGGCGTGCGCGTCTATGCCGTGTCGATCGTCGTGTCGATTGCGCTGGGCACGGGCGAAGTCGCGTCGATTGCGCATCATCACCGCATTGACGGTGATCTATACGTTTGAAGGCGGACTCGCTGCCGTGATCTGGACCGATGTCGTGCAAACCGCGATCTACGTGGGCGGAACGCTGGTCGGGCTGGTGACGATTTTGCATCTCGTACCCGGCGGATGGCCGGCGATTCATGCTGCCGCGGCTAGCGCGGGCAAACTGCAGGTGTTCGATTTCCGCACCAGCTATTTGATCCCCTACACCTTCTGGGCGGGATTGATCGGCGGAACGTTTTTCACGACCGCGAGTCACGGAACGGACCAGCTCATTGTGCAGCGCCTACTGGCAGCACGCGGACTGAAGCAGTCGGTCGACCGCGCTGATTTCGAGTGGATTCGCGGTGCTGTTTCAGTTTGCTCTGTTTTTGACAGTCGGCATCATGCTCTGGGCTTACTATCGGCGTCCCCTCGGCGGTGTTTGGAAAGCCGGATCGGATCTATCCCACGTTTATTGTCACCCGCATGCCCCATGGAATCTCCGGTCTGCTGATTGCTGCAATTCTTGCGGCAGCGATGTCGAATCTGAAGTGCGGCTCTGAATTCGCTGTCCTCCAGCGCCATCATGGATTTTTACGCGCGCCTGCGGCCTCAAACGGACGAGAAAACCAAGATGCGCCTGTCGCGTCTGGCCACGTGGCCTGGGCGCTGGTACTCTTCGCTCTGGCGTGGATCGCGCTGCACAAAGTCGGGCGAGTCGTAGAGGTGGGCCTGCAGATTGCTTCGGTGGCCTATGGCGCACTGCTCGGAGTGTTTCTGCTGGGCGTGCTCACCCGCCGCGCGAACCAAACCGGAGCCATGGTGGGGATGGCGTGCGGATTCAGCGTGGATCTGTACTTGTGGCTGGGGACAAAGGTTCCGTGGACCTGGTGGGTAATGATCGGCACGACTGTCACCTTCGCGGTAGGCTGGATGGTGAGTGTTTCCCTTGGGGATTCCTCCGGCAATCGGACAGCATTCCCCATTGATCCGGGCGGGCGGAATCCGAAATAATTGTCTCCCGGGCCGAAACAAGGCGGTCTCTGGCGGGTTTGATCTTAAGCTGTGAAAGAACTTGGCGGTGCGTAATGACTTCGGGTCTCACACTCTTGCGAAGCGTCCTGGCCTGTCTTGCTTTGTACTGCCTCTCTGCGGCGCTGCTGACCGCGCAGTCGGACGCTCCGCCCGCGCCGCCTCAGGATGTGGCCCCCTCTCAGAACACTAGCGCCGGTCCTAGCAAGTTGGTCGGCCAGCCCGCGCCCCCGCCGCCGAGCAACGACGCCCAGGAGCCGAGCATAACCATTCGCCAGACCGTGCAGCGAGTCATCATTGATGTGATGGTGCGCGACGCCGATGGCAAACCAGTGCACGGGCTCAAGGCGGAGGATTTTTCCATCACGGAAGACAAGCAGCCGCAGCGTGTTCTTTCGTTCGATGTCTACGATTTCGATAAGCCGTCGATGGCGCGGGCACCCAATGCGCCTCCGCTACCTCCCCATGTCTTCGAGAACATCCCGGTAGCTCCCGAGCGAGGCCCCCTCTATGTGATGCTTCTCGACCTGGTAAATACCGAGGTCGAAGATCAGATGACCGGCCGTGAGCAAGTTCTCAAGTTCATCCGCAGCAAACCCGCGGGCACCAGGTTTGCGGTCTTTGTCACTTCCGACAAGCTGTACCTGGCGCAAGGATTCACCGACGACAAAGACTTGCTGTACACCGCGGTAAATTCCAAGAAGCCCAAGGCTCACGTCCCACGGGTCTTCCTGCTGGCTCGAAATTACGGCTACGGCGACCCCTACACTGCTGTCGATATGCTCACCCATATCGGCGACTATCTCGATGGCATTCCCGGGCGCAAGAACTTGATCTGGGTCGCGGGAAGGTTCCCCCTCGTAATTGCTGCTCAGGAGGGGATCTCCTCGTTGGCAGATAACATCAAAGCTGAGGTCAACTCGCTGGCGCAAGCCGAAGTCGCGGTTTTTCCGGTCAACGTTCGTGGGGTCATCGTAAATCCGGAGGGTGCCTTGACGGGGGCCAGCTCGGCCGCAACCATGAGCCAAGAGGGCGCGGGCAGTTCCGTTACCGCGAGCTATATTGTCGCGGACCAGATCGCCGATGCAACCGGGGGCAAAGCGTTCTACAGCAACAACGACGTGGCCGATGAACTGAATACCGCCACGGAAGATGGCGGGAACTACTACACGCTTACCTATTCCCCTCCCAATCACGCGGACGATGACAAATGTCACAACATTTCTGTGACACTCAACAAGGAGAAATATCAGATCTCTTACCGGCGCAACTACTGCCGCGTGTTTCTGGTCTCCGCCGCAGCGGATGAAAATGTAAATCATTCGGGGGCTCCCACCCTCGCGGTCCCCCTTCAGGCTGGCGATGTACTGCAAGCCAACATGAAGCCCGGCGCGCCCATGCTGCACGATCTACTGTTCTCGGCGCATGTACGCACCGGTGGAGTAGGGTTGGCCACGCCCGCGCAGATGGAGCAATTGGAGGGGCAGGCCGCATTCTTCACTACCCAGCGCAGGAACCGGCCGGTGAAGCCTCTGCCGCCCGTGAAGGTTCAGGCGTATGCCATCGACTATCGCGTGTTCGATCCTGACTTCAAGGCGCAGGCCGCCCGTAGCGGACAACAACCCACACTGGAGCTTGCCGTGGCGGCCTTCGATGAGGATGGCAAAGTACTGAACGGCACCGTCAACGACGGCGTGCCGGAAACCTCCACGCAGCCCTCCGAAAATAAGCCCGGATTGTACCGGGTGCACCAATCGCTGCTGGTTCCGGTGAATGCCAAATCCCTGCGCGTTGGCGTACGCGATCGGCTGAACGATCGCATGGGCACGCTCGAAGTGGACCTACCGTTGCCGCCAGAATCCGTAAGCAAGTCCACGATGCCGCGCAAGCCGTCACACTAGAGTTCGATCCTCGCGTGATCGGCCTTTTTGAAGTATCGCCGCCCAAGATCGCTCTCAAACTCTGCCGATCCTCGCGTATACTCCAACTCCAACATGGCTGATGTCCCGCATGGTGTCTCGAATCTAGCGCCTTCGCGTCCGGAACTCTCCCGCGACCTAGGCGTAAGCCAAGCCTCTGCCGTGGTCGTGGGCACAATCATCGGCAGCGGAATTTTTCTCGTGCCTGCCGAAATGATGAAGGCCGTGGGCTCGGCCAAACTGGTTTACCTGGCCTGGATCGTGGGTGGACTGCTCTCGTTCTTCGGTGCGCTCACCTATGCCGAACTGGGCGCGATGAAACCGCAAGCTGGCGGAGAGTACGTCTACGTCCGCGACGGCTACGGACCCATGGCCGGCTTTCTCTACGCCTGGACCTGGTTCGTGATTGCGAAGCCGGCTTCGGTCGCGACCGTGGTCACGGGACTGGTGCGAATCCTGGGAACGTTTCCGGTCTTCTCCTTTTTCTCTGTCAACGTCATCACTGTGCCGTTTGCCGTGAACTGGGGCCAGATCTTCGCCATCTCCGCCGCCATCCTCATCTCGTTCCTGAACTACCTCGGCGTGAAAAGAGCGGGCGAATTCCAACTCGTGTTTACGCTCCTGAAAGTCGCCATCATTCTCGGAATCGTAGTGGTGTGCTTCAGCGGAATGGGCGATGCCCCAGGACGGGGATGGAGTAACTTCGCCGGGACCTTCGCCGGCGCCACGGGCGGCGTCGCCGGCTTCATGGCCGCGCTGGTCGCGGCCCTGTGGGCCTATGACGGATGGAATGACCTCAACATGGTGGCGGGCGAGGTGAAACGTCCGGAGCGCAACATTCCCATTGCCTTGATAGCGGGCGTGGCCACGGTAGCCGTGCTCTACATGCTGGTCAACGCCGCTGTCCAGTACGTGCTTCCTGCCAGCGCCATCGCGGCTTCGCCGCGCCCGGCATCCGACGCCGTGGCGCAGGTGATGGGGCACCTGGGCGCCAGCATTGTTTCGGCGGGCATGGCATTGTCGATGCTGGTCACGCTCAACGGCACCATCATGAGCGGAGCCCGCGTGCCCTACGCGGTGGCGCGCGACGGATACTTTTTTCGCGCGCTCGCGGAAGTGCATCCCCGCTTTCACACTCCGTCGGTGGCGATTGTAGTGCAGGCCGTGCTGTCGATCCTTCTCTTGTTGCTGGGAGCGAATTTCCGCCAGCTGTTCTCTCTGGCGATTTTTGCGGAGTGGCTCTTTTACATGATTGCGGGCAGCACGATCTTTATCTTCCGATGGCGCGATCCACAGGCGGTACGTCCTTATCGCATGTGGGGCTACCCTTTCGTGCCTGTTGTTTTCGTGGCGGTTTCAGCCGCTCTTCTCTACTACACGTTCAAGAGCGATTTGCGGAACTCCACCTATGGACTCCTGGTCATCCTGTCTGGGATTCCTGTGTTTTTCTATTTCTCCCGGCGTCGAAAATTTCTTCCGTCGGCCCGTGCGACGGGAAATATGTGACGACTCTCAGAAACTCACATTAAATGTCCCTTATCTGTTTGCACAGAGGTTCTCCTCCGTTCGTTGCCCGTTTTCCTACCTGTTTCTTCCCTGTTTCATCGGGTCAAATGGCCTGTCGATCGGCGGAAATGCCCGTCCCACGCCAGTTCCGGGCCGATCCCTCGAAGGGATTCCGACCCAGGTTACCTAAGGTCAAGAGCCGTGGACACGTTTACCCCCTGTCCTATCTCCCGTATTTTTAAGACTCCAAGTCCCGGAGGATCTCCCCTAGACCGGGATCCCGATGGAGTGAAATTGCATGGCAACAGCTTATCGCGGCTTTCAACTCGGACTACTGCCTGAACGCAAGGTGAACAAGAAGGCGCTGGCGACTGCCTACGGGCTGGTCGCTCTGGCCCTGCTCATCGTAGTCAACATCACTCTCATCTTTCCGGACACGCTGCAGCTTGCGCAGTACCACGTCACCGAGTTGATTCCCATGCCGTCGCTACGGCCGGAACCCGCGCCGGAACCGATCAAAGTAAAGCCTGAAATCCATCCTAAGCTGCTTCCCGCCGTGAAGATTCCGGTGATGGAGCAACCCAAGCTGATCGTGCCGCGGGAAGTTCGCCGCGAGGCTCCGAAGCCGGTTGAGGCACCCCAGGTTGTGGTGAACCAGTTCAAGGCGCCGGAGTTGAAAATCGCAGCGGGTGGGGCGCGTCCGCAACTGGTCCACACCGGAGACTTTAACGAGGGCAGTTCGCAGAAGCCCACGGTCAACGTGGCAGTAGACAAAGTGCAGACCGGCGGCTTTGGCGATCCCAATGGTTTGAAGGGGACCGGCAAGCAGGGCGCGAAGTTGTACACAGCCTCGGCGGGTGGGTTTGACATGCCCGTAGGTGCGGGGCAAGGCAACGGAACCGGCGGAGCCAAAGGAATCAAGGGCACGGTGGCCAGCGCAGACTTTGGTAACGGCGTCGCGACCGGCGGCAAAGGGGACGGGCGCAGCAACGGCCAGGGAGTTGCTACTGGCGGATTTGGATCGGAGCAGGTGGTGCATGGCGGACCCAAGATTGCCTCCGCTGTCGCGCCCACGACTACTCCGGTGGAGATCACCTTCAAGCCGCTTCCGGTCTACACCGCCGAAGCGCGCAGTCTGAAGCTGGAAGGCGAAGTGCTGCTCGAGGTTAGTTTTGGGGCGAACGGCACGCTGCATGTGAATCGCGTAGTGCGCGGTCTGGGTCACGGACTGGATGAGGCTGCGATCGCCGCCGCCAGCAAGATCCGGTTCAAGCCCGCGTTGCGCGGTGGACAGCCGACGGATTCGACCGCGATTGTTCACGTGACGTTCCAGCTGGCGTAGGGAAAAGTTTAAAGAGTTTTGGCGATGTAACTTGCAATTTGGCAGTGCACGGAAAGCGAACTAGGGTCACTGAAACTGGGTCAAAGAAACTGGGTCAAAAGAAAATGACCCAAAGAAACTTGGTTCAGAGAAACTTGGAGAAAAGAGTCATGCGTATTTGGAACTTGCTACTCACTGCGGCTCTGTTGGCGTCCATGAGTGCGGCCGCTCAGCAAGCGGCGCAGTCACAGCCGTCCGCCCAGCCGCCTGCGCCGGATGCGACGCAGACCGCGCAACCCGCTCCGCAGGCTGCCCCGGCGACCGATCAGCCGGCAGCGGCGTCGCAGGCCACACCGGACGCGTCGCAGGCCGCACAGCCCGCAGCAGCGGCCGTCGCGTTGCCTCAGCCCACGCCCGCGCCGACTCCCACCACCATGGATCAGGTGGTAAACCTGTTCATTGAGCGGGAGCATGGCTTGATCAAGGAGCTGGCGAACCGCACGCCTGTGGTCGAGACCTATCTCCAGAATCTGACTGCCGACCCGCAGCTCGGCCCCGTGCCCAGCGGGGATCACTATTTCCTCGGCCGCATGGATATGGGAGAGACCGTCGACCGGAAGGACTATCTGAAGGAACAGGACACCAGCATGCAGGCGCGTCTGCTCGGCGGCTTTCATAAGCTCTACAAGGTGCAGTACCAGCCCTTGGGCTTCTCCTGGATGGTCTATGCCGACCGCACCGACTTCGACCGCGAGCACTATGATTTCCGCTACGCCCGCCGCGAATTCCTCGGCGACGTGCGCTGCCTGGTGTTCGACGTCACGCCCAAGCCGAAGTCGGGCCGCGGCCGCTTCCTGGGCCGCATCTGGGTCGAAGATCAGGGCTACAACATCGTGCGCCTGAACGGGACCTACTATCCGGCCGCGCACAACACATTCTTCTTCCACATGGATAGCTGGCGCTTGAACCTGATTCCCGGCTACTGGGTACCGTCTTTCATCTACAGCGAAGAAGGCGACTTCAGTGCCGGCGTAAAGAACAGCATGGCCTTCAAGGCGCAGACCCGCATCTGGGGCTATGACCTGAAGAAGGGCGGCAAGGACGACGAACTCACGCAGATTCGCGTCGACAGCGTTACCGACGAAACTCCGACCGCGCAGGATGCGTCTCCGCTGCAGGCCGAGCGGGTATGGCAACAGCAGGCAGAAGACAACGTCGTCGAACGTCTGACCAATGCCGGCTTGCTCGCCCCCGAAGGCGATCTGGACCGAATTCTCCAGACCGTGGTCAACAACCTCGAAGTCACCAACAACATTGACTTGCCGCGGCCCGTGCGCACGCGCGTGCTGCTCACCTCTCCGCTGGAAACTTTCAGCGTGGGCAATACCATCGTGATCAGCCGCGGGCTGATCGACGTGCTGCCCGACGAAGCCAGTCTGGCCGCCGTCCTCTCTCATGAGCTCGCGCACATCGTGCTCGGTCACAACCTGGGCAGCAAATATGCCTTCAACGACCGCATGTTGTTCGACGATGACTCCACCTATCAGAACCTGGGATTCAGGCACATTCCAGAAGAAGAACAGGCCGCCGACAAAAAGGCTCTGGAGCTTCTGAAGAACTCGCCCTACGCTCAGAAACTGGACAACGTGGGCTTGTTCCTGAAGGCGTTGCAGCTGCGGGCTCCTCAACTGAGCGCGTTGCTGACCACGCACCTGGGCAATTCCTTCGCGGACAACGGAACGATTACTCGTCTGTCCGCTCTGGAAACCCAAGGCCCGGCTTTGGACAACAACAAACTGGATCAGATCGCGGCTCTGCCCCTGGGCGGCCGGGTGAAGATCAATCCCTGGAGCGACAAGGCGGAAATGGTGAAGGCGACTCCGGTTGCCATCACCTCGGCGCGTGACAAGATGCCGTTTGAAGTCACGCCTTTCTTCCCGCGGTTGGCGCGCTTTAGTACAGCGGCCGCTGCTCCGGTTGCGCCTCCGGCCACCGCGGCCGCGAACACGGGATCGGGCAACTAGTAAGTAAGGCTCTACTCAAAGTTGAAGGAAGACGCAGGCTGGGATCCGGAATGTCTTTCCGGAGTGCCCGGCCTTCGTTTTTTCTCGGACCATCCCTCGGTCTTCTTCGGATATCTCATTGGCTCGCGGATATGACTTTTGCGGGCGAGTTTCAGCCGCGCACCTTGACCCTGACCACTGGCTGTGTTACCGATTGACAAACACAGGAAGCCAATTCGCACAGTCTGACGGCACTTGGGCGTATCCTGTTGCGTACGCACTGACAACACTGGGGGAGTTGCAAATGAAAGGTCTGGTTCTAGGTATGGTGTGCGCGCTGACGGCACCGGCGGTCGTAGGCCAGTCCGTGCCGCACGTTCCGGTGGGAATCGCTTCGGATTGGACGCACCGTCACGTCCTCTACCCGGATTCGAAAGACGATTCCGTGATGACCCGCATCCAAAAGGATCCTCGCTGGGTGCAGAACTGGTATCTTCGCCATCCCGAAGGCTGGTGGCCGATACAGCGTCGCCCGCACCCTCGCCGTAGCCGCCGGGACTGGAGCGTGCCTTTGGAAGCATCTCCAGTTGTGGGTTTTGGCCAAGTTTTTGACTACACATTCAACATTGCCCCCGAGACCGGCTACGGCACCCTCAACACGATCGACCTGGGCAACGATCAATTCCTCGCCACGGCCGGCAGTCTCACCGTCACGGGCGGCGCGGACGTCGGCACCTACCCGCTGTATCCCGGCGGTCCTGGCTTTACCCAGAGCCCACTGGGAGCCTTCGACTACGATAATGTCCTCTATGTTTCCACCGACCCGCCGCTTGATATGGATGGGCTTCTCTTCACCGTCCCCGGTTTGGAAATCAATATCTGGGGCAACAGTCCCGGTAACTATTCGTTTTATGACTCTACGGGTGGTGGCAACTATCCAACGGCGTTGACGGAAACCGGGACCTTCACCCTGATCACCGCTCCTGGCGGGGGCCAGACCGCGCCCGCCAAATATACCTTCGATGTGACTGCGGCTCCAGATTGCACCAACGACTTCGTGGTGATGGGCATTCCAGCCAGCCCCGCCGCGGGCGGTCAGGCCAACATCGTTGGATTCAATAATCTCTACAGCTACCAGGGCGCCACCACCCCAACCCCATTGTGCCCCACCAACGGCCCGACGGTTCGGTTCGCCTACGCCTCAGGCACCGGACAAGTACCGGCTTCCGTGGTCCTCTCACGGCATGGGACCCAAATTGCCTATATCGAGAATCTCCCGACCGGCAGTTCCTATTTCCACTCTCTGACCCTCGGCACAACGAGTAACGAAGGCTCCAGCGTGACTGCGGCCGTCCTGCCGGGCACTGGCGGAAGCAACGCTGTGGACCAGAGCGTGCTGCTTTCGCCCGACGGTGGCGTCACCAATCAAGGCTCCACCAACACGATCTTCGTCCTTTACACCTCGGCCGATGCCAACGATGTGGCCTACGCCACAACCTACAGCACGGCCGGGAACCGGCTCCGGCTACCTCTACAAGATCAGCAACGTGTTCAACGGCAGCGCCCCAACAATCGTTTGGAGCGTCGCAATCAACGCGATTCCGTCAACTCCGGTGTACGACCAGATATCGAATAACGTCTTCTTTACGGATAGCAACGGTCGCATCGATTACGTGAACGACACGGGCCCGTCACCGCTCGGTGGTTTATGGCGCGGTCCTGGCGAGCGGCAACACGGCCGAAAATCCGGTTGTCCTCGACAGCACTCGTCACATGATCTACGCTTCCTTCAATTCCAACGGCACGAACGCGCTCATCGTGCAGGCTCCGACAAGTTTGGCGAGCACCGTCTCGACACCCGTGGGCCCGGCAAGCACGATTTACAGCGGACCGTACGAACCCGACTTTAACAACGCCTGGTACACCGGTTCGGGAACGCCTCTGCTTTACATCGCTGGAACCGGCGCCGGGACGGTTCCGACTCTCTTCAGCGTCGGCTTCAATGGCGCGGGCGTGATGAACTCCAGCGCCGACGCTACTACCGCATCCCTGGCCACCGGTATGGCAGACTCCTCGCCGGTCACGGAGTTTTACAACGCTTCCCTGCTGACGGACTACCTTTTCGTGGGAGTCACGAACAACTGCGTCGCGACCATTGGCGGGGGAACTGCCGGCTGCGTCATGAGCCTCGACATCACCAGTGGCTTCCCCACTGTCAGTGCCAGCACCACGGCACTGGCCGCCGCCGGTGGCACCAGCGGCATCATCGTCGATAACGACAGCTCGGCTTCGCAAGCTTCCAGCATCTACTACGCGACCAAGAGCGGGGCGACCCTGGTCAAGGCCACACAGTCCGGACTGAACTGATTTCGGGGGAAGCTGATTGGTCTGAAAGCTGTTCTGCGGGGCTAAGAGACCTTGCGGTTCACTCTGCACAGGGTTTGCGTGGAATCCGCTTTGCCGCAAGTCAGCGCTGAGGTTACAAACACTCGATCAAATCGAAAGGCCGGCTTCAGATAGGGCTTCTTGGTGGGATCTTTCTGAATCAGTGGCTTACCTTTAGGTTCCGGGTTCCCATTCGCCATTCAACATTACCCTTGGAGACAGACTCGGCCCAGCAACTGATCTTCCTTTGCCTTGTACACTTCTACACTCTTGGCGACGCTCGGGTCAACGTTTTGGAAACGGAACGGTAGTGGTGCAGCTGGAATCGATCCTTGCGTCATCCCGAACCGCGGCGTAGTTCAGCCGCGGGAGGGATCTCCCAAGGCACGATCTTCAGGGAGATCCCTCTCTCCGCCTGAAAAGCGGCTCCGCTCGGGATGACTTCACGCTTGAAGGTTCAAACTGCACCACTACCAACGGAACTGAAGTTAGGAGACGCCGTTACGGCGTGCAGTGGAAGATCAGCGCAGGCAGGATGTTGAAGAGCTGAAAATTCAGCGTCACGGAGCTGAAACTCGACTCGAGGTAGGGCAGAAGCGTGCGCGTATATTGATAGAGCAACAGCGAACCGTCAGCCTTCAGCGCCAGACGAGACTCCTCGAGAATCTCGCGGCGCAGTGAGTCCGGCATGTTGCGATACGGGAGGCTGGAGATAATGTAGTCCGCCGGGGCCAGCCTCTGTTCCGCCAGCACGCCGCGTACCCGCGCGGCCGAACCATGCACCACCCGGAAACGCGGATCGTGGACGCGATCGCGAAGATACTCCACGAACTCTGAATTCAGCTCAATGGCCACCAAGACTGCGTCCGGCCGCATGCGCTTTAGAATCTCCCGCGTGAATGTGCCGACGCCCGGGCCGTATTCCACCAGAACGCGGGCACGATTCCAGTCCACCTGCCGCATCATGTCATTTACCAGGAAGGATGAACTGGGCACGACCGAGCCCAGCATCGCCGGACTCCGGAAAAAATTCCGAACGAACAATGCAAACGATGACGATTGCAGCGACGGCGATCGCGCGGCAGATCTCTTCGCGGCTTGGCTCGGCATCGTTTGCTCTCGGTAAAACAGACGCGGAGTTTTTATCCTAGACCAACTGGAAGCCGACGGAGTATGTCCAGTCCACTCCGAAGTAGTATCGAGTCTGGTACTTTGGTCACAACGATGCGTCGCGCCCATGCCGCTGGAACCGCTGACGGCCTTGGCCTGCGGCCCCAATCAATTCCTTCGCCCACGGTAACTTGCGGCGCTCACTGATGGTCGTTGAGAATCGATTTGCGGGCATCCGTCGCATCGTTCTGCCGTCTAAGGGAGCAGGTTTGAGGCTTTGGCTCAATACTTTACTGAAGATCGCTTCGGGGACGTATTTCGTTCTGACCTCTCTGTATTGTTTGCTGGCTTTTCTTCCCTACACCTTCTACACCTTCATCAAAATGCCGCCCTATGCCTGGTTGCCGCGACTGGCGCATCATCAGGCCGCTCTGTACTGGTTGGCGGTCGCGGCTGCCCTGCTCTCAGGATCGACATTCTCAGGATCGTCGTGGGAGCGTTGGAAGAACAATAAGGGATGCCAGGCCTCGCTTGGCCTGCTGGTTGCCGCTGGGGTATATCTCAGCCTGCGTCCTTTCCTGCCTGGACTGCAAAGTGATAACGCCGCCTATTACTGGAGTCTGACCACGTTGCTTCCTCTAATCGGGCTCTCGGTTTGGCAGATTTCGCGGGCGGAGGGAAAACCTGCACCAAACGCATGCATTGAGAACGAGGCCGCGCCCTTCGGATTTTCTGCCGGCCTTCTGGTCGCTCTGGTGGTCAGCCTGGTCTACACCATCGGCGGGAAAGTGCACCTCTATAGCGACACTCACACCTTGCAATTTGAGTGGCAGGACGCAGAGGTTGCCTTCTGGAGTCTGGCTTCTCACTTCGTTCTCGCCATCGTCGTGCTCTCGACGATCAATCTGATTTTTCTCCTCTCCGCGAAGTCATCCAAACCGCAAACGGCGCGCCGCGGGCTCGTGGGAACCGGGATTGCATTGGCTCTGTCATTCGTGCTGACGCGTTTTCTGGCCGGCGCCCTGAGTTTCAACGGATGGAGCGCTCGCCTCTACGCCACGGCCTTCGCGCTCACGCTTACGCTTTGGGGATTCTCCATCGTCGAACCGTTCCTGGCGCCTTCAATCAACATTGGCAACGCTGCATCCCCGTCCGAGCGGCAGAGCGGGCTAACGTCCGGCCAAGCCATCACCACCTGGATCATCATCGCGATGTTCACGCTGCTCGTGCTCGGGTCGCGCTGGCTAATCGGCGGCGAGGACTGGAATGGCTTCGTCGAAAGCACCACCGCTCTCGTCTTCTGGATCGTGATGAGCCTCTGCGTCTACCGCCTGCGCCCCGTCCGAGCCAACTATTCCGCCGTCGTCATCGTAGGAGTATTGCTGGCGGGAGTTTTCCTCTACAAAGGATTGCAGGCCACCGAGATTTTCTGGAGCAAGTCTGTCGGCTCAACCGATGACGAAATCTCCCTCAAACTCGAGGAGTACGGCGCCGGCGACGCCTCGTTCCTGCTCGTCCATCACCTGCTCGGCGATGGCCGCGGAGAAGTTTGCGGCGACCTCTGCCACATCATGCGCGAATACACCAATGTCCGCGATACCCACACGAATACGGAGGTGCGCCTCGTCGACAATGTCTCTCCGGCGCAAGGCATGCGGCCGAACATCTTCGTATTCGTCATTGATGCTATGCGCCCCGATTATCTTGGCGCTTACAATCCCCGCGTCAATTACACGCCGAACCTCGATGCCTTTGCCCGCGACAGCGTTGTTCTACATAACGCATACACGCAATATGCAGGTACGGGGCTTTCCGAGCCAGCGCTATGGGCTGGTGCCATGATGCTGCATGCCCACTACCTGCAGCCATTCTCGAAAGTCAATGGTCTGGAGCAGATGCTCCGTACCGACGACTACCAGATGGTCGTGAGCATGGACGAAATCGTCAAAGAACTACTGTCACCCAACGATAATCTGGTGAAGCTCGACATGGACCAGCCGCTCTGGAACCATCTGGAAATCGGGGCCACTCTGAAGCAAGCCGAATCCGTTCTCGACCGTCCTGCCAGCTCGGACAAACCCATTTTTTTCTACGACCAGCCGAAGAACGTCCACCAGTTCGCCCACAATGACGTGCCGTCGCCGAGTTCGCAGCACTGGCAAGCCCCGGAGGGGATGAGCATCCGCATTTCCTACGAAGTGCACTGGGTGGACGCTCGGCTGGGCGAGTTTTTCAACTATCTCAAGCGGCGCGGCATGTACGACAACAGCATCATCATCGTCACCAGCGACCACGGCGACGCCACTGGCGAGTTCGGCCGCTCGAGCCACTCCACTTCCATCTGGCCAGAAATCATGCGCGTGCCGCTCATCATCCATCTGCCGCCAAAGATGCGCGAACATTTGGTATACGATGACACTCGTCTTTCGACGTTGACCGACATTACGCCGACTCTCTATTACCTGTTCGGACACCGACCCATCGTTCAGAACCCGCTCTACGGGCGGCCTTTGTTCGCCGAGACCAAGCAGGAACTCGACCGCTACCCGCGGAAAGATCTTCTTTTCGCCTCCGATGTGCGCGCAGTTTACGGCATCCTGACGGCGGACCAGCGTTATCTCTACACCACCTACGATTCGCCCGCTCAGAGTTACCTGTTCGACCTGGCGGCCGACCCCAACGCCGAGCACAACATTTTGACTCCGCCGTTGAAGCAGCACTACGACGAAGAGATCATCGAGCATCTCCATGCGATCGGCGACTTCTATGGTTACAAACCAGGAGTGGGATCGCTGCTGGCTTCATCCGCGCGCTCCGCCAATCCGGAGTAGCTTCCGCTGATTTGTACGCACGTGCCCTGAAGCGTGTAAAGCATCTTCTGCCAAGTCAAAGCGCTGCGCAGATCGGCGCTGAACAAGGAGAAGGTCAATGCGTGTACAGGCCTGTTTGCGCCAAGAATGTCCAAAGCTTCGCAAGAGTTAGTCGCATGACTGGTAGGCAGACACCACAGAGCAGCCCCGACAGAAGTGAAAGAGCATTTGCACTCCGCCGTTCCCCGCGAAACTGTGCTCAGGCTCCACTCCGAAAGGATCATTGCCCGTCGCATCGTCGCAGATGGCTGCCAAAAGTGGCATTTCGACGGAGCAGACGGGGCAAAAAACCTTGCTCGGATTGTAGATCAAGGGGTACCCACCCACCTGATGTCGGGGAGAGAACAGGTCGTCATCGTCGTCGCCATCAGAGTCGTCCGACTGCCTCGCAGTCAGCTTTTTCTGTTCGTCTGCCGTCTGCTGTTGGAGGCCGACCTGTCGGTACGGAAAAACTCCCGTGTATCCGTCATACGGTCCTTCAGACCCAAATTCCATTGTCGGCTGTCTCGGAGCGACTTGGAGCAATTCGATTGTCCCGTCGCCGCCGACTCTGTAGCTGAACTCGCCGAAGGGCACGCTGCACGTCCAACAGTACAGAAGGTGAACGACCGGATGGCGGACCACGTCAAAGTTGAGTCTGCCGTCTTTGGCGCGTAACGACAACAGTCGCATGAATGGTCTGCTGCAATTCGGACAGATCGCTCCCCTTATGTCATGAGTTCCGCAAAAGTCATGCAGGATGTCCGTCGGACTGGGTGAGAAACTGAGCCAGTATCCAGACTCAGGATTTCCCGCCGATTGGGCGTTGTTCTCAACCATTTTGTCTCCCCGAGAGGGCATTCTACACACGTCCAATCGGTAGCTGTTGTAACATCGCCATCTCACGCATTGAGACTTCCTGCCTATTTCGCGCCCAGGTCGTCGTGTTCGTGATAGTTCGGGTACGGCGGACGTTTGATCTCTGGCAGTGGATGCTCCTTCAACTGCTGCATCTCGACCTCGATCGCTTTTTCCAGTTGCGCGTCGCGGCCCTGCCTCCATGCAGCAGGGTCGAGATCGACTTCCACATCCGGCGCGACGCCATGGTTCTCGACTTCCCACTCTCCGTTCAGGCCGTAGAGTGCGGCCCTCGGCGCAGTGACGAAACCGCCGTCGAGCAGTTCAGGATAGCCGCCGATCCCCACCAGCCCGCCCCACGTTCTCTTGCCAATTAGCGGACCAATACCGACTTTGCGGAAGTACCAGGGCAACGCGTCGCCACCCGAGCCAGACTCTTCGTTGATCAGCATGACTTTGGGGCCGTAGATGGCTTCTGATGGGCTTGACCAGTCGTGGCCTTCGCGAGTCACCACCCTGCTCAGCATGGGACGGCGCAGGTAATCAACAATGTAGTCGGCGAGCTGGCCGCCTTCATTGAAACGCTCGTCTATGATCGCGCCTTCTTTGCCCACCTGTGAAAAGAAGTAACGATTGAAACTCGTGTACCCACCACCCCCGGTGTTCGGCACATGAACATAAGCAACTTTGCCTCCGGTCGCTTGGTCGACGCGGCGGCGATTGTTCTCGATCCAGGCGAGATGCCGAAGGTGCTCTTCGCTCTCAACCGGAACGACCGTGACGTCGCGGGAATCCTTGCCATCCGGGTTAGTGCCCACCTTGAGCACGACCTGCTTGCCCGCCGTCTCTTCGAAAAAGCTATAGATATTGTCAGAGGCGTGCAGATCCCGCCCGTTGACCGCAAGGACGTAGTCTCCAGTCTTCACGTTGACGCCGGGTTGTGTCAGTGGGGCTTCATTGCCAGGATTCCAGTTTTCGCCGTCGTAAACCTTGGCAATGCGATACCGTCCATTTTCCAGGCTGTAGTCGGCGCCCAGCAAGCCGCCTTTCACTTTCTTCGTCTCGGGCCTTTCGCCCCCGCCGACGAACATGTGGCCGACTGTCATCTCGCCCAGACACTCTTCAAATAAATAAGTGAGCTCATCGCGTGACGCGATGCCGTCCAGATAAAGCGCGTATTTTTTCTTGACCTTGTCGAGGTCGAGACCGTGATAGTGCGCGTCATAAAAAAAGTCGCGCTCAATCCGCCACGTTTCGTTGTAAACCTGTTTCCACATCGCGCGCGGCTCGACATAAACTTTCCATCCGTCGAGCTTGAGCGGACCGAAACCAGGCTTGGGTGGACCTCCGCCCGCGGGACCATCATCGGTCGATACCGTGGCCCACGCTTCGTCTTTGCGGTAAAGAATTTTTTCGCCATCCAAGGAGATGGCAAAATCGTTGACCTCGTCGATCAGTTTGTCGACCTTGCGCTTGCTCAGGTCAAACTTCTGGATGGTCAAATCGATGTTGGGAAAGTCGTCTTCGGTGACCACGAGCGGCGCCTCAGCCAGGAAGAGAATGCCGGACTTGCCCGCCAGCATGTTGCTGTAGTTCTTGGCCGGAATCGGCAGCGAAAGGATGCGCTGGCCAATCCCTTCGATGTCGATCTTGACGACGACCGGTTCCTCCTTCTTTTCTTTTTCTTTGTCTTTTTCTTTATCCTTCGCGTCTTTATCTTTGTCCTTGTCCTTGGCGTCTTTCCCTTTGTCCTTGTCGGCGGCGGCTTTGTCCTTATCCGCATCGACCTTCTTTTCGTCTTTCGGCTTGTTCTCTTCGTCGCTCTCCGGAGCGAGCGGCGATTTCTCGTCTTTGCTGAGGACGGCGACATAGACGCTGCGCGTCACTCGATGCTCATCGCTCGACATGTCGAGCCCGGCGGGAGAGAGCCCAGTGTTCGTCGATGCCGTGAAGTAGAGATATTTCCCGTTCTTGTCGAAGCTGGGATAGAGCACGTCGCTCATGCCGTCGGTGACTTGCGAGAATTTCCCTTGCTCGAGTGAGTAGACAAACAGCGCATGCAAGCCGCTGGGAAGCTGCTTGGTATACGCGATCCACTTGCTGTCGGGGGACCAGGTCTGGCTGAGTTGCGTGGGGCCAAAGCCGCCGAAATAATCGGAGTCGATCCGCTTCGGCGTGGGGTTGTCGAGATCGACATACCACAACTGCAGCCGCTTGTCGCTGTAGGCAATCTTTTTGCTGTCAGGCGACCAGGTCGGCGTATAGAAAAAAGATGGCGGGTTGCCCAGGTTGATATGACGCACCGATCCCAGCCCGTTCTGATCGCGGATGGACAGTTCGTATTCCCCGGACTCGTCGGAAAAATAGGCGATCGACTTTCCGTCGGGCGACCATGATGGATCGCGGTCGGCAACGGCAGGACTCCGCGTGATATCGCGGATGTCGCCCTTGTCGGTGGGAACCGTAAAAATCTCTCCCCAGGCCTCGAACAGGGCGCGCGCCCCGGTCGGCGAGAGGCTGAAATTCTGAATGCGTTTCGCTTCAACCTTCGCGAAGTGCGGCCGCACCGCCTCGAGGTCGCCGGCAACGTGGATGGTGACATTCTTGGCCTGATGCGTGTTCAGGTCGTAAAGCTTGATGGCGCCGAACTGCTCGATCACAATCGCGTCGGGCCCCGCCGAAGCAGTTTTGAAATCGAGTCCGTCGCTGTGCAGCGCTTCTGAAACCTGCTTGCTCTTCGTGTCGTAGGCGAACAGGCTGACGGGGCCATTGCGGTCGGAAAGAAAATAAATCGTGTCGCCCACCCACACCGGATTCTCGTCGTTGGAATTGTCGCGGGGAATTTTCACGATGCTGGAGTCTTTTAAATCGGCAATCCAGATGGGCGTGGTCTGCCCGCCGTGATAGCGCTTCCATGCGGCCTCCCACTTGGGATGCGGCACGTAGGCGACATGCGTTCCATCGGGCGAAAACGTCGATGCCTCGACGATGGGAAGCGGCACCTGCGTGGGCATTCCGCCCTCGACGGGCACCGTGTAAAGCTGATCTTCGAAATGGATAAAGCTGTTACCCCAGGAGTTGAATACAATCTTCTTGCCATCGGGAGTCCACCCGGCCACGTACTCATCGGCAGGATGGTACGTCAGGCGGCGCGGCACTCCGCCCGTCGATGGCACGACATAGACATCGCGATTCCCGTCATATTCGCCGGTGAAGGCGATCATCGACCCATCCGGGGAGAAGTGTGGCAGAGTCTCGACGCCGACCCCGGAAGTCAGGCGGCGCGCGTCGCCCCCATCGCGGCTGACGGTCCAGAGATCTCCCGCGTAGTTGAAAACAATCTGCGTCTTGCTGACGGTCGGAAAGCGCAACAGAAGCGGCGGATCGGATTGGGCTGAAGTGGTTTGCAGGAATGTAACGACACAGACGAGGGCGAACAACAGCCGAGGAACAACGTTGCGCATGTAGGCTCCTGAAGACCGGCTCTTTCTTAACTCTGGGCGCTTAACTCTGGGCGAACGGGAATCTTAGTGCGGGCTGAGGATCAAGGTCAACTGCGCGGCTTCTTTTTCCCCGGCAGGCTCGCGGGATTTTCGTGAACCCGTTCCCGGAAGTTTCCCCGCATGCCCGCCGCCAGGCCCACGGTGGACTCGCCGAATTTGTCGCGCAAACGGTCGGCGGCGGCCATGGCATCCTTCCAGCGCTGCTGGCGGTTACCCTCGAGCAGGTTGATCTGATCGGGCTGCGCGGTGAACGCCGATGCCTGCACGCCCAGCAGGCGAACCGGTACGCCTTTCTTCGAGTTCTTGCGGAATAGCGCACGAATCTGCTCGAAGATCTCGGTGTCGAGCTGTGTCGGCGCGGCAAGAGTGTGCGCGCGGGTCAGCGTGGTGAAATCCTTGTAGCGCAGCTTGAGTTGAATCGTACGTGTGTGAAACTGGGATTCTCGCAGGCGGCGGCCGACCATCTCGGAAAGCCGCATCAGCGTGGCTTCGAGCTGGCTGACGTCGGCCGTGTCTTCGTTGTAGGTGTGCTCGTGGCTGATGGATTTCGCCCCGACGTCGGCTCCCACTTCGGTGTCGAACCAGCCCCCGGCGTCCTCCCCTCGAGATTTACCGGCCAAGGCCAAGCCCCATTTTCCGAAGCGATCGGCGAGTTCCGATTCTTCGAGGCGCGCGAGATCTCCGACTTTCTTGATCCCGAGCGCGTGCAGGTGGCTCTCCATGACCTTGCCGACGCCGGGAATTTCGCGCACATCGAGCGGGGCGAGGAACTTCGCCTCTTCGCCGGGAACGATCCAGAGCACGCCGTTGGGCTTGGCCTGCGCGGAGGAAACTTTCGCGATCAGGCGCGAGGTTCCGATTCCTACCGAACAGTTCAAACCCGTATCGGCTTTCATGCGCAGGTGCAGCGTGTTGGCGGCTTTCAGCGGCGGACCGTGCAGGCGTTCCGTGCCCGTCATGTCGAGGTAGGCTTCGTCAATCGAGGCCATCTCCACTTGCGGCGAAAATGTGCCGAGAACTTTATGAACCTTTTCCGAACATTCACGGTAGCGCTCGGGATGGCCATTCACGAAAATCGCCTGCGGACACATCTTGGCTGCCGTGCGCAACGGCATGGCGGAGTGCACTCCAAATTTTCGCGCCTCATACGAAGCCGCCGACACGACTCCGCGCTCGTCCCGCTGTCCGCCGACCACAACTGCCTTGCCTTTCAGAGAGGGATCGAACAGTTCCTCCACCGACACGAAGAAGGCGTCCATATCGACGTGGAAGATAGTGCGGGTGAAGGCGGGCTGGCAGGTGGCGGCCATGCTGCAAACAATTTTAGCAGCGGCTCTCGCGATGGTCCGGTCAGCAACGTCGGGGGGCCTAAACTCGGCGCCGCTGCTAGAATGCGCACCATGGCCGGACGCGCGCTCAGGATTACCGCTCGCATCATCTTCTTTGTCTGCGGTTCGACCTCGCTGTTGACCGCCGCTCCTTACGTGATGGAGCAAGGCGTTGACCTGCCGGTGCAGAGCGAGTGGGTCATCTTTGCGGTTGCCCTGGCATTGGTGGGCATTATCAGCGTGACGTTCGCCGTGCTGCCTCGCTCGTGGATCGCGAAGGTATGCAAGAAGGATCGCGACGATCCAGATTTGCTTTCCGCTACCCTCAACCTGCTCGGCCGTTTCGCGGCAGTTTTCTATCTTCTGGCGCTCGTCGCTTATCTCGCTCCGCACCGCTGGAATCTCGATCCCCAACTCATGCTTGCGCTGTGCCCGATGTATTTGGTGAAGATGATGATCGATCCCTCGCTCGTGGCTGTCTTTTTCCTGCTGGCCCCCATGAACGCGGGAGTGTACGGCTCACTCGGCCTCACCTTAGGATGCGCGCGGTCGGCCTTCCGTAAACGAACGTGATCCTCGAACTCTGGCGATAAAATTTGCCCAGCAGAAGCAGCCGTAACTAGGCCAACACTCTTTCCGACGCAGCCGGCGTTGCCCCGCGCATCTGCCGTACCCGGTCGTAGACTTTGCCGTACTCCCGGGCGGAGGCGTTCCAGGAAAAATCTTTGCCCATGCCGTTGCGCATGAGCGCCTGCCACGAGGTCTGATCCTGATAGGCCGCCAGCGCCTGCTTGACGGTGAGCAGGAGTGCTTCACCGTTGTATTCAGTGAACTTGAAGCCAGTTCCCTTTCCGGTGCGCGCGTCCCAGGGTTCGATGGTGTCGTCGAGGCCGCCGGTGGCGCGGACGATGGGCACTGTGCCGTATTTCAAACTGTAAATCTGGTTCAGGCCGCAGGGCTCGTAGCGCGACGGCATCAGGAACATGTCGGCTCCGGCTTCAATCTTGTGCGCGATCGCGTTATCATAGGCAACTTTGACGGCAATTTTATTGGGGAACTGCTTGTTGAGACGCAGGAACATCTCTTCATAGGCCTTGTCGCCGGCTCCGAGAGCGATGATGATCATTTCTTCGCGGGCCAGCCGGTCCGCGATCTGCGCGATCAGGTCAAACCCTTTCTGGGCAGCGAAGCGCGAGACGATTCCGATCACCGGAAGCTTCGGATCTGCATTCTTCACTCCAAACGCGGCCAGCAGATCCTGCTTGCACTTCGCCTTTCCGGAAAGATCCTGCGGCGAAAATTTGGCTGCCGTGAACTTGTCGGTCTGCGGGCTCCACTCGTCGTAATCAACTCCGTTGAGAATTCCAGTCACGGTCGAGGAGCGGTCGTGCAGCACGCCCTCCAGCCCGAATCCGTATTCCGCCGTCTGAATCTCGTGGCTGTATTTCTTGCTGACCGTGGTGATGAAGTCGGAATAAGTCAACGCGCCTTTCAGGAAGTTCACCTGGCCAAAAAATTCCATCTTCGACATGGTGAACAGATCCCAGGGCAGCATCAGCAGCGGAAGAATATCGGGAGGGAATAGACCCTGGTACCCAATATTGTGGATGGTGAAGACCGTGCCCGCGTCGCGAAAAGCAGGATCCTCGGCGTAAACCGTACGCAGCAGAACTGGAATCAGAGCGGACTGCCAATCGTGACAGTGAAAAACGTCAGGCACGCCCAGGATTTTTGCAGCTTCCAGCACGGTGCGCGAAAACAAAGCGAAGCGCTCGGCGTTATCGGGATAGTCCCCCGCCGGCGTACCGTAAAGCGCGTCCCGGTCGAAGTAAGGCGGATATTCGACGAAGTAATAGCGCACGCCGCCCTGACTGCCTCCGCCTACAACAGAAGCAAAGCGGTACTCGTCGTCAAACGGCACGGTAACGCTGCGAACCACCGTGGCCGGCTCTGTGAGTTTGGTCTGGCGATAGCGTGGCAGGTAAACGCTGACGTGATGGCCCAAAGCCGCCAGCGCCCGCGGCAGGGCGCCAACCACATCAGCCAGCCCGCCAGTCTTGGAAAACGGAACGCCTTCGGACGCGGCGAATACGATATTCATGAATGCGGTACCTCCATCTTAGTGGCAGAAGCGCGCACGGTTTTCGCGGCACACGCTATTATGAATGAGTCTCGGAGCCCTGAGGGTCCAGCCGCTCGGATGCGAGGACCGACCTCAAAGTCTACTTCCCGAGGCAGTGAGGGTCAACGTGCCAAAGGCCGCATCGACGCGTCGTCCGCAAACCAAGCCTAAATTGGGACAGCACTTTCTGGCCAGCGAAGACCTCGCCGCTCGGGTGGTCGACGCTTTGGGCGACGTGTCGCAGAGCACCGTGCTCGAAATCGGCCCGGGTCGCGGCATTCTGACGACGTCGCTGGCCCGGCGGGCTCGCCGTCTCATCGCCGTGGAACTCGATCGCGTTTTGGCGGCGCAGCTACGGCTGAAGTTTGGCATGGCGCGCAACGTCGAGATTATTGAAGCCGACGTTCTGGCCATCGACTTCGATTCCCTCTTCGGACCGAAGCCTGGACTGAGCCGGCCCGGCATCGAACTCAAGCCTGAGCTCATCAGGGTGGTGGGAAATCTTCCTTTTTATATTACGTCCGACATTTTGCTGCGACTGTTTGAGTTTTCGAAATACTTTGACAGCATCGTGATCATGGTGCAGCGCGAGGTTGCCGACCGCATCGCCGCCGAGCCCGGCGGCCGCGATTACGGCATGCTCTCAGCCACGGCGCAGTTGTACGGCCACGTGGAGAAGCTCTTTACCCTGCCGCCCGGGGCGTTCGTGCCCCCACCCAAAGTGCACTCGACGGTCCTTCGCTTGACCATCGACCCGCAACAGGAAAAGCTGGACGTGGCCGGTGACGGCTTCATTGATTTTCTACGCCTTTCATTCGGACAAAAACGCAAGACTCTGTGGAACAATCTGAAAGCGAAGTACGAGGGAGCAGAGTTGAAGCGCGCTCTCGCGGAGGCCAAGGTGAAGGCGACCGTGCGGGCCGAGACGCTGAGCCTGGAAGAAAGCGCGGCGGTCTATCGGGCCTTGCGCGGCGCACGAACCGAGTCATAGCATTACGGGTCGTAGCATCAACGGATGGGGCCCACCAAGTGAGGAGGGGCCGTGGCCACAACGATTCTGCGTTATCCCGCAGTCGCAGGGCGATTCTATCCCGCCGATCCCGACGACTTGCGTGCTGAAGTGCTCGGCTTTCTCTCGCAGCCCCTTTCCACGCCGCAGACTCCCCTGCGAGCCCTGGGCTGCATCGTCCCGCATGCCGGATACATGTACTCCGGCCATGTGGCGGGCGCGGTCTTCGCAGCTATGGACGTGCCCAGGCGCTGCATCGTGTTGTGTCCCAACCACACCGGGCAGGGTCGCCCGCTTGCCATGATGAGCGAAGGCGCGTGGCAGACACCGCTGGGCGACGTCCCCCTCGACGCCGAACTCGGCGCAGCTTTGAAACAGCGGTTCCCTGCCCTCCAGGAAGACTCGGCAGCGCATCGCGCCGAACATGCGGCCGAAGTCGAACTCCCATTCTTACTGCTCCGTCAGCCGGAACTCAGTTTCGTCCCCATTGCGCTGGGAACCGGACAATTCGAAATTCTCGAACAACTCGGCACGGCCCTGGCCGATGTGATCGCAGCACAAAGCGAACCCGTGCTGATTGTCGCCTCCAGCGACATGAATCATTACGAGTCGGACGCGGTGACGCGGGTGAAAGATCACCGGGCAATCGAGCGCATCCTCACCCTGGATCCGCGCGGACTCTTCGACGTGGTCACCCAACAAAACATCAGCATGTGTGGCTTCGGCCCGGTCGTGACCATGCTCACGGCAGCCCGCCAACTGGGCGCGCGGTCCGCCGAATTGGTGAAGTATGCAACCTCCGGCGACGTTTCCGGCGACCGCAACATGGTCGTGGGCTACGCGGGAGTCGTCGTAGCGTGAGTCGCCCCAACCCTTCGTCACTGCAGAAATTTGCATTTCCTGAAAACCGGGCTAAAACCCGCAATTCCCAGCCAAAAAACGGACGTTTAGTCAGTACATCGGTAACTTTTTCCTCCTCCTCCAGCCCATTACCCTAGCCTGAGAACTTACTCAGGAAAGGTCTCTATGTCAGGCCAACGCTATTGGGTATGGGTGGTGGTGCGTCTGGCCGTGGGCGTGGCCATTGTGGGCTGGGCTGCCAGCTATATGCTCACCGGCAGCGGAGAAAAAGAATTCCAGAAAACCCTCGACGCCATGAAGCAGGTGCACAGCTTCCGCGCCTCAGAGACCGCAAGCGCCGGAACTCGCCGCAAACAAATGCTGTGGGAAGTCGACTGCCCCCGCGACCTCTATCACTATCAGTGGCACGAGACCGATACCGCCATTCCCGGCGTGGATATGAGCCGCGACGAAGTACACTTCGCGACCGAGGAGTATTACCGCGAGAGTGATGGTTCCTGGTCGAAACCTCGATTTGCCCACGCGCACCCGCCGGCCTGGTTTTGCGGCGCCCTCGCCCAGGGCAATGACAACACCCTGATGCCGCGAATTGCCACCATGATTCAGCGTGGCATCCTGCAGAAGGGCGACAAGAAAACTGTGAACAGCGTTCGCTGCCAGGAGTGGCTGGTCACCATGAAGGGCGCGCCCAGCGGCCTGGAGCATGACACCGTCTGCCTCGGCCTCGAAGATCACCTGCCCTATGAGCTGACTGTGGACTGGCTGCAGTTGCGGGCTTCGTTCTCCGATTACAACATGCCCATCAGCTTCGATGTTCCGGAGGCCGTGGTGCAGCAGGCCAGCACAACCACCGGCTCGAACTGAGGCTTCCCATCGAGCACAGGCAGCAGCAGGCGAAAATATGACGCAGGGCATCACAATTCGGTCGGCATGGATCATATGCCTGCGACGGCCATGAACCGTTTGCTCTCAGTTCGCGCAGTGCTGGCAGCGGCGGCATGCGTCGCCTGCCTCGGCGCCGCTTTGCAAGCGCAAGACTCCGAAACTCCCGGCGACTCGCTCGCCGACCTGGCCCGCCAAACCCGCGCCCAGCATGCTTCGACGGCAGACACGAAATCCAGCAAGGCGCAGGAACTGGTCGATGAGATGCAGCAGGAGCAGGAGGCCGCTGCAAACGCGCCCACCGGCTTCACTAATTACAACGCCGGCGACTACCGCCTGTTCGTTCCGTATCCATTCAGCCTCGAGGGCCGTGACAATGGCGGGGCCGTGCTGCTGGGCTCGCGGCTTGGCATTACCAACACCGAAGTCATGGTCGGGAATCCGATTCCGATCCCCGCCAACATCATCAATAACGTCAGCGACAGCGACCTGCTGAACGTGGTGCGTCAGCTCGCCGGCCTGCACGGTACGCAAGCCTACTGCGCTGCCATCAAGCAGGGATCGCACCGAGCTTTTCGATGCGCGTGGCAGGGAAATCCCTACCTGCTCGGCCACGTCGTCTGGGGCTCCATGATATTCATAGTTGGCTCGAACAGTCTGATTCCCGTGATGTGTGTCAGTCCCGACGACATGCATGCCTGTTATGACAACCACGGCCACAACATCTGCAGTGACCGCGATCGGCAGATGTACGGCACCGACCACCGGAAGGTGCAGGCCGGCGTGAACGCGCGCATCCAGGATGAGCACACCACGTTCCAGATGTGCGATCAGATCATCTACCCGTCGATTCAGCTGAAGGAAGACATCGTGGTACATCCGGCCTCGATTTCGGAGAAGCCACTCTCGGAAAGGCCGGCCTCGGCAAGCAAGACTCCCGCCGTTGCCCTTCCGGTTACGACAGGCACAACTCCGGCGCAAGAGGCCGCGTCCGGCGAATCAGCATCGCCAGGCCCGTCCCTGGCCGAATTGGCGCGCCAGACGCGCCAAGCTCCCCATGATAATGACAAGGCGCAGGCCACGCTCGACAGCGCGGAAGGTACGACTGTAGCCCCAGCGGGCTTCCAATCTTTTGTTCTGCAATATTGCCAAAATCCGCAGCAATGTTCCGAAGCCTCGATTGTCATCCCCGAAAAGGCCGAGGTTGTGTCGCGAACCAACGGACAGTACATCTTCAAGGCCGCGCTCGATGGCGAATCGGTCATGCTCTACGCCGGGCCGGCCGATGTAAACGCTCCCTACCGCAGCCTGACCGATCCCGACTACATCCGCATGCGCGATCTGGCCAATGCCAACGGCTGGTCCCGGGAAAAACCGGACAGCGTCAGCACCCAGGATCTGACCCTCGAGGGCCGGCCAGCCTTGATGACCCGCTTTCGCTACCAGCGAGACCAGAAACGGTGGTGGATCGGAGAGCGAGTGTTGATCGAGAACTCGGGCAAACAATTTCTGCTGGGATGCGCCGCCCCCGAAGAACATTTCGCCGACGCGGAAGCGCTGTGCACGACGCTGGTGAATTCGTTGCGCTTGCCATGAAATTATCGCCGAACTCAACTCGCGCCTGGATCTTACTCACTCTGGCCAACATCCACGGCGTGCTTGGACTGATGCTTACACCGTGGGGAAAAGTCGTGCCCGTCAGTTGCAGCTGGGATCACTCCTCGTCGGCGGAGCTGCAATCGCTGTGCGAGAAGGTGATCACTTCGGTCAGCTTGCGCCGATAGCCGCAGATTTTCCAAATTCAAACAAACCAATCCAAACAAATAAGGCAGCCGATTAGGCTGCCCCGTTGCGTTCACATTAAGTCCCAACTCTACCGATGCGTTCCACCCGAGGCGTGTCCAGCCGATGCGCTGTGTCCCAACGGCGCGCTCGAAGTGCCGCCGAGGGGCGCGCTAAAACCGGAACTCGCCGCCGAACGCCCAGCGAACTGCGGCGACGGCGCCACCCTGGTGAATCCGTTCTTCGCCACTTCGCGGTTCAGATGACGAAGATCCTCCAGCGAGCCGCGCGCAATCCCCATGCCCGCCGAGCCGGACTTCACCGTGAGGACCGGAGTGTGCAAAGCAGAAACAGCTCCACCCCTCCCCACCGCAATCGTCTTCCCTGTTCCCTCAACCGGCGCCACCAGCGGATGGAAATTCGCAGGCAGAGTCCCCGCGTAGTGCGGCACAGCCAGCCAGTTACTATATCCTCCCGGCTGCCACATCCAGCCCATGCCTGGAACCATCATCCAGTTTCCGTACCGGTAAGGCATCCATCCCCACGGATACGCCGACGCAAACATGTAACCCATCCCGGGATAGAACGACCATGCGCCATCCATGAACGGATCCCACCCAACCCCGGTAAAGAACGGCTGCCACATCATCCCGTAACCCGGAACGTTGTTGTACGCGCCGTAATAATTGAGGTCGCTGACCCCATAGCCGTACGGCGACGAATTATTCTTAGCGTACTGCTCGTGATAGGTACTGGCCTCTCTGTCCCAGGAATCGAGCGGAGCTTCTGCAATCTTGTCGGCCAGCGTGTACTTGTCGTCATCGGCCGCATCAAACGTCGCCGTCTTCTTTTTTTCGACCACGACTTTGCCCGCTGGACCCTCCACGTCGGCCTCACCTTTAAACATCGCCAGCTGCGAGACTTTCGGCGAGGTTTCGATCCGGAAGTGCGCTGCACGGTCGATCGCAATCTTTTCCTGCGAGAAATTCAGGCTGAAATCGTCCTTGCCCAGCCAGTTCACATAGGCCATACCCTCGACCAGTTTGATCACCGAGATGCGCTTGCGGGAATCGCCAACCCCGAGCGTGCTGAACTCCACGGTCGTGTTAGGGGTCAGCCGCATCGTGCTGCCGTCCTCGAACTCGATTTCGGCGCGGCCGCGGTCGTGCGTCCTCACCTGGGTCCCCTGCGTGATGGGGAGATTGAGAAACGCGTTCTCAAATCCCATGCCTGCGTTCTTGTTGATCTGCACCGAACCTTGCACATCGCTCAGGCGAACGATGCGTGCCTGCGAATCGGCCAGAGCGGGCAGCGCAAGCAGCGCGCAGGCAGCCGCCGTCAGAAGAACCATACTGAATCTGGAAAGAGAGAGCTTGGACATAGCAACCCCCAAAGGTCTTCGCTGCCTATTAAAGCACGGTTTGGCAAAAGCAATTGTAAAAGTTAGGTTGCAGAGACTTGGGGGGCTCAGCCCAGGGTCATTGACAGCTTGGTCACCGAGGCCGGAGCGAACGAATAGCGGAGCGGCGCTCGACCAGCTCCTAGTAACGACTCGGGAACCTTCTCAGACACGGCAGCAACCGCATCCGGACGCTCGAAGGTGTTGTGAGCGTGAATATCGGGGTTCTTCAATACCGTGATCTCGACCGACGAAGGCGATCCTCCCCGGATAGCAACGTCGGCTTCCCGCTGTTCCGTGGCGTGGGGATTCACTACGGTCAAGGTCAGAGTCTTGCCCTTGCGCGAGGCCGAGCCGTTGAGTCCCCAAAACGTTGCCGGCTGGTTATCGCGCAGGTAGCTCACCTGCGGAGCGCTGAATTCCGTGCGGACCGCGGTTGCTCCCTGATGCGACTGGTACATGTCGAAGACGAAGAAGTTCGGGGTCACGATGAA
The DNA here is from genome assembly GCA_963763155.1 of uncultured Acidobacteriota bacterium. Classification (GTDB taxonomy): domain Bacteria; phylum Acidobacteriota; class Terriglobia; order Terriglobales; family Acidobacteriaceae; genus Sulfotelmatobacter. The sequence goes on along the minus strand of CAVXNI010000014.1, from coordinate 147,202 downwards.
CTTGTCCTCGTGCGATAGGAACAGCGAGTTCAGGCAGTTGATAAGCTGCGCACAAGCGCCAATCCCCATTTTTTCGGCGTGGCGATTGAAAATGTCGAGGGTCTGGGCCGTCAGCAACGCGTCTCGCAGGGTAATTTGTTGCTCCAGGCTGTGGGAGCTGTCGAGTTCGCTCCCGGGCTTGTACCATGTGCCATATTCGTCGACAACCAGCTTGATGTTGTGGTCGGGATCGTACTGGCCGAGGACATCCCAGTTCGAGAGCATGATCTTTTCCACTTTCCCGCCCTCGCGGAAAACTTCATACCAGTCCTGTAAGTCAAACTTAACGGCATCGCCCTTGGCCGCATCCCAGTCGTCCGTTTTCCCGCGGGATAAGTTCCAGGTGTAGTGATGAATCGACCATCCGTAGACACTCTTCGGACTGATGCCTCGCTTGCCCGCAAAGGTGGCCAGACAGAACTGCTCGGTCCAGTCCAGTTCGTCGCTGCTGGGCCCGACCGCGATGAATTTCAAAGGTCCGCCATAGCCGGGAGTCCAAGCCGTGAATTTGCGGAACTCCTCGCTGTACTCGGCAGGCGTCAGGTTTCCCCCGCAACCCCAGGCCTCGTTCCCGATGCCCCAGTACTTCACATTGAAAGGCTCGCGAGACCCGTCGTCGGCGCGCATGCGGCCCAGCGTGCTCTTATCGGCAGGGGCGTTACAGTACTCAATCCAGTGGTCGAGCGCCAGCGGAGAAAGACTGCGAACGTTCGCCGCGAAATAAGGCTCGGCGCCCGTGAGCCGGCAGAAGCGCATGAACTCGGGAGTGCCAAATGTATTGGGCTCGTCCCTCCAGAATCCCACCCGTTCGGGCCGCTTTCCGGGCGCCCCAATTCCGTCGGCCCAGTCGTAGCTGTCGGCGAAGCATCCTCCGGGCCAGCGAACCATAGGAGCCTTGATCTGCTGGAGCTTCTCGATGACCGTCTTACGGATCCCGCCTGTGTTTGGAATCTTCGAGCTTTCGCCGACCCAGATGCCGTCGTAAACCACCGCACCCAGCAATTCGGTGAAGTGTCCATAGACGGAGGGAGAGATCGTGCCCAGAGGCTCGTGGAGAAGCACTTCAATGCGTGAGTCTGCGCCTGACGCGAAAACCGGCTTGCGACTCAGGACCATCGATGCCCCAAGCGCCGCCGCTCCCTTCAAAAGTGTTCGTCTTTCCATAGCGATTTTCTCCAGGACTGTTCTTGGTCAGCGGGGCGCGATCGCGCCATTGCCCATTTCCATGATCCGCTGTGCCCGCGCCCGCACCACGTTGAGCACGGAACCGTCATCGTAAATCTGCTGCAGAATCGGCTTTACCGCTTGCAGTTCCAAGAGGTCGCCGCGCTTGACCTCGTCTTCCATGTGTTTCAACTCGTCATCCAGGGCAAGCTTCTGATAGCGATGGTAGTAGGCCAGGCGGCGGCCAAACTCCAGCGTTGCGCCCACGCTCTGAAACAAAGTCGTCAGCTGCTGGACCGCGGGCACAGAAGAAAAATTGTAAGCCGCGGTCGTTTCCCGCTGCCCGTCGTTGTAGGTAAGTTTTTTGGCGCCGGTGAAGGCAACCTTGCGATTGCCAGAATCAACCTTGCCTGAGAAATAATGGGCTCGCGCCGCCAAATCAAAAATCTGCGCGCGCGTGGCGTCCGAGAAACTGAATTCCGTCTGGTAGGTCTCGCGCTCGTCCGACTCGTCCGAAATCTTCGCCGAACATTCATAGCGGGCGTCGCCGTTGGACTGCACTGTAATGGTGTAGCGCTCGGGATCCGAGTCTGGAAAGTTCAGCGAAAAAGTGATGGTGACGGGCTCGGCCGCCCGAGTGGAAACAGTGCAGAGAACGCAGAAAAAAAACAGCAATCCGACGGGCAAAACCAGCCGCTGCCACCGTGCCGCGCGATGCAGTCCCGCTCTCCCGGTTACGGTCATCAGTCTCAGATCCCGCCTCAGATTCACCCTCAGATTCAGCCTCAGTATTTCGTTCTCGCGCTGGACTCACACCCAGACGACAACACGCAATTATGCCAAATGTGGATGGATGAGTGAACTCTAGCGGGCGACGGCCCGTTGCCGGCTGAGGGTCCCCGCCGTATGCAGATGGCAAATGGCGATGGCCAGCGCGTCGGACGCGTCCATGGGCTCCGGCGGCGCGGAAAGTTCCAGCAGCCGCGTCACCATATGCTGTACCTGCTGCTTCTCGGCGCGCCCATAACCCACTACCGACAGCTTGATGGTCAGCGGCGAGTATTCCGCCACTTCCAATCCGGCGGCGGCGGCAGCCAGCATGGCCACTCCACGAACCTGCCCCAGCTTGAGCGCGGACTTCACATTGAGCGCATAGAAGACATCTTCAATCGCCACTTCATCCGGCTGATGCCGCACAATAATTTCGCCAAGCTGCGTGAAGATGCGCGACAGCCTCCGTGGCAGCGCTTCGCGCGGAGAAAGCTTGATGGCCCCGCAAGTCAGGCAGCAGAGTTTCCCGCTGCCGTACATCTCCACCACGCCGTACCCGGTGTACTCCCCGCCACAATCAATGCCCATGACTCGCATGTGAAAGCAGTCTATCGCGGAAACTTCACATATCCTAGCGGCGATAATCCCGGTGATTGCGCCGTAGCTGACCGGAGCTTATGATTGGCGAAACTTTCTAAACAGAAGCGAGTTTTCTCCGTGCAGGGAATCCTAGTTCGCATCGGCGTCGATAATGCGTATGGCGCTTGGAACGCGCCCGTCGATCCTTCGACAGGCCGATTCGTTTTCGTCCCGATCCCTGACAGCCCTAAGAAGATATACACGCCTGGCAACGTGCGCCGATACAGCGAGATCGACCCGCACCTAAGGGAGTTCGCGGCGGAATGCAGTTCGCCAGAGTTGTATTGCCCGAAAACGCTGCAAGGTCTCGCAATGCACCTCGACCCAGATTTCGATCACCTTACATACGGTGACAACGGAACACGCCGCGGAGTCGGAATCTCGAGGCTCGACGCCGGGGACATACTCGTGTTCTATGCAGGCCTACGATCGATCATCCCGCCGAGGAAGCTGATTTACGCGCTGGTCGGCCTGTATGTCGTCGAAGAAGTTGTCCGCGCTCTCGAGGTGCCGAGCGATAAGTGGCACGAGAATGCACACACGCGTTGGACTCCTATCAGTGAGAACGACATAGTAGTGCGCGCCAAGCGCGGGCTCTCGGGTCGCCTGGACCGATGCATTCCAATAGGCGAGTGGCGAGACCGCGCGTACCGCGTTTGTCGTCCCATTGAAGACGCCTGGGGCGGTCTATCAGTGAAGAACGGCTACGTTCAGCGCAGTGCCGTTCCCCCTCGGCTTACTGACGCCGCCAGGTTCTATAGCTGGTTTCAGCAGCAGGGCAGAACCCTCGTCGAGAGAAATAACTAATATGCAAACAGATCGCGTGATCATCGTTCACTTGCGCCGGCCGAGGTCCAAAAGCGAAGACCCCGAGGAAATGCGATCAGACCCGTTCTGGGAGTTCGGCAGCTTTGGCATTACTACATGTCACGGTAAAAATTTGATGCATCCGCGCAACGCGGAAAACCTCAAGGGGGTCCGGTTTGCGTTCGCTCAAGGCGGGAAGCAGGGTACAAGGCTCGTGTATCTCACTGCGCCAGTCAAAATCAAGGAACACAAGAAATGTATTGAGGCGCGCTGGCTCCCAAAGGGAAAGCCATTCCGGTATAGCAAAGCCCCAATCCTGGTTAGCAACTCTTACAAGAGCCATTTCCCCCGCCTGGAATTGGCGCTAAAGGACGGAAAGAGCCGCAAAATCGAGGGCGAGTTCGGTAGTCGCTTCCGAAGCCGGGCGGAACCTCTCGATACTGACCTCGCAAGAGAACTGGTCAGCGTCTACAAACGAATGCGAAGGCAGGCATCCAATTCGGGAGCGATAGCTCGCTGTTACGCCGAAGCGCTACCGTGGCTTCCGCCGAAGGTCGATGAGCACCGGAAGAAAACCTACTCAGAGAAGCTCAAAGAAGCGCGAGGAACAGAGGCCGGGAACAGATGCGGGAAGCGAGAGCGGTCAAAGTGCAGCGGCGCTAGACACTAGAGTTGCGCTGGCGCACTTCTTTCCACGAGACGGTCTTTACCGCGCCAGAATCCAACTCTGCGACTCGCTTCCCGATCTCCGCTTCCCATGCCGCGTGCACGCCCTCGTCCACCTTGCCATCGAGGTTCGAGATCAGGGAATCCGCCAACGCCTCCCGCTCCTCAACCGACAGTAACAATGCCTGTTCCAACAGCTTGGAAACTTCCGGAGTCATTTGCGCCATGTCGACCTCGCTTGCTCATTTTATCGCAGAGAGCAGCTCTGACAGCACTTTGGCCTCTTCCCGTTTAGTGTTACTCTATCTGCTCCGACCGATCTTCACCTCAGCGTCTGGGCCATTTCGTATACCCCGCACCCGGGGTGCACTCGGAGGACTTCATTCTGAACTCATACTCAAACGGGAGCTTACGATGAAAATTGGCATGTTAACGGGCGGGGGCGATTGCCCCGGGTTGAACGCAGTCATCCGCGCCGTGGTGCGCAAAGGTGTGTTTCATTATCATGACCAATTTGTCGGTTTCATGGAGGGCTGGCGGGGCCTGATCGAAGACCAGACCATGCCGCTCGACCTGGAAGCCGTAAGCGGCATCCTTCCTCGCGGCGGAACCATTCTGCGCACCTCACGCACCAATCCATCCAAACGTCCCGACGGAATTCAGCGCTGCACCGACACGATCGCAAAACATAAGATTGACGCGCTGGTCGCCATCGGCGGCGACGATACGCTGTCAGTGGCACAAAAACTTCACGAAGCCGGAATCAAAGTTGTGGGCGTGCCCAAGACCATCGACAACGATCTCAGTGGAACCGACTACACTTTCGGATTCGATACGGCCTGCAACATCGTGTGCGAAGCCATTGACCGCGTCCACACGACCGCCGAAGCGCACAATCGTGTGATCGTCGTCGAGGTCATGGGACGCGACGCCGGCTGGATTGCGCTCTACAGCGGCATTGCCGGCGGCGCCGATGTGATTCTGATTCCCGAGCGGCCGTTCGACGTCGACAAAGTCGCCGAATCCATTCGCCAGCGTCACGAGCGCGGCCTCTATTTCTCGATCGTGGTCGTGGCCGAGGGCGCAAAATTTTCCTCCGATACCAGTTCCGGGGCGCCCGTCATCCAGGACATGGGTAAGGATGAATTTGGTCACGCCAAACTGGGCGGCATCGCCAATGTTCTGGCCCGCGAGATTGAGAAGCGCACCGGATTCGAAACCCGCGCAGTTGTGCTCGGACACATCCAGCGCGGCGGCTCGCCCAGCGCCTTCGACCGGGTGCTGGCCACGCGCTACGGCCTGGGCGCCATCGACATGGTGCATCGCGGAGAATTCGGCCGCATGGCGGCCCTGCGCTCCAACAAAATTGTCTCCATCCCCTTGCAAGAGGCGATCGCGAAAAACCGCGTGGTCGACAATGAAATGATTCAGATCGTGGACGGCCTTTTTGAAGAAATCGCCGTCAAGGAACCCGCGGCCAAGTAACTCAGCGGCAACGGCCTCCCCCGGTGGTTGGCGGGTGGAGGCCATTTTTATTTTCGATCTTAATTTTATTGTCGATCTTAATTCCCTGCTTTTAACGCCGATATAGCTGGTGCAAAAGTTCTGCGGCTCGGGACGAATCAAGCACGAATCAAGCGCGAATCGAACCCATGCGAAATTGGCTTTGGCTGGTACTGGCGGTCACGGCGAGCACCATCAGCTGGGCTTATATGCACCGCGTCCTGCTCCCGTGGGAGTTCTACGTGAACGTGCAGCATGGCCGCCTGAAAGAGCAAATGGGTGACCTCTATCCGCGCTGGGTCGGCACCCGGGAGCTCCTGCTCAATGGCCGCAATCCGTACGGGAAGGAAGTGAGCCATCAGATCCAGATGGCTTTCTACGGTCATCCTATCGACCAGTCCTACGACAAGCCCGCCTCCGAAATCATCGACGAGCAACGGTTTGTCTATCCGTTGTACGTCGTGCTGCTGCTGGCGCCCACCGTTCATGCGGATTTCGCAACGCTGCAAGCCTGGGCTCCGGCGTTTCTCGCCCTGCTCACAGCTATCAGCGTTTGGATTTGGTTGGCGGTAGCGCGCTGGCGTCCACCACCGCTGGCCATCGCCGCGCTAGTTCTCTTCGTCTTGAGCAGTCCGCAGATCACCCAGGGATTGCGCCTGCGCCAGCTTGGCTTGTTTGTTGCGTTCCTGCTCGCGCTTGCCAGTTGGTGCGTGACGCGTGAGCGCTATTTCGCCGCCGGCATTCTGCTGGCTCTTTCCACGATCAAGCCGCAAATGATGGCGCTCTGCCTGCCGTGGTTTCTGCTCTGGAGCGCTGGAGAATGGAAAAAGAGATGGCCCCTAGCCGCCGGATTCGGCATCGGCTTTGCTGGATTGGCGGGAGCCGCGGAACTGCTCCTGCCCGGCTGGCCGCGATATTTCCTCGAAGGCCTCGAGGCCTACCGAAAATACTTTCCCACTACCTCCCCGCTCCGGCTGGTCCTGGGAAATTGGGCGGGGTCCGCGTTATCCGTCTTGGTCGTGGCCGCCCTCCTCGCATTTGCCTGGCGGAACCGAAGGGTCGCGGCGGATTCGCCCGAGTTTGTTCAGATGCTGGCTCTGTTCTTGCTGGCTTCGACACTGGTTCTGCCACTGATGACGCCGTTCAATCAAGTGCTCCTGTTACTGCCTGTGATGATGTTGCTGCGCGACTGGAACCAGCTGCCGCGCCTCGGCCGACTAGCGTTTACCGCGCACGCAGCCTGGCCTTGGATCGCTTCTCTCGTGCTGTTAGCGCACCCCCCGCGACTGGATTCGCTGAGCCGTCTTCCCCTTTTGCCCGCGGCGCTGGTACTTTTGTTTCCGTTCCTGGTGTCGTGGTTGATGATCGTCCGGCAGCCACAACCTGCATAGCTGGTCTTCGGAAACTAGATGGCCTTGAGAAATCGTTTGGCTGAAATCCCCGCTCGCTTCGATATCATTACGGCCATCTGATGGCCACACTTACCGGGCACTGGTTGACCGTAAAACGCTTGCGCGCTCATGGCGCGATTGTTGCCCTGTGCCTCTGGTCGCTCTACCTCTGGACCGTGGCGACTCCCGGCCTGCGCGACCGCAACGGAAATCTCAAGGGCACCGACTTTCTCCATTTCTATACCCTGGGCTCGCTGGCAGCCGCTCACCGCGGAGCCGAGTTGTACGACATCAATGCCCAGGCCGCGCTGGCCGCGCAGCGTGTGCCCGAGGCCGCGGGCATTCGCTACCTGCCTCTGTATCCCCCGCAGGTTTCGATTTTCTTCGCGACGCTGGCTCATTTTTCGTACGGCTGGGCGCTGATTTTGTGGTGGAGTTGCAGCGTTGTGATCTATGCCGTTTGCTGCTACAGCGTCTGGCGCGCCTGCCCACACCTGCGCGAACACGGCGGTACCGTCGCCCTTCTCGCTCTGGCGTTTCCCGCTTTTTTTCACCTCATCGCCTGGGGTCAGACGTCCGCCGTTGCGCTCGCCTGCTTCACAGGAATGTTTTTCCTCCTGCGCGACCGCCGGGAATTTCTTGCCGGGCTGGTTCTCGGCTGTCTGATTTTTAAGCCGCAGCTCGCACTGGCCTCCGCCGTCGTATTCGTATCACTCGCGTTCGTATCGCTCAGCGCGTGGAAAATCGTGGCCGGAGCCGCTCTCTCCGCCGCGGCCCAACTTTCTGTCGGCGTTCTCTACTACGGAATCGAACCACTCCGGCAGTGGATGCGGATGCTCCGGAACCTGCGCACCCTCCTGCCTCTGCTCGAGCCCAAGCCCTATCAAACTCACTCCCTGCGAACGTTCTGGTCGATGCTTCTTCCCTGGCACACGCTCTCTCTTGCACTTTACGTTCTAAGCGCAGCAGTCGTGCTCGCTCTGACCATCGCATGCTGGAAGCGCAGTCCCACTGTGCCGCTGGCTCTGCGCTTCTCGGCGCTGCTTCTCGCAAGTGTGCTGGTGGCCCCGCACCTCACGGTTTACGATCTGGCGATCTTGGCGCCGGCGTTCATCCTGCTGGCCGACTGGCTCATGGGTGAGCCGTCCACGCCCTCAACTCGCTGGCTGGGAATTCTTCTCTACCTGGCGTACATGCTGCCGCTGCTTGGCCCTTTCGCACGCTGGACGCACCTCCAGCTTTCAGTGCTCGCGATGGCGGCTGCTCTGTACCTGATCTGGAACATCTCCCGCAAAGGCAGTCTGCTGGCATCCACCGCTGGACCAGCGACGATCACGGGAGCCTAGTCGAAGTCCGGCGCGCCCGCCGGTTTTACCCCTGCTCCCCAAACAGAAACGCAAGCGCCTCGGGAAACCGCCGCGCCCACGCCGATTCATGGTGAGTGGCGCTGTCGTCGACCACCAACTTCAGACGCGTGTCGTCCAATCCCGCGTGATGCATGATCCCCGCCAGTTCGCGAACATCGTCCACCACACTCTGATCTTTATCCCTGCGCCCGGCTTCGGCGGTTCCCGTCGCCAGAAAGACCCGCTCCGGCCAGCGTTTGACTCCGCGGCTCTGCCGGATGATCTGCCGGTTCGAAGCCCACAGCGACGGGCTCTCCAGCAGCAATCGGCCAATCACCCCCGGCCGCACAGCAACGGTGTAAAGCGCAATCAGAGCCCCCAGCGACGACCCGCCCAGCCCCGTATTCTCCGGCCCGCTCGCCACGCGGTAGTTACCGGCCATGAACGGCATTACTTCTTTGAACAGAAACGCCGGATAACGCGTTCCATGCACTCGGAGGATCATCGGATGCAGCGAGCGGTGCGGCATGTACTCGCGGATCCGCTCCCGGCCCGCGTTGTCCATGCCCACAAAAATCATGGGTGGAACTACGCCTTCGCGAATCAACCGGTCGCCCGTTTCATCCACTTGCCACTCGACTCCAGTGAACGAGGTCGCGGCCTCAAACAGGTTCTGCCCGTCGTTTAGGTAGAGGACCGGATAACGCCGGCCGGCGTTGGCCGCGTCCTCGTATCCCGGAGGCAGCCAGACCCGCAGGAATCGCGTGTTCCGAAACACGCGGCTACGAAATTCGTGCAGGCGCAAATCTCCCGTCGCCGACTCCGCGCGGATTACGCCAGCGGCGGGGCCCGAGCCATGGCTTTCAGTTTGCTGGATTTCTTCCATCGGAAAAATAGTTCTATCAGAATACAACGGAGGGTCCGCTTTACGCGCTCGCACCTCTTACTTTCACAACGATGGCGAAAAGACAGATCAAAGAAATCAGCAGCAGCGAAATCAGACACAAAATGCACCAGGTCATGAGTTCGTAGGCTTCGATGTAAGTGAGGTACAGAGCAAACGCCAATCCCGCAACGGCGGCTCCCAGCAGGCGGTTCGGCGTCTCGGCGCGAGACTTCCAGAATGTCGCAACCACGAACAGTGCGGCGTAACCGGCGACGCCGATCCCGGCCACCGGGATGCCCTCGACCGTCGAATATTCGCTGCGGTTCACGATGTCGCAACTGAACTTCTGGCTGATATCACAAAGCGTAGTCGCCGATCTCGCATAGTGGCGCTGCAGCGACACCGCCGACACCATCACCCCCGCCAGCGATAATACAGCGATCACTCCAAACAGAGCCCGGTTCCTCGCCAATTCCGGAGTAGAAGATGGAGCAGAAGATGGAACCCCCGCCGAATCCGTCACGGCAGGCTGCACCCCGTCTTCTCACTCAATGCTTCCAGCGGCAAGACCCCTTCCTTCGGCGCTTCCGTCCCAAACTGCCAACTGGGAAACAGTTTCAGTCCCGCGGCTTTGCATTCTGGCGCCAGTTCCGACGAGCCCTTGATCGCGCATTCCACGTACGGCACCGAATGAAACGAAGCGCCAAACATTTCTTTCTGTTCGATGCAATGCGGACACCAGTACAGGCCATACATCTTGGCGTGCTTCGTTGCCAGGCACTGCGCGAACGAATCGTACTTGTGATTCTTATGGTACCTTCCTGCGAGGTACGCTCCCACCAGCAAGACCAGCACGGCGCCGTAAATCAGCGCATTCTTCGTTTTTCCACCGTTCGATCTCTCAGAATCGCGCTCTTCTTGCCGTTTCCGCCGCTCTTCAGACATGACCCATCCTTATATCACGGTATATCGCCGGTGACTTCTCTCTGCCGCACATCACGCCACCACGTTCACGCGACGACGTTGAGCGCTCCTGGAAGCACATCTAATTCCTCGCAATGCAGCGTCAGCACTTCCCCATCGACCATGACGTCGATGGGCGCATCCAGGTTGAACTCCACACGCCGCACCGCATTGCGCTCGGCCAGCGGATGCTCGATGTGCGTGCCGTCGTACAAGCCCGGCAGATTGCGGATCAACCCCAACCGCCCAATCGGACCCCAGCGAACGTATTCCACCAGTCCGTCGTCGATCTCGGCTTTCGGAGCGATCATCATGGTTCCGCCCGTGAACTTGCTGTTGCTGAAGGTCAGGAACAGACAACTCCGCGCGTCAAAGTTTTCCGCGCTCTCGATTCGAACCGGGAACGGCCGGCGGTTGAATCGCGCCAGCGTCAGGAAGATCGATGTCACGTACCCGAACTCTCCCCATCCGCTGAAACTCCGGGCGCGCAAGGTCGCGACGTCCGCCGAAAATCCCATGCTCAACAAATTAATATAATGAATCACTCCGGCGCGGTGGCGCAGTCGCATCACGTCGCAAGCTCGACTCCTCTCCGCCAGCAGAGATTCAATCCCGTACTCGACGCCTCCATGACTGAAGTCGCGAAGAAAGGAATTACCCGTGCCCAGCGGCAGAAATCCCAGCGTCGGAGGCTCACCCGCAAGCGCCTGGGGGTAAAGACCGTTCACGATTTCATACGAAGTGCCGTCGCCGCCGACCGCGATAAAACTGCGGACACCACGCCCATACGCTTCGCGCGCAAGCTCCGTCGCCTCGCCGGGAGCGCGAGTCTCCACAACTTTCACATCGATGCCGCCAGCCCGCAAGCGCTCCAGCGCCGGGCCCAGCAGTTTGCGGCTCCGCCCCCCTCCCGCCGCCGGATTCACAATCGCAAGATAATTTCGCCCCAAGGTTTCAGATCCATTTTCGCAACAACGGAGTTCCGTCAGCGCTGTGAGAACTTCGCGCGACCATTCGCAAGTATCAGCGGCGGTTCACAATCCCACCATCGCTTCCCGCCCTGCTGATTTTCCGATGTCCTCGGCCAGCGCCTGCCGTTTAATTTTCATCGAAGCAGTGCGGGGAAAATCCTTCTCCCAGATCAAATATCCGCTCGCCCGCTTGAAGTCAGGCAGCCGCCGATTGCGCCCAGCGATTTCCTCCAGCAACTTGCTGTCGAATCTCTGATTCTGCTCCAACCGCAGCACCAGCACCAGACTGCTCGCCCCCGAGTTCTTTCTTCGGCCACACGTAGTTCGCCGCGAACACGGCGTACTCCTTCACCGGCAGCCCGTCGAACACGGTTTCAATATCTTCCGGATAGATATTTTTTCCACCCTCGGTAACGATCATGTTTTTCTTGCGCCCGAACAGTTGCAGGTGGCCGTTTCCGTCAAACCGGCCCAGATCGCCCGTCAGAAGCCAGCCATCGACAATCGTATCCAGCGTCAGTTCTGGATCGTCGAGATAATGCGACATCACCGTCTTGCTGCGGGCGGCCACTTCGCCCACGCCGTCAGCATCCGGATTCAGGATTCGCAGCTCCACTCCCGGCAACGGTTTTCCCACAGTGTCGGCGCGGAACGGCTTCAGGTCGTTGAGCGTCAGCGCCGTGCCCGCTTCCGTGAGTCCGTAACCATTCACCACCGGAATGCCGAGATCGTAGAAAAACTGCATGGTCGAAGGCTCCATGAACGCCCCGCCCGTGATCAGCGCCAGCACCTCGCCTCCGAATCCCGCGGTGCACGCTCGGAGAGCAGCATGCGGCTGAGCTTCACCTTCGGCCGGCGGCGCGTCAACATCCGGTTGGTCGCAATCATCGCATTCAGGTATGCCCGCTTCCACGACGGCAGTTCGTCGAACTTGGCGCGCAGTCCGCGTTCCAGATTTTTCACGATCATCGGGACCAGCGATACGTACGTGATGCGATAGCGCACAAAGGCGTCGCGCACGAACTCCGGCCGCAGCGTGCGCAGATGCACCACGCAAGCTCCGCACACGAACGGCCCAATAAAACCCACCATGAAATCGATCGCGTGATTGGTGGGGAGAATGCTCAAATACCGCACGCCCGGCCAAAACGGATACCACGCGGTCAGCGCCCGGCATTGCTCCAGATAATTTTCGTGCGTCAGCACGCAGCCCTTGGGCCGCCCGCCGGTTCCCGAAGAGTAGACGATGCAGGCCACATCGTCCTTCTGCCGCATGACGAAGTCCGGAGCGCCCTTGCGCTTGAAATCCTCCCAGCGAAACGCGCCCGCCAACTCCGCGCCCAGCGGCGCTTCCGTCACCAGAACAATCTTGGTTCCAATCTTCTGAAAGTCGGGCGACTCCATGATCGCCCGCCACAAGTGGTACTCGACGATCAGCACTTTGGCCTTGGAATGCGCCAGCAACTGCAGATGCTCCGCCGCAGTCAGCTTGTAGTCCAGCGGCACCAGCACGCCGCCGCAGTAAAAGATCGCGTAGGCCGAAATCAGCCACTTCGACTGATTCGTCATGATGATGGCCGCGCGGTCGCCGGCATCGTAATCGGCGTCCTCCAGCGCGCGCGCCAGCGGCAGCGCAATCTCTTTGAAATCGGAGTACGTCAGGCGAACTTTCTCGCGATCGCGCTCCGCCTCGATCAGGCAGATTTCGGAGGAGAAGCGGTCGAGCGCATCGCGCAGCGCCGCGCCCAGACAAGTATATTGGCGGAGATCGAGCATAAGAAATTGCTGATGGTTGATTGTAGATTGTCGATTGAACAACGGGATACCGCGTCCGCAGGCTGACGTTCCCCGTCAATCAACAATCAAACATCAGCTATCAACAACGGGCTTCTCAAAAATGGGTTTCTCACAGGCGCGCCTGAATCTTTCGCCGCCAGCGTACGAAAGTCGCGTCACGCCCTGCAGTTCGTAATCCGGCAATTCGACGTGAAATGATTTTCCAGCTTCGTGAGCAAGTCGAGCGTCTGCAGGCTGTCGATGCCGAGCGCCTTGAAGAAATCTTCGTCGGGAGAGAGCTTTGCGCGCGGCACTTTGAAGTGCGCCGCGGCCAGCGTGAGTATCTCGTCGAGCGTCTTTTCTGCTGTTTCCATAGGCAAGTTATTCTAATCTCACGTTCTCGATTACGGCAGATACGGCTGCGCGTCCGTGCTCTCGACAAACTTCTTCAATCCCGCTTGTACCGCGGGCCGCGAAAACAGATCGCAGAAAATGTCGATTTCCTGCCGCAATTCCTCGTACGGAATCGGCTTGATGAACCGCTTGGCCGCGACCGCTGTCTGCCGGTCAAACTTTCCGATCTGGGCAGCCGTTGCGCGAGCCGCGCGCAACGCCTCGCCTTCCGCTACAACCTGGCTCACCAGTCCGATCTGCTGCGCCTTGGTGGCGTTGAAACTGCGCCCGGTCAGCAGCAGATCGCGCACCACCGCATTGCCCAAATCGCGCTTCAGGCGCGGGATTCCGCCGAATCCAGGAATCAGTCCCAAGCGCAGTTCCGGAAAACAAAAGCGCGCCATCTTGTCGGCAATGATCAAATCGCAGACCAAAGCCAGCTCAAACCCTCCGCCAAATGTCACGCCGTGGACGGCGGCAATCGTCGTCAGCGGCGCGGCATCGATGCGATTCAATACACCGGTGAATTCGCTCCAGAAAATCGCGCACGCCCCGGGCGGCCTGCGACTTTTTCCATCGTCTGCGATCGCTCGTAAAGCTCGCGCAGATCGGCGCCGGCGCAAAACCCCGACTTCAACTCGCTGTGCACGATCAGCGCGTGCGCGTCTTTCTCCAAGTCGTCCAGAGCAGAGGCAAACTGCTCCAATTCAGCCAGCGACAGCGAGCCCAGTTCGTTGCACGGATCGCGATGCAGCGCCAGCTCGATGACCCCGCCCTTAACCTGCCATGACAGCGCTTGCCCTTTGAATTGTTGCACGCCCAGTCCGGCCCTTCCGCCGTGCGCCCAAACCGCTATACCGCCTGCCTCACCAGATACATGTCCTCGATCTCGCTCTTCATGCGCGCCGCAATCAGAGTCGCGCTTCAGCTTGCCGTTTGCCGTGAGCATCCCGTTCTCAATGGAGAATGGCTCCGCCCGCAGGCAAAACGCCCGCACCTGCTTATAGTGCGGAAGCTGCGGATTCACCGCATCGAGCGCCGCCTGCACTTGTTCGCCGCGACACATCCCCTGTGACAATCGCCGAAAGATATCCTCGGCCATTTCCCACGATCACCACCTGCTGCGCGGCCGGCAGATGCGCGGGCAATTTCCTCTTCGATGCTTTCCGGCGCAATCTTGTGGCCCGACCCGAGAATGATCAGATTCTTGATCCGCCCCACGATCCGCCAGTTTCCCGGATGCATCCATCTCGCCCTGATCGCCTGCTGTGAAACCATCCGTCGCGCAGCGCCTCCGCGGTCTGCTGCGGACGGTTCCAGTAGCCGGGAAAAACATTCGGCCCCCGCACCACGATCTCATCGTTCTCGCCGAGCCTCATCTCAATGCCGGGAATCGCTGGCCCGACGCGCCCCGGCGCAACGTTGTTCGGATCGTCCATGGTACAGATCCCGGTGGTCTCCGTCAGTCCATACACCTGCAACACGGGAATGCCGAGCATGCTGAAATAATCCTGAGTCTCAGGAGTGAGCGGCGCCGATCCACAGATCAGAGCCTTCAGATTCTCCCCCACCATTTTCTTGCGAATCGCTGGAAACACCAGACGGTATTGGCCAGCCACAGCCAAAAGCCATCGCCAGGTTGCGCTCAGCTTTTCCTTCTGCCGCGCCCGCGCAGCCTTGGCTCGTGAGTAAATCGCCTGCGCGATGCCGCCCTTCTGCGCGATCTGCTCATCTACTCGCGCGCCGCATGCGCTCGAGCAACTGCGGCACATTCAGAAAATAATGCGGAGCCGTCGCCGGCATGTCGTTCGGAATCTTCGTCAAGTCGGTATTCAAAGTCACCAGGCTCCCGCGCAGCAATGAAAGTCAGCATCGGCGATCCACGACGCACAAAAACTAAACGGCAGATAATGGAAGATCCGGTCCTGCCCCGACCGGCCTCCCATCAGCAAGTCCAGCCTCGCCGACGTGCAACCCAGCATGAATCCAACGTTTGCCGCGGTCAGCACCACGCCCTTGGCCTCGCCGGATGTGCCCGAAGTGTAGATGATGGTGACGGGATCGTCGTCGAGCACCTGCGGACCGGTCGAGCGCAATTCCATCGCCCGCCGGCAAAGATTTCGTCAAAGAGAAAATGCGGCGGCGCCTCCGCGACTGTCGCCCCGTCCAGTTCTGCTGGATTCCATTCGCGCAGAGTCTCGTCGCCACAGCACACCAACGAGCCGGCGTGCTGTCCTTCATCATCGCAACCAACTCCGCCGGGGCCTGGCGGAAGTAGAGCGGAACCACAATCAGCCCCTCGGCCATCGCCGCCAAATCCATCGCCATCCAGCGGATGCTGTTCGGCGCCAGCAGTGCCGCACCGGTCGCCCTTCTTCAGCCCCTTCGACGGCGAGAAACGTCCGCGCCTTGCCGATCAACTCGAGGAACTCGCCGCCGGTCACCCCCGTGACTTGGCCGTCGCGGATTTCGAGCAGGACCTTCGTGTCCGCCGCCGCTTTCAGTTGCGAAAAGATTTCTCCGACAAATGGCATGGCTTGTGTACCGGAATCGCTGCCGGATTCAGCTGTACGCGGCCACCAACTGCCGCAACGAGGAAGAGCGTTCATGGGCGGCAAGTAATCCTCCCAGCTCCATTCGCCGGTGCGCGTCGGGAACTCGGGATATCGGCGCTGCACTTCCTCTTCGAAGAAATACTCCCATCCGCGCCATCACTTTCAGATTCTTCACCACCGTGCGCGCAATGCCGTCGGCGATGCGTTCGCCCTCGCGTGGCCAGCGTTTCCAGAGCCGCCAGCAATTTCGGCTCGAGGTCCGGATCGTCCACCGTCATCAGCAACTCTTCGTGGCCGCGCTCGCGCATCAGATTGCGAATGCGCTCATCCATCGTGATTCCCGCCGAGGGCACCAGCGCCGGCATGGAAGTCACGATGCCGTGATAGCGCGACGATGCCATCATGTGGCAGGCTCGCAAAATGCTGACCAGTTCATACATGTTGTATTGGTCGGAAGTCAGAACCGGCACTCCGCCGAGTTTCTCGGCGATGCGATTGGCCGGACGCGCATCCAACCGCTCCGTCGCCGCCAGAATCACGAACACATTCCTCTGCTTGCGGAATGCGTCGACCGCGTTCGCAATCGAGGTCCAGTAATGTTCGTAGGCGCGATCGGCCGCCGGCCCCGAGTTGTGGAAATAGACGGTCCGCGATAATGGCTTTCTTTGTAGGCCCCGGTCAGACTGTGCAGCGCAGACTTGGCTACCGACGCCTTCACCGGCCACTCAAACGGATTGATCGGACAAACCACGAGCACCGGCGTACGACCGTCCCATCCCACCTGCCGCAAAACGCTCTGCCCGTACTCCGCCGGACGCGGCTCAAAAGTCCATGCCGTATCCGTGCCCAGTTCCGTCGGCACGCCCAGTTCGCGCAAGACCGTGCGCGACTCTTCATTGCGCGTGATGACCAGCGAATTCTTGCAGTAGCGCCCGCACATCTTGGCGACCAGCGGATCCATGTGCCCGGCTTCCGCGCCATACCCAACGGAGAGCTTGTTCTGCACCGCGGCGATGCCGAGCGAGCCGATCATCATCGTGGTCAGAGCGTTGGCGAACTTGCTCTTGAACATCGAGCCTTCGCACGCCACCACGCCGTGATGCCTGGGAACTTCGTCAGACAAGAACGGCGGAAAAATATCGGGAAGATGCACCTGCTTGGTGCCCTCGAAATATCCCTTGGAAAATTCGAAGTTCTGACTCATCACGCTGAAGTCGACCCGTTCCGCGCCCAGAATGTGGCGAATCTGGCGCAGCATTTCGTCGACTCGCACGTCCGATCCCATGTTGCGCGTGCCGTTGTATCCGGCGAAAAGCAGTTTCAGTTTCTCGCCAGGCTGCCACGGCTGGCCCGCCGCCCAGCATCCATCGCGCTTTCGCGCGCTCGATGTTGCCGCTGACCCATGCCTCCAGAATACGAAGTCCATCATGCGGCGGTCCCTCCGGCAGCGGCGGGCCAGGGCTTGTACTTGTATTCGAAATTATTCTCGCGGCTGAACTTCAGCAAAGGAAAACTGTACTGCGAAAACGGAACCGGCTTGCGCTTCAGCTCAGACGTCACACGCGTGTTGTCGAACACCGTGTTCCACACCAGATACGGCATGAACACCTTCAGCAGCGAAGCCCCCTTGGCCGATCGCGCCCTTGCGATTGAAAGAAAGTTCACCGAGCCGGAAAACGGCTTCTCCGCAAACGGCAGAAACACCGGCCCGCGCTTCTGCTGCGCCGCAGCCAGCGCCGTCGTCAATTCGCGAAACGTCTGCGACCCCGTCCCCGAAGAAAGATGGTAAGTGTCGTACGTCCGGCTGCTCTTTCTGGTGCAAGGTCGCAATCGCGTCCGCAACGAAATCCACGTTCACGATGTCGATCTTGTCCGTCGGACGAAACGGCAACGCGGGCAGTCCAGCCAGAAACACGAATGCCTTCACCATATCGAACTGGGTCGTCTCCGCATGCCGGCTGTCGCCCAGCACAATGCTCGGGCGGAAGACCGTCTTCGGCGTATCCGGCAGCAGCACGCGCGTCATGTGCTCGCAGAATTTCTTGGTGCGCGCGTAAGGATCATAGTCCGAACGGTCCCACTCGATCGACCGATCCTCGGTCACCACTTCGTTGCTGCGCTTGCCCGCCACCGCGACCGTGCTGACCTCGCTGAAGCGCCGCAGGCCGTGATAGTGCTCGGCATGCCGCGCCAGAGTCAGCACTTCGAGCGTGCCCCGCAGATTCACGTTCAGGCAACTTTTCTCTGACTTGCGGTTCAGCGACGCCGCGCAATGAATCACCGAATCGGTCGTGTGCACCAGTCGGTCGTATTCATCGCGGTTCAAGCCGAAATCCAGAAGAAGTCAAGTCACCGCAAAAGATCCGCACTTTCGTCTGCAGATATTCGTAGAAGCGGGGAAACTCCAGATGCAACTGCAGGGCGCGCCACAGCCGCACCTGCGCTTCCTGCGGATCGCGCGCCCGCACCAGCACGTTCAATGAGGCGCCATGCTCTTCCAGAAGATTGGCGGCAACATGCGCGCCGATGTATCCGGTCGACCCGGTCAGGAATATCGCCACGTGGCTCCGTTGGTCCCGGTCTTCACGGCGTCTCCATTGGCGGGCGCAAGGCGAAAGCTGCGCGCAGGCCGCGCCTCCAGAGGCCTGCCCTCAATCAGGGGATAGGTCCAGCGGCGCAGCGCCGGAATATGAATGTTGATCCAATATTCCCACCAATCCAGCCCGCGCGTGTCGTACCCGAAAATACCCTGCTCTTCCGGCACGAGCGCGAACGAAAGTTTCTCGACATTTTCCGCCGTGAAATCATGCTCGTTCAACAGAATAAACGGCTCGAACAGCTCGATGAGTTTTTCCAGCCGTTCGAGGCTTCTTTCCGTCTTCACCAGCGGCGCTTTCTTCAGCGGCAGCGGCGACATGATGCGTTGAATCGACTTCACGATCGCCTTCTGCGCCGGCGCCGACATCCGGTTGTACCGCGTCTTCGAAACCGGAATCGCATCGAACCGCAGCCGCAGCCATGATTCCAGCCCTTCCTGCGCACGGTAGTGCTTGCGGTGCGCCAGAGACGTCAACTCGATCGACCGCCCCATGTCGCACGGATTGGTCACCGAAGTCGCCAACTGGTAGAGCGGATCATGCCGCCGTTCCATGATCGCGGCCGCGATCAGCGTCATTCCACTGCACACCGCATCCACGGGAATAATGTCGAGCCGCTTGCTTTCGTTGGTCGGCAACTGCCGGAAATATGTTCCCGAGCAGATACGAGAGCGACGCCGAAGTGTTGATGCCCTCATTCCACCCAAGGAACGGTTTCGAAACCGATGTTTCCACAATCGCCGGACGCACCACCGCAATCGGCAGTCCGGCGCCATGTTTCGCGATCAGCGACTCGGCCAGACTCTTGGTCAGCGTATAAGTATTCGGCCAGCCCAGTTCCTTGGCGCGTCGCGTTCCCGGCCTCGGTCAGATAAGTCTTCAGCCAGCGCACTCGATTCTTGCGAATCTGATTCTCCAGCGCCGCGCCCTGCAAGTCTTTCGCCGCATGTTCCTTCGACTGCGCCTGCATGCGCAGTCCCGAGGTAACTTCGTCGCTCTCCGCCTGGACCTCGGCCCGCTTCACCAATTCCTGAAGCGAGCGCCATTCCTGCTCGGCGTCGAAATCCGCCAACCCGCGCGGAGTGTAGTTCGGAGTGATCTTTTCGCCGACCCGCCCATCCTGCTCGCCAGCCACGTAGCAAGTAGAAAGATGCAGAAGCCCGGCGTGATCTGCCGCACGGACGAACTCGAGAATATTCATCGCGGCAGTCGGTATTGGTCGCGAGCGCATCGCGCAGGTCGGGATTGAAGTCCGTCAATCCGGAGCTGTTGATGATCAGATCGAGATTCTTCTGCAGTCGGCGCGCCGTCTCGGCATTCGAGTCCGAGCCCAGGCTGGGTGACGTCGCCTTCGACCACTTCGATCTTTTCGCGCAGAAACTCCGGCAGCCCGTCGCCATGCCGCTGAAACAGCGGATCGAACACCGGCGAATCTTCCACCATCTTCTCGAATCGCCGCTCCGCCGGATTCGACTTCTGCCGCCGGATCAGCAGAGTAAATCCGTTTCACGTCCGGCAACTCCAGCAGCGTATTCGCCAGCCAGACCTTGCCAATAAATCCCGTGACGCCGATCAGCATCACGTGCTTTCCCGCGAACGCGTGGCGAACCGAAAATCCCTGCGCCTGCCTCTGACCCTCGAAATGAACAATCGGCGGCGTCGGCGACCACCGGCCGCCGCTCCGCCGGAATCACCGCCGCCCGCAACTCCTCCACGGAAATATCCAGTTGCCGCGCCAGAGTTTTCGGAGCCCTGCGACCATCCGGATTCTCTTCTCTGAACTTCGCGAACGCCCCGCGCGGCCGGATCACCGGCTCCAGCAACCTGCCGGTGGCCATACCATCGCGAAACTCCAGGCGGTTGGCCACAATCCGCCTTACCCCCAGATGCTGGGCCAGCGGCCGCATCACGTGCTCCAACCCCTGGCTGACCAGCACGACCTCTGCTCCGGCTTGCACCAGTTCCTGCACCTTGCCCACGCCTCGCTCCTTCAGCCGCGGCTTCAACTTGTACTGAAAGAATTCCTCGCCGAGCAGGTCCAGCCGGTCGCGAGTCACTCCCCGCAAAACGGCATGCACCACTCGTGTAGCGAACTTGCGGTTCGTGGAATAAAGAAACGGCCGCAACAGCGCCATCAGGAAGATCAGCCCGCGTCGCCGGAAACGCTCGGCAAACGTCTGCGCATTCCAGGTAAAGAACGCCACCGGTTCGACCACGGTCAGGTCAAGCAGGCTGCCCTCCACCCGCCAGTAAACGGTCGGGCCCGCGCCGGAATTGTGGTTAGTCGATTCCAAAATTTGCCGTTCGTCCCTCTACGGGGCTCCCGCACGAATGGTCAGACCAAACTTTCATTGTAAACAATTGAGCGCATTGAGCGAAGCGAAAGTCGTCCCGCCAGTTGGTTCCGTCGGGAGAACTTGGCCAGAACAGCACGAAGTCACTCGAAGGGCTTCATTTCCATGTGTTTCCTTCGTGATCCGGAGCCTGCCCTGAGCGAAGTCGAAGGGTGCCCTTGGTGGTTATCGCTTTTTCTCTTTACCCTGCCAGACGAACGCATCCTCAACCTGCCCGTGGCCACTTTGTGGACGACGGCTCCCGCCCCACGATCAATGCCATCCCTCCGCTCAACGCCATCGTTGCCGCGATCGCCAGCAACCCCCCGCGAAATCCGCCGTTTGACGCGCGGAAAAACCCGATGATGTCCGAACCGAAGTATCCTCCCAGATTCGCCAGCGAGTTAATCATCGCGATCCCGGCGGCCGCCGGCAAACCAGCCAAGCGAGTGGTCGCCATGGCCCAGAAAGGTCCCACCATGGCCTCGGCGCCAGCCATTCCGAGCCCGACTCCTGCAATTACCAGCGCTGGGACGGTTCCGTAGGCCGCAACCACCAAAGCCAGAACCGCGCAGAACGCAGGAAGCGCCGTGTGCCATCGCCGCTCTCCCGTACGATCCGAGCTGATTCCGACCAACACCATCGCAATCGTGGCCGCGACGAACGGAAGCACAGCCACCAGGCTCGTCGCAAAATTGCCCAGCCCAGACAACGATTGAATCAGGCTCGGCAACCAAAATGTCACCCCGTACATGGTGGTAGAGACGCCGAAATAAACCACAGAAAGCATCCAGACTCGGGGCGCGATCAGAACCTGCCAAAATCCTGCCTGCTTCAGTGCCGACTCCGCCTGCTGCTCACTGGCCAACTTGTCCAACAGCCAGACGCGCTCTTCGCCCTTCAGCCAGGCGGCCTGCTGCGGCCTATCCGAGAGAACCCGCAGCACGATCACGCCCAGGAGAATGGCGGGAACACCCTCCATCAGGAACATCCATTGCCATCCCGAGAGCCCTTTTCCGGTCAGCCCGAGCAACGCTCCTGAAACCGGACTGCCCACGATGCCTGCCAGCGGATTCGCGGTCATGAACCAGGCCACGGCGCGAGCCCGGGCACGCGCCGGGAACCAGCGCTTCAAATAGAAAATCATGCCCGGGAAGAATCCCGCCTCAGCGGCGCCCAGCAAAAATCGCAGGCTATAAAAACTGATGGGCCCGCGGATGAATATCATCATGCAGGAAATCAATCCCCACGTGGCCATGAGGCCGGCAATCCACCTCCGCACCCCGAATTTTTCCAGCACCATGTTGCTCGGAATCTGAAAGAAGAAATAGCCCGCAAAGAACATTCCTTGCGCGCGCCCGATGACCCGGTCGCTCAGCCCAAGCTGTCCACGCATCTGGAGCACCGCGAAACTCACATTGATTCGGTCGAGGTAGGCAACAATGTAGAGCAGAAATAAAAACGGCATCAGCCGCCACATCAGTCGGGAGATGACGGCGGATTCCAGGCGGTCGGGAGCGGTTTCCAAGTGTAGGTTCCGGATTTCCAGTGGAGCGGGCTTCGTCAGAGCCGTAACTTTATCAGAGCCGTGCTTTATCAGAGCCATTCTGGAAGCTCCGATTAGGCCTTTGGGTTCCTCTGTGTGCCTCTGTGTCCTCTGTGGTTCACGCTCTCTCTGTCGGGACCTAACTCAGAGCTTCCTTAATAAACCCGAGCGTAGTGCGGTCGCCAGGATTCTACGCCAACCCAAGCTTCTCCCGAATCTCGGCGACAATCCGCTGCGGCGGCCTTGCGATTTCAACGATCACGGCATCTTCTGGCTCTTCCAGATCGCCAAACTGGCTGGCCAGTATCTGTTCGCCCGCGAAGTGTCCGTGCCGCGAGCGCAGCCGCTCGGCAATCAGTTCCGCGCTTCCCTTCAGGTACACAAACCGGACCTCCGGCCCAACTGAGAGTTCCTGTCGGTAGCTGCGTTTCAAAGCCGAGCACGCCAGCACAAAACTGCGCTTCTCGGCGATCCATTGAGTAATCGCCGTCCGAAGACTTTCCAGCCACGGCCGCCGGTCATCGTCGTCGAGCGCGATACCGCGGCGAATCTTCTCCACATTCGCCGCCGAATGAAAATCGTCCGCGTCCGCGAATCCCCAGCCGAGTTGCCCAGCCAGCAGCCGCCCAACGGTCGTCTTCCCCGACCCGACAACTCCCATCACGATCACGATCATGGTCGAGGATTGTAGCGTGATCATCTCTTGGAGTAAGTCTTCTGCTCTCCGTTCCGCCCGTTTGTGACCGTGAACGTCCCGTCCATTTCCGCCGTAGCCTTGATGTACTTCCCTTCACAGTTTTCTTTCACGTTGGCGATCCGGTTCTCGGCAACATTGTGGTCTCGGTCCGATTCTTCTGCGTAGTGCAGTTGCCACAAGTCTTCCAACCCGGGCGAATCGTGCACGATCTGCCACGCCGCCGGACTCGCCCCCTTCCGCGGCCCGTTGTCGATCACCGCGACTCGCGGATGCAGCGCCCATACCAGCGCCTTCGGATTCGACAGGTCCGACCCGTGGTGCGTCACCAGAAAAAGGTCCACCGTGCCCAGCATGTTATTGGGGCAGGCAAGCTCAAGTTCCTTCTGCTTGGTCAGATCGCCGAGATCGAGAAAGCGAAAGTGCCCGTAGGTGATCAGAACCCCCACCGAGCGGGCATTCTCGGAGTTGTCCACCCCCGCCGCAGGCTCTGACTTACAGTACGAATTCGCTTCCCCCGCTCCTGGCAATGGGCGCGCAATGAGATCTCCAGCTGCGGCCAGCACTTGCACCTGGATGCCTTTGATCGGCAGCCCCCACCCTGGCTTGACCACCACATGAGCGTGCCCAGCAATCGCCTTTTCATAAGCCGCGTAGTCGGTGCGCGTCACTTCGGAATCTTCCTGATTCGGCCCGTGGTCCACAAACGTGCCTACCTTGATGCCGTCGACCAGCTGCGGCACGCCGCCCACGTGATCGCGGTGATAGTGAGTGATCAGGACATAATCAAGTTGCGTGACGCCGGCCTGGTGGGCAGCAGCCAGTATCCGGTCCGCGTCGCGTCCTTCAGATCCGGACCAGCCTGTGTCGATCAGCAGCGATTGGCCCGACGGAGTCACCACCAGCGTCGCCTGCCCGCCTTCCACATCGATGAAATAAATCTGGAGGGACTTCGGGCTAGCGGCCGCTGCGCACGGCGAACTCCCACCCAGGAAACAAAGGCAGAGAATGACAACGGCGGTCAGCACTGGACGCATGGGTTGGCACCTGATTCGGAGACGTTGCCGAAGATTATGCCACGCGCCCGTGGAGAACGGCAGGCTAGTTTTTCACCGTGCTAGTTTTTCACCGTGCTAGTTTTCCACCTACTAGCTTTCTACCAGGCCGATGAATTCAGCGCAGCCGGAAAAACTCCACTCATCGTAAAATGCTGCCAGGCCAACTCTTGAACCTCACCGAAGATCCTCATCGCCGATTCAATCCCCTGACCAACGAGTGGGTGCTGGTTTCGCCCCACCGCGCAACCCGTCCCTGGCAGGGAGAAGTTGCTACAATTGCCCACCGCGAAAGAGCCGGAATACGATCCGAGCTGCTACCTTTGCCCCGGCAACACCCGCGCGGGCGGCATTCACAATCCTGCCTACGCCGACCACCTTCGTCTTCGACAACGACTTCGCCGCATTGAAGCTCAATACTTCGCGCGAACGCATAGATATAGGTGTCGACTCCAAGGGTTTAATTATCGCCCAGGGCGAACCGGGCATCTGCCGCGTGATCTGCTTCTCCCCGCGTCACGACCTGACGCTGGCCACAATGGGCGTGGACGCGATCGAACTGGTCGTTCGCACCTGGATGGAACAGTTTCGCGAGCTGGGTGAAATGGCGAGCATCAACCACGTCCAGATCTTCGAAAATCGCGGCGCCATGATGGGCGCCAGCAACCCCCATCCCCATTGCCAGATCTGGGCGAGCGCTTCGATTCCGGATGCGCCTGCAAAGGAATTAGCTTCGCAGACCGCCTACCGCATCGCGACCAATCGCTGTCTGCTCTGCGATTACATTGAATTAGAGCGCAGGCTCCGAGTGCGCGTGGTCGCCGAGAACTCTCGCTTCGTCGCGCTCGTACCTTTTTGGGCGGTCTGGCCCTTTGAAATCCTGCTCTGCAGCCGCAACCACCTCGGCAGCATGAACGACTTCGCCAATGACGACGCGCCGCAATTGAGTGCGATCCTGAAGCAGATCACTTCCACCTACGACAAAGTTTTCGGCGTTCCCTTCCCTTATTCGATGGGATTTCACCAGTCGCCAACCGACGGCCTCGATTATCCCGAATGTCACTTTCATGCTCATTTCTATCCGCCGCTGCTGCGCTCGGCAACCATCCGCAAATTCATGGTCGGCTTCGAAATGCTGGGAACGCCGCAACGCGACATCACCGCCGAGAGCGCAGCCGAACGCCTGCGCGAACTCGCCGGCGCGTAGTCGACCAGAAACAGTCCCGCAGGAATTATTTGGAGAACTCAGGATGATTGCGCCGGAGGGAAGCTCCGATTAAACCTCCGGTTCCCCTGTGCGCCTCTGTGTCCTCTGTGGTTTACGCTCTCTGTTCGGCCTCAATCCGAGCGTCGCTAGGCGGGAAATTCCCAGCCTTCTTCTTTCATTTTCCGGTTGGTCCAATGCTGCAATTGCTCAAACAGTGCAGGTTCGATGACGGCAAAGCGGATGCCGACCCGCCCTTCATCACCCACCCACATCAACCGAGCCTTAGCCCTGAACAGAACTTCGCTTTCCGGCAGCACAAAACTCACATCCAGTAATCCGGAAAATCGCAGCGGTTCTTTCAAGCCGTCCAGGCCCATGCCTCCGGTGCTCAGGTTGACGCCCTGCACCTTGATTTCTTCGCCGTGAGAATTCTTGACGGTCACCGCGATCTGCACCCGGGTTCGGAAAAATTTCTGCTGCTCGTTGCTGATCAGGCCGAGCGTCGCCGCGCTCTCGCCCGGAGCAAAGTTGATGTTGTACTCCTTCAGCTTTCGGCTCAGAGTGCGCCGCGAGATTCCGAGTTGCTCCGCCGCCAGCGTCCGCTGCCCCCCCGTACGCTCCAGAGCCTTGATGATCATCTGCTCTTCCATGCTGTCCAGATTGCCGACAGGAATGGAGGCGGTCTGACGCAGCGCGGCAGGTTCTCCGGTCAGCGCGGGACTCAGCCGCGCGAAGTCGATCTCCGACCCCGCAGTCTCCATCGCCATTTTCGCCACCAGGTTGCGCAGTTCTCGGATATTGCCCGGCCAGCCATGTGAAAGTAGCGCCGTAATCGCCTGCGTAGAAAAATTCTTACCCGGGGCTTTCAGCCGCAGAAAATGTTCCGCCAACGCAACAATATCCTCCGGCCGCTCCCGCAGCGGTGGCACGCGCAGCTGGAATTGCCCGAGGCGATGGAACAGATCCTGCCGGAACCGGCCTTCCCTCACTGCGGCTTCCAGATCCTGATTCGTGGCGGCGACAATCCGCACGTCGACTCGGATCTTCCGATGGCCACCTAAACGGTAAAAGGGCTGGCCATCCAGCACGCGCAGCAGTTTCACCTGGGTCTGCAGTTGCAGTTCTCCGATTTCGTCGAGAAACAGAGTCCCTTTGTCGGCCATCTCGAACAGGCCGGGCTTGGAACCATCGGCGCCGCTGAACGCGCCCTTTTCGTACCCGAAAAGTTCGCTTTCGACCAGGTTCTCGGGTAGTGCGGCACAGTTGATGTCGACCCACGGGCGGCTGCGGCGTTGCGATGATTCGTGGATCGTGCGTGCGATCAGTTCCTTGCCGGTCCCGGTCTCGCCCGTGATCAGGGCCGTTTCCGTGTGGCCCGCGACCCGATCGACCAGCGTCATGAACTTGTGCATCACCGGGCTGGCCAGGATGAATACCGTGTCGTCGATCTTGCGTGAAATCACGCTCGGCCCCGTCAACCCCTGCTCTTGTTCTTGGGCGGCCTCCGCCTTGACTGCGCTCACCACTTCTTCAGCCAGTGGCACCACTACCGCGACCAGGGCTACCGGCTTCTCCGAGGAGTCTCGCAGCAGGGTCGAGTAGAACTGCACCGGAAAACTGTCCCCGGTCTTCGGAATCGCGAACAGATGGCCGCGATAGTCCACTTGCGTGGAGGTGACGGCAAGCACCATCCGGCGCAGCGGATTATGGTCCACACCGTCTATTTTTTCGGTCAGCGCAAAGAACGCCGCGAAGTCCTGCCCCAGCACTTCTCCCAGCGAATAACCGAACAGCGCGCTAAACGCAGGGTTACAGGCCGTGAACTCCCCTTTCAGATCGGTGGAGAACACAGCCATCTGCGACTGGGTCGAGGCTGAGCTGTCGCCCCCGGTCGGGGAACTGGTCAGCACATCTTGCGTGTCCGAACTGCGCTGCGGAATCGGCATAGGGCGTTTGGGATGATGGTGACACAGGCGATGGCTTCAACCGAGAAGCGTGTCGCGCCGCAGGTAACGAAGGTAATAGCCTGCTTCCCTCTCGTCCAGCACGCCCAGTTTGCCGCTGGTTACCAAAGTAAGCTTTAGCAGACCTAATCCTTGCAATACGATTCGGGCAGGCTCGAACCGGGAAAAGTGTGTCTCGCACGGGCCCGACGCGGAGTTGAAGAGACCCGCGCCGTAAACACTTGTGTGCTCGCGGGAGGACGGCGAGGGGCCCCTGCAACAACAGTTCGCGTCGCAGCAGTCAGGCTGTACATGAAACCAGAGGCGGACGGATTATCGCTTCAGACGAAGGCATTCGTCGGCACCACCGCGTCGTTGGGCGTGGTTGTGCTGGGGTATGCCTGTTTGCATTGGCAATCGCAGGATCTGCTGCGATTCTTCTGCTATCTGGCTGTCGCCGTCCTGGCATCTGGATTGAAAGTGCAACTGCCCGGCATCGACGGCACCATGTCGGTGAACTTCTTGTTCATCCTGCTGGGCGTGCTCGAACTGAGCCTGCCTGAGACGCTGCTGATTGGCTGCACTGCCAGCCTGGTGCAGAGCGTCTGGCAAACGCGCAAGCGGCTCGATCCCGTCAAAGTGCTGTTCAACGTCGCCGGCATGATGGCCAATGCCAGCGCGCTCACCTACTTGAGTTATCACTGGCTGGCCGCCCACTTCGGATCAAATAAGCCGATCTTGCTGATGGTTGCGGCCCTGGTTTTTTTCTTCGCCAATACTCTGCCCATCTCCGTCGTCATCGCGCTGACCGAGGGCAAATCCAGCCGCAAGGTCTGGTCGGAGTGCTATTTCTGGTCGTTCCCGTATTACCTGGTCGGCGCCGCCGCGGTTGGACTGGTCGGCATCGTGAACCGGACAGCGGGATGGGAAACCTCCCTCCTGGTCCTGCCCCTGATCTACTGGGTCTATCGCTCCTACCGCCTGTACCTGGGACGGCTGGAGGCTGAAAAGGATCGGGTCGAAGTCGAAAAGCGCCACGTCGAACAAATCGCGTCGCTGAACATGCGCACCATCGAGGCGCTGGCTCTGGCCATCGAAGCCAAAGATCAGACCACGCACACCCACCTGCAGCGCGTGCGAACTTATGCCGTCGCCGTAGCCAAAGAACTGAATCTGCCCGAGGGCGAGATCGAAGCCCTCCGCGCCGCCGCCCTGCTGCATGACATCGGAAAACTCGCGGTCCCCGAACAAATCATCAACAAGCCCGGAAAGCTCACGCCGGAAGAATTCGAAAAGATGAAAGTCCATCCCCTGGTGGGCGCCGAGATTCTGGAGCGCGTCGCGTTTCCTTATCCCGTGGCGCCCATTGTCCGCTCGCACCACGAGCGCTGGGATGGCACCGGATATCCCGAAGGACTCAGCGGCGAACAAATTCCGATCGGTGCGCGCATTCTGGCCGCCGTGGACTGTCTGGACGCGCTGGCCTCGCACCGCCAATATCGCCCCGCGCTGCCGCTGGTGGAGGCCATGGCGAAAGTGAAAGAGAAGCTCCGGCACTTCGTTCGATCCGCAAGTGGTCGAAATCCTTGAGAGTCGTTATGTCGAACTGGAGCGGATGGCCCAGATGTCGGAGGACACCGGCCGCCGCCAAGGGACTTTCCAAGGCGGTGCGCGTGGAGCGCGGACTGGCCCCGGCCACTGGATTCGAACGCACCGATACCTACCCACAGCTCCGGCGAGAGCGCCGACTTCCTCACCTCGATTGCCTCGGCGCGGCAAGAGGCGCAGACCATGTTCGAGCTCAGCCAGGATCTCGGCATCTCGCTGAGCTTGAGCGAAACCCTCTCCGTGCTTTCGATGCGCCTGCGCCGCATGATTCCCTATGACTCGATTGCCGTGTTCGTGAATCGCAATGGCTGGCTGCTGCCCGAATTGGTCAGCGGAGAAAATTTCCGCATGCTCTCCTCGCTGAAAATCAAGGTGGGCGAGGGACTGTGCGGATGGGTCGCGGAGAACTGCAAGCCGATCGTGAATGGCAATCCGCAGGTCGAAGACGGCTACGTCGTCGATCCCAGAAAGCACACCACGCTGCAATCGGCGCTGGTTGTGCCTCTCGAAGGTTTGAATGGAGTGGTCGGCGTGCTGGCCATGTACCAGGCCAATCGCGACGCCTTCACGCCTGATCATTTGCGAATCCTGCTGGCCGTGGCCTCCAAAGTCGCCATCGTCGGTCGAGAATGCATTGAAGTACCAGCAGGCGGAAAGTTCCGCAACCACCGACTATCTGACCGGACTGCCCAATGCGCGCTCGCTGTTTGTTCATCTGGCGCAGGAAGTGGCGCGCTGCCGCCGCATGAAGACTCCGCTCGCCGTGCTGGTGTGCGATATCGACGGCTTCAAACAGATCAACGATTCCTTCGGCCACCTCGAGGGCGACAAACTGCTGCGCGAGTTTACCTCACGGCTGAAAGACGTCTGCCGCGGCTACGACTATGTCGCTCGCATGGGCGGAGACGAATTCGTGATTACTGCTCCCGGCCTGACCGCAGAAGCAGCCAAGGAGAAAGCCGATCGTCTGAATCAGGCGGCCATCGAGTCCGGACGCCACGTATGCGGCCGCGATCTGATCACCCTCAGCGTAGGGATGGCCTTCTGTCCCGAAGACGGGTTCGATGTCGAGCGCCTCCTCACTGAAGCCGACCGCAGAATGTATTCGATGAAACAAATCCATCACTCCACAGCCGTCGCCCACGAGCAGGACAACAAAACTCTCGGCGCAAAGGCGAAATAGGAGAACCTCGACGATGCTGGGCCGGGAAATGCAGCGCCGAAAAATAGCGCAGAGAATCGCGCGGCATGCGCTCGCCATCGTCGCCACGGTTCTGCTCGGAGGTCTGCTCTCCGCCACCCTGGTGCGCCTCGCTCCCGGCTTCGATGCCGATGAAGCCGAACTCGATCCTCATCTGAACTCAGCAAGTGTTCAGGCATTACGCCAGGCGCGCCTCGACCAGCACAACATCTTCCGTTTCTACTTTCACTCTCTGCAACGCGCCGCGCGTGGCGACCTGGGAACTTCAATTTCTCTCGGCCAGCCCGTAAGCGTGCTGCTCCGCCAGCGCGCCCCGCTGACCCTGCGCCTGGTCGGAGTTGGCTTGCTGCTGAGTTGGGCCGTCGCCATGGCGTTGGCGCTGAGCGCCGCATGGCTACGCGTATCGGCTTATGACACTCTGACCACCGTGATCAGCGGAACTTTTCTTTGCATTCCGGCCGCGGTCCTGGCTCTGTTGTCGGTGCTATGGAATGTCCCGGGAGCGCTCGCCATCGGGCTGATCGTGTTTCCCCAGGTCTATCGCTACGCGCGAAATCTGCTGGCGAAAGCTTATGCACTGCCCCACATCATGACCGCGCGAGCCAAAGGCCTGAGCCAGTTGCGGATTCTCTTCTGGCACGTGGTCCCGATGGCCGGCCCGCAGTTGCTGGCAGTGGCCGGAGTTTCCGTGAGCCTCGCCGTCGGTGCCGCGATCCCCGTCGAAGCGCTCTGCGGCCTCGCCGGAGTCGGACAGTTGGCCTGGCAAGCAGCACTCGCCCGCGATCTGCCCTTGCTCACCAACCTGACCATCCTGGTGACGCTGGTAACCTTGCTGGCCAATTCCGGAGCCGATGTAATCGGACATATGCTTCGAGGCCAGGAAGCATGAGCCTCGGCTGGCACATTTTGACGATTGAAAGACACAAGCATCAACCACAAAGGACACGAAGGATCACGAGTGGATTACTATACGTGAGTTCTCCAGAGTGGGTTTCCTTGGTGTGACTTCGTGTCCTTTGTGGTTAGAGGTTTTGGTTTTGGTTAGGGGCTTTGGTCGATTGAAGGTCAGAAACATGAATTTCTGGCGAACCGCTTCTGGCGAACTTGGCGTGTGCAGTCCTGCTACTCGCGGTCAGCGTCTCGCTGGCCGCGAACTGGCTCGCCCCTGCGGGATACGCCAAACAATATCGCGAGGCAACCGATGCCGCTCCCTCGCGCAGCACTGGTTGGGAACCGATGAGATTGGCCACGACCGCTTCGCTCGCGTTCTCTACGGAACTCGCATTTCGCTCCTCCTGGCGCCAGCCGCCGCCCTGCTCTCAACCTTGATGGCAGCTCTGGTGGGCGGGCTCGCCGGATATCTGGGCGGCGCCTGGGCGCGCGCCGCGATGGCAGTCACGGATTTATTTCTGTCGTTGCCCTGGCTGTTTCTGCTGATCACGGTTCGCGCAGCTGCTGCCGCTGAATGTGTCACCGTCTGGTTTCGGTGCTGGTGACATTTCTGATGTTGGGCCTTTTAGGTTGGACGAGCGCGGCGCGTGTGCTGTGTTCAACGGCAGGCGGTCTTGCGCGACTCGGATTTCGTTCGGCAGGCACGGGCCTCCGGAATTCGCGGAGTACGCCTGTTCTGGATTCATGTACTGCCCAATCTGAAGCCCGTGCTCTTATGCGCAGTTCTGGATTTCGATTCCGGCGTTCATTTTCAGCGAGGCGAATCTCGGGATTCTCGGCCTGGGCGTGGCCGAGCCCATGCCTTCCTGGGGAAGTCTGCTGAAAGAACTCGAAGGCCTGGTTTCGGTGGGCGAAGAACCATGGAAGTTCGTTCCACTGGTTTTGCTCGTGGTAGTGGTGACGTCGTTTCAACTTGTTCTCTCAAAGCAGGAACGAGGCAGCCGCATAATCGGGCCTCCGGAGAAGGTTGGCAGTAATGGTGATGGCGAATTCAGCAGCGTGCAGAAAAAGGTGCAGAAAAACGTGCAGCAAAGTAATCTTGGCCGTCGTCATTTCATCGCTGGCCTGCCTGGGGATTCTTTCGGCCTCGCCCAGGCCCAAGGCGAACTGCGATTTTGTCTGCGCTCCGAGCCGAAGACGTTTGATCCGCTGAAAGTCGAAGACGACGCATCGGTCGCGATCCGCTATCTGACCGGCGGCGTGCTTGTGCGCCTGAACCGCCAGACCCAGGCTTTGGAGCCCGAACTGGCGAAGTCCTGGACAGTTTCAAAAGACGGCCGCCAGATCACATTCACTCTGCGCAGCGGAGTTTCCTTCTCCGATGGCACGCCCTTTTCCGCCGAAGATGTCGCCTACACCGTGCAGCAGTTGATGGATCCCGCTCTGCACTCCCCCACCGGAGACGCGTTCCGTTCGGGACCCGGCAACGTGGAAACGAAAATCATTTCTCCCACCCAGATTTCAATTACCTTTCCCGCGCCCGTAGCCGGACTCGACCGCCAATTCGATCAAGTCGCAATTCTTTCCGCGCACTCGCGCCAAGAAAAGAAATGGCAGTCCTGGGCCCGTTCGTCGTCGCCGACTACAAGCCCGGCGCCACCGTGCAACTGAAGCGTAATCCAAATTACTGGAAGACCGATGCGCAAGGACGCAAACTGCCCTATCTCGACTCCATCCGCCTCGATATCCAGGCTAACCGCGATGTCGAAATGCTGCGCTTCAAGCGCAATGAAATCGACCTGATCAATTCGCTCGACAGCGAGTACTTCGACAAGCTGGCAGCCACTTCTCCGCAGCTCGTGCATGATGCCGGCCCGTCGCTCGACAGCGAACAGATGTGGTTCAACGAAGTCGCCAAGTCTCCGCTGCCGCGCTATAAAAAAAACTGGTTCCGCTCGTCGAATTTCCGCCGCGCCATTTCCCAGGCTATCAATCGCGACGATCTGGCCCGCGTGGTTTTTCGCGGGCCACGCGCAGGCGGCCCTCGGACCGGTTTCTCCCGCCAACAAGTTCTGGTTCAACGCCGCCTCAAGCCTGAACGTTATTCCCCCGACGCCGCGCTGAAGGCGCTACAGGGCGAGGGCTTCCGCTGGAAAACGGGGCATTGAAAGACAAAGATGGCAACCCGGTTGTGTTTTCCATCATCACCAACGCCGGCAACAAATCTCGCGAACGCATGGCGACCATGATTCAGGAAGACCTGCAGAAGATTGGCATCCAGGTCAACGTGGTCACCCTCGACTTCCCTTCCCTGATCGAGCGCATGACGCAAACTTTCGACTATGAAGCGATCCTGCTCGGCCTCACCAACGTAGGCCTCGACCCCAACGAGCAGATGAATGTGTGGCTGAGTTCGTCGGAAAATCACCAGTGGAATCCGTCGGAAAAGTCTCCGGAAACCGCATGGGAAGCCGAGATCGACCGCCTGATGCGGGCGCAGGCTTCTCCAGCCGACGCCAAAAAGAGGAAAGAAAGTTTCGACCGCGTGCAGCAAATTGCGGTCGAGCAGGCTCCATTTATTTATCTGGTCAATCGGAATGCTCTCTCGGCGGTCGCTGCATCGGTGCAGGGCGCAAGCCCGGTGATCCTGGTTCCGCAAACATACTGGAACGTCGAGCGCTTGTCAGTGAAGTAAGTCAACTTCTTTGCCACGGACTTGCGCGGATTTTAACGGACTTCGAAGAAACATCTAAAGATAGAAAAGATCTAAAGATCGAAACGATCAAAGATGGAAACGATGGACCACCGCACCCAACCCGACGTTCTTCTCGCCGCGCAGCTTTCCGTGCGCTACGACGCAAAGCCGCTGTGCTGCGCGACGTGGAATTCGAAATCCGCCAGGGCGAAGTGCTCGGCCTGGTAGGCCAGAGCGGATCAGGCAAGAGCACCCTGGCCATGGCGATTCTCGGCCTGCTCAATGGCAAGCGCGTGCAACACCGAAGGCACAATCCAGTTCGAAGGTTCCGATCTGCTGACCCTGAGCGAGCGCGAACTCCGCGCCCTGCGCGGAAGAAAAATCGCGCTCGTCCTGCAGAGTCCGCTCTCGTCTCTGAATCCGGCCCTGAAAATTCGCACCCAACTCAAGGAAGCCTGGCGAGCCCACGCCTCCGGCCCGGCAGCCGATTGCGACCGCGCCATCCGCGCCGCGCTGAAAGCGTAAGTTTGCCCTCAACCGACGAATTCCTCCGCAAATATCCCTCGCACATGAGCGTCGGGCAGGCCCAGCGCGTGCTGATTGCGATGGCAGTCATGCACCGTCCTGCTTTGCTGATCGCCGATGAGGCCACCAGCGCCCTCGACGTGATTACGCAGTCCGAAATTCTCGCCCTGTTTCGCGAGCTGAACCGCGCCTTCGGAATGGCGATTCTCTACATCTCTCACGATCTCGCCTCGGTAGCCGGAATCTGCGACCGCATCGCGATCCTGCACGAAGGTCAGATCGTCGAGACCGGAACCACCGAGCAGGTCTTGCTCAATCCCCGCCACGAATACACGCAGCGCCTGATGGCCGCTATGCCGAAAATGCCGCAACGCCCGGGCCGCCGCCAAAGCCGCAACCCTCTAAGACATGACTCTCTCTTCGCTTCGGTATCGCTCCACCTCTGCCGCCATACTCTCGGATACATCCCAGCCTCGAAAAGGGGTCATGTTCACCACCCTCGCCGTGGGACAGAATGTCCCGCGCCCGCCGAGGCAGACAGAGTGGCCCACTCGGGCCCTCAAAAGCTTAACCATCTCATTAAAAACAACGACTTACGGGCGTTCGATTGGCTTCCCTTGCAACAGGAGAAGTGGGCACAAGCTCGATCTTTCCCCCATAGGAAAGGGTGAGACTCATGGTTCGTACACAGAATTCACCGAAACCGCGGGAGCGCGGCGAACGACACAGCGCCGCCTGGGGCAAACGCCTGAGCCTGGTGCTGCTCCTGGCAATCGGCATAGCCTCGACCAGCATGGCGTTCGGACAAGCGACGACAACTCAACTCGCGGATCGCTCCCGAACTCTCCGACTGCTCGCCGAAGCCCATCACGGCACGGCCAAAGGCCAGACGGTAAGGGTCATTGTGCAATACAAGCAAGTACCGACCGAGGCCCACTACGCCACCATGAAGAGCCGCGGCGGCCTCCTGCATGCGAAGCTGCACATGATCAAAGGGGCGGCGTTCACCATTCCGGTCAGCGCTCTACCTAAGCTGGAGGCCGATCCCGAGATCGCGTCCGTCAGCCTCGATCACCCCATGAAGGTCTTGGATGAGTCCACCGATGTCGCCACCGGCGTACCTTCAGCCTGGAGCGCCGGATACACCGGGGCCGGCGTCACCGTCGCCGTGATCGATAGCGGCATCAACGACAACCATCCTGATCTGCGCAACTCGAACGGCCACCTCGCGCGTGGTCTATCACCAGGACTTCACGGGGACGCCCACCAGCAACTCCAGTGGCGCTAAATATGACCTCTATGGCCACGGCACCCACGTCGCCGGCATCATTGGCGGCAACGGTTACCTTTCCAGCGGACAGTACGAGGGCGTAGCCCCCGCCGTCAGTTTCGTCGACCTTCGCGCACTGGACCAGAACGGCACGGGCACTGACAGCACCGTGATCGCGGCCATTCAGCAAGCGATCGCCCTGCAAACACCTACAACATTCAAGTCATGAACATTTCGCTGGGCCGCGGAATCTTCGTCAGCTACACGCAAGATCCTCTCTGCCAGGCTGTGGAGCCGCCTGGAAGGGCGGCATCGTCGTCGTTGTGGCGGCGGGCAACTATGGCCGCTTCAGCGTCAACGGCAGCAATGGCTACGGAACGATCACCGCTCCCGGCAACGATCCGTTTGTGTTGACCGTGGGCGCCATGAAGTCAACGGATCGTTCCCCCTCACCGACAACCTGTGCCAGCTACAGTTCCAAGGGCCCCACCACCTACGACCACGTGGTGAAGCCAGACCTCGTGGCTCCCGGCAACCTGGTGGTTTCGCTCGATGACCACATGGCCACGCTCGAGGCCGAATACCCAGCCAACATCGTGGCCGGCAACATCACCAATCACGACTATTTCATGCTGAGCGGCACCAGCATGGCGACCCCGTCGGTCGCCGGCGGCGTGGCTTTACTGCTGCAACAGCATCCGTGCTGACTCCGGACCAGGTCAAGGCGCGTCTGATGAAGACCGCCTACAAGACCTTCCCGACCTCCTCGACGGCTACCGATCCGACCACCGGACAAACCTATACTTCTTACTATGACCTCTTCACCGTGGGCGCAGGCTATGTAGATCTGAACGCCGCCATGAACAACACCGATCTGGCGCCGTCCACTGTGGGAGCCGCGCTTTCACCCACCGCGGCCTACAACCCTTCGACCGGGGCGATCACCCTTTCCAACGGAAACGCCTCGACTGTCGGCTCGTCGGGCTCCTCCGTGGTTTGGGGCTCGTCTGTGGTTTGGGGTTCGTCGGTCGTTTGGGGCTCGTCGGTAGTTTGGGGCGCGAACGTTTCCGGCAGTTCCGTCGTGTGGGGCAGTTCCGTGGTTTGGGGCGCCAGCACTTCGACGGGCTTCAGCGTGGTCTGGGGCTCGACTACAACCGCCGCCGACAGCGTAGTCTGGGGCACTGCCATGAGCAGCTCCGACGCCGCATCCTCAGCCTTCGTGGGAGAACAATGACCTCCCGCAACGAGTTGAAACTGGCAAGTTGAATCACGGTGGGTTGAATTAAGGAAAGGGGTGGCAGCGCGGGCTTCGGCCCACATGCCACCTCTTTATTTTGTTCGCTTATCAGCGACGCCAGGTGGCCCAGAGATCATCAGCGTGCTATATCCCAGTCGTCTGATACCGCAACACCGCTAGCGCCAGCCGGTAGTCATACCCCGCGCCGCACATCGCTGATCTGCGCCTGCGTCTGCTGCAGCTGCGCCTGGCTGAGCTCGACAATCGAACCCAGCCCCAGCTTGTAACGCGCCTGTGCCAGATTGAGCGCCAGGTTAGCCTGATCGAGTAATTGCTGCGTCACCGCCAGACCGGTCGTACGCCGTCTTGGCATTCAGCCAACTGGTGCGCACGTCGCGCGCAATTCGGTCGCGAAGATCGCGCAATCTTTCCTGCGCGGCCTGCGCCCGCAGCGACGCCTCCCGCGCCCTCGCCGTATAGAGAAACCCCTTAAATACCGGAATGTCGATGTTCACCCCCACCGCGCCATACCAGCTGGAAATAATTGGATTGCGCACCGGAGTATCGCCCACCGCGCCCAATGCCCGGATGTCGGGAAACAACAAGTCGCGTTCCGCCTTCTGAAATTTCCTGCGCCGACTCCGACTGAAACTCGAGCGCCAGAATTTCCGGTCGCATCGTGAAAGCCGTGGCGATCAGATCATCCACATTCTCCGCAGGCGGAACTATCGGCGAGCGTATCTTCTGACCAGTTGAAAATTCTGCAGACTCTGGAATACCCAGCACGGCAGACAGCGCAGCCTGCGCCCCGTTCACATTGTTCTCGGCATCGAGCAGCAGCAGCTTCGCCTGCGCCAGATTCACATTGGCGAAGCTGAAGTCCAGTTCCGACTTCAGTTTGCTCCGGAACAGCGCGCCCACCTGATCGGAAACTGTCTGCCGATCCTTCACCGTTTGCTGCGCAACCGTAAGCACCGCCTGCGTCTGCAGCGCGTTATAGTAAGCCTGATCCACCGCCAGCAGAATCTGCTCCTTCGTGGCGAGCGCGTTCTGGTTCTCCGCTTTCGCGGCCAGGTTCGCGCTCGCGACCAGGTTCGTAGTCCGTCCGAAATCGGTAATCAGCTGGCTCACAGAGGCGCCCACGGCGGCTCGCTGATAGACCGTGGGATTATTCAGCGCCCCAGCCGTGATGCGCGACCCCGGATTCGCATCCACTGCAGTCACATCGATGTTGGCCGTCGGCCATAAACTAGATCTCGCTTCACGCGTGACCTGTTGCGAGGCCAGCGCATTCAGCCGCGCAACCGAAATTTGCGGATTGTTCTTCAGCGCCAGCGCCTCCGCATCCTTCACCGAAAGCATCGCAGGAACTCCGGGGCTGCCCTGAGCAGTTGCCCGCGCCGCTGCCTGTCGGGCAGTGGCGATCGCTCGCCGCAGATCCCATCTGTGGCACGGGAGCCGAAGGCAGATTCGAAGACGCAACGCGGCTGGTCTCTTGCGCCCAGCCGCTCAGGGTCAACCCCAGCAGCAATGCGCAGATCGCCGATTTTTTTCTGCTCCTGCTTCATCTTTGCATCTCCTCCGCGAGCGCCGGCGGATTCTGTGCTCCCTTTTTTCCATACACCAGCAGATAAGCCGCCGGCACGATGAAAATCGTGAGTAACACCGAAGACGTCAGTCCTCCGATGATCGCCTTCGCCATCGGCGCATACTGTTCCGCGCCCGTCCCCATTTTCAGAGCCATCGGAATCATCCCGATAATTGTCGCCAGCGACGTCATCAGAATCGGCCGTAGCCGTACCCGGCACGCCGTAATCACCGCATCCTCCGGCGACAATCCCTGCCGCTCCAGATTGTGCGCAAAATCAACAATCAGAATGCTGTTCGAATCCGCAATCCCCACCAGCATTAGCACTCCCATCAGCGACATCACATTCAACGTGCTCCCGGTGAGCGGCAAAATAATCAGTACGCCCACAAATCCCATCGGAATCGCCAGCATGATCAGCAACGGATCGATGAACGATTTGAATTGCGCCGTCAGAATCAGAAACAGCAGCACAAACGAAATCAGAAATCCAAACGCAAAGCTCTTGAATGACGCTTCCATGCCCTGCACCATCCCGCGCAGATTCACTCGCACGTTGCCAGGAATCTTTTCCTTCGCCAGAATGTCGCGAATCGAGCCGGTCACGCGCCGCAGGTCTTCGCCCGCAGGAGTCACATAAATGTCCACCACGCGCTGAATCTGGTAGTGGTCGACCTCGGTCGGAGTCTGCACCTGCTTCACGCTCACGACGTTATTGAGGACCGTCGTCGCCCCGCCCTCGCCCGCGCAAGCCCAGCCGGGCTGCCCCGCTCCCAGCGACGGATGTCCGCTGGGACCGCAGTTCATGTCCGCCCTCGCGCTCGGATCGCGCAACGGAATCTGCCCCAGGTCAGCCATGTTATGAATCGCCGCCTGCCCCTTCTCGAAGAACTGCACCGTCAGGTAATAATCGTTCCCGCTCTTGCGATCGACCCAATAATTCGGCGCGATCATGTAATTGGAATTCAGCGCAGTAATCACGTTGTCGACGACATCTTTCTGCGACAGTCCCAGCTCTCCGGCATGCACCCGGTCCACATCCAGCCGCAACGCCGGATAGTTCATATCCTGCGGCACATACACCTGCCCAATACCATGCACCTTGCGAATCTCCGCCGCCAGATTCTCCGCAATGCCGTGAATTTCTTCCAGGTTCGGACTGCTCACCTGCACGTCAATCGGCGCAGCTTTACCCGTGTTCAAAATCGCATCCACCATAGATCCGCTGGAAAAAAATGTCCGAACATCGGGAAACTGGCTGGCCATTTTTTTCTGCACACGGTCCATATACGCGAAACTGCTCAGCCGGTGCGACTCGTTTAACTGCACCTGTACTGTCGCCGTATAAGGCCCGGAATTCGTGGTATAGAGCGCAGAAAAATCCGGCACCACGCCAATATTGGAAACGATCCTCCTCAGGTCCTTGGCCTCGACCTCGCCTCGGATCAGGTCTTCCACTTTCTCAATGTATTGGTCCGTAACTTCGATGCGCGTTCCGGTGGGAACTTTCAGATTGATAGTGAACTGTCCCGCATCGGTCTTCGGAAAAAATGCCAACCCCAGCAGCGGATAAATCGCCAGGCTCGCCAGAAATACTCCGCTCAGGATCAAGACTGTCAGTCCCGGCCGCTGCAATGCCCGCCGCACCCAGCGCTCGTAATAGTCCAAACCGCTGTTGAACATCCGGTTGAAGCGGGCGTTGAATTTATCCATCCGCGAAGGATTCATCACCGCGGGATCGTACTGTTTATCGTCGTGAACTTCGCCGTGCGGCATGGCCTTCAGAAAACGCGAGCAGAACAACGGAATTACCGTCATCGCCACCACAAACGAAGCCAGCAGCGACAGGCAAAACGCCAGAGCTAAAGCAGAAAATAAAAACTTGGCAACGCCGTACAGGAAGACGACCGGGAAAGAAATCGACCACGTCGACCAGCGTCGCCGCCAGCACCGCCAGGCTCACTTCCGATCCGCCCACTTCCGCCGCGACCATCGGCGCGGCTCCCATCTCCAGATGACGGTAAATATTCTCCAGCGAGATCACGGAATTGTCGATCACGCGCGAGAACGCCAGCGCCATTCCTCCCAGAATCATGGTGTTGATCGTCCCGCCCATCATCGCCAGAATCACGAATGCCGCCAGCGCCGACAGCGGAATCGAAAGCAGAACCGCCGAAGTGGCGCGAAAGCTGCCCAGAAAAATCAGAATCATCAAACTGGTCAGAATCAACCCCAGAGCGCCCTCGTGCAGTACGGTTTTGATCGCTTCCTTGACGTACACCGACTGGTCGAACACGATGCTGGTCTTCATCTGCTGCGGAATGTCGTAGAGATGCTTGATCAGTCTCGCGAACTCCATTCACCACCGCAATCGTGTTGGTGTCGCCGCCCTGCTTCATGATCGGAATGTAAACCGATTTCTGCCCATCGATGCGCACCACGTTCGTCTGGATTCCGTGCGAGTCCTCCGCCTTCCCAACATCGTTCACCGTCACCCAGGAATGTCCGTTGACCTTGAGCGGAAGCTTGCCCAGTTGCTCCATGTCGTCCACCAGGCTGTTCGAGTAGACGAAATAATCGTACGGCCCCATCTTCACGTCGCCCGCGGGCAGAATCAGGTTCGAATTGTTAACCGCGCTCACCACATCCATCGGGCTAAGCTGCCGCGACGACAACTTGTACGGATCCACATACACCATGATCTGCCGATAAGTCCCGCCGAAAACACCCGGGATTTCCGCGCCCGGCACAACTGCGATCTGATTACGAATCTGAAACTGCGCGTAATCGTGCAACTGCGTTTCGTTCAGGCCTTCGCCCTTCACAGTCACGAGCGCGACCGGCAAGCTGGAGGCATCGAACTTCAGCACCACCGGGGGCAGCGTCCCCGGCGGCAGCCGCTTCAAATCCGCCAGCGCCAGATTCGACAACTCCGTTACATCCGCATCCGGGCTCGTTCCCGGCTGGAAGTACACCTTGATGATGCTCACGCCCGAGCAGCGATCGCGACTCCATGTGATCGACGCCCGACGCCAGTGTGAAGAACCGCTCCAGCGGATCGGTGATGTCGGTCTCGACGTCCTCCGGCGGCATGCCCGAATAAAACGTCGCCACCACCACCTCCGGCAGATTGATCGGCGGAAACAAATCGACTGGCATGCGCAGCAGACTGGTCGCCCCAATCACCAGCAGCATCAAGCAAATCACCACAATGAAATACGGATTGCGAATTGAAAATCCCGGCATAATCCCTATCCGTTCCTGATTTTTCTAGACGTCCTCACACCGCCTTATTCAGATCGCGCGCTCACATCCCGACGACCCGATGCGGCCAAACTTTCCTCTACTGCGCGTCCCCTTCGTGATACTCCGGCACTGCGATCGTTTGAGCGACAACTTTTTCCCCGGATTTCAGCCCGCTTTGGTCGCTCACCACCACCTGCTCCCCCTCCTTCAATCCAGAAACGATTTCCACATCGCGGCTGGTCTGGATTCCGACCTGCACCGAGCGCTCTTCCAGCGCTCCATCGGGGTTCACCACGAACACCGCCGTTTTATCGCCTTCGTGACTCAACGCCTGCACCGGGACCGACTCAATATTCTCTTTCTGGTCGAGGTGAAGATCGGCATCGGCATAAAGTCCCGGCAGCAAAACTCGCTGCGGATTCGCCACATCGACTTCGGTATGCATCGTCCGCGTATTCGACTGCACGTCGACCGAGAACCGAGCCACCTTCCCGGGAAACGTCCGGTTCAGCGAAGGCACACTCACATCCACGGGATCGCCCACCTTGATATACCGCACGTAGGATTCCGGAACCGGAATCACCAGCCGGAACAGATCGTCCTCAGAAAGCTTCACGATCGGAATCGCCTGCGTACTCGAACCCGTCCCCGCCTGCACCAACGTACCGAGATTCGCGTAACGCTCAGTCACGATCCCAGCGAACGGCGCCGTAATTTTGGAATAATCGAACAGACTCTGATCGTGACCCAGTTTTGCCCGGGCCACGGAGAGCTGGCTCTGCGCGGCATCCAGAGCCGCCTGCCCCGCGTCCACTTGCGAAGACGCCGCCAGATCTTTCCCCTGCGCGTCATCCACTTCCTGCTCCGCCACAATGCCGGGCTGGCTCTCGAACACTCCGTTCAAACGCGTGTACTGCAGATGCAGAGCTTTGTATTGCGCCTGGTAACGCTCCAGTTCGTGCTGCGCCCTCGTCACCTGGTTGAACGCGTTCTTGATTTCCGCCTGGTCTTCCTGCAGTTGCGCCTCTAACTCCGGAATCTCAAGAATCGCCAGCACCTCGCCCGCTTTTACGTGCGTTCCATAGTCGACCATCAACTTCTTCACGTAGCCCGATTCCTTGGCATACACATCAATCTCCTGAAACGGCACCAGCTCCGAAGACAGCGTGATTTGCCGTCCCAGAGACTTTTTCACCACCTTGGTCACGCCCACGGTAGTCGTCGGACCGCTCGCCTGAACCGGGCTGCGATCTCCCGAACAGGAAGACAGGCCGGCTGCGATCGCGATTGCCAGGCCCGCCAACGCAATCGATCGCTTGTGCCTGCAGGCGCGCGTGTTAGATGGCGTGATGGATAAAGTGCAGTTTTGAGTCATGGTGTGTCTTTGACCAGCCTTCGCAATTTCGTTTGGCGCCGTCTCCGCCTAACTTTCCTTCATGACCTCGCCCAGCTTCCCCACCGAA
The DNA here is from genome assembly GCA_963763155.1 of uncultured Acidobacteriota bacterium. Lineage (GTDB taxonomy): Bacteria > Acidobacteriota > Terriglobia > Terriglobales > Acidobacteriaceae > Sulfotelmatobacter. The sequence continues at coordinate 104,233 of CAVXNI010000014.1, read as the reverse complement.
AATCCGCTGGACCGGCAAAACTCGATCACCTTCTGCTCCCTCCGCCGCAGTTCTGCCGCAACCGCTGGAATCCGCGCGGCAATCTCCCTCGGGATCGTGAGCACGCCGTGCCCATCGCCGTGCAGCAGATCCCCAGGACGCACTTCCAGCCCACCCACGTTCACTGCGCTGCCCAGGTCGAAAATGTGGGCGTAAGCGTGCGAGACCGCAATGTTTCCGGCAAACAACCGCATCCCCATCGCCCGCACTGCCGGCAATTCTCGCACAGCTCCGTTGGTCAAATAACCAATGCAGTGCAGGGCCTTCAGGATGGCCGCATGCATGTCTCCTACAAACGCCCCGCGACCGGCGGGAGTATCCTCGTCCTCCAGCACCAGAACCCGCGGCGCCGGAATCTTGAGAATCGCGTTCCAGAAATCCGCCCGGTCATGGAACTGGTGGCTCACCATGGGCGGCTCGCCGCTGCGCAGCCGGGCCGTGACCGCATACCCCACCATCGGCGGCGCATCCTCAAACATGCAGCGAATGCTCGCGTCGGTAAACCCGGTGTTGCGCAGTCGAACGTTAAAAGTCTCAAGCGCGTTCGCGACCATGCAAGTGTCGATCTGGCGAAGGTCATCCAGTTCTTCGTCGGTCAACCAGGTTGTGGCCATGGGCGTGTTCCTTTCAGAAATCGGATTCTCTGGGCCGAGCAAACTCACTCATTGCCGTCTCCCAACAGGGTCCAGAAATCTCGGCAAGGTTCCGGCAAACAAAACGCAGAGAGCCAGAAATCCTCAATCAGAAAAAACTGAGGCAACGTGTATTTTTCGTGGATTGCGATGAACAGTCGAGAAATGTCAGCAGGATGGCGGAGGGCGATTGTACAAGCTCACTTCGAGAAGAGCGCTCGGCATAGGCAACCCAGCGGGTGCGATACGCGGATACGAAGTTAGCGTCTCGAAGATTGCAGTCGCCATGACCGGAGGCATCCAGTCCGCGGCGCTCTTTGTCAGGCGCTGCCGGCTCCGCTCCGGCGACGAATGTTTGTGCAAAGTTCTTACTGCATACGCCGAAGAACTCTGCGATGAACCATAGCGTGTAGCCACACTGACTACCAGCAAAGAAACGGCCACCGCAACGATGATCGCCGCGCAACTCTTGCGCCATCGGTTCTCGAGATTGGTCAGCCGCAGCATTCCCGAATTTAAGAATTACCTCTCTTCTACCATATAAAACTCGCGGGCCGCAAACAAGTAGCCGGCGTGACCACAGTAACTCGAACCACACACTACTCACTAATCTTAGATAAGCATCCCGTCCGCTGGGTTGCACGAATCGGCTAGCTTCACCGCCCTGGAACGGACGGAAGTCCCGCCCGCAGGTCCTGTGACAGTTCTCAAACTGTAACAGTCGCGCGCCCGCCGGGGTTCGCAAGCCATAGGGTCAGGGTACAATAGTGCCGTCTTCGAGGTCACGAAGGAAATTTCCATTCCGCAGGAGGTTCCAATGTTTCGTGTGAAGATTCCTTTGAACAATCGTTTCCGGTTCTGCCTGATCGCCGCCGCCACGCTGCCGATTTTGTCGGCTGGATGTGGAAACTCCAGCAACACCCTTTCGCAAGCCCAGGCTCAGGCAGTAACGCAGCAAATCTCACTGGCGCTCGATCAGGCCCTGTCCCAGACCATCGCCGCCAACGCCGTTTCGGAAAAAGGCTTCCATCCCAGTCTTGCCACCATCGTGAGCAACATTCACTCGGACCAGTCTCCCTGCACCGTGACGGCGACCGGAGAAAACTGCAATTTCCCCATCTCCGACAGCGTCGCCTGCTCCGGAGGTGGAACGATTTCCGTCGCCGGCGATGTCGATGGCGCCTTGAACTCGAGCGGGGGCGGGTCCATCCAAACTCAGATCACCGTCACCCCGGCCAGTTGCTCCGTTTCCAATTCCAATCTCGTGATCAACGGGGACCCCAGCGTCACTGTCGACAGCCAAATCAACTTCACCGCGTCTGCACCGGCGTATCCCATCACGTTCGCCGAAACTGGAGGGATCTCTTACGGCCCCAAGCCCTCGGGAAGCTGCCAGATTAATGTGACGAGCACTATAAACTCAGCCACCAGCTGTACGATCACCGGAACCGTGTGCGGGCGATCGGTTAACGGAAGTTGCTAATCGAGTAGCGGTTCTCCGCTCACCTCCGGCACCGAATCACAATTTCTCTTTTCTCTTTTCAACGCTCCTCACAAAGAGTATTGTTTTGTGTTTTCGCCAATACTCCAGTTGGGAGCCCCCTATGTTCCTGCCGTTCGGCTTGTTCGCCGTCTTGCGTGGTGTCGTCCGTAGTAATGAGCACAACCTTCCTGCCGTTCCCAGGCCCGACTGGAATCGGTCGGTCCGGCGCCTCTGCGCTCTTTCCATGTCTGGTCTTATCCTCGCGATGGTCCTTTCGGCCGCGCCGGTCCATGCTCAGCTGAAGACCACGGTGCACGTGGATGCCACCAAGGCGCAAGCCGTGCTTTACACCTCCTCGATCGGCGTGGCCGGCGATCGATGGGACCCCAAGGCCTTCGATGCGCCGACCGTGAAACTGCTGCAGGATGCGGGCATCACCAGCCTGCGCTTTCCCGGCAACAACGGCATCGATGCCCTCTATCACTGGTCCACCGGCGCGATTACCAATCCCTACACCAACGACCGCGCCCCGGCCTTTGCCACTGAGAGAAAGTTTCCCGCCATCGTCCCCGTGATCGACAAGCTCGGGACCGCTCTGATCACAGTCAACTACGGCAGCAACCTCGATGGCACCGGCCCCGGCGAACCTGCAGAAGCCGCCGCCTGGGTGGCCTACACCAACGGCAAGCCCGCTAACCCCCAAGCCATCGGCAAAGACTCCAAGGGCAACGACTGGAAGACGGTCGGCTACTGGGCCAGCCTGCGCGCCGCCACGCCCCTACCCACCGACGACGGCTTCAACGCGCTTCGCATCGGCCACCCCGAGCCCATTGGCATTCTGCTCTGGACCGTCGGCTTCGAACCGTGGAACAACGGCTACTACGGCCAGGGTCACACCCTCGGCTCCGACGCCGATACGACTGGCCTCTATGGTCAGGCCGGCTCCATGGAACCCGACCTTCACCTCGGCCCCATCACCACCTCGAGGGAGTGGGGCCGTCATTCCGAGAACGCCAAGGTTGGCCCGCAGGTGTACGGAGCGGCAGTCGCCGAATTTGCCAAAGCCATGAAGGCCGTCGATCCCACCATCCTCATCGGCGCTTCGCTGACCCTGCCTACCACAACCACTGGCGACAACAACCCGAACCCCATGGGAAAAAACTGGAACGCCTCGGTTCTCAAAGCCGCCTGCGCCAGCATGGACTTCGGCTCCGTCTCTCTGTTTGAAGGCAAAGGCGCTCCGCCCGACTACAACATTCACATCGACGAGAACGACTTGCTGAGAACCGGCAGGGATCCGCTGGATAACCAGAAGAACTTCAGCGTGTCGGCGCTAAACCACGACTATGCCTTACTCGCTGTCGATCTGCGCGACAGGTATAAGAAACTCTGTCCCGCCGGGCACTTCCCGCCGTTAGCCATCACCAACATCGGCATCATGCCCTGGCTGCCACCGGTGAACCCGGTAGTCCACGGTCTGTATCTCGCCGACGCCACCGCCACCATGGTGGAAAACGGCGTCTATGCCGTGGAGTGGGCGCCCATCCATGCCGCGAGCCCACTTCTGCTGGATAACAACAACCAGCCCCAGCCGGCCTACTTCGGCCTCAAACTCCTTCACCAGGTGGCGCACGTCGGCGATACCTTCGTCGCCGCCAGCACGCCCCTGGACCGCTTGTCAGTCCACGCGGTCAAGCGCCGCGATGGCGGACTCGGCCTCATGTTCATTAACAAGGACCCGGTTCAGTCCATCTCAGTCTCCGTCACAGTAGACGGATACAGCTTCGCCACCAAGGGAACGCGCTACGACTGGGGAAAGCCCGGCAGCGATGCCGGCACGAGCATTACGGAAGCGCCGGTTGACGGCTTGGGTGGCACTTTCACGGTGGTGGTGCCGCGTTACAGCATCACCGCCCTAGTGATTCCGAAATCGTAACGTGGGTGAGCGCTCGCCAGGGAAGCTCTGATGAAACTCGGTTCCTCTGTGCACCTCTGTGTCCCCTGTGGTTTAAGCTTTCTGTGGGACCTTAATCAGAATCAGAGCTTCCCTAGGTTTTCAGAAGTAGTGAGCAGAGTAGAAGGCTCGGCTCACTGCCGATTCTGCGCAGCGCTCTTGGCTAAGCCAGGCAACAACAATTCGAATTCCTCGAGCGGCACCGGACCGCTCACCAGGAACCCCTGGAACGAATGGCACCCTAGACGAGCCAGAAACTCTCGCTGGCCTTCCGTTTCCACGCCCTCGGCAATGACCGACAAACCCATTGCCTTGCTCAGCGAAATAATGCTTTGCGCAATCGCGGCGCTGCTCGCGTCCACCTGAATCTCCCGCACAAACTCCTGGTCGATCTTCAACTGATCGAGCGGCAAACGCCTCAGGTAAGCCAGCGAGGAATACCCCATGCCAAAATCATCGAGCGAGAACCTCAACCCGTGAGCTTTGAGTTCCGTCATCTTGGCGACGACGTCTTCCAGATCGTCCACGAACATACTCTCGGTAAGTTCCAGCTTCAGGCTCTTTGGATTCGCTCCCGTGCGTTCCAGCGTGGTCAGAACTCTATCCACGAAGTCAGGGCTGAGCAACTGCCGGGCGCTGATGTTCACTGCCACCGTCAGATGCGCCGTATTCTTCTGCAGAGCCCAGGTCGCGATCTGTCGGCAAGCCGTTTCCAGCACCCAGTCGCCTAAGGTTAGGATCAGTCCGGTTTGTTCCGCCAAAGGAATGAACTCGTCGGGAGGCAGGTACCCGCGCTTCGGATGCTTCCAGCGCAGCAGCGCCTCTGCCCCGGTCAGGACATCTCCATCCACCTGAGCCTGATAATACAGCCGGAAATCGCCCGTCTTGATCGCCTGGCGCAGGTCCTCCTCCATCGCCGCCCGCGCGTTCACCGCAGACTGCAACGCCGGAGCGAAGAAATGCAGCGTATTGCGGCCCGCCGCCTTCGCCTGGTACATCGCAATATCCGCCTGCTGCAAAACTTCGTTGGTGTTGTCCTGTGGCCGCCCGAATACTGTGATCCCGATGCTCGAACTGCTCCGGCATTCGCGCCCGTCCAGCATGTAAGGCTGGTGAATCGTGACCAAAATCTTCTCCGCGACCGTCTTGGCCTGGGCCGCGGCATCCTCGGACAGTTCGCTCAGGTCTTGCAGCAACACCACGAACTCGTCTCCACCCAACCGCGCCACCGTGTCGGCTTCGCGGATGCTGGCCACAATCCGCCGCGCTACTTCCTGCAGCAGCAGGTCGCCAATGTGATGCCCCAGAGTGTCGTTCAACGTCTTGAAATCATCGAGGTCGACGAACAGCAGCGCTCGCTTGCGATTGTTCCGAATGCTCGCCGCCAGGGTTTGCCGCAACCGGTCGAGCAGAAGCCGGCGATTGGGCAGACCGGTCAATGGGTCATAGAACGCAAGATTGGTGATCTCGTCATGCGCAGCCTTCAGTTGCTGCAGTTCGCGTTCCCGTCTTCGCCCGCTTCGTATCCGTAACCGCACCACCGCACCCGCAACCAGCACTGGCGCCAGCCCGCACATCCCGAAAAACCACCACGACGCATACCACGGCGTCAGAATCTTGAACCCGAACTCTGCCTTCTGCTCACTCCAGACTCCATCTTCACCCTGGGCTTCGACCTCCAGGTGATAGGCTCCGGGCGCCAGTTCGGCAAACTGCAGTTCTCTCTGCGTCGTTTCCGTCCAGCTTGAATTCGCTCCCTTCAACTGGTAGCGAAACAGAATCCGATCGTCGTTGGAAATATTCAGTGCCGAGTAGCGCGCGATGAGAGAATTCGCACGCGCGTCGAGAGATGGATCGCTCTGCCCGGAAACATCCTTTCCCCCCATCACCAGCTTGGTGAAGATCACTTCGATCGGCGCTTCGGCCAGGGGGCTCGGACGCGGTTTGAATTGCGAAAGCCCTCCGCTGGTTCCGATCCAGACCGTGCCGTCCGCTTCCTCGGCGAACCCATTCAGGTCGCAGTCATCCCAGGCCAGGCCGTCGCTCGTGTCGTAGTGGCTCCAGCGCGAACCATTCCACATATCCACGCCTCGCTCCGTCCCCGCCCACAACCGCCCCAATGCATCAAATTCCAGAAAATAAACCAGCCCGTCGCTCCCCGGTCTCTGGACGCCCTTCTCAACTGCCAAACCGCCCGCCTGCAAATGGACCCGGTCAATCCCGCCTCCGAAACGATACCCCGTCCAAATCTCTCCATTCGCCGCGGCACCCAGCGCCAGCACTTCCTGATTGCTTAACCCGTTGTCGCGAGTGAAATTCTTCCAGTGCCCGTTCGCATTCACGAAAAGCCCGCCCGCGCCCCCTGCCCATATGCTGCCATCGCTGCCTTCAGCCACCGCCCAAATTTGATTGGACGGCACTTCGGCGACACGGGAGAATTTTTCATACGGAGCCGCAGCCACAAACAACCCCGCTTCCGTCGCGGCCCACAGTCTTTGCTGATGATCGAAGCGCAAGGTGTAAGGTGATCGGCCCGCGAGGCCCTGCGCCTCGCCAAACCGTTCCACTCTACCGGTTCGGACGTGCAATCGAGCCGCGCCATGCGCCTCGGTCCCGATCCACAAATCCCCATCCGGTCCCAATCGAACACTGTGCACGGGGATCCCATCCCATCCCGGAACCTTCTTCCACTGGATGCCCGACGCCGAGCGCTCCCCTCGCAGTAACCCTCCCTCGGTTCCAACCCAAAGTATTCCGTCAACTTGTGGCTGGATTTCGTACACGATGTCGCTCGCCAGACCGCTCGCGGTCGAATAGCTTTTCCACTCGTGGTAGCCCCGCCACTGCGCCAGCCCCCGGCCCGCCAGCCCGATCCACAAGGAATGTTGCCGGTCCTCGAAAACCGAATACACCGCTCCGCGCAGGCCCACGGACCGGTCAATCTTTTTCCAGCCTTTCCCTTCCCGGATCAGCAACCCATCCGGCGACGGCAACAGAATCCGCCCGTCCGCATCGACTCCAGGAATCCCAATCACGATCGGATTCAGCTCCGGCGGCCTTTGGAACTTAGGCTGGCCTGCAAACCGAACAAGCACCCCCGCATTCTTCGCCCGCACCCAAACATTGCCCTCGCGATCCTTGCGGATCACCATCAAGGCGTAGCCCGGAAGGCCGCTCTCCACGCCGAGGACTCGGGTCCCGTCCTTATCCATGCGGCAGAGTTCCTGTCCGCATCCGTACCAGAGGACGTCGCCATCCACCAGAACCGCATCCACGGTCGGCCCCGACGTTCCCGGCGCTTGCGGAAACTGGCGCACTTCAAATCCATCGTGCCCAGCCTCGGAATAGAGCTCCATCAGACCGGACTCGGTGCCGACGAAGGTGTGCCCCTGCCCATCCGACTGGATGCCTTGGGCCCAGCTAACTACTTTGAAAGGGACTGGAAGTTTCTCGAAATTATTGCCCCGCAGCCGGTACAGCCCAAAAGCTCCGCCGGCCAGCAGAGAGCCGTCCGGTGCATCGCCAAATGCCGCAACCGAGGAGATGGGAAGACCCTGCCCCGGTCCGAAGGACTCAAAACGATCCCCGTCGTACCGGAAAACGCCGTTTTCCGTGCTCACCCAAATGAAGCCGCCGCGGTCCTGGAAGACTTGCCGCACCGCCAGGTTGTTGAGCCCGTCGGCGGTCCCGAAGGTTCGGAAACCGTATTCCTGCGCGCAGACGTACCCTGTTGCCAGCAACAGGAAGGCTAGTGCGCGTGCGATTCTTGGCCACCCCACCTCCGGATGATATCGTCTATCTCATTCAATCTGTTCGCTTAGTTAAGATCAGGCCGAAACTGAAGTAACCGCATTGATGACCTGGCGAGGTTACCCACAAGCAGCCGGGCTTTCTCCATTGAGTACATCCATTGAGCACAAATGATGAGCACAAATGATGAGCACAAATGAGTATGCCCCCTGGGCCTGTCCGGCCCTTGTACTAAAGATTAATGAGTGGTGGTGTCGAGATAAACAGTGCGGGTGTATACTCACCGAGCTTTTGCGTCGAAGGCCGCTCCGGCCTTCACTGGCGCGGGTTTTGGGCCGAACCACCTTCCGCATTGGGGGCAGAACATGTCAGCAGGAAATACAAACACGAATAAGGGCAGGAAGAATTTCCGCGCCGCCAACCCGGCACTCCTCGCCGTTGCCCTCGTCGCTTTCATGGCTGCCAGCGCTTCCGTTGCCGCCGCTCAAACCGCGGTCACAACCTATCACAATGACAACAACCGCACGGGATGGAATCGCACCGAGTCCGTGCTGACCCCTGCCAACGTGGGAACGGCGACCTTCGGCCTGCTGCAGAAAGTCACCCTCGACGATCAGGTCGACGCGCAGCCCCTGGTCGTGCCCGGAGTGATGATCACCGCCGGAAATTATGTGGGCACGCACGATGTGGTCTATGTAGCGACCGAAAATAATTCCGTCTACGCCATCGACGTCCACACCGGGACGGTCCTGTTGAGCCCCAACTTCGGCACACCCGTTTCCATGCCCCTGGGATGCAATAACAACGGGCCGAACGTCGGCATCAACTCCACTCCGGTGATCGATCTCTCCAGCAATACCTTGTACGTCATGATCTACACCCAGGGCGCTTCCAACCCCGTCTATAACCTTCATGCCCTCGATCTGGGAAGCTTGACCGACAAAGTGACACCGCAGCTGGTGACGGCATCTCACCCCCTGGCCGATGGATCGACATTCAACTTTAACGCCAAGTACCAGCGCCAGCGTCCTGCTCTGCTGCTGGCCAACGGCAGCATTTATGCGGGATTCGGCAGTTTCTGCGACTTCAACGCCAATCTTTCCCGAGGATGGCTGCTGGGCTGGACCGCGGGATCTCTGACGCCGTTTCCTGCCAACAATCTCAACGATAGCCTCGCAACGAGCCCGAACAACTTCTTTTTGTCGGCCATCTGGATGTCAGGCTACGGTCCGGCCACCGACGATTCCGGCAACGTCCTGTTTGTCACCGGCAATTCCGATCCTTCTGGAACCACCTATAACGGCGTGACCAACATCCAGGAAAGTGTGGTCAAAGTCCCGTCCACATTGGGCACCGTATCCGATCTGTTCACCCCAAAAAATCAGGCGGCTTTGGACCAAGTAGACAACGATTTCGGTTCCGGCGGAGTGCTCGTCCTGCCCGATCAGGCAGGATTGACGTACCAACTGGCAGTGGCGGCCGGTAAAGATGGCAACATGTATCTCATGGACGAAGACGACCTCGGCGGCTACTCCACGACCAAGAATAATGTACTCGCCACTTACTCGATTGGTGGTTGCTGGTGCGGCCAATCCTATTTCGTCGATTCCGACGGCGTAGCCCGCGTGGTCAGCAGCGGCAACTCCACGATTCAAGTCTGGAAACTCGCCACTTCCCCCCAGGTATCGTTGACCAATACGACCAGCGGTTCGATATCCGGCAGCATACAGGATCCCGGTTTCTTTACCTCGATTTCCTCCAACGGCGCTTCCAATCCGATTATCTGGACCCTGTCGCGGCCTTCGACCACCAACAATGGGTCGCCGATTTCGCTTTATGCCTTTGATCCGGACTCGAGCGGCGGAACCATGAACAACTTATTCACGTCCTCTGCTGGCAATTGGCCAAACACCAACGGCAACGCGAATCTGGTTCCCACCGTGGCCAACGGCCTGGTTTTCGTGGCCAGCAACCAGCAATTGCATATCTTTGGTCTCACCGGAACGCCCCCTGGCACGCTCACTACGCTAACTTCGTCGGCAAACCCGTCGCTACAAGGCAAGTCGGTCACGTTCACCGCGACGGTTACACCCCAGTCCGGCAGTGGCACGCCTACGGGCACCGTAACCTTCCAGAATGGCGCGGCCGTTCTGGGTACGAAGACGCTGATGGCCGGCACCGCGAAGTACGCGACCACCACCTTGCCCCCGGGCTCCAACAGCATCACAGCGGTGTATGGAGGCAGTTCCACTTTCAGCGGGAGCACATCTGCGCCGCTCAATCAATTCGTCCAAGCGGCGACCGCAACCGCGGTCACCTCCTCTTCCCCTAATCCATCGGCCTTTGGACAATCGGTACTCTTCACCGCGACGGTCACGTCCAGCATCGGCGCCCCGCCCAATGGAGAGCTCGTCACCTTCGAGCTGGGCACGAACGTGCTGGGAACGGGGACGCTCAGCGGAGGCGCAGCAACATTCTCTGACTCGGCGCTCGCCGTCGGCACCAAACAGATCAAGGCGGTCTACGCGGGAGACGCCAACTTCGCCGCCAGTACCTCAAAGTACGTAAATCAGGTCATCGGCAAAGCCACGAGCACGGTCACGTTGTCCTCATCCCAAAGTTCATCGAGCTACAAACAACCGGTCACCTTCACCGCAACCGTTGCCCCTCAGTTCAGCGGCACACTCCCCACCGGAACCGTTACGTTTTACAACGGTGCGACGGCCTTGGCGTGGGTTACGCTGGTCAACGGTGTCGCCACCTATACCAACACAACGTTACCGGTTGGCACGGATTCAATCACGGCGCTGTACAGGGGCAGCAGTTCGTTCCTGACCAGCACCTCCGCCCCGCTCAGCCAGGTCGTGAACCAGGCCGGCACCACCATCACACTGGTTTCGTCGCTGAACCCGTCGAACTTCGGAAACGGTGTGACTCTCACCGCAACCGTCGCTGGCGAGTTCGGCGGCACCGTGACCGGATCAGTCACGTTCATGAATGGAACCACCACACTGAAGACGCTGAACCTGAGCGCAGGCGCGGCAAAATATACGACCTCGACTCTGCCTTCGGGAACGGACACGATCACTGCGACTTACAACGGCAGCTCAAATTTCACCTCGAGTTCGGTCGAGCTCACGCAGACAGTGAATCAGTGAGCAGTGGCGTGGCTCTCGGTCGCCCGCTGGGACGCGAGTCCCTGCCCGAAGAAACCTGCAACCACGAAGGTTCACGAAGGAACCCCTGATCAATAGGGTTCATTCGTGAACCTTCGTGGCCTTCGTGGTAGAAGATCTTAAGCCGCGAGCGTCCCTATGGTCCCAGCTGATCCCTCCAATGATCCCTATAACCTCCAGCGCTTCCTGGAGGCTCAGCAGGAAGACTACGAAGACGTATGCGCCGAACTGCGCGCCGGACGCAAGCGAACCCACTGGATGTGGTACATCTTTCCCCAGATCAAAGGTCTGGGCCGGAGTGCCGCCGCAGACTGGTTCGCGATTACTTCCCTCGAAGAAGCCCAGGCCTACTTGCAGCACTCCGTTCTCGGCCCAAGACTGAGAGAGTGCACTCAACTCATAAACCTCATTGATGGCCGCTCGCTCCATGAAATCTTCGGCTCTCCCGACGATCTGAAGTTCCGGTCTTCGATGACGCTGTTCGCCCACGCCACGGCCGAGAATCACGAATTCCTGAACGCCCTGCGGAAATATTCTGCCGGCGAATTTGACCCCGCAACTCTCGGCCTGCTGAAAAAACCCTAACCGCACAACTTCATCCGGCAAGAAAATCCGTGTGCGCGCGGCCCCGTCCCAATCACTGCGCAAACGCCTTCGCCGATAACTGCGCCTCCTGCTGCCGCAACTGGCCCGCCCGCTCCCGCGCCTCCGCAATCTGCTTCGCATTCAGAACAGATTCCAGCGAATGCAGCAACTCCCGGCCTCGCGCATCTCCTGCCATCGCCGCCGCGCTGATCCACGCATACGCCGCTTCCGGATCCTTTTTCGTTCCCCGGCCCTCCGCATATAAATATCCCAGCTTGATCTGTGCCCCCGTATGTCCCTGCAGCGCGGCTTTCTGAAACCACACGAAGGCTGCAGCATCGTCCTGTCCCACGCCTTCGCCCCGCAAATACATGTCAGCGAGATTGTTTTCGCCCAACGGATTGCCCGCCTCCGCCGCCTTCCGATACCAGGCAAGCGCAGTCCCCGCGTTCCTCTCACAAGCGAGTCCCTGATCGTACATGTAACCAAGATTGGTCTGAGCGCTGCTGTCGCCGCCTTCCGCGCCTTTCTGGAACCAGCGCAAGGCCTCGGCATTGTCCTGCCGCACGCCTTCACCATCGAGATAGAGAATCCCCAGGTTGTAATAAGCGCGCGCGAAGTGCTGCGATGACGCAGCCTCGAGCCAGTGCAGCGCCCGCCCATAGTTCACCGCCGTCCCCCACCCGTTGATGTACATGACCGCCAGATTCACCTGGGCCGGAGCGTATCCTCGCTGCGCCGCCTTCTCAAACCACTCCAATGCCTCTTTCGGGCTGTAGTCCGGGCCAATGGCCAGCACTGAAGCGATCCCCAACTGGTTCTGCTCGAACGCGTGCCCGCGCCGCGCCATCTCCTCGACCACGCCGCTGGCACAAACCGGTTTGTGATTCTCTACCAGCCGCGAAACCACCGCTAAACTACACTGTTCTTGTTTCTGGGGAGCGGATTGTCCCCTGGCATTCCCGCCGGCCAAAATCCCAGCGATTGTCGCCGCGACACAAATTGCAAACTTTCGAAGATTTCTTCTCACGGTATCCCTCCCGGCTCCAGAGTTCGAAAATCCTGATTCTCTGGAGCACGAGCTCAACTTGACGCCAGATCGCGGATACCGCAATGCAAGCGGAGTTCTTTCCAAATGCCGGGACGGTCATTTCCTCGCGCAAATCACCTCATCCACTAATAACCTGATGACAAAAGACTTATTCCTCCGTCTATGGAACTGAAGACGCCCCGCGAACGTATCTACGAGGGGCGTAGAACCACCAGCAACCACAAATGACCTTCCCTGATTCGCATCGCGCGCGCTTCGGTCCCTTCGAGGTGGACCTGCATACCCACGAACTGTGGAAATTCGGTACCAGGCTGAAGCTGGTGGGCCAGCCCTTCGAAATCCTGGCCGTCCTGTTAAGCAGGCCTGGAGGACTGGTAACTCGCGAGGAACTGCGCCAGCGCCTCTGGCCCTCCGACACCTTTGTGGATTTCAACCACGGCCTGAACGCAGCCGTGAACAAGCTTCGCGCCGCGCTAGGAGATTTGGCCGAAGCGCCCCGCTACGTCGAGACCCTGCCCCGCCGCGGCTATCGCTTCGTGGCAACCATCGAGTGGATCAACGCAGGGACGGCAGCGAGGACGACAGCAAAACCCGCAGTCGCAGCAGTGAGCCCTCCGCCGCTGCCGCCCGCCGAGATTTCCGCGTCACCGCAAGACTCACCTCTGCCGTCCCTCGTGACAAAAACCAAGCTGGCAGCCGCCCACCCGATCCCTTGGCAGCGCTACTTGATGGGAACCGGAATGCTGGCCCTGCTTCTGGTCTGCATCTTCCTGATCAGAACCGTCTCTGGAAGCGGCGCCAACCTCGCAACCCGCCCGCCCGTCGAGCACACCCGCCCGCTCACCACAATCGCCGGAACGCTGGAGCCCGCCTTTTCTCCCGACGGTAATTCCGTGGCCTTCACCCGCGATGGCGTGAAAGGCATTTTCGTCACCAGCATTGGCAGCGACCAGTTTCTGCAATTGACCAACGACGACGACTGTTGTCCGGTGTGGTCGCCCGACGGGCGTTCCATCGCGTTCTCCCGTTTCACCAACAAGGAAATCAGCATCTATGTCGTGCCCGCCGACGCCGGAGCAAAACAGAAACGAAACGCTGAGAAAACAATAAAGACAACCGCCGCATCTTTCTCCCTGACCGTCGCGCCCACTGGCGAGCGCCTGCTCAATACCAGCGGCGTCGTTCCCCAGCATCGAGAGCTGGACTGGTCCCCGGACGGCAAGTCCATTGCTTTCGCCGCACAGGCCGGCATCTACCTGCTCGCACTCGATACCTCGACGGTGCATCTCATCAGCCAACCGCCGCCCCTGTCGGAGGATTGGGGCCCGTCATTTTCTGCCGACGGCCAGAAAGTGCTTTTCGTGCGCGATCGCGAAATCGGCCGTCCCGACGAAATCTGGATCACGACCCCCACCGCTGGCGCCGAGGCGCGCATTCTTTCCGAGCCCGGCAAAATCGCCAGTCCGCCGCAGTGGTCGTCAGACGGGCGCTCGGTCATTTTCGCCTCGACTCGCAGCGGTCACCCCGCTCTCTGGCGAGCTTCTTTCGATGCTCCCGACTCCATCGTGCAAATCGGTGAAGCCGGCTCCCCGGCCTGGGATCCCGCGGTCTCGCATCGCGGCTACCGCTTCGCTTACGAGCGCATTATCCGCAGCCTCAGTGTCTGGCAAATGGATCTGGCCACTCCCGACAAGCAGCCGCACCTTCTCGTCTCCTCTACGAGCGACACCGATCAGGGTCCGGCCCCGCAGTTCTCTCCCGACGGCCAAAAGCTCGCCTACATGTCCGATCGCTCCGGCACCATGGAAATCTGGGTCAGCAATCGCGATGGCAGCCGTCCCTTCCAACTCACTGCGGTGGGCGGCGCCGGCACACCGCGCTGGTCGCCCGACAGCCAGTCCATCGTCTTCGACGTGAACCGGCAAGAAGGAGGAAGTAAAGTCGTACGCATCAACCTGCGTGGCGGCGCGCCCCAGATCCTCTCACCCGACGATTCTGAGAGCCTGGTCCCCAGTTGGTCGCGCGACGGAAAATGGATCTATTTCGCCTCCAGCCGCTCCGGCAATGTTCAGGTCTGGAAAGTTCCCGCGACAGGAGGCTCTCCGGTGCAGGTAACCCGGAACGGCGGGCACGCCGCTCTGGAATCTCCCGACGGAAAATTCGTCTACTACGCCAAGTCTTCCGCGCCTGAGCCGGAGATTTGGCAAGTTCCGGTTGACGGTGGAACCGAGACGCCCCTGCCCTTAGTCCGCCCCGGCACATGGGCCAGCTGGCAAGTCGTGGACGCAGGAATTCTATTTGTTGGACCGTCGCTCGGTCACCGCGCCGTGCTCAGCCTTTTCGATTTCGAGCATCGCCGCACCACCACCATCGCCGTGCTCGACCGCGTCCCTTTCTGGCTCGGAGCCACGCCCGATGGCCGCACCATCGCCTTCGACCAGCCCGGCCAGGAACAGGGTCAGACCATGCTGGTCGACAATTTCCGCTGAACTTGTTCCGTTGAACCTGTCGGCCCGTCGTTATTAAGGAATCCTGAAATCTCGCGTGGGAAGAGATGTAGGAAAGCGCTGATGAAGCCTCAAGGGCCCTCCGTGCACCTCTGTGTCCCCTGTGGTTTACGCTTTCGCGTTGGACCTTAATCAGAGCGGGACCTAAGGCGAGGCCAGCGCGGGCAGCGTGACCGTGTCTACGGTGTCGGGATCGTCGCGAAGTTTGATGTATAGGGTCTTCGTTTTCGTCGTGGGGATTGCCAGCGCATCCTCGACGAAACCCTCCGGCACGGTCACTGCATTCACGAAATCGGCATCGGTACTCACCGAATCGAGCAGAAAGAGTTTCTCGCCGTTCAGGCTGCACTGCTTGTCCGGCGCGGGTAGGCAGCGGATTCCCTTGAACAGCGGCAGGCGCACCAGGTTGACCAGCGGTTGCCAGTCCCCGTCGATGCCGCCGTCTGCGACGGGACGAAACTTCAGCGGTCCGAACGCCGAAGGCCCGAGAAGCTTCATGGGATCGAGAACCGCGAAAACTGTTTTCGAATCCTGTAACGTGAGATTGCCGTCTTTGAAACTCAACAGCACACGGAAGGATTCATCGGCGGTGGCGACCTCAATCTTTTCCGTAGAAGGAAAGGTCTCGGGCACCTGGGTCTTCAGAAAGAAATTCAGCCGGCCATCCTGGGGCAATTCCTCGGGCCTCCCCAGACGCACCATGGGTGGAGATGCGGGCTGATCCACTTGCACGCTCTTCGAGAGCACGCTGACGGCGGGCCGTGGCGCTTCGACCTCCGCCTTGAGGTCAAGCAAGCGCGCATCTTTCAACGTGATGTGTACGACAATCGCGTCCCCAGGATGTAGCTTGCTCCGGGCGGCTGCGTCTGGCGTCGTCACCTTGAGTTCGTCCTGCTGGTGGGCGCGGGTCAGCGTATCCGGACTGAAGTGCAGGCCGTTCACCTCCAGGCTCGCGACTTGATCCAGGCGCGTGCCTTTAAGTAAACCGTCAGCATCGCCGGCATGAATTCCGAAACTGTCGAGGCGCCCGGCCTCGGCATAAGTATGCAGCGGAATTTCGTCGGCTTCGCGCAGCCCAAATTTTTTTATGAGCATGGTGACCGTTCCGGCATTCGCCTTTTGCAGCGGAACTTTCACTTCCAGTTCGTCGGCCTTCGAGGTCCTCCATTCTGATTCGAGCGCTTTTCCCTGCTCGTCGCTCATCTTCACTTCGCTCACGCAGCATGCGTCTGCAGACTGCAGATGGAGCGTGTCTTCGCGACCAACGATCAGCGCGCTGGCGTCTTTGGAGGCCACAATCCATTGTGCGGGGCGCGAGGTCCGCATCCGGTAGTGCGGTCCTTCGAACGAATGGAAGCCCCAGGCTCCGCGCAGAATTCCCGTCACTTCGCCGTCCAGATCGGCGGACTGCAGGCGCTCTGCCTCCACCACGAATCCGCCCCGCACAGGATCTGGTTTCGCCGGCAAGTCGATGCCCGCACCCGATTTGGCTTCCACATGCAGAACCAAGTTATGCGCGAGATCGGTCGCAAACACCAGCGGCGCACCTTCTGCGGGCAGCAGGAGCGAGGGCCTGCCCGCGCAGAATACCTGGGCCGGATCGATTGCGCGCAAAGGCGGAACGGGCGAGGGCCGGACCGGAGGCAGTCCGATCACGATGACCGACTTCGGATTTCGAAACGACGGCGGGTTGTTCAGGCGCAGGTTGAGCTCATCCTGTTTCGGCAACGCCAGCGCGGGGATGTACTGATATTGTGCACTGTGCGTCGTGCCCAGAATGCGGACGACATCCACGACCGCCCCAATGTAAGGACTGTAGTAGCCATTACGGGCATTGGGCGTCGAGCTGATCTGCGCCATCAGATCGGACGAAGCGCCCGAAGTCAGTGTGGCCACCATGGTCTGGCTATGCGCGTCGTCCAGCACCAATTGATCGGTGTTCTGGGTGAGACAGGGCACCTGTTGAGCGCTGGGCTTGTCAAAGCATTGCTGATCCACGCGAATGTTCAGACTCCGCGCCAGCAAGGTCGTGCGCGACTTCAGTTGCTCGGGATCACTAATGGAAATCTCGCGAACGGCTTCCAGATACTTTTCCAAACGCGCACGGTCGAGGCTGGCCTGCACCAGATCCTGCGCCGCGCGAACGAAGGCGCCAGGCTTTCCCCGCACCGCAGTTCGCAAGGTACTGAAAGCTCCGCCGGTGTCGGGCGCCAGGAAGACGAGCGCTTCCTGCGCTCCTTCCGGCACTGTGACGAACATGCCTTCCTCTTGCACGGGCTTGCTCCAGGTCTCTACGCGTGTGAACCACGAGTCCGGCGGAGGGTTGGTGACCCCGCGCAGAAAAACAACGACCATCAGATAGTGCACGGACTGGCTGTCCGGCAGATCGGGATGCACCCAGAGCCGGTCTCCCGCCTGCAAATTAGGCACTTGCGCGATCGGCAAAGTTACGCCGGAACGCTGTACGCGCACGTCGACCTTGGGGCCGACCAAGTCGAAGGCGGCATTCTCGGCAAAGGCCCCGCCAGCGAGGGTCAACAGGAGAAACAGAAGCAAAAGCACCGTCTGGACGCGTCGCTGATACAAGAAGAGGAAGTTCAAGAAGTTATTCTAACTGATTTGCAACCGCAATCTCAGGGCAGGACGGCGACGGCAAGAAGCTGGGGCCGGTCGATATTCCTCGACACCACCTGCTTCCTGGCAGGAAAAAGGCGTTCTCAGCGGGTACTTCTTAGAAACCCTCAAACGATCTGGAAAAAATCTCGTGGCGGATGACGGTTTTTGGGGTCGCTTTGCGCTATTACAGATTAGAGGGATGCCACGAATTGGTCTGGACGAGCCTAAGCGTTGCAGGTGGTCCACACGAATGATGGGCGACCAATAGCAGCCTTCAAGCAAGCGATGGGCCAAATCGACAGCTTTCCAAGGAGGAGAGTTATGAAGCGTCCGCTATTGTGGTCTGCGGTGGTGCTAATGATGTGGGTGTGCCAGGCTTCCGCGGCGACGCGCTATGTTGGAAGCTGTGGCGGTCCAGGGTGGTCTACAACGATCAATGACGCGATTAAGATCGCCGCTGCAGGAGACGTCATAAAGATCTGCCCCGGTACTTACAAGGAGCAGTTAATCATCTCAAAATCGCTGACCTTGGAAGGCATTACCATGGGGTTTGAATCGTTAGTTCAGATTGACCTTCTCGATCAAGCACCCGAAACCACAACCAGCACGGTGACGGGGAACACGCTGGTGCCTGTCATTTGGGTTGTGGGTGCGTCCGTGAACATAAGCAACATCCTGGCAGGCGACTACACTGTGGGCGATTACTGTTCAGAAAAGACATCGATCTACAATGTCGGCTTTTATTATGGTAATGGCTCGTCGGGAACTCTGAACAACGCAGCCTCCAATATTCATTGTGGCGCTGGAGTCTGGTTGGAGAATTCGTCCGATCTGGGCGGCGGCACGGTAAAGGTAGAAAACAGCGTGATTTGGGGGGATTTCTTTGGCATCTTCGCCGCCGGGGGACCGCACCAGACGGGCACGATGCCACTTTTGCGGGCAACCATCACTGGCAATCAAATCGAGCACTATCAGTACGGAATCTACCTAGGGGATATCGCAGGAACGGTCAGCAACAACGTAATCGTTTATCCGGGCGGCGCAAATACTGTTGTTTTTTCGCCGAATGCCGGCGTATCGGATGCTGCCCCCGATGCCGTAGTCACGACCAACAGGCTTGTGCACGAGGGAACCGGGATCGATATTCTGGCCGCCAACGCAACTGTCACTTCCAACCATATTCAATCGGACGGAGCAACGGCAGGCATCAACATGCACTGCTTCCCGGGGAACGTCAGCAACAACACGTTGCAGATAAGGGGATCGGCGGCCGGATACGACGGTAGCTTCGGGATAGTCAACGTGCCCGCCGGTTTTGCGATGGTAAACCATTTCTACAACACATGGGTCATGGAATCTTTGCAAGGTCTTTGCACATACTAATCAGGGCGGTCTTTCGCTGCCCGACCGCGATTACTGCGTCGAAGACGATCGCCCGAAGGGGATTGCGTCCAAGGTCCGCGCGGAGTTGCGGCGCAGCGTCACTCTGCGGCCGTTTCCGCGCGTCCCGACGAGTGTATGCCTTGGAACCGGCCAGGGCCATGGTGGCGCGGCTGCTCCATTGCTCCGGACAAGATCCGGCGCGTCGATTTTCAGCGAGTGTAGTGTCCTGAACGCGGCGAGCGGTTAACGTCGGGGGGCGCTGATTCTGGCCCGCCGGGGTATCGGAAGTCCCCACAGCCAGGCCGACTTTTGAACTTCATCGATCGGGCCTGAGACAGCAAAACGTCAACCGCCTCAGCTGCGACAGTCCAGCTTCGTCGCCATCGCGGGGGCGACTTGCCGAAATGGCCTTCGCACCGACAACGTCACCATTCGCGTTGATCACGATCGCTACCATCCCTCGAACTTTGGTGAACCCTCTTCGGCTCCTCCTCGGACAATTGTTGCTGCTTCGACAGTAGTTCACTGGATCGGTCGCATGGCGAAGAGTTTTCTGCAAACGCGGCCAGAGGTGGAGGCGTTTCTGTCAAAGCGTCCACCTGGGTCAACGAGTGCTATCGGGATTTTGCAACACCTATCCGACCTCAGCTGGAGGTGATCATCTTTCGCCATCTCGGAACAATTGTCGCGAGTCGTCCGTATATAGGGCTCATGAAAATCATCCTGCCTGTCGTGCTGGCCCTCAGTTCGCTTACGAGCTTCGGCCTCGCGCAAGAGCCCTGCAAGGCTACGATTGTTGGCGACCTTCGGGTCGAGCAGTTTCAAAGCAAGATTTTCGACAGAATGATCACTGTTCGAATTTGGCTGCCTGCTGAGTACACTGACGCGTCGCAGGCCACCAGAAAATATCCGACGTTATACATGCTCGATGGTCAAAATGCTTTTGACCAGTGCACGGCATTCAGGGGTGAGCAGGAGCTTCAGCTCGACGAAACAGTGACTCGTTTGATTACGGAGCGCAAGATACCGCCCATGATCGTGGTGGGAATCGATAGCGCCCATGGGGAAGGTCG
Organism: uncultured Acidobacteriota bacterium; assembly: GCA_963763155.1. Classification (GTDB taxonomy): domain Bacteria; phylum Acidobacteriota; class Terriglobia; order Terriglobales; family Acidobacteriaceae; genus Sulfotelmatobacter. The sequence continues at coordinate 83,984 of CAVXNI010000014.1, read as the reverse complement.
CGACCACGAGTATGAAGTATGGAAAGACCCGCTCACGGATGCGAATGCAAAAGAACCGGACGGGAAAGAACTGCCATTGTTCTTTGGAACCGAGCTTATACCTTACGTCTCCGCCCGCTATAGAGTTTCTGATGATGCCGCACATACTGGGATCGGCGGAACTTCCGTAGGAGGATTCGCGGCCTTATATGTTGCCCTGAATCGTCCAGATCTGTTCGGGTTGGTCTTGGCCGAGAGTCCGGACCTTTGGCTGGGCAACGGGCAACTTCTGCGCGACACGACATTCCTTTTGCGCGCGCCGGACCGGATAGCAATCGGAGTAGGTAAGAGCGAATATGCTTTCCCACAAAGCAAAGAGTATTTCGCGCCACTTCGGGTCACCGAGCGAGATGCGGAGGCCGCTACTGTGAAGATGGACCAAATACTGGCATCGAACCTCAAAAGAGCTTTTATTAAGCGCCCTGCCGTTAAATTAGTAATCGAACGAGATGCAAGCCATAGCACTCTTTATTGGTCTCGCCGCATTCCTGCCGCGATCAAATTCTTGTATGGGCAGCCCGGAACAGCACCCTGACATCATCTTCGCCTGGACGAGTGAGAGAACTCAGTCCGCATGGACTATTTGAGTAGTTTTCAGCAGTCTGCTAGAGCGTCAATCGTATGGTCCTCTTTCGCGCATAGGGGTTTCCCTCACACTGAGTCGAGGTCGGTGGTTGACGAAAACAGGCGATTACACGTTTTGACCGCTGGTCCATATCTGAAGCGCTACATCGGAATCAGCACGATGTAAGCAACATCAACGGAGAATCTACAGTCACTGCATGCGCTGGATAAGGCGTGCAGTGGATGGAAAAACGCATCGATTACCGCTAGGCTTTGCAAAGCCAAGATGAGTTTCGTCCTTTTCATTCGCGCAACCCGCAGCAGCAGGGCATTACCGGGAAAGCGAAGAATGATTAGGCAAGAGGAAACAATATGCACACCAATTTCTGGACTCGTTCACTGACCTTTCGGCTGCTGTCGCTCGCACTGGTCATGCTGGGACTGTCGGCGGGCGCTTTGGCGCAATTTAGAGTATCGATCACGATCGCGCCGCCGGCGCTCCCGGTGTATGAGCAACCCGTTTGCCCTGGAGACGGCTATATCTGGACTCCTGGTTATTGGTATTGGGACGACGATGCCGCCGATTATTACTGGGTGCCGGGTACCTGGGTAGAGGCGCCGGAAGTAGGCTTCCTGTGGACGCCGGGCTGGTGGGGCTGGGGTGGTGACGCTTTCATTTTCCACGAGGGGTACTGGGGTTCAGAGGTGGGTTTTTATGGCGGGATCAATTATGGATTCGGCTACTTCGGTGATGGCTATGCCGGCGGACGTTGGGACCACGGGCACTTTTTCTATAACCGTGCAGTGACCAATGTGAACGTCACTAACATTCACGACGTTTACAACACGACGGTGGTAAACAATACGACGATCAACCGCGTGAGTTATAACGGGGGCAACGGAGGGATCGAGGCGCGTGCAACTGCTCAGCAAGAAGCAGCGGCCCACGAAAGACATATTCCTCCGGTCGCGGCTCAAACTCAGCATGTGCAAGCCGCGCGCTCGAACCAACAACTGCGGGCTTCGGTGAATCATGGTAAGCCACCCATCGCGGCTACCGAAAAGCCGGGAGAATTTAGCGGGCACTCGGTAATGGCTGCTAAGGAGGCTGGAGCGCCGTACCATCCACCAGCAAATCGCGGCGGGGCAGACGCGAAGATCAACGAGCGGCCGAATCGTGCAGAGGAGGGTCGTCCGGCCGAAGATAACTCCAGCCCCGTTACGGCAGTGCATCCAAAGGACCTGCCGGCTATCGAACACCCTACGGCGCCAAATACTGGGGACGCCAAGCTGGACCAGAAATACCAGAGACAGCAGGAGAAGTTGGACGCGCAACAGGAAAAGGACCGGCAGCAGCTTCAGCAGAAGCAGGACCAGGAACACCAGCAGCTCGCCCAACAGAAGGCTGATGACGCCAAGACGAAGCAGTTAGAGGCCAAGCACCAGCAACAGACACAGCAATTGCAGCAAAAACACGCCGCCCAACAACAGCAGATGCAGCAGAGGCAACAGGCGTCGCGCCCGAGCGCGCCTCCACCTCACAAGGGCTAGGGTTGCAGAGAACTGCAGGGCGGGGCGTTCGCGAACCAGCGAACGTTCCGCCCTGAACAGCATTTTGTCGAGCACAACAAGCGCATAGAGTCTTTAAGATTTCCGTCGCTCTAAGCTTAAAGACGCGATAGGTGGCAGCAACGCACAGGAGTAACCCTAGGATCTTCTCAGGGAAACCCAGCGACCTGGCGAAAGTTTGGAAATGCAGAACCAAAAGAAACAAAGGAAGAAAAGCAAGCAGGTCAGTTTCAAACACTTGGGTTCAACGAATGAGCGGGCAGAGCAGGCTTCAGGCGACTTCCGACGCTGAACCATCCGACGTTGAACGTTTCGACGCTGGAGTGTCGGCGATCGCCGGTTCTCGAATAGGAAGCATCGCGGTGACTGTTGTGCCTGATCCGTTCGACTGAATTTCCAGGATTCCCCCAAGCTGCCGAAGACGTTCGCGCATGCCACGAAATCCCACGCCGGTTCGACCGGACGAGCTGAGCTCAAGCTGTTTCTCCGGAGGTATACCTTTGCCTTCGTCCTGCACTTCAACCCGAATCCGGTGGTCCTCCTCATGCACGCGGATCGCGGCGGAAGTACCGCCAGAATGGCGGTGAATGTTTGTCAGGCACTCCTGAACCATGCGGAAGATTGCGATTTCCATTTCATCCGACAGACGGCCGAACTCCTCTGGAATATCCAGGTTGACTCTGATATTGCTGCGCTCGGAGAAGCCATCCACGTACCAGCGAAGAGCGGATGCAAGACCGGCCACATCGAGCAAGGGGGGATGCAGCAGATGTGAGATGGTGCGAATTTCCCGGCTGATTTGCGCGACCATGGCGGCGTTCTCGGAAACGGCGCGGGCTCCCAGGGAATCGAGCTTATCGGACTGACACTGCACGATGGCAAGGTTCATGCTGAGCGCAGCGAGCAGTTGCCCCACACTGTCATGCAGCTCCCGCGAAAGGTGACGGCGCTCTTCATCGCGAATCTGCTGCAGCCGGCCTGATAGTTCGCGGAGGTTCTCGTTCGCCAGGTTCAGGTCTGCCGTTCGCCCCCGGACTTTTCGCTCGAGTTCCTCCTGCGCGTTTCTCAGTTGATCTTCCGCCCACTTGTCCCGGGCAACAGAACGGCGGTTCGCTTCACCGAGAGCAATAATCACGCTGGAGAAGATGAGGAAACCCAGCATTCCAGAAATTTCAGCTTTGGGGTCGTGGAGATTGAAGGAATTGTAAGGTGGCAAGAACCAGTACCAGACACCGACCAGGCCGATTGAAGCGGTGAGTATGGAGGGGCCAAGTCCACAGTACCAAGCGGCGAAAACAACCGCGGGCCAGAGGGTATGGTAAGGATTGCTCTCTCCGAAAAGCGGAGAAAGCAACTGGCGAAGCCATAGCGCTACGATCGCCGCGAAAATCGCAAGACAGTAGCGGCGCACAGCATCAGAGATATTGCCAACTTCCGAAGTACGATCAGTGCTCAATCTAGGGCTCATAACTTGCAGAGTCTCATCGAAGGCGAGTTGTCAAAAAACAATCCAAGGTCCTCAAAGTGGCAGTTCACATTCACCAACCAGAGCGTCGCTTTCGGTACGTGGTTTACGCGTCGCAACTTTGGCGTTCAGGCATGCCAGCTTTTTTGGATCGCTTACGACTCTCGCGCGACGAAGCAGTTCCGTCATCGCGAACTGCCGTCTGCGCCAGGTTGACGGACTTGTCTTTCGGCACAATCGTTGCATAAGCAACTCCTCGGTCTCAAGAAGATCCAAGCTCGGCAGGCTTTGAGCCGCTGAGCGTCACCTTTGAAGAGTCTGCAGGTTACCCAGAGCTGAAGACATCTCTTGCATCTCTGCGCGAGCGCACTCGGGGGTAACTGCGAGCTCCTTCATGGCCTGCCGTATTGCAGCTTGGGCGGCTTCGATCCTGCCAAGAAAGATTTGACGTCACCGGGGGACCCTTCTTCATGACCGATTGAGCATACCTTCGCCACTAAAAAAAGGTGGATTATTTGGTTTCGTCTGTCGTAGCTGTGATGAACGCCTAACCCAGCCGGAAGTGAGCGATCGTAAAAACAACGGGTTACGCGCAATCCGCAGTCGCAGACCTAACGTATGCCAGAATTACCGTATAACTATGCTGCCAGAAAGATTCCATAGTCAAGTAGAAGAATATATTTGACCTAAATGTTGCCCTTTGGTATTTTCTGCAAAACAAACCATAGGGGGAGCAACGTGGCCAACGAACAAAAAAACAAGAACCGACTGCCGGGATTGAAATATCGCCAGGTTGAGATTTCGGGTCTGAAGAGGGGTAGACACGGAAAGCACCACGAACTGGTTCGGGGGATTGTGCAGGAGTTGGCGACGCTGCAGGTGGGTTCGGCCCTTGAGATTCCGCTGGCCGATGTGGGTGGCATTGGACTGGCGAACCTTCGGTCGGCGGTGCATCGTGCAGCAGCGTCCAATGGTGTGGACATCGAAACGATTGCGGACGATGGTAAGTTCTACGTATGGAAGGCCAAAGCGAAATAGCCTTTCGCCGAAGTTTGAAACAGTCTTTCCGTTACGTATCCTTCCGCCGGGGGCTACAGGATCTACCTGATGTTTCTGGCTGCGCTGGATTGTGTAGGCTGGGTCGATTCCGTCGGTACAGACAAAGTTCGGTCCGGGCGGACAGTTTGTTCTGCAATCAGAATCGGAGAATCCGCCATGACAGTAAATCCCCCAGCCGCCTATGGCATGTACTCTTACGACGCCGAGTTTCACCAGATCGTGCACACTTTGAACCAGTCAGGATTTAACAAGGAAGATATCTGCATGATGGTTTCGCCCCGGCATCGCATCGCCACATTCGTGCGCGAGACGAATATCCTTAGTGCCGATCGAAAAGAGAGTGCAGTCGCCGAGGAGTTTATGAGCTGGCTATTCGAGTTCGGCGCGGTCGTGATCCCGACGGTTGGTTTCTTCATCCGCACACAAGCTTTTCTTCACGCCCTGGTGGGTAATGGCAACTCGGGATGTCTTGAAGGGTTGGGTTTTTCCGAGTGCGACGCGCACCGATTTGAGAAGCAACTACGCGAGAGGGGAGTCTTGATCTACGTGGCCTGCGCGGAAAGCGCGAATGCGGCGTCGGCGCTGGAGATACTGCGCCGAACCGGTGCCAAAGAACCCGGATTGCTGGAGCAAGAGAAGTTCATGGCGGCTGTCGTTTGACAAGGCGCCGAATGCCAAGGAAGTCTTTCTCGAATCTGATTCTCGATCTCACCGTGAGTTCTGGCCCACACGGTTTTAGTCAGCCACGATTCTAGTCAGTCGTTCCAGTCAGGCATTCGAGTGAGTCAAGGACACAAACCTGCTCTCCTCTCTCCATTCACTGCATACAGGAAAGACCCTAGAGTCAGGGTGCAGTTTTTCGTGTTATCAGTGTCATTCATGAGCTGAGTCGGTGAATTTTCCGCATCCTGAACATTTCAAAACAAATGCTTTGGGCTGTCGCTGATTTTGTGTGGTTTGGCCAACCCGTGGCAAGCGACCACTGGTTGTTCCGGCGCCGCCGAATCGTTCGGCTGCTTCCGTCGCCGACCAGGGAGCGAAGAAAACCGAGCTGAAGGGCTTATCACCACACCAGATACTCCCCAGCTCTGGAGAAGACGATGAAGAGAAACAATCAAGGCCCGGCGAGCGTGAATTCCGATGGGTCATCCGCTGACGGCCAGAGCAAGCACAACGGGAATTCTACCCTTGTTGCGCAACCCGATTCGAACGATCTCAGTGTAATTCTAGCCAGCCTGCAGACGATGAGGGATGGCGATTTTTCCGTGCGCCTACCGGGCGTCTGGACCGGTCTGGCGGGGAAAATCGCGGATACTTTCAATTCCATTGTTTCCGCCAACCAGCAGATGGCAGAGGAACTGAAACGTGTCGGGGAAGTGGTGGGAAAGGAAGGAAGGACTCGCGAACGTGCGCGCTTCCATGAATCCAGAGGCGCGTGGGGAGAGATGGAAGTCTCGATCAACACGCTGGTCGAGGATCTGCTCCGGCCAACGGAGGGCGTGACCCGCGCCATCGCCGCCGTTGCCCAGGGGAACCTGACGCAAACTGTGCGCCTGGACGTGGACGGACGGCCGCTGGAAGGCGAGTTCTTGCGCTCCGCCAGCATTGTCAACACCATGATTCAGCAGCTTAGCGTCTTCACCGCCGAGGTGACGCGGGTAGCGCGCGAGGTGGGCACAGACGGCAAGCTGGGCGGCCAGGCGCAAGTGCCGGGTGTGGCGGGCACGTGGAAAGATCTAACAGATTCCGTGAACTCGATGGCTAGTAACCTCACTGGCCAGGTTCGCAACATCGCGGAAGTTGCGACGGCAGTCGCCAGCGGCGACCTCTCCCGAAAAATCACCGTCGATGTGCGCGGTGAAATTCTCCAGCTCAAAGAAGCCATCAACACCATGGTGGATCAACTTCGCTCATTCGCGTCGGAAGTCACGCGCGTGGCTCGCGAAGTGGGCACAGACGGCAAGTTAGGTGGGCAGGCCGTCGTGGTGGGCGTTGCGGGTACGTGGAAAGACCTGACGGACTCCGTCAACGCGATGGCGGGCAATTTGACGGCGCAAGTGCGGAACATTGCCGAAGTAACCACCGCCGTGGCCCGCGGGGATTTGTCGCGCAAGATCACGGTCGATGTGAAGGGCGAAATCCTCGAACTCAAAGACACCATTAACACCATGGTGGATCAGCTCAACGCGTTCGCCGGCGAAGTGACCCGCGTGGCGCGCGAAGTTGGCACCGAAGGCAAGCTCGGCGGACAAGCCCAAGTGCCAGGGGTGGGCGGAACCTGGAAGGATCTGACCGACAACGTGAACTTTATGGCCAGCAACCTGACTGGCCAGGTAAGAAACATTGCCGAGGTCGCGACGGCGATTGCGACCGGCGACCTCTCGCGCAAAATCACGGTGGACGTCCGGGGCGAAATTTTGCAGCTGAAAGAAACGCTGAACACGATGGTGGATCAGCTCAACCGCTTCGCTGGCGAAGTCACACGTGTCGCACGCGAAGTCGGCACCGAAGGCCGGTTAGGAGGACAAGCGAATGTTCCCGGCGTCGCCGGCACTTGGAAAGATCTGACAGACTCCGTCAACTCGATGGCCGGGAACCTCACCGGCCAGGTCCGCAATATCGCCGAGGTTACGACCGCCGTTGCGCGCGGTGATTTGTCACGCAAGATCACGGTCGACGTGAAGGGTGAAATTCTGGAGCTGAAGAACACCATCAACACCATGGTCGATCAGCTCAATGCATTCGCTGGCGAAGTGACGCGCGTGGCCCGCGAAGTGGGCACGGAAGGAAAGCTGGGTGGGCAGGCGCAGGTCCCGGGCGTGGCCGGCACATGGAAAGATCTCACGGATAACGTGAACTTCATGGCCAGCAACCTAACCGGCCAGGTGCGAAACATTGCTGAAGTTGCGACGGCTGTTGCCCGCGGCGACTTGTCCCGCAAGATCACGGTCGACGTCAGAGGCGAAATCCTCGAACTCAAAGACACCATCAACACGATGGTCGACCAGTTGCGCTCCTTTGCTTCCGAAGTGACCCGCGTTGCTCGCGAAGTGGGCACAGACGGAAAACTCGGCGGACAGGCACAAGTGCCGGGAGTTGGCGGCACGTGGAAGGACCTCACGGACTCGGTGAACTCGATGGCCAGCAACTTGACTGGCCAGGTGCGCAACATCGCCGAAGTGTCCACGGCAATCGCCAGTGGCGACCTCTCAAAGAAAATCACCGTGAATGTGAGCGGCGAGATTCTGCTGCTCAAGGAAACCATCAACACGACTGTGGATCAGCTCAACGCGTTCGCCGGCGAAGTGACGCGCGTGGCCCGCGAAGTCGGTACCGAAGGGCGGCTGGGAGGACAGGCGAACGTGCCAGGGGTGGCAGGCACGTGGAAGGACCTTACGGACTCTGTTAACTCGATGGCCGGAAATCTCACCGGCCAGGTGCGCAACATCGCCGAGGTCACGACCGCCGTAGCCCGCGGCGATTTGTCGCGAAAAATCACGGTCGATGTGAAGGGCGAAATTCTCGAACTCAAGAACACCATAAATACGATGGTGGATCAGCTCAATGCGTTTGCCGGCGAAGTTACACGAGTGGCGCGCGAAGTGGGTACTGACGGGAAACTTGGCGGGCAGGCGCAAGTGCCCGGGGTAGCCGGCACGTGGAAAGATCTCACCGATAACGTGAACTTCATGGCCAGCAACCTTACCGGCCAGGTGCGTAATATCGCTGAAGTTGCGACGGCCATCGCCAACGGAGATCTCTCAAAGAAGATCACGGTTGACGTTCGGGGCGAGATCTTGCAGCTCAAAGAAACCCTGAACACGATGGTCGAGCAATTGCGGTCATTCGCCGCGGAAGTTACCCGCGTGGCTCGCGAAGTGGGCAGCGAAGGCCGGCTGGGCGGACAGGCGAACGTACCCGGCGTGGCCGGTACGTGGAAGGATCTTACGGACTCAGTGAACGCGATGGCCGGCAACCTGACGGGGCAGGTGCGAAACATTGCCGAGGTAACAACGGCTGTGGCCCGCGGTGATTTATCGCGAAAAATCACAGTCGACGTGAAAGGCGAAATTCTCGAACTGAAGAACACCATCAACACGATGGTGGACCAGCTCAATGCGTTTGCCGCCGAAGTCACGCGCGTGGCGCGCGAAGTCGGCACCGACGGGAAACTTGGCGGACAAGCGCAAGTGCCGGGCGTCGGCGGAACCTGGAAGGACCTTACCGACAGTTTCAACGTGATGGCTGTCAACCTGACGGAACAAGTCCGTGGCATCGTAAAGGTGGTCACGGCCGTCGCGAATGGTGATCTGACGCAGAAACTGACCGTGAACGCCAAGGGTGAAATCGCGGCTCTGGCGGAAACTATCAATAATATGACGGGCACTCTTGCCACTTTTGCAGATCAGGTTACGACCGTGGCCCGCGAAGTGGGAGTGGAAGGCCGCCTCGGTGGTCAGGCCAACGTCCCGGGCGCCGCCGGCACATGGAAAGATCTAACGGGCAACGTCAACCTGCTGGCCGATAACTTGACGAACCAGGTGCGCGCGATCGCTGAAGTCGCAACCGCCGTCACCAAAGGCGATTTAACGCGGTCCATCCAGGTGGAAGCCAGCGGTGAAGTTGCGGAGTTGAAGGACAACATCAATACGATGATTGACAACCTTCGACTCACGACAGACCGCAACACCGAACAGGATTGGCTGAAGACGAATCTGGCGCGCTTCACTGGCATGTTGCAGGGCCAACGCGATCTGGCGACCGTGGGTCGCATGTTGCTGTCGGAACTCGCACCGCTGGTGAATGCGCAGCAGGGCGTGATCTACCAGATGGAAAGCGAAGACTCGGCGGAAATGGTGCTGCTCTCGGCGTTTGCCGGCGACGGAGAGGACGGACATCTGCGGCGGTTGAAGATCGGCGAGGGGCTGGTGGGTCAGTGCGCGGCAGAGAAACGACGTATGTTGATTTCCGACCTGCCGCCGAACACGATCGCTATTCGCTCCGGTTTGTTTGAAGCGGTTCCGCGAAACGTTATCGTGCTCCCTGTACTGTTTGAAGATCGGGTCAAGGCTGTGATTGAACTGGCGTCGCTGGGCATTTTTACAACCTCGCAGATGGCATTTCTGGAGCAGCTGACTGCCAGCATCGGCATCGTGCTGAACAGCATCGAGGCCACCATGCAGACTGAAGGACTGTTGAAACAGTCTCAGCAGTTGGCCACCGAACTTCAAGTACAGCAAAAAGAGTTGCAGCAGACCAACGAACAGCTTGCGCAAAAAGCGCAACAACTGGCCGAACAGAACGTAGAGGTCGAACGCAAGAACCAGGAGATCGAACAAGCCCGGCGAGCTGTGGAAGAGAAGGCGAAGGAATTGGCCTTGACCTCGAAATACAAGTCGGAATTCCTGGCCAATATGTCCCACGAATTGCGGACACCGCTCAACAGCATCCTGGTGCTCGGCCAGCAACTCAGCGATAACCCGGATGGGAACCTGACGCCGAAACAGGTTGAGTTCTCGCGCACGATTCATGGCGCGGGCACAGACCTGCTGAACCTGATCACCGATATTCTCGATCTGTCGAAAATCGAATCCGGAACGGTTTCGGTGGAAGCGGACGAAGTGTTCTTCGCCGGCATGCTGGACGCACTGGAACGGCCATTCCGCCACGAAGCGGAAAATCGGCGCCTGACTTTCGAGGTGAAGACGGATCCGCACCTGGCGCGGAGCGTAGTCACAGATTCGAAGCGTTTGCAGCAGGTATTGAAAAATCTGCTGTCCAATGCGTTTAAGTTCACTGAGGTTGGAGGGGTCCGCTTGTCGGTTTCTCCGGCGAAGAGCGGTTGGAGCGAGGATCACCCGATTCTGGGGAAGGCCGGATCGGTGGTGGCGTTTGAAGTTGCGGATACCGGCATTGGCATTCCGTTCGAGAAGCAGCGCATCATCTTTGAAGCGTTCCAGCAGGCGGATGCCGGCACCAGCCGCAAGTACGGCGGCACAGGCTTGGGGCTGGCAATCAGCCGCGAGCTCGCCGGTCTGCTGGGCGGAGAAATCCAGTTGCGCAGCGCTCCGGAACGGGGCAGCACGTTCACTCTCTATTTGCCACAAACCTATGTCGGGCCTTCGCAAGCGAGCGCCGCGGGGATCGAAAGGAAATCTCCATCGTCGGTCAGTCCTCAACTGCCGTTATCGGTGGAACATCCAGTCGAAAAGATTCCAGATGACCGCGAGAATCTGCAACCCGACGATGCTGTGTTGCTGATTGTTGAAGATGATCCTCATTATGCGCGCGTGCTGCGCGACCTTTCCCGGGATAAGGGGTTTAAGGTTCTGGTGGCGACCCGCGGAGCGGATGCGCTTGCCCTGGCTCATGAGTACCATCCGACTGCCGTGTCGCTGGATGTTTTTCTGCCCGACGTTCTGGGCTGGACGGTGTTGAACCACCTGAAACAGGATCCGGCAACCCGGCACATACCGGTTCAGATGCTGACACTGGACGAAGATCGGCACCATGGACTGGCACGGGGAGCGTTTGCGTTTGTGACCAAGCCCACTACTACGCAGGGCCTGGAGACAGCGTTGGCCCGCATCAAGGAGTATTCCGCGCCCAGACGGAAGCGGCTGCTGGTGGTCGAAGACAATCCAGCCGAGCAGCTCAGCATTAAAGCGCTGCTGGGCTATGACGACATTGACGTGACAGTCGTTGCTACAGGCTCGGAGGCAATCGAGACTGTGAATGCGCAGGCGTTTGACTGCATGGTTCTCGACCTGCGTCTGCCCGACATATCGGGCTTCGACGTGCTGGAGCGCTTCCGCGATACTCCCTCGCTCGCCGACCTGCCGGTTGTAGTCTTTACCGGCAAGGAACTGTCTCCGGAGGAGGATACCAGGCTGCATTCGCTGGCACGAAGCGTGGTGGTAAAGGGAGTGGAGTCACCTGAACGACTGCTGGACGAAACCGCATTGTTCCTGCATCGCGTAGTAGCCGATCTTCCGGCAGAAAAGCAGAGACTGCTCGACCGGTTGCACCACTCCGACGATGCGCTGGTGGGAAAGAAAGTGCTGGTCGTGGACGATGACGTGCGCAATATATTCGCGCTGAGCAGCGTGATTGAGCGTCGCGGCATGACCGTGATGACTGCCGGCACGGGACGGGAAGCGATCGCCAAGCTCGAATCAACCCCGGATATAGCGATCGTATTAATGGATATTATGATGCCTGAGATGGATGGTTACGAAACCATGCAGGTCATCCGGCAGAATCCATTATTCCGGCGATTACCGATCATTGCACTGACCGCAAAGGCAATGAAAGGCGACCGGGAGAAATGTCTTGAAGCCGGAGCGTCTGAGTACCTGGCCAAACCGGTGAACACCGAACAACTGCTGTCATCGTTGCGGATGTGGCTTCACAGATAGCCATCGACGGCAGCGCACGAGACTTGAGCGGAGAGGAACATAACGGGATTCATGGGCAGAAACGAAAGAGTCAATATCCTCATGGTGGACGATCAGCCGGCCAAGCTGCTCAGCTATGAAGTCATGCTTGGCGGACTCGGCGAGAATCTGATCAAAGCCCATTCGGCTAAACAGGCCCTCGAAGTTCTGCTTAACAATGACGTGGCCGTAGTGCTTATGGACGTAAGCATGCCGGAGCTTGACGGTTTTCAATTGGCTGCCATGATTCGCCAGCATCCTCGTTTTCAGAGGACGGCGATCATTTTTGTCTCGGCAGTGCACTTGACCGATCTGGATCAGCTCAAAGGCTACGAGCACGGCGCAGTCGATTACATCTCGGTACCGGTGGTTCCGGAACTCCTGCGCGCCAAAGTAAGAGTGTTCGCGGACCTGCACAGCAAAACGCGACAACTTGAAACCCTGAATCGCGAACTCGAGCAGCGCGTGCTGGAGCGCACGGAAGAGTTAGCCAGCAAAGCGGAATTGCTGCTCCAACTCAACATGGAGCTGGTGGGAAAAAATCAGGAGCTCGATGCCATCATCCACACCGCCCCGGACATTATTTTCAGTCGTAAGGCTGATGGCTCCAGGGATTACATCAGCGATCGATTTTATGAATTTACGGGTGCTGCTCCAGAATCGGCGAATGGTTTCGGGTGGTTGGACTATGTGCACCCCGACGACAAGCAAAAAGCCATGGCTGACTGGCTGCTCTGCGTTGAATCGGGAGCGAACTACGAAGCGGAGTATCGCATACGTTCCAAGGACGGCAACTATCGCTGGTTCCGGGCTCGCGCGGTACCGATTCAAAATGAGGGAACGATTGTCAAATGGTACGGAACCTGTTCTGACATTCAGGACAGCAAGCTGCTGGAGCAATCGATTCGCGACAACGCTGCAGAGCTGGAGAAAATGGTGGACCGGAGAACGAACGAATTGCGGCGCCTTTCTATCCGCCTCATGACCATGCAGGATCAAGAGCGGCGCAGAATTGCACGCGATCTGCACGACGGCTTGGGACAAGAACTTGCTGTGGCCAAGATGATCCTCGACAAAATGCTGCTGCAGACACCTGCGGAGTTTCCCAAGGAAGCCTGGGTCCAGGCTAGCAATATTGTGGACAGCGCAATTCAGCAAGTCCGTACCATGTCCCACCTGTTGCATCCCCCGTTGCTCGATGAAGTGGGCTTACTGTCGGCGCTTTCCTGGTATGTGGACGGGCTCACAAAGCGCAGCGGCATCGAAACCTCTCTCGACGTACAGCCTCGTGATTTTCCGAGGCTGTCCACGGAGATAGAGACCGCAGTTTTCCGAATCGTGCAGGAGGCACTGACGAACGTCTTCCGGCATTCAGAAGCACACAAGGTTTGGATTACGCTGACGCAGAAGGACGGCATGATCGTGGTTGCAGTGCGCGATGATGGTAAGGGAATCGGCCAGAGAATTGCCGAACTGCAGCCGGATAGCGTGGGAGTGGGCATTGGAGGCATGAAGCAACGAGCCAGCGAATTTGGCGGAGAATTGCGGTTAACCAATACGCATCCTGGAACGCTGGTCGAACTCGTGATTCCCTGCGGTTCGGTGCTGCAGCCGCCAAATGCCGTTCGGGATGGAAGTCATCATAAGTTTGTAGATGCAGCGATGCGGTAAGAACGACATGGGAAACACCCACACTGCCGAGCTCGATCAGGCAGAAGACAGGTTGCGCATGCTGTCTGCACGGCTGCTGCAGATGCAGGATGACGAACGGCGGCGGATCGCCCGAGAACTGCAAGATACCGTCGGTCAGATTTTGGTCGCCTTGAACCTGAACCTGGTTCCGGTCGAGGAGGAACTCCGGAAAACGAACTCCGTGCTCCTCAGGCCAATTACGGAAAGCTTGCGTCTTGTTGAGGAGTTGTCGTTTGCGGACCATGTCTCATCTACTGCATCCACCATTGCTCGATCAGGCCGGGTTGCAGTCGGACGTGCGCCGCCTTCCGCATGGGAAGGCAATGAGCGTTGTCGCATTGTCCATTCCGTTTCGCTTTTCGAGCCATTCGTACCGGCAACACTGTAATTAGCCCGCGCAATCGGCCTCCCAAGCATGTAGATCTCTCGAAAGATTCCCCTACTGATTTCGCGTGCGCTGCTATCAGGGTACAGCGTGGACCGGATGGAACGGCGAGCACGGAGAAGCTAGGGTTGACTCTGCAAGACAATCCAAACCGTTGCTCGCTTTGAGCACAGAAGAGGTTCTTCATGACAAGCATTAGCTCTGCATTGCCGAGATGTTTCCTGGTGCTCGGTGCTGGTGTTCTGCTCCTCAGCAGCCTGGCCTGGTCCGCGGACGACAACAAAGACCGATCAGACATCGACAAACGCCTGGATGCGTCCGCTAAAGTTCTGAATGAAATTATGGTCACTCCCGACAAAGCGATCCCCGATAAAGTAATGAGGGACGCGAAGTGCGTCGCGGTGATTCCTTCCATGGTGAAGATTGCGGTTGGTTTTGGAGGCAGCCATGGCAAGGGTGTTGCTACCTGCCGCACGGAAAACGGCAACTGGAGCGCTCCGGCCCCGATCACAATCACAGGTGGAAGCTGGGGATTACAGCTCGGCGGACAGGCTGTCGATCTGGTGATGATTGTGACGAACGAAGATGGAATGCAGCATCTGCTATCGAGCAAGTTCAAACTGGGCGCGGACGCTTCGGCAGCAGCTGGACCTGTTGGACGTGACGCCGCAGCCGACACGGACGTAAAGATGAGGGCGGAAGTGCTGACCTATTCTCGAGCGCGGGGCATCTTTGCAGGAATTGACTTGAACGGCTCTGTCGTCACGCAGGACAAAGACGAGACTCGAATCCTTTACGGGAACTTCGTACCGTTCAACGATATTTTGAGCGGAAAGGTCCCCGCGAGAGGAGCCAGTGAACCGTTCCTGGCTGCGATTCGCAGATATTCGGGGCAAGCCAGAGAACATGGCGAACTCAAGCCACCGGCGGGGATTTCAAACACTGCTAGCCGGTAATGCGAAGGATCTAATAGCGCTCCGTGAGACCCGGCTTGGTTGACAGGCCGGGTCAACATTTCAACGAAGGACCAAACGACGATCGGAGGATTTCATGTCGCTGATTCTACTTGTCGTGCTTGTGGTGCTGTTGTTTGGGGCTCTGCCGACCTGGCCGTACAGCAGATCGTGGGGCTATTACCCCAGCGGCGGACTCGGCTTCGTAGTCGTGGTCTTGCTTGTACTGCTCGTTGCTGGACGGCTGTAAAGTCCGGGGCTACTAACATTTGAGTTATTCAGCGTTTCGATATCGCAAACTCCTCGGCAGGCGGGGCACCGCACAGCGTTCTCCGTCTGCCTTGGTTATTTCGCATTCACGTTATTGAGCATTGTTATTCATCCTCGTTGATGACCAACGCTTCGATCCGATAAACGTTCGCGGTGCCCCCACAAAAACGCATCACTTGAATTATTCAACTACCCCAAGCTGTACAGCAAGTCTGCCAATCAATTACAGGGGCATCCTGATAGGCCGAGCGGCGCGTTGTCGCTAATCTCAACCTTGGAAATTGAATGCTCCAGAAGTCATCGAGAGCACAGACGCACCTGGTTTGAACGAAGGAGACTACCGTGGCGACTTGGGTGATTTCAGCGACAGCAACCGATATGATTCCAGCCAGTGACGAAACCAACCGAACTGAATCCGAACGCGGCCTGGTTCAACGCGCACGCAGTGGCGATGAGCAGGCCTTTGCTACGCTCTTTCAGACTCATAAGAAGCGCGTCTATTCGGTTTGCTTGCTGATGACGAAAGATGTCGCTGAAGCGGAAGATCTCACGCAGGAAGCTTTCTTGCAGGTGTTTCGAACCGTCGGGTCGTTCCGCGGCGAGTCCGCCTTTTCCACCTGGTTGTACCGGGTAGCGGTGAACACCGTGCTGATGAAGTTGCGCCGCCGCAAGTCCCCGCCGATAGTTTCTCTCGACGAACCAGTCTCGTCCGAAACGCCTTCTCTTCGACGCGATGTTGCGAAAGCAGACCTCCACCTCAACGGCGCAGTCGACCGCATCACGTTGCGGCGCGCTATGCTGGAACTGCCCGAAGGCTGCCGCCAGATTTTCGCGCTTCACGAGGTTGAAGGATACCAGCATCATGAAATCGCCGAGATGCTGGATTGCTCGATCGGCAATTCAAAATCACAATTGCACAAAGCGAAGATGAAAATGCGCGACTTGCTATTTCCGAAGAGAAGATTCTCGCGGCGGCCCGCAGCCAACAATCCGTCCGGTGCTTCGTCTTTGGACAAGGCAAAACAAACTAACCGGCCCCAACTTTCACTCGTGTATGGTGCGGTCAGCGAGTAGGGCTGTGTGATAGGGCCGCGAGATTTGTCGTTAGGTCCCATCCAGGTGCAGGTTTGCGGGTGCGCCCCGAACTGCACCTGAGCCGTTAGATTCGACGGTTCCACTCGACTGCATCGCAACCCGCGATGGGTATTCTTCTGGAAACACGCGACGCCCTGAAGCACACTAAAGGAGCCGGTATATCTTCAATCTGACAGGTGTTCTCTTGAATCGCAATGTCCGACTTGCCTTGCTGACGAGCAAAAACAGACCGTGGAGACTCGGGTCGTTCAGTATTGGATGATCGGGAGTTTACGGTATTGCGAGCACACGACTGGAAACTCTATGGTGAGAAAGACAGAAAATGTGTTGTGAAAATAGAAAACCGAATCACTTTTAACTCCGGACCTAAGGAAGTGTCGATTGGTTCGAATTTTAGTAGTAGACGACAACCCGGCGGTGCGGCATTATCTCCGGGCTCTCCTCGAGCAGCAAACGAGCTGGCAAGTTTGCGCCGAGGCGCGAACCGGAAGAGAGGCGATTCAGCGGGTGGAGAACAATCCGCCCGACATGATTTTGTTGGATTTCCAAATGCCGGACTTGAACGGGCTTGACGTTGCCCGGCAGATTTCGAGATCATTTCCAGAGATTCCGATTTTGATGGTCACTATTCATCTGTCGAAACAACTGGCGGAGGAGGCTCGAAGGGTGGGGATCCGCGGAGCTTGTGCCAAATCAGATGTGGGCTCGATCGTCGAAGCAGTCGATGCCCTTTTGCATGCGAAAACCTATTTCCCCACAATGAGTTCCATCGACAAACTGTAAGATTCCCCGCTGGACGGCCCGGCCGTCGAAAATACAGGATTCCCTGTATTCGGGCGGCCGTAGTGGAGTGATAACTTTGCATCGATGTACTTAGGAGTTGCCTTTCCGCATAGTTCGCGCAAGCTCCTGCGCAAGGAACAAGGCACGAATGAAACCAGAGCCAGCCGTGAAATCGTGAGATTGGAGGAGGCCGCAAGACTGCCTCAGAGTGCCAAAGACCTTATGGCAGTCCGCATACTGCTGGTGGATGATCATCCCATCGTGAGACAGGGACTAAAGACGCTGCTGGAAGGACGGCATGGGTGGGAAGTGGTCGGCGAAGCTTCGGATGGAATCGAGGCTTTGGAGAAGGTCGAAAGTTTACAGCCCGACGTTGTGGTACTTGATATCACCATGCCTCGCATGAATGGCCTGGAAGCCTGCCGGCTGATTCAGCAGAAGCCGAACGCCTCCGGTCTAGAGGTTCTCGTGGTTACCCAGCACGACTCTCCGCAGATGATGCGCGAGGCCCTGGACGCAGGAGCCAGGGGATACGTAGTGAAGTCCAATGCCGCACGTGATCTGTTGGAAGCCGTGGAAGCTGTGAGCCAGCATCGCGCATTTACCGCAATGGCACGAGGTCCGCAGGCTTCCTGTTAAGTTTCCGAGCCAGAAGCAAAGTCCGAGTCTATCTCTGAGGCGGTACGTGGAGGATGCCATGAAACTGCGAATTTTGTTGGCTGATGATCACGAAATTGTGCGTCGAGGTTTGTGTGCGCTTCTCCAGAAACACGAGGGGTGGGAAGTGTGCGGGGAGGCGTCCGACGGCCGCGAAGCCGTCGAAATGGCCAAGCAGTTGAAGCCCGACGTTGTGATCGTGGACGTTGGTATGCCTCATCTCAACGGCCTCGACACCACACGCCAACTGCTGCAGCATGATTCCAACTTCAAAGTTATTGTTCTGACGATCACCGATGCCGATCAGATCATCCGTGAGGCCCTCGACGCCGGAGCGCGTGGCTTCGTGCTCAAGTCCGATGCAGCCCGCGATCTGGTGTCGGCAGTGGAAGCCTTGCAGAGCAAACGGATGTTCTTCACACCGCGTGTGAATGATCTGGTCTTGGCGGGATTTCTGGAAAAGGGCCATGCCATATCTCGGAATGAGCCTCCGAACTTGCCAACGCTGACTGCCAGGGAACGCGAGGTCACGCAGCTTCTGGCCGAAGGAAAGAGTTCCAAAGAGGTGGCCACGGTCCTGAATTTGAGTACCAAGACCGTGGAGACGCATCGCAGCAACATCATGCGAAAACTGAGGCTGCACTCCATCCGCGATCTGGTCGTGTACGCTATTAAGAACAACATTATTCAAATCCAGATGCCGCCGCAGATCCAACGCGCCACAGAGACTACGGTGGCCTGAGCATCATCCACCGCCGTCCCACTTCAGAGGACGCAGTCAGCCGACTGCGTCCTTGTGCGGTCCCCCGGCATATCCCGCGACGTACTTGTCTACGCCTGCCCGACGGATATTCCCCAGTTCATATTCAGTTTGCAATCTAACTAACCATCAGCCCAACCTTAGATGCTTGTGTGGGAAAAAGTTACACCGGCTCCCGCTTGCAGACTCTCGATAAAGCATTGCAAGTCAAAGAATTCCAGATTTGGCAACTTGTGTGCTGGTTCAGTCACGTTCGCCTGCAAAAAAGAGATCGCGTTCAGCTTGCGCGGGTACGTCACTGACGTGTGCCTGACGTGAGCGCAATAGTTTGCGGCCGAAGTTGGGCTTCGATGAAAGATTTATGTCTTGTCCTGCTTGGAGGTGAAGCTTGACCGATCTTCGAATCCTGATTGCGGATGACCACGAAGTGGCGAGGGAAGGAATTCGCTCCCTGCTCGAAACTCATGCAGGATGGGAAGTTTGTGGTGAGGCTAGAGACGGGCGTGAAGCTGTGGTGCTTGCCGGAAAGTTGAAACCAGAAGTCCTGTTGCTGGACATCGGTATGCCGAACCTGAACGGGTTGGATGCGGCAAGACAAATCCTCGCGATCATCCCGGACGCTCGCATCATGATCCTGACGGTACACGATTCGGACCAGGTGGTACGGGAAGTGCTGGCCGCTGGGGCACGCGGGTTTTTGCTTAAATCCGATACCGGCCGTGACCTGGTGGCTGCGGTGGAAGCTTTGCAACATCGTCGCACTTTCTTCACTTCGAAAGTAGCGCAAATGATGCTCGAGGGTTATCTGCGTCCACATAACGAGAGCGAAGCCCGCAGCCTCTGTGTTCTGACGCCGCGCGAAAGAGAGGTGATCCAGCTCGTCGCCGAAGGAAAGAGTACCAAAGAGGTCGCGACAGCCCTGAGCCTGAGCGTCAAGACGGCGGAAACTCACCGAACTAACCTTATGCGCAAACTAGACCTGCATTCGATTGCGGATCTTACGCTCTATGCCGTGCGGAACGGAATTGTTCAAGTCTATTGAGTTTGTTGAAAACATTTATTCAGAGTCAGGTTTATTGAGAATTGAGAATAAAGAACGCGTCTCTCCAGTCGCAATATCGGTCCAAGTAAAGTGAGATTGCACCCTGGCTAGGGCCTTTGCTGGATACCTGACGCGACATCGCCTGCATACACTTTTTGGAGTTGGTGGGTAGAAGCAACACAAGACGTCCACGAAAGGAGTGCCGATGCTCTGGACTATAGCCGTTTTGCTGATGATCCTATGGCTGTTGGGCATGGTCAGCTCGTACACGATGGGTGGATTCATTCATATCCTGCTGCTCTTGGCGGTGGTCGCGGTTTTGATCCGCCTCATCCAGGGGCGAAACCCGATAGCCTGACTTGGCTGCTCGGCAGGACGCAATGCGAGAACTTGAGGATAGAAGTTGCTTTTCAACGTCCGAGAAAACACTCAGGAGGAATCGAGTCATGAATAAGGATCAAGTCGAGGGTAAGGTCAAGGATGTTGCAGGTCGCATCGAGCGCCAGGCGGGCGAATGGACTGGAGACAAAGAAAAACAGGTCCATGGAACCCTGAAGCAAGTTGAGGGAAAGGTGCAGAATGCCTGGGGCAACGCAAAAGAGGCCGAAAAAAAAGCGGTGGACAAGCGGCGGGACCCGAAGAACGAGCTGGCAGATGATTTGAGTCAAGACGATTCGACTGAGACGGCGGAAATTGATGTTCGCTCCCGGCGCAGAGTGGGTTAGAGCCCTTTTTGTCCGCACTGTTAATCACCGGTGATCTCAAAATGTCGCCGGTGATATTTTTGTCTCCGTTTCTAGCCTCGATTCTTAGCCAGTGAGATTCGCCAAACTTTTCGCATCGCAGAAACTTACATCCTGTGCTTTTGAGATATAGGGAAACCATTGCCGGTCAGCAAGGACTCAACAGTATTCACTGACGGGCAAAGTCATTCTAAGGTCGAGGCGTGTAGAAAGTTGAGTCCTTCTCCAATGACCCCTAAGATTGCGGATCGCTGCATAGAACCCCACCGTTCGCTCTCGCCAAATGATCTGAAGCGCGCGTTCAAGATGGCAATGGCCAAGCTTCATGAGCCTGGTGTCGCTGACCAGAAGCGATTGCAGTATCGCACGCCCATCGTGCAGCGGGGTGTTTCCCAAGCGGACACAGAAGAGCGCGCATTGAAGGACGCCGCTCGAGCTCTAGCTCAATTGTGGAGGGTATGAGCGGTCCCGTCCTCACAACGCTGGTGTGCAGGCGAGCTTCTTATTTTCGATTTGCGCCACGCGAAGCACCCGGGCAAAGCGGCAAAGCGCGTATCAGGGGCCTGACCGATAAAGTGTTCACCTTTGAGAAGGTTGGGCTTACTTCAGTCAGGACGAATCGTTGCAGAGGCAGCAACATCATCGCACTGTTTCAATGATGTCCACGGTCTGTTTCGTAAGGCTCCCGAAGTTGACGGCGTTGAACGGACCCACTTTCGGTGTAAACTTCAGAACCCTCGCGAGGATCCTGGTTCTAATCCCGGGACGCCAACTGGGACGCCATTCTGCGCCAGTTCCCGCGTGTCGGCCAAACTAGCAGGGACGCCACCGTCGATGAAAGGTTCGGCTCGACACCTTCCCGCGTGAACGGGCATACTGATTGGTATGTCGGCAATTAGGAAACGATCGCCACGCAGGCAGGCGACCTCGCGAAATCCAGAGCGCACACGAGGGCTCCTGTTGCAGGCCGCCTTCCAAGAGATGTACCGCTCTGGCTATCGGAGCGCTGACCTGGATGCGATCCTGGCGGCAGCGGGCGTCACCAAAGGCGCGCTGTACTACCACTTTAACGACAAGGAGGCCCTCGGGTATGCGGTGGTGGACGAGGTCATGGCGAGTGACCTTCACCGGAAGTGGGTGCAGCCCTTACAGAACGCCAAGGACCCCATCGAGGCTCTGGTCCGCATTGTTCAGTCCGAATCGGTGAAAAGAGAAGACGTTCGGCGTGGCTGTCCCTTGCTTAACCTCTCTCAAGAAATGTCAGGTCTTGATGAGGGATTCCGGCGGAGGACGGCGAAACTTTTTAAGAACTGGCACGACGCGGTGGCAGAGGCACTGCGGGATGGACAGAAACGCGGGATAGTGCGCAATGATATAAACGCGAATGAAACGGCAACGTTCCTGATCGCGACTTACGAGGGTTATGTCGTTCTAGGAAAGAATTCGCAGGATCCTCGGATGATGCAATCAGGCCAAAGAAGGGTGAGCGGCCAACTGGAGTCGTTGCGCCCGGCCCGAGGCCGGACGCGAGGGGCAGATCGCGGATAGCTGCCCTCTTGTCGGGCCATCCATCGTTATCCGGCAGCCCAGCGTTGCCGCACCCCAGCCAGGAATTTTTCTTTATCCGCGCGCATTTGCTTTACCAGCGCCTGATTGCCGGTGTCTTCGTGGGCGGCTGCCCAGAGCACCATCTCGGTAAGAACTGGTGCGAGATCGATGCCTTTCTTGGTAAGCAAGTAAATCACCTTGCGCCGGTCGGATGGGTCCGGTTCCGTGGTGATAATTCCGTAGGCGGCGAGCTTCCGCAGGCGGTCAGCCAGGATATTCGTCGCGATCCCCTCATAACATTCCAGAAATGCTTTGTACGAACGGGCCCCCCGCAGCATCATGTCGCGAATGATCAGCAGCGACCAGCGGTCGCCCAGCATTTCCACCGAAGCGTTCAGCGGGCACCCTGACCGCCGCTTTGGGCCTGCCTTCTTCCGGACCATATCCACATTTTACATCTATCGTTCAATATTTACTTGCAAGTAGCAAGCTAAATGTGAATACTGCTCCCAAGTGGAATGGCCGCATATTAAGAGCCGGGTGATCCCCCAAATCGTCTGCGAAAGGGAACTTCATAGACCACCTCTGCAGCTCTGCCAGCTGTTATGCACGAACATACGTACTAGTCGGTATTATGGATGCAACGCCCAACTGGGATCGCCGCATCATAACCAGTCGAACCGTACTGAACTCTGCGTCGGAGGTAAAAAAGTGATGGTCCGAAGGACGCTCAGGCTAATCGCACTAAGAACCTCGCTGCTTGCTGTTGCACTGGGTGCGGTCGCAATGCAGGCGCAATCCAAAACCCTGTATCCCAGCATGGCCGCACTTGACCGGTACCTGATGCCCGATCGAAATGCCGAAATAGCTCTGGCACGAAGTGCGGCTCCGGACTCCATCTCCCGCGACGCAAAAGTTCTGATACTTGGGCCGCATGGCTATGAAACCGCCGTAGAGGGCAAGAACGGTTTCATATGCGTCGTGGAACGAGCATGGATGGCTCCGTTCGACAATCCGGAGTTTTGGAACCCCAAAATTCGAGGGCCCCTCTGTTTCAATCCGCCCGCGGCGCGTTCCATCCTCCCCATTACCTACAAAAGGACTGAGATGGTATTGGCAGGTCGATCCAAGGCTCAGGTTAAGGACGGAATCACGATTTTCGCCAAGAAAGAGCTGCCCGCCCTGGAGCCTGGTGCCCTGACCTACATGATGTCGAAGGAAGCGTATCTTACCGATGCCGGCGACCACAACATGGCCCACCTGATGTTCTATACACCGCTCATGGACGGTGCCGCTTGGGGCGCGGATCTCCCCCATTCTCCCGTCATGCTGAATCCACAGTTCGCCCTGGAGGGGATCGACGTATTCATGGTCCTTACCGGCATGTGGTCGGATGGAACGTCCGCTCCGGTCAACAATTAACGACGCGCAATGACGAATGCGACCGCCACGATCACCAAGGAGGGAGTGATGAACGGCAAAACATTCACTGCAGTTGCGGCTCTAGTTTTCACGGCGGTTTTTGCTTTCGGAGTCGTTCTGCCCGCAGGCGCGCAAGACAAGATGGCGCTGTACCAGACCATGGCCCCGATTGAGCAATATCTGATGGACCGAAATGCCGAGATAGCTCTGGCCCGGAGCGCGGCCCCGGAAGCCATTTCACGTGACGCTGAGATCATGGTGTTGGGACGCCACGGTTACGAAACCGCAGTCAAGGGCAAGAACGGTTTCGTATGTGTCGTGGAACGGTCGTGGATGGCCCCCTTCGACGATCCAGAGTTTTTGAATCCCGATCAGCGGCTTCCGCTTTGCCTCAATCCGCCAGCCGCGCGATCCCACCTGCCGGTTACCCTGAAGACGACAGAGTTGGCATTGGCTGGACTATCGAAAACTCAGATGTTCGACCGTATCAAGTCGGCGTTCGACAAGAAAGAACTGCCGCTGCCGGAGCCTGGCGCCATGTGCTACATGATGTCGAAGCAACAATATTTTGGTCGCAAGTACGGAAACGCAGACCCTCATCTGATGTTTTGGTTTCCCAAAACAGACGATATGTTTTGGGGCGCAGGTCTCCCTGGCTCACCGGTGTATGTGCATCAATACTCTCCGCAGCCGATCACCGAGTTCATCATTTCAGTGGCCAAGTGGTCAGACGGGACGGCCGCTCCGGCGGATTAACTTGATGCGTCTCGGGATGGATCGATGAAGGTCGTGTCGGAGGAAGTTTCATGGGGTTCGAAATTGCCGGCAGTGATGGAGACAGCCACGGAAGTCTTGCGAATCGCGATGTTCCGGATCTTCGAGTAATCGTCAAGGTTGCGCGTGGCGAACTGCGGCGCCTCATCCAGCAGCGTGCCGAGATCACGAAGCGCATTGGCACAATCAAGCAAACGATCGCGGGGCTATGCAATCTGTTTGGCGACGAAGAACTCAGTGAAGCCTTCTCCGAATTGGTGAATGACAAGGCCGGAGTACGGCGACGGGGGATTACCCAGGCGTGCCGCAAGGTGTTGATGGACGCTGGCTGCCCCCTAACCGCGCGGAGTGTGTGCGAACAGATTCAACAGCGAACCGATTTGCCGTGTTCCAAGAATCTGGTCGGATCGGTTACCACAGTGCTCAGCCGGCTCGAGCAATACGGAGAAGCCCGCACAGTCCCTCGTGACGGTGGCCCCCGCGCCTGGGTGTGGGTTTCAGGTGTTGAAAATAGAAACTTTCATCCCGTGAATTCCGCAGCGGACTCTTAGGTTTTGGGAGCAAGTAATTTCCCGAACCATGAGGCGCAGCATTCCTCGAAGAGGGGAAAAGGAGTCGCAATCGTGATGGGACTGTCACCGCAGCTACACATAACTCCGAAAGGGTTGGCTTCTCGGATCGCGATCAGGGCAGGAAAGAAGATTCTATTTATCGACACTGCGGACATTGTCGCGGTGGAAGCTGAGGGCCACTACGTCTTGCTGCAGCACAAATCAAGCGGATACTTGCTGCGCGAGTCGATTTCAACGATGGCAGAGAAATTGAGCCTGTTTGGATTTGTCAGGATCCATCGATCGTCTCTGGTGAATGCCGCCTTCGTGGAAGAGATCCAGCCGTTGTCGACCGGGGAGTACGTGCTGCGCGTGAGGGGCGGCAAGAAATATACAGTCACTCGAACTTACAAAAAGAATTTACATCTTCTTGCGGAGTCGTGGATCGGCACCGACGGTTTTGGCCAGATTGAACGGCCGGTCTGATCAAGAGCGATCGAAAGCTCAATCGCCGAGAGGCATCCTTTCCGAGGATGCCTCTCTTTGCTATCAGCTATCACCTTCGATTAGTTAGAAGTAGACCTTCCCGGCTAGTTGCACTACTCTTCCGGCGCCGGTTGTGCTGATTTGCTGGACACTGTTGACTTGCCCGAAGCTCGACGCGGAGAAGTCACCAACCGGCGGACCGAAATTAGCGTGGTTAAAAGTGTTGAACGTCTCTAGCCGTAACTGGAAATACATTGCCTCGGTAAAGTGAATATCCTTCTCCAAGGCCATGTCCCAGAAATTTAACCCCGGTCCGTAAAATGGATTGCGATTGGCAGTACCTTCGGTTCCGAGGTCAGGAATTGCGAAGGCGGCCGGATTCACCCACTGCTGCATCGGGCTGTGTCTGGGGTTGTGATTGATGTTTAACGGCTGCCCCGTAGCGTTGACAAAGTCCGGGCTTGCGAAAAACGACAGGGCGGCATTACCTTGCAACTCATTGAAAGCCTGCTGGAATACGGCTACCGGGAAACCATGCTGGAAGGTGGCGATTCCCGACAGGTTCCAACCATCGGCGAGCTCTTTCCAGCGGTGCCCATATTTATAAAACGGCAGCGTGTACACGTAGTTCACCACCAGGCGCTGCGGCCCATCGTTGGCCGAGGGGCCATAATTCCGACCGAAGTTTAAGGCGTTGAAGCCCGGATTGTTGAAGGCACTGTTTTCCAGGCTCGAGGTGTAGTCGAAGTAACGAGACCAGGTATAGGCGGCTTGCAGTTGCAGGCCATTGGTGAAGTGCCGATTGATCTGCGCCTGGAGAGCGTTGTAGTTGGAGTTCCAACCGGTGGCGAATATCCCAATTCCTCCATAGACGCTCGGGTCGTATTGATAGGTGTTCGCAGCCAACGTGTTAAGGCTGAAATCATTGAGTTGGTTATTAGCAACGGCTACTGGGTTTTCGGAAACAGCCAACGCGTTCCCGGTCGCGGTTCCCGCCGGATTCATGTTGTATGCGCCCTCCAAGTGGCGCCCTATCGTCCCCACGTAAGCAATGGTTGCAACCGTCGATTTTGAAACTTGGTACTCCACGTTCAGATTGAAATTCGTTGACCTCGGAACAGTCAGGTGCGCATCGTAGAAGACTTCGCCGGGCCCGATGGGCTCAAAGTCAGCGAAGTTGACAGACGTCGACCCGGCCGCAGGCGGAATAAACGGAAACGGATTGTTTACGGTGCCGCTCGGGGTCGCCCCCACCGGAACTGGATTCACCGAAGTGTACGGGTTGGCGAGCGCTGGAGATGAACCAACCTGCGCCGCTCCAGGCGAGGTTAGCGAAAATGGCGCATTGGTGAGCGTCTGCAGCGTAGCCTCGGAATCGGTGCGGTTGAAATACAGCCCAATGCCGCCACGAATGCTCCACTTGTGAGCGTCTCCCGGACTCCAGGCAAACCCCAGGCGTGGCGCGATGTCATCGTAGTGAACGCTGGCTCCTCCATACGGCCCCACTCCTTTATCACCCGGGAAGACCAGGCCTGCCGGAGCTGTGGGGAAAACCGTGGATTGCTGTCCGGGATGGAACGCGCCCAGAATCTCCCCGTTGGCGTAGAGATTCTTGAAGGGGGTTTCGATATCCCAGCCTGCGCCCAGCGTCAGGGTCAGGCTGGGTCGGACCTGCCACTGGTCTTGGGCGTATGAGTAATATTCCCGCCCCCGCGCCCGGATGATGGCACCGCTGCCTTGGTTATACTCGTCGGGAATTCCAAGCAAGAAATCCGCTCCGGGGTTCCCCGTCGAAAACGGTCCTGAACCAAAGAATTGATAGGTGCCGTTCAGGCTGTTGTAGTACGGATTGTTGATTTCTAAACGGTCCATGTTGAAGCCGGCTTTGAAAGTATGGTGGCCCCAAACCTTGCTGAGGTTATCTACCACTTGATAGGTGTTTTGCACCCGTGGTTGCGGTCCACCGGCGCTGAATCCGAGGCTGAACATGCCGGCGACAGCGAGGACGGGAAGTTGCTCGAACGCGGGAGCCTGGGTGCTGGCAATGCCGGTGAAGCCGTAGGCCGACGGACTCTGCGTGCTGAGAGGTACAACGTCCTGGAAGTTGAAGCGGAGGTAGGCAAAGCGTGCCTCATTCAACATAGTGGACGAAAAAGTGTGGTTCCAGGCAGTGGTGTATTCGTAGGTCTTGGATGGGTTCGCCGCGCCCAAGCCGGGAAGACTGGAGCCGTCGAAGCCTAAATCGTCGTTCCTAACGCTGTTCTGATACAACCCATAAAACCAGATCGAATCCTTCTCTGAAAGCTTTTCATCCAACCGGCCCAGGTACTGGTCTCGCTTTAAAATCTCAAGGGGATTGAACTGAAACGCGTTGTTGGTCGCACCCGGAGTCGGCAGAGGGACGTACTGGTTCACCAGCTTGGTCGCTAAGGGATTCAAATCCTGCGTGGGAATATTCCCTGTGCTGAAAAGGCTGGCATAGGTGTTCGTTCCATTGGCCGGGCATGGCGTGCCGCCGCTTACTGGACAGGTGGACGCGCTGTCTCCGAACATCGCAAACGGAATGGGCTTGGAACTAAAAGAACCGGAGCCCGAGAAATTGCCGCCGCGTTGTGCTTGGGTATAGACCGACGGCTGGTCCTGACCGTAGTTGAGGCCGTTGAAACTGTCTGCCTGTCCAGATGGCTGCGGCGTGACCGAGCGGGTACCCTGATAGGAAAAGAAGAAGAAGGCGTGGTTCTTCACGATCGGCCCCCCGACTGTGCCGCCAAACTGATTTTGGTGGAACAGCGCTCTTGGCGTAAACCAGGGCGTCGCATCCAGGAATGTGTCGCGGTAAAACTCAAAAGCGTCGCCGTGAAACTGATTGGTGCCGTTCTTGATGGCGGCGTTTACGATGGCGCCGGAGTTGCGCCCGTACTCGGGATTGAGCGTGCTGCTTACCAAATCAAACTGGCCAATCGCATCCGGACTCGGGATGACAAGGGGAGTACTCACCGCTGCGTCGTTGGAATCAGTCCCATTGATCAGGAAGGAGTTCTGCTGCGTTTCCGCTCCGTTGGTGGAGAAACCGCCCCCAGTGAGTCCGATGCCGAAACGATCGGAGGAGGCCTGCACTCCAGGTTGCAGCTGCATGAGCTGGGTCCAGTTGCGCCCATTAAGCGGCAGTTCAACGATCTGGTTTCCGGTAACCGTGGTTCCCAGCTGCATGCTCGTGGTTTCCACTTGAGCGGGATTGGCCTCGACCGTAATCGTTTCGCTCACCACGCCCACTTCCATCGTTGCTCTTAGATTGAATATCTGATCGAGGTCCAGGTGAATGTGCCCCTCGGTGAGCGTCTTGAACCCGGACCTCTCTACCTTCACCGAGTAATCGCCGATGGGCAGTTGCAAGAAGGCAAACAATCCATCCTTGCTCGAAGTCGTGGAGTAACTAAGGCCGGTGGCCATGTTCGTTGCTGTCAGTTTCGCATCGGGCACAACGGCTCCAGACGGATCTACCACCGTCCCGCGAATACTGGCGTACAGGTTGTCGGCGTGTGCAGGGGTCGTCCAGACGGCCATCCCACACACCAGCCCTAGTGCGAGAAAAAAGCCCAAGAAGCTAGATGCATGCTGCTTCATAACAAGCCCTCCGTACCTTGAATTCCTGTGAGCTAATCAAAAACCGAATGCCGGGTTGCCGCGTCACAACGCAGTTCCTTCCCTGTTTCGGCTGTCGAGTCTTGCCTGCCTATAAAAAACGTAATCAGCTTTCGCTCCTGAAGAGCCCAAGACACGACCAAGACTTGTGAGCGGCATTAGTGCGGATAATGCAAGCGGAGACCCAATTTAGAAGGAATTGCCTGGGGATACTAAACTCAGTCACGGAATCTGGAAGCTGCGTGACCCGACCTTACGTATTCTCAACAGAACCGAAAATCCACGAATGACCCATTTCATATGGATATCCGTAGAACATTCTGAGAATAGTGTGAGACTTAGTAGGGCAGCGGTCCGGTAAGGAGACTCCTGGATGATTGACGACTCGGAAATTATCCCTGGCGCGTTATGCGATCTTGCCCGGTTTGGTGATCCTGGAGCTTACTCATGGCGAATCTGACGTGCTGGCGACTACGTGGATGAGGGTAAGTATGCGCAGGCGGACGCGCTGTTCAACCAAACTTTGGGGATCGAACGCCGCGTGCTAGGTCCCGAGCATCACTTCACGCTTAACACAGTGAACGGCCTGGTCGTCGACTACCAAAAACGGGGCAAGTACGCGCTGGCGGAAACTGAAGCCGCGCAGGTTCTAGCGACGCGACGGCGCGTCTTCGTCCGGGACGACCCGAACACGACATTGTCGGAGGCCGATCTGGCGCTGGCCTATCTCTCGCAGGGAAAATTCGTCCAGAGCGAGCCTCTCGCCCGCGAGGCGGTGGAGCTGTGTCAAAAGAAGCAGCCGGATGACTGGCAGCGATTCCGCGCCGAGAGCCTGCTGGGTGCTAGCTTGGCTGGATAGAAGAAATACGCCGAAGCCGGGCCGCCGCTGCTCGAAGGCTATCAGGGGATGGTGGCGCGAAAAACTCACATCTATCCCTCCGATCGCTACCACCTGCAACTGGCCCATCAGTGGCTCGTCCAGCTCTATAAGGATTGGGAAAAGCCGCAGAAGACGACCGAAATAGCCAAAGAACTTGAGCGGTAGAGGTTTCCGATAGCAAGCGGGAAGGCGGCTGATAACGAACGCGCCGACTTGAACTTGGCTGGGGGCTAGACCCGTCAACCGTGTGTTTCCTCTGACGTTTGAGGGTGGGTGATGGCGCTTACCGCAGTCAGTTCTCCCCCTGGTCTGCGAGCGCCTTAATTTCTTCGCTGATCTCGCTGCGCCTCTTTTGGCGTTCTCGGACCTCATCCGCCTCGATTCCTGGTTCTTCCGAATTTGCTCTGTCATCCAGATCTTTCAGCAGGGCGAGTTCTTGAAGAAGGCCCTTCATCTCCTCGGATCTCGCGGTCATGGCTCCTCCAATGCGACATCGGTCAGACTCAGAAAGCAGGACTAGGGTTGTTCGTAATCATTCCCGCCGATACTGCCAGTCTTCTTCGCCCCGGCGCTGGCACCATCGTGCGAGCCCGCCTCGACCAACGGGCCAGAGACAGGCGACTTCGCCTCGCCGATAATCTCCTTAAATCTGTTCGATGGGCAACAGCCCACAACTACAATTTGGCACAGACGTGGGCCGAACATCTGTGCGGAAGGTATCATCCACATGGACAATGTCATGTCGGCCATCAGTTCCCCGCCGGCCCCTCCTCACCGCATCGCTATCCTAATGTCCCCCGAGGGCCGCTTCCTGCAGTGTAGAGATTGCCACCTAACCTATACCTTTCCAGACGGGTTAAAATTCGGCGTGGTCGCAAAGCAGTTTTACGCCCACTCGTGCGTTACCCCGCTCCGCAAACCGGCCTGGCAAACTGATCGACGCTTCGTCATCCTCCGCTACGAGGGCAAAGTTCCGGCCCTGGCTTCATGCGGCAGATGCGAGCGCAAGTTCTTCACGCCAACCACGCTCGCGCGCGATGTTGTTGGAGCCGAGGAGTACCTCGGACGCAAGTTCGAGGTGCATGAGTGTGCAGAAACAAAGAGATAAAGGATGGGGCCCGGCGGCTGGCCATCGCCCCTCCGGCCGTGTCTCGTTTACGCCGTGCGCTTCAACTTCGCCCAACGTGCTCGTTGCGCCGCCGCGATCCGCTTGCGGCCCGCTATCGAGATGGTGCGCTTCGGCTTCGGTGCGTGGCCCTTCGCCTTTGCCCATCGCGGCTTCTGCGCCAGACTGATCTTCCTGCGACCGGCTGCGGACATCGTGCGTGATGCGCCGTTGGAGCTGCTCCCCAGCGCCGGGGTTTGGGCAGAATTGAGGGCAAGAACGGTAAGTCTCAGAGCAGTTCCCTTCCAGTGACTCCACGGATTAACTAATTGTCCTCGAAAGGGTTGTACTTGGTGCCGGGAGGGGGAATCGAACCCCCACAGTCCTTTCGGACCTGCGGATTTTAAGTCCGCTGCGTCTGCCAATTTCGCCATCCCGGCTCGCGTTCATTCTAGCTTAGGGACGCTACCCGGCGATCGTCTCGGCGCTGGAAATGAAGGCTGCCGGATTGGACTGATCAGGTTCAGAAATGCTGGGTCGGAATTGCTAGGTCAAGACTGCTGAGTTTAGGGCTGCCAGGTTAGGTGTGAGCGCCCGCCTACGAACTGCTCGCGCTCGTGGACGCGATCCCTCGCTGCTTGTGCAGCACTTCGCGGAATTGCTCCGCTGTCAGCGCCTCGCCGTAGAACAACTGCAATAACGGATCGTCCGCGTCGGTGAGCGGTTTGCCGGTGCTCGGTTCCGATTCCAGTCCCTCCGGCTCCACCAGCAACTCCGGCATCAGCGATCGATTTTCGTTGAGCACCGCTAGAAATTCTTCCACCGCCGTGCGATGTTCCGGCGTGGCCTGGGTGAATTCGACTCCCATTCCCTTGTCCGGATGCATGATCCGCACCACGCCTTGGGCGCGCACTTCCACTCCGGCGGCGCGCATCGACAGCGTCACTCGGCTCGACGCCGGGAATGGCGACGCCATCTCCAGATAGCATCCGCCAAGACTGAGATCGGTGAGCTGGCAGCGAATCGGCGGATCGTCCTGTTCCGCGTCGGGAGAATTCTGTCTCAGCCACTCCCGCAACTGTTGCGTCGCTTCCGGAGGGATTTGCTGGAACCGCAGGCCCGCCTGCTCTTTTATCCCTTCCCAGGCAAACTCGGCAGGCAACTCCAGCGCCGCTTCCGACCCGGCAAAGTGAACACCGCCTGCCACCGCCCCGTCGGCCGCCGCCGCTTCGGCACATTCACCGCCATGCCACCTTCGCTCAAGTCGATGGTGGTCACCTTCATGTTGCTGCCCGCTTCCGGGCTTCGCATGACGACCGGAATCTCCACCGCGACCCTCGCATTGCGCCGCCGCTCGCTCTTCATCAGCGCCCGCGCCGCCCGGAAGCTCGACTTCGCACGCTCGCTCGACACCGGCTTGTACAGCACGAAGTGGGCTCCCAGTTCGAACACCGCCTTCAGCCCAATGATAGGGTCGACAATCGCCACCGCAACTGCCTGCCGGTTACACGGAGCGGTACGCGCACTGCGCAACACATCCGAGGCGCCATCGTCCGTCACGTCGACAATGATCGCTTCAAACCGTTGCCGAGTCAGCTTGCGCAGCGCGCTGTCGGAGTCCCCGCACAACTCCACTGCGATATCCAAATCGCCCAGCACGCGGCGCAATACTCGTACGATTTTTTCGTCCGCACACAGCACCAACGATTTCAGACTCATCCTGGGCCCATCCTCATCAACCACTCAGGGATCCGATCGCCAACAATTATTTTCCCCCAGGTGCAGGCCGACAGCCCGGGGACCGCAAAAGTGAGATGCCCTCTCTGCACTCTATGTCCATCGCGGTTGTCAATCAACGTCTCTCCGGATACGACGGGTTACCACCGTAATCGTTAAGACTTCAGCCCCGCTCGCTACCTCGTTGTCCTACCTCCCTGTCCTAGCTCCTTGTCCTACCTCCTTGTCATTCCGAACCGGTCTGAAAGACCGGTGAGGAACCTGCTTTCTCTAGCCCGGCTCGCCCACCGTGTCGTCACCCGTCCACCGTGAGCAATACCTAAGTGTCTTAATTTGCATGCGCTTGAATGCGATCCCCTCAACATTTTCGCAGCAGTTTCCCGTTGACTTCCCGGCCAATTCCACTATAAGATGTTGAGTCTCCGATTAGTCTTAGGTGCGAATCAGTCGTAGACCTAGCTTTGTCTGCAGTCAGGCTGGGTGTTTCATCTTCGATTCGTGAGCGTGAATCCTGAAGACGACTCGGAGAATCATATAGATAGGTGAGTTTGCAGTTTCATCCCCTTGAGTGGAAAGGCACTTTTCATGGCCAAGCGACGCGGAAATCCGAACTGGGGCAAGCCCGAGCCGATCGGCCCCATCACCCCGACTATCACCGAATTTGAGCAGGTTGTACGCGAGTACAAGCTCTCTCCGGACCAGTACCTGCGGTCGACCCGCCTGCGCGAGTGGGCCCGCCGCAACAAGAATTCCAAGTACATCCCGGAGCCTCTTCTGGAAGCCTGGGGCTTCGAGATCGAGTCCACGCTGTAACCCAGCCCGCGAAAGTTTTTGGGTCGCTCCCACGGGGCGGCCCTTTATGTTTCAGGGTGCGTTTAGATTCTTGAATCTGCAATCTACAATCTGAAATGCAGATCTTGGATTGCAGATTTTAGATTGAAGATTTTAGATTGCATGCCTTGGGGACCTTCACTGGCCCGCCATGCTCAACGTCCTGCAAATCCCGCCCGCGGAACTGTTTTCCCTGCTGGCCGCCATCGGCTTCGCCGCCGGACTCAATCTCTACGCCACCGTCGCCGTCCTCGGCCTGCTGGCTCGCTTCGGACATCTCCCGCTTCCTCCAGGACTGCAACTGCTCCATGGCTGGCCGGTCATCATCGCCAGCACCGCGCTCTTCGTCATCGAATTCTTTGCCGACAAGATCCCCGCCTTCGACCTCCTCTGGAACGCCCTGCACACTTTTATCCGCGTCCCCGTCGCCGGACTGCTCGCCTACCAGGCCACCGCCCAGCTTTCCCCCGAGCACCAACTCCTGGCCACGCTGTTGGGAGCAGCCGTCGCCCTGATCGCCCACAGCGGCAAAACCGCCGCCCGCGCTGCTGTCACGCCCTCGCCCGAACCCTTCTCAAATATCGGTCTGAGTCTCGCCGAAGACGCCCTGGCCATCGGCCTGACCTGGCTGGCCACGCGCCATCCCTACCTGGCTGGCACACTGGCCACCATCTTCGTTGTAATCATCGTCCTCATGATCCGTTGGGTCATCCGCGCCATGCGCGCCCTGTTCCGCGGCGCTGAACACGAACTCGCCGGGTAAAGCGACAAGCAAGTGTGGCGCGGACGCTCCTGTCCGTCGCTTTGAATTTGGATTGTTTGGTGCTTCGGCTTTGTACCCGAGAAAGGATCGATGGACTCACGGCCGAAGCAGGTCCTTTTCAAACTGCTCCAGAAGTCGTATATGGAGGTCGGTCGGCAATGGGGCATCGGAGAAATACTTGTTTTCAGAAAACGGCGTGTTGTCTCGGCGTTGAATCGAGAACCTCCCAATCGGATGCTTCCTCGTTAGCTGGTCATAGTTGAGGCTGAGCATCGCAAGATCGTATTTCAGCTTCTCTTCCATCGTGTCGGCCACACCCTTGGCAACAGCAGCGGCAAGCCTTTCGACCGCTGAATTAGCACCTGTCATCTGAGCAGTACTGCGGAACGTAACCTGGCTCGCATATTGCCATCTCTTGACGATGTCGGGCTTGTACACAAACCCGAGTTCCTTGCGCCCCCACTCGAAGGCTTCTTCGAGCAGACGCCTCGATTCTAGAGTGGAGACCCTTGTATCCAGCACAATCCCGTAGGTGTAGATGACAAGCTGCTCTATAACTGTGTCTCCCAGTCGCCCAACTCCAAAGGTCACTCCTTTTGACTCGTCGAAGTCTTCGAGTTTCTGAGGAAACTTTTGAAAGCTGTAACGCGCGACGAGAGCTTTGGTTAGTTCGGGGTAGAACACTGCGCCCCTTGGATCGAGATCGGAGGGTTCAATCCAAGCCATAGCCCTTGCTAGAAGAATTGAGGCGAGCTCCATTTACGCGCGACCTCCCTGTGATGCGCCGTGGGCCTGGTGACTAGTACCAGACAAACCAGCGAGGACTTCATCAACCCCAGCCGCTTCTGCGCCCTGGATATTCGATGTTGCAACAGCGTTCCTCGCAAGGTCATGGACCCGCGGATACGGCTCGTACACAGGTGAGACCGTCGACGAAACCGTCTGCAACTGACCAGACCCAAATCCGCACCCATATGAGAGAAGCGACACGATGTACTGATTCAAACTGGAACCTTCCTGCTGGGCCATGATCGCAAGGCTACGGTGAATATATTTCGGCATGCGCAGCAGTATGCGTCCGCTGTAATCATCAGCAATACTGGGCTCCGGAATGTCGAGGCCGGAACTCATGCGCGATTCCATCCACGATCGCATCGCCTCCCGACTGTTCTCGATCGCGTTATCAGGTGTTTCCCCGTCAGCAATGCAACCGGGAAGATCGTCTATCTCCACGATCCAGTCGCCTTCATCATCCTGGTACAACCGTTTGTGGTAATTCAAGGCGAGGTAATGATCTAGTCTGCTCATACCAGTCCCCCGTTTGCCCTCATCGTTGTCGTCAATTGCCTTCGGGGTCATATAGGCCAACAATCTCCATAGCGTCCAGGAACTTCATGATGTATGGCTTTTTCACGCAACCAGCATGCGGCTTTGCAATATTGAATGTCTGGCCTCCAAGCGTAAATGCATGATGCGGGTTCCCATGGTGGCTGTAATCGAGGAAAAGCGGGCGGATGTGCGTGTCCAACAGATTCTCGACTTCGTCAAAGCGAACGCTCTTCGGATGCGCGGCCATCTCCCGCCCTGATGCGTTGTCGGTCCATGACATCTGAGCGATGATACTATATATAGTATCGCCAAGCTAGGATAATTGTACAGTTACCGATGGGCATGGCCTCTGAGGGCCTGGGGTCAGCCAGTGCCCCGTTCTTGCGAGCTGCCTCGATCGCTCACCCCACCAGCGGGTTCACCACCCGCACGGTTCCGTAACTCTGCTTGCCCGCCAAGTCCTCGGAGTAAAGAACGGTGGCACCGGATTGCTCGGCCGCCTGCAGGATGAGAGCATCCCAAAAGGAAGTCTTATAGCGCGTTTCGATCTCGAGAGCCTGGATCACCGACTCCGGAGTGTTGACCACAATCTCCCAACTCAAATAGTCGCGGAGCAGCGCGCGCAGCTCGTCGACGGAAATAGGATTGGCGACCTTGCGCCGCAGATTGACGCAAAGCTCCTGCAAGACCTGCGTGCTCAGCACACCCTGCCCGCTCGTCCACAATCGCTCCATCAACTGCCGCGCCCGCTCGTGCTTGACGCCACTGTGGTCCTGAGAGCCAGAACGGTCATGGGCGTAAATCAAAATGTTGGTGTCGACGAAAAACTTTTCGGCCATCTGCATTCTTTCGCCGGTGATTTCTCACCGTTCATGAATCTCGTCGCGTGAGCGAGGAGGCGTCCACCGCAGGTCCATCCCTTCGCGCAGCCGTGCCAGTGCGCGCCCGCGCGCCCGATGGTAAGCCTTGCGCTCGCGCACAATCTGCTCCAGACGCGCCGCCAGCATCGCGCTGATCGACGTGTCTTCCTCGGCCGCAAGTATGCGAACCTCGCGTAGCAAATCGGCATCCAGCTTGAGAGTAATGTTAGCCTTCATAAGCAGCACATGCTTACGTGCAGCACCATTTTACGTGCTTACTCAAATCCCTGTCAACTCACAGTCCCCCCCGTGTGCCTCTGTGCCCTCTGTGGTTACACGTCTCCCCGCACGTACCGCAGCCCCGCCCATAACCGCCTCTGTTAGAATCGCCTCAATATGAGCCCCCAGCACCCATTCACCGACGTCCCCGACGCCATTGAGGAAGTCCGCGCCGGCCGCATGATTGTCGTGGTCGACGATGAAGATCGCGAGAACGAAGGCGACCTCACCCTCGCCGCCGAAAAGGTCTCGCCCGAGGCCATCAACTTCATGGCCAAGTTCGGACGCGGCCTGGTCTGCCTCGCCATGACCGAAGAGCGCCTCGAGCACCTCAACATCGGTCCCATGACTTCGGAGAACACTTCGCAGTTCGGCACCGCATTCTGCGAGGCCATCGACGCGCGCCAGGGCGTCACCACCGGCATCTCCGCCTACGACCGCTCCCGCACCATTCAAGTTGCCATCGATCCGGCCACCAAGCCCAGCGACCTCGCGCGTCCCGGCCACGTCTTCCCGCTGCGCGCCCGCAAAGGCGGAGTGCTGGTCCGCGCCGGACAGACCGAAGCTTCCGTCGATCTCGCCCGCCTCGCCGGGCTCGTCCCTGCCGGCATCATCTGCGAAATCATGAAGGACGATGGCAGCATGGCCCGCGTGCCCGACCTGATCGAGTTCTGCCGCGAACATCAGATGAAGATGCTCACCGTCGCCGAACTCATCCGCTACCGCATGGCACACGAGCGCTACGTGCATCGCGTGGGCGAGGCCCTGATCGACACCCGCTTCGGCGAATTCCGCCTGATCGCGTATGAGAGCGAAGTCGACGGCGGCGAATCGCACGTCGCTCTAATTCGTGGCGACATCGAACATAGCAAATCGCCGGTTCTGGTCCGCATGCACGCCCACTGCCTGATGGGCGACGTCTTCGGAGCCACCGGCTGCGAGTGCCACGCCACGCTCGAAGGCGCGCTCCGCCACATCTCGCAGGAGGGCTGCGGCGCCCTGATCTACCTGCACCAGACCTCGCAAGGATTTTCTGTCGAGAAACTCGGCGACCGCACCGCCCTCAGCTTTCACCGCGGCCGCAAGCTCCCCGCCCTGCTCGACAACGAGAGACAGACCCAACGCGAAGTCGGCATCGGCGCCCAGATTCTCTCCGACCTGAACCTGCACCGCATCCGCCTCCTGACGAATCGTCCAAAAAAAGTAGCCGCCCTAGAAGGATTTGGAATTGAGATTGTGGAGCAGGTCCCAGTAGATTTGCAGGAAGTCAAAAAATGATCGCTCGTGTGGGTTTTGATTATCAGGTTTTGATTATCAGGTTTTGATTATCAGGTTTTGATTATCAGGTTTTGATTATTGTGGAGCGGGCACTCCTGCCCGCTAAAGGCCGAAAGCTAAAACGAATCAGCAGGGCTGCCGATTTTCCTCAACCTCAGAAGTTATGCCACAGCCGGCAAGCGGGCAGGAGTGCCCGCTCCACATAGTGACCTAGAACGGTTTCCGCACCACCACTTCGCTCTCGCGGATAAAGAACTGCGCCGAGCAGTGCTCCGACCCGCAGATCACCGGAATAAAGCCATTAATCTGTTTGCGCGTGATCAGGCCCAGCATGCCACACGACGGACAGGACAACACAGCCCAGTAAGGATCTTCCTTTTCACCGATTTCCCCGGCATTTTCCAGCACGAAGACGGTACCCGGCTGCATCTGCTCCGGAATCCACTCGTTGAGAAGGTCCAGTTCACCGACCATGTCTTCCTCCTGTGTCCCTGTGTGCTCGCTAAGAAGTTCTGACTCCGAAGTTCCGACTCCGAAATTCTGCTTCGTGCCGTGATCCCCACCCACTGCCTACGAAACTTTTTTAGCACGCTTGCGGTGCTCCGGCGAAGTTACTGAAGTATTCGTCTTCCGGGAGATGACCCCAGCCCGCACCTGCCGCACCGCGTCACTCAGGCACACGCCCAGAATCGGCTGGTCGGAATTCTTCAGAATGTCGACGATCTGCCGCGCCGAAGTCTCCAGATAAAGATGCGTGCCGTCGCTCAGCAGGTGATAGTCGGAGCCGTGACTCACAATCTCGGCCAACCCCTTGCCAATCTCGCGCTCCAGAAACCGCATAACCTTGCGCACGCTCTGCAGCGAGAATCCCTTGCGCCGCAACTCGCAGATCACCGCCACTTCGGTCAGATGATTCATCGAGTACAGCCGCCGATGGCCTTCCCGCTCCGGCTTCACCACGCCGCGCTCGTCCCACCACTGCAACTGGCGGGGCGTGATCCCCGTCAGAGCAATCACCTCGTGCGATGTGAACCGATCTTGCATGATCGCCTGCAATGATCCTCAGATTTGTTTGAAACAATCCTCAAGTCGAATGTTTCAAACATTTTAGGCATGGATCGGCGAACGTCAACAAGTGAATCGGTGGAAAAGGGGTGACTAAGAGAGTTCCTGGCGAGAGTCGGACGGTAGGCCGCCGCCAACGAAGTGCACGATCTCCAGCCGGTCGCCCTCGTTCAGCAGAGTCGCAGCCCAGCGGTCGCGCGGCACAATGTCGAGATTCAGTTCCACGGCCACCCGATCGGATTTCATGCCGAGTGTTTCGACGAGCGCGGCGAGGGTCAGAGGATCGGGCGAGCCGCTGAATTCGCGCTCTTCCCCATTGATTCTAAGCTTCATTGATGTGGAGTTTCATTCGATTACGCGGCCGACGATATTACTGGTGCGCGCGAGATCCCTCGCTCGCCCGAGAAACGGCTCCGCTCGGGATGACGCCGAGGAAGTTGAACTACTATTTACTCCGCCTTGCGCAGCACGAACTTCCGCGTGGCCGTGCGCCCTTCGCAGTTGATTTGCACCAGCAGCGTCGAATCCGGCAGATCGGCTTCTTCCACTTCAATCTTGATCTCGGCCGCGCCGCCCGAGTCCGCCACCGTCTGGGTATAGAACGGCGCCGCCCCAGGACGCGCCAACCGGAAACGTCAGCCGCGCCCCCGCAGCCGCAGCGCCGCCTTCGGTCACCCGCAATTGCATGGTCAGGTTGCGGTCGAAGTGAATCGACTCCGCGTTCAGCCACTGTACGTCCAACTCTTTCACCGTCGCCAGAGCCTCGGCTTCAGGATGGTCCAGAACGTTGTCCAGCTTGCCTTCCCGGATCGCGTCCAGCACCAGCCGGTGCTGCTCACGCAGCCGCTGCTCTTTCTGCGGATCTCCGATGGGCGCCTCGCTGGCCTTGCTGGCGTAAGAAGTCGCCCGCTTCCCTATGCAGCGCCCGCGCACAAACACCTGAGTCTGCAAAAGAAGGTCGCCTTCACGCGCTTCGCTCTGCACGTGATAGATCGTGTCGCCATGCTTGACGTCGGTATTGAAGCCAAAAATCATAAGGATTTCTTCATTCGAGAAATTGAGTGATTGAGTCATTGAGTGATTGAAAGACCTCGACGCCAGCGACGCTCGGTTTTTCAATCGCTCAATGACTCAATTGCCAAATCGCACAATCTTCTTCTCGTTCGCTTGACACTGTTCGTGTAAGCCCATAATCTAGAACGTTTAAGCAACGCTTGGCGCGAATTATATCCATCTCTTCCTATGCCCGACAATTACTTCGCACGCTACCTCCCATTTTTGATCCATATTCTTATGGCGGGCGGCATTGCGACTGCGATTATCACTCTTTCCTGGCTCATCGGGCAGCGTAAACCCACCCGCGCCAAAATGTCCGCCTATGAATGCGGCATGACCCCGGTCGGCGACTCCCGCCAGCGCTTCTCGGTCAAGTTCTACCTGGTCGCTATGCTGTTCATTCTGTTCGATGTTGAGGCCGTTTTCATCTACCCCTGGGCGGTCATTCTACGCAAACTCAAAGAACACGGTCAGGGCCATTTCGGCCTCTGGGAAATGCTCGTCTACATCGGCATTTTCCTCGTCGGCTTCTTCTATGTCTGGAAAAAGGGCGTGCTCGACTGGGGCGAAACCTCCGCCAAGAGAGGAAATTTTTAATGCCGCTGGCCCCCGCCATCACCGATCTTGAGCAAGTGAAGAACCATCCGGCCGTGGCCCGCCTGGTCGACTGGAATCGCGAGGCCGTGACCGGCGTGAAATTCGATCGCGACGAAATGACGATTTTCATCGATCGCGCCTTCATCCGCGAGGCCTGCTCGGTCCTGAAAGACGATCCCGCCTGCCCTTTCAATTTCCTTTCCGACGTCACCTGCGTCGACTGGTATCCCGCCGAACCCAGGTTTGAGGTCGTCTATCATCTGCTCTCCATTCCGAAAAAGGAGCGCATCCGACTGAAAGTTCACTTGAACAGCGACAGCCCGGCCGTTGAGTCGCTTACCTCCGTCTGGCCCGGCGCCAATTATTTTGAGCGCGAAGTTTTCGACCTGTTCGGCATTCGTTTCACCGGGCATCCTTACTTACGCCGCATCCTGATGCCCGAGGACTGGGAAGGTCACCCACTGCGCAAAGATTATCCCGTGGAGGGCTACCGCTGAGTTTGACAAAGATAAAACATGGCCCACCTCAACCCCACTCCCGTGCTCGAACCCGGCCAGGATCGCACCATGATCCTGAACATGGGCCCGCAACATCCGTCCACGCACGGCGTGTTGCGCGTACTGCTGGAGATTGACGGCGAAACCGTGGTGCGCATGATGCCCGACATCGGATTCCTGCACACCGGAATCGAAAAAACCTGCGAAGCCAAGTTCTACCAGCAGGTCGTGCCGCTCACCGACCGCATCGACTATCTCTGCCCCATGACCAACAATCTCTGCTACGTGCTCGCGGTAGAGAAACTGCTGGGCCTGGAGATCCCGCCAAAAGCACAGTGGCTGCGGGTTCTGCTCAATGAGTTAACCAGGATTAACTCGCACCTGGTCTGGCTGGGCACGCACGCCATGGACATCGGCGCGCTTACCGTCTTCTTATATTGTTTCCGCGAGCGCGAAGAAGTTCTGCGCATCTTCGAGATGGTCAGCGGACAGCGCATGATGACCTCCTACTTCCGCATCGGCGGAATTGCCCTCGAACCGCCGCTCGGTTTCTTCGACCGCGTGCGCGATTTCGCCGGATATTTCCCGGAGCGCATCGATCAATACGAAAACCTGCTCACCGGCAATCCCATCTGGACCATGCGCACTAAAGGCGTCGCCCGTATGACCGCCGAAGACGCGATCGCCCTCGGCGCAACCGGTCCAACCCTGCGCGGCAGCGGCATCGACTTCGACCTGCGCCGCGATATGCCGTATTCGAGCTACGACAAATTCCAGTTCAAAGTCCCGGTATCCCAGGAAGGCGACGTCTTCGCCCGCTACATGTGCCGCGTCCAGGAACTCCGCGAGTCAATCGGCATCGTCCGCCAGGCACTCGATGGCATGCCTGAAGGCCCGACCAAGGCCGACGCTCCGGGCGTGGTTCTGCCCGACCGAGAAAAAATGAAGACGCAGATGGAGTCGCTCATCTACCACTTCAAAATCATCACCGAGGGATTCGCGGTTCCAGCGGGCGAAGTCTACCAGGCAGTCGAATCCCCCCGCGGGGAAATGGGCTATTACATCGTCAGTGACGGCACCGCGAAACCGTACCGCGTGCACATGCGCAGCGCCTGCTTCGCGAATTTGCAAACGCTGCCCAAAATGTGCGAAGGCCGCCTGCTGGCGGATGTGGTGGCCGCGATCGGCAGTATCGATATCGTTCTGGGGGAGATAGACCGGTAGAGAAATTGATAAAGTTTGGTAATTGAGACGGTCGATTTGAAGAAGGTATTGCCATTATCGAGTTCGAGACGAATCAGCGGCGGAGAGTGGCAGCTTTGCACGATCGGATTACCTATAAGAGTTCCGCTGCGGAAGGATGGAAGCACCTTCGTATCGACACGGTCGATGGTGTGCCCTTCATATTTGCGAATGGGTCGGGCCCGTCTAAAGCGAATTGGCAAAGATTCGTATCGTTAAGGAATTCGACTGAGTAAATAGGCTGAAAGATGGGATTCCGGACGTTCATTTGCGCCAGGAGGCTTTCTGAAGCGGCAATGATTAGCCTCCGAGGTACTGGCTACTCGGTTTGAGCAACTTGAATTGCAACCTCAGTGTGTGGCTGAGTACGAGTCACTCAATTCGCATGAAATTTTCAGACGAATTCGAAACGCGCTTCGCGGAGATGGTCACGCACTATCCGACGAAACGCTCCGCGCTCGTCCCCACGCTGCTTTACGCGCAGGACGAAATCGGCTACCTGTCCGACGACGTCATCGCGGAACTCGCCACCCGCCTCGACCTCACCGAGC
Source organism: uncultured Acidobacteriota bacterium (assembly GCA_963763155.1). Classification (GTDB taxonomy): domain Bacteria; phylum Acidobacteriota; class Terriglobia; order Terriglobales; family Acidobacteriaceae; genus Sulfotelmatobacter. The sequence continues at coordinate 40,979 of CAVXNI010000014.1, read as the reverse complement.
TCGAAGTCAACAACGTGATCAGCTACTACTCCATGCTGACCACCAAGCCGCGCGGCAAGTTCAACGTGCAGGTCTGCACCAACATCAGCTGCATGGTGCGCGGCGGAGAAGACATCCTGCATCATTGCGCGAAAAAACTCGGCATCGGCCACAAGCAAACCACCACCGACGGCCTGTTCACGCTGGAAGAAGTGGAATGCATCGGCGCCTGCAGCTGGGCCCCGGCTGCACAAGTGAATTACGATTTCCATGAGAACCTGACGCCCGAAAAAATGGACCGGATTCTCGATGAGTACAAGAAGAAGGGAACGCAGTAGGAAAACTTGGCGATTGTGCGATTGGGTGATCGGGCGATTTCCTAGGTTTTCAATCACGCAATGACTCAATCGCTCGATGACCCAATTCCGTCATGGCTGACTTAGTCTCCCATCCCGACGAGGTAAAAGTCGTCTCCCGGCGCTTCGGCCAGGGTGCGACCTCGATCGACCGCTATCTCGAACTGGACGGCTACAAGGCCGTGCAGAAGGCGCTCGCCATGGAACCCGACGCCATCATCAACGAGGTCAAGAATTCCGGCCTGCGCGGCCGCGGCGGCGCCGGATTCTCCACCGGGATGAAGTGGTCGTTCGTCCCCAAGCAATCCGCCAAGCCGAAATACGTTCTGTGCAACGGCGACGAGAGCGAGCCCGGCACCTGCAAAGATCGCCTGATTTTCGAGCACGATCCCCACTCGGTCATCGAAGGCGTCATGATCGGCGCGCTGGCCGTGGGCGCGCAAAGCGGCTACATCTACATTCGCGGCGAATACCGTTATCTGCTGGAGATCATGCAGAAGGCGATTCGCGACGCCTACGCCAAGGGCTTCATCGGCAAAAACATTTTCGGCAGCGGACGCGACCTCGAGATCTACTGGCACGGCGGCGCCGGAGCCTACGAAGTCGGCGAAGAGTCGGCACTGATGGAATCGCTCGAAGGCAAGCGCGGCATTCCCCGCATCCGGCCGCCCTTCCCGGCTGTGGTCGGCCTCTGGGGCGGGCCGACAGTCATCAATAATGCCGAGACCCTGGCCAACGTCCCGCACATTATTCTGGGCGGTGCCGACTGGTTCGCCAAGCTGGGCACGCCGAAAAATGGCGGCACGCGCCTGTTCTGCCTGAGCGGCAACATCGCCAAGCCCGGCGTCTACGAACTGCCGATGGGCTATAACTTAAAGAAAATGCTTTACGAAGTTGGAGGCGGCATCCCCAACGGCCGCAAGTTGAAGGCGGTCGTTCCCGGTGGGGCGTCCTGTCCCTGCCTCACCGCGAATGAAATCGACGTCGCCATGGATTTCGATTCCGTCGCGAAGGCGGGCTCCATGCTCGGTTCGGGCGGAGTAGTCGTCGTCGACGACCAGCAGTGCATCGTGAAATTTGCCCTGCGCACCATGAAGTTCTACCAGCACGAAAGTTGCGGATGGTGCATCCCCTGCCGCGAAGGCACGGACTGGCTGAAGAAGACGCTCATCCGCTTCCACAACGGCGGCGGCATGAAAAAAGACATCGACAACATGCAGTACCTGGCGGAAAACATGCTCGGACGAACATTCTGTCCGCTCGGCGATGCGGCCGCAATGCCAACCATCGCCTTCGTGAAAAAGTTCAGAAAAGAATTTGAAGACCATTTGGACGGGAAACCTTGCCCGTACGAAAAGGCCAGCGACGAGGAACAGGTTCCATCATTTGCACATTAAGGAGACAGCATGCATTCAAACCTTTGGTTGATCGCACCACTGATGTCGATAGTCTCCGGAGTTATTCTCATTGCTCAGGGGCTGCGGAGACGCGCCCAGCATGACTCCGTGGCAACAAGCGAACTTTCGCAGGCCGCCATCTTCCGAGTGCGCGCCGTTTTATTTTCATCGGGGCTTTTTCTGACTACCATCGCAGCCCTGCTTCTACTCGGACTGATGAAGCGATGAAGGGCTCGGAATCATTTTGAATTTCAAGTTCACCTATGCCTGACGTAAATCTCACTGTCGACGGCAAGAAGCTCACGGCTCCCGCGGGCACGCTCCTCATCGAGGCCTGCAAAACCGTAGGCATCGAAGTGCCTTCCTTCTGCTATTACCCCAACCTCTCTTTACAGGGCGCGTGCCGCATGTGCCTGGTGAAAGTCGAGAAGATGCCCAAGCTGCAGACTGCGTGCACGACCGTGGTCAGCGAGGGCATGGTCGCCGTCACCGACAGCGACGAGATCAAACAGGCGCGCAAATCGATGCTCGAAATGCTGCTCGGCAATCATCCTCTGGATTGCCCCGTGTGCGACGCCGGCGGCGAGTGCGAACTGCAGGACATGACGTTTTCCTACGGCGCCGCCGAATCGAAATTCATGGAGGCCAAGAACCACAAGGAGGAGCAGCAGTGGTCTCCCGTCGTATTTTTCGACCGCCCGCGCTGCATTTTGTGTTATCGCTGTGTGCGCGTCTGCGGCGAGGGCATGGACGTGTGGGCGCTTGGCGTGCAGAATCGCGGCGTGAGTTCCCTCATCGCGCCCAATAAAGAAGACCATCTGGAATGCGAAGAGTGCGGCATGTGCATCGACATCTGCCCGGTCGGCGCGCTCACCTCCGGTGCGTATCGCTACAAAACGCGCCCGTGGGAAATGAAGCATATCGGCACGGTCTGCACCCACTGCGGCGATGGTTGCAAGACGACGCTGGGCGTGCGCCGGTCGGATACAGGAATGGAGATTGTTCGCGGCGACAATCGCGACAAGAGTGGCACCAACGGCGACTTCCTCTGCATCAAGGGCCGCTACGCCTTCGATTTCGCGAATCATGAAGAGCGCCTGACGCAGCCCCTCATTCGCAAGAACGGCCAACTCACGCCCGCAACCTGGGAAGAAGCGTTCGAACTCGTCGGAAAGAAATTCGCTGAAGTTCGAGATAAACATAGCGGCCAGGCCATCGGCGTTATCGGTTCGACGCGTACCACCAACGAAGAAGCCTACCTGCTCTCGAAATTCGCCCGCGTCGTTCTGAAGACGAATAACGTCGACCATCACCGCACCGCCGACTTCCCTGCTCTTTCGGCAGCGCTTCGCGGCAAGCCCGACGCCACTGCCAGCATGGCGGAAGTCTACAACGCGCCCGCGATCCTGCTGATCGGCAACGATCCAACCGAGCAGCATCCGCTGCTGGCCTGGCAAATTCGCAACAACGTTCGCCTGCATCGAGCGAAGCTTTACGTCGTCAACTCCGGGTCCATCAAACTCCGCCGCCAAGCCACGAGTTTCACTCAGATCCCCGCCGGAACAGAAAGCAGCGTCGCGAGCTTCCTGGCAGGCGACGACAAAGCCCTGGAAGCCATCACATCCCGTGTGGGCGCGGGCGACTCGCCCGCGCAGGTTTTGACCGGGCAAGATTTGACAACCCTCCGCGACAAGCTCCGCGCCGAACAAAATCTCATCATCATCTTCGGCTCGGAAATTCGTGGCAACGACGTCGCCAGCCTGGTTTCCTTCGGATCGACTAATCCCGGCACAAAGTTCATCTGCCTCGCCGACTACGCCAACTCTCGCGGCGCAGCCGACATGGGCCTCTATCCCGACCTGCTCCCCGGCTATCACCCAACCGCCGGAACCAGCGAGTTCCATCAGGAATGGGCCATCCCGCAGGACGCCGGGCTTGATCTCTCCGGCATGGTCGAAGCAGGCAAGAGCGGCAAGCTGAAGGCGCTCTACGTGGTCGGCTCGAATCCCATCGGTCGCCTGAATATCGATCCCTTCGCGTTCTCCAAAACCTTCGTCGTCGTGCAGGACATGTTCCTCACCGAGACCGCGGTCATGGCCGACGTGGTTCTGCCCGCTGCCAACGCTTACGAGAAATCCGGCACGATGACCAACACCTGCGGCGATGTGCAACTCGTCAAGAAGGCGGGAGAAGTTTCCGGCACGAAAACCGACTTCGAAATGATAGTCCGCATCGCCGACGCCATGGGCTTCGACGTTCGCAAACTCGTCCCCTTCGGCGGTGGCACCCACGCCGACATGGGGCAGTCGCGCGGCGCCCAGTCCGGCGAGGCCGACCGGCATGCCGTCTGGCTTGAGATGCAAGGCCTGGAGCCGAAACTGAGCCCGCTTGACCCCATGGCGATTCTCGACGAAATCCAGCGCCTGGTTCCCGGTTATGACGTGTCCCGGATCAATCTTCTGGCGGGCAACAGCGAGCATACGTCGCTCACCAACAGCGGCCAGGGCGCGGTGCATAAACCGGAATCGATTTCTCCAGCCAACGACGGCCTGTTCACCTCCGGCACGCTAGGCCGCTACTCACGCACCTTGAAATCGGTGATGGAGAGTCACGAAGTCAAACCCGCTGAGGTCGCGGCCGACTGATGAAAGAATTGTTCGAATCCGTGGCCAACTGGTTTGTCGTCGAGCCGATTCGGATCTACCTGCTCGCCTCGATCATCAAGTCGGCGGTGGTTATCGGCGTGCTCCTCACCGCGGTGGCCTACACCGTCTGGCTCGAACGCAAAGTCGTGGGCCACATGCAGAATCGCTGGGGACCCACGCGCGTCGGCCCGTTTGGCCTGCTCCAGCCCGCGGCCGACGGAATTAAATTTCTCTTCAAGGAAGATCTGACTCCGCCGCACGTCTACAAGCCGCTCTTTATTGCGGCGCCGCTGATCGCCGTCATCTTCGCGCTGACTTCGATCGCCGTGATTCCGTTCGGGAATGTCTTCACCATCCACGGTTACCCCATCCCGATGCAGGTCACCGACGTGAACACGGGACTGCTGCTGATTCTGGGCGTGACCTCGATCGGCGTCTACGGCGTCGCGCTCGCCGGATGGTCGTCGAACAACAAATATTCCCTGCTGGGCGGCCTGCGCGCCAGCGCCCAGATGGTGAGCTACGAAATCTCGCTAGGCATTTCGCTGGTCGGCGTGCTCATCATGTCGGGCAGCTTCAGCCTGCGCGATATCGTCGAGGCACAGCAGGGACACTTCTGGTTATTCATTCCGCGCTGGAATATTTTTCACGGCCAGTTCATCGGATTCTTCTGCTACCTGATGGCGGCCTACGCGGAGACGAACCGCATTCCGTTCGACCTGCCCGAAGCCGAAACTGAGCTCGTCGCGGGCTACCACACCGAATACAGCGCCATGAAGTTTGCCATGTTCTTCATGGCCGAATACGCCAACATGATCACGGTAGCCTGCCTGGCCACGCTGCTGTTTTTCGGGGGATGGAACGGCCCGCTCTTCGGCCCTAAAATCCTGCAGGTATTCTTGCCTGTGTTCTGGTTCGCGGCAAAAATCTTTGGATTTCTTTTTTTGTATATCTGGGTGCGCGGCACGCTGCCCCGCTTCCGTTATGACCAGTTGATGGCGTTCGGCTGGAAGTTCCTGCTGCCGCTGTCGCTGATGAATCTGATCGCCACGGCGATCGCCGTGGCCTGGTGAGAAAAGACGTTCTCAGTTCCCGGTTCTCAGTTCTCAGTCAGTGCGCAGAAATCGCCTGCTGAGAAAGCCCGCGCCAAGGGTTTTACTGAGAACTGAGAACGGAGAACTGAGAACTGTTTTCATGAGCGTTCATCTGATTCTTTTTCTGGCCTTCGGGGCCGTCTGCGTCGCGGGCGCCATCAACCTGCTGGCGCAGACGCATCCCATCAACAGCGCGCTTTCGCTGATCGCGGTCATGGCCGCGCTCGCCGGCGAATATCTGCTGCTGGGCGCCGAGTTCGTCGCCGCCGTCCAGGTCATCGTCTATGCCGGTGCCATCATGGTGCTGTTTGTCTTTGTCATCATGCTGTTGAACGCCGGAGTGGAAGAGCACACCCAGGGCAGCCGCGTCGCCGTCTTATTCGGCATCCCCGGCATGCTGCTGGGGAGCATTCTCGTGGCCTGGGTCGTGCTGCGGCATTCCGGCACCGAAGCGGTTGCCGCGGGCGTGTTTCCTGGCCAAACAAAGGGATGGGGCGACCCGGCAACCATCGGACAATTGCTCTTCCACGAATTTCTTTTGCCTTTCGAAATTACTTCCATCCTGATTCTGATCTCCATCATGGGCGCGGTCGTGTTGGCCAGCAAACCGCCGACATCTCCGCCAGGCGCCCCGGCAAGGAAGGTGGACTGATGGTCCCACTCTCGTATTACCTCCTGCTCAGCGGATTCCTGTTCGCCTGCGGCGTGACGGGATTCCTCATCAAGCGCAACATCCTCACCATCTTTATGTCGATTGAGCTGATGCTCAACGGCGTGAATCTTTCTTTTGTAGCCTTCGCCGCGCACTGGCACGCGCTGGCCGGACAGATCTTCGTCTTCTTCGTCATGGTGGTCGCGGCGGCGGAGGCAGCCGTCGGCCTGGCCATTATCATCGCCGTCTACCGCACCCGCGAAACTCTCAACGTCGATCAGGTAAACCTGCTCAAACTATGACGTCCTCTCTCAATCTCAGTCTTTGGCTGATCCCGATCCTGCCTCTGGCGGGCGCCGCCATCAACGGCTTGCTCGGGAAGAAGTCTTCGCGCACCGCAGTCAGCGTCATCGGATTATTTTTCTCCGGCGCAGCGTTCGCGTGGGCGCTCTCGGTTGCATGGCGCGTGTCAGCCGCCGACCTGCCCTATGTGGAATACATCGCCCACTGGATTCGCTACGGCAAACTCGGCGCTGCCGGCAGCTTCGCAGCCGACTTCGCGCTCTATCTCGATCAGCTTTCGCTGGTCATGCTGCTGGTCGTCACCGGAGTCGGATTCCTCATTCACATCTACTCCGTCGGCTACATGTGGGACGACCCCAGCTACTACCGCTTCTTCGCCTACCTGAACCTATTCATGTTTTTCATGCTGACGCTAGTGCTGGCCAACAACTACCTGGTCATGTTTATCGGCTGGGAAGGCGTTGGACTAGCATCGTATCTGCTGATCGGATTCTGGTTCACGAAAGATTCCGCGGCGTCCGCCGGGGAAAAAGCGTTCATCGTCAACCGCATCGGCGACTTCGGATTCCTCATCGCCCTGTTCCTGATCATCCAGCATTTCGGCTCGCTGGACTTCACCAAAGTATTCGCGCAAGTCCAGCCCATCGCACCGGAAGCCGCGGGCGCCGGACTTCTCACCGCCATCGGAATTCTGCTCATGGTCGGCGCCTGCGGCAAATCAGCCCAGATCCCGCTCTACGTCTGGCTCCCCGACGCCATGGAAGGTCCCACACCGGTTTCCGCGCTCATCCACGCCGCGACCATGGTCACCGCTGGCGTCTACATGGTCTCGCGCTCGCACATGATTTTCGAGCGCGCGCCACAGGCCCTGATGGTCGTCGCCGTCATCGGAACGCTCACCGCGCTGTTCGCAGCCACGATCGGCATCGTGCAAACCGATATCAAGAAAGTCCTCGCCTACTCCACCGTCTCGCAGCTCGGCTACATGTTTATGGCCTGCGGCGTGGGCGCGTTCTCCGCCGGAATCTTTCACCTCATGACGCACGCCTTCTTCAAGGGCCTGCTCTTCCTGGCCGCGGGCTCGGTCATCCACGCCGTCGGCGGCGAGCAGGACATGCGCAAGATGGGCGGCCTCAAGTCGTACATCCCGTGGACATTTGGAACCATGTTTATTGCGACTCTGGCCATCGCCGGAATCCCGCCGTTCGCGGGCTTCTGGAGCAAAGACGAAATCCTGTGGAAGGCATACTCCAGCCCGCATGGAAGCTGGGTGTTCTGGCTGGTCGGCGTAGTCACCGCATTTATTACGTCGTTCTACATGTTCCGCCTCCTCTTCATGACCTTCTTCGGTGACTATCATGGCGTCCAAGTGGATGACCACGGACGTGCTCACCTAGCTCACGGTGACGATGCCCACGGCCACGGCGAACCGCACGAGAGTCCCATGGTCATGCTGGTTCCGCTGATGATTCTCGCTTTACTATCTGTGGTCGGCGGACTGGTCGGCATCGGCAACCATTTCGAACACTTCCTGGAACCGGTATTCGGCATGGGATTCACCGAAACGGCGGGAGAAGCGGCAAGTGGTTCCACGGAATACATTCTGATGGGGATCTCGGTGCTGGTTGCGTTCGCGGGAGCATTCCTGGCTTGGTTCCTCTATATCAGCAAGCCCCACCTGCCCCAGAAAATCGCCGACGGCCTAAACGGCTTCTACACCGCGGTCCTGAACAAATATTACGTCGATGAACTTTACGCGAAGCTTTTCGTCAAGCCGCTGATCGATGGCTCGACCAACATTCTGTGGCAGGGAGTCGACCGCAAGGTCATCGACGACACGGTCAACAACGCCGCCGACGGCGCGCGCGTCATTTCCGATAATGTGCGGCACATGCAGTCCGGCAACCTGCGCTCCTACGCGGGATGGATCGCCGCCGGCTCCGCCGTCGTGATTGCCTACATGATTTGGATGGGGGTGCGCTGAGCCATGACCCCCGGAGCCATGACCACCGATAGCTGGAGCCCCTACATCCTGACCCTCGTCACCTTTGCCCCGCTCCTGGGAGCATTGCTGCTCGTGCTGTTTCCGCGCCGCGATCGCGACATCCGTATCTTCGCCCTCGTCTTTTCGCTGCTCACCTTTCTTCTCTCGCTGCACTTGCCGGTACACTTCCGCCGCGGCCTCGGGGGCTTCCAGTACGAAATCGACAAGCCGTGGATCTCCACTCCTAACATCCACTACCACATGGCCATGGACGGCATCTCCATGTGGCTGGTCGTTCTGACCACGTTCCTCACGCCGCTCTGCGTGCTGATCTCGTGGAAGTCGATCCACGACCGGGTAAAGGAATTTTTCATACTTCTCCTGATCATGGAGACCGCGCTGATCGGCGTCTTCACCTCCCTCGATCTTTTCCTCTTCTATTTCTTCTGGGAAGCCACGCTGATCCCCATGGCCCTGCTGATCGGCGTCTTCGGCCATGAGCGCAAGGTTTACGCCGCGGTGAAGTTTTTCATGTACACCATGATCGCCTCTGTATTCATGCTGGCGGCGATTCTTTGGCTCTACGCGCACACGGGCACTTTCCAATTCGACGAAATTCGCGATCTGATCGCGCAGGGCAAAGTACCAAACTTCCCCGCCGCCGCCCAGTGGCTCTTCCTCGGATTCTTCCTCGCCTTCGCCGTGAAAGTTCCGCTATTCCCGTTCCACACCTGGCTGCCCGATGCGCACGTTGAAGCGCCCACTGCCGGCTCCGTCCTGCTGGCTGGCGTTCTGCTGAAGATGGGCACCTATGGCATGCTGCGCTTCAACCTCGGCCTGTTCCCCGAGCAGGCCCGCCACAATCAGCTCCGTGGATCATGACTCTCGCGCTGATCGGCATCATCTACGGCGCGCTGGTCGCCATGGTGCAGCCCAACATGAAGAAGCTGATCGCCTACTCCTCGGTCAGCCACCTGGGCTTTGTGGTACTCGGAATTTTCAGCTTCACCACCTCGGGGCTAAACGGCGCAATGTTCGTCATGCTGGCCCACGGAATTTCTACCGGCGGCCTCTTCATGCTCGCTGGAATTCTCCACGAACGCCGTCATACCTACGAAATCTCCGAATTCGGCGGCCTCGCCTCCATCGTTCCCGTCTACTCGGCCACCTACCTTTTCATCGTGCTCGCTTCGGTAGGACTTCCGTTGCTCAACGGATTCATCGGCGAGTTTCTGGTACTGAGCGGAGCGTTTCAGGCCAAGCCCATCTACGGAATTCTCGGCGCGACCGGCGTGATCTGGAGCGCGGGCTATCTGCTCTGGATGTACCAGCGCGTCTTCTACGGCAAAGTAACGCACCCGATCGAATAATTCCATGCGCGATCATGATCGTCTTTGAGAAAGCCGCCGTCTGGCCCTGCGCCGCAGCGGCCCTGGTCATGGGCGTGGCGCCGATTCTCTGGCTGGGCGCGATTGATCCTGCAGTGCAGGCCGCGCTCGCGCCCTTCACTCAAGTCGTCAGCAAGGTGGTGGGACAATGATTCACCTCCCCGCCGCATTCTTGCAGACGATTTCGCAAGCGATTCCTCAAGGCGTCGACTACATCCGCATCCTGCCCGAACTGGTTCTCTCGGCCTTCGGCATCGTGGTCATGCTGCTCGATCCTCTGGTGGATGAAGAGAAGAGCCAGAAAACCCTAGGCGTGATCGCCTTCGTGGGCGCCGTCGCCGGTCTTCTCGCCACCTGGTACATGGCGCAATCTCCGGGCCTGGCTTTCTCCAACATGGTGAAGGTCGATGCCTTCAGCGTATTCTTCCATTTTCTGGTCATCGCCATCGCCGCCGTCGTCATCCTCAGCTCGTTCGAGTACATGGCGGTGCAGCGCATTCGCGCCGGGGAATATTACGCTCTGATTCTTTTCGGCGCGGTGGGCATGGCGCTGATGTCCTCGGCCGTCGAACTGGTCCTGATTTTTATCGCGCTCGAAATCTCGTCGATCTCGACATACATCCTGACCGGATTCCGCCGCAACGAAGCCTCCAGCAGCGAATCGTCGCTCAAATATTTCCTGCTCGGCTCCTTCGCCACCGCATTTTTCCTGTACGGCGTGGCCATGATCTTCGGCGCCACCGGATCGACCAACTTCGATCTCATCAGCCAGACGCTGCAGTCCGGCCCGGTACCGTTGCTGGTCTACGTGGCCATGGCCCTGATGTTCGTCGGTCTCGGGTTCAAAGTTGCCGCTGCGCCGTTCCATATTTGGACGCCCGACGTTTACGAAGGCGCTCCCGCTCCCATCGTCGGATTCATGTCGACCGCCCCAAAAGCCGCGGCCTTCGCCGTGTTGCTGCGAGTCGTTTTCACCATCAACGCTCCCGGCCGTTTCTGGCTCATCTGGGTCGCCGCCGCGCTCTCCATGACCCTGGGCAACCTGTGCGCTCTGGTCCAGACCAACATCAAGCGCCTGCTGGCCTATTCCTCGATCGCCCACGCCGGATATATCCTGGTCGCTTTCGCCATGACGACTCCGGCAAACTCCCCGGCCGGCATTTCCGCCGCCATGTTCTACACCGCCGCTTACGCCGCCATGAACGTGGGAGCGTTTGCCGTGGTCAGCCACTTCGCCAACGCCGGCGAACGGTACGTCACCCTCGAAGACTACGAAGGTCTGGGCCGCACTTCCCCGCTGCTGGCCGCCACTCTCACCATTTTCCTGCTTTCGCTGATCGGCATTCCCATGACCGGCGGCTTCTTCGCCAAGTTCTACGTCTTTAGCGCCGCGGTGAAATCCAACCTGATCTGGCTGACCCTCATCGGTGTGGTCAACAGCGCCATCGGCTCCTACTACTACCTGCGCATTATCGTCGTGATGTACATGCGCGAATCGCGCAAGCCGGTCCCCGTCACCCCAGTCCCATTTGGCCTGGGGCTCGCCCTCGCCATCAGCCTCCTGGCCACTCTTTATCTTGGCATTCTTGCCCGGCCGGGTCCTGCAATACGCTCAGCAGTGCGCTCAGCAACTGCTTCCGCACCCGGCCCCCTCAGCCCCCGCAGATATCGCCCAAACCCCGCCTCCAGCGCCCGTTCTGCAGCCCTTGACTCCCTATGTGGAAAATGTCGAAACGCGCATTGACAAGAACGTCCACGGGCGTGCATCATGTGTGCACCCAGTCTGAGGTCAGTTCTTTTCTCCCAGGGAACTGACAGCGGCGTGGAGGAGAGAAAATGTCTAAACTGATACAAAGGCTTTGGTCGGAAGAGGAGGGACAAGACATCGCCGAATATGCGGTGATGTTGGCGGTCATTCTGGTTCTGGTCGTGGGAACGGTCCGCTTGATCGGATCGAATGCCAACAACGCATTTTCCAGCGTGGCCAGTTCGCTCCAGTAAGGGCGAACTCAGCCGGTCGACGTCCCAGCTGCATGTTTTGTACTGAAATGTTTTGTACTGAAATGAAAAATTCTATGACACGATTTACTCCAGGCGTCGCATTTACCGCTTACTTCTGGTTTCCAGGAGCAGCGGCTGCGGCGCAGCTTGGGGTGAGGATGAGCCACTAACGGCCACCTGAACGAAACAAGCTTCCGCCGCAAGCCGCGATCCAGAGATCGCGGCTTTTGTTTTAGGGCCGAACCATCAAGGCCGAACCACTAAGAAGGACCTAACGAGGAGAACCAGCCCATGATTGTCAACATGTCCGAGAAAGCCACCGAGCAGGAAATCAACCACGTCATTGAACGCATCCGCGAGGCCGGCTACCAGCCCCACGTCACCCGCGGCACCGAGCGCACCATCGTCGCCGCCGTGGGCAGCGGACGCCGCCACGAGATCGAGGCCCTCCAGGTCGCTCCCGGAGTCGACAACGTCGTGGCCATTGCCCAGCCCTTCAAGCTCGTCAGCCGCCAGGTCAAGCCGGAGCGCACCGTCGTCAAGATCAACGGCGTCGCGATCGGCGGTCCCGAAGTCGTGGTCATCGCCGGCCCCTGTTCGGTCGAATCGCGCGCGCAATTGCTCGACACCGCCCACGCCGTGAAACGCGCCGGAGCGGCCATGCTGCGCGGCGGAGCCTACAAGCCGCGCACTTCCCCGTACGACTTTCAGGGACTCGGCCTCGAGGCGCTCAAGATTCTTCGCGAAGCTCGCGAAGAAACCGGCCTGCCCGTGGTCACCGAAGTCATGAGCACCGAAGATGTCGACGTCATCTGCGAGCACGTCGACATGCTGCAGGTCGGCGCGCGCAACATGCAGAATTTCGCCCTGCTGCGCCGTCTCGCCACCGTCAACAAGCCGATCCTGCTGAAGCGCGGCCCCTCCGCCACGGTGAAAGAGTGGCTGCTCGCCGCCGAGTACCTGCTCTCCGGCGGCAACCAGCAGGTTGTTCTCTGCGAGCGCGGCATCAAGACTTTCGAAACCGAAATGCGCAACACCATCGACCTGGCGGCCGTTGCGCTGGCGCGCGATCTGTCGCACCTGCCGGTGATCGCCGACCCTTCCCACGGAACCGGCAAGCAGAGCCTGATCGCGGCCGTGTCCCGCGCCGCCGTCGCCGTGGGAGCCGACGGCCTGATCATCGAAGTGCATCCCTGCCCTGAACGCGCTCTTTCGGATGGCCCTCAGTCTCTCGACTTCGCCGGATTCGGCAAGGTCATGCGCGCCCTGGCCGAACCGTTGCGGCAGACCGCCAGCCTGCCCGCAGCAGTGCACGGCCCGCGTCCTAACTCTGAAGATTGCTTTGAAAGGGCGGCTTCCGCCGCGCCGCAGAGATCGTACTTAGATCAAGAGAGGCGCTCAGACATTGAGGAAAAATGCTTTTGGTGGCGCAGCGCTTTCAGTGCTGCGATGAGGCCTGTCCTCGATCGGGGCTCTAGCCGCTGAGGCCGGAGCCTGCGGTTGACGACTGCTTCACTTGCATCGCCGGATCGCCGAATAGAATGAACGTCCGCCGCACATCCGCATCGCTGATCTGCGACTTCGCCTTCACGATCGCATCTCCCAACGTCGATCCCGTCGCGTTCCAGCCATTCTGCACCACCAGCGTGTCGAGCTGGGTTTGCGGCGGAGGCTGGTTCAGTCCGCTCGACGCCAGCACCGCAACCGCGCCTCCATTCGGCGCCAGCAACAGCGTCACACCCAGCGGCTGCGCATACACGTCCTGGAAGAATCCATTCAGGCAGTCCATGATCAGGAACACCGGAAGCTGCGAGCCATTGGTCAAGCGAAGTCACCGAATGTGGTGTCGAAAATGTCCGACCCCGACCACTGCTCTTCCGACCCGTGTCCCAGATAGTTCACCAGCCCCTGCCCGGAGTTGATCGCGTTGAGAATGTCCGTTTTCGCCGCCGTCGTGCCCACGATATCGATGAATACCTCGGTCACCTGCATCGTCGACGGCAGCTTCGCCTGCACCGTCTGGCTGTCCTGCGTAAAGTTTTCCGTGTCGTCCTTATCCGCAACCATCAGCGCGTTCGCGGTCCACGGACCATTGGTCGACTGCCCTTCGTACGTCGGCAATCTTTCCCACGACGGTGGTAGCTTCATCCACCGTGCTCACCGGCAAGCGCCCCGTGGCAATTGTCGGCATGCCCGAGTCGTTGAAATCCGAGAACCAGTCGTCCGACGCCGTCATCAGGCTGGTCGCTGCCACGATGCGCGTCGGGACCAGATCCAGATTGCCGAAGCCCAAATAATTCCTGCGGATCGAGCGACGCCCGCCCGTTCAACAGCAGATAAGTCGGCGGCCTCTTCCAGTTCTGCTTCGCCGTCTGCAGGAACGACCGGATCGCATACGGAGTGCGCTCGCCGAAATTGAACTCGTCATACAGATCGTTGATCGGCACCACCGCAGACGTCTTTCCCTCCGCCTGGTGCGCCTAACCAGCGGCGCCAGCGCCGCTGCGAACGGCCCATACGTGACCATCGCAATGTCAGCGCCGCGCCTGCGCGCTGTGCCAATGCGACGGATGGTTCGGCCACACGCCGCCAGCCGAAGCAATCCGATCGTGCGCCACCGCCAGCAACGTATGCCTCACCGGCGCCGCTGGATTCGTCGCGCGTAAACGGAACCTGCACCGCAACCTCATACTTCCCGTTCATCGAAATCACTTGCGGCGTCAACTCGAACCGGACGGTTCGGATCCGTAATATCGAGCACCGCCGGCGCGCTGGTGAATCCGCTCACCATCAACTCGTCCCCGGCCCGTCCCGTAAACTTCAGCTGATCGGTGTCCGCCACATACAGGTGCGGATACGTGATCCGGATGTAGTCGACCAGGCTGGTATCGTAGTCTCCGTTCTGCGCGGTCAACGTAACCGTGTTGCTCCCCGCTTGCAGCACTCCGGGCGGAATGTTCACGCTCAAACTTCCTTGCGTCCTGGCCCGTGAAGACCACGTCTCCCAGCGAGCGTTCCGTTCAGCACAACCGTCACATCGTGCGGGAAGGCCGTAATCACGCCCTGCAGCACCACTTCCAGATGCGCCGCCTGCGTGGAAGTCGTGCTGAGATGCGGCAGCATCGAGCACCTGCTCCACCGGCGTGGGCGAGACCAGTGGCGCCGAAGAAGTTTTGCTCCGTTCGTGGTCAGCAGCGCCGAAAAGTAAATCGTGTGCTGCTGCAGTTCCACCGTCGCCGGATAACTCGCCGGAGGCTGGTTCGATCCCGACGAAACCGGCAACTGCGGAATCCGCGCGCCTGCGTCCTTCGCCCGCCGACCAGCCAGTAAACTCGCGTACCCGAGAAAACCGTATCGATCCCCGTTCCATAGAAATTGATCGCTGCCTGCGGCCCGAAACCGCCCGGCCCCGCCGTCGCTCCCGTAATCTGCATCGGCTGCTCGGTCGCCTCGGCATAGAGATGCAGCAGCGCCGGATCAACATTCGGATCGAGCCCAGCCTTCACCAGTTCCGGCTGCGCCACGCGATACCAGCCTTCGTGCCGCACATAAATCTTGACTGCCGGATGCGCCGCCAGCTCAAACTGTTTCTGTATCTGCGCTGCGCGTTGGCGCTGACCGCGGTCGGCAAGGTCTCCACCATATGACTTTCCTGGCTGCCCGGCGAGTCGCAGGCAGCGCCTGATTCATCTGGCTCAACATCCGCGTCTCCGACGCGGCCGCGTCGCTCGCCGCTGCGCACCTGTCCAGTCGCCGACACCGAAACCGGCCCATGCATGGTCCGCGTGCCGTTCACGTCGATGTCTTCCAGCCAGTAGGCATCGCCCGCCACTCCCGCCGACGGATCAATCCACGCATACGCTTCGGCCCGCGTGCTTCGGCAGCGCGCCGCTCATCAGCAGCGCCGACCCGGCAATCAGCGACGGATTCATGCGCACCCGGTTCCCGTTCTGCTCGCGGTACACATTGAATCCCAGGTTGTGGGCCTCGCCTCCGGTCTTCCACGTCAGCACCACTCGGCTCGCGCCATTCTTGTCTGTGCCCATGTGCGCAGAGAACGACTGCAGCGCGATCCTGGTCGGAGCGGTGATCGTCTCGGTCTGCGTCGACGTATTATTCGTCGGATTCGGATCCGTCTGGTCCGCCGCGACCGTCGCCGTGTTCGTGACGATCCCCGGCTGCTCTGGAATCGTCAGAATCGAAATCGTCGCCGTGACCGCATTCGCCATCGTGCCCAGCAGGCAAGTCACCGTTCCACCCGCCTCCGAACACGATCCTTGCGTCGTGCTCGTTGAAAGGTAAGTCACCACCGACGGCAAAGTGTCCGTCACCGTCACATTCGTCGCGGACGCAGGACCGTTGTTCGTCACGGTCAGCGTGTAGGTCAGCGGAGTTCCTTCCGTCACCGGATTCGGAGTTCCCGTCTTCACGATCGCCATGTCCGCGCTGTTGGCATTGGCAACGACCACGGTTGCGCTGGCCGTATTGCTCGTGATGCCTGGGAACGATATTGGTCGCGGTAGCCGTGGCCGTGTCCGTAATGTTTGTTCCCGAAGGCGTTCCCGGAATTCACCTGCAGCACCAGGCTGAAAGTCGCGTGTTCCGTTCACCGCGCAGCGTCCCGCTGTCGGTGCAGGTAATCGTGCCCGTTCCGCCCACGGCGGGCACAGTGCCGCAAGTCCATCCCGCGGGCGGCGTCATCGACTGGAAAGTTCGTGTTCGGCGGCGTGTTTTCCGTAAACGTCATCCCGGCTGTCGCCACCGCCGGACCGTTATTCGTGACGCTCTGCGTGTAAGTAACGTTGCTTCCCGCCGCCACCGAAGTGGCGGAAGGCGTATTGGTCACGACCAGATCCGCCTGCGTCGCGAGGGCCACCACGTCGGCCGCAGTCGCGTGTTATTCGTCGAGTTCGGATCGGTGGTCGACGAACTATCGGTCGCCGTTTCGTTCATCGCGGTCCCGGCCGCCGTGCCCGCATTCACTGTCAGCACCACCGGGAAACTCGCCGTCGCGCCCGGCGCGAAGCTTGGATCCGTGCAGATGATGGTGCCCGCCGCTCCCACCGCCGGAGTTGAGCACGTCCATCCGGCCGGAACCGGCGTAGCGAGAAGAATGTCGTATTGGGCGGCGTGGTTTCGGTAAAGGTCGCGTCGCGGCCGCGCTCGGCCCTCCGTTCGTCACCACCTGGGTATAAGTAATGTTGTTGCCCGCCTGCACCGGGACCGGACTCGCGCTGTTCGTCACAGAAAGGTTTGCCGATCCCGCCACCTGCACATTCACCGCAGCACTGTTGTTGCCACCGTTCGGATCGCCGGTCGTCGAGGAAACCGAATCCGTCTGCGTGACGGTCGTTCCGTTCGCCACCGTCGTGGCCACTGTCACGACGAACGTAAAGTTCGCCGTCGTGTTGGCCGCCATCGCGGTCGTGTCCGTGCAAGAAAGCGCTCCACACGCAGTCCATCCCGCGGGGCCAGTCAACGATACCGCCGTCGTACCCGCAGGAAGCGTCTCCGTGAACGCCGGAGCATTCGCCGCCACCGGACCATTGTTGGTCAAGCTCTGCGTATAAGTAATGTTGTTGCCCGCCGTCACCGGATTCGGGCTCGCCGCATTGGTCACGCTCAAGTCCGCCTGCGTGCCCGACGCCACCGCGATGTTCACCGTCGCCGAGTTGTCCGCGGGATTCGAATCATGCGTCGCCGATAGCTCCCGTGTCAGTGTCCGTAATAATTGTTCCCGCCGCTGCTCCAGCGGCCACGGTATAAACCGCTGTGATCGTTCCCGTCGATCCCGGCGGAACGCTCGGATTCGTGCAACTCACCGGCCCCGTATTCGGACAAGTCCACGTTCCCCCGCCCGCGGTCACAACTCCCACCGAGAAAAACGTTGTGTTCGCCGGATTCGGTTCCGTGAATGTCGCCGTGCTACAGTTGCTCGGCCCGTGGTTGTACACCGTCTGTACGTATGTGATCTTCTGCCCAGCCGTCACCGGACTCGGACTTCCGCTGTTGGTCACGGTCAGATCGCACACGGTGCTCACGTTGGTCGTGACCGTCGCGGTGGCTGCGGTCAACCGCGTTCGTCGCCGTCACCTGCGAAGTCGCTGTAATCGTGGCCGCGGTTACGCTGGACGGAACATTCAGCACCACGACAATATTTGCCGTATCGCCCACCGCAAAACTAGGATCGGTGCAAGTCACGGTTCCTGTCCCGCCGACCGCCGGAGTCGTGCACGTCCACCCCGCCGGCGCCAGCACCGATTGGTAGGTGGTATTCGCCGGCGTCGCCTCGGTGAAACTCGCCGCCGTGGCCGCCGACGGACCATGGTTCGTCACCGTCTGGTATAGGTGATGCTGTTCCCCGCGATCACGGTTCCCGGCGCCCCCGCCGCGCTCAGCACCAGATCTGCCTGGGCCGCCCCGGCCACTACATCATTCGCCACCGCGGAATTTGCTCCGTACGATTGATTCGTTCCCGTCACCGTCGCCGTATCCACAATCGGCGTCGCTTCGGCGTTCCCGCTTTTACCAGGTAGATGACTGTGAATGTTCCCGAAACCCCTGCGCCCACGCTCGGGTTCGTGCACGCAGCCGCCGGAAATCCCGTGCAAGTCCATCCCGCCGGAGGAGTCACCGAAACGAATGTCAAATTCGCGGCCACCGTCGCCGTCTCGCTGAACGTGGCGCCTGTAACTGCCGTGGTTCCCGTATTCGTCACCACCTGCGTATAAGTAATGTCGGTCCCCGCCTGCACCGGAACCGGCGATGCCCACGTTCGTCACCGACAGGTTCGGTCCTGTCGCGCCCACCAGCGTGCTGACCGAAGCGGTATTGTTCGCCGAATTCGGATCAAGTGCCGACGAACCCACCGACACGGTTTCGCCGATCATCGTTCCGTTCGCCGTCCCAGCTGTGACTTTCACCACCAGCGTGAATGTGCCCGAAGTCACCGCCGCCATATTGGCGTTCGTACAAACCACGTTGCCGGTAGCGCCAGATCCGTCGTGTTCAGGCAACTCCATCCCGCCGGCGCAGCAAAAGACACCAGCGTAGTATTCGCCGGAATCGTCGCCACCAGGGTCGCGTTGTCGGCCGCGCTTGGCCCGTTGTTGGTGACCACCTGCGTATAAGTAATGTTGGCCCCGGCAGCAACAGTCGGACTGGGCGAGCCCGCGTCCGTCACGCTCATGTCCGCGCTCGAAATCACGCTGGCCGTGTCGGTGGCCGTGTCGTTCAGCAGGTTCGCTTCGCCTCCGCCGCCGACCACGGCCGTATTCGTCACCGTCGCCGGAGCCGACTGCAGTACGCTCGCACTCAGCGTGATCGACGGATAAGCTGCGCTCGCCGCCAGCGAGTCCGAACGCAGGCAACTCACCGTCTGCCCTGAAACCGAGCACGTCCATCCCGTACCCGTCGCGCTCGCCGGAGTCAGGCCCAATCGGCAGCGTGTCGTTGACCGTTGACCACCCCGCTGGTCGCGCCCAGCGTGCTGACGTTCGAAACCGTGATCGTGTAGCTCGCCGTCGACCCACGCGTAAAGCTCCCTACGTGGCTCTTGGTGATGGTCAGGTCCGGAGCGCACAACGCCGACGACTGCATCCCCGTCACCTGCGACAGCGTCGCGTTGGTCGCCGCTCGTGCCTGCCGCCCCCGGCGTGGCCCCGTACGGGACGCCGGGATTTTCCGTCAGCCCGTTCGCGCCACCAGTCACGCTGATGCTGGCCGGCGCGCCCGAAACCAACACCACTCCGCCGGCGCCGCCTCCGCCAGGACCGTGACGGTTCGCCCAAGGTATAAGCTTCGGCTTGCCACGCATTGCCGCCACGCCCGCCATTCGCCTGCAGCGTAAGCCCACTCTCGCCGCCATTCGCCGCCAGCACGACAATCGTTCCACCCGCGCCGCCGCCTCCACCCGCGTCATTGGCGGTCCCGTTGTAAGCGGCCGCGCCATTCGCCGTCATCGTCGCGATGCCCGTCAGACTATCCGCGCGAATGAAGATCATTCCCCCGCCCGCCGCTCCGCCGCTGGCCTGATTGTCAGTGTCGGAATTGTTCCGCGTCCCCGCCCCGCCTCCACCGCCCATCGCGATGCGGTCAATCGTCGCCGGAAATGCGATCCACCCTCGCCACCCGTACTGAGATTGGAGTTCCACGAATTCGCCGCCGAATCCTCCTGCCCCTCCATTCCCTCCGCCACCACCGCCCGCGTTATCGTCGTTCGCACCCGGGTCCGCATCCGTGCCGCCGCCACCCGCATTCCCCGGCGCCCCGCGCGCCATGCTGCCATCCGTCCCGGCCGTGCCGCTGGGATAATCACTCGTAGTCTGCAGGTAGCTGCTATTAAACTCGACCCACTCCGGCGTGCCCGCCACGCCCTCGCCCTTGGGGGCATCCACGCCCGCTTCGGCAACGCCGGTATAGGCTGCAGGCGACGACGTGCCAATAGTCCGCGTTCGAGCCCTGTCGCGCCCGTCAATTCCATTCCGGCGCCGCCCCGGAACCCTTGCCCGTCCACGACTACCGACCCGCCGCTCAGATTCAGTTGTCCCGCAATATCCAGCGCGACAATCCCGCCCGTGGTTCCGTTCCACGGCGTCGCCACCAGCGCCCCCACCGTGGCCGACAAGTATTGCGGCACCAGCACCACCTGAAACGTGCTGTGTCCCTTGGTCGCCGAAGCCGCAGCAGACGTGTATGCGAACACCAGTCCGTTGGTCGGCCCGGCTCCCTTGATCGGCACCGACCCCCGCAGCAATCGGCCCCGTCGCAGTTACGAATTCATAATTGCCGGCGTTGTTGATCGTCGTAAACCCCGCGCCCGTATACCCGTTTCCGTAAGCCACGTTATTGGAATCGTTGATGCTGGCATCCTGCATCTGGATCACCAGCAACTGGCTGCCGTTCGCGATCGTTCCGCCCGCCCCGGTCGCCGTCCCCACCGGAATCGAAGTAGCGCCCTTCGCTACGCTCGCCGTTCCCGGATAGTACGTGTTCACCACTCCATTCAGCGTTCCGCCCGCGCTCAGAGCGGTCGTGGAACAAACCACGCTCACCACCGGAGCCAGCGCCACATAAGTATTGTTCCCGGTATTCGGATCAGGAGGCGTTCCCGAGTCAGTCACCGTCGCCGTGTTCTGATAAAACCCCGCCATCGTAGTCGACACCTTCACCGCGATCGTCGCAATCGCTCCGCTGGCAAAGGAGTCCGCAGGTTGCAAGTGATAGTGGGCGTGGTTGTCGGGCAGTCTTCCAACGGCTGGATGTTACCGACACAAGCGCCAATCCTGTCGCTGCATAAGTATCGGTCAGCACCACAGTGTTCGCCGCCGACGGGCCGTTGTTCGTCACCGTGATGGTGTAAGTGGAATTCTGCCCTAACGGCACAGCGCTGACGCTGGTCGTCACGCCAATGTCCGCTGAGACTCGGATTGATCCCCACACCCCCGAGCGACCAGTTCGATGTCCCGCTGAAACGTCTCCGACACCGGCACACTCGGCGCGCCCGATCGCGCGCTGCCCCACCCGCGTCACATCCGGAGGAGCATAGTCCCGCCGCTTGCCAGGTTCCATTGCTGCGCTTGCGTGCCCAGACCCACAGTAACCGTCTGATTCGCCGCCGGTGGCCAACGTGTCCATCACCATCCCGTTGACCACGCCGGGCATATCTAGTTGCGAGTAGCCGCCCGCCGCGCCGTCCCCTGAAACGAACGTCCCCAGCGGCTTGGTCTGGTCCACTCCAGTAAAAGTCGTCGCCCCCGCGACCACGCCCACGGTCTGCCCGGCCGCCGGAACATTCACGTTGACATGTACGTTGTGGGTCCCGGTCGCCGGAGCCAGCAAATACCACATCTCTATCCGGCGAGTATCTCCCGAGTCGTTATGCGCTCCCACAAACGTGAACCCTGCGCCGCCATACGTGATACTTACCACCCCTGCCGTCGGCGAGTTCGTGATGTTGATGGAAACGCCCACCAGCATCAGCACATTGGTGCCGGTCGCGGTGGTGGTATGAGCAAAGCTGAGCTGACTCGTGGCGTTGCCAGTGTACTCGGCCGAAGAACTGGTCGAGGCGTCCACCGCCACTTGCGCCCGGGAATACACGGCCACCAGCAGCACCAGCAAAACGCCCAGCACTCCCAAAGCAAATCGCGACGCTTTTTGCGCCCGGCTTCCTGCGTCCGTCCGCAATCGGCCTCCGGCTGCAGCCGTCCAGACCTTCGCCGCGACGCGCTGGCCCCGTACCGCGCCGCGCAGCAAACATCCTCCCGCCCCCACGAATCTCGCCCGGAAATTCCTCCGCCCCACTCGCACCTCTTTGTCCACCGCGACTCCCAAAATCTGCTCGCCGCCAACCGCCGGGTCATCCTGCTCCCCGCAATCGCCACGCGTGATGTAGACATCCCGCTGCGCGTCCGCCACCACCAGCCGATGCAGCCGGAATCCCATCTCGCCCTTTACCAGAACAATGTCTCCTCTACGCAACTCCGCCAGCACCACGGATTTCACGTGCACAATCTCAGCATCGCGAATCGCCGGAGACATGCTCGCCCCCCGCGCCTCAAAGCGAATCCCCTTCCCCTCTCTCAGCAACTCCCGCACAAAATCCTCAAACAATTTCGACTGCGACCGGTCCTCGGAAAAATCTGTATGAGTTTTGTCATTCTGAGCGCCGGGACTGCTCCGCGAAGCGGAGCAGTCCCGGAGTCGAAGGACCCCTACCTCGCTCACCGCGCCATGAGCTTCGCCACAACTTCCCGCCGCGATACTGGCGCGGGATTCGCCAACAGATCCCTCAATCACGGAGTTCGAGAATCCTCTCCACCGCGGCCTCATTGGGCTCGAAGGCATAGCGGTAACAAGGAACCGCGCCTACCAGCTCTTGCAAAAACTCCAGCGCCGACTCCACATACTCATGCCGGTGAAACGGCACAAAACTGCGGGCAAACAATTCCGCCACCGCCTGGCTTGCAGAAAGCCGCGTCAATACATTCCCCCGCCCATGTTCGAGAATAAAAATTCTCCCGAGCCGCGCGCTCCCCGGCGACGCATACGCCGCCTCCCCATGCCACGGCGTCCCATACATCCGCATCCCGTAAGCTTTTTTTCCTGTGTCATCCTGAGCGATCGGCGAAGCCGATCGGTCACGCAGTCGAAGGATCCCTACCTCAGTTCCGCACCTCGCGGTCTCACGAAGTTCATCCGCTGAACACTCATCGTCGCGCCCCCCGTCATCCCGCCGCACAATAATCCGGTCGTCGCTCAAAACCTCAACATCCTCCCGCTCCATCCACAGCCGCGTCGTCGTGCTCTTCCCCGCACCCGAATGCCCCACAAACAAATTTCCCGTGCCATCCTCCCGCACGATCCCGCAGCTATGCAGCTCAATCGCTTTCTCCCGTGTGAGCCGATGCATAATCAGCAACTCGTCCAGCGGATAACCCAGTGGAGCCGCATACGGAAACGCCGCCGAAACCTCCGCACTCATCTGCAACGTCGCACTGGAAAAATCACGATCCACCCGCAGCCTCTTGTAAGGCTGTTCTCCAAACACCGGCGCGCGGAAGTCAAACTGAAACCCGCTCTCCCACTCATACAACCGCCAAAGCGCTCCCGAATCGAACAGCTGAGTTCCCGGCGCCGCGCTCAGTTTGTCAATCCACTCCACTCGAACCCGAATGTCAGGCAGCCCCGGCTGGGCTCGAAACGCCATCAGCGATGGAACCAACTCAACCGCCGCGCTGTCATCGCCGGTCAGCCGGACCACCACTCCACCCACGCAAAAATTACTGCTGCACTTTCCGCGATTCTCGCCCCCCGCACTCGCCAGCGCTCCATCGCTCATCGCGCAACCCATTCCATAAACGCCCATGCCTCTTACGATCCAATACTCTGGCAGCCGCCCAAAATAATCCCGCACCCCGGAGTCGGCCCGCCTCCCGACGCGTTTTTGCAATGGCCCAGCACGGCCTCTTCCGGCCGCAGACTGATCGTGACGAGCTGCGGCGATTCATACGGCTTCCTGCCGTCGCCTTGCTTCGATTCGCAATTCATTCAGACTCACCTCTCGTCATTTCTCGTCGTTGGCTCAGTGATTCCCACAGCTCCCGCATCCCCCCGTCGCCACGCTGGCATTGTTCAGGATCGGAAAAATATGCTGCGGCCCCACCCAACTCTCGACATCAATTTCCTTGTTCGCAATCCGCCGCGCCGAATCCAACATCGCCTCGTGCTCCCGCCCGCCCGCGCAGAATTCACACTCCCCATGCGCCGGAATCTCAGCCCCTACGGCCGCCGCTCGCAAATGGGCCACATGGCACAGAAACTCCACCGGACTCTCGCGGTCCCCGTTTTCCAACTCGCCGTTCGCCGGACACATCGCGCACAACGACTGAATGCGGCACTCGACGCACTTCGTGATCCGCGTGCGTTTGCGGTCCCGCAATTGCCGCAGCGATTCCTCCCACACCCGCCTCACTCCGCCCCCGCGAATGCTGAACGTCTCCTGCTGCGAGATCACGCAAATCCCAACTTCTCCATACGCATTCACCGCGAACGAATTCACGCCCCCGCCGCAGATATAAACCGTGTCGACCGTCGACAAATTCGGCACATTCCCCAAATCCCGCTCCGCCAGCTTCCGATACTCATCGGCCACTTTCGGATCCTGCATGTCCAGCGCCACCACTTCCTCCGGCGTAAGCCGCACCGCCAGCGGACTCTGCGAGCAGTCAATCCGCGGATTGATCTGCCCATCGCACTTAAACTCCACTCCCAGTTCTTCTTCCGCGAACTGGCGCATCGCCAGAACTTCATGCTTGTTCACGCTGGTCGCCACCGTCTTCAACTTGAGCGGCAGCCCACGCTCCTTCAGCAGCCGGATGCCTCGCAAACACCGGTCATACGATCCCGGAATCGCCGTTAGCGCCTCATAGGTTTCCCGCGTGCGCCCGTACAGCGTCACCTCAATCGCAAACGGCGGCCACTCCGCCAGATAATTCGCAATCTGTTCGTTCATGATCGTGCCGTTGGTGAACAGCGTGATCAGGAATCCTTTTTGCTTGGCGTAGGTATAAATCTCGAGGAAATCTTTGCGCGCGAAAATCTCGCCGCCGGTGTAGAGCACCCAGAAGCAGCCCATCTCGACCAACTCGTCGAGCATCTGGAAATGTTCTTCTTTGCTGAGTTCCCGACGCTTGGCGTCCATGTCGCCCATCGCCAGGTTGTTGTAGCAGTGCAGGCACTCCAGAGGGCAACGGCGCGTCACTTCAATCGAAACCTGCAGCGGCACCCGTTCGCCGCCCTGGCGCTGGTGTAGATCCGCGCTGAACGCGGCGTAGCTTACCTGCTCCAAGTCCCCCTCCATTGCTGGCCGCAGCGGACGCGCTGTGCACGCGCCCGCTGCCGCTAGTCTTCCCGCCCCACTGGTCCTTCAGTCTCCAGCCATTGCTACCGCCGCCGGAACCTCGACCAGACCTGCTGATTTCATCTCACTCACAAAATCCGTCACATCCCGCTCCGCCCGCGCCCGGTCGACTTCATACGCCTCGGCCACCGCCGTCGCCAGTTGCGCCACCGTTCGCGGCGACTCCAGTAATTTCCAGATCAGCGTCCCGGTGCCGTTGAAGCTGTAAATGGACGCAAGGTCTCCCACCTTGGCGCGCACCGGCACGATCAGCGTTTCTCCAGCGACCACGCGCGCCACCACTGCCGTGCGAGCGCACATAAATCTCATCTCCCGATAGGTCTGCCAAGGCGCCCCCTCTTCACTTCTCGATTCCGTTTCCAGACTCGATTCCGGATTTCGTAACAAACGCTGCCCTTCGAAACCGCCGCCGCTTTCGTCCCAATCTGAGATTACGGCAAAGCCATCCCCCATGAGCAATCGGACTTTAGTGGCAGGTATTGGGTTGGTTATCATCCCGCATGGTTCCCAAGTACCCACAAAAACGCGGGTTATAGGCTTCAACTGTGCTCTCGATTGCGCTTGCATTGAGGTAGGGCGCGAGCGGGTCGAGGGCGTTCCCAAAACTGGGAGGGCATCAACCTTTAGCAGTGGACAAACGAAACAAAACGCTATAAAAAGAAATGCGGCCAAACGAATCCTCAGTTACACTGACCGATTCGCCAAGCAAGCTATTCCCGTGCTCAACGAAGAACGTCGCCGCGCCATTCTCGATCAGCTAACCCATCAGGGCCGGGTTCTCGTCACCGAACTCGCGCGCCAGTTCGAAACCTCGCAGGTTACGATTCGCAAGGATCTCGAAATCCTCCACGCCCACGGCCTGGTTCACCGCACCCACGGCGGCGCGCTCCCTTCGCGCGACGGCGCTCTCGAAGATCCCACGCTGCGCGAAAAAGAAAAACTCCACCATCAGGAAAAACTGCGCATCGCCGACAGCGCCGTTGAAAAAGTCAAAGAAGGCCAGGTCCTGATTCTCGATTCCGGCACCACCACCACCGCCATCGCCCGCGCCCTGCGCAACTTTCAGAATCTCACCATCATCACCAACGCGGTCAACATCGCCGCCGAACTGGCCGGCACCGCAGTCGAAGTCATCCTCACCGGCGGCACGCTGCGCAAGAATTCTTTTTCGCTGGTCGGCCCCATTGCCGAAGAAACTCTTCGCCGCCTCAGCGCCGACCTTCTATTTCTCGGCGTCGATGGCTTCGACGTTCACTTCGGCCTGAGCACGCCCAATCTGCTGGAAGCGAAAGTCAACCGCGTGATGGTCGAAATCGCCAAGAAAACCGTCGCCGTCTGCGACTCCAGCAAATTCGGCCGCCGCAGCCTGTCGCTGATCGCCCCGCCCTCGGCGCTGCACGAAGTCATCACCGACCGCGGCGTCCCCAAATCCGACTCCGCGCCCTGAAGCAAGCCGGCATTGAAGTCACGCTGGTATGATGGCAATGATGTGTCATCCTGTAAATCTGTCATCCTGAGTGAATGATTGCTATCGCGAAGTGAATTGTCATCCTGAGTCGAAGTGACGGCCCGGCAATGCCGCAGCCGTCAACGCATGCCGAAGGATTCTCCTGTGACCCGTCTGCATCGACTTACCAACTGCCCGCTCTCTAAAACTCCCATGCCCCGCTTCGACGTCACCATCGCCGGCGAACTGAACCTCGACCTAATCCTCTACGGTCTGCCCGAGCAACTCCCGCCCGAGCGCGAACTCCTCGCCGACCGCATGATGCTCACCCTCGGCTCCTCGTCCGCCATCGTCGCTCACAACCTGTCCGCACTCGGCAGCCGCGTCGGATTTCAATCTCGCATCGGCGACGATCCGCTCGGCCAAATCGCGCTCGATCGCCTGCAGCAAAGCGGAGTCGATGTCTCCCGCGTGCGCCGCGTCCCCGGCTCGACCACGACCGGGCTCACCGTAATCCTGCACCACGAGGCCTGGCGCAACATCCTCACCTATTCCGGAACGATCGCAGAAACTTGCTGGGACGATCTCGACCTCGACTATCTCGCCGACTCGCGCCACTTTCATTTCTCGTCGTATTACTTGCAGCGAGCGCTGCGCCCGCGAGTGGGCGAACTATTTCAACACCTGAAATCGAAAGGCCTGACAATTTCCCTCGACACCAACGACGATCCCGACGACCGCTGGGAGGGCGGCCTGCACGAAGTCCTGCGCCACGTCGACGTCTTCCTGCCCAACGAACGCGAAGCCTGCAAAGCCGCCGGCACCAATGACGGCGACCTGGAAGCCGCCATCCACAAGCTTTCCAAGTTAGTCCCGCTGGTCGTAGTGAAACTCGGCCCAAAGGCGCCTGGCTCAGAAGGGCCCCGAGCGTTTCGAAAGCGCAGCGCAAGAAGTCGTCCCGGTCGACACCGTCGGCGCCGGCGACAGCTTCGACGCCGGCTTCCTGCACGAGTATGTGAAAGGATCAGATCTGCCGACATGCCTCGCCAGCGGCAACCGCGCCGGAGCACTCTCCACCACCCGCCCCGGCGGTACCGAAGCCTTCCGCGACGCGCCGCATCGCGAGAGCTTTCTCCACGAACATTAGGAACTCACGTGGCGACGGGCGCATTCGTCCCTCCCGCCAGCGCGAAGCGCTGCGACACTCGAAGATCCTGCCGTTACAACCGCTTCCCCAATCCAGAAACTATTTCGCACTCACTTCCAACAGCAAATTATCCTTGAACTCCGCCTTCACCCGCGGAGCCTTTCCCGCCTCCGCTTGCACCGTCCCCAAATCTTTCCCATCCACGTAATCCACCACGTGATAAGTCCCAGGCTTCAGCCCGCGCAACTCCACCTCGCCCGCAAACGTCCCGTTATCCTTCGCGAAAAACGCGTAGTACATCTTCCCGTCCTTCTCGATCGCATACGCCTCCGGCACGTCATACCCATAAACATACAGATCGCGGAACTCCCCCTTCGACAGCATCTTCTCGTTGTAAAGCCCAATCCATTTCTTCCAGTGCGCGTCCTTCTCGGCCGTCAGCGCCACCGGCCTGAACTTCGCCCCTGGATCAGGCCACACAAATTTCGTCCCCGGCACCCCGCCGACTCCAAGCGTCGACGCGAAATCGTCGCCATGCTCGCTCCAGTTGCCGTCGCCGATCGGCGTCATCGACGACAGCTCCACATGATCTCCATACACCGCCGCCTCCGGCCCCAGCAGCGCCTTATACATCTTGATCCGCCGCCGCACCTGCACCGCCCCCTACCGGATCAGCCGTCACCGCCTGATCGATAAACGGCAGCCACGCCAGTGACGGCGGCGTCCCGCACGGACACGCCTGCGTCACGCTCTCCGGCTTGATCGCCCGCGTCGTCTGAAAAATTGTCTTGTACACCTCGCCCATCGCATTCACCGAATCCTGCGGTGACTTGTGATGATGCGCCGGGTTGTAGCACTTCGGCACGCTATAAATATTGTCCAGCTTCGATCCGTCAAACCCCCAATCGCGAATAAATTTCTCCGTGAGTTGCTTGTAATACGCCTGCACCTCCGGCAGCGACGGATCCAGCACCGCCAACCCCCGCGTCATCCGCGCATGTTTCCCATCCTTATCCAGAATCAGCCAATCGGGATGCTCCTGCACGACCTTCGACATTGCATATTTATGCGACTCATATTTCCCCTGCCCGTCTTCCACTCCCAGCGGCAGCCACCATAATTGCGCCAGCATCCCTTGCTTGTGAAATCCGTCCACCATCTGCTTGATCGAATCCCCGGGAAACGTATCCGCCCGCGGATTCCAATCGCCATACGTATCGAACCAGCGATCATCCAGCGTCGCCCACTTGATTCCGAGTTCTTTCAGCTTCGGGATCGTCCCCAGCATCTGCGCCGGCGTCACGTTGAACTCGTATCCCCATCCGCACCAGCTCACGTTGTAGGCTTCATTCGACGGCTTCGGAATCTCCCATCCTTCTTTCTGCAGCACGCTCGACCACATCCGCAGCGGCTCGTAAAAATCCCCGCTGTATACCGCGACGAAACTGCGCGGCGAAGAATAACTCTCTCCCGGTTTCAGCGCTGCATTCACAGGAATCGTCAATGCTCGCTGTTCACGCGCCCGTCCTTCTCGACTTTCACCGGCATCGACAGCGTCAACGGCAACGTCTCCACATGCCCAATCGCCTCTCCCACTAACGCCGTCCAGAACGCGACCACCGGAATCCCGCCCCCGTAGCCGCCTTTCACCATCTCGCCCATCGCGTTCGGTTGCGATGAAGTCTGCGTCAGCTTCTGCACATCATTTTCTCCCCAGTCGTAGCTTGATCCCTGAAACGACCACATGTCGTAGGGGTGTTCCTTCACCTCGTGGGAATTGAACCGGTGCTGCTGCATCCAGACCTGATCCACCTGGAAGTCCGTTGTACCTACATTTTTGTACGCGGTGCTGACCAGGGCGATGTTCGGAAAATCGTCATACGCCTCCACCACCAGCATGCGCTCAATGTCCACTCCCGTCGGCGCCAGCGGACGCGCCGGAATCTCCACCCGCTTCCCGCGGCCGAGCTTGCCGCTGCCCTCCAGAACTTTCGCCTGCGCAAAATCCGGCACAAAGTCGAATTCTTTGCCTTCATGCACGATGGAGTCGCTGCCGCCCGTCGACCCCACGCCCGGCTCGTCCAGCGTCAACCGCTTCCCATCTTTCAGCAGCGTCGCCTGCAAAAACCCCGACGGCAAAATTTGGAACTCCGCCGCGCTCGTCGTCACCACCACGGGCCCTCCATCGCGCACCTCCACCTTGATGTCGGAAGGCCGCGACGGCGCCGCTTTCGGCTGCTCCGCCGGCTTCGTGCAACTCAGCATCCCCGCGGCAATTCCGGCCAGCGTGACGGCAAAAATAACGGAATACAACCGAGGAATCCTGCCCCACCCATGCCGCCCGATGCGCTCCATAATTTCCCTTTCCAAAATCGTGTCAGAACGAAACTAAAAACAATGTTTCGTAACTATACCGCAAGTCAGATGGATTTAGCGCCCTTTTCCGATTCGCGCGACTGAGGGTGCCCCACCCTTCTCGCGTTCTGTGCGAGAAGTGGGGATTTTGACTTTGTGTTCAGTCTCACCCAATCTCCCCCAACACCCGCTCCAACCCACCATTCGGCACCGGCGTAGCCCCCACTTCGCTGGCCACCCAAGCACCCACCCGATTCGCCACTTCATTCATCTCATCCAGATTCGTTCGCCCCATCTCCACCCCGCGCAGATACTCATGCACCAACCCCGCCGTAAACGCGTCGCCCGCTCCCACTGTGTCCACCACCCGCACGCAAAATCCCGGATGCTCGCTCGCCTCCGAACCACTCCGCACCAGCAAACTTCCCCGCCCGCCGCGCGTAATGCAAACCAGTTTCAAATCGTATGCCCCAATCAACCACCGTGCCCCAGCCAACTCATCCCCTTGCGAAAAGCTGTCCGCGCCGCCACCCGAAACACCGCTCAGCCTCATCACCTTCGGCAGTTCCTCGTCATTCAATTTCACAATGTCCGCCAGACGCATCGATCCCGCCAGAATTTCCTGCGAATAAAAAGACTGTCGCAGGTTCACGTCGAACACTTTCACCGCGCACGGCCGCGCTGCCCGAACAAACTCACGAATCGTCGCCCGGCTCACCTCCGACCGCTGCGCCAGCGATCCAAAACAAACCGCATCCGCTTCTTCCGCGAGCCGCTTCCAGTCTGCTGTCCACTCCAGAAAATCCCACGCCACGGGGTGCGCAATCTCAAATCGCGCCATCCCCTTCGTGTCAAGTTCCACTTTCACGGTTCCGGTCGCCCGCTCCCGCTCCGTCTGCACATGCTCGATGTCGAGCCCCAATTCCTTCATGCGCCAAAGCGCATCCACTCCCCGCGAATCTTCTCCCACCCGGCTGGCCACAACTCCCTCGTCACCCAACAGCGTAGTGATGTATGCGAAGTTTGCCGGCGCCCCGCCCAGGCACGTCCGCTCCGGCAACAAATCCCACAGCACTTCGCCCAGCCCGACCACTTTCTTCGTCATGTCGCTGCTCAACGGCTTTCAGTAAATCCCGCCCCCCGCCTGCGTACTCACAATCTTCCCCCGCTCGACCGACAGCGAATACGCCGTCCATCCTTCGCCCGCCCACGACGTCAAATCAAAATGCCCGCCCGCCGGAACGCGGTAGACGCTGATCCCCCGAAACGTAAGCGGCACGCCCTTCTCACAAACTTCCGGCCCCAGCGTCGGACGCAAAAAATACGCGCCCTTCCCCGTGCCCACTACCCTCGCCTTCCCATCCGCCTCCACCAGCACTGCCGATTTTTCGTCGATCGCCACTTCTCGCGGCGACTCGCTCCATCCATCCTTCATCATGCGCGCCAGAAATCCCAGCGTGCGCCCCATGCGGTCGCGCTTCGCGAAATGCGAATCCGTAATCAAATTCTCCAGATGCGGAATCTTCAGGAAATCCCGCACCAGCGTCACCCGCTCAAAATAAGAATTCGCCAACACATCCGCCGACGCCAAATCCTTGTCATCCGGCAGATCGCCCATCGCCCCGTACACAAACTCGCCTTCCACCGCCAACCCCGCGCTGGTCCCGCCAATCGGCTTTCCCGCCGCAATGTTTTCATTCACCGCAGTCTCGACCGGAGTCCCTTTCCACCCGCGAATGTAATTCGCCTGATCTCCTCCCGCAATGAACACCACTTCCGCTTTGCGAATAATTTCCGCCACCGCCGGATCCTCTGCCGCCTCGCGATCCGGAATAATCAGCGTCGCCACCGAATTCGCTTTGCACAGCCCATTCACATACGAGTTGTAGTCGTCATCGCCCCGCGCCCGCAGAATCAGAAAATCTCCTCCGTTACCTTTTTCGCATAGCCAGCGAAACGCCTCGTCCAGATCTTTTCCCCCACCCATCATGGCCACGCCCGCCACCGGCCTGGTCTGAACGTCCTGTTTATTTCCGACGCGAAAATATTGGTACGACTGCGCATGCGCAAAATCCCCCGCGCACACCAGAGACACCAGCAGCAGAGCCAACTGCAAATATGTTTTGTTCACGCTGAAAATATACAGGAAGACCCAAGAAGCCTGGCAGCCTCTCAGCACCACGAGTCACGCCAAGTGAGACACACCTGCGATTCAAGGCCTCTGTGATCCTCCGTGTCCTCTGTGGTTGAGTGTTTTTCTATCTGCGACCGGTCGAAAACAATTCTCTCCCCACCCGAGCCATTTCCCCGCCCCGCCCGTCTAAGCCAACAGCGTCTCACTCTCAGGAGGAACCAATCCCATGAAAAAGGTCTGTCTTACAGCCTGCCTTGCCCTACTGGCGACGTTCGCCGGCACAACCACAGCCCTTGGAATCGACCAATCCGCCACTCCCGACCACACTCCCCCCAGCTACGACATGAAGCCCCAATCGCTTCTCGACCTCGAGACCATGCAGAAAAAGTTTGTTGACCTCGCCAACGCTCTCCCCGCCGACAAACTCAGCTGGCGCCCTTCGCCCGACGCCCGCTCTTTCGCCGAGGTCTTTTTGCATGTTTCCGGCGAGCGCTACCAGATTATGGCCTTGATGGGAGCCCAACCTCCTGCCGGTTTCGACGGCAAGACGTATGAAAAATCCACCACCGACCCCGCGAAGATCGTCGACGAACTCAACAAGTCCTGGGAATTCGCCAAGAAGGCGATCAACTCCATGACCAACGCCGACTTCGCCAAGCCCATCCCGAAACTCGGTCCCGATGCCAATGCGGGCGACGTGGTGTACATCCTGGTCGTCGACGCCCACGAGCACCTCGGCCAGTCCGTCGCCTACGCCCGCGAAAACGGCATCGTTCCACCCTGGACCGCAGCCGCCAAGAAGGCCGCAGCAGAAAAAGCAGAAAAGAAAGACGGCGGCATGAAATAAGAAGTAGCCGAAACCAGCCGGGTGCCCCATGTCTCGCGTTTTTGGCGAGACGTGGGGATTTTCGCGGCGCAGGCGGGTGCCCCACCCTTGCGTTCTCTGCAAGGGTGGGACGCGATGGCGCCGGAAGTGAAATCTGAGATTTTGCCTTGAACAGCTCTAACCGACACAGACAACTTTAGGTGAGCACCCATCGTCCGATACAATAGCCAACTACGCAACGACCAGCGACTATGACCCACAGATCCGCACCCAGTCCGCCCGTCCCTCTTCCTTCCAGGGTTGAAGGATTTCCCGTTTCGTGACAACATTCCTCCTCGTCCCAATGAAGATATTCCCTCTCACCCCGAACCGGAGCCACCCGACCCCTAGCGACAAGCGTAAGCCCGGCCTTACCCGGGCAGTTGTGTTTGGCGCATCGCTCGCCGCCAGCCTTTCTTCGGTTCTGTTCTTCCCCGCCGCGCGCGCGCAGCAATCGGACTCATCGAAGCCCGTGGTGGTGCAACCCGGCGCGCCCGGCACTCCCAGCAAAACCCTGCCCTCGTCCACGCGAGCGTCCCTGCCGCCACGCTCGCCAGCCGACGTGGAGTTCATGCAGGGCATGATCATGCATCATGAACAAGCGGTCGACATGACCGCAATGATTTCGTCGCACACCCAGAATAAGGACCTGCGCACCCTGGGCGCGCGCATCAGCAGCTCGCAGTCCGACGAAATTAAATTCATGAAGCGCTGGCTCGCCGCCCGCGGCGAATCCGTCCCTAACCCGATGCCGGACATGTCGGGCATGAATATGCCGGGCATGGACGTGCCTCACCAACCCATGGCCCTCATGCCAGGAATGCTCACGCCAGAGCAGATGGAAGCCCTCCGCAAGGCCAAGGGCGCCGAGTTTGACCGCTTATTCCTCGTCGGCATGATTCAACATCACAACGGCGCGTTGACCATGGTTAAAGATTTATTCGACACCGCCGGCGCTGGACAGGATGCCGAGATTTTCAACTTCGCCACCGATGCCGACAATACGCAACGCGCCGAGATCAAGATCATGCAGACCATGTTGGACAAAAACGTTAAGGAGAAACGATGAACCGAGTGTCCAGTTTTATCCTGTGGGTCGTGGGAGCTGTGCTTCTTTTTAGTTTCGGAGTGAACCGAACGCTGGCGCAGGCGGCGCAGCCCGCAACTCCGCCCGCCGCTCCCCAACAGGATCAGGCGCAGAAACCCGCCACGCCGCCCGCCGGCAACGACGCACAAAAGAGCGATGCCCCGAAGAAAGAAGCCGAGGGTCAGGGAAATCCATTCGCTCCCGAGGCTGCGCCGCCGCTCCCCCCCGGAATGACAGGATCGGATCCAAATGATCCGCGAGCCAAGCTTACGCCCGGAATGTACGATGCCGGCGAAGCCGCCATGGGCATCCAGCACCTCTTGCTGCTCAAGAAGCCCGGCGCGTTCGATCTCGGTTCCAGCGACACAGACAGTCCCAAGGTGAAGGAGGCGCTCGGCCAGATGGGCGTGCCCGAAGCCAGGATGAGCAAGATGCCCAAGCCGCTCCAGTTGGTCATCGCGCAGCTGGCCTTCGCCAACTCCGACCTTGCCTTCCAGGGCAACCACCTCTTCCAGGGAAATTTCTACGGCATTAATATCTTCGACATCTCCAATCCCGCGAAAGCGTCCCTGCTCACATCGATGGTCTGCCCCGGCGGACAAGGCGACGTCTCGGTCTACAAAAATCTCCTCTTCATGTCCGTCGAGATGCCGAATGGACGCCTGGATTGCGGCGCCCAGGGATTTCCGCCCGAACCACCACCCGTAGAAGAACAAAAAGACAACGCTGACAAAAAGCCGGACGCCGAAAAAGACAAAGACTCCGATCAAGCCAAAGCCACAGACACGAGTAAAGACACAGATAAAGATAAAGATAAAGATAAAGAAAAAGAAAAGCAGGAACAGCGAAGACGCCACCTCCCCGCCGCCCAAAAAGACCGTTTCCGTGGCGTTCGCATCTTCGACATTTCCAACATCCAGAATCCCAAGCAGGTCGCCGCCATCCAGACCTGCCGCGGATCCCACACCCACACCCTCGTCGTAGATCCCAATGACAAGGACAATGTCTACATCTACGTGTCGGGAACCTCGTTTGTGCGTCAATCCGAAGAACTGGAAGGATGCTCCGGAGAAACCCCCGACAAAGATCCCAATACGGCTCTGTTTCGCATCGACGTCATCAAAGTTCCAGTGGCCGCGCCGCAAGATTCGAAGATCGTTTCCAGTCCGCGCGTGTTTATGGATCCGGGCTCGGGCGCAGTCAACGGCCTGAATAATGGAGGCACCCATGGTAAGAAAGGCGCCGAGACGCCTCTGTACACCGACCAGTGCCACGACATCACCGCGTACTCAGCCATCGGCTTGGCTGCCGGCGCTTGCTCTGGCAACGGAATTCTGCTCGACATTAAAGACCCGGTAAATCCCAAGCGCGTCGATGCCGTGAACGATCCCAACTACTCCTACTGGCATTCTGCTTCGTTCTCCAACGATGGCAGCAAAGTCGTCTTCACCGATGAGTGGGGCGGAGGCCTCGGCGCGCGTTGCCGTGCCAACGACCCCAACAAGTGGGGTGCGGACGCCATCTTCCGCCTCAAGGATGACAAGCTTAGTTTCGCCAACTACTACAAGCTGCCCGCCGCGCAGGGCGATACCGAGAACTGCGTCGCCCACAACGGCTCTCTGATTCCGATTCCCGGCCGCGATGTTGAAGTGCAGGCCTGGTACCAGGGCGGCATCTCCGTCATGGATTTCACCGATCCCGCCAAGCCCTTCGAGATCGCCTACTTCGATCGCGGCCCCATCGACCCGAAAATGTTGGTTCTGGGTGGCGATTGGTCGGCCTACTGGTACAACGGCTACATCTACGGTTCGGAGATTGCCCGCGGCTTGGATGTCTTCCAACTCACGCCCACCAAATTCCTGACCAGGAACGAAATCGACGCAGCCAAGACCGTTCAAGTGGCTGAGCTGAATGTGCAGAACCAGCAAAAGATCGAGTGGCCGGCAAAGTTGGTTGTGGCCAAAGCCTACGTCGACCAGTTGTCGAGGTCGCAGGCTCTGCCCGCCAGCCAAATTTCCCAATTGAAGAAGGCGATCAAAAGTGCGGAAAAGTCGCACCTGAGCAAAAACAACCTGGCAAAATTGCAGGGTCTGACGCCCGCGCTGGAAGAGAACGCGGCCACCGCAAAGACCCCGGCCGACTCCATGCGGATCCGTGCGCTGGCAGACGTTCTGAAGCACCCATCCGCATGAGCCGGGGTCGCGAATCGAAATTCCATGCGGCTGTCGAGAAGGTCCTTAGCGCCCAACTCGGTGTCCACGTGAATCAAGCACACGCTCGGGTAACCTGCGGAAAATATTGGACTTGGCGAGGACTGCGACCGCTGATGTAGAATTGCCGCTACATTCATGGGGCTTCGTCATGGCCGCCGATTCAGTCAAAACTGTAGCTGCGGCTCAGCCGCAAGCCACTACTGGGGAGAACTTGATCGGCAAGGAGATCTCCCACTACCGGATTCTGTCAAAGCTGGGCAGCGGCGGAATGGGAGTGGTGTACGAAGCGGAGGATATCCGCTTGGGACGCCGCGTCGCTTTGAAATTCCTGCCCGAGAGTCTGGCGCATGACGAGCGAACCCTCCAGCGGTTTGAGCGCGAGGCACGCATCGCTTCTTCCCTGAATCACCCCAACATCTGCACCATCTACGAGGTGGAAGAACATGATCATCAGCCGGTGATCGTCATGGAGTTGCTTGAAGGGGAGAGCTTAAAGGAGCGACTCCGCAAAGGGCCAATCTCAACCGACGAACTTTTGGATTTTGGGATTCAGGCAACCGGTGCCCTGGAGGCGGCCCATGCTAAAGGGATCATCCACCGGGACATAAAACCCGGAAACATTTTCATCATCGGCCAGGTGCGAGTGAAGATCCTGGATTTCGGATTGGCCAAGGTGGGCCCTGCGGAAGACCAGTCTGAGGAAGAATCGCTTACCTTGGCTGGTGTTATTCCGGGCACCACTTCTTATATGTCTCCTGAGCAAGTGCGCGGAGAAGAGATTGATGTGCGCAGCGATCTGTTTTCCCTGGGGGTAGTGCTCTACGAAATGGCCACGGGCCAGCGACCCTTCGTCGCCAAGAATCGTGTACTTCTAATGAACGCGATCCTTAACGCGCGACCAGCCGCTGCCAGCAGCGTGAATCGGTCCTTACCCGCAGCTCTGGACACAATCATCGCAAGGGCGCTGGAAAAAGACCGCGACCAGCGATTCCAGCGCGCCGCCGATATTTGCTCGGACCTGAAGCGACTCAAAGGGGAAACAGGAAAAGCACCCGTGGCGCCTGCCACTGCCGCGCCAGTGAGTCCGAACTCTCGCCCTGGACGCTACGTCTCGATTTTCGCACGAGAACTTGCGGCCATACGCGACCGCTTCTCGGAGAAGCCAGTTAAGCAGGTGGAGACACGCCCGATAAATCTTCCTGTGCAGCGAACCAGGTTTGTGGGGCGGGAGAAAGAAGTAGCTGCTGCCAAAGAACTCTTGCTGCGTCCGGATGTCCGCCTGGTCACGGTCACGGGTCCGGGAGGGATCGGCAAAACGCGTCTCGCCCTGCAGGTGGCGAGTGGCCTTGTCGAGCGTTTTCCGGGTGGCACGCATTTTGTTCCGCTCTCCCCGGTAGCTGATCCAGGCTTGATCGCTTCCGTGATCTTGCAGACGTTAGGAATCCGGGAGTCCGGGGAGCAGTCCCCGCTCGAAATCCTCAAGAAGAATCTGCAGGATTCCTTGCGCCAACCAACGCTGCTCGTGCTGGATAATTTCGAGCATCTGGCTAAGGCCGCGACTACCGTAGCAGAACTTCTGGCCGTTGGTGCCAATCTTAAAATCCTGGTTACCAGTCGCTCCGCGCTGCACATTTACGGAGAACATGAATTTCTGGTGCCGCCGCTTGGGTTGCCGGATTCGCGGTCTACGCCTTCCATGGAAGTCCTGTCCCAGTGCCCTGCGGTGGCGCTGTTCGTGCAACGCGCCGTTGCTGCCAAGCCAGATTTTGAACTTAACCAGGGAAACGCGGCGGCCGTCACCGAGATCTGCGCCCGGTTGGATGGTCTGCCTCTCGCGATCGAACTCGCAGCCGCTCGGGTCAAAGTCCTTTCGCCCTCTTCCATGCGGATACGCCTGGCGAGCCGATTGCAGCTGCTAACGGGCGGCGCGCGGGATCTGCCCCAGCGCCAGCAGACGCTTCGTGCGGCCATGGACTGGAGCTACGATTTGCTGAGCCCGCCCGAGCAGAAGCTTTTCCGAAGATTATCGGTGTTCGTGGGCTGCAATCTGGAAGGCGTGGAGGCGGTATGCGATACCAAAGGTGATCTCGATCTGGACCTGCTCGACGGCATGGCATCGATGGTCGACAAAAGCCTGATGCAACAAGTCGAACAGGCGAAGTGTGAATCGCGGTTTGTGATGCTGGAGACGATTCGCGAGTACGC
Organism: uncultured Acidobacteriota bacterium; assembly: GCA_963763155.1. Classification (GTDB taxonomy): domain Bacteria; phylum Acidobacteriota; class Terriglobia; order Terriglobales; family Acidobacteriaceae; genus Sulfotelmatobacter. The sequence continues at coordinate 2,304 of CAVXNI010000014.1, read as the reverse complement.
TCTCGAAAAACTGCAGGCCAGCGGGGAGGAAGCCTTGACCAAGCGCGCCCATGCTGCTTACTGCCTGGTGCTCGCGGAGGAAGAGGCTACGGAGAAGGGCGGCGCGGAAGGCGCGGAATGGCTGGAACGCTTCGCGTTCGAGCTTGACAATTTTCGTGCAGGCCTCCAGTGGCTGACAGAAACCGAAGATGCGGAGTGGGGCCTGCGTCTCGGCACAGCCCTGTTTCGCTTTTGGGAGACGCGCGAGTATCTCGCCGAAGGAAGGGACAGCCTGGGTAAACTGCTGAGGCTCGCAGGTGCGGCAGCTCCCACGAAGGCACGAGAACGTGCGCTTTTTGCCGCAGGCGTACTCGCTGTTGAGCAGGGAGATTATGCCCCGGCGGATGCACTCATCAGGGAAAGTCTAGACATCGCGCGTCAGTTCCGTGACCAGCAGGGCGCAGCGGTATCTCTAAATGCGTTGGCGGTCATTGCTCGGGACCGGGGTGACGTCGCGGTTGCGCGCTCTCTGCTCGAAGAAAGCATGGTGCTGTGGAGGGAGTTGGGCGACCAGAAGGCCGTCGCTCGGGCTCTCAGTAACCTGGCCAATGTTCTCAAGTTGCAGGGAGACTATGACCACGCCCTCGCCCTGCACGTCGAATGTCTTTCGATCTTCCAGGGACTAGGAGATAGGACAGGCGTCGCCTGGTCGCTAAACTATCAAGGGGATGTCGCCGGTGATCATGGTGATACCGCCGCCGCGCGGAGTTTGTATGAACAAGGCCTGGGAATCTTTCGAGAACTCAATGACCACTGGGGCATTGCTTGCACGCTCGCTGACCTGGGGAGTCTAGCCAGAGAACAGGGAAATTATTCCAATGCGCGCTCACTCTACGGCGAAAGCATAAAGCTCTTCCAGGAGCTGGACCATAAACGCGGAGTTGCACGCCTGCTGGAGTGCTCCGCGTGTTTAGCGGCTGCTCAACTCGAAGCAGAGCGTTCGCTGCGGCTAGCAGGTGCCGCCGCGGCGTTGCGCCAAAACATTGGTGCTCCGCTCACCCCGGCGGAACAAGCCAAACTGGAAGCAAGTCTGCAAGCGGCACGGGAGGCGTTGACCGACTCGGTTGGTGCGAAGGCGTGGTTAGAAGGTTGGACTTTGCCGGTCGAGAAAGCGATTGAAGAGGTGCTGATGCCCGAGACTTCATCTCCCTTGCGTTAGTTGAGCGGAAGCCTGGTCGAGCTGGTCCTGATGGCGAAAGAAACCTGCCGAACTCTAAGTGTTCAGCCTGCGCTTATCCAACCTGCGCTCATCCAGCCTACACTTATTCAGCGATTCGCTTAACCAGCCATGGTCGGGTCAAGAAGTCGCCGCACAGCGGAAATGCGGTTGGCAGGAATGCCCACGCGCCTGGCGTGTTCTTGGATGGTTGCTTCGTTCGAGGCGAGGTATACGCAGTACACTTTGTCGCCGGTTACGTAGCTATGCAGCCATTGGATCTCGGGACCCATTGCTTTCAGAACACTGACGGACTTTTGGGATACTTCCCGCAATTCGGCCTCCGATAGATTTCCGGCTCCTGGGATTTCCCGCTCGATGACAAATTTGGGCATGGCCCCTCCGATGCCCACAGATGCTAGCATGCAGATGGAGCGGCTTCAAGACGGCATGGCCAACAGCGTCTCGGTCCGCGAATCACTGGCTGATTAATACAAGTAAGGAGGTTGCCATGGATATTCGATCGCTTCAGAAGCCGCTGAAAGAGCAATACCGCAATGACCCGAATGCCTCGAAAATCACAATCCGTGCGAAAGGTGGACAAAAAGATGTTCCGGTGGCCTGCTCCGTCGATATCGGACGTGCCGTCTACCAAGCCGAAGCTCACAAGGGAGTTGGAGGCGCCGGTGCTGGCGCCTGTTCCGGTGACCTTTTGCTCGGGGCTTTGGCAGCTTGCGCGCAGATCACCTGTCAGATGGTGGCCGCGGCTATGGGCATACCGACCGAACACATTGAGGTAACGGTGGAGGGAGACTTGGATCTCCGAGGTACCCTCGGCATATCAAAAGACGTCCCCGTGGGCTTTGAAAGCATTCATCTTCATTTTGATGTTGCTGCGCCTAAGGCCACACCGGAACAGCTGCGCGCATTGCAGGAGAAAACAGAACAGTATTGCGTGGTGATGCAGACCTTAATGCGGCCGCCGAGTCTGCAGACCAAGTGGACTGGTCACGATTAAACACGCGTCGCGGGGGTAGGGGTGATTTCCTTAATCATCCACTAATTTACATTGGCGCCCCACTCCGTGCGGCCAAGGACTTGAAAAATAT
>CAVXNI010000013.1:0-13824 GCA_963763155.1 uncultured Acidobacteriota bacterium | reverse complement strand
CTCATTCCCAAACTTTCTCCGGGCGTATCGCGCCTTCGTCTTCTATTACTTAGTTGCCTCGCTCGTGATTGGTTACAGCCTTGGCTTTGTCCAAGGATGGTTGATCCTAAGACAGCCAATTAGATCCTGGATGGTGCGCCAACAGTCAATCAATCGAGTATTGAACACATTCGGAATCCCTGGGTTCCTTCAGGAAGACCCGGTGTGGTACTTCGTGTTAAAGCAGCAGAGCGCCAACACAATGGTCTTCGTCGAAGTAGAAATGAAGGGTGGCGTCGGCTTCTACACGGGAAGGCTTCGGAGCTACGGTATTCTTGATGATTCTGTAAAGAGCAAGGATTTCTACTTGGAAGGCGTTTACTTCAAGGAAAGCCGCTCGGCTTCATTCGCCGCTGTGGATTGCGACGGGCTCCTCCTGAATTTTGAGGATGTTGCTAGCATCCAGGTACGCAAAGGCGAGCCTGAGGCGTTTCTCGCTCAAGAAGCTCGAGAGGCATCCGCCAAGACTGACCCTGAGCCGGGATCTTAAGCGCGACCAGTCCAGTCGTCTAAGCTGGATTGCGATGGAACGCCCTTATGAAAGCCGTCCGCATTCATCAATTCGGTGGCCCTGAAGTCCTGACCTACGAAGACGTTCCTGATCCGCAGCCGCGCAAAGATCAGGTGCTGGTGCGGGTGAAAGCCTGCTCGCTCAACCATCTCGACGTGTGGGTTCGCAAAGGACTGCCAGGTGTGAAACTGCCGCACATTTTAGGCAGCGACATCGCGGGCGAAATCGCCGAGATCGGGGAATACGTCACCGGATTCACCGTCGGCCAGCGCGTCCTGGTTGCCCCCATGCACTTCTGCGGACACTGCGCGAAGTGCCTCGCCGGAGTGCAGAACCAGTGCCGCGAGTTCACCGTGCTCGGCAATGGCGTCGACGGCGGCAACTGTGAGTTGATTGCCGCCCCGGCCGCCAGCGTAATTCCCATTCCAGACACGCTCGATTTCAATCAGGCCGCCAGCGTTCCTCTGGTGTTCGTGACTGCATGGCACATGCTGGTCGGGTCTGGCCGCCGTGCGTCCTGGGCAGACGGTGCTCGTGCTGGGCGCAAGCTCCGGCGTAGGCATTGCCGCCATCCAGATCGCCAAGCTGTTTCGCTGCCGTGTCATCACCACCGCCGGCGACGAAGCCAAACTTGGGAAGGCCCGCGCGCTCGGCGCCGACCTTGGCATCAACCACTACCAGCAGAAGATTTCCGAAGAAGTCCGCAAGATCACCCACAAAGAAGGTGTCGACATCGTAGTCGAGCACGTCGGAGCCGCCACCTGGGACGAGAGCATGCGCTCCCTCAAAAGCGGCGGCAAACTGGTTACCTGCGGCGCGACTACCGGGCCCGCGGTTGCGCTCGATCTCCACCATCTTTTCGCCCGCCAGTTGACCCTGCTCGGCTCCTACATGGGCACGATGGGAGAACTCAACGAAGTGCTAGGCCACGTTTTCGCGGGCCGGCTGAAGCCAGTTGTGGACCGCGCTTTCCCACTGAGCGAAATCCGCGCGGCCCACGAATATCTGGAAAAGAGTCAAATGTTCGGTAAGGTCATCTTGAACCCTCTAGGCACAACCCGGTAACGGGACCAGCTACCGTTTCTTCTTTTTCTTCCCAGGTGTCGGCTTCGGTTTTTCTCCGCACCGCCTCCGCCGCCTGCTCCGGCCGTTGTCTTGACCGTATTCTTCACCAGGTCAATCGTAAAGCTGTCCACCACCTTGGCACTGGGCGTTGTGCCGGACGCATACGGTGCCGACATATAGGTGCCGAGAATCTGCGTCTTGCTCACTGCCAGCCGCAAGAATCCGAAGTTCGTTGCATCGTATTGTTCAAGGGTCAGGCCACTCCCGACCGCCAAGGGCGCCTTGGGAAGCGCTCCGTTCACCTGCTGCATCGGGCCGAGCTTGGTGTAACCGCCCGCACCCGCTACGACGTAGGGAATCTGAAGTTGCCCCTTGGGCCCCTGAGACCACGTTCGTGAATCGCTGATAATTGTGCACGTGCCCTGACAGCACCAGGTTAGGGTAGCGATTCGTCGCTTTGAAAGCGCTCATTAGCACCTGATCCGCCACGCTGCTGCCGCTGTGCTCGTCATCCCCTGAGAATGGCGGATGATGAATGGTCACAATCAGCGCGCGGTTTGGGTCGGCCGCCTTGAGTTCCCCTTGAAACCAGGCGAGCTGGTCGGGATGAATCTCAGCCTCGTCTTCTCCCACGTTTGAAAACAGGCCGAGGATGGTCGCGAACGGAGTTGTGAATGTCCAATAAACATTGGGCAAGTCCAGCGGCGTCCGGCTCGTGCCCGTCTTGTTGGAGCCTGGCTGGCTGGGATCCTTCGTCATAAAGTTCTGCACCCAGCCGTCGAGCGGGGTCTTGTTCGGATCTCCCGGACCATCGGTCGGGTCATCCGGCTGGCAGTCGTGATTGCCGGGGATCGCGACGATGAATCCCGGATAGTCCTTGTAAGTCAGATAAAAATTGGCAGGATACCGGACGATGTCGCCGGCAAAGTAAATCACATCTCCGAGGTGATAACAAAATGCGGGCTTCTGGTTGGCAGGCAGGCTTTGCGCATCCTGGGTCATCATGTCTGCGACAAACACCTGCTGCTGGCCCCGGTAGTCCCCGGTATCGCCTACAGTTTGAAAGACCATCACTCCCGCGTCGGTGATCTGCTGAACGTCGCCGGCAGTCAACAGCTGCGACAAGTCATAGCGGAATGGCGACGGTCCGTTCGGCGCGGGCAATGGCTGGAAGGGATAACTCGGCAGCGCGGTGTGCGCTACTTGCACCTGGAGCTTGGCGCCCGAGATCGGAGGCTGATGGCTGCGCCGTTTGCGCGCGCCCTGGCCGGCGCTGAAGGAATTGAGCTGACTCATAATCTTCTCCTCGAGGCTATTCGTGAGGGCGCCGCCCGTCCTTTACACACCGGTGCTTCGCACTTTCGGTGCGCAGGGCGCCGTTACTAATTCACACCGCACTGAGATGCAGAATTGCCGGGGCCAAGAAAGACCACCAAGGGGAAGTTTCGCAAAGCTTACCGCAACAGCTGGGCTTGTCAAGTGATTTCAGACGGCGTGATTTCGGAAAGTCAGTTTCGAACACAAAAGTCAACGCACGGACTTTGTTTCCTCACAGCCTCGTCGTAACATAGGAGATGCGGCTTGGATATCCAAGCGTCGCCACACAGGCGATACGCGTGAGGGATCAGAATGGATAGCAAAGACTTTGATGAATTCGTCAGAAGTCAGCAGGGCGGAGCCTCTGTGGCAGACGTAGACTATTGGGAGCGGCAACGCGACGAATGGCTCGCTCACCTGGATCGCCTCTACTTGAAGATTGAATCTTTCCTGAAGAAGTATGTCTCTTCTGGGCAGATACGATATGAGTATCGACCCATCGATCTAAATGAGGAGAATATCGGCTCGTATGCTGCTAAGCAAATGGTCCTTAGAATCGGGCGACAAGAGGTCGATCTGGTACCGATTGGAACGTTACTGATTGGTTCCAAAGGGCGGGTCGACGTAAGGGGACCAGCAGGCCGCGCGCAGATCCTCTTGGTTAATAGCAAGGTTTCGGACCCGAGATCCCTTATCCAGGTAAAGTTTAGCGTTGGCGGAAAGCTGCTACAACCTCCTTCGAGCAAACGGGCAGAAGAAATTCAATGGGAATGGAAGATCGTTACGCGCCCGCCGGAGAGGAGATTCATAGAGATTACGCAAAATAGCTTTTTTGATCTAATTATGGAAGTGGCGAATGGGTAGGGAGGCGATAGAGGCGATCGCCGAGTACCAGAATGACCTAGAACATTCGCTGAGATTGTACTTTCGCGAAGTTCCTTCAAGTTTCAGTGCAGAGTTCTTCGGAAGCCCGCCTGCTGAGATGCGGGCCGCATGGGACGACGTGCTCGTTGGTCGACTGACCGAAACCGACCAGAGGTCGGCATTCGTCACTTTGAGTAGGTTAGAATCCGCTTTTCGCATCGACTACCGACGCCGATGCGAGAAAAGGATGAAGGATAACCTCTCTAAGGCATTCCGCAGGATGTACAAAGCCCGAAAGGCGAGAGTGAGATTGAAGGAAGACATTTTCAGGGCTTGGAGAGAACACGCAACAGAATCACGCCGGCTCATTGACGATCTATCCGTCGCGTTCAAATTCAGACACTGGTTTGCCCACGGACGTTACACCGAACTGCCGCCTGGAAGATACGATTTCGATTCTGTTTATGATCTTGCAATCCGCATCTTGAGCGCCTTCCCGCTTCAAGAATCCGACTGACGCATGGTGTGATGATTTAGAATTGCTTTATGGCCCCTGAGCTCAACTTCGGACCCTACGTCGACATCGAGAACGGCACCAAGACCGTGAAGGACCTCACCTTCGGCAATCCCACGCCCGAGGGAGTCGTACTGACCACGCTCGACTCCGCGGTCAACTGGATGCGCAAGAGTTCCATCTGGCCCATGACGTTTGGCCTGGCCTGCTGCGCCATTGAGATGATGTCTATGGGGGCTTCGCGCTTCGACATTGCCCGCTTCGGCGCCGAAGTGTTTCGCCCATCCCCGCGGCAGAGCGACTTGATTATTATTGCCGGCCGCGTTTCGAACAAGATGGCCCCGGTCATCCGCCAACTCTGGGAGCAGATGCCCGAACCCAAGTGGGTGATCTCCATGGGCGCTTGCGCGACTTCCGGTGGAGTCTTCCAGAACTACGCGCTGGTGCAGAGCGTGAACCAGGTTATTCCCGTAGATATCTATGTCCCCGGCTGCCCGCCGCGGCCCGAGCAGCTCATCTACGCCATCACACTGCTGCAGGAAAAAATTCAGAAAGAGCGCGGTACCATTAAGAAAGCGCTGAACCTGGTCTGACACGGTCTTCTGTTTTGAATCGGCTGAACCAGATTAAATCCCAAGCCTCAATTTTTCTGTTATAGAGTGACGGCATGGAAGAGTTGCCGCCAGAGTTGCCGCCGAAGTCCAACCTCTGGTCGATCGCCCTCGGCGCGGCGACAGGCCTGGCTTACGGCCTCGCCATACGCTACGGCGCGAAGATTTTCCCCGACAATAAGATCCTTGCGGTCATGACCCTCAGCTTCATGCTCTTTCTACCCTTGGCCATGGGGTTCGTCACTATCTTTGTGATCGAGCGGCGTCACGCCCAACCCGTCTGGATATGGTTCCTACTTCCATGGCTCACAATCGCGGCCGCGGAAGCCACAATGATGGCTGCCCTGTGGGAGGGCATGATTTGCATCGTCATGTTCACGCCCATCGCTTTGGCAGCATCAAGTCTGGGAGGAGTCGCAGCCGGTCTGATCGTCCGCTACACGCGCTCGCGTCGTTCTAAGGGAGCGACGCTGGTGTGCGTTCTGTGTTTCCCCATGCTGCTGAGCCCGTTCGAACCCAAGTTTCTTTCGCAGCAGGAGTCGCGCAGGGTGGAGAACGTCATCGAAATTCAAGCGCCCGCGGCCACGGTCTGGCGCAACATTGAGCGGGTTCCGCGGATCGCCACGAGCGAACTTCAACCCTCGTGGAGCCATTCCATCGGTTTTCCTGACCCGGTCGAGGCAACGCTCTCCACCGAAGGCATCGGCGGGGTCCGCCACGCCACCTTTGAGGGCGGCGTGCTGTTTATCGAAACCATCGATGTCTGGGATCCGGAACGTCGCCTCGGCTTCTCCATCCGCGCCCAGACCGATCAGATTCCCAACACAACTTTCGATGAACACGTAACCGTCGGAGGAAAATTCTTCGACGTGCTGCACGGCGAGTACATGCTGGAACCCCTTCCGAATGGCAGAACACGACTCCATCTGACCAGCCAGTCAAGGGTTTCCACCGATTTCAACTGGTACGCGCACCTCTGGACCGACGCTGTCATGCGCGACCTGCAGCGCCGGATTCTGTTTGTGGTCAAGAATCGATCGGAGCATGCGCGGAGTTAGCCGTCGGCCCTGGCTGGCGCTATAATGTAGCGAAGTCGCCCCTGGGGTGTTTTATGCAACGTCTCCGCGTCGCGTCCCTGCTGTTTCTTCCAGCTCTTCTTCCGGCGATCCTTGTTTCGGCGATCCTTCTTCCGGCGATCGATGTCAGCGCACAGAGTTCCAATCCAGTTCCGTCGCAGGAGAATGCCTCCGCTCCGACATCGGGCGCGCAGTCGCCGCGGTCGCAAAATCCTGCGTCGCCCATCCCCGCCCACGCCCCGCGCATGACCAAGCAGACCCGCTTTGAAATCATCCGTGACTTCGAGACTCAGCTGGTATACGCGCGCACGGTTTTTCCTATGGGCACCAGGGGCATCAAGCTGAAAGACGGCGTGACTACTCCCAACGGTGTAGAACTGCAACAGGATCTCGCTCTCTGGGGACCAGCCGTACGGCCGGGCGATCCCTCCCGCATCTCGTTTGTCCAGATTAAGGGCGACTACATTCATCTTGAAATCAACGGCGGGCCGGTTCGCCACCGAAAGTGGTACCAGCGCATCGAGGTGAGCGGCACTGGTGGAGTTCCGGTGACGGGCGGTGAGCAGGAGTTGCCGCCCAATCCTCACGGAAGCTATCTCGACGTCTACTTCGACAAGTATGTTCCGGAAATGAGCGCGCAGCAGTTGCGCGAAGTTCTGCTGCCAGTGCTCGATTTCAACGCCAAGAACAAAGAGGAAGCGTATCTCAACACCGTACCTCCTAAGGTGAAGGAGGCGATTCAGGCGCACCATGTGCTGGTCGGAATGGACTCGGAAATGGTGTTGCACGCCAAAGGCAAAGCGCCCAGAAAAGTGCGGGAGCGCGACGGCGAAACCGAATACGAAGAGTGGATCTACGGCGAGCCCCCGGCGGACGTGGACTTTGTCCGCATCGTGAGCGGTGAAGTGGTGCGCGTCGAAACCATGAAAGTCGGCGGCGAGAAAATTGTTCGCACCGAAAAAGAAGTGATCCTCGACAAGCCCGAAAAAAATAAAGATACGGAAGCCAGGAAAGAGCAGGAGGACCGTCCGGCCAATGCCCCCAGCCTGCGCCGCCCCGGGGAAAACCCCGCCGATGTCCCCAGGCCATCGGACGGCCGGTCGCCGCTTCCTATTGCCGCGCCCGATGGGCCGCAGCCCTCGCCGCAGCAGACGCCGGGACCTCCAGGACCGGGCTACACCGCAGCCGGTCAGCGCTGAAGCAAAGTGTGGGGCGGACACTCCCTTCGACTTCGCTCAGGGCAAGCTCTGTCCGCCAAATGCCGGCAGCGTAAGTAAGTCCCAAGGAAACCGTGGGCCTTAGCCGAATCTATTTCGAAGCCACGTTCGCCCCCACATCCGCAAACGAAAACGCCAGCGAAACGTTGGCATACTCCTGCCCATCCACTTCCACATAAGGATAAACAAAATAATTCAGCGGCTTGCCCTCCTGCGGAGGATTCAAGCGCAGGTCGCGGCCCATGCTGAACTGCACGCGGTTCACGTCGTGCGATCCGAAAAAGTAGTCGCGCTTCTCCGGGTGCTTCCAGGCTTCGGAGATGTCGACGGGAATCCATCCCTTGCCGTCGATGTAGAAATCGGCCCAGCAGTGGTAGCCCGCGATCTCGGCGGAATGCTTGTCGGGCGGCAGCGGGAACCCGATCTCGAATCGCGCCGGAATCCCTTGCGACCGCGCCATCGCAATGAACAGCGAATGAAAGTCGGTGCAGTTTCCTTTCTTGGCGTCGCAGGCGTAGAGCACGTCGCCGTGTCCCCAGCCCGTGCCGGTCTTGTCATAGTTCATGGTGGTGAAGACGTAGTCGTAAATGGCGCGCGCCTTGTCGAGCGGCTGCGTCTTGCCCTCCGTCACTTTGGCCGCGAGGTCGGCAGGCAGACCGGTGATGGGCACCAGCACGTCGGGCTGCAGATCTTCCTCGCGCTCTTTATTGGTCAGGGCAGCACGGATCACATGCGGAGCCGGGTTCAGCGCGACGCGCTCATGGCGCACCACGTCGTATTCCACGTCGAAGTGCAGTTCGGGCTGCGTCGCCCCGCTAGTCTCGGCAAAATAAATCTCATTGCCATATTTCGACTCGCGAGTCTTCCTCAGCGGCAGATCGCCCTTGGCCGAGACGACCTTCACTTCCTGATTAGCATCCGACTGGGCCGCCGGAATCCAGATGCGAACCTTCTTGCCCGCCGGCAGATTCTTCACCGTGAAATCGTAGTGAAACGTGAAGTGGCGCGTGTCCTGAGCAGCAGAGATTAGAGCAAGGCAACCAACAGAGACGACAGCACACAAAGCTTGCGCAGCATAAGCGGCTTCCTTTTGGGGTCCGTCACGTCCTCAACTGAGTACTGAGAACCGGGAACTGAAAACTAGGATTGTTGGGAAACGACACACGGGCGTCTTAGAGGGAACGCCGTCAAGTAAAGCCGCGCTTCGGGATGCGCATGAGGGAAAGATGCGGGATAGAATCCCCGCGATGCGGTATTTTATCAGGACTCGACCCACAGGGTTTCCTTCGTGGAACTTCGTGTCCTTCGTGGTCGTGCGTTTATCTTTCGACGTCAACCGCAGCCGACATCCGGTAGAATCTCACCATGCCCGTCGCCATCCAGTGCCGCGACCTGCGCAAGACCTACGACGGCAAAGCTCGAAGCCGTGCGCGGACCTGAACTTGGAGATCCAGACCGGCGAATGTTTCGGCCTGCTCGGGCCCAACGGGGCGGGGAAGACCACGACCATCGAAATTCTGGAAGGCCTGCTGGAACCCACCTCGGGGGAAGTCTCGATCCTCGGCCACTCGCTGGCGCGAAAACGAACGCGAAATGCGCGAGTGGCTGGGCATCTCGCTGCAGGAGACGCGCCTGTCGGAAAAACTCACCGTGCGCGAGACCATCGAACTGTTCGCCAGCTTCTACCGCCAGCCGCGTTCGTCCGATGAAGTTCTCGAGCAACTGCAACTCACCGAGAAAGCCGACTCCTGGGTGGGCAAACTTTCCGGCGGCCAGCGCCAGCGCCTGGCCGTGGCGACGGCGCTGGTATGCAATCCGAAAATTCTGTTTCTCGACGAGCCCACCACCGGGCTCGATCCCCAGAGCCGGCGCCAGTTATGGGACATCATTCGCGCATTCCAACGCGACGGCGGCACCGTGCTGCTCACCACCCATTACATGGACGAAGCCGAGCGCCTCTGCGACCGCCTGGCCATCGTCGATCACGGCCAGATCATCGCCGAAGGCTCGCCCGCTGATCTGATCGAGCGCCTCGGCGGACATCATGTAGTCGAGTTTTCCGTGAGCGGCGACTCCGATGGCGCGGCGTCGCACGTCTCGTCGAAGGAAACCTGGAGCCGGATTGCCCAGCGTCGAGTCCGTCCGCGAAGACGATGGCCTGATCGCCCTCAACGTGAAGCAGCCGCACTTGACCATCCCGGCGCTGCTCGACGCCATCGACCAGCAGGGAAGTCAGTTGCAGCACCTGACCACGCGCCAGGCCAGCCTGGAAGATGTGTTTGTTCGCTTGACGGGACGCCATCTGCGGGAAGAGTGATGACGTTCGGTAGATCTCGTTGTTTGCTGGAAGCATTGTCGAAGGTTGTTGAGATAATCTATGAGCATCGCCCAGGAAACACCGCTCACCCGATCAAGCACCCCGCCGGCCGCTCCGCGCCGCAACGGGCGCTGGGCCGGCTACAGCCATCTGCTGATGGCGCGCCTGCTCGAACTCAAGCGCGAGCCGGAAGTCGTTTTCTGGGTCTTCGTATTCCCGCTTCTGCTCGCGCTCGGGCTGGGAATAGCTTTCCGCAACAAGCCCGGAGACGCCGCCTCGGTTGCGATCGTCGCCGGAAGCGGACCGCAGGATGCGCAAGCGCTTCTCGCGCGTTCGCCCGCAGCATGATCTCTTCAAGATTCAAGTGCTGCCAGCCGGCGAAGCGCAACAGGGATTCCGTCTCGGCAAGTTCGATCTTCGTCATCGAACCCGACGGCAAGGGCGGATTGAATATCGCTACGATCCCGCGCGTCCCGGAGAGCGTGTTGGCCAGAGCCGAGGTGAACGACGCGTTGCAATCCGCCGCCGGACGCAAAGATGTCGTCGCGACCACGGTCGGTCACGTCGTCCGAGCCCGGCTCCCGCTACATCGATTTCCTGATTCCCGGCCTGCTCGGCATGAACCTGATGAACTCCGGCATGTGGGGCATCGGCTTCGCGCTGGTCGACATGCGCCAGCGCAAACTGCTCAAACGCTACGTGGCCACGCCCATGCGCCGCGGAGATTTCCTGCTGGCCATCATGACCAGCCGCCTGCTGCTGATGGTGATTGAGATCGGCCTGCTGCTGGTGTTCGGCGTGATGTTCTTTCACATGCGCGTGCTCGGTTCGGTGTGGTCCATTGCCTGCGATCGGCGGCCTCGGATCGCTCACCTTCGGCGGCGTCGGCCTGCTCACCGCCAGCCGCGCGCAGAAAATCGAAAGCATCAGCGGCCTCATCAACCTGGTCATGATGCCCATGTGGATTTTTTCCGGCGTCTTCTTTTCCTACGAACGCTTTCCTCACGGTCATCCATCCGCTGATTAAAGCGCTGCCGCTGACCGCGCTGAATGACGCCCTGCGCGCCAGCATTCTGGAAGGCACACCGCTCTTCCAGCAATGGCCACGCCTGTTGATGCTGGCCCTGTGGGGTGGGATTTCGTTTGTGCTGGCCCTGAAATGGTTCCGCTGGACCTAGAGGTTTCCGGAAAGTTATCTACGGGGTTTTTCCGACCGCCATCTCACGTATCTGGTTCAGATATTGCACATAGATCGGAATCGGAATATCTGGGGAATCGCCGTCATTGAGAAAATGACTTAAAGCGATCTCTTCTGGTATGGATGTAATCACCTCGCGAAAGCGCGGGATTTGCAGGTATTTGACTTTCCAGATTTCCAGCATCAACGAACGGAATTCTTTACTGATGAAATCCATCTTGCGCTCGCCAAGACAGACAGCATCAAAGTGGCGCTCACCCAGGATGCCTTTCATGGGGTCGTTCGAATCCGAAAAGTAGTAGACCAGATGGAAAACGTCGGCTAAATCGCCCCACAGCACTTTTTCTTCAAACGCGCTGAAACGAAATGCGGTCTCGCGACGTTGTTGTGCCGCGCGAGCATGTTCACTGGGACGCAGGCCGTTGCGGCCTAGTTCATCGCGAAACCACTGCAAGCGTCCCGCCTGCAGGTTATGCCGCAGGAACTCGATAGCGTATGCGTTCGGCAGATATACATTCGGATCATCATCGAGGCGCGCCAGCCAGCGGCTCCAATCTTTCTGCTGCAGAGCGGCCAGCAGTTCGATCAGTTGCGCGACGGTTACGTCAGGATGATATTTAACCGCTTGCCAGAAGTGCTCGGTCGAATCGTAGGTCGCGCCGTAGAGTTCGATGCCTTCCTCAATGGGATACCAGTTCGAAAGCACGCGTCCCTGGATCGATGGAGAGGCGCTCCAGCAATTCAGGGAGTGTTTCCATTTCTCTTGCACTTCCAGAAAGGCTTCGGCGTAGCCGGGCGGTACTGGTTCCTTTACCCGCGCAATCGCCTGTCTGAGTTCGTCCGCGGTATGGGTGAGCAATATCTCCAGTGGCTGTTCGTCCGTCATCGAAACAACGCGGCTTTCGATGGCATGCCGCAGCAGTTCCCGCGCCAGCAGTCGCCGCCCTTCAACGGCAAGCACACCGTCCGGCTTCCAACGCACCATCTGGGAGTCAATGTAAGGAAAAACCTCCGCCATCGACTTGAACTCGATGAAAGCGTGGAGAGCAAAAGTGACGGGATGTCCGTCCTTCAGAACAATCGTAGATGGCGTGACCAGCGCCTGCAGCGAAAGGTCCTCGGCCGTAAGCCCTGTGGGCAGGATCAGCAGAAGCAAGATCAGCAGAAAGAGACCAAGCAGCGTCCACCTCGGCATGATGTGGTTCATTTTTCCCGGGAGTTCGCGCATGTGGTGGCCAGATCGGTGGGTAAAATCTGGGCTCCGCTCCGGCCCCGCTCGCAAATCTTTGGGAGAAGTTACGAACGAGGCCGTCTGCGGCGCTTACGAATAACTGCGGTTACGTCTTGACTAGCTTGGCAGCAGCTTTCCGCACTTTTGCCCAGCGTAGTCGTTGCGCATCGGCGATCCGCTTGCGGGCTTCTTTGCTCAAGGTACGTCCCGTCCTCTTGAGCTTCTTTCCGCCAGCATGGCCGAGCGCGTCCAGCGCCTTCCCCACTCTTCCCATCTCCTTTTCGAGACGGGCATACTCGTTCTGCAGGGAAGAGACTACCTTATTCAGGTTGATCATGTATAAACCCCCTCATAAGTCGAGGCTAACATGAGTGTGGCCAGAAATTCGAAAAAATAGACGCTGGCGCGAGTAAAGTTCCACTTCGAAACTGGACAAAAGCATAGGTCTACTGGGGTTTCGATTCGACAAATAGAAATCCGTCCACCTTGCCCAGGTCGTCGGTCTCGCGATTAAACACCACTTCGCGGCGCGAATCGGAATAGCGCGTATCCCAGAGCAGAAACTTGTGGATCACCGTGCCGGTTTGCTCTCCCGACTCTGAGAACCGCTGGCCGTCCACTGATAGACGATGCCGTGCACCACGTACACGCGCGAATTCCACTCCATCAGCGCGGCATGATGATTCTGAAACCAGGTGATGAGCATTCCGGAATTGACCGCGTCTGGCGTGACATAGGTCGCGGTGACCATGATAGGCCGGCCGTCGCCCAACAGATGCCGCCCTTGCAGCTTGCTGGCAACATCTTTCAGAGACTTAGGGTCGGCTGCCCCGGCGCTATCTTCGAGCGCAGAGTCTTTGCCGCAGCATATTTCGCGATCGTGAAAGATAGTATCGAGCGAAGTCAGCAGCACATCGGCGGAGTGCGGCGACCGCGCCATTAAGGACGGCAGGTCGCGCACCTCGAGTACTTGATCCTGATAGAGCAGTTGGCCTTGGGCGCAGCCTGACGCCGCAAGGCACGCCGCAAGATACGCCCCCCCGAGCTTGGTGAAAACCCAGCCGTACGAACGAAACTTGTTCACGCCTCACCTCCAGAAATCTACTGCGGAGCTACCGTCAGCAGCAGTACTCCCGAAACCCGGCTCCAGTCATCGGTATCGCGATTGAAAATCAGCTCCCGCCGCGGGCCAGAATACCGTGGGTCGACCAGAAATAGTTTGTGAATCATGAACTGGCTGCTGCGGTCGTCGTTCCCAACTGCGTCGAACACGGCTCCGTACAGAACATAGAGGTGAGAGTTCCACGTCATGATCAGGGCGCGTTTTTCAAGCAGGGAACTAACGATCCGAGAGGAGATGTCGATCCCGGGCGCGTTGGGCAGAACTTCCGCAGCAATCTGGATCCGACGGCCGTCGCTCAAGACTTGCGTTCCCTGTACTTTGGATGCAACTTCCTTCAGAGACAATGGATCGGCGGCCAGCGCGCGATCGTCCAAGGCCGAGTCCTTGCCGCAGCAGAGTGCGGGGTCGTGGAACACGATGTCCAGCGAGGTCAGTAGCACGTCCGAGAGGTCGTGAGAACGGGCCATCAGGGCGGGCAGCTGAGGAACGCGGACTTCCACATTGGCGCGATAAAGTTGCCATTCCGTGTTCCGCTGGCCGAAGGCGGAACAGGAAACCAGCACTAACACCACACATCCACAGGCACGGAGCTTGGTCATAACCACCTCCGCTTACATCTCAATTGTAGGTGGTTCGACCAGCCCTCTGAACCAGCTTTGCGTAACTTTACATCCGTTGAGTCATGGTTTTTGGTAACCAAGTCCCGCAAAGTCGCGGCACTAAAGTCGCAAGGGTAACTCT
>CAVXNI010000012.1:0-233152 GCA_963763155.1 uncultured Acidobacteriota bacterium | reverse complement strand
AGATAGAAGAGAGATCATGGCAAAAAAAGTTACAGGTTTCGTAAAGCTGCAGATCGCCGCCGGCAAGGCGACTCCTGCGCCCCCGGTGGGCCCGGCGCTCGGCCAGGCGCAGATCAACATCATGGAGTTCTGCAAGCAGTTCAACGCCAGAACCAACCAGAAAGAAATGGAAGGCCTGATCATTCCGGTCGTGGTTTCGGTGTACAGCGACCGTTCGTTCACCTTTATCACCAAGACGCCTCCGGCTTCGATCCTGTTGAAGCGCGCCGCCGGCATCGCCAAGGGTTCAGGTGTGCCGAACAAAGACAAAGTCGGCAAAGTCACCGCCCGGCAGGTCGAAGACATCGCGAAACAAAAGATGCCGGACCTGAACGCCGCCTCGGTCGAGAGCGCAATCAAGAGCATTCGCGGCACGGCGCAGATCGATGGGCATTGAAGTAGTCGGCTAAGTTCGTGCAGGGACGGACGCAGCCTGGGAGTCGGACGGTCCGTCCAGCAAGCGCAGCGAGCGCGGTTTTCGCTGCAGTCTGATCGGAGCGTGGTTAGATTTCGTGGGCAAGAGTGCCCGCGTCACATTTGAGTCAAAGTCAAACGCACCACGGCTCTGCAAACCAACGCCGAGCGGTGGGAGACAAGGAAGAGCAATGAAAAAAGAAGGAAAGAACATCGCCAAGGCGCACGCAGCAATCGAGAAGCGCCCCTATGTTCTGCAGGACGCAGTTCCTCTCCTGCAGAAAGTGAAGTTTGCGAAATTCGACGAGACTGTCGAGATCACGCTGCGCCTGGGAGTCGATCCCAAGCATGCTGACCAGATGGTGCGCGGGCACGGTCGTTCTGCCGCACGGCCTGGGCAAGTCGAAGAAGGTTCTGGTCATCGCGACCGGAGACAAGATTAAGGAAGCCGAAGCGGCCGGAGCCGATTTCTTCGGCGGCGAAGAAATGGTCGAGAAGATCACCAAGGAAAACTGGACCGACTTCGACGCGCTGATCGCCACGCCGGACGTGATGAAATCCGTGGGACGCCTGGGTAAGATTCTCGGTCCCAAGGGCCTGATGCCGAATCCGAAAACGGGCACGGTCACGTTCGACGTGGGCAAGGCGGTGCAGGAAGTGAAGGCCGGCAAAGTCGAATTCCGCACCGACAAGACCGCGCTGGTGCATGTGCCGGTAGGAAAAATTTCGTTTACGCCCGACAAGCTGATCGAGAACGCGACGGTGGTGATCACCAGCGTGATCAAGGCCAAGCCGTCGGTGGCCAAGGGCAAGTACATCAAGGGCTGCACTCTGAGTTCGACTATGGGGCCGGGCATTTTGCTGGACGTCGACCCCCATCGAGACTGCAGCGAAGGCTTAACCGGCGCTGAAGCGCGCTGGACGGACGAATGCGTCCGTCCCTGCACGAGATCATTACACGAGATCATTTACGAAGGACTGAATCATGCCAGTTACTAAAGCGAAGAAGACAGAGCAGGTCGAAAAGCTGAGCAAAGAACTGAAGAACGTTTCCAACATCGTGGTGGCGACCTACACCAAGATGACCGTGCCGCAGGACTATGAACTGCGCAAGGTGCTGCGCGGCGCGGGCGCGAAATATCAGGTGGTCAAGAACACGCTGGCCGAAAAAGCCGCCAAGGGCACCAAGGTCGAGGGCGCATTGAAAGACCTGACCGGAGTCACCTCGATTGCCTACACCACGGGCGATCCGGTGGCCATGGCCAAGGCCCTGACTAAGTACGCCAAAGATACGCCGGAGTTCACCTTCAAGATCGGCGTGGTCGAAGGCAACGTCATCAACATTAAAGAGATTGAAGCCCTGGCCACCATGCCGTCGAAGGAAGAGCTGTATTCGAAGCTCCTGTTCCTGATCAGCTCGCCGGCGCAGCGCCTGGTCACCGTGATGAGCGCAGTAGGCCGCGATTTGGCGGTCGTGGTCGATCAGGGCGTGCAGAAAAGCAAGTTCAAAGAAGCGTAGGAGATTGTGTGGAGCGGGCACTCCTGCCCGCTGGTTTTTGACGCACAAGAGTTTGGTTGTCGGCGGTTCAGGGGTTGCGCGGTTCGATCTCAAGCGTTGTCTGGCGCGAGGAAATCGGACCTAGCCGCACTGGAAACCTGATCTGCGGACGGCGAAAGCAACACGGAACAGCAAGACAAAGAATTCAAACACACTGGAGAAATAACATGGCGGATCTGGCACAATTGGAAGAATCAATCGTAGGCTTGTCGCTGCTCGAAGCGGCGGAGCTGGTCAAGAAGCTGGAATCGCGTCTGGGCGTGTCGGCGGCGGCAGCGGCCCCGGTGATGGTGGCTGGCGGCGGCGGCGCGGCGGAGCAGCGGCTCCGGCGGAAGAGAAGACCGAATTCACCGTCGTCCTCAAAGAAGTCGGCGCCAACAAGATCAACGTGATCAAGGCCGTCCGCGAAGTCACCAGCCTGGGCTTGAAAGAAGCCAAGGAACTGGTCGACGGAGCGCCCAAGACCGTGAAAGAGGGCGTTTCCAAGGACGAAGCCGAGACCATCAAGAAGAAGTTCACCGATGCGGGCGCGGTGGTCGAAGTGAAGTAACGGGTTTGTGTGGAGCGGACACTGCTGTCCGCTTGCTCTTGACTTTGACTTGAGACGGCAGGTTCAAAGTCAAAAAACAAGAGCAAGAGCAGCGGGCAAGAGTGCCCGCTCCACATGTTTTCCCGAAAAACGCACCGAAAGCGGTGCAAAATCGTTATTCTTTCACGTTCTTACTTGTGAATCCTGGGCGGCGATGTTAGCATCTATATAACGTCGCCTCCCTTGGCCTCACTCAATCGCGAGCGCTGATTGGCAAGAGCGGGGCTCGCGAGGGAAGTTTTGGGCAGGCTGCTCCGCGGGCAGGCGGGGCGGAAACAGGCCGAAGAACTGGCGCGAAAGAATTCAAATCAAGAAGGGCGAAACGCCTTGGTTGGCGTCTGCGGGAACGACTGTCCCCGCAGACGCCCCACTGTCTTTTCGGTCTCGATAAAGCTGCAGGTTCCGGTTCCACGTTGTCCCGGTTTTACACACGCAAGGTTTTAAGCAGGCAAGGTTCTAACGCAAGTTCAAGTTAAAGACCGCGGCGCGGTTTTCGACAACAAGACGCGCCCCACTTTCCGCGGTTTTGGCGCGGCCTTCGGCTGCGCGTGAGATTGGGAGTTTCTTGACGATGAAAAATGCCTTCCGCAAACGTTTCGACTTTTCCAAAATTCCGGCCACCATCCAGATCCCGAACCTGATCGAGGTTCAGAAGCGTTCCTATGACCGCTTCCTGCAGATGGACAAACTGCCCAGCGAGCGCGAAGACGGCGGCTTGCAGGCGGTGTTTCAGTCCGTGTTCCCGATCACCGACTTCCGCAACGTATCACAACTTGAGTTTGTGGATTACGCCATTGGTAACTGGGAGTGCAAGTGCGGCCACCTGAAGGGCCTGCACCACCTCCGGACCACTTGCAAAAATTGCGGCAACACGGTCATTACCGACCCGTTTCATCCTGGCGAAGTGCTGTGCGGCAAGTGCGGCACCTACAACGCCAACACGCCCGACTTCTGCAACAAGTGCGGCGACCCCGTGGGCCTGCAGCTGAAGTATGACGTGGCCGAGTGCGAAGAGCGCGGCATGACTTACTCCGCGCCGCTCAAGGTCACCATGCGTCTGACCATTTTCGACAAGGACGCCGAGACCGGCAACCGCTCCATCCGCGACATTAAAGAGCAGGAAGTTTTCTTCGGCGACGTTCCGTTGATGACGCAGAACGGGACTTTCATCATCAATGGAACAGAGCGAGTCATCGTCAGCCAGTTGCACCGTTCGCCCGGCGTATTCTTCGAAACGGCCAACAACCGCACCTACTTTCCTCGGCAAGATCATTCCCTACCGCGGATCGTGGGTCGAATTCGAATACGACCAGAAGAACGTGCTCTATGTCCGCATCGACCGCAAGCGCAAATTCCTGGGCACGATTTTCCTGCGCGCCCTCGGTCTGCGTTCCGGCGAAGACATTCTGAAGGCGTTCTACACCACCGACCGCATCGCGGTCCGCGACAAGAAGCTTTACTGGACGCTCGATCCGGCCAGCGAGAAGCCCACGAACCTGCTGGGCATGAAGCTTGCCCACAGCATCAAGAACAAGTCCGGCGACGAAATCGCGCACTCCGGCCGCAAGATCAACGCCCAGATTCTGAAGGAAATTCAGAAGGCGAAGATCAGCGAAATCGAAGTCGACATTACCGACCTCGAAGGCGCGTGGACGGCCGGCGACATCGTCGACACCACCACCGGCGAAGTCATGCTCGAAGCCAACTCCGAGCTGACCGCCGACAAGGTTTCGAAAATTCTCGATTCCGGCGTCGTGGAAATGGCGCTGTTCTTCCCCGAGCGCGACGACGTAGGCACGGTCATCAGCCAGACCCTGAAGCGCGATGCGGTGAAGACGCCGCAGGAAGCGCTGATCGAAATCTACCGCAAGCTGCGTCCCGGCGATCCGCCGACGCTCGACACGGCGACGGCGCTGTTTCACGGCATGTTCTTCGACCCGCGCAAATATGATTTCTCGCGCGTGGGCCGCTTGAAGTTCAACATCAAGCTGCACGAGAACCAGGACTTCACTTCGCTCGACAAGCGCACGCTCGATCCCGACGACTTCTACGCGACCATCGCGTACCTGCTGAAGCTGCGCAAGAGCATTGGCGCGGTCGACGACATCGATCACCTCGGCAACCGCCGCGTGCGCGCGGTCGGCGAGTTGATGGAGAACCAGTTCCGCATCGGCCTGGTCCGCATGGAACGCGCGATCAAAGAGAAGATGTCGGTCTACCAGGAAATGTCGACGGCCATGCCGCACGACCTGGTCAACGCGAAGCCGGTGATGGCCGCGATCCGCGAATTCTTCGGATCGTCGCAGCTCTCGCAGTTCATGGATCAGACCAACCCGCTCTCCGAGATCACGCACAAGCGGCGTCTCTCG
Source organism: uncultured Acidobacteriota bacterium (assembly GCA_963763155.1). Classification (GTDB taxonomy): domain Bacteria; phylum Acidobacteriota; class Terriglobia; order Terriglobales; family Acidobacteriaceae; genus Sulfotelmatobacter. The sequence goes on along the minus strand of CAVXNI010000012.1, from coordinate 228,183 downwards.
GCGCTTGGGCCGGGCGGTCTCTCGCGTGAACGCGCCGGATTCGAAGTCCGCGACGTTCACCCCACGCACTACGGCCGCATTTGCCCGATTGAGACGCCGGAAGGTCCGAACATCGGCCTGATCTCGTCGTTGAGCTGCTACGCCCGCATCAACGACTACGGCTTCATCGAGTCGCCGTACCGCAAGATCAAGGGCGGACGCGTCATCGACTACGTCACCGTGGTCAATGTCGGCGACAGCGACCACAAAGTCGGCGATCACATGGAAAAGCATGAGATCGAGAAGATCAATAACGACCTGAAAGAGAAGCGGAAGAAGCCGGCGACGATTGAGCCGTTCTCTTTCTATCTCTCGGCGTGGGAAGAAGATCGCCACACCATCGCGCAGGCCAACGTGGAACTCGACGACAAAGGCAAGATCGTCGCCGAACTGGTCAACGCCCGCAAGGCCGGCAACTTCGTCCTGGTCAGCCGCGACGAAGTCGACTACGTCGACGTCAGCCCGAAGCAACTGGTCTCCGTCGCCGCGTCGCTGGTTCCGTTCCTCGAGCACGACGACGCGAACCGCGCGCTGATGGGCGCGAACATGCAACGCCAATCCGTGCCGCTGCTGCGCGCGCAAGCGCCCATCGTCGGCACCGGAATGGAAGGCGTCACCGCGCGCGATTCCGGCGCAGTGGTTCTCGCCCGCCGCAACGGCATCATTGATTCGGTCGACTCCGAACGCATCATTGTTCGCGTCGAAGGCGAACACCATCCCACGCAGCTGTCGCGTGAGGTCGGCAGCGACATCTACCAGCTCACGAAGTTCAAGCGTTCCAACCAGAACACTTGCATCAACCAGAAGCCGGTGGTCAAAAAAGGTCAGCGCGTCCTGAAAGGCGAGATCATCGCCGACGGTCCCTGCACCGATCACGGCGAGCTGGCGCTCGGACGCAACGTCCTGGTGGCCTTCATGCCGTGGCGCGGTTACAACTTCGAGGACGCGATCCTCGTCTCCGAGAAGATGGTGAAAGAGGATTACTACACCTCTCTCCACATCGAGGAGTACGAGATCGAAGCCCGCGACACCAAGCTCGGTCCCGAAGAAGTTACGCGCGACATTCCGAACGTCAGCGAATCCATGCTGCGCAATCTGGATGAAGCGGGCGTGATTCGCATCGGCGCCAGCATCAAGCAGGGCGACATCCTCGTCGGCAAGGTTACGCCGAAGGGCGAAACCCAGCTCACGCCGGAAGAAAAACTGCTGCGCGCCATCTTCGGCGAAAAAGCCGGAGACGTGCGCGACGCTTCCCTCTACTGCCCGCCGGGCATCGAGGGCGTCATCGTCGATGTGAAAATCTTCTCGCGCAAGGGCCAGGAAAAGGACGAGCGCGCGAAGTCCATCGAAGCCACGCAGATCGCGAAGCTGGAAAAGAACCTCTCGGACGAAATCCGCATTTTGACCGACGAGCGCCTGAAGCGCCTGGAGAACATCCTGGGCGGCAAAGAAGTGCAGGCCGACCTGCACGACGAGCGCACCAACAAGCGCCTGCTGGTCAAGGGCAACGTCCTCAATCGCGATGAGATCGAGCGCATTTCGACCCGCAACCTGAAGCGCATTAAATACGCCGATAAAGATCCGCGGGTGAACGAGCAGATCGACGAGATCGAAGAAATGACTTCGCGTCAGATCGACGTGCTCAAGAAAATCGTCAACGAGAAAAAAGAAAAACTCACCAAGGGCGACGAGCTGCCGCCGGGCGTCATCAAGCTGGTAAAGGTCTACATCGCCATGAAGCGCAAGCTGAGTGTCGGTGACAAGATGGCCGGCCGCCACGGCAACAAGGGCGTGATTGCCCGCATTCTGCCCGAGGAAGACATGCCGTACCTCGAAGACGGAACGCCGGTCGAAATCGTCCTGAACCCGCTCGGCGTGCCGTCCCGTATGAACGTCGGCCAGATTCTCGAAACCCATCTGGGATGGGCCGGCTTCGTGCTCGGCGAGAAGATCACGAACCTGCTGAAAGAGAACACGCGCACCGAAGCCATCCGCCGCGAGTTGAAAGTTTTATTCAAAGACTCGCAGCTGGCGGACATCATTTCAGACATGTCCGACGACGAACTGGAAGCCGTCGCGCCGACCCTCGCTAAGGGCGTGTTCATGGGCTCGCCGGTATTCGATGGCGCGAAGGAAGGCGAGATCAAGGCGCTGCTCGAACACGCCGGTCTGCCGACCTCGGGCAAAACCACGCTGCATGACGGCATGACAGGCGACCAGTTCGAACAGCCCGTTACCGTCGGCTACATCTACATGCTGAAGCTGTCGCACCTGGTGGACGACAAGATTCACGCACGCTCCATCGGGCCGTATTCTCTGATAACCCAACAGCCCCTCGGCGGCAAAGCGCAGTTCGGCGGACAGCGTTTCGGAGAAATGGAAGTCTGGGCCCTGGAAGCTTACGGCGCAGCCTTCATCCTGCAGGAGCTGCTGACGGCGAAGTCCGACGACGTATACGGCCGCACCAAGATTTACGAGGCCATCGTCAAGGGCGAAGCCGCCATGGAGCCCGGCGTACCGGAATCGTTCAACGTGCTGATCCGCGAGCTGCAGTCGCTTTGCCTGGATGTGGAACTGATCAAGGCAGGCGAGAAAAAGCCCACGGCCAGCGCCGCAGCGGATTAAGAAGCGAGTTCTCAGTTCTCGGTTCTCAGTTCCCAGTTGGGACTGAGGCAGGATCGAAGGCTGAGAACTCTGAACAAGTTTTAGAAATATGCGCCACTGCGGCATCTGCTCTCAATGCCGCATGAGCAGGCGAGAGATCGATTCCCGGCTAATCGGGAACTGACCAAATAGTAGTCGAGGGCCGTCAGCGGACGCGTCAGAACCGCAGGAAGCGGAGGACCACCTTGTTTCGTTCGAGCCCTTTCGAAATGGCAAATGTGATCGCGGACTTCGACGCCATCCGTATCAGCCTGGCGTCTCCGGAAAAAATCCGGAGCTGGTCGCACGGCGAAGTCACCAAGCCCGAGACCATCAACTACCGCACCTTCAAACCGGAGCGCGACGGCTTGTTCTGCGCCCGCATCTTTGGCCCGGTCACCGACTGGGAATGCCTCTGCGGCAAGTACAAGCGCATGAAGCATCGCGGAGTGATCTGCGACAAGTGCGGAGTGGAAGTCACGCTCTCCAAAGTCCGCCGCGAACGCCTGGGCCACATCGAGCTGGCGTCGCCCTGCTCGCACGTGTGGTTCTTCAAAGGACTGCCCAGCCGCATCGGGCACCTGCTCGACATTTCTCTGCGTGACCTCGAGTCCGTGCTTTACTTCGAGGCCTACGTCGTGGTCGAGCCCGGCGACGCTCCGGTCAAAGAGCGCGAAGTCATCAAAGACGAAGCCAAGTTCCGCGAACTCGACCAGCAGTACCGTCCCGCCGGATTCAAGGCGATGATGGGCGCGGAAGCAATCAAGGAATTGCTGAAGCGCGTCGACACCGACGGCCTCTCCGTCGAGCTGCGCGAGAAAATGAAGAACGAGAGCTCGCTGCAAAAGCGGCTCAAGTATGCCAAGCGCCTGAAAGTCGTCGAGGCCTTCCGCAAGAGCGGCAACAAGCCGCACTGGATGATCCTCGACGTCATCCCGGTCATTCCGCCGGAGCTTCGCCCTCTCGTTCCACTCGACGGCGGCCGTTTCGCCACGTCCGATCTGAACGATCTTTACCGCCGCGTCATCAATCGCAACAACCGGTTGAAGAAGCTGATGGACCTGCACGCTCCTGAAGTCATCGTGCGCAACGAAAAGCGCATGCTGCAGGAAGCCGTCGACGCCCTGTTCGACAACGGACGCCGTGGCCGCGTACTGCGTGGCGCCAACAACCGTCCTCTGAAATCTTTGTCCGACACGCTGAAAGGCAAGCAGGGCCGCTTCCGCCAGAACCTGCTGGGCAAGCGCGTCGACTACTCCGGACGTTCCGTCATCGTGGTCGGCCCCGAACTCAAGCTGCATCAGTGCGGATTGCCGAAGAAAATGGCTCTGGAGTTGTTCAAGCCGTTCATCTATCACCGGCTTGAGCAGACCGGCAACGTCACCACCATCAAGCAAGCCAAGGAAATGGTCGAGCAGCAGGAGCCCATTGTCTGGGACATCCTTGAAGAAGTCATCAAGGACCATCCTGTCATGCTGAACCGCGCTCCTACGCTTCACCGCCTGGGCATTCAGGCGTTCGAGCCGGTGCTCGTCGAAGGCAAGGCCATCAAGATTCACCCGCTGGTCTGCACCGCGTTCAACGCCGACTTTGACGGCGACCAGATGGCAGTGCACATTCCGCTGTCTCCCGAAGCCCAGGTCGAAGCCAGCGTGCTGATGCTGGCCTCGCACAACATTCTTTCGCCCGCTTCCGGTCAGCCCATCACCGTGCCCACACAGGATATGGTGCTCGGACTCTACTACCTGACCAAAGCCAAGCCCGGCGCGAAGGGTGAAGGCCGCGCCTTCGCCAACGTTGAAGAAGTCCTGATGGCGCTGGATGCGGGCGCGGTCGAAACGCTGAGCCCCATCCGCCTGCGCTACACGGGTGAGTTGATCGACCTGACCACCGCTTACGACGATCAGGACATCATTCACACTGAGCCGGTTCGAGTCGAGCGCGCCTTCATCAACACGACAGTCGGCCGCGCGATTCTGAACGATCACCTGCCGAAGAACATCCCCGGCAGCAGCGATCGCATGCCCTACATCAACGGCCTGCTCAAGAAGAAGGGCATTGGTGCGCTGGTGAACTATTGCTACCTGCGCTTCGCGCTCGAAACCACGGTCAAGATGCTCGACGAAGTCAAGACGCTGGGCTTCCAGTTCGCGACCAAATCAGGCTTGTCGATCGGCATCGACGACATGGTCATCCCCGACAGCAAACGAACGCTGGTCAAGGACGCCGAGAAACAGGTCGTCGCGGTGCAGCAGCAGTATCTCGACGGCGCCATCACCAACGGCGAACGCTACAACAAGGTCATCGAAATCTGGTCGGCGATCACGGAAAAAGTGGCCGACGAAATGTTCGGTGAGATGCAGCGCCGCGATAAGGAAGGCGACCTCAATCCGATTTACGTCATGGCTGATTCCGGCGCTCGCGGATCGAAACAGCAGATCCGCCAGCTCTCCGGCATGCGCGGATTGATGGCCAAGCCTTCCGGCGAAATCATCGAATCGCCCATCACGGCCAACTTCCGTGAAGGTCTCACGGTGCTCGAATACTTCGTGTCGACCCACGGCGCCCGCAAGGGATTGGCCGACACGGCGCTCAAGACGGCCGATTCCGGCTACCTGACCCGCCGTCTGGTCGACGTGGCGCAGGACGTAATCATCAGCGAGTACGACTGCGGCACGGTCGACGGCATCTACGTGCAGGGAATTGTCGAAGCCGGCGAAATCATCGAAGCGCTGCGCGACCGCATCATCGGCCGCGTGTCGCTCGAAAAAATCAAGGACTATGACGGCAACGTCATCGTCGACATCAACCAGGAAATCACCGAAGACCTGTCGGTCGCGATTCAGGCGGCCGGCATCGAGCGCGTGAAAATTCGCTCTGTGCTGACCTGCGAATCGAAACGCGGAGTCTGCGTGATGTGCTACGGCCGCAACCTGGCTTCCGGACGCCTCGTCGAACTTGGCGAAGCTACCGGCGTCATCGCGGCGCAGTCCATCGGCGAACCTGGAACCCAGCTCACCATGCGTACCTTCCACATCGGTGGTACGGCATCGCGAGTTTCCGAGCAGTCGCGCCTCGATGCCAAGAACCACGGCAACGTGCGCTTCATCGGATTGCAGACGGTCAAAGCGAAGTCTGGCGACTTGGTGGTGATGAACCGCCAGGGCTCGATCGCGGTGGTCGACGAAAAGAATCGCGAGCGTGAGCGTTACTCGGTCGTGTACGGCGCCAAGCTGAAAGTCAACGACGGCGATCCGGTTACGCAAGGCCAGGTCATGGTCGAGTGGGATCCTTACACCTTCGCCATCCTGACCGAAATCGGCGGCACCGTGCAGTTCAAGGACTTGCAGGAAGGCGTGACTTTACATGAAGAGGTAGACGAAGTCACCGGCCTGTCGCGCCACGTGGTCGGCGATTCTCCCGACGAGAAGCGCCAGCCCGCCATCGTGATCAAGGGTAAGGCGAGCAAGCGCTACCTGATGCCTTCGCGAGCCCACCTGATGATTCAGGATGGCGATACCGTTACGCCAGGCGACGTGCTGGCAAAGATTCCGCGCGAGACTACGAAGACCAAGGACATCACCGGTGGTCTGCCGCGCGTGGTCGAGCTGTTCGAAGCCCGCAAGCCGCATGAAACCGCGGTCATCAGCGAAATCGATGGCACGGTCAAGTTCGGCGAGGTTTCGAAAGGCCAGCGCAAAATCTACGTGGTCGCCGACAACGGCACCGAGAAGGAATACTCGGTTCCGCGCGGCGTTCACATCAATGTGCAGGAAGGCGAGCGCGTCAAGGCTGGCGAGCCTTTGATGGACGGCCCGCTCAACCCGCACGACATTCTGGCCGTGCTTGGCGAAAAAGAACTGCAGGCTTATCTGGTCAACGAAATCCAGGAAGTTTACCGTCTGCAGGGCGTCAACATCTCCGACAAGCACATTGAAGTGATTGTTCGGCAGATGATGCGCTGGGTGAAGGTCGAGGACGTGGGCGACACCCGGTTCCTGCTCGAAGAGCAGACCGACAAGTTCGCCTTCCGCGAAGAGAACGAGCGCGTGATTTCGCAGGGCGGCAAGCCGGCCACCGGCCGTCCGCTGCTCCTCGGCATCACGAAAGCTTCGCTCTCCACCGACTCGTTCATTTCGGCGGCGTCGTTCCAGGAGACCACGCGCGTGCTCACCGAAGCCAGCATCAACGGCAAGGTCGACCACCTGCGCGGCCTGAAAGAAAACGTCATCGTCGGACGCCTCATCCCTGCCGGCACTGGCATGGAGTACTACCGCAACGTGCGCCTCTCGCCGGAAATGGAAGAGGCCGCGGCCAAGGTACAGGCGGAAGTTTCGGCAGCTTACGAAGAAGCCGAGCGTGCTCTCGAAATGATGCGCCACGAGGGCGAAACCGAGGATCTGCCCGCGGAACTCCCCGCGGCTGAGTAGTCAATTCTGAAGCCGGCTTCGGGGGCGATTCACTTCGCCCCCGAACCTGCTTCTGGAGTCATTCGAACCACAAATGCACGCTACCCCCCAGCGATTGCGCATTGAGGAACCCGGCCCACTTCCTTCTTTGCGTCCAGTGCCTCCTGGCCCTAAGCTAGAGCAGCGCAAAAAAATGCTACGCTTCTTCCGCCTCTTGCGGCTCGCCTTCTGGCGCGCTTTTGTCCACGATGCCTTCGCCACCGCCAAGGCCTCCGCCTATTCCATGATTTTCACGTTCTTCCCGGTCTTGCTCATCGTCGGATCACTTCTGGCGAACTGGCGTAAAGGCGCGCCCTATTTGCGGGAAATCTCCTACGCTCTCGGCAGCATCCTTCCGACCGGCGGCAACACCGCCCTCACCTATCTAAAAGGAGCGGCCGTGCATCCCATCGGCCTGGTGACGACGACCTCGGTGATCACGCTGTGGACCGCGTCCGGCGTCATGATTTCCTGGATGGATGGTTTTCGCCGCTGTTACGAGCTGCCGAAAACCTGGGGCCTGGTGCAAGAGCGCATGATCGCATTTCTGCTGGTCGTGTTCGCGCTGATTCCCATGACGTTCTCCACGCTTCTGGTCGCCGTGGGCAGCAAGTTCGAAGCTCGCCTGCTGCCCTACGTCGATCCCGATTTCAGCATTTACGTTTTCCTGCTGTGGGGCGCGACCCGCTGGCTTATCGCGACCCTGACCAGCATCGCGGTCATTGCGCTCATCTACCATCATGCGGTCCCGCGCACGCAGCCGTGGCACAGCGTTATGCCTGGCGCCATGCTCGCCACCATTCTCTGGTTCTCTACGACCGTCGGATTTCGCGTCTACCTGCTGCACTTCGGAAACTTCGCCACCATTTACGGATCGCTGGGCGCGGTGATGGCCCTGCTGGCGTGGATGTACCTGATTTCCCTGGTCGTCCTGGTGGGCGCCGAATTCAATGCCCTGCTGTTCCCGCGAGCCATGCTGGGCAAAGAACTCACGGCCATCAGTGACCCCAAAGCGTAGAGACGTTGCTTGCAACGTCTCTCTGTTTTGACCGGACGCGCCGAGCGGAGCTTCAGAAATACCAGAAACGGATCTCGAGGAAAAAGTTGAAGGACAAGCCTAACCAGAGCACCCGCCGCGCGAAAATCATCTGCACCATCGGCCCGGCCTGCAACACCGAGGCAGCGATGCGCGAATTGCTCCGCCTCGGCATGGACATTGCGCGCCTCAATTTTTCTCACGGCACTCACGAAGACCACGCCCGCAATATTCGACGTCTGCGCCGCGCCGCCGAGCGCGAGGGACGCACCATCTGCATCCTGCAGGATCTGCAGGGCCCGAAAATCCGCACTGGACCGCTGGAGGGCCACGAGCCCGTCTTACTAAAAACCGGATCAGTGGTGACCATCACGCCGCAGGATGTGCTGGGCACGGCCACGCGCATCTCGACCACCTTCCCCGATCTCGCCCGCGAGCTCACACCTGGCGCACGCATCTTACTGAGTGACGGCTTGATCGAACTGCGCGTGCGCGACGTCCCAGGAAAAGATCGCGGCAAAGATGTGCAATGCGACGTCATCAACGGCGGCCTGCTCGGCGAGCACAAGGGCATCAACCTTCCCGGCATCGCCTTGTCGATTCCGGCTCTCACCGAGAAAGACCGCAAGGATCTTGAATTCGGTCTAGCCCACGGCGTCGACGCCGTCGCGATTTCCTTCGTTCGCACCGCCGCCGACGTCAGCATGGTCAAGCAAATCATCGCCAAGCACAGCAGCGACGTCCCGGTCATCGCGAAACTCGAAAAGCCGCAAGCCATCGACCATCTGGAAGAGATTCTCGAAGCCGCTGACGGAGTCATGGTGGCCCGCGGCGACCTGGGCGTCGAAATGGCGCCCGAAAAAGTTCCGGTCATTCAGAAGCACGTGATTCGCCGCGCCTCCGCGTCGCGCAAGCCCGTCATCACCGCGACCCAGATGCTCGAATCGATGATCGAAAACCCGCGCCCCACGCGGGCCGAAGCCAGCGACGTGGCCAACGCCATTTTCGACGGCACCGATGCCGTCATGCTCTCCGCCGAAACCGCCAGCGGCCAGTACCCGCGCGAATCCGTCTCGATCATGTCGCGCATCGTGGTCGAAGCCGAATGCAATATGGACGACTTCGTGCAGTTCCGCCGCCGTCGCCGCGAGCACCGCGGCCTCTCCATCGCCGAAACCATCTGCGAATCGATCGCCCACGCCGCCGAAGATTTGCCCATGGGCGCCATCGCCGTCTTCACCGAGACCGGCAACACGGTTCGCATGATTTCCAAATTTCGCCCGAAGGTCCCGATCTACGCCTACACGCACAGCGTGCCCGTGGTTCAGCGTATGAATCTTTACTGGGGAGTTCATCCCGTCCGCTGCCGTCAGGCCCACTCCGCCGAACAGATGGTCACGATGGCCGAGCGAGACCTGGTTCGCCGCGGTCTGCTCAAGCCCGCGGACGTGCTCGGAGTCGTCGCCGGCACCCGCCAGGCCTCCGGTTCCACCAACCTGATGCGCCTGCACGTGGTCACCAGCGAAGAAGCCGAGCGTATTAGCCACCCTGCGGAGACAGCCGCGAAGCGGCGCAAAAATACAGCCCGCGGCGCAAGCCGTGGGTAACTCTGCTGTGGATCAGATTTTGGGTGGCGCAGCGCTCTTAGCGCTGCGATAGACTCTTCCTTTACTGCTTGGGCTTCAGCCCCTGAGGCTGGCGGAGCCGGAGTTTTCAGCGACTGCTGAGAGAGAGAAGAAAATGCCGCAAGAGATACTTTCGGTGGCCATCTGGGAACCCATCCCCGGCATGGAAGCAGCGTCGCTCGCCACGCTGCGCGAACTCACCGCCATCGTGACCGCCAAAGGCTACGGCCGCGACCTGCTCTGCCGCGACCGCGAATCGCACTACGTCTTCCTGCGCTACTGGAAATCCGAAGAAGCCCGCCAAGCTGCGCTGGAAGACCCCGCCATGCAGCGCTGCTGGGCCCGCATGGGCAACGAAATCCAGATCGTGAAAGTGTACGAAACGTTGACCGAGGTGCCGCTCGCCGGCGCCAAATAACGCGCGCCCATCATCCACAGACCACGCGCTCCTCACACCATTTCACTGCGAAAGATCCCTTCAGAGTTTCGCCGCCTTTGAAATTCATCTCGTAGTGTCCGGTTGCGGCGGAGCGTACCTCGTAGCTGTCGAAAACAATCGTGGCGGATTGCGCCAGTTTGCAGTCGCCCTCCTTGGCGCAGCGGGCCGCCGATCCCGCATCCGAACCCGCGCCGAGCTTGACGATTTGGCCTGCGTGAATCGGCAAGCCTCGCCAGATCGCAATCGAGATGTACGGTTCGCTGACTCGTTTGCATTCCGCTGGTTGCGTGGTCAGTCTCATCTCAACTGCGGGTCCGTCCCATGGCGCACAGGAGCTTTGTATGGTCCCATATGAGAACGACGACCCGTCTGGTGAGGCAATTGCGGCCGTCGCAGCCAGCGCAAAGGCCAGGACCGCGACCATAACGACCTGTCTTCGAACGCACATACGGGTTCTCCTTGACTGTTACTGGCTAGAACGATAGCACGCACACTTCTGGCCGGGTGCCCCATTTCTCGCTCCTTTTGCGAGAAGTGGGGATTCGAGAAGCGAAGATTTAAACTAGGAAGGATATGCCCGCTTCCATCCGAGACTTCGCCGATAACGCCGTCGATCCAAAAGTTCGCGGCTATCTCCACATCCCCGAAACTTCCGGCGGAGGCGGCCTCGTGCTGACTCACGGCGCCGGCTCGAACGCGCAAGCTCCGCTGCTGATCGCTCTCGCCGAAACTTTTTCCGTCGCCGGATTCACCGTCTTGCGCTGCGATCTTCCCTACCGCCAGACGCGGTCCTTCGGCCCGCCCGGCCCCGGCGACGCCGCCCGCGACCGTGCAGGTCTGAAGAATGCTCTCGCCGCCGTGAGAAAAATAGTTTCCGGCCGCATCTTCCTCGGCGGCCACTCCTACGGCGGACGCCAGTCCAGCATGCTCTGCGCCGAGCAGCAGGATGCAGCTGCGGGCCTGCTTTTGCTTTCCTACCCGCTGCATCCCCCGCGCAAGCCCGAGCAGCAGCGCACCCAGCATCTCCCCGACCTGCACACGCCGGCGCTATTCGTGAGTGGCACGCGCGATCCATTCGGCTCCATCGCCGAACTCCAGCAGGCCCTGAAGATGATTCCCGCTCGCACGAGTCTATTGGCCGTCGAAGGCGCCGGTCACGATCTGGGACTTAAAGGGAAGATGAAAAAAGACGAACTACCGAGGCTGGTATTTTCTGAATTCACCAAATTCTTTGCATTGTCATCCTGAGCGGAATAGCTGCTTCGCAAAGCGAAGCAGCTGTGCAGTCGAAGGATCTCTTTCACCGGATGTCACAGCGCGCGCCTCCAGGATTTTCTCCACCGTCCAGTCGTCAAGGAAATGCCTCGCAGGTTGGCAGCACGCGAAATGGAAAGGGATCCTTCGACTCCGGAGTAACCGCGCTTCGCGCGCTTCCTCCTCCGCTCAGGATGACATGCGTTCGGCAGTGGACCTACGCTAGTTTACCCACCCTGACTTCCCCCCGCCGTTCCCCTTGCCCGGATCGTCATCCGTCGGAGGAATGTAGTTGCCATGCTCGTCGAAGTGGACCTGGCGGTCATGCTTCGACATGTAGACTTCGAACTTCTTCGCCGCCCGCCGCCGCTTCCAGCGGTAATACGAATTGCGCATCCCGTAATAGCGTTCCGCGAATCCCACGTTCACCAATGCCGGCTTCGGTCCGCGCCGCACGTAGAGCCAGCCGAAGAACAGGCCGCCCAGATGGGCCACGTAAGCTACGTCTCCGCCGCCGCTCATGGCCAGAGCCAACGTGACCACGATCAGAATCCCAATAAAATATTTAGCCTTGATGAGGAAGGGGAACGGAATCATCATGATCTCGTTATCCCCAAACAGCACTCCGAACGCGATCAGAATGGCGAACACTCCGCCCGAAGCGCCGATCGTGGAACGGTTCGGATTGCCCAACAGATGAGAATACGAGAGAACAACCGTCGTCACCGCCGCGCCCACCACACCCACCCAGTACAGCTCCAAAAATCGCCGCGTGCCCCATGCGCTTTCGATGGCCGATCCAAACATCCACAGGCCCAGCATGTTTCCCAGCAGGTGCCAGAGGCCCGCGTGCAGAACGCTGTACGTGACCAACTGCCAAATCTTTCCATGCACCACGTCGACCGGCGTCAGCTCGCAGTAGTATTTGATGTAGGCATCCACGATGCCTAGCCCGGGAACCAGGGAGAAAAGCAGCATGAGCAGAAAAACGCCCGTGTTAATCCCCAGCAGCCATATCACCGCCTTGGTGAACGGGGGCAGGCTCAACGTCATCGGTTCGCCGGTTCGCCGCACTGATTAACCTCTCGTGTAATTCTACTCGGGTGCCCGGTCGGGCGCTTGGGTGCCATGTCTCGCGCCGGGTGCCCCATTTCTCACGCGTTCTTTGCGTGAGAAGTGGGATTCTCGAAGTACTTACGTTTTATCGCTCCGGAACCGGCACCACCGGCAAACTCCGATGCCCCGCCTTGTCCACGGCCCGCACTGCGAAAATAACATTATCCTTCGAAAGCTTCATCGTGGCGCGAGTCTTATTCCCCACATTCTGAGCATGTTCCCAGTCTGCGCTCGTCGTCGCGCGCCAGAGCACTTCATACTCCGCCGCCAGGCCGCCCGGAGCAGCTTCCCACGTCAGCGTCGAATCATTCTCCAAGTCCTTGGTCAGCAGATGCACATTCACCGGAGGCGCCGGCGCCGCGGCCAACGACGCCAGCGTCGCGGCATTCAGCCGTGCCACCTGCGCCACATATTCGTAGTCCACAAACTTCAGCGAGTCCCCATATTCCACGCCGTTTTCCACGCGCACGTTCTGGTGCTGATGATGAAAGTCCTCGCGAAATTCCGTGAACCGCACCGCCGCAAATCCCTGCTGGTTGAAGGAATAATGATCGCCGCCTCGCAGGTAGCGATCCAGCCGGAACACCAGCATCGGCGTGGGACCCGCACCGTAGACGCGCCCCACATCGGCGATATAGCGCGCCAGTTGACGCGATCCCGAATCACTTTCTCCACCCAGCCCGCGAATGCGCCGGATGTCCTGTTCCGTCGCCGCAGCCGGCACGCCCTCGGAGAACACACGCACGACCGAATGATCCTGCTCCGCACTCTTGTCGCCGCCGACAATGTCGTTGTTGAGCACCGCTTCCAGATCCCAACCTTGCTCCTTGACCATTTTGTCCTTGACCATCTGGGCGAAATGACGGCTGCCGTTCAGCCCCTGCTCTTCGCCCGCGACCGTCAGAAAAATAATCGTCGCCGGAAACCTCATTTTGCTCAGCACCCGCGCACACTCCAGGCTGACGGCGGTTCCGCTGCCGTCGTCGTTGGCTCCGGGCGCATCCGCGCTCACATCGAAGTTGTCGCTATTGCGCGAATCGTAGTGCCCGGTCACCAGCACAACACGCTTCGCGTTCGCCGCATCTGTACCCTTCAGAACCGCATAAACATTGGTGATTTCCGTTGCCTTCGGAATCCTCTCGGTAGGCTCTTCGGTGAAGCTGTCAGTCTTTACTTCCAGGCATCCGCCACAATCTTTCGAATAGCGCTCGAATTCTGCCTTGATCCACTCTCGCGCCGCGCCAATCCCGCGTCCCGCGGCAATCGACGCCTCGTCCTGCGCCGACAGCGTCGACCTCGTTCCGAAACTAACCAGCTTCTCGATGTTTGCCTGAATCCGCTGTGCCGAAATCTGTTGTAAAGCCGCCGCGATCTGCGGGTCGGCCTTGGAGTCGGCCGCGGCCGTCCCCTCAGTCTTGGCCGCCTGTGCAGCACAACCCATCGCTACGCATAAAACCGCGGCGACACTTGCCTTAAAGCGCCTCAACCACCGGAAGCGGAAATGGAGCATGGCTTGATGGCCCCCGTCCAGAACAATCCCACTGCGGTGAGCGATTCCCGATTCTCCGGAAATTCTCTCGTTCCCCGTCTCTGCCCCTTGACCTGAGAGCCGGGAAGAATCTAAATATTATCAGGAGGCTCTAATCGGCTGGGGAGGCTTTATGGTCCTGTGTCCCGAATGCGAAACCAATCTGGATGTCGACGAGGATGGCGTCGACGAAGGGGAGATGATCTCGTGCCCCGAATGCGGCACCGACTTTGAAGTGGTCACGACCAGTCCGCTTGAGCTGAAGGCCGTCGAGGCGGGCTACGTCGAAGAAGATGAAGAAGAGGCCGAAGAGAGCGAAGACGGTGACTACTCCTAGATTTTTGTACAAAGGATCTCTGCGCAAAGGATTTCGGCCGCAAGTTTTCGCCAGGATGTCCGCCGTGGGTTCTCTCCTCCTGATCGTAGTTCTCATTATTCTGCCGATGTTCGGTTCGGTGTTCGGATCAACGTTCGGTTCGCCCAAAGCGCTGCTCGCCGCCCCCGCGCCCAAGGCCAAGCCCTACGCCCTGATTGCCGGTACGGTCTGGGGACCGAACGACCATCCCGTCTATGGCGTCCCAGTGAAAATTCGCCGCGCCAAGGATAAAGCCAAGAAGATCCGCTGGCAGGTCTTCTCCGACCACATGGGCGAGTTCGCCCAGCGCGTTCCGAATGGCGAATCCGACTACATCCTTTCCGCCGACCTCAAGGGCTTCAAGACCAGCGACGGCCGGCCCCTGCGCCTAGTCAAGGAAGTCACCGTCCACATTTATAACGATGAACGCGAAGACACCGGCTTGCATCTAACTGTGGACGAGGCTGGTGTGGGAAAGCCGTGAGACAATAGCACCAGCATGAATCGCAAACAATTTGTGATCACCGCGGTCACCCTGGCCTGCGTGCTGGTTGTGGCGCTAGCTGCGGTGTCGGGTGCCGGGCTCGATAAGAAAGACAAGACCGTCGGTCGCCTGCTGTTCGGCAAGGTGCTCGACCCGCAGGATAACCCGCTTGCCGACGCGGTCGTCTACGTGACCAACACACGCACGCGCGCCGTGAAGACGTACATCGTGGGCCCTGACGGCACCTACCGCTTCCCCGCGCTCTCCAATGCCGTCGACTACGAGGTCTACGCCCAGTACAAGGGTCACAAGAGCGACACCAAATCGGTCAGCCAGTTCGACGACCGCTCCCAGGTCTACCTTGACCTGAAAATTGATATTCACTAACCTCCGGCCGCAGCATTCTTTTCATGCAACTTTTCGCCCCCTTTTGTGTTCAATATACGTAGGGGTATTTGTCTGGAGGATACAGTGAACGGATTGCATGCTTTTCATAAACTCAACCGCACCGCCCTGGCTTTCCTGGCGTGCGTAACGCTGCTTTGTGCCGCATCCGCCTTTGCCCAGGAGGGAGCCATGAGCCCTTACCAGGATGAAAAAGACGGCGTCAGCGCCGGCGGTAAATGGATGGAGTTCCAATCGGAAGACAAGATGACCGGCGCCAAAAAAGTCCGCTTCGAACTGCTCTCGAACAATTTCTTGAAGGAAGACCCTGACTACAAGCCCAGAGTCGAACTCGTCTGCACCAACGGCAAGTACGACCATGCCAACTTCAATCCTGGAGCCAAGCTCGGACGCCCCGATTATCCCGGCTTCTGGGGCCAGCCCAAGATGGAAGTCCTGGTGCGTTTCGATGACGTCCACGACCACCGCGGCTGGAATTGGGTCGCGGGCCGCGTTCTCTCCATGGACAAGGGCACCGTTCGCGGCGCCATGGGAGCCCAGGTCTTCAACGTGGAAGTGAAAACGCGCACCGGCTATGCCATCGCCGAGTTCTCTCCCGCAGGCCTGAACCTGGACGAAGTCCACAAGTCCTGCGACCTGACTCCAAAGAAACCGAGCAAAGACTAAGTAATCACGATAGCTCATGTGGGGACGGGCGCCTTCGCCCGTCCCCACCCCGGGCGAAGCCCGGCGGCATTCTTCCCGGAGGCCGCTGTTTCCCCGCCTAAGCCGGGCCCTGGGTCGTTTCTTTCCTGCGGTTGCAGCTTCTTCCGTTCAGTCACCGCTAACGGCAACCCTTCTGGCACTTGCCTCCGCGCCCCGCGACTGGCACCTTAAAGCTTAGGCCAAGACACAATGGATAGCAGCATCATCCCCGGGCTGGCGTTCTTTCTGTTCGTAGCGGGCGTGCTCATCTACGCCGTCATCCTCTACAAAGGGCTGGTGCGCTTGCGCAACGAGAACGACCGCGCCTTGGCCAACGTTGACGTCCTGCTCAAGCAGCGCCACGACGAGATTCCCAACCTGGTCGAAACCGTCAAGGGATACATGCAGCACGAGCAGCAAACATTGCTCGCGGTAACCCAGGCGCGCGCCGCGTCGATGAACGCGGCCAGCATTGGCCAGAAAGCCGTAGCCGACTTCAAAATGGCGACCGCCCTGCGCTCACTTTTTGCCGTCGCCGAAAACTATCCCCAGCTCAAGGCCAACGAAAACTTTCTGAAACTCCAGAACCGCATCAGCGAGCTCGAAGAGCGCATCGCCGACCGCCGCGGGTTTTTCAATGACGACGTCAACACCTACAACACCCGCATCGGCCAAATCCCCGACGTGTTCGTCGCCAGCTTCATGAGCCTGAAGCCGCGCCAGATCTTCCAAGTGAGCGACGAAGACCGCAGGCAGGTAGAAGCAAAGTTCGCCAACGGCCAGAGTTCTGGAGCCTAAAGCAGGTTTGGGTGAGGCCCGGAGCCGTTTTGGGTGGCGCAGCGCTTTCAGCGCTGCGATAGAAGCCGGGTTGTGGAAGGGCACGGCTTCAGCCGTGCCGGCGCGGCGTAAGGCTAGTGAGCAACTGGCCAAGGATAGGCAGAGTCCCCGCTTGCCCCCCCGGGAAAGTCAAAGGCAGTGGGCAAGAGTGCCCGCTCCACATAAATCAACTTTCCACAATCAATTTCACCCCAGCAGCCGCGCCGCGTCCTTCGCGAAGTAAGTCAAAATGATGCTTGCCCCTGCGCGCCGAATACTGATCAGCGATTCCATCATCACTCGGTCGCGTTCGATCCAGCCATTTTGCGCGGCGGCTTCGATCATGGCGTATTCGCCGGAGACCTGATACGCCGCCAGTGGCAACTCGAACCGTTCGCGCGCCGCGGCGATCACGTCCAGATACGGCATGGCCGGTTTGACCATGATCATGTCGGCGCCTTCTTCGATGTCGGCTTCGATTTCGCGCATGGCCTCGCGCAGGTTGGCTCCATCCATTTGATACGACCGCCGGTCGCCGAATTGCGGCGCCGAATCGGCCGCCTCGCGGAATGGTCCGTAGTAGCCCGACGCGAACTTCGCGGCATACGAAAGAATCGGCGTCTGGTCGAAGCCCGCTTTATCCAGCGCGCGGCGGATCGCTCCCACGCGCCCGTCCATCATGTCCGAGGGCGCAATAATGTCGACTCCGGCCTTTGTCAGCGAAACCGAAGTTCGGGCCAGCAATTCCAGCGACGCGTCGTTGACGATTTCGTAGTCGGCCGTCGTGGCCGGCGGTGCGGCAACTGCGGCTCCCAGGGATTTCGCCAGCGGCGCGGCTTTCACAATCCCGCAATGTCCGTGCGACATGTATTCGCACAAGCAGACGTCGCCCATCACGTATCAGTCCGGGCACCTCGCGTTTCATGCGCGCGCCGCCTGCTGCACGATGCCGTCATCGCCCATGCTCCGGTGGCGACTTCGTCTTTTTTATCAGGCAGCCCGAACAAGATCACCGACGGCACACCCAGCGTGTGACCACCTGCGATTCCTTCACCGCTTCGTCCACTGACAGGTTAAACACGCCCGGCATCGAGCCGACCTCCTTGCGCACGCCCTCCCCGGGACAAACGAACATGGGATAGACGAATGCGTCGGGAGTGAGGCGGGTCTCACAGACCATGTTGCGCAGTTCCGCGGTGCGGCGGAGGCGGCGAAGGCGAGTTACGGGGAATGCCATGGCAGTCACCAGGAGGAAGGCGAATGACGACGAGGAATCGCCTTCCTGCTTAATTCTAAAACATTGACTCTGAAACAGCGATTCTGAAATGCACGCCCGGATATGTAGCTCCGGACGCATTCGTCCGGGGCGCTCGCTTCGCACCGCGAGGCGGACGAATGCAACCGCCCCTACGCACTTCGCGGCTGCCCGCGGCAGGTATGACTGAAGTAACCCCCGGGCCTCCCAGCGCTTCTCGGAATCGCCGATTTGACTCCCATAGAATGAGGTCGGATGAGTCTGATCTCAACGCCACCGCTGGTTTGTCGCAGCAGCCGGAGTCACTCTGGCCTTTGCCGGGTGTGTCTGGTCCCCACAACGGAGCGTGCGCTGACCGCATTTGCCGATCTGGCTGGCCTGGTGCTCATGTGCTGGCCGCCGTCGCATCGTCTGGTCAATCTTCTGACTCGCGTCCCGCCCAGCAACGCAGTTTCTGGGCCCTTGAGACCCTCGGATTCTTGCTGTGGGCGAGCAAATCAGGTCGGCTTGGTCCGTGCGGGAGGCCGCGATGCATACAACAGTCGATTCCAGATCCATTTTTCTTCGACATCATTCTGTTTTTTCACACACGTGCCGTTTATCGCCGCCGTCGCCTGGCGTCCCGACTTGGCGAAGACGGAAGGGAAGAATTCCTGCTCAGCCTTCTCAATTTTCTGATGCTGCTGGGCTGGTGGATCTTTCTTTATGCCTTTATCGTCTTCCCTCACCAATATGTCGCGCGAGATGCGCATCTCTACAACCTCTATTACGACCGGCTCTATGGGCTGGAGAACGTTATGCTGCTCGCGGTACTCGCAGCTTGCGGCCTTGGACCAGTTCGGGCGGATGGCGGCGGCTCTACCTCCATTTCCGGCGCCGCTTCGCTCTACGGCATCAATTCCCAATTACTCGACCGCGCGCTCGCCGACAACACCTACTACTCGGGCAGTCTCTATGATGTGCCCCTTATCGGCACTGTGGCCTGGATGGCGGCCACCGCCTGGTCGGCCGCGGACATTGGATCTGGAAAGCCGGCAAGTTCAGTCTTGACCCGCGCTTCAAAAAACTCGTGCCCCAACTCGCCATGTTGGCGATCCTCTCGCTGCCGGTGTTGGGGGTGTGGACCGTGCTGGCGACAATTCGTCCGGCCCCGCCCGGGTTTCCGCGTATCCACCGTGCTCGCTGCCATGCTGGGGTTGGGGAGCGTTCGTGTTCCTCCGCCAATATTTCCAGGACCAGGCGCTAATGGCCCTGCTACGGAGTCGCGCCGGGATACGAAAGCCAGAAGCGTTTGCAGAGCCAACTGGTGCAAAAGGAGAAGCTGGCCACCGCTCGGCAATCTGGTCGCCGGCGCCGCGCACGAAATCGACCATCCTCTGACCGCCGTCATGAGCTATTCCGAGCAGCTCTGGGCGAAGGAACGGCTCACCGACGAACAGAATGCGCTGGTGCGCAAAATCGTCAACCAGGCCCGCGCACTCGCGATCTCGTCGCGAACCTGTTGAGTTTGCCCAGCAGTCGCCCGGAGAAAAAACTCTGGTCGACCTGTCCGTGCTCCTGAGCGCGCGACGCAGATGCTCGAGGCTCGCGCGCGTCCCGGCAGCAATATTCGCGTCGATCTGGCCATCGCCCAGGATTTTCCCCGGGTCCGGGGAACGCGAACCAGTTGTTCCAGAGATTCGTCGAGCTCATCGAGAACGCGATGGACGCGCTCGCAGAGATCGGCGGAGGCTCGCTGGAAGTCACGGCGCGGAAACAGGGCGCCGAGATCTTGCTGCAGTTCTCCGACACCGGCCCGGGTATTCGCGATCCCGAACGAGTGTTTGATCCGTTCTACACCACCAAGCCAGTCGGCAAAGGTACAGGCCTCGGCTTAAGCGCCGTCTATGGCATGATTCAGGATCATGGCGGCCAGATCACTTGCCAGAACAAGCCCGAAGGTGGAGCGCTCTTCGTCATTCGGCTTCCCGCGACCATGGAGCCGGCCGCGCAGGTTGCGGGCGCTGCCGGCTATGTCGCCGGTGTGGAACGCAGCTTCCTGTTCTCTTTCCGGCGTTTCTCTCCGTATCTCTCCGAACCGCGCCTCCTGTACCATAAATTTGCGATGTCCTCCGCTCTACTCCACAGTTCGGCTCGAGTGCTGGAGTTTGAAACGCTCCGCGAACTTCTTCGCGGATACACTTCGTCCCCTCTCGGCCACGCGCGTCGACGGCACTCGCGCCGTCGGTCGACCCCGTCTGGATCGAGGGCCAGCAACAGCTCGACCAGCGAGATTCGCGACTTCCGCCGCGTGGGTGGCCGCTTTGAATTCTCCGGTCTGGTGGACGTTCACTGACTTGGTCGCGAAATCCCGCATCGCCGGAGTGGCTCTGGAGACCATCGAGATTCGCGATGTCATCCTGGTTGTCGATCGCGCCGCCGAATGGCGGGAGATCGCGCACCATCCGCCGGCGGCTATGCGGTCCGACTGGCGGCCGCGTCCACTCCTTATCCGCGCAGATCGTGGACTTCGCTGAGTTTTGCTCGCTGTTCCGCAACAAGATTCAGCCCGATGGAACGCTCGAAGACAAAGCCTCGCCAGAACTCTCGCGCATCCGCCGCGAAATTGAAAAGCAGCGCCGCTCGATTCAGGAATCTCTGCGCGGATATTTGCGCCGCCTCGCCGAAGGCGGCACGGTGCAGGATGAGCTGATCACCATCCGCGGCGAACGCTTCGTCATTCCCGTCAAAGTCGAGCAGAAGCGGCGCGTGCAGGGCGTCGTCCACGGCGCCAGTTCCAGCGGTCAAACCGTCTTCGTCGAGCCCCTGGAAACCATCGAACAGAACAACGAACTGGTGCGCCTGCTCGAAGAAGAGCTGGTGGAAATTCATCGCATCCTCATGGAAATGACGCGAGCGCATCGGAGCGCAAGCCCGAACCAATCCTTGCCGCACTCGAGTGCTCTGCGGAACTGGAACTGCAATTCGCCAAAGCCAGATTCGCCGAAGACTACAACTGCGTAGCAGTGAAGTTGGCAACTCGGGAACGAACCATGTGGCGACGGACGCCCCGGCCGTCCGCCGAGCGAAGCTCGGCTCCTGCTGCATAATGCCCGCCACCCCCTGCTGGAACGCAATCTGAAGCGAAAGGCGTGACCGTATTCCCCGTCACCGTCGAACTCGAAGGCCACCGCCGCCAGCTCATCATCACCGGCCCCAACACCGGCGGCAAAACCGTCACCCTGAAAACCGTTGGCCTGCTCGCGCTCATGGCGCAATCCGGCCTTCCCGTCCCCGCCGACCGCGCCGAACTTCCGGTCTTCGACGCTGTCCTCGCCGACATTGGCGACTATCAGTCGATCGAACAAAATCTCTCCACCTTCTCCGCGCACGTCACCAATATCGATTTCATCTCGCGCACCGCGACCGCCGGCTCGCTCGTCCTGCTCGACGAACTCGGCTCCGCCACCGATCCCGAAGAAGGCGCCGCTCTCGCCGTCGCCATCGCCGGACACTTTCGGCCGCATCGGCTGCATGACCAGTCATTTCCACGCACCACACCTCGCTCAAGGTCTATGCCGCCAATACTCCCGGCGTGGTGAACGCGTCTGTCGGATTCGACGAAGCCACGTCGCAGCCGACCTACGAATTGAAAGTCGGCGTGCCGGGAGCGTCGGCCGGCATCAACATCGCGCAGCGCCTGGGGCTGAATCCTGCCATCATCGACAGCGCGCGCTCGCAGCTCGGAACCCAGGCTCGCGACGTCGGCCAATTCCTCGACAAGCTTCACGCCGACCTGCGCGAAGCCGAAACCGAACGCCTTCGTCTGCATAGCCCGCGAGCAAGAGCTAGAGGACGAAAAAATCCGCTTGCGGCCGAAGGAAAAAAAGAACAGCAAGCCAAAGTCCGCGAGATGGAGAAGAAGCTCGACACCCTGCTGCGCGATTTCGAATATCACGCCCGCGAGGCCGTCAATGCCGTGCAGGATCGCGCCGCCGCGCAAAAGCTTTCCAAAGATGCCGAGCGCCGCATTGCCAAGCTCCGCCGCGAATTCCGCGAGCAGTTCGATTCCACGGTCGTCGCCCACTCCACCGGAGCCGACCATGGCGATCCCCACGCCCAGCCCCAACTCGTCAAGCATGTTGCCGAGGGCGACACCGTCAAGCTGAAGTCCAACGGGCCGCGGGGCGCGGGTTGTGCGCAGGGTGGATGACAATCATTTCGAAGTGGAGATGGGCGCGATGAAAATGAAAATCGCGCGCGACGACATCGCCGAAGTTCTCGCCAGCGCTTCTGGCTCCGCCGGGGACACTCCCGTGAAGGCGGCCCGCGCGCGCGGCATTTCCGTCTCGCTCGAGAACGAGGGCGCGAACGTCCCGACCGAGATCAACGTGATCGGCCAGACCGTCGACGAAGCCTCACAGAAAGTTGAGAAGTTCGTCGATCACGCATTCCTCGCGGGTCTGCCCCGCGTCCGCATCGTTCATGGCAGCGGCATGGGCATCCTCCGCAAAGCGCTGCGCCAGTTGCTCCAGCAACATCCTCACGTGGCGTCGGTCGTCGAAGCTCCGCAAAACGAAGGCGGAGGCGGTGCAACCCTGGTGGAGTTGAATGTTTAGATTTTGCGCGCGGCGTCAAGCCGCGCCGCAAGGCCACAAAACGTGGAAGGTGCCCGTGGAAGAGCGGCCCTTCAGGGCCGCTTCAGCGGCTCCACACGCATGCGGCTTTAGCCGCTGAGGCCCGAGCCTCCCTACCAAATAATCTTCTTCCAATTGTCGTCATACAGCACATTGCGCGCCGCATTGGCGATAGCCTTTTTCTGTTCCGCCGAAAGGTCCTTCGACAGAATGTTTTCGTGGTTGGCCGGATCTTTCACTACGGCCTCCTCAAACCGGCTCGAAAGATAGCGCAGCACCGCGAGAACATTGTCCGCCAGCTGTCCGAAGCGCTCGCCCTCCAGCGCGCGCAGCACGGTGAGCTCCAGGTAGAGCGAAGGGAAGTCCACCGCCATGCGCTCGCGCCAAATTTTGAGCGCGCAAATCTCCTGCTGCCGTCCGGAACTCCCCACCAGTTGCACATGCCGTGCCACGTCGGTATGAACGTTCTGGCCGGTTCGCTTGTTGAACAGCAGATTCCCCGACCCGGACCCCTCGCGGCGCGCCGGAATCAGGTCCACGTTCAATTTCTTGCTCTGCAATCGAATCGACACATCCCGTGTGTGCGGATGCAGGTTGCGGTCGCTCAGATATTCGTACAAGCTCCAGAAAACCGATTTCATTTCCATCCCCGGCACCGGGCTGATCGCAATCAGGATGTCCACATGCGACGACAGGGTAATGGCCGTATTCTTGGCGTAAGCCCCCGACAGCGTCAGTCCCTGCAGATATTGTTTGCCCCACTGCTTGAGCACAGGAAGCACTTCGTCGGCGGCGATGTGCGACGTGGAACTGGTGTCCGGAATCACCCGGTACTTTTCCACGACCGAAGAGGCGTATTGATCGACGGTATTGACTGTAGTCATATCCCGAGCACCCGGCGCTCATTGGTTCTATCGACAGAATCGCGAGGGAGTTGAGGGTATTTCCAACCCCTTGTCATGCTGAGCGCGGAGTCGAAGCATCCCTATGACCAAGCGAGTGCGACGAGCGAGGATCGGTATCCGTGGATGAAGGGCGGTGATGCGGGTAGGGATGCTTCGACTGCGCCGGGCCGGTCGTAGCGCCCGTCCCGGCTGCGCTCAGCATGACAAATGAACGAAAGCAGTCGTCATCTCAAACCCTGCTCTCCTCAATCTGTCATGCTGAGCGCGGAGTCGAAGCATCCCTATGACCAATCGAGTGCGACCAGCGAGGGTCGATGAATCATCGAATCTCGGCCCACCGTGAAATAGAGCCGGCTTTTTGCTAACCCCTTACCCGAATCCTCGCGTTTCCCACAGCTTCTCCACAACAATCCGATTCCGCTATATTCCTTTCAGCCGCTTTCTCCGCGACAATTCCAACGGAGAACCCTGCCCCGCAATAAATAACCATGGCGAACCCCGGCGATTTCGCGTACACGGTCAAGCAGCAGGCGGACATCATCCGCATCATCGGCGACTACATCAAGCTGAAAAAGGCCGGCGCCCAGAACTATTCCGGACTGTGTCCCTTCCACGCCGAGAAGACGCCTTCATTTTCCGTGCATGCCACGCGCCAGTACTACTACTGCTTTGGCTGCCAGGAGAAAGGTGACGTCTTCACCTTCATCCAGAAAATCGAAAACATCACCTTCCCTGAATCTGTCCGCATGGTCGCCCAAAAACTGGGCATCCCGCTCCCCAAGGCGAGTTACTCCAGTCCCGGCGAAGCCCGCGAAGCGCGCCTGCGCGGCCAACTGCTCGACGTCCACGAGCGCGCCGTCGCATTCTTTCAGGAATGCCTGCGCCGTTCCGAAGGCGCCCGGGCCCGCGAATATTTGAAAGGCCGCGGCCTCGATGAAGAAATGATCGCCCGCTTCCACATCGGCTTCGCCCCCGATTCCGGGTTCCTCCTCCGCGATCGCCTGAAACCAGAATTCCCCGAAGAAGTCCTCCGCGAAAGCGGCTTGTTCTCCTGGAAGGAAACCAATCCCGAGGGTGCCCCGTCCTTGTCCGTCCGCCCTTTGGACGGACAGGGCGGGGATTCTGACTCAGCCGCCGACCGAGACCCGGCAGCCGCCGACCGGAAATCGGAAACTGGAAACCGGAAACTGGAAGCCTCCGCCATGTATTCCAAGTTCCGCAACCGCGTCATGTTCCCCATCTCCAGCGAGGCCGGGAAAGTTATCGCCTTCACCGGACGCACCCTGGCCGCCGACGAAAAATCCGGTCCGAAATATTTGAACTCGCCTGAGACCCCGATCTATTCCAAGGGCAAGGTACTGTTCAATCTCGACATCGCCAAAGAATGGGTCAAGAAGTTCGACTACGCCATCCTGGTCGAAGGCCAGATGGATTGCATCTCCGTCTACGCCGCAGGATTTCACAACGTCATCGCCAGCTCCGGTACGGCCTTCACCGAGCTGCAAGCCAAGCTGCTCGGCCGCTTCAGCAAAAACGTCGTCGTCAACTTCGATCCTGATACCGCCGGGGCCAAGGCCACCGAGCGCACCCTCGGCCTGCTGGTCGAAGAAGAATTTCAGATCAAAGTGCTGACCCTCGAACAAGGATTCGATCCTGACCTCTACATCCGCCGCAAAGGCAAAGAAGCCTACGGCGCAGCGCTGAAGACTTCGCAAAAATATTTCGACTACCTGATCGAACGTGCCCGCACGCAGTTTCCCGTGCGCAGCGCCGAAGGCAAAGACAAGGCCGTGAAGTACCTGCTCCCGCACGTGCAGCGCGTGCCCGCCCGGATTGTGCGCGACGAACTCGCCCAGGAAATCGCTCAAAAGCTCGGCATCGATTCTGTGGTGCTCCGCCAGGAACTGCGCCACGTCGCCGTTACTCGCTCCGCCGCGACGGTCAAGGCCCCAGCCGAGGCGCAGGTCACCGACGCGGAAAAAGTTCTGATCCGCGCCCTGGCCTCGGCCCGCCAAATCCATCCCGGCGACGACCATCTTTCCGTCCGCGACGGGGCCCGAGGTGGCAAAGACGAAGAATTCGATCCCGCCCGCCAGGCCCGCTTCGTCCTGCAGAACGAAAATCTGCATCGCGGCCTGGCCACCGAATCCCTCGCCGAGTCCTTGCTCAACGAGTCTGGGCTAAACGACGACCGAGAATTTGCCGATGGGATTAAGGATGTTCTTGAACTGCCGGCGACCGAGAGCGACCGCCGGATGCTGGCTCTGATCCTGCTCAAGGAGGATGAAGAACTCACCGCAGAAGTTCTCGAAGCCGCGGTCCGCGCCCTGCGCCGCATTCACTTGCGCCGCCGCCAGGAGCAAGTCCAGCAGGAGCTCAAGAAGCCCGGCCTCGCCGAAAACAAAGAGCGTCTGCGCGAGCTGCTCACCGAACTGGAGCGCATCAGCCGCGCGCTACGCGATCCTGGTTTGGCCGAGAGCGGTTTTGCCGAGAATGCCGGAAAGAAGAAAAGCGCTTGAAACAAAAAGCGCCCCGCGACCATCTAAGTATTTAAGGGAATTGAAGATAGGTAGTTAACGGAATGAAGATAGGGAGTTAAGCGAATCGAAGACAGCGGCGGGTATCAGGGAATCAGGCGGGCAACCAATAGACGCTGCAGCACTTGTTTGCTAAAATCTAAAGGTTTGTGCGGTATGCACGGCCCCGCAAGACCCAGATTCCCACCCTTACAAGGAACATTATCACAAGCTCCTGTGGAGCGGAATTAAAGCAGTTCGAGGACACACCTTTTGGCTCTTGAAGACAAGTTCGACGACATTAAAAAGCTGATCGATACAGGCAAAGAGAAGGGATATCTCACCTACGACCAGGTCAACGACCTGATCCCGCACGACGTGCACAGTCCCGAAGACCTGGACGATCTGCTCACCACCATCGGTACGCAGGGCATCGACGTGCTCGAAGGCCCCAAGCTGCCTTCGGCCACACTCGATAAGAAATTCGAAGACAACGAAGAAGGCGAGGACGTCGAACTCGATCTCACGCCCGGCGCTCTCGAAAAAACCAACGATCCCGTCCGCATGTATTTGCGCGAAATGGGCACCGTCCCGCTGCTCACGCGCGAAGGCGAAGTCGAAATCGCGAAGCGGATCGAGCGCGGCCAAATCCGCGTGCTCAAGGCCCTGTCGCGCTCGCCCATCGTGATCCGCGAATTGCTCGCCATGGGCGAGGACCTCAAAAAAGGCGTGCGCTCGATCAAGGAAGTGGTCACCTTCGACGAAGAAGAGATTACCGACGAGATCCTGCAGAACCGCCTGAACGAGTTCACCGGCAAAATCGACGACATGGCCAAGCTATACAAAAAGGCCGCGCTGCTCGAAGAAAAGTATCTCGAAGTCTCGAAGACGAAAAAGCCCAAGGATCATCGCCGTGCCCGCCGTAAGCTGGCTCGCGGCATCATTGCCACCTCGAAAGCGGTGCGCAAGCTGGGATTCACCAACGCCGAGCGCAAACGCCTGATTGAACGTCTGAACAAAACGGTCGACGGCATGCGTTCGCTCGACCGCCAGACGCAGAACCTCGAACGCAAGGCCGAGGCCACGCGCAGCGAAGAACAGAAAAAAGAATATCGCCGCCAGGCCCGGGCGATCCGCGGAGAGGTTGAAAAACTCGAACTCGAAACCGGCGTCTCGTTCGCCGAACTCAAGCGCACCCAGCGCGAGATTATCTCCGGCGACATGGACGCCGAGCAGGCCAAGCGCGAGTTGATCGAGGCTAACTTGCGCCTCGTGGTTTCGATCGCGAAGAAATACACCAACCGGGGCCTGCAGTTCCTTGACCTGATTCAGGAAGGCAACATCGGCCTGATGAAGGCGGTCGACAAATTCGAATACCGCCGCGGCTACAAGTTTTCCACCTACGCCACCTGGTGGATCCGCCAGGCCATCACCCGCGCCATCGCCGATCAGGCCCGCACCATCCGCATCCCGGTGCACATGATCGAGACCATCAACAAGCTGATCCGCACCTCGCGGCAGCTGGTGCAGGAACTCGGCCGCGAACCCACGTCGGAAGAAATCGCCAAGAGAATGGACATTCCCGTCGCGAAAGTTCGGAAAGTCCTCAAGATCGCGCAGGAGCCCATCTCTCTCGAAACGCCGATCGGCGAAGAGGAAGATTCGCATCTCGGCGACTTCATCGAAGACCGCGGCGTAGTTTCTCCGGCCGAAGCCGTGATCAACGTGAACCTGAAGGACCAGACCGGACAGGTCCTGCGCACGCTGACCCCGCGCGAAGAAAAAGTCATCAAGATGCGCTTCGGCCTCGAAGACGGCAGCGAGCACACGCTCGAAGAAGTCGGCCAGAGCTTCGCGGTAACCCGCGAACGCATCCGCCAAATCGAAGCCAAAGCGCTGCGCAAGCTGCGGCATCCATCCAGATCGCGCAAGCTGCGCGCGTTCATGGATGGAGTCCGGGACTAGCAAGCCTCGTGGAGCGGCGGACGCCTCGCCCGCCTTTCTTTATTCTCTGGCGTCGTCATTCTGAGCGAATTTTTGAGTGTGCTTAACGGTACGACTGAAAGTTGCGCCCATTCTGTTCGTGCCTCTTCCGGCCTCGTCCCTTCTCGTCGTGTCCTTTACCCTTCGTGGTCGCGTCGGAGCGAAGTCAAGGGCAGCGGACAGAGCCTGCCCTGAGCCTGTCGAAGGGAGAGTCCGCTCCACAGAAGCGACGCGAATGCTTTCACGGTGTGCAAGCTATTGAAAATTATGAGATGACAAAGGCACGGCGGAAAATTTAGTCTCAGTTTTCCTCGGACTTCCACAGGGAAGACACATCGTCCACAGCTTCTGCACAAGGACGGAAGTTTTTTGTGTTGCGAGGCGCAACGAACTGGCCGAAAGTGGGTTCAGCGAAACGTGAGAGTTCCTGTGCTTGCCGGATGATTGCGGCAGAGCCAGCGGCAACCGGCGATTCTCGAGGGTGAATTGCCGGAGGATACTCCAGAAACGCGCGCGAGCGCGACTGGTTGCCCGGGCGTTGCGGCCTCCTCCTCTTGCTCTTTGCCCTTTAGCTCTTCGGAGCCGAGGCAGGGAGCAAGGACAAGGGCTGCTGGCCGCCGCAGCGGTTGCATCTTTGCCATCGCAAGATGACGAATCGGCAACTCGCCTAGGCCAAGGCGGCGCTTCTTCGTTCGAGAGAGCGGGAGCGTTGCCGGATTGAAGCGATCATTCCGTCGCCCAGCGGTGACAAGGCAGAAGCAGGAATCCACGAACGATGCGGCTCGGGTGGCTGGCCTGAGCCGCATTTGTTTTGCCCCAAACAATTTCGCCACGGATTCGCGCGGATCTGCACGGATCAAATGCGCAACGGCCCGAGTTCGGATTTCGTGAGTCTGCATCTCATCTCCCCACCTCTCGCCCCACCTCGCGGCTCGGCCGCGCAAGTTCCCCGTCGAGTCGGAAGAGGCGTCATTCCCAAATCGTGATCCGGCGGCTTCCCGGCATGGCTGTGGAAATCCCTAAAAGACCGCGTGGATGCTGGCGCGAATTTCGATTGGGCGGTAATGAGGGCGAGGGTACTATGGTCAGGTGAAATTGCCCGCGCAACGCGGGATACTGAAGGGTCTTGGGGCCTGAGCGGAAGTGTGCCGTCCGCCGGTCGGCGGACTAGCGGATTCATTCGCCTCCTGGTTGCTCGTCTTTCGATTGCTCCTGTCGGGCACCGCTGTCCTCGGAAACATTCGATGAAAGGAAATGCATTGCCACGCACGCGCATGGTTGTGACCGTCGCCGGCCTGTTATGGCTGGCACACCTCGTCGAGGTCGTGGTGCTGGGCACCAAGGCGCCGGGACCATTCGTCTCGGACCTGATTCAGCTCACGCTGGGGTGGGTGCTGATTTATGCCGTGATCTCGGCCAGCCACCGCGCGGAGGGCTTAGCGCGCTCGTTTTGGCGCCTGACCGCGTTGGCCTACGCGCTGTGGATGGTGGCGCAGATTCTCTCCGTTTACAACGTCCTGTACACATCGCTGGCCATCGCCTGGATCACGAACCTTTTGTTCTCGTTCTGGTTCGTGCCGCTGGGCATGGCGATCTTTCTCGATCCGGACAAGGAAGCCGGGAAGGTAGACGCCCTGGTCGCGCTCGACTTCGTGCAGGGCGTGCTGGTTTGCGTCGCGGCTTATCTGTATTTTTTCTACATACCCAAATCGGAGTCTCCGAGTGAACTGGCGCACGCGGTATGGGCGCCGTATTTTGTTGGCTATTTTTTTATGGCAGGCGCGTTTGTTCTGCGTGGCGCCGTCAGCCGCGTGCGCGACGTCCGGGTGCTGTTCGGGCGGATGGGAATCTTCCTGATTTTCTCCGGTGGAGTGGATGCGCTTTACTACTACGGGCCCGGACGCAGCCTGAATACTGGCGCATGGTTCGACCTGTTCTGGAGCGGTCTGCTGGTGGTGCCGATCGTGATTGCCACGACCTGGAAGCAGGCGGAAGCGCCGGAGCTTTCGTTCGAGCAGCCGCGGCGCGAGAAGCGCATCTATACGGAAATCTTCTTTCTGCTGTATCCGCTGCTGGTGTTGTTCATGTCACTGCGCATTGCGCGGGAAAGGCTGGGATTGGCCGCGGTGGTGGTGTCGCTGTCGTTTGTGTGTTCGAGCGCGCGGCTGCTGGTCACGCAGAACCGGCTGCTGCTGGCGAAAGAAGCACTGCGGCGCGAGGCTTCGCGCGACGGGCTGACCAGCCTGTGGAATCGCAAGGCGATTCTGGCGATTCTGGAGCGGGACTTGCTGCGGGCGGAGCGCGATCACGAACCGGTGGGCCTGATCATGATCGACGTGGATCACTTCAAAGCCATCAACGACAGCCGCGGGCACGCGGCAGGAGATACCGTGCTGCGCATTATCGCCAGCAGCATTGCGGCGGTGGTGCGGCCTTACGATTCGGTGGGACGCTGCGGCGGGGAAGAATTTCTGATTGTCGCTCCGGGTTGCGGCCTGGCTGAGACCTGGGAACTGGCTGAGCGCGTGCGCAGCCACGTGGCGGGTTGCAGCATCATCGTGGGCGGGATGAGTGTCCAGGTCAGTCTGAGCCTGGGCGTGGCCACCGGGCAGACTGCGGCGGAGATGGAAAAATTGCTGTGCGCGGCCGATGTCGCGCTCTACCAGGCCAAGAATGCGGGACGCAACCGCGTCGAACCCCGGATCGAACCCGGCATAGAACCTGGCCTCAGACGCGCCGCCAGCGCCGGCCAAAGCCCCATCCCCGCGCCTAACCGGGACTTCTGGCTGTAACGCCGACCGCTCCAGCAACCTGCGATCTTACCGTTGCAATCCTCACGTTGTGATCAAGACGGACATTCGGCATCAGGGCAGTTCTCTCCAATTCTGCAGTTTGAAAAGAATGAACCGTATCAGGGCATCGCTTTAGCGATGCCGCCGGAAGGGCGTGAGATGTAACGGCTTTAGCCGCTGAGGCTGAGCTCGACAGCGGCTAAAGCCGAGTGAGAAGAGTGTAACGGTGCGGCATGCCTCAAGGCATGCCCTGATACGAACCTTCTTCTCAAACTTCCCTAACCGCACCACTGCCCCAATTCCAGCCGGAACAGACCCCGGACGAATGCGTCTGGGGCTACATGGAAACTGCCAACCATGGCGGTCGCGATCGGCATCGAAACATCGGCAGGATATTTGGCATGCAAAGTGCTTCTGGCAGGGTGGTGGTAGCAGCGGAATCGCGTCATGCGATGGCCGCAAAGGGGTTTGCCGACGGGCAAATTTCAGTTATGGTGAAACGGATTACACTTTTCCGGATCATCTGCTTTTGCCTGTTAGCGGCTTGCGCAGCGTTCTGCCAGAGCGAACCTGCTCTCGGGGGAAGGCTTCGTGGGTTGCAGTTCGGGAGTACCGACAGGCAACGCCAGGAGCGCGGGGCGTGGAGATCGTCTCCAGACGCCCCGCTGCCCGACGCCCCCATGCCGAGCGCGACCATTCCCGCCGCCTGGCCGTCAGGACGACTCACCCAAACGGATCGCTTCCGACTGACCGAGCTTGAGCCGCGCATGCTCGTCAGCATGGGCGCGGGGAACGCGGGTGTGTTTCGACAGACACAGGCTGCCAAAGTGGCTCCACTATTTCCGCCGAGCGCCCATCTCTTCTATGGCGCGTCCGATAGGGCCTCCGCTCAAAAGGGCGCCGCCTTCTTTTTGGATAAGTATCTTTATCCGCCTACGCTGCCGCAGGGTTCGCGTTACCTGGCCTCGTCGAGCGACGGGTTGATCGGGCGAGCCACGGACGCGGCTTCGAGGATTTTTTGGACGCGGGACGGGTCGGGAGCGCGGCGGCTGAACACTTCTTATTTCCTGCGGGTGGCCACTTCGATCGCCGCCGACACCGCCTCGCGCCCGTACTGGAAGCGTTCGGCCTCGGGGCCATTCAGCGATTTCGGTTCGACGATTGGCAACGACGCCGGGATGAACCTGTTCCACGAGTTTGGGCCGGACCTCGGGCAAGTGGTGACGAGCCACCTGCCGAAATTCGTGTCGCGGATCGAAGAGCGGATCCTGCAGCAGAATCCGCATGGCCAGAGTCCGCACAACCAGAACCCGCGGGCGAGCGGGACCCTCCCTACCCGATAATCTGGCAGAACCCCACTTCTGCCGCATAAGGCGCGGCAGAAATGGGGCACCCGCTTTTCCTTTGTCTACCCTCCTGCGTTCTGTTCGGGTTTCGTAACAATTCCTGGTGTGCGGTTGACCTCGCGTGGGTTCAGGGCTAAGATTCGCCCAATTTCTTCCCCGCAGTAATTCCTGTTCGCGAAGGCGGCGCTTCCCCTTCCACTTCGCGAGCAGCCGGACCTCGCAGTTCTGTGCTCGAAATTCTGTGTTCGAAATTGCGAAAAATTCTGAATTCTCGCCAAAGGAGATTCCCATATGGCTGTGAAGAAACTCGAAAGCGCACTCACTGCGTCGCGACAAGGCGTGGCCATGCGATCGGACCGGAAGACGCAGATCGATCCGCGCAAACTCAAATTGGGCAAGGGGACGGCGCGGCACGATCCGCGCGCGCTGCTGCTGGCCAGTTACATGACCGCGGCGCTGCCCACGCCGCCCGCCAGTTTCGATCTCAGCCCAAAGGTGGGATCGGATTGGGGCATGATGGATAACGACCAGATCGGGGACTGCACCTGCGCGGCCGCCGGACACCTGATCATGGAGTGGACGGCGAACGCGGGCAAGAAAATGTTTACGCCCACCGACCAGCAGATCGTCGCGGCATACTCGGCCATCACTGGCTACAATCCCACGACCGGAGCCAATGACAACGGCGCGAACGAGGGCGACGTGCTGAATTACTGGCGCCAGACCGGCATCGCCGGGCACAAGATTGGCGCCTATGCTTCGCTCGAACCCGGCAACCATACGCATATCATGGATTCGGTTTACGTCTTCGAAGGATGCTACATCGGGGTGCAGTTGCCCATCAGCGCGCAGGCCCAGACGCAGAATCATCAGCCCTGGTCGGTGCCGCCAGGAGGAACCACGGGCGACGGCAAGCCCGGTTCCTGGGGAGGACACGCGATTCCGGTGGTGGCTTACGATCCGCGCGGGGTCACGGTGGTGACTTGGGGAGCGTTGCAGGTCATGACGTGGTCATTCTGGGAAGCCTACTGCGATGAAGCCTACGCCATTCTGAGCACGGACTATCTGGATGGAGACAAGAAGGCGCCCCAGGGCTTTGACCTGGCGCAGTTGAAGGCAGACTTGGCGGACTTGAAGTAAACCCGGACGTTCGCGGGCAACGTCCCCGGCCGTATTGTGATGAGGGTGAGTTGATGTGGGTGCGCCATGTCTCGCGTCTTTTGCGAGACGCGGGAATTTTCTCGATCGCACGGATGGAGGCATCCTATGGGCGCTCTTACGATTGCATTCGACACCACCATCGTGGGGGCGCTCGCGCTTCCGTGGGTGGTGCTGGTCATCCACCTGTTCTTTCTCAGCGGGGAGAGCAGCATCGAAATTCTGTTCCGCTGGGTGCGGAGGCAAAACCAGCCTGCGGTGGCGGGCGTCCTGCTGTTCGCCATGGCATACACTCTGGGCTCTGCGGTGTCGCGTACGGCGAAGGATTTCTTTGACGACAACGACCTTCACCTTGAGATCTTTGGCCGGCTGTTCCGCGACGGCGTGACGGAAAAGCGCATCCTGACCAGCGTTTATTGCGACAGCAACAAAACTAAGCTCTTGCCCGCGGGAAAGGAAAACCCTGTGCTGGCGGACAAAATCTGCACCTTCCAGAGCGAACCGGGGGTGAAAGAGTTGTGCAGGCAAGACCTGAGCTGGTCCTTGCCGCTGGACCCCGACTGGAAGGACCGCGCCAAACAGGATCACGAATTGAACGACACCGCGTACGATCTGTTCGGTCTGCAGGAAAACGCACTGATGGACAAGGGCGGCGACTACACCGTGCGGCTGCGCCAGCTGCACGACCAGGTGATGGTGCTGCGCGGCGCGGCTTTTAACGGGGTGATCGGATTCTCGCTGTGCGTGTTCGGTTGGGGAGCGAAGTTCAGGCGCGACCATCCTGGTTCATGGCTGCGCTGGGTGTTCGCGCCGGTGCCCATTCTTTACTTGATCGTGGGGCTGATCGCCGTGGGTCACCATTTCCTCGACCGGGTGCCTTCTGATCCACCCTACATGGAATTCACCCTACTGCTGCTGGCGGCGGCCGGAGCATGGTTGATCTGGAGGCCGCCGGTGCCGCGACCGTCGGAGGCGGCCCACCAATCCCACCACTCGAAGGAAAACGGCGCCACGAAAAAAGCGGGAAAGAAATCCAGCTGGCTGGAGGAACGCTGGCCGCCGCTGGTCGTAGTCTCCGCGATTCTGACCGCGGCCACCGTTCTGGGATGGTGGTCGACGGAAGTGCTCTATGCCGAGCAGGTGGTCTACTCCTACGACTCGCTGACTACCAGCGATCAAGGGAAGGCTGCAAAGCAGCCGTAATTGTCTGCACGCCCCTGCGCGCTAGGTTTCCAATCCCACGTGGCAGATGCGGCCGACGAGGTAGTCGGCGGGGCGTTTGCCGTCTTCCATGGCGATTACCTCGATGGGCGAAGACTGGTTGTGGGGGCGGAGAATGAGCTCACTTCCGGCGATTTCGACGTATCTGACCGCGCAAGTATCGCTTTTCAGAACAGCGTACATATTGAATTCGCCTTTGCGATATGGCCTGAGTGCGTTGTAATGGCGGTCTATCAGGAGCGTGGCCCCGGGCATGAGGCGAGGATGCATGGTCTGGTTCGGCTTCGGGCCGGGCGTGACGAGCCGAGTGTCGAGCGTGCGAGCGACGAAACGGTGCCAGTGGGAGCGGTCGCCTTCGGATTCGGCTTTCAGTTTGTGCAGGAAGCATTTCTTGAACTTGAGAATATCTTTGACCTGCATGGTGGTGATGAGCGGCTGGGTAGCGGCGGTGGAAGCATCGGTGAGGAGAACGTTTTCAAACTCGTCGGCGCTGGGAGGCAGGATGGAGGCGCGCTTGTTGACCTCGGCGGGATCGAGCAGATCGAGCACGGAAAGATGCTGGACGGAGAGGACTTTGTCCATGCCTTCGAGGCTGAGGCCGCGCTTGCGGTTGAGGAAGTTGGAGATGTGGGCCTGCTTGAATCCGGTCTGCTGGGCGAGGTGCAGGCCGGTAAGTTCGCCTGCTTCGATGCGCTCCCAGAGCAGCTTGCGAAGGTTATCTTGCAGGATTTTGAACTTCATGGGCGGAGTATAGCACCGGTTAAACGGGCGGTGCGGAGTGCAGGGGATTTCGGTGGGGCGGCATTCTTAAAATCGCTTACCACGAAGGACACGAAGGATCACGAAGGAAACACAGGCTAAAGACGAGATTCTTCGGCAATGCTTCATGCCTTGGTGGTTGCGCTTATCTCTCCAGCGTGCAACTGACCGACTTGCAAGATTTCCACAGGTTGGGTTTGTGTATCCAACCTTGACTGAGAAAATTCACAGCTATACGATCGCCAAATTGTAGGGGCCCATATGCTCGATGGTAGAAAAATCACGAGTCAAACAGATCATTCAAACGAAGAAAGAGATTTCGGCGAATTTCGACGGAAGGTGAAGTCGGCTGAAGTGTTATCGGCATCCATCGAGCACCTGCTGCGGTCGCTGCGCTTCACGGGGAGGCTGAGCGTGGTGATGCAAAACGGGCGCGTGCTGAAGTCGGGGTACGAGGAAGGCTACTTCCCGCAGCGGCAGGGCGCGCGAGTCGACGAAGAGGGTCCACAGAAACTGTAGAGCGGAGGCGGTAAACGGCAAACAGAAGTTGCCGCCATCGTTTGGGCCGGGCAGGGATAGGACGGTTTTTCCGGAATTGCACTTTCCAGAGTTGATATTTTCTGGAGTTGGATTTTCTGGAGCTGCTTTTTTTGGAGTCTCACAAAACTAAATAGCCCAAGCAGGTCTTCGTAAGAGAAACGAGCCCTGCGTTCGGTTCCCGCACCATTGGGCGGGGATCGACGCAGGGCTTTTTTTGTTGGAGTTCGGTGCCTTCGCGATTTGCGGAATGGCGCAGGCAGCGTAAGTGGAAATTCAAATTAGACACTTTGGAGGAGTGATGAGACGCAAACCTGAGAGCGAAGGGAACGAAGTAGGAATGGAATTGAAGTATTGCGAACACTGCGGAGGGTTGTGGGTACGGGAGCGGGGAGCGGGAATCGTGTACTGCGACAGGTGTCAGGCGAAAGTGGCGGACTTGCCGGCGCCGAAGAGGAGAAAGGTCCGGCTTATTCTTCCGGTGCGTGCACACACGGCGGTCGAGGAGTACGAGCGCGAAGTCGAAGAGGAAGAGGTGGCGGACCTGGAGGCTCCAGATTTGGATGCTCTAGATTTGGATGCTTCGGACTTTGACGCTTTGGACTTGGATACTCGGGACTCTGAAGCGGGCGGTGCGGCATGAATGAGCTGGGCTTGAGCGAGGGGACCGCGGGCATGATGGTCGAAGCGGAGCGGGTAGAAATTTACGCGAGCGCTGACACTTCCTGGGGGCGAGCACGGAGTGAGAAACGAGCGGAGGATGTGGCCGCTCACCACCTTCCGGCGAAGGGCGGGGCAACGGAGGACATGGGGCCGCGGGCTGTGGCGGCCCTGCAGCGGCGACAGGAGGAGGATCGCGAACGGGAGCGGCGAATGTACCGGGGGCGCACCGTGGGGATGTTGCGACGCTATTTGCGGTACTCGATTGAAGCGGGGCGGTTGCCGTCGATGCTGGGAGCGGAATTCTTCCGGGCGAAGGTGACGGCGTATACGGTGGTCACGTTTGAGGATCGCGTGATCTTCGTGCATGACATGGAGACGTGCCTGGAGCGGCTGGACGGATTTTTCGCGGCAGGTGATCGCGCGGCATGTTCTGCAGGAGCATGACCAGGAAGCGACTGGGAGGCTGCTGGGCTGCACGGAGAGGACGGTGAGGACGCATGTTCCGATCGTATTGGACGTTTTCTGCGAGATTTTGTTGGAAGTGGGGCTGCTGGAACGGGTCGTCTCGATTCGGGAAAATTGTTGTCAAGGGGGTCTGGAGAGCAAAATCGATGCAAGTGATTGTGCAGATGAGAAATATAAATGTTGAGAAATTTCCGGTTTACCCTACGCGATTTGATATTCTTAATTTATAGAGTGACAAGAAGAAAATCTCTAGTTGAGGGCGCGCCTTGGGGCGCGCCCTCGGCGTTTTGGGGGCTACGTTGGCCAGAATTGAGAGAATCAAAGTGATCCGAGTCCGGGCGTTGATCAAGAAAAAGGCGACGAGCAACACGGGTGCGCAAAAAATCGCGAAGAAAAAGAGCGCGAAGAGGGGGAAGAAGACGCTTGATCCCGCAGAAGTGCGGAGGGACATGGCGCAGATGGTGGAGTGGGATGCCGCGGTCATGATGCAGGCGGTGATCGACGAGGGGAAGAAGGGACAGCTGGCGACGGTG
Organism: uncultured Acidobacteriota bacterium; assembly: GCA_963763155.1. Lineage (GTDB taxonomy): Bacteria > Acidobacteriota > Terriglobia > Terriglobales > Acidobacteriaceae > Sulfotelmatobacter. The sequence continues at coordinate 190,562 of CAVXNI010000012.1, read as the reverse complement.
AAGTATTTATTTGAGATGGCGGAGATTTATCCGGCGTCGACGGACGGAAGCCACGCCAGCGCGGAGGAAGACAGCCTGGCGAAAACTTTGCTGCACCGGTTGAACCTGCCCGAGGAACCGATTGCGCGGGAAGAAGAGGACGAAGCGGAGAGCACCTCGAAGCCGGCGACGGACTTGGGAAAGTCTTGTGGCGCTGACCCGGAGGGGGACGGCGAAAGTAAGGATCCGGTGTTGGCGTGAGTGCGAGGCATGCGGCCCCGGACGAATGCGTCCGGGGCTACACGAGCGATGCCGGTTCAATTGAAAATCGGAATTGGAGTGTTACTTCCGATTGTTTCGCGCGAGTCGGATTCAGAAATCGAGCACGCGGGGATGCCGTAGAATTGAGGAGGAGGGCAGTGCGACGAGAACTGGTGGCCGTTTGGGTAGGACCGAAATTGGAAATCAAAATCCCCACGTGTCGCAAGAAGCGCGAGACATGGGGCACCCCAAACCGGCTGGTTGCCGTCGAGGCGCGGAGGCGGGCAAGAGTGTCCGCTCCACACAGGATAGGGATGGATATTACATGGCTGACCGACCGGATCGCGGTCGGGGGCGGGATTTGGACGTCGGACAACATGGCGAAGGTGGCGAGGGCAGGAATCACGCACATCATCGACATGCAGATCGAATTCGATGACACGGCGCTGGGGCGGGCGCAGGGCATCGAGGTGTTGTGGAATCCGACGGATGACGATTTCGAGGCAAAGCCGGCGGACTTGTTCCGGCGCGGCGTGGATTTTGCATTGGCGGCGCTGGAAGAAGCGGATGCGAAAGTGTTCATCCATTGCGCGGCGGGCGTGCACCGTGCGCCGATGATGGCGCTGGCGCTGCTGGGAGCTTTGGGATGGAGGATGGACGATGCGATGCATCTGATTGAAGCGCGGCGGCCGGTGGCGGATTTTGCCGGGGTGTATGTGGAGAGCGTGGAGAGGTTTCTGGGGATTGATTCTTAAGCATTGCGCCTGTGATCCGGGTGATCCGTGGCGCCTGGCGAGGAAGTCAAGGGCTTTAACCACAGAGGGCACAGAGGATCACAGGGGAAACGGCGACTTATAGATGTCGATCTGCTTGACGCACTACACTCGCTTCCAGGTTCGAGTAGCTTGCGGGGGAACAGCAGGTCCCTCCACTGCGCCGTCGCTTCGCTCCGGCTCCGGTCGGGATGACAATTTTGATTGATTGAGATGAGCGGTTGTTGAGGAGATAGGTTGCGAGATTGGTTTCGAAATGGGAGCCCTGGCGGGCTCCCATAATTTTTTGGGGGAGATGTGCTGAAGGCGAAGAGCAGCGGGCAGGAGTGCCCGCTCCACATTTCTTGATTTCCTGGATCCTGATTTCCTGGAGTTGGAATTTGGTTGGATGGAGGAGACGATGTTTGACGCGGGCCGCCGCCCTACCGGGCGGCATTTTTATTGGTTGCTGACGGTGGTGATGATTGCCGGGTCTGGGTTGATGGTCAATGGGGCGGCGGCTGGTCCGCAGAGTGGGCCGGCGACAACCACGGTTGCGGATACGGTTTATTTAGCGGATGGGACTACGGCTTCAGGAACTCTGATCATTACCTGGCCGGCGTTTTTGACGGCGAGCGGGACGGCGGTGGCGGGCGGGGCGACGAACGTGACGCTGGGAACGAATGGGGCGCTCAGCGTGGCGCTGGTGCCGAACGCGGGAGCGACTCCGGCGGGAGTGTATTACACGGTGGTTTACCAGATTGGACCCGGCGAAGTGAAGACGGAATATTGGTTGGTTCCGACGACCTCCCCGGTGAACCTGGCGGGAGTGAGGACGACGCCGGGATCGGGGGAAGCGGCGCAGCCAGTGTCGATGCAGTATGTGAATACGCAACTGGCGGGCGTGGTGCATCTGACCGGGACGGAGACGATCACGGGAGCCAAGTCTTTCAGCGTATCGCCGAATGTGCCTACGCCGGTAAACCCGGGAGACGTGGCGAGCAAAGGCTACGTCGATCAGTCGGTGTCGAATGTGGGATCGGGAAGTTACTTATCGACGGCGGGCGGGACGATGACGGGACCGATTACGCTGCCGGCGAATCCTGCCGCACCTTTGCAGGCCGCGACCAAGCAGTACGTGGACCTGGGGCTGACATCGAAGGCGGGCTTGATTGCGGGACTGGTGCCAACGAGCGAATTGGGAACGGGCACGGCGAGTGGCAGCAATTGTTTGTTGGGCAATGGAACTTGGGGCGCGTGTGGAGGGGCGGGGGAAATGTTTCGACGAGTCCGAGCGCAGGCACCAGCCAAAACATTACGCAGCCGGTAGGCACGCAGTTCTCGACGAACAATCTGGCAGGCATTTCGTTTGTGGTTTCGAGTTACAACTGGTCGCAGTCGCCGACAGACAATCTGGCGACGGCGGGAAGCAACACGATTCATCTGACGCCATGTCCGGCGGGCGTGGACACCTCAAATAATAGCAGCGCGCAGTATGCGGTTTACATTGCAGGAACGGGGACGGCGGAAGCGGCGGCGGTGACCGGAGGCACGTGCAGTTCGGGGGCATCGACGGGCACGATTATTGTAACGACGGCGAACGTGCACAGCGCGGGGTACACGGTGGGTGCGGCTAATGGAGGAAATCAGGAGGCGATTAACGTAGCGACGGCCACGGGTGGGACGCATGCGGTAATTCAGGAAGTGCCGACCGGGGGAGCGAACACGGCGAATTACAACATTTACTGGCCGGTGTTTCTGAAAGCAGGCAAGAGCCTTTTGAATGGGTACGGGGCGGACTGGGCGTGCTACACGCGGTCGACCTGCCTGATGGTTGGAACCTACGCCGGAGGGGCGAACGAGTCGACGGTGGAAGGACTGGAGTTTCAGTCGGCGGTGAACGTGACGGGGGCGCACATCACGTCGGTGTCGGCGGCGGCGGGAACGTATACGGTAACGACGTCGACGGCACACAACCTGGTGGCCGGCGACTGGGCGATCCTTTATTACACGACTCCGACGCAGCAACAGGAAGCGCGGGTCCAAGTGTTATCGACGGGACTGACGGCGACACAGTTTAAGTATGTGGTGGGGGCGGCGACGTTCTCGACGTCGGCGGGATTCGGCTGGGTAGCGATTGAAAACGCGGCGATTGAAGCGGAGACGGACGGCGCACGGCTGCAGGACATCAAGTTTAATGCGGGGGTGAATGGCGGATTGTTTCACCAGGGCGTGGTGGTGGGCAATGACCAGAGCTTCAAGATTGACGGAATGACGAACGAGGGGACGGGCGGGGCATTCCGCTGCGACCAGTACTTCTGCTCGAACATGGTGTATTTGCGTGGAGATCAAGGAGCGGCGCCGGTGGCTTACCTGCATCATCTGGAAGCGTCGATGCAGTGCAGCGGAAATGGAGTGCGCGACGTTGCGGGAAACACGCTGAACGTGCAGGACAGCGTGATCCAGGGAGTCAACCAATACGCGATCTACTACACCGGAGGATTGCAGCCGTGGACGGTGAACAATGTTTATAACGAATCGGGGTCGTGCACCAATCCGTTTTATCCGGGGTCGCTGGCGGCGATCGCCGGATACATCGACAACAACCAACCTCTGACGGTGGTGGGGAATGCGCCCATCGGCGGGCTGTTTCCGCAATTTGTTTCCGGGGGCGCAAATCAGCGGAACTATTATGTGATCTCGAAAGACGCGAATCTGGGGACTGCGCCGATGATGTTCATTGGCACGGCGCTGCCGGCGACGAGGGAGCACCAGCATTCCGCTGTATTGGCCGAATCCGGATCTGGTGGGCGGGGCGACGCGAACCTTCGACATTCTGGTGACGACGGGGACCGCGCAGACGTCAGCGCCCTATACGGGGAATGCGTTCTCGATCGCGACTGGGGTGAGCGGGAATTGCAACAGCAGCGGCATCTGCAGTTACACGGACACGCAGAGCGCGGCGACGGCGTATACGGTGGCGAATGCGAGTTGGGCACCAACGCTGCCGTTCTGGCCGGGAGCGATCATTCTGGGGAACGGAGCGAGCCTGTACAGCGACCAGTGTGGACAGGCGAGCGCAATCATTTCGACATCGTATCTGCCGAGAGTGTTCTGCAAGCAAGGCGTGCTGGCGGGACAGGCCTATTCGTATTCGCCGTACTGGGGCGTTTTCCCGGCGGGCGATTCGGGCGGGAACGGCAACAAGAATGTAGGAGCGCACGTAGTGCAGATTGGTCCGGCATCGGGGTCGTGGACGCCGGGAATCAGCGGAGCGCTGAATTTTAATCCGGGGCCGGGCGCGAGCGTGTCGCCGCGCCAGATCATCACGACGATGGATGGAAGTCCGCAGCAGACTTTCGCCACACCAGGGTATGTGAGGAGCGGGAGCGCGGCCGACAGCTTTATCGGCACCGACAGCACGAGTTCGACAGGAGCGCAAGACCAGACCTATGGAGCGCCGGGGGGACATTACTTCTACGTCAACGACGCGGGAACCAGCGGGACGAGCTGGCTGGAGGGATTATCAGCGACGCTGAAAACTTTCAAGGTTCCGGTGCAGTTCAATACGGGCGTGACGTTGGCGCGGAATCACGGGCGCGGTGCAGTGCTTGCATGTCAGCGGTACGGGAGTGGTTACGGGGACAGGATCGGATTGCGGAAGCGGAGACGGAGAGGGATCGGGGACGGTGAACAGCGGAGCGGCATCGCAGGTGGCGATGTACCCGGGGGGTGGGGCGGTGGTGAGTGGGGACAGCGCGCTGACGGACAGTGGGACGGTGCTTAACTTATGGGGGAAGCGGGGGGATCGCGACGACGAGCGGAACGTTCAGTGGGGGAATCGCGGCGGCGGCGGGGACATTCGGCGGGAACCTGACGGTGGGAGGACAGCTAATCCTGACGGGGCCATGGGTGGTGAACACTCCGATTCCAGGATCGGCGATGGCGGCGGCGGCGGCGGGGACAAGTTCGATTGGTATTTCGAGCGACGGCAACTTTTACATTTCGGCGAATGGCGGGACGCCCCAGGAGATTGGCACCGGGGGCAGTGGAGCAGTCGCGTCGGTTTTCGGGCGAACGGGCACGGTCGTGGCAACGAGCGGCGATTACTCGGTAGGGCAGGTGACGGGTGCGGCACCGCTGGCGTCACCGACATTCACCGGAGTAGTGACGGAACCGGTGCCGACATTGCCCAGCCAGACGGCGAACTTCTTTTTTGCGGCTCCGAATGGGAGCGCCGGGGCACCGAGTTTCCGGGCGATGGTGGCGGGGGATGTGCCGACGCTGAATCAGAATACGACGGGGACGGCGGGGGGGCTGAGCGGGACTCCGGCGCTGCCGACTGGAACGACGGGGACGACGCAGAGCGCGGGAGACAGCTCGACCAAGCTGGCGACAACGGCGTTTGCGACTGCGAATTTCGCAGCGATGAGCGTGTCGAGCGCGGTGGGGGATATCCCGAAAATCAGCGGGAATAGCCCGACGCCGACGATTACGGACAGCGGAGTGCTGGCCGGGCCGTATGTGGCGCTGCCCTGGATCACGGCGATGCGCTCGGGCGGCAACGCCACGTTGACGCAGAATGTGGTGAAGATGTGGGGGGTGGTGCTGACGTATCCGCTTTCCACGTCGAGTGTTGAATACGACGTGACGGCCGCGGACACGGGATCGAACGAGTACGACATCGGAATTGCGTGCGGACAGACCAGTTGTGGGAGCTTCTCGGCGGGACAGATCATGCTGGATGTTGGGGCAACGACGTCGGCGACGTTTGCGGGCACGGTCGGAGGTAAGACGCTGAATTGGGCCACGAGCAGAACGCTGCAGCCGGGTAAGTACTATGTTGTACTTACGACGAATTGCGCTTCTTCCTGCGCGTCGCTGGCCGCGGGAGGAAGCAGCGCTGACATTACGTTTCAGAGCGGCACGACAGCTGGGACGACGTCCGGGGGGGCACTGGCGAATTTCACCGCGCCTTCGGATGTGTGGAGTTGGGGAGCGAATCTGCCGGCCGTCATTGTGAAGTAAATCCAAAGACAACTTAGGGGAAGAGATCGCGGTGGTTTCCGTCGCGATGGCGTTGGCGTGTGCGTACGTAGATCAGACATTCGAGAAGGAGAAAATGGCGTGAGAATTCCTATCCAGGCCGGTCATGAATGCATGGGGCGCGGGGTCCCTTCGGCAGGCTCAGGGCAGGCTCTTCGACTTCGCAGGGCGGTTCGCTTCGCTCACCGTCCTGCTGCGCTCAGGATGACAGTCGCGAGGATAGTGGTTGCGATCCTGGGATTGTTGTGGTGCGGGGTGGCGGCGGCGACGACTTACTACGTGTCGAATGCGGGGACGGATGCGCCGGGGTGCACGACGGCGGTGACCGCGTGTAAGACGCTGGGTTACGTGGACGGTTCGATCACGCTGAATCCGGGAGACAGTGTGTTGCTGCAGCGTGGCGGGGTGTGGAACGAGCAACTCATACCGTCGTCGATCGGGTCGAGTGGGAGTCCGATCAGCTATGACGCTTACGGGACGGGCGCGGCGCCGCTGTTGACGCCGATTATCAGCCTGGCCGGGGCGACGTGGACGCACAACTCCGGGAATATTTATACGACGACACTGACGACGGCGATTGCATCTCCGCAGATCAATAACCTGCAACTGGGCAGTGTGTGGGGAAGGAAGCGGACGGTGAATCCGGCATGTACATCGGCAGGGGTGATTCTGGGGTTCGGTGATTTCTGTGTGGTTTATCCGACGTTGTATCTCTATTCGCCGAGCGGAACTCTTCCCTCCGCCTATTACGGCTCGATTATTCCTGTGGTCGGGCAGGCGAGTGGACTTGCGGTGGTGTCGATTGTGGGGAAGTCATGGCTGACGTTGCAGCACATCGAGGTGCAGAACTTCGATTACATGGGCGTGAGCGTGACGGGAGCGTCGGACAACCTGGTGTTCGCGAACATGGAAGTGGATGGGATGGTTCCGTACGGGACAACGCCGTTGGGGTTCTATGTGAACGCGACCAACCCGGGGAATATTCAGTATTTGAATGATGACGCGCATTTGAACTATGACGGGTTTCGGTTCGACGGCGCGGCGACGGCAATCACGGTGACGAACTGCCGGGGATATGCCAATCGAGATGCAGGGCTGAAGGACAATACAGGCAAGGTTGCTTACGCCTATTCGCATTTTTATGGAAATAACGTGGCGCAATTTCCGACGAGTGATGTGGTGGGTGGAATCGTGGGGATCGGGAATGTGTCATCGCTCATTCCGCCGGTGGCGGTGAATTTCAGGACGTATCCGGCGCGGTTTTCGTTCACGGTGGATGATGTGGGATCGTCGGCGGGGACGGAAGCTTCCATTAATACGTTTTTGACGATGTTCAGTTCGCGTGGGCTGCATTTCAATGTGGCGGTGGTGCCGTCGTACACGGTGGATTGGGTGAGCGTGAACAACTGGTATGCGGCGGGGAACGAGATCGACTCGCATTCGTGGTCGCATCAGTATTATTCGACGCAGACGAGCCCGCAGGGAACATGCACGCTGGCGACGTGTCCGGATTATCCGGCGCTGGACATGCAGTATACGGGGAGCGGGACGGCGGCGACGTTGACCATCTCTGGCAACACATTGAGCACGTCGGTGACCGGGGCGACGGGAGACAGCATCAGTTCTATCAGCCTTACGGCATCGCCTTACAACACGATGGCCGGCCTGGCGACATATCTTATGTCAGTGGCGCACTATACCGTGGCCTATGACACCGGTGGGACGGTGGTGTCGCAGGACGGCATTGGGCCGGTGGTGCGGCCGAACACCCACACCACAAATTTGCTGAACGTGGCGGGTCAGGACATCAAGAGCGCGTCGTTCAAGCTGGTGTACGACCCGACGAAGCTGGAGCCGGACGAGATGGCGTCGTCGATAACGGCGATTCAGAGCAACGTCACCGGACTGACGGAGACGTTCTATGTGTACCCTGCGGGGATTGAGGATCCGACGATTGAGCCGTATGCGGTGGCTGCGGGCTACACCGCGGCGCGGGGAAGCCTCTCGATGAAAGACCAGACCAACCAGACGTTGGGCGCGAATTCTCTGTATTCGAATGGCGTGAACGTTCAGGACATTACGAGTTTGGGAGCGATTCAGATTCATGGTCTGACGCAGGCACAGATCAATCAGATGGCGGCGAGTCTGGTGTTTCGAGCGGCGGCGTGGGGCGCGCCGTATGGGTTCTTCACGCATTACAACTCGCGCGGCGACAACACGCCGGACATCAGCAACACGGAACTGGGATACCTGCTGGATGCGATCACGGCGAGTGGTGGGGTGTGGCTGACGAACACGGGGCTGGCCAGTGCGGTGACTGCCGGGACAGTGATCAGCGGAACGACGCGGTATGTACAGAATCCGACGGGGGCGGCGGTGAACCTGGCAGTGGCGGGGGCGAATTCGCCGACGGTGGGGCGAGGGGTGGCGACGGCGTATCCGATCGATCTGCACGGAACGAACCGGTCACTGCTGGGCGCGTGGGATGCGGGCGCGAGCGCTTACCTTTCGCAGAGATATGGCGCGGGCGGGGGAACGGGGACTACCCGCATTGGGGGCTTGCCGATGCTGGGCGCGGCGCAGCTTCCGCAGAATTGGGTGAATGCGAACGAACGGGTGGGAACGACGAGCAACACGATCAGTTTTCCGTCGACGGGGACGGGCGGGGGATGGACGTGCGGGGCCGCGAACTATGGGCCGTACACGGCGGGAAGCCAGGCGAGTCTGCAGCAGGCGATCAATGATGCGGAATCGTGCCGAACGGCGAATGGGAGCGGAACGGCGATCAACCTTCCAGCGGGAGCGTTGTACAGTGCAGGGCCGGGACTGACATTGCCGCAGACCGCGGGAGATGTTTCGAGCAACTTCATTGTGTTGAGCAGCACGACGCCGTTGCCGACGGGGCAGACGGTTTGCGCGCACGGGATTCAGGACAATGTCTCGGCGTCGACGCAGCCGGGGATGCGGAATCCGGGGTGCAACGGGGTGAATCTGAGTTATCAGCTGGGTCCCACGGTGACCACGGTGAGCGGGGCCTTTACCCTGGCCAATGGAGTGGCGGCCAACACTTCCAGCTACAACGACATTGCATCGATGTACACGATTGAGTACACGGCGACTGGGAACAGCGCGCTTTCGACAGCCGTTCCGGACGTGAATGGAGTTGCGCCGCATCACTACGCGATTCTGAACGGAGAGTTTCGGCCGCAGGCTGGGTTAGCGAGCGCGGGGAATATCGTCCAGTTTGGAACCGGAACTGAGACGGCGCAAAGCCAACTACCTACCCACATCCACTTTGCCTACAACTACATTCACGGCGACTGGGGCGACGCTCCGGTGAGCGGCGGAGTGGCGACGGGGCCGGCGGTAGGAGCGAATTCCATTTCGGCGGACATCGTAACTGGATGCATACAGTGTTCGCTGATGTACAACTACGGCGACAAGTCGCTGCGGCCCAACACGGAAGGCCATTTCGTATTTACCAACTATGGGTCACAGATCAAGATTGCGCACAACTGGTTTGAAGGCCAGTCGATTGGCGCGTTCTCGGGAGGGTTTTCCGCGGCGATCTCGATTCCCAACTACTTCCCCGCGCAGGATGTGGAAGATCGCGGCAATCGTTACACCTATCCGTACTCGTGGCTGCTGGCCGCCGGGGCTCCAATCATCCGCGCCATCAACGAGCATGGCACCGGCACAGGGTCCGGCTATCTAGTCAACGATGTGATCACGGTCGTTCAGTCTGGGGCCAGCGGCGGAGCGGGCACCGTTACCAGCGTAGGAAGTGGCGGGACGATCACGGGGATATCGGTGACCGCCGCCGGAACCGGCTATGCAATCGCAAACAATCTGTCGGTCACGGGCGGTTCTGGCACAGCGGGGACGGTGGACATTTTGACTGGCTATTTTCCCAACAACGGGACGGGAGGGTTCGCGCGCAAGAACTGCCACGAGAACAAACTGGGAGCCCGCTACCTGTTTGACGGGAACATTTGCGAGAACGTGGACTTTACTGGGGCGCAAGGACTACTCCTGAGTGCCAAGACCGACAACGTTTCGACGGGCGTGGCCGGGGCCAGCGGCAATTACGGATTTCAGACCGTCGATTTCACCATCACGCACAATGTGTTCCGCAACAGTTGCAACGGTTCCCACATCATGGCGGGATCGGGCTCGACTGCAGGCAATGGCGGTGGGATCGCGTATCATCCGCAGCGCTTCGATGTGGAGCAGAATTTGACCTATGGCATTTCGGTTTCGAACCCTGGATGTGGAAGCATCCTGCAGTCTGGGCCGCAGAAGGGGTGGACGCTAGCGTCTGTTTTCTACACGTGGACAGGGGTCACACTGACCGAGAATAGCGCCGGAACCGCGGCGACAGCATCTTTGCCGGCAGTCAACGGTCAGTACCAGAGCGATATCGTTGCGGGAGATTTGGTGCAGGTATCATCCTGCACGGGCACAACAGGGTTTAACAGCGCGGCCAGCGGGCCGGGATGGGTGGCAATCAGCGGGACCAATCCTGGGGGACTGACGGTGGTGATGGCAAATAGCGGAGTGGCGGCGAATGCCACCGACAGCACCTGTACCCTGACGTCTGGCCAGGGTTATCCAGCCAACCTGACCTTCAATCACAATACCGAGATCGTCGCGGGCATTCAGGCGAGCAGCGTGGCCGCCAGTCCGTACATGACGCTGGTGAGCGCCACGCCTTATACGCTGGCGGCGAACATCTCGCTGCAGAATTCAATCTTTGTGGGCGGGGGCATCTACTCCTCGGGTCTGGGAGAAGGCACGACGGTTGAAACCCAGTCGTTCAACACGGGATCGTTCCAGTTCAACAATTCCGCATTCCCTACGCGCGATCAGTATGTAACGTGCACGGGACACTCGGCGGGAGCGGGAGGCGCGGCGGCGTGCTACACGGAATGGGGCGGGACTTACAGTGGCATGGCTCCGCACACGCTGTACTTCCCCTATAACTCATGTTCGACGGGCAACGACCCGACGTTAACGGGCACGTCGGCGAACATGGGCCTGGTTGGGGGAATGAACATCGCGGGATGCGCTTCAGGCACGCAGACGACGTTTCCGTACTTCCTGGGCGATTGGCACCAGTACCGGCTGTGCCATGCGACCGATTCGGCATGCAACAACAAGGCCAGCCTCTATGCGGCGGGGCAGAGTTATCAGGCGTCGGATGGAAGTGATCTGGGAGTGGCGATTTCGGCGATTGACACGGCAGAGACGCGGAATATTTATCTCTGCGCCAGCGCTTGCGGATCAACTGGGCCTTATGCGGACCACTAGGGCGGGCGCTGAGTAGGGTCCGACGGAAAACTTAACCACAGAGGACGCGGAGGAAACACAGGGGAAACTGGAGGCTTAGTCACGGCTTCCTGGTTTTAGCGCGGCGGAATTCCGAACAAGTCAAGGGTGTGAGGCGACCGGGTTTTGGTCGCGAAGGTTGAGGTGTGTTTGAAGGTCGAAGAGCTCGAGAGTAACCACGGAGGAGATATGAAAAGCAGCAATCGTTTCGGGCGAGCGGGGTTGGGGCTGGTCTTGTGCGTGAGTATTACGCTGGCGGGATGTTCGACGAATTGGATCGCGGAGGCGGAGCAGGTGGTGGCGGCACTGATTCCGGCGGCGGCAAATATTATCGCGCTGGTGGCGGCGCTGGAGGGGAAGAGCGTTTCGGCAACGGATTTGCAGACGATTCAGAATGCGGGAACGCAAGCGGGAGCGGATCTGCAGCTGATCCAGTCGCTGATCACGGCGTACCAGACGGCGGACGCGACGGCAAAGCCGGGGATTCTGAATCAGATTCAGACGGCGATCAACGCGGTCGAGGCGAACCTGCAAGGGCTGTTGCCGGCACTGCATATAAAGGATGCGGCGACGCAGACGAAGATCACGGCGGTGATCGGGATTGTGCTTTCGGAAGTGCAATCGCTGGCGGCGATTGTGCCGCTGGTGAGCGCAAATGCGTCGACTGCGACGTTGGCCCAGGCGGCCAAGCAGACGAAGAAGCAGCCTCCTCTTACGGCGAGCGAATTTGTGAAGTCGTATAACGCGACGTTGACGGCGAAGACGGGGAACGCGGCGCTGGATCGGGCGACGGCGGGATTGAAGATTCATTTGCATGGGAAAGTGGTGAGGTGGGCCACGGCGGGGGTGTTGGAGTAGGTGGAAGTCAAAAACCCCACTTCTCGCGCAGAGGACGCGCGAGAAATGGGGCACCCGGAGATTGAGAGAGAAGTCAACATCCCCACCCTGTCGCGAAAGGCGCGACAAGGGTGGGGCACCCACGCGGCTCTTGTGCGGCTCCAGGAATTGAGGGATTGTGTTTACTGATCTGCAATTGGTGGAACAATTCGGTGGGTTCCTGGATGAACCGGCGGGTGGGGAAACGGTGCGGGATCTGCTGATCCGGAAGCTGCTGAGAATCCGCGTGAAGAAAGGTGGAGTGCGGTATTTGAAGTTGAACCGTTCGCAACAGGAATATTCGCGACGGTGCAGCCGACGGAATATTGTTTTGAAGGCGCGGCAAGTGGGGATTACGACGTACATTGCGGCGCGATTTTTTATTCAGACGATTACGCGGCCGGGAACGCTGACGGTGCAGGTGGCACACAGCGATGAGTCGGCGCAGGCGATATTCAACATCGTGCACCGCTTTTGGGAAAAACTGCCCAATGCGCGGGTGCGCCGGGGCGCGCTGGTGAAATCGCGCTCCAACATCCGACAAATCGTCTTTCCGAAACTCGACAGCGAGTATCGAGTAGAGACAGCGGATGACAACGCGGGACGCGGGATGACCATCCATAACTTGCATTGCTCGGAGGTCTCCCGCTGGCCCCGCGGAGGCGATGAAACGCTGGCGTCGCTGCGGGCAGCGGTGGTTCCGGATGGGGAGATTGTGCTGGAGTCGACGCCGAATGGAGCATCCGGGATTTTTTACGAGGAGTGGCAGAAGGCGGCGGAGACGGGATATACGCAACATTTTTTCCCCTGGTGGTATGAGCCGTCGTACACGGAACAAGTGGGGAAGGGACGGTGCATCCGCTGAGGGAGGAAGAAAATATCTGATGGCGCGGCATGGGCTGAGCGAGGAGCAGATCGCGTGGCGGCGGGCGCGGTGGCAAGTGTTGCGGGGGCAGGCGGCGCAGGAGTACGCGGAAGATCCAGTCTCGTGCTTTTTGGCGTCGGGGGAATGTGTGTTTGATAGGGATGCGATTGAGGCGGCCGCGACGCATGCGGGACATCCGATGGAATCGCAGGATAATGGCAGGCTACTGGTGTGGCTTCCTCCGAATAAGGGGGGACAGTGGGACTACATCATTGGAGTGGATGCGGCGGGCGGCGGGTCGGATGGGGATTACGCGTGCGCACAGGTGATTGAGCGGACGATGGGATTGCAGTGCGCGGAGTTGCACGGGCATTTTCCTCCGTATGAACTGGCGCGGCGGGTGGCGGCTTTGGGGCAGTTGTATCACAATGCGCTGGTGGCGGTGGAGCGGAATAATCATGGGTATGGCGTGCTGGCGCATTTGAAGGATCTGCATTACGAAAACATTTTTGCAGCAGGGCGGGCAGGAGGGATGGTTGACGTCGGTGGTGACGCGGCCGGCGATGATTGAGAACCTGGCGGCGGCGCTGATTGCGCAGGCGGAGTTGTTTCGCAGTCCGCGGCTGTTGGGAGAGTTGAAGACGTTTGTGAGGCATGCCGATGGGCACGGAGCAGGGGCCGAAGGGGCGCATGACGATTGCGTGATGGCGATGGCTATTGCGATGGCGGTGCGGCGGGAGGATGCGGGGCGGGTGGGGCGGAGGCGGGCGTTGGAGATGGCGAGTTTGGTGGTGGGTTGAAAAGGTGGACGTTGGGCTGCGGACCTCGGACCTCAGGTTGGTCCCTGATATTCGGATGTCACAGACTTTTCAGGGTAAGTTGGGGTATGATGGCGGGCTTTTGGGAACGCGGCAGGATACGACTTCGATATCAGCCGGAGGAGAGCGTGAATAACATAGTTCACATTCCGCGTCGCTCGTTGACCAAGGAGTTGCGATTAGCGGTGCCTGATTTCGTAATCGATCCTGAGTCTGCGGAACTGGAATATGTAATCATCTGCGATTTCGCTCGATACATTTGTGATCGCGCGAAGACGAACGACTTCAAGGCAGTCCAGCAGGCGATCGATTTTATGGAGGAGTTCGTATCTCTGGGTGATTCGAGTTCGCGTGATCTGGTTGCGGAGGGACTAGAGTCGTTGCGGGTATGCGATTGCTTCGAGGGGATCAACAAGTATTTCAAACCGAAGTTGTCGGCCATCTGGAAATCAATGGTGGATCAGGGATCTTAAGGTTTCGCCAATGGCCGATCGAGAGAAAGATCTAGCGTTGTGTGGAAGCGTTCGCGGGCGAGGGCGCACGCGGCAATGTATAAGCCCGGATTGATTTGTGGTGGAAGCGGTCCAACACGTGCGGCGGATGCGGGGCGGGGCGCAGGGACACTTGATGCGCTGCTCGGATGGGAATTTCTATGTCGTGAAGTTTCGGAATAATCCGCAACATCTGCGGGTGCTGGCGAATGAGATGTTGGCGACGCGACTGGCGGAGCGGGCGGGGCTTCCGGTTCCGGCGACGGAAGTGGTGGAAGTGGATGAGTGGCTGGTGGAGCATACGCCGGAGTTGAGTATTCAGTTGGCGCACAATACGATTCGTTGCCAGGCGGGACTACAATTTGGGTCGCGGTTCGTGGTGAGTCCGCTGGAGGGGCAGGTGTTGGATTATCTTCCGGTGGAGATGCTGGGGCTGGTGAGGAATCTGGAGACGTTTCCGGGGATGCTGGTGCTGGATAAGTGGACGGGGAATGCGAACGGGCGGCAGGCGGCGTTTTGGCGGAAATCGCGGGAAAAGAAATACACGGCGTCGTTTATTGATCAGGGATATTGCTTTAATGCGGGGGAATGGACGTTTCCGGATTATCCGCTGCGCGGGGTGTATGCGCGGAATGAAGTGTATGAGAGTGTGCGGGGGTGGGAGTCGTTTGAGCCGTGGCTGTCGCGGGTGGAAAAGATGGAAGAGGATGTGGTGTGGAGTTTGGCGGGAGAGATTCCTCCGGAGTGGTATGGCGGGGAGTGGGAAGAGTTGGAGCAGTTGGCGCGGAAATTGATTGCGCGGCGAGGAACGGTGAGGGAGTTGATTGAGGCGTTTCGGATTTCGCCGCGGCGGCCGTTTCCTGGGTGGAGGGAGCAGGCTTAAGAGCAAAACCTTTCACCACAGAGTGCACAGAGGAACACAGGGGAAAAACCTTCACCACCAAGGACACTAAGGTTCACGAAGGGATGAGCGATCGGAAACAGGTTGAATTCTTCTTGCTGCGGTATGTGCCTCACGCGGTTCGGCAGGAGTTTGTCAATATTGGAGTTTTGATGGTGGAGGGCGGAGAAAACGGAGGGGTGTTTGCGGATGTTCGGTTCGCCAAGGATTGGCGGAGAGTGCGATGTTTGGACCCGCAGGTGGATGTGGAAGTGATTGAGGCCATGCTGAAGGAGATTCGGGCGGAGGTTGGGGAGATCAGGGATCGCGCGATGCTTTTGAAGAGGATGGAGGATTCGTTCTCGAACTTGATTCAACTTTCGGGGCCGATGCAGGTTGTGACGGCTTCGCCAGCAGAAGAGATTGAAACGATGGCTGCGATGTTTGTGAATGAGGCTCGGAGTGGTGGGGCCAGGGTGCTCACGGGTCGAGGACTGATCTTATCGGCGATGCGAGATGCGTTCGAGCAGGCGGGCGTGGGGGATTTGTTGCACCCGGTTCCGGCAGAGCCATACACCAAGGCTGGGGATCCGTTCAAGTTTGACTTTGGGTACAACACGGGGAGCGAGATGAGATTGTTTCACGCCGTTTCCCTGAAGGCGGGTGTGGAGACGGCGGTAACGCTGGCGGCGCGGTTTCCGAAGATTTTGCCCGTCATGGAGAAGGTGACCGGAGTGACGGCGGGGTTGACGGCGGTGATCGACGACGATCTGGATCGCAGTCAGGATGCAGTGCAGTTTGCGCTGAGCATGATGGAGGAGGAGCGGATTCGGATTGCGGTGGCGGCGGAGATGCCGATTCTTGCGGAAGTGGCGCGGCGGGAGTTGAGGGTGTGAACGCTGCCGAGGGCATAGTAGCTACTGTGATCGTCTTACTGGCGCCCATTGGTCTGCTCTATGGATGGATTTTCTATTGGACGAGAATGCGGCACGAACCACGGAGTTGGAGAACGTGGATCTCCGTGGTTGCTCTGGCGCTGGCTTCGCTGGCTGTTTTGTCATGGCCTGTCATGGCACTGCTGGCGCCAAGGGCCGATTGGCACAGCTACACGGGAGTGAGGAATCAGGCGGAATGGGTCGAGGCGTGGCACAAACCGATTTTCCGCACGCTGTTGGCAGCACTCGTTCTATGCTTGTTTGGGCGACCACGATTGATCATGCCGATTGCAGTTGGGTGCATCGGCACTGCGATGTTTTGGCTGTTCAGCACGATGCCTTAGGATGCGACGATTGCGTAGGTCCTTCGCTTCGCTCAGGATGACAGCGGGGCGATTCGGATGTTGGGCGAGAACACGAGCTCCGCTGCGGCGGGGCTTTTTTTCTGACGGATTCTTGATTAACCACAGAGGACACTGAGGAACACAGAGGAGATCAGAATCCCCACCCTGTCGCAAAAGACGCGACAAGGGTGGGGCACCCTCGGGATTTCAGGTAGAGAAAAAACATCATGAAAATTACAGAGGCGGTACGCGGCGCTTGGCGCCGGGTGGCGGGAGTGTCTTCGGGGAGCTCCTCAATGCAAGTCGAGAAGAGGCGGCGGACTATGGCGTTGCCGTCCATTTTTGATTCTTACGGATCGCTGACGGAGGCGATGCCAAAACCGACGCCGTATAACTTGCGGCGATTTTCGGAGATGCCGATTGCGCGGCGGGCGATTAACTGCATCAAGGACCGGATTGCGGGGATGCGGTGGCGCGTGCAACCGCGGCAGGGGTATGCGCTGGAGGCGATTCCGGATGGGGCGGAACGGGTGCGGCTTTTGACCGACAACTTTGATGCTCCGAATCCAGATGATTCGTTCCGCACGTTTGCGGAGCAGGTGCTGGAGGACATCATCGTGGGCGGGTATGGGGCGATTGAGGTGCAGCTGAGTCCGAGGTGGACACAAGCTGAACTGCATCGGCCGGCATCGACGGGCGGGTCGCCCGTCTCCACACAAACCATCCCCTCGCGGACGTTGCCGCTGGTGTTGTGGCCGGTGGATGGGGCGTCGATTCGGATGAATCTGGATTGGGATGGGTCGCCGACTTCGCAGCGCTACCTGCAGGTGAACGATCAATCGGGGCCGAAGTCGCAGATCAAGCTGGATGATGACGAGCTGATTTACATTCGGCTGAATCCGCGGACGCACACGCCGTTTGGGCTGGGGCGGCTGGAGGTGGCGTTTGAAACCATCACGGCGTTTATGGGGGCGCACCGGTACGCGTCGCGCCTGGCATCGAACTCGGTGGTGCAGTATGCGCTGTGGCTGCAGGATTTGACGCCGGAACATCACGAGCGGCTGATCCGGTGGTGGCAGGACGAGATTGAGGGCACGGGGAAGGTGCCCATCCTATCGGCCGAAAGCAAACCGGAGGTGCTGCGGTTCGGTGGAGGCACCGACGCAGACTTACGACTGCAGTGGCAGGAATTTCTGCTGCGCATCGTCGCCGATGCTTTCGACCTTCCTCCGTTTTACCTCGGGGTGGAGCGGGATGTAAACCGCTCCACCGCGGAGGAATATAACGACCTGGCGTTCCGGCAGGCGATTGTGCCGACGGCGCGGTTGCTGGCGGAGTCGCTGACGCGGGATGCGATCGCGAAGAAGCTGGGATGGAACGATCTGGAGTTTGTGTTTGCGGAGTTGGATACGACGGATCCGCTGGAGGAGGCGCAGATTCAGCAGATTCTGCTGCAGAACGGAGTGTTGACCGTGAATGAGGTGAGGCGGTTGCGGGGGTTGGGGGACGTAGAGAGCTGACACGCAGGGCTCTTCACCACAGAGGGCACTGAGGAACACAGAGGGATGCAAAAGTAAATCAAACTCTCCATCCTGTCGCAAATGGACGCGATAAGGGTGGGGCACCCACGGGATCGAGGCAGACAAGATGATGATTGCATTGGAGAGTATGGCGGTGACGATGCCGGAGGTGGAGGGGCATCCGAACCGGGCGGCGTTTCGAGGAGTGTTGACGGTGGTGGATGAACCTTCGCAGAGAGCGCCGGCAGGGTCGAGGGGACGGCGGGTGCTGCTGACGAAAGGGGCGGCGGAGGCGGCGTTGCCGTCGTTGTTGGGGATGGCGCTGGATTATGCTCCGTCGTTTGACCGGCACGATGTGCGGCGGAAAGTGGGAGTGATCACGAGCGCGGACGTGGTGGGACGGAATCTGGAAGTGGGTGGATATCTGTACGCGAAGGACTTTCCAGATATTGTGGCGGAGATCGAGAAGAATCGGCGCCGGAAGGTGGACTCTTCGGCAAGCTCAGGGCAGACACTTGGACGTCGGACCGCGGACTTTGGGCAGCGGACATCGAGCAGCAGGCCGGGAGGTTCAGGACTTGGGATCGCGGCGCTGGGGACGGAAGGAAATCGGTTGAGAGCTTCCCTGGCGGTCGCGGTGGAACGGATTCGAAGTTTGACGGCGGCGATACGTGGAACGAGCGGGCGTGTGAATATTCCCGCTCTGCGGGCTGAAACAGGCGAGCCAGTTGCGGGTGGGTTGGGGATGTCGTTTGAGGTGACCGATGTATTGGTGACGGACACGCGGGAGCGGGTGTGGACGCTGATGAAAGTGACGTTCACTGGCGCGGCTATTTTGCGCAAGGACAAGGCGGCGTACCAGGAGACTTGGATTGAGTTGTGTTCGTAGGCGATCCGAAAGAAAACCCTTAACCACAGAAAGACACAGAGGAGCACAGAGGTTCTTCGAGGAGGAAAGTATGAATGAAGAAATGGTGCAGCAGTTGATGGCGACGGCAGAACGGCTGGCGAGTGCGGCCGAATCGTTGGATCGCGTGTTGGGGCGGCTGGATGCGCAGCAGGAAACGCTAAATGCGAAGGTAGACCGGATTGTGGCGGCGGTGGACGACCACGCGTCCTATGAGCCGGCGAATCATGAGGCGACGCGGCAACTGCAGGAACGAGTGGCGGAGCTGGAGAAATCGAATACCGATCTGAAAGCGCAGGCGGCGCGCATGGTGCGGAAGACGCTTCCGCCGATGGTGTCGGCAATTTTGGCAAAGAGCGGGACGGACACTGGCGCCGAAAAGATCGAGAGGGGAGTACTGGACAAGACACTGCAGACCTTGAGTGTGGAACAGCGGATTGCGGTGAAGGCGGAACTGGCGCGGGCGGGGATGATCGAGTAGGAAGAGTTTCTGGTTTCTGGCAACGATGGGCACGACATTCGTCGTGCCTTTTCTATTTAGGGTGCTTTTCGGTTTCTTGCGCTTCTGGTGGGAATTGCCTGGGGAGTTTTGATGATGCCGGGGTGAAAGGGATCCTTCGACTTCGGAGTTGCTTCACTTCGTGAAGCAGCTCCTACGCTCAGGATGACAAGGCCCTAAAACAATTCGAGCAACGGCAAGATGTGATTTCGGACGTAATTTTCGGATGTGATTTAGGGCGTGATCTTCGGATGTGATTTCGGGACGTGATTTTCGGATGTGATTTCGGGACGTACTTTTCGGACGTAATTTTCGGACGACAAAAACTCAAACAAGGAGAAAACATGACAGGACGATTTGTGGATTTGATGGCAGCAGCGGATTACCTTGGGCCGGGCGCGGTGGAAGTTGAGCGGTACCAGACGGAGATTTTCGACATCGTGCGGCGGCGGGGAGTGTTCGGACAAAGGATCAAGCAGGTGCCGGCGACGGGGCATCCGTCACGATTTTTTGAGGAGACGGCGATTGCGGCTCCGACAGCGGCGCAGGGGTTCATGGATCCACGCAACATGGTACCGACGCTGCAAACTCCGACGCGGATTGAGTTGGCAGTGCCACTGAAAGCGCTGGTGTCGCAGATCAACTACAACCTGTTCGATCTGGAAGTCACGGCACAACAGAGCCAGTTCGCCTATTTGCAGGCGAAGGACCTGGCCGACGCGGTGGATGGACTGATGCGAACTCACGACGTGGCGCTGTGGAACGGCACAGACACATCGCTGAGCTCGCCGACGACGACGCAGTATTTCGGAGCGATTGGGCAGATCGAGGCGGGCGGGAACACAGTGACCGTCGCGAAGAGCAGCAGCACGATCGTGCAAACGTTCAGGACTGCTGTCGCGCAGATGGTTGCGAATGCGTCGTACCAGGTGCGGCCGACAGCGATTTACGCGAACCCGATGCTGCTCGATCTGATCGACCAGGAGATGAAGTCGCAGTTCAACGTGGTACTAAACACGGTCGAGGTCACCGGCGGGTTCCGGGTGAAGGCTCTGAGCACACAGGCCGGGGATCTTCCGCTGATTCCGGAGTGGGCGCTGGGATACACGGGAACGCTGGGGTCGGGAGCGGTGCTGCCGGCGTACATCGTCACCGAGGACCTGATCGAGTATCACTGGCTGACCGATCCGAACCCGCGAGTGTTCAAGCTCGGACTGCCCGGTGCGTTGACGCAGCAACAGGTGGTGGTGAAGTTTGGGGCTCCGGTGGTGAAGGGGGCGAACTTCGCGCATTACGAAGTGAAGGTAACAGACTAGGAAAACAGTTCTCAGTTCTCAGTTGTCAGTTCTCAGTTGCGCGCACCGCGGTGAAGGGCGCGCAGCCGGGGGCGGGCTGAGAACTGAGAACTTCGATCTGAGAATGGGGAACTGAGAGCTTCTTATGAATTATCTGGCAACAACGGATTACTTGACGTACGGGCTGGATGCGGCGACGGACCCATCGTGGGTAACGGCGGCGTCGGCGATCATCGACGCACACTGCCGGCGAGTGACGCTGGGAGTGAACCAGTATGAAGAGCGGCTGAAGATGCCTCCGGATCTGAAAACGGTGCGGCTGAGTTATTTGCCCCTGGTGACGGTGGCACCGGCGACGACACCGATTGTCACACTGCAGGGACGGTATGGGATTCCGCGGCGCGGGGAGTGGCCGTTTCCGGAAATGAGCCTGGAATTTGCGCTGGTGTTCGCATTGCCGGGAATGTGGACGGCGATTGATCCGACGACGATCGATATTTGGGCGGCGAGCGGAGAGTTGACGTTTCCGGTGAATGCGCTGGGGCTTTTCTTCAATGAAGTAGATGTGGTTTACAACGCGGGGTGGGCGACGATTCCGACGCCGGTGCAGGTGGCGTGCGCGCAGATCGTGAAGAATGCGCAGAACACGCCGGGGTTGAACGTGCAGTCGAACCAGATCAACCAACTGCGGCTGCAATATTTCGGACCCACGCTGATGGATGACATGGTGCGCAGTTTGTTGGCGCCGTACGTGGCGCTGAAGGGTTTGTGATGGTGGCTGATTTAGCGGGCAGGAACGCCCGCGCCACACAGGAGGAATCATGGGGAACGGGATTTGTGGGGCGGCATTGGTGCGGGCGGCGAATGCGCTGTTGACGGCGCTGGGCGGAGATCAGGTGACGCTGCTGCTGCCAGCGATGGCAACAGCGAGCGACGCGGCCGGGCAGTTGGGCCTGGTGGATCCTGGAGTACAGAACGTTATCATCGCGCCGGTGGTAACGCAGAATTTGCCTACGGGGAATCTCGGGCCCATGCGGCGCATCGAGTTTACGCTGCCGGCTTCGGCGGTTGAGGCACAGTTGCCGACGCTGGGGATGGGGTCGGCGGAGGAACTGTTCAAGGCTGCGTTGGGGATGATGTTCGATGGCGATTTGTTTCACGTGGAGGCGATGGTGACGGAGAGCTTCGCGGGGACGGCGTATTTCTATGTGGTGACGGCGGTGGAGTGAGGTGAGCAGCAATCGGCTATCCGCCGTCAAGAGAAACGCTTAACCACAGAGGTCACAGAGGGACACGGAGTAAATCTGGGCTGCGGCTGCGAGCAAGGCTTGGGGCTGAATGCCGAGGACTGAAAGCTGGGTTATATGCAATTTGCGAAGGACAGTTTTTTTCTGGCGCTGCAGCAGAGGCTGGCGGGATTGAATCCGGCGAGAACAATCACGCTGAATGGGACGACGGTGCCGGCGATTGTTGTGGTGGAGAATCTGCCGCCATCGTCGGCGGAGCCGGAGCCAAACGCTTTTTACATTGAGTGGGGGACGGCGAAAGTGGTGGATGGAAATGCCGGGGACGGCGCGCTGATGAACCTGGCCTGCGTGATTTCCTATTACACGTTGGGAACCGTCGCCAGCATGGTGGACCGCGGGCGGGTGCTGGGACAACTCGACAACGAACTGCTGGGAATTTGCCAGCCGCCGAATACGGAGAAGATGGATTACACGCAGTCTCCGAGCGCGGACCTTGGAACAAGCGTGTTTTGGGCCCAGCCGGCATTTCAAGAAGCGACAGCGAGCGGCGTGGAAGACAACACGACGGCTTACCAGGGACGCGCGACACGCCGGGCGATGTATGAGCAGGCTTATCAGGATGGACGCGTGGAGCGTCGAGCGGTGCTGACGATTTTCTTCTTTTCGGAGGTAACGCTTCTATGAGCACGAGTCCGTTACGAGCGGCAATGGTTCCCGTGATGCGGCAGATGCGGGCATATTTCGCGCCAGTGAACCGGGTGACAGAGACGCCTACGATTTTCGATCCGGGACTGTGTGGGGTGTTTGCACTGAACTCTCCTCCGGCACCGTGGCTAGATCTGGGATGGGTGGAAAATTTTGAGCGGTGGTATGACACGCCGACTGGAGTGGTGCGATCTGGGGTAAGGGCGCTGCCGGCGGCACAGTTTCGGGGTTCGCTGGAAGCACGAGTTGGATTTGACTTTCGGCAGTGGGGCAAGCTGCAAATGGCACTGGCGGGCGGGTCGGAGCACATGAACGTGCTGGCGCCGGCTGCAGGGAGCACGACGCCGGCGCCGTCGGGGGGAACTCCGGCGCCGGGAGTGGCGGTGCTGGCGGGATCGACGGCGAGCCAACTGGTGTTCGGAACGGGTGTGGGGAGCGCGTTTTCCGCGGGCTGCCTGATTGCGGTAGATGTGGACTATCAACAGCAGGTTGGATACGTAGGATCGGGAATCGCGGCAGCGTATGTGGGCAGTGCGGCGGCGGTGAATCAGGATGCGAATTATGTACGGCGAGTGACCTTCAATGTGGGGCGAGTGGCAGAGGTGACGGCCACGTCGGTTGTGCTGGCGCAACCGCTTCTGGGGGGAGTGCCGGCGACGGGGGCATCGGCGCAGGTGGTGATTGCATTTGTGGATCGCGAAGGCGGGTCATTTTTCCAGGAATGGTCGGCACTGTTCGTGGCGGAACAGGAATCGGGCGGGCGAGTTTGTTTTTATTATCCGCGGCTGAGCCCAAATCCGGGCGGTGCGAGCAATTCGGCGGGGAAGTTCTTGCGGGAGGATTTGGCGACGATCGAGAAGCCGTTGTCGGCGGTTTCGCTGCGAGCTTCTTTTCTGGCGCTGCCGTTCATCGATACGAATGATGGGCAGACGGTTTTGTGTTATCGGAGTTACTTTCCGGCGGGGATGGCGGCGGCGTACTGAGCTGAGACCGGCTTTCAGCTCGCAGAAAAACCTTTACCACAGAGGACACAGGGGAGCACAGAGGAGATTCTGTGCATTCCGGTGTGGAGTTCTGGTGCGCTCACGGCAGCATCGATTGCTTTGAAGACAAACTCTTATGAAACTCACGATTGACAATTTGCAGGGACTGGGGCCGGTGGACTATACGGCTGCGCTGGATGGGACGGTGGTGCCTCGGGTGGAGAGAAAGATCAATCAGCCGGCCGGATTGCGTTGCAGCTTGCTGGGAGACTCGCTGGGATTCGTGGTTCCGGCAGTGGGGGCGCGCGTGATTCTGGCGCGAGCGAATGGGGGGTTCGTGTTTACCGGATATTTGACTGAGGCGCCACAGTTCGAATATCTGGGATGGGGCGAGCAGGGGGCGGTGTATCGCTACGACTTGATCGCAGAGAGCGATGAAGTGTTGCTGGATCAGAAGGCTCTGCCGAACCGGGCTGCTTTTGTGGAACGGAGTGCGGGTGCGGCGCTGACGCAACTGGCGCAGGATTTGCTGCCTGGATTCTTCGACAGCAGCGCCGTGCAGGGCGTGGACACCCTGGCAGCGTACGTGGTGAATCCGCAGAAGAAGTTTTCGTATCATGCGGCGGAAATCGCACTGGCGGCGAGGGCGAGTTATCGGGCGATGAATGAGGCGTTGGTGCTGGCTCCGGTGGGAGCGGCGACGTATGCGATCAACGAGAGTGATGCGAATTTCTCGCCGTTGGGGCTGAAGCTGGCTTGTCCGAAGTTGCTGGTGAACGATGTGACGGTGATCGGACTGGATGAGCCACAGGCGTACGTGCGTGATTATTTTGTGGGCGACGGGTTGACGCGGGAATTTTATTTATCGCAGACACCGTTTCAGCAGAGCAAGCCGGCTTTAGTCGATGAGGAATACGTGGGACCGGCGCTCGATCCGACTACCTGGGTGGTGAATGATCCGTCGTCGGCGGTTTCCGTGGTGTCGCAAACGCTGCAGGTGAGCGGGGGAAACGGGGTCGACGGACAGACGACTGTGACCTTCATCGAGCAAATTGAACTGGGCGGCGCGCTGGAGTTGCAGCATGGCGATGTGAGCTTCACGGGGACTTCGACGGGAGTGCTCGGCGGATTGTATGCGGGGGCGATTTCTGTGGGGGGGTGCGTGGCTGGATTCCTGATCGCACCTTCTGGAAGCGGATCGATCATCCAGGGCCTGATCAATGGCTCAGCGACCGGATCGGCGGTCGCGACGACCGCCGGACACCGATATGTTTTGACGACCTACGTTTATTCGATGGAGGTGTACCGGTCGGAGGAAACGTATCACTCGTCGGTGCATCCGGCAAGCAGTGGGTTGGGGGGAGCGGCCGTGGCGGCGGACGTCAGATTCGTACTCGAATTGCAGGATATTGATCCGTCGAATCCGGCGACGATGGTGGCACCGGCGACGGTCCTGTTTGACGGCGTGATTGCGAACGCGCCGGGGTTTTGTACGTACGCGCTGGTGAATGCGGCGAGCATGCAGTGCAGCGTGGCGTATACCTATGCGACTCATATATCGATGGCGGAAGTACGAACGGCGCTGCCAAGTTCAAGTTATGTGACGCAATTGATTGAGTCGCCGGCGGATGGCGGGCAGTGTGAGATCGTGAGTTCGACATCGCTGGAGTTTAATCCGCTGTATGTTCCGCCATTGAACACAAACATCGTGGCGAGCTACCGGAACTCCGGGCGCGCGGCGGCGGAGGTTGTGAATAGCGCGAGTGTTGCGGCTTTGCAAAATGGGGCGGACAACGGAGTGCGCGGGATTGTGAGGGCGATGAAAACTCCCAGTGCACGGACGCAGGCGGATTGTGAAAATGCGGCGCTGGCGATCCTGGACGATGCGGGGGGGCCGGCGTGGACGGGCACATACGAGACATGGAGTGACTTTTTGCCGGGCGCGGCGGCTGATATTTTTCCGGGAGATGCGGTTGCGGTGAATGTTCCTTCGCGCAACGCCGTGTTCAGCGCGATTGTGCGGACGGTGAGTATCGATGTGGTCGATCCGGCGGCTGATCGTGGGATGTACACGATGGGATTTGCGAATGACCTGGCGGCGCCGCTGGCGCTGCAGAACGGATCGAGTGCGACGACGGTTCCGTTGCAGGACGTGCCGGTACAGCTATCGACGACGGAGGTCGGGTCGTACTATCTGGCGAACTTGACGGAGGCGCAGATTACGCAGGTCAGTTCGACGACGGCCTCGGTGGATGCAGGGGTTGCGCCCGCGAGTGGAGGCGGGATCGAGGTTCGGCTGCATGACTACGGTTGGGGAGTCGCGAACGACCGGAACCTGCTGGGACGGTTCAGCGCGCAAACTTTTAGCCTGGCGCGCCTGGCGCGCACGCAGACTTATTTCATGCGGCTGTACGACAACTCGTCGCCGCCACGGTATTCGCGGTATGCAGCCGCGTTGCATGTGGATTATCCGCTATGAACGGCGATGAAGTCTCGGGGAACGTGCGAGCGGCAAGCAGTGGATCGAGACAGACAGGAAGTTCGCCCTACACGTCCAAGGACTTTCAACTTGAAGTGCTGGGACAACTGGCCGAAATGCAAGAAATGACCGTGGCCCTGCGGGAATCCCTCGCGAACGAACTGGGGAGAACTCGGGAACCGGGCAAACGTATGCCGTTTGATGGTCGAACGTTAGTGGCGATCGGAGCGATCGCGTTGTCGCTGACCGGCTACGTGCTGCAGGATGCACGGAACACCTCAACGCGCGATCTGGAGATTGAAACCACGAAGGCGAGAGTGGTGACTCTGGAGAGGGCCGAGGCCACAAATACAGAAGGAAGAATACGGATCGAAGTGCAAGTCGGCGAACTGCTCGAGGGCCAAGCCGAGCTCAAGCGCACGATCGAGCAACATGAGAGTGCGAGAAAGCCGTCCGCTAAGCGGGACTGACAGCAAGTCTTGTCAGAGAGAATTTTTTCAAAGGAGAACAATATGAATTTTCTGAATCAGCTATTGAGGGGGATGGCGTTCATTCCTGCGTTAGTGAGCGGGATCGAAGGGCTGTTTGCGAGCAAGTCGGGGGCGGAAAAGAAGGACGCCGCGATGTCATTTTTGGAAAATGCGCTGGCCACCGTGGATGCGGTGGCAGCGCGGGAAATTGTTGATCCGGACAAGTTCAAAGATGGAATTTCGAAAATCATCGACGGGACGGTTCAGTGTTTGAACGCCTCGACGTGGGCGAAGGGCGGTACTGCGTCACCAGTAGCCGCTGCGCCGACTTCCTAGGAGAGCACAAGATCAAAATCCCCACCCTAGCCGCAAAGAACGCGGCTAGGATGGGGCACCCGATTCATCTCGTTATCCGACTTCTTCGCTCCAGGTTTCGAGATTCTTTTTGACTTGCGCCATGAACTGGTCGGCGACTGCGCCGTCGATGAGGCGGTGATCGTAGCCGAGAGTGAGATGAACGACGGAGCGAATGGCGATGGAGTCGTTGCCATCTTTGTCGGTGATGACCATGGGCTGCTTGGTGATGCCGCCGACGCCCATAATGGCGGAGTTGGGCTGATTGATGATGGGCAGGCCGAAGACGGCGCCGAACTGGCCGGGGTTGGTGACGGTGAAGGTGGAACCTTCGACGTCATCGGGCTTGAGCTTTTTGGTGCGGGCGCGCTCGCCGAGATCGGTGATGCCGCGCTGCAGGCCGAGGAAGTTGAGGTCTCCGGCGTTCTTGAGGACTGGGACGATGAGGCCCCAGTCGAGAGCGACGGCGATGCCCATGTTGATTTGGCGGTGATAACGGATGTTGTCGCCTTCGAGGCTGGCGTTGAGGATGGGCCACTGCTGGAGGGCGATGACAGCGGCGCGCACGAAGAACGGCATGAAGGTGAGGCGGGCACCGTGACGCTGCTCGAACCCTGACTTGTTTTTGGCGCGCAGGTTGACGATGCGGGTGAAATCCACTTCGTACATACAGTGGACGTGGGCGCTGGTGCGGCGGGACTCGATCATGTGCTTGGCGATCAGCTTGCGCATGTTCGTTAGGGGGACGAGATCGCCTGGATAGGGAGCGGGTGCGGCAGGACGCGGCGCGGGGCTTGAGGCTGGTGACGGCGCGGCCTCGCTTCGCTCGGCGGGCCCCCTCGACTCCGCTCGGGGCAGGCTCCCGAATGCGTCCGTCCCCACGCGAGCAGATTGCGCAGACTGGCTCTCGATGAACTGCATGATGTCTTGCTTGGTGATGCGGCCGCCGAGTCCGGTGCCGGTGATTTGAGAGAGGGTGACGCCGTGCTCGCGAGCGATCTTGCGGACGAGTGGAGAGGAGCGGGCTTCTTCTTCGTCTTCGTGAGCAGCGGGTACGGGCGGCGGAGGCTGCGGTTCCGATGCCTGCGTGCGCGGGCGAGACGCCCCCGCGACAGCCGGCGGGACGCCGGCGCTACTCTCGGCAGGGGCGGCCTTGGACGGGGATGTTGGTGCGGGCTTGGCGGCTTCGCCGTCGACGGCGATGGTTCCGACAACGGTGTTCACGTTCACCGTTGTGCCTTCGGTGACTTTGATTTCCTGCAGAACTCCGGAGGCCGGGGCGGGGATTTCGGCATCCACCTTGTCGGTGGAGATTTCGAAGAGCGGCTCGTCGCGCTGAACTTTGTCGCCAGGCTTCTTCAACCACTTGGTAATAGTGCCCTCGACGATGGATTCGCCCATCTGGGGCATGATGATGTCAGTTGGCATGATTTCCTTCCTATGACCGCGCAGAGCCGAAACGGTGCCAGGCGCAAACGGATATTATAGCGACTCTGCGCCCACTGGGGCTAAAGCCCTTGGTGCATTGTGCCGCTGACGCGGCGCTGAAGCGCCGCTCTTCCACGTTAGAAGGTCAATTCATGTTCTGCTTCTTGCTTCGCTCTAGTGGTGGTCGTGCTTTTCCGCGCCTTCTTTCTTCTCGTCTTTCTTCTCATCGTCGGCGGCGGGGGCCACGTTGAAGTTCGTTTTCCAATATTCCTGGACGTTGGGTGGGAGCTTGTCGAGGTGCGAGAGCAGCAGGGTGATCTTCCACATTTCTTGCTCGGTGAGAGTTTTGTCCCAGGCGGGCATGCCGGTGTAACGCACGCCGGTGCGAATGGTGTAGAAGATGTGCCACTCGGGGTCGTCGGGCGGGTCGGAGAGGAAGTTCGGCGACGGCGGATAGAGGGAAGCGGCCAAGGACGACGGCTTGCGGTCGAGGCCTCCGTGGCAGAGAGCGCAGTTCATGGTGTAGAGCTTCATGCCGTCTTCGAGATTCTGATCGGTGGGGGTGAGCGGGTCGGTGACACGCGGGGCATGGCGCTCCATGGAAGCGTCCATGGCGGTGTTGGCCAGGCGCTGTTCCAGGTGCGACGAGGGGACGTTGGCGGTGGTGGGGATGAAGCCGAGCATGGCGATGCCGAGGCCGGTGAGAACTAGGACGAGGAGCGTGACGATTATGCCGAGGATGAATTTTCCCATGGTTTCTCCGGACGGGCTATTGTGGCAGATGGGCGGGGTGGGGCGCTAGTTGGGCGTGACGCGGCGAGCGACAAAACGCAGAGTTCTTTCGACTTCGCTCGATGACAGGGCGTTGGAGTTTGCGGGCGGACGAAGGCGTCCTCCGCTCCACAGATCAATAGGCTTTCAGGCGGCGGGATTCGCGGACTACGTCTTCGACTTTGGGCAGGTAGTGATGTTCCTGCGGCGGGGAGAATGGGATGGCTGAATCTAGGCCTGCGATGCGGACTATGGGGCCGTCGAGGTCGTCGAACACCTCCTCATTAATGAGGGCGGCGATTTCGCCTGCGAGGCCTCCGGTGCGGGAGTGCTCGTGGAGGATGATCACTTTGTTGGTCTTCTTGACTGTTTGCGCGATGGCTTCGCGGTCGAGCGGGGAGACGGTGCGGAGGTCGAGGATTTCAATTTCTATTCCTTCTTCGGCGAGGATTTCAGCGGCTTCTAGCGCTGAGTGGACCATGGCAGCGTAGGTGATGATGCTGAGGTCGCGGCCTTCGCGGACGATGTTGGCTTTGCCGATGGGGACTACGTAATCTTCGGCGGGGACTTCGCCCTTGATGCGGCGATAGAGATATTTGTGCTCAAAGAAGATGCAGGGGTTGTTGTCGCGGATGGCGGCTTTGATGAGGCCTTTGGCATCGTAGGGCGTGGCGGGGCAGATGACTTTCAGGCCGGGATTGTGGACGAACCACATCTCGGGATTCTGCGAGTGGAATGGGCCGCCGTGGACGTATCCGCCGCTGGGGCCGCGGAGAACGATGGGAGCGGGCGCGCCCCAGAGATAGTGCGTCTTTGCGACCATGTTCGAGATTTGGTTCATGGCGCAGGGGATGAAATCCATGAACTGGAATTCGGCGACGGGGCGCATGCCGGTGAGCGAGGCTCCGAAGGCCGCGCCGACGATGGCGGACTCGGCGATGGGCGTGTCGATGACGCGCTCGGGGCCGAAGCGGTCGATGAATCCGTCGGTGACTTTGAAGGCGCCGCCGTAGATGCCGATGTCTTCGCCGAGACAGAAGACGGAGGGGTCGCGATCCATTTCTTCCCAGATTCCCTGGCGGATGGCTTCGAGGTAGGTGAGCTGCATGGGGTTATTCCGACTTCAGTTAAAGCGAATCGTCATTCGACTCCGTGCAAATTGTACAAAATGTGATATTATACGTTCAGTACATATTTCTGGAACAAACCTATGCCAACCAAACTGACCGCTAGCCTCGCTAGGCAGAACTTCTCCGATATTCTGAGCCGAGCTGAGTATCGTGGCGAAAGAGTCATCGTACACCGCGGCAAGAAAGCTGTCGCCGCCGTGGTGCCCATTGAGGATCTGGAACTCCTGGAAAAGCTGGAGGATGAAATCGATATTGCGGCGGCGCGCGAAGCTCTGACAGACCCTCGCAGCATTCCATGGGAGACCATTAAGAAAAAGCTCAAGCTGTAGGATCGGCGGCAGTTGTGGCCTATACGATTGAGTTCAAGCCTCTTGCCCTGCGGCAACTGCAAAAACTCCCGCGCGAAGCGCAGAGGCGACTGTCGGCCAAGATTGATTCTCTGCGAGACGATCCGTTTCCTTCGGGATGCAAGAAGATGGCCGGTCTGCTCGACACCTGGCGGATACGGGTCGGCGATTATCGAGTTGTTTATCAAATGCATCGCGGAGTTTTGTTGGTCCTCGTACTCACTGTTGGGCATCGCAAAGACGTTTACCGACAATAGAATTTGCCATCCTGCGCTCATGTGCTACGCTGCACCGCATGGTCCGCGATCCCAAACATCCCGACAATTCTCACCCAGCAGACCAGAAATTCCTCGCTCAGATTGATACTCATGGATGGAACGTGACCAACATTTTCCGACGTGAACGCGAAGCCGGACCTGAGTGGTCGTTTTCGACAGGCTTGTTTCACTCCTACCAGCATGCTGAGATCCTTATCTTCGGACTCGAACTCGACAATATGCAAAAGATTGTCAACACCATAGGGTCAGGGATAAAGAACGGGGCCAAGTACGAGTCTGGAAACCAGTATCACGACATCTTCGCTCGGTGTGGCTGTCAGTTTCGCGCTGTCGAAACCGATTACTATCGGGACTACTTGGGGTGGGCGATCTGGTTCTATAACGGCGACCCTTTCCCCGTTCTGCAATGTTTTTGGCCGGACCTTCAGGGGCATTATCCTTGGGACCCGGAGTGTTCTCCTGGCATCGTTTCCTTACAGCCGCTGCTTTTCAAGCCTTCCTGAAACTATTTCAAGTGAACAGCCGCTTCGGTTTGCTTGTAGCCGCCCGTCCCCTTCTTCACTTTCGGCATCCCATACTTCGGCTTGATTTCGTGACAACCGTCTTCGCAGTAGACGCCGCCTTCGGCGGATTCTGGCGTCGGCATCGGGGAGTTTACGGCGATTTCTCGTTCTTCTTCTATGATCCGTTCTACTTCTGAAATTAGTTCAGCGTTCTCTTTCGCGGTCAGCCACTTCTTTTCTTTCACCAAGTAATTCTCGAATCTTGCGATGGGGTCACGCTTTTTCCAGAAGTCGAACATTGGTTTCGGAACATAGGCGGCGGCGTCGTGGATGGCGTGGCCTTTCATGCGCATCATTTTGGCTTCGATCAGGGTGGGGCCTTCGCCACGGTGGGCGCGCTCGACGGCTTCGCGGGCGGCGTCGTAGATCTGGCAGGCGTCGGTGCCGTCGACGATGATGCCGGGGATGCCGTATCCGATGGCGCGTTCGGCGAGGTCTTTGCAACGGTACTGCATTTCGGACGGAGTGGAGTAGGCCCAGAGATTGCTTTCGATGAAGAGCACCAAGCCGAGATTTTGTACGGCGGCGAAGTTGATGCCTTCGTAGGTGACGCCGGTGGATTGGCCTCCGTCGCCGATGTAGGTCATGACGGCGATATTGCGGCCTTGGAGGCGCGCGCCGAGGGCGACGCCGGAGAGTACCGGAATTAAATCGCCGAGCATGGAGATGGGCGAGACCATGTTGCGTTTTTCGATGTCGCCGAAGTGGCTGGTGCCGTCGCGGCCCTTGGTGGGCGAGTCTGCTTTGGCCATGTATTGCATCATGGTGTCGCGGGCGGCGAATCCGCGGACGAGGAGCGAGCCCTGGTTGCGGATCATGGGCGCGAACCAGTCGTCTTTATCGAGCGCGTAGGCGGAGGCGCAGGAGCAGGCTTCCTGGCCGAGTCCGAAATAAACTCCGCCGACGACCTTGCCTTGCTTGTAGAGATTTTCGAGCGCGACTTCCATTTTTCGATTAAGCAGCATAAAGCGATAGATCTCGATGGCATTGCTGCTTGCTCAAGTATTTCGAGTCGCGGATGGGCGGAACGGGCGCGTCGAGGTTGCCGGTGACTTCGTAGCGGACGTGCTTGGTGCCGTCTTTGTCTTTTTCCGTGGCTTGGCGGACTGACAAGTTCGGGTGCTCTAGGCGGAGGTCGGGGATGCTGTAGGTGCGGAGTCCGGTCGAGTTGCGGTCGGGCTGGCGGACCAATGCGTCCGCCGCTACGCGAGTCGTGGGAGTTCGGGGGCGGTTGCCGTTGGAGACTGGACTTTGGCTTTGATTTTTTCTTGATTGCCATGGGACGGCGCGAGAGGCGCGGTATTGATGGTATCGCGAGAGCGGGGAGAAGTGCTAGGGCACGCCCACGTTGCGACCCAAGAGGGCGTCGAGAGTTTCGAGCCAGAGGATCTGGCTTTGGAAGACGACGCCGAAATTGCGGGAGATTGATTCGGCGACTGCGTTCAGTTCGAGCGGCTTGCCGAGTTGTTGCTGCATCGAGGTGACCGGCTTGGTGGTGATGCCGCAGGGGATGATCAGGTTGAAGTAGCTGAGATCGGTGTTCACATTAAGAGCGAATCCATGGGAGGTGACGAAATGGGAGATGTGGATGCCGATGGCGGCGAGTTTGGCTTGACTTGGCAGTCGGCGCCAGCCAACAGCGGGTCCCTCGACTCCAGAGAAGGATTCTTCGAATCGCTCTCTTCAGCTCGGAATGACAATGAATTAGAGGTTGACGAAATATTAGGTCAGTCCAGACGCCAGTCAGGCTGGGGATGCGCTTTGTTTCGATTCCGAAGTCAGTGTTGGTGCGGATCAGGACTTCTTCGAGGCGGCGGACGAAATCGACTGCGCCCAGATGCTTGCGCTGGTCGGACGGCGCGGCCGCGGTGCCGCTGGAGTAGCGGCGGAGATCGAAGATGGGGTATCCGACGAGTTGGCCGGGGCCGTGGAAGGTGACGTCGCCGCCGCGGTCGCATTCGAAAAGCTCGACGCCACGTTGCTCAGGAGTTCGGGCGATGCGATTACGTTGGCGGCTTTCGCGTTGCGGCCTAGCGTGATTACTGGCTTGTGTTCCAGGAGGAGGAGGACATCGCCGATTTTTTCTTCTTTGCGGAGAGTGACTAATTGCTGCTGCAGGCTTAGGGCGGTGGCGTAGTCTAATGTGCCGAGTTGGAGGATCGGAGATCAAATCTCTTCAACCACAGATTTCGCTGATTTTCGCTGATCTATCAGCTCTTAACCACAGAGGACACGGGGGAACACAGAGGAACTACAGGGGTTCTTCGCGCAAAGTACGCGCTCAGGATGACATCTGCATTTTCCCCACGTCTTTATTCGTGTCCATCCGTCTGATCCGTGGCGTTACGCGTTAATCGCCATTCCGTATACGCTGTTGGCCGCGTCGAGCATGGCTTCGGCCAGCGTTGGATGGGCGTGGATCGTCCACATTAAGTCTTCTACCGTGGCCTCCAGTTCCATGGCCGTGACGGCTTCGGCGATTAATTCTGTGGCTTGCGGGCCGATGATGTGGACTCCCAGAATCTCGCCGTAGTCGGCGTCGCTGACGATTTTGATGAAGCCTTCGTGCTGGCCGACGATGCTGGCGCGTGAATTCGCGGAGAACGGGAATTTGCCGATCTTCACGTTGTATCCGGCTTCGCGGGCTTTGGTTTCGGTGAGGCCGACGCTGCCGATTTCCGGATGACAGTAAGTGGCGCCGGGAATGTGTTCGGGATTAATCGGCTTGGCGGGCTTGCCGGCAATTTTCGCGACGGCGACTAATGCTTCCATGGCGCCGACATGCGCCAGTTGCGGGCTTCCGAGGACGATGTCGCCGACGGCGTAGACGCCGGGCTCGGCGGTTTGCATCCAGGAATCGGTTTTAATGAATTCGCGGTCGGGCTTGATTTTCGTTTTCTCCAGGCCGATGTTTTGAGTGCGCGGCTTGCGACCTACGGCTATCAGAATTTTTTCGGCGTCGATCTTTTGCTGTTTGCCCTCGACGGTGATGGTAACTGCGACTCCTGATTTCGTCTTTTCAACTTTGTCGACTTTCGCGCTGGTGTGGAAGTTGATGTTGCGTTTGCGGAAGACGCGGGCGAGTTCCTTGGAAACTTCTTCGTCTTCGACCGGGACCAGGCGGGGCAGCATTTCGACGATTGTTACTTCGGTGTCGAACGAACGGTAGATCGAGGCGAATTCGACGCCGACGGCTCCGGCGCCAACGATCACGATCGACTTCGGGAGCTCTTTCAGACTCAGGATTTCGATGTTGGTGAGAATGCGATCGTCGGCTTCAAGGCCGGGCAGCATGCGGGCTTCGGAGCCGGTGGCGAGAATTACGTTCTTCGCTCTGAGATGGCTGGCTTTGTTGTCGTTCGTCAGTTCGATCGTGAAGACGCCGTTTTGCGCGGGGCCAGTCAGCTTGCCGTAGCCCTTCACGGTGTCGACTTTGTTTTTCTTCATCAGGAAGTCGAGACCCTTGGCGTGTTTGGCGACGATTTTATTTTTGCGCTCCTGAATCGCGGCCCAGTTCAGTTTCCGCGCGTCCACCCCTTCGATGCCGAATTCTTTGGCGTCTTTCAGGTGGTCCCAAAGCTCGGCGTTGAACAGGAGAGCTTTCGTCGGAATGCAGCCGACGTGCAGGCAGGTTCCGCCGAGGTAGCTGTCTTTTTCAATGAGCGCGGTTTTCAGTCCGTATTGACCGGCGCGAATCGCGGCCGTGTATCCGGCGGGTCCGCTGCCGATGATGGCGACGTCGTAGGTGGTTTCCGACAAAGTCGTACTCCTCTATTAAGTACAGATGATTATGGGCAAACGTTTGATTCTAGAACAGGGCGGGAGTCGGGGCAAAACGGGGACGCAGTGGGGCATTCCATGGGGAGGCAGATTGCGTGCTTATAGGGGTCCTTCGACTGCGTAGCAGCTTCGCTAGTCGCGAAGCTGCTACTTCGCTCAGGATGACAGGGCTAGTTGTTTTCGTTGCTGGCGCGCTTCCAGGAAATCAGCTCGCCGATGGTCGAACTGGTGCTGGAAACGGGCTGCTTGTAGGCTTCCACTTCCGAGCGCGAGGCTTCTTCGCCGACGGCGCGGATGCTGAGTCCGACTTTCTTTTCTTCCGGACTCATCTTGATGATTTTGAAGTCGTGCTCGAGGCCGGGCTCCAGATGTAGAGGCTGGCCGTTTTCGTCGGTGGCTTCGGACTTGTGGCAGAGGCCTTCGACGCCCTCGGCGATTTCTACGAATGCGCCGAATGCGGCCACGCGCAGCACTTTGCCCTTCACCACATCGCCGATGTGGTGGGCTGCAAAGAACGACTCCCACACATCCGGCTGAAGCTGCTTCACGCCCAGCGAGAGGCGGCGCTTGTCGGGCTCGATTGCGAGCACGACTGCTTTTACGCGGTCGCCCTTCTTCAGGACTTCCGAAGGATGCTTCACGCGCTTGGTCCAGCTCAAATTGCTGACGTGAACCAGGCCGTCGATGCCGTCTTCAATTTCGATGAAGGCGCCGAAGTCGGTCAGGTTGCGCACGCGACCCTCGACAGTCATGCCGACGGGGAACTTTTCATGCAGCGAATCCCATGGATTGGCCGCCAGTTGCCGCATTCCGAGCGAGATGCGGCGCTCGGTCGGGTTGACGTTCAGAACTACGCACTCGACCTGATCGCCGACGTTGACCAGCTTCGACGGGTGCTTCATGCGCTTCGACCAGGTCATTTCGCTGACATGGACGAGGCCTTCAATTCCCTGCTCGAGTTCGACGAACGCGCCGTAGTCGGTGACACTGATGACGCGGCCGCCAACGTGCGCGCCCTCGGGATAGCGATGCTCGGCGTCGAGCCAGGGATCAGGCGTGAGTTGCTTGAATCCCAACGAAACGCGCTGCTTGTCTTTGTCGTACTTCAGAACCTTGACTTGAATCTGATCGCCAACGTTGACCAGATCTTTCGGGTGAGTCAGGCGTCCCCAGGACATGTCGGTAATGTGGAGCAGGCCATCGAGGCCGCCGAGGTCGACGAAGGCGCCGTACTCGGTGAGGTTCTTGACCACGCCGGTGAGAACCGATCCTTCTTCGAGGTGCTCGAGAGTCTTGGATCGCTTTTCATTCTGCTCACCTTCGAGCAGGTCTTTACGGGAGACGACGATGTTGCCACGCTTCTTGTTGAGCTTGATGACCATGACCTCGAGGGTCTGGCCCTTCATGCCATCGAGATTGCGGATGGGGCGCAGGTCGACTTGCGAGCCGGGCAGGAAAGCGTGCGCGCCGAGAATGTCGACCGTGAGACCGCCCTTGATGCGGTCGACGACGATGGCGTTGATCGGCTTCTTCTCGTTGTAGGCCTTCTCGATTTCTTCCCAGGCGTGAATGCGCTGGGCTTTCTGGTGCGAGAGATTGATGTAGCCTTCCTCGGCCTGACCCTTCTCGCGCATCACGTCGATCTCGTCGCCGGGCTTGAACTTGGGCTTGCCCTCGTGATCGAGCACCTCCGCCAGCGGCAGCATGCCTTCCGACTTGGCGCCGATATCGACCACCACGTGGGTCCCGGTCAGCTTCAGTACCGTGCCCTTGATGACGCGATCTTCACTCACGGCCTCTTCGGCTTCGGTGGTGAAGGTCTCCAGCACAGAGGCGAAGTCTTCGGCGGGAGCGGGCTTGTCGTCCGCGGTCTTTTCGTCCGCAGCGGGCGTGTCGTCCACGGCGGCGTGGGTCTCGGCGGAAAGGTCGTCGCTTGAACGAGCGGTGGAGGCGGCAGCCTGATTCAGTTCGGGCTGGTGGAGCTGCTCTGTCGTCGGTTCAGTTTCGGTTGCGACAGCGGTGTTGGATTCGGAGTTGTGGGCGGTGGTCTCGTCGAACAAGGTTATGCCTCTCTGATGACGGGATGCGGGGCCTGCTTTGCGGACTGCTGGACGAGTCGTTTGGTTGTGGTGGGCCCACCCTGGCGAGTGAGCTTGGACAATCCCAGCTGTCGGACGTTTTCACAGAGAACCCGCGTCCAATGGGAACTCTTCGACTATAGCAACCGCGCGCGAACAGTGTCAAACGCAAATCGCGCGTATGTTACAGCCGTGTTTCAGCCTTACGGTTTCCGAACCCACCGCGCATCTGCTAACCTGCCGTGCTATGGATTACCTCTGGACGCCGTGGCGCTACGCCTATGTCTCGTCCACGGAGAAGGCCGGCGGATGCGTGTTCTGCGATGCGCCGAAGGAAGAGGATGCCAAGGCGCACATTGTGTATCGCGGCCAGCATTGCTTCGTGATTTTGAATGCGTTTCCGTATACGCCGGGGCATGTGATGATCGTGCCGTACGCGCATCTGGACGAATTGCAGAAACTGCCGGTTGCGGCTGCGCAGGAGATGATGGCGCTTTCGCAGCGCATGGAATCGGTGCTCCGGGAACTGTATCACCCGGACGGAATTAATCTGGGGATGAACATTGGCAAGGCGGCGGGGGCGGGGATTGCGGGCCACATTCATATGCACGTGTTGCCGCGCTGGGTGGCGGATGCGAATTTTGTTTCTGTGATTGGGGAGACACGGGTGCTCCCGGAGATGCTGGATGTGACCTGGGCGAGGATGCGGGCGGCGATGGGGACGGAGAGATGATTTCCACGTACACCGTGAGCTTTCCTTTAAGCGCCAATGCGATGACCAGGCGGCCCTTAGCGCCGGATGAAAGAGTTCTTCGCCGAGCTTTGTCATTTTCTCTCTCGTCGATTACAGCCACGCCGAGCTCCTTCGCTTTATCCAGCTTCGATCCTGCGTCTGCGCCTGCCACTACGTAGTCCGTCTTCTTGCTGACAGAGCCGGTGACTTTTCCTCCTGCGTCTTCGATCATCTTCTTGGCTTCGTCGCGGGTGTATTTCTGCAGCGTGCCGGTTAGAACGAATGTTTTGTCGGCCAGCTTCGTCCCGCGCTCCTTCTTCTTGCCTTTGAGAGTCAGCTTCGCTGCGCCGAGACGCTCGACCAGCTTGCGGTTTGCCGGGATGCTGAAGAATTCCACGATGCTTTCGGCGATGCGCGGACCGACCTCGTCGACGTTCTGCAATTCTTCGACGCTCGCCTGTTCGAGGGCTTCCATCGATCCGAAGTGCTCGGCCAGGAATTGCGCGGTGCGCTCGCCGACCATGCGAATGCCGAGGCCGTAGATTACGCGTTCCAAAGGCAACTTCTTCGATGCCTCGATCTCGTCGAGAATGTTTCGCGCTGACTTATCGCCCATGCGCTCGAGGCTGAGCAGATCGTCTTTCGTGAGCTTGTAGATGTCGGCGACATTTTTTACCAGGCCGCGCTCGGTGAGTTGCGTGACCAGGGCGTCGCCCATGCCGTCGATGTTCATGACGCCACGGGAAGCGAAGTGCAGGATGGTTCCGAGGAGTTTCGCCGGGCAGTCGGCATTGACGCAGCGGTAATCGACCTCGCCCTCGGTGCGGACGACTTTGTTCCCGCAGACCGAGCACTTCACGGGATCCTCGATTTCCTTTTCTCCGCGGGGATGATCTTTGTCGACCTCAACGACCTTGGGAATCACATCGCCCCCGCGCTCCACTCGGACCCAGTCGCCGATCTTGACGCCGAGACGGCGGATTTCGTCCAGGTTATGCAGGGTTGCATTGCGAACGGTGGTCCCGCCGATCGGAATTGGCGCCAATTCTGCGACAGGCGTCAGTTTGCCGGTGCGGCCCGTCTGCCAACGAACGTTTTCCAGTTTCGTGACCCCGCCACGCGCGGCGTACTTATAGGCGATAGCCCATCGCGGGGCTTTGCCGGTGAAGCCGAGTTCGTCTTGCAGGCCGGTGCGATCAACTTTGACGACGATGCCATCGATCTCGTAGGGCAGAGAATCGCGCTTGGCTTCCCATTCCTGGATAAAGGCCCAGACCTCGTTCGTGGAGTGAACCAGCTTGTGGTTTGGATTGACTTTGAATCCGGCGACGTTGAGCGCGTCGAGTGTCTTCGAGTGGTAATCGAAATATGTACGACCGTTTTCGAGCAGGATGTAGGGGAAAAAATCCATGCGGCGTTCCGCCGTAATGTTGGCGTCGAGCTGGCGGACGGTGCCGGCGGTGAAATTGCGCGGGTTGGCGAAAGTCGGCAGGCCAGCGCGCTCGCGTTCTTCGTTGATTTTCTTGAACGACGCGGTGGGCATGAGCAATTCGCCGCGCACTTCGAATTTCGGTGGGATTCCGGCTTTCTTCAGCCGCTCCTTCGGAATCGACAGGGGAACCGAGCGCACGGTGCGCACGTTGAGTGTGACATCTTCGCCGACCGAGCCATCGCCGCGGGTCACGCCCCGCGCCAGTTTGGCATCTTCGTACAGCAGCGCCAGCGACATGCCGTCGAGCTTGAGTTCGCAGACGTAGGCAACGTCGCTGCGGCCGGTGACCTCGTGGACGCGGCGTTCCCAGTCGCGCAGTTCGTCCTCGTTGTAGGTATTGTCGAGCGACAGCATGGGCGAGGAGTGCGGGACCTTGACGAATCCCTCGCGGGGCTTGCCGCCGACGCGCTGCGTGGGAGAATCCGGAGTGACAAGCGAGGGATACTCGCGTTCCAGATCTTTCAGTTGCTGCATCAGTTGGTCGAAATCGGCGTCGCTGAGTTCGGGACGGTCGAGGACGTAATAGAGATGCTCGTGGTGGCGAATTTTTTCGCGCAGAGCCTCGATCTTTTTTTCGACGTCTCTTAAGGCGGGCATCGGGCAGATTATAGCCAAGGAGCGGGTTGAGTGAAATCTCGGCAATCGGCGCGGTGACGCCAGAAGAAAAAAGCATTAACCACGAAGGGCACTAAGGTTCACGAAGGGAAACACAACTCTTACTTCTTTGGAGTAATGCCGGACAACATTTCGTAGAATGCGGCAACTTGTTTTCTTTTTCCCGTAAAGCTGGCGCTGAGTCTTTTTCCGTCGGAACACCTGACGAACGCGGCGGAGGATTCGGGGAAATCTCCGTAATGCAGGTAGGAAGGGCGGTAGTCGAGGCAGGTCAGCTGGTCATTGCCGATCACGAACACGCGCCGGGAGATCACGTCGCTGTGTTCAGGCGACCACCGAGTTCTCATCGATTCGTCAGATTCAACCTCAGAGTCGGCCTCAATGTCCCAACTGGAAAGTGGCGGATCACCGCGGAGGTACGGGGTGACGCCGCGGCCCATCCCCCGGACAGCGAGCCCTGTCACCCACGATCTCCCGTTCATTTGATTCTCATGGCGGAGAATGATCCAGGTAGCGGGAAGGGAAACCTCGTAACCGGGTAGGTTGCCGGAGTGCGGCTGGCTCAGGTGCGAAAGCATGCCCCAGATTTCCGGCAGAAACAAGAAGACCAGCAGGACCATGGCGGCCGGGATGCAGGACGCGAGACGGATACCACGAATACACCACTGCCGTTCGCGAGGACTGGCTCCTGACTGGCGTTCAGCCAGCCACCGTGCGGCCTCGGCTTGAACACTCCATTTCCCGGATTTCCGCACCGCTGCGAGCAAAACGAATGCTATGCCGCCAACGATTGCGGGCAGGAGTAGGGCGAACAGGAAATGGCTAACGCGGAACGCCCATACCAGCAACACCAACGGAACGGCCAACACAATGAGCACCACCATGACCGCGATTGGCACGCCGAATGATCCGGCTAGAAGGATCGTCAGCGTCCTGCGGGGCCAACGGTAGGGGCCGTACATGATGCGAGACAAGAGCGCGGCCAAGCCGGGAATGAGCAGGAACTGGCCCAAATACACCACGAATTGATAGGTGGTTGAATATGAATACCCTACTGGGTGGGACACAATGGAACTCAAGAGCAAGGCCGTCTCGAGTAGCGAATATCCGGTTACGGCGGCGATGATGATGAGGGCTTTGCGCATGCATTCTTGTGGCTTCGGGCGAGACGCACGAGTCTCACACTAGCTTAGAAACCATGCCACCGTTCAAGGTTCCCGATCGTTGCCCCTAGGACGCCGAATCGGCTGTGGAAAATACGCCTTGCGCCAGACGAAGGCCTAATGCAGAATTGAGTTCTTGCCAATCCGTTCGCAAGCGAACCGATGCCGAAGGCCCCGGACCCGATAGATGCGGTCGCCGTTAAGAATCCATACCTGCGTCAGATTCCTCTTGCGCTGCTCAACGCCTTCAACACCAACAACCGCATTAACCATTACCTGATCGACCATCTTCCGCCGGCAGCCTGGAGGGCCAAGCCGCCTGACGGCAAAGGGCGCACCATTGCGGCCATGGTGGCGCACATGCACAACGTGCGCGTGATGTGGCTGAAAGCCGCGAAGGCAGAGGACATTCCTGAGCAACTTGATCGCGCCACGGTGACGCCGGCGCAAGCCATGCGCGGGCTGGAAGCCAGCCGTCATGCTCTGTGCGTACTAATCAGCCACGGGTTGGAGAGTGATGGGCGCGTTCGGGGCTTTCGTCCAGATGTGGCTGGATTTCTCGGCTACTTGATCGCGCACGACGCCCACCACCGCGGCCAGATCACGATGCTCGCGCGCCAGGTCGGGCACCCTCTGCCGCAGAAAGCTATGTTCGGGATGTGGGAGTGGGGCTCGCGCTAATTGACCTCTGATCCCGTCCGCTGCGCCGTGCTGCTCAGGTACAATCCAGCTTCAATAGTCAGCTTCGACAACCCCAGCTTCGACAATCAGCTTCGACGACGCTATGCGCAAGGCGGCCTTGCTCTACAACCCGGATTCCGGCGGCAGCAGGCGACGCCAGCGGGAATTGGAAGCCGCACTGGCAGTGCTCAGGGACGGCGGTGTCGAAGCGGAACTGGTGCCGACGGAATCGAAGTATCACGCCGGGGACGAGGCCCGGCTGGCCCTCGAGTCTGGGTGTGACACGATCTTTGCCTGCGGCGGCGATGGCACGATCCATAACATCGCCCAAGTCGTGGCAAACTCGCCCGCTGCGCTGGCCGTTCTGCCGCTCGGCACCGCGAACGCACTGGCGCACGACCTGAACCTTCCACTCAAAGTAGTGGCGGCGGCGAAGGCGTCACTGCACTACGCGCCGCGCCGCATCGCGCTCGGCCGGGTAGCTTGCACCGATCTGCGGGGCAATCCCAAGACACGTTATTTCGTGGTCGCGGCCGGCATTGGAGTCGACGCCCATCTTTTCTACAAGCTCCACAGCGGGACCAAACAGCGCATGGGCATGGCCGCTTATTACGCGAAAGCCTGGAAGCTTTGGCTGACCTATCCCATGACGCGTTTTGTGGCGGAGTACGTCGATGTCGGCTCGGACGCGCCCCGTCGCGCGGAGGTTACCGAGTTGATCGCCGTGCGCATCCGGCATTTTGGCGGGGTCGTTCAGGAACTTGCTCCGGGAGCATCGCTCGACCGGGACGACATGCGGCTGGTCTGTTGCCGCACCGGCAGCCGTCTGGCGTATCTCGCCTACGTGACTCGCGGCCTGCTGCGGCTGCGCTGGACCGTTCCCGGGATCGACCTCGCCTATAGTGCGAAAGTCGCCTGCCAGTACCGAGAGCCCTCGACCGCGTCGCCTGATCTGCGCAAGATAGATCAGCCCGCGATAGAGCAGCGGGCGATAGAGCAGCGCAAGATCTACGTCGAGGCCGATGGCGAACTGCTGGGCACTCTGCCGGCCGAAATTACGGTAGTTCCGAACGCCCTCAGCCTGCTGGCGCCGCCGCGCTGAACTGTGCATCGCTCGATTTCGATGCTTTGAGACTTCGATACTTTTTTCAAGGCGAATTGCTTTACGATAGAATTCCTCAAAGCGCTTGGAACCTATCACCCACTTTCTGACCGGCGCGTGCATGGGACGTGCCGGGCTCAACCGCAAGACCGCGCTGGCGACGCTCACGCTCACGCTCGCCGCCGAAGCGCCCGACCTGGACATATTGGGCAGCTTTCGCGGTTCGGCGTTCGGGTTCGCCCACCATCGCGGATTCACTCATTCTTTCGTCGGCGTCCCGCTCGACGCTGTGGTCGTGGTGGGATTTGTGTATCTGATCTGGCGTCTCCGCGGGCGCAAGGTCAAGGATCCCAAGCTGCCGCCGCGCTGGGGTTTGCTCTACCTTTACGCGTGCCTGGCGGGACTCAGCCACATTCTGCTCGACTTCACGAATAACTATGGCGTCCGCCCCTTCTGGCCCTTTTCCGGGAAGTGGTATTCGTGGGACATCGTGTTCATCGTTGACCCCGTGATGCTCGCCTTCCTGATTCTGGGATTGGTGGTTCCGGCGCTGTTCGGCCTGATCGACCAGGAGATCGGCGCGCGCAATCGCGGTCCCCGCGGCCGGGTCGCCGCCACACTGGCGCTGGCCGGGATCGTCTTGCTGTGGGGGCTTCGCGATTACGAACACCGGCGCGCTGTCAATGCTCTCGAGGCCCGGACCTACAACGGAGCTGACCCTCTGCGGGTTTCGGCGTATCCTAAGTTGCTTGATCCCTTCCACTGGGATGGCGTGATTGAGACGCCTGCATTCTTCGCGCTGGCTCCCGTGAGTTCACTGGGGCCGGAGGTCGATCCCGAGGGACGGCTCGAACTCCGCTACAAACCGGAAGAAACGCCAGTTACGCTCGCGGCGAAGAAGTCCTACGTGGGACGCGTGTTTCTGGATTGGGCGCAGTATCCGATTACTGAGACCGAAGCCCTGCAGCCTCCGCAGCAGGGGTCGATCGTGCTTTTTCGGGATTTGCGTTACGCGGGGATGGGAACCGCGATGTTCAGCCGCCGGAGTCGCGGCGCCCTGAGCCGGGCGGTGGAAATCGACCAGAACCTGCATGTGGTGGGTGATGTCTACGACACGGGAAAAGGCGACGTAGTGGTTCCGGAACCCGGGCAGCGGTAGCCAGGAAATTGACTGCGGGGAAGAACCGCGGCGAAAAGACAATTTACCGCGCCGCCCGTCTCAAAAATCCGCGTTCCGCCGGTCAGCTCTTGACTCCAGCGTCGCCAGCGCCCAGAATAGACTTTCGTCTTTCGAGGTGATGATGCTTCCCTATCTATTTGTCCTGTTGGCCGTCGCCATTCGCTTCCTGCCGCATGCCTGGCATTTCACGCCGCTGGCGGCTTCGCTTCTGT
Source organism: uncultured Acidobacteriota bacterium (assembly GCA_963763155.1). Classification (GTDB taxonomy): domain Bacteria; phylum Acidobacteriota; class Terriglobia; order Terriglobales; family Acidobacteriaceae; genus Sulfotelmatobacter. The sequence continues at coordinate 145,975 of CAVXNI010000012.1, read as the reverse complement.
TTTTCGGCGCGCGCGGCCCGCGCCGCCAGATGTGGATCCCGCTCGTTGTTGTGGCGGCCACCGACGTCGTCCTGACCAGGTACATCTATGCCTACCATTTCACTTGGGACCAGTTGATAATCTGGGCTTGGTATGCGGCGATTCTTTGGCTGGGCACGAACCTGCGCGAAAAAGCCGGCTTCTGGCGATTGGTCGGAGCGGCGGTAACGAGTTCGGTCTCGTTCTTCGTGATCAGTAACTTCGCCGCGTGGGTCGCGATGCCAGGACTGTATCCCAGGTCTCTCGGCGGCCTGATGATGTCATACACCGCCGGAATTCCGTTCTTCCGCGGAACCGCCGAGAGCGATCTGTTCTGCACCCTGGCAATGTTTGGAACGCCCGTATTCCTGCAGATGCTGTCGGGATGGCTACACAAGTCCGGCGACCACACGGCTGCCGCCTAGTCTTCGCTGGATCGATCCTGTTGGATTCGGACCGCAACTTACTTGTGCGCTTTCGGAGTGAGCCGGATCTCGAAAACTCTAGGCCACAGCTTGCCAGTCACGAACAGGCGTTTGCGAACTGGATCGTAGGCGATGCCGTTGAGCACGGCTTCCGGTTCGAGACGGTACATGGGGCCCAGAAGGCCGGTGAGGTCGATCCAGCCGACGACATCGCCGGTTTCAGGAGAAATCCGGGCAACCCGGTTGCTGTGCCACACATTGGCGAAAATCTGCCCTTCCACAAACTCCAACTCATTCAGTTGATCGACCGGAGTCGAGCCGTCGTGAACCTTGAGGCGGCGCTTTTCCTGAAAAGTCTCGCCATCCAGCACGCGAATCTCCGGCGTGCCGTCGCTCAGGAAGAGGTCGCGGCCATTGGTTGCGAGACCCCATCCTTCTCCTGAGTACGAAAACCTGCGCAACAGATGGAAATTGTTCAGGTCATAGACAAAACCTATCTCCGATTTCCAGGTGAGTTGGATTACTTTGTCTTTGAGGAGAGTGATTCCTTCGCCGAAGAGATCGGCCTCCAGGTTCACCTGCTGGACGATCTCACCCGTTTCGAGGCGTACTTTTCGAAGTGACGACTTGCCTTCGCGGCCTGTGCCTTCATAGAGGAAGCCGTCGCAATACGCGAGGCCTTGGGTAAAAGCGTTGGTGTCGTGGGGATATACCGCGACGATCGCGAACGTATACTCTTGCGGAAGATGCGGGGACGCCTGATGGGAAGTCTGTCCCATCAGAAACGGACGGAAGGCGATTAGCAGGAACAGGACTTGCAGGAACGGGACAACGAGGAGCGGAAACTTTCGATTCATTTCACACCTGGCTTATTTCACACCTGTGCTTGGCTTATTAATGCATCGACACATCCTCAGTTATTGTCCGGTCTGAGCCGGGGCCGCACTTCTGCGCCACACCACAAACCACGCGAGAAGCCCCGCCGCGGTCGCGGCCACAACCCATGGCCAGTGTCGCACCACTACAGTGCCCAAAAGCCCCACGATCTGTGGTCCAAACCAAAGCACCAGGGCCGACAACACCAGAAAGCGTACAAACCTTCCCAGGAAAATCGCTACCAGGAAATCGCGAAAGCGCATTTCAAACACGGCCGCGCCCAGAACGAAGATTTTGTAAGGCATCGGTGGCGGGAACATCCCGGGAAACATCAGCGCCCAGAATTCGTGCTGTTCAAACGAGCGATGAATCTTCAGAAAGCGCTCCTCCGAAATCCGCCTGCGCAGCACTTTCTCGCCGCCCAGGTAGCCCACGACGTATAGCGGGACACTGCCCAACGCCGAACCTAGCGACGCCATCGCGACATAGAGCAGAAGCCGCGCGTGGTCTTCATACACGTACCGAGCCACAACAAAATCCACCGGCATGCCCAGCAGAGCGCTGTCGGCAAAGGCAATCACGAACGGGCCCCAGATCCCAAGCACCTTTATCAGCCCCAGGATCCAAGCCGTATAGCGCGCCAATATATGTCCAATGCTCTTCACGGGAAGCCATAAGTGTACGTGAAGCAGAAAGGATGTGTGAGTCGGCCTGCTATGATCGCTAACTTCTATTGCTAACTTCGGAGCCCCGATGCGCAGACTATATATCGCTCTCGCTCTTCTTTTCGCCGCAAGCACCTGCGCGGCGGCGCAACAATACGACGTCGTCCTCGAAGGCGGCCGCGTGATGGACCCCGAAACCGGCCTCGATGCCGTATGCAACGTCGGAATCCAAGACGGACGGATCGCGCGTATCTCGGCTGCTCCGCTCAACGGACGGCGCATCATCCACGCCGCGGGATTGGTTGTGGCGCCGGGCTTCATCGACCTGCACCAGCACGCCCAGAACCTTGCCAGCCAGCGCCTGAAAGCCTTCGACGGGGTAACCACTGCTCTCGAAATGGAAATTGGCGCCCCCGACGTGGCCCAGTTTCTGAAATCGAAGGCAGGACGTTCAATCATTCATTACGGCACTACCGCGAGCCATTTGGCCGCGCGCGCCCTGATTTTCGGTGCGCCGTTGCCGGAAGGAACGATCCTGCCAAAAAGCGGGGTAGCCACGGACCAGCCCGCCACTCCCGAGCAGATCGAGCGCATTCAGCAGCGCCTCCGAGACGAGATTGACGCCGGCGCTCTCGGCGTGGGCATGGGCATTCAGTACACGCCAGGCGCGACGCGCCTCGAGGTTATCGACATGTTCCGGGTTGCGGCCGAACGCAAGTTGCCGGTCTACACTCACATGCGCAGCGCGGGCCGAGGCGAGCCCGGCTCAGCGATTGAATCTGTCGAAGAGGTAATCGGCGCGGCTGCGATTACCGGCGCCTCGCTGCACATTGTTCACATCAACAGCACCTGTCTGCGCGATTCGCTCGAATGCATTTCTCTGATCGAAGGAGCGCGCGGGCGCGGCCTCGACGTGACGACTGAGGCGTATCCCTACATCGCGGGCATGACCGCCATTAATTCCGCCGTTTTCAATCCTGGATGGCGCGAAAAACAGGGCATCGACTACAACAATCTTGTCTTGCCCGACACCGGCGAGCACCTGACCAAAGAGCGCTTCGACGAGTTGCACGCTTCCAGCAAGCCACAATGGGTGCTGATCTTCGCCAATACTCAGGAAGTGATTGATGTGGTCATCCCCAACCCGCTGGTCATGATCGCCAGCGACGGAGCCGAAGGCCATCCCCGCAACGCCGGCACGTACTCACGTGTCCTCGCGCAATATGTCCGGGAGAAAAAGACGCTCACCCTGATGGAAGCTCTGCGCAAGATGACGCTGATGCCGGCTCAAATGCTGGAGCGTTCCACGCCCGCCGCACGCCGGAAAGGCCGCCTGCAGGAAGGCGCCGACGCAGACATAGTGATCTTCGATCCGCAGACCATCAGCGACCGCTCTACTTTCGAAAAACCCATGGAGCCCAGTGTGGGCGTGCATTACCTGTTGGTCGGAGGAACGCCATTGATCGACGAAGGCAAGCTGGTGCCCGATGTGTTCCCTGGTCGCGCGCTGGTGGGACCAGGAAAGCGGGTCACCACGACAAGTCGATAGCTTGGATTGTGTCGACGCTCGTGCACCACAAGCGAAGGTGCCGCCGCGAAGGAAAGCCGTCGCGGCCTGGACGGGCGAACGCGCCCGTCCCCACACGAGCATCGCTAGTGCTCCGTTTTTCCGCTCAACAAATCGATCGCATGGGGAATCAATCCCGCCACGGCTGCCAGCGATTCCACCGCGCCCGCAGGACTCCCCGGCAAATTCAAGATCAGCGCCCGCCCCCGCACGCCGCACACTCCCCGGCTCAGAGCGGCAAACGGAGTCTTCTTAGAGCCTTCGCTGCGCATGCGCTCGGCCACGCCATCCAGCAGTTTGTCGCAGACAGCGATAGTAGCTTCGGGCGTGATGTCGCGAGAGGCAATCCCCGTTCCGCCCGTGGTCACGACGAGTCGCACTTCGCGCGCCAGGCGAATCAGCAGGGTTTGAATTGGGATGGGATCATCGGGAACAAGTTCAGTCGCGGCAACGAAGAAGTGAAGCTTGCGCAGAAGTTGCGCCACCGCGGGCCCTGAAAGATCGTTGCGCTCGCCGCGAGCGCAGGAATCACTCACGGTCACTACGGCCGCGGTGAGGCCCCGCGGTTCATCTCTTGAAAGATCGGCTGTTGGAAGATCGGCCATCGGCGACTCAGCCATCGAGCAGGACATCTTCCTCTTCGTCCCTGCGGCCTCCACCGGCGGTGCCGGGAGGCGCATTCGGGGTGCTCGAAGGCGCAGGCGTAGGCATAGGCGCAACTTCGGCGGGCGCAGCCTCAGCCTCAGGCTCGGGCTCCCCACCGCCATCGCGCGAAGATTCGTCGAGCAAGCGCAGGCCCTCCATCAACAGGCCCTGAGTATTGAGCTGCGTGGTCTCTTTGTCCGTCTTGCCTTCGAAGTCGAGCTGGAAATTTCCGCCGGTCCAGCGCAGCACTTTGAACACGGCCTCGTCGCCCACCAGCGTTCCGTAGGTTGCGTGTTTCACTTGACCTTCCGCAAAAAACACTTCGCACGCGTCGCCTTCGTTGCTGAGCGAAAGCTGGCAGCTCTTGCGCCCCATCTCGAGCGACTGCATCAGGTCGATCACGTTCATTTGCGAGAGACTGCCGCGCACCACGCCATCCTTCGGCGCAGTCTTCGACATTTTTTCAAGAGCGATACGGTCAATGGTGCGCTTGATGCGGCGCGTCGCGTCCTTCAGGAAGAATGGCTTCTCGAGATAATCATCGGCGGCGTCGACCGGAGAGAGCCGCTCCGCGATGTCGGCTTTGCTGGCCATCAGCACAGTGGAGAAATTAGCGGTAGCTGGGCGGCTCTTCAGCTTCTCGAGTAACTGGCGGCCATCCATGCCCGGCATTTTGTAATCACATACCAGCAGATCGGGAGCATCGTCGACGGCCTTCAGCAGCGCGTCGGCGGCGTCGGTTGCAGTGGTGACCTGCGCCAGCGGAGTCAAGGCGTGCTGCAACATCGCCAGCACCATCGGATTGTCGTCCACCAGCAGCAGTTTGACGTTATTTGCCATGAAGGTTGATGCGGTTATTTCGCACGCCGATATTCTCCGCTCTTTCCGCCTGTCTTACGCTCCAGCACAATGCGGCGAATCTCAATGCCCTTGTCCGCGCCCTTACACATATCGTAAACGGTGAGCGCGGATACGCTGGCGGCGACCAGGGCCTCCATTTCGACGCCGGTCTCAGCGGTGGTGGCGACTCTGGAGGTGATCGCGACGCCATTCTCGCACAGGCGCAGATCGACATCAACGAGGGCGAGGGGAAGCGGGTGACACATGGGGATCAGTTCAGCGGTGCGTTTGGCGGCCATAATGCCGGCGATGCGAGCCACTTCCAGCGGATCGCCTTTGGGATTGTTAGGCAGCGCTGCCAGCACAGCGGGGATGACCGCGACGAAGGCGCTGGCTTCAGCCTCGCGCCGGGTGGGGATTTTACCGGAGACGTCGACCATTCGGGCGCGGCCTGAGCCATCGTAATGGGACAGTTTCTTCGGCATGCGAGTTCTATCTTACATGGAGATAACTGGATTGATGATTGCTGATTGTTGATTGTTGATTGAAAGTCAACGACACCGTGCTGCTGGATTTTCAATCAACAATCAACAATCATCAATCATCAATCGTTTTTCATAACCGCGACCCATTCGCCGGCTGCCAGGCGCTCGCGGTCTGCGGGAATGACGATGTAGCAATTTGCGCGAGCGATTGCGGAGATGTCGCCGGAACCCTGCCATGGGACCAGTTCGACCTCGGCCTGATCGAATTCGCGGGACAGGATGGCGGGGAGAAAACGCTGGAGGCCGGTCTTGGTTCGAATTTCTTTCTTTAGACGTGCATGAAGAAATATCAGGTTGCGGGGAGCCTGGCCGGCCAGGGCCTCAAGCATGGGTCGGACGAAGAGTTCGAAAGTCACCATGGTCGAAACTGGATTGCCGGGCAGGCCGAAGAAATAAGTGGCTGAGCTTTCGCGGGCAGGAGTGCCCGCGCCACACTGGCCGAAGACGACGGGGCGCCCCGGCTGGATTTTTGCTCCGGTGAAGAAGAATTCGGCGTGCATTTCTGCCAGGGCCTGCTCGACAAGATCGTAACGGCCCATGGAGACGCCGCCGGTCAGGAGGAGCAGGTCAGATTTCAAGCCCTCGGCGATGAGTGAGCGCAGTCCCGCCAACTCGTCAGGAGCGATGGGCAGCACTACAGGCTCACCGCCAGCCTGTTGAATCTGTGCAGCCAAGGAGAAACTGTTCGAGTTGCGAATCTGGGTCGGGCCGGGTGTGGCGTCGACGGCCACAATCTCGTCTCCGGTGGTCAGCACGGCCACTCGCGGGCGCTTGTAGACTGGCAACCGCAATTTGCCCACCGACGCCGCGAGAGCGATGGCGGCTGGGTTCAGGCGGAAACCGCGGTCGAGCAACATGGCGCCCTCACGGGCTTCCGCGCCGCGGGGAACAATGTTTTCCCCGGGCACGACGCTCCTCGTGATCTCGACCCGATGATCCTCGACTTGATGACTCAGCAGAGAAGTGTATTCGACCATGACCACCGCGTCGGCCCCGGCGGGCACGGGCGCGCCGGTCATGATGGCGACGGATTGCCCGCTGCCAATGTTGGCGGGGATGCGGTCGAGCCTTTCTCCGGCTTTGATCTCGCCGATTACCTCGTGCACGACGGGGAGCGCAGATAAGTCTGCGGATCGCACGGCGTAGCCGTCACGGGTAGAGCGCGGAAACGGAGGCAGGTCGCGATCGGCGGTCACCCGCTCGCCGAGCACGCGGCCGGCGGCGGCGAGCAGGTCGACGGATTCGGTTCCGCCGGATTGAATGCGGATGGTTCGGATCAGCGCCGCTTGCTGCTCGACCACCCGGCGCGCTTCTTCAAAACTCAAAACAGTGGAACCGGCTGGGGCGGGCGACATGGACAAGATGATACGTCAGAGAAGAGGCGGGAAGACACTTCACTCCGCAAGTCAAGATTTTCGCGAAAGAACTAGCGCGCCAATTCCTGGCCGAGCACCGCGGGATTGCTGGCAAACGACAGTCCGGTTTCCAAATCGACCAGGCGCTCCTGAACCAACTGCGCGATTTCTCCGTCGAAATGCTGCATGCCATCGGAGGCACCAGCTTTCATGGCGTCGAGAAGACTCTTGTTTTCGCGCTCACCTTTTTCGATGCACTCGCGAGTGCGGGCATTGGTTTTGAGAATTTCGAAGGCGGCAACGCGCCCGTTGCGATCCTGCTTGGGGATGAGCCGCTGGCAGATGATGTAGCGGAATGCCTTGGCGAAGCGCTCGCGCACCGATTGCTGTTCCGCGGGCGAGAACGAACTGACGATGCGCTCCACGGTTTTGGAAGCGTCCATGGTATTGAGACTGGAGAAAACGAGGTGGCCCGTCTCCGCCGCTTCGCAACACTATTTCGATGGTCTCGCGATCGCACATCTCCCCGACGAGAATGACTTTCGGGGCCTGACGCATGGCCGAACGCAGAGCGTGGGCAAAGCTGGGCGTATCGCTGTGCAGTTCTCGCTGATGAATGGTGGAGCACTTATGATTATGCAGAAACTCAATGGGATCTTCGATGGTGATGATGTGGTAGTACTTTTCGCGGTTGATGACTGTCGATCAGCACCGCCAGAGTCGACGATTTCCCCGAGCCCGCAGCTCCAGTCACCAGGACAATTCCGTCCCTGCAGTTTGGTCACTTCGGATAACTGCTGGGGCAACCGCAAGGCGGCAAAGTCGGGAATGGTGGTGGGAATGACGCGCATCACGACGGCACAACTGCCGCGCTGAATAAAAATGTTGACGCGAAACCGGGCCATGCCGGGCATGCCGAAGGAAATGTCGCAGGCGCCATGCTCGCGCAGGGTATTGATGGCCTGCTTGTTGTCGCCAATCAGGTCGGCGGCGATGTGGCGCGTGTCATCGGGCGTGAGGAAGGTGAGCCCGGGGACCTGCACCGGGATCATCTGGCCGTAGACCTGCACCTGCGGCGGACGGCCGGGGGAAAAAATCAGGTCGCTGATTTTCTCGGCGGCGCGCAACATGGCGCTCAGCAGAGCCGGAGTCGCGACTCTGCCAGTTCCAGAAAAACCTTCTAATGCAACGGAAATCGGAGCAATGCTTGGTGCTGCCATTCGTCCTCACACCTCGGGAATCGCACGCACCACAGAACGGGAAGAAAACTCAGATAGTTAACTGTACCGCGCCGCGGGCGGGGCGCGAAGGACAGTAAGTACATAGACTTTGGTAACCACACGGGCCTGCTCAAACGCAAAAATGGGCGGCCCGTTTGAGAGCCGCAAATCATTGGCGCGACTCGATTGAGCCGCCCTCGATTGGCTCGATATGATCGGCTTGATCCGAAAGTAACTAGTTCTTCTTGGCAGTCTTCTTCTTCGTGCCGTAGCTGGTTTCCACCTTGGCCCCAATGCTGGCCAGCAGGGCTTTGGCGCTTTCGCGCATTCGGGCCCGTAGGCGCAATTTCCAGGTACTTCTGGAAGGCTTCGACAGTGCCGGGCGCGAGCGACGGTTTTGTCGCCCTGAAGCGTCGCTTTGCCGAGCAAGTTCACACCCTTCTGATAATAGGCTTCGGCGCGAGTCGGGTCGGCAGCCATGCATTTATCGAATGCGGCGATTGGCCTCGTCTGCCTGCCGGAATTGGTGAGGACCGCGCCGATATTGAAGTAGGCCTGCGCCAGCCGAGGACGGGTCGGTCTGGGCGGCCAGTTCGTAGGTCTTCACCGCGTCATCGACTTTCTTCGCCTTCGGAGTAAGCATCCGCCAGGTTGTTGTAGTAAGCGGCCAGGTTCTTGGCCTGCTTAGCCGCGATCCTTGTCGGGCGGCGGCCTTCTTGAGATCCACCGCCTTCTGATAGGACTCGACGGCCGAGTCGAGGCGCTTCTGTTTTTCTGCCGGATCGGTTTGCTTGGGCGCCGACATGCGGTAGTAGTCGCCCAGTTTGAACCAGATCAAGTCGCGGGTCGCGTCCATCTGGGTCGCCTCAGTCAAGGCCGCGATGGCGGTATCATAGTCGCCCGCGTCGGCCGCGGTCTTGGCGGCGTTCAGCTTGTCGTTGAGCTTGCCGACGGTGGACTTTTCCTTCTCCGCCTTAGCCTGCTGCTCCTGCATGCTGCTTCACTTGCTCTGCAGAAATGCCCTTGCCCTTGGCGGTGTCCTCGATTTCCTTCTTCACGTCAAAATCGACGGTGTTCTCGTCAAGTTTGACCACGATACCCGTTGACGTGGTCCATTTCCTTGCCCGCCTTCTGGTCATCGGCAGCCTTGTAGAGCGTGACGTTGTACTTGCCAGGGGTAAGTCCGAGCGAGAAATATTCCCCTTTCTTATTGGTCTTGAGGGAGTACTTCTGACCGTTGTCCTGGTTTGCCCAGACCACGACACCATCCGCGACGGGATTGCCCTGGGCATCTTTGCAGACACCCTTAACCGTTCCTGAAGCCTGGGCGAAGACCGAGGGAAGACACAGCCCAAGCGCCAGAATTACGAATAGAAGAATTACGAAATATTTTTTCATTTTGCCTCCCGGCAAAGTCGAATTTTGCTGGCCGATTCCTGAACAGCCGATCGAAATCTCATTTTCAACAAATGTCTATTCCGCTGCGTAGGGAATTGGATCCTGCACGCCCGCGGCCGCGAAGGCGCGCAGGCGCAACACGCAGCTATCGCAGACGCCGCAAGCCTGATCCTCGCGGCTGTAACATGACCAAGTTAAATCGAAGGGCGCACCCAGTTCAAGGCCAAGCCGAACAATATCGGTTTTCCGCATGGCGATGAGCGGGGTCACGATTTCAATCAGCCCGTCCTTGGTGCCGGTTTTGACCACTTCGTTGAATGCCTTGTAATACGCCGGGCGGCAATCCGGATAGCCTGAACTGTCGGGCTCAACCGCGCCAATGTACACCTTTTCCGCGCCCAGCACCTCGGCCCAGCTTACGGCCACAGCCAGGAAATGCGCATTGCGGAAAGGGACGTAGGTGACCGGAACCCCGGACCCAATCTCCCCGCCCGTGGGCACGGCGATGGCGTCGTCAGTGAGCGCCGACCCGCCAATCGCACGCAGCGCCTCGTTTCGGACCATAAGCTTGTCGTGAATTTTCAGGCGCTGGCAGATGGCGAGAAACGACTGCCTGCTCGCGCTTCTCGGTCCGCTGTCCGTAGCTGATGTGCACCGCGGCTGCTTCATAGTCGCGGCCCGCCAGAGCGGCGCACACGCAGGAATCCATTCCACCACTCAGGAGGACGACTGCGCGGGATCGCCTCAAGTTTGGCATAGCAGATTGCTAATTGTTGATTGATGATTGCCGATTGTTGATTGAAAATCCGAGGCCGGTAGCTATTTTTGGGTTTCAATCAACAATCAACAATCCGCAATCAGTCAATCGCTTTCCTCAAACTCCCTTCACCGCCGGGTCCCAGATGAATTTGTGCAACTGCAGCCCGAGCCGGGCCGGAACCTTGTCGGCGAGCATCCACTCCGCCAGTTCCTGGGGATCGAGCAGACAGTGCGAGCTGTCGCGGGCGCCAGTCGCATCTTTGCGGAACGCGGGCGAAAACAGAACGGCGTTCACCCGCTCCGCGAGATTGTGCCGGTGAGTAAACTCCCGGGCAAACTCGTAGTCCAGCGCGGCTGCTCAGGACGAACTTGATTTCGTCGCTGCGCAGACAGAGCCTCCAGATTCTCCATGCAAAACGTATCAGCCTCTCCCGAGTCCGGACACTTCACGTCGACGATCTTGATGACCGCGGCCGGAACCCGCTCCAGCGGGCGTTCTCCGCTGGTCTCAAGCAGCACCTGTGTAACCGTCGTCGAGCAGGCTCTGCATCAAGGGCACGACTTCCCGCTCCTGCAGCATGGGCTCGCCGCCGGTAATTTCCACCAGCCCACCGCCCGGACTCAGGCTCGAAACCTCCTCCAGAACCTCCGCAATGGACATTTTGCGGCCACCCTGGAATGTGTACTCGCTGTCGCACCACGAACAACGCAAATTGCATCCCGTCAGGCGCACGAAGACACACGGCAGGCCCGCAAAGGTCGACTCACCCTGTAACGATTTGTAGATTTCCGTAACTTGCATCGTAAAGCGTTTGGACGCGCTGCCGATGGAGCGACGCAACAGTGTCATTCACTGTACTTAGCCGTGGTGGTGTCCGTTTCAAACACGGTCACGTCCTTCACTCGCACCCGGCCATTGGTCACGTCTTTGAGCTTCCCGTTGGATTCGTCGTAAAAATATTTGGCCAGATTCTCGGCCGACGGATTGATCACGGTAAAGGGCTCGATTTCGTTGATCATCTGGTGGTCGAGGCGCTCGATGACGTGCCTCATGACCTCGCGCAGATCTTTGAAGTCGAGCAGCAAGCCGGCCTTGTCCAACTCCGCTCCCGCCAGCGTCACCCGGATCTTGTAGTTATGGCCGTGCGGATTCTCGCACTTGCCCTTGTAGTTGCGCAGGTAATGGCCCGCGGCAAACGTATCTTCGACCGTAACTTCGAACATGGTCCCCCGGCAGCCAGGGCGCAAAAACAGGGCTGGCTGCGCTGAATGGCGAAACATATATTGTACCGCTGGAATGGGGTACGGGGGCAGTTCGCTTGACGAAGCTCGCTTGACTCCGGCTCCCCGCGGAATGTAGCTTGCCTGATTGCTATTCCATCCTAAGGAGCGGGCATGCTGCGCAAATACTGGATCGTGTCGCTTTTCATCCTGAGCTTGAGTGCCGGCGTTTGGGCCCAGAACCGGCCCGATCCGCCGGACTTTGACGTCAAAGAGCACTACACGAAGTACGAGTACAGGATCGCGATGCGGGACGGCGTTCACCTGTTCACATCCGTCTACGTGCCGAAAGATAGTTCGCGTCCTTACCCGTTTCTGATCGATCGCACACCCTACAGCGTTGGCCCGTACGGAGTCGACCTGTACCGCACGCAACTCGGCCCCTCGCCGGACTTTGACAAGGCGGGATACATCTTTGTGTTTCAGGATGTGCGGGGGCGCTACATGTCGGAGGGGCAATTCGTTGAGATGCGTCCACACATCGACGACAAGAAGTCGAGCAAGGACGTTGACGACGCCAGCGATCTGTACGACACCATCGACTGGCTGCTTAAGAATGTCCCGAACAACAACGGAAATGCCGGGATTTGGGGAATTTCCTATCCAGGATTTTTCACTTCGGCCAGCATCATCGACTCGCATCCGGCGCTGAAGGCGGCTTCGCCGCAGGCTCCCATGACCGACCTTTTCATGGGAGACGATGCCTACCACGGCGGAGCATTCATGTTGGCGGCGAACTTCGGGTTCTACAGTCAATTCAAGCCACAGGAAAATCCGCAACTCCCGCCGAAGGGGTCCGTGCCGTTCGATTGGGGAACCAAAGACGCCTACGAGTTTTATCTGAGACCGGGCCACTGTCGAATCTGCGGAAGTATCTGGAAGGTAAGAGCGCGCTCTGGGATGACCAGGTGCAACACGATACTTTTGACGATTACTGGAAAGTTCGCAATCTGGCGCCGCACATGAAGAACATTCATTGTGCCGTGCTCACCGTGGGTGGGTGGTTCGATGCGGAAGACCTACAGGGTCCGTTCACGACCTTTCATTCGATCGACAAAAACAATTCCGGAATCTTTAATGCTCTCGTGGTCGGGCCCTGGGTACATGGCGGCTGGGCGCGCTATGACGGGGAGCACCTGGGACGCGTGGACTTTGCCTCGAACACCGGCGAGTATTACCGGAAGAACATTCTCTTCCCATTTTTTGAGCAGTACCTCAAGGGCAATGGCGACGCGAAACTTCCGAAAGCGTATGTCTTTGAGACGGGCACGAATGTGTGGCGGCAATACTCTGCGTGGCCGCCAAAAAATGCCGAGGCGAAAACTCTCTACTTTCACGGCAATGGAACCCTGTCGTTTGAAGCGCCCACAACGGAGCCTGCATCCTACGACGAATATGTCAGCGATCCCGCCAAGCCAGTGCCGTTTGTGAATTATGCGGCGCTGAATGTACCGCAGGAATATATGCTGTCGGATCAGCGTTTCGCCGACAGCCGCACCGACGTGCTGGTTTACGAAACTCCAGTGCTGGAGGAAGACGTGACGATTGCCGGACCGATCTCGCCACGGCTTTTCGTTTCCACGAGTGGCACGGATTCCGACTGGGACGTGAAACTGATTGACGTATATCCGCCCGATTACCCGGACAGCAAACAAGATGCGCCTCGCCCTGAAGACCGCGACAGGCCCAGGAAAGATGTAGCCGCCCCGTCGTTCACCATGGGCGGCTACCAGCAACTGGTGCGCGGCGAACCCTTCCGCGGAAAATTCCGCCACAGCTTTGAAAAGCCGGAACCGTTCCCGCCCGGCAAAGTGGAAGAGATCAACTTCACCATGCAGGACATCAACCACACCTTCCGCCGGGGGCATCGCATTATGGTGCAGGTGCAGAGCTCCTGGTTCCCGCTGACGGATCGCAACCCGCAAACTTTCGTCAACATTCCCGACGCCAAGCCGGCGGACTTTGTGAAGGCCACGGAACGCGTCTATCACACGAAAGGGGAGCCGTCTGGGATTGTGGTGGGAGTGATGCCTAACGCGAGCACCGCAGAGAAGCAAAAATAGCTTGAGCCACCTCGAATGAAGACCGCCAACGAAGTCTCGAAGCGGCGCAAGAATGCGGCCCACAGCCTACCCTGAGCCTGTCGAAGGGGCGTAAGCCGTGGGTCGCCCCAGCGGGAAACAACCAGCCCCGAAAGGGCGGAATAACCACGGCCCCCATCGCTCAACTTGACGCGCAAATTGTCGATCTACACTTGGAGGACGAATCTTTGCCGATCGTCGATTCAAGAGGAAGGGTCACCATTCCTCACAAAGTGCGATCCGCGCTCGGCCTTCGGCCCGGAGACCGCATCGACTTCGTCGAAATGGAAAGAGTCAATTCACAATCATCCCAATCACGGGAAGCATCAAAGCGTTGGGCGGAATGTTTCGCGGTCGTCGAACCAAACCAGCATCGTTCGAGGAGATGGACGCCGCCATTGCGAAGGGTGCATCCCGGCTCGACTAGCCGACTCTAAACAAACTGACCCGATACCAACAAGTTCACGCCCCAAAAAACTCTTCCACCACTTTCATATCCGTAGTCCGCTTGTAATCCGGCAGGCTTTCAATGAAAACGCGCCCATATTGCTTCTTCAGAATCCGGTTGTCGAGCAGCACGAGAAGTCCGCGGTCGTGCAGCGACCGGATCAGCCTGCCAAAGCCCTGCTTCAACGTGATCACGGCAGCCGGCACCTGATAGTCAAAGAACGCGTTCCCACCCGTCGGCATCAATCGCTTTCACCCGCGCCGCCACCACCGGGTCGCTCGGCACCGCAAACGGCAAACGGTCAATGATCACGCAACTCAACTGCTCGCCCTGCACGTCCACCCCCTGCCAGAACGACGATGTCGCGAACAGCACCGCGTTCGGCGTCAGCCGGAACTCCTCGAGCAGCGCGCTCTTCGGCGCATCCCCTTGCTGCAGCAGGGGATAGTCCAACTTCCCCAGCAGCCGCTGATAAACATCGTTCATCTGCGCATAGCTCGTAAACAGGACGAACGCCCGCCCGCGCGTGATCTCCAGCAGTCTGCGAATGCGCTCCGCCGCCTTCGCCGTAAATTGCGGCGTGCGCGGATCGGGCAGGTCCGGCGGCACGTAGAACAATGCCTGGCTCTCATAGTCGAAGTGCGACGGCAGCACCGACTCGCGCGCATGCTCCAGACCCAAGCCGCTGCCGGATGTACTCAAACCCGCCGCCCACGGCCAGTGTCGCCGAAGTCAGCACCGCGCACTCCAGCTTCGACCACAGATACTCACGCAGAATCGGGCCAACATCAATCGGCGTCGCCTGCAGGAAAACATTCTGCCTGCCACGCGCGCCTTCAGACGCTGCATTCGACCCGACCGCGCCACGCCCCAACGCCCGCCGCGGCGTTCAATCCAAAACACAGTATTGCGATCCTCCGCTTCCATCGCGAAGCCGAGCTGCATCTGAATTTCCTGCGCGCGACGCACAAACTTGAACACTTCCTCCGGCTTTTGCGGCAAGCCTTCGAGTTCGCCCGCCAGCCGGGTCAGCGACTGATTCAAGGCGACATACTCGTCGCCGTTCTCCTCGAGAAACTCTCGGCGCGTGTCGAACGCAAATCGTCCATCCCCGGGAGGCAGCAACGAAAAAAAAAATTGCGAACGTTCCCGCAAACTTCCGAGCGCCCCTGAGAGCGAAGCCGAAAGCATGCGGTGATGCTGCAGCGAATGCTCCACGTCGCGCGCCAGATCATCCACTCGCAGATTGCTCACCGAAATGCCGAAATAATTTCCGGCCACATCTTCCAGTTCATGGGCTTCATCGAAAATTACAGCGGCGGCTTCCGGCAGAATGCCCGCGTCGGGCGCGCCATCGGCCTGCAGTTTGATGGCGAGATCGGCGAAAAACAGGTGATGGTTAACGATGATGATGTCGCTCTCCATCGCTTTGCGGCGCATTTCGGTGATGAAGCAACGCTCAAACTCGCTGCACTTCTGACCAATGCAGGCGTCGACGCGGGCATCGAGCTTGTGCCAGAGCAGGCTGGCCTCAGGCAGTTCCGCCAACTCAGCGCGGTCGCCGGTTCCCGTCGTCTTCTCCCAGGCGGCGATGGCACGATACTGCTCGATCTCCTCCAAACCGCTCAACACGGGCTGATCCGTGAGGTCATACAGCTTCTTGCGGCATAAATAATTGTTGCGGCCTTTCATATAACAGACCGACAGGCGAGGGCCGGACGCCTCACCGTAGAGCGCCTGCTCAAGGAAGGGAACATCCTTGTAAAAAAGTTGCTCCTGCAAATTTTTCGTCCCAGTCGAAATAATGACGCGCTTGCCCGAACGGATCACGGGCATCAGATAGGCCAGCGTTTTGCCTGTGCCGGTACCGGCTTCCACGATCAGATGACGCTTTTCGTCCAGTGCCTGCTCGACCGACTGCGCCATCTGCAGCTGGCCGCGACGAAATTCATAGGCTGGATGGGTGCGCGAGAGCACCCCACCGGGAGCGAAAAATTGGTGCAGCGAAGCGTCTTTGCCGCTGGGAAGTGCCCGATTTGAAGTCGACGAGGCCAAGAGTCTCTATAATACGAGTTCCACCCGGCAGCAGCCATGGAGCGGCGGACGCCTCGTCCGCCCGCCGCGTACGAAGCTCCGATGCTTGGTTGCAGGACCATGGTTCGGAGAACATTGGTTCGCAGAACATGAGAAGCGACGTTCAGGAAACACGCGGATCCGCTGACCCAGGCTGGCGGACGAGGCGTCCGCCGCTCCACAAAACTTCATTTTGACTCAGCCTACTTACAATTCGACGAGCACTCTCGCCACTACCGCCGCCGGCATTCCTACAGTCGCCATCGTAGGACGCCCCAACGTAGGCAAGTCCACACTCTTCAACCGCATCGTGGGGTCGCGCCGCGCCATTGTCGGTGACGAGCCCGGGATCACTCGCGACCGGCTCTATGGCGATGCCGAGTGGGAAGGCCGCCGGCTGCGCATCGTTGACACGGGCGGCATTTTGCCCGAAGAGAAAGATCTCATCCCGTCGGAAATCTATCGTCAGGCCCGCGTTGCGCTCGACGAGGCCGCGGCGATCATAATGGTGATCGACGGACGCACCGAGCTCGCCGGCCCCGACCTTGAACTGGTGCGGTTGCTGCGCAAGGCGAACCGGCCGCTGTTTCTGGCCGTAAACAAGGTTGACAGTGAGAAACAATCGTCGCTGGTCGACGACTTTCATCGCCTCGGCATTCCGAAGATGTTTCCGATTTCAGCGGAGCACGGGCGCGGCATCGACGATCTGCTGGACGCGGTGATTGCCGCTCTTCCTGCGCATGCAGAAGAACACGTAACCACAGAGGACACAGAGAACACAGAGGAATCGCAGTCACTCAGTGACGAGCGACTCGCAGCCGATGACCACACTGCGCCGACCGAAGCCCACGAAACCAAAGTCGCGATTATCGGGCACCCCAACGTGGGCAAGTCCACGCTGCTGAATTGCCTGACGTCTTCCGACCGGGCGATCGTCTCGCCGATCCCCGGCACCACGCGCGATGCAGTCGACGAGATCGTCGAGCACAACGGGCGCCGCTTCCGCTTCATCGACACCGCCGGCATCCGCCGCAAAGGCAAGACGCACCTGATGGCCGAAAAACTTTCGGTGGTGATGGCGCGCAAGCATCTGGAAGGCGCCGACATCGCGCTGCTGGTGATCGACGCCACCGAAGGCGTGAGCCAGCTCGACGCTTCGATCGCCGGCCTTGCCCACGAGAGCGGACGCTCCCTCATCATCGTGGTCAACAAGTGGGATCTGGTGCTCCATCCTGAGAAGATCAGCGGCAAGGAGAAAGCGGCGCGGCCGACCAAGTCGGAACGTATGCGCGAGAGCAAGCGTCCCGGCGATCGCGACGCCTACGAGCAACGCCTGCGCGATGCCCTGAAGTTCCTGAACTACGCGCCTATTGTTTTTATTTCTGCACAAAGCGGCAAGGGCACGGAGAAAATCTTCCCGCTGCTGGAAGAAGTTGCCAGCGAACGCCGCAAACGCGTGACCACTTCACAGATGAACCGCTTCATCGAGCGCGTGGACTTCGAGCGCGCCTCCGTTCCGATGCGCCAGCGCGTAAAGATTCTTTATATGACGCAAGCCTCGGTTGCCCCGCCGACGTTCGTGCTGTTCACCAACCGCGCCGTGAAACTGCATTTTTCCTACCAGCGGTTTCTGGAAAACCAGATCCGCGAGGCCTTCGGATTTGTAGGGACGCCGATCTGGATCAAGAACAGAGCCAGAAATTCGTAGCAAGCAAACTCTTATGGCGGCGCCGGCCGGGCCGGGTTGCGGCTGCTAAGGCGTGGCGATTGCAGACGGGCGCCGGCTGACCAGAAATGCGACCCTGATGATTCCGGTGGAGCGCACCTGGTCCAGCGCCGCCTTCACGACGCCCCACCGCGCCCGCGTATCGGCGGCGACATAAACCCTCCGTTCCACTTCCCGATCCTTCAACCGATTCTGGATTTTCTGCGCCAGGTCATCCGGCGAGATTCTGTCATTACCGAAGTAGACCTGGCCGTCACGCAGGATCGTGATCTGCATCGCATCTTCCCGGAGCGCACCCGGCATTGAGGCGGGGCGCGAAACCTGTGGAAGGTCGACGCTAACCGCATGATGCCGGTTGGATGACATCGATGCGAAAACCAAAATGATCACTATCAGTATGACGAGGATGGTGGCGAACGCCGTGGCGTCGACACTCGTGAACAGCTTCACCGATCTTCGGGATCCCTGCACGACTTCCATCCTTCTATCTCCGCCGGTTCGATGAAAGGTCACTCCCGTAACCAGCATTCTGAACGCACGGGAAAGGAATTATTCCCGCTTCAGCTCCTGCCCCTGCGTCAGCAACCCGATGCGCCGCACGCCTGCGTGATACGCCAAATCAATCACGTCGGCGACGTACAGAAAATTCACGTCAGCATCGCCGCGGACGAAAGCCACCTTCTCGGCACGCTTCAAATAAATCTGCCCCAGCCGCAACTCCAGGTCGTCCCAGCGGACATCCTCCTGATTGATCCTCACCGTTGGCGGGGCGTCCTTCGAAGTCCACACCACCTGGATCACGACGGTACCTTCGGGCTCGGGCGCGGACTTTTGGTCCTTGGGTGGTTGCGGAATCTGCACTTTTTCCCCGTACTCCGGATCCATCGCCACGACCAGCATGAACATAATGATCAAGGTCAGCAGCACATCGATCAGCGGCGTGACGTTAATTTGCGGACCGCGCGCACCTCCGCCTGCCCCATTTCCTGACATGGAGAAAGACATTGGATTTACTCCTCTCAGGCACGCGCGTGTCTGCAACATCAGACACCTCGGAAGGCCACAGAGTTCCTTGTTCGTGCGGCCAGCCGCGGATTGGCGAGAGAACCTTGATCGAAGGGAAACGGTCGGCAGTTATTACTTCTAGTTACTCGTAGCGCAAGGCTTCCACCGGATCGAGCTTCGATGCCCGCATCGCCGGCACCAGCCCGCTGATCACGCCCACCACCAGCAAAACTACGCTGGAAAGAATCACCGTCATCATCGAAATTCGCAGATGAATGTCGCCCTGGCCGGAATCGTCTTCAAACAGCGGCCCCATCATGGGCAGGTCCCTACAGACCATGCAATTAGATACGAAAGCAATACGCCGATGGCGCCGCCAATCAGCATGATCAGCAACGTCTCCGCCAGGAACTGCAGCTTGATGTGACGCTTGCGCGCTCCCAGCGCGCGGCGCAGGCCGATCTCGCGAATGCGCTCGTCGACCGAGACCAGCATGATGTTCATCACGCCCACGCCGCCGATTCCGAGAGTCAAGGTGCCAATGAAAGTCAGCAGCACTTGCAGTCCGATGGTCAGCGCGTCGATGACCGGACGAAATTCGTCCCGCCCGAACATCTGCAAGGCCTTGGAGTCGGTCGGCGAAAAATTCTGCCGCGTGGCGACCGCGGCCAGCACCTGCGCCATGGCCTTTTTTTCGAACTGCGGAGCAATCGGCTCGAACACCATCACGGCGGCATAGCGCGTGTTCCACAAATCACCGGCCGCGGAATACGGAATCCACGAGGACTCGTCGTCGCTGGAGAAATAGTTGCTGAGCTGAATCTTTCGCGCCATCACGCCGATCACGGTGAAGCGTATGCCGGAGACTTGCACCGTCTCGCCGACCGCTGGCCGTCCGCTGAACAACTCTTCCTTCAATCGTCCGCCCAGAAAGATCACGCGCCGCCGTTCGAGTTCGTCCTCAGCGTCGATCCAGCGGCCCTCGGACGGGACTTCATTTCGCATTTCGCCGTACTCCGGACAAACGCCGCGCACCGGCGCCGTTCCCACCATGCGGTCGCCATAGGAGATCCCCGGGCGCCGGACCGTTTCCAGGCAAACGTGCTTCACCAGCGAAGCCGTCTGCTTCACCATGTCCAGATCGGCCTGCTCGAGAACGACTTTCTTGCCAGCGCGCTGCCCGCCCGGCTGTTCGCTGGTCTGCTGCGGCCAGCAAATCACTGCGCCCTTGCCGAACGCGTCAAAGCCATGCACCAGAACGCTGCGAAAACTGTTGCCGTACGCGATCAGACAAAGTCACCGTCGCAATTCCCCAGACGATCCCCAGCATAGTGAGGAAGCTGCGCGTCACATTCCGCTTGAGCGCAATCCAGGCTTCGAGAATGATTTCAATCAGCATGTCTTAGAATCTTTGAACCATAAAGGACACGAAGTACCACTCAGGTTGCCGAACGGCTACAGGATTTCCTTCGTGAACCTTCGTGTCCTTCAGTGGTCGAAGGCTCTTATCCGCCCGCTTCATACCGCAGCGCTTCAATCGGATCAATCGACGCCGCCCTCCGCGCGGGATACAAGCGCCGCGCCCACAGCGATCGCTCCCAACAGCCCGGCAGCAATCAAGCCCGAACTCCAACTCGGGACCAGTCCCGCAAAAAAATCGGGCATCGGCAACATATTCACCAGCGCGCAGAATCCGAATGCAACGCCCAGCCCGATCCCTCCGCTCAAGAGAGCAATGATCAGCGCTTCGATAAAAAATTGCCGCAGAATCGTCCCTGCCGGAGCGCCAATCGCCTTGCGCACCCCGATCTCCCGCGTCCGCTCCCGCACGGCAACCAGCATGACGTTCATGACTCCGATGCCGCCCAGCAGCAGCGTCACAATCCCTACCGCCCCGAGGAAGAATTTCATCCCATCGGTCATCGTCTTGAAAGCCTGCGCCTCCTGCACCGTATCCCAGATCGGACAAGCTTCCTTGTCGTTGGGATCGTAGCGGTGCATACGGGCCAGCGCCACTGCGCACTTCATGTTTGCAAGCGGCATGCTGATCGACCGACTTCGGCGTCACCAATAATTGATCGAAGGTGAAATCCGTCCCGGGAGGTTTGTCCGGAAAGTCGCGACGCATCGCGGCAAAAGGCAGGAACACTTTGTTCACATCCCAGCCGTCGTAACTGGAATCCTGCTTCTTCTTCGCCATCACGCCGATCACGGTGTAGGGAAAATCGTTCAAATAAATTGTGTCGCCCACCGGATTCCGCCCCGGAAACAATTGCTTGGCCGCATCCGAGCCGAGAAATGCCACGCGCCGGGCCTCGCGCATGTCGTCCCAGTCATAGAAACGTCCCGCGCCCGACGTCGAGGCTGCGGATATATGCAAACGGCGGATAGGATCCGGTCACGGTAAATGCTGCGTTATTGAAATTGCTGTGCACTCGCACCGTATCTTGCTCAAGTTCCGGAATCGCGTACTCGCAGTCCGGCGATTCCGCCTGCACCACCGGAACATCTTCATCTTCCCAGTGCACCACGCGCCCGGCATGAGTGCCACCCGCCTGCAGGCTGGTCCGGCCGTGGAAAGACAATCATCACGTCCTTGCCCAGGTTCCGCGCCTGCGCTTCCTGCCCTTTGCGCAGCCCCTCGCCCAGCCGCCACCATGAGCACAATCGAGACAATGCCCCAGGCTATACCGAACATCGTGAGGAAGGCGCGCAGCTTGTGCGCCCAGAGCGTCCGCAGGACGTCGAAAATGAGGTCCCGTACCGTCATGACACTGGATTGGACGAAGCCGGGAAGAGAAGGTAATCCCGCGGGCCCACTTAGGATTAGATACGTGCTGGTAAGGATTTTGTTGCAGGAAAAATCAGTGCTGAGGAACGGGCCTCTCTCTGGTCGGACGCAGGTCCGGGCAGCCATGCTCAGGCTGCAACCTACTTCATACTTCAAGCCGTGTCACAGCTCGAGCCGACGCTTCCAGCCATCCGTCGAATTCTCGGAGCGCTCAGCTCACACTGCAGCCGATGACGCTCTTTGCGGTCGCGAATCTTCTTCTCCAGCGGAGGCAGCAGATCGAAGGTGATATTCGCGGGTTGAAAGTTCCTGGCATCGGCGTGGGTCACATAGTGGGTGAGAGAGCCGAAGGCCGAGGCTCGCGGCGCGGGCTCAAACTCGCCGCCGGAAACTCAGAGCAGCCGCATGCATCCCGGCCAAGAGTCCAGTCGCAATCGACTCCACGTAGCCTTCGACCCCGCAAATCTGCCCGGCGAAGAAAACCTGGGGATGCGCTTTCATCTGCAGCGTCTCTTGCAACAGAGTCGGGCGCATTGATGTAGGTATTGCGGTGAATCTGCCCGTAGCGCAGAAACCGCGCGTTTTCCAGACCGGGAATCAGGCGCAGCACGCGCGCCTGTTCGCCAAACTTCAAATGATTCTGGAATCCCACCAGGTTGTAGGAATCCGCTCGCAGATTCTCCTGCCGCAACTGCACCACCGCATAGGGCATCTTGCCGGTGCGGGGATCGATTAAGCCCACCGGCTTCATCGGACCAAAGCGCAGAGTATCGCGCCCGCGGCGCGCAATCTCTTCGATGGGCAGGCAGGCTTTCGAAGTAGTTCAGCTTTTCCCAATCGCGCTCTTCGACCGACTGCGCCGCCAGCAGCGCATCGTAAAAAACAGCCGTATTCCTCTGGCGTCATCGGGCAGTTGATGTAGTCCGCCGAACCTTTGTCATACCGCGCCGCCATGTACACGCGGGCCATATCGATCGAGTCGGCCTCCACAATCGGGCTGATCGAATCGTAGAAATACAAGTGCGGATTGCCGTAATGAACCGCGTCTGGAGAGCCATGCGCCGACGAGCATGTCTGGAGCTGGCGACTCGCCCGCTCAGCTCTCGACTCTTTTCGCCGACGCGCTCAGCCGCGCGATCTCCGCAGCCAGTCCATCCGAAGTCAGCGGCCCGCGTGGCGATGATGGTGATACCGCCGCCTCCATCTCGATCCACGGCCATAACTTCTTACGCGCCGCACCGCAATGCGCGCTCGCGCGAAATCGCTTCCGTCACCCGCGCCGCAAACGTAACCCGGTCCACCGCCAAAGCGTGGCCCGCCGGGACCGCGCATTCCCGCGCAATCTCCAGCAGCAACGAACCCGCGCGCCGCATCTCTTCCTTCAGCAGCCACGGCGCCGTGTTCTCACTATCGGATTTCAGCGAGTTCGAGCACACCAGTTCGGCAAAATCCGCCGTCTGGTGCGCCGGGGTCGAGCGCACCGGACGCATCTCGAACAATTCCACGTCCAAGCCTCGCCGCGCGCATTGCCACGCCGCCTCAGACCCGGCCAGCCCCGCTCCTATGATTTTGATGATTGCCATTCTGTCGGCTTAGCCGTCTACTCTGACGCCCGGGGCGTTTTCCGCGGCTGGTGAATTTTCTCGTTCCGCTCCAGCATCTCGACAAACTCCCGAATCTTTCGCGCTCGCGTCTCCACTTTCTTCACCGTCTGGATTCGATACAGCACAGCGTACCGGTTTGCGCCGTCGAGAGACCGAAAAAAATCCTGCGCCTTGGGACAAGCATCCAAAGCCGCCTGCAAGTCCTCTGGAACCTCGGCGGTTTTCGGCGAGTCGTAGGCCGCATCCCACCTTCCGCTTTCTTCGCGGCCTCCACGGCTTCGAAGCCCGCAGCTTTCATCCGGCCATTTGCGATCAAGGCGACTGCTTTGTCGCGATTGATCTTCGACCACACACTGTTCGGCGACCGCGCGAGAAATCGTTGCAGCCACGCCGCCTCGCTCTCACCACGCTTCTGACCGTCAATCCATCCATAACACAAGGCCACTTCCAGGGCCTCGGCGTACGTCAGCGACGGCAGGGCCGAGCCCTTCTTCGCCAACCGCAACCACAAACCTTCGGAGTTGCGATGATTCTTCTCCAGCCATTCCGCCCAAGCGGCCTGCGTTGCAAAACAACGCACGGGGCCGCTGGCGTTGGCGATCTTCGTTTTTGTTTTTGTTTTTGTCGTTTTCTTTATCTTCACTGTGCCTTCTCCGCCAGCCGCCGCAGAGCTTCGTCGGTGAGAAGCACGGGGCGCCACGGATCGCGGAATATCGCTCCGAGTTCCTTGTACAGCTCAATCGCCGGAGAGTTCCAGTTGAGCACCTCCCAGTGTATGCCGTAACAGTGCTCGTCGACCGCAACGCGCGCTACCGCGGCCAACAGCGCCTTCCCGATGCCACGGCGGCGAAAGGCTTCGCGCACACTCTAAAGAGCAAGGCTGGGCGCGACAAGTATCTCTATACTATCGGGTCGGGCAGCGGGGCGGAGATTTCCTGGTTCCTCGACCGCGACGCTCAGGAAACGCTCAAGAAAACCGCGAGACAATGCGAACCGCGAGAACGGGCAACGCGGTCACTGTGCTGTCAGGGGCGCGGCGGCGGCCGCAACCAGCACCCATCCGCGCTCCTTGTATACCCAGGTATCCACAAACCGCCAGCGTTTCATGCGGGGCTTTCCGCCTTTTATTTCCCGCTCCCGGTAGGTTCCCACCACGATGGCCGTGTTTCCAAACGTTCGCACAGTCATGGGTTCCATAACGATCTGGCTCAGCGCTCCCGCCTCTTTGATCCTCGACAGGTATTCGCCCTTCGTCACCAGTTTGCCGTACTCGACGTACACCAGGGAATTATCGAAAATCAGATCCAAGGCGCGGTTATCGTTGCGCGATTGCCCCTCCACCCATTCGCGCTCGAGCGCACGAATAGCCGCCTCGGTCCCACCTTCGTTACTCTCCTGTGTGGAAACGGACAGCGACAACGCGCACATCACCATCAACAACCAGACCGTCGTTTTCATGAGATCGGCTCTCGGCCGGGATCGACTGCAAAGCGGGAAAGTCGCCCGTCGTCAGTCCCCCATCGGAGTTACCACCCCCGCAATCGTGACCCACCGCCCGTTCCTATAAAGCCAGGTGTCTACGAAACGCGCTCGCCGCGCAAACGGCTTCCCTCGCTGTACTCCCTTGATCCGAAAAATACCGGTGGCGATCGCGGTGTCTCCGTGCGCATGCACCTCGGTCGATTCCGTTAAGATCTGCAGCCCGGTGGATCCCTTCAGGTCCGCCAACATGTCTGCCTTGGTGATCAATCTACCGTCTGCGTCGACGTTGACGAATCTGTCGTCAAGAATCTTCTCCAGCGCCTTGGTGTCTTTGAGAACATAGGCCTGGTTCCAAACTTGCTCCATCGCTACAATCTCGGCAGTCACATCGGGATCAGAAATCTCCTGCGCGTAGCTGGACGGGACTGCCGCACAGGCCATCAGCGCAAGCACCATCATCGTTCTCATCGCAGGACGCCTCACTCGTTACTATCGGCCCGCAAAGCCTTCCCTTGAGAACGCGCCGTTCCTCACCGCGCGATGAGCGATGAGCGTTGACGGGCTGGCTACGCACAACCAAGTCCCGCCCCTCAGCAGCCAGGTGTCGGTAAAACCTCTCCTGGTGCAAATAGGGTTTCCCGCTCTTCACGCCTGTTTCACGACACACTCCGCTCACTAGCGCGACCGGACTGTAGCGATACACCGTCATCTCCGACGCATGCCACACCGGGTTTCACCCTGTGTTTATCGGCAATTCGCGGCTTACCTTCACGTTCTGGCGGCCTCGACCTGCGCTTCATCTATGATTGAATCAGCTGGACTTTCGACCCTGGAGGAATCGCATGGCGCGGATTAGCTTGATTGACCAAGAAGCAGCTTCTCCCGATGTAAAAGAAATTTACGAAAAGGCGCTGCGTGGCAAGCCGGGCAACGCACAGAAGGCGCTCGCCCATCGACCGGAGATGCTTAAGAATTTTCTAACCTTCTACGCCAGCGTGGGACGCTCCCTCGATCGCAAGCTCTATGAATTGATCTACCTTCGCGTCTCGCTGATCAACGGATGCCACTACTGCACCCAGCACCACGTCGCGTCCTCGAAACGAGTGGGGCTGACCGCAGAAGACTGGTCCGCGCTCCAAGCGGGAGATTATTCGCGCTACAACGAAAAAGAACGCGCTGCCCTCATCTATGTTGAAAAACTGACGCGCACGCCGCACGACATCAACGATGCCGACTTCGCGCCTTTGAAAAAGGATTTTTCCGAACCGGAGATCGTCGACATCCATCTGCTGACGGGACTCGCCAACCTGACCAATCGATTTACCGACCCGCTGGGACTGGAAGTGGAGTTTCCGGAAGAGAAGATCTGACCTCTTCGCCACGGATTTACGCGGATTTCCACGGATCCAAAAAAACATGGCCTCTTCGGTCTTGTTCTATTCGTGCAGATCCGCGCAAATCCGTGGCTAGAGAATTTCCCGCGCATCCCCCACGCGCCGGGTCACGCGTTCCCGGTCCAAATATTCCAGCAGGGGAATGGCGTACTTCCGGCTGACGCCCGTCAGTTCCTTGAACTGCGCCACATCCATCTTCGGAGATTTCGGCCTTTTGCGCCGCCACGAAGCGCCGCAACTCCTCCAGCGCGCTGCGATGAAATACCAGCTCGTCAGAAACCTTGATCAGAACTTTGTCCCGCAACAACAGCGTGACGATCTTCTGCGCGCGAGCTTTGTCCACCTTGAGCCCGGCGATCACTTCGTGGAGCGCGGGAACTTTCAGTCCAGCCGCCGGCAAACGCCGCCTCGATCTTCTTCTTTGATTCGGCTTCCTCGTCCTTCATCACCACGCCGTGACCGGGCAGCCGCACCAGATCGCCGGCAACGTCGATTTTCTTTTCCCGAGACAGCAGTTCAAGCGATGCCGCGAAGACCTCCGACGACGCTTTCACCTGCTCGCGCAATGCTTCCCGCGCAATCCCGCCCACCAGAGAGTTCTTGCGGTGAAAACCCTCCACCGTGCTCACGATGAGTTGTTGCAGCCGGACGATTGCCGCCGCGTCCACAAACAGGTCGCCGATTCGCAGCACGCGCACCGTCTTTCACGGCCGAGGCGAGTCGCGCTTCGATGAAGTTCCTGGTCCACCCAGTTTCGGCGATAAGCCGCGACATCGGGATTCCGCCATGACCGCGCCTCGCGATGCGGGCTCTCAGCATCCTTTCGGGATCGCCGGCAGCCAGAATCTCAAAGAAACCTTCGTGTCCTGCCATCCGCGGGAATCGGAGCAGCATCCAGCACAACGCCGCCGCCGATGGTCACGACCGGCGAAAACTGGCGGATAATGAATCGGTCCCCGGGCAGCAAGAGTGCCGGCTCGGGAAGCTTCAGCCGCGCGAAAGCCTGCGCGCCCGGAGCCAGCTGCTTGACGGCATGGAGCGTGATCTCGGCAACCGTTTCCATCGTGTTGGAATGGAAGTGCACTCGCGTCCGGGATTTCAGCGGGCGCGGCGCGGAGGATAACAGGCTCAGCCGCACATCCACTCGCCGCGTCGTCGCAAACGTCGCGACCGGCGCCAGCGTCATGCCGCGCGACAAGTCTTCCGTGCTCGCGCCCGCCAGATTCAGAGCGGTGCGCTGCCCGGCAACCGCAGCATCGGCAGCCTGCCCATGCACCTGCACTCCACGCACTCGAACCCTCTGGCCGGTCGGGAAAAACTTCCAACTCGTCTTCGCGACGAATCGTCCCCGCCACCAGAGTTCCGGTCACGACCGTGCCGAATCCTTTCATGGTGAACACGCGATCGATAGGCAAGCGCGCCAGGGCGCGGAGTCGCGCGGCTGCACTTCCGCCGCCGCCGCGATCATCGCCCGCTTCAGATCGTCCAGCCCAGCGCCGGTCAGCGAGCTCACGGCAACGATGGATTTTGGGTTGTCCAAGGATCTTGGGTATCCAGAAAGTCCCGCGCAGGAACTCTTCCACCTCCATCCGCACCACGTCGAGCGTCTCCGCGTCCACGGCGTCCGACTTGGTCAGCACCGTGATGCCGCGCTGCACGCCCAGCAGTTGCAGAATGTCGAAGTGCTCCCGGGTCTGCGGCTTGATCGACTCGTCGGCTGCGATCACCAGCAGCACCAGTCGATGCCGCCCACGCCGGCCAGCATGTTGCGCACAAAACGCTCGTGGCCCGGGACGTCGACAAAACCGATGTGAAGCGGCTTCGCCGTTCGCGCCCGCCAAGTCGAGATGCGCGAAACCCAGGTCGATGGTGATGCCGCGGCGCTTCTCTTCCGCCAGCCGGTCGGCGTCGATGCCGGTCAGCGCCTTCACCAGCGCCGTTTTCCCGTGGTCGATGTGGCCGGCCGTTCCTACGATGATCGATTTCATGCTTAGGGAATCGTAGCAGGAGAGAGTCGAACGGTGAACGCCGCGGATTTTTCCATGGGCTACCCTCGCTGCGCCCCAAATGCGACAATAGAAGCTCCTCCCATGGCCACCTCCTTGACCTCTGCCTTTTCTCCGGAGACTCTCCGGCAGCACGGCCTCACGCCCGATGAGTACGAGAAGATCAAGCAACTTCTCGGCGGCCGCGAGCCCACCATCACCGAACTCGGCATCTTCAGCGTGATGTGGAGCGAGCACTGCTCGTACAAATCGTCGCGCGTGCATCTGAAGCGCCTGCCCACGCGCAGCAAGCTCGTGCTGCAGGGGCCGGGCGAAAACGCCGGCATCATCGACATCGGCGACGGCTGGGCTTGCGCTTTCAAGATCGAATCCCACAATCACCCCATCGTTCATCGAACCGTTTCAGGGCGCGACCACAGGCGTGGGCGGCATTCTGCGCGACATTTTCACCATGGGCGCACGGCCGGTCGCGGTAATGGATTCGCTGCGCTTTGGGCCGATCACGTCGCGTGCGCAAGGTGTTGCTGAACACGAACTCCACAAGAATCATTCCAGTCCTCGAAGGCGTAGTCAGCGGCGTCGCTTCCTACGGAAACTGTTTCGGAGTGCCCAACCTCGGCGGCGAAACCAAGTTCGAGCCCTGCTACTCGGGCAATCCGCTGGTGAACGCGTTTGCCCTGGGCCTGGTGCGGAAGAATGAAATCTTTCTACGCGAAGGCCGCGGGCGAAGGCAATCCGGTGATCTACGTGGGCGCCAAGACCGGACGCGACGGCATTCACGGCGCCACCATGGCCAGCGAGGAATTCAGCGAGGCTTCGGAGGCGAAGCGGCCGAATGTGCAGGTCGGCGATCCGTTCCTCGAAAAACTTCTGCTCGAAGCCTGCCTCGAAGCCATGCAGACCGGCGCGATTGTCGGCATTCAGGATATGGGCGCGGCCGGACTGACGTGCTCCACTTGCGAGATGGGCGGACGCGGCGGCGTGGGCATTGAAATCGAACTCGACCGCGTGCCGCAGCGCGAAACCGGCATGACTCCTTACGAGATCATGCTCAGCGAATCGCAGGAGCGCATGCTGCTGGTGGCGCAAAAAGGCCGCGAAGATGAAGTCTTCCGCGTCTTCGAAAAATGGGGACTCGATGCGGTCGAAGTGGGCAAGGTCACGACGGACAACACGCTGCGCGTGCTGGAGCATGGCAAGGTCGTGGCGGAGATTCCGAATCCGGCGCTGACCGACGATGCCCCGGTATACAAGCGTCCGCTGGCGCGCTGGGAACCGCCGGTGCCGCGCGAGATGCCGGAAGACATCAAGCTCGGCGAAACTGCGCGACTTTCACTGCTCATCTCAAAGCAGCTGCTGGCCAGCCCGAATATCTGCGGCAAGCGCTGGGTGTGGCAGCAGTACGACCACATGGTGCAGACCAATACGGTCGAAGCACCGGGAGCGGGCGATGCGGGAGTGATTCGCATTAAGCACCCCGGGCTCGCAGCGCGGGCTGGCGATGGCGCTCGATGGCAACGGGCGCTGGTGCTATCTCGATCCGCGGCTGGGCGCGATGCATGCCGTCGCCGAAGCCGCGCGCAAAGTGGCGTGCTCGGGAGCGACTCCGGTGGCGGCGACGAATTGCCTGAACTTCGGCAATCCCGAGAAGCCGCACATCATGTGGCAGTTTTCGCAGACGATCGATGGGATCACGAAAGCTTGCGAAGAACTGGAGATTCCCATCACCGGCGGCAACGTCAGCTTCTACAACGAGACGCTGGGCGAAGGCATTTATCCCACGCCGGTGCTGGGAGTGGTCGGAATTCTCGAGGACGTGCACAAAGCCGCGAAAATGCATTTCGCCGCGCCCGGACGCACGATCGTGCTATTGCACGCAGGAGAAGCGGGCGATATCACCGATGCGGAGAGTGAGTTTGGATCGTCGGAGTACGCGAAGGAAGTTCTCGGCACGCTGTGGGGATATCCGCCGGAGCTTGATCTGGAGAAAGAAGCCGGGTTGCAGAAAGCGGTCATTGAATTGATTGCAGCATGGCCTGGTCGATTCCGCACATGACTGCGCGGATGGCGGCTTAGCGGTTGCGTTGTCCGAGAAGGCATTCCCGAAGGGCGTGGGCGCGCGGGTGAACTTGGCGTCTGGCGGGCTTTCCGCGGAGTTTGCGCTGTTTGGAGAAGATGCGAGCCGGATCATGATCTCTTGCGACCCGGAGAACGTTGGCGCGAATCAAAGAAGTAGCGGAGAAGCACGGCGCGGCGGCAGACGTGATCGGAGAGACGATTCCCGACCGGCTGGAAATTTCGCTCGATGGCAAGGTTGTGATGGCGGCGTCGATTTCGGAGTTGAGTGAGGCTTACGAAGGCGCCTTGGAATCGGCGCTGGGAACGGATCCGGAGTTGGTAAACCAATCACTGTAAGCTAAGGCCAGGAGCGAAATGTTTTCTTCCGACAAATTCCATGATGAGTGCGGCGTAGTCGCTATCTTTGCCCATCCTGAGGCCGAGAAACTCGCCTACCTGGGACTGCATGCGCTGCAGCATCGCGGGCAGGAATCGGCGGGGATTGTCACGTCCGACGGCCTGACGTCGCGGGCGCACAAGGCCATGGGCTCGGTCGCGGACATCTTCACCGAAGATGTGCTCTCCAAAATGCGGGGCACGCTGGCCATCGGCCACACGCGCTACTCCACCGCCGGAGACTCAGCGCTGCTCAACGCGCAACCCATTCTGGTGCAATCGAACAAGGGGTCGATCGCCGTGGCGCACAACGGCAACCTGACCAACGCGCAACAGGTGCGCGCGCGACTGGAAAGTCAGGGCTCGATTTTTCAGACCAACAGCGACACTGAAGTCATCGTTCACCTGATCGCGCTGTCCAAAGAACACACGCTGCCGGAAGCAGTGGCGGACGCGTTGCGCCGGGTCGAGGGAGCTTTTTCGCTGGTGATGATGAGCAACGACCGGGTTTTCGCAGTGCGCGACCCGCGCGGGTTCCGGCCGCTGGCTATGGGCCGGATCGCGGCGCTGGAGGGGCAGAAGCACGACACTGTTGTCTTTGCCTCGGAGACCTGCGCGTTCGACCTGATCGGCGCTGAGTACGTGCGCGACGTGAAACCAGGCGAACTGATCGTCGTGGGTCCCGAGGGAACGAGCTCGCGTTTCTATTCGACGGCCGCGCCGCAATCGAGCTGCATCTTCGAACATGTATATTTTTCGCGCCCCGACAGCATTGTCTTCGGCCGCGCGGTGCAGACCAGCCGCGAGGAGTTGGGCCGTCAACTGGCGCGCGAAGCCGGCGTGGAGGCCGATCTGGTAGTTCCCGTGCCCGATTCGGGCGTAACTGCCGCTGTAGGCTACGCAGCCGAAAGCGGCATTCCGTTTCGCTTTGCCCTGATCCGCAACCACTACGTCGGACGCACTTTCATCGAGCCCAGCCAGAGCGTCCGCGATTTTGGCGTTAGGCTCAAACTGAATCCGGTCCGCTCCCTGCTGCAAGGCAAACGCGTTGTGCTGATCGATGACTCGATCGTGCGTGGCACCACCAGCCGGAAAATTGTGCGCATGATCCGCAACGCCGGGGCGAAGGAAGTGCACATGCGCATTTCATGCCCGCCCACCATTTCGCCGTGCTATTACGGCGTGGACACGCCTTCGAAAAAGCAGCTCATTGCCGCCAACAAATCGATCAGTGAGATTCGCGATTACATTGGCGCAGATTCGCTGGCCTATCTCTCGCTCGACGGTCTCAAGAAAGCTTGCGGCGAGGGCGAGAAGATTTCATATTGCTCGGCTTGTTACACCGGGAATTATCCGACCGACATCGTCGATGTCGAAGAAATTCTGCCCGCCGCCGTGCGGCGGTAGCAGGCATTACTGCCGCGGCTTCCGCGCCCGCACCACTCTCGGAATCGCCTGCAGATCCGGGATAATGCACACATCATCCCAGCCGCTGAGAAGATGTTTCGTTTCGTCGGCGATGCTGCCGCTGATCTCCATGATCAGCCATCCGCCGGGACGCAGCGCTGCCAGCGCTTGCGGAATCAGTCGGGCAATAATCTCGGTCCCGACGGCGCCGGCAAACACGGCGTGGCGTGGCTCAAACTTGCGCACCTCCAACTGAACCTGATCTTCCTCAGCTTCGCCGACGTACGGCGGGTTCGACACGATGAAATCGAGGCCGCCAAGGTCGAGACCCTCCAGCAGGTCGGCTTCATGAAACTGGATGCGATTTTCCAGCTGAAGGCGGGCAGCGTTGGCGCGGGCGATTTCGAGCGCGGCAGCAGAGATGTCGCTCGCATAAATTTCAGCGTGAGGAAATTCCTTTGCCAACGCCAGGGCGATGGAGCCGGAACCTGTTCCAACGTCGAGAATGCGGACGGTGTGGGGCGGGCACTCCTGCCCGCCAACCCCCTCCACCGAAGCCAGTTCCAACGTGGTTTCGATGACATGTTCCGTCTCCGGCCGCGGAATGAGGACTGCCGGCGTGACGATGAGATCCATGCCCCAGAATTCCTGATGCCCCGTGATGTATTGCGCGGGCACACCGCGCGCGCGTTCGGCGAGCGCAGTTTCGTAGCGGCCTTCCTCGTCCGCTGAAAGTTCGCGCTCGGGATGCGCGAACAGATAGGCGCGATCACAATTCAGCGTGAACATCAGAAGTAATTCGGCATTCAGGCGTGGAGAAGGAACCTGGACTGCGGTGAGGAAGGTGATCGCCGAGGTGAGGGATTCTCTTAGCTGCACGGATCTATTTCACCACGGAGACAGTGAGGTGCGGAGGAAAACAGGGCGCGGCCGCGAGTTCTTATTCCGGACTTGCTTCTGTCTGCTTCCACTGACTCACAAGATAGATCATCTGGCCGATGTGGTGCTGCATGTGGGCGGCGCAGACGACCATAATGTCGAGGCGGCTCTTGGCATTCGTGCCCGTTCCCGAATATTCTGCCGACCAATCTTCGGGCGATTGTGCACGAGCGGTTTTGATCACCATGGCAACGGCGTCGTCGAGTCGCTCCAGCGCCTCTTCTTGCGATGGTGGATTCGGCTCCGCAAATTCGCGCGGGCGGTCGCGCACGTATCCGGTCTTCGCGATCTGCGCGCCGATGTAGTAATTCAAGTTGCCGGTCAGGTGCAGAACGAGATGGCCGAAACTGTTTCCGTAGGGGAACGGCTTTCGCCAGAACTGATCGTGGGTCAGCGGCGCGGCTAGTTCGCGCACGCGGGCAGCATTCGCGGCGTAGCGGTCGGCGAGAACCGACGCCAACGTTCCGTCAAGTCTGCACATAGTCTCTCCCACTTCGCGGGCGGAAGCGCCCGCGTTCTTCCCCTAAACTACGCTGCCGGCTTCCTGTTTCATCTTTTCGGCCTGGTAATACGTCGTGAGCGCCTCGATCAGCGGCTGCAATTTGCCGTCCATCACAGCTTCGAGTTGGTGGATGGTGAACCCGATGCGGTGGTCGGTGAGGCGGTTCTGCGGAAAATTGTAGGTGCGGATCTTCTCGCTGCGGTCGCCGGAACCAACCATCGCCTTGCGTTCTTTGGCCAGGGCCTGCTGCTGTTTATCCATTTCGATTTCGTAGAGCCGCGAGCGCAGCACGCGCATTCCTTTTTCGCGATTCTTGATTTGCGATTTTTCGTCCTGGCAGCTGACAACTGTGTTGGTCGGGAGGTGCGTGATGCGCACCGCGGAGTACGTCGTGTTCACCGACTGGCCTCCGGGGCCGGACGAGCAAAACGTGTCGATGCGCAAATCTTTGGCTTCGATCTTGATGTCAACGTCTTCGGCTTCAGGCAGCACCGCAACTGTGACGGCGGAGGTGTGGACACGCCCCTGCTGCTCGGTGGCCGGCACGCGCTGTACGCGGTGCACTCCGCTTTCATACTTCAACTGCGAGAACACCCGATTGCCTTCGATGATGGCAATGACTTCCTTCAGGCCGCCGGCGGACGATTCCGAAGACGAAAGCACTTCGACCTTCCAGCGCTGCGTCTCCGCGTACCGGGTGTACATGCGGAAGATCTCGGCCACGAACAGCGTGGCTTCGTCTCCGCCGGTGCCGGCGCGAATTTCCAGAATGACGTTCTTCTCGTCGTTCGGATCCTTGGGCAGGAGAAGAACCTTCAGGTCCTCTTCCACTGTCTTCACGCGCTCTTCCAGCTTGATTGAGTTCATCCTGAGCATAGGCGCGCATCTCGGGATCTTTTTCGTCGACAAGCATGGCCTTGCTCTCCGCGATGCCCTTGGTCAGGTCTTTGTACTCGCGGTACTTCTCCACGATGGGCGCGACTTCGGCATGGGCCTTGGCAGTCTTCTGGAATCTCGCCGAGTCATTCATGATATCCGGCGATGCCAGAGCACTGGTCAGCTCTTCGTAGCGCGCTTCGATTTGGTCAAGTCGTTCGAACATCGGTCGTTGGCCGTTCGTCGTTAGTCGTTGGCCTCTTGCTTCAGGCGGCCTTTTCTCTAAGCGAGTTGATCAAGCTATTTAGGCTTCTGCCTATGGCGTCTGACGACGCTAGGATGCGCTGCGCCTCTTCGCCGCTTAAGTATTGTAATTGCTCTGCGATCATAAGTTGCTTTTGTGCTTCCAAAAGCGAACCTCGGGCATGAAGTAGGAAATTCCCGAATTCCCGGTCGGAGCGGTGCCCTTTGCCCTCCGCAATATTGCTCGGAACCGATACGGCCGCACGCCGCAACTGATTGCTCAAGCCGTACAACTCATGCCGGGGAAACTGCGCCGTCGCACGGTAGATTTCGACCGCAAATTTCATCGCTTCCTGCCAAACGCGCAAATCTTTGAATGATGCTGACATGTGAGGCCTCCCATGAGAACTGTACCGCCGACATTGTGAGAGGCCAGCGACTAACGACAAACGACCAGCGGCGGGTTTCCCAGGGCGGGACCGCTATGCAATCACCAACTCGCCCCCGCGCTCTTTTTCCAGAGCCATGGCGTGTTCGAGGGCAGTAATGGCACATTGCGCCATCTCGTCCGACGGAGGCTGGGTCGTAATGCGCTGCAGCCACAGGCCGGGCGCAGTCATCATCGCAAACAGCGATCCGCGGTGCTTGGCGGCGAAACGGATAATCTCGTACGACACTCCCGCGATAATCGGCAGCAGAGCGATGCGCGAGGCGAATCGCGCCCAGAACGTGGTGAATGGGACCAGCATGTAGAAGCCAATTGAGATCAGCATCACCGTCATCAAAAAGCTGGTGCCGCAACGCGGATGATACGTCGAATATTTCTGCACGGCCGCCGTCGTCAGCGCGTCGCCATTCTCGAACGCAAAAACCGTCTTATGCTCGGCGCCGTGATACTCGTAAACCCGGCGGATGTCCTTCCAGAGCGACACTCCCCAGATAAACAGCAGGAACAATGCCAGTCGGATGCCGCCGTCGATCAGGTTGAAAATAATTCGTCCGCCCAGTGCGGGATCCATCTTCTTCAGTTCGGTCGCCGCCAGCAGGGGGATGTATTTGTACATGAAGATAAAAAAAGCCAGCGAGATCAGAATATTGACTGCGGCCAGCCAGTTGCTGATGGTGGCAGCCTTCTCGCGGGACTGGACAGACTCCGCCGCGCTTTGCGCTGGCGGGACGGATGAGGCCCCCGTCGCTCCCGTCGCTCCCGTAGCTCCACGGTGTTTCTCGTCGCTCTGCATCACGTCTTCGATGGCGACGTTCGCCGAAAAGCGCAGCGCACGGTAGCCGAGATTCATGGCATAGCCCAGGGTCATGACGCCGCGCACAATGGGCCAGGCCATCCACTTGTGCTTCTCCGAAGGCCGCTCGAGCGGTTCGCTCATGGTGACGACTTCACCCGAGGGTTTGCGACAGGCGATCGCCCACGCGTGCGGGGAGCGCATCATCACTCCTTCGAGCACGGCTTGGCCGCCGACCAGCGTTTCTTCCCCACTTTCCAGAGCGGGCAGAAGTTGCACGGCAGCTAGAAATCGCAAGTATTTTTGCACTCTACGCACCACTATTTAGATGCTCCTGACTGAGTCACGACGCACCTTCTAGGGTACCACAGCGCGAGAATCGTTTAGGATGGGGCTGCCAGGATGACGCGAGCACGATAAGTCGAAGCAGACGCGGGGGTTAGGCTCGCACAAGTAAGCAACGGCGAGGCCCTGGCCTGATGACCGCGCTGCGCCGCGCAACGATCGGAGATGCATGCAGCGGTTGGCCACAGCCTGCGAAGCCATTGCAGCGACCAGCAAGAAACTGCTCAAGGTAGGCATCGTCGCGGACTATCTGAAATCACGCACGACCGATGAGGCAGCAGTGTCGGCAGTCTTCCTCTCGGGGCGCGCGTTTCCGGCTTGGGAAGAAACGACCCTGCAGATTGGCGGCCGCTCGTTGTGGCGGATTGTGGCCGAACTGTCGGGGAAAGACGAAGCCGAACTGACGTCCGCTTATCGCCGGCACGGCGACTTAGGAGCCGCTGCCGGCGAAGTTCTGCCTGAACGCGCGGGTCAGGGTCTGAATGTATTGGAAGTGGAGACGACGTTTCGTCGGATGGCAGCGGCCCGCGGGGCAGCTGCGAAGACAGCCATCGGGCGCGAACTGCTCGCGCGCGCCACGCCGCTCGTGGCCAAGTACATCGTAAAAATCATGACCGGCGATCTGCGCATTGGACTGAAGGAGAGTCTTGTGGAAGAAGCGATTGCCAGGGCCTACGCCTACGGACGAACGCCGGCGGATGTGCTCGTGACCGTGCAGCGCGCCAACATGCTGGTGGGCGATATCGGCGAGGTGGTTCGGCTCGCGTCTGAAGGCAAGCTTTCCGAGGCAACAATAAAGATGCGGATGTTCCACCCGCTGGGGTTCATGCTGGCAAGCCCGATCGATTCAGCGGAAGAGGGTCTGAGTTACTTCGCGGAAGCGGCCGTCGAAGACAAGTATGACGGCATTCGCGCTCAGGCCCATGCAGCGGGCGGCGAGGTGAAGTTCTTCTCGCGCACGCGGGACGAGATTACCGAGTCTTTTCCGGAATTGCCCGACGCGCTGGCCGGACTGCCGCAGGACGCCATTCTGGATGGAGAAATTGTCGCCTGGGATTATCCGGCGGGGCGGCCGCGGCCGTTCAGCATTCTGCAGCAGCGGCTGGGACGAAAGAGCGTGAGCGACAAGATGCTTTGCGAGATTCCTGTCGCGTTCCTGGCATTCGACGTCCTATACGCGGGCGGGGAACTGGTGATCGATCGTCCGCTGCGCGAGCGGGCGCGGATTCTGGATCAGCTACTCGCGGCGGAGAGAAAAGTCGTTCACCACGGAGGCACTGAGGCAGGGAGGAAGCCAGGGCAGGCCAAGGTGGTCTTTGAAGAGCAAGATGCCGACCAGCAGAGAGTTGCGGCTCGCGTCATCCGTGCGCCCGTGTACCGCGCCGCGTCGACGGAGGAACTGGAAGAGCTCTTCGCGGCGGCGCAGGAACGGGGCAATGAAGGGTTGATGATCAAAGACCTCGACTCCGCCTACACGCCGGGCAAACGCGGCAAGTCGTGGTTGAAGATGAAGCGCGAACTGGCCACGCTCGATGTCGTCGTGACCGCGGTTGAATACGGCCACGGCAAGCGCGTCGGGGTGCTGAGCGATTACACGTTCGCCGTGTGGGATAAAAGCGAGGACTTGAATGGGGAGGCCAATAATGGGGAGGCGAATAAAGACCGGCTGGTGAACATCGGCAAAGCCTATTCCGGTCTCACCGACGCAGAGATCGCCGAGATGACGCAGTGGTTCCTCGAGCATACGATTGAAGATCGAAATGGCGAAGCCCAGGGATTCCGATTGCTGGTTGAGCCAAAGATCGTGCTGGAAGTCGCCTTCAACAATATGATGCGATCCGATCGGCACGAAAGCGGATACGCGTTGCGCTTTCCACGCATCGTCCGCCTGCGGCCGGATAAGTCGGCAGAACGGGCCGACACGATTACGCGGGTGCGGGAGATCTACGATCAACAACCTGGATAGCGGAGACCCGCGACGCCGTCTTAGTGGCTGTGGTGGTGATGGTGCTCTTCGCTCTCACTCACCGGAATCACGCAGCCATGCGCCACTTCGCACACCACGTGCTCGAACTGGATCGTGGTATGGACGATGCGGAAGTCGTGCAGCAGGCACTCCTTCACCTCGCGCAAGATGGCTTCACTTACCGACGGAGGAATATCGGCAATCGAAATGTGGCAGGAGAGCGCGTGCGTCTCCGAGCCAATACTCCATACGTGGAGATCATGCACGTCATTGACTCCGCCAATCGCACGGATCGCAGATTCGATCTTCTCCAGCTTCATACCGCGCGGCGTGCCTTCCAGCAGAATATTAAGCGTCTCGCGTACGATGCCGAAACCCGACCACAGAATCAGCACACCAATGCCGAACGAGAGCGCGGAATCAATCCAATAATTCCCCGTGACCAGGATGGCCCAGCCTCCTGCAATCACGGCCGCCGTCGAAAGCGTGTCTCCGACTTCATGCAGCAGCGCGCTGCGGATGTTCACGTCGCCGCCGGAGCCATCGCCTGAGCGCTTCACCGAACGATAGAGCAGCAGCGCGATCATTCCATTCATGACCACGCCCGCGGCCGCAACCCACATCATCACGCTGGCCTGCACGTGCTCGGGATGCTGCAACCGGCGGAAGGCCTCGTAGAAGATGAAAAATGAAACTGCCACCAGCGAAGTCGCGTTGACCAGTGCGGCCAGCACTCCCGCGCGGTGGTAGCCGTAGGTCTTGGTCGAGTTGGCGGGGCGCGACTGGAAATAGACCGCGACCAGCGAAAGCAGCAGCGCGAGAAAGTCCGAAAGATTGTGTCCAGCTTCGGAGAGCAGCGCCAGGGAATGGGCGCGAATCCCGGCCCCGACCAGCAGCACGATGTAGGCCAGGGTCACGGCGAGCGAGATCTTCAAAACTCGCGTAGGACCGCCCGCGCCATGAGCGTGCACGTGCATGCTTCCAGTGTAAGGGGGCGCAGCGCAGGCTTCAAGCGTGTCCGAGTTCTGTGTCCAAGCTCTGTATCCCGCTCGGCACACACAATGTGAACTTAAGTTGTCTCCCAGAATGCCGATGTGGCGTAGAGACGGAAGGCATGCGACAGCGGCACGTCTCGGCGCGCGAACGCAGGGCTCTTTTTCGGCTCTTTCAACGAATGCATCGCCGGGCTCGCTTGGCAGGGATCAATCGATGGACGACATTGTTAAGGAGTTTCTTATCGAAAGCGGCGAGAACCTGGATCGGCTGGACCAGGAACTCGTCAAGCTCGAGCGCGAGCCTTCCTCGAGAGACCTTCTGGCCAGCGTTTTTCGGACGATCCATACCATCAAGGGAAGCTGCGGATTCCTGGGCTTTGCCCGGCTGGAAAAGCTGACGCACGCAGGCGAGAACCTGCTCTCCCGGCTGCGCGACGGCACCCTGGCGCTGAACGCGGAGATCACCAGTGGTTTACTCGCAATGGTCGACGCGGTTCGAACCATACTGGCCGCCATCCAAGCCTCTGGCGAGGATGGCGCAGAAGACTACGCGACGCTCATCGGACGGCTGGCGGGCCTGCAGGAGGTCGCCGCGGGCGAGTCTCCCTCCGCAGCCTCCGCCCCGACCCCCGACGTGCTGCCTGCGTCGTCGCCCTCTGCCGAAGAGCCGAATGCGCTGAAGCACGATGAAATGTCCTCGAAACTGTCTTCCCGCCCAGTAGTGCGCAAGCCGAGACGTAAACGCAAGCTCGCTGAATCCTCCCCTGATCCGTCCAAAATCGGCGGAGTCCTCGTCGAGCGCGGGCACGTTCGCCCCGAAGATCTTGCTCTGGCTTTGGAGATGCAGGAAAAGGGCCGGCAAAAAATTGGCGAGATTCTTATAGCTCATGGAGCGGCCAGCCCCGAGGATGTGCTCGCGGCGCAGCAGACGGTGGAGTTGCGCAGAGCTGACGCTGCGGGGGAAACCATCCGGGTAGACCTTACGTTGTTGGACCGCCTGATGAATCTGGTGGGAGAGCTGGTGCTGGCGCGCAACCAGTTGTTGCAGTTCTCCAGCACGATGCCAGACGCCAGATTTCAGGCGGTTTCCCAGCGCATGAATCTCATCGCGACCGAACTGCAGGAAGAAGTCATGAAAACCCGCATGCAGCCGATCGGCAATATCTGGAACAAATTTCCCCGCACCGTCCGCGATCTGGCCCTTGGCTGCGGCAAGCAAGTCCGCCTCGAGATGGAAGGTCAGAACATCGAACTGGACCGGACCATCGTCGAGGCCATCAAGGATCCGCTCACCCATCTGGTCCGCAACTCCGTGGACCACGGCATCGAAGATCCCGAGGCACGCCGGCGCGCGGGCAAAGACCCGACCGGTATCCTGACCTTGCGCGCTTTCCACGAAGGCGGCCAGGTCAACCTCGAGATCAGCGACGACGGAGCCGGATTGAACGGTGACCGCATACGCCAGAAAGCGATTGAGCGCGGCCTCATCACCGCTCAGCAGGGCGCACTCATGCCCGACCGGGAAATCTTTCATCTGATCTTTCTTTCCGGATTTTCCACCGCCGAAAAAGTCACCAAGGTATCCGGGCGCGGAGTCGGCATGGACGTAGTAAAAACCAACATCGAAAAAATTGGAGGGGCGGTCGACGTCGAGTCGATGCCGGGCCGGGGCACCACGGTGCGCGTAAAAATTCCGCTGACCCTGGCCATTATCCCGGCGCTCATCGCGACCTGCGGCGGCGAGCGTTTCGCGATTCCCCAAGTCAGCCTTTTGGAGCTGGTGCGACTGGACTCGGATGAGCGCGGAAAAGGAATTGAACTGGTCCATGGCGCTCCCGTCTATCGCCTGCGCGGACGTTTGTTGCCCTTGATCTACCTGGACCGGGAACTGGGAATCCGGGACCACGCCGGAAACTCCGCCTGCTCCACTGCGGTCAACATCGTCGTGCTGCAGACCGAAGGCCGGCAGTTTGGACTGATTGTCGACGAAATCACCGATACCCAGGAAATCGTGGTCAAGCCCCTGGGCAGACAACTCAAGGGGATCCACGCGTACTCGGGCGCCACGATCATGGGCGACGGGCGGGTGGCCCTGATTCTGGACGTGCTGGGACTGGCGCAGAAAGCCGGGGTAATCGCGGAGGCGCACGCGCACACGCCTGACGCAGGGCACAGCTATGCCGCCACACCGGGAGTGACGGACGAACGCGCCCTCCTCCTGGCCGAGAACGGGGTGGAGGGGCGGGTTGCCATTCCGCTCGCAATGGTGGCGCGCCTCGAGGAATTTCCGCGGAGTGTCGTCGAGCACGCCGGCACACAGGAAGTCATGCAGTATCGCGGACAGATCATCCCACTGCTGCGCCTGTCCGAAATCATTCCTGCCACCCGCGATGCCGACATGCAGGCCAGTGCGGGGTCCATCCAGGTCGTGGTCTATTCCGAGGGCGCGCGCACTGTGGGCCTGATTGTGGACCGGATCATCGACATCGTGGAGCAGAATGCCGGGGTGGAGCCGTTCTCGTCCCGCCCCGGCGTCGTGGGCTCGTTCGTCAGCCAGCACCATGTGACTGACCTGCTGGATCTGCCCGCCATTGTTCGCGCGGCTGTGCCCGGGCTCATGGATGGAGCCGAGTCAGAGGCCGGGGGAATATAGGAGCGATTCCATGGCATCGCAGCATTTCTGCACATTTTTCCTGGATGGCAGCTTATTCGGAGTGCCCGTACCCCAGGTGCAGGAGGTCATCCGGTTTCACGAGATGACGCCGGTGCCCCTGGCCCCGGCCGCCGTGGAGGGACTGATCAATCTCCGCGGAGAGATCGTGCTGGCCATCGATCTGCGCCGCCGCCTGGGTCTGTCCCGTCGAACCGAGGGAACGCTGCCCATCAATGTGGTCATGCGCACCGACGAGGGCGCGGTGAGCCTGCTGGTCGATGAGATCGGAGAAGTCATCGAGGTTTCGGAGTCGAGTTTTGAGGCGCCCCCCAACACTCTGCACGGCGCGGTTCGCAGCCTGATTCTCGGGGTCTACAAGCTCGAAGGAAGCCTTTTGCACGTGCTCGACATGGTCAACGCCTGCCAGGTTCCGGCCACGCCGGAAGCGCTGGCAGTCGAGCGATGACGAGGCGCCCAGCGGCCAGGTCGAGGCCGGCCGCTGAAGCAGCGCGAAACTTACACGAGACCATAGAGAGCCTGACAAGGTGGCCGGGCTGACCGCGAGAGACTGACTGCGAGAGGCTGACTGCGAGAGACCATGAAAAAACGAGTGCTTCTGGTCGACGATGCCGCAGCGGTCCGCAGTGCACTGTCGCTGGCCATCGCACAGGACCAGGACCTCGAGGTCGCCGCTACCGCCGCCAACGGTCGAGTCGCTGTGGAGATATTTCCAGCTCTGAAGCCTGACATTGTCCTTCTCGATTTTGAAATGCCGGAGATGGACGGGCTCGCCACGGTTCGTGAAATCCGCAAGAAAGATCCCTGCGTTCCCATCATCATGTTCAGCGACCTGACGGAGCACGGCGCTGCGGTCACGCTGGAAGCTCTGTCGTCGGGCGTTACCGATTACGTCACCAAGCCCAGTAACGTCGACATGACGGCCACCCTCGAAGCCATCTCTCAGGAACTTCTCCCGAAGATTCGCGCTCTTTGCCATCTGCCCGAACTGCCCAACAGGCTGGCCTCGGCAGGCCCGCCGAAAGTGCAGGCGCCGCCGGTACCCATTCCCCCTTCGCCACGATTGCCGTCCCCAGTGCAAATCGTGGCGATTGGCGTCTCCACCGGTGGGCCGGACGCACTGGCCCGGGTTCTCACTTCTTTGCCGGCAAACTTTCCCCTGCCCGTCGTCATCGCGCAGCATATGCCACCAATTTTTACATCGCTGCTGGCGTCACGCCTCTCGGCGAAGTCGGCTTTGCCCGTGCGGGAGTGTGTCTCCGGTGAACCGCTCAGGTCCGGTCGCGTGGTCATCGCTCCGGGAGACTTTCACATGGAACTCAGCCAGGATGATGGACGCCTTCTCCTCAAGACGCATCAAG
The DNA here is from genome assembly GCA_963763155.1 of uncultured Acidobacteriota bacterium. GTDB lineage: Bacteria > Acidobacteriota > Terriglobia > Terriglobales > Acidobacteriaceae > Sulfotelmatobacter. The sequence goes on along the minus strand of CAVXNI010000012.1, from coordinate 102,771 downwards.
GCCCAAAGGAAAATTTCTGCCGGCCGTCAGTGGATGTGCTCTTCCACTCGGTCGCCCGCGTATTCGGTGCTCGCGCCCTGGCCGTGGTTCTCACCGGCATGGGACAGGACGGGCTGAGGGGATGCGAAACGCTGCACGGGCTAGGAGCCCGGATCTACGTGCAGGATGAAGCCAGCAGCGTAGCTTGGGGCATGCCCGGCCTGGTCGCCCGAAGCGGGCTGGCCGATAAGATTCTGCCGCTCAATCGGATTGGAGCTGAGATTGTTCGCGCCACTGCGTTGAGAATCGCCGCGCGCTCTACAGGCTGAGATTCGGCCCGCCGCCGGCGCGTCCATCAGCTCTTGGTCAGACTGTCGAGGTAGCGGTTGTTATAAAACGTGGTCGTCTTCTGCACAAACTCGAGAATCTTGAACATCCGCTCGCGGCCTTCCCGGTTCATCTCCCGGAACTGCACTGCGACGCCGGAGCCCGGATCGAGTCTGGCCACCACACCCTCCGCCGTCAGGCTGGCGTCATCCATCGAGAAGGCCAGCTTGATTTTGGTCCCGGGCGCAAAAATGTTGCTGGTCTCCACATAGCAGCCGCCCAGACTCACATCGGTAATGTTGGCGAACAACGGAGTTCCTCCCGTCTCGGTTTGCAGTTCGATCGTAACCCGGCACTTCAGGCGCGGGTGCGACCGGCGGTCTTTGTAGGAGAGCTCCTTCTGCTTTTCCAGATACATGCGGCGGTCGGCTTCGGCCAGAAGTTGTTCCGCGTCGTTGCCGTCCTCGGGGAACAGCGCCCGCCCGACGCTCAGCGAGAGAATGTCTTCGCCGCATACCTCGTTTCCCGCTTGCCGGGCCAGGGCCCGCATCTGCTCCGCCTTCTTACCGGCAGCATCGGCCGACAGACCAACCGCAATCACCACGAATTCGTCTCCGCCCATGCGTGCCACGTAATCATATTCACGACAGGTGTCTTTGAGCGCCTGGGCGAACAGGCGCAACACTCGATTGCCTTCCAGATGTCCGAAGCGGTCGTTGATCTGCTTGAAACCGTCCATGTCCGAGACCATGACGGTCAACGTCGAATTGTCGCGCTTGCAGCGGGCCAGTTCCCGGTCGAGTTGCAGGAAGAGCGAGCGCGCGTTCGGCAGGCCGGTGAGGTAGTCCGTAATGGCCGAGTTTTCCGCCTGCGCGTACTTGAGCGCGTTCTCGATCGACAGCGCCATTTTGCCGCTGACCGCGAGCAGAATGCGCAGGTGATCGGTGGTGAAGGCATCGCGTTCCGCCGCGATACAGCGCGAGCACGCCGATCACTCCCGAGACGCCCTCCAGCGGCACTGCCAACGCAGAGCGCAGTGTGCTGAATTTCGAAGGATCGTTCAGGTACCCCGGCTCCACGGATGGGTTCCCGTTGATGATCGGCTTCCGATTGTGCGCCACCCAGCCCGAGAGTCCCTGCCCGAGGGGAATCCGCAAGGAAGAAAATAGACCGGTAATTGTCTCCGTTCACGTATTCGGGAACCAGTTCGTCCTCGCGCTTGATGTAGATCGCGATAGCATCGTAGGGCACCATCGGCTTGAGTTTCACCGAGAATACGGAAAGCGTCTCGGTCAGACTGAGCGAAGCGCCGAGATCCTGGCTCAGTTCGAACAACGATTGCGCCTCCTGCCGCGCGGCTGCGATCGAAGACAGGAACGTAGTTTCGCGTCCCGCGTAATCCTGCACAGCTGCGTTCTCAAACCCGGCCGCGGGCTCCAGGCCGCGCTCGATTTTGATCGCCGTGGAGAGCGGGCCGCTGGGGTCCGACGACGACTTGGCCACTGCCGAGCCGTTCCAGGTGCTGGTACCGCTTCTGCAAAATCTCGACGACCTTCGGATCAAACGCCTTGCCGGATTCGGCCGATAGCTTCTGCATCACCTCCCGCAGAGGCAAGGCTCGCCGGTACTGGCGATCGGACGCGAGTGCGTCGAGATAATCGACAGCCGACAGGATGCGCGCCCCGATCGGAATCTCCGCTCCCTTTAATCCCATTGGATAACCGGACCCGTCCCACTTCTCGTGGTGAGCGCGCACGATCGGCACCACGGGATAGGGGAAGCGCACCCGTTCCAGAATCTCCGCGCCCACCAAAGTGTGAATCTTCATCTTCTCGAATTCTTCGGGACTCAGGCGCCCGGGCTTCGAGATGATGTGTTCCGGCACGGCAAGTTTGCCGATATCATGAAGCAGCGCGGCGGCGTGCAGGGCTTCCAACTCCGGTCCCTTCACTCCCAGTTCTTTCGCCACTTCGATGGCATAGACGCGAACGCGCTGCAGGTGCTCGTGCGTGGTGTGGTCCTTGGCTTCGATGGCCAGAGCCAGAGCCTCGATGGTCCGCAGATGCAGGTTCGCCATTTCCTCGACGTGGCGTTTCTCGTCCTCCAGTTTGCCGAGGTACAGGCGGTACGAGCGGTAGATCAGGTAAACCGCAGGCACCATGAGCAGTGACGTTTCCCAGTTCAACGTTCTGGTTGAGCCACGCGATCGTGCCCGCGATACCAGCTCCCACCAGGTAGTACGGGAACGACCAGAAATAGCAGTCCACCAGAATGCGCGTGAGGGGCCGGCGCTCGGTGAGCGAAATGACAGTCGCAATCGAACCCGCGTTCGCGATGAAGTAAACCGTGGCCGACACGCCCAGCAGGATCGGCCGGTTGGCGATCACCAGGTTCGCCAGCGGATGGTGATACACCACGTACGCCAGCGCCGTCGAGACCGATCCGGCACACACGTTAAACGTGACCTGAATCGCCTTAGGACGTTCCGGGTACATGCACTGCGCCAGCATCGACACCGCACCCAGAATCAGGGTCTCGGTTAAGCTGAGTTCCAGCACACCAATCAGGATGAACAGAAAATTCACCGACAGAGTGCCGGTGATGCCGGGAAGATTTACCTTGAGCCGCGACGCCAGAATGGCGATGCCCAAGTAGCAGATGAACTCGGCAATGTTCTTGCTGCTCTGGTGGACTCCGCCGTAGATCAGCGTTCCCAGTCCAGCAATCACAACCACACTGATGTATAGCTTGGCCGCTCGAGACAGTCCTCTCCACGAGCGCGAGTGCGCAGGCAGACCTATAGCGATGTCGCTTGCACCAGTCATTCGAGCAAACACACTGCGGCCGGAGAATGTCTCAGCCATCCTCATAAATACCAGCTAACGTATTTAGAAACAACGATTTAGAGGTTTTCTAAGAAACTTCGGTAACTTGCGGAGGCATCGGTCGGACAGTGGCAGCCTTGGCCGGAAAATCAGCCTTTGGTGTGGTCGTTGTACGTCTAAGAACGTAAGTCTAAGATCCGATTAGAGTTCGGTCCGATTTCGAATGGGCGCTTTACACCGAGTGCGAAACGTCTTCTTCCGCTACATCCTCATCCTCGTTGTTCGCCGCGTTCGAGGCCGTCGCGGAAGATTTGCCTCGGCGCATGGCCACGATTCCGGTGCGCACCATTTCCAGAACGCCATAGGGACGCAGCACTTCGAGCAGCCCGTCAATCTTGTCTTCTGCGCCAGTGATTTCAATGGTCAGCGATTCGGGGGCAACGTCCACCACACGCGCCCGAAAAACGCCGGCCAGTTCCAGCACATGCGAGCGGGCCTCGTGCGTGGCCGCGACTTTGATCATCGCAAGGTCGCGGACGATCGCAGGTTCGTGGGTAATGTTTTCCACCAGTAGCACGTTGACGAGTTTGTAGAGATTGGCCTCAATGCGCTTGGCTTGGTCGACATCGGCATCGACCGTGATCGTCATGCGCGAGACCTCGGGCTTCTCGGTGCGGCCCACCGTCAGCGAATCGATGTTGAAAGCGCGCCGCCTAAACAGCGAGGCCACGCGCGTCAGCACGCCCGGTTTGTTTTCCACGTACACCACGTATGTGTTCAGCATGTTTTCTCTATTCCGTCTTCTTTACTCGCCTTTCTCTACTCGTCCTCGGCGGTCTCGACAATCTTGCTGGGCCGTCGGATCATTTCGTGCAGCGACGCCCCTGCCGCCACCATGGGATACACCGTGTCCTCTTGTTCCACTCGGAAGTTGATCAGCACTGGCCCATCATGCTCCCGCGCCGCCTGCACCGACGGCACCACCTGCGAGCGCTCGGTAACAGTCATGCTGCGAATGCCGTAAGCCTCGCCAAGCTTCTCGAAATCCGGATTCAACAGCGGCGTCGCGGCATAATTGCGCTCGTAGAAAAATTCCTGCCACTGCCGCACCATGCCCAGAAAACCGTTGTTGATGATGGCGATGTTCACTTTCAGCTTCTCCTGCACGATGGTCGCGAGTTCACACAGCGTCATTTGAAAGCCGCCATCGCCGACCACCACCCACACTTCCGCTTCCGGCCGCGCGACCTTGACGCCGATCGCCGCCGGCAGTGCGAAGCCCATCGTGCCCAGCCCTCCGGATGTGATCAGGCTGCGCGCCTTCTCATGCTTGTAGTATTGCGCTTCCCACATCTGGTGCTGGCCCACGTCGGTCACAACCACGGTTTCGCGGTCGCGCGTCTCGCGCCACAAATCGTTAATCACGTGCGCGGCGTAAAGATGTCCGCTGTCGGGCAGGTTCTGAATGTCGCGTACCGCGGCATCGCCTTTCAGTTTGTCGATGGAGTCGAGCCACTCGCTGCGATCAATCGTCTCGACCTTCGGCAACAACTCATGCAGCACTTCCCGCAAATCGCCGACCAGCGGCACATCCACTTTGACGTTCTTGTTGATCTCCGCGGGATCGATCTCGATGTGAATCTTCTTGGCATTCGACGCATACGTCTTCAGGTTGCCAGTCACGCGATCGTCGAAGCGCATGCCGAAAGCCAGCAGCAGATCCGCTTCTTGAATCGTATGGTTCACCCAGGCCTCGCCATGCATACCCATCATGCCGAGATTCAGCGGATGCGACGCCGGAAACGCACCCAGACCGAGCAACGTAAGCGCCACTGGAATGCCCGCCTTCTCCGCGAACTCGCGCACTTCCGCCATGGCTCCGGAAATGATGATGCCATGCCCAGCCAGAATGACTGGCCGCTTCGAATTATGAATCAATGCGAGAGCCTGCTCATATTCCGCCGGCTCCGGCGACAGATCCGGACGATAGCCCGGCAGTTGCGGCTTAGCCGCTTCCCAGTCGAATTCGCAGGTGGTCTGCTGCGCGTCTTTGGTGATGTCGATCAGCACCGGCCCGGGCCGGCCGGAGCGCGCTACATAAAATGCTTCGCGAACCGTGCGCGCCACTTCGCTGGCATGCGTCACCAGATAATTGTGCTTGGTGATGGGCAGCGTGACGCCGGTGATGTCGGTTTCCTGAAAGGCGTCGGACCCGATCAGCTTGCTCCCCACCTGTCCGGTGATGCAGACGATCGGCGACGAATCGAGCATCGCCGTGGCAATCCCCGTGACCATGTTGGTCGCGCCCGGACCGGAAGTCGCGACGGCCACGCCCACCTGCCCGCTGGCGCGCGCGTAGCCATCGGCCATGTGCGTGGCGCCCTGCTCGTGGCGCACCAGAATGTGATGGATCTTGCTGCCCTTCAGCGCGTCGTAAGCGGGCAGAATGGCCCCGCCCGGGTATCCGAATACTGTTCGGACGCCTTCGCGCTCCAGGCACTCCCACAGAATGCTGGCGCCGGTCATGTTCGTCTTGTCCTTCATGCGACCTTCCTGCGGCTCTTAAAAGTGAAAACCAAAAAGCAAAACCCACCGAGCCAGCGTTTCTGGCGGGGCGGGATTCGGGAGCCTTCAAGATTTCGTGTTGCTCAGCTCACTGGTTCCCTCCACACCGGAGAGGGTTCAACTATTCCTACCCCCAAGACTATGACACGAATTCGGTGCAGATAGCAGTTATTCATGTTGTTTCACGAGATGCAGCGATGGTATCGAAGCCAGGCGCTTGCCGCAAGTGCAAAGTCAGCCCGGTAAAAGTCAGCCCGCAGTAAGAATCTCCGCACAAGTCCTCACAGAACCGGCAAACATTCAAACTCTAAAGCTGAAGACGTTTTTCCTTCACATCCTTCGCGGCTTGCGCCATGTTCTCTGGCTTGCCCAGATCCCTCCAGTAGTATTCGTCCGCGCGAAACGCATAGAATTTTCTGTCCTTCACCTGCGAGCCGCAGATAGGAAGCAATGATTGAGAAAACGCTCTCCTCCGTCATCATTCCAGAAACCGCGGAGAAATCACGTGCACGCCAGAAAACGCCAGAGCCTGGGTTCTCTGCGACGGTCGGACAATTTCCGGCACCTGATCTCGTCCTGCACGCCGTCCGCAGAGCTGATTCTCTTCATCAAACAACAAATATCGCGACGTCTTCCGCTCCTGCACCGCCAGCGTCGCGAGCGCCTGATGCTGTCGATGAAACTTCGCCATGCGATCGAGATCAATGGTGCTGAGCACGTCGACGTTGTGCAGAAGAAACGGTTCTTCCGGATCGCTGGAATCTTCCAGGAAAGAACCACGCCGCCTTCTTGAGCCCGCCCCCGGTGTCGAGCAACACCTCTTCGCGCGAAATTTCGATCCGCATCCCGAAGTTGTCATTCTTCTTCAAGTACTCGACAACCATGTCGGCAAAGTGATGCACGTTGACGATCACTTCGCGAACGCCAAACTCGCGCAGGCGGCGCAGTGTGATCTCCAGCAGCGTGTGTCCCGCCACTTCCACCAGCGCCTTAGGACGATCGTCGGTCAGCGGCCGCAGCCGCGTGCCCAGCCCCGCGGCCAGAATCATCGCCCTCATGTTCAGCCTGCGCGGTTCGGCTGGCTTCGGCGCAACTTTATCCCGCCGCGCTCTCAGCCGCCATCCTCTCCAGCTCGCGATGCTGCAGGACAACCTCAATTCCGTTTCTTCCGCCCAAGCGTTTCGCGACCTGCTCGGCCAGATATACCGAGCGATGCTGCCCTCCCGTACATCCGAACGACACCATCAAATGCTTAAACCCGCGGCGCTGATAGCTGCTCACGCTGGCGTCCACCAGCGACATCACGCTAGCCAGAAACTGATGCACGCTCTCCTGTTGATTGAGGTAGTCGATCACCGGCGCATCCTGGCCGGTCAGCTTCTTGAAGCGCTCTTCGCGTCCGGGATTGGGCAGGCTGCGCCCGTCGAAAACAAATCCGCCGCCATTCCCACTCTCATCTTTCGGCAAGCCGCGATGAAAAGAAAAACTGAAGATTCGCAGGACCAGGTTGTCCGCCTCCGAGGCCAGACCCTGCAATTTCTCCGAGGCCAGCATGCTGTGGAAGGCATCCATCAGCGTCGGCAGGGCGATGGGCAGCGTCACGTTGTGCAGCAGCCAGCGCAGGTTTTTCAGCGCATACGGCACGCTCTGCAGAAAATGCGCTTTGCGTTCATAGAATCCGCGAAACCCGTAAGCCCCCAGCGCCTGCATGATGCGGACATACACATAGGCGTAGTAATGCTGCATGAACGCTTCGCGCTTCACATCCGACAAAGCCGCGCCAGCGCGTCGAGATAATGATCGAGCAACTGTTGGCGCAAGTTCAGGCGGCAAATCGGCTTTGGCGTCGTACAGAAGAGAGGCAACGTCATACTGCAGCGCGCCCTTGCGCCCGCCCTGGTAGTCCAGAAAATACGGCTGCCCATCGCGCAGCATGATATTGCGTGACTGAAAATCGCGATACAGGAAGTAGTCGCGCCCCGCACTCAACAGAAACTTCGTCAGGCGGCTGAAATCGTCTTCCAGCGCCTGTTCACTGAAGAGAAATCCCCGCCAGCCGCAGAAAGTAATACTTGAAATAGTTCAAGTCCCAGGCAATCGACTGCCGGTCGAAACTCCCGCGTGGATAACACACCTTGTAGTTCAAGTCGCGGCCCGCCTCCACCTGGAAGCGGGGCAACGTAGCGATCACCTTGCGATAAGCCTCGACCACCGCAGCAGCAATCGTTCTCGCCGGAGCGATTCTTCGACAGAAACTCGAACAGCGACGTGTCCCCCAGATCCTCCTCGAGATAGGCGCCGTGATCCAGATCCTCGCCATAAATCTCCGGCACGGGCAGACCGTGCTTGCGAAAATGCCGGGAGAATTCGAGGAACGCGGCATTCTCTTCGCGCACATCGTACAGAATGCCGATGGCGCTGATCTTTCTCGCTTGCCAGCCGGATGATCTTGCGGCCGGACCCGCCGAGTTGCCCTTGCAACGGCTGCACCCGCTCGACGGGCGAGTGGAAGTGCTGCTCAAAAAGATTCTTGAGAATGTCCATGAAGTGTGCCGCGGGTGTTGCTCGCGAAATCGCGGCGGGCGCGCGCAAAGTCACGGTCACCGATAGGTGCGCCGATTCACTCACGCGATTCAATTCGCGATTCCGCACGGGCATTCACTCAGCCTAACTACTCACAAAGATGGCATCGAGGAGAGCTGACGGCGGGCTAGGGCATCCTGAAGCAAAACACTCGAAAACCACTGAGTGCGGCGAACCCTGAAAGAAATGCGCGTCCGGAGAGCTGGAAATTGAAAACGTCTACCCATTAACCACTTAATCAATAGCCCGTCGGAGCCATTCCCTCCGCTCCCGCTAATCGTTAATCTGTTCATGAGCAGACTTCGGGGGAGGGCTGTTCGACAAGCGTCCCATGACTCAAACGAGTCTGGGACGTTTTGTTTTGCATCAAGGATTGCGATCGGTGTTCGACCTATGTCTCCGGAACGGACAACTCCGTGACGGACCTTAAAGTCTTGGTGGCGGCGGTAGGACTCGAACCTACGACCTACGGATTATGAGACCGTCGCTCTAACCACCTGAGCTACGCCGCCACTGCCTGCAAATCGGGAAGGATGTGCGAAAGGAACTCTGCCGCCGGCACGGCCCTGGCACTCGCAGCACGGAAACAACGACGCATCGCTCCGCTGCGTCCGATGTTAATTCCCAGATCTTTAATTCTAAGAGCGCCAGCGCAATAGGTCAAACGCAGATATACTCTGCGGCAGGTTCACAGAACATGTTCATCGGCGCCCGCTTCGGGCCTTACCGTCAGTATTCAGAGGCGCAGAGCGCCGCTCATTCGCGAGCCCATTCACGTACCGTGCTCTGCTCCGATTCGCCGTGAATAATTCAGAATGACTCATTCACCACGACCGATTCAGAATGACTCATTCACAATGAGCGGAACGTCCATGAAAGCGATCGCTGTTATCCCGGCCCGTCTGGCCTCTACGCGTCTGTCGCGCAAGATGCTGCGCGAAATCGCGGGCAAGCCGCTGATCGGTGTGGTCTATCGAAGCGGTACGCTCATCGCCGCTGCTGGCGGAAGTCCTCATCGCCACCGACTCCGAAGAAATCATGCAGGTCTGCCGCAAGCACGGCTGGAAGGCCGAGATGACCTCGCCCTCGCACCGCAGTGGCACCGAGCGAGTGCATGAAATCTCCTGTCGCGCAGCGGCCGACGTCTACATCAACGTCCAGGGAGACGAGCCTCTCACCCGCCCAGAGCACATCGCGACTCTATTGCAGGTCATGGAAAATCCTGCCGCGCTGGTTGGAACCCTGATGACCCCTGCAGCCGAGGTCGACATCCCGAACCCGAATGCCGTGAAAGTGATTACGGATCTCAACGGGCGCGCGCTCTATTTTTCTCGAGCCACGATTCCCTTTGATCGTGACGCCACGCGGCCCCGCTTACTTCAAGCATCTGGGGCTCTACGCCTATCGCAAGAATGTCGCTTGACCGGTTTGTAACCCTGCCGGAGTCTGCGCTGGAAAAAACTGAGCGTCTGGAACAACTGCGCTTTCTGGAAAATGGGATCCCGGTCTATGTTGGCCAGACTCCTCATGACAGCGTGGGGGTCGACACGGAAGAAGATCTGCAGCGCGTGATTGAAATCTCTGCACACACGGTGACCGGCGCGGTTCACACCTCCGGATGCAGTTCGTGTTTGCGGCCCCATTCCTTTGCTGCCGCCAGGCGCCTCGAGATGGCGGGATGCGAATGGAAAAACCATTCCACCCACTTCGAGGGCGTGCGCTCCGCCAGGTTCTGCTCCGCCAGCTTGTTCATCGATGAGATAAAAGGCTCAACACTGGCGATGGACTCGAAGGCGTACCGGTCCGCCTGCCGCTCGTTGAAGCGGGAATATGCGTTGAGCGCAGGCATCAGCACGAACGACAGCACCACCGAAACCAGCGCCAGCAGCGGCAGGTTGGCGAAGTCCGACATTTCCTCGAACATGTGCTGGTCCACCGAGTAGTGGAGGACCCAGTTCGCCGCCCAGAAACCGAAGAGCGTGATCGCGGCCTGCACGAAAATGCTCTTCAGAATGTGGCGATGCACATGGTGCCCGAGTTCATGAGCCAGCACCGCTTCGATCTCTTCCGGCGTGTAGTTGTCGAGCAGCGTGTCGGCGAGAATGATGCGCCGGGTCGCGCCCAGGCCGGTCAGAGCCGCGTTCGCCTTCTTGCTCTTTTCCGAAAGTTTCCAGCGGTACACGCCGCGCACCCGCGTTCCGGCCCGCTCGCTCAGCACCACCAAACGCCGCCGCAGGTCTTCGTTGTCGAGCGGTTCGAACTTGTAGAATATGGGGAGAAGCACGACCGGCGCCAGTTGGGCAAGAACGATGAACAGCCCCATGAACAGTGCCCAAGCGATCAACCACCATTGCTGCGGCCATTGACGGATGGTGAAGTACAACAACTCCACCACGATCGCGCCCAGCACCACCCCGACCAGAAACCCTTTCACTTCATCCCATGCCCAGGAGCGGAATCTCTGCGTCGAAAGCTTGTATCTTCGCTCCAGCAAGAAACCGTAATAGTCGAACCCAAGGCCCAACGCTTTGCCGATCAAAAGCAGTAGCAGTAAATACATGAAGAGCGACAGAGAATAATTCTGAAATCCCAGCCGATACGCGACGTCCCTCAGCCAATCCGACCATCGCAGTCACCAATAAGACAACCAGAAATGCGAATCCAACCACGAAATCTGAGATGCCCAGCCACCGTCGGATGCGGTTGTAGCGGCGAGCGTCGGGCGAATCGACCTGAATCGGAGTTGGATCGTCTGTCATGATTTCTCTATGAGTCGAACTCGCTGCTATACCGAGTCGGTGGCTAATTACTCGCCCGTTCCTCACGAAGCTCTCGCCCGTGGTCAGCAGTTCGCTGACCAACTCCGGCGACGAAGCCTCAGAGTATAGCCGCAACAGCGGCTCCGTCCCGGACGCGCGGAACAACAACCACGCCTCCGCTCCATTCCCGTTCGTCGGCGCATCCAGGAAAAACTTCACGCCATCCATATTCTCTTTCTTAAGCACACGGTAGCGGCCCAGAGTCTGGGTACTCTCCGCCCGAGCCCGCTGAATCGCATTCTGCTTCATCTCTTCCGGAATGTGCAGATCGCGGCGCCCGTAATAATGCGGCGCCAAACTCGCGCTGCAATTCCGCCACCAACTGCCCCAGCGGCTTGCCTTCTTCCGCCATTACATTGGCCAGCAGCAGGCAATTCAGCACTCCGTCACGCTCGGGCAGGAATCGCGAGTAGCCAATGCCGCCCGATTCCTCTCCCCCCATCAGGATTTCGCCTTCCATCATCAGATCCGCAATGTACTTAAATCCGATCGGAGTCTCGTGCAGTTTCCGTCCATATTTTGCGGCAATGCGATCGATCATTCGCGTGGTATTAAAAGCGCGCACTATGTCGCCCGGCCATTTCTTGCGCTCCAGCAGCCATCGCAGAATCACGCAGAAGATTTTGTGTGAGTCCACGAAGCTGCCATCCTCCGCAACTGCGCCCATGCGATCCGCGTCGCCGTCAGTGGCCAGGCCTGCGTCACACTTCTCGCGAACCACCGTCTCCTGCAGCATGGCCGTATGCGGTTCAATGGGCTCGGGATTGATTCCCGGGAAACAGCGGATTCAGTTCCTGCCGAATCGCCACGTACTGAACTCCGCGCTCGGCAAATATTCCCGGTCAAGCACGCCGCGTCCCGAGCCATACATGGCATCCACCGCAAACTTGAACTTCGTTTTCGCGATGAGGTCCATGTCGGCGAAACGCGCAAACCGCGGCGACATAGCCTTCTTGAAATCGACCTCTTCCACCGCCGCCTTGGTGCCCTTCGGCATCGCGCCGGCAGCGAGCTCCTCTTCGATCTTCTTCATGATCGCGGGCGTAGCCGACCCGCCGAACTTGGCCTTGAACTTCACCCCATTCCAGTTCCACGGATTGTGGCTCGACGTCACCATCACCCCGCCTGCCGCTCCCTGATGCTTCACCGCGTAGGAAACCGCCGGCGTGGGCGTGTAATCGTTGGCCAGTTTCACCGGAACGCCGGCGGCGGCAATCACCTCGGCCACGATCTGCGCCGCCCGTGGCGAGGCAAACGCGTGTCGTACCCCACGAATCACTCCCCGTCGTGCCTCCTCGTACTTCAATACATACGAAGCGATCGCGCCCGGCCACCCGGCGCACGTTTTCGAAAGTGAAATCATCGGCGATGATTCCACGCCACCCGTCGGTTCCGAACTTGATCTCTTGCGCCATGGGATTCTTGAACCGGTTCTGAATGATCCAAGCTTGAGCCAGAGTAACCTAGCCGCTAACCGCTGATCACTGACCACGGTCGCTCACACCAGCTTGTGCATCTTCTTTTCGTCGAGATACTTTACAACCTTCCCCACATCTTGCGCGTGCTGCCGGGTTGTGATCAGCAGAGCGTCGGAGGTTTCCACCACCACTAGATCGCTCACCCCTACCGCCGCCACAAACTTTCCCGGAGCATGAATATAGTTGCCGCGCGCATTCATCAGAAAAACGCCAGAACCCGCTACCAGGTTGCCTTCCGGTGGACCGCTCTTCGCGACAGTGATGCTCGTGCAGCGCCGTCCACGAACCCAGATCGTTCCACCCAAAATCGGCAGGCAGGCAGAAAATGTTACCCGCCAGCTCACCCTTCGCCGAGCGCGGCTCCAGCACCGCATAATCCACGCTGATGTTTTCGCACTTCGGGTACAGCTTGCGAAACGTCGCGGCAAACTTGCGCGTGCCGAAACGCCGCTGCGATTTCTTCGAGCACGCGCGCTGTTTCCGGGAGATGCTCCCGCAGTGCATCGGCTAGCGTGCGCGCGCTCCACAAAAACATTCCGCTGTTCCAGAAATAATTTCCTGCAGCCACGAACTTTGCCGCCTTTGTGGCGTCAGGCTTCTCGGTGAAGCGCCGCACGCGCAGGACATCGCCCTGCGCCGCGCTTCCCACTTCGATGTACCCATATCCGGTCTCTGCGCGATGCGGCCGGATGCCAAGCACAACTATGTTCTCACCCGCCCCCGCGAGCTCAATCCCGCGCTGCAGTGTCGCGCGATAGCGCTCCTCGTCACCAATCACATGGTCGGAAGGGAACAGGCCGATCACCGCCTCGGGATTCTCCCGCAAAAGCAGAAACGCCGCGAGCCCAATCGCCGGAGCCGTGTTCCGTCCTACGGGCTCGGCCAATATCTGCGCCTTCGGCAATTTCGGAAGTTGCTTCGCAATGGCGGATCGCAGGTCTTCGTTGCTGATGATCCAGAAGTTTTTCGCAGGCGCCAGCGGCAACAGCCGTCCTACCGTCTGCTGAATCATGGTCTGCTTGCCATCGAGCGCGAGCAACTGCTTGGCGCGCTTCTTGCGACTAAGCGGCCAGAAGCGTGTGCCGCGCCCTCCGGCGAGAATTACGGGATAGAAGTTGGAGTTCTTAATTGAACGCATACTTACGCTTGATCTCAGATTTCAGATTGTAGATAAATAGTAGATCGCAGATTTCAGACCGGCGCCTCTTGTCGCTTAGGCCTCACGCCTTCCCCAAATGAATCTGGAATCGCAAATTTGAAATCTGAAATGCTTCCTACATTCTTGTTTCGGGTTCCGGCAATGTTTTTCCGGGCACGTACGCCCGCAGAAACTCCAACGCCCACTGCGGACGAATTGCAAACTTACCGACTCTGGCGGGAACAACCACTGCATCGCCTTTGGCCAGCGTTACCGGATCCGCTCCTTCCGACTCGATCACCCCGCAGCCTTCCACTGCGACCAGAATCTGCACTGAGCTCCGTCCGGACCCGTCGTCCGTGGAAAGTTCCATCGGTTCCTTCGCCTCAAACATATCGACAACGAAATACGGGGCCTCGACCAGCGCGGCATGCCGGTTCTTGCCGCCCTGCATCTGCTCTGGCGCCGGCCGTACCACTTTGCCCGACCCAACTTTCTCCTTCACCGCCGCCAGGCCATCTTTCAGATGCAGCTCGCGCGGACGCCCGTAGTCATACAGGCGATACGTCGTATCAGACTGTTGTTGCGCCTCCACCACTATTGATCCCGGCCCCAGCGTGTGCACCGTGCCGCCCGCGACATAGATCATGTCCCCTGCATAAACATTCATCCAATTGAGAACTTCCTCCGCCCGCTTCTGATGGATCGCTTCTTCCAGTTGCGCCACCGTAACGCCAGGCTTCAGGCCCAGCGCAATCTGCGCGCCCGGTTTCGCGTGAGCAATATACCAACACTCGGTTTTTCCCCAAGGCTGGCCCATGTGCTGCGCCTGCGCATCGTCGGGATGAACTTGTACCGATAGCTTCTCGTGAGGGAAAAGAAACTTCAGCAGCAACGGAAACCTTCTGGCATCGCGCGCCGCGTCCCCCACCAGTTCGCTCTGGAACTCCTCGCTCAACTGAGCAAGCGTTTTCCCCGTGAGCGGCCCGTTCGCCACCTTGCACTCATCCCCACTCAGCCAAGCCTCGCCAATCTTCTCTTCGAACTTGTGATTGGGATAAATCGGCGACAAATCGCGCGTGCCCCATGGACGTGGATCAAACGCCGGAAGCATCAACAACGGATAAAGATTTCCCATGCCAACCTTGCGCTCACAAAAAAGACCGTTCGCAAACGGAACGGCCTTTGCCGAACCCTGTCATTTCAGTGTTTCGCCGGTGCCCCTCCGTGGTTCAGATCTCAGGTCCTTACCCCGGAGGACGCGAAAGAGCAGAGAAGATCGGATTACAATGCTCCGAAGAATTTCCGCATGCGCTCCAGCCCGCGATCGAGCTCCGCCTTCGACGTGGCATACGAAACTCGAATGTGCTCGCTGGTTCCGAAGCCCTCGCCCGGAACCGTAGCCACATGAGCTTCGCGCAACAGCCGCCCCGCCACGTCGGACGCGGACTTCATACCCCCGCGACCCAGAAATGCCGAGATGTTCGGGTACGCGTAGAACGCACCTTCCGGCAGCGTGCACCGCACACCAGGAATCGAGAGCAGCCCTTTTACCACGTGATCGCGCAGTTCGATGTACTCCAGCCGCATTTGCTCTACGCACTCCTGCGGCCCACTCAGCGCCGCGACTGCAGCCTTCTGCACAATCGAGGTCGGATTCGACGTCGACTGGCTTTGCAACTTCGCCATCGCGCTCACCACCGCGGCAGGAGCCAGCGCGTATCCCAGCCGCCAGCCCGTCATCGCGTATGTCTTCGACAGCGATCCCAGCACCACCATGCGCTCTTTGTATTCGCGCAGCGATCCGACCGAAAAATTCTTGGCCGCATAATTCAGATACACATAGCACTCGTCCGAGAGCACCCAAATCCCGCGCTGGTGTGCCAGACGAATCACCTCGGTCATATCCGACGCGCTCATCACCGCTCCCGAAGGATTCGAAGGCGAATTCAGAATAATGACTTTCGTCCGCGGCGTGATCAGTCGCGCCACCATCTCTGCCGTCACGCGAAAGCCCTGCTCCTCGTCCGATTCCAGCAGCACGCAATTCCCGCCAGCGTAACGAATAATGTCCTTGAACGACACCCAGTACGGCACCGGCAGAATCACTTCGTCGCCGTGATCCACCAAGACTTGAATCGCATTGAACAGCGCATGCTTGCCGCCGGTCGAGGCGATCACTTCCTCGCGCCGGTAATCGGAATCGAAGTCGACGTTGTGGCGGTGAGCGATCGCGTCCCGCAATTCGGCCGTGCCTGCCACAGCGGTGTATTTCGTGAAGTTTCCCTGGATCGCGGCAATGGCAGCATCCTTGATGTGCCGCGGCGTCGCGAAGTGTGGCTCCCCCGCGCCAAAGTCGACCACATCGATCCCCTGCTGCGCGCAGTTTGTCCGCCTCCGCCACCACCGCCATGGTCGCTGATGGCTCGATGCGGTTGATTCTGTCCGTGAGTCTCAGCGCTTCCGCCTTTTCTGTGGTAAAGCCGGCCGTGGTCATGCCTTCCTCTTCTTTTTCCTCGGGACTTCGACGAGTTTTGTGTCCCGAAGTTTGTATGCAGGATCCAGTTTTTCCCGCAGCTTTTGTTCTACCGCGTCGGGGACGAGATCCTTAACGGGCCCCCCGGCCTGCGCCACCTCGCGCACCAGCCGCGAACTTACGTAGGAATACTTGACGGCCGGCATCATGAACACCGTTTCCAGCGTAGGCTCGAGTTTGCGGTTCATCAGCGCCATCTGCAGCTCGTATTCGTAGTCGCTGATGGCGCGAATGCCGCGCAACACACACATGGCATCAATCGACTTGGCGTATTCCACCATCAGGCCGTCGAACGTATCGATGCGAACATTGCTCCAATCGGCCGTCAGCTCTCGCAGCATCTCGAGCCGCTCGGCCAGGCTGAACATCGGAGTCTTCTCCGAATTGCGCAGGATCGCGACCACCAACTGTTCGAACATCTTGCTGCCTCGCTCAATCAGATCGAGGTGCCCGTTGGTGGGCGGATCAAACGAACCGGGATAGACCGCGATGCCCTTATTCAATCGTCCTCACAGGAAGGCCGGGGGTTCAGCGTTTTGAGCAAAGAGGAGCAATAGGAGATTTTATGCGGGTGGGGTCAACAATGGCAATCGGGGTGTGGCCGTCGGTGGCGGTGCTTTGGCGTTTTAAAGCCCCAAAACCGTAGCGGTCTCGCTCCCGCGCACATTCTCCTCAACGACTTGTCATCCCTCGCGAACGCGAGGGATGACATTCACTTTGCGCCCTAGCGCCGCGCCGCCACGATCGGCGCCTTCACCGGCTCCGCCGCCGTGGGCATGGTCGTCACCCGCGCGCCCGCAGGCGCTGCGGCGGGCGCAGGCACGACCGCCGGTTGCGCCGGCCCCTGAGACAATCCCAGCGCCTTGCGCACCTCAGTGTCGAGCTTGGCCATTACGTCTTTGTTGTCTTTCAGAAACTGGCGGGCATTCTCGCGTCCCTGCCCGATGCGCTCGCCCTTGTAGCTGTACCAGGACCCCGATTTTTCGACGATGTTGTTGTTCGAGGCGATGTCAATCAGATCGCCTTCCCGCGAAATACCTTCCCCGTAGAGAATGTCGAATTCCGCCTCGCGGAACGGTGCCGCCACTTTGTTCTTCACCACCTTCACGCGCGTCCGCGAACCGGTGACCACGTCGCCATCCTTAATGGCCGCAATGCGCCGGATATCGATGCGCACTGAGGAATAGAATTTCAACGCCTTTCCGCCTGTGGTGGTCTCCGGATTGCCAAACATCACACCGATTTTTTCGCGAATCTGGTTAATAAAGATCAGGCAGGTGCGCGATTTCGAAACCGTCCCCGTCAGTTTGCGCAGCGCCTGCGACATCAGACGCGCCTGCAATCCCATGTGGCTGTCGCCCATTTCACCATCGAGTTCGGCCTTGGGCACCAGCGCCGCCACCGAATCCACCACCAGCACGTCGATAGCATTGGACCGCACCAGCGTTTCGGTAATCTCCAGCGCCTGTTCGCCGTAGTCCGGCTGCGAAACCAGCAGGTTGTCCACATCCACGCCCAGTTTCTTGGCATAGCCAGGATCGAGCGCATGCTCCGCATCCACGAATGCCGCCATCCCGCCAGTTTTCTGCGCCTCGGCAATCACCTGCAGCGTAATGGTCGTTTTGCCCGACGACTCCGGCCCAAACACTTCAATCACGCGCCCCCGCGGAAAGCCACCCACGCCCAGCGCCGCATCAAACGAAATCGACCCGGTTGGGATCACCGCGATGGGGACGATCGCTTCCTTCGACCCCAGCCGCATGATCGAGCCCTTGCCGAACTGTTTCTCAATCTGTGCAAACGCCATCTCAATCGCCTTGCCCCGTTCATCCGCCATGAAAGTGGCTCCTTATAGAAGTTCAGCGTAAACTCGCCGCATGAAAATCAATCTGGCCGGATTATACATACAGACCGAAGCGAAGAAAAGGCGAATTATCGAAAATGTTGTGAATAACGTTCCGAAATGGGCAATTCGACTTGGATTTGTCATCCTGAGGTCCGCGTTCTTTGCGGGCCGAAGGATCTCTGCAACCGTTGGCAAGTTGCACAGGTCCTTCGCTTCGCCAGGATGACACCCAAGAAGAGTGGCCAGCGAGTAAGAGGCGAGTAAGAAGAAGGATGTGCCCGGCAATCCACCCATGGAGCATGGCAAAGCGGAACTTGATTCGGTGGGGCCTAGCTTATCCCTGCCGACCTTATCCGGCGGATCGCCGAGGAATAAACTGAGAATCCACGCCGTCAGCGAACATGAAATCTAGAAGTTCCTGTGCTGTGTATTTAGCCGCGGGTAAGGGCTTCCTAGGTGCGGCCGAGAATGACTGCTCGTCCGGTAACTCCCGGCCGATTTACCCCTACTGGCGTTTTCAATACTTCAAATCTGCGCATCCCTCGACCTCCTGAAACGTGAGTACTCTCTTCCGGAATCTCAGAACGTTGGTGGTTTGCCACCACACAGGAGCACAGCGTGCTTAAAGGCCTTCATAAGGAGGCGGCGATAACTGTCGTCGCCTACATAGAACACCCCAGATTCTAAATAGGAGTCGGGTTCAACATCAGACAGCGGGTCCACGTCCTCGTCCCTGTTTACCCAAGCCTCGATCTTCTTCTGCTGGTCAGTGATCTCGAATTTGATTCGTCCGTCTTCTTGGTAGATGCTATCGGGATCAACGTCGCTCAAGTAGAAAGCATAGACGAAAGGTTCACGCCCAACTTGTACAGACTCTTTTAAGTACCCCGGACATGCGGGCTTCCCAACCGGGGAGATGTACATCACGCTATGCAAGGTAAACCCCGCGCCCGACGGGTCGCGCAAGTCGCTTTTTATGCCGACTGCGGAGGTAGTCTTGATCCATTGGAGAGTTTCCGCCAGAGAAGGGCCGGACATTGCCACCTCTGGCTCCGGTGTAACACTCTTTCCATAGCCGGGGAGAAAACTGGGATTTGATGACAAACTCGCGCTGAGCAGCGGTTTCACATCGTTGATAGGTATGGCAAAATTCAGGTTTTGTCCCTCTTTCATACGAGAAGTCGTGATGCCGACCACTTCCCCCGCCATGTTGAACAAAGGGCCGCCGCTGCTGCCGGGGGATATAGGTGCAGTGATCTGCACGAATTTACCCCCTTGTACCCCGGTGTTTCGGATCGCGCTGACAATGCCGTTTGAAACCGTCGATACGAGCGACAATGGATTGCCTATCGCCACAACCTCCTCCCCAACTTGGAGCCGGTCGGAATCTCCGAGACGTAACGCCCGAAAGTGAAACCCGTGCGCCTTGATGGTGCCCTTGCTCCAATCGTCGTCCGGTGCCCACCACACGTCATTCCCGTTCGCCTTGATGATAGCCACGTCGCGATCCTTGTCGGATGCAAGCACGTCGTCGGCCGCAAAGTAATCACCGTTAGGCAATTTAACGACAGCATAGTGGCCCTCTTCGATAACGTGGTAGTTGGTCACGACGCGGCCATCTTCGCTAACGAAGAAGCCGCTGCCTTTGGCGATAACGTCGCCATTCCCGGCAAACATTACTACGGAGACAAGCGACCCATTCGCTTCTCGGGATATCGCCGGGATATCTAGGTGTGATGATTTCTTCGCTCTCGGAGCGTTCTGCGCCCATGTCGCCGCCACCAGCAACGCAACCGGCGCATACCTCGTCATGAAATTCCCCAGCATTCGCTAGCCTTTCGCTTCAAGGGGAAAATTCTCTTCCCTCGCCAAGTGTGGCTCGTCTGGGGATTACCGGGCAAGGGTACGTGAGTAATGCACTCGCGAAGCTGGCTTACGTATGCAATCTCAAAACGGAAACAACACTCTACCTCTGCAGCAAATCCACCGGCGCCGTCACATCATGCACGCGAAAATACTTGGCCAGCGCCGGATACTTCCGCGCCACCGCCTCATACATCGCATAAGCCACGTTGCGATACGAAACATGCCCCGCCGGCGTGGTTCGCAGCTCGGAAATGTAGACCGCCTCGGCAAAATCCATCTTGAACAGCGCCCGCTTGCGGAACGCCAGCGGAATCGCATACTGCGAATTTTCCTCCGCCTCGGGAGTCGTCGCGCGCAGCCAAACTTCTCCACCGCCGCCTGCACCCGCCGCATGGCCGCATCGAACCGTCCGCGCACGCCGGCATCTTCCACGTCGAGCAGCATCTCGTACCCGTGCTGCGTGGTGAATCCCTGCATCACCTGGATGCACCGCCGGTGCCGGTGCATGTCGCGGAACCCGCCCGTATCCATCAGAATGTCAAAGCGGAACTGCTGCCCCGCGCGAAATCCGCGCAGCATTTCATCGTGCTTGCCGCGATGCCGCATCCCCAGGTCGATAATCTCCCGCCGGCGTCGCTCCCCGGCCACCTGCACCGCCTGCCGAATCTGGCGATAAGAATGGTGGCTGTGCTCATAGAGCAACGTAGTCGCAATCTCCACTTCGAGCGGCTCTTCATCGAGCAAGTCGACGATCGCTTTCGAAGGCGCCAGCGGTTCGTCGGCCATCAATTCACGCGCCGCCTGGCGCAAGTCGCGCCGCGTCGCCATCTCATATTCATTCGGATCGGCATACTTCACCAAGGTCGGCGCCACGCGCACCTCGCGCAGCAACTCCTGCTCGGCCCGCGCTCCCAACTCCGGACTCACTGCCCGAATCTGCTCGACCAGATCACGCAACGACTCTGCATTGACGTTATACGCCGCTCCGGTTGCCGCCTTCTTCAGCGACTCGCCCAGCACTCGCACTTCTTTATGCGTGTGCGACAGCAAATGCGCCACCTGCATCTCCAGCGTGCGCGCATTGACGATCTCGCCCAGAGACGTATTCGTCGCCAGCGGCAAAAGATAGCGCGTAATATCGAACGCCCGAGCCTTCAATGTCCGCTCATACGCCTCCTGCTTCATATCGCGCAGGCTTCGGCGTGATGCTAATCAAATACCCGGTAATATGCGCCGAAAGCGCCTCATACTCGGCGAACAGAAAATCCAGAGTCTCGCGATAGAGCTTGCGGGCGTCGTCATCCGAACCAAAATCGGGGACGTAGTATCCGCTCTTCTTGAAATCCTGATACCGCGTCGACCGCTCCTGCCCATCCCAGCGCTGCTCGTCGGCCACTTCAATCGCCGCCAGAATCGACAGCCTCTCGACCGCCAGCGCAAGATGCGCCAGGTCCGCAATCGACCGGTGCCCGTACTGAAAATAGAAAGTGTTAAGAAATTTCTCTGCCTTCTGCGTGCTGATCTCCCGCAGCGACTCCTTCATCGACAGCGACGACCGCGAGTACTTCGCCATCGCATAGGCCTGAATCTCGGGCTCGACTCCGAACACGGCAAACACCTCGGTCGAAGGCTCTGGATTTTTCGCCGGCGATTCGGAAGGCAACTCGATCGGCACAGCGTTCCCGGCCGAGGCACGCGCCGTCGATCGGTGCCCGGCATCCGCAGGGGAAGAGTTCTTGTTAGAGGGATCGGGCATCGTGATCACGTTGGTCGCAGTCTGTGGCATGAGTGCTGGAATGTTACGCGGCCCCCTTGTGGATTAGCAATGCGATTCGTGATTCTGGTAGTGGGGTCATAGCGTGGAGATGAAGCACCACTACCCGTGATTCTGTTCGACTCAGTGAATATCCAGCTTCCATTTTCGCAAAGCCTCATTAAGGTCTTGAGCTTCTCTCTCCATACCCTCAATCGCCTCCACTACTTCCTTCCTTAGGTCGGGGTCCTTTATATTTCTCAAGTTCGCGTCGAGCGTTGGCAGAATATTCCACGAGTTCTTTCATCGCCTCTTCGGCTTTCCTTATCCGGTCTACTTGGCTGTCCATTGTCGTTTTGGCGCTCCTCATCCCTTCAGGCTCCTTCGCGCCCGAGTATAATTCAGCGTTCCGCGATCATTCATCCCATCAGCAGGGAGAACTCTTAAATGTCCCTTTCAGGACGCGTAGCCCTCGTCACCGGCGCCTCGCAAGGCATCGGGCGCACCGTCGCCCTGCGCCTCGCCAAAGACGGCGCGACGGTGGCTGTCGCTGCTCGCAATCAGGAAAAATTGAATGAACTGGTTACCGAAATCAGCGCCACCGGTGGCAAGGCGTCCGCATTCGCTCTCGATGTGTCCGACGAAGAACAAGTCAAGTCGACCATCAAAGCCGCCATCGCCCAGTTCGGCAAAATCGACATCCTGGTCAACAACGCCGGCATCACCCGCGACCAGCTGGTCATGCGCATGAAGCGGGCTGACTGGGACGCCGTCCTTCAAACCAATCTCACCTCCGCCTATCTCTGTATTCAGGCCGTCATGAGTTCCATGCTCAAGCAGCGCTGGGGACGCATCATCAACATCACCAGCGTCTTCGGCCAGATGGGCCAGGCCGGACAAGCCAACTACTCCGCCTCCAAGGCTGGACTGATCGGCCTGACCATGGCCATCGCCCGTGAAGTCGGCTCGCGGAGCATTACGTGCAACGCAATCGCCCCCGGCTTCATCGAAACCGCCATGACTGCCGTTCTGAGCGACGAATTCAAGCAGACCGCCGTCAAGCAGATTCCGCTGGGCCGGGTCGGATCGCCCGAAGACGTTGCCAGCGCCGTAGCGTTCCTGGCGTCCGACGATGCCTCCTACATCACGGGCCACGTCCTGAACGTAAACGGCGGCATGCTGATGGGATAGGTTCCAAAATCTTCACCACAGAGGACACAGAGGTCACCGAGGAAATGCGAGCCAAACATCCAAATCTTCCAAATTCCTCTGTGTCCCCTGTGTCCTCTGTGGTAAAGGGTTTTGCATTTACTCAAGCGGAATCCCCAGCCCAGATCGCCCAAGCCCGCGAACTCTTCCTCGAATATGCGCAGTCGCTAGGCTTCAGCCTCTGCTTTCAGAATTTCGACCAGGAACTCGCCCATCTCCCCGGCGACTACGCTCCGCCGCGAAGGCCGCCTTCTGCTCGCCGAATACGAAGGCCAACTCGCCGGCTGCGTCGCGCTGCACCAACTCGGACCGGACGTTTGCGAGATGAAGCGCCTCTACCTGCGTCCGCAGCTTTCGCGGCAAAGGATTAGGCCGAGTTCTGGCCGACCGCGTCATCGCCGAAGCCCGCCAGATCGGCTATCAGCGCATGCGCCTCGACACGGTCGAGCCAGTAATGAAAGATGCAGTCGCGATGTACCGCAAGTCTCGGCTTCCGCGAAATCGCGCCCTACTGCGACCAACCCTATCGCGGGCGCGCTGTACATGGAGCTAATTTTATGAACAGCAGGAGTCTGCTCCTTCGCGTGTTCATAGTATGGCTGATCGCCGACCTGGCATGTCTGGCGATCGGGACGCGGTGGAATTGGCTTCTTGGCTTGGGGGTGCGCGGGCTCGGGATCGACTTGCTCCTTGGGATCTTGATCTTAGGTCAATACCTACATGACAATGGAAAATTATGAAAACACTTTCACGTGATGTGGATCGTTCTTCTTTTGGCCGTCGCAAGTTTCGCCGCCGACGGCAAGTCCGTCTCCTACAAGAGCGGCGACGAGACCGTGCAGGGCATTCTCTACACGCCCGCGGGCAAAGGCCCGTTTCCCGCGATCATCGTGATCCACGAATGGTGGGGATTGAATGACTGGGTCAAAGACCAAGCCTCGAAGCTGGCCGACCAGGGCTACGTCGCGCTCGCCATCGATCTGTATCGCGGCAAAGTCGCCACTACGCCCGACATGGCGCATGAAATCATGCGCGGCGTCCCCGAAGACCGCGCCAAACGCGACCTGCACGCTGCCTTCGAATTTCTCGCGTCTCAGCCCAACGTCAACCAAGAGCGCATCGGCTCCATCGGCTGGTGCATGGGCGGAGGCTACTCGCTCGACGTCGCCCTGCAGGAACCAACCTTGGCTGCGGACGTCATCAACTACGGCCACCTCGCCACCGACCCCGAGGCGCTGAAGAAAATCAATGCCCCCATCCTGGGCCTGTTTGGCGCGCAGGATCATGGCATCACTCCCGACGACGTGAAGAAATTCGGCGCAACGCTGGATCAACTCGGCAAGAAGATCGACGTCACCATCTACCCCGACGCCGGTCACGCCTTCGAAAATGAAAATAACAAAGACGGATATCGCGCCGCCGACGCAGCCGACGCCTGGAAGCGCACCGTAGACTTCCTGGCCATAAACCTGAAGAAATAGCGCGGAGATTCCAGAGGCTCGAAAAGCCCTGCCGGACGCCGGGTTTCGCCCGATCCGTTGCTTATACACTGTATAATCAACGATCGCATCCTGCATCCGAAGCGCCGCTCCATCCCATTCGTTTTTCGTATGGCACCAATGTCCCGCTCATGGCACGAATTTCCCACTTGCCAGAAGATACTGATCTGGTTACTATGGCGCACATCCGAACATGCTCCCCACCATGAATATCGGCGAGACCATCCGCAACTACCGGCTTCAGAAAGGTATGTCTCAAGGCGACATCGAAAAGCGGACCGGCCTGCTGCGCTGCTACCTGTCGCGCGTCGAAAACGGCCACACCATTCCGTCGCTCGACACGCTCTCTAAAATCGCCGGCGCCATGGAACTCCCCCTGTCGCAGTTCTTCGCCGAGCCCGGCCACAACAACGGCTCCAAGGGACTGCCCCAACTCTCCGACGACGAAGTCCGCTTCCTGAGCCAGATCCGCCGCTACTCCACCAGCCTGAACGACAGCGACCGCAAACTGGTTCTCGCCATGGTCAAGAAAATGGCGTCGAATTCCGCGAAATAGCTCTTGGCCTTTGGCTCTTGGCTCTTGGCTTGGTTCCCCCACCCCTCAGAAAACCTCGGGCTCCAAATCTGTACGCAAACGTAGGCGCAGGTTGAGGCCAAAAGCCAACAGCCCTTACTTTCGTACCATGCTCCCCGGTGACCCATAGGCACCTCGCCACCCGCCTCCACTCCTCACTAAACTGTCCTTGGAGACACGTGTGACCACCGACGAGGAACTGAACGTTCTCGACTCGCAGCTGCGCCGCCTGAAAATCGAGTACGAGATTTATTTCAGCAACCCGCAAAAGCGCCCCCCCACCGACGTTGAGTGGAAGGTGCTGAGCATGCTGCGCAAGTTTTCCGACGGTGGCCGCATGAACTTCTCCCAGCGTTACCGGTACAACGAAATGGCCCAGCGCTACGCCATTTACAGCGACCTGTGGCGCAAGAAGTCCCGCATTCGCGAAGAAGGCTATCGCCGCCCGCAAGACGCTCTGCTCTCGGTGCAGGGAGTTCGAGTCGCGGAAGATGAACACAAAGCGGCGCACCACCCGGTGTATGGCGTAAGTCATGCCGCGGCCGCGGCTGCCGCTGGCGCGACTTCCTCTCCACATTTCACGTTGCACAGCGTAGACCAGGCCGAGCACGAACAGGTCGAGCGCCTTTACAACACCCTGGTCGCAGCCAAGAAAAAAGCCGGAGAAAATGTCTCCGGCAGCATCGACTCGTTCACCACATTCGTCCAGAAGAAAACCGAACAGATCCGCAAACAGTACCACTGCGAAAACGTCGAATACTCCGTCGAAATCGCCAACGGCCACGTCAAACTCAAAGCCAAAGCGAAAACCTAAAGCAAAAGACCTCGCCTCTCGCGCCCTTGGGTGACGCAGCGCTTCCAGCGCTGCGATAAAGCACTTCTTCTTTAGCGGGGCTTTAGCCCCTGAGGTACCTGCGTCCAGTCTCTTCAACCCGCGAGCAGCCAACGCGACCGCTACTCACGGTATTCTTTACTGATAGAATTTTCGGTCGCCCATCATCATCCCACTCATCCGAGGCCCCGCATGTCCGCCCGTATCCAGCGCGCCATTCTCAGCGTCACCGACAAAACCGGACTGGTCGACTTCGCCCGCAAACTCTCCGCGCTCGGCGTCGAACTCGTCTCCACCGGAGGCACCGCCAAACTCCTACGCGACTCCGGCATCACCGTACAAGACATCTCCGAACTCACCGGATTCCCCGAAATGCTCGACGGCCGCGTCAAGACGCTTCATCCCAAAGTCCACGGCGGCATCCTGCATCGCCGCGAAGATCCCAAACATGTCGCCGCCGTCGCCGAACACGGCATCGCACCCATCGATATGGTCGTCGTCAATCTCTACGCCTTCGAAAAAACCGCCGCCAAGCCCGGAGTCGCTTTCGAAGAATTGATCGAGAACATCGACATCGGCGGCCCGTCCATGATCCGCTCCGCCGCCAAGAACTTTCACGACGTCGCCATCGTGACGTCCCCCGCCGACTACGATTCCATCGCCGACGAGCTCGCAGCGCGGAGGCGGCGCGTCTCTCCCACGCCACCAAGTGGCGCCTCGCCCAAAAAGCCTTCGCCACCACCGCAGCCTACGATTCCGCCATCGCGACCACGCTCGAGCGCATCAGCCCAGACTCGTCTCAACCTCAGCCCGAAGCCGATTCGTTCCCGCCCACCCTGCGCCTCACGTTCCACAAAACCCTCGACCTGCGCTACGGCGAAAATCCGCACCAGAAGGCCGCCATGTATTCCGACGGCTCCGGCGTCGGGCGTGGCCAACGCCCGCCAACTCCAGGGCAAGGAACTCTCCTACAACAACATCGTCGACCTGCAAGCCGCCTGGGATCTCGCCCAGGAATTCAACGATCCCGCAGCTTCGACACTGCCATTCGTCGCCATCATCAAACACACCAACCCCTGCGGCGCCGCCACCGGCAAGACTCTCGCCGAAGCCTACAAGCGCGCCCTCGAATGCGATCCCGTCTCGGCCTTCGGCGGCGTGATCGGCGTGAACCGCCCCATCGACGCCGAAGCCGCCGAAGAAATGCACAAGCTTTTCCTCGAAGTCATCGCCGCCCCAGCTTTCGACGAAGCCGCGCACACCAAATTCGCCACCAAGAAAAATCTCCGCCTCGTGGAATCACCGACCCGGCAGCAAACCATGGAGCCCCGGACGCCTCGTCCGGGGAGCGGACGAGGCGTTCGCCGATCACGAAGCTGGGTGCTTAAAAAATGTTTCCGGCGGATGCTAGTGCAGGACGCCGACCTCCGCCCCCTGCAAGACGCCGATCTGAAAGTCGTCACCCAACGCCCGCCCACGCCCGAAGAAACCCGCGCCCTGCTCTTCGCCTGGAAAGTCTGCAAGCACGTGAAATCCAACGCCATCGTCTACGCCCGCGACGGACAAACTGTAGGCGTCGGCGCCGGCCAGATGACCCGCGTCGACGCCGCCAAAATCGGAGCCATGAAAGCCCAACTCCCGCTCAAGGGCACAGTCGCCGCCTCCGACGCCTTCTTCCCGTTCCCCGACGGCGTCGAAGAAATCGCCCGCGCCGGAGCCACCGCCATCATCCAGCCCGGCGGCTCGCAGCGAGACCCCGAAGTCATCGCCGCCGCCAACCGTCTCGGCCTCGCCATGCTCTTCACCGGAGTCCGCCACTTCCGCCACTAACTAATTGTTGATTTCCTGATTGTTGATTGCTGATTGTAAAGATTTAAAGATAAAGATATGTCCGCCCGAACCCGGATCAACCTAAGGCCTTTCAATCAGCAATCAAAAATCATCAATCAACAATTCCCCACGGTCCCTGACCTTCCGGTTCTCGCTGCTCCTGCGCCCCCGCAGTGTTTTTTTCCATCCCGCCAGTCCTCGCGGTTAGAATAAAGGCACCTTTCCCCCGGCGGCTTTGCATCCAAGTAAGCTGAGGTTTCGGAAACGCGCGGGAGCGCATTCGGGTCCAATGTCAGGTCCAGCATGAATAGAATTTTTCGCCCTTTTTGATCATACCGATGACGATCTCGATGGCCACAGTCGCCGCCGTCGCCCAAACCAGCCCGACAGCTCCCCTTCAGGACTCCGACTCCCGACGCCAAGCCGGCCCCATCCGCGCCCAGCCAGTCTGCATCGACCCAGTCTTCGCATCGACCCAGTCTGCCCCGCGCAAAGTTCGACAACGCCGCCGCCTACTACCACTACACCCTCGCCCACATGTACGAGGAAATGGTTACCGCCTACGGCCGCAGCGACCTCGCCACCAAAGCCACTGAGGAATACCGCCTCGCCATTGATGCCGATCCCTCGTCGGAATTTCTGACCTCCGCCCTGGCCGAACTCTACGTAAAAACCGGCCGCATCGCCGAGGCCGTCAAGGAAGCGCAAGACATCATCAAGCGCGATCCCAAAAACCTCGAAGCCCACAAGCTTCTCGGCCGCATCTACCTGCGCTCGCTGGGCGACATGCCCGGCGGCTCCGGCTCCGACAACATTCTGAAGCTGGCCATCGAACAGTACGAGCAGATCGTCAAGCTCGATCCCGACAGCGTCGATGATCACCTTCTGCTCGGCCGCCTCTATCGCCTGAACAACGACCTGCAGAAGGCCGAAACCGAACTCAAGACCGCCATCAAACTCGATCCCAGCTCCGAAGAAGCCGTCACCACGCTGGCCATGCTTTACACCGACGAAGGCGACACCGCGCACGCGCTCAAGTTCTCGCTCCATCCCCGACTCGGGCTCGCTCCGCCAAACTGTACGCCGCCCTGGGCGCAGGCCTACGAGCAGCGCAAGGATTACAAGAACGCCATTGACGCCTTCCGCCACGCCATCGTTCTCGACCGCGACAATCTCGACGCCATCCGCGGCCTGGCAGAAAACCTGCTCAACGACGGCCAGCTCGACTGCCGCCCTCGAACAGTACAAAGTCATCGCCGACTCCAATCCCGAAGACGCGCAGACCTACGTCCGCATGGCCGAAATTTATCGCCGCCAGGCCAAGTACGATCTTGCGCTCGAAAGTCTGAAGCACGCCGACACTCTGGTTCCCGACACCATGGACGTCCCCTACAACATGGCCTGCCGTTTATCAGGCGCAGGGCCGCTACGACGACGCCATCAAGCTCTTGCAGGATCTTGTTGAAGCGCACCGAAAAGAAGCGAGATCGGATCGAGCCAGGCCGACCGCAACAACCGCGCCATCTTCATCGAGCGCCTTGGCATGGTCTATCGCGAACAGGAAAACTACACCGCCGCGGTCGAAACCTTCCGCAAAATGTTGCCCCTGGGCGACGAAAACGCCCGCCAGCGGCTATCAGGAAATCATCGACACCTACCGCGAAGCCAAGCAGTGGCCGCAAGCCACCGCCGTCGCCAAAGAAGCCGTGCAGAAATTGCCCGATGATCGCGACCTGCGCATGGTGCTCGACGCGCAACTTGCCGACACCGGCGAAATCGACAAATCCGTCGCCGACATCCGCTCCATGCTCAAGGGTGGCCCCGAAGATCGCGAAGTCTATCTCCGGCTCGCCATCATCTACACCCGCGCCAAGAACTGGAACGAAGGGCTCGACGCTCTCGCCAAAGCCGAACAGCTCTCGACCAAGCCCGAAGACAAGGCCGCTACGTGCGGCTTCCTGCGCGGCGATCTCTACCAGCGCCAGAAAATGTTCGACCAGGCCGAAACCGAGTTCAAGAAAGTTCTGGCCACAACCTCGCCCACCGATCCGCAGGCGCCGCCACGCTGAACTATCTCGGCTACATGAATGCCGATCGCGGCGTGAAGCTCGAGGAATCGCTCAACTACATCAAACAGGCCCTGACCTTCGAGCCCAACAATGGCGCCTATCTCGACTCGCTCGGCTGGGTCTACTTCAAGCTCGGCAAATACGATCAGGCGGAAGAAAATCTGACCAAGGCCGAAACTCACATGAATTCCGACCCCACGGTGCAGGAGCATCTCGGCGATCTCTACCAGAAAACCGGCCGCCTGAAACTAGCCGCCGCCCACTGGGAGCGGTCAGTCCAGGAGTGGGGCAAGACCGTCCCCGCCGAGCAGGACACCGAAGCCTTCGCCAAAGTCCAGCAAAAGCTAGACGCCGCTAAAGTAAAGCTCGCCAAAGAAGAATCCGACAAGCACTAACTGAGTACCGAGTCACGAGTGCCGAGCGGCGCTCTTGATCATCCCGAATTACGCTGTATCCTGAGCAAGTAACGCTTGTCATCCGAGCTTCGTCTTGTCAAGCGTGTGCGCTCCCAACTCACTCACTCGCTCCTCTGCTAGACTCTCGATCATGCTGGCCGCCTACGCGGTGCATGTCGACCACTCCCGCGGACGCCGCTTCCCTGAGCCCCAGCATCCCTACCGCAACGACTTTCAGCGCGACCGCGACCGCGTCATCCACGCCCGCGCCTTCCGCCGCCTCGAAGCCAAAACGCAGGTCTTCACCCGCCGCTACTCCGACCATTTCCGCAACCGCCTCACCCACACGCTCGAAGTCTCGCAAGTCTCCCGCACCATCGCCGGAGCCCTCGGCCTCAACGTCGATCTGGCCGAAGCCCTGGCGCTGGTTCACGACATCGGCCACCCTCCCTTCGGCCACGCCGGCGAAAAGGCGCTCGACGCGGCCATGCGCCAGCACGGCCTCTTCTTCGACCACAACCTCCACGCCCTCCGCATCGTCGAAGACTTCGAACAGCGCTACGCCGCCTTCCGCGGCCTGAACCTGACCTTCGAAGTCCGCGAGGGCATCATCAAGCACTCGCACGACTACGACGCGAAAACGCATCCCGAACTGGCCGAATACCTGCTCGACCAGCGCCCTCCGCTCGAAGCCCAACTGATCGACCTGACCGACGAAATCGCCTACAACACCGCCGACCTCGACGACGGCTACGAAGCTCATCTGCTCTCGCTAGAACAAATCCGCGAAGGCGTCCCGGCCTTCGAGCGCTTCTACCGCGAAGTCGAGCAGATTTATCCCGACGCCCCCGCCAAGCTGAAATTCAACGAGACCCTGAAGCGCGTCCTCAACCGCTTCGTCGACGACCTGATCACGCAACACCCAGTCGCGCGTATCAGTCAAGCGGGAATCCAGCACCCTCGACGACGTCCGCCACCACCCCGACCGCCTCGCCGCCTTCAGCCCCGCAGTCGAAGCCGAACGCAAGCAAAGCAAGAATTTCCTCTACGAAAATCTCTACTACAGCCCCTCGCTGGCCGAAGAAAAAGAAGATGCCGAGCGCGTCGTCAGCGAGCTATTCGCCTTCTGGATGAACGCATCCCGAGCCCTCCCGCACAACTATCAGGAAAAAGCGAAAACAAGATTCCCTCCCCCGCGTAATC
Source organism: uncultured Acidobacteriota bacterium (assembly GCA_963763155.1). Classification (GTDB taxonomy): domain Bacteria; phylum Acidobacteriota; class Terriglobia; order Terriglobales; family Acidobacteriaceae; genus Sulfotelmatobacter. Next base: position 71,445 of record CAVXNI010000012.1, on the reverse strand, counting down.
TGCGACTACATCGCCGGCATGACCGACAACTTCATCTTTGAGCAATACGAGAAGCACTGCGGCGGCCTGCGCTGAGAGAGACTTCTAAGTTTCGTCATCCTGAGCGAAGTTGCCGTCCACAAAGCGGACGGCAACGCAGTCGAAGGATCCCTACGATTCGAGTTGGACGGTGTCGATTCACGGAGTTCTGACGACGCGTTGGCTGGCCGGCCACTCCAATGGAGCTGCAGGAGGCTCCTCGGGTCCTTGCATTCTGTCCCGTTTGGCCGCAAACTTGGAAACTTCCACCGTTCTACCCGTGTCTCTTACAACCAGGAAGGAAGGTTAAGATGGGCGCGCCTCGCTTTCACTGGATTCCCTCACACCTTCTCGCCGCAACCTTCGCGGCGCTCGTCCTCGTCGGCCCGCTACCCGCGCAAACCGCGCCTTCAACCCAGGCGGCCGTTCCCAGCGAAACCGCTCCTAAGACCGACCCCGTACGCCAGCAAGCCGTCGATCTTTACAAACAAGGCAGGATGGTCGAAGCCATGCCGCTGTTTGAAAATCTCTGCACCCTGTATCCCAAAGACATGGCCATGTGGGAGGACTGGGGCATGTCTACGCTCGGCTACTCGCATACTCTCCCCGACGCCGACCGGCGCAAGAAAACTCGGGCTCTCGCCCGCTCTCGCCTGGTGAAAGCCAAAGAGTTGGGCGACAACAGTAATCTCCTCCAGATTATTCTGGCGGAAGTTCCGGAGGACGGCGGCGAAGGCACCTACTCCGCCAGCAAAGAAGTCAACGACATCATGCAGCAGGCCGAAGCCGACTTCTCCCGCGGCGACTACGACAAAGCTCGCGAGGGTTACCTGCACGCCCTGCTGCTCGAACCTAAGAATTACAACGCTGCTCTGTTCATGGGCGACGTCTATTTCAAGCAGCACATCAACGGCAGCGCCGGCGAATGGTTCGCGCGCGCGGTCGAAATCGATCCCAACCGCGAAACCGCCTACCGTTATTGGGGGGACGCCCTCTCGGCGATGGGCAAGAACCCCGAAGCCCGCGAGAAATATATTCAGGCCATCGTTGCCGATCCCTACAACAACCGCTGCTGGATCGGCTTGAACCAGTGGGCCCAGCGCACCAAAGTCAACCTCAATTGGGTCCGCCTGCAGGACAAGAGCTCCGTCACGCAAAAGGACGAGAAAAACGTCACCATCACGCTCGATAACAGCCTGAAGAAAGACGATCCAAACATGACCGCGTGGATGTCCTACGGTATTAGCAGGGCATCGTGGCACGGTGATAAATTCAAGAAAGAATTTCCCGCTGAACCCCAGTACCGCCGAACCATGCGCGAAGAGGCGGACTCCCTTCACACGATGGTTATAGTTCTCGGTGAAACTGGCGACCTTAAGGACAAGCAGGCACGGCTCGACCCGTCACTACTCGAACTCGTCAAGATCGATCAGGCGGGCTTTATCGAACCCTTCGCCCTTCTCAATCGCGCCGACAAAGAAATCGCCCAGGACTACGCCCCCTACCGCGATGCTCACCGCGCCACGATCTATCGCTACTTCGACGAATTCGTAGTTCCCAAAGCTCCGCCGCAATAAATGTAATCGAAGGGGCTGCCGAGTCGAGCGCATCTCGATAGATCTTGAACATCCCCTGCTTTATCTGTGTAATCCGTGTACATCCGTGGCAAAAGAAGTTTTCACCGCCCCGCCACGCCCTCCACCACATCAAACAAAATCCGCGGCCCGCGCCGCACTTCCTCCACCCGAATCCGCTCATCGTTCCCGTGCTCCGTATTCCCCTCCTCATCTGTCGCCACGTAAGGATTAAACCCGTACGCAATGATCCCCAGCGGCCGGTAGCGCTGATTCTCCGTATACCCGCTCGTGATGTGCGGCACCACCGGCGTCCCCGGAAAATACTTCGCTGACACCTCCCGGATCGCCGCCCACAGCGCGTTATCCGTCCCTGAATAATTGGCCACGCGGAACTCCCCCTTCCAGGGTTCCACCGTGACATCGGGATCATTCACCACCCGCCGCACCGCCTCCAGCACGGCCTTCGGATCGCCTCCCGGCAGAATCCGCACATCCAGATTCGCCCACGCCTCCGGAGGAATCACATTCGTCTGTTCCGACCCTCCCATCATGGTCAGCGAAATCGTGTCGCGCAGCAGAAAGTTCAGCGACTCGTCCTTCTCGACGTCTTCCTGAAACTTCTTATCCTCAATCGCCTTCTTGATATTGCGATACTGCGCCGCCCGCTCCGGCGGCTCATAAGGAGCCATGTCGCGCAAGAACTCATCCACCACCGGCAACACCCGCATCGGCGTCTGGTAAGCCAGAATCCGGTTCAGCGCCCGCACCAGCCGGTTCGGCGCCGAATCCGCATTCGGCCGCGACCCATGCCCCGGCCTGCCGTGCGCTACCACGTGCATCCAGTACGTAGTCTTCTCGCCCACATCGACGCCCACATACTTCACCTTGCCGTTCTCCAGCAGGTTCTCTCCACCCTCATTGATGAGGAACTCTGCATTCCCTAGCAAATCGCGCTGATGCTCGATGAACCAGTCGCTCCCCGTGTCATCCACTTCTTCATCCGCGACCGCCAGAAAAATTATGTCGCGATCCAGCGCGACTTTCTCGCGCTTCAGCATCACCATCACGACCAGTTGCGCCAGCCCTTCATCCTTCATGTCCTGCGCGCCGCGGCCCCAGATGTATCCGTTCGCGAATCTCCCCGCTGAACGGCGGAACCTTCCAATGCGCCGCATCGCTGGTCACCACATCCATGTGGTTCAGCAAAACAATCGGACGCGGGATCCCCACTGAAAGCGGGTGCCCCATTTCTGCAGCGCCCTTTGCGGCAGAAGTGGGGATTTTCTCGCCCGCCGTGCCCAAAGAAGCCCGTGGCATCCGCGCCCACAGATCCCCGCGCCCCGGCGCATACTCGAACACCCGATTCTCAATCCCTTCCGCATCCAGAATCTTCTTGTAGAACTCGACCGCCCGCATCTCATTCCCCGGAGGATTCGTCGTATCAATGCGCAAATACTCCTGCATCCAGGTCACCGCCAGATCGGAGTACTGCTGCAGCCGATCCGCCGGAATCCTCGAGGAAGGCAGCCCGGACTCCTCGCCCCAACTGACGCGGAGACAAATAGAGCCACACTTGCGACTACCACCAGCCAAGTCAAACGCATTCGATCCTTACCCCTTCGATCTTTACCCCTTCGATCTATGCCCCATCCGATCTGTGCCCAAAAGCCCTCCCGGCCGCCCGCTCTTTTCCACGCAGTTTTTATATCAGGTTTGCCAAAATTACCCTGCCCCCGGCCCGCCAGCCTATCTTTCCCGCCCTCCACGGTACTACAATGTCTATAGATATCAATCATTTAGCTCTTAACCCTGATAGCCCGATTTGGCATCCCACATGTATAGGCAATCAGGGAACAGGGCGCCACTGCATCTGGGCGCCCGGAGTTCCAGGCCAGGCGTCGATCTCGGCGGCCCTCAGCAAACCCTCTGGCCTTCTCCATCGCTTCAGGAGAAACGTTCAAGAGGACGCAATTTAAAATTTCACGCACGCCCCAGGCGTGCCTTCGGGCAGCAGCCCAACCGCTCCCCCAAACTTGGAGGAATTTCATCATGAACAACCGCCTGCTTTTCGCCCTGCCCTTGGCCGCCGTGCTCGCTTTCCCGGCCCTCGCGCAGACCACCGCTACTTCGACCACCGACCAAAGCCGCTCCCGCCGCTACCACGACCGGCGACTTCGACTGACGCCGCCACGGGCAAAGCGCCGCTTCGCGGCGCCATCCCGCGAAGGCTTCTGGGGACATCTCAATCCTTTCGCGCGCCGAACTACGTCAAGCGCCAGACCGAGCCCATCCGCGACCGCGTCAACGAACTCGATGAACTGACCGCCGGCAACGGCAAGGCCATTAAAGACACCGACGCCCGCGCCCAGGCCGGCATCAAGCTCGCCTCGGACAAGGCCGACACGCCGACCAGCACGCCGTCGACGCCGGCAACAAGGCCACCATGGCGCAGCAGACCGCCCAGCAGGCCACCACCCGCGTCCAGACGGTTGAGACCGTGGTCACCAACATCGACCAGTACAAGGCTCAGAACCAGGCCGAGATCCTGTTCCGTCCCGGCCAGAGCCGTTCTCAGCAAAAACGCCAAGGACGCGACTCGACACCATGGCCACCAGCGTCAAGGGCCAGCACGGCTACATCATTGAAGTGCAGGGCTTCTCTGCCGGCAGGGCCAGGCCGCCATTACCACCTCGCAGAAGATGGCCGAGTCGGTGGTCCGCTACCTCGTGCTGAGCATGAGATTCCTGTCTACCGCATCTACCTCGTCGGCATGGGCAACGCCCCCACCGCCGATGAGACCACCAAGACCAAGCGCATGCAGCGGAGGCCGCGTCGAAATCAGCCTCCTGAAGAACGACCTGGAGCAGCTCTCCGCCAACAGCGGAGCCCCGGTCACCACCACCGATCAAGCGCAGCAACCGAAATAAGTTTGGGACCAGAGTTTGGGACCCAAGTTTGGGACGACGGGCGCCTCGCCCAATTGTCCCTCCCCCAGAAAAAGCCTCTCGCGCAAGCGAGGGGCTTTTTAAGTGTCCGCGCATTGCTTACGCTTCCGCTATGCTCACGTCAATAGCCCATGTACGACCTTAAGCTAGCGCTGCGTCAATTTCAAAAGTCCCCCGGCTTCGCCGCCACCGTGATCCTCACCATCTCGCTCGGCATCGGAGCCAACACCGCCATCTTCACCCTGGTGCATGCGATCCTGCTGACGTCGCTCCCCGTCGCCAATCCCGCGAGCTTGTACCGCATCGGTGACCTCGACGACTGCTGCGTGAACGGCGGCTTCATCAACGACAACGGCGACTTCGACCTCTTCTCCTACGATCTCTATCGTCACTTCCAGAACTCCACCCCTGAGTTCGAACAACTCGCCGCCTTCCAATCCGGACACGACACCATGAATGTCCGCGCCGGAACCGCGACCGCGAAAGCCGAAACCGGCGAATACGTCTCGGGCAACTACTTTTCCACCTTCGGCCTGGGAGCCTTTGCCGGCCGCCTGCTTCAGCCCGCGGACGACGCGCCCGGCGCAGCCCCGGTGGCAGTCCTCAGTTATCAGGCCTGGCAAGTTGCCTACGCGGCCGATCCCCAGGTAATCGGCGCCACGTTCTACCTCCAGAACCAGCCCTTTCACCATTGTCGGCATCTCGCCACCCGGATTCTTCGGCGACCGCATCGACAGCAACCCGCCCGCGCTCTGGATTCCGCTCAACAATGAACCCAGTCATCGAAGGCGAGACCAGCAAGCTGAAGCAGCCGGACACCAACTGGCTCTACGTTCTGGGCCGCGTCAAGCCCGGAGTCAATCCCGGCAGCCTGCAAGCCAAACTGACCAGCAGCCTGCGCCAGTGGCTGGCCACGCAGACCGGCCTACACCATCAACGGAAATCAAACGCTGATCCCCAAGCAGTACGTCGCGTTGACTCCCGGCGGCGCCGGAGTTCAAAACCTGCAACAGGAAGCCGGCAGCGGCCTTCGCCTCTCCATGGCCATCTCCGGCCTCGTCCTGCTGGTAGCCTGCGCCAACATCGCGAATCTTCTCCTGGCCAAGGGTGCGACCCGCCGTGCCCAGACCTCCATCAGCATGGCCCTGGGCGCGTCGCGCTCCCGCCTGATCCGGCAGATGCTGGTCGAGAGCCTGCTGCTTGGCTGCGCCGGCGGACTCGTTGGCATCGCCGTCGCCTACGCCGGCGCCCGCATGATCCTGACTCTCGCTTTTCCCGGACTCGCCGAACCTTCCGCTCGCACGCCAGCCCGTCTCTGGCCGTCCTCGGCTTCGCTTTCGCCCTGTCGCTGCTCACCGGACTCATCTTCGGAATCGTCCCCGCGTGGATCACTTCCCACTCCGATCCCGCCGAAGCTCTACGTGGCGTGAACCGCTCCACCCGAGACCGCGCGTCGCTGCCGCAGAAATCGCTCATCGTGCTGCAGGCTGCGCTTTCGCTGGTGTCTGCTGGTCAGCGCTGGCTTGCTCACGCAAAGCCTGCGCAACCTTGAGCATCAGGACTTCGGCATCGCCACCGCCAACCGTTACGTCTTCCACTTCGATCCCGCGGGAGCTGGCTACACCATCGCCACCGTCCCAGCCCTCAACGAGCGCCTGGATCGCGAATTCTCGGCTCTGCCCGGCGTCCAGAGCGCTGGACTCGCCCTCTACAGCACGCTCGAAGGCAATAACTGGGGCGAGGCTGTCTATGTGGAAGGCCGTCCCGAGCCCGGTCCCGAGGCGCACAACGGCTCATCGTGGGATCGCGTGAGCCCGCATTTCTTTGAGACCATCGGCCAACCGGTGGTTCGCGGCCGCGGCTTCACCGAACAGGACACGGCCACCTCGCGCATGGTTGCGGTCGTGAATCAGGCCTTCGTCAAGAAATTCTTTCCCAACGAAGACCCGATGGGTCGCCACTTCGGAACCTTCTATCAGAAATATGCCGCCAGCTACGAAATCGTCGGCATCGTCGCCGACGCCAAATATAACAACCCGCGCGATCCGGTTCGGCCCATGTACTTCCGCCCCATCGCTCAGTTGAATATGACATTCAAAGAGCGCAGCTCCATCACAGCCGAGGCCGGATCGCTGTTTCCCAACTCCATCACGCTCCGCTACGCCGGCGACGCCGCCAGCCTCGAACCGCTCGTCCGCCGCACCCTGTCGAGCATCAATCCCAACCTCACCATCATCGACTTCAAGTCGCTCGACTACCAAGTCGCCGGCAACTTCAATGGCGAACGCCTGGTCAGCCGCCTGACCTCTCTGTTCGGATTCCTGGCGCTCGTCCTGGCCTCGGTCGGTCTGTATGGCATCACGTCCTATTCCGTAGCCCGCCGTACCAGCGAGATCGGCCTGCGCATGGCTCTCGGCGCCAACCGCGGCAATGTCGTCGCTCTAGTACTGCGCGGAGCATCCTGGCAAGTCGGACTCGGCCTCGCCATCGGCATCCCCGCCGCGCTCCTGGGCGGCCACCTGATGGCCACTCACCTCTACGGCGTGAAAACCTATGATCCGCTCACGCTGGCGGGCGCGGTGTTGGTGCTGGCCGCCTTCGCGGCTATAGCCGGCTTCATCCCCGCCAGACGCGCCGCCAGCATCGAACCCATGAACGCCCTGCGCACGGAGTAGTAAGACCTTGTCGATCTTGATTTTTGATCGTGTGGGGACGGCCGCCTTGGCAAGCCTGCCCTGAGCGGAGCCGAAGGGTCCCGCCAAGCGCAGCGAGGCGAGCGCGACCAAGACTCCAGGAATTCCCGTCCCCTTACAAGTTTGACCCTCCCGCGAACCGTGACTAGAATTCCATCACATCGAATCGCGGGGTTTTCAATGAATCGTCTCAGATGGTTGTTGCTCTTCTCACTCTTCTTCACCTTTACCGCCTTCGCCGCCGACGACGACCAGGACAAAGATCATCACCACCACGAAGACCTCACCGAGACGCAACTCGGAACCGTCCACTTCCCCATCTCCTGTGCCCCGTCAGTCGAAAAGCCCTTCGCCCGCGGAGTCGCCCTGTTGCACTCGTTCTGGTATGAAGAAGCGGAAAAGGAATTTATCGACATCGCCAAGACCGACCCGCACTGCGCTATGGCGCATTGGGGCATCGCGATGAGCATCTGGCATCAGTTGTGGAACGAACCCGACTCCAAGGTGATCCAGCGTGGCTTCAAAGAGTCCTTGGAAGCTACGGTGATTCAGTCGTTTGGCCCCGACCAGATGACTTCCAAGACTCCCGCGACCCAGCGAGAAGACGCCTACATCGCCGCCATCACCGCCTTCTATAGTCATTCCGACAAGCTCGACCACGCTGCCCGCGCCAAGGCCTATTCCGACGCGATGAAGAAGGTCTACGAGTCCTATCCCGACGATCACGAAGCCGCGGTGTTCTACGCGCTCTCTCTGCTCGCCTCCGAGCCCCACGAGGACGCGACCTTCGCCAACCGCAAAGCCGCTGCCGCCATCCTCGAGAAGCTTTTCGCTACCGAGCCCGATCATCCCGGAGTCGCCCACTACCTGATCCACACCTACGACAAGCCGCAACTCGCCGAGCTCGGCATTCCCGCCGCCCGCCGCTACGCCCAGGTCGCGCCCGCCGCGCCTCACGCGCTGCACATGCCTTCGCACATCTTCGCCCGAGTCGGCCTCTGGCAGGACGACATCAAGTCCAACCTCGCCTCCATCGCCGCCACCCGCAAAACCGCCGCCATGGGCATGGGCGGAGAAGGCCACCAATTCCACGCCATGAGTTTCCTCTTCTATGCCTACCTGCAAAGCGGCAGGGAATCCGAGGCCAAGGCTCTTATGGACGAAGTCTCCAAAATGCCTGAGATGCACGACATGTACGGCCTGGGATTCGATCCGCACCTGGCGATGGAGGCGAATCTGGATTCTTTGTATCCGGTCGAAATGCGCGACTGGGCCACCGCCGCGGCGCTTACACCCATGAAGGTTACAAATACTGCGGAAGAATCGTTCGGCTATTGGGCAAAAGCGATTGGCAGCGCGCACCTTCACCAACCGGAGGAAGTCCGCAAGGACGTCGCCGCGATCGCAGCCATCCATCAGAAGTTTGTAGACGACAAAAAGAAGGACTTCGCCGAAGGCACGGATAACGATCTGAAGCAGGCGCAGGCCTGGCTGGCTTTCTCCGAAGGTAAGTACGACGACGCCGTCGCCATTCTGCGTCCCCTGGCGGAAAAGGAAGAAGCGCTCGGAGACGAACCGCAAGGCATCCCGAGCCGCGAAATGATTGCCGACATGCTGCTCGAGGCGAAGCGTCCGCAGCAGGCTCTCGCCGAATATCAGATGGATCTGAAGTTCAGCCCCAACCGCTTTAACGGCCTCTCCGGCGCTGCCCGCGCGGCCGAACAAGCCGGCAACCAGAGCGAGGCGAATGAGTACTACGCTACGCTCGTGAAAGTCTGCGACGGAGGAAGTTCCACGCGCCCGGAACTGACCCGGGCCCGGAACTTGCTGGCCAAAAAATAATCCCGCTCGCTTGAGCGGACGCGCGCTACTTCTTCGGCTGCGCCGACGGCGGCAAGACTCCGTTGAGCCGCAGATACATCGCGGCCGCAGCGTAGTGATCGGCCCATCCGCCGGATAGGATCAGAGCCGCCATGGCGCGTGGCGCCTGTCGGCCGCCAAACAGTTCAATGCTATCGCCCAATTTCGAGTCGTCCATCTTGCTCAGGGCATCGCTGCAGAAGCTGTAGGAAGCTTTCACCGCGGCCACTAGCTGATCTTTCGTATCGGTTTCTTTCGATTCGTCCACCTTGGGCGCCGGAACATCTGCCGCCTTGGCACAGAGTGCATTGTTGAATCCCACGATGTGCGCGGCCAGGTGCGCGAAGCTTATCTGGTCGGGCGTAGGCTTGTAGCTGAACTTGTCCGCAGGCATGGCCTCAATCGCGCCCACGGTATTATTCTGCGAACGCTGCAGCAGTGCGCGGAGCGACGTAGCCACGGGATCCTTTGTTGGTCCGGCCGCCATGGGCGAACTCTTTGCCATTGGAGCCGGCGATGGGGCCTGCGCAAACCCGGTGGCAGCGCATAGAGAAAGACACGCAATCATCAAAATCGTTTTCACAGTGAGCCTCCTGGGGACCTCCAGCATATACCGGCAACGATAGCCAGGTCATCTTCACACCCCCGCGATCTTTTAACCACATAAGACACAGAGAAATCTCGGAATTTGTATTCCCCTGTGTCCTCCGTGTCCTCTGTGGTTAAAAGCCTTCCGCTAAAAGCGTTTCGTGGCACAATGACGCGATGCCCTCGCCCGTTCCCGATTTTCTCTATGGCACCGCCTGGAAAGAAGACCGAACCGCCGCCCTGACCGAACTCGCCATCCGCGCCGGTTTTCGCGCCATCGACACCGCCAACCAGCGCCGCCATTACCACGAAGCCGGAGTCGGCGAGGGCCTGGCCGCCGCCTATCGCGCCGGCATCGTGACCCGCGCTGACGTGTTTCTGCAGACCAAATTCACCTACCAGCGTGGTCAGGACCATCGTCTGCCCTACGATCCATCCGCCAGCCTGGCCACGCAGGTCGCTCAGTCGCTAGCCAGCTCGCTCGATCACCTTGCGACCGACCACGTCGACAGCTTCGTGCTGCACGGTCCTTCTTCCGGTTACGACTGGACCGACGCCGACGCTGAAGTCTGGGAGGCCATGCAGAAAGAACGCGACGCCGGCCGCGCCCGCCTGCTCGGCGTCAGCAATGTGTCGTTGCAACACCTGGAGCACATGGAGTCCGCGCACGCGGAACTCCCCGCGCTCGTCCAGAACCGTTGCTTCGCGCGCTTGGGATGGGATCGCGAGGTGCGGTCATTCTGCCGCAAACACAAAATCACTTACCAGGGATTCTCTCTGCTCACCGCAAATCCCGAAGTTGTGCAGCATCCCCCGGTGATCGCGCTGGCGGCCCAGATGAATGCCACTCCGGCGCAGTTGGTGTTCAGCTTCGCCCGCGCCATCGGAATCCTGCCGCTAACCGGCACGTCCAGCGCCGACCACATGAAGCAAGATCTCGCCAGCCTCGACCTGACGCTTCCGTCAGAGCTGGTGCAGACGATGGAATCGATGGCGGGTTGACTCCCGCAATCCGCAATTCATCGTCTGCGCGAAGCTCTTAACTTACATTGATCCCAGCCCCGCCGTGATGAGCTTGTAGACCAGGTACCAGACCGCGACGATGGTGATGGCAGTAGAGCGTTTCACCTTGCTGGTGCAGGCAAAACCGATGCCGATCAGCACGATCGTCCAGATGTTGATCAGGTCCAGCGACGATGCCATCCCGCGCAGAAATTTGCCCGTCGTCTCCGGGTCCAGATAGTACGCGAGATTCGTGCCCACAGGATTGCTAATGTCGAAGCCCTCCGGATTGACGCCCGCGAACAAAGAGATGATCCCAAGGATCGCTCCTACAATCCCAGGGAGAGCCGCGTACATCACAATCGCGTAAGCCTGCCCGAAAGATGTCTCCCCTCCGGCCGCAACCTTGAAAGTGACCCACAAAACAACCGTCGAAATCAAAAAATAAAACAGAATCAGCAATGGACTGCCGTAGGCGAAGATGCCAATAATCTTGGTGGAAAACCGAATCTGCTTGGCCTGCTGGTCGGCCGGGAGCTTCTCGAATTGATCCGCCCGCGAGGAGTGCGCGACCTGATTCTTGCTGACCTGTTCGAACCCGACCTGCTTTCCAATCGAGTAGATGAACGCCAGCGAGAAGATAGAAATCAGAATCCACGGCGCCCACCAGCTCGCACTTCGGCGCAAATCAGTGAATGTCTTCGACGGCGCAACGAAAGTGTTAATGATGCGCGCACCCTGAGAAAGCGGCGCAGGTTCAGGCGTGGGAGCGGGTGAAACGGGAAGGACCGGAGCGGCGGCCATGAAAGTCTCCTTACTGGTTTATCCAACTGGTTTATCCGACTGTTTATCCAACAAAGATTCGAGCAGAGATTCGAAGGAATTCTAGCCCCAGACGAGTCTCCAGACAAGCAATCTGGATGAACTAGATTCACGATCGTTTACCACGAAAGACACGAAGTACCACGAAGGAATTCAGGCTCCCCGGTTTCCTTCGTGATCCTTCGTGCCCTTAGTGGTTGACGCCTTTTCTTCCTCACCACCCGGATAAGATAGTGCGCATGTCGAATGCGACGCCGATTGCGATTGCCGTCCTGGTGGCCGAACTGGTCCCGGCAATCGCCTTTGGATGTGCCGCCGAACGCGTGGCGCGAGCAGTCGCGCGCTGGTCATTCGCCGTGCGCGTAGCGCTGCCGGCCGTGCTGGTGGTGCCGTATGTCGTCATCGCCGCCACACAGCACATGTTTCGCTGGCAATGGTTTGCGCTATACGCCGCGCTGCCGGTCGTGATCGCGTGGCTGCTGGCGCGGGCGGCCGTCGCCGATCCCGAGCAACGCGGCAACTGGCGTGACGCCGTGATTCTTCTCACGCTCGGCCTGGCTGTCGATTTGCGCTGGTTCGACGTAGCCTGGCCCGTTGGCTTGCGCGGTCTGGCCAACCTGCTGCTGGTAGACGCCGGCCTGTACGGCTTTCTCGCCATCCGCCGCCTGAGCGGCACGGGATTCGATTTCCATCTGCGCCTTAGCGACTGGAAAACCGGCCTTCGCGAGCTCGTGTTTTTCGCTCCCGCCGTGCTCGTGCTGGGACTCGCGCTCGGCTTCCTCCATCCCCATCGCAACCTGCCTCCGGTGGGTAAAGCCGCGCTCACGTGGGCAGGCATTTTCGTTTTTGTCGCCATCCCGGAAGAACTTTTCTTTCGCGCCTGGGTGCAGAACTTCCTCGAGCGCCGAGTCGGGCGCCGGGCCGCGCTGATCATCGCCTCCGTGCTGTTCGGCCTGTCGCATTTCAATAAACGCTCAACACACTTCAACTGGCGCTACGTTCTGCTGGCGACGGTAGCAGGCATCTTCTATGGCCGCGCCTGGCGCGAGCACCGCCGCGTCCCAGCATCGACCATCACCCACACCTGCGTGGATTGGCTGTGGTCCTGGTGGTTCTAGCGGCGGTCAAAAGTGATCAGATATCCGTCTTCTCCTGGCTCTATCATGACGTAGGTGAGCGATGGGGCTGCGGATCTTAGCTGCGATACTGCTGGTGCTCGTCGTTACATTGGCAAGAGGCAGTTCGAAGTCAGAATCCGATCTCAATTCCTCCGATCTCAATTCGATTGTTCAGAAGATGGAGCGAGCCCAGGCTGCGGTAACGATTCCCAATCATATAAAGCGTGATTATCGGCTGAGTCGCGTGAATAATGCCAAGATCGATTCTGAAGTGATTGCGGAAATCGATCTTCGAGCGCCTGGCAAGTACAACGTCGAGAGACGCTCCGGCAGCAGCATATGCGCACAAGTAGTGAAACTTGTTTTAGAACATGAAGTTGAAGTAAGCGTTTCGACTGAGAAATCACGGTCCGCTGCCGTGACCCGGGAGAATTATCTGTTCACCTACCTTGGGGAAACCGTCCTCCACGGCCAGTCCTATTACCTTCTGCATCTTGATCCAAGGCGGAAGCAGCCTGACCTGATATCAGGACTGGCGTGGATCGACAAGCAATCCTTCCTGATTCGTCGTCTCGATGGCACAGTAAAGTCGCCCTCATTGTGGGTAAAGACGATCCATGTCCAATTCGACTTTGACGGCCCGAAAGGGATGTGGGTACTCACCAACATGGAGGCGGTCGCCGATGTACGTTTTCTGGGCCTGCGGAGATTGACGTCCCAAGTTATGAATTATGAAGCCACGAGCGTGGTGGCTGAACAAACCAGAGCCGCATCTCCCCCTATTGCGGCCGTGCTCCTGAAGTAGGGCCTCACGAAGAGGGCATCATGCTCGAGCGAGTGGACTCCTCCCCTCACCCCTGGCTCTTCACCGGGCGTTTCACCGGCCGGCCTGCGTTCCGTGATACCGCAAATATCCCAGCCCCACGCGCAAATGATGATGCAGCGCGTCCGGGACGCAGACCGCGAAACAAATCCCGAGCAGTCCCTGCGCCAGGCCGAGGGCGTATAAGTTGCGATAGCGCCGGAACAGCGCGCACGAGATCGCTCCCCACACCAGCGTCGCGGCCGAGAGCCACAGGTTCGGCAAGTGCGCTGCCGCGAACAAAACCGCAGCCAGGCTCACAGCGGCCGCTTCGCTGGCCAGCAGCCTCGTGAGGCGTGGCATGAAGCAATCGTTCAGCAGGAACTGCTGGTAGAGCGTCCACATAACATAGCCGGTAATGTGCTTGAAGTCGCCTTTGTACAGCGGATGCAAGGTGCCGATTCGCTGCGCGACCAGCAGGCTTGCGATGGCCAGGACAATGGCTGCAAGAAGAATCCAAAGCGACGGAACCAGCCCGCGCCAGCCGATGCCGAGATCGTCCCAGCTCGGCCGCCGCGCCAGCACGATGGCCAGGGTCACCACCAGCGCGACCGGAGAAAGGATGCGCTGCGGCAACTCCGGCATCCACATCACGAACACGATCAGCCCGTAGCCGAGAACCAGTTCCATCAGATCGCGAGCGAAACCGGGCGATGGGCGGGACATCCTAGAGAGTATGGCACGGGACCTCCTCGCTTCGCTTGCGACAAACAGGCACTCTTCGACCAGGTTTTCCTTCGTGAACCTTCATGTCCTTTGTGGTGAATGATTTGGATCTACGCCAGCAGTTCCGGCGTGGATTCGAGCAAACTGCGAGTGTAGGCATGTTGCGGCCGTTCCGTGATCTGAGCCGTGTCGCCGACTTCCACGATCTTTCCTCGATACATCACCGCAATGCGCGTCGCGAGATAGCGCACGACTGGCATGGAATGCGAAATGAACAGGTAGGTCAGCCCGAAGTCGCGCTGCAACTGCGCCAGCAGGTTCACGATCTGCGCGCCCACGCTAACGTCGAGTGCCGAGACCGGTTCGTCGCACACGATGAACTTGGGCCGCAGGGCAAGAGCGCGGGCGATTCCGATGCGCTGCCGCTGACCCCCGGAAAACTCGTGCGGGTAGCGCGTCCGCGCCGATTCGTCCAGACCCACCGCGCGCAGCAGTTCCGCTACCCGCGCGCGAACGTCGAGCTTCGTCCGCCTGTACCCGCCTGCCTTTCCGTCATTGATCTCACCACGAATAACCTGGCGATGAATGAGCAGCGGCTCGGCAATGATGTCTTCCACGCGAAACCGTGGATCGAGCGAGGCAAACGGATCCTGAAAAATAATCTGCAGATCGCGGCGCAGGCTGCGCATTTCGCCCCGGCTGGCCGAGAGCAGGTCGCGCCCTTCAAAACGCACCGTGCCTGAAGTCGGCTCAGTCAGCCGCAGAATCAGGCGCCCCAGCGTGCTCTTTCCCGATCCGGATTCGCCCACCAGACCGAGCGTTTCTCCGGCCTGAATGTCGAGCGAAACGTCGTCCACCGCCCGCACTTCTCCGCGAGACTTCCCCCCAAACGGCGATTCGCCATGCGGAAACACCTTCGTCAGATTGCGGATTTCAAGCAGCGGCATCGGCTATCCTCCAACGACCAACTGCTGCATGCGTTTCACCACCAGCCCTAGACGCTGCTGGCTGGCAGCGTCCGGCAACAAGTGTCCGGGCAGGGCGTCGAGAAAATCACGATTCGATAGCGACGTTTCAAACTCGCGGCTTAAGTAATTCTGCAGATCCGTCGAAGCCGCGCGAACCTCTTCCGCCAGTTCAGCCCGTCCGTCGATGACCGTAACAATATCTTCCAGATCGTGACTCCTGCGGAAATCGTTGTTGCCGCGCCCGTGAAACGCTTCCAGCTTCGTCGCGACAAAATAAGGAGCAGTGATCAGCCGTAGCTCATGTTCGCCAATTCTGGTTCGTTGCGCATTTTCAAGGGCGGGACCGTACCAGCGATTGCTGAAGCCCAGAATCGACGAGTCGGTTGGCCTCAAATCGAGAATCAGGTCTCCGCTTTGCCAGCGGCAAATTGGGGCACCTTCAGCGTGAGCGTGGTGAAAGCCCAGGCCACGCAGGCGCCCCTCTAGTTCGATGAAGTCCGCATAGGAAGCGACTGCAACAATTGCATCCACATCGAGGGTCGGACGAACCGGGGCGGCCGCGGAATCGGTGAGAAGCAATCCAGTGACGCATCCGCCGAGGAACGCGATCTGGTCGAGCAAGGGCGCCAGCTTTGCCGCGGCTTCGCCGAGGCGGGCAAGATTCAGGTTTGCGACATTCGGATTCGGCCGGGGCAGATTCACTGGGAATCAATTCTAGCGGTCAGCTCGCGGATGGCGATCTCTCGTTCCCGGGCGCGGCCCTCGCGAATGCCGTCCACCAGAGCGAGGAGTTCGTAGAGCTTCGCGTCGCGCAACGCCGCCTGTGGAACGTTTTCATGAAGAGGTGAGAACTCTATCCCGCGTACCGAACCCTTCGCGTAGGGCCAGACAGGCGGTAGCGGGAAATCATGGGGGAAATGCTGGCTAAGCGGCGGTGCAGCTTCCGCAGTAGGAATGCCGCGCGTTAGGCCACCGCGCTTAACCGTAAAGTCGTACTTGACTGCGTGGATCAGGTATTCCTTCAGATTGCCGCCGTTGTTCGGCCAGAGCCACATCCGCGGTAGTTGGTCGTGCGAGTCGGGCGAAGTCGCCGGCGCGATTATCAGACGTGCTGATTCGGCGCGCTTGACCGAGCGGAACACCTGCGAAGTGCTCATGAACAGATCTTCGCCGAGTTCAGCATAAGTCGAGCGCTTGTTTGCCTTTCGGTTGGCAACAAGCTTAAGGAGCACGACCACATCTTGAGGGTGAAGAGACATAACGATTCCATATTTCAGAATATGGAATGCATCGAATAATGTCAAGTTACCAGTCTATCAATCAGTACATTCCATATTCTGGAATCTAGAATGCAGCTACCCCGCCGCAATCAGCGGTACCGCCGCCAGCGCCGCCAGCAGCCCGATGAACTTCCAGCGGCTGAATTGTTCTTTCAGCACCAGACGGGCCAGCAGCACTGTGATCGCGGGGTACAAAGAAGTGATGACGACGGCTTCATCCAGCCGCCCATGCTGGCTGGCAAAAATGAACAAGGCGCTGGCAGAGATGTCGAGGAATCCGGCCGCCATGCCCAGCGCAGCGCGCGGGCGATCGAGCGCGAGCGGTGCCCGAGTCGCCAGGACCGCGATGGCCGTGGCGGAGAACGACCCGATGCGGGAGATGGTGGCGATCCAGGCCGGCGATCCGCTCGCCTGGTGGATGCAGAGATAGAACCCCGCGAATCCCACGCCGGCCAGCGCCGCCATGCCGACTCCGGCGGGGCGGCCCGGCGAATCCTTTTCGCCGGACGGTTCTTTGCCGAACGAACTGAGGTCGGACAATTCCTTGCCTCCCGACGGCTCCGGTCGCGTGATCAGCCAGATGGCGAAGATGGCGAGCCCGAACCCGACAATCGTCCAACGGCTGGGTGCGCCTTCCTGAGCAATGTCGACCATGGTAGGGATGGCGGCGCCCAGCAACGCCGCGATGGGGGCCGTCAGTCCCATTTGCCCCGAGGCGAGCGCGCGATAGAAAACCGCCAGAGAGAAGCCTCCGACCGCGCCAGCGATCAGCGCCCACACGATGCTCGCCCGGTCAGGAAATGCCCCGTGCTGGCTGAGCGCGATCACCAACATCAGCGCGAAGCCGCAGACGTGCGAGAAGGCCGTCAGCACGAAGGCGTTGGCGCGGCGCGATCCGAACCCGCCGGCAAAGTCGGCCGCACCCCACAAAAACACTGCAATCACGCTGCACACCGCCGGCGCGAATTGAGTCACCGAAAACATGCCGGATGAGCGTAACACGCGCGTGAATGGAGAATCATCAACCACTAAGGACACGAAGGATCACGAAGGGATCACTTGAATGTTTTCCTTCGTGATACTTCGCGTCCTTCGCGGTAATGATTTTCAAACTGGCCACCGACAAAACCGGTGGCCTGCCGGCAGGTCTTGAGATACGCTACTGATGTCCACGGAGGACTGTAATGAAGCGTTCGTTGATCGCTCTTGCCTGCCTCGCCTTTTGTTTTTCCGGTAGTGTTTCCGTCCTGGCGCAGAACGCGGACGAACCGGCCTCAAAAGACGACATCATTCTTTACCTGCGCACCATGCGCTCGCATGACATGTTCCAGAGAATCATGGAAGTGCAATCCCAGAACATGCAGCAGTTGTTTCGCGATCAGATGCTCAAGGAAAAAGGCAGCGTTCCGCCCGACTTCGACGCTCATTTCAAAAAGGCGATGGACGACATGATCAAAGGAATGCCTATCGACGAGATCACTCAGGCCATGATTCCCGCCTACCAGAAACATTTCACCAAGGGCGACATTGAGACCATGAACGCGTTCTACTCCTCGCCGGTCGGCCAGAAGGTGTTGCAGGAACTCCCCGTGGTCGTGCAGGAAGGATCGCAGGCGGCCATGCCCATCATGAGCAAATACATCAGCGATTGGAAAGATCGCATGCAGCAAGATCTCAAGGACATGGGAGACGACAGTTCCAACAACCCCGGAATCAAGAAGACCGTTCCCGTCGCCCCGAAACCAGCTACTCCCAACTCCACTCCGAATTAAGAACGGCCACCCTTGAGACTTCGCCAGTGGATCGTTTCCTCGTGGATCGCCGCCGTGATGGCCGCGGCCGGACAACCTTCGCTCGCACAAGCTCCGGCCGCGCACGCTCCGGCGACGACCTATCATGCTGCGGCAACGTCGCCCTCGAGGCGTGAACCGCCTCCGGATTGGGCCTATGCCATTAGCCCGCCCGATGCAGCCACTACGCCAGCGAAACCGCCCGATCCTACTCCGCGGCATGTGCCCGGCAGCGAAGCCGCATTCACCGATGCGCAAGTTAGGGATCTGTTCAACCCGCCCGACTGGCATCCCGGCGATCACCCCGCGATGCCTGAGATCGTGTCGCGCGGGCGCGCGCCCCAGGTTTTCGCTTGCGGCTACTGCCACCTGCCCAACGGACAAGGCCGCCCTGAGAATGCCAGCGTCGCCGGATTGCCCGCAGCCTACATCGTGCAACAGTTGGCGGATTTCAAGAGCGGCCTGCGCAAAAGCTCCGATCCCCGCCACGCGCCCACCGGCGCAATGATCGCCTACGAAACCAAAGCCAACGACAAAGAAATTCAGGCTGCGGCGGCCTACTTCTCCGCGCTGCATCCCAGACCGTGGATTCGCGTCGTCGAAACAGACACCGTGCCCAGGACTCACGTCGCCGGCTGGATGCTGGTCGCAGACTTGGCCAAGACCGATCCAGCCAGGGCCGATTCAGCCAAGACTGATCCAGCGAAGACCGGCGCCGGCGCGACAGAGCCGATCGGCGAGCGCATCATCGAGACCCCGGAAAACCTGGAACGGACCGAACTGCGCGACGACCATTCCGGATTCATCGCCTACGTGCCGCCGGGCTTCATCAAAAAAGGCGAGGCGCTGGTGAACGGAAACTCGAGCAGGACTGTGGGCTGCGTCACCTGCCATGGCCGCGACCTGAAGGGCCTAAGCGAAGCCCCGCCGCTGGCCGGCCGATCGCCCAGCTATGTCGTGCGCCAGCTCTACGATATTCAACACGGCGCGCGGACCGGAGCGGCCGTTCAAAAGATGAAGCCCGCCATCGCGAAGCTCACCCTCGCCGACATGGCTGCGATCGCCGCTTACGCGGCTTCGTTGAACCCGTGAACAAGAAACAATGCGCCGGCCTTTCGCGGGCAGGAGTGCCCGCGCCACACTGGTCCGCGTGTTAGAATTTCCCCACGCCGTTTTGCCTGCGTTTCTGAGACATCAGGTTCTGAGAGTCCAGGTTTTGATCGAACTGGCACCGTCAATTCTTTCGGCAGATTTTGCGCGGCTGGGCGAGCAGGTGCGCGCCGCGGGCGAGGGCGGTGGCAAGTGTCATCCACGTCGACATCATGGATGGCCACTTCGTCCCCAACCTCACGATCGGTCCGCCGGTGGTGAAGTCGCTGCGCAAGGCAACGAACTTGCCGCTCGACTGCCACCTGATGATCGAGAATCCAGACGAATTCATTCCCGCATTTGCCGACGCGGGTGCCGACTGGATTTCGGTGCATCAGGAAGCCTGCCGGCACCTGAACCGCACGCTGCATCTGATCAAGAGCCACGACTGCCTGGCGGGCGTAGTGATCAATCCGGCGACGCCGGTCGACACGCTCGCGGAAGTGCTCGACATTGTCGACTATGTGCTGGTGATGTCGGTAAATCCGGGCTTCGGCGCGCAGAAGTTCATTCCGTCCACGCTGCACAAAATGCGGCGGTTAGCCGAGATTCGCAGGCAGCGCGGACTGCATTACCGCATTGAAGTGGATGGCGGCGTGGGGCTCGATACCGTCGCCGATGTGGTGCGGGCGGGCGCAGAAATTCTGGTGGCGGGCAACGCCGTGTTCGGAAATGGTGATCCAAGCAAGAATGCGCAGGCGCTGCTGAAGGCGGCGACGGAAGCTGCGCTGCAAAAAGTTTAGTTTGTGCTTTTATGCGGGACCGGGTCTCGAGACCTGGTCGGGCCGGCCCTGAGCGAAGTCGAAGGGCCGCTGTCGATGCTACCGGATAAGGGCAGACAAACACCAGCGCGATAGAATTACACGATAGAAGTAGCCAAGCTTCGCTCGAGGCCGGATCATTGATCCGGCCTCACTCGACAAATATCGAGGTCTTATGTCACGTCGAATTCCGTTGATGGTCGTGCTGGGCATGCTGCTGGTGATCACCGCCGCCTGCACCAACAAAAAGTCGGTGAACCCGCTGGCCGATGTCGGCTCGAAGCAGCCGGATAAAGTCCTGTTCGACAAGGCCATGGACGCGATGCGGCACAACCGCTTCGACGTGGCCCGCCTGACCCTGCAGACCCTGATCAACACCTATCCGGACTCGGAGTTCATTGCCCGCGCCAAGCTGGCAGTCGGCGACTCCTGGTACGCCGAAGGCGGCACGGCGGCCCTGGCTCAGGCCGAGCAGGAATACAGCGATTTCGAGATCTTCTTCCCCAACATGCCGGAAGCCGCCGAAGCGCAGTTGAAGATCGCCAACATCCATTACCAGCAGATGGAAAAAGCCGATCGCGACTACACCCACGCCAAGCGCGCCGAAGATGAATACCGCAAGATGATTCTGCAATATCCCGACAGCAAGCTGGTGCCCGAAGCCAAGCTGCGTCTGCTGGAAGTGCAGGAAGTGCTGGGCGAACGCGAGTTTGAAATCGGACGCTTCTACTACCTGCGCCAGTCCTATCCCGCGTCGATCGCGCGCCTGCAATCGCTGGTGGATAAGTATCCGCTCTACAGCCGCGCCGATGAGGCGCTGTATCTTGCTGGGCCAGAACTATGAAGGACAGATTGCGCGCGTGCGGCTCACGCCGATCTGCGACGCCAAGAGCTGCCGCGAGGCTGCCTGCCCGAGAAATATGAAAGCCGCCTATATCGCGGATCTGACCAAACACGCGTCGGAGAACTACGCGAAGATTCTCACCCGCTATCCGCTGATGGATCGCTCCGATGACGCCAAGAAGCGCCTGAGCGCCCTGCACCAGCCGGTTCCCCGGCCCACCAAGGCAGACGTGGCGCAGAAACAAGGCCGAAATCGCCAGCCGGGGTGAGGCGACCACGGCCCAGAGAGCTCATGGGCTTCATCAAGGAGGGCCAGACGTGGCCAATGCGGCGCGCGTGGGCGATCCCACGCTGGTGGAACCGGAGCCGGTCGCCGCGACTTCGATTGTCCAGTGGCGAGACTGAAGGCAGCCATGGGCATGCCCGAAAAGGGCACGGGCTCCGAAAGTTGGTGTGGAATCGACATTTAATCCCGAACCAGCCCGCAGCACGCGTCCCGCGGCCGATGCAACTCCGCCGCGGTTCGCCCTTTGGCCAATAATCTTTCCTGCCGACCGCGCGCCAGCCGAAGCCGATCCCAATGAACTAAACCCAATGCGCCGCCGGATCCCAACGAGCTGAAGCCGATCGACAGCGGCACAGATCAGCCCTGCCTCCGCCCACGCAGGTCAACGAAATCCAGCCAGGGCAGCTTCAGGTCGTCCTCCGCATCTTCGTCTTCCGCCAAGGCGGCCGATAGTTCCGCCCCCGCCAGCGACCAGGATCTCTCCAGCAGCAAGAAGAAGAAAAAGAAGGGATTGAAGAAACTGATTCCGTTCTGAGCAGTCTCAGCTATCAGCCGTCAGCGATCAGCCAAGGTGGTTTCGTGCGTAGGCAACATGAAGCTCAACACCTGGGAGTTTGTAAGGCGGGCGGATGGGACCTACGCGATTTTCCATCGCGATGAACTAGTCTCCGACTCTTCCGGAGAAGTGGCTGGAGCAGGAACTGTGCTCGCGTCATGGTTTCTGCGGGCCAGAATACGCAAAT
This sequence comes from uncultured Acidobacteriota bacterium, assembly GCA_963763155.1. Classification (GTDB taxonomy): domain Bacteria; phylum Acidobacteriota; class Terriglobia; order Terriglobales; family Acidobacteriaceae; genus Sulfotelmatobacter. The sequence goes on along the minus strand of CAVXNI010000012.1, from coordinate 49,474 downwards.
ATCCTTACGAAGCTCCGCGAATCCGGCAGATGCCGAGTCATACTTTAGGCCCCTTTCGCCCGACCCAGCCTCATCTTACGCGCTAGGTGCTGACCACTGGTAACCTGTTACTTCCCTTCTGGATCATTGACTTAGGGTGTGGCTCGGGTTACCTTCGGGCTATCTCCCCTCATCAGAGGAAACCTTTGGCCCGGAAGATACTGCTCGCCGACGACAGCGTGACCGCCCAGAATATGGGGCGGAAGATCCTCGCCGATGCGGGATATGAAGTCATTACCGTCAACAACGGGTCTGCGGCGCTGAAGAAAATCGCCGAACACAAGCCCGACCTGATCGTTCTCGACGTCTATATGCCCGGCTACAGCGGGCTCGAAGTCTGCCAGCGGCTCAAGGAAGCGCAGGAAACCGCGCGGGTTCCGGTGCTGCTGACGGTGGGCAAACTGGAACCCTTCAAGCCGGAAGAAGCCAAGCGCGCCCGCGCCGACGGCTTCATCGTTAAACCCTTTGAAGCCAGCGAGTTGCTGAGCGCCCTCAGTAAACTGGAAGACAAGATTGTGCCCCGCGCCGGAATCCTCGAAACCGGGCCGCTTTGCCCGCGCCAATGCCGCGCTCGATGAAGGCCAGCTACGACAAGACCGTCGCCATGGAGGAAGATTCGAGCTGGAAGAACCGCATCGCTTTCCCCAAGAAGAAGCCGAAGCCGGCGGCGCAGGACGAACGACGATTCCGCGTTTACAACCCCATGAACAAAGACCTGCGCACCGTGGTCGAGCACCGGCCGTCGGACGCCCCTGCAGCCAAGCAAAGGTCACACGACGGAGACAGGAAGACTCGGGTCGATCTTGGCGCGCTCGCGCCGGAGGGCTTGCCCAAGGATGTGACTCCGGAAGAGATTGCCGCGCTGGCAGCGGCCGCAGCCCAGGTGAAGGGCAAAATCGCCGAAGCCAGGTTCTCCGAAGGTAAGTTCGCCGAAGAAGACAGGGTCGCCGAAAGCAAGTTCGCCGAGCCAGTTTCGGCCGAAACCAGACCTGAACCGAAGGCAGCCGAGTCGGAACCAACTCCGCCTGCATTTGAACTCCCGCGGGAAATCACGGCCGCAGCACCGCCAGTGGCAACTTTTGCGGAGCAGAAGTCGGAAGAAAAAATCGAAGCCAAGGTCGAAGCGAAGTCCGCGGAAGAAGAAAAAAAGACTGCAGCGGCGGAGACGTTCAGCCCAGCGACGCCCGAAGCGGGCAGCGTCGCCCATCCCAGCCACGATGATCTCATGGCCGCAATTGCTGCCTTGGAGCCGGATCCAGTCCCATCGCCGGGCGCAGGTTCGGAGAAAGGTTCTGGAAACGGATCGTGGTTGCACGACGCCGCTGACTCGAACGCCGCCGACTCTAATAACGACGAGCCCGTAACCATGGCTGTAGCCGCGGCCGCAGCAGCGGGCCTGGCTTCGTCAACTTCGCGGTGGAGTGCAGTGGCCGTCGCGCTTGCCCCCGAGGACGCTGCGGTTTCTCTCGAACTCGAGATGCAGAAGGCATACGCGGCGTTGGCGGCTGCGGAGGCAGTTCAGGCGCCAGTGCTTGCCGTGATCCCAGAACCGCAACTCCAGGAAACCCAGACAGCCCCGCCTCAAGAAATTCATCAGCCCGCGCCGGTGCTGGAAGCGTCGAGTCCAGCGGAAGGGGCGCGCGCTGAGGCAATGTCAGAGCCGGCTGCCGCGGCTCCCACTGCGAGCCCTGAACCGGAAGCAGCGCAGGCCTTGAGCACGGCGGGCGATGCTGCCGCAACGAATGCTGCCGCAACCAACCCGCCGGTGTCGAACGCCGCGGCCGAAGCCATGACCGAAGCAGTGAAAGAACTGGAAGCGGTAGCCGCGGCTTACGCGGAACAGATGAAGCCATCTACCGCGGCGCCCGAGGCTTCTGCGGTAGAGAATTTCGATTTCAAAGCGACGCCCGCGCACGATACGCCTTCGACCGTCACCGCCACTGTGGAGGCCCGCACGGAATACGGTCCTGCAGTGCCAAGCTCGACGAGTGAAACCTCGGCGGCCACTACTCCGCCTGCTCTGGAAGTTCCCAACTTCGAGCCGGCCAAGCCAGACGCGCCCCAGGCTGCGCAACCGGAACCAAGCCAGCCGGAAATCGAGACGCCCAAGAACGAAGAAATAAAGAACGAAGACAAGAAGAACGAAGAAGTAAAAAGCGAAGTCCAGTCGCCGGTCGTCGTCCCCGTGGCCGCGACGGAAGAAGCGCCCGTAGCGGCAGCCGCGACCTCCGGGACTGCGCCGGCGTTCGTCAACGAAGTTCCTGCGGAGTCCGCCTCCGTGGTTTCCGGCGTGGTTTCTTCCCAAATGATTCCTTCAGAATCAGAAATAGTTTCTTCCGACATGATTTCTACAGAAATGGCAGCGGTGCTTGGCGAACTGGCTGCAGGAGGCATATTTGATATGGCGAAAAAAGAATCTGAAATAGCGGCGACCACGGCCGCGGCATGGGCCAGTTGGCGGCGCATTCGCGAGACTGGAGACGCCAAGGCCGCACCGGCGTCGTCTGAGTCTGCTCAGAAAGAAGAATCCGCGGCTCCTCATGATGCCGCAGCCATGGCCGCTGCCGCCGGTGCCGAGAAGGCTCCTGAAGCGCGCGGGCCTGAGCCCGATTCGGATGACATTGCCGGCATCGTCGACAGCGTTCTGGCCGATTTGCGCCCGAAGATCGTCGAAGAGATTTCCCGCAAAATGGGAAAAAAGAAATAACAGGCTAAACCACAAAGGACACGAAGTATCACGAAGGATTTCCTTGTTGTTTGTTTCCTTCGTGGGACTTCGTGTCCTTCGCGATTAATGATCCTCAAGCTGCCCCACTCCTAATCGCCCGCTGCCCGATCAGGTGCGACCACGGCGAAGATTCGCATTCCACCCCCCATAGTAGGCGAGCGCGATGTGCTGCCCGCGGCCGAAGACGGCTTCGAACTGGGCGAACACGTGGATTAAGCGGGTGATGTCATGAACCCGTTCGGGAGCCCACCCTTGCAAAAAACGCAAGGATGGGGCACCCTCTGTCGGAACGGCGCACAGCAACATCGTTAAGAGTGGGCCGAGGCTGAATTCATGACCGTCGCACAACGCTGGCTGCTCGCCTTTTGTATCTTCATCCTAGTCGTTGTTTTTGCAGCGCCCCGCCTTGGCCATCCAGCGCACGCCGCAGCCTCGTCTGCGCCCGCAGCCGCCCAGCCAGGGCATCCCTCACAGCAAGCCTACAATCTCCCGCCCGACAAACTCGCCAAAGCCATTGTCCTGAGCCGCACTTTCAATATTTTGGATATCGCTGCCCAGTTCTGGGCCCTGGCCCTCCTCTGGCTGCTATTGGCGTCTCGCACCGCCGCCGGACTAGAGGCCTGGGCGGAAAGAGCCTCTCGCCACCGCTGGCTTCAGGGGATGATTTTTTTCGCGACCCTCATCGTCCTCTTCTTTGCAGTCTTCTTCTTGCCCGTGGCCGCCTTTGGCCACCATACAACCCTGACCTACGGTATCAGCGTTCAGGGTTGGGGCAGCTGGCTGGCTGACCAGGCTAAGGTTTTGGTCCTGCTGCTCATTGTCATCACTCCGATTCTGTTGCTCTTTAACTGGATTGTCCGCCGTTGGCCTCGCCGCTACTGGCTCGCTGCCTGGGTCGCCACGCTTCCCATCCTCGTGCTCCTCATCTTCGTCGAGCCGCTCCTTGAACCTATGTTCAACAAGTTCGAACCTCTGGCGAGAAACCATGCCGCGCTGGTGGCTGAACTTGAAAAAGTGGTCGTCCGCACCGGAACCGACATTCCCTCCGACCGGATGTTCCTCATGAACGCCAGCGCCAAAACCAACGGCCTCAACGCCTACGTTTCAGGCATCGGAGCCACCAAACGCATCGTGGTGTGGGACACCACCGCCGGCCGCATCCCCAACGACGAGGTCCAATTCATTTTCGGTCACGAGAGCGGCCACTATGTTCTCAACCACATTCCAAAAATCATTGTCGGAATAGCGATCATTCTGTTTTTCGCTTACGCTGCATGTGCCTGGTTCGCAGGCTGGCTGGTGCGCCGCTTCGGCGAGCGCTGGCGTCTTCACGGAATCTCCAGCCGCGCCGGTTTCGTCGTTCTTATCTTCGCCTTTCAGTTGGCTCAGTTTGTTCTCGAACCGGTCAACAATACCTTCGGCCGGCACTTCGAGCATGAGGCCGATATCTACGGCCAGGAAGCCATGCACGGCCTCGTTCCCGATCCGCAGCACACCGCAGTCGCCAGCTTCAACGCGCTCGGAGAGGCCTGGCTCGAAGATCCCAATCCCAGCCCCCTGATCGAGTTCTGGGAATACGACCACCCCTCCGTCCAAACCCGCGCCAACTTTGCCGCCCATTACGACCCGTGGGCAAACGGAGGCCATGGAAAGTTCTTCGATAAGTAGCGTTGAACCCGAGGACCACTTGCGGTAATCTCTCATCTTCAATCACGAATCACGAGCTTCGCAGCCTCACTAGTGTCCGTTCCCCCGACTTGCGGTAAACCGCTTTCGGCGGCAGGCCAGAGCACTCCGGAGGTCCTATGAGTTTCGATGTTTTCGCTTCAGGCAGCGGTGGGTTTCACTATCAACACGATAGTTTTGTCGATGGCGCCGATTTCGACGCGTTGAAGCTCGCCAGTGAGCTGCAATCGATGAGCCCTACCAAACTCGGCGCCGTGGACGCGGTCCGAGGCCACTACCTCAGCAAGGACATGACCGACGCCGTCTCGGTGCTTGCGCAACGCGAATTCCTCTACACGTTGAAGGAGTCGGTCGATCTGCTTTCCATACGCGGTAGCGCGGACAATGCATTCATCGCGGTGACTGCCAGGCAGAAGCATGCCCTGTGGCCCGACACGCTTCGCTTCGCTAAGTACGGCTTCGATCCCGGGGATAGCCCAGGCACCGAATTCATCCACAAGATTGCCCAGAGCCTGGACGACACCGACCTGAAGACCTGGGGAGTCCTCATGGCCCTGACGATCGTTCTAAGCAAGTTTCAAGAACACCTCGACAGTCGCGACGCATCCCTACCCACAATGATCAACATTTTCCTCACCCACTAATCAGCAAGACCCGTCGCTTGAAGACCGGGGATAGGCGGGACGATCCCCGTTCCGATGAGCATGAAATACGCGAAACGTCCCGTCTCTCCCGACGTTTTCCTTATTGCTATCCCAGTTCCTTCGCCATATCATTGCCGTCGCCAGAGAACGGAGGGGTCCATGCGGGATATAAATGTGTGGGCATACCATAGTGATTTCGGAAAATTGTGCATCGATGCGAGATTAACGAACGGGGAAAAGATTAGCTATCCGGAAGGAAACGAAAAGGGACAAGCTGGATGGCACGTAGCCGTGAAGTTCGGACATCTATCTGAGCTGGCAAAGCTATTGCGTGACGGGCTTCCCATGCCCAAGCAATTCTGCGGCAATTGGACTGACGATTGTGATCCGATTGCGCGTGGGGAAATAGTCCGTTTAGCCATCATGGTTCATGGCGAACAGAGCGGTCAACTCTTAGTGAACGGCAGGGGCTATACCCCAATCCTGACGGTCGATACCATCAAAAGTTTCCACGATGACTTGCACAATATCGGCCTCTTTACACGTGAGAAGGTATCCACAATTCTTTTCATGGGGTGCTTGGCTGGCCAAGAGCTGCAGGGAACGCGGCTGTTAAAGGCACTTTCGCAGGTGTGGCCTGGCAGGCGAGTCGTCGGATTTACGACGATTGGTTATCGACATCCGGGCTCTATGGCACGATCGACAGAATATTGCGAGGAACCTGGGATGCGCGACACCGATGCCTGGTCAGATTTAGCTGCCGATCCTCCGAAGTGGGATCGGCTCTGGTCTGATTTCGCGAAGCTCCCGTGGGCATCAGAATCATCTAGGCATGCGAAAGTAGCGAGAAACGGGGTGCTTGAAGTGTGTCCTTCCGATGACAAGGGTTGCGTCGAACCGCCCCCGCCTAAGCCACCCGCTCCCAGCCTCAGAAAAAAGGTTAGAAAAGGTTCAGAAATGCACCAATAAATTTTCTTTCCGAAGACCGGTGAAGACCGGGGACATTGAAGACCGGGGAAAGACGGGACGTTCCCCGGTTCCGACGAGCATAAAATACGTGAACGTCCCTTCCACCCCCGAGCGTCTTGTCCCCACGCGTTTCAACATTGTCGTATTCTTACGTAAACGAAGTTAGGAGCAGGTCATCCCGGCAGGTAATCCGGTTTTTCTGGCATATTCCCTCCCACCCTGTTCTCGCCCCCTCCCGGTTTGACCCTTCTTTTCTCGCGCCTATAAGATCAGAGCTTACTCTTCCGCTGGCGGATTCCCTGTGCCGAATCTCGTCATCGCTCACAACCATGCCTCACGAACTGCCCAAAGCCTACGAGCCGGGCGCGATTGAAACGCGCTGGGCCGACTACTGGATCAAAGAAAAACTGTTCTCCGTGCCTACCCCGCCCGTGGGTGAGACCCGGCCCGTGTTCACGCTGCTGCTGCCTCCGCCGAATGTTACCGGGCAGCTGCACATGGGGCACATGTTCGGCCAGACGCAGATGGACATCGTCGCGCGCTGGCATCGCATGCGCGGCTTCATCACGCTGTGGCTTCCCGGCACCGATCACGCCGGCATCGCCACGCAGATGATGGTCGAGCGCGACCTTGCCAAGGAAGGCAAGACGCGCCGCGAACTGGGGCGCGAGAAATTCATCGAGCGCGTCTGGGAATGGAAACAACTTTACGGCGGCGCCATCCTCAACCAGATGAAGCGCCTCGGCGCCTCCGTCGATTGGGACCGAGAGTACTTCACCATGGACGAGAACCTTTCGCACGCGGTGCGCGAGGTGTTCGTTCGTCTCTATGAAGAGGGTTTGATTTACCGCGGGAAATACATTGTGAACTGGTGCCCGTGGCATGAGACCGCGATCTCCGACCTCGAAGTCAAGCACGAGGACGTGGCCGGAAAGCTGTGGGAAATTCGCTACCCGGTCGTTGAAACGAAGCCGGGCACACCGATTGGCGGAGAAACGCAATTCATCACCGTTGCGACCACACGTCCCGAGACCCTGCTCGGCGATACCGCCGTCGCCGTAAATGCAAAAGACGAGCGCTACACGCATCTGCACGGCAAGCACGTTCTGGTGCCTCTGATGAATCGTGAAATCCCGATCATCACCGACGAGCTGGCGCAACCGGAGTTTGGCACCGGCGCGGTGAAGGTAACGCCCGCGCACGATCCTAACGACTTTCAGGCCGGCCTGCGCCACAACCTGCCGCAGATCGACGTGATGGACGAGCACGCGCACATGAACCAGAACGCCGGCCCCTACGCCGGGCTCGACCGCTTCGAAGCGCGCAAGCGGGTACTGCACGACTTGCAGGAGCAGGGATTTCTGGTCGGCGAGAAGGATCACGCCCTCTCCATCGGCAAATGCGAACGCTGCGGAACCATCGTCGAGCCGCGGCTGTCGGAACAGTGGTTCATCAAGATCCAGCCGCTGGCCGATCGCGCCAAAGAAGCGGTCGAGAGCGGCGAGATCACGATCGTTCCCGACAATCACCGTACGATCTATTTGAACTGGATGAACAACATCCACGACTGGTGCGTCTCGCGGCAGTTGTGGTGGGGACATCGCATTCCGGCATGGACCTGCGGCAACGATGCGTGCAAGGAAGTGATCGTCGCCCGCGAAGCCCCGACGAAATGTTCGAAGTGTGGCGGCGCCAAACTCGAGCAGGTTCCCGACGTGCTCGACACCTGGTTTTCGTCAGGTCTGCTGCCGTTCACCACGCTCGGCTGGCCGAAGAAGACCCGCGATCAGGAAGTTTTCTATCCCACGACGCTGCTGATTACCGCGTACGAAATTCTCTTCTTCTGGGTGGCCCGCATGATCATGTTCGGCTGCCACTTCATGCAAGGGCATCAGCAGGATCCTGCCATCAAAAAAGCCAGCGGCTGGGGCGACAAGAAGGATGACAGCGTGCCCTTCCGCCAGGTGTACATACACTCCCTGGTGCGCGATGCCGACCGCCAGAAAATGTCGAAGACCAAGGGCAACGTGATCGATCCGCTGGCGATCATCGACCGCTTCGGCACGGATGCGACGCGCTTCACCTTAGCGGCTATGGCCGCGCCCGGCACCGACATCGCCTTCAACGAAAGCCGCACCGAGGGCTATCGGGCCTTCGCCAATAAAATATGGAATGCCGCACGCTTCATGTTCATGAACGTGGACCGCATCGAGCCAGGCCTGCGGCCCGCCACCGCTCCTGTGGACGCGGCTAGTATGGGCGCGCGCGACTCGCTCGCGCAATGCAGCGGCGTCGCGGGATTTCAGGCTTCGTTGCTCGAAGACCGCTGGATTCTTTCCCGCTTCAACCGCGTCACGGCCGACGTGAACGAAGCGCTCGCCACCTACCGTTTCCACGAGGCCGCCAATCGCATCTATGATTTTTTCTGGGGAGAGTTCTGCGACTGGTATCTCGAACTGATCAAGCCGCGCCTGAATTTCGAAGAAGGCGCCGACAAGAGCACGGCACGAGCGGCCTGTGCGAATCTGGTCAATCTGTTCGACGCGGCGTTGCGCCTGCTGCATCCCGTGATGCCGTTTATCACCGAAGAAATCTGGCAGGCGATGTATGAAGGCCAGCCTCCGGTCAAGTCGATCGCTCTGGCAGAATATCCGCAGGCGGATGAGAAACAGTTTGACCTCGCTGCCGAAACCGAGATGGCGATCCTGCAGGACCTGATCGTCAGCGTACGCAACCTGCGGGCGGAATTGAAAGTCGAGGCCAAGGTGAAGGTGCCGATCGAGTTATTCGCGCATGAACCCGGCATTCGCAAGATGATCGAGCAGAATCACGGCGCAGTCGAGCGCTTGGGAAATGTGGAGAAGATCACGTTCGTCGAGACCTCTCTCGCCAACCGCCCCGGCGCCCGCGGCACGGCACGCTTCGACGTGCACGTCCTCTACGAACGCAAGATCGATGTTGCGACCGAATGTGAGCGCCTGAAAAAAGAACTGGAGAAGATCGAAAAAGAGCTGGCTAACAATCAGAAGCAACTCGGGAACGAACAGTTCCTGGCCAAGGCTCCCGAGAAAGTAGTAGAAGGCCTGCGCAGGCGAGGGCAGGAACTCGTCGTGCTGCAGGAGAAGACGAAGAGTAAGCTGAAGGAATTAGGCTGCTGAATGTAGCCCCGGACGTATTCGTCCGGGGTCGAGCGAAGCTCGATGGTTTTTGTGTCGCCGCGCAATGGACTGGAATTCAAGACGCATCACCGCGATTTTAGAGAACGCGCTGCTCGAAGACCGGGCCACGCGCGATGCCACCAGCTACGCCTGCATCGATCCCAACCAGCTTGCCTTCGCCACCATCATGGCCAAGCAGGATTGCATCCTCGCCGGAATCGGCTGCGTAGCGCGGATTCTCGACGTGTACGCCGCGCTCGACGGCGCCGTCACCGCCCACTACGAAGTCACCACCCATCCGGAAATTTTCGACGGCGTGCGTCTGCGGGCGGGACACTCCATAGCCGTCGTCCGTCACAACGCGCGCGTGATCCTTTCCTGCGAGCGCGTCATTCTCAATTTCCTGCAACGCATGAGCGGCATCGCCACACTCACGCGCAAATTCGTCGAAGCCGTCTCGGGCACCAAAGCGCGCATTCTCGATACCCGCAAGACCGCGCCCGGCCTGCGCGTGATCGACAAGAACGCCGTGCGCTGCGGCGGCGGACAGAATCACCGCCTCGACCTCTCTGACGGCGTGCTCATCAAGAACAATCACATTGCGCTGGCCGGCGGAATCGTTGCCGCGCTCGAACATGCCATCCGCAACCGCCGTGGCTCGCAGATTATCGAAGTCGAAGTGCGCACACTTGAGGAATTGGAACTCGCCTTGGCGCACGGCGGCGAAGCCATCCTGCTCGACAACATGTCTGTCGAAGATGTCCGCCGCGCCGTTGAGCGCTGCTCTCAGTTCGATCCCCTGATCCACCGGGACGGCCACGGCATCCCGGTCGAGTGTTCCGGTGGAATCCGTCTCGAGAATGTCCGCGCCTACGCCGAGGCCGGAGTCGACTTCATCTCCGTAGGCGTTCTCACGCAATCGGCTCCGGCCGTGGACATGAGTATGCGAGTCGTTCCCGCTTAGTTGCCGCAGGCCGAAGATTGTTGTTTTGCCGCGCTTCGCGCATAATCTCCGCATCTCCAGGACAGCCCCAATTCGTGAGCGATCTTCGCGGGCCAAAACGCCCGCCGCGCACCAGCCTCAGCCCACCGACCTGCGGCTGGGCCGGATCGTGCGCCTGCTCATGGAGAATGCCACCGTCGTCGCCAGCGGCACCAAAATCGCCCAGGAAATTTCCTCCAACCGCTCCGAGGTGTGGCGCCTGATTCAGCAGTTACGCGGCCTCGGCGTCGATGTCGCCGGGCATCCCGCGACGGGCTATCAACTGCGCTCGGTTCCCGATTTGCTTCTCCCCGAGATTCTCCGCCCGCTTCTGCGTGGCACCATCTTCGACGAGCATCTTCACCACTTCTACAAGATTGGTTCGACCAACACCGCAGCCATGGCCGCCGCGGCCGAGGGCGCTGCGGAAGGCACCGTCTTTCTTGCCGAAGAGCAGACTGCAGGCCGAGGCCGCGGCGCCAACTCGTGGCAGTCCGCGCGATCGACGGGCATTTATTGTTCGGTCATCGTGCGGCCGGCTCTGCCACCTTCGGAAGTGCTGGTGCTGTCGCTCGCCGCCGGACTCGCGGTGCAGTCCGCAATCCGGCAAATCGACTCGCAAGTTATCGCCGACCTGAAGTGGCCGAACGATGTTCTGATCGATGGCAAGAAAGTCTGCGGCATTCTCACCGAGATGAATGCCGAGGCCACCCGTGTCCGCTACATCGTGGTCGGAGTCGGCATCAACGTGAACCAGGCAAGCTTTCCTAAGGAGATGTCTGCCAACTCGCTGCGTCTCGTAACCGGCAGCGAGTGGTCACGCGTCGACTTGACGGCGGCTTTGTTAAAATCACTCGACCGCGAGTATCGACAATTGCTGGAAGATGCCGATGCGCGGGAGTCGATTCTGCGCCGTTTCGCGGAGAATTCTTCCTGGGTGCGAGGCAAAGCGGTTCGCATCGAAGAGAATGGCGCAGGCTTCGAGGGAACCACCGAAGGCCTAGACCAGCGCGGATTCTTGCAAGTCCAAACCGCGAAGGGACTGCAGACTGTGTTGAGTGGAACGGTAAGAGAAACGTAGCGCCGGCATCCTGCCGGCTGTCGCGAGGGCGTCTCGCCCTCGCCGCCGCGGGCAACGAGGCCCGCCGGACAGCCGCCGGGACGGCAGCGCTACCATTTAAGACCAACTCATGCTTCTCGTCATCGATGTCGGCAACACGAACACGGTGCTCGGCGTCTTCGCCCGCGTCGCCAAGGTGAGCCCAGCTGGCGATTCCGACGAGACTCCGCGCTACGAGCGCCTCGTGGCCAACTGGCGCGTGGCAACTTCCCGCACCAGTACGGTCGATGAGTACGGCGTTTTGTTCCGCAACCTGTTTTCGATGGCTGGGCTCGAATCGCAAGGCATTCACGGCATCGTGATCTCGTCGGTCGTTCCCCCGCTCGATCCCGTATTGCGGCAGGTGTGCGAACGCTACTTTAATTTGCGCCCTCTCTACATCGAACCTGGAGTAAAGACGGGAATGCCGGTGCACTACGACAATCCGGCGGAGGTCGGAGCCGATCGCATCGTCAACGCCGTCGCGGCCTTCGAGAAATATGGCGGCCCGTGCGTGATCGTCGATTTCGGAACGGCCACCACCTTCGACTGCGTCTCACCCAAGGGCGAATACCTCGGCGGAGTGATTTGCCCCGGCATCGGCATCTCGGCCGATGCGCTGTTTGAGCGCACGGCCCGGCTGCCGCGCGTCGAGATTCGCAAGCCTGCCCGCGTGATCGGTTCCAACACGGTCGGCAGCCTGCAATCGGGCCTCTACTATGGATATCTCGGCCTGGTGGATGGCATCCTGGAACTGCTGCTCGCAGAATTGGGCCAGCAGACGCAAGTGATCGCGACCGGCGGACTGGGTCCCATGATCGGCACCGGATCGAAGTACATCAAACAGGTGGACGACTTCCTCACGCTCGAAGGCTTGCGGATTATTTGGGAACGAAATGGGTCGGTGCGTCGGGATTCCGCGAAGACTGCGTCTCAATCCGGGCCTGAAGCCTCATCCAAGCCATCGCAGCCCAAGTCCGAACCGAAGGCGAAGAATGGCGGCGCGCCGGCCACTCCGGCTTCGCGCTCTGCCCGCTGACCTGCCGTGGAGAATTATTTCAACTACTTCACCGAGATTGAAGACCGCTTCCTGCTCCGTCGCGGCGGCGGCCTGTTGCTCTCCACCCTTGACTGGGCGTTGATTGAAACCTGGAAAGATGCCGGCATTCCGCTGGAGGCCGTGCTGCGCGGCATTGACGAGGCCTTCGACCGCTACGCCCAGCGTCCCTCGAAAACCAAGAAGGTGAACGGCCTGGCCTACTGCTCGCAGTTGGTGCTGGCCGCGGCGGAAGACATGAAGGAAGCGGCGGTGGGCGCGGCAACTCCCGAGGCGTCGCCGAAATCCCGCGCCGGGCAGGGATTTGAACCAGAAGTCGTCGCGCCTTTCCTGCGACGCAATGCAGATGCGCTGGAGGCCGCTAAACTGCCGCAGGGAGGCGGGGTCTCCGCACGATCCGTGGCGCTCGATGCCGCCAGAACTCTGCGCCAGCTCGCGGAAGAGATCGAAAAGAAACCCACCGCGCGGTTGGAAGACCTGGAGCGCCGCTTGACCGTGATCGAAGAAAAAATCTTTGCCGTCCTGCTGGCATCCACATCGGACGAAGAAATCGTAAGCGTTCGGGCCGAGGCCGACCGCGATCTCGCCCCCTACCGCCGCAAAATGTCCGGACCGCAGATCGATCAACTGCAGAAGCAGTATGTGCACAAGCGCCTGCTGGAAAAACACCATCTCCCGCGCCTCAGTCTGTTTTACATGTGAACATACCAGCGAGTGGTCTTGGGAAGGGCGCGACTTCAGTCGTGCCGTAAGCCGGAACAAATCCAACCGGCTTTAGCCTCTGGGGTAAGCTGTTAACTCCAACGTGATCCATTCATTCGACGCACTCATTCTCGGCGGTGGCGCGGCGGGCCTGATGTGCGCCATCGAGGCCGGCAAGCGCGGACGCCGCGTCGCCGTGCTCGAACACTCCGATGGCCTGGGCAAGAAGATCCTCATCTCCGGAGGCGGCCGCTGCAATTTCACCAACCTTCACTGCCAGCCTGACAATTTCCTTTCCTCCAATCCGCATTTTGCCAAGTCGGCCCTCGCCCGCTACACCCCCGCGGATTTCATCGCACTGGTCGAGAAGCATCGCATTCCCTATCACGAAAAAACTCTAGGACAACTGTTCTGCGACCGTTCGGCCCGCGACATCCTCGGAATGCTCGAAGAAGAATGCCGCGCCGCCGGAATCAGCATCTTCCTTAACACAAGAATTCAAGAAGTGAGCCGGGGTGCTGAATTTGCCGCGGAGTTTGCCGCGGAGTTTGTTGTGCAGACCACAAATGCCGAATTCCACGCGCCTGCTCTGGTGGTCGCGACTGGGGGCCTGTCGATTCCGAAAATCGGCGCAACCTCGTTTGGCTACGATCTCGCGCGCCAATTCGGCCTCAAGATTCTCGAGCCGCGGCCGGGACTCGTTCCACTTGTGCTCGACGCCGAGGACCGTTCCCGCTACTGCAATCTGACTGGCGTTTCCGCCGACGTGATCGCCTCCTGCAATGGGCAGCAGTTCCGCGAAAAGATGCTGATCACCCATCGCGGCCTGAGCGGCCCCGCCGTCCTGCAGATTTCGTCGTACTGGACAACGTTCTGGAAAACGCCGCACCAAATCCACATCGACCTTGCTCCCAACACCGAATTGACCGCAGTATTTCACGACCCAAAGACGCCTCGGAATCTCCCTACCCTGCGCGCAGAGTTCCGCAAGATCCTGCCAGCCCGCTTCGCCGACCGCTGGCTCGACCTGCACCCGCCCGCCTCCTGGACGAACCCGGCACTCGCTGATGTCGAGCAGCAAGCCCATGCCTGGGCGATCACCCCCGCCGGCACCGAGGGCTTCGAGAAAGCCGAAGTGACCTGCAGCGGCGTCGACACCGACGAGCTTTCCGCCAAGACCATGGAGAGCCGCAAAGTCCCCGGCCTGTTCTTCATCGGCGAAGTCGTCGACGTGACTGGCCATCTCGGCGGCTTTAACTTTCAATGGGCCTGGGCCTCAGGCGCAGCGGCGGGCCGGGCGTTGTAAACTAGCTTCCCAGAAATCGAGAGGACAATGTATGCGCGAAATAATAAGAATGCTGCGGGATTTCTTCTGGTTGCTGATGGCAGTATTCATTACGAGCGCTGCGTTTGCGCAAGCACCCTCGTCCACTCTCCTGGTGCTGGCAAAGAGCGACAACACCGTCGCCATTGTTGACCCGGCAACCTTGCAGGTTCTGGCGCGCATTCCCGCCGGTCCCGATCCCCACGAAATCATCGCGTCCGAAGACGGCAAACTCGCCTACATCTCGAACTACGGCGGTTCCGACAGCACGCTCAACACTATCTCAGTCGTCGATCTGGTGGCTCGCAAGGCGCTGCCCCCCATCGACCTCGGAGCCCTCCGTTCCACGCACGGTCTGGATTTCGCCGGGGGCAAACTTTATTTCACCGCTGAGACAAATAAAGTCATTGGCCGCTACGACCCGGCGACCCAGCGTGTGGATTGGGTCCTCGGCACCGGCCAGGATCGCACCCACATGATCGCCGTCTCCAAAAGTCTCGACCGGATCGTGACTTCCAACGTCAACTCCGCCACCATCAGCATCATCGAACAAGTTCCCCAGCCGAACGGAGGCTTCGGTCCACCGCCGGGCAGCCCAGCACCTCTGCCCGGTGGGCCGGCTCCAGCATCTGGTCCGCGCCAGAGCGGCCCACGTCTTACCTGGGAAGTCACGAACGTCCCCGCCGGCCACGGAGCCGAAGGCTTCGACCTCTCGCCCGATGGAAAAGAAATCTGGGCGGCCAACGCCCGCGACGCCACCGTCACCATCATCGATGTCGCCACCAAAAAATCCATGCAGACTTTTCCCATCCCGGTGAAGGGCGCGAACCGCCTGAAGTTCACGCCCGACGGCAAGCATGTCTTGATCTCCGGCCTAGGCGCGCGCAACGGGGACAGCAGCCTCGTAGTGTTCGACGCCGCCACGCACAAAGAAGTGAAGGAACTTAACCTGGGGGGCGGCGCAGCCGGAATCCTCATAGCTCCCGACGGTTCCCGCGCCTACGTAGCCGTCAGCTCCGCCGACAAGATCGCCGTCATCGATCTGAAAACCCTGGCAGTCACCGGCCAGATCGACGCCGGCAAACAGCCCGACGGAATGGCCTGGGCGGTGCGCGAATAATTCGCGTGCTTCCCCGTGGAGATTCGTATGAGGATATTTTCTTACGTTGTGGAACACGACACTGGACACGCTCCTAACCCGTTTTTCGAAGTCTGTACACTTTGTCGCTGCAAATACCGCAAATCCCCCGGAAAGCCCCAGAACGTGGTTGAGAGGGCGAAACCGGGCGACTGGGTAGTCGGGACCGGGGGCGCTGACCTCCTAAAAAGTGCGGGCCACGGAAAGACCGTTTACGCCATGCGAGTGGACAAGAAGATAACCCGCGAGGATTACTATTCGGACCGCAAGTACGCGTGCAAGAAGCCTCTGCGGAATAACATCGTTAGTCAGAACGGCGACAACTTGCAACCGGGGAGCGCATTTGAGAAGAACGCCAGTTCGTTCTAGTGTCGCGTCACTTCTATTACTTTGGTCGAAATGCGATCCCGATCCCAACGCGAAAATTCTCGGATTTCGAGAAGAAGGGGCCGGGCTTCCGGTCAGATTTCAACGACACTTACATCGAACGGTTTGTAAAATGGATAGAGGAAGAGTATGAGCCCGGGCGACACGGGGAGCCGTGCGAGAAACCACGATCCGTAAAGAGGGAGTCACGAGCATGCAAGTCGTCTTGCTGCGAGTCGGCATAGACACGGGATCGGGTGGGATTCATGGTCCCCTGTTCAAGAGCGGCGAGTTTGAGTTCGTTCCTATATGCGACAAACGCAACAGCTTTGGCGTCAGCCAGGAAACATACGGAAACACCAAGGGCGCGACACACGGCAGGCCCTTGGTCGACTATTTCCCGGAGAGGCTGCGACACAAAGCACGCGACATGCGGATCCACTATGACCCTGAGTTCGTCACATACACATACGGTGATCCAACAACACCAAAAGCCGGCCTGAAAAGGTTAACGAAGGGCGATCTGCTTGTCTTCTATGCGGGCTTGGAGGGTTGGGATTTCCGCTGCGAGCCGTGGCTCTATATCATCGCGTATTTCGAAGTTGAAGATGCGGTGCATACACGAGGGCATAGCTGGGATGAACTTAATAAGAGGTTCGGTAACAACTTTCACGTTCGACATCGGCCCGTGTTTGAGGATCAGAAAGACAGGCTAGTGCTCGTGAAGGGCGGAGCAAGTAGCAAGCTGCTAAAGAAGGCCCGGAGAATTAGCATACTTGAGCTGAACAAAGGTGACAGGCCCATCCATGTGCTATCTCCGGAAATGCGTGGTGTCTTCGGAGACTTCGACGGCCACGTCAGCATTCACCGATCACCGCCGCGATTTGTATTCGCAGAGTTCGTTGAGAAGGCGGCGGTATTTGTAAGGTCCCTAGAATAGGCTCGCCCTTCCCTCATGCCGTAGAATCAAATCTTGCTCCTCACAATCGAAAAGCTGATCTACGGCGGCGACGGGCTAGCCCGTCTTCCCGCCGCCTCTGATGCCACCCCTGCCGCCACAGATGAAGCCCGCGCACGCGGCAAAGCCGTTTTCGTCCCCTTTGTCCTGGCCGGAGAAAAAATCGAGGCTTCCATCACCGAGCAGAAGTCCGGCTTCGTGCGCGCGCAAGTTAACGCCGTCATCGAGCCTTCCCCGCACCGCATCCAGCCCGCTTGCCCCTACTTCACCCGCTGCGGCGGCTGCCACTACCAGCACGCCAGCTACGAGCATCAGCTCGAAATCAAGAAAGAAATTCTGCGCGAAAATCTGCGCCGCATCGCCAAGCTCGACTTGCCATTCGACATTGAGGTCCATCCTTCGCCGCCCTGGAACTACCGCAACCGCTCGCGGCTGCAGATTCAAACCGGGCAAGTTCAGGTCAGCCCCACATTCGCCGCCGGATATTTCAAGCTGGCCTCGCACGAACTGCTGCCGGTTGAAGAGTGTCCCATCAGTTCGGCGCTCATCAACCGCGGCATCGCCGCCCTCTGGCAGAGCGGGCGCGCCGGCAAGGTTCCCGCAGGCGTGCGCGAAGTCGAGTTCTTCGCCAACGCAGACGACACGCAACTATTAGTGGACGTTCGCTGCGCCGGCGCAGCTCGCCGCGCCGCTATCCGAAGCTGGGCCGAAGACCTCCGCGCCGCCATGCCCGCGATCGCCGGAGTTGTGGCCTTTCGCGAACCCAATCCCGGCGACCGCAAGGCTGGCGCACAGGAAATTCTGGTCACCGTCGGCGCTGCCTATCTCACCTATCAAACGCAGAGCGCGGCTTACCGCGTCAGCGCCGGTTCGTTCTTTCAAACCAACCGCCATTTGACCGACGAACTGGTAAAGATCGTCACCGCTGGCCAATCCGGCAAGCTGGCTCTCGACCTCTATGCCGGAGTGGGACTGTTTTCCACAGCCCTGAGTGACTTTTATCACGTTATTTCCGTAGAGCCGTCACAGACATCCACAGGCGATCTCTCCTACAATCAGCCATCGAATGGAGAATCGATCCAGGCCACGACGGAGCAGTACTTGGCCCGTGCGCAAGATCAGGGCCAGTCGGGAAGGGCGCAGCAACCAGGGCGGGGTAACCCCTCATATCCCTAATAAGCCCGACCTGGCGGTGGTCGACCCACCCCGAAGTGGCTTGGGAGAACGCGTGGCGCGATTAATGGCGGCCTTGGGCGCGCCACGCGTGATTTATGTGTCGTGCGATCCGGCAACGCTGGCACGCGATCTCGTGCCTCTGCTCGCCGCCGGCTATCGCGTCGAGCAAGTGCACCTGGTGGACCTGTTTCCGCAGACCTACCACATGGAAAGCGTTGTGCACCTGGTGCGGAACTAGGCAGGTAGTCCCTGGGAAGAGCCTGACTTCAGTCGGGCCGGAACGCCGCTTAATCTCTTTCGGATCGTGCCTGAAATCTTCCAGTTCCCTCTGAAATTCGCGCATCCAGCATCCACGCATGATCCCGCCGTCCACTGCCGCATGGGTTCCGACGTTCCACCTCAAAGCTTCCCGCCAACCCATGCTCTGGGCAGCTTTGTCCTACTCTTTGGGAATCGTCGCCGGAGCCTACCTGTGGCGCCCCGCTCTGTGGTGGGTCTTAGCCGCCGTGGCGTTCGGGGCTGCCGCGGCCTACTTCGCCTACCGGCGTTCTCGGTTAGGCTGGGCGCTTGCTCTGGGGCTCTTTTCCTCGCCGGCGCGCTTCACGTGCAAGCGCGCGCAAGCGCCATTCGCCTCGACACCAGCATTCAAGCCTATGCGGACGGACGCGAACTCCAAATCACCGCCCACGTCCTGCGCGACGGCCGCCTGCAGCAGGGCGGCTTCAACGAAATCAAACAGACCGTCGACCTGGAAACCGAAAATGAAACAGGACGTCCAGACCAGCGCCGGGCCAACAGCGCAAGCCGTGCAATCCGGCATCCGCCTCAGTATTTATAGCCCGCGTCCGACTGACGGCGCTCCAGAGGAAATCTCCACAACCCGATGCGATCCCTTCCGCCGACATGCCCGTCCTTCACTATGGCGACCGCATCCGCGTTCTCCGCCAAACTCAAGCTGCCGCGCAATTTTCGCAATCCCGGCGCCTTCGACTGTCAAAGCTATCTCGCCGACCACGGCATCGCCGCGCTGGGCTCCGCCAAAATCGAAAATGTCGAACGCCTCCCTGGCTTCACCGGCAGCCGGATCGCTGCCTGGCGCAGCCGCCTGCACCGCGGAGTCGTCGCCAAGGTGCATCAACTCTGGCCTCCGCGCGAGGCCGCCCTGATCGATGCCATGGTCATCGGCGAAGAGGCCTTCATTGACCGCGACACTCGCGCCGACTTCCAGCGCTCCGGCACCTACCACGTCCTGGTCGTCTCCGGGATGAACGTCACCATCCTGGCCTTCGTCGTCTTCTGGACGCTGCGCCGCCTGCGCCTCGGCGACTTTCCGGCCACGCTGCTGACAGTGGCGTTCTGCGTTGCCTATGCCTTCATCACCGAAGTGGGCGCTCCGGTCTGGCGCGCCACGCTGATGTGCGCCATCTACCTCGGCACTCGCCTGCTCTACCGCGACCGCGCCATGGTCAACGCCGTGGGCGCGGCGGCCCTGGGCTTGCTGATCTTCGACCCGCGCCAGCTTTTCACCGCCAGCTTCCAGATGACTTTCACCTGCGTGCTCATCGTGGCGGCCATCGGGATTCCCATTCTGCAGCGAACCTCCCAACTGCAGAAACAGGCACTCGCCAACTGGGACTCTAACGACTACGCCGCACTTTACCCCCTCGAGTCGCGCAGTTGCGCGTCGACCTGCAGTTCATCGCCGCCCGCGCAGCGCATTTCGTGGGAGAAAAATGGTCAGGCCGGCTCGTCCGCTCCACGGTACGCTTGCTGTCTGGCAGCGTGGGAATTGCTCTTCATCTCCGCCCTCATGCAGATGGGGCTCGCCTTGCCCATGGCCTACTACTTCCATCGCGCCACCAGCATCGGATTACCCTCGAACCTGATCGTCGTCCCGCTGACCCAGTTGCTGATGCCCGCCGCTGCGTCAGCTTTGTTGCTGGGTTCCATTCGCCTCCTCCTGGCTGGCCAAGGTGCCGGTGCTGATGACAACCTTTGCGCTGCATGGCATCACCGGAACCGTGAGCGGACTGGGCTCCTTGCGAATGGCCGACTTGCGCGTTCCCATGCCGTCGATCATGGTCATCGCCCTGGCCGCGGGCGCGATCGTGCTCGCCATGTGCACGGCGCGACGGCGCGCAGCCTTTGCCGCCTGCGGACTGGCGGCAATTCTCGCGGCCTCGCTCTCTCTCGCATTCATTCCGGCGAAGCCCCGCGTCCACAGCGGCATATTAGAAGTAACTTCCATCGACGTGGGCGAGGGCGATTCCACCCTGCTCGTCACCCCGCAAGGCCGCACCTTGCTCATCGATGCGGGAGGCCCCATCGGTCCCGGCGGCTCGCAACTCGACTACGGCGAAGACGTCGTCTCTCCCTACCTGTGGACGCGCGGCATCGCCCGCCTCGATGCAGTCGCGATCACCCACGGCCACTCCGACCACATCGGTGGCATGATCGCCGTACTGAAGAATTTCAGGCCAAAAGAATTGTGGGTAGGATTGTTGCCGCCCAGTCAGGCTCTGGAAAACGTGATCACGACGGCGCAAACACTCGGCGTCAAAGTCGTCCGCCACTGGGAAGGCGACGAGTTTGACCTCGGCGGAGCCGCGGTGCAAGTCTTGTTTCCGCCGCGCGACTGGCCCGCCGGGTCCAGGCCCCAGAACAATGATTCCATGGTGCTCCGCGTCAGCTATGCCGATTCTTCAGTTCTTCTGGAGGGAGATGCCGAAAAGCTGGTCGAACGCCGCGTGGCCGCGCTGCATCATCCCAGCGCGAATCTGGTCGCAAGTCTGATAAAGATCGGCCACCACGGCAGCAACAACGCCACCACGCCCGAACTGATCGCTTCCGCCCGACCCCAGTTCGCCATCATTTCAGTAGGATCAGGAAATTCCTTCGGCCTGCCCCGCACCGAAGTTCTCGGCCGTCTCGCCGCCGCGGGAGCCCGCGTCTATCGCACCGACCTCGACGGCGCCGTCACCTTTTATCTCGACGGCCACTCCGTCACGCCTTCGGTGGCGGCTCTTCAATGAACGGAATCTCCGCCGTCACGTCGTCGTCGGTCCCCAATCGGGCCGACGACTGGCGCTGCTCCGCGATCAGCCGTCGTGCGGGTTCCGCATCCTCTTCGCGCACCAGGATCATCATTCCCCCCAGCCCCGGAAACGCGTCTTGCAGCAGAGACGCCGATGTGAGATCACTGTCGATGTCCGCCGAATCCAGCAACCCCTTGACCACCAGCGCCTCCGATTCGTCCTCCGAGTCAAACACCTTCACCAGTTTCTCGTTTGGATTAGGGCGGGGATTCGGCCGCGGCTGCGCGTCGCCGCCCGAATTACCAGCTTCTGTCATGACCTCTCCAATTCCGGAATCGGCCCCGATTCCACGTGCATCGCCATCGATTTTACTCCTCAAAATCACGTAGGGGCGGACGCCCCATTTCTCGCGCACCGGGTGCCCCATTCTAACCTCGCGCAGTTTGCGACGTTAGAGTGGGGATTTTCTCCCGTGGAATCCCCAGGGAATCCCAAACGACACCTTCGTGTAATTGCATTCTTCGCCGGCTGCGAGACAATGCCCCTAACCAGTCGCAACGGCAGGACGCGTCGCGTCATCCAATGCTGTGGGCAAAAAAGGAGACCCATGAACACTCACCAGCAGGCCGGAAACGGACCGCGCTTTCCATCGCCCGAGGAAACTCTCCGCGAGCGCGAAGAGGAAGCCCGCAAAATCCGCCGCCTGCAACTGATGATCAGCATGGTCATGTCCGTCATCAGCCAGGACCCCAACCTCACCGTCGAAGAAGCCTCCGAACTGGCCGCCGGAGCCAAACGCGCCGCCCTCGCTATGTTCCCCGACAAAGAACTCGCCTACGACCTCCTCTACAAACCCCGCCTGCAACGCCTGATGAGAGAAAGATTCCGCCTGCAATAGGGGCCGAGTTGAGAATTGAATTCTGATTGATCGGCGCTTCAGGCGGCTTTCGCCCGTCAACGTACAGCAGATCTCTTCCTATAGAGCCATCCCACCAGGAATGCACCGACAAGCGCTGCCACCATTAGGAAGACAAGGAGCCTCTGGAATGCCCGCCATTTGAATTCGGCCCCAATACCGAAGCACAGCGACACCGGTGCGACAAGGAGCAGGTCCTGAAATCTCCAAGCTGGTATCTCGTTTGCTGATCTTCGCCTGCGCGCAGTGAACCACGCCATCCAGCTACCCCAAAATGCTGCTAGCAGAACGGCGGTTATCCACTCACTGGTTGTTCCCATAGCTTACTCATCCACCACCGAATTCCTAAGTGTCCCGACGCCTTCGACGGTCACTTCAACCACATCCCCCGCCACCAGGGGCCCCACGCCCGCCGGCGTCCCGCTCGGAATCAAATCCCCGGGGAACAAAGTCATCGCCTGCGCAATATGCCGAATCACGACATCCAGCGCAAAAATAAGATCCCGCGTGTTCCCATCCTGCTTGATCTCGCCATTCACGCGCGTCTGCACGCCGATCCCCGCCCACGGGTCGATCTCATCTGTCACCACCGGCCCCACCGGACAAAACGTATCGAACCCCTTGGCCCGCGACCACTGCCCATCTTTCGTCTGCAGATCGCGCGCCGTCACGTCATTCACGCACGTGTATCCCAAAATATATTGCCGGATGTCCGCATCCGCCGCCGGCTGGTAGCAAGTCTTGCCAATCACCACGCCCAACTCGCCTTCGTAATGAACGTTCTGCGAAATCTTCGGCCGCCGCACCACGCCCCCCGGCGACAACAGCGCCGATGTAGCCTTCAGAAAAATCAGCGGCTCCGTCGGCACGTCATGCCCCAACTCGGCCGCGTGCTCGCGATAATTCCGCCCGATGCACACAATCTTCGACGGCCGCACCGGCGGCAGCAGCGCCGCCTCCTCCAGCGGAATCGCCTCAATCTTCCGGGTCCGCAAACTCTCCATGTCCCCGTCAGCTTCTTCAGGCGCAGTGAGTAGCACCCGCACAATCGCGTCCCGCCCGCCAACAGACTCAACCAGCCCGTACTGAGCCTGGCCATTGAATTGGAATCGGCAGTATTTCATCGCCCTCTATCTAACCATATCCGCGGAACCAGAGGCGTAAAGAAGAGAAATATTTTCCGATCGAGTTCGACAGATCTGGATTTCTGAACGGTTCGGATTTTGGGTGGCGCAGCGCTTTAGCGCTGCGATTGGCCGCCCCTATGTGGGCATTAGCCCCTGAGGTACTTTCGCAAGCCGCCTCTGTCTCCTTACGGCACCATCTCGCCCGCCTCTTCCGACCGCGCACTCTCGTTCCCCCGCACGTCCACTGCGGACACGGAATAAAAATAATGCCTCCCCGACACCACGTTCGCGTCCCGGTACGCCGGAGTCTTCACCAGTTCCGCATTCACCTTCACCGCACCCGCTCCCTCTTCGTGACGATAAACGTTGTATCCATCCAGATCGACGTCGGTCACCGGCGCCCACACCAGATCGATAAATGTTTTTTGTCCCGGCCCGGAAAACACGGCTTGCAGCCCGGAAGGAACCGCCGGCGGAAAAACATCGTCTGTGAAAACCTTGACCTCGGGTGAGTCGTCGCCTTCGATCTGTAGTGCAGGCTCTTTCTCCCGAGCCATCACCGTAACCGTCTCCACGTGATATTCGTAGGTCTTTTCCCACTCGATATTCGAATCGGTGAAAGTGACATTGCGTTCGCTTCTGGCCGGAACCTCGCCGGCAACAATTTGCTGCGAACTGCCCTCCGGACGGCGATAGACGCGATAAACCCAGCGCACAGGTTTCGTCGAATCGGCAGGCGGAAGGTCGCCGGTCCAGGTCAGCACGACTCCCTGACCAGTCACGCGCGCCGCGAAATCCCGCGGCGGCGCAAGAGTGCGCCCCAGCGAAACTCGCACCTGATTCGAAAGCCCCGCTCCACGACCGTCCGTATTGAGCACCTCGACGGCATACGTAACGAAATCGGAAGGATTGTCGCTCTCCAGTTGCGCGGAGAGCGAATCAGCGTAGGATCCCGCAACTTTCTGTTTGGAAGGTTGGGACGAGCTGGGCTGCGACGAACTGGCCTGCGACGAGTTCGATTGGGTCGAGTTGGATTGGGACAATTTGGATTGGGTCGGGCTGGAAGTCTTCTGCGCGGCGGCTTCCCCCACCGGAACGCCGCACTGCATCAACTTCGTTTCCAGCCCCCGACAGATTCTCGTGCCGCCCAAATTCCGAATCGTCTTCCGATCAGTCGTAACGCTGGGAACGGTCCAACTGAGAATCACGCGATCGCCCTTCCGCACCGCCCGCAGATCCGAAGCCGGCTTGGGCAACTCCAGCGATGGAGGCCGCGGCGGCCCCATCGTGGCGCACGCCGTAAACATTACGGTCGCACCCAGAACCAATAGAAGCGTAGACGCGGATCGTCCCATGCGAAGAATCAGACTACCAGAAGGCCCACAGGCTACAGCTTCCGGGATCCCGGATCTAGCTTGGAGCAGGAAGAACAAAAAGAAATTCCCGTGAATTCCTCTGTGTCCTCCGTGTCCTCTGTGGTGAAGATTTCCCTACAGAATATACCGCGACAAATCCTGATCCTTCACAATATCGGTCAGCATCTTGCGCACGTACTCGGCGTCAATCGTCACATGCTCGCCCTTTTTTTCTGGCGCATCGAAACTCAACTCATCCAGCACGCGCTCCATGATGGTATGCAGCCGCCGCGCCCCAATATTTTCCGTGCTCTCGTTCACCCGGAACGCGAAGTGTGCAATCTCGTCCAGCGCCTCCTTGGTGAACTCCAGCTTCACGCCCTCGGTTTCCAGCAGCGCCGTGTACTGCTTCACCAGCGACGACTTCGGCTCGGTGAGAATGCGCACGAAGTCTTCCATGGTCAGCGAGTGCAGCTCGACGCGAATCGGAAACCGCCCCTGCAGTTCCGGGATCAGGTCGCTCGGCTTCGACACGTGAAACGCTCCCGCCGCAATAAACAGAATGTGGTCGGTCCGCACCATCCCATAGCGCGTGTTGACGGTCGTGCCTTCGACAATCGGCAGAATGTCGCGCTGCACGCCTTCCCGCGAAACGTCCGGCCCGTGCCCGCCTTCGCGCCCCGCGATCTTGTCGATCTCGTCCAGGAACACGATCCCAGAGTTCTCCACCCGATCAATCGCCATGCGCGTGACCTGGTCCATATCAATCAGCCGCTGCTCTTCTTCCTGAATCAGATACTCGAAAGCCTCGTTGACCTTCATCTTCCGCTTCTTGGTGCGCTGCCCGAAAATGTTCGGCAACATATCCTTGATGTTGACGTCCATCTCCTCCACACCCTGGTTGGTCAGAATTTCGAACGACGGGAAATTCCGTTCGCGCACATCGATTTCGACGGTGCGGTCGTCCAGCTTTCCCTCGCGCAGCTGCTGCCGCAGTTTTTCCCGGGTCCGGCTCGACGACTCCGTCAAAGCTGTGCTCCCATCAATCACCACGCCACCCGTTGTCGAGCTCGTCTCTGGCCGCGGCTGGGGCGTCGGCGGCAGCAGAATATCCAGCAGCCGTTCTTCCGCATTCAGTTCGGCCTTGTCGGCAACGTCCTCCAGTTTCTCTTCGCGCACGTTATCGATGGCAATCTCCACCAGATCGCGCACCATCGATTCCACGTCGCGCCCCACGTAGCCGACCTCAGTAAACTTCGACGCCTCCACTTTCAAGAACGGAGAATTCGCCAGCTTCGCCAGCCGCCGCGCAATCTCCGTCTTGCCCACACCCGTGGGCCCAATCATGATGATGTTCTTCGGAATAATGTCTTCGGCGAGTTCCGGCGTGAGCTTCTGCCGCCGCATGCGGTTGCGCAGTGCGATGGCCACGGCGCGCTTCGCGTCCTTCTGGCCAATCACATGTTTATCGAGCTCGACGACGATCTCGCGCGGAGTCAGTTCATCCAGCGCAAGCTGTTCCTCTTCAGCGGTGGAGGGAAGGTAGATGGCCATAAATCAGTTCTCAGCTCCCAGTTCTCAGTTCTCAGTCAGCACGGTTTCACTGAGAACCGAGAACCAAGAACTGAGAACTACAGTTCTTCGATCGTAACCTTGTCGTTCGTATAAATACACATCTTGCCCGCAATCTTCATGGCTTCTTCGGCAATCAGGCGGGCCGGGAGTTGCGTGTGCTCCGCCAGCGCCTGCGCCGCGGCCTGCGCGTAAGGGCCGCCGCTGCCAATGGCGGCCACTTCGCCGTCAGGCTCAATCACGTCGCCCTGTCCGCTCAGCAGAAACGTCTGCTCCTTGTCGCACACCAGCAACAGCGCTTCCAAATGCCGCAGGAACTTGTCGGTGCGCCAGTCACGCGCCAGTTCGACCGCGCCCCGCCCCAGGTT
This sequence comes from uncultured Acidobacteriota bacterium, assembly GCA_963763155.1. Classification (GTDB taxonomy): domain Bacteria; phylum Acidobacteriota; class Terriglobia; order Terriglobales; family Acidobacteriaceae; genus Sulfotelmatobacter. Next base: position 23,075 of record CAVXNI010000012.1, on the reverse strand, counting down.
TCCGTGATACTGCTCCAGCTTGGCCTCAAACCGGCTGAACAACGTAAACGCATCCGCCGTCGACCCCGCAAATCCAGCCAAAATCTTGTCGTTGTACAGCCTTCGGATCTTCTTGGCCGTATGCTTGATCACCGACTCGCCCAGCGTGACCTGGCCATCGCCGGCGAGAACCACTTTCCCCTCGCGTCGCACCGACAAAACCGTCGTAGATCGAATCAGCCGTTTCGTAGTCATGAGCGCAATTCTTGATTATAACAGCGCCCGGCGCCGCGCCCCATCTGCGAGATAATCGGGTAGTGGCTGGATTTGAGCGCTCGAAAGGTTTCCACAGCAGTAAATCCCAAACAACCGAAAGGAGTAAAACGATGACCACCGCAATGTCGACTCAACACGTAACTTGACGCGGGTTGCCTCGCTGTGTATTATTAACTCTGTGATTCGATTCGTAGACATAAAGAAGCGGCTAGAAAAGCAGTATGACGACGACTACGCCTATTTGCAAAAAAACTACGATGAGCAGGACAAACTCCGCGACGCGGTTCGGCGGTATCACGATCTAGAACGCGAGGCTAGAGTGCGCGAAGAACGTGGGGCAAGAATCATCGCAGCTCTGGGAGAAGAGAAGTTTAACGATCTGGACGTTACGCGGCGAGGGGCGGCGAAGGAAATATTCTTCCCGTCAGAAAACGTACCTCTTTGGGGAGTAATGCGAGCGATTGTGGAGCAGGTCTCAGAGATTCAGGTTGTTGACCTGCAAAGCGCTCTAGAGTACTTCAAGCGCAAGGTATCTCGACAGGCAATCGAATCCGCGCTGGCATCCCACAAGGAAACGTTTGAAATTAAAACGAGGAACCGCGACAAGTTTGTTTCGCTTAAGCGCTAAGAGAGCAAGGAACAACAAAGAAAGTTGAGTTTTCAGTCCGCATGAGCAAATGGACGAAGACGCGTCGCGATCCTGGCCGCACCTATCAGGACGAGGAAGAGGCTCGCTTGCTTCGTGCAGACATGAAGCGAATCGCGGAGCTCGTGGCCGAAGCGGCGGCGGGAAACGATGAAGCGGAGCCTGAATACGTTCGGATCATTAATCGGTTGGAACCAACGATGGGAAAAGAGAAGCGGAAGGACTTGATCAGGCAGTTTCGCGACGCCGTTGCCGACCACCAACGACAACGCGGTCAATCGATTCGTTGATCTCTTTGCGCGTCTTGCGCAGGCCTTCTGCGCTCATGTTCTTGGCCGCAGAATCGGCCAATTCATCCATGCTTTCCAGCAAGGTCTCGATCGGCGATTTGGTTTTCTTTTCTACGGTAGACACTCGATCCTCCCTCTTCGCGTTTCCGGTTGCCATCTAAGTCTACTCTACAAGTTTACCAGTCATAGCAAAACGTAACCAAAGTCTTGCGCGTCCGGTTATCGTCAGCAGGCTGGTTTAGGTTCACAGTGTTGGGGGCTAACCCTATCTTTTTCTGGCATTTATAGAGTGCTTCAGTAACCACTCGGCAGATTACCGCTGTGACATTTACCTGCCTCGTCCGGCCCCGTACTTTGGAACTCATGCGCCAGTCTGCTGCAGTCATGTGTCACGAGAAGCGGTCCCTTCAAACCCTGGAATCCACCCTCGGCGTGCTTGGCATTGAGCTGGTCAACAGCGCGTCTGGGCAGGAAGCCCTGGAACTGGTCATGAGCGGCCGCTGCTCAACCCTCATTGTCGATTTTGATTTGCCCGGGGCCGAAGAGGTCATCCGCATGGCCGCGATGTTGCCGGCCGGCCAAAAGCCCGCCCTGCTGGCCGTTGCCAGCCGCGCGTGGCCCGGCACCGGCCAGGCGTTTCAGTCCGGCGCCAGCCGCATACTGTATCGTCCGCTCGAGCCTGAGCCGCTCATCCAAGCTTTGAAAGACGGCAAGAAAAATCACAAAGTGAATCAACGCAAGTCCGCGCGCTACGAGGTAAAAACCCTGGTCTATCTCGACCTCGAAAGCGGAACACTTCCCGGAGTCAGCATCGATATTGGCGAACACGGCCTAGCCCTTCAAGCCACCGAGCCCGTCCCGGTGAGCTCGAACCTGGCTTTTCGCTGCGTGTTGCCCGGCACCAATGTGACGCTGCACGGACACGCCGACGTAATCTGGGCCAGCGACCAGGGCCGCGCCGGACTTTTCTTCTCCAAGCTCGCCCCCGCCGCGCGCAAACATCTGAAGCAGTGGCTCCACAAGCGCAGCACCCACAGCAAAAACAAGCACGACGTCCACGATCTGCTGCCCCCCGCCGACGCCCACGTGTCGTTTGCCGCGTCGGAATAACGCTTCGCGGTCGCGCATCTTCGTACTTGGTAGGTGCTAAGGGTCTAGTACGCTCCAAGCCGCGAAGCGGCGAAAGAATACAGCCCACGGCGCAAGCCGTGGGTCACCTTGGGAGAACCAGGACAAGCCCCGAAAGGGCGAAAGAAAAGCCGCAACGTCAGATACCGACGAGAGATCGAAATACCCGGCCAATTGAATTTTTCCCCTCCGCCCGCTTGTCTTACAATCTTCCCATCGCCTACACGCAGGAGGGACCACCTGCCCACATCTTCCCAAACCGCTTTCAACGGACATTCCATGGTCGGCGCGCTCCAGCGCGTGCTGGTCTGCTCCCCTCGCATCGCGGGATGGAACCAGCCTGAACGCGCCGCTCGCTGGCACGACCTGGGATTCCACCACGCCCCCAACTTCGCCGAGGCCCAAGCCCAGCATGATGCCCTGTGCCGCGAACTGGAAGCCGCAGGCGCGGAAGTACTCGAAGCGCCGCCCGCGCCCGATCTTTCTCTCGACGCGGTGTACACTCATGACGCTTCGCTCGCCACCGATTTCGGATTGATCGTCATGCGACCCGGCAAAGCCAACCGGCTTCCCGAAGGCCGCAACCATGGGTCGTTCTGCACCCGCCTTGGTATCCCGACCATGGCCAAGATCGTCGCCCCCGGCACCACCGAAGCGGGAGACATTCTCTGGTTAGACGGAAAAACGCCAGACAGGAAAACGCTCGACGCAAAAACGCCCGACCCAAAAACCCTGCTCATCGGTCACGGCTACCGCACCAACTCCGCCGGAATCGCGCAGCTGCGAGACCTGCTCGCTCCCAAGGGCGTTGACGTTCTCTCCGCGCCGCTCCCGCATGGCCCCGGACCATCGGCCTGTCTACACCTGATGTCGCTGATCAGTCTGCTCGACGAGCACACGGCCCTGGTCGACCTTCCCTGGCTCGCGGTCGAGACCGTCGAACTGCTCCAGTCCCGCGGATACAAATTCATCCCCATCGACGATTCCGAGCGCGACACGCTGGCCTGCAACGTTCTGGCCCTCGGCGGCAACCGCCTGCTCGCGATTGCCGAAAACCGCAACACGAACGACCGCCTCCGCCAAGCCGGATTCGACGTTCGCACTTTCCCCGGCAGCGAACTCTGCATCAACGGCAGCGGCGGCCCTACCTGCCTAACCCGCCCGCTATTGCGCGCATGACCCCGCACAACTCGTGTGAGGACGGCTCGTGTGGGGACGGGCGCATTCGCCCGTCCAGCCAAGCGCAGCGAGGCCCCCGGGCACGAACCCAGACGCGATTGCTGGTCCGTGCCCATCACTAGTCTTCCAGTGCAAACACCGCCCTCCCCGTTTCCGGATCGAACGGCACCGAAGAATGTTCATGCACGATCCTCCACCCGCCGTCCATCCGTTTGTAAACAGCCGTAGTGCGAATCCACGAAGGCTCTCCCGGCAACCCGGTGAAGCGCGAAAAGTAGTGCGCAACCGCCAGCCCGGCGCTCGTCGTGATCACGAGATCCCGCGTCTCCGTCCCAAAGGACGCGGGGAAATGCGATAAAGATGTCTCCCACACGCGCCGCCACTCCTCGGTCCTCCGAATCTGAAACGGCGGCTTCACGTTGAAGACGGCAAACTCGGCCGCGTAGTGGCTCATGATCCGGTCAACATCTTTCGCGCGCACCGCGCTTTGTTGATCGGCGATGAGCCGCAGAATCTCGGCCTCGTCCTGCAAATCCTTGTTCTGAGTGGTCATCAAGCTTTACTCCCTTCGCAGCAGAATCAGCGCGCGCTTCATCTTCGAAACCAGACCGGCTTGAGCTTCTGATTGCATCGTCTGTTCTCCGTGCGCTTGGGTTTTCAAAAGCAACGCACCGTTCACGACAGGCTATACCGAATCAAACGATGCCATCTCGCTCTCCGCCACGGTTTCGGCCAGATGATCGCCCAACCGATCCAGGCTTTGCGTCCATCCCGCTTGCATCCCCTTGAGGTACTGCGGAGCCTGCGCGGTCGCATTGATCACACGCAGCCGTAAGGTCAGCGCCGTCTTCCCCCGCTCCTCGGCAAAAATTACGGTGGTCAGCACATCGAACATTGACTTGCCGTCTCCATCCAGCGCGCTCCCGACAAATACCAGCCGCCCTGGCGCCACGATTTCTTGAAACACGCCCGTCATCGGATACACCACGCCATCCGGAGCGCGCATATGAATGCGAATCGCGCCTCCCACCCGCACGTCCATTTCACAAACCGAATTCGTAAACCCCTTCGGTCCCCACCACTGCGCCACCTGCCTGGGTTCAGTCCACGCCTTGAATACCAGCTCTCGCGGTGCGTCGAACACACGCGTGATCACCAGATCCCATTCCGAAGATTCCGTGCTGGCGCTACTCTTTGTCTCGCCAATCTTTGCCTGGCTAGTCTTAGCCTCGCTAGTCTTTGCCTCGCTAGTCTCCGCCTCGTTAGTCTTTGAATCGCCGATTTTGGCCGCGCTACTTCTGACGCTGCGTGCGGACATGCTTGCTCTCCTTCGCTTTCGCTTTCAGATTTTTGTTTTTCGCGTCTTCTCTCTTCAGTTCCTGCAAATAATATCCCAGCCGGTCAAAGCTCTCTTCCCAGAATCGCCGGTAGTGTTCCACCCATCCGGCCACGTCCTGCAAAGGCCCAGCCTGCAGCCGGCAGGGCCGCCACTGCGCCTCGCGCCCCCGGGCAATCAGTCCCGCCCGCTCCAGCACTTTCAAATGCTTTGAAATTGCCGGCATGCTCATCGCAAAGGGCTCGGACAATTCCGTGACCGAGGCTTCGCCCGACACCAGCCGCGCCAGAATCGCCCGCCGCGTCGGATCCGCCAGCGCCCCAAAAGTCTCGCTCAACCGGTCATTCATGCGTTGTAGTGAACCATTCAGTTAAATAACTATTAGGTTAAATACACCTGAGCAAAACACTTGTCAAGCGATTTTCACACCATGACAGTTCGCGCGGCGGGTGCCCCACCCTTGTTGCGTTCTATGCGACAGGGTGGGGACTTTGAACTGCGCTCGGCTTGAAACATCGCCAGCGGGTTTTGATCCTCCGTGACGTTCGGTAGTGGCTCAGTTTGAATCTGTCCTTGCGTCATCCCGAGCCGCGGCGTAGTTCAGCCGCGGGAGGGATCTCCCAAGGCACGATTTCCGGGGAGATCCCTCTCTCCGCCTGAAAAGCGGCTCCGCTCGGGATGACCCCGCTCTTGACGGTTCAAACTGAGCCACTACCTGACGTTCCACACCCGAAACCCACCCTCCCCGTTCCTGTTAAAATCAAAAAGCATGCTTCTTCCCTTCGTCCGCGAACTCTTCGCGGACGTAGAAATGCTTCCCGCCTTCACGCGTGTTGCCTCCCACCTGCGGGAGGGCACGGGGCGCATTCGTGTTTCCGGACTCTCGCCCACGGCAAAAGCCTTGCTGCTCGTGCTTTTGCGCCGCAGCGCCGACCGCCCACTCGTCCTCGTCGTCAACGACAACCGCGCCGTCGAAGATTTCGTCCCCGTGCTGCGGGGCTTTTGCGAGCTCACCAGCGCCGGCGATCCCGAAAGCGTTGTCGCCTTCCCGGCCCGCGACGTGCTCCCGTTTCAGAATCTTTCCCCTCACCCAGAGTTACAAGAAGAGCGCGCGACTGCGCTCTGGAAGATCGCCACCGGCAAAGCATCCATCGTCGTTACTTCGGTAGCCGCCACGGCCATCCTGCTGCGCTCCGCCGATTACTACACCGATCTGGCCCGCATACTGCGCCGCGGCGAATCTTTCGACGTCGACAACCTTCTCGCCCACTTGAACACCGTCGGCTACGAGTCCGCCGATGTCGTCGAAATGCCCGGCCAGTACGCCCTGCGCGGCGGTATTCTCGACGTCTATTCTCCCGAAGCCGAGCGCCCGGTCCGCGTCGAGTTCTTCGGCGACGAAGTCGAATCGATCCGCCGCTTCGATCCCGCTTCTCAGCGTTCCTCCAACCCCATGGACGAAGCGCTCCTGCTGCCGCTCACCGAAACACCGGTCAGCGATCATCTGCTGGGCGCGATCCACACGCGGCTGTCCGGTAAACGAATTGTTGGTTCGGGTCAGCCGGGCTCGGAAGAAATCGTCGAAGCTGCCGTCCGCTCCGGCGGAGTTACCGTTTTCCCCGGCTGGGAGTTTTACGCACCCGTCGCCGGAGCCGACCGCACCGTCTTCGACTTGCTTCCGCACGCCGCGGTTTTACTAGACGAGCCCGATCTGCTGCGCGCCGAATTCGACCGCTTCTGGACTCGCGTCGAGGAAGCTCACGAGCGTAGCGGCGTCGGCAATCTCGTGCGCCCCGTGGATTTGTATCTTCCTCCAGACAGCTGGTGGAAGAAAGTTGCAGTCCCTCACCGGCGCGGACGTAGAGCATCTCGGCATTACTCGCACCAGTGAAGACGACTCCGTGACTTTCCTAACGCAGCCCACACCCCGCTTCCACGGCGCGGTTCCGCTCATGCTCGAAGAAGTCCAGAAGCTCACCGGCGCCGGCAATCAAGTTCTGTTCTCCGTGCCCAACACCGGCGAGGTCGAGCGCCTGGCCGACATCTTCACCGAATACAACGTGAGCTTCCGCCTGGGCAGCCGCACCCGCGGCGGCGAAAGCTACGCCGACGAAACCAGTTACTTCGCCGGCGAAGTCCTCACCACGACGCTCGCCAAAGCCTACGTTCCCGACGGAGTTCTTTTCCCCGACGCGCACCTCGCCATCTTCGGCGCCCGCGATCTCTTCGACGAATCTGACACCGTCGCCTCCCGCCCCGGCCGCCAGAAATCGAAAGTCTCCGCATTCCTTTCCGACTTCCGCGACCTGCAAGTCGCCGACTACGTCGTCCACGTCGAACACGGCATCGGCCAGTATCAGGGCCTGAAGGAAATCAATCAGGGCGATGGCAACGCCGAATTCATGCTGCTCGAATACGCCGAAGGTGCGCGCCTCTACGTCCCGCTCACCCGCCTCGACCTGATTCAAAAATACCGTTCGTCCGAAGGCGCCAAGCCAGCCCTCAGTCATCTCGGTACGCAGGCCTGGTCCAAAACCAAAGCCCGCGTCCGCAAGGCCATGAAAGACATGGCCGACGAACTCCTCAAGCTCTACGCCGAACGCAAAATGGCCGTAGGACACTCATTTCCCGCGGGCAACGAATTCGTCCGCGAATTCGAAGACGCCTTCGAGTTCAACGAAACCGAAGACCAAGCCCAGGCCATCGCCGACGTCACCCGCGACATGGAATCCACGCAACCCATGGACCGCCTGCTCTGCGGTGACGTCGGCTACGGCAAGACGGAAGTCGCCATGCGCGCGGCATTCAAAGCCGTCGGCGACAACAAGCAGGTCGCGGTGCTCGCGCCCACCACGGTCCTCGCCTTCCAACACTATGAAACGTTCAAGCAGCGCTTCGGACCGTTTCCCGTCACCATCGAAATGATCAGCCGCTTCCGCAACCCGAAGCAGCAAAAAGAAATTCTGCAAAAAGCGGAAACCGGCAAAATCGACATACTCATTGGCACCCACCGCATTCTCTCGAAAGATCTGAAGTTCGCCGACCTCGGCCTTCTCATCGTCGACGAAGAACAGCGCTTCGGCGTGCGTCACAAAGAGCGCATCAAGCAAATGCGCAAGCAAGTCGACGTGCTCACCATGTCGGCCACGCCCATTCCGCGCACCCTGCACATGTCACTGGTCGGCCTGCGCGACATGAGTGTGATCGAAACGCCGCCCAAAGATCGCATGGCGATTCAAACCGTAGTCGCCAGTTGGGACGACAAGCTCATCCAATCCTCCATCGAGCAGGAACTCGAACGCGGCGGCCAGGTCTATTTCGTCCACAACCGCGTGGACAGCATCTGGGAAATCGCAGCCAAGCTGCAAGAGCTCGTTCCGAAAGCGAAGATCATGGTCGGCCACGGCCAGATGGGCGAAACTGAACTCGAAAAAGTGATGCTCGGCTTCATGCACCACGAAGCCGATATCCTCGTCGCGACCACGATCATCGAGAATGGCCTCGACATCCCGCTCTGTAACACGATTCTGATCAACCGCGCCGATCGGCTCGGCCTATCGGAGCTATACCAACTCCGCGGCCGCGTCGGCCGCTCCAACCGCCGCGCCTATGCATATCTGCTAATCCCGAAAGAAGTCGAGCTCACGCCGATCGCGCGCCGCAGACTCGCAGCCTTGAAAGAATTCTCCGACCTCGGTGCCGGATTCAAAATCGCCGCCCTCGACTTGGAATTGCGCGGAGCAGGGAACTTACTCGGCGGCGAACAAAGCGGACACATCGAAGCCATCGGCTTCGAGCTCTACACGCAGATGCTCGAACGCGCCGTCCGCGAAATGAAGGGCGAAGCCGCCCCCGACGAAGCCGAAACCCAACTCAACCTCGGCCTGAACATCCGCATCAACTCGGACTACATCCCCGAAGAGAACCAGCGCCTGCAAATGTACAAGCGCGTAGCCCGCGTCGAAACAGAATCGCAACTCGGCGACGTCGCCGCCGAACTGCAAGACCGCTACGGCCCGCCGCCCGCGCCGGTCCGCAACCTGCTCGACTACGCGAGCCTCAAGCTGCTCTGCATGCGTGTAGGCGTGAACGCGATCGAGCGCAAGCGCGATTTCGTGACTTTCAAGTTCCGCCAGAACGCCGCCGTCGATCCCGAACAACTGGCCCGCTTCGTCTCCGCCCAGCGCGGCGCGCAATTCACCCCCGACGGCATGTTGAAATTTGCTCTGAAAGCCACCGCAGCAGACGAAGTTCTCCGCGCCCTACGCACAGTTCTAGAGCAGCTAGCCAGCGAGGAATCAGCATCAGAAGTCGGTTCGAGTACGGATGGAAAGACTGCTCGGTGAATTAACTCCGAGGCGGGTGCCCCATTTCTCGCGTGTTCTTTGCGCGAAAAAACCTGCCCTGAGCGAAGTCGAGGGGTGGGGATTTTACTGCTCGGACACCCAGCCGTTCGCTGCCCGCAAACGCGACCATTTACAATTATCCCGCCCGCGATTTGGGCCAACGACGAACCAACAATGGCCGCCCTTATGCCCATGAAAGTCCGCAAAGCCGTATTCCCCGCCGCCGGCCTCGGCACCCGCTTCCTGCCCGCCACCAAAGCCCAGCCCAAGGAAATGCTTCCCATCGTCGACAAGCCCATCATCCAATACGGCGTCGAAGAGGCCATGGCCAGCGGCTGCGACCAGATCCTCATCATCACCGGCCGCGGCAAGCAGTCGATCGAAGACCACTTCGACGTCAGCTATGAACTCGAAAAAATGCTCGAGGAGCGCCAGAAGACCGAGCTGCTCAAAATCGTTCGCAAGATTTCCGACATGATGCACGTGGCCTACGTCCGTCAGAAAGAAGCGCTCGGCCTCGGCCACGCCGTGCTCATGGCCCGCGAACTCGTCGGCAATGAGCCTTTCGCCGTTTTGCTCGCCGACGACGTCATCGACAATCCCATCCCGTGCCTCAAACAAATGGTCGATGTCTTCGACCAGAAACAATGCTCCGTCATCGCCGCGCAGGTCGTCGAAGGCAAGATGATCTCCTCCTACGGCGTGTTCGATGCCCAGCCCACCGACGGATTCAACGGCCGCCTCTTCGAAATCCGCAACATGGTCGAAAAGCCCAAGGCCGAGGAAGCTCCGTCAAACCTGGCCATCATCGGCCGCTACATTTTGACGCCCGCCGTTTTCGACTGCCTCGCCAAGACTCCCACCGGCGCCGGCGGCGAGCTCCAGCTCACCGACGGCATGCGCATGTTGCTCAAGCAGGAAAAAATGTATGCCTACGTTTACGAAGGCCGCCGTTACGATACTGGCGACAAGTTAGGATTCCTCAAGGCCACCGTCGAATTCGCCCTCAAGCGCAGCGACCTGGGTGAACCGTTCCGCGAATACTTGAAAAGTTTGCACCTATAGCTGCCAGCAAACTACGATTTGTTGAAGTGCCGGGCCTCCAAGGTTACTCTCTATGCAGCCTCTAGATCCTGAATCCCCTCCTAACTCGGACGCAGAGGAGGTTGCACGCTCGGATGGGCAGGCGCAGCCAGCCTCGTAAGCCAGTCGAAATCCCGGTACGCATTTTCGGCACCGACAGCCACGGTCAGGTTTTTTCTGAAAAAGTTTCCACCGTCAACGTCAGCCGCAACGGCGTAGAACTCGCCGGGGTTCGTCCCGACCTCGGCCTCGACGAAATTGTCGGTCTCACCTACGGCAGCCATCGCGTACACTTTCGCGTGAAGTGGATTGGCGCACCCGGCACGCCCAGAACCGACTACATGGGCTTACTCAACATCGCCCCAGAAAAACCGCTGTGGGACTTTCCCCTGCCTGTCGACGCCAGGGACGACTACCAGGCAACGGCTGTCGACCAACGCCAGCATCCGCGCTACCGCTGCCAGAATTCGATTGAGATTCACGTTCCTGAGGGACCGTCTTTTTGGGGCAGGGTTGCCGACCTCAGCCTGAGCGGATGCTACGTCGAAATACCCATCCCTCTGGAACTCGGCAAAAAACTGAAAGTCGGCATCTGGTTTGGACAAACCAAGGCGTGGGCCGATGCGCGCGTGGCTCACCGAACGCCGGGCGTGGGCGTCGGACTGATGTTCACCAAAATTTCCGACCCGGACCTCGATCAGATTCGTCGATACCTCAAAACTCTCTCGCCCTTCGCCCGCATCCCGTTTCGTACAGCGGGTGCAACTCAAAGAAAACTCTAACCGGCCGAGCCCGAGAAGTTGGGATTGTGATTCTCGAGGCGGGTGCCCCACCCTTGTCGCGTTCTATGCGACAGGGTGGGGACTTTGAATTTTTAGTTTTGAACGGTTCCGAATTCTATTGTGAGCCGGGTACCCCATTCTAACGTCGCGCAGTTTGCGACGTTAAAGTGGAGATTTTGATTTTTGTTGTGAGTCTTACTTCTCCCGCAGTTTCCTCGATTTCTCTTCCACGCCCCGCGCCAGCTTTTCCTTGTGAGCCTCGAGCTTCTTTGCGATGGTCCCATCGCCCAACCCAATCATCTGCGCCGCCAGAATCCCCGCATTGGTCGCCCCTGGTTTCCCAATCGCCACCGTCGCCACCGGAATCCCCGCCGGCATCTGCACCGTCGCCAGCAGCGAATCCATCCCCTGCAGCGACGTCGAAGGAATCGGCACGCCAATCACTGGCAATGTCGTATGCGCCGCAATCACTCCCGCCAGATGCGCCGCTCCGCCCGCCCCTGCAATGATCACCTGAATCCCGCGCCCGGCAGCCTTGCGCGCAAAGTCCGCCGTGCGGTCCGGCGATCGGTGCGCCGAAGTCACATCCATCTCATACGCGATCCCGAACTCGTCGAGCGCCTTCCCCGCCTCGCGCATAATCTCCAAATCAGAGTCACTCCCCATCACAATCGATACCAGCGTCTTGCTCATTTCTCTCCTCAAATTATTATTTAGAAATTACCATGCTAAGTGGAATTGTGAACCTGAGCGGAGGATTTGCTTCGCGAACGCGAAGCAAATCCGCAGTCGAAGGATCCCTTCCGCCCCGATGCTGCCGCAACCCTACTAAAGGAATTTCCAGCGCCACCCCGCACCGGGTGCCCCATTTCTCGCGCGTCTCTTGCGCGAGAAGTGGGAGCCTACCGCAGCGCTCTAGCTGCAATGTCCTTCCGGTAATGCGCCCCATCAAACGAAATCTTCGCGCAACCTTCATACGCCCGGGCCACGGCCGTTTCCAGCGAGGCAGCCCGTGCCGTCACGCCCAGCACGCGCCCACCCGCGGTGTAGTAAATCCCGTCGCGCTTGGACGTCCCGGCATGAAACACTTTCACCTCTGAAAGCCCCGCGGCCTCGTCCAGTCCGTCAATCCGCTTTCCCACCTCATAAGTCCCCGGATATCCTCCCGACGACATCACCACGCACACCGCAGCATCCTGCGACCACTTGAAATCCCCGTCGCTCACCCGCCCTTCAATCGAAGCCTCCAGCGCCTCCACCAGATCGCTCTCCAGCCGCATCAGGATCGGCTGCGTCTCCGGATCGCCAAAGCGGCAATTGAACTCCAGCACCATGGGCCCGCGCGCCGTCATCATCAGCCCGCAATAGAGCACGCCCTTAAACTCCGCGCCCTCGGCCTTCATGCCCGCCACCACGGGCTGCGCAATGTGATGCACCAGCCAATCGCGCATCTGGTCATCCACAATGTCCGCCGTCGAGTATGCGCCCATGCCGCCGGTGTTCGGACCACTGTCCCCGTCGCCCACCCGCTTGTGATCCTGCGCCGCGACCAGCGGGGCCACGCGCTCCCCGTCGCTGAACACCAGAAACGAAAGCTCGTCGCCCTGCAAAAACTCTTCCAGGACAACGCGCGCCCCAGCCTCGCCCAGCATCTTCCCGCTGAGCATTTCCGCCGCCACGCTCGCGGCCTCTTCCTTGCTCTTAGCAATCACCACGCCCTTGCCCGCAGCCAGCCCATCGGCCTTCACCACGACCGGCGCGTGAAAGTGACCGAGCGCCGACCGTACCTGGTCGATCGAATCGCAAATGGCAAAGGGAGCTGTCGGGATGTGGTAGCGCTGCAAAAATTCCTTGGCGAAACTCTTGCTCGATTCCAGCTGCGCCGCCGCTTTCGTCGGACCGAACGCCGGCCACCCGCGTCCGGTGAACTCATCCACCACGCCCAGAGTCAGCGGCAACTCCGGCCCCACCACCGTGAGTTCCGGCTGCAGGCGCGCAGCCAACGCCGTGATCGAATCCAGGCTCTTCAGGTCGACGGCCACGCACTCGGCGTCATCGGCAATGCCGCCATTTCCCGGAGCGCAATAAAGCTGTGAAATCCGCGGCGACTGCCGCAGCTTCCACACCAACGCATGCTCGCGCCCGCCACTGCCTAACACCAGAACTTTCATAAACCAGAGAAAATTAAGGTTAGGGGTTCGAGAGGAATGCTGTCAAACCCCATCACCGAAGCATCTGCAGGAGAATGGCGATCTCCGCCGAATCCGCAGTTTGTAACATTCCTGTAATTAACAGTGCGTAAGCTCGACAGGTGGGAAAGTTGGGAGCGCTCAGTTGACATCCGGTCGGCGAGTATCGTTAACTATGGTTAACTTATTATTGTATAAGACAGTTAATCGCGCCACTGGGGAGAGCGACTGAAACGGTCCAAGTGAAAACCTCCGGCCGGATGTGGTTTGCCGTCACGTCCGCCCGTACCCTGCAATCCAGAGCAACAGCGGCTGTCAAATTAACTTGGGGCATGAAATTGAGATTCATCTTCGATATGGCGGAGAACTGGCGGCGCTTCGGGGCGCACAATCTCCTTTGCCCCCTCGCCCTCGCGCTGCTGGCCGTCGCCGCCCTCGCGATCTCGGCCAACGCGCAGCAATCCGTGACTACTCCTCCCCAGGACGCTGCCGCTTCGTCCGCGACTCCCGCGGTCGCGGACCCTCCCGACCCACCTCTCAGCGACAGCACCGAAGCCATGCTCCCGCACTTCAAGGACTCCCGCTTCTGGCTCTCCGGCCAGGCCAACTTCGTGTTTCAGACTCACCCGGAGTTTCCCGCACTCTACAGCGGCCCGCACAGTCTCAACCCGCACTACGAAAAAGCCGCGTCGCGCGTCATGACCTTCTACACCGGCGTCCGCCTCAACCACTCCACCGAGTTGCTGGTAGACATTGAAGAAGCCGGGGGCTCCGCTCTGACCGAGGGCTTCGGCCTGGCCGGCAATACGGATCTTGACATCGTTCGCAACCCGCTGCTCAGCAAAGCCCCTTACCTCGGTCGCGGCATGATTCATACGGTCTTTGCCTTGAGCAAAGACAAGGTCGAAAACCAGCGCAGCTTCCTCTCGCTTTTCGACGAACTGCCGCGCCGCCGCCTCGAACTCCGCTTCGGCAAATTCAGCATTCCCGATTTCTTCGACATCAACTCCGTCGGCAGCGACACTCACTTCCAGTTTCTCAACTGGACCACCGATAACAACGGCGCCTATGACTACGCCGCCGATACGCGAGGTTACACCGTCGGCCTGACCGCCGACTACGAAGACCGCAACTGGGGATTCCGTTTCGCCGAAGCCCTCATGCCGAAAATCGCCAACGGCATCGACCTCGTCTGGAGACCCTGGCAGGTTCACGCCGAGAATTTCGAATACGAGCTCCGTCGCGGCGTGATCCCGAAAAAAGCCGGCGTCCTCCGCCTGCTCGCCTTCACCAACCGGGCCAACATGGGCATCTACCGCAATCAGATCATCCAGGCCGCCGCTGAGGACGCCACCCCCGACATCACCGCCCACCCCTGGCACATCACTCGCAAGTACGGTTTCGGCATCAACGCCGAGCAGAATCTCACCCACTACCTCACCGCCTTCGCCCGCTTCGGATGGGACAACGGCAAGACCGAATCGTTCGCCTACACGGAAGTCGATCAAACTTTCGCCGAAGGCATCGGCGCGAACGGCGAGTGGTGGCATCGCAAACAGGATCGCGCCGGCGTCGCCTTCATCTCCAATGCCATCAAGAAAGATCATCAGAACTATCTCGCCGCCGGAGGCCTCGGCTTCCTGCTCGGCGACAGCGGCCTCGACTACGGCCGCGAAAACATCTTCGAGGCTTATTACACAGTGCATTTATGGCGCGGCATCTATCTCGCGCCCGGTGTGCAGCACATCAACAACCCCGGCTACAACCGCGACCGCGGCCCGGTCGTAGTCCCCACCTTCCGCGCCCACATCGAGTTCTAGCTCACGAATCGCGGCAGTAACGTGCGCGGGCGTGACGTGGAAGAGCGGCGCTTCAGCGCCGCGTAACGATCACCAAAATTCACTGGGCTTTAGCCCCGGGTGCCGGGTGCCCCACGTCTCGCCTTTGAGACGTGGGGATCTTGATTCTCGCAGTCGCGGAGGGACGACAGAGAAGGTTCGTCCAGTCACGCGGGTCATTTGCCCGGATGTAGATTGTTGGAAACGTCTGGTGTCCCGGTTTTCCCGTTTCTGTCCCACGATGGGATTATCAAGAAATGCAACGCAAAGCATGGAAAACTCATCAGAAACCTAAGAAGGCATGGTAATGTGAGGCGTAGATAGCTATACTGCGTCGTCGTGGACAGTCATGTATCGCACGGTGGTCCTAGCAAGAAAGAAGCGGACTTTCTGCTCCGCTCCAAGAGGCTCGACATTATTGAGGTGGCAGTCAGGCTCGCCGTCCCTTGGGGCGCGCTGGTTGCAATTGCGTACTGGGTACATGCCGACATTATTGCTCTCGCCGGAAAGCAGACATTAGCTCAGATAGGATTGTCTTTCATGGGCGATATCAAGGTCAGCGACGCTGTGGCTTACATATTTGGGGCCGCTGGCGCTGGGTACGGCATCGCGGAGCGAACGCTCCGAAGGAAAACGATAGCCCGGTTGACGGACGAGGGACGAAGGCTAGAGCAGATGGTTGATCAGCACAGGACCAGCAGCAATCTCACGCGGCAAGGAACCACCAGACCGGAGGACAGAATATGATAAATATTGGGCCTGTCCTACATTTGGGATTTTCTCTAGTGCTTCTTTGGGGACTGCTCTTTTTTTGTTGGCGACAGTATCGGCTGGACGCCCTCCGAGAGAGGCTGTTTACCATCCGCAACGACCTCTTTTTCTTTGCCGCTGAGGGAAAGATAGCCTTCGGAAACCCCGCGTATCGGACGCTTCGCGACCTGATCAACGGGATGATTCGCTACGCTCATAAATTAAGCGCGACCCAGTTGCTCGTGACCGTCGTTGCCTATTCCTTCCGCCAAGACGAAAAGTGGCGGCAGCCGATGAAGCAATGGCGAGACGATGTGGCGGCACTTCGACCGGAATTGAGAGACAAGCTGATTTCCATCCACGACGAGATGTTCCGAGCTGTCATGAAGCACGTTGCCAACGGTAACATCGTCTTGCTGATGGCGTTCTCCTTACTGAAGGCAATTCGCTTCCTTGTGAAAACAACTAGTGGTGGAACGACACAGAACCTCTCCGTGCTCAAGGCCGGCAGAGACCTCAACCTAAATCTCATCGAAGCGCAAGCCCTAAAGGAGCAGGAATTAGAAACCAGATTTGCCGAATGCGAGTTTGCCACCAAAGGCTAGCGGGCCCGATAGCCCCCTACACACTTACCGGCTGCGGCTTGCTTGCCAACAATTGCCTTAGCACATACTGCAGAATCCCGCCGTTGGCGTAGTAGAGCGCTTCCTGCGGCGTATCAATGCGGACCAGGGCATTGAATACGACCTCGATATCCGGCTGGCCCTTCGCGGTGGCGCGGACTTTCACCATGCGTCCGGCGGCGAAGTGGTCGACTACTTCGCGGATGCCGGTGATTTCGAACACTTCTTCGCCGGTCAGCTTGAGCGATTCGGCGTTCTGGCCTGCGGGAAACTGCAGGGGCAGGACTCCCATGCCGACCAGGTTCGAGCGGTGAATGCGTTCGTAGCTTTCGGCGATGACGGCGCGGACGCCCAGCAGCGCCGGGCCTTTGGCGGCCCAGTCGCGCGACGAGCCGGAGCCGTATTCTTTTCCTGACAAAACCACAAGCGGGATTCCGGCGGCGCGATATTTTTCCGACGCTTCGAAGATCGACATTTCGGTGTTAGTGGGAAGATGCCGGGTGAATCCGCCTTCGGTCGCGACCAGCTTGTTGCGCAGGCGGACGTTGGCGAAGGTGCCGCGGACCATGACTTCGTGATTACCGCGGCGCGAGCCGTAGGAGTTGAAATCCGCTGGCTTGACGCCGTGCTCCTGCAGATATTTTCCGGCGGGACCATCCTTCTTGATCGATCCGGCGGGCGAGATGTGATCGGTGGTGACGCTGTCGCCGAGCACCGCCAGCACGCGCGCCTTTTTGATGTCGTGCACCGGCGTGGGCTTCACGGCCATGTCATCGAAATATGGAGCCTGCCGGATGTAGGTCGAATCTTTTTCCCAGGCGTAGGTCTGGCCCTTGGGAACAACCAGGCCGCGCCAGCGCTCGTCGCCCTGAAACACGTCGGCGTAGGATTTCGTAAACATTTCGGAAGTGATCGACTGCTGCATGGTTTCTTCGATCTCGCGCTGGGTCGGCCAGATGTCGGCCATGTAGACGGGTTGGCCGTCGCGGCCTTTGCCGATGGGGTCTTTGCGCAGGTCGATGTCGATGCGCCCGGCCAGCGCGAAGGCGACGACCAGCGGAGGGGACATCAGGTAGTTGGCGCGGACTTCGGAATTGATGCGGCCTTCGAAGTTGCGGTTCCCGGAGAGCACTGACGCGACGACTAACTCCTTTTCATCGATGGCCTTCGAGACTTCGTCGGGCAGCGGCCCGGAGTTTCCGATGCAAGTGGTGCAGCCGTAGCCGACCAGATGAAATTTCAGCTTCTCGAGATACGGCGTCAAACCGGCCTTGGCGAGATAGTCGGTCACGGTTTTCGATCCGGGGGCGAGCGAGGTCTTGACCCATGGCGGGACCGACAGACCTTTTTCGACGGCTTTTTTGGCCAGCAGTCCGGCGCCGATCAGAACGGAAGGGTTGGACGTGTTGGTGCAGGAAGTGATGGCGGCGATGACGACGCTGCCGTGCTTCAGTGAATCTCCTACCGATGCGGAGACGTGTTCGTGCACGTTGGGATCTTCGACGCCAATCGCGGAGGGACTGCCACCTTCCTGCTCCCAGCGAGCTTTGTTGGCGATAGCCGCGGCTGGAGCTGCGGTCTTGGCCGCCGACGTCGCTCCGGACTTGGGCTTGATCAGCGAAGGCAGGGCCTTGTTGAACGACTCGCCAGCCTGCGACAACACGACGCGATCCTGCGGCCGCTTGGGCCCGGCCAGACTGGGCTCGACCGTCGCCAGATCGAGCGTGAGCAGTTCAGAGTATTCCGCCTCGGCGGTCTTCTCGTCGTGGAAGAGTCCCTGCTCGCGGCTGTAGGCTTCGACCAGAGCAATCTGTTCTTCACTGCGACCCGTGAGCCGCAAATAGCGCAGCGTCTCTTTATCAATCGGGAAAATTCCGCACGTCGCACCATACTCCGGACTCATGTTGGCGACGGTGGCCCTGTCGGCAAGCGACAAATCCTTGAGGCCGGGGCCGAAGTACTCGACAAATTTTCCGACGACGCCGTGCTTGCGCAACATCTCGGTGACGGTGAGAACAAAATCTGTGGCCGTCGCGCCTTCGCGCAGCCGGCCCGTCAACTTCACTCCCACCACCAGCGGAATCAGCATGGAGACAGGCTGCCCCAGCATAGCCGCCTCGGCCTCAATTCCGCCCACGCCCCATCCCAACACGCCCAATGAGTTGATCATGGTCGTATGACTGTCGGTGCCTACTAACGTGTCGGGGTAGGCTACGCGCCTGCCGGGGCTCTCGTGGACGAAGACTACGCGGGCGAGATATTCGAGATTGACCTGGTGGACGATGCCGGTGTCGGGCGGGACGATGGCGAGGTTGCGGAATCCGGTTTGTCCCCAGCGGAGGAAGGAGTAGCGCTCTTTGTTGCGGTGGAATTCGAGCATGGCATTCATGTCGAAGGCGGTCGCGGTGCCGAATTCGTCGACCTGGACGGAGTGGTCGATGACGAGTTCGACCGGTTGCAGAGGGTTGATCAGGGCGGGATCGCCGCCGAGAGTCTGCATGGCGTCGCGCATGGCGGCAAGGTCGACTACGCAGGGGACGCCGGTGAAATCCTGGAGGAGGACGCGGCTGGGCGTGAAGGCGATTTCTTTTTCGGGCTTCGATTGGCTGTTCCAGGCGGCAAGGGCGCGGATTTCTTCTTTGGTGACGTTGCGGCCGTCTTCGGTGCGCAGCAGGTTTTCGAGCAGGATGCGCAGGGAGAATGGGAGATGCGTGGTGGAGATGCTCTGTTTATCGAGGGCGTCGAGGCGGTAGATTTCGTATTCTTTGCTGCCGACTTTAAGGGTGGATTTGCTGTTGAAACTGTTTACGGACATGATGGCCTTCCTTGCGGTATGAATTACGGTGGCGGAGCTGTGCTCCGCGGACAGCCCCTTCGACTTCGCTCAGGGCAGGCTTGGGCGGCTGTCCCCACATTTGATTCTAGACTCTCTAGTGTAATTCGTTTGCGGGGGGTTGCGTAGTGCGACGTGGCCGGGCGCGGGCTTCAGAATTCCAGGCGGGCTTGAAAGGCGATCATGCGCGGGCTGCTGTCGCCACCCAGGCCGACACCAAGCAGGCCGGTGGGCGGCGAAGTCGTATAGGTAAGCGCGCCGAATCCGGTTTGAGTGGAAGGCTTTCCGGGAATTCCGGCCAGTGCCATGCTGGGCAGGCCGAAGTTGGGATGGTTGAACAGGTTGAAGGACTGGGCTTCCAGTCGCAGCTTTACGTGCTCGGTGAGAGCGAACCATTTGGTGAGATAGAAATCGCTCCAGACAAAATCAGGGCCGCGCAGGGCGTTGCGGCCGAGGTTGCCGAACTGGCAATTCTGCGAGGTGTCGCCGCCACTGCATTTTCCCGTGCTAGGATCGACTGCCGAGACGAAAGCGTTTGGATTGAGCCACTGCAGCGTGCCCGCCTGCGTGACTCCGGCAACCGGCTGGTGCTGATAAAGCGGGACCCCGGGAATGACGCTGGCAAACTGCGGGCCGCTGCCCTGCACGATGCCTCTCGGCGTACAAGGGACGTTGGGCGCCGCTTGCAGGCACGCGGAATACGGGGTGCTCAGGACCGAGAATGGAATTCCGCTATGCCAGAATGCGGTGCCGGAAACCTGCCAGCCGTTGAGCACATAACCCAAGGCGCGGTTACTCACTCTGATGGGCAATTGATAGAGGTACTGCGCGTTGAGATTGTGGCGGATGTCGTAGTCGCAGGGCCCGTAGTCGCGGGCCAGTTCTCCTGGAAGCGGCGAGAGAATTCCTCCCGCGGAGAATTGCAGGAATCCTCCGTTCGAGACGGTGTCGAGGCAGCGGCTCCAGGTGTAATTGATCTGGCCTTGCAGACCGTGGCTGAGACGCTTCATGGCGGTGAGTTGAAGGCCGTTGTAATGACTGTTTTCGCCAGTGGAGAGCTGGGTTACGGCGCCGAATCGGGCATCGGTGGGCTGCA
The DNA here is from genome assembly GCA_963763155.1 of uncultured Acidobacteriota bacterium. Classification (GTDB taxonomy): domain Bacteria; phylum Acidobacteriota; class Terriglobia; order Terriglobales; family Acidobacteriaceae; genus Sulfotelmatobacter. The sequence continues at coordinate 2,701 of CAVXNI010000012.1, read as the reverse complement.
GATACGGGAAAGGCGCGAAACAGCCCGGACACACCGTCTGATAGCCGTTCACCTGGGTCAGGTAGGGCTGATTCACGGCGCGGGTGCCGACGTATTGCACTTGCAAGCTCGCGGTTGCGCCGAATTGATGTTCCAGTCCAAGGCTCCATTCCATGAAGTAGGGGGCGTGGAGCGTGCCGTCCGGGACGGTGGTAATCGCGACAGGAGGGAGACAGGTTGTGGGATCGGCTTGAGGAGCAGCGCAGGAGAGTTGGCCGGCAGGAAATCCTGAACTGAAAGTCTGATGGGCAGCTACGGTCGCATCGACGGCACTGTTGGGCACCCCGGGCGCAATGGCTGTACCGCCGACGGTGCCGAGCAGACCACCCTGAAAGGTCTGGACATAAGGTGGGTTCACGCCGACCAGATCGGCAACGCTGCCGGGGAGAATGTCGCTGAATATTCCAAAGCCCGTGCGCAGCACGGTTTTGGGCTCGAGTTGCCACGCGATTGCCATCCTCGGTTGCAGGATCGCGATGGGTGTCGAGGAGAAAACATTGTTGAGGCCAGTCTGAATGACGGCGTTCAGCGGTTGGTTCACATCGTGCGAGATGGCGGCGAAAGAGCCGGGTAGTCGTGCGATCTGGCGATGAGGATTGAGGGGATTGGAATTCAAAGTGTCGCGCAGGCCGAAGGTCCACGTCAGATTTCGGGTCACTTTCCAAGTGTCTTGCGCGTACAGGTCGAGATTCAGAAAGTTAAAAGGCTCGTTGGCGGACGCAGGAAAGGTCTTGGAGGCCGTAGAGGCGACGCCGTAAATGAATTGCGGCAAAGTGGTGAAAGTCACAGTCGGGACAGAACCTTCGCCGAAGTCATAGTCGTTTAAGCGAAAGATTCGCGAGTTGGTTCCGAAACGCAGTTCGTGCGCGCCGTGACTCCAGGCCAGGTTGTCGTTGAGGAAGAAACGTGAGGCACGCCGGCCCTGCACCCAGGTATTGTCCAAGCCGCCGACGCCCGTGAAAGGGGCGTTGGCGCCGCTGCCTTGCAGCACAATTGGAAATGCGGAAAGTGTTTTCTGAAAATCGCTGGGTGCGAACAGGCTTTTGTACCAGGAAAAAGCTGGATTGAAATAGTTCACCAGATGTTGCGAAAAGACATGGGTGTATCCGGCAGCGAACGAATAAAGAGGCTGCGGGGAGATCGCATTGAAGAGCGGGTTGATGGGGTCGGTCCACGCGGCTTGGAGGCCGGTGTCGGCCTGAAAACGAAACCAGGCAATGTTTTTCTCGTTGAGGTTGTAGTCGATGCGAGCGGTCTGCACTTGCTCGTGGTCGTCGCTGGAGTGCGAGACGCTTTGGCGATTCGCGCAGCCATTTCCGTCGTTGGCGATCGCGGGCGGACCTCCGCCAACATCGAACGGGCAACCGAGTATGGCCAGCGGCGATCCGCTGGTGTTGCCGTAAAGCGAGAACATCTTCTGATAGAACGGGACGAGTTGCGGCGCGGCGGGGTAAGTCGATCCGGTGACCGAGTCGGTGCCGCCGAGCGGAAGCTGCTGCAAGACGTATGGTTGGAAGGCGGCGCTAGGAACCGTCGTCGCGGTGACAATGGGCAGTGCGATGCGGACCCATTCGCTGTCGAAGAAAAAAAACAGTTTGTTGTGCAGAATCGGGCCGCCGAGACTGCCGCCAAAGTGATTCACGGTTGATCCGGGCTTGTGATTGCCCGGAGTCGCGTTGGTGAAATAATCCGCCGCGTTCAGGATCGCGCCGTTCCAGAGTTCGTAGAGATTTCCGTGAAAGTTGTTGGTGCCAGACTTGGTGACATAGTTGACCTGGGATGCGCCGTAGCGGCCCTGGTCGACGGAGTAGGAGAGTGTGTTGACGGTGACTTCGGAAATGGAATTCAGGCCGAGCACGAGGTTAGTGGAGAGGCCGCTGTTGAGATTGGTGAGCGGATCGTTGGTTTCGAGCCCGTCAACGATGTAGCCGTTGGAGAGCGCAGGCAGGCCGTTGAATTCGACGTTGCCGTAGCCGTTGGTGCCGCCGACGAAGTCGTTGCCACTGCCAGCCGTGTTGATGAGAGCGCCAGGGGCAAATTGGAGAGGGTAGGTTAAGTCTCCACCAGGATTGGGGAGATTCTCGAGAGCGGGCGCGTTCAGGTTGGTTGATGTGTTGGCATCTTCCGGGTTGATGAGTGGAGGGTCGGAACTGACCTCGACGGTTTCTCTGGCTTGAGCCGGCTTGAGGCGGAAGTCGGCGGCTTGCTTCTGGCCCAGACCGGAGAAGACGTTATCGTTTTGTTGCGGCGCGAAGCCTGCGGCTTCGACTCGGACAGAGTAGCTGCCGGGCTTGAGTTGGGGAAAGTTGAAGCGGCCGGTTTCGTCGGTGGTGGCTCGGCGCACCGCGCCGGTTTCCCGACTTGTGACGGTGACGACGGCGCCGGGAATGGCCGCGTTGGACGCGTCTAAGACTTGGCCCACGATGGCGCTGGTGGTCTCTCCCTGGCCGAATGTGCGCGGAGCAAGTAATGCGACTACTGCGAGAACGAGTGCGATATGAACTGCGCGAATCATGATTCCAAGCCTGATTTCGTTTTCCTTGCGAGCACGTTATCGGTCGCCGTGCAAGATTTGATAAATCACTATTCCGAACATGAAGACGAGATAGAAACGGAGGGCCCAGAACAGGATCTTCTCGGTGCGAGTCAGCTGGCGGCGGGG
>CAVXNI010000011.1:0-114139 GCA_963763155.1 uncultured Acidobacteriota bacterium | reverse complement strand
GGCTGAACCAAGACAATAGACATAACCTGCTCGCTAGCCCACAAACAAGTCGTCGAGTGCAGCACGAATGGTTTCTTGGTCGGAACTCCTTGTCGAAACTTGCGATGCGCGTAGCCGTCGCAGTTTCTAGATCCGGCTCACATGTCGGCTGCGCCGCGCTACGGATTACGCTACGGTTGTGTTCCCGCTACCGGGAGTTTCCAGCGACTTAGAGGCGCTCTCGACGCGGGAAAAGATTCGGCTTGAGCCTCACTGACACGCAGTGTGTCGACTTGAACTTCGTCAAAGGCGCCGCGATCCACGCCGTTCGAATCTTCCAGGTGAAGAGAGAGCCGAGTCGGTTTTCCCTGCGGGTCGATTTCGGTATCGAGCAGGACTGGCTCCGTTGGATTCACTTGAGCGACAGCCACGCTTGCTGAACTTCTGCCATGTTCGTCGTAGAAATGCGCAAAAAGTTTTCCTTCGAAGAAAACTCCGAAAGAGCCGGAAATCCGAATCTTGCCATTCTCCAGGCGGATCGCGCGAAGTGGCTGCATTACGATGCCGGCGTCGGTGACGCCACGGAATTCGCTCCCTCCTCTCGTTGGGAACCATTCGGTCTCCATTGCACAACTCTCTGCCGGACGCAGATGGCAGAGGGGGCTATTGAGCTCGGCTTCGAGGTAAAAGGGCGGGTTGCCCTCTTCTCCCCCGCTCATCCGTGCGGTTCCATCGCGATCCAGTCTCACCTCAGGACCGTTTGTCCAAAAAATCACAGAGGCTTTTCCGGGATAGGGCTGGCCCTGCTGGTAGTGGAAGCGCTCCACCATGGCGAAGCGGCTGCTGCCATCGACGACAGCGAGCCAGTCCGCCGTCGAGTCCAGCCATAACTCCGCGGCCATGTGCACATAGTGCACTTTGAAGAGACCGTCCTCCCCTACCGAAACAGCGGGATTCTCAGCCGGACCGAAGCGCACGTGATAGCGGTTGAGATAACTGCTGGCCGGGTTGACGGGAGTGAACGTAAAGAAATCGTGGTTCATCTTCGAGGAATCGGACGAATCCGCTGTGTTGTATTGCGAAACGGACTGCATCGACCACTCCAACATATGCCCGGTCACGTTCTTCATGGTGGCGCGGAAGCGGATTCGCGGGGAACCGGCGTCGAGATGAATGGTCCGCACAAACTGCACTCCGGCTTGCGGATCGGAAGGCCCAGTGAGTTCGACCTCGCACTCTTGTCCTTCCGAAAGTTTTCGAAAGGAGAAGGGCCCGTCGTCGAGGATGTCAGAGCCGCCGGCCCAGTGCTTCTCGTCATCGTTCCCCTCCGGCAACAGCCAGAGCTTATCGCCGCCGTAGTTGAACCACTGGCTCGAATCCGGCGGCAAATATTTGCCGGCGTACTTGGGATTTACAAACAGGTACTCGTGCCCGGCGAAATTGACCTGCATCAATCGTCCGCCATTCTGGGGCACGACAATCAGCTGCACCCAGCGATTGGAAATTTGTTGTGCCTGCCAGCCCTTGTAATTGACGGGTTCGACGCGGCAATCCGGCGCGGCCGGCGGTTTCGGCTGGTCTGCGGCCCCGGCATGGGTGACTGCCAGCACATTGAGGAAAATGGTAATCACGATTCGCCGCATCAACATCGTCAGCTTCGACAGCAGCATCATTCGATTGAGCCTCTTTTAAGATTGCACCTTTGCGAAAAGCTACTGAGCGCTGAGAGTAACACGCACAGGAATATCAGCAAACCATCTCAGACGCGCTCTCGAAAAAGCGAAACAAAAACCAGCCAAACGAAAGAATTCGATTTGCCCGCGATAAACTCTGTGTTATACCATTTTCGTCCCGTTATTGCGCCATTCCTGCTTCCGCTGCCGCCAGCGCATCCAGGATTGCTCGCCCTGGGCATCAGGAGGAATCGATCTTGAAAATCGAAAATTCCAGCCGGCGATCATTTGTAAAGATGCTGGCAGCCGCTCCGTTACTAACCCAGATCGCCGCGCGCGGTCTGTATGCGCAGGCGGCGTCCGCCGTCGGCCGGGATCTGCGACAGAATGTATACTCCCGCCTCGGGGTCAAGACGGTCATCAATTGCCGCGGCACCTGGACTTATCTCAGCGGGTCACTGGAATTTCCCGAGGTTCACGACGTGCAAGTGGAAGCGGGAAAATATTTCGTCAACATGCTCGACCTGCAGCGGGCGGTGGGACGCCGTCTAGCGGAATTGACGGGTGCCGAGTCGGGAATCGTCACCTCGGGTTCGGCAGGCGCGATGGCCGCCGCAACCGCTGGATGCATGACCGGCACCGATGACAAATTCATCTGGCAACTTCCCGATACCACTGGCTTGAAGCATGAAGTGATCATGGTGGGGGGCAGGAGTGCGTTTGACAGCGCCATTCGGCTAACCGGTGCGAAGTTGGTCCTCGTGTACTCCGCTGACGAACTCGCGAATGCCATCAACGACAACACTGCGATGATCTACACCACCGATCTTGGCGAGAAGCTGGAGAAGAACCTGGCCATCGCGAAAGCTCACAAGATCCCCATGTTGCTGGATGACGCCGCCGGCATACCGCCGGTCGACAATGCCAAGCTCTATGCCAGGATGGGCCTGGACCTCTATTGCTTTTCCGGCGGGAAGGGTCTTCGCGGGCCACAGTGCAGCGGCTTGCTTCTCGGGCGGAAAGATCTGGTCGAAGCCGCTCTTCTGAACTGCAGTCCACGCGAGGGAGCTATTTGCCGCCCCATGAAGGTTGGAAAAGAAGAAGTCATTGGGTGCCTGACCGCGCTGGAGACATGGCTCAAGCTCGATGAGAAAAAGCTCTACGCGGAATGGAACGGCAGGGTCGATCGCATCCGGAAGCTGGTAGAAACCGTGCCCGGAGTGAAGACCGACACCTATATCCCCGACGATGGAAATCGTTATCCAACTCTGAAAATTTCCTGGGACCAGCAGGCCTGGCACTATACGATTTCCGATTGCGTCCGGGAGCTGCGCGCGGGTGATCCGGTAATCGAGGTCCTCGGCGCCGACAATCCGAGCCTGGTGAAGGCGGTTCGCGAGGGCAATCCAAATCGCAAGGAACCCAAGGAAATGAAGGAGCATGGTCATATCGAATTGGTCTCCATGACCATCCAGCCGGGCGAAGAAATCATTGTGGGGCAAAGACTGCGGGAGATTCTCGGAGCGGCCCAGAAAAAATCCGCGGCGTAGATACCGGCGTGAATACAAATGATGATTGGCTTCGAGAAGCCAGAGGCTCAGATGAAACTGCTGTTCGTTGTCGTTGGATTGCTATCGGTGACTTTGGGGGCGCAGGCACAGCTGGTTCAAGCGCAGATAAAGACCGTCGCTCCGGCGCAGGCGCCCGCTAATTCCATCTACTCCCCCGGCGTTGATGCTGGAGACTACGTTTACATCTCCGGCCAGGGACCACGTCGTCCCGACGGCAGCCTGCCAGCAACCTTCGGTGCGCAGGTTCGCCAGGCACTCGACAACATCAAAACGATAGTGGAATCGGCCGGGCTGACCATGGAGCACGTGGTCTATACCCAGGTCTATCTCGAGGATGCCTATCTCGAGGACATGAGCCAGTACGGAGAAATGAACCAGGTCTTCGCCGAATATTTCGCGAAAACTCCCCCGGCTCGTGCGGTGCTTGGTGTGGCCCGGATTCCCAGCCCTCCCATTCAGATCAATGCCGTCGCAGTACGCAGCCTGGCGGACAAGCGGGCCGTCTATCCTCCGGAATACAAGTCAGACGAACCCGCCGCTCCGGGCATGCTCACTCACGATCGGCTTTTTATTTCCAGCATGTCCGGCAGCGACCCGGCGACGGGTAAGGTTCCGGACGATCCAGCTGCGCAAGTCGACCTCGCGCTCGATCGCATGCAAGCTGTCGTGAAGGCGGCCGGGCTTGAGATGAGCAATGTCGTCTTCGTCAATCCCTACCTGACCTCGGCAATTCCGATGCGGGTGATGAATGAACACTATGCTCGTCGTTTCGAATTCGGTAACACGCCGGGGCGAGCCACCATCGAGGTATCGAACCTTCCGGGGGGCGCCCATATTGAATACACCGGCGTGGCCGTGCGCGATCTCCAGCAGCGGAAGGCGATTCGCCCAAAGAACATGCCTCCCAGCCCTACGGCAAGCCCTTGCGTTTTTGCCGGCGACACTCTGTATTGCTCCGCAAAGAGTGGATTCATTCCCGGCCCGCACGGCGGAGTCTACGCATCGACGACACCGATTCAACTTCGTCAGACGATGCGCAATCTCCTCGACAACCTTGAGGAAGCCGGGATGAGGTTCGACCAGGTCGTCTCCACGACCGTATACCTCGACGATTTGTCGGACTCGAATGCCTTTGACAACGTGTACACCCAGTATTTTGGATCGGTGCTGCCGTCACGGACAACGCTTCAGCAGACTGCACCCACCGAGCGCAAGGCAGATAAAGAAGATCAATTCCCGGACCTCGAGCAAATGTCTCTGATCGCGGTCCGAACCCGGTAAGGGCCCGCGAGAAAGCCACGCCGTCAAACCGCTTCAAGGCTTAGGGAACGAGGTAGGGTACGAAGCCGACGGTCTTCATCTGAAGGCGGTACACCGACGTTGTCGCCGTTATGTAGAGAGTGCGGTAGTCCTTGTCGCCCCATGTCAAGTTCGCAGGTTGCTCCGGCATAGTGATCGTGCCGATGTGATTCCCGCTCTTATCCCAAACCCAGATGCCGCCTGGCCCGGTCACAAAGAGATTCCCGTTCTTATCCACTTTTATGCCATCCGGCACGCCTTCGCCCTTCCCACCCGGTTCTTCCCCGAAGATGCGGCCGTTGCTCAGGGAGCCGCCCGGCACGACGTTGTATGTGCGGATGTTGCGTTGTTGGCTGTCGTCCACATAGAACCGTTTGCCATCGGGAGAAAAAGCCAGCCCGTTCGGCTGGGTTAGGTCCTTAGTGAGCAGCCGCAAGTTCCCACGGCTGTCGAGCCGATACACGCCCTGGAAAGGGATCTCTTGCTTTTCCCCTTCCACCAGGTCAAGTGTCGGATCCGTGAAATAGAGTGCGCCGTCGGGACCAACGATCACGTCGTTGGGGCTGTTGAATTTCTTCCCCTCGTAGCGGTCGGCCAGAATCTTGTACTTTCCTTCTGGAGTTACTTCGATGATTGCGCGCAACACGCTCGCACAGTCAATCAATCTGTGTCCTCGATCAAACGTATTCCCGTCCGGGTCGCCCAAAGCGATCACTTCCTGTTTCTTGCCGTCGGGATACACGCGGAAAATCTTGTTGATGGTTTCATCACTCACGTAGAGGTATCCGGATGGGTCCCACATGGGCCCCTCCGTAAACCCGAAGCCGGTCGCCACCGTTTCCAGCTTCGCGTCGCGATCGACAAGCTCCCAGAAGCTCGGCGAAAGTGCTTGCAAGCCAAAGGGGCGAGGAGTTTGGGCCTCCGCGGCAGCCAGGACGAAAATAAAAGTCACCACCCCAATCGTCGTCTTATTCAATAACCTCTTACTCAGTAATTTCCTCGGCATCATCGCTCGTCTTTCTTTTGACTGGATTCGTTTTGCTCGGGGGTGCGCTCGTGCTCATCAGATAGCTCACCAGGTCGTTGAGCTCACCGGCGCTGAGGCGGCCCCGATAGTTCGTCGGCATCAGCGGTTCTCTCGGATACTCCATCTTCTGCAGGTCAGATTTTTCGAAGAAATGGAAACTGCCATCTGCGCTCACCATCTGCAAGGAAAAATTATCCTCGTTGCGAATCACGCCTGCGACGCGGGTTCCGTCGCGGGTCGTCGCCACTCCCGACCTGTAGCCCGCCGGCACCACCCTGTCCCGATTCACGATCGCGTTCAGAATTGTCTCGGCTGAGGCTTCGGAGCCATAGCTGGAAAGATCCGGGCCAAGAAATCCGCCTTGACCCGAAATCATGTGACACGTGGAACACTCACCCTTGCTGTAGAACAGTTTCCTGCCCTGCGTAGTATTGCCAGGCAGCGTGCGAGTCTCGATTTTGCCCTGCAGGGTGCGCACGTAGCCGACCAGAGCGCGCACCTCTTCATCCTTCAAGTTGCGGAATGCCGGCATGCCCGTTCCGCTGATTCCATTCGAAATAATGTCGGAGATCTGGGCATCGCTCAGTTGCTCCGCTTGAGGATTGCCCGCGAGACCCGGAGCCTTCTCTCCGCCTCGTCCATCGAGTCCGTGGCAACCGGCGCAGGTCGAGCTGAAGATCGGGTTCCCGCTGGCTTGTGCAGTTCGTGGTTTCTCCCTGACGGAAGCGGGCTGTTGCACTTGTGAGGCGCTGTTTTCGCAGATTCCTGCCCACCAGAGACAGGCGATCACAACCAACAGACCCCGGTTTTTCCGCGATACCCGCATGGTGTTTTCAGAACCTATTTTCAGAGCCTATTTTCCAGAACCTATTGTCAGGACCGAGGACGCGATTTCAATTCAGATTGCATTTTCAGCAAATGAAAGTCTCTTCCTCGTCGTGAGAAGCGAAACGATGACGGAACGTAGGGTGTATCCCAACCAGGGGGCACGTGTCAACCATCCTTGCTCAACCTTTCCAAGCACCGACAAACGGTGTTAGAGTCCGCTCACCTATATACAACCCGGAGGATGAAATGAACAAATTCGCCAAGTTGGGCAGGATGGCCCTTCCGTTTGCGGCGCTGGCTTTGGCCTGGGGACTGAACAGCGGGGTCCGGACACTGCGGGCGCAAACTGCCCCGTCCGCTGCCGCCCCTTCGTCGGATAGCGAACTGATTGCCCAATTCCGCCGCGTCGAAGTTGCCTCCGTTTCAGACGCGATCGAACAAATCGCAGGCAAGCGCATGTACATGACTCATCGCATGCAGCCTATCTTTACCAGCAAGTTTGCCGGCTTCGCCCGCACCGTGCAGCTCAAGAAAGATGAGGGCAATCAGGATCCCGGAGCCCTCAGCGGGATGCTCGAGGCCATCGACCAGGGATCGACCGATTCGGTCTACGTGATGGCGGTCGAGGACGGAGAAGACATCGCAGGCATGGGCGGATTAATGGGAACCGCGATGGCGGCGCGCGGCTATGCCGGAGCGGTCATCGACGGCGGTGTCCGCGACGTGGCTTACCTGCGTAAGATCGGCTTTCCCGTCTTCGCCACCGGCGTGGTGCCCTCCACGTCGGTGCATCACTATCGCTTCGCCGGGGCGCAAATTCCCCTGGTGTGCAACGGTGTTCCAGTCAGCGCAGGGGACATCGTCGTGGCGGATAGTGATGGAGTGGTGGTGGTGCCCAGGGCGCTGGCGCAGCCGGTGCTGACTCTCGCCCAGCAAATGGACTTCAAAGAACACTCCATGTACGCTGTGATCGAGCAACTGAAGTCGATCGGGGAGGCCGTCAAGAAGTTCGGCCGGCTCTAGTTGAAAGTAGTGGTGCATCTTGAAACGATCCGTATCAGGGCATGCCTTCAGGCGTGCCAACCAGACAAGCTGCGTGCGAACCGCTTTAGCGGCTGCGTGTTGGCGAGGGGCAAGGCCAGCGGCTAAAGCCGTTCGCGTTGCTGCGCTTTCGGCGGCATCGCTAAAGCGATGCCCTGATACGAATCCCGATTTAAACTGCACCAACTCCTAGTCCGGAATTCAGTTGCGGAAACTGACTTTCATCAGATAATCTCAGCTTTCATTTTTGATCGGGATAAATCCTCTCCATGCCGGTTCGCCCCAAGCGTACGTACGACATTACGGCACTCCAGCGTGGTTTGCGATTGCTGCATCTTTTCAGCGAATCTCCACTCGGGCTAACCGCAAAGCAAGTCGCTGGCCTGTCGCGCCTGCCGGTGAGCACGGTTCACCGCTTCCTGGCGAATCTGGTAACTGCAGGCTTTCTGAGCTGCGATGGCGACGGCAGCTATCGCCTGGGCATCGCGTGTTTCACCATCGGACAGGCGGCGGTGGGCAACTTGATATTCGCCGGTTGAGTCTTCGATACTTGCGCGAATTAAACCAGCAAACTCGGGAAACGATTCACTTGACCGTCCGCCACGGGCTGTCCGCTGTTTACGTGGAGAAACTCGACTCGCTCGAGCCGCTGCGCATTTATTCGCGAATCGGCGCGTCTGTTCCCCTTTATTGCACCGCGGTTGGTAAGGTCATGTTGGCGTATATGCCATCGGACGAGCAGGAGCGGGTTCTGAGCGAACTGGAGCTGAAACGGCTCACGCCGAACACGGTGGGGAATCTTCAGGAACTAAAGACCGAGCTGTATCGGGTTCGCAAGAACGGATATGCATGTGATCTGGAAGAACACGAGATGTACATCCGCTGCGTGGCCGCTCCGATATGGGACCACACCGGCTCGGTTCAAGCCAGCCTGAGCCTCACTGCTCCCGTGGTACGCATGCCGGTGACGCGGCTGCGACAGCTCGCGCCCCTGATTCAGGCGGCCGGGCTGGAAATTTCGCGCGAGCTAGGTCACCAACCGAGTAGAACTCATGCATCGCGCACTTCTGCGGGCAAGAACAGCACAGCGGAGGCAAGACTTGAGAGAATGGCGCTGTAAGGGCGGACCGGAGCAGGACCAGCGGGTTCGACTGCAGGCCCCGTCCTCGCGCATTCGCACGATCGCGCGTGTTTCCGCGCTGTTTGCGACACTTCTACTCTGCCTGGTTGCGGCCGGTGCGAGTGATTCGAATCCCACGAAAATCGGTGCGCAGAATGATGCGCAGAATGATGCGCGGAATAATGATGTGCGGAATGAGGACCTGCTGCTGCAGCCGCCCACCGCCAATTGGATTTCATACAACGGCGACTATTCCGGCCGCCGGTACAGCGGCCTATCGCAGGTCAATGCAGCCAACTTGCCTCAATTGCGCGCCGCGTGGGTGTTTCACGCCGACGACACGAACCGGCTCGAGAACACTCCGGTCGTGGTGAACGGGGTCATGTTTGTGACCGCCGCCAACGACGCCTTCGCCCTCGACGCTCGTACCGGCCGTGTGCTCTGGCATCATGCCCGGCCGATATCGGAAGGGCTCATCGACGACGCGTCAGGGCACTTGAACCGCGGAGTCGCGGTCTGGCGCGACCGCGTGTACATGGAAACCGACAACGCCCACCTGCTGTGCCTCGATGCGCGCTCGGGAAACCAGATCTGGGATGTGGCCTATGCAGACTGGAACAAGAACTACGGCGCAACCAGTGCTCCCCTGGTGGTAAAAGACAAAGTGCTGGTCGGGACTTCCGGTGGCGATGACGCGGTTCGGGGCTTTGTAGCGGCATACGACGCGATGACGGGCAAACTGGCCTGGCGTTTCTGGACCATTCCCGGACCCGGCGAGTTCGGCTCCAACAGTTGGCCGGGCACCGCGTACCTACACGGTGGAGGCACTACATGGATGCCAGGCACTTACGATCTTTGCTGAATTTGATTTTTTGGGGCACCGGCAACCCGGCTCCGGACTTCAATGATGATGTGCGCCCGGGAGACGATCTCTACACCGACTGCGTGCTCGCCCTGGATCCCGATACCGGCAAACTGAAGTGGTATTTCCAGTTCACTCCCGACGATTTGTACGATTTCGACGCCGAGGAGACTCCGATACTGATCGATACGGTCTATCAGGGACAACCCCGCAAGTTGCTGGTGGAGGCGAACCGCAACGGTTTTATTTATGTGCTGGATCGCACGAACGGTAAATTCCTCTCGGCCACTCCTTTCGTTGAAAAACACGATTGGGCGAAAGGAATCGATGCCCAGGGCCGTCCCATTCGGTCGGGCCTGAGGCCCTCGCCCGAGGGAACCCGCCTGTGTCCCGGCTTTGCCGGAGCCACCAACTGGTATTCCCCTTCGTACAACGAGTCCACGCACATGGTATACGTCATGACTCTGGAGGCATGTGAGATCTTTTTCTCGCAGCCCACGCAGGAACCGCGCGAAGGCAAGGAATACTACTCCACCGGGTCAAAACGCATTCCAGGGGAGACTCCGCAAAAGACGCTGGTCGCCTACAGTCTGGACACTGGCACGTTGGCCTGGAAATATCCACAGATTGGCAGAGGCCATTCCTCGGGCGGGACGTTAACCACCGCGGCAGGACTGGTCTTCCTCGGCGATGATGCGGGGTCGTTCGAAGCTGTTGACGCGACGACGGGCAAGCCTCTCTGGCACTTCAACACGGGGCAGGATATCAGCGCCTCTCCCATGACCTACGCAGTCGACGGAAAGCAGTATGTCGTTATCGCCGCCGGGAGCGACATCTTCACTTTTGCTTTGCCTTGATTGACTAGATCGACGATTCACCAGATGACGATTCACCAAATTGACGACTATCAGATTGACGATCGCGGTTCTACATCCGAATTGAAAAGGAGCATGCATATGAATCTCAACCTCACGCGCAGGATGTTCGCAATGCGTTTCGCTACCGTACTGTCGGCTCTCGGAATTACTTCTGCCGTATTGCCTTCGTCTGGGATGGCCCAAACTTCCGCCGCGTCTGACGCGAACGGAATCCGCAAGTTGAACAGCGACGGCAAACCGGGCAGCGAGAAAGACGTCATCATGCCTGTCGTTATCAACAACGGGCTCATCTATGTTTCCGGCCAGGGCGCTCACGACTCGCGAGACCAGAAGGAGTGGACCATCGAATCGCACACCACCATGGTCATGGACAAAATCAAAAAGCACGTCGAAATTGGCGGGGGCACGATGGACACCGTCCTTCAGGTAAACGTGTTTCTCGTGAAGATCGAACACTGGGATGGGATGCACAAGGTATTTGCAACCTACTTCCCCCACGGTGGCCCAGCACGCACCACGGTCGCGGTCGCGGCCCTGCCCGGAGATTCACTGGTGGAAATCAACTGCATTGCAGCCGTCAGCCACAAGTAGCGCCGCAAGCAGAGTCAAGGAGAGTCTCATGCGATTGAAATCGGATTGGAACCGGCGGGGATTTCTTGGCACCGTTGCCGCTCTCGCGGCCTCGGTGTTCGCGCCCCGCAAGCTGTTCTCGTCAACCGCAGCCGTTCCTGGAGGCGGCGTCGACGTCAGCGGCTTCGGGCACACTGGAAACCCCTATGACGAGCTTGGCCTGACCACGGTTATCAACTGCGAGGGAACCATGACCGTGCTGGGGGGATCCTTGCTTCGCCCCGAACTGGAAGCGGTGATGGCGATGGCTGGCCGCCATTTTGTCAGCGTCCCAGAACTCGAGGTCGCTGCGGGGAAACGCATCGCGGAAATGCTGAAGCTTCCCGACGGCTATACGGCGCTGGTTACTTCCGGCGCCGCGGCGGCGATTCAAAGCGGATTGGCCGGGATTCTGACTGGAGACAATGAGGCAAAAATCCGCCAGCTTCCTGACCTGGCCGGGATGAAGTCCGAAGTCATCATCCAGAAATCGCATCGGAACCCGTTCGATCACCAACTGCGATCCACCGGCGTGAAGCTGGTTGAGATTGAAACCCGCGAGCAGCTTCACCAGGCGGTCAACGACCGCACGGCGATGATGCACTTTTCGGGTTTCGCTAACGCAGCCGGCCAGATCAAGGTCGACGAATGGGTTAAGCTGGCCAAGCAATACAACCTGCCCTGTATGAACGATGCCGCAGCCGACACGCCCCCGGTTTCTCATCTCTGGGACTACACCAACATGGGCTACGATCTGGTCACGTTCAGCGGCGGCAAGGCGATGCGTGGCCCGCAATGCGCCGGCTTGCTGATCGGCCGCAAGGATCTCGTTGCCTGCGCCCTGCTCAACAACAGCCCCCACGAAGATACACTCGGACGCAGCCAGAAAGTGGGCAAGGAAGAGATCATCGGGATGGTAAAGGCGGTTGAACTCTTCCTCAACGAGGATCACGACGCGCTGGCGAAAGAATGGCAGGAGCGCCTGGCCGGAGTTTCCCGAGAGCTGACCAAGATTCCCGGTGTGAGTACGTCGTTTTTCACTCCTGACATCGCGAACCATGTGCCGCACATGTCGATCACTTGGGATTCCCGAATCGCGCTTACCCCGCAGCAGGTCTCGAAACTACTTCGCAATTCCAAACCGGCAATCGTGATTGGCGGTGGAGAAGAACGGCCTGGCCTGGTCATGTGCTCGTTCATGTTGCAGCCCGGCGAAGACAAGATTGTCGCCGATCAACTCGCGCGCGTCCTGCGCGAACACTCAGCGTAATCAGGAGCCGTCAGTGGCCCTTGCAACCACATCCCGCGTGCGCTGGTTCCTGGTGTTTTGGCTCTTCGTCCTAAGTGCCGTGTCTTACCTCGACCGGGTAAATATTTCCATTGCCGGCGGATCCATCGTCGACGCCTACCATCTGACGGATGTACAGCTCGGGAAGGTCTTCAGCGCGCTGGTGGCTGGTTACGCTCTTTTTCAGACGATCGGAGGCCACCTCGCAGACCGTTACGGTCCGCGACGCGTCCTGACCGGGGGCGTGGTCTGGTGGGGAATCTTCACCGCGTTGACGGCACTCGTGCCAGCCGGTGCAGGGAACGCGCTCCTGCTGTTTGTCGCCGTTCGTTTTCTGCTCGGCGCGGGCGAGGCGGTTATCTATCCAGCAGCGAATCAGTTTGTGGCACGCTGGATTCCTGTTCGCGAGCGGGGCATCGCCAATGGCTGGATTTTCGCCGGTGTCGGCGCCGGTGCCGGACTCTCTCCGCCGCTCATCACCTACTTGATGGTTCACTACGGTTGGCGCTCGTCGTTCTGGGTGTGCTCCCTGCTTGGACTGCTCGCCGGGGCCGTTTGGTATGTCGCCGCGCGCGACACTCCCGCCGAACATCCGCGAGTCTCTGCCACCGAGCTGGCCACAATTCAGTCCGGTCTTTCATTAGAGACCCCGGCGTTAGAAACCTCGGGCAGCGCAGCCCAGCGGACTCTTGTGCCCTGGAAGAGGGTCCTGCGAAGTCGCGAAGTCTGGGCGGTCACGGTCAGCTATTTTTGCTACGGGTATGTCGCCTGGATCTTTTTCAGTTGGTTCTATCGCTATCTCGCAAAAGTGCGTGGGCTCGATCTCAAATCGAGCGCTTTCTACTCCATGCTCCCCTTCCTGGCGATGCTGGTGTGCTGCCTGCTGGGAGGTACTATCAACGACCGCCTTACCAAGTCGCACGGCGCCAGGCTGGGCCGGTGTGGTGTCGCTGCCGTCTCCATGACCCTGGCGGCGATCTTCATTGCCTGTGGATCACAGGTTCGAGGCGCACGCCTCGCCAGCGTTGTTCTGGCGGGCGGTGCTGGAGCCCTATACTTGTCTCAAAGTTCCTTCTGGTCGGTGACAGCCGATATTGCTGGCTCCTCCTCCGGATCGGTCTCCGGTTTTATGAACATGGGAGGGCAAATCGGCGGAACTGTAACCGGCTCACTCACACCCTGGATCGCCGCCCGCTACGGCTGGACCGCATCCTTCCTCGTGGCAGCCGCGTTGTGTACTCTGGGCGCGGCCAGTTGGCTGTTCGTAAACCCACTGAATTCGCTGGCGCCGAAAGTTTCCCCGTCCCCAGTAGCCCCGTCCTAGGCAACGATGAACTCGATGAAGGGTTCGCTCAAATCCTGACAAACTTGCCACCTACCGAAGAATCCCCGGTCATAGCACCCTGCAACCCCGAACTCAGCAGCGATGCCGAGTTCGCATCCAGATAGACGGTAGCATTGGAGTGCTGCCGCAGAATCGAAGCGGGCGCCATGGGGCTTATCTCGCCCTCGAAGCATGCCTTTACCGCCTCTGCCTTGCGCGTGTCGGGAACTACCGCAAGAATCTCTCGTGCCTTAAGAATCTGGCGCGCCGACATCGAGAGCGCGCGCTTCGGCACCTGCGAAATATCCGCAAACCACGCTTCTCCAACCTGCTGCCGGCGGCAGGCCTCATCCAGGTTGACGATAATGTAGGGATCTTCGATCGCAAAATCCGCGGGTGGATCGTTAAACGCGATATGCCCGTTTTCTCCGATACCCAGAAACGCAATATCGATTGGCGCTGAAGAAATTTGCTTGCCCGCCTCGCGAACCACCTCCGCCGGGTCGGCAGCATCGCCCGCTAACAGGTGATAACGCGTGATTCCGGTCTTCGCGATCAACTGTTCCATAAACATCTTGCGGAAACTCCCCGGATGAGTAATCGGCAGGCCAATGTACTCGTCCAGGTGAAAGGCCTCGACCTTGGACCATTCGATGCCCGGTGCCTGCGTCAGAGCAGCCAGGAACTCCTTTTGCGATGATGCGGTGGCAGCGATGATCCTGGCCCGGCCCCGCTCCGAGATCGCTTTGCGGATCGCCGCGGCTGCCTGCTCGGAAGCCGCTCGGCCGAGAGAAACCTTGTCGTTGAACACTCGGAGAAACATAGGCCCTTTGTGGAAATGAAATCTCGGAAATCACTTGCTGTCGAGGACGGCAAATTATACAAAAAGCGGCCTTGTAGTGAGGTAAGTTTGAACTTGAGTTTTATCCCGTGAAAGTACGCTTTTCGGTCGTGGCTCTGGGCTCACAGTATTTCACTCCGTCATGGAAGTGGGAGGTTTCTCAACGCCGGTGCCAGCTGATACGCCTTCTCGAATTCCTGCTGTGCGTCCGCCTGCTTACCTTCCTGTCGAAACGCCAGGGCGAGATTGTAGTGCGCTTCGGCGTACTGGGGCTTCAGTCGCACTGCTTCTTGAAACGACGCTACTGCCCGATGGACCTCGCCAGCCTGCAGCAGTACGAGCCCGAGGTTGTTGTGGCCCTCGGCGAAGTTCGGATCGCGTCGCACCAAATCGCGGAATACATTGGCTGCGGCAGTCGTATCGTTGTTTTGGCTCAGCGCCAGCCCCAGTTGCACTCGTGCATCGACATTGTGAGGATCGAGGCTCACCGCGTCGGTCAATTCCCGAATGGCTTCCGGCGGGCGTTGCAGCTGCGCCAACGCGAGCGCCAGATTGTAGTGCGCTTCCGCCAGATCTGGATCAGACATGACGGCTCGCTGAAATTCCTCCAGCCCTCGCGTTTGATCCCCTGACTTCCAAAGAAACAGTCCAAAGCTCGAGTGGGCCTGCGCGTAATCCGGCTTCAGGTCGATCGCCTTTTCGAACGCTTCTCTCGCGCGAGCTAAATCGTTCTTGCCCTCCCAGGCAAGCCCCATGTAGTAGTAGCTAGTAGGAAGTTCAGGTGTTTGCTCCGCCGACTCCTGGAATAGCGCCAGGGCGTCGTCGAATTTCTGTTTTTTCAGGGCATCGACGCCCTGCAATATCAGCAGCTTTGATTGCGCAAGGCGGGTTCGAAACTCATGCAGCCCCGAGAGTTCGTCCAATTCCTTCTTGGCGCTGCCGGAATCCCCCTGGCTGCGCAAGGCGAGACCAAGATTGTAGTGCGCTTGTTCAAGATCCGGTTTCAGTTGGATGGCACGCCGAAAGGCGGCGATGGCCCCGGCCGTGTCGCCCCCGGCCTTCAACTCCCGGCCCAGGTTGTACTGAGCTTCGGCATTGTCCGGACTGAGCGTTACAGCAGTGCGAAGCTGATCCAGTGCGCCCTTATGATCTTCCTGACGCCGCAAAACCAGGCCGAGCATGAGGTGCGCGGAAGCGTTTCCTGAATCCATCTGGATCGCGCGACGCAACTGCACCGCCGCTTCATTCAGATTGCCCAATTGCCCTTCGACGACGCCAAGTTCTACGTGAGCATCGGCTGTGGGCTTCAATCGAAGCGCGAGCTTCAGTTCATGCTCGGCGTCGGCAAGATTATTCTGTTGCGCCAGGATGCGGGCCAACAAACGATGCGTTGCGACATCGGCGGGATCGAGGGACTCGGCGATGCGGAGTTCCTTCCCCGCTGCGTCCTGATCCTGCAGGTCATACCAGACCGCGCCCAACCCGTAGTGCGCTTTCGCCCATTTCGGCCGGAGGTCAACAGCGGACTGGAACTCTTTTAGGGCTTCTCTGGTATCTCCCTTGTATTTGAGCGCAAAGGCCAGGTCGTAGTGGGTGACGGTGTCGTTGGGTTCAAGCTCGAGAGCCTTGCGGTAGTTTGTGATGGCATCGTCCCAGGACTTCGCGCGTGACTGCTCGGCTGCACGCTCGCGGTAGCTCTCTGCGGTTTGCGCACTGACCCACGGCGCGGAAAGGCTCGCCACCAGGAAGGCTGCCAACACGCAAGTTCGAATCACGTGATTCCCGAGAATCGACCCGTTGCGCCGCATACCTACACTCTATCTCAAAGGAAGAAGGGGACGGCGAGTGAGCCCGCCGTCCCCATGTTCAAAACTTTGCCACTGCATCACCAGACGAATTTCGCACTGACCTGACCAATGCGCGGATCGCGGGCACTCGTAACGTTACCGAACGTGGAGCTGCTAATGTCCCCGCTGGGGTTGCCAAATTGCGCATGATTGAAGACGTTGAAGAATTCACCTCGAATCTCGAAATGCATTACTTCATTGAGTGGAATCATCTTCGATAGGCCCAAATCGGTATTGTTGATTCCCGGGCCGTGAAAGAATCGACGGTTCGCCGTTCCGAAACTTCCGCAGTCAGTGCCGAGCAAAACTCCCGCCGTTCCCGGCCCACCTGGGTACGACAGAGCGCACGCTGTTGCGGTAAATGCGCTCTGGTTGAAATATGTGAACGTACCGGGAGTGTCGCGGGGATTGAATTTGTGCACCGGACCCACGAGATTGGGCATATCGGTGGACGGACTGCCGACCAGCGATGCATCTCCCTGGCACAGCGGGTCCCCGTCGTCGGGTCAAACTGTGTACACGGGCCGCCAGGATTCCCTTCACCCATCTGGACCGGAAATCCCGTCGAGAATCGGGTAATGCCCTGCAATTGCCACCCTTTTGTAAGCCTGGGCAAGGCGTGGAAAATCCGATAGAACGGCATCTCCCAGACATAGCTGACGACAAAGTTCTGGTGCACGTCCGTCGACGACAAGCCCCGGCTAAGTTTGGCATTTGAGTAGTTGATCAGCTCGCCGAAAGCCGAGGAATCGTCGATGGCTTTCGCAAGCGTATACGAAGCCGAAAAGGTTAAATCACCGGCTTGACGCTGAACCGTCACCTGCCCGGAGTGATAGATGGAATTCGCAACCAGCTTGGTGAAGGTGTTGCCAAAACCAAAACAGAGGCTTCCGGCCGTCGGGCAATAGTTCGGATTGATAAGACTGTCTCCTGGTGCCGTAAACCGTATTTGCGCCAAGAGTGAAGGTGTCCTGCTCAACGTTAGGCCCACACCCGATGGCACCGCTCGATGCATCGGTATACCCCTGCGCGGTAAGCTGCTGACATAATGTGGCGTCGCCCGGGTTGGCCTCGGTCTGCGCGATCAACCGATGCCCCTCAGTGCCCACATAAGATATTGTCAAGACGGTGGACTTGCTCAACTCACGCTGCAGCGAGAAATTGAAGTGCTCAGCGTACGGGAGCTCATTATGAATGTCGTATCCCGGGAAATAGGACAGCGGCTCGTAGACCGAGAAATCGAGTGTCTTATTTGACGGGCTACCTGGAATGGGGACGGTGAACGGAAAGCGCTGTCCCTCGCCGTCAGTGCCTCCATCCAGCCGATTTCGGAATGGCTCGGCAAAGTCCACCGGACCCGGACTGGTCCAGTACAAGCCGAAGGGAGCATCTCCCACTTCATAGAAGAGATTCAAATCCTCGACCGAGGTGTAGTACAAGCCGTACGAGGCACGGATGCTGCTTTTTCCGGGTCCGCCAAAGATCTTGCCCAACACTCCGTCGCTAAAGCTCGGAGAGTACGCGATACCAAGGCGCGGTCCAAAGTTGTTGTATCGGGTTGGCGCCAGCGTCTTGGGAATTCCCGGATCGCCGGGATATACCAGGCCTTGGGGAGACAACGGAAAGACGGTTGACTGCTCTCCCTTAACCCAGGTCTGGATCTTTCCTTGGGTGTCGTACCAGGGCATGCTGACCTCCCAGCGAAGACCCAAATTAACCGTCAGATTGGGAGTTGCCTTCCATGTGTCTTGCACATAAGCGCCGCCATAGCGTGTGCGCGAATCCAGGAGTTGGGTCGCGGCTTGGGTGTAGCCACCCCCGCTTCCTGTAGGCGCTCCGATAAGGTAGTCAGCGAAATCGACGCCGGTCACTGTGCCATCGAAAACGAAAGCCCCGTCCTGGCTCGCTAAGTTACGTTCGTTCACTTGCAGGTAGCGGAATTCTCCTCCGAGCTTAAGCGTATGTTTGCCCATGGATTTGGAGAGTCCGTCCGATGCCGTGTAGGTGTTATTGGGTTGGAATGTAATCAGAGAGGGGGTGCCGATGGCAAAGTTATTGAAATAGACTTGGGGTACATACTCCGGAAATCCGGGGGTAGCATCAGGAATGATACCCAGACTACCGACCCCAGTCACGAAGCCGAGTGAAGCCAGCGATGCCTGGCCACCGGTCGGGTTGTCCAGGTGGGTTGAGGTTCGGAAGAAAGTGATGCGTGCCTCGTTCACAGCGTTGGTTCCGATCGTCTTATTGTTGCTGAAGACAAACTCTTGCGCGCGGGTCGGAGTTACTGCCGGAAAGCCTGGCACGCTTGCGCCGCCGCTAGGCAGGGCGCTGTTCACTGTCGAGTCGTCAAAGTGATAGTAAAAGGACCAACTGCCCGTCTTCTGACTATTAAAATCGACCCGCTCTCCGATCTTATTGTCAGTGACCGTGTTCCTCTGGCTATTGTTCGAATATGTTCCGTTGGAGTTATTGGGAGCCGGGATGTACGGCAGAATTCCAGCGGCCGGTGGGGCCCAAGCGGTTGTGGGAATTAAGCCGTTCGGAAAGACGCAGTCTGCCGTCGAAGTGCAGCCTGCGAAACTATACTGCTCACCCGCCGTAACCGCGTAACCCAGTCGCTGCGACAGCTCTGTCGGCCAGCCGCAAGCCGGACACACTCCGCCGGCGACGCCATCGACTGTGCCGGTCAAAGTTGAAGGATCGAACTGGCCTCCAAGTTGGGCAGCAGTCGGGACCGGTACGTCGCTGACTTCCGCGCCTTGCACCTGTCTGGTCCCTTGATAATCCGTAAACCAGAACAGCTTGTTTTTCCAGAATGGGCCTCCGGCTGTAAACCCGAACTGATGTCGGTGCAGTTCCGTCTTAGGCTGGCTGGTGAAGAAGAAGTTCTTGGCATCCATTGCGTCGTTGCGGAGGAATTCGAATACATCGCCGTGGAAGCCGTTCGTGCCCGACTTGGTGATCGCGTTCATCACCGCGCCGCTGAATTTTCCGTATTCCGCGTCGAAGCTGTTGGTGATAAGGCGAAACTCCTCAACGGAATCAAGATTTGGAACCAGGCCGGCTCCTAGATTTCGCCCTTCGCTTACGTCGCCGCCATTTACCAGAAACGCGTTCGCCGTCTCGCGTTGCCCATTCACTGAGATATTGCCTGCGTTTTGGATGTAGCCCGAGACCGGCCGGTCGCCACCGATGGTCCCAGCCGTCGTCGGCGCCACACCGGCCTGAAGGCCCAGCAAATCCAGATAGCTGCGTCCGTTCAGCGGTAATGCCAGCATCTTTTTCGAATCGATCACATCGCCCAGTTGGGTGCTCTCGGTTTCGACCTGGACGGCGTCGGCAGCAACGTTCATCTCCTCTTTAATGTTTCCGACCCGCAGCGCAATGTCGACGCGAAGTTCGTCGTTTACCTTGAGCACGATGTCGGTGGCGTTGAATTGCTGGAATCCGGGAGTGGTGACGTTCACCTTGTAGCTCCCGACCGGCAACGCCAGAAAACGATAGGAGCCATCGTCGGCCGTAATCGTCTGTTGGGAAAGGTTGGTCTGAGTGTTCGTGACTGTGACGTGCGCCCCCTTGACGACAGCCTGCGACGGATCGCGGACGACGCCAAGGATGGACCCGGTGACATCGGCGAGCAGCATACCGGGGAGCAACAGCACCGAAGCGACTACGAGAATCGGAACGCAGAAGCCGTAATTCCTTCTCATGATGACCCATCTCCCGGGGCGGCGGTCTCCATCGACACGCCTGCCCAAACAAACCCTGCTTTTGTGGTTCCCCATCTACTGATTCACGGCGGGCAGCTTTATGACTGGAATTTGCTCTCAGCGTACCACGAGCCACTTCCCATTGGGCGAAAACATATTCCACTCCATGGAATCTTGTCAAGAGTGGGAATTCGGAGTGCTCTCGCCTTGCGGACCTCATTTATAGCCGCCACCGCAACCCGCGGGTTCTGAACCAATGGACTTAAATCTCGAGCGGATGGACCCAAAACGATTTTGAAGCTGCTTCACCCGACTTGTGGATGAGACCAACGTTCTCACGGTTTCCGAGTTGGAGAGCCTGGAATGGAACCAGATGGGCCGACCAAGCAATTGTAAAATTAGCCTCTGCACGTCCGCGGTTTGGCTTATCTGGGCCAGAAGAACGGTCCGGCGGCGGCAGCCGAATTCCAGAAGTTCCTGGATCACTCTGGAATCGTGCAGAACTTCATGCTCAAAATGAAAGTCGTAGTCATCGAAGCAACCGTTCTCAGAACTCAAACCGCAGTACCAACATCGACGAGGCCGGGGACAGGGTAGCAGCTTGCCCTGAGCAACTGAGCGCAGCGAAGTAGTCGAACGGGCGGGATTAGCTCGAAGGTCGAGCCCGCGGGCGATTACCTCGAGGTGTTGGTTCGATTCCAACATCCTGCTCCATTTTGTAGTTGAGCATGGGTGACTGGCAGAGATGGCAGATGTTCGGTTTTGCGACTTTGTATCGCTCGTATTCCCAAAGCAACTGTCGATGAGGTTTACCACCCCCATGCCAGCTGTATACTTGGTAAATCAGAGGCGCGCATGGGCCGCTATAGCCAAATACTCTTGAATTTCGCCTACTGTCTTCTTGTTTTTTGCGTGGCGGACTTCCGTCCGCTCGTGATTGGTGGATTCTTCAAGCTAGTCGTCTCCCTAGTGCTTGCCTGCTTGCTCGCGTTTGTCATCGTTCGCTTGCCTAATATTGGCAAACTGTTGGCTTCCTGTCTCGGGCCCTACCTGTTCGTTTCTTCCCGTCCGTCGTGGATCGGCAATGGGAAGAGCGATCGCAGACGAATATCTTAGTCTCGAATGAACCGAGTCCGGCTCCTCTCTTCCAGCGTCCCCCACCCCTCTTCTCGCTGTAGATCCTCTAGAACCGAAGCTCATACCGCCGTCTTAGACGGTCATGCTTTTATTCTGCTCAGGCATACAGAGCCAGGCTCCGCGGCCTGGAAGGAGATGGTGCAGTCATGCGAAATTCTGAATCTGTGCGCCGGCATAGCGCCGGCGTTTGTACATCTGTGACTAACGTCCTTTCCTACGTCCCGGACGATGAGTACGCTCGTCGCTTGGGAAAACGACATCACCAACTGGTGACCGTCAGAGATCTGCACCGGCGCTTGTGGGTCTATCTCATCGTCGTTGTACTGACTGGCGTCGTCATCGTTTCGGCAAGCTTTTCATCACACTTGATTTCACCGGTTTGGACTCTGATGCCTTTGGTAATCGCTCTGTCAATCACCCAGTCCCTTATTAAGAATGCGCGCACTTATGGCAGGGTGCAGCGCATCGTGAGCTTTTACGAACTCGGGGCGGCACGGTTGGACCATCAATGGCAAGGACGAGGAATAGGCGGCAAGGAGTTCGAGCCTGAGAACCATCCCTACGCTTCGGATCTGGACTTATTTGGTACGGGATCTCTTTTCGAATTGCTCTGTACGGCTCGGACTTGCGTCGGCCGGGCAACGCTGGCGAACTGGTTGCTCAATCCAGCAGAAAGTGGGGTGATCGGAGAGCGACAAGAAGCCGTCGCCGAACTTCGTGAACTGCTTGATCTTCGAGAAAACTGGGCCTCCGTGGAGGGGAACGCATTAGATCAAGCTGGCGCATCGGTCCGCGGCTGGGCAGACGCCCCCGCGATTGTTTTCCCATCCTACGCGCGGGTGCTTGCGATAGTACTGCCAATCTGCCTAATCATCGTGTCAGTCGTCGCCGGTGTCGGCGTCTTCGGCCATAACTGGCTTTGGGCCATCGCCGTTCTGGTGGGACTGGAAGCACTCTTGGCGGTTTTCCTTCTTAAGAGAGTAAGGCTGACGGCCGCTAACCTCGACCTGCCCTCATTTGAGCTTGCGATGCTTGCTCCCTTGTTGGATCGGTTTGAAACGGCGCATTTCCAATGTTCATTGCTCAATTCGCTACAGTCGCAACTCACGGCTTCGTCGGGGCGTCCCTCGAAACAAATTCGACTGTTACGCTTCTGGGCTTGGCTTATGAATCTTCGGAAAATTGAATACTTCGCACTGCTGTCCGCACCGATTTTGTGGGGCACGAATCTAGCTATTCTGATCGAGTGCTGGCGACAGCAAAACCGGAAGGGGTTGGCGCGATGGTTAGATTCGCTCGGTCAGTTCGAAGCATTACTCTGTTTGGCTCGGTATTCTTACGAAAATCCAACTCATACTTTTGCGGCCCTGAAGCCTGAGACCTCTCCGATGTTTCAGGCCGAGGCCCTAGGTCATCCGTTACTCGATTCCCGGACCTGCGTTCGATGCGATTTGAGTCTTGACATCAAAGGCACGCAAATAATCGTGGCTAGCGGTTCGAACATGTCAGGCAAGAGTACTCTGCTGCGTTCGGTTGGCCTGAACTCCGTGTTGGCATTGGCAGGAGCCCCGGTGCGCGCTGCTCGACTCCAGATCTCGCTATTGCATATCGGGTGCTCGATTGCTGTTCATGACTCCCTCTTAAAAGCGAAATCTCGGTTCCAGGCCGAGGTGGAGCGGCTGACCTGGATACTGACCCTGTCGAGCACGAACAAAATCCTCTTTCTCCTGGACGAGATGCTGGGTGGGACAAACTCAGCCGACCGCTTGTTTGGAGCGAGAGCTGTCATTGAACAATTGGCCGCGAACGGGGCGGTCGGCATTGTAACAACGCACGATCTGGCCCTTACCGAGGCGGCCAAAACTCTCGGCGGACGGGCTATCAATGTGCATTTTGAAGAACACTATGAGAACGGCGAGATGCGATTTGATTACCGAATGCGGCCGGGAGTGCTGACTCGGACGAATGGTATAAACGTGATGACCGCATTGGGACTCTTGTCATTGCCGAAGGCGGGTACATAAGGCCAAACTGATTCAAGTACCCACCACGTTTGGGTCTTGACGGATTTCTAAAAGAATGTCAGAGTGAAAAGTGAGTTACACACAATGATCCGGAAACCCCACACCGATTGCTACCCGATGCCGGCCACCTTTGCGTGGCAAGGTGCGGGAGAAGGTACGTTCATGTAACGGGGGCGATCCATAGCGCGTAGTTTTTCTGAGCCTCCGATACAAATCGGGGGCTTTTGATTTTTGCGACGCATTTCACCGATGCGCAGATAGGAGGCGGCGTCGTCTAACGGCTAGGATGCGGCCCTTTCAAGGCTGAGATGGGAGTTCGATTCTCCTCGCTGCTACCAAAGTCATGAGCACACAAGTGATCGACCTCGAAGGTTTTGAGATAGAGCTTGCAACGGAACTCTACTGCGATCGCGGCGGGGATCATCGCGAATTGGTGGATCGCGCGCGTGGAGATCGCAGGAGACTCGGGCACAACGTCGATGAATCGGCGGTCTTGTGCGTGCGATGCATGAAAGCGATACCGCTGAAAGCGTAATGCCGGGTCGACTTAGTCGCAGAACCCTGGACTGAATCCGGAGCACGGGCGTTCGAATCGGGCATGTTAGTTCGCCCCGGCAGCGAGCTCTTTGACAATTCGAAATTCCCTCTTCGTTCAATGGCAGGGCGCTGCGCTCTCAAAGCAGAAATCGTGGTTCGAGTCACGGGAGGGAGCCGGAGCTATGGTCTATCGGCAGGATGGCTGACCGTCTATCAGCAGGGACGGGTTCAATTCCCGTTAGCTCCGCCATAATCCTTCGGCTTCGCTCAGGATTTCGCCTGCGGGCTCAGACGCCCGCATCGCGGCTCAAGTTAGCGGGAGATTCGTCCAGCGGCTAGGACACTGGCCTCCAGATCCAGTTACGAGGGTTCGAGTTCTTCATCTCCCGCCAATGATTACGGCAGAGAGCGGGCGTGGTATAGCGGCTGGTGCCTCACCTTCCAAGGTGATGACGCGAGTTCAAACTCTCGCTGCTCGCTCCAAGATTTGGAGTGGCCGAGATTTTGGGTACTAAAGCGCGAAATGTTCGGCGTCGTAACGGCACGACTGGAAGTCGTGCCCTACCCAAAGTCGTGAATATCAAAAGCGAAGTGGCGTAGCCACGCAGCAAGGGCCTCGTAAGTCCGTGATCGGCGTTCGAATCGCCGCGCCAGCTCCGCTGGTATAGCTCAACGGAAGAGCAGGCGCACGGTAAGCGCCCGACCGCAGTTCGAGGCTGCGTGCCAGCTCCAAAAGTTGGCTGCTGTGGCCGATATACAAAGGCACCTGCCTTGTAAGCAGGTCGATGCTGGTGGGAATCCAGCCAGCAGCTCCAAGTTCGATGGCGGGATTGGCCGAATGGCTTAGGCGCTGGATTGTGGCTCCAGTCACGAGAGTTCGATTCTCTCATCTCGCCCCAATTGGGCGGTTCGTATAAGGGGATTACCCGCGGCCTGCAACCGTGAAATGCGAGTTCAAGTCTCGCACCGTCCACCAAGTTTGGCTCGGGAACTCGACGGCAGAGTGCTGGTCTGAAAAGCCAGTGGATACGGTTCAATTCCGTGCCGAGCCACCAAGATCGGGGAGTGGCCTAGCTGGTTCAAGGCGCGTGCCTTGGGAGCACGAGATCGGGAGTTCGAATCTCTCCTCCCCGACCAAGTTATTTTCACAAAGAGGTCATTATCGCGAATGAGCTGATTTCGAGCTGAGGAAAGTTCGTTGTGGTTATCTGCGATTGCGTGGGAGCGCGGTACGCATCTTCAGGACTTTATTATTGTGGCCTTTGTTTTGGCCTTTGGCCAGAGCGGGGGTTTCGAATCCGATACGTCGCGGATTGGCAGGTTCCGGCGCCATGAGCTCGCGAATGGCTTCGACCAGTTGTTGAATATCGCCATCGTGGCTTTCAAGGCGGCCTTCGAGTTCGGCCAGCTTGGCTGCTATTTGCCGGTTCGCGGCCGAGGCTTCGCGCATGCGCACGAAAGCGCGGACTACGAAGATGCTCATTTCGATGGAGCGTTTTGAATTCAACACGGTCGCGGCCATGATAGCGCCGTGTTCGGTAAAGGCATGAGGCAAATACCGCCGGCCGCCATGATCGGAACTTGAGGTCGCAAATTGCGACCTCAAGTTTGAGTACTCGCTGCGCGTTAATCGGAAGAGAAAATCGGACGGGAAGCGGCGGAGATTGCGCTTCACTTGCTCGTTTAAACGCTTTACGGAAACACCATAGAGTTCGGCAAGATCGACATCCAGAATGACTTTTTGCCCACGCAGAAACAGGATGGTTGAATCGACCTTCTTGGTGAGTACCAGAGCAGTATTTTTCATATGCAAAAGTTGAGGTCGCAAATTGCGACCTCAAGATCATCGTGGAACTGGCCCAAAGGATAACAAGCGGCAAGAGATCAGGGAACGGTGAGGTTTTAATTTTTACAACCGGAGTACCAAAAGAGGAAGGACATGACCGACAACACTTACAACTTCATCAAGCCCGACACCGGCGTACCCATCAAGGCCTGGACAAAGGGTGTCCCGCTGGAGGACGCAGCGCGCCAGCAGCTTTTGAATGTCGCGCAGCTGCCGTTCATCTACAAGTGGGTGGCGGCCATGCCGGACGTGCATTGGGGTATGGGTGCAACCATCGGCAGTGTGATTCCGACGCGCGGTGCGATCATTCCGGCGGCGGTCGGCGTGGATATCGGCTGCGGCATGATGGCCGTGCAGACTACGCTGCACGCCAATCATCTGCCGGACAATCTGCACGGCATTCGCACGGCGATTGAGAAGGCGGTGCCGCACGGACGTACCGACAACGGCGGCAAGAACGACCGCGGTGCTTGGTCGGACGCCCCGGCGCATCACGCGGAAGCGTGGGCGAAGATGGAGCCGACGTACAAGGCGATCGTTGACAAGTATCCCAAGCTGGATCACAAGCAGCGCGTGAACCACCTGGGAACGCTCGGCACTGGGAACCATTTCATCGAAGTCTGCCTCGATGAGAACAAGAACGTCTGGTTCCTGCTGCACTCGGGATCGCGGGGCGTGGGCAATCGCTTCGGCATGTTTTTCATCGAGCTGGCAAAGAACGACATGCGCCAGTGGATGATCAACCTGCCGGACAAGGATCTCGCGTACCTGCCGCAGGGCACGGAGCACTTCGAGGACTACGTCCGCGCGGTGCACTGGGCACAGGATTACGCGCTGGCCAACCGCGATCTGATGATGCGCAATCTGATCGAGGCGGTGCTGATCTCGGGAGAAGTCCCGGCGTTCGAAGCCAATATGGAAATCGTGAGCTGCCATCACAACTACGTGACCTGGGAGCACCACTACGGCGAGAACGTGCTCATCACCCGCAAGGGTGCCGTGCGTGCCCGTGAGGGCGACATGGGAATTATTCCCGGCAGCATGGGGGCGCGTTCGTACATCGTGCGCGGTAAGGGCAATCCCGAGAGTTTCATGAGCTGTAGCCATGGAGCCGGACGTGCCATGTCACGTACAGAAGCGAAGCGCCGCTTTACATTGGATGACCATGCCAAGGCGACAGCGGGCGTCGAGTGCCGTAAGGACGCGGACGTCATCGACGAAACGCCGATGGCGTACAAGTCCATCGATGCGGTGATGGAAGCGCAGCGCGATCTGGTCGACGTGGTACACACGTTGCGCCAGGTGGTCTGCGTGAAGGGGTAGACAGGAGAGGGCTGCAAGGCCCTCTCCCGTAATCCGGGTGTAGGGTAGCGGCCATCCACATGTCTTGGGCACATGTCCACGCCGGGCCCGAGGGGTGAAACTGACACTGTTTAGAGGAGCGAGTGAGTTCGAGATTCTGGATCAAGGGAGTGTGGGCTGTCGCTCCTTGTGCGCCCGCACGACAAACCGCGTCGGTGCCGGACCGACAAAATAAAATGGGTAGCAGGTCACAAGCGTGAGCGAGGATTCGATCGATGGGGCCAGAACGCTCAGGTCATCGGGCGCCACGACCTTCGCCCAATCCACCGCATAGCGGGATAGACCAGTCGCTGTCTGAAACTGGATCTCGTCATTTTTGCGAATGTCTTTTAACCCGCGGAAAAAAGTGTCGCGGTGCCCAGCGATTCCACTGTTCCCGGCTTCCCCGGGAAATGGAGTGCCTTCGATGTGCCCCGTTCCTAACCGTAACATTCGCGAGCCTGTTCCTTGTAGCACCGCGACGGACAGTCCAAGTCTCGGGATATCCAAACGTCCCAGAACGTCGCCGGGTTTGATGGCAGGTTTAGGCTGAATTTCGTGGGGCACTTTTTCCAGCTGGATCTGGCTTTCGAGGGACCGTTTTGCAGAGGCTTGGTAGAGCCTGGCATCGAGCAGAGTAAAACCTACGTAAGTGATCGCAAGGGTGCCAACGACGAAGAGGAGGCGCTGACTCCAACGAAGAAGGTTTTGCATGTGCGTTGGGGCGACCCGCCGTTCAGTTGTGAGTTTCATGGCCATGCTCGATGATCTTTGCCGCGGATGGTGGAGGTGCCGAGGGCGCGAAGTAGCCGGTTCGGGTGCGCACCGACAAACGTCCATGGCCCGGCGCGCTTGCTTTCACCTGAATGACTCGATACGTTCCGTCGCGCTTTCTGTTCGTGGGGACGTAGGCGATGGTGTATTGGTTGCGGATATCGCGGGCAATGCGTTCGCAGATGGGTGTAACGTCGGCTAGCGATTCCGGCAGGAAAGACTCGCCTCCGGTTTGCTTCGCGAGCCGCTTGAGTACGGCGGGGTTGCGATCGCCATCCTGGTCATCGAAGATGCCAATGGTGTAGATGATCACGCCCGTCTGCCCAACCAGCGCCATGATCTCGGACAGCTTGTGTTTGCTGGCGTTGTCGCCGCCATCGCTGACAACGATCAGCACTTTCTTGTCCCGATCCCCTTTCTTCAGATGTTCGAGAGCGACGGCAACCGCATCGTACAGTGCTGTCTCACCATCGGCCGCGACTCTGGACAGAGCAACTTGCAACTGAGCCGGCTGGTCTGTGAACGCAATATTGCCAGGAAGGCCGAACGAAGCGTTCTCGTTGAAATTGACCACGAACATCTGGTCTTGTGGGTTGCTGGAGCGGGCAAATGCCAGCGTAGCGGCGATCACGTCGTGGCGCTTCGACTTCATGCTTCCACTGTTATCGACCACCAGGCCTACGGTCACCGGGACATCTTCGTGGCTGAAGTACTTGATCGGCTGAAGTACTCCATCCTCGTAAACCTGGAAATTGTCTTGGTTGAGTCCGGAGACGAGAATGTTTTTGTGGTCTTGAGCGGTCGCTCGCAAAACCACCAAATCCACCTTTGTTTTGATCGTGTATGTGTCGTCCGGGCGGCTTGGCGCGGGCGCGGCTTCCTGCGCCAGGGCGCAACTCGATAGTGTAATCAGACAAAGAACCGCGGTGAGACAGGTACGGAGATGTGCTGTGTCCTGCAGCCTCGGTTTACTCTGTGGCGGCGCGGATAAGTGACGCTCAGGCATCTTGTTTTTCAGTTCACCTGATGTAGTGCCCGGGATAACCGGAAGGCGCGAATTATCGCGTCCGTCCGGTTATTCCGATCAACTGGCACGGATGGATCCTTCGAGGGTCTCCATCCGCTGGTTGGTTTAAACGGTTCGCTTCGAAAAAGCCGACAGAGCAAAGCCGACGCCAATCATCAGTAAGCCCAGCAGTCCGAGTAAGGGCAGCGAGCTGGCTGTGGCAGGTAGAGGCTTGGCGGTAGCAACCATCGTTGGTTCCGCAGCAGGAGGCGCTTCAATCACCTGAGCCAATTCGACGGGCTCTCCGGTTGGGGCAACGGCTTCGATCGGAGCAGTCTTTAGAGCCTCGACCGGTGCGGTGTCCTCGATTGAGGTTGCGAGCACGGGCTCATTCGTTTCCTTGGCTATCTGGATGGCTCGCGGTTTTGCATAAACAAATTCCTCGCCCCACGCACGCCCAGGGTAGAACCAGGCTCTCAATGCCTCAGGCTCTCCGGCGGGTCGCTCGCGAAACGTAATTGTCGTTTTGTCCGTCGTCTTCAAACGGTAGTTCGGGATTGCGAGGATCGTCGTGAGCACTTTGCTTTCGTCCTGATTGAAAATCTGGACGATGTGACGGTCGGATTGCGAATCCAGAATTTTGAAGACATACGTGCCGGCCGGCAAAGTATGTTGGCCCACACCTGGAACTTCGACCGGACCGCTGAAGGTGATAATCGTCTTCCGGTTCCAGTCATCCGCCCGTGCGGTTGGCACGGCGAGTACACAGAGCAGAGCGAGACAGAGTGCGATTCCTAGCCCTTTAAACAGTTTCATGATCTCTCCCGTAATTTTCTCCGACAAACTCACCCGCGGTGGTTGTGTGTAACGAGAACTCTTTATGCTGTCGGCTTCACAAGAGATCTATAGCCGGAGAGTCCGGCTTGTGGGTCAAACCCGTGGAAAGTTATTCAGGACTAGTATCGGGCATGGGAATTTCGATTGCTGATCAAAACTGACCACAGCGGCGCTTTTGATTTCAAAACTCGATGGAAGACGCCCAGGCTCGAACCTTGCCCTGACTTAGCAGCATTGTGAGCGGTATTTAATATTCTCTATCAGTTTCTTTGCGCTTAGCCTCGGAAGGCTCCAACCTTTCGCGGCGTGGGCCACAACGATGAATCGACACCCCGCTCTTCTGGCAGCCGAAGGTGAAAGCCCCTTCCTGCCGGGAACTCTACTGCGGCGGATCTTTCTGGCGGGTCGCCTTTACTCCCGACAGAATCCCGACCCCCAACAGTACAATCGCGCCAACGGCAATCCAGTGCGCGGGCATATGCATCAAGTGTGCTCCGTACATGAGTCCGCAGATCATGATTGCAAACCCAACTGCGTAAATTCCAAAGGACATGGCTTCTCCATTCTCAAGGTCACTGCGACGGCTTGGGCTTAAAAGAGCCTGGTTGATACTTTGTGGCATTGCTGAGCCGGGCCGGCTGTCCCGCCCTCGATCTGCTCCGCAGTCGCTACTGTGTCGAACTGGCTTTCTGATTCTTGACCTGAAGATCGTTCACCACTTGCTGAACGTTCGGCACTCCAGCCGCTACGTTCGCGGCGCGAGAGCGCATGTCTTCCGAGTTCACTTCCCCGGTCAGCGTGACTACTCCGCTCTTCACTTCGTATTTCACATTGTCGTGCATCTTGTTCTGGATCAGCGCGGCGTCGAGGTTGTTCTCGATGCCTTGGTCCAGGTCGGAGTTCACAGCTTTGGCTGCCTTCTCCCCGCCCACCGGAATCACCGCAATCTGATTCGCGACAACCTGCGCGCCCGAGAAGGATTTCGCTAGGGATTCGGCTTGGGCCTTGTCGTTTTCACTGGCGACTTGTCCGCCCAGAGTCACGATGCCCTTATCCCGATCCTGACTGATGGAGACGTCTTTGAGACCCGCCTGATCGAGCGACTTCCGGATGCTGTCCGAAACATCGGCTGACTTTGCGGAGACCCTGGAGCAGCCGAACGTGCTCCCGAGTACCAGCAGCGTAAGCAGGAGAAGCAGCAACTTTGTGGTTGTCATAGTTTTCCTTTGGTCGGATGTGGCTTGAATCCGTGAGAAGCCTAGACTCGCTCATCTGTGCCGGCAGCGCTGTGCAGAATCGCTCACTTTGCAAGAAACGTTCTACGGCGATGAACTCCGATCACCTTTATTCTCCGCACTGCTGCGACACTACCCTTCGTGCGCGCACTCTTCACTCACAAGGCGGTCAATTGTGCTCAGTATTCCGAATCAGAAAGTTTGATACTGGCGACTCAACCTTGTTTCCACGACAAAGCTTTAAAGATCGTGAACAAACTTGGTTTTGTGGAGGTTTTCGATGAACTGGAATCTGATGGATCCGAAGGTGATTGCTCTCGCCGCTGCTGTAATTGTGATCGTCGCAGTGGGCGCCTGGCTGTACGTGCGAAAACGCAGGAGTACGACGGCCGACTTACGGCAAAAATTTGGGCCGGAGTACGACCGCGTGGTGCTGGCCCATGGGTCAAAAGCAGAAGCGAAATTAGCGGATCGCGAGAAGCGAATTGACCAGCTCAACATTCGCGATCTCGATGCGACGGAACACGAGCGGTATTCAAAGCAGTGGCAGGCCGTGCAGTCCCGCTTTGTCGATTCTCCGAAGGGGGCCGTCGCGGAAGCGGATGACCTGGTGTCCTCGGTCATGACGGCTCGGGGCTATCCCGTCGCCGATTTCGATCAGCGCGCCGCGGACATTTCTGTCGACCATCCGCGCGTGGTGGGAAACTACCGGTTGGCCCACCAGATTGCGATCCGCTCTGGGAAAGAGGTAACAACCACCGAAGAACTCAGAACGGCGATGATTCACTACCGCTCTCTGTTCGAGGAGTTGTCGCAGGTGCCAACGCCGACGCTTGCAGAGAGAAGAGAGGTCGCGTAACGGTTGATCTGAAGAGAAGGGCTGATCTGAAGAAAGGAAAAACGATGAAGCCAAGCACGCAGGACCGGACCGAGGGCAAACTCCACGAAGTAAAAGGGAAGATCAAAGAGGAGGTCGGGAAAGCGACAAACGACCCCGATCTGGCAGTCGCTGGGAACGCCGAGAAAAAAGCCGGCAAGGTTCAAAACCTGATCGGTCGTGTGGAAAAGGTGGTCGGCGAATAGAGAAGTGAACGGCTGGACACAATGCGAACCTGCTCCGCTAACTGCGCAAAGATTAGGGATCTCGGCTTCATCGCGTCCACGCACATGAACATGTATGGCGAGCACTTTGCGATTGTTTCAGATCCTTTCGATGAAGGGGACGGCGTAGCAGTCCACGCGATCAGCGAAAGCGATCCAGCAGTCCGCACGGTGCGGCTTCCGACCGCAATTCTGGTGGGTCGTGAGGATCGATTTCCGAAACGGCAAAGAATGCTGGCAGCTTGAACGTTCCAGGAACTGGATTTCAAAAAGGAGAATCACGATGACCACAACTGAACAGACTAAGTGTGCACATCTTCCATGCAAGTGCGTAGCACAATCTGGCGACAAATACTGCGGGCAAGCCTGTAAGGAAGCGGGATCCGGCGAAGTCGAGATTGCGTGCCAGTGCGACCATGGAACGTGTCCCCTGACGGTATAAGAACGGACGCCCCGCAGTTGGAATCGCCAGGGAGAATCTCGAATGAAATCGCGCCGAACATCGCGCCGGACATTGTGCAGAACATCGTGCAGAACATCGTGCCGAACATCGTGCCGAACATCGCGCCGAATAATGATCTTGCTGCTGGCCGTGCCAGCCCTGTCGTTGCATGCAGGGGCGCAATCACTGGCCGATTCGGGAGCAACCTCGGGCACGGTTGCGATCACGAGCCCAGGGTACCAGGACCTGGCTTATGTCCGCCCAAGTACGGAAACCAAGCTGCACAGCTATTTGTTTGATGTGGTTGGGCCCTATCCAATCGCTGGCGCGACACTTGCGGCGGGCATCAACCAGGAAGAGAATGCCCCGCCCGAGTGGAAGCAGGGCTTCGCCGGGTATAGCAGGAGATTCGGGTCCGATTTCGGCATCAACGCGATAACTATAACCACGCGCTATGGCCTGGCGCAGGCTTTCCGGGAAGACACGTTGTATTACCGCTGTGAGTGCAGAGGCACGTTTCCCCGGCTGGGCCATGCCATGATTTCGACCTTCACGGGACGTCGCGGCGAGGATGGTCACCGCGCATTTTCTCTTGCTGCTCTGGTCGCGCCGTATGCCGGCACCATGACGGCGGTTTATGGATGGTATCCCAGCCGCTACAACGCCAAAGACGGGTTCCGACTGGGCAACTACAGCCTGTTAGGCTATGTCGTCGAAAACGTCGCTCTCGAATTCTTCCATAGCGGACCTCACTCCCTTCTTCATCGCATGCACTTGAATAATGGTCACGGGGCGCCAGATTCGAGTCCTGCCCCGTGATCGACAATAGCTTAGCGACGCCAGGAGTCATTCCTAGTCAAAAGCAACAAGTCTTACCGGTGTCATCCACGACGGATTCCTCCAAGGGATTCATCAACGAATTCTTCGAATGGTTCGGCGACTTGGGAATATTTTTCTGGCGAGTCGTGCGGGCGGCGGTGACGCCGCCGTTTGAATTTCGCGAACTGGTTCGACAACTCGACGAAATCGGATCGAAGTCCCTGCCGTTGGTCGCTCTGGCGGGCGCGGCAACTGGCGTCGTGCTTTCGCTGGAAGCCCGCTACAGCCTGACTCGATTTGGCGCGAAGTCGTTGCTTCCTGCCGCCATCGTGTTCTCTGTGATCCATGAGACTGGGCCGATCATCACC
The DNA here is from genome assembly GCA_963763155.1 of uncultured Acidobacteriota bacterium. GTDB lineage: Bacteria > Acidobacteriota > Terriglobia > Terriglobales > Acidobacteriaceae > Sulfotelmatobacter. The sequence continues at coordinate 80,772 of CAVXNI010000011.1, read as the reverse complement.
GGCCTGGTCGTGAGTGGTCGGGTGGGAGCGGGCATTGGCGCGGAGCTCGCGTCCATGAAAGTCACGGAGCAGATCGATGCTATCGAGGCATCTGCGGTAAATCCATATCGGCTGCTGGCGGCGACCCGTATCCTGGCTTGCATCCTGATGCTGCCGCTGCTGACCCTGGCGGGCGATGCCTGCGGCCTGTTTATGGGGTGGGTGGCGCAGGCGCTGGTTGAGCCACTTTCGCTACATCAATTTATTAGCAGAGGTTTTAATGGCGCCAGTTTTCACGACCTTCTGCCTCCGACGTTCAAGACGGCTGTGTTTGGCCTGATCATTGGGCTGATCGCTTGTTTTCAGGGAATGCGGACCCAGGGAGGCGCTGCTGGGGTGGGCCGTGCGGCCACGAACTCGGTAGTCTTGTCCTCGCTATTCGTGATTATGGCGGATGTCGTGCTGGTAAAACTCATTCTCATATTTTTTCCGTAAGTCACATTTCGTAAAGATCACATTTCGTAAATCATGTTTTCGTAAGCAAAGGATCAGAGCTGGCGAAATGAGCATGAACACAATCGAGCAACTTACAACTCCGACCGCGATCGACCAAGGGAAACCCGAGGAAAGCAGCGGCGCATCCGTTGTCGCGGTTGAGGACGTCCATAAGTCCTTTGGAAGTCAACAGGTTTTGAACGGGGTCAGCCTGACAGTGAAGCGTGGCGAGACCCTGGCGGTGCTAGGACGCAGCGGTACGGGCAAGAGCGTATTGCTGAGACTCGTCATCGGACTGGAGAAACCCGACTCAGGATCGGTGCGCATCCATGGGCAGGACATCGCCGGCCTGACGCTCGACCAACTGGGCGCGATCAGAATCAAGATGGGGTTTCTGTTTCAGCATGCCGCGCTGTATGACTCTCTAACCGTCGAACAGAACGTGGCTTTTCCACTGCAGCACCATAAGAAGAAGATGTCGAAGTCTGAGCAGCGAGACCGAGTCCACCAACTATTGGCGGAAGTGGGGATGGAAAGCGGCTTCGCGAAGATGCCCTCCGATATCTCCGGGGGCATGCAGAAGCGAGTAGGACTGGCGCGTGCGCTAGCTTTGGAGCCAGACATTCTGCTGCTTGACGAGCCCACCGCCGGTCTTGACCCCATCAGCTCTGCGGAGATTGATGATCTGATCCTGAAGCTGCAGGCAGAACATCACATGGCATCGATAGTGGTGACTCACGATCTGCACAGCGCGAAAACGATTGCGGATCGGTTAGCCCTGCTTAACGAGGGAAACGTGGTGATCGACGGCAGCTTTGAAGAACTTCAGAAGAGTGACGTCGAGTTTGTCAGGGAATTTCTAAGGCATTCGTAGGAGGAGACATGTCGAGAGCGGCGCGGTTGGGGGCTTTCATCGTTGCGACACTGGCAATTCTCGTGGCCGGCGTCTTCATCATCGGGGGCAAGCAGTATCTCTTCAGCTCGACGTACCAGCTGCAGGCTCAATTCGACAACGTGGTCGGCCTGGATGCTGGAGGCGACGTGCGGGTGGGCGGAGTTCACAGCGGCACGATCCGGAACATCGTGTTGCCGCACAAGCCCGGCGAAAAGGTCACAGTCATCATGGATCTCGGCAAGTCAACGCGCGAAATCATCAAGCAGGACTCTGTGGCCACGATCGAAACCGAGGGTTTGTTGGGTAATCAGTTTCTGGCAATTTCGTTTGGATCGGCTGGAGCCCGCAACGTGTTCGATGGGGAAACGATCGCCAGCCTGCCGCCTTTGGAGATGGCCGAGCTGATGCAGAAAGCCAGCGGCCTTCTGGACGGCAGCCAGGAAGCCATCCAGAACGCCACGAAGCTGACGGCGAATCTGAACTCGATCAGCGCCAAGATCAATGCCGGCCAGGGAACTGCCGGAGCTCTGGTCAACGACAAACAGCTCTACACCAACCTCGAACAGACCTCGGACGCCATGCGTGACACCATGGCCCAGGCACAATCCGGGGTTACCGACTTCCAGGAAAACATGGAAGCCATGAAGCACAATTTCTTGCTGCGCGGGTATTTCAAAAGTCGCGGATATGAAGATTCTGCCGAGTTAGCAAAAAATGAAATCGCTAGCCTGCCGCAAGGCACACCGACAAAACAGTTTACGTACTCAGCGCAGCAGCTCTTCGACAAGCGAGATTCGGCGAAACTCAAAAACCAGAAGTCTCTCACCGCAGGCGGGGAGTTCCTGGCCAATAACCAGTTCGGCTTTGCCGTGGTCGCGGTGTCGGCTGGCGCGGAGGGCGACACCCAGAAAGACCTGGTATTGACGCAAGCCCGGGCCATGGTTGTCCGTGAGTATCTGGTGGAGAACTTCGGGTTTGACGACAGCCAGCTCAGAACCCTGGGAATGGGCAAGCAAGCTGACGCGAAATCGGATGCCGGCTGGGGCACGGTGCAGATCTTCATCTACCCAGCCGGGACCGAGATTCCACCGAACAAGCAGCCGCCGTCGAGTGCCTCGCCCGAAACAACCTCGGCTGAGACAGTTCATACATCGACGGCTGCAACAGCGCAACGGCAATGACTGGGCGCCGTGATACCGAATCCGCACCCCTGAAACTCGCCAGCGGTACCTCAGCGGCTAAAGCCGGTAACCGTTTGGCTATTTAACGGCGTGGCTAGAAGCCACGCCCTTTCAAAACAGCACAAACTAGGCCCTTTCAAAACAGCACAAACTACGTAGTCAGTGACGCTATGAAAAAACTCTCGTGTTTTCTCTCTGGTTCAGCACTCTCTCTACTGCTCGCCGCATCCGCGGTTGCGCAAAACCCGCCCCAGAAAATGACGCTGGTGCTGAACGGGCACGCAAATGATGGAGCGGTTGCGCAGATCGACGGCCGTTCGTATGTGGATGTCGAAACTCTAGCTCGCATCCTGAACGCCACGCTAAGCTTCAAACCGGGGCGCGTCATATTGACAGGACCGACAGGACCGGCGGCCGAGACGATGGCCAAACCCGAGCGTAGCGTGCAGGGATTTTCGAAAGAGTTTGCCAGGGCGGGCATTGCTCAGCTGGCGGAGATGCGAGAGTGGAAGGGCGCGATTTCCTCTGCGATTCGGTCGGGAGTTGCCGGGGGCAATTGGCTCGCGCCCCTGCTGAAGGAGCATCGTGGCCGGGCAGCGGAGAGCCTAAGCCTGGCATCGGTGGCGGCGAAAACCGAATCCGACTTGAAAGCTCTTGACCTGCTCAAGAGTGAGTTCACAAATCTGGGCGAGTGGGACGGCGAGGCCCAGGCCACGATTCAATCTTTGAATGCCGAGAAGAGTATCAATCCGCTTGCAGCGCAGAATGACCCTCTGCTGGCAAAGATCTCAGAGTGTGGCAATTTTCTGAATGCCATGCTGGTGGGCGGCGAGTTCGCGGACAGTACCAGTTGCCACTGAACCCAAGAGCTTTCCTGCTGCAAGCGGACGCCTGGGGTCTGCCCGCATAGTGCTCATTTCCGCGGCGGCAGTTATAACTACGCCGCTGCGGGCGCCCGCATGGCCTCCATGTAGCTATCCATCGATTGGGTCAACTGCGCGTCCACTTCATCCGCGATGGTCATGACATCGGGTAGGAGCAGGCTGAAATCCAGAAAGCTTAGATTGCTCTGTAACGTTCCAAAGAGCGTCACCTGCAGTATTCGTGATTCGTGCACCAGCATGGCGGCGCTGTAGCCTTGCAGAAATCGCAACTTGCCGTGGGCTATCGCAGCGGCGGAAAAGACAGCATCGCTGTCCTTCGCGGTGGCAATGGGTCTACCCAGGCGGACAATCAGGTCTTCGACCAGCTTGGGCAGATGTCCGGTGCGCTCGTCGTCGCTAAGCGGAACGTGGTTGAGTTCTTTGCTCTGTTTTGCCCGTGCCAGCCAGTCTTCGACTACGCGGACAATGCAGCGCCGCAGTATCGTGCCCACTCTCTCTTTTTCCGGCCGCGCAGCGGGCTTGCGATTCAGCATTTTTTCCCGGAGGAGATCGGTAAGTTTCGCAACCGCGAACGGCTTCACCATGATTTCGTCAGCTTCCAGAAGGATCGCGGCCATCGCGCTCTGCACGTCGGGGAAGCCGCTGACCAGCAGCGTGAGTGCATTCGGCTGGGAGTGGCGCATCGCCGTAACCACCGTAAATCCGTCGCCCGGATTCGGCATGTGCAGGTCCGTGATGAGCACGTCGAAGCTCTCGTTCGCGATGTGCCTCAAAGCTTCTGTCACGCTGGCGGCTGCGACTACTTCAAATCCTCTGTGTTCGAGGTTCGCGCTCATCATGTCGCGCACGGCATCATCGTCATCTACAAGTAAAATTTTATGAGAAACGGGTGGCTCGGTCGGAGTCATACAGCACAGCCTCTCGTCGCGCTTGATTAGAGTATGCTCACTTTCTATTTCCAGAACTGTATAAAAAAGACCAGTGCTTCCGAGTCATAGCAGGTACTGTAGTTCCAGGCTGTAAGGTCAAGGCGCGGACATGGGTTAGCGGGGAACACCCGCCGTTCGAACCCTCACCGCCGCGCTAGGTTGTTGGGTACAGGTAAGCGTGTCTCAGGCCGGACTCTCAGGAGTTCGGCCCTCTGCGCCACCGACAGGACAGAAAGTCTCCACGACGAGAGTCGGATTCCAAAACTGGGTCGATCGACTGCAGCAGAAGAACACCAGGAGGATGCAATGTCACAAACAGTACTGGACAGAACGGCCGAACATATCGCCGAATCAGCTCGCCAGGCATCCCGCGCCACTAGCGCGGTCGCCGATGCAATCGAGGAGGGAGTCGGAGTAGTGAGGCGCGCTGCAAAACAGGGTGGCGATGTTGCCGAAGAGTTCCTGAATGACACAACTCAACGCATCCAGCGACACCCGGTGCTAACCGTCGCGACCACATTCGCTGTGGGCTTTACCGCCGGAGCGTTCCTCGGCTGGATGATCAAACGAAAATAACCCGCGAAAATAACTCGCGCGCCGAAGTTCAAGATAGTCTTCGGCGTGAACTCGCCCTGGCGCGGGAATGGGAGGATTCTCATGGCTGACTCCTCCACTGTTATGCGTCAAAGTTATGCGTCAAACGAGGACGGCGAGATCCGGCCGCTGCCTTGCAGGTAGGCGATTGTAGGCAACAACTGGCTGGCCAGACAATCCTTGGCAACGAGGGCATCCGCCAGGCTCAAAGCCGGCTCCGGAACACCCGCCCCTTCGGTGAGCAGGATGATGGGCGCTTCCGGCCTAAGCCGCCTCAGTTCCATGGCGACTTTCCGACCGTTCCTCTTGAGCATGAAGTAGCCCAGAACGACAACGTCAATCGAGTAGACGGAAGCCAACTCAAGCCCCTGGTTGCCGCTGCGAGCGGTCAGAACGGCATAACCAAAAGCTTTCAGGAAGGCCCTCTCGCACTCCAGCACATCCGGGTTATCGTCGATGCAGAGAACTATTCCGCCTGAGAGTTCCGGATGAGCGGACGGGAGCATGTTTCACCTCAAACAGATCCTCATCGTCAACCCTCATGACCCCTGACGGCTGTCCATAATTGCTCACCCGGTTTTTTTTTGCAAAAATGGGATTAATCGTGCAGAACGACATTGAGCAGAGAGCTGTGTACCTTCAGACCGCCGTTGTATTGAATAAAGCCGAGTTTTCTGAACCGGTTCATGAAGAAGCTAACCCGCGAGCGGGTACTGCCAATCATCTCGGCCAGAGTTTCCTGACTGATATGGGGGACGACGGCATCGGGAATAGTCTCCTTGCCGAAATGAGCCAGCAGCAGCAGAATCCGAGCGAGTCTCTTTTCACTGGAGTTGAAGAGTTGATCGACGAGGTCTTCTTCGTAGCGGATATTGCGCGCCAGCAAATACGCCACGAACATGTCAGAAAACGTGTGTTCGCGGTGAAGCACAGCCATCATCGCCTTCTTGTCCACCCGCAGCAGTTCGCAGTCTGTCATGGCCGCGGCGGACCCCATGCGCAAGAGTTGACCTGCCAGTGCTCCCTCGCCAAAAAAATTTCTCTCACTCACGATGCCGACTGTCGCTTCCTTGCCCGACTTGGATACGACCGTGAGCCTGACTTTGCCTTTCTGAACATAGAAAACAGCATCCGAACGGTCCCCTTGGGCGTAGATTCTTTGCTTCTTTGAAATCGCCACAATCTTCCTGCCCTCGCCGATCGTCGCGAGGAAAAGGTTGGGGTCGAATTCGCGCTCGTTCTTAGCCACTGCAACTCGGGCCATGTTTTGTGTTCTCTCTCACCAGAAATCCCAGGGCGATTGCGAAATTTCGGCGCGCTGTCTCGTTTCGCTTCGGGCACCCCAGGTTGAAACTACGGTAGCGCTTTTCCGTGGATACGGGTGAAGTCTTAGCAGGTTTTGGTTTAACGCAGGCGCAGCATATCCCTGACAATATTAAGGTTAGCGTATGCCGGGGAGGAGGTTTGGCTGCGCTTGTCAGGTATCGCATAGATTTTTAGTTGCAGGATACGATTCCTTACGGTACGATTTTACGCCTACGGTACGGTAGCGTACACAGGAGGGCCCGCCATGGGACGGAACGCAACTGGAAACGATACTCACTATGCCGCGATGAATCGGTCCGATGTTCCGCAGGGTCGTAAAGGAAAACATCGGAAGGCGGTCACGGACATTCTGGGCGATCTCTCAAAGCTGAGCGCCCAGCAAGCGGTCAAGATTCCGCTGAGCAGCCTGAATGGCGAGAAGATGCAGAATCTTCGCTCTGCTTTGAACCGCGTAACCCGCGAAAAGAAGATCCCCGTGGTCACGTCGAGCGACGAGAAATATTTATACGTTTGGCGTGCCGACTTACCCAAGAATACACCGGCCACCGAGTAGCCGGCTCACCGCCCGCAACCGCTTGGCGGGTCACTAGCGTCAGCTTGCCCGTGAGATTCCCACACACCAATCGCTGAACTCTGCACGTCCCCCCAAATCGCCTGAGCGGTGAATATATCCGACCCTTCTGAGCCATTCAGCTCAGTATTCGCGGGGGAAATGGGCGAACCTCTTGATGCCTCAAGAGGTCCAGGTCTTCCGCCAAACCAGACGGTCTGACCTGTCCTTTCGGAGCTGGGCTCGGCTCAGAGCGAAGCGCGTTTCCGCAGGCACAGGAACACGGCGGGCTCGGGCTCAATCCGCCTGCGTACAAGGTCGAGGAGAAAGAATGTTCGTCGTCGGCAAAGTCGCGTGCGCGGGAATTATCTTCTTGTTGCTGACGCCGTGGATCTCGGGATCCCGCCCAACCCCGCTTGATTCAGGAACCAATCTCGGCGGCGAAGTGCCGGAAGAAACAGATTGGAGCGATGTTCAGGGGATGCAGCAGACTCTTCAGGACGAAGGACACTACCACGGGAAGATCGATGGCGTATTCGGTCTGCGGACCCGTGCGAGCATCCGCGAATTTCAGAAGGCTGAGAACCTGCCCGTCACCGGACAGCTTGATGTGCAGACCGCCAGCAAACTCGGAGTCAGACCAGAGAGTCCCGAGGATACAGGCTCCGACGCCTCGCAAGATAAACCATCGGCAGGCATCGAGTGGGCCAGAGGTTCCAGGCGATTCAGCAAGACACTACAGCAACGCATCAAGAAATAGGCCGGGATAGTTCCGCCGGCTTAGCGCAACCTAAGGTTAGCTGGCGCAAATCCAACGTGTCTCACGTCAGTTCTTGGCCGTGACCCGGTCTGCGATTTTGTCATACTCAGCCTTCGGCATGATGCGCCGCCTCACCACGTCACTAGGTTCGGTATAAGGACGCCCTGCAATCACGCGGTTCGCCTCTGACCCGGTTACGCCCGGCAGGCTCAGTAACTGCTCTTTTGTTGCAGTGTTCAAATCGAGTGGCTTGTCGCGGCTCCAGCCTTCTCGTATTCCCGCCGCCACCGCTTCCCCATCGTGCTTAATCTCGGCCGTGGCTTGCGCAGTTTTCTCCTGCAATTCCTGCGTATTTTGTTGTTGAGAGCAGCCCGCGAGCGCTGCCAGCAGCAAAACGGTAAGAAGGTGTCGATATCTGAGTATCTTCATTGGATGATCCCCATTAGACGATCTCCGGTTCGCTGACTTGGATGAAATGTCAGCCCTGAGGGTTTGGCGTTTTTCTGGCGAAGGCCAGGTTGGTGGCACTTCGAAACCATTCTGAGGCTTTCACTTTTTTAGTCTTTCGACTCTCCGACGTCTGAGCAGAATTGACCACCTGTCGAAGATGGGGCCAATTTAACGAGCCTTGCGTCAATCCGTCGGGCAATGAATCAATCTGTAGGCACTTCCATGTGGCCGCGAGGTGAGCGTTATTGCTCAGACCGCTTTGGTCCTGACTGCTAACCTTCACCTGACCTTCTTGCGCCAGAATCTCTAACCCGATTTGTGTGCCAGACACGGCACAATGCTGGACAGGGCGCAAAGGCCACAGAAAAGAGGCTGTTCAATGAAAAAAATAATGTTCGTACTTGCTATGTTGAGTCTCGGTACGCTGAGCTTTGCCGCATCGGCAAAGGAAGATGCCACCGACCGCCTGGATAACTCGACCACGGTGCTGCACGAAATTATGGGGATGCCTGACAAGGGAATCCCGGAAGAAGTATTGGAGCATGCAAAGTGCATAGCCGTTATACCGCACATGGTCAAAGGTGGTTTTGTGTTCGGCGCTAAAGGTGGTAAAGGCGTCGCCACATGCCGCACCGCGGATGGCTGGAGCGCGCCGGCGTTCATCACGATTTCCGGCGGAAGCTGGGGATTGCAGATCGGCGTTGAAGCGGTCGACGTGGTCATGATCTTTCAGAATGACAGAGCCATGCAAAGGCTGCTCGAGAGTAATTTTCAAGTTGGCGGGGACGCTTCCGCGGCTGCGGGTCCGGTTGGACGGCATGCCGAAGCCGGCACCGATTGGAAGCTGGATACGGAGATCCTGACCTACTCGCGTGCCAAGGGCTTGTTCGCCGGACTTACGTTGGAAGGTGCATCGATCCGGCAAGACAATGATTCTCGCGATGCCATTTACGGACGCCACGTCACTACTCGGGAATTACTGTTGGGTCAAGTGCCGGTTCCGGTCGTAGCCCAGCCGTTCCTTGCGGAAGTTCACGGAGCGAAAGTCCAAGCCAGATCAGCAGAGAAGGCTGACGAGAAAGCTAAACAGAACGATCAGAGGTAGAACTTGCCGAACTGATCTGTCGCTGTTGGCGTTCAATCGTAGAGGTTCTTACGGGTAGCTCTTCCTGCTGCCTGCTGAAGGAGAATGACGTGTCAAAAACTTGGGAGCACTATCATCACGCTGCTCGTAATCATGAGAAAGCTGCCTACCATTACAACGAGGCAGCGAAATACAACCAGGCTGAAGAGCACGAAAAGGAAGCGCACCACGCATATCTGGCTCACGGGCACAGTCAGCTTGCGGCTCATCACGACGCCGAGGCGGCGAAGCTGCATGTCGAGCACTGCGCTCAGCACGCGACGCCCGCTTCCGAGCAGCCAGACAAAAAGAAAAGCGCAGCTTAAGCGACGTTCATCAGCGATGTTCACCAGCGATGCTCATCGGCGCGGGTCTGCTATTTGGACTCGCGCCGTTTTTCTTGCCGGCACCGGCGATCTCGAAAAAGTCAGTTGGCGGACTTGATTGGGACTTTCCCAAAAGTGAGCCGTAGTGCTCAGACCTGACAGTGCGTCCGTGCAATTCTTACTGATGACGCGAGACGCGTCGCCCCTCACTCCACGCAGCCCGCGGCAATTAAGGTTCGCCGGGCAATCGAAGGATGATCTGGCAAGGTGATTCAAAATGCGTACGATTCGTTTGCTGTTGCTTGCATTTCTGATACTGGCCGTACCGGCTGCCTCGTTCGCGCAGTTCGGCGTGGCCATCACGATCGCTCCGCCCGCACTACCGATCTATGCGCAACCGATGGCCCCAGCGGACGGCTATCTGTGGACGCCCGGCTACTGGGCTTATGGCGAGGAAGGCTACTTTTGGGTGCCGGGTACGTGGGTGATGGCTCCCGAAGTCGGATTTCTCTGGACGCCTGGCTATTGGGGTTGGGGCGGCAACGCCTTTTCCTGGAATGAAGGCTACTGGGGTACGAATGTCGGCTTTTACGGCGGCGTCAACTACGGCTTCGGCTACGGTGGTCTCGGTTATCAAGGCGGATATTGGAATAACGGAGGCTTCTACTACAACCGCTCAGTGAATAACGTGAACGTCACGAATATTCACAATGTCTACAACAAGACCGTAATCAACAACACCACGTACAACCACGTCAGCTACAACGGCGGGAACGGCGGGGTTACCGCGCGCCCAACCGCAGCGGAAGAGACTGCTTCCCATGAGCGCCATACTCAGGCAACATCGGCCCAGTCCGAGCACCAACAGGCCGCCGGCAAGAACCACGAACTATTGGCGTCGGTGAATCATGGCCGGCCGGCAATCGCCGCAACCGCGAAACCGGGCGAGTTTAGCGGTCATGGCGTGATAGCGGCTAGGCAGGCGGGAGCGCCATACAAGGCCACGGCGAGCAAGTCTGCCGCGAGCAAGACGACGGCGACCCACTCAGCTCGCACGAGCGAGAACAAAGCGACTGAGAATAAAGCAGCTGCGACAACTCGCACGAACCAGAACAAAGCAGCTGAGAATAAGGCGGCTGCGACTCGGACGAACGAGAACAAAGCAGCTGAGAATAAGGCCGCTGCGACTCGGACGAACGAGAACAAAGCAGCCGAGAATAAGGCGCTGCCACTCGGACGAACGAGAACAAAGCAGCCGAGAATAAGGCGGCTGCCACTCGGACGAACGAGAACAAAGCGGCTGAGAATAAGGCAGCTGCGACTCGGACGAACGAGAACAAGGCAGCTGCGACTCGCGCGAACCAGAACAAAGCAGCCGAGAACAAGGCGGCTGAGAATAAAGCGGCGAAACCTAAGGAGTCTCGTCCCCCCAGCGAGTCTAAGCCGACTGTAGCTCATGCGCAGCCAGCACCTCGCCAACAGACTGCGCCCCGCGCTGAATCCGCACCCCACGCACAACCGGTTTCGCATCCGGCGACTACGGCGCGTGCTCAGCCTGCCCCACATCCTGCGAAAGAAGCGCCCAAATCCGAAGAGCGACCGCGGAAGTAGCAGATTGATTGCCACCTATTGCATCGGCCTGTTCGAGGGGCAAGAAGTCGATTCACTCTTCTATCGGCGCGGGTCCTAAACCTTGGACCCGCGTTATTTTTGTTTCTGGGCTACAGGCAGCGAATCGAAGAGGGATATGGTGTCGTGGGGATGGGATTCTCCTGCCGCCATCTCCGCTCGGTACGTAGTTGACTGAAACGTTTGGGATGCGAAACCTCAGGCGTTATCCTACAGAGGACAAGGAAGAAAGGCTGCCAGCGGTTGTCGTGTGCTGCGCTGGAGCATGAAATCTCTCACAGGTGGTGCGCATGCCTCCCACACTGGCCAACGGCAAGATTTGTTTCATCCAGATTCCCGCGACTGATGTCGCCCGCTCAGCCGATTTCTACAGCAGCATCTTCGGCTGGAAGATCCGAGAGCGGGCGGACGGTCGCATTGCCTTTGACGATGGCGCCGGCGAAGTAAGCGGCGAATGGGTTCTTGATCGACCGCCCGCTGCCCAGCCAGGTCTGCTGGTGTACATCATGGTGGACAGCGTGGCCACGACGCTGGAGGCGATCGTGGCGAAGGGCGGCGAAATCGTGCTGCCGGTGGGCGCGGATGCTCCGGAGATTACCGCGAGATTTCGGGACCCGGCCGGAAACGTGATGGGGATCTACCAGGAACCTGGCTGAGCGCTGCTTGATGGGAAGTCAAAACCCCCACCCTCTCGCGAAAAGACGCGAGAAGGATGGGCACCCGCGAGATTCTTTCTTACTGCGGTTTCTGGTCGGGTTCGGGTTTCTTCTTGGCCAGGGAGCGGACGTAGTTGACTAGATCCCAGTTCTCTTCGGTTTTCACGCGCGGACCTTCGGCGGGCATGTCGTTGTGGCCGTTTTTGATGATGTAAAAAATCTCTCCGTCGGTGCGGTCCTTGAGCGTGGCCGGGTCGCTGAAGTCGGCAATCTTGAGCTTCATGTCGGTTGCGGTCTCGCCTTTGCCGTCGCCTTCTTTGCCGTGGCACATGACGCAGTCGATGTTCCACCACTTCTTGGCGCGGGCGAGGGATTCGGGACTGGATTTCACTGGATTAGGCTCGCGGGCCGCTTCGACCGGGATAGAGGCGTAGGTCGTGCTCGCCGGTTGGGTTTTAGAGGTTGAGGGCTGCTGCGCGGATACGAAGGCCGCTAAGAGAAAAATTGCGGGGAGAACCAGTGTGAACCTTGCCACAGGAACCTCCTCTTGAGCATCAAGAGTGATTACCAGAGGATTGTAGCAATCATGCTGGCGGGGTCTGTGATTGAAATCACAGAGAGGCGTCGGTTTCCGCGGTTTCGCTCGGAAATCTTTCAGAATCGCGCACGCCGAGACGTAGCGAGCTACGTCTCTACGACTCGCGTATTATGTTTCAGAACTAAATTTCAGAACTATGGATAAGAAACTTCGCGTGTTCGCCACTTGCGATATTGGAGAAGCGATTGAACTGCTGCGCCGGCGCGGCTATGACGTCGACGTGTATTCGCATCCCGAGGCACCGGCGAAAAAGTTGATTATCGACAAGGTGAAGTCGGGCGTGGACGGGTTGATCACGACGCTGCGCGATGCGATTGATGCCGAGGTGTTTGAAGCGGGCAAGGGCACGCTGAAAGTGGTAGCGCAGTATGCGGTGGGGTTTGACAACATCAACCGCGCCGACGCCAATCGCTACAAAATTCCGTTCACCAACACTGCCGACGTGCTGACCGAAGCGACGGCGGAATTTGCGTTCTTCATGATGGGAACGCTGGCGCGAAAAATGTGGCCGGCGGAGCATTTGACGCGCGAACTCAAGTGGGGATACTGGCATCCTTATTTGCCATTCTTGGGGGATGAAGTTACCGGCAAGACCGTCGCCGTGATTGGGACAGGGCGGATTGGGTTGGCGTTCATCAAGAAATGCGTTGGGTTCGATATGAATGTGTTGTGCTATGACCCGGCGTATGAGAATCATGAATTCGTGAAGACGATTCAGGAGATCAATGACCTGCGGCATGCCCGTGGGTTGACCAAGGAAAAGGCGTGGATCAAGTACGTGCCGTTTGAAGAGGCGCTGCGGGGAGCGGACTTTGTGAGCGTGCATGTGCCGTTGCTGCGGGCAGGGGAGAGCGCGACGCCCACGTTTCATCTATTCAATGAGAAGACGCTGCGGCTGATGAAGCCGACGGGGTACTTGGTGAATACTTCGCGGGGGCCGGTGATTGATGAGGCGGCGCTGGCGCGGGCTCTGCGGGAGAACTGGATTGGCGGGGCGGCGCTGGATGTTTATGAGAAGGAGCCGCTGCCGGTGGATTCTCCGCTGCGCGATCCGGCGATTACTGATCGCTGCCGGCTGCTGCCGCACTTCGCCAGCGCGGCGCGGATTACCCGGCTTTCGACCGATCCGGATAAAGGCATGGCGGGACGGTGCGTGCAGGGACTGATCGACGTGCTGGAGGGCAATTACGGGGGAGATGTCACGAAAATGCCGTATGTGGTGAATAAGGAAGCGTTTGGGAAGCCGTCTTAAATTGAGAGGAATCCATTGCGGCTGGGTTTATATATGAGGCATCCCAATGTTTCATGGTGGCGTGGGACGCGGTTGCAGGTACAATGTGGGCTTCACGATTTGAGCTTCAGGAATTGAGCTTCAGTGATCGCGGTTCAAGGATGGGCATGAATAAACGACTTTTGCAGATTGTTCCGTGCGTGCTGCTTTGCGCTTCGGTCTGGGCGACGGATTCCGACGGCAAGCCGCTGTTGAAGCTGGAGCCTGCGCCGAAAGAAGTGCAGATCCGCGGCGGCGGGTTTCGGGTGGGGCGGCGGACCAAGATTTTCGTGCTGCGCGGGCACCAGTCTGAGGATCGCATTGCGGCTGAGACGCTGGCGGAAGAAGTTGCGGACCAGTCGGGGTTGAGACTGAACATTCTGGGCATGAAGCCCGCGGGCAAGGCCGAGGGCGGGGCGATTGTGCTGGCGCGCTTGCAGGATTCGCGGGTGCGGCATTTCCTGGCGCGCAACGGATTGCGGGCCGACGACCTGGTCGGCGATGACGGCTATCTGCTGTTCTCTGACAAGACGCACCTGATTGTGGCGGCGAAAACGGGGCAGGGATTATTTTACGGCGTGCAGACGCTGCGGCAGTTGTTGCGGCCGGCGGGCAAGGGATTGGTGTGTCCGGCGGTGGGGATTCGCGACTGGCCCAGCCTGTCGAGCAGTCCGGAGTTGGCCAAAGGGGAGTTTCGAACGCCGGGGGCTTAGGGGCGGCCGCTAGCATTGCGGGTTCAGGTGTCCCTGAGGGGCGCCGTTTTATTTTCATGCGGCTTTCGCGGCATTGAAACGCCGGGCGAATTTCGGGTGCGCCTCCGGCGCCTAAGTCGTACTCCTTCCTATCTTTCCCTTAGAATCCTTCCCATACTTTGATGACCATGTTTTCTGAACGGACCAATTGGAAACTGGCGCAGAACCAGTTTACGCAGGCGCTGGAAGAAGTGCGCGCGGGCGGGGCGAGGGTGCTCGATTTGACGGTTTCGAATCCGACGCGGGCGGGACTGCGCTATGACGAAGCGGCAATTCTGCGGGCGCTGAATTCGCCACGGGCGCTGGATTACGATCCGCAGTCGAAGGGGTTGCTCCCGGCGCGGGAGGCTGTGGCCCGTTATTACCGAGACAGGAGCGGTCCCGGCGAGCGAGACGTTGCGAGGAACGTCTCTACGGACGGGATCGATCTGGATCCTGAGCGGATCGTTCTGACTACGAGTACCAGCGAGGGGTATTCGTTTGTGTTTCGCTTGCTGTGCAATGCGGGAGATGAGTTGCTGGTGCCGAAGCCGAGTTATCCGCTATTTGAGTTTCTCGCCGATTTGCAGGATGTGCGGCTGGCGCCGTATCCGCTGATTTATGACCATGGATGGCAGATGGATTTTCCGTCGCTGGAGCGCGCGGTGACGGAGCGGACGCGGGGCGTGGTGGTGGTGCATCCCAATAATCCGACGGGATCGTTTGTGTCGGCGGGGGAAGTGGGGATGCTGAATGCGTTTTGCCGTGAGCACGGGCTGGCGGTGATTGCGGATGAAGTGTTTCTGGATTATGGATTGGAATATTTTTCCGGTAACGTCGAAAACAACAGCAGGTCCCTCCACGCGCCATTGGACCGGCATTCGCCGGCCCCATGGCTTCGTCGGGATGACAGTGGAGTGGAATATGGGAGTTTTGCGGGGAATCACGAGGTGCTGACGTTTACGTTGAGCGGGTTGTCGAAGATTGCGGCGTTGCCGCAGATGAAAGTCGCGTGGGTGGTGACGAGCGGGCCGCAGGAGTTGGCGGCGGAGGCGATGGGGCGGATGGATGTGATCGCCGATACATATCTTTCGATGAATGCTCCGATGCAGTGGGCCGTGCCGGCGCTGATGGAACAGAGGAAGGATATTCAACGGCAATTGATGGAGCGGGTTCGGGCAAATCTTGCCGAGTTGGATCGGCAATTGGCTGGGCAGCAGGCTTGCGCGAGGTTGGCCGTGGAAGGCGGGTGGTACGCGGTGATGCGGGTTCCGGTGACGCGGTCGGATGAGGAGTTGGCGATTCAGTTGGTGCGGGAGAAGGCGGTGGTGGTGCATCCGGGACATTTTTACGATTTTCCGGAGGATGGATATTTGGTGTTGAGCTTGATTACTGCGGAGGGGGAGTTTGGGGAGGGGATGCGGAGGGTGTTGGAGTATTTGAATTCGTAGGTGCCGGTTGGCATGTCGTGGAAGAGCGGCGCTTTAGCGCCGCGTCGGGAAGCAATAAAAAGGGAAGGGGCTTCAGCCCCGGACAAAGCGCAGGGCCTGACGGCCAGTTCTTTTTTGGGAGCGGGAACGCTGCCCTCAAAGGGCCGCTCTTCCACGGTCGGCTTCCAATTGCCATCACGAAACAGTCGCCGCTTCGGCGTTCTAACGCTTCACCAGGAACGGATTGCTCTCGCGCTCTTCTCCTATCGTCGTGAGGTCGCCGTGGCCGGGGACTACTACGGTTTCGTCTGGTAGTGCCAGGACTGTGTCGTGGAGGGAGCGCAGGATTTTCTGCGTCGATCCGCCGGGCAAGTCGGTGCGGCCGATCGAGCCGGCGAAAAGGGTATCACCGGCGATCAACTTCTGCTCGGCGGCAAAATACAGGCAGATGCTGCCTTCGGTGTGGCCGGGGGTGTGCAGGATTTGGGCGGTGTGCGATCCGGCGGCGACGGTTTCTCCGGTGGTGACGCTGCGGTCGATTTCTACTTTGCCTGGGGTGGGCACGCCGATCCAGGTGGCTTGCACGTCTAACATTTTCAGAAGAGCGTAATCGTTCTGGTTGAGCAGGATGGGCGCGCCGGTGGCGGCGCGCAGTTTCATGGCTCCGCCCACGTGGTCGATATGGGCGTGGGTGATGACGATTTGTTTGACCTGCAGGTTGTGCTTGCGGATTATCGCGAGGACATCTTCAATGTCGTCACCGGGGTCGATGATCATGGCTTCGTGCGTGGTCTCGTCGCCGATGATGGAGCAGTTGCATTGCAGCGGGCCGACGGGGAGGATTTCGTGGATCATGCTTCCATTGTAGTCACAGATTGTCGGTGAGCACGATGCGGCGACCGATACGGGAACCCCCACTTCTCGCCCACAGGACGCGCGAGAAATGGGGCACCCAGGGAAATTGTGTAGCCCAAGGACGCGTTCGTTCGCCTCTACGCGATACGCTACTTGATGAATAGGGCAGGCTGGGGAGACAATACGGGCCGTGCCTGGGAGGAATTGCGGTGGCTAAATACCGGCAGCATGGATATCAGGACCGCGATCGCGAAGAGTCGCGGAAGGGGTCGGGAGAGAAGTCGGGCGAAAAACCTGGCTCCGGAGGGCCGAAGCGGGATAACACGTTTGGTCCGCGGCCGGTCAATCTGCCGGGAACGCGGGCGGTTTCACGGTGCACGCAGTGCGGGACCGTGCTGCAGGGGACGGCGGGGGACGGAAAGTGTCCGAAGTGTGGGTTTGATTTGCATTCGTGCAAGCAGTGTACGTATTTCGATCCGGGGAGCCGGTTTGAGTGCATGCAGCCGGTGAAGGAGCGGATCGCGAAGAAAGACGAGCGGAATGAGTGTGAGTTGTATGAGATTCGGGTGACGCGGGAGAAAGAGACTTCGACTCCGGCGAGCCTGCGACCGAATGATGCGCGCGCGGCGTTTGATAATTTGTTTAAGAAATAAAAATGCGATAACCACTAAGGGCACGAAGGTTCACGAAGGAAACTCTCACCCTCAAGAAGTTTTTTCCTCTCTTCTCTTAATTTCTTCACGGTTTTTGGGTTGGTCTTAGCAGGATCTCACTGATAAACGATTGCGGAGCTTGCGTCACCAGCAGGGCTACGGCGTGAGCGATATCTTCGGGCTGCAGCATTTTGGCGGGATCTTTGCCGGCGTGCGGGGTGAGCTCGGTTTCGGTGGAACCGGGACAGATCACGGACACGCGGATATTGTGCTTGCGCAGTTCTTCCGCGATGGAGTAGGTCAGGCCGTTGAGTCCCCACTTGGAGGCAGCGTATGCGGCGCCGTTGGGAAGAGGATTTTTTCCAGCGAGGGACGAGATGTTGATGATGTGGCCGGAGTAAGCGCGGATCATGATCGGGGCGAAGGCGCGGATCGTGAAGAAGACGCCACGCAGGTTGGTGTTGAGAATGCGGTCCCAGTCTTCGGGGAGAAGCATGTGAAGGGGTTCGTTGAGGCCGGCGACCCCGGCGTTGTTGACCAGGATGTCGACCCGGCCGAAGGTGCTGTCGACGCGGGTGGCAGCGTACTCCAGCTGGTGAAGCAGAGTCACGTCGCAGGGGATGACTTCTGCTTTGCCGCCCGCGTCGAGGATGCTGCGGGCGGTGGAATCGAGAGTTGCCTCGGTGCGTCCGCAGAGGACGGCGGTGGCGCCGAGTTGGGCGAGCATGCGGGCGATGGCTGCGCCGATTCCGCGGCCTGCTCCGGTGACGACTGCGACTTGCCCGTCTAAGGGCCGTCCGGTGTCCATATAAGCGGGTCTCCTGCGCGCCGGTCTTTTGCGCGTCGGTCTTGGGTGCGGCGGAGCGGATGGGGAATATCCGCCCTGTCGGCTAATGCGCATCTTAACAATCGCGGGTTGAACAATAAAGCTGAACCATCAGGCCGAACCATAAAGCTGAACCATCAAGCTGAACCATAAAGCTGAACCATCAAGCTGAACCATGAAGGCGGACAATAAAGTGGAGGTCGAACCGGAAGTCGCTTGCCTTCGGCAGAAGAGGTACTTATAATCCGGCCAACCGGGAAACAGGGTCAGGCGCTTTTGCGTTCGAGGAAGTTACCCCTTGTCCCCGGGGCCCCTGCCAGGAAGTCCGGCATTCCAAAGCAGGATCGGAACGCAAAGCGGTCCAGACGGAATGCAGTAGCTGCTAAGTTTTGAGAAAGCGTTTCCGGGAAAAGCTAATTCCCGAAGATCTTATTTCCCGACGAACCAAGGAGCCATACTGATGAAGACGATTCTGCTTACGGTTGTGCTTGCAGTTGCTGTGGTCGCGGTGGCACAAAATACTGCGCAGCCAGCTCAAGGACAATCGTCCACGCCGCCAACTGGGAGCGTGAACCCGGCAACCGGGAGCGTAAACCCGCCAACGGGAAGCGTGAACCCGCCGACGGGCCAGACTGCGCAGAGCGCGCCGGCTGCCGCGCCTCAGGCCGCGCCGGTGATTAAGGATCCTGCCGAATACAACGCTTACGTGAGTGCAGTCGATACCGCGAAAGATGCCAACGCGAGGATCAGCGGGCTGGAGGCGTTCATAGCGCAGTATCCCAACAGCGTGATGAAGAATCAGGCCATGGAAATCTTGATGCAGACCTACCAGCAGACCAATAACGCCAAAAAGACCATGGAGACGGCGACTAAGCTGGTTGCGGCGGATCCGTGCAATGTGCGCGGTCTGACGCTTCTCGCGTACTTCGATCGGGTGTTGGCGCAAGGGGGAGATCCCAACGCGAAACAACTGCTGATTGACGGCAAGAAATACGCGGAGCAGGGATTGGGATGTTTGCCCAAGGCAACGGATCCTGATCTGATTAAGAATAAAGCGCAGATGGATTCGATTTTCCACGCGGCCATGGGTATTTCTGAGCTGCAGGATGCAGTGGAGGCATCGCAGCAACATGATGCGGCGGTGAAAGCCAAGGATGACGCCAAGGCGGGCGCTACCCTGACGGTGAAGGATGAGAATTACGCGAAGGCGGCCAAGGATCTTAGGATCGCAGTCGACGCGAATCCCACGGACTTCAGCGTGGTGTATCCACTGGCGCTGGCTTATTTGGGGCCGACAACTCCGGATTATCAGAATGGTATTTGGTTCGCGGCGCGGGCGGCGGTAGTGGCGCCGGCCGGGGCCCAGGCGCAGCTGGAGAAATACGCGCGCTCGCAGTATGTGAAATTCCACTCGGCCGACGACGGCTGGGCAGAGGTGCTGGCTGCGGCCAAGGCCAACAGCGCGCAGGTTCCCATCAAGCCGGCGCCTACACCGGCCGAGCAGGTTCATGCCATGGTGCTTGCCAAGAAGCCGGGAGAGATGAGCTTCGCGGAATGGCAGTTTGTGTTCACCAACGGCGCACAGGTAGATCAGGACCTGGTTTGGAACACGATCAAGGGCGTAGCGGTGCAGATGAATGGGACCGTCATCAGCACGACTCCGACGGAGTTCACGATTGCGGGCAGTTCGGATGACATCGACGCTAAGAAAGCTGATATCACGTTGAAGTTCGAAGACAAGGTTCCGAAACTGATGATTCCGAAAGACGGTGCCAGCTTCGACTTCCAGGGCGATCCGGCGTCGTACACGCCGAATCCGTTCATGATGGTCATGGAGAAGGCGCAGTTGCTCAGGAAGAAGGCACCGCCGGCGACGCCGGGGCATCGCAAGCTCCCGGCCGCGAAGCCGGCCGCCGCGCAGTAACAGCGTTCTTGAACGGATAAGAAAGGGCAGCCCGCGAGGGCTGCCCTCATTTTTTTGTTCGGCTCAAAGGTGGCGGCTTGAGAGCGTTGGACGAAATGCCTATCGAGGCCTCGAGTGCCCGATGGCTGGTAGGTATCCTTCGACTTCGAGAATGCTTCCGCTTTGCGGAAGCATTCTCTACGCTTGATTGCATAACGACGTTGGCCCGTCACGGCGAGTAGATTGGGTTGTGACGAACAAGACCAAGGCTCACTGAGAGGAGCCAACGTCATGCTGATTATAGGCTGTGATTTTCATCCTGGGTTTCAGCAGATTGCGATCTTTGACAACCGAACGGGCGAAGTAGAGGAAAAGCGGTTGCAGCACCGGGCGGAGGCGGAGCGGTTTTACCGTTCTCTGGCCGGCCAGGAAGTGCGGGTGGGGATGGAGGCGTGCGGGCACTATCCGTGGTTCGAGCGGCTGCTGGAAGAGTTGGGGATCGAGCTGTGGTTTGGGGATGCGGCGCAGGTGCGGGCGTCGGTGGTGCGCCGGCAGAAGACGGATCGGCGGGACGCGGAGCACCTGATGGATTTGTTGCGTCAGGACCGGTTTCCGCGGATCTGGGTGCCGAGCCTGGAGGTGCGGGATGTGCGGCAGTTGCTGGTGCATCGGCACAAGCAAGTGCAGGCGCGGACGCGGACCAAGAATCAGCTACAGGCCATGGCGCTGAGCCACGGGGTGCAGAAGAAGTACAAGCTGTGGACGCAGGCGGGACGCGCGGAGTTGGAGCAGTTGCCGCTGTTGCCGTACGCGGCCCAGCGGCGGCAGAAGCTGCTGGAAGTGCTGGATGGACTGGAAGCGGAGATCCGCGAACTGGACCAGCGAGTCGCAGAAGAAGCGCGGCAGCGGCCGAAAGCGGTGCAGTTGATGACGCATCCGGGAGTAGGGCCGGTGACCTCGTTGGCCATGGTGCTGACGCTGGGACCGGCGGAACGATTCGAATCGGCCAAGCAAGTGGGCAGTTATTTCGGGCTGATTCCGAGCGAGACTTCCAGCGGCGGAAAACAGCGGCTGGGCAAGATCAGCAAACAGGGCAATTCGTTTCTGCGCTTTTTGCTGGTGGAGGCGGGACAGACGGCGGCACGTTACGATCCGCAGCTGAAGCGCTTCTACAAACGCCTGGCGAGTCGCAAAAATCGCGGCGTCGCCAAGGTGGCGGTGGCCAGAAAGCTGGCCACGCGGATGTACCTGATGTTGCGCGAAGGATGGACGTACGCGCAATTGAATCAGGCGGTCATGTCGGTGAGCCCGAGTCATTCTGTGGCCGGCGAGTAACGCAGCCGAGCGCTTGAGTGGGCAGCCGGCCTCCCTGAGAAGCGGGGAGTTCGAAGTGAGAATCATGGGCGCAAGTCCCGAAGAGATGGATGGTGGGACCGAAGAGTCCCGCTGCACGATTTGAAAAAGAGTGACGACCTTGGTCTGGAACGTCAAAACCTTTCTAAGAGAGCGAAATGGCGCTTCTGAAAAATCAAAAGCGCCAAGAGGACAAGTGTCGCTCAAAAATCGCTTGACACGCACCAACGTCGTTAGAGACAGGATGACAGGGCGCTCAGGATGACCGGGTGCGAAATTTCCTCTAGCGGACGATTTTCTTCTCCAGGGTGACGGGGCGGGCGCTGCGGGGCGGGCGCTTGACGCCGTCGCGGAGCTGGCGGACATCGATCTTCAGCTCGCTGATAGTGCGGCTGAGGGTGTTGCGGTGCATGCCCAGTTCGCGGGCGGCGCGGCACTGGTTGCCTTTATTTTCCTGCGAGCACGGTCAGGATGAAACGTTTCTTGAACTCACGCACGCCTTCCGAATAAAGAATATTGCTGCGGTACATTTGCAGGACAAGCGCTTCCAGTTGATCTTTCACGATGCATTTCTCTCTTTGCTATGAATTTTTCACTGCACCGCGGCCTATTTCGGCGGGGAAGCAGGGATGCCGGGTAACTTCTGCGGAGCCTGATGGAGCAGATCGAGACCCTGATAAAAACGGGCGCGCAACTCGGCGGGAGCAAGCCAGATCGCAGCCTGGCCGACGGCCAGGAAGTAAGGCGCGAGTTGCGAATTCTGCAACAGGGCCGAAGCTGGCTTGAATGCCGTCATACCCATCAGGATCACCGCTACCATCAACCCGCCCTTCAGCAGCCCTAAAATTGCGCCGAGGAAACGGTCAAAGCCGCTGAGTCCGGATTCCTTCATCACCCAGCGTGCGATCCTGGCGGCGAAGCCGAACAGGATCACGATGGCAAAAAAGATGACGAGAAAGCCGAGAACCTCAGCTAACCACGGATTCTTCAAAAACGATTCGAACCACTCCGCGAGGCCGCGGTACTTCCACGCAGCCACGATGTAGCCCACGACCAGCCCAGCCATGGTGAGGGCTTCGGAAAAGAAGCCCTGCATGGCGGCTGTAATCACGTTCACAAGCACCAACGCACAAATCATCCAGTCCGCAAGGGTCATACCGAAACCGCGCTCCCGCGGCCGGAGATCGTAACAGATCCGCGGTTATACATCCAGCTTGTGCCCCGTGAGCTGGAAATATGCCTCGAGATATTTTTCGCTGGTGCGGCGAGCCACGTCCAGCGGCAGGGCCGGAGCGGGGGGTTGCTTGTTCCAGTGAATCTGCTCGAGGTAATCGCGAACGTACTGCTTGTCATAGGAGTCCTGCGGCCGTCCCGGAGCGTACTTGTCGGCGGGCCAGAAGCGAGAGGAATCGGGAGTAAGGACTTCGTCGGCCAGGGTGATGCCCTTGGCGGTGCGTCCAAACTCAAACTTGGTGTCGGCGATGATGATGCCACGGTTCAAGGCATACGCCGCGGCCTTCTTGTAAACGCGCAGCGTGAGATCGCGCAGATGACTGGCGGTCTCGACACCGACGATCTTGCACATCTCGTCGAAGGAAATATTCTCGTCGTGGCCGGTAGTGGCCTTAGTCGACGGCGTGAAGATGGGCTCAGGGAAGGCGTCAGATTCCTTCAGGCCTGCGGGAAGCGTGATGCCGGAAACTTTTCCCGTGGCCTTGTATTCCTTCCAAGCGGAGCCGGAGATGTATCCGCGCACGACGCACTCGACCGGAAACATTTCGGCGCGTTGCACCAGCATGGAGCGTCCGCGCAGCTGGTCGGCATATTTGCGGACAGCTGGCGGGTACTGGGCGACATCGGCGGTGATGAGATGGTTGGGAACGATGTCGGCAAGGTAATCGAACCAGAACAGGGAAATCTGGCTGAGCACGTGTCCCTTGTGGGGGATGCCGGTGGCTAGGATGTAGTCGAAGGCAGAGATGCGGTCGGTGGCGATGAATAGCAGTTGCTGGTCGCCGACGGTGTAGACGTCACGGACCTTACCGCTGGCGTGAAGGTGGAGATCGGGGAAGTTCGTTTGTAAGAGAACGGTAGTCGAGAAGTTCTGGGCTCATGATGAAATTTTACAAGGAAGGAGCGAGGCGTATTCTAGCTGGTCAGAAAAAAATGTCAACGATTCTGATCACATCGCGGGGCACGAGGGGAATTCCGTTGACAGGAAAGAAGTTGACAGGGAGCGAATGGGCGGGAAGGCACGCGGGGCAAGGGGTATGGCGCGGTGGGGTTGTGGAAAAACTGAGGATGGGCGTGGATAACGTGGCGAAATCTGGTGGCAGCTTCCCCTTTAAAACTTCTTGGGCCACCGCCGTGGCCCATGAAATACGCGGATCACCTCGACGACATTGTCTCGGATTCGATATGGAATGACGTAGGGCGTGTCGGGCACAACCAATTCACGGGTGCCGACTACTCTGCCGGGGCGGCCTACCGCGGGATGCCTCGCCAGCCCCGCAACTGCTGATTCGATCGTCGCGACAACTCGTCCTGCAGCTCCGGGGCTGTCTTGGGCTATGTACTCAGCCTCAGTTTCGAGATTGGCCCGCGCTTCGCGAAGCCACCTAACGCGCACGGCGCGTCCACTTCTTGAAAGTCTGCTCCATTTCTTTGTCAGTAGCGAATTCGCCTCGATCTGCCTCCGCGAGGCCCTTGATGGTCTCCGCGATCTGCCAGTTGTTCAGTTCGACATATTCGCGAATTGCTTCAGCGGCCACGAATGAGCGGCTTCGGTTGGTGGCTTGAGATAGGACGTCGAGTTGCTTCTTGAGTTTGGGGTCCAGGCGCAGAGTGAGTACGGAGGATTCTGCCATTGTAATCTCCTGTACACATTCTACATCGTCTGTAGTCGCTTCGCTTACGCCGGGGATCCAAACCGCACCGAAACCAGTTTCGAAACTCCGGGTTCCTGCATGGTCACGCCGTAGAGGACCGGGCGCGATGCTCATGGTTTTCTTGCTGTGGGTGATGAGCACGAACTGGGTTTGAACGCTCATCTCTTTGACGAGTTCAGTGAAGCGGCCGATGTTGGCCTCGTCGAGCGGGGCGTCGACTTCGTCGAGGATGCAGAACGGGCTGGGCGCATACTGGAAAATGCCGACCAGCAGGGCGAGCGCGGTGAGCGCCTTTTCGCCGCCGGAGAGCAGAAGCACGCTCTGCAGGCGCTTGCCCGGAGGCGAGGCCACGACGTCGATCCCGCTCTCGGCGCTGTTTTCCTCGTCAGTCAACTTCATGAAAGCATGGCCGCCGCCGAACAGCTTCTTGAAAGTGGCCTGGAAGTTTTCGTTGATCTTGCCGAAAGCTTCCTCAAATTTCTGCCGCGAGATTTGATCGATCTCTTTGATGGTGGCTGTCGTGTTCTCGATGGAAGAGATCAAGTCTTTGCGCTGGGTTTCGAGGAATTCGAATGGCGCTCGGCGGTTTCTTTGTATTCCTCGAGAGCCATCATGTTGACGGGGCCCATGGCTTCGAGCTTGGCGCGCATGTCGCGGTAGAGTTGGTCTTCGGCGGCGAGTTGTTCGCCGGTCACGATCGCCAGGGTGCCTCGGGCGTGGTGTTTCCGCCATTAGATGCAGTCGCGCTCGACGCCGAGTTCGTTGATGCAGGTCTCGGACATGTATTGAGCGTCGGATTGGAGTTTGGCGGCGGCGGCGGATAATTCGCCGCGGCGGTCGCGCGCCTGATCGAGCAGCAGGCGGCTGTCGCGCAGGAGTTCATCGATTTCGGCGAGGCGGGCGCGCAGCTGTTCGGTTTCAAATTGCAGCAGGCCTTCGCGAGTTTGCGCGGCATTGCGCTCGGCTTCGAGGTCGGCGGCGTGCTGCGTGAGTTGCTCGTTTTCAGATTCGCGCTGCAGCTTTTCGGCGGCGGCCGACTTC
The DNA here is from genome assembly GCA_963763155.1 of uncultured Acidobacteriota bacterium. Taxonomy (GTDB): domain Bacteria; phylum Acidobacteriota; class Terriglobia; order Terriglobales; family Acidobacteriaceae; genus Sulfotelmatobacter. Next base: position 55,447 of record CAVXNI010000011.1, on the reverse strand, counting down.
GATTTGCGAGGCCAGCGCGTAGACGCGCTCGCCCATTTCGGAGAAGAGGGACTCGATGCGCTGCAGCACGCCAGCGGCCGAGCGGTGACGTTCTTCGAGCGTGGCCACGCGGGCGGCATGTTGCGACGTCGTCTGGGCTGACTCTTCGCGGCGCTGGCGGAGCGCGGTGAGAGATTCCTGGGCCGCGGCGATTTGCTGTTCGAGCTGAGCGCGATGTTCATCGACCGTTGCGATTTCGGACTGCCGGGCGCAGACAATGCTCTCCTGCTCGGAGCGTTCGGCAGCGAGGCGCCGCAGTTCGAGTTGAGAGACGCCGAGCCGTTCACTCACGCGGGTCATCTCCGACTCGAGTTGCTGCAGCATGTGGCCGGACGTCATGGCCTGATGTTCGGCTTCGCGCTTTTCGCCGTCCAGGCGATCGAGCAGGGAACTGAGGTCTTTAATCTCGCGGCCCAGAGTGAGCACGCGCATTTCCTCATCGCGCAGGGCGCGTTCGAGATCTTCGAGCTGGCGGAGAACTTCGCGCAGTTCGCGCTTCATGGAGAGCGGGCCTTCGGCGCGCTGTTTGCCTCCAGTGACGGTGACGTTGTGGAAGCACTCGCCGGCCTGCGACAGGAAGAATGCGTCAGGATTTTCGAGAGCCAAGCCCCGAGCCACGCCGGCCTCGGGAACGATATATCCATCGCGCAGCTTGGGCAGAATGACTTCCAGAGATTTGCCGAAACCGTTCAGCACGCGAATCGTATTTTTCAGGGGAGTGATCTGGGCGGCGGGCGGCGCGCAGTGCGCGGCCTCATCGAGAACGAAAGAAAACTTGGCTTGCGCGTCTTCGGGATGGACAAGGAAAGTGGCGCGGCCATCGACTCCGGCGCGCAACATGCGCAGGCCTTCGTCGGCGGCGTCCCAGGATTTCACGACGACATAATTAAGTTCGTCGCGCAGGAAATCTTCGACGACGCGCTCGTAGCGCGGCTCCACTTCGAGGAAGTCGGCGAGCACGCCGACGGGCGCCAGGCCGGATTGCATCACGCCCGACTGAAAGAGGCGGCGGACGGATTCTGTGGAGTATCCGTGTTCAGCGATAACGGCTTCGAGTGAGCCCTTCTTGCCGAGGGCGGTCGCGAACTCAGCGCGCAGAACGTCGAGATTGGTTTTGGAACGGGTCTCTTCCAGTTTTTTCTGTTCGATCAAGCGGCGGAGCTGGCTGATTTCCTCGGTGATGCCGCTCACGCGCTGGGTGACGGTTTCAAATTCGAGGGCGAGTTGGCCGCGCTGTCCGCCAAAGGCTTCGACCTGGATGTTAGCGTTGGCGATTTCGGCTTGGAGGCGGCGGGCGTCGCGGTCGGCTCCAGCGAGGCGCTCTTCGGCTTGCGCGAGTTGATTGCGCAGGCGCGAGGCTGACGAGACAGTGTCGAAAATGGCGACGCGCGATTCTTCCTGCTGGCGCTCGATTTCGGCGAGACTGGCGGCTGCGGCTGCGGCTTCCTGCTGGCAGAGGGCGAAGTCATTTTCCGCGGCGGCGAGATCGGCAGTGGCGGATTCGAGAATCTGGCGGTTCGATTCGCGCTCGGACTTCGAGAGCGGTCAGGCGATGATGAGCCTGCGCCAATTCGGCTTCCGAGGACGCGGCTCGCACCAGCAATTCGGCGCAACGTTCTTCGTTGTGGCGGCGGCAGGCGTGGGCGCGATCAACTTCGAGCGCGATCTGGCTGATGCGCTCGCGGTTCTCGCGCTGTTCGGCTTCGATAGAGTAGCCGCGCTGGGTGCGCTCGGCGTGCTCGCCTTCGAATTGCTGCACGGCGTCGGTGCGATGCCGCATTTCTTCGGCGAGGGTGTTGAGCTGGGAATCGATTTCCGCGCTGTCCTGCTCGATGGCGGCGAACTTGCTGGCCAGCACGAGCCGCAGTTTAGCGCGCATCTCTTCGCGCAGGCGCGCGTAACGTTCAGCCTTGGCGGCCTGGCGCTTCAGCGAATTCATCTGGCGCGTGACTTCGTCGAAGATGTCGTTGATGCGGGCCAGGTTCAGCTTGGCGTCTTCGAGGCGGGCTTCGGCAAGGCGCTTCTTGGTCTTGAATTTCGTGATCCCCGCAGCCTCTTCGAGGATCGCACGGCGGTCGGTGGGGCGGCTGCTGAGAATCTGGCCGATGCGTCCCTGCTCGATGAGCGCATAAGACTCGGGGCCGAGGCCGGTGCCCATGAATAATTCCTGAATGTCGCGCAGGCGGCAGAGTTTTCCGTTCAGCAGATATTCGCTGTCGCCGGAGCGGAACAGGCGCCGGGTGACCACGATTTCCCCGTGGCGGAACTGCTGCTGGTTGAACTTGCGGCGGCGAATTTTCAACATGACGTACGGGGCGGCGGAGCCGACGGATGCCGCCGTGGCGGGCGCGGTGATGTTGTGCGCGGGCAGCGCGAAAACTGGTTCGTCGTCGGGGAAGGCGACGGAGAGAGTGTTGATTTTCGTGCGCGGGACTTCGACTTCTTCCGTCTTTCCAGGCTGCGCGTCTGCTACTGCTTGTTCGGTGGCTTGAGCGGCGCGGGTTCGGATGGAAGCCTCGTCCCAGTCGTCGGTGATGTTGTGGTCGTCCAAGTCAGAATCCACGTCCTGTCGCACGGAACGCGACAAGGATGGGGCACCCGCTTCACTTCCAGTCCGCGGCATTTCATCTTGAATATCAACTTCCGTCGGCGCGCTGGCGTCGGGACCAGCGTAGGCTTCTGGATCGATCAGCGTGAGCGAAACCTCGGCCATGCCGGTGGGCTTGCGGTCGCGGGTTCCGGCGAAGATGACGTCTTCCATGCGGGCGCCGCGCAGGGTCTTGGCCGACTGCTCGCCGAGCACCCAGGAAATGGCGTCGGAAATATTCGACTTGCCGCAACCGTTGGGGCCGATGATGGCCGCCACCCCGTCCCCGTGGAACTTGAGTTCGGTGCGGTCACAGAACGACTTGAACCCGAGAATCTGAAGCCTCTTCAGTTTGAGCAACGTGAACTCCTTAGAAACGGTGGCCAGTTGTCAGTTGCCAGTCGTTTGGACGCTTCGTCGACTGACTGGGCATGTGTGTTTACCAAAGAGATTCCTCCCCTTGAGGTTCGATGCTGGCTGGACCACTTCTCGGCGACATCGCTCACCCCAGGCTGGAGAGGCGAGCACAAAGTTAAGCTACTGTAACGGTGAAATTGGGGCGGGGTCAAGCAATATAACACCATATATGGTGTCGGCTTGCGAGGGACCGCGCTGGGTTGCACAGACATTGCAGCAATTGAGCAAATTATGGGTGGAGACAGGAAGGAGGTGGGAGGAACCGCGAGAGCAAGACAATGCTAGCGCAGGCGGATCAAGGAGTGCAATGGCGGAGTGACTCCAGCGAATCGCGATGTTTCCCCGGCAATCGCGAGGTGCCCGGTTTTGCCGACGATTCGCTAGTCGGTTCGAAGTGCCTGCATGGGATCGATCGACGCCGCCCGGCGGGCTGGCAGGTACGACGCAAACACGGCGGTGAAAAAGAGGATCACGGCTACGGAGACGATCACGGAGAGATCCATGGCGGAAACGCCGTACAGTGTAGAGCTCATTGCGCGGCCTACCAACGCCGAGCCTGCAAAGCCAATCGCGAGGCCGATTCCGGCGAGGAGCGACGCTTCTTTCAGGATGAGCCAGATTACGCGATGCTTGCCGGCGCCCAGCGCGAGTCGCAGACCGATCTCCTGAGTGCGCTGGGAAACTGCATACGCCATGAGGCCGTAGATGCCAACTGCGGCAAGCAGCAAGGCCACTGCCGCAAAGCAGGCGAACAAAACCATGGTATAGCGATCCTCGGCGAGGGACTCATACCTCACCTCTTCCATGGTGCGGACGCGCGCCAGCGCGATCTGGGGGTCGACGGCGTGAACGGCAGCGGCGATGGTCCGGGCCATCGCGGCCGGGTCCTCGGCAGTGCGGACGCCAATGGTGACGTTCGGCGAGAGCGACTGGGTGAAGGGAACATCAATCTCAGGATCGTCGTCGCGGAAGTCTCCATACCTGACGTTGTGGATAATACCGACGATCTGCCACTCAACTGCTGGACCCAGCCTCGGTTGTCCGGGAATGATCTCTTCGATGGACAGGCGCTGCTGGAAAGGATTCATACCTTTCAAATAACGATTGGCGAATTCCTCGTTCACAATCGCGACCCGCACGCTCGATGCCGTGTCTTGATCATTGAACGAGCGGCCCTTGAGTAGCTGGATGCCGAAGGTTTTGAAGTAGCCGGGCGACACCGATTGAAAACCAGCGCCCGGGCGCTGTGACGGATCGGCGAACGCGGGACCGCCAACCAGAGTGAAGGGCATCCCGTCACTGTGAAAGAGTAGGGGCATGCCCGTCACCGTGGCGGCAGAAGACACTCCCGACACGGAACGGAGGGCGCTCAACATCTGCTGGTAGTAGCTATCCATCTGGGCAGGACTCTCGAACCGTGCCTGTGGCTGTTGCAGGCGAAAAGTGAGGACGTGATCGGTGCGTACACCGAGATCGACGCGGGTGAGATTCCAGAAGCTGTGAATGGCCAGCCCGGCCCCGGCCAGCAGGGACAATGCCAGTCCGAATTCGCCGATGATGAGACCGCGGCGCAACTTGTGGCTGGCGGAGCCCGTTCCGGTGCGTCCGCCATCCTTCAACGATTCTCCGGGGTCTACACGCGACGCGTACCAGGCCGGCGCACAGCCAAACAGAACACCGGCGAGTGTGGTTGCGGCCACGGCCACCACCAGGACATGAAGATCCAGCTGGAAATTCGCTTCGGAGGGCAGGATGCCTTCGGGAATGATGCTGAGAATTGCACGGAGAAGTCCCACGCCGAGAGCGATCCCGAGTCCGCCTCCGATCACGGCAAGGACGAGGCTTTCGGTAAGAAACTGAGTGAAAATCTGTTTGCGATTTGCCCCTACGGAGCTGCGAATGGCAATTTCTCTTTGCCGGGCCGCGCCCTTGGCCAACAGCAGGTTGGCAATGTTGACGCAGGCGATGACCAGGACGAAGCCCACGGCACCCAAAAGAAGCCAGAGGTTGTGAATGCGTTCGCGCGGAAGAAAGTCATTTTGCAGGGGCTCGACGGAGGCTCCCCAGCCCTTGTTGGAGGTGGGATAGACCTCCACAATATGACTTGTGACGGCATCCATGTCGGCTTGAGCCTGTTTCAGGGTGACGCCGGATTTCAGACGGCCCATGGTCAGCAGCCAGTGGTAGTCGTGATTGATCTGTTCCGGCCGAAAGGCCAGCGGAGCCGCAAGGTCGAAGTTGAAACGGTCCCCGACTCCGGGCGACAACACTCCCACCACGGTGTAGGGTTCGCCATTGATGCGCATGGGTTGCTGGAGAATGTTGCGGTTCGCGCCCAGCCGCTTCCACAATCGATTGGTTAAAACGACCTCGTGGTCCTTGCCAGGTACATCTTCTTCGGGAAGGAGGTCGCGGCCCATGAGGAATGGGATGCCCTGCATATTGAACCAACCCGGCGTGGCACGCATGCCGTCGATCTGCTCGGGCTGGTCCTGCGTCGCGAGATTAAAGCTGCTTCCAGTGAAGGCTGCCAGCTGCTGAAAAGACTTGCTCTGCGCCTTCCAATCGAGAAAATCGCCGGCCGACATGGGGTTTCTTCCCCCACCGATCTTCGACCAAACCATCACCAGTTGGTCGGGCTGAGGGTAAGGCAAGGGGGCGAGCAACACGGCGTACACGACTGTGTAAATGGCCGTGGTAGCGCCGATTCCCAGCATGAGCGTGACGATGACGGCCGCGGTCAAGCCCGGATTCTTGCGCAACACTCGGAAACCGTAACGAAGATTTCTCGCCAGATTTTGCATTTTCCACCCCGAGTAAGAGAGCGAGACGTGACCAACGCATCCAGTACGAGGAAAAGCGAGCCACGCCTATCCAACTCGTGCATACATTCTCATTGCCAATCGAAGCTGCGCTGGGCCCACTGAAAAGATTGGTGTTGAGAAGCAGTTTGCGGTCGAATTCTAGAAGTGTGCTGTCCGAAAGCGTAGTTTTGTGTCCGGTCCTGAACAGTTCAAAGATCCAGCACAACCGCGGTAACGGCGAGAATGAAGGCCGCAATTGCGACACCTATCCGGTCGACCTGTTATCCTTGACCTACCAATACTCCACTCAAGCGTGTCGGCCGAGTGCATCGCCTGTTCGTTGCGTTCGTGCATCGTCGCTCTGAGGCACGTTCGGGAGAATCCCTGTGCAACCACAATATCCAGCATCAAACTCTGCGGGAATTAAGCGAACGTTCGCGGAGAAGCTTGGGAGGCAACACATTTTCATGACAAACACACCGAAGAAGTCCGTCCGGTGCAACTGGGTGACGTTGGCTGGCCTGACCACGATCGTTCTATCGACGATCGTTTTATCGACGATCGTTCTCTCAATGATCGTTCTCTCAATGATCGTTCTACCCACACAAGCATCAGCTCAAGATCAAGATGATCCGCCCAGCCGCGTGGCGCGGATCGGGTACCTGCAGGGTTCGGTTTCGTTCTTGCCCGCCGGCGAAACCGATTGGGTGGGAGCTGTTCCCAACCGTCCCATGAGTACGGGCGATCAGCTCTGGACCGATGAAGACTCGCGCGCCGAGGTGCAACTGGGGTCGGCCGTGATCCGGCTGGCGCCTCTTACCACCTTCTCTTTTTTGAATCTCGATGACGACACGGTTCAGATTCAACTGTCGTCGGGCGCGATCAATATCACCGTGCGCCGGTTGGTGGACGAGGATGATTTCGAAGTCGATACTCCCAACCAGGCGTTTACGGCTTTAGAACCTGGGCACTATCGCGTGGAGGCGAGCTCCGACGGAACCTACACCGTGATCAGCGTTCGCGCCGGTCGCGGGGAAGCCACCGGGAACGGCCAGACTTTTTCTCTGCACGCCGGACAGCGCGGCACATTCAGCGGCGCTGACTCGCTCTACGCCGACGTTGAACCGATTTACGGCTCTGACGAATTCGACAACTGGTCCGACTTCCGCGACCACCGCCACGATAACTCGCGTTCGTCGGAATATCTTTCCCCGGATGTGGTCGGCTATGACGACCTCGACGACTACGGCGACTGGCGCGACGATTCGAACTACGGCCACGTTTGGTTCCCCAACCGGGTTGCCGGCGGCTGGGCGCCCTATCATGAAGGCCATTGGGATTGGATTTCTCCCTGGGGCTGGACCTGGGTCGATGACTCTTCGTGGGGCTACGCGCCCTTCCACTACGGACGCTGGGTGACGGTCGGCGGACGCTGGGGCTGGGTGTCGGGTCCCGTAGCTGTAAGAGCGGTGTATGCGCCCGCCCTGGTGGTCTTTATCGGCGGCGGCCCCGGTGGTTTCGGAGGCAACGTGGGATGGTTCCCTCTGGGTCCGCGGGAAGTGTATGTGCCGTCGTACCACGTGAGCCAGGCCTACGTGAATCGCGTCAACATCAGCAATACCACGGTGAACATCACGCAGGTGACCACCGTCTATAACACCACCATCATCAACAACACCACCAACGTCACGAACATTACCTATGCGAACCGGAATGTGCAGGGCGCGGTGATGGTGGTTCCGCAACGTGCGTTCACCAGTGCGCAGCCGGTGGGGAAGGTTGCGGTGACGGTGAGCGCGCGCGAAATCGCCGCGGCGCCGATGAATGCGCGAGTCGCGGTGGCGCCGACGCGAGAAAGCGTACTCGGGTCGAGAGCCGCGAGCGTGGGCCATGTGGCCGCACCGCCGGCCGCGGTAGCCAACCGCCAAATCGTCGCCAAGAAAACACCGCCTCCGCCGCCGGTGGCTTTTGCGAAACAACAGCAGGCCTTGGCGGCGCATCCTGGACAACCGTTAGCCAGGAGTGAAGTGCAGACGTTGCGTCCTGCCAGTGCCGCCGTGGCGAGGCCCATGGTGAGGCAAGCGCCTCCGGGGAAACCAGCAACGCCCAACGCAGGACATCCGGCTAACCTGCCGAATGCAGGGCGACCGGGACAAACCGCACCAGCGGCGAGCCAACCCATGAATCAGCCTGCGAATCAGCCCATGAATCGGCCCGTCAATCAGCCCATGACTCAGCCGACGAATCAGCCGATGAATCGTCCGGGAAATCCTCCGGCGGCCAACGAGCGCCCGGCAGTGGCGGCTCCTGCACAGCCGAGTCGACCGGTCGCTCCGACGCCTGCACCACAACCGGAATATCGTCCAGGAAACAATCGTGTCGAGCAGGCACCGAACCGTCCTCAGGCCAACCAGCCTCAGCCCAATCAGCCGGAGATGAATCGTCCGCCAGCGGTCCAGCCGAACAATCGACCCGAACCTGCTCGACCCGAAGCGGTTCATCCGGCGCCTGTTCGTCCGGAGGCGGCTCGGCCCGAACCGGCTCCGCGTCCGCAAACCCCTCCGCCGAGCGAGCGTCCGCAGCAGCGAACGCCGCCTCCGGCGACGACGAAGCCGGCTCCGCCTCCGGTGAAAGCAGCGCCTCCGCAGAAACCGAAGCCGTTAACGCCGCAGGAGAAAAAACAAGAGGAAGAACAGAAGAAGCGAGAACAGCAGAAGCCTGACTAGGGGCTCAGGTCCTGGTCATCTGCGTAAATGGTGGGGCATCCCGAATCTTATCGGGATGCCCTTTTTCTTTGCTGCGCTGAACCTCTTAGAGGGACTATTTTTCGCCCAGTTTCTCGAAGAAGCGGCAGATGGTTTCGATGCCGTGGTGGAAGTTGGGAATGTGAAACTTCTCGTTGGGGGCGTGGAGATTGTCGTCGGGAAGGCCGAAGCCCATCATCACGCTGGGAATCTTCAGGACGTCTTGAAAATCGGTGACGATGGGAATGGAGCCGCCGCTGCGGATGAAGACGGTCTCTTTCTTGAAGGTGTCGTGCAGGGCTTCAGTGGCGGCTTTGATATAGGGGTTGTCGGTGCCGACCACGGCGGCGGGGCCCTTGCTGTGCACTTTGATGGTGGTTTCGATGCCCTTAGGCGTCAGCTTCTTCACATACGCGGTGTATTTTTTCAGGATGTCGTCGGCATCCTGGTTGGGGACGAGGCGCATGGAAACCTTCGCCTGGGCTTTGGCGGGGATCACGGTCTTGGCGCCGGCGGCGATGAAGCCTCCGGGCATGCCGTGGACTTCCAGCGTGGGGCGCGCCCAGGTGCGGTAGAGGACGGAGTAGCCGGGCTCTCCGGTAAGAACTTTCGAGCCGACTTCGGTCTTGCGGTAGTGCTCTTCGTTGAAGGGCAGGCGCTTCCAGGCTTTGAGTTCGTCTTTGGTCGGGGCCTTCACGTTTTTGTAGAAGCCGGGGATCAGGATTTTGCCCTTGGCGTCTTTCAGCTTGCTGATGATTTCGATGAGGGCGAAGAAGGGATTGGGCGCCGCGCCGCCGTACACGCCGGAGTGCAGATCGGTTTTGGCGCCGCCGGGCTTCGATTTCGGTGTAGACCAGGCCGCGCAGGCCGACGCACAGCGTGGGAAGATCGGGCGCGAAGAGTTCAGTGTCGCAGACCAGCGCGAAGTCGGCTTTCAGCTTGGCTTTCTGCTTGCGAAGGTATTCGGCGATGGACTCGCCGCCAACTTCCTCTTCGCCTTCGAAAATCACTTTCACGTTGATGGGCAGCTTGCCGCCGCCGCTTTGCATGAGGGATTCGAGAGCTTTGACTTCCATCCAGAGCTGGCCTTTGTCGTCGACGGCGCCGCGGGCGTAGATGATTGTTGTTGCGCTCGGTGGGCTCGAAGGGCGGAGTGTGCCACTCGTCGAGCGGCTCGGCGGGCTGCACGTCGTAGTGGGCGTAGCACAGCGACGGTGGGCTTGCCGGCGGCGTGCAGCCATTCGGCGTAGATGAGGGGATGGCCCTTGGTGGGGATGATCTCGACGTTTTCCATGCCGATGCGGCGCAGGTCGGCGGCCACGTAATCGGCGGCTTTTTGAATGTCGGGCTTGTGCTCTTCGAGAGTGCTGACGCTCGGAATGCGGAGGAGATCTTTCAGTTCGTTCAGAAAGCGCTGCTGATTACTGCGGGCAAAATCGACGGCGGAGAGGCCATGGGTTGATCCTTTCGAGGGAAAACTCAAGACTGCAAATAGGTGCGACACGGGAAACGAAACAGTATAGCGCGAAGAGGATGGGCGCTGGGCTGAGACGGAGCAAGCTACGTCTCTACGCAATCTGACCCGCTGCGGCGCAACGTCCCAGCTTCTCGCGCAGAAAACGCGCGAGAAATGGGGCATCCGCAGTTAGTGGAATCTTGCGGGCGAGAATGCGGTCAGATCATTTTCTGGATTGCGGCCCTCGATGACTTGCGGTCATTACTTCGGCGGTGATGGGGGCGAGGAGGATGCCGTCGCGGAAGTGGCCGGTGGCGACGTAGTAGCCGGGGGTTGCGGTCGCGCCGAGGATGGGGAGCGCGTCGGGCGTTCCGGGGCGGAGGCCCGCCCAGTCTTCGAGAATTTTGGCGTCGGCGAGTTTCGGGCACCAGAGCCAGGGCGGCCTGATGCAGACGCTGGATGGTGGCGAGGTCGGTGCGCTTGTCGAATCCAGCTTCTTCGACGGTGGCGCCGACCAGCAGGCGTCCGTCGCTGCGCGGGATGAGGTAGACCTCGGGAGCGCGGATGACATGCCTTAAGAAGCGTGCGCGAGGGCATGAGCAGGCAGAGCATTTGGCCTTTGACAGGGCGGGTGGGAATGCGAGTGGGGACCAATTTGTCCCGACCAGGCGCCGGCGCAGTTGACGACTTTGGCGGCAGAAAAGCGTCTTGGTCGTGGTCACGCCGCTGGCGCGGCCGTCGGTAGTGTTGATGGCGGTGACTTCGTCGCCAGAGGAGAAATCCACGCCGCGGTGTTTGGCGGTCTTCCACGCAGCGGCGGTGAGAGCGCGCGGATCGACGCTGCGTTCTTGAAGGTAGAACGCTGGCCGGTGGAGATTGCATCTGGCGAGCGATGGTTCCAAGTTGCGACGCTCGCAGGAACGAAACTCCGATGCCGCGGCGTGGTGAAGCGTGCTCGACAGCGAGGGAACAAAATCGTGCCCTGGTCCCTCAGATCGACCTTCATCCCCGACTCGACTTCCAATTCGTAGGCGAATTCCGGATACATGCGGGCGCTGGCCGTGGCCAGGGTTGCAGGGCAGCAGGAGTTTCAAGGGGGCAGTCGACCAGCATGCCGCCGGCGGCGTGGGAGGCTTCGCGACCGGGTTCTCCGCGCTCTACTACCAAGACGGATGCGCCGCGCTTGCGCAGTGCGATGGAGAGCGAGAGGCCGATAATGCCTCCGCCGATGACGATTACGTCCCAGGTCTTCACCCCGGCATTGTAAAAGAGCGTGGGCGATAACGGTCATGGAGTTGGCGGGGAGTTGGCGGGGAGTTGGCCGGCGAGTTTGGCCGGGGTGTAGGCCGAAGATGACAGGGAGTGCGCGGCTGCATAAAATGGCTCGCATGAGAAAGATCTTCTTTACCGGAGTCGTGATGGCGGTGCTGGCGATGGCGGGCGCGGCCTGGGGGCAGCAGGATAAGGATACCGAGAAGACGTCGTATCTCTACTTCCTCGTGGTCAAGGACGACAACGGGAAGCCCGTGCGCAATGCGGCGGTGATCATGCATGAGGTGAACCCGAAGGGCAAGCAGGAACGCGGGGGCATGGAGTTGAAAACCGATCCGGACGGGAAGGCGAATTTTGACGGCGTCCCGTACGGCATGCTGCGGGTGCAGGTGCTGGCGCAGGGATTTCAGACCTATCGGGGAAGACTACGACGTAGAGAAGGAAAAGACGGAGATCACGATTAAACTGAAACGGCCGCAGAGTCAGTATTCGGTGTATGACGATCGTCCGAAAGATCCGAACGCGCCCCCGAAGCCGGATTCGCCACCCCCGGATCCGAACAAGAAGCCGAACTAGAATTGCTCGCCGCTGCGACCGAGTCCATAGACGGCGGCATCCGCGCCGACGTGGTGAACGCGAGCCAGTCTCCGGGAGCGCGGTGCTCGGCGTATTTTGACGCGATGTGGTACGCCGAACTAAGAAATGAAATTGCGACGGCGCGGCGGTTCGATCAGCAACTGGTGGATATTGGAAAATTTCACTGCGGCGAGCACCTGGTATACGCGGGCAAGTTCAAGTTCTAGTGCGGGCGGCTAAAACCGCTGTCTTTTTTGCGGGATCTACTTTTTGCGGAATCTACGGCGCGGCTGAAAGCCGCGCCCTTTCAAAACGAAGGTTACTTCTAACGATCGAGGATGATATGGATTATCTATTGAAGACGGAACCGTCAACGTATTCATTTGCGGATTTGCAGCGGGAGAAAACGACCATCTGGGACGGCGTGTCGAATCCGGTGGCGTTGAAGAATCTACGCGGGATGAAGGCGGGCGAGCGGCTGATCATTTACCACACGGGCGATGAGAAGAGCGCGGTGGGCACGGCGTCGGTGGTGTCGGTGGATGCCTCGGACGCGAAGAACCCGCAGGTGAAGATCAAAGTTGGCAAGGCCAATGCGAAGCCGGTCACTTTGGCGGAAGCGAAGGCGAACCCGCTGTTCGCGGAATCTCCGCTGGCGCGGCAGGGAAGGCTGAGCGTGGTTCCGCTGAACGAGGCGCAGTTTAAGTTTCTGATGGGAGAATGAAAGTCAAAGTCCCCACCCTCTCGCCAAGTGCGCGAGAAGGGTGGGGCACCCGCCTCATTTCCGGTGCAACCTTTTACGCGGCGCGAGCGTCGCGGCGAATCAGGGCGGAGTCCAGAAGATAGCCGAGGCCGAGCGTGAACGGGATGGCGCCGAAGGCGGAGGCGATCAGGGCATCGGGTTCGATTCTCGAGATGATGCTGAAGGCCAGCATGTAGCCGACGGCTCCGGCGATCAGCAAAATTCCGGCGCGACGGGAGTGGGCCCCCTCGCTGAGGTCGGGCTCGATGGGGACGGTTACGCCCCTCTGCATGGCGGCGAGCCGCTCTTCCGTGCGAAGTTTTCGCACGCGGTAAAACGTATACATTCCTAATACAGCCGTAGGCATTCCGAAAATCATGACGACCGCTGCGAAGCCGGTGAGTCCGTCCATGGTGTTTCTCCTTCCTGGTTGCGCCGGCGCGTGTGCCGGAGTTGAATTGGCTTACAACAATCGATACGGAGGCAGGGCCCGGAAAGTTCCCTTCGCGGGCCAACTTTCGGGGCCGCAGACGCTTCCAAGCAAGGGAGTAGCTGCTTGGGGTTCCGGGTAGTCATTTTGGAGAAAAGTCTTGGAGAAAAAATGAAATTGACAGGGCTGTACGGAACGCTGGCAACAGCAACTGGCTGCGTCGCTGTGGTATTGGCCGTATTGGTCCCTCAAGCGCTCTGGGCACAGGAAACCAAGGAAAAAGTCACCGTCGACGATGTAGACCGCAACTTCATGGTCCGGCTGCCGAAAGGCTATGACGCGAAACAGCACTATCCGGTGGTGGTGCTGCTGCATGGCATGAATCAGGACGCGGAAGACATGGAGCGGCTTACGGGCTTCGATGCTCTAGCCGATAAGGAAGGCGTGATTGTGGTTTATCCCATTGCGTTACATGGGAGGTGGAATGTGGGAGTTCGACCGCAGGAGAAGCGGCCGGCGACCATGGGACCGGGTGGCGGACGCCACCACGGCGGAGGCGGATATCCGGGAGGCGGAGGTGGTGGAGGAGGATATCCCGGAGGCGGTGGCGGCGGAGGAGGATATCCGCGCGGCGGGGGACAGCAGCAGCCGCAAAGTCAGGCGCCGGAAGATCGACACGAGCCGCCCGCCGATGACGTTGCCTTCTTTTCTCAAATGTTGGACCAGATGGGAACCAAGTTTTCCGTGGATGCTTCGCGGATTTATGCGGCTGGATTGTCCGAAGGCGGCTTTATGAGCCTGCGCTTGGGCTGCGCCCTAGGCGATCGCGTTGCCGCGGTTGCGGCAGTGGGTGCGGCGATGCCGAAGACCATGATTTGTGTACCTCCGCGTGCGGTGCCGCTGGTGATGATCAGTGGGACTTCTGACCCGGTCGTTCCGTACGGCGGCGGTACCGAAAAGAATCTTAGTCTGGCGACGATTTCGGTGGAAGACAGCGCCAAGTCTTGGGCGAAGATCGATCGCTGTGGGGAAAAGCCGGAGAAGACCAAATTGCCGCCGAGCGCGAAAGGCGGCGTGGAAATCAAAGTTGACACCTACGATGGCTGCCAACAGAGCGCGCAGGTTGTCCTGTACAGCGTGAAGGGCGCGGGCAATACGTGGCCGGGCGGGGAGCAGTATGAAGCGGAGAACGCGATCGGCAAGACGAGTCAGGATTTGAATGCGGATGATGTGATTTGGAAGTTCCTGGCGGCGCGGAAGCTGCCGGCTTCGGAGCAGAAGCAGTGAGGGGTTAGCGAGTTCAAAATCCCCACCCTCTCGCGAAGAACGCGAGAAGGGTGGGGCACCCGGATTCAGCTGATGGACTTTCGCAATTCACGGCGCAGGATTTTTCCTGAGGCCGTCTTGGGAACGGCGTCGACGAAGTGGATCTGGCGCGGCTGCTTGTAGTGAGTAAGACGGTCGGCGACGAAGCTACAGAGTTCTTCTGCAAGCTTGGGGCTGTCGACAAAACCGTTGCGCAGGGCGACGAAGGCGACGGGAATCTCTCCGGCGGCGTCGTCCCGACGCCCGACCACGCCGCACTCCTTCACCGCGGGATGTTCGAGCAGGACGGCTTCGACCTCAGCAGGAGCCACGGCGAAGCCTTTGTACTTGATCATTTCCTTACTGCGGTCGACGACGCGGTAGAAGCCTTCGCGATCGCGAGTGACAATATCGCCTGACCAGAACCAGCCGTCGCGCAGGACGGCCGCGGTGGCTTGCGGTTCCCTCCAGTAGCCCAACATAAATTGCGGGCCCCGCATGACCAGTTCTCCGGGCTGGCCGGAGGGCGCTTCGGTGAGATCCTCAGGAGTGTCGGTCGGGATCGATATCCGTCTGCGAAAGTACGCGGCAGTCGGTTGCGGCCAGCGGATGGCCGATGGAATCGGGACGGTACCAGCCGGATTCGAGAAAGCCGACGATGGGTGACGGGCGAAGCCTCGGTCATGCCGTATCCCTGACAGACAGGAATGTTGGTGAGCTGGGTGAATCGGCGGGCCAGATCGGGAGCCAAAGGCGCGGCTCCGGACTTCACCCAGTGGACTTGATGGTCGCGAGGAAACTGGCCGGCCTCGGCGGCCTGACAAAGCGCATTCATGGCTGGCGGGACCAACGGCATCATGGTCATGTCTTCGTCGATCATGACTGGGTGAGTCGCTTCGCATGGAAGCGAGGCACCAGCACCAGCGTCGCGCCGAGAACCATCGACGGATTCAGCATCACATTCAGGCCGTAGATGTGATAGAGCGGCAGAAAGCAGAGGATCTTGTCGGCGGAATTCAGCGCGGACCCATTCGGTCCGATGAACTGATAAATGTTGGAGACGAGATTGGAGTGGGAGAGCATCACTCCTTTGGGCAAGCCGGTGGTGCCGCTGGAGTAGGGAAGCGCGGCGAGGGCTTGGTCGGAGGGATGGCTGGGTCCGGGAACGAGCCTCTGAACTGCTCATGAGATTCGCGAAAGGTTCAGTGCCCGGACGCAGACTGGCGTGTCGTGTAAACCCGGCGCAGATTCGCCAATCCGGCGAGATTGATGCCTTCGATATTTCCGCCGTCCGTGATCAAGATTGCCGCGCCGGAATTATCGAGTTGATATCGAACTTCGCGCTCGCGGAATGTGGGATTGAGCAAAGTGGGAATGGCTCCGGCGAGTTGGGCGGCATGGAAAGCTACGCAGAATTCCCAGGAATTCGAGAGGAAAATGGCGATAACCTCACCGGGCTTGACGCCGGCCGCGATCAGGCCATGCGCCAGGACTTTCGACTGTTTCTCCGTATTCCGCGTAGGTCACACGGCGGCCGCAAGAGGTATCGATGATCGCGGTCTTTGCCGGATTGCGGCGACAGGAGTCGAGGACTACATCGTGCAGAAAAAGATTGCGCGGGTCCGCATAGAGTTCGGTGCGCTTTAGAGCATGCCGCGACGGAGATTGTACTGGAAAAAGACCAGGTTTACAAGGTAGGAAGCTAGCTGGCTAAACGGCGCAGGAATTCTTGCTCATCCATCCGATACTTGAAGGCTTTGCGACCGTCGATGAAAACAACCGGGACTTCGTCATTGAACTGGCGCCGAAGATCGGAGTCGGTGTCGACGTCGATCTCGCGCCAGGTGAAGCCGCCGCGGCGGGAGAGCTTCGAAAGGCTCTCCTTGACGACCTCGCAAAGGTGGCATCCCTTCCGGGAATAAACCAAAACAGTGCGGAGTTCCGACATGGCGAGAGATTCTAGCGCGGCGGATTGGCATCTTTCCAGCAGCAAGTGAACTAAAGGATTGTTGCTGCCTCGCAATTGGTCTGATGGCTTGACCGCAGAACTGGGCAGTGTCGACATTGGCGGGTGATTTCGGACACGGTGTCTCGGGCATCAACTGTGATATCAGGTTGCTTGAACTGGGAAGGCCCGGTGCCCAACAGGTGTGCATCATCTCGGGCGAGGGGGAGCCGGTAATTATGCGACATGGCAGAAGTGTCCTCTGTATCGGCAGCAATCCCGTGTTACTGAACTTGCGCTGCGCTCTGCTCAACGAGCATGGCTGGAGAGTATTCAGCTCCGGCAGCGGTCACGAAGGTATCCGCCGGTTTGGGCAGGAGGAAGTGGATGCGGTTGTGATCGATCTCAATGAGCATGGAACGGAGGCCGCGCTCATCACCGGGGAACTGAAACGCAAGAAGCCGGAGATCCCTGTAATTCTGTTGGTAACAGACGAAAGGAAATTGGCGCCCGGAGCGACCAAACAGGTCGACGCCGTCGTGGCGAGATCTGAGGAGATCAGCCTCTTGCCCGAGGTGCTCTCCCGCTTGGTGCAGTGCTAACCAGCGGTTCTCGCAGTCTCAGATCAACGAAATCCGGATTTCGAAGCCCAGACCTGCCTGCGACAAGTTGCCAGGCTGAACGGTAGAATCCCTCCATGCAGGACCATCGCGAAAAACCTCTTCAGGGCAAAACTGCGCTTATTACGGGTGCGGCGCGGCGATTGGGACGAGCATCGGCGCTCGCACTGGCGAAGGCTGGCGCGGATGTAGCCATCACCTTCAGGAACTCGGCGCGGGAAGCGCAGGAGACGGTCGTCGACCTGTCGGGGTTCGGTGTGCGGGCATTTGCGCTGCGCTGCGATGTGACCGATGAGGCCAGTGTTCGGGCGATGATGAAAGAGGCTGGGCGCGAACTGGGCCGCATCGACATTCTCGTGAACAATGCCGCCAACTACGAGACGGCGGAGTTCGAAAAGCTGACGGTGCGGCAGTGGGATGCGATTTTCGCCTCCAACACGCGCGGGCCGTTTCTGGTCGTCCCGCGAGGCTTTGAAGTGGATGCGGCGGAAGCGTGGCAAGAGTGCGGGGCCGGTGGAAGCGAAGATCATCAACATGGGATCCCTCGGAGGACTGCGACCTTGGGCGACGCACGCGCACTATTGCTCGTCGAAGGCCGCATTGCACATGCTGACGAAAGTGATGGCGAAGGCGCTGGCGCCCGAGATCGCGGTGAATGCGGTGGCTCCGGGGATGATCGATCTCGGAGAAAAGTCCGCGGCTGCGTTTATGCGGAGCATGGCCAAGCAGACGCCGATGCAGCGAAACGGACGCGGAGAAGAGATTGCCGAGGCGGTTTTGTTTTTCGCAACCGCGCCGCAATTTGTTACCGGGCAGATTCTGGCGGTGGATGGAGGGCTGGGGCTCTAGCGTGATCTACGCCTCGGCCGACGTCGGATCGATGACCAACTTCACTTCCGAAACCCGGTTGGCGGGGAAGCCGCCCTGCTTGGCATGTTCCCGCACCATTTCCTCGTTGGGAGCGATGTAGACGCAATAGATTTTGTCCTGCGTGACGTAGCTGTGCAGCCACTGGATTTGCGGACCCAGCTTATTGAGCACGCTGCAGGATTTTTGCGAGATAGCGATGACCTGGTCGGGGGTCACGTTTCCAATCTGTTCGGAATGTCGCGCTCAATGACGTACTTCGGCATGGATACGTTACCTTTCCCGGTATGGTGTGAGCGTGGCCGCCATAACCCGTCGCTTGCGTGCGCCGAGATGAATTCTAGGTCAAGGAGCAGGAAAATAGCCATCTCTGCACGGGCACGGTATATTGAAGCCGAATGAAGAAATCGAAAGCGAACACGAAGACTTCGAATCTCACGGCCGTTCTTCGCCGCGGATCGGCTCCGGCTTCGCCGCGCGGATCGCGGTTGCCATCATGGCGGCGGGCAAGGGAACCCGGCTCAAATCGCAGCTTCCTAAAGTGTTACATGAAGTCGGCGGAAAGCCCCTGCTGGAGCATGTGATCCGGGCGGCAGTACGGATCGTTCCGGCGAAAGATGTCTACGCGATCATCGGACACGAGGCCGATCGCGTGCGGACAGCGATGGCGCATACGGGCATCAACTTTGTGCTGCAGGCCGAGCAAAGAGGAACCGGCCACGCGCTCATGGTCGCAGCAGGAAGCGCTGGCGGGATATGACCACGTGATCGTGCTCTCGGGCGATGCTCCTCTGATTACTCCGGAGACAATCGGACGCCTGCGCAGATTTTCATCTGGAAGAGCGTGCCGCGATGACGCTGCTAAGCGCGGACCTGGAGAATCCGACGGGATACGGCCGAGTGTTGCGGAAGAGCCCACGCGAGCGCCGAGGTGAAGGCGATCGTGGAGGAGAAGGCTGCGAGCGCGGCGCAGAAAAAGATCCGCGAGATTAATTCCGGCTTCTACGTGTTTGCGGTGAAGGAACTTTACGGGAACATCGAGAAACTCTCGACTGCCAACGCCCACGGCGAGTATTACCTGACCGACATGGCGGAAGTTCTCGCTGCGTCGAAGGCGCGCCGGCGCGTGGTGGCGTGGAAGACGGCGAACGCCAGCGAGGTCCTGGGCGGAAATACGCGGGCGGAACTGGCCGACATCGACGAGAAGATGCGACTGGCAAAATGCCAGCAGTTGATGGCGGAGGGCGTGACGGTGTTTTATCCGGCGACATGCGTGATCGATGCCGATGTGGAGATTGCGCCCGGACACGGTGATCGAACCTTACGTGCAGTTGCTGGGGAAGACGCGCATTGGCACCGGCTGCCGGGTGCGGTCGTATTGCGTGATTCGCGACTCTGAAATCGGAGACGGAGTGATGGTGCGTCCGGGATGCGTGATGGAAGAGCGCGCGATCAGTGCCGGGGCCGTGCTGGGACCGTATTCGCACCTGCGTCCGGGGAGCGAGATCGGCGAAGGCGCGCATGTGGGAAATTTTGTTGAGACCAAGAAGATCAAGCTGGGCAAGGGATCGAAGGCGAATCACCTGACGTATCTGGGAGACGCGGAGATCGGGGCGGGCGTAAACATCGGCGCCGGAACGATCACTTGCAACTATGACGGGGTGAACAAGCACACGACCGTAATTGAGGATGGAGTGTTCATCGGCAGCGACAGCACGCTGGTGGCACCGGTGCGCGTGGGCAAGGGCGCGTACGTGGGGGCGGCGTCGTGCATTACTGCGGATGTTCCCGAGGATGCGCTGGCCGTCGGGCGGGCGCGGCAGATTGTGAAAGATGGATGGGCGCGGGTGAAACGCGAGGCTCAGAAAAAGCAATCTCGATGACGGGCAAGGAAACGACGGGCCAGGAAACGGCGGGCAAGGAAGCAAAGATTTTTGATCCGAAGGATGGGTTTGCGCCGCTGACCAATGTCAGCGAGATCACCGACGCCAGCGTGGCGAAGCGCGGCGATCGCTGGTGGATGTATGTGGCCGGCGAGGCGCAAGGACATGAGGGCATTCAGTTGTTCAGCGCGTCACTTCCTGCCGGAGCGCCGCTCTCCGCCCAGGGATGGACGTTAACTCCTGATCCCAAAGATCCGACTCGCATTGCGCTGCTGGCTGGGCACGAAGCCAGCCAGGCATGGGACCTGAAGGGCGGGCGCCACTGCCCGGCTTATGTGAAGGGATGGGATTTGCAGCGTCAAACCTGGGTCGATCGCATCTACTATGCGGGTGCGGCTGCGAATCCGTGGGGCCCGTACACAATTGGCTGTTTGGAATGGGACGGCCGTGCGTGGGTTGATGAGCGAGAGCCGGTGTTCGTCGCCAATGAGGATTGGGAGCGGGGCAGTGTTTACGAACCGAATCTTGTCTATGCCGACGGCAAGTGGAAGATGTGGTACGTCGCTGGCTCGAATCTCGAGGACTATCTGGTTCAGGGGTTCGCCGAAAGCGCGGATGGCCGCACTAACTGGACCCAACATAAAATCTTCATTCCCGGCGATGAGAAGGTTTTCGATTTTTGCGTGATCAAGGGAAGCCAGGGCTATGAAGCCGTCTTTTCGAAGGTCTGGCTGGGCAAGGCGGCAGCGCCCGCGTCCACCGGGTTGTGGTGGTGCCAGTGCGCGACGCCATCCTCCGATTTCAAAGATTGGAGCCCACCCTGTCAGATTATGAACGCAACCGACCGTGGGTGGCATGCCGGACCGTGGAAACCTTCAGTGCATTACAGCGAGAGTGATCCATCGCGGATGTTTGTCTTCTTCGATGGCGGGTACAGGAAAGAGAACGATCCGAGCGGATTTCCTTATGCGTTTACGCTGGGCTGCCTCGAGATCGAACGGCCCTAGGCAGGGATCCTTCGACTGCGCGGGTGCTTCGCTTCGCGAAGCACCCGCTACGCTCAGGATGACAAGGAGTCGGAGGCCTCGCCTAGTGGGTGACAGCTGCGAATAGGTCGGAATGCATGAGCGACTGAAACTGCTGGTCGCTGGCTTTGAAATGCACTGCCACGTTGGAGCCGTCAGAGTCGACGGTGGTGTTCTCGACCGCGATCTTCTCGGCGGGCGTGGCGCTCATTTTCTTGAGCATGATGCCGGCCTTGACCAGCGACGACACGGTGCTCGCGGTCACGGAGTCGGAAGTGACCACGGTGAGATCGAAGTTCACGCCGCTCGAGAAATTCATGGTGTAGCGCGAGCCCATCAGGCGCTTCTTGACGGAGTCGTAGTCGGCAACCTTCGAGGCGTCTCCCATGGCGGAGTGCATCATGTTCTGCGTGCCGCCCTGGTCGAGGATGCTCCAGACGGGCTCGGAATCGACGCTGGACATCATGTCGGCCATGTCGCCGTTGGTGTCGAGGCTTAGAACACTTCCGTCGCGGGTGTCGAGCGCGACGCGGATTGCGGTGGAGTCACCGAACAGCAGCGTGCTGTCATCGAGGAAGCTCATGACGAAGCCGCCGTCCATGGGGTAAATATCGGATGTGCCGTATTTCTTGGGCACGTACTTCTGCAGCTTCATTTTTTTCAACACAGCCTTCATGTTGAACGGTCCGGCCGCCACGCCGACGGTCTTCACGCCCTGCTTGCCGGCGCGGAACGAGGCGAAGGTGAGGGTGTCGATATCTTTGTCGGGATCAAGGCCGATACCCTTGAGGGCCGCCTCAAACTGCTTGATGTTGTCGGGCATCAGTTGCTGCTTCAGAGCCAGCGCAGTGGGCGAGTCTTTGATGGCGCGGTAGTCGACCGAAATCAGCTGCAACAGGTCGGCAGGGATGCAGGCTCGGGCCGACGAGGCCAGGGGCATGGCGTAGGCCATGGAAACCAGGAGCAGAGAAGCCAGGGAAATCTTTAATCCGTTCACAACGAAGAGTTTCATAGCGCCTCGAATCAGAAAAACGTTAGGGTTGCACCACTTAACTTGGATGCGCGATCAACCCTTGTAGTAAGTAGATCGCTTCATTGTATTTTACTTGCAATCCCGATTGCGGAATAAAAAGCGGAACAGAAGTACATGCCCAGTGACCAGGCGGAGTCCAGTGAGGGATTTAGGTCACTGAGCGTAATGGGGATTTTCGCCAATTGAGATGATTCTGAGCTGAAGTGCACAGAATCGCTTTCCTCTTGGTGGCAGAATCTCAGGTAGGCTCCGGGGATTCCGATGCGTCAATATCGTGTCCGCGGCACATCACGGATTAATTCCAGCACGTCGGCTTGGATCACGGCACAAGGATTCGAACTTCACCCCGGCAGCACTCGTTTCCTGTCTTCACAGCCAACCTGGATGGGTGGAGGGCGATAAGGATGGGAACAATGCGGCTCCCGCTCTTAATTCTGCATATCCTCGCTGGAAGCATCGGGCGGCAGGCTTCACCGCGCATCAGGCAACGTGTTCACCGTTGCCATGCTGACCCTGGCCGCCAGCGCGTTATGCCTCGCCATCCTGAAATCCCAGCAGGGCAACGTTGTCGGCAGCGTTGGCACCTTCTACCTAATCGGCACGGCCTGGCTTGCCGGACGCCGCGGAGAATTCACAGGTCTTATTGACTGGTGTGCACTTTTCATCGGCCTCGGCGGCGCAATTTCGGCTGTCGCCTTGGGTGTTTACACCCTCCACAACCCCGGCGGCGTTGACAAAACTGCTGCCCCGGCCGGCATGAGCTTCTTCTTCGGTGCCATCCTCTTGCTCGCCACTGCGGGGGACGTCCGAATGCTCGCTCCTGGAGGAATTTCGGGCCGGCAGCGCATCACTCGGCACTTGTGGCGCATGTGCTACGGACTCTTCATTGCGACAGGCTCTTTCTTCCTCGGTCAGCAGCAAGTTTTTCCGGCTTTCCTGCGCGGCTCGATATTTCTGACCCTCCTAGCACTGCTGCCGCTCCCCCTACTGATCTACTGGTTCCTCCGTGTGCGGTTCAGCAAGGCTTACAGGAACCAGTTGTTGCCCAACCCCGTACCGGTGACCCCTTGAAAACGTGACTAACCGTACGAAGCCATCATGCTCATTGACAATTAGCGGAGTGCACCACCGGCAACGAGTGTAATGGCGGTTTTGAGACAGTCAAACGCCGAATGGGGTTACTGGCTCTCTCGAGCGTCTCCTCGGACCCAACACGATAAGGGCTACGCCAATTACAACCAGAATGGCAGAGCCGACGAGAAATCCTGTCCGTTCGCTCGCAATTTCCAATCCCAGCAGAGACATAACAACGGCGTGCGCGAAGCTCGACCAAGCCGCGAAGGCGATCAGGCTGCGATGCGCCGATGGAATCCGCGCCGCAAGGAGCAAGAAAATGCCCAGTGCTGTATAAAGACCCATCATCATAGTATCGCCCCTGTCCGAATGTGCCGGGTCACGTAGACCGCCGATGACGGGGATAATCGCCGCCGAAAACAACAGCCCAACCAACACCAACACGATTTTAAGCGCTACGTTCCCGAAACATGATGAGTGCCCTCCTGCCGCTCAGCGCGAATAAACTCCAATGGTGAGTGTAACTGTCGAAACCAGGCCATAGCGCTTAGAATCCGGACTCTCAAAACGCGGCCTAGTCGTCATCCGGACCGGTTCTCGGGCTCTTGTCGTTTAGAAAATACTCGGCATTCTCCGGCGCGTTGATGGTTTGGAAGACCAGCGGCGTCTGGGTGAAATCAAAGCAGTCGGAAAGATCGTCCGCGCGGGCATCGGCGTAGCCCAGCGACGGCAGGCTGAAGGTCTCCTCGATCAGGTTCAGGATGCTTCCGAAATCATGGTTGACGTGAGAAATATGCCGGGCTTTGGCGTAGGGCGAAATCACGATCAGAGGCACGCGAAAGCCGTAGACGTAGCCTGATCCCCAACTCGTTCCGTCGTTGACGATCGATGGCGGCGCGACGTGGTCGTACCAGCCTCCCCAATCGTCCCAGGTAACAATTATGGCGGTGTTTGCCCAGTAGGAACTGTGTCCGATGGTGTTGACGATGGCGGCCACCCAGGATGGTCCGCCGGTGCCGTTTACGTTTCCGGCGTGGTCGGAATTTGGGTCCGTGGGAATGACCCAGCTCACCTGGGCGAGGTTCCCGTTGGCGATGTCGGTGAGGATCGGGGTCTCAGGAATGACGACGTTGTTGGTCCAATCGGAGCCGGTACAGGCAGTGGCGTTGGGTGGCGGAGCATTGGGGCCACAAATGTGCTGGATGGCATTGGGAGCGGTCCAAATGGAGCCGGGGGTGGGCGCGTAGTAGCGCCAGGACAACCCCTTGGCATCGAGTTCGTCGGTGAGCGCGGGATGTTCGAAACAGGGATACATCGTACCGGCGTCGTTGCCGTTGGGGTCGATGAGGCTGACGGTTGCCCCTGGGGGCGCGGCACAGCCCGCGCCGACTGCTGGGTTTTCGGATGCGAACAGGTTGCTGGTAGCCGTGGGCGCCGACGTTCCGGAAAGAATGAACTGATGAGCGGGAAAGCTGGGTCCTTCGTTGGTCTGAAACATGCGGTCGCCGAAGGTGTACTGCTCGGCCATCTGAAAATAGGGCGCAACGTCAGAGGGATTCACATAAAAATATTGAGGATTGGCCGGAGGGCAGTTGGTTGCGCCCTTGTTGCAGGCGACCGTTATCAGGTCAGCGCCGTCCATCTTGCCGCCGTCATACATCTCAACGAACGCGGAATGCGCGTGGCTGAGGTCATAGTTCGTCGCCAAGGGTCCGGCAATGAGCGGGATGGTCTGACCGGAGGAATTGAGGCCGGAACTGACGATGTCGGCCCCGTTGGCCATCAGGACCGTGTCTTGAAAGAGATTATCGGGAGTGCGGTTCTCTTGAAAGATGATGACCACATGCTTGATTTGCCCGGGGGGAATGATCTTGGTCGGACCGCTCCCGCTGCAGCCGTTCAAGCTGAGCAACAGGGCGCTCGTGGCAATCAGCAGAAGGGAAAGGCACAGGAACGCAGTTCGGCGCATCGGCGATGGCCTCCTGGAGACGGGTAACCTTATCACGCCATAACCCGGAGTGCTGGATTTCCACTCGGTCACGCGAAAAAAGAAGGCGGCAGTTTCTAGATGCTGGCAGAGACGTTGCCAGCAAAGTCTCCTTGCCAAGCGACTCTAGGACAGGAGGGCGGTCCGGCGGCCCACTTCCGCCGCGAAGGTCTGATCTTTCAGGGAGGCCAGATTAATTTCAACGTTCGCCAGGGCTCCAGTGAGGGCCGCGCTGGCCAGAGCCGTGGCCGTGGTCAAGTCCGACTTCATGTTGGGGTTCGTGATGGGTTCGAGGGATTTTACGATCTGTGCGATCTCGTGGGACTTTTCCGCGACACCGAGCGGAACTGACGTTGCTTGTTGGAGGGCGGCTTCGATCATCGCTTCGCCAGTTTTCGCATCGGCGGCGGTTTTGGCCTGTTTGTAGGCTTTCATAACGGAGTCATAGGATTCGGCGTCGGCGTCGACCGCGGCCTTGAGTTCTTCGCGCAGAGGCGTGAGCCGGGCGATGGCGGCGCTGAGTTGTGGTTCGTATTGCAGATAGGCCTTTTTGCCGCGCGACATGGAGGCGACCATCACGGCGAGGCCCGCGGCCATGGCGGCTGCGGCGGCGGAAGCGCTGCCACCGCCAGGAGTTGCAGTGGGAGCGGCAAGTTGCTCGACGAAAGGCTCGACTCCGGCGCGCAGGCCGCCAACCGCCATTTTTCCGCCCATGACGGCCGTGAGACGATTCTCCAGAATCAGCGACGAATCGAAATTCTCGACCTGCAGAAACCACTCGGCGGCTTGCTCCAGGGCTTTTTTGGGGATCAGTCCGACGATCTCGCTCGCTACCGGGGTGACGCCGTAGCGGGCGGCTTCGCGCTTGACCATCTCGAACACACGGTGGACGGGGGTTTGCTCGAAGTCGGTCAGGTTCATGGAAACCTGCGCCAGACCGCGCACCAGAAATCCTGCGCCTTTTACGAAGCGCATTCCGCCGTTGGAGAAGCGCACGGCTTTGGCGATCTTTTTGGCGATGTCGACGTCGGGAGTGTTGAGAAAAACGTTATACGCGATGAGAAATTTGCGCGCGCCCACGACCGTTGCGCCCGCCGTGGGATGCACGCGGGGCTCGCCAAAGTCCGGACGGCGCGCGGGGTTGGTCGCGATCTCGGCGCGGATGCCTTCGAATTGGCCGCGACGAATATTTTCCAGGCCCTGGCGTTCCGGAGTCCGGGCGGCGGCTTCGTAGAGATACACGGGAATCTGGAAGCGCTTCCAGATCTGTTCGCCGACGTGGTTCGCCATGGCCACGCAGTCTTCAATCGTGACGCCGTCGATGGGAATGAACGGAACGACGTCGGCCGCGCCCATGCGCGGATGCGCGCCAGTGTGGACGTTGAGGTCGATGAGTTCGGCGGCCTTGCCCACGCCGCGAATGGCTGCTTCTTGAATGGCTTCTCGCTCGCCGACCAGGGTGATGACGCAGCGGTTGTGGTCGGAATCCATTTCGCGATCGAGAAGATAGACGCCGGGCACTTTCATGGCGTCGACGATGGCGTCAACTTTGGATTTATCGCGGCCTTCGGAGAAATTCGGAACGCATTCGACGAGCGTGGACATGACTAGGAAGAATAGCTGGCTCAGACACGGGCCGCAACCTGGGTCTTCGCATCCAAGTCATTTTGTTACGACAGCCGCGTAATCCCTGGAAATCCGTCGAAATCTTCATCGAAGGTTAAGATTCGGTCGATCCCGTGCTGCTCCATGACGGCTAAATGCACGGCGTCGCGGGCGGATAGCCGCTGGTATCCGAGGACGATCTGCTTGGCTCGTTCAATGGCTGAACGTTCAATGGCGAAGACCTCATCGACCACGTTGAGCAGCGCGTCGAAAGCGGCTTGGATGTCGTGACGGCGATTGACCAGTGTGTACCGGTGCAGGATTTCTTGGAACACTTCAGCATCAGTAACCAGGCGCTGGCGCTCGCTGACTAACTTTTCCAGCGACCGTTGGGTGTCGGTTTTTTGAGGACTTGGTGAGCCGATCAGATACATCGGGATATTAGAATCGACCAGAATCATGGCTGATGGCCGGAGAGATACCCCCGCTCGATCTCCTCAAGCATCGTCTTGATGTCGGCGGTCGGTGATTCGTGCTTCACCGCGGCGCGGATGGCAGCAAGCTTTTTCTCCACGTCGCCCTGCGGTTCTCGCCGGCGAGCGTGCGCCAGCGCTTGCCGCACCCACTCGGCGATCGACATGTGCCGCGAGCGGGCCGCGCGCTGAACCTCTCGATACTCGGGGTCCTGCAGGATGACTTGTAGTCGTTTAGCCATAGCATGAGTCTAAATGACTCATCATCATGAGTCAAGCCAGGGCGAAGTCCCGAGTCACGGTCTGCGCTGACGCCGGGCGAAGAATTTCCCGATGCCCAGCCGCACCTGCACGGTATTGATGCCTGGATTCAAGTTCCCCAGCCCTGCGTTCGAGATGTGCATGTAGCGGAGTTCGAGACTCACGTTATCGCGGGCGCCGAGGATGTGCATGCCTAGCGCGGCCTGGTCCATGAAGTTCACCGTGTTGGTGTAGGCAGGAACGTTTTGGTTGGTGAAGAGCGTGCCGCCGGTGAGTTCGAGGTAGGGTGAGAAGCGGCCGCGACGCTCAAAGTTCCACTTGAGGCCGAGTGGGTCGAAGCCCGCGCCATAGGCCGTGCCGGCGGGCTGGAACACGAGGAAAACGGGGACCGCGTCGACCGCGTATTCGAAGCGCCCGCGGAGAAAGCCGGGCAGGTGAGGGCCGGTGAGGATCCATCCGTAACGCAAGCCGGCGTTGAAAGCGCCGGTGTCGCCGCGTCCGCCGGCTACAGAGTGTCCGCCGCCCACCCAGACCTGGATTTCGTTATTTCCTTTTTCCGGAGAGACCGGGATGTCTGCAATTTGTGCGAGGCAAGGAGAATTCGCGATCAGCAGTAACGCAGTGATACGCAGATAAGATCGCATGATAATTCCCGCCGAAGAAGGGGGACCTTCGACGCGGAAGAATCACGATACAGGAATGCCGGGATTGCGACAAACGGCGGCTATGGTGGCGCAGGCAAAAAGCAGGTACCTCGACTGCGCTTA
Organism: uncultured Acidobacteriota bacterium; assembly: GCA_963763155.1. GTDB lineage: Bacteria > Acidobacteriota > Terriglobia > Terriglobales > Acidobacteriaceae > Sulfotelmatobacter. The sequence goes on along the minus strand of CAVXNI010000011.1, from coordinate 27,535 downwards.
ACGATCCGAAATGCGGATCGTTAAGCTTCGCTCGGCATGACAGCTTAATTAGCTGTCTAAATTAGGCATCGCGTTGCGGGCGGTGCGCTACCAGTTGCATCACGTCGCGGGCCACGCGAGCGGTATTGTGGCGCGCGACTCCGCCTTCATCCAGATAGTCGCCGAGGACGGGAATCACGCCGAGGGCTTCGACGGCGTCGAGATCGTTGACGATCTGGCAGGCGCCTTCGCTGGCGTACTTGGCTTTGAGTTCATCGGAAGCAGGAATGCGGTTGATCATCGCGAAGTCGAAAATCTGTTTCTGGGCGTGACGATTGAGGGCGCGGATGTGGTCGGCGGCGGTTAGGTCGAGGCTCTCGTTCGCCTGCGTCATCAGGTTGCAGATGTAGACCTTGGTGGCGGGCGATTCGACGATGGCCTTGGCGATGCCGCGCACCAGCAGGTTAGGGATGAGGCTGGTGAAGAGCGATCCTGGACCGATGGTGATCAGGTCGGCGTGGGCGATGGCCTCCAGGGTCTGAGGCATGGGCCCCACATCCGGCGGGACGAGAAACAGTTCCCGGATGCGACCTTTGCTGGCAGTGATTTTGGTTTCGCCGCGCACGCGGGTGCCATCTTCCATGAGGGCTTCGAGTTCAATGTTGGAGGTGGTGGCGGGATAAATGTGGCCGCGGGTGAGCAGAATTTCGGAAGACAGCCGCACCGCTTCCGAAAAATCGGAGGTCAGGGAAGTGAGCGCGGCGAGAAACAGATTGCCGAAGCTGTGACCTTCGAGCCCCGAGCCTTTCTCGAAGCGGTGGCGGAAAAGCCGGGAGAGCAGAGCTTCGTCTTCGCTGAGCGCGACAATACAGTTGCGAATGTCGCCGGGCGGCAGCATGTTGAGTTCCTTGCGCAGGCGGCCGCTGGAGCCGCCGTCGTCGCTGACTGTGACGACGGCGCTCGAGATCACGAATGCAGAGGGAATCCTTGTCGGACAGAATCTCCGCCGGGGAAAGCACGAAGCGCTTGAGTCCCTTGAGCAGAGTGGAAAGCCCGGTGCCGCCGCCGATGGCGACCACGCGAAGACCGCGGTCGCGGGCGGTTTTTTCCGGTGACAGGAACTCGGCCGTCTTGGATTCCATGAAGGCTTTCCCCGCAGACGGGCTAGGCAGGCTCTTCTTCGCCGAGGTCTCCGTCGGAGCCGAGTTCGGCGCCAGGATCGGGATAGAGCAATTCGGTGAAGCGCGGATCCTCGGCCAGGTTCTGGAAGTCGGAATCGTTGCGCGCCTGGAAACGCAGTTGGGAATTCAACCGCAGAGCCTCGTCCAGATGCCGCAAGGAATCCTCGACGTGTCCGGTCAGGCAGTCGAGCGCCGCCAGGCCATAAACCACGTAATCGGCCTGGGCATTCTGCTTGAGCAGTTTTTCCAGATGCTCGCGCGCCGTAACATAATCGCCGACGTTCATCAGCGAGACAGCGTAATCGAAGTGCTCCTCGGCGGTCTTGAACTGCGTGGCCACGGAGCGCTCCAGGTGCTGGTTGCAGATGCTGAGATGAATGTTGGCGCGATCGACAAGTTCTCTGATGGTTCCGGCGATCACCTTTTGAAAATGCGGCTTCGCCTTGTCGAACTTATGCTCCTGCATGGCGCGCAGTCCAGCTTCGTAACTCTGCAGCGCCTGGGTATAACGCGGATCTTCCGCCAGGGTCTTCTTCGCGGTTGGTTTCTGAGCCATGTGCAAAACTCTTCCTGTGCTCTTGGTAATGGGGAACTCCTTGGGATCGTGCTTTTGGCCGAGCAATAAAGTATCACTCAAAGGGAGGGTAGAGGTCCAGTTGACGGATGGGCGTACCGGGTACTCTTTCTGGGACTTGGGACTCGGGACTCGCGACTCGGTACTTTCTCAGTTGATGGTCGCGGCCGTCTGCAGATCGATCTGCTTCCATTCTCCCCGGATGATTCCGGCGCGGATTTGCGCGGCGCTCCTGCCTTTCTGGTGCTGCTGGTAGGAGTAGTAAAGTTCTTTCAGGCAAGTCGCGCACTGCGCGCCGTGCGTATTTTCATAGCAGCTGTGCAGGCTGTTGTGGCCCATGCGGTCGCAAAAGCAATAGCAGGGCTGCTGATGGAGCACGCGTGGGGATCTTCGCCGCCAGTTCGTAGGCGTGGGTCTGGTAGTCATGCTCGCGCGTCGGCTCCCCACAGGTCGGCTTTGGTGAGCAGGCGAGGCAGTTTCGTCCCTTTGGGCGGAGGTCCGGCGTTGTAGGCGGGAACCCCGGTATCTTCCTGCGGCGAGGTCCACTCCGCCGACAGGCTCAGAGTCACCAGGAAAAGGAAACACAAGGTCAGGCTGCGGCGGAGTATCTTGTTCTGGAATAAACGGCGTGTCATAGGATTCCTCGCGTACGTTATTGTAACCCGACTCCGAAGGCATAAACCACGAAGGACCACGAAGGAATGCATTGACACGTATTTCCTTCGTGGTCCTTCGTGCCCTTCGTGGTAAAGGTTCAAACTGCCCACTTCCGAAGACGATGGCCGGAATCGCGAGAGGCCCGTCCTGTCGAACGGGTCGACTCAAATTCAACCCGCAGGCGCCAGGCAAGTTCTGTATACAATAGGAGAACATGCCAGTCACGGTTTCAGATCCGAATGCAGTTGGCCAGACCACTGGGCCTGCGGCAGTCGACAGCGAGCCGCGATCGAAGGCCTCTGTTTTTGGCGTCGTAGTCGGCGCATGGGTGGTCGATCTGATCATTGCGCTGGCAATCTCTGCTTTTATCATCATCTTCCTCTATCAGCCGGTAAAGGTTGAGGGCGTCAGCATGATGCCATCACTCGAAGATCAGGAACGGATCTTCGTGAACAAGTTTGTCTACCGGCTGGAGTCCATCGGAACCGGCGACATTGTCGTTTTCCGCTATCCATTCGATCCTTCGAAGAGCTACATCAAACGCGTGATCGCGATGGCTGGCGACCGCATCCGCATCGATGGCGGCCAGGTGTACGTGAATGACCGCGCGCTCGACGAGGATTACGTTCCCCCGGCCTATACCGATTCCCGGTCGTACCGCGAGATCACCGTGCCGGATCATCACTTCTTTGTGCTGGGCGACCATCGTTCCATGTCGAGCGACAGCCGTGATTTCGGCCCGGTCGACCAGAGCCTGATTTACGGCAAAGCCGTGTTTGGCTACTGGCCGATGGATAAGCTGGGACGGGTGCGTTAAGTTCCGGCGGTCTGATTACCGGCTGTCACATCATCAGATCAGTGGATTCGATAGATCAGTGGATTAGATTAGATCAGTGGATTCGATCCCTGCGATCCACAGATTTCTTTTTCGATTCTGCGTTCCGCGCTTGGCCGCTGCGCTATTAACTGATAAGATTCGTAAAATCCACTCACCGGAGCGAGAATGCAGGCTATCCTTGCGCTGGAGGACGGCAGAGTCTTCCGAGGCAAAGGCTACGGCGCCAAAGGCGAATGCTACGGCGAAGTCGTTTTTAATACTTCCATCACTGGCTATCAGGAAATTTTCACTGACCCCTCCTACTCGGGCCAGATCGTCGTCCTGACCAACCCGGAAATCGGCAATTACGGCACCAACCACGAGGACAACGAAGCCACGCGTCCGTGGATCGAAGGTCTTATTGTCCGCGAGTTTTCCCGCGTCAGCTCGAACTGGCGTTCGCAGCAGGTCGCCGAAGAATATCTCGAACAATTCAAGGTGCCGGTGCTGTCGGACATCGATACGCGAGCGCTGGTGCGGCATTTGCGCGATCACGGCGTGATGCGCGGCGTGGTGTCGACGATTGAGAGCGATGCCGACAAGCTGATTGCCAAGGCGCGGTCCATCCCGAAAATGGACGGAATGGACCTGGCCAAGGAAGTCAGCACCAAGCGGCCATACGTGTGGGAAGTGGGCGAGCGCTCGCACGAGCCGGTCGCGATCGTCGGGGTCAAAGATGAGCCCCCGCGATTCAACGTCGTAGCGTACGACTTCGGCATCAAGCTAAACATCTTGCGTAAGCTGCGCGGCGAAGGCTGCAAGGTAACGGTGGTCCCGGCGCAGACTCCCGCGGAAGATGTGCTCGCGCTGAAGCCGGACGGAGTCTTTCTGTCGAACGGCCCCGGCGACCCCGAACCGTGCACGTACGCGGTCGATTCAATCCGCCGGCTCATGGGCCGTCAGCCGATCTTCGGCATCTGCCTGGGCCATCAACTGACAGGGATTGCCCTCGGCGGCAAGACGTTCAAATTAAAATTCGGCCACCACGGCGGGAACCATCCCGTAAAGCAGCTGAAGACGGGAAAAATCGAGATCACGGCACACAACCATAATTTCGCCGTCGATCCCGATTCGCTGGCCGACAGCGAAGTTGAACTAACGCACATCGACTTAAACGACAATACGCTGGAAGGCCTGCGCCACCGCAACCTGCCGCTGTTCACCGTGCAATATCATCCGGAAGCCGCGCCCGGGCCCCATGATTCGCATTATCTGTTCAAGGAATTTACCAAGATGATGGAGGAGTGGAAAGGCTAGTGTGTGTCTTCCTCCGGAGGAATATTGGTGCTGAAACGACTGGTGCAAATAGCCGCCTTGACCACAACACTCGTAGCTTCGGGGACACTGTTCGCGCAGAAAACAGGCCCACAACATCTCGACCATCTATGTGGCGTTGTTGATCGTCTTCAGCTCACCGCAGTTCGTGGTTTTACGAGGACTTTCACTGACAAAAGGACGCCGTTGCCATCGCTTGCCCTGGTTCTCTATCAGCAGCAGAACGGGCAGAATTGCTGCGAGGGGCTGAAACAGATAGCTACAACGGTGACTGACAAGAACGGAAGATTCGACCTGCCAGACGTTAAGTATGGCCACTTTTGGTTGAGCACGAAATGGAACAATAAGACATACAAGTACGCCTTCGACCACCCATTCTCAACGAGGCCCGACATGACGTGTTCTCTGCAGGGAATCGATCTTGATGATGACGGGAGCGTTCAGTGGTGGCAAACGATCACGTTGGATTGAACATGAAAAATTGGGTAAAGCACCGCACATCAGGCTTTGAAGGGGCGCGCCTTTAAGGCGCGCCATAAGATGCGTTAAAGGCATTGCGGCTTTAGCCGCTGAGGTACCGTTGTGAGACCCACGCGAGAACACGCCACCAATACGGGCAACACCTACATGATCACTTCCGCGACGTGGGGACGGCGATCTATTTTTCAACGGGAGCCGTGGGCAAAACTTTTCATCGATAATCTTTATCATTACCGCGGCGCCGCCTATTTCCTCCACGAGTTCGTCGTAATGCCTGACCATATCCACGTTTTGCTTACTCCGAAGACAAGCTTGGAGAAAGCTGTCCAGTTCATCAAAGGTGGGTTCTCGTATCGCGCGAAAAAAGAGCTTGGATCGAATATGGAGGTTTGGCAAAAAGGATTCTCGGACCATCGTATCCGTGACGCCGGTGATTATCGCGAGCATGTTTCTTACATTCAGCAAAATCCGGTGCGCAAGCATTTGTGCGAACGCGGGCAAGATTATTCATTTTCGTCGACATCGGCGGCCTTCGAGCTTGACCCGGCACCTCAGGGGCTAAAGCCCTTCGAATTGAAGAAGCCTAACGGCGCGGCTGAAGCCGCGCCCTTTCAAAGCCGCGACGTCACAAACGACAAGACCATTTCGAACAGCGATGAAGACAAGATTGCATAATGCCCAAACGCACTGACATCTCGAAAATCCTGATCCTCGGCTCCGGCCCCATCATCATCGGGCAGTCGGCGGAGTTTGATTATTCTGGCACGCAGGCCTGCAAGGCGCTCAAGGCCGAGGGCTACGAAGTGGTGCTGGCGAACTCGAACCCGGCCACCATCATGACCGATCCGGAGTCGGCGGACCGCACTTATATTGAGCCGCTCACACTGGAATATCTGGAAGAGATTATCCGCATCGAGCGGGAAATGCCGCCGGGCGCGGGTTTTGCCGTGCTGCCCACCGTTGGCGGACAGACTGCGCTGAATCTGGCCATTGAACTCTCTGACGGCGGCGTGCTGGAAAAATACAACGCGATCCTGATCGGCGCCAACGTGGCTGCGATCAAAAAAGCTGAAGACCGCCTCTTCTTTAAAGATGCGATGCAGCGCATCGGGCTCGACGTGCCCAAGTCGGCGCTGGTCAACAACACGAAAGACGGACTCGAGTTTGCCGGCAAGATCGGATTCCCGGTGATCATCCGCCCGTCGTTCACGCTGGGCGGCTCGGGAGGCGGCATTGCCTACAATCGCGAAGAACTGGTGGAAGTGCTGTCACGCGGCCTCGATTTCTCTCCCGTGCGCGAAGCGCTGATTGAAGAGTCGGTGCTGGGCTGGAAGGAATTCGAACTCGAGGTGATGCGCGACACCGCGGACAACGTCATCATCATATGCTCGATTGAGAATTTCGATCCCATGGGCGTGCACACCGGCGATTCGATTACGGTGGCGCCGATCCAGACCCTTACCGACCGCGAGTACCAGGCCATGCGCGACGCGTCGATTGCGGTAATCCGCGAAATTGGTGTCGACACCGGCGGATCGAATATTCAGTTCGGCGTGAATCCAGAGACCGGGCGGATGGTAGTGATCGAGATGAACCCGCGCGTCTCGCGGTCTTCCGCGTTAGCCTCGAAAGCTACTGGATTTCCGATCGCGAAGATTGCCGCGAAACTTGCCGTGGGCTACACGCTCGACGAGATTCCTAACGACATCACACGCAAGACTCCGGCGTGCTTCGAGCCGACGCTCGATTATGTTGTCGTGAAGATACCGAAGTGGCAGTTCGAGAAGTTTCCCGGCGCTGACGACACCCTCGGCCCGCAGATGAAGTCGGTCGGCGAAGTCATGGCCATCGGGCGCACGTTCAAAGAAGCGCTGATGAAGGGCATTCGCTCGCTCGATACCGGCAAGCGCGTGGGCGGGGAAAAGATCGAGCCGAAGATTCTGACCAAACGGCTGGTCACGCCGCATCCCGAGCGGTTGGCCTATGTGCAATACGCGCTGCGCCAGGGACACACGGTCAAGCAGATCGCGAAGATGACCTCGATGGATCCGTGGTTCCTTTATCAGCTCAAGGAAATCAACGATCAGCAACTCGAACTAGAAAAGCATCCCATGGAGTCGATCCCGACTGAAGTTCTGCGCGATTCCAAGCGCATGGGATTCTCCGACGGCCGTCTGGCGCAGGTCTGGCGGCTCGATGGCCAGGAGAAGGTCCGGCACCTGCGCAAAAAACACGGCGTCATGCCGGTCTACAAACGAGTCGACACCTGCGCCGCAGAATTCGAAAGTTTCACACCGTATCTATATTCCACCTACGAAGACGAAGATGAGGCGGCGCCGACCGACAAGAAGAAGGTCATTATTCTGGGCAGCGGACCGAATCGCATCGGGCAGGGAATTGAGTTCGACTACTGCTGCTGCCACGCCTCATTCGCGCTGCGCGACGACGGGTACGAGACGATCATGATTAACTGCAATCCTGAAACCGTCTCGACCGACTACGATACCAGCGACCGGCTCTACTTCGAGCCGCTGACGTTTGAAGACGTATACGCGATCTACCAGCACGAGACATCGAAAGGCGCGCCGGTCGGCGTCATCGTGCAATTTGGCGGACAGACGCCTTTGAACCTAGCTCTGCCGCTGAAGGCTGCGGGGGTGAAAATCATTGGCACGTCGCCAGAGTCGATCGACCTCGCGGAAGACCGCAAGCACTTCAACAAGCTGCTGGAAGAGTTGCAGATTCCGCAGGCGCCCGGAGTCATGGCCACTTCGATTGAAGAAGCGGTCGAAGGCGCGGGGCGCATCGGATATCCCGTACTGGTGCGGCCTTCCTATGTGCTGGGCGGGCGCGCCATGGTGATCGCCCACGATGAAGCGGCGATCATTCGTTACATGAAAGAGGCGGTCGAGTATTCGCACGACCGCCCGGTGTTGATCGATCACTTCCTCGAGGATGCGATTGAAGTTGACGTCGACGCGCTTTCCGACGGCGAAGACGTCGTCATCGGCGGAATCATGCAGCACATCGAAGAGGCTGGCGTGCACTCTGGAGACTCGTCGTGCGTGCTGCCCGCGGTCGATATTCCGCAGCCGCTGCTCGAACGCATGCGCGACTACACGTTTAAGTTGGCACGGGCGCTGAAGGTGATTGGGCTGATGAATATTCAGTTCGCCATCCCGCGCGGAAACGGCAATGGCGCCGAGGGCGACAAAGTCTACGTGCTCGAAGTGAACCCGCGCGCCTCGCGCACTGTGCCGTTTGTTTCGAAGGCGACGGGCGTGCCGATGGCAAAGATTGCGGCACGGCTGATGACTGGCCGCAAGCTGCGCGAGTTTCTCCCGGAATTCATTGAGCGCCGCGCCGATCTCGACACTGGGAGCTACTACTACGTGAAGTCTCCCGTGTTTCCGTGGAACAAATTTCCCGGCGTCGACACCGTGCTCGGGCCGGAGATGAAATCGACCGGCGAAGTGATGGGTGTGGCGGATAACTTCGGCGAAGCATTCGCCAAAGCGCAACTCGCTGCGGGACAGAAGTTGCCGACGCAGGGCGCGATCTTTATCAGCGTGACCGACCACGACAAGCGCCACGTCGCAGAGGTTGCGCGCAAGTTTGTCGACATGGGATTCAAGCTCGTAGCCACGGCCGGAACCGCCGACGTGATCGAAGCCGCAGGCATGAATGTGGAGCGCGTCTATAAAGTGAAGGAAGGACGGCCCAACGTGGTCGACTTCATCAAGGGCCAGCGCATTCAACTCATCGTGAACACGCCGACCGGTCTCGAGCCATGGTTCGACGAGAAGGCGATCCGGCGCGCGGCAGTGACGGCGCGCATTCCGACCATCACGACGCTCGCAGCGGCGCGAGCGGCGGCAGAGGGAATCGCCGCGTTACAGCGTGGCGAAATCAATGTAAAAGCGCTGCAACATTTGCATGCGGAACGCGAAGCGGGAATCAAGCGCTAGGCCATTCGCTGACGGTTGCCCGACCGCCAGTCGCCGATTTCCCTGGGACCAGGTTCCGTGTTAGCATTCCCCAACTATAGCCGTAGTGATTCCGCTTGGGGAGATGCACGATGGCGCACGCTACAATTTCCGCTCCAGTCGGACCTCCAGCGGGAAGTCGCAAAACACAGCTCACGCTCACCATTCTGGCCTGGGCGGGCATTGTTGGTGTCGCCGTCTGGTTCGTCATCAAGTACGTCCTCTTCTATTTCCGCCATTATGATGCGGCGTCGTTCGATACGTATTGGCCGCGCCGCCCCTGGCTATTTCTTCACATCAGCGGTGGAACGGTCGCGCTGCTGACCGGGCCGCTGCAGTTTTGGACCGGACTCCGCCGGCGCAATTTCACCTTTCACCGTTGGACCGGCCGGCTGTTTCTGCTTGGCGTCGCCATGGGAGTCTCCGGGTCGGTTGGCCTCGCGGTCATGGCCGTCGGAACGTGGGCATTTGAAATTGGACTGATGGGCCTTGCATCGGCGTGGCTGGTCACCACGTTCATGGCGTATTACTCTATTCGCCAGGGCTTGGTTGCATTGCACAAAGAGTGGATGATTCGCGCGTATGTGGTAACGTTCGCTTTCGTCTTTTTCCGCATCTTGAGCGATCACACGCCCATGTCGGGCTTAAGGCCGGAGAACGACCGCGACATCACCATCGCCTGGGTCTGTTGGGTTGTGCCGCTCGCCGTTACCGAGATGGTGTTTCAGGTAAGGCGAATCCGATTCGCCGCGGCCGCGCGCCGATAGCGGCGCTATTTTTAACGGGCCTCGTTCCATCAATCCGCTGCGCTATGAGGAGGAGCAATGGCTACGAACTCCGAGTTGATCCGCCGTTGGTTCGAAGAGGTTTGGAATCAGGGGCGCGAAGCTACCATCGATGATCTCTGCGCGAAAGAGGCGGTCGGCCACGGGCAGACGCCGGACGGTTCCGATATCGTCGGGCCGGAGCACTTCAAACAGTTTTGGCACAATTTCCGCTCCGCCTTTACTGCCATTCACGTGGAGATCCATCGGACTATCGAAGAAGGCGAGATGGTGGCGGCGCATTGGACGCTTACGATGCACCACAGCGGTCCCTTTCTCGGGATTGAACCTACAGGAAAGAAAATCCATGCAAAGGGCATGAGCATCCAGCGTTTCAGGGGAGGAAAGATCGCGGAAGCCTGGGACAACTGGGATCAGCTTGGCGTGATGACCCAGCTGGGCGTGGTGTCGCTCGATAAAATCTCGTCTGGCGCGAAGGTTCCCGGCGCTCGCGTCGCTTAAAATAAGTCATGCTTCTCTCCGGAATCTTTCCTCCCATCACCACGCCGTTCTATCCCGACGGCAATGTTTATTTCAAGAAACTCGAATCGAATGTGGAGCGCTATTCGCGCACGCCAGTGGCCGGGATTGTCGTGCTGGGCTCGACGGGCGAGGCGATCATGCTCTCCGATCAGGAGCGGCGCGATGTGCTCAAGGCCGCGCGCGAGGCTGCTGCGCCGAATAAAGTGCTGATTGCGGGCACCGGCATTGAGTCGGCCATCGAGACGCTGCGACTGACCGAGTACGCCGCCGAACTGGGCTACGATGTCGCCATGGTCCGCACGCCGCACTACTACAAGAAGCAGATGCAGACGGCCAATCTCCTGGCGTTTTATCGTACCGTGGCCGATCGCTCGCCGCTGCCTGTCATCATTTACAACTTCCCGCAGGCTACTGGGTACGACATCCCGGCTGAAGTGGTGATCGAACTGGCGGGGCATCCGAACCTGATCGGCATTAAGGAGTCGAGCGGCGACGTGGAAAAAGTGCGCAAGATGGTTGAGGGCACGCGCCAGGTCCAGCGGAGCGCCACCGTCACCGAAACGTTTGACGCGGTTACGCCGCGGATGCTCGCCGCTGCGATCAGCGGATTTCCGCAGGCGGGCGACGACAGCGTGCTTCGTGCCCGTCGGAGCGTTGGCAGGTACTGGGGAAACTTACTCACGTCTCGCCAAAGCGCAAGCCCCTTCGACAAGCTCAGGGCAGGCTATGGGGCACCCGGATGCGTCTTCGGCGACACCTTCTTCGTCGGCTGTGACGGTTGTGGGCAAGATGAAGACGCGGCAGAAAGAAGTTGGATTCCAGGTGTTGGTGGGAGCTGCGCATAAATTGCAGCCATCGCTCGATGCCGGGGCGGTGGGTGCGATCCTCGCGTTTGCCTGTCCGGCGCCCACGGCCTGCTACGAGATCTACGCCGCGTGGAAAGAAGGCGACGCGGAACTGGCGCGACTGAAGCAGGAAAGAATTGCGCAGGCTGCGCAGCGAGTGGGCGATCTCGGGGTACCGGGATTCAAGCACGGCATGGATTTCAATGGCTACCACGGCGGGCCATCGCGGCTTCCGTTTCTTCCGCTGACGGGCGACTTGAAAGCTGAGATTGAGCGCCTGCTCGCGGATGTCCGAAACTGATTTGTCACGAAAGAACTGACGTTGCGCTGGCCTGCGGAGTGTGCTACAACTCACGCCCAAATGAGAAAATCGGTTGCGCTCGTCCTCATCTCCGCGTTGACTATTGCGGCGGCGGTCAACGTCTACGCCAAAGATCCTCCGGCCCAGGTGATTGTGTGGCCGGAAAGCGGGGCGCCCGTTCTGCATTTCACCTTCGGAAAGTTCAAGGAGGTGGGTGAGTTGGGAAGCCAGCGAACGTATGTCACCGATACCATGGTGCAGAATGTCTGGAGCAAGCCGATCGGCAACGCGAACTTCTCGCTGTACCTGTACGACAAAAACAAAGTCCGCATTGCCGAGGCGGTGATCAACGTGAGCAATATCGCTGCGGGAGAGACGGTGAAATTCCAGACCACGGTCGCCTCCTCTGGACCGCCTGCCTCGCTGTCGGTGGTGGCGAGATACCTGCCCAAGGAACTTGCGCCGCTGGCTCCTCCGCGGATGGTTTCTATTACGGTGAACACGGTGCCGCAGGGAGCGGTGGCGAAGCTGGATGGCGTGGAAGTTGGAACCACTCCTAAGATCGTGCAGGTCGCGGTGGGAAAGCACGTTCTTGAGTTCAGCAAGGAAGGATTCAACCCAGGAAAGTTTCCGTTCGAGATGGGTCCGGACGACACTTCGGGTGGGAGTGTCAGCTTCGAACTCGGCACCTCGGCTCACGATACGATCGAACTTCGAGACGGGAGCGTATTGAGTGGGGACCTGGTGTCGGTGTCAGGCATGGAAATCGTCATCAAAGTCGGCGGTACCGACCAGCGACTGAGTCGCAACCAGGTGAAGCGCATTTTGCTGGTGGAGCGAGAGGTGCCCGCCGCGTCCAATCCGTGAAGCCCACCAAGCGCTCGGGCCCAAGCTTCCTGCCATTGCAGAGCAGATGAAGACTGGTGTGCGGCGCTGGCAGCGGAGACGGCCGACTGGCCGCAGGCCCCGACGCGGGCCTTCTTCGGGTTCGCGGTTCTTTACCGCAAGGACACAATGTTGGTCCACCTTCGAACTATTCTCCGACGCCGATCTGCATGATGCTCTCGACTGGCTGGGGCGGGCGTATGAGGCGGCGGGCAAGAATCGGCAGACCAGCTAACGGCAAAGCGCTTGTGATTGGAATCACAGCGGAGTATACTTAATTCGAACGAACGTTCGAATTAGCCGCCTGCCCGACCCATGGGAAGTCCTTCCACGGCAACTCGACTCACCGCGCGCCGGCATCGCGGCGCCACTGCGCCGGCCACGCGCTATGACCGGCGCCTGGCCGAGATCCTCGGGCACGCCACCGAAGTCTTCTGCAAAAAAGGATACGAGGGCGCTTCCATGCGCGACCTTTCGCGCGAGAGCGGCATGTCGCTGGCGGGACTTTACTACTACTTCGAGTCCAAAGAGCGGCTGCTCTTTTTGATCCAGAAGCATACGTTCACCACCATTGTGCAGCGGCTTAAGGTGCGACTGGAAGGCGTGGCCGACCCTGAGGAGCGCATCCGGATTTTCATTCTCAATCACCTGGAATATTTTCTGGCCAATCAGGCGGCGATGAAGGTCCTTTCGCACGAGGCCGAAGTACTAAAGAGTGGTTTCGCCGCGGAGGTCGCGGCCATCAAGCGCGAATACTACCGAATTTGTGTGGGCCTGCTCGACGACTTGAAGGCGGACCGCGGCCTGCAGTTCTCCACGCGCATTGCCGTGCTCAGCCTGTTTGGCATGATGAACTGGATCTACACCTGGCACAACCCGCGTGTGGACGCCGATGCTGTATCTCTGGCGCGCGAGATGGGCGACGTTTTTCTGCGAGGCGTGATGGCGGGAGCGAAAAAGAGCAGGGACGGGCGTTGACTCGAGAGTGCTTTTGGGGATCGGCGACAGCAGATTCCTCCCCTTTGGGGTCGGAATGACAAACTTTACGGAGAGTTTAAGGAGACGGAAACATGGCAACGACTGTGCAGCCCACAACCGGCGACACCACCAGGCAGTTGGTCAACTACCGCACCGACGGCGGCGTCGCGGTGATCGAGATGTGCGATCCACCCGCCAACACCTACACGTACGAAATGAACCGGCAACTGGACGAGGCGATTCTGAAGGCGCGCATGGACAACGACGTCTACGTGATCGTGATGACCGGCGCGGGCGACAAGTTTTTCTCCGCGGGCGCGAACATCAAGATGCTGTGCAGTGTCGATCCTACATTCAAATATTACTTTTGTCTGCACGCCAATGAGATGCTGCTGCGCCTGGAGCACACCCCGAAGCTGGTGATCGCGGCCATTAACGGCCACTGCGTGGGCGGAGGACTGGAAATCGCCATGGCGGCCGATCTCCGCATCGCGCGCAAAGATGCCGGGAAGATTGGCCTTCCAGAAGTGAATCTTGGCGTGCTGCCCGGAACCGGCGGCACGCAGCGGCTTTCGCGCATGGTCGGCAAGAGCAAGGCGATCGAGTTGATGGTGACCGGCAACACGTTTTCGTTTGAAGAAGCGCAGGAACTTGGCATCGTCAACGATGTTTTCGAGCGCGACGGCTTCATGGAGAACATCATGGAGTACGCCAAGCAGTTCTGCCCGCCCAACAAGGCGTCGAAAGCCGTTGGACGCATCAAGCGCGCGGTACAGACGGGCTGGGAGATTCCGATGGAGTCGGCGCTGGCGGTCGAGCGCGAGAACCAGCAATTGCTGTTCCAGAGCGAAGATGCGAAGGAAGGCCTGGCGGCGTACGTGGAGAAGCGGCCGGCGGTGTTCAAGGCGAAGTAGGAAAGTAGCGTTCAGCACTTGGCACTCAGCATTTGGCTCCTGGGCATTCGTTGCTGCTACGCAGGAGCAGAGTGGCTAAATGCTAAGTGCCAATTGCTGGGTGCTGGCTTCGCCAGCGTCGATGAGTGAGGAGTAAAACCATGCCGGGAAAAGTAGCGAAAATCGGAACCTTCAGTGACTGGATCGGTCTGTTCAACGACTGGCGCAAAGACATTGGCGTGAATACGGATGACATCGACGCCTTCCATTTCGACACGCTGTATGGCGCGATCGATACCGAAGAGATCGAATTCGGCTCCTACAAGGGCCGCCGCAAGTGGGAGAACCTGCGGCAGATTCCCACGCAGCAGATGCGCGACGCGCTGATGAACATGATCGTCTACCAGGGCGACACGGAATTCGCCAGCGTCGAGCAGCAGCGCAACCTGCTGGCGAATGCGCCGACCGAGTGGGATCGCCGCGCCATCACGCGCGTGATGATCGAAGAAATGCGCCATGGCTGGCAGATGTGTGCGCTGCTGGTCGACCACTTTGGCTACTCGGGCAAAGTTGAGGCGCAGAAAATGCTGGAGCGGCGAGCGTTTGAGAACAAGCGTCTGCTGGGCGCGTTCAATGTCGACGTCGACAACTGGATGGACTTCTTCACCTACACCGACTTCGTCGACCGCGACGGCAAGTTCCAGTTGCAGATGCTGAAATATTCCGCGTTCGCCCCGCTGGGACGGTCGATGTCGTACATGCTGCGCGAAGAGGCCTTTCACATGGGCACGGGAAACGACGGCCTGCGGCGCATCGTGGAAGCGGGCGTGATTCCCGGCTGGCTGATTCAGAAATATCTGAACAAGTGGATTTCGAGTTCGTATGATCTTATTCGGCACGGATCATTCTTCCTCGGCGCACTGGGCGTATGTGTGGGGCGTCAAGGGCCGCTATGACGAGCCGAAGAATGACAAGGCGCCGGATCTCGACGACCTGAACGATTACAACCGCAATCTCTATCGTGACGAAGTGGCGGGACTGATCGAGCGCTTCAACAGCGCGCTGAAGCCGGGCGAGGCGAAGCTGTATGCGCCGCACATCAAGTTCAATCGCGCGATTGGGAAGTGGGCGGGACAGAAATTCCACGCGCAGACCGGCGAACCGCTGGAGGATCGGGCCTACGAAGAGCATCTGAAAGACTACATGCCGTCGCCGGCCGACAAAAAGTTGCTGCTCGACATCATCAACAACGAGAAGAAATGGATTGCGGAGAAAACCGGGGCGCGCGATCCGCTCTCAACTATTGGCGAAGTGCGGAAGTCGGCGATCAACCTGTAGTAAGAAAATTCTTTCGCTACAGAGGACACTGAAGACGCAGAGGGAATATGGGATCTACATCCGCCGCATCCGACCTCAGCCGGCTTGTGGTTGAGATTGTGTCGCCGGTGGCGCGCATTACGTTGCGCCATCCGCCGCTCAACGTTATCGATATTCCATTGATGACTGAACTGGCGCAGTCGCTGGCGGAGATTGAGGCGCGATCGGAGTTGTCGGTGATTGTCCTCAGCGGAGGAGGCAAGGCGTTTTCGGCGGGCGTCGACGTGGCCGCGCACACTCCGGACAAAGTCGAGGAGATGCTGACCAAATTTCACTCTGTGATCCGCCTCCTGGTTGCGACGAAGAAAGTGACGATCGCCGTCGTCCATGGGCATTGTCTGGGCGGTGGCGCGGAATTGGCGATGGTGTGCGACATCGTCTACACCGGGGCATCGGCGCGGTGGGGATTTCCGGAGATCGAACTGGGTTGCTATCCGCCGGTGGCTTGTACTGCGCTAGCCGCTCTGGTGGGACAGAAACGCGCGGCGGAACTGATTCTTACCGGACGCACCATCAGCGGCATTGAGGCGGCTGAGATCGGACTGGCCAATCGTGTTGTGGCCGAGAGTGAGCTAGCTGCCGCAGTCGATGAAGCGATCGAGCGTTTGCGCAAGCTCAGTCCGGCGGCCTTGGCATTGGCCAAGAAAGCGTCGTATGCCTGGGACTCGATGCACTTCGATAAGGGTCTGGCCCGCGCCGAGCGGATATATTTTGACGAACTGCTGAAGACTTCCGACGCGAACGAAGGCATACGAGCTTTTATGGAAAAGCGCGAGCCGAAGTGGACTGGGAATTAACGCGACAGCATCCGACAGTGGACTACGAATGATGGACTACGAAATCACTCCCGAAGAAGTGAAGAGCAAGCTGGATGCAGGCGAGCCGTTCACGCTGCTCGATGTTCGCGAGGCATGGGAGTTTGAGACTGCCCGCATCGATGGCGGGAAGTTGATGCCCATGGGCGATGTGCCGTCGCGGGCGCATCAGGAACTCGACCCTGAGGATCACATCGTGGTGGTGTGCCATCACGGCGTGCGCTCGATGAATGTGACGGTGTGGCTGCGGCAGCAGGGATTCGACAAGGCGCAGTCGATGCGCGGCGGCATCGATGCGTGGTCGCGATGCGTGGATGGAAGCTTCGCGATGTACTGAAGAAGCTGTCAGCTTGCCATCCGGTCGGACGAGTTCTTGCGCCTGTAGCGTTGCTGCGACCGTGTGCGGACTTTTCGTCCAACCTGTCTTTCCAGGTGGCAAGCCAGCGAAACCTGAAGATCCGCGTAATTGAGCCGACTGACGATCCCCTTGATCACCGACTGCCACATTCACATCCAGCCGATGGAAATGCTCAAGCCCCACGCGCTGGAGCTGATGAAGAAGAATCGTCCAAACTTCGACCAGATTGTCGAGTTCTGCCGTTCGCCCGAAATCCTTTCTCAAGTTCCTCGACGCCAGCGGTATCGACCGCGCCATGCTCATCAACTATGTGGCGCCGGAGGTGATTGGATTTACCAGCGGAGTGAATCAATTCGTCGCTGACTATGTGAAAGAAGATCCAGGGCGCTTGCTGTCGTGCGGCAGCCTGCATCCCAGGCACACCACGAATGTTCTGGCGGATGTGGAGCAGATTCTGCGGCTAGGGCTACAGATGATCAAGATTCATCCGCCGCACCAGTTGCTGTTTCCCAATGACTACCTGAGCGGCGTCAAAGAGCTTGAGATCATCTATCGCGCGGCGGAAGCCAATGGCGTGCCGGTGATGTTCCACACGGGGACGTCGATTTTTCCTGGAGCGCGCAACAAGTACGGCGATCCGATTTATGTCGACGATGTTGCGGTGGATTTTCCCAAGCTGAAGATTCTGCTGGCGCATGGCGGACGGCCGCTGTGGATGCAAACGGCATTCTTTCTGGTGCGGCGGCATCCTAACGTTTATCTCGACATCAGCGGGATCCCGCCCAAGACGCTGCTGAAATATTTTCCTCGCCTGGAGGAGATTGCGTCACAAGACTCTGTTCGGCACCGATTGGCCCGGACCGGGTGTGCCCGACATCAAGAAAAATCTCGACGAATTCCGGGCGCTTCCGCTCAGCGGGGCGGTCCAGCAGCAGATTCTGACGAAAACTGCGCTGTCGATTTGGCCGGCAGTATGACATTGAACGACAAAATGCATCAACCACGAAGGCCACGAAGGATCACGAAGGTCGTGATTTGAAATATGTTCCTTCGTGTTCCTTCGTGCCCTTCGTGGTAAAGGCTTTCAGACCGACGCGCCACGGATTCCGTGAACTTGGAAAGTAGAGACCGTTTCAGGTATAAAAAAGGGTTGCATTCTCCGCGTTCCCCTTGCGCGGTTCAGCAACGCAAAATCCTGCGAATCGAAGCGAGAGAGCCATGTCGAGCGTGACCAATACTCATGCGCCCAAGGGACTTGAGGGCGTGGTTGCCACGACTTCCAGGATCTGCTACATCGACGGCGATCAGGGCGTTTTGGCCTATCGCGGCATCGATATCCACGAATTGGCGGACCAATCGACCTTCGAAGAAACCTGCTATCTGCTCTGGTTTGGCAAACTTCCCACTCGCCGCGAGCTGAGCGAACTGCAGATCGCCTGGCCGAGGAGCGCAAACTGGATGCTGCGATCATCAATCTGCTGCGCAACGCTCCGGGCATGCCCTGCCCATGGATGTGCTGCGCACCGCAGTTTCCGCGCTCTCGTTCTACGATCCGGAGGAAAAAAATAACGATCAGCGATGCCAATGTGGACAAGTCCATTCGGCTGACCTCGCAAATCGCCATGATCGTGGCGGCTTACGACCGTATCCGCAAAGGGAAGAATGTCGTTGAGCCAGACCGCTCGCTTTCCCATGCGGCAAATTTCCTGCTGATGCTGAATGGCAAGCCCGTCGCACACAGCCGAGCGCGCGCTCGACATCGCCCTGATCCTGCACGCCGACCACGAGCTCAATGCCTCGACCTTTGCCGCGCGGGTCACCGCAGCCACGCTTTCGGACATGCATTCCGCGATTACCTCGGCCATCGGCGCGCTGAAAGGACCGCTGCACGGAGGCGCCAACGAAGCCGTATTTCACATCCTCGAAGCCATCGACGCGTCGGACGCCGATCCGATCGAATACGTCAAGAGAATGTTAGCGGAGAAGAAGAAAGTTCCTGGCTTCGGCCATCGCGTCTACCACACCGAAGACCCGCGGGCCACGCACCTGCGCAAGATGTCTCACGATCTGGGCCATTCCAGCGGTCAGGACAAGTGGTTCGACATTTCGCACAAGATCGAAGAGTTCGTGAAGGAAGAAAAGAAACTGAACGCCAACGTGGATTTCTATTCCGCCTCGACCTATCACACGCTAGGAATCGACGTTGACCTCTTTACGCCGATCTTCGCCGTCTCCCGCGTCAGTGGCTGGACAGCCCACGTGATTGAGCAACTCGACGACAACCGCCTGATCCGCCCCCGCGCCGACTACCTGGGCCCGGATATCCCAACCACTACATCGCCATCGACCAGCGGTAGCAGCGTCTGGCACGGGCGAGGCTCACGCTTCGGCCGTTCGCATCGGAGCCGTCCCGGTGCAGCGACGCATCCGCCCGCATCGTTCGAAACGTACTTACGCAGTGTAGAATAGAAGCGGGTTCTGTATGCGCCGCGTTTATCTCGACAATAACGCCACCACCCCGGTGCTTCCCGAAGTGTTTGAGGCCATGCGGCCCTATTTCGGGCGAGCAGTTCGGCAACGCATCGTCCATCCACCATCATGGACAGGAAACGCGGCCGCGGTCGAGGACGCCCGCGAATCGGTGGCCGCGCTTGCTGGGCTGCCGCGCCTCTGAAATTGTTTTCACCAGCGGTGGCACGGAGGCCGATAATCTCGCCATCTCCGGCCTGGTTCGGCGCCGGCGACCATGTCATTACGTCGAGCATCGAGCACCACGCGGTGCTGCTGCCTGCAAGCACACTCGAAGAGATTGGCTGCGAAGTCACGGTTGCTGCCGGTGGACGGCCGGGGCCTGGTCGATCCGGACGACGTGCGCCGCGCGCTGCGGCCCAACACAAGCTGATCACCATCATGATGGCCAACAATGAAACTGGAGTGCTGCAGCCGGTCGAGGAAATTGGCAAGATTGCGGCCGAAGCTGGATGTTTATTTTCATACCGACGCGGTACAGGCCGTCGGGCAAAGTTGCAATCGACGTAAAGACGCATTGGCTGCGATGCGCTCTCGATCTCCGGGCACAAGATTCATGCACCCCAGGGCGTGGGAGCGCTGTACGTCCGCAAGGGAACGCGCTTGCAGCCCATGTTCCATGGCGGCCGGCACGAACGCTCGCGCCGCGCGGGCACGGAAAATGTCCCGGGAATTGTGGGTCTGGGCAAGGCCGCAGAGATAGCCGAGGAAGCGCTTGGATCGTGGCGACGACCAGAAAATGGCCGCCATGCGCGACCGGTTGCAGCAGGGAATCCTCGCGCGAGGTCGAGGACGCAGGGTAAATGGCGAGGGCTCGGCACGCGTGCCCAACACCTGCAACATTCATTTCGACTACATTGAAGGCGAAGCCCTGGTGATTGCGCTCGATCTGAAGGGCGTGGCCGTATCGACGGGCGCGGCCTGCTCTTCGGGCGCGATTGAGCCGTCGCATGTCCTCATGGCGATGGGCCTGCGGCCAGATCAGGCGCGGGCCAGCATCCGCTTCAGCCTGGGCAAGCAAAACGGCCGCGGACGATATAGATTTCGCGCTTTCGCTGATGCCCGAGACCGTGGCGCGGCTGCGAGAGTTGTCGCCGACTTACAAGAGGCAAGCAATTAGCTAGCTAGCACTTGGCATTTCACCGGAGGCCATATGGCCAAGGATGCTAACTAGCCGATGCTAGGAGCTAGATTGCTAACAGTTAGCCAAGAATGCAGAAACCATGCCACAAGCTGAAACCATTGCCGTAGCCATGTCGGGCGGTGTGGATTCTTCCACCGTCGCGGCCATGCTGCGCGCCGAGGGGCACAACGTCATCGGCCTGACCATGCAGCTCTGGAACCAGCGCCGCTTGGCCGGGCACGAGGGCATGCCCGAGTCCGTGCAGGGCCGCTGCTGTTCACTTGACGATGTTTACGACGCACGCCGTGTGGCCCAGCAGATCGGCATCCCGTATTACGTGGTGAATCAGGAGGAGCGTTTTGAGCACGACGTGGTGCGTCCCTTCGTGGAAGAGTATCTTTCCGGACGTACGCCGATCCCGTGCAGTCTCTGCAACAATCACTTGAAATTTGATCAGCTACTGATTGTGGCCCAACAGATTGGCGCCGACGCGCTCGCTACCGGACACTATGCACGCGTAGCGTTCGACGAGGCCCGAGGCCGCTGGCTGCTGAAGCGCCCTGCCGATCGCCAGCAAGGACCAAACGTATTTTCTGTTCGGCCTGACGCAGGATCAACTTAGCCGGACGATCTTTCCGCTCGGAGACATGACCAAGCCGGAAGTCCGCGAACTGGCGCGGCATTCACGGTCTCGCGCTTGGCCGAGAAGCCTGATTCGCAGGAGATCTGCTTCGTTCCCGGCGGCGACTACAAGAGTTTCATCGATGCCTATCTCGGCGAGCAGGGCGAGGCCTTGCCCGACACTGCCGGCGAGCTTGTGACCACTGACGGCGAAGTTATCGGCGAGCACGGCGGCATCCACAATTTCACCGTCGGCCAGCGCAAGGGACTCGGTGTGGCCACGGGCTCGCCGCTCTACGTGATCCAGATCAACGGGGCGAACAAGCAGGTGATGGTCGGCGGGGAAGAGCATCTCTACTCGCGCACGCTGCGCACCAACCGCGTGAATTTGATTGCGGTGGAAGACCTGCGCGAGCCGATGCGCGTGACCGTGAAGATTCGCCATCGCCACGAGCCGGCGGCAGCCGTGATTGAGAAAGCAGGCAGACGACGAAATCCTCGTCACCTTCGACGAGCCGCAGCGCGCCATCACGCCCGGCCAAGCCGCCGTCTTCTATGACGGCGACATCGTGGTCGGCGGCGGGTGGATCACATAGAGGCGAAACTTAGGTCGGACCTCCGCATATAATCCTCCGCATGGCATCTGCAAGTCCTTCACTTCCACTTCCGCAAATTCCGCCATGCACACCACCGCCATCTTTCTGGAGCCGCCAATCCGGCCCGCTCAAGCAGGGAATCAAGACTGGGCTCGCGGGCACGATCACCTATGCCATCTATGCCGGTTTTCATCTGCCGCAGGGATACTGGGCCGTGTTCACGGCGCTGGTCGTCACTCAGGTAACTCTGGGTGCATCGTGGAAGCCGGCCCTCTACCGCACCATCGGCTCAACCGCAGGAGCACTGGCGGCAATGCTCCTGTTCTTGGTACTTGGGCCGGGTACGGTTCGCGTCGGCATCATGTTGTTTGTACTGGCGAGTCTGTTCGGGGCGCTCACCGTGCAGCATCCCAGCTTCAGCGCAGCGGGATTCACCGCGGCCATCGTCCTAGTGTTGGGCCGGATCGAGAGCACGCCTTTCCACGTTGGCTGGCTGCGCGTTCTCTACACGCTGCTAGGGTCGTTCATCGCCTTCGTTGTAGGCGCGTTGATCTGGCCTGTGCACGCGCGGGTCGGCTTGCGTCAGAAACTTGCGAGCATTCTGGACGGCTCCGGTGCTCTGTACCGCGCGGTCACCGCCGCCGCATTGCGGGGAATCGACAACGAGCAACAGGTTCGCCAGCTCGACCGCCAGTTGCACGATTTGCGCCGCGGCATCACCCAGCAGATGGACGAAGCCAAGAGCGAGCTGGCCTTTTCGCGATTCAACGAAGGAGCTTACCAGGCATTTGTGGACGAAGCCGATCAGGTGCGCCGGCGCTTGACCGCGATGGCGGAAGACAGCTCGCTTTACGTACATGCGCAGTTGGAGCCGGGGCTGGTCCCGTCTCTGCCGGCGCTGGTTGAGAAGACCGCGCAGACCTTCTCCGCGCTGGCGGGAGCGGTTCGCAATTCCGGTCAAACCGTGAACTCAACGGAACTCGAAGGCGCGGTCGTCGACCTCGACGCCGACCTGGCCAAGCTCCGCGAGCAGCGCACCACCAGCCCCTTTGCGCTGGATCGCATGCTGCCTTTCTGGGCGCTGGTGTTCAATTTGAGGGAAGTGGCGCAGAACTTGAAGCAGATGGAATCGGTCCTGCTTCAAATGGCGTGACGTGCCCAGCCTTCCCGTGAAACGACGGGCCGCCTTTCCCGCTCAAGCCAGTGTCGTCTTAGTGCGCCGCGGCCGGCGCGGCGCGGTAGAGCGTGGTGTGGGCAGGAACCAAGGCTCCGACGGCCGCCCCGCTCGGAGCGCCAAGCACGAGGCCGACGAGCGCGGCAATTCCGCGCGAGGACCCTCCCAGGAACCCGTGGCTCGATCCGGAGGCCGCGCCAATGCCGGCCCCGATGGCGCCTCCGATGACAAGCCCGATCACGGCATGCGCGCCGCGCTTGGGTCCGGAAGAAACCGAGACGCGGACGACGTCCCCGCGTTTGAGCGACAGGTCGGATCCGTGTTCCTTCAAGGACAGCAACTCATCGGTGACAGCGACAAACTGTCCGCTGTGGCTCTTCATGTTGGATTCGATGACTTCGATTCCCTGGCCGGCCTTCAGGCCATTCAGGTCAGACCACGATCCCTTTTGCGTTTGAGCGACGAGGGCCGCTGGAATCCCAAGGAAAAGCACCAGAGTTGCCAGAGCCCCTGGCATAGCCACCTCCTTGGTGTCCTGCGACGGCGAGTGTGTTCCCGAAGTTACCCTAATTCCAGTGCGCAACCCTATGCTTGGCGCTTTCTGTTGTCAAGCTCGGATTCTCGTGCCGTGCGGTTCGTCACTTTTCGTTACTTTTCTGTGGAGGTTGACTTGCCATTGATTGCGCGGAGGGAACATAAGAAGGGAGAGCCTGCGAGTTTCAACTTTTCTTCCAGCCGCGCCGTGCAGTCGCACTCGCCGCAGGACCAGGGCTCGGTGCCATTCTCATCGCGGCATTTGCGGCGGTCGTGCGCATCCTGCACGCGGGTCAGTTCGAAGTACTGTTCCCAGTAGGGCCGCTCTTCCTGCAGGGGCGTGGGGCAGTAACAGACTTCCACCCAGCGCGCGGTGTCGTCCTGGCAAAGGCGCGCCTCCTGCATGTTCCGTAGATATTCGCCTTCGGCAACCGATCCTTGGCCGAGCGTCTGCTGCTCGACGGCCTTGAGCAGATCAGCCTCACGACCGGGCTTCACGCGAGCTCGCACCAGGTAACGCATGGGAGGAGAAATCAATTGCCGATTGTTGATTTTCTGATGCTTGATTGAAAACCGCGTCCACGCCGAGGGTCTTGCAATCAGCAATCAGCAATGCGTTTCAGATGAACATCTCATCCTGCGGCACGGGGCGGCGCTCTTCGCGACTGCCGCCGTTTTTGCGGCCACGCCCGCCGAATAGAAACTCCAGGCCAACTGTGAGTCCCTGGATCAATGCGGAAAGCTGGCGCACCGGCGAGATCACAGTCTCGTGGACCATGTCAGAGGTCTGCTCGACACGATCGAGCGTTCGGCTGAGCAACTCGTCGGCGCGGATGATTTGCAGACGGCCGCGGTCCACCGCATCTCTTACGGTCGCGTCCATGCGCTCGACCTGGTCGCGCAGCACGGTGGTCGACTCCTGCAGGTTTTCGGCGATGACTTCCAGCTTGGGGCGAATGGCGGTCATCAAGGTCTCCGCCTGCGAGATCGTCGGAAGGACTTTGGTTGTCACCTCCGAGGCCAGGTTCTCCATGAGCATGGTGCTCTTGCGCATGGCCAGGTACATCGCCAGCAGGATGCCTGCTTGCAACATGACCGCCAACCCGGTCAGGAAAATAAACACAGGAGTGAGTTTGTCCATAAGCGTGCTCCGGAGAATTCCGGCCAATCTATGAGCTCCCCAAAAAACAGAAAGCCGGCGCAGCGGCGCCTTACAAATTCTTGGGCGCGCCCGTTTCCGTCTTAGCTTCCTGATAGGCCTGACGACCCGCCTCGTAGGCGGAGCGGAATTGTTCTTTCTGCTGGGAGACTACATCGCGACCGCGGTCCGCCCACTGCCCCGCCTGCTCGCGCGCCTCACGCGCCCGATTGCGAACATAGTCGCGGCCTTCTTCGGCGCGTGCGCGCAGCACTTCGCGCGTCTCGCTGCCCGAACGGGGCGCGTACAGTACTCCGGCCAGCGCTCCCAAACCCAGTCCTGCCAGGAACCAAACGAAACTATTGCTGTCACGATCCGACATGGCGATGCCTCCGAGAAAAGTGCCTCACTCGAATGTTACATCCTCCGTCAGGCAAATACAATTACGGGGAAGCGGTCCGTCATCGACGCCGATCTCCAAAGCAACGATCTCCAAAGAAAGTGCGAGCTCCGAAGAACCTGCGAGCAGCTTACTTCGGCTGGGTTGGCGGAGTCGCGGGAGATTGTGCCGGAGCGGGCTGGGTTTTGACCGGTTGCGACTTCAGGCCCTGCAACACCGAGGTCGGGCCGCTATGGCGGGACGCATAGACCGAAAGCGTGATGGAAGTGATCATAAACGCCACGGCCGACCAGGTGGTGGCCTTGGACAGCGCGCTGGCCGCGCCCCGCGGACCGAAAGCCGTCTGGCTGCCCTGTCCGCCAAAGGCCGCGGAAATGTCGCCGCTCTTGCCGCTCTGCAGCAAAACTACAACGATGATGAAGAAACAAACCAGAATGTGGACGGTAGTGATCAGGTAAATCATAAGTTTGGAATTTTCCTTGCGCGATCTCTCGGCCGGAACTGCTCGAACCGAACTTCACGGAACTTTTTCGACCCAGGCGCAAAAGTTCATGGTGCGGAAGGGGGGATTTGAACCCCCACGCCTTTCGGCGCCACCCCCTCAAGATGGTGTGTCTGCCAGTTCCACCACTTCCGCACTTCGTAAATTACTTGTAATCAATAGCTTAGCAAGTTCGTCCTGTGAGGGCATTTCCGACTGCACCGGATTTTGCACCGACTTCTTGCACGCGATGCGATCCTCCAGGCCGCTGCAAGTCTGCCAGTCGCGCAAACAACTTGTGGACCGCAGCCTCCTGCGGGTGTACGTAGCGCATCGTGGTCTTAATGTTATCGTGTCCGGCGACATACTGCAACGTAAAGGGGTCCGTGTACTCTCCGGCCTCGGTCAGAAAAGTATGACGCATAGCGTGCAGGCCGGCATCGGGATGAGTCTTGATCTTTTTCCGTATCTGGCCTATCTGTTCCTCCAGCACCCAAGGCCCCAGAGGCTTTGTCGGATCTTGGGGGCTCGTGAAGACATAGTCGCACTGGGAGTCTTTCAGAAGCCGTTCGAGTACTTCCTTCATTTCGTGATCGATCACCAGCTTGCGCTTTCGCGCTCGCCGTTTCAGACCGCGCTTGATTATTAGCTCTCCGCAGATTTTCCCATCTGCACGCTGCTCCGAGTGGAGGCGAACGCAATCCTTCATCAGCTTTAGCATCTCGTTACGACAGATACCGGAGTGCCGCGCCAGAATGGAAGCCGATCGCAAAGGTTCGGCGGAACGCGAAGTCCATTGCGCATACTCCGCCGCGCTGAAGATGTAGTCCGTTTCACGCTCTGCTCCTTCGTCCTTCGTGTACTGTTCGACCGTCGGCACTTTGGCAATCAACTTAAGCTTGAGATGCGCATAACGCAGGGCCTTGCGGAAAGTAGCCAAATAGCGATTAACCGTGGTTTTGCCCACCGGCGTAGGTTTTCCGTCACGCCGTCGCCCCGCGTGCTTCAAAGCCCAAGTTTTGAACGCTTCGATGTGAGCTTCGTCGATCTGGTCGAGGGGTAGATCAGCCCAAGGACCGTAACTGAGCAGCTTCCGATAGCTCTCCTGATAAAACTTAACTGTGCCGCTTTGTTCGGCTTTGGCTGTGGCAACCCACTCGTCGAAAGTTGTTTGGAACTGTCTCAGCGTAGGAAATGCCCCTAGGCTTTTCATCACTCGCGGAAGATTTCCGCTGGGGCTCGGGTTCTTCGAGACCCGCCGCCTGGCGAACAATGCGAGTTCGCGCCGCACCGGCGATAGCCTCCGCTTCGCGCCGATTTTCGGTCCCAGTCGAGCGGTAGTATTCCTTGCCTCGGTACTGGAACTTGTAGGCGTAGTACGAGCTTCCAGAGCGTTTGAATACTTTCATCAGCCTGCCGCGCGTCGAGTATTGCTTGTCACGAACTGACGGATGGTTTCCGGCCGAATCATGACTCTTGTGCCCACTTTCACGTAGTCGATCCTACGACCCTGAATCCAGTCACGCAAGGTCTTGACCGAAATGCCCAGCAAATGGGCAGCTCTGCTCACGTCGAGTAAGGGTTCGATGGGATCGGATGCAAATGCTGGGGGCTTCGCTTCGTGCACTGTGCACCTCGACTATGACCTCATACTTGACAATAGCGTATTTGTGCACGTACAGTCAATACGTAACGTTACATTATTATCGACTGTAGTCATTTAGGAAAGGAGCCGCATGGCAGAGAACGCCGCGACACCGCAGCAGCCAGTGATCTCCATCCGCATTTCCGAGGCGCTGCGCTTAAGGCTTGAAACCCTGAAGAAAATCATGTCCCTCAAGAGCGGCCAGACGGTCTCGACATCGGAGGCGGCAAAGCAGCTTCTTGAGTCTGCCCGAGACGACCGTCTTGAGTTGGTAGACCTGCTTACGGAGCCAACGGAATCCCTGCTGAGAATTCGTGGGAAGACAGACTCAGGACTCTCGCTTTCGCAGTCGGAATGGACCCTGGTGGCCCACTACTGTGCGCTGGGCGCAGAGTCCTTTACCAATACGGCACAGGGCCAGATTTCCTACGAGTCACTGGCCAAGATCCTGGAGGCATTCCTTGCGGCTTACGTCATCGCCCGCAAATCGAAGAATTCCCGACTGGACTTTGTATACCTGATGACT
>CAVXNI010000010.1:0-822315 GCA_963763155.1 uncultured Acidobacteriota bacterium | reverse complement strand
TTTCATTTCCGTTGCGCGAGCCTCCTTGCTCAACATACGGCACTGTCCAATATTGCTTAACGCGGACGCGATCGCCCTGAACCGTCATCGAGTGACCGGGCGGCAATTGCGAAATATTCTTAAAGACGGTTCGTGGAGGAAGCGTGACCCAGAACGTGAACACCTGGTCCATGCCGACCGGATCAAACTCTTGATGAACTTCGGGACAAGCCATGAGGGCCTTGATCTCCGAAGCAAACAGAAAACTGTCCTTAGTTTGGGTGTAAAACAACGGCCGAACCCCGGCGCGATCGCGCGACAAAAATAACTTTCGCGCTTTCGTGTCCCAAATCGCAAATGCCCACTGGCCATTGAAGTGATTCACGCAATCTTCGCCATACTCGCTGTAGGCGTTCAAGATCACTTCAGTATCCGAACGAGAAGCGAAGGCATGCCCGAGCTTCACCAATTCCTCTCGGAGTTCGAGGTAGTTGAAGATTTCCCCGTTAAAAGTGATCCAGAAACGCCCGTCCACGCTGGACATGGGCTGCGCACCGCCCTCGAGATCGATGATGCTAAGGCGCGCATGAGCGAAACCGGCTGCCCCAATAACGTTGACCCCGTGGCATCCGGGCCACGGTAGGGCAGGGTGGCGATCATCCGGCGAAGTTTGCTTGAGTCTGCGTCGCTACCATCGACTTTCAGTTGCCCCGCGATGCCACACATACCAGATTCTCACCCGTTTCTAAATCGTTCGGCAAATGTCGTTTCTCGGCGGGCTTAGGACCCTGCCGGACATCGGTCACACATGTGCCAGTTGACTCGCAATCGAATCGGCAACACGAAGCGCATTGGCGGCAACTGTAAGGGCAGGGTTGGCCCCTGCGCTCGAGGGAAAGAACGACGCGTCCGCTACATAAAGGTTTTCGACATCCCAAACTTTGTTATTGGGGTCCAGAACGCTCGTCGCGGGGTCGCTGCCGAACCGGCATGTCCCCGACGGATGCCCCATGTTCAAGTTGTCATCGCCGGTAAGAATCCACGGCTTGTGCACGGCCAAAGTTGACTTAAGCATCGCACGCATCATCGCAACCCGTTCAGCCAACTCCTGAGATTTTATGTACTCGATGTAGAATCCACTCGGCTTGCTGGGATCGACCACTACCCGGTTGCTGTGATACGGAAAATCCTCGATGATCGTGGCGAACACACAAGCCCGCTTGAAATAATTGGCCGCGATCAAAGATACCGCTCGAACCGCAGGACGGATCAAAGGGATTTTCACCGAGGCCCGCTCAATCCGGCTCATCAGAAAATCGAAGATGGCGCCGTGCGAAACCGGCAATCCCAGGGACTGGAGAGAACCGAACTTCCGACCGTTGACCGCATAGAAGGCGCGGGAGGAAAGTGTTTTTCGCGGTCCTGCCGAACTGAGCCTCTTGCGCGGCCACAAAGCGATCAAATCGCTGGCATGGAACATCAGGCCACGACCAACCAGGTCGTTCTGGTTGCCGAGACCGTTGGGCCACTCGGCCGAAACCGATTTCCGCAACAACAGCGGGGTGGAGAGGGCGCCGGCGGCCAGCACGACAATGCGTCCTCGAAGCTTGATCATCCCATCCGCGGTTCTTGCTTCTACCGCAGTCACGCGTCCGTCGATCGCTTCCAATCGCTCCACTTCGCAGTTCAAGATGATCTTCGCGCCGTGGTCCCTCACGGCGGGACACGCAGCCTTGCTCGCTCCGTCCGCCTTACAGTCGGTCGGACATGGCAGCCCGATACATTCTCTGCATCCCGGGCGGTAGGCGATGCCAACATGCACCCGATAGGGCTTCATGCCGAGCGCCTGGAAAGAGTCGAAGAAATCCTGATCGCGCTGGCTCAGTGCGGGGGGTGAAGTCAGCGAAGTGTCATCGTCCGGATCATCGGGATCGCGAGTGCCGACAACCTCAAATAGCTTCTCCGCGCTCTCATAGTGCTTCTTGAACTCGTCAAAGCTCGACGGGCCAATCATCCCGCATGGGCTCTGGTTCCCCTTCGGGATGGGAACTCTCCGAGAAATCGATGCGTCGCATGCGCTCGAGACCAGCGCCGTAAATCGCAGACGAACCTCCTGGGCCGGAGCCCATCGGGGCTAGGAAGTCAACTGCTTGTCCATTCCGCATGATGGTCAGCCGACGAGGCCACCGGCCCATAGCGGTCAGCCGATCCTCAGGCCGTTCCAGACCGAGGATTCGCTTCAACCGTCCTTCTTCGAACGACTGTGGAAAGAGCGTGGGCGCGCCTCCCCGTTCCAGAAAAAGTACCTTGAATCCCTTCCGGGCCAAATGTAACCCACGGTTCCCCCGCCCATGCCGGCGCCAATGACAATCACGTCCCACGATTCGCCCTGGGCGTCCGCCGGACTGAACTTATCCCAACTGAATAACACTGGCCGCCCCCCTGTCAATCTGCGTCGCAATCGCTGGCGTCTTCCTCGCCGAGATCCGGTGACCCAGGCCGATCAGCGGTCTTTCGATCAAAAGATATGAGGCACTGCAAAGCAGAATGACCACGGGGGTAATCCCGATGGCGGAAGCCACAAACCATTTTGTGTTGTGATCGTACCCCGGCACGCGGGGCAATAGATTCTGCATGATGAGCCACAGCACCAGTCCATGGCAGAGATAAAGGCTGTAGCTGATTTCCCCGAGCCACAAGGCTCCTCGCATTTTCAACAGGCCAAACATCGTGTTTCCCGAAGCAATGACCACAAAGAAGATGCTGAGCAATGCAATCCCCAATACATTGAAGGGTTTGTACAGCAAGAAGACCACTGCGCCGAGGCAGGCGAAGGCAACGAAGGTTGCTGTCTTACTCTGCGCCATCTCGATGCGTTGCTGGTCCCTCCTCCAATAAACCGCTAAGACTCCACCTAAGAATGCCGCTGCGATCTCGGGTTGAATATGGTTCACATAGCCGAGGAGCACAATGAGTCCGAGGGCGGCAACTTTCATCCAGACAGCAGTCTTCTTCAAGAACACGATGACGAGCAGCGGGAGCGAAACGTAAAACCATGCTTCGTACAAAAGCGTCCAGGTGACGCCCTTCACAATTAACGTGGTGCGGCTGTAAAGATTGATGTCAGGCGCGCGAAAAACCAGCCACTTCGCCAGTTCCTTCGTGATGCTGGCACCGGATTCGAGAACCACCCATTTGCTTTCGTACGCCACCACCAGGCAGATCAAAAGCAGCACAAACAAGTAGAGGGGATAAATCCGAAATAGCCGGGTGATAAAAAAAGTCTTCCAATCCAGGTTCTTCTGGGCCAGATTCGTCTGGGCCAGGTTTGCCTGGGCTTGGGCCCGTCCCCAAAAAAGCATTGCGGTAATCATGAAGAAAACGGCAACGCTGGTTGCTCCGAGCTGGTTTTCAAAGTTGTGTGGCAGCGGATCCCAGCGTCCCCCGGGCATGAAGATCCAAGTCGCCAGGCAGTGGTGCACGAAAACGCCAAATGCCAGGTATCCGCGGATGCCGTCGATGGCAATGTATCGCGCCCCGTTTCCCAGGCCGTCACGCAGTCGATCCGGAAGCACGAACCGGACCAGCACATGGCTCGTGAGAAAAGCCACCAGGTAGCAGCCAAGGGCCGTCAGCGCGAAAAGCAGAGCTGTGGGGTTCATGGAGTGAAACAAAGACTCTGGAAACAATCGCGACCCCCAGCCACCGGCGGGGCTGCGTTTTGTGTCATGCGACCGGGCGCGATGTGCAAGGGCGCCTCACTTCTTCGCGGCCTGCACCCCGCCCCCCAGCACCCATTCCCTTTTTTCGAGATCAAAGTGCTTCACCACTCGTGCCGGGTTGCCCGTGACGACCGAGTAGGGGGGAACGCTTCGCGTCACCAGCGAATTTGCACCAATTACCGAATTCCTCCCGATTACGAGCTCCCCTTGAGTGCTGACAATCGCAGTTCCAAACCCGACCCAACAGCCTTCCTCCACAATCACGGTTCCGCCTTTACTGCCGCCCTGGTCCCGGATGGGAACGGTTACATCTTCAAACTCGTGGTTGTGGTCCGTGATCAGGACCGACGGGGCAAAAATGCTGTTATTGCCGATTTCTACCCGGTTGATAGCCAGGATGGTGGCACGCTGTCCAAATGCGCAACGGTCCCCGATTAGAATCACGAGCTCTTCTTGGGTCGGATCCAGCGGGATGTCCAGTCGCACATTCTTCTCGAGCAGCACGAAGTCGCCTATTTTCATGTAACCCGACACGGAGCGCCGGATATCGCAAGAAGGATGGGCGGAGAAGTGGTGCCCGACGGATGCGAACGGATAGGTCCATTTCAAATACAGACTGTGCATCTTTCGCATCGTGCGCGCGATCCAGTAAAAAGGACCTTCCGACGACAGTTGCGGTTTTTTCATAGACATCTCTACTTGACGGCTCTACTCGACGGCGCTCAGTAACCTTAAGTCAGAACGGTTTCGCTGCATCCACCGGCTAGGTATAGTCCTGCGCGAACTTCGGATTCCCGATTAACATCCAGCCCGCTAGCCCGTAGGCGACGGCGCAACCGAACAGGCCGAGAGCGACTGTGAAAACAGGGCGAGCCAGTAGAGTTACCGACTGTGCCAGCAGACCGGTTGCAATGGCCACAGCCGAAACCGCGAAACCCTGGAGAAAGAGCTTCCCGTACTGAGAAAGTCTGATCCCAATCAAGTGGCGAGCCCGATTCAGCTGAATCAAGAACCCAACCGTGATCGCAGCCAGACTCGCCAGTTGCCCTCCGGCAGGCCCTAACCATTTTGCCAGTGGATAAGTGAGAATCATCATCACCACTGCCATCATCACAACGCATAACCGATGAAGCTGGGGAGCTCCGGCAGCATAGAATGCCGTGGTGATTTGATTGTTTACGAACGCGACGAGAGCGCAGCAGGAGGCGAGCATAAGAGGAATGGCTGCGACGGCGTACTGATGCCCGTAAATCAGCGTCAATAAAGGCGCGCCGCAAAAATATGAAAAGACCACGGCGGGCATCGCTAAGCAAAGCATGAAGCTGGTCACTTGCAGCACGATGCGTCGAATTCGTGCCTTGTCGTCCTGCACATGAGACAGGGCGGGCATGAAGATTTGGGCCAAAAGATTTGTGATGAAACCCGCTGGAACTTGTGCCACCGAGATGCCCAGGGCGTAATAACCCAATTCTGCGGTCGGGATGAGTTTCCCCAGGACAAAGATATCCAGGCGCATGTAGATAATCACTAACGGCGCGAGACCGAACAGACCCTTCGAAAATCGAATTAGCTCTTTGAAAGCTGCCCGATCAATTTTGATGGAAGGTAGGAAAGGGCAAATCACGAAAGACAGAACACAGCGGGCAGCACTTTCGGCGCAGGTGCCGATCACCAGAGCCCAGACGTCTCGTAAGAGAAATCCAAGAACCACGGTGATGAGGACTCCTAGAATGCCTCCACCGTGATTGACCGCTGCCCACCTTGAAAATCGCATATCCTTCATCGCGACGTAGGCTTTCGTGCTGATGGCGCCTTCGAGTACCAGACCGACGGTCGCGACCCTCAACAACGATGTGAGGTCGGCGTTGCCGTAAAACTTGGCCACCTCAGGGGCCAGTGCGAACAGGATGAGATAGATGAAGACCGAACGACCAAACGCCATCCACCACGTGGCATTCACGAACTCAGGCTCACGACCCCTGGGGTTTTGGATGAGAGCCTCGCGAACCCCAATTTCGGTGAAGGCCTGGAGCAATGACGCGGCTGACATGACGATCGCCATGGTTCCGAACGCCGAGGGCGCCAGCAGCCTGGCCAGGATCATGTTCCGACCAAAACGAAGACTTTGTTCGGAAACGCTGCCCACTCCCAACCATGCGCCCCCCCGAAAGACACGCGCCCTCAGCCGGTCTCCTCCCAAAAGCGACTCCACTCGTAGTCTGAGCGCGCTGATCGCTCCCGAGCCTCTCGAAATCAAACTTTGATTTTCAACTGGTGTCATTGCGTCCTTGCTTATTAGATGGGCCGTCTTTCGCTGGCTGGGCCATGGACTGGCACTTGAGGTCGATATCCTGCGAAGGTTATTCGGATAAGTTCTTTTCCGTGAGAGACGGCCGGTTACCCACTTCTGAAGACTTCCGGAACACATTCCTCAAACTCGAAAGCTTCCCTTTTTGCTCTCTTCGCAAGTACGCTATAAATTCATCGGAAACAGGTCTCTCATCCTGGCAGGCCCAGGACCATACAAACCCGGCGATTCGAGTCAGACTACCGAAGAGGAACGGCCTTGCGGGAACGTGCGCCACACACTTCAAGATCTCAAACGGCGGGTAACTCCCGAAGGAATAGTCCATTCTCCCTTGCCGAAATTTGTGACGCAACAGGTTGTCAGCTTCTCCGGTATGCCGATGATGAAAAATCTTCAGATCTGGAAATGCTTCAACCTCCCAGCCTTTCATTTTGGCGCAGGTCTGCGCGTGCCAATCTTCTCCGCCATACTCGAGAATGGCATACCCTCCGATCGCTTCATAACATTCGCGGCGGACCACTTGCCCGGCATGAGCTACGGAATAGACTCGATTTTGCACACGGTCCCGAAACTCTCCCTTTGATTCTTCAACCACAAATCCGCCCGCAAGACCGAGCAGGGGGCGGCTCAAAAGTCTTGCGATCAAATCCTCAAAGTAGGAGGCGGGCACGGAGACGTCAGCGTCGAGATTTCCGATGAACTCGTAGCCGACACCGTTCAATAGCGCGTTTCCCGCGTGTAACGCTCTCACCTTCGAGCCAAAACTGCGACCGGGTGCTCGCTCGACGCGCAGGAAGCGGATCAAGCTGTGATCGTTCGCGTATCTCTGTACGATCTCATCGGTTCGGTCGATGGACCCGTCACTGACAATCACCCACAGAGAGGGCAACCGAGTCTGCGACAGCACGGACTCAATCGTCTTCTCGATGTGTGCCTCTTCGTTGTAGGCAGCCGTAAGCAACACATAACGGCACGCGGCGACCGGCTGCCGCTGATCGAACCCCGACACATTATTTGTATTTGTCAGCATGATCGGCGCAAAGGAGGAGGTGCGGGGAAGTTCCGCTACGAGCGGACCGTGGAAGACAGGTACTCTCGAACCCCGTCTTGCCAGGGCTGGAAGATGTTCAACTGGTGGCTCTTGAGCCCGCGATTCTCGAGCACGGAATAGTTGCGGGCGGGGCACTTTGGCGGGAAATTCGTTTGGCCCGGCAACCTTCAGATTCACCTTGGTATTCGTGAGCGAAAAAATTTCGCGGGCGAATGCGTACCAGGAGCAACTTCCCTTCCGCCGTGGCGTGGTATAGGCCGTAACTCTGTCGGACCGGCTGAGCGCCACCATCTGCCGCGCGATTTCAGCCGTCGGCGTGGGAGTGACGAATTCGCTGTCCACCACCCTCACTTCGCCTCGCTCTCTCGCCAGCTTCAGCATGAGCTCGATGAAGTTCAGCCCACCCTTGGCCCGGCAGGGGCTTCTTTCCGTATATTGCGGAGGTTCGCAGGACGAAGTGCTTCTGCACAGTGACCGCGAACAAAATACTCGCCGCTCAATTTTCGTATTGCCGTAAACATTCAGCGGCCGGGGAGCGTCCGATTCCTCATACGGGCTGCCTTTGTCGCCGTCGAACACATAGTCGGTGCTGACGTGAATTAACGTTGCACCCATGCTCCGCGACCACCAGAGCCAGATTCTGTGCGCCCAGGCCGTTTACGGCAAAAGCTTTTTCCGGTTCCTGCTCGCACTTTTCCACGTGATGCATTGCCGCCGTATTGACCACGACATTGCCGGTCGCAATTGCCTCAGACGCTCCGAAACCGAGTCTGTGTTCGACAGTTCGATGTCCGAATGCGTAAGCGGGACGACCTCATCGCCATTCGCGGTAAACGCCTTCACCACGTCGCTCCCCAGCTGGCCGTTGGCGCCAATCACCGCAATCTTCATCAGGCGCTGCGCCCCTGCCAGCGAATGAACCTCGATGGCTGCTCTCGAGCTTCTTGAAGACTAGAATGTTGGAATAGAGCGGGTTGTCCCAATCCTGGAATTTGTCCATGTTGTCCACCAGCGACCCGACAATCGACTTGACGTCCTCCGTGAGGGTGGAAGCTCAACACATTGCTCGCCTTCGCAATGCTGACCTTGTAGTTTCGAAAATCCTGAATGTGCTTGATGTTGAGGTTGACTCGAATGTTCAAGCCGCTCTTCTACCGCTCGACTCTTACCAGGTCCGCAACTTCGCCAACCGTGTAATTGCCCGAAGCGACGTTAAAAATCCCCGACAGCTTGTAGTTGGCTTCGATGGCCCGCGTGTAGGCCGTGGCCGCATCTTCGATGCTAAGAATCGGCCGCCAGATGGAGGGATTGTTCACCGTGATCACGTTCTCGCGCACGGCGTTACTTGAACATGGTGTTGATGATCAGATCGAAGCGCATGCGCGGGCTGTATCCCGAAACAGTGCCCTTGCGCAGAGCAATGACCGAGAAGTCATCATCCGCAAGTTGCATCGCCGCTTGCTCTCCCTGCAGTTTGGAAATGCCGTAGGGATAGTTCGAGCTCACCGGGCGAGTCTCGTCGAAAAGCTCGTTTTCCGTATATCCGTAGACCGAACAGGAGGAAGCGTAGATGTATCGCTTCACCTTTGCCTTCTTCGCCGTGTATGCCAGATAGGCCGGCGCGGCGGCATTGAAAATGAAGTTCTTGCTGGGCGAGAACTCGGCCATCGGATCGTTCGATAGCCCCGCGAGAAAAATGACCTGGTCGTAGGGCTCGAGGTCTTCCACGGAGAGATGGAAGATGTCCTTGTTGAGGATGCCGACCTGGCGAGGCAGATTGATTGCCAAACCAGAACAGGTCGACCACGTCGACCTTGTAACCCCGGTCCAGAAGCTTGGGAATCAGAACGTTGCCAATGTATCCCGCACCGCCTGCGACAAGAATTTTCATACATTTCTCCTTTGTATTATCTATTGCGAAGTCGACTTTTCAGATTAATACTTGAAATTGTTCGGATTCTGGGGTCGCGAGCCATTGCGCCAGCGTCTGCGCCTTCTTGTCTTTTTCGGAGAGCTCGAGCTTCGAGAGGCCGGAACGGGCCATTGAATGCCGATCGCCGGATCGTTCCACAGAATTCCCGATTCCGCCTTGTTGTTGTAAAGCCCGGTGCACTTGTATTGAATTTCGGCGGATTCGGAGAGAACGCAAAAGCCCCTGGCAAAACCGGCTGGCGCCCAAACCTGACGCCGATTCTCCGCCGACGCCTCCACGCCCACCCATTTTCCAAGCGTCGGCGAACCTTTGCGAATGTCGACGGCAACCAGAAACGCGCGCCGCTGGTCACCCGCATGAGTTTGCCCATGGGGGGCTCCCACTGAAAATGCAGCCCGCGCACGACGCCTTTGGCCGATCGCGAATGATTGTCCTGGACGAAATGTGCGGCAACCCCAGTTCGCGGAACTTGTCTTCCCGGAAGGTTTCCATGAAAAACCCTCGACTGTCCTGAAATATGTCCGGGACGAGCACGGCCACGTCGCGGAATGATCGCGATTCAACTTTTATTTCCATGATCGAATGAAAATGTCCCTTCCGAGAGATCGTTCTACCTTTCCATCACGCGCTTAATCGGTTTGACACCCAAGTCGGGTTCCTCTCCTTTTTCGACCAAGCGAACCGGATCGACCTGGTAGTTCCAGGCAAAGAGAGTGCGGAGCATTTCCTGACGTTTCTGTCTCACCTCGTTCGGTCGCACAAACTGCATCAGTCCGTAGCCCAGCCGTCGCAGCAGCAGTCCGGTCAAGCTCGACCACCGGCAGTTGCGCGCTCCTCGGGGTCCGTAATACTTGTAGTAATACAAGTAGCGGGTGATTTCGGCGTCGAGCGCAAAAGTCACCGGAGCGAACCGAGTCGTCGTCGATTGCCCCTTCAGGTGAGTAATCGCGCAGTCCGGTGTATACAGAATTGGGTAACCGGCTTCCCAAATCCGCCGGCACAGATCCGTGTCTTCATAGTAGTAGAAGAACTGCTCGTCGAACCCGCGCAGGCGCTTGAGCAATTCGCCCCGGACCAGGATGAAACATCCCGCCAGCCATCCCACACTCCGCTCCGAATCGCCATTCCAGCCCACGTAGAGACCGGGATGAAACCACTCCGAAAGATAGGAGAGACGGCCAAGTAACAGAGCCGCGAACCACTCGGAACGAAGCGTATAGGGCGGTCGTGCACATCCCTGGTAGCTTCCATCGGTGTTCAAGA
This sequence comes from uncultured Acidobacteriota bacterium, assembly GCA_963763155.1. Classification (GTDB taxonomy): domain Bacteria; phylum Acidobacteriota; class Terriglobia; order Terriglobales; family Acidobacteriaceae; genus Sulfotelmatobacter. The sequence goes on along the minus strand of CAVXNI010000010.1, from coordinate 812,059 downwards.
CCTTACAACCGAACGCCCCGGCTTCCGGATGCCCGTCGGCATAAGTAACCACCTTATCCAGAGCGCCGTCGTGGATGATCGTGTCCGGGTTCAGGATGAGAACATATTCACCCTTACTGATATCGATTCCGACGTTGTTGCCTTTCGCAAATCTCAGGTTCGTTCCATTTTCGAGCAGACGCACCTGAGGAAAGTTGCTGCGAATGAAATCGATGGACCCATCCGTAGATCCATTGTCGGAGACAATAATCTCGAACTCCGTGTTGTGGGTACCCTGGTAGATCGACGTAAGACAATCGCCGATCACTTTCAGGTCATTCCAACACAAGATGACGATGGATAGTTTCATGGTCGCAATCGCCCGATTCTCGATCTCTCGGTTCTCGATGTTCCGGTTCTCGATGTTTCGGTCAGGTCCAATGAAGGTCACTCGGAATCTAAAAGACTCCCGTCTGTGGATTGACCACAAAATCCGATAGCGAAGGGTTTTTCACAGTGTATCCCAAGTCGCTTCGAAAGCCGCCCGACGCCGGCAGCAAACCCAGTCCAGTGCCCGCGCCTACCAGCCCCGGTGCCTTACTGCCCAACGACCTCCACCAGTCTTCCGCGAAGAATACCGACGCGATTTCCATGTGCGGCGCCTCGTGCGTAAAGACGTAGCAACCATCCTGCAGCTGCGGCCAGAGATACATCAGGCAGGTCTCTAAAGAAGTTCTCAGGTCTACGTCCAGGAATGCGAACACCACTTTCTTATTCTGAAATTTCGGCAGGCTCTCGTCGAAATAACCGACATTGAAGTTGCAGCGTTCCACGTCTCCAAAGCGCGTAATGTTCCCCTTCACCTCTTCGAGCGCGCCTTTCCATGCACCCTTCGCGTAGGTATGGACCTGGCGCACCGTTACCAGAAGATGCTCCGCGTCCACCGCCGTAGGTTCCGGAAGCCCGGCGAACGAGTCAAATATCTCCATCTGGCGATCACACAGGGCGCAAACCAGTGACAGATTGGTCGCGCTTCCACCCTTGAACGAGCCGCACTCCACCACCGAGCCCTCCACCGCCTTCGGCACCCGCATGATCTGCGTCGCCATCAGAAGGTGTTCAATAACTCGCGACCCGGTCGTGATCCGGCCGTAGTTGCGCCGCATCTTAAGCGCCAGCTTGATCTTGGTGAAGAAGCCGATGCCATACTCGCGGCCGGTCTGCGCCTGAAAATATTCCGTCAGAATGACGGGTACGGCAAACCGAGTAGGCCAGCCTCCGGAAGATCCCCAATACTACCCTCGTCATGATTCCTTTCTCCTGATTGACCAAAGTCTGGTTGACCGAACTCTCGTTGACCAAAGTCCCGGGGACACTTGCCGGTGCCCCCGCACCACTCTGCTGCTCAGTCGCCTCATCCTGCCACGCCGGGGAAAGTGCCTCCGCCGGTTCCGTTAGTACAGCTCCGCTCAAACCTGATTCCGATTGCGCTGGATTAGAGTTCATACATTCGATGCTCCCTGGGTTCCAATTCTGGTTCAAAGTCTGGTTCCAACAAATCTGGTTCTGACGAATCTGGCTTCACCAAGTCAGCGGCGCCCGATGCATACGCCAACCCCGAGGCCGCCGACTTCGAGGCCGCGCCCGAAGCCTGTGCCGGTTGCATCGTCTCGACCGGCTGTTGCAGATAGATGGCGCCAATCATGGCCAGAATTGCATACCACACCACAATCGTCTGATCGAAATAGGAAATTCCGAAGAACCCCACCACGTTCGCCAGCAGCGACGCGCCAAATCCCCACACAAAAAACTGCTGTCTCCGGTCGCCCTGAAACCGCACTCGCGTCTTCCCCAGATACTTGAACCCGAACACGAAAATCGCCAGAAAACAAAGCAGCGGGATTAACCCTGACTGGTCCGCGATGAACACATATTGATTGCCCAAGTCCCACAGGTCCCAGCCCCAGTTCGGGTAGTCCTTGGTGCCGATCATCCACCAACTGCTGAAGTGCAGAATGCATTGATTCACCAGCTGGTAGCGATGTTCCGAGTCCGACCCTTGAGTCAGCGACACCCGCGAGATCAGGTGCCAGATCGGGGCCTTCATCACCAGGTGCAGACTGATCAGCATCACCGCAATTGTCCAGCGGACAATCCGCATCCGGTTGCGCAGGGGCCAGAAGCACAGGCCCACAAATCCTCCGAGGTAGGCGAATAGAGCGGTGCTCGAATTCGCCGCCAGGGAAATGGCCGTGGCCGCGGCGATTCCCAGCACTGCCAGTTTCCGTTCCTGTCTTTCTTTCCACCACCAGCCCACAAACAGCGGCATCATAATGCCGCCAAATGTTCCCGCCAGGATGGGCTGTCCGAAACAGCCAGTGGCCCGCAGGCTGCCTTCCCGGACCACCACTTTCCCCCAAATATCGGCACTGGCCCCCCCCAGCGCTGCATAGTAATAATTTCGCCCCGTCACATGTTCCGATATCATCAGCGCCGCGACCGCGATCGCCGAGTACATCAACACCCGCAGCGCCCACCTCACGTCGTTCTGGTCGCGAAGCAGATGGCGAAGCAGAAAATAACTCCCAAACGCCGTGAGCAGATTTCCGAACTGAAAAACCAGCGCCGCCGACTCCTGGAACAGCAAAACTCCGTTCACCGCCACGAACAGACCGAGCAGAATCGCGGCCTTGTCGATGCCGTTCATCCCGCCGGTAAACACTTTCGATTTGTCCCGCACCATTCTGACGATGCCAAAAAGAATCAGCAGCCGGAGCATCGGGAAATGAAGAGCCCCGACGACCAGAACCTGATCGGTCGGAATCAGTACGGCCGCGGCCAGAAACGCTGCCAGCGCCCTTTTCCGCGACCCGGTGCAGATCAGCAGGCCGGCAACGATCACCACCGCGAGAACAATCGGGTTGAAGAGGCTCCCCGACAGTCCGCCCCCGAACCGGATCTTGTTCGGTTCGGGAATCATCATCAGTGCTGTCGAAATGAGACTCATGCATCGATCCTGGACTTGTTCCCCATGCATCAAAGCGCAGCTCAATCAGCGGAGGCCGGCGGGGCTGCTTTAGCCGCGCGGTTACGCCAGAGCTTCTTGATTTTTGAAAGCAGATTCGTGCGTTCCAGCAGTTTCCTCGCTGCGGAGTCGATCAAACATGTCGTAGACCGAATCGTGTTCAGCAGAAAACCTTTAGGTTTGGGCGAGAAAATGTAAACTGAGGACTCCATCAACACCGAGTTCCCGAAACGCTCCTTGTACTCCGCCGGGCCGAAGCCAAAGTCGACATTCTTCACACCGCTCGTGCAAAGCTCCTCGACCACCGAAATCAGCAGATAAGTTCCAAGCGAATAGTTACGATATCCGGCGTCATATGCGTTGTAATCGCTAAGGAACGAATGATTGGATAACGTTCCTACCCAGAATGCCAAAGGCTTGCCGGCAATGGTCAGAACATAGATACGCAGCCAACCCTTCCGGGCGCAGAACCGCAAGCGCTGGCGCATCTGTTCGGTGTCCCGAAATCCCACTCCCAACCCACGCTGGTAAGTGCCCTTCGCAACCTCTTCCAGTAGTGGCGCCGCCTCATCGACCTCGCTCTCCTGGTGATAGCCGCGGATCGTCACAGTTTCGCCAAAGTCGGCGAGCACCTTTTTCCTTTTCCGCCTCACTTCGGCTCTGAGACCCTGCGAGAAGCCTCGATACAACTCGTCAACGGTTGCCGGCAGGAGCATCACATTGTGTGCCTCTGCCCGAACAAAGTGGTCGCGGGTTACAAACCCAGAGGCCAGCATCGCTCGATCCAGCAGAGCTGAGCCGGAGCCGAGGTGGTCAAGCCCCGCCATATCGGCCTCCCCATCGCGCAGGGACCCCATGATGGATTGGGTGACCGCCTCACTATTCTCAATCGACGCGTTCCCTAGAAATCCTCCATAGGAGAAATTCAGGACCAATGCTGGTGTTCCGGGCAGTCGCAGATATCCGATTTTCGATTTCAGCCGGGTGCGCTCGATCCACCCCACCAGCATCGCATCGGCTCGCCCGTCCCGGTAGATCACGATTACATGGGGGCGAACTACTTCCTCCCGGGTCCAGCCGAACTCCAGACAGAAATCGATGTCACTGTCCCGGTGGCTTGGCCAGGCCGACCATACTTGTCGAATTTCTTCGACCTCCGCGAAGGAGCGCGCGATGCGAACCGTCAGCGGGGCCGCGGAGGCGCGGGCTTCTATCACGTCAGGAACGGCGGGACGTTCAGCGTTAGCGTTAGCGTTAGCGTTATCCAGGGCAAGGTTTGCAGACGTGTTCATGAAAGTTTAGGCCAGGCGGGGTCGCACGCTATCCGTGCTGCTTCTTTGAAAATCCAAGGTCTTAAGAATTGTAAATGCAGCGGATCAGGGGGGCGAGCCGTGTTCAGGGAGATGAGGAAATCAAGGATTGACCGGGCCCGCCCCACAAGGCGAGAGGCCCGGTCAATACCGCTTCTATTGACTCTTGTTTATTTCAACTGCTGAACCAAACTACTGAATCAAAGCCGCCAAACCCGTTGGGGGATTTGGTTTGACGGTGGCAGTGCCGAACTCGTAAGCGCCCGCGTCCCAACTGGTGTTTCGCTGAACTAGCGGAATCATAGGATACTCAGCAATATCTCCAGCGCCCACCCCGGAGCCGTCGCTGGTCCCGCTGCACAGGGCATTGTTGGTTGAAAACGTCGCGCAGAGGGTCGATACGTCATTTCCCTTACCGACGGTCGCCCCGCTGCCCGAGGTTGGCTGGAAGTTATTGGCCAGCGTGTATCCCTGCGCGTTGGCCACCGAGGTAGTCTGGAAGACTTCGCCGCCCTCGTCCGTCTGGCCACAAACCGATGGCGATTCACAAGTAAACAATCCAGAAATCGAAGTCCTATCCAGAACGTGGTTGTTGCTGAAGGTTACGCTGCTGCCCGACGCCCAATGCGGGGTCGTGCTATTGCCCGCTTGAGCCTGAACCGCGCAGCTTCCGTCAAACGTGTTGTTGTAAACGTAGGCGGTGACCACGAAGGCACCGCTGGAGAAGCCCGGAGGCGAGATCATCAGGCAGTTCGGATCCGGCGGATAGTGCCCATCGTTTTCCCAGACGTTATTAAAAATGTAAGCATTGGTGAATTGCGGCCACCAGTTCACACCCTCGTTCACGTTTCGCGTGACGTTGTTGTAGAAGTACGCAGTCTCTCCAGTATAGCCACCCAACGATTCCACAACGTTGCCGTGAGGATTGTTGTTCAAGGGTTCGAAGAGATACTCAAACAAGTTGTCGTGAACGATGGTGATGTTGCCGCACTCAATGCCGTTGGAGACATGCCGGAAAACATTCTCGTGCACGTCGTAGCACTCGCTGGCAATGGCCCAGCCGGTGGCGCCGCCGCCGTTTCCGTAGTTCGCCACGCAACTCGGGCTGTTGCAGACGTTTCCGAAAGTCGAGTCCGACCCGTCGAATACGTTCCCGGAGAATACGTTCCCGGTGTTTCCGCCTCCGCTGCTGCCAATCATGAAGTGCCGGTCGTTGGAAGCGCTGGTCGCCATGGTCCAGCCGTGAAAGTAGCTGTTCGAAACCGTGACATTGGTCGGCGAATTACTCAATGCTAGGTACGATCCGTTCGGACTTCCACCCCAGCACTTGCCGGTAAACTCAAAATTGTCGAAAGTGACATTCGAAGCCTGCACCGTGGCCGCCGTGTTGTTGTTGTCGTCATACGTGCAGCTCGAAGGCTGGCCGGTGCTCAGAGGATTGTCCATGGTCAGAACTGGCCGCGACCAGGTACCGCTGGCGCTCCATGAGGTTTCGACTCCAATGTAAATCGGGTTGCTGCTGGATCCGCTCCAGGTCCAGGTCCAGGGCAGGCCGACGGGCGATCCCGCAGAATAGTGCCAGGTGTCGCCGCCGCGAAAAATGAACTGGTCTCCGGCTTTGGGTGAGGTGGAAGCGCAGGTTCCGGAACAACCTTTCATGCCCGGGGCGTGCAGCCAAGGGGTCGTGGTGGAGGTTCCATTGTTCGAATCAGAACCATTGGCAGCAATGTAATAGGTTGTGGCAAAAGCGTTTCCGGCGAATGCGCAGAACAGAATCAGTGTGAAGACGGTAGGGGGAAGAACTCGATTCATTGGGGGTCCCGTGTCACAGTATGAGTGCCCGTCGAAATGGGCCTAGTGACAGGGTATTTCGACCCCACCCTCAGCGGCTAGGTCTCAGAAGGACTACGCCCAAAACCGCTCTAGCCGTGCCAAAAGGACTTTGTCTTCTAGAACTTGTCGCTTTCGCTTCGGAACACACCTGCCCGAATCCCGTATTGTGTTGCAATGATTGACCTTATCCTGACTCCTTCTTGGGCTGGATTTATAACAGGTTTCAGTGGCCGGCGGCAAGAGTTGCAATTTGGGAATCCGTTCGTGAACTAATCATTTGAAACTCCCGCGCAATCACGTCCACAATTCGCCCCGCGGCCTGGCCGTCCCACTTCTCCGGGACGCGGCCTTGCTTCGTCCTACTTAACTGCTCCTTCACTGCCCGACGGATGTTCTGGCTCCTGGTGCCGGCGATAGTGTTGGTGCCGCAAGTCACCGTGATGGGCCGCTCCGTGTTCTCGCGAACCGTGACACAGGGCACTCGCAGACAAGTCGTCTCCTCCTGGATGCCCCCGGAATCGGTGACCACCAGCGCGGCATGTTTCGTCAGGCACAGGAAATCGAGATAGCCGAGCGGATCGAGCAGCCGAATCCCGGTTTCGCTCCCCGCCTGAAAAAAGCGCTCCAGACCGAACTCGGCGATTCGCTTTCGCGTGCGGGGATGGGCGGAAAACAGAATCGGATAGGAGCCTGCCAGTTCGTCCAGACCTTCCAGAATGCTGAGGAACGTCGCCCGATCGTCCACGTTCGAGGGCCGGTGCAGGGTCAAGAGAGCGTAACGCTTGACCGAACCGTTCCGAGCTTGCCGCGGAGCCCGAATTGATCAAGGATGGCGGATTTCTCGGCTTTCTCCTCGGAGGCCAGCAGCGAATCAATCATGGTGTTGCCTACGAAGTGAATCTTGTCCGGCTTAACTCCTTCGCGCAGCAGGTTCTCTTTGCCGCTTTCCTCGGTCACGAACAGCAGATCGGATAAATGATCGGTGACGACGCGATTCACTTCTTCCGGCATCGCCCGGTCGAAGGAGCGCAGGCCGGCTTCGACATGCGCAATCAGAGGACGTTTTCCGTTCGGAATCCAGCACGATCTTGGAGGTCACCAGGGCGCACGCAACCGTGGAGTTCACGTCCCCGAAGACCATGACGAGGTCAGGCTTTTCCTCGAGGACAACGGCCTCGAAACGGCGCATGATTTCGGCGGTCTGCACAGCGTGCGAACCGGAACCGACTTCGAGGTGAACGTCCGGCTTAGGCAGCCCGAGATCCGTGAAAAATGAGCCCGACATGGCTTCGTCATAATGCTGCCCGGTGTGGACAAGAACCATTTGAATTGGCCGCGGGGATTCGCTCTGCGGCATGCCCGGCAATGCCGCAAGTCTGGCATTGTAATCGTCGATCGCAAACACTACGGGGGCGGCTTTCATGAAGTTCGGCCGGGCTCCTACCACAATCATGATCTTCATGGTTAACGCTTCCCGGAGGGAGTGTTCTGTGCGGCCGCGACAGAATACTTTTCAGTGTCGGCTGGCACGGGTTGACTGGTTCGAGCCGCGAAGGCATAGAGCAGCCATCCCAACTCATACGGGCGGCACTCCAACAATACTTTGAGATCTTTTTTCGCTCGGTAGGGCTTCGCCGCGTCTCCCAGATTGAACGCCGCTTTCAAATATGTCTTCACCTGGGATGTGGACCGGTACTGGCAACGCCAGATTACTTGCGCTGAATCGTCCTCCATATTGAAAGCGAGCTCGTTCGCCGAGTTGATCCATTGCAACCCGCGATAGATCCACGGGCGTGAAATCGATTTGTGCGGCTTCTCCCAGGGCGAACATGGTCATCGGCCCCATGGCGTGCTGGTGCACTGAAAACACGGGATAGCCTTCCAGCACTCCACCGCCCAGAGAATCGTAGTGCCACCACCATTGTCCCAGCGATCCTTGAGCCTCGCACAGGCCACGCCCGCACTGGACGGCCATCTTGAGCGCGTCTTCATCCTGATAAGCCTGCGAGAACCGGGTCATGGCGTAGATGGGATAAACCTGATCGGCAAAGCTGCCGATTCTACCGCGAGTCATCCCGACGACACTTCCGCCGCGCGCCAAGTGGCCGAAGAACCCCTGTTCGCCGCGATTCTTCTTCAGCAGGGCAAGCGTCTGAAGCGCCAGGCCTCGCAGCCCGGCGAGCTTTTCCGGACAGACCAGAGCCCAGTTCGACAGGCCCGTGAGAAACCACGCCAATTCCATGGTGACGCCCCGTTGGGCGCTGCGGTAGCGACCCAGGGTAGTCTGCAGGTCAATGCGGCCTTCGATTTCGGCCAGGCGCTCCGGCGCCACCAGAGCACACGTCCAAAGGAGCACCCCAAGGTCGCCGATATCCTCGACCCAATCGAGATTCGACAGCAGGGCCTTCAAGACCGGCGCGATTTCGATGGGCGACGTCCCCCCCGCCTCTTCGAGACGATGAAGACCCATCAGGGTCATCATGGTATAGCGCGGCGAAAGTCCCTCGCGAACCATACCGTCGTCCGTTTTCTTGAGGCTATAGCAGAACAGCTGCTTCTGCTGGTCGAACATACGGCACCAGGCCGCGGACGGCAAGGTCAACGAAGCGCCGAATCGTGGTCATCGTGCTCTGGGGTTCATTCAACGGCGGCGCCTTAAGGCTTCTGGCGTCTTTCATTGCTGGCAGGCTCCTGGAAAAGTGAATTCATAAATTCAGCAGGGTGAGTTTGGGTGTTATCCAATATGCCGGTACAAGATCTGGCCGATTACCGGGAGAATCGCTGGTGATATGTGCTTAAGCGTATACTTCGCGGCCCTTGATTTCCACTCCGAACTGTAGAGATCAAAGATGTGAGTCGATTTTTCGGCTGCACCGTATCGCGAATACGTGAGAACGGACTGGCTGGCGCCCCAGCGATTCTTGAATGTAATGAGACCCTGCTGATCGGCGTCGGTGCGCCCAAAATCCAGAAATCGCAGGCCGGAAGACTTTGCCCCCTGGATCGCATTCCAAAACAGCAGGTGCATGCAGCCCAGCCGATTAAAGCGCACGTCGCTGCAGCCGTACTTGTAGGTCAGGGTGTCTTTGTGGCGAATGGTGCATGATCGCGGCGATCGCCTGCCCATCCTTGAACGCTACCCGGATTTTCAACGCGTCGCCGAAGCATTCCATCAGATTCGGCAAACCACTGCTTTCGACTGCGGCGCCAGGCCTTGCCGCTTCCGGGTCAGAGTAAAGAGGCGATAGAAATCATCCAGCAGCGCCTGGGTTGACCCTTCCCGATACCCGAGGCCTTCGCGCTCGGCGCGGCGAATTTTTCGTTGCGTGGAGCTCTTGTGAAAATTCTCGAAGATCGTATCGAGGCCGGGCCAGAGCTCGAGCTGATGGAAAGCATAGGTCGCGGTTGTCCGCGGGCAGCGTAGTAGCGACCTCAAACGGTTCCAGCGGACGAAGCTCCAGATAACTCCATCGCTCCCGGTCGACTTTCCGCATCAGGGCAGTCGTTAATACATCTTGATCTTCGGCGCTGTCCACCAGCGGCTCGCAGTGATCGGAGAATGGAAGCGAAACCAGGCGACGGCCGGTCAGCCAACTCTCCACGCGGCAGAACACCATTGCGTTTTCCAGTTCCTCGCCCGCCGCAGACGTCGTATAGGCAATGGGCTGGAATCCGTAAGTACGGTTCAGTGCCGCCAGCCAGGGCGAGGAATGAAAAACCGACGCGCTCGGATGTTTCGCCAGGAAGCGGTCCCAACGAGAATCCTTCAGCGGTTCGATGCAATTGGATACCTTGGCCGCTCGCGACAATTGCCCGGGTTCGGCGAAGCACGGGCCGACAGCATAAGACGTCATCAGTTAAGTTTCCTCAGCCACGAACAGCGTTGCGTTGCCCGATTTCGAATTGATATGCCGGATCAGGTATCCAACTAACAAGTGTCCGACAATCCTGATGCAGGTTCGGTAGGGGTGGGCTGAGGGGAGGGCTCGAATTTCAGTGTGACTTATGCTTTTCGGACAGTTCAGTCAGTCCCTTTCGCAATCTGCAGCGGCAGGCGCGCGGGCTTCAGACCACCAGAGTCCAACACGGAGAGGATGCTGGCCACGATGCATTGCAGCACCGGGGAGTTGCGATCCTTAGGCTCCGCGGGGCGCGCCCAACGGACGAGCTTGATCTTGGCGCGGACATCTTCGGCGCTCTCGACCATGGTGAGCCGGCCGGTGTCTGCCAGATATCGGTCGACGGCTCCAATTTTTCCGCGGAAGATGCTGTAGACGGGTACGCCCAGAGCGGCGGCTTCGCGGTTCATCGTTCCCCCACCACTCACCACCAAGTCGGAAAACCAGATCAGGTTTAAGCCGTCCACCGGCTTGTCCGGAACCAGCATTCGGCCGGAAGCGATCAAGTCGCTCCATTCCTCTCGCAGTTGCTGGCCCTGCCGGGCGTTACGAGGAAGCGTTACGGCTCGGACTCGCGGGTTGGCGGAAAGCAGTCGCATGGTTTCTGTGAACAGGACCTCACTCTCTGGATTATGGTAGTGGGCCTCGGTCGCAGGCGGGCGCAGAGTCACGACCAGTTCGTCCCGGGAAATTCCCAGTTGAGTGAGGATTGACGGATCCGGACGAAAGCGGGGCACGTAGACGTCTTCCTTGAGACCGGGATACCTCATCACCGTGTCTGTCTTCCGGGCCATCGCTCCTTCGGGGATCACATCCGGCATCAGGAACCAGTCGGGCTCAAGAAACCCGGTCTTGGTGGAGTGTTCGTAGTCGTGCATCACAATCGTGGGGATGCCCAGAGCCTTACAGATCATCAGTTGCGCTCGGGATCCGTGCGAAACCGCGACATTCGGCCGCATCCGCAGGGCTGTCGGAGCCAATTGCAGCGTCCGCACCAGGGTGCCAAACACTTTCAGGAACTTATTCTTGCCATAGTGCTTGCCAATCACTTTGCACGGCAGATGAAAGAAATCCAGAAGCTCGCACACCTGATAAATGTTCCTGGCGGTCAGCACCATTTCGACGCCTTGCTTTTCCAGTTCCTCGATAATGGGCAGGAAAAATGGCACGTGCGGAGAGTTGTCGATATCGATCCAAACTTTCCTCCGCTTGCCGGTCAGCTGCGCAGAGGGTTTCGGCGCCGTTTCTTGCCCGGCGACAACCTGCTCGAGTTCATGGGTGACGCCTGTCATGACATCCTTCCTGAATGTTCGTGCTGAATGTTCTTGCTGATTGCTTCGTCCCGATATCGGACGGGCAGAGTGGCGCTTATTTCCCCTGTTCTGTCTGGCTGTGGTTCGACAAAGTCTGGTAGCACGGATACGGTGTCGCAGGTTCGGCTACGCTGCGGTTGGACGAGTCCCCGAGCTGAAATTCGCGGTGGAGACTGACCAGCGCCGCTTTCATGTCTCCCTTGGGCACAACCAGGGAAAGCGTGCATTCGGTTGAGCCTTGGGCGATGGTCACGATGCCTACGTTCTCGCGATCCAGGGCGCTGCAGGCTCGACCGACAACTCCGGCGACGCCGCGCATGTGCTGGCCTACGACCGCAATGATTGCAACCGTCGGATCGACCCTGATGTGTTCCGCTTTCTGGTGCGCGAGTTCATGGGCAAACTCGTGATGCAGGGCCTCCACAGTCATCTTGGCGAGAGCGGACGGAATCACCAGGCACAGGTCATTCTGCGAAGACGACTGCGAAATCAGAAGCACATCGGCGCGAACCGCGGCCGTGGTCCGCAGAGTGCGGCCCAAAACATCCTGCACCCCAACCATTCCCGGCCCTCCAATGTTGATGAGTACCACGTCGTGCATCGCCGTGACGGCCTTGACTGCGTCTGCTCCCGGTTGGCCGGCGGGCGTAATCCTGGTCCCCGGCCGTTCCGGAGTAAAAGTATTCCGGATCCAAAGCGGAATGCCGCTTTGCATGACCGCACGCAGCGTCTTTGGATGAAGCACTTTGGCGCCGAAGTAGGCCAGTTCAGAAGCCTCTCGATAGGAAAGTTCGGGGATGGTACAACCACCCGCCACCAGGCGCGGGTCGGAAGTTTGCAGGCCGTCGACATCGGTCCAGATGATCACTTCGTCCGCCTGCAGCGCCGCGCCCACGATCGTCGCCGAGTAATCGGAGCCGCCGCGGCCGAGGGTGGTGAGTACGCCCTCCTCCGTCGCGCCAATGAATCCGGTTATCACCGGGATCACATCCTGGTCGAGGAGAGGACGCAGACGAGCTTCGCAGCGCTCACCGGTCTGATCCATCAGAGGCTCGGCGCTGCCATGACAGGAGTCAGTGACCACGAGTTCCGTTGCCTCGATTGCCTCACTCGCCACTCCACGTTCGGCCAGAGCTGCTGCCACCAGAGGCGCAGAAAGCCGCTCGCCGAGTCCTGAGATCGCATCTCGCGAGCGCAGCGTCAGCTCACGCAGCATGCTCGTCCCCTGACAGAAGCGTTCGCCGTCTTCCAGCAGCTTCTTCATCCTGGCATCGATGCGGGTTCGCTCGGCTGCCGAGTGGATGAGGGTCTCGATCGCCTTTTCGTGCTTTTCACGAATCGCATCGAAAATCGTAGTGACCGAGGCGTGCTGCCCCTGCTCCGATTGCGTGGCGGCCGCGACCAGTTCGTTGGTCACTCCGCTCATCGCCGAGACGACGACCACGACCTGGCTTTCTCGCGACGCGGCGCGAATGATTTCGACCACCCGGGCAATGCAGGACGCGTCACCAACCGACGTCCCGCCAAATTTCATCACTCGCACCGGCCTGTCAGGATTGCGGTGCACCTCGGCCTGAACCGGGGCTTGAACGGAGTGATGCTGCGGAAAGTGACGACTCGGCAGGCCAGCACGCAGTGAGCGATTGTTCATGGGAGTTGTCATGAGCGCGGGATGTGAACCGTGGAGAGTGCCGGCAATTCTGGTTGCTGGGAGTCGTGGAGTTTCAGTTTCCAGGGTTTGCGGATACAGGCACGAAGCAACTCGGGTTCTTCCCAGGGAACATCGTGATAGCCTGAAGCGAGAAACGGGCTCGCCGGATCGCGCATCCATTCTTGCGGAAAGAGCGTGACAGTGTCCTTTTCTGTGACCTTCGGAGCCGCGTGGAAAGGCTCTCCGGACACAGCGGCGTACAACGCGGCAGGCAGATCGTGTCCAGCCCCGAGCGTCAGGTGTCCAATCTGCGTCGAGCGCGGATTGATCTCGATCAGATGGGCGTTGCCCGTGTGCGCCTCCAGCATGAAGTCAAATCCGAGGATCCCGGAGAGGTTCAGCCGGCGGACCATTTTTTCGGCCGCCGCCGACATCTCGGCGTTTTCGATCAAACGCAACACGCTGGATGGCCCGGATGCACTGCGCTTGTTGACTACTCCGAAATGAAGGCTGGCCAGAACCGCACCGTTCCAGCAAGCGACCGCGCTGGTGGCCTCGCTTCCTGCGACAAACACCTGCGCGTTTACGACCGATCGATGACGAAGCAACGAAGCCCAAACCAGACTCTTATCCTGGTCGACCAGAGCCCGCTTGGCGGCCCGCGCCAAGAGCGGAGGAGCTTGCAGGGCGCGAAAAGCGCGTTCCGCCTCCTCGAGCGTATGTGCGACCCGGACTCCCTCGCCCCCCGACGTGCCGTCGGCCTTCAGAACGGTTGGAAGCCCTACCTGCGCGACCCATTTTCTGAGACCGTCGAGGTCGGTGATGATCTCGGTTTGCGGAGCACGGATGCCCTCTTCCCGGGCCATGTCGATGAAAGGCGTTCGCGCATAAACCACGGGGAAACTCTCCGCGGCACCCAGCGAGCGCTCGATCAGCTCGCAAACCCACGTGCCCAGCTTTCCCGCGCCGAAGTTCCCGACTGTGCAAGTCGTGGAGGTGACTGGTGGCCAGGTCGTCTCCGGGAACGATCAAGTCCGGTCTGGCTGCCCGCAATCGCTTCTGCAAACGAGCGTGATCGGCGTCAGGCCGCGGTAGGCGTAGACCCGGCGCACGGCCGCGCATTCTTCCCGAGCGGATGTCCCGAAGGACACACCGCGTCCACCAGGCAACCCGCCCCAGCCAGAGCCATGGCCAGCCGCGCAGTCGGGAACCAGCGAGACGTTGTGACGATCAGAATGGTTGGTTTCATTACTGTCCGAGCCTCCCGGCCTGGTCACCTTTTGTAAGGGACTTGGTCAAGTCAGCTCCCAACTCTTTCAAACTGTTGTTACGACGTCCGTCCACCATACCTCCACCAGTTCCGCTTCCGTTCTGGGAGCGAAGACGTGCCAGCCTTGCCGTTTGAGGGGAGGGTGAACAACAGAACCGCGGGAACTACCTGTTTCGAAACTGCTTATCTGTCCGAGTCGCGAGACCCGGAAGACGATGGGGAGGGACCGTACCGTTGATAGTAATCGCTGTGGGCTGCATCTGTCGAACTGTTCACCAGGGCGCCCAGGAGTTTCGACTTTTCGAGCGTAGCCAAGCCGCGCTCCAACTGATGTTTCTCAGTCACGCCGGGTCGAGTGACCAGCAAAACCCCGTCGGCGAGCCGGGCCCAAACGCTGGTGTCGGCCAGCGGCAGGATTGGTGGAGAGTCAATCACGATCCAATCGAACCATGCCGTCAGCTGATCCATCAGAGGACCAAGCTTGCCGGATTGCATCAACTCCAGGGGATTTTCCGCTGCATTTCCCGCCGGCAACACCCACAGGCCCAAAGTATCCAGGCGATAGATGTTCATCGCTGTCCCTGAGCCGTGGAACCATTCACTCAAGCCCGCGACTCGGCCCAACCCGAATCGCGCGGCCAGGGTCGGACGGCGCAGGTCACCCTCCAGAAGCAGCGTCTTTTGCGGCTTTCTGCGGGCCAGCGTGCAGGCCAGGTTCGCCGCCACCGTGCTCTTGCCTTCTTGCGGAATCGTGCTGGTGATGAGGATCTTCTTGAGCGGCCGGGTTTGCCGAAGCTGCCGTAAGCGAACCGCCAGGAAGCGGAATTTCTCGGCGCCCAGGCTCTCTTCTTTTTCGATCGACACCAACCGGCTGCCGGGGGGTATGGCAACTGTGAGACTGGGGCATTGCTGCAGATCGACTGGGAAGAAAGGCTCCTGATCGCTATTGGAACGGTCCGGTTCATTCCCGACTTCATTCCCGACTTCATTCCCGGCTTCCTTCGCGACGACAGCCGCCGCTTTGGCGACTGCAGGTTCTTTTTCTCTCGCGACCGCGGCCCGCATCTTCTCTTCCGCGGCCTGCAGCAATTCCGTCGCGATCGAAAACGACGAGGCTTCCGTCCCCGAGAGTTCCGACTCCGATCTTTGTAAAGCGTCAAAAATATGACTCATATTCGATTCGCTCGTCCCCTACCGCGTTCTGAATTCCTCTTCCCGCGACTGCTCATTGCGTAAGACGGCATACAACTCCAACAATGTGCGAGCGGCTTTCTGCACGTTCATGGTCTCCGACGCCGCAGGGTTTTCCGCCGGGCGCGTTTCCACGTCGAGACGGAAATCCATGGCGATGGAATCGATGATCCTCGGAGTCACGCTCGGAGCCTGTCGAGAATACGCCGCGATCAACGCGTTCTCGCAGATGGTGTTGATCAGTCTGGGGATTCCCCGGCAGTGTCGATAGACGGCGACGATCGTCTCCGGCGGAAACAAATTCGTGGCATCGGGATTGCCCGCCAGCCGCAGCCTGCGTTCGATGTAGCCCTTGGTTTCCTCGAGATCGAGCGGGGTGAGATGGGACCGCAAGGCGATGCGCTGCTTTAACTGCCGCAACTCGGCCGAATCCAGCTTGTCGTCCAGTTCCGGCTGCCCGACCAGAAGAATCTGCAGCAACTTCTGGTCCGCGGTTTCAAGATTGGTCAAAAGCCGGATTTCTTCAAGAATATCGGTCGACAAATGGTGCGCTTCATCCACCACCAGCACCGTGGTCAGCTGCTTCTGGCTGCGCCCGATTACATACTTGGCCAACTGCAGCAGCAGTTCGCTCTTGTTCTTGCCCGAAGAAGGTAATCCCAGATCTCCGGCAACATATTGCAGAAACTCGACCGGTGTGAGCTTGCCGTTAAAGACATAGGCATAGGCGACATCGTTGTTCTTCTTCAGCAGTTGCAGCAGACACCGCAGCAGAAGAGTTTTCCCGGTTCCGACCTCTCCGGTCAGAACCACAAAACCCTTGTGTCGTCTCACCCCGTAGTACAGCGCCGCCAGAGCTTCGTTGTGCCTTTTGGTCGGACACAGGAACGAAGGGTCCGGAGTGATCTCGAAGGGGTTGCGCTTCAAATTGTAGAAGGCCTTGTACATATTGTCGCTAGCCCCGCAAGTAGCTGAGGGCCGACCCCACCAGAATGGTACCAGAAACCAGGGCTGCTACGGCCCATCCTAACCACAACAGTCTTCGCGCTCGGCGCTCGTCTTCCGGACGCGCAATCGCGGGAATTTCCGCCATCACGGCCACGGGCAGCAGCTTCTGCAAGGCTTTTTCGTCGTGTATGCGGTCATCCATCATTTCGAATCCGCCCGCGAACACCAGGCCCAGCGCCAGCCCGGCCCCCAATCCAATCCCGCAAAACTTCAGCCGATTGGGAAAAGCCGGCTTGATGGGCAGGCTCGGCGGATCGATAATACGGAACCGCTCGCCCTGTTGCAGCAATTCCATGCTGGTAGCCATTTTCGACTCATTCTTCTTCTTTAAGAGATCGTCGTAATTCGCCTGCGACTGTTCGTAGCCGCGAGTCAGGTCGGCCAACTGCTGTTCCCGGACCGGTTCCTGATTCAAACGCCCTTGATAGTCATCCACTTTCGCCTTGAGGGTCGCGACCGCGTGTTCGCGGTTGGTGATTTCGAGCCGATTGGATTGCAGCTGGCTTTGGATCGGAGCCATCAGCGTTGCCTGCGTCGGATCTCCTGCTTGGGTCGGATTGGCGGCCTCGGTCCCGTCGCCCGTGCCCGCCGCATCCTTCGTCTTCAAGCCGGCCAGCAGTTGATCGCGCATCTTCTCGGTCTTCGCAATCTGATCTTTCAGCTTGCGCACATCCGGATGGCGATCGGTGTAGCGCGAACTCAAGTCCGCGAGTTGGGCCTTGAGCTTATCGAGTTCCTGGTCAATCGCTGGCAGCCCCATCGAAGGGCCGTTCTCGTCCGTGCTTTTGGAGGAGCCTTGCAGTGCCCGGTACTGATCCGCCAGCGTTTGCAGATAAACCTGCTGTTGCCGGGCCGAGTTCAGGGCATCTTCTTCATTCTGCAGCTGAGATTGCAGGCCTTGCAGAATCTGCAGATTGCTGGCCAGTTGTCCCGGCATTTCGCCCACGTGCTGCCCCTTGAATTCGCGGATCTTCTGTTCCTGGTCCGACAGGGTCTTGCGGGCGGTCTCCAGTTGGCTCTCGAGAAACGTGGTTGTGTCTTCCGACTGCTGCTGCCGCACTTCGAGGTTCTCGTTGATGAACAGGTCGGTCAGTTCGCTGGTGACCTGCTGGGCCATTAAGGGATTGCGCGACGAGTAGGTAACGTTGAAGGCCGTGATCCGATTGCGCTCGTCGCGTACCAGGTCGATGGTGATGTCCTTGCGCATCTTTTCAACCTTCTGGTCAGGCGATCGCTGGGTCCGGCCGCCGTAAAGCTTGAACTCGTCAATGATGTGCATCAGCCGGGTGCGGCTGAGAATCTGCTGGGTGATGCTCTGCATCCGCTCCTGCAAATCGTCGTTGACGTTGGGCGTGACGTAATCCTTCGGCATGGTGGGCTGCTCAACCAGGATCAGCGTCGTCGATTCGTAGCGCGGCGGCAGAACCCAGCTGGCTCCCCAGACGATGGCCCAGCCAAAAAACAGCGGGATCAGGAAGTAGAGGTGGCGGCGGCGCACCACGCCCAGGTACTGCTGCAGATTCAAGCCTTCGGATTTCTCTTCGAGTTCTTCAACCATAAAAATTTATCTTCCCAGATTACTTCCCCAGATTACCTTCCGAGCGGTCTGGAGAATTGATAGGACAGCGAAACAAACTCGCGGTTAGTGTCGGGCGTCGCGGAAACAGCGGCGACGTTATAGGTTTGATGAATCCGCGAGTATCCGAGTTGCACATTCAGGTGCTCGCCGAACATTCGTTGCAGCGCAGCGGTGCCCGAGATTGAGTGTCCGTTGGTGCTGCCAGCTACCTCCGGGGGCAAGTCGCCCAAGACCGTATTTTGAGAGTACCCGCCCGATACGGACGCGGTTAAGGCTTTAGCAATCTGCTGACGGATGGAGGCGTTCGCGGCGTTCATCTCGACCGCCCCGATCAGCCCGCCTCCACTGGCTATGGTGTGGGTATAACTTACCGCCAGGCTGGTGAACTGCCCCTGCCAGTTGATGCTGGCTCCGCCGGCCGGCGTCCAGGACCGCGAACCGGGCTGCGAAGTAGTTGCGCCGACTGTGAATTGAGGACCGATGTCGGAATACTGTGGTCCACCAAACATCGAGATCGAAAACCGCTTCGACGGGGAGAAGACGTAGAACGGAAAAACGGCATCCGTCTGAGTCTCGTTCTGTCCCTGCGTCGGAAACGACAACAGTCTCTGATACTGATAGCTGATCCCGAGATAGTGGACGGCTGAAATGCGATACGCGTAGAAGCCCGACCCGCCCTGCGATTCGGAATCAAACAGGCCCGGCACCTGGGCCTGATTCGGATAATGCAAGTTGGCGAAGGTTCCGCTGGCTCCAATCATGGCATTCGCCGCGAATTGGTAGGTGATGCCCACGGTCCCGAAATTGTGCAACTGATCGGCGATGGGCGCAATCACGGAAAAATTATCCCCTTGCGCCCCTCCGGATACCGCTCCCGCCGATGCCAGATCCGGCTGGTTGAATACATTCGAGCTCTTCTGGAAACTGTCCACTGCGCTGAAGGTCACGTGCGGGCTGAGGCGATACTGGAAATTGATCGAGGCGTTCTGGTCTTGCTCATTGCGTGCGCTGGTGCGCTGGTAAAACGTGAATCCGGGCGCGTAGTTCACAGTCCAATGCAGCCGGGTCGTAGTTTCGTCCAGCGCCAGCGTCGGCCACACCGAATAACTGACATCGCTCACCGGCGTGGAGTTGGCTCCGGTCGATCCCAGAACGTTGTCGCTGTACGCGCTCGTAAAGGTCACGCCGCCACGCAGGTAGTTGGAACGCTCCTGGGAAACCGGCGCCACGGGATACGATTGACCACTCACGGGAGGTGGCGTCAGCATCGGATGTTCACGGTTGTCGAGATTCACGCTGTAGTTTACGTTCGCGGGTGTATCCGTGGACGGGTTCGCGGAGGCGGGAGTCTGAGGCGCGCTGGCCGCCGGCGCCGGGACGCTGGATGTATTGTCCTGCGTCCATGCCGGCACTCGCGCCAGCAGCAGGACCATTCCCAACCAGATTGAGTTGCCAATTCTCATTCTCATGAGCACGAAACAAATACCAGTACAGAACAACCTTTACGGGACAATGATCGTGTCGCCGGGCTGCAGCTTCACGTTCTGCGACATATTCTTGCCTTCACTCACATCCTTGTAGTTGAAGGCCAGGCGCACTTCCCCGCTGGGGCCGTGCCGCAGAACATAAATCGATTTCTTTTTTGCGAAATCCCGGAAGCCCCCCGCCAACGCGAGCGCATCCAGCACGGTCGGGGAATTGGCGATCACATACGATCCCGGCTTGTTCACTTGTCCCAGAATGTTGAACTTCTGGCTGTTGACCTGCTGCACCATCACCGTAACTTCCGGCTCGGAAATGTAGCTCTTCAGCTTTTCGGCAATGTCTTTTTCGAGTTTCAAGGGAGTCAGCCCCGCAGCCTGGACTTCACCAACCAGCGGCAGAGAGATTTTCCCATCGGATCGCACCGGAATCGAGCGCGAGATGTCCGGCTCTTTCCAGACATTGATAGCTAGCACGTCGTCGTTGCCAATCACAAAACTGTCGTCATGCGGCTTGTCGGTCGGTTTGTCGGGCAACGTTGCCGCAGCGCTCCCCGCGGCCGTTGCCGGCGCGGCTTGCGCGCTGGCCGAGCTAGCCAGAACGCCGATCAGAACCCCGCTGACCAGCAGAACCGCCATTCGTTGAATCCACCCGTTGCAAGCCTTTGTGGTCATGGCCAATCCTTTTGGACTGCCTTCGGAAATGTTTTCGCGTAACACGTTTATCTTGCCTGTCCGTTGCCCTTGACGTCGTCGTGCCCGGAGAACTCTCCGGCGGTAAGCGGAGAAAAGTAGGATTGCGGAGAGCGCATTTTGTACTGCTCGATCTTGTACAACATGGTGCGATAACTGACTTTGAGCAGGCGCGCGGCCGCCTTGCGATTCCAGCCAGTCCTCTTCAGCGCGGCCGCAATGGCATTCCGCTCCGCTTCCCACTTGACCGCCTGGATCATCGACTTGAGAGATTCCGACTTCAGTGATTCCGACTTGAGCGCTTCCGGCTTCGCTTTCGCGGCCGCCGCCCCGCTTTCGTCTAATCGAGTGGTCCCTAGCTTTGCCGGAGTCGAGATCGAATCATTGTCCACTGCGCCGGTCGGGCGCATGCCGTGCTCTTCGATGCCGTGCTCGCCCATGCCGTGCTCGCGCATGCTGTTCTCAGTGAAGATCGATTCATCGCCCGCCACCAGGTAGCGTTTCACGAACGATTCCAGTTCTCGCAGGTTTCCCGGCCAGGAGTAGCGCTGGCACGCGGCCACCATACTCGCGGAAAATCCGCGCGCTGGCAGCCCGTAGTGTTTTGCCAGATTATGCATGAAATAGCGCAGCAGAGTGGCAATTTCGTCCTTGCGCTGCCGCAATGGCGGAACCTGGATGGTGAAGGCACTCAAGCGATGGTACAAGTCCTCGCGCAGCCGCTTCTCTGCCAAGGCGCGGTCGAGGTTGGCGCTGCTCGTTGCCAGGATCCTCACATTGACCGGCATCGCCTCGGCTCCTGCCGGGGTGTGGAGTTCGTTGTTCTGCAAAATATTCTGCAAAACCTGCAACAGTCTGAATTGCACTCCGGCCGGCATCTCCGCGATTTCTTCCAGCAAAATCGTTCCCTTTTCGCCGGCCGAAAATTTTCCCAGACTGGTTTGGCGCGAAGCGGAAACACTCTCGCGGCTAAACAGTGCGGCTTCGACTTCAGCCTCCGGCATGGCCGCACAATTCACCCTTAGAAGCTTGAACCCCGAGCGCACCGAAAGCTTGTGAATCAGACTCGCGACCGTGTACTTCCCCGCCCCGCTCTCTCCCACAATCAGCACCGGGACGTCGGTCTTGGCCAGCAGCGCCGCCTGGGCGTGAAGCTTCTGCATCATCAGGCTGGCACTCACGAAGCAGGTGTCGTGGCCGAGCTGTTCGATATTCTTGCTGGCCGGGTCGGCGTGTCCGTTTCCGGATTGATTCAACTGCTTGCGAATCACGCTCTCCAGGTACTTCGGGTCGAACGGTTTGAACACGATGTCTTCCCCGTCCAGGCTGGCAGCTTCCTTCACTCTGCCCGCATCGTCCGGACAACATAGCAGCACGACCGGAAACTCCGGCTTGAAACCCCTGAGCCAGCGCAGGAAGTGCATGGGCTCGCTGTCTTTGAGCGGAACGTCCAGGAGCGGAATATCCAACACCAGAGCGTGCGAGCTCACGCCCGATTGCATGCGCTCCATCGCTTCCCAACCGTTCGAAGCGGTTTCCACATGCCAGGCTTGGGACCCATCCCTAGGCCCGAGCACACCAAACCCAGATGGTTCGCGGCTCACGACCAGCAGGCGAACGGTGTCGGCGTTGTTGTTGTTTGCCGTATGGTTTTCCGTCAAGGGTGGGTTACATCCTTCCCCGAAAGGGAGGATTGAGATTGAATCTGCTACGCGAGGTTCAGACCGCTTCGACTTCGTATCCTTCAACGCGCACTGCCAGAGACCGCTGGATCGCATCCACTGAAATCACCAGCGTGCGGTCTCCGTTGCGCTGCACCAGCACGCCTTCCACACCATTCAGCGCCCCGCTGCGAATGCGCACGCGCTGGCCAATCTTCAGGAAAGGATGAGAAGACCAGGGAACGTGCGCTTCGACCAGACTGCGGACTGCATCGATCTGCTCGTCCGGAATGGGAACGCCTTCGCCCCTGCCTCCAACCAGGCCGAACACTCCATCCACGCGCAGAACCCGTAGTCGTTCCGCCCGGTTCGGCATAAATTTCGCAAACACGTAGCAGCTGAACAGCGGCAACTCGACGGACTTCTTGCGGTCGCTCCAGCGGCGCACCTCGGTGACCAGAGGCAGAAACGTGGTGACGCCTCTTTCCTGCAGCCGCTGGACCACTATTTTCTCGTGCCGGGACTGCGTGTGCAGCCCGTACCAGGTCTCAGTTCCGGTTTCGACCGCCGGAACCGGCTGCGCCAACTCCCACGATAATGTGCTTACGGCCATAGCTTCGCCCTCTAAGTCACATGTACAGAGTGACCCCAAAAGAATGAACACACCTTCCAGAACGATTGCTCGCGATCTCAACAGTGAGATCTAGGGGAGAACTACCCAGGGGGAGACTGCTGTAAACGACGGTCCAACGCTACCTGTGAACGACGTCCCTACCGGCCATTTTTCCGGGGAAGAAAGTAGCTACGTCGCCGTCATCCAATCGCTCTTGGTACCACACATCCGGTGCAAATCGAGTGCCAAATTCTGCAGCGGTTTCAAATCACCACTAAGTCGATCTAGATTATGGCATATCCTGAGCATGTTCAACTGCGTTTTTTCGGGCTCTACCTACACGGAAAACTTTCGGTGAACCTGAGGGCGAGGGGGAGAACAAGAAAGCCAATCTGATCGCTGGCTTTGCCCTGATTGAGAGGAGCTTACACGGGATTGCAGAAGATTGCAAGCGGTATGAAGTAACCAATCCTGGGGCCGCTTTTCGGATCGAGGTCCGCTAGGCCGAGGGAGCTCGACTCCCGGGAGCGTTCCTCTGCGAGCCGCCGTTACACTTCGGGATCAATAGTGTAGCCAGCTAACAATGTAAGTATATTATTTTGTGCAAGTTACTGGTATCTCCAATCAGGAGATGCGGACATAAAGCTCGCCGCGTAGGACGACGTATCAGGCCGCTCGGCAGACGCAGCCATGATTTTGAGCACAGTGCAAGATTTTGCACTTTATGTCCAAGATTTGCGACATCCGTCACTCAACGTTGCAGTCCATTGCATAGCCGGAAGTTGCATGGCCCGCATGCTTGGACAGCCAGCGGAAGCACTTCCGCGCTCGCAGCCGGGCCCACGGGTTTCGGACCCCAGTCGCCTTTGAGAGGCGAACGAACCCTGCCGGAGTAGTATTCAAGGGGTCCGATCTTAGTCGCTTGGCTATTTCGTTTCGCGCAAGCGCGCCTGCCGCCGCATCGTGAAGATCCCGGCCGCCAGGCAACCGAGGGCCACCAGCGACAGGTATGCAAGAGCGGTCCCACCCTCGGGAACCGCGGCGCAGTTGCTGCTCGTCGCCTGTCCGCGGCTCGAGGCAACGCACGCATCGCGGTCGCGGCGTTTCGAGTCGCGAAGATCGGCATGGGGGCCAAGTACGAGCAAACCGGGTAAGGTCTGGCTCAAAACAATGCTATCGCTTCCGGCCCTGCCGTTGACCGAACTCTGACCAAGCGCGGCGGGCGCGAAACCCGAGACGAGCGCGAAGCCGAGCATGAAAATGAAGATTGCGGACACTAGCGAAAAGGAAAACCGGGATGACTTGATTCGGGATGACT
Organism: uncultured Acidobacteriota bacterium; assembly: GCA_963763155.1. Taxonomy (GTDB): domain Bacteria; phylum Acidobacteriota; class Terriglobia; order Terriglobales; family Acidobacteriaceae; genus Sulfotelmatobacter. The sequence continues at coordinate 788,235 of CAVXNI010000010.1, read as the reverse complement.
TAATCATGGACCTTCTCCTCACAAATGGGGATGAAATTGGGGGGAAGGCTGCAGGGGAAGGGAGTAGAGGCGCAGTCGGCGGAGTGCCGTCCTGCAACTACCTTGGTTACTCTAAACTGAAGTCTGAAGCTGTGCAAGACTGATAATTTTTGCGCCCGGTTGCAGCCAATTGCAACTTGTCGCTTCGGAAGCACGAACTGGGGCGGCGTTCTGGGAACTGATACAATTTGCGCTCACCGCAGACCTATATGCGCAAGTGGATTGTCTGCTGATTCCGCCGGTGCTGGCCAGGCAGAAACCCTATCATGCGTTATTTCATTGTCGTTCTTGCACTGGGATTGGTTGCGCTGGGATTGGCCAGCGCACCAACTCCATCGGCGATCCGATTCGAAAACATTGCTGCAAAAGCCGGCGTCAACTTCATCACCCGTAATTCGCCGACGCCCAACAAGAATCAGATCGAGACCATGGTCGCAGGAGTGGCATTGCTTGACTACGACGGCGACGGCTGGCTGGATATTTATCTGGTCAACGGAGCAGCAATTCCATCGCTGCAGAAGGAATCGCCGGCGTACTGGAACCGCCTCTATCGCAACAATCACGACGGCACGTTCACCGATGTGACCGAGCGCGCCGGACTCGCCGGCGCGGGCTACGGCATGGGCATAGCCGTCGGGGACTACGATAACGATGGACGACCGGACATCTTTCTGGCCAGCGTGACCGGCAACCAACTCTTCCATAACAACGGAGATGGCACGTTTACCGATGTAACGGCAAAGGCGGGTCTGGCTGGCGCTGAGATGAACGGCAAGAAGATGTGGTCGGTCGGCGCGGGCTGGTTCGATTACAACAATGACGGCAAGCTGGATTTATTTGTGGTCAACTACTGCGTTTGGGAAGTCAACAAGGATCCCTACTGTCACGTGAAAGGCGGGGTTCGCGGTTACTGCCATCCTAAGCTTTACGCGTCGCTGCACAATTCCCTGTACCGCAACAATGGAGATGGCACGTTCACCGATGTCTCCGAAGAAACGGGAATCGCGTCGCACATGGGCAAAGGGATGAGCGTATCGTTTGCCGACTACGACGGCGATGGCTTTCTCGACGCCTTCGTCGCGAACGATACTACGCCTGGCTTCTTGTTTCACAATCTGGGCGGAAAGAAGTTTGAAGAAGTGGGCACGCAAGTGGGCGTGGCTTATGCTCCCGATGGCGCGGCCTTGTCGGGGATGGGCTCCGATTTCCAGGATGTCAACAATGACGGACGCCCTGACATTTGGTATACGGCCGTCGAACACGAGAGCTTCCCGCTGCTCATCAATCAAGGGAACGGGGAATTCGACGATCTCACGCAGGCGAGCGGACTGCAGGCAACCAAGGAAATGTCGGGCTGGGGCAATGGCATTTTTGATTTTGACAATGATGGGTGGAAAGACCTGTTTGTGGCACGTGCGAATGTGCTCGATAACATCAGCGAACTGGGCAACCGCAGATATCCCGAACCCAACTCCGTGTTTCGCAATCTGGGCAACGGTAAATTCGCCGAAGTTGGCGCGTCAGCCGGACCGGACTTCCAGGTGGAGGCCGCACATCGCGGCGTGGCCTTTGGGGACCTCTTTAATGACGGTCGCATTGACGCAGTCGTCACCGTGCTGGGCGGACCGGTTGAAATTCTGCGCAACGTCTCCGAAACCGGCAATCACTGGATTCTGCTTAAACTCGTAGGAACCAAGAGCAACCGCATGGGCATCGGCGCGCAGATTCACCTTACTACCGAAGATGGTCTGTCGCAGTGGAACGAGGCGACAACGGCAGTGGGATACACGGCGTCGAGCGACAGCCGGGTACACTTCGGCCTGGGAAAGAATCGGCTCGTCAAAGACCTGGAAATTCGCTGGCCTAGCGGCATAAAACAAGTTCTGCACCATGTCTCTGCCGACCAGATTCTCACGGTGGAAGAACCTCAGCGATGATTCAGGCCGGGGATGTGTCGGCTACAGACATCTTCGGCGCTATTCCGGCTTCTGCGTCCCGCCACCGGAAATCAGCGTCTCATGTATCGCAAACTCCTTCTGTGCTTCATCCTTGTGGCCGGATCGCTCCAGCGCTGTGCCTAGCGAGTGGTGGACCTCTGGATTCGCAGGCATCAAACGCTCGGCCGTCCGCAGTGGCGGAATTGCATCCTCGTATTTCTTGAGATTCACCAGGCAAAACCCCCAACCCAAGTACGCCTCTGCCAGGTTCGGGTCGAGTTTGACTGCCTGGGTATAACGTGTGATCGCCTCGTCCCACTTCTGGTCCCGCCGGTCAAGCTCTCCTAAAATGTAGACAGCCCCAGCATTGTTGGGGTCGAGTTGAATCTCTTTCAGAAATTCCTGCTTGGCGCGTTCGGTCGCGTCTGGCCCAGCATCCGGCCACGACAGCAGGAGCCTTCCCAGCAGAAAGTGGATGCCGGGAGTGTTCGGCTGTTTCTGAATCATCCATTCATATTCGGACTGCGCGGGCTCCCACTTTCCCTGCATTTCGAGAGCCTCGGCGTTCAGCTTGTGAGCGGCAAAGGATTCCGGAGCCGTCCGCCCAAGATCTTGCGCCGTTCTTGTGGAAAGATCAGAGTAGGCATGAACTACGACAAAAAGAACGTCGGGGTCTAGCGGGAATTGTTTATGCAGGAAGCGGATAAAGTCCAGCGTCGAGTCGCGATCGTCCAACTCCAAGGAACAGCGCACGCCCACCACCCCAATCTCTTTCTTGGTAGCCGAGGCCAGTTGGCTGGTCAGCGCGCGCTTGAGAGCGGAGATGCTCTCGCGGCAGCGTCCTTGCTCAGCCAGGCTGAGCGCCTTCTCGGGAGTTAAAGCAGACTCGGGCGTCGTGCCGGTTTTCGACTGCTGGCCCAGCGTGACCGATGCGGACCACAGATAGCCCGCTAACAATAATAATAAGATGAATATTTTCTTACCGCGGAATGAGCACATCTTGAATGGAGTTGCGCGGATTCCCTTCCCGAAGAATAGCGCACAAAGAAAAATGATGCAGGCGGGGTGAGCGCCTGCATCATGATTATACGTTCCAACTTCAATAGTAGAGCTTCAGTGCCAACTGAATGTTTCTTGGGTTTTGGGCGCTGGTGATCTGGCCCATCGCGGACCCCATAACCCATATTGGGTGCGTTGTATTGGATGTGGTTGAAGGCGTTGATGAAGTCGGTTCGGAACTGCAACCGGAATCGCTCGCCGATCGGGAAGTCCTTGTGCAAGCTGAGGTCAACGTCGCTGTAATGCGGCGAACGCAGATCTGAGAGTTGCGGCGAACAGTCGCCGAAGGTTCCGACTGACGGATTGGTGAACTGCCCGGTCGTTGTCGAACCACTGACGGCCGATTCCCGGTATAGATGTGTTCGACAATGGATGGAACGCCGCTGCAGTCTGCACGCGTTCCACGACCGAACGTACCAGATTGATCCTCGCTCCGTACACCGGCATTGGCCAACCTGTGCGGAAGGAAAGGATTGGGCTGAGCTGCCATCCACCAATCACTCCATTGACCACGGCATTGGCGTTCTTTCCAAACATCCTGCCGCGGCCAAAAGGAAGATCATAAATCGCATAGGCCGAAATGACATGAGTAGCATCGTAGTAGCACGGCGCGTACTCCGACTTCTGGTCGTAGACGTTCTGCCAGTAAGCCGAGGCGCTCAGAGCATTGTTCCACGCGCCGTAGTAACCGGTGCTATCGGACATGCACCGGGACAGCGTATAGGCGACCTGATACTGCAATCCGTGGGTCATCTGCTTCTGCAACACGGCCTGCAATGAGTTGTATCTCATGGTGCCATTGGATTTGGTGCCCGAAACCGTCAGCGCCCGGAGCTCGCCGTCGGGGTGCCCACGCCGCGGACACTGAGAGCCCGGATTGGCGGCGAAAGTATGGGCTCGGAGCCGTCGCCCCATCCGGGAGCAGCACCCGCTGCGCGTAGTCGAATGGCACCATCAGATGCGTTCCCCGCTGCCCTACGTATCCGACCTGGAGCGTGGTGGTGTCGGAGAATTGGTGCTGGACAGTGACGTTCCATTGATCAGCGATCGCGGGCTGAACCTTCGGATCCCAGACTCGCAAGAAAGCTCCTGCGTAACAAGCATACCCAGCCGCAGCATCGCACGATGCTGAACTTCCACTTCCCACAATTCCATCGGTGGATCGGTGGGAGGCAGGCGAGACCCGGATAGTGGTTGTTGATTTCCGCCGGAGTAAATGGCGGATTCAGCGGCAGGCGTAAGTTTGTGCCAGTTCCTTCCATATAGGAAGAGATGGTGAAAGCGCCACGGAATGACGGTGTGGTCACCCAGATGCCGCGGGAGTCCATGCGAAACCGATGCGGGGCTGGAAATCTTTTCCCCCATAGGTTCCGTCATAGAGGCCCCGGCTGGCTCCATTCTGTCCGGCGAGGTCAATATTGCCAGTAGCGAAGTTGTAGTTGGCTTGTTCGTTGTTTGCTTCAACCCACGGCGAATGCGCGTCGTAGCGTAGTCCGAGATTCCAGGTTAGGCGGTCGGTAACCGCCAGTTATCTTGCGCGTAGATGCCAACGACGTTACTCGTTTGCTGTCCAGGTTTTCCGGTGCTAACGCCGCGGCCATATTGAGTCATTGAGGCCAAGGAAAAATCGGCGCCACCGTCCCGCCCGTACCTCACAGGGGTCGCGGCGGAAGCGTTCGTGAATTGTCCGTTGAAGTCCAGGAAACCCAGTTGACCGTTGTTACCGGCGTAGAACGTCTTGATGATCTGACGCCAGTATTGGCCACCAAATTTGAAATTATGCCGCCCATGCGTCCAACTGACGGCATCTTCGAACTGCCACACGTGGTCATCGAAGTTCTGGGTGCTTTCCGCGGTACCGAGATTGGTGATGGCCCCGGCATTGTGGAAGTTAATCGCGAGCAATCCAGGAAGGCTTCCTGGGTTGCCATTGCCGATGCCCAGCGTGTTACCGAACTGCCCGACGCCGGATGCCAAACCCATTGCCATTGTTCAGCGTGACGTGGCTCCAACCGATGCGGGCGTCATTTATAAGGCTGGTTCCTATGGTGCGACTCCAGTCGCCGACCGTGTTGTAGATCGGCGTTGTCGAAAAGCCGTTCGACAAGAATTCCTGGGAATTATTGGACGGATTGTTCTGGTAAGCGCGTGTGAAACGATAGGAAATACTGTCTTTTTGCGTCGCTTTGAAGTCGATTTTTAAATCACCTTGATCGACGTTCTGGGCAGAAGTGACAGTATTCTCAGCATTGTTTTGCAGTCCACCACCTGCCGCAGAAGGATATAGCGACGAAGCAAATAGCGCGGCCGCCACCGGGCTGATCATCGCGGTTGGAATCTGGTTATTGGGAAAGGGATTTAGACTTTGATTCGGCGCGGGGGCGAGCCGAGGGGCACAGGGGGCGGTGAACGATGCACAAGGATTGTACAGTTGCACTCCCGTTCCTCCGGTGCAGATACCCCCGGATCCTGTGAAACTGCCGCCCCTACTCGGATCCGTGCAAAGATCCCGAAAAATCGCCGCGTACGCTCAGCCGTGGTAAACACCGTATTCGACGCCGGCCGAACTCGGAATATCAAACCTCTGCGCTTGATAATCAGCGAAGAAAAACAGCTTGTTCTTGATGATCGGTCCGCCAAACTGTTCCGCCGAACATGTTCCAGCGCAACTTTCTGCTTCGGCAGAGGATCCCACGCTTGCGTTACAGGTCCACGTTGAGGTTATTCGACCAGCTATTGGCATTCAGAACGTCGTTGCGGAAAAACTCCCAAACATCGCCATGATAGGCGGTTCGTGCCCGATTTGATGGTCGGCGTTGACGATTCCACCTTCAAAATTGCCGAACTCTGCCGGGGCGTTGTTGGTAATCAGGTTGAACTCCTCGATCGCATCGGGCGCAGGCGTGTAACCCAGCAGGTTGTCGGATACCTGGTTGTTGTCCATGCCGTCGAGCAGGAAGTTGTTGGCCTGCTCGCGATTGCCGTTGATGAGGGGACGACCGCCGTATCCGCCAGTGTTGTTTCCGTTGTTGAAACTGCTGGGATCGGTGGACACCGAACCGGGCGCAAGCAGAGCCAATTGGACGTAGTTGCGCGACGCCAGCGGAATATCGTCGTTCGTGGCCGCATTGATGATCGTGTCCACCTGCGTGGTCTCTGTCTTCAGAACCGGAGCCGCCGCCAGACACTTCCACCGTCTCAGTGGCCTTGACCGACTTTCAACTTTGCGTCGATACGGGCGACCTGATTCACGGTGAGAACGAATGGGGGATACGACACCACCGCAAACCCCGACTTCTCAACTTTAAGATCGTATGTGCCGACCGGAAGATCGGACAGGCGATACAGGCCGGAATCGTTGGTCATGGCCGTATAGGTAATACCCCGTTCCGCTGAGGTCGTCGTGACCTTCGCGCCTGCAACAGCGGCGCCGCTCGGGTCCGTCACAGTGCCCGTAATCGAAGCGGTAACTTCCTGAGCCCAACTTGGTTGTGGCATGCTGGTTGCTATCACGAACAGTGAGAGTACAAGCAGTAGAGAACAAATCAGACTCGACGGTCGCCTCATAGCAGAACTCCTCCTTGAAACTTCTCCCGCACGGGGAAACATAACGGCTTATGCTATATAGCAGGAGAGGATCGGTCGTCAAGAAAAAAGTGCATGAAAAAAATGCATGTGTGGAACAAATCTTTTGGGCTCGCTCAAGAAACATAGAACAGCCGACCCGAAACCTTGTTTCATCGCTTGAGGAAATCGGACCTGTATCTTTAGTTTTGCCCGTGATTTCATGATTGTAATCATGATTTCGGGGGTCCGGTCGACCCATCTGCATTGGGAGCCTTGATCCGCGGTCACGGAGGTCTCCCTTGTTCTATCTTTCGCAATCTTTAGGTCTCGAGCCGCACAATTTTGTTTGGAGCACTAGAGCACTTTGTAGTATGTTGCAGGCAATTCATAAGGAAAACGATCATGCCCCACGTGCGCAAGAACGGAATACCGGCATACAAGCAAATTCAAACTTCGATTCTCAAGCGTCTCGATGCTGGTCAACTCAAGCCCGGGGACGTTGTCGAGTCAGAGCGGGAACTGGCGAAGATTCACGGCGTCAGCCTCATGACAGCCCGGCATGCGCTTGCCGGACTGGAGCGGGATGGGAAAGTTCTACGCCGTCGCGGCGCAGGCACATTTGTCTCGCCTCCGAAAATTCACTTCAATAAATTGATGAGCTATACCGAACAGATGTCGGCCCGGGGCCTGCATATCTCTTCCAAGTTGTTTTCTTTGGACGTGATCGACACGGCCCCGGAGATTGCGGCGCGTCTCGCCCTTCCCGGGGATAGCCGTCTCATCCAGTTGGAAAGACTGAGATTCGGAGGAGACGAACCGTTTGCGCTTGAAACATGCTATTTGTCCGCCGACGATTTCGGTGGGCTGATGCGTGCCCGGCTTGATCGAGCCTCACTTTTTTCCATCTTGGAGAACGACTACGGACTTCAGATCGCACATGCCGATGAAGAAGTGGACGCCACCACCGCCGATGCCCATACCGCGCGAGTCCTGTGTATGCCTCCAGGCTCGGCTTTGCTTCGCATTCGACAGCAGATTTTTTCGACGCAGGGCAAGATCTTTATCTATGTGTTGGGGCTTTACCGGTCCGATCGCCACACGGTATTGATCCGCAGATTCCGCTGACCATCACCTTCCAGGCGAACTGCGTGCCTCTTCGGCGAGCCAGACGCCCCGACCGCAATCTGCAGTTCAGAGATCATTAGTTCAGAGATCACTAGTTCAGAGATCACTGGTTCAGAGATCACTGGTTCAGAGATTCTCAATTCGTCAAATCGAAGGAGAGCCAATCTTGAGGCGAATTACAAGCAGCCAGGCAATCGCATTCTCGAAGAAGCTTGTTGTTTGCGCTGTCGGGTCGAGCGTCTTTGGTTTATTTCTTCCTCCCGGATTGGCCGCCCAGCAGACCGCTCCCGTCATGCCGATGCATGCGCACTACGAGGACGGAGCTGAGTTTCGATGGTTACATAAGAAGGTTCTCGCCTCCCGCTTGCTGGACGACATGCATGACCTCTCGTCGTGGTCGTTCGCGGGACAGGGCGAAATGACGTTGATCGAACGCAACGCGTCTGAGCCATGGGCTTCCGCTGCTCAGACCGCTCCCGCCGATGTGCTGCGGATCCGTTCCACCACGAACATTGCTCAGGTGGAGGGCCCCGGAGAATGGGAGGATCTCGTCGCCACCAGGAAGTTCGCGGGCGAGGACTGGAATAAATTCAATCGGATTTCACTTTGGGTCTATCCCGATATTGTCGGGGCGCCAGCCATCTCTTGTTCCCTCGTGCTGCACAACGATGGCGCTCACAAACTGCCCGATCATTACAACGAGGGCCGCCACGAATCAATTATTCTTAAGAATCACACGTGGAATCAGGTCGTATGGGAGATCGCTCCGCTGGATCGCGATCGGGTTACCGCTCTCGAATTTGCGTACAGCTTGCCGAAGAAATTTCCTGATCCCGGCGACCGAACGATCCTGGATATCGCTCACCTCGAACTGCAAAGCGTGGTCGCCGATCACGTTGAAGGTTGGGATGTCGCTTCGGGGAAAATCGCTTTCAGTCACAGCGGATACACAACCGGTACGTTGAAGTCAGCCATTGCCAGCGATATTCCGGCCCACGAGTTTTCCGTCATTGACCAGCAGACGGGGCAGCCGGTTCTCACCAAATCGGTCCAGCAAGTGTCCACGCCGCTGGGAGCATACCAATTGCTCGATTTTTCTGAGATTCGCCAGCCCGGAACGTACGCCATCAAAGCCGGTGACACCCTGACCCGCCCCTTCCAAATCAGCGATGACGCGTGGAAGAGCAGCATTTGGAAAGCCATCAATTTCATGTACAGCGAGCGCTGTGGAACGGAAATCCCGGGCATCCATGGCCGATGTCATCAGGATATCTACACGATGCACGGCGACAAACGTATCGTCGTCAACGGCGGGTACCATGATGCGGGTGACTTGAGCGCTACTGGACATACGCCAGCCATGGCATATGCGCTCTTTTCGCTAGCCGAGAGTCTGAAGCGACAAGAGGAAGATCCAGTCCTTACCGATCGTCTACTCGAAGAAGCGCGTTGGGGTCTGAACTGGGTGCTGAAGACTCGCTTTGGCGATGGATATCGAAGCACGGGTCAACTCGTGAGCTACTGGACGGACGGCATTATGGGCGATGGGGATGATCGATTCGGCCAGGCGGTAAACGATCCGGAATGGAATTTCCGCGTCAGCGCGGTAGAAGCTCTCGCCTCGCGCGTACTGAAGGATAGCGATCCGGAACTTGCCAACCGCAGCTTGGCGGTTGCGCAAGAAGATTGGAAATATGCGGCTGACGGCTTGAAAACGGCTGCTCCGCGTCCGGAAGTCTATGGCGCCACAGACGAATTGGAGCGTATTTCCTTTGGGGTGGTGGCATCGGTGGAGCTGTTCCGAGCGACCGGAGATCAACGCTACGCCGATGAAGCTGTGACCTTGGGCGATCAGGTGCTGGCTTCGCAGGAGCGCACACTGCAACCGTGGACGATCCCTTTAACCGGTTATTTCTATACCGGGCCGAAGCGAGAGAACCTCTTTCACCGTTTCCACATCGGCCAGGAGCAAGAACCTATCCTCGCACTCGTGAAGCTCTGTGAAGCATTCCCCGACCACGAGAAATGGATGAAGTGGTATTCCGCTGTCCTTCTACATTCCCACTACTATCTCGAGGCAGCGTCAGCGGTCGATGAACCTTACAGCGTATTGCCTGCCGGGGTATATCGCGAGAGTGAGGCACGGTTGATTCCAGAAACAAAAGACTGGACGCCTCTCCGCGCGGCGGATCGCGATGCTTATCTGGAAGAGGTTCGACGCGGGGTTCCACTGGGCGAGGACGCGTACCTCCGCCGCTTTCCGGTCTGGTTTGATTTTCGGGGAAATTCCAGCGTGCTGTTGTCGCAGGCCAAGGCACTTTCGGCGGCTGCACAACTGCGTCGCGACCTGGACGCAGAGGACCTGGCTCAGAAACAAGCGCAGTGGCTCATTGGACGCAATCCTTTTTCCTCAAGTTTGATGTACGGCGAGGGCTACGACTGGACGCCGCTCTACAGCGTGCGCTCCGGTCAGATGGTCGGCGCTCTTCCCGTCGGCATTGAAACCAAGGGCTATGACGATGCTCCTTATTGGCCCACACAAATCTGCTGGACTTATAAGGAAGTATGGACCGCACCCGTTGGACAATGGATCTGGTTGATGCAGGACCTCAGCGTTCCCGCGACCGTAAGAGGAATTACCGATCCGAAAAATCATGACGCGATCGAATTCCGGGAAGAACGAAGTGGCCAATTGATTCACGTGGCCGCCTCATCGGATGGTGAGTTCAACGTTCGCTTACCGGAAGGTCGCTACGACGTTCATCACGGCACGGCGCATGCCAGCGTCACGGTTCTTCCTGGCGGAATCTATTCTCTGGACTTGCGTCCCGAACACTCTCTGTATTTCAAAGTCACCTCCCAGCCCGCACCTAAGAACGACATTCTGGTGCGATTGGAAGCGAGCGGCGCGGGAGATCACGCGTTCTCGATTCGCAGCGACAATCTCGTCGTCTCCGACGCAACCCTGCAGAACGTCCATCTCACTCGCGGAATCGAGAAGGAGGTTGTGTGGCACGCTCACCTAGTCTCGCCACAGACCCCGTGGGTGGCCGTTATCGTTCCGGATGACGAACTGAACGAACGCGCGGAAGTCACGGGGGCAAACCTGCCTCACAAGTAAGCGGCAGTTTTTCCCATCTTCGCCACAAGTCGGTCACATACGTTGGCCTGGGGCGCGCTTGGTTTTCGGAAAATAGAGCCAGAGATGGCCGTCATTGTCGTCCTCGCCGAAGACGATTTCACCGTCAGGGCCAGTCACGACATCGCCAAACTGGTACCCATAGCGCCGCTGCTGAAGAACGGAAGCGGCAACTCCCAGATTGTTCACATCGCCCGAGATCGTATCGCAGCAGAACAGATTCGCGATTTCCGCTCCGCAGAATCCAAAGAGCCTGCCATCCGCGCTCATCGCCATCGGCCCAACTGGCGCCAGATGAGCTTTGCCCAGCAAACGGAAGCCTTTATTTCCGTCGAAAGAGAACAGCTTGCCGGAGGCATCGGCCGTCAGTAGCTGGTCGGCATCACCACCGCGCGCCCACCGTAGCGCGCCGGTCCAATCGCCCTCGGGCAAATCGACCGCCGCCCGGCGGATCTTGCCAGAAACAAGATCGAAGTGCCAGAGTCGCGCCCCCTCATCCTGTCCGTATACGCCGGAACTGCCCATCGCGAGATGACCGCGGCCCGACACCTCTCCCATCACCGTGACTTTCCCGGACTCGGCATCCATTGTGAACAAATGACCGGTGGTTATGCCGATCACGGTGCTCCGGGACGGGTCGCAGATTGCGTGAACCACCAGTTCGCCGGGGACGCATTCCCCAAGGTCCTGGAGAACCGGCGGACCCAGGCCCCACTCCTGGATCCAGTCTTGCGCGAGGTCGATCTTTGGTATTGCAATGGCATGGCCACCCCGTGCCCCGTTCACGAATGCCAAGGCGCGGGATTTGGTGCAACAAACAGCGACCGAGTCCGTTCCTCCGGCGACGACCCCGACGTCGAGCACAACTCCCGTGAGGTCATGGAACGCTGCGGCGAAAAGGTGCGTTTGGCGCCCACTGGTTCCGCCATAGACATGTCCATCGGAATCTAAATCGAGCGCGGTGATGTGGCACTCGTCGTGGGTGATCCGCGCAGTCATGCCCGGCAGGCACATCGGAAAGGCGACCATCGTGCCCTCGCGAACAAACTGGTGCGCAAGCTCCTGCTCATACGCTTTTATGGCTGGCGAATCAGGATCGAATCTGCCCTTTGTCTGCATGGTGATCCTCTTTCTATCCCCACATCCGAATGGGAAGGTGTGCGTTTTTCTTTTTACGCTCCGCCGGCAGGGAAACCTTGAAGATGCCGGAAGGATGATTTCCAACGTGGCCAAAGAACAGGTCTCCGTTGTGGTCCACGGCACCTCGAGACACATAATTCGCAACCCCGGTGGGATGCTTCAGCTGTGTAACTTCCTCCCGCGCGAGCGTCTGCGGATCGAGGCGCCAAACCACACCTTGAAGCTGTTTGCCGGTCCCCGGCATTGGGTTATATTTCGGATCGCGCCAGCGCGAAGCCACGTAGTAGAGCTTCCCGTCGCCCGCGAACGTCAGCCCGCCGCAGTGGTCCGTGAACATGTCAATGGGAAACGTGGGGTCGCGCGGTTGAGTCGCCGGCCCAAGATCCTCGACTCGTGGCCACTCGCCGTCACCCTCATTGGGCCAGATCCGCATCAGGTGTGGATTGGGACACCAGGTGGAAGCATAGACGCACTCGCGGTCGGGCGAGGGCGCGACGTCGTAAAACACGCTGTGCCAACCGGTCTGGTAATTCACATCATGGGGCAGCAGTCCCGGAGAGATTTCCAGGCGGTCCGTCTCGGGCGTATAGCGCACCAGGCGCCCATAGTCGCTACTGGTCCAGACGCGATGATGCTTGTCGAGGAACAGCGCTTGCGGATTGATCGAACTGATGCGGCCAAGATCACGCCGCTTGCGAGTGTGCAGATCGTAGATGATGAAGTGATCGCGGGGATAGCTCATCGCATACAGCAGTCCGCGCTCTTCATCGTGCAGAAGGCAGCGGCAGCCTTCCTTGGGAATCAGCGTATCCCACCATAGGACGCGATCGTTGCGAGTGTCGAAGGCCAGCAGCGCCGAGCCGCGAAAGCAGCGCTTGGCATCGTGCCAGGAATACCAGGGCGAATAACGGGGCAAATCGATCGGTGGACCGGAAAGGTGTGTCGCCATATAGAGCACACCATCGTGCATCGACGGAGCGAAGCTGTAGTGGATCTTGCATTGTGTCGCGCGGCCCGAGGTGCCGGGATCGTCCACCATCTCGGCGAGGTCGAAGAGGTAATCCAGGTCATCGCGCTCTTCGTTGTAACGGACAGGCTTCACCACACCCCCGGGTACGCTCTCCGCGCAAGCTGCCGCATAGATCCGGCCGTCGGGCCCGACGGAAAGCGACCAACACGTATCCGAGTCAGGGTGACCGGTGAACGGATACCACTTGACGGGATATGGCGTTTCGCCAACCGGTTTAGCTTCGGCCTCCAAAGCGGGGACCAGACCCGCCGCTAGCGCTGTACCGCCGAGCTTCATAAACGTGCGACGATTAATGTCCTGTCCTGCAATCATCGATTCCTCCAAACCGCCGAGAACGCGGTCAATCAATTCCACAAACTACGATTGTCGACAGTGTAATCGTGATTTCACCAATTTCAACCTGCTACACTCTCCCCACATGTCGACTTTTATCCTTGTACACGGCGCTTGGCAGTCGACCGGTACGTGGGACCTTTTGACCCCCTTGTTGGAAAAGCATGGACATCGGGTGATAACCCCAGTCCTCACAGGCCTTGGCACAGACCAAAGCCGTCTGTCTCCCAACATTACGCTCAAGCAACATGTAGAGGACATTTCCGTCGAGGTGTCGAAGTCTCCGGACCGAGTGATTCTTGTGGGCCACAGCTACGCGGGCATGATCATCAGCGGCGTTGCTGAGACCAACCCAGCACAAGTGCAGCGGCTGGTTTTTCTGGATGCATTCGTTCCAGAAGATCGGCAAAGCGTATTGGATTTGCTCCCGCCTGAAATTGGCACCTACTTTCGCGGCATTGCACGCGATCACGGAGACGGCTGGCGGTTACCGGGTGGCGAGGGCCAACTCGAACTCTGGGGGCTCAAGCCGGGTGCAGCACGTGATTTCGTGCGCGCGAGGTTGTGCGATTTTAGTCTGCATTGTTTTGAGGAACCGCTCCCTCTTCCGGCCAATCGGAAGGCCAGCATTCCAGCGACTTTCGTTGCCAGCGTTGCGGAAGAATATCCGGCGAGGCCATTCTTCGCTCCGTTTGCAGCAAAGGCTCGTGCCTCGGGTTGGCAAGTCGCCGAACTGCAAACTGGCCACGACTGCCATGTCGAACGTCCTGGCGAAGTCGCCGACATTTTGCTGGCGGCCGCGCAGGCGCGATGAAGTGTGGCGTCCGGTTGATTCCCTAAGCTTTCGTGCAAGTTGCGATCGGTAGCTTACAGCGGCAGGGCACTGGGGAATCGCGTCTGAAAGTCCAGAAGGCCGACCCATTCAGGCGTGATCGTGATTCGCACCATATCTTGATCTTGAATCATGGAAGTAAGCTGCGCCACCCAAGCTTTTCCTTGCTCGGCTCCGAAATACCGCTCCGCCGCCACCGCGTATTCGGGCACGATCCCATTCACGGGCTCCAACCGCACGGTACCGCGCACCAGCAGCACTTTATGCGGAAAGTTGTTGTCATCAATCGTGAGCGCCACTTTGGGATTCTTCGCCAGGGCCTTAAGCTTCGGCGCTTTCGAAGGGGTACCCAGCACGAAATCTCGTCCATTCCAATGGAACCAGATGGGGATCACTCTAGGACTGCCATCCGTCCAAACATAGGCTAAACGGGCGGGAATTTTCGATTGCAGGAGCTCTTTGGATGCGGGATGCTGCAACAGTGCAAGACTTCCCTGCTCGACCGGCATGGATCACTCCTGTGAATACGTAGGATATTCAAGCAGACTGGGTCGAGATTATAGTCCGTGGACTAGCCGCCTGATAGCGGATTTTTTGGTCGGAGCCGACATTGTTATGGAGTCAATGTTACGGAGTCAATGGCGCTCATGGAGAAGTGGTGAGCGCTGCGGGCGGATTGGGTGAATTGTCTCTCGGAGCCCTCTCACTTTGATTGGCGTGTAAAACAAATCGTTGGTCATACATTCGCGCATCTTACGATTTCGGGGCGGCGGGCAAATAATATGTCGGAAGCGGCCGCCGCCGCGCACGTCACGGAGGGTGACCAGTCGCTGGCAGAGGCGGCTCCGCAGATTACCTTCGACAGCCCACCGTGGTGCGTCCTTCCTTCTGGGCAGAGGACTACAATTAAGCCGTGAGACACTACACCACCAATCGGATCGTAGGTGGAATACAGTTCAAGTGTGTTCGCTGCGAATGCAGCGTCAGCACAATCGATTTCGACGCACGGGACGGCAACCTCCGAACCCAGGCTGCTACAGCTATCAGATCGGCACGCTTCCGAAGTACACCACCAGCCCCCGATGTATTCATCCCTCGATCCTCAGCAGAAAATCTGGCGGGCGTGATACGAGTTATGTCGTCCCGCAGACGGTCTTCTTGTGGGTTTGTGTTTGAGGGGGGAAAGCTTCAGCGTTGAGGGAATGCTTGCGCTTCGCGATCTCACGGAAGGGCATCTGTGTTGCCAGTCCTGCGAACTAGTGAGAAGCAGCGGTTTGGCGGAGGAGCACTACGTCGCTGTCGTTGTGGGTGCGAAGCAAGCCCAGTGTTTTACCGTCGGCGCTCCAGTGAAAGTCCGGAATGCGATCGGCTTCGAACTCGGTGACCCGATGACCCGGGTGAGCCGTCGACGGGCGATACCCAGAGGGCGTACAGGCCGTTCTCGCGAATCGGATAGCCGATCGTTTTTCCGTCCGAGGTATAGCGAATCTCGCCGCCTGCGCGCGGGTCGCGCTCAATTACTTTCACCGGCTGCAGGCTTTCAAAATCCAGAATCTTGATGACGACCGGACCCCCGGTAGTGGGCTGGGTTTGAAAAGCCAGATACTTTCCGTCGGGCGACACGTTGACGCATCCGCAGGTCAGCAACGCATCCGAAAGCTGCGTCGGAGTTCCGCCGTCAACGGAAATTTTCTTCGGGACAAACTTTCCCGAATCGTAGCTGGCGTAAACCAGCCACTTCCCGTCGGGCGAGCACATGGCCGGCGTGTCATCGGTGCCGGTCGTGAGCTGCTTCAGGTTTCCGCCCATGGCATCCGATCGCCAGATATTCATCGAATTGCCGCCAGCGCGAGACGCGGACGCGAAGATGGCGTAGCGACCGTGATCGCAGGAAATCGGGCCGAACGAAGGCACATCGTCGTGCAGCAGCGGCGCGCGATTTGCTGCCGTCGGCGTTCATTTGAAAAATGCCATTTTCCTGCTCGACCAGCAATTTGCCGTCCGGCGTCCAGCCGAACCAATTCGTCGGCGGACGGCTGCTGATCGTAACCGGCTTCCCGGCCATCTTGCCATCGTACGGTTGCGGTTTCCAGCGTTCCCACATATTGCGATTGGATAGTCGCGATGGTCTTACCGTCCGCCGACAGACTGATGCTCGGATAAGAATTCGTGTCGTTGGTGATCGGCCGGTAAATCCCTTGCGGGTAAGAAATGATGCCGATCTGACTGCGATTGAAATTCGAATCGCGGCCGCTGCCCACCATCAGGATGCCGCTCTGATCAGGCAGCCACAGGGCAGCCGTCAGATACATGTCTGATTTCTTAATATCTGTTTCTCGCCCGTTGCAGCATCAAAAAGATCCAGCGAGGACAAGGCGGATTGGTCGGCCATGAACTCCGTCGCGACAATCCATTTCCCGTCCGGCGACCATGCCGGAGAGTTCAACCGGGTGCTCTGCTTGGAGATCAGCTTCTCTCCGGAGCCGTCCGCATTGGCGATGATCAGGTCGCCTTCGCCCTCATTGCGCTTTTTGCGGATGAACACAATATGGGTGCGATCGGGCGAGAAGCTGACGACGCTGGCGATATCGTGCACGATGCGTTCCAGGCTCCCGCCCAGCACGGGCGCGCGGTACAGGCTGAAGACGTTCTTCTCCGCTTTTTCATCCTTGGTGAAATAAATCGAATTCCCGTCCGGCGAAAAGTCAACGCTGTAGTAGCGATCGTCGGAAGGCGCAACGATCTGCGTGTTGCTCTTGGTGGGAATGTTGCGCAGCCACAGGCTTTGTTGCCCGTTCTCGCGCTGCACGTTCAGAATGTAATTGGCGTCGGGTGATACCGCCGCCAGCGAAGCCTTGCCAGTCTCGGTGACCGGCGTGACGGTAAAGCTTTCGAAGCTCGTGGACTTCTTGCGCGAAAGATAGGAATAGACGCCGAAAGACGCCGCCGCGACCAGCCCTAGCAGAATCACCGAGGTGAGGACCAGCCCAAATTTGTGTTGCCCCGCCACTTGCCGCACAGAAGAAGAGGAAGCCGACGAAACTTGCGCCGGTCCGGAAGCGGAGGCTGCTGCCATCGCGGGCGTGGAGCCAGACAGCGATGCGGCAGCGCTGGCCGACGCTTGCGATCCGCTGCTGGACGAAACCCGCCCAGAGGAGTCGGTTTCCCGGCGCAGGCGTTTCAAGTCTGCGCGAATTTCCGCGGCAACCTGATAGCGCATTTCGCGGTCTTTTTCGAGTGCCTTCTGCAAAATCTCGTCCAGCTTCGGTGGAATTTCCGGATTGCTGCGCGAGGCCGGGGGCGGAACGCGATTCAGGATCGCTTCAAACATCACGCCGCTGGTGTCGCCGCGGAATGGCAGCAAGCCTGTGCTCATTTCATAGAGGACCGTCCCAAACGAAAAAAGGTCGCTGCGCGGGTCCAGTTCCTTGCCCCGCACTTGTTCCGGCGACATATACGCGACCGTGCCCACGGCGGTTCCGGGGCTGGTAAACAGGTCCGCCACATCGCCGGACGTGGCCGTCATGCTTCCCAAGGTCATGGAGCCCAGCGTTTCACCGACCGGTGAGCTGCCCGGACGCGCCGGCATCAGCTTCGCCAGGCCGAAATCGAGAATCTTGGCGTGCCCGCGCCGCGTGACGAACAAGTTCGCCGGCTTGATGTCGCGATGAATGATTCCCTGAGAATGCGCGGCATCGAGCGCATCCGCAATTTCGATGGCGATATCGAGCAGTTGGTCGAGTTCCAGCGGACGCCCCTTGATCACGTGCTTCAGGGTCGAGCCGTCCAGATATTCCATGGCAATGAACGCCCGGTCATTTTCCTCGCCGATGTCGTAAATGGTGCAAATGCTGGGGTGATTCAGCGCCGACGCGGCTTGCGCCTCTCGCCGGAAACGTCCCAGGGCCTGCGGGTCCCGAGCAACTTCATCGGGCAGAAACTTCAGCGCGACAAAACGGTGCAGCCGGGTGTCCTCGGCTTTGTAGACCACACCCATGCCTCCGCCACCGAGGCTTTCCACAATGCGATAGTGCGAAATTGTTTGGCCAATCAGAGAAGGGGCGTCGCTCATGTGCCCGCGATTCTAGTTTGCGTGTAGCGGCAAGTCAACGATTTGGGCGATGCCCGGCCCTGCCGGCCAGAACACCGGCACCGATCCAGTGCCAGCCGCGCGGGTTCCGTTGGTCTGGCCATTTTCTTGCTCGAAACCGGAGTGCAGAATTTTGCGCACAGTCGGAACGCGACTTCTGCGCTCGATCCAAGACTGGCGGGCGGTTTGACGCGCTCCCGCCTTTCAGTCACCGAACAAATTTCACTATGTATTTACTTGACGCGCGTTCGGAAACAGCGGTAGGCTCCTTGGGTCTTTGCCCCGATGTAGCTTTTCCCCCAGAAGCTGCTGAAGAACACCTGAAGTGGATCCGCAAGAATGGATCGTTCAGCCAGGCGGCCTGACTGCGAACGATCAACGGCGATTCCTTGCGCAATATCGGATCGCCACGTTTGGTGACGCTTACCGTGGAATTGGTTGGGCAAAAGTTTGAATTGAAATGCCGCGGCCTACGTGCCGTAGCTAAGCCTCTCGTTTGGGAGGCTCGTTGAAATCCGCCGGAGGTTCAGATGCGCATCGATCGTTCGAAGCTGTTCACAACCCTTTTTGTGAGCCTGGTGGCTCTTGCATCCGCGACTACTGCCCACGCCAGCACCTTCACCGTAGGCGGCACCGCCTCAGGGTTGCTCACCGGCGCCTCTGTAACCTTGCTCAACAACGGCACGGATTCGCTCGCGGTGACGGCCAACGGCGCGTTCACCTTTAAGACCGCTTTGGCCACCGGCGCTGCCTACGCCGTGACCATCAGCGCTCAACCCACGGGCGAGACCTGTACAGTGACGGGCGGCTCCGGCAAAGTCGGCTCAGCCAACGTCACCTCGGTCAAAGTCGCGTGCAAAGCCAACTTGTACACCATTGGTGGTACCGCATCCGGATTGCTCACCGGCCGTTCTGTGACGCTGCTCGACAACGGTGCCGGCGCGCTGAAGGTCGCGAAGAATGGTGCCTTCACTTTCGCCGCAAAACTGGCCAGCGGAACCAACTACGCCGTGACCGTGAGTGTGCAGGCCAGCGGCGAAACCTGCACCGTGACGGCCGGTTCAGGCCCAGTGGTGGCAGCTAATATCACCTCGGTCGCGGTGGCCTGCGTGCCCAACGACTACACCGTCGGCGGCACCGCTTCCGGACTGATCAGCGGCCGTTCGGTGACACTGCTCGACAATGGCGCCAACGCCCTCGCCGTGACCGCTAACGGCACATTCACCTTCACCACAGCTTTGGCCAGCGGCACAGCTTACAAGGTCACGGTCGGCACGCAGCCCAGCGGCGAAACCTGCACGGTCACGACCGGCACTGGCACCGTGGTCGCAGCCAAAGTGACCGCGGTCAAGGTCGCTTGCAAAGCTCTCACCTACAGCGTCGGCGGTACCGCATCCGGGTTGGTCACCGGCCGTTCTGTGACGCTGCTCGACAATGGCGCAGGCGCACTGAAGGTAGCGAAGAATGGCGCCTTCACTTTCGCCACAAAACTGGCCAGCGGAACCAACTACGCCGTGACTCTGAGTGTGCAGGCCAGCGGCGAGACCTGCACGGTCACGGCCGCTACAGGCCCGGTGGTAGCAGCGAATATCACCTCGGTCGTAGTGGCCTGCGTGCCCAACGACTACACCGTCGGCTTCGCCCTCTCCGGATTGATCAGCGGCCGTTCGGTGAAACTGCTCAATAACGGCGCTGACGCCCTGACGGAAACTGCGAACGGCACTTTCACCTTCGCCCCGCCCTTGGCCAGCGGCTCGGCCTACAAGGTCACAGTCGGGACGCAACCCTCAGGCGAGACCTGCACGGTCACGGCCGGTGCGGGCACCGTGGTTGCGGCCAACGTGACGGTTGCGGTCGCCTGCAAAGCCAAAGACTACACCGTCGGCGGCACGGTCTCAGGCTTGGGGACTGGCGCTTCTGTGACGCTGCTCAATAACGGCGGCAATGCGGTGACCGTGACTGCCAACGGAAAATACACTTTCACTACAGCTTTGGCCAGCGGCACCGCCTACGCCGTCACCGTCGGCACTCTGCCGACCGGCGAGACCTGCACCCTCACCAACGGTTCCGGCACCGTGGTTGCAGCGAATGTGACGAACGTCGTGGTCGCCTGCAAAGTTGTGACTTACACCATTGGCGGCACAGTCTCGGGATTGAACAGCGGCGCTTCTGTGACCTTGCTCGACAACGGCGCCAGTTCGCTCAAGGTTTCTGCTAACGGCACATTTACCTTCACCACCGCGCTGGCCGGCGGCGCGACCTACAGCGTCACTGTCGGCACCCAGCCTACCGGCGAAACCTGCACCGTCACCAACGGTTCGGGCACAGTAGGCTCGGCCAACGTGACCAACGTCGCGGTCGCATGCAAATCCAGCTCAACTTTCACCATCGGCGGAACCGCCTCTGGATTGATCAGCGGCCGTTCTGTGACGCTGCTCGATAACGGCGGCAATTCCCTTGCGGTGACAGCCAACGGCGCATTCACCTTCACGACCACTCTAGCCACCGGGGCCACCTACAGCGTCACAGTCGGCACGCAGCCAACCGGCGAGACCTGCACGGTCACCAACGGTTCCGGCACAGTAGGTTCAGCCAACGTGACCAACGTTGCGGTCGCCTGCACGGCCAACAAATATACGATCGGCGGAACCGTCTCCGGATTGAACGCCAGCACCTCGGTGACGCTGCTCGACAACGGCGCCAATTCACTTACGGTAAGTGCCAACGGCGCTTTCACCTTCACTACATCGATTGCCAGCGGCGCTACCTACAGCGTCACGGTTGGCACGCAGCCCACCGGCGAGACCTGCACGGTCACCAACGGTTCCGGCACCGTGGGCTCCGCCAACGTGACCAACGTCGCGATCGCTTGCGCCACCACGAAAACCTTCACCATCGGCGGCACACTCTCTGGATTGAGCGCCAGCACCTCGGTGACGCTGCTCGATAACGGCACCAATTCCCTTACGGTAAGCGCCAACGGCTCCTTCACCTTCACGACAGCGATTGCCAGCGGCTCCGCCTACAACGTCACCGTCGGCACCGAACCCACCGGCGAAACCTGCACCGTCACCAACGGTTCCGGCACAGTCGGCTCCGCCAACGTGACCAACGTCGCGGTCGCTTGCTCTACGGGCTCCGGTGGCGGTGGCAGCGCGTTCTGGATCCCCTACTCCGCATCCCCGATTCCCACGGAAACGCCGACTGGAAGCACGGGCCTGTTCCTGATCCCATCGGATAAGCTAGCTTCGTCGCCCGCTCCCACTTTCCTCACCACCGATACGACCCAGTTGCTCGCCATCGGAACGCAGGTTGTCCTGAAAAATGGGGTGGCCACCTACTCACCGCAGGTCATGATGTATGCCGACACCACCTCCGCCGGCACTACCAAGATCTATGGCATAACCCTGGCCGGCACCTCGACCATACCGACGCCGACCCAGATCAGCAGCCTGTCGGTGCCGTCGGGCCAGCAGATTTGCGTAATCAGTGCCGACTCGGAGACCGACGTCACCAATGGAGAATCAGTGTTTGTGGTCATCCAGGTTGGCACCGCGGAGCAGTGCATCTCTACCGGCGGCACCTACGAGGTCGTCCATTACACGGATTCAGCCACGACGGCTCCCGTGGTCGTGAACATCAACACAACCGAGATCAACGGGATTTACCAGAACGGCAAACTGACCGGGTTGCTGGCCTTAAATGGAACCACCAACTCGCTTGATGTCTATGCCGACGACACCTTCACGTCTCCCACGCAGTTGATCACGGGTCTAAGCGCCGCCAGGTATGTTTCTGGTGTCTTAGACGAGGCCACCTTGAGCACGACGGGGATTTTCGAGTCGGCGACTACCACTGGAAGCTCGACTTCCCTATACCGCATCGACGGCTCCACATTGGCCACCACCCTGATCCAGGACGTGACCACTGCGAGTATCAGCACCGTCGTACAAGACGACAATAACCTGTACTATTCTGTCCTCAACAGCGGTGCCAGCAGTACGACCATTTCGTACGAACAGGTCGCTCTCGGGGGCGGAACTCCGAAGCTGCTTTACACGACGCCAGCCTTTGTCCCGAGCAATTCGACTGGATCTACCAGCTATCAGCTCATCGGCAGCAACGATTCTGTTCTGGTCTTGGAATACTCTTTCGAGCCGGTCACCGGCAGCCAAGAGGACCCGACCAAAGCCACGGCCACGCTCTACACCCTGCCGGTTGGAACAAACACAACCACCCCGACCACGCTCACCACCTATCCCGCCGGCAACGAACTGCTTGAGGTGTTCCTATCCGCACCCAGCGGCAGCGGAGTTTCCAGTAACGTCCTATTCGCGACCGTTTCGAACGCGACTGGCACGATTGCGAACCCGACCATCGCTTACTCGGCCGTGTCGATACCGCTGAATGGCGGCGCCGCTCCGGCTGCGATCAAAAATTCCGTTTACGCGCCTTTGGCTGTCATCACTGTTCAGTTGACCGACACCGTATCGCAGGTCACGGGCATTACGGATACAGATGGCGGCTGGGGCGGCGGCATCTTTAATACCGTGAATGTGAGCACTCTGGCGGATACTCCGTTCACCACCACGGGCGGCGGAGCGTATGTGGTGGGAGCAGGCTTCACCGGAGGGTTTGAAGCGCTCTCCAGCAGTAACATTGCGGTCGGCATCTTCGAGAATTCGCCCGCGCTCCGGGGCGGCGCTCAACTTCAGGAGATCGGCGCCGCCGCCGATTTAACCTCGCATTTCCTTTATCCGATCGTACTGACGAACACAGCTGTCACGCCGTATTAGGAGGCAGCAGAAAAGCTGGGCTGGTAAGACGCATCGCTGCGTCGCTTATGCGAACGTCGCTCAGGCCGGCACAGACTCTACATTGAAGCCGCCCACTACCATCCGTGGCTTCTCGCCTCGCGTGTCGGCATGCTTCACCTCCGTCCGGACGGTGCGGTGCTCTCCGGGCATGAGCGTAAAGTAGTTGTCACTGTATATGGCTGGAAGAATCCGGTCTGCGCTCTTTTCCCGCACGACTTTTAATCTCACCATGAGCGCGGGGTAAGCGGAACTATTGTGCAGTTGAGTCGTCAACTGCCATGGATCACGATCACCCTCGCGTTTGATGTCGGTCACGGTTTTTAAAAGCGCCTTGGGTAGCTGGCGAATCGCCCGATAGTTGCCCTCCTGCGCCCCACGCAAATAGAGATTCGTTGAAACCGGACTGCCAGAGCGCGACAGAGTGAGCCGGACAAAGTGCACCGCCGTCAATCCCGTTGGGTATTCGATCTGCATGCAGGTGGTGACGCTGTCTTCCGCGCTATCGAGCGTCGCGGATTTCTTCCACTGGATGGACCCATCGAGATTCAGGACCTCCGCCAGGGCAGTCAGACCGCGAGCGTCGCCAGCGCTGTAATTGACTACCTCGACCGACTCCGTTACACGATTCCATTGAATATGCAGTGGTTCACAAGCGTTCTTGCAGGCGAAGTACGCGGCCGTTGGCTCCAGGTAGTAGTCGTAGGTCTGCCACAACAATGAGGGCCAGCAACAGTGACTCATCCAAAGCAGCAATCCCATACGGTTCTTGCCTTGCGCTTCGAACTCGGCGCGGAAGCCTTCGTAATCCGCGAACTGCGCAAGCGAAACCCATTCCTCGATGCTGTCGGTGCCGCCGTAAGACTCCTCAATGATGTCGAGAAAGCTGGCGCCACGACGGAATCCTGCGCCCTCCGCAAGATCGTGTAATCCCCATTCAAGCCCCGGGGGCCAGAGAGCACTCTTGGAGATGAACAACCGCAGGCTCTCGATCGACGGGATGTTGGGAGTGCCGATCTCGCTGTGCAGTTTGGGATAGGCGGCGTTGGCAGGGTAGTAAGTCAGCGGCATGAGCGCGTAGGGTCCGCCTCCGCCGACGACATTGTCGGCCGAGCTTGGAATGTAGTGCAGGCCCGGATGCAACTCTGCCAACAAGGTTTGGATGCCATCGTCGATCGCTTTTGGCGGAAACCCTTCGTTGCGCCCGCAGTAGAGTCCGATTGACGGAGAATTACGTATGCGAAGCACCGTGTCCTTCGCGTTGCTCAGGAACAGACTGTTGTCATCGGGGTCAGGGCCGTCCCAGGGATTGGCGAGCCAGAAATCCTGCCATACCAGAACGCCGTGCCGGTCGCAAGCTTCATAGAAAGCTGTGTCCCCGATCTGCCCCACCCAGTTGCGAATCATGTTGAAGTTCATTTCGCGGTGGTAGCGCAGGGCCGCGTCATATTCGCGAGCGCGGTAGCGCAGCATCGACTCGCTGAAGCCCCAGTTGCCTCCGCGCGCTATCAAACGCCGCCCGTTGATGAAGATTCTCAAAGCGCCATCGTCTTCGCTGTAAGACATCTGACGGATTCCCGCTTTCAGAGCCTTGGTGTCGGACACCGTCCCGTCTTCCATCTCAAATTTCAGTTCCACGTCATAAAGATTCGGATCGCCGTAGCCAACCGGCCACCACAGTTTTGGGTCCTGCAGACGGAGCGAAGGGTGCGTCGAGGGATCGAGCTTGATTCGCGTTGGAGCGTCCGCGGGGCCCACAGAGGCGACTCGTACTTCGCATCGCGCTTCTCCAAAGCGGCCGCGAAGAGTGCCTGCGACCGGCTCGGGCCGATGGTTCACCAAGTCGAGTTCGATACTGACATCGGCGCGCGAGACATCCGGCAGCGGTAAGGAAGTACTGACAAACGGGTGTTCCAGCGTTACCGCTCCCGTCGTAGCAATAAAAACATTCCCAATCATGCCGGTATTTCTACCGCGAATCGTGGGAATCCAATCCCAGCCGACCGAGGCATGATAAGTGGGATTGTCGGCTCCCAGCGCGCCGCCATTCGGCCCGCCGTTTTCGTAGGTCTTCTGTTTACAGCTTCCGGGAGTGGCGTTCTTTTCGATTCTTACCGCGAGTGCGTTTTTACCCGAGCGCAGCTTGCTGGTGACGTCGAAGCGGCCGCGCATGAATCCGCCTTCGATACGGCCGATTTCCTCTCCGTTTAAAAAGACATCCGCTTTCCAGTTAATGCCGTCGAAGTGCAGCCAAGCCATCTTTCCCGCAGCGAGCGCGGGCGCCGTGAACTCGGTGCGATACCAAAAGTCGGAGTAGAAGAATGAATCCGACACATACAACTGGTTCTTGCCGAAATTCGGATCAGGGATTGCCTGCACATTCAGGTAGGAGGTGAGCACGGTGCCCGGCACGGTCGCGACGACCCATGCGGCGTCGTGAAAGCCCGGCTTCGAGAAATCCCGCCCATAGCCATTTACAAGCGAGACGCGCTGCAAGCGCCACGCGCTTCCTGCAAGATCGAGCCGGCCATCAAGCGGGCCGTCAAGTTGATGACCGGCGCGAACGGCCGGGAGCCTAGGGCGCGCGATTGGACCGCCGCGGCCATAAACCTCGATCTCACTGAGCACGTAACCGTCGGGCGAGGTTGGCCGCTTCATCAGCACGCGAACGTATCGAGCGCTGGAAGGTCGCGCGAGTTTGACATCTTCAATGAGTCCCGCTTGCTCCGAGAGGGCATGCACATCGCGCCAGGTTTCTGCATCGTCCGAAACCTGAATGGAACCCTGGGCGGCGCGCGCGATCCAGTAAAGCTTGACGCGATCGAACTCGCAGATTGCGCCAAGGTCGACGTAAACCCATTCTTCGCCAAGCCCGGCGCTCATCCATGCGCTGGTGAAACTGTAAGGGCCGCCGATTTGGACTCTCCGATCTTGACTGAAGAATTCAATCTCACCGACCTTCCACTGCATGGAAAAGGCTCGAGGCGTGGGAGTGGAAACGGCAAATTCCACCTGATAAAAACGGCTGCGGCAAACCCGGCCGAGAGCAATCGACGGGATGAATAACTGCCCTGGCCGGGCAAAGTCTTTGGGGTAGCCTTCCACCGACACCGGCTGAGGGCCGGTAACGGTACCGACCTTCTCCCAGTTGCGACCGTCGTCAGAAACAGAAACCGAAACGGTGAAACTCAAATTCGGCGAAGTCGTGCCGAACGGGGGAACCACCACCACATCAATCCGGTCAACTTCGGGAACGCTCTCGCCACCGCCGAGTTGAATCTGCAGGCTTGAATGCGGCCCGAATATTTCCACAGAATTGGTGCGAGAGTGATCGAGCAAGAACTCACGCTCAGTCTTGGGCAGCGCACCCCGCGAGCTGGTAGAAGTTGCGACCCATTGCGGCAGGTGCGTGTCTTTAATGCCGTCGGTGACCAACTGCGCCGTCAGATTGTAGTCGTAGCTACTCGAGTGGTAGGCCGGGCGGAGCAAAGCGAGGTTACGGTATGTCGACTTATCGATCACCAGTTCTGGGCTGAAATTCTCCCTGGGATCGCCGGGATAAACGCCGACTCCACGGGTGAATTCGTTGGTGGCCGATCCCGTCGAGGAAGAGGCAGAGGCTTGCGATTCCCCGCTCGGCATTGCTGTGGGGTTAGGAGCGGTATCGTCAGAATCATTAAAAGGAGCAGCCAGCGCGGGGAATGCTTCGAAGGCGACACCGGCGCTCACCATCGCACCGTTTTTCAGGAAACCACGCCGTGAGGTTGGCAGTTTAGTCTCCCCCTTTCAACTTCTCTACTTCGATCAGAAGAAGTTCAGAAGGAGTTTAGCTGAATTGCGTCAGAGGTTGCCGGGCAATGGGCCGTCGTCGTTCGCCCGATTGCGGTGCTCTGAACAAAAAGGGACCGTTATGATTCGGCGCCCACGCAGGTTTCGCACGGCATGTGACCGCGGGTTAGCTATGCATTTTGGATGGTCCGCGCGAGAGACAAAGAGTAAACTGGGCGACACTTCGGACCCACGCAAATGATGGCCTCGTCAACTGTGCTCCAAAGCGTGGCAGGCCTAGTCATAGAATGCGCGGACCTGCGATCCGAATAAGACTTCTGAATCCAGACTTAACTCGGAGGCAAACCATGAAACCGCTGTCGACTGGGCTATGTGCAGTGGTCGCTCTCTTACTCATCTCTTCCCCGCGTCTAATGCAGGCGCAGACAATGCAGACAAAGTACCAGCGCGGCAGGGCCGCTGAGCTCCGACGTCACCGAGGAAGTCACGCTCACCGGTACGGTGTCGAGCGTAGTCACAAAAGCCGCACCGGGAATGATTGTGGGTTCGCACTTGCTGCTCGCAACTCTCAACGGTCCGGTGGACGCAAGTTTGGGAAGGTTCGGTTTGCAGGGCGACGGCGCGGTCTCGGTCGCCGCCGGGCAGCAGATTGAGGCGACCGGCGTCATGAAGAGGATCGTCATCAAGGGGATGAAGGACAAGTCCGTATTTCTGGTCCGCAGCCTGAAAGTGGATGGTGAGGTTTATACCATCCGGAGCAAACACGGGTTTCCCGTGTCGCCGCAGGCTCGTAAGCGAGCCCACGAGAAAACGGGCGGAAATGAGGAGTCGCTATGAACATGATCCGGCAAACTCACCCTCGAATCCTGGCCCTGGTTTTCTTGTCCGCAGGCTTCTTGACGAGCTGTAATAGCTCGAACTTCAATACTCCGACAGAAGCGATCGCGGCGACGAGCGGAACGCCACAAAGCGCGGCCCTCAACACGACATTTGCCGCGCCACTGGTGGCGACAGTGACGATGGGCGGATCGCCGGTGAGCGGCGCGTTTGTGGTCTTCACGGCTCCGGCGACGGGAGCGAGCGGCACATTCGCGTCGACCACTTCGAATACAGAAACGGATACGACCAACGCGAGTGGAGTGGCTACATCGTCGGCCTTCACCGCGAATGGAACGATCGGAGCCGTTGTAGTGACGGCCAGCGTCGCCGGCGTGATCGCGACCACCAGCTACAGTCTGACGAACACTTCGGGCCCCCCGGCCTCGATCACAGCGACCAGCGGATCCCTGCAAGACGCGCAGGTCAGCACGGCGTTTGGGGCGCCTCTGGTGGCGACCGTGGTCGACAGTAACCAGAACCCGGTAAGCGGTGCCTCGGTGACGTTCACGGCTCCGGCGACGGGAGCAGGCGGCACATTCGCATCGAACTCATCGAATACGGAAACCGATACCACCGACGTAAGTGGCCTGGCCACGTCGTCGGCATTCACAGCCGACGCAGCGGCTGGCGTCTATACGGTGACGGCTACGGTCACGGGCGTGACAACCGGGGCCAATTTCCAATTGACGAACGTAACGGGTGCGCTCATTTCGATCGCGGCGACCAGCGGAGCGCCGCAAAGCGCGCCCGTCCTGGCCAATTTTTCAGCGCCCCTGGTGGCGACAGTGGTGGACGGCAACCAGAACCCAGTGAGTGGAGCGCTGGTCACGTTCGAGGTTCCGCCGGCTGGACCGGGCGGCACTTTTGCCGGTGGAGTGAATACAGCCAAGACCAACGCAAGCGGGGTGGCCACCTCGCGGGTGTTCACAGCCAATGGATCGGCTGGAACTTATACCGTAACAGCGACAGTTGCGTCGGGAGCAGAGCCGGCAAACTTCATTCTGACCAACACCGCGCTCAACTTTTCGTTCTATGTGAGCGGGCTGGAGTCCGTCAACGGCCCAGGGTTTTATGCTCTGGCAGGGGCCGTAACCTTGGATGGCAACGGGAACGTTCTGGGCGGCGAACAGGATTACAACGACGGCGATGGACTTACCTCGCCTGAACCCTCTCCTGACACCATCTTCCCCGGAGGCGCGCTCACCGTGGATCCTGTCACCGGTCAAGGGACACTCACTCTGACCACGAACAACACGAGCCTGGGCGCGAGTGGGGTCGAAACTTTCGGCGTCCAGTTTGTGAACACCAACCACGCGCTCATCGTGCAGTTTGATGGGTCAGCAACCTCCAGCGGAAGCTTGGACCTGCAGACACTGTCGAGCGCCCTCAACGACGGCAACTACGCGTTCACGCTTTCTGGAACCGACCCGGCTTTGGAGTCGATTGTTTTCGGCGGCGTATTCTCGATCTCGAATGGCGGCACCGCCCTGGCGGGTACTTTCGACGTCGATGATGCTGGGGCTGCGACGACTCCGACGCTGGGCATCGCTTTCACCGGAACGACCACCGCTCCCGATGCTTTCGGGCGGGGCACGATCAGCAGCGCCGCTCTGGGGATCTCACTCAACTATTACGTGGTCGGTCCCGAGGCGATTCGGATCATCGATGTGGACGGCACTGACTCGGGCATAGGCTCGGCGTTTGGACAAGGAGCGGGCACCTTCGACAACACATCGCTGGGGAGCTCTGTATTCGGTGTCGAAAGCAACTCGTTTGGAAATCTCTATGCCGCGGCCGGCATGTTTACCACGAACTCTGACAGCGGCACATTCACCGGTGTCGCGGATGACAATGAATACGATAATGACACCATCGTTCCCGCTGCCTCGATCTCGGGCAACTATACCGTTGCCGCCAATGGATACGGCAGCCTGACGATCACGCCCGGAGACCTGGGAGATGTCAGCGTCCTGGGAATCTATTTGACGGACCCACTTCTCAACCTGAACGATCCCAATGACACGACCAGCGGATTGGGCGGCGCTCTGATTGCGGACTTGGATGGGGCAAATCCCGCGGCCGCGCTCAACGGCACCGGAGTTCTTATTCCGCAAACCGACACTTCCACGGCCGGCTTTGCCGGCAGCTACGCCTTCGGAGCACAGACCTACTTCACCCCCAACCGCCCGGACGAGACTGGATGGGAGTTCGACTTTGTTGGGCAAGGATCGGTTGCGAGTGGCGCGTTGACCAATGCCAACGGGCTGGTCAGCGATCCTTTTGCCTTCTTCAACGCTACTGAAACTGACGGGACTGATACCGCGAAGTTCACGGGAACCGCATTGCCGGATCCGTCCAACGCAGGACGCTACACCCTGAAGGTCACCATATCCGCCGCTGCGGACCCTGGGACTTTCACCACAGTCATCTATCAGGCGGGTGGCGGGCAGTTGTTCTGGCTCGACGAGCAGGAAGACGACGCCAGCGTGTTCCTGGGAACGTTCGAGCAGCAAGGATCGCTAAGCGCGCTGCCCACGGTGCGAAGACCCGCGTCGAAAGTCAAATCGAAACCGTAGCTAAATACTCGGACAAGGGGCATGGCCGAGATCGCCATGCCCCCACACTCTTTCTTCAGTGACGTTTCGATTGGACGTTTGATCGAAGTTTGACGGGCAGAATTTTTACTGGGCAGGTTCGCGGACTACGGAGAATCGCAATGAAACTCTACCGGGTGGTTTCGATGTCGTTAGTAGTGGTGGCAGTTGTGATGGCGGTGGTGATGGTAACGCTGGTCGCAGCTTCAGCTCAGGATGCGACTGGAAGAATCTATGGAACGGTCTACGACCAGCAGGGTGCGGTCATCCCCCAGGCGCAGATCTCCGTGACCAACACCGAAACCCAGAACGTGCGCACCGCAACCACCGACAACGAAGGATCCTTTCAGTTGCTGGCGCTGCCCATCGGCAACTACAAAGTCACGGCAAAACGTGCCGGGTTTCGCATGGTGACCAGCACGGAGCAGAAGCTGCTGATCAATCAAGCGTTGCGCATCGACTTCAAGATGGAAGTGGGCACGGAGAATCAGACGATCGACGTGGGGGCCGAGGCTGCGGCCGTCGAAACCGTCAATCCAACTCTGGGGCAGTCGATCACGGGACGAGTTCTTACGAACATGCCCCTGAACGGACGGGACATGCTGGACCTGGCTCTGCTTCAGCCCGGGGTCACGGAAAGCAACGACGACAATGAGGGGGCGGGCAACTACAGCATCGCCGGGGGACGCACCGATTCCGTCACGTTTCTGCTCGATGGTGGAAACAACAACGACTTGCTCAGTAACGGGAACGTGCTCGATCCTAACCCCGACGCCATCGCCGAGTTCCGGCTTCTGACCAGCGATTACACGGCTGAGTACGGACGCAACGGCGGGGGAATCATCAGCATCGTCACCAAGTCTGGGACCAATCAGTTCCATGGCGGCCTGTTCGAATACATCCGGAACCGGGATTTCGATGCCAACGACTACTTCAACAACCGCCTGGGACTCCCGCGGCTCGACCTGAAGCGCAACCAGTTTGGAGCGACGCTGGGCGGCCCCATCCGCAAAGACAAGGCTTTCTTCTTTCTTGCTTATCAGGGACAAAGGCAGGTTCAGGCGATACCGGACGTCGACGTCCCGGTCTACACGCCGCAGGAGTTGAACGGAGACTTTTCCAATGGGGGCTCTCCCGACCCGGGCGTCGTAGCCTTCCTGAAGGCCAATCCGTATTTCGCGGCGTCGACCAACGGAGGTGCCCTCAACGCTCAAATTAATCCAGCGAACTTCGATCCCGTAGCCAAGAATTACATCGCCGCCGGTTTAATCCCGACCACTCCCAGCGGCCTGTATTCTGCGTCGCTGCCTGGCGTGGACAATCGCAATGAGTTGACGATGAAACTTGATCTGGACCTGAACCCGAAAGACAAGCTTTCTGCCACTCTTGGTTTCAACCGTACCAACGATGTCTTTCCTCTCGCGTTCGCGACCGTCGCGGGTTATGGCAGCGGCAGCGTAGCCAATTACTACTTCGTCAACCTCGGCTACACCCGGATTTTTTCGCCAACCATGGTCAATGAATTTCATTTCGTAACCCACCGCAGCAACTACCTCTCGGATTTCACGCAGAGCCATCTGCCCACCGGACAGGCACTGGGCGTCACCGGCGTCACTCCTGACCTGGCCACCGGCCCGACAAATATTTATATGGACAACGGCTTCGACATTGGCCCCACCGAAAATGGTCCGACCCGCTACATCGAAAATACTTTCTCCTGGACGGAGGCGCTGACCTGGACGCGCGGAAAACACAACTGGAAGTTCGGGGCTGGATTCTCGCCCTACCAGGAAAATCTGGTCTACGGCTATTACCTGAACGGGGAATTGGATTTCTACTCGGCACCCCCCAACGAGGTGGGGTCTATTCCAGGCTCGGGAAATGATTTTGCCGACTTTCTGTTCGGCACCCCGGATGCGTTCTTCCAGAACGCGTTGGCGCCTTCCAACATTCGAAGCAAAAGCACGGATGTATTTGGCCAGGACGAGTGGCACGTAAACAAGAACCTGGTACTAACCATGGGGCTGCGTTACGAATTCAACTCGCCCAAGTATGACAATCAGGGGCGCTCGTTCTCGGTGATTCCGGGGCTTCAGTCGAAACGGTTTCCCAACGCTCCGCCGGGCTTGGTGTTTCCGGGCGATCCTGGGGCGCCCACGGGCGTGAACTTCCCCGACAAGAAAAACTTCGCTCCCCGCTTCGGTTTTGCCTGGGATCCAACTGGAAGTGGCAAGACCAGCGTGCGCGGCGGTGGCGGCATTTTTTATGACATCCTGAAAGGCGAAGACAATCTTCAGTTCAACGGCCAGCCCCCATTCGTGGGTTCTGCGGGACTCTACTTCACGAACCCGGACTTCCTGCCAAGTTGTAAGCCCGCCAAGGGGTCCAAGGATTGTCCTGTAACCGCGCCTTTGACGTATATGAGTCAGCCGTTCCAGAACGCCTGCAACTATGACGCGTCCGGCAACTGCAAAAGCTTGGGAGTGCCCAACAGTTTTCCCTCGAAGCCACCTGCTTCTGACATTGATTTCACGCCGTTTCTGCCGGTCAACACCTCGGGCGCGATTTTCCTGGTCAACCCGCATCTGCACACTCCTTACGTCTACCAGTACAACCTGAGTGTGCAGCGAAATCTTTTCGCCGATATGGTTCTGGAAGCCAATTATGTGGGAAGCACAGGGCGTGGACTGACGTCGCTGGCGGACATCAACCCGATGGCGCCGGGCACTTCCAATCGAGTGCTCAATAGCAGCAGCGGCAATTGCGGAAGCTATTTGAACGTGGTCTGCTACGGCGCGCTTCCCGAATTCCAGAACGTCTCCCAGGCGAACTACAACGCGCTCGAGGCGAGCCTGACGCGGCAGCCCCAAAGCTCGCGCCTCGGCACCGTTTATTACACGCTCGCCTACACCTACGGCCATAACATCGACAATGCCTCCGGTTTCGAGCAACGCAATTACGCGGTGCCCACCTACAGTCCGCGTCTTTTCTACGCTTCCGGCGACAGCGACGTCCGCCATCGCATCAGCCTCAGTGGAGGCTGGGACATGCCCTTTGATCGCGCGTGGGCCAGGGGCCCGAAGCGCCTCACGAAAGGCTGGAGTTTCTATCCCATCTTTACTTATCGAACCGGATTCCCATTCGACATTCCAGCCCAGTTGCCCGATTACACCGATCCTGGCAACCCCGGCTCTTCGGGCGCGGGCGATCCGGCAATTTCGCGCGCCGCGGTAGTTGCCCCAATCAGAACGTTTGATCACCGCAAGGTGCGGACAATTCAAGAGATCACCTACGGAACGGACCCCACAGGCACGATTTGCGAGGTGAGCACGACCCCGGTCACCGGCAACTTTGCTTTTAACCCCAATAGTTTTTCCAACGTGCCACTCGAGAACAATGATTACTTCGATGGAGGCTATCCCAATCCCTGTTTCCCGCAACTCGATCCGGTGCACAATCCGGCCGACCGGACGTACGGGGTGCGGCGTAATCTGCTGCGCGGTCCAACGCTGACCAATCTCGACATCGCGATTGCGAAGACCACCACGATCACGGAGCGCTACAAACTGGAGTTTCGGGCCGAATTTTTCAATGCTTTAAATCATCCCGAGTTTGCGCAACCGACCCTGGGCAGCGGCGCGACCAACCTGTTAGGTCCAACGTTCGGGCAGATCACTACGACCGGCAGCTTTCGCGGGCCGACTCCGCGCATCGGACAGTTTGCGTTGCGGTTGACGTTCTAGTTCGCGCTCTAGTTGGTGGTGGCTCTGTTTGAATCTGTCCTTGCGTCATCCCGAACTGCGGCGTAGTTCAGCCGCGGGAGGGATCTCCCAAGGCACGATTTTCAGGGAGATCCCTCTCTCCGCCTGAAAAACGGCTCCGCTCGGGATGACACCACGCTCGACGGTTCAAACTGAGCCACGACCCTCAAGTTCACCCCGTTCACGCTGCTCAGGGCTCGCTGGCTCAGGGAAAGTCCGTCACCTTCGGCGTCACCCGAGGATGCATTGAAGTGGCCTCGCCCGCGTCATCGATCACATGGCTGATCACGCCGTGGGTGCCCAGCGCCACCGTGATCATGTCGTGGAACCGTATTTGCGGATTCTTATTGCCTAGGCCCGGCGTCTCGATGGCCCGGGTCAGCACCACGTCCGGATAAATAAAGACGCTGTAGATGCCTAGCCCCCACGCCTCATGACTGGTGACTCCATCCGCCACCTTGTACGAGGCCCAGCCGTTCACTCCCGGCGCACTCGTGTAGCTCGTCTGATTCGGAGGATCGTAGGGAATCTCGGACTGATAAAAATACGTCCTTCCCCCATTGCCGTTCCACAGAACCTGGAATTGCTGGTGGTGCTCTACAAACAGGCCATAGATCGTGACGTCGTTTCCATTCACCACCAGCCCGTTCTCGCTGGTATTCAGGTCCCAGCCCACTCCCTCGCCGTGGTCCGCTCTCCAGATCCAGGTATGGTCCACCAGCGTGTCGTTGCTGTTGATTTTCAGATTCACTTTGGTCCGACCGACGCCTGCGCCGCCCACGCGAAAGAAAACATCGTGCAGCGTGATGGGGTCCTTCGCATGGCGTGCCTGGCTTCCCTCTGGCCCGACTTCCAGCAACACCGGAGATTCGGTTGGACCGGCATCGAAGAGCAGTCCCGCAATGTCGATCCCATCGGCGTCGGCTGTCGTCAACGCTGCTGTGCCCCTCATCGGACGCAGGGTCGCAAACCCGAGTCCCAGCACGACCGTATGTGGCTGGGTCACGCGAATCGGAGCGGTGAGGTCATAGATCCCCGGAGTCAGAATCAGGTTCTTCCCCAGGGCAAGCTGCGCGTTGATGGTGTCCGCCGTATCCACATCCGAGCGCGCAATATAAAACTGCGAGATCGGAATCGTCTTTCCCGGCGTTTCTCCCGACGTTTCTCCGCCGCCCCACGTGACGCCGACCGTGTCGCTGCGCAGCTCCGGAACCCGCACGCTGAACTCGCCCGCGGCGTTCACCTGCAGGAACGGCTTCTCGCGCACCACTGGCGTTTGCGCCACAGTGGTATATGGCGGGGAAGGCCACGCACCGTCCGGCGGATGCACCACGCCGACAAACACCATATTCCAGTTCGAGCCTGTCCAATTCTTCCAATCGCAGTTACGCGAGATCCACTGCTGCTGGCTGCCGGAGTCGACATTCCCGTCCACCAGCGAATCCGACATCCAGCCGCCGCTGGCCCAACCGTGATGCTGGTGCAGCACCAGGTCGCCGCGCACGTGCATGCGCCGCAACGAAACCGCCTGCGACACTGCCCACTGCATCGTGCCGCCGGCAGGCGCTAACGACAGCCCTTCCGCAGCTCGCCAGAAAGTCGTGGTCGCGTTGTTGTGCTCATGATTCGCATCCGCGTGCATGTTGCCCGCAATCTTCGTCGCATCGGGAGATGCGCCCAGCCCCATCACCTCGGTGTAGAAGCCCACGGGCACGTCCACGGAATAGCTCCCGGGCAGGAACAGCAACGCCTTCCGCTGCGAGCTGAATTCGTTGTGCTGCAGCGTTGCATACACTGCGTCGATCTTCTTCTGGATTGTTCGCGACGACATCGACGGTTTGAAGATCAGGACATTGGGTCCGAACTCTGGCTTCGCACTCTTCGCCGCCAGCGCCGGCAGAGCCGCTGCCAGCACTCCCGTTGTTAGCGCAACCCCCGCTAGCGCGACCCCGCTCAGAAGTTGAAGCGCGCGCCTACCAGACATGAGTACCTGCCAACTCCGCAGGCATCGACGTTTGAAAAACTTTGTCATGGACCCGAATGTACCGAAAGAGAGGATCAATTGGAAGCCGTTAGAGCTGCGAGGGCAGAAAAAAGAACATCGCTGCGCGACAGGTCCTCGCGTTTACCAAAGCCGCGCAACGCTCCTCACTGAGTCGGCTCTCGTGCAAGAGTTTCCGAAACACGTCCGGTGCCCACACCGCAGTCGCGGCAGAGCTCCGCGGTCACTCCCTTGCCTTCTTCCACCGTCAGAATGCGGTCCACCGCGGAGAGCTTGAGCTGTTCCACCGCTCCACTCGGCCAATGGATCTCGACGTGATCGACGGAAACAGCGTCGCCCAGCCCGAAGTGAACGCGGAAGTCGTTGGAGGAGAGATAGCTGCCGCCGCTGAGCACATCGCCACGCTGCCGTATACCCCCGCTCGGTCAGATACACAGTGGCGCCGACGGCATCGCGCGGGCTCTTTGCCCCTCCGACCAGTTTCAGTTCCACCCAGTGATGGTGATCCGGATTCACATTGCGCAGCAGCACTGGAACGGAATCGACCGCATTCATGACAACATCGATCTTGCCGTTGTTGAACAGGTCGCCAAATGCGGCGCCGCGGGCCGCAGTCACAACCGCCAGTCCGGTTCCTTCGACGGCGGGCATCAATTCAAACTTCCCGGTTTTCAGGTTATGGAACAGCAGCGGGCGCTGCGCATAAGACGTGCCCCAGCCTTGGCCGTCGACTTCTGGATAGACATGGCCATTCACAATGAGCAAATCCTTCCACCCGTCGTTGTCGTAATCGAGGAAACCGTCGCCAAATCCGACGAACGGAAGAGTAGGCGTACGCAACTCCGATTTTGAAACTGACATCGGTGAAATTTCCTGTCCCATCATTCTGAAACACGACGTCGTAGTCGTCGGAGAATGTGGTGTTCACCAGGTCTATGTGGCCGTTGTTTTCGTAATCGCCGGCGGCGATGCCCATGTTCGCCACTTCTCGGCCGTCTCCGTTGAAGGCATACCCGCTGGCGTAGCTCTGATTCTCGAACGTGCCGTCGCCTTTGTTGATGTAGAGGTAGTTCGGGCGTGGAGTCATTGGCGACGGCAAGATCGAGCTTGCCGTCGTTGTTCACATCCACAAACAGAGCGCCGAGACCGTAGTAGCGCTCGGGATTGCCTACGCCGAGTTTTTCGCTAACGTCGGTAAAAGTCCCGTCGCCGTTGTTGTGGAATAGATGATGCCGCTCGCCCTGCAGTCCATGCGGACCGCACATTACGGGCGACGCCGCGGAATTGGCAGGAAGCGAAGCTCACGCTCTTGGATCCTGCGATCGGAGGATCGTTGATGTCGTAGTGAACGTAGGCGGAGACAAACAGGTCCAGCCGTCCGTCGCCATCGTAATCGCCAAAGGTCGCGCCCGTAGACCAGGTGCCCAGCGCCACTCCGGCCTTCTCGGCTACATCGGTAAACGTGCCATCGTGATTGTTGTGGTAGAGACGGTTCTTTCCGTAGTTGGTGACGTAAAGGTCAGGCCAGCCGTCGTTGTCATAAGTCTCCAACGGCCACGCCAAAGCCCCAGCGGTCGTTGGTGACGCCGGCTTTGCGCGGCAACGTCGGTAAAGGTGCCATCGTGATTATTGTGGAACAGCGCCGCGTGGGGCGGGTTCGTCTTGCCGCTCAGCGCGTCATACGTCGATCCGTTGACCAGATAAATGTCGAGCCAGCCATCGTTGTCGTAGTCGAGCAGCGCCACTCCCGCGCCTTTCGCCTCCAAAATGAAACGCTTTTCGGCCGTCCCGGCGGTGTGGTGCCAGGTGGTGAGGCCGGCATCTTTCGCGCCGTTGAGAAAGATCACGGGACCGCTTTTCACGAAGCCTCCCGCCGTGATCGGCCGATGCTCGGCGTCAACCTCCGCTTTTTGCGGCGGACCGGCAGCCATTCCACCTTGTTGGACAGCTTGCTGCGGCGACGCTTCTGGCTTCGCCGAAGGCGCTGGTGCTCCACTCGACGGCATCTGCGCCGACAAAATGCTTGCCCCTGAAAAGGTGACGAGCAACACGGCCGCGCTGGTCAAAATGTTTCTCAGGATTCTCATTCGTGGAATCATCGTTCTGCCAACTTAGATACAGCAAAACTCAACTTAACGCTAAGGAAGGTCGGCTGCGGCCGGGATGGTTTCTTGCTTCGGCAATTGATCGCGCCGCCGGCCCTGCTCCTCAAACTTACTGGCTTGGCGCTGATCCCGCTCGGTCTTCATCTGGCGGAAGGCTGCGAGCGCCTCGGCCGCTTCCTGGCTGCGGTGAAGATTGCGACAGATCATTGCGAGCTGATACCACGACATGATCCGAAGCTCTTCGCTGCCCTGCGGATTGGTGGCCTCCCGAAAATGCTGGATCGCCAAATCCTCTTTGCCCAGCGCCGCATAGCCCTTCCCCAGATAATAGTGCGCATCCACGATTTTCGGGTCTAAGGTCAGCGCCTGCTCGAGGAGTGGAACTCCGCCCGCGGCATCGTCGCGAGTCACGCGCAAGCTGCCCAGCTTGTAATGCGCCACGGCGTTGGAGGGATCGTTCTTGATTTCCTGCGTATATGCTTCGTCAGCTTCCTGTAACTTGTCGGCCGTCCAGCAGGCGTCTGCCAGTTCTTCATTCAACCCCGGCTCACGGGGTGCAGCAAGAATGGCCAGGCGGAATTCCCCAATTGCGTCATCGGCCCGGTATGCCTCGGCATCCGCCTGCCCTAGCACTTCGTGAACCCGCCAAGAGTCAGGACTCAGCTTGAACATCGATGCGTAACTCTGCTTGGAAACGAGCAGGTGAGCCCGGCCCCGATGGTACAGAACATCGAGGTTCTTTGGATCCAGCGCGGTGGCCCTGTCCAAAGCTGCGGCAGCAGACTCGGCTTGGTTCCGGGCGAGATCCACGATGCCAAGCCACATCCAGGCCGCCGAGTTTTTGGGCTCAAGCCGGGTGGCATGGTCCAACTCACTATGGGCTTCGGCAAGGTGGTTCAGCTTGTAGTCGACGATGCCAGTAAAGAGCTGGACGCCGTGCATTCCGGGTTCCAGCGAGGCGGCTTTGTGCAGTGCAGTGAGTGCGGGACTCAGTTCACCAGCGGACTGCAGGGCAAGGCCCAGATTGAAATATCCTTCCGCCGACTCGGGTTGCAAGCGGAGAAACTGCCGAAAGTCGTCCGCCGCCTGGGCGGCATCGCCCTTGCGCATCTCGCTGTTCCCCTTTTCGAACAGGGAACTCGCATCGTTGCCTGCCTCTTGCGCGAGCGCATTCTGGCACCACACCAGAATGAGGGCGATCGTTAAGCGTGAAATCAGAAGGCGTGAAAGAAGATGCAACACAGCCACCAGCATATCCCACAGCAACGCAGAACAGACGAGGTGATCTGTGTGCTACCGATGCACCTGCGGCCCGCCAGACGGGACGACGCACACGGCGGACCGCAGCGACGGGGGTTCACCTACTCCGCGGAAGCGATCGCCCAGCAGGCCAGGTTCGGTCTGCTGGGCGAATCCTCTCTCTCGCTTAGAAGCTGACTCGAAGCACAAACTGCCCGTTTCTTGGCCCAAGAAGAGTACTGCCAACCTGGCCGAAGCTCGTGTCCTGAACGCCGGAATCGGGTTTGTTGAACACATGCCGGTTGAAGGCGTTGAACAACTCCCCTCGGAACTCCGCCTTCACCCGTTCCGTGATCGCGAAGGTCTTAGCAATGCTGAAATCCTCATCGTAGAAGGGGAAAGAACGGATGTCCGCAGAGTTGCGTGGCATGTTGCCAAATACGTAGGGAACGTCAATCCCAGGGTTGGGATTAGGATCGGTGACGAAGCCGCAGTTCCAGTAGCCCGTGGTGCATGCGCCCGAAGTCGGGTCATACCCGGTAGTACCGGTGTTGTTGAACAACAGTGGGTTGAACGATCCCTCACGGCGCACGGGCTGACCCGCCACACGGTTCGGACGAATGCCGTTGTCGAAGCCTGGAATGCCATTCGCTCCAAAAAAGCTGACGGGTTGGCCGCTCAAATAGCGCAGCACACCGCTCACTCTCCAGCCCCCGATGATCGTGTTCACCGGTCCGGAAGCCCCGCCCAGCAACCGCTTGCCGTGGCCAACCGGCAACTCATAAATGTAGCTTGCGACAAAGTTGTTGGGGACGTCCTGGTTGCTGACCGCCTTTTCCGCCCTGATGTTGTATGGATTCTGCGTTCCGCCTTGGCTTTGCAGGGTGCTGTAGTAGGGTTGGATGCTGTCCGCGTCGGTGATGGTCTTCGAGAATGTGTAGGAGACCAGCACGTTGAGACCGTTGTGGAAACGCCGTTCCAGCTTGGCTTCCAATGCATCATAACTGGACTGCCCGGCGTTCTGCAGGTAGCTGTCCTGATTGATGTAGCCCACCTGCGGGAACGGGCGCAGCGCCTGCTCTACGGGTTCGGAGATTCCATAGGTACAGCCGGATGCACACGAGAAGTTAGCATACGGCTGTATCGGAGGCGAACTGAAGCCGTTGGGACAGGGTGCAACCGCCCACCACAACAGGCACGTGCCCTGACTCAGAGCGCTCAGCGGGATGTCGTTCGGATAGTTGAGCAATCCATGCAGGCGCGTGGCATGGTTGCCGATGTAGCCGATTGAGAAGTAGAGATCGGGTTTGAGTTGGGTCTGGATCTCCAGGTTCCACGAGTTCACCATCGCCGGACGTCCGAAGCTTGGCGCTATGTAGTCCACGCCTTGGCCATTGGACTGGGTTGGATCGAGATCTGGAGTGTTCGGCAGCACGGGAAGCCCGGCGTCGACCTGCGGACCGGAGAGAGGATCTCCGGTGAACAGAGTCTGGTTGGCGGTGAAACCCTGCAGCGTTCCCTGCCCGAAGTCGGCATAAACCAGCGGGCCATAGTAGATGCCAGCGCTGCCACGAACGACGACTCGGTCGTGCAGAAATGAGGGCGACCAGGCAAATCCGACGCGGGGCTCGAAATCCTTGTAGTAGTTGTTGGCCCAGGTCTCGCCAACGTTTCCATTGCGGCCCATCCCGGTTCCGGCAAAGACCAATGCCCCCAGGAATCCGCTCGCTCCGGGATTGGGTGTGGTTGGGCTGAAGTTGGTGGTGTCGCCGTCGGCTTCGTGGCGCGGAGTGTCAAAACTCCACCGCAGTCCGAGATTGACAGTCAGGTTACGCTTCACCTTCCAGTCGTCCTGCACGAAAAGCGCTGTCGTATGGGTAATCCAGCGCGGAGCATGAATCTGATTCAAGGCGTTTGCGGTGCCCGATTGACCCAGGATGAACGCGGCGAAGGCGTTGCCGTCGCGTCCCCAGTAGGTGGTATCCGATGCGGTTTGGTTGGGCCAGAAAGTGAAGCATCCCGACGTGCCACTGCAAGTGCCCCCGATTTTGCTGACGAAGGAATACTGGTGATATTGCTCCTCCCCTCCGAAGTTCAGGCTGTGCGCGCCATGCTGCCAGTGAACGATGTCGTTCAGCGCAATCGTGTTGTCGACATCCTGGGCGTCGTCGTTCTCGCCGAAGTTAGGATAGGGGCTGCTTACGAATACAAATCCAGGAAAGACCGGGCCCGAGCCGTTGGCGATTCCCAGCTTGCTGTCCCAGTCGGTTCCCATGCGCGCGGCTGCCGACAGGTTGTAGTTGTTGGAGCGGTTGGCGCCAAAGGTCAATGAATTCACGACCTCGGGAGTCAAAATCCAATCCCATCCCGCGCGCGTCAGCTTGCCCAACTGATCGACTCCGCCCCCGCCGCCTGAGGTGAGGGGTGGAGGAAGATTGGCGCCGCCGCCGTGGTCCGTATTTTCTCGGGCACTGAAGAATCCCCAGATCTTGTGCTTCTGTCCGAGGTTTTGGTCGATGCGCAGGCTGAGGACGGTCTGTGCGAGGCTGTCGTTCGTACTGTAAACAAAATTGTTGGTCCCGCCGGATAGATTCGGCTGTGGCATATACTGCAGCACGGCTTTTGCCACCTGACTCTCGCGGCCGATTGGGATCTGGTTATTGGGGAACGCTACGTTGTTGCAGTCGTTCGATTCGGCGGCAGGATCAAAGATCTCACCGTAGTACACCGGTACCGAGTTGCCGCATCCTCCGTAAAGTTGGTTCCCGTTGCCGTCGAGGATCGGGCCGCCCAGCGTGGACGAAAAATCAAAGTACTGCCCGTTGCTGCCGAGTTCGGCCGGAGTTGGAATATTCGAGGTGATCGAAGCACCCGTGTGATAGAGCAACTGCTCGAAACTGAACAGGAAGAAAGTCTTGTCGTGACCGTCGTACAACCCCGGAATCCGCAATGGACCACCAAAGGAAATGCCGTAGTTGTTCTTGGTGTCAGGCGGACGCTTGAGTAACGCGCTCTCCCCCGGATTGAGTGCCAGGTAGCCGTTGTTGAACCAGTTGTTCCCGTCCAGCGCGGCATTCTTGTAATAATCGAAAACCGCCCCGTGATACTCGTTGGTTCCGGAGCGAGTTCTGTAGTTGGCCAACCCGCCGGTCGTTCTGCCGAATTCCGCCGACATTCCGGAGATGTCAACATGAAACTCCTGAATCGATTCCACCGACGGCGCTACCACGTCGAACGAGCCCGAACCGTTCTCCATCCGGTTGGTGGTGATGCCATCTACCAGGTAGTCCGTGCCTTCGGTCTGGCCGCCGGCGATCTTTGTCATTTGGAAGCCGGACCCGCCCGAAGATGT
Organism: uncultured Acidobacteriota bacterium; assembly: GCA_963763155.1. GTDB lineage: Bacteria > Acidobacteriota > Terriglobia > Terriglobales > Acidobacteriaceae > Sulfotelmatobacter. Next base: position 745,409 of record CAVXNI010000010.1, on the reverse strand, counting down.
TCCGGGACCAACCGCGCCCGGTACCAGAAACTCCAGAGAGGAAATCGAACGCAGGTTGCCCGTCACAGCCAGCGGAAGATCGATGACTTGGTCCTTCGTAATGTTTGTGTCAACTTCCGAACTTTCTGTTTCCAGCGACAAAGCTATCGGCGGTTACGCTGATGGTCTCCGACACAGCGCCCACCGCCAGCGCTGATGTCCTGACCAACGTGCGAGGCGATCGTCACGACAACTCCGGAGTACACCGCAGTCTTGAAGCCTCCGGAGGGCTCGGCCCTCACCTCATAGGTGCCGGTGCGAACCGAAGGAAGAACGTAGTATCCGGTAGAGGAACTGACGGTCTTGTAGGTTGTGCCCGTGCTGATTTCCTTCGCGGTAATCGTGACATCCTTGACTGCGCTTCCCGAGGGATCGGTGACGACGCCGCTGATCGACCCAGTGTCTAATTGCGCGACGGCGGGCAATCCGGCCAGGAGCAACGTGAATAGGACCATGCCCACGACCCAACGACGGCTCCAGACGAGGCGGGGATCGATGAAGGATCGGAGATTGTTGCGAATCGCATGTTGAACGTCGAGTGTCATCGGGGTCTCCATGAAGCAGCGCGATATTGTTCTGGGACTAGTTCTAGATCGCATTCGAACTCGTTCCTCATCAGTAATCGTTTTCTCGTAATCCGATTCCAGAGCGGAAAACAAAAACTCCTGAACGTTCAGTTTTCTTGGCGATCCCGAGACTTTCCCATTCTCGCGGTTGCACGTTTCGCCGAATCAGCCACGGTTGAGGTTCCGATCACTGGCCAATCATTCGCCCAGGTCAGCGATCTCACAAACAGATAATCCAAGCCATTCTGCGACAGCTGCAATGCGTGAAAAACAATCACGTCACCATCGGTTGCATCAATGTACGCGGTTTGCCCACCCGGCCCGACCCAGGTTGAGTCTCCCTGCAGTAGGATCGTCCCGCCGCCCGCCGCCATATCGACGCCATTCTGGTCGGTGAATGGACCATTCGGGCTGGTGCCGCGCCCCACCACGATCTTGTAGTCGCTTTGCGCGGGATCGCTTTCACAGCAGTAATCCCATGAAACGAACAGGTAGTAGTACCCATTCTCGTAAACCAGGGAGGACCCTTCGATGGGATCGTTGGGAACATCGGAGGCGCGTTCGGCCAAATGATACGTACTCGATCCGGATTGAATCTTCCCGGTCGTCGGATCGAGTTGCTGTTGATAAATCCCGGTCCAGAAACTTCCGTAGGTAATCCAGACGCTTCCGCCGGTATCGATCAGGATGTTGGGGTCGATGGCGTTAAAGTTGTCCGAAGGCGAGGACTGCAAAATGAGGCCCTGGTCCACCCAGCTGTAACTTGGATCGCTCGAATCCAGTGTGGAGTTCGTCGCCAATCCAATGGCCGAAACATTCGACCCAAACGAAGAAACGGCATAGTAGACGTGGTAGCGTTCCACTGAAGTAGGAGACATCCGGAGCCCATATCTCGGTCGCCTGAGGAACCGCTCCGGAAATCCATGACGGCAAGGCGCTGAAGACATAGCCGCAGGCTGTCCAGGCGATCTTGTCGGTGGAGCAGCGAATGGGAATGAATCCGCCCTGATTCGAGGAGGCGTCGGTGGAGAAGACGTAATACGTCGATCCCTGCCGAATGATGCTGGGATCGTGCACCGGCGAGGTGTCGCCAGTGAATTCGTAACTGGTCAAGGGACCGGCCGCCGCGATCACGAGACTGAGACTGGCGGTGGCCGAGGCCCCGGAAGAATCCGTGACCTCAGTGCTGAAACTGAAACTTCCCGCCGTCGTCGGCGTCCCCGAGAGAAGGCCGCTGGTTGCCAAAGTCAGCCCTGCCGGTAGTGTGCTCCCGGATGCGCTCCAGGTATATCCGCTGCCCGTGCCGCCCGTCGCCGTCAACGTCGCTGTGTACGACACGGTGACGACTCCCCCCACCAAAGACGACGTTGTGATGGCCAATGGAGTGGAAGTCGAAGAACCCGATGAACCGCCGCAGCCTTGGAAAAAACAAAGCGCGAGTAAACCGTGCAGGGCAACCGGTCGCCGATGGGCCCAGAGCAATGAAGCAGGGCTACTGCGAACGTGGCCGGGCCGACGGTGGCGCGTATTCATGAGTTGCTCGGTTCGAACATGGAGTCCGAGTAAACGTTTGCGTGAGTGCGCGGATCCATAAGAGGCCTCCTCATCCTAGCTTTTCGAGTAACACACGGTATGCATACGGTATGTAACGTGGCTCTTCAGAATCTAAATCCTTTCCTTGCATGGACATAGATTTCCAGCTCGCCAGAGTGGAGGTGGTCTGTGGAAATGCGGCGATTCGTGTTGACGCGGGGATGCGAAGAGAGTGGATGCGAAGAAAATTGGGGGGATCGACTTTCAAGGCTTGCTCAACAGCAAGCTCACCAGAAATAAGCCGCGACGACGTGAGGCGGGCTGGCCCCGCCATCGATAACCGACGTTTGTACAACGACTTGCATGTTTTTCTTCTCCCATCCGGAAGGCGCCGTCCGTGCCAATTCGGACAAGAATTCCGGGTTGGAGACGAACTGCGCCGCGGCGTCGGTGCCCGGCGCGGTAATCCCTGCCACGCTGACCACCGAATGGCCGGTCTTGGAGTCCAGCAATCGAGTGACGACTCCAAAGTCCTCGACCACTTCCCGGTGCAGCCCCAGACGGCAGAACCATTTCTTGTCTGGAGACGTTCGGTCATGGATCCAAAGGATGCCGTCCCTTTCTTCAAACACGAAGCGCAAGTCGGAGGTCATTTCCATCGTCCAATGATTACTGAACGCTCCAATCAGCACGGCGGGAGCATTGCGAAGCTCGTCGAAGGAAGATTCGTTGCCAATCCGAATCTGGCTGGGCTTGCCGATCCGGCCCAGGGCCTCGGAAATTCGAAAGGCCGCGTAAACGTCTCCCGATACCAGACCTAAATCTGGGTAGGTGACCATGTCTCTCCATTGGATCTTTTCATCTGGATCCAGAGGGAGCGGTTGGTTAAACCTTTCGACCTGGGTCTGGAACGTGCCGGGATGGGTCTTGGCGTACTTGTCGTAGAGCGAGAAGGACGGGCGATAGAAAATGGGCTTGGGAAGACAGACAAGTAAAGGTTGCGAAGTGGAGAAGACGGGCGCCCAAAACTGCTGCAAGGGTGAGGGCAGGGCCAGTTTGCGGCTGATGAAGGGAGTGACCAGAACCGCGACGAGCACCAGGTTGATGGCAATCGCCGTCCAGGCCAGTAGTTTCCACGTACTACGGGGCCGGTTGAGCGGGACAGGTTGAGTTGCAGACTCTGCCGGCAAACCGACAGGAGCGCGGTGAAATTCGGGAACATAGGTTCCCACGGGAAGGTCGATGCGTACGTCGGAGGGCTTCGAAAACTCATGATAGTACTGCTCGAGCCGCCGCCGTACTTCGCCCGCCTGTACTCGAACCACCGGGTCGTCTCCAGTGGCGTAATCGACCGGACGGTGGAACAGATCGGTTCCAATAATGCGTTCCTTCAGCAGATCGTCATGGCCCTCGAGCTTATGTTGCACGACGTAGGAGAGAAACTGCTTGCAGCGGCTCGTGCTCTTAAAAGGCGGGCTGGCGATGATGTTGGCCAGTTCTTGGACGACGGCCGATTTATCCACTTCTTCGACAGTGGAGAAACGTCCCGCTTGGCGATCCATACTGGCAACGGTCTCGGATGGCACCGCCATGAACCCCCTCTTGGCCAATGCTTGGTCTATCACGCTGCCCCTGCCCTTGTCATCCAAAAACTAGGTGCGCTCTCGCTCGCTTCGGTCAACCACAGGCCGCAAGAGCCCGCGTATGTCTCTGCATCTAAAAGAGGCTTACTGTAAAACACCGTGTGCTACTCGATTCCGACTGATGGAAAGTCATAGATCAGACGTTGCGCACCCTTGCACGGCACTGTGCCTGGTAGCTTGTCTCCCACGTCGCGAGGGGCACGGACTCGCTTTCAATAAGGGACTATGGATCTCCGCGAAATCGCCAGGCGCGCAAGGGTTTCGACGGCCACGGCGTCGCGCGCCATTAATCGCGTACCCACAGTCGATCCCCTGCTATCGAGGCGGGTCTGGAGCGTGGTCAATGAGCTCGGATACTATCCGAATACTCAGGCACGGGCGCTGGTTTCCGGGAAAAGCAGAATCTTCGGTCTGATCGTCTCCGAGATCACGAATCCCTTCTTCCCGGAAATCGTTGCGGTCTTCGAGAGGATTGCGGTCGAGCATGGATACGAGATCCTGCTCACATCCACGGTCCACGACCCCAAGCTGATGGCAAGCTCGGTTCGGCGCATGATTGAGCGTCGTGTCGACGGGGTGGCGATCATGACCTTCGGCATGGAGGAATTGCTGCTCGAAGACCTGAAATCGCGTCGCGTTCCGCTGGTTTTCGTCGATGTCGGCCCGGCCCTCCCCCGGGTCAGCAACATACGCATCGACTACTTGCATGGCATTCGTCAGGCTATCCAGCACCTGGCCGCGTTACGCCATAAACGAATCGCTTTCATTGCCGGTCCGCTGAGCTTGAAGTCGGCCGTCGCGCGCAGGGATGCGTTTCTGCAGTCGATGCAGGAAATTGGGCTCGCGGATGGCCCACTCTTGATTGTGGAAGCAGATCACACGACCGAAGGTGGAATGAACGCATGTACGCAATTGCGGAACGCCTCGATTCAACCCACCGCAATCCTTTGCTCTAATGACATGACCGCCATTGGCGTGATGAGAAAAAGCTACGAAGAGGGCAGGGTCATTCCGCGCGACTTGTCGCTGGTGGGCTTCGACGACGTGCGACTCGCGCAATTCATGTCGCCACCTCTGACCACTGTGCAGATGTCTCAGGCCGAGTTGGCCACGCTGGCTTTCAAGGCACTTTTTACTGAAGTGGAGCGGGAGACGCCGCTGCCGCATGGAACCGAATATCTACTGAGGACCAACTTGTTGCTTAGGAAATCGACCGCCCTGGCTCCGATGGCGGCGCCTCGGCTACGCCGCAACGGTGTCGCACGGAAGTCGAGTTGAGGTGATCTCCGCGCAGCATTTTAGGGTCTGTAGAGCACGCGAGGTTGGCAGCGCCGCAATTCCGGAGGGATTGGTCATGAGAACAGGGTTGATAAGAACAGGGGAGATGAGAACACGAACAGCAGATTGGTTTATCTCCGCAGTGGTGCTCGGGACCATATTCTCGGCCCCATCCATCTATAGCCAAACCCCAGCAACCGCCGAGCCCCAGGTCATCAGTGTCGCCGGAGATGTCGAAGGAACTCATGACCCTTCGATCGCCAAAGACGGCGGCAGTTGGTATGTGTTCGGCACCGCGACCGAGCCCAAGCGGGATGGCGAACTGCCAGTTCGTTGTTCGCAGGATCTGCGCGACTGGAGTCGATGTGGTTATGTCTTACCGGGAATTCCCCCGTGGATTCAAAAGGAGAGTCCCGAAACCAAGGAACTGTGGGCGCCCGACATTTCTTATTTCGACGGCCGCTACCATCTTTATTATGCCTTCTCCGCGTTCGGCAAGAACACCTCGGGCATAGCCCTGCTCACCAACAACACTTTGGATCCAAAGGACTCGCAGTTCCACTGGGTGGATCAGGGACTCGTGCTGCAATCCAATGCGGGCGATGATTTCAATGCCATTGATCCGAACCTCATCCTGGACCAGGAAGGACAAGCATGGCTGGCGTTTGGCAGTTTCTGGGATGGAATCAAGATGCGAAAACTCGATCGCAAGACCGGTAAACTGTCGACCGAAGATACCGTTCTGTACTCTTTGGCAAGCCGCAAGCGCCCCGATAATCCTGCTCCCGCGCCGGCGGGTTTGCCGCCGAACTGGCAGGCCATTGAGGCTCCCTTTATCGTTCATCATGGCGACTACTACTACCTTTTCGTTTCCTTCGACCTGTGCTGCCGCGGAACCAAGAGCAACTACAAGACCATGGTCGGCCGTTCGCGCAGCGTGACCGGACCTTACGTGGACAAGAGCGGCAAGTCGATGATGGAGGGCGGAGGAAGCCCGCTATTAGTCGGGAACACTCGCTGGCTGGGGCCGGGCGGTGAGTCTATCCTGCTGCAGAAGGACAGAGACATCATTGTCTTTCACGCCTATGACGCGACTACGGGGCATCCTTTTCTACAGATTTCTACGCTTGCCTGGAAAGATGGGTGGCCGTCGGCGGCGCTCGACGGAAGTCAGAGATCGGGTACTCCTTGACCCTGACTCATGACTTTCTGAAGCACACTTCGCCACACTACTCGCCGCACTAGTCGTGCTTCGATCCTGTATTGCCGCTCTTGCCAATATTCTCGTGCTCTTTTTTTTGTCCGAAATCCAGACCAAAGTGGGGCTCGGATTCCGTGCCCGTGATTCGAATAGGGATTTCCGTGCCTACTCCGTCCTTGCTAAAGAACGGGTCGACAGGCTTCAACAGAATTGACTTCCACCCGGTGGTCATTTGCGAGACCTTCGCATCCAGCCGAGCCGTTCCACGAAAGTCAAACTTTTGCCCATCCAAGCTGTAGTCGCCAGTCATGTCCACGTGCGTCCCTGGAATTAGAAAATTGAGAAGAGAAAAGGACAATAATCCGTTATTCAAGGTGAACACCCCTCTCAAATCGACGGGGACGTCTTCCCCGCTATGAGACTCCGCCTGCTGGGGCTTCCCCTGGCTGCGCAGACTCAACGAGTTGAGCCTGCCCTGCACTTTCTCGCTCGCAAAGTGCGCCCGCAAAACATGGAAAGTGCCGGCCAACTTGAGCCGGTCGACCACACTCGCGTCGCCCGGAGCAAGGCTCAGTCGTGTCTTCATTTCGACCGGACCACTCATGATCGGCGGATCGGTGTGCACCCCTAGCTTGAGTAAGTCTTCAATCCGCGCATGATCTAACACGACGTCGAGTTCTACTTCGTGGCCATGCGGAGAGCTCACTCGGACCACTGAACCGCTCGCGGTAAACGAAGTATGCAGGAACGTCGCATCCACCGGCCGGAGATATGTGTCTCCGCTGGTGCCGTCGACAATAGCGTGAAACTCGGTGTGCAGCGGCACTGGTTGACCGCCGCTCGCAATTTGAAAGTCGGGCGTATCGGTTTTTCCGTGCACCGCGATATTGCCCAGAGTCCCCGAGTATTCGCCGGTGGATGAGAGCGTTCCCGCGATGCCTTTGATCGTGCTCAGATCGGCTTTGGTGAAGGAATAGTCGCCCTGCACCGGAGTGTCCCGAGGACTGTCTTGTTGCCACGGTCCAAACAAGCCTGTCGATTGAATATTTCCCACTGGCTTGGGATTCACCAAGGTGGCATTGAACTGGAAAGGTTGCCCAGGACCAATATCCTTCATCTTCAAGCTACCGATGGCAAATTCCAGCGGGGGCTTGCCCGGTTTCGAAGTGTTGATCACGAGCTTGGCATCTTCGCATAGGAACTGGTCGACAAAGATGCTCATCTTCGGCGTTCTCGACTGAATGTTCGTCATTTCCCGACGATCCCCCTTGGGCGGGATGTTCAGCTCCAAGCCTCTCACGTACACGGTTCCTACGTGCATGGGAGAGCGGAATAGGCTAAGCAAGGATGTTTGAAAGCGGAATTCCTGAACTCCGATCAGGGCCTGCACTCCCGGTTCATAAGGGTTAGGATCAGTTGCGCCAAAAATCTTCAGGCCATCGCCGGAGACTTTAATCCCATTGACTACGGAAACATGGAAACTCGCCAGTTCCACTCTGCTATGGAAGCGATTGGATAAAGTATCGATGACGCGACCCCGCAGAATTGGTTCAGCGCGAGCCATGACCAATCGCACTGTCCCTGCTACGCTGGCGACAAAGAGCAGCACGCCTACGCCGATCCACTTCCACGGCAGCGAGCGACCCGCCTTCTCCCGAGTTCGTTTGGAGGAAACTTGCACAATCGCCATTGTGCATTAGATTGGGCGTTCGCGATAGTCGTTACTGATCGCGACCAGTCTTGCGCGGCAATGTTGGAATCTATTTACCGTTTAGCTCATTTGCCAGTGCGCTGGGCTTCATACCAATGCCTCTGGGTTACGTTGCATACCTCGGTGCTGTTACGCTGGTCTATCTCCTGATCGTACAGGCGGCCGAAGGGCACCTCTTCCGTCAGGCAAGACCAGCTACGTCTGCAAAGGTTGGACAGAAATTAGCAGTCGCGATTCGAGTGATCACGACATTTTTGGAAGGGTGCACGATGATTGACACAGCGGTGAGCAGAAACAACAAGGCTGGGAGAGCCGGAGTCGCTATGCACCGGAGCGCCATAGCCCGGGCTGCATTGATGATGATGATGATGATGATGATTTTGATCGTTGCAGCCGTCCTGCCGGTCTCTGCGCAGGATCCCAGTTTGATGAAATTCTTCCAAGACAGTGTTGCCCTGACTCCGGATCAGATCGCCGCCATCCGTAACGGAGAGCCCGTCGCGAAGAATCTGCCTTCTCGCACGCCGGCCGAGGTTTTTCTTTTCGGCGCAATCTACATCCACGCCACTCCCGAGAGCTATTTGAAGTTTGCCGAGGATTTTGACCGTCTTCGTAAGCTTCCGGGCTACCTGGCGCTGGGAGTATTCAGCAATCCTCCACAGGCGTCCGATCTCAAGAATTTTTCGTTCGATAAGGATGACATCAAGGCACTGAAAAACTGCAGGCCCGGAGACTGCTTGATCCAGTTGCCTACAAGTTCCATCGAAGCTCTGCAGAGCTCGATCGACTGGTCCGCTCCCGATGTTGGCGAGCAGGTAAACCGGCACTTGCAGAAGACGGCACTGCAGCGCCTGCTCGACTACCAGCAGCAAGGCAACCCGGTGCTTGGGGTCTACAACGACAAGCGTGACCCCACCGAGGTTCCTCAGCAGTTCGCCTATATGCTCAGCTACCGCAAGGCCTTGCCGGAAAATCTTTCGGATTTCTATCAATACCTTCTCGACTATCCCCGGGCGAAACCGTCAAATGTCGAAGACGCGTTCTATTGGGCGAGGGTGAAATTTGGTTTGAAACCGACCCTGCGCATAGTGCAGGTGGTCACACTGCACGGGAATCCCAGCGATCCCGTGGCCTATGCCATCGCCCAGAAACAACTTTATGCGAGCCACTATTTCGAGACTGCTCTCGATCTCTCATTCTGTGTCCGTGGAAGTGATGATTCGAAGCAGCCTGGCTTTTATCTGATCATGGCGATGGGCTCAGAGCAGGCAGGGCTGACCGGCATCAAAGGATCGATCGTCCGAAAGACCGCGGTCGGTCGGTCGGTTTCCAATCTCCAGGACGCCCTCAGGGACATTAAGGCCACGTTGGAAGGTAAGCAGTAGCCTGCCTAGAATGTGAATCTCACGGAAAACTGCAATACCCGGGGAAGCCCGTTGGGACTGATTTCCTGTAATGCGCCAAAGTTGCCGGGGCCGGAATTCGGAACCAGATAGCAGGTCTGGTTTGCCGACATGCCGTCTCCACAGCTGCCGCCGTACGGGTTGTACTGCAGCTGGTTGACCCCGTCCCCGTTCTGAACGTAGTAGTTGGGATGGTTGAATAGATTGAATGCCTGCGCCTGAAATTCCAGTTCCTTGCCTTCGCGGATTTCGAAGCGGCGCCCCAAGCCAACGTCGATCCTGTCCAGCCAAGGGCCGTAAAACGAATTCAGGCCGATTCCCGGCGTTGGGCCGGCACCATTGATGCCGCCTGCAGTGTTGGCTGTGTCCTGGTTGAAGGCGGTATCGTTCAGGTTGTCACCGTTGGCGGCGGGAGCCAACAAACCCGCATAGGGCCGCCCGGAAGAGAACTCCATTACACTGCTCAGCGACCAGCCGGAAAGCAAGGTGCGTGCCCTGCCCGGAGCGACCAGGCTTTCGAGCCGCGGCTGGTAGACGGCGGCCAGAGTGAACCGGTGCCGCTGGTCCAGCAGCGAGGCTGCGTGAGTATTGCTGAAATCAAACTGATTACTGAAGTCCATGCCGTCAAGCATGATGCTCTTCGCGAACGTATAAGAAGCCTGCAACGAAAGCCCACGCGACATGCGCCGCTGCAGCTGCACGAAGAAAGAGTTGTAGTAGTTCTGCGCGGGGCTGATCAATTCGTTGATCTGCCCCAGGTTCGGATTAATGCGGCCTTCGGTGAGCAGGCCACTGTCCATGGTCGGCAGCGCGTAAGTAGGGCCGACGCAGGGCAGTGTGACCGTGTTGGGAGGACACACGGTGTAATTGGTCGTCCCCGTCAACGGCATTAAATTCAGGTCATAAGCGCTGCCGGAGAGGATGTGAACTCCATGATTAAACATGGTGCCGATACTGACGGTCGTGTTCTCCCCAAACTCGCGCTCAATCTGCAAACTTCCCTGCAGAATGTAGGGCACGCGGAATTGTGGCGAGATCAGCGAGATATCCGGAGCAGCCTCAAACAGCGGCGAATTTGACGGAAGGATGTTTGGGAACGTCGGCAACTGCTGGTTCGGCGCGCCTCCATCGTATTGCGCATTCACCTCCGACTGCTGCGAGGCCAGACCGTTCGAGATCACTGCGTTGCGGTAGTTCAGGCCATTCATGTTGGTGTAGAACATCCCGAACCCTCCGCGAACCACCGTCTTCGACACCGGCTGCCAGGAAAATCCGAAACGCGGAGCCAGCCGTTGAAACTGGTTCGGATACTGCCCGGTAAGCGGGAAGGCCGGATTCTCCGCGGGCTGCGGGTAGACCTGGAAGTCCTCGCGCAGGCCCAGTTCGAGAGTTAATTTCGGCAGAGCGCGAAACGAGTCCTGCACATAGAACCCGTAATAAGGCACCGAAAAAGAAAACCTCGGAGCGCCGGCGGCCTGGCTGAAATTGAGGTACTGTCCCAGGGCAAAGGCTTGCAAACTGGGGAATTCGTAGAGCCCGAGCGGCGAACCGAAATCGACCGCCTCGTTGGGGTCGGCGCCGCCGTCATTGGTGTCGGCGTCCCAGGAGCGGCTCCAGTCGAAACCGAACTGCAGCGTGTGCTTGCCGATCACGTAGTCGATGCGTTCGGCCACAGAGTACTGCCTTTCAAAAACTCTTCCAACGGAAAACGCGGCGTTGCCCAGAATAAAGGCGGCGGGACTATCCAGAATTACCGTCGGGGTGTTGGGAGCCAACCCGCTGGGTGTGGCGATTTCGTTATCTTGCGAAGTGCCGGCGTGGAACTCGTTCAACACTCTCGAAGAGAACGTGTGCGTCCATCCCAGGCTGGTTTGAAACGTACTCACGTTGGCATTGGCCAGCGTTTGCAGACCGTAATTGCCCTCGGTCGGGTCGGTGATCACGCCTCCGGGCGAGTTGAAGTGATTGAAGTTCATGCTGAGGAAGAAGCCATCCTGGGGACTGGGCTGGTAGTCCAGCCGGGGCGTAATCACCAGGTCATTGCGCTTCCTGGTGCGGCTGCCCAGATTCAGATTCAACCCTTGGATGACGTTGGACACTTGTTGCAAGTACACCGGATTGCTGGCGTCGGGCGTGGTGTCGGTGCCGGGGATCGGCAAAGGTCCATTCGGCGCGGGGAGCGCGGTGCCATCCGGGATGCCAAAGTTTGAAGACAAGAAACCGGGCTGCGTGGCATCCAGCACCGGGTTGATCACGGAAAACGGATCGCTGCGCAGTTGCTGCTCGTAATCCACGAAGAACCACAGACGACTGCGCACGATCGGCCCGCCCACGCCACCACCGAATTGCTGCAGACCATCTTCCGGTTTCGGCAGACCTGCCGCCTCGTCGAGAGCGTCGTTCGCTCCTGTGGCGGAGTTGCGGTTGTAGTAGAAGGCGCTGCCGTGGAAGGTATTGCTCCCCGAACGAGTCACCGCGTTGACGAATCCCGCCCCACCGCCATAAACCGCCGAATACGGACTGACCGAAACCTGGAATTCCTGAATCGCTTCTTCGCCATATAAGTAAGGAATGCGATAACGCCCGATAATGTCGTCGAAATAATTGTTGGTGGCATTGGTGCCGTCGACGGTGAACGCGTTCGAGCCATTTCCGTTGGCGTAGCCCGAGTCTTCTCCGCCCTGCTGTCCTGCAATACTGATCAGGCCCGTATCGCCGTCATAACTGGTGTTGGGCGTCAGCGCGGTGAAGTCGGTGTAGCGGCGTCCATTAAGCGGCAGTTCGTCAATGAATGACCGGTCCAGCACGGTGCTGGCCGAGGATTCCGCCGGCCTTAACAGTGGCATGGTGCCGCTAACTTTTACCGTTTCGCCGCCGACTCCCACTTGCAGCCTGAGATCCTGCGAGGTGACGTTTCCCACCAGCACTCGCACCAGAGCTTCCGCATCGTGAAAGCCTTTTCCCGTGGCCGTGACCGAATACGTCCCCGGCATGAGAGCCAGAAACTGGTAAAGTCCGGCGTGATCTGTAACCGCGGACTGCTGCACTCCGGTCGCAAGATTCCGCACCAGCAGCGTCGCTCCCGGTACAACCGCTCCAGTTTTGTCGGCGACACGGCCGCCGATGGCGCCGGTGAGCACAGCATTTTGCGCGGGCAACAAAAGTGCGCTCGCCAGCACGAACAATGCGACGTGCAGCAGCCGCGTAGTGAGCGGGACTCGTCGAGCAGTGACTGGACCAAGAGCTTTCGTTCTTGAGGTAGTTTTCATCTAATGGATTTTCTTGGATCGCTGTGACTTTAGATTCTGGATGAAGTTTCAAACAAACTGGGTCAACCTGTAAACATCAACTTTTACAGCCGCATGATTGCGGAGAGTTTAAGCAAATGTGAGTATCCGATGAAAAGCAATTCACAGCCAGCATATATTGCGTCTTCACGGAAAATCTGCAGAAGTCTGGGAATCGCTTTGGTGAAGGTGGGCAACATCGGCGGGGCAATCGGCCGATGGTGATTTACTGAAGCAGCTCACCTAGTCGGAATGCACGGCGCGCGGGAAGATGAGCGTAATCGGGATTCATCAACAGCTGCGGCGGAATGGGGTTAGACTTACGGCTGAGTGTCTCCAAAGAAATGTGGCGAAAAAACCTTCCTGCGCTCACTCTTCTTCTGCTATCTGTCGCGGCCTCGGCGCAGCGAGCGTCTGAAGCCGTCGTCCCCACTTTGAAGACTACGGCGCGGTTGGCGGTTGTCGATGTCGTGGTGACGGACGCGGGTGGTAATCCGGTTCCGGGCCTGCGTAAGGAAGACTTCAAGGTTCTTGAAGACGGCAAGCCACAAACGATCTCGATCTTTGAGGAACATACCGGCCAGGCTCCCGCTGCGATGAAGCCACCAACACTGCCGGCGAATACCTTCGATAACTCCCCCCGTGCAGACGCGCCCGATTCGCTGAACGTGGTTCTGCTGGATGCGCTGAACACACCACTCGGGGACCAGTCGTTTGTACACCAGCAGGTTCTCAAGTACCTGACTGGCATGCCTGCGAGCGCACCGATGGCGATTTTCATCCTATCGACGCGGTTGCGCCTGGTGCACGGGTTTACAAGCGATCTGTCGGCGCTATTGGCCGTTCTCAATGACCAGAAATCGGGGAGCAGTCCGCAGACATCCCCGTTGCTGCTATCTGGCGGCGAGATTCACGCCGAGGAGCAGGCTACTGCTCAAATGCAATCGCTGGCCACTCTGGATCCGAACATACAGGCCGCGATGGATGCGTTACGGCAGTTTCAGGCTGAGCAGCAGTCAAGCAAGACTTTGAACCGAGTAAACATCACGTTGTTGGAAATGCAGCAACTTGCGCAATATCTCGCAGGTTTTCCGGGGCGCAAAAATGTCATTTGGTTTTCGGGAGCATTTCCAGTGACCTTTTTCAAAGATTTCTCTTCCATGGGGGAGGGCGGGGAGTACAACGAGTTGCGCAAGACAGGTGACGCGCTTACCGCGGCGCGAGTGGCTGTTTATCCGGTAGAGGCTGGGGGGTTGGCTGCAAATACGTTGTACGATGCCAGCGCTCTGCCACTAAAAGTGACCAATGCGGCAGACGCCACCCGGTCTCAAGTAACGCAGTTGCAAAACGACAGCATCCAGCGCAATGCGAACCAAGCGACCATGGAAGAGTTGGCCCACGATACAGGCGGGAAGGCCTTTTATAACAGCAATGGGCTGGACGAGGCCTTGGCGCAAGCGGTCCGTGATGGGTCTCGCTACTACACCCTGGACTATACGCCGACAAATAAAGTGATGAACGGGAAATACCGGCGCATCCACGTTAAACTGACGCACGGCCACTACAAACTTGCTTACCGCCTCGGCTACAACGCAGAGGATGAACGTACCGCAGGCGCAGTCGCGGAGAAACTTGCCACGGGCGACCTCTTGGTGCCGCTGATGGCTTGGGGCCTGCCGGACTTCGCCCAGATTCTATACCGGATGAGCGTGAAGCCCTCGACACCCCAGCCGGAGCTGACGGGCCCGCGCGCCGGGGACAATTTGAAAGTGCAGGGCGCCTTCACGCGCATGGACGTGGACCTAGCGGTCTCTGAGAAAGCGCTTCAACTGGAGGCGGCGCCGGATGGACGCCGCAATGGAAAACTCGAGGTCACGCTGATTGCCTACGATCGCTATGGGAATCCGATGAACTGGCTGGTGCGAAAAATGGAACTCTCTTTGAGCCCGGAGCAATACAGAGCGTATTGGGACATCGGACTCCAGTTCCACCTGGAGTTTGACGTGCCTCGGGGTAGTTCGTATCTGCGGTCCGGGGTTTGCGATCTGGAGTCGGGCAAAGCGGGCACGATAGAGGTTCTGCTGACTGTGCCCCCTGCCTCGCCACAAGACGCGAGATCGAACTGAGCGAACCGAAATCGGATGCGTCCAAACCGCACGCCGATTGCTGATATAACATCGCGATTGCACGTGCAATCTAAAATGGGCAGTTTTAATGCGGCGGAGGGTTCGTTGGAACTGCCAATTTAGTGTCGATCCGGCATAGGTAATAAGCCACGAAATCGAACTCTTTACGGAAGCCCGGAGCGGAAAATTGCCGACCGTACGCCGAATATATCAATATGGATGGAAGTCTGTCTGCCAGGGATAGCACAGTGTTCTGGGAAACTGAGTTGGAGAGTGGATCATTTATCGGAACCGAAAGGCCTTGGGTGTGAGCCGTAAAGGCCGCTTCGGTATCCAGCAGCTTGTTCCTTGGCGTATAGAAGCGAGGCTCGCCCCTCCCAAGCCGATCCAACACGACAATCGCCTTCACCGTCGGCTGGTTATTTTTCCGGAGATTGGCGAAAAGCTCCTTCTCCCCCGCGCTTCCGCAGAGGGCCGCAAAAACAAAGGTTTGCTGCCTCGGCTGGGCTCGCAAAGCGTTGTAAAGAATTGGTAGGGCGACTGCGTCGCTCCACGCCTCTGAATCCCAACGACCGTCGTAGCGGGCAACCACAAGTATCTGTTCGGCATTCTTTCCCTGCAGGACGCACACCAGGTTCTTGCCAATGTGCTTAGGAACAGTTTGCTCGACCATCAGTTTGGGAGCGCAATGCAAGTCCGAGAAATATTCACGGAGGCGCAGGTAGCGTGAATCGTCTCCGTTAGGCACTGAAAGCAGCATGGAATCTACTTGTGCTGGCGGCAATTCCCAAAAAGCCGGCGGGGGCGGCTGACTCTCCAACTGCGATTGCTGGAGAAATCCGTCTCGCGGATTCTCGCAAGCTTTTGTTGACTCAACGGGAGAAAAGAACCCGGCCGCGGCAAGGAATACAGTCCATCCTAAGGTGAACCACTTTGGCGTGATGCCCATGGAAGCCTTCGCCTTAATGCTGCACAATCTTACTCCGTTTCAGTAACACGGGCGATTGGAACCATTGCAAAAATGGTAACTGTCGAAACCATGCCATTTCACGTTTTGAGGGGGGTGAGGGTAACCGCAATTTTTCGCCGACGTTCGAATGACTCAGAGAATTGCACGGTCACCCCGCTGCCGTGGTCGCGCGTTCCTGCGAGGCGAGGGCTGGACGATTACGTTTCATCTCCGGCGATCTTGCCGGATGCGGTCTCGCTCGGATAGTTGAAGAAGAGCTGATTGCCGTCGGGATCATCGACCACCAGAAGCCGGTAGCCCCAGGAACCCTCTTTGACCGCAACGTCCTTGGCCTCGAGTTCCGCGCGCAGCGCGTCCAACGCGGCGATCGCGGCCTCGCGCGAAGCAGGCTCGACGTTCAGTGAAATGAACATCAGCCCCTTGCCGATCTTCTCCGGCCACGTGTCGGCCAGGATCAGCGCGCAGCCCTGCCGGTCGACCTGTGCGACATACACTCTGCCGTCCTCGTCGTAGCGCCAGGGACTCGTGAAGCCGAGGCGGTCAACGTAAAAACGGAGCGAGGCCTCAACGTCGGTTACGTGCAGGACGGGGCGCGCGAACCAGTCTGTCATGGGCTCTGTATCCTCGGGCTCTGTATCTTCGAGCTATGTATTCTCGGGCCGGTATCCTCGAATGCAGACCACTTCCTCTTTGCTGGGCAAATCATAACTGAAGTGACCGGCCATTGCGCTCAGAACGCAGCCTAAAACGTGGAACTGCGCGCTTGACCATCCGGGCAGGCACTCCTGTTTCCGAGAACGTAATCGTCCCCACGCCTCCGGTTTGGCTGAACGGCAATGGTTTCTATTTCGGCTGAGTTTTCGCCGCAGGCTTTTTTGCCGCGGGTCCGATTAGCGATCCCTGCTGCTGCAGGGGGCCAAGCCATACACCGTTGCTATCTTCCTCCAGCCAGAACAACTGTCCACCACTCGCCTGATAGATGACTACGTAGAGATCTCTTGACGATATGCCGGGGATCGAAAGCTCAAGCGGCGACACCGTGTAGCGCCCAGGGTTGTTCGTGTCCGCCACCAGGCTGCCCGAGAGTGTAACTCCGGAATTCGTCGCGCTGCCACCGCCCAACGTGAAGAGCGGATCGCTGATTAGGCTGGTTCCGCTCGCAACACCGCCTGCAACCGACGCCTGCCCCACCAAGTCAAACTCGCAAAGGTCGCATTGCGTAAAGTCGTTGAAATCCTGCGCCGCAACGGCATAGTTTCCCTTGAAGTCGTCGGTTGCGGTGTCGGTTTGTGGAATCATGACTCCGGTGCTTCCGGGAAGATCTTCATCCAGGTCGAGAACCAGTGCTCCACCCCCGCCAGTATTGCTATTCGGATCGCTTAGATTGAGAGTTGGGTCCGTCACATAAATCCCCAGGCTGTTGAGGAATTCTGACAAGCCTGTGATCGTCAGGCTGCCGTATCCAGAACTCGCAATGGAATAGGTGCCTGAGATCGTGGAAGCCGTAGCCTTGACGAAGTGGACCAACTCGTTATCATCGCCCACCCCCGAGAAGTCAGCGGTGAGGGACGACGTGTTACTGGTAGAGAACTCGCCCAGCACGCCGTAGCCAGAGAACTTCGGGTTGCCCGCGACGGCAAACACGGAACAGTTCTGAGCTGAGTTAGAGGGGCACGGCCCCCCGAGCGATGCGTTGCTGGCAGTGGTAGCGTTTATGCCCTGTCCGAAGGCGGACCCGATGGCCGAATCGTTCGTATCCACATCGATGATCCGTATCGCTTCCGGACCCACGACGTAATAGCTGAGGACGACTGGTATGCCCAAGTAGTGCAGACTGCTGGCGATCGTGCCGCGCCCGAAGGAATCGGGCTCGGTGAAGGTTCCGGTGAGAGTCGTCCCCTTGACCACATCTCCAGCGTCATTGAAGTCGTAAAGGCCGTCCTCCAGGTTGGCGCCACTGTTCGGGATCGTGAAAACGCCCCCGTACGCAATCGGCTCATAGCTGGTATCTACCCCGGAAAGGGTGAAGGCATAACCCCCGCTGCCCAAGCTGGGTGGGCTCGTCTGCGTCTGCAAATCCATGCTCCCGCTGGACGTTGCAGATCCATCGAACTGCATAATGAGCGCATGTTTGCTGTTCACAAACTGGACGCCGAAAGTTTCGGTCCCGTTCACACCCACATTTGCGTTGTTCGTGATCAGGCTGAGTGTCCCCTGGCCGGTTGTGGCGCTAACCGTCAGCGTTCCTCCCGTGACCTTGTCGCCGGAAGGCTGCGGTGATGTGACTCCAGACGTGTCGTTATAGTCTTGTTCACCGCCAACGACGGTCCCATCCGTATTAATGTTTACTGACCCCGCGAGGGCATAAAACCCAATGCTGGCTTTCGGGAGATCGTCGGCCCCGCTCAAATAGAACGTATAGTTGTTCAGACCCGCCACCGGTGTGTTGGTCAGGCTGAAGTTGGCGGCAGTTGCCACCCCGGCAACCGTGCCCGTCATCGTATAAGGTCCGCCGGACAGCAGATCCGCTGTGAACGTCGACGAGGTAGCCACGCCGCTGGCGTTGGTCGTGTCTCTTTCCGTAGGCGTTGAGTTCGACGCGAATGTGCCGCTCGGTCCCTCCGTCAGAGGCGTGAACGTCACCACCGCGCCGCTAACCGGGTTCGAGTCACTATCCACCACCGTCGCTTGCAGCGGTAATGCAAAAGGGGTTCCAACCGTCGCGCTTTGCGGTGTTCCGCCCGTTGCCGTGATCGTTGCCGCGGCGCCCGCCGCGTTCGTCAGACTGAAGTCGGCCGCCGCTCCTGGAACCGAGGCCGTCACAGAATAAGCGCCTGCCCTTGTGTTCGCAGTGAACTGCGATGAGGTAGCCACGCCGCTCGCGTTGGTTGCTTCCGTTTCCGTAGCCGTTCCGCTGCTTGCGAATATGCCGCTTGCACCCGATGCTGGAGCCGTGAACGTCACCGTCACTCCGCTCGCCGGCGATCCGCCCGACGTTACAGTCGCTACCAGCGCCGCTGCAAACGGAGTGCCGACCGCCGCGCTTTGCGGGGTTCCGCCCGTCGACGTGATCGTTGAACCCCCTGCTGCCGCTGTGTTCGTCAGCATGAAGTTGGCCGGCGTCGCAACTCCCGCAACCGTAGCTGTTACCGTATAGGGTCCGCCGGCGATCGCATTCGCTATGAACCCCAAAGAAGTAGCCGTGCCGTTGCCGTCGGTCGTGTCAGATTCCGTGGCCATTTCGCTGTCAGCGAAAATGCCGCTCGCTCCCGCCGCCGGCGCCGTAAACGTCACATCGACGCCGCTCACCGGATTCCCAAACTTATCCACCACGTTGGCTGCCAGCAACTGTCCAAACCCCGTCCCGACCGCCGCGCTTTGCGGTGTTCCGCCCACTGCAGTGATCGTTGCCGCTGCTGGAACTGTGTTCGTGAGACTGAAACTGGCCGGCGTCGAGGTGCCCGTAACCGAGGCAGTCACCGAATAAGCGCCGGCCGTGGCGTTTGCTCTGAACTTTGACGAGGTGGCCACGCCGTTAGCGTCGGTCGTATCCGTTTCGGTAATGAGGTTCGACGCGAATGTGCCGCTCGGCGATTCCGAGTTTAGACCCGGGAATGGAGCCGCGAACGTCACGGGCACGCCTATGACCGGATGCGGACCATTGCCATCGGTGGACGTCACCGTCGCTTGCAGCGTTAATGGAAACGCCGTGTTGACCGCCGAGCTCTGCGGCGTTCCGCTCGTCGCCGTGATCGTTTCGTTCGAGTTTTCTTGGCAGCTCGTCAAGAAACCCAAAGTCAGACAAATAAAAGTGGGGATGATGAAGACCTGCACTGCAGACGATATTCGAAGCTTCAATCGGTTCACGGCACCCCTCCAAGATCACGCAGTGAAAGCCTAGTCATTCGCTAAAGCGAAATTCCAACGGAGAGTTTGACGCCCTCGGACTGCCCATTCGCGGAGGGCTGGCGCGAGGCCGACGCAGTCGCTGCCAGTCGTCTTCATATTTGTGTCTGCTTCTCCCTTTCAGGTTCGTTCTCTGCAAAGTGGGTCGGCCCAGAATTTCGACCGGGCTCCGGGGCCGCGCAACTGTGTCGATTGCGCCGCCCAAGTCCGCAATGCGAGCCACTGTGCGAGAAGACGCGCTGGAGGTCAATGGACGGAGTCTGTACTGTTGCTGAACTTCTTCCGGACAGCTAACACAATGATTCAGCTGTAGTTGTCCAATCACGCTGCCGCTATCGGTCAACCTTGCGCATCGCCAGAGCGGATGCTAGCATCCTTGCCTCGGCGTCCCCGCCCAGGGGTTCGAGTAAGTCCATGGACTCTCCGATAAGCTCCCAGCCCTCGTTCGCCTTCGGTCCCTTCGAAGCGGACATCCCCTCGGGGGAACTCCGGAAGAATGGCACCCGCATCAAGATCCACGACCTGCCGCTGCGTTTAATGAGTGTGCTGGCCGAGAATCCCGGACAAGTTGTGACTCGCGAGGACCTGCAGAAGCGCCTTTGGCCGGACGATACTTTTGTCAATTTCGAAGATGGGCTGAATACCGCGGTGAGGAAGCTGCGGGAAGCCTTGGGCGACGACTCCGAGAAACCGCGCTACATCGAGACGGTTCCGCGCCGCGGCTACCGGTTTATAGCCCAAGTCGAAATCCGGAACGGCGGCAACGACAGGGCAATCCCGCGGGCGGATCTTCCAGCCTCGATCCCTGCCTCGATCACTGCAACAACAACAACAGATGAAACTGTTCCTCATCCTGGCGCCGAACCGCCGGGTTCCACAGTTTTTCCCGTTCCGCCAGGGCCACTCCCTGCGCTCGCAATTATGCGAACGCGGGCCAGCGACCGGGGCCGCTGGCAATTCCGCTCGGTGGTAGGTGCGGCAATCGCTGCGGTTGTATTCCTGCTGTGGTGGTACACGCCGTTGCCCCCGCCCCAAGTGACGCGTATCGATCACCTCACGACCTCCGCCCGCATCGACACTCCAGTCAAACTGGTCTCGGACGGGGCGCGCCTTTATTACATGGAGCGGGATGGCGACCACTGGAATCTGATGGAAACCGCGGTCAGCGGAGGCGAGGGACAGCGTGTCGAAACTGGCGCGAGCAGCGCCCTGGCCCTGGATGTTTCGCCCGATTTTTCCAAACTCTTGATCGGAAGTTTTGAGGTGCGCGGCGAGCCGAACCGACTCTGGACGATGCCTGGTCAGGGCGGCCCGCCTATGCGCCTGGGCGATGCGATTGCGAACAGCGCTGTTTTTTCACCGGACGGAAAGCAGATTGCTTATCTCAACGGCGCCAACCTGTGGATGATGGATGCGAACGGGTCGAACCCCCACCTGCTGGCTGCGCTGCCCGGCGCGCCCTCCTGGCTCGCGTGGTCTCCGGATGGGAAAACGCTTCGCTTCACGCTCACGAGGACTCTCAGCAGTGAAGGAACCTCGATTATGGAAATCTCGAGTGCAGGAAGGAATCTTCACGAATTGCTTCCGAACTGGGCGCACCCCGCAGCCGAATGCTGTGGCTCGTGGACTTCTGACGGTCGTTATTTCGTTTTTTCGTCGTCTCGCGGCGGGCCGTCAAATCTCTGGGCTCTGCGCGAGAAAGGATACTGGTGGCGCCGCAGTGCGAGAGGTCCATTTCAGTTGACGTTCGGTCCCGACAATCCGTGGGGAGGCACGCCTAGTCGAGACGAGCGGCACATTTTCTTTTACAACGGGGCATGGCGAGAGGACCTCCAGCGTCTGGATGTGTCGACGGGGCAATTCTCCAGCCTTGGGCCAAACTCAGGCGTCATGCATGTCAGCTTTTCGCGCGACCGGAACTGGATCGCTTACATCGACCCCGAGCATGGAGGTCTCTACCGGAGCCGCCTCGATGGGAGAGACCGCGTTGAACTGACCGGACATGAGGAGAACGTTTCTTTTCCGCGATGGTCTCCGGATGGGAAGTGGGTCTCGTTTGGCGGAATGATGTCTAACCGCAGGAACACGAGTTACTTGATACCGGCGGCGGGTGGAGTGCCGGAGCTACTGATGAAAAGCCAAACCGAGGTGCGTGACGCCGATTGGTCGGGCGATGGCCGGAAAATCGTGCTTGCTCGCTCACTTGGCCCGATAGATTCCGACGGCTGGGATCTGCAGATCGTGGATTTTGAAACGCGGCAGACCGAAGCCGTTCCCGACTCGGAGCACCTGGTGATGTCGCGCTGGTCCTACGATGGACGATTCATTTCGGCGACTCAAGACGATCAGAGCCAACTCAAGCTCTGGGACGTCGCTCGAAGACAGTGGCGCGTGATCGCACGCGGCAAGGCGCTGGGAATCAGCATTTGGTCGCCAGATAGCCGGTATCTCTATTTCCAGGATCTGCTCGGCAAAGGTGAAGAGGTTTGGCGTTATGACATTCGGCTGGAGCGCGTCGAGCCTGACCTGCTCCCCGTTTTCCGAACAGGTCCGAGTATGATTTCGGACGAAGGAAAGGGGAAGGGGTATGTCAAAGAGCAGGCACACGGAAGCGCAGATGATCGGGGCGCTGAAGCAACTAGAGGCGGGTCGTAAGGCGGAGGATGTGGCGCGGGAAGTGGGGGTGTCGAAGCACACGATCTACGCCTGGAAGGCGAAGTATGGCGGCATGGACGTGAGCCAGGCGCAGGAAGCGAAGCAACTGCGCGATGAGAACACGCGATTACGGAAACTGGTGGCAGATTTGAGTCTGGACAAGGATGCGCTGCAGTGGGTGATTGAAAAAAACGGGTGGAGCTCGCGGTCCTGAAGGCGACTGTCGAGCAGGTACGAGAGAAGTACGCCTTCAGTGAACGGCGGGCGTGCGGCGTGATGACGATGGCGGTGTCGAGCTATCGCTATCAGAGAAGGTGCAGCGACGAGCCGCTACGCACGAAGTTAGTGGAGTTGGCGCGGGAGAAGCCGCGCTTCGGGTATCGGCGACTGCAGGTGTTGTTGGGCCGCTCGGGAGAGCATGTGAACCACAAGCGGGTGCATCGGGTGTATCGGGAGGCAGGACTGATGATTCGGCGGAAGAAGCGGAAGCATTGCGTCCGCGAGGGAAAGCCGCTGCTGGTGAGGACTTCGGCCAACCAGGAGTGGGCGTTGGACTTTCTGCACGATGCGGTGGAGTGTGGACGAACGATCCGGGTGCTGAGCGTGGTGGATGCGTACACGCGAGAGTGTTTGGCGTTGGAAGTGGACACGAGTTTTGCCAGCCGGAGAGTGACGCGAGTGTTGGATGGGATCGTGGCCGAGCGCGGACGGCCGCAAGCAATTCGCTGCGACAACGGGCCGGAGCTGACCAGCCGGCATTTTCTGGCGTGGTGCGTGGAGCGGCAGATCGAGTTGGTGCACATTCAGCCGGGAAAGCCGACGCAGAACGCGCACGTGGAGAGTTTTCACGGACGGCTGCGGGATGAGTGCTTGACGGTGAGCTGGTTTCAAAACTTGTTCGACGCGCGGCGGAAGATCGCGGCGTGGAAGATCGAGTACAACGAGGAGCGTCCGCACAGCAGTTTGGGATACCGCACGCCGAAAGAGTTTGCGGCGGCGCAGGCAGCAAACTTCTACACAGCTGAGCGAGGGGCAAGGGACTCAAACGCCGTCCCTTGCCCCTCGCGCTCCCCCATCCCGGCTCAAACCCGAGATGCGGTAGCTAAAAGTTGTCGTATTCTCAGGTGAACGGAAATTGGGGGCAGGTCACTGCCACAGCTGCCAATTTCCAGTTCATTCCCCCGAAGTCGGCTTGCAGGTAGTGCGATGTTTAGCAGTGTGATGATGTTTGAGAGCTAATGAGAGTCGGCGCTTCCTGTCTTGTCCTTCTGCTTTGTTTCCGGCCTGCTTGCGGGGGAAGAGGTTTTCTTCGTCGGCATGGCCGCTGTCTTCTGCCCTGTAGCCGTCTGAGCTTGCGATTGTGTCGGAGGCGTCCATCCCGGAGGGGCGATCAAGCCTGCACCGGACGGAGTGTTCGACGAATTCGCAGTCGCTTGCGCAGCCGCCGGTTTCGCGGGCGTCTGCGAATTCGTGCCTGCTTTCGTCGTATTGGGCGCTACGCCATGTTGAGTCGCGCCCGCCGTCTTTGGGGTTTGGCTCGACTTGCTGGCTTGAGCCGGGGTTGGAGCCTGCGCCGGATTGGTTTGAGCAAAAGCAGCGCCTGACCTATCCCCAATCAGGGCCATTGTGAACACCAGGGCGCACATTGTGAATCTTCCCGATGGCTGTTTCATAAAATTCTTTCTCCCTCACTGCGTCTCTTCAAATAAGGCTGGGCTAGCCCCAGGTAACTAATCTCCAATCGTGATTGAGTTCAAAGCGTCTTTGATGTCCGCGTAGTTGACCTCTATCTCGAGTTTCGGCGAGCTAGCCTTGTATACGATCCCCCCAGCGGAATCGGTTGTTGTCGTTTCTCCGGAGATGAGGTCGCTGAACGATCCGAAGTTCGGTTTATAACTGAACTCGGTTGCTATAGAAGCGGTGAGGCCCTTGCCGTTTCCTTCCAGCTCGACTGGTATTTCCATTTTGAATACTCCAACTGCGGTCTCCAAATTCTCCACCGGAATGGAGTAGCCTACGGCGCCTTTGATTCCCTCGTCGCCAAGTTCGACCTTGAAATGGAGTTGGCCATACCCAATCTCAACCTCCAGTGACGAGTCTCCCTTTGCATTGGTCGTTGATTCGAAGCTGAAATTCAACTTTTTATAGGAATCTCCGGTCGCCGCGGCCAAATCGAACTCGTATCCGATGTGTCCCTCAATGTTGCTGGGGCCGGCAAGCAGGCCAAGTTCGATGACGATGACGGCCAGCGCCGGCTTGATAACATTGAGGCTGGTCTGAACCTCCTGGTAGATTTGGAAGACCTGCGGGACGCCCATCGTGTCCAGAGTCTCGCTGTCCGCCGCAGCCGCGACTTCGCTGACGGCATCCTGGTGGCCGCTGGGATCGATTCGATTGATCGAATTTCCGCGTGCGTACAGATACCGATGCAGAGAGGCTGGGTCGTCGTCGTTGCCAGCAAGAGTATCCATCGACCAGAAGCGCCCGCTTTGTGCGTTGTAATACCGCGCGCGGTTGTAGTAGAGACTCAGCGCCGGATCGTATTGCTCGCCGGCGAAGAGGAAGTTGTTTGGCGTGGAGCCGGTGGAGTTGATCAGATTGCCGAACGAGTCGTAGTCGTAGGTGTCGGTGACCGTGCCGGTCGAATTCGTCAACTGGCGCACTGAGCCGTGGCCGTCGTAGCCGTAGAAGCTGGCGGTGGACGTTCCGCTGATGCTCTGCTTCTCGCTGATTCGCTCCAGTCCGTAAGAGTACGTTCGAGTGACTGCTCCACTCTGCAATTCATCCACAACCTGTGGGTAGCCGGTCGGATTCTTCGTGTCGACCAGATAATTCGTGGTCACTCCGCCGACTGTCTCACTGACGCGATTGCCGTCGCCGTCGTAGACGATCGTTACTCCGCCATGCGTGACCAGATGATTCTCGAAGTCATAGGTGTTCGCAGTGCCGAGCGAGTTGATCGTGTTGCCGTCGGGATCATACTGATCCGAACTCAGGCGATCGTCCTGGTCATAGGTGTACGAAATACCTCCGGAGGGCGGCAGCGTTGCGTTCAGCGTCTTGCGATTCCCCACGTTGTCGTAGGTGTAGTTGATGGCGCCGTCTTTGTTGTTCGGATCGGCGCTGACCGTCTCCGTCGTCAGCCGGTAGAGCGAATCGTAGGCGTAGGCCACCGTACGTCCGCTCAACTCAGCTACCGATGTGCGATTCCCCGCCGCTCCCAGCGTGTAGGCGTAGTTCGAGATCGCCGCACTTCCTGAAGCTCCCATCTGCGTCAGACGGTTCAGTGGGTCGTAGGAATAAGCGTGCGTCACTCCGTTGGGATAAACGAAGTTCTGCAGGTTGCCAACGGCATCGTAAGCATACGTCGTCGCACCCGACGCATCGGTCACCGTGCTCAACCGGCTCAGCTGATCGTATGTGTAGGTGTCAGAGCTGCCTCCGCTGTTCGATGACTTCAACGTGAGCAAATTTCCCGCCGCGTCGTAGGTGTACGAGAGTGCTCCGAACGGTGTCTGCTTCAAGGTCAGGCGGTTGCGGGTGTCGTAGCCGTACGTGGTTGTGCCTGACACATCGGCCATGGTCTGCCGCAGGCCGTTCGGCGTGTAGGTGAAGCTGACAGCTGGGGCGTTAAAGCTTGGGTCCGGTGTCTTCGAGAGCGGGCGGTTCGAGGTGTCGTAGGCGTAGGTGGTGGTCTTGCCGTTGAAGTCGGTCTTCGTTTTCAGATTTCCCGCGGAGTCATAGGTATAGCTCTCCGACTGTCCCGCAGGCAGGGTGCGGCCGATGCGGCGTCCCAGCTGGTCGTAGGTGTAGGTGGTGGTGTGGTTGTTGGCGTCGGTTTGCGAGATGCGGTTGCCGACCTGGTCGTAGCCGTAGGTGGTGACGAGGTTCAGGCCGCCGGCGACTGCGTCTTGCGTGGCCGAGGTGAGCCGTTCGAGGGCGTCGTAGCCGTAGCCGGTGACTTTGCCTGCCTGATCGGTCTTGGAGATCACTCCGCCCAGGTTGTCGTACGAAGTACTCGAGGTCGTCTGATCGGGATACACGACGGCGATCTGGCGATTCAGCACGTCGTATTGATACTGCGTGGTGTTCCCTCGCGCATCTTTAACCGCGATCCGGTTCCCGCTGTTGTCGTAGGTAAAGTTTGTGACGTGGCTGAGGGCGTCAGTCAGCGAGGTGCGGCGGTTGGCGTTGTCATAGCCGTAGCTGGTCGTGTTGTTGTCGGCATCGATGGCGGAGCTGACGCGTCCGGCGGCGTCGTAGTTGGTTTGGGTGAAGCTGTTATCAGCATACGTGGTTTTGATGCGGCGATTGTCGGCATCATAGGCGTAGCTGGTGGTGTTCCCGGCGCGGTCGGTGGAGGTGAGGCGATTGCTGTTGGCGTCGTAGGTTGTGGTTTGAGTGGTGCTGTCGGGATTCGTGGTCGTGACCAGGCGTCCAGCCGAGTCATAGGTGTAGCTGGTTTGACGGCCCAGTTGATCGATGGTCGCGCTCTGCTTCCCGATGGAGTTGTACTGCGTCTGCCGGGTCGAGCCGTCGGGATAAGTGGTCTGGGTGCGCCGGTTGTTGCCGTCGTACCGGTAGCCGGTGGTCAGCGTCTGCGGCTGGCCGTTGACGATGCGGGTGACGGTCTCGCTCAGCTTATTGTTGTTGGCGTCGTAAGTGCCGGTGGTGATGTTACTCAGGGCGTCGGTTTGCTGCGTGAGGTTGCCCGAGCCGTCGTATTGGAACTGCGTGGTGTTGCCGTTGGCGTCGGTCACCGAAGTGGGCAGCCCGTTCGACGAGTAAACGGTCGACGTGGTCTTGCCGTTGGCGTCCGTCGTGGAGGTCAGGTTTCCGTTCGCGTCGTAAACATTGGTCGCCTTACGTCCCAGCGGATCAGTGGCGGTCAAAATCTGTCCGCGCTGGTTGTAGGTGTAACTGGTAGTGTTGCCCAGCGGATCCGTCTGGGTAAGGCGGTTGTCGGAAGCATCGTACGTGAAAGTCGTGGTGTGGCCCAGCGGATCGGTCACGGTGAGCTTGTTGTCGTCCGAGTCGTAGGTGTTGGTGGTGGTGTTGCCGAGGGCATCGGCCTCGCTGAGAACGTTCCCGTCGGCGTCGTAGGTATATGTGCTCGTATTGCCCAGCGGATCGGTAACGGTCTCGGTCTGGGTGTTTTCGTTGATGTTGAAGGCCGTGGCTTTGCCGTTGGCGTCGGTCAACTGCGTCATATGACCCGCGCTGTCGTATTGCGCGGCGGCGACCGTAACGCCTTGAGCATTGGTTATGCTGTTCAACTCGGGGATGCCGCCTCCGAAAGATCCCAGAGAGTAATAATTGAACGTCGTGGTGTTCCCGGATCCGTCGATGAACTGCTCCAGCGGGGAGCTCGTTGTGTTGGCTGTGTAGTTGTACTGCAGCGTGTTGCCGTTGGGATCGGTGATCTTGGTGATGCGGTTCAGGGAATCCCGGGTGAAGGTGATGCTCTTACCGGTTGAGCTGACAATACCGCTGGAGCCAATTGTCAGTGAGTTCCCGTTGGCGTCAGACATGAAGCTTACGCCGAGGGTCTGATCGATGGTGTAGCTGTGACCGTCACTCGTGGTCAGAATGAACTGCGTGGGGTTGTAGGGGTTTCCGTCGTAATCGACCAGATTGAAATTGGAGCCGGAGTTGTCGAAGAGCACCTGGCCGCCATCGGCGGGAACGAGTGTAGCGCCAGCGGTTCCCGGACTGCCGCCTGGTAGTTCGGTGAACCCAATGGTGGCCGACTGCGGCGGAACGATCTGGGAACATGCTGGAGTAGCTGCCGCTTGGAACAAGTACTGCGCGCCGCCGGGGAACGAGACGGTGACGATAACATTGGCCGCACTCTGCACGCAGTAGCTGCCGAACAGGCCGCCCGAGGTGCCATTCGTCACCCAATTCTTGCCAAGGTTGCGGTTCTTTTCGATGCGGATGTTATTCAGGCTCAAGGACCAACTCGGCCCAAAGTCGTGGAAGCCGTGATCGCGGCTGTCATAGCTGCGGGTTACGCTGATAGGCAGGCCGCCCACCGGGACGGTGAGATCGTTGAATGACAGCGTGAAGTCACCTGGCTTCGCGTTCTTGCTGACGACAAACGTCGTCGACGTGGAACTCATTTGACCGTAGCTATCGGTAGCCGTGAGTAGTAACGAGTAGGTGCCATTCAGCAAGACTGTGGGATCGAGTGTTGCCAGGGTTTGGGAAGCTTGCGTGAAGTAGTTGCTCTGCGTGAGGGTGATCCAAGTTTGCGTGGATGCGCCATCCTGCGTGTTCAGGCTGTAGGCGAGCGTCCAGACAGGAATTTGCCCACCTTGGTTTTCCGTTTGAGCATAGGCCATCCCTGTTATAGCGAGTGGGCCAGTGACCTGCTGGCCATCCTGCGGCGTGTTCAGCGAAACTATCGGCGGCCCACCAACTGGGGCCGGCTTTACATAAATCGTGAGGGGTGAAGTATTGGTGATAGTCCCGTCGCTGGCGGCGAGCTGTAAGTAATAGGTCCCGGCGACTGTGAAGGTAGCGTCGGTCACCGTGGAGTTGGGACTGCTGAAGGTGACGGGCCCGGGGCCGTCGTACTCACTCCAGGTGAGGCTCAGCGAGCTTCCGGCGTTGAGGGTGATGTTGGCGGCCAGGGTGGTAGTCGCATTGGGCAGCGTGAGCGAGTTGACGTTACTTGAACTGAAGGAGATGGCCGGCCCGGAGTCTGCCGGATTGACCGTGATGTACGTGTTGGAAATGCTTATTAACTGATTGGCACTGGCCGCGAGTTGCAGTTGATAAGGTCCCGCCACCGGGAAAGTCGCCTGCGTGACCAGCTGATTTGGATTGGAGAATGTGACCGTCGCCGGACCACTCACTTCGGACCAGGCCACGACAACTGTGCCGGTGGCGGAATAAGCGTAGCCGTTCAATGTCAACGTGTTGGTTGGGAGCGTGATGCTCTGATATCCACCTGCAGAAACCGATGGCGGCTGGTTTAGCGCAGGCGTTACAACGACGGTCACGGTTGCTGCACTGCTAAGGTACGGATCGCTGGCTAACAACTGCAGAACATAGGTTCCAATCACCGGGAACGAAAGGTAGGTGAAGGTGGAATTCGGATAGTAGATGGTCGTCTGCGCCGGGCCGCTCAACTGGCTCCAGGCGATCGTGAGCGGATATCCTGCCGGGTCTGTAGCGGTACCCACGATATAGGTTGTCGTCCCCGCAGATGTGGTGAAATTCGGTCCTGCGCTCACGATGGGCGGCAGATTTTGCGACGTGGAGTTAACCGTAACTGTCAGGGTAGAGGTGCCGGTCAGGCCCGTGTTAGTTCCGGCAAGTTGGAGAACGTACGTGCCCGCGGCGGTGAACGTGGCTTGCGTCGACAGGCTGGCGGGACTGCTGAAGGCTAAAACCATGGGACCGCTCAGTTCGCTCCAGGCGGTGGTGACGGTCGCGTTCGTGGGCACGCCCGGATCGCTGATCGTTCCGTTCAACGTAACGGTGTTCGTGGGAAGACTAATTGTCTGGTTGGGACCGGCATAGACCGTCGGCGCTACAGGAGCCGGGTTGACAACGATCGTAGCTCCGGAGGTCGTGGTGTATTGCGCATAGGTTGCGGCAAGCTGGAAGTTGTATTGTCCCACTGTCGTCAGAGTTACTTGCGTGCTGGTCGCTGTGGGTGTGCTGATCGTGGCTGCAGGCCCGTAAGTCTGAGTCCACAGCTGCGTGAGAGTGCCGTCACCCTGCGGACTGTTATCGGTCACGGTCGCGTTGAGCGTGGCGGTGTTCGTCGGCAGTGTGATGGTCTGATACGAGTTCGTAATGTTTACCACTGGCGGAGTATTGGCCGGGGAAACCGTGACGCTCACCTGCTGTGCGGTGGTCAGCTGCGTGTTGTCGGCTGTGAGATAGAGGACGTAGCTGCCCGCCACGGGGAAGGTTGCCACGGTCGTGGCCTGGCTCGGAGTGGCGAAGCCCACCACGGCAGGACCAGTGGACTGAGTCCACTGCTGGGTCAGGGTACCGCCTTGCGGCAGGCTGCTGTCTGAGACCGTGCAGTTCAGAGTAATCGTGTTTACGGGGAACTGCGCGGTGAATGATCCGCCGTTGGGACAAATCACAGCCGGCGGCACGACGGCTGGCAGAACTGTGATCGTGATCTGCGCAGTCGTCTGCAACTGCGAGTTGTCGCCGGTGAGGCTTAGCACATACGTTCCGGCCTGGATAAACGTCGCCGTCGTATAGGCGCTGGAGGGATTGGCGAAGACAACCGGGCTGGCATTCGATGGTCCGCTTACTTCGGCCCACTGCACGATGAGCTTGCCATTGGGCGGAAGCACATTATCTGTGACGATGCCATTTAATGTGGCGAGCAGCGGCAACGTCACGGTTTGATCGGGCCCCGGATTTACCACGGGCGCGGTGACTTGTGGCGCCGGGTTCACCGTTATGGTTAGGTCAGCGTAGGAGCTTAACTGCGAGTCATTCGCGGTAAGCCGCAGATCATACGTTCCCGTCGCGCTGAAGGAAGCTGTCGTCACTGGCTGGTTGGAATTGGCGAAGCTCACCGTTCCCGGTCCGCTTACTTGCGACCATGTAGTCGTTAAAGTCGCGCCCAGTGGCAGTCCGTCATCGCTGACCACCCCCAACAGATTCGCGGAGCTGGGCAAGGTTATGACCTGGTCGCTTCCGGAATACACGAACGGGGCGCGATTGGGAGCATTCGCACTCCAGGTCACGCTGCCGGTTGCGCTCGCGCCTCCGATCGAGGCCAGGATCGTATCCGTGCCGGAATTCGTGCCGGCGTAGCAATACTGGGACTGGCCGGAAACGTTGGAGTCCACCGACTGGTTGGAAACATTCGCGCCAGTCACGGTGAATCCCACGCCGATGCCGCCTGGTGGGTTGCCATAAGCGTCGAGCAGGCTGGCGGTGAAGCATATCTGCGTTCCGGTTTGTTGTGTGACCGCGGATGGTGTCAGGGCGATTGTCGTTCCGGCCCGCGCCGCACCGAAGGCCAGGCCAGCCTGATAGCTGTAGGAGTCATAGGCTGCAAAACCGGTTACCGTCACGCCGAAAGGCGCCGTGCCGTCGAAATAATGGACGCCGGTTGAAACCGGAATCTGCGCGCCTGAGTACACGCTGCCAGGTATCGGCGCAAAGGTCGCTGATACGGGCGCTCCGTCGATCAATAGGCCCGAGAGGGAGGACGTTGGAGCGACCACATTCACATAGTTCGAGGGGAACCCAGTGGTGGGAATCAGAACCGTGTAATGCCCGGCAAACTGTTCGTACGCGGAAACCAGCGTCATTGACGGATCACCGAGGAAGGTTCCGAAGGGAGGCCCGCCAAACGGAGTGTGTGTCTGATACTCCTCGCCGGTTTCAAATTGCGCCACCTGAACCGGAGCGGATGCGTTGATCGAAACCGGCGCGGTCTCAAATTCCTCGTAGAACTGGCCCTGATTGAGCGTGGCTACCGGAGAACCGTTGATGGAGACGTTGGTTCCGTTCTGAGCAGCCTGAACGCGAACGATGTCGCCGCTGGGCTGATTGGCATAGGGCTCAACCAGGAAGTTTTCTCCCCAGAGATCGGTGGGAAGAAGCTCTTCTTCAACGTGATTCAAATATCTCCAGGTTGCGTCGGGAACGGCCGCCGCCTGATTTCCTCCCCACACGGCAATGGGCTTGTCGGAAGTGATGATGGTTCCGGTCAGGTCGTCCTGGCCGCCAGTCGTAATCAGTTCGTAGGTGCGCCCCTGATTGAGAATGATGTTGTAGGGCTGTCCGGCAGCCCGGCCCAACACCGTGACGCTCGGCGTGATGGTGACCGTCGTGCCGTCCTGGGCCGCAACCATTGCCATTTCGCTCCCGTAGTACGCATACGGATACGCCATGACGATGTAGCTGGTCCCCAAGACTGGCGTGGGTAACGCAAGATATCCATCGGTTGTGGCCGTGTAGTAGCTGAATCCCACCACGGTTACTGCACTCTGCGACGTTAGGTGAATTCCAAAGTTCTCGACCACGTCGTTGGTGGAGAGCACCGCGCCAACCGGAATTTGCACGGAAGTGCCCTGGCCCGCTGACACAGTGAAATCTGTAGCGAAGCTCACGCCGGGAACGGTGACCGTGCCGGAATTATCCACATCGGACGTAATCAGCAATTGCGGCTGAAATACAGATCCGCAACACACGCTGGCCCCGTCGTCATAGTTCGCCGGGAACGTCAGCCAGAAGTCAGTGCCTTTGTAGCCGCCGTGGCCATACATTTTGCCGACGGTGATGGTGACGTTCGAGGTGCTGAGATATTGCGAATCGTCGGCCGCGAGTTGAAGCACGTAAGTTCCCGCCGTGCTGAAACTGGCCGTAGTAACTGGCGACGAGGCACTGGCAAACGTGACCGTTCCCGGTCCGCTGACCACACTCCACGATATCGTCAGCGTGCCGTTCGGCAGGCCGTCATCCACTGCGACGCCATTCAACTGCGCCGCCGCCGGCAAACTGATGGTCTGGTTGGGCCCGGCATTCACGTAAGGCGCCTGATTCTGGCCGTTATCCTGGGTGTACACGTACACCGCAGTTTGCGAGGTCGCAGTGTATTGCGTGTTGCTCGCGCTCAACTGCAACACGTAAGCGCCCGGAGCCGTGAAGCTCGCTTGCGTGACCGCTGTGCTCGGGCTGCTGAAGGTGACCGTCGTCGGCCCGCTGACCACGCTCCAGGCGATGGTCATCGGAACGCCGTTGTCGGTTGCGCTTCCATTCAGGGTCACAACATTGGTAGGCAGCGTGATCGTCTGGTTCGGTCCGGCGCTGACCACCGGGGACTGGATCGAAGACTGGTTCACCGTAATCGTGACCTGTGCGGTGCTGGTGTATTGGGTGTTGCTGGCGCTCAGTTGCAGCACATAGGTTCCCGGAGTCGAAGGGAAGGTCGCCTGCGTTGCCAGTGAATTCGGGCTGCTGAAGCTGACTGTTCCCGGCCCGCTGATCGCGGACCAGACTATGGTCATGGGCACGCCATTGTCGCTGGCGCTTCCATTCAACGTCACCGTGTTTGCTGGCAGTGTGATGGTCTGGTTCGGCCCTGCATTCACTACCGGCGGCACGTAGGCCTGCGGATTCACTGTGATCGTGGTGGTCGCGCTGGCGGAGTTTTGTGAGTTGCTGGCGGTCAATTGCAAAACATAGGTTCCGGCCGACCCTAACGTCGCAGTGGTCACGGCGCTGCTGGAATTACCGAAAGTAACCGCACCCGGCCCGCTGACCACGCTCCAGGCAAAAGTAAGTGGTACGCCGTTGTCGGTCGCGCTTCCGTTTAAAGTCACGGAATTCACGGGCAGCGTGATGGTTTGGTCCGGCCCTGCATTCACTACCGGCGGCTGCGCGTTGGCGATGACGGTGGTCGTGACCGGCGCGCTGCTGGAGGTTCCGTCGTTGACGATGAGCTGCACGACGTAGGTGCCAACCAGGTTCGCGACGAAAGTCGGATTGACCATCGTCGCGTTCGATAGCGTTGCACTTCCCCCGCTCGGCTGGGACAAAATCGCCCAGCTATAGGTGAGCGAATTTCCGTTGGTATCGGTGGAGGCCGCACCGGACAACTGGACCGTCGAACCCGCATTGACCGTCTGATTCGGCCCGGCGTTGGCCACTGGAGGAATGTAGGTAGTGGAGACGACCACCGTCGCCGGAGCGCTGTTCAGATAGCCATCATTCACGATCAACTGCACCACATAGTTGCCGGATTCGTCGGGTATGAAGTAGGGCGTGGCCGAAGTGGCGTTCGAAAGCACAGCGCTGCTGGTCGGGGGCTCGCTGAGCATGGACCACTGATACGTCAGTTGCTGATGGTCGGAGTCAGTCGACGCACTGCCGTTCAAATTGACAATTGAGCCGATGGCCGCCATTTGCGCCGATCCAGGATTGGCCACCGGCGGAACATCGCCGCTCGTGATCGCGACCGTGGCGGGCGTGCTGTTCTGCATGCCATCGTTCACGATTAATTGCAAGACATAAGTGGCGAGCACGTCCGCGACGAAGGTTGGGTTAACCGCGTTTGAATTCGACAACATCGCGGTGCTGCCTTGCGGCAGGGTCAGGAAGGACCACGAGTAGGTGAGCGGGTTGCCGTTCACATCGGTCGAGCCGCTGCCATTCAATTGCACCAGGCCGGTTACCGTGATGGTCTGGTTTGGCCCTGCGTTCGCGACCGGCGGTGTGTAGATTGTGCTGATCGTCACTGTGGCCGGAACGCTGTTCGCGTAGCCGTCGTTGACAATCAACTGCACGACGTAGTTGCCGCTGACGTCGGCCACGAAGGTTGGGCTCACGCTGTTCGGGTTCGTGAGCGCGGCTCTGCTCGTGCCGGGAATCGAGACGAAACTCCATGCATAGGTCAGCGGATATCCATTGACGTCGGTCGAACCGCTGCCATTCAACTGCACCGTGGAGTGCACATTCACCGACTGATTCGGGCCGGCGTTGGCGACGGGGGGTGAGTTCTGGGTTGTGATGGTGACGGTTGAGGGTGAACTGCTGAAGACGCCGTTGTTTACGATCAACTGCACGACGTAGTTGCCGGTTTTATCCGCGAGGAACGTCGGCAACGGCGTGGTGGCGCCACTCAGGGTTGCGCCGCTGCCGGAGGGAACGGAAACAAACGACCACTGATAGGTGATCGTGAGCCCGGCTGGATCGTAAGAGCCTGTGCCGTTCAACTGCACGGTTTGTCCCTGGTAAACCGTCTGCGGCGGCCCGGCGTTTGCTACCGGAGGCAGGTTCTGGCTGGTGATTGTTACCGTGGACGGCGTGCTGTTGTTGTGTCCGTTGTTGACGACGAGTTGGACACTGTAAGTTCCCGCTTTGTCGGCAACAAATGTGGGCTCTGACGCAGTCGTACTGCTTAACGCTGCCGTGCTGCCCGTAGGCACCGATACGAATGACCATGCATAGGTCAGTGGCAATCCGGCTGGGTCCGATGAGCCGGTACCATTGAGTTGCACAGTCGTCCGAACATAGACCGTCTGGGGAGGGCCCGCATTCGCGATCGGCGTTGAATAGTTGACCACAACGCTACGCGTCACCTGCGCGGCTGCCGCATAGTCAATGTTGCCCGCCTGATTCGCGGCCACCACCACCGTCCCGACCCCTGTGATCGTCAGCGTGCTGCCGCTCACCGTTCCCGGCCCGGAGACGACGCTGAATGTAACCGGCAGTCCGGAACTAGCCGTTGCCGTCAGCGTGATGGGCGGGACTCCAACAGTCACCGGCGAGACTGGCTGCGTGAAGCTGATCGTCTGAGACGCCTTGTTGACGGTCAGCGAGACGGTGGCCGTGGCCGTGCTGTAGTTGGTCGTGTTCGTCGGAGTAAACGTCACCGAAAGCGTCTGCGTTCCCGCCGCCAGCACCGTGCCTGACGCGGGCGTGTAGACAAACGTGCCTGCCACGCTCGCCGTAGCATCCAGCTGCGTCGCACTCAGCGCCGTACCGTAGGTAATTGCCGCCGGCGCCGCCCACGTGATGACTGGTATCGAGCCGTTCACGGTCAGCGAAACCGTGGCCGTAGCCGTGGCGTAGTCGGTCGAGTTGGTCGGCGTAAACGTCACCGAAAGCGTCTGCTTTCCGGCCGTCAGCACCGTACCTGACGCGGGCGTGTAGACGAATGTGCCCGCTACGCTCGCCGTCGCATCCAGCTGCGTCGCACTTAGCGCGGTTCCGTAGTTAATCGCCGCCGGCGTGGCCCAGGTGATGACCGGCGTCGCCTTGTTCACCGTCAGCGAGACCGTGGCCGTGGCCGTGCAGTAATCCGTCGTGTTGGTCGGCGTAAAAGTCACCGACAATTTCTGCGTTCCGGGCGCCAGCACCGTCCCCGCCGCGGGCGAGTAGACGAACTTGCCCGCTACGTTCGCCGTCGCATCCAGCTGCGTCGCGCTCAGGGCCGTGCCGTAGGTAATCGCCGCCGGCGTGGCCCAGGTGATAACCGGCGTCGCCTTGTTCACCGTCAGCGAGACCGTGGCCGTGGCCGCGTAGTAATCCGTCGTGTTGGTCGGTGTAAAAGTCACCGACAATTTCTGCGTTCCGGGCGCCAGCACCGTCCCCGCCGCGGGCGAATAGACGAACGTGCCCGCTACGCTCGCCGTTGCATCCAGCTGCGTCGCGCTCAGTGCCGTTCCGTAGGTAATCGCCGCCGGCGTCGCCCAGGTGATGACCGGCGTCGCCTTGTTCACCGTCAGCGAGACCGAGGCCGTGGCCGTGTTGTATTGCGTCGTGTTGGTCGGCGTGAAAGTCACCGACAATGTCTGGGTTCCGGCCGCCAGCACGGTCCCCGCCGCGGGCGAGTAGACGAACGTGCCCGCCACGCTCGCCGTTGCATCCAGCTGCTTGGCGCTCAGTGCCGTGCCGTAGGTAATCGCCGCGGGCGTCGCCCACGTGATGGTCGGAGTTGTCTTCGTCACTGTCATTGTCGACGAAGCCGACGCGCTACCCGCAGTGTTTCTTAAAGGTTCAGCCGCGCCCACCGGCATTGTTCCCGCAACCGTGGCGTACACCAGCAACACAGCGACGCATTTGAGCGCCAGGTCAAGAATGCCGGGGCTGAAACGCCTCCAGGAAAATCCCGAAATCGCAGTTGAAGCACGTGAAGAAAGAAAGTGCAGAAGGCTCCGGCCAGATGTCATACAGGCTGCTCCTCATCGTTCAGTAATTCTGCGATAGGGATCTACCCTCAGTGCAACGCACGTTTATGAACAACGAGACTTCCTGCGTTCCTAGAACCAGCCGCCCCGTTGGGGCCAACGCCGAGCGCGTTGTCCCTGAATCTCGCCGAGCACCGCAAGCTCGACTCCGATGGCGTCCGGGATTGGGGGATCAGCCGGGCCGACAAGGAGAGCGGATTTTATAGACGACGATCTACCCAGTCAAATGAATTCTTATCCACGCGGGATCGTGTTCGGATTTCGTAACAAGGTCAGTCCTGGTCCGAAGGACGAAGCATCGGTCTACCCTGTGGCGTCATCGAGGATTGACCCCGCGTTACTTCGGACACGTGCCTTGGACTAGAAATGGTTTCAACGCGAGGTCGTGCCCCTTAGAATCCAGACTGTATGTTCGTGCCTTGACGATGCTTCGCAATCTCGCCTTTCTTCTCGCGGTTTTCACGCTTTTAGGGTCGGCTGCTGAACCGCGGGATCAATCCAAGCCAGCACTCGCGCGTCGCGTTGAACGCGATGATGACGGCTGGTCGGAAAGAACTCTAAAGAACCTTTCGCTCGAAGAGAAGGTCGGGCAGCTCTTCATGATCCGCATGCGCGTGGAACTCCTGAATGGAAGGAGTCCCAGCTACCTCGAGCTCCGCAATAACATTCGCAAATATCACATCGGCTCGCTGGCCATGTCGGCGCCGCCGCAAGGTCGGGCCCGCGATATTCGCCGTCGCTATGAGGTAATTACGCTGCTCAACCAGCTGCAAGAGGAGTCGAAGTTGCCGCTCCTGGTTGCTGGTGATTTTGAGCGGGGGGTCTTGCCGGCGCATCTTTTCGGAACGACCGTATTTCCGCACGCGATGGCTTTTGGCGCTGCCGGGAGCCTGGCTTACGCGGAGGAGTTCGGCCGCATCACGGCGCAGGAAAGCCGGGCCCTCGGCGTACATTGGAACCTGTTTCCCGTCGCCGACGTAAATTCCAACCCGGCCAATCCAATTATCGGGACACGCGCGTTCGGCGCGAATCCGGAGCAAGTGGGCGATCTGGTGGCGGCCTACATCCGGGGCGCGCGGGCGAACGGAATGCTGACCACGGCAAAGCACTTCCCCGGTCACGGAAATACTGCGACTGACTCACACGTGGCTGTACCCGTGGTGGATGACGACCTGCACCACATTTATGCGGTCGATCTGCCTCCATTCCAAAAGGCGATCGGAGCGGGAGTCGACGCCGTGATGACTGCGCACGTGCGAGTGCTCGCGCTCGATCCCGACCCCAGCCGCGTGGCCACGACTTCGCCCGCAATCGTGACAGGTCTGCTGAAAAACCGACTCGGTTTCAAGGGCATTATAGTGACGGATGCCCTGGATATGGCCGGTCTGGTTGGTCTCTATGCAAAGAATCCCGGTCGCGTGGCCGTCGATGCGTTCAAGGCGGGAAGCGACGTACTGACCATGCCCAATAATCTGGATGCATGCTACCAGGCGATGTTGGAGGCTGTCCGAACGGGAGAGATCGGACAAGAACGGCTGGACGCATCCGTGCTCAAAATCCTGCGAGCTAAGGCCTCGTTAGGTCTGGAGAAAAATCGTGTGGTGGATGTGGAAGCGATCCCCAGGCTGGTGGGCAATCCGGAGAACATTGCGACCGGTCAACGCATCTCCGATGCTTCCATTACTCTGGTGCGCGACAACGGCAAGGTGCTTCCGCTGAGAGAGGGGCGACCCGACCAGAGCCTGCGTGTCGTGTATCAACGGGCCAAACCTCAACCTCCCCTGCTCGTGATTATTCTCTGCGACAACGTGCGCGCGGAGGACGGTCGCGTTTTGGAGCGCCAGATCCGGAAGCGGTCGCCAGATGCGAGAGTGATCTACGTAGATCCTCGGGTCGCCGCCGCCAGATCGGATGAAGTGTTGAATGCAGCAGACCGCGCGCAGCAGTTAGTGGTGGCTGTGTATGTCGTTCCTTCTGCAGCGCGAAGCAGGACGATCGCACGCGGCCAGAAGAATTCCGCGTCTCTGCCGGACTCGACTGCAAAGTTATTGTCCAGGATTCTTGCCCGCGCGACCGAGAAAACTGTGGTTCTCGCCATGGGAACTCCATACCTGACGGAGGACTTCCCCACGATCCAGAACTACATCTGCACATTCTCCAATGCGACGGTCTCGGAGATAAGTGCGGCGCGAGCAGTTTTCGGGGAAATTCCGATCCCAGGCCATTTGCCGGTCAACCTTTCCAACGCCTCCGTCCCGGGCGCGAGAATTGCGCACCGGACACAAGTCGCACACCTGGGATCGTCCTATTAGATTTCAAACCCACAAACTGGCTGGATGGCTCAGCCCAATCACCATAGTGGGGCCGCGACTCGACTCTTCGATGGATCCCTTTCCATCCAGATATTTTCCAGGTTGGCGATTCGCATCCACCTAAGCGAGAAAACCCTATTTTTCTTGACATCCGGTGCTAACCGTTCGATTCTGCCATAGTCTAACTATGGCAACAAGCTTTCGGACAGGGGGCAGATTCTTGCATCGAGACGAGATTCCGCCCGGAACTCTTTATCTTCTGATTTTGAAGACGCTGGCACGTGTCGGCGAGATGCACGGCTACGAGATCGCAGACTCTATCCAAAGAATCTCCGATGACGTTCTTCAAGTGGAAGAAGGGTCGCTCTACCCGGCTCTCCAGCGGATGCTGATTAAAGGTTGGGTGAAGGCCGAAGTGGGGAACTACGGCTGGGAATCGCCGGGCGCGGTATTACCAGCTTACAGCGTCGGGCCGCAAACAACTGGAAACGGAACTGTCACAGTTTGAGCGGGTGATCGGGGCCATTACCCGCGTGATTCAGACAGCTTGAAAGGACCATCTTCATGGATTGGCTGAGCGAACTGGGAAGGCGGCTTTGGATGCTAATTCGCCGCCGGCAATTTGACGCGGACCTCGAAGAAGAGATGCGTCTGCACCTGGAACTCAGGGAGCAGGACCAGATCCAGGCAGGGCTATCGTCAAGGGAGGCTCATCAGGCAGCATCACGACGGTTCGGCAATGCGACCTTGTTGAAGGAGAAGAGCCATATGGTTTGGGGATGGGAGTGGTTCGAGAGTTTTGTCCAGGACACCGCTTACGGCAGCCGCGCCATGTTGCGCAGCCCAGCACTCACCATCGTCGCCCTGCTCTCGCTCGCTTTAGGCATCGGCGCCAATACCGCCATCTTTGGCCTCCTGGACGCCGTCATGCTGCGGTCATTACCCGTAAAGGATCCCGCTCAGCTCGATTTTGCTGGGGAACGGAACTGCTTCCGGCATCACCGACGACTTTGCCAGGACCCAGCTCTACTCTTACCCCTTCTACCAGCGAATGCGGGGAGAAAACCAGGTCTTTTCCGACACTGCCGCTATCTGCAGCATGACGAACAGCGTCCACGGCTATGTCGAGGAAAGAAACGAATCGGAACCGATGAACGTGCAACTCGTCTCCGGCACGTACTTCGCCACTCTCGGCGTGAGAGCGCTTGTCGGCCGCACCTTGAATGACGCCGACGATAACTCCGAAGGCGATCACCCGGTCGCAGTCATCAGCTACGCCTGGTGGAAGCGCAGTCTCGCGCGCGATCCTAACGTGTTGAGCCGCACGCTTAAGCTCGGTACCACGACCTATAACATCGTCGGCGTTGCACCGCCCGAATTCTTCGGCACCAAGGTCGGCGAAGCCCCGGATATGTGGGTTCCGCTCTCCATGATCAAAGATGTGCCCCCGCACTTCGGTGGGTATAAGGAAGATTTCGCGGAATCGCTTTTGATCATGGGGCGTCTCAAGCCGGGAGTCTCGATCAACGCCGCCACCGCGAATGTCAATCTGCTGTTCCGGCAAATCCTGATCAGCTTCGCCGGCGCCAAGCTCGATCAGGAAAATCAACAAAAACTAGACAAGACGAAAGTCCTGTTGGCGCCGATGGCCACGGGCCTTTCCTCGCTTCGCCGCCAATTTTCAGAACCGCTCCAGATTCTGATGGCCGTGGTCGCGCTTGTGCTGCTCATCGCCTGCGCCAACATTGCCAATCTGCTCCTTGCCCGATCGACCGCGCGTGCGCGGGAACTGGCTGTCCGCCAGGCACTCGGAGCCCGCCGTACGCGCATCATCCGTCAGCTCCTCACCGAAAGCCTCGTGCTTGCTCTCGCCGGCGGCGCACTCGGCGTTGGATTGGCGTCGGTCGCCAATCGCGTTCTGCTACTCATGGTCTCAGGCGGACTCGACCCGATACCTCTCGATGTCTCCATTGATACCCGGCTGCTGGTGTTCACGGTCGCAGTGACGATCGCTACCGCGTTGATCTTTGGCATCGTCCCCGCCTTCCGCGCTACGCGGCTGCAACTCACGGACACGCTGAAGGCCGGCCGCGGTTCGCAAGGCGCAAGCGGGAAGAATCCGCTCGCCAAAGCGCTCGTCATTTCACAGGTCGCGCTCTCGCTGGTCCTCATGGTCGGAGCCGGGCTCTTTCTTCGCAGTCTCGTCAATCTGAACAATGTCGACATTGGCTTCAACAAAGAGAATGTTCTACGCCTCGAAATCGACTCCAGCTCTGCGGGCTATAAGGCCGAAGAGCCGCGGGCAGTCGCACTCGATCAACAGATTGAAGAGCGTGTCAGCGCTTTGCCAAACGTGAAGGCCGCCAG
Source organism: uncultured Acidobacteriota bacterium (assembly GCA_963763155.1). Taxonomy (GTDB): domain Bacteria; phylum Acidobacteriota; class Terriglobia; order Terriglobales; family Acidobacteriaceae; genus Sulfotelmatobacter. The sequence continues at coordinate 703,728 of CAVXNI010000010.1, read as the reverse complement.
TTTCTCGGCATTCACCTTTCACGAAGGCACCTGGGACTCAGGTGTCGCGTTGCCCGGGACGAAGACCAATGAACACGTCGACGTCAACCACAACGTTGTCGGTATCGGCTACCTGGAGACAATGCAAATTCCTCTGCTCGTGGGCCGGAACTTCTCATCCGCTGATACGCGCACCTCACAGCCTGTCGTAATTATCAGCGAGCATACGGCAAAGACACTCTTCCCCATGGGCAATCCGATCGGGCGCCACTACAGCCTGGGCGGTGACAAGCCCGAAGACGATGTCACCGTCATTGGGGTAGTCAAGGATGTTAAGCTTGAAGATCTCGCGGAAGAACCGGTGAATCTCGACTATCTCCCCTATATTCAGCGCCCGTGGGGCTTCGGTGACTTCGAGGTCCGCTATAGCGGCGACTTCGCTCCCGTTGCCGCTGCCGTGCAACAGACAATCCGCTCAATCGATCGCAACCTGCCCATCACTCATGTAACAACTCTCGACGAGCAGGTCGCGCGCTCCATCACCAACCAACGTCTCGTCGCCCAACTCTCCGCCTTCTTCGGACTGCTCGCCGTTTTTCTCTCCTGCATCGGGATCTACGGCGTAATGGGCTATGTGGTTACGAGACGGACGAATGAAATCGGCATCCGTATGGCGCTGGGAGCTGGGCGCTCGAAGATGCTTTGGATGGTGCTGCGCGAGATCCTGATACTGGTCACGATCGGTGTTGTCATCGGAGTGCCCGTCACGTTGGCCGGAGATCGCTTGGTCTCCAACATGCTCTTCGGACTCAAGCCAACCGACCCGCCCACGCTCGTCAGCGCAACCGTTATATTGATGATCGTCGCGGCGATCGCAGGTTACTTGCCTGCCCGAAGGGCTTCCCTGGTCGACCCCATGGTGGCTTTGCGCTATGAGTAGAGGCCTCTGACAGATGCGATTTCACCAGACCCGCTAGTAAACAACGAGTGGCAGATGCCTGGTCTGGTTCGGAGCAATACCTCCCGGATAAATTCGTCGATGGCTCGATCCAACGAGTGGCTGATCAGGCCGCGGCCTGATTTGTCGTGCTGAGCCGATGTCTTGTTCTCCCAGGCCAGTCTTTGTGCTACTTATAGGGTGGCTATGCTCCGCAGATCCCTCGATCGCCAACGTTTGATCGTGCTGTTTGCAGTCGCCTTAGTTGGTGGCGGACTGACGGCCTGCGGGCGCTTTGTGTCGCTACGATCTAAATGGTCCGGTGAGCCCGTGAGCTTCAGCCGTGATATACGGCCAATCCTGAATCAGAACTGCGTCCCGTGTCACGGCGGGGTCCGGCAGAAGAATGGCGTCTCGTTCATTTTCCGGGAGGAAGCACTGGGCGTAGGAAAATCCGGGCGCCGGACGATCGTGCCCGGCAAACCCGATGAATCCGAATTGATCGCGCGAGTCACTTCGAAAGACTCTGAAGCGCGCATGCCCTATCACGCCGCGCCTCTTCCTCCGCAACAGATCGCGTTGCTTCGGCGGTGGATCAAAGAAGGTGCCAACTGGGAGGACCACTGGGCCTTCGTTGCGCCCAAACCACAATCTCTGCCTGCGGTGAAGCGGTCAGATTGGGCGCGTCAACCGCTGGACCGATTCATCCTCGATCGCCTCGAGAAAGAGGGGCTCAAACCTTCGCCTGAGGCGGACAAGGCAGCCTTGCTGCGCCGGGTTTCTCTGGATCTCACCGGACTTCCACCCACACCAGACGAGCAGGCAACGTATTTGTCTGATTCGTCCGCTAATGCTTATGAGAAACAAGTCGATCGTCTGCTCGCGTCGCCGCACTACGGCGAGCGCTGGGCGGCATTGTGGCTGGACCTGGCGCGCTACGCGGACAGCAAAGGATACGAGGCCGACCGAGAACGACCGGGAGTCTGGCCGTATCGCGATTGGGTGATTGACGCTTTCAATCGTAACCTGCCCTACGACCAGTTCGTGATCACGCAACTGGCGGGCGATTTGCTGCCCAACGCTACTTTTGAGGATAAGATCGCGACATCGTTTCACCGGCAGACTCCCGACAACGACGAGGGCGGCACCGACGATGAGGAGTTCCGGCTGGTGGCCGCGATGGATCGCTCGGCGACTACATGGTCCGTTCTGAACGGCGTCACCATGAATTGCGTGCAGTGCCACTCCCACCCCTACGATCCCATTCGCCACGCCGAATACTACAAGTCTCTGGCCTTCTTCAATACTTCTCGCGACGCCGACCTCCCCGAGGACACGCCAGTTCTGCGGGTTCCGAAAGATAAGACCAAGTATCCGGAAGCTTCCCGCCTTCAGGATGAGATTGCAAATCTGACTCATTCCGCGGCGGACTTTGGCCGGCAGTTGGAGGGGCAGTCCCACTGGACACCCTTGCCCATCACGGCGGCGGCGGCGAGCGAGTCGCTCGCGCTGGACTGGGATGCGGATGAATTAGAGCGACAGCTGGCAGAGCTGAAGTACAAGAAAATGCCGGCGAAAAAGAAAGAGGCCGACCGGAAGGACTTTCTCAAGGACATTGCCGATACGCGGAAACTGGCCCGCTCCAAGGCAGCGAATAAACCGGTAGCTTTTCAGATTCACGACGGCGAGATGCAGGCCGGCGCCGATACTCCGGGGAAATCGGTATACGAACTGGTGGCGATGGCGGCAATCGATATGCCGGTGATGATGATGACCGCATTGCGCATCGAGGTGCCACCAGTGACCGGCGCCGCGGCCCGCCATAACCCCGAAGACGGCTTTATTGTGGAGCAGGTGGATGCCTGGATAGTAGAACCGAGCGGCCGCCAGAACAAGATCCCGTTCCGCTACTTCATTCAGGATTCCGAAGAAAATCTGGAAGCGGCTGTGGCGCGACAGGCGGGGAAATTGGCGCCGCAAGCCAAGGCGGACCCCGGAACTGGCGGCTTCGCGGCAAATCCGAATCTGTTCCGAGCTCGCTGGTTGATCGCCGTTCCAGTTTCCCCTCTGCGGCTGGTCAGAGGCAGTCGCCTCAAAGTGAACCTCACGCAGACGCAGAACATCACCGACAAGCCCGCCCTGGTTCGGGGTGCGCGCATCACCGCCAGCTCGGATGCGTGCTGGTCCGCGCTGCTTCAGGACCATGACTTTGCCGCCAAGCTTGATCAGCTTACGAACCTGACTCGGCAGTTGGCCAAGATTCCCAGCGTTGAGACTCCCGTCATGGCCGAGGAACTAGACTACGACCGGCGAGAAACTCTGGAATTCGAGCGCGGAAACTTTCTCACCAAAATCGGTACCGCTCTCGCACCGGATGTCCCCGGATTGTTTCCGAAGCTCCCCGAGGGCGCGCCTCGCGATCGCTTGACGCTTGCCCGATGGTTCTTTATTCCCGGGCAGCCTCTCACCGCGCGCACTGCGGTGAACCGTTATTGGGAGCAGCTTTTCGGCACGGGAATTGTTGAGACGCTGGAAAATTTCGGGAGCGTGGGCGAAGAACCAAGTCATCCTGAATTGCTCGATTGGCTGGCGCTCCACTTTCAGAACGACCTGCACTGGGACATGAAGGCCTTGTTGCGCGAACTGGTCACCAGCGCTACTTATCGCCAGAGCGCCAAGTCCACGCCAGCCCTCACTAACAAAGATCCGCGCAATCGCTTGCTGGCGCGTGGCCCACAACAAAGGCTCACGGCTGAAATGGTTCGGGATCAGGCTCTCATGGCCAGCGGACTCTTGACCGACACCATGGGTGGGCCTCCGGTGATGCCGCCGCAGCCCGCAGGTGTATGGAACTCCGTTTATAACGACAGCAAGTGGGTGGACGCGAAAGGAAAAAATCGCTACCGGCGGGCGATTTATACGTACATCAAACGCACCAGCGGCTATCCTAGCTTTCTTACCTTCGATGCCTCGGATCACGATGTGAGTCTGGCGCGGCGCATTCCGACCAACACACCGTTACAGGCTCTGGTCACCCTGAACGACCCGGTGTATCAGGAGGCTTCCGAGGCGCTCGCCCGGCGCATGATGAAGGAGGCAGACACCCTTGACGGACGTCTGCGATACGGAGCACGCTTAGTCTTGTCGCGCGATCCGACGGATGGTGAACTGGCGATATTGCGCCAGTTGTATGAAGAAGCTCTCGCGGCACCAGCTTCGCCTCGCATAATGAAGATCGCCGCGCGGGCCGAAAGCAGTTCGGGGAAAGATCTGGCGGCGATGACGGCCGTGGCCAGCGTCCTCTTCAATCTTGATGCCGCCTTGAGCAGGTGATTCGTAATGTCGAATTCAAAAACGCCGCCGAACGATTTGCAGATGACGTTGCTGCAAGCGCAAACTCGCCGTCATTTCCTGCAGACCCTGGGCGGCGGTTTGGGCACCTTGTTTGTCGGAACATCGTCCGTGGGAACATCGTTTGTCGGAACGTCGATGGCAAAGGATGCCAGCGCCGCAAACAGCACCGGCAGGTCGGAAATCTCGACCCTCGATTTTACCCGCGACGCTTCCAGCCCGCTGTCCGCGCTGCCGCCGCAGTTTGCCGCTAAAGTACGGCGCGTGATCTACCTGCACATGGCCGGGGCGCCAAGCCAGCTAGAGCTTTTCGAACACAAACCTGACTTGAAGCGGCTCGATGGCCAGGATTGTCCCGCATCCTTTTTGGCGGGCAAGCGTTTCGCATTCATTAGCGGCATTCCCAAACTCCTGGGATCACAGTACCCGTTCCACCAGGTCGGACAAAGCGGCCAATGGATTTCCGATCGTCTCCCTCATCTGGAACGGCACATTGACGATCTTTGCTTCATCAAGTCCATGCGCACTGACCAGTTCAATCACGCGCCGGCGCAATTATTGGTGCATACGGGCAACGCCCGCCTCGGTTACGCTTCGCTTGGTTCATGGGTTCTCTACGGACTCGGGACCGAGAACCAGAATTTGCCGGGATTCATCGTATTGCTTTCGGGAGGCAAAACGCCGGATGGCGGCAAGCAACTGTGGAGTTCCGGCTTCCTGCCGAGCGTCTACCAGGGCGTGCAGTGCCGCTCCCACGGCGAACCGGTACTTTATCTGGACAACCCGCCGGGTGTAAGCCGCCCGCTGCGCCGCAGCATGTTGGATGCAATTGACCAGATCAACCAGCAGACCTATGCGGCGTTCGGAAATCCTGAGACGGTCACACGTATCGCACAATACGAGATGGCGTTCCGCATGCAAATCGATGCGACGGACGCTATGGACATTCACAACGAGCCCGATTCTGTCCGCGCGATGTACGGATCGAAACCGGGCGAGTCCAGTTTTGCCAACAACTGCCTGGTGGCGCGACGCCTGGCGGAACGAGGCGTGCGATTCATTCAGCTCTACCATTGGGGATGGGATTCTCACGGGGCGGACGCCAAGGAAGCGCTGAACCTCGGTTTCGCTGACCGGTGCCGTGAAGTGGATCAGGCCACCGCGGCGCTGTTAACTGATCTGAAAGAGCGGGGCATGCTTGAAGACACACTCGTGGTCTGGGGCGGAGAATTCGGCCGAACCCCGATGCGGGAAAATCGCCATGGTCAGGAAATGCAGTACATTGGGCGGGACCATAACCCGGGCGCTTTCACGATTTGGATGGCTGGCGGCGGCGTCAAGTCAGGAATCACGCACGGCCAAACGGACGAGATGGGATACGAGATCGTGAAGGATCCAGTCGAAATCCGCGATCTGCATGCGACCATGCTTTACCTGCTTGGCTTCGACCACCACAAACTCAACTATTCGTTTCAAGGCCTGGAACAGAAGTTGACCAGCGTGAAACCGGCGCGGGTCGTGGCTGAGGTTTTGGCATGAGAAGCTTCCTGAATCTCCGCGCAGACCGCTTCCGAAGGTGTGAGTGCGAATGACACTGTGGGGTCACCCGGTCTCCAGGCAGTTGCGCTTGGGCCTGCTGGCGCTGGCACCCATTTTGATCGTAGTGCTCCTATTAGTGTTTTTTCCTCCCGACGGGAACGAGCGCGCGCAGTGGGCGCAATTCATCGGACGCTTTCACCCCCTGGCGGTCCACTTTCCAATTGCCCTCTTCCTGCTGGTACCGATCCTGGAGTTGGCCGGGCTCAATGCTCGCTTTTCTTATCTCCGTCTCTCCGCCGGCTTCGTACTCGGCCTCGCGACGGTGGGCGCAATTGTGGCCGCAATGCTCGGATGGTGTCTGGCGCGCAGCGGCGGATATTCCGGACCAATATTGACCCAACACATGTGGGGCGGAATCTCGCTGGCTGCAGTCTGCTGGCTGTGCTGGATGCTGCGTGCGAGCGCGAACCGGCCGGGATTGCGGCTCGTCTACGCAACCGCGCTTGCGACTGGCGTTGTTCTGGTGGTTTGGACCGGATACCGCGGCGGACAATTGTCTGAGGGCGAAGATCATCTCACCGAGTACATGCCCACGAGGTTGCGGCACTCGCTTGGACTCTCCGATGCCCGTCCAGTAGTTTCGTCGAGCGCGGCGAACACTTTTTACGGTGCGCGGGTTGAGCCCATTTTCGCAGCGCGTTGCTTCACCTGCCACGGTCCAACCAAACGTAAAGGCAATCTGCGACTCGACAGTTACAGTTCACTGATGCGAGGCGGCAAGGATGGATTGGTCGTCCGAGCCGGAAACGTTCAAGCCAGCGACCTCTTTCGCCGTATCACTTTGCCTCTTGATCATGATGACTTCATGCCCAAAGCGGCTAAACACCCGTTGTCGGCAGGCCAAGTGAAGCTGATCGGACTGTGGATTGCGGCCGGCGCTTCCGCCACGCTGCCGACAGATGCCATCAAAGACGCTGATTCCACGTCCGCTGCTGTCGTCACTGAAGTGACTTTCGAGGAGATTGATGCTGCGGCCGTCGCCAGACAGCGCACTGCAGTCGCACCCGAACTCGCTCGACTGCAAAAGGAATTTCCAAACATTTTGGAGTACGAGTCACGAGGTTCCGCCGATCTGCTCTTGAACGCTTCGATCCTGGGACCTAGATTTGAGGACAGCGATTTGGCGGTCCTGTCTCCCCTCGCTGAACACATTACGGTTGCCGACTTCTCTCGTACGGCCATCACCGATCGTTCTGCGAGCGCGATAGCCAGCATGAAACGGCTGCGCGTTCTGCGACTGATGCACACTCGAATTACCGACACGACGGTGCAAGGTCTCGGTGCCCTGGATCAACTCGAATCAATAAGTGTTTTCGACACGCCGGTCACGCCCGCGGCATTGCCGGCAATCGCGAGGCTCCCCAAGCTAGCGCATTGTTACGTCGGCCAAACAGCAATTCCGGCCGGGATCGCTATCCCCAAGGCTTTGACAGGCAAGCTTGTCTTTTGAGTTCCGCCTTCTGAGTTCGTCTTAAAGTGGCGAACGAATTCCCTCACACCCTGCGCAGAAGTGTAATTCGCCCGATCGGCAGCCACTCGGCAACCAGGATGTCGCCATTGTGGAGAAAAATCGCGTCGTGCGGCGTGATGAACTTTCCGGGCGTAAACTGCGAACGCGACTGGCTGCGGCGTGATCCCACTTCGCCGTTCTCTGTCTTTCCATCTCCCAACTGCGCAACCACATTGAACTGCCGATCGAGAATACATACCTGACTATCCAGATCAGGGCAAACCATCCAGTCTCCCTGAGTCTGGAAATTGCACGGCATGCGCAGGTGGGCCTCGTCCTTAATCGTCCGCAAGTGAGCGCCGTCGAGTGTGAAAGTCTGAATGCGGCGGTTTCCCCGGTCAGCGATCACGAGCAGTGGCGTCTCACCTCGTGGGTCCACCCACTGTCCGTGCGGATTGTCCAGTTCCCCGTCGTCGTGTCCCGGCTTGCCGATCTCCCCCAGAAACTTTCCTGCAAGCGAAAAGCGCAGCATATGGCTCGAACCATAGCCATCACCTACGTAAAAATCTCCGTTCGGAGCGAACGCGACATTCGTGGGAACGAAGTCAATGGGCCGCTCCATGTAACTCGCATCTTCTCGCGGATAGCCATGCACCCAGGTCACTTCGCCTGCCAGCGTGGTTTTCACCACGTTGCAACGGTTGATGTCGCAATGGTAGAGAAACTCGGTCTTCCCCTCGCGGCGCAATTTCAATCCATGCGCTCCACCTCTGAACTCCTCGCCGAAGGCGCGAACGAAGCGCCCCTGCTCGTCGAATACCACGATCGCCTCGCCCCTCATACTTGACTTGTGCACGGTGTGCCCAACATAGATTTGGCCCTGCTCATCCTGGCAAAGTCCATGCGTATCTCCCCATACCATCCCTTCCGGCGGCACCAGCCAGTCGTGCACACACTCGTAAGTATGCGGGCCGGAACCAACGACCGGAACGCGAATGCCGGACTTGTCATCCGCGTGAACATAGAAGGATGGCACGGCCGCCGCCAGGCCGGCAGCAGAACATGCAGTTAAGAACGATCGGCGAGTTGGTTTGTTCATGGCGACAGCCTTCCAGGGCCTACAGCACGCGTTCGGAGCATTCAATGCTTGGTGACGTTGATCATGATGTTGATCATAATGTCGTCCGCATTCGGACCAATGAGCTTCTTGTATGGATCACAGCATGTTCGGTCTGGTGGAGCCGAACGGCGCTGGAAAAAGTTCGCTGATGAGCAAAGATTGCCATGCTTTAGGATCCCGACTCCGGCACGATCGCCACCGTCGCCTCCACGTTTGAGAATGCATCTCAGACCGCAACAAGTCCCGCCCATCATGAGATGGGGAGCTATTCTACTACCAAGCGAGACAGAATCTCCGCGCCGGTAGCTCCCGAATGATGGGCTGCCCGGAAGTTGCGCCCAGAACAGATTTTCAGCGACGCTGGGCAGACGTTGGCTTCTGGCACGTCTGGCAAAACATCTCTTGGACATTCCTCCTGACCACGGCTCAGCCGCTTGGATTTTGCCAAGCAATCCGCTTCATGCGCTCGACCCTTTGTGCGCTGGCGGGAATCATGCGTTTCGGCGTTTTCGGAACACCGATCTAAAGAATTGCACCGATTGCCCCAAAGGACTTTACGACTACTGGTTGGGGCAGGAGCATGTCGTTTAGAGAAACGACCGTTCTAGAGTCTGACGGGTTGTAAGAGTCTGAGAATGCTCGTCATACTAAAAACGAAGAGGTGTGCAAAATTGAACAGACAATCGTTATTTCGACGCCGTAGCATCGCTGTGTTGCTCGTTTGCCTGAACGAGTGGCGTAGCTTTGGCTAGTTAAGTTTCCTCCCCCAAGTCGCCCAGTGGTGGCCTGCGTTCGATGCTTGATCATGAACGGGGCCGCCGCCGGATCCCTAGTTAGTCCTTGTCCGGCAGAGAAATGAAACAAGCTCGCTGCCCCTATTGTGCCTTGGGCACCGGATTTCGGCCGATGAAAGTTCTCTCCAATGGGCGGCAGATTTGTCAAAATTGCGGACACATCGCCTTTCCAAATGATGGTGCTTTCAAGTGCCCGTGCCCGAGATGTCTCGAAGTTAGTTTTTCCACCAGGCTTCGCCGATTGCGATGGACTGGTCTTGTATTAAATAAAGAGCTAGTGATCGGGTACTCATTTGAAAGTGTGCAGCTTTGACCAGCCAATAGAGGCCGCCAGGAATCGTCAATTCTGAAAGTCTTCAGCCAGAACCGCCCGGGTCTGGCTTTCTTTTTTTGACGGCTTCGACGCGGTCAAGGATAGCAAAAGACATCGGGACGCGATCGAGTGCATCTGCGGCGCCCGAATCACTCCAGGTTCCGTCGTAAAGCCAGCAGGCCCGGGGTGTTTGTAGCTGCGAAATTGTTTTCCTCTGTGTGGATCGGTGACTAAATGTTTAGGAAGAAATCGTCAGGATTGGGGAGAGAATTGGCGCACCGAATCGAATGTGAGCCGTTTTGATCAGACGCTCGTGTTGCTGTGAAATAAAGTCTTTTCTGTTCCACTCTGGATGCTTCCAGGTTCCCCAGGCCGAAAGCTCGACCGGCATACGACGCGCGAGAGTTCTGCGGAAGGATTCGAAAGCAAAATCAAATCCCTAGTGAAATTCCAGACCGCCACGTCGAGGATTCCAGGAGAATTCCATGAAAAATGTATTTTTGTTGATCGCGGCACCGGTTCTACTAGTCACGCTGGGGTTTGGACAAACTCCCACACCGAGCAGCACCCCCGAGCAGGCCAGCATCAAGGGATGCCTGGGCGGCTCTGAAAACAATTACACGGTAGCGCAGGACGGCACAACCCAGACGTTCAGAATCACCAGCAGCACAGTCGACTTGAAGCCGCATCTGGGCCACGACGTCGAGATCATCGGGCAAACGACGAATGTGGCGCCGAGCTCCGGTCCCGCTGACAACACGGTCAGCGCCACGGGAGTGAACATGATCGCCGATCATTGCGCTACAGCGGCGGCCAGCACTCCTGCCGTGGCTGATCCAACACCGACTGCGGCGGCTACCGCTCCTGTCGTCGTTGATCCAGCACCGGCAGCGACGGCCAGCGCTCCTGTCGTAGTTGATCCGGCGCCGGCAGCGGCGGCTAGCACTCCTGTCGTCGCTGATCCAGCACCGGCTTCGGCGGTTAGCGCCCCCGCTGTGGTTGATCCAACACCGGCTTCGGCGGCTAGCACCCCCGCCGTGGCTGATCCAGCGCCGGCTGTTACACCCGCGAGTACCGATCCGCTGCCCGCGACAGCCAGTTCGCTGCCGCTAATCGGATTGTGTGGTCTGGGGCTGCTGGCAATGGGCCTGCTGATCAGGAGAGTACGGACGAACTAACGGTGGAAATCTGAGGCATGGTGACGAAGCCTCTTCCCCGGGAATGGGCGAGAGTCGAGGTTGAGGGTGCTGCCTTTTATCGATGCATCCCGACCGCGTCCTCGCCCTTTCTTTTTAGGACTTAGCATTTGCATCCTAGTCGGGTTCGCAGTCAGGTTGGCTCTGTATGTGTTCGGCCCGATTCATAAAAGGAGAACTACTAAATGGCAAGCAAATGGTGCAGTTGTGCAGTGCTTGTGATCGCGATGTTAGCGGCTGCATCCCTTCAGGCGCAGATTCTCGGGACGCTCTACAACTTCAACGGTGCGCCGAATGGAGCTCTCCCCATCGGCGGATTGGTTCGGATCGATGGTAGGTTCTATGGCACTACGGTCGACGGCGGCGCCGATTCGACTGCAGGGACTGTGTTCGAAGTTGACCTCAAGGGCAATGAAACGACGCTGCACAGTTTCTCGGGCTCGCCGGACGGATATGGTCCGCTGGCCGGACTCATCAAGGACAGCGACGGCAATCTCTACGGCACCACTGCTTATGGCGGGTTGTACAACTTCGGCACGGTTTTTGAGGTATCCGAGACTGGCGCAGAGACCGTTTTATATAGTTTCAGCGGTTACCCCGCGGACGGAGCCAATCCTCAGGCGGACCTGGTTCGCGATGCGGCTGGAAATCTTTACGGCACCACGCAATTTGGCGGCCCCGGACCCTGCCAAGACAACAACGGGAATCCCCAAGGCTGTGGAACCGTGTTCGTACTCAGTACGAGTGGCGCCGAAACCGTGCTGCATGGTTTCGGTTCCGAAACAACGGACGGCCAAATGCCGATAGCGCGTTTGCTTCGGGACTCGGCGGGGAATCTCTATGGCACGACCTATTCTGGCGGCACGCAGGGCATGGGAACTGTTTTTAAGGTCACGCCGAGTGGCACCGAAACTGTGCTGTACAGTTTTGTGGGAACACCGGATGGCTCCGGTCCCGAGGCCGGTTTGATTTTGCATGCGGGCATCTTTTACGGCACCACTTATCTGGGAGGTGCTTCAAACTACGGGACGGTCTTCGCTGTGACTGAAAAGGGGCAGGAGACGGTACTGTACAGCTTTTCTGCGTTACATCAAGACGGGCACTATCCCGCTGCGGCTTTGGTTCGGGATTCGAGCGGTAACCTCTACGGGACCACACTTGGAGGTGGAATCGAAGCCAAATATTGCCACGTCATTCAGAACGGCTGCGGTGTGATTTTTAAACTGTCGAGTGCCGGCAAAGAGACTGTGCTACACCGTTTCGCTGGTTATCCGACAGAAGGCTCTGCCCCGATAAGCGACTTGCTTAGAGACTCGTTGGGCAATCTCTATGGCACAACGGATGTAGGGGGAAATGCGGAATCAGGCACCGTGTTCGAGTTCGCGCCTTAATTGGAATCGCGCTACTGATAACTCGTTGTGCATGGCAGTGTTCCGCTGGCGGTGCCAGGTGAAAGACTGTTGATCAATGTCGAGTTGACCAGCATTCCATTCTGGTAGTGCTTCCATTGCCACAGCCCATATCCCAAAGCCAGGAAGAATTGCTCCTCGTTGCCGCAGTTTTGAAATACGCTGTCGCAGTTGTAGCGATAATGCAGAACGCGCGTGGATAACTGCCCTACGTTGCCTCCAGTATTCATCAGCACCGGTGCATCTAAATCATTGAGTGCAGTTCCCAGGTTGCTGGATTTGTACGGACTACACGAAGAGAAGTACTCAAAGCTGGTATCGGCCACCTGAATTTCGGGTCCGGGAGCGTCGGAAGCAACACAACGAGCGGCAATTGGCAAATCATTGACGAATCGTTTGAATGTCGTGTTGTCGGTCCAGACCAGCTCCGTGGAGCGAATGTAGATGTGATTCTGGTCGAACGCCTTGACGTCGAACCCGTGCGCGCTAACACTCTTGAGCCAGAACCAATAACCGCTGGCAGCAAAATCCTCATCGGGAAATACTTCCGTATAGCTGGGGTTCGGTTGTCCATTCATGAACTGGCTGTGCCGGTTCTGCTGGCTCATCGCGAAATACTGCATCACATCCGTCTGACCCGCGGGACAGGAGAAGCCCTGTGCAATCGGGGGGATGGTGCCGCTCCGCAACTGCACAGCGGCCAGCTAAGAACAATAAGGATGGAAATCGAGAGGGCTGAGATCGGGTTGCGCATCATGTTTCCTAGTAGCAACCCGAGGGATATCGGCAAGTTGCATTCCAAGAAACTCCCTGGCTTATCTCCGAACCGGAATCAGGCGTGCATCGCAGGTTGTGATGGAACCCGTATGGGCGGCATCCAGGCGACGCTGTCGAGTATGGGCACGTTCGGTCTGCGCGACTGGCAGTTGAACGTGGGAGTGTTTCTTTGTTTGTGGCGCCGGCTAATGGTTGAGGGGCGCAAGAAGTGACGCAACTGCACGCGAGCTTGGTGAAGCTGGGACTTGGAGGTGCCGATCGTGCAACCCAGGTTCCGGGCGATCTCGCTGTGCGCCAAGCCTTCCACGTCGTGCAGCAAGAATACCGTGCGATAGCCGGTAGGCAGCCTCCCGACGGCACGACCGATGGCGATCCGATCAATTGTTCCGGTAAGCTGCATATCCTCCACCGGAAGCAGATTCAGAAGCGAAGTTTCTCCACCATGCTCGGTGCTGGGTCCCTGTTCGACCGAAATGGGGCGATGACGGTTGGAGCGCAAGCGCATCAAGACCACGTTTACGGTCAGGCGGTGCAACCAGGTAGACAGCGCCGAGTCTCCGCGGAAGGTGGAGAGTTGCAGAAAACACTGAAGAAAAGCTTCCTGCATGCAGTCCTCAGCTTCCGAGGGTTCGCCCGTGATGCGGAGGCAGATGGAATACACCTTGCGGCGGTGAGACTCATAAAGAGATGAGAACGCTTCCCTGTCACCGGCTTGAGCAGACCGGATGAGATGCATTTGTGCGGGTGAGTTAGCCATGATCGGAGCCGTCCATTCCTGAAACCAGAACCAAACAATCCAGAACCAACTATAGAGTTGACGGAAGGCTCTGGGCATCGGGTATACCCACTACGGGCCGATACGAAATGCCTGATTTATGGACACTGGGCAGAGGACGAGCCTTATTTCACAAGCGAGGAATGACAGAAAGTGTCAGATCTTACCTGCGTGAATCGTTCCGCGATCCGCACAACTTACATGGGTGGCGTCTCTCGTCATGCGAAAACGTTGTCCGAAAAAAATGGCGAGATGAGCAATTCTGAGCAGACGCTAAGAATGCACAACCGGATAATGCAATCCATATAGATGAAAGGCTCATGCTTCAGGTGAGCGTCGTGTTTCTCTTCCCGCGCTGGCTTCGCGTGCGTGGCAAGCGTGGCTCTAACCGCCCGGTGCGCTTGCGCCGAGGTTTCCCAAGGTACTGGGGAAGGAGTCGTATGTCGATCCAGCAGGTTTCCAAGATCTCAATCGCGTTTCTGGTCGGGGCGTTTCTCACTAGCTGTGGCAGCGCTACGCGCACACCAGCTCCGGTCGCCGGCGATGCTCCCACAGTAGTGATGGAGGTCCCACCAGTCACCGCGATCGGCACCACTCGTGAGGTGGCTGTGCTCTTCAGCCAGCCCATGAATCCGACGAGCATCAACTCCAGTACGATGATCGTTCCCGGAATGGTTGGCACAGTCACTTACGACGCAACTAATATGATCGGCGCCTTCAGACCTTCGTCTGCCTTCGCCCCCAACGCCGCATTCACCGGGAGTATTACCACTGGAGCTATGGGCATCAACGGAACTCCACTGGGCGCGGCCTTCCCTTTCTCGTTTACAACCCGTGCAACTGCGGATACTTCTCTACCGACCATTGCCGCCATCAATGTTGCCGCGGGGGCCACTTGCGTGCCGCTGAACCAGCAGATACGGATCACTTTTACCGAGCAAATGGACACAACTACCATCAATCCCAGCACGGTTTTCATTGCGGGTGTGGTCAGCACTGTGCTCTATAACGTGAACACGCATAATGCCATCATCACCCCTGCTAGCAACCTGACAGCGAATACCACATACACGATCATGGTGACGAGCGGAGCCCACGACATGGGCGGAAACTCCATGGCGACGCCCTTTCAGCAAACTTTCACGACCGGTCCCTGCCAGGGCGGCGAAGTATCGCCAGTAGCTCTTTGTCCTTTCATAGGAGGGTTGTCGGTCCTGGCTGGGTCCACCGTCACCAACACCGGTTCTACCGTGGTCTCGGGAGATGTTGGAGTCAGTCCGGGTACGGCCGTGACTGGATTTCCGCCAGGGCTGGCAAGCGGAGCGATCCACAGTGCGGACGCTGTCGCCGCCCAAGGCGAGGCCGCCTTGACCGCTGGGTATCTCGATGCTGCCGGACGAGCGGGCGGCATTTCGGTGGCCGGAGATTTGGTGGGGCAGACACTCACGGCGGGTGTCTATAAGTCGACTTCGTCGCTGGCAGAGTCCGGAGACCTCACTCTCGATGCTCAGGGCAATCCGAGCGCGGTGTTTATTTTCCAGATCGCGTCCACGCTCACTACGGGGAGCGGTAGCCACATAATCCTGGCCAACGGCGCCACGGCCTGCAACGTTTTCTGGCAGGTGGGCAGCTCAGCGACCCTGGGAACAAACTCTGTGTTCAATGGAACCATCTTGGCGCAGACATCCATCACAATCACCACCGGCGTGACCATGCAAGGCAGGGCTCTGGCGATGAATGGCGCGGTCACGCTGGACAGCGATCTCATTACTGGTTGTACGTGTCCCTGAGGGCTGGCTAGCAGCAGCATGCGCGAGAAAAGGGGCGGCGGCCCTTACCGCCGCCGTCCCGGCCGTCATTGACAATGAACGTCGCAGCTCAACCGAGTCGGCGTCGGCAATGGCGAGTGTCGACTGTCGACTGTGATGATCGTCCGCGGAGTTGTGGCATCGAAAGAATGTGACGCGCTGGGCGGAGCACAGTAGCTGCCGAATGAGAGCCCGTCGGTTCTGCGGGTGTCGATAAGATCTTTCTTGCGCGGGACGGGTCAACTCACCCTCCATTGCACTCAGCCGTCCCTAGTGCGTTCCTTCGCTTCCAACGTTTCCCGAGACATAACCGGTGCGGGTTGTGACGCGCAGTCGAGTGGATCCGGCGAGTGCCTGAACCTGAATCGAGTGGTAGGCGCCCGATGTGTGGGGATTCGAAGAGCGGTAGCCGATTACATACTCACTCCGAATGTCCTGCGCAATCGCACTCGCGATCGATTTAATTTCGTCAAGACTCGACGGAAAGAACGCTGTGCCTCCAGTTTGCTCGGAGAGGGTGCGTAGGGATTGGCGATGACCGTCGTCTCGCCGCGCATTCTGAGTCTGTTCGAGTGCGATGGTGTAGAGGACCGGTCCGTTCTTTGATTGCAACTTGTGGAGCAACTCCTGGAACGTAGCCTGGCTTGCGTTGTCCCGCCCGTCGGTCACAACTAATAGAACTTTCTTCGGTAACGGGGAAGTCTCCAGATGATCGACGGCTCCAATGATTGCGTCGTAGAGGGCAGTGCTGCCCCGCGTTTCGACCCGATGCAGAGCTGCCGTCAGTTTGCCGACGTCCGGGGTATAGTCCTGATCAAGAAACGCATCTTCGCCGAAGTTGATGACGAACACCCGATCGTCTTGCTGGCTCGCATCGACGAGTTGCAGGGCCGCCTCGTTCACCTTCGCGCGTTTCGGCAACATTGAGCCCGAGTTGTCGATCAGAATTCCCAGCGCGACCGGGACACGCTCCTTACGGAAGGAAGTCAGTTCCTGCGGTTTGCCATCTTCGTACACCGTAAAGTTCTCGCGGGCCAGACCGGTGATCAGGTGATTCTGCGCGTCCACCACGATCGCATGCAGAACAACCTCTTCTACTTCTTTCTTAAAGACGAAGCCGCCGGAGTCGTCATCCTGGGAGGCCGTATCGGACGCCCGCACGCTGGCCGGCGGTGGCGGCGTAGAGGCAGGGCTTGAGCTCTGGGCCGAACTCACGCTGGCAAGGGTCAGCAGGCAGAATAGGAATGCCACGATCCCGGCAAGGCCACTGAGGCATCGACCCGCGCCCGTCGTCGATCCTCCATTCGATCCTCCAGCTGGGAACAGCAAGTAGTTGGCCCTTTCTGATCTTCTGATCGTGTGATCTTCTGATCGTGTGATCTAGGGACTAGATGAATTTCAGAGACAGAGAGTTGGTTGGATCTTGAGGTGCCAGGCTGGAGTGGCCGAACGAGGTGAGGAGGAAGAAGGGCGCTTTCAAGAAAAACGCGGCCCGTTCCATGAAAAGGGCCGCGCAAGGACGCTGGGCGCTGGTGGTCTTACCAAGCCGCGCCTCTTACCAATAGGTGAAGTTCAGCTTGTCAAGCCAGACCGAGTAGGGCGTCTGCTGGTAGTTCCCATCCTGCTGATAGTTGATGGTCACGCCATACCAGGTCGTCGGCGTGGGATTTTCGGTGTAGTTCAGAGTCGAAGTCACTCCGTTGAGCGTGATCGATTGGAACAGGAGTTGATTGTTCGAGGTCCGTTGGACCTGGAGCACGAGGTGGTTCCAGGCATTTGCCAAGGGCTTGCACGCGATACCAGTCGGGTGCCAGGTCTGGCCCGGATTATCCCAAATGTCCCATTCGTTGCCACCGGCGATCCGGCATTCATGTCCCCAAATGTAGGAATAGCCGCCCACGAACTCGTTGATATCGAACTCCAGTGCCTGCGAGACGCTGGGCTCTTCCACGTAAAAATAGACATCGTAGGTGAAGTTGTGGAGGTTGGGGACGATGGTTTGGTTGTAGTCGGGCATACCCTGCGAGGAGAAATTGCCGATCAGGTGATTGTTCCAGAGAATATCGGCGTAGACGGTTTCGCCGCCTATGTCCATGAGCGACGAGTTTCCGCTGAGCGAGGGCGACGAAATATTCTGGGTCATCGACCAAGTGGCCTGCGGGCCTGAGGGTGTGCAGGAATTACAGATATTGTAGAGAGGCGGCAGCAGGGCGTACCCGGTCCATCCTTGCTGTTCATGAAGATTGGTGAAGACGCCGGAAGTCGAGCTGCCTCCTACCGTGATGGTGACCGGAGTGCGGGAAGCTCCGCCGCAGTTATCCCACGCCTGTACGACCGTGTCATACACCCCAGGGTTCAGGGTGAGTGTGGTGTTGAGCTGGGCACCCTGCGATGTGTAGGCGAGCTGACCGGGCGCGGTATAAATTCCCATGGCGGAGACGCCTTTTGAGCAAGCAGAACTCGCCGACGCCACATACTGCACCGTCGGACTCACCGTGCTGTTGGCCTTCGGGACGCTCACGGTTACCTGGCTAGCACTCCCTACGGTGATCTTGACCGGAGTCACCGAAGCGCCGCCGCAGTTATCCCACTCCTCCACTACAGTGTTGTAAACGCCAGGGTTTAGGTTAATCAGGGTATTGAGCTTGGCGCCCTGCACGGTGTACACGAGCTGGCCGGGCGCCGTATAGACTCCCATGGCGGAGATGCCCTTCGAGCAAGAGGAACTCGCCGACGCCACATACTGCACGGGCGAACTCACCGTGCTTCCACTGGCCGGCGCGGAAACCGAGACGCCGGCGAAGGCGAAGGTTCCCGAACCCAACACGAGCAGAACAGCAAGTTTTCTCATAAGAGTGCCCGGTTGTCAGGTGGCGTGAAACAGTGCCTACAGGGTTTAGCTGACGGATTACCCTGAAGTCTACGTACATCTCGTGTTCCACTCAAGGACATTGCGATCAGAGGAAGAATCGAAGGTACATGAGCCCCGCGACTTTGTCGCTAGAATTCGCGTCCTAAAAGGTCGGCTTGGCCTAGAGGTTCTTACTGAGATAGCGGACCTTGATACTGCATTTTCATTCCCTTACACATCTTCGGGCCCAGCTTTGACATCTCAACGTCACTTCAATATCGCAGTGGGCGAACAGTTGCGATGCGGAGTCCGCGGAGATGCCTTGAATCTTCCTCCTGCGGCTGGACAATCCTGGGGAGGAAGCGCGTGGAATTGGCTGCAGTCGTGGTGGTTCCGGCCACGGAAGACCTCATGTTGAGTCGTGAGGCTCAAACTCATGCCGCAGCCGCTTCGGAAAACACCCGACCGTTTTATTTCCCGAGGATGCCGATCCTGGGCAATGACGTCTTACAGTCATGGATGAAGCGCATTCGCAAGCTGGGATTGCAGAGCCTGTGGCTCAGCTCGAGCCCTCGCGAGAGCGTCGATAGTTCAGCGCTGGCTGAGTTTGCGGGGCAGGGAGTCGAGCGGCTCCTGGTGATTCAGCTCAAGGCGTATGCGGAGATGGATCTTGCCGATTTACTTCGCTTTCATTGCGAGAGCCGAAACCCGGTGACCGAGGCCGAGGATGCCCGAGGTCAATTGGGAGTTTGTCTGCGCGATCACCTCGCTTTGCACGCAAAGAGTGAGGGATACGCATTTGCCAGCGCTCCACCCGATAGCGGGCAAACTCCTTATCAGTTTCGGGGATATGCCAAGCGCATTTTGTCAGCGCGGGAGAGGCAGGAGCTGGTTGGAGATGGGCTGACCGGGGCGTGCGCCATGCGACCGCTGGGAACCGAGATTCGCGACCAGGTGTGGGTGGGCGAAGGTGCGAATCTCGCGGATTCCGCGCGGGTCATCGGTCCAACCTATATTGGAGCGCGAACCATCGTCCAGGCGGGAGCGACCATCGGTCCTTTTGCGTCGGTCGAGCACGATTGCGTGGTAGGTTGCGGAACTACGGTGGAGCGATCGACGGTTCTACCGTATTCCTACGTCGCGCCCGGCCTTCTGATTCGGCATCAACTGGTCGACGGAGGATATTTGGAAGATCTGAGCTGGGGAGCCGTCGCCGATCTGCAGCCGGCAGGATTGGGAAGCCGGATCCAGCGGCGTGAATCGCGCCGGCAAGCTTTCCGCGAGACCGGCGTTCTCTCGCGAGCGGGCAGAGCTTCCGCGCGGGATTTCGCTCCGTCCTCCCCCGCGTCGCAGCCGTGGCTCCGGATACAGCTATGAATACCATTCCTTGGATCATCCTACCCTTCCCCTGCGGGTCGAGTTTTGCGGACCGCCGCGGGCTGCGGAAGGATTTGCTCATCGCCCTGCGCGTTTCCGGATCTCCGGTGATTGTAGATTTTTCGAGCTGCGGCACATTGAATCATGCGGACATTGACTTGCTCCTGGAGTGCGTGGCGCAAGCCGCCGGCCGAGAGACCAAGGTGCTGTTCGTCGCGGGCTCTCGCGTCAACCGAGTGCTTCTCGAAGTGACTCGCATTTCTTCGCTCGTGCCCGTGTTTAATTCGGTTCGGGAAGCGCTTGCCTATCCGCAGCTTGCGGCAGAGAACGACGCCGACGTTCTACGCGCGAGCCAATTTCAAAAACCTGGGAGTGCATAAATGAATCGAACAGGTCGCAAGTATTCAAAATGTTTTTCCATTGCCGTGTTGGCGGGCGCGTTTGTGATGTCGAGCGAGATGCCTCTGTTGGCCAGCCCTCCCCAGTCTAGCCAGTCCAGCACCGGCACCGCGGGCCAGAAGCCGGACGATCCGTTGCCGGATGCGCCGCAACCCCAGTCCCAGACGCCAACGACCCAGGAGCCGTCCGCCACTCCCTCAGGAGCGGCTGGAGCGAAGGCCGCCAAAGTAAAAGGGGCTCCGGTCGCCAAGCCAGCGGGGGCCGCAGTGGCGCCTGCCCGGCAGCGTGGTCATCGCTCGCTGCTGATCAAACTGGGATTAGTGGCGGGAGCCGGAATAGCAGTCGGTTCGGTTGTCGCGTTGGCGGAGAGAAGTCCAGCGCGGCCGCCCAGTGCTTCACCAGCAGCTCGTCCATAAACCACGGAGTTCGCCCATAAATGTCTGCCGACCAAACCCACGCGCAGCCCACTGCCACTCGCCCGTTCGTAATCACGTTCTCGGGAATCGACGGGGCGGGGAAGACCACGCAGATTGAGCACCTCTCGTCGAGCCTGCAGGAGCGGGGCCTGCGCGTGCTGCGACTCAGCTTCTGGGATGACGTTGCCGTCTGGTCGAAAGTGCGCGCCAGAGCCGGAGACGGATCAGAGGAAACCGGGCACGCGGACCCGGTGGAGGAACGTCCTTTCGCCCCCAAAAACAATAAGCACATACGGAAGTGGTATTTGAGCACAGCACGGGCGGTACTGTACCTGCTCGATGTTGCCCGATTGCGCCGCTTGCTGGCCAGTCAACCAGCAAAAGGGTATGACGTCGTAATCTTTGACCGGTATATTTACGATCAAATCGCGAATCTCTATTCTCAGTCATTCGCAGCTCGCAGCTATGCCAAGATTCTGTTGAATCGAGCGCCCGCTCCCGACCTGGCTTTCATCCTGGACGCGTCGCCGACCGCAGCCTTTGCCCGGAAGCCGGAATATCCTCTGGAGTTCATGCATAAGAATCGTCGGAATTTCCTGCTTCTCCAAGAACTGGTTCCGCAGTTGATCATCATTTCTGACGGCGCGCCGGCCAGCGTGAGAAGTGAAATTTGCAGTCACCTCAATGGGTCCCGGCTCGTAGAGGGCACTTTGCCTGAGGAAAAGACTGACGTTCGCGAAGCCAGCGCAGTAGCCCGCCCACTGAGTTCCTGTAGAGTGCAAAACCACCCAACGGCCAGTCTCTAGATTCCATCCAAGGCTTACGCATTACCCGAAAGCGAGGCCCTGAATGATACCTGGGGTTTCAGAGAATAGTTTTGCCTTGGTCGTACCGACGCTCGATGAAGCAGGAAACATCGACAGAGTGCTCAGCGAGCTCACCGATTCATTGAGCAGTACACAATACGAATACGAAATCGTGGTGGTCGATGACGGAAGCACCGACGGAACCGTGGAACGGGTTCATGCCTGGACCAAACGAGATCCGCGCATTCGCGTTATTTCACGCGTGGGAGAACGGGGCCTGGCCGGGGCCGTGTTGTACGGCTGGAGCCAATCCCGCGCGAACCTGCTCGGCGTGATCGATGCTGACCTGCAACATCCCCCTGAGTTGCTGCCGGAACTCTTGAAGGCGGCCGAACAAGCTGATATTGCCATCGCCAGCCGCTACGCTCGGAGTCAAGGAACGAAAGGTTGGAATCCACTGCGCGCGGCCGTTTCCCGGCTGAGCACTCTCGTGGCAGCGCCTTTAATTTCCAAGAAGAATCTCGGGGTGACTGACCCGATGTCGGGTTTCTTCGTGATCCATCGCCGCTGCATCGAAGGGTTAACGTTCCAGACCACCGGCTTCAAGCTCTTGCTTGAAATCCTGGTCCGCGGGCGCATTCGGAAAGCGCTCGAAGTTCCTTATCATTTCGGTCTTCGCCGGGCGGGCAGAAGCAAGGCCAGCGCGACCGTCGCTTTTCACTATTTGCATCTTCTCGGCCGGCTCTCGCGGGATCTGGTGTTGCGTTCGAGCGAGCAGTGAAGATTGCGCTCATCACCTCGTTTCCGCCGAGCCGCCACGCGCTCAATGAATATGGCTTCCATTTGGCGGAGCAACTCCGTCAAGAGCGAGGCGTGGAGCTGACGGTGTTGGGAGATTATCTCCCTACACCTGCTGATGAGTTGCCCGGCTTTGCGGTCGATCGCTGTTGGGGTTTCGGAAAGTCCGGCAACGTAGCCACTCTGCTGCGCGCGATCCGCAGGGTGAAGCCCGACGTGGCCTGGTTCAATGTCGGGTTCGCGAGCTTCGGCGCCCGTCCGCTCTCGGCTGTGCTTGGTCTATTGACTCCGGCTGCGGCCCGGCTGCACGGAGTCTACTCGCACGTTACGCTGCACCAGCTGTTCGAGACGGTCGACCTGGAGGATGCGGCGGTTACTTCCCCTCGGCTGTACCGCGCAGGCGGCTGGCTGGCAACGCATCTGCTCTTAAGCGCGAACTCGCTTTCCGTACTGCTGCCCGCTTACCGTCGGACTTTGGACGAGAAGTACCGGCACGGCCGCGTCGGTGTGCGGTCGCACGGAATTTTTGCCGGGAGGCCGGACCCTCCAGACTTTACACGGCGTGGAAACCCGATTCACCGCATTCTTGCGTTTGGAAAGTGGGGGACGTATAAGCGTCTCGAGCTACTGATCGAAGCCTTCAATCGGGTGGCAACGCAATTCCCCAATGCACGACTGATCATCGGGGGCAGCGATCATCCCCGAACTCCCGGCTATGTGGACTCGATGGCGCAGCGCCACGCGAGCGAGCAGATTCGCTTTCTGGGCTATGTACCCGAGGAGTCGATTGCCGATCTGTTTCGTGAGGCAAGCCTGGCGGTTATGCCGTACACATCGTCGGCTGGCTCCAGCGGTGTGGCTCACCTCGCGGCGCAGTACGGCGTCCCGGTGATCGCCTCCGGCATCCAGGACTTCCGGGAGCTCGCAGAGCATGAGGGGATTGCCATGCGTTTCTTTACGCCCGGCGATGAGGACAGCCTGGTCGAGGAAATGCTCACGGTGTTGAATTCTCCGAACGAGATGAAAGAGATGGCTTGGCGGAGTTACGCGGCCGGCGTGGCCATGAGCATGCCGCTTGTGGTGCGAGAGTACATCAGGACTTTCCGCCTGCAAGAGCGCATCAAGATCCTGCAATGTGTGGCGGGCCTGCGTCGTACTGGGCGACTCCAAGAGCCGAGCGAACTGGCCTGCACGGCTGGGGAAAAAATTCAAAAGTGGCAAGAAGAAGACCAGATCGCCGATTTCGCCGCTGAGTCTCGCGCACACGTGCATCCCACCGCTGCATAATCAACCGGTAGTGGCTCAGTTTGAATTTTCAAGCAAAGGGTCATCCCGAGCGGAGCCGCTTTTCAGGCGGAGAGAGGGATCTCCCTGAAAACGTGCCCTGGGAGATCCCTCCCGCGGCTGAACTACGCCGCGGTTCGGGATGACGCAAGGACAGATTCAAACTGAGGCACTACCAATCAACCGCTGCACTTGACGCATACCGAGTCGCAAGCACGATCTCCGGCATCTATTTCTGATCTGGATTCTGAGGTTGTGTATCCGGAGGCGGCAAGGCTGGAAGGGCCGGCGCCTGCATCGCAATCGGAGGCACGGGTGTCGCATCCAGCTCACTGCTCGCAGAGACCGTGTCGCGACGCTTGAGTTCGATGGGTCTTTTGGCATGGCGTTTCTGCTCTTGAATCGCCTTGAGTGTGGCCTCAACATCGGATTGGTTATCGTCGGCCAAGTTGTCGATCTTCTGTCCTTCAGCGTCGCGGCGCGTGGCATAGCTCACTTTTGCGTTCGCATCCCGCCCCGAGCGTGCCGCTTCGTAATACATTTCGGCGCTTTCCCGATCGCCCGCCAGTTCGGCGACGTAGCCCAGATTATTCAGGGTGAACGCATTTTGTGCGTCCTCTTGATACGCCTGCAAGAAGAACTCCCGCGCAACCAGCGGGTGGTTGTCGTTCAGGGCCGCTACTCCACGCAAATTGAGGCGAGCGGTGGTTGCCTCAAGCCCCTCGCCGCGGGCGATTTGCTCGCTCACGGCCGCCGCGTTTCCCGCGGCTACCTCGCTGATCGGCCGGCCGCGCCACTTCACGCGCGGAGTCACGACAATAGGCTGCTTCGAATGCAGGCTGGCCGCCGCAGAATAGCATCGCAGCGCGCCCTCGGCGTCGCCGACGGCCTCCAGCGCATAGCCGAGATTATTCAGCAGGAACGGATCGTTGGGATGGCGCGGCAGGGCGGATTCCAGCAGGTTTCTGGCTTCAAATACGTGCCCTTGTTGAGCCAGCACGATCGCCCGCTCGTTGATCCGGTTCACTTCCTGATCAGAACCCTGCACCCGCCGGAATGCCTCATCCAGGGGCTTGCCTTTGAGGGCCGCTTCGCTGGACTGCTCGATTACCGCGCCCGTATTGTCGCGCGCGGCCAGCGCGTAGTAGCGCAGGGCTCGATCGGCATCGCCATCCAATTCGGCAATGTAGCCGAGATTATTCAGGGTGAACGGATCATCCGGATCGAGCAGGTAAGCCCGGTAGAAGAGCCGCGCGGCCTTTTTTTGATGGCCGTGTTTGAGTTCGGCAACACCCTCGCGGTTGAGCTTCTGGGTGGGCGTAGATACGCTGCGCCGCGGAAGGGGGACTTTCAGATCACCCGCGAACCCCTGGCTGGTGGCGGCGAGAAGGCACATCGCCGGCAAACCCGGAATCGCAACCATCGTTCTCAGCTTACTCAAACTCAGCTTGCTCAAATTGATTTTCATTGTGCTGTCGACACTATGATGTCGGAAAGTCTGCGATCGGTTGGACTACAGTAAACACCTGATATTGACGGCCCATCCGAGACCACGCTATTTAGCATCCAAGGGACGATGCCAAAGTTCCTATGGACGATGATCGTAATAGCCGGCTGCGCGCAGGCTCAGGTTGCCGCGCCCGCAGCATCTTCTGCCACATCCGACGGAACGGGCGCGCAACCAGTGGCCGCTATCGCACACGACCTGTCCTCGGCGCCCACGCTTGGCGGCAAGGTAGGGCTGGTGCGCGGTGTACTAAAGCGGCTCGATCCGATCCACGATCAGCTGTGGATTCAGGCATTCGGAGGTGGCGATATCCGGATTGCCTTCGATGGTCGGACTCGACTTCTTCCCGAGAATGCGGGCGCGGACTTGATCAGCATTCCCCCTGGATCCGTGGTGTCCATCGACACTGTCATTGACCAGGGAAAATTGTTTGCGCGCTCGGTGCGAACCGGCGCATCCGACGCAGTTGAGCTGAATGGGCAGGTCGTGCGCTACGACGCAGCCAAGTCGCAGCTGACCTTGCGCGATCCCATGAGTCCGCAAAATATTTCGCTGCACATTACTCCGGGCACGATCGTTGCAAACCGAGGCCAGACCGTCTCACCGCAGGCTTTGTCTCCGGGGATGCTCGTGCGGGTACAGTTCTCTCCAAAACAAAAGGCGGCGACGAATGTTGAGATTCTCGCCGAACGCGGGAACTCTTTTGCTTTTAAGGGACGAATCGTCTCGGTAGACCTGCGTTCGCGTGTGCTTGCCCTGTCGAACGATTCCGACCAGAGCATTCGCGAACTCAATATCGGCTCGCTGGATTCTGCAAGTATGAGTCTCTTGCGAGAAGGCGAGAACGTCAGCGTTCAGGCCGAGTTCGATGGAGACCGCTACAACGTTCGCACGGTCGCCCTCGTGTCGGCCAATCCATGAGTTCCGGCCGCTCCAGTGCGCTTCCCGAAAGCTCTCAGGGCAATTCGATCTTGGCGAGTTTCTCACGCAGGGATCGCGCGATGAAGAAATCTCCATCGCGGAACATGTAACGGATCGTGTGCCGAGCATAGCGCGTCAGGCTTCGCAGGTCGGTCTTGTGCCAACAACACAAGTTCATATTGGGAGACAACCCGCAATAGAAGCGGAAGCGGCGGTGCGCCGATTCAGGCATCGTCAGCATGGCCGCCGCCATGCGGTGATTTCCCTCGATAATCGTAAGCGGGTGATGCTCGTCGATACCGATCAGCAACACAGCATCCGGCACATCGCTGCCGCGGAGATCGATTCCTATCGCCCCGAGCTTTTTCAAGAACCGGCCCTGCTGCCCGCCAGCCAGTTCCGCTTCGATGCGGCCAATCATTTCGGTCAGGTAGAACCCGCCTCCAGCAAAGCGCCTCCACTCGTTACGAGGGAATAACCGCAAGCGCGCCAGGTCACACGAAGTCAGTTCAATCTCCCACCATTCCGTATCCGCAGGCAGTTCGCGCCACAGGCGTCCTCGCCGGCGGAACAGCAATGCGCGTCGAATGAAATTTTCATGAGGATGGTCGAGGTCAGCCTGCTCCACAAGGTGCTTGAAGTCCCGGCGATATGGATCAAACTCAGAGTGATAGAACTCACCCCGTAAAAATTGCGCGACGATCTCCTCCTCCGGCACGGGCCGCAGGAACTGCAGAGGTTCTGAAGTCACCGGACGCTCCGGACTGGACTCTGATTCGTCGCGCTCACGAAAGAGCGTGGCCGTGACGACCACAAGCAATCCGCACATCACGAACACTTGCACCAGAATTACCTGGGACAAGGAACTGTGATAGCGCCAGATCGCTGCGGTCAGCAAGACGCTTGCGCCCAACTGCACCCAGGCCGCGGTGCCGATGCGCCGCGAAATCTCGTACATCATGACCACGACTGCAATGCAATAGATTCCGGTCATGACCGCATACTCGGTCAAGAGTGTGGAGAACGACGCAGTACCCAGCAGGAACGCTTTTCCCAGCAGCATGGTCCACACCGCTTGCGGCGCCAGCGCCACCGCCGCGATGAATACTGAAGTCACCGTTCCCACCAGCAGCAATCCGGTGTAGAGCACGGAGCGCCCCGCGTGGCGATGTGTATGACTGGCCGACACCGGAAACATGCTACTGACAACCGACCACGACAACATGAAGACCACGCGCCCTACCAGAGCGATGGCGGCGTAGATTCCAGCTTCCGGCGGCGGGAAGAAATGCTTCACCAGCAAGATGTCGAGGTTACTGAGAATCACCTGCCCGATGAAGTACAGCACGGCCTGCATGCCTTCGCCAAAAGGCGCAATCTTGATGAGTCCCGGTGTGGTCCGGTACGCTGGTTCCGGCCTAGCGACGAGGTACGCGGCGACGATGGAGACCAGCACTGCCGTCATCACACCGGTCACGCCCATCCCGTAATGCAGGAAGAGCAGAGCTCCGCCTAACTTAACTGTTACCTCTACGACTACATTGAGGGCGAGGCCGCGAAAGTTGTAACAGCCCTGCATCTTTCCGCGACGCACTCCCAGCGGGATATACACTCCAGCCGCAATGGCCAGCAACACCAAGTCATGCTGCGCGGGGAGATTGAAATAGGACTTGAGGTAGCCGCTGCCGGCGGCGAGCAGCACGGCAATCCCCAGGCCCACCTGCCAGGCCCGGCGCAGCATAGTCGCATAGATCTGCGCCCGGACCGCGGTCTCTGCGCTCCGAGCGATGAACTTTGAAGTGATGATCTGGAACGATAAGGTGATAGCCGTTACCAGCATGAGCAGCGTGTACAAAGCGGAGGCGTGGCCGAAGCTCGAAGCGCCCAGCATCCGCGCGATCAGAATGTTGTAGAGCAGGTTGGTGGCGGCCACCAGTCCAGTGCTCAGCAACAAGATGGCGCTGCCCCGCACTACGCGCCCCCGCAAGACGTCGCGGTCACCCGGCATGGTGGTGAGTAGCGTTGCTGGAGGCGTCGTCGTCGTCATAACGAGTTCGGACTCATGGCGGTACACGCGGTGCGGAAAGGAATGCGTCAAAAAGTGAGCTGCGCCTCCGGAACCACTTGGGTATGGCTGTGTCCCGGAAAATCGTAAAAACTCTGCTGAGCCAGGCCGAAAGAAAATCTAACGGGATAAGCGAGCGAAGCCGTCTCCGAGCCTGGGCTCCCGCCCCATCCCCGTTCGTGCGTGTAAGAGAACAGGACACTCGATGACACATTGTCGTAGGCGTGAAAGCTGCGTCCGGAAGACCATGCACCCGAGGCGGATAGCGTCCAGTGCGCATTGAGCTCGGCGTCAAAGCCAAAGCGCGGACGAAGGGTCTGCGCGATGGCGTACTCATTGCCTTCGATTCGCCACGCCCGCAGAAACTCTGCGATGGCCGACGCGCGGATGTGGGAACCGAACCGATGCTGCAGGCCTGCATAGGAAATCGTCTGGTAATACTGATTTACCGATGGCCCGAAGAGCAGATCAATCGCGTTCCACCCGGTGAGCAGCGCGGTGTGGCCCCAGGGCCGGCCCAGGCGAAAATCGAGAGCACCGGAAGTCTGCCGCGAGTGCAGAGCCTGCTCGGTGAATGGACCCGCTTCGCGGATGAGATTTCCGGAAACCGAGAGCCAATTGCCGATCGGGCTGCTGGTCAGGTAAACAAACTGGCGGAATAGATTCTGATCCATGGCCGCCGGCGCAAGCGTATCGCGCCGCATCGTGTACTGCAGTCCGGGCAGGATGTTCAGCTTCACGTTGCCCAATTGCACGACGGGCGCCACGGAAACATTGAAGATGGTGTCGAACGTATTGCGATTCCCAATCAGGAGCTCACTCGGCAATGAGAAGCTACCCTGAGCGTTACGCTCGGCGACAAAGCCTTGAATCGCAGGCAACGAATCCGGCCGGAATTGAAAGCGTGAATCGGCGAAGGTCTCGATCGAGCGTCGCGGAGGTGGCAATAAAGCTGCGGTGTTTTGCACGCCGAGCAAACGAGCGTCCAGTTGATAGATGTTTTCATCTTCAAACAAGGGATTGACCCGCGCGTCGGAGCCCATGCCCATGTGATCGGTGATGGGACGACCTTCTTCTTCAGCCAGTTCGATTTCCGCGGTGCGGATCGCTGGGTTCTGAGGATCCAGTTGGTTGGCGAGGCCGAAGGTCGCAAGTGCGCGATCGTCCTGGCCGCGCTGCCGGTAGACGTTGCCCTGCGCGACCAGGAAGTCATAGTTGTTCTTGCGCTCCGCATCGTCGCGCAGACTGGCCAATTGCAATTCCGCGCTACGCGTGTCGCCCAAGGCCAGCGATGCATTTGCCATACCCACCGCCACTGAGGTGTCATCGGCGCCCAGCGCCTGTGCGCGCCCATACATCTGCTGGGCCAGGGGATACTCGTGAATGTTCATCAGAATGTCGGCTGCATTCAGGTAGTCATCCGCGGAAGTCACGTCGGTCGACGCGACACGCGCCTCGGCGAAGCCGAGCGCCACTTGTTGTTGTGCGTCAGACGTCTTGCCTTCTTCGGCAAAAAGCCGGCCCAAGGCCAGGCGGACCTGGAGACGATCTTCGTCAGAACTGTCCAGCGCCCGCGTATACCTGGTCATGGCCTGGTCGCGACGGCCCAGGATGCGCAGGGCATCCGCAGTCACGAGCAGAACCTTGTAATCCGTCCCGCCGGCGCGCTCCGCTGAATCAATTGCGTGCATGGCGTCAGCCGACCGGCTGAGTTGCGCATAGCATCTGGCCAGCTGCGCCGAAATCATCGCTTTGTTCGATACGGGATTGTTCGATACGGGATTGTTCGACACCGGATTGTTCAACACAGGAGTGTTCGGCACGACCGCGAGCGCATTTTGCAGAGTGTCCGCCGCGTTGGCATATTGATGCGCCCGGTACTGCACGTCGGCCAGTGCGATGTAGGAAGTCGGATCATTCGGATTCAGCTTCAGAGCTTTCCGGTACTCGTCTTCTGCGTAAGCCAGCATGGCTCGCTGGCGGTAGGCCTCCGCTTTGACCAAATGCAGACTCTCTGAGTCGGAAAGCAAACGGCTTGCGACTTCAGCCTCTTTCAGAGCTGCCGTGGAACGCCGCGACTGGAGCAGGGCGTAGGCCAGCCCGAGGTGGGCTTCGCCGTACTGTGGATTCAGCGCCAGCGCCTTGCGGAAATCCTGCTCAGCCTTCGTGGGCAGGCGCATGTCGTTGTACACATAACCGCGGTTCATATAACCCACCGCCATCGTGGAATCGATCTCGAGTGCGCGCGTGAAATCGTGCACGGCTGCCGCATATTCGCTGCGGTCGGCGTGTACGTACCCCGAGATCAGAGGCAGGTCGCGATCTTCCTGAAAAATGGGTTGAAAGCGGTCGACGATCTTCATCGCTTCCTCGCGGCGCTTGAGAAACAGAAGGTCATACGCAAGATAATCGACCGCCTCGCGATCGTTCGGGAGCTTCTGGATCACCTGGTAGCCGAGATCTGCCGACTCCGCGTAGTTACCGATCATCGTCAAATAGCGCTCATGCTCCCGCATGACTTGCGGGTCCCGTCGCACTTCCTCCGCCGCACGTGCGAGCCACGCCTTGGCTTGGGCGGGATGGTGGGCTTCGAGGGCTGCATTCATGGCACCGGAAACAATCAGCGGATGGTTGGGAGATATCTGGAAGGCGAGCTCGTAACTTTCTTGCGCTTCCGCAAATTGGCGGTTCGCGCTGTACAAATCGCCGAGGGCCAAATCAGGTACATAGTCGTCGGAATGTTTTTTCGCGAATTCCAGGAAGTAGCCGCGGGCGGCCGCGGTGTCGCCCATTTCGCGCGACAGGAAGCCGAGCGAGCCCAATGCGCCCCCATTCGATGAATCGATGGCCAGCGCCTGTAGGTATGTTTTGCGGGCTTCATCTTTTCGGTCGGTCTTCCAGAGCAGATTCGCGTAGTTCAGAAGCAATACGCCGTTGCGCGGCTCGATTTGCAAGGCCTCTTTCAAGTCTTTTTCGGCGGAGTCGACATCGCCTCCGGCTACTTCGGTCGCGGCTCGCAGGCGCAAGAACTCGGGCCGCGTGGGGCCTGTCACGTCGAGCGTATGGATAGCATTGGACGCGTCTTTCGTGACGCGTTCTGCGTTCGTGGTATCTCCGGCATCGCGGTAGATCTGGGCAAGATCCACGCGCAACGAGATCGGATAGAGAACTCCCTCAGGCACGCCTTCGGGCAAGTGCTGCAGCGCCGCCTCATATTCGCGAATCGCATTCTCGTTCCGATGCTGGCTCGCATCGAGCCTTGCCCGCAAGGCATGCACCCGGTAGTGCTCGGGATTCAGCGTTGCGGCCTGGTTCAGGAGGGCCGTGGCTTGGTCGAACTCCCCGTCATTGAGCATGGCTTGCGCGGCATTGAGTTGGATCTCAATATCGCGCGGAGCACGGCTTGCGGCCGCGCCATAATTGCGCGCCGCCGCGCGTGGGTTGCCGGCCAGCGCGTAGGAATATCCCAGTTCGGCGAGCGTGCCCACGTCTTTGGCGTGCAAGTCTTCGAGGATGCGGATCGCCATCTCGTACTGGCCCGTGTCGCGGTAGTAAGACGCAACCGCGCGGAGCACCTCGGGATTGGTCGGGGCCGAATGGCGTGCTCGCTCCAGCATCTTGTGTGCGGATTCGGCATCTCCGATTCGATCATAGGAGCGAGCCAACAAAAGTTCGGTGCGCGCCGACGCCTTCACCGCTTCCGAGCGTTGCAGGTAGTCAACGGCCCGTTTGGGATCGGTGGGTAACAGCAGTTCGCCTGCGAGTTGAAGATCCACGTCACTCTTAGGATTGGCGGCCAGGGCCTCTTCCAGCGTTTGCTGCGCTTCCGCGGTGCGACCCATGCGGGCGTAGGTTTGCGCCAGACCGGAAAGCCCCTCCACCGAAGATGGCTTTAGAGCGAGACCGCGGCGATAGGCATCGACAGAAAGCGAATACTGCCCGCTGAGTCGCGCTGCGTAAGCCAGCGTAAACCAGAGATCGGGATTCTGCGGAGCGGAGTTGACCGCCCGCTGGGCATGCGCCGTTGCATCGCGCGGATCGCCGTGTTGCAACGCGGTCTGCGCGGCTCGCGCCTCGCGCGCCACCTCGATGCTCGCGCCCCAGCCCATTCCGGTCTGGTCACTTGTCGTTTGCGCGGGTCGCTTTTTCGAAGGCGCGGGCGAAGTGGAAGAGGACGAGGTTTGGCCGTTCACATCAAAGGTTTGGGCGGCGCAAGTTTGGGCAGCACCGGCAGTGGCCACGATCAGGACGGCAAACCGCACCGAGCTCCTGAAGACCACACTTCTGAACTCTGAGGGCAACATTCCTCCTGCCCGACATTAATGTCTGATAATCCGGCTACTGGCGTTTGGGGTACACGCCTGCTCTTCCGTTGTCGCTGAGATGCAAGAAGCTCCCGTTGTGGTTGGGCCCTTTGCATGCGGGCGACCTCCAAAATACTGACCAACCGTTGCCCGGCTCGGGGGAATCAAACACTTCGACCCAATGAGAGACCGCCAGAAAACATTTGCGCTACCGACTGAGACCAGTATTTGGCAACGCCCGATTCCGGTCGCTGCCATCATCTTGTTGGCGCTCGCGATACACGGGCCTTTGCTCGTAATGCAACTGCCAGCGACGACGTCGTATGACGCAAACTTGCACATCTTTTTTGCGTCGCACTATGCGCATCACTGGTTCAATCCCTGGAACGAAAAATGGTTTGCCGGCTTCTCCCAGACCACTTATCCTCCGCTGACTCACCAGTGGATTGCGCTCCTTTCCCATATTGTTGGGCTCACTGAGGCGTTCATGCTGGTGCAGTTGGCCGCCGTCGTCCTACTGGCGGTGGGCGCGTACCGGTTCGCGCAGCTTTGGGTGGATGACCGTGCAGCCAGTTATGCAGGAGTGCTGGCCGTGTTCGCCGGCAGCATCGCATTTCTTGTCTATTCGGCGGGGCAGTTACCGACCACTATGTCAGCAGCTTTGTATTTTCTCGCCCTGCCTTATTTCTATTCGTGGTGCATCTCAGCGAGCTGGCGATCACTATTGAAGGGTCTTGCTCTCGCGCTGGCGGCCGCATCCGCCCATCACGTGACGCTCATCTTCGGCTCCGTGCTGTTTGCGGCGCCTGTGTTGTGGCTGGCGTGGTACGACAGACACGAAAAGGAGCAACCCGGCGCCCCCATCATAGGGCGCGGTGTGCTGTTCGCCGCGATTGCTGCAGTTGGGGTTGGAGTCGTTCTGTTGCCCTACTGGATTGCGATTATCCGGCATCCCATCGACCAGATGCCCATCCCGCACGCCAGCCGTTCGAACTTCCTGATGAATTGGATCTACGGGATGAATTACTTCATCGTGCCGTACGGTGCTCTGATCCTGGCTTTGCCCTTTATCGTGATCAAGGGTGCATCGAATCCTCGTTTGCGAGTGCTGCTGCTTGCGTTCTGGGTTACCTTTCTGATTGCGCTGGGCGGCACAACGCCCGTCCCGCGCTGGATCTTCGGCCGGGCCTTCGAAATTCTCACTTACGAACGCTTCACGTTGTGGGCAACTGTGCTGGCACTGCCGATTGTGGGATTGCTGGTCGAGCAACTCATCGATCGTTTCCCACGCCGGGGGGCGATCGGCGTTAGTACAGCCGCGATTGCGAGCCTGGCGCTCGCACTGGGGTGGCTGGCATGGAGCCCCTTTCGAACGTTTAGTTCACTCAATGTGGACTCAGTGGTTGCATTCCTGAATCGCGATGGCCACGATCAATACCGCTATCTCACGCTCGGTTTCGGTAATGCCCTCCCCAAGGTTTCGACATATGCCACCGCGGGCAGCGTGGATGGCGAGTACAACTCAGCCCGCTTGTTGCCCGAGATGACCCGTTACGGCGCGGCGCAATTGACCAACGCGAAGTTCTTCGGGGTCGCCGGCATGGATTCTCTTCGTGCCATGCTTCAGCATGCCAACCACTACGGTCTGAAATTCATTTTCGTGCACGATCCGTTCTATGAGCCTTTGCTGGTGTTCGGCGGATGGCGCCAGGTCGAGAGTTATGACTCCGGCGCAATAACGGTTTGGTCCAAGGATGATGCGGTTCCCGCGCGCAAGATTCCGTCCGATGCCATGCCGGCTCCATGGGAAGGATTGATCTGGGGCACGCTGCCCATCGGCAGCAGCTTCCTGGCGATCCTGTTTGTGTGGATGCTGGTCGAACCGCGCCGCATGCAGGTCGAACCGCTCAACGTCGACCCGCTCAACATCCATGAAGAGACGGCGCTTCCCAGGGAAACCCCGGACGGCATTTATGCTCATGCTCATGCTCATGAGGTGCGCTCATGAAGTGGCTGCTGGTTACTTTTCTCGCCGTTGCCACCACAGTTCTTGTCGTTATCGCCTGGCTGCAGTCTGGGGGGCTGAAGCAGCATGCCATGTTCTCTGCGGTAACTCCTGAGGAAGCGGTGCAGGCCCTGATGAGCCAGATCCAGGCTCACAACTACCAACAGGCCTACGCTTCGCTCGATCGCAGCAGCGACACAGATCTTGCATCCTTCATTCGCGAGATCGCGGGAAGTGACGGCAGCTTGCGCACCTACTCGTCGCTGCAGACTGCGGAGGTTTCGCCGTTGCACGCCGACCGTGACGAGGCCCTGGTCCGCCTGCGGATGAATTGGTCGAGCGCGGTCGGCTCTCTCGACGATGTTCGGGATTTACGCGTGCGCCGCGATGGTACGGTCTGGCGCGTAGTGTGGCCGAAACCGGTGTTTCCCACGGTGCCGCCCCAGGTGGTGTCGGTGAACTACTTGAGCTGGGACGTCATCGGCCGCAACACCTCGCAGAACTGGGGAGCGCAAGACGTAGACTCGCCGAAAGTGCGCATCACGTCGATGAACGCGATCTCGCGCCCCGGCCGCGTGGTGATTGTCGGAGAGGTCGAGAATGAAGACACCGTTCCCGCGTATTTGAACGTGAATGCGACGCTGCTGAAAGCGGATGGATCTGCCATTGAGGAAGAAGGCAGCTTCGATCTGATCTCGCATGTGCTGCTCCCCAAGCAGGTTTCGCCTTATCGCATTGACTTTCCGGGGGTGCGGATGGATGCGGTGAAGAGTGTGCGCATGGATGCGCGTGCTCTCTTAGTCCCAGCCAGCGCCGATCCGGTAATTGCAGTCACCGATCAGACGGTAAGCAAAGATGGATTGAACCGAACCGTGTTGAAGGGTGAACTGGTGAATCAAAGCGGGCGCCCGGTCAATATTGCGCAGGTCCTGGCAGCTTACTACGACAACTTCGGAAAAGTAATCTGGGTGTCGGATGGTTATGTCGATCAGGCGCTCATGCCGCAGGTGCCCGTAGCGTTTGCGGTCGACATTCCGGATGACATTGCGGCGCGGCTGAAGAATTATCGCGTCATCGTCAATCACTACTCGCGGTCGAGCAACTGACATGAAGCGAATCCCGAAAAGCGGTTTCGCACGGTTCACGCGCCTCACGCTATTGGCTTTGTTGTGCGCGCTGCCCAGCTGGGCCAGGGCTGCTCAACTGCAAGTGCCATCCGTGGTGGAAGCAGGGCGGGGCTTCTCAATTTCCGTCGATGGCTCCGGGCAAGCAACTTTCTATCTCTTGGGGCCAGACCATGTTGTCAAGCGCCCGGTGAGCCTCGGGAGCGAGGTGCAGATTCAGTCCAGCGATGTGCGCAGCGCGGGACGCTACCAGGCAATCCTCTGTAGCCCCACGGCATCATGCACTTCCGCAACATTCTGGGTAAAAGCCGCGCAACCGGCGCACATGAGCTTCTTTCTGCATCCTTCGCGGGTGCCCGTCTCCACGCCCGATTCAATTGATGCCACTGCATTTGTGTTTGACCAGTATTTCAACTTGATTTGGACTCCGGCAGTAGTCGATTTCCGGATCACTCCGGCCAGCGGAGCCGGCTTCTCACGGCGAGGCTCCACGCGGAACGGTGTGGCCTGGATGCGCATGGACTCTACGCCACAAGAGGGGCGGGTTCAGGTGACCGCGGTCCTGGGCCATGTGGAAGAAGCGAGAGTGATTCAACAGGTCGCGGCGGAAGCCTGCGGATTGCGCATGAAAGCTGTAGGGAGCGGGAATGGGGTGAGCCTGGAAACCGATCCGGTGCGCGATTGCAGCGGCAACACACTTCCGGACGGCACCATCGTTTCATTCACCAAAATTGACAAGCTGGGCAAAAGCACGGTGGATACGCCAATCAAGAAAGGCATCGCGCGAGTGCAGTTCAGCGTTCACGGGCGAGCGCAGATCAGCGTCGCGTGCGGCGTGGTGCTGGGGAATGAAGTCGCCGTCGCCCTCAACGGAGGACTATGAAAATCATCGTCGCCGGGACATGGGCGCTTAAGAAGGTCAAGCCTGGGTTCGTCAAGGCTGCCAGCTTTGTGATTGCAGCTTGTGTTCTGGCGATCGCCCAATCGTCGCCGAAGGTTGACCTCCCTCAGGTCCACCTCGATGCTGGCGGACTTACGCCGCGTCCCATTGAGGAACTCACGGGAACGACGATTGCGCGTCATTACGCACTGGCATGGCATGATCTGGCGGAGGCCTTGGAATCCGATCGGTCCGGGCGAATCGATGAAGAGTTCGTCGGACTTGCGAAAGATCGCCTTACGCACCGAATCGCCGAACAAGAGCAGGCGGGCGTGCATGTTCGGATCGTCGATCACGGCCACAATCTGAGGGCGGTTTTCTATTCCAGCGATGGAGCGGCGATGCAGCTTCTCGACGAAGCTCAGTTGGAGATCCAGACCTTCGACGGAAGTAAGTTGATCGATGCGCAGAATGCGCCCCACGAGTACATCGTTCTCATGACCCCGGGCGCAGATCGCTGGTACGTTCGAGATCTTGAGGAAGTTTCTGCCAAATCCTTCTGAGTCCGGTCTTGTACGTCTGCTTCGAACCAACTCTTGGCGGCTCCGTTTCGTCGTAAGCCGTTTCGTCGCAACATGTGCGGAAAGTCGTGGATGAAACTCTATCACTTTGTCCTATTAACGCAGGTCTTGGTCGTGGGTGCGACTCCGAATGCGTGCACGCACGCGAGTTCGCGCACTCTCGCCCTCAAAGATATCTCTGCCTCATCCGGCAACCCCAAGGTTCTGGCGGACTACCAACCGTGGTTCGGCGACCCAGACCACATCGACGTCGGCTATAACAGCCAGGACCCGAACGTTCTGCGCAAGCAAATTGAGCAGGCCCGCAACCTGGGCATCTATGCTTTCGTGGTGGATTGGTACGGTCCGCGGCGTCCTTTTCTCGATCGTAGTACGGCGCTTCTCGAGCGAATCGCCAGCGAGCAGCATTTTCACATCGCGCTCATGTACGACGAAACCCAGGATGACAACGGACACGCAACGGAAGACGCGATGGAGGCGATGGAGCTGGCGTACCAAAAATATATCGGCCCCAGCGCCCCGGGACGTGACGCCTACCTGATGTACCAGGGGCGGCCCGTCGTCTTTGTGTTTCCCAAGCGCGGCCACACGGATTGGAGCCAGGTGCGTCAGCAGGTGAATCAGTGGGAATCGCCGCCAATCCTGCTGTATGAGGACGACCCGCCCGTTCAGTTCGCCAAAGCTTTCGACGGTGAGTACGCATGGGTGTATCCCGGGCACGCGGGTTGGACTCCGGACGGTCACGCGTGGGGCGAAGATTACCTGAGTGATTTCTACACGAACATGCGAACCAAGCATCCGGACGAGGTTGCCGTGGGCGGAGTCTGGCCAGGCTTCAACGACACGAAAGCTTCCTGGAGCTTGAACCGGCACATCGACGCACGGTGCGGAGAGACCTTTGAAGATACGCTTCGCCTGTTCGACGAAAACAACGAACCTTCCCACCCTATTCCGTTTGTCCTGATCGCTACCTGGAACGACTACGAAGAAGGAACGGCGATCGAGCGCGGCCTGCCGCACTGTGACGAACCGAAAGCCGATATCAAGCACGGAGGAAGTCAATGACGAAGACGAGAGAACGCGCGGCGGCGATGTTTGAGATGCTGGCGGTCTTACATCTTCATGAGCTCGCGCCCCAGGAGCAGCGCGACGAACCCAGCCCGCAACTCGAGCGAGTGCGTGCGGGATTGCAACACATGTCCAAGGAGGAGTCGTCTGACTTTCTGCGCTTTGCGGAATTACAACGCGTATACCTTCGCACGTTGCAGCTCTTGCAGAAGTTGTCCGTAGACGGTCCGGTCACGCCGCAGTTTGTGGACGCCGACGATCTTCAGCAGCTAGTGCAGGTCGAGCAAGCGCAGATCGCACACGCGCTCGCGTCTTTGGACGAGGTTGTGCGCGCGCTCGAACGGACCGGGCATTCCCCGCTCGTGATCAAGACCCTCGATCACTGGCCCGATATCGGCAGCGATCTTGATCTGTTTATCGCAGCCAGCGAAAGTGATACCGTGCGCGCGATGCAGAGCGAACTGCAGGCCGAGGTGCAGCCGCAGAGCTGGGGCGATCGGTTGGCGCACAAATGGAATTTCCGCATTCCGGGACTGCCTCGATTAGTGGAGATCCATGTAGGTTGTCTCGGACAAACCGGCGAGCAGGACGCGCTGCCAGCCTACCTGGAAGAAACCAGTGTGATGCGCGAGGCCGGCCCTTTTCACTTTCGCGTTCCGGCTCCAGAGGAACAGGTCACGCTCGCGACTCTGCAAAGGATGTACCGCCATTTCTACATTCGCTTCACCGACATCGTGAACCTCACGGGGCTGGTGCGGGCAAGCCGTCTGGATTTTGTGCGGCTGCGCTCTTCCGCCCGGCGCTGGTCGATCTGGCCGGGCGTAGCAACCTTGCTGAAGATCACTTCCGACTACAACGAGCGCGCCGGCGTTGGCCCGCTCCCGCTGCCGGAGTTTGTGGTGGACTCGGCACGTTTCGGAGCCGAGGTCACCTACGTAGGGGAACAGTTCCTGCGCTTGCCCATGTTGCCGGAGGGTTCGCAACTGTTTCTGCAGCAACTCATCGGAACCGGAGCGGCCCGGCGCTTTCGGGCTGCGGCTCGCTTGTCTCTATTGCCGGTGCTGGCCGCCGCCGCCTTCGTCAATCTGCGGATTACGGGAGACGACAAGGGGATTTGGTAATCGACTCAAGCCAGCTTCCGCATCCAGAAGCTGGAGGGCCAGATGTGGTCGCCATCGCGCGTGGGCAGGAAGCAGCGTTTCTTGGGCGGCATGTTGCGATAGCTGTTCCGCCAGTGCGGGAAAGCATTCTCAAGCTCCGCGGTTGCGCGACTTTGCATGCAACTGCTGCCCCACAGCACTTCGAATTTCGGATTGAACATCAGCAAGGCCTGCAGCAGGTACTGCTCGGACCAGAAGGCGAGATTGTGCAAGACCGCCTCGCGGGGATAGTCGGAAGGGATGAAGATGTCATGGGCGTGGATCAGCACACCGCTGGCGATGCGAGGAACGATTTCGAGATACTCGCGGACCACATCACTGCCGATTCCCACTACGTGACTTGAGTCCAGAAACAGAAAATCACCGCTTTGCAGGCTGAGAAATATATCGAGGTCCACATCCTGAATGTTTTGGGTGATGAGATGAACGCGATCGCTCAGCGCCTTCTGGGGGAACCGGTCCGGGTTTGGGTCAATGGTGATCAGCTCGCCGCGCACTCCATCCAGCTTCAGGTTTAGATCGAGGGCCGCTGCCATGACGCGGCTGCTGTAACCGCCACCCACCTCCACGATCCGTCGCGGCTTGTAATGGCGGACCAGACAGTAAGCGATCTCCGCATCCACGGTTTCGAAGAAGCCGTTGCTGTAGTTGTAGCCCACGCTAAAGAAGGGCGCCGAGTCCGATGCCCATTCGCTCTGGTATTGCGGAACCACGGTTTGCAGGAAATCCAACTGCCGGTCGAAGGCAAGATCCAGCCCGGCGGGCACTTCCTCGGCTGGCCATTTCCGGGCTTCAAGTTCGCGGAAGTCGGGCACAGGCCAGTAGTAGTGGTTCGGACTCACCGTGATCCCGATGCGCTGGAACATGCGGAAGGCATGTCGCATGAAGGCGAGTGTCGTCTCATTTTCGTGCAACTTGCGAGCCAGGCCGAGCAATGGTCCGCGATCGCGGATCATCTGCGGCTGGCCATCTTTTTCGGAAATGACTCCATGGGCCGGGATTTGAGCGGGAGATCGGACAACTGGCAGTTCATTCAACGACATGTGCCTCCGGGAAACACTCGAAACGAATGTGAGAGATTCTGATGCAACCCGATTTCGATGCAAAATGAAGGGGGTGTGGCGGAGGAATTTTGGAAAACAGAGCGTTTTCAGTCGCTAGCTGGGGGTATGCGGCTGAGGATATGCGGAAGGACGGAGGGTGAGGGTCAAGAGGCATCAGGCAGAGTGCCGTTCCGCTCGGCGAAAACCCTTAGGTGCGATCGAGGAATGCCGTAGCTTCCCTTAGCCGCGTCACATCGCACATCTTGGCTACTCGAAATGCGGCGCCCGTATACGGTGTCCACTGCATGGACGGAGGCTCCTGCCCACCGTAAGGTAATCAAGGACGCATAGGTCAGCATATGAATTTCTGTTCGACGCGAGTGCCGCTTGGTTTGCGCGGATCCAGTTCGTTATCGCAGGAGAAGCCATGACCAGGCTGGAACTGGCCATGCCCACTGAGTCTGTAGGTCGCGTCCGTAAAGCTGAGGCAGTTGCCACGATTCCTATTCGGGAAGTGCGCCTACGGGCGATTTCGCAACCAGTACTATCGCCGAATGCGTTCACGCTTAGCGACTCCTGGGGCCGGCACGGGGTATCGACAACGCGGAGCGCACTGGCTTCGTTCCTGGTACACGCGCTGATCATTGTGGCGGCCTTCTCCCTGCTGACGCATGAAGTGCGATCCGAGGCAAAACCGGTCACGAGAGTCACACTCATCGCACCGTCTCTCGAATCTTACGCATTGCCATTGGCCACTAAGCAGGCTGGAGGAGGCGGCGGGGGTGGAGATCGTGACAGGCTCCAAGCGCCCCGAGGCAAGATGCCACGCGTGGCCGAGCAACAAATCACACCTCCGGTGATCCTGGTGCGCAATGAACATCCAAAGCTGGCGGCTGAGCCCACGATGGTTGCGCCGCCACAGATCCAGATGGCCGCCTCCGCGCCGAACCTGGGAGTTCCCGCCACGGCAGCCCTGCCAACCATCGCCGCCTCCAACGGGACTGGGTCGGGCGGCGGTATTGGGTCGGGCTCCGGCGGTGGAGTTGGTAGGGGGGCGGGCCCCGGAGTAGGCGAAGGATACGGCGGTGGCGCCGGCGGGGGAGCGTATAAAGTCGGAGGGTCAGTGCTGGCGCCGCGTCCGTTGGCCATGCCCGATCCGGACTACACCGAACAAGCGCGGGAAGCCAAGTTGCAGGGTATGTGCGTACTTAAGCTGATCGTGGGTGCGGACGGAAAACCACGGGATATTCGTGTGATCCGCTCTCTGGGGATGGGTCTGGACGAAAAGGCGATAGCCGCCGTGAGTCAATGGACATTCGCGCCGGCGACCAAAGATGGTACGCCGGTGCCCGTTCTGATCAGCGTGCAGGTAGTTTTCAAACTGAATTGAGCCGCTCGCCACAAACCCAGGACACCACGGAAATAGCCGGCTTCTATTGCTTTCGACGGCTCGACCGCTCGACTAAAGAAAGAACGGCGGCCCGTGACCGGGCCGCCGATGATGGTAAGGTCGTGACCGAGCCTGCCTACGCGGCCTGCACAATGGAGTTGCGCACGGCATATCTAACCAGGCCGGCAACGGAGTGAACATCCAGCTTATGC
The DNA here is from genome assembly GCA_963763155.1 of uncultured Acidobacteriota bacterium. GTDB lineage: Bacteria > Acidobacteriota > Terriglobia > Terriglobales > Acidobacteriaceae > Sulfotelmatobacter. The sequence continues at coordinate 662,029 of CAVXNI010000010.1, read as the reverse complement.
ATCACATTGGTGCGATGAGTCTCGATGGTTTTGACGCTCAGATTCAACAGTACCGCGGCTTCCTTGCTGCTACTGCCTTCGGCCAATAGCTGCACCACTTCGCGTTCCCGCGCTGTCAATCGATCTCTCATCGTATTCCCGGAATCACCGTCGTTGCGGTGCAAATAGCCGTCCAGCATCATTTTTGCCGCACGCGCCGTGAAGAAGGTGGCGCGCCTTTGCAGCGCCTCGACCGCCAACAGCAGGTTTTGCGCCGCGTCGGACTTCAGAATGAATCCGCGAGCTCCGGTTTCGAGAACCTGGCGTATCAACTCGTCCGACTCGTACAACGTGAAAATAAGGATCGGTGTTCCAGGTCTGTCCTTGAGAATCTGGCGCGCAGCATCCATTCCGTTCAGCGTCGGCATGGCTACATCCATGACAACCAAGTCGGGCTTCAATTCCGCCACTTTGGCCACTGCTTCGCGGCCATTGCGCGCTTCGCCGCAGACCGTCCATCCCGGATGCGTTTCCAGCAACGTGCGAACACCGCAGCGCACGACATCGTGGTCGTCGGCGATCAGGATTCGGAATGACTTTGCCGTCCGGCTCTCATTACTCAAGTGGCTGGGCACATTCCGCGGGGCGACCGGCGTCATCCAGGCATCTGGTGAGGCTGGCTGTGGAAGTTGCTCACCGCGGAAAAGCGGTTTGCCGCCACCGACGATCGGGACGTGCTCAGGAGATACGCGAATACCACTAGGCTCAGACATGAATGAAATCTAACATCAGGGCCTTTCTTATACTGATCAATACGAGACACTAATCTTTATTCTCTTTCGCCGCAGCAGCGAACGCAAATGTGCTGGCAAATGGTCAAGACTGACCAGCTTTTCCCTGAGGTCCAAGGTAGCTTTCCTGTACTGGCCAATCAAGATGGGAGACAACCAACAATTTCGCCGTTCGGAGGGCATTCTCACCGGTAGTGACCTGCGCGCTCGGCCTCGCCGAACGCGAGATCTGGAAACCGAGAGCAAAGCTTTCCGAAACCTGGCACGCGTCATGGCGAATGCTCCGCGGCAACTGCCGGACACCGTGCTTCGGCTTGCGCTGGAACTTTGCCGGGCCGGCTCGGCCGCTATCCGCCTGGTCGAAACGGTTCCGGGGAGCGAGCCCATCTTTCGTTGGACAAGCTTGGCTGGGTTGCTCAAGAACGACGTAGTTCTCGCTCCACCGAACCTCAACCCCCGCGGGGTGTCTCTCGACCCCATGGCCGCGCAACTGTTCTTGTATCCCGCGAGACACTTTCCTTTTCTCAACGGTCTTCCGGTGCCGGTCGTAGAAGCTTTGGTCGTGCCTCTCATGGGGCCAGGTCCGGCCGGCGCGATTTGGATTTTTTCTCACGAAGAAGGCATCGCCTTCGATTCCGAGGACGTTCGCATCCTGACGGATCTGGCCGACTTTACCGGCTCCGCCCTTCGTGTGATTCAGTTCCTGGATGCGGAGCGTTCGGCACGGCTCCACGCGGCCAGCGAAATTGCCAGACTGGCCGCTGAGCTGAAAGCGCAAGTCGCGGAACGCAAACTGGCTGAGGAAGGCCTCATGGAGCTCACGGGCAGGCTGCTTCAGCTGCGGGATGAGGAACAAAGGCGGGTGGCTCGTGAATTGCACGACAGTGTGGGTCAATTGCTGGTGGCAATGTCGATGAATCACGGTACAGCCCTGGCGGAGAAGCATCTGAGTCCGATCGCAGCGAGGGCTATCTCTGAGAACACAGCCTTGCTGGCGCAGGTTTCCGAGGAAATCCGCACGATCTCTCATCTGCTGCACCCCCCGCTTCTGGATGAGGTGGGATTAGCACCGGGCGTCCGGGAATATCTCGAAGGATTCGCGGAACGCAGCCGCATGAAGGTTCAGTTTGAGATCACAGAGGATTTTGGGCGATTGCCGCGCGAGCTGGAGACGGCTCTGTTTCGCATCGTGCAGGAAGGCCTGACAAACGTTCACAGGCATTCCGATAGCCGCACTGTGACCGTACGTATTGTGCGCTCTTCACGCCAGGTGTCGCTGGCCATCGCGGACCGCGGAACCGGCATTCCAAGAGGGAAAGTCCGCGAGATCGAAGCTGGTCGCGCGTCCGGTGTCGGCCTTCGGGGGATGCGAGAACGCGCCCGGCAACTGGGCGGCAGTTTCAGGATTCGCTCCAGCCACAAGGGCACGGTGGTCGTTATCCGGCTGCCCTTGGGCGATACGACGGACTCGCGCCGGAATAACGTTGAGGCGCCTGCAGTCTCGGTCGCACCCTCGAGTTTGTGTAACCCGGAATCATGTAACCCAGGATCATGTAACCCAGGATCATGGAGCGGAAATGAAGTACCTGCCGATCGATCGAACCTTTAAAGATCGAACCTCTAATTAATCCACGTTACAGCGCTCGCAAGGACCATTTCACGCCTTTGCTCGCCCGATTCTGCGGAAAACGGGTCAGGCCCGAGCCGGACGGATTCGAAATACCTATGCCGTTCATCAAAATGACAAGCAACCATCGCACTGTTTTGCACAACTAAAGGACGCACCACAATAGTGTGGGGTCTGCGCGAAGAGCACTGTCCAAGGTCTTCACGATCCCATTGGGAAAATTTACGCGGGCCTGCTCGCCTGGGCCTGTCGGCGGACGCCGTTCGAGGTCAAGAGTGAGTGGTGGGACAACTATGCGCTGGCGGATGTTAGTGATCTGCTCCACTGAAAATCGACAGGTGATAGAAAGCGCGGTTCTAGAGTGGTCGCTTGAGGTCTGTTGGTGCTTAACCTTGCAGCAAGCTCGGCGCGGTCTGCGACGGGGGAACCATGCACTGGTCCTCTGCGAGGCGGAGCTTCCCGATGGAACCTATCAGGATGTGATGACGTTGTTAAAGCACAAGCTAGACCAGGTTCGCGTCGTCGTCTTGGCTCAGGCGTACTCGGAGGACAGTTACCGCCAGGCGATCGAATTGGGGGCCTTCGACGTGATATCCGCTCCCTACCGGCGAACCGATGTTCAATGGATTATCATGCAGGCCGTCCAGAGCCATCCCGCCACCACCGCCGCTTCGAAAAAAGGCGGAACTCCCGGTGACCATTCACTCGCGTTCGCCTGACCACCTGACCAGGTAAGAATTCAAAGCTTGCTCGGAAGTGGAATGCGCCCTGGGCGAGCCGGACTCCTCAGTCACGAACGCGCTCCTCGTCAACTGCTTTTTATCTCGACACACATTGACACAATATCTCTACAGACATATCTCTAGACACAACCGTCTGGTACTCACTTTCATCGAAATAAGACTCCTCCCAGGAGCAACACACCATGAAGTCTCGGTTAACGTTTTGGTTGACGTTGTTGTCTGCCCTGTCCACCCTGCCACTGGCCAGTTGCGTAAGTGCGGGCGGTGGCTCCCAGACGCAGCCTCAAACTTACCAGTTAACCGTCACGGCCCCGGCGACGGGTGCGGGAACGGTGACCAGCAGCCCAGTAGGGATTAACTGTCCCACGACGTGTAGCGCCAGCTTTGACCAGAACACGCAAATCACGCTGACCGCAACTGCGGGCAGCAACTATTTTTTCGGCGGATGGAGCGGCGGCTGTTCCGGCACCAGCACCTGCAACCTGACCCTGACGGCCGCCGCTAGCGTTAGCGCTACGTTCAATCCCGGTGATGGATTGACCGTGGCGATGGCGGGGACCGGCACGGGAACCATTACCAGCAGCCCGGCAGGAATCAATTGCCCGACTACGTGCTCTGCGAGTTTTCCGCAGAAAACCCAGGTCACGCTAAGCGAAACCCCGGTAACGGGCAGCACCTTTGCTGGTTGGAGTGGCGCGTGTACGGGAATGGCAACCTGTAGCGTCACCGTGGCTGCAGCGGAATCCGTGACTGCGACCTTCAACTCCGCGTCTCCCAGTTATGCAGTGACCGTGATTGAGGCGGGGACGGGCACAGGAACCGTGACTAGCAGCCCGGCCGGAATCAATTGTCCGACGACATGCTCTGCGAGCTTCACGCAGAATACCCAGGTCACGCTAAGCGAGACTCCAGCAGCCAATAGTGTTTTTGCCGGTTGGTCCGGCGCATGTACGGGAACGGCAAGCTGCAGCGTCACCGTGACCGCCACGGCTTCAGTGACTGCGAGCTTCAGCCCCGGTAACCCCTACGCCGCACTGAACCACATCATCCTCTTCGCCCAGGAGAATCGGTCGTTAGATCATTACTTCGGCGCGATGCTGGGATACTGGTCGGCGAATGGATATGGGACCAAGGGGCAGACCTTCAACGGGTTGGCGCAGTTTAATCCGCCGGTGAACGGCGTAACCCCAGCGCCACCTACGAACCCGGGCTGCGACCCGACGGTTACCGATGGAATATGCACTCCGAACCCCAGCTATCCTGTGAGCTCCTTTCATTTCGAATCCGAGTGCCAGGAAGAGCAGAGCCCCTTCTGGAACGAGGCCCATAACAATTGGGACTACACCAACCAGGCGGATCAACCCGCCGAAAATCCTCCGCCGCTGAACGGATTTGTTTATACCGCCGCGTATGACGCCGAATATCAAGTCCCTCCGCTCATGGACGTCAACGGGGTACGAGCCATGGGTTATTTTGACTGGACGGACCTGAACTACTACTACTTCATGGCCTCCAATTTCGGGACTTCGGACACCTGGTTTTCTCCGCTGATGAATCGGACCCAACTCAACCGCATGTACCTGCTGGCCGCCACCTCCGCCGGACACGCGTATCCCCTGGCCGCCCCGGACGGCCCCCTCGTCAATAAAACCATTTTCGAGGCCCTGCAGAATGCCGGCATCACCTGGAAGATTTATGTCAACTCTGAGGCCGTCATTAATCCGATCACCGGCGCCGCATGTAATAACGATATTTCGGACGCGAACGCGGAGTGCCTGATCGAAAGCTCCTATATCAATATGTTCACGTACGAACAGACGATCATCAATAGCGCCGGCCAGACCCCGGACTTGTTGCAAAATATCGTCCCGGTGACCCAATTTGCAGTCGACGCAGCGAATGGGACGTTGCCCCAATTCGCACTGATTGAACCCGCCTCTGCCGCGTCACTCGATGAGCACCCCAACGATCTCGATACTTCTACTCCGGCCGATGTCCAGGCTGGAGCCAGTTACGCAGCCGGTCTGATCAACGACCTTATGGCCAGCCCCAATTGGGCGGATTCAGCAATGATTTTCACCTTCGATGAAGCCGGTGGTCTTTACGACCACGTGCCACCGCAACCGGCGACGCCCCCAGGCGACTTTCTATCCCCGATCGATCTGAACGCGGCTCTCAACGATATCTGCACCAAGCCGGGGCAAGAACTCGGACAAGGAACTTGTGATTTCGCATGGACAGGGTATCGGGTGCCGATGATCGTGATTTCACCTTATTCAGTGAAGAACTTCGTGTCTCACAATGTTCGCGACACCACAGCGGTGCTCAAGATGGTTGAGACCCGATTCGGCCTGCCCTCGCTCACCGCGCGCGATGCCTCGCAAATGGACATGACCGAGTTTTTTGATTTTGTGAACAAACCATGGGCTACCGCTCCAACCCCGCCCACTCAAGTAACGGACGGCGAGTGCAGCCTGGTTCCGCCAGCCAGTTGGAACGATCCTCCTGCCTTAGTGGTCACAATTTCGGGCGCTACAGGCTCCGGGTCGGTCGCGGGCAATCCTGGGAACATCACTACATGCGAGCCCGGCGGGGAAGGTTGTTTTGGCTCATTTGCCTATGGCACCGACGTCACCCTCACCGCAACACCGAACAGCGGATACAATTTTGCGGGATGGAGTGGCGCGGACTGCAGCGGCACTGCCACTTGTTCGATCACGGTTACTGCCAACACCTCAGTGACTGCGACTTTCACAACGAGTGGGCCAGCGCCGGCCAGGATCTCTGGAGTGACGCGTCCATAGGCCGTGCCTGCCAGGCCTCCGAGGCTGGGGGATCATTTCAGAATGATCCCCACAGTGGGATAATGGCTTCCGTGAAAATCCAGCGGGCGTTTGTGCTGTGGTTTGTCCTCTTCTCAGTTTCCTCCTGCCTGGCAGCGACTCGGCACTACTACATCGCTGCCGAAGACGTCCCCTGGAACTACGCGCCCAGCGGCCACGATCTGCTCACGGCGACGCCTATCCGGAAGCCGTGGCTCCAGTTGCAATGGCCGAAGACACGCTTCGTCGAATACACAGACGGCACCTTTACTACTACGAAGCCGCAGCCTGCGTGGCTGGGAATTCTCGGGCCAGTGATTCGCGCTGAAGTGGGGGACGAAGTGGTTGTGGATTTCCTGAATCGTAGCCGCCGTGGTCACGACATGCATCCTCACGGCCTGCGTTACGACAAAATCAACGAAGGGTCTTTATATCTGCCGGTGGCGAAAGGGGGCTTTGTCGCTCCCGGCGCGCGGTACACGTATCACTGGTTCGCCAACGAGACCAGCGGTCCCGGACCTGGACAGCCTAGCTCGATTGTGTGGTGGTATCACGCCCACGTTGACGCGGCAATTGAGATCAATGCCGGACTGCTGGGGCCGATCATCGTCACCGCCAAAGGCAAAGCAAATCCCGATGGATCTCCTAAAGATGTTGACCGCGAATTTGTTGCTTCGTTCATGATCTTCAACGAAATGGGAGGCAAGCCCGAAGGGCTGTTTTATGCCATCAACGGATTCATTTTTGGCAATCTGCCCGGCTTGACCATGAAGCAGGGAGAGAAAGTGCGCTGGCACCTGCTGGGCATGGGAAACGAGATCGACCTGCACACTCCGCACTGGCACGGCGAAACCGTCACCGAAGGCGGCAGGAACACGGATGTGATCGAACTTCTTCCAGGAAGTATGAAGACGGTGGACATGATCGCAGACAATCCCGGCACATGGATGTTTCATTGTCATGTGGAAGACCACATGGAGGGAGGAATGATGGCGGTTTACACCATCGCCGCGCCGCCCACGCGTGCTTGTCCGGTTGCGTTTGCTGGCGGAGATTTCTGGAAGGATCCAGAGAAGTTTACGCTCATCGTGAAGAACACCAGCAGCAAGACCATCACAAGTTTGCGGCTCATGCCAGAGATGTTTTTGGCGCCTCAGGATTTGCGGCGGCCGTTCAACTCCGAGTGGTCCTCGGTGAAGCCCATTTTGCCCGGCCAGGAGCAGACTCTCGAAAAGCCGGGCATTCGCGCCGACAGCGCACAAGCCGTCCTGGGCTGGGTCTTCTTCCCGCACTCGGTGAAGTACGAAGATGGAACCAGTTGGCTCGCTCAAAGCGAGGGCGAATGTTTTGACGTGATATGGCGAGACCAGCAGCATCCCGATATGCCGGCCTTACCGCCCCGGCAGATCGAGATGAATCCGGACTAGCCGGAGTCTCAAGAAACTTCTCTCAAGAAACTTCTCTGGTCGAGCCCGCTGGGCTGATGCCGGCGAGATGACTGGCTCCAGCCGGTCTAAAAACACTGAAAGTTGATGTTGACCTGTCCGGGCATCAACTGATTTGACGTCGATGTATTCGCCAGTACCCAGACGGCAGCGGCCTTCGGATTTCCCTTCGTCGAATTGGTGTAGTAGCGCCAGCGAACCCATCCATAGCTATGCTTGATGTGGTCCACTGGGTTGACGTCTGTGTCCACGCCGTAATCAAAAACCTCGCGAAACTTACAGGAGTCAACTTTCCCCGAGACACTGCAGCTGTACGTATATTGCAGCGGCAGAATCGTGATGGAAAACGATTCTGGCGGGTCTGCCCGGTGGTCTGTAATGGGCATCTTCTCTGGGACTAGCACTTTCAGCCAAGCATAGTTGAGATCCTGGGAGTGGCTTTGCTGTACCTGGTCCACGTAGGTGAAGTAGTTCGTATTGTTCGTCAGGTCGGGAGTGGGGGGATTCCAGATCGAACTGTTGGCTCCTCCCGGAGCCGCACACCGGGCAGCCCAGCGCATGGAGAAGTCGGCCGTGCTGTTCTGACTGCCATTGTTCAATTTCCTGCAGCTGGTTGGATCGTTCCAGTGGTTGACGCCATTCCAGTCGTCCAGTTCTGTGACCCATTGGTAGATGTAATTTGAATCATAAAGATTGATGTCCCAGGGATTCCCTTGCGGATTCTTCACGTAATACACTTTGCTCTGGCTTTCATCCCAGATGGTATAGACGTACGACGATGGCAGGCCGTTAGTGATTCCCTCCATGTGGTAGCGGGAGGCGAGTCCCGGGTCCATCATCATCACGCTCAAGATATCCCAGTAATCGTGCCCTGCCGGACACGACTTCGTTGACTGAATCTGGGCGAAAGCGCCGGGTGCCAGCGGCAAGCACGCTGCCAGGGCTAGCAGTCCAAAGCCTAGAGCGAATCTGCATGTTCTCATAAAGGTCACCTCGCTTTTCCGTCTGCGCGATGGCCGGAGTGGCGGTCTCACGCGACCAGCGCCAAGAAACCACCAGGAGTGGTTGATTAACCCGAATCTTCCTGAGATTGGTTGGGTCAAGCTGCGCGCACTATAACTCAGCCGGATGTCAATACACTAGATTACTGAGGTTTGAAAAATAGAACCCGTAGTCGTTTTGGGACCGACCTGGGGCCCGAGGTGAACTTTAGCCACTGTTGAGGAGGTTGGAACGGAAGAAACTGAGATGGCCGAAAGAGGCACGAACCGCGGGCCGGGTCTTACAAGTGTATGAACGGTAAGGGGGATCTAGTCGTGGAGAACGACGTTGAGAAGTGAACTGTGAACTTGCAGTAGTAGCCGACGTAAGGAGTTGTAGCGCCGTCTTGATTCTTCGCATATCCCACGGCCACGGCTGCGGCGTTTCTGGATCGGTCACGCCGACAAGAGCGTCACTGATGGTTACTCGAAGGTGAAGGAACGTGTCGAGTTCCGCAGATTCACGGTGGAGCAAGCAGGCCTCGGTTTCCACATGCCCACTGTGGCACCGAAATTGCCAGTTGCACCCATAACTGAAGTTGCTGAAGTCGCTCTAACTGCTTGAAGGATTTGGTCGGGGAGAGAGGATTTGAACCTCCGACCCCCTGGTCCCGAACTATCGCAGTACAAACTCCAAGTGCTTTAACTGGTGTCGCTTAGGGGGCAGCAAACCACCTTTTCTCTCGCTCAGTTGTACCGAAGTTGTACCGAAAAGCCACCCAAGAGATCCCACGATTTATTAGTAACAGGAATCGCTCAAAAATAGTAACAAGCTCGCGGAACCCGCATGTTTGGCTGCGATTTGAAAACTGGCGGAGAGAGTGGGATTGTGCTTGCCGCAAATTCCAAAATCACATTGAAAATGCAAAAAACGATCGATCCACCTGCTATCGCAGTGATTTAAAAACATTCTGCTGTGAAGTTTGACGAAGTCTGACGAAGCCCACAGCAGCCCAAAACCGCCTCATCATAAACGAAAATAGTAACAAATAGTACCAGAAATTCAGTTCTTACTCTTCGTCCAGATATTCGCCTCGCACGTCGGGCACCGGGTGCGAACTTTGCTCCCGTCACGGAAGAATCCCCACCGATGCGCGCCATCGCAACGTCGCATGCGGATTCTTGCGCGGTTTGGCTCCGAGTTACCCTCGTTTGTACCAAATGTACCGAAAATCGGCGAAAGAGTTGAAGCACAAAGGCAGCGTACACGATTGAAAGAGCGAGAGTGGGGAACAACAGAGTGATTGACTGCAGAGCTGCGACGAAGAGCTATGCCTCTAAACCGGTTCTTCGAGGCATAGACCTCGTTGTAGAGCCTGGCATTTGTGCCCTCTTAGGGGCCAACGGCGTTGGCGTGTGCCGCGGTCACGCTGCTCTCACAGCACATCCGAGTTAACCGAAATGCCCCAGCTCTTTAGCAGCCACTCTGGAATGTAGCACTTGTTTCGATTGTCCTGGCACCAGCGCCGCAGTTCGCCAGACTCCACGTAGGTCGGCGCGGTGAGTCCCAACTCAAGGGCGCGCCTCTCGAACGCGGGTGGTATGTCGGGTGGAGCGGCGGCAAGTTGCCCGCTCGACCAGCCCGAGTTTCGGTGTCTGCCATTCATGGTGTCTCCTCACTGTTCGCGCAGATGTTCACACTCCACGCCGTGTTTGACCTTGCCCCATGGTACGGATTCAGGGATTCTCAATCCGTGGACGCCGCCTGTCTCTGGCCCGTTCGTAGAGGCGACCTCGCACGATGGTGCCAGCGGTCAGGACTTTGAGGTCGCGTCGCACAGATGGAGGGTGCATCGCCCTACGGAATTCGCGGTATTGACGAGCACGTTAGTGTTCAATACCGTCGGAGAAGTTAAGGATGCGCGACGGTCATGGGTTAGCGTCGGGCTCTTCCCCGCCCGACATTCGACCCTCACGACCGCCCGATTTTCTTCGTAAGTATTGGGGAACTCTGCTCCTATGCGACTACGCACGAGATTGGACCCTCAGCGTTACGAACCTCGGGCGCAGGAGCGAAGCGCCGAGCGGAAATCGGAAGCCAGACAGGTTGAACGCCTATCCGCGATCTTCGCCAAGAAAGCCATCCGCAAGGCACTCAACCGCCAGGGCCCTGCTTAGAGCGGCTGAACTCCAGAAGGCCGAACCTCAAGTTTGGCGAGGAAGGGCGTCTGCTCCATCCAACATGTAAGGCAAAGGAAGAGGGTAGCGTTCTGAAAGCTGCGAAGGGTCGAGCATGGTCGTGAGAGTGGTTCGGCGGCAGATCACTCATTTCGGAGCGGTTAGCGACTAGCCACGCAGCCGCGCGAGTTCTTCCCTGATCTCCTCCAGCCGACCCTGCCGCCACTGATATTTCGCGCGCTCTTCCTTCGATGGCTCGGTGCCCTTTTCCCAATAGGGGCGGGTGGCAGCGTGAAGCTCATCCATCTCTCGATTCAAGAAGGCGATCTTCGCGCTAGTCTTGGCTTCTGGTGACACGATGCCTACCCGCAATTAAGATCGGTCACTGATTGGAAAACTTTAGGCGTTTCCTACCCTCGAATGCGTGACCTCCAATGCCCTATGTAGGACCTCGATGGGTTTTGCCGATTGTTCGCTTTATGTGACTGAGCCGCTGAAAGCGGCTCGTTTTTCTTAGGGAGCCATAGAAGGATGCGGATGGCAAGGCCGTCGAAACCTGCTAGATCCTGACCCACGACGCCGAACACCGTCACGTCAGCGGTACACGACCGAATGCCGCATGCCGTAGCGCGGGCTCCAGTCTTCCACGCCCGAGACGCTAGCGAAGTGTTCCTCGATGATCTGTTTCCGCCGCGACAGTCGGTAGCGCCCACGCATGACTAATCTCCTGGTTCTCAACAGTTACGCGACTCGAGGATAATGTCACCGTAGGGTGTGGCATGACTTGGCTGAGGCAAATCCTGCTTCGCGTCCGCGGTCGTCGCTCAAACAGCGAGTGTCAACCCACGCCAGGAACAGCCTGTTTTGCTGGAGGAAGGCGATTTCGTCTCCGAGTCGGAATTGGCACGCGAGCTTCTTGCGGATAAGGACCATCCCCTAGCACGCAAGCTCATTGCAGCTGAGGAAGGAGAAATCAGCTGTGAGCCTACGCCTCAGAAAATCTTTGTCGCCCATTATCGAGCCGAACCGACAGCACAATTCAGCTTGAGGGACGATCGCATCCTTATCGCGGTGAAACGGGACGATGGATTCGGAATCTACGCACTGCAATCTGAAACCGTCGTCAGCGACGGCAGCGTCTCCTCTGAGAACGATTTCGAGGAAGAGTTCATCACCATCGAGGGAATGCATTTTCTCTACATCCCGCACCAGAGTGTCCGGCTCGGGGGGAATCGTCGGAAACGATGTTTATACGGTATCCAGCAACCGGACACTCTCGATTGTTCCGCTTCAGATGTGACGAAGTCCACAGTGCTAAAGGAGGGCGAAGAGCTGCGCAACGGCGGCTATCGGTTAGACAAAGGTACCTTTTCGTTTGAGTCGGGCGTTTACAAAAACCACAAGATGGCGAATGCTGTCCTTCGCTGGGGAACTTTGATGCTGAGTTCAGGTTGGAAGGAAAGTTCAATCAAGACGCACACAGCCACGCTTTTGAGCCGGATTTCAAGTTTGTCGTCGCAAGACGATGGAGAACACCGACCGTTAGCTTGATCCGTCCGGGGGCATCCGTCAGTCGGTTGGCGATAAATCGCCATTTCACTCATTGACCCAGGAAGCGACTCGCCACCGGCAGCCTCTCTGGAAACTGAGTCGAAAAGATTTGGTTTCAGCACAGTCGAGCCACCCTCAATAGCACGTGGCTTGCCTTCCTCCAACGTCGCCTCAGTACTGGCGCGTACTGGAGTACAAAAAGCGTGCTAAACCGGTACTGTACTGAGTACCGTTTCAAAAAAACGCTCTCCTAAAAACTCGTGGTACGACAGAATTTCTCCGCCCCAAGGTCGCTGGTGGCGGTCCGTGTAAATAACGTGGAGAACCCGTGGTGAATCAGTGGGGCACTGGAGTGCTGCACTGACATTGTCGACTTTTATCCTACCGCCCCATCTGCAGTCCGGCGGCGACCGGGTCTGTCGGGTTGGTGTTTCCTATCATGGCATGGGGATGTTCTTCGGCCCGGCCGGAATCCGGAGCGTAGTGTGCTCACGCTCGCAAACAACTCCCACCCGAATGCTTAGGTTTCAACACAGTCAAGCCACCCTCAATAGTACCTGCCTTCCCTTCGTCCAACATCGCCTCAGTACTGCCGAGTACCGGTGAGTACAAGAAGCGTGCTGAACCGGTACTGTACTGAGTACCGTTTCAAAAAAACGCTCTCCTAAAAACTCGTGGTACGACGGAATTTCTCCGCCCCCAAGGTCGCCTCAGTGGGGGCTGGTGGTGGTCCGTGTAAATAACGTGGAGAACCCGTGGTGAATCAGTGGGCACCGGACTGCTGCACTGACATTGTCGACTTTTATCCTGCCGCCCTACCTGCAGTCCAGCAGCGACTCTGGTCTGTCGGGTTGGTGTTTCCGATCATGGCATGGAAATGTTCTTCGGCTTTGTTGGCATCCGGGGCGGAGTGTGCTCGCGCTCGCAGGCAGACTCACACCCGAATTCATATTTTTTTCAATCTAACTATGTTCTTGATTTTCGATCTTGAGTTGCTGCCCGGCTGAAAAGCTCTCTGACAAATTGCTGCACCTGTTCGGGAACCAACTGGGATTGCTCTTCCAGTTGTAGCCACGAATTCAGACAGGCTGTAAGGCCGTCCTGTCCTAAGCCTACGAATGCCTCATAGTTGAGTCGACCACCCCGGCCGGCTCGCAGCGCGAGTTCCTCGGCAAACTTCTTCCCCGACACACCTCCAGCTATCGCCGGCAGCACTTTGTCCGCAACCCATTGCTGAAAGAGGCGGAATTGCCCGCACCACTTCTCGTAAACCAAATCCTGCTCCGGTAGCTTTTCTTTCCACGGGTGTCGAAGCTTATAGCTGTTGTAGATGCTGCGGACAGTTTCCACCTTGTCCGCTGATTGTCGGGAGCCGGGGGTCGTTCTGTGCCGTCCTCGTCGGGACCCTCCCAGCTTTGAGTCCCATCGAGTCGCCACCTCGCAACAAGCTTGATAGTTGTCAAAACCCGCCCCCTGCAGGGCTACAACCGAGACGTAGATGCGTTCCGTCCGATCCGAACCGCGCCGGTGGTGCACCTTTACGCCATAGCTGACCTGTCTGCCCTGCAGAGGAAGCTTCTGTCGGCGGCCTCGTACGGACGGCCGATTTGCTTCGTCGGAGCGAACGAAACAGACAAAGGCGGTCACAGCGCCACCCACTAGCGGCCAAGGAGCTGCCGGCGGTTCGGGAGTCTTAGTTGGAGTCGAGGAATCAGACATCGCTAACACCAAATATACAAGGCTTCTCTTGCTATGACCGAGGGTCTGGCCTATCTGTTAGCGGGAGAACCCTTGGCCGTCGCCACTACAGCTCGCACTGAATTTCCTCGGGACTCCCGAGATCGCTCGAGTTGTGCTGCAGCACCGAGCAAACAGGGCGATGAGCTCGCTGAGGATGCTGTCGCAGCGCTCGTCAGCTTCTTTGGGGTCTTGGAGAGGTGGGATCAGGAGGCACAGCATGATGTCGAAATCGTGTAGCAACTGCTCTCAACCAGTGCAGTACTCGCTAGTGTTCGTGCTGTCGAGCGTCGGAATCAGCCCGCGCCTGCAGCAGTGCTCCCCAAATGTTTCGTTCTACAACGACTGTTTGAAGGCGCTATGTGAGACCGAGTGCTTACCCTCAAACGATCTTCGAAAAGCTGTTAACAGCGCGTATACAGCGATGAACCAGCGCTCCAGCACGCAAGGGCCTGTAGATGACGCTGGCAATTGAGTTCCTGATTCCTGTACTCGACGGCGGAAAACTCCTTTGCAGAAAGCCTGGATCTGGATACCATGGACCACCGTGTGGCGAGGTGAATGATGATTCCGGTGGTCCTCTATGCCCGAGTCTCCAGTCGCGAGCAGGAACGCGAAGGCTACTCGATTCCGGCTCAACGAAAACTGCTGGCTGAATACGCTCGCGTTCGCGGTTTCAACATCACGTACGAATTCATCGATATCGAGTCGGCGAAGAATCCTGGCCGCAAGCAGTTCGGCAACATGCTGAAGCTGCTGGAAACCGACACCGCATGTCGAATCGTGCTGGTCGAGAAAACCGACCGTCTGTATCGCAATCGCACCGACGCCCTCGCGTTTGAAGCGCTGATCGAAAAACGCCGAGTCGAGATTCATCTGGTCAAAGAAGGCCGCGTCATCGGAAAGGACTCCCGCTCCCAAGACAAGTTCATGCATGACATCCACGTGGCCGTGGCCAAGCATTACGTGGAGAATCTGAAGGAAGAAGTCAAGAAGGGCATGCGGGAAAAGGCGGAACAAGGAATTTATCCGGGCCGTGCTCCTTTTGGTTACCGGAACAACGTCCTCACGCGCTCGGTAGACGTTGACTTAGAGAAGGCCCCGATTGTCAGACGTATTTTCGAGCTATATGCCACAGGCAGCTGTTCCCTGACCAGTCTCAGGCAAGCTCTGATCAAAGAAACCGGAACTCGCATTAATCGTGCTTATCTCGAAACCATGTTGAAAAACCCATTCTACGTCGGTCGGTTCGTGTGGCGGGGAGTCGAGTACAGGGGTCTACATCGACCATTGGTTTCTGCGGAGTTGTTCCAGCGGGTTCGGGATGCCTTCGCTTGTCGCAACAAACCGAAATATCGCAAGCACAATTTTGCTTTCGCCGGCCTGCTGCGCTGTGCAAACGACGGCTGTACCGTCACGACCGAACTGCAGAAAGGGAAGTATGTCTATTACCGATGCTCGCACGGGCGCGGCAAATGCTCGTTGCCGTACATGCGCGAGGAAAACTTGTCGGATCGCCTCGGCGGGCTGTTAAAGGACATCCAAGTCCCGGAAAAGATTGCTCAAACCATCGTCGATTCTTTGTACGCTGAGATGGGACACTCCGAAGCCCTGCGCGAAGAGCAAGTGGCCGCAATTCAGCGGAGGCTAGCGACGATACGCGCTCGCTTGGGCCAGATTTATGAGGACAAGTTGGACGGAAAGATTCAGGAGCAACTCTGGATGCGGAAACAGGCGGAATATCGTGAGCAGGAGCGGGCGCTAGAGGCGTCGCTTTCGAGCTTGGGCAAGCCCGTCACGCAGGAGAACGTGCTCACCGTCGCAAAGGTCTTTGAACTCGCGAACAAAGCGCATTTTCTGTATCTTACGCGGAACTTAGCGGAGCGCGGCCAGTTGCTCAAATCCGTGCTTTTGAACTGCTCGACGGATGGCGTAAGTCTCTGGCCAACGTACAGAAAACCCTTCGATTTGATCTTCCAAAGAACTGGAAAACAAAGAATGGTCGGGGAGAGAGGATTTGAACCTCCGACCCCCTGGTCCCGAACCAGGTGCTCTACCAGGCTGAGCCACTCCCCGACTTGTGCAGCGGGCGCTGGAGGAACTGCGGGCGCCCTTCGCATGAAAACTTCCGGCGTACTCGCAGATTATAACACTCGCTGCCGGCCGATTGCTCCGCCGCCGCTGCATCGCTGCATCGTGCCTTGGGGACGCCCCGGGTTGTCGGAAACTTGGCGTTACGGATACGATAGCCTGTCAGCCCGCGACTCGTTGTTTCGACTCGTTCGATCCTTGTTTCGACTCGTTGTTTCGACTCGTTGTTTCGACTCGTTGTTTCGACCCGTTGTTTCGAGGCATGGTTTCGAGACACTGTTGACGACATCGTTCAATCGCGTTCAACTCGTCGCTCATCATCATGAAAACAGCATTCACCGCATCCCGGCTCTACACTCCTGTCGAGGAAATCCAGAACCCGCTGCTGATGGTGGAAGACGGGATCATCACCGAGGTTTCCTCGCGTGCCACGAAAGAAGTTCCCGGCGGAACTTCGCTCATCGATTTCGGTGACGCCGCGCTGGCGCCGGGGTTTGTCGATATCCACATACATGGCGGCGCTGGTCTCGATCTCATGCGGGCCCTGCCGTCGGAACTGCCGCGCCTGGGTAAATTCCTGACAACCCACGGCGTAACCGGATATTTTGCGACCACGGTTGCGGCCCCACTCGACGCAACCTGCACTGCGTTGGGACGATTGGCCGACGCCATCGAAGCCGACGCCGCTCGGGCAACTCCTGACGTGGCAACTTCTGACGTTCCTGCGCAGGCCCGCCCGCTGGGCATTCATCTGGAAGGACCGTTTCTCAGCCACAAGCGGCGGGGAGTGCATCCGCCGGAATTTCTGGTTGCGCCCACGGTTGCGGTCTTCGAACGTCTTTGGCAGGCTGCGCGTGGCCATGTGCGCATGCTGACCATTGCGCCGGAGATTCCTGAGGCCATGGAGGTGATTGCCGAGGCCTCGCGGCGCAACGTCTGCGTGAGCATCGGCCACTCCGACGCGGAAATGCCTGTTGCGCAGGCCGCGGTGAAAGCCGGAGCGCGCCACGCCACTCACACCTTCAATGCCATGCGCCCGCTCGATCACCGCGAACCCGGCATTGTCGGCGAGGTGCTGAGCAACGACCAGATGAGCGCCGACATCATCGTCGACGGAATTCATGTAGACCCAGCGGTGGTGAAGCTTTTTCTGCGGGCCAAGGGACGCGAGCGCGCTGTACTCATCACCGACGCGATTTCAGCGACCGGCATGCCCGACGGACGCTACCAATTGGGCCCCATCGAGGTCGACGTAAAAGACGGCAAGTGCACTTCGAACGGCAGCCTCGCCGGCAGCGTGCTCACCATGGATCGCGCGGTGCGCAACGTGACGAAGTTTTCCGAATGGACCTTGCGGGATGCGGTGCAGGCCGCGACGTTGAATCCGGCGCGGGCCGTCGGCTTGGCGGGCCGTCACGGATTTCTGGCGAAGGGCGCCGTCGCGGATTTCACCGTGCTGAGTGCGGCGGGTGAGGTGCTCAAGACCGTTGTTCGCGGGCAGGGATTCTAGTTAGGCTTGCGGCGGCGCGCTTCGGCCAGGTGATGGAGCAGCATGAGTTCGTCGGCGCGAGAGAGCTGATCGAGAAAAGAGGTTTCTAACTTGGGCGTTTCATCGCTCGCGGTCTTGCCGGGCCAACCTGCCGCAGTTTGTCGCCGAGTTCCGGTTCGTTGCTCATCACCTGCGAATAAAACCAGAGGAAGTGGCGCATCTGGTCGAGCGCCGAGCGCAGAGTGTCGATGGGCTCGGTCTCCGAGAGCGAGTTGAGCGCTTCCATGAGTTCCGGGTCACTCGGAGCCTGCATGGCGGCGCAGTTCAGTTCCTGCTGGATGTTTCGCAGGTCCTCGGTGACGCGCGCGATTCGGAGATGAAGGTCGTTCATATGGTCGATAGCCATTCTGTTGGTCGTTCAACCATCTCATCGGCAACGCAAAGCGAATAGATGTCCCACGGGCATGCGCCTTTCGTAATTCTGCCATTACTTTGGAGCAGAAAAAGGTCACTGCGGCGAAATGCCGCGATTGGCAAGGCTTTTCGCGCATCTCACGGCACGGATTTTAAACTCTTTGCGCGAACAGGGTGCAGTGAGCCGGACGTTCCTCACAGCCATTAGTGCATGCTCCAATGGGCCAAGGTCACCACGCCGCGCCAATCATCCACCATGTGTGATAAAACACGGCGTGCCGGAAAGCGCGCTCAGCCCGTCAAGCCATGACTCGTCGAGCCAGCACTCGTCAAGCCATCGCTCGTCAAACCAGCAGTCGTCAAACCAGCATCTGATTCGCGTCATCGGACGCTGGAGCCTGACCGCGTTGGTGGTGAACTCCATCATCGGCAGCGGCGTGTTCGGACTTCCCTCCGCCGTCGCCGGCCGCCTGGGAAAGTTCAGCCCTCTGGCCGTGCTGCTGGCCGGCGCCGGAATGGCCGTCATCTACGGCTGTTTTGCCGAAGTCGCTTCCCGCTTCCAGCACGCCGGTGGCCCCTACCTCTACGCGCGCGCTGCCTTCGGACGCGGCATGGGCATTCAGATGGCGTGGATGCTCTTCCTGGGGCAGGTGGCCGCGCCGGCCGCCAATGCCAATTTGTTTGTGATTTATCTTGGCGAGTTCTGGCCGCATGCCCGCGACCCTCTGCCTCGCGCCATCATCCTCACGATCCTGGTCGGCGTGCTTGCCCTCATTAACGTGCTCGGAGTACGGGCAGGAACGCAGGTCAGCAACTTCTTTACCGCGGCGAAACTGGTGCCGCTGTTCGCGGTGATCGCCCTCGGGTTATTCGTGCTGCGCGCGCATCCCCCCGGAATCTCGCCTGGCCCGTCCACAGCAGCCACCACCGGCCAGTGGTTGAGCGCCGTGCTGCTGCTGGTATTCGCCTATGGAGGATTCGAAACCGCGCTGGTGCCCATGAGCGAAGCCCAGGCTCCCCGCCGCGACGCTCCTTTTGCGCTGTTCACTGCTCTCGGGACCTGCACCGTGACTTTACGTGCTCATTCAGTGGGTCGTGGTCGGAGTTCTTCCCGACGCGGCGCACAGCGAACGTCCGCTGGCCGACGTGGCCCGGGTTGCGGTTGGATCGTTCGGCGCTGCGCTGGTCGCCGTGGGCGCGCTGATTTCTTTCTACGGGTATTTGAGCGCGAAGATTCTGGCCATGCCACGAGTCACGTTCGCGCTGGCCGAGCAGGGAGATTTCCCCAAAGCCTTCGCCGCGATTCATCCGCGGTTTCACACGCCCTATGTTTCGATTCTGGTATTCGCCGCGCTGGTCTGGGGATTCGCGCTGACCGGCGAATTCAAATGGAATGTGACGCTCTCCGCCGTCGCCCGCCTGCTGTATTACGCGGTATGCTGCGCCGCGCTGCCGGCGCTTCGTCGCAAACAGCCGGGCGAAGCCCGCTTCCGCCTGCCCGCCGGAAATCTTTTCGCCGGAATTGCAGTCGTGATGTGCGCCGTGCTGGTAACGCAAGTCGACCGCAGCCAATCGCTGATCGTCGCCGCGACCATCGCTTTGGGCTGTCGTGAACTGGTTCGCCGTGCGAAACCGCAATACCCGAACCCAATTTAGTTAGCGTATACCCGCACGTAATCCACCAGCATCTCCGACGGGAACGGAGTGGTGTTGTCGGGCGCTCCGGGATAATCCCCGCCGATCGCCAGATTCAAGATGATGAAATTGCTCTGCCCGGCATCGAAGGGCCAGACCGCGCCATCATTGAGTGGGGTCAGGCTGGAGAGCGTGTAAGTGGCGTAAATGTTGCGACGGACTATCGATGTAATACTGACACACTGCCCGGCGACCAGATCATGCCGTAAGTGTGGAACTCGCTTCCCGCCGTTTGCCCGGCCGGGAAATCGTACTGAGTACCCAATCCTGTTCCGCCGGTGAAGCCGGTCCCGTGAATGGAGCCCTCGTTCCAATCCGGGGTGAGGGCGGCGTTGACGCGCTCCAGCACATCCATTTCGCCGCAGGCCGGCCAACTGATTGTTGCGATATTGTTGCCTAGCAGCCAATTCGCCGGCCAAAAGCCCTGCGCCTCCGGCACCAAAGCCCGAAATTCGATGCGGCCATACTGAAAGCTGAACAGGCCTTGCGACTTCAACCGCGCCGACGTGTAGACATTAGGCGACGGCTGCTGTGCCTCGATGTGAAGATAGCCGTCGGTACCCACGTACTCGCTGGGATTGGTCGTGCTGCACGGCGAGGTGGACGATCCCCATGCACAATAGTCCTCCAGTTCGTTATTGCCGCAGCAGTCCGTCCCAGTGTCGTAGGTCCAGATCAGCGGATTGGGCTGCGCCGGAGCGCCCGTGGAGTTGGTGAACTCGTCGCTCCACACCAGCGTTCCCGACTGGATGTTGAGGGTGAACGTCTGGCTGGTGACTGTGCTGGAGGTTCCTGCGGCGATGGCGATCGCCTTGAGAGTGAGATTCGCCGCGACCAGAGAAGGGCCCCTGGTACGGCTGAGAAGAAGAAGTGGGCGTGGTCCCATCAACAGTGTAGTAGATAATCGCTCCCGTAGTCGTTGCGGCCAGGCTCACGATCTCGGCGCCCCCCTGTACACCCGTTTGCGCGTCGGTAGTGGTCGTGATTGTCGGTGCCGCGGTCTGATTGCCTCCGCCTCCCCCGCCACTGTTGTTGCTGCTGCCTCCGCCGCATCCGCACATCAAAGCGCCCGATAAGAGGATCGCCGCCAGCATCCCTGCCTCAGCTCGCATAGCCCCACCTTCGCGGGAGAGTCGAAGAACCTTTCCCGCTGCTCCCATTTAAGCGCCGTCAAATTGCGGAGTCAATCACCAACCGCGCAATTCACCGGCCGGACATGCGTAGAGACGTTGCTGGCAACATTCTTCTCACCAACATTCGGAACGCCGTTGGCAGAGACGTGGCAAGCTACGTCTCTACGACTGCTGCTCGATCGCCAGCAGCGCTTTCTTGCGCTCGATGCCCCAGCGATATCCGCTCATGCTGCCGTCCTGGCGCACGACGCGATGGCATGGGATCGCGACCGCGACCGGATTGGTAGCGCAGGCCCGGGCCACGGCGCGAACCGCACGCGGCCGGCCAATGCCCTTCGCCACCTGGCTATAAGATCGCGTCGCCCCGAACGGAATCGATTGCAGGTACGTCCACACGCGTCGCTGAAACGCTGTCGCGCGAATGTCGAGCGGCAATAAATGATCGACGTCGAATCCAGATCCTTGCCTGCCATGTGCCGCAGCAGCGCGCTCACCCACGACTGCAGCCCGCCCTCTGCATCATTGTCACCCCGATTCCATCCCGATTCCCATCTCGCTTGCGTGAGGCAAAAGGAAACTCGCGCTTCAGGCCTTCCATCAGCTCGCCATCCGTGCGGGCAAACTGGATCGAGCAGATGCCGCGCTCGGTGGCCGCGATCAGCATGCGTCCGAGCGGCGAATCGGCACAGGTATAGCGAATCGCGGCGGCAATCGCCCCGCGGCGATATTTGTCGGGCGTCATGCCCAGCTGCGACGCGGTCTTTTCGTAGAGCCGGCTGCTGGAGCCGTATCCGGCGTCGTACATGGCGCGAGTCACCGAATCCCCGGCCTGCAGATTGCGTTTCAGCAGGTTCGCAGGCGGCAGGAATCGGCGTAGGCGCGCGGCGTGATTCCGAGCACTGCTTGAAACGGCGCTGCAAATGAAACGGACTCTGGTGAAATTCCTTGCCCAGTCGATCAAGAGTCAGTGGTTCGTCGAGATGCTGCTCGATGAAGCGGCAAATCGCTTTCACGCCGTCCGACTCAGTATTGCCGCCGAACGATTTCGGCCGGCAGCGCAGGCAGGCGCGATATCCCGCCTGCTCGGCCTGTTCCGGCCGCGAGAAAGAACTGCACGTTTTCCCGCCGCGGCCGGCGCGCCGCGCACGAAGGCCGGCAATACACGCCAGTACTCGAAACGGCGAAGACGAATTCTCCATCGCGGGCGGCATCGCGGGTCATGATGGCATTCCAGCGCGGGTCTATTATTCTGGCTGATCGGCGATTCAGCCGATCGGGTCTATCGGTTTGGTGAGTCGACGGGCTGGCATGGGCGTCCAAGCTTTCCGCTGTGAGTATGGCATTGGTGGTCATGGTAAGGAAAGCGATACGGCGAATCGTTCGCAGCGGGCTATCCGAATCTTGCGGGCAAAGCGATATTCTTCCCACGCGGCTGAGTCAGCTCTTCGACCGGTGCCAGTTGTTTTTGATGGCGAATCTGTTTCGCTACCACTTCACCGCCGGCTCGGTACACCTTGTAGGCCCGCATGCCCGGCTTCGATTCGCAACGATTGCCTTGGGCATGGATTATTCATCGGTAACGGAAACGGGTGTGTTGCTAAAACAGCGCGCTGGTGCGAGGGCTAAAGCCCGAACTGATTTTCTTTGGCTTTGCGCGGCCCCTTCGACAGGCTCAGGGCAAGCTCTGAAGGGCCGCTCTTCCACGGTAGTACCCTGCGGGTCGTGTATTGGCTGAAACCGAATTTAGTGCGAGAGCGGCTGGAACGGGCCGAGCACCGCGGTCATTCCGGCGCGCTTGCGCAGTTCGGTCATCAGGGCGCTGGCGGCATTCTGATACGTCTTGTTGGGATCGGACGGATCGGCCCAGACCGCGTCATAGATAATCTGGGCAGCTTCTTTCAGCTCGATGTGAAAAGCGGCTTCGAAGACGTCCAGCCGCTCCTGCAGGCGCTCGTAGCAGGCCTCACAGATTTCGGCGGTGGCTGCTGCATCGGTATGCTGCTCGGCAAACTTGCAAATCGATTCTGGTGCGTTCACCACTTCGGCGTGGGCTTCGAGCAGCTGCGACTTGAATTGACGAAGAAATTCTTCCCGCTCCTGCTCGACCATGGAAGTGTCAGGAATGGGGTCGACGGCGGCCTGCGAAACGTGCAGCGGCCTTTTGGGCGCGACCGGAGACACGCGCTGGTTGTGCTTGCAGGTAGGGCAAACATCGAGATCGGCGGGATAGTACAGGTGGCACTTCGAGCATGGCAAACCGTATCCCGTCGGCTTTTTCGGGGTGATTGCAGGCGAACTGGCTGCGGAAGAACCAGACGCGGTAAACCAGACGCCGACGAAGCTTCTCCGCGCCGGGTTTCTTTGCTCAAAGCCGCTTGGACAACGGCGTTGACCGTGGACTGCTGGGTTCGGGTTGCGTTGCTCGCCATCGGAAGCTTCCCTCTGTCGATATGTTCCAACACCGGCTCGGGATTCGGACTCGACTCCTAGTGTAAGGATTGGCTTTGGCTTCGCCTACACACCGTAGTACAACGGCGGGTATTGGCCAAGCGGTCGGCTTGGGTTGCGGCGGCGGGTTCTTTATGTTGGTTCTCTGCTCCGAGCCGCCGCGCTTCGCGCTGGCGGGACGGGCGAGGCGCCCGTCGCCACACGGGCATCGCTAACATGAGCATCGCCATACGGGTCGTTTAACGCGAGTTCGGTTCCTTCATCAGCTTGAGCAATTCTTCGCGGCGGGCGCGATAGAGGGCGCGTTCAGGATCGAGGCGCGAAGCCGTCTCCAGTTCCGACAATGCTTCCTGTAGCGATCCATGGTCATCAGGCAGGCAGCCAGGGAATAGTGATTGTCGGCCGAGGCGTTCACGCGCAAGGCCTCGCGAAATTCCTTTTCCGCGGCATGCAGTTGCTGCCGCTGAAATAAAACCGTGCCCAGCAGATGGTGCGCCAGGTCGGAATCAGGATTGAGAGAAACAGCCAGCTGCAACTCGCGCAGAGCCTCCTCCGGTTGGTCGTCCAGCAGCAGAGCCTGGCCGAGGATGCGGTGCTCGGTAGATCCCGTAGGATTCTGCTGCACCGCCAGCCGCAGTTCGTCGACCGCCGAGCATCGTAGTTCTTCTTCGCCATGTAGGCGCTGGCCAGACAAGCGTGCCCCTGCTGCCACTCGGGATGCTCGCGATAAAGAGTTCGCAGTTCCTGCGATGGCCGAGTCGAAGTTTCCCTGATCGCAGTATGTGTTGCCCAGATTGTTGCGGACTGGAAGCTTCGCCGGGAGCAATGCGTTTAGCGGCGCGATATTCCGCGACCGCCTGGTCGAGATTGCCTTCTTCGTGCAGGATCAGCCCCAGGTTGGCGTGAGCCTCCCAGAATGCAGGCCGCAGGCGAATGGCCTGCTTATAGGCGGCGATGGCCCGGGGCAAGTTTCCATCGGCGTGCAGGGCGATGCCCATGTCGTAATAAGGTATCGGCGTTGTCATGGTCGCGGGCCAGCGACTCGTTGTAGGCGTGGACTGCGGCCTTGTACTGACCATTGGAATACAGGCCCAGTCCCAGAAATTGATAAGCCTCAGCATTGCTGGGATCGATGCTGAGCGCGGTGCGCGCCTCGGCAATTGCGTTGGGGCCGTCGTCCATGCGATAAAAAAGATAAGCCAGGGCGCTGTGGTTCTCGGGAAGATCGGGCATGAGCTGCGCGGCCTGGGTGAGTTCGTCGAATGCGTCGTCCCATTTCTCCTGCTGGCGGAAAGTCACGCCGAGGGCGAAGTGCAGGGCAGAATTCTCGCGTCGGCGGCTGGTGTTCCGGAAATTGGCATTGCGGACGCATAACTTCGCGAAGGTCGGCTTCGGCTTCGTGGAAGTGCTGCTGGTGGGCCTCGGACGCAGCCTTCAGCAGAGCCGCAGGAATAGGCGGCCCCACCCTGGCGGACTGAGCGTTTCCTGAGCTCAGCACGCGCAGCAAATCCATTTGCATTCGCTCCGCCGCGGACCTCGATCTGGCGCAGTTCGTTGTGCGTGGGCAGAGTGGCAAGTCCACGTTCGGCGACCAGACGGGCCAGACGGGTGCTGGGAACGCCGCCGATCAGCCAGGCCGCAACTGCGTGGTGTTTACGGGCTGAATCGTGTGGACTGAGCCTGGAATGCCGATCCTCGGAAAGCCCAGGGTGGCCGGATGGAATTTCGGCAGACGACCTTCGGCGGATTGTGCGGCCGCCGCCAAGCCGAATGGCAAGCTAATCACCGACAATGCTTGCTGCCTTCACTCTCACCGGACTCCCCAACGCGTGGATTGGCTTGCTGGTGGCGGATTTTGAGGCAATACAATCGCAAAGTTCTTCAGCAATCGCCTTCAGAAACATAGCTCGCCGAAGGAGCTGCGGGTAAGGTCACGGAGGTAACCGCGCCGGGACGCCTGGGCAGCAAAGTGCCGCCACCGAGAACTGGGGGTTCTCGGACGTGATCAAGGTCACGACCCACCGTGGCAGGGGTCACCGAAGATGGGACGCTTCAGGTAAAAGATTGAAAAAGCTATAGAAGGCCAAAGAGTCTGAACCGAGGTTTGACTTCCCTTTTGGCCTGCCGTACCCTATTAAGTTGGTATCGGCGTTAGAGTCGACTTGGAGGTTCTTATGGGTGAGTTTTCACCGTGGCATTGGCTCCTGGTAGCAGCGATTGCTCTGCTGTTGTTCGGCCCGAAGAAGCTGCCCGAACTCGGCAAAGGATTGGCCGAGGGCATTCGCAGCTTTAAAGACGGCATGAAGGAACAGCCGCCGGCGCCTCGACCGATCCGAACAAGAAGACTGAAACCAAAAGCTGACCGGAGTCAGCCGTTTCTGGGTCGCCGTTTGTGGGTGCCATGTGAAGAGCATTGTGGGCAGCTTCTTCCGGCCGTAGTTTCCGCCTCTTTGTCGTTGTGTCCCGATTTCTGTCCCATCGCTATTCCGGGCTCCCAAAGTGTTTTCATTTTCAAAAGCTCTGCAATCCTGGAGGTAGGTCGTGTTGCGTAGACTTGGATATGTAAGTTCACCCTGATGTGCGTTTCTTGGATTGTCGTCGGCTTTGTTCGCCGACCAGGTCACGTTGAAAAATGGCGATCGACTGACCGGCACGGTCGTGAAGTCCGACGGCAAGACGCTGGTGTTGCATACCGAGGCCGCCGGAGACGTCACCATTCAGTTTGCCGCCATTCAGGAAATCAAGACTGAGCAGGAACTGCACGTCACCCTGAAAGGCGGAAAGACAGTAGTCGGCCCGGTCACCACGACCGACGGCAAGATTGAGATCGCGACCAAGACCGCGGGCACGGTGGAAGCTCCCAAGGAAGACATGACGCTGATCCGCAACGATGCCGACCAGTTGGCGTACGACAAAGTCGCTGCATCCGGGACTGAGGCACGGCTGGACTGGCGGCGCCAACGTGGGCTTCTCCGTCGCTCGCGGCAACAGCGAAACCGAAAACCTGGCCCTCGCCTTCAACGCGGTGCATGCTACGCTCAACGACAAGATCACGCTCTACGCCACTTCCATCGATACTACGAATAACCTGGCCACTCCCAGTACGGTCGCGAACCTGAACGACGGGCGGGATGCGCTACGACCGCAACCTGAATGACGCGGATGTTTGTCTTCGGCGCCGCCGACTACCAGAGCAACGGGCTGCAGTATCTGGATTTGCGCGCTGTTTACACTGGCGGATTCGGCTTCCACATCATCAAGTCGGACAACACCACGTTGAACGTCCTGGCGGGCCTCAACTACACCCACGAAGTTTACTCCAATGGGGCGCTGAAGTCCCGCCGACCCCGCCCTCGATCATCCGACATCTTCGTGTCCTACGGCGTAACCAACCGATTCGTCGCCTTAACCCTGGGCGAAGAACTGATCACAAACTGGGCAAGAGTACGGTGGTGACCGAGAATTTCTATTTCTTTCCCAACCTGCAGCAGACCGGCGACTACCGCGAAATTCTCAATCTCGGCACCGTCACCAAGATCAGCAAGTGGCTGGGCTGGCAGAACCAGTTCGGCGACATCTACGTCTCCAACCCGCCGGCCGGCACCAAGAATAACGACCTGGTCTTCACCACCGGACTGAACATCGCCTTCACCCACTAACACCTAGGAAACCATAACCGGTTGCGCCCCTTCTCGCGTTCTGCGGGAAGGGCGCGCCGTAGTTTGGTCCGGCCACACATTTTTCCGCTCATCCTGGGAAGCCTCGGGCAATGGTGGATAAATGATCCGTATCAGGGCATCGCTTTAGCGATGCCGCCGAAGGCCGCGAGGATGTTACGGCTTTAGCCGCTGGGGCTTGGCTTCAACGGCGGCTAAAGCCTGATGTAAAACTGTGTGACGGTGTGGCATGCCTGAAAGGCATGCCCTGAAACGAACCTTTTCTCAAACTACACTACTCTCAAATCTCGCCCCGGTTGATTCCCGGCGTGGGTGCGAGTATGTTGGTCTGTCCCAAGTAGCTAGGCGGAAAGAAACCTGGAGATTCCCCATGTTCAAACGATTTATTGTTTCTTTTTGTGTGCTTGCTGGTCTGGCAACGCTGGCCCTCGCGTCCGATGAGAGCGAGAACGTTTGCAAGGGCGATCCCGGCAAATGGCAGCAGATTTATAACGGCAAAGATTTGACCGGATGGAAGCACGTGGGCCCAGGCAACGACACCGTAGAAGATGGATTGATCCACACCCACGGCGGCATGGGCCTGCTCTACTGGACGGGCGGCAAGATTGGCAACTGCGAGATCCACGTGGTCTACAAGATGCGCGACGTGAATGACAACTCGGGAGTCTTCATTCGCATTCCGGTTGAGCCCCGCGAGGAGTGGATGCCGGTGAATTACGGCTTCGAGGTGCAGATCGACAATAATCCCCAGGCCTCGGGCGAGGATGAGTACCACGAGACCGCCATGCTGTATTCGCTGACCAAGCCGCTGGTGAAACATGCGTGGAAGCCGGGTCCCGAGTGGAACACCATGGACATCACACTCGATGGGCCGCGCACGATTGTGACGCTCAACGGCGTGAAAGTCACCGACTATACGGACGGCGATCCGGTGCCGGACCGGAAATTCGATTTCGAACCGCAGCGTGGTCCGCGGCCGAACTTCGGCTACATCGGACTGCAGAACCACAGCGACAACGACATTGTGTTCTTCAAGGAAGTGGCGATTAAACCGTTGAAGAAGTAGGCGGATGGGCGGGAGCAGGTCGCAGTCAAATCATTCGGAGGGATTGGCATGAAGAAACGTATTCTTTCGCGACGCGCATTCTTGCAGGGAAGTGCGGCGGCCGCCGCGGGCGGTCTGCTGGCTTCGAAGACCGTCTTCTGGAAGCTCAACCACTGCGGCGCGCCGTCGCACCCAGCGACCGGGTTCGCTTTGGCATGGTCGGAATCGGAATGCAAGGGTCGGGGCTGCTGGGCGGAGCGATTACGATTCCTGGCGTCGAGTGCGTGGGCGCGGCCGACTTGTATGACGGGCGGCACACGCTGGCCAAGGAAATCACCGGCAACGCGAGCCTGCCCACTACGCGTCATTATCAGGAGTTGCTCGATCGCAAGGACATCGACTGCATCGTGGCGGCAGTTCCGGATCACTGGCACCGGCGCGTGGTGGTCGACGCCTGCAACGCCGGCAAAGATATTTATTGCGAGAAGCCGATGTCGCACAACGTGGCCGACGGGTTGGCCATGGTGGAAGCGGCGCAGAAAAATAATCGCATCGTGCAGATTGGCTCGCAGCGCGTGAGTTCCGTGCTCTGCGCCACGGCGCGCGAACTCTATGCAGGCGGAGCGATTGGCGACGTTGAAATGGTCGAACTGACGCTGGGACGAAACGATCCGACCGGCGCGTGGGAATATCCGCCGCCGCTCGATCTCTCGCCCGAAACGCTGGACTGGGATACTTGGCTCAATGACGCTCCGAAAATTCCGTTCAACCCGCTGCATTTCGCGCGCTGGCGCTGCTGGCGCGCCTATGGCACCGGCGTGGCCGGCGACCTGATGGTGCACCTGATCAGCGGCATGCTGGTCACGCTGGGATGGAATGAAATCCCGAAGTCGGCAACCGCGATGGGCGGAATCTTCCGCTTCAAGGACGGGCGCGATATGCCCGATTTCCACACCGTGCTCTTCGATTATCACGGCATCCCAGTGTATGTGCGCTTGGACCTGGGCTGCGAAACGCCAGAACTGGCGCGCTTCATGGGGCCGAAAGGACTGCTCGACGCCGGCGAGTTCGAACTGCGGCACAACCCGCAATCGGGCTTGGACACGGATCCCAGCTACTACGCTTTCAGCTTCCCGGCAAAGATGCGGGAAGAATACTTCAAGCAGTGGCACGCCGAGCATGACCCACAGCTCGGCAAGGAGCCAGTGCACGAAGACACCGTGTATAAAGGCCACGATTGGGACGATGTGCGTCCGCACCTGAACGTCTTCTTCCAGTCGGTGAAATCGCGCAAGCCGGTGACGGAGGATGCGGTCTTTGGCAACCACGCCGCCATCGCCTGTCATATGGCGAACGAATCGTTCTTCCGTCAGAAGCCGGTCACTTGGGATGCGGCTTCGAAAACCATCAAGTCGTAAGTAAGCGGAGGAATTTCGCGGAAGAAGTTCGCGGTGGAACCACCGAGAAAATTTCGCGGGGGGGATCATGCGTTGTAATTCTTGGGCCGGGAAGAACGGAGAATCATTCCGGTTCTTCTCGGCTTTCTTCTACTCAGCGTCTTCGCAATCGCGCACGATTTGCCTGCAGGCCCTGTCGGCAGGTATATCATTTCTCTAAAGCAATCTCCGTCTTTAGCACCACGCGTCTTCGTCGACCGGGAGCATCGGAATGGCTGTCATTCGTCTCACCATCAACGAAAAGCCTTACACGGTAGATGCCGACCCGCAGGCCAGCCTGCTCGCCGTGCTGCGCGAAAATCTCGATCTGACCGGAAGCAAATATGGCTGCGGGGAAGGCCAATGTGGGGCCTGCACGGTACTAATCGACGGAAAGGCGCAGCGGTCGTGCATCACCAGGGTGGGCGCGGTTGCTCAAAAGCAAATCACAACCATTGAAGGCCTGGCCAGCGGCGAGCAACTCCATCCCGTGCAGGAAGCCTTTCTTGAGGCCGGGGCGATGCAGTGCGGATATTGCACGTCGGGGATGATCATGTCGGCGGTGGCGCTGCTCAAGCGAAATCCACAGCCGAAGGAAAGCGAGATCATCGCTTTCATGGATGGCAATGTTTGCCGCTGTGGAACCTACGCGCGCATTGTCAGCGCGATTCAGAAAGCGGCCCAGGTCGTGACACTATCGTCTGCCGCGAAAGGGGCGGGGCGATGAGCGGAGGGACAGGGACAGGGTCAACGAGCGAAAAGATGCAAGCGCCGATTCCGCTGGAGCCCGAACGCTACGAGCTCGCGGCCGAGCCTCCGTACCGCTTCGATCTCGGTCGCCGCGACTTTTTCAAGTTTCTTGGCGCCGGTGTGCTGGTGGTTTCAGTCTTGAAACCGGCCATCTTCGCGCAAGAGTCCGGCGGAGCAAGGCGGAGCGGAGATTCCCTTCCCAAGGAAGTGGATGCGTGGCTTCACCTCGCAGAGAACGGCAAAGTCACGGTCTACACGGGGAAGGCTGAGATGGGCCAGAATATTCGGACCTCTCTCAGCCAGGCGGTTGCGGAAGAACTCCATGTGCCGATCGAAAACATTGAGATGGTGATGGGCGACACTCAGCTCACGCCGTTCGACATGGGCACGTTCGGCAGCCGCACGACCCCCACCATGAACCTGCAACTCCGCAAGGTTGCGGCCGCGGCGCGCGAGACGCTGGTCGGCTTGGCGGCGACGCAATGGCAGACCGATCGCCAACATTTGATCGCGGCGGATGGCAAGGTCACCGATCCGCAGAACAAGCGATCGGTCGAATACGCCGTGCTGACCAAGGGGCAACTGCTGAGCCAGACCGTTTCAGAGGAAACTCCCCTGATTCCCGCAGCGAACTGGAAAGTGGCGGGGCACTCTGCGCTGAAGGTGGATGGGCGCGACTTTGTGACGGGCAGGCACCGCTATCCGTCAGATCAGAAACTGCCCGACCTGCTATACGGCAAGGTTTTGCGGCCACCGGCATTTGGTGCGACTCTGGTTTCAGTCGATACCCAGAAGGCGGAGCAAGCGGGTGCCTCGGTGGTTCATGATGGCAACTTCGTGGGTGTCGCCGCGGCGAGCAGCGAATCGGCGGCGGCCGCGCTTGCGGCCATTCACGCAGAATGGAAATCGGAGCCGCAACCTTCGAGCAAAGAACTCTTCGACTATCTGCGCAAGAGCACGATCGAGGGCAATGACCCAACCGGAGACGGCGACCGCTATGACGTCGGCGCTGTGGATCAGGCGCTGAGGGCAGCCGACCACCGTCTGCAGCAGACGTATACGGTTTCCTACATCGCGCACGTTCCGCTCGAACCTCGCGCTGCGCTGGCGAAATGGGATGGCGACAGCCTGACCGTGTGGACGGGAACGCAGCGCCCGTTCGGAGTTCGCGGCCAACTCGCGGAGGCGTTTCGGATTCCCGAGGAACGAGTGCGGGTGTTGATGCCAGACACGGGTTCGGGCTATGGCGGCAAGCACACGGGAGAGACCGCGATTGAGGCAGCACGGCTGGCGCGTGCGGCCAAGCGTCCGGTGAAAGTTGTATGGACTCGCGAAGAAGAATTTACGTGGGCGTATTTTCGTCCAGCGGGCGTGATCGATGTGACCAGCGGCGTGCGCGGCGATGGCACGATCTCGGCGTGGGAATTCCACAACTACAATTCCGGTTCGGCGGGCATTCGCACGTATTACGAGATTCCGAACCAGCGCATCGTTTTTCATGCGACTAGTTCTCCTTTGCGGCAGGGATCGTACCGGGCGTTGGCAGCGACCGCGAATCATTTCGCCCGCGAGTCGCATATGGACGAACTGGCGCACGCGGTGAAAATGGATTCGTTGGAATTTCGCCTGAAGAACCTGAAGGATGAACGGTTGCGTGCGGTGTTCGAAGCCGCGGCGAAACAGTTTGGCTGGGGGAAGACCAAGACTGCCGGCCAGGGATTCGGCATGGGCGGCGGGTACGAAAAACTGGGGAATATCGCCACCTTCGCCGAAGTTCACGTCGACCAAAAGTCGGGCGAGGTGAAGGTGGTTCGTGTTGTGTCCGCCTTCGAGTGCGGCGCCATCGTCAATCCCGACGGCCTTCGCAATCAGATCGAAGGTTCGAACGTGCAGGGATTGGGTGGGGCGCTGTTCGAAGCGATCGAATTCGACAACGGCAGGATTCTGAACGGCAGATTGTCGGAGTATCGCGTTCCGCGCTTCAGCGATCTTCCGGTTCTGGAGATGGTCCTGCTCGATCGGAAAGATATTCCCTCGGTCGGAGCGGGCGAGTGCCCGATGATCGGACTGGCTCCGGCAATCGGCAATGCGATCTTCGATGCGACCGGCGTGCGTCTGCGCTCGCTGCCGATGGTTCCGGACGGTCTGAAGATGAGTTGACACTAAACTTTCTCGTGCTGCCGGGGTCTCGGCTAGTAGAGATGACTGGAAAAGATGTGCAACATAGCATGGCCAATCGAATCCTGCACTGGAGCCAATCATGAACGAGTCTTCGCAGATTAATCGTCGAGCTTTCCTGGGCAAATCCGCTGCCGTAATCGCCGGGAGAGTAGTTCTGCCCCGCACTGCACTGTCGTACGGAAATATCATTGGCGCTAACGACCGCATTTCGCTCGGCCACATTGGCAACGGAAGCCGCGGCGGAGATCTCGACGAGATCGCATCCATGCTGAAGTCCAGTCATCACGTGGAAATGACCGCAGTCTGCGACCTGTGGAAAGTGAATCGCGAAAAAGCCGCCGCCACCAATGCGGGCTATTACGGCCGCGCTCCGCGAGCGGTCCAGCATCTGGAAGACCTGCTCGCCATGAAAGATATCGATGGTGTGCTGATCTCGACGCCGGAGCATTCGCATTCGCCGATCCTGAAACTTGCCGTGGAGGCCGGCAAGGACGTGTATGTCGAGAAGCCGATGGGGAATGTGCTGAGCGAGGCGAAAGCCGCGCGCGACACCGTGGTCCAATCAAAGAGCATCGTCCAGGTCGGCACGCAGCATCGCAGCGAGCCGTACCAGCTAGCGGCACAGAAAATCGCGCGCAGCGGCGCACTCGGAGACGTAAGCAAGGTTGAAGTGGTGTGGAACTATCACGGCCCGCGCTGGCGCGGCCGTCCGGAAGTCAAGCAGATTCACGAACAGGACACGGATTGGAGCAAGTGGCTGATGACCAAGCCGGCGCGTCCTTTCGATCCGCAAATGTATTTCGAGTTTCGACTGTATAAGGAATTTTCCAGCGGAATTCCCGATCAGTGGATGAGCCATGCCATCGACCTGGTGCACTGGTTCATGGACGACAATTATCCGAGGTCTGTTGTATCGAACGGGGGCGTGTTCGCATGGCACGACGGCCGCGAAAATGCCGATACGTTTCAGACTTTGCTGGATTATCCGAAGGGATTTCTGGTCAGCTACTCGACCAGTTTCGGCAACGACGCGCCCAGCTTCACGCGCTACATGGGGAAGAAGGCGAGCCTGATCAACATCGGCGGCGAAGGCAGCCCGCGCTATCAGGTCATCGAAGAGAAAGGGACGCACGAAGACGACGCCGACATTGACACGAAAAGAAAATCCGACATTCGTGATGCTGCCGGGAGAGACCAAGCTTCCGCCCATGGGCATCGACGACTTGACGACCGAACACATGGCGAACTGGCTTGAGTGCATGCGGTCGCGGCAGCAGCCCCACGCCTCGGTGCACGCGGGATTCGCGCATTCCGTGGCGTGCATGATGGCGGCTCAATCGTACTGGTCAGGCAAGAAACTCTTCTGGGATGCGAAGTCTGAAACGATCTCAGACAACATGCCGGCTAGTTAGGCGCCGCAGCACCGGTGCGAGAAGACGCAGCCAGCTACGGCTCTACGATTAGATTAATCCGCAGGCGTGGGCGTCTCCCAGGCACTGGCCGACCACGCGCGCGTAGTCGGCGATCGCGATTTCGGGGTCGGCGATGTCGGGATGCCAGAGCTTTTCCCATTCGAAGCAGTAGAAGCCTTTATATCCAATCGAACGCAGAGCCTCGATCTGGCGCTGGACGGGGACGTTGCCTCTGCCGGTCAGCACGTACTTACGATCTTCGCCACTGCCGACGGAGTCTTTCAAATGCGTGTGGCGGATCCAAGGGCCTAATTGCTTGACCGTAAATTCGGGATCTTCGTTCGAAGTGGCGAAGGTGTGGTGCGCGTCCCAGAGCAAACCAACGTGTTCGGAATCAGCCCGGCTCAGAACGTCTTTCAAAGTTGCAGAAGAAGTAAAGTGATCATGAGACTCGATGATCACCGTGACGCGGTGCGGGCCCGCGTACGTGCCCAGTTCACGCAAGCCCGCGGCCACACGAGCTTTCGTATCCTCACTGGGCGCTGGATTCTTGTCCGCTTCCGCCTTGCCGCCAAACACGCGCACGTACGGCGCCTCGAGAGCCGCGGCCAGATCGATGAAGCGTCGGGCGTCTGACAATTGTAGTTCCCGCTTGGCGGGATCCTCCATATACATCTGCGCGGAACTGCTAACGCACGCAATCTTCAACTTGCTGGCGCGGATTTCCTGCTTGGTCTGTTCAATTCGGTCGGCGGCGAAGATGGGATTCGCAGGCAAGTCCAGCTTGCCTTCAAGCCCGCGCAGTTCGATGGCGGCAAATCCGTGCTGCGTGGCGAATTCGAGAATCTTTTTCCATTCCCATGCGGGACAACCCAGCGTGGAAAACGCCAGCGGAATCTGGCTCGGCTTCGTTTCCGGCGCCTTGCCCTGACCCGCTCTCAACTCCCCCACAGCCAACGGCGCCAGCACGGCGGACGAGAGAATCTGCAGAAATTGACGACGATTGTTCATCTAGAGCTCTCCCTTCTTCAGTTGTTGCACCGCGTAGTCACAGGCGCGCGCGGTCAGAGCCATGTAGGTCAGCGACGGATTCACGCACGACGACGAAACCATGGCGCCTCCATCGGTAACGAAAAGATTTTTCACGTCGTGCGCTTGATTATAGGAATTCAGCACCGAGGTCTTGGGATCGCGGCCCATCCGCGCCGTGCCCATTTCGTGGATGGAGAACCCCGGCGGTTCGTCGTCGGCGAAAGGCCGGATGTTCCGGGCGCCTGCCGCGGCGAGCATTTCCGCTCCCGCGATCGACATATCCTTCCGCAGCGCGAGTTCGTTGTCGCTCCAGGAGCAGTGAATTTTGAGCGACGGGATTCCCCACGCGTCTACGGTCTGCTGGTCGAGTTCGACGAAGTTGTTGTGATTCGGCAGGCATTCCCCGAATCCGTAAAAGGTGAATCGCCACGGCCCCGGCCGGCTGATCGACTTCTTAAAGTCCGGACCAAATCCGGTCTGCCCGATCCCGCGCTCCCAGCCCTCGCGAGAGCCTTCGCCCTGGAAGCCGTATCCTCGTACGAACTCAACCTGTTTGCTCTTGACGTTTCGAAAACGCGGCACGTAGATGCCGTTGGGCCGTCTTCCGAGTTGAATGCGATCGTCGTTGCCCGGGATGGTCCCGTCGGCGCCCCCAGCCTTCACGTGGTCCATCAGGTTGTGTCCCAGTTCACCGCTTGAGTTCGCCAGGCCGCTCGAAAACTCCGGCGTAGAAGAATTAAGCAAAATGCGAACCGACTCCAGCGCGGAAGCGCACAGAAACACAACTTTGGCGAGAAACTCCACCGTGGCGCGGGTTTGAGCGTCAATGATGCGCACTCCGGTTGCTCTTCGCGTACGTTCGTCAAACATGACGCTGTGGACCACGCTGT
The DNA here is from genome assembly GCA_963763155.1 of uncultured Acidobacteriota bacterium. Taxonomy (GTDB): domain Bacteria; phylum Acidobacteriota; class Terriglobia; order Terriglobales; family Acidobacteriaceae; genus Sulfotelmatobacter. Next base: position 626,483 of record CAVXNI010000010.1, on the reverse strand, counting down.
AGGGACGCAGCGTCATCCGTCCGGTCTTTTCCGCAGCCGGCAGAGTCGCATTCACACTGCTGAAATAGGACCGCGTGATGCATCCCCGTTCGCACGGACCGCAGTAGTGGCAAGCAGCCCGGCCGCGATGGGCCTGGGTAAGAATGGCTACGCGCCCGATGGTCAGCACGCGCTCGCCACCAAAATGTTTCGCCAGCGCTTCGCGCACAACTTTCTCCGCGCAATTGAACTCCATCGGCGGCAGGAACTTGCTGTCGGGCAACTGGGGAAGGCCCAGCGCCTCGCCGGAAATTCCGATGAAATCCTCGACGTAGTCGTACCAGGGCGCAATGTCGGCATAACGAATCGGCCAGTCGATGGCAATTCCTTCACGCAGGTTCGCTTCGAAATCGAGATCGCTCCAGCGATAACTCTGGCGCCCCCACATGATGGATCGCCCGCCGACCTGCCGTCCTCGAATCCAGCGGAACGGCTTGCCCGGCGCGGTTGTGTAGGGATGCTCCTTGTCGCTAATGAAGAACTTCGACGACCATTCGTCGCAGGCGTAGCACGTGCTCTGAATCGGCTGATCTTCGAGTTGACGGCGGCGGTCGCCGAGTCCGCGAAACTTCATCTCCCACGGCGGAACGTGCTCTACATAATCTTGCTCGGGCACAATGGGGCGGCCCGCCTCGAGAACGAGGGTCTTCAATCCCTTTTCAGTCAACTCCTTCGCGGCCCAGCCCCCGGTCATGCCGGAGCCGACCACGATCGCGTCGTAGGTGGTTGTTTCGTTCACTCGCTCTCCGGGCTCTTGGCCGACGGCACTGGCGCGCACCCGTCATGGGCGTCAGGGATTACTTCGTAATGTAATTCCTGAGTGGCGCCGGCCTCGGAAGTGTAATAGGCATTCAGCGTGAGCTGACGCAGCATGGGATAGAAGCCGGCTTCGGGAGGCGCTTCGCTGTCGGCCCGCGGATCCCGAGCGCGGCGTGCATTTCCGGCCATGGACTCACCCAGGGCAGTCAGAATCTCCGCTTGCTGTGCCGGAGAAGCGTCGACAAAGTTCTTGTCGAACAGCGCTGTGGTGCGAACATCCACATCCGCCAGGCCATTCCGGAAGTGGGCTCGGTCGCGCTCGTCGTACCACTCGGTCAGCATCAGATCGATGAACTCGCTGGCGCCGACGTCGGTGGCTCCAGGCGTTTCGGTTCGAGGAAGAATCAGTTCTGCCATCGTCCGCACCGTCGCGAATTGATGGGCGTTCAACGTGCGCGGAGAGACCTGTGTATCGAGCAGTCGGCGGGCTTCCCGCAACATTGCCAGTAGATTGCTTGGCGCTAGTTGAAGGGCTGTACCGGTCGCCAGCAGTCGAAGCGCTTCGCGTCTTTCCATAAGAGGTTCGGCCCTGCGCGGAATATCCTATGTTACCTGACCGGGCGATTTTCAGCTGAAGCCGGGTTTGACCGATCCTGGTTTGACCGATTTTGGGTTGACGAATTTTGGGTGGGCCCGTTCACGATCGTGGTGTTGGGGTAGTAGTGGCTCAGGATCTGGCGGAAATCCGCGCCCTCTTCGGCCATGGCCTTCGCTCCGGACTGGCAGAGTCCGATGCCGTGGCCCTGGCCCGTTCCCTCCACAACGATCTGATCACGCTCGGTCTTCACGACGAAATCATTACTGGGGACGGCGCTCCAGCCGAGGCGGCGATCAATATTCAGGCGCGCCGATTCGTCGGAACTGCGCAGAGTGGCCGCATCCTGAGCGGAGATGCGACTCGACCAGCGCGCCGGATGCGCGAGGCAATGCTTGCACTCGACCGAGTAGTAGGGATATGCAGCCGTGGCGAGTCGTACTTCCGCCGGCGTGCGAGTGTGCCCGCTGCAACTGCGAGTGTACATCGCTGCGATGGGATGCGAATCGTAGGCGAGTACCAGGCCGCGCGTTGCCGCAACCGCTTGAGCCGGGGCAGTCGCTGGTGCTGGGGGTTCGCGGAGAAACTGGCAGTGCGTTGTGTCGCAGAAATCGAACTCGCGATGGCGTCCGCGGCTGGCGACGAGGTAAGAACGGGCGGCAACCGCCTGAGCTTTCAGCGCTTCGAGCGGCGTCTCGGGCATGCTTTCCGCAGCCACGATTGATGCCACGGCAATTTCGCGATCCATAACGACGATCGCAATCAGCGATCCGGCGGAAGGTCTGATTTTGAGCGTGCCGTGGTAGTGACGTGTGATCTTCTCAGGTACTGCCAGAACGAAGTCTGCCGGCTCGTCGTTCCGCCCAGTCACCGTGAGCTTCGTTTGCGCGGACAATACGGCTTCCTGCAGTCACAACCATCTCGCGATCAGAGATGCTGACGGCTGCCGAATCGGTGCCGGAGCTTTTCTCGAGCACCAATCGTTCCTCGCCCGCGCGCACGACCAACGCGGAACTGGCGGATGCACTCACTTTGAGTTCACGGGGATGAAACAAGCCAAGGACGCCGATGCGAACATCAGCGCCCGATGAGTAACTCACGCTTGTGCCTTGAGCGAAGACAAGCGAGCACACTGGGGTGAAGACGAGGACGCTCAGGGCAAGCGGGAGCAATTTGACCGGGATTTGGAAGGAGCTCGTGATTTTCATGCGCACACCGCTAATCCTCGATCCTTCGCAGCATCTGTCCGGCAGTTTTCGCGGCTTGCGCACCGGGAACTCCGTGCACGCGGACCAGTAGGAGAATCTGAGGATCATCAGCAGGCATGAGGACCACCGTAAAGCCGTCGCCGGGGGCGCGCCGAGAGTGAGTGCACGCCGCCGTTCCAGTTTTGACGAGAACATCGGGAGACGGGAACGCTCGATGCACCTGCGCCCCAGTTCCATGCCGAGCCGAGAGAGCCATCCCATCGAGAATCTGGCGCACGCCGGGTTGCTGGCGCTGGCGAACCAGTTCGAGGTAAGCGTGAGCCAGTCGCAAGGGTGAAGTCCGCCAGCGGCTACCAAGACCGGCGAGTTCGGCTCCAGACGCCGCCTGCACCGGACGATCAAGTCCGAAGCGGGCTGCGGTCGGAGAAACGTCGGCCGCAGTCAGGTCCGCGGTGAGCATACGGAAATAAGAATTGCACGAATGCGCGATGGCCATCGTGAGATCGACGTCGCCGTGCCCGCGAGGAAGCCAGCATCCCGTGGACGTTCCGCGACAGGTGTGGATTGGATAGCGATAGTCGTGTTGCTCGCCATAAGCAAGCGCGGTGAAAGGCTTGAGCAGCGAGCCCATGGGAATGGGAGCATCGGAGTGATTCCAGCGTGAGACCAGAACATGGTCCGTGCGAGCATCCAGCAGCAGAAAGGAAACGTCGCGACTGGGAAAGTCGCGGTTCAACGCCTGCGCCGCGGACTGCGCGAACAATGTTGACGCGAACAACGATGAGTTGCCGTCCTGGGGGCTGCTGGATTCTGCGATATTGGATGGCGGTTTGTCAGCGGGCTCTGATCCGTCAAGCGCGGCGCGGCCCGTGACGGGCGCGTGCGGTGGCGACGGCCCGATCAGGCTCAGCATCGTCAGCGTCAACGATAGCGCGATGTGTCTTACTGCGACCATTCGTAGGTAACGGTCTGCCGGACTTTGCTCCCATCGCCGCGAACTTCGATTCTCTCCGCGGAAACGCCAGCCAGAGTCGAGCTTAGACTGGCCATGTTACCGGAAAAGAATTGCGGTTCGCGCTCCGTTCCCGCTCCGTTGGTCATAGCTGCATTAGGCCGATCCACAAAGCTGGCGAAGCGCGTGAAGTTGTAGTGTTCGCGCCGATGATTGAATGCGGCAAGCAGCTCCGCGGGCTTGCGATCGGACTTCCGGCCTAAGTTCGACAGCATGGACTCCATCATCGCGGGCGCGTCGCTCACCAACAAGTACTTTCCGCGGACCGCGGCCGTGAGCGGCCACAAGCCATCGAGTTCCTGGTATCCGGATTCTTGCTGCCAGCCAACGCCAAGCTGGCTAGCCGTGAGGCCGGGGCGAATAAAATCCGCGAGCGCCGACTCAACGCCAGCCTCATTCCAATCGGAAGCCGCCACCAGGACTACGGCGGAATGAATGCGCGCGAACACTCCCGCTTTATCGCGCTCGGTCGATTGCACCTGAAGCGAAGCAAGAATCGGCGTTTTGCTCAGCAGTTCCTGCAACGCGGACGTGGACTGCTGCGTCGCGTGAGCCGCCGGGGCCTGATCGATGCGCGTCTCGAGGTCCGAGCCTCCGCCCTGTTCGCCCGAAGTGAGCTGCACTTGCGGCGCTATTTGCGAGGCCGGCTGAGGGCCCAAATGCGGCGCCAGCAGCTTGGTTTCGAGCAAGGCAAAACAGGCGTCCGTCGAAGGATTGGCCGCCGAGACATACACGCCCGCATCGTCAGGGACGAGACGCGCCAACTCGGCAGCCATCGAAGGTCCATCCGCTGGCGGCGTGGATTCCAGTTCCTTTTTTCGGATCAGCACGCGCTCCTCGCGATATTCTCTGTCGGAGCGGAACGAGGTCGGAAACCGCGGCCGAGTACTGCGACAGGTCGGTGATGTTCTGCTGCACCCAGTACGTGCGAAAATAGCCGTTGGGCACAAGTTTTTCGAGATCGAGCACCATGCGCAAATCGCCTGCCGGACCAGCCGCCGCAGTCGATTGCGTCCACCAGGGCTCGCTCTCGATGGTGCGATCCGGCTTGCCCGACATGAGTTGCAGCGCACCCGCCATCAAGATCTTCGCGCGTGGCGAGCAGCAAATAGTCGCCCGCAACCGCGAAAGCGACTTCGCGCTTGCGATTCTGGATCGCGGCGCAGGTAGAAGTCCACTCCGCCAGCGCTGCGCGGCTCGAATTTCGCGCGCGTTTGCCACAGCGTGGTCTCCATTGATTTGGCCGAGGGCAGATAGGTGATGTAGAGGAACTGCAGGTTGCCGATGTCATAGAGCGCGAGCGCGCTGCCGCTCGCCCGAAACCTGGGAAAGGAAATTCATGTCCGGAGGAAGCCCCGCCGCGGCAGCGAATTGGTCGCTGGCTCCCTTCAGGCGCAGAAACAGGCGCGAGCGGGAAAAGACTTCATAGTTGTCGCTCTGAATCCATTGCCTCTTCTGCGGCGATGAATTCCAGTCTTCGAGCAGCGCGGAGAAATCCTTCGCCTCGAGATAGAGAAGCGGTCCCGCGGGAACATATTTCGAGAGCGGCTGCGCGGCGGGTGCGGCTGCGCGATATGCGGCCCAGCCGATTCCTGCGCACGCCGAGCGCGATACAGAAAACTCTGGCGATGCGTTTCATTGCTTTCACGCCTCCAGATTTCGACTCCAGCTTGGGCAGCGGCGGCTTTGGGTGCGGGAGTCGCACGGGCCAGCAATTGAGGACGAACCACGCGGTCCTGCTCCAGCGCTTCGTGCAGAAGCGGCTGGCGAGCGGCGTTTTGATGCTGGATGCGCAGCGTTGCTTTCACGTCCGCGATTTTGCGCAGCGAGCACTTTGCGGATCGCCGAGGAACGTCTCCGAAGCGCCGCGCAGTTTCGTAGTAAGCCACGGCATCGGCGAGCCGATTCGAGGCGGCTCATGGTGTCGCCGATCATTTGCGCGACCTGCGCCTGCTGCGCGCGAGAGAGTTTCACGGCGACGGTTGCTGGGGCGTTGGCTTCGTCGTCGGTTCTTCTTCCTCGGAGCCAGAACTGGCGATTTGGCGCTTCCTCGTTCTCGTTTTCAGTTGCCAGCCATCGACCGGTAGCGTCGCGCAGGAATTGCGTCTGGAACAGCGGTTCCATAATCGCCGACCGCATATTCGTCGGCTCGCGGCGGCCGCAGCCTGGAACAGCGGCACGCGAGCTTCGTCGCGGCGAGGAAAATCGATGATGCAATGGCTGAGCAGTTGGAGTTTCGTCTGCGCGGTCCGCCGCATTCTGCGCGGCCTTGAATGCGCGCCGCGTAGAAATAGAACTTGTCGGCCGCAGTCGCGGTGATTGCCGCGGGATCGCCGGCAAGCAGGTTCAGTTCGCCGCTGCCCGAGATCGGAGTGCGGCCGCCCGGCAAGCGCGACGGCAGCTTTGATTCGCAGATCATACGGAGCATTCGGGCCCGGCGGCGATCGGCGTTAAGCACGGCCTCCTGCGCCGACAGCAGCGTCTTGGCCGGCGGCGAGTTCTCGCTTTGGCGAGGCGCAGACGGTAGGAAGAATCCCACGGCGCCGACTTCACGAGCTGATCGAGGAACTCGATGGCTTCGGCGTTGTGGCCGGTTTTCTCCAGCAGCGCGGCGGCGGGATCGAGATTCTCAAATGGATTTCCGACGACCACCACCAGGCGGCGCAAGCAGATCGAGCGCGCCGGGCGTGTCGCCCGAAGCGAGCCGGATCTCGGCGAGGCCGAGGAAGTTGGCGGCAACGAGCTGTGTGCTCTTCGATCTCGCGCGCGAAGACGAGTTCGAGAATCTTGCGCGCAGATTGCTTGTCGCCGGCTTCAAATAGCTGGCGAGCGGCGGTGCGGAGAATCTCCGGATGCGGGCGCTGTTTGCGGCTCGGCGCGATACGCGGTGAGTTTTCGGTCCAGTGTTCCGAGCTGCGCGGCCGACCCGCAGATCGAGCGGAACCAGCGCGCGCCGCCTGCGCCGTCGCGCGTCTCTTTAGGGAGCGCAGCGATGGCGGCAGCGGCAGCTGCGTACTGCTTGGTGCGAACCAGGTACGTGATCCAGCGCACTTGCCAGGAGCCGAGCTCCTGCTCGGCGTATTCGCGCTCCAGGCCACGTAGTTTGTCGAGCGGCATCTTCCTTGGACTGCGAGAATGCGCTGATAGATCGGCGCGCGCTGCGGCGAGCGGAATCCAGGAGGCGTCGGCAACATCGGCGAGAATCCGTCGCCGGATCCGTGCGCCGCGGAGGAAACGATCGAGCAACCATGCTGTCGCCGACGCAGGATCGCCGACGGCCGCGTAAACCGGCTGCAGCAGAGCATTCGATCGCCAGTTGCCGTTGCGGCGAAGATAGGTGCGGACGATGGCATCGGCATCGGGTTTGAGTTCCGCGAACAGATGGCGCGTGCGGCAGTTGATCGCAAGTGCGACCGAAGTCGGCCCAGAAACTTTCGGGGACGCGGGCACTGTTGAGCTGCTTCGAGAGCGCCGCGAACGCCTGCTTCCACTGCGCGAGAGCAGCGGCGCGATCGCCTTGCTTGTAGTAGGCGACGGCGAGGCTGTCATACACATCGGGGCGGTTGGGAGAAAGTTCGAGCGTGTGGTTGTAGTCGGCAATGGCGTGCTTGGTGTCGCCGGCGCCGGCGTAGTAGTCGGCCAGGGTCAGAGTATCCGGAAGCGCTTGCCGGACTCTCCTCAAGAATCGCGGGCAGGAAGATCCTCGGGATTGCCGAGTTTCGCAGTGCCGAGATATTCGCCGTAACGCGACCCGTAGTAGAACCAGATATTGCCGGCGAGTTGCTGCGCGCGATCGACGGGCTTGGCGAGGCGCACGCCGATCGGGTCGTCGCCCAGGGCGGTCGAGGAAAGCGTTGTTCACCTCCGGCGTGGGCTCGGCGAAATAGAGTCCGACGAGCGCGTTGTAGGATTTGTCCCAAACCGGCGGGCGAGCTTGTCCGCGAGCTTGCACGACGGCGTGCGCGAGCTCGGCGCTGCCGTGAGCGACGGCGTAGTTCGCGGCCTGCTCACCGTAGGGCGCAGGCCAGGCGGATGCGATGCGCACGAGTTCCTGCGGCTGCCGCGCCAGCAGCAACTGGAAGTAGCGCTGCTGGCGAGTGGCGTCCATGCCACTGATGGAAAAGATGCTGGAGAGCACGCGGAGTTCGTTCTGCTCGTCGCCGGCGGAACGATAGGCGTCGGCCGCGGCGAGCAACGGAGTGCTTCGCATCGGCTGCACGTGCACTTTTTCGTGAGAACTGTTCCATCTCTGCGCCCAGCTCGGCGAAGCGGCCGCGGCTGCGCTCCAGATCAACGAAGGACTGCAGTCTGCAGGATAGAAATTCGGTGAGCGCCGCGCTGCTGCATCATCGACTCAAAGCGCCAGCGCGCTTCCTGGTCGGCAAGAGCGGCGCTCTCGGCCAGCGGAATCGCGAATCTTCTCGAGTCACTCAGAGTTCATGCCTGCCGCGTTTGGATTCGGCAAAGCGGGCGAAAGCGAGCCGCTCCTCGGGCGTGAAGTAGGTGTTCACCGCGCTGCCCATTTCCTGCAGAGCACCCAGTCATGCCGTTGCGCGCAGTCTCGATGCGGGTGCTGGCGCGCTGTGCTCGCGCCACGTGGCATCGGTCATGCCGGCGATTCCCTGCTTTTCGATCTGTTCTTTGAGAACAGGCAAGATTTGCGGCAGATTCGTCGAGCGCCTTCTGCAGGGTGGCGAAGGCCTGCTCCTGCTGGCGCAGAGCGAGTCATGATGCGGACGTAGATCTTCGCGCCAGGGTGGTGCTCGGTACTGGCCAGCAGTTCGGCGCCGGCCTTCTTGACGCCCTGCTCGGCGAAGTTGCGGGCCGGTTCGAGCATGCCCCAGGTTTCGAGACGGCGCGCCACTTCGAAATAGTTGCCCGCATTTTCCGGACGGCCGTCGATCAGCGCGGCTTGCAGCGCGGCGACCACTTCTTTGGTCTTTCCCTGCCGAGCGCGAACGGCGGCGACCTTCTCCATCCACTGCGGATCTTTGTAGGCGAGCTGATAAATATGTTCGTAGTCGGCGGCAGCTTCGTCGAAGCGCATGAGGCGTTCTTCCAGTCCAGCGCGCGCGGTGTAGAGATCGACGCGGTCAGGGCGAATGGCAATCGCCTTGGCATAGGTGTCGATGGCGGCGGGATAGTTCTCGAGATTGGTCTGAGTGCGCGCCAGCACCATCGACCAGCGATAATCGCGCGGAGACTGGGCGACGGTCTTGGCGTAGAAGTCGACCAGCTGCTGCTGGCGCTGGTAGCGCAGAGCGTAGAAGCGCGGCCTCGGTGACCAGCGTGTCGTCTTCGGGAAAGTTATTGATGAGTTCGATGTACTGATCGACCGCGCCTGAGTAGTTGTTCATGCGGGTGAGTGCGGGGATCAGGCCGCGGCGCAGGGTCGCGATCTGCGCTTTGCGAGCATCGGCAGGAAGCGGCGCGCTGCGGAAGAGCGCGATCTTTTCGAGATAGAACTGCTCCAGACCATGGTCGTCGCCCGCCTGGGCGTAAGTGTCGGCCATGGCTGCGAGATATTCGCCGTTGTAAGGAGAATCTTTCAACAACCCTGCGTAGCAGATCGCGCGCCTGCTGGAACTGCTTTGGCGTCCGTCGATTTGCGCGCGGCCTCGTAGGTGAATTGCACGCTCAGGGCGGGTAGGCATCCTTTGCGGCCTGCAGCAGCACGGAAATGGCTTGCGGCTGCGATCTTCATGCGCCAGTAAAAGTCGACGGTGGAGCGCACTACGCCGAGAATCTTGGGATTCTCGCGGTAGAGCGCTTCGACATTCTTCTGCGCAGCCGGGAAATCTTTGCGGCTCTCGTATAGCCGAATCAGGGCGTAGCGGAGTTGCAGACGAGTGACCGGGTCGGTAGTCAGCGCGGCCTGCTTTTCCAGGGCATGCTGGCGAACGGTCTTCGAGCGATTTCTGTTGCGCCAGGGTTTCGATGTCCTCGGCCTGCTCGATGGATGTGTGTGCCGTTGGCGAGCGAATCGAGGAAGCGATTCCATCTCCGGCTTGCGATTCTGCGCTTCCAGCACCTTTACGCGCAGATAGACCGCGGGCATGGAGGATTGGGCGGCGCCGCGATCTTGGCCGTGCTCTGGTCGACCAGATCGCGGAATTTAGGGCGGCGCGCCAGCTGCAAGCAGGCGGAGTTCCGCGGACGATTCGGCGAGCCGCTGAGCGCTCCCTTCACATACTCGTCGATGGCGTGGGGATAATCGCGCTGGTTTTCATAGATCGCGCCGGCTTCGTAGGCATAAAGGCTCGGATCGGCAAGGCGGTCGCGCCCCTTATCCAGCAACCGGAGCGCGTTGTCGAAATCGAAGTAGTCCCAATAAATCGTGGCCGCTTCGAGATATCCGCCGGACTGGCCGGGAGCGACCTGCGGGATGCGCTCCCAATAGGGAGCGGCTTGCGCAAACTGTTCGCGGTCGGCATAGATGTCGCCGATGCGCGCCATGATTTCGGTGTCGCCAGGATTGGCCTGCAGAAGGTTGTCTTCGATCTTTGCGGCAATCGCCGTGTCGGCAGGCTCGAAGTACGCCAGCGAGCGATAGACGGACGAAGCGGTGTGGCCGATCTCAGCCTCGGCCGGATATTGTGCAGCGAGCGACTTCAGCACCGGCGCGCTCTCTTCGAAATGCGAGCGCCACAGATTGGCGTAGGCCAGGAAATCGGCGGCAGCGGGATTCTTCTCCCAACTGGCGGCATCGGGCGCGCTCTGGCGGATGGCGCTCGAGTTCCGATTCCAGCTTGCCCGTCGCGAAAGATATTCAAAAAACTCGCTTGCGCAGTGCGGGCTCTTCAAACCAATGCTGGCGCAGCAAGAGCCTCCCATGCGACCGGATCACGGGTTGCGAGCGTCTGATACGCAGAAAGCAGATTGCGCACAAACACTGGATTATGCGGAAAGCGCTGGTGGGCGTACTGGTTCAGCCGCAGGTAGAGCGCCGGGCTGCCATAGACACGTTGTTGAAGTAATGTTCCAGTTCGCTGCCATTGAAATTCTTGACACCGCGTCGCGCGTCAGCTGCTCGAATTCGTGAGTTCGTCTTGTAGCGCAGATAGAAGCGCGCCAGTTTGTCATACCACGACTTGTCGGGAAACCGGGCCATGGCGCGGCGATAAACTTCTTCCTGCTCGCGTGCCTAGCCGGTTCTGATCGAGAAACACGGCGAGACGCTCGTAAAGGCCGGGGTCGTCGGGATTGCGGTCGATCTCGCGGCGCAACACGGCCGAGCGCTGGCGGGATCTGCTTCATCTGCACCAGACGCGCCAGATAGCGCTCCAGAACGCGCGCGTATTCCGGCGAGCGCGGCGCCGGCCTGCCGCGTGGGTATGGCAGTCGCGCCTAACTTGAAACGACTCGCTGGGCGTGTGCGCTGGGGCCAGCATTCTCCTCCGAAGCTTCGCCGCCCTGGCCTTCTTCGCCTTCTTCACCCTCTTCCGCTTTCCGCATCAGACGCGTGTTCTGATTTGAGTATGCCGAGCGCGGTGTAGTTGCTTCGCGGAGTCGTAGGCTGCCTGCGGCCGCTCCAAGAGGCACGTTCTGCGCCTTGGCGGCGAGTTCCTGCAGAACGGAATCGTAGATGGCAAACTCGTTCTTGGTGTCGTCCTTTGCGCGCGTAGGCGTCGGCCATCAGCAGAGCGACCGAGGTGCGCTCCGGGCGTTCGGGAAATTCGCGAGAAATTCGCGCCCGCCCTGAATTACCGCGTCGCTCTCGCCGGAGCTCGAGTAGAACTCGAGCAGTTGCGCGTGCAGTTCGGCACGGCGCTGGCGGAATTCGGAAACTTCGCATCCAGCAATGCCAGCAACTCCGCGGCGCGCGATCGGTGGAAGTACGGCACCGCGCGCTGCTCTTCCTCCGAGTACTGCGATGCCGGCTGCGTGGTGTTTAGAATCAGCGAGAAGATTCCGTTCAAGTAGCCGGGGCCCTGATCCATGGTGGCGATGTCGCGATACATGGAGAGTTCGCCGGAACCGAGGCGGATCGGGCGTTTCCGGCGCGGTCAGCAAGAGACTGGTCAGGCCGGCAATGGCCTGTCTCCTGCGCGTCCGGGCATTCCTTCTGTTGCTGTTGTAGAGGGCGAAGTAATAGCGCGCCGATTCAGGGTAGGCGTGGATGTCCTCGAGCAGGCGCGCGCAGACGTAGAGTTCCTGCGAGGTCCATGGCGACTTGGCGGCTTCCTTGTGCAGGCGGAAAGTCGGCGATGGCCTGCTGCGCCACATCGAGTCTTGCCTTGCTGCTGGTAGTAATAAAAGATGCGCGCGGTGGCGTTGAGGTCTTCCGGGATTGGCGACGAGGGCGGCGTGAGCATCGTCGCGGAACTTGCGCAGATTCTGCGTGTCGCGCAGAAGGTCGAAATAACTCTTCACCAGCTGCGGATCCCAGAGCGGCTGAAAGCTTTGCTCGTAGACCGACAAGTCCTTCGCGCACCGAGCCTCGGCGATATTCGACCATCGCCTTCGCCTTCACCGGAAAAATCTGATCGTTCGGGAAATTGCTTGCGGTAGTCGGCAATGAGTTGCCCGGCGGCTGGATATTCTTTCTCGCGCAACCAGGAACTGCAGAAACCGCGCGTAGAGCGATGGCTCATCGGGATAGCGGGCAATCCAGGCGCGGTACTGGGCGATGGATACTTCTTTCGGCAGGCCCTGGGCTTGAATTACGCCGAAGATGCGCTCAAACGCCTGCCAGGAGCGCTGTTGCGCGGGAGGCGTGAGTTTCTCCGCCGCGATGGGCGGCGCATTCGCAACCAGCGAGAGCGTCTTGATTTCGTCGGCTGGACGCAGGCGGTGGTGGTAGAAATCGGCGAGCGCGAGTTGGGCGCTGATCTTGTCGGAAGAGTTGTCGACGTACGATTTCCAGTCCGACTCGGCCGCGGAGAAGTCGAGTTGCTGCTCGTCTTCCAGAGCGCGCAAGGAATAAAGCTCGGCATTGCGCGGCTGAGACTTGATCAGATCGGCGAGCGCTGGCCGCGTCTCGCGCGGAGGCCGGCGAAATGCGACCGCGCCGTTCGGCAGCGACATCATGCGAAAGAAGACGGCTTCGCAGCGCGCTGCCGGCGTCGATGTTGCGAATCCACGAGGGCAACTCGCCGAGTGCGGCAGAGAGCGTCCGAAGCTGCGCGGCGACAAGACGCACACGCGAGTATGCGCAGCCTGATTCGCGATCGCTATTGCGTCGTTGATTCGATGTTGAATCAAGGAAGTACTTCAATCTGCACCTCCTGCGTACCAATGTTGTGAGCAATATCCTCGGCGGTAACGGTCAGCTTGTAAGTGCCGGGGATGGTCTTGTCCGGGAATGGTGAGCACGCCGGTATTGGCGGCGGCTCTGGCGTCCCAGCGCAGTGCAACCGGCACTGCACCTTCCATGCGCGCGACCAGGGTGCGCGTGCTTGCGAGGCGCTGACTCGCAGGTCGATCGGTCTGGCCGCGCTGGAAGCGCTTGCGATCAAGCTTCACCTGCACGACCGGCGGCTTGCTCGCAATGACGAATGTCTTCGACTCGCGATAGGTGTGTCCGACCTTATCGCGCAGGATGAGGCGCACGGTGTAGGTTCCATCCTGCATGTCGGTGGGGGCGAGAAAGCGCGTCTGCCAGACGTCTTCCGACGAGAGATAACGAAGCGGCTGCACCAGTCCGAACGGAAACAGCGCGATACCGAGACGATGGATTCGTCGGTTTTGACGCGCAGAATCGGATCGCCCGGGCGAATGACGCGTGGACGCAGCAGCGCGCGCGGCACGGCCAGAAACGAAGTGTAGGGCGTGACGAATTTGTATTGACGCGCAAGGCGGATGATTTCGTCGATGGTGGCCTGGTCCTCACCCTCGCGCTCGATTTTTTCGAGCAAGGCATCGACGCGGGCGCGCGCCCAGAGCCGCGGCAATTGCGGATGATCGAACGACTCGCGCGGGCAGGCTGGTTTTGCCCGTCATTTGAACGCGCGATGCCGTCGCGCACGCCATGCACCGTGAAGCTGACGTTCTCCTGCGGCTTCTGGTAACGCCCCACCCATGAGGCCAGCGAGCCCGGAGAAAGTTGCGGCTTGCAGCGGATAAACCGTGTCGACGGCCGCATTCCGGCGACGACGGAGAGTTCAAGCTGGCCGATGGGACTGCGGCCGATCTTCGAGAGGAACGAGTTCAGCTTGAATTCCATGGGCTCGGTCGAGAGCACGTGTTCGAGCAGGCCATCCTGCGCGGGCGAGCATGCGAAACAGCGGCAGGTTGGCGTCGTCGCCGACGGCAAGAATGTACGTACGCGGACGCTGCGTGTCCGGGAGTTGCTTCCATGCGGACGCGTACCACGCCGCGAGTTTTCCATTCTGAATGGGACCGCGCGTTGCGCCTCCGTCGCTCAGAATGACCAGATAGGCATTGCCCGCACCGGGCGGCGAGGCTTGTTGCAGTCCGGTTTGCAGCGCGCGCTGCAGATCGGTGCCGCCACGCAGCCGGCTGGCGCGGACGGCGTCAATCGCGTGTTGAATGCTGCCGGCATCCGCCGAGCGCTAGCGGCACGACTTGCGTTTCGCTGTTGAACAGCACCAGGCCGAAGTGATCCGCCGGGCGCAGCGTGTGCAGCAGAGTTTCGAAGGCCTGGTAGCTGCGCTCCAGCTTTTCCCATTGCATCGAGAGCGAAGTGTCGAACAGCACGATGACGGTCTTCGTGCGCGCCACTGGCTGTGCTTTCGGACGGAGCAGCCGCGCTTCCGAAGCCCAACAGCGCTTCGGCTTCGAAGAATCCCGGTTCGTTGGTGCTGCGGACGGGCGCCAGTCTCGGTCGGCGACGGCTGGCCGCTGATCGGGTTTCTGTAAGTCAGCAATTGCAGCGTGTCGGACGCGGCAGGATCGAGATCGTAGGTGGCGACGAAATCTTCGCCAAGGTTGACGTTCTGTCCTTCAAAGTGCGCCTGCACCAGATGAGCGGTGTTCTGGTCGATTTGCAGAGGGAACGATTTGGCCGGCGCTTGAAAATTGCGGATCGCGTGCGCGGTATGCAGTTCGAAATTAATGCGCAGATGGGCGCGGCCTGCGCCTGGTACGCATCCGGCCGCAACGGAATCGCGAAATACGACTTGAGATTCTCGACCGGGAATCGACTCGTGATACTCGATCTCCAGCCGCTTCGTACCCCTACGCCGGAATTGGCATGATGCGGGCGCTGAACACGGAACTGCGCTTGGCTTCTTCGGCGCCGCGCTCGCCCATCTGCAGCAGGCCGGGATCGATCGACTGCTGCTTGAGCTGGTTGTAGATTTCCTCCGCGCGCTTGCGCTCGAGAATCACGGCGGGCAGACGCACCGGCCCGTCCCAGGTGGCGAAATCGGAAATCGTGGCGTGGCTGGGCAGAGCGAAGATGTAATTCCCTTCCTCGATGCCGCCGGTGTGATTGGCAAATACCTGGCGAACGAAGACGCGCGCATCGCCGTTGTCGATGCGGACGGTGATTTCCATTTCTTCGAGCGAGAGGATGGCGGGGTTCGGCTGCTGCTTGTCGCGCGGGATGAGGACGCCGGCGTCGCCCAAAAGCGGCGCCGATCGTCCAACAGAGCGAGCATAGAATAAAGAGAGCGGACAAGACCAGTTTTTTCATGAGTGCAGCTTCTGCTCTGGTATGCGGACCAGACCATTATCCGTACCGATGTAGATGTAGCCGCCGGCGGCCGCAAGCGCGGTAACGTTCAACGACGGCAAGCCTTCGCGAATCGACCGACCAGCGCCCAGACTGGCGATCATAGAGATACAAACCTTCGCCCAGCGTTCCGGCGAGTACGTAGTTCGGTCGTGACCAGCATCGCGTTAGGGTTCACTTCGAACGGGCCGGAGCCGGTTTCAAATGAACTGAAATCGTCCGGAACGGTCGAGGCCGAGGATGCCGGCACCGTACGTGCCGACCATCCATTCCGAGCCGATCGGGGACGACGGCAGTAATCCAGTTGTGCTTCAGATTGGAAGTTGTGGTCGTGTAGTTCGTCGCGACGTCACCCTTGTTCAGCACCGACAGGCCGCCAAGCGTTCCGGCCATGAGTTCGTCACCGGAAACGCCTAGCGCATAAACGTGGTTGTTGACCAGGCCGTGGAATGCATACATGCTGCGGGCGCCGCTGGCGTCGAGAAACGTGAGCCCCGCGGGAGTGGCCAGAGCGAGGCCGTCGCGGTAAGCAACGACATCGGTGACGTGGTCGGCGATGAGTCCGTCGGCACGGGTCAGGACTTGCTGTTCGCTGCCGGAATCGTCGAAGCGCACCAGGCCGTTCGCGGTGGCGACGTCGATTGTGCCGGTCTGCGAATCCAGAAAATGCGATTCACGCAGAACACATGCTCGTCTTCAATGTGCCGGGCGCGACTATTGTCGGATGCGAGAAGATCGATGCCTCGATCGAAATAGCCGACCCACAGGTGCCCGCTGGCATCGCCTGCCAGGGCGGAAATGTTGCGATCGCTCAGCACGGCGCCGCCCCCCTCGAGCACCCGCTGCCAGCCGAAGGCGTGTGGATTCATGCGGTAGAGGCCATTGCGGACTACGGCGAACACGGCGTCGCCCGAAGTAAAAAGTTGCCGCACTTCGGCCAACTGCGCCGCCGGACCCTGAGCCTCCGAGCCCAGCGTCTCCGGAACGAGGTTCGGATTGGGGCGACGGCCTTCCAGAGGAATCACGATGACGCCCTGATCCTCCGACCCAACATAAAGCCGCGTGGGCGTGGCCAGCAGCGCGGTCGCGAGCACTCCCGGAGCCAGCACGCGGGAGAAGCGGCCAGCATTGAAAACAGCGACTCCGGTTGCCGTGCCGGCGTAAGTGTTTTCGCCGGAGATGGCGAGCGACAACACTTGAGGATCGGGCAACCCCTGGGCCTCGGCAAAACTCTCCATCTCGCCAGCGTGGAAGTGCAGCACTCCACGACTCAGAGTGGCCACCCATAAATCGGATTCGTTCCCGGCCAGAGCGGTCACGTAAACGGCGTCGAGCGTTGGATGAAGAATGGTAATCTGCCTTCCGTCGTAGACCAGAACTCCCCGCTTTTTGGTTCCGATCAAAAGATGTCCCGAAGATAAGGGTAGGATCGCGGTGACGGCGCGGGCATCGGCGCCGGCGGGCAGAATCTGGCGGAAGGCGCGGCCGTTGAAGGCGAGAAGTCCGTCGTTGGCGGTTGCAATGATCAGTTCCGGTTCGCGCGAATCAGCCAGAACCGCCGGAGCCAGCGCCACCAGCGGTGATCCGGGAAGCTCGCTGCCGACCGCATAGTGGTGGAGCAGAGAACCGTCGGACGTGTATTCCTGCAGCCCGGCGGGGCCGGCGAGATAGAGATGATCCTGGAAGCGCGCAGCCTCCAGAAAAACGGCGGGCGAGCTGACCGCTTCGAATCCTGCATTGAGCGGCGTTGGCAGCGGCCGCGCCGTGAAGCGGAACTCGTGCTCGGCGCGAACCTCCTCAGCAGCGGACTGCATGGCCCGCGAACTGCGCCATACGACCAGAGCCCCCAGCGCGACAGCCACAGTCAGGACCAACGCCACTGCCACACGCGCGGAGAAAAACAAAGGCCGCTTCATAAATCCTCTGGCCGGGACAGTGAACTATAAACCGTGAACCCGGTGTTGCAAATTGGAAAGCAAGGTACGGACCAAACGACTTTCCTACGCGAGGAGAGGGTTTCACGCGGGAGTGCGTGGATCAGAGTGTAGGTTGGGGGAGACACTGTCTCAGGGATGACACAGGAGAAGAGTTGCAGTCTTCATTCTTAATTGTTACGGCTGAGACCGGTCACTCAACGAGCCGGCCAGGTCGTCGGCACGTCAACATACGAACGGTCGAGAGCAGCGACCGACGGACAGCCCAGCAGTCGCAGCGTCCGCTCAACGTCCGATCGCAATATCTCGAGCGCCCGAGCCACCCCCGCCGGCCCGGCTGCCGCGAGTCCGTAGGCGTAGGCTCGTCCCACGAGCACGGCTCGCGCCCCGAGGCAAAGCGCCTTCACAATGTCACCACCGCGCCGGATTCCGCCATCCATGAGCACTTCGACCTGGCCTTTCACGGCGGCAACCACTTCAGGAAGCGCCCGCAGAGTGGGAGAAACCGAATCGAGTTGACGGCCACCGTGGTTCGAAACGACGACCGCGGCCGCGCCCTCGTCCACGGCGCGCCGGGCGTCGTCGCCAGTCAGAAGGCCTTTGACCACGATCGGGCCCGGCCACAGTTCGCGGATCCAGCGCAGGTCCTCCCAGGTCACGGTTGCGCTCGCCAAAGCAGCGCCGACGTCGAGCAGCTTCATCGGACCTTCACCCGGGACGACAATGTTCTCGAGTTTCGGCACGCCGCCGTCGAGCAGAAACCCCGCCAGCCACCGGGGATGAGCGAGAATGTTAGGCAGGTACGGAATTTTCGCGAACCAAGAACTGCCCAGCAGTTCTTTCATCCCATTGCGGGGATCGCGCTCTCTCATCCCAGCCACGGGCGTGTCGACCGTAATTACCAGGGCCGAAAATCCTGCGCGACAAGCCCGGTCGAGGGCGCCTTCCGCGGCTGCGCGGCCACCGAGCAGATAGAGCTGATACCAGACCGGACCCTTCGACGCGGCTTTCACGTTCTCCAATTTGTGGGCAGAAATCGTGGAGAGAATGTATCCCGTACCCGCTTCCCCAGCCCCATGAGCCGCCGCCAGTTCTCCAGCGGGGTGCATCAAACGGCTATACCCGACAGGAGCGAGCATGGCAGGGAATGAGAGTTCATGGCCAAGCACTCGAGTCTTCAAATCACAATCGCCGACAGCCACGGCACTGCGCGGACGAAACAGCACATCGCTAAACACGCGGCAGTTCTCCCTCAGCGTGACCTCGGCTTCGGCGCCGCCGTCCAAATAGTCGAACACCGACTTAGGGAGCCGGCGCTGCGCCAGATGGCGCAGGTCCTCGACATTGACCGCCCGTGAAGTATTCACGAAGTGAAGATGATAATGCCGGACGCGAGGAAGGTCCAACTCTGTTTCAACCGCCGAAACATTCGGTGCGGCGTCTCAGGTACCGTGCGGCAAACTTCTAGCTGGCCGGCGCGAGATCCGATTGTCCTTCAGCACCAGCGACTCTGGGCAGCGTCACTTTCGCCTCGCAGCCCTTTTCAACGCGGTTCAGCAGTTCGATGGATCCGCCGTGAGCCTCTACGATTTGTCGCGACAACGCCAACCCGATCCCGCTTCCCGCGGGCTTGGTCGTGTAGAACGGGATAAACGCGTTGCTGGGGTTGAGCAGACCCGGCCCGTTGTCTTCGATGGTGAGGACGATATCCTTCTCAGACGCATCCCAACGAATCACCACCCGCGGATTCTCCGCTGGCAAGGCTACTCCGTCATTACTATTAGTCAGGCCTGCCGAGCGCCCAGGCTCGAGCACGGCCTCAACCGCATTGCGTACAAGGTTGATCAGCATTTGCTCAAGTTGGTCAGGATCGACATTCAACTCAATCGCCGGGCCTGGCGCCACCTGCACCAGCAATCGGGTTTCTAATCCCGCCACGCGCTCGATGATCGGTGCCAGTGAAGTCCTGCGCAATGCCGGCGGAGGCATCTGGGCGAGCTGGCGATAGGCCTGCAGGAAGCGATTGAGGTTGTCGGCGCGGGTTTCAATGATCTCAAGCCCGCGTTTGAAATCCTGACGCTGGCCTGCATCGGCGACGGCGCCGGCGATCTGCGTGCTCAAACTCCCCGCAATCGACTTGATCGGCGTCAGCGAATTGTTGAGTTCATGGCCGAGAACGCGAATCAGGCGCTGCCAGGCGCTGCGCTCTTCCTCGCGCAACGCTCGGCTCACATCGGAAAGAACAATCAGCGAGTGGGGCACACCTTTTTGACGAAAGGAACTGCGCCGGACCAGCCAGCGTGCATTCGGAGTCTGAAACGGCAACGGGACCAGGGTCTCGTTTTCCACGGTTAGGCATCGAGCCAGTCCAATTTCTTCCGCAGTACGTCCCAGAAGTCTTACCGATGGCTGTTGCAGCAGCCGCTCTCCCGCGGAATTGACCAGGCGCAGAATCTGGTCCGGATCGAAGGTGAACAATGGCGCGTCGATTTCCTCGACCACTCGGCGCAACAGGGCTGTGGCTTCGATGGATAGAATCCGCTGGTCTGCCAGCAGGTCGGCGAGAGCATTCACTTCGAGAGAGAGTTCGCCGAGAACATCTTCAGCGGCAGCTCCGCGCGCGCGAAAGGAATAATCTTCTTCGCGTAACGCGGCGATTACGTTGGAAAGAGTCTGCAGCGGCCGCGTAGTTTGCTCTTGCAAGGCCATGGCCAGCAGCCACCAGACGAACAACTCAGCAAACAGCAACGCGCATTTTGATTCCAAAGCCCAGGGTTGCATCACGATGAGGACGCCACTAACAATCATTCCCGGCAGGGCGACAAGCAGCGAGAAAAGATTGATGCGGCGCTCGTAAAGTAACCGAACTCGTTTGCGAGGGGGCTTGCGCACGCCGGGACGGAAGCTCCCGCGCGGGCTAGAGGCCATACTTCTCCATCCGGCGGTAAAGCGCGCCGCGGCTCAGTCCCAGGGTCTCCGCAGCCTGACTCACATTCCCTTGAGATCGTTGCAACGCCTTGCGGATCAGGATCGCTTCCACCGATTCCAGGCTGAGTTCTTCGAGATTCTGACTCTGCTGGCGCGACAGATCCAGGCCGAGATCGGCGCGCTGGATCTCGCTGCCGCGGCACATCAGCACCGCGCGCTCCAGCGTGTGCTCCAGTTCCCGCACGTTGCCCGGCCACGAATACTGCATGAGCAGTTGCAGGGCAGCCGCCTCGAAGCCCTGAACCGGACGCCGGTAGCGCGAGGCATAACGCGCCAGAAAGTGTACGGCGAGGGCGGGAATATCATCGCGGCGTTCGCGCAGCGCCGGGACGTGAATCTCCACGGTATTCAGACGAAACAGCAAGTCTTCGCGAAATTGTCCGGAAGCGCACGCCGCTCGCAGATCCGCATTGGTGGCCGAGATTACGCGCACATCCACGTGGCGCGTGCGTGACGAGCCGACCCGCTCAATCTCGCTGGTTTCCAGCACCCGCAGCAGCGTGGCTTGCTGGCGATACGGCACATTGCCAATCTCGTCCAGAAAAACTGTGCCGCCATCGGCCAGTTCGAAGCGTCCGATGCGGTCGGTGCGGGCATCGGTGAACGCGCCCTTCACGTGGCCGAAGAGTTCGCTTTCAAATACTCCCTCGGACAAAGCACCGGTGTTCACAGCGATCATGGGTCGTGACGCGCGCGAAGAAACCGCGTGCAGCGTCCGCGCCACTACTTCCTTGCCTGTCCCGTGCTCTCCTGT
Source organism: uncultured Acidobacteriota bacterium (assembly GCA_963763155.1). GTDB lineage: Bacteria > Acidobacteriota > Terriglobia > Terriglobales > Acidobacteriaceae > Sulfotelmatobacter. Next base: position 605,556 of record CAVXNI010000010.1, on the reverse strand, counting down.
AATCAGAATGTTGGCGTCGGAAGGCCCCACGCGGGTAATGGCCTCAAGCACCGGCTGCATGGGCGCCGAAGTCGCGATGAACTCGGGGCGGCCTTCAGCCTGTAACAGGCGATTCTGCGCCGCCAAACGTTCCGCATGCTGCAAGGCGCGGCGCAGCTCAACCTGAGTTCTCAGAATAGCCAACAGCCGCTCGTTCTCCCACGGTTTCTGAATAAAGTCGCGCGCGCCACGGCGCATGGCCTCGACCGCGAGTTCAATATTCGCCCACGCCGTCATCACGATGACGGGAGTGCTGCTGTCGAGCGCAACGATCTCAGAAAGCAGGTCGAGACCTTCGCGGCCAGAAGTCGTATCCCGGGTGTAATTCAGATCGATGAGGACAGCGTCATAGGAATCGGTCGCCAGCGCCTCGCGAACCAGCGCCGGAGACTTGCGCCGTCTCCACGTCGTATCCCTGCGGGCGCAAGAGAAGCTCGATGGCTTCGAGAACGTGCTGCTGATCGTCGGCGGCCAAAACTCGCGGCCGGTCGTGACCGCTGTTGGCGGACGCCGAGAGGCGGTCTCCCGCTTTAGTCGAAGTCTGCATGAGATTAGTTTAAGGGCTGGAGCGCTCGTCGTATTGGTGGCAGTACCGCTGACCGTGCCGCTCATCGCGTCCTGCAACCGAATGCCATTATGCTCCAGAGTCGCGCCGGTTGCGCGATCAAGTTCAACTTTGGCCTTTTCGAAGATGGTCATGGCGGTGACGAGATCCAGTTCTGCGAGGGATAGGTCGCGTTGGGCAGACAAGGTCTGATAGCTCGATCCCGAGCCCAGGTCTTGCTCTTTTTTCGTGATATCGAATGTGCGCTGAGCGAGGTCCCGCGCTTTGCGGGCGGCCTGCACCCGGGCTCCGGTTTGCTCGACCGCGTATTGCGCGTTGCGGACCTCGATGCGGACCTGTTTCTTCAGTTGCTCGAGGCGCAACTCCGCCTGGCGGTATTCCAATTCCGACCGGTACTGATCGGCCTTTGCGACACGGTTGCGGAGCGGAATATTCAGGTTCAATCCTACATAGTAATCGGGAGCGGAATTGTTGAAGGTGTTGGTCAGTGCTCCGGAAAAATCACCCGGCACGCTGGAAGTGCAGCTTCCCTCGCAGACGGGTTCAGCACGCCTGCCAACCCCGAGCCTCCGTAAAAAGCGACCAAGGCAAGCGACGGCAACAGGGCATTGCGCGCGGCTCGGCGGCTGATCTGCCGGTTCACCAGGTCGACGTCAGACTCGGCCAATTCCGGCCGATCGTGCAACGCAGTCGCAATCAAGTCCTGAATCGCTTGGCTCGGGCGGGTCTGGCCGCCTTCCATTTGATCGGTGGGAATGACCGGCATGGCTTCCAGCACGGGATCGTCCAGGCTCTTGGTGACGGCGTTCTTGATCAGAGTCTCCTGCAGTTCCAGGCTGGTGCGGGCCACGGTCAAATCCTGATCACGCTTGGAAACCTCCGCCTCGGCCCGCAGCACGTCCATCTCCGGAATGCTTTCCAGTTGCAATTGCTTGCGGGCGTTGTCCAGAGTTTGCTGGGCGAAGGCTGAAGATTTTTCGTTGACCTGCGTCTGTTCATACGCGCTGACCAGATCCCAGTAAATATTTTCGATCTGGGTCACGGTGGCGATCACCTGGTCTTTGAAAGCGATGTCAGAAATTTTCTTATTATTGTTGGCAATGCGGAGATAGCGTAAATTCGGACCGAACCCAAATCCGGCGAGAAGTTCCTGCTGGAAGGCGACGCGATACTGAGTGCTCAGGGCGGGCGACAGGTTGGTGAAAATGACTATTCGTGGTCTGACGTGCGTTGTTGAAGCTGACGGAAAGACTGGTGCCGGTGGCAAACGCCTGCGAATAATTGAAGTTGAACTGGCCGGTATTGGTCTGCAAAGTGGGCACGCCGTTCAGCGTCAGGTTGGAGAGTGGAAGCGTTTGGTGCTCTTCCCCGCCACCGGCGCTGATGAAGGGATCGTACGACGACACCGACGTACCGGCGCCGAGCGTAGACTGGACCAATCCGGATGCGCCCGCACCGGCCCCGCCCGCGCCGCTCGTCGTGCCTCCGGCGCCAGCACCCGGGGCGCCTGAGCCGAAGCCTCCAACACCGCCGCCGGGAGTTCCCTGGACCACGCCGGTATTTACGCCGCGAAAAAATCCTCCCGCCTGGGTGCGCAGAATATCTGTGTTCGCGATCGGGAGATTGTAGCGGGCGATGGCCAGGTCGAGATTGTTCTCAAGCGCGAGGTCGATGGCGTCTTTCAAGGAGAGATAGAGCTTGCCGTCGCGAATGAGACGATCGAGGCGCGTTGAGTTTACCAGCACTGGCGCGGGAACATGATCCGGCGAGTAGGCATTCAGCGGGTTGTGCGATTTCGGCATGTCGAAGCGAGCGGCAGCGCTGGCTTGCGGATTGCCGGCTTGCGCGTTCACGGCCTGCGGAGTTGCGGCCGCCGCGGTTGTGCTGGGCGGGGCCGGTGCATCCTGACCCTGCATCAGCGCAGCCAGCATTCCGTAAACACAAATGAAGGTGATTCCCCGTCTCAAGAAAGTGGTCCCAGGAAAATTCACGACGCGCTGACCTCCGCCGAGTGGTCTAGGGATGGATTGGCCGTATCCGCGACCAGCCATCCGTCCCGCAGTTGAATGGTGCGAGTTCCGTAGGCGGCATTCGCCTCCGAGTGAGTGACCTGAACGATCGTGGTTCCCTGCTGGTTGAGTTCGCGAAAAAGTTCCATGATCTCCTTGGCCTGCCCGGAATGCAGGTTGCCGGTGGGCTCGTCGGCGAGCAGAAGCGGAGGCTTGTGAATGACCGCGCGGGCCACGCCCACCAGTTGCTGCTGTCCGCCGGAAAGCTGGCTGGGATACAAGTCTTTCTTGGCGACAATCTGAAAACGATCCAGCACATCGGCGACCAAACTTTGCCGCCGGGCGCGAGGAATATCCTTATAAGAGAGTGGGAGATCAATATTCTCCTGCACCGTCAGGTCGTCCAGCAGGTGATAGCTCTGGAAGACCATGCCGACGTTAAGTTTGGCAAGTTCGGCGCGCCGCTTGCGCTTGAGCGCGTGCACGGCGTCCTCGCGAAACCAGTATTCGCCCTGCCACTGGTCGTCGAGCAGAGCGAGCACGTTGAGCAGAGACGACTTCCCCGCCCCCGACGGCCCCATCACGGTGATGAACTCGCCTTGGCGAATGTCGAGATTCACGCGGCGCAGCACCCAGGTTTGTCCTGCGCCAGTCTTGTAAGTGCGTTCGATATTTTTTAATTCAATCATTGAGTTAGTCGATTCATTCTCCGAAACTCTTATTCGTATCTCAGCGCGACCATGGGGTCGACCTTGGCCGCGCGCCGGGCCGGTAAAAATGCTGCGGCAACGCCGGCAAGCGCGACGACCACGCAAACCAGCGCCAGCACCACCGGGTTGCGCGATCCCGTGCCATACAACATGTCCTGCAACACAGACGCGGAAATCAGCGCGCCGGCAATGCCCAGCACGATGCCGGCTCCTAGCAAGAGGGCAGCGTCGCGCAACACCATGGTGAGCACCGCGCCACGCTCCGCTCCCAGGGCCATGCGCACACCGATTTCACGAGTGCGCCGCGTAACCGAATAAGTCATCACGCCGTATAGACCAACCACCGTTAGAACCAGCGCCAGCCCGGCAAACGTGCTCAGCAGGATGGTTGCGAATCGCGGCTGCGACAACTCAGTGGACATCAGCTCACGCATCGTACGAACTTCGGTGACGGGAATATCCTTGTCCATCGCCGAGACGATTTGCTGGACGCTCGTAGCCACGCTTACCGGATCGAGCGAGGTGCGCACGACCGTGTAAAGGCAACACCAGTTCGGCAGCTGGGCGGCCGGAGGATACATGGCCGGACGCATTTCGCGTTGCGCCGCCTCCAGCCGGATGTCACCGACCACGCCCACGATTTCACGCCACGGCGCCCCGCCCGGCGTGCCATTGCCCGCGCCCGGCTTCAGTTTCTTGCCCAGCACCTCCTCGCCGGGAAAAAACTTTTTCGCAAACGCCTGATTCACCAGCATCACCTGCGGAGACTTCATGTCGTCGCGCTCGGAAAAATCGCGCCCTTGCAGCACCGGGACTTGCATCGTGCGGAAATAGCCCGGCGTGATTGGGCTGAAGTCCGCGGCGGGGCGCTGCCCTTCTGGAGCGGGGTGCTCGGGGTCTTCGAAACTGATCGTGATGCCGTTGTACGTCATCGGCAAAACCATGGCCCCGCCGGCTGACTGCACGCCCGGCAGCGCGCGGACCTTCTCGAAGTAGTCGCGATAGAACTGCGGGCGTGTTGTCTGGTAGCGCGCGTCCGGCGTTTCAAAGCGCAGCGTGGTGAGGTGATCGGAATTGAAGCCTTCGCTGGTATGCAACAGGTTCGCAAAACTAGTGATCAGTAATCCGGCTGCTGCTGTGAGCACAAGGCCCAGTGCTACCTGTCCCACGATCAGCGACGAACGCAGCCAGTCGCGTCCCGTAATGTCGCTGCGTCCACCTTCCTTCAACGTAGAGACCAGGTCCGTTCTCGAGGCGGTAATCGCCGGGATGATTCCGAAGATCAATCCGGCAGAAAACGAGATCAGAATTGCGAACGACAACACCCGCAGGTCAACTCCCGCATCGGCTGCGCGCGGCACACTGTCGCCGATGAGCGAAAGAATCGCAGGCGTGCACACGAAAGCCAGGCCGCAACCGGCAAGACCTCCCAGCGCGCCCAAGACTAGACTCTCGGCCAGCAACTGGCGAACGATCCGTCTCCTTCCCGCACCCAGCGCCGACCGCACCGCGATCTCGCGCTGGCGCTCGCGCATGCGCGCCAGCAGCAGGTTGGCAATGTTCCCGCACGCGATCAGCAGCACCAGGGCAACCGCGCCCAGAACCACGAGTAGTGCGGTTCGCGCATCGCCAACGATGGCAGCACTCTCACTTGTCACTTTGGCCGAGTCATGCCGCGTGTTGGTGTTCGGATATTGTTTCGCCAGATTAGCCGCGATGCTGCGCAACTCCTGGTCGGCCTGCCCAACCGTTGCGCCCGGCTTCAAACGTCCAAACGCATTCAAGAAGTGCATTCCTCGATTGCGGGTGGCAGGGTTGGAACTCGTACTATCGTCGTCTGCCGCCAGCGTGGTCCAAATACTGTTGCGAGGTTCAGTTACCGGAAAGCGAAAACTGGAGGGCATGACGCCGACGACGGTGTAGAGACCGCCGCTCAATCGCATCACGCGGCCGATGATCGCCGGGTCCGCGCCGAATTGAGTTACCCACAACGAGTGGCTGATCAATACCACCCGAGATCCTGCTTTTTCATCGTCTGGAGCGAAGCCGCGGCCAAGTTCCGGACGCACTCCGAGCGCCGGCAGCAGATCCCAGGAAACGATTTGAGCGTCCACCTGAACCGGCCGCTCCAGCCCCGTCAAGGTAAAGGTTTGGTCGTGATACGAAACCAAGTGTTCGAGGGTGCGGTTCTGCGACCGCCAGTCGAAAAAGTCGGGATAGCAGATGTCGCTCATCCCCGGATTTTGTGTGTTGATGGATTGCGCCTCAATCAGCCGTTCCGGTTGATAGTAAGGGAGCGGCCGCAACATGACTGCATCAATCACGCTGAACACGGCCGTGTTCGCGCCAATGCCCAGCGCCAGCGTAATCACAGCAACCACGGTGAACCCTGGGCTCTTGCGCAACTGGCGCAACGCGTAACGAAAATCCTGGAACAGCCCCGTCATCTCTCGCTCCTTATTACTCGTAGCGCAGCGCCTTGATGGGATCGATCTTGGCGGCACGGCGCGCTGGCAGCAGCGCCGAGGCAATCGCCACCACCACAACCACGAGCGTTGCCAGACCAAGCGTCAGCGGGTCTCTGCTTGAAATACCGAACAACTGGCTGCGCACCGCCATGCCCAGCAAAAGCGACGTCGGCAACGCTACCGCGATCGCAATTCCCGTCAGCCACAACACCTCGACCAGAACCACGCGCATCACCGAGGCGCGACTCGCGCCCAGCGCCATCCGGATGCCGATCTCCGACGTTCTCTGTGCAGTCGAATAGGCCAGCACCCCATACAAGCCGATGGCCGCCATCAGCGCGGCGAGCACGCCGAAGCTCGCCGAGAGAAGCGCAACCACTCGTTCGGAAGTCAGGTTGTCGTCGATCTGTTCATCCATGGTGCGGAAAGTATCGAGCACCAGCTTCGAATCCAGCCCCTGCATGGCGCGGCGAATGGTCGATTCCGCGCTTTCCGGCGTCTGCCACGTCCGCACGTAGAACGTCATCCCGCCAGGATCGGCTTGCTGCAGGTAGGGGGTGAACATCGTGCGTTTCACGTCCTGGCGAACTCCGCGGTGCTTTGCGTCTTTGACCACACCGACGATCTCTATATCCGGTTTCACGTTCCCGCCACCGTCGGCCAAATAATGTTCGAGTGCGTGCTGCGGGTCGCCGAAGAAGTGGCGCGCAAAACTTTCGTTGACCACTGCAACTTTTTGTGTCCCCGCCCGATCCGCATCGCTAAACTCGCGGCCTGCCAGCAGCATCATCCCCATGCTCGAGAAATATCCGGGGCTCACATACGGTTGCTCGACGTGCATATCCTCGTCTTCTTTTGCAGGATAGCCCGCGATCGTGATGTTGCCGGCGAAACCGTTGTCCGCCAGTTCTGAGTCATTCGTCGCGGCGGCGCCACGAACCCCCGGCAATGACGCCAGCGTATTCAGCACACGAGTATCGACTTCCAGATTCTGCGAGGGCTGATATCCCGCAAGAGAGGGATCGATGCCGAACGTCACCAGATGATCGGTAGCGAATCCGACATCCAGCGACTTGAGATTGTGTAGCGTGCGGGTGAAAAGACCAGCCCCCACCAGCAGCAAGAGACTCAACCCCACCTGCACGCCGACCGCAATGCGCCGGAAGCGCAGCGGCCCTCCGCCGGTGATCACTTGTTGTTTCAGAGCGGGCGCAAGATTGGGCCGCCAGAACTGGACGGCAGGCGCCAGGCTGAAAAGCAGGCTCGCGGATACAGCCAGAGCGAAATTGAAGAGCAGGATTCTAAGATCAACCTGCGGCGACAGTGGCAAGTCCACTCCCGACCCGCCGCCCCACATCATGTTGATCAGCACCGATGAAATTCGAGGCGCCAGAATCACCCCCAGCATCCCTCCCGCCAGGCCCAGCAAAAGTCCTTCCACCAGCAGTTGTTGAATCACACGCTTCCGCTTTGCGCCCAGCGCGTAGCGTACCGACATCTCGCGCAACCGGCCCGCCGCGCGCACCAGCAGCAGACTGCCCACGTTGGCGCACGCCATCAGCGCCACCAAACCCACCATCGCCATCACAATGAGCAGTGGCGTTTGAACGTTGTTGCGCAGCGGCGAGAATCCTCTTGCTCCATCGTTCAGGAAAAGATGCGACTTGGCTACAAAGTTCTCCTGGAAGCTCTCCGTTCGATGCGGTATTTGTTTCAGTTCATCGGCCCGGATCGCGGACCACAACGGGCTGATCCCTGCCTCCGCCTGTACCCGGCTGACTCCTGGCTTCAGTCGGGCAACCACGTTGAGCCAGCTGTAACGGCGGTCTTCGAGAGGGTCACTGCCGGGCATGACCTGCGATTGCATCATCATCGGCACGAACAGGTCGGGAGTGTCGCCCATCACCACGCTGTGAAAACCACGCTGGGCCGCACCAATCAAGGTAAAGGGATGACCGTTCACCAGAACGCTCTGGTTCAGAATCGCGGGATCCGAGCCGAACCGCCGCTGCCAATAGTCGAAGCTCAAAACCGCGACAGGATTAGCGTTGGCCACCGTGTCATCGGACGCAACCAGCAAGCGGCCCAGCGCCGGCTGCACTCCCAGCACGTCAAAATAGTTGCCCGAGACCAATTCCGTGCCAACCAGTTCCGGTTGGTTGTGCCATTGCACCCCAACCTGCGTGAGGTCGGTAGCGATGATCCCGCTGAAAACGGTGTTCCGGTCGCGAAGATCGCGATACATGGGGTAAGAGAAATAGAATTTGTTGTCGGCACGTGAACTGATATGCCCGGTATTGCTGCCGGAATATCGCAACAGCACCAGACGGTCCGGCTCCTTCACTGGCAGAGCGCGCAACAGCGCTTGATCGAGCAGCCCAAAAATGGCGGTGTTCGCCCCAATGCCCAGGGCCAGCGTGAGCACAGCCACCGCGGTGAATCCCGGACTCTTGCGCAACTGTCGTATGGCGTAGCGAAGGTCTTGCGGCACACTGTTCATCATTCGAGTTCGCCTCTCCTACTCATATCTCAGCGCCACCATGGGATCGACCTTCGCCGCCTTGTTCGCCGGCATGTAACAGGCGAGCAGGGCAGCCGCGAACAGCGCGGCCGCTACCACGCTAAACGCAGCGGCATCGATCGTGCCAACGCCATACAAGAGCCCGCGCATGGCTCGCCCCACAAAGCACGCGCCCACCAGCCCCACGCCCAAACCGATTGCCGCCAGGACAATGCCTTCTTTCATAATCAATCCCAGTACATGGTCGCGGTTTGCGCCGAGTGCCATGCGCAATCCAATTTCGTGGGTGCGCTGCGCTACGGCAAATGCCATGACTCCATAGATTCCAACCGCGGCGAGCAGGAGCGCCACCGCCGCAAAGCAGCCGTAGAGCACGGTATTAAAACGGTCGGTTACCAGACCTTCATCCCTGATCTGGTCCATGGTTTTGACATCGGCCAGCGCAAGATCTGGATCGAGCGAGTGCACCGCGCCTGCGATGCTCTTGCTCATTTCGGCAGGATCTCCTGTGGTCCGCACCGCCATGCCAACTTGCGGCCATGGACTTTGCCAGAAGGGCACATCGATTTCCGGAAAGCCGTCGTTGCGGATGCCGGCCCGCACGTTGCGAAACACGCCCACAATCTGCCATTCGACAGGAGGGCCAAGTTTCGTCACCCCGGGAATCAGGTCTTCGACAATGAGACGCTGCGACAATGGATCAACGCCGGAGAAATATTTCTTCACCAGCGCTTCATTCACTACAGCCACGCGAACCTGCCCGGCCGCGTCCTGATCGGTAAATCCGCGCCCCCTTACGATCTGAATCCCGAAAGTCTGGAAATAGTCTGGACTGACCATCTGAAAACCAGCCCCCGGGCGGGTCGACGGGTCACTGACGGGATGGCCCGCGATGGTGAAGGGCATTCCAAAGTTCGGCCCTTGCAGCGGCATGCCAGTAGCTACCTCGGCGTGCACCACTCCTGGTAGCGATTCCACTTTCTCCACGAGTTGCTGGTAAAAGCTGACGATCTGGGCTGGCTGACTCAGCTTTTTCTCGGGCACGGGGAGGCTGAAAGTGAGAATGTGATCGGTGCGAACACCGAGATCGACTCTAGCCAAGTTCCAAAAGCTATGGATGGCGAGCCCGGCGCCGGCAAGCAGAGTCAGTGCCAGAGCGAACTCCGCGACCACCAGGGCCTGCCGGAGGCGCTTGCGCCCGGCGCTTGTCCCGGATCGTCCACCTTCTTTCAGCGTCTCGTTCGGATCTACTCGCGACGCCTGCCACGCTGGAGCACAGCCGAACATTATGCCTGCAATGGTTGTAGCCGCGAGAGTAAACAAAAGAACCGGCACATTCAGCGCCACATCGGCCTCGGAAGGCAGCGTAAATGGCGGCATCTTTGCCAACATGACTCTGACCATCGCCGCTCCAACTGCAATACCCAACCCGCCACCGAGAATCGCCAACACTAAACTCTCGGTCAGAAACTGGCTGAACACGTGCCAGCGGGTTGCACCGAGGGACGTTCGCACGGCAACTTCCTTCAGCCGCGTCGTTCCTTTGGCGAGCAGCAAGTTCGCAACATTCGCGCATGCAATCAACAGCACGAACCCCACTCCACCCATCAACAGCCACAGCACCTGCTGCGCGTCCTTCGGAAAAAAGTCGTTGTGCAACAATTCCACACTCGCGCTCCAACCCTTGTTCGACTGCGGGTTGTCGTGGGCGATGCGCGAAGTAACCACCGCCATATCCGCCTGCGCCTGAGCAACCGACACACCGGGTTTCATCCGGCCCATGACCAGCAGCCAATGAAAATCATGGTTGATCTGGTCGGGCTTGAAAGCGAGAGGTACAACGAATTGAGGCTGCAGACGGTCGGCTTGACCTGCAGCCAGCACGCCGACCACCGTATACGGCTCGCTGTTCATCCGAATCTGTTTGCCGATAATGTTGCGATCGCTGCCCAGATGCTCCCATAGTTTGTGCATCAGGATCACAACGTGATCCTTGCCCACCACACCCTCCTCGGGCAGAAGATCGCGCCCCAGGAAAAATTCGTTCCCCGTCATGCTCAAGAACCCGGGAGTTTGCGCAGAGCCGTTGACCTGCTCCGGTTGTTCGGGAGTGGCAAAATTGAAGTTCGCTCCGCTCCACGCGTTAATGTCCTGGAAAGTCTTGTTCTGCCGCTTCCAATCCAGATAATCGGCGGCCGCAACCGAATTGTTGCTGCCCTGGATCTTCGACCACACCATCACCAGTTGGTCGGGATTGGGATACGGCATGGGAGCCAGCAGCACGGCATAAATCACGCTGAAGATGGCGCTGTTCGCGCCGATACCCAGCGCCAGCGTAATTGCGGCAATCAGCGTGAAGCCAGGGCTCTTCCGCAACAAGCGGATACTGTAGCGAGCGTTCTGCCGGAGTGTTCTCATTGGGCCTCCTATTCGTATCTCAGTGCGACCATGGGATCGACTCTCGCGGCGCGCCGGGCCGGGATGTAGCTGGCTAACAGCGCCGAAATCACCAGCACGGCGGAAACTGTCGCCAGCGTTGCGACATCCCACGATCGCACCCCAAACAGCAGGCCGCGAATCAGGGTTGCGGCCGCGATCGAGCCCACCAGACCCGCGCCAACTCCCGCCGCTACCAGCCACACCGCCTCTTTCATGATCAGCTGATAGACCGAGCGGCGTTGTGCCCCGAGGGCAATGCGGACGCCAATTTCGCGGGTTCGCTGGCTCACCGAGTACGCGATCACGCCGTACAAACCAACCACGCCCAGCAACAATGCCATGACCGCGAAGCCGCCCACCAGCCACGCCGAAGAACGGTGGAAATACGCGGAAGGTGACTCGTTGATTCGATCTGACATAGTGACGACGTCGCTGATGCCGATGCCGGGATCGACTTCGTGCACAGCAGCGACCAGGCTCGCGAGCAGCGATTTTTCGTCCTGCGACGTGCGGACGACGAGAGAAAAATAGTTGTCGGAATTCTGGTTGAACGGGTAGTAGACGGCTGGCCAGATTTCCGAATCCAGCGAGCCGTCCTTCACATCCTCCACGATGCCGATGATCTCGGTGATCGACTTCGGCGACAGATCGGTGTCGCCAAGCTTTTTTCCAATCGGATCCTCGCCGGGAAAGTATTTTCGTGCCAGAGCCTGGTTGATTATGATCACCAGCGGCTTAGTCGCATCCTCGGCGTCGGTGAAGTAACGGCCTCGCAAGAGCCTGGCATGCAGCGTGGTGAACAGGGCGGAACTCACGTCGCGTTGGTTCACTTCGTTGTGCTCTCCGTTGTAGGGTTGCCCCACAATCCGGATCCAGGTGGTGTTACCGTTGAAGCTTACCGGCAACACGCTGGTGATTCCGGCGGATTCCACGCCAGGCAAGCCTGATACGCGGCTGATGATCTGCCGTTCTGCCGCGACCACCTGCTCATCTTTTGCGTACGCCGTGTCCGAGAGCTGAACTCCGAGAGTGGCTAAATGGTCCGATTGGAATCCCACGTCCACATGAAGCAGGCGGTTCAAACTTTTTCCCAGCAGTCCTGCGGAAACGAGGAGAACAACCGCAATCGCCAGTTCGACAACCACCAGGTTCGCGCCAAAGCGGCGCCACAAGGTCCCGGCATAACCACGCCCGCCTTCGGTCAATCCTTCTCGCAGTTTCGTGAGCGGCAAACGCAGCAAGGGCGGAAGCGAGAAAAGCCCCGCCGCGAATAGCGCCACGGCAAGAGCAAACATCAGCACATGCAAGTTCAAACCCAGCCCCGTCAAATAGGGCAGGTTTGCCATCAGATCCTTGGAGATCAGGCGTATCAAGATTTGCATTCCTGCCTCCGCAGCCCCGAGGCCCAGCAGAGTGCCGGCCGCGATCAACACCACGCCCTCGGTAATGAACTGGCGAATCAACCGGCCTCGCGACGCACCCAGAGCGCCGCGCACGGCAATCTCCCGCTTGCGGCTCTCCGAGCGGACCAAGAGCAGGCTCGAAACATTCACGCAGGCAATGAGAAGAAGCAATCCTGCTCCGCCCAGCAGCGTGAGCAGAAGCGGACGGACATCCTCGACAATCGTCTGTGACAGAGGCACCACGCTGGCTCCCTGGCCGCGATTGTCGTTGGGGTACTGCATCTCCAGTTGCCGCGCGATCGTCTCCATGTTCGACCGGGCCATCTCCACAGTGACGCCGTCCTTAAGCCGCCCAATTCCATTCATGTTGTGACAGCTCCGCCGGAGGGCGCACAGATCGGAAGCATGCAGCGTGGTGAAGAACTCCGCACTCCCGCGGGGAGCGAACTGAAAGTCCGGCGGCAGCACACCGACGATCGCGTAAGGAACGCCGCTGAGCGTGACCGTCTCGCTGGTTACATCTTTTCTTCCACCAAACCGCTTCTGCCACGCGGCGTAGGTTAGCATCACCGTTCGGGGCGCCGCAGGGAAATCTTCTCCGTGATAAAAATCACGCCCAAGATAGGGAGTGACGCCCAGCGTACGAAAGAACCCATCGCTCACCCGAACTCCGGCAACCGGTTCCGTCTCCGCGGATGTGCGCAGCAGATAACCGTCTCCGGTGTAAACATCCATCGAGCTGAAGACCTGGTTCAGCCTTTTCCAGTCGAGATAATCGGGATAAGAAAGGTTGGCGCGCGGAATCATCGGAACACTTTCCGTGACTTCCACCAGTCGGTTGGGGCTGGCATAAGGCAACGGCCTGATCAGTGCAGCATCCACAAAGCCGAAGATGGATACGACGGCGCAGATGCCCAGAGTCAGCACCAGAATTGCTGTGCCGGCAAAGCCCGGGTTCTTGCGCAGTTGGCGCAGTGCGTAGCGAAGATCCTGCAGCAGGCCGTTCATCCATCGCCTCCTTATTACTCGTAGCGCAGAGCCACCATGGGATCGACTTTTGCGGCCCGGCGCGCCGGAACGTATGCCGCCACCGCTGCCACCGACGCCAGTGCCAGCGTCAGCAGCGCAATCGTGACCATGTCGAATTGCACCACTCCAAAGAGGGCGCTCGAAACCGCGCGGGTTAACAGCAAGGCCAGGGACAAGCCAATGCCCAGACCAATCGTGGCTGTTTTGAGGGCTCCACCCACGACGAGCCTGAGCACATCGAAGCGCCGCGCGCCCAGCGCCACGCGCACTCCGATCTCATGGGTGCGCTGGGTTACCGAGTACGCCGTGACGGCAAAAATTCCAGCCGCTGCAAGCAGAACAGCACAGGCGGCGAAGACCAGCATCATGTGCGATGCCAGCTCAATGCCGCTCAGACCGTCGGAAATCACCTGATCCAGACTTCGGAGGTCATAAGCGGGCTGGGCTGGATCCAGGCTGAGAATTTGTTTGCTGACGAGGCCGGCAAGGCTCAGCGGATCGCCGGAGGTTCGCACCACGAACGCAGAAGCAGGTTCCGGCCCCTGCGCCAGAGGCACGTAGGCCGTCGGCGAGGGATCATGATCCATTGCGTTCGGCTTCACATCGCCGACGACGCCCACAATTGTGCGAAACGGCTGACCGTCTTCCAGCCGGCCCAGCCGACCGCGTTTCCCCAGCGGATTCTGGCCACGCCAAGACTGCTGCGCCATCGACTCGCTGACGACTGCAACGGGCGGAGCGCTGGAAGTGTCCTGATCGGAGATTAGTCGCCCTTGTTTCAGGGGAACGCGCAACGTGGAGAAAAATTCGGGAGTCACGACTTGCGAAATACCGAATGGCTTCTGTCCGTCCGTCGCAGGCGGCGCGCCCTCTGCCGTGAACTCTGTCCAGTTCCAGGTCCATCCTGAGGGCACGCTGGTTAGGCAGGCTGCCGACTCCACGCCCGGCAGCGCCCGAATACTCCTCAACGCTTGCTCGTAGTAGCCCCTGATGCGGTCTTTATCGTGATATTTCTCTTCGCTCAACACCGTGTGAAATGTGAGGACGTGGCTGCGCTCAAATCCCATGTCATGCGTGATCAGTGCGCGGAATCCCTTCACCATCAAACCTGCTCCTACGAGCAAAACGAGCGACAGCGCGATCTCGCAAGTGACCAGCAGAGTGCGGAAACGTTTGCGGCTGGCCGTGGCCGTTCCTCCGCGAGGGCCTTCCTTCAATGCGTCATTCACATTTGGGCGGGAAAAGTGCCAGACGGGCGCAACCCCCGCCAGAACGCCGGTCGCCACAGCCACGAGCAGCGTGAAAAGAAAAACCTGCGAATCGATCTGCAAGTGCTGGAGCCCGGCAATATGCTCGAGGATAAAAGGCGGAATACTGTGGCTCATGAGGTCGTTTCCCCACGCCGACAAAACAAGAGCACCGGCACTTCCGAGGAGTGCGAGCAAGACGCTTTCCACCAGCAACTGTCTTCCGACCTGCCAATGGCTGGCCCCCAGCGCAGCCCGCAAGGCAATTTCCTTCTGACGTCCGGAACTGCGTGCCAACTGGAGGTTTGCCACATTGACGCACGCCAGCATCAGAACAAAGAGAGCCGCGCCAGCCAGCAGCATAAGAAACTGCGGCGAACCGGCGTTGAGATCGTCAACCGCGCTCAGGACGTTGATCCCGTGGCCAGTGTTGCTTTTCGGAAACCGTTGGGCGAGGCTCGCGGCAATCGTGGCCAGGTTGGCCTGGGCCTGAGGTCTAGACACCCCGTTCTTGAGGCGACCAAACACGGTCAGATGATAGTGATTGTCGCGGTCCTCTCCGGCGGCGCCGGTCAGGTCGAGCGGAGTCCAGATCTTCGATCCCGTCGGAAAATCAACATCGGCCGACGCAATGCCGATCACGGTGAACGACTGGTTATTCAATAGCAATGGCCTGCCGACGAGACTGGGATCGGCGCCCAGGTATTGCTGCCAGAATCCGTAGCTGATCACGGCCACGGGCGCAACCCCGCCCCGGAAGTCGGCCGGTCCAATGTAACGGCCCAGTTTTGTCGGCATGCCCAGTAGAGAAAAGAAGTCTGAGGTTACCTGTGAACCTTCGATATGCTGCGCCAGATTGCCACCGGTCAAATTGGCGTCAAAGCCACGGACAGCCGCCAGTTCTTCGAACTGCGTGCCCTGTTCACTCCAGTCACGAAAGTTTGCCGGAGCCGGGCTCAGGTGATCGTACTTATTAATGGTTTCCCAGACCGTAACAATGCGATCGAGGTTCGGGAACGGAAACGGCCGGAGCATCATCGCGTTGATCGTACTGAAAACGGTCGTGTTCGCGCCGATTCCGAGCGCGAGCGTAACTACCGCGACCGCGGTGAAACCCGGCGCTTTCCGCAACTGGCGCAGCGCGTAGCGAAGATCCTGCAGCAGGCCGTTCATTCATCGTCTCCTTATTACTCGTAGCGCAGTGCCACCATCGGATCGACTTTCGCCGCACGGCTGGCGGGAAGGTATGAGGCCCCTAGCGCCACCAGAGTTAGTACCGATACGGCTGCGATCACAGTCCATGGATCGCTCGGACTCACGTCGTACAGCAGGCTCGACGCCAGGTGCGTCAGCCAAATGGCGGTCACGAAACCAGTCAATTCTCCGATCAGCACCAGCCACATCGCCTGCACGATCACGAGCCGCAGCACGTCGCTGCGCCGCGCCCCCAAAGCCATCCGCAGTCCAATCTCATGAGTGCGTTGCACCACCGAGTATGCCGTTACTCCATACAAGCCGATGGCCGCGAGAAGCAATGCCAGGACGGCAAAGCTTGTCAGCAGAGTCGTGCTGACGCGCCGCAGGGCGACCGACTGCGCGGCCAGCCTTGCCATGGGCATTGCGTCGAAGACTGGCTGACCTTTATCTACATCCCAGAGCGCTTGCTCAGCCGGCTTCAGCAACTCGGACGGATCGCCGGTCGCACGCACCGCAAATCCCAGAAGCGGAGACGGGGACTGCTCCAGCGGTCGATAGAGATCCGCGTGCGCCGCTTCTTCCGGACCGAAGGCCTTCACATCAGAAACCAGTCCAACAATTCGCCATCGATCAAGATGTCCAGGATCGCCCAGTACAAGAACCTCGCCGATCACATCTTCGGCGCCGAAATAGCGCTTCGCCAGAGTCGTATTGACGATCGCCACCTGCTCGCTGCCCGGGCGATCCAACTCTGTGAACGAGCGTCCCCCCAGCAACGCAATTCCCATGGTCGAGAAATAGCCGGGCGTCACGGCACGATTGTCGGCAAACGGCTTCATCGCATTCTTTTGCAGGGCCCGGCTCTCGATCGTGAAGTCGGTGGTTCCCCAAAATCCGGTGAGCGGAAGATAGTTTGCGGCGGCGGCGGACTCAACGCCGGGCAATCTATTCAGGCGGGTTAGGACGTCGTTCACAAAGCTGCTTTGCTTTTGCGGCTGATCCCTTGGGTATCGATTCGGAGGCAGAAAGACTTCGAGCCCCAGCACCTTTTCTGGGCGAAACCCGAGATCCACGCGGAAGACATGCCGGAAGCTCTCCACCATCAGGCCCGCTCCCATGATCAATACCAACGAGAGAGCGACTTCGCCTGAGACCAGGATGCGGCGTACTCGTGCCGACCTTGAAGTCGAGGTCAGACCGCGGCCGGATTCCTTGAGCGCATCACTGCCGCTTACGCCGGACGATTGCAAGGCAGGGATCGCCCCGAAAAGCAATCCCGTGACGAGTGTGATTCCGAACGCAAACCAAAGCACCGGCGCGTTGATCGGAATGGCTTCCACTCTCGGAATGCTCAAATTGGCCACACCGTTGGGGAAGATGGCCAGCAGAAAGCGAGTACTCCAGAGGGTGAGGACTACTCCGACTGCTCCGCCAAGAAGCGAAAGCAGAAGGCTCTCGCTGAGGAACTGTCGCAGAAGACGAATCCGGCTGGCGCCGATGGCTATGCGCACCGAAACCTCGACCCGCCGACTGGCTGCGCGCGCCAGCAACAAACTCGCAATATTCACGCAAGCGATGAACAGCACCAACCCGACCGCACCTGACAAAGCAAGCAGCGGTGTGCGTATGTCGCCAACCAATTGATGCCGCAACGGCTCGACCCATGTCTCGTTGCCCGCATCAGTCTCAGGATGGTGGGTCGCGATCTGACGTTCCAGCGCAGTCATCCGGACCTGTGCCTCTGCTACCGAGATGCCGGGTTTCAGGCGTCCGACCACTCGAATGTAGCGATGTTCATAGTCGCCCGAAACCGCGGGAGAGATATAAAGAGGCATCCACAATTCGGTCTCCGTCGGGTAGTTGAATGCTGGCGGCATGACGCCAATCAGGGCGTAAGATTTGGCATCGAGCGTGATCGATTTGCCGACGATCTGCGGATCCCCGTGGAACGTGGTACGCCACATCTTGTCGCTCAGCACGGCCACATTCGCCTTCGACTCAGCTTCTTCGTCAGTAAATGTGCGCCCTAGCTGCGGAGCAACGTCGAGAATTCGGAAGTAGCTCGGCGCAATTGCATACCCGAGAACCAGCTTCGGATCACCCGCACCCGTAAGCGTCATTTCGTCGTCATAAGAAGCGGCGACGTCTTCGAACACATCATTTTTCGTCTTCCAATCGGTATAGTCTCCCGCAGAGATAGGAAACTGCTGATCGCCGCGCGAGGGATTGCTGCCCCACACCATCATCAACCGACCAACATCTCGATACGGCAGCGGCGCCAGCAAAACCACATTGACGACCGAAAAGATCGCCGTGGTCGCGCCAATTCCCAGCGCCAGGGTGGCCACCACAACCCCGGTGAACACGGAGTTCTTCCGCAACTGGCGTAGCGCGTAGCGAAGATCCTGCAAAAGGCCGTTCATTCATCGTCTCCTTATTACTCGTAGCGCAGCGCCACCATCGGATCGACTTTCGCCGCACGGCTGGCGGGAATGTAACAACCTGCTACTGCGACGAGAGCCAGAAGCAGCGCCACACCGCAGTAGGTAGCCGGATCCGTCGCCGTCACCTCAAAAAGAAAGCTTGCGACAAGACGGGTAAAGATGAGGGCCGCGACGATACCCGCCCCGATCCCCGCCACTGCCAGCCGCACGCCTTCTCCAACGATCAGGCTGGTCATGCTGCGCGGCGCCGCCCCCAGCGCCATCCGAATGCCAATCTCGTGCGTTCGCTGGCTCACGGAATACGCGATCACGCCATAGATGCCCACAGCCGCCAGCACCAGCGCCAGGGCCGCAAACGAGGTCAGCAACAAGGAATTGAGGCGTGGTTCAGAAACAGATTTTGAAATCAACTCCTCCATCGACGCCGTACCGAACACCGGGATTTCCGGGTCGACCGACTGCACCTGGGTTCGCACCGCATTCACCATCGACAGCGGATCGCCATCGGTGCGGACCACAATCGACATGAAGCTCAACAGGAACGATGGGCCCTGGGAGTAGGGCATGTAGATGGTGAGCGGCGCGTCGTTCGCCAAACCTGATTGCTTCACGTCTCCCACCACGCCCACAATCGAACACCAGCCCGTTCCGCGGAATCCGGGATTGATCCTCTGGCCAACCGCCGATTGCCCCGGCCAGAGTATGTGCGCCAGGCTCTGGCTGACGATCACGACCGGCTCCGAAAGCGCAGTGTCGCTCTGGTTGAACGCGCGTCCGTTCTTCAACGCGATACCCAAGGCTCGAAAATAGTCTGGACTGACGACCAGTTTGCTGGCCGTGATTCCCTGAGGCGGTTCCGGTTGCCCCTGTACTGTGAAATCTCCCTGGATGCCACCCTCACCAAACGGCAGGCCGTACCCCACCGTCCCAGCGGCGCGTACTCCCGGAATCGCTTCAATCCGTTGCAGCGCGCTATCGTGGAAAGCCTTCCTCTGAACATCCGCGCCGTACCGGGTATCAGGCAATTCGAGATTCACGATGGCAACATTTTTCGCGGCAAGACCGGGGTCGACATTCAGAACGCGCACAAAACTCCGCAACAGTAGACCTGCGACAACCAGCAACACCAGCGTGAGAGCAAACTCACCCACGATCAGAACGCTGCGCATCCGCTGCGCTCGGACGCCGCGTGTGTGGGTCGCTCCCGATCCTTTCAAGGAGGACTGAGCATCGTCCTTCGAAATCTGCAACGCCGGCGCCAGCCCAAACAGAAATCCCGTTACGATCGAAATGATGAGCGAAAAACCGAGCACCCACGCATCCATGTCGAGCGCGAGCGCTCGCTTGATGGTGCCGACCTGGGCCGCGCTTTGCGGCAGCAACTGGGCCTGCAGGTTCCGCGTTACGATCACCAGAAACAAACCTAAAGCGCCTCCCATCCCAGCCAGCAGCAGACTCTCGGTCAGCATTTGACGGATGATCCTCATGCGACTGGCTCCGAGCACTCTGCGCATCGTGATCTCCCGCCGGCGCGCCGTAGCTTTGCTCAAAAGAAGATTGGCAACATTAGCGCAAGCGATAAGCAAAACCAGTCCGACTGCGGCCAGCAAAACGTTAAGAGTAGGCCGCAGATCCGCTGCCGCTTTGTCTTTCAGGAAAGCGAGCGACAGCTGGATGGAAGAGTCGGGATTCAAACGGTGCGCGATGAGTGCAACGTCATCCGCCGCGCGCTCGATCGTCACCTGTGGCTTGAGGCGTGCGATGATTTGATCCATCGCATTGGAACGGTCTGCGGTGAGCACCATTGGAGTCCAGAACTCCGACTCATTGGGAAATTGAAAACTGGCAGGCATCACACCACGGACGGTGAAGCTCTTTCCGTCGAGTGTGAGCAGCCGGCCGACAATGTCCGGGTTCGATCCAAATCTTCGCGCCCACAAGCGGTGACTGAGCAGCACCACATTCTCGTGGCCTGGACGCTGCTCTTCTGGCGAAAATGCTCGCCCCAGTTCGGGTGTGGCGCCCAGCACGGGAAACAGGCTCGCGGTCGTGGTTGAACCCAGCAGCCGTTCCGGAACGCCACTGCCGGTCAGATTCGAGGTCTGGCCCCGAAACGCCGCGATCTGTTCAAAAACTTGATTCTGTTCTTCCCACTGCACGTAGTCGGGGTCAGTGAGCGCTCCCGGCCCCGAAAAACCCCAGCGCGGAATCGTGGACCACAGAATTACCAGCCGGTCAGGATTTTTATAAGGAAGAGGCCGGAGCAGAGTGGCATTGAAGATTGAAAAAATCGCCGTGTTGGCCCCAATCCCCAGCGCCAAAGTGACAACCACTGCAGCGGTGAAGCCAGGGCTCCTGCGCAGTTGCCTCAGCGCGTAGCGCAGGTCCTGGAGTAGCCCGTTCATGCGTGCACATCCGCCATCAGCTTCTTCAGTTCTTCTTCCGCAACCACCTTGCCGTCGAACAGATGCACTTCACGCTGGGCGTGTTTGGCGAAGCGCGGATCGTGGGTCACCATGCAGATGGTCGCGCCCTCGCGATGCAGGTTCTGCAACAGCTCCATCACGGCTTCGCCGTTGCGTGAGTCGAGGTTTCCTGTGGGCTCGTCCGCCAGCAGGATGGACGGTTTACCGCCGAGAGCACGCGCTACGGCGACGCGCTGCTGCTGACCGCCGGAAAGCTGCGAAGGATAATGCCGCACGCGGTGCGCCATGCCCACACGCTCCAGCGCTTCCATCACTCGCTTCTTCCGGTCCGCCGCCGGCATTTTCTGCCGATAAGTGAGCGGCAGTTCCACGTTCTCGTACACGGTGAGGTCGCCGATCAGGTTAAAACTCTGAAAAATGAATCCGATTTCCTGGTTGCGAATGCGCGAGCGTTCGGCAAAGTCCAGGTTCTCCACTGACTTTCCGTTCAGCGAGTAGCTGCCATCGGTCGGCGTATCCAGCAACCCGATGATCGAGAGCAACGTCGACTTGCCGCATCCCGACGGCCCCGACATCGCCACATACTCGCCCTGATTGATGGAGAGGTGCACGCCCGAGAGCGCATGGGTCTCGATCTCGTCGGTGTAAAAAACTTTGGTCATATCCTGAATCTGGATCAGTGCCTGCTTTGCTTCGGTCATATGTGCTTTGCCTCGGTTTGGTTTTGCTTCGAATGGTCTACTAGCCTGCTTCGATGTTTTTGTTCAGTTCGCTTATTCCAGCCGGATGCGGTCGGTCTTGTCCCAACGCGACATGTCGGAAAGAATCACCGTGTCGCCTTCGTGGATGCCGTCGATAACCTGGATCGAGTTCACCGATTCTCGTCCGACCTTTACCGGGACGCGCTCGGCTTCCTTGCCGCTGGCATCCAGCTTGAACAGACTGATAGTGCTGTTCTCCTGCCCGAATGCCGGCCGTCCGACATACAGAACATCTTCCAGACGTTCCAGATCGATCGTCCCATCCACGCTCAGGTCAGGCCGCGCTCCCTTGGGAAGCTCGCTGGTGAGTTTGACGTCTACGGTGACGGTTCCGTTTTGTACCGCGGGATCGACTCGCATCACCGTGCCGCTGATGATTCCGTTGTGGGTGTCGACCGCAGCCGGCTCGCCGAACTGCACGTCGCGAGCTTGCGTTTCCGAAATCTTCAACTCCGCCATCAGATGATTGGGCTGTACCACTTTCGCCAGCATGGTTCCGGGCTGAACGTGCTGGCCCACCTGCAGCGGCAAGTCCACTAAAACTCCGTCAATTCCCGCGCGCACTTGCAGAGCATCGAGTTGCTTCCGCTTCAGTGCCGCCAGGGTCCGCATCTCCTCGACTTTGGCCTGCTGCTCGGCCAGTTGAGACTCGATCACTTTCTGGCCGATCACCAGCCGCTGCGTTTCCAAATCATTTCTCGTAGTCAGTTCGTCGGATTTCCCCTTGGAAGCCTTGTAGGCCAGGCCAGAAATCACGCCTAGGTCAAATAACGCCTTGTCGGTATCAGCCTGCCGCTTCGCCTGGCTGTAGTCCGCGTTCACCGTCGCCGCGCCTGCCTTCTGGCTCATCAGATTGCTTTCGAGGGTCACGCGCTGGCTCTGGTATTCGGCCTCGGCAGCCTTCAACTGGAGTTGCGCATCCAGCGCCGCCTGCTCCACTTGCGGGTTGCTCATTTCAACCAAGACGCTGTCGGCCTTCACTTGCGAACCCGGCAGCATTCGAATGCGCACCACGGTGGCTTCGGTCTCCGCCGGAATCTGCCGCACCGACTCTTGGCTGGGAATGAGCGATCCCAGTCCGTGAACCTGCCGCAACATGGATCCGCGCTTCACCGTGTCGGTCCACACCGTTCCGCGCTCCACCGAAGGAGCGGCCGGTTTCAGGCGTGACACTCCCACGGCCACCGCCGCAACCACGAGCACAACAATAACGATCAGGACCGCCTGGCGGCGGCGCTTCTGGAGCTTAAATTCTGGGCGGGCGATATCCATCGCGTTTCTACTGTGCAACCCATCCACCAACGACGCTGCTTGGTTAGAGTGTTGGAAACACGATAGGTTAGCAAGGACTTCACGGCCTCCCACCCAGCCCGCATTGTCCGTTGCTGAACCGGGGTGTCCAATAACGGGCAGTGGAGGAGCCGCTTGTGGGGTGGCACAGCGCGACGGATCACGGGACGGGTGGCCCACTCAAGCCGGGGTTTGGCTCGGAGTGGGGCAGTTCTCAGCTTCCAACATCCGCACTCTAAATTTCGCAGAGAACGCGAACTTTCGAATGTGGCACCCGGCACCTCAACGCCGTTAGTCGGCGTCTGGCTTGGCCCCGGGCAGGCGTTTTCTCAGGAACGCGATTTGCCCGCTGTGATGCGCCTCGTGCTCGCAGACATGGAACCACTTGCAGTAATTGTTAGTCGGCCCCCAGGGCCAGTCTTTGTCGGCAGCCAGAAACCACGTGTCGTCGTGCTTGCTGAACTCCGCCAGCGTTTTCGCGCGAGCCTCCTGCAGGATGTTCAGGTAATAGTCGCGGTCATGGCCCTTGATGGCTTTGCGGCCCGCGTCCCCCAGATTCATCGCCGCATCCCACTGCTGCTTCACCGAGTCGGGCCAACTGTCCCACTTCTTTCCTTCGAAAGTATTGAGCTGGTAGTAAGTCTCGGTGGCCGCAAGGTGCAGCATCAGGGCGCCGATCGTATTGGCCTTGGGGTCAATCAGGTAGTCCAGGTCGGCCTGCGACAGGCCCTTGGTGGCCGCAATTACTCCGTTGAACTCACGCAGCCACGTGAGCTGCGAGACGAACGTTCCCACCTGCGGAGTGTACCCCGGTCTCGGCCCAAGCAGGTTGAGATTCGAGTCATTCGCTTGCGCGGTTTCGGGAATCGCGAACGCTCCCAACAAACCGGAGAAGCCGGCAGTCAAAACGGCTGACCCCTTCAGGAAGCTTCTACGATTGGGAAAGAGTGGATTGGTGAACCACCGGCCGCCAAAGAAATTTCGTTCGCCTGCCATAGCTGTCTCCTCCAGTTACGAATGATCCCTAACCGATCCTAGTTTACTTCCGCAATGGCCCGATATCGAGAAGGAGATTACCGCAAGCCATCCGCCAGGTAAAGGTCAGAAAGCATGCGGCGATCAGGCCTGACAATGAGTATCAGCACTGGCTTCAACAGTGACGCCAAACGGCTATGGCATCGCGGCGACTACGGGGTTTGAGTTGAAGAGGAATGCTCGTTTACCATGTTCTGTGATCAATGTTCTGTAATAAATGTTCTGTAATAAATGTTCTGTAATAAATGTTCTGTGATCACAGCTCTGTGATCAAAACCTGCAGAGCCGCATGGGGTCCGCCGAACCGGCTGCGTGGCGGACCAGAGCGAGCCACCATTAAAGACGTTAAGGGGTTTATCGAATGGGGATGAGTGACCCAGAGGTTCGAAAACAATTGTCTGAAGCTAGGTTTGTCGAATATAAGCATGAGTCTGACAAACAGACCTGGCCGTATTGGAAGCGACTGATCCACCGCTTGCAACGCTGCCCGATTTGCCGGCCGGAGAAACTGAAACAATAAAGTATCGCGATTCCGCGTTTACGAATCGGCACCGCCGTCGCAACGTCGATTCGTATCCATCCTTAGAGTGTTCCGGTT
The DNA here is from genome assembly GCA_963763155.1 of uncultured Acidobacteriota bacterium. Classification (GTDB taxonomy): domain Bacteria; phylum Acidobacteriota; class Terriglobia; order Terriglobales; family Acidobacteriaceae; genus Sulfotelmatobacter. Next base: position 581,375 of record CAVXNI010000010.1, on the reverse strand, counting down.
GACAAAACTGCCGCCGAGCCGTCTCAAGACAATAATGACTGGGAATCATCGTAACGGGACTCCCGTTTACAAGAAAATCCAGAGCGAGATTCGCAACCGCATCGCGTCCGCGCGTCTCAAGCCAGGCGATGCGGTCGCTTCTGAGCGCGAACTGGCCAAGAGCCACAAGGTAAGCCTGATGACCGCGCGCCATGCCCTGGCGGGGTTGGAACGGGAGGGCGTGGTGGATCGCCGCCGCGGGGCGGGCACGTTCGTCGCCGCGCCCAAGATCCAATTCAATAAGCTGATGAGCTATTCCGAGCAGATGTCGAGCCGTGGTTTGGCTCTGCGCTCCCGTGTACTGCTGGCAAAAGTGATTGCCGACGAGCAGGAAGTCGCGGCCAGGCTGGGGCTGCCAGCCGCCAGCCGAGTATTGAAAATCCAGCGTCTGCGCCTGACCGGCGAAGAGCCTTTCGCGATGGAAACTTGCTACTTGCCCGCGGCCGAGTTTGCCGATCTTGCCTCAGCCGCTTTAGCCAGAAACTCGCTGTTCGCCATTCTCCAGCATGACTACGGCGTCGAGCTTGCCTACGCCGACGAAGAAGTGGACGCCACGGCAGCCGATTCTGCCACTGCGGAGTTGTTGGGTGTGCCGCGGGGCGCCTCGGTGCTGCGTATTCGCCAGGTGATCTATTCCACCAAGGGCAAAGCCACAATTTACGGCGTAGGTTTCTACCGCTCCGAGCGACACACGCTATTTATTCGCCGTTTCCGCCAACGCAGCGAGTGATGAGCCGGCGAGAAAAAGGCAGTGAGATCCCTCGACAAGAGATCGCAATGATCCTATAAAATTTTCACAGCCTTGCCGTCAGCGGTGAGTGCGGCAGATTCCTCACGGAGAACTGATATGGCCAATAAGCAGATTCGGAACGTGGCGATCGTCGGTACGGGCTTGATCGGCGCCAGCTGGGCGGCGCAGTATCTGGCCAGCGGCTTAGACGTCATCGCCACCGATCCCTCGCCAACTGCGGAGGCCAGCTTACGCCGCGGCGTCGACGAGGCCTGGAAGTTACTCTCTGCGATTGGCCTGGCATCGGGCGCAAGCCGCGACCGGCTGACCTTCACCACCGATATGAAGCAGGCGTTGGCGACGGCGGACTTCGTCCAGGAGAGCGTTCCGGAACGCCCCCTCTTGAAAGCCAAGGTGTTTGCCCAGATGGACGAAGCCGCTCCTCCCGACGCGATCCTGGCTTCGAGCGCTTCCGCCATTACCATGGACGTTATTCAGTCGAGCTGTAAGCATCCCGAGCGCTGCGTGATCGGCCATCCCTTTAATCCCCCGCACGTCATTCCCCTGGTGGAAGTAGTAGGCGGGGCGAAGACGTCGGAGTTGACGATCGAACGGGCGATGGCGTTCTACGCGTCGATCGGCAAGAAGCCGATCCGGCTGCGCAAGGCGGTCTCGGGCCATGTCGGGAACCGGCTGCAAGCGGCGCTCTACCGCGAGGTCCTCTATCTCATTCAGCAAGGCGTCGTCAGTGTAGAGGATGCCGACATCGCCGTGTGCTATGGGCCAGGGCTGCGCTGGGGCGTGATGGGCCCCAGCCTGCAGTGGCATTTGGGCGGAGGGCCCGGTGGAATCCAGCACTTTGTAAAGACTTTCATGGACGGCTTCGCGGGCCAAATGAAGAAGCTCGAAATGCCAGATGTCACGCCGGCACTCATGCAGACGGTGATCGATGGCGTGCTGAAGGAAGCCAACGGCCATTCGGTCGAACAACTTGCCGAGGCGGAGAACAAGGTGGTCTTGGAGCTTCTCGCGCTACGCGCCAAAGCAGGCAAAACACTTCCGTAAACAGATTCTGCGTACCTGTCATCCCGAGGAGGGCGCACTTGACCCGACGAAGGATCTGGGCGAAGAAAACTCTAGAAGTAGCTAGAATATTTCGTGACCATCCAGACACCGTTGCTTGGCTCAACCTCGATCAACCCCTCGCCCGTCAATTTATACTTGCCATCCAACTCGCCGTATTTGGTGAGCTTGTAGAAGAGCTGGATATGGTCGCGAGCGTCTTGGCGATTGACAAGTCGCCACTCGGAAACGCGGTGATCAGGGAGCGCATACTGGCAGATCGAACTGCTACCAGCGCAACGGCCGTCGCTAAGGTCTTTGAGAAACCTGGCTCCGATTTGCTCAGGCGACACGTCGCGAAAGGGATTTCTCACGACGATTCCTGTAACCTCCTCGTGGTATTCGCCGCAGGCACATCCACTCTCCGCCATGACATGCAGAAGAACGGGTCTTCCACGAAGTGCATACCAAGTTCCCAAAACGAGTAGGGCGACCCCTACGGCGGACGCGATGACCCGGCTAACGCGCTTGCTCTTCACAGTGCATATTCTGCTGTAATCGAGTGCGGACGGCAACAAGTTGTTGACGCATCGCCATTGCACTCATCGGCAGCTCAATAAGCGCTGGAGCGCCGAAGAGTCAGCAGGATCCTATACCCGCTGGGGTGCTAGTGAGGATGCCGCAACTCGCTGGCGACCCGATTCGCGGTCTGGTCCATAAGCTGGGACACCAGGATTGCGTCCGGCGATGAATCGTGAGCCTCGACGAAGCCGGACGCCCACTCTTCCAGTTCTCCCGCCCGCATGATCCGGTACGAAAGGGTTGCACGGTTCTCGTCGGGAACACCAGGACGGGGATCACTCGGAGCACTACCGACCTGGATCGAGCGGGGTCGGGAATTGCCAAGCTCGGACGTGCCAGAATCGATGACTTCAATTACGTTGGTATGCAGAATGAACTGGCAGTTCTGCTCGCGTACGGCTGGATCGGTCTCTGTATTGGATTCCAGCAGTACGGTTTCGATGCGAGCAGCCTTCCCCTTGGCTACATCCTTGCCCTTGTTGGCTCGTTCGAACGCCTTGATAAGTTGGTTACGCTGCCACGTCGTGTCGATGAGGCTCCGCGAGCTATTCTGCAGGGTGGAGACGCACAGTCGAATGGGTTCCGGCCGATTCTGGGCATGCGCGCAAGACGTCAACATCAATAGGATTGGCGACAGCCGGGCCAACAGTCGTCGCATCGAGGCTCACCCCCTGGTCGGAGGAACAGAACACAAACAAGATACGCCTCCAACCGCCAGTCAAGCGAATCGACGCACAACCGATCCCCTAAAGGAAACTCTGGTCAAGCGTCCGCGTTCCTCTGTGCACCTCTGTGTCCTCTGTGGTTTAGGCTCTCTGTTGGACCCTAATCAGAACATCCCTAAGGCACGGTAGCGGGAACCAAAGTTATGGCGAAGACCAGCACATGTTCGTTGCCCGGCAAACCGATGCTGCGCACGCTCTTGCTACTGTCGAGTTTGAACGAATAACCGTAAAGATGGAACGTCCGCTCATCCTTGGAGCCGTTGTCGGTCAGGCGATAGGGCACGTCCACAGCCTCGGACTCGCCCTTGAACGCGCTCGACTCATACCAGTCACTGACGCTCTGCGTCACTGACGAAGAAGTTCCATCGCTGTAGGTGATCGTAAACGCCTGCGACTCCTGGCCGCCTTCCACCCCCGTGGCCAGTAGATCGAGACTGCCAAATTTTCCCTCCGGAAGCGTAACGGTTCTGCCGGCGACCACATCCGGCGCGTTCGCAGGTCCAAGATTGAATACGACGCCATCCCATAACTGAGACGAGCCCAGAGTCTCTTTCGAATAGGCAAAGCCTTCGCCGTCAGCACTGGCCGCGGGAGGGATCTCCGATCCATCGGTATAGATTGCCGTCGCGTTGTATGCCGAAGAAAGATCGACGGCCACCGTCCCAGTCTTGATCGCGGTCACCGCGAGCGCGGCCGCGACCGTATGTGTGAGGCCGCCTGATGTGCCGGTAATTGTGATCGTCGAACTCGCAAGCTTCGACGAATCATCCGCGATCAGAGTCATCTTGCTGGCTCTCGCAGTGCTGGCCGGGCTGAATGAGGCCGTCACTCCCGCTGGCAGTCCCGACACACGCAAGCTGACCGCGGTTCTGAAATTGCCACGCCGACCCACTGTAACCGTCGCCGTCCCGCTTCTTCCCTTGGGCACGGAGATGCTGTCTGCACTTATATGGAGCGCAAAGTCGTCGGCACCAACTGGCGGCGGGGCCAGCAGATCGTAGAGTGGCTGTGCCGGTTTCACTTCCGGATTCTCAGCAGCGAGAGATATCGCCAGCACGCGAATCTTATCGTTGTCGGGCAGCGTGATGCTTCGAGCTCCCGCGGGCAAGTCGATGGGATACGCAAAAAGATAGGAGTAGCCGTAAGAAATATTCTCGCCCGCAGCGTTGTGGTGATGCGAGCAGTACCACGCCAGGTCCGCGCGCTTGATATAAGCCGGGGTCAGGCCGGTCATGTTGCCGTAGTTGTCGCCTGAGGTGTCGCCGGAACTCCACTGGCGGTTGTACCACTGTCCGATGAATCCGCCCCAGTCCTGGATGTTCAGTTCAACTTTCTCGCTGCCGACTTTGAATCTCGCCTTCTGATCGCCTTCGGCCGACGCCGCTAGAACATAGATCCGGTTGTACCGGCCCGCCGACAAATCACCCGTCGGCAAATCACCCGCGGGCAAATCAATGGTCTGGCCCTTCGCTACCACCGCGTTGGGCACGCCTGTCTTTGCGGAGGCGAGTTTGAATTGCACGTCATTAAACGTAATCTGCGACGGAAGCATTTCCGCGGGCAGCGCATTGCCCTCGCGATCAAATCCGCCGTCCACGTGCGTGCCGTCGTTGCTGGCGGTGGCGAGGTCATAGTGCAGCGCCACCGGCATGGAATGCACAGCCGCGACCTTGGCCAGCGGCGCTGCAAGGCGGACGGCGAACGTGCGCGGTTGGTACGCTGAGAACGACGTCACCAGCACCCCCTCAGCCACGTTCGCCGTCCCCACCGGCTGCTCCTGTCCGTTTACCTCGCGTGCGGCCGTAATCGGCGTGTGGAACGATACCCGGACATTCGGTTGCGGATTGCCGTCAAGCTCCACCAGCCGCACGATGATCTCATTACCCTGCTCCGCCTTCTTGAGAGCCAGAACCCGAATCCTCGGATTGCTGACTTTCAGCAAAGAAAACTCCCGCCCCAGCGCACCCGCATGTTTGGGGGCTTCAAACGCGATGAGCGGATCGTTCAACCTCTGCGCTTGCCAGTCAGTCTGGCTGTGTCGCCAGTCGGCGGCGTGCCCGGCAATGCCGTAGACGAACTCGTGATGTCCGATATCCTGTGTGCCCTGGTCCGCATATCCGCCACGCGTGCCCGGCGTGCGAATCAGCGTGAGCCGAATCGTATGATCGTTCGGCTTGTCCGATCCATTCTTGCAGTCGGTCAGGATGGTCGCGCCGAACTCGCCACTCGCATCGGTCAAATCGATCCACTGGTGCGACGGCACCTCAAACTTCTTCGGCTGCGCGGTGGGCCGCTCGATCGTGCCAATATCCCAGTTGTAGGTGGCCATCTCGTTGGAAGCCTGCAGCGGAAACGTCGCCTTCAGATTTGATTCTTTGGTATTCCAGTCGATCGCGTTTGCGAACTCCACGCGCTTCCCTGCATCGCCGAGAGATAGGCTGATGGTTTGAACGAACTTGGAGCCAGCGGTCTCCCGCGAAACTTCCACAGCCACGCGCGCCGGACCGTTTTCCACCACGCGAATCTTGGCTGGACCGCTGACGTAAGCCTTCGGCGCAGCCTGCTCCTGATCCCAATCCATATTCCATGCCGGCCACTGCCGCGGATTGTCGTAGGAGATGGCAAGACGCGCCGGCCCCGCCAGCAATTCCCTGCCAATCGATTTGTCGAAAATGCTGAAGACGTCTCCGTCAGCGTTCAGTTTCACCCGGTAGTACTGGTTTTCAAGTTCGTCCCGCGACACGCGCAGGGGAGATCCGATTAAGTTCCTCTCGACGGCTTTGACGTCGTAAACAGCGTACCCAACGGACGGAACCTTGGCTGGGAAGATCACTTTGCCGTTCGAAATCTGCGCCGCGACTTCTTTACCATCTGGATTAGTCACATACACCGCACTCGGCATCTCGCCGGGGAAACTAACATTCGCCTCAACGATGTCCTGCCGCTCAATGTTCAATGGGTTGAAGACAACGATGGGAATACCCTTGGTCTCGGTGTTCAGGGCCGCAGTCACGGCCTCTGTAGCGTTCGCAAGAACGCCAGCAAACTGATTCATCGCGATCACGTCGTCGTTCCAGGCAAACTCGTACGACCGGGGCGTGGCCGTCCCGGCGGCGATGTCGTGAAAGTGCCCGCCCATCGCCAGCGTCCAGGCATCGTTCAACCGCTGCAGCGGATAGGGCCGCGCACCCAGCCATTCCGCGGCAATGGAAGCCTTCTCCGCGGCATCGGCCAGTAATTCTTCTTTGCGAATCCAGCGTTTCTGGTAAGCCTGCGAGGTTAGCGACCCCGCGGAGTGGTTGGTCAATTCCATTTCTCCGGTGTACCGCGGAAGTCCCGCGGCCTCAGAGGGCGTGATGTCCAGAAACATCTGCTCGGCGTTGGCGGAGATCACGTGCACCGGCCCATCGCCGACCTTCACCGGAGAATCATCGTTATGCTCTCCCCGGAAGAAAAATCCTTCCCGCGCGGGCAGGCTTGTCGTGCCCTGTGTCACGATGGCTTCGAGCCGCTTTACTGAGTCTTCGCTCGGAGCTCCACCAATATCCCCCGTGCCGTAGTAGTGATAGTCCGTGAATACGCCGCTGATTTTTCCGTTCTGCTCCACCCGCGCTGCCCAGTCATCCTGATAGCGCTGATCGTTCCACTGGCGCTCGACCTCGGTCAGCGCCTCGCGCTCGCCTTGCAAAGTCTCGAACTCTTCGATGTCCTTCGCATCCGGACGTTTCCCGGCGCGCCGCGCTTCCTCCAGTTTCGAACGCAGCGCCTGAATTTTATTCTGAAGGTCCTGCGCAGCAGCATTCGGCGGCGCCGGAGGGAACGGCTTGCTCAGATCCGTGTAAATTCCGCCACCATAACTCCCAGGATTCAAACCGGCGAGCACGCTCTCACCGTCCGGGCCCACCCACACCCCCACATTGAACGGCGTGCCTTCCGGCGTTTTCTCCAGTGACTCCTGACCTCCGGCATTCGCCGACGATCCCCACACCAACTTCTGGGTCGAGAATCCCTTCACTCCCGAGTGCGCCAGAATCGTCGGCAGCGACGCGGGAAATCCGAAACAGTCGGGCAGCATGTACTCCGCGCTGGCCTTCCCAAGCTCCTTGCGAAACCAATCATTGCCATACAGAACCTGCCGGATGATCCCCTCGGCGCTGGGCGCGTTCACATCGCCCTCTTCCATGGACGATCCCGCCGGGAACCACCTTCCTTCATCGACATACGTCTTCAGTCGCGCAAAGTCGGCGGGGAAATATTCCTTCATGAAGCGATAACGATTGGCGCCGCTGAAATTGAAAACATAGTGAGGATATTTGTCGAACAGCTTGAAGTTATCCTCCATGGTCTTGCGAATGTATTCGTCGATGACCTGGGGATACTCCCAGCGCCACTCGGTATCGAGGTGAGCGTAGCCGACCACGTACAGAGTCGGCTGCTTGCTGAGGTCGGGCTTCTCGGTGGTTTGCGCGACAGCGGAAGTGTGGAATACGAAAAGGGCGAGAGGGAGCAATAATAAGGACGAGCAGCGTCTCAGCATGCGAGTTCTCCGAACCAGTTCCGAAAATTCTCTGACGTCCATGAAAAAATATTCGGGCTGCCCCGAGGAACTCCGCATCGGCAGGCCGCCCACTCTCGCGGTAGTCCTCAGTTAGCTGTGGAATCGTGCTCTAACCCTTCTGGGGCCTTCCGTTAAGGACTAGCTACGATCGGTTCACAGTATCCGGTTAACGGTCTAGTTCACGTGCTATTAACAGCCACGGTCGGGGCAGCGTTGCCCATTGCGCGACGCCGTTCGCATCCTTACCAGTGATCGTGACCGTGTAGGTTCCGGCGGAGTTCCACCATTGCCACCGCCTCCGCTGCTCCCGCCGCTGCACGCGGGGAGAATGATGACCCGGCCAGCATCATCCACAGGAACAAGAAGCGGAGCAAGCTCTTCTGCGCGTACCTCGGAACTGAAGCCCAGACCGATCAGCGCCAGTCCTGACACAGGCAGGAACAACGCATCAAACATGCTGGAATGGCGGATCATCGCTCCTGATGTCCCGATCGCCGAGAAGGTCAACGTTGCACTACCACCGGCGCCGGTCACGGTCACCGGGTTGGTGGCTCCGAAGGAGCAGGTCGGCGCCGGCTTACCACCGGCGCGATGCTGCATGAGAGTGTGACGCTACCCGTGTAGCCGTTCGCCGGAGTCACCGTTATCACCGCTGTCGCGGAGCTGCCGGGACTAACCGATGCGGGATTGGCGGTGCCGGCCGAAAGTGAATAGCCCGGCGGCGGAGCGGTCAACGTGGCCGCCAGCACAACCACGTCCGGGTTATTGGGCAAGGTGACGCTCTGCGCCGTCTTGCCGGTGTTGAGTGCGAATGAGTAGTGATACAGGTAGAAGACTCGGTCATCGGCGCCGTCCGTGCTGTCGCGGTAGGGCATCGCCACTGCCACCGACTCGCCCGAATTTCCTCCGGTACTGGTACAACCGCCGCCGTTAAGGTGGCTGCACCAATCGCTGAAGCTCTGCGTGAACGTGGAGGTCGTGCTGTCGGTGTAGGTAACGGTGACCGTCTGCGATGCCTGGTTGCCTTCGATTCCGGTGGCGAGCAACTGAAGAGTAGCGAAATTGCCCGCGGGCAGCGCGACTGGAGCACCCGTCCCGTAGACGGCGTTGGGCTGATTCGCAGGGCCAAAAGTGAACTGGACGCCGTTGAAGTCCAGCCCTGCGTTCAACAGGTTCGCCGAATATGCGTAGCCCACTCCGTCCAGGCCAGTCGTAATGGCGCTCTCGTCCGCGTCAGTGTAGAAGCCGGAGAGGTTATACGCCGAAGAAAGATTGACCGCCGTGCCGGAGCCGCCCGAGATTGGCGGGTTCACAAATACAGTCAGGCCGGTCGGTTGCGTGGCGACGCCCGTCGCCGTGCCCGTGATGCTCACCGCCTTGGGGCTGGCCGAACCTGTAAGGGCTGCGGCGCTGGTCGCGCTAAACGTGGCCGTGCTGGTGGTCGCGTTGTTGGAGGTGAACGAGGCGGTCACTCCGCTCGGCAAGCCCGAAGGCGCACTGAGGTTGACCGCGCCGCTGAAGTTGTTAAACGGTACGATGGTGACCGTGGCGTTGGCGCTCCCGCTTTGGGGCACCGACACGCCTGCTGTCGGGGCCGTAGTCAGTCCAAAGAATGGCACGGCAAGGGTCACGAAAGCTGTCTGAGTCAGCCCTCCGCTGGTACCGGTGACCGCAACCACATAGTTTCCACCAAGAGTTGCGCTGGTCGTAGAAACCGTCAAGGTAACGGGGTTCCCGCCTGCGGCAATCGATGCTGAACTCAGGCCGGCGGTAATGCCTTGCGCCACGCCGGCACTCACGCCTACAGGCGAACCCACGACGGTCGCGGTTAAATCGGTTGTCGCGTTGAAGCCATCCAAATCGGCCACCGCAATCGAGCTCATTCCCGGGGCGCCACCTGGAATGAGAGGCAAAGAGGATGGCGTCGCCGACAACGCAAAGTTTGGGTTGGTCGAGGTCGGCGCGAGAGCATTGATCAGATTCTGACCATTCGGGCTGCCCCAGCCGGTCACCAGGTCATAGCCGGTGACGGCGTTATAACTGCTGCTCGAGCAACTGGCGCTGGCGTCGCAAGTGTTGCTGCCGCTGGTGATGTCGTGGAAGTCGTTGTCGTAGTTCGCGCCCTGCCCGATCGTGTAGATGGTCGGATTGAGAAAGCCCAGCGTCGGATTCCCGGAACCTGTAGCATTGAGCGCCGCCTGCTCATTCACCAGAGCTAAGTATCCGCCCCACGTGGGTGCGGAAAGGCTGGTCCCGCCGATCCCTCCCTGGCACGATCCGTTGGCACAATAAAAGTTGTCGGTGTCCGCTTGCGCAGAAACGTCCGGCATATTTCGCAACGTGGTCGAGCCCTTATTCGAGCTGTTGATGACGGGCACCTGCCAACTGGGAATACCTAAGTTGTTGGTACTGTAACCGCCGCTGCTGCCGCTCCAGGCCGTTTCCGACGACCACGCTCCCCCGGCGCCCACGGTGGTCAAATCCGTTCCGCCGGCGCCGGTAATATACGGATCATCCGCCGGATAAAAGACGGGATTACAGCCGGACCCGCTACAACTGGGAGGCGTAAAGGCGCCGCTGTCGCCGGTAGCCACAAACAGATTCTGCCCCTGCGCTGCGAATTCCTTGAAAATCGGCTCATCCGACGAGGGGTCGGCTGGCAGCCAACCCACCGAGGCGCTCAACGACTTGGCAATGTTGTCGGACGCCATGCGGTTAAACGTGTCGGTGTCGTCCTGGGACGCTCCGTACTCGATCACCGCGCCCAAGCCGGGCGCCATCGATGCCGCCTCGATGATGTCGATGACCGGCTCGCCGTCATCGCAGCCCAGACCGCACGATGTATCGACGCCCTTGATCTGAACCGTGACGACGGGAATCTGCAGCGGCTGGTTGACCACGCTGTTGTTGAAGTAGGCCGCGACGTCGGTCATTCTGAAATTCAACCCAAACAGTCCCACCACCTGTCCGGCCCCGGTGAGGGCGGTCCCGCCGTAGTAGGCTGCCCGCCGATCGCTGCCCAGGAACTGGCCGCCCGGTCCCGACCCGGTCTGGTTGGTGTGCAGGTTCTGCCCCTGAGCTCGTTTCAAAGACCGGGGGCGCGGAGGCGCATAATTGTTCAGGCCGTTGATCCCCAGCACTGGAAAGCCGGCTTCGACCGAAGGTTCGACGTCCGGCGCGTAGTACGTGCGATTTTCCGTCGGGTGCTGGTAGAGGTTCATGGTCACGTGAAACGCCTGCTCGATGTTGGCAACGGTTCCACTCACATCGAGCACGACACGATTGGGCGTCGTGGCGGTCACAGTCAGGCCGTAAGACTGCATCAATCCAATGACCCGCTGATAGTCCACCACGCCCGGCCCAAACTGTTCGGTGAACTGTGGCACCGTCAGGAACTGACGATACCTGGGACTCGCCGGATCGTAGAGTTGCTGCAGTAACGCATCGAGCTGCTCTTCATTGCTCAGGGGCAGAGTAATCGCAAGGTTCAGCCGCTGCGAGCTGGGCATTCGGCTGATCCACTTCGCATCCGCCCTCGCCGAAACATGGGTCTGGAGTGCTTGCCGTTCCTGCCCCTGCGCCGTCGCAAGAAACGTTGCAAGAAACAAGGTTAGCGGGGCACACCAAGCCCCCACGAAAACAAAAAGCCTGGCAGAACTTTTCATGGTTCCTGGTCTCCGGAGCGCACTCTCTGAGAGAGAGAAATTAATTTTCCGTTACCGCCACAGTAACCGCATTGGTCGTGCCCGCGGGATTACTGGCCTGACTCAATCCGCTGCCGTCGACTCCGGTTATGGAAACCGTGTACTGCCCTGGAGGAGTTCCCACGTTGCCGAGATGCTTATAGCTGACGCAACCCGGAGCGGCGATCAACCCGGTCAGCAACAGCCCGAGCAGCAACCATCCCAGCAGGTGTTTCCTGCGTAAGGTTCGAGAGCGGAATCCGGCTCCGAGCAGCGCGAGCCCCGGGATCGGCAGCCACAACGCATAAAAGAAGTTCCTCGGCGGCTGTAATGCTGCACCCGCCGGCTTGGAGGAAGTGAAGGTTAAAGTTGTAGTAGGCAACGAAGTTTCCTCGGCGGTCACCTGCACAGACGTTGGGCTCAGGCTGCAAGTTGGCGCCGTCGCCGCTGCCGAAGACGTAATCGCGGGCGAAATGGAACATGAAAGTTGAATCGTTTCCGTTTCGACTGCCCCGTAGCCGGTCTGCGGGTTCACCGTGATGGTAGCGGTAGAGGAGCTCCCTACCGTGATGGACGATGGGGTTGCTGTGCCTGCCTCAATCGTATAGGTCGGCGGCTTCAGCGTAATCGCCAGAGCAAACATCGCGCCCGAACCATCCAGGTCCGTCAACGTTATCCCCGTGAGAGGTTTGGTGAAATCCACCGGATAGGTGTACGCGTAGAGATTGCAACTCGCGCCGTTCAGCGTTCCATCGGAGTTGATACGGTTGAAGCCGCCGACCGCGATGGACTCATACTGGTTTCCTCCAAATCCGCACCAGTCGCTCAAAGTCTGATTGAATGTTGTGCTGCTGGAGGTGCCGTTATCCGTGTAGGTCAACGTAACCGACCCCTTATGGGATCCGTTTACGGCACTACCCAGAATAATCACGCTGGAAAAAATCCCGTTTTGAGGGGCAGTCACGGGAATCGTGATCGCCACGCCCCCCGTAGTGTAGTTCACTACATTCACTGTGCACGAAACGCTGGTTGAGGGGCCGCAGTTCGCCGTATTTACCGTCCCGAAGTTGAACGGCACGTTCAGCGACGGCGGCGTCAGCGTCGGAGGCGTGCTCGTCGACAATCCCAATTGATTCGCCGAATATGCGTCCGGGCAGTTCGTATAGGGCGCGGTCGGAGTGCAATTGTTGCCATTGTCCATGCCGCTGGTGCCCAGAAACTGAACTCCTGTGTTAAACAAACCCGCCGCGTTGAAGCATTGCTCTCCGCTGCAAAGGGCCGAGGTGGAAGACAAATCGACCGGCAGATTTTGTGCGCGCGCCACCCCCGGCATGAAGAGCAGTACCAGTACCAGAACCAGCGCCGCCACCGGCAGAAGCAACCCGAAATAAGCGTTCCCTCGTGGATTCATGCTTCTCTCCTCCCGCTTCGCTCGAAGGTGTAAGTCGCCCATAGTAGAACTCTCCATTCGTGACTGGCCGCCGCTAAAAGATGCTAGAAAATAATCTTTCCTGTGATTCGCAGGTTTCTGGGAGAATTGTCCTGGTTCGGGCCGATCGTGCCAAATCCCGTCCAGTAAGTTTTCTGGGTCATGCCGTTGGTAAATGTTGCGGCTGCCCCATCGGTTGGTGAGTTGTCCGGTCCTCCCAGTAACACCGAGTTGAGTGCGTTGAAGGCCTCTCCACGCAGCGAGAAGCTGACTCTTTCGGTGATCTTGAAGCTCTTCTGCAACGAGAGATCCAGATCCGGGACCGTGGGGTTGCGCACCGACGTGATCCAGCCCGGAGTAGTGTTGTAGGTGTATCCGGAGCCTCCGATGTGCGGCACGCTGCTGAAACAAGTGGGCGAAGTAAGCTTAGGATTGAGCCATTGCTTCACCGAAGTTCCACTCGGCGACTTAAACGGACAGGTATAGTTAAAGCCGTTGTTGATATTGAGCGGCGAGCCACTTTGGGCGGCAAAGGACCAACCCAGACTCCAGCCACCGAGCGCATAATCCAGTGCTTTCGGGGCAGCTGCGAGAAGCGTTCGGCCTCTCCCTACCGGCAAATCATAAACGCCGGTTATAGCCAGCACGTTCGTCCGATCAAACTGCGAAATCCAGTGCACCTCGTTCGCGTCCTGGTAAGGATAACCATTCTGGTATCCGCTGCCGTCAATGTTCTTCGACCAGGTATAGGCCACGTTGAGGGTTAGGCCGTGGGAAGTGTGCTTGGTGAGCTTCACCTCCATGGCGTTGTACCAGTTCTTGCCAATAGGCGCGTTGTAGATTCCGACTGGAGGGGCGCTTCCGCCCGAGCCGCAGTACTGCGACCAAGGCAACAACAAAGCCAGCGCCTGGATGGTGGTCGACTGCCCGCAGCCGTTGGGAAACGATTCCGAGAAGACGCCATAGTAGGGATTGGGCAGCTGTTCGCTATAAACCGAACTGCCTTTCGCCAGCGCATACTGCAACTCAGGATTGGTGATGGTGCCGTTATCCCACAGCGTCGCGCGCAAACGGCTGGTGTAGTTGCCGGCGAAATGCACGTCGAGCGCGATCTGGCCGGGCAGTGCGCGTTGCACGCCCAACGACATGACCTGGGTGCGGGGAATTTTCCGCAAAGGACTGTCGACCTGCAAACCACCGCCGCCCGACACCAGCTAATGCGAGGCCAGCCTCGCCCACCGGAGGTTGCAGACCCAGTGGATACGCGGGGCTCGCCGGGAACGGCGTGCCTACTCCATAGGGCCCGGCGGAAGTTGCTCCGACTGCGGCGCCGCCCTGGTTCGGATTGGGACTGCCGTTGGTGGATGCTAAGTAGTTTGTCTGCTGCTGGTACCCGATCGGCGAACCACCCTCCAGCCCGCCTCCGTAATTCAGTCCCCAGCCGCCGCGAACCACGGTGTTAGGGTCGATCGCATAGGCGAACCCAAACCTGGGAGCGATGTTGCCCCAGTCCGTGTTGTATGCACTCTTTGCGTGTCCGTTCTGACCGGCGGGGGCAATCGTGCCTAGAACCTGAGCTAGCGCGCCGGTATTGATTCCAGCCGCTGTCCAAGCCGCAACATTGGCAGCGCTGGAGATGTTGGCTTGGTACACGCCATCGGTCGTAATGGGGTTCACGCAGGTTTCGCAGAAGCCGCGAGGCAGTTCGTTGTAGCGCTCCTTCAGTCCCACCTGCACGTCATAGCGCAGACCAAGGTTGACGGTCAGGCGATGGTTGATCTTCCAGTCGTCCTGAAAATACAGGTTCCAGATCGGCTGATAATCAAACAGCGAATCGTTCCAGTTGACGTTGCCACTGCTGGGCAGGCCGAGCAGGAAATCCGCCCATCCAAAACCGTTGGGAGCGTACGTGCCGCTGCAAGCTGCACTGGGCGTAAGGCCCGCGGACGTGGGCTGATAGCAGTTGGCGTTCAGTGGGTCGAATCGCGTCCACTGCCCGTTAAATGCAAAAGCTCCATTGGCATTATTCGTAACCGTGCCGTTGATGGGATTTCCATAGGTGTAGTAGGAGAGCCCACCGCCGATGTGGAGATTGTGAGCCCCTTGCGACTTGGTAATATCCGCGTCAAGCGCCAGGTTCGTGGATGCTTCCTTGTCGTTCGAGTTCCCGAAAATTGGGCCGTTGCCACTGCTGTCTGGGTCCGGGAAGCCGTCGATGCGAATCTCCGGCACGTCCTTGAGATTGGTCACCGGCGGCGGCGTGATGTTGATTCCGATGGTGCTCCCGGGCTTCGCATCCGCGATGATGCCGTCCGGATTCTTGTTTTGCAGCCGGCTCAGAGACAGTTTGAAGTCACCCAGCAATGTCGGCGAGAAGATGTGCGTCATGTCCTGCGTCGCCGTGTAGCTGTCGCGCTCAAAGAAAACGCCGTTCGCCAAGAGTCCGGGCAGGCCATTCTGATTACGGTTTTCGTGGCCGCGCTGCATTCCAAAAAAGCTGTACCACTTGGTCTTCTCGCTGGTGTTGTAGTCCAGGCGGATCATGTGCTGGTTGTAAGTTGTGAAATCCGGCGTGGGCGCGAAGTAGTTCGCAGGTTCTCCGAATCCGCCGATATAGTTCTCGGCCCCCTTGATGTTGGGCAGCGGGATGTATCCGGCCTGCAGCATGAGCAGAGCAGTGTTATTGAATTGGGAAGCGGGTAGCAAGGCACCGCCGTTGGTCCCTCCGTTAAACGCGTTTACATTATTGATAATGTTCGAGCCGTTGCCACAGGCGCTCGCTGGAAGTCCAATGGTCGCACTCGTGGCGAATGGACCGCACACCGCATTGTTCGGATTGCTCAGGTTAGTACTGTCGCCGGGCATGTACAGCGTAAGGCCATATAGGAGGTACGGGTCGGCCTGTGCGCCTCCGCTGATAAATCCAGGGTCGAGTGCGCCTGCGTTAGCGTTGGAAATGTTACCGGCGACAAGTCCAAAATCAACCCCTGGATTGCCGTTGTAGCCGGGGCGCAGATAAGCGGGCGGCACGTCGCCGGTCACCGTACCTGTAATCGACTGGCGATAACCTTCAAACCCGTAAAAGAACCATATCTTGTTCTTCTTGATTGGACCGCCCACGGTCCCGCCAAACTGGTTCTCCACCTGCTGTTGCGTCGGTATCCCGGAGAGAAAGACATTGTCCAGGGTGTTGGCGTCGAACAGGCTGCCGTCTTTGTAGTTCTCGACTAACTCGCCGTGAAAATCATTCGTCCCGTTCTTGGTCACCACATTTACGGTGCCGCCAGTCGTTCGGCCATAGCGGGCATCGTAGGTGTCGGTCATCACGTTGACTTCTTGAACCGAATCCAGCGTGGGAGAAACATTCCAGGTTCCGGCTCCCTGATTGCCGTAACTAATCTGTTGCGTGATGTTCGTGCCGTTGAGGGTGAATTGATTAAATCCACCGGAGTTCCCGGTGTTGTCCTGTCCCGTGGGGTCGACTCCACCGCCCATGATGTACGCGTTGTCGTTGTCCCACCCTCTACGCTGAGAACTGCCCGTGTACTGGCTGCCCGGCGTGGTGCCGATGAGGTTGTAAACCTGCCGGCCCTCGACGGGGACGTTCTGCAGAGTTTTCTCATCCAGAATGGTTCCACCCGATCCATTCGCCGTCTCCAGCATGGGTGGCGCGGCCGTCACTTCCATGGTCTCGTGGAAGCTGCCCACATCCAGCTTGAAATTCTGGCCAAAGTACTTGCCCGCCAGCAGCAGCACGTTGTCCTGGATCGCCGTCTTGAAACCCTCGGCCTCAACTTGCACTTTGTAAGTGCCGGGCACGACGTATGGGATGTAGTAAACGCCGGCATTGCTGGTCTCGGCCGCGTATATCGATCCCGTGTCGACGTTGGTTGCCTTCACTTTGGCCTTCGGCACAACTGCCCCGGTGGCGTCGGTAACCGTTCCCGGTCAGCGTGGCACGAAATTCCTGGGCGAACGAGCGCGGCGCAAACACCAGCAGCAGGCACACGGTCAAGCCGACTGTGATCCAGAGCCGGTACATCCTGCGGTACACCGCGGCATGATCGTGAAGTCTGGAATTCGACAGAACCGTCATTGCGACCCTCCTCAAGATTCTTGGTGCTTACTCGCGCCCGCTGCCAGCCTGGCCGGATGTTTGACCGGATGCCTGACCAGATGTGTGACCGTGCTGCTCCCCGATGATCTGGAGAAGGTTCTTCGGATGACTGCGCTGCCGTTGTTGAGCCCCCGGGCGTTTGGTGGCTACCGCGGCGGCTCCGGTGATCGTCCCCTGCGCTTCCACGGCGCCGAAAACCGGCGCAACGGTGTCAGTCTCAAGGATGAAACCTTGCGAGCCGTTGGCCAGAAAGAAGTCAACATTCTCGGTGCCCGGAGTCGTTCCGCCAATCTCGAGCGGGAAGGCGGGTGCCGTCACGATGGTGCCGGTGAAATGACCAGGATTCGTCGCATCCGCGGTAAACGTGCCAGTAAGCGGGCCCGTGGTCAGCGTTGCGCTATTCGTTCCCGTGCCCTGAAAATCTCCCTCGCCGCTGAACGTTCCTGGCACCGTTGCACTGACGGTGAAGTCGCCGGTAAAGCCGCCGTCGTAATTACAGCAGCCGCCCAGGTTCGATTGATTCGAGAGCAAAACAGCATAGCTTCCGGCAAGAGCCGCCGATGCCGCGTCAGCCTGCGGGATCAACACACCAATCGCGTTGCCATAGGACGCGGAGGAATTGTCCGCCTCGAACAGCAAGGCTCCTCCGCCCCCACTGGTGCTATTCGGATCCAGCAGGTTGAGATTGGGATCGGTCAGATAAACGTTGTAATTCTGACCCGACGGATCGGTGAAGGTTCCGCGCGGGCTGCCCGAGAACGAATACGTCGAACCCGTGAGGGAAATGCCGGTCGTCGCGATGCTCGGGGCCGGGCTCCCTCCGTTGGCCACGTTGAGGTCCATGATGCCGCCAGTGACGTTGCCATTTCCGTCGGTCGCAAATTGCCCGGCGGCCGCGCTAGAATCGCCGCCGCTGTTGTTGTCGCCAAAGCCGTAGTAGCTGAAGACGAAGCCCCCAGTTAACGCAGCGTTGGCATCGTTCGCGGCCGTAGCGAGCGACCCCTGCCCAAACGCAGTGCCGCTATTGCCGGCGTTTCCAACGTTGGTCATGCTGGTCAGTTGCAGCACTTCGGGAGTCACAAGGTAGTAGACATACTGCGTGCAGGCCGGCAACGGCGTCGCGCCGCAAGGACCGGGCGTGTCGGGGGAAGTGCTCAGCGTGATGATTCCGCGCCCATAAGCATCCGGAGCGGTGTACGTGCCGGTGAACGGGAGACCTGCAGAAGGGGTCGCGAGCGCGCTGTTGTAACCGGTGCCTCCACCGTTGTTGCCGGTATTTTCGTCGAAGATCCCGCCGGTGATGTTGCCCGGAGTTCCCGTGGCCGCGGTGCCATCTGCTGTGAAGATGCCGCCCCAGCTGGTATTGCATCCTCCGTTACTGCTCGGGCACGCTGGCGCAACCGCTTCGCTATATCCGGCGAGCATGAACGAGTACCCGCCGCTCACCTGCGAACCGGAAAAGCTCGGACCGGGCTGCAACGCAGTTTGCAGATCCATACTGCCGATCGCGCCAATCGTCAGGCCGTTGAAGTTATCCTCCTCGGCGATCACGAGGTGGGAATTCGAGGTAGCCGTGATGCCATGCGTTTGCTGGAGAGTGCCGCAGCACGTGCTGTTATTGAGGCTCAACGAGAGAGTCCCGTGCCCCGTCGCATCTAGAGTGTAGGTTCCAGTAATCGAAGGAGCGTTCCAGTAGAAGTTGTTGGCGGAGCCGTCTGCCTCCCCGCCGATCACGTTTCCGTTTCCGTCGAGAGTGACGCTGGCCACCATGCCCAGCGAACCATTTCCGGGATACAACACAATCGCATACTGTTGAGCCACATTGATCGTCGCGCTCACGCTCTGCGTGTTGTCGGCCACCGAGGTTGCCGTGATGGTGACCGGGTAAGCCAGATTCGGCGTGATGGGGCCGTTTGCTGGGGCCACCGGCGCCGTGTACACCGTTGTTATCTGGTATCCGGCGGTCGCCGGGTTGAACGAGCCGCATGCGTTGGCGGGCACACAACTCCATGTCACGCCCGCATTGGCCTTGTCATTCAATACGTTGGCGGCGATGGCTGCGGTCCCGCCCGCCGTCACAACGGCCGGTGGCGCCTGGACGATTTGCACCGTGAGAGTTCCGGTTGTGGTGCCAGGAGGGTTGTCGTATCCCTTGCCGCAAGCCGAGAGGAATGCAACGGCGACGATGACGAGACACAAAAGCGGGACTCTGCAGTTCATTGTTCACCTCGGATTGAAGCGAAGCGGGAAGGGCTGCACTCTCTGGACCCGGCGGTCTTGAGTCGCGAACCGTAATGGCCGGCGGCCACACTCTGTGCGGTCGTTCCCCAATATTCCTGTGGACTGAACTCCCGATTCATTGCGTTCTCCTTCAGGCTTTCAGCCGATCGGCCGAAACTCCACTACGAGAGCAGCTCTAGATTCAACGATATTGTTGCGAGTTTTTCACTAGACACCGACCGGCTGCTAAACACCAATCCGTGCCCTAGTGTTTTCGCGATGGTTAGCCTCTAATTCGGTTGGCAAGTATGGCGGCAGGAATAGCGAAAAGGATATAGTAGACATTTAACATTAATTGCACTAACGTAACGTTCGGCGAAATCCTTGGCTGCCCGAACAAAAGTTACACCTCTCCCTCCGAATCGAATCATCATTCGCGAACTCGAAGACTATCTCCGCAGCGCCCGCATCCGCCAGGTGCACTTCGGCGACGGCAGCACGCCCCCGCCGCTGCTCGCCTACGTCACGAATTTTCCGCGTCTGTCGGTTCCGCTCACGGGATGCCACACCATGGAGATTGCCCGGAGCGGGCGCGTGGAAACCATCCAGCCGGGGCGCGGCCATGCCGTGTTTGTCCCCGATCACGCCTGGAACAAACCGGATTGGTCCTCGCACGTCGAGGCCCTCACCTTCCTCTTCGGGGCCAAGCAGATCGGCATCAGCCTGGTCCGTCATCGCGGCGACAGCCAGTCGCCCTCCACCGCTCTGAAGGCCAGCGTGCATGGCGGCTACGATGTGCCCACGCACAGCATTCTGGCCGCGCTCATGGTGCTGGCGGCCGACCATGTGAAAGGTCTGCTCGCCCGCCTCCTCACCGAATCCCTGCTCCACGCCTGCCTCCGCCTGCTGAAATCGCCCCAGAAACATCCTCCGCGCAAGGCCATCCGCACCTACGAGTCGCTCTGCTTGTATGTACAGGAAAACTTTCAGACCGCGATCACTCGCGAGAGCGTCGCGCAACACTTTGGTTTAGCCCCCAATCACGTCTCGCGGCTTTTCCGCAAGGAAGGCTTCATGCGTTTCAACGACTACCTGAACCTGGTACGGGTGAATCGCGCCAAGTTCATGCTGCAGACCTATAGCCTCACCTTGAAAGAAATCGCCTTCGACTGTGGCTATAACGACACGGCCTACTTCTGCCGGGTCTTCAAGAAAACCTGCAAAATCACACCCACCCAGTACCGGACCGAGAGCGCTTCAGGCAGATAGTTGCTATTGCGGATCGGCGCGGGGCACGCCGGCTGGATTTCCTGCTCTGTTCGCACAGGTAGGACGCCAGTCATTCCAGGCTTGCAGCGAAGGTTACTTGAGTACAACAAACGTTCCATCTCTCCTGTTTCGAGATTAGGACTAATCACACATACTACGAAGCCATGTCTTTCGGAACTCCGCGCTGTACGCTGGGGAGGGCAATCGGTTTCCGAAATGTTGCGTGTGCAAGCCGATGCGCCGTTCTTACGGCTACAATGCACAAAATCCTTCTTGTAACAACGGACCTCGATGCCTGAATTGCTCAAGAATCTTCGGCAGCACTTGTTGACGGGAGTTTCGTACGCGATCCCCTTCATCGCCTGCGGAGGCATTCTGATCGCATTCGCCATCGCGTTTGCGCCGATGACTCCCGCGGGGCCGGATTTCTCTCAGACGCCCCGGCTGAAGCTCATTCTTGACATTGGAACCGCAGCTTTCACGTTGATGTTGCCGGTGTTGGCGGGCTACATCGCGTACTCCATCGGCGGTAAGCCCGCCCTTGTTCCAGGATTTCTGGGCGGATATTTTTCCGATCAGGTGAAGGCGGGATTCCTCGGTGCAATCCTGGCCGGTTTGCTCGCGGGTTATGTAGTGGAGCTTCTTAAGAAGATCCCGGTATCGAAGCACTTTCGTCCGGTCATGCCGATCCTGGTGATTCCTATCCTCTCGGGCGCCTTCATCGGTGTAGTAATGCTGAAGGTCTTGGGGGTGCCCATCGCGCTCCTCATGTCGCACGCCAATAGTGCCCTGCGGGCGATGGGAACCGGCAATGGCATCGTGCTGGGTTTAGTCCTGGGCGCGATGATCGCGTTCGACATGGGCGGCCCGATCAACAAGACCGCGTTTTTCTTTGGCGCCGCCATGATCCGCGAGGGCAACTACCAGATCATGGGAGCGTGCGCCGCCGCCATCGGTGTTCCCCCGCTCGGGATGGGACTGGCCACGCTGTTGCAAAAGAGGCTGTGGAGTTCGGAAGAACGGGAGGCGGGTCTCGCCGGAATCGCCATGGGACTGATTGGAATCACCGAAGGCGCGATTCCCTTTGCCGCCGCCGATCCCATCCGCGTCATACCCAGCATCATGGTTGGTTCCGCGGTAGCAGCGGTGATTGCCATGGTCGGCAAAGTGGGAGATCATGCTCCGCACGGCGGCCCTATCGTCTTATTCGTAGTCGATCACCGGCTCGTATATTTATTGGCCATCGTGACCGGCACAATCGTGACCGCAGTTTCAATCAATCTGCTGAAAGCACGCAGCAGGCGGTTGGCGGACACGAAGGAGGAAAAAGCTGCATGAAAATTGTTGCCGTCACCGCATGCCCAACCGGCATTGCGCACACTTATATGGCCGCCGCGCGTCTGGAAAAGGTCGGCAAGAGCCTTGGCTTTGAAATCAAAGTCGAGACCCAGGGCGCCATGGGCATTGAAAACAAACTCACCGAGCACGACATCAGCCAGGCTGAGTTTGCCATCTTTGCCGTCGATATTGCAGTGGAAGAACGCGAACGATTCAACGGAGTCAAGGTCATTCAAGTACCCCTGCAAGAAGCACTGAAGGATCCCCAGAGTATCTTCGCAAAGATTCAACGCTGATATGGCTCAGAGGAGTGGAACGTCGCTGGAGTTTGCCTTTGTTTGCTCTTTGTCTGACGGCTTGCATGCCCGCCCTGCAAGCCAGTTAGCCGAGGTTGCGATCGCGTTCGCCTCCGACTGTCTGCTGACCAACCTCCGCACTGGGTCAGTTGCGAGCCTGAAAAGCGTATTGGCAATTCTCGCCACCGACATTCGGCAGGGCGACCGTTGCATCGTGCAGGTCCGGGGAAACGACGAACAGGCAGCCCAGTCGGCGCTGCTTCGTTTTGCAGAGCAGGTTCTTCCCACCTGTGATGTGCCTCTGGCCGGTTTGCACGCGACCACCGCAAGCAGCGCGCTCCCCCGCACTCTGCAGACAGCGGGCGTCAAGGGATGCTTTGGATCTCCTGTCAGTCACGGCATTGGCCAGGGCAAGGTCGTACCGCTGAGCGGCATGGCGCTGCCGCGAGATTTAAAAGCACGCGCCGCATCCGATCCCCAGTCGGAACTGGCTCAGATCAAACGCGCCATGGCGGCAGTCCGCGGGCGAATTCAGGAAAAGCTGGCCCACCCGCAATCTCCCACCGAAGCCGCGGTACTGCAGGCGGACTTGGCCATCGCCAGCGATGTCTCGCTGGCGCAGAAACTCGCCGAACATGTTTCGCAGGGCAAGTCGGCGGGCCAAGCGGTCATGGAAGCTGGCGAATTCTTCATCGATCTTCTGCGTCACTCGGAAAGTGAGTACATTCGCGAGCGTGCCCTCGACATTGAGGAAATTTGCCTGCACCTGCTCCAGGAAATCTACGGCGTCGATCTGCAGACCGCGGCCATTGAGTTGCGCGAACCCTCGGTCGTAGTGGCGGAGACCCTGGCTCCGCAGCAACTTCTCGGCCTGGAACGGCAATGGTTGAAGGCGCTGGTGCTGGAGCATTCCGGTGCGACTTCCCATGTCGTGATTCTGGCGCGGTCGCTCGGAATTCCCACGCTTACAGGCGTCAAGAATGCTCGTGGCATGTTGCTGTCCGGGCAGCAAGTCGTGGTCGACGCCATTCGAGGATTTGTTGTGCCGCAAAGCTCCCCCGCCGTTCAAGAGTTCTACGAACGCGAGCAGAAAACGCTCGACCTCCGCCGTGAGTTCCTGCCCGTTCCGACTACTGGCCCAGCGATTACGACCGACGGCAAGACTCTGGACGTGGCC
Organism: uncultured Acidobacteriota bacterium; assembly: GCA_963763155.1. Taxonomy (GTDB): domain Bacteria; phylum Acidobacteriota; class Terriglobia; order Terriglobales; family Acidobacteriaceae; genus Sulfotelmatobacter. The sequence continues at coordinate 558,150 of CAVXNI010000010.1, read as the reverse complement.
GCGAATGCTTCCTCCTACGAGGAACTTTCTCTGGCGTTCGAAAAGGACGCGGACGGGATTGGATTATTTCGCACCGAGATGGCCTACCTGCAGCGCCGGCGTCCGCCCTCTGAAGAGGAGCAGTTCGCGATCTATGCAGAAGCCGCGCGGGCAGCGGCCGGGCGGGCCGTCATCATTCGCACCTTTGACTTGGGTGGCGACAAGGACGCGCCCTATCTGAATCTGCCGCCAGAGGACAATCCTTTCCTCGGATACCGGGGCGTCCGCATCTACGCCGAGCACCGCGAACTGCTGCAGGCGCAACTGCGCGCCATTCTCCGCGCTTCAGTGTTCGGCCGGGTTCAGGTCATGGCGCCCATGATTTCTTCGCTCGACGAAGTTCTCCAGTTTAAGGCGGCGATCTCGGAAGCAAAACAATTTCTCACCCTCAAAGGCATCCCCTTCCAGTCGGAAATTCCCATCGGCGTCATGATTGAGGTGCCTTCGTCCGGCTTCATTCTGGATCAACTCTGCACCGAGGTGGATTTCTTCAGCCTGGGCACGAATGATCTCAACCAGTATTTTCTGGCCGCGGATCGCGATAATCCGAAGACCGCCGAACTTTCCGATGTGCTGCATCCCGGATTCCTGCGCTTTCTCAAACGCATCGTCGACGACATTCACGCGGCCGGAAAGTGGGTGGGAATGTGCGGCGAGATGGCCGCCGAGATCCGCCATCTGCCACTGCTCCTCGGATTGGGACTGGACGAGATTAGCCTTCCCGCGCCCGGCATTCCCGCCGTCAAAAGAGCCGTCTCGCAATTGTCCGCGGCAGAGTGCGAGCGCGCCCTCACAGCCATCCTGGCTTGCCGGGAAAAATCCGAAATCGAGGAACTTCTGGAACGCGCTCAACCCGCGCGCGCCACCCAGTCCTTGTTAAGCAAAGAGTTGGTTCTGCTCGGCAGCCACAGCAAAAACAAGGAAGAGGCGATGCAGGAAATTGTTGACGCGCTCTACGTCGCCGGCCGCACCGAAGATCGCCAGCGCCTGGAAGAAGATTTGTGGTCCCGCGAAGCCGCTTACGCGACTGATTTCGCCCCTGATTTTGCATTTCCACATTGCAAGACGGAGGCTGTCACCGCGGACTCCATCGGAATCCTCAGGCTGAATCAGGCAATCGAGTGGAGTTCGGCCGACAAAAAACTGGTGAACATGATTATCATGATTGCCATACGCAAATCGCAGAACCCCAGCCGACATCTTGAGATCATCTCAAAACTTGCTCGGAAACTCATGAATGAAGACTTCCGCGGACACCTGCTCGCGGTCGAAAATGCCCACGATATGACAACGTTCCTGGCCCAGCAACTCGAAATTTCTCTGCACTAGAGATTTGTTTGGGCGGCGGAGCGCTCATTGCACCCAGATTCTCAGGTAGTTTCCTGTTAACCGAGATCCGGCAAGAAATGTGTTCGGTGCGTCCCGTCTGAAGAAGACGAGTGTAAACGGACGCAAAGGCTAAGGATCCTCGGTCGCTGCCGCACGGCGGACTGTCAGAGCTTCTGCTGGCCGCACCTGGCACGCCCGTTTGACGCCCCTGTGTCACTCGGCTAAGATGCGAGTCGGTGGACGCTATTGTTGGCACTACCGTTGCGCATTACCGGGTACTGGAAAAGCTCGGTGGCGGCGGCATGGGCGTGGTGTACAAGGCCGAGGACACGCGTCTGCGACGGCAGGTCGCGCTCAAGTTCCTTCCCGCCGAGGTATCGCGCGACGCTGTGGCAATTGAGCGTTTTCAGCGCGAAGCTCGTTCTGCGTCGGCTCTCAACCACCCTCACATCTGCACAATTTACGACATTGGGGAAGATAAAGGCTTCCATTACATTGCGATGGAGTTGCTGCCGGGGCAGACCCTCAAGCACTTCATTGAGAACCACAGGCTCAAGGTAGAAGAGGTGCTGGACCTCGGAATTCAGATCGCTGACGCGCTCGACGCCGCCCACAGCGCAGGCGTAGTGCACCGCGACATCAAGCCCGCCAACATTTTTGTGACGGCACGCGGGCAAGTGAAAGTCCTGGACTTTGGACTGGCAAAACTGGTGGCTAGCGGGCGACCGGATGGAGACACGGTCACGGAACATGATCTGACCAGTGCAGGCATGACGGTCGGCACCGTGGCCTACATGTCGCCAGAGCAGGTGCGCGGGGAGGAACTGGACGCACGCAGCGACCTGTTCTCGTTTGGAGTAGTGCTTTATGAGATGGCGACGGGCATGGTGGCGTTTTCCGGCAACACTTCGGGTGTTGTGATCGACGCCATCTTGAACCGCGCGCCGCTTCCGCCAACGCAGCTTAACCCCGAGCTTCCGCCGAAACTGGAGGAAGTCATCAATAAGGCGGTAGAAAAAGACCGGGAACTACGCTGCCAATCGGCGGCGGAACTGCGCTCGGATCTGAAGCGCCTCAAACGCGACCTGGACTCCAGCCGGATCGTGCGGATCGTCGTCCCTATGCAGGCCGCGCCGCCGCCCTCGAAACCGCCGGTCTTGCGCAAGACTAGCAAGCGCCTTCCCGTCATCGCATTATCGGTGGCTGCGCTGATCTTCGGCGCACTCGCTGGAGCCTGGGTGGAGCGCCGGCAATCGATCGTGGAGCCGCCTCTTTACCACCAGTTGACGTTCCGCCGCGGCACGATTCGCATGGCCAAGTTTTCTCCCGACGGTCAGACGGTGGTTTACAGTGCAGCTTGGGAGGGAAATCCCTCCAGCCTATTCTCCACCCGCCCAGAGAGTCCGCAGTCGCGCGACCTTGAACTGGCCCGCGCCGAGATCGAGTCCATGTCATCCACTGGCGACATGGCGGTGCTGATCGGCAGCCGGCAGGTACGCTCCTACATCCATGTAGGAACACTTGCCCGTGTTCCGTTGTCAGGGGGCGGTCCTCGCGAAATTCTCAATGACGTGCAGTGGGCCGACTGGTCGCCCGACGGCAAGAACCTGGCTGTGGTCCGCGACTTCGGAGGCAAGAATCGCCTGGAGTATCCCGTCGGCAAGCTGCTATATGAGACTGGCGGGTGGATCAGTCACCCACGAATTTCGCCGGACGGCGACCGCATCGCCTTTCTCGACCATCCGATCGAGGGAGATGACGGCGGCTCCGTTGCCGTGGTCAACTCCAAGGGCGAGAAAAAGACTCTAACCCAGGACTTCTACACGGCGCAGGGTTTGGCCTGGAGCGCCGACGGCCGGGAGATCTGGTTCACAGCAGCAACCTCCGGTCTGGACAAGGTGCTTTATGCGATTGCCGCGACCGGGGGTAAGCCCAGGCTGCTGGCACAGGCGCCCGGTGATTTGCTGCTTCACGATGTTTATCGCGACGGGCGGGTGCTGCTGGCCCGCGACAATTCACGGCGAGGACTCATCGGCCTGCGTGCAGGCGAAAACGCTGAACGTGACCTGTCGTGGTTCGACTGGTCCTACCCTGCAGATTTGTCCAGCGACGGAAATATGCTCCTGTTCCGCGAAGAGGGCGCCGGTGGCGGACTCAGCTACAGCGCCTATGTCCGTCCAACCGACGGCTCGCCTGCCATTCTTCTGGGCGAGGGCCGGGCCTTTGCACTATCACCCGATAAGCAGTGGGCGCTGTCGACTTCAGTGACGGCCCCCACGCAGTTGGTCTTGCTTCCCACCAAGGCGGGTGAGCCCAAACCATTCCCGCCGAGCAATGTAAACCATGTGGACGGCCGCTGGCTGCACGACGGCCAGAGCTTCATCATCTCGGGCAATGAACCTGGGCACGGCGCTCGTCTTTACGTGCACAGAAACAATGCAGCAAGTCTGGCACCGATTTCTCCAGAAGGGGCCAATGCGTTGGCCTACAGCATCTCACCGGATGACAAACTCGTGGCCGCTGTCGGCCCCGATCAGAAGGGATACATGTATCCGCTCGACGGCGGTGAGCCGCGTCCGATTCCCGGCTTCAGTACCGGCGAACTTCCTATCAGCTGGAGCTCCGATGGCCGCTTCATTTACGTCTATGGCACCGCGGAAATGCCGGCTGTAGTGGTCAAGATAGACGTAACCACCGGCCAGCGCAGCGAGTGGAAAAGGCTCCGTCCCGCTGACCCGGCGGGTGTGGAATTTATCGGCCCAATCCTGCTCACCCCCGACGCCAAGACTTACGTCTATGGCTATCGCCGACAGCTTACAGACCTCTATCTTGGTCACAGGACTGCGGTAGAAGTTTCGCTGGTACCGGAATTGGCCTTTCAGCAGACCGGGGAAAGTTTGGACTCCCATTCTCTGAGTTGCTCTACAACGCGATCTCTGGTCCCCCTCCAGGTGATTGACCTAACATGCCTGTTAACGTCATGCATCTCGGTACGGCTCGGGCTATTCGTACCGCAGCGCGACCATTGGATCGACGCGGATGGCCCGACGCGCCGGGATGTAGCATGCCGCAACTGCGACCAGCGTAAGCAGAATGGCCACGGCGGCGATTGTCGCAGGGTCATTCGCATGAATGTCGTAGAGCATCGATTTCAGGTATCGCGTCACTACCATCGTCACCCCGATGCCCACCATCGCGCCGGCAATCGCCAGAAGGATTCCATGCCCCACAATCAGCTTTAGCACACTGCGCCGCTGCGCGCCTAAGGCCACGCGTATGCCGATTTCACGCGTTCGCCGCGACACTTCATACGAGAGTAGGCCATACAATCCGATGCACGCCAGCAGTAGCGCCAGGATACCGAAAAATCCTGACAGCTTCGCAATCATGCGCTCCTGAGACAGCAGTTGGTCAATCAGCTCCGCCTGGGTGTGCACATTGAACACCGGCAAATTGCCGTCCATCTGGCTCACCACGCTGCGTATGGAAGCGGCGACTGCCGTGGGATTCATGCTGGTACGCACTTCGAAACTCGAGTTGCCGCCGCTGGAGGGAACGTACATCGTGGGGTCGATCGGACTCCGCAGGTCTTGATATTTCGCGTCGCTCACCACCCCCAAAATCTCCCAGCCCGGACTTGCCCAGTCTCCTTTTGCCGCGTCGGCCTCGTGCGCGCCAAAATGAACTCCCAACGGATTCACCTTCGGAAAATATTTCTGCACGAACGTCTTGTTCACGATCACCGGCACGGGGGCTTCGTTTGCCGCGCTCTCCGGTACACCTGCGCTCCCGCTTGGAGCCGGAAGTCCCGCTTCCTTGGCTTTCTCCGCGTCTGCCCGCGCCATTTCCCTTTCTCCAGCCGCTTCAGCTTGCGCAAAATCCGCTGAATTGAAGTTTCGCCCCGTAAGCAGACGCATGTGCATCATGGAGAAAAAGCCTGCGCCAATGGGAAGATAGGCTGCATTCGAGTCCTGGTCTTTCGGCGTGCCCTCAAGATGGAAGCCCGTCTCCCACAAAGACCCGCTCAGCAGCGTGCTGTTCGAGTAGCTCACTGACTCGACCCCCGGAATTGCGCCGACACGCTGCTGCAAATCTCTGTAGAAAGCATCAATCTGCGGCGTCTTGTATCCGATCAGCGTCGGATCCAACTCGAACGTCAGCAGATTGCGAGTATCGAATCCGGGGTCTACATTTCTCAGGTTCTGCAGTGTCCGTACCAGAAGTCCCGCGCCCACCAGCACAACGACTGCGAGGGCCACTTGCGCGATCACCAATCCGTTACCCAAATTGAACCATCTAATCCCCGCGCGTCCTTCCGCCCCCGAACTTCTTGTGCCGGCTTTCAGCGCTGGAGTCAAGTCGACGCGCGTGCCGCGAAACGCGGGCGCGAATCCGAAGATAATTCCCGTCAGCACCGCCGCAGCGAACGTGAACAGCAGTACGTTCCCGTCAATGCCAGGGTTGAATCCAAACGGCTCGTCGGAGCCGCTTGTAAAAAGCGTCACAATCGCACGCGTTCCCCAAATCGCAAACAAAATCCCCAGTGCGCCGCCCAGGAGTGAAAGAAGAACGCTTTCCGTCAGCAGTTGCTGCGCGATTCTTCTGCGGCCTGCCCCAAGCGCGAGCCGCACCGCAATTTCCTTTTGCCGCGCCGTCGCGCGCGACAGCAGCAAACCCGCCACGTTGGCGCACGCAATCAGCAGCACAATTCCGACAGCCATCATCAGCACGTACAGTTCACCAGAAATTCCTGTCGTCGAGCCAGTGAGTCCGGACTGCGCCGGCAGCGCGTCGATTTTGGGGTCATCCTCGGGCTTCGAAAGCGGCTTCGCGACGTGCAGCATGTCGTTGCGGAAAACCGTCGTCACGGCCGCTTGCGCCTGCATTCTGCCCACGCCTGGCTTCAGCCGGCCAATCACCACCACCCACCAGCTGTAATTATCCGTCGCGCGCGCTTTTACCCACGGATGAGGATTGATCTGTGGCAGCACCGAGAGCGGAACCCACACATCGTAGACCCGCCCCGGACTCAGGCTGTCGAATCGCGGATCGGCTACGCCGACAATCGTGAACGGCACATTGTTTAGCCGAACTGTTTTTCCAATCGTCGAGGGCGAGCCGCCAAACTGGCGTTTCCAGTAGCTGTAGTTCAAGACGACCACCGGCTGCGCGGAAACCGAATCGTCGCTGGGTGCAATCAGGCGTCCTGCAGCAGCACGAACGCCGAGCAATGGAAAAAAACCGCCGGAAACCGCCTGCCCTCCAAGCACGCTCGCTGTTCCATTGCCGCTTAGGTCAAGCTGACCGGCGTTGGCGAATGCCGCCACGCCGGAGAACGCGCTCACCTGCGAGGCTACATCGTGGAAGAAGGGCATGGAAAGCGAGCAGCCGGAAGATTCGCCAGTCCCCGAGAACTCTCCCCGGCCACAGTCCCCGTAACCGCTTTGGTCATGAATATCGGGGGCCTTGTGGGAGCTCCATCTGAGAACCACGAGGTGCTGCGCATCCTGCACCGGCAGCCCGCGCATGAGGATGCCGTCAATCAGACTGAAAATCGCCGTGTTCGCGCCGATGCCCATCGCCAGCGTCAGGATGGCCACGGCGGCAAAACCGGGGGATTTGCGCAACATGCGCACGCCATAGCGAAAGTCTTGAATCAGCGTCCCCATACTGCCTCCTAATCTCTACGCCGAGCAGCACACGGGAGCAATCGTATCGCAAAAAACATGAATCACTCCAGCTCTTGGGACGCTTCCGAACGCAGGGTCGGCAAAATGGGCACCCGTTTGAGAGGATCGCCATCGTCAATGAGCGCTATGGGGTTAACAGCAGTTGTCGACTGGAAATAAAAACAGTCCGCAGCGGGGCAAAAATCAATCGATATGTTCGCCCTCTTCAAAGTCACCGTCCCCCGACGGGAGGACATCGGTCTCTCCAGCGATCCACACATACAGGGTCGGTAGCAGGAAAATGCTCATCACCAGGTCTGCAAGCAGGCCACCCACAATCACAATGGCAAACGGGCGCTGAGAGTCCGAGCCAATCGCATGCGACAGAGCAGCGGGCAGGAGTCCGAGCGTCGCGACCAGCATCGTCATCATGATCGGCCGGAGTCTCAGAACAGCCCCCTCAACGGCGGCGTCCTCGATTGAATAGCGCCGCGCCCGAAGCTGGTTGATGTATTCCAACATGATGACGCCAGTCTGCACCGACACGCCAAACAGAGCCAGAAAGCCGACGCCGGAGGAAACACTGAAGTTGGTGCCCGTAACGAGCAAGGCAAGCATGCCGCCGAGCGGAGCGATGGCGATGTTAGCCAAGATCAGCGAGGCCCATTTGAAAGACTTGAACATGGTGTAAAGAATGATGAAGATGATCAAAATGGTGATCGGCAACACGATGAGCAGTCGCTCGTTGGCTCTTTTCTGACTTTCATATTCTCCCTCCCAATCGATGTGGTATCCGGACGGGAGTTTCACCTGATCGTTGATCTTTTTCATCGCTTCTTCCACAGCGGAACCCAGGTCTCGGCCTCGCACGCTGTACTTGACGGCAATGTATCGCTGATTGCCTTCACGATAGATTTCCGAGCCCTCATCCGTTTCCTGGATCTTACAGAGCTGCGCCAGCGACACCCGTTCCCCCGACGGCGACAGCAGCCGAATCTGCTCAATCGCTTCCCGGGTGTCGCGATATTGCGGCGGGTAGCGAAGGACGAGGTCGTAGCGGGCCTCGCCCTGCAGCACCTGGGTCAGGGCGTTCCCACCAACTGCCGTCTGAATCGCGTCCTCCACATCGACGATGTTGATCTGGTAACGGGCAGCCTGGCCGCGGTCCACAGTCACGTTCAGGCTGGGCTGACCAAGCACATGAAGCACTCCGAGATCCTCGATCCCCTGAACCGTCCCCATGATTGCCGCGATCTGGAGGCTCTTTTCTTCCAGCACTTTCAAGTCATCTCCGTAGACCTTCGTCGCCAGTTCTCCCTTTACCCCACTGACAGCCTCTTCCATGTTGTCTTCAATGGGCTGAGAAAAGCCCCAGACGACACCCGGGATCTTGCTGAGTTCGCGATTCATGGCCGCGATCAGTTCGTCTTTGTTCTCGTGAAAGACCGGCCGCCACTGTTCTTTGGGCTTTAGATCGACGAAGTATTCGGTGTTAAAAAAGCTGGTCGTATCCGTACCGTCGTCCGGACGGCCGGTTTGACTGGTGCACTGCGGCACTTCCGGGAAAGAGCAAAGTATGATGCGCCCCTGGTTGGAGACGCGGATGCCTTCATCCGGGCCGGTGCTGGGCGCAAGCGTGCCTCGCACCCAGAGCGCGCCTTCATCCAGGTGGGGCAGAAACTCGGAACCAATGACGCCGCTGAGAGCGAGGTAAAGCGCGACGAAGAGACCAAGCACACACGTTCCGACCGTGAGCCCGCGACGGCGAATCGCCCACCGAACTGCAATCCGGTAGTACTTGATGGCAAGATGCATGGCGGGGTTATTCAACTCCTTCGCGCCTTTGGCGAAGGCGAAACTGGCCAGGACGGGAGTGATCAAAATCGAGAACAGTAATGCCCCGAGCAGCGCGAAGGCGACGGTCCAGGCCATGGGATGAAAAAGTCGGCCTTCGACGCGCTGAAGAGTGAAGATGGGCAGGTAGGCGGTGATGATGATGGCGATCGCGTAGAAGACCGGCCGCTGGACTTCGTGGGATGCTTCGCTGATCCGCTCGCTGGGCGTTTTGGAGTTCCCATTCTTGTGGCCTAGATGGCGGATGATATTTTCCATCATTACCACGGAGCCATCGACCACCATGCCGAAATCGAGCGCTCCGAGCGACAGCAGGTTCGCGGGAATGTGCCTCAAATCCAAACATATTGACGCGAACAACAGGGAGAACGGAATCGTCGCCGCAACGATTAGCGCGCCCCTCACGTTGCCAAGAAATATGAGCAGAATGATCGAGACCAGGATCATTCCTTCCGTCAGGTTGTGCAGAACGGTGTGACTCGTGAAGTGAACCAGATCGCTACGATCGATGAACGGCACAACCTTCACGCCCGGAGGCAAAATGTGATCGTTCAGTTCCTTCACTTTTTTATTGATGCCCTGCAGCGCAGTGTCTGCCGTTGCGCCTTTGCGCAGCAGGACGATCCCCGACACTACATCATCGTTATCGACGATCTTGCCATTTTCGCGGTGAATGCCCTTGGCAAACTGTCCCAGGCGAATCTTTGGACCTTGCGAGACCACCGCAATGTCCTTAACCCGTAGGGGGGTGCCATTCTTAGTCAGAATGACCGTCTCTTCAATGTCGCGAACCTTGTCGACCAGCCCGACCGAACGCACGTTGACCTGCTGCAGGCCCTCCTGAATGAAGCTTCCGCCTGCATTCACATTATTGTTGGTGAGTTGCTGCTCGACTTGCGCCAGGCTCAGCCCGTAGGAAACAAGCTTGTTGGGATCGACCCGCACCTGGTATTCGCGCTTGGGCCCGCCGAAGCTGGACACGTCCACAACGTCCGGGACCGACTTGAAGTTCTTTTCGATGACCCAGTCTTCGATGGACTTCAATTCCATCGGGTCATACTTGGGGTTGGTACTGTGCAGAGTGAAGAAATAAATCTGGCCGACCGGACTCCAGTCGGTGCCCATCTGCGGCACAACCCCCGGCGGCAGCGTGACCTGGCTCAGACGTTCCAGAACCCGCTCCCGGTTCCAGTCGTTATCCGATTCGTCGTCGAATACGAGCTTCAAATCGGAGAGCCCAAAGAGCGAGAACGACCGCAGATGCACGACATGCGGAATCCCATTCATCACGATCTCCAGCGGAATCGTGACTTGCTGTTCGACCTGTTCTGCCGAGATCCCTGGCCATTGGGTAATAACCTCGACATAGTTGTCGGCTACATCGGGATAGGCCTCGATGGGCAGGTCGCGGAACGCAACGATGCCCCCGGCGAAGAGCACCAGAGCGAAGGCCAGCACGAGTAGGCGGTTGTTCAGAGCAAAATCAACGACTCGACGAATCATCGATTGCTCCGCGGGATTCGGCAGCGCTGGTAGGTTCGAACAACCCTCGATCGCCGGACGGAACGTCCAACCCGACTTTCTGTCGATTCCCGGTTGGCATGCTTCCGTTGCCAATCTCCGCATTCTGGCCGAACTCGGGGTTCCGGACCTGTTTTCCAGCTACGGCAGACTTCGAGAGACGGGACATCAGATTGCGCAAGCCGGCGGCGATCACCAGGATGTAAAGACAGGCAGCGAAAAAGCCCATCAGGCCAAAAACATAGCCATGCAGCACCTTTGCATCCACCGGACGCTCCGAACATGTGATTGAAAACCCTTGGCCGACCCCGTCCCCGTTTGCGACGACACCAATCCCTCGACCCCGTGTGCAACAGGTCTGGACTCTGTGTACATGGAAAGTCCCGTTTAAGGGAGACACTCGAATGGCGGAACAAGCAGTATTTCGATCTGGATGAGCAAGCGCTCCCCAATCGGTTGATAGGGAAGCCAATAGAACTGCACCCAGTCGAATCAAAACCCGCCAATCCTTCGATTGCAGGAGTACGATCTAACCGACAATCGTTTGATTAGGTTTTGAAACCGAGGGAATGATGGGATAATCGCTAACTTCTCCATTTGAAAACCCATGTTGAACTTGGAATGGATCTGGGAACCGCGGAACCGGACGGCTGTCCTTGTCACCAGTACGGCTATCGTCCTGGCAATCGCCGCTGTCGACTGGTGGACCAAGCCCTATGTCTCGCTGGGCTTCCTTTATTTGTTCCCCATCATGCTGTCGGCCGGGTTTCTGCCGCGCTGGGCAATCACGCTGCTGGGCATTGCATGTGCATTTCTCAGCGAGCGTTTCAGCAATCTGGACCCGGCGGATGCTCCCGTCCGCACCAGCTTTGAAGCTCTGGCATTGGTCGGTTCGGGGCTGTTCATTTCAGAAGTCCTGCGCAACCGCCGGTTGAGACTGGCGTCCCAGGAACGGCTACGCGTTCTGGTCGAGACCAGTCCGGCGGCAATCGTCACCGTCGACGACCACGGCTTCATCGAACTCGCCAACCAGTCTGCGACGGAGCTCATGGCGCCGCGAGACGGACAATTGATTGGGCAACCAATCGCCGCTTTCCTGCCGGAGCTGCATCATGCGCTTCGCTGGGAAGAAGGACCGCAGTTCAGGACGTCGATGCAATGCCGGGGACATCGAGGCAACGGAGAAACGTTTCTTGCGGACGTATGGTTCTCCAGCTACAAAGAAGGACCGACCCCCAAGCTCGCCGCCATCATCGCCGATGTCACGGAAGAGCGCTCCGGCAGCGCTGATTCCAACTCGGTAGCTGCGCCAGAGCATCAAGGGAGGACTGTTTTGAACGCTCGCGAATCGGACGTTCTCCGGCTGGTTGTTCAAGGTCTGGCCAACAAAGAAATTGCGTCACGTTTGAACGTCTCAGAGAGCGCGGTCAAGAATACGCTTCAGCAACTCTTTGCGAAAACCGAGGTGCGTACTCGTAGCCAACTGGTTAGAGTGGCCTTGGAGTGTTATCGGGATCTTCTGTGAACGGTAAGCGGCACGATTTTCAGCACAAAGGGAGAACAATGTTCGGACATTGGACCCAATTGTTGCCGTGGGTTGGACTGCGTGGCCCAAGGAAACCGGATGTATTCCGTGGGATCGGGAAACACCTCCAGGGCAAGCTCGCTCAGGGACCGGGTGAACACGGACAAACTCCAGCAGCAAGCGTCTCGCTTCTCGAGTTGGTCATCGTAGTGGATGAGGCGGAGTCGTCATCTCCGCTTCGTCCGTTGTGATCCGACCGTCGTGTACTCCAACGTATCTTGGGAGTAACAGCAACGGCCGTGCCGAGAAGGATGACAGTGAAGACCACACTCGTAATCGTCTTGTTTTGGATTCTCTGCACAGGAACCCTTGCGCGAGCCGTGTGGTGGCGCATCAGTCGCAGCGTGGGGCGCCCAGCATTCTATCGAGCAGAGCCAAGTGCCAGCACCTGGCCGTTTGAGCCGGAAACTCAACCGCGAGCGATGGCGGCTTTGCGGGCGATGAGGTTGTAGCCTTTGGCTTTGGCGGCTGCCTCGATCGTGGCGAGGTGCGAGCGCCCCGCCGGTATTTGTCCCGCCTTCATTTCAATTTCAGCCGACGCAAGACGAGCATCGAGTTCGATGCCCTCATAACCCATCTCCCGCGACTTCGTGATGATGGCGGCCAGCTCTTTACTTGTCGCGATTCCGGCAGTGGAGTGGGCAGCTCTTCCCCGGCAGTCTCGATGCGGGCTGCGGTGATGGCGGTCCGCCAGCGGATTTCAGGATTCTGGCTCTTGGCCGCGAGGGAACGTGCGTGTTGCATCGCTTCCTTCGCTGCTTCCGCTTTACCCTCCGTGAGCAGCGCCCGGGCCAGGACGCACCCGGCATTGATTTCGTCCTCGCGGGCTTTTTGTTTCTGAAAGAACTCGAGTGCCTGCCGCAGAACTGCTTCTTGCTCGACGGGGGCACGCGCCTCTTCCAGCGACAACTCCGCGAGCGCGAGCTGAGTCTCGGCGATCATGGTCTTAGCGCCTCTAGCGGTCCGTATAGCCAGCGATTGTTCGTACATCTTCGCGGGCGCCGGGAAGATCAGCCTCTTGGAGCAGCAGGTCCCCCAACCCCTCCGTTGCATACGACACCCCCAACTGATCACCGTTTTTCTGCCACGATCGCTAGGGATTGTTCGAATCCCTTCCTGGCGCCCGCCAAGTCCCCCTGCATTTGGTGTATGAGAGCGATGTTGTCGACCGACGAGAGCAGGATATCCGGTATTGTCCTCCAGTTGCCACGCCTGGAGAGACTCCTCATAGAGTTGGATCGCGCCTGGCAGATCCCCTTGGTCCATCCTCTGACCGGCAAGGTTCCCGGTAGCTACAGATCATGTTCTTCTTGTCATCCAGGCGCCGGTAAATCGCCACAGACTGCGCGTTCCATTTTCTCGGCGGTGGCGGAATCGCCCTCGCCTCCATAGACAAGGGCGAGGTTGTCGAGCACTTGGGCCAATCCTCTTTCGGATTCATTCCGGCGGAAAATGGTTTGCGCCTGCTGCATGAGGCGGATGGCTTCGGGAACATCCGTTTGAACGATCGCCTGCGCCCAGGCGAGTAAAGCTCTGCCTTCCTGCTCCCGATCGCCGACTGCGGCGGAGATGTCCCTAGCCTCGCGACAGGCGGAAACCGCATTCTGCGGTTGCCCAAATTCGATGAACATCCGACACTGCATTCTCCGCGCGTCGGCCATGATCTCACGCGATCCCTGCTCCTTCGCCTTCTCCACCGCTCGCGACAGGGGCTGTCCTTGGTGATTAGCGTCCCCCAGCAAAATCCAGGCTTCCGCCTCTACAATTCCGATGCGAGGATCTTCAGACGCGGGCGGCGCGAGCTTGCTCAGTGCCTCGACCGTGGCCATGGCATCGTGCCCTTTCTCGGCGCGGGTCTGCATCGAAGCCAGTCTGAGCCCATAGTCGACGTTGTCGGGGAATAATGTGAAGAGAGCGCGATAGATCTCCACGGCCTTCTCATATTCATGATCGATGTCACGATAGCGGCCCTCGACCACCAACCGTTCTTCGCGTGAAAGAGTGACGGACAGGTCGTATGCCTGTCGGGCTTCCTGTTGGGCCTTCTTGTCGTAGCCTAGCCGCGACCAGGCCTCGGCCAGAGCGGAGTGAGCCAGGGAAAACTTCGGATCGGAAGCGATAGCCTGCTGCAGAAGATCGCGCGCTTCGAGGGCATCGAGTACACGCAACCGGGCGAGTCCTTCCGAATAAAGGCGGGCAGCGTCTCGATTAGAAGGCGAAGAGGCGCGAACGCTCACCGCCTCCACCGGAGAAACTGCTTCGACGCCAAGTTTCTCGCGTAACCGGGAACCAGCTTGAGACACCATGTCGAACAGGTCCGCTTCGCTTCCAACGACAGCGACATCCGCGATTGTCTCCCCGGCGGCCGTATCTTGCAGGCGCAGGTCGAGACGAATGCGGGTGCCAGGCTCTTCGCCGAGAGCGGTGTAGGAGCCGAGGACGATCAAATCGCTATTCAAGTCCTTGTGCAATCGCGCCAGCGTGTCTCGGGAGAGGCTATCGGCGTCGGCGAGAGGAAGATCGAGTTTGGTGCGAGCGACGTCTTCGCCGGAAACCAGGCGCAGCTTTTCTCCAGCCTCCAGTTCGGTGCTCAACATCTCCGCCAAGGCCGTGGACAACCATCCTTCTTCGGGACGGCCAGACAGGTTGCGAAAACCGAGAACCGCGACGGAACGGCGCGCCGGGAGGTGCATTCCGCTCGAACTGATGGCGGGAGGTTGCATCGGCGGCGGGACTCGGCGGAATTGCTTCCACGCGTAGACACCCGCTAGCGATACCGCAGCTACGGCTAGAACCCCGACCAGTCTCCCAAGCGGCCGACCTCGGGAAACAGGCAGGCTAAGTTGTTCTTTCTCTCCGTTCGTAGTAATGACACTGGTTTGGATCGTGTGTTTCTGGAAAAGCAGCCCGCTGGCGCTCCGGTCGGCCGCCGTTGCTAACTCCGGGAGAGTACTTCCGCCCTCCCCACCAACCACCTGCACCGGTGAAACAAACTGATACCCTCGCCCCGGCAGGGTGACGATGTAGTTGTTGTCGCCCGGCTTTTCCTCAAGCGCCCGCCGCAGCGCGGAGATGCTTTGCTCCAAACTGTTCTCGTCCACAAAGGATTCCGCCCAGACATTCTTTAGCAGTTCCTCGCGGGTAAGAACCTTTCCCGGGTGCTGCACCAGGTAAAGCAGGACATCGAAAGCCCGGGAGTTCAGCGGGACCATCGCCTTTTCCCGTCGCAGGCTACGCGCATGGACATCAAGCTGGAATTCCCCGAATTGAAATATCCATCCTGGTCTCATCGACATAGAGGACATTCAGAACTTTTCAGAAGTTATCAGAACGCTTCACTGGCCTTTTTGAAGTGACTGCGGCAACAATCGCGACCCAGTGAGCGAGGGCCGGATGAAGCGACTTTACCAATGGTTTAGCAAGCGGGCAAGCTTCTTCCGTTCTGGCACGCCCGGCCAAGGCACGATGCGCACCGTCCGCACGGAGGTGACGGTAAAGCAGGAAGGGATGACCCTGCTGGTGGGCGGCGTGGCTGCGAGCTTCGATGTCTGCCCGCTTTGCGGACAGAAGCTACCCCCGGCGCGGATGGAGCATGCTCACCGTCCTCTATTGGAGGGCTCGATCTCGCCGGAACCCGCTTCGCTGGACAGGCCTCCTCCGCGAATCGCGGGGGGCTCGACCAAATAGGCGGATGTGGCACATCGGGACGTAGCTGAAACAGAGGCGGGGGAGAAGACATACTGTGGGCGTTCTGAGGGTGAAGGGGGTCGCCGGGGGTAGGCTCGCTTTCATTTTCGGTGAAGAAGCTGGTTTAGCGATCAGAGAAAAAACTTGGAGCATATCATGAAAAACCTAAAGACGCAGTTTGCAGCACTCTTGCTGTCACTAGCTCTACTCTCCGTTCTGTTGCTGACGGCGGCCCGCCCAGCGCAGGCCCAAACGGAAGCTGTGTTCTATAACTTCACGGGCGGCAACGACGGCGGCAGCCCAGACGGCGGTGTCGTTTCTGACGGCGTGGGCAACTTCTATGGCACGACCAGCTTCGGGGGAGATTTTGGAGCCGGGACCGTATTTGAGCTTTCTCCGAACGGCGCTGGAGGCTGGGTCGAGACCGTGCTCTACAACTTTATCGGAGGCGCGGACGGTGCGTATCCTGCTTCTCCGCTGATATTCGACAGCGCAGGCAACCTGTACGGAACGGCAGCCCAGGGCGGTGCCAATACCTGTGGCGACGTGTTCGAACTTAGCCCCGGGACATCGTGGACCGAAACCGTCCTGTACAGCTTCGCTTGCGGGTCAGACGGCGCCTATCCGGCGGCCGGTGTGATCATGGACACGGCGGGCAATCTCTACGGCACAACTGCCTACGGCCCACCCATACTTTCAACCGTTTTCGAACTGAGCCAGTCCGGCGGTGTCTGGACGGAGCAAGTGATCTACCGCTTCACCTGTGACGGCGCCGGGTTGACCATGAATCCAGCCGGAGACATCTTCGGCGTCGGAGACACAGAGGTATTCGAGCTGTCACCGAATGGCGGCGGAGACTGGCATCTGACCATCCTCCACACCTTTGCTGCCCCACCTAAAGATGGCAGCCTTCCAACTAAAGATGGCAGCCTTCCAAGGGGCACGCCCGTGCTCGACTCGGCCGGAAACGTCTATGGAACTACGTCCCAGGGCGGCGCCAAGGGCTATGGAATCGTCTACAAGCTGACTCTTGGAACCAACGGCCAATGGAAAGAGAAGATTCTGCACACCTTCCCCACTGACAGCACAGATGGCGCTTTCCCGGATGGGATTGTGCTGAATTCGGCAGGAGCCATTTTCGGCAACACGAGGGGCGGCGGCAACGACAACGGAGGAACTGTATACGAACTCTCCCCATTGGCCTCGGGCGCCTACAAAGAGAAGAGTCTCTGGAGGTTTAACTTCCTTGATGGAAACGGTCCGTCTGGCAAAGTGATTCTGGATAACGCGGGCAACCTCTATGGCACGACCGCCGGCGGAGGCGCGATCAACGGGGACGAGGGCGTTGTGTACGAGGTGAATCCGTTCCCGGCCGCGACCACGACTACGCTTTCTTCTTCGCTGAATCCTTCCATCGTTGCAGAGTCGGTGACCTTTACCGCTGTTGTGAGTTCCGGCGCTGGCGCGCCGCCGGATGGAGAGATCGTCAGCTTCAAGAAAGGTGCGACGGTGCTGGGGACGGGAATGCTAACCGCGGGTTCAGCTAGCTTCGCGATCTCGACGCTGCCCGTGGGTGCGTCATCGATCACCGCGGTGTATGGCGGTGACTTCAACTTCGAGGGCAACACCTCGGCGGCGTTTTCACAAGTCGTGCAAAAGGCGCCTACTGCAACCTCGGTAGCATCCTCGGTGAATCCATCCGTCTTCGGCCAGTCGGTTACGCTCACAGCCACCGTCACGGCGGTAGCCCCGGGTTCGGGAACTCCCACCGGTACGGTGCATTTCTATGACGGAACAACGTTGCTGGGGTCGCATGCACTCACCAGTGGACTTGCGACCTTCGCGACCACGAAACTCGCAACCGGAACTGACAGCGTCACTGCCGTGTATGTGGCCAGTGCCGACTACAACACCAGCACGTCGAGCGCGCTCTCTGAAGTGGTGGACCAGGCGAGCACGAAAACCACGATCGCGACCTCGAAGAATCCGTCCACTTCCGGCGCGACGGTGACGTTCACAGCCACCTTAGCGGCCGTATCCCCAGGGGCGGGCACGCCAACGGGAACGGTCACGTTTATGGATTCCGCCACGGTGCTGGGCACTGGGACGCTCACCAGCAAGAAAGCGACGTTTGCCACCGCGTCGCTGGCGGAGGGAACGCACTCGATCACCGCAGTGTACAGCGGCGATTCGAACTTCAACGGCAGCACATCCACAGCGCTGTCGCAGAAGGTGAACCCTTAAGCAATCCGTCCCACGCTTCGGGGGAGGCGTGGGACGGACTCAGCCAGGCTGCGGCGCAATCCGTGGGCGCTCAATCGAAGTAAGCGCTGTCGGCAGATAACACCCTGCGCTGCCGAGGGGGCCAAGGCTGCGGGCCGTGACCCCCTTCTAGCGCAGTGAGCAGATTCGCAGTTCAGTGATCTGAAAAAACTATGGAGCGTGTCATGAAAAACTTGAAGACGAAGTTCGCGGTACTCTTGCTGTCCACACTAAGTCTGCTGACTGGCGCCTTCGGGCAGATCACGCCTAGCGCCGACTCCTACACCAACACCGTCGATCCCACCACCAACTACGGCGCCAAGACTTTACTCGACGTCGATGCCGCCACGCAGGCGACTTACATTCAGTTCAATCTGGCGTCGATTCCATCAACCTACACCAGCGCCGACATCACCCAAGCCACGCTGAAGCTCTACGTGAATACCGTAAGCACGGCGGGCAGTTTCAACGTGGACTACGTCAACGGCACCTGGGCGGAGAGCACGATCACCTCCAGCCTGGCTCCGGCATTGGGGACGACTATTGCCGCCAGTGTTCCGATTACTACCGCGGACAAGAATCAGTTCATCCTTATTGACGTGACCCCGGCGGTGCAGGCGTGGCTGAGCGGAACTACGAACGACGGCATTGCGCTGGTCGCCAACGGAACGTTCAATGCCACGTTCGACAGCAAAGAGAGCACGACGACCAGCCACGCGCCGGAGTTGGACATCGTATTCGGAGGGACGCTCTCCGGCGTGACCACGGCGAGCGGCAGCGGCCTAACGGGCGGGGGCGCGAGCGGCACGCTGAACCTGGGCCTGCTGACCACCTGCGCCAGCGGCCAGGTGCTGGAGTGGAACGGGACGGCCTGGGCCTGCGCGACGGGCAAGGGCACGGGCACAATCACGGGCGTAACGACTTCCAGCACCAGCGGCCTCACCGGCGGCGGGACCAGCGGCACGCTCAAGCTGCAAGTCAACACCGCGCTGATTCCGCTCCTGGGCGGGACCAACACCTTCACCGGCAATCAGACGGTGAACGGGATATTTTCTGCATCGTCCAACGCCTTCGGCGTCGTGGGCACAGCGAACTCCACCTCGGGGATAGGGGTGGGCGTGGGCGGCACAGCGTCCTCTCCGGCTGGCTACGGCGTTGAAGGTGTGAACACCGCGACCAGCGGCGGCGCAGGCGTCTACGGAAGCTCGGCGGCCTCGGCCGGGTACGGAGTCGAGGGTCAGAACACAGCCAGCAGTGGCGGCACCGGCGTCTATGGAATCGCTCCGCAATTTGGCGTTTACGGCACGGCGACGGGCACTGGCAAGACAGTGGGCGTATTTGGCGCTGGCGCCGACGGCCTGCAGGGCAGCGGCACCGCCCACGGCGTCTACGGCGCATCGAGCACTGCGGGAGCGATGGGAGTGTACGGCACTGCTCCCAACTTCGGTGTCTACGGTGTCGCCTCCAATACTTCGAGCACGGCGGTAGGCGTGTTCGGAGCGGGAGTCGATGGCCTACAGGGTAGCGGCTCGGCCTACGGCGTCTACGCCTCCGGTACCGGGGCAAGTTCCACGGGCGTCTACGGCTCGGGAGGCACCAATGGAGTCTACGGGACTGCTGCAAACTTCGGTCTTTACGGCGTCGCCACCGCAACCAGCGGGAACTCTGTCGGCGTGTACGGTGCTGGAATCGATGGTCTCCAGGGAACTGGCATCAACTACGGTGTTTATTCCTCTACGGTTGCTCACAGCACCACCGGCATTGCGGCTACCTACGGGGTTTTCGGTGGGCCAAGCGCAACCGGGGCGCTGCTGGCTAAGTGGGGCGTCTGGAATTGGGGGGGGAGCGCCTGGCGGCCATGCAGGCGGCGTATGGGCCGACACCAACTGGGACACAGACGACAACTCCCAAGGCGAGTTTGTCCCCGCATTGCTTGCCACTGCCGACGCGGACAGCGCGGCCTTCTTTATCAATGACTCGGACGAAAGTGCCACTGTCCATGCCGTCAACTTAGGAAGCGGCGGCGGCGGCCTTTTCGTCGGCGACGCCCTGCGCGCCGAGGGTCCTGGCGGAAGCTGTACCCTCACCGGCAGCGGCGACGCTGCCTGCACCGGCGTCTTGAAGTCCGTGGTTGCAACCATGGGCAGCGCGGGCGCGCAGCGGGTCGAAACCTATTCCGTGCAGTCGGCGGAGAACTGGTTTGAAGATGCAGGCACGGCCCAGCTCGTCAACGGAACCGCACGCGTCAACCTGGAGTCCGTCTTCGGGCAAACCGTGAATACCGGCGTCGAATATCACGTCTTCCTGACTCCGGACGGAGACTGCAAGGGGCTCTACGTCAGCGCCAAGACAGCCACTGGTTTTGAAGTACGCGAACTCGGCGGCGGCGCGTCCAGCATCGCCTTCGAATACCGCATCATGGCCAAGCGCACAGGTTATGAAAACGTTCGCCTCAAGAACGTCACCGAGCGATTCAACAAACAGGAAGCGCTAAGCACGAAGATGCGGCGACCGGCGCGGCCGTCGACTGAGGCGCAGTCTGGCCCGAGGATGCCAGCGCCGCCGTCCGCTGTGACGCCATCCGCCCCGCAGATGCCAACGCTGCCGGCGATGCCGTCCGCTCCGCCACGGCCCGAGCCGGTAACCTCCAGGCTGATATCACTGCCGCCGGCGCGGGCTGCCGTGAAACCGCCGGCTGCTCAACCCAAGTAAGCGCTATCGGCAGATGGCGCATGCGATGAGACAGAAGGGGCCAAGGCTCCGAGCCACGGCCCCTTCAGCGCAGTCGGCAAATTCGTAGTGCAACAGTGAATCTGAGGAAAAACATTTGGAGCGGCATGCCATGAAAAACTTGACGACGAAGTTCGCGGTACTCCTGCTGTCCGCACTCAGTTTGTTAACCTGTGCTTTCGGCCAGATCACGCCCAGCGCCGACTCTTACACCAACACCGCCGATGCCACCACCAACTACGGCGCCAAGACTTTGCTCGACGTCGATGGCGCCACGCAGACGACCTACATTCAGTTCAATCTGGGGTCGATTCCCGCAACCTACACCAGCGCCGACATCACCAAGGCCACGCTGAAGCTCTATGTGAATACCGTGCCCACGGCGGGCAGCTTCAACGTGGATTACGTGAACGGCACCTGGACGGAGAGCACGATCACCTCCAGCCTGGCTCCAGCTCTGGGAACGACGATTGCGGCCAGCGTTCCGATTATTACGGCGGACAAGAATCAGTTCGTCCTCATCGACGTGACAGCGGCAGTGCAGGCGTGGCTGAGCGGAACTGCCAATGACGGCATTGCGCTGGTCGCCAACGGAACGTTCAACGCCACGTTCGACAGCAAAGAGAGCACCACGACGAGCCATGCGCCCGAGCTGGACATTGTGTTCGCCGGAGGCGGCACGCTCACGGGAGTGACCACGGCGAGTGGCAGCGGCCTCACGGGCGGAGGAACCAGCGGCACCCTGAACCTGGGCTTGCTGACGACCTGCGCCAGCAGCCAGGTGTTGCAGTGGAACGGAACCGCCTGGGCCTGCGCCACGGCCTCGGGCACGGGCACGATCACGGGCGTGACGGCGGGCACGGATTTGACCGGCGGCGGAGCCAGCGGCAACGTCACGCTGAATCTGAACACGGCTGCAACCAATGCCCTGTATGCGCAACTGGGCGCGGCCAACACGTTCTCCGCGAGTCAGACGGTGAACGGCACGCTTACGGCCACATCGAGCGGCAACGCCGTCGTCGGCAATGCTACGAGCACATCAGGCTATGGAGTAGAGGGTTCGAGCCCTGGGATCGGCGTTTTTGGCCAGAGCTTGACCCTATCGGGTTCGGGAGGAATCGGTGTGGCGGGTGAGTCGAATGGGCCTTTTGGCACCGGTTTGTCTGGCACAAATACCGCCGCAACGGGTCTGGCGATGGGCGTGTATGGCGGGACTTCTTCGACCGCCGGTTTTGGCGTTGTTGGCGCGCAGGGCTCGGTGACGATCACATCGGGGAAGCCTGCTGGCGTGTACGGGTCGACATCGTCGGCTAGCGGCTATGGCGTGGAGGGTACGGGCCCCGGTGTCGGCGTTTACGGGCAGGCGGATGGCGCCAGCCTAATGGGGTCAGGCTTCTCTGCGGCTGTGTGGGGCGACACCACGGACCTGGCTGCTTTGCTTGGCACCGCCGACTCCGGCTATTCCATAGTGGGATATAACAACAGCCAGGAAAATTCTACGGCGTACTTCGCGAACTATACAGAGATCGCCGGAAGCCAGGTTCTCAACGCAAAGATGCCTAAGCTGCTCGGCAATACTGCAGCGATCATTGGCGACGCGGTGTGCGGTTCTGGCTTTATGGCCCTCCAGCTCGGACAAGAGTTCATGTCGGGCTGTAACAACTACACACTGATGGGCGATACGAGCGGCGACACCTACCTTAACGCCGCGAGCGGCGGCACCATGCACCTCCGCGTCAACAACAGCTCCCAATTGAATGTCACAGCAGAAAACGTGGACATCTTCGGCATGCTCACCAAGCCCGCCGGCTCGTTCAAGATTGACCACCCGCTCGACCCGGCCAACAAGTATCTCTACCACTCCTTCGTCGAATCGCCGGACATGAAGAACATGTACGACGGCGTTGTCACCACCGACGGCATGGGGCTGGCCGCAGTTGCGCTGCCGGATTGGTTCGAGACGCTCAACCGGGATTTCCGCTATCAGCTCACGGTAATCGGCCAGTTCGCGCAGGCCATCGTCGCTTCCGAGATCGGCGGCAACCAGTTCAGCATTCGTACCGACAAGCCGAACGTGAAAGTCTGCTGGCAGGTGACGGGAACGCGGCAGGACGCCTACGCCAACGCGCACCGGATTCAGGTCGAGGTCGAGAAGGCCCCTGCCGATCGAGGCCACTACCTTTATCCAGAACTCGTGGGAGCCCCCCAAACGGAGCGCATCGGCTACATGGCCGTGCCACCGGGAAGCGAGCAGATCGTGCACCATCGCCCAACCCTCCCGCGGCGCAGCAACGCTGCGCCGTCGCAGCCGCGGACGCTGCTCAGCCTGCCCGTGCCCGCTCCACCGATGCCGGCTCCGCCCAAAGCACCTCCATTGCCGCATCCGGCCGCGCAAACCACCAAACTGGAGCCTAACCAAAAGTAGTCTCCGCTTAACGTGCATTGGCGAGAGGGGCCACCATCAAAGCCGCCGGGAGTGCTGACTTTCCAGTGAATGGTCATCGAGAATACTGCGCGCTCATAGCGGCGAGCAGCAGAAACACAACGGTCAGTCGATGATCGCGGTGGCTGGACTGACCAGAGAAGCGAGCATGCCGAGCAATTCAACGAGGGCAAAGCTTCTGATTCCTACGTCTTTGTTAGACTATTCGCGCTCCCTTCCCGACCAGCATTCCGATCCCGATGGCCACAGACATCTTCAAGGGCAATAGGAGTAGCCGGGAAATGTGCGGATTCCGTCTGCATTCTTTCGGTATGCTCTCGCAGCTCATCGAATGCGAATACAGAAGGGAACCTCTGTCGCGTCGCCATCCGACTTACTGGCGAAATATCACGTTCACACCAGTAATCCGACAAGTGGGTCTTGTGCGGAAACCTTTAGGTTTGAGCACAGGCACGCCGGAATCCCACCTCAACACATCTCGTCCTTCCCTTCTTCGTCAAACATCCATTGAGTAATCGAATAAAAACACTAGCCCTAGGAAAATCTGTGCCAAAACCTCTTTCCCCCAAAACCCGTGGAACATGGGAGTTTCTCCGCCCCAACACCGATCGAGCACTGGCGAGTACTGGTGAGTGCAGAATTGGTGCTTAACGAGTGCAGCACTGAGTACTGTGCCGAAACCGATAGCTCTCCATGGGAACCTTCTCCAATTGGAAGCCGATTGAAGATCTCTGGCCAGGGACGTGCCAAAAGACCTTGGCGGAATTTTGGCACTGTTTCTACCGGCGCGGGCGACGTGAGCTTAGGATTTCGGCCCGCGGAACAAGGCTTCGCAACATATTCGTTTCGTACCTTGTCAATGTGAGGCACTTTTTGAGATATCCGACCGGCGGGAAACTCTTGCCCTGACTAAGCCAAAGATTCGTCCCTCTGAAGTACTTGTAGGACCTGTACTGGTATTGCAAAATCTCAAGCCAGGCCATGTGCTGGCCAGTCTGTATTTTTCTTTCAAGCCGCCGCACTCTCATTTGAATTGCTTTGGGCTCAATGAAAACCTTTCTGGTCTCAAACTCCTCCTGCATTTGAAGCCGGTCGGACGCAAGCTCGGAATGCCCTGGCTCAACTGGCACACTCTGCGCCGAACTCACGCCACGCTGTTGCAACACGCGGGAGCAACGCTCAAAGAGACGCAAGCGCAGTTGGGTCATTCGAAGATGTCCACTACCCTCGAAATTTACACAAACTCGATTCCGCGAGCGCAGCGGAAGGCAGTCGAAAATCTTTCGGATTTGGTGACCAATGGTGACGAGTTGGCCAAACTCGGAGAGAAGCTGCCGCTCGCGACTGAGCGGATTCAATAAGATAAATGGTAGGCACGAGGAGACTCGAACTCCTGACCTCTACCGTGTCAAGGTAGCGCTCTAACCAACTGAGCTACGCGCCTATTCCCAACATGTGCAACATTGGCAGGCCTTGGGGGGCCATAAAAGATTTTACCACGCAGCCTTTTGTCTGGCGCTGGGTTGGGCCCGAAACCTCTGCCTCTCGCACCCAGCGCAAATGCGCGGTGGGCAAACGCGGTATATCATTTCGATAAGGAGGCCGGGATGAGTGCAGTGCTCATAAAGAAGAGGAAGAAAAAACAATTTACTCGCCGAGACTTCCTGCGCGGCGCGATGCTGGGCATGGCCGGGCTTCCACTTCTTCCTCTATCGCAACCTCTTCGCATCGACGAACAAGCAGCGGACTTTCGTCGAACCCGCTCCCGTCCCATACCCTGGTTCGGATGATGCTCTGCTCGACGAGATCGAACGTCCGCTTTTGATTTCTTCTGGAACGAAGCCGGCAGTTACCGGCCAGGTCAAAGATCGCGCTCTGCTGAATGGCAATAACCTGAGTAGCAATGGCAGGACAAACGGACGGTTGCCAGTATTGCGGCGACCGGCTTCGGGCTTTCGGGTCTGTGCATCGCCGACGCTCGCGGCTATAAAAGAAGGAAGAGATTCGTCGAGCGCGTCCGCAGACCGCTGCGGTTCCTGTGGCAGAAGCTTCCTCACGAGCACGGCTTCTACTACCACTTCATCGACATGAATAGCGGCGAGCGGCAGTGGAAGTGCGAGATCTCGTCGATCGACACTTCCCTTCTGCTCTGCGGAGTATTGACCGCGCGTCAACATTTCGCCGACTCCGAAATTCAGGACCTCGCCACCAAAATCTACGAGCGCGTCGACTGGCCGTGGATGCTGAACGGCGGCAAGACGCTCTCCATGGGCTGGCATCCCGAGTCGGGATTCCTCGATGCCCGCTGGAGCCACTACTGCGAACTCATGATGATCTACCTGCTCGCGCTCGGATCGCCGACGCATCCCGATCCCGGCGGAAACCTGGAAGGCGTGGACGCGGCCCACGGTCAAATATTCATGGCCTTGAATATATCTCGGGAAATGACCCGCTGTTCACCCATCAATATTCGCAGGCCTGGTTCGATTTCCGCGGGAAGCGCGACGCCTACGCGAACTATTTCGAGAATTCGGTGAAGGCGACAATTGCTCACAAACGATTCTGCCTTTCCCTGCGAGACGAGTTTCCCGATTACAGCGATCATCTCTGGGGCATCACCGTCATCCGACTCAGTCGCCGGCTATCAGGCCTGGGGAGGCCCGCCGCGGATCGGGAATCTCGATGGCAGCGTGGTCCCATGCGCGGCAGGCGGTTCGCTCCCGTTTCTCACCCGGACTGCATGCAGGTTCTGCGCAGCGATCAAGGAGCGTTATCCCAAGGCCTGGGGACGCTACGGCTTCGTCGATGCCTTCAACCCGCTGACCAACTGGTATAACCCGGACGTGCTCGGGATCGATCTTGGGCATCACGATGCTGATGGCAGAGAACCAGCGTACCGGATTCATCTGGAACACGTTCATGAAAAATAAAGAAGCACAACGCGGAATGGACAAAGCCGGATTTCAGACGTAAGCCGAGATGCAAGCCGAGGATGTAAGCAGCAGAGATCGCGCGTCCGAGAACTTCAAATTCAACAGAACTGCGGAATGAGCCGTTTGCTTCTTTGCTCATTCCGCAGCCTAGCGGACGGGAGAAATCGTCGCTCTTGACGGCGCTTGTCTTAGAAGCTGAACCGCGCCCCCAGCGTGGTCGTACGAGAGCCCAGAGCAGACGGAGCCTGGCCGAAGTTCGTGTGCTTGCTTGGCCGAAGTCATCGGATCGTTGACGGCTCGCACCGATTTGCTCACGATGCTAGTCGAGTTGAAGTTCAGATTGTTGAAAACGTTGTATACATCCAAGCGAAACTCGATCTTTGCATTTTCCCCCAGCACGGGCATCGTAGGAAGGCCGAAGCCCTTGGCCAGCGTCAATATCCAGGTCCCGGTACCCCGGGCCTGTGAGCGAGTTCCGAGTGACGCCGACTTGCGGAAGAGCCGTCCCGGCGCAGAGCGGACTGCAGTTGTACGCGGTGTAGGTGGGCGTTGCGAAATAGGCTGTGCCGCCCAGTGGATAGTTCGAACCAGTCTTGAATGCGTCGTTGCTGGTGCTGGTTCCCGCGCCGCCCAGATAGGCTCGCAGGGTAAAGGTTGCCGATAACCGCATTGTCCGCAGTAAAGGCTTCCGCCTGTCACGGGTCACCAGGAGTCCAGGGGAATCCAGAGTGGAATTGAAGATGCCGCTCAGCGACCAGCCACCCGCAATCTTCTCCATCCAACCCCGCTCGCCCTGGAAGATGACCGGCTGCCACATGCCAAAAATCTTGAACGCCTTGGTGACGTTGTAGTCGGAAGGTCCGTAAGTTAAGTTCGGGATCATACGGATAGTCTGGCTCCGTGTAGGGGCGAGAAGTGGTGTCCATGCTCTTGGACCAGGTGAATTGGGCGTCAGCCATGAACTGGCGCGAGAAGTTGTGCTTCAGTTCGCCATGCATGGCGTTGTAATTACCGCTGCCGTTGTTACCCCAGTAATCCCCGCCGTTGATTTGCGGGTTCAGTGGGTAACCCAGAATCGCAGGAACGGCCATTGGGCTCTGGTGGAACATAGGCGTCGCGACAGGCTTCCCGGATAGCCCAAGATGCGACAAAGTTGTGCCCAAGTCGTACTGCGTATCCAGCGAGTAGTGGTGGACGCGCAGCGTGGGCAGGGTGCTGGGGAAGATTGTGACCGACGCCAACCGCGTCAGTTGGCAGTCCATTCGGGCCCAAACGTGAAATTGTGGCCGTTCGACGCATAACCGTAGGGATCGTTCGGATCCCGTGAAGAAACGGCATAGATAATGCCAGGATTCGGCGAGGTCGGAGTGGACATCGCTCACGTCTTCGGAAACACCAATTCCAGCCCGGGATTGTTGGTTGATATTGGCGGTAATCGCAATTTCTTCCTGGTTGTAGTTCAGGCCATAACCGCCGCGAACCACGAGCTTGTCGTGGAATGGAGTCGGACTCCAGGCGAACCCGATCTCTGGACCGAAGTTGTTCTTCTGCGCAGTCCAGCCGCTTTCTGCTTGGTGACCGTCAGCCCAGTCAGGTAAGCGCTACCCGCACCAGGGTGGCCTAAAACAGGTTGTTCTCCTTCGAGCAGAGCGGGCCGAAGTAGGACCAGCGAAGGCCCAGGTTCAGTGTCAGATTCTTGCGCAGCTTGTAGTCGTCCTGCGCGAAAAATCCCCAGAGTCCCTCACGGTCATCCTGCCGGAGTTGTCGGCTGGACCCGGTAGCGGGATTAAAGGCGCTCCAGCCCTCCCGGCGCGGCGCGTCGTTGAGAAAGTCCCAGAGATTGAAGAAGCCATAGCCCGGAATGCCGCAGCCGAAACAATCGTTCAGATAAAACAACCGGGTCACCTCGCCGCCGAACTTGATGGTGTGGGGTCCGATAATCTTGGTCGCAACATCCTTGAAACTGTAGGTCCACTGATCAAGGTGGCTGCCGACGTTCGGCCCGAAGCTATTGATCGAAGCGCTGCCGATGGAATAATCGATGCCGTCCGATGGCAGTCCTACTGGGGATTGCGGGTTTGAGCTGATTTCATTCCAGCGCCATCCGGCAGCGTTGACGCGCGCTTCGTTCAGGAACGTTGGAGAGAAGGTATGGTTCCAGATGGGCGAGAATGCTTCATTGATCTGGTTGTGGTGAAAAATTGTCCAAGGCCCGGTTGCCGTTGTAGTTGTCGCTCGAAATTGGAACCCAGTAGATGGCAAACCCGATTCGGTCTTTGGCGGTGATGTCCGCAGTCGACGCGGATGTTGTACTGGCCTTCGTCGAGGGTAGGTAGGATTGGTAGTTTTGATAGTTGGCGATATCAGCCACGTTGCCCAGGTTCTCAGGCGCCGCCGCTGCCGTCGCCGCCCGTGCCTGGGGAAGTCGAACTGACCCAGCCAGGATCCTGTCCCGCTATGACCTGCCCGCTCGGGAACAGTGCAGTGTTCAAAGGCGTGCCGACATTCAAACCACCAGTAACTGCGTGGCAGTTCGACTCCTTCGATCAAGCCGGCGCTCAAGCAGGTGGACAGTATTGACGCCCGTATTCAGAATGCCGTTCCCAGGGTAATTGACCAAGGTGGAGGCTATGGTTCCGGAAGGCGCCAAAGCGTCGAAAGCTGCGGTATCACCCCATTGGTTTCCTGGAACGTTGGCCTGTGCTCGCGGCATCGTCTCATAACTGAAAAAGCCGAAGATCTTATTTTTTATGATCGGGCCGCCAACACTGCCGCCGATTTGATTAAACCGGCTCGGGTCTCTCAAAGGATTGACACCGCCATTGCAGGGCTGATAAGCATTCAGGCCCGGACGATGGGCGGTAAAAAAGGCGCTGCCATGATACTCGTTGGTGCCGCTCTTGGAAGTGATCTGAATCTGTGCGCCGCTGAACCTGCCATCTCTCGGCGTCATAGTCATTGGAGACAACCTTAAAGCTTTCAATGGAATCTTCCGATCGGCGTGATCACTGTCGTTCCGCCCCATACCGCACTGGCGGTGCTGATGCCGTCGATGGTAACGCCATTGCTTCGGGTCTGTTGGCCGTTGGCGCTGATTGCGTGCGCCATTCTCCGTGTTGAAGATTCCCTGATCCGCCCCCGATGCGCCCCCGCCAGTCTGCAGTGCCGGGGAGGTCGTAACCGGCCGCCGCCGCCGCCCTGCGACCCATCGCCGAAAACGCCGGGAGCCAATTGCGCCAATTTAAAAACGTCTCGCCCGAACGAAGGCATGTGCTGAACCTGATTCGCCGTAGACCACGCCGTTGACGGAAGCGTGTCTCCGTATCCAGCAACGGCGCCGCGGAAGCATCCACGTTCACGGTTGTTGAGGCAGCACCGACCACGAGCTGCACGGTGAGTGAGTTCGGCCTGCTCGGGAATCAAGTTCGATATTGTCGATGACTTTCTTCTGGAAGCCATCTTTTTCCACTTCCAACCGGAAACGCGCCGAGGCCAGAAGCGCATTGAAGTTGAATACCCCGGAATCATTGCTGACTCGATCCTGCGTTTCGCCGGTTGCGGGATTCGTGAGCGTGAGGTTGGCACCCGGAACCACGGCGCCCGTGGGATCGGTCACCACTCCCTGAATGGAAGTTCGATATTGTGCGTGGGCATGGCCGCGAAAAGGAAAATACAGATGGCGATCGAAACGATGCGGGGGCGGAAGAAGTGGTCGGCTCATGAAGCCCTCTGTGTTGCCTGAATGCTGTCTAGAATTCAGTATTCCCGATTGCAGTTTTACTAAAACTCTACAAAAGCGTTTTAGTAACATTAAGCCGCTTATAGCACAGGCGATTTTCCGCAGTCAAGCGCATTGTCTTCAGCGAGTTCTTCAGAGGACAGCGCCTTAACGATATTGTTGCGAGGATTTGCGCGATTGTCCGCTTCACCAATTACGATTGACGCGACACGGGGATGTTGCGATCGACCAATTTCCTGGCCGCCATGCTCAACCAAAGAAGAAAAGAAGAAATGAAAAATGAAAAGTGAGGCCGCAGACTGGCAGATGTATGAGAGGCGCGTTGCTATTTGGAACGACGCACGCTCGTCTGTGGCGTGGCCGGTGGTTTCGCGGATCATCAGTTTGGGTTCGACCATGATCTCGCCACCTTGTGAATCCGATCCCGGATGCCGGATGCGGCGCAACAGAGTCTCGGCGGCAATCCTGCCCATCTCGCGCAGCGGTTGGCGCACGGTCGTGAGTGCCGGATTCTGGTAAGCAGCGCTCTGGATGTCATCAAAGCCCACGACCGAAACGTCGTCGGGAACGCGCAACTTGGCCTCGCGCAGCGCGCGGATGGCGCCCATCGCAGAAATATCGTTAAACGCAAATAGGGCAGTGAAAGGCCGGTGTGACGCCAGCAACTTCCTGGTCGCCTCATAACCAAGCTCGGGAGAAGGCGAATCGCCTTTGAGTTGAGAAACCAGAGCGGAGGAAATCCGAAGGCCCAGCTGCCGCGCAGCTTTTTCGATGTTGGCCCACCGGACTTCGGTATCGGAGCTGAATTCCTGGCCCTTGATAAAAGCGATCTGGCGATGGCCGAGCTGCCACAAGATGTTTCAGCGCAATTTCCGCGGCACGCACGTGGTCCAGGACGATATTGGTTACGCCCTTCACCTGATTGTGCCCCGAGACAGTGACCACGGGCACCGAAAGCGAAAGACTCCACGGAGTGTCGACCGCAATCAAGCCGTCGACGGACCGCTCCAGAAAAAGTCTGGGATATTCATCGATCAGGTCGGCGCGATGGCGGTGGCTTACTACGAA
This sequence comes from uncultured Acidobacteriota bacterium, assembly GCA_963763155.1. Taxonomy (GTDB): domain Bacteria; phylum Acidobacteriota; class Terriglobia; order Terriglobales; family Acidobacteriaceae; genus Sulfotelmatobacter. The sequence goes on along the minus strand of CAVXNI010000010.1, from coordinate 527,291 downwards.
GTAGAAGTATCCCTCCTGCAAGAGATGGTCCTCCACCCCGCTCATGACCGAAGCTGAGTAGCCATCGCTGACTTCGGGGACGATGACTCCGATGGTGAAGCTGCGCTGGGCGCGCAAGGAGCGAGCGAAAAAGTTTGGACGGTATTTGTATTTGCTGGCGGCGGCAAGAACCCGGTCTTTGGTTTCCTGGGGAATTGTGTCCGCGACCGGCGAGCGATTGATCACCAGCGATACTGTTGCGGGCGAAAGTCCCAGGCGCTCCGCCAGTTCTTTCAGGCTCACCGGCTTGGGCCCCATGCGCACCGCCTTGCCGGCGCCTTTGCCCTTCCCTTTTGTCGTCACGCTGCGCAGTCTCGCATAAACGAATCAGCGTAGCAAGCACAGGTTGTGGCTTCATGCGAGACGACTCGGCGCGCAATACTTATTGACTTTGCCGGGAAAAACGTTTTCTATACATTGCGGGAACCCTCTACTAACCCGATTTAGTAGCAAGCTTGACCGAGTTTACCCTTGGGCCCGACGGAGGTAGTACCCCATGCCATTCTCAGCACTCAAGCCAATCGCCGTTCCGCGTTCCGCATCAAACGATCAAGCGATGGGCAGACACGATCTCCCGCGCTACTCGCGGAGTCAGCCATACGCGAGTCGGTCTGGCTCTGAAGTTTGCCATGCGTTCTGACCGTGGCGCTGTTCGCTCAGGCATCATCCACGCAACTGTCGCCGGACCATCCGCGCGGCGTTGCGGACCCCAGTCTCGACACCCGAGTGGAATCCATCCTGCGCCGCATGACGGTGGAAGAAAAGGTCGGACAGTTGGTGCAATACTCCGCCGGCCAGCCGACCGGGCCAGGAACCGGCCGCACCGATTACGATGACATGATCGCCCGCGGGCAGATTGGCTCGCTCTTCAATGTCACCGATCCACACGAGATTAACCGGTACCAGAAAATCGCGATGGAAAAATCGCGCCTGCACATCCCCATTCTGTTCGGGCTCGACGTCATCCACGGATTCAAGACGGAGTTTCCGATCCCTCTCGGACTGGCGTCGACCTGGGATCCATCGATCGTAGAGAAAGCTTCCCATGTGGCGGCGATGGAAGCATCCGCCGATGGCATCCGCTGGACATTTTCACCGATGGTCGACATCGCGCGGGATGCGCGTTGGGGGCGCATGGCGGAAGGCGCGGGAGAAGATCCTTTTCTGGGTTCCGCGATGGCCGCGGCCTACGTGAGGGGTTATCAGGGTTCGCGTCTGAATGCAAACGACAGCATTGCGGCTTGCGTCAAGCATTATGTCGGCTACGGAGCGGCTGAGGCTGGGCGCGACTACAACAGCACTGAGATTTCCGAACATACTTTGCGTCAGTATTACCTGCCGCCGTTTCACGCGGCAGTCGAAGCTGGGACGGCCTCGCTGATGAGCGCATTCAATTCCTTGAATGGCGTGCCGTCGACCGCCAATCCATTTACCTTAAAGCAAGTATTCTGCGAAAAGAGTGGGGCTTTCGAGGATTGGTAGTCAGCGACTGGAACGCGGTTGGCGAACTGATCCCGCACGGCATTGCGACCGATGGCGCGACGGCGGCGCGCAAAGCATTTCTGGCCGGCGTGGATATGGACATGGTCAGCAGCCTTTATCACGACCACCTGCAGCAGATCTTGAATTCAGGCCAGGCGCACGCCGGCGGAATTAGATGAAGCGGTTCGACATGTGCTGCGCGTCAAACTGGCTCTGGGTCTGTTCGAACATCCTTTTGTGGATGAAGAGGCCGCATCGAAAGCGCTTTACCGTCCGGAGAGCATTGCGCTGGCCCAAACCGCAGCCGAACGCTCGTTCGTGGTGCTGAAGAATGCGAATGGGCCCGACGGAAAACCGCTGCTTCCGCTAACGAGCATGCAGCCCAGAACCTCGCAGTAATCGGGCCGCTCGGCGAAGACTCGTCGTATCCCAATGGTGCGCCGCAGGGAACTGGCCCGCGCGTCTCGCTCGCCGGCCGCACTGGCGCAGCGAATTGGCGAAGACCATGTGTTCCGAGTTAAAGGTGCTGGCATTCTCGACGGCACCGACCAGGAAATTGCAGCCGCCGTGGCGGGCGCTCAAAAGGCTGACCTCGTCGTTCTAGCGCTCGGCGAAAGCCCCGAGATGAGTGGCGAAGCTGCATCGCGTGCGAGCCTGGGCCTTCCCGGCAGGCAGCAGGAATTGCTGGAAGCTATTGCCCGCACCGGCAAACCCGTGGTCCTGATTCTGTTCAGCGGACGCCCTTTAACCGTGCCCTGGGCCTTTGAACATGTGCCGGCTGTTCTCGCAGCCTGGCTTCCGGGAATTAGCGGAGGACCCGCCCTGGCGCGCACTCTGTTCGGCGAAGTGAATCCCCGCGGAAAGCTGGTTGTCAGTTGGCCGCGCAGCGTGGGTCAAGAGCCGCTTTATTACAACGCACTCAACACCGGGCGCCCTCGCCGGCGACGTCGACCTCACTCGTCCGCCCACTGACATCGTCAGTCGATATGTATCGCGATATATCGACGAACAGAACACGTCCGCAATTTCCTTTTGGCTACGGAGGCTCTTACACCACCTTCAATTACGGAGCCACGACGATCAGCCTGCAGCGCTTGAGCGCGGCCGCGCTGAACCCTCATGAACCAGGGCCTTGCCGGCGCAGCGGATCAGGCAGCCGCCATGACCGCAGAAGCCGATATTACCAATACCGGATCGCGAGCCGGAGAAGAAGTTGTCCAACTCTACATTCAACTGCGAGGGACCAGCGTGGCAGAACCGGTCCGCATGCTGAAAGGATTCCAGACAGTCTCTATAGCTCCCGGCGAAACAAAAAAAGTAAAGTTTGAGTTGAAGCCGGAAGCTTTTGCGATCTGGAACGCGCACAACGAATTCGCCGCCGAACCTGCCGAACTGAAAGTCTGGATCAGTCCTGATTCTGCGCATGGATCGGCAGCAGACGCGGAGATCCTGCAGTAGAGAGTTGGCTCGCTTCGCAAGCGCACCAGAACGCTCGAGGGATGGACTCCATGAAATCCTGTAAGCCGTTCGTCGATTTCCAGACGAACGAGCTGTGGGATGGCAAATCCTGACTGGCCGAGCGGAACAACTGCGAAGGATTTCCTTGTTCCTGGTTTCCTTCGTGATACCTCGTGCCCTTCGTGGTTGATTCTTTCTTCGCGGTTGATTCTTTCTCTTTCATCGAGGAACCGTCACCGGGCATGGGGCCGAGCTGCCGGTTTTCAACCATTCCTCGAAAGGCGCCGCCGACGGCCGCAGCCGCCCCGGGTTCATGACGTTGCCGGGGTCGAGTCCTCCTTTGATTGCGGCTACCGCCATCACACCCACCGGCGAAATATCCTCGGCGAGCCACGGCAGGTGCTCGGTGCCGACCGCGTGATGATGTGACAAAGTTGCCCCGTGATCCATGAACGACTGCTGAACCACTCGCTTCGCCCGCAGATACTGTTCCATCTCGCGTCCGTGCTGCTGCCGGCAGGCAAACGTTAAATAGAGGCTGGCCCCGGACTGATAGGTGTGGCTGATATGACATCCGACCCACGGTTTCGCTCCGCTCTCCTGAATCGCGGCGCCGAGGGCCTTGGTCGTATCGCGATACAAAGGGACGAGATTGCTCCACACCGTTGAGGTCTCGCTCACGTCAGAACTGATGCCGCGGTCCATGAGGAAATCGCGGATGTGCGGAAAATCGTACTTGGTCGATTCGAAAGATTTCCCTGAACTCGGACCCAGGTCCACCGCGCCGAAGCGTTTGTAGACGGCGCTAACTTGGCGATGTTGGCGGGCCACGTCGGCCTTGCTGCCCTCAAAAGTAGTGAGCATCAGGCAGACCCGCGTGAAATCAAACCCCTTCATCCGGAGATAACCCTTCATCACCTTACTCACGGCCTGCGACAGCCCCGACGATGGCGGTTTGAAGGCCAGCGACAATGCCGTCTTGCCGGCATCGTTGAGCCGGAACATCGAGGGCACGCACTCTTTCCGCACGCATTCCCGGATGGCCTGGATGCCGCCTTCGAAATCGAGGAACAGATAGCCGTGAGTGCGGTGCGCCTCGGCCCGCGGATGAACTCGCATCGTCGCTTCGGTGATAACTCCCAGAGTTCCCTCGCTGCCAATGCACAGATGATTGACATTGATCCCGTTCGACGACTTCGGCACGATGCGTGTCGCCAGCACCCCCACGGGCGTCACCATTCGCAGCGCAATCACCATGTCCTCGATCTTGCCGTACTTATCGCTCTGCATTCCGGCGGACCGCGTGGCGATCCACCCGCCCAGCGTGGAGTGCCGAAAGGAATCTGGAAAGTGGCCGAGGGTTAGCCCAGAGCTATTCAACTGCTCTTCCAGATCAGGACCAAACGCCCCGGCCTCGATGCGCGCAGTGCACGATTCCAGATCGACCGCCAGTACCCGTCGCATCCGGCGCATATCGAGCGACACGACCATGCGGCGGGGTTCAGTCCGTTCCAGACAACCGGCGATGTTCGAACCACCGCCAAACGGAATGACCACAACATCGTGCTGCGCCGCCGCCCGCACGGTCATGAGAACGTCATGCTCGTTCTCGGGATAAAGCACCAGGTCAGGAGCGCCCTCGGCCATTCCGTGCCGCATCCGAAAAAGATCGCGGAGTCCCTTGCCATACGCATGCACTACGCGCTCGTAACGGCTGTCGCAGATTTGGTCAGCGCGCATCCATACGCGCACCTCAGCCAGAAAACCGTCATGACGAATGGCATCCTGCAGTTGCAGGGCATCGATCGGGACCGGTGGCGTTTCCAGATCGTCACCTTCCTCCACGCCGAGTACTCTCCTCGCGTAGGGCCACAACCCAGGATGGGCGTTGGAGTCGAAGCCAACATTTTCGTCTCCCCATCCCCACCATTTCATGTGCTTCGCCGTGTACATAGCGCCCTCTCGGTTCTACAAGGTTTGTACTGCGGGAATCGGCGAGAAACTCGGCTTCAGCCCGCGGATGCGCTGCTCCAGCAATTCGACCGCAGCCCTTCGAGCCCCGCGTCCGGCTGCGGCTCCGGCTCGAATATCGGCAGGATTCAATTCGAAAATAATAGGCTCTCCGAAGCGTACCGTGATCGGTCCCGGCCGCGGCATGGACTCTCCCTTGTGCAGAATACGATTAGCGCCTTCGATCAGCGCGGGCACGACGGGCACACCCAGGTCAACCGCAAACATACCCGCGCCTCTCTTAAAGCTCTGGATCTCACCATCCGGAGACCGCGTCCCTTCCGGATAGAGAATCAGATTGCCGTGGCGGAGAAAATCCGCACACATCGCCAGGCATCGCTGCAGTGACTTAGCTTGCGCCCGGCGATCAATCGGGATGACATTCATGAATCGGGAAACCAGGAATTTCCTTCTCCGGGAATCAAAAAAATAGTCACTGGCGCCGAGCAGCGCGAATGCAGAAAAGGGCAGCCCTGAAGCGGTCATCAGAACCGCGCTATCGACGTGGCTCGTATGATTGCTGCAAATAATGAATGGACACGCGGGAAGGTGATCTTTCCCCACCACTGTCAGTCGGGAATAGTAGCGAAAAAAAAGTTCGCAGAATCCCTGGAACGCGGCGCTGCCCGCTCTCGGCGCCAGAAGCATATCTTTCGCCTGGCCCACGTCGGTCATCAGTTCCAAGGTTGTGTCCATGAAGCAAAAAAGAAGAACCGCTACCGCGAAGGACACGAAGTCACACGAAGGAAACCCTTAGAGATCGACACCTTCGTGATACTTCGTGTCCCTTCGTGGTTGATGCTCTTTTCTCCGCGTCAAACTCCCTGGCCCCGTTCGTTGACTCACGGATGCTCCGTCGATAAGATGGTCCCGCCCAAAGCCGTATCTTATAAATGATCGACAAAGTCATCTCACATTACCGCATCGTCGAAAAACTCGGCGGCGGCGGCATGGGAGTAGTCTACAAGGCCGAAGACACCCGGCTTCACCGTTTTGTTGCCTTGAAGTTCCTGCCCGATGACGTGGCGCGCGATCCGCAGGCGCTGGCCCGCTTTCAGCGCGAAGCGCAAGCCGCCTCCGCCCTGAACCATCCCAACATCTGCACCATTCACGATATTGGCGAGCAGGACGGCCAGGCGTTTATCGCCATGGAGTTCCTCGACGGCATGACCCTGAAGCACCGCATCGCCGGCCGGCCGATGGAAACCGAGGCGATTCTTTCGTTGGCCATCGAAATTGCCGATGCTCTCGATGCCGCTCATGATAAAGGTATAGTCCACCGCGACATCAAACCCGCGAATATTTTCGTTACCGAGCGCGGACATGCCAAGATTCTGGACTTCGGGCTCGCAAAAGTCACGCTCACCAGCAATTCCAGTGACGTCGGCTCGGCCAACACCGCCACGCGCGCCATCGACGAACAACTCCTAACCAGCCCGGGAACGGCCGTGGGAACCATTTCCTACATGTCGCCGGAGCAAGCCAAGGGCAAGGAACTCGATGCACGCACCGATCTGTTTTCATTCGGCGCTGTCCTGTACGAAATGGCGACCGGAATGCTCCCCTTCCGCGGAGATAGCTCGGCCACGGTTTTCGAGGCAATTCTAAACCGCGCGCCCGCGCCGGCCATCCGTCTGAATCCTGATCTGCCGGCCAAGCTGGAAGACATTATTAACAAGGCTCTCGAGAAAGATCGCGGCCTGCGCTACCAGCACGCCTCCGACATGCGCGCAGATTTGCAGCGGCTGAAGCGCGACACCGACTCCAGTCGCCAGATCCCGGCAGCCGATGAGCACGTGTCAACTCGCGCGGCTCAGCCCGCGCACGCCAGCGGCAGTTCCGCCGTCGTCACCGTCGCCAAGCAGCACAAATTAGGACTCGGCATTACCAGCGCGGTTGCGATTCTGCTGGTCCTGGCGGCCGCCTACGGAGTCTACGCATTCCTCTCGCGCACACGCCCGGCCCCTTTTCAAAATTTTTCCGTCATCAAGGTCACGGAAACCGGCAAGGCTACGCTCGTTGCCATTTCGCCCGACGGCAAGTATCTGTTGCACGTGATGGATGACAACGGCCAGCAGAGCCTGTGGCTCCGCAACGTTCCGAGCAACAGCAACACCCAGGTGGTGGCGCCGGGACCGGTCGTATACGTGGGCATGCGCTTTTCCCCGGACGGCAACTATCTATATTTCGTTCGCTCCGAAGCCGGCAACAGCGCGCTGAAGTATTTGTATCGCGCTCCAGTTCTGGGCGGGACGCCGCAGAAGCTGGTGACTGACATCGATTCCGGCATCAGTTTCTCCCCGGACGGTACGAAATTCGTATATCTCCTCGGCAATAATCCGAAAGTCGGGGAGTACCGCGTGATTATCCGGACACTGGAAGGAGGCGCGGAAAGAACCCTCGCGACCGGCCCCATACGCGAACTCGTGGCCAACGTGGCCTGGTCCCCCGACGGCAAGACCATCGTCACACCGATTTCCCAGCCGGGAGATCAACTCAGCGCCCTGGCCGCGATCGACGTGGAGAGCGGTAAGCGCAACCTGTTCGTGATCTCGAACGACCTCTACTTCGGACGGCCAGTCTGGCTGCCAGATGGCAGCGGGCTGCTGGTTTTGGGAACGCCGGCCTTCTCCAACCAGCCGCAGATTTTTTTCATTTCTTTTCGTTCGGGCAGGGTGTCTCCGGTCACGCGTGACACTAACGGGTATACCGATCTCAGCGTGGCCGCCGATGGCCGCACCGTAGCCGCTATCGAGCAGCGCACCCATCAGAATCCCTACGTGATCTCCGACGGCGGCAGTTCCCATGCCCGCGAGTTCACGATCGAGGGATCGCCCAGCGACGAAATCTCCTGGACCCGCGACGGCCAGCTCCTCGTCACTGCGACCGACAGCGGCATCACCCTGCTCAATCCCGCTTCCAGCGCCAGGACGCCGATGTTTTCTCAGTTCAGGTACCCGGATTTCGCCCATGCGTGCTCGGACGGACGCATAATCTTCATGGCTGCTGGAGCCAAGATCGAGGCTCATCTCTGGCGCGCCGATGCCGATGGTGGAAACGCAAAGGAACTTACCACCGGCAAGTTTGACTACCAGGCCGTCTGCTCCCCCGACGCCAAGACTGTGGTTTATTCGGACGCGGACAACAAGCTGCAGAAGGTTGGCATGGACGGCGGAGCGCCGCAACCGATTTCCGAATTCGCGGTTTTCAGCCGCGTCGCAATTTCTCCCGATGCCAAGGTAGCGGCTTTCGTGACCTCTCGCCCCAATGATCCCAAGGAGAAACTCGTCCTGCAGCCTCTCGATTCCGGCCAACCACCCCGCTTCCTGGATTTCGAACGGCCGCGCTCAGAGTACGGCGGGCACATCGAAGCTGCACAGCTCGAGTTCAAGCGCGACGGCGCGGGGATTATCTACACCGTGCGTGACGGCGACACCGATAATCTCTGGCTGCAGCACCTCGATGGTTCGCCCGGAAAACAACTCACCGACTTCAAGTCGGAGTTTATCCGCGACTTCGACTACTCCTTCGACGGCAAACACCTCGCCGTCGTCCGCGGCCACCGGGAATCCGACGTCGTCCTGATCCGCGCCCAGGAAAAGTGAAAAATAACCTCGCGGTTCCTCTGTGTCCTCCGTGTCCCCTGTGGTTCAAGCTTTCCGTTGGACCTGAGTCACAGCTTCCCGAGCTCGAAATCGTCAGACCCGCCGCAGATGAGGCACGGTCTATAATTGCACGCACCCATGCCTCTCACTTCTGGCACAAAACTTGGCCCCTACGAAATTCAATCTCCTCTCGGCGCTGGCGGCATGGGTGAAGTATATCGAGCGCGCGACACGCGGCTCGACCGCAGTGTCGCCGTCAAGGTATTGCCCTCCCATCTCTGCGACCAGCCCGAGGCTCGTGAACGCTTCGATCGCGAAGCCCGCGCCATCTCTTCCCTGAATCATCCTCACATCTGCCAGCTCTACGATGTCGGTTCGCAGGATGGCGTCAGCTTTCTGGTCATGGAACTTCTCGAGGGCGAATCCCTGGGCGATCGGCTGCGGCGCGGAACCTTGCCGCTGGATCAGGTTTTGCGCTACGGCGCCGAAATCGCCGAGGGACTACAGGCGGCGCACCGCTGCGGCGTGGTGCATCGCGACCTGAAGCCCGGCAACATCATGCTGACCAAGGCGGGCGCCAAGCTCATGGACTTTGGTCTCGCCAAGGAAACGATCCTGCGGAGTAAGCAGACCTCTGAACTGACTGCGACCCTGACCAGCCACAACGCCACTCCGCTAACGGCTCACGGAACCATCGTGGGCACTTTCCAGTACATGTCACCGGAGCAGGTGGAAGGCAAAGAAGCTGACGCGCGCAGCGATATTTTCAGTTTCGGCACCGTGCTCTACGAGATGACGACGGGCAAGCGCGCCTTTGAAGGCAAGACGACGGTGTCGATCGCGGCCGCGATTCTCGAAAGAGAGCCGGAGCCGATCACGGCCATCCAGCCCCAGACGCCCTCGGGGTTGCAGCATGTGGTGCAGGGCTGTCTGGCCAAGGATCCTGATTCGCGATGGCAGAGTGCCGCCGACATTGTTCGCGAGTTGCGCTGGATCGCCGGTTCGGGCTCGCAAACAGGTTCGCAGGCGGGATCGCCTGCCGTGCACCGTCCGTCGCGGAAATGGCGCGAGCGTTCCATTTGGGGCGTTGCCGTTGCCCTGCTGTTGGCCGCGTGTCTGTGGGTTCTGCTGTCGCGGCCGCAGAGACATGTGCTGCGCGCGTCGCTGCTGCCTCCGCCGAATGCCACGTTCGATTTGATGGGAGATTTCTCTGGTCCGCCAATGCTTTCTCCCGACGGCACGCGACTGCTCTTCGCCGCGCACTCAGAGAAAGAGCAGAACATGATCTGGGTGCGGAATCTTGATGGCGGCGTACAGAAGTTGGCCGGAACCGAGGGAGGCTATTGTCCGTTCTGGTCGCCGGATGGCAAGTTCATCGGGTTCTTCACTGCGGCCAAACTCAACAAGATTCCCGCCGCCGGCGGCCCAGTAGTGGCGCTGGCAGACGCCGAGAATGCCCGCGGTGGCGCTTGGGGCAAGGACAACATGATCGTTTACGCCCCGGAATATCGTGGCTCGCTGATGAAAGTGAGCGCCGCCGGGGCGAGCGTTGCGGTGCCAGCCACGAAAATGGACCCCAGCAAGCACTCCACTCATCGCTGGCCCGTGTTTCTTCCCGATGGCAAACACTTTCTGTTTCTGGCAACGAATCATACCGGGGTGAGCTCGGAGCAGAACGGCATCTACCTCGCGTCCCTTGACGATGACCGCAGCAAATTGGTGCTGGCCAGCGATTCTCAGGCTCAGTACTCCGCGGGATACTTGCTGTTCCATCAGCAGCGCGCGGTGATGGCGCAAAAATTCGATCCTTCCACCGGAACTTTGTCGGGCGAGCAGCAGCTCGTGGCCAACGATGTGCAATATGACAGCGGAACCTGGCACACCACGTTCACCGCGACCGACGACGGACTACTGGTCTACGAACCGGGCGCGGCGGGCGGAATGGCCGACTATGGCCTGAGTTGGACCGATCGTACCGGCAGGGCGCTCAGCACCGTCGGCGAACATACGGCCTATAAAGGCATGAGGATGTCTCCCGACGGCAAACGGCTGGTTGTGGCGCTCGGAGATCCCCTGATTGATATTTGGATTTTCGATCTGGTCCGCGGAACCAAAACCCGCCTGACTTTCGATCGTGTGACTCATCTTGAACCCGCGTGGTCGCCCGACGGCCAGAAAGTCGTGTTCATGTCACAGAATGGATCGAGGATGCAGGAGGGTTCGTCGCTGCACACGCGGCTGGCAAGCGGCGGTGGCCAGGATGAATTGCTTCTCGGGAGCGATCCCAACCAAGCCGAGAGCCTGTCCTGGCCCGAGATCTCCGCGGATGGAAAGTTCCTGGTCTACGAGAGACAGAACGGGCCGACCGGAACGTCGGTGTGGGCGATGCCGCTCACCCGCGACCGCAAGCCCTTCTCCGTCGTGAAACCGGAGTCGCCGGAAGGGACCGTCACCTACTCCCGTCTGTCTCCCGATGGACGATGGCTGGCCTACAGCTCGCGAGATTCGGGGCGGGAAGAAAGCTATGTGACCAGCTTTCCCAGCGGACGCGGGCGCTGGCAGGTGTCCAACGAGGGTGGAACTTTTCCGGTGTGGCGTGGCGACGGGAAAGAAATCTTCTATATCGGATTCGACGGCCAATTGCATGCCGTCGAAGCGATTCCGGGCAAGGAGGATTTTGCTGCCGGCCGCTCGCAGACTCTGTTCGGCGTGCGCTATGTCACTCCTTATTTTGCTCCCTATGATGTCAGCCCCGACGGCCAACGCATCCTGGTCGCATTTCCTCTCTCCACGCAATCCGAGCCCCTGGTGCTGGTTTCCGACTGGACCGCGGCGCTGAAGAAATAATTCCGGACCCCGTCCCATGTAGTTGACGAAATGTGAATCTACTCATGCAAACAGTTGAAGGTTCCGATATGCTTACCAGCGATTCTGGTCGGATCAGGCGCAAGCCGGCACGTTTCCCCGATTGAACGAATATGACGAACCGAGTATGACCCACGAAGAAATCAGGCTCGCCGAAGCTCGCGACCGCAAGCGCCACTGGAAGCGCTGGGGGCCCTATCTCAGCGAACGGGCCTGGGGCACGGTGCGGGAAGACTACAGCGCTGACGGCAACGCCTGGGACTATTTTCCGCACGATCACGCCCGCTCGCGAACCTACCGTTGGAATGAAGATGGCCTGGCCGGCATCTGCGATCGCCGTCAGTTGATCTGCTTCGCTCTCGCGCTCTGGAACGAGCGCGATCCCTTCCTCAAAGAACGCCTTTTCGGCCTGACCGGTAACCAGGGCAATCACGGCGAGGATGTGAAGGAATATTACTTCTACCTCGACAGCACGCCCACGCACTCTTACATGAAGTATCTGTACAAGTATCCTCAGGCTGCATTTCCTTACGAGCAACTCCTGGACGAGAATCGTCGCCGCACCAAGAACGATCCCGAATATGAATTGCTGGACACCGGAGTCTTCGCCGATGACCGGTATTTCGATGTGTTGGTCGAGTACGCAAAAGCGGACGTCGAAGACATCCTGATTAAGATCACGGTCACGAACCGTGGTCCGGAATCGGCGCGTCTGCGCCTGCTCCCGACGATTTGGTTCCGCAACACCTGGTCGTGGGACCAGACTGAGCCTCGTCCGAACCTGCATCGAGTACCGGGCGCGATTGAACTGAGACATCCTGCCTCGGGAAAGCGCTGGCTGTTCTACGACGGTTCCCCGGAGCTTCTGTTCACTGAAAACGAAACCAACCGTCATCGCCTGTTCAACACTCCCGACAGCGGATGGTGCAAGAAGGACGGCATCAACGCATGCATTGTGGATGGGGTGAAGCAAGCAGTCTCGGCCGAATCCTCCGGTACCAAAGCCGCCGTTCATTACGCCATGAACATCTCCGCGGGACAAACTGTCAGCGTCCGGCTACGGCTCACCAACGTCGACCTCACCCGCCAGCCGGCGTCCGCTTTCAATAATTTCGATGGCCTCTTTGCCACCCGCAAACAGGAAGCCGACGATTTCTACGCCACAATTATTCCGCGCGACCTCTCACCGGACGCCAAGAATGTAATGCGCCAGGGCTTCGCGGGACTCTTATGGTCCAAGCAGTTTTACCATTACGTCGTCAAAAAGTGGCTGCAGGGAGACCCCGGCCATCCTCCGCCGCCGCCCGCGCGAGCGGGCGGCCGAAACCACGACTGGCCGCACCTCTACAACGCAGACGTGATTTCAATGCCCGACAAGTGGGAATATCCCTGGTATGCGGCATGGGACCTGGCGTTTCACTGCGTGTCGCTCGCCCTGGTCGATCCTGATTTTGCCAAAGAGCAACTTGTGCTCCTGCTTCGCGAGTGGTACATGCATCCCAACGGCCAGTTTCCTGCCTATGAATGGGCGCTGGGAGATGTGAACCCGCCCGTACACGCCTGGGCAGCGTGGCGCGTCTACAAGATCGACAAGAAGCGCAACGGCCGTGGCGACCGCGCATTTCTGGTGCGTGTGTTCCATAAACTGTTATTGAATTTCACTTGGTGGGTCAACCGCAAAGATGCCGAGGGCATGAACATTTTTCAGGGCGGCTTCCTCGGACTCGACAACATCGGAGTCTTCAACCGCAGCGATCCCCTGCCTACCGGCGGACACATCGAGCAATCCGACGGCACCAGTTGGATGGCGATGTACACGCTGAACCTGCTGGCCATCGCCATGGAGTTGGCGACGCAAGATCCCGCCTACGAAGATGTCGCCAGCAAATTCTGGGAGCACTTCATCTACATTGCCTACGCCATGAATCATCTCGGCCGCGACGGCAAGGGGCTGTGGGACGGGGACGACGGCTTTTTCTACGACGTGATCAAGTTCCCCGACGGCAGCAACTTTCCGGTCAAGATTCGCTCCATGGTCGGATTGATCCCTCTGTTCGCCGTCGAAACCTTGGAGCCCGGACTGCTCGATCGTCTCCCCGGCTTCAAGCGCCGCATGGAGTGGTTCATCGACAACCGTCCAGACCTGACCGCCAATGTGGCTTCCATGCGGGATTCAGGGATGGGCGAGAGACGACTGCTCTCGATCGTCGATGCCGGGCAGCTCCAGCGCATGCTGCAAATCATGCTCGACGAACAGGAATTCTTGTCGCCCCACGGTGTGCGCGCTCTTTCCCTCTATCATCGTGATCATCCGTTCATAATCTCTTTCGATGGCAAAGAGCACCGCGTGGACTACGAACCCGGCGAATCCTCCACCGGCCTGTTCGGCGGCAACTCCAATTGGCGCGGGCCGGTGTGGTTTCCGGTGAACTATTTATTGATCGAGTCGCTGCAGAAGTTTCACCACTATTTCGGCGACGATCTCAAAGTAGAGTTTCCCTCGCGCTCCGGCAAAATGCTCACACTCTCCGAAGTCGCGGCAGAAATCTCCCATCGCCTGACGGGAATCTTCCTGCGCGACGAACAAGGGAACCGCCCGGTTAACGAAGGCACGCCAAAATTTCGCACCGATCCCAACTGGAGCGATCTCATTCTCTTCTACGAATATTTCCACGGCGACACCGGCCAGGGCCTCGGAGCCAGCCATCAGACGGGCTGGACCGCGCTGGTAGCCAAGTTGCTTCAGCAGACTGGCCACGCCCGCAAGTCTGGGCTCAAGTAGCCGATCGGCTCGCCGCAGCCATAGCGCGACGCAGCAGTTCGGGAGCCTTCATTCGCCGACAGTATTCATCAAAGCCTGGGCGCGGCCCGCGCCAGCGAATATCGTCAACCACATCAAAGACCGGCGCATCGACCCGCAGAGTTGCGAGCCTGCGGAACAGCAGAGCGTCATTCCACGCACCGAACAGCGATTCCGATAGCCCGCGCGCCTTACGGATCGACGGATGCCATTCCCGCCAATCCTTCGGAATGTCTTCAAGATGAGGGTAATGAGACAAAACAGAAGCCGCAGCTTTCGCGCCCCATCCACTGACGCCCGGAAAACCATCGGCGCTGTCCCCGACCACCGCCAGATAATCCGGGATCGAATGTGGCCTCACGCCAAACTTGGCGACGACGCCGGCTTCATCGCGCACAATGTTCTGACGGCGGTCCAACTGCACCACGCGCGTCCCCACCACACACTGACTGAGATCTTTGTCTGGCGTGCAGATGAAGACTTGCCCGACGCCGTCATTCTGCGCGGCCTTCGCGGCGGCGGAAGCGAGCGCGTCATCCGCCTCGAACTCGACCATGGGCCACACCACCACACCCATCGCCTCCAGCGCTTCCTCGAGAATCGGAAACTGGGAGAGCAAATCCGGATCCACGCCTTCGCTGGTCTTATAACCGGGATACAGGTCGTTGCGAAACGACTCGACAACGTGGTCGGTGGCAACTCCGAGGTGGGTTGCATCCCGCTCGATCATCGACAGAACAGACAAGAGCACACCGCGCACAGCGCCGATTTCCTGACCATTTCCATCCTTTGCCGGGGGCACCGCGAAAAAATGCCGGAACAATTCATACGTCCCGTCGATCAGGTGCACATTCATGCGGCTTCGCGTTCTCTTTCCAACGTCTTTTAGGTTGGCTCTTTGGCCAACGGCAGCCACACCTGAAAACGCGTATCCCCTGGCTTGGAGCGAACCTGAATGTTTCCGCGATGTTTTTTCACGATGCGCTGCACCGTGTCGAGCCCGAGCCCGGTCCCTTCCCCCACTCCCTTGGTCGTGAAGAAAGGTTCGAAAATGTGGGGCAGAATCTCGGGCGAAATCCCAGGGCCGTTGTCGCCGATCTCCACCACCACGCAATCGTCCTCGCGATACGTGCGAACTCGCAGCTCGCCTTTTCCCCCCATCGCATCGATTGCGTTGTCGATCAGGTTGGTCCAGACCTGGTTGAGCTCACTCCCAAACGAATGCACGAGAAGCGGGATTTTCTGATAATCGCGCTGCACCACCACTCCCCGCTTCAGCTTGTGATTCAGGATCGTGAGCGTGGTCTCCAGGGTCTTGACGATATCCACGTTCTGCACCGGCGCCTGGTCCATGAACGTATATTCCTTGATCGCACCCACCAGGTCGGAGATTCGCGAGGTGCTGCTCTCAATCTGTTTCAAGAGATCGGCGATCTCCACCGAAGCCGAAATCCTCACCAGCGCCGCGCGGGCCGTAGCCGCATCGAACGTGGCGAACAGTTGCTCCAGCACTTCCGGCCTGAAGTTCTTGCGCGCCAGATCGGCCGCGAGTTGCCATAGATCGCTCTGCCCGTGACTGCGCAGCAGCGAATCAAGTTGATCTTCCAGATCGCTGGCGGTCAGCGCGTCCGGAGGAGGCTCATCGGTTTGTACAAGCATCGCCTCCAGCTTTTCGATTTCCGCTCTTTGCGCCGCGGTCAACTCGCGCCTGCCCAGCTCCAGGCTGGCGTCGCGTATCCGCTTCAGCGTGTCGCGTAGCTGGCTGGCGGCACGCTTTGCGGCCGAAGCCGGATTGTTTAGCTCATGAGCGAGTCCTGCCGAGAGTTTGCCCAAACCAGCCAGCCGGTCGCGCTGTTGCTCGAATCGAGTGGTCTCTCGAATCCGGTCTGACATCAGGCCCACGAGTCGCTGCGTCAACTCCGGCATTTTCTGAACAAGATCGGGAAACAGCGTGGCAGAAAAGCGCAGCGCGCGGCTATCCGTCTCGGCCCGCCCGCCTACGGTAAACGTCTTCATCCTCGAAAACGGGAGCACGCCGGTGACGTCGCCCGGCTCCAGATCAAAGGTGATGGCGTCGCCTGCCAGCTCACCCTGCCCCTGAAGTTGTCCCTCGAGAATCACGAACATCGCATCCGCCGGGTCACCTTGACGAGAGTAGTACGTGCCCGCCTTGAGATACAACTCTTGCGACTGGCTGAGGAACCAGTTGATCTGGTCCTCCGGCAACCCCTCGAACACTGGAACGCGACGCAGCAACTCCAACGTTTCCGTCATTTATACCTTGCTCAAATATTGATGGATGAACTGCACAGCTACCGAGCCCTCGCCAACTCCGGAGGCCACGCGCTTGACCGAACCATGCCGCACATCGCCCACCGCGAAGATGCCCGGCACATTCGTCTCCAGAAGAAAAGGATCGCGATCGGGCGCCCATCCCTTGGGACGCTGTCCCGCTGGCATCGCATCCGGGCCGGTCAGCACGAATCCGCGTTCGTCTCGCTCGATCGTACCTGCCAGCCAGTCGGTGCGCGGCAACGCCCCAATAAAAATGAACATCGCGCTGGCCGGCACTCGCTCCACTTTATTGGTGTCCGAGCACAGCACCGATACTTCCTCCAGATGCGTGTCGCCATGCACCTCCGCGACGCTGGCGTGGGTCCACAGCTGAATGTTCGAAGTCTGCTTGATCTGGTCAATCAAGTATTGCGACATAGTGCTGGCCAGCGAATCCCCGCGAACCAGCATCACCACGCGCTCCGCGTACTTGGCGAAATTCATTGCAGCCTGCCCGGCAGAGTTCGCGCCGCCCACCACGTAGACCACTTCTCCCTTGCAGGACATCGCTTCGGTCGCGCCGCCGCCATAGTAAACGCCCGCGCCCTGCAACTGGTCAATTCCCGGCGCTTCCAGTCGGCGCCACTGCACTCCGCTCGCAATCATCAAGGCGTGACAGGAAATCTCATTGCCATCGGCCAACTTGATGATCCGGTAAGGCCCCTCGGTGCGCACCCCGACCGCTTCCTGCGGCGCCAGGATTTCCACTCCAAATCGCTTCGCCTGCACCACCGCGCGGCGCGCCAGATCGCCCCCGCTCAGCCCGGCAGGAAATCCCAGGTAGTTCTCAATTCGCGAACTCATTCCCGCCTGGCCGCCCGGAGCTTCCCGCTCCACGATCACCGTATGCAACCCCTCAGAAGCGCCGTACACCGCAGCCGCCAGCCCCGCCGGCCCTCCGCCCACAATCGCCAAATCGTAAAAACTGGTCTCAGCGTGGGTCCGGAATCCCACCTTCTGCGCCACGTCGGCAGGCGCGCTGTTGAGCAGCTTCGTTCCGTCTGTAAACAAGACGACCGGAAGTTCAGCCGCATCCGGCCCCAGGGCCTCCAGCAGGCGCTTGGTTTCCGGGTCGTTGGCCGAGCCCTCGACGTCGATCCATTGATAAGGAACGTGACTGCGCGCCAGAAAATCCCGCAGTTCATAGCATTTCGGAGACCATCGCGTGCCTAACACCCGAATCCCCTCAAACGCCGGACGGTAGGACGCCTGCCAATCGTCGAGCAAATCGTCCAACTGCGGGTAAAGATGCTCGCTGGGAGGATCCCACGGCTTCATGAAAAAGTAATCGAGGCTGGCCTGATTGATCGCACTGATCGCGGCATTCGTATCGGCGTAAGCGGTCAGCAACGCCCGCTTCGCGTCAGGAAATATCTGCCGCGCTTCCTGCAGAAACGTGACCCCATCCATGTGCGGCATGCGCTGATCGGCCAGCAGCAACGCCACTCCGTCGTTGCGCACCTTCAGCGCCTTGAGCAGGCCGAGCGCCCCTTCCGGGGAGTCGCTGCTCACCACGCGATACTCGGAGCCATACTGCGAACGCAGATCGCGCTCAATCGCCCGCAACACATCGGGATCGTCGTCAACCGTCAGCAGGATCGGCTTCGCCATATTCTCCCTGGCATCTTCTCTCTAGCGTGATCGTTCTAGCATGATTTCTCTATGAAAACTCTGATTAAGCCTCGCTGTTCCTCTGTGCGCCTCTGTGTCCCCTGTGGTTTACGGTTTCTGTCGTGACCTCAATCAGACCTTGCTGGAATGGCCCGAATCAAAATATTAGATACAGATACAGATACAGCAGTTCGGTCGCCCCACTATCATCGAACGCCGCCCTCAAGGAACGCCGCTTTCAAGCCCCTATTTCGCCCGCCTCGATTTCGTCGACATAACACCAAATCCACGACTCCCCAGGCTCAATCGAGCGGATCAGCGGGTGCTTCGTTTTGTGAAAGTGTTTGGTGGCGTGCTTGTTTTTCGATGAGTCGCAACATCCCACCTTCCCACAAATGAGACACAGGCGCAGGTGAACCCACGTGTCGCCAAGTTTTACGCACTCCTCGCAGACATGCTGATCCGTCTCGGTGAATTTGATTTCTTTCAGGTGGGTACATTTTGTCGCCATCAGTTCCTCCAGAAGTATCTCGATTTCGGGTAGAGACCTCAGTCACGTAACGAAAGGGCACGGTCACCGTCAAGAGCCGAATCTTTCCCGCACAATATCCTTAGAGGCTTTCAACAGTGTTTCGGCTCGATTATCTTTCTTGTGTGTTAACCATCGCGTCCACCATTCTGGTGGGGCGGCGCTGCTGGGAAGGCTGGGCGTTGGCCGGCGTGAATAGCATCGTCGTGTGCGTCATCGGATTCAAGACCGCCCAAATGGGATTCATTCCTGCCAACATCTTCTGCATGGTCATGAGTGCCATCAACCTTCGCGCGTGGCGCAAGCCAGGACCATCTTAGCGGGGAGCATCTTAGCGTGGAGCATCTTAAAGATATTGCCCTCGCAGCCGTACCCCCTCAATCCGCAATCAGCAGGTTCTCCGCGAACGGCCACTCCTCATCGATCCATTGCGCCTCGCAGCGGAAGCCGGCGTGGCGCGCCGTCTCGACCATCTCTTCCGCGCCATACTTGTGGCTGCTTTCCGTCCATATGGTTTCTCCCTCAAGGAACTCAACCACAACTTCTGCCTCCGGAATGTGCACGCTCTGCCTCCGTTTTGAGAGCAGATGCATCTCAACGCTCCGCGTTTCCTGGTTGATCCTCGCCACATGCGCGAACTGGCGCAAATCAAAATCGGCGTCCAGTTCCCGATTCACACGCGCAAGCAGGTTCAGATTGAACGCGGCCGTCACTCCCAGTTCGTCGTCGTAAGCTCGCAGCAGTTGTGCGCTGGGTTTCTCCAGATCCGTTCCCAGCAGCAACGAGTCGCCCGGCTCCAGAATGCCCCGGACATCGGCCAGGAACTTCACCCCCGCGGAACGATCGAAGTTCCCAATGGTGCTGCCCAGGAACAGCACGAACAGGCGCTGGCCGCTCTTGCGGATACGCCGCCACTTCCAGCAATCCATCGAGATATTCGCGCTCAAAGCCCACAATGCTGATGGCATCAATGTCGCTGAAGTTCGCGTTCGCACATGACCAGAGCCGAGCGCGATATTTCCACGGGATAATAAGACGTGCGCTGCCGCCGGCAAAACGCCTCCAGCAGCCAGCGCGTTTTCTTCCCGCTGCCGCTGCCCAGTTCCGCCACCGCCACCGGCCCCGCCACCCGGTCGACGATCTCATCCGCATGACGCCGCAGCAGCCGCTCGTCGGCCCGCGTCAGCCCATACTCGGGCAAATGGCTGATCACTTCAAACAGCGCCGACCCGACATTGTCATACAAATACTTCGAGGGCAGTTCTTTCTGTCCTCTCCGCGTCAACCCCGCGCGAACATCAGCGGCAAACTCGTAAGTGGCATTGCTGGGGATCGCATGAACGAGCATGGGCAAACTCCTTATGACTCCAATCGAAATTGTCTGCAATTCACGATCCGCGACTCACGCAGCGGAACCCTCGCGTATGACGTATTGGTAATGTGCCTGGAACCAGTTGCGAAACGTAGGCCGCAGCATGCACCGACGCGGTGCGCGGCGAACCGCCCTTGATAACGAAATGTTTGCCATTGAAAAAATTTGCGGAGTATCCGCGATAAAACGGAAAAGGCTCGAATCCAGGAAACGGCGCGAAAACACGTCGACGTCCACTCCCATCCGTTTCCCAACATGTCGTGCACGCCGAAAGCGCTTTGCCCCGCGGGAAACGCGTTGACCGGCGTCGGATTCCAATGTTCGAAATCAAAGTTCCCGAGAGAATTGCCGAGAAAGTTGCCGAGGCTGGAATCGGGTTCCTGCGCCGCCCCACGGGAAAAATCTTTCTCGCTCCCGTCCGTGCTTCCGTAAGCGGCGCGGTGCCATTGCTCTTCCGTGGGAAGCGACTTCCCCGCCCAGCGCGCATACGCCCTCGCCTCGGCATGGCTCACATAAACCGGCCAGTCCAAAGCCAGAGGAATGTCTTCAGGATTCCCTCAAACATGCCGCGATAGTTCCATCCGTCCCGGCCGCCTTGGTCCAAAACGCAGGATGAGTGATCGCATGCGCATTCTTCCACTTCCAGTCGTCCTCGCTCCAGAATGCGCGCGTCTCGTAGCCACCAGCAGCCATGAACTCCAGATATTGCCCGGTTCATCACTTCGTATCGATCGATTTCAAATGCAGGCACGTGTACCGGAGTGCAGATCGAACTCGTTGTCCCAACCAAAAATCGCTTCTCGCCGCGAGAGTCCCAACGTCGCCGCGCCGGCTGGAATTTCAATCATTCGCCTCACTACGGGCGGAGTGACGAGGCCGAGTGACTCCTTTTGCGGAATTTTCCGTCAATCGGCAACTGGTGGAGCATGTACGCCAAAGTTTCGACATGCATCAGCCGATGTTCAATCGCCACGTTGAGCAGAGTGTCGAGATGAAAAACCGTCGCGCCGTCGGACTCGACGATTCCAGACTTCCGTCCTGCCAATCTCTCGTCCAGTGAGTACGGATCCTATTCACGTAGTCGCGCACCGCCGCCAGCGATCGGCCAGTCCGAAGGCTGGTCGGAAGGCAATCCACCACCCACTGGGTCGATACCGAAGGCAAACAGCCGGTCAAATTCAGATGAAAGCTCTTCAGGCCCAGCACGTTTTCGTGCAGCAGATTCCAGTCGAACGCCTCCAGATGCCCTACGTAAAAAATGATGCGGTGACGCTCAGGAATGGGACGCTCGTACATCGCGTCAGAACGCACAATGTCGAAGAGTGCGTCACTGCGCCGCCGCGCATCGGAAACCCGCGCCAGCAATTGCCTCCGGCGCAACATTTCCGTGAACCGTAGACATCTGCTTCAGCGGCGCGCATTGGGCCTCCTCGTGTGAGGTGGAACGAATCAGCAGAATATCCGTATCGCAACTACGATGGATATCGGCTCACCCATCTCCGGCTGACTCGCCCCGATGCCTCGGCGGATCCGCCCGCATGCCGCGTCAAACAGGCCGTCCAATTGCAGACGACGAGGCTTAAGAGGCTAGCACCGCCGCAATAGATCTGGCAACCCTGTCGCAGGCGCACGAACGGCTTCTTCACAGCGTCGAGCGGCGTCGAGCATATTAGAATCAAAGGCAATGCGTATTCCGCTGTTTCACGTAAACGCATTCGCCACCCAGCCCTTCAAAGGCAACCCGGCCGCAGTCTGCTCTCTCGACGCGTGGTTAGATGACGAGTTGTTGCGGAAAGTCGCTGCAGAAAATAATCTTTCTGAAACCGCGTTTTTCGTGCCCCGGGACGGCCAGATCAACGGCATCCATCACGAACTGCGCTGGTTTACGCCCGCGCGGCGAGGTGAAGTTGTGCGGCCACGCCACCCTCGCCTCCGCCTACGTTGTGCTCTGCCTGCTACAGCCGGAACTTGACGCCGTTCGATTCGAAACGCGCCACAGCGGGACTCTCACCGTCCGCAAGGACAGGGCCGGGAATTCTTTTCCATGGATTTCCCCGCCATCTTCTCGAACACCTGCACCCACACCGCCACGAACCCGTGTCCGCGCTCTCGGCCAGGGCCAGCTCCATGCGAAATCCTCGAGGCGAACAAACCTACTTCGTGGTGTATAGCCACGAGAGCGAAATCCAAAACCTGCGCCCCGATTTCGCGCGCCTGGAACAGCTCCATCCTTACGTCGTCTCGGTCACCGCACCCGGAGAGAACGTCGGATTTCGTTTCGCGCTATTTCAAGCCCAGCTATGGCATGGCCGAAGACCCTGTAACCGGCTCGGCCGCACTGCGCTCTTGACTCCCTACTGGGCCGATGCGTCTCGGCAAATCGCAGCTGCATGCCCGGCAATTATCCGAGCGCGGCGGTGAACTCTGGTGCGAAATGGCAGGGGAGCCCGCGTCCTCCTCAAAGGCCATGCCGTGCTCACGCTGCGGGGCTCGCTGGAAATCTGACAGCGCCCCTCAATCACTGCGCGAGTCCCTTGCTTCTCAGGAATTCGTGGACGACTTCCTTCGCGTCGCGGTGCTGGCCATCGACCGCATAATTCAGGCGCTGCATCTCCTCGTCGGAAATCTTCCCCGCCAACTCGGCCAGCGCCTGCGCAATCTCCGGATGCCGCTGCAGAGTCTGCTGGCGAATCACCGGCACCGCCTCATACGGAGGAAAATAGTGCCGGTCGTCTTCCAGCACGAACAGATCCAGAGCCGGAATCAGTCCGTCGGTGGTGTTGCCGGCGGCCAGATCAATCTGGTGATTCTTTAGAGCCCGCACCAGCAAGCCCAAATCCATGATGCGCGGCTGCTCCGCGAAGTGCAGTCCGTAGGTTGCGGCCAGGCCTCGATATCCATCAGGCCGCTCCATGAATTCGTAACCGAATCCAGCTCGCCACTGCGGAGCAAACGCGGCCGCCTGCGACAGAGTCTTAACGTTCAAACGGCGCGCGTCCTCGCCGCGGATCTCCATCGCGAACGTATCGTTGAAGCCGAAGGCCGGCCCGAGCGTCAGCCCGAAACGCCGTTCATATTCGCTCTTCACCCGCCGGTAAACATCCTGCTTGTCTTCGCTCTTACCACCGCTCGCGTTCTCTTTGAGAATCGCAGTGAGCGCCGTGCCGGTGTATTCCGGATACACATCGATTCGCCCCGCCAGAATCGCCTGCTGGCAGATATAGCTTCCAGCTAAGTAGAAACGCCGTTCTACTTGCAGATGAGTGTGAGCCTCGATCTGTTGGGCAATGAGTTCGCCCAAAATAAACGACTCGGTGAAATTCTTGGAGCCCACCACGATGCGATCGGCGTGCGACGACGCACAGGAGGGCAAGCAGCAACGCTGCCGCGGCAGAACTGAAACGAAAAGATTCCGACGAATCGTCATCGTGGCTGCAGACGCCTCTCCAGCCATCCCACGCCAAAATCCGCCAGCAGCGCCAGGATCGCGGCGGGAATGGCTCCGGCCAGAATGACTCGGTCGTCGACCATGGCTAACCCCCGAAAGATGAACTCACCCAGACCGCCCGCGCCAATGGCCGCCGCAATCGTCGCCAGCCCGACTGAAATGACAACCGCCACCCGCACGCCCGAAAGAATCACGCTTACAGCCAGCGGCAACTCCACCTGAAACAAAAGCTGCGATTCCGTTAGCCCCATGCCTCGCCCCGCTTCCACGACGGCCGGATCGACTCCGCGAATTCCCGTATACGTGTTCCTGATAATGGGCAGCAGCGCATAGAGCGTGAGCGCCAGAATCGCCAAGCTGTCGGCGCGTTCGCCCAGCCATGGCACGGGCAGCAGAAATCCGAAAAGTGCGAGACTCGGAATCGTCTGGATTATGTTGGCGCTCGCCAGCACGGGCTTGTTGAATCGTGGCCGATGCGCGATCACAATTCCCAGCGGAATGCCGATCAGCATCGCGAACAGCGAGGAGAAGCCAACCAACCGGAGATGCTCCAGCGTGAGTTCCAGAACCTGTCCGTGGTTCTGCCACATGAATCGAAAGACGCTCATGACATGCCTCGATTAGCCGCCGACTCCAGCCCGTCGCCAAAAGCCCTGACGTACGCGGAGGCCAAGGGGTCGGCGGATTTCAAAAATTCTCTGGGCTCGGCCACGGTGACCAGCCGCCCCGCCTCCATCAACGCGATCCGCGACCCCAGCCGCAGCGCCTCGCGCAGATCGTGCGTCACGAAGACGACTGTCTTGTGAAGCCGCTGCTGCAGCAGTAGGAATTCCCGCTGCAGCTCATCGCGTGTAAGTGGATCGAGCGCGCCAAACGGCTCGTCCATGAGAAGTATTTCCGGATCGGCTGCCAGCGCCCGCGCCACGCCCACCCGCTGCCGCTGCCCGCCTGACAGTTCATGCGGTTTACGCGCCGCCAGATCTGGCGATAGCCCCACCATCTGCAGCAACTCGAGTACGCGCGCCCGAACTCGGTCCTCCGGCCATCCTTCGATCCTCGGAACCAGACCGATGTTCTTTTCGACAGTAAAATGTGGAAACAAGCCGACGTCCTGGATGACGTAGCCGATGCTGCGACGCAAGCGAATCACGTCGCCCTCCGCATTCGACACTCCCTTCACGCGGATTTCTCCGGAAGTCGGCGTCAGCAGGCGATTCACCAGCTTGAGTGACGTAGTCTTACCCGACCCACTACGCCCCAGCAGAACCAGCGTCTCGCCACTCTGCACCTGCAGATTGAATCCAGAAAGCACTGTCGTGCCCGCGACGCGGTAGGAGACATCCCGAAATTCGATCACCGGACTGGCGGCTGCGGATGGCATGTCCGCCCAGCATACCGGACTTCCCGTTAAAAGTGAGCCGTCAGTAATTCTTTGCGAGATATTCACGGAGCTGGCTAATCCGGTAGCTCGCATCGCCGGTCTCGACCTGCAAAAGCAACTGCGCCGCAGTCAACTGGTTGTGGAAGTCGAAGGCAGCCGAAGTATCCGGATTGCCCACTAGCTGTAGATTCTTGTCGATCAGCCCGCTCTGCTCTTGCAGCGATTTCAGTTTGGACTCCTGCACCGAAACGCCATCCACCAACTGCTGATGCAGTACTTCCATGCCGCGTGCAACTTCGCCCTCCTGCACCTTCTTCCATTCGGTGTAAGCGTCCACGGCGCGGTCCAGATGCTTGTTAATTGCCCGGCTCGCGAAATTGTAGTTCACCGAAACCGCCCCGTACGGCTGTGGGTTCTGCGCCACCGGATTGACCTGTTGATGAACTCCGACCGAAAGAGCCACATCCCAATTATTCTGCCGGCTCAACTTGTCCAGCGCACGTTGCTCGTTGGCCTCACTGGTCAATTTTTCCGCAACCAGATTTCTGAGCGGCTTGTCGCTCAGCGGAGGAACATACAGAGCGTTGATCCTCGACGCCGTGTCAGTCCGATCCGCGTCCAGCTTGATCTTTGTGGTTTGCAGCCCGAACAACATAAGACGCGTCGCATTCTGCGCCTCCACCATTTTTGTGGTCTTCTCCATCAGTTCGTCCACCGACTTCGAAGCCTGGTCAATCAGCCCCAGCCGGTTGCGCAGCGCTTCTTTCTCCAGGCCGGCCACGGCATATTGCACGTCCTGCTGGGCGCCGGTTGTGGCTTTGTATAGCTCGCAGTTTTTTCTGGCCGCGGCCATGGTGAGACTGGCTTTTCGGATGTCGGAGAGGCCGACCGAAGCACCCGCTACCAGTTGCGTCGGCAACCCAGTCTCCGGCTGAGTCAAGCCTGCCATGGCGATGGGCGTGCGCAGCAGGTCCCGCTGAGCCTGCGCCTGCTCCATCAGGTAAGAGCAGTAGGCCATCTGATCGGCGCCGTCCCCCGCCAACGCCGGCGCTGCGGTCGTCATCGTCGTCGCCGTCAACAGGGCGCACCCCAGCATAAACTTCCAGCTATTCTGAAACATTTTCGCTCTCCTCAAAACAAAACAGGTTTACGGCCTAGAAACACGGTCTTCGACTTCGCCGACTCGGCGTTGTCCAGATTCATCTGGATCAGGAAGCCGCGAATCTGGGTCTTGAAGATGGGATGGATGGCTTGTTCTTCGCCCGGAAATATCTGCTTCACGGTGCCGACCCTGCGGCACAAAATCATATTCAGGTAGCAATCGTAGACCGTGGCGCCGACCACTGCGTTCGCCTGATTATCATAAGGAACAAAAGCAAAATTCAACCGCTGCTGCCCCGACGCGTTAAGGTAATATGGGCTCTGCTTGGCCGTAGCGATTGCTTGCCTCAGCCGATCGACCTGCCGGTTTTCTTCCTGTAGCTGCTTATCCGCAACATTGATGGCGATGTCCAGCTGGGCTACCTCCGACCGCAACTCGGCCTGCTTGACCAGCACATCGAGCGAGGCGGTGCCCGTTGTAGTCTTATCGAGAACGCTGTCAGTCAGCAGGATCTCGGCAATCTTGTTGTCGGTATAGGCTCCCTGAGCCTGATTCAGCGCGGCGATTTGCGTCGCCGCGTCGCCTTGCGTGATCAACCCGGCCGACAGGTCCTTGTTGATGTTGCTCTCTACTTCTTTGAGCTGCGCCAGCACTCTTTGCGTTTTCGCGTTGTCGGCCCGCTTCTGCTGGTCCAGCGTCGCCAGTTCCGGACCGGTGCTGCGATTGTGGGTTTGCTCTCGCGCAATCGCGGCCTTTAGTTCCGGCTCCAGCTCCAGCAGGGCGCCGCGATGCTTCTTCATCTCTTCCAGACCGCTGTCCAATTTCTTCGTATCCACTTTCAAGTCTTCGATGGTCTGCTGGCTGGTCACCAGCTTCTCCCGGAAGTCGAGGCTCTTCTCATCCGCGGCCGACAAAATCACTGGCGCGGCCCACGAACTGTTCACCGCATAAAACCCCATCACCCAGGCATAGGCAAGAACTCCGGCCAGCACCAGATACAGCACGGTGATCGCAAAAATCCGGTAAAGCGTAATCACCAGCTTGTAGTGCAACGATTGCCCCGCCGGCGCTCGTTTCGCTTCCGCAGCGGGCGGAGTCGCCTTGGCTTCCTCAGCAGGCGTATTAATTGTTGGCGTTTCCAACGGGCACCTCTCGTCTTTCCGGAGTTTGCTCCAGATTCGGTTCTATCGCGCGCGTACCCCAGTCCGCGGAATCCATCGTGCACAGCGCCAGCGGCGTAAGAAAAAGACTGCTGACCATCGACCAGCTCACGTATGCCGCAAACGCCAAAGGATGGGTGACCGCTTCCTTCGCGCTATATTTTTTGATCACCCACGTAAGCACCGCTCCAATTCCGAGTGCCGCAATCAGCGGCAAAGGTCCTGCCCAAGCCAACGGATCCGACGTAAGCGCCGTAACCACGATCAAAAACCCAATCACCGCCCCCAGCGGCGTCAACACCAGCGTCAACACCGTATTGGGATGCAGCTTCCACACATGTTGCGGCAGCGTTCTGAGCGTGAAGAAGAAGTCGCGCACAATGCTGCGCCGCCAGCGCAGTTGCTGCTTGAACAGTACCGGCAGAGTGTTCGGCACCGTCGTCCAGCACAGCGCGTCATTGTTGATGTATGTTCCGTAGCCCCGCAGCAGCGTCTGATGCGTCAGGAACCGGTCTTCCCCCTGATTCACCGGAATGCCGAACCAGTGCCGCGCCCGGATCGCGGGCTCGATCTCGAGCAGCAGTGTGCGCCGAATCGCGAACAGGCATCCGCTGATGCAGCACACGCTCCGCGTCCAGTTCTCTGGAATCTTGTACAGCTGGAACGCCGAGTAGTAGATGATCGTCTGAATCGCCGTGATCACGCTGTCGTTCGGATTCCTCACTCCCACGCGCCCGCCCACCGACCCCATGCGCGGCTCCGCAAAACAGGCCGTCAGCTCGCGAATCGCGTCGGGATGAAAAATGCAGTCCGAGTCAATCGAGATAATCACCTCTGCCGTGGAGTGCTGCAAAGCGTTACAAACGGATCGTGCCTTCCCGCTGTTGACCTCGTTCCGCCCGGTCCTGATGCGGATGTTGGTGAAATCGCGCTGCGCTTTGAGCATCCACTCGTAACTGTCGTCCGCGGAACAATCGTCCTGCGCGATCACTTCAAATTTTTCGTTCGGATAATTGCTTTTGCTGATGCTCTCGATGGTCTCGTAAACCGTTTTGCCTTCGTTGTAGCAAGGCATCAGCACGCTAACGGTTGGCTCGTAGGAGTAATCCTTTTGGGCCTTGGTGCTGGGGAAAGAGAACCGCAGGATGATCCCCATCAAATATTTGACCACCGAGATCAGCAGGCACAACACGAGGATGAGCCACAGTAGAATCGGGGCCATTATCGTCGCGCCTCCCCTCGCGCACCGCTGATGCGGACAACACATTCACATTTGGCAGATGGGGCATCCATAAGGCAACCTGCCTCCCGTCGGTCGGCTGAACCCGCCTCTCGAAGCGCACAATATCACATCTGGTTCGATGCTTGAATTGATGGAGATGACAACCCGCCGGGCGAAGTCTCAGGCGCCTCTCTTACGCGCGGATTTGCAATGCGCGCTTCTCCCGGCGACAATCTTAAAGTGGAAAACCGCTCACCAGACAGCGCCGCGGTCCCAACGCGCGAACCATTTCACCCCGGCGCGCTGGTCATCGCGACTCTGTGCAATCCGCGCGAGAAATTCTGGGGAATGATCCTTGCGCTGGCCCCCGAATGGCCTCAGCCTGAGCGGCGCCGAACTCGCCTCCTTCGAGGATCTCACGGTCATGGTGCGTGACGGCGAACCCTTCACTCCGGCCGTCGTATTCTTCCCCATGCACCGCATCGAGCGCGTCGAACTCGACCTGCCCGATGGCAGCCTGCCTTCTCTCTCCCAGCGCTTCTTCGCCAAGACCGGGCTGGAACCATCCACTGCTCTCGCACCTCGATATTTCCGCAACCGATTTTCAGCAACCCAAGTTTCCACAAAAAGACGCGCAAGAGACGGCCAACGACCAGCACTCCGGGTCGCAGGCTTCCCAGGAGCGTGCGTGAAGTTCTCTCAAATCTTCACCGCTCCCAACCAACTCACCCTGCTGCGGATGGTTTTCGTTCCGTTCATCGTGATTCATCTCGTGGAGGGCCACTATCTCTGGGCGCTGGTCGTTTTCGTCATTGCCGGGTTCAGCGACGGCCTCGACGGCCTGCTGGCCCGGACGCTGCACCAGCAAACGCTGCTCGGGCAGTATCTTGATCCCATTGCCGACAAGCTTCTGCTGAGCACCATGTTCCTCGTGCTCTCCATCCTGCACAAGATTCCGTGGAAGTTCACCGTGCTGGTCTTCAGCCGCGACATTTCGATTCTTGCCGCCAGCGCCGTGCTCTTCGCCATTGCCGGACTGCGCAACTTCCGTCCCAGCATTTTCGGCAAGGCCAATACCTTTTCGCAGATCAGCGCAGTTTTTTTCGTTCTGCTCTTTGAGATTCGCCCACTCGCGCGGGATATGGATCGCGCGCACGGTCTTTCTTCGCGCGACATTCATCTTCACCATCATCTCGGCGCTGCATTATGTCATTCTGGTGCAGCAGCGCTTGCGCCAACAAACGCATGTCTTGCCCCCAGCTGGAACCCGGCTCTGCTGAAGGCGATTTGACCCACTCCCCGCGCCGACCCTAGAATCTTAAGTTCGTTCAACCTCAGTTTCGTTGATCTTAGCTCGTTTCCTGCTGCCCGAACTCCTATGGCGCTTCGTCTTTTCAATACCATGTCGTCGCGGATCGAGGAATTCCATCCTCTTCGCGACCACGAAGTCCGCATGTACGCCTGCGGCCCTACCGTCTACGACTACGGACACATCGGCAACTTCCGCACCTTCGTCGCCGTCGATCTTCTGCGGCGCTTCCTCCGCCAGAGCGGATACACACGTGCGCCACGTCATGAACATCACCGACGTGGACGACAAAATCATCCGCAACGCCGCGCGCGACGGCGTGACCGTGCAGCAATACACCGCGAAGTATGAGAAGGCGTTCCTCGAAGACGCCGCCATGATCTGCATCGAGCAGCCGACACTCGTCCGCGCCACGGAGCACATTCCCGAGATGGCCGCCTTCGTCACCAAGCTGGTGGAGAAAGGATTCGCCTACCGCACCGACGACGGCTCCTATTATTTCCGCATCGCCAAATTTCCGGCAGTACGGCAAGCTCTCGAAAAAAGATTTCAGCGGCATGCACGACGGCGCCCGCGTCGACGTCGACGAATACGACAAAGACAGCGCCCGCGACTTCGCGCTCTGGAAGGCTCCGAAACCCGGCGAAGCTTCGTGGGACACGGCGATTGGGCCGGGCCGTCCGGGCTGGCATCTGGAGTGCTCCGTGATGTCGATGGAGGAACTCGGCGAGACGCTTCGACCTGCATGCCGGCGGAGAAGATCTTGATCTTCCCGCATCACGAAAACGAAATCGCGCAATCGGAATCCCTGACCGGCAAACCCTTCGCGCACTTCTGGTTCCACGCGCGCTTCCTGCTCGTCGAAGGCGAGAAGATGTCGAAGAGCCTGGGAAATTTCTTCACCCTTCGCGACCTGGTCCTGAAAGGCCACAAGCCCTCGTCGATCCGTTACCTGCTCACGTCCGTTCCCTACCGCAATCAGCTGAACTTCACCTTCGATGGACTCAAGCAAGCCGCGGTTTCCGTCGAGCGTTTGCGAAATTTCCGGTTGCGTCTGAGTGCGGGCAATTTCCCTGCATGGCGCCAGCCCGGAGATGCAAGCTCTCGCCGCGCAAACCGTCGAGCGCATGACCGCCGCGCTCGACGACGACCTCAACACCGCTCAGGCGCAAGCCGCGATCTTCGAAATGGTGCGCCAAGCCAACGCCGCGGCCGATGCTGGCGCAATCAGAAAAGACGATGTGCCACCCCTGCTCGCCGCGTTAACCAGGTTCGACGAAATCTTCGCCGTGCTCGACGACGACGACGCTCCAAAAATGAAGCGAGTCTTCGAGTGGGCGTTGACGGAGGGCCGTGAAAATGATATCAGCCACGAGTTGCGCGAAGCAGTTCAGTCGGGACAACTCTCAGACGCCGACATCGAAAAGAAGATCGCCGAGATGAAGGCCGCCCGCGCCGCCCGTGATTTCAAGACCTCCGACGCGATCCGCGCCGAACTCGCCGACGCTGGGCATCCTCGTCGAAATCACCAAAGACGGCATCCGCTGGCGCAGAAAATGACGCAGCGATGTTAAGCTGAAAGCTCACAGCTGAGAGCCGATAGCTTTTTCACCATGCTTTCTCTCGACGAATATCTCCGCGACGCCGAACAAGCCCACGGCCACCTTTGTGCCGGCCAAGTGCTCGGCGTCCGCCTCGCCATGCTCGGCCTGCAGAGACTCGGAATCGACGATCCCCGCGGCAAAGACCGGAAGCGCCTCGTCACCTTCGTCGAAATCGACCGCTGCGCCACCGACGCCGTCGCCGTCGTCACCGGCTGCCGCCTGGGCAAACGCGCCCTGAAATTCCGCGACTGGGGCAAAGTCGCCGCCACCTTCGTCGACGTAAACAGCGGCAAAGCGATCCGCATCGCCGCCAAAGAATCGTCTAAAGCAACTGGCTCGCCAGATGCATCCCGAAATCGAAGACAAGAACCAGCAGCAGATGCTGGCCTACCGCGAAATCTCCGACGGCGATCTCTTCACCACGCAGTGGGTGAAAGTCGACTTGCCGCCAGAAGAATTTCCGGGCTACAAAGGCGAGCGAGTCGTCTGCGACAGTCTGCGGCGAAGGCATCAACTTCCGCAGAGAAGTTCACCAGCGACGGAAAAATTCTGTGCCGTTCTTGCGCGGGAGAATGCTACTATCACGCCTCTCAGGCAGTAAACCCCAAACTCGACCTAAGCGACCTTTCATCGCCTTGTCATCCTGAGCAAAGCGAAGGACCTGTGCTTCTCCCGCAACGCCACCTGCAAGGACTCCGTCCCAGCAAGGACCCTCGCTCCGCTCAGGATGACAAACCTGTAGACTCGATATGTGACAGATAGTGGAGGATGTTCTCTGCTACGCTCGCCTGCTCGTACGCGTGCGCCACGCGCAGAATCGCAGCCTCATCAAAATGCTTGCCTAAAATCTGCAGCCCGATCGGCAACTTCTCTCGCGTCTCTCCGCACGGCACCGAAATCCCCGGAATCCCCGCCAGATCCGCCGTCACGGTATAAATGTCCGCCAGGTACATGGCCAGCGGATCATTCGATTTCTCGCCCAGCCGAAACGCCGCCGTCGGCGTGGTCGGCGTCACAATCGCATCGACCTTGCGAAATGCCTCGTCGAAATCGCGCGTCAGCAGCGTCCGCACTTTCTGCGCCTTCAAGTAATAAGCATCGTAGTAGCCCGCGCTCAGCGCATAAGTGCCGAGCATGATGCGCCGCTTCACTTCCGCGCCGAAACCTTCGTCGCGGCTGCGCCGGTACATTTCCGTCAACGTCTTCACGCCGCGCGCCCGATGTCCGTAACGCACGCCGTCAAAGCGCGCCAGATTCGCCGAAGCTTCCGCCGTCGCGATCAGGTAATACGTCGGGATGGCATACGGCGTGTGCGGCAGCGAAACCGGAACAATCTCGCAGCCTAGTCCCTTCAGCTTGTCGATCGCCGACTTCCACCGCCTGCCGCACCTCTTCGTCCAGACCCTCGCCAAAATATTCTTTGGCCACGCCGAGCTTCATTCCGCGCACCGGCTTCTCGAGTTCCGCAACGTAGTCGGGCACCGGAACCTCGGCCGACGTCGAATCCATCGGATCGCGGCCGGCAATCGTGCGCAGCACAATCGCCGCGTCCTTCACCGTTTTTGCCAGCGGCCCAATGTGATCGAGCGACGACGCAAACGCGATCAGCCCGTAGCGCGATACGCGTCCATAAGTCGGCATCAATCCCACCACGCCGCAGAACGACGCCGGCTGCCGGATCGACCCACCCGTATCCGATCCCAACGCGACCACCGCCATGTCAGCCGCCACCGCCGCTGCCGATCCTCCCGAAGAACCTCCGGGCACGCGGTTCAGATCGCGCGGATTCCGCACCGGATGATACGCAGAATTCTCATTCGACGAGCCCATGGCAAACTCGTCGCAGTTCATCTTGCCCAGCACCACCGCTCCCGCCGCTTCCATGCGCGCCACAGCCGTGCAGTCATACGGAGGAATGTAGTTCTCCAGAATCTTCGAACCGGCGGTCGTCCGCAGGCCGCGCGTGCTCATCACGTCTTTGATGCCGACCGGAACCCCGCCCAGCGGCGGCAGCGTCTTGCCCTCCGCCGCCATGCGGTCCATGCGATCAGCCTGCTCCAGAGCCCGCTCTTTCGACAGCGTCAGGAATGCGCCAATCTGGCCGTCTTCTTTTTGAATGCGGGCGTAGTGAGCTTCCGTCAGCGCCAGCGCCGTCGTTGAGCGCTCCTGCACCGCCGTACGGGCAGCCTCGATAGTGAGTAAATCCAGATTCACTTCCCGGCCCTGAACTTGAAGCATTTTTCTTTCGGATCCCATGAGACCTGGCCTGGGTATTTCTCCCAGACTCGCCGCCACTTGGCCTGCAGAGCCGCACTGCCGTTTTTTCTCACGAAGCCTTGCAGTTGCTCCCACGCCGGAACTTTGCCATCAGGCCCCAACATGTCATTCCAGCCTGCCCCCGGCACAGTCGTCTTCCCACTCGTGTCCGTAAACAGATTCACCAGCAGGCAGAAAGCTAAATCGCCGATCGACATACCCGGCCAGTAGCAGATGATTGGCTCGTTTGTTTGTGCCATCCGCGCATCAGAGAGCATCCGTATTAAGACCGGAATAGCCTGTGGGCCTGCCGCGATGATCTGGTCCATCGCTCTTGACGGAATATCCTGAAGCCGCGGATTCGTGTCATCGCAGATCTGCTCCCCATTCAACACGAGGCCAATTTTCGAAAGATCAAAGCGGAGCGCCCGGTCGCCCATCGCCTGACCATTGGCCGTGCCGCCGTTGGCCATGGCAATGATCAGCAACCACAACGCGATGACACATACTTTCTTCACTTCACGCCTCTATCGCTCAATCACTTTCGGAACCCGGAAGAAATCTTCATCTGCATCGGGCGCGTTCGCCAGAGCCTCGGCATGCGGCAACGATTTGCGCAGTCCCTCCAGAATATCCTCGCGGCTCGCATACGCGAATCGCTCGCTTCCCTGCTTCGCTTCGTCCACGCCATAACGGTCGGAAACCTGCGCCATCGGCGGCACCTCCGAAGTGTCGAGTTCGTTGAGCCGGTCGACATATTCAAGAATGGAATTCAAGTCGCGCAACATTCCCGCGCGCTCCTCCTCGGTCAGTTCCAGGTGAGCCAAGTCCGCGACGTAAGCTACATCTTTGTCGGTAACTTTCATGGGGCAAGCTTCATGGATAAGAAATCGATAACCGATCCGGCCTCAGCGTGGATTCTTGTCTGCGCCGTCGGTACGACTCACGACGAAGTCGATTCTGCGAACCGCCTCGGCCGTGTACCGATTGATCACGGCAAGATATCGCGGCGCCAGCGCCTGCAGTTCGGCTTTCCATCCCAGGCCGGCCACTTCCACGCGCAGTACTCCATCGTCGAAACTCAGAGCGCGCGTGCGCTCGGCCACAGCCGACCCGCACACCACCGGCCAGGCCATCAGCGGCGCCTCAGCCCGCGGCGCCAGCCGAAGAGACTTGGCAACGATTTTTTCCAGCCCAGCGCCCGCCTGTTCCAAATGCGATCCCTCGTCTCAATTCGCGGCAATCAACCAGAGAAGTTCCGATTCTAACATCGCCGCCGCTGGCCGAGTCCTGGCCTCGCATCCGGGCAGCAGATCAGTTCACACCGGAAACTCATGACGCACAAATTCGAGCGCCGCCTCGCGCGCGGTCAGCCGACCTTCGAGCTGCGCATCTTCCACCGCGCCGAGAATCTCGCGGAATTTTGGCCCCGGAACATGTCCCTCGGCGATCAGATCGTCACCCGTCACCAGCGGTGAAGGCCTCATCTTCTCTACCGGAATCTCCGCGCGCTTCCGCTGTATAAATTCGTACGTACTCAGATTGCGGTGGCTGGCGAGGGAATCTGCCCGGTGCAAAGCCAGATGCTCGTCGAACCTTGGCATGCGAAGAAATTTCTTCAGCGTCGATTCCTTCATGCGGCTCACGTGGCCGAAGCGCATGTGATTGTCGACGAGTGCCAGAATCTGCTCGGTTTCGTCATTCGAAAATCGCAAGCGCCGGCAGATTTCTTCCGCCATCTTCACGCCCACTTCCACATGACCATCAAATCGAATACGGTCTGGCGCCACCCGGAATGTCGGCGGCTTGCCCACATCGTGCAGCAGCGCGCCCCAAGCCAGCGTCAACGGACAAGGCTGCGGCAGGTTTTCCAACAGCAGCAGGGTGTGTATAAACACATCGCCCTCGGGATGAAACTCCGCCGGTTGCTCCACTCCTTTCATCGCTGAAATCTCCGGCAGAACATGCTTCAGCAATCCGCTCTCATCCAGCAACAGAAACGCACGCCGAGCCTGGCCCTCGGTCAACATGCGAGTCAGTTCATCGCGCACCCGCTCGCGCGACACAACTTCAATCTGCGGAGCCAGTTCCTGCATCGCCGCAAACGTCGCCGGATCGATCGTGTATTCGAAGCGCGCGGCAAAGCGCACCGCCCGCAGCATCCGCAACTTGTCTTCGCCAAAACGCTGGTGAGGGTCGCCGATGGTCCGGATGATTCCCGCTTCCAGATCCTTGCGCCCGCCCACAAAATCCAGCACTTTGCCAGGCATTTGACCGCCCAGGAGATCGAGCAGCATGCCGTTGATGGTGAAGTCGCGGCGCGCGACATCCTCTCGCGGGTCGCCACTGAAACGCACTTCGTCCGGATGCCGCCCGTCGGAATATCCGATATCGCTGCGAAACGTGGCCACTTCGACGGCGCGAGACTTCGAAGAACTCTCCGTAGAGACGTTGCTTGCAACGTCTCTCTCCGGCACCGGCACAAGCACCACTCCGAACTGCGCCCCCACGGCATACGTCTCGGGAAAGAGGTCCATGACCTGCTCGGGCGTCGCACTCGTCGCCACGTCGTAATCCTTCGGCTCGCGCCCGAGCAGAAGATCGCGCACGCATCCCCCCACCAGATAGGCCTGAAAGCCGCGCTGGCGCAAGGTCTGCACAATCAAGGTGGAAAAGTCTTTCGACACGGCGGTCAGCCCCAGCAAACCGATTCCATACTATCGCCCACAAACATTGAGCTTTTTTACACAGGATCCCACGATTTGCGATAGGAATCCGTAAGAATTCGCGAGATCGCGGTCCGATCCACTCGCTCCGGTAGTGACGACGATCTGGCCGCTTCCTCGCATTCGGCAAAAAGCTTCTGCGCCAGGGCGACCACCTTGTCCATCGAAAACTTGCCGGTGCGCACGCGGACCAGAAACTCCCGTTCGGGACGAGGCAGCGTTATCGTGCCCTCTGACAGTAATTCTTTGCATTCATGCAGCAGTCGCAGCGTGTGCATGGCCGCCTTTACGTCGTAGCCGAACTCGGCCTCGATCTCGGGCCGTTGCCCCTTCTTGCCCCGCCCTTTGCTTTCGGTCATGCGTTTGAGTTGGTCGTCGGCGAATCCGAGAAACGGCTTCACAAAGGTTCGCGCCAGAAAAGCGCGCCGGTTCCGCAAAATTTCGACCCACACATTGTTGGCAATCGCATTTTCGGCAAACAGAAAATGCAGCGCCGTCGGATTGCCTTTACATGCCAGCCCCGCCCATTTCTTCAGAGAGTACAGCGTAATGTCGACGTCACTCGGCCCGTTGCGCCGGTCGTTCCCGGCCGTAGACCACACAAAATGCGGGATCGCCTCCAGCCCCAAAACCATCTCCGGCGGCTCAATGTAGACGCCGTAGATGTCGAGATCGTCGGTTCCGTGAACCTTGGCTCCATGCAGTTCTGAGCCGCCCACAAACAGAAGAATCAACCGATCCGGATAAGAAAAACCCGACTCCCGTACGTGTTCCAGCAAGTCCGCCATAAGACTTCGAATAATATAGGAACATGCCCTCCGCCTTCATCCTCGGCATCGAGAGTTCCTGCGACGAGACCGCTGCGGCCGTGGTGCGTTCGGGCGAGCAGGTGATCTCCAATGTCGTCGCCTCGCAGTTTGCCACTCACCAGCCCTACGGCGGAGTCGTGCCGGAACTGGCCTCGCGCGAGCATCTTCGCGCCATCGTACCCGTCGTGCGCCAGGCCCTCGCCGAGGCCCAGCACACCTACGATTCCGTCGATGCCATCGCCGTCACCCAGGGCCCCGGCCTCGCGGGAGCATTGCTGGTCGGCATCAGTTACGCCAAGGCGCTGGCCTTCGCCCTCGACAAGCCGCTGATCGCCGTCAACCATATCGAGGGCCACATCCACGCCGTGCTGCTCGATCTTTCGCAGAATGATCTTTCGCAAATTGACCTCCGTCAAAACGATTCCCGTCAAGACAACGAGCAGCAGAAGGGCCGTCACGAACTGCAATTTCCCGTGCTCGCTCTGGTCGTCTCTGGCGGACACACTCATCTTTATCTGGCAGCCCAAAATCGCGATGTCATGGACTTACGAGAACATCGGCCACACCCGTGACGACGCCGGCGGAGAAGCCTTCGACAAAGTCGCCAAGCTCTTAGGCCTCGGATATCCCGGAGGCCCGGTGATCGACCGCCTCGCTCCGCACGGCGACGCCAAAGCCATAAAATTTCCTCCCGCCCAGATCAAGCATCGCGACCGCCGGGGCCGAAATGATGGCAAAGTCGTGCTTCGCTGACGACCGGATGCCGTCCGCGCTTCGATTTTTCCTACAGCGGCATCAAGACCGCCATCCTGCGCTATGTTGAGACTCACGACATGCGAGCGAGCCGTGGAAGCGCGGCGCAAAGCCTTACTCAACATTGCAAAGCCCAAGCTGGAGGATTATCCTCGCCCACTGCGACCAAGCTCACGCTCGACCTGGTCGCATCCTTCCAGCGCGCGATCGTTGAAGATCTTGTGGGAAAGACTCTGGCGGCAGCGCGGGCCTACGACGTGGCCACGCTCTTCGTCACCGGAGGCGTCGCGGCTAACAGTGAATTGCGGCAGACTTTTGAACGCGAGGGAGCGAAGCAAGGCCTGCCGGTCTACTTCCCGTCGCGCCCGCTATCCACCGACAACGCGGCCATGATCGCCGCGGCGGCATACCCTAAATTTCTGCTGAAAGATTTTGCTGCGATGGATTTTTCCGCCGAGGCCGGCCTGCTGTTACGTTGAATGTTGCCTTGACTGCGGTGACCTGGCAGGCTGCTGAAAAGCTCCTTTTGCCAGGAAAGAGCGCACCTCAGGCGCTAAAGCGCGGCTGATTTTAATGGGCGTAACGGCACGAGTGAACTCGTGCCCTTCCCAAAAACGGCTCGAAACGGAGATTTTCAGCAGCCTGCTAGAGAAGATCCGCGCGATCGAGATCCGCAGCGACCTTACTTCCCAGCCGCCTGCCCCCGGCTCGACTGGCCGAACAACTCATCCAGGTCTTGCCCAGTTGCGCTTCGATGTCGATGTCTTTGCAGATGGAAAAATTCGCGCGCTGACTCGATCGAGTCGGGTCCGAAGTCCGCTCGCCCGGCGGGCGAGAACAATGATCGGAATCCCCGCTGTCTCCGGCTGCT
The DNA here is from genome assembly GCA_963763155.1 of uncultured Acidobacteriota bacterium. Classification (GTDB taxonomy): domain Bacteria; phylum Acidobacteriota; class Terriglobia; order Terriglobales; family Acidobacteriaceae; genus Sulfotelmatobacter. The sequence continues at coordinate 488,545 of CAVXNI010000010.1, read as the reverse complement.
CTTCACTGCCGTGATCAGTTCATTCCCCGACATCTTTGGCATCTGCAAGTCGGTCACAATCACGGCAGGTTGAACCCGAGCCAGCATTTCCAGGGCCTCCGCGCCATTCGTCGCAGACTCGACCGCAAAACCGCGCTGCTCCAGAAAGCGGCACACGGTATAGCGGATCAGCATCGAGTCGTCGACGACCAGGGCCACCATGGGCATATAGAGGTGGAAACGGGAGGGCGCGTGTCGCGCCACACGCCCCGGGTCCGACAGTAGCAGGGGGTTTTCGGGCCGAACAAGGCGAATCCAAGCTGCCGCGATTACCTTCGTCACGCGCCGCCGGCCGGCGAAAACGAGAGAAACGAATCAGATCTCGCTTTCCTGCGTTCGCTCTTCGATGTTCATGTCTTTGAATTCGCTGGATTCGAAGACCTCGCCGCATTCCTTGCACTCGACGAACTCCGAGTCCTCATCCCGGCCCACGATTTGTACGCGGGGATGCTTGCAAGGGGGCTTGGCTTCACGGGCTGGGGGAGGAGCAGGCGACTTTGGGGTCATAAATCCGGAAGGGTCCCTCGAGAAACACAATTGCGGAGTGTTCGTTTCTGCCGGAATTCCCGGTATTTTAGACCGGGTTGGCGCGTTGTCAAGCCCTCTGCGTTACGCGTCGAAAATTTGTAACCCGCCCAATTCGACCTGCCTCGAACTGGGCTAGCCTCTTCCCCGGCATGCAAACTCCGACCAAAATTGTCGTATAAATATAAGCCATTCAGTTGTGGATACTTACCGTTAAGGATGCCTTTTCGGCACCTGCCTGCGCAGGCTTGCCGCCAGCCGCCGGAGTGTCGTATGATTGAAATACGACGGAAAAGGTCGGATTTAACTCCGGCCCTGTTCGTGGGGTTTTACACAGGAAAGCTCTACCAGGACAGCAGTGCTGAAACTCACCAAGAAAGCCGACTACGCGCTGATGGCGATGAAGCATCTCGCCGAACACCCGACCGAGGGCTCGCGCAGCGCGAAAGATGTGGCCGACGCCTACGGCATCCCGCCCGAGGCGCTGGCGAAGATTCTGCAGCGCCTGGCCAAGGCTGGCCTGTTGCAATCGCAGCACGGCACCAATGGTGGATACATGCTGGCCCGCGCGTCCCACACGATTTCGGCTTTCGAGGTGATTCAGGCCATCGACGGCCCGCTGTTCATTACCTCCTGCATCACGGTTCGCGGAGAGTGCGACCAGAGCGACCGCTGCAACATTCGCGAACCGCTGCGCAAAGTGAACGAGAGCATTGAAGCGGTACTGAAGCGCATCAAGATTTCGCACATGCGCGAAGAACCGGAAGAAGCAAGCAGTGCGACCCTGAAACCGGTGGAGTTAGTGACGATCGGCTGAAGCGCAGTACTGAAGCGTAGAACACGACAGATTCATCAAAAAGATTAACGATAGAGATTAACTCAGCAGGAGAGGCAATCGAATGAGCACCGAAGTTAAGATTCCCCAGGCACTGACGCAGTCCCACCACGCCGACGCCAAGGGCGTGAAGCTGCCCATCTACATGGATAACCACGCCACCACCCAGATGGATCCGCGGGTGCTGGAAGAAATGCTGCCCTACTTCGTCGAGAAGTTCGGCAACTCCGCCAGCCGCAATCACTCCTTCGGATGGGCCGCCGAAGAAGGCGTGGAGACGGCGCGCGAGCGCATCGCCAAGCTGGTGGGCGCGACCACCAAAGAAATCATCTTCACTTCCGGCGCCACCGAGAGCGACAACCTCGCCATCAAGGGCGTCGCCGAAATGTACCGCGAGAAGGGCAACCACATCATCACCGCGGTCACCGAGCACAAGGCCGTGCTCGACACCTGCAAGCGCCTAGAAAAATATGGCTACCGCGTCACCTACATGCCGGTCCAGAAAGACGGCCTGATCGATCTCGACGACCTGAAGCGCGCCATCGACGACAAGACGATCCTGGTGACGATCATGTACGCGAACAACGAAATCGGCGTGATTCAACCTGTCACGGAAATTGGCAAGCTCTGCCACGAGCGCGGCGTGATCTTCCATACCGACGCGACGCAGGCCATCGGCAAAGTTCCCGTGGACGTGATCAAGCAGAACATCGACGTGATGTCGATCTCCGGCCACAAGATGTACGGCCCCAAAGGCGTGGGCGCATTGTACGTGCGCCGCAAGAATCCGCGTGTGCAGACTCTCCGCCATCATCGATGGCGGCGGCCACGAGCGCGGCATGCGTTCCGGCACGCTCAACGTCCCCGGCATCGTCGGCCTGGGCAAAGCCTGCGCCATCGCGCAGGAAGAAATGGCGCAGGAATCCTGCCGTCTGGCCGGCCTGCGCAACCGCCTGCGTGACCGGATTATGAATCGTCTCGACGAAACCTACATCAACGGCTCGTGGGAGCATCGTCTGCCCGGCAACCTGAACATCAGTTTCGCTTACGTTGAAGGCGAGTCGCTCCTGATGGGCATCAACGACATCGCGGTTTCGAGCGGTTCGGCCTGCACCTCGGCCACGCTCGAGCCGTCATATGTATTAAAGGCTCTTGGAACGGGCGACGACCTGGCGCACAGCTCGATTCGTTTCGGCCTCGGCCGCTTCAACACCGAAGCCGAAGTCGACTACGTAGCCGACCGCCTGGTTGAAACCGTCGAGCGCCTGCGCGAACTTTCTCCGCTCTACGAAATGGCAAAAGAAGGCATCAACCTGAAAGACGTAAAGTGGGCCGGAGAAGCGCACTAAGTAAGTGGAATTTGGAAGGGCACGATTTGTGGAAGGGCACGGCTTTAGCCGTGCCGTCAGGATCAGGTTTTGATGGGGCTTTAGCCCCTGAGGGCAAATCGAGAGTTTCAGGAGAATCAAATGTCATACAGCGACAAGGTAATCGATCACTACAACAACCCCCGCAACGTCGGCTCCATGGACAAACAGAGCACCGACGTGGGCACCGGCCTGGTCGGCGCGCCCGAATGCGGCGACGTCATGAAGCTGCAGATCAAGGTCAACCGCGAAACCAACGTCATTGAAGACGCCAAGTTCAAGACCTTCGGCTGCGGCTCCGCCATCGCCTCGTCCTCGCTCGCCACCGAGTGGGTCAAAGGCAAGACGGTCGACGAAGCCCTCGCCATCAAGAACATGGACATCGTGAAGGAGCTTTCGCTTCCTCCCGTAAAGATCCATTGTTCGGTGCTGGCGGAAGACGCGATCCGCGCCGCCATCGGCGACTGGAAGAAAAAGCAGGAAGCCGCCAGTCCCGGTCGCCGCCGCAAGCGAAGTAGCGGTTGTGGAAGAGCAGCGCTTTAGCGCCGTGTGAAGGCCGGCGAATCCATCTGGCGCTTTAGCCCCGAAGCGGCCTTGCAGAGGACGCAGCTCACGAGCCGCAGCCGTGGGAAGGGCCGCACCTCGGCACGGCTTTAGCCCCTCAGGGACTGCGTGAAGAATACGAACGAATAAATGACGACCGCAACCGAAAAACGCCCGCGCAGGCACCCGCCAAAGGCATTCTCGTCACCGAGAAAGCCCTGGCCAAGGTCCGCGTCGCCATGGCCAAGGAAGGCGTTTCGCCCGAGCAGGGCGGCTTGCGGCTCGGCGTGCAGGGCGGAGGCTGTTCGGGCCTGAGCTACAACGTCCGCTTCGACACGCAGCCGCGCGAGCGCGACCGCATCTTCCAGTTCAGCGACGTGCGCGTCTTCGTCGACCCGAAGTCGTTCATCTACCTGCACGGCATGACCCTGGACTATCAGGAAACGCTGATGCAACAGGGCTTCGTCTTCGTGAATCCCCAGGCATCGAAGTCGTGCGGCTGTGGCACTTCGTTCTCCGCCTGATGCGCGTTGGGTATGGGGCGCGGGCGACTTCGCTTCGCGCTTCTGCTCGAGCGCACAGTCTCTGCCCGCGTCCTGCGTGCGCCACCTGACATGCTTATTCCAGCACGCTGGCTGACGATGTCTATTTGCTGTTGAAGGAATTAAGAAAAGTTGACCACCAAATCCGCACTCACCACCATCGGCGCCAAACCCCTGCCCGAGGACACGCACTCCTGCTGGTCCTGCGGATCCATGCGTGCCGCGCACTTCTGCGAATCCTGCGGCAAAGTACAGCCCCCGGTCCCGGTAGACTATTTCTCGTTCTTCGGTCTGCCGCCCAATCTTAATCTTGACGTCGCGGCGCTGGAAAAAGATTTCTACGATCTCAGCCGCAGGCTTCATCCCGATCTAAACGCCCGCGCCGGCAGCACAGAAGAGCAGGAGTGGAGCCTGGAACAAAGCTCCTTGCTCAACGACGCCTACCGCACCTGCGCGATCCCGATCAAGCGCACGGAATATCTGCTGCATCTCGAAGGCGTCGAACTGGAAGAGCAGTCCAAAACGCCACCGAACAGGCCCGCGCCACTGGAGCGATGAAGAAGCAAATCGTCCCGCCGGATTTGCTCGAAGAAGTTTTCGAGCTGAACATGCAGCTCGAAGAACTGCGCATGAACAAGAAGATGGGCGAAGACGACCCTTCGCTTGATCGACGAGATCGGAAAACAGAAGCTCTCGCTCGAAGCCAAGCACGAAGCGCTTCTCAACGAACTGCAAGCCGATTGGAAAGAGTGGGACAGCCTGATCGATCGCTCCCATGCCTCATCGGCAGAGCGCGCGCAGACAACCGGCAAAATGGTAGATGTGTTAAACCGCCGCAATTACATCCGCAACCTGGTGAGGGATGTGAATGCCGCGCTGGAAGATGGAGCTAGCAATTAGCAATTAGCACTTGGCATTTAGCCTCACAGGTTTTTGCCAGGAATCGGCAGATCGCTCTCGGCCAAAATGCTAACTGCCAATTGCTAATTGCAGAATCTAAAAATTGAATACTAACAATGGCTACTGATCGCATCGTCGGCATCGACCTCGGCACCACGAATTCCCTCGTGGCATTCATGCAAGGGGAGACCCCTGTCGTGATCCCCGGCGACGACGGACTGAATCTGCTCCCTTCGGTGGTCGCGCTCGACAGCAACAATCATCCGGTTGTCGGCAATGCCGCGCGCAATGCGCTGATCGAAACTCCGGAGCGCGCTGTCTACTCCATCAAACGCCTGATGGGACGCGGCGTGGAAGACATTCAGGAAGAGTTGAAACTCTTTCCCTTCCGTCTCGCCGATGACCTGCAGCCCGGCGAAGTCCTCCGCATCACGCTCGGCGACAAGACTTTCACTCCGCCTGAAATTTCCGCGCTGATTCTTCGCCAGCTCAAGCGCAATGCGGAACGCTATTTCGGAGAATCGGTTACGAAGGCAGTCATCACCGTCCCCGCCTATTTCAACGACGCGCAGCGTCAGGCCACGAAAGACGCTGGCCGCATCGCCGGACTCGAAGTGCTTCGCCTGGTCAACGAACCGACCGCCGCGTCGCTCGCATATGGCCTCGACAAGAAACAAAACGGCATCGTCGCGGTTTACGATCTCGGCGGCGGCACCTTCGATATTTCCATCCTCAAGCTGCACGACGGAATCTTCGAAGTCATCGCCACCAACGGCGACACCCACCTCGGCGGCGACGACATCGACAACCTGCTCATCACCATCGCGCTCGACGACATTCGCGGCGACCTCGCTCTCGACCTTCGCCGCAACGCCGAAGCCGTGCAGGCCATCCGCAAGGCCGTGATCGAAGCCAAGATCGCGCTCTCTTCCGAGCCCTCGATCAAGCTCGATATCGCCCTTCCTGGCGGCAAGCATTACCGCCGCGAGATTACCCGTGAGCAGTACGAACAACTGATTCAGCCGGTCATCGACCGCACCGTTGGCCCCTGCAAGCAGGCCATGAAAGATGCGAACCTGAAACCCGAGCAGATTGACGAAGTCGTGCTGGTCGGCGGTTCCACGCGCATTCCTAAAGTTCGCGCGCTGGTGAAGGAATTGTTTCACCGCGAGCCGCACACCGATCTCAATCCCGATGAAGTCGTAGCTCTGGGCGCAGCCGTGCAGGCCAACATTCTCGGCGGAGGCTCCGAAGCCACCGAGAACATGCTGCTGCTCGACGTGACTCCTCTGTCGCTCGGCATCGAAGTCGCCGGCGGGGTCACTGACAAAATCATTCTGCGCAACTCGACCATCCCCGCATCGGCGACGCAGTTCTATACCACGCAGATCGACGGCCAGACCAACGTCGCGATCCACGTGCTGCAAGGCGAACGCGAACTCGCCAGCGACTGCCGCTCACTGGCCCGCTTCGATCTCAAAGGCATTCCGCCGATGGCGGCGGGCATCCCGCGCGTCGAAGTAAAATTCCTGATCGACGCCAACGGCATCCTGCACGTTTCCGCGCGCGAGCAGCGCAGCGGCAAAGAGGCTGAAATTCAAGTCCAGCCCAGCTATGGCCTGACCGACGAGCAGGTCGAAGGCATGATTCTCGACTCGTTCGACAACGCCGAAGAAGATTTCCGCCGCCGCCAGTTGATCGAAGCGCGCGCCGAAACCGCAACCATTCTCACCGCGCTGGAAAAAGGCAAAAAGAGCGCGGCCTGGGGGCAGCTCACGACTGACGAAAAAAAACAGATCGCGAAGATGGAAAAATCGCTGACCGCGGTGAACGCCGAAGAAGATTATCAGGCGATCCGCAAAGCCATCGACGCGCTGAATCAAGGCACGATGCGCCTGGCCGAACTGATGATGGACACCGCCGTCTCGACGGCGCTGAAAGGCAAGAACATGGACGAGACCGACTTGGGCGAAGGCCCCACCGCCCCGCATCCCATGGCGAAAGCAGAATTTGAATGACTATTCGTGTTGTCACCCTGAGCGGAGTACGACTTCGCGAAAGCGAAGTCGTGCGAAGTCGAAGGATCCCTATGAGCGCCACTAACGTAGAGGCCAGTGACGGGTATAGGGATCCTTCGACTGCGCTGATTTCTCGCTTCGCGAGAAATCAACTTCGCTCAGGATGACAACGTCGAAATTCACATGAAGTTGCGAGATTGAGGTGAAAAATGTCAGAAGAAAAAACACAAGGAGCCGGCACCTCGACCGAAGATGCCCCCGGCGGAAACACGGTACAAGTCACCTTCCTGCCCGAAGGCAAGACGGTCCAGTTCGAGAACGGCAAGTTGCCTTACGAGTATCACGGCAAAGAACAGTCCATCCTTGATGTGGCGTTGAACAATCACATCACGCTCGACCACGCCTGCGGCGGCAACAACGCCTGCACCACCTGCCACATCTGGGTCAAGGAAGGTGCCGAAAATCTCTCGCCGATGGAAGACGATGAGGCCGACCGGTTGGACATGGCCGCCGATCTCCAGTTAAACTCGCGTCTCGGCTGCCAGGCGCAAATCACCAAGCCCGGCAAAGTCGTCGTCGAGATTCCTGCCTGGAATCGCAATTACGTTTCCGAGGAACACTAAGTTTCCGAGGAACACAGTTTCCGAGGTTACATGGTTCCGAGGTTACATAAGAAGAAGGAGCACTGAGGAATGCCGAAGCAACTGACCTGGGATGACGCCGAAGACATCGGCATTCTGCTTTCCGAAACCCACCCGACACTCGATCCGCTCGCCGTGCGCTTCACCGACCTGCACCGCTACGTCACCGAATTGCCCGACTTCGCGGGCGATCCCAAAGCCTCGAACGAAGGCAAACTGGAAGCGATCCAGATGGCCTGGAACGACGAAGTCCAGGACCGCACCCAAGGCTGATCCCGTTTTTCGTAGCGCCGGCGTCCCGCCGGCTGTCGCGAGGCCATCTTGGCCTCGTACGCGGGGGCAAAAAACTACTTCCCCGCATCCCCCAGCTTCTTGTAGAACTTCTGGAGCGTATAGAACGCGAGCTTGCGCTGCCCCCGATTCGAAATCAGGCCCTTGCGATTGTGATAATCCTGCACGCCCGGCAACATGCGAAGTGGCGACCGAAAATCCATGAGCACCCACGGCGTCATCCCCGCCAGATTCGGCATCCGTTCCACCATCCCCAACTGGTGCTGATACAAATTATCCTGATATTCCTCCGTCCAGATTTCATCTGCATCGCCGCGCCGCCCAAACACCGCTCCGCCGCCAAATTCGCTGACGATCAGCGGCTTCGTCCACTTCAATTTCCACTGCATCCGGTCGGCATCCTCCGGACGCCCGCCGTACCAGCCCAAATACTCGTTCAGCCCGACCACATCCAGCACATCTCCCAACGGATCGTTCAGCGTGCGCTCATCGGTACCCGTATTATCCGTATGATTCAGGGCCGAAGTAATCAGCCGCGTGGAATCGAGTTCCCGCGCATCTTTTACCAGCTGCGTCAGAAACGTAAGGCGCTCCGGCTTTACCGGAGTTTCGTTCGCGACCGACCATAGAATCACCGCGGCGCGGTTATGATCGCGCGCAATCTCATCGCGCAGTTGCGCTTCGGCACTGGCCAGCGTCGCCGGATTCGTCCAGTCAATATCCCAATACACCGGAATCTCCGACCACACCATCAGCCCGATGCGGTCCGCCAGGCGAATCTCATTCTCGTTGTGCGGATAGTGGGCGAAGCGCACGAAGTTGCATCCCAGGTCTTTCACCCAACCCAGCAGAGTCTGCGCATCTTCCTGGCTGAAGGCACGCCCTTCGCGAAACGGCGCTTCCTCGTGCATGGAAATGCCGCGTAGGAAAACAGGCTTCCCATTCAGCAGGATATTCGCGCCCTGCACTTCAATCGTGCGAAAGCCAATCTGATCATGGATTACATCGTCGCCGTCGCTGAGCATTACGTCGTAAAGCTTGGGATGCCCCGGAGACCACAGTTCCAGCTTCGCCGTGAAGTGAAAGCTCGCCCGGCCTTCGGCATCGCTCGTGAAGGTTTCGTGAACGCGAGCTTCCGGAATCTCCAACCTGATTTTCTGTGCCTCCCGTGCGCCGTTCAGCTGCACCCATCCCGCAATCTCGTTCTGTGAACCTCGCGCCAACTGCACTGAGTAATCCTGAATGAACGTTGCCGGCACTTCGACCAGCATTACGTCGCGAGTAATCCCGCCATAGTTCCACCAATCGAACTTCATTCCCGGCACGCCGTCAGCGCGCCGCCGATTGTTCACCTCGACGATCAGAAAGTTCCCGCCGTCCCGCAGAACCGACGTCGCCTCAAAATTGAATGCCGTAAATCCGCCTTCGTGTGCGCCCAGCTTTTCGCCGTTCAGGTAAACGGTACTTTGATAATTAGCAGCGCCGAAGTAGACAAAGACGCGCTCATTCGCCCGCTTGTGATAAATGAACTCGCGCCGGTACCACACCGGCCCTTCATAGAACATCAGCTGTTCGCGCTGCGTGTTCCAGTCCCCCGGAACATTCAGGACGGGTGACGCGTCGAAACTGTACTCCACGTGGTCGCTCTTAGTGCGCGGCTTTTCATCCCGAAAAAATCCCGACCGGCCGTTGTCGAATGGATCGACAATGGCTTGCCACGCGCCGTTGAGGCTGACCGTGGTCCGCCCCGGCACGTTCGCAATCAAAGAGGATGCACTCAACGGGGATGGCGTCAACGGGGATGGCGCGGGACTGGCGAAAGCCCACCCCCCAAGCAACAACAACAGCAGGCAGCGATTCATGAAGAACCTCGAAGCTGCCTATGGTAGTGATCGAAACAGACAGACGTCAATGAACCCCATCAATGAACCCGACAGGTGAACCCCTCCCAGTTCCCGGCACGATTTTTACATCTTCGTGACAAATGCCAGGCGTTCGCCAGCCTATGCTCATGTCACCAAGGCTGCGAGAACTCGCAGACCTTTCTCTCTCCAGCAAAACTGGGAAGGGGCACGGCGTGAAGCCGTGCCCCTTTTTTCAGATCGAAATCTTAAGATCGAAATCTCGAAATCGAATCCCCGCTTACCCGGCAGATGCCGGCGCCGGTTCCTCCACATTCGCCTCACGTAGAAACTTCGCCGCTTCCTCCGGCGGCGTGGGATTGATGTAGAAACCCGTGCCCCATTCAAATCCCGCCGTCTTGGTGAGTTTGGGCATGAACTCAATGTGCCAGTGATAATGGTCATTCGTCGGATCCTGCGCCGGCGACGTGTGGATCACCAGGTTGTACGGCGGATTATCCAGCACCCGGTCCGCCCTGCCCAGCAAGTCTTTCAACGACCGGGCCAGATTTTCGAACATGTGCGACGAAGAATTCTCAAACGCCGATTCGTGCTGCTTGGGCAGAATCCAGGTCTCGAACGGAAAGCGGGGAGCGTAGGGCGCGAGCGTCAGGAAGTTCTCATTCTCCGCGACCACCCGCGTGCCACTGTCCATCTCCTGCCGGATGATGTCGCAGAACACGCAGCGCTCCTTGTAAAGAAAATACTGCTTGGACCCTTCCAGTTCCTGCACCACGTTAATCGGCAGAATCGGCAGCGCAATCAGCTGCGAGTGCGAGTGCTCCAGCGATGCTCCCGCCGCCTCCCCATGATTCTTGAAAATCAGGATGTACTTGAACCGCCGATCCTTCTTCAAATCGAGAATGCGATCGCGGAACGTCCATAGAACGTCCTCAATGCGTTTCGAAGGCAGGCTCGCAAGGCTGGCCGAGTGGTCGGGCGTCTCAATAATCACCTCGTGCGCCCCCACTCCGTTCATGCGGTCGAACATGCCCTCGGCCTGGCGGTTCAGATTGCCCTCAATACCCAGGGCTGGAAACTTGTTCGCCACCACGCGTACAGTCCATCCCGGAGTATCGCGCTGCGGCGCCGGCCCCCCGTTTTGGTTCGGACGGTACGCCTGGATCTCGGGCGGCGTCTTGCTCTCGTTCCCGTAGCAGAACGGACAGAATCCCCCCTTGATCTTCATATTTTCGCGGACAAAATCGGTCGGACGTTTCGCCCGGTCCGTCGAAATGATCACCCAACGGCCCACAATCGGATCTTTTCTCAGCTCAGGCAATGATTGAATCCTTTCAAGGGATTGCGCAAACCACTTATTTTACGCCGACAGGGAAGCATTCCGGAACACTTCGATCTCTGGGCGAGACGCTGGATGCGCATAGTATACGCTGACGATATCGAATCTCCACTGGCACGTTGGTGACGCCCGCCGCAGATACTCTCGTGCCACCTGCGCCACCTCGCGCCGCTTGTGCCGGTCTACCGCCGCCGCCGCAGTTTTTATGTCGCGCGAGGTACGCGTCTTAACTTCAATAAAGCAAAGAACATCTGCGTCCCAGCCAATCAGGTCAATCTCCCCTCGGCAGCGCGGCGAGCGGAAGTTTCGCGCCACGATTGTGTACCCCAGCTTGCGCAGATCGAAATACGCCGCTTCTTCCCCGCGCGTCCCGGTCTGCTGATGCCTCGGCCGCGGGTCCGCCGCGAGCACACGCAGCCGCACCCAATCCAGGCTATCAACGATCGCTCGCGTGAAACCTGCGGGAAGCATGATTCGATCAAGCTTCACCATAGCGGAAGAAACCGGCCAGAGTTGTGACTTAGCTCACAGCCGACAGAGTTTTATCTCCGGCGTTTCCCAGAGCGGGAAACACCGCCCGTCGCACGCGGCGTGAACCCCGAATCCGTCTACGCCGTCGGAGGAGTCGAAGTGGTTGGCGGAGCGGGAGTTGCCGTAGCCGCCGGCGCCGCGCCGTGGCCTTCATTCACCAGATCCTTCAATTCTTTGCTGGGCTTGAAGAAAGGAATTTTCTTCGCGGGCACTTCCACGCGCTCTCCGGTCTTAGGATTGCGCCCCACCCGCGGCTTACGCTGGCGAGTACGAAAGCTGCCAAAGCCGCGGATCTCAATCTTGTCGCCAGCGCGCAACGAGCGCACCACGCTGTCAAAGATCGTCTCCACGATCACTTCACTGTCTTTCCGCGTAAGTTCCGCCAAACGCGAGACTTCGTCAATCAGATCGGCTTTGGTCATAACCCCTCTTCGTTCCTAGTGGCCTACATCGCGGCAAACGGTAATCTCGCCGGCCCACCATCCATAACCTTCTCAAATTTCAGGGGTTTAGTGCAAGTTACGGGGCAGATACCGGGGATTCTCAATGGTGCCGAATCCCCGCCTCATTTCGCCCGGATGAGTTCATGTACAAATTCTTCCACATCGACAGCCTCGACTCCCTTGGCAATCGCTGGAGTGGAAATCTGGCTCTGGGATTTGCGATGGACCACCATCAGTCGATCCGTCCGGTTCCGCGCCACACGCTGCAGCGAAGTCATCGGCGCCGCCATTTCGGGCCGGACCGTCTTGCCAGCCTTGGCTTCCACCAGCCACAGTCTCGCGTTCGGCCGCGGGATGAGAAAGTCCACCTCCAGCCCCTGCTGATCGCGAAAATAATAAAGCTCTTTGCGCCGTCCGCGCTCGGTCTGACTCTTCAGGATTTCAGACGCGATAAACCCTTCGAACAAGGCCCCCAGAAACGGCGAACGTTCCAACTCCGACGCCGAAGCCACCCCCAGCAGATAACATGCCAGCCCGGAATCGCCGATGTACATTTTCGGCGACTTGATCAGCCTCTTCCTAAAATTTTCGAAATACGGTGGCACCAGTATGATCTGGCCGGTCACCTCCAGGATATGCAGCCATTCGCCGATGGTGGGAACCGATACGCCGAGGGGCGCCGCCAGATCGGTCTTATTCAGAATCTGGCCGTGGCGACTGGCCAAGAGTGCGAGAAAGCTGCGAAACGTTGCCAGGTCCCGCACGTTCGTGATCGACCGCACGTCCCGCTCCAGATACGTCTGCAGATAAGAGGCGAACCACAAGTCCCGGCCTTTCGGACGGGCGAGCACTTCGGGAAATCCCCCATGCAATATGTTCACCTTTGCGGTCTCCGCCAGGCTGAAAGGCAGCAACTGCAGAACTGCCGCCCGCCCTGCCATGGATTCGCTGATTCCGTGCATCAGGGGAGCTTCCTGCGAACCGGTAAAAAGCCACTGCCCCATCCGGCGCGGGTGCGAGTCGATCATGGTGCGAACGTAATCCAGCAATTCAGGAGTGTTCTGGATTTCGTCGAATACAACCGGCGGCCGCAACCCTTCCAGAAAAGCCCGCGGATCGCTGCGTACGCGGACCTGCACGTCCGGGTCCTCGAGTAATACATACTGCGATTTGGGAAACAGGTTGCGGAAAAGAGTCGTCTTGCCGGAACGGCGGGGCCCAGTCAGCACCAGTGCCGGGAAGTGACGAGCCGCGTTCGCGGCCACCTCCGCTAGTTTCCGTAAGATATATCGCACTTGAGTAATATAAACTATAACTTTAGATTTCCCAATAGGAATAATCGACTCCGGACATGGGAACCGCGGTAACTACCGACTTCCAGGGTTGAGCGATCTAAGATACAACTTTAGATTTCTCAATACTAACGGAATTGACTATTGCGCCAAACCCAGCAGATCGCAGGTTACACAAGGCTTTTGGCCGGGTACTTCGCCGGCGGCGTAAACCGCACTGCGAAAATAGGGTGGAAAAACCGCCTACTTCCACAGGTAATAGAACCCCACCTGCTGCTCCAGCATCTTCTCCCGCCCCGGTAGGAACTGCGAAACATCGCCCAGCAGCAGATCCATCAGTGTCTTGCGGTCTTTATCCGGATGCACCAGGGTCGGCTCGCCCTTGATCCCCACCGACTTCGCCGTATCGGCAACCGCCGTCTCAAAGTCGCCCACGCCGTCGATCAGCTTCATCGACATGGCCTGCTCGCCGGTCCAGACCTTGCCATTGGCGATCGACTTCACGTCTTCAAACTTCATCCCTCGGCCTTCGCTCACCGCCTGCACAAATTGTCCGAACATGTTATCGATCAGCGACTGCATGTAGGCCTGCTCGTTCGGAGTCAGATCGCGGGCCGGGTTCCCCGTGTCTTTGAATTCGCCGGTCTTGATCACCACGTTCTTCAACTTGGCCCACTTCAACAGATCGCCGTAGTTCATCCACTCCGCGATCACGCCAATCGACCCCACAATGCTGCCCTGGTCCGCGTAAATCTTGTCCGAGGCCGAAGCCACGTAGTATGCCCCGCTCGCGCCCACCGTTTCAATCGACACCACAATGCGCTTCTTCTTCTCGGTGCGAATGCGCTTGACCTCGCGATAAATCTCCTCCGACGCCGCCACGCCGCCGCCCGGCGAATTCACGTGAATAATAATGGCCTTGATCGACGAGTCGTCGGCGAACTTCTTGAGTTGGCCCACCACTGGCTGCGGCGACAAAATCACGCCGTCCAAATCGACCACGCCGATGCGGTCGCCGAAGCCAGTAAGCCCAGCATCCCCCCCGCCCGCGTGCAGCGTCATGTAGACCAGACCAAACACGGCCAGCACAAAGAGGAAAAAAGCTCCTCCACCAATCAATACCCACAGCAGGGTGCGCGATCGTCCGTCAGACATGAAGAAAGTTTAGCACCAAGCCAGGTTTCCGGTTTCTGGTTTCTAGTTTCCAGCCCGCTGGGGTGCCGGCTCTCGGATGGACTGCATCAGCCCGTGCAGGAGGCGGCTCACTTCTCCGGAAGCGATGGCTAGGTTCTTAGACTCGGCCTTCGACAAGTACCCGAGATTTTCTGCAATCACCGTCTGCGTTTCCATTTCGATGAGAGAACCTCGCGCCACACCAAGGAAATAGTGGAACTCGCGCCTGGAAAGCCTGCCCTGACCCTCCGCTATGTTGCTGGCTACAGAGACAGCCGACCGCCGTATCTGGCTGGTCAAGCCGTAAGTCTCCGCTCTGGGAAAGCTCTGGGTCGCTCGATAAATCTCCGTGACCATCGTGATCGCTTTCTGCCACACAATGAGGTCTCGGTAGGAATGTGCCATGCCAGTCTCCTGTTTCGGTCGTTCGGATCACGCGCGAAAAGCGCGCCACAGGAAACTAGAAACCAGAAACTAGAAACTTGTCTGTGACGGATGAACAATAACCCGCAGTGCACCCTGTTGAATTCCAACCTCAACCGGCGTCTGGCAAACATACTCTCCATCCGCATAAACATCGAGCGGACGCTCCGTCTCGACCCGCACCTGCCCCGCCTGAAAGTACTCAACTTCCGGAACGCTCAAATGTTTGCCGCTATAAACCGTCGGAAATAACCGCAAAAGCCGGAGCGGATCGACCGCGCCGACGATGCAAACGTCGAGCAGCCCGTCATCCATTTTGGCCCGAGGAGCAATCTTCATCCCACCGCCATACAACGGTGCATTGGCCACCGCAGCCAGGATTGCCTGCCGGTCGCTGCGAGTGATCCAGTCGGCATCGTGGCGGCCGGCCGCCGTTTGAATCTTCATCGCCAGCGGCGCAAACGTGAAAATCGTCGGAGCCAGGCTCAGCACATAGCCTCCATGCCCCCGCAGCCACCGCGGCAGCCGGTTCGCCCGCCGCGCCACTTCCCCGTCAAGCCCCACCCCTGCCACACAACAAAAGTACCGAGGACTATGTGGCGCGGAACTGTGTGGCGCGGGCGCCCCGCCCTCGCTCCCAAGTGGAGCAATCACTCCCAAATCAATCATGCGCACATTTTCCGCACGAACATCGCCCGCGTCGCCACAGAATTTCCGCCAAGCCACCAGCGAATCTCGCACCCGCCGCAGTCCCAGCGCCCGCGCAAAATCATTCCCACTTCCCGCCGGCACCACCAGTACCGGCAATCCCAGCCGCACCAACTGTCCCAGATGCCGGTGAACCGTCCCATCGCCGCCAAACACTAAAATCACATCGGCGTCCTCGCCTGAGGCCGGCACGCCCATCCGCCATTCGACCTTTTCGATCGGCCCCTGATTATTAGACTGGTCAAACTGAAACGGCCGCAGGACTTTCGCAGAACATCCCGGCCCGAGAATCACAGCCGCTCGCATATGCGGGGAGAGAGTAGCAGAATCAGCGCCGCATGGTCAGCCAGGAATGGCAAACAGATAGAGATGGTCAGCCAGGACTGAGCATGCGCGGTCCAGCAGGCTGCTGAAAAACTCAACGTTAGATTGGTTTTGGGAAAGGCACGACTTCAGTCGTGCCGTGAAGTCCCTTAAAACCAACCGCGCTTTAGCGCCTGAGGTTCACTTTCGACAACCGAAGCTCTGATTAAGCGTCAGCGTTCCTCCGTGTGCCTTCGTGTCCTCTGTGGTTCAAGCTTTCTCTTGGATCTTAATCGGAGCTTCCGTAGACGGAGCCCCGCCGCGCCGGGCGCCCAGCGACAAGCCATCTACGGCCTGGTTCCCAGATACAAATCAGCCACCTTCAGCGCGAGTTCCTCCGGATCGATGTCCACGCGGTTGGCCAGCACGATGATCGTCAGCTGATCTTCGGGATGAAGATCATCGGGAAAGCGTTGGATCGTAGTCCGAAACCCGATCGTCTCGCCGTCGTGCGACATCCGTTTGTGTCCCCGGTACGGATCGAGAAACCATCCGAACCCATAGCTCACGGCCCGTCCCTCAGAAAACTTTGCCGGCCCGTCCGTGGGCTGCACCGGCGTCAGCGCCGGCTCCATTTCCGCCGCGCTCAGCAGCGTGTGCTCGCGCAGCGCCCGGTCCCACTTCGCCAGGTCATCGAGCGAAGAATAAATCCCCCCATCGCCCAGCACCGCCGACGTCGGACTCTGATCCGTCTGCTGCCACCCATCTTTGTCTTTCGTGTGGCCATACGCGCGATGCGCCACTTCGTTCTTCCCCTTTTCGTAGGCAATCGTGTTCTTCATCTGCAGAGGCGTGAAAATTCTCTCCCGCAGAAATTGCCCGAAACTTTTCCCCGAGACTCTCTCCACAATCATCGCCAGCACGGCATAGCCCGAGTTGCTGTACTCCCACCGCGAGCCTGGCGCAAATTTGCCGCTGGTCTGTCGCTCCAGCAACTTCAGCACGCCAGCGTCGAGAATTTGCGGAATTTTTTCCGGCGGCGTGTCAGGATACTGCTTCATCAGCAGCTCTTCGTAATCCGGCAGCCCGGAAGTATGGTTGAGCAGATTGCGAACCGTAATGGATTTCCCGTAAGCCGGAAACTCAGGAAAGAAGTCGGTCAGGTGATCGTCATACCGCAGCTTGCCATCGCGCGCTAGCAACATAATGCACGCCGCCGTGAACTGCTTGGTAAATGACGCCAACCGAAAATTCGTGCTCGCATCGATGGGAGCGAGCGTGCGCAGATCGGTGACGCCGTATCCCCGCCGAAACACAACCTTGCCGTCGCGGACGACAAGCACAGCCGCTCCCGGAGCATGACCAGATTTCAGCGAGGCGAAGACCGAATCAATTTGACTGGAGGAAACGTGGTGGTCTGAAGAAACCTGGCCCGAAGAAATTTGGCACGAAGCCGAGACCGCGGAAAAAGCGAGAACCAACAGCAATGCAGTTGCGAGTCTTGTCTGCACGATGGGTCCTCGAAGAACTTTAGATGCCCGGTTCCCGACGCGGTAGCCCGCGTGGGGCGCCTCGCCCGAAGGAATGCGTCGGGGCTTACTCATCGCGCATGGAAAGCGGCTTCACCGAACCGCACTCCGCGCCTTTGTAGATCCCGGAGGAGGTGCTCGTCCATTCCACTGGCTTCTTGTCGGCGCCAACCTGCATCGATCCGGTAAAGTGTATCTTGCCCGTGGCGTGTTCCCCGTCGCTGTAGAGGGACTCCATGCTCATCTTGCCGGTCATGGTTCCGGTACATGCCATCTCGCCGGTCATGCCGTTGGCTTTCTTGACCAGGTTGGTCACTCGACAGCCAGTGATCGGCGGAAGAATGGCGCCATACTTGTCAAAATATTGTTGGGATACGCAAAACTGAGCCGTGTGCGGCGCTCCGCTGTTGGGAGCGGAGTTGCCCGAAGGGGACTGTTGCCACGTCGTAGTCGTAGTCAATTCCCACAGACCAGGTTTTCTGGTCTGCGCCGCCGCGAGCACCGTGAGGGCAAAGACGCAACCCACCACTCTCATCCAACTACGCTTGTCCATGATTCCTCCATTTGATTGAATGGCCGCGAACTGCTGCGAGCTTCGCTCGCCCGGACAACCGAAGGCGGGTGTCCCCACATAACTCCTTCGTGCGTTACCAGTCGATGATCGCGATCTTTAAATGCTTGCCGACTCTCAGGACTAATCTCGCCGGCGATGGGCCCGGATGCGTGATGTAGGGCTCCGTCAACACGTGGTCGCCGACTCTCACGGAACCCTGTTTTAACTTTCTGACTGCTTCAGTTGTGGAAACTGCTAGGCCACACCTGACCAATAGTCGATCTGCCCTTAGTGTTGCCTCTGGTCCCCGCTTGGTGTCAACGACGTGCCCTCCGATTTCGGCAAGGGTGATGGTGACTTCCTCCACATCTTCCGGCACCCCGTCCTTCTGAAACTGCCGCGCCCAATCCTCGCCCGCTTTCGCCGCCGCCTCCGCCGAATGAAAGTCCGCCACGATCCTCCGCGCGAGCTCCTTCTTCGCCGCCATCGGATGCATCTCGCGCTTCATCTTCTCGATCTCGGCGATCTGCACATCCGTGAGCAGTTCGTAATATCTCCACATCATTTCGTCGGAGATGCTCATCAACTTGCCGTACATTTCCAGCGGCGGCTCGTGAATGCCGATCGCGTTCCCCAGCGACTTCGACATTTTCTGCACACCGTCGAGCCCTTCCAGAATCGGTGTCGTCAGCGCCACTTGCGACTCCTGGCCGTACGCGCGCTGCAGTTCGCGCCCCACCAACAAGTTAAATTTCTGGTCCGTGCCGCCCAGTTCCACATCGGATTCCAGCGCCACCGAGTCATATCCCTGCACCAGCGAATACAGTAGCTCGTGCACCGAGATCGGCTTTTCTTCCTTGAAGCGTTTGTGAAACTCCTCGCGCTCGAGCAACTGCGACACCGTGTATTTCGACATCAGCCGCACGAAATCGTCGGGCGTAAACGCGCCCATCCAGCGCCGGTTGAAATCGATCACAGTCTTTTCCGGATCGAGAATCTTGAAAACCTGCGCCTTATAAGTCTCCGCGTTCTGCTCAATCTGCTCGCGGCTCAGCGGCGGACGCGTAATCGACCGCCCCGTGGGATCGCCGATCATCCCGGTGAAATCGCCGATCAAAAAAATGGCCGTGTGCCCCAGATCCTGAAAATGCTTCAGCTTCCGCAACACCACGGTGTGCCCCAGGTGCAGATCAGGAGCAGTCGGATCCATCCCCAGCTTCACCCGCAGCGGTTTACCGGTCTTCAGCGACTTTTCGAGTTTCGAGCGCAGATCGGCCTCGCGAATGATTTCCGCGGAGCCCTTCTTGAGATAGGTCAGTTGTTCGTCGACAGGCGCGAAGGTTGACATGCTTCTTGATTATAACGACGACACGCCGTGCACCCTATGTACGAACCGTCGCCCCGCGACTTCAAAGTTACTGCGCAGAACAATATTGATCGCTTCCGTGTATGCCAGATGTTCCTGCTCCAGAATTCGCGCCGCTAGAGCGTGTTCGTCGTCGCTGTCGAGCACCGGAACCGACTTCTGCACGATGATCGCGCCGTGGTCCAGTTCTTCGTCTACGAAATGCACCGTGCACCCGGAGACTTTCACGCCGTAAGCAACCGCCTGCTCCTGCGCCTCCAGCCCCGGAAACGCCGGCAACAGCGATGGATGAATATTCAGAATCCCGCGCGGAAACTGTTGTACGAACCACGGCGAGAGCAGGCGCATATATCCGGCGAGGCAGACCAGATCCACTCCATTCTGCTTCAGCGCCGCGACCACTTCGCGGTCGTGCTCTTCGCGCGCCCTGCCCTTAGAAGGAATTACCACCGCATGCAGCCCGCGCGCGCGGGCGGTCGCGATCCCCGGCGCATCTGCTTTGTTCGAAATGACAACGGCGATCCGCGCGTCAGGAATTCGGCCCGCATCAATGCTGTCAGCGATAGCCACAAAATTCGACCCGCGCCCAGAAAGAAGTATGCCCAGGGATTTCATGCAGGGAACATCATAATTCACCACGGAGACACGGAGTCACGGAGTCACGGATAAGACCGGAAAACGAAGTCTCGAACAGCACGGTTGAGTGTGGGGGAAACTGAAATGCAGAATGTCAGTAGACAGTCTATGAATCAAGAAAGGGTTTCTCGGTGTCTCCGTGCCTCCGTGGTGAAAGCACTCCCTAGCTGTAGGTTACCTTGCGCTCGCCCTTCACGATGCGGCCAATCGTGTAAGCTTTCTCGCCCACGCGCTCCAGCACCGACTGTGCCTTCTTGAATTTCGCCGACGGCACCACCAGCAGCATCCCCAGACCCATGTTGAAGGTGCGCAGCATTTCGTCCTGCGGCACATTTCCCAACTGCTGCAAGTGCTCAAAAATCGGCAGCACCGGCCAGGTCCCCATCTCAATCACTGCCGCCGTCCCGCGCGGCAGCACCCGCGGCAGATTCTCGGTAATGCCTCCGCCGGTAATGTGCGCCAGCGCAGCAACGCATTGGCCGTCAATCAGCTTACGCAGCGCCGGCCAGTAGCTTTTATGCGTCCGCATCAGTTCGTTGCCAACTTTATTCTTGATTTCGTTGACATAGGTATCGGCCGAATAGTGCGCGACTTCAAACAGCAACTTCCGCGCCAGCGAATATCCATTCGTATGCAGACCATTCGACGGCAGCCCCAGGATGATGTCGCCGATCTGCACATCTTTCCCGGTAATAATCTTCTCCCGCTCCACCACGCCCACAATAAAGCCCGCCAGATCGTATTCGCCATCGGGATAAAATCCCGGCATCTCCGCAGTCTCGCCCCCGATCAGCGCACAGCCATTGTGTTTGCAGGCGTCGGCAATGCCCTCGACAACCTTCTCCGCAATCGACGGATCGAGCGTGCCGGTGGCCAGGTAGTCCATGAAAAACAGCGGCGCCGCCCCCTGCACCGCAATGTCATTCACGCAGTGGTTCACCAGGTCGGCGCCCACGGTCGAGTGCAGGTCCATCTCAAAGGCAATCTTCAATTTTGTGCCCACGCCATCGACGCTCGACACCAGCACCGGGTCGGTGTACTTGGTTTTGTCGACCGCAAACAGCCCGCCAAAGCCGCCAATCTCGCTCAGCACGCCCCGCGTAAAAGTTTTGTGGGCCAGGTACTTGATGCGCTGCTTGGTGCGGTTGGCGCGGCTGATATCGACGCCAGCGTCGGCGTAGGTGATCGGCGTCGCGCTGGGTGTGGGAGTCTTGGCCACAGATTTCTTCCGTGCGTTTCGTAATTCCGTGCGTGGGGTCGGGGCCGGATGCCGAAGTTATAAGCTAAGGCCGCCAATTGTAGCACGTTCGACGAAGTGCGCTGGGACACCCGAGGACGACACCAAAAAGCGGCGATGCGAACAACTCCCGAAGAAGCAGCAGGTACACTTCCCCCGCATTCCGCGGGCGCGCACGCCCGTTCGACAACGCGGGCCCGGACCACAGACTAATGAGAGATGAAGTCCGAGAAAAAGTAGGCCAGCACTCCGAACAAAGCCAGCCCGGAAATACCGTAGGCGGTCAGAACCCACGCCCCGCGGCCTTCATGCTTCCGGATGGCGGACGTCGTAGTCGTTGAGGACTGCTCGGTATCCAAAGAAGAGACGACAGGGGCCCGATCTTCCATGCAAAAACCCTCCGACGGAGAGATCGTGGCGCAAGTACGTTATGCGTCACGCCCGCCTCGCATCATGGCGAGTCAGGAATATCTGAGCGCGATTTTACCCCGGATTCGCCCCCTCGCAGCACAAAAATGTGACCAGAGTCACGGTATCAATATGCAAATTTATTTGCATACCATGACAATTATTGTCATCGAGGCGCTCGATTATGCCAATATCCGCCAAATTCGCGCCCCCCTAGCGAAGCCCGAATTAAGCCTTCGGGTTCCTCTGTGAACCTCTGTGTCCTCTGTGGTTTACGCTTTCTGAAGGACCCTAATCAGACCTTCCCTAGCGCATAAGACCCCAGTTCCCCCGGGTTTCCCGAAATTGCTCCACTCGCCGGTCCGCGCACACCCACCGTACCATGGGATAATGACTAGGTTCTCGTAAACATCTATGCGCAATCGTTGGCTCACTCTTCTGTTTTCGTGCCTGCTGACCGCCGGCGCAAGTTCTCAGCAACCCAGCCAGCCGGGTTCCACTCCTCAGTCCAAGAGTGAAACCCTACCAGCACAATCGCCCAAGCCCGGCACCACGCCGGCCGCTGCGGCTGAAAAGGCCGCCGACTCGGTCAAGGTCGAAGCCAAGAGTCCCGACTATGCGCAGGAATCCTTTGTCATCGAGCAGATGCACTCGCGCTACCGCTTTGAGGCTGATGGCACTGGCCGCAAAGAGGTCACCGCCCGCATTCGCGTGCAAAGCGAAGCCGGCGTGCAGCAGTGGGGACAACTCCAGGAAGGCTACAACTCCGCCAACGAACGCGTCGAGATTCCCTACGTGCGCGTCCTCAAAGAAGATGGCACCGTGGTCAAAGCCGGCGACGATGCCGTGCAGGACCTGAGCGCTCCCGTCGAGCGCGAAGCCCCCGTCTACACCGATTATCGCCAGAAGCACATCACCGTTCCCGGCCTGCGTCCCGGCGAGGTGCTCGAATACGACATGGTCACGGTCATCCACACCCCGCTGGCCGCCGGACAGTTCTGGACGGAATACGAATTCGACAAGACCAACATCGACCTCGACGAAACCCTCGACGTCGACGTGCCCGCCGGCCGCTCCCTGAAGCTGAAGTGCAAGCCGGGGATGGATCCCACGATCACCGAAGCCAACGGACGCCGCGTCTATCACTGGTCGAGCTTCGCATCTCGAACGCGAAGACGATTCCGCCAAGGCCAAAGAAGAAAAAGACAAGAAGAAAAAGAAACACCGTCCAGAAGACGACCGCCCCGATGTTCAAATGACGACTTTCGAAACCTGGGAGCAGATTGGCCGCTGGTATGCCGACCTTGAAAAAGACCGCCGCGCCCCCACTCCCGAAGTTCGCGCCAAAGCGCAGGAACTGACCAAGGGCCTGAACACCGATCTCGAAAAAACCGAAGCTCTCTACGATTTCGTCGCGAAAAATTTCCGCTACGTCAGCCTGTCGCTCGGCGTCGGCCGCTACCAGCCGCATGCCGCCTCCGACGTGCTGCACGACCAGTACGGCGACTGCAAAGATAAGCACACGCTGCTGGCTTCGTTGCTCGAGGCCGAAGGCCTGCACGCCGACTCCGTGCTGATCAATTCCAGCCGCAAGCTCGATCCCGACGTTCCGTCGCCCTCGCAGTTCGACCACGTCATCACCATGCTGCCCATGGGCCAGGGCACAAATCCGCACGGCAAAAAAGAAGAAGTCTGGATGGACACCACCGCCGAGGTCGCGCCCTTTCGCCTGCTCGCCTATACCCTGCGCAACAAGCAGGCGCTCGTGATTCCTCCCGCCAATCCGCCTTCCTCCGTGGCGCCCCATCTCGAAGATGACGCCCGCCGACACTCCCATGCCCGATTCCGAAGTCTCGCAGATCGACGGGAAAGATCAACGACATCGGCAAACTCGAAGCCCACGTGCACTACGAATTTCGCGGCGACGAAGAACTGCTGCTTGCGTTCCGTCTTCCGCCGCGTGCCCGAAGCCAACTGGCAGCGCGTCGCCGAAAACATCAACGCCAGCCTGGGCGGCGACGTCACCAATCTCAAAGTCAGCGATCCCGCAGCGACCCGCGAGCCGTTCACGCTCTCCTACGACGTCTCCAAGGTCAACTTCCTCGACTGGTCGAAGAAGAAAACCGACATCATTTTGCCGCTGGTGCAATTCAATTTGCCCGACGTCGATACCGACGACACCGACCCGACGCCGAACCCCTCAAGCTCGGCCCCAAGGCAGAGTACTCCTACAACATCACGCTGGAGTTGCCCGCCAAATACACCGCTCACGCGCCGCTGGCTTTCTCGCTGAAACGCGACTACGCGGAATACGATGGCCACTTACAAGATTGACGGCGGCGTCTTCACCGCCGGCCGCAAGCTGACTCTGCGGCAGGACGAACTCCCCGTCGCCCGCGCCTCAGACTACGAATCCTTCCGCCGCGCCGTCGGCGCCGACCTCGCGCAGCAGCTGTCCAGTCGAAAGCTCGGTGGCCGGAGCGCCCGTTCCCCCGCCGACATGAAGGCCGACGACCTGATCGACAGCGCCCGCGCCGCCGCCGAGAATGGCAACCTGCCCGTCGCCCTCGTGCTCCTGAAGCGCGCCACCGAAGTTGATCCCAAAAACAAAATCGCCTGGAACAATCTCGGCCTCGTTTATCTCGCGCATGCGCGAGAACGATCAGGCCATCGCCGCCTTCCAGAAGCAGATTGAAGTCAATCCCTACGACGAGTTCGCCTACAACAATCTCGGCCGCGTCTATTGGAACGATCGCAAATACGACGAAGCGGTCAAGGCCTTCAACAAACAACTGGAGAACAATCCGCTCGACAAGTTCGCCCACGCCAACCTGGGCCAGATGTACTCCGAGTGGCACAAATACGATCTGGCCGTCGCCGAACTCGAAAAGGCCGTAGCCGTCACTCCCGACAGGATGTCACTGCGCCTGAGCTGCAAGTCAGCCTGGGCGACGCCTACCTGAATCTCGGCCAGGACGACAAAGCCCTCGCCGCTTTCGATCACGCCGTCGAACTCTCCGCCACGCCGCTGGTCTGGAACAATATCGCCTACCAGCTCTCGCTGAAAGATTCTCATCTCGACCGCGCCCAGCAGTATGCCGAATCCGCGGTGTCGGCCACGGCCGCCGCGCTGCGCAACGTTTCGCTCGACCGCCTGTCCAATAAAGACCTGCCCCTGGTTTCGTCGCTGATCGCCTACTGGGACACCCTGGGCTGGGTTCACTTCGGCGAAGGCAATCTCGACAAGGCGGAAAAATATGTCGCCGCCGCCTGGGAACTCGGCCACCACGGCGAAGTCGGCGACCATCTCGGCCAGATCTACCAGAAGCGCGGCGACAAAGATCGCGCCCTCCGCACCTACGCCCTCTCCATGAATGGACTGCGCCCCACTCCCGAAACCCGCGGCCGCCTGGCCTCTCTCGCCGGAGGAGACGCCAAAGCCGACGCCGCCGTCGCGCACTACAAAGAAGAACTCCAGCATCTCAGCACCATCGACCTCGGCAAGGCCACGCAAACCGGCAACGCCGATTTCTTCATCCTGTTAAGTGGAGGCGGCGGCGCAGCCGCCAAAGTCGACTCCGTGAAGTTTGTCAGCGGAGACGAAAAACTGAAGTCGTTCACCGACGCGCTCAAAACCGCCGACTACCACCTGACT
Organism: uncultured Acidobacteriota bacterium; assembly: GCA_963763155.1. Classification (GTDB taxonomy): domain Bacteria; phylum Acidobacteriota; class Terriglobia; order Terriglobales; family Acidobacteriaceae; genus Sulfotelmatobacter. Next base: position 463,386 of record CAVXNI010000010.1, on the reverse strand, counting down.
TTCCCCGACGACACTCCGGTGAAAGTCTTCCGCCGCGGCACGCTCTCCTGCGCCGTCGCGACGGGCAAATGCGAGTTCGTGCTGGTCTTGCCCGATGATGTGCGCACGGTGGACTAGAGCCCCTGAGGGACTTATCTCCAGCGACGCCGCTACGTTAGACTACTGAGTCAGCGTGGCACCCTCGGGGGAACCAACATGCTCGTGCAGGACGCTCAACGCGAAGTGCGAACTGTTTTTGTCGGCGGCTTTTGGGGTCAGCTTGTCTCCTCCGCGCTTTGGTTAGCGTCCGCCGCTCTCGGAACCTGGGTGACCCCACGGGCCGCCATCATCGCCTTGGTATTGGGCGGCTTCTTCATCTTCCTGCTCACTCAACTGCTTCTGCGCGTTTCCGGCAGGCCCGCATCACTCCCCAGCAGCAACCCCCTGGGGAGTCTCGCCATGCAGATCGCGTTTACCCTACCCCTATCCATGCTTCTGCTCGTGCCTGTCACTGCATTCCGGCTGAACTGGTTCTATCCGGCCCTAATGATCCTGGTCGGAGCGCACTATCTTCCTTTCACTTTTCTCTATGGCATGCGCATGTTCGTCCCCTTGTCGGCGATTCTGGTGAGCGGCGGTGTCATCATCGCTCTTTATTATTCTTCCGGATCATTCACTCTAGGCGGCTGGATTAGCGGCGCAACCCTCCTCATCTTCGCCTGGATCGGCCGCGCCACGGCACAAGCCGAATTCCGCAGGGGAAGATTATAAAGACCATCCTGACTCACACTCCCACGCAACGCCGCTTGTGCCACGCCGTCGCCTGCTCGTAAGCATGAGCCAACCGCAGCACCAAATCCTCCCGCCAATGCGGCCCCGCAATCTGCATCCCGATGGGCAACCCGCTCTCCGTAAATCCGCAAGGCACTGAGATCGCCGGCAGCCCCCACACATTGAACGGCCGCGTATTGCGCAGCAGCTTCAATTCCGCAGGACGCAGCGCGTCCGGATCCGCCTTCAACTCCGCAATCGCCGGCGCCGCGCATCGGTATAGTCGGCGTCACCAGCACATCCACATCCGCGAAGACCGCGCGGATGCCGCGCCGAGCTTCCTCCAACTCGCGCCGCCGCTGGATGTATTCCGCTCGCCGTAACCGCCTCGCCGTTCCGTATGCGCCGCACCGTTTCCGCCTGATAAAGTTCCGGACTCTTCGCCACGTTCTCCGCGTGAAACGCATACGACTCGGCCGCCTGCACCGTGCGGTCGGTCGGCACTTCATTCTCGCCAAACCGCACCTCTCTCAACTCCGCACCCAGGCTTTGAATTCCCCGCAGCGCATGTTCCATCGCCGAAGCCACTTCCGCATCAAGATCGTCAAAGAAATATCCCCGCGCCACGCCCACGCGCATCCCCTTCGCGCCCTCATGCAGCGCCGAAACATAATCCACTACCGGAACATCCGCCGAAGCGACGTCCGCCGCATCGTATCCCGCAATTGCCTGCAGCACGATCGCCGCATCCTCCACCGTCGCGGCCAGCGGCCCAACATGATCGAGCGACCGCGACAGCGGAATCACTCCCCGGCTAGACACGCGCCCATACGTCGGCTTCAGCCCCACGCATCCGCACAGCGCCGCCGGCTCGCGAATCGACCCCGCCGTGTCGGTCCCAATCGCCGCGTAAACCAGTCCCGCCGCCACGGCCGCCGCCGACCCTCCCGACGACCCTCCCGCAATGCTCCCGACGTCCCACGGATTGTGAACATCCCCAAAGTAACTGACCAGCGAACTCCCGCCGTAAGCGAACTCATGCAAATTATTCTTGCCGACGATCACCGCCCCCGCCTCGCGCAACCGCCGCACCACTTCCGCATCCTGCATCGGAACGCGATCCTGATCTAGTGCGCTCGCCGCCGTCGTGCGAACTCCCGCCGTGTCGATCAGATCCTTCAACGCCACCGGAACCCCATGCAGCGGCCCGCGCCACTCCCCGCGCAGAATCTCAGCTTCAGCCCTCCGCGCCTCGGCCAGCGCCGACTCCGCCATGACCGTAATGAACGCGTTGAGCGCAGGATTCAGCCTTTCAATGCGCGCCAGACACTCGCGCGTAATCTCCACCGGAGAGATCTCCCTCCGCCGCAACCGCTGCGCCAGTTCCGAAATCGTAATCAAGTCAGTCGACCGTCAGCCCGAGCCCATTGTAAAGCCACGCGACAATTCCCCTGTGTTCCCCTGTGTTCCCCGTGGTTAAAGGTTTTTGTCGTTAAGAATTTATTTCAAAACCCACCTGACATCTCGTTCATCCAAAAGTCCTATAATTGTTCTAGTCGGCAAACTGGGGGCCAAAAAAATCATGGCAGAGATGACGATCGCGCCCGTTGCGACCCACGGTTTTTTTCTGGATGGCCGGTGGCGGGAAGACGGCGATATCGTCGAGATCCACGCTCCCTATGACGGAAGCCTGATCGCCCGCGTCGTGCAAGGCCGCCGCGAGCACGCCGAGGCCGCCATCGCCGCCGCCGTCAAGGCTTTCGGCACCACCCGCCGCCTGCCCGCCTTCGAACGCCAGCGCGTCCTTCGCCGGATTTCCGCCTCCATGACCGAGCGCAAGGAAGAATTTACCCGCACCCTCGCGCAAGAGGCCGGCAAGCCCATCAAAGCCGCCCGCACCGAAGTCGAGCGCGCTATCTTTACTTTCAATGTGGCGGCTGAAGAAACCACCCGCATCTACGGCGAATATCTCCCGCTCGACTGGCAGGAATCCACTGCCGGCCGCTGGGGCATCGTGCGCCGTTTTCCGCTCGGCCCCATCGCCGGCATCACGCCGTTTAATTTTCCCATCAATCTTAGTCGCCCACAAAGTCGCCCCAGCCATCGCCGCCGGTTGCTCCATGGTTTTGAAGCCCGCGCCCCAAACCCCGCTCTGCTCGCTGCTTCTCGCCGAGTGCGTGCAGCAGGCCGGTTGGCCCGATGGCGGACTCAGCGTGCTTCCGCTCTCCAACGAAGACGCCGGCCTGCTGGTCACCGACGAGCGCATCAAGCTCATCAGTTTCACCGGCAGCGTCCCCGTCGGCTGGGACATCAAACGCCGCGCCGGAAAAAAGAAAGTCGTCCTCGAACTCGGCGGCAACGCGGCCGTCATCGTCCACAGTGACGCCGACCTCGCCTACGCTGCCGAACGCTGCGTCACCGGCGGATTCGGCTATGCCGGCCAGACTTGCATTTCGGTGCAACGCATTCTGGTCGAGCACTCGGTCTACGGAAAGTTCACCGACCTTTTCGTCGACCTCGTGAAGCAACTGAAGACCGGCGATCCCCTCGATGAGTCCACCGACGTCGGCCCCCTCATCCGCAACAGCGATGCCGTGCGCACCACTGCGTGGATAGAAGATGCGGTGAGCACGGGCGCGCGCTTGCTGTGCGGTGGCGGACGAAACGGGCAGATCGTCGAGCCCACCGTCCTCACCGGCACCAAGCCCGACATGAAAGTGAACTGCCAGGAAGTCTTCGGCCCCGTCGTGACGGTCGAGCCCTACAAAGATTTCGACGACGCTCTCCGCAAGGCCAACAACTCCGTCTACGGCATGCAGGCCGGCATCTTTACCCGCGACGCCAAGCTGCTCTTCCAGGCCTACGAAGAACTCGAAGTCGGCGGCGTCATCGCCGGAGACGTTCCTTCCTTCCGCATCGATCAAATGCCCTACGGAGGAGTAAAAGATTCCGGCCTCGGCCGCGAAGGCCTGCGCTACGCCATCGAAGAAATGACCGAGCCAAAATTGATGGTGATGAATCTTCGCTAGTCTCACGGAGCCCCGGACACATTCGTCCGGAACCGCCAGCTTCCGCCGTGCGCTCATCCAAGCAGCGCTTCCTTCGTGAACCTTCGCGTCCTTAGTGGTGAATGCTTTAAGCTTTGTGGCGCAACTCTCCAGCACCCTCGCCGTTGAACTCAACATTTTCTCGAGTAACGCCCCCGTCGAATTGTTTTTCCTTTGTGAAGCATAAAAATCCGCGACAAATTCCGGCGAACTATTTATAATTCCGGGTTTCACAGCCAACTCGGAAAACCAGTGGGTGGTTTTCTTTTCGCAGTACTGAATTAGTATTCAACCGAACAGCGGACGATTGAACGAGAAACGAACGAGAAACGAACGAGAAACGAACGAGAAACGATCGAGCCAGTAGCGATCCGCCGGGTCTCTTAAGCCAGATTTACTAAGGGAATGTCGCAGATCTTTCATCGCAGTACGAATACCCTGTCCCGGGCCACCATCTTTGGCGCGGTATTTGTCATTGCTGCCCTATCCTGGATGGCTATGGAAATCCAGCGTTCGCCTTACGTCACCTATGCCGGAGTCCGCAAGCCCCAGCCCGTCCCGTTCAGCCATCAGCACCACGTCAGCGGCCTCGGCATCGACTGCCGCTACTGCCACACCTCGGTCGAAACCTCAAGCTTCGCCGGCATCCCTCCGACCAAAACGTGCATGAACTGCCACTCCCAGATCTGGACCAACGCCAAGCTCCTCGAGCCCGTCCGCGCCAGCTACAAATCCGGCGAATCGCTGCAGTGGACACGCGTCAACCAACTCCCCGACTTCGTCTATTTCAATCACAGCATTCATATCAATAAAGGAGTCGGCTGCAACACCTGTCACGGTCCCGTCGACCAAATGCCGCTGATGTACCAGCAGGAAAGCCTGCAAATGGAGTGGTGCCTGAGCTGCCACCGCGCCCCCGAAAAAAATCTGCGCCCGCGCAGCCAAGTTTTCAACATGCGCTACCAGCAACCAACAAGTGCAAACCCAGTAGTAGTCGACGGCCAAAGCTACACCGATCAAACAGAACTGGGCGTCGACCTGTTAAAGAAGTACAACGTGCGCAGCGTCAAAGACATCACGACCTGCAGCACCTGCCACAGATAGATTTTTGGTGGAAGAGAGTTTTGTGGACGAGAGTTGGTGGAAGAGATTTTTGTGGAAGAGAGTTTTCTGGAAGGGGGTTTGGTGGAAGAGCCCGGCTTTAGCCGGGCGTCAGCCGCCGAAATTGAAAAGGGCTTTAGCCCCTGAGGTAAGCTAAAGCCGATGATTGGAAGTCGGTGATCGCAGCCCTGAAGCGCTGCGCCACCCAAGAGACTGGGCAACTAAAGAATTGGAATGACGAACGAAGAAAAAAAATCGGGCGGCCTGATCCAGATCCAAAAACGCGAAGACGTCTGTCCTTCGAAAAAACTGGACCTGGCCTCGGTCCGCGAAAAGATCGACCAGGCCACGGCCCACGACGACGCCGAAAAAACCGGTCCGGAATATTGGCGGAGCTTGGAAGAACTCGCCGGCACCGACGACCTTCAAAGAGGCCCTGCACCGCGAATTCCCCAAAGGCGCTTCCGAATGGGTCGACTCCGTCTCCCGCCGCGGATTCCTGAAAGTCATGGGCGCGTCCCTCGGCCTCGCCGGCATGACCGGCTGCGTCCGCCTGCCGTTCGAGCCCATCGTCCCCTACGTGCGCCAGCCCGAAGGCGTCATCCCCGGCCGCCCCATGTATTACGCCACGGCAGTCACGCTCGGCGGATACGCCAGCCCCGTCCTGGTCGAAAGCCATCTCGGTCGGCCAACGAAAATCGAAGGCAACGACCTGCACCCGGCCTCGCTCGGCGGCACCGACATCTTCACGCAATCCTCCATCCTCGGCCTCTACGATCCCGACCGCTCGCAGAGCGTCATGTCGATGGGCGACCAGCGCTCCTGGCAATCCTTCATGAGCGCGATCCGCGGCCCGTTAAGTGCTCAGAAAGGTTTGCAGGGCGCAGGCATCCGTATCCTTACGCCGACAATTTCTTCGCCCACGCTCGCCGACCAGCTGCGCAATTTCCTGAAAATTTATCCTCAAGCCAAGTGGCACGTCTACGAGCCCATCAATCGCGACAACGTCCTCGAAGGCGCCAAGCTGGCCTTCGGACAGCCCGTCGAGACCCGCTACGACTTCTCGAAAGCCGACGTAATCGTCTCCCTCGACGCCGATTTCCTCTACGCCGGATTCCCCGGCAACACCAAATACATCCGCGACTTCGCCAAGCGCCGCAATCCCGATGACCCGAACGAAATCCTGGCGGACCGAATCGGCGGCCCGCCTCGCAACATGAACCGCTTGTACGTAATCGAAAGCACGCCGACTTCGACCGGCGCGAAGGCCGATCATCGCTCCCCAGTGAAAGCATCAGAGTTTGTCAACCTTTTCAAGAATGACAGTTTTTGGCCGGATCCTGCTTTTACCAGACCGCTGTCTTCTGACCTGCATTCCCACGGCGGTTCCGGCTTCGTGATTGTGGGTGATCATCTACCTCCGGAGATTCATGCTTTTGGCCATGAGATGAACGCGCGACTCGGTAACGTTGGCAAGACTGTTTTCTACACCGACCCAGTAGACGCGAATCCAATCAATCAAATTGATTCGATCAAAGAACTCGTTGCCGACATGAATGTCGGCAAAGTTGATCTGCTTATCATCCTGGGCGGCAATCCTGCGTACGATGCCCCTGCCGACCTGAACTTCGCCGAAGCCCTAAAGAGCGGCAAGACCCCGCTGCGCGTCCATTACGGCCTCTATCAAAACGAAACCGCTGAACTCTGCCAGTGGCACGTAAACGCCGCGCATGAACTCGAAGCGTGGGGCGATGCCCGTACGTACGACGGCACGGCTAGCGTCATTCAGCCCCTGATTGCACCTCTGTATAACGGCAAGAGCGCGATCGAATTCGTCGCCCTGCTCTCCGGCCAAGCTGACGCAACCGGATACGATCTCACGCGTGCCTATTGGCAGAAGCAACGCACCGGCGCAGACTTCGAGCAGTTCTGGCGCAAATCTCTACACGACGGTTGGATTGAAGGCACTACATTCGCTCCGAAGTCTTTGACCGCGAAGCACGCTGTTCCGGCTACGTGGGTCGAATCCGACCCCAACTCCATCGAGCTCAACATCCGTCGCGACCCCACCATCTACGACGGACAATTCTCCAACAACGGCTGGCTGCAGGAACTCCCCAAGCCGATGTCAAAGCTCACCTGGGACAACGCCGTCCAAATCGGCCCCAAGATGGCGCAGCGCCTCGGCATCGCCACCGAAGACGTTGTCGAGCTCGAACTCAACGGCAAAAAAGTCACCGGCCCCGTCTGGATTCAAGCCGGACATCCCGACAACTCCGTCACCATCACGCTCGGCTACGGACGCACCCACGCCGGCCGTGTGGGCACTGCCCAAGGCTTCAACGCCTACGCCTTGCGCACCACCGCCGCCCCGTGGATCGCCTCAGGGGTCAAAATAAAAAAGACCGGAGACACCTACAAACTCGCATCCACCCAGGGCATGCAGAGCATGGACACGCCCGACGGCGGCTATCGCCCGTTGGTCCGCGAAACCAGCCTCGAGGAATACAAAAAAAATCCGGCCTTCGCCCAAGAAGACGAGAAGCCGAAAGATCTCACGCTCTACACGCCCTATCCCTACGACAAAGAAGACTACGCCTGGGGCATGACCATCGACCTCAACTCCTGCGTAGGCTGCAACAACTGCATGCTCGCCTGCCAGTCGGAGAACAACATCGCCGTCGTCGGCAAAGAGCAGGTCGTCATCGGCCGCCACATGCACTGGATTCGCGTCGACGCCTACTACCAGGGCGACCGCGACAATCCCAAAGCATTCTTCCAACCCGTCCCCTGCATGCAGTGCGAGAACGCCCCCTGCGAAGTCGTTTGCCCCGTCGGCGCCACCAACCACACCACCGAAGGCCTGAACGACATGGTCTACAACCGCTGCGTGGGCACGCGCTATTGCTCGAACAATTGTCCGTACAAAGTCCGCCGCTTCAACTTCTTCCTCTTCCAGGACTGGGACACGCCGCAATACAAAATGATGCGCAATCCCGACGTCAGCGTGCGCAGCCGCGGCGTCATGGAAAAATGTACGTACTGCGTCCAGCGCATCAACGAACGCCGCATCGACGCCGAAAGAGAAGATCGCAAAATCAATGACGGGTCGCACGAAAACGAGCTGCAAACCGCCTGCCAGCAGTCCTGTCCCGCAGGCGCCATCGTCTTCGGCAACATCAACGACCCCAACAGCAAAGTGTCAAAGCTAAAAGCGCAGTCCAGAAACTATAGCCTGCTAGGCGAACTAAACACGCGCCCCCGCACGACATACCTGGCAGAAGTACGCAACCCGAATCCGGAGTTGGAAGGATGAAGCGCGGCGCCTAAAGGCGCGAATGAATGTTCACCGTTTAGTGCTATGCCTGAAGGCATAGCCTGATACAAGTCGTAAAAGCTGTGCGTAGAAGGCTGGTTCGTATCAGGGCGCGGCTTTAGCCGCGCCGCCAAGAGCAAGCAAAAGACCGGGTTTTAGCCCCTGAGGAATTTCGCTAGCCAGATGTCTGAGCAATACAAATCGATCACCGAACTCGACCGCGCTCCCGTCATCGAGCCCGGCCACACCTTCGGCACGGTCACGGAAAAAATCAGCGCCATCGTGCTGACCCGTCCCGCGTCGAATGGATGGTTCGTCGGCTTCGGCATCGCCTTTCTGGTCACCATGATGATGCTTTATGCCATCGGCTACCTGTTTCTCAAGGGTATCGGCATCTGGGGCTCGACCATCCCCATAGGCTGGGGCTTCGCCATCGTCAACTTCGTCTGGTGGATCGGCATCGGCCACGCCGGCACCCTCATCTCCGCCATCCTCTTATTGCTCCGCCAAAGCTGGCGCAATTCCATCAACCGTTTCGCCGAGGCCATGACGTTGTTCGCCGTCGCCTGTGCCGGAATCTTCCCCGCCATTCACGTTGGCCGCCCCTGGCTCGCTTACTGGCTCTTCCCGATTCCCAACACCATGGGCGTTTGGCCGCAATTCCGCAGCCCGCTCATGTGGGACGTGTTCGCCGTTTCCACCTACGCCACGATTTCGGCCTTGTTCTGGTTCGTCGGCCTCATCCCCGACTTGGCCACGCTGCGCGATCGCACCGACAACAAGGCGCTGAAAATCACCTACGGTATGCTCTCCATGGGCTGGCGCGGATCGGCCCGCCACTGGCACCGCTACGAGACCATGTATCTCCTGCTTGCGGGCTTGGCCACGCCGCTGGTGCTTTCGGTGCACACGGTCGTCAGCTTCGACTTCGCCGTCGGCATCGTCCCGGGATGGCACACCACCATCTTCCCGCCCTACTTCGTCGCTGGCGCCATCTACTCCGGCTTCGCCATGGTGCTGATGCTGGCCATCCCCATTCGCAAAATTTACGGCCTCGAAGATTTCATCACCGAGCGCCATCTGCAGAACTCCGCCAAAGTCATGCTCGCGACCGGACTTATCGTCGCCTACGGCTACGGCATTGAAGCCTTCATGGGTTGGTACAGCGGCGATCGCTATGACGCATTCACGCTCTGGAACCGCCTGCACGGTCCCTACGCCATCCCGTACTACATGCTGCTGATCTGCAACATCTTTATTCCGCAGACGCTGTGGATTAAAAAGCTGCGCACCAGTCCGGTCGCGCTCTTCTTCATCTCCGGCGTAATTCTCGTCGGCATGTGGCTGGAGCGCTTCATCATCGTAGTGGTCAGCCTGAGCCGCGATTTCCTGACTTCCTCCTGGGGCATGTACTACCCCACGCGCTGGGACTGGATGACCTACATCGGCACCATCGGCATGTTCCTGATGCTCATGTTCCTGTTCCTGCGCATCCTCCCCGCGATTTCGATCTTCGAAATGCGCACCCTTCTCCCCGAATCCGAGGTGAAGGAATGATCGCAGAAGGAATGATCGCAACGTTTGGGGAACTGGAGCGCAGGAAAACTGGGTCTGACGTCAGGGACTTGTCATTTCGAGCGCAGCGGAATTGCCCGATTGTGGGCAAATCCGCGGAGTCGAGAAACCTGCTTTCCTTTGCGCCGACCGCGATATCGGGGTTCCTACCGCCGTCGAGGTTCACACGATGAAGCGCGATCCTATCTACGGCATCATGGCCGAGTTCGACTCGGCGCAGGCTCTGATCGATGCGGCCCACGCCACGCATCAGGCCGGCTACATCAAGATCGACGCCTACAGTCCCTTCCCCGTCGAAGGCCTGGCCGAAGAAATCGGATTCCATCACGACGAAGTTCCCCTGGTCGTGCTCATCGGCGGCATCATCGGCGGCATCAGCGGCTACCTCATGCAGTACTGGATGTCCGCCGTCGACTACCCAATCAACGTCGGCGGCAAGCCCTACCACTCTTGGCCCGCCTTCATCGTCATCACCTTCGAAATGACGATTCTGTTCGCCGGCATCTCGGCCGTCTTCGGCATGCTCGCGCTGAACGGCCTGCCCATGCCGTACCACCCGGTATTCAACGTGCCGCGCTTCTCGTCCGCCTCGAAAGATCGCTTCTTCCTGATCGTGTTCTCCACCGACAAGAAGTACGATCCCACGGACACGCGCAAGTTCCTGGAAGCCCTGACCCCGCGCTCAGTCTCGGAGGTGCCCAGCTAATGCTGCGTCTCCGCCAATCCGCGGTGGGCAATGTCCATGTGGGGACGGGCCCCCCCGCCCGTCCGGTCGAGCAAAGCTCGACAGCGCCTTCCTTTGCAGCACCCCGGTCTTTCCTCCGTGAACCCCTGTGCCCTCTGTGGTTAAAGGTTCTAGCCGCGATTGCCGCGATCACACTCACCTCAGCCTGCCGCATCGACATGCACGTCCAGCCGCGCCAAAATCCGCTCTCCCGCAGCGATTTCTACACCGACCAGCGCTCCGAACGCCCTCCAGTCGAAGGCACAGTCGCCCGCGGCCAGTTGCACGAAGACACTTATTTGTACACCGGCAAAATCGGCAATAATCCCGGTGACGTCATGCCCTTCCCTGTCACCAAAGAAGTTCTCGCCCGCGGCCGCGAGCGCTTCAACATTTTCTGCGCTCCCTGCCACTCGCGTGTAGGAGACGGCAACGGCTTCGTGCCCTCCCGCGGTTTCGCCCGCAAGCCGCCGTCGTTCCATATCGTCCGCCTGCAAAAAGCCCCCGTCGGATATTTCTTCGACGTCATCACCGAAGGCTTCGGCATCATGCCCGACTACGCCTCGCAAATTCCGCCCCAGGATCGCTGGGACATCGTGGCCTACGTCCGCGCCCTGCAGTTGAGCCAGAACGCTACCAAGGCCGATGTTCCCGCAGGCCAGCAGATTCCCTCCGAGTCGCCAAAATTCCGCGAGCCCGGCTCCGGCGCGACCTTGCCCGTGCTCGCACCCGAGGCCCGTTCGACAGCGGAAGGCGAGAAACACGAACAACCAGAGAAGCCCGAACCGCCAGAGAAGGAAGAACCGAAATGACCGCGGCGCCCGTGAAACAACTCGATCTATCGCCCCCGCCAGTGGTGAAGACCCTGTCGCAGCGGTCGTTGATCGTCGGCGTCGTCTTCAGCATTGTCGCCGTTATCCTCGCCCTCAAAAACCCCGACGAGTTTTATCGCGCCTACCTCGTTAGCTTCATGCTGTTGCTGGGCCTGGCCCTGGGCTCCATGGCCATCATCATGATTCGTCATCTGACCGGCGGCGGATGGGGCGTGGTCATTCGCCGCATCCAGGGCGCGGCCATGCGCACTCTGCCGCTGCTGGCGGCGATGTTCATCCCCATGATCGTCGCGGTCTTGCAGCATCGGATCTATATCTGGGCACAGCCGCTCGATAACATCACCGACAAGCATCTCCACGATCATCTCGTCGACATCACCAAAACCTATCTCACCACCAACGGCTTCATCTATCGCGCGATTTTCTACTTCGTCATCTGGAACCTGCTCTCTTACCTGCTCTCGAACTGGTCGAAGCAATCCGACAAGCCCGGCGCCCCCGACAACACCGACCGCTTCAAGACCGTCGCCGGCCCCGGCCTTATCCTCTACGGATTCACGGTTTCCTTCGCCGCCATTGATTGGATCATGTCGCTCGACCCCAGCTGGGTTTCCACCATCTTCGGCCTCGTCGTTCTCATTGGCCAGGTCCTCGCCGCCATGTGCTTCGCGGTGATCATCGAGCGCATTCTGTTCGACTACAAGCCCATGTCCGACCTGCTGAAACCCGACTTCGTCCACGACCACGGCAAGTGGATGCTGGTCTTCATCATGGTCTGGGCCTACTTCAACTACTCGCAGTGGCTCATCATCTGGGCCGGCAACCTGCCCGCCGAAATCACCTACTACATCCGCCGTCTGAACGGAGGCTGGGGATACGTCGGCCTGTTCATCGTGATCTTCCATTTCGCCATCCCGTTCGCAATTCTGTTGTCGCGCCCTTTCAAGCGCAACATCCGCAAGCTGGTATGGCTGGCCGCCTGGGTCCTGCTCATGCGCTACGTGGATTTGTTCTGGATCATCGAGCCAAATTTCTCCAAGACTTTCACCGTAACCCTGGCCGACGTAGTCGTACCCGTCGCCCTCGGCGGAATCTGGCTGGCCTACTTTTTCTATAACCTCAGCGGACTCCCGCTGCTTCCGGCCTACGACCCGTCAGCCGTAGAGGTTCTGGAGCCAGCCCATCATCACGGAGGTACATAAGCAAAGGACGAAGAGCGAAGAGCCAGGAGTTAACACTGAGAACTGAGAACTGACCCATGACTGACCAGACCAATCCCGCAAACCCGAACAGCAACGGCGGCTACGAACACCAGGACATCGACATCGCCGGCGTTCTGTATTTCCTGCTGGGCCTCGCCGTGGCCGGATTGCTCGCCTATTTCGTCGTGGACGGTCTCTACCACTTCCTCGACAAACGCTCCGAAGCCGAGCAGGCCCCGGTCAATCCCCTGGTCACCAACGCTCCCGCGGACACGCGCCACATCTCGAAGGATTATCCGCAGAGCGCGTTTCCCAATCCGAAGCTCGAAGAGGACGAGCGCGGCCAACTCGACGACGACCGCCTCCAAGAAGAACAGACCCTGGCCACCTACGACTACATCGACAAAAACGCCGGCACCGTCCGCATCCCGATCGACCGCGCCATGGACCTGATTGCTCAGCGCGGACTTCCCGTACGTGGACAGCCCAACCTAGGCGTGTCTCTCAGCCCGGCGCCAGCGCCACGCACCCCGGCAAAACCAAAGAAGGCAAAGAAGTGAGCAACAGCAATCACAACTCGGGAACCACCAATGCTCACGTAGGGACGGACGCATTCGTCCGTCGGTCCGAGCAAAGCTCGACGCTGGGTGCCACATTTCTCGCGTCTTTTGCGAGAAGTGGGGATTTCGGCCGGCTGTCGCACCGCCGCATTCTCATATCGCTCCTGCTGCTCACCTCCACCGCCTTCGGACAAGCCATGTCCAAAGGCATCATGTCCCCACCCACCAACGTCCGCCCCCCGTACCTGCAGAACGTAGGCATCGAGCAACATCTCGACGGACAGGTCCCTCCCGATCTCACCTTCGTCGACGACGCCGGCCGCGCCGTCAAACTAGGCGATTACTTCGGCAAGAAACCGCTCATCCTGAATCTGGTCTACTACAACTGCACCATGCTCTGCGGAGAAGCCCTCGCCGGACTCACCGGCGCCATGAAGATGGTCAAGTTCAATGTCGGCGACGAATTCGATGTGGTCACCGTCAGCTTCAATCCCAACGAGACGCCGGCCATCGCCGCCGCCAAGAAACAGGACTACCTCAAGCGCTACGGCCGCGCCAGCGCCGCTTCCGGCTGGCATTTCCTGACCGGCCCCGCGGAGTCCATCAACGCGCTCACCAAAGCCGTCGGCTTCCAGTATCAGTACGATCCCAAGAGCAACCAGTACGCGCACGCCACCGCCATCATGGTGCTGACCCCGCAAGGCCGCATCTCGCGCTATTTCTACGGCGTCGATTATCCGCCGAAAGATCTTCGCATGGGATTAGTCGAGGCCTCACAGGGCAAAATCGGCAACGCCGTCGATACCGTGCTGCTCTACTGCTATCACTACGATCCCGCGACCGGAAAATACGGCGCCATCGTAAGCAACATTTTAAAGTTGGGCGCGGGACTCACAATATTGCTGCTCAGCGGACTGCTCTTCATCCTGTTCCGTTTGGAGAAGGCCGCGCCGCCGCGCCGCAGAGATTTCGGCCACGCAACAAAGATTTGAAACGAGAGGGAACAGCGAGAACGTGAAAGTCGGCAAGAACGCGAGAATCGGCAAAAGCGCGAGAGTCAGCAAGAACGGGAAGGGCACGAGTTCTACTTGTGCCATATAGCGATCAAAAATGCGTTGCGCTTTAGCGCCTGAGGGTCGGCTTTCCCCTCAGCCAGCCGAACACAACGCTATGACACAGGATTGAGATGCTTCGCAACATGGAGCCAAGCACCGAAGAATATGTTCGATAATTTTCCATTATGGCCCGATCGGGCCTCCACCGCGGCGGGCAACGTCGATGCCCTGTTCATCTTCCTGCTCATCGTCTCGGGATTGATGACAGCGCTCATCTTCACCGCGGTAGTCTATTTCGCCGCCCGCTACCGCCGCCAGAAAGGCGTTCCGGCCGAACAGATCGACGGTTCCACGCCGCTCGAGTTGACCTGGTCGTTTATCCCGCTCGTCGTATTCATGGTGATCTTCGCCTGGGGAGCAGTCGTCTACTTCAAGGGCCGCACCCCGCCCCGCGATTCGACCGAAGTTTACGTCGTCGCTAAACAGTGGATGTGGAAGCTGGAACACGCCGAAGGCCAGCGCGAAATCAATGAGCTCCACGTTCCTGTCGGCCGCGACGTCAAGCTCATCATGACTTCGCAGGACGTCATCCACAGCTTCTTCGTGCCCGCCTTCCGCATGAAGCAGGACGTGCTCCCCGGCCGTTATACGGTCGCCTGGTTCCGCGCCACCAAGCCCGGCACCTATCACTTGTTCTGCGCCGAATACTGCGGCACGCAGCACTCCGGCATGATCGGTTCCATCATCGTCCAGGAGCCCGCACAGTACGAAGCCTGGATGAGCGGCGGCGCCACCGGCCCGCTCTCCGCCACCGGAGAAAAAATCTTCGCCGAACTCGGCTGCGTCACCTGCCATCGCACCGATGCCCAGGGCCGCGGCCCCAACCTGCAGGGAGTCTTCGGCAAGCCGGTGCAACTCGAGGACGGACGCACCGTCACCGCCGACGAAAATTACGTTCGAGAGTGCATCCTCGATCCCGGCGCAAAACGGGTTAAGGGATTCCAACCGATCATGCCCACGTTCCAGGGCCTGATCAGTGAAGAACAATTGAACGCGCTGGTGGCGTACGTGAAATCATTGTCGCAGCCCGTCACCACCGGCACCAAAACCACCGCCGCAGTACCGAAAGATCAAGAGGAAGATACGAACCGAGCCGCAGGAAGTCAGGTGAACCCGTAATGGCTACCGCAACCGCTCCGCCCATAGAAGTAGAGCGCGAGAATTATCTGAACAAGCACTACGGCGTCGGCTCGTGGCTCTTGACCACGGACCACAAGCGCATCTCGCTTCTCTACCTGCTCTCGATTACCTTCTTCTTTTTCATCGGCGGCTTCTTCGCACTGCTCATTCGCCTCGAACTCTTGACCCCGGCCAGCGACCTCGTCCAGGCCGACACCTACAACAAACTTTTCACCATGCACGGTATGGTGATGGTCTTCTTCTTCCTCATTCCGTCGATTCCCGCGGTGCTCGGCAACTTTCTCGTGCCCATGATGATCGGCGCGAAAGACCTCGCCTTCCCGCGCATCAACCTGCTGAGCTGGTATCTCTACATCATCGGCGGCGTCATGATGCTGCACTGTATGCTCACCGGCGGCGTCGATACCGGATGGACCTTCTACACGCCGTTCAGCACGGCGTACACCAACACAAAAATTGTCGAAGCCGGTCTCGCCATCTTCGTCGCCGGATTCTCCTCCATCCTCACCGGCCTGAATTTCATCGTCACCATCCACCGTATGCGCTGCCCGGGCATGACCTGGTCCCGCCTGCCTCTTTTCATCTGGGCACTCTATGCCACCAGCCTCATCCAGATTCTCGGCACGCCGGTCATCGCCATCACCATCGTGCTGGTCGCAGTGGAACGCACGCTGCATCTCGGCATCTTCGATCCCAAACTCGGCGGCGACCCGCTGCTCTTCCAGCATCTGTTCTGGTTCTATTCCCATCCCGCCGTCTACATCATGATTCTGCCCTCGATGGGCATCATGAGCGAGATCATCGCCTGCTTTTCGCGCAAGCGCATCTTCGGCTACACCTTCGTCGCGATCTCTTCCATCTCCATCGCCGTCTTCGGATTCCTGGTCTGGGCCCACCACATGTTCGTCGCCGGAATCTCGATTTACGCTGCGCTGATTTTCTCCCTGCTAAGTTACGCAGTCGCCGTGCCCTCGGCCGTGAAAGTCTTTAACTGGACCGCCACTCTCTACAAAGGTTCCATCCGCTACGACGCGCCCATGCTCTACGCCTTCGGCTTTCTCGGCCTGTTCACCATCGGCGGACTGACCGGCCTCTTCCTCGCCTGTCTCGGCATCGACGTCCACGTAACCGACACCTATTTCGTCGTCGCCCACTTTCACTACATCATGGTCGGCGGCGCGCTCATGGGATATCTGGGCGGCATGCATTTCTGGTGGCCGAAAATTTCCGGCAAGCTCTATCCCGAAGGCTGGGCGCGCCTCGCTGCTCTCATCGTCTTCATCGGATTCAACCTGACGTTTTTCCCGCAATTCATCCTGGGCTACCTCGGCATGCCCCGCCGCTACGCCGATTACAGCCACATGCCCGAGTTCCAGATTCTGAATGTGTTCTCGACCGCGGGCTCCACGGTTCTCGGCATCGGCTATCTGCTGCCCATGATCTACTTCCTCTGGTCGATGCGTTACGGCAAGCCCGCGCCCGACAATCCGTGGAACGCTGCCGGTCTCGAATGGAAGACGCAATCGCCGCCCACCACTTTCAATTTTGAAGAAGAGCCCATTGTGACCTGGGAGGCCTACAACTACGAGGAGTTGGACGCGCCTCAGAAACAGGAGGTTCCCGTTGCCCGATAGCTCTACAGCCGCGCTCCACAATGACGTTCACAGCGACGTTCACGGTGAAGCTCACAACCCGGCCCTGCTCCACCACTTCGCCACCGAGGAGCAGCAGCGCGACTCCGCCAACCTCGGCATGTGGATCTTCCTCTCCACCGAAGTCATGTTCTTCGGCGGCCTGTTCTGCGCCTACCTGATTTATCGCGGATTGTACTTCGGAGATTTCGCCGCCGCCAGCACCTCCATCAACGCCGCGCTCGGCGGCGCCAACACCGCCGTCCTCATCTGCAGCAGCTTGACCGTCGTGCTCGCCATCTGGGCCGCGCAAACTTCGCAGCGCGGACTTCTCCTCGTCATGCTCGCCCTCACCATGCTTTTCGGATGCGTCTTCCTCGGCATCAAAGGAATCGAATATAAAGACAAGTTCGTTGAGCATCACGTTCCCGGCGCATCCTTCAGCTTTCACGAGGAAATTCCCGGGCACCCCGGCCAATACGCCAACCCGCAGCATGCCCAGATTTTCTTTGCTCTCTACTTCGTCATGACCGGGCTGCACGCCCTGCACATGATTATCGGGCTTGGCATTTTTGCCTGGCTTTTCTGGATGGCCTGGAAAGGCCGATTCACGCCGGAGTATCACACCCCACTGGAAATCGGCGGCCTGTACTGGCATTTCGTCGACATCGTGTGGATTTACCTGTTCCCCTTGCTCTACCTGATCGACCGACACCGCTGAGAGGAATTTTGAATTTCACAAGCACAGTTACAGTTCGGCGTCATCCGATGCTTTGCTGTCATCCAATCCGTTGTCGTCCTGAGCGGAGCCGTTCTTCCGGCGTAGCGAAGGATCTTCCGCTCCTGAGAACCGTCGGCACACCGCCCAAATCCGAGGCCATCCATGTCTGACCATTCAACGTCTGACCATTCAACGTCTGACCATTCCAAATCATCGCCCCTCCCAACCTACTTCGCCGTCTGGATCTCGCTTCTCGTCGGCACCTTCCTCACCTACGAAGTTGCAAAAATCGACCTCGGAGTTTTCAATGCCGCCGTCGCCCTCATCATCGCGACCACCAAAGCCCTTCTGGTCGTACTCTTCTTTATGCACCTCAAAGGCGCCCACGAAAAGCTGCTCAAGCTGGTAGTGATCTCCACCATATTCTTCCTCTTCATTCTCCTGGCCCTCTCCATGGCCGACTACGGCACGCGCCTCCGGAGCTAGGGTTGTGCTTCGGAGATTCCAGTTGTCATCAAGTAGTTGTTCAGCCTGAGCGAAGCGAAGACCTCTGCATCTTCCGGCTTGAGATGGTCAGGTGTTGACAGCAAAACAAGGGTTTCCCCGCGATCAGTCAGCCCAGCCATCGAACCTAGCCTGTATCGCTTAAGGGATCTCCGCACTTACTGCCCGGCCCCTACCCTTCTCTTATCCCGCAAGACAAGAACACTCCAGAAAACGTATCCTACAGGCTTTGCCATCGATTCGGGACGACTGCATCGTTGGCCTGCAAGCTGGTGTTAATCACGATCTTGATCAGTTCGCGGCACGCAACAATGGCCTCGTCCCCGAGTGGCGTGTGCTCCCACTGCTTGTCCAACGCCTTGTGCCCGGGATAGTCCCCGTGCTTCTTCTTGTTCGCGTCATTGTAGATATAGATCCCCTCAATCACCCAGGTGTCGTCTTTGTTCTCGCGCTTCACGTGGGCGGCAGAGAACGAATCCTGCAGTGCGTGCATGGCGTTGCCCAGCGGTTCCGTCACATAGATCGGATTGTAGTAACCCAGCTTCTTCTGCCAGATGTCGCGCAGGTGCTGAGCCGCGGTAAAGCCATTCTTGTAGATCCACGTGCAAGCATCGTCATACGCCTGCTGTTCGGTCTGGCCCGCGTACCGCATGAAATGGTTTTTCTGCCCGGCCTTCGACCATTGGTTCCCGTTGAACACGTCCTCCACGTCGCGGTACACCGTCGGTGTATTCAAATCCTCGAGGAAATGCCGGATCCATTGCAGTTTCTGAGGAAGGTCTTTCAGGGCCTCGCGGATCGCTTCCTTGCTGATATATTCATGCCCCCATTGATCCATGACGCACCTCCAGTCTGGCGTTCGGCCCGAGAGCATATCACAATCCGGCCACCGCACCAATCGTTTGACCGACGGCTCGGCAAACACAAACACTGCCCTTCCACCCAATCTGCGGTATACTCGCGCGTCGACCTGTATTCATCGTCGTCCACGAGGTGACCTATGGCATTCTGCAATTCCTGCGGCGCAACCGTTACGGACGGAACAAAATTCTGCAACAAGTGCGGTGCTGCCATCTCCGCCGCACCCTCCGCTCCGGCCGTAGTCGCAGCGCCCCTTCCGCCCGCACCGCCAGCCTCGCAGGGCGGCGGCAGCAGCGCGCTCAAAATCATTCTCATCATCATCGCGATCATCGTCGGCCTCGGCATCCTCGGCGTCGCCACCGTCGGATTCATCGGCTATCGCATCGCCAAGAGCGCTCATGTCACCCAGAACGGCGACAACGTGAAAGTCGAAACCCCCTTCGGCTCCATGGAAACCAGCAAGGATCCCGCGCAGACCGCCAAAGAGCTTGGCGTTGAAATCTATCCCGGAGCGGTCGCCCAGAAAAACGGCACCGCCTCTATGTCCTTCGGCAACATCCACACCGTCACCGGCACTTTTGACAGCAGCGATTCGGTGGACAAGGTCTGTGACTTCTACAAAGCCAAATTTCCCTCTTCCACCATGTCCACTTCCGATCAGAATCACTGCACCATCATGTCCGGCGACCAGCAGAACATGATCACCATCACGGCCCAGGCGAGTGGCGACACCACAAAACTCGTGATCGCCAACGTGAGCAAAAAGGCCAACTAAGAACCCCGGCCCATGCCAGATCAAGCGGCAGATTCCGTACCGCCCCCGAAGTCCTCGCGCACCGCCGCTTCGGGCCTGGCTGAGGCCTTGCGCCAGCGCGTCAAAGGGGATGTTCGCTTCGACCCCGGCGCCCGCGCCCTCTACGCCACCGACGCCTCCAACTACCGCCAGGTCCCGATCGGCGTCGTTCTCCCCCGCGATGCGGATGACGTTCTCGCCGCGATTTCCGCGTGCCGCGAATTCGGCGCCCCGGTGCTCTGCCGCGGCGGCGGCACTTCGCTTGCCGGCCAGTGCTGCAACGTCGCCGTCGTGCTCGATTTTTCCAAGTACATGGCGCGCATCCTCGAGATCGATCCCGCCCGCCGCATCGCCCGCGTGCAGCCCGGCGTCGTGCTCGACTCCCTCCGCAACGCCGCCGAAAAATTTCACCTCACCTTCGCTCCCGATCCCGCCAGCCACGACCGCTGCACCATCGGCGGCATGATCGGCAACAATTCCTGCGGCGTCCACTCGGTCATGGCCGGCAAGACGGACGACAACATCGAAGAACTGGAAGTCGTAACCTACGACGGCACCCGCCTGACGGTCGGCCAGAACCTGATTCGTGGAGGGACGGACGCCCCCGTCCGACCGGCCAGTGTGGGGACGGACGCATTCGTCCGTCCAGGTTTACCCCACCACACTTCGTCAGGCCACGATCGCACCGCGCCACTCAGATCTACACGTCGCTCAAGCAAATCGCCGACCAATACGCCGACCTCATCCGCCAAAAATTCCCCCAGATCCCCCGCCGCGTCTCCGGCTACAACCTGAATTACCTGCTCCCCGAAAACGGCTTCCACATCGCCCGCGCCCTGGTCGGCACCGAAGGAACCTGCGCCACGATCCTGGAAGCAACCTGCCGCCTAGTCGAGAGCCCGCCGCAGCGCGTTCTGCTCGTCGTCGCCTATCCCGACATTTTTCAATGCGCCGACCATATCCCCGAAATCATGGCGCACCATCCCATCGGCCTCGAAGGCTTCGACGATCTCCTCGTCTATTACACGCGCACCAAAGGCATCAATCCCGAAGGCCTCGCCCTGCTCCCCGAAGGCGGAGGCTGGCTCATGGTCGAGTTCGGCGGCCAGACGATTCAGGAAGCCGAATCCCAAGCCCGCGGCCTGATCAACGCCCTCAGCCGCAGCCCGAATCCTCCGAACGTGCGCCTTTACTCCGGCCCGCAAGCCAAACGCATCTGGGAAATTCGCGAGTCCAGTCTCGGCGTCACTTCCCACGTCCCCGGCGAGCCGCTGAACTGGGAAGGCTGGGAAGACGCCGCCGTCGCGCCCGAAAAACTCGGCGCCTACCTTCGCGATCTTCGCAAAATGATGGACGCCTTCGACTACAAAGGCTCGCTCTACGGCCACTTCGGCCACGCCTGCGTGCACACGCGCCTCAACTTCGATCTGCGATCCAAAGAAGGCATCGCCAAGTTCCGCAAGTTCGTCGAAGAAGCCGCCGACCTCGTCGTCAGCTACGGCGGTTCCCTCTCCGGCGAACACGGCGACGGACAAGCCCGCGCCGAACTCCTCCCCAAAATGTTCGGCCCCGAATTAATGCAGGCCTTTCGCAAATTCAAGTCCGCATGGGATCCCGACTGGAAGATGAATCCCGGCAAGCTCATTGGTTTGCCTGAGAAAACGCCCAACAAGCTCGACGAAAATCTTCGCCTCGGCCCCAACTACGCACCCTGGGAACCGGAGACCCGATTCCAGTTTCCCGCCGATCACGGCAGCCTTCCCGCCGCCACGCTGCGCTGCGTGGGCGTTGGCAAATGCCGCCGCGAAGACGGGGGCGTCATGTGCCCCAGCTACCGCGTCACGCACGAAGAAGAACACTCCACCCGCGGCCGCGCTCACCTGCTCTGGGAGATGACGCAAGCTCCAACGCGAGAAGACGCAGTCATTCGCGATGGCTGGCGCAGCGAAGAAGTGAAAAAGTCCCTCGACCTCTGCCTCGCCTGCAAAGGCTGCAAGAGTGACTGCCCGGTAGGCGTCGACGTCGCCACCTACAAAGCCGAATTCCTTTCTCATTACTATGAAGGCCGCGTCCGCCCACGGAGCGCGTACGCCTTCGGCAACATCGACCTCTGGGCGCGCGTCGCCTCGCACGCCCCGGGCCTGGTGAATCTAACCACGCAGCTCCCATTCGTGCGCGACCTGGCCAAGCTGCTAGCCGGAATCCCGCACCAGCGCACCATCCCCCCCTTCGCCCCCGAAACTTTCAAGCAATGGTTCCACCGCACAAATCGCAATCGCGCAGCAGATGCCGGTTCTCCCAATGACTCAATGACTCAATCTCTCAATGAGTCAATTCCCGTCCTCCTCTGGCCCGATACCTTCAACAACTATTTCCACCCCGCCACCGCCCGCGCCGCCGTCGAAGTCCTCGAAGCCGCCGGATACCAGGTGCGAATCCCTCAAGCCAACCTCTGCTGCGGCCGCCCTCTCTACGACTTCGGCATGCTCGACCGCGCCGAACCCCTGCTCCTCGACATCCTCGACGCAACTCGAGCCCGAGATCGAAGCCGGAATCCCCATCGTCGGCCTCGAGCCCAGCTGCGTCGCCGTCTTCCGCGACGAACTCCTCAACCTCTTCCCCCACGACCAGCGCGCCCAGGCCCTGAGTCAACAAACATTCCTGCTCAGCGAATTCCTCGAGCGAGAACTCGACCACAATTCCCGCAACGCCCCGCTCCCGCAGTTCACGCGCAAAGCTCTGCTTCACGGCCACTGCCATCACAAATCCATCATGAAGATGACCGCCGAAGAATCCCTCCTCCACCGCCTCGGCATCGACTTCCAATCGCCCGCCCCGGGATGCTGCGGCATGGCCGGCTCCTTCGGCTTCGAGCACGACAAGTACGACATCTCCCAGGCGATCGGCGAACTCGAACTCCTCCCCGCCGTCCGCAAGGCCCCGCCCGACTGGCTGATCATCGCCGACGGATTCAGTTGCCGCGAGCAGATCGCCCAGGCACCGGCCGCCACGCCCTGCACCTTGCCGAAGTCCTGCAAATGGCGCTCCATGCTCCCCCTCTGCCTTGTCATTCCGACCGAAGCCGGAGCGCAAGCGACGGAGTAGTGGAGGAACCTGCTGTTGACCCGTACCCTGAATCCAGCATGGTCCGCCAGCACGAAGCCGAAGTCCGCGCCTCCATGAAGCGCGCCGGACTAGGCCTCGGAGCCCTCGCCGCCGGCGCATTCCTACTCTGGCAATTCGTCAGAAACCGCTGACTTATCAACAACTTATGGTGTGGCGGACGCCCTCGTCCGCCCCGGACGAACCTCGGCTGTCAGGCGCTGTAGCCCATTTCCATTCTTTCTGGGACAATGGAACCAGTCTCAGGCGCATCTTCCGCGCTTTCCGGCCCAGCCGTAACCTTGCTTGCTGTAACCTTAGATATGGATCGCGAACTCACCACCACGATGGTCAGCAATCTGGTCGGCGCCGACGCCGATCGCGTCACCTCCGCCAAGCCGTCGTCTCCGCTGTCCGCCGCAACGCCCCTCCGAGGCTCGGTCCTGGTTCTGATCCAGTTCGATGTCTGCGAAGAGATCAAACTCGACGAACTCCGCAAAATCTTCGGTGCCCGCACCGCCGAAGCCAGCTTCAAGCATCAGGCTCCCGGATACGTTCGCTACCAGCGCCCTCCCGTCGAAGAAACTCTTGACCCGCTGATCCTCGACAGCGGCGAGCGCCTCGAAGGCCAGATCAAGTACTACGATTACGGCGTCGTCAGCCTGGTTTTCGAACTCCCGTTTTCCGGCGACTGGGACAAGCTCATCCAGCTCTCCTGCCGCTGGACGTCCGACACCAACTTCGAAAAGCTGGCCTCGCGCGTGGTCAAGCAAAAGCTGGAACGCGCCGCTCCGGCCCTCGTCAAACCCTACGCCGCGCAGGACGGCGCGACCGACTGGCTGCAAGAGGACTACTTCATCTTCCACGTAAGAGAAATAAAGCTCGGAGAGACCAGACTCGCCGACATCAAGTCCGGCGACATCAAGGTCGGCGACATCAAGCTCAGCGACATCAAGCCCGCTGACAGCTCGGCGCCCTCCGCCAACGACCTGCTCGCCGCCCACGGAGATCAGATCGCCCAGGTCGTCCGCGGTGAAATGTCTATGCTCTCCGAAGGCGAGCGCCAGGAGATTCTCCAGTCCCGCATTTCCTACTATCCCAACGACCTCGCCGTCATCGGATGGAACGCCGCCTTCATCTACGACACCGACGCCGGCGCCGAAACCGCCATCCAGCTGCTGCAGTACGCCAACTCGCAGCTGCTCGAGTTCCGCCACTACGACGAGCTGATGACCAAAGAACTCGAAAACGTCTACGACTTCCTCGACGCCGGAGGCACCGGCCTCTGGTCGCGCTGGCGGACGGCGCGCGCCGCCTCCAAACTGCACACCGTCCTGCTCGACGTGAACGAACTCACCGAGCGCGCCGACAACGCCATCAAGTTCCTCAGCGACATGTTCTCCGCCCGCCTCTACAAACTCTGCGCCGCCAAAGTCGGAGTCCCCGACTACAAAGACCTGGTCAAAGAAAAACTGCAAACCGCCGAAGACCTCTACCGCTTCATGGTCGAGCAATTCAACCAGTCCCGCGCCTTCGTCCTCGAACTAATGGTGGTAGTAATCCTAATCGTCGAACTGATCTACTTCTTCCGCGGCAAACCCATCTAGCGGACTTTCGCCGTTTCGGACCGGCCAGCGAGCGGCCCCTCTATCAAGGTCACTGAGAGCACATTGGAGCACCCGCGAGCACAATTGAGTACACGAGCACTGGGAGCACAGCGCCCGGGGGCAAGTCCTTTCGCACCAACAAATACGGCGCGCATATGCGCAGTACAGATGCAGTCCTGCGCGCCAGATGCGGGAGCGAAGGCAATTCCTTGAGCGTATTCCGACAGTTGTTTCCAATACGTAGAGCCGATTTAAATCATTGATTTTAAATAACTTACATGGGATCATAACAGAAGTGAAGCCCACATTACCCTTTGTGCCGGTAAGCGGGATACACTAGACCCCGGGGAGTGCGCACTCCGGGGCACCCAACCTTAGAAGGGGGAGTTGAGGACCATGATTTTACGTGTAGCAAAGCCAAAGCACCCCGCCGAGGTTAAGCGGGAGGATCTGAGGAATCAGCTTTTTCCGGGATCAGCCAACGAGATCTACGACAGAAACGTGCACGACGGCTACAGCACGGTTCCCCGAACCATCGGCTTGATGTTGACGCTGTTGGAGAAACTTGCGGAGAAAGGAAAGAATGTCGCCCGCGTATATTCCGAGCTTTGGTTCAGAACCCCAGACTGCAAGCTGATCGAAATCGAGGATGAGCTCGACGTCGCATACGCATCCGGTCTAAGTGTTCGCCGATGGAAGGAACGTATCGACATACTGGCACAACTCGGCTTCATCAGAATCGCGCCGAATGGATCGAGGAGATACGGGTACATCTTCCTTCCTAATCCCAACGAGATCGTAATCAGAATGCGACGCAGCGGCCAAATCTCGGACGAACTGTGGGGCGCCTTCACAAAGCGATGCTCAAAAATTGGATACAAGATAGTTCTAGAACAAGGCGCCCCTCCTACGGGGCAACTCCCGGCGTCCTCAGAACACACCGCAGCGCAAGGCGATCAAGGCGCCGCCCCGCCCCAACAAGTTGCGAGCTAGCTAAGGGGATTTCAAACGGCGAAGAAGGGAGACGCGCGTGGATACAAGAGATGCCGCCGCCGAATTCAAGAGCAGCTTGTGCCGCTCTTACGGCTACGATGAAAACCTCAGGTACATCGGGAGCAAATCCTCACGCGCCCCGCAAGACGACAAGGCATTCCTAGCGCCGCGTGACTTTCTAGACTTCGCGGTGCGAGACTCCGCAATCCTCGAGGACGAGAGAAGCCGAGTCAACTGCCTCGGCAATTGCAAGAGAGCGATCGACGCTCAGGTCGAGAACCTGACCCGCAGACTGGGGTTCCTCCCGCTTGCGAAGAAACAAGGATGGAACATTCCGAAAAAGATAGAATTCATCGCTCGCAGCGGAATCCTCGCCCCAAGAATACTGCGCAAGGTCAACGTGCTGCGGAACCAACTCGAGCACGAATTCGCTCTGCCATCAAGGCACGAAGTCGAGGATGCGCTGGATATCGCTGCGCTCTTCGTTTCCTATGGCGAACTCGTTAGCATACCGGCGATGAACTGGACCCTGTCCGGAGGCATGACCATTCGCTACGACTATGACGAAATGGTCTTCCGTTTCTTCGAGAAAAATCCCGATTTGCAAGAAAGCGAGCCGCTGCAGTCGTTAGCTTATGGTGGGGACCAGTTCCAGAACTTTTATGACTTCCTCATGAAAACCGTCCCGGAGATGGAGAAGAGATCCCACACCGGCGAAGACCTGTAGCGGGCTGCGCCACCTGTCGCGGGCTGCGACAGACGAACCTCGAAATTCCAGCACATCTAACCAGCCGCCCGCACGTGCCCCCGCACCCACTCCAGAATCCTCGCAAACCGAAACTCCCCCCGATCCATCGACCCGTAGATGAACTCGTTCCCCTCCACCGCACCGACTTCGAGGCAGGAGCCGTTGAGCTCCAGGAAGCTGGCGGCAGCCGCGAAGGCGATCCGTTTATTGCCATCGATGAAGCCGTGATTATTGCCGAGCGACTCCATCAGCGCCGCCGCCTCTTCTTCCATGGAGTTGTAGTAGCCGACCTGAGGACGGAAAACGGCAGCCTCAACCGCGTTCTTGTCGCGAACGCCGGGGCGCCCGCCGAACCGCTCGATCAGCAGGTGCTGCATCTGGTACACCTCGGCGACCGTCAGGTAGATGCGATCCATTGACTGGGTTAGACCAATATGGGTTAGGCCAATATGGAAAGACGAAACGTCACTTGGCCAGCTTTTTCAGCAGATCCCGGTTGCGCTCAGCGACGCGCTCGAACACTTCCATCACCTCGGGTCGAACCAGGTGCTGCGACGGAACCACGTTGCGCAGGTAGTGCTCCAGCGCCTGCTCCAGCACGTAGCGCTGCGACTGCCCGTTCCGCTTCGCCACAGCCGCGAGCTCGCCCCAGAGCTTGGCATCCACCTCAGGAGCGATCTTCTTGGTCTTAGCGGCTGGCACCGGTCTATTCTCCCGTCGATTTCTATTCTAAGCCGAATTCCTGCAAGATCAAGCATAATCTAGATTGCTCTAGACAAAACGTCCTCCGGACGGCGACTTCCCCCCCTTCTCCACTCACAGCCCTCTCCAAACGGGAATTTGCCCGTCCGCAACCACAAGAATCTAAGGCGCTTGCATCTTGCGCCCATGTGTATGTACATATTTGTACATAAGAATGTTCCTGCAGGAACATTTTGTCACAAAACGCAGATATGTTCCTGCGGGAACATTCCGCCCATCTCGTTGCCACGTCTGAGATAATTCAGTCGTTTCTTTCCATAGGCTTACGGAGACTTTATGCGAGGGCTCAAGGACAAGCGCATCCTGATCACGGGCGGGGCGAGCGGGATTGGGGCCGCCACTGCGAAGCGGTTTTCTAGAGGAAGGATCGCGGGTGTGCGTGCTGGATCGCGACGCGGTGGCCTGCGAGCGGATCAAGCATGAGTTGCGCGGGGTGGGCGAGGGCGGCATCTCGGAAGCAATCATTGCCGACGTCACCGACCTGATGCAGGTGGAGGCGGCGTTTGCCGAGGCGATCCGGCTGATGGATGGCGTGGATGTGCTGATCAACAATGCGGGCATCAGCATCCGGCACAAGTTTCTCGACATCACTCCGGAAGAGTGGGAGCGGGTCATCGCGGTGAACCTGACGGGCATGTTTTATGTGGCGCAGACGGCGGCGCGGCACATGTGGGAGAGTTACTCGGGCGAGGGTTCTTCTGGTAAATCCGGCGCGGGAGTGATTCTGCAGACGGCGTCGACCAATGGGGTGATGGGATATCCGTATTATGCGGACTACAACGCGACCAAGGCGGGAGTGATTGAGCTGACGCGGTCGATGGCGCTGGAACTGGCGCCGCGGGTGCGGGTGTGCGCGGTGGCTCCGGGATATGTGCTGACGCCGATGCAGCGGGCGGAATATTCGGATGCGATGCTGGCGGAAGTGAATGCGGAAGATTCCGCTGGGGCGGCACGCCACGCCGGAGGAGATTGCGGGGCTGTTTGCGTATCTGGCGTCGGACGATGCGGCGTTCGCCACGGGGCAGGTGTTCACGATGGATGGCGGCGAGACGGCGGGCGGGCTGGCGAGCCGGTGAAGGGGGCCTCGGGGCTAAAGCCCTGCTCATTGATTGGACGCTGACGCGGCCCCTTCGACAAGCTCAGGGCAGGCTCTGAAGGGCCGCTCTTCCACGGTTGTGCGGGCACATAGGGATGCTTCGACTGCGCCGAGAGGACGGCTTTGCCGTCCTCTCGGCTACGCTCAGCATGACAAGCGGGGGAGTTTTGGAAGGGGGCCGGCTTGCCGGCCGCACAGTAACGAGAGTTTTGAAAGGGTGCGGCTTTCAGCCGCACCGTAAGAGGTTCGCGCGGCCGCGCCTTTAGGCGCTGAGGCTGTATGAAAGCTACGGTGTTTCTGGGTGGAGGACGGATTACGGCGGCGCTGATTGCGGGGTTGCGGTTGGCGGGGGATGGGCGTCAGATCGTGGTGCATGATCGGAATCCGGAAAAGCTGCGGGCGCTGCGGCGGGAATTCCAGGTCGAGGCGGCGTGGGATTTGAAGTCGGCGCTGCTTCGAGCGGAGGCGTTGCGGGCGGAGATGCTGATTATCGCCGTGCGGCCGGGGTCGGTGGCGGAGTTGCTGGAGGAGATTGGGCGCAGCGGAGTGATGGTGCGAACAAAAATCGCGGTGAGTTTGGCGGCGGGAATTCCGCTGAAGAAATTGCGCGCCGGGCTGGGTCGTGGGGCGGCTGGTTCGGGTGAGACTGGCGCTGGCTTGCGGTGGGCGCGGGCGATGCCGAGTCCGGTGTGCCGCATTGGACATGGCCTCACGGCGCTGACTTACGAGCGCGGCGTTTCGCGGGTGGATCGCGAGCGCGTGCGGGAGTTCTTCGAGCTGGTTGGGCCGGTGCTGGAAATTTCTGAGATCCGGTTCGATGCTTTTAGTTCCGCATACTCGCCGAGCCACGGCTATCATGCGATGGCCACGCTGGCCGCGGCGGCTGAGGCTGCGGGATTGGACCGGAAGACGGCGCTCACCGCGGCGGCGCATGCGTTTGCGGAGGCGATCCTTTATTGGAGGGAGAGCGGGCAGACGCTGGCGGAATTGCTGCATGAGGCGGCGACTCCGGGCGGGATTTCGGCCGCGACCATGGAAGCGATGAAACGATATGGCTACGAAAAGGCTGTGGCGGCGGGGCTGCGAGCCGGGATCCGGCGGGCGCGGCTGAATGCCCGGCTGTAATCGGCCGGGCTCTAAGGGAGCTCTGATTAAGGTCCAACAAGAACCGCGAACCACAGAGGACACAGAGCTGCACGGAACCCGGAGGCCTAATCAGAGCTTCCCTTCTGCCGGGTTGTGATCGGTAGTGCGCTTTTTCCAGTTACCTCGGTCATCATCGAACTGGGATGCAGGTCTGTCACAATACGACTGTCACAGTACGAATATCTAATCCTCATGTCTGAGAATTACGAGTGAGGTGGTTTGCCCCGGCGGTCGCAGTTGTGGATTGCAGGCGGACTCTGAGATGGAAATCTTGACGCAAAATGCGATGCGACGCAGCACGCGGATCCGGGTGGAGATTCCGGTCAGCGTGACCAGTCTGGACCGGATGCGGCCGTTTGCCGACAAGTGTATGGTGCTGATTGTGAGCGCGCAGGGATGTGGGTTTCGAACTTCGCAAGCCCTGCAGCCGGAAACGCCCGTGCTGCTGAGCAATTTGCCGGGCGGCGGCAGCGTGACGGCACGCGTGGTGAACTGTTTGCCGCTGGGCAACGATGGCAAATATTTTCTGATCGGGGCGTCGCTCTATACTCACGGAAATGTCTGGGGGATTACGAATCCTCCGGACGATTGGAGTTTCGCTTCGCTGAACTATCCTGTGACTGGGCCTGTGACCGGGCCTGTGCCGAGCCCGGCCAAAGCGGCTCCGGTGAGCGCTCCGACGCTGACCATCAAGCAAAAAGCCTGGCCGTACAATCTGGTTGCGGAAGGCGACGAAGCGCATCCGGGGCGCAAGTAAAGCAACGGGGTGCAGGCTGCAGAGTCTTGGCGCGAGCGAGACGCAACAAGCATGGCGGGCAGGTCATCGGGCAGGCTGCGATCCTCGGAGTCTTGGCGGCGATTGTGTTGGGGTCCGTCGTGTTTTTGCCGTATCGCTTCCTCAATTGGCTGTTTGAATAGCTCCTCCGCTCGTATCCGTTTTCCGTAAAATCCTCCTATGCAGAGAAAGATATTTTGGACGGTGTTTGTGCTTCTCGGGCTGCTGGCAGATTTCCTGTTCCCGTTCTGGTGGGCCTTTGCTGCCACGATTCCGGCCGTTTTCATCGCTTGGTGGGTAGCCTATCGTAGCGACTGGTTCTAGGCAGCGAGAGGTCAATGAGCGCTATCGCGTTAACGACAGTTGCCTTCCGAATTGCCCGTCAATCGCCCTTTCGGCCAGCGGATTTTTTCCGGGGAAGTATTGCCGCACCAGCGCTGTTGAAGTGGATTTGCCTGCCGATAATCCAGGTGTCGCCGCTAAGCCGCTGCTGAAAAAACACATGCAAGCATCACGATCACGAACTGCAAATTCGTGATCACCGGAAATCGTCGCTCACTCGCTCCGCAGAATTTCAGTCGGGTCTGTGCGCAGAGCGCGAAGCACGGCAGGAGTTAGGGCAACGAGCGCGGTGAGCAGAATGGCACACGTCGGCAAAGCGATCATATCCGCGTCGGTTGCTTTGACCTGGTAGAAAAGCGACTCGACATAGCGGGCCGCGCCGAATCCGAGCGCGACGCCCGCGCAGCCTCCGAGCGCAATGAGCGGCAAGGAATCGAAAGTCACAATGCGCACGATGCCGGCACGAGTCGAGCCAATCGCCATGCGGATACCGATCTCGCGGCGGCGCTGGAGGACAGAGTAGTTGAGCACAGCGTAGAGTCCGATGCCGGCGAGGAGCAGCGCGACGGCGGCAAAGAAGGCGGCAAGCATCGCTAGCAGGCGCTCGCGAATAGTCTGGTCGCGGAACAAATCGAGCTGCGTGGTGATGTTCGAGACGCGAAGGCCGTTGTGCCGCTGCGCGATGAGTTGGCGCAGGGACTCGGCGAGGACGAGCGGGTTCTGGGCGTCGGTGTGAATCGCGAAGGTGGCGAAGTCGACAGCCTTGGGGGCGAATTTGTCGTCGATTTCGTCAAAGGGCACGTAGAACACGGCGTGGCTGGGCTCGCGCAGGTCGTTGTAAGGGACGTCGGGGGTGACGCCGACAATTTTGTTGAGGGGTTGATTGGCACCGCGTTCAAAGGTGCGGCCGATGGGGTCCTGGCCGGGGAAGAAAGTCTTGACGAAGGTTTCGTTGACGATGGCGGCTCCCGGCGAGGTGTCTTCAGGGCGAAAGTCACTGCCGGAAACGAGAGAGATCTTCATCGTCGAGAGCCAGTTAGGGGACACGTTCAGGAACCAGGCAGGAGTCGGACTGGGAGGCGCGCCGTTGATGGAGATTTCGCTGTTGATGCGGACGCGCCCGAGAAGGGGCCAGCCCGAGATGGCGACCGAGTGGACGCCGGGGGCGGCACGGAGCGCCTCGGCAGTTTGATTCCAGACGACGGGGAGTTGGCCTTTGCCGGCAACGGTTTCAAGCAGGAGCAGACGGTCGGTGGAGAAACCGAGCGGACGATTCTGCAGGCGCTGGAACGAAGTGACGAAGAGCGAAGACAGAAAGAGGACGAGGAAACAGAAAGCGACTTGAAGAGAGACGGCTCCCCGCATGAGACGGCGTGGCGAGTGCGGATCTTCACCGCCTTTGAGCGCGGCGACGGGCCTGACGGCGGAGGCACGCAGAGCAGGCAGCAAACCAAGCAGGAGAATGACAAGGACAATGAGACCGAAGCCGAAGAGAAGCACACGCCAGTCGGCGGGAAGATCGAGACGCGCAGGGTTGTCGGGTGGATTGACGAGGCTGAGCACAAAGGGCGCCGACCACGCCGCAAAGAATGCTCCGAGAACGGAGGCGAGGAGAGCGAGCAGCGCGCTTTGGATGAGGATCAACTGGACGAGGCGACGTCGGCCGGCACCGATCGAGATGCGGAGAGCCATCTCCTGCGCACGGGCGGCAGCCTGTGCGGTCATCATGTTGGCGACGTTGACGCAGGCGATGAGCAGGACGAGAGCGACCAGGAGACCGAGGATGCCAAGTAATCGGCGATAGTCCTTCTGGAGATCGGAGATGCCAGCGCCGGCCGGATGGAAGACGAGCGTCTTGTTGAGAACGCGGTCGATGTTCGCCCGGGTCATACCGTGGAGACACCTCGAGCAGTCGGCCTCGAATGCGTGGCTGACCGCGGACAGGTGCTGCCGAATCGGCTCGAGGACGGTGTCCGGGTTGACGCCGGGTTTCAACATCAGAAACGCGTGGTGCCAGGCGACGCTGTCCAGGGTGGCGAGCCTGTTCATGCTAAGGGGCAGGAAGATGTCGGTGACGGTTCCCTTTTCGGTTCCAGTGAAATCGCGAGGGCCGACGCCGATAATTTCGAAAATCTGGTCGCCGATGTGGAGCGAGCGGCCGAGGACGCGGGGATCGCGGCCGAAGCGGTGGTTCCAGTAGTCCCACGACAGGACCGCGTATGGGGCGAGACCGGGGCCGCGGTCATCCCCGGGAGCGAGCAGGCGGCCGAGGGTGGGCTCAAGGCCGAAGAGCGGGAACATGTTGCCGGAGACATAAACGACGTGGGCCTTCTCCATATCGTCGGCGGTGGACCAGGTGACATCCGTGCGGTCGGCGGAGCTGATGGCGATGAGATCGGCCTGGTCCTTCGCGGCATCGCGCATGAGGTTGAAGTCCGGCGTGGCCCAGTAGCCGTCTTCGATAGGCTTGCCCTCGGGACCGGTCAAATTGCGGGAAAGGAGATAGAGCCTGCTCGCACCGGAGATGGGCAGCGGACGCCAGAGCAGGGCATCGATAAGACGGAACGCGGCGACACAGGAGCCGATGCCGAGGGCGAGGGAAAGCACAGCGGCCACGGACGTCACCTTATTGCGACAGAGCTGCCGCCAACCGATCCTCACATCGCGAAGAAGATTCTCCAGCGCGTTCCAGCTCCAGACCGCCCGAGTTTGCTCGGAAATAAGACTGGGATTGCCGAAAGCACGGAGCGCGGCATAGCGGGCTTCTTGTGGTGCCACGCCCTGCTCCCGCTGCTCTTCTTCCTCTACCTCAAGGTCCGATTGCAGTTCCCGCTCTATGTCCTGATCCCGTTTCCTGATCTGCCACCACATGTCAGCTCTCCTCAGCCGCGGGCCACATTATGCGTGCGACAGCTTCCGCCATGCGCTTCCATTCGGATTCCTCGACCACAAGCTGTTTTCTGCCCTTATCCGTAAGGCGGTAATACTTGAATTCTCGATTGCGATCCGGAGCCATCTCCCATTTGGAAGTGACCCATCCCCTTCGCTCCAGCCTGTGCAGCGCGGGGTAGAGCGAGCCGTGCTGCATCTGCAGAAAGTCGTTCGTAGTGCGCTGAATATGCTTGCCGATCTGGTGCCCATGAGCAGGACCGTAAAGAAGAGTTCGCAGGATCAGCATGTCAAGGGTGCCTTGAAGAAGGTTCGCGCGTTGCGGTGCCTGCTTTGCCATGGAAGACATTCGACCCCCAACTGGAACAATGGTAGACATTCGACCATTGGCCGTCAAGAGGTGACAGGAAGACCCGACATGAAGATTCCGGGCAGCAGCTGAAGGGTTTCATCGGTAATTCGGTTCTTCGAGTAGTCGAGATAAAGGCCGGCGGCCTCGGCAGCTAATCGCTCACCGCGATTGGGATCATCGGCAAACAACTGCCGCAGTTGGATGTCCTTGATCTACTCGTAATGCGCTTGCAGCGCATGCCATGAAGTCGCTTCCGTCAATCGCCGGTTCATTTTTCTAGCTCTTTCTCGTTTTCTTCCTGCACCGTGGGATTAACCCATGGTCCGTCGCTGGCCATGAGATGGTCAGCCTCGTCGGGCCCCCACGTCCCAGGATCATAAGGATGCACCGGCGTAACGTTGCCCAGGATCGGATCGACCGCACGCCATTGCGCTTCCACTACGTCTTGACGGGTAAAGAGTTCAGTCAGTCCGCGCATAGCGTCGCCCAGCAGCCGTTCGTATGGCGGCCTGTCGTCCGCAGCCTGCTCGGTGAGTGTGAGCTCCACGTCGCTGCCTGTCATCTGCTCGCCCGGCGTCTTCACCCGCACCCCCATTCCGATGGCGATGTCTGGACTGATACGCATGCGCAGATGTGCGGACGTGCCGGGCACGATCTCGCCAAAGGTCTCCATCGGCGGGCGTTTGAATTCAACGAACACTTCGGTCGCGGTAACCGGCAGCATTTTTCCTGCGCGGATATAGATGGGCACGCCGGCCCATCGCCAGGTTTCAATGAACAGCTTGAGCGCAATGAAAGTCTCGACCGTAGAAGCTGCGTCTACGCCCGGCACTCCCCGATAACCGTTGTACTGACCGCGCACGACGTCCCCCGGAGCAATCGGCCGTACCGCCTTGAGCAACGCGGCCTTCTGGTCGCGCCATGCGTCGTGGGCCTCCCCGGTCGGCGGATCTATGGCCAGGATGGCCAGGACTTGCAGCAGGTGATTTTGAACCACATCCCGCACCGTGCCGGCTTCGTCGTAGAACTTGCCGCGATCGTCGACGCCGAACTTCTCCGCCATGGTGATCTGAATGCTTCGCACGTAGTTGCGATTCCAGATCGGTTCGAACATTGGATTGGCGAAGCGGGTGTAAAGAATATTCTGTACCGGTTCCTTTCCCAGAAAATGATCGATGCGGAAGATTCGTTCTTCAGGGAAATAGCGGTGCAGAATTCGGTTGAGTTCCTGTGCCGATGCCAGGTCACGCCCGAAGGGCTTCTCCACTACGACGCGCGCATTCTCAGCGCAGCCCGACTTGGCCAGCCCTTCGGCAACCGTGCCGAACAAGCTGGGCGGAATCGCAAAGTAATGTAGCGGTTGTTTCGCCGGGCCCAACTCTTTACGCAGCTGGGCGAAAGTGTTCGGATCGTTGTAGTCGCCGTCCACGTAGCGCAAAAGGCCGGTCAGCTTGTTGAACGCATCCTGGTCGAGGCCGCCGTGTTTTTCCAGGCTGTCTTTGGCGCGCGCTTTAAGTTGATCAAGATTCCAACCTGCTTTGGCCACGCCGACGATTGGCAGATTGAAACCTTCATTACGAATCAACCCCTGAAGCGAAGGGAAAATCTGTTTGTGCGCGAGATCGCCGGTGGCGCCGAAAAACACAAACGCGTCAGACTGGAAATCCATCATCAGACCGCCTCCGGCTTACCGGCAGCTTTCTCCTTGTGGCCCCCGAATTCGTAGCGCATCGCTGAAAGCAATTTGGCAGCATATTCTTCGTTACCGCGTGAGGCAAATCGCGTAGAGAGCGCAGCGCTGATCACGGGCGCCGGAATGCCCTCATCCACCGCTGCCTGCACCGTCCACCGTCCCTCTCCGGAAT
Source organism: uncultured Acidobacteriota bacterium (assembly GCA_963763155.1). GTDB lineage: Bacteria > Acidobacteriota > Terriglobia > Terriglobales > Acidobacteriaceae > Sulfotelmatobacter. Next base: position 427,836 of record CAVXNI010000010.1, on the reverse strand, counting down.
CCGACACGCGGCCCGCAAAATTCGAGAGATCAGGATTGTCTCGCAACGCAGCGGCGGTCAGATCAAGCAGCCAGGAACCGATAACACTGCCGCGCCGCCAGACCTCTGCGACCTCGGGCATGTCCATATCATATTGATAGAGCTCCGGATGGCGCAGCGGAGTTGTCTCGGCGTCCTCATCGCGCTTCATCTTGCCGATGTTGGCATTCTTAATGATGTTCAATCCCTCGGCAAACGCAGCCATCATGCCGTACTCAATACCGTTGTGGACCATCTTTACGAAGTGACCCGCGCCGTTCGGGCCGCAGCGCAAGTAGCCGTTTTCTGATGTCGAAGGCTCGCCGGTCCGCCCTGGCGTCCGCGCCGCTGAGCCCACACCTGGGGCCAACGACTTGAAGATCGGATCGAGATGACTCACAATCGCTTCCTCCCCGCCGATCATCAGACAATATCCCCGCTCCGATCCCCACACGCCGCCGCTGGTTCCGCAATCCACGTAGTGAATTCCTTTGCTCTTCAATTCACCGGCGCGGCGAATATCGTCGTGGTAGTAGGAATTGCCGCCGTCGATTACGATGTCGCCCGGCTCCAGCACGGGTGTAAGTGAAGTCAATACCGAATCGACGACCGCCGCCGGAACCATCATCCACACGGCGCGGGGTTTGCTGAGTTTTTTCGCAAAATCCGCGATGCTGTCGGACGACTTGGCGCCTTTCGCCACGACATCGTTCACGGCTTGCGGATGCGTGTCAGACACTACGCACTCGTGACCGGCTTTCATCAGCCGTTGCACCATGTTCGAGCCCATTCGTCCCAGGCCTATCATTCCGAGCTGCATTCGTTTCCTCCTCAAATAGTGGTTGGTTGGGTAGAAGAATATTCCCGCTTGCCCTTCTGACTCAAATCGGAGACGGGAGAACTCTTCAGCGGTACAGAACTGCAGAGTTGGCGCGATATGGCCCTACTCTCAATCACCGTACGGCCTTTGTTGATAATGACCTTCTTCGCATACCCGAGGTCGGAAATCTTTATATTTTTTAGGTGGGTGTCGCAGCCTTCCATTAGGGCTTTGCCGCCGGTCAGCAGAGCGATGTCCCGCAACCAACTTTTGCGTTGATCACCCAACTCCGGAACGCTGACGGCCGCAACTTTCAGGAAGCCACGTAGCTTGTTCACGACGAGAGCAGCCAGAGCTTCGCCTTCAACATCCTCCGCGACGATGAGCAGGGGGTTGCCATTCTTCGTGATCTGCTCAAGTAACGGAAGCAGGTCTTTCTTGGAACTGAGTTTTCCTGGGTAAGCGAGAACGAAGGCGTTCTCGAAGGCTACTTCCATGCGTTCGGGGTCAGTGATAAAAAACGGTGAGAGGTATCCGCAGTCGAATTGCATCCCACCAAACTGCGGTTTCTCGTTGGCTCTGGACGAAGAAAGGCCCCCGTCTGGAAGCGCACCCGAACCTTCCGCATTCGCCAAAATGTATTCGTCTACCGTCGCGAGTTTTGCGGCCATGATTGCAAACCTCCATATTCCTGCTTCTGGACTTCAAGTAGTCGAGTTCGCCCGTCGGTGTGGTCTTTGTGTTTGAATCGCAAGTATGAAACCTTGGACTTCGGAAAACTGATCAGAATTGAGCATTTTAAAAACTGTGTAAGGTTGCATCATACGGAATGAAGGCCCTCATCTTGATCAGATGCTACCTTTTACCTGCGGCGCAGCAATTAAAAACTTTTGTGACCAGGTAGCCTGCAAGCCATCGGATCGAAGAACCACTCTATGTAAGGAGATTGATAAATGAATGTAAGCCCAGCGGAACAGGTTTTTGAGGAAGTCCTCCCTTATCTTGAAACACTGGATGCTCAGATTGGTGGCATCGTTCAACTGTTGAAGGACAAGGGCATCACCACGACAGAGGAGTTTCCCCGATACGTGGAACAGGCAGATAAGGGGAGCAACGTTAGAGAGGTTGGGTTTCGAGTGAGGATGGAATACCTATTCTCTACCGCTGCTAAGCGAGTCGCCTCGGAGTAGTTCGTCGCGCCGTGGCAACTGGGATCAATCACGCACAGCGCCAAGAATCTAGTGCTTGCGACGTGGGATTAACCGAGGATCCCGCTGCCGCAAGCACTACTCGTCGGAGTTGGCGGGTACGCCCGACCGAATGTCCGCAGGCGCCCGTGACTCACGGCGCGCTGTGATTTGACAGAATTGCTACCACACGAACAAGCGAGCACCAGTACCTGGCGAGCGGAACCTTCCAGTTTGGACGGAAAGATCGTGGACGGGAGGCTCCTCACCGTGGTCGGCGCCAGGTAGTTCCGGCCGCGATCCGCTGATCTTTTCGACCTCTACAGCGCCGTGGCGGTTCATAATCTCAGTTGCCGCCTGAGCTTTGTCGCCAGCTCCGGTCGCGAAGACCATCACTCCTCCGCGCCGCACTCCTTGAACGTAGTCTTCCGCGTCCGCTTCGAGGACCCCGAATGCCGTAAGATCACGAGTCAACCCCACTTCAAAATCCGTGTGGGGCGTACTCATGAGTCCGCTCCCTGCCATCTCCAGCGGCTCCTTCAAAATTCGGAGGTCGTTCCGAAGGAAACCGCTGGCCTCGAGGTCGCGAACGACCTCATCGGCCGATCCTGAGGTTTCAAATAAACCCACTGCAGTTTTTGCCATAATTGGCCTCCCAATCTAATTTGTCACAGAAGTTTGAAATTCTGGACAGAAGTCAATTGCTAAGGCGCCGCTGTTGTTGAGACAGCGGCACCTTCGATCTCATCGCCCGAGCCGCTATTCAGCTTTAGCTATGTGGGCGTATCCGCCAAGCTCTTCTACCAATTCTCGAGCCGATGCAGGTACCGCAACTTTGCCGGCAAGAATTTCATGGCGGTTTACGTCGTCGCCATACATGGCTTGGTCTCCGCTTTTGTCGGCTTGCATTACAGCGCCATCCAGACTCACTCCGGCAAAAACCCCTTTGGACCGCGAGTAAGACAGGATCTCCGCATTCAATTTAAGGTCAGTCGCAGCCGTGGCATGCCGGCCCACGGGTCCGGCCGCTACAGAAGCGTCTGCTCCAAGCTTGAATTTGTCGCTCATCAGGCTTTGCAGGGCATGATCGTTCATGAAGAGCATCACGATGTCAGTGGAAGAGCCCCCGATCTGGTAACCCACACTTCCGCCATCAATCGCCACAAACATGGGAGCGCTCCAGCCATGCTCGGTTCGACAGGTTGCCAGTCCTCTGCCGTAGCTGCCGCCGAATATGAAGGCGAACTTCTTATCCCCTGGAATGATGGCAATACACTTTGCCGATTCCAGAAGACCCGAAGGGATGCCCTGATCCGGAGTATTCATGATCTCCTTGAAGACCTGGGCAGCTTTCTGGGTACGGTTCACATCATCCTCGCGGTCCGAGGCGGCGGCGGTCAGAGTTGCAATCGCTACCAAAGTCGTTACGGCCAAAATACGTTTCAACATTGTGATCTCCAATCAAGTTTGAACTCGTTAAAAGCAAGGGCTCGCTCACAGCAGAACCGTGCATTTCCACAGCGCAAATCAATCCAACGCACACCAGTGCGAACTGGACTTGACTCGTCGCATTTCCTTTTCTGCTGATTACAGCGGCGGCCTTAGACAGAATTCTAGGCGTTACTAACGGGCCATTACTGGTCAATAGTGAGCACTGCAACTCTTTGTGCTATTTCAGCTGGTATTCTCACAACTGGAACGGACAGGGATGCAGGTGGTTCAGCCACGCTATCCAGAAGAGCTTGTCTTCTCTCGCCAATCGAAGCGACCATGGGATGATTCTTGCCATGCAGAAAAATATCTGGAGGGTGGAACGACGGACCTCATGCGCTGAATATACGCCGACGCAGCAGCCCGTTAAATGCGCCCAAAAAAGTGCGTTGCGGCGAATTCGCAACCCAATCGATCGATTCCTCCCGAGTCACGGGCAGCCCTGAAGTAATCCCAAGGGAAGGGTTGCCGACAGTTCGGGAACGACTTCGTTCTTCGAGCGAAGGGCGTTCTCCAATACCGCCAACCATCCCCTGGAGTAATTCGAAACCGTGTTCGCAGGACACGAAAATCACGCGGCTGTTGCAAGAACCACGCAAGCTGGTATATTCTGCCGGACAATATGCGGTATGTCGCGGTCCGTTTCGTTCTGCCGCTTGGCTTGGCCCTGCTCTGGTGCTCCTCCGCTGATGCGCAAAATAAAACTGCCTGCGAGTTGCTCAGCAAAGAGGACGCGGAAGCTGTCTTGGGAGTGACCCTCCAGCCGCCTCAGCCTAATCCATCCTTTCGCTCGCTTCTAGACGATCAAGATTTCCTCAAGGGGCCGGTTGGCCGGGTGTGTAACTTTACCAACTGGGGGTCCCATCAGCCGCGGCCCGCGAAAGTGGTGAGCTTCAGCCTCGAGGTCCGCTACTCGCCCACGCCCGACGCGCATGCTGTGGATGAAGTTCGCAGACAGGTAGATCAGCGCACCTACGACCATCCGGCGGATTTGCCCGGTCTCGGCGATGCAGCCTTTTGGACCGGACCGCCCAATAACGTAACGCTTTTTGTTTTCCGCGGCGGCACCATGCGATTGCTGATCGGCCCCAGCGATATCGGCCTGGAAAAAGAGAAAGCCCTCGCTCTCAAGGCGCTCGCCGCGCTAGGGAGGGCCGGCTATGTTTATGGAACTCAGTCGGCCGGACTGAAAAAGCCGGTGCTGACTGCACTGGGCACCAAGCCAAGCGGGATCGATCAATTGAAGCATGCTCTCACCGCGAAAGCCGACGCGGGTGACGCCAAGGCCCAACTGGCACTCGGGAAAATCTATCAGTACGGCAGTCTGAGCCCGGAGGGAAATGCGCAACCTGACTACGCCGGGGCTGCCTACTGGTATCACCTGGCGTCCGATCGCGGCGAAGCGCAGGCTGCGTACGAACTAGCGATTCTTTACCGTGACGGACTCGGGATGCCGTCAAACTCATCCCAATCTCTTGAACTCCTCCAAAAGGCCGCGGAAGCCAACTATGCCCCTGCTATGTCGCTGCTCTCCGATGTCTACGCTGAGCAACGGACTCCGGTGAGTGGAGAGCGGGCGACCTACTGGGCCACAAAAGCCGCCGAAGCGGGCGACCCCAAAGGGTGGTTGACCCTGGGTTTTGAATACAACGAAGGAATGCTGGGCGGTGAGCGACCCTACTGGTATCGCATGGCAAAGGATGCCTACAAAAAGGCTGCTGACGGTGGGAACTGCATCGCCATGATGGAAATCGGAGAGTTGTACTCCAAAGGGAATGGCGTTCCCCAGAACAAAGTTCAGGCGCGAGGTTGGAATGCGAAGGCAGAGTCATGCCAGGGCGCTAATGTGAATCTGATGCGGCAGAAAGCTGCGCAGTATCGCGCGAATGCCGCCGCTGGGCGCGACCCCGCCCTCGTTCTTTCCGCTCTTCCAGGCACTCTCAAGCTGACGCCGGCAACTGGCGTGTCTGCTTCGACTGCAACCGAGAAGTTAGTTGTCGGTTTGCTTGCCTTTGTAGCCGTCATGGCCGCAATCGGAGCATTGGAACCTTCTTCGGCAAACACGCCCGACAGCAATCCCAAAGGTGGGTTTAACCCGAATCCCGCTGAGGACATGAATAACAAAGTGAATGCAGACATGGATATGAAATGCTACTTGTCGGGTGGAATGGTCGGAATATTTCACAGCTGCAATTATTAGCCGCCGCGACGATTTCCTCAGCCACGACTCTACCAACTCCATTCGCCCGATCGGGCCGGAACACCCAGGAGTCTTGCGCTTGCCGATTGCGGCTGAGAAACGAGCTAACCGGAAGTTCCGTTTTCACGTTTCAGGCGGACTCTGACGACGTTGTCCCGAAGGCGGCTTGGAGGAGATCGATTGTTGATCTCCTCTAAACCCGTTTCTGGATAACTTCCGGTAGGCCGACAAGGCCGCCAAAGCGTCGTATTTGCTTGCCTCGGCGGCGCTTCTGACTACTGGGGATACTTGTCTATCCGAGTTCTCAGCCCTAAACTAAGTCGCGAGAATATTGACCATCATTCCGGTTCAGCAAGTCTTGGATTTTTCCAGTCGATCATGCACCCAGTCATTCGAGTCTCCGCAATCCGGAAAACCTACGGCTCTACGGTGGCGGTCGACGACGTTTCGTTTGAGGTTAGAGACGGTGAGATCTTTGGATTAATTGGGCCCAACGGCGCAGGAAAGACCACAACGATGGAGTGCATCGAAGGTCTGCGAACGCCCGATCGGGGCACCATCTCGGTGCTGGGTCTTGATCCCTTTAGCGACGTTTACAAGCTGCAGGAGCGAATTGGAGTTCAGCTGCAGCAGGCACAGCTGCAGAAGCGCATCAAAGTGTGGGAGGCGGTAGACCTCTGGGCATCCCTCTACCACCGGAATGCGATCGACGGCGAACGGTTGCTCGAACAGCTTGGCCTTATCGACAAGCGGAATGCCTGGTTCATGACCTTGTCAGGCGGCCAGAAGCAACGATTGTTCATTGCCCTTGCGCTGATCAACGATCCGGAACTGGTGTTTCTCGACGAGTTGACCACCGGGCTGGACCCGCAGGCGCGGCGCGCCATCTGGGACTTGGTGCGCGGAATCCGCGAGCGCGGCAAGACGGTTTTCCTGACCACACATCTCATGGAGGAAGCCGAGCGGCTATGCGACCGGGTGGCAATCATCGAACATGGACGCATCATCGACATCGACAGCCCAGAGAGCCTCGTTAAACGGCACTGCCCTGAGCGAACTGTCGTTCTCGCCACCGACGACGAAGGCGCTGCGGAGCGTTTTCGAACGATCCCGCGAGTCGAGGAGATCACGTGTAGTGGATCGCTGTTCACGATCCGGGGTAGCAGCAACGATCTGGTCACCGAAGTGATTCATTGCGTTTCGGAGAATCGGATACGGGTCACCGATTTCCGCACAATTCTCCCCAACCTTGAGGATGTCTTTCTTAAACTGACCGGTCACTCGATTCGCGACTGAGGCTTGATTTAACGACGCTTGGTTTAACGAGGCTTGATCCCTATGCTGCGTGGACTCTGGAAATTGACATGGATCGAAATCAAGATTTTTATGCGTGAGCCGTTGGGGGCGATTGGGACGATCGGTATTCCGGTTTTGGTGTTCATCGTGGCGGGTCGAATGGTCGGCCGCAGAGCGGCACTCACATCGCCCGCGGCGAGTAATTTTGTCGGCGTCGGTCTACCAGTGCTCGCTTCGGTCCTGATCCTCATCGCCGCTGTGCTGTCGCTGGTCACCATCATTTCAATCTACCGCGAGGGGGGCATTCTCAAACGACTCCGCGCCACTCCTCTGCGCCCCCATACGATTCTCACCGCCCACGTGATGGTCAAGCTGCTGCTCAGTGCGGCCACATTGGTATTAATGGTGGCGATGGGCAAGCGCTACTATCCGGTCGGCATTCATGCCCCCTTGGTGGGGTTCATGATAGCCCTCCTCATAAGCACCTGCAGCATTTTGTCGATCGGCTTTCTCATTGCCAGCCTCGTTCCCACAGCGCGTTTTGCGCAGCCGATTGGCGCCATCATCATGTACCCGATGATGGCGATTTCGGGACTTTTCGGGCCGGTTGCGTCGCTACCGCCAGCGGTTCAAGCGGTGGCCAAGGTTTTGCCGCTGACCTACGCGGTGTCACTGCTCGAAGGCATTTGGAAGGGTGATGCGTGGTGGGCGCACGCGCGCGACCTGACCGCACTGGCGGTGACGTTCATTGTGTGCACGGCGCTTTCGGCGAAGGTGTTTCGCTGGGAGTAGCAGGTATTCCCCGGAGCCCTCAAATCTTCTTCAACGCCGAGACGGCAACACGTTGACCTGGACTCCGACGACGTTGCCCCGAAGTCGGGTTCTGGGAAATCTGTTGATCTCCTCGAAGCCCGTTTCTGGATAACCTTAGTGTATCGTCATAACATTCTCATCATGGACGAAGATCCTGCCTTTCAAGCGCAAGTCGTTCTCCGTTCCGGCTTCGGAGCGCTGGTAGCAGGGATGTTTGGCATGGGTTGGATTGGCTCGGGTCTCGGAATAGCCCATGCGTTCACGCCTGCGGTTATTGTACTTTTCGACGTCTTTGGAATCCTCTTGCTGGGATCCTCCATCTACGTCATCCGCAAGGGACGGTCTTTACGCCGAAACTACCTTGCGTCACCCGATGCGCGGATAAAAAGGATCAACAAGCAGTTTATTGTCATAGTCATTCTGGAATTTACGGCAATTGCAATTCTCAGTACGGCCGCTTACGTCTTTCACCGTCCGGACCTGGCTCCTGTCTTGGCCGCTATCGTGGTCGGACTTCATTTTCTGCCTCTCGGCAAGATTTTTCGGCAGGCACGTTACTATTTTTGGGGGATCGCGATAACCCTCTGGTGCACTGGCTGCGCGATTTTGTTACGTTCCAATACGCTGGTGGCGTGGAGCAACATCGGGACGGGTATTCTACTCTGGGCAAACTGCGCACAGGGTCTACTGCGAGCCCGGGGGCTCGTGCGTGCACTTGTCCGGTAACGCGACTTACACTGGACCCATAAAATCGGATTAACTCCTCGGTAGTCCGCTTCGAGGAGATGTCTCCGAAGCCCGTTTGTGCAACGTGCGCGTAAGCTAGAATCCCCATCCAGAATGGACGGCGGCACAGCCTCAGAACTCTAATTCAGCAATCAACTTCAAGAGTCGAAGAAGGGTTGTGCGTTCCTCCGGAGTCAGTTCTTTTCGGAGTTTATCGTCAGCGGCCATCCTCGCATTGATCAGGCGTTTCCTGTATTTGTGGCCTTTGGGCGTCAACGTGACATGAATTGCCCTGCCCGATTTTGCTTTTCTCTCCGACACCAGCCCTTCCTGAACCATGGACTTGATGGCTCGGTGCACGACAGTTCGGTCGATACCGAGAAGTGTGGCGATTTGATTCTGATTGAGCACGGCGCCGCCCCGGAGTGTGGATAGGATGAAGCCACGAGTCGCAGAGCACCGGGTTTTTCGTTCAAGTCTCTTGCCGACGGAAAAATAGGCTGCAGCAACATGGGCAAGAACTGAGTCCCTTAAGATGTCTTGAGGAATATCCTTCTTTGGAACGGTGATCATAGGAGCGATGACCCTTGGTGCGTCGATCTTTGGAGTGTCGATCTTTGGAGCGTCGATCATAGGACGGTTACCGTAGCCTCGAGAGGCCGCCGCCACTGAGGCGGTTCCGCATAAGCAGGCGATTTCTTCCCGATCGCAATCACCATCACAATTTCATGATACCGGGTTGACAGCCCGAGAAATCTGGAGAGTCTGCGGCCATCGAACCCTTCCATGGGGCAGGTGTTGAGTCCCAGCGCTTCGGCGGCGATCATCAGATTCTCACAGGCTAGCGATGTGCTCTTCGTCGCCCACTTAAACACGTCCTGTCGAAACACTGGCGGCATGCCCATCGTCTTCCACAAATTCACCAGCCGAAAAATCGCCCACTTGACCGCGCCAAAAATACCGAACGGTCCTGGCATGAACAGGATCCGGCCGATCTTCGCCGTCCGCTCGTAGTCTCGGACTTTGGCCTGGCTGAAGCCGCTTCTGCGCATCCACTCCAATTGGGCTTGCGAGGTCGCTGCCAGCGACCCGATGTCGGCCACCGCAACCACCAGCGCCGACGCCGTTGCCGCGGGCATCTGTCCCATGCAGAGTTTCGCCGCGGCTGCCTTTCCGGGCGATGATTCCACCCAAAAGAACCGGTACGGTTGCGAATTGAAACTGGAGGGAGCGTGGCGGGCTGCATCGAGAATTTGTTCACGCAGTGCTTGTGGGATTTCGACCGGCTCAAAAGCCTTCACTGCTCGCCTATGAAAGAGCGCTTCCAGGATTTCACTCATTGGACACCTTCTATGTTGCCATTACAACATAAAGATGTTGCACGCGCAACATGAAAAAGGCAAGACCGGGACTACAGCGCGCACTCCTCGCATCGCCATGGAAATATTGGGAAGCAACCGGAGATCGACGAGTGAGGTCTTTTATTCGTGAGCATTGCGAAAGGACAGGGCTTTCCTCGCGATCAGCCCGAACCCGCTCTTTCTGGCGGCATTCTCTAAGCTCAACGACTCTGCCCGGGCCGCGACCGGCTGTCCTGCCCGGTTTCGTAACTCCGCTATGGCTAGCCGCGATTCGAACTCAAGCTCCAGCAGCTGATGAGAATGCGCGCTTTGAAGTGTCTTCTCTAGTTCTGCGCTCGCAAACGGGAAATGGCCTGAGGCTACTTGTACACGGGCAGACACAATTTCAAATTGCAAATGGAGTAGTGTGTTCGCACTTTTATCGGCCAATGATTTCGCCTGTCCCGTCTCAAACTCGGAATCAGAAAGCCTGGACTCGGCAAGGAGAGCATCGATCAGAACGATGCTGGCGGCCAACTCGTCGTCGGCCTGCTGATCTTGGTGAAACTGCTCCTTGCATCTACGGATCACACTTTCGGCGTCCGCAGCATGACCTTCTTCAATTGCCAGGCGTGCAAGCGCAAGCTCAGTTTCTGCCGCTGTCTGCTTCTCGCCAGTTTGCTTACGAATCGCCAGTGCTTCCTTGTAAGATTGCCGGGCAGCGACCAAGTCGCCGCGGTCGGTAAGAACGTCTCCTCTTCCCGAAAGGACATCGGCGACAGCACTTTTGTCATTAGCTTCCTCAGCTACAGTCTTGGCTTGCTCCAAGGTGGTTAGGGCCTTGTCAAGCTCCCCTCGACGCCGAGCGATTTCTCCAAAGTCGTTCAGGGTTAGCGCAATGCCGTCCTTATCTCCCATTTCTTTATAACCGGGAAGCGCTTCAGAAAGGGCATTCTCAGCGTTGGCGAGATTCCCGCGAGCCAGAAAGACATCGCCGAGATTACTGGAAGCCGTCGTTATCCCATCGATAGCGCCGGTCTCGCGGAACATTCTGAGAGCCTCTCGATACATGCTCTCCGCCCGATCGATCTGGCCCAGTTGATAGTAGAGCCCGGCAAAATCACTAAGGGTTCGCGCTTCGTTGTTGCGATCGCCGGCCGCCGCATAACTCTGGTGAGCATTCTGGCAGTCTTGGATGGCCTGCTCGGTGGAAGAACCATTTCCGCCGGTCTGGCAAAGGATTCCATAGGCACGTGCGACGAGCAAGTGAGCACCCTGTGCGGTTCCCTTTTCAATCGCACGCCGCCCTGCGGCTTGCGCTTTCGCATAGTCATTTTTCATCCAAGCGCGCGATTCGATCATGTCGATCCGTGGATCGTCAGCGGCTGGACCGGACAGGCGCCGCAATGCGGCCACGGTTTTCAGCGCATCTTCAGAGTTCACAACGCGTTGCTCGTCTGCCAACCGAAGTCCGTAATTCAGGTTGTCGGGAAACAGGGCAAAAAGCTTTCGGTACACCTCAATCGCTTTGTTTGTATCCTGCAGCGAGGAATAGTATTGGCCTTCAATTTGGAGACGTTCTTCTATGCTTAGGTGCTCCGAAAGCATGCGCGCGTGCTCGGCCTCGTCCTGCGCCTTCAGGTCGTATCCGAGATGGCGCCATGTATCAGACAAGGCGGAATGTGCCAGAGGAAAATCCGGTTCGACCGCGATCGCCTGGACAAGCAGATCACGGGCCTGGACAAAGTCGAATGCCCAGAGACGAGACCGACCTTCCGTGTAAAGCTTTACCGCCAGCGGCTTCACGGGCAGGGCGGCTCTGCTCTGCGCGAAAGCTTCTTCTGAAATCGATGTCGCTCCCAAGCTCTGCCGAAGAGACGCTCCGGCCTCGGACACGAGTTCGAAAAGGTTGTCTTCGTTCCCCACAAAAGCTCGCTCAGCAATGGTCTCGCCATGTACGGTATCTTGAAGGCGAACGTCCAGACGAATCCGCCTCTCCCCTTTTCCCGGCAACGGCGTATATGAGCCGAGTACCACCACGTCCGCTCCAGGATTTTCATGGAGCCGCTCAAGGGTCTTTTTCGCCAGGCTGTCTTCGTCGGACAGTGGGAGTTCTCGTTTGGCGCGCGCCACGTCCTCCCCTGAGACCATGCGTAAGGCACTATCCGCGGCGAGTTCGGTAGTGAGCATTTCTGCAAAGGCCGGCGAGAGCCAGTTGTCCTCGGGCCGTCCAGGCAAATTGCGAAAACCCATCACGGCTACAGATCGTCGAACGTGTACCGGAGACACGTCGGTCTCGGCCGGAACCTTGTTTTCCGACCTGGTCCGAGAACCGCGGAATCGATAAGCGATGCCACAGATCACAAGCACTAACAATGCAGCCATGGCCACGTACCGCCATGAAATGACAGAGCGTCTTTCTCTGACTGGAGAAAGCGGAGGTCTTTCCGGTTCAGTTGTGAGGAGGCGCACCGGTTCTTGTGCTTCCGTGACCGTAGTGACCGGCGCCAAAAAACGGTAGCCTCGCCGCGGCACCGTTTCCACGTAACAGGGTGCGTCCGCATTATCCCCGAGTGCATCCCGGATCTTCCGGATCGCCACTCCCAAGCTGTTATCGAACTCCACGAAAGTGTTCTGGGGCCACAGGTGTTGGCGTACCTCTTCGCGGGAGACGATCTCTCCTGGCCTTTCCACAAGGATCACCAGCAGGCGGAAGGGCAGATCTTGCAACTTCAGCTGGGTGCCGTGGCGAGCCAGAGTGGACTTGCTGGTATCAAGCTGGAAGGGACCAAACTGGTGGACAGCCTTTTTGTGAGATTCCCCAGGCAACACGCTGATCCCTTGGCCACAAATGGTAGCACAGCCCAGTTAAGGATCAGTTCTAAGCCTATTAAGACGAGACACTTATCAGTTAAAGCACGTTTAAAGAACAGTTTCATTGACCTCGACGACCAAGTCCCTGCAGATTGACGATCGCAGGGCCGCGATTCGCGCGATCACCAGTTCGGAATGCTGCCCACGAGCCATCAGGGGGAAGTCGGCATCTGGGGAGATGCCAACTTCCACCTGAGGACGTCCCTTGGGGGATGACGACGATCATGATGAAACGAGCCCTTATAGTCGCATTCCTGTTAGCCATTCCAAACCACGGAGGTTGGTCTTAATGAAGAGTATTCTGCTCGGTATCCTCTTTCTTTGCGTCGCCGTCTGCGCCTTTGGCCAGACTCTGCCCATCAAGGAAGGGCTCTGGGAAAGCACCGCCTACAACGATGACGGCACGCCCAGCGTACGGGTACTCAACTGCGTCACCCAGAAAACTTTCGCCGAGGCGTTAACCAAGGCCGGCTCCCGACCGGGCTGTAAGGTGGCAAGCCAGGACATCACCAGCCACAGCATGACCGTAGATATTTCCTGCAGCCACCAGAACGTTCAGACGAGCGTACATCAGGTGTTAGAACTCGTGGATTCCGAACATACTCGAGGTACAACGACAATGAAGATGGTCAATAAGGGCAAATCGAGCGAGTCGACCACGAAGTCCAGCGGTCACTTCGTCAAATCCGACTGCGGAACGGTCAAGCCTGACGATCCCCAAATCATCACTGAGTGAGAAGTAGGGAGTTATTCGAGTCCGTGTCTTCGAAGGAAATGAGGGCCAGAGCGAAACACTGCTCGAGAGGGCAACACGATTTGAGTACACCAACCCCACCGCCGGTTCAAGTTTGCATATAAGGAGCGTTAACCCATGGCTAATTTCTGCGTCAAATGCGGGGCACCTCTCAGCGGCCCTTTTTGCGTAAAGTGCGGCGCAAACATAAGTCAATCAACGACTCCCGCGCCGCCCCAGCCGGTACAACAAAATGCAGGAACCGCAGCGCCGGTCGCCGTCCCGGCCCCCGTTGCCGCGCCGGCATTTACAACCGTTCCGCCCCAGGTCCCCAACAACCCGGTCACCAACAAGAAGATGAGCTTGCTGGCCAAGCTTGGGATCGCGGCGGTCGTCGTCTTCTTCGTTGCTGGCGCACTCGCGGTCGGAGGTCTTTATTACGCCGCCCACCGAATCAGTCAAAAGATTCATGAGGAAGCAGGGAGCATTCTTGGATCAAGCTCAGGTTCCGCGAGCTCGGGTTCCGCGAGCCCGGGTTCCGCGAGCGGCGGAACCGGCTCGGGAAGCGCAGGCGGGATCGACGCATGCCGGCTGTTGAGCAAAGAAGACGTCGGCCGCGCGGTAGGGCTCGTAATCGCCCGCGCTCAGCCTGGGGACAATTCGTGTTCTTACATCGCGAAGGGTGATAAGGCGGATATGCTCGCAAAACACACCACCGCAATGATGGCCGCGCGCGGCGCGGACCCACAGACGCAACAGACGATCCAGAAATTTGCGGGAGGCATGTTCAAAGCATTTCAGAGCGAACAGCCGGCATCGGAGCAAGACACTTCCGGTGAAGTGCCGGTGTTCTCGTTTTCGGTCGATCAGAACGCCGCGGAGGAACAGATGCGCCTGAATGCCAAGGTGCTTGGCGTCATGGGAGACCAGGAAGGCCTGCCTGGTATCGGCGATCAGGCGTTCGTGTCGGCGGACGGAATGATCATGATGCGCAAGGGAAAGAATTTCGTCCGGATCATGTTCATCGCCTGCCCGTGCAATACGAACGCCGTGAAGCCTCTGGCCAAGGAGATCGCAGACGCGCTGTAGCCCGGCGCGAGGGAAATGCACGGGCGACCGAACTGCGCAGAAAACTGACTGCAGGTTCACACGTTCAACTGGAGAATCTCAATGAAGACCCTTTTTCTGGCAGCAACAATGTTCGTTTCTTGTCTCACCAATGCAACCGGCCAGGGAAAATTGCTTACGAGCGACCCACTGACCGGCCTTCCGCTGATTCCTGCGACGGACTCTGGAAAACACATCGCCAACATGGCGTACACCTACAACGAACCCACAAAAATGCCCGACGGCCAGGTCTGCAAAAGCAAGATGAAGGCCGTTTTCTATTCCCTTTACGACATCAAGGTCGATGCCGCGGTTGGGTGGTATTCCTCGCATCTTTCCGGCTTCAAGAAGGTTGGCGGATATGAATCCGGGCGTTCGCAAACTGCTTTCTACAATTCTGATGGAACGATTGTGATTTTTGTGACGGGAGACAAGGGTGGGCAGGGCGAGAACACGAACGCGTACGCCGTCGCCTATGAACGCTACCAGCCCGGCATCTCCGAGAAAACGATCACTGCTGCGACAAGGAAACATAGTTTGCCCATGATCGATGGTACGAAGGCGCTCAACATCACGGAAACTCCGCCGGTCGACACAAATGACACTGAAGGGTGGGCGCGCAATCCTCGAGCGGAACTGTCCCGTGAATAGAGCTTTTCGTTCCGCCGTTAACACTTCATCTGAAAGGGAAACATCATGAACGCTAGTTGTCCTGTCCACGTGCTCCGAAAACTGGAGAAACCGATGTCCCGCCTAGCCTGCTTCCCGCTCCTTCTGCTTCTGGTCTTAGGCGCCTGTTCAAAGCCCGCGTCGAAAACAGGCGCCGCTGCATCGCAGGGCGTGGAGAACGCCGCCAGCATTCCCGCCGGCAACGCGTGCGACCGGAAACTGGTGACGTCGGACGACGCAGCCGAGATCCTGGGCGAGCCGGTCGCGTCGGAAAAAACCCTGCCGGGCGATGAGCAGTCTTGCGTGTTCACCACGGCGCACTTCACCACGCTGACGATCTCGCTGCGCCCGGGCCTCGGGCGAATGACGGTGGATACCTGGGCTGCCGGGAAGATGCCCTTGCCGGTAACCACAGTATCGGGCGTCGGCGAACGGGCGGTGTGGCAGTCGACGCTCAAAGAGATTATCGCGGAGAAGAACAATCTGCTCTGCGACGTCGGGGTCGTCGGTCCTGGCCATAGCTCGGGCGCGACACCGGAGAAACTAGGCGCCCTTTGCAACAAGATCTTTGCGGCGATGTGAGGCTGCAGCACCCGGCCCGCAAAGCCAGTTCCAGGCATTTGCGGCACGGAAGTCCCATCTCGATCCTCGCATCGAGATCAAGTGTCTTCCCTAATCCGAGAACTGAACTCGGGAAGATGGCTCCAATAAAACCCGGAGGCTGCAATGGAAATGGATATTGAGAAAAAGATCTTGCGGTTTGCAACTATGACGGTCGCAGCCGTGTGCCCAGCTGCGTTGACGCAAGTACAACGGCGGCATCCTTCGGCCGGAACACCAACACCAGCGCCGCCTGGCGAGCTTCTCGCGCAGCACCTCAGTGTATCGTTTGCCCCACTGCCCTCCGAGTCGGAGACGGAGCAGAACGTCATGGACCCGGTCTGGGAGTCTCTTGGGTACATGAGAACTATCTCTTCTTTGGGCGGCTTCGTGGCGATGCTGATTTTGAGCTTCGTGTTTACCGCCAGGGGTGGAACGAAGTTGCTCACTACGGACCCGCTGACCGGACTTCCTCTCCATCCCGCCACAGATTCCCGCCTCCACTTGGGTAATGAGCCTACTCAGTTGCCGGAATCGCAAGTCTGTAAAAGCAAGATGCGGGCTGATTTCTACTCGGTTTACGACTCCGACGTGAAAGCGACTCTCACTTGGTATGACGCTCACCTGCCAGGGTTCAAGAGGACGCACGCCTACGCCGCCAATCGCTCGCAAGATACCTTTTACAAAGCCGATGGTACGGTGCTGGTGTCGGTTACCGGTAGTCCTGGCAAGGAAGGCGAAAACACGGACACATATTCGGTGTTGTATGCAAATTTTCAGCCCGGACTGTCCGAGAAAATGATCCTCAGCCTTAATCAACAAAAGATGGTTTGCCCATAACAGGTCCTCATCTTAAGAGACTAAAGTCTGGTTGCGACCTTCGCAATGCAGTCTGACGGGCGATGCAGATTGATGCTCGAAAAAGAGCATCGGATCAGTAAAATCGGCAACGCAATTTGTTGATGATAGCTCACTCTCTCCATTGATCTCCTCCAAGACCGTTTCGGGATAAGCTTCCGGTTAGCCGACTCCACACCCAGAATCGTCAACTGATAACCGACAGGGCCGGCAGCCAGCCGAATAGCCAGCCAAGACTCTTCCCGGACCGCAGTCTCAATAGGTTCCGGTGAATCAACAAGTTACGACCACTCGTGAGCGTACTTTCGTAACTCGTCAATTTCTTACACGCTGCCATACTCTGAGTAAACATATGTCCGAACAGGTCAATTCGACGGCGCCGGTCGTGTCAGGCAATGGAAATAAGGTGAGCGACCGTCCGTTTCGCGTGAAGCTGCGCGGGTCGGTACTGGTGCTGGTACGGTTGCCGAACAAGCGGTTGGTGAGAGCGGCGTTCCATCAGTTGTCGATCTCGGGCGGAGTCGTCCATCTGGAGAAACCGCTCGACGAGAAGCTGGAAGTTGAATTGATTTTTCACCTTCGTGGAGCGACCATCCGCGACAAGGCGCAGATGCTGTTCCCGATGTGGGCGACGCAGGGATGGATGCAGCCGTTCCGCTTTGTCGAGCTGTCGGATGCCAGCCGGGACAGCCTGGACACTCATCTGAAATCATTTCTGGGCGAGGCAGCCAAAGGCGCTGCCGCCGGCGGCTGAGGTTCGAAACCTTCTTACCTCGTATCAATTCTCTCCTTCTTAGCCCCTCTTATTAGTCTCCTCGACCTCCCAATTTCAACATGTCCTCTCTTGCTTCGTTTGCTTGATTACTCTGGTCACTTTTGGGATCGAGAGAGGGGTCTTATGATCCGGATATAGGCTTTCATTCATGAAACGACTCAGCTTTCTGGTGTCTCTCACCAACGACGATAACGACTACCAGCAGGAACAGGCAGCGGTAGCGGAGAAGGCTGCGCGCCGCTTGGGCGTAGAGGTGAAGATCATCCACGCCAACAATGATGCGCTGGCGCAGAGCCAGCAACTGCTGCAATACGTGCAGGCTCCGGCGGAGGAGCGTCCGAGTGCAATCATATTCGAACCCGCGGGTGGAACCGCATTCCCGCAGGTGGCGCGGGCGGCAGCGGCGGCGGGAATTGGGTGGGTTGTGCTGAATCATGAGGTGGACTACATCCTGGAGTTGCGGCGCCTCTTTAAAGTTCCGGTGTTTGCCATCAGTTCCGATCATGAAGAAGTGGGAAAGATTCAGGGGCAGCAATTCGGGGCGCTACTGCCGAATGGCGGATCGATTCTGTACATCGAAGGACCGGCGAACAGTTCGGCGGCCAAAGAGCGAACGGCCGGGATGCTGAAGACCAAGCCGGCCAACATTCAAGTGAAGACGATGCGGGCGAACTGGACGGAGGAGAGTTCGCATAAGACGGTGAGTTCGTGGCTGCGGCTGCGCACGTCGCAGGAAAGCCACGTCGACCTGGTCGGTGCGCAGGACGACAGCATGGCGATGGGCGCGAGAAAAGCGTTCAGCGAGATCCCCGAAAGCGAGCGGGCGCGTTGGATGAAGATTCCGATCACGGGCTGCGATGGGATGCCGAAGACCGGGCAGGCGTGGGTGCGCAATGGCACGCTGGCGGCGACGATTTATATTCGCGCGAACACCGATCTCGCGATTGAGATGCTGGTCGACGCGTTCCGGGGCGGGACTCAGGTGCCAGAGCGAAAATTGACGGCGCCGGAGTCGGTGCCGACGCTGGCGGATCTGGCGAAGGCGGGAAAGATGCAGAAGGGCGCTGGCGCGTAAGTTTTCGTCCGGGCGCCATCCTGTTTTAACGAGTCGGACGGCTGGCTGGCACACCATCTCCGTGCCTTTTAAACAAACCATCCCCGGATCATTCCATCTTTTGCACGAGACCGATCGCGGGTCAAATGAGTGGAATCGGCATTTTTCGCCAAGTGATAAAACTGCATCGCGACCACACGGCTCGGCTCTATTTCAGTAAGAATTGGATTTTGCGCTCCCAATCGTCCTTGTCCACCATCCCCGTGTGAGATACAGCGATGCGCCCCTCTCGATCGATCAGCAACGTCATGGGCATGCTCGTGAGGTCATACTGCTTTGCCAAGCTGTCAGTTCCAATGACAACTGGATATTTCATTGCCGTGTGCCCGCCAGTTTCCGGGTCCTTTTCCAAAGCGAGAAACGGCTTCACAGTTTTCCATCCGTCCTCATCCATCGACACGCCAATCACGGCGAGCCCGCGATCCTTATACCTGGCGTCAAATTCCATGTACCACGGGATCTCCGTCTTACATCCACCGCACCATGTCGCCCAAAAGTCGAGAAGAACAACCTTTCCCTTGTAGGTCGACAGATTGATGGTCTCTCCCTTCGCATCTGTAAGGATGAAATTGGGTGCGGGTTTCCGCTGGCCCCCTGGAATGAATGGCTCCTGGTTGCCTGAACTGCCCTGTACCTGAGCGAATGCATGCTGCAACGGCGGTCGCCCACCTAGCAGCAATGCAAAGAGTAGAGCCCGACTTGCGATAACTCGGATTAGCCGCATTCGTTCCTCCGCCGGCGATATTGTATGCCTTGGCGTCAATTGTTGAAAACAGCCATTTCACGCATGGACGCCGGTCGTGGGGTGACGCGATTCGCTCCGTTTGATTGAAACGTTTCCCTGCCGGAACTCACTATCTCTCATTGTAGTGTCAGGCGTGCGAGCTGCCCGGAACACGGGTGAGATTCGCGGTCTGATGTTGGCAGGAGGCCAATTTGAGCTCAACGTATCCCGCTGCGAAACCAACCGTTCTGTGCATTGATGACGACGAGGCAATCCTGCGTTACGAGAAAGCGCTGCTCGAAAGGTCTGGATACGCAGTTCTGACTGCAGGGTCGGCGCAACACGGACTTTTACTTGCGACGATGTGCCAGTGCGACGCGGTCCTGCTCGACTTCGAGATGCCTGGGATGAACGGACACGAAGTTGCCTGCGAAATAAAAATCGTAAAGCCTGAACTGACGGTCATATTGCTTTCGGGTAGCGACGTACCAACGCATGTGTTGGCTTTTGTGGATGCTTTCGTGCCGAAGCTTGAAGCAAATCGACAGTTGCTACCCATGATTGCTAAGCTTTGCGGCCGGACGGCTGAGAGTACGGCATGACTTAGCGCGGGGTATGAACTTGCGTAAGATTGGGCAGAAGCGGGAGATTAGGTTATTATCGGCGCGAGGATTCGGACTATGAAAACGATGCGCACGAGATTGCTTTACGTCCTGGTTAGTTTCACCATCGGACATCTGCTGATGGGCGCGTCGCCTCTGGCGGCCCAAGACGATTGCAAGGCGATTTTGGACGCCGAAAGCAAACTTGACAACACCCCCGCTCACGCCTATGCCACGATAAAGATTGGTGGGAAAACCACGAGCGGTGAAACGATATATGCCGCCGGCTCTATTTATGCAAAGATCAACGGCAAATGGATCGTAACCGAGTCCATAAAAGATGAGGAGCAGTTAAAGCAAGAGAACCTGCGGAAGAACCAGGACAAGGTGACGTGCCGCTATCTAAAGGACGAACTGGTAAACGGTGAGATGGCGGCGGTATACAGCTCGCACGATGAGTCGCCCAAGGCGAAGATCGATATGCAGGTATGGATTTCCAAGGCGGAGGGATTGCCGCTGCGCATGGAGACGGACGTCGACAAGGTCCATTCTTCTGCACGCTACGAATACACCAACGTAAAGGCGCCGCTATGAGGCGCGAAACAGCGGCAAGTGCCGATTAAATCTGCCCGACTACGCTCCACGGAAAATGATTACCCCAAAAATATCAGACCAGGCGTGCGCGATCATGCCTGCTCTCAAGCTTTTCCGCCAGAGGGCGAGTAGTCCGAACAGGACGCCGAACAGTGTGATTCTTCCGACCTGACCCACTCCTTCGTATAGATGGCCAATGCCGAATACAATCGCCTGGAAAAGGATCGCCCATCCGGCGCTACCGGTGATCGCCTGAAATTGTCTTTGAAGATAGCCGCGAAATGCGATTTCCTCACAAAATCCTGCAGAGAGCGCAACCGGTATCCACACCACGCTCTCAAAAATCCCTCGGGGAAGGAGTCCCTGTGCGGCATTGGTTCCGCCGCCCAGGACATGGGCATTCATCAGCCCGATCCACACCGCCCAGAGAGCCGCGCCTAACGCGAAGTCTTTGGTCACGTCCTTGGGTGTGGCCCAGCGGCCGCCCACCAGATCGCGCAAACGTATTCCGCGCTTGTGCACGCCCATGCGCACATAGAGAACCAAGAGCCATTCCATGAAGACCACGGAAATGTAGCCTGGCAGGGCGCTGCCTCTCGGCGCCGTCACTTGCGGCTGCTGGTTGGCGCGGTGCTGAAAGAAACCGCCCATGACCGACAGCCCCACAAAAATGGCAATGAACACAATCGTATGCCACGCTGGGGCAATGAGCGGGCGGTGGGTCAGCGGAGTATGGGTCGATGGAGTGTCGAGGCTTGCGTTTCCGGGCGTCGTGCCAGGAACGAGACTAGGAGAGGTCAAAGTTCATCACCTCGCTGGTTGATCCTACGGCGCGCCGTCAGGAGAAAACGGTCAATCTTGCACAGGTGGTGCCGGATCGCTGTCGCAAAGTTGCCTTATTGCTCCACTTCTCCCAGCTTTAGAATCCAGCTTAAGAATCCAACCCTCCCCGGCGCTCGTCTGATATCTTTTAATTTCCCCTTGTTTCCCAACGCCCATGCAATCTACTCAGCGCCCGCGCCGGTGGATGGTGATTCTTGCCTTCGGACTCGTCTACCTGTTCTGGGGCTCGACGTATCTCGGCATCGACATCGCCGTGCAAACCATTCCCCCCGCGCTCATGTGCGCGGTGCGGTTTTCGATTGCGGGGACAGTCATGCTGGCCGTGTGCGCCGCTACCGGGCGCAGGATTTTCTATTCTCCGAAACAAATTGCGCTGGCCGCGGTGGTCGGCCTGCTGTTGCTTATGGGCGGCAACCTCACGCTGTCCTATGCCGAACTCGCGGTATCGTCGGGCCTGGCCGCGCTGATTGTCGCCATCACCCCACTGTGGTTTCTGGTCCTCGATTCGCTGTTGCTGGGCGATCATCACATTTCCGGACGCGGCAAGGCCGGCCTGGCCCTGGGAATCGTAGGCCTGTTCGTGCTGGTATGGCCGCAGTTGCAGGCCGGCAGCATGGGGCGCCGTGAATTCTTGGCCTCGATCAGCCTGGTCGGCGGATCGTTCTCCTGGGCTCTGGGATCGGTGTTGTCGAAGCGCTGGCAGTCCGGCATGGACGTATTCAGCGCCACGGCCTGGCAAGTCACCGCCGCCGGAGTGGGCAACTTTATTTTTGCGCTGATCGCCGGCGACCTCGCCCGCGTGGTCTGGACCGTCCGCGGCATCAGCGCGACTCTCTATCTGGTGGTCTGCGGTTCCTGGATCGGCTACACCGCCTACATCTGGCTGCTGGAGCACGTTCCCACGTCCAAGGTTTCCACCTACGCGTATGTGAATCCTGTCGTGGCTGTATTCCTCGGCTGGCTGATTCTGCACGAACGCGTCGACCGCTTCATCCTCACAGGCAGTGCCATCGTGGTGCTCTCGGTCATCCTCGTCACCAGCGCCAAGGTGAAAGAAAAGACGGTCGCTGAAGAACTGCCCGCGGTGGAAGCGGCTGGAGATTGAAGAAAATGCAGAAGTCAGAATGCAGAATGCTGAAGCAAGACCTGACCACTGCACTCTTACTTCTGACTTCTTGCTTCTGACTTCTATTTCGCCTCTTCCTCCTCCTCCGCATCATTCACCAAATCCACCACATGCCCGCGAATGGCAAATGTCTGCCGCACACTGCCTGCAGGCTCAAAGCTCACCCGCACCGGGCCGCGTTCCCACACCGGCGCCGGGCACGCCGAGTCCGGAGCTGCATCGTCCGCCACGCCTCCACCGGACAGTTCCTTCTTCAACACCGGCTTGCGCCGGCTGAGCTGTGACACGATGGCGTACGTCTCTTTGCCGTCGTCCGCCACGCCACAATAGGCGACATAGTCGCGATACCAGGTCGCCGCCGAGTAATACGCGTCGAACTCCGGCAGATTAATCGGGGCGACGCGCCCCGTCACCCGGTCGACCAGCAGCCAGCCTCCGCGTTGCCATTGCCAGCGCGGTGCAGAATCTTCCGGAAGACTGTCATTCAAGCGAAACGCGCGGCGCACCACGAACAGCCGCTCCGTCACCTCGTGCGGCAGGCCCAGGACATACTCTTTCACCCGCGCATCCACGACCAGCGCGCGGACTTTAATAGTCAAAGCCTTAGCATTCGTCGCCGAGGCCGGAAACCACTGCACCGCCATCCATTTGCCGAAGGTGATGACATGAACTTTCGTGGTCACGCCCATGGCTGCCGTTAGCAGCACCACGCTGGCCAGCCCGAGAATCATCCCAGTTCGCATCATCCCGGTTCGCATCATCCCAGTTCGCATCATCCCAGTTCGCGCCGCGCCACTCCGCACCATCCGCATGAGCCGAGAGTAGGCACCGGGCGAGTCTCAAGGCAAGGCTTTTGGTCACATCAGCGCAGTGTGAGGTGTCGAAATGGGAATAGTCGGGTGACACAAACGGTGCTACTGTTCCAAAAAGCTGGCCCACTTCCGGCGGAAAGCGGAGAATGACTGTAGAATCAATGACGGTAGAGTTCTGTAGAGTGAAAGAGCCAGAATAACGATTTGTTATGAGCCTCTCTCCCCCTACTCGAAATGCGGCGCGGCCGGATGCGCGGACAACTTCCAAGGGCGAAGCTGCCTCTTATCTGAATATGGGTGACCTTTTACCACGACGTCGTGCGCCGCGAATCCTGGTCGTCGACGACCAGCCCGGCATTGCCGGCCTGATGAGCCAGTTGCTTACCATGCGCGGCTACGACGTGGTCACCGCTACCACCGCCGAGCAGGGCGAGGCCGAAGTCCGCCGCCAACTGCCCGACCTGATCCTCTCCGACGTGATGATGCCGGGCAAGTCCGGTTACGATTTCTGCCGCGGCTTGAAAGAAAACCCGGCCACGCGGCTGATCCCCTTCGTGCTCATCACCGGGCTCAGCGACAGCACCGACAAAGTGCGCGGCATCGAAGCCGGCGCCGACGACTTCCTCAACAAGCCCGTTCTCGCCGAAGAACTCATCGCCCGTGTGAAATCGCTGCTCCGCCTGAAAGAGTTCACCGACGAATTGGAAACCGCCGACTCCGTTCTGTGCACGCTAGGCCTGATCGTCGAAGGCCGCGACCCCTACACCGAAGGCCACTGCGAGCGGCTTTCGGTTCGCGCCGCCGAACTCGGACGCCACCTCGGCATGGACGAAGATTCCATTCTCGCCCTGAAGCGCGGCGGATATCTCCACGATCTCGGCAAGATTGCCGTGCCCGACGAAATCCTGAAAAAAGGCAGCGACCTCACGCCCGCCGAATGGCTGATCATGAAGATGCATCCCATCACCGGCGAAAACATCTGCCGCCCGCTGCATTCTCTCCGCCTGGTGCTGCCCATCATCCGCCACCATCACGAACATTCCGACGGCTCCGGCTATCCCGACGGCCTGACCGGAGCGGAGATTCCAGTCACTGCCCCGGGTTCTGCAGGTCGTCGATGTCTACGACGCGCTCCGCACCGCCCGCTCCTACAAGCCGGCGCTCACCCACGAACAGACCGCCGAGACCATGCACGAAGAAGCCGCCCGCGGCCTCTGGGACGCAGAACTAGTCGCCGAATATTTCTCCATGCTCGAGCAGAAACGCCAAGTGGCGTAAAACAGTTCTCAGTTCTCAGTTCTCAGTTCTCAGTTCTCGGTTCTCAGTCCTCAGCCCTTAGTTCTTCAGCGCTGGCGCTCCGGCACCTCCCGTAAAAGCCTGCCCCGCCGCGGATGCTGGCGCCAGCGTGGAAGAGCGGCGCTTCAGCGCCGCGTTAAGGTGCCCGGAATTCGCGGGCTTTAGCCCCCGAGGTACTTCGACCCAACTGCGATTTCCGAAATCCCAAAATGACACACGTACAATGGCAATGCCTTACTGGGCGGACCAGCTCTCAATCCTCGGTCCTGCGACTGAGAACTGAGCACTGAGCACCGAGAACTGCCTTTGGACCCCGCATACAGCATCGTGATTCCGGCCTACAACGAGAGCGCCCGCCTCGGCGCGACGCTCGAGCAGGTGCTGCCCTACGTGCACGCCCAGGGCTGGGACGCGGAAGTCATCGTCGTCAATGACGGATCGCGCGACAACACGGCCGACATTGTGCGCTGCATTCGCAGAAAAAGATCCCACGCTCCGGCTGGTCGAAAACCCCGGCAATCGCGGCAAAGGATACAGTGTCCGCAACGGCATGCTCCACGCCCGCGGCCGCATCGTGCTCTTCAGCGACGCCGACCTGTCCTCGCCCATCGAAGAAGCTCCCAAACTTTTCGCGGCGCTCGAAAGCGGCGCCGATATCGCCATCGGTTCCCGCTGGCTACGCGCCGAAACCCAAACCCAGCGCCAGCCTCTGCATCCGCCAAATCTTCGGCCGCATCTTCAACCTGGCCCTGCGCCTCACTCTCGGCCTGCAATTCGCCGACACCCAATGCGGCTTCAAAGCCTTCAAGCAGCCTGCGGTCCAGGCCATCTTCCCGCTGCAAAAAATCGAGCGCTGGGGGTTCGATCCTGAAATTCTTTTTCTCGCGCGCAAATTCAATTTCAAAGTCCAGGAAGTCCCCGTCGCCTGGGCCCACCGCGAAGGCACCAGCATCAATCCCCTGGTTGACGGCTCCCGCATGGTCATGGAAATGCTGCACGTCCGCTGGAACAACCTGACCGGAAAGTACGACGCCGCTCCCGCGTCCGCCGCGCGGCCCCTGCCCGGCCACCGCGGCCCGCAGGCCTAGCGTTGAGTCATCAAGAAGCTTGTCATCCTGTCTCTAACGACGTTGGTGCGTGTCAAGCATTTTTGAGCGACACTTGTCCTCTTGGCGCTTTTGATTTTTCAGAAGCGCCATTTCGCTCTCTTAGAAAGGTTTTGACGTTCCAGACCAAGGTCGTCACTCTTTTTCAAATCGTGCAGCGGGACTCTTCGGTCCCACCATCCATCTCTTCGGGACTTGCGCCCATGATTCTCACTTCGAACTCCCCGCTTCTCAGGGAGGCCGGCTGCCCACTCAAGCGCTCGGCTGCGTTACTCGCCGGCCACAGAATGACTCGGGCTCACCGACATGACCGCCTGATTCAATTGCGCGTACGTCCATCCTTCGCGCAACATCAGGTACATCCGCGTGGCCAGCTTTCTGGCCACCGCCACCTTGGCGACGCCGCGATTTTTGCGACTCGCCAGGCGTTTGTAGAAGCGCTTCAGCTGCGGATCGTAACGTGCCGCCGTCTGTCCCGCCTCCACCAGCAAAAAGCGCAGAAACGAATTGCCCTGTTTGCTGATCTTGCCCAGCCGCTGTTTTCCGCCGCTGGAAGTCTCGCTCGGAATCAGCCCGAAATAACTGCCCACTTGCTTGGCCGATTCGAATCGTTCCGCCGGTCCCAGCGTCAGCACCATGGCCAACGAGGTCACCGGCCCTACTCCCGGATGCGTCATCAACTGCACCGCTTTCGGCCGCTGCCGCGCTTCTTCTGCGACTCGCTGGTCCAGTTCGCGGATCTCCGCTTCCAGTCCATCCAGCACTTCCAGCAGCTTCTGCCGCCGCTGGGCCGCGTACGGCAACAGCGGCAACTGCTCCAACTCCGCGCGTCCCGCCTGCGTCCACAGCTTGTACTTCTTCTGCACCCCGTGGCTCAGCGCCATGGCCTGTAGCTGATTCTTGGTCCGCGTCCGCGCCTGCACTTGCTTGTGCCGATGCACCAGCAACTGCCGCACATCCCGCACCTCCAGGCTCGGCACCCAGATCCGCGGAAACCGGTCCTGACGCAACAAATCCATCAGGTGCTCCGCGTCCCGCCGATCCGTCTTCTGCCGGCGCACCACCGACGCCCGCACCTGCGCCGCATCCCCAAACCACAGCTCGATCCCCAACTCTTCCAGCAGCCGCTCGAACCACGGATAGTGCCCGCACGCCTCCATCCCCACCCGCACTTCCTGGCCGGCCAGAGAACGGTAAAACCGCTCCGCCTCCGCCCGGTGCTGCAACCGCTTTTCCTCTACTTCGCCCGTTCGGTTGTCAAAGATCGCAATCTGCTGAAACCCAGGATGAAAATCACAGCCTATAATCAGCATGACGTTGGCTCCTCTCAGTGAGCCTTGGTCTTGTTCGTCACAACCCAATCTACTCGCTGTGACGGGCCAACGTCGTTATGCAATCAAGCGCAGCCGAAGGATCCCTGCAATCTGCTCGCGGGCGGACGCCCCAGGGTTTTGATTTCGCTGATACCAGCAACACAGTGGGTGCCCCATTCTAGCCGCGCTTTTTGCGGCTAGGATGGGAACCACGAACGCCGACTCAACGGCGGCAGCGCTCCAAGCTCACGCCGCGTTCGCCGCTTCCACAACTCTGCGTCCCATTTCCGCCGTCGAAATCGCCGTGTGTGCCTTCCCCGCCAAATCCCGGCCTGCAAGATCAGAGGTTCTCGCCCCCTGCGCCAGCACCGCCGACACCGCATTCTCCACGCACGCCGCTTCCTTCTCCAACTGGAACGAATGCCGCAGCAACATGGCCACCGACAAAATCGCCCCCAGCGGATTGGCAATTCCTTTTCCCGCGATGTCGGGCGCCGAGCCGTGCACCGGCTCATACAGCCCGACCGCCCCGCCCACGCTCGCCGAAGCCAGCAGGCCCAGCGAACCCACCACGCCCCCAGCCTGATCCGACAAAATGTCGCCAAACATGTTCTCGGTGAGCAGCACGTCGAAATCCGTAGGCCGCTGCACCAGCAGCATCGCTGCCGAATCAACGTACTGATGTCCCAGCTTAACCTCCGGATAGTCCTTCCCGACGCGCGTCACGACTTCACGCCACAGCCGCGAGCATTCCAGAACGTTGGCCTTGTCGACCGAGAGCACCTTGCGCCGCCGCTTCATCGCCAACTCAAACGCCACGCGCGCGATGCGCTCAATCTCGGATTCCCCATACTTCATAGTGTTGATCGCGACCCGCGATCCCGGCTCGCCTTCGATCGAACGAGGCTGCCCAAAATAAGCTCCTCCCAAAAGTTCGCGCACGATCATGATGTCGGTGCCGCGGACGATTTCCGGCCTCAGCGGAGAACAATCCTCCAGCGCCGGAAAAAATACTGCCGGCCGCAGATTCGCGTACGCGCCCAACTCGCGCCGGATGCGCAGCAATCCCGCCTCAGGCCGCAGGTGCCCCGGATTATGATCGAACGCCGGACTCCCCACCGCGCCCAACAGCACAGCAGACGAGGCCAGACAAGCTTGAATCGTGTCCGCCGGCAGAGGATCGTTCACCGCCGCCAGCGCCGCTCCGCCAATGAGTTTGTGTATGAAGTTGAAGTTGATGGCCGAAGCGGTCAACCACCGCCTGCAATACGAGCACGGCCTGTTCCGTAACTTCCGGACCAATACCGTCGCCGGGGAGGATCGTTAGTTTCAGAAGCATGCGGGAATTAGTCTAAAGGAAAGCCAGCCGCGAAGCGGCCAAAGAATACAACCCACGGCGTAAGCCGTGGGTGGCCGAGCGGAAAATGAGGAAGCCCCAGAGGGGCGGAAGAAAAGCGACTACGCAGACCTCAGGTACAGCACGACTTTGATCGCTACACACCCCAAAGGTAATCTTCCTGCTGCGTCTGCTCGTGGTGGGAATCGCTGTGAGCCGGCAACGGAACTCCGAACGCATTGGTCTGCGGCCCCACCGGAAACGGCTTAGTCGCTTCCGGCACAGGTTCGGGCTCGAGGCGCATTGACGCACCGCTGCCTGCGCGGGAACGATCGGCTCGATGAGCGGCGTCGCCGAGCCCGACGGCTTATGCGTGTCGCGAATCAGTTCCAGCAGATGATGATCTTCCACATGCTTGATCTTGTCCGCCAGCCGGACGAATCGCCGGTAAATGTCGTCGAGCGCGCGCCGGTCGAACTGATAGCCCAGTTGTTCGCAGCGGATGCTGAGCGCGTGGCGTCCAGAGTGCTTGCCCAGCACCAGCTTCGAATCGGGCACGCCCACCGACTGCGGCGTCATGATTTCGTAGGTCAGTGCGTTCTTCAACATTCCATCCTGATGGATGCCCGCCTCATGTGCAAACGCGTTGCGCCCGGTGATCGCCTTGTTCGGCTGCACCGGCACGCCCGTAATCTCGCTCAACATCTGGCTGGACGCGAAAATCTGATCGCCCACCACTCCGGTTTCGTACGCAAACCGATCCGGCCGCACACGCATCGCCATCACAATTTCCTCCAGCGACGCATTCCCCGCCCGCTCGCCAATTCCATTGATCGTGCACTCCACCTGCCGCGCCCCCGCAGCCACCGCCGCCAGCGCATTCGCCACCGCCATGCCCGAGATCGTTGTGGCAGTGCGCCGAAATCACCACGTTCTCAATCCCCTTCACCCGCTGCCGGATCGTGGTAATCAAATCCCCGAACTCGCTCGGAATCGTGTACCCGACCGTGTCCGGAATATTCAGTGTGGTCGCTCCCACTTCGACGACCGCCTCCAGCACGCGACACAGAAACTCAGGATCCGTGCGAGTCGCATCCTCTGGCGAAAATTCCACATCATCGCACAGCGATTTGGCAAACCGAATCGCCTCCCGCGCCTGCTCCACGCACTGATCGCGCGTGATGCGGAGCTTGTATTGCAAGTGAATGTCGGAGGTCGCCAGAAACACATGAATCCGCGGCCGCGCCGCGTCCTTCAAAGCTTCCCACGCGCGCTCAATGTCAGGACGGCAGGCGCGGGCCAATCCAGCAATAATCGGGCGCCGCACAACCGAAGCAATCGCCTTCACCGACTCAAAATCCCCGTCCGAAGCGATGGGAAATCCGGCCTCGATCACGTCCACGCCGAGACGGTCGAGCTGATGAGCCAGACGCAGCTTTTCCTGCTGATTCATAGCTGCAGCCCGGGGACTGCTCACCGTCGCGAAGGGTGGTATCGAAAATCGTAATGCGGGGGCGCTCTGCGGTCATGATCTCCTCAAGAAACGGGTCTCGCTCAAACCAAACTAACCTCTCATGACTACGGTCGGCGCCCCCTAGAAGCAAAACTTATATTTCTTCATTAATCATTAGCATAAGTTGTATAATAAGTTTTACTAATGGAATGTCGAGAACTGATTAAAAGCCGATTTGAGGAGTCAGGGCCCGTGGAACTTTCCCAACTCGAAGTATTTCTCGCCGTCGCCCGTGAACACCGCTTCTCCCGCGCTGCCGAAAAACTCTTCCGCACCCAGTCGGCCGTCAGCCAAACCATCCGCAAACTCGAGGACGAACTCGGCGAAGCCCTCTTCGACCGCTCTTCGCGCGAGGGCGTGCTCACCGACGCCGGAAAAGTTCTTTTCGAATACGCCGAAAAGCTTATCAATCTCCGCACTGAAGCCGCCGAATCGCTGACTGAACTGCGCGAACTGCAAAAAGGCAAACTGGTCATCGCGGCCAACGAATTTACCGTGCTTTACTTGCTGCCCCTCCTGGCCGAGTTCCGCCGCCTGCATCCCATGATCAAGATCACGGTCGAACGCGCCCTGGGCAGTCACATCCCCGACGACGTCCTCCGCTACAACGCGGAATTCGGCGTGCTCTCCTACGAGCCTCAGGAAGCGAGCCTGCATTCCGTGGTCGTGTATCTCGACGAACTCGTGTTCGTCGTTCCCCCCAAACATCCGCTTGCCTCGGCGCGCCAGGTCAGCATCCGGCAACTGGGCGCGGAATCTTTCGTCGCCCACATTGTTCCGTCGCCCTACCGCGAGAAAGTCATCCAGCTGTTCAAGGCCACAAAACCCCGCTGCACATGGACCTGGAACTGCCCACGCTGCAGGCCATCAAGCAATTCGTCGCCATGGGACATGGAGTCGCGTTGGTCCCGGAGATCAGCGTCGAGACCGAATTGCGCAGAGGAGAACTGGTAGGAATCCCGGTGCGCGAATTGCAGCTGAAGCGAAAGCTTCGCCTCATCTACCGCAAAGACGCGAACCTGTCGCACGCCGCCCGCGCATTCCTGAAAGTAGCCGAAGCCGTGGCCCTGGAACGCAAAGGCCGCTACCGCTTCCAGCGCGAAAACTAGCGCCGCAAAAAAAACAAATAGGAGCAAGGCGAATTTATCTCCTTGCTCCTCGAGGTTAAGAATCCCGCGCTCAGCAGTCGGCGCAGACCTGCTCTTCGCCCACCTGTTCTTCGTGGAACGACGCCAGCGCCGCCTCCAGCGTGGGATAGATTTCCAGCACCGAATCCAGATTCGTCAGCTCGAGCAACTCGCTGACCAGCGGACTCGCTCCCGCAAACTTCAAGTTTCCGCTCCGCCCCTGGGTCTCGCTTTGCTGGGACCAGGTTTGCAGCAGGGCCAGTTCGCCAATGCCGGCGCTGTCGATGGAATTCACCCCGCTGAGATCGAGCACCAGCTTCTTCGCCTGCTGCTGCACTTCGCCCACCACCCGCGACAGCTCGGCCGCTTCATCGCGATAGACGATGCGGCCCTGGCAGTGCACAATAATGATATCGCCGCGATTGCGTGTTTCCAGACTGAGTTTCAACTTCCACCCCTTATATGGTTCTAAAGCATATGGTTCGAAGGCATACGGTTCGAAAGCAGCCGCGCCTTGCCCCTGCGGCCCCATTTGCCAATTCGTGTCCATTGGTTGCATGCTAGTAGATAGACGCAGGTGCGATGGTTTTGGAACCATGAAAATCCAGTAAATTTTCGCCCATCGCGCGCAGCCCGCAGCCGGCACGGCCGGGACAAATTTTGTCGACTGGGACATCTTGGGCATCCAGTACACTGCATCTAACAGATTTCGTTGACTAAATTGCACTTTTTGCCGGCGCAACCGCCGGGGAGGAATAATTCGTGTCGAAGACTGCTGCCGCAGTGCTGGCGTTTGCTGGGTTCATCCTGTTCTCGATTCCGATGTCGGCACAATTTAATAAACTTCTTCCCAACGGCAACGTCTACGGCGGCGTCTCCTACGGCCAGCTCACTGACGTCATCAATCAGCAGAGTTATCGCGGGTGGGAGGGATCGTTCGAGGACTTTCCCTTTGCCCGCTTCTCGCACCTCGGGTTCGTCGGCGACGCCAGCGGTTTCTACCGCCGGGGCACAGATAAGATCACGCAATACAATTTCGTCGGAGGTCCGCGCCTTTCCTTCACGGTTGGAAAGTGGCGCCCCTTTATCCACGCCATGGCCGGAATCCGCCACGTCAACTCCGATAACTTCATCTATAACCCGCTCGCCATCGACGTCGGCGGCGGCGCCGACTACAAGCTTCCCTTCAAGAATTTTTCCTGGCGCGTGCAAGGGGATTACCTCCACAGCCACTACGCCAGCGCCAACCAGGACGACTACCACGCCTCCACCGGAATCGTCTGGCGCTTCTGATTCGACCCTCCGAGTACTCTCTTGGTCAACCCATTGGCCGCGATCTGAATCTATGATGAGGGCAGAAACTTTTTCGTTCTGCTCGGGTTCATGGACGCCAAGGTAAGGAGTGTCTCGGAATGCTCAAAGCTATTTGGATCGCGGCTCTGCTCTGCGTTTGCGCGGGCTTGGCCAACGCTCAAATCCCCACGTCGGGCAACGTATTTTTCGGATATTCCTTTGAGAATGCCGGCACGTTCGCCCTCGACAGCGTGGTTCGTCCCAACTACCACGGATGGGAAGGTTCGCTCGAAGGGAAACTAGCGCCGTTTATCGGGTTGGTGACCGACATCAGCGGACACTACGGCACCCAGACCTTCACTGAGCCCGGACCCGGCGGCGGAGCAATCAACACGAGCGTGACCGGCCACCAGTATGAAGTCCTGTTTGGTCCCCGAGTGTCAGTGCCCGTGGGCAAGATCACCCCCTTTGGCGAGTTCTTCGTGGGTGTCGCGCACGTCAGTTCCAGCGGATTCTCTCCCACCAATACCTCGTGGGCCACCGCGCTCGGCGGAGGCCTCGACTACCGTCTGGTTCGCCTCGTCGCCGTGCGCCTCGAAGGCGACTACATACGCACCAACTTTTTCTCGACTTCCCAGAACGATATACGCATCTCGACTGGAATTGTCGTCCGCTTTTGACGCGGCGGCACAACTCTCTACCGGCTCAGCAGCATCATTAGCCAATAAGAGAGGAGGAGTCTGATGGCCAGGATGGCGGCCATCCTTTTTGCTCTATCCCTTTTCGCCGCGCCCGCCCTTGCTCAAATTCCAACTTCCGGCAACGTGTTCTTCGGGTACTCCTACTACAACACGAATTTCTCCAACATGGGCCGCGCCAATCTCAACGGATGGCAAGGTTCTTTCGAGAAGAAGATCTTCCCCGGCGTGGGCATTGTGGCCGACTTCAGCGGCCACTACGGTTCCCAGAACTATGTCAATCCTGCCAATTCCTGTCCCATCGGAGGCGCTTGCCCGTCGGGCTACAACATCCACGCGTTTGAGGGGATGTTCGGACCGCGGTTCTCCGCGTCCCTCGGCAAGTTTCGCCCCTTCGCCGAATTCGAGTTCGGATTCGCACACGTCAACATCAACAGCGTCGTGTCCGACACGTCGTTTGCCACCGCCGCCGGCGGAGGCCTCGACTACCGCATCATTCGCCCCATCGCCTGGCGCGTCCAGGGCGACTATATCTCGACCCACCTGCTCTTCGGCGCGTACCAAAACAATATCCGTCTCTCGACCGGCATTGTCGTGCGTTTCTAATCGGCGGTTTCCCTCCAAGAAAAACAGGACTCAGCTGGTTGGCTGAATCCTGTCTTTTGTGGCCGGCAAAACTCGTTCTGACCGAGGAACTCTTGCCCTCCCCATACTTGTCATCCCGACCGAAGCCGGAGCGACAGCGACGGCGCAGTGGAGGGACCTGCTTGTTTACAGCAGTCGCACCAACTTTCTAGCCGCGCGGCACGCTGTCCGCCCAATACTTGTGATCGCGCAGGAAATACTTCTCGTTCCAGAAATTCATCGCGGTCCACAGGAACAGCCAGCCCACCCGCAGATGCCCCATCTTCTGGAAGCGCCGGTTCGTGGTGTAGACCCCGCCCCGCACGATCGAGAAGCGCTTGCGCTCGACCTGGTTGCTCAGGCAGTAGTCTTCCGCGAACAGAATCTGCTCGTGAAATCCGCCCAGTTCCCAGAACTTCTTGCGGTCGAAGAACATGAACATCCCCGTCGCAAACGGACGATGCAGCCACGACAGGTACTGAAAGAAATCGTTGCCCGCATAGAACAGCTTGTCGATCCAGCTGCCGTCATTGCACAAAATGTTGGTGGTAACGCAGTGCAGTTGCTTGCTCTGCGCCCGCTCCACGCAGCGCCGGACCAGCGACGGGTCAGCCAGTTCAATATCCGCATCCAAAAACAGCAGGTAGGGAGTATCCGCCTGCGCCGCGCCCTGGTTGCGCCCGACCGAGGGCATTCCGCCGCGAATCACGCTCACGTTCAAGCGGTCGCGGAAGCTCATCACAATCTCAGGAGTTCCGTCGGTCGAGTTTGCGTCAGCGACCAACACCCTCGTACTCGACATCTTCGAGTAATCCTGATTCGTCAGCGAGGTCAACAAGCGCGGAATCAGCTTCGCCTCGTTCTTCGCCGGAATCACGATGGTCAGTTCGTTCGCCGGGTTCATGCTGATTGTAGGCATGATCGTTGTAGTCATGAATTTCCACCCCCTGTTCATCGATCGTCAAATAGGTCAGCCGCGAATCGACCCACCCGCCCGCGTTGTAGTACTGAAGGCCATCCTGCTCCTGGTGCAGCGCTTCATGCGTATGCCCGCAAAAAATGCGCTCCGCTCCGTGATGCCGCGCGTAGTTCAGCGCTCCCGCCGCCACTTTCGGCGACATGCGCAGCCACCGCGTGTTCAGCCGGTCAATCATCCGCGCAATCGGCTTGCTCTTGAAGTCCAGCTTCTGCAGCAGCAGATACAGCGACGTTCCCCACTGGCTCAACCGTATCCGGTCCACCTGAAATCCATCGAACTGGTGACCGTGAATCGCAATATGCCGCAGCCCGCGATAGTCCCAGCTGTAATGCTGGTACACGCGAATCCCCACCAGGTGCGACATGATGTCGGTCAACCCGTGATCGTGATTGCCTTCCACCCACACCACTTCAATCTTGCGCTTGGGATTGGATAGCTTCCGGATATACCCGAGAAACTTCCAGTGCTCCTTGGTGAGGCGGGCAAAATTGAGGTCGGCAAAAATGTCGCCCAGCAGAATCAGCCGCTCGAAGCGATTTTCTTTCAGCACCCGCGTGGCCTCGCGGGCACGGCTCGTCTCTGCACCCAGGTGCAGGTCGGAAAGGATCAGCGTGTTGTACACGTGCAGATCCATGCTCTGTTTCTAACAGCGGAATGTTACGGGGTGATTAAATGTGCATCAATATTGGTGCATCAGGTAACTACCCAAGTAACCTAAAGCATCGGCTCGTGTGGGGACGGACGCCTTCGTCCGTCCGCCGAGCGCAGCGAGGCTGCTTTTGACTTCCCGTCCCAGACAAATGGTGCGTTTGTTGTCTGTGGTGCGGCACACGTTGGCTTTGCCCGCACATGTTCAGCTCTACTGCAGCGCCTTGAACCCCATGCACAGCGCCCCATCCGGAGGAGTCGTGCTCCCCCCAGCATTCAAATCCACGCGAATGACATTCTTATCCGTCGAGCAAAACAACCGCTTCCCGGTGCGGTCGAAGACCACCGGCGCCGCTCCCGCCACATAACTCGTGCTCATCCCGTTCGCCGCACCACTCCCCACCGCCGCAAAGCTATACCCGGACTTCACCCCTCCCGCCAGGCTCTGATCCAGCAGACATGCTGTAGCCGCCGATTTCGTGCACGGTTCGGCCCCGCCCAGGTTCGCCAGCGACTCCGCATATCCGCCGTACGCCGCCATGTACGCCACCTCCGCCGTGTTGATGGCCCGAATGGAACCCACAGCGGAAGCCTCGTCCGCGTTGATCTTCGCCGCAGTCATACTTGGAATCGCGATCGCCGCAATGATGATAATCAGCGCGACCACGATCAGCAGTTCGATCAAAGTAAATCCCGTTTGACGTTTCATCGCCCGACCCTCCCAGCCACGAATAACCGCGTGACACGACGGAGAACGGTCGTCGAGAGCAGAACTTGCGCGAAAAAGAATTCTTCGGGCGGCATCGCGGCTGGAATGTCACATGGGGCGTGCCGGCTGCTATCGCCTTGCTGGCGAGACCGCTGCTCAAATACGTGAAGCAGAGTCATCGTGGAAGAGCGGCGCCTCAGCGCCGCGTAGGTGGAAGAGCGGCGCTTTAGCGCCGCGTAGAGCGGGTACTCAATATGGGCTTTTAGCCCCTGCCTACTGCGCCGGCGGCACGTACTCCTTCGGTTTGGCCGAGCCTTCCCCGAAGAAAAACTGTTCCATCTGCTTGACGATGACTTCCTGATCCTCGCGCCGCGCCGGATTCAGCCGGTACTCGTTCAGCAGCATCTTGCAGTGCTCCACCCACATTCGCCACGCCTCTTGGGACACGTTGTCATACACCTTCTGTCCCAGATCGTTGTCGAACGGCGGCTCGTCGAGCCCCGGCATGTCCTTCTTCAACTTCACGCAAAAAACCGTGTGCGCCATAACTCCCCTCAAGCGAAACGAACGAAAAGCGATTCGACTGCCAAAAGATTATCTTACACGCAGAGCGACATCCGCAGTCGTGGCGCAACTGCCGAACAAAAGTAGATTGCGGCGTGGTGGCTCCTCGACACTCCTCTCACCGCCAGCCCCAGAGTTGCGCGCGCCTTGTGCGCCCTCTTCTCGAAAGCCAGCCCGGCAATCCTTCTCGCATGACTTTTTGTACAGTCCGCGTTAACCTTGCTGTTTCATTCTTAACCCGAAAGTTACCCGTGAGCACTCCATCCACCGCGACCAAGAAGCGTTTCCCCCGGCTGCACCGAATCCTGCAGATTGAGCAGATCCTGGTATTTGTAGGACTCGTAGTGTATGCCATTCTCGCGTCGCTTAATCAGAAGCCTTCCCTGCCCGTACTGGCGCTTTCCGTCTTGACGGTGGGAAACCTTGTCATCCCTCTTGCCTTCATGGCCCGTCGGATCTATGTAACCCGTCCGTTTCCCTGGAACTGGGTGCTCTTTTTCCCAGTGCAGATCATGTTTGGATTTGTGTGTGCCTTCGGTTCGATCGTTCTGCTGCAAGTGACGAAGATCGATACGGAACCGTTTCGGATACTTTTCGGACAATTCGGCTATCTGACCATTGTCGTGGTTGTCGTTGCCAACGCAGTCATGTTCGCGGTCGAGGAGTTCCAGCGAAAACTGCGAGAACGAAACGAACTGCTGGAGCAGACGGTCGAGAAGGGAACGATTGCCCTGCAACAGCAGGAGGAGGAACTTAAGCGAGCCCGTGAAATTCAACAGATGTTGCTGCCGAATACTTTGCCGCAGCTTCCCGGTGCGCAGATTTCCGGAGCCTGGCAACCTGCACGCGAAGTCGGAGGCGACTATTTCGATGTGATTCAGTTGGATGAGAAGCGGGTTGGACTATGTGTGGGCGACGTGGTGGGAAAGGGCATCACCGCGGCGTTGCTGATGGCGAACCTCCAGGCTTCCTTTCGTGCATTTGCGACGGCGGATGCAACGCCCCAGGTGGTATGCAGCAAACTGAGTAAGTTCCTTTCCGCGAACATCGCTTCCGGAAAGTTCGTTACTTTGTTTTATGCCGTCTTCGACGCAGAGAGTCGCACGCTGGTGTACGAAAATGGCGGCCACTGTCCGGGGCTGCTGATGCGACGAAACGGCGAAGTTGAATCGCTGCATGGCGGCGGAGCCGTGCTTGGTCCACTGCCAGATTGGGACTATCTCAACTACACCGTGCAGCTTCAGTCAGGCGACACTCTCGTGCTCTATACCGATGGCATTACGGAGGCCGAGAACGCCCAACTGGAAGAATTCGGCGAGGAGCGCCTGCTGGAGGCGGTTCGCATTCGGGATACCACTGCGCTTGATATTCAGCGCGCGATCCTGCAGCGAGTTACGGCCTTTTGCGCTGGAAATTTTCGCGACGATGCGACCGTCCTGGTGCTGAAAGTTTCCTAAAGTGACCGTCAGATGGCACTCTGAATGAGTTGGTGGGCCCACCAGGATTTGAACCTGGAACCAACAGATTATGAGTCTGCTGCTCTAACCGTTGAGCTATAGGCCCGCGAAACTCAATCTAGCATATTCGCGGACCCATCGTTCAGTTCAGCTCGCCGGGCATTTCCCGAGGAAAAATGCGCCCACTCCTACTCCTCGGTCCCGAACCGCTTGATGTCGTCGGCCGCTTCGGCAATGACCACCGGCTCCTTGCCTTGCACCAGTTCCCGCACCTTCTCCACCACGTCCGGATTCGCCAGGGTCGTAATGTCTCCGGTATTCATCCGGTTTGAAATGGAAGCCAGCACGCGGCGCATCAGTTTTCCGGAACGCGTCTTCGGCATGTCCGGCACAATATGGATGTGCCTCGGCCGGGCAATCTTGCCAATCATGGTTTCGATCGCCTTGTTGACCTTGTCGATGATCTCCTGACTCGGCGCGAGTCCCGGCTGCAGCGCGATGTAAACTTCCGGCACGCGCCCCTTGATCTCATCGACCACGGGCACCACCGCGGCTTCCGCCACCTCCGAAACCGTCAGACACGCCGACTCGATTTCCTTTGTGCCCAGCCGGTGGCCGGCAACGTTGATCACGTCGTCCACGCGGCCGAGAATGCGGAAGTATCCGTCCACCGCTTCCACCGCTCCATCCGCCGCAAAATAGGGCCAATCGCGCCAGTTCTTGCTGTTCGGGTCCTTGCAATATTTCCGGTAGTACTGGTTGACGAAGCGCTCGCGATCGCCCCAAATCGTCTGCATAATGCCCGGCCACGGATTGCGAATACAGATGTTTCCCGCCTTGCCCGATCCCGCGGCCACAATCTCTCCCATTTCGTCGCGAATCTCCGGAAAAATTCCCGGCATCCCCGGCCCCGCGCTGCCCGGCTTCATCGGATCTAGTGCAGGTTTCGTGCTGCACAGGAAGCCTCCGTTTTCCGTCTGCCACCAGGTGTCAACGATCACCGCTTCGCGCTTGCCCACCGTCTCGTAATACCAGCGCCACACTTCGGGCTCAATCGGCTCGCCTACGGTGGTCATGTGTTTGAAGTGGTAGTTGTACTTGGTGGGTTCGTCGTGGCCAGCTTTGCGCAACATGCGAATCGCGGTAGGCGACGTGTGGAAGATATTCACGCCCAGCCGCTCCGCAATCCGCCACACTCGGCCTGCATCCGGAAAGGTGGGAACGCCTTCGTAGATCACGCTGGTCGCCGCCAACGCCAGCGGACCATACACAATATACGAATGTCCCGTGATCCATCCGATGTCGGCCATGCACCAGTACACATCTTCGGGATGAATATCCTGAATGTACTTCGAGGTCCCCGCCACATAAGCGAGATAGCCGCCGGTGCGGTGCTGGCATCCCTTGGGCTTGCCGGTGCTGCCGCTGGTGTACATCAGAAAGAGCGGCGCTTCCGCATCCATCGGAATCGGTGCGCACGATTTCACCCGAGTAGTTGGGCAGGATTTCATCCACGAAAAAGTCGCGCCCCTTCACGAACGGTGAAGCCGAAGCATTCTGCCCGGGCTGCCGCCTCCACACCAGCACCTTGCCGACCGTGTGTCCTTCTTTGCTGGCGACTTCGAGCGCAATATCGGCGCCCGCTTTGTGATCGAGCAGCTTGCCATTGCGGTAGTAGCCATCCATCGTGATCAGCACGTGGCTGCCGGAGTCGGCCACGCGCGTGCCGCAAGCCTCGCCGCTGAACCCTCCAAACACCACCGAGTGAATCACTCCCAGCCGCGCACAGGCCAGCATGGTGACCGGCAACTCCGGAACCATCGGCATGTGGATGGTCACGCGATCTCCCGCCTTCAAACCGCAGAAATCGCGCAGCAGCGCGGCAAATTCGTTCACCCGCACATACAGTTCGCGATAGGTCACCGAGACGGGCGCATCGCCTTCCGGCTCCGGAACAA
The DNA here is from genome assembly GCA_963763155.1 of uncultured Acidobacteriota bacterium. GTDB lineage: Bacteria > Acidobacteriota > Terriglobia > Terriglobales > Acidobacteriaceae > Sulfotelmatobacter. The sequence continues at coordinate 387,893 of CAVXNI010000010.1, read as the reverse complement.
AAATTAACGCTGCCTTGTTCTGGTGCTTGGCCAGATGCCGGTCGACGCAGTTGTAAGACGCATTCAGCTTGCCGCCCTCGAACCATTTCCAGAACGGTGGATCGCTGGTGTCAAGCGTCGTGTGCCAGTATTGGTCCCAACTCAGAAGGTCGGCGTATTCCCGGAAGCATTCCGGAAACTTCTCCTCGCTGAAGCGGTGGACGACATCGGGATCCGTCAGATTCGCCTGGCCTACAAACTTCGCTGAAGGATAGTAGTATTCTTCCTCGCGCCAATGCACCGCGATCTGCGCCTCACTGGTCTCCACCACTTTCTGTTTCTCCCGAATCTCCGACATTGTCCGTTACCCCTCGTATGAATTAAGTTCGCGAAACGTTATTGACACTTCTCTGCGGCGTTGCGCGGTGGTGCAAGAAGATAATAGTGCCACCTCGAAAGACGGCACCCTCAGACGCTTTCCCTTTAGTGCGCCGACGCCTTTTCCGCTCCCAATCCCGTGTTCGAACGCACCAGCAACTCGTTAAATTTCTCCTGAGACGAAGGTTCGTGACTCACCAGAGTCCCTCAGGATCGCCCCCAGGAATCCCAGCGGGATGCTCAGGATTCCCGGATTCTCCAGCGGGAAGATGGCCTTGGCCTGGAAGATATGCCGCGCCGTTCCCACCACCGTCGGCGGATCGATCGCCATCAGACTGGGGCTGATCAAAATCAGTCCAATCGAGGCCAGCAATCCCACCGCCAGTCCCGTGACCGCTCCCGCTGTATTGAACCGCCTCCAGAAAATCGATAGCACTATCACCGGCAGGTTCGCCGACGCCGCCACCGCAAACGCCAGCGCCACCAGGAACGCTACGTTCGCGGTTGGCCCCAACACGATGGCGATCCCGATCGCTATCCCTCCCACCACAAACGCGGAGATGCGCGCCACCAACACCTCTTCGCCCGGTTTCCGTTCCACGCCGTTGTGGATCACGTTGGTCCAGAAATCGTGCGAGAACGACGTGGTCGCGCTGATCGTCAACCCTGCCACTACCGCCAGAATCGTGGCAAAGGCAATCGCCGAGATGAACGCGAAGAAAATACTTCCGGCCAAAGCGTTAGCCAGCAGCGGCGCGCTCATGTTCGTTCCGCCATGCGTCTTGATGAAGTCGGGTCCCACAATCGTCGCTGCTCCGAATCCCAGAAACGTCGTCATAATGTAGAAGCTGCCGATCAGCACCATCGCCCACACTACGCTGTGCCGCGCTGTCTTGGCGTCGGGCACGGTATAGAACCGCACCAGAATGTGCGGCAATCCCGCGGTGCCAAAAATCAGGGCCAGCCCCAGCGAGATCAAATCCAGCGGGCCATATGGCGGTTTATAACGCAGTCCCGGCGTGAGAAAGTCTTTCACCACCACTGCCCCCTTCGCATCGTGATATGTCACTTGCGAGATGGCCGTGAAAAATTCGCGGAAGCTGAAATGGAAATGCGCCATCACTAGGATGCTCAGCAGGAACGTCCCCGCCATCAGCAGAATTGCCTTCACGATCTGTACCCACGTGGTCGCCAGCATGCCGCCGAACACCACGTAAACGATCATCAGGATGCCCACCCCGATCACCGCCTGATTGTAGGTGACCATGCCTCCTAGCAGCAGTTTCACCAGCGCGCCCGCGCCCACCATCTGCGCGATCATGTAAAACGTGCTGACCGTGAGCGTGCTCAGAGACGCCATGCCCCGCACCGGACGCGGCTTCAGTCGGTAGGCCAGCACGTCGGCCATGGTGTACTTGCCGGCGTTACGCAGCGGCTCGGCGATCACCAGCAAAACCGTCAGGTACGCAACCAGCCAGCCGACGGAAAACAAAAATCCGTCATATCCCTGAAACGCGATGATGCCCGCGATCCCGAGGAACGACGCCGCGCTCATATAGTCGCCGGCCACCGCGATCCCGTTCTGCCAGCCCTTGATCTGCCGGCTTGCCGCAAAATACGCGCTCGCCCCGGTCGAGCGTCTCGAGGCCCAGTAAGTAATGCCCAACGTGATTGCGATGAAGACGAGAAACATCGTCAGTGGAATATTCATGGCTTACTTGCCTCCCTGCGCATCCTCGGCCTTTTCGAGAATGTCTTTGGCGAGACGGTCAAAGTTGTTGGCGGCCTTGACGTATAGCCCGGCGATGATCCACGCGACAAAAAATTGGGACAGCGCGAACAAGTACGCCAAGTTGACGAACCCCACCTTGGTGGACATAAACTGCGGCGCGTATCCTACCAGCACCGGCAAGGCAAAGTAGTACACGACGAAGAAAATGAATGCGGGCACGATGAATAGCTTCTTCGTTGCCATCAAATCCTGGAACGGTTTGCTGTTCGCAATCTCGTCCCAGGTCGACTTGGATGTTTGATACTGCTTCGGTTCAGCAACCTCTGGCTTCCTCGGTGCGTCTCCCATAGAGCTCCTTACTTCTTTATTGGCATTCGACGTCACGTTCTGGACTGTCTTTGTTCAAAAGTGACGGATGTCGCGAACATTTTTGTCTGCAACCTTGGCAGCTGCCGTAGCCCGGCGAAGATCTGCATTATTGCGCTTTCAGCAAAACCGCATTCACGGTCAGCTGAGGCGCTTTGGGCTACTTCAGTTTTTCGTACTCTGCTTTGGCCGTCTTTAATATGGGAACATCCGAATCAGCATCTTTCCATGCGGCAAAGAAATCCTGATAGGCGGTTCGGGCCTTGGCGTTGTCGCCTTGCAGTGCGTAGGCGCGGCCGAGATTGAGGCGCGCTAAGGGATATTCTGGGGCAAAACCGGCTGCGCCCCGGTGATCGAGGATGCGTTGAAACTCGCCGGCGGCTTTGACGCCATCGCGCATTTTAAGATAAATCAGGCCCCGCAGAAAAATCGGAGTAACCCCTCCGCCACGGGGACCGGTGCCAAGTTCGTGGGGGCGAACCGTCTCGAGTGTCGTGATCGCCTCGGGGAGCTGGTTTTTTTCGAACTGTTGAGCGGCCTTGGCTTCAGGGATCGAAACCGCCTGGACGAAGTGGTTCTCCGGAAAGTCATGTTCAACGCCGGCGATGAGGGCCTCCGATTTCTGCACGTCCCCAATGACCGCGAGAGCCGTTGCGGCAAGGGTGCGGGCGTCCGGATCATTCGAAAGAGCGAGCGCCTGCGAAGTTTTTTGCCGGGCGTCGGCAGGATAGCCATACAAGGCGTCGGTGTAGGCTTCGATCGCCACGAAATCGGCGGCCAGGTCTTTGGCGCCCTCGTTCACGCTTGCCTGATCGGCGCGTTGCCACACGTCGTGTCCGGCTTTGACCTTGCCTTCGGAGTCCTGCCATGCAGCATTAAATAAAAGCAGAAATGGCTCGAAAGAAGTGCCTTTGGTAAGCTCCAGTTCGTGCTCATAGGCGGCGCGGTCGCCGCGCATGTAGGCCAGATCGGTGAGCACGAGGTGAACCGCGGCTCCGTCGGCTTTTTCGGCCACGGCCCGTTCGGCGATGCTCTTGGCTTCATCGAATCGGTTGAGGGCCTCATAAGCCTCGGCCATATTGTCGTAGGCGTAGGGATCGCGCGGATTGATGCGGAGCGCCTGGCTGGCCATGTCAAGCGCTTTTTCCGGCTGGCCTAGTTCGGAAAATGCCAACGCCGCATTGTCGTAGGGGACGGTATCGCGCGGATAGGTCTGTCGCCACTCGGCGTAAACCGGCAAGGCTTTGTCGGGATCAATCGTGACCTCAGAATAGTAATGCGCCTGGATGTAGAGCTTTTCCCGCTCGCTGGCGCGATCGCGCAGGTCATAAGCCTTGCGGACGGCCTCAGCCCCTTCCGCGGCGTGGCCCATATTGTTGAGAGCTACGCCCAAGGTTGCCCAGGCCATGGCGAAGTTCGGGTCGAGTTCCACCGCTTTCTTCAGGTGGGGAATAGCCCCATCGTCGTTCATTCGTTGGTGTTCTTCGTTGCCGAGAGCTGAAGGCCTGCAGCGCCTCCAGTGATGAGGTGGTAGCTTCGTCGAGTGGCTTGGCGAACTGCTGCACCGAGGCCAGGGACTCGCCCATTTTTTGCCGCAGGTCGGAGGCGGCTTTGTCGAGCGATTTCAGCACTGCTTCTTTGTTGTCGACTTCGACTTGCTCGGTGGCCAGGGTATCGCCAGTCGATCCGTTCGCGGCCGTCAGGGTGACCACGTAGTGATTGCCCAGGCTGGCGATGGTGCCGGTCAGCATGGCTTTGATGCCCTGGCGCTGGCAGATTTCGCGGGCGATCTCGTTGGTCAGGCGTTCATCCGGCGGCTTGCCCATGAAGCGCAGGGCCTCGCGGATTCTCGACTCCGGCACGATGTTGAGATAGGGCGACTGCTCGAGTTGCACGGCCAGGGCTTGTTTCAGCGTGCCGTCGAAAACGGCGTCGCCGGTGGTGTTGACGAAGTCGGCCAGCAGGACGCTGTCTTTTTCGGTGAGCTTGGCGGACTGGCGGGAACGCCAGTACAGGATGCCGGCGATCAGCAGCACCAGAACGATGGCGGCGGGAACAAGAATCTTCCACAGTTTCTTCGGCGCGGAAACGGCGCTCACGGCGGCCGCCGAGACTGCGGCGGACGACGTTGTGGGTGATGACGTGGCCGAGGTGTGCGCCGAAGCGGAAGGTCGTGCGAGAGGTAATGCCACTGCCGACGGACCGGAGTCCGCCGCGACAGGCAAGGAACCGGAACTGGTCGCGACCGCGCGGCCGCTGTCGGTATCGCGCTTCAGGCGCTGCAGGTCGGCGCGAATGTCGGCCGCGCTCTGGTAGCGCAGGTTGCGGTCTTTCTCCAGCGCCTTGTTGATGACGTCTTCTAGCTTTGGCGGCAAGTCTGGATTGAGGCGGATCGGGGAAACCGGGGCGCGGTCGAGAATCGACTGAAAAATCAGCGCCGAAGTTTCGCCACGAAACGGCAGCGTTCCCGTCGCCATTTCGTAGAGAACCACGCCGAAGGAAAACAAATCGGTGCGCGGGTCGAGTTCTTTTCCCTTCGCCTGTTCGGGCGACATGTAGGCGACCGTGCCGAGAGTCGAACCGGGGCTGGTCAGGTGTTCTTCGATCACGACTGACGTTGGAGCCGTCACGTCAGGGACTTCTCCCGAGGCTGCCGGTCCGGCCTTCACCTTGGCGAGGCCGAAGTCGAGAATCTTGGCGTGTCCGCGCTTGGTCACGAAGATGTTGGCGGGTTTGATGTCGCGGTGAACAATGCCTCCGGCGTGGGCCGCGTCGAGGGCGTCGGCGATCTCGATGCCGAGGGAGAGAATCGTCTCGATTTCCATCGCCCGGTTGCCGATGAGGTGCTTGAGCGTGGCGCCGTCCAGGAACTCCATGACCAGGAAGGTGCGGTTGTCTTCCTCGCCGATGTCGTAAATGGTGCAGATGTTGGGGTGGTTCAGCGCGGACGCAGCCTTGGCCTCACGACGAAAACGCTCCAGCGCCTGGCGGTCTTGCGCGAGATCTTCGGGGAGGAACTTGAGGGCAACGAACCGGCCGAGGCGCGTGTCTTCCGCTTTGTAGACCACGCCCATGCCGCCCCCACCGAGTTTTTCGATGATCCGGTAATGAGAAATGGTCTGTTCGAGCATGGCCGTTAAGGAGTGAAAAACTCCCGCCTCGTGTGGGTCGAGCCATGCTAAGGCGCGGGCGGGAGGAAGTCAAAGCGGCTCAGAGCGGATGGGTGGGGGGAGACGGCGTAACCCGGCACCGCCGCCGAAGCGCAGTGCCAGTCGCTGATTTGATGATTCACTGATTTGATGATTCGATGATTTGATCAGCTTGCCACTCGAGTGACGGAAGGGTTTTCCTCCGGCCGTTGCTCGAGGACAGAATTCCGGGCGAGCCTATCCTCACTTTCGGGATCGCGAGACGGCAAGTAGACCAGCGGTCGTTCCTTCCCGAGAGCCCTGATCCGTTCCAAAGTGTGGCGCGAGACTTCCATGTCAGGACTTACGCCGTCTACCGCGCCCGCCAGGAGCAGACGCTGGTTGTAACTCGTGTCGCCGGCAAGGAGATAAGACGGAGAGCCGCAGACCAGCACCGAGATGTGGTGCGGAGTGTGCCCCGGGGTGGAAATTACCAGCACGTCGCCGCGTTTGGTCAGTGACATACTCTGCTCGAACGGACCAACGGGGCGATTGTCGAAACTAACAAATTCAGGCTGCCATCCCTTCGGCCAGCGATGCGGTAAGTACCCCTGCACTCTTCCGCCAAGCCCGCTGGCCCGGCGCAATTCCTCTCTTGCCACCCACATCTTGCAGCCCATCAAATGAATGAGACCTCCGGCATGATCGGTGTGCAAGTGCGTGAGCACCACGTGCCGCACGTCTCTGGCGGCTATCCCACGCGCCCGCAACTGGGGGCCGATCTCTTCCATCGGTTGGACGGAAAAACGCGCCGCTCGGCGATAAAACGGATGCCATGACGGGTGATATCCCTTCTCATGGACGCGAGAAGTTTCTCCTGTATCGACCACAATGACTCCCTCGTCATGTTCGATAACCCAGACGTAAATCGGCAGCCACTCGGTCCATTCCTCGTCAAACAGCATGTGCACGAGCCGGGCGGGGCCTGTGCCTCGGGACTCCATCTGCGCACGGCGTACCTTCACCCGGCCGGTGCAAATCGCGTGAATCGTTGGCATGCGTTCCCGGCTCTCTGTGCCCAGACAAGTGAATGGTTTCGTCTGGCCGATGATGCTCCACGGAGTCTAAGCTATCGACCGCGGCTCGGCCAGCCTTAATTAAATGCGCCGCATCGCAGCGCCGGGATGGCGTTGAGATGCGCTGGACCCTGGCCCGAACGCCTTGCCAAATCTCGATCGTCACGTTACCAAAGAGGGGGTTACGGCTTGCAGCCCTTCCGGCTATAATCGGTCAGTAATGTTGACGGTTCGCGATGCTGCGCAACAAATCCAATCCGGTCCTGCCTCATGTGCAATCCGCCGAATGCTGGCTGCACTGCTTAGTGTGCCCGCGGCGCTACCGGGCGAATCTGCCATCGCGTTTGCGTCCCAGCCTGTTCGGTAGCGACTAACTCCTCCGTCTTCCATCCTCCACTCTGATTCGCCTCGGCCTGCGTGATTCCAGGAGCAGGCGCTCAGGGGCTAAAGCCCGAATCATTTCGGTGCTTTAGCGGCACGACTGAAGTCGTGCCCTCCCCAAACCCAATTTGCGAAACCAGTTCCGGAAGTTACTGGCCGCTGCCCAAGGAGGAATATCATGACTACGAACACCATGACCGCCATCGGACCGAAGATCAAGACTGCTCTGCCCGGGCCCAATGCCCAGCGCGTGCTCGCGGGCGATGAGAAATATATTTCGCCATCCTATACGCGTTCGTACCCGCTGGTGGCCAAGAGCGGGCGCGGCATCGTGGTGACCGACGTGGACGGCAACGAGTTCTTTGATTTTTCCGCCGGCATTGCCGTGACTTCGACCGGACATTGCCATCCTGACGTGGTCGCGGCGATTCAGAAACAGGCGGGCGAACTGATCCACATGTCGGGCACGGACTTCTATTACGAAAGCATGGTGGAGCTGGCGGCGCGGCTGTCGAAGATTGCGCCCATGCCCGGGCCGCACCGCATTTATTACGGCAACTCAGGAGCGGAGGCGGTCGAGTGTGCGCTGAAGCTGGCGCGCTACCACACCAAACGGCAGAACGTGATCGCGTTCTTCGGCGCGTTTCACGGGCGGACGATGGGCGCGTTGTCGCTGACGGCATCGAAGCCGCAGCAACGGCGGCGGTTTGCGCCGCTGGTACCGGGCGTGACGCATGTGCGCTATCCCGACGTGTACCGCGGCTGTGTGAGCGGTGGCGCGCAGGACGCGGAAGACTTCGCGCTGGGCTGCGCCCGCTTCATCGAAGAGAAATTGTTTAAGACCACGCTGGCGCCGGAGGAAGTGGCGGCGATCTTCGTCGAACCGGTGCAGGGCGAAGGCGGCTACGTGGTGGCTCCGAAGGTTTTCATGCAGGAACTGCGGCGCATCTGCGATCGTCACGGCATCATGCTGGTAGTCGACGAAGTACAGAGCGGCATTGGGCGCACCGGGAAGTGGTTTGCGGTGGAGCACACCGGGGTTGAGCCGGACATGGTTTGCATGGCGAAGGGCATTGCTTCGGGCATGCCACTCGGCGTCACCATGACTCGCGCGGAAATCATGGACTGGGTTCCGGGCTCGCACGCTTCGACTTTTGGCGGCAACCCGATTTGTATTGCTGCGGCTCTGGCCACGCTTGATGTGATCGAGAAGGAACATCTGCTGGAAAACTCTGCGAGTGTGGGCGATCACATGATGAAGCGCATGGCCGACTGGCCGAAGAAACTGAAGCTGGTGGGCGATGTGCGCGGCCGCGGATTAATGATTGGCGTCGACATTGTCAGAGATAAGGTCACGCGGGAGTACGGCAACACCGAGCGCGACCGCATCGTGGAAAGAGCGTTCGAGCACGGCGTGCTGTTCCTGGGCTGCGGGCCGAGCACGGTTCGCATCTGCCCGGCGCTGGTGGTCACGAAGGAAGAAGCCGACGTCGCAGTCGACGTGCTCGAAGAGTGCATCTCCGCGGTGGGCGCGTAAGAGGGCGAGGGCCGGGTAGACAGACGAGACCAGAAGTTATTCGCTAGTGGTCCAGTTTGAGAAGAAGGTTCGTATCAGGGCATGCCTTCAGGCATGCCACAACGTTATGAAATTCACGCCAGGCTTTAGCCGCTGTCGAGCCAAACCTCAGCGGCTAAAGCCGAAACTCTCTGGCTGCTTGGGCGGCATCGCTGAAGCGATGCCCTGATACGGATCTCTCTTCATTTCAAAGATTCTTTTTCAAAATTGCATCACTACCGGCTATTCCTGGGGCTCAGCTCTTCACGCCGGCCCGTTCACGAATGCCGGCGACGGCCATCAGCCGGCCGGTCTTGCCGCGTTCGGCGCGGTAGGAAAATAACAGATCGGGGCGGCAACTGGTGCAGAGCGCGGATGCCTCGATATTCTTTTTGGGCACGCCGGCGTCCAGTAGCTGCCGGCGGTTGGCTTCCACCAGGTCGAGAAATATTTTCGCCGGCAATTCGCCGTGGCCGGGGGCGCGGGCGGTCAGAAAGAGCAGCGGATATTTTTCGCGCACCGGGTCCGACTCTTTGACCTCGTGAAACAGGCTGGCACCGTAGGCAAACTGTGATTCGAACTTGATGCGAACCTCTTCCCCGACTTCGTAGCAACAGCCTTGAATGCCAGGACCAATCGCGGCTCTCAGGTCGCGGGGACGGCTGCCGAAGCAGCGCTGCATTTCTCCTACACCTTTCTCGACGATGCGCTTGACGGTGCCGCGCCAGCCCGCATGAAACACGCCGACCACGTGCCGCTTGGCATCGACCAGAATCACGGGCAGACAGTCGGCGGTCTGGATCGCCAGCAGCAGGCCGGGCGTTGCTGTGATCAGGCCGTCGCCGGTCAGCGCTTGAGTGAGCGGCGGTTCGGGAATCGCGTCGACGGAGCGAATGATGTCGGAATGAATCTGGCGCAGCGTGATCAGCGGCCAGGCAGACCTGGGTTTGGGTCGACCGGACGGACGAATGCGTCCGTCGCCACATGCTCCGATCTCGCGGAGAAAGGCGGCGCGGTTGCGTTCCACGGCGGCACGGGAGTCGTCGGGAGTGAAGCCGAGATTGAGGCTGCCCCGGCCATAGGCGCGTGACGATCCCCCCAGTCGCGTGGAAAAACCATGCACCAGCCAAGAAAGCTGGCTTAGTTGGCGCGCTCGAAGAACGTTGGGTTGGGTTTTGTTGGGGGCCCGGGTTGGCACAGATCCATGTTACCTGAAGGCATTGTGTGGAGCAGATGGTGTGGAGCGGCATGTGTGGAGCGGACACTCCTGTCCGCTGCTTTTGATTTTGCTTTTGATTTCTGTTTTTGATTTTGTGTTCTTTATTTTGTTTGCTTGTGTTCCAGCTCTTCTGTTTTGTGCTCCCTGGACTCGCAGGAAAATCGACTACAATCGCAAAGGCAGCGGACAGGGCCCCTGCCCTGAGCGGAGTCGAAGGGAGTGTCCGCTCCACACGTGCTATATTTTATGCATGTTTTCGGACTTCACGGCCACCGATCGCTGGACGAAGAAGCAGGTCCATTGCATGTACCAGGCGATGATCGTGGCCATCGCCACGCGGCACGCCGACGCGGTCGACATCAAGTTTCTGGTCGACGGACGGAGAGTCTGGGTGGCGCTGCCGCATCCCGCGTGGGTGGAATACAAGAAGCGCACCGGCAAGGTGATCACCGATTCTCTGGCCGTCGAAATTGCCGGGCATTATCTGAAGACCGCGCTTGAATCGGGCGAAGGCGGCGGACGCGAAATGTATTCGCTGACCGTCGAGGAAATGCTGGCGCATCTGGATGCGGTTGTGGCCAAGATGCAGGCGCAACCCGCGTAGGCGCGATTCCCCCAGAGGCTAAAACTCGTTCACATGGATCGCCTTTACGGCACGGCTGAAGCCGTGCCCTTCCACAAACTCCGAGTCCGCTAGATCACCACCGCCTCTTTATATTCCCCGAACACGCGGCGCATCGCGTCGGAAATTTCTCCTACGGTCGCGGAGGCCTCGACTGCCGCCAGGATGCGGGGCATGACGTTGGCGCCCGACCGCGCCGCGTCTTCCACGCCCGCCAGTGCCGCTTTCCACGGACCGGCGTCGCGCCTGGCGCGCAGAGCGCGCAGGCGTTCAATCTGCTTCGGTTCCAGAACGGGATCGATGCGCTGAATCGGGATCGGCCTTTCCTCTTCTACCTCGAAGAGGTTCACGCCGACGACGATAGCTTCTTCGTTATCGACTCTTTGCTGGTATTCATACGCGGCGTTTTGAATTTCGTGCTGCACGAATCCGCGTTCGATTGCCTTGAGCATTCCGCCAAGAACTTCGATCTTGCCCAAATATTCGGCCGCCCGTTTTTCAATTTCGTTGGTCAGTGACTCGACATAGTACGACCCGGCAAGCGGATCGATGGTCTGCGGAGCGCCCGACTCGTAGGCAACGATCTGCTGAGTCCGCAGCGCGATGCGGGCCGCCTTCTCGGTGGGCAGCGCCAGCGCTTCGTCGTAGGAATTGGTGTGCAGCGACTGAGTTCCGCCGAGTACGGCCGCCATGGCCTGAATCGCGGTGCGGACGATGTTATTTTCCGGCTGCTGCGCGGTCAGCGTCGAGCCTGCGGTCTGAGTGTGAAAGCGCAGCATCCACGACTTTGGATTTCTGGCTTTGAAGTGCTCACGCATAATCCGCGCCCACATTCTGCGAGCGGCGCGGAACTTCGCGACTTCTTCCAGGAAATTGCTGTGGGCATTAAAGAAAAAGGAAAGGCGGGGCGCGAACTGATCCACATCCAGTCCAGCCTTGATCGCGGCCTCCACGTAGGCCATGCCGTTGCCCAGCGTGAAGGCTACTTCCTGCACGGCGGTCGATCCGGCCTCGCGCATGTGGTAGCCGGAAATCGAAATCGTGTTCCACTCCGGAACGTTCTCGTTGGCCCAGGCAAACATGTCGGTGATGATGCGCATGGCCTGCTGCGGCGGGTAAATATACGTTCCGCGCGCGATGTACTCCTTGAGCACATCGTTCTGCACCGTGCCGGAAAGTTTGCGAACATCATCGCCGGCACCCTGCCGGCGCGCCACGGCCACATACAGGGCCAGCAGGATCGACGCCGTCGCATTGATGGTCATCGATGTAGAAATCTTGGTGAGTTCGATGCCGTCGAACAGGCGCTGCATGTCCTCGATGGAATCGATGGCGACGCCGACCTTGCCGACTTCGCCCGCCGCCAGGAGATGATCGGAATCCAGACCAATCTGCGTGGGCAAATCAAATGCGACCGACAAGCCGGTCGTGCCGTTGGCGAGCAGATATTTGTAGCGCTTATTCGATTCCTCGGCGTCGCCCATGCCCGCATACTGGCGCATGGTCCAGAGGCGCCCGCGGTACATGGTGGCCTGCACGCCGCGGGTGAAGGGATATTCGCCGGGATAGCCAACTTCGCTTTCGTAGTCGGAGCCTTTGAGATCGGCGAGAGTGTAGAGGGGCTTGACCGCAATGTGGGATGAAGTTTCAATCTCGGTAGCAGTCTCGGGGTGGGTCTTCAGCTTTTCCGTCATCGCGTTTCTGCATGACAACTTCCAGGAATCGTTCTGGAGGCGAGGCGCACTCAATGTGTTCTCAAGGCCGCTGGCTTCGCCTCCGCGCCCGCCAGAACGAACTCAAGCCAAACCAGGCAAACGTCAGCGCGACACCGATGGCAATCGCCAAACGACCGACGCCCGCTCCTGCGGCATGGTACTTGCCGTACTCCTTCACAATGGCCACGGAGAAGCTGAACGCCATGAGGAGGAAAAGAAGTCCCATGATCTCGAGCCACAACTGGTGGGCGGCGCGTGTGAATGAGCGGGCGGTGGTGCGGACCGCGCCCGCTACCGCGCGGAAGGTGCGGCTGCGCCCGACTTGCTGCCCAGCGAATCGCGCCACCGCGCCAATCTTTTGTAATGTAGAAATTTTGTTCACCGCCTCGATTTTAACAGCCTCTGGCGCTACAATGACGCAACCTCCCGGGATGCCGCGCGGGGAAAGCAGGCAGCACCTTTCCCTCGTCCGCCCGCATCTAAAGGGTCACGTGGTTATGTCGACTATCGCACCCGACTTGGCGCAGCTCAAATCCGGCATGAAAGCCGCATGGATGGCGGGCGACTTCGGCCAGATCGCGGGTTTCATTTCCGGCGAAGCTCAGGATTTTGTCGCCCGGCTCAAGCTCAAGCCGGGCACGAAGGTTCTGGATGTGGCGTGTGGAACGGGCAACAGCGCGATTCCCGCGGCCAAGGCCGGCGCCCAAGTCACCGGCGTGGATATCGCTACCAATCTGCTGGAGCAGGCCAGAACGCGGGCTGCCGCCGAGCGAGTCGAGATTGGTTTTGAGGAGGGCGACGCCGAAGAACTTCCCTGCGCCGACGCTTCGTTCGACGTGATCGTGAGCATGTTCGGTGCCATGTTCGCTCCGCGGCCAGAGCGGGTCGTCGCCGAATTTCTCCGCGTATGCCGGCCGGGAGGAATGATCGCGATGGCGAACTGGACTTCGCAGGGCTTTGTTGCCAAGACGACGCAAGCCACCGCGAAGCTGGTCCCACCGCCGCCCGGCGTTCCTCCGCCGATTCTTTGGGGAGATGAAGCCACCGTCAGGCAGCGCTTGGGGCACGGATGTGCGGATCTGAAATGCACTCGGCGCAAGGTGATGATGACCTATCCTTTCCCGCCGAAAGAAACCATGGATTTTTTTCGCCGCCATTTCGGTCCCACGAAGATGGCGTTTTCCAGGCTGGATGCGGCCGGCCAAGCAAATCTTGCCAGTCAACTCGAATCGTTGTGGACGGAACACAACACGGCGACCGACGGTACCTCCGCCGTGGAAGGGGAATATCTCGAGGTGCACGCAATTCGCGCCTGACGCAGGATCGTGATAAGTTGAGTTTCAGACGGGGGACACAGTGGATCAACAACTCAAGCAACTCATGAAAGAGCTCGGCGAGGCCATCAACGAATCTCTGTCTGACTCCGAGCAGATCTCTGAAGTTGTCTCCCGCATCAAAGAAGGTGGATACGACATTTTCCTGGTGCTCGAAGCCACCATCGGCGTGAGCAAGCAGGGAGAAAAGTCGCCCGACAAGACTTCGCTGGTGACCACGTTGTCGACGAATCCTGAATTCAAGATCAACGATCAGGACCTGAAATTCCTGAAGTCGCTGCGCATCAAGATCGACGAAGAGAAGCAGGACAAGGACAGGCACGAGAAAGAACCGCAGGGCAAGGACAAGCTGGAGAAAGATAAGCACGACAAAGACAGCTAGACCGTTCGCGTTTGAAATAGCCGAAGATCGCTTCGGCTGCGCTCAGGATGACATCCCTCTCGCGACCTGCTTTCAAATCCTAGTCAGACAACACCTGATCCAGCAGCTGTTCCACGGCGCGGTGGCCTTCTAGAATCGACGATTTGTGATCGGGAGTACCGGACAAATCGGTGTTCGCGAAAGCGATCCTGCCAAATGGAGCTGCCCGCAGAACGTCTCCCGGCGCCGGCTTGCCGTCTTTGCCGAAGTAGAATCCGGGAGCCGGGCTGGCGTAGGCGTGGCCCCAGCGGTTCAGGATAATGCCGGCGATGTCACGCGCCGCATCGAAACCGGAGCGAGCGAACATCTCTGTAAACTGCTGACGAATCTGCCGCTCGTACTCGCGAAACGGAGTTGATATTAATTCTGCGCGGCCCATGTGTCCCTGCTGCTCGGCGGTTTTGCCCGGGTAGGAGTACAAAACTTTAATCGCCAGCACGACCGGCGAATCGGGGCCGATGGTCGGCGAATCCGCCCCGCAGAGCGCCAGCTTGCGCACCTGCATGTAACTTCCCAGGCCCTCAAACCACTGGCAGCCGGAAATCCCCATCTTGTAAAGAAATCTCCAGTTGCGTACCGCTACGTTGGCCACCATGCAAGGGGAGCGATAGAACTGCGCGTAAGCCTCTTTGCGATCTGCGGGAAGGTCGCGGACAATATGCCGGGTCGTCCAGCTTCCACCGGCCATCACCACGGAATGCGCTTTCACCCGGTACGTCTTTCCGCCGCGAGTGTAGGCGATGGTCACCGAGTCTGATTTCGCCGGATCGCCATCGTGCTTGACCCATACGGCGGTCGAATCCAGACGAATGCGGGCAGCGGATCCCGGGCGATCGAGAGCGCCAAAATTCACCCGGTTACGACAGACGTCTTCGAGCGACGTTGAGCCGGCAATCGATTCCGGAATCAAAGTCTTGGCGATGAGTCGCGCGATGCCGCTATTGCCGTCGGGGAACATTTCTGTTCCGTCCTCGGGGATGGGCCCCAGTTCATCGAAGGCATAAGCGGTATAGCCGGAAAGCGCGTCCGGGCCGAGACCGAAGCCTCCACCTTCGTCGGGCGCAAAGGTTCGGATGGTTTCGCGGCTCATGCCGTACCGTTCCATCATGTAGTCTTCGAGTGTGATGGTGTCGAGGCGGCGCGAGATCGCGTCGCCGCGGTACTGCGGTTTCTGCGCGGCCTGATCGGGCGACTGATAGCGCAACAACTCCTCGCGGGCTTTTGCCGAAATCGGCGCTCCTTCCAGTTTCTTGTTCCCAGATTTCTCGCCCCCGGATTTCTCACCCCCAGATTTCTCACCCCAGGGATCGGTCACCCAGACGCCTTGTGGCTGGCCGAATTTCGCGCCAAAATAAAGACCGTAGGGCGCCGATCCAAGATAGGGCGTGCGTGCCAGCGGTATCTCCGGCGCGGGGCCTGCCCACTTCTGATATTCCAGACGCGGCACCTTCAGGCCGATCGAACCGTAGAATCGTGCGATAAAGCTGTGCGGATACGGGGGCCAAAAAAGTGCCGAGCCCTGATGCGCCATCAGCCGATGCCCGTCCACCAGAAACTCGTTGCGCTTGGCTTCGCCGCCGAAGATGGGATGGTTGTCGAGGACAAGGCACGTCTTGCCTTCCCCAGCCTTGCGTTGAAAAATCAGGGCCGCCGCGAGGCCGCTGATGCCGCCGCCCACGATCACGCAGTCATAAGTTTCGCCGGTGTCGATGACGCTGGCGGGCAGGCTCTCAAACGCGCCATCGCGAATCTGGTGGCCAGCCTCGAGAACCGCGCTGGTGTTGCCGTTGGAGTTCGCGTAATCGCCGACGCCGCCATAGCCGGTGAAGTCGTCTTCATTCGTGCTGGAACTCGAACGGGCAGCCGCATTCGCGGCCAGCAAACTCGCGGGAGACACGGGATTCAGCAGCAGGCCACCGGAAGCCAGCAGCGTGGCATTCAGAAAGTCCCGCCGCGTAATGGCTCGATCCATTCCCAGCGCGTGTCCCAGCGCGTGGTCGGCGCGAGAATCTCCGGTCCCGTCTGCCGAAGGCTGGAACTGTTTCGAATGCAAGATCGTTTTTCTTGGCAATTTCGTCTCGGTCGTCGAACTCCCGCGGGCGTTGTGCAGAGTTATTGTGCAGCATTATACGGACTTAGTAATCTGGCGGGTGGTGGTGCAGTTTGAGAGAAGGTTCGTATCAGGGCGTGCCTTCAGGCATGCCACACCGCTACGCGGTTCACGCCAGGCTTTAGCCGCCGTCGAGCCAGGCGTCAGCGGCTGAAGCCGTTCCATCTCACGGCCTCGGCGGCATCGCTTAAAGCGATGCCCTGATACGGATCGCTCTTTTCAAATTGCACCACTACCATCCAGCGAAAGCAAATAACAGCCCATAGCACCTGTGCTACCATCTACTGTTTTCTTTTCGCATCTGCCGTGCGAAAAGCGAGATTCCGCGTAAGCAGCGCAGCGAGTTGCCACAACGACGGAATCTGAGGGCCTGAAATGAAAGATACTCTCGGGGTTGTCTTGGCGGGCGGCGCCGGCGAGCGCCTTTATCCTCTCACTCGTGACCGGGCCAAGCCTGCAGTCACCTTCGGCGGCATCTACCGCATCATTGACATCACTCTCTCCAACTGTTTGAACTCCGATCTGCGCCGGGTTTACATCCTGACCATGTACAAGGCGCTCTCGCTCAACCGGCACATCCGCGAAGGCTGGAACATCCTGGGGCGCGAGGTGGGCGAGTTCATTGAAGTGCTGCCGCCCATGAAGCGGGTGAGCGACCAGTGGTACCAGGGCACGGCCGACGCGGTGTATCAGAACATTTACTCGATCGGCTCGGAGGAGCCCAAACATGTGCTGATTCTTGGCGGCGACCACATTTACAAAATGGACTACGGCAAAATGATGAAGCAGCACCAGGACTCGGCTGCCGACATCACGCTGGCTACGATTCAGATCGATCCCTTCGCAAACTTACCAATTCGGCGTCGTCGACGTCGACAAAGACGGCCGCGTCAACGGATTTCAGGAAAAGCCCAAGACCACCACGTTGCGTTCGCAGCAGAATCCGGAAAAGGTCTCGGTATCGATGGGGGTGTACCTGTTCAACGCCGACGTGCTGATTCCGGTGCTGCTCAAGGACGCCGAGAACCCGCAGTCCAGCCACGATTTCGGCAAAGACATTCTGCCCAAGATGGTCGACGACTACCGCGTGTTCGCCTACGACTTCGTCGACGAAAACAAGAAAGAAGCTCGTTACTGGCGCGACGTGGGCACGCTCGAGGCCTACTACGAAGCCAACATGGATATCGTGTCGGTCTCGCCCATCTTCAACCTGTACGACGAAGAGTGGCCGATCCGCACCCACCAGCGGCAATATCCTCCGGCGAAATTTGTGTTCGCGGAAGCGGGACGCACCGGCACGGCGCTCGATTCCATCGTCTCCAACGGCTGCATCGTCTCCGGCGGGACGGTTAAGAATTCCGTACTCTCGCCCGATGTGCGCGTCAACTCCTACTCCGAAGTCGACGACTGTATTCTGTTTTCGCACGTCAGCGTAGGCCGCCGCTGCCGCATTCGCAAGGCGATCCTCGACCGCGACGTGCATATTCCCGAAGGCACTACCATCGGCTACGACGCCGAAGCCGACCGCCAGAGATATTTCGTCACCGAAAGCGGCATCACGGTAGTGACGCGCGATTATTCGCTGTTCGAAAATCCGGTGACGGTGGACTACTTTACCAGCGAGTAGGGCGGGAATGTTGAAGGATCTCAAGTACACGCTCCGGCTTTCGGCTGGCCGCCCGTGGCACACCGGATTCGCCATCGCCGCCCTCGCCATCGGCATTGGCGCGAACACCGGTGTCTTCAGCGTCGTCAATGCCTTGCTGCTGCGCTCGATTCCCTTCCACGAGCCGGATCGCCTGGCCCTGCTGCAGCACTTCATTCCTCCCCACGATAGCGCGAAGCAGTTTCACGACTGGCGGCAGCAGAGTGCGTATCTGGCCGACGCCGCGCTTTTTGAGGAATTCGATGCGAACCTTAATCTTGGCGGAGCGCGCGCCGGGAGCC
Organism: uncultured Acidobacteriota bacterium; assembly: GCA_963763155.1. GTDB lineage: Bacteria > Acidobacteriota > Terriglobia > Terriglobales > Acidobacteriaceae > Sulfotelmatobacter. The sequence goes on along the minus strand of CAVXNI010000010.1, from coordinate 369,930 downwards.
GGGCTCACATAGCACAGACGTCCGGAAACTTCTTCTCGGTGTTGGGCACACCGCTGGCGCTCGGAACTGGATTCGCCCCTGAGAATGATGTGGACGGAACAGGGTGGGGACGGCCCGGACCGAACGCGGTCGCGGTGATCGGCTACGGACTGTGGCAACAACTTTTCGCGGGCGACCCGAAAGTGCTGGGCGCGACCATCCGAATGGATGGAAACTCACTTACTGTTGTTGGCGTCGCGCCGCCGGGATTCGACTATCCGGGCAAGGCGGTTCTCTGGAAGCCGGCAGCTTTCAGCCCCGGCAACAATGGATGGGCAACCGTTGGGCGGCTGAAACCGGGGATCACGTGGCCGCAGGCGCGGGCCGCATTTGCCGTGGAGGCGGAGCGCCTGTCGCAGAATCCAGCGGGAACCGACAATGCCAACCTGCGCCCGAGCCTGACGCCGCTGCAAGAAGCAATTGCCGGTCCGGTAAAAAACGCGTCTCTGATGTTCATGGGCGCGGTCGTGTTGGTCTTGCTGATTGCGTGCACGAACGTTGCGAATCTGTTGCTGGCCAGGACCAGCGATCGCGCCGCCGAGTTGTCCATACGATCGGCGCTGGGGGCCAGTCGCGCCCGGCTCGCGCGACAGCTGCTGACCGAGTGCCTGCTGCTCTCGTGCATCGCCACTGTCGTCGGATTGATGATCGCCTGCTGGATCACCGCGCTGGCGGAGAAGATTGAGCCCCCTCCGTTGGGCGCACAGTCTTATTCGATTCTAGATGGACGCGTACTGGCTTTCACCGTGGCAGTTTCGGTCATCACCGCTTTGGGGTTGGGCGCTCTACCCTCGCTTTATGCAGGCCGCATCTATGCTTTCCGTTCACGAGGCTCGAGCCGTTCGCGCGGCTCGCGGCTGGTTCGGCAATCGCTGGTCGCCGCGCAGGTCATGCTCACGATGATTTTGCTCGCGGCGTCCGTCGGCCTGGGGAGCGCCTTCGTCCACTTGATGAGAATCGACCGCGGCTACGATGTGAACGGAGTGGTGACCGCGAATGTCTCTTTGGACGGAACGACCCACCAGTTAAACAACCGGCAGCTGCCTTATTTTGAGGACGCACTGGACCGCGTTCGAAAACTGCCCGGAGTTCGCGCTGCCAGCGCCACCGAGTTTCTTCCGCTCTACGCTTCGGCATTTGTTGGAGGGCCATTCGGATTGGATGGGCGCCCGGCCAGCCGCAATTCCACGCTGATCCCGGTTCTGTCAGGATATTTTGAGACCATGGGCGCACCGATTCTGTACGGCCGGGAATTCAACGAAGCCGAAGTGCGCTTGGGCTCGAAGGTGGCTGTCGTGAATGAGCGATTCGCGGCCGGATTTGGCGCGGTGCAGGACGCCGTAGGCCATCAGCTCACGATCGAGGGAGACGCGCCGCGGAAAATTGTCGGCGTCGTCAAGGGAATGGACTATGAGACCGATCCGACCTTGGCGGGAGGGAATCAGGTTTTCATTCCGTCGGAGACTCCCGGCAGCTTCTTCTCGACGTTCGTGGTGCGCGTGGATGACCGGGCGGAAGATCACCTGGCAGCGATCCGCGACACCATTCAGTCAATGGATCGCCAAGTTCCGGTATTCGGTGTGAAAACCATGGAGCAACGGCTGGATGAAGTCTTCGCCAATCCGAAATTCTACCGAACCGCGGTTTGGTTATTCGCCGGATTCGCACTGCTGCTGGCGGTGATTGGCATCTACGGCATCGTTTCTTACGCAGTCGTCGAGCGGACGCAGGAAATGGGTGTGCGCATGGCCCTCGGCGGGACTCCGGTGGAACTGCGGGGAATGCTGTTGCGGCATGGTTTGCTGATGGTGATGGCCGGAGCCATTCCCGGAATTGCCGGAGCACAGCTCACCGGACGGTTTCTCGAAAGCCTGATGGACGGCGCGAAGCCGGTTGGTCTGGCAGCATCTGGCGCGTTGGTGCTGATGTTCGCTCTGGTCGCGTCGGCGAGTATCTGGTCGGCCACGCGGCGCATCGCAAGATTCGACATCATGGCCATCCTGCGCAGCGAATGAAGATCTTAACCACGAAGGGCGCGAGGTCACACGAAGGAAACGTGGCGAAGTACGCTCCCACTTTGAAAGGCAGTGATTTCTGGGCAGGCATTTTTTCTGCCATTATTAACGTACGCTTCGCTCCCGCCTCTTTGACGCACGGACCGATCTCCGGTCGATCTGCTAAGCTTACGGCTTACTTTCGCGCTGCAGGGAGAGACTCCGCCCCTTCATGAAGAATCGATCTGGGCATCGTACTCTGGGATTTGTTCTCACCTTCGTCGTGGCTGTGACCGCCAGCCTGCACGCCTGGGCATCTTCGATTCCCGCGGATAAAAATAAAGAGAAAGACAAAGCCGACCTGCTCCTTTCGACCATGCAAGCCGAGATGCAGCGCGCTCAGGGCAGTCTGGGCAAGCTGGATCCTGCGCCCTATTTCATGAGCTATTCCGTATATGACGAGAGCATCGTGCTGGCCATCGGCAGCCAGGGGAGCCTGGTGAATTCGACGGCGGCGCGGCGGCGGGCGGTTGACGTCAGCATGCGGATCGGCGCGCCCGCGCTCGACAACGCGCACGCCGAGAATCGCGCTTCCGCCCGGACTTCCGGATCGCTCCCGCTCGAAGATGATCGCAACGCTATTGCGCACGAACTCTGGCGGCTGACCTACGAGGAATATCGCAAGGCCTCGAAGGCCTACCTGAATGTCAAGACCAACACGCAGGTGCATGCGCAGGAGGAAGATACTTCTCCGGATTTTTCCGAGGAAAAGCCGCCGACCCATGTCGACTACAAAGATGTTGCGCCCACTCCCGACCAGCGCGCGATGGAAAAGTTTGCCCGCGAATACTCGGCGCGCTTTCGCAATTATCCCTATATTTATTCGTCGATGGTGATGATCTCGGCGCAAAAAACGCGCTTCCATTTTTTGTCGACCGAAGGCAATCACGTGGTGGCACCCAGCGCGTTTATCCGCGTGGCCATTGAAGCGGAAACCCGCGCCGAGGACGGCATGGAACTGATGCGCGTCGAAACTTTTCAGGCGGAGAGCCTCGGCCACTTGCCACCGGAAGCCGAGATTTCGGCGCGCGTGGAAAAAATGGCGTCCGATCTGAAAGCGTTGCGCGAGGCTCCGCTGGCCGAGCCGTTCGACGGCCCGGCGCTTCTTTCCGGCCGCGCCGCCGGTGTGTTTTTCCATGAAGTGCTCGGCCACCGGCTCGAAGGTCATCGCCAGCGCGGCGAACAGGAAGGACAGACTTTCACCAAAAAGGTGGGCCAGCCAGTGCTGCCGGAATTTCTCAGCGTGGTGGACGATCCCACGCAACGCCAGCTCAATGGCGTGGATCTGGGCGGCTGGTATGAGTTCGACGACGAGGGCATGCCGGCAACCCGCGTCGAGGTCATCAAAGACGGCATCCTGAAAAACTTCCTCATGTCGCGCATGCCCATCAAGAATTTCGCCAACTCCAACGGCCACGGGCGCTCGCAGCCGGGACTGATGCCCACCGGACGTCAGGGCAACCTGATCGTGACTTCGTCGCGCACGGTGAAAGATTCCGAGCTGCGGCAAAAGCTGATCGACGAAGTCAAGAAACAAAACAAGCCCTATGGACTGTACTTCGAAGACATTCAAGGTGGCTTCACGCTGACCCAGCGTGCCATGCCGCAAGCCTTCCAGGTTCTGCCGGTCTTAGTGTGGCGAGTCTACGCCGACGGCAAGCCGGATGAACTGGTGCGCGGCATCGACATCGTGGGCACGCCACTGGCTGCGCTGAATCGCATTCTGCTGACGGGCGAGAAGACGGAAATTTTCAACGGCATCTGCGGGGCGGAGTCAGGACAGGTTCCGGTCGCGGCCGCCGCGCCCGCCATGTTGTTTTCCGAAATTGAAGTGCAGAAGCGCGCTCATTCGCTCAACCGCCAGCCCATTCTGCCAGCTCCCTCGGCCGAAGATGCGACCAAGGGGAAAGACGCGGGGGCAAAGCAATGACGACCGCAACGATCTCGGCGGCAAGACCCTCGACTGCACGAACGAAGATGAACAAAAGGCTTGCCTGGCGCATCGTCCGCACGCTGCTGGCGTTCGGCGTTTTGGCCGCGGCGGCGTTCGCCCAGCAGAAGAGCGCGCCGGGCGGCGGCGATGTGGTCCTCTCGGCCATGCGCGCCGAACTCGACCGTTCCCAGGCGCAACTGAAAATGGAGCAGGTGGATGCGCCCTATTACATCGAATATCGAATTTTCGATGTGGATCAGTATTCCGCCGAAGCCTCGTTCGGCGCTCTGCGCGTCGACGTGCGCTCGCGCTATCGCTTTCTGCGAGTGGTGGTGCGAATCGGCGATTACAAACAGGACAGCTATTTCGGCCAGGGCAGGGGCACCATCGACTACATGCCGCTGGACAACGACATGCTGGCGCTGCGGCATCAGTTGTGGCTGGCCACCGATCGCGCTTATAAATTGGCGGCCGAGTCCCTGACCGCCAAGCAAGCACAGCTAAAACAACTCACCGTCGACCAGCCGGTGGATGACTTCGCGCACGCCGATCCGGTGCAGTCAGTCGAGCCGCTGGCTACGCTCGACTTCGATGCTGAATCTTACAAGCGCATGATCCACGATGCGTCGGCGCTCTACAAGAATGATCCTGACATCGAATCGTTTGAAGCGAGCCTGAACTTCCACACGGTGAACCGCTACCTGGTCAACTCCGAAGGGACGGTGGTGCGCGGCGGGCGGAGCCTGTATGAAATGACGGTTTCAACCTCCACGCAAGCTGCTGACGGCATGAGCCTGGCGCGCAATTCGGCATTCACCGTGGGCAGCCTGAAGGAGCTTCCGTCGGCCACGGAATTCGTCGCGCGTGCCACGCAGCTGGCCACCAGCCTGAAAGAATTGCGCGCCGCGCCCGTGACGGAAGAGGAATACCGCGGCCCGGTGCTGTTTTCCGCGGACGCGGCGGCTGCCGTTTTTTCCGATCTCGTGGGCGACAACATTCTGGGCCACAAACCGGAGCTGGGCAAGAATTCGCGCACCATCGGGGCATTCGCGGCCAGTTACAAGAGCCGAGTTTTGCCTGAATTCCTCTCTGTGGTCGCCGACCCTACAATCGCGACGTATCACGGCGAATCTCTGCTCGGCCACTACGAAATCGACGATGAGGGCGTGCCGGCAAGACGAGTTTCGCTGATTGAAAACGGTACGCTGGTGAATTACCTGATTGGCCGGGAACCGATTCGCGACTTTCCCACGTCGAACGGCCATGGCCGCGCGCAGATCCCCACCGGAGCGCCATTGCCCCACAACAGCAATCTGATCTTCACCACTTCGCAACCCATCTCGAAAGAAAACATGAAGAAGAAACTGGTCGACCTGTGCCAGCAGCGCGACCTGCCCTTTTGTTTTTATGTCGAAACGTTTGGTTCGAAGCTGACTCCGCGTCTTCTCTACAAAGTCTGGACCAAGGATGGACACGAAGAGCTGGTGCGGGGCGCGGCTTTCGGGGATCTGGATATTCGCGCCCTGCGCAGCAACCTGATCGCTGCCGGGGACGACGCCCACGTGGAGAACCATCCGCTGAATGTCCCGCACAGCATCGTCGCGCCGTCCATCCTGTTCGACGAACTCGAAGTGAAGCGGGCGAACCAGAACAAAGAGAAGCTGCCGGAATATCCAGCGCCTGCCGTGATGAACTAGGGGCGCAGTTCCCAGGGGCTGAAGCCCCATCGCGAGCAGGACCTCCAACGCGGCGCTAAAGCGCCGCTCTTCCACGTCAACCCATGCGACGCAGCCAATGCGACGCGAACATATGCTGCGCACGCGTTATGCGGCCTCTGATCTGCCCGGTCGGCGAGTGCGCAATCCGCACGGAAGAGTGCCGCGATCCACGCGGGGGAACGGCGCGATCTACGCGAGAGAGCGGCGATTCGCGTGGAAGAGCGGCCCTTTAGGGCCGCGTTCGAGGGAGGAATGAATGGGGGCTTTAGCCCCTGTGGTCGGCTCTCGCGTCCGGCAAGAACATCCACCTGGGCTGAAGCCCACTCCGAGGAGGGATCTCTAACGCGGCGCTGAAGCGCCGCTCCTCCACGTCAACCCATGCGGCGCAGCCAATGCGACGCGAACATATGGCGCGCCTGCGTCATGCGGCGTCCTTTCGCGGCTGGAGGTCGGCAGATCCCGCGCGAACCTCAGTCCTCCCCGCGTACGCCTCGCTGCTACAATTCCGTGTTCGCCGCCTTGAACCGATCCGCGAGGAGCGCGCAATCCGGCGAACTTCAATGCCCACAATCACGTACTGTCTAATGAGCGGCTTGGAGAGAGTCTCAGCGGTCCGAATGGTCCAAGCCGGGCTTCGTTAGTAATCGGGGCGGGTTATCGAGGTAAGTAGTCGGGTAAGAGTCTCAAGGTTGAAGCAGATTTCCGGGGAGTGCAAGTGGAAGACGTACAGGTGGTCGCGATGCTGGTGCGGCGTTGTATCGCCGGCGACTCGACCGCTTGGGAGGAAATCGTGCAGACCTATAATCGGCGCATCTACAACATTTGCTACCGCTTCGCCGGATCCGGCGACGACGCCCAGGACCTGACGCAAGAAGTCTTCATCAAGATGTACCGCACGCTTTCCAGCTATGACCATACCAAGGGAGCGTTCGTGACCTGGGTTACGACCATCACGCGTAACCTGCTGGTCGACCATTTCCGCAAGTCGAAGCAGGACCGCATGACCGACTCCATGGACACGACCGCGTCGGACCACGAGGACGCACAGCCGCTCAGTGAGCAGATTCCTGACCAATCCGCTCCCCCCGATGCCCACGTACGCAGCCGGGAGGTCGGCGAAACCGTGCACGCGGCTCTGGCCAGACTTTCGCCAGAACTTCGGGAAGCATTGATTCTAAGGGACTTACAGGATATGGACTACCGTGAAATCGCTACCGTTTTGAAGGTTCCGGAGGGTACCGTGAAATCGCGAATAAATCGAGGGCGGGCGGAACTTGCACGCCTTCTACAACGTACCTATAGGCAGGTGATGTGATGCCAGACCATACCAGTAACGGAATGCAGTGCAACGAGTTCGACCACCTGCTCGCGGACGCCATCGACGGCGTTCTGAGTGGGGCCGGACTCAGCCGCTTCCAGGCCCACGCCCGGGTATGCCGGACGTGCGGGCCGCTGCTCGCTGAAGCTGAGGCGGGCCGCAACTGGCTGAAGGGTCTCACGGAGGTGGAGCCTCCAGCCAGCCTGGTCAACAACATCCTGGCATCCACGACGGGCGTTGACACCCAGCGCCTGCGAGTGACGGTGCGCTCGCCCCAGCCGCGAGTTTCGTGGTGGGAACGAGTGCAGGCCACGCTGTCGGAAACGCTGTTCGAGCCGATCTGGGGCATGGTCCGCCAGCCGCGCTTTGCCATGTCATTTGGCATGGCATTTTTTGCGCTGTCGGTGGGCCTGACCGTCACCGGAACCAAGCCAGGGGATGATGCGCTTTGTGGTTCAGACCGCGACGCATCCTTCCTCGATCCGGCGCACCTACCACAGCACGCAATCGCGCGTGGTGCACTACTACGAGAATATCCGGATCGTCTACGAGGTCGAGTCGCGCGTGCGCGAAATCCGGCGCAACGTCGCGCCCGCTGAACCCGCACCGGCCAAGAAAGATAACAAGAACGACACAACACAACAGCCCGAGCAGAAGCAGGAGCGCAACTACAGCCAGATGGAAAATCAAATCATTCTGGCCAGCGCTCCTCTGGGTCCGTCTGTAAACGATCTGCCTGTAGTGTCGGTGACCACTGACAGGAGGTTCGTATGAACTGCAACACACACGGCGATACCGCCGCAGTGGCGTTCTGCCGCACGTGCGGCAAGCCACTCTGTAACCAGTGCACCCGCGACGTCCGCGGCGTGATCTACTGCGAGGCCTGCCTGGCCGCGCGCATGGAAGGGACCGCGCCGGTTGGACCATACGTTCCGGTGCACGCCGCCGCAAACGCCGCCGCCCACCGGATATCAGCAGTTTATGGATCAGGGCCTCGGGATGAAGGTTCCGCCGGGACCGTCTTCGGGTCCGAATCCCGCGGTTGCCGGAATTCTCGCCGGATTCTTTCCTATCGGCGTGGGCGCGGTCTATACCGGCCAGTATGCCAAGGGACTGTCGCACCTGGTGATCATGGTGCTGTTGATCCTCGGGGTCAGTTCCAATCTACCCTGGTTCGTGATCACAGTCCTGGGGATCTTGATCGGGTTCTTCTACATCTACCAGATCATCGACGCGGCTCGCAGCGCCCGGGCCATCCAAATGGGTGAGCCCGTTCCAGACCCATTCGGGCTAGCGCAAACCTTCGGCACGGGCGACAAGTTCGAAGGGACGAAGGTGCCCACCGGCGCCGCCGTCCTGATCGCGTTGGGCGTGCTCTTCCTGTTACACACGGCCGGACTGTTTGAGATTGGGATGGATCTTGTGGTGTCGCTGGTCCTGATCTTTCTTGGTGTTTGGCTCTTTGCCAAGCACTGGGGCCTGATCGGTGGCAATGCGGGCATGTGCCAATGCCAGCGCTGCCGCACCCGGAAGTTAATGGGGCCGGCGATGTTGGTCACCGTTGGAGTACTTCTGCTCCTCGACAACACTGGACGACTGGGATTTCACAAAACCTGGCCCGCCATTCTGCTGGTAATCGGAGTGGTCAAGCTGATCCAGAGCAATGCTACGCCGGACGGACACATCGGCTCCCTGCCTCCGGGCATGTCGCCCGGAGTGCCGACAGGATTCCCCCAGGGATATCCGCAGGCGGGTCCACAGGCGGGCACGACGAATGTTGCGCCGCCGCAGGCTCCCCAGTCATCGCAGAACCCAGATCAGACGGCCTCTTCCGACGAGGTGAAAAATGTCTAGCCCGTTTAACCCGAATCCAGGCGTTCCGAATCCAGTCACGCCGAACCCAATGCCGACTCCCGGATTTTCGCCCCTTCCTCCGCTGCCGCCGAGGCCGCATCGCTCGCTGGCCGGGCCCTTCGTTCTGATTGTGTTTGGCACGGTCTGCCTGCTGGGCACGATGGGCGTTTTGTCGCGCGTCCGGATGTGGCACCTGTTCGCCAACTACTGGCCCGTGCTGCTGATTTTCTGGGGCGTGATCAAACTGATCGAGCACCAGCGCGCCCAGCGCGACGGAACGCGGGCCGCGGGGATCGGCGCGGGAGGAGTATTCCTGGTCGTCACGGTCGTGGTTTTCGGTCTGATCGCGAACCAACTGGAACGCGTGAACTGGTCCGGATTGCACGACCAGTTCAACCTCGGCGACGACAACGACTTCTCCAGCATTTTCGGCCAGAGCTATAGCTACAACGATAATCTCGAACAAGCCTTCCCCGCGGGAGCCAGCCTCAAGATCATCGACACGCACGGCGCGGTCAGTGTGCACGCTTCCGACGACAACAAGATCACCGTGGTCGTACGCAAGCGCGTAGGGGCCGATAGTCAGAGTGACGCCGACGAATACAACAGCAAAACCAAGCCCACGATCACCGTCATGGGAGGACTGGTCACGCTGAACGCCATGGTCGAAGCCGCTGGAGATCATGCCATCGAAACCGATCTCGACGTTTCTCTGCCGCGCAAAGTCGCGGTCTCGATCACCTCGCGCAAGGGCGATGTGAACCTGGTGGGCCGCGAAGGCAACATCGACATCGCAGCCCAGCATTCCGACACGACCGTGGAAGACGTAACCGGCAACGTGAAGGTCAGCCAGGAAAAAGGCTCGGTGAAAATTGAACAGATTAACGGCGATGTGCATGTGGAAGGCCGGGTCGACGAAGTTTCGGTGGCCGACATCAAAGGCGCGGTGCAACTCGACGGCGAATTTCAGGAAAGCGTGAAGCTGGCGCGCATCGCGAAGACGGTGATTCTGAAGTCCACACGGACCGACATGGAGTTCTCGCGCATCGAGGGCGATCTCGACCTCGACTCCGGCGAGCTCCACGCCGAGCAGATTACGGGCCCGCTGCATCTGACCACGCGCGAAAAGAACATCCGGCTCGACCAAGTCTCGGGCGATGTCCGCCTGCAGGACAACGATGGCTCGATCGAAGTTGGGATGCGGACGCTGGGCAACGTGCAGATCGACAGCCGTAACGGCGACCTGCAGCTGAGCCTGCCCGACAAGGCGGGATTCCGCCTGGATGCGCGCACCCGCGACGGCGAGATTCAATCGGATTTTCCCGAACTGAAAGTGAGCAACGACGAGCATGAGGCCAAGGCCAGCGGCAGCGTGGGCAACGGCGCCTCCCACATCGTGCTCAACAACGAGCACGAGGGCATCGAGATTCGCAAAGCCAGCGCGCAGCCGCCCAAACCGCCAGAGGGGCCAAAGACACCGGCAAATCCGGCCAAGGCCGGGAAAGAGCTGCCGGCGCCCAAGGTGAAAGTGGAGCCAACCGAAAACTAAAGTCGTTGTTTCAAGACTCTGGAGGAGCAAGCGAATCTGCTTGCCGCTTCGCAATTCCTCCCAAACGGTCATACTTTGCGAAGCTAATGGAATACCGCGTCACCGGCGGTGGGCCAACGGAGGGAGACTTCCCGATGCCCCCGGGGATGCCGCTCTGGGAAATTTCCTGAGCACCCCGGGACTGTGGATCGGGCTGATCGTAGCTGCGGCATTCCTTGCCGGAGCGGTGCGACTGCGCCGGTACCGGGAACCGATCTGAGGCCGACGGGCCTTCGTTTATCGGCTCGGCTGACCGGAGAACGGTATCAAGCGAGGGAGGCAGCAGGCCGGCGCTGGCGTGGAATCGCGATTACGTATCACGATAACGTATCACGATAACAAGGACCGGAAAAATGCATTCGACCATATTGCTTCTTCACATCATCGCCGGCACTTTGGGAATGCTGTCTGGATTTGTGGCAGTGTTTCTGCGCAAAGGCTCGCGGCGGCATGGCCTGGCTGGAACTGTATTTGTCATCGCCATGCTGATCCTCTCCGCAAGCGGGACGTACCTGGCGATCATGAAGCGACAACCGGGCAACATTCTTGGAGGGTCGCTGACGTTCTATCTGGTGGCAACGGCGTGGATGACCGCCCGGCGCAAGCAAGAAGAAACCGGGATTTTCGATTGGAGCGCGCTTCTGGTTGTCTTTGCGATCGCCGCTGCTGAACTAACCTTTGGGTTCGAGGCGGCAACCAGCCCGACCGGGCTGAAGTATGACTATCCACCCTGGCCTTACTTTAGTTTTGGTCTCGTCGCTGCACTGGCGACTGTGGGGGACGTTCGCATGCTGGTGCACGGCGGAATTTCTGGCACACAGCGTCTGGCGCGGCATCTTTGGCGCATGTGCTTTGCGCTGTTCATCGCCGCGGCGTCCATCTTTCTGGCGCGGCAACAACTGTTCCCTGCATTGCTGCGCAAGACCGGCGTGCTTGCGCTGCTGAGTTTTCTGCCGCTGCTATTGCTGGTTTTCTGGCTGGTGCGCGTGCGGTTTGCCAAGGCCTACAAGCAACTCAACCGTTCTACAACTCAGTTTTCTTCTTCACCAGTTCCTCGATTTGAGCCAGCACTTCATCCTCGGTCAATGCCGTCGAATTGATGACGACCGCGTCGGCCGCGGCGACCAGCGGAGAGGCTGCCCGGGTGCGATCGCGGCGGTCGCGTTCGCGGAGTTCGGCGGCCACGCTGGCCGCAACATCGCCCTGAATTTTCTGCTGCGCCATGCGGCGCTGCTCGCGCACCACTGGGTCAGCATCCAGAAAAATCTTCAGATCGGCATGGGGAAAGACTTGCGTGCCAATGTCGCGGCCTTCCATAACCACGCCGCCACCCGCGCCCATTTCGCGCTGATGTGCAACCATCCACTCGCGCACCTTGGGATGCACTGACACGCGCGAGGCCGCTTCCGAAACATCGCGCTCGCGGATGCGGGAAGAAATATCGCGCCCATCGAGCAGCGTGCGGTTTCCGCCGATGGTGGGTTCGAGCCGAATGTGCAGGGTCTCGGCCAGTTTTACCAGCGCCGCCTCGTCGTCGAACGATGCATCGCGCTCGATTGCCTTCAGCGCCAGGGCCCGGTACATCGCGCCACTCTCCAGGTTGACGTAGCCGAGCTTGCGCGCCAGCCGTGAGGCGATCGTGCTCTTGCCGGCGCCGGCCGGGCCGTCAATGGCGATGGTCAGTTTGCGAGGAGACGGTTGGTCTTTTTCTGTGTCGGTCATTCGAAGTAAAAGATTGTACACACGAACTGGTCCCACACGTTTCGGAATCATGGAGTCGCCGCCGTCCGCACCCGTTCCGGAGTCCAGCCCAACTCTCGCAGCTTGCGAATGCTTAACGCGTCGTGCCGTTTCGCCAGGCGCGCGCCCGCTTCGTCGCGCACCAGGTCGCAGTGGTAATAGTCCGGGACGGCCAGTTCCAGCGCGCGAAACAAAAGAATCTGGCGGGCCGTCGACTTCAACAGGTCAGCCCCGCGCACAACTTCGGTGATCCGCATGGCGGCGTCATCGACCACAACCGCGAGTTGGTAAGCCGGCACACCGTCGCGCCTCCACACGATGAAGTCGCCGAAGTCTTTTCCGGCGATCGTGCGCTGCGATCCCAAGTGGTGATCGGTGAAGCAAATCTCCTCGCCGTCGGGAACGCGGAACCGCCAATTCACTCCTGCGGGGTTGATCGCCCCGCTCGGTGGACTTCCCTGCGGCCGACATGTGCCCGGATACACTGGCTCATCGTCGGAATCATTCGGCGCACCCGCCGCCTGCGCCACATCCTTGCGCGAACACGTACACGGATAAATCATTCCGCGCTCGCGTAACGCCTTCCACGCCGCGAGATAATGCTGCCGCCGTTCGCTCTGCGTGTATGAACCGCACGGTCCGCCGCAGTCCGGTCCTTCGACCCAGTCGATGCCCAGCCAGCGCAGGTCCTCGAACATGGCCTGCACAAATTTCAGACGACAGCGTTGCGAATCCAGGTCTTCATTGCGGAAGATCAGCTGGCCGCCATGCTCGGCCGCCCGCCGCGCGGCGGTCCAAAAGGTGCGCGCGTGGCCGAGGTGCAGCAGTCCGGTCGGCGACGGGGCAAGCCGCCCGCGATAGGGCTTGAGATTGGGCTGTGACGACATGGTCACGCTCAGTCTACCGTGATGAGGCCAGAGATAACCGTGCTGCAATTGGACGGAATGATCCGTATCAGGGTATCGCTTTAGCGATGCCGCCAAAAGGACGTGACAATTTACGGCTTTAGCCGCAGGGCTTGACTCAACAACAGCTAAAGCCTGTTGTGAAACTGTTTAATAGAGTGGCATGCCTGAAAGGCATGCCCTGATACGAATCTTCTTGTCAAACTGCGCCGCTGCCCATTTCAGAGAACCAGTGGGAACAAGCTTGCCGAGCGTGGTAGCCTATGGGCTGCGGGGGCGCGCAACAGCTCGGAATCTGCAGTTCGCCCCGGCCGGTTGCATTTCTTTGCATGGGGCTCGACTCAAAACCTACGTCACCACCGCTATCCCATTCATCCAGTGGGACTTCCGCGGATTCTTCCGAGCCGCCGGAGGTGCAACTTTTGGGCGGCGACGGGGTTGAAACTAATGTGAGCACAGCCGCACTCGACCGGGGCATGCTGATGGCTGCGACGACGCCGCAAGGGTCTGCCGCGTTCTCGACGCTGGGCGTTGAGTCGCCGTCCGACGCCGAGATCATGTTGCGGGCCAAAGCCGGCGACCAGTCGGCGTTTGATTACCTGGTGCAGAAGTATCGCCGTCCGATGATCAGTTTCATGTACCGGATGGCGCGCAATGCGGCGGCGGCGGAAGATCTGGCGCAGGAAGTTTTTTTGCGCGTGTATCGCTCGCGGACAAGTTACGAGGCCAGCGCGAAATTTACCACCTGGCTGTATCGCATCGCGACCAACCTGGCGGTCAATCACGCGCGCGACACGCGGCACGAGCGTCCGGAAGTTACGGTCAGCCTGGACGAGCCGGACGAGGACAGCGGCACCACGCTCGAATTGCCGGACGGCAGTCTGACCGCCGAGCAGGTTATGGTGCGGCGGGAGCGGATGCTGGCCATTCGAGGTAAGGTGGAGGCGCTGCCCGACCAGCAGCGGCTGGCGGTGATCATGCACAAGTACCAGCAGATGGACTACAAGCAGATTGCCGAGGTTTTGAAGAAGAGCGAGTCGGCCACCAAGTCGCTGCTCTTCCGGGCATATGAGACTTTGCGGGAACAGTTAAAAGAATTTGTCTAGTAATGATTGTTTTTTCTTGTGATTCTTGTGGGCGGCAGTGGCGAAGAGAACTAAAAGGAAGTGGTTATGAACTGCAATGAAATTCGAGAACGGATGCCCGAGGTGGCCGCTGGATTCAGCGAAGCCACGGCGGACGAGAGCAAGCATATGGAAAGCTGTGGCGCTTGCGCCGGAGAACTGACGGCGATGCGCGCCACCATGGCGGTGCTCGACGAATGGCAGGTGCCGGAGCCGTCGCCGTATTTTGACGTGCGCTTTCAGGCCCGATTGCGGGAAGAGATGGCCAAACCGCAAGCGGGCTGGCTGCGTTGGTTCCGGCGTCCAGTGCTGGCGGCGGCGCTTACCGTAATCCTGGGAGTGGGCGTGGGAGTGTTCGTCACCAAGGACAAGACCGAGCAGGGACCGCCCGTCGCCGGGATCGATCCGGGGCCGGGTACTGCGGTGAGCGATCTGCAGGCCTTGGAAAATAATCACGACATGTATTCGGATTTCGAGATGCTGGATGATCTGGCCGTGCAGCAGGATGTCGAAGCGAATCCGTAGAAAGGCTCGCGCGACACGGCATCACTGTCAAGCAACGCAGGAACGGGGAACCATGAGCCGGGGACAACTTAGGTCGGGATGGCTGGCGATTGCCGGTTTGGCTATAGCTATGGCCATGCCTTCCCCCAGTCTGGCGGGCACCGTTCTTCCCCACGCCGCTCCCGCACGCAGCGCCTTTTTCCATCCCTTTCAGGCACATGAGGCGGCACCACCGGCTCCACGGCAACAAGCACCGAGGGTGCCACAGGGAGGAATGAGGCCGGCGCCGAGGCTAGGGCCGGGGATGCGGCCCGGGATGGGGCGTCCGCGGATGCAAGGCCACGCGGGGGACTGGCTACGTCGCTACAAAGATTTGCCTCCGGCAGAACAAGAACGCGCCCTGCAGAACGATCGTGGGTTTCGCCTCCTGCCCCCGGCGCAACAGCAACTGCTGCGGCAGCGGCTGCGGCATTTCTCCGGCCTGCCGCCACAACAGCAGGCGCGCATGCTGAACCGCATGGAAACGTGGGAACATCTGACGCCTGCGCAGAAGCAGCAGGCGCGGCAAATCTATGGCCAGCTGCGGCAGCTTCCTCCAGATCGGCAGCGCATGGTGACGACGGCGGTACGCGACTTGCGTTCGATGCCGCCCGATCAGCGCGAGAGGGTCATCGACTCCCCGCGCTTTCGAGGCATGTTCTCTGACCAGGAGCGCGAGATGATGCGCGGGGCCACGCGGCTGCCACTGGCTCCCGCGGAAGGCGACGCGCCGTAGGACAGTTCTCAGTTCTCAGAAAAGGCTACGACAGCGGCTGCGACATGCAGCGGTTATCTTTTTGCAACACAAGACCTAAGCTGCGCGCTTGATTGAGGCTATCAGGCCGTTTAGGATTCTTCCCAACTCTGCCGCTTGTGCAAGTAACACCTGAACTTGCTTAGCAGGAAGATAGCCAAGATTTTGCGCGATGATAAGCTGGGTCTCGATCTCGACAAGCGATCCTCGTGCCTGGCTCAGGAAGTGGTGGAACTCTTTCCGCGAGAATCGTGCCTGCCCTTCTGCGATGTTGCTTGGGACCGAAACTGCGGCCCTTCTCAGTTGATTGGTCAGTCCGTACAATTCGTCCCGCGGAAATGCCCCGAGTAGCTTCATAAATGTCGGTGACCAACTGCATCGCTCTTCGCCACGCAATCAAATCCCGATAAGATTCACCCATATAACCTCCGCAGAGATCGTCGCACACAAGGTACACAGAGGCTGTGACGAGTGAACATTCCACCCCCTAAACCGTTGTTGAATTCCCACAATGGTGCATCCGCAAAAGCCGCGGCCGCATCCGCCGTGAGAACTGAGAACTGAGAACTGAGAACTGAGAACTGAGAACTGAGAACTGAGAACTGAGAACTGAGAACCGAGAACCGAGAACTGAGAACTGAGAACTGAGAACTGCTACTTCCGCAACATATTCCGCGCGATGAAGAACACATTCGCCGGGCGCTCGCCCAGCCGCCGCATGAAGTAGGGATACCACTCGGTGCCGAACGGGACGTAGACGCGCATGCCCCAGCTGTCGCGGACCAGACTCTGCTGCAGATCGCGGCGGATGCCATACAACATTTGAAATTCGAAGGAATTGCGCGCGATGTTTTCCCGCGTGGCGAAGGCTTGCGCCTCCTTAATAATATTTTCGTCGTGCGTGGCCAGGCCGTGGTAAGTGCCGCTCTTCATCAGGACCTTCATCAGCTTGACGTAGTTCGCATCCACGTCCGCCTTGCTTTCAAACGCGATGCTCGCGGGTTCCTTGTAGGCTCCCTTGCACAGGCGGATGCGGATGCCTTCGGCCAACAGTTTTTCGACATCGCTCTCGGAGCGCTTCAGGTAGGCCTGAATCACGGTGCCGACGCAGTTCTGATTGCCGGGCATGCGGTGCAGTTCGTGAACGAAATCCAGGGTGCGCTGGGTATACGGAGAACCCTCCATATCGACGCGCACAAAACCCGTCGGCTTCATCGCCGCCGCTTTGGCCACCAGGCCGGCGACAATGTCGCGAGCCAGTTGCTCGTCGACGTCGAGGCCCATGTGGGTCAGCTTCAGGCTGATGTTGGCATTGAGACCGCTGGCTGCGATGGCGTCGAGAATCTGGTGGTAGAGTTGCGCGCTTTGGCGGGCTTCGTCGAGGTTGGTGACGTTCTCGCCCAGGTTGTCGATGCTGACGCTCATGCCGGAGCGGTTGACGGCCTGGGTGACGCGGACGGCGTCGGCGATTTCCGTGCCCGCAACGAAGCGGCCAGAAACGCGGCGGCCGATGGCGGTGCGCTCGGCAAAACCGCGCAACGAACGACTTTCAGAAAGACGGACGAAGAACGTCCTTAGCATGCGGCGGTCCTCACTTGCCGTGCTCCTCCAGGAATTTCTCAGCTTCGATGGCGGCCATGCAGCCGGTGCCAGCCGCAGTGATGGCCTGACGATAGCGGCGGTCCTGCACGTCGCCGCAAGCGAAAACGCCGTGCACGCGGGTGTGAACGTAGTTGTGAGTTTTGAGGTAGCCATCGGCGTCGGTGTCGAGCTGGCCGGCAAACATTTTCGCGTTGGGCTCGTGGCCGATGCCGAGAAATAGCGCGTTAGTGGCGAAGTCCCAGACCTTGCCAGTCTTTACGTTGCGCAGCTTGAGGCCGGTGACTTCCTTGTGGTTGATGTCGTACACGTCTTCGACAACGGTGTCGAGCAGGAACTGAATCTTCGGATTCTTCTGCGCTCGTTCCAGCATAATCTTCGAAGCGCGGAACGCGTCGCGGCGATGAATGATGGTCACTTTTGTGGCGAAGCGGGTGAGGAAAATGGCTTCCTCCATGGCGGAATCGCCGCCACCGACTACGACGATTTCTTTGCCGGAAAAAAAGAAGCCATCACACGTCGCACACGAAGACACGCCGTGGCCGATGAGTTCTTGCTCATGCGGCAGGCCTAGCCACCGGGCGGAAGCGCCGCTGGCAATGATGAGAGTCTGGGCGTGAACTTGATGTACGCCGATATGCAGTGTAAACGGCCTCTGGCTGAGGTCGGCGCTGGTGAGGTGCGCCATGCGATATTCGGCGCCGAAGCGTTCCGCCTGCTTGCGCATGTTTTCGACCAGTTGCGGGCCGAGGATGCCTTCGGGAAATCCAGGAAAGTTTTCGACCAGCGTGGTCATGGAAAGTTGTCCGCCGGGTTCGTGGCCTTCGATGACCAGCGGCTTCAGGTTGGCGCGCGCCGTGTAGAGCGCGGCAGTGTGGCCGGAGCATCCCGACCCGATGATGACGACTTCTCGCGTTTCGCTCATGGATGATTTTCTAGCTGCAGATTAGATGGCTGGGTTCCGATTTTGATGCACGCCCCGGCTGCAGGGCCTTAATCACGAAGGACACGCAGGTTTACGAAGGCGATCACATGGAAATCAAATCCTTCGTGAACCTTCGTCTTCTTCGTGGTCCATGGTTTTTCTCTCGACAATCCAGATCATTTCTTTTCGCCTGCGGGCTTCGTCGCTTTCGGCTTTGGCGCAGGCTTCGGCTTCGACTCGCTAATGGCTGCCAACTCCTCGGGCACAATTTTTTTCACGTTCAGCAACGCGCGATAGTTTGCCAGCACGTCGGACGCGCCGCGGAACAGCGGTTCGTAGACGCTCTGATCGATCGCCGCGCCGTTCTCGGCGGCGGAACAACGCGCCAGTGCGATGGAAGATTTTCCAAAACGTTCCAGCCGCACCCGGTTGGCGGGAGTGTTGGATGTCAGCATGGCCTCGGAACTGGTGACCGACGAGGCGCTGTCTTCGAGCGCGACCTGAATCAGATCCTTGGGATCGCGCACATGCAGCACCAGGGTCTCGACCATGTTCGCGCCGTCGTTGCTGAAAGAATATTGCACGCTGGCAAAGAGCGCCTGCACGGAAAACTCGCGGCGAATGCGGACGTAATTCGCCACCGAAGGTTCGCCGGCAACATGCCCGGGCTGTCCTGCCGCTATGAAGCTGGGCATGTCGGTCAGGGTCGAGCGGCCGCGGGTGACTTCGAAATCGGCGCTGAACAGCGGCTGCTTCGGGATGCGGGCCAGCGCCGCTGCGATTTCTTTCTGCTCCTCGACCGAAGGCGTGCACACGTTCAGCATGTTCACCTTCACCGGCGGAGTTCCGGGCGGCGTGGCCGGCGGCTCTTGCGCGGCCATTGGCGGCGCCACCGTCAGCACCACGGCGAGAAGACCGGTCAAGAGTGTGGGGAGCAGAATTCTGGGCGGCATGCTAGGGACTTTGTTAGGCACTCGGCTAGGCACTCCGGAATTCTAAATGAGAACAGCCGGAATCTTAAATGCGAAACGTTGTCCGAAACCGTTGTCCGAATGGACGCGCGAAACCATGCCCCAAACGATTCGCGGTTCGCGGTCGCCCGCTTGCTCGTCGTAGAATTAGCCCATGGCGAATTTGACGTTGGTGTATGGCATGAGGCTGTTGCCGTCTGAGGATGTGGCCGAGGTAGGGCAGGCTCCCGTGAAGCTCAAGAATGGCCGGGAGGCCCATGTGACCATGCACGTTCTCGAAGGCAGCAAGGAAGAAATTGAGAAACAGTTGCGCACCAGTCTGGAAGCGTTCTTCGATCTTTACCCGGAGATCTAGTATCCGGAGATCCAGCGGCGGCGCAGAATCAGACAGACTTGTCATCAAATCTGAGAAATTTCGATATCCGACGAACAGCATGCGACGTTTCTATCAAGAATTGCGGCTCCGGTTGATCAAGGTGGGATTGTGGCCGGAGGGCCGCCTGGCGCGGCTGGCCTGCTACTTGGCGGGCATGGCCGCGGTGCTGTTCGCACTGCAAAACTTGCTGGAGATCTTTGCAAGATCATGGGGCGAGCATTTGGGAGGCTGGGTCGGATTCCTGACACTGGTCGCCAGCGTGCTGTTCTTTGTCCTGGCCTTCCGGTGGGTGAAGCGAAGAATCCTGTGGCGGCTGCGGAACCGGCTGATCGTCACCTACGTCTTCATCGGCGTGATTCCGGCCGTGCTGCTGGTTACGATGGCGTTCGTCACCCTCTACGGGCTGGCCGGACAATTTGCCGTCTTTCTTGTGACCTCGGAGATTCATTCTCAACTGCGGAGTCTGGAAGCGGCCAACGCCGCGGTCAGCAATGAACTGGCGGCGCGACTGGAGCACGGCGAAAATCCCTCGGCTGAATCGCTGGCGGGCTTGAGGAAACGCGATCCGGCCTGGGGACGACGGAAAGTTTGCGCCTGGTACGGAGAAAAGCAGCTGCCACTATGCGCCGAATTCAAAGGCGCGGGACTCACGAGTCCAGGATTCGTGAAGGACAGATTTCGCGACATTGTCCGTGACCGTGACGGATTGCATTTGCGCGCGGCCACCTCGATGGTTCTGGGCTCAACCCGGCTGACCGTTGTTACCAGCGAGCCGTTCGACAAAGAGTTGGTGGGCAACATCGCAGCCGATCTGGGCGAAATCACGGTCTTTCCCACGGGAATCACGCTCGACCAAGCGCCCGCGCAGGAGTCCGGAAGCACCGCTTCCGCCGCCACCACAAGCGGCAGCGGCGGAGTCTCCCCGGTAAACGGCCCGGCCGCCGCACCAATTGTGTCGCAGCCCACCTTCACTGTGGGTGCTCTGCCCGGCCCGGCCGACAGGTTCGATCTTGAGATCCCGCTCGCCGGCACGTCCCTATCGGTAGTGAACTGGAACAACGGTGAGTGGGAAGCGAACCGGAAGCCGGTGATCCGGGTCCGTACTCGTCCTTCCGTCTTGTACGGCCATTTATTCGCCGCGCTGGGGGAATTCGCGCAGGGTGTGGCGTACATCCTGATCGGGGTGGGGATTTTCTTCGCCATCATCGAACTGATCGCGCTGATCATCGGCACGCGCATGACCCGCACCGTGACCGCGGCGGTGGCACAGCTGCACGATGCCACCAAGCATGTGGACCGCGGCGACTTCAGCCATCGCATCCCGGTGAAATCGAGCGACCAACTGGCGGATCTGGCGCATTCGTTCAACTCAATGACGGCTTCCATCGAGAAACTGATTCAGGAGCAAAAAGAAAAGCAGCGGCTGGAGAACGAGCTGGCCATCGCGCAGGAAGTGCAGGCGCAGTTGTTCCCGCGCCAGGTTTCGGAACTGGAGTCGCTCGAAGTGCATGGCTTCTGCCGTCCCGCGCGCACGGTCAGCGGAGACTATTACGATTTTCTGACGGCCAGTTCCCACAAGCTGATTCTGGCGGTGGGCGACATCAGCGGCAAAGGAATTTCAGCGGCGTTGTTGATGGCGACCATCCACTCTGCGGTGCGCGCTTACAGCGTGGAGAACCTGCCCCAGATGCGGGAGCCGGTCGCGGTGGGCGCGGTGGCGGGAGCGGGCCGGGTGCTGGCGGCGTGGCCCGAGGGAGTGGAGGTTTCTCCTGGAGCCCTGCTCAGCCTGCTCAATCATCAGCTTTACGAAAGCACGCCGCCGGAAAAGTACGCCACGCTCTTCCTGGGAGTCTATGACGGGCGCTCGCATCGCCTGACCTACAGCAACGGCGGGCATCTGCCTCCCATTCTGATCGCAACCGATGGCAGCATCCGGAGGCTGGAGGCTGGGGGAACGGTGGTGGGCCTGTTCGATCATATGAGTTATGCCGAGGGCGCGGTCGAAATGCATCCTGGAGAGGTTTTCCTGGCGTACAGCGACGGCGTAACCGAGCCGGAAAACGACTTTGGAGAATTCGGCGAGCAACGGCTGATTGACCTGGTCCGCGACAACCGCGAACTGCCTCTGCCCGAGATCAGCCAAATTGTGACGCTGGCGGTGGATAACTGGATCGGCGATAATGAGCAGCCGGATGATGTAACGCTGGTTCTGGCCCGGGCGCGATAGGCTTTCAAGGGCCACGATCCGTAGTGCCAGAACGGCAAGGCCGGAGCGCGATCCAGCGGGAGTTCTATTGACAGAAGAAGCACCATGCAATACTTTGGTGCCTCGGTTTTAAACATTCCGAACGCGGGAGTAGCATAACCACGGCAATGCGCCGGGGCTCCATCCCGGAGATGACGGTTCGAAACCGTTCCTCCCGCCCCAGTTTTCGTTTGGAGTGAGGCGTCGCGGCGTCAGATTTTCTGCTTTTTCCAGCGGCCCTGTCCAGCCTCGCTCAGCCCACACTCTGTCCACAAATTAAAAACGGCGAATGGTCGGAGCCCATCCGCCGCTTTCTCAGGAGGTGTGAGTGATGTTCACCCACTGGAACAAAACCATGCTATCCCCGGCCCTCGCAGAGGATGAGATCACGAAGGTACTTTTCGAGTAAGTCTGGACAGGAACCGTTCTGTCTTGGGAATGATCCCGATACGGAAGCCTGAATGCGCCCTCCGGCTGACTTCGGATTGAGAATCCCTCATTATCTTTTAGGCAACCCCAGCACCCGCCCGGAGACGGCGCCATTCTGCAGCATGCCGCCAATGATCATCGGGCCCAGCGGGGTGTTCAGGATTGCTCCAGCGTCGGCGCGCGCGTCGGAAGTGTTTTCCGTGATCGTCTCCCAGCGCGCGCCGTGCACCTCAAAATCGAAGGTTACAGGCGAGATTTCGGCGAGTTTGCCGTCGGAGTCCAAACCCTTGTAGTCGTGCAGATTGGTGGTCCCGCCGGAGAACAGGACTCTGTGACCCTCCGCCGCGCCCGCCACAATGCCGAACCGCCCTGGCCCGGGATGAGCGGGCAATTTGCTCCACTCGATCTTGTTGGGATCCTTCTTGTCGATCTTGCCCATCCAGCACTCGTCCGACACGACGTAAGGATTACCCGCTGCCGGGTTTTTCCTGGCGCCGTCGACGTAGACGATAGCGTCGTCGGTCAGGGCCCCGGCATGGCCGAAGACCGCAGGTCCGGGAAAGGGCGTGGCCTGGCTCCAGGTATTCTTTTCGACGTCGTAGACTTGCACGTTGTTGACCGGCCCGTTCTTCGATCGTCCTCCGACCAGATAAATATAGCGGTCGTGATTCACGCCGATGACGGCGCGGTCGACGGGGACAGGAATGTCTTCGCCGCGGTACCAGCGATGTTGGTCGGCGAGGTAGGCGTTGACGTCGCCGACCGTGAGTTCAGTTCCATGCCCGTCGACGACATAGCCGCCAAACAGATAGACCTTCCCCTTCGCCCCGATCGCCGCAGCGCCCAGCCGGCCGGCGACTCCGGGGACCGGGGGGCCTTTGGTCCATTTCCCGGTCTTGAAGCGCAGAACGTACAGCTCGTTGGAAATGTCGTTCCAGGTTTTCTTGGGGCCGATGCCCATCATCGAATATGCTTCGATCCCGCCCTTCAGCGACGCGACCGCGTTGCCGGAAACCTCGACGGGCATGGGCGGAATCTTCGATTGATCCGCCGCCAGAAGGAAAACGGCGCACAGCAAGGGAAGCAGGAGAATCAAGACCGGGAATTTCTTCATTGCTGAGATATTACGTCTTCGAGCGGGCGGCGGCCAAGAGCGGGCGGCTTCCGCGTAGGCCCTCAGTTCAAAGTCTTTACCACGAAGGACACGAAGGTACACGAAGGATTTCTTGCGATGTCTTTCCTTCGTGATCCTTCGTGCCCTTCGTGGTTAAAGCTTTTCTGCCTGGTTAGAACCGAGGTCGTGCGGCGGTATTCGCGGTTCTGACATTTCTACTTGACCAGACCCTGGCGCACACCGTGAATGAAGTCGGTGTAGGCGGGGGTCTGCCCGTTGGCGCGCATGTGGGTGGCAATTTGTCCGCGATGATAAGCCGAGTGCACGACCACATGAGTCAGGACGTCGACGATGGTGCTGGTCCATTCCTCCCCTTTGCTGTTTTTGTAAGCGATGGACTGAGAAACGTCGCCGGCGGTGATGAGGTCGAGAAACTTGAGCCACAGGCCGCCCAGCGTAGCCGCCTCCGCCTCACATTGCGCGAGATCGGGCTCCGGCCATACCGGAACGCTCTGCGGCTGCCGTTTCAGCCGCTCCAGCCACACCCGCTCGGCGGCCAGAATGTGCGACATGAGTTGCAGGGAGCGATGATTCGGGGTGCTATGGTTGACCCCGCCGGCGGCCCGGATCGCGGCCAACACTTCCCGGTTCGCCCACTCGTCGTAGGAGAACTGGCGGCGCAGATAGTCAGCAAGATTCAAGAAGCGGCCTCCGTCGCATGCGTCGGCGACTCCACCAATGTAGTCTGTGGCGATTGCCCGAGGCAATGTTGTAACCATCCTTTCACATTGCGGGACTAGACTGCATGTTGCATTGCACGCGGGGTAGCGGGCTTGCGACGACACAAATCAAAATCCCCACGTCTCGCAGAAAACGCGAGACATGGGGCACCCGCTCCCCTTAATCTGATTCATCTGATCTCTTATGCCACGCAAAGCGTCGACGTCCAAAAAAACCGCAGCGGAACAAAAGGAAAGCGCCGGTCCAGCCAAGGCTGCGGGCGAGCCGAAGTTGGGCGGGCCCGACGATCTGGCGCGGCTCGCGCTGAAGGCCTGCCTGATTGCCCGCGATGCGGCGTTCAACGTCCGCGACCTGCTGACCAACAATTCGCGCATGGCGTTTCTGGCCATCAAGGATTGTGAACAGGAGCTCGACCTGATCGAACGGCAGATCGACGAGCGCCTGCCCGCGGCCATCACGCGAGTGAATGAAGCGCGCGCGCGCCAGCTGCTTTCCAGTCTGAAGTCGACAACCGACCTGGAGCGCATTGGCGACCTGGTCATGAGCGTGGCTATGCGGGTGCAGGCCCGGACCTCGAAGATGCATGCGTCCGACGTGCGCCAGTTGGTGGAAATGTCGGCCGTGCTGCGCGAGATGCTTGACCTGGTGCACCGGGGCTTCTCCACGCTCGACCTGGAGTGCGCCCGCATGGTGTTGCAGATGGACAAAGAAATCGACCGCGTGTGCCATGGACTGTTTCAGAAACACCTGGCAGAAACGGTGGCGCCGGGAGAACCGACCGGCTTCGATGTGCTGCTCATGGCGCAGGCGCTGGAGCGTGCCGGAGACCATACCACCAATCTGGCCGAGGACCTATACAGCCTGATCGAAGGCCGCAGCCTGCGGCACGCCCCCAAGAAGAAAGCGGCGAATTAACCGTCGTCAGTTCTCAGCCCCGCCAACTGGCAACTTTCTTCCTACAAATTCATCGTTCATTAACATACGAGAAACATCCGCGCAACATTCCCCCAATAGAGTCTTCCATACGTCCCCCTTTCGACCGGAAAGTGCCGACACTTCGTGGGGTACTCTGAAACGCCAAAATGCATCTGCCAGCCGAAGTCCACGAACCGTCCGCGAATGTCGCCAGCGCAAGCGCGTTCCGCCCCGTCATTTTTGTAGTTGAAGACGACGAGGACATCGCCCGCCTGATTTCGCACAATCTGCGAGCGGCCGGATTCGAGGTGCAGAGTTTTGTCAGCGGGGCTTCGGTGCTCAGCGAAGCGATGCGGGAAATGCCGGCGCTGTTTCTGCTGGACGTGATGCTGCCGGGAACCGACGGCTTCGAACTCTGCCGCCACATTCGCCAGACCCCGGTGCTTTCGGCCACTCCCATCATTTTTCTGACCGCGAAAACCGCAGAGGCCGACCGGGTCAAAGGACTGGAACTGGGCGGCGACGACTACATTACCAAGCCGTTCAGCCCGCGCGAACTGGTGGCCCGCATTCGCAGCGTGCTGCGCGGGCTGGGGCAGGTGCCCTCGGCTGGGGAAGTGATGAAGCTGGGCGACCTGGAAATTGACGTGTCGTCGATGACGGTGCAGGCCAAGGGACGCAACGTCCTCACCACGGTGCGCGAATTCCGCCTGCTCGAATATCTGGCGACTCATCGCGGCCGCGTGCTCACGCGCGATCAACTGCTGGACGCGGTCTGGAAAGAGACTCCGTTCGTCACCCCGCGATCCATCGACGTCTATATCCGCCGCCTGCGCGAGAAAATTGAAGTTGACCCCCGGCATCCACAGTATCTGAAGACCCTGCGCGGCATCGGCTACCGCTTCGAAGTGCCGAAATAAATCAACCGCCCGAAAACTTGCCACGGATCGACACGGATTCCCACGGATCAAAAGCCTTCACTTTCTTGGTTTATCCGTGAATATCCGTGCAATCCGTGGCGAAGGGGTTCCGTCCTCGTGATTCACTCTTTTCATCGGCACGTTCCAGCCGCGTCGTTTATTCTGCCTACATCCCGGTAATGGCCTCAAACGATCCCAACCCGCTGTGGAAAGCCGACGACCAGCAGGCGCGCCTGGCCGAACTGATTGCGCATTCCGACGAGCCTGCGAAGGATAATCCACTGCGGCGCGACGTGCGCTCGCTGGGCGCGATCCTCGGGCAGGTGCTGGTGGAGCAGTCTGGCCGGGAGTTGTTCGCGTCGGTGGAAGAGTTGCGGCGCTTGCTGATCGAACATCGGGAGACGGCGCGGCGCAATCCGGAACAAGCCTCGGCCCCGGAACTCATGGGCAAGGCGCAGGAGATTGTGGCTGGGATGGACTTGTCACGCGCCTACCAGGTCACCAAGGCCTTCGCGACTTATTTCGAACTCACGAATCTGGCCGAGACCAATCACCGCCGGCGCCGGCGGCGAGCGGGCAAGTTGGACCGCGAACATCCTCCCCTCCCCGGTTCGTTTCGCGGAACGCTGGTGCGGATGAAAGCCGCGGGAATTTCGGCGCAGGACGCCGTCACCGCCCTCAGCCAAATCGTGATCACTCCTGTCTTCACGGCGCATCCCACCGAGGTCGCGCGGCAGACGGTTCTGCTGAAGCGCCGCCGCATCTCGCAGGAACTGGAACGGCTCGACCGGCTGCCACTGACGGCGGAGGATGCGGAAGATTGCGAAGACAACATTCGCGCGGAAGTGACCTCGCTGTGGCAGACCGACGAAGTGCGCCTGGCGAAGCCGACGGTCGACGATGAAATCCGCATGGGCCTGCGCTACTTCCGCCTTTCGCTATTCGACGCGCTTCCCCGGATCTACAGCGAGGTGGCGGAATCGTTCCGCGAGGCTTATGGTCTCGAGCTCGACGAAAATACTTTGCCCAACCTGGTGCAGTTCGGCTCCTGGATCGGCGGAGATCGCGACGGCAACCCACTGGTCAAGCCGGCCTGCATTCGCGACGCCCTGGAGATGGCGCGAAGCCTGATCCTGCGCGAGTATCTCAACGACGTCGAGTCGCTGAGCGACCGGCTCAGTTCTTCCCGCCGGCAGTCGGACGTTTCGGAAGAACTGCTGGCGCGTCTGAAGCATTACGAGCGCACGATTGCGGGCGTGCACCTGGCGTGGGGTCCGCACAACACGAGCGAAAGCTATCGCCGCTTTCTTTCGTATATGTTTCACAAGCTGCAGCAGACCCGCGACGCCGCGGACGCGCCCGCCGCCTACCCCGACGCCGCCGAGTTTGAAAACGACCTGCTGCTCGTGCAAAGCAGCCTCCTATCCAATCGCGGAGAGCGGCTGGCGCGAACCTATGTCGGCTCACTGCTGCGCAAGGTGCGCACATTCGGCTTTCATTTGTATGCGCTGGATATCCGACAGCATGCCGGCGTACACGCGCGGGTGATCGAGGAACTGGGGCCCACCCCCGAACGCAGCACAAACTCCGGCGAGAGTCGCGAACTGCTCGAGACTTTTCGCACCATCGCCAAACTAAAGCGTGCGTATCCCGCCCATTCGATTCGCCGCTACATCATCAGCGGCGCGGAATCGGAGAACGACGTTTTGGCCGTGATCCGCCTGGCGAAGATGACGGGAGTGCAAGCCGCAGGATCAGCCGACGACCCTGGCCTTATGCCGGTGCCGCTATTCGAATCCATCGACTCGCTGCGCACCGCTGGAGCCGTGATGCGGCGCCTGTGGAGCGATCCCGAGTATCAGCCGCTGCTCGATTCCTGGGGACGCTGGCAGGAAGTCATGCTCGGCTACTCCGACTCCAACAAAGACGGCGGCATGCTCACCAGCACCTGGGAGCTTTATAAAGCGCATCGCGAGTTGCATCATGCGGCGCAAGAGAATGGCGTGAAGCTTCGCCTCTTCCACGGCCGCGGTGGAACCGTGGGGCGCGGGGGAGGGCCTACGCATGCCGCGATTCTGGCGCAGCCTCCCGGATGTTTCTCCGGCCAGATTCGCATTACCGAGCAAGGCGAAGTGCTCAACTGGAAATATGCCGACCCGGTGCTCGCCGAATGGAATCTGGAGCTGATGATCGCGGCCAGCCTGGAAGCGCTGACGCTGCATGGAGAGCAGCAGTCCCAGCATCCCGCCGGCTGGGAAGAAGCCGTCGAGGAAATGTCGCAGGAGGCGTACCGCGTCTATCGCCGCGAGATCGCCGACAGTCCCGACGTGTTGGAATATTTCGAGCAGGCAACGCCGGTCAACGAGTTGGACACGGCGCGCATCGGATCGCGCCCTTCACGCCGCACTAAGGGTCGAAGACTGGAAGACCTGCGCGCCATCCCCTGGGTCTTTGGCTGGATGCAGAGCCGCCATGCCGTGCCCGCCTGGTTTGGCGTGGGCCACGCGCTCGAGCATTTTGCCCAGAGCGGTCCCGGGCACGAACAACTGCTGCGCCAGATCGCGCGCGGATTCCCGGTGTTCTCCGAACTCCTGCGCAACGTGGAACTGGGCATGGCCAAGGCGGATCTCGGCATCGCGCGCGATTATTCTGGTCTGGTCAAGAATGCCGCGCTGCGCAAACGCGTGTTCTCCATGCTGGAAGAGGAATTCCTGCGCTCTCGCCGCATGATTCTGCGCGTAACCGGGCAGCGGGAATTGTTAGGACGCAATCGCGTGCTGGCTCGCTCCATCCGCCTGCGCAACCCGTATGTCGACCCGATGAGCCTGATTCAGGTGGAACTGTTGCGGCGCAAGCAGCAGGGGCAGAAGAGCTCGGACCTGGAATATCCGCTGGGCGCGACCATCAACGGCATCGCCGCCGGGCTGCATAACACGGGGTAGAAATTGTTGATTGCTGATTTTTGATTGTTGATTGAGACCCTCGGGCACGAGCCCGTCGTCAGCCAGGCAATCTGAAATCTACAATCTGAAATCCCGGTGAGATGCCGGCTATTCCTTGGTCCCTTCACTGACAGGGGCAGGGTTGGGCGCGGCTTTACTGGCGTCTGCACTCGCAGGTTTCTTCTTTACGGGCTGCTTGGCGGCTTCAGCTCGTTTCCGCTCCTGGTAGCGGCGGTCGTGAGATTGTTGATCGGACGCTTGTTTCTTCATGCTTCTATCATGTCATAGATTGCAAGTCACTTTCCGGACTTGACAAACCCCGCCCTCCGGAGCAGAATCCTCAAAGGCGAATAAAAAGCGAAACAGCCTCCGGCGGCTCCAGTCCAACTCCAGCCCCGGCGTTCCCTGAAATCTTTCCGAGGAATCTTATGTCTTCCGCAGTGGTTTCCACTCCGGCGGCCCTGGGCCGCCCTTTTGTCTTTGACGACGACGCAGATCCCGAGGTGCGCCCGCCTTCCGGCGGCCCTCATCGAGATTCGGCGGAAGCCAAGGAATCTGCCATTGCCCGTATTCTTCAATCCACAATCAATAATCAGAAATCAAAAATCCCCCCGGCGCGCGTAACCCCGGCCTCGCAGCTCGAGATACGTCCAGCCCCGGAGATGGTTTCGAGCGGTGTCCCCGCCATCGACGCGCTGACCGGCGGCCTGCCCCGCGGATGCCTGACGGAACTCTGCGGCCCCGCATCCTCGGGACGCACTACTTTGTTGCTGGCCGCACTGGCCGCCGCCACGCGGCGCGGAGAATGCTGCGCTGTGGTCGATGCCAGCGACGCGCTCGACCCGCAGTCTGCCGCAGCCGCTGGCGTGGACCTGGAACGTCTGCTGTGGGTGCGTTGCGGAGAAGATGCTCCGCGAAAAAATTCGCCACCACAGAGACACCCTTCGACTCCGCTCAGGGCAGGCTCCGGCACAGAGAAAAACGGAAATCAGAAATCCGGGGGCCCCATTTCTCGCGCGCCTTCTGCGCGAGAAGTGGGAGTGCGGGAAGCTTGCCCCGAGCTTGTCGAACGGGTGGGGACTTTTGCCCAAGCCACTTTCGATTTTGATCGCACCAACTCTCGCCAGTCCAGACATCGTCTCGAGCAAGTTCTGCGCGCCACCGATTTGCTGCTCGAAAGCGGAGGCTTCGGCCTGATCGCTCTCGATCTCGGCGATCTGCCGCCGCAGGCCGCGCGCCATATTCCGTTGACCACGTGGTTCCGCTTTCGCCGCGCGATCGAGTACACGCCCACGATCCTGCTGGCCATCGAGCAACGTCCCATCGCCGGCAGTTGCTCTTCGCTGCTGCTGCAGTTGGGACCGTCAAACGGATCAGCCGCTGATCCTCAAAATACCGAGCCCGCGCACGCGCAATTGCTGACTGGACTGAATATTAATGCCGATCTCATTCGTTCGCGCTTAGACCGCAAACCCGCCCGCTCCGTCGCATTCGCAACCAAAACCGCCTGGGCGGGATGAAGAATTGAGTCATTAAGAGATTGAGTCATGACTCATTGCATTGGCGGCTCAATCTCTCAATGACTCAATCACTCAATGAGTCAATGGTTCCATGCCGTTTGCCTGCATCTACGTGCCGAATTTTCTCGTGGCGGCTGCCCTGCGCGCCGAACCGGAACTGCAGGCGCGTGCCCTCGCCATTCTCGAAGGCAAACCTCCACTGGAAACAATTATCGCGGTCAATGTAAAGGCCGCCGGCATGGGCATTGCGCCGGGCATGACCAAGGCGCAAGCCGAGCTGTGCGCGGAACTCGCCCTGCGCCCACGTTCGGCGCTGCAGGAATCCGCCGCGCACGCCGCGTTGCTCGACTGCGCCCAGTCGTTCTCGCCGTGCGTGGAAGACTCCGCCTGCGATACCGCTCTGCTCGATCTCGCGGGCATGGAATCTCTGTTGGGATCATTGCAGGAAATTTCCCACGCCCTCTATAACCGTGCGGCCGCGCTCGGACTCGCCGCCAACGTTGCCGTAGCTTCCAATCCCGATGCGGCCGTGCTGGCTGCTCGAGGATTATGTGGCGCGGGATTGTGTGGCGCGGGCACTCCCTTCGACAAGCTCAGAGCCTGCCCTGAGCCTGCCGAAGGGGCAGGCTCTGCCCGCGTTGGCGTCACCGTGATTCCCCCGGGTAAAGAGGCAGAGCAACTCGGAACTTTGCCCGTGGAAGTTTTGTTTGTAAATCCTCTGGGAGAAGACCGGCGCGAAGGCGAAGAGAAAAAGGCCGCAGCCCGCCTGCTCGAAACCCTCGACCGCTGGGGCATCCGCAACCTGCGTGGACTGGCCGCGCTGCCGGAAGTTTCGCTCAGCGAGCGTCTGGGACAAGAAGGCCTGCGCCTGCAACAACTGGCGCGGGGCGCCGCTTCGCGCACCCTGGTGCCCGTGGAAGCGCCGCCGGTGTTTGAAGAGTCTGTCGAACTGGAGCACCCCATCGTCCTGCTTGAGCCGCTGGCCTTTCTGCTGAATCGCCTGCTCGAACAAATTTGCGCGCGGTTAGGTTCGCGGGCCCTGGCCACGCAGGAATTGCGTCTCATTCTCGATCTCGAAAACTTTTCCGCACGCAATCAACAATCAGCAATCAACCATCAACAATTTCGGCGCACCCTGCGCCTGCCCCTTCCCATGCTCGACACCAAAGTGTTTCTAAAATTGCTGCAACTGGATTTGAATGCGCATCCGCCGGGCGCGCCCATCGTGAAGATTCATCTGGCGGCCGAACCGGCGCGGCCGCGATCGGCGCAGGCCGGGCTGTTTCTGCCTCCATCGCCGGAGCCGGAAAAACTGGAACTCACCCTCGCCCGCATTGCGGGGATGGTCGGCGAAAACAAAGTTGGCGCACTGGAGTTGCTCGACACGCATCATCCCGAGGGCTTTCGCATGCGGCGCTTCGTGGCCGAGGCTCCGCGACAAAATGCGCCCGAAAAAACTTCCGGCGGGGCAGAAGAACCATCGATTGTCACGGCTCTGCGCCGCTTTCGTCCGCCGCTGCGCGCCCAGGTGACATTGGAAAATGGCCAGCCCACGCATTTGGTTTGTCGAAACAGAAATAACGTCGAGGGCGCAGTGCTGTGGCGAGCCGGCCCCTGGCGCTTTTCCGGCGACTGGTGGGAACACGAAGCCTGGTCGCGCGACGAGTGGGACATTGCTTTGCAAAACAACGCTCTGCGCAACAACGCTCTGCGCAACGGCGATGCCGTCTCTTTCTGCCGTCTCGTGCACGATCTGCTCAGCGGCGGCTGGTTCGTGGAAGGAACGTATGACTGAAAAGAAGTTCTCAGTTCTCGGTTCCCAGTTCTCGGCAAGAACGCGCGGACAAGGTTTAACTGAGAACTGAGAACCGAGAACTGAGAACTGATGTCCTACGTCGAACTTCACGCCCGCTCGGCTTTCAGTTTTCTCGAAGGCGCTTCCCTGCCCGAGGAACTGGCCGCAGTGTGTGCGCAGTTCGGCATGCCTGCCATGGCGCTGCTTGACACCGACGGAGTGTACGGCGCGCCGCGCTTTCACCTGGCCGCCAACAAAGCAAAAATCAAAGCCCACATCGGCGCGGAAGTCACCTGCGCCCCCCTCCGAACTGTCATCCTGAGCGGACCTGTCATCCCAAGCAGATCTGTCATCCTGAGCGGAGCAGCGGCTTCACGAAGTGAAGCCGCTGCGCAGTCGAAGGATCCCTACCCCCAGCAGGCCGTTCCGAGGGCAAGGATTCCTCGCTTCGCTAGGAATGACAAAT
This sequence comes from uncultured Acidobacteriota bacterium, assembly GCA_963763155.1. GTDB lineage: Bacteria > Acidobacteriota > Terriglobia > Terriglobales > Acidobacteriaceae > Sulfotelmatobacter. The sequence goes on along the minus strand of CAVXNI010000010.1, from coordinate 337,402 downwards.
CTAGGTGCAATGACAAATCCTTTCGCCTTCCCCTCCTCGCTTCCTCGCGTGCTGGTTACCAAAACCTCTGCCGCCTGATCACCAAGATGAAGCTGCGCGCCAAAAAAGGCGAGGGCACGGTCTTCACGGACGAACTGCAGGAGCACGCTTCCGGCCTTATCTGCCTCACCGGCGGCGCCGAAGGCCCACTGGCCGCAGCCCTGCAGCAAGGCGGCATCGACGAAGCCCGACGACAAGTCGATCAGCTCATCGGCATCTTCGGACACAAAAATGTCTACGTCGAACTGCAGCGCCATTTCCTGCGCGAAGAAGAATCCCGCAACCGCGCCGCGATCGACATCGCGCGTTCCATGAACCTTCCTGTGCTGGCCACCAACGGCGTTTGCTACGCCACCGCCAAAGCTCGCGAACTCTGCGACGCCTTCACGGCGATTCGCCATCACCGCACACTCTCGACTGCTGGACGCCTGCTCGCGCGCAACTCTGAACGCTTTCTGAAATCTGCGCAGGAAATGCAGCAACTCTTCTCCGACCTGCCCGAAGCCCTCGCCAACACGCTCGAACTTTCTTCGCGCCTGGAATTCTCGCTCAACGATCTCGGCTACGAATTCCCGCGCTATCCCGTGCCCGAAGGCAAAACCATGAATTCATTTCTGCGCGAGCGCTCCTGGGAAGGATTTCGTGATCGCTACGGCCGCAAACCGCCCGACTTGCAAGCTCGTGCTCGTCTTCAAATCGAAAAAGAATTAAGGCTCATCGAAAAGCTCAAGCTCGCCGGATACTTCCTCATCGTCTGGGATCTGATCCGCTATTGCCGCGAGCAAAACATTCTCGTTCAGGGACGCGGATCGGCCGCCAACAGCGCCGTCTGCTACTCACTGGGCATCACCGCGGTCGACGCGGTCAGCATGGAATTGCTCTTCGAGCGTTTTCTTTCCGAAGAACGCGGCGAGTGGCCCGACATCGATCTCGACCTGCCCAGCGGCGACGAACGCGAAAAAGTGATTCAGTATGTTTACCAGCGCTACGGCGAACGCGGCGCCGCCATGACCGCCAACGTCATCACCTATCGCAATCGCATGGCCGCGCGCGAAATGGGAAAAGCGCTAGGGTTCGATCCGGAAACGCTCGCGAAAATTTCTGCCGCCGTCGCCACCTGGGAATTCCGCGACGAAAACGACGCGCTCGACCGCCGTTTTCGCGATGCCGGACTCGACCTGAACCATCCCCGCCTGCGCAAATATTACGAACTGTGTCTCGCCGTGCAGGACATGCCGCGCCATCTCGGCCAGCACTCCGGCGGCATGGTCATCTGCCAGGGGCAACTCGATTCCGTCGTGCCGCTCGAACCCGCCTCCATGCCCGGCCGCGTCGTGGTGCAGTGGGACAAAGAAGATTGCGCCGACATGGGCATCATCAAAGTCGATCTGCTGGGCCTCGGCATGATGGCTGTGCTCAAGGACTCGATCGAACTTATTCGGGATCACTATCACGAAGAGGTTGATCTCGCGCACCTTCCGCCCGACGATCCGCCGGTCTATTCCGCGCTGCAGCAGGCCGATACCATCGGTCTATTTCAAGTGGAAAGCCGCGCGCAAATGGCGTCGCTGCCCCGCCTGCGTCCACTACGCTTTTACGACATCGTGGTGCAGGTCGCGATCATCCGCCCCGGCCCGATCGTCGGCCAGATGGTGAATCCATTTATCCAACGCCGCCAGGGACGCGAGGCGGTCACCTATCCTCATCCCTCACTCGAGCCCGTGCTGAAGCGTACGCTCGGCGTCCCGCTCTTTCAGGAACAACTGCTGCGCCTCGCCATGATCGCCGCCAACTTTACCGGAGGAGAAGCCGAAGAACTGCGCCGCGCCATGGGCTTCAAACGTTCGCTAGCCCGCATGAAAGAGATCGAAGCCCGGCTGCGCTCCGGCATGACGCAAAATAAAATCTCGCCCAAAGCGCAGGAAGAAATTATTCTCTCCATCACTTCGTTCGCGCTCTACGGATTTCCCGAATCGCACGCCGCCAGCTTCGCGCTCATCGCTTATGCCAGCGCCTATCTGAAATGCCACTACCTGGCGGCGTTCACCGCCGCCCTGCTCAACAACCAGCCCATGGGATTTTATTCACCGGCGACGATCGTGAAGGACGCTCAACGTCACGGATTGAAGCTACTGCCGGTGGATGTGACGCGGTCAGAATGGAAATGTACTTTGGAGTTGGATTGTGTGGAGCGGGCGCCCGCACAGCGTGGGCGAGACGCCGACGCGACAGCCGGCGGGACGCCGGCGCTACGCATGGGATTGCGCTACGTTCGCGGCTTGCGCGAAGAAGCGGCCCGATCCCTAGCCCTCGAACGCACAATCGCACCTTTTACGTCCATCCACGATCTCACCCGCCGCGTTCCCGAACTCCGCAAGGACGAACTCATAACGCTTGCCGAAATCGGCGCGCTGAACGCAATCGGGAAAATCGTCGACGTCTGCGCTCCTCAGGGGCTAAAGCCCAAATCTTTTTGGGTCCCTGACGGCACGGCTGAAGCCGTGCCCTTCCCAAAACCTATTCACGAAAATAACGAGGCGGAGCAATATCGCAACTCGCAACTCACAATTCGCAGGTCGCAACTTCACCGCCGCGACGCGCTCTGGCAAGTCGAACGCGCCGTCCGCGGCTCCGGCCCACTGCTCGAAACTCAGCCCGAGCCCGATTCGCCGTCACCGCTTCAGCCCATGAACCACGAAGAGCGCCTGGTCGCCGACTTCCACGGCACCGGACTCACCGTGGGCCCGCATCCCATGGCGTACCGCCGCGAATGGCTCAATGCCATGGGCATTCGCCGCGCCAACGAACTGCGCGACCTTCCCAACGGCAAGCGACTGCGCATTGGAGGATGCGTCATTACCCGCCAGCGTCCGGGAACCGCCAAAGGATTCGTGTTTGTCAGCCTGGAAGATGAAACCGGCGTGGCCAACGCAATCATCACGCCCGACCTGTTTCACCGCAATCGCCTGCTGCTGGCCAGCGAGCGCTTCCTGGCCATTGAAGGCATCCTGCAGAATCAGGACAACGTCGTTTCCGTGAAAGCCGAACGGGTTCTGCCCCTGTTTGTTACGAAAGCCGAAACCGTCTCGCATGATTTTCATTGAGCCTCGAAGTCCCTGCTATTATGCTGGCCGCAAACCGGAGGCCTGTCAGATGGGACTTTTCGATGCCGGCAAGAATCTCGCAAGTGTCGAGCAAACCCGCCTTCGTCACCAACTCATTGAAGGAGAGCGCCAAGATCGGATCGCGCAGCACAAGCGCGACATAGCCGAGCGCCGAGCCCTGCTTGCAGCAACTCCGGGCGCTGTCCAGCCTTTAAATCTGTTTGCCGACGGCGATTCCTGGTTCGACTACCCGCTCCCACTCGACGGACGCAATGACGTGATTCGCTCCATCGGCAATCACGGCAAACCGCAGCCCCTCATCCTGAACCTGGCTCACTACGGGGACGAGGCCCGCGACCTGCTCGGAGTCAAACGGCGCCAACGGATCATCGACAATCTCAGCGATGTGGAAAACGGCCGCTTCGACGCCATTCTATTTTCCGGCGGCGGCAATGACACAGTCGGCAATCAATTCTGTTTGTGGATCCAGGATTACATCTCTGGAATGAAGGCGAGTGAGGGAATCAACGTCCAGCGCCTGGCGGCGGTGCTTGGCGTCGTGCGCAGCGCCTTCGAAGATTTGATTGCCATTCGCGACAAAATCTTGCCGCAGTGTCCCATCTTCGTTCACGCCTACGACTTTGCCATTCCTACCAATATCGGGATTTGCGACGACCTGATTGGCCCGTGGCTGAAGCCCTCGCTCGACTATCGTGGCTGGACAAATGTGGCGACTGGAACGCTGGTGGTGAAAGAGTTCCTGCTGCAGTTCCGCAGCACGCTCACCCAGATTGCAGCCGCCCACAAGAATGTGATTTATGTCGAGACCCAAGGAACGCTCGCGCCGAACGAATGGGCGAACGAACTGCATCCCACGCCGCCAGGATTCGACAAGATCGCCGCGAAATTTCAGGCCGCACTCGGGAAAGTTTTTCCCGGACGAATCTAGTCTGGTCCTTATTTGCCCACGTGATCTCCACTAAAAATAATTCACCACAGAGACACAGAGCCACGGAGGGAGAACATTTCTCGGAATCATCCACTTCAAGCGCCCAGACTTCTTATGCCGTCGCCGGGTGAACGATCACCTTTTCGCCGTTCACAACGATCCGCAGTGCAAGACACAACATCCCAATAAAGATCGCCATCAGAGTTAGCCTTCTGGGCTGCGTCGTGCGCTTCGTATGAAACTCGATACCAACTATTGCGATTGACCCTGGCCGAACCGTTAGCAAGGTGTCGTCGAAAATGAAAATGTAGACGCATTTTCTATCCGTTCTGGTCAGAGAAAATCGGTGTGAATCCGTGGCTATGAATTTCCTCCGTGCCTCCGTGTCTCCGTGGTGACGACCTTCACTTTCCGGTGTAGCTCACTCGCCAAATCGAGTTCGAGCCGTCGTCGCTGACCAGCAGCGAACCGTCGGGCGCAACCGTGATCCCCACCGGACGTCCCCACACATGGCCGTCGGGCAGGACGAAGCCAGTCAGGAAATCCTGATACTCGCCGGTGGCGTGACCGGTCCCATGCAGCGGCACGCGAATCACTTCATAGCCCACGCGCACCGATTTGTTCCACGACCCGTGTTCCGAAGCAAACAGTTCGCCGCTGTATTCCGCGGGAAACTGTTTGCCCTGATAGAACGTGAACTCCAGCGACGCGTTGTGCGGCTGCAGCAGCACGTCGGGAACGAGCACTTTGTCCTTTAATTCAGGATGCTTGCCCTTTTGCCGCGGATCCTGATTGGCCCCGATATACCACCAGGGCCAGCCATAGAAACCGCCTTCTTCGACATGCGTGATGTAGTCCGGCACCAGGTTGTCGCCGAGCGCATCGCGCTCGTTCACTGAGCACCACAGTTCGCCGGTCTGCGGATTCACCCGAATTCCCCCGCCAGCGTTGCGAATCCCGTAGGCATACACCCGCAACTGGCAATTCGCCGCGTCGCACCACAAAATGTCGGCACGACTTTTCTCGCCGGGATGAGTATCGGTATCGTCGTCATTCGAAGCGGAGCCTACGGCGACGAACATTTTCTTGCCATCCAGCGAGAAGTCGACGGCGCGCGTCCAATGCCCACCGCCCGCAGGCAGGTCGGCGATATGTTGCGACGCTCCGCTGGCCTGCATGTCTCCGTTGTGGTAGGGGAAGCGAATCACTTCGTTGGTGTCGCCGATGTAAATCCATTGCGGGTCGGGCCCGGGCGGATAAAACGCAATCCCGTACGGCAGTTTCAGTCCCTTGGCGAAAACCTGCGTCTGCTCCGCCTTGCCGTCGCCGGTCATGCCCCGGAACACGCGAATGCGCCCCGGTTCGCTCTCGGCCAGGAAGATGTCGCCATTGGGAGCGGTCCGCAACAGTCGCGGATTCTCGAGGTCCGAGGCGAACAGTTCCACCTTGAAGCCGGCAGCCGCTACCGGCCACACATTTTGTGGACGCGCCACTAGCTCCGCGCCGTTGTCCGACGATGAAGTCGCATAGGGCTGGGGAAGATCTTTGGGAGTGATCTTGCGAACTGTGCCCGGCGCCTCATAGCGGAAGTCGGTGAAGGGCGCGTTCGGGGACGCGTCTTTGATCTTGCCGGTATCGACTTCGGCGGCCGGACCTGCGCTGGCGCTTGCATCGGTCTTGCCCGACGCCATGGCTTCCACGTAAGTCACCACCTGCCATCGTTTGTCTTCGGGCAGCGCGGCCCATGACGGCATTCCGTTGTCCTTGTCACCCTTGGTGACGAACCAGAAGATCTCGCCCGATGTCACTCCCTTGAGTTTGCCATCCACCAGCGACGGCACGTTGCCCGTGCCCTGGCCGGCTTTTCCGTGGCAAGCCAGGCAGTTGCGCACATAAACCGTCTTGCCCGCATCCACCGCAGCCTGCTGGCCCGCAAACGGATTCTTCTGGGCTTTGGCCGAGGCGGGCGCGTCGTGAAACAGCTTGTCGGCCGCGGGCAAGGTCGCAACGAACAGAGTCATAACGAAGAAGAGAGACGAGAGAACGGCCGGGACGATCCTGCTGGCACCTGAGCGCATAAGCATCCTCACGAGTGAATTTCTCCACCTAGATTAGACGGTTGGAGCAAAAGATGCACGAATCAACGTCAATCGACATCGGGCCTAATCGATCTCCGGCGGCAGCATCGCGCTGGCCGGGCGTCAGACCGGCCGTGACCGTACGAACGCAAATCGCTCCTTAAGCCGCAAAAAAGGCGACTCGTAGAAACGATACGACAGGGACGCCATCACCAGGGTCATCGCCAAACCCAGCCACCAATAGATGACGAACTTGCCCCAATTCCTGGCGTATCCACCGATCAGCTTCTCCACCAGATACAGCGCCAGCATGTGAAATACATACAGTCCATAAGAGATTTTTCCCAGGTATCTGAGCCAGCGCGGCGAAACGCCAATGCCATACACCGACATGAAGATGAGCCAGCTTCCCAGCGCCATTGCGGGATAACCAATCAGCATGAAGGCGAGAGTCAGGCGATAATAGTGTCCCGCGATCAGCCACACCGCGACCCCCAGGGCCAAGCAACTCAACCGTAGGAACCATCGGAGTTGCAACCGCGTTTTCCGCAGGATGACCGCCGTAGCGATTCCCAGGGCCAGGGGGTCGAGCCGGGTAATGGTGTTGGTGAAGATTTCCGCTTCGGAATGCCGTTGGCGGGCGTATTTCAGTAGAACCAGCCTACCAATCTCGGCCACAACCAGCAGCAGGCCACTGGCAAGCAGGAGAGTCCTGGCTCGGCGGGCGCAGGAAATAAGTGCCGGCCAGAGCAGATAGAACTGTTCTTCAAAACTCACGCTCCACAGCGGAATCATTACCGACGGCGGAAAACCGAACAGCGATATCATCCAATTCCCTGACAGCAGAAGAAAAGCGGCGACATAAGGCAGCGGCAATTTCTGATTCGGATCGATCAGCGGCAAAACCGCCCCGATCAGCACGGCCAGAAAATACAACGGCCAGATTCTCAGCATTCGCCGGACGTAGAAGGATCGGAGGTGGACCGAGCCGAACTGTTCCCTCTCGCGGAGCAGGAGTTCCGTTATGAGATAAGCGCTCAGCAGAAAAAACAGATCCACGCCGAAACTTCCCGCCCGCGAAGCGCTGGCTAGAAACGCTCCGAAGGGGATTTGCCGCGCCCCATAATAATCTGCCTCGTGGGGGAAAGTATGGTGAAAGAAAACCGCCAAGAAGGCGAAGAAACGCAGGCAATCGAGCTCAGGCCGGTAAAACCGCTGGGCCGCTGACGCGGAACCGGCCTCCTGATTCTTATCACTATTCTTATCACCATTATTATCGACGACGATTGCTGCAGTGGACATTCCGGTGCCGGTGGAAGATTCTAACACTCCACCTCAGATCGATTCCCAGGGCTTTACGTTCGATAGTGGTGCAGTTTGAAGATAATGATCCGTATCAGGGCATCGCTTTAGCGATGCCGCCAGAAGAGCCTGAGAACGTAGGGCTTCAGCCGCTGGGGCTGGGCTCAACAGCGGCTAAAGCCTGCTGCGAAACTGTGCAACGGTGCGGCATGCCCGAAAGGCATGCCCTGATACGAACCTTGTTCTCAAACTGCATCACGGCTTTGCTTTCTTCCTCAATGGTTACGGAGCGCAACCATCGGGTTAATGCGCGAAGCTCTTCGAGCGGGAAGGTAACCGGCAAAGACTGCCACAATCGCGAGCATGAGAATCACCGCCGCGAACGTCAGCGGGTCGGTCGTGGTTGTGTTGAAAAGCAGCGCAGCGATCGCCCTAGCCACCACCAGCGAGGCAATGATTCCGCTGGCAATTCCAATCAGGGTCAGGCGAAGCGTCCTGGCGATCACGCCGAGTTGCACGTGACCCGTGGTTGCGCCCAGGGCCATGCGGATGCCGATCTCCTGGGTGCGCTGCGTCACCGAATACGAGATGACGCCGTAGATGCCGAGCGCAGCCAGCAGCAGCCCCAGAGTCGGCGAACGCGGCGACCAGAAGAATAAAGAAGCGGCGCGGCGAGACGGCACGGTCGACGATCGTCCGAATGGGCCGGAACTCGGCGGCCGGCTGTTTCGGATTCAGTTCGCGCAGCGCACGCAGAACCGGCGCGGCGAGAGTCGCTGGCGGCAAACTGGTGCGCACGACCAGTTGCGCGTCGTTCGGACCCTGCTGCGTTACCGGATAGTAAATTTGCGACCCCGCCCCGCTCTCCACCGTTTCTTCGTGGACATCGTCGACCACGCCGACGACGATGTCTTCCTCTTTATCGCGCATCAGGATCTTGCCCACCGCGTCCTCGCCGGGCCAGTAAACGCGAGCAGCCGACGCATTGATCAGCACCACTCTCTGGCTATGCGGCCCATCGGCCCAGGTAAAGTCTCGCCCGTGCAGCCGAATTCCCATGGCATGAATGAATCCCGGCGTAATCACATACACCAGCGGGTCGGGCAACTGGCCGGGAGCGAAGGTCTTTCCCTGAGGCACGGGCGTATCCCATTCGCGATTCGGTCCCAGGGGAAGATAATCGGCCATGCCCGCGGCTTCAACGCCGGGCAACGCGCTGACGCGGGCGAGAATCTGCTGGAAGATTTCGCTTCGTTTGGCCACGCTCGCATCATTGGTCGGTGCGCTGTCGTCGTAGTCCACTTTTATCGACGCAGCGCGGTCGGGCTGGAATCCGAGATCGACGTCCAGCACTTTCAGAAAGCTGCGCATCAGCAGGCCCGCGCTGACCAGCAGCACGCAGGCCAAAGCAACTTCAGAGACGACCAGTCCGGCGCGGACGCGCTCATGTTTGCGGCCCAGGCCCGCGCCTGCGCCGGAATCCTTGAGCACTTCCTGCAAGATTGCCGCTGGCCATCCTCAGCCCCGGAAGCAGGCCGAACATCATGGCGGTGAAGACTGCGACAAGAACGGTCCAGCCCAGCGCCTGGCCATCGATGCGCAGAGTGCCGAGCAGCGGCAGCGCCACCGATCCCTGGTGCGCGAGCCACGCGATCAACCCTTCGGCCAGTCCGAGCCCCAATGCCGCTCCTGCGCCGGAAAGCACCAGACTTTCGATGAGCAACTGGCGCACGATCCGTCCGCGGCTCGCCCCCAGTGCCCCACGCACCGCAAACTCCTTGGCGCGCGCGGCGGTGCGAGCCAAGAGCAGGTTCGAAAGGTTCACGCCGGCGATCAGCAGAATCGCGCCGACCGCGCACCATAACGCAATCAGCGAGCGCCGCAGCTTGCCCGTAACGTAATCTTTCAGCGGCACGGGAATGAGATCGCCTTTGTAGCGGCCCAGCGTCTCCGGATATTTCGTATTGAAATACATGTTGGGCGTCAACGCGGTTGGCATCGTCGAGCGCCTGGGCCACGGTCACGCCCGGCTTGAGGCGGCCAATGAGGGTAACGATGTTGCCCCAATTGCGTTCCAGATTTAGGTCGAGCGGAGTGAACAAATCGACTTTCGCGCCGGGAGAAAACACTGCGCCAAAATCGAAGCTGTCGGGCAAGACGCCTACCACGGTGAGCGGCGTTCCATTCAGCTCGATGACCTTGCCTACGATCGCGGGATCGGCACTGAATTGCTGACGCCAGTAGGCGTTGGCCAGCAGAATGACCGGATGCGAACCCGCCGCGCGCCTCTTCTGGAGTGAACAGACGGCCCATGGCGGGCTGCACGCCGAGAACCTGAAAGAAGTTTCCGATGACTTCAATACTCGTGGCCGGTTGCGGCTCCCCGCGGCCGGTCAGGCGAAGATTGTCCGCGGTGCTGAAGGCCATGTATCCGGTTACGTCCTGGTAGGCGCGGCTCTGTTCGCGGAATTCCTCGTAGGCGTCGGCGGAGTAGGTGTCGCACGAGAGGCCGCAGTCGCTCGGCGGCGGGGCAATCCACACCAGTTCGCGCGAATCGGGGAAAGGCAATGGGCGCAGCAGCAATGTGTTGACTACGCTGAAGACGGCAATGTTGGCTCCGATAGCAAGAGCCAGGATGACAACCGCGACCAAGGTGAAGCCACGGTCGCGGCTCAGCGTGCGGAGCGCGTATTTCAGATCCTGAAGAAAAACATCCTGCCCAAAAATATCCAGCTTCATGCGCTCTCACTCCTCAGTACTCTCCCGCCGCGGGGATCACTGAATCTTAGACGCCCCGCTCTCAGAAGAGTAAGCCGGGCGGCCGAAGGCCGTCGAGATGCCGACATGTGACCGTCCACCAGACAGGGCTCGGTTGGAACAATTTCCTCTGCACCTCGCCATCTTTGCACGGTGCCAATTTTTCCATCTCTCGCTAAGTGAGGGGCATTTCAGCAACTTAGGGAAACGCCTTCGGATTGGCAGAGTAGTTGCATCGTCCTCGATACAACCAATTCCCTCCCCAAGGAGACTGCTTATGAAGAAGTTCGGAAACTTACTACGCACCGTGCTTCCCGCGGTCCTTCTGATTGCCGGACTCGGCTATCTGGCGGCATCCGCACAAGACTCGAAACCCAACAACGCTGTGTCGGCTCAAGACCAGATGCAGCAACCTGACAATCAAAAACCTGCGGCGGAAACGAAAACGTTCGCCGGAAAAATTGTGAAGAACGGCAACGCGCTCGTTCTTTCCGATCAGGATGGCAAGACAACCTACAAGCTGGACGATCAACAGAAGGCACAGGAGTTCGTCAACAAAGACGTGAAGGTAACCGGCGTCTTCGATGCCTCCACGGGCATCATTCGCGTCAGTGCGATCGATCCAGTATAAATCGATCCAGCATAAATCGGTCTTAAGCGAGGGACGGCCCCGCGCCTCCGCCCCTCGCTTTCAATCTTCGATCTTTATTTCTTCGATCTTTCGATTAAGGCTTGGTTCCGACCAGTCGCATGTACTCACTCAGGGTCACGAAGCGGTAGCCTCGCGCTTTGAGAGTTGCAATCAATTCCGGCATCATTGCCGCTGTCGTCGACAACTCATGGAAGGCAAGAATGTGGGTGTACACTCCGCGCTTTTCCCGCTGTTCCACCTGCTTCAAGACCGCATCCGCCAGCGAAGGCTTCGGGCAGCCGCTGGCTTTTCTGGCGCACAAATAGTCGAGCGAGTTCACGTCGCGCAGCGCAATGGGATTCTCCTGCGAGATTGTCAGCAGGTGATAGCCCTGCCGCTCCAGATCGCGGCGGGCATCGTCAGTAATAATCCAGTCGGGAGGACGGAGATAGTGCGGCTGCGTGCCGGTGACCGCCTTGATCGCCGCCGCGCCCCGATTGACGTCGCCGATCACCCACTGCTCTCCGCGTTTCCGCTCGGCGCCGCGCAGTTCGATGTGGCTATAAGTATGGTCTTCCAGTTCGTGGCCGCGCCGCACCAATTCTTCGGCCGCGTCGACGCAGGTAATTCCCACATTCTCTTCGGAACGCCGCTCTCCCCAGGTCTTCGGAGAGAGTCGCCATCCCACGACAAAAAACGTTGCCTTGACGCCATTGGCGTCGAGCACGTTCACCAGGCTCGGACCAGGGTGCTCGCCCTTGGTGCCAAACAAAACGTAGGGTCGCGGGCCATCGTCAAAGGTAAGGGCAATCAGCTTATCGGTCGAAAAAGCCGCCCCGGCATTCAGGAACAGCAGCGCGGCTGCAGCGATCCCCTTGAAGGATGACAACAGTCCTCTGGAAATGATTTTCGCCATCGCATCTTCAATTATTGGATCCGATCCGCCCCGTGGCTAATTACCTTTGTGGATGGCCCATCGGATAACCAGCCAGGGTCAGCATCCCGAGCAATGTCGTAGAGTTTTCTAATGGGGTGACGTTAGAAGGGTGTGGTAGCGCTAACGGGAATCGAACCCGTGTTTGAAGATTGAGAATCTTCCGTCCTAACCCCTAGACGATAGCGCCTCAGAGTGCAGAATTAAATTATAACAAAGCGTTGTGAGCCGACGATGCTAGCCACGCCCCTTGGCTAGTGGTTCCTTTTGGCGTTGAAAGTATCACGAAGGCCTAATCTGTATGCATTTCCTTCGTGCCCTTCCTGGTAAAGATTCTTGCAAACAGACGCCGCCCGTTTTCATTCAGGAATTCTGACCGTCCCTATCACATTTTTTCATACAAACTGTCTCCCATCCACAGGCTCCCACGCGCTATATTGGAATGTAACTCCGCAAACCAAATAACTGATCGCAGCCGCGAACGACGCAGGGGCGAGGTGCATGTTGTTCATTCATCAACAAATCCAATCATTCCTAAATTTAGGAGGATGCAAGGAGTATCCCATCATGGCAAAATCGAAATTTCCCAAGAAAACGAATGGTATAAACGAAGCGGTCTCCACCACCAGCAGCCCACTGCCGTCGCCGACGAACGGCGGGTCAGCAGCGGCGGCGGCGCCCGCGCTTGATACGAACGTCACCGAAACCAAGAAGACGGCGCCGCGCAGAACCGCGAGAAAGCCGGAGGTCGTCAAGACCGAGCCCCGCGCCAATCTGGTTCCGAGCAACCTGGTTCCCATTAACCTGGAGGACGAAATCCGCAGCCTCGCCTACTTGCTAGCCGAGCGCCGCGGATTTGAGTCCGGCCACGAGGCCGAGGACTGGCTGACGGCCGAGCGCGAGATTCGCCAGCGCTACCACCAGCACAGCGCGTAGAGGCCGGTCCGAACGACTGCCTGGCGGCCGAGCCCCGGCCGCCGCCCAGCGGCGGAAACGTTAACGCCTGCACTCGTCCTCTGCGACTCAACCCTCGCCTCTTGTCTCCATTCCCGCGAGTCTTTTCCAGCGCTCGCGCTGCCGCGTCGGCCTTCTGGCGTTTGCTACTGCCGTGGGTTTCTGAAAAAATACGTCGGGGTTCTTCCGCATGGCGCAAATTGGTAGTTTTGCCTTGCTGCTCGCCTTGGCGCTGAGCATCTATTCGTTCGGGGTGGGCATGGTCGCCCTCTTTTTTCAAGGCGACCCGCTATGGGATCGACTGGGCGAGACCGCGCGCCGCGCCGGCGTGGTAGTTTTTGGAGGAGTCCTTCTCGCCGCCATCGCCCTCGTCGTCGCCGCCTTCCGCGACGACTTCACCATCGCCTACATTTTCCATCACAGCAACCGCGCTCTGCCCGGTCCTTACAAGTTCGCGACGTTGTGGTCGGGCCAGGAAGGTTCAATCCTCTTCTGGTGCCTTCTCTTGTCTGGATACGCCTTCGTTCTGCGTCTGCGCTACAAAACCGACCCTCGCCTGTTCGCTTACGCGTCAGTGGTTCTGGCTGGCGTGCAGATCTTCTTTCTCGCGCTGGTGAACTTCGCCGCCAACCCGTTCGGCCTGCTCGAAGGCCCGTTGCGCGCTGACGGCAGCGGCTTGAATCCTCTTCTCCAGTATCCCGAGATGGTCATCCATCCCCCTATGCTCTATCTCGGCTACGTCGGGACCACGGTGCCCTTCGCCTTCGCGCTGGGCGCCCTGATCATGAGGTATCCCGGCGACAAATGGATCCACATCACCCGCCGCTGGACCATGGTCACATGGGGCCTGCTCACCTGCGGCATCTTTCTCGGATCGCATTGGGCCTACTACGTTCTCGGCTGGGGCGGATACTGGGGATGGGACCCGGTCGAAAACGCCTCGCTCATGCCCTGGCTGGTCGGCACCGCTTTCCTCCATTCCGTGATGATGCAGGAAAAACGCGGCATGCTGAAAGTCTGGAACATGTGGCTGGTCTTCGCTGCGTTCTGGCTCGCAATCTGGGGAACGTTCCTCACCCGCAGCGGTATTATCGCCTCCGTCCATGCCTTCGCGCAGTCGTCGATCGGCGCCTGGTTCGCCTGGTTTCTCGGCATTACTTTCCTGGTTTTCTTCGTCTCCTTTATTTTGAACTACCAGCATCTGCGCAGCGAGCACAAACTCGAATCGCTCATCTCGCGCGAGTCCAGCTTCCTGTTCAACAACCTGCTCTTTCTTCTGCTCACGCTCGACGTGTTGTGGGGAACCTGGTTCCCGAAAATTTCCGAACTCGTGCAAGGCAACAAGGTCACGGTCGGCGCTCCGTTTTATAACCGCGTCGCCATCCCGGTCGCCCTGCTGCTCCTGCTGCTGACCGCCGTCGGTCCGCTGCTGGCCTGGCGAAAAACTTCGTTCGATAGCCTGAAGCGCAATTTTTTCTGGCCCACCGTCGGCGCCGTTGCGATCGCATTGTTCGTAATGTTCACGCCCACGTCCTGGGGCTCGATCTTCGGCCTCAAGCCCTGGCACGACATCAGCTACTTCTATTCTCTGATGACGATTCTTCTATCCTCGCTGGTCGCCTTCACCGTGGCTTCCGAGTATTACCGCGGCGGCCGCGTCATCTCCCGGCACACCGGGCAGGGCATGTTCGCGTCCATGGTGCAACTCACGCACCGCAACACGCGGCGCTACGGGGGATACGTCGTCCACCTCGGCGTCGTTCTGGTGATGATTGGATTTTCCGGCGCGGCCCTCAACCAGGAAAAAGAAATGGAAATGGGCTACGGCGACAAGATGACCATCGGCAATTACGAACTGACTTGCCGGTCCTACACGCAGGACGAAACGCCCAACCAGTTCAGCGAATGGGCCATCCTCGATGTCTCTGAGAATGGCCGCCCGCTCACGACTCTGACGCCCGTGCGTCTCGTCTACAAGGCGAGCAACCAGCCCTCGACCAAACCTGATATCTATTCCACTTTCAAAGAAGATCTTTACGTGGTCTACGAGGGACAGAACGAAAAAGGTCAACCCGTGATCAAGGCGCATGTGAATCCGATGGTGATCTGGATCTGGCTGGGCGCCGGCCTCATGATCCTCGGCACCGGCCTGGCGCTGGTTCCAAACGCCCCAGCCCCGGTCACGGTTCGCGTTCCGAATCTGGTGGGAAGGCCGGCGCCGGTGACAGGAGACTGATGTCCACAATCCTGAATCTGCGCTCGATTGGCGGCAACCGTCGCAAGGCGGCCCAGGGAGTGTTGCTTTGCGCCGCCATTTTTCTTTTCGCCGGCGCCGGCGACCCGGCAACGCGCTTCACCGAGATCGGTCATCAGCTCATGTGCATCTGCAGTTGCGGGCAGGTTCTGCTGGAGTGCAACCACGTCGGCTGCCCTGACTCCGACGGCATGCGCAACGAACTGATGGCTGCCGTCAACCGCGGCGACAGCGACAGCCTGGTCGAGCAATCGTTCGTGCAGAAATACGGCCCCACGGTGCTCGCCGCCCCCACGACTTCCGGCTTTGACCGCGTCGCCTGGATTTTCCCGGTCTTGGCGTTTACCCTCGGACTCGGCTTCGTAGTCGTCGTGATCCGCGAGTGGAAAAAGCGCCCCGCACCCGCCATTGCCGAGGGCCTGCACCCGGTTCGCGGCGCCGAACTCGAGCAATTCCGCGACCAGGCCCGCAAGGAGACTGACCTATGACCATCGAACTGGCCTGCTGTCTGCTCGCAACCGCGGCCGCGCTCCTATACATTTTCACTCCCGGCAAGCTCTTTCTCGGCCAGAAAAAAACTCGCGCCTCGTACTTGCGCGAGCGCAAAGACGCCGTCTATGAAAATCTGCGCGACCTGAACTTCGAATTCAAAGCCGGCAAAATGCCCGACGTCGACTACCAGTCGCTCAAAGCTTCCCTGCAGGACGAAGCCGCCACTCTTCTGGCCGAAATCGCCCGCCTCGAAGCCAAAGCCGCGTCAGCGCCTGGAAAAGCGAGATCATGAACCGACCCCAAACCCCTGTCATCCTGAGCGTAGCGGAAAGCGTGCAAAGCGCGCTTTCTGCGAAGTCGAAGAATCCCTTTTGCGTCAGATATGCCATGCAGCCCAAGAGCGAATTCTCGCGAGCGCGCGACTGGCGCCGCGTCGTGGCGGCTATCGGTCTCGCTCTCCTCTTCTGTTCCTTCGCCGCCGCCCAAACCCTGACCGGTACCGTCAAGAACGTCACCATCGGCAAGCCCGCCGGCGGCGACGAAGTCATCCTGCTCAGCCTCGGCCAGGGTATGGAAGAAGCCGGCCGCACCAAGACCGACGCCAAAGGCCATTTCAGTTTTAAGCTCGACGCGCAGGGCCCGCATCTGGTCCGCGTGATCCATCAGGAAGTCACCTATCACCGCATGGCCCCCCCCGGAACGACGTCGGTTGAGGTCGAAGTCTACGACGTCGGCAAGAAAATCGAAGGCATCTCGGTGGTCGCCGACATCATGCGCTTTCAGGCCTCGCAAGGACAGTTGGAAGTCGAGCGCACCTTCGCCGTCACCAACAACTCCAAGCCGCCGCGCACCCAGATGAACGAACACAACTTGGAGTTCTACGTGCCCGACGGCGCTAAAGTCACCGAGGGTCAGGCCATGACGGCCGGCGGCCAGCCCGTGAACTCCGCGCCCGTGCCCGAAGGTGAGAACGCCCGGAACCGTTACGCCTTCCTCTTTCCTCTTCGCCCCGGCGAAACTCGCTTCAACGTCGTCTACACGGTTCCCTACACCGGCAGCGTGAATATCGATCCCAAGAGCGTTTACCCGCTCGAGCATTTCGTCGCCATCGCGCCCAAAGCCATGCAATTCGACGCCGCTCCCGGAGCCGAATATCAAGTCGCGCCCTTCCCCGGCCAACCTGACGCCAACGTCGAAGTCGCCTCCAACACGCGCGCCGGCCAGTCCATGGCGTTCAAGCTTTCCGGGGAAGGAACCTTGGCAGCGCCAGCGGACGATAGCGGCCAGCAGAACCAAAGCCCCTCCGCGCAAAATGAGAGCCGCCCCGGCGGCGGCCTCGGACCGCCCATCGACGCTCCTCCTCCCTACCAGAAATATCAGTGGTGGATTCTCGGAGCCTTCGCGGCAGCCCTGATCGTCGGCGGAGTCTACGTCGCCTCGCGCCAGCAAGCCGCCAACCGCGCCGCCCTCGCCAAAGGAAAGCGGCTTCCCGCCCAGCAAGAAGAAGAGGATGAAGACGTAGAAGATGACTACGCCACAGCCGAAGTTCCCGCTCGCGAGATTGCCGGCGAAGCCCGCCGAAACGAAACTCGGCAAAACGAACTTCGTCGCAGCGACACCCGCCCGCAATCGGCCGCACCGCGAAGTTCTTCCGCATCCTTGCTGCTCGAAGCCCTGAAAGAAGAACTCTTCCAACTCGAAGTCGAACGCCAGCAAGGCCGCATCAGCCACCAGGAATACGAATCCGCCAAGTCCGCGTTAGACCAAACCCTCCAGCGCGCCCTGAAACGCGAAGCCCAGAAAGCGTAGCCGACGAAGGCGGCAGTCCAGAGATTGTGTGGGGACGGGCGCCTTCGCCCGTCCAGCCAAGCGCAGCGAGGCGAGCCACCACCATGCCCCCCGCAGAGGGCCCTCCGCCGCGAGATCAAGCCCGCCGCAAGAAAAAGTGACACACCCCAAAGCCCCAGCCGCCAAACCACCCAAACTCCTTATTCCGCAATATTTTACCCGCAACCCATTGAATCTAATAGATTTCCCAGCGGTTTTGATGATTCCGATAGACCAGGGGGAGGGGGGTACGCCCCTTCGAAACCAAATTTCCCCGTCCCCAGCCCGCATGCATCGCCCCACTCCGCGTAACATCCAATAAGACAGGTTCACTCAAAATTATGGGAAACATGTTTAAGACCGCGTTTCTGTTGACCGCACTCACGCTTCTGCTGATGTTCATTGGCCGCCATTTCGGCGGCGAAAATGGGATGTTCCTGGCCCTGGCCTTCGCCGTCGTCTTGAACTTCAGCGCCTACTTTTTCTCCGACAAGATCGCGCTAGCCACCTACCACGCCCAGCCCGTGACGCGCGAAGAATTGCCGCGCGCCTACGCCGCCGTGGAACGCCTCACGCAGAAAATCGGCATTCCCATGCCGAAGATTTACGTGATTCCGTCCGAGTCGCCCAACGCCTTCGCCACCGGACGCAATCCGAGCCACGCCTCGGTCGCCGTGACCCACGGGATTTTAGGTTTACTGAATGACGAAGAACTCGAAGGCGTCCTCGCCCACGAACTCGGCCACGTCAACAACCGCGACATCCTGATCAGTTCCGTCGCCGCCACCATCGCCGGCGCCATTACGATGATCTCGCGCTTCGGTTTCTTTTTCGGCGGCGGCTCGCGCGATCGCCGCGGCGGAGGCCTCACCGGCCTCTTCATGCTGATCCTTGCCCCGATTGCCGCGACGATGATTCAGCTCGCGGTCTCGCGCTCGCGCGAATATCAAGCCGATGCCACCGGCGCGCACTTCACCGGCAATCCTTACGCCCTGGCCAGCGCCCTGCAAAAGCTCGACACCTACTCGCGCCGCATCCCGATGCAGGCCAGCCCGTCGACGGCGCATCTGTTCATCATTCAACCGTTGCTGGGGATGAACTTCGGCAACCTGTTCTCAACCCATCCGCCGATCGCCAAACGCATCGAGCGGTTGACCGGAAGGCCTGCGGAGTTTACGCAGTAAGCTCTCAGCTATCAGCTGTCAGCCAAACCAGATGCAAGTGTCGTTGACGCTTACGTTCTAAGTAAGGTCCTGCTAAGAAGGTTCTGCCATCCCGAGCAACGCGAGGGATCTGGGTTCAGCTGAGAGCTGACGGCTGGTCCTGTGACGTACGTAACTCCGCCACGCGCGGCACCCGATAGTAGAATCGAGACCAATGTCGCCCGAGACCGTCATCGCTGTTTCTCATAAAGCCGCCGAACTTGAAACCGCTCTCCGCCGCGTGATTCGCGGTAAGGACGACGTGGTCCGCCTGGCTCTGGTCAGCATTTTCGCCCGCGGTCACCTGCTGATTGAAGGTGTTCCCGGCGTGGGCAAGACCACGCTCGGACAGGCGCTGGCCCGCGCCATCGACTGCACCTTTCAGCGCGTGCAGTTCACCAGCGATATGCTGCCCTCCGACGTGGTGGGCATTTCGATCTATTCGACGCTCGACCATGAATTCGAATTCAAGCGTGGCCCGGTCTTCACCAACGTCCTGCTGGCGGATGAGATCAACCGCACCACGCCCAAGACGCAGTCCGCGCTGCTGGAGGCCATGAACGAAGGCCAGGTCACCGTCGACGCGCACTCTTACGAACTGCCGCAGCCGTTTCTGGTGATCGCCACGCAGAATCCGGTGGAGCATCACGGAACCTATCCTCTGCCCGAATCGCAGCTCGATCGTTTTCTGATGCGGGTGCGCATGGGATATCCTGACGCGCAAGCCGAGCGCCAGATTCTGCGGTCGGAAGCCGGCGCCGCGCACCTGGACGATCTCAGCGCCGTTCTCACCGGCGCGGAAGTGCTCGAAATGCAGCAGGCCGTGAAACAGATTCGCGTGGACGAATCGCTGGTCAGCTACGCTCTCGAAATTGTGCGCCGCACGCGCGAGTCGGAATTTCTCTCGCTGGGCGTCTCGCCCCGCGGATCGCAAGCTCTGTATCGCGCCGCGCAGGCCATGGCCTTCCTCGAAGGCCGCACCTTTTGCACTCCCGAAGACATCAAGCCGCTGGTCGGTCCCGGTCTTCGCCCACCGCATCGTGGTCAGCGGGCTCTACGCCTCGACCCTGAAAAAATCCGAGCAGTCGGATCAGGTGCTCAGGGAAATCATCGAGGACGTCGCAGTGCCGGTGTAAGGGAGTTACTGGTTCTCAGTTCTCAGTTCTCGGTTCTCAGTTCTCAGCACTTAGTTCTCTCAGTGTCCTCTGTGTCCTCTGTGGTTCGCTCTTTTGTGGTTCGCTCTTTCTGGCCGCGCCACCGAGACTATAATCCTCCCGTCATGTCCTTCCTTCGTTTTCTCATGCTGCTGTCGCTTGTCATATGGATCGGTGGGATCGTCTTCTTCGCCATCATGGCGCCGACGGCGTTTCATGTGCTGCCCACGCGCCTTCTTGCGGGAACATTAGTCGGCAACCTGCTGACCAAGCTGCATTGGATCGCCATCGTCTCCGGCGTCGTCTATCTGATCAGTTCGCTGGCCTACAGCCGCCTCACCGATGGCACCGCGCATGTGTTTGCGACGCGCCATGTGCTGATCTGCGGGATGCTCGCGCTCACGCTGGTCTCGCAGTTCTGGATTACTCCCCGCATGGCTGACGCTGCGCGCGCAGGTCGCAAACTTTGACACCGCCGCCACGCTCAACGATGCCGCGCGTGTGCAATTCGATGCCCTGCACGTGTGGTCGACGCGCCTGGAAATCACAGTGCTGCTGCTGGGATTGATGGTGATCTATATGACGGCAAGCGTTTTCACGCGACGATGACTTATTTGCGGTCTGCGGACAAAAGCAGGGCTAAAGTCCCTCATCACTCACGCTCGCCTTCGCTCGCTCCAGCGTCGCGATGACTGCAGCTCCTCAAGGTCTACGCTCGATAGCGAAAGCAGGTACACGACGTGATCGTTCACCATCCCCACCGCTTGCATGAAGGCGTAGCAGATGGTCGATCCGACGAACTTAAACCCGCGCTTCTTGAGGTCTTTGCTCATCGCGTCGGATTCCGGCGTTCGCGCGGGGACCTGTTTCATCGACTGGGGCGAGTTCACGCGCGGCTTGCCGCCGATAAACTGCCAGATATAGCGGTCGAAACTGCCGAACTCTTTCTGCACGTCTCAGAAATGCTTTCGCGTTGCCGACGGCCGAAGCGATTTTCAGTTTGTTCCGGACGATGCCGGGATCGCGCATCAGTCGCTCGCTCTTGCGCCGGTCGTAGCGCGCGACGCGCTCCGGATCGAATCCCTCGAAAGCCTTGCGGTAGTTTTCGCGCTTGTTCAGAATCGTGTCCCAACTCAGCCCGGCCTGCGCGCCTTCGAGAATGAGGAATTCAAAGAACGTGCGGTCATCGTGCACCGGCACGCCCCATTCTTCATCGTGATAACGAATGGATAGTTCGTTGCTCGCCCACGCGCACCGAGTCGGCTGAATACATTTTAATCACAGAGGTCACGGAGATGTCACCGAAAGTGATCCATCTAGACCTCATTGCAAAATCTATTCCAGCGATTTTGGGATCCGACTTATTCTACCGGCGACTTGGTGTCGAGCAGTGTCACCAGTTCATGGGCGCATGGCCGGAACGGCGACTTTGCCTTCGCGGATGATCTCTTTTGCAGTCAACTTCTTGCCATAGAGGTTTTCGTTGGCGCCGCCATCGGAACGCAGAGTCGAGCCTTCCAGCGAGACTGCCGGCGAACAAGCCCTTGTTGCGCGAGTAGGAGAGAATTTCAGCGTTGCATCACGATGTCGGTCGCACCTTCCACGGTGCGTCCCTTGGGCCCGGCAGCGGCGGAGGCATCGGCCCCAAGTTTCACTTTGCTGTAAAGCAGCGACTCCGCACCTTTAGGATTCATCACCAGCAGGACAAAATCGGTGGCCTGGCCGCCGATTTGAAATCCGATGCTGACGCCTTCGAGCGCGTACAGCGCGGGAGCGCCCCACTTGCCGGTGTAGTGCTCGCCGCCGCGGCAAATCATGACGCCACGACCGTAGCTGCCGCCAATGCCGAATGCGCCTTTTTTCACGGAGGGCAGAATGATCACGCACTCGGCCTTATCGAGCAGATCCTGCGGAATGTCGTCGGGGATGTTCAGGATTTCTTTGAGAACCGTGCCCGCATCTTTCACGCGATCTTCTTCGCGTTCGTCATCGGCGGCGAATGCAGCCGCGGTCGCAATGAGCACAACGATCAAGCCCGCCAGGAATTTCTTCATGATATCCCTCCAACAAGATATTTTAAGGAAAAACGGAAGTTCGTGACACTATGTTAGCCCCTGCATATGAGCCGCTGCCTCGGACTGGCCAGCAGACAAGCGCGAAATCGCGCCACGGGCAGTGCAAGTTACAGAAATAGCACGTGTTGTGCCATGACCAAACGTGTGCTCCTTTTGTAACTTGGCACTTTGCCGGAGCGCTCCTAAAGTCAATCAGATAGCGGGTTCCGGTCAGCGATACCCTCCTTCGGCATCCGGCGTGCATCTAAAGGTTGGAAGTGCGCCTGGGCGCGGTTAAGAGTGAAAAAATTGGATTTTTCAGGCATGAAGTACACGAACTGGACGCTCCGCCTTCTGGCGCTACCACTGGCAACCTTTCTCTGCGTTGCCACTTTCTGCGTTGCCCCATCGCCATCCCGAGCCCAGTCTGCCTACGCGACGGGCGCGCCCAGCCTGAGGGCGTACAACGCGGCAAGCGGCGCGGTTGAAAATTCTGAAGGGAATTCCGTCTGGGAATCATGACGATCCGCAAGGCGCGCTGATCACTCTGCACGCGCGGGTGAATGAGGTCAACGTGCTGTTCATCGCGACCGACAAGCACGGCAAGTTCGTGCGCGACCTGAATCAGGCGGATTTCAGCATTCTCGACGACCATAAACCTCCGCAGGCGATTCTGAACTTCCGCCGGGAAACTGATCTGCCGCTGCATCTGGGTCTGCTGGTCGACGTCAGCGGGTCGGTGGACGGCCGCTTTGATTTCGAGCAAAACGCGGCTACAAGTTTTCTGGAACACACGCTGCGCACCGGCTTCGACGAGGCCTTCGTGGTCGGATTCAACAGTCACAGCCAGATGGCGCAGGACTACACCGACGACGTGAAATTGCTCTCGGTGGGAGTGCATAGGCTGCATGATGGCGGCGGAACCGCGTTGTATGACGCTGTTTATCACGCGTGCAAAGAGAAATTCCTGAAAGACCGGCCGGACCATCCGGTACGGAAGGCGATTGTGATCGTCAGCGATGGAGAAGATAACCAGAGCGAGATGTCGAGAGCGCAGGCCATTGAGATGGCGCAGCGCTCGGAAGTCATCATCTACGCTATCTCGACCGACGACAGCGGCCTGGTGATGCGCGGCGACAAGGTGCTTGAGCAACTCGCCGAAGCCACCGGCGGTCGCGCCTTCTTTCCGTTCAAGATGAAGGACATCACGCGCTCGTTCACGGCCATTGAAGACGAACTCCGCAGCCAGTACGTGGTCTCATACAAGCCCGCCAATTTTGACGCCGATGGGCGCTATCGCTCGATTGAAATCTCTTCTCTGAAGAAAGACCTGCAAGTGCGCGCGCGCAAGGGATACTTCGCGCCGCAGCAGCAGGAACAGTAGCCAGTACTCAGTTCTCGGACCTCAGACCTCAGTTCTCAGACTCCAACCCCTTTTTCCTCGCATCGCCCCTGCGAAGGTCGTTATCGCAGAATGCAAAAGACTCGCGCTGTGCGCGTTTGCTCGAGCGCGGCCACTGTGTTAACGTCCCATTGATTTCCCGTTCATCCGTCCGACTTCGCCTATCTGAGGAGATGTTCATGGTTGGCATTATTTTGCTGGTAATTCTGGTTGTCATCGCCGTGGTGCTGATCGGGATGTACAACAGCCTGGTGCAGTTGCGGGTGCGCTGCGATTCGGCGTGGTCCGACATCGATGTGCAACTCAAGCGGCGGCACGATCTGATCCCGAATCTGGTGGAAACGGTGAAGGGATACGCCACGCACGAGAAAGGCACGTTTGAAGATATCGCCAAATTCCGCTCGCAGGCCATGCAGGCGACCACGCCGGAGGGCAAGGCCGTCGCCGAAAACCAGCTGACCGGCGCGCTGAAGAGCCTGTTTGCTGTGGCGGAAAATTATCCTGAACTGAAAGCTTCGGAGCAGTTCACGCCAACTGCAGGGCTCGCTGAGCCAGACGGAAGATTCCATTCAGAATGCGCGGCGGTATTACAACGCGGTGGTGCGCGACCTGAATACGAAGATTCAGTCGTTCCCGACGAACATTCTGGCCGGAATGTTCAATTTCACGCCGCGGCAATTCTTCGAGACCACGGACGCCGACCGCGAGCCGGTGCAGGTGAAGTTCTAAAAAGATTAAATCATTGAATCATTGACCCATTGAGACATTGAGACATTGAATCAGTGGGTCAGCGGGGAATCTGGTCATTGAAAATCCCAAGAGCGATTGCTTCAGTTCTTTCCGCGGCACTCTTACTCTGCGTCCTTGACGGGCATGGCGCAGGCAAAGTCCTGGCGCGTCGGCGACTTTCAAGACACGATCACCGTCAATGAGGATGGCAGCGCGGTGGTGACCGAGCGCATCATCGCTGGCGTTTGAGGGCGAATGGCACGGGATTCATCGCACGATTCCGATTGAATATCCCGGGCCGAATGGAACGAATTACGAACTCTTCCTGAAGGTCACCAGCGTCACCGACGGCAGCGGCGGCAAACTTAAATATGATTCGTCCACGAATAACGGCGCTCGCGATCTGAAGATTTACATCCCCGACGCAGTGGATGCGACGCGGACGGTTGAGATTACCTATCTGGTGCGCAATGGGACGCGCTTCTTCGACAGCCACGACTTCGACGTCACGACGAGTTTTATTGGAACGTTACCGGGAACGACTGGCCGGTGCCGATCGATCATGCGGCCGCGACGGTGCGTTTCCCCATGTTTGCGGCGGGGTCGCTGCGGGCGCAGGCTTTTACCGGAGTTTACGGATCGACGCTAGCGCGACGCGACGGCCACAGTCGACGGCGCCGAGGCGCATTTTGAAACCAACAATCCTCTGCCCATGCGCGGCGGCCTGACCATTGACGTTTATATTCCGAAAGACATTCTGAAAGAACCGAGCGCGCTGACCAAGTTTTTCTGGTTCATTGGCGGCAATCCGATTGTCTTTTTGCCGGCGGTCACGTTGTTGGGATGTTCGCGCTGTGGTGGCTGGAAGGGACGCGACCCCGATCCGGGAGTCTCGGTTGCGCCCATGTACGACACCGCCGGCCGGGTTTTCTCCAGCGGAAGCGGGCACGCTGCTCGATGATTCGATTCATCCCCGCGATATTACATCGACCATCATCGATCTGGCGGTGCGAGGCTACATCAAGATCGAAGAGACGGCGGAGAAGGCTCTGGTCTTCACGCACAAAGACTACATCTTCCACCTGCTCAAGTCGCGCGAGCAATGGGCCGCCGATCTGGCTCCGCACGAGCGCGTGATGCTGGAAAATGTGTTTGCCGGCGGGACCGACACGCGTCTCTCCAGCCTGAAGAACCGCTTCTACACGGCAGTTCCGGTCATTCGCCAGGACATCATGGCGGCGCTGAAGAACGAAAGGTATTTATCTGCTCGACCCGGAGTCAGCCAACGGGTACAGCGTGGGGTGGCTGTCGCGATTCTTCGTCCCGTTTGGTATTTTTCAGTACTTCGACTGGGCGAACTTTTTCAACTCAGCGCTCTTGCTGGTGGTGTGCGTGCCGCTCGTCGGCGGTGATCTGGTGGCTGTTTGCGCGCGTCATGACGGCCAAGACGGTGAAGGGAGCGCGAACGCAGATCGCAGTGCTCGGGTTCCAGGAGTTCATGAATCGCGTGGATGCGGACCGGCTCAAAGTCATGCCGCCGACCACGTTTGAAAAGTTTCTGCCCTACGCGATGGCGCTGGGCGTGGAGCACCACTGGGCGCAGGCGTTTGCCGGGATCGTGAAAGATCCGCCGCAGTGGTATGTGGGGCCGGGCGGCTATCGTTGGGGGCTTCAATCCGATTTTCTTTTCGAGTTCCATGCATAGCATGGCGACCGATATGCACCAGGTTTTCGTATCAGCCCCGCGCGCGAGTTCGAGCGGCTCCGGCTTCGGTGGCGGCGGCGGTGGAGGCGGCGGCTTCTCGGGCGGAGGCTTTGGCGGCGGGGGCGGCGGCGCGTTCTAGCTCCGATTATGGCCCAACAGAAAGCGTAAACCACAGGGGACACAGAGGTGTACAGAGGAACCCGGAGGCTTAATCAGAGCTTGCCTAGGCTGGGCGCTATGATAACGTCGGTTTGTATCTCCACTCTGCTGTTCGCCCTTGCTGTTGTGGGTCTGACCGCGCAACAGAACGACACGGCGCAGGCCCGTTTGACAGTGCGCTCCACTCTGGTGATGGTTCCCGTACTGGTGACGACCAAGACGGGGAAGGTAGTTTTCGAACTCACGGCTGGCGATTTCCTGGTCACCGACAACGGTGAGCCGCAGCATGTAACGCTCGATCCGGAAACGGATTCGCAGCCGCTAGCCTTGGCCATCGTGGTCGAGACCGGCGGCGCTGGCGCCCGCCACCTCAAAGACTACCAACAACTGGATTCGATTCTCGACGCGCTGATCGGAAACGTTGAGCATCGCGTGGCCCTGGTCGGCTTCGACAGTACGCCGCATCTGCTGCTGCCCTTCACGTCAAACACCGCTGACGCTTCTCAGCAGCTTGCGAACCTGAGCGAAGGCGACCAAGGCGCGGCAATTCTAGATTCGGTCGCATTTGCGGTCGCGCAGTTGCGGACACAGCCTGCGAGCTACCGGCGCGCGATTCTGCTGCTCAGCGAAACCATTGACCAGGGCAGCAAGACCACGCTGAATGAGGCTCTGCGCCTCATCAGCAACACGAATACGGCGATGTACAGCTTCGCTTTTTCGAGCACACACGCGGCCGTTTCGCACGAGGCATCCAAGTTTGGGTTTGAGCCCACAGAGCCAGGACCCGCGCACGGATGCTTCAGCCGCGAGGGCGCCGATGCGGAATATGAAGGCCATTACAGTAAGCAGGTGCTCGACTGCATCAGCCAGCTGGCGCCGCCGGTGCGGCTGGCGACTATGACTTTTCTGACAGCGCGGAACGCCCTCCGCCACAACACTGCGGAATCGATCGCACAGCTGGCCGGGGGCGAGTTTTTTCACTTCCACAACGCCAAGGACCTGAAGGCCAGTCTGATTGCGGTTTCAAACGACGTGCCGAACTACTATGTGCTCAGCTTTCGTCCCACATCGGTTACGCCCGGCCTGCATGCGTTGCATGTGGAGACCAGGAATCGTTCCCACCTGGTGGTGAAAGCACGACGCGAGTACTGGATCGACGACGAGCCGGCGCGTTGAGCGGCAGGCGGAATACTACATTCCAACTATTGACCTCCGTTTGCGCCGACCTATAATCGGCGCATTTCTTTTTGGGGTTCGAGTACCGATCGCGTGAACGGAAAATACAGGTCTATTAGAAAGGCAGTGGTCGCGGCCACCTGCGTGCTCGCCACGCTGTGGGTGATGGGTTGCATCGCGCTGTACGGCGTGATGCGGCAATCGCCGGAGCAATTTGGCCGCGTGATGGCCAGGATCTCGGGGCCGATCCCGTTTCTGGTCTTTCCCTTTGAAACCCTTTGGATGCGCGCCCGAGTTGGCACCTTGCAAGTGGGCAGTCCCGCACCTGACTTCGCGTTGACGAAACTCGACAAGACCGCGCAGGTACAGCTGTCTGTTCTAACCGCTCAGAATCGTCCCGTGGTGCTGGTGTTTGGGAGCTATACCTGACCTCCGTTCCGGCGGGAGGTTCCTGCCCTTAACAAGCTCTACCAGCAATACGGAAGCCAGGTCACGTTCCTCGTGGTCTATATCACGGAAGCGCATCCGAGCGACGTGTGGCAGATGGAGAGCAATGTCAAAGACAAGGTCGTCTTTGCCAGTCCTCACAGCGAGCAGGAACGCGAGTTCGTGGCCGGCGCCTGCGTGCGCAAGTTGGGGATTGAGATTCCCGCGGTGCTCGACGAATTTGGCAACTCGACGGAGAGCGCGTATACCGCGTGGCCGGATCGCCTCTACCTGATCGATGCGAAGGGACGGGTGGCCTATAAGAGCCGGCCTGGGCCTTTCGGCTTTCATTCGGATGAGTTGAAGGCTGCGATTCAAAAGCTCGTCCACTAGGGCTAAAGCCCTGACGGATTGGGCGCGTTTACGCGGCGCTGAAGCGCCGCTCTTCCACGGCGCTAGCGCGCCTCTATTTCACGGCGCTGCTCTTTTTCTCGCTGAAGCGCTGCTCTTCCACCTTTCACTGACGGTTTGCTGCACGAAGCAGCAAATTATGTATCCTACGGGCGCCTTAGATTCGTATACTTCTTCATCGACCGGGGTTCACGCGGGGGAGCGTTTCATGGGGACTTACCAGCGAGCGCGCAAGCGTTTTACGTTGATCCTGATCAAGCCATCGCACTACGACGATGACGGGTACGTCATCCAGTGGCTGCGGTCGGCGATTCCGTCGAATACACTGGCGGTGATCAATGGTCTTGCGGTCGATTGCCAGGAGCGGCGCGTGCTCGGGGATGACGTCGACATCGTCATCCAGGCGCTGGACGAGACCAATACACATATCCGGCCGGAGCGCATTGCTCGGCAACTCGGGAAAGCTCCGGGACTGGTGGCGCTGATCGGGGTGCAGTCGAATCAGTTTCCGCGGGCCATGGATCTGGCCCGGCCACTGCGCGCGGCGGGCATTCAGGTTTGCATTGGCGGATTCCATGTTTCGGGATGTTTGTCGATGCTGCCGGAAATTACTCCAGAGCTCAAAGCTGCGATGGATCTTGGCATTTCGCTGTTTGCCGGTGAGGCTGAGGGGCGCTTTGAGGATGTCTTGAAAGACGCGTGGAATCGCAGGCTGAAGCCGCTCTACGACTTTATGGACGACCTGCCATCGCTCGACGGCGTGCCCATGCCGATTCTTCCGGCGACGCGGGTGAAGCGCACCGGCGGCAAGATCACGACTTTTGATGCGGGACGCGGCTGCCCGTTCCTGTGTTCGTTCTGCACCATCATCAACGTGCAGGGAAGAAAGTCGCGGCGACGGTCGGTGGGCGACATCGAGCAGATTATCCGGCGGAATCTCGCACAGGGGATTAACCGGTTTTTTATTACCGACGACAACTTCGCGCGCAACACAGATTGGGAGATCGTCTTCGACCGGCTGATTGCCATGCGCGAAGGCGAGAAGCTGAACATCAAGTTCGTGATTCAGGTGGACACAATGTGCCACCGGCTGCCGCATTTCATTGAGAAGGCGGGACGCGCGGGCGTGGCGCGGGTTTTCATCGGCCTCGAGAGCATTAATCCGGATGCGCTGCTGGGCGCCAGAAAAAAACAGAACAAAGTCGCTGAGTATCGCAAGATGCTTTTGGAATGGAAGAAGGCCGGGGTCACGGTGTTTGCGGGATACATCATCGGATTTCCGTCGGACACGCCGGAATCGGTGATGCGCGACATTCAGACGATTCAGCGCGAGTTGCCGATTGATCTGCTCGAACCACACTGCCTGACGCCTCTGCCCGGGTCGGAGGATCATCAGAAACTGCACAAGGCGGGCGCGTATCTCGATCCGGATCTGAACAAGTACGACCTGGAGCATGTGACGGCGGAGCATTCCACGATGACGGCGGAGCAGTGGCAGAAGCTGTATCACGATGCGTGGACGGCTTATTATTCGCCGGAACATTTGGAGACGGTGATGCGGCGCTCGGTTGCGACCAACAGCAATGCGGGCAACATGACGTTTCTGCTGTTGTGGTATTACACCTGCGTGCGGCTGGAAAAGATCGATCCGCTGGAAGGTGGATATTTGCGGCGAAAGTATCGCAAGGACCGGCGGCCGACGTTGCCGGTGGAGAGTCCGTTCATTTTTTATCCGCGTTATCTGGCCGATCTGGTGAGGAAGCACATCACGCTGGCGGGGCTGGTCTGGCGCTATGGGAAGTTGCGGCGGCAGATGAAGCGCGATCCGAATGCGCGCCATTACACCGATCTGGCGTTGACGCCGGTGACGGAGGATGATTCCGAGGAAATGTTTGTTACCAGCGGGCATGCGCATGCCAAGCCCGCGCTGGTGACACTGGGCAAGTCGGGGGACTGACGCCGCTCATCGTGTCAGCTGCACGGTTCTTCTGGCCGCAAAGATTCAGCTTGCTGGTAGGGATCCTTCGACTGCGAATTCGTCCGCTCGTCGCGGACGAATTCTTCGCTCAGGATGACAAAATAAAAAAATGGGCCGCGAGTGGAATCGCGGCCCTTGAAGTGACTGCTCGGGAAACTTTCACTGTTCGCAGTTTTATTGTCGCCGTTTACTGTTCGCCGGCGGAGGCGTTGCTGCCCCAGAGCACATTGCTTCCCCACAACACGTTGCTACCCCATAGGACGTTGCTGCCCCACAACACGTTCGAGCCCCATAGAACATTCGAGCCCCACACGGCGTCGCTGCCCCAGAGCACATTGCTACCCCAAAGCACATTATTGGCCGCCACGGCGCGACGCCCGGAGCTGCTGGCAACAAACTGATTAGCTCCCCCACACGGCCGGCTCCGACCAAGTGGCCGACGAATTCCAAACCGCGGAGGGATCGCCGGTCATGGTCACCTGATTCGTGTTCGAATTGAACGTGGCAATCGGAGACATCGCCGTTCCCTCGCCACAACAGTGCTGTAAGGGCAGCCTCGACATCCACGTAGCCGGCGCCGACGGTGAAGACGTCATATTGATCGGTGTAGACGATTCCAGTCGTCGGGTCGGTGGTGCTGCTCGACTGCGGGAACGTTTTGTAGGCGGTCAGCATCAGGCGGGCTTTCACCTGGTCAGGAGTAAGGTTGGGACTTTTCTGCAACAAGATCGGCCACAACTCCGCTGACAATTCCCGTCGCCATGCTGGTTCCACTCAGCGTGAAATACTTTGAGGAGGAGGCGGTGCTGCCTCCGTTGATGTAGTAGTTATTGGGAACCTGGTTGCCGGGATACTCGTTATAGAGAGTGGAATTCGGCGCCTCCAGCGAGGTGAGCAGGTTGCCGGGCGCGACGAGATCGGGCTTCACGACGGCATCGACCACGGTCGGACCTTTGGAGCTGTAGCTGGCGATCAGATCGTCTACGCGCGTAGGCGTGCCCATGGGCTTCATGGCGCCGACAGTAATTACATACGGATCGTTGCCGGGCGAGGTGACGGTGGCGTAGCCGTCAGTGGGCTGGTAGCGGCCGTTGTTGCCCGCGGCGACCACTACGACGATGCCGTTCTTCCATGCGGCCTCAACCGCCTGGCAGAGCGGGTCGAGAGTGTAGCTCTCGTAGACGGCGCGGCCCAGCGAGAGGTTGATCACACGAATGTTGTATCGCGATTTCATTGCGATCGCCTGATTGATGGCGGCGATCACCAAGCTGTCAGTGCCTGCGCCGTTCGCATCCAGGACGCGCAGATTGATGATGCTCGCGCCGGGCGCAATCCCCTTAAAGGTCTTAGTGTAGAGCGGGCCGGTGGAATCGAGGCCATCGCCGGCGATCAAACCTGCAACGTGAGTGCCGTGCCCGTATTGATCATTGGCCGACGAATTTCCCGGCACGAACGACTGCTGGTACACCACTCGCGAGAGAGGAAGAATGCCAAGGTTGAGATCGGGATGATTGCTCACGCCGCTGTCAATCAGCGCTACGCCAATGCCGGCGCCGGTAAAGCCCGACTGCCAGGCAAAGGGAGCGTTCACCGCGACCGCCGCATTGCTGAGCGATGGCGTCAGAGGCCGGTCGGTGCTGATGTAGACGACATTGGACTGGTTGGAGAGGCTCTGGATGGCATTGCCGTCAAGCTGGGCGACGATCCCGTTGATCAGCGGCAATTCTGCCAGAATCGTTCCCGCCAAGTTTCACCACATCGTTGACCAGGCAATCCACCAGCCCCAGCAAGCCGTTGCAACTCAGCTGCGTTCCGGGCGCGTATTGCACGATGACCTGGAGCTTCTGGGTCGAGGTATAGCCCTGGAGTTCGGGCGACAGTTTCGAAGGGTCGGCATGTGCCGCCTCACCGTCACCGTCGCGATCAGGACCAAGAGCACGAACTTTTTCATAATTCCCCCACAAAGAGTCGCGCCACAGGCGCGTAACCTCACTCCAAGTGACCTTAGAAGTGCAGTTGCAGTTCCAAAACGTGAACGGATATGTCTTATGTATCAATGGTTTAGGGAGCGGTGTTGTGAAGTTCAGTGGACAAAATGTCCCACATCCAGCGCGATGAGACAAATTGTCCCATGTGCGAGGCGCGCCTGAGATGACGCCGGATTGGTTATGACACGTCGTAAATCATCGATGTACAAAGAAAAAACGATGGTAACGCCGGCGACTACTTTTGGGCGGACAGGCTCCTGCATATCGTTGAAAATTTAAACACTTATCATGTCGTGGGTTCGTTCCATTGGCGCACGTGCGTTCATCGCCGCGATGGCTGCGGCGGCGTGTGTCTGCTTTGTGCCGGCTTTTCTCCACTGGCAATCGAACGATCCCGTCAAGTTCATTTGCTACGTGGTCGCAGCGGCTCTGGCGTCGTCGCTCAAGGTCAGCCTGCCCGGCATTGAGGGAACGCTGTCGGTGAACTTCCTGTTCACCCTGCTGGGAATCCTGGAACTGAGCTTGCCGGAGACGCTGGTGATCGGACTCGCCAGCACCCTGGCGCAGTTTTATTGGAGGCCGGCGCGGCGGGTGAAGCTGGTGCAGCTCGTATTCAATCTGTCGCAGGTCACGGTTTCGAGCGCAGTAGCCTACGGCGCTTATAAGTTGATGGTGCTTTATGTTCTACACGCCCCCGGGCCACTGGCGCTGCTGGTTGCCGCCATCATTCACTTCGGCTGCAATACGGCCGCGACGTCGACCATCATCGGACTGACCGAGGATAAGCCCATCGCAAGCGTGTGGGCGGAGTCGCATCTCTGGTTGTTCCCGTACTACATGGTGGGAGCGGCGGTGGCGGGCCTGGTCAACTTCCTGAACAAACACATCGGATGGCAGTCGTCGCTGCTGATTCTGCCGCCGATTTATCTGATGTACCGCTCGTATCGTCTATACCTCGGCAAACTCGAAACGGAAAAGCAGCACGCCGAGCAGGTTTCCAGCCTGCACCTGCGGACGATCGAAGCTTTGGCGCTGGCCATTGAAGCCAAAGACGAAACTACCGGCGAACACCTGCAGCGGGTGCGGGTCTATGCCATGGAACTGGCGAAGGAACTGGGATTGACCGAGGACGAAACCGAGGCGCTGAAGGCGGCGTCGGTGCTGCATGACATTGGCAAGCTGGCCGTGCCCGAGCACATTATTTCGAAGCCGGGAAAGTTAACGCCGGAAGAATTCGAGAAGATGAAAATCCATCCCATTGTCGGGGCGGAGATTCTGGAGCAGGTGGACTTTCCGTATCCGGTGGTGCCGATCGTGCGCGCGCACCACGAAAAATGGGATGGCAGCGGATATCCGAACGGGCTGGCCGGAGAGGAGATTCCGATCGGAGCGCGAATTCTTGCCGCAGTCGATTGCCTCGACGCGCTGGCTTCAGACCGGCAATACCGCAAGGCACTGCCGCTGGATGAGGCCATGGCCAAGGTAGTAGCGGATGCAGGCAAGAGCTTTGATCCGAAAGTAGTGGCGATTCTGCAGCGCCGTTACATTGAACTGGAGAAGTTGGCGAAGCAGCAGCCGCTGCAGGCTCCGCCAAAATTGTCGACGGATATTAAAGTTGAGCGCGGACTGGCGCCGGCGGCGGGATTCGCGGAGTCGGCTGAGCCGAGAACGCAGCTTCATCGGCTTCAGCGGAAGCTCGGGCATCGGCGATTTCGTCGGCTCGGCAGCAAGGCCAGGAAATCATCGAACTCAGCCGCCAGACCGGCTCTTGCCTGGGCGCCGCAGACATTTTTCTCTGCTGGCGGTGCGGCTGAAACACCTGGTACCGCATGACTCCATGGCGGTGTACTTGCCCGAAGAACGGATCGCTGACGGCAGAGTTTGTAAGCGGTGAAAACTTCCGCTTGTTCTCTTCGTTGAGAATTCCCGACGGAGAAGGCCTCTCGGGATGGGTCGCGCAAAATCATAAGGCGATCTTGAACGGCAATCCGTCGGTCGAGCCGGGTTATCTGAACGATCCCACGAAGTACAGCACGCTGCGCTCTGCGCTGGCCGTGCCGCTCGAAGGAAATGCCGGAGTTGCGGCGGTGCTGGCTCTGTATCGCGCCGGTCAGGATGCATTCACCGCCGACGACCTGAGGGTGGTGGAGGCGATTGGGTCGGGGCTGGGCGTTGCCCTCGAGAGCGCAGGCAAGGTCAAGGCTGCGGGCGCGGGACGATAACTGTTGTCACCCTGAGTCTTGTCATCCTTCGCTTCGCTCAGGGTGACAGAGTTGGTTTGCTCCGCAAATGTCGAGACTCCCAAGACGCAAGTTCTTGCGGCGGGAGCCGATCGAAGAATTCCTGTCCCACCACGAGTTTTCCTTTCAGGATGCCGAGCTTTCGGCGACCGCTGTGAGCTCTGATCGGAACCAACCGAACCGCACGATTCTTACCTCGCGAGATCACGATCTCCTCTCCCAAGCATGCTCTCTCAACGAGCCGCAATAGCGTGGTTTTGGCTTCCTGAATGCCGACTATTTTCATGTTCCCACCTTACTCCATCTCAAAGCTCACATAAAGCAGGCCGCCGTCGCGCTCGACTTGCAGCACGACCGGATCGCCTCCTTTCAGGCCAGCCACGATGGTGCGGAGCGTGTCCACGGAATCGATGGGCGTGGTATTGAGCTGGTGGAGGATGTCGCCGGCCTCGAGACCGGTGTCGGGCAGAATCAGGTCGGCGGCTCGTCCTACGACGACGACTCCGGAGGAAATGCGCAGCGAGCCCAGCCGAGCTCGCAGGTCGTCAGTGAGATCGATGGCGAGTACGCCGAGGCGGGGAATCAGGCTTTTTTCCGGATTGACCGCGTCGAGCAGCTCGTCCATGTGATCGTGCTGCTCAATCGCCGGGACGTAGAGAGTTTTCTTTTCGCTGCCGCGCAGAATCTCAAGCTTCACGACCTGGTCGAGACGGTGCAGGTATAGAGCGGCGGAAAGGGATGGCAGAGTTTCGATGCGGCGGTCGTCGGCGGTGAGAATAATGTCCTGAATCTGCAGGCCAGCGGCGGCCGCGGGGCCGCCCGGTTTCACGTCGTCGACCACCACGCCCCAGCGCTGCGACAGATGCAGACCCTCAGCCAGGGTGGGAGTAATTTCCTGCGCGCCGGCGCCAATTTCAACGTGATGAACGTGCCCGTACCTGCGCAGGCTGTGGTACACAAAATCGACCACGCGCGCGGGAATGGCGAAGCCCAACCCTTCGCTGCCTCCGCCTTGAGACAGAATGAAAGTGTTGATGCCAAGCACGGTGCCATTCATATCGACCAGCGGGCCCCCGCTGTTGCCGGGATTGATGGGAGCGTCGGTCTGCAGGTAGGTGAGCGGTTTGGCGGGATCGGGCTGGCGGGCGAGCGCACTGACCACGCCCATGGTCACGGAATTCTGTAAACCTTCAGGACTGCCGATGGCGAACACTAGCTGCCCAACGCGGGGACGCCGCGGGCTAACGAGCGAAAGAGTGGGCAGATCGGTTTCATCGATCTTGAGCAGGGCGAGATCGGTTTCCTTATGCTGGCCGACCAGGCGAGCCTCAAGAATGCGGCGCTTCCCGATGGGGACTTGTCCGGCGGAGTCGCCCATGGGCAGCGGCAGAGCCACGCGAATTCGTTGCGCGCCTTCCACCACGTGGGCGTTGGTCATGATGTAGCCGGTCGAGTCGACGATGACTCCCGAGCCGACCGCTTTCTGGCGGACAATGAAGGCAGTCTGGGATTTCTCTTCATCGCGCAGCGGGCCGTATCCGGTGACGAGAATCTGCACGACCGCCGGCGAGACTCGGGCGGCCAGGCTTTCGAGCGCGCTGTTGAGCTGGATCAGAACATCGGCAGGCTCGGACTTCCTGGCATCGGCGGCAGCCGCGGCGGGGCTGGCTTTCTGGGCTTTCTCGGCAGGGGCCGGGGAAGCGGGCTTCTGGCTGGTTTGCGCCGGAAGTCCATCAATGGCTGCACCCAGGACAGTGCACACGAGAACACAGAGAGCTCGGGACCAGCCGGTCCTACGAATCGCCGTTCTGCTTATGTTCATCTTAAATTGTTCATCCTGTTCGTCTGAGATGACTTCGTCATAGAAAACGGCTCCCGAATTTGTGTGGAAATGCCTGCGGAAAACACTACCACGCGGGTCGCGGCTTCGATGTAAAGGTCGGTCAAGGTCGCTGCAATGAGGCCGCCAGCGTCGATGGGGCGGTGATTGGACTGCGATGGGGCCGGGGGGAACCTAGATGCTACCGGTAACTAATGGGTTATCAGGCTTTTACGCGGGTGCCTTTCGTGATATAACCCACCCTGAGCATAAAAAGCGGGTCTGCGCCCCGCCAGGAGCTTGATTTGACGACGTTGGCCTCATTCGCAGACGAGAAACAGACAACGGGCCAGCACAGAGGAGGTACCGTGGGCGAAGAAGCACGGACCGGAAAACGGTTCCCGCTGGAACTGCCGATCAAGATACACAAGGGCGAGAGTGGCGGAGATGCGGATGGAGTGACGGGGAATCTGAGTGCGGCGGGAGTGTACATTCGCGCCGATTCCGCGATGGAGATTGGATCGCCGGTGGAATTTGAAATCACGCTGCCCCCGGAGATGACGGGCGGTCAGGAAAATGTGACCATCCAGTGCAAAGGGCGGGTGGTGCGCGCCGACCCGACGGGCGAAGGCGGAGAAGGCCGCGGCGTGGCCTGCGTGATCGATTCATACGAGTTCGTGAGGAAATCATAGTCGCTTTGAAGCGGATTTCTGGGGAGCGTTGACAACATGCTCAAACTGATTCTGGCCGATAACCAGGCAATCTTCCGGGCGGGCATCGCCAAAGTGCTCGCGGTGGAAGATGAGATGCGGATCGTGGCCCAGGCGCAGACGCCTGAACAGATGTTCATGGCGCTGGACAAGTTCCGCGCCGCAGTGCTGGTGGTGGCGGCAGGATTTCACAATGACTTTGCCGCGATCGTGCTGGCGGCGAACAAGGCGAAGACGCGGGTGATCGTGCTGGCCGACACCGGCGAGAGCGCGCAGCGGCACATGTCGAACGGCGCGCACGGCGTGGTCTATCGCAACGTGACCAGCGCGGCGCTGGTGGACTGCGTGCGGAAGGTCGCGCGCGGCGAAACCTGGGTGCAGGATGTCGCCGTCCCCAGCGAACTCACCGAGAACGATATGGTCGGATTGCGGGTGCGCGACCGGCTCACGGCCAAAGAATTGCGCATCGTGGCCTTGATTGTTCAGGGTTATAAGAATAAAGAAATCGCCACGCAGCTGGGCACGACGGAGCAGGTCATCAAGAACTATCTGCGCAACGTCTATGACAAGATCGGCGTGTCGGACCGGCTGGAGTTGGCGCTGTTCACCATCCACCACCGCATTTTGAACGAGGCCGCCGCCGCAACTACGACGGGAGCGGCGCCGCAATCGCCCGCAGGGGTTGCTCAGTAAGGGCTTCGGGAGTTTGAATCAGGCCGCCTGCGGGCGGCCTTTCTTTTTGTAGCGCCGGCGGGACGCCGGCGCTACGGATCAAGGCGCACTCTCCGGCGGTCTTCCTCAGACCGCTCTCGGAACCGCTTCGAATCATCTCGATGGCGAACTGCATCTATGCTTGATATGGAATTCCGACAGCTTGGACGATCTGGTTTGAAGGTTCCGGTGTTGAGTTTTGGCACCGGCACGTTTGGCGGCGCGGGCGAATTCTTTCGGGAGTGGGGTGCGAGCGATGTTGCGGAAGCCACGCGCCTGGTCGACATCTGCCTGGACGCGGGAGTGAATCTATTCGACACCGCGGATATTTATTCAGACGGACTTTCCGAAACGATTCTTGGCAAGGCGATTGCCGGGCGGCGCGAAAAAGTTCTGATCTCGAGCAAGGGCACGTTCCGCATGGGGCCGGGCCCCAACGATCTGGGATCGTCGCGGCATCATTTGATTCAGGCTTGCGAGGCCAGCCTGCGGCGGCTGGGAACGGACTACATCGACATTTATCATCTGCACGGCTTTGACGCTCTGACGCCGGTCGAGGAAGTTCTGAGCACGCTCGACAACCTGGTGCAGAGCGGCAAGGTGCGATACATCGCGTGCTCGAATTTTTCCGGATGGCATTTGATGAAATCGTTATCCGCATCGGATCGCTATGGCTGGACGCGCTATGTTGGCCACCAGGTGTATTACTCGCTGGTCAGCCGGGAGTACGAGTGGGAACTGATGCCGCTGGGACTCGATCAGGGAGTGGGCGCGCTGATCTGGAGTCCGCTGGGATGGGGACGGCTCACGGGGAAGGTCCGGCGCGGCCAGCCGTTGCCGGCGGTCAGCCGTCTGCACAAGACCGGCGACATGGGGCCGCAGGTTGCCAACGATCATCTGTACAAAGTAGTCGACGCCCTGGAAGAAGTGGCCAAGGAATGCGGAAGAAGCGTGCCGCAGGTTGCGCTCAACTGGCTGCTGCAACGGCCCACGGTTTCAACCGTAATTTTTGGCGCGCGCAACGAAGAGCAGTTGCGCCAAAACCTGCAGGCAGCGGGATGGAATCTGTCGCCGGAGCAGGTTGCCAAGCTCGACCGAGCCAGCGATGTGACGCCGATTTATCCGTACTGGCATCAGCGGCAGTTCACCGAGAGGAATCCGACGCCGGTCGCACTCCCCGAGAAGTCTTCCGGTTAGATCCGTCTCGTCCCTGAACCAGGAACTAGGAGGGAAACATGTCGCGCGTGTTTATTACCGGTTCTTCCGATGGGCTGGGCCAAATGGCCGCACAGCTCCTGATCGAGCAAGGACACAGCGTTGTTCTGCATGCCCGCACTCAGCGGCGAGCGCAGGAAGCGCTGTCGCACGTTCCCGGAGCCGAGGGAGTCGTAACCGGCGATCTGACCAGCATCGCTCAAACCCGAAAAGTGGCGGTACAGGTGAACGAACTCGGGACCTTCGACGCAGTGATCCACAACGCGGGCATTGGTTACAGGGAGCCACGGCGCAATGCGACCGAGGATGGGTTGCCGCACCTGTTCGCCGTGAATACTCTGGCCCCCTACATCCTGACCGCGCTCATCGAGCGACCGAAGCGCCTGATCTACCTGAGTTCCGGACTGCACAGGGACGGCGATGCCAGCTTGCAGGATCTCACGTGGGAACATCGCGCCTGGCAAGGGCAGCAGGCTTACTCCGATACCAAGCTGCACGACGTCCTTCTCGCGTTTGCCGTCGCGCGCCACTGGCCCGAAGTTTTTTCGAATGCACTGGAGCCAGGCTGGGTGGCCACAAAAATGGGTGGCGCCGGAGCGCCTGATGATCTGGATGCCGGCCATCGCACGCAAGTGTGGCTGGCAGTGAGCGACGATCCGGCCGCGACGGTCACGGGCGAGTACTTCTATCACATGCGGCTTCGCACGCCCAAACCTGCCACTCGCGACGTTGACCGGCAGGAGGCATTGCTTGCCGCCTGCAAGCATCTCTCCGGAGTAGATTTTCCCAAATAATCCCGGCCGCGATGGCGGTCTCATCCTCTAGATCTTCTCGCCCACAACCTTCGCCTGCGTGAATAGAAACAAATAATCCGGGCCGCCGGATTTCGAGTCGGTGCCCGACATGTTGAAGCCGCCGAAGGGATGGGCGCCGACCATGGCTCCAGTGCATTTGCGATTGATGTAGAGGTTGCCGACGTGGAATTCGCGGATGGCGCGGTCGATCTTGTCGCGCGATTTGGTATAGACGGCGCCGGTCAGGCCGAACTCGGTGTCGTTGGCAATTTCAAGCGCGTGGTCGAAGCCGCGAGCCTTGATCACGGCCAGCACGGGGCCGAAGATTTCTTCCTGCTCGAGTCTCGACTTCGCGGGGATGTCGGCAATCACGGTCGGCTGAATGAAATAACCCTCGCCAGCTTGACTCACGCGTTCGCCGCCGGTGATGACCCGTCCGTCTTTCTTGCCCTGCTCGATGAATTCGAGGATCGTCTTCATCGAACCTTCGTTGATGACCGCGCCCATCGCGGCATTCTCGGTGACGTCGCCGACCTGAATCTTTTCGACGCGGGCTTTCAGTTGTTCGAGGAACTTGTCGTAGACGCGTTCGTCGACGATGGCGCGCGAGCAGGCCGAACATTTTTGTCCTTGAAATCCAAAAGCCGCTTGCGCCACGCCTTCAACGGCGGAATCGATGTCGGCGTCGGCGTCGACGATGATCGCGTCTTTGCCCCCCATTTCGAGAATAGTGCGCTTGATCCAGATCTGGCCGGGAGCTTGCGTCGCCGCTGTCTTATTGATGTGCAATCCCACTTCGCGCGAGCCGGTGAAGGCGATGTAACGCGTCTTAGGATGGGCGACGACGGCATCGCCGAAACTGGCTCCGGCACCGGGACAGAAATTCACCACGCCCTCGGGCATGCCCGCTTCTTCCAGCAGCTCCATAAACTTTGCGGCGATGGTGGGCGAATCGCTCGACGGCTTCAGGATGACGGTGTTGCCGCTGACGATCGAGGCCACCGTCATGCCGGCCATGATGGCGCAGGGAAAATTCCACGGCGGAATCACCGCGCCCACGCCCAGCGGAATGTAGTGCAGCGTGTCGTGCTCGCCGGGCAACTGGATGGGCGTCTGCGCTTTCGCGAAGCGGAGCGCCTCGCGGGCATAGAACTCACAGAAATCGATGGTCTCGGAAATGTCGGCGTCGGCTTCAGCCCAGTTCTTGCTGACTTCGAAGACCAGCCACGCCATGAATTCCATTTTGCGCTGGCGCATCAGGTCGCCGACGCGGAAGACCAGGCTGGCGCGCTCTTCGACCGTGGTGCGGCTCCAGGACTCGAAGGCCTCGAGCGCCGCCTTCATGGCGGGCTCAACGTGATCCTTGCCCGCCTTCTGGTGGATGCCGACAATCTGCGAGGGCTGCGACGGGTTCAGCGACTTGATCTTTTCGCCAGTCCTGACGCGCTTGCCGCCGATGATGAGGTCATACTCGCGGCCCAGCTGGCCGCGGACTTTGGCGATCGCGGCGCGCATGCGGCGGGCGTTCTCATCGTTATTATTGCGGAAATCGTAGAAAGGCTCGGTGACAAATGGTCCTTGATGCAGAGCGGTGCGCGGCCGGACGGGGGCTTCTAATGTTGCCATGGAAGAAATCCTTTCAAGGCTGGGGAGCTTGGAAAAGTAGATTTACATTGCTATTTTACACCTCTTACGGAGACGAGCACCGGATGTGAGTTGAGGGGCGGGGAGCTTTGCGACAATCTCCACTTCTCGCGCAAAGGACGCGCGAGAAATGGGGCACCCGGCTGCCAACTTGGCATGATCCGCGGCCACACCAACTCTGCCGTGGTGCTGCTGGAAGAATCCAAACCGTAGTCGATCGCAGAGCGGGACTCAGGAGCGCGTGGCTGCCGCGACTTTCACCGGTACCAGGTGCGCGGTGAAGTGGCGTAGGAACGGGGCTTCGTAGGTCAGGCGCATGCCGGGGATTTTTTCACGGTGCTTCCAGACTTCCAGGATTACCTCGACGACATAATCGATGTGGCTTTGGGTGTAGACGCGGCGCGGGATGGCGAGGCGGACTAAATCCATCTGCGCGGCGCCCGCGAACATCAGCGTGCCGATTTCTACGGAGCGGATTCCGCCTTCCAGATACAGCTCGGCGGCCAGGGCTACGCCGGGAAATTGGTCGGCAGGGATGTGCGGCAAGAATGCGCGGGCGTCGAGATAGATGGCGTGGCCGCCGGGCGGTTGGACGATGGGCACTCCCTCGGCGGCGATGTGATTGCCGAGATAGGCGGTCGAGGCGATGCGGTAGCGCAGGTAATCTTCTTCGAGGGCTTCCTGCACGCCAACGGCGATGGCTTCGAGATCGCGCCCGGCAAGGCCGCCGTAAGTCGGGTAGCCTTCGGTGAGGATGAGGAGATCTTTTTCCTGCTGGGCGAGCAGGTCGTCGTTGGTGCAGAGGAAGCCGCCAATGTTGGCCATACCGTCTTTCTTGGCCGACATGGTGCAGCCGTCGCCGAGGCGGAACATTTCCTGGGCAATCTGTTTGGGAGTTTTATTTTCGTAGCCGGGCTCACGAAGTTTGATGAACCAGGCATTTTCGGCGAAGCGGCAAGCATCGAAGTAGAGCGGAATTTTGTGGTGCTTGCACACGGCGCTCACCTGGCGCACGTTTTCCATGGAGACGGGCTGGCCTCCGCCGGAATTGTTGGTGACGGTGAGCATGACGAGCGGGATGTGGTCGCGGCCCACGCGGGCGATTAGGGCTTCGAGGGCGGCCACGTCCATGTTGCCTTTGAAGGGATGCTGCAGCGCGGGTTGACGGCCTTCTTCGATGACCAGGTCGACGGCCTCGGCGCCGACGAATTCTACGTTGGCACGGGTGGTGTCGAAGTGGGTGTTGTTGGGGACGACGTCGCCCTTCTTGCAGGTCACGCCGAAGAGAATGCGTTCGGCGGCGCGTCCCTGGTGCGTGGGGATGACGTGACGGTAGCCGAAGATATCCTGAATGGAATTCTTGAAGCGGGTGAAGCTGCGGCTGCCGGCGTAGCTTTCGTCGCCCTCCATAATGGCGGCCCACTGATGGGTCGACATGGCGCCGGTGCCAGAGTCGGTGAGCAGGTCGATGAGAACATCGTCGGCGGGGAGAAGAAACAGGTTGTAGTAAGCGGCTTCGAGGAGGCGCTCACGCTGCAGGCGGGTGGTCCAGCGCAGCGCTTCGACGCTTTTGATGCGGAAGGGTTCGATGATGGTTTTCACGGGCATGCGGGGGCATCCATTCAGGAACGATGACTGGAGATCAAAACCCTTCATGATACGCCGGCGCGGAAAAGCGCGGCGGCACCATTTGTAGCTTTGTCATCCTGAGCGAAGCGAAGGACCCGTATACTCGCCGGCAGCGTCGATGCTGCCAGCAGAGTGCATAGGTCCTTCGCTTCACTCAGGATGACACGGGTTTAGTGGTAGACTCGAACGTTTTCATCGAGGCAAATGCAATGGACATTCAGCGAGTGGGAGTCGTGGGGGCGGGCACGATGGGCAACGGCATTGCGCATGTGTTCGCGCGCAGTGGGTACAGCGTGGCGCTATGCGACGTGGAGCAGCGGTTTCTGGAGCGCGCGCTGGCGACGATCAGCAAGAATCTCGAGCGCGAGGTCGCCAAAAACAAGATCACCGCCGAGGACAAAGCCGAGGCCCTGAGCCGCATTCGGCCGGCCACTGACCGCGGCCAGCTTTCGGACTGCGATTTTGTCATCGAAGCGGCGACTGAGAAATTCGAGATCAAGACGGAAATCTTTCGCGACCTCGACCGGCTGACCCGGCC
This sequence comes from uncultured Acidobacteriota bacterium, assembly GCA_963763155.1. Classification (GTDB taxonomy): domain Bacteria; phylum Acidobacteriota; class Terriglobia; order Terriglobales; family Acidobacteriaceae; genus Sulfotelmatobacter. The sequence continues at coordinate 294,397 of CAVXNI010000010.1, read as the reverse complement.
GGAAATTATTCTGGCTTCGAATACGTCGTCGATTTCGATTACGAAGCTGGCGGCGCTGACCAAGCGGCCTGAGAAAGTTATCGGCATGCATTTTTTTAATCCGGTGCCGGTGATGAAGCTGGTGGAAGTAATTCGCGGGCTGGCCACGTCGCAGGAAACGTTTTCGGAAACTCGCAACCTGGCTTTGAAGCTCGAGAAAACGCCGGTGGAAGTGAACGACGCGCCCGGCTTTGTTTCGAACCGCGTGCTGATGCCGCTGCTGAACGAAGCCATGTTCGCGGTGATGGAAGGCGTGGCCACGCCCGAGGCCGTCGACGAAGTGTTCAAGCTGGGGATGGCGCATCCCATGGGGCCGCTGACGCTGGCGGATTTCATTGGGCTCGACGTTTGCCTCGACATCATGAGGGTGCTGCAGAGCGGGCTGGGAGATCCGAAGTACCGGCCGTGTCCGCTGCTGATCAAGATGGTGGACGCGGGCTGGCTGGGGCGGAAGAGCGGGCGGGGATTCTACAAGTATTGATGATTGTTGATTTTTGATTGCTGATTGAAAACAACTTTCACCACAGAGACACAGAGTCACAGAGAAAGGCAAGTCGAGCAAACAAGGCACTCGGTTTCTATGTTTTCTCTGTGACTCTGTGACTCTGTGGTGAAAACGTCTTGCCTCAATGAGGAATGCCGAACAATCCGTTGGAGGCGATGCTTGGTTCTATCTGCTGGCCGCGCTGTGCGGCATTGGCGCGGGGTGGGCCGACGTCGCGATTGACGATTTGCTGTTAACCGCGCTGCTGGTGCTGTCGGCCTGCATCCTGCTGGGACTGCTGCGGCCGCGTTGGCCGTGGCGCTGGGTGGTGATGGTGGGAGCGTTCATTCCGCTGACGGAACTGGCCGCATACTCGATTCTTACGGTGAAGCCGACGCGGGCGCAGATCTTCGGATCGTTTCTGGCATTTCTTCCCGGAATCGCAGGCGCCTACGGAGGCTCGTTCATGCGCGACGTGGTCGAGAAGTTGCGGCACGGGAAATAACGGCAGCGCCGCGGTCTTTATTTCCCTAGGTCTTGGGTGCTGGGATTGGGCCCCAGGCCTGAGACCTTAGGAAGCTCTGTTGAAGGTCCCGACAGAGACGTAAACCACAGAGGACACCGAGGCGCACAGAGGAACCCGGAGGCTTCATCAGAGCTTCCCTAACGCCGAAGACCCGTCTGGCCCGACCCTTCCTTCCGAAGGTATCGGATAACCAAAGAGTTACTCCCGGTTCCACAGGGCAGGCGCGTATGCTGCGATTATGGGTTTGCCAACATGGGAATAAGTGTGACGATGCTGGCCTCGGGGAGCCGCGGCAATTGCGCGGTGGTGGCCAGCGCGCGCACGCGCATTCTGGTCGATGCGGGCATCTCCTGCCGCGAGACTTTCAAGCGCCTCAAGACGCTGGGCGACGATCCGCAAGCGCTCTCTGCCATTGTCATTACTCACGAACATTCCGATCACGTTTACGGGCTGGCAACGCTGGCCAAGAAATTGCGCATCCCAATCTTCATGACGGGGGCGACGCACCAGGCGTGGGCGCGGGCCCTGCGCACGGAAAAAGGCGAGCGGCCGAAGCTCGACAAATTCGAACCGTTCGAGTCCGGACATCGCTTCCAGGTCGGCGACATTGAGGTGAAGCCATTCACCATTCCGCACGACGCGGCCGATCCGGTCGGATTCACCTTTCGCGCGGAGGGCATCAAGGTTGGAGTGGCCACTGATCTGGGATATTTGCCGATCAGCGTGCGCGATCATCTGCGAGGCTGCGACGTGCTGATCATGGAATCGAACCATGACCTGGAAATGCTGCGAGTGGGGCCGTATCCGTGGTCGGTGAAGCAGCGGGTCATGAGCCGGGTGGGGCACCTTTCGAATCTGGCCCTCGCCGATTTCCTCACGAACGACTATGATAATAGTGCAACCTTTGTGGTGCTGGCGCATCTTTCTGAGCAGAACAATCATCCGGAAATAGCCCGGAAAGAGGCAGAAAGGGCGCTGGCTACGCGGGGTGGGCTGTTTCATAACCGCGTGCTGCTGGCGTCGCAGACCGAGGCGCTGCAGCCGATTCGGCTGTAAGCGGCTTGCTGGAATCGGGCTGCCGGGCCGGGCCGCTTCGTCGGGATGTGGTTTGGCTTGTTATCCCCCATGAGTCAGCAGTGCATCGATCCGATCGTAGGCAAGATTCTGGCGGGCTGGCGGTACGATATTTCCAGCCTGGCGCCGGAAATGCGCGGCGACTACGAAGGCCATTTCGCGGCCTGTGAGCGCTGCCGCAGCCACCAGCAAATTCATCGCATCATCGATGTAGGGCTGATCGCGCTGGCCTCGATTTCCGCGGCGGTGTTTCTGCTGGCGTTTGGCGTGATCTGGCGGCTGGGACCGCGCCACGCCTTCTGGCTGGAGGTCGCCGCCCTGGCGGGATTCGGCCTTTCGGCGCTGATCTGGCTGGGCGTGGCCGTCGCCACACCGGCCCCGGTGACCGTGCTCGACGCCGCCAAAGAGGGTGCGCGCCGCGTCCATGACCGCTTGCCGGAAGAAATCCGGCAACGGCTCCCCGAAGAACTTCGCATCAAAATTACTGGGACATAACCGCAAGGGCTGCCGCTTTTTGCGAATTTAGAGATAAACCGCTTACCACGAAGGACACGAAGGTTCACGAAGGAAATCCAAGGATTCCTTTGTGTTCCTTCGTGTCCTTCGTGTCCTTCGTGGTAATGATTTTAGTTTATTGCCTGTTCGTAAGGGATTTGCGTGAAGGCTATTTTGGCAGGCGCACTGTTTCTGTTGGCGCTCTCGGCTTCGGCGCAAGAGCAAGACTCCTCCATGGCTGGGATGAACATGCCCGGAATGAATATGGACGAGACGACTTCGCAGTTACCCTCGCCGCATGCCGGGTCGGGCACGGGATGGCAGCCAGCCTCGGTGCCAGCAAACGACTGGATGTGGATGCGCGGCGGGTGGGAACTGATGGCGCACGGCGTGATCTTCACGGATTACAACCAGCAAGGCGGTCCGCGCGGGGAAGGCAAGGCCGAGTCGGTCAACTGGGGCATGCTGATGGAACAGCACCGGCTGGGCGCGGGCACAATCCTGTTCCGGCAGATGTTTTCTGCCGAGTCGCTGACTTCGCCGCATCCGGGATTTCCTGAGCTCTTTCAGACGGGAGAGACCTATCACGGCGAGCCGCTGGTCGATCATCAGCACCCGCACAATGTATTTGCGGAACTGTCGTTCCTCTACACAATTCCGCTGACCAAGCGGCTCTCGTGGGAACTGTACGGCGGGCCGTCGGCCGAGCCGGCCATCGGCCCGGTCACATACATTCATCGCGCTTCGGCTTCGGAGTTGCCGTTGGCGCCTTTGAGCCATCACTTACAGGACTCGACGCACACCAGCTTCGGCGTGGTCACCACCGGATTCATAATTGACCGCGTCAAGCTGGAGGCTTCCGCCTTCAACGGCCGCGAGCCCAACGAAGAGCGCTGGAGCATCCAACTCGGTGCCCTCGATTCATGGTCAGGACGAGCATTGGTTGCACCCACCAAAAACTGGGCCGCGCAGTACAGCATTGGACGTTTGGAGCATCCTGAAGCGCTGGAACCAGGAGATCAGCTGCGGCAGACCGCGTCAGTCGAATACAACCGGCCGCTGGCGGCGGGCCACTGGGCAACGTCGCTGATTTGGGGACGCGTGCACAAGTTTGCTACCGGCACGAATCTGAACGGCTATCTACTGGAATCTACGCTGAATTTCCGCCAGCGAAACTATGCCTTCTCGCGGCTGGAGCTGGTCGACAAGGATGAACTGTTCCCGCAGGCTTCCGTGCATCCTGCATACCGGATCGGGGCCTACACGTTGGGCGGGGTGCGCGACCTGATTCAGCAGCACTTGAATCAAGATCACGCGTGGCAACTGGGGCTGGGCGCGGATGTGACGTTTTACTCGAAGCCAGCTGTGCTCGATTCGAGCTACGGAAATAATCCGGTATCGTTCCAGATATTTTTGCGAATGAGGCCCGGGCGATCGGAGCAGAAGCTGATGCACTGAGCACGAGAAAAGAGTCTCATAGGGCGCGCTGCCGCCAAGGACCGCTGTGCAGGGGTATGATGTTTCCGAGGTGAATCGGCATGTCGATTGAAGAACCCGAGGAACTGGCCGGAATGCGCGCTGCTGGCACGGTGGTTCGTCTCATGCTGGAAGCCATGCGGGCCGCAGTGCGCCCCGGCATCACCACGGCGGAACTGGACGAAGTGGGCGCGGGCGTGATGCGGCAGCAGGGAGCGCAATCGGCGCCGGCGCTGGTCTACGGCTTTCCTGGGGTCAACTGCATCAGCCTGAACGATGAGGCGGTGCACGGCATTCCTGGCGCACGAGCGCTCGAGACTGGCGACCTGGTCAAGCTCGATGTGACCATCGAGAAAGACGGATTCATGGCGGACGCGGCCGTCACCGTTGCGGTGGGCGTGGTCACGGAAGAGCGGCAGAACCTGATCGCGTGCGCCGAGCGGGCTTTCGCCAAGGCCATGCTGGTGGCGCGCGCCGGATTTCGAGTCTGGGAAATTGGACGCGTGGTGGAGCGTGAGGTGCGGCGCAGCGGGTTCTCAGTGATTCGCGAACTGGCCGGCCACGGCATTGGCCGCACCATCCATGAGGCGCCGCGGGTGCCGAACTATCCTGATCCGCGGGACAACCAACTCCTGACTGAAGGCCTGGTCATCACGGTTGAGCCGATCATCGCCGCCGGTTCGGGCAAGGTGTTCGTCGCGCCCGACAAGTGGACGATGATCACGGCCGATCACCGGCCTGCAGCGCACTACGAGCACACGCTGGTGATCACCAAGGGCGCGCCCCTGCTGCTGACGGCGGCGTAGGCCTTTGTCTGGAACAAACTCTTAAGCGTAACCGGCGAGACTGGCGACTTATTTACCGTAGTATTGCCGGGGCTATAATGGCCGGTGTCATGTTGCTATCGCGGCAATGGCGTGTTTGCCTATTCGTCTTGGCCGCGACTTGTGCGATCACATCCCTCTCTGCGCAGACCCGTGGGCCGAGCGAGCAGGCCGGGAAGCGCGCGTGCCCTCTTCGTTTTGGAAGTGGTCCGTTTGATCTGTTAGGTTTGACCCAGACTTGCGACACCCAAGGCTACGACCGGGTGTTTACGGGCACGGTAGCATCGGTGGTCGAGATATCTGACGCTGAAAAGCGCCTCGAGCTAATCCCGGATGAAGTCTTCCTCGGTGATCCTGTCAGCAAAGTGATGGCTATCGTTAACCAAGTTTGCCTTCCACAGCGTTATCTCGAGATCCAGTCTGGCGACAAATGGCTCTTCTACCTTCGACGCGATCCTTATTCCGGGACCAATGATCTGGTGCTACCGTTTCTAAGCCCGAGCAAGCCGCTGTCGCAGGCTGAGGATGACGTCGCCACTTTGCGGCATCTGGCCGGTCTGACTAGCCATCAGTCGATTATCGCTGGCAATGTTGAGAGGATCGGGGAGACTGACGACAAGCTGAACCCGACTTCGGTTCCGAATCACAAGATCATTGCGAAGGGCCTGCTAGGCGAGTACGTCGCATTCACAAACGACCACGGGCACTTCGAGTTCGAGCTTCCTCCAGACACCTACGACGTGACGGCGGGCACGGAACGGGGCTTGCGGGAATTAGACACCCTCGAGGCAAGAGGCAGCAGGTACATTGCGAACGGCGCATGTCTTAGGACAGACTTCACAATGCTCACCGACGGGAAACTTGGGGGGCGAGTTAGAACCGCAGAAGGGAAACCTGCGAGTTTCGTGAAGGTCGCAATCATTCCCGTTTCTCCAGTTCGCCCGCAATTCACCGTGGTCACAGACAAACAGGGGCGCTTTGAGGTCGGAGGGAGGCAACCCGGCAGCTATTTAGTTGGCATCGGCCTGCTAGCACCGTACGCAAGCACAGAGTGGCGATCGCGCGTTTACTATCCCGGCGTGCATACCCGAGAACAGGCGAAGGTTATAAAGCTCGGCAACGGCGAGTGGCGCACCGATATCGACTTCAAGCTGCCGAGTTCAACTGCTCCGAGGAACGTCGCCCTTAGTCAAGGACTTCGCCCTACAGCGCAACACTAGCTACCGATGTGGCAGCTCGAGAGGCCGCGCTTTTCCAGATACTGCTGGTGGTAGTCTTCTGCGGGATAAAACGTTACGGCTGGAACGATCTGGGTGGCGATCGGCTTGGAATAGCGGTGCGCCTTCTCCAACTGCTCCTTCGAGGCCTGCGCTTCTTTGGCCTGCTCGGGCGAATGGAAGAAAATCGCGGAGCGGTACTGCGTGCCCCAGTCCGGACCCTGGCGGTTTAGCTGGGTGGGGTCGTGGTTCTCCCAGAAAACTTTGAGCAGATCGGCATAGCGAATTTTGGCGGGGTCGAACTCGACTTCCACGGCTTCGGCGTGGCCGGTGCGGTCGGTGCAGACTTCTTTATATGTTGGGTTGTCAGTCTGTCCGCCGAGGTAGCCCACCCGGGTTGCGGTAACGCCCGGCAACTGCCGGAATGTGGCTTCGACTCCCCAGAAACATCCTGCTGCGAATGTGGCCTTCTCCATTTTGATTCATCCCCCTTTGATTCATTCCCCTGGGTTAATACGGCTTTGGGTTAATAGGGCTTGTTAATGCGGCTTAACGATTACGTTCGTTTCCTTGATTGTCACCGATTAGATGACTAAATCCCAGAAAAGTAACACACTTGTAAAATCATAGGATTCACCCCTTTGGACAATTGACGCTCGTGAGGAATCACGATAAAGTCCGGGGCAGGGATTCCCAGGATTAAGTTCCGTGTTTTTCCCAACCAGCCGCTTCGAACCCGGACGAAGAACCGCGCAGAGAGTTGCACTCCCTGGCCTATTGGCGGTTTTGCTGGCGGTTTTACTGAGTCTGACCACAGCCCCAGCCGCGCTGGCGGCGTCTTCCTTCGCTCCGCAGATGCGCGTCGGCTACCACACCGGCGATCAATGGGAACCGGCCATCGCTGCCGATGGCTACGGGCATGTTTACATTCTCTATCCGCAGTACGGTGCGGTGCCGGATTGTGTAAGCTGCACGGCGCCGAGCGTCGCCCTGCTGGTGAGCAGCGATAACGGGTTCACCTGGCAGCCCTCGAAGGCGTTGCTTCCGTTTTCCAGCGGCCAGTTTGACCCGCAAATCACGGTTGATCCAGTGGACCGGCAGACAGTGTACGCGTCGTGGCTGCAGAATGACAAGCGCGACGTTGTGGTCGCGCGCTCGCTCAATTTCGGGCGGAACTGGTCGTTCTCGTGGGCCGAGCGCGGGCGCGATGATGCCGACAAGCCGGTGCTGACGGTGCGCGGCACGGACGTATACGTCGGCTTCAACCACGACGAGAAATTCTTTGTGGCCGCGTCGCACGATGCCGGACAGACCTTCGGCGTAGTACAGGTGAATCCTAACGCCGGGCCGGCATCGTCGCTGGCCGGCGGCGCCACGATCGATCCGCGGGGCAATATTTATTTCGGCTGGACGGCTTATGCGAGTCACGAGATGCCGGCGAATCCGGTCAGCATTTTCGTGAGCCGCTCGACCGATGGTGGACGCACCTGGAACACTTCTCTGCTGGATGCATCGAGCGCGCCTCCGGAATGTGAAAAACAAAACTGCGAGACTGGATTCCTGGGCGCGCAGATCGCGCTGGCATCGGACGCCTCCGGCGCACTCTACGCGTTGTGGAACGCGGGCTCGGCCAACGGCGGGCCGGAGCGCATCTACTTCTCGTCTTCGACCACGGAAGGCGCCAGCTGGTCGGAGCGAGCAAACGTTTCGGATGCGGCGCGGGGCATCGAGCATGCCTTCCCAGCGCTGGTTGCGGGCGCGTCGGGCGACGTGCGCATCGCATGGATGGATGCGAGGGCGACCGAGCCAGCTCACGCCGAGCGTACGCTGTGGAATACTTTTTACCGTAATTCCACTAACGGCGGCGCTACCTGGAGCGCGGAAACCCGGCTCTCCGGCCCGGCCGAGGGCTACGATTACATTTTGCCCGGCGGCTTCCGCTTTCCATTCGGAGACTACTTCGGCCTGGCCATTGATGTCGACGGCACGACGCAGGCGGTCTGGGGCGAAGGCCGCGATTACAAGTCACCGGGATCGATCTGGTACGCGCGCGGGCGATAGGGCGAGTCGCAAGAACGCCCGGAGCGGCAGCGCTGCTAACGAAATCCCGGTATTCCGCGCACCCCATCTCCGACTATCACCCCGACACTTCGCAGACCAACCTGGGCGGTACGTCCGTGCTCCCGTCTGACTGCGGCTCAAGCAGCGTTGAAGAGTTGCCGATGATAGCTCTAGAGGGCGGTTTCATGAGAGCGAAGGTTCTGGTTCTGGCGGTCATGATTCTGACCGTCGTGGGTCTGGCAGGGTTGCGGGCATGGAGCCAGATTGGTGACGACCAGGCCAGACTCCTGAACCTGGAAAATGCGTGGAATCGATCGGTTCAGGCCAAAGACACGGCAGGGCTCGACATGCTGCTGGCGCCGGAACTGGTGTACGTCGGTAATGCGGGCGAGCTGATGAGTAAGGCCGAGTACATGGCCAGCATCCAGTCGCAGTTGGAGCATCCCGTACGGGTGGTGAGCGAATCCATGAAGGTACATATTTTCGGTGAGGCTGCCGTAGTCGACGGCGTGTATCGGGAAAATGGCATGAAGATGGGGAAGCCGTATACGCTGCGCGCACGCTTCATCGACACGTGGATACGCCGCCGAAATACTTGGGTGTGTGTCGCCAGTGATGGGACGGTGATTGGGCCTTGAGGTCGGGCCAAGCATGATTGTTTGCTCCGTGATCGCGGAGCGGCGGCTTCCGGTTTCCATTCGGAGACTACTTCGGCCTCGCCATTGACAGCGACGGTACGACGCAGGCGGTCTGGGGCGAAGGTCACGACTATAAGTCTCCTGGATCGATCTGGTACGCGCGCGGGCGATAGCGGCAAACTTGTAGCTGTTCCATCTCAGTTCTTGCGAGTTTTCCTACATCGTGGCATTGTGTACTCTAGCGTTCTGGCCTCAGCAACTCAATGCGGGGGAAGAAAAATGATTACCTTCACGAGCCGGATCCTGCTCACGTTCTTGCTCACCTGTACTGTCCTCGGACTGGCTCAAGAGACCGCGCGGCAATCTGAACCAGCCATCCGCGGCTGGCTGTCAGATGAGGGATGCGCTCGCGGACGGGCGCAGAGCGGCACGTTCACCGCAACCAATCCCGATTGCGCCAGAGAGTGCGTCGCGAAGGGAAAGAAAATCGTACTCATCGATCCTGACCGAAAAATGATTTTCGCGATTGCCAATCAGAGTCTGGCGAAGAAGAATGTCGGGGACTATGTGGAAATCGCGGGCCAGATGGATTTGCAGGCAAAAACGGTCCACATTGATTCTTTGAAAATGCTGACGCGAGGAAACGCCACTTGCGATCGCCCAACGCTCAGCAACTGAAGCTCCTACTCCAACAACATTCCGCCGACAAAATCGGCGAGCCGTTCGACCTGGTGGTCGCCGCACCATTCTTCTAACTCGCCCACAATTTTTTCGGTGGCGCAGGGATCCCAATAGCTGGCAGTGCCGATCTCGACCGCGGTGGCTCCGGCCAGCATGAATTCGACGACGTCCGCCGCCGTCGAGATTCCGCCCATGCCGATCACGGGAATCTTCACCGCATGCGCGGCGTCGTAGACCATGCGCACGGCGATGGGCTTGATTGCGGGCCCGGAAAGTCCGGCCGTTACGTTGGCGATGCGCGGCTTGCGAGTCTCGGGATCAATGGCCATGGCCACGAACGTGTTAATGAGCGAGAGCGCGTCCGCGCCCGCCTCCTGCGCCACGTAAGCCATTTGGGCGATGCTGGTCACGTTAGGCGAGAGCTTCACGATCAGCGGCCGGCGCGCCACACGCTTGGCGGTGGTGACGACTTCGTCGAGCGAACGCGGATCGCTGCCGAACTGCAGCCCTCCGTGCGCGGTGTTGGGACAGGAAACATTCAGTTCGTAGGCCGCGATGCCTTCGCCCTCATTGAGGATCTGGATGGTGTGCTCGTAGTCCTCGCGGGTGTAGCCGAAAACATTGGCAATCACGACGATGTTTTTGATTCCCCGCAGATGCGGCAACTTCTCTTCGAGAAACGCGCGCGCGCCAATATTTTGCAGCCCGATGGCATTCAACATGCCAGCCGCAGTCTCCCACAGGCGGGGCGGCGGGTTGCCAATCATCGGTTCCATCGACAAGCCCTTCACCACAAAACCGCCCAGCTTGCTCAGGTGGACGACATCTTCGAACTCGACGCCATAGCCGAACGTGCCGCTGGCGGCGATGATGGGATTCTTGAGCGGAATGCCGGCGACGCTTACGCTGAGGTCGGGAGTCATGGCTTGGGCTCTCCTCCCGGGCCAGGGCCTAGGTGGTCGAACCCAGGGCCCGCGAAGCGATTCGCGGGCGTGAGCGCTTCAGTCAGCACGCGCCCCACGGAGTGCGTGGGAGCGTTGATGCCCAGCAGCGACGCGAGTGTGGCTGCCAGATCCACCGGTTCGACATTCGTGCGATACGTTCCCGCCTGGAACGGCAAACCGTAAAAGGCCAGCGGCACGTGCGTATCGTAGTTGTAAGGCGAGGCGTGGTCCGTGCCACGCGGCGATCCTACCGTGTAAATATCCGGGACGCCCATTACGTACCAGCTGCCTACCGGGGAATAACTGTTCAGATATTTGTGCCCCAGCACGGTGTCGGGGACTTCGCCCTCGGCCAGTTGCGACTTCGTATAGTAGTCGCGCAACCCGGCCTGCTTCATGGCCTCGCCCACTGCGCGTTCGGCATCGGGCTCGTGCACGTGAGCGGCGGCAAAGGCATCGGGATCGAGCCAGGCCACCGGATAGTCGAGCTTCACGTAGGCCGCGGGATGGCCGGGCGAAAATTTTGCCGTGATGGCGGCGTTGATTTGGGCTTCGAGTTTTCCGGCGTCCAGGTTGGCGGCGGGAATGCGCAGCTTCTTCACAGCGTCGGGCAGTGAAGACACGCCATGATCGGCCGAGAGCGCGATCCACACGTCGGCCAGGCCGATCTGGTGTCCAAGAAAATTGATGAAGTCGGCCAACTCGCGGTCGAGATCAAGCGCCATCTGCTGCATCTCCGGAGAATCCGGACCGACCTGGTGACCCAGAATGTCGTTGGGCGAGAGGCTAATCGAAAGCAGGTCCGTCGCCGGACCGCGGCCAATGTTCTCGTAAACCATCAACTCTTTGGCGAACTCGAGCTCGTACTCATTGCCGAGCGCGGTCGAGCCGACGACTTCGTAAAAGCCAGCATCCGACCCGTCTCTGCCTTTGCGATGTGCGGTCGAGCGCAGGACCGCTCCCTGCGCGTCCTTCCATTCGCGATCCCAATATTTCTGCGGGCGACTCGCATTGAAATCCTGCACCCACTTCGGCAGGTCGGCGCGATAGTAGGTGGAAGTGATCCATGCTCCGCTCTTGGGCTCGATCCAGTAGGCGGCATCTCCGGCGAACCCGGCAGGAAGCACGGCGGAGCGGTCTTTTAAGGACACTCCAAACACCCGAGACTTGCCTTGCGTGGCTAGCTTGAGCTCGTCCCCGAGAGTGTCGGACAGGAGGTTGTGCGGCGATGAGCCAGTTTTGCCGCCGTCGACGCCCACCAATTTCGTGGCGTCGTCTTCGACGGAGGTGACCATGTGTTTCTTCTTCGCGTCCCACCATTCGTTGGCGACAATGCCGTGGCCGTTGCTGTAGGCGCCGGTAAACAACGTGGCGTGTCCGGGAGCGGTGCGCGTATTGGCGTAGTTGTAATTACAGTTGGGGAAGTAGGCACCGTGATCGAGAAAGAAGCGGAAGCCGGAGTCGCCGAACTGGTCGCGGTAGCGCTCCAGGTAGTCGCCGCGGAACTGATCAATCACGATTACGACGACCAGCTTGGGATGCGCGTTATACGCGGAGGCGAAGCTGGAGGTCGGGAGGCTGACAAGAAAAGTGAGCAACGCCAGCGTCAGAAGGAGCCAGACGGCGGCAGATCTGGGGACGGATCTCATCGCGATGGTAGTTTACACAGGCGGGGCGAATCCACCAAAACTAGTTCGGTGGAAGGCAAGACCTTGAACCACGAAGGGCACGAAGGTTCACGAAGGAATTCATGGGTTCCTTCGTGAACCTTCGTGTTCTTTGTGGTTGATAGTTTGGGTTTGCCGCGCGACGTGCAATCCGCGGCAGTTTTCCGATACATTATTAGTTTCCTATGCTCGACTTGAGTTTCGTGCGCGAAAACTTGCCGTTGGTGGAAGAGAAGCTGCGCCAGCGCGGCATGGACCCGGCTGCCGTGCTCCGGGACTTTCGCGAGGTCGACACGCAGCGCCGGCTCGCCATTACCGAGGCTGAAACCAGCAAAGCGCAGCGCAACAAGGCGTCGGAAGAAATCGCGAAGCTGAAAAAGTCTGGGCAGGATGCCACGGCCGCCATGGCCCAGACGAAGGATCTGCGCGAGAAGATTCAGACGCTTGAGAAAACCGCGGCCGATCTTGACGCGCGCCTGCGCGACATTCTCGCGGGCATTCCGAACCTGCCGCACGCGAGTGTGCCCATCGGCCGCGGCGCAGACGAGAATGTTGAAGTGCGACGTTGGGGCACGCCGCCGAAGTTTGAATTCGCTCCCAAGCCACATTGGGACCTGGGCGCCGAACTCGGCATCCTCGATCTGGAACGTGCCGTGAAGCTCACCGGGGCGCGCTTCGCCGTCTACTGGGACCTGGGCGCGAAACTGGAGCGGGCGCTGATGAACTTCATGCTCGACCTGCACACGCGCCAGCATGGATATACGGAAGTTCTGCCACCGTATCTGGTGAATTCCGAGTCGATGTATGGCACCGGACAGCTGCCGAAGTTTGCCGCCGATCTTTTTCGTGTGCCGCACGGCGAGAAAGACCTCTGGCTGATTCCGACCGCGGAAGTTCCAGTCACGAATCTTTATCGCGACGAAGTGCTTGACCAGGCGCGGCTGCCGATTTCGCTCACCGCTTACACGCCATGTTTCCGCAGCGAGGCGGGATCGTACGGAAAGGATGTGCGCGGCATCATCCGGCAGCATCAGTTTCAGAAAGTGGAGTTGGTGAAGTTCGCGCATCCCGAACATTCCTACGAAGAGCACGAGAAACTTACGCGCGATGCCGAAGAAGTTCTGCAGAAGCTGGGCCTGCATTACCGCACGATGGCGCTGTGTACGGGCGACATGGGGCCGTCTTCGGCGAAGACCTACGACATTGAAGTGTGGCTGCCGGGGCAGCAACTTTTCCGCGAGATTTCCTCGTGCTCGAATTTCGAGGCGTACCAGGCGCGGCGGGCCAACATTCGCTATCGCCCGGAAGGCAAGAACAAGACAGAATTCGTGCACACGCTGAACGGCAGCGGACTGGCCGTGGGCCGCACCTGGGTTGCGATTGTGGAGAACTACCAGCAGGCCGACGGGAGCGTGGTGATCCCGGAAGCGCTGCGAGCGTATATTGGGGCGGAGAAGATTACGCCGAAGAAGTTTTAGCCTGGGTGGTTCCGGCCGGCGGCCAGCAGGTTCCGAACCGGGCTTTCAGCCCGGTTCGGAATGACAAGGGGCTTTGGCCGAGTTGAGGGTCAAAAAACCGCAACTAAGCGCCGATAGCGAGCGGTTGGGCGCGATCGCATTGCCAAGAGAAGGAACGGTCACTAGACTTGCAAAGAGCAGAACTGACGACGACCGCGCCCAGCGCGACCCTGCCCATGAGCGCCATCTGGCGAACAATTCGCGGATACATTCTGTGGCAATACGAGCGGGGCACGCTCCATTACGACATCATGGTCGCGCTGATAATTCTGTTTGTGCTGTTCTCGCCGCGCGTGATCAATTTCAACGACAAACCCATTGCGCGCAATCCGCATCCGACCGATGTAGTCGTAAGCGCCGACGCCCAGGGCCATCTTTACTACCAGGTTGCGGCCAGCGCCATTACGCCGGGCGATGACCAGTCGGTGCGCGAACAACTGCTGCGCATTATCGAACCCATTTCGGGTGCGGTTTCGATTGTGAGTTACGAAACCATTCCCGGCCCTAAAGGACAGGTGCAGAGCTACAAAGTGCTGGCCAAGCGGGACTAGAATAATGCAGGGTTCTGCCTCCAGGTGGGATGATCGAAGTGCGATGATTCGAGTAGCCTGATCGAAGTGCGGTAAACAAAGTGCGCTGACCGAAGTGAAAGTTTCGCAATGAAAAGTTTCTCTCTCTTTCTGCTGCTGCCGATGGCGCTGGGCTGTTCTTTTCTCCGCCTGACGCCCGCCGACTCCCCGTTGGACGCAGTCCTGAAGAAAATGGACACTGCCGCCGCTAGCTTTCGCAGCACGCAGGCCGAGTTTGAGTGGGACACCTACGAGAAAGTGATCGATGAAGTTGACGACGTGCAAACCGGAACCATCTATTACCGGCGCAGCGGCAAAGAAATCGAGATGATGGCCGAGGTGAAGAAGGCCGGAGGCGATCTCAAGAATTTGAAATCCGAGCCGAAGTATGTGCTTTTCAGCCAGGGGAAAGTCCGCATGTATCAGCCCAAGGTGGACCAGGTGACCGAATTCGATCTGGGAAAGAACCGGTCGGATTTCGAGAGTTGGGTGGTCCTCGGCTTCGGCGGCAGCGGGCAGGAGTTGCTCAAGGCCTTCGACGTGACTTACGTCGCTCCGGAGACGATCGACGGCGTGGCCACGGCGAAACTGCAACTCGTTCCTAAATCCGAGAAGGCCCGCAACACTTACAGTCGAATTTTTCTGTGGATTGATCTCGACAAAGGGATTTCGGTGCAGCAGCAGTTCTTTACACCACAGCAGGACTACCGCCTCGCGAAATACTCCTCGATTCAAGTGAACGGAAAGAAAATTCCGGACGAGGTTTTCAAGCTGAAGACCACCAGCAAGACGCAGACGATTTCGCCGCGCGGTTAAGTCATTGAATCGAAAGCGTAAGAAATGTGCTGAGATTTGCACAGCGGGGCGATATACTGGCCCCACCTTCAGTTGGGTTCATTCATGGCCAAGGTTTTTACGATTACTGTCCCTCCGAAGCTGGGCAATAAGCGCCGGGAGAGAACATCCGATCCTCGTTATGTGGATGGGCAGCGCCTACTGGTCGAAGCCATGAAATATCTGGCGCAGGCCGACCCGGTGCAGAACCGTCCCGCGATCGAACTTATTTCCGAGCACGTCCGCACCCGCTTCCGCATGAGCGACTCGCCGCTGAGCTAGCCGTCGACAGCGCGGCCTTCCTTAGCTGTAGACTCCGGCAGAAAAAAAGGGGCGGATTTCTCCGCCCCAAAATCAGACTGACTTGATCTTATGATCCCTTCGCCCGCTAGAACGTGTACCGTAACGCGAACTCCATCCGCCGGTAGATCGTCAGGGTCTTGCTGAAGATTCCAAACGAGCTGGCCTGGTCGACTCCGGTATTCGCGGTCAGCGCGTCGAAGCGGACATCGTTGAACGCGTTGTAGGTTTCCCAGCGGAACTGCAGTGTCTGCCCCTCGGTGATATTGAACGCCTTGTGCAGCCCCAAGTCCGTGTCGAAGTATCCCGGTCCTCGCAGGGTATTGCGGCCTCCGACTTCTCCCGCAAAATCTTGCCGGAAGGAATTGATCGCGGTGGCCGGATTCTTGAAAACGTTGGGCTGTCCGTTCACCACCGCGGTTCCGGTTTTAGGGGTTGGCCCAATCTGAGTCGCGTAGGCACTCAGGTCCCAGTTTGTGGCCCAGGCTGCGCCATTGCCCACGCTGAATGGGAAACCGCTGGTCCAGCGCAACACACCACTCAGGTCCCATCCGCCAAGAATCGCGTTCGCAACTTTGCCGCCGCCCAGGCTCATGGCCTTGCCCCGGCCGAAGGGAAGTTCGTATACCCAGTTGGAATTGATCGCATGGGTGGTATCGAAGGTTGAGGTAGCGCGCTGCAACCCGGGGTTCCAGGCGTCGTAGATCTGGTCTCCCGGGCCGCCCAGCGCGCCAATCCGCTCCGCATCCGAGCCCATGTCAATCGAGTGGGAATAGGTATAGTTCAAATCAAATTGCAAGCCGTGCGACATGGTATGGCGCAACAACAATTGGCCAGCGTTGTAGGCGCTGTTTCCAATTGAGCGCCACGCATACATCGAAGCGAATTGCGAGGCAAAGTATTGCGGCGTGTTCTGGATCGCGCCACCCAGGGTGATGCAACCCGGGAAGCACGCGCTCCCGCCCACGCCGTCGATGATCTGCTGGAAGGTAGATTCATTGTGCACGAAGCCGCACGACATCATGTCATACATGTTCTGGGTCGCGGTGGGCTGCGCAGGAGGGTTCGGGGCGCAAGTGCCAGGAAAACCAAAATAGTTACCCGCGTAGCCTGCCGCACCGGCAGACGTAGCGCCGAACAGGTTCTCCCAATAAGGAATTGGTGCAAGCTGACTCTCCGACGTACCTGCCAGCACCGCGTTGTCGAGCAGACGGGTAGCGGCAAAGTAGTCCATGTGGGAAACCGGGTCCACGATGTCGCGAGGCTGCGCGAGATCTTCCTGCTGCATCAGGCGATGGCCAATGCGGCCGACATAGGCGGTTTCAATGGTGAAACCGTGACTCAGTTCCCGCTCGAAGGAAAAATTGAAACCGTAGGAATAAGGGGTCCTCAACTTATCATCCAGGCCCCACTGCACGGCGAAGTTGGTTAAGGGGAACGTCACCGGGAAGGTGGCGCCCGGTGACGGGGTAACCAGCGATGAGGGCAGAGTATACAAGCTATTCGTCGGACCCATCCGAGGCGCGCCGTCTACAGTTTGAACGCCGCCCGTGTTGGTCAGCAGAGTTGACAAACCGAAGGAACCATCCTGATCGAAGGTGTTCACAATGCCCTCGCCGAAATGGTCGAAATACATGCCAGCGCCCGCTCGGATGGATGATTTGCCCGGGCCGCCAAATAACTTTCCGAGAAAGCCGCTGTCGAAGCCGGGCGAGTAGGCGACGGCCAAGCGCGGGGCAAAGTTCTTGAAGTCGTCTTGCCAATAAGGATTACCGTTATTGGCCTGCCCGGAGAGATCGAATGTGATGGGCTGATTAAAGGGCTGGCCCGTCAGCTGGGTCTGTGCCCGCGTATTAAACCACCGGTTTAAGCTGGCGGTGGGCGCTACCTGCACTCCGTTCTTTTCATAGGGAGGTTGCAGGAAGGTCCAGCGCAGCCCGTAGGTAATCGTAAGGTTCGGCCGGGCTCGCCAGGAATCCTGCACATAACTCTCAAACTCATGGTTGAGGAAATGCCGCAGGTTCGGAGCGCCGTCCGGGAGAGTCGTGCCTGTCGTCGTGAAGTTGTAGCGCTGGTCGACTTCGGTGATGATGCCCGCGAGCGCCAGCACCGGGTAGTCATAAGAATTGTTGAAGCCGCCGTCCACGAAAGGTAGATTGTAGGCGGTGAACGCTGTAGCGCCAGGATCGAGATCCGTATTCTTGTTCGCGATGCCAGAGACATTGAGCCAGGAAGCGTTGGTGACGGCGTCGGAGAACGAAGTCAATGTCGAATCCTTGATATTGCCGATGATTCTGAGATTTCCTCCGAAGCCGAACGTGTGCGTGCCCTTGGTCCAGGTAAGGTCATCAATGAAGTTGTGGACGGGAACGGCCACATCGTAGGAATCGTTGGCCTGGCCGGCGGGATTGTCCAGGCCGCGCAAAATCACGTAGCTGACATTTCCGGCGCCCGTCTGATCGATCGCTTGCCGCACGAATCCATAATGGAAAGTGTTGATCAGCGTCTGGGAGAGCACAGCCGTGTACCCCACGGCCAGACTCTTGGCGGCAATGGTCTGCGCGATATTGGCAGTCATCCCCGGAAACTGAGGAGCACTGTCGGACCTGTCGCCGTTCATAACTCCGCGCACGAACAAACGATGATTTCCGTTTTGCGTGAGGTTGTAATCGATTTTTGCAACGTAGGTATTGAGAGTGACAGGGGTCGCGCCCGCAAAAGTGTAGCCCTGGTAATTGTAGCCGTCTGCACCTACCGCAGCATTGGTGTTCGGCGTGGGATAGGAGTTGAGGATGACTTGAGTGCTCGGATCGGCGCCCGGCCCTTGCGGGCAGGTGCCCATCCCGGAACAAGCCGGGTCCAGCAATGCCAGCGTCGGGGCACTCATGGTAGCCAGAAGGAACTGCGTCGGATCCTGTCCCGGCGCCGCAGTGACCGTCAGACCGCCAGCGGCGGCGCCGCCACCAGTATTACCAACGACGCAGTTCGGGTCGCCGACATCACAAAGGTAGCTCACAATCCCGTTGCGCAAGTTCAGGCTGGGCACGACCCGTGTGGTCTGCGTGCTTTCGTGTTGCACCAGTCTTTCCCAGCCCAGATAGAAGAAAGCCTTGTCCTTCATGATGGGACCGCCCAGCGACGCGCCGTAGGTGTTCCGCCGCAGGTAGGGCGGGATGTTCTTCAGGTCAGAACCGACCTGCGCCTGCTCGTTGAACCAGTCGTTGGCTTCGCCGATATTGGAGCGGTTCAAAGCTTCCGCCGCGCCGTGCCACGAGTTGGTTCCTCCCTTGGTGACCAGTTGCACCTGCGCGCCGGAAGATCGTCCCGAATCCGCGTTGGAGTTCGAAGTGGTCACGCGAAACTCTTCGACGGAGTCCAGGGTGGAGCGCACCGCTCCCTGAAAGGCAAAGCCGCTGCTCTGGTCGTTGTTGTCGACGCCATCCAGCGTGATGTTGGTCTGGTCGCTGCGTCCGCCGTTGGTGGCTCCGGCGCGGGTATCGAACATATTGTTGACGGCGGTGCCGGAGGTCGGATTGGTATAAGTGACGCCAGCCTGCAGGCTCAGAATCTCGACCGGATTGCGGCCTTCAAACGGCAGTTCCACGATCTGCTTGGCCTCGAAAGCATTTCCCATCGAGGCATCGGTGGTATTCACGTGAGTGGCTTCGCCCGTCACCTCCACGGTGATGGTTTGCCCTTGCACCTGGAGGCCGACATTCAAGGTGGTGGGCACACCGACCAGAAGCTGGACGCCCTCCTGCCTCACTTCGGCAAAGCCCTTGCCGTTCACTGTGATGGTATATGTCGACGGCGGCAATTGCTGGAACTGGTACTCGCCTCGGCCATCGGTGGTGGCGCTGCGCGAAAAGCCATTTTGCTTGTCGCTGATCGTAACCGTCGCCCCCGGCAGCACGGCGCCTTTAGGATCGGAAACGATTCCGCGCACCGAAGATGTGCCCGTCTGAGCGCAGACCAAAGTCGCGAACAAGACACAGACGGTTAAAAAAAACACAGCCTTAGCAGAACGCATGGGGAAGCTCCTTCTCCGCGTCGGAGTCAAAATTTCGGTTGTTCTACCCAGGAAATTGAAATCGAGACGAGACCCCTGGGGACCTGATGGGGCGCTATTGTGCAACTGTTAGGCCATGATATTCAAGCCTAATTTTCAGCATTTTAGCCGATTTAACAAAGTCAACAAATGCGCTGGGACATAGCATGCTTCACAATTTGGAAGATGCTGTTGGCCTGACTCTACAAAAAAAGAACGCAGAAGCCAGAAAAATCACCACTGGATAACATTCCAGGGTGTAACGAGGCTCGGGGTTTTCCAGGGTCCCGAGGAATAAGGAACGCGTTAGCAGAAATAAAACCAATAGGCCGATGCCGAAAAATTCGCGCCCGCGCAGGGCTCCGGCCGCCGCCAGTCCCACATAGAACAGGTTGATCAGTCCGAACCCCAGGCTGACCGCGAGCCAGCGGCCGTCGTCGTTGAACTCCCACCAGCGCGGGTCTGAGGGGAACAGCTCGGTACGAGGACGCAGCCACATGTCGGTAATGCGCAGCGCCGGAAGCCAGACGTAATAACGGATGGGGGCGGCGCGAACGCGGTCGGCCGCCAGGGCTGCAAAGCGGGCGTCGAGCTCTGCCGTCATTTCATGGCTCTGGTTGTAGTCGGCGACGAGGGCGGCGGTTTGTTCCCGCTGCGGTTGGGAATCGAAGGCCCGCTGCGGCATTTTCGTCAGGTCAATGTCTGCGCCGGGGACGGCCCAGTAGATCTTCCTGGACGGAAACGTAATCCGCGATCCAGGTTTTGACCCAGCGATTGAAGCCGGGCATGGCCAACTCGTCGGAGTCGGTGGCATAGCGGGGGGCCAGCGGCTCGAAACGATGCAGGGTGTGCAGATTCCGCAGAGTCCAGGGAACCAGCGGAGCGAGCGCTCCGGCCGCGACCAGCACTCCCGCCCAGAGCAGGGCTCGTGCTTTGGCTTGGTCTGTTCGCAGGCTGCGCAAAAGCAGCCAGAGCAGTATAGGCCCCGATCGCTGCCAGTAATATTCCACCGTCGGGACGCAGCAGAATTGCACCCCCGACGGAAAGTCCGCACCCGAGCCAGATCAGACTACGGCTGGGGTTCTCGCCTCGATCATCGCCCACTCTCAGCCCGCAGAAGGCCAGGTCCAGCGCCAAAGCGGTGAAGAACGTCTCCAGCGTCTCCGTCAACGCGGCCGCTGCATAGTTGGCGAGAAACGGACAGAGCGCCGCCAGCAGGAACGCCGCCTGCGCGGCTCGCCAGGAAAACAGCCGCCGTGCCAGGTCCGCAATCAGGAAACAAGTTGCCAGGTCGAACAGTATCTGCACCAGCAGCACCGCCCGAAAATTCCCAACCCCAAACACTGCGAAAATTGCCGCCAGAAACGCGGGATATCCCGGCAGGCGGGAGAGCGTCGGCATGATCGCGCCGGAGTTCGTGATGCCGTAAACGCCGTGGCGCAGCCAGTTCTCGGCGATGTTGGCGTAAAGCCGGGAGTCGTCCACCACGCCCGGAAAATACACGACCAACAGCACGCGCAGGCCCAGCCCAGCCAGGCTCGCCCACGCAAAAAACCGCTTCTGCCTTGGCGTCAATTCGCGCAGCGTTCGAGGCACTAGCTCGCGCACGCAGCGAATCATAACGCGTTTGAGCAATCCCGGGGCCAGGAAAGTGCATCTTAAGAAGCCAGAGCAGCCACCCTGACCCCCGTCTCACCGAGAATTGACCGTGTGCCCGCCGCGGCATACGATGAGCACTTACTCACCCATGGCCCAGCCAGTCTTTTATGATCCGCGACGCGCCCGCTGGAAACGGCTGCGGCGTCTGTTCGACGTTTCCGCGGTTTTCGTTTCCGCGCTAATTATTTTCTTCGTCTACACGGCGTTGCGCGATGACCCCCTGCCCGAGCTCTTCTTTTCGCCACAGAAACGCGCCTTCAAGGCGCTGAAAGAGAGCGAAAAGGAGAAAGCCCGCGACCGCCAGAAGAAAGCTGGCCGCCCGCTCGCACCGCAAGTCCAAACTGGCGGCTTCGCAGGTCAAGCTGAATCAGGAAGAAGGAATTCGCGCCGCCTTCTATGTCCCCTGGGACGCGGCCAGTTTCTCGTCACTGCGTGCATACGCCCGCCAGATCGATATTCTCTATCCCGACTGGCTGCACGTGCTCACCGACCGACGGACGGCTGCAGGGCGTCGACGATCAGACCAATAAGTATTTCGATGTCGTGCAGAGCAGCACCGTTCCTCCCGGTCGACGACCGCGTGATGCCGTTTCTGAAGACCGAAGACCCCGCCATGGAAGTCTTCCCCATGGTCAACAATTCCGACGGCGCGAACTGGGTGGGAGACATCGTCGGTTTTCTGAACAATCCCGACGCGCGGTCGCTTTTCCGCAAACAGGCAGTGCAATTTCTCGGCGTCCGGCCACTACCGCGGACTGATGATCGACTTCGAAGCCTTTCCCGCCAGCGGCCAGGCCGGCTATGTTGCGCTATTGCAGGAATTGTCCGGCGATCTGCACGCGCGCGGCATCAAGCTCTACGTCGCGGTACCGCCGCACAGCAATGAATACGACTATCCCGCGATCGCCGCGGCGGCCGACGGCGTCGTGCTGATGAACTACGACGAACACTATCCCGGCGCCGACTCGGGCCCGGTGGCGTCGCAGGACTGGTTCGTGCAGAACCTGACCTTCGCCGAAAAAGTCATCCCCAAGGAAAAAATCATCTGCGCCATCGCCAACTATGGCTATGACTGGGTACTGAAACCGAAGAAAGGCAAGCTGCCGCCGGCGAGCATGACAGCACCGTGAGCGTTCAGGACGCGTGGCTGGCCGCGCGCGATTCCGAAGAGGACGTCAACTTTGATGATGACGCGATGAATCCTCATTTCAGCTACCTCGACGAACAAAGCTTTCGGCACGACATCTGGTTCCTCGATGCGGTGACGGCGCTCAATCACATGCGCTCGGCGCAGAATCTGGGCATCCAGACCTTCGCGCTGTGGCGCCTCGGAAGCGAAGACCGCTCGCTATGGCGAGTCTGGGACGTCCCCGGCGATGCCGGCGCAACCGACAAACTGAAGGATGTGCCGCCCGGCGCCGAAGTCGACATGGAGGGCCAAGGCGAGATCCTGCGCATCGAAGACAAGCCCGCTCATGGAACTCGCGATCTGACCATCGACGCGAATAGCAAGCCTGATCACCGACGAGGTCTTCCAGAACCTGCCCGAACCTTACCGCGTCGGGCGCTATGGATACAGCCCGAACAAAGTCGCGCTGACGTTTGATGACGGCCCTGATCCCGGAGTGGACTCCGAAGATTCTTGACGTGCTCAAAGCAAAGAATGCGACTGCGACTTTTTTCCTGATCGGCATCCAGACCGACAAGTTTTCCGGCATTGCGAAACGGATTTACAACGAAGGCAACACCATCGGGAACCACACCTTCACGCATCCCGACGTCAGCAACATCTCCACCGCATATATGAAAGTGGAGTTGAATCTCACGGAGCGGCTTTTTGCCAGCCTGATGGGAATTCGCGCCACGCTGATGCGGCCGCCGTATGCGATCGACGAAGAGCCTGACACTGCCGACCAGGTGCGCCCGCTCGAGATTCCGCAGGAAATGGGCTTACATCACGGTTGGCAATCGGATCGATCCCAATGATTGGAGCGATACTCCGCGGCAGCTCCGCCGAAGCAAATCACTTCGTATGTGCTGGCGCATCTGCCGCCCTGCCGGCCAGACGATTTGCGTTGCGGCAACATCGTGCTGCTGCACGATGGAGGCGGGAATCGCGTCGAAACCGTGCGCGCCCTGCCCATGATCATCGATGGAATCCGCGCTCGAGGATACGAAATCGCACCGGTTATGAACTGATCGGCAAGACCGAGCCGACGTGATGGCGCCGCTGCCGGCGGGCGAGTGCTGGGCCGCCCGGCTCGACCGGTTCGGCTTTTGGTTATTTGATGCCGGAATCGTCATTATCACCTGGATTTTCCTGGTCGGCGACATGCTGATGACCGGCCGCCTCATCTTTATTGGAGCCGCCGCAGTCTATGATCGCATTCGCGAAAAAATCCTTGGCAAGCCCGCGGAAGTCGCTTCGTACAAGCCGAAAGTTGCGGTGCTGATTCCCGCCTACAACGAAGAAAAAGTCATCGAGCGCACCGTCCGCGCGGCGCTGAATTCGAATTATCCGCAACCTGCGCGTCATCGTGATCGACGACGGATCGAAAGACCGGACCCTCGAAGTCGCGCGCAACGGCTTTCGCCGCGGAGGCAGCCGCCGGAAAGGTGCTGATCCTGGGCAAGACGAACTCAGGCAAAGCCGAGGCCCTGAACTTACGGCATCGAGCACATTGGCGACGCGGAACTTTTTGTTGGCATCGATGCCGACACCATCATCGCGCCAGACGCAATCGCGCGGCTGGTGCCGCATTTCATCAATCCCGAAAGTTGGCGCCATCGCGGGCAATGCCAAGGTCGGCAACCGCGTGAACTTTGGACGCGCTGGCAGGCCCTGGAATACATCACCAGCCAGAATTTTGAGCGGCGCGCTCTCGACGTGCTGGGCGCGGTGAGCGTGGTGCCGGGAGCAATTGGCGCATGGCGTGTTTCAGCCGTGCGCGAAGCCGGAGGCTACCACATCGATACGGTCGCCGAAGACGCCGACCTCACCATGGCGCTGCTGCGCCTCGGATATCGCGTCGAATATGAAGACATGGCGCTGGCCTACACCGAAGCTCCCACTAACGCGAATGGCCTTGATGCGCCAGCGTTTCCGCTGGTCGTTCGGCATTCTGCAGGCCGTCTTCAAGCACCGCGGAGTCTTCGCCCGCGAAGGCGCGCTGGGATGGGTGGCGCTGCCCAATATCTGTATCTTCCAGATTCTGCTGCCGCTGGTGTCGCCGCTGATCGATATCATGTTCGCGGTGGGCACGATCTGGTACTTTCTTCAGAAACATTTCCACCCGGACTCGACCGATCCCGCCGAGCTTCCACAAGCTGGTGCTGTTCTTCTTCGCGTTCCTGGTGATCGACTTTCTCGCGTCAGCAATTGCGTTCGCGCTTGAACGCCGCGCGTCCCGACGACAAAGAAGATGCGTGGCTGCTCAGCCAGGTCTGGCTGCAGCGCTTCGCCTACCGGCAGTTATTTTCGATTGTGCTTTTCAAAACGCTGAAGCGCGCGCTGGAAGGCCGCAAGTTTGCGTGGGACAAACTGGAGCGCACCGCCGCCGTGAATTATGTGCCCGCCAGGAAACCGGGACAACGTCAATGTGCCGTATGAGGTTTCACGAGCGTGCCCGCCGCGCTGAAACTTACCTACCGGAACAGCAGCGGCGCAAACTCCGACAGATTCCTCCGCCAGACCATCCACGTATGCATCCCTGGCGTCTCGATGTCGGTGTGCTGCACGCCTTTCGTCTTCAGCCATTCGCGCAGATTGCGGTTCGACCGTGATCAGGCGGTCTTCAGTGCCGCAGGCGATCCACAGCACTTGAATCTGCTCGTTTGCCTTCGCGTCGAGAGCCGGGAAAATCTTTTTCAAACTCGTTCCGGCATGCCACCTGCGCTGAAGGCTCCGATCCAGGCAAACTTGTCGAGATCGTTCAGTCCGGTCCAGCAACGATTCCGACCCGCCCATGGAAAGCCCGGCAATCGCGCGCGAGTTGCGATCTTTGGTTACGCGATATTCGCTCTTCGACCTTGGGTATGACTTCGCGTCAGCAGCGCCTCGCGAAATTTCCGAAAAGTTCTTTCGCGCACATCGGTGATGACTGCACATGCCGCCCCAACCGAGCGGACGATCTCCATGGTGCCGTAGCCGAGCGGCATCACGACGATCATCGGCTTGGCTTTACCCTGCGCAATCAGGTTGTCGAGGATCACGTTGGCCAGATCCGACCGCCGTCCATCCGCTAGCATCGTCGCTGTACCCGTGCAGCAGGTACAGCACCGGATAGGTTTTCTTCGCCGCGGGATCGTAGCCTGGCGGAGTGTAGACGTAATAGTCGCGCTCATCTTCGGCCACCGCGGACTTGTAGAAGTGGTGATGCACCTCTCCATGCGGAACGTCACTCACTTCCCATGGCAAAGCCCCGGCCCCGGAACATGCACCGCATTCTACGGGGAAAGCAAATTCGGCATCATCAAGTGGTTGTAAGGATCGATCGTGCGCACGCCATCCACCATGAAGGAGTATCCGTAGTAGTCCGGCGGCAGCGGCGCCGTAGTGACGTCCACACGCCCGGTCATCTTTCTGCATCGCCACCGGATCGGCGCCTTCGCGCCCCAGCTTCACTTCCTGCGCGTTAGGAGCGAGGAAGCGAAATGTCACACTGTTGTCAGGGTGCACCTCAGGCGTAACCAGCCATTGCGGACGTTGCGGAGGAGGAGCCTGGGCAGGCTTGGCATCCTGCGCCAACGCCAGACTACAAAAAAGGGAGCAAGAAAGGGAGAAAGATAAGGCGAGAAAAGCCGATGGAAGTTTCATGGTGCCGTCTCCTGCGATCAGCAAACGGCGCAATTGTACGCCGAGGGAATGAGTCGAGGCGCGGCACATTCTGAGATTTTGCTATTATTTTTTCGCGGCGACTTCGAGCCGGGTTTCGGCGCGTTTTAGAGCGTCCAGCGCGCGGTCGAAGTCGACAGTCGTTTCGCCGCTCGCCAGTCGTTGTTCGGCGCGGTCTTTGGCTTTGCTGGCGCGCGCCACGTCGATTTCCGATGGACGCTCCGCCGTCTCCGCCAGAATCGTCACTTTATCCGGCAACACTTCCGCGAATCCCCAGGCCACGGCCAGATGCTGCTCATTTGAAGAACCGGAACTGGAACCGGAAGCATCGCGGTAAGTAATTTCGCCGACTGCCAACTCCGTGATCAGCGGAGCGTGCCCGGGCAGGACGCCCAGATATCCGTTCTTCCCGGGAATCTGAATTTCCTCGGCCGCCGTGGCCACGACTTTCTTTTCCGGCGTGACGATCTCGAGTTGGAAAGTATCCGCCATTGGTTTTTGGTCGTTGGTCGTTGGTCGTTGGTTCATTCGCTGGCGTCAGCATTACTCTGCGGATGGCGAACGACTACCGACTAACGACTAACGACCGCTCTTACGCTGCCGCCTTCATCTTCTCCGCGGCTTCCAGCACTTCTTCGATCGGCCCCTTCATGTAAAACGCCTGCTCGGGGATATCGTCGTACTTGCCTTCCACGATCGCCTTGAAACCCTTGACCGTGTCGGCAACCTTGACGTAGCGTCCCGGCGCGCCCGTGAACTGCTCGGCCACGTGGAACGGCTGCGAAAGAAAGCGCTGAATTTTGCGGGCCCGCGCCACCGAGAGTTTCTGATCTTCGGTTAACTCGTCG
Source organism: uncultured Acidobacteriota bacterium (assembly GCA_963763155.1). Lineage (GTDB taxonomy): Bacteria > Acidobacteriota > Terriglobia > Terriglobales > Acidobacteriaceae > Sulfotelmatobacter. The sequence continues at coordinate 267,662 of CAVXNI010000010.1, read as the reverse complement.
ATTCCGAGAATCGCGATGATGTCCTGCAGATCTTTATAAGTCTGCAGCGTCTTCTTCACCATCTGCGCCACGTCGTAGTGCTCCTGGCCGACGATGCGCGGATCGAGAATGCGCGACGTCGAAGCCAGTGGATCGACTGCGGGATAAATACCAATCTCGGTCAGCGCACGCGAAAGCACAGTGGTCGCGTCGAGGTGAGCGAACGTTGTTGCCGGCGCAGGATCGGTCAAGTCGTCGGCGGGCACGTAAATCGCTTGCACCGACGTGACTGATCCTTTCTTAGTGGACGTGATGCGCTCCTGCAGTTCGCCCATTTCCGTCGCCAGGTTGGGCTGATAACCTACAGCGCTGGGCATGCGGCCCAGCAGAGCGGACACTTCCGAGCCGGCTTGCGTGAACCGGAAAATGTTGTCGATGAAGAGCAGTGTGTCGGCGCCCTCGGCATCGCGGAAATATTCCGCGACCGTCAACCCGGTCAGAGCGACGCGAAGACGCGCCCCTGGAGGCTCGGTCATCTGGCCATAGATCAGTGCGGCTTTCGAGTGCGCCGGATCCCCCGGCTTGATCACGCCCGACTCCGACATTTCCAGCCACAAGTCGTTGCCTTCGCGGGTTCGTTCGCCAACGCCGGCAAACACGGAAAAGCCACCGTGATTCTTGGCGACGTTATTGATGAGCTCCATGATGACGACGGTCTTGCCCACGCCCGCGCCGCCGAACAATCCGATCTTGCCGCCTTTCAGAAACGGCTGGATCAGATCGACGACCTTCACTCCGGTCTCGAACATCTCCGCGCTGGTCGCCTGCTCGTCGAACGCCGGCGCGAGACGGTGAATCGGCATTCTCTCTTTGTATTCTATGGGGCCCAGTTGATCGACCGGATCGCCGATCACGTTCATCACGCGGCCCAGCGTGCCGCGGCCCACAGGCACAGAGATGGGACCGCCCTGGTCGATGGCCTTCATGCCGCGCACCATACCGTCGGTCGGCTGCATGGCGATGCAGCGTACACGCCCCTCGCCCAGGTGCTGTTGCACCTCGAGAATCACGTTGATGGGGCTGGGCACGGTGAAGCCGTCGCTCACCACTTTCACGGCCTCGTAGATCGGAGGCAGGTGCCCCTCGTGAAATTGGACGTCCACGGCTGGACCCGCGATTTGAATTACATGTCCTACATTTTCTGGCATAAATTCAGCTCTCAGCTGTCAGCTTTCAGCCGTCAGCAATTAGCACTTGGCAATTAGCATTTGGCCCCGAGAGATTCTTGCACGGATCCGCCAAACTTTCACATGGCTAAATGCCAACTGCCAATTGCTAAGTGCTTCTACTCGGTACCCGGAAACCGCAACTCGGTACCAGCTACATTGCCGCCGCGCCGCTGACGATTTCGATAATCTCTTTCGTAATCTTCGCCTGCCGCGCCCGGTTCATGACCAGCGTCAGCGAATCGATCATGTCGGTCGCGTTGTTCGTGGCCGAATCCATGGCGGTCATGCGGGCGGCGTGCTCGGCCGCCACCGATTCCAGCAGCGCGCGGAAAATCTGGATGCTCACGTATTTCGGCAACAGCGCACGGAACAACTCTTCCGGCGCCTGCTCGTAAATGTAGTCCACTTGCGCGGTGCCAAACTGCGATGCGGCTTCCGGCGCTCCCTCGGTCGAGTGCAGGCCCACGCCCGCCGTTATCGCCGCTTCCTTCGCCTTCTTCTTTTCTTCCTCCGTCATCTCCTCGGCCAGGCGCACCGTCTGCGCGCCGATCTGATCGATGGGAAGAACCTGCTCCACGATCAGGCGCTGTGCGATCACCGACTTGAATTCGTTGAACACGACGTAGACCGCGTCAATCTCTTCGCGGCAGTAACGCGAAATCGACGTTCTCGGCCAGCGCGGCTGCCTGCGCGAATTCCACTTTCCCGAGAACACCGATGTGCTCCCCGGTGATCTGAATTCGTTCCGGAACGCGCGGGGGCGGCGGTCTCGGCGTCGATCGACTCCGTAAGATCGGCCAGGCTCCGCGTCTGCACCTTGGCCGCGGGATAACGCCGGCGCAGAAAGTCGCGCCCTTTGCGGCCGACGGCTTCAATATCGACGTTCTCTCCAGCTCTGGACTCGAGGAAGCGCGAGGCTGCCTTCGTGATGTTGGCGTTGAACGCGCCGGCCAGCCCTTTATCCCCGGTGACCACGATCAGCAGAATATTTTTCTCTTCCCGCTGCGCCAGCAAAGGATGCTTCGGCTCACCCGTCTCAGGATCGTAGATCTCAGCCCGCGAGACCAGCGACTTCAGCACATTGGTCAACATCTGCGCGTAAGGACGCGCCGCCAGCGCCCGCTCCTGCGCGCGGCGCAACTTCGCCGCCGAGACCACTTTCATGGCCTTGGTGATCTGCCGCGTGTTGATCACGCTGCGAATGCGGCGCCGAATGTCGAGAATGTTGGGCATTAGTCGTTAGTCGACAGTCGCTAGTCGTTAGTCCCAAATTCAAGATCTTGTCATCCTGAACGAAGCGCAGGCCTATGCGAATTCCGTCCACCGGCGCAGGCCTACTTCGCCACTGCTTGCCGCGATGCCACGAACTGCTGCTTCGCTTCCTTGATCACAGCCTGTAGCTGTCCCTTCAGCGTGTCGTCGAGAATCTTCTTTTCCATGATCGTGCGCAGCAGGCCGGGATTGGTCGAATCCACGTACTTGTACAGCTCAGCTTCGAAATCGCGCACCTGCGTCCACCGGAAGATCGTCGAGAAATCCGCCCGTACCCGCCATGATGATCAGAATCTGCTTCGAGAACGGCAGCGGAGAGAACTGATTCTGCTTCAACAGTTCGACCAGCCGTTGTCCGCGATTCAACTGCGCCTGCGTGGCTTTGTCGAGATCGCTGCCGAAGGCCGCAAATGCTGCCAGTTCGCGGTACTGCGCCAGCTCCAGCTTCAACGTCCCAGCGACCTGCCGCATGGCCTTAATCTGCGCGCTGCCTCCGACGCGGCTCACCGACAGACCCACGTTCACCGCCGGACGCACGCCCTGGTTGAACAAATCGGTTTCCAGATAAATCTGGCCGTCGGTAATCGAAATCACGTTGGTCGGAATGTACGCGGAAACGTCGCCCGCCTGCGTCTCGATAATCGGCAGCGCGGTCAGCGATCCGCCGCCCATCTTGTCGCTCAGTTTCGAGGAGCGCTCCAGCAGCCGCGAGTGAAGATAAAAAACGTCTCCGGGATAAGCCTCGCGTCCGGGCGGACGCCGCAGCAGCAGCGAGATTTCGCGATACGACGCCGCGTGCTTCGACAAATCGTCATAGATGACCAGCGCATGCCGCTTGTTGTCGCGGAAATATTCGCCCATCGCGGTTGCGGCGTACGGCGAGATGTACTGCATGGGCGCGGGCTCCGACGCCGACGCCGCCACGACGATGGTGTACTCCATCGCTCCGGCATCTTCCAGAATCTTCACCACCTGCGCGATCGACGAACGCTTCTGCCCGATCGCGTTGTAAATGCAGATCAGGTCGTTGCCTTTGCTGTTGATGATGGTGTCAAGCGCAACGGCGGTCTTGCCGGTCTGACGGTCGCCGATGATCAACTCGCGCTGGCCGCGGCCGATCGGGATCATGCTGTCGATGGCCTTCAGCCCGGTCGCCATGGGCTCGCGCACCGGTTGCCGGTCGATCACGCCCGGCGCAATGCGTTCCAGCGCGATGAATTTGTCGGTGGCGATTGGGCCCTTGTCGTCGATGGGCTCGCCGAGCGAGTTCACCACGCGGCCGATCATGGCTTCGCCCACGGGTACGCTCATGATGCGCCCGGTGCGCTTGACCTCGTCACCTTCTTTGATCTCGGTGTACTCGCCGAGCAGGACCACGCCGACCTGGTCTTCTTCCAGGTTCATGGCGATGCCGGCCACGCCGTGCGGGAAGGCCAGCAGTTCGCCGGCCATGACCTTGTCGAGTCCGTAGACGCGCGCAATGCCGTCGCCGAGCGTGATGACAGTGCCCGTCTCATCCACGGAGATCTTGGTTTCGTAGTTCTCGATCTGCTCGCGGATCAGTTTCGTAATTTCGTCTGCTTTGATTTGTGCCATAAAATCAGCTCTTAGCCTTTAGCTCTTAGCTACAACCCTTTTTCAAAGTCTGTCATCCTGAGCAAGTGTTGAGCGTCACGAAGTGAGGCTCAACGCGCGTCGAAGGATCCCTATCCACTTTCTACGGCACTGCCGGCGCTGAAGGGAGCTCTTATCTCTTTCCACTCCTCGGGCTCGCTCGCGCTCACGCAACCGTCTTGAATCAAAAGCCAATTGCTAAGAGCTAATAGCCTCTCGAATCTTTTCTAACTGGCCCTTCACTGAGCCGTCGTAGATTGTGCTGCCCACGCGGACTACCGCACCGCCCAGCAGAGACGCATCCAGTCCAAAGTGCGCCCGCACTTTCTTGCCCGTGGCTTTCTCGATCTGGGCTTCGAGCGAGCGTTTCTCGGCATCGCCCAGCTCGCGCGCGCTGGTGATGTGGGCTTCGGCGAATCCCATGCGCGCATCCAGTTCCTTCTTCAGTTGCTCGACGATGCGCCCCAGGAACTGCATACGCCTGCGATCGATCAATATCGCGACCAGGTTGCGCACATGCTGTTCAATTCCCTCGCGCTCGACAATCGCATCCAGCAGTTTGCGCTTCTGGTCGGCGGGCACCGCCGGATTCTCCCAAACCCGCCGCAAATCTTCGCTCTCGGCCAGCAGATTCATGATCCGGTGCAGCCCGCCCAGGGCTCGATTCGCATCGAGATGCGCGCCGAGAACCACGTCGGCGAAGGCCCGGGCATACGTGCTGGCGACAGAAGCCATTCGCTAGTTCCTGTCCTTTCCGGAACCCGAACCCCCCGAACTTCCGCCCGAATTGGCGGAAGACGCACCCAACTGCCCGGCAAAATTGCGCACCAGAGTCTGATCGGTGGCAGCATCGACATGAATCTGTTTCCGCGCCAGTCCCACCGCCAGATCGGCTGCATACGCCGTGAGTTGCCGTCGCGCCGCCTTGGCCGCCGCCGCGATTTCCTGCTCGGCCGCGGTCACAATCTTGCGCGCATCTTCTTCGGCTGCGGCCTGAATGCGGGCTTCTTCGGCAGCGCCTTCTTTCTCGGCGGCGTTGCGCATCATGCCAATTTCGCCATCGAGTTTCATCAGGCGCGACTCAATCTCGGCCAGCCTGCGGCGCGCTTCCTCGCTAGCCATCTGCGCTTCCTGCATCGCCTTCTGGATCGCAGCACTGCGGTCGCGAAACATTCCGGGCAAATATTTGCGCCCTGCCCAGAGGATGGCGGCGGCGATCACCACAAAGTTCAGAATGACGCTCAGCCAGTAGGCATGCTGCAAGCTCAGGCCGGTGAGCCGCGCAATGGCTTGCACCGAGGCCGACCGCTTGAACTCCTCCATCTCGTCTTTTTCTGTTCCGGCAGCTTCCTTGCTTTCATGCGCCAGTTGCCGGCCAGGGCCACCTGGCGTTTGTGAACCGACGCTCGACGGCTGCGGCGAAGAAGCCGGTTGCTCCTGCGCCCGCAGCGACGCAACACTCGCGCCACTCACGATCAACAGTGCCAGCAGCGCTGCGCGAACGATCCTCTTCGCAATCATCCGCCTCGCAATCATCGAAGATGAAGTTATGTACATCAAAGTCTTCTTGGCCGGGGCGATCGTCTGAAAGAACATCATCGCCCCGCTCCCGCCGGTTGCAGCACGCGGCGTACGATTTCCTGCGCCAGCGCCGCTGCATCGGCCGGCAAACCCGTTTCCGCCGCAGCCCGATCGCTTTCGATATCTTTCTTCGCCGCCTGCACCTGCGCCTGAGCCTTGCTGCGCGCCTCGTTCAAAGCGCTCGTTCGGGCCTGCAGCACGGCCTGCCGCCGCGCTTCCTGCGCCCGAAAGACCACGGCCCGCGCCTCCCGCAACTTTTGCTCGTACTCGGCCGTACGCGCCTCGGCCGCGGCAATGTCGGCACGCGATTTTTCCACCGCGCCTTCCGTCTTGCTGCGCCGCTCGGCGAGCACGCGCTGCAACGGCTTGTGCACAATCCCGGTGTAGAGCGCGTACAGCAGCGCCAGCAGGATCACTGTCGGCACCGATCCGAGCAGTAATTCCCCTAGTTGTTGAAGCGTCTGATCCATTTGGTGCTGATGTAGACCGGAATAATGAGGGCTATGAAAACTGTTAAGTCTAAACGTCAAAAGGAGTTTATGTCAACGCGAAGAAGATCGGTTTAGCCGGGAGAGAAGTGCGCTGGCATAACTGCGGCGGAAAGACGGACGAATCCTTTGAAGGTTCGTTTTGGGATGAGATCGGTTTCAGTTGTACCTTCCAAAGCGATTCAAAACACGGGCTTTAGCCTGGTGGGCGTCCGTGGATGTCCTCTCGCGTGCACAGTGTCGCAGATTTCTGCATATACCGCTTGACTTCGTCGAAAAGAGGATTAGCATTGAACTATCACCTCCGATCCAATTCAGGATCGAATGGGCCGATAGCCAAGGAATGTCACCGCTTCTTGGTTGCCGGCCCATTTAAATTTCCTGTCTCAGTTTGGCTTCCTTTAGGAGAACACGATCCCCGGGTGCACCATTTCTCGCGTTCTTTGCGAGAAGTGGGGATTTGCAGAGCCACATTTCGAGAGGATCTCCGTAGACCCAGTCCCACTTCTCGCGAAGAACGCGAGAAATGGTGCACCCGGCCTTCGGAGTCGCTGGCTTACACGACTACCCACTCCCGCACCCTCCGCACCACCGACGCCGGGGCCTCGACTTCCAACTCCACCGCTCCGTCTTTATACTTCCGCGAAAGAATCCGCGCCTTGGCTTCCAGCATGGCCAGAATCTTGCCTTCTTTCTGCGGGACGCGCAGGTGCACGCGGCTGACGGCGTCTTCTTCGATCATCGCGTCGATTCGCGCCAGCAGCTTTTCTAATCCCGTGCCTTCTGTGGCGGAGACGTAGACCGTGTTCGAGCCTTCGCGCATGGCGTCGGCTTGCAGACTCTGCGCGACTTCGTCATCCAGCAGATCGATCTTGTTCATCACGCGCAGGCGCGGCTTCTTCTCGGCTTCCAGTTCTTTCAAAACAATTTCCACCTGAGCGTCCTGCTCGGCCGAGAGCTGGCTGCTCGCATCCGATACCTGCAGAATGAGCGACGCGCGCTGCACTTCCTCGAGCGTGGCGCGGAACGCCGAGACCAGGGTGTGCGGCAGGTTGCGGATGAATCCGACGGTGTCGGACATCAGCACTTTGCGCTTTGACGGGAGAACGACGCCGCGGATCGTGGGATCGAGCGTGGCGAACATGCGTGATGATTCCAGCACCTTGGCCTGCGTCAGCGCATTGAACAGCGTCGACTTGCCGGCATTCGTATAGCCCACCAGCGCCACAGTCGCGACCGGCGCGGACTCCCGCCGCTGCCGCTGCTGCGCCCGAATGCGCCGGACATTTTCAATTTGACCTTCTACGTTCCGAACGCGCCGGGCAATCTTCCGCCGGTCGGTTTCGAGCTTGGTTTCACCGGGACCGCGGGTGCCGATGCCGCCGCCGAGTTGCGACATTTCAATGCCATGCCCGGCCAGCCGCGGCAGCATGTAGTGCAACTGCGCCAACTCGACCTGCAACTGGCCTTCCCGGGTGCGCGCATGCCGCGCAAAAATGTCGAGGATCAGCTGCGTGCGATCAATAACCCGCCGCTGAATGACTTTCTCAATATTGCGCTGTTGCGAAGGGCTGAGATCGTGATCGAACAGAACCACGTCGGCATTGGACGAGGCCGCCGCGCCCGCGATCTCTTCGAGCTTCCCCGTGCCCACCAAAGTCGCGGGATCGGGCCGGTCGCGCCGCTGCAAAAGTTCGCCGACCACTTTGGCTCCGGCGCTCTCGGCCAGCGTGCGCAGTTCGGCCAGGGACTCGTCGGCATCGAACTCGGGAATACTGGGCTTGCCGTTGGACTTGTTAGAAACCCCGGGAAGCCCGGCCCCTGCCTTCACCGGCTGCATCGCGGCGGCATCGCGCGCCGCCGAGGCTTGGGCGGTGACCGTTCCCCGGGCTCCGCTGCGCCCGCGAGTCCGCACCTCAATCCCAACCAGGAACGCGCGCTCCTGCTGCGGTTCTTCGCGGACAACCTCGGTGCCGAGAGGCACACGTCTGCGAGCACGCGCCACGCCGCGGGATTTCTTGCTCTGAGAGCTTCGCAATCCGAAAACGCCTTTTATCCGTCGGTGCCCGAAGCACTCGCCGCTGCCGCTGGAACTGGCGCCGACGCGGCCGCTTTCTCCGGATGCGCCACGTGGGCGACATGGGTCGAGGCCACCCTCCCCATTACCACGGTGGAGATGGCATGCTTGAAGATGAGTTGCTCCTGACCGTTCGCCTCCAGTACCACGGAGTACTTGTCGAAAGAGCGGATGCGGCCCGTCAGCTTTACGCCGCTCAGCAGGTAGATCGTAATGCTGAGTCTCTCCTTGCGGGCCGTGTTAAGGAAGGAATCCTGAATGTTCTGTGCCGGCTTATTGCTGTCCATCGCCGATCTCCTTGCTTTGCCAACTGCGAAGATTTGTAGGCTGCGAACTTGCCAGTCACCGGCCCACAGGCGCCCATGGGCAGGCTCAATGCAACAACTTGTTCCCGAGGCCTCCCGCAGCCCTGGGGAACAAGGGGGGGCAAACCCCGCGGCGGCGTGCACCCAATTCGGGCCGGGCTCCAGCGGATAATGTGAATACCATACGGCGATCTCTCCCGCTTTTCAACCAGAACTTGCCGCAGCTGCCGGTAGTTGCCGGGTAGAGTTGACAGCCCAAGTCCGCTGAGTGCAGACTTTCCTCGACTCGGCGCGACCCGGACGCGATCTCCGGGTTCGCGACGGATTCTTCACTGCAGCCGTCTTTTTTGCCGAATGCCGCCTCATCTCTGGCCTTCGGAGACCTTACAACTGCACCACCCAGTTGGCGGCGGACATCCGATGGTCAGTCGCTTTGCGTCATGCCTCATTGTTCTGCCACCATTACCGGTTCGGAAGCCACTCAGCTCATTCTGCGCTGGTTCCACTTCATCGCCGGCATCACCTGGATCGGCCTGCTGTATTTCTTCAACCTGATCAACGTCCCCTTTATGAAGCAAGTGGACGCCCCCATGAAGGCTAAAATTTTCCAGTACCTCACCCTGCCCGCGCTGAACTGGTTTCGCTGGAGCTCGCTGGCCACGGTCTTTTTAGGATTCTGGTATTGGGGACAGTTCTCGTCGGTGCCGACGCTAAGCGCCAGGGCGGCGGCGCGCGGCCACCATCGGATTCTTCCTGCTGCTGTGGCTCGCGGTCTGGTTCATCCTGTTTATGGTGATTAAGAAAATGACCCCCAATGGATATGTTCTAGGCGCGATCACGGCCATCCTGTGCTTCGCCGCGGCCTGGCTCTTCGTGAACTACACTCCGGTCGGCGAAGACGACAACCACGTACTCTGCATCGGCGTAGGCGGAGGATTCGGCATCGTGATGCTGTTCAACGTCTGGGGCATCATCTGGCCCAACAACAAGAAAATCATTCGTGGCACACTCGCGGGCACTCCTCCGCCCAACGCAGCGATTATGGCCCGCCAAGCCTTCCTCGCTTCGCGCATGAACTTCTTCTTGTCTGTCCCCTTGCTGTTCTTCATGGCCACCAGCTACCACTACGTGATCTTCGGGAAGTAGCCAGCAGTTTGCCGGTGAAGTGAAGAAAAGCCCCACACCTAGGCGTGGGGCTGACTATTTGTGAGCAAAAAAAAGGGGAGCCGGGAATCCGGCCCCCTATGCGCAATCCACGCTGATTGGCCCGACCGCGCCGTTGTAACCGCTCAGCCCCAAAAAAATAAGGAGGCCCGGAAGTGCCTCCTTATTTAAGACTACAGTCCAACTAGAACGTGAACCCAATCCGCAGACGGATATTACGGCTCAGCTGGTAGAGGTAAGGCTGACCGTACTTGCTGTCTGGAATGGTCCCGTTCGGGCTGCTGGTGAAGTTTGGATCGTTGACCATCGTCTTCCAGGGATACGCGTGTTCGTAGAGGGAGTAAGCCTCTCCTCCGTAGTAGAACGGAAGTCCTCCCGGCTGCAGAAAGCTTGCGAACTGCTGTGAATCGATCTGCTCGTTGTACGCCGTAATGGAGTGTTGGTTAAGCGCGTTGGGGATGGTTGCCGTGAAGCTGAGCACCTTGGTCTCGGAGATCTTGTAATTCTGCACGAGATTGATGTCACTCTGCGTGAACCACGGAGTTCGCCGGACATAGGAGTTGCCGATGGTGAGATCCCCAGTGGTACCGGTCACATCCACCCATTTCCCGCGGCCCTCTGTGTAAACAGCAAAATAGTTACCGGGGATAACACTGTAACCCACGTCGATGTAGCTGCTCACCGGCGAGCCTTGATAGGCGAATTGGAACAGACCCAGGTCGGTGGTGAAGTGCTTGCCCTCGCCCAACTCGTAGTAGGCATACCCCTTGAACTTATTTGGCCGGTCGGTTGGAAGCAGTCCGCTGGAGGAACCGCCGTATGCGTTAAACGAGAAGTACGTCTCGTCAAAGGCGCGGCTGTTGTTCGGCGCATTGCGGCCGCCGCCGCCGTCGGAGATGTCAGTGCTGCTCAGCCCGGTGTAATTGCCCCGGAAGTGGCTATACGTGTAGGAACCCATGGCGAACCAATGCTGGGAGGTCGTCTTGGTTATGCGCATCTCCAGGCCATCGTAGCTCCGAGCCCCTTTCGGGTCCGGCGGGCAGGCGTCGTAAGGGCCGGTGGGGCCGACGCCAGCAGTAGCGCAAGTCGCGTTGATGGCATTTTGTCCATAACCGGGGTTGACGATGGTGAAGATTTCCTCGCCCGAGGAATTGAACAGCGCTGCGTCCTCGATGACGCGGTCGAGGCGGCGGCGATCCCAGCGAGCTTCAAACGCAAGGTGCTTGCCAAGCTGGTAGTCCACGCCAAACACCGACTCATGCTGGCGATAGGGCTTCAAACCGGGCGTAACACCCTCCGTACCACGCTCGTTCGCATTCTCCAGGAAGATCAACGAGTTTGCAGGCGGGGGAGGCTGTAGATTGGCCTCTCCTGTGCTGCCTCCCGTGGGGCTGCAGTAGTGCCCGGTACTGTCGCGCACCGGATCGAGCAAAGCGAGCGAGTTCGGATCCATCATCGCGTAGGCGCAATTGTTCCAGTATTGGCCGCCGAACGAACTGATGGCCAGATTCAACTTCATATTGTCGACGAATACGCCATAGCTTCCGAACACCTTCATCCTGCCGTCCTTGAAGACATCCCAGGCAACTCCGACTCTGGGGGCAACTTTGTCACCCCAACCGAAATCGATCGGATGCGCCGGCAAGGGTAGCGTCAGGTTTGCCGTCTCCCCAGGCAGATACTCCTTCTCCAGGCGTATGCCTGCATTGATCGTGACACCATGGCCGATTGTCCAGGAGTCTTGCGCAAACAGACCATGGTTATAGCTGACTGCATATCCTAACGATCCATAGTCCTGCACCACTGCAGTACCATACGTTCCGGTGCAGTCGGCACCGCCCGGGTCACCATATTGCGGGCCATATGTTGCCACCAGAGCTGCGCAGTTCGCATAGCCCGTGGCTCCCGCGGAGTAGTACAGGCCCGAAGCACCCGGGAAAATCTGGACAAAGGGCTCATTCCATCTCTGGTTGATCTGGTTGGAGGAGCGGTTCAACTGATAGCCGAATCTGAAGTTATGCGTCCCACCCCATCCACTCTTGAACCAAGCAACATCCTGGTCGAACTGGACGCGCTTGTTCGCGTTGTCGACGGTGTAGTTTTGGTTCTGGGGCTCGTTGAAATACCCGCTTCCCTGAACCAGGGCCGCCGGCAAGGCGTTTCCGTTGACGTCAGTGGCGCCATTGCCGTTGAGCTCCCAGAAATCGGTAACGCCGGTGGTTGGGTAGCCGAAGTCATGATAGTTCTGGAAGAAGTAGCCGAAGCGTGTGGTTGCGACCAGACGAGGAGTGAGCGTGATGTCGGCGCCAAAATTGGTCACCGTGTTGGGGGCAACGAAACCGAGCTCATGGCCGAACGCGATCACCGGTATGGTGTTGGTCACGTTATCGAAACCGGCGCATGTGGGGTTTGCCTGACAAGTCTGACTCGCGCTCGGGTTGAAACCGATGGTGGAGTCCGCGCCGGGTAGCGATTCACCACTCTGCCTCTGCAACTGATACAGCCAGGAGCCAAACACGCGAATCTTGTCCGTTAGCGTGGCGTCAATTCGCGCCGTCGTATAGTAAGTGTCGGTATTGGTGCTATAAGGTACCGATCCCAAACCTTGGAGGCTGGTAGCGAGGCTCTGGCCATAGTTTATCGTGCGCGCATCCCGGGCTAGCTCGGGATTGAAGGCAGCGAAGAACCAAACTTTGTCTTTAAGGATGGGCCCGCCTACCGCAAAGCCAGGGAACACATCGCTGTACGTATCTTTCTTGGGCTGGTAGAGCTGGGATGAGGGGTCGGTTGTGGGGAAAGTACCGCCGTCCAATGGGTTATAACGGGTTTGGGCGTTCGGTGAACCATCCAAGCCCTGGTTTTCGAACTGCGAATAGACCGAACCGTGAATCACATTGCTGCCCTTCTTCATGATCACGTTGACGACGCCACCCAAGGCGCCGCCGTACTCGGCTTCAACACCCGAAGTCTTCACTTGCACTTCCTGAATGAAGTCAAAAGGCACCTGGGTATGCGAGAAGCCGCCAATAATATCGGCAGTCTCCTGACCTTCCACCAGATACCGGTTCTCCGAATCGGAGCCGCCAGCCACTGAGTAGCCGAAGGACTGACCGTTGCCGCTGCTGCCCGGGGATTGCCCGCCGGTTCCACTGCCCATGCTCGTGCCGATGCTGCCGCCGAGAGGTTCATTGCTGGCCGCCGGAGCGAACTGAATTACCGACTGAAACGAACGTCCGTGTGGGACATCGTTGATCACATCCTCGGTAATGTTCGTCATCGTATGGTTGGTGGTGACATCGATTTCGGGGGCTGCGCCGCTCACTTCAACCACTTCAGCAGCAGCGCCCACTTCGAGCGTGATGTCCACCGAGGGAAGGTGACCGACTTCCAGCGTCAGGCCTTCGCGTTTCGTCGTCTTGAATCCCTTCGCGGTAACGCTGATCGCATAAGTCCCAGGCGGCAGGTTCGAAAAACGATAATAGCCAGCCGCATCCGTATTCTGTTCCTTGTTGCCCACCAGCGAGGTGCCCGTCACAACCACGTGGGCGCCACTGACCACCGCGCCCGTTGGATCCTTAATCGCTCCAGTAAGACCGCCCGTGGTTTCCTGGGCGAACAGTGCGCAGCTCGACACAATCAGGGCTGCCGCTACCAACAGCCAACCGCAAATTCGAGGAAAACGTTCAAAACGCATTTCCTACCTCCTTCAAAATTTTTGTGTTTCGGAATCGGATGCCAGCGCTATGCGGGTTTCCCTGGGAGCAATCGCGCGATCCGATGTGTTGCAAACATTCTTAAACAAGTCGTAAGAGTTTGAACTGCAAGAATCTATTGCCAACTCCACCCGTCTGTCGCGGGCTTCACAATGACTGGACACAATGACTGCACAAAACAGCAACGCCTACACAATGAGAACAGACTAACCAATGCAAGTCACAATCCAAACACAGCGAACTCGAAACAATTTGTTTTCAACAGGTTAGTCTACCAGCGTCTAGTCTCGATACCGAAATCAAGAGAAATCGGGGAGGTCGATATGATATTTGGAATGCAAAGCAGGGCTCGGGAGGCGGGCTGGCCTGCTTATCGCCGGCGTTTTTTGGCTGGCCTGGAGACCACTTCCCCGGGCGCCAGCACTCGTCGGACGATGGGGTTGTTCAGCTTGTACTTGCGCTCACTGACCGTGCCCGCGTCGTTCTTCACGCGCAGGATGAAGACGGGCAGGGTTCCTTCTTTGTCAAAGCTCTCGTTTGTGACCGTGACCGGCAGTACCCCGTCGAGGCCATGTTCGCGGTAGGCGGTCTCATAACGATGTTTCCGCGTGTTCCAGGTAAAGACCCGGACTTGATCGAAGTCGTAGGGCAGGCCGTCGTGGGGATCGGTCATCACGCAAAGATATTGCGAGACCTGTTTCTGCACGCCTTTGTCGTTGTCGGGTACTTGATCCAGGACAAAGAAAGCGACGAAGCGCTGGCCCTCGGCATATTGCGCAACTTCAAGCGGAGCGTCCACATCCACCATCCGCGCCAGCACCCACCCCACGCGGCCCTGATCGTCGCGCACCAGCCACCAGTCTTCGAGTGCCGGACTATAAGGATTCTTGGCGCCCGACTTCACCGCCTCGTTGACTTCGCGCTTGGGCAGCGGCAAAGCGCCCGCCTGCTTCTCGGCGGTTCCCCGCTTCAGAATCGCGACCTTCGCGCCCGAGGCCAGCTGATACAAGTGTTCGGTCTCCCGGCCGGGAGTTACATGCAGATTGGTCTCGTTTCGCAGGACTCCCGGGGCCTGCACGGGATCGTTCTGATTGTCGGCAGTGAGTTTCTGCAAGGCGTCGTAGGTTTTTTGATCGACCAGGAAGCGCTGCTCGATCCAGCCTTCGATACCGCTGGCGGTGCGGACCCGGGCGAAACGCTTCTCGCGCTCCAGCACCTCGACGCGCTCTCCATTTTTCACGTTGCCCACGCGATTGAAGATGGCCGCCACCTGGTCGCGCAGCGCAGCCTGCGGCGCCGATACGTACGCCACCTCCAGCACCCGGTGGCGCCCGCGGCCACAGCCAGAAGCCAACAACAGGGCCGCCAGCATTAGCGGAACCATCACCGGCAGAATCAGCGCCGGCAGAATCAGCCAGCCCACCCGGATTGAGCCCGACAGGTTCACGATGGAGTACGCGTTACGAACGGAGACTCTCTACTATATCGCTTTGCAGGCACGCGTTTCCGGCACGAAAGTTCAAGAGGTTTGCGCTTGTGGTGCGGGGATTAGGTGCGGGCATGTTTTGTGGACATTGCCGGACACATCAAGACATTCTCAGCTCGCGTCAGTTACCATGCTAGTAGAACTTCGTGAATAGAACTTCCGTGGGTTGGAAGTTCGCTCGGGCAGGCTGCCCGGACGTGGCATCTTGCGTCTAAGATATTAAGAGGGATGTGGACGTTTTCTCTGGTCACACCGATTCGCCAATGAAACCGATTTGCCAATGAAGCAATAAATCAAAGATCCCATGAACATGAAGAAGATAAATACAATCTGCCATCGTCTGGTTGTTCTGTCACTGCTTTCCATGATCGCGCTGGGCATGATCGCGCTGGCCGGCGCCGTGCGCGCTGCCGCGCAGGACACAGTGGATACGGTGTTTCAGCCGCCCAAGGGATCGCAGGTCGCCATCGTGGTGTTCGAGGACTTGGAGTGTCCCATGTGCCGGCGCACGGCGCCGCTGGTCGAGCAGGCTTCCAAAACCTACAAGATCCCGGTCATCCGTCACGATTTCCCGCTGCCGCTGCATCCCTGGTCGTATCAGGCTGCGGTGATGGCGCGCTATTTCGACACGCACTCCAAGGCGATGGGCAACGAGTTCCGCGATTACATTTTCGAGAACCAGTTGGAAATCACCCTGCAGAACCTGCGCTCGTATGCAGAAAAATTCGGCGCCGCGCATAAGGTCGATTTGCCCTTCAGGCTCGATCCGGATGGAAAACTCGCCGCGCTGGTCAACGCCGACCGCGACCTGGGCAAGGCCATCAAAATCGACCACACGCCCACCGTCTACATCGTCAGCAGCCGCAACGCCAACCGGCCGTACGTGGAAGTCAAGGAGCCCGCCAGCCAGCTTTACTCCACCATTGACGCGGTCATGAAAGAATAAAGAATTGTTGATTGCTGATTTTCGATTGCTGATTGAAAAGCAAAAACGCCGGCGCCCGCGAAGGAACCGGAGCGGTATGTGATGGAAATCACGCAGCAGAAACGTTGGGATTGATACCGGCCGGGTGCCCCATTTCTCGCGCGTCTTTTGCGCGAGAAGTGGGGATTTTTTGTGCTGGAAATCCACCTTCGCGAAGACCACCCAAATCCAACCGGCTGGAACAAATCCTCAAGTCAGCGCGAAAGTCAAAGGCCCCACTTCTCGCACAGACCGCGAGAAATGGGGCACCCATAGGATTCGATTTTTTTGCAGGGCCTGAATCAGAACGTGCTGACCTGGACCTTAATCTGGGTGCTGGTGAAGCCGTTGGCGGAAGCAGTAATGTACAAAGTGCCATCATTGCCGCTGCCCTCTACTGCGGTCAGGACATCTGAAGAAAAGGTAGCGAGCGCCGTGTTGCTCGAGAACCAGGTTGCTACGGTACTGATATCTTGCCCGCCGTTGCAGGTAGCCGTGAATTCCTGGCTGGGACTCAGCTCCGTCAGGGAGGCCGTGGAGGGAGTGACGATGGGCGCGCTTGTGCAGGCTACTGAAACTATGATGGGCTGGGTCCCGCTGATTGTCGGAAGTATATTCGAGGTCGCCGTGACCGTTCCCGAGCCGGCATTTGTCGCTGTAACCAGGCCCCCAGCGGTGATCGTCGCGATGTTGCTTTGACCGTTCGTGGCAGTCCCCGTAACCCCCCATGTCACCGACGTACTCGCATTGCTCGTATCGTTGAAAGTACCCACGGCAAACATTTGAACGGTGTCATCCACGCCCCCAACGTAGATCGTCGGCGAAACCGGCCCGACCGCGACCGCGGTGAGAGTTGGCTTGACGAAAAATCCTCGGCAGCCCACTGCCAGAGCCAGGGTTGCCAGCGCGGCAAAGGCGCATACCAGCCGGAGTTTCGACTTCGTGGATGACATATTCGTTAAGACTCCTTCGGCGCGCCCCGCTCCGTTCCTATTTTTTCTGCGTATTTCTCTGCCGATCAGTCTGCAAACGATCAGTCTGCAAACGATCAATTCTGCAAAAATTGTAGCAGAGATGATTTCGCCCGGGGCACACCGCAGTACCTGAACCGCGGGCGCGGAACCATCCCTGCCAATCGCGCTCACGCACCAGGCCAGGCAGTCCGCTTCCCGGTTAGAACGTGCTTCCCCACCCGGCTTGCAGAAAAAAGCATGAACCACGAAGGGCACGAAGGATCACGAAGGAATTCGTTTTATGGGTTTCCTTCGTGCGACTTCGCGCCCTTCGTGGTTGAAGGTTTCGCTTTTGCTCTCTAGTTTGCCTTGCGGGCGCGCGCGATGCGTTCGTCGATGGGCTTGCGGCCGGCGAATCCTTCCTGCGTTCCATGCCAGTGGGTAATGGATTGCTCTCCCAGCTTCCAGCACAGCAGAATGATCTGGCCTTCGACTTCGCAGGGAAAATCAAGCAGGCCAATGTTGATGTCCTTCACCTGCACGCCGATGGAGTC
Organism: uncultured Acidobacteriota bacterium; assembly: GCA_963763155.1. Taxonomy (GTDB): domain Bacteria; phylum Acidobacteriota; class Terriglobia; order Terriglobales; family Acidobacteriaceae; genus Sulfotelmatobacter. The sequence continues at coordinate 250,283 of CAVXNI010000010.1, read as the reverse complement.
GATCTCGGCCAGCGCATCCTTGGCGCGCTGTTCGGCCTTGATCCGCTCCCCTTTGCGCCGGGCCTGCTGCACCACATCGATGAACATGCCCCCATTCAGAAAAATCCTGTGGCTCAGGGCCTGTTGCTCGGCCTCGACTTCCTCCATCACCTGCTTGCCCGCAATGGCGGCGCGCAGCAGTGATTCCAGCACGGACAACAGGGACTGCGCTTCATCGAGAGTGAACGTACGATCCGCCATGGGATGCTTCTATCTTAGCGCATGCCGCCGTGTGCAAACTCTCGAGGCGACTACAATTCGGCCCGTGGCAGACGCCGCGCGGAAGCCGGAATCAGGGCTTAGCCGCGTCCGCTGGAGCGATTAACCCCTGAACATCGCTCACGATCCTGGTCAGAGCCTGATCAAAATTCCGGTCGCGGTTGCCCTGCAGTATGGCCCATTGCGCGTGCTCGGTGAACCCCCACAACACGGCATTGGACTTCGGATCGCGAATCTCCAGCCGAAACTGAGGATCATAGGGCCGGCCTCCGATGGTATCCCCTCGAACCACAGGCCCACCAACCGGGGGAACGGTGAACCGTATTTCGAGCAGCAGATCTGCATCCCCGGGAGCGCCTACAATCTCGTACCGCCCCCAGGTTTTTATGGCCGCATAGAACTGGTTGTACGACCGTTCGACCCCGCCGCTGAACTGCCCGTCGTCAGGCAAAGTTTGGTCTCCGCCGGCGTTGGCCAGAAACACTTTCTTGGCGGCAAGAATCTGCACCGGAATCGGCGCCGCGGGCGCTGGCTTCGCCTGCTCCGCGGCCCAGACAGATGCCTGCAGCAGCAGAATCGCCAGACTGAAACCAAGAACCGTTGCCGTGAATTGCCTTGTCATACTCTTACTCGCTTTCTCCGCCCCTGGGCCGGATACTAACATCGAATCTCAATCTGGAAGGTGGTTTTGACCGTGCGAATCCGCGCAAATCCGCGGCAAAGAAGTTTGTTCGTCAGCGAGTCCGGCCGTGAGAAGGATCAGCCGACGCGGCCGAATTGAGATCGATCTTCAGTTCGAACTTCAGCCCGATCTTCAGCCCGTCACCGTCAATGCCCGGCGCATTGCAGTTTCCGTCGCGGCTGTAGTTGGTGCAGCGCCCGGCCACGTCCTTGCGCTGCGGCGACTGCGCGAACTGCCAGACTTCGGCGAATTTCACTCCACTCTCGGCGGGGCTGGGCGGATGTTGTGGAAACGCGCATCCCGGCGCGGGCGGGCAAGCATCGTTGATAGCCCAGTAGACGATCTCGCGAGGTTTAGATTGTGTGGCGCGGGCACTCTTGCCCGCGTCGCCGGGAGCCGAGTCGTCGGCATGTGCGCGAATGTCTTCGGCAGTGACCACGTTGCCATCGTCGGTCGCGGCCATGCCCGAACAATAAATTCCCGCGCGAAATCCTGCCGCGACGATGCCGTCGACCCAGGCATAGATGTACGCCTTCTGCTCCGGCAACATACGCCCACCCTGTTCCTGATCGAGAAAGATAATGGCCGCCAGCGGAAAGCCCTCGCGCCGCGCCGCCGCAGCAGCGGCCCGCGCATCGGATTGTCCGAGGCGAGTGGCATTGGCCACGGTTTTCAATTCGGCGTACAGCCGTCCATTGAACAGAACGAGAAATCCAAACCCCGCCGACTCAATCGCCGCCCGATGCCCCACCCAGCTGTTCGTCTTCTCGTCCGGCGGAGGGCTGAGCCAGTATCCCGTGTAGGAAAAAGTCTGATGCAGCGTTTTGAGATTCGCGTCGCCGGGATAGTCGTTGGCGTCGAATCCGAGATAGGCCCGTCCTGGCTCTGCAGCTTCAGATTGTTGTGCCGAACCTGCAGGCACATGCAGGTTCGCCAGACACAGTAGCAGGGCAATTCGTCTCATCAAAGCGGCCTCATCAGAGCGATGTTAACGCAGCGCAAGGCGGCCCGACCATCGGCTGAGGGCTGCAATACATTCTTCGCGGATTCGCCACAACTCGTTCAAGTCTCGGCCGCCGGCCACGTCGCGCTCTATCATCCATCGCTGCAAGAACTGCCGATGGAGAGCGACCTTGTATTCGCCAATCTGTTCCGGAGCAATATCCTGTTCAGAAAGGAACACTAACTCTCGCCCGGTGCCGCTCTCGTGCGTAACATCAACTCGCTTGCCGCGGTAACGAAGATAACAGTGGGCTTCCGGCAAACTTGTCAGACCATATCTCTCAAGGACGCTGCCAACGCCTGGAGTGTTCTCGGCATTCATCTCGTAAATTCCGACCACCAGCGCGACTTCCAACTCCTGCTCTATTGCAACTCTGCGAAGAAGCGCGTGCTTGGTGCTACAGGTCCCGCGGCCTTCGCGCACGACGGCCAGGGGGCTCGCAGGAAAGAGATTCCGCCCGTACGGCAGGCGACTGACATGTCGTGCAGCCGCGCGATAGTCAAGCACCCCGGCCTGGACGAAGGCGGCGGATACATCGCCTGCCGGTCTCAATACAACAGGATCAAGCACATTCCACGAGTCCATGCACGGCTCCGCCAAAACTGGACCAGCTATCCGCCGATGTGCACCATGGTGCGTGAAGCCGGAACGAAGTCCGGTTCGCCAATATGGTGACGCTCTTCTTTTTTGGCGACGACGCCCTGAATAAAGTCCGCCAACTCGTCGTCTGAAGCGCCGCGCCGCATCTGGGCGTGCAGATCATGATCCCACACCGAGAACAGGCAGGTGCGGATTTTTCCGTCGCTGGTGATGCGGATGCGGCTGCAATGTCCGCAGAACGGATGCGATACCGGCGCGATGATCCCGATCTCGCCGACGCCATCTTCAAAGCGGTAGCGCCGCGCCGTTTCCGAGCGCGCGTGCGGAATCTCGACCAGCGGCCGGTACTCGGCCATGCGCGCCAGAATTTCGTCGAGCGTGACCACGGTCGATGGCGCCCAGGTTCGTCCTTCTTCGAGCGGCATGAATTCGATGAAGCGCACGGTCACGCCCTCTTCGCGCGCGAACATGCCGAACGGAATGATCTGGTCTTCGTTGAATCCGCGCATCAGCACGCAGTTCACTTTCAACGGCCACAGCCCGGCCCGCCGCGCCGCGCGAATTCCCGCCAGCACGTGATCGTATCCGTTGGGCACGCGCGTGATGCGCGCGAAGCGGTCGGGATCGACCGCATCCATCGACACCGTAACCCGCGTCAACCCCGCATCCTTCAGCGGCTGCGCCATCTCGGCCAGCATGTGGCCGTTGGTGGTGAGCGCAATGTCAAGCGGCTCGAGATCGTCGAAACGATGTTGCGAAGTTCCGCGTAAGGTCAACGCTTCCGCCTCGCCGCCGGGGTGGTGAGAAGAATCTGGCCTCGAAGCCCCGTGGAAGGGCACGGCTTCCGCCGTGCCGTTACCGCTGGGAAAAGATGAGGGCTTTAGCCCCTGAGGCCGCAGCTTCGCCAGTTCGCGCACGAACTCAACCACGCCCTTGCGCAGCAGCGGCTCGCCGCCGGTGAGCCGAATCTTCGAGATCCCCATGCCCACCAGCACACGCGCCATGCGCAAATAATCCTCGAACGGCAGGTCGCCGTAGAGCGCGCCCTCGTTCCCCGTCCGGCAGTAGACACACTTGTAGTTACAGCGGTCGGTAATGGAAATCCGCAGGTCGGAAATCGCGCGCCCGAATTTGTCGTGGAGAGGCAAGGTCGTTGGTCGTTTGCCGGCAGTCGTTGGCCGTTCGTGGCTCGTCGTTCGTCGTTGGCAGCGAGCAAACGACACCACATTAAGATTATAGGCGCGAAGGGCGTGCGAACACGAAGTCCGGAGCGGGATTTGCCAAATCCCTCGGGTAATGACGGTGAATGCAACGACCGCCGACTAACGGTCAAAGACTACTTCAGCGCCTTCTCAATCGCCGCCTCGGCCATCGGCGCCATGATCTTGAATCCCGCCGCATTCGGATGCAGCCCATCGTCGGCGAGATCTTTCTTCATCAGTCCCTTGTCGTCGACCATGGCGCCGAAATAATCGAGGTACGTGCAGCCATTCGTGGCGACCGCGCAATAGCTCTTCAGCCAGGCATTCAGCGCAAGAATCTTTTCCGGCGAGCGCTGGGCAAAGAAATCTTTCGACTTCTCGGTATAGTTGTGTACCGGCAGCACCGAGCTGTAGATCACCTTGATATGGTTCGCGTGCGCCAACTCCGCCAGCGAGGCGTAGTCGGCCTCAATGTCCTCCAGCCGCATCGGCCCGGTATTGCCGGCAATGTCGTTGGTGCCCGCCAGAATGATGACGACCTTAGGCTGCAGGTTGATCACATCCTGCCGGAAGCGCACCAGCATCTGCGGCGTGGTCTGCCCGCCAATGCCGCGGTTGACGTAAGGCTTGCCTGGAAAATATTCGTCGAGATGCCAGATGTCGGTGATCGAGTCGCCAAAGAACACAACGCGGTCCTCGCCCGGCTTCGGCGGATTGAGCGCGGCGTTGGCCTCGCGATACCGCGCCAGCTGCCCAAAGTCGTCGGTAAAAACGGCAATGCGCCGCGCCCGATACTGGTCGAGGCCGGCGAAACCCGTGGTGGGAATGCTGGGCGCAGCGGCCGGCGCAGGTTGCTGCGCCAGAACAGAGACGGCAAGCGAGACAAGAAACGTGAGCGTCAGGAAGTAGCGAGATGATTTCATGTGGTTGTCGTTGTCCTTCGGCGTAACAGGATAACTTGGGGGAACAATTCTGGGTGGATAATTCTGGTGGATAATTCTGGAAGCAGTCCCCGATGCCAGAGAGTCTCGATCAGTGATTCACGGCCGGCCGGCAATCGCCCGCGCAATCGCCTTCTCCGCCAGCGGCGTCATGACTTTGTAACCAGCCGCATTCGGATGCAGCCCCTCATCCGACAGCTCGCGCTTCAGCATGCCCTTGTCATCCACCATCGCGGAGAAGTAGTCAAGATACACAAGGCCGTTCTTCGCGCAGTACTCCTTGAGCCACGTATTCAGCGCGAGGATTCTTTCGCGCGGACGCAGCGCAAACGATTCCCTGGCATCGTCGGTGTAGTTGTTCACCGGAAGCAGCGAAGCAAAGACCACGCCAATGTGATGCAGCCGCGCCAACTCGGCCATGGACGCGTAGTTGGCCTCAATATCCTCATTGCGCGTGGCCCCGGTAACGCCGGCCACGTCGTTGGTCCCGGCCAGCACCACCAGCGCATTGGGGTGCAAATCGATGACGTCCTGGCGAAAGCGTACCAGCATCTGCGAAGTGCTCTGCCCATCGATGCCACGATTAAAAACGACATAAGGCTTGCCGGGAAAATAGTCGCCCAGCTTCCAGTAGTCGGTAATGGAATCGCCAAGGAACACCACGCGCTTCTCCTTCGCCGCCGCCGGAGCTAGCGCCGCATCGGCCTCGCGATACCGTTTCAGCTCTCCGAAGTCATCGGTGTAAATGGCAACCCGCGAGGCGCGGTACTGATCGAGCCCGGGGGAACCGCTGGAAGGTATGGAAAGCGCAGGCTGCTGGGCGAAGGCAGAGAGAGCGACGACCATCGTGGCCGTCAAAATTGAAACGGATCGGAATGTTTTGGTGTGCACGTTGCCTCTGGGATGAAGATGTATCAAACTTTGATGGGATTCTGATCCGCGGAAATCCGCGTGAATCCGCGGCAAAGAAGTTTCCTTGTTTACATCCCGTCGTAATTCGGTCCGCCGCCGCCTTCTGGCGGCACCCAGGTAATGATCTGGTAGGGGTCGGCGATGTCGCAGGTCTTGCAGTGGACGCAGTTTGACGGGTTCAGGCTGATGCGTTTGCCGTTCGGCTGGCTCGCGTCTTCGACCATTTCGTAAACGTTCGCCGGACAGAAATTCTGGCAGGGGCTGCCGAATTCTTTCACGCATCGCGTGTTGCAAATATTCGTATCGTGAATCACCAGGTGCGACGGCTGGTCTTCTTCATGCTTGGTCCCCGAGTGGTAGAGATCGGTCAGCTTGTCGAAAGTGAGTTCGCCGTCGCCCTTGGCGGGCCCGAGCAGATGCGCTTCGGCGCCGCCATCAGCCGGCAAATCGGCCAGTTTGCGCATGCGCTCATATCCGGCCTTCGCGGGATAGCGGTTGCGTAGCCCACGACCGCCGGTGATCATCTGCAGCGCCGTATGGAACATGCCCGCATACATTCCGTGTTCGAATCCCTGATGCAGGTTGCGCACCTTCCACAGTTCTTCCTTGATCCAGCTCGACTCGACTTTTTTCTGGAACGCTCCTAGCATCGCGGCCGATGCATCGTCTTTTATCAGGGCTTCAAACGCAGTCTCAGCCGCCAGCATCCCGCTCTTGATGGCCAGATGAATTCCCTTGAGCCGCGCCGAATTCAGAAAGCCGGCGGAGTCGCCCAGGATCATCCATCCATCACCCGCCACCGGCGGAATCGCCCACCAGCCGCCGTATGGCATCGACTTCGCCCCGTAGCGAATCATCTTGCCGCCCTCGAGCAGCTTCGCCACAAACGGATGCCGCTTGAACTCCTGCAACACGCGCTGCGGATCAAGCCGCGGGTCGGCATAGTCGAGCCCGGTCACGAAGCCAAGCGAGACGACATCGTCTTTTGATCCGTAAATCCACGCGCCGCCATATTCCTTTGTCGTCAGCGGCCAGCCCATCGTGTAAATCACTTCGCCCGCCGCTATTCGTCCGGCCGGAACTTCCCAGAGTTCTTTCACACCCACGCCGTAAGTCTGCGGGTTGGCGTTCTTGGCAAGATCGAATTTTTGAATGAGCTGTTTGGTCAGCGATCCGCGCGGCCCTTCGGCGAGGACGACGACTTTCGCCTGCAGATCGTACCCCGGCTCGAAGTTCGATTTCTGGTGACCTTCCTTGTCGACGCCCTTGTCGTCAGTCCGGACGCCGGTCACGCGGTCGCCCACTCCATCAGAAGAGAAGAGCAATTCCGATCCGGCAAATCCGGTGAAGACCGTGATCCCCGTCGCTTCCACCTTCCCGCCCAGCCACTTCACAAAACGATTCAGCGAGATGACGTAGTTGCCATGATCGCGCAGGAACGGCGGCGTAATCGGAAATTTAAACTTGGATTTTTCGGTGAGAAAGTAAACCGCCTCCTTCTCAACTTTAGCGTCGAGAGGAGCGTCCTTTTCAAAATCCGGGAGCAGTTCGCGAATCGACCGCGGATCAAGTAAAGCGCCGGAGACACAGTGCTGCCCAATCTCGCGCGCTTTCTCGAGCACGTAGATATTTTCTTTGCTGAGCTGCGATTCAGGATGCGCTGCGTTGTGCGCGTCAATCAGCTGCGCCAGCCGCAAAGCGCATGCCATCCCCGCCGGCCCGCCGCCGACTATAACCACATCAGCCGGCATCTGCGGCCGTTCCATGCCTTCGAGAGGTTTGCGGAAAATCAGCATAAGAAACCATCTGCCACGGATTTACGAGGATCGTCGCGGATAAATCACGACTAAATGCTTGATCTGTGAAAATCCGTGCGAATCCGTGGCTGATTACCCTCCAGCCTTCGCCTTCTTCACTTCCTCAATCAGCGGCGGAACGATGTCGAACAGATTCCCCACGACCGCGTAATCCGCAATCTCAAAAATCGGCGCCTCTGCATCTTTATTCACCGCGATGATCGCACGCGATCCCTTCATCCCGACAATGTGCTGAATCGCGCCGCTGATGCCGAGCGCCAGATACAGCTTGGGCGCGACCGTTTGTCCCGAAGACCCGATCTGCCGATCCATTGGCAGCCAGCCCGAATCGCAGATGGGGCGCGACGCGGCCAGGTCTCCGCCCAGCGCATCGGCCAGTTGTTTGGCGATCTCGATATTCTTCTGCTCTTTGATTCCGCGGCCCACGGCCACGATAATCTCGGCCTGAGTGAGATCGACAGATTGCTTGGCCTCTTTGAAGACTTCCTGCGGCTGGTTGCGGATGACGCCATCGGCAATCTCGACACTCACCGTTTCAATCCGGGCCGGGCTCGCTCCAGCCTCGGCCTTATCCCCGCGGAACGCTCCGTTCTGAAACGTCGCAAACCACGGTGCATCGCCGGTGAAGCTCACGTCGGCGGCCAGCTTGCCTTGAAACATCTGCCGTGTGAAGACCAGCTTGCCGTTTTCGTGCTTGAATCCAATGCAGTCGCTGATCACGGTGCGTCCCATCGCGGTCGCCAGCTTGGGAACGAAGTCGCGCACCTGGTAGGTATGCGGCATGAGCACCAGCCTGGGCTGCCTCGCCGCGAGGAATTGCTTCAGCGCCGCGGCAAACGCGTCCGGCGTGTAAGGCTCGAGCTTGCGCGACTCGACAGCGTATACCTTTGCAACTTTCTTCACTGCAATCTCGGCCGCGAACGACCAGGTGCTGCCGCCCACAACCGCCGCTTCCAGAGTCCAGCCCGTAGCCGCCGCAATCGCCTGTCCGGCAGTGATGGTTTCCCACGAGACGCGATTCAGTTTGCCTTCGCGCTGTTCAACGACAACGAGAATAGTGTCAGACATTTGATTCCTCGAAATCTCTTACTCTCTGATGCTCTTGCACGAAATCCCCCTGCTCAGGTCTTGATCGCCGCAAAGCGAAGGCGCGTGTAATCCGCAGTCCAGCGCCCCTGCGAATCGCACAGAACCGGTTTGAGCCTGGCCGTGACTTCGTCGAGAAAACTATCCCGCTCATTCGCCGGCAGTGCGGCGCAGAGCGGATTCGCGAATGTTTCCAGCCAACCGCGCATTCCAGTAGGCAGCGGCGTGGGACGCGGAATCAGTTGCACACTCTGCGGCACAAACCCCGCCCGGCGCAAACGGATTTCGTATTCGTCGACAGTCGGAAAGTACCAAGGAATCCACGAAGCGGCATCGGTGATGCCCCGGCGCTCAAGCGCTGCCAACAACGCGACGGTAATTGCGCCGACGCACGCATGGCCGCCCAACTCACCCACGAACCTTCCTCCGGCCACCAGGGCGCGAAATGCGCCCGTCACCGGCGCGTCCGGATCGTCTTTCACCCAGTGCAGCACGGCACTCGAAAAGACAGCGTCGAATTCGTTCTCAAAGGTGAGCGCTCTCGCGTCCATCACTCTCGCATCCAGACCACGTTGTCGCGCGGCGGCGACCATGTCAGCAGAACTGTCGATGCCCACCACATGCGCACCGAGCGCGACCAGTTTTTCCGTGAGGACTCCATCTCCGCAACCGAGATCGAGGATGCGCTCACCCGCCTGCGGCTGCAGCAAATCCAGCACAGGCTGCCCGAGCGCGGGCACGAAGTGAGCGTGAGCCGCATAGCCAACCGCACTCCAATTCTGGGAAGACGAGGTTTGCGAGGAAATGGTCACACTGCTAAGTCCTTAGGGTGAAAAATTATCTGATCTTCGCTCGACGGGCGGACGAATGCGTCCGCCGCTACACCTACAGCACACGCAACTCGTTGCGCAGTTTGTCCACTAGCTTCTTCGCAATCTCTCCCGGCGAGCCTTCAATGTATTCCGTCTTTTTCGTTTTCTGCGGAACATACAGCCGCTCAATTTTCTGCAGGTTTTCGCCCAGCGCCGACTGCACTTCGGCGAGCGCCACTTTCCGCAGCGGCTTATTCTTCGCCTGCTTGATGCCGATCAGCGTGGCGTAGCGCAGCTTGTTGATGCCCGACTGAATCGTCAGCACGGCGGGTGTCGGCATGTCGACAAACTGAAAGTATCCCGCTTCGAGCTCGCGCTTCACGCGAATCCCGCTGTCGGTCTTCTCGATGTGCATGATGATGGTCGCGTGCGGCAGCCCCAGTAACTCAGCCAGGATCACACCGGTTTGCGCGTAGCCGTAGTCGTCGGATTGCAGCCCGGTAAAGATCAGGTCAAACTGTTCGTCTTTAATCGCAGCGGCGAACGCCTTGGCCGTATTGAGCGCGTCGAGGCCCACGAACTTGTCGTCTTCGAGATGAATCGCGCGGTCCGCGCCCTTGGCCAGCGCCTCGCGCAACACCTGCTGGGCCCGCGCCGGCCCGCTCGTAATCACGACGACTTCTCCCTTGTGCTTCTCGCGCTGCCGCAGCGCTTCTTCCAGGGCGTACGCGTCGGGCTCATTCACTTCGTACGACACGTCTTCACGGATCCACGCGCCCGTTTCGTTCAGCTTGAGCGGTGCGTCTTTCTGCGGCACCTGCTTCATGCAAACCAGAATTTTCAAGAGAACCACTCCTAACCCTGCGGCCTCGCGACGCTGCAGGCAAACGAGACAGTATAAATGAGGGGGACAGTAAAAAGCTGGTTGCGTTGCTGGCGGTTGCTGATCACATTGCTGATTACATTGCTGATCACTTGGAAATCCAGCCGATGACTTGAGAATCAACATCGTCCATACTACTTACAAGCCAATGCAGATCGCGCTTCGTCCCGCAGTCTCGAAGGATTTCGACTATTGCAAACGTCTGTACTTCGCGGGGATGAAAAGAATCATCGAAGAATTGAATCTGGATGTGGGCGATCAAACGATCGGCTTTCTTGAACAGTGGGTGCTGGAGCAAGTGCGCATCATCACCGCCGACGGTTCTGACGTTGGTTGGTTGCAGAGCACGATGCAGGACGATGCGCTTTTTCTCGCGCAGCTCTTTGTGGATGGTCCTTTTCAGCGGCAGGGTATCGGCACCGAGGTCATGAATCGCCTGATTGGCGAGGCCGCACGCCTTCATCAGGCGGTGCGCTTGGCCGTTGTAAAAATCAACCCTGCTTTGCGGCTCTACCAGCAGCTCGGCTTCCGGATTACGTATGAGGATGATCGCAAGTTCTACATGAGGCGCGATCCCCATTAGCACTGCGTCGGGCTGAAACTGACCGCAATCCTCAACGACCACCTACTCCGTGATCACCGTCGACTGGCCGGTAAGATCGAAGCGTTTACGGCAGCGCATGTTCTTGCAGGCCATCATGTCGTCTTTGCGCACCATGTACGATCGGAACTTGGCGAAGCGGGCGCGGTCACGCTCGTCGGCGCGGCCCGATAACTGGCGTTTCTTGGTCCGCACCACCCAGGTCACTTCATACTCCCCCGCCTGCTGGCAGTGGGGACAATTCAGCGAAGCCACTTTCTTCTCTTGCTTCTCGTCAAAAAAATCGCGTTCTTCCATAAGTTTCGAGTCGAGGTTTCGAGTCGGGCCCGCGTGGTTCCAATTCCAACCAACTCTCCCGACCAACTATGGATTATTGCACATTTCCCGGAGTACCCGGCTCGGAACTCGTCGAAGTACCGATCGAGTCGAGGTCGACGCCCACACGGAGAAACCACGCAAGCGACCGTGCCGCCGTGGCCATCGATCGTGGCCATCGACCGCAGCCATCGACCGCAGCCATCGACTGTGGAAGAGCGGCGCTTTAGCGCCGCGTCCAGCGCCCGAAATAAACCCGGGCTTCAGCCCCGGTGGTCGCACTCCAGCCCGTGGGATAAACTGAAAGGAGAGTCCCCATGGCCAGAAAGAAAAAAGTGAAGCGCTTTCGCGCCGTGACCGCGGTCAAAGAATTGGCCCGCGAGCGCGTCGGCGCGCCTCCCGCCGGACAGATCGTGGTCGAGAAAAAGAAGAAGCCGGAAAAACACAAGCCTACGCTGGAAAAGCTGCTCGAAGAGACGGAATAGCCCGCCTGATGGCTTAGGCCTCGAAATTCCCCTATTGGAAGGTTACGGTGACGGTCCGGTTTCCAGTAATTGTGACCGAGCACGGGTTTACGCTCCCCGCCGTATCGCAGCCGACCCAACTAACGAAACTCGACCCGTTTGTGCCGGCCGCAGTCAGCGTCACGGTCGAGCCGATCGTAAACGGCCCTACACACGGCTCAGGGCTGGAGCAGCTAAGGCCCCCGGGATCGCTCGTCACTGTCCCCGATCCGCTCGGCGAGAATGTCAATGTGAGAGCATCCGCGTTGCCACCTCCGCCGCTGCCCGTATAGCAGATCACATTCGCAGTCATGTACCCGGTCACGACCGCTCCCGACGAACTTTGGCCCCCATCGCTGGTGTTCGTGCTTGAAGTCGCAGAGACCAGAGTTCCTCCGCACGCATCGCCGGTCGCCGTCAGCAGGCCTGTGGAATCGACGGTGAACATCTGGATCGTGTTCGATGCCCAGGTCACTTGGCTTGTAATGTCCTTGGTGACAGGCGGATGAATGTAGGTTCCCAGAGCGCGCAGCTGCACCTGGAATCCTGCGTCGAACGGCACGGGAATATTGGTTGCGCCAACGTTCTCAACCGTCGGCTGAATCGCGATCGACACCAACCGCTGATCGTGGCCGCAACTGTTCAGACCCAGCAGCAGGCCCGCAGCGGCCATAAGGACCACGATGCTCAACCACTTCCCGTTCATCGAGACTCCTGAATTGCCCGCTCCTGAATTTGCCGACTACTGAATTTGCCGACTACTGAATTTGCCGACTACTGGACTTGCCGACCCGGACTGCTCAAAACCACAACAACGCGCAAACCGGCGGGGTTTGGGCTCAATTTAGTCAATGCCGTGGTAAAAAGCAATAGCCGCAAACGCCTCTGTTGCTCAGTCCTGTACCGCCTCCGCCACCACTTTTACGAAATCCCTCACATCCTCTTCCGTGGTATCGAACGAGCACATCCAGCGCACGATGCATTCTTCTTCAATCCACATATAAAAGAAGTAGCGATCTTTGATTTTCTGGATGGCATGCCGCGGAATTTGGGCAAACACCCCGTTGGCCTCGACCTTCCAAACCACTTTGATTTGTGGAATCTTTCGCAGTTCGGCCTCCAGCAATCGCGCCATGTGGTTGGCGTGCTCGGCGCTGCGCCGCCACAGATCGTTGGTCAGCAGCGCCTCGAACTGCGCGGCGATGAATCTCATCTTCGACGCCAGCTGCATACCTTGCTTGCGCAGGTAGAGAAAATCCGCGCTGGGTTTTGGATTACTGGGCCCGCGATTGAAAAATATGACCGCCTCGCCGCCCATGATCCCATTCTTCGTGCCGCCGAATGAGAGCACGTCCACGCCCAGGTCGCACGTCGCCTGGCGCAGCGTCTGCCCCAGGCTGGCTGCGGCATTGGCGATCCGCGCCCCGTCCATATGCAGAAACATTTCGTGCTCATGGGCGAAGTGCGCCAGAGCCTGAATCTCTTCCGACTGATAAACCGTTCCCATCTCGGTCGACTGCGTAATCGAAATCACATGCGCCTGCACATGGTGCTGGTCGCCAATCCCATGGTAAGCGTGCCGCACCGAGTCGAGCGTAATCTTGCCATCCTGATGCGGCAGCGGGATCAACTTGCATCCCGTATGCTTTTCCGGCGCGCCGCATTCGTCCGAATAAATGTGGGCGTAGTCGCTGCACAACACCGCGTGATACGGCCGGTTCAGAGCCTGCAATCCGAGGACGTTCGCGCCAGTCCCGTTGAAGGTGAAAAAAACGTCGATCCCCGCCCCAAAATGTTCTTCAAATTTGGCCAGAGCTGACCGCGTGTAACGGTCGTCGCCATAGGCCACCACGTGCCCCTGGTTGGCCCGCGCAATCGCATCCAGGACTTCGGGATGCACCCCGGCATTATTGTCGCTGGCAAAGTTGCGAGTCGGCTGGCTGGAAGCTGGCGCCATAAGAAAACAATGTAGCAGAGTGTCCGCAGTCCCGGCTGGACTGCGACTGATCAGCTCGAAGTCGAAGGCATAAACCATGAAGGGCGCGAAGGATCACGAAGGAATTCGTTGCGATCAAGCTTCCTTCGTGTGACTTCGTGTCCTTCGTGGTAAAGCCTCTGACTCGCAATTGGCACGCACCCCGGCCCACGAATTACAATGCCATTCCGGGTTCTTGAAGGAGTGCCTGTGAGCCTGAAGATCCTGCGCCGTTATCTGATCATCGTTCTTCTCTCCGCTCTGGCCGCGGCCCAAACCGCCGAGCAGCAGACTGCGCGCTATCTCGACTCGATCCGCCGCCAGCCCTCGTTGCTGCTGGCTTTTCTGCACGACGTGCCCAAGGGCGGCGATCTGCACAATCACCTCGACGGCGCCATTTACGCCGAAGATTTGATCGATTGGGCCGCATCCGACAATTTCTGCGTCGACCGCACCACTTCCCGCCTGCTCGCCCCGCCTTGCGATTCCTGCGAGCATTACACGCCCAAGCCCAGCATCCGCTGCGCTTATGGCGACCACATCCTCTACAACCAGATCGTCGACGCCTGGTCGATGCGCAACTGGCGTCCCGGCGACGAATCCGGCCACGACCACTTCTTCGCCACCTTCGACAAGTTCGGACTCGCGTCCCACAACCACGTTGCCGAAGCGGTCGCCACCGTCATCAACCGCGCCGCCCGCGAGCACGTGCAGTACATCGAATTCATGCACACTGCCGACGGCGGCGCCGCTTCGAAACTGGGCATGCAACTGGGCTGGGACAGTAATGGGGACAAGAATAATGGGGATAGGACGAATGACGACTTCGCCAAAATGCGCGAAAAGCTCCTGGCCGGCGGTCTGAAAGAAATCACCGCCGCGACCAGCAAAACTCTGGCGGAAGACGACGCCCGCGCCCGCACCGAACTCAAATGCGGCACCGCCGACGCCGAACCCGGATGCAACGTCACCGTCCGCTACCTCTACCAGGTGCTGCGCGGCCTGCCGCCCGAAGCCGTCTTCGCACAGATCCTGCTGGGCTTCGAACTCGCATCCTCCGATCCGCGCTTCGTGGGATTAGATCTGGTCATGCCCGAAGACTGGTACGTCCCCATTCACGATTTCAACCAGCACATGGCCATGCTCGATTACCTGCACGGCGTCTATCCCAAGGTGCACATCAGCCTGCACGCCGGCGAACTCGCGATGGGACTGGTCAAGCCCGAGGATCTCACGTTCCACATTCGCGCCTCGATCGAACGCGGCCACGCCGAGCGCATCGGCCACGGCGTTGCCATCATGCAGGAAAAGATCCCATCGGCCTGCTGAAGGAAATGGCCGCGCGCAACGTGCATGGTCGAAATTAATCTCGACGTCGAACGATCAGATTCTCGGACGTCAGCGGCGATGACCACCCTTTGCCGGTTTACATGAAGTACGGCGTTCCTGTCGCCATCTCCACTGACGACGAAGGCGTCGCCCGCTCCGACATGACGCATGAATACCTGCGCGCCGTCGAAGGCTATCACCTGTCCTATACAGAGCTGAAGCGCATGACCCGCCAGAGCCTCGAGCACAGCTTTCTGCCGGGAGAAAGCCTGTGGGCCGAGACGAAAGCCGCGTTCCGCCCCGTCGCCGGCCTGCGCCGCAGATCCGCCGGCGTCGAAAAACCGTCCGCCGCATGCGCGAAGTTCCTTGCCGCCAACGAGCGACGCCCGTGAACAATGGAAGCTGGAAACAGCGTTCGCGAAGTTCGAGAGAAATTCTAGAATTAGCACCTCGGGGGTGCCCCATTTCTCGCGTCCTTTGCGAGAAGTGGAGTTTTGCTGTAACCCACGAAGTCCATGCCGCGCAAACGAACCCTAATCCCGTCGCCGCTTAGCGTGGTCTCCGACGACCCGCGCCCGTCGCGCCACCCGCTGCTGCCGGTCCTCGCCGAGCGCGGAGGCACGCAACTCCGCACCCCGCTCCCCGTAGCCATCATCGACACCCGCGAACAAAATCCTCTCTCCTTCCGCCGCTTTCGAAAGTGGTTTGCCGACATCGAAGAACGCGCCCTCCCGCTCGGCGACTATTCCATCCGCGGCATGGAAGACTCCTGCGTCGTCGAGCGCAAAGATCTCGCCGACCTGATTCAGTCGTTCACCACGAACCGCACTGTCTTCATCAACCGGCTGCGCCGCATGAGCGAGCGTCCGCACAGCCTACTCGTGGTCACCGCGTCGCTGACCGAAATCAAGTCCGAATATCCCTACCGCGCCGCCAATCCCAACCGCATCACGCAATCGCTGATCGCCGTGCTCGCCGGATTGCGCGCTGCCCTTCATCTGCACCGAAACCCACGAACTCGGCGAGGAGATCGTCGCCTCTTATCTCTACCAGACATTTCTGTATGATTGGCTGGACCGCAATGGCCACGGCCGCCACCTGGCCGACGGCGATTTGTAGATCGATGGGTAAGCCACGGTGGAAGAGCGGCCTTTCAGAGCTTGCCCTGAGCTTGTCGAAGGGGCCGCGTTAAGCGTGAAGAATGAAGTGGGCTTCAGCCCCTGTGATATTAAAATGCCCGACCAATTCACCCTCGCCGACTCCGCCGCACAACTGATCTTACCAGCACCCCACACTGCGCCCGCAATTCGCTCTCGTCCTCGGCTCCGGCCTGGGCGGTTTCGCCGATTCGCTGAGCGATGCCGTCCGCATTCCCTACGCCGACATCCCCGCCTTCCCCCGCTCGACCGCCATCGGCCATGCCGGACAACTGGTGATCGGCCAAGTTACAGGAAAAGCCGGCAGCGTGCACGTCGCCGCCATGCAAGGCCGCGTCCATCTTTATGAAGGATATTCTCCGCAAGAAGTCACCTTCCCCATCCGCGTCTTCGGACGCATGGGCATCCGCGCCGTCATCCTCACCAACGCCGCCGGAGGCATCAACCTCGGCTACTCGCAAGGCGCGCTCGTCCTGATCCGCGATCACATCAACCTGCAGGGCGTGAATCCCCTCGTCGGTCCCAACGACGACCGCTTCGGCCTCCGCTTCCCCGACATGACCCATGCCTACGCCAAGCGAATATCGCGAGATTGCGCGCGAAGAAGGCGAACCAAGCTCAACATCATTCTGGAGGAAGGCATCTACGCCGGACTGCTTGGCCCGAGCTACGAAACGCCGGCGGAGATCGAATATCTGCGGAAAATCGGCGCCGACCTGGTCGGCATGTCGACGGTCGCCGAAGTGATTGCCGCGCGCCACATGGGAATCAAAGTGCTCGCGATTTCCTGCGTCACCAACATGGCCGCCGGCATCCTCGACCAGCCGCTCTCCCACATCGAAGTCATGGAAACCGGCGAGCGCGTCAAAACCACATTCGAATCGTTGCTGCGAGCCGTGCTGCCGCGCATGAGTCAATTCGAATCTGTAGAGTGAATCTGAGAAGAATTGTCGTAAAAGAATTGTCATGCTGAGCGGAGAACGACCTTCGCGAAGCGAAGGTCGTTCGTAGTCGAAGCATCCCTACAGTCACATCCGGCTGGTGGTGGCCATCCCCGCGACATTTCTCAAAATAGGCATGCTTCGACTCCGCGAGGATGATCGCTCTGCGATCATCCCCGCTCCGCTCAGCATGACAATCCCATCTCACTTCGCCCGCGGAACAAACAGCATCACCGGCGGCTTCACGCCGTAAGTCGCCGCGAAACTGCCCTGGTTCACCGCCATCGCGAAATGCCCGCGCGAATCGATATAGAGCAGCGGCTGGCCCAGCGGCACGTCGCTGAACGTCTTCACAAACTTGATCTTCATCTCTTTGCCGCCCACCGTCACCGGAACCTCCTGCCCGCGCTGGTATCCGAGCTTCAGAAAATCTTCCGCATCCACATTCGTGACCAGGTTTCCGAACGGCCCGTCGGTCGCGATCACGGTGGCGCTCAAGCCGCGATCGTCGAGCGTGGCCGCCTTCAGTTCCAGACGCACCAGATCCTTCACCGCCATCTCCGGACCGACCTTCGTCCAGTCATCCCCTCGCGCCATATGCGCGCCCGCCGGAGAAAAAATGTCGCGCCCGTGAAACGTCGACGACAGCTTGGTCCCGATCATCCACTCCGGATTCGTAATCTCGCGCACCGCTTCAATCCCGTCGCGCTGCTCCACCAGCGTCAGCAGGCCGTTATCGGGCAGAACAAAATATTGCCCGCGCTTCGATCGCGCCACGATCGCCTTCCGCGTACTTCCTACCGTCGGATCGATCACCACCACAAACACCGTGCCCGCCGGAAAGTAAGGCGTCGCACCATACAGAAATCGCGCTCCGTCGAGAATCGAGAACGGCGTCACCTGGTGCGTCAGATCGACAATGCGTACGTCGGGCATAATCGAATACATCACGCCGCGGCACAGAGCCACCGAATCGTCCACCACGCCAAAATCCGTCATAAACACAATCGTCGGCGGATATTTCTCGCCCTGCCCGGCGTGCCGCATTTCTCGCGTCCTGTGCGAGAAGTGGGGATTTTGTCAGTGCCAGCACTCCCGCCACTACCAAGACCAGCATCAATGCAGCGAATTACGGACGGCGTGAATTTGGGTCGCAATGTCATTCCCCTCTCGTAAATAAATTCCTGCCCAGAATGCAGGCCGCCATTCTAAACGAAATTAATCGCGATGGCCGGGCGCGCACCCTACCCCGCGAGAAGTCTATAATGCTGGCGTAATCCAATTCCCGGAGGCTTTTATGTCGCAAGTCATCCCCGAGAAGTACCGCGATCTGTTTCAGAAGCGGGCCTTTGCCAGCCTGGGGACGTTAATGCCCGATGGCCGCCCGCAAGTCACGCCCGTGTGGTGCGATTTTGACGGCGAGCACGTCATTTTCAATTCCGCCAAAGGACGCCAGAAAGACCGCAACGTGCGCCGCGATCCCCGCGTTTCGCTGGCCATCATCGATCCCGAGAATCCCTACCGTTACATCGAGATTCGCGGCCGCGTCGTCGAAATCACCGAAGACGGAGCCGCGAGCACATCAACAAAATGGCCAAGAAATATCTCGGCGTCGACAAATATCCCTACGGCCAGCCCGGCGAAGTCCGCGTGCTCTACAAAATCAAACCCGAACACACCCAGGTGATGGGATAGTCGAGACGTGCAATCGTAGAGACGTAGCTTGCTACGTCTCTTGCCAGCGGCCCCGCAAGCCAAGACGTTGCCAGCAACGTCTCTACGAAAAAACCGGCTTGCGTCGGCGCACCGTGGAAGAGTGGCGCTTCAGCGCCACGTCAGCGGCCTAGAATCACTCGGGCTTTAGCCCCTGCGAGGAATCCATCCCCACCTACAACCTCTGCTTCCTCGGCTTCGGCAACGTCAACCGGACGCTGGTCCGCCTGCTCGAAGACCGCGCCCTGGCACTCGGCGATCGCCACGGCATCTCCTACCGCATCACCGGAATCGCCTCGCGCCGTCTGGGCTGGATTGCCGACCCGAACGGACTCGATCCGAACCAATGTGGCGCGGGCACTCCCTTCGACAAGCTCAGGGCAGGCTATGCCCGCGAAGCGCCGACACTCAATCCAAATCCTCGCGCCAGCCTGTCCGAATCTAGCAACGTGCGCGAATGGCTCGCCGCCGCCCGCGCCGACGTCCTCTTCGAAGCCACCTCGCTCAACGTGAAAGATGGCCAGCCCGCCGTCGACCACATCCGCGCCGCACTCGACCACGGAGCCCACGCCATCACCGCCAACAAAGGCCCCATCGTCCACGCCTACCGCGAACTGCGCGATCTGGCCGCCGCCCGCGGCAAACGATTCCTCTTCGAATCCACGGTCATGGACGGCGTGCCGATTTTTTCTTTATTCGATCAGATGCCCACGGTTCATCTGCAAGGCTTTCACGGAATCCTCAACTCGACCACCAACGTAATCCTCGGTGAGATGGAAAATGGCGTGACCTTCGACGAGGCCCTGAAAGTAGCGCAGACCCTTGGCATCGCCGAGGCCGACGCCACTCACGACGTCGACGGCTGGGACGCCGCCGTAAAAACCGCCGCGCTCATTACCGTTCTGATGGATATTCCGGTGCGCCTCGAAGACATCGAGCGCGAAGGCATCCGCGACCTCACCCCGCAAGCCCTGCGCAACGCCCGCCGCGACGGCTGGCCCTTCAAGCTGGTCTGCCGCGCCCAGCGCGTGGGTCAAGGCGAGAACGCAGGCGTAGAGGCCACCGTCATGCCCGAAAAAGTGCTGGCCACCACGCCCATGGGCAAGATCGCCGGCACCTCGTCCTACATCCATTTCGAAACGGATGTTTTCCCCGGCCTGGCCGTCACCGAAGAAAATCCCGGGCTGTACGCGACGGCGTATGGAATGTTGGCGGATTTTGTCAGGGCAACGACCGCGCGCTGATGCGGCGGCATGAGCACCGTGGAACGGCCCTTCAGGGGCGTGAAGCAATGTGGAAGAGCGGCCCTTCAGGGCCGCGTACGCACCCCTCAAAACGAACCGGGGCTGAAGCCCGTCGTCGTCCGTACCTTCAACGCGGCCCTGAAGGGCCGCTCTTCCACGGCGGAGCAACCGTCCCCTTCGTGAGATAGAAGTCGCAAGATAGAATTGGACGACATGCCTGTCACCGAAACCCACATTCCCGCCCTCGACCTCGCCTCGATCCGCGCCCAATTCACCTCGCTCACCCAAACCGTCAACGGACACCCCGCCGCGTTCCTCGACGGCCCCGGCGGAACGCAAGTTCCGCAGCGCGTGATTGACGCCATCTCCGGCTACCTGCGCCGCGACAACGCCAACACCGGCGGAGCCTACGCCACCAGCCGCCACACCGACGCCATGATCGCTGAAGCCCGCAGCGCCATGGCCGACTTCCTGCACTGCGCCGCCGACGAAGTCGTCTTCGGTCCGAACATGACCACGCTGACCTTCGCGATTTCACGAGCGATCGGCCGCGATCTCAAGCCCGGAGACGAAATCCTGGTCACGCGCCTCGACCACGACGCCAACGTTTCTCCCTGGCTCGCCATGGCAGAAGAAAGAGGGATCACCGTCCGCTGGGCCGAGATCCACGACGCAGACTGCACGCTCGATATGGCCGACCTCGCGTCGAGAATAAATTCCCACACGAAGCTGGTCGCCGCCGGCTACGCCTCCAACGCCGTCGGCACAATTAATCCCGTGAAAGAAATCGTCCGCCTCGCTCACGCCGCCGGAGCCCTCGCCTACATCGATGCCGTCCACTACGGCCCGCACGGCCTGATCGACGTGGCCGCGCTCGACTGCGATTTTCTGGTGTGCTCGACTTACAAATTTTTCGGCCCGCACATGGGAGTGCTCTTCGGCAAGCGCGAACACCTGCAGCGCCTGCGCCCCTACAAAGTTCGCCCCAACACGAACGCGATTCCGAATTGCTGGGAGTGGGGCACGCTCAACCACGAATGCATCGCGGGAATCGCCGCCTGCGTAGAATATCTAGCCGACCTGGGCCGGGGTTTAAAGAACGGAGCAACGAATCAGGGGCTGCCCCACCCCTTCGACAAGCTCAGGGCAGGCTCTTCGCGCTTTTCGAAGGGTGGGGACGACGCTGCCGGCACAAGAGGGGTAACGACCGAGAGACGCGGCGCGATTGAGGTCGCCTACGCCGCCATCCACGAACACGAGCGCGCCCTGCTGGAAAGAATGATGACCGGCCTGAAGAAAATTCCCGGCCTGAAGATCTACGGCATCACCGACCCCGCCCGTTTCGACGAACGCTGCGCGACGCTAGCGGTAAGAATCGAAAATCACACGCCGCTCGAACTCGCGACCAAACTCGGCGAGCGCGGCTTCTTCACCTGGGACGGCAACTACTACGCTCTCAACCTGACCGAACATTTGGACGTCGAGAAATTCGGAGGCTTCCTGCGCCTCGGCCTGGTCCACTACAACACCGTGGACGAAGTCGACCGCCTCCTGGCCACCCTGCGCGAAATCGTTAGCTCGTAAGTGGAGGGAGCGGCGCTTTAGCGCGCGGGTGGAAGAGAGCAGTGTGGAAGATAGCAGTGTGGAAGAGAACACGGGTGGAAGAGAGCGCGGGTAGAAGAGAGCCCGGGTGGAAGAGCGGCGCTTTAGCGCCGCGTAAATCGACCACACTCAAATACGGGCTTCAGCCCCGTGGTCGCTAGGGCTTCGCCGCCGGCGCAGGAGCGGCCGCAGGAGCCCCGGCCGGCGCCGCCGACTCCGACACCACCAGCATTTCGTATTCCTTGCCATTCACTTTGAACTTCATCTTGTCTTTCTTGATGGTCAGCTCGACCGGAGCGTTCACCGGCAGCATGGCCTTGTGCGCTTCTTTTTCTTGGCGCACGTGATACTCGGTCGTGTCGGTGCGGATCACATATTCCTGGCACATCAATTCCATGGTCTGCTTCTTGTTCTTGGCCTGCGATCCGCACTGCACAGAATTTTCCGAGATGAGCGTTCCCTGCATCTCATCTTTGGCCGCCGCCGTCATCGACAAGCCCAGCGTCAGCGCAGCCAGTAGCAGAACTGCGTTCCTCATTCTCATCGTCACCCCCATACACGCCTCCCGATTCTTGATCACTCTTGCAACATCCTCACGCAGAACAGCCCAGGACGCATCCCGGGCTGGAAAGGAACAAGCTTGGCATCGAAATGGAGTATGTCACTGTATACGACCTGACACGGCTTACGGCCAGCGCTTGGCCGTGTCTTCCCAACCAGCGGCGCGGACGGGCTGCGGCGCTGGAATCGAGGGTGGCGCCGGAACCGTGAGCCGAGCCGTAGCCTGCGGTCCGTTCACCGCGGTCGCCAGGGCGGGCTTGCCCATGTCCGACATCATTTCTTTTTCCTCGGAGAGCAGCGGGGCCACCAGTCGCAGGGCTTCCACTTCCTTCTCCAGGCGGGTCAATTCCATTTCTTTTTGCCGCAGTACCTCGTAAACATTCTTCATGACCATGGCACCTGCCGATTGGATCAGAATTTCGAAACCTGTCTTCGAACTCTAGCAGAGTTGCCTGTGTTGTCAAGGCTTTCAGCCCCCGCGCTAGTGCAAAAGTTGGACCAAAAGTTGGACCAAGACTTGGCGCAGAACTTGTCGCAAAACCTGCGTCGAACGGCAGCCGTTTTAAGAGCCGAGTCCTGCGGAATGGTCACCCCGGCGTGGGTACGAAAGTAACCCACCATGGCGCTCCGTCGGCGATACCATGATTCAGCGATTGAGCCCGCACCGCTTGCAACGCCCGGCAACTGGAGGTCCTACTCGATGCCGACACGGCGATTTTTTGTTTTGTTAGCGGCCAGCGCCGCACTGTGCGCCTTCCCGGCCTACGGCCAGGACGACTCGCCATCGCTCGGCGACGTGGCGCGCCAGGCTCGGCTGCAGAAACAGCAGAAAAACGCACCATCCACGGACACTCCGTCGATAGACGATCCGTCCAAAGACAGCTCCGCCTCCGGCAAAAACGCGCAGAACGCTGCCGATCAGAACAAAGCTAACCAAGCCAGAACCGACCAGACCAAGACTGTGTCCGTGGCGGGCGCAACCGCCAAGAATGCTCCAGCCAAGCCTTCCCACGTCATCACCAACGAAGAGATCCCCTCGCACATCGGCTCGACTTTAACTGGATCCACCCTGACTTCCGCCAAAGGTTCTCACCCCGCGGGAACGTCCGACGAGCAGCCCAGCTCCGGCGGCCAGAATGCCGCTGAGCAATGGAAGACCCAGATTCAGGCCCAGAAAAGCTTCATCGCTTCCTTGCAGAGCAACATCGCCAGCCTGAATGATTCCATCCAGTACGCCGGAGCAAACTGCGTAAGCAATTGCGTCCAGTGGAACGAGGAGCAGAAACGGAAGCAGGATCAGGTGGAGTCGATGAAGGGCGAACTGGAACAGCAGCAGAAGCAACTCGAAGACCTGCAGGAGTCCGCGCGCAAGCAAGGCTTTGGCAGCTCCGTCTACGATCCGGAATGACCCGGTAGTTCTCTCTGGACGTAGTTCTCTCTGGACGAAGAACCGAGCGAAGCGCTGTGGTTTTCAAATTACAAAATTACCAAATTTTTCAATTCCTCAATTTTTCGCATTCCCCAAAACCCTCCGGTCATGCGAAATTAGTTCATGGCATTAGTCGTCCGTCCTTCGCCCATTCATTCCGTCGGGGTCTATGCCTCAAGCCCCATCCGCAAGGGAACGCGACTGGTGGAGTACGACGGCGAACGCATTACCGCCGAGGAAGCCGACCGCCGTTACGATGGCGTCTCTCGCACTTATCTCTATGGGCTCGACGACGGCCAGACCGTGATCGACGGCCACGGCCTGGGCGCGTATCTGAATCATTCCTGCGACCCCAACTGTGAAGTTGACGAGATCAAAGGCCGCGTCTGGATTTTCGCCATCCGCGACATCGCCGCCGGCGAAGAACTGCTCTGGGACTACAACCTCTACGACGACGAAGACCCCGCCCCCTGCCACTGCGGCTCCCGCAAATGCCGCGGCACTATGTATTCCCGGGAGTGGATGGCCAAGATGCGCCGCAAAGAGGCGCGCAAGAAGAAATCTGCGCAGGATCGAAGAATCAAAGCCGAAAGGAAAAATAGAGCGAGCAGCGAAGCGGCGGCATAGAACTGCCGTGCTGCCTTTTCTTTTGGGATTGTCATCCTGAGCATAGGGAGTGGTTCACGAAGTGAACCGCTCCCGCAGTCGAAGGACCCCTATCAGCTCGGCACCGCATCCGCCCTGAGAGGGCGTTCTTATCGATTCTGAATCAATTGCACTACGCGTGCTCTACCACCACAACGGGCTTCTTCCCGTGCTCCCGCCATCCTTCAATAATCAAATACAGCACCGGAATGAAAAACAAATTCAGGATCGTCGACATGATCATCCCGCCAAACACCGTCGTGCCCACCGAATGCCGTCCGTTCTCGCCCGCGCCCGTAGCCAGCACCAGCGGCACGACGCCCAGAATGAACGCCAGCGACGTCATCAGAATCGGCCGCAGACCGAATCGCCGCCGCCTGCACCGCCGCTTCCACCAGAGGCATCCCGCGCTGCGCGCAACTGTTCCGCAAATTCCACGATCAGAATCGCGTTCTTGCTCGACAGCCCGACCAGCATCACCAGTCCGACCTGGCAGAACACGTCATTCTGCAATCCCGCGAATCCACTGCGCCCCCAGCGCTCCCAGCAACGCCATCGGCACCGCCAGCAACACAATGAACGGCAGCACGAAACTTTCATACTGCGCCGACAGCGTGAGATACACGACCAGCGTGCCCAGCCCAAACAGAATCAGCGACGTGCCTCCCGCCGCCAATTCCTCCAGCGACAACCCGGTCCAGCTGTAGGAAAATCCCTGCGGCATCTTCTTGGCCAGTTGCTTCCATCGCCGCGATCGCCTGCCCCGAGCTGTATCCCGGAGCCGGCGAGCCATCGATCTCCGCCGACCGGAACAGGTTGTAGTGGCTGATCACCTGCGGCGTCGTGGTCTGCGTAATGCTGATCAGGTTCTCCAGCGGCACCATCGCACCGCTGTCGGAGCGCACGTAGAACTGCTTCATGTTCTCCGCTTCCGCCCGGAATTGCTTGTCGGCCTGCACGTACACCCGGTACGAGCGGTTGTTGAAATCGAAATCATTTACGTACGACGACCCCATGTACACGCCCAGCGCATCGGTGATCTGCGACAGCGGCACGTGCAGGCTCTTCGCCTTCTCGCGGTCAATCGTCACCAGATACTGCGGATCATTCGCCGTAAACGAAGTAAACAGCCGGGTCAGATCCTTGCGCTGCGCCGCCTGCTGCATCAATCCGTACGCCGTCGCCGCCAGTTCATCGAGTTTATGCGCCGCCTGATCCTGCACCACGAACTGAAATCCGCCGAACTGGCTCAGACCCTGAATGGGCGGGGGCAGCGTGGGAAACACGATCGCCCCTGAAACCCCAAACATTCGCGGACGAATCCGGTTCAGAATCGCCGACGCGGTATGCGCGTCCCCTTTGCGCTGCGAATACGGCTTCAGCGGAACGAAAATAAGTCCCTGGTTGGCGGCCGATCCCGCGAAACTGAAGCCGGCCACGGAAAATGTTCCTTCCGCTTCCGTCACGTCCGCCAACAGGTCTGAAACCTGCTTCCCGATCGCCTTCGTATATTCCAGCGACGCCCCCGACGGCGCCTGGATCACGATGATGAAATATCCCTGATCCTCGTCGGGCACGAACCCGGTCGGGACGCGCGTGAACACAAAATACGTGAGCCCCAGCCCGGCGAAAAACACCATCACCATGGCCAGCTTGTAATCCAGCACGTGATGCAGCAGGACACGGTACCCACGGGTCATGACCGTGACGCCGTCGTCAAACTTCTGCAGCGGCCACCATTTTTTCCGGTGACCGCCGCTCAGAAAAATCGCCGCCAGCACCGGGGCCAGGGTCAGCGCGTTGAAGGCGGAAATGGCAATGGAAAATGCGATGGTCAGCGCAAACTGGCGAAACAGAATGCCGGTCGTCCCCGGAAAGAACGCCACCGGCACAAACACTGCGCAGAGCACCAGCGAGGTGGCGATAACGGCGCTGGTAATCTCGGCGGTGGCTGCGGCCGCCGCTTTATGCGAGTCGTGTTCGCCCTCAGTGATGTGGCGTTCAATGTTTTCAATAACGACGATCGCGTCGTCGACGACCAGCCCTGTGGCGAGGGTTATGCCAAACAGCGTCAGGGTGTTGATGGAGAAGCCGAGCAGCTTCACGAAGACGAACGTACCGATCAGCGAAACCGGAGTGGCGATGAAGTGAATCATCGTCGTCCTCCAGTCGCCGAGGAAAATAAAAATCACCAGGATGACCAGCAGGATCGCCGAACCCACCGTGAAAACCACGTCGCGGATCGACTCACTCACCGCGTCGGTGGTGTCGAACGCAACTTTGTAATGCATGCCGGGAGGAAAGCTCTTCGACAAGCGGTCCAGCTCGGCAATCGCTTTGCGGTCTACGTCCAGCGCGTTGGCAGTCGACAGCTGGGTGACGGCCAGGCCCATCGCGTCCTGCCCGTCGAACTGCACATCGGTGGAATAACTCTCCGCGCCCAGTTCCGCACGGCCAACGTCTTTCAGCCGTACCAGCGTGCCGTCGGAGTTTGTTTTGAGAATGATGTTGTCGAACTGCGCGGCCTCGCTCAGCCGCCCCACCGCCCGCACGCTGATCTGATAGTTCTGTCCCGCGAGGGAAGGCTGTTGGCCGACCTGTCCGGCCGCAACTTCCACGTTCTGCTCCGACAGCGCATTCACCACATCGGTCGCAGTCAGCCCGCGGCCCGCCATCCGCCCCGGATCCAGCCACAGCCGCATCGAATATTTGCGCTCGCCGAAAATGATTACGTCCGCGACGCCGGGGATGCGTTTCAGCGCATCCCGCACGTACACGTCGAGATAATTACTCAGAAACAGCGTGGAGTAGATCTCTTTGCCGCTCTTGTCTTTGTCCGCGAAGACGGCCGCGCCAAACACAAAGTTCTGCGAAGTTTTTGCCGTTGTGATGCCGACGGCCTTGACCGCGGCGGGAAGCCTTCCTTGCGCCGTGTTCACCCGGTTCTGAATGTCGACTGTAGCCAGATCCGGATCGCGGCTCAGATCGAACGTGGCGATCACGCTGCTGGTTCCGTCGTTGCCGCTGGTGGAAGTGATGTACTTCATCCCCTCGGCGCCGTTGATCTGCTGCTCGATGGGGATGGTGACCGCGCTTTCCACCGTCTGCGCGCTCGCCCCAATGTAAACGCTGGTCACGCCAACCTGTGGCGGCGCCAGATTCGGAAACTGCGAGATGGGCAGCGTCGGGATGACCGCCGAGCCCGCCAGAACAATCAGCAGCGCGCAAACCGCGGCAAATACCGGACGCTTAATGAAGAATCCAACAAACATGAGAACCAGACCCTCAAACCCTTAGCATTTGGCAGTTAGCAGTTAGCATTTAGCATTTAGCCACTCGGGACCTGCGCAGGCAATCAGCGGCACTCCAGGGCTAAGTGCTAAATGCTAAGTGCCAAGTGCTAAAAGCTATTTGTGAAAACGTTGAGAAAGTGGAAGCCGGCAAATCCCCCGCCTCAGCTCTGCGGAATCACCGGCGCCCCGTCCAGCAGAAACTGCGTTCCCGAGATAATGATCTTGTCCCCGGGCTTGATCCCGTCCTGCACCTCGTAGTCATTCCCCACGGTCTGTCCGATGGTCAGCGGTTTCTGCCGGGCCACGAACGAGGTGCCATTCTGCGACTCGGCCACGAATGCAAAATACTGCCCGGCCAGCCGCGACACCGCGAGAATCGGAACTTCCGGGTTCTGGTGCGTGCCCCACACTACGCGCGCCCGAATGAACTGCGATTGCCGCAGCGCGTCGTTGCCATTGGCAATGCGCGCCTTCATCAGTACCGTCTGCGTGGTGTTATCCACCTGCGGAGAAATAAAACTCACCCGCGAATTCGCCAGCACTTTGCCGTCGCCGCCGACCACCTGCACCGGCAAACCCATCTTGAGCTGCGACGAATGTTCGATCGGCACATACACATAGGCTTCCAGGCTCCCCGGCTGGTCGATCGTCGTGAGCTGAGTCGAGGTCGTGACCCGGTCTCCGACGTGCACCGGGATATCCCCCACAATGCCGCTGCGCAGCGCGACCACTTTGTAATAATGCAGTTGCACTTCCTGCTCGCGCACATTGGCGTCGAGCGCTTCGACCTGCGCCTGGGCCGCATCCAGGGTCGACTTCGCCTGGTCCATATCCTGCTTGCTCACCACCCCGGCCGCAGAAAGTCCCTGGGTGCGTTCGTACTGCTGCTTGGCCCAGATCAGGTTCGCCTCTTGCGCCGCCCGCGCGCTTTCCTGGCTCTTCACCGTGGCCTGCTGCTTCAGCGGATCGATCTCGATCATCGCCGTGCCCGCCTGCACCCGGTCGCCCGAATGCACAAGAATCTGGGTGATTTGCCCCTCGACCTGCGGCATGATCACGGCGGAGTCTCGCGACTTCAGCGTGGCCACGTACTCGCTGGCGTCGTTGACCGGCACCGCCTTCGCTTCCAGCACCTTCACCGGCATGCCCATCGGGCCACCGGCGTGAGCATTCTGGGCCGCGTTACTGGTGCAGCCCACCGTTATCCCGCTGACCGCCAAACCCGCCGCCAGCAAGCCCTTTACCACCAATTCTTTAACGTCATTTGCCATAAGTCGATAACCGTCTTGTCTACTTTGTGTGTTGGACCGAAAACGATCAGAAGCCCCTACTGGATTGGACGTACAGCACCGCCCCACGTTTCGCGTAAATCTACAGATTCCCCAACTCCCGCCAGAGACGCAAAATAATCAGCCCCGGTGGAGGTTTCCCCTGTGTCCCCCTGTGGCCTCTGTGGTTAAGATTTTCATAGAAGTCAGCCCCATCACGGCTTCAGAGTCAGGAAGGCGACACTATACCCATTCAGGGTAATCGTCATCTGAGCAGCCGGCGTTACCCCCGCCGCTGTTGGCCCGCTGCTCACGCTGGTGTTCTGGTCAATCGTCAGCAAGCTGCCGCTGGAGAACGCTCCCAGTGCCGAAAGATCCAGCAATACAGTCCGCGGAGATCCCGGCCCGTTGTTGTCGGTGGGCGCGTTCACCGCGTGATTCGCCACCATGATCACCACACTGCCGTCGCTATTGACCACCGGCAGCGTCTCCAACTCCGCGTCGTCGGTGGCCGTGTACTGCAGCAGCTTCGAACCCTGGGCTGGAGGAATTGTCGGAGGAAATTCCTGCCCCAGCCAGTAGTCCACCCAGTAGCTGAGTTGCAGCGCGCCAGTATTGTAATCAACCTCGCCGAACTGCTGGTCCGCGCCGTAGTCCCAGTGGTAGAGCGCCTGGACACCCGCCTTGCCTAGCGCCGAAAAAACATACGGCCGCCAAGCCGCAAAAAATGGACTCGACCCGCGCAGATCGGTGACGAACGGAGTGCCATTGCAAGCGCTGATCCCGTTCCCTGCATCGTAATCGGCGTTGACGTTATTCTCCGTCACCCATACCGGGACGCCCGCCAGCGCCGGATTTGCCGCCATATCCGAATACAAAAGCTGCACGTCAGAAACGAAGTTGAAGTTCCCGTTTGCACTCGTGGCCACCGAGGCGAAGATCGCAGCATCGTCCGTCGTCTGGTCGCAGGTCGAGTAGAAATGCGTGGCCAACACGTCGACGTGCGCCGTCACCCCACTCACAAATGTCGGAACCCACGCATCTACCTGCCCGTAGAAATCCGCCAACTCCAGCGCGGCAAATTTGATATTTTGATCGGTAATTTGCATTGCCGGAACGAGATGGTTATACATCGCAACATACTCGGCGGGGTCGCTATTCATGTTGTTGTTGATGTTCGGCTCGTTATAAATGCCCCACCAGGTAATGGTGTCGGTCGGATACGCCGGCGAAACATAGAGCGTACCGTTCGCCGTGAACCCGCCTTTGTTGTAGTACTGCACCAGGTTCTGCGCATACGCGGCAAACTGCCCGTCCTGAAATGTTGGATCCAGAAAACTGTTGCCGTTGTCGTTGTCCTGGTACAGGAACGGCGGCGCCTTCGCGATCTGAAACTCCGGGCTGTGATCGCCCACACCGAGCACCGGCTGGGTGATCGCATCCAGCACTGAAAAATCCCATGCCGTCGAAGCCGATCCCGCCGCGCCCTGCGGCACTCCCTGCGAAATTCCCTGCAGCCGAATGTGGTTCGGCCCCAGCGTGCCCAGATTGTTAAGAGTATTGGGCTCGGGATTCGACGTAAAGAACGTGTCATCCCATTCCGCCGGCTGAAACGACGTCGACATAGCCACGCTGAACGCCCCATGTCCGCCGCTCTCGAACACCGCCGACGCGCCAATCGTCAGACTCAAATTCGCCGTGCTCGAAACCGTGCCGTCGCTGGCCATGATCGTGACCGAGTAATTCCCGGCCGCGGCCGTGCCCGCGCTGATCGCAACGCTCCCGCTGTTCGCCGCGCCAGGAGACTGAATCGTGTCGCTCGCCCCCTGCGGCAAACCGGTTACACTCAGCGTCACATTGCCCGTCGATCCGCTGCGCGCCAGGTTTGCATTCACCGTGACCGCGGACTGGCCCTGAAACGCCGTTGCCGTTCCGTTGGCCAACGAAAGCGTGAGACCCGGCGCCATCCCGCCTCCGCCGCCGCATCCCACAACCAGAACGAGCGACGCCAACACCGCAGCAATTTTTGCCAATTTCATGACAGAAGGATTCTACGCCAGCCTTTCTGCGATTCCGAGCGCGGCCCGAGCGAGCAGCCCCGCCCAACTAGCCGCCTGTGGATTTTTATTAATCTGCAATTCATCTCCGCGTCACCTTTCCGTAACACCTCCGGAGCTACCTTCACTCCGTAGCTCTCTCTCAGGAGGAACAGTTTATGTCCGCACCCGGTTTCCTGGCGCAAGCCAGGCAGCACCTCGCGGTTGGCGTGAGCCTTGTCGCGCTCATTGCCAATCTCGGAGCTCCGCTTCCCGCGGCCGCTCAAACCCCCGCCACCGCCTCGCCCATCAAGCACGTCATCGTAATCATCGGAGAAAACCGCAGTTTCGACCACGTTTTCGCGACCTACAAGCCCAAACCAGGGGAGACTGTCTCCAATCTCCTCTCCAAGGGAATCGTTAAAGCGGATGGAACTCCCGGCCCCAACTATTCACTTTCGGCGCAGTACAGCGCGGTCGATAGCACCACGGTCGGAGCTGGCACCTACTCCATCAGCCCGCCGGAAAAGACCGTCTACGTCAACAATCCTCCTGTGGTCGCCGGCGGTCCCACCAATCCCTATATCCCAACCGTGGCGGTCGCCAAGGAAATTGAACCCGGGCAATTGTTTCCAGGCTACTACGTCGACCTGACGATTGGCGGCACCGGCCTGGCCCCCTACGCGGTTGCCGACACTCGCATTCCCGATGTGTTCAATCTGCCCGAAGGCGCCTTCCAGCTCACTTCCCCCACGCTCACCTACAGCGATTACGCCAACAGTCCCGTACACCGCTTCTTCCAGATGTGGCAGCAAGCGGACTGCAGCGCGGCGTACTCGACGAAAGAAAACCCCAGCGGTTGCCAGAGCGACCTGTTCCCCTGGGTCGAAGTCACCATCGGCTGCGGCAGCGACACTTGCTCGACCGGCACTCTCAACCCGCCCACCGACTGGCTCGGCACCGGCGAAGGCTCCACCGCCATGGAGTTCTTCAACATGCTCAAAGGCGATGCTCCTTACCTGAAGCACCTGGCCGACAACTACACGTTGAGCGACAACTTCCATCAATCCGTGATGGGCGGAACCATGGCGAACCACATTGAGTTCGGCTATGCCGACTCGATCTGGTACAGCGACGGCAGCGGCAACGCGCTCACTCCGCCCGCCGCCCAGATTGAAAACCCGAACCCACAACCCGGAACCAACAACTGGTACGATTCCGACGGATACGGAGCCGGCAACGGCACCGGCGGCGGAAGCTACGTCAATTGCGCCGACCTCGGCCAGCCCGGCGTGCCCGCCATCGTCAACTACCTGGAGGAGCTGCCCCGTCCCGTTGCCCCCAACTGCGATGCCGGCCACTACTACATCCTGAACAACTACAACCCCGGCTTCAACGGCGACGGCTCTTCGTCGCTTGCGCTCTCTCCCTTTACTCTTCCCGGCTCGTCGGTTCGCCACATCGGCGATGCCCTGAGCGCTAAAGGTGTTTCCTGGAAATACTACGGCGACGGTTGGAACGTGTTCCTGTCCGATCCCGCCTTCAAGAACCCGCTGAACACCTACTGCAACATCTGCAACCCCTTCAACTACGCCACCGATATCATGACCAACGCCACGCTCCGCACCGAGCACATCCAGGACTCCCAGAACATTTACGAAGACATCAAGGCAAACGACTTGCCGGCTGTGTCCATCGTGAAGCCGGGCTGGCCTTCGGATGGCCACCCGGCATCTTCGAAGCTGCAAATCTTCGAGGGTTTCGTGAAAAACATCGTCGACGCCGTGCAGGCTCAGCCGGAAGTTTGGGCCACCACCGCGATCTTTATCACCTTCGACGAAGGCGGCGGCTACTATGATTCCGGCTACATTCAACCCGTCGACTTCTTCGGAGACGGCACCCGCATCCCGTTGCTGATCGTGTCGCCCTACACCACCGGCGGCCACGTCAACCACTCCTACGGCGATCACGTCTCCATCACGAAATTCATCGAGCGGAATTTCCGGCTCGGCCCGCTCACCAGCCGCAGCCGCGATAACCTTCCCAACCCGAAGACCGCGAAAGACAACCCCTACGTGCCGACCAACAGTCCAGCCATTGACGACCTGTTTTCCGCGTTTAACTTCTGACCACAAACCGGCCGGCGACAGTCAGCCGCCAGTGATAACCAGCCGGCCAGGGATGCACTCCCTGGCCGGCTTTTCCTTTGCTCCCGGCCAACTGGAAAGGACAAAACTTCACTGGCCGTTAAATCGTCTGCGCGGGAAGGGCACGACTTCAAAGATTGCGGAAAAACTACAAATGCGTGCACTCCCGTGGAAGAGCGGCCCCTTCAGGGCCGCGTAAGGCACGTGAAATCAGCGCGGGCTTCAGCCCCCGTGGTCGCTTGTGCGTTGATGGGCACGTTTTTCCGCAACCTCTTCAGTCGTGCCGTCAGTCGCCTGAAACGCGCCGCGCTTTAGCGCCTGAGGCGATCCGTGCGATCCCGTCATTATTAACCAGATTTTCATATTGCGCGCTTCCCCGCATGAAATCATTACATGTAAAGCGAAGCGGTGAAAAATCTCACCCGTTGAACCTGACACCAAATCTGGAGAATCTTTCTTGGGTCTAAGTAGGCGCGATCTGTTACGAATGGGCTTCGGCGCCGGCGCGGGTCTTCTAGCCGCGCCTCGCCGCCTGCGGGCACAACAAGGCACGGGCTCGATGAACATGGGTTCCACGGACATGGGCCACCCCGCGCCGCATCCCGGTCCAATTCGCGAATTTCGCGAAGCGCAACCCGCCGGCCCTCTAACCAGCTACGTGACTCCTCTGTCGATCCCGCCCGTCCTACGCCCTCAGCCCGGCACGACCGTCCCCATTCACATGGTTCCCTTCCAACACAAAGCCCATCGCGATCTTCCCGCCAGCACCATGTGGGGCTACAACGGCATGTGGCCCGGACCTACCTTCGAAGTCCGCAAAGGCCAGCCTCTTTCCGTGAAGTGGACAAACCATCTACCCACCAAACACTTTCTCCCCATCGATACCACCATTCACGGCTCCGAGGAAAACGTTCCCGAAGTCCGCACCGTCACCCACGTGCACGGCGCGCAAGTTCTTCCGGAAAGTGATGGCTATCCTGACTCCTGGTTCACCTCCGACGGCAAACTAGGAGCCGTCGCCGCCGCCAATCCCACGCATTATCCCAATGAACAGTCCGCCCGGTCGCTGTGGTATCACGATCACGCTCTCGGCATCACCCGCCTCAACGTCTACGCAGGCCTCGCCGGCTTCTACTTCATTCGTGACCCCGAAGAAGACGCACTGAACCTTCCCGCCGGAGACTACGAAATCCCGCTCATGATTCAGGATCGAAAATTCGGCGTCGATGGCTCCCTGCTGTATCCTCCCGCCAAGAACGGTACCCATCCCATGTGGATGCAGGAATTCTTCGGCGACACCATCTGCGTCAACGGCAAGGCCGCCCCGTTCCTGGAAGTCGAACCGCGCAAATACCGCTTCCGCCTGGTGAACGGATCGAACGCCCGCTTCTATCACCTGACGCTGGTTCCAGCCGACGCCGACGGCAAGCCCAACGGCAGGCCCGTGGACGCGCCGCCTTTCCGTCAAATCGGCACCGACAGTGGTCTGCTGCCCGCGCCCCTAAGCATGCACTACCTGATTTTCTCTCCCGGAGAGCGCTTCGACCTGGTCATCGATTTCTCCGAGCACAAAGGCGAAAACCTCGCCCTCATCAACGATGCGCCCGCTCCCTACGCACGCGGCGGTGAGATCGTGCCTTCCGACGTAATGCTGTTCAAGGTCACCAAGCCGCTCTCGGGAAAAGATTCCAGCTCGCTTCCCGACACGCTCATCTCATGGACTCCGCTCGATCCCTCTCACGCCGTCCGAGAGAGAACCCTCGCCCTCACCGAAATGGATCGCCCCTCCGACGGCTACACTATGATCGGTCTCCTCGGTCAAAAACACTGGGACGATCCCATCACCGAAGATCCCAAAGCCGGCTCCGTGGAAATCTGGTCCTTCGCCAACACTACCGGCGACGTGCATCCCATGCACATTCACCTCGTCCAGTTTCAAGTGTTGAATCGCCAGACCTTCGACGTAAAGACCTACATGCAAACCGGCAAACTCGTCTTCACCGGCATTCCGATGGCGCCGGAATCGAACGAACGCCCCGCCTGGAAAGATACGATCAAAACTTATTCCGGCTACATCACGCGCGTCATCGCCCGCTTCGACCTCCCGCCCGGAACCCAGGTCAATCCAGGAGACGAATTTCGCTACGTCTGGCACTGCCACGTCCTCGAACACGAAGACAACGAAATGATGCGCCCCTACAAAATCATCGCGTGATCAGCGTGGAAGAGCAGCGCTTCAGTGCCGCGTAAGTGGCTTCAGCGCCGCGTAAGTGGAAGAGCGGCGCTTCAGCGCCGCGTAAAATGAGCTACAGATTCGGGCTTCAGCCCCGGTGGTCATAATTCTCGGAGCGAGACGCTCCTCGCGTGGTGCCGGGTGCCCCATTTCTCGCGCGCCCTTTGCGCGAGAAGTGGGGATTTTTTTTCGTGCCCCTCTGCGCCCTCTGTGGTTGTAGCGACGTCCTCCGTGCCCCTCTGTGCCCTCTGTGGTTAAAGCCCTTGACCCTCCCCCCGCGAATCCACCACACCAACCCCCGCATCCTTTATTCTAGTAACTGCATTCTTATGACCCCGAAACCCAAGTCTTCCAACGGCAGCGCAAGAACCGCTGTTATCGAAACGTCAGCAAACCCCGAGCGCGAGCGCGTCTTCAACGCCTACCGCCAGTGGGGATACCTCGAGGGCGACCTCGACCCGCTCGGTTTTCTCCGTCCCCGCGAAACCCCCGAACTCGAACGCGAAGGCGAATACGCCCGCGAAGCTCGCGCCATCTACTCCTCGACCATCGGGGTCGAGATCAACCACATCTACTCTCCCGACCGCCGCCAGTGGATTTTCGACCGCATGGAATCAGGGGATTATGAAGTCCCAGAAGAAGCCCAGCAGCGCATCCTCGACCTGCTCATCCGCGCCGACATCTTCGAGCAGGTCATGCAGCAGCGTTACCTTGGCAGCAAACGATTCTCGCTCGAAGGCGTGACCGCACTCATCCCGCTGGTCGACGAAGTTCTCGACACGGCCGCCCAGCGCGGCGCCGTCGAACTCGTCCTGGGCATGAGCCATCGCGGCCGCCTCAATGTGATGGCTCACGTCGCCCAGCGCCCCGCGCAGGAAATTTTCGCTGGATTCGAAGACGTCGACCCGCGCAGCGTTCTCGGCTCCGGCGACGTGAAATATCACATGGGCGCGACTGGCGAATACACAACCCACAGCGGCGGAAAAGTTCACATCCACCTGGTCTCGAACCCCAGTCACCTCGAAGCCGTCGACCCGGTGACGGTAGGCCGCACCCGCGCTAAGCAGGACCGCACCGGCGAAGGCGGACGCGAAAAATATCTTCCGCTGCTGGTCCACGGCGACGCCGCGTTCGCCGGACAAGGCATCCTCGCCGAGACCATGAATTATGCCGATCTCCCCGGCTACACTGTCGGCGGAACGATTCACGTCGTGGTCAACAATCTTCTTGGATTTACTACCAGCTATACCGAGGAACACTCCACGCGCTTCGCCGCCTGCATCGCGCGCCGCCAGTCGATTCCCATATTCCACGTCAACGGTGAAGACGTCGACGCCGTCGTCCGCGTCGCCCGCATTGCGACTGAATACCGCTACAAGTTCGGCACCGACGTCGTGATCGATCTGATCGGCTACCGCCGTCACGGCCACAGCGAAGTCGACGATCCCACCATCACCCAGCCGCTGCTTTACAAAAAGATCAAAGAGCATCCACCCCTGTGGGAAATCTATGCCGACGATACCGGCGCCGCCGACGCCCAGTCTCGCGCCAACGCCATCAAAGCCGAGTTCGAAGCCGCGCAAAAGCAAGCTGGCAGCATCAAGCACAAACCGTTGATGCGCGACCTCCCCAAGTATTGGAACAACTACTACGGCGGCGCCTATCGGCCCGAGTACGAAGTCGAAACCGGACTCTCGCCCGAAGAATTATCCGAACTCACCACTCGCCTCACCACGTATCCCGACGGATTCCACATTCATCCCAAAGTAAAAAAACTGCTCGAACAGCGCGCCGAGATGGGCATCGGCCAGCGCCCCGTCGACTACGGCATGGCCGAAGCCCTGGCCTTCGCCAGCCTCGTGAAAGCCGGAACCCACGTGCGCTTCAGCGGACAAGACTCCCGCCGCGGCACCTTCAACCAGCGCCACTCCGTCCTCATCGACACTGAAAACGAAAACGAATTTATGCCGCTGGAAAACATCGCGCCCGGTCAAGCCCGCTGCGAAATCTACAACTCAACACTTTCCGAAGCCGGCGTTCTTGGCTTCGAATACGGCTACAGCCGCGACTATCCCGAATCGCTCGTCCTCTGGGAAGCCCAGTTCGGCGATTTCGTCAACGTCGCGCAAGCCATCATCGACCAGTTCATCAGCGCCGGCGAAGCCAAGTGGAACCTGCTCTCCGGCGTGGTGATGCTCCTGCCCCACGGTTACGAAGGCCAGGGACCGGAGCATTCCAGCGCCAGAATCGAGCGCTTCATCCAGCTCGCGGCCAAGCACAACATTCAGATCGTGCAACCGAGCAACGCCGCGCAGTATTTCCATCTGCTGCGCCGTCAGGCCCTGCGCCACTGGCGCAAGCCGCTCGTCGTATTCACGCCCAAGAGCATGCTGCGCCATCCCGATGCCAGCTCGCCTATTACAGATTTCACGCACAAGAATTTTCTGAACGTCATCCCCGACACCGAAGTCGGAGAAGCCGACCGCATCCTGATCTGCACCGGAAAAATCGGCCACGAACTCCAGGCCGAACGCAAGAAAAGAAAAGATACGACCACCGCAATCGTATTTCTGGAGCAGCTCTACCCGTTCCCCGAGCAGGAAGTCATCGCCGAATTCGACCGCCACGGAAAAAACGCCGACATCGTTTGGGTGCAGGAAGAGCCCGCCAACATGGGAGCGCTATTCAACATGCTGCCGCGCCTGAAACGCATCGCCGGCGGCCGCCCCGTGCTCAGCGTAAAACGCAGCTCCGGCGCCAGCCCCGCCACCGGCAGCAGCAAAGCCCACGAGGTAGAACAGAAAACGCTCCTGACCCTGGCCTTCACCACAAAGGGATAATTCTCGCCAGTGTGGAGTCGGGCAAGTGTAGGGACGGGCTCGTGTGGGGACGGGCGCATTGGCCCGTCCCGCCAAGCGCAGCGCGGCGAGCCGCCAAACCAACCATGCCCTCCGTCCCGAAACTAGCGAAGCACCGCCCAATCCACTCAAGGTATACTCTCTCCTCAAGGCGCAACCCACAACTCTCGCCAAGGAACCAAACCCATGGGCCGTTCACTCTCGACGTTAGCTGCCGTAATCCTCTGCATCAGCACATGTTCTTTCAGTCAGAGCGCTGCCGCTCCTACCTTCACCCGGAACGTCGCACTCATCCTTCAACAGCATTGCCAGACGTGCCACCGCCCCGGCGAAGCCGCGCCGTTCTCGCTTCTAACCTATGAGCAAGCGCGCCCCTGGGCCGCCAGCATAAAGCGCGTCGTCACAGAGAAAAAGATGCCACCCTGGTACGCCGATCCCGCCATCGGACACTTCGCCAACGACCGTTCGCTCTCCGCGAAAGACATCAGCACCATCCTGGCGTGGGCGAACGCCGGCGCTCCGCAAGGCGATCCCAAAGACATGCCCGCTCCGGCAACTTTCGTTGAAGGCTGGGGCATTCCCAAGCCCGACGCGATCTTCGAGCTGCCGCATCCCTTTTCGGTTCCCGACTCCGGCATGGTCGAGTATCAGTACGTGATCCTGCCCACCGGCTTCACCGAAGATAAGTGGGTGCAGGCGGCCGAAGTGCGCCCCACTGACCGCTCGGTCGTTCATCACATCATTGCTTTTGTCCGCGAGCCCGGATCGAACTACTTCAAGGGCCAGAAGACTGGAGTCTTCTTCGAAGCCCCGCCACCAAAACAAGACGACAAAAACGACACCAGCGCGCTCCCCAGCGACTTTCTTGTCGGATACGCTCCCGGTCAGAACGCAGAAATTCTTCGTCCCGGCCAGGCCAAGCTGATCAAGGCCGGCTCCGACATCGTCCTCGAAGTCCACTACACTCCGAACGGCAAAGCCACCACCGATCAAACCCGGCTAGGCATCGTCTTCGCCAAAGAGACGCCGAAAGAGCGCGTGCTCACACTCTCCGCGGTGAACGGCACATTCAAAATTCCTCCCGGAGATCCCAACTACCGCGTCGACGCGACTTTCGAAGTCCCCCGAGACGTGAGCCTGGTTGCGCTTCATCCCCACATGCACACCCGCGGCAAAGATTTCGAATATCGCCTCGTATTCCCCACCGGCGAAACGCAGACGCTCCTGAAAGTTCCCGCCTACAACTGGCACTGGCAACTCTGGTACAACCTGACCGAGCCCATCAACTTGCCGAAAGGAACAAAAATCGAGTGCACCGCGCACTTCGACAACTCACCCGACAACCCCGAGAATCCCGACCCCACCAAGACGGTAATCTGGGGCCAGCAGAACTCCGACGAAATGATGGTCGGATTCTTCAACCTGGTCTTCGACGCCAAGCTCCCCGCCAAAGACCTGCTCCCGCATCCCAAAGCCGAGAGCCCGGTGGCGAGCAAGTAAGCAGTTCATGTGGGGAAGGTTTTATGTGGGGACGGGCGCCTTCGCCCGTCCCCACAAGCGTAGCGAGGCGAGGTCTTGATGGAGGCCACCACACCCGACGGGTGCCCCATGTCTCGCGCACTTTGCGAGACGTGGGAATTTCGCGGTGTTACTCTAACCTCCGCACAACATGCCCCGCCGTCCCCAACCTCTCCGCATCGCCATCGACACCGGCGGCACCTTTACCGACTGCGTCTGGCTCGACCCGGCGACAGGCCGCCTTCGCATGCTCAAAGTTTTCTCCACGCCCGCCGATCCCTCACAAGCCATCGTCGAAGCTCTCCGAAAAATCACACAACAGAACGACTTCATCCTGCTCCACGGCACCACCGTCGGCACCAACACGCTGCTCGAACGCAAAGGCGCCCGCACCGCGCTCATCACCACCGCCGGATTCGAAGACGCCCTCGAAATCGGGCGCCAGGCCCGCCCCAAGCTCTACGATTTTTTCTTCGACCGCATCGAGCCGCTGGTCCCCAAGCATCTCCGCTTCGGACTCAACGAACGCACCGCGGCGGATGGCGAAATCCTCAGCTCGCCCTCGCCCCAGGAATTGCGCGCCCTCACAGAGCAACTCGCCGCCGCCAAGCCGGAGTCCGTCGCGATCTCGTTCCTCTTCTCATTCGCCAATCCGAAAAACGAATTAGCTGCCGCCGACGCTCTGAACTCGCTCGCCATCCCGCTCTCCATCTCCCACCAAATCCTCCCCGAATTCCGCGAATATGAGCGCACCTCGACGGTGGTCATCAACGCCTACCTGCAGCCAGTCATGCAGCATTACCTGGAAAGTCTGGCGACTCGTGTGGGCGCGGGCGACTCGCCCGCGCGCTCTGAGAAGACGTATTTCAGAGCAGCAAGTTTCGTGGAAGAGCGGCGCTTTAGCGCCGCGAAAAGTGCCCACAAGAATGATGGGGCTTTAGCCCCCCGCATCTTCGTCATGCAATCCAGCGGCGGCATCACCGCGCTCTCCACCGCCGCCCGCGAACCCGTCCGCACGGTGCTCTCCGGCCCCGCCGGAGGCGTCGTCGGCGCACTCACCACCGCCCGCGCCAGCGGCTTTGAAAACATCATCGCCTTCGACATGGGAGGCACCTCCACCGACGTCTCCTTAGTCGAAGGCGAAATCAAAACCGCCAACGACGCGCAGATCGCGGGCTTGCCCGTCAGCGTACCCATGCTCGACATTCACACCGTCGGCGCGGGCGGAGGCTCGCTCGCCCGCTTCGACGCCGCCGGAGTCCTCCACGTTGGCCCCGAATCCGCCGGCGCCGAGCCCGGCCCCATCTGCTACGGCCGCGGCCTGCATCCCACCGTCACCGACGCCAACCTTCTGCTCGGCCGCCTGCAGCCCACGCGCTTTCTTGGCGGCGATTTCACCCTCGATCTCGATCGCACCCGCCGCGTCACTGCGGAATGGCTGAAGAAGCAAGCCTCCAAACAGACTCTCGATCAGTTCGCCGCCGGAGTCATCCGCGTCATCAACGCCACCATGGAAAAAGCCATCCGCGTGGTCTCCATTGAGCGCGGCCGCGATCCGCGCCACTTCGTCCTAGTCGCCTTCGGCGGCGCCGGAGGCCTGCACGCCTGCGCCCTCGCCGAAGCCCTCAGCATCCCGCGAGTCATTGTCCCAGCCTTCCCCGGCGCGCTCTCCGCGCTCGGTATTCTCGCAAGCGATGTAGTGAAGGATTATTCGCGCACCGTGCTCTGGCGCGTCGCCAAGAAAATTCCTGCCACACAACTGAATCAAGAATTCACCACGCTGGAACACACAGCCGCCAAAGACTTTCGCGAGGAGTCGTGGCCCGGACGGCCGCAATACCATCGCAGCGTCGACCTCCGCTACCGCGGCCAGGGCTACGAACTCAACCTTCCGCTCACAAGAAATCTGCTGAAAGATTTCCAGCAAGAACACCACCGCCGTTACGGCTACTCACATCCCACCCGCGAAGTCGAGCTAGTAACCCTCCGCCTCCGCGCCACCCTGCGAACCACCCCAACTCATGTGCGGAAGATGGACCATGTGGGGACGGACGCATTCGTCCGCCCAGGCCGAGCAAAGCTCGGCGCGATTTCCTCGCCACGAATCCAAGTGCAATTTGACGGAAAGAATCTCGACACGAAGCTCCACTCCCGAGGCGCTCTCCGCCCCGCCCACAAATACTCCGGCCCCGCCATCATCACCGAATACAGCGCCACCACAGTCATCCCGCCCGGAAAGATCTTCTACCTCGATCGAGCTCTCAACCTGATCGTCACAACAAAGTGACTGTGCTGAACGAGGTTTTCCACTTTATTGCCAGGTCTACTGTTACTGCTGGCATGTAGCTATTACGTTTGCTATAAGGAAAACGTTGGTGGGAAGCAATGCCGGACAAGAAGAAGCCGTCCACGAAACCCAAACCCGCGCCGCCCTGTCGATGCGAGTGCAGAGCCTGCGACACCGGAATTCACTGTGGAAAGAAACCCGACTGCGAACATCCAGGTTATCGGACTACACGGAGATCGCACTAGACGTCTCAGCGCATCGAGATGCGGGTGCCTTGCGCCTCTGTTCCTTCTCCACCCATTCGACGAACAAGGTCTGTAACTCTTCTTGAGTGTAGATTCCCTTATGGATGAGCAGGGTATTCATCGCGTAAACCGTAGCCTTGAAGCTCTCGTCCCGCGAGGCGACTGCCAATGCTTCTTCGAATGACATCTGGTTATTCTCCTGCATGGAAGGAACAAATCCTGACGCTCATCAAATCACTTTGTGCCCGCCGAGTCAATCGTTCGCCGTTAGGCTAGTTTCGAACGTATGATGTGCGGTCCGCTATTTCAGTGTCAGCGAAGATCATGGATCGCAGGTAGGAGAGAACCCAATGAGCCAAGCGATAGAAAATCTGCAGGCCGCGCAACAGCGGGCCATGGCCGGCCGACCCAAGGTCGGAGGGTTTCCGTATCTGGCCGAGACGCTTCGCCGCGCAGGCGTGAAGCGCAATCTATGGTTTCTGCCCGCATGCCAAAGCCTGTTTTTGACAAAGGATGGGCCAGTCGTAACGCTGGGTGCGCCGCTGGCAACTGGCACCGTGGATGTGCCTCCGTTCAATCGCGAGGCCCTCATTACCGCATTGCGAATCGACCAGGCTGGAAACAGCACGTTTCCGGAATTTCTGACGTCCTCTTGGCGCGCTGGAGTGGTTCGCTACGACGTAGATTTCACAGCGCGCACCGTCGCATATTACGGTTGCAATGGTGAGGAATATATCGAGGAGTATCCTGCGATCGACGTGAAGTAAACCAGCGGCTAGGAAGATGAAACTGCGTGCCGTCCGCCACCAATGCCTCGGCCTGATTGTTAACGTTCGATGAATATGCCCGCCAGATCTCGATAACTCGTTACTCGGTGCTAGGTACTGGGTACTGCCTTCGTTACAATAATCTCGTGAAACCAAGCCTGTTCGTCGTCGAAGACGATCCTGACATTTCCCGCCTTGTCCGCCATCATCTGGAGAACGAAGGGTTCACGGTGCGCGTGTATCCCACCGGCGTCAACGTGCTGGCCGACGCCGAACGCCAGCGCCCCGCGCTCTTCGTGCTCGACATCATGGTCCCCGGCAAAGACGGTCTGGAGATCTGCCGCACCATTCGTCAGACCCCCGGCCTCGCCTCCGTGCCCGTAATTTTTCTGACCGCGAAGAGCAGCGAAGCCGACCGCGTCCTCGGTCTCGAACTCGGCGCCGACGACTACATCGCCAAGCCCTTCAGCCCGCGCGAACTCGTTGCCCGCGTCAAGGCCGTGCTGCGCCGCTT
Organism: uncultured Acidobacteriota bacterium; assembly: GCA_963763155.1. Taxonomy (GTDB): domain Bacteria; phylum Acidobacteriota; class Terriglobia; order Terriglobales; family Acidobacteriaceae; genus Sulfotelmatobacter. The sequence goes on along the minus strand of CAVXNI010000010.1, from coordinate 206,906 downwards.
CGAGCGTCCGCTGCCGCCCAGCCCGATGAAGGTCGGCGAAATCGAAATTGATCCCTCGGCCATGACCCTCACCGTGAGCGGGAACCTGGTTCCGACCACCGCGACCGAATTTCGTTTGCTAGATTATTTCGCGCGCCACAAAGGCCGCGTCTTCAGCCGCGACCATCTCCTCGACTCCGTCTGGCGCGACACCGCCTACGTCACCCCGCGCTCGGTCGACGTCTACGTCCGCCGCATCCGCGAAAAAATCGAGCCCGACCCCGAGAACCCGCGCTACCTGAAAACGGTGCGCGGCGCCGGCTACCGCTTCGAGTCTCCGAAATAAATGCCAAACCCGATTCACCACAAAGGGCACGAAGGTTCGCGAAGGAAACGGATACGGCCTTCCCTTCGTGAACCGGAGCCTGCCCTGAGCGCAGTCGAAGGGCGCCCTTCGCGGTTCAAGCATTTCCCGCACGCGAAGAGGGCCCAATGAAGAACCGCATTTTCTTCAAACTCCTGGCCGTCTTCCTGATCGTGATCGCCGCTACCGCCGCCATTCTCGACGTCATGCTCGGCGGCGCATGGGAATCCTCCTTGCGCAACGAGATCGAGCGCAACCTCACCCAGAAGACCTTGCTCTTCGCGCACCGCGTCGAAACCGACCGCAACCACACGCTCGCCGAAATCGCGGCTCAGGAAGGTCAGGCCGCCGGTGCCCGCGCCACCATCATCGACGCTTCCGGAAAAGTCCTCGCCGACTCCGAATCCAATCCCGCCGGCATGGAGAACCACGCGACTCGCCAGGAGTTCGCTACTGCTCTCACCGGCAAAACGGGCGAGAGCGAGCGCCGCAGCGCCACGCTCGGCATCCCATTTTTCTATGTTGCCGTTCCCATCTCAGGAGGCGCAGTCCGCCTCGCCTATCCGCTTTCCGACGTCGAAGCGGTTCAGGCGCAGGTGCATCGTCGCCTGCTTTGGGGATCCACTGTCGCCTTGCTTATCGCCTTGGTCATTGCCGCCAGTGCGTCGGTCTGGACCGCGCGCCGTCTCGAACGCATCGTCGATGTGGCCGCCCGCATCGAGCAGGGCGACCTGCATGCCCGCGTCGAAGACTCTCCGCTCGACGAAATTGGCCGTGTCGCCGCCGCCCTCGACAAAAGCGCCGGCCAGGTTGAACGCAGCTTTGCCGCCGTGCGTTCCAGCCAGCGCCAGCTCGAAACCTTGCTCAACAGCATGCAGGACGCCGTCATCGCCATCAGTTCCGATGGCCTCGTGCAGTGGGCCAATCAGCCCATGGATCGCCTCGTCTCCCAACACACCCGCCTCAATGCTCCGGTCGTCGAAACCATCCGCGATCCCGATTTCCTCGCCGCCGTGAAAGCCGCAACCACTTCCAAGCAGGTCAAGACCACCCGCGCCACATCGATCGTTCCCGGCCGCGCCTACGACGTAACCGCCGCGCCACTGCCCGATGGCGGCGCCGTCGCCGTGCTCCGCGACCTCACCGAAACCGAGCGCGTCGAGAAAACTCGCCGCGATTTCATTGCCAACGTTTCCCACGAACTCCGCACTCCTCTGACCTCGATTCAGGGATACTCGGAAACGCTGCTCGACCTCAGCGCCGAAAATTCCGGCCCCAACCGCGAGTTTCTCGAAATCATCCGCAAGAATGCCGCCCGCATGGCGCGCCTCACCGAAGACCTGCTCACTTTGGCGCGCGTGGAATCTGGCGAGACCCGCTTCGATACTGAGCCCGTCCCGCCCATCGAACTGCTGCACGACGCCGAAGAAAGTTTCCGCGAGATTGCCCGCGGCCAGGAAGTCGAGCTGCAGATCGTCGGTCTGGACACGCCGGGTCTGGATACAGCAGAAACGAGCGGCAAGAACAGTTCGGTCGAAGCCCTGCCGGCGGTGCGCGCCGACCGCGAAGCCATCCACCAGGTTTTTTCCAATCTCATCGACAACGCCATGAAATACGGGCGCTCCGGCGGACGCATTCTGCTGGGCGCTCGCCCCGCCAAGCGTGGCGTTGAATTCGGAGTTGAGTTTTATGTGCAGGATTTTGGCGCCGGCATCGCCAGCGAACACCTGCCGCGCCTGTTCGAGCGTTTCTACCGCGTCGACAAAGCCCGCTCCCGCGAATCCGGCGGCACCGGACTCGGCCTCGCCATCGCCAAGCACATCGTCCTCGCCCACGGCGGCTCCATCCGCGCCGAAAGCGAACTCGGCCACGGCAGCACCTTCCTGTTCACGTTACCCGCCGCTTAAGAGCATCAACCACAAAGGACACGAAGTATCACGAAGGGAACATTTATCCATGAATTCCTTCGTGATCCTTAGTGCCCTTCGTGGTTGATGCCTTTCTTGGTCAGCGCTAAACTGGCTGCAGGTACGACGAAAAATGACGGAAAATTCACAGCTTGTTAACCATGGCCTCCACGGGAAAACCTATGCTTAGCCGTTGGCCATCCAATCCCATGAACGGCGGAATCGCGGCGATGGTTCTGCAAGACCCCTTCGCCGCCGGCGTTCTCGACTAGCGGACCAACCGGCGGACCTGGTAGCGGAAAAAGTTATGAGCAGCGCGATCAAGACTCCCGACCCCGAACCGGCTCATCGCTACATCGTGCGCCGCACCGTGGAAGCCTGCAACATGGCCAAGGAAGCTGCGGGCGCTGCCGCCGAAGGCATCGCCACCGGCTCCAGCCAATTGCTCAATTCCCTGCGCCAGCGCGAGCGCGAACTCGACACGCTCGACACCGAAATTGACAACGGCGTTACCACCGCCATCACCGAAGTCGGCCCCGCCGAGGCCCGTGAACTGCTCGCCTGCATGAAGTTCATGATCGGCCTTGAACGCATCGGCGACCTGCTGCTCAGCTTCGCCAACAGCGCTCTTTCGGTCAGCGGACGCATCGACTCCGAAGACACCCGCGACCTCACCCACATGGCCACCATCCTCGAAAAAATGCTCACCGACTGCGGCGAATCTTTTTCCGCACGCGAAATCGGCAAAGCCATCGACGTCCTCCGCGCCGACGCCGAAATGGATCGCCTCCGCAACTTAATTTTCCTGCGCCACATCGAGAATCCCGAGAACGTCCATCGCCAGGCCAGCCTGCAAGTCATCTTCATGACCCAGTCGCTCGAACGCGCCGGCGATCACGCGAAAAATCTCGCCGAAGAAGTCTGCCACTTCGTCAGCGGACACACCGTCCGCCACGTCCTCATCGCCTACGACAAGCCCGTCGAACAAATGTTCATCGACTACCTCCGCCGCCGCGACCACAAAAGCTGAATCTTCATCCCAGGAAAGAATCCCAGAGGGTGCCCCACCCTTGTCGCGCCTCTTGCGACAGGGTGGGGATTTTGACCTCGCAACCGGTCAAGTCGGCACTACGCTTTCGGTCCGGGCTTCTCTTCCTTCTCCGCCGTCTGCGCCATTGCGCCCTTAAATCCGCGAATGCTCTCACCCAATCCCTTTCCCAGTTCCGGCAACTTCTTCGGCCCAAATACCAGCAGCGCGATTCCAAAAACAACGATGAGATGCATGGGCTGCAGCAATCCTTCAATCATAAAAATCCTCCATCCTGCAATCTGATTTTTCGGAACAATTCGGTTGTCCCAGGTCTCGCGTTTTCGCGAGACACTCTCGCGAGGCGTTTTCGCGAGACCTGGGTTTTCCGCCCTCAGCATCCCCGGAACGAAATGAAGTCGCCGAGCGGGTTCGGCAAGGTCGGGTTGAAGGGTTCGAAGGGATACGTCGTCGAAGTATTGAATCCCGCGGCGGCAGCGGCGGTAGCGTCCACGAAAGGCAACAGCGCCGCGACCGCCTGGTCGATCTTGGTCCAGCACAGCGTCCTCTCGTAGCCGTTGTTGTTGGGCGGAGCGATGCTCTCGGGAACCCCCTGGGCCCCCGTGATCATCGTGATGGGACCGCCGTCCTTCGGCGAGACATCTCCACCTACCACTCGCGCCAGCGTGCGATGGTCGCTCTCAATGCCCATGATGCGCGCCGCTGTCATCCGCAGCGGAACAGTGGTGAAGTCGCGCACGCCCACCAGGTATGCGGCAATGAACGCATCCTCCAGCGTGACCAGAGTGTTCAGCGTCACCTGGGCGTCGGCGAACATGTTCACCGGATAGTAGAAATTGGTGTAGGGAGTGAACTCATCGGTGGCCTGTTGCTCCAGGAGATAGTGCGACATCTCTTCCTGCCGCGCTCCCACCAGGTAGCCCTGATCGTCGTTCGGAATGCGCTTGAAGAACGGCGCACTGTCGATGATGTTGGAATAGGTTGTGACCGCCAGCGCCTCGGCAATCTGCGCCGCGACCAGGATATTGCGGTCGCCCTGTTTCAGGCCCTTGGCCGAAGGTCGTTCGGTGTCGCTCGAAGCCTGCACCGGATTTGTGATGGCGGACGCCAGCGCTGCCATGCCACCGGCCGCTACCAGGCTGGTTGCTCCAATCACGGCGGTGCGCTTGAAAAACGATCGCCGGGACAACTGAGACGCGTTGTCTTCAGCTAGGGCGATCAGGTTTGTGGATTCTGTTTCGTTTGGTGTGTTCATCATCCTTCTCCTGGGCGGAATTCAGGCGTTGGCGCGAGGGTTGGCGCATGATGACCGGCAGGGGTTCACAGCGCATCACTTCGTCACATCACTTCGTCCAACTTGCCTGTGTCAGGAGTACGCGGTCGGGGCCACGCTGGATTGCGCTTACTCAAAATTTCTTTTCCGAACTCTGACTTTGCCAGGCTGAATTTGCCAGGATTGTGCGCCGTTGCAGTCATCAAAACCGGTTCGGGACTTTTCCACAGGCTGAACTCCGGCATCGGTCCAGCCGATCGCCGCGTTACTTAGGTTCCTCCGGTCGGCCCGCGGGTACTCTCCCCGGTGTACGATGCAGTATGAAACGAATCAGCGCTTCTTTGCTGCCTCTCAGCGTGTTGCTGCTCGCCGCAGTTATCTTGCAAGGCTGCAAAGCACTGAACCCTCTGTGCGGAAGCGCCCGTCCTTCTCCATCCATCGCCTCTCTCTCTGCCGACACCATCACGTTTGCCCAAGTGCAGCAAGGATTCTTGCTCACCGTGAATGGCAGTCACCTGGTCGCGTCCTCCGTCGTAGAAATCAACGGAACGCCGGTCGCCACACTAATCATCAGCAGCCAACAGGCGCAGGCCACCATCACAGACACCGTGATTTCCGCTCCAGGAACCGCCAACGTAGCCATCACCACTCCCGGCGGAAACTCCTCCGACCTGGACTGTAACAGCGGTGGAACCAGCCAGACCCTGGTCCTGACCATCACCTAAAGAAGCTCTAATGAAGCCTCCGGGTTCCCTCTGTGCACCTCTGTGTCCTCTGTGGTTTAAGCTTTCTCTTGGACCTTAATATCAGAGCTTCTTAGAACGACAGAGGCGCCGACTTCCTTAAGCGCATTCCTTCTGAACGTCAGCAGCCGCAGGAACCACTCCCGGAACTATGAGCGCTGTACTCCGCTCGCCGCGACGAATCAGCAGAATCGCCGCCAGGATCGCGCCCGAGGCCAGCACGACTCGCAGCGTCAACGGTTCCGAGGCCAGCAGCCAACCTAAGAACACGGCGACGACTGGATTCGCATAGGTATGCGTCGCCACCAGGGCCGGCGGACAGCGCTGCAGCAGCCAGGTATAGGCAGTGAAAGCGACGATCGAGCCAAAGACGATCAGATACGCCAATCCCCAAAGCGATTTGTTCGAAATGTTCGCCCAGTGCGTGGCCCGAAACTCACCCGACAGCCCGGCCGCTGCGAGCAGCATCACTGCGCCGCAAAGAGTCGGAATCGCGGTGCGTCCCAGCGCATCGTCCGGCAGCTTCAACCGCGGAGAGATCACCACTCCCACCGACCACGACAACGAGCCCACCAGCACGGCGAGCAGTCCAAGCAAACTCGAGCCTTTCACCGTCAACTCGACGCCGGTCAGCATGGCCACGCCCAGCACGCCCAATCCCAGGCCCAGCGCGCTGAGCCGGCTGATCTTCTGCTGGCCCATCGACCAGGCCAGCACCAGAATGAACATCGGTTCGGTTGCGATCAGCAGCGCCGCCAGTCCCGATCCCACATATTGTTCCGCCCAGTGCAGCGAGCCGTGGCCGATCAGGAAAAACAGTGCGCCCAGAACAAATCCGAAAATCCAATGCGTGCGCGTGGGCCGAAACCCGCGCGCCCAGGCCCATGCGAACAAAATTGTTCCCGCGATCGAATGCCGGATACCGGCCGTGACCAGCGGCGGAATCGTCTCAACGGCGTAGCGGATGGCGAGATAGGTCGAGCCCCACACCAGATAGATCGCGGCAAAGGCGAGCGCGAGCTTGATTGTCTTGCCCCGGTTGGGGCCGTTCGCAAGTTGGTATGGGTTGGACATCAGAACCGGCCTGCCTCCTATGTTTACCATTTTTTCGTTAGACGATTTCTTATTCGGCGACGTGCGGCTGCGGATCGTCGCCACGATTTGCGACGCTTGGTGGGTGATCATGATCGAACCTCTTTGTCTAACCTCTTATCTAACCGTTTAACGCTGTTTCATAGGTTAGATTGGATGCTAGGCTGCGGCGTCTAACTTGTCAAGATCGATTTAACGGTTAGAATAGACGGAGAAACGATGCGCTATGACTGAGACCAGGGAAATCGGGAAAATCGAGCGGCGCTATCCGCCGCGCTTCGATCTGATTGCGGGCAACGTCTGCCTCGACTTCGTCAACACGCTGGACGATCGCCATAGCGACGATCGTCAGAGCAATGATCGCCATGGCAATGATCGCCCTAGCAAAGACCCTGACATCAAGCCCAAAGAATTGCTGACGACCTATCGCGACCTGGTCCGCTTCGGCGAAGACACCGGACTGCTCGACTCCGGGCAGGCCGACCGGCTCTACCGCCGCAGCGAGATGGATCCACGAGGCGCGCAGGAAGTTCTGGAATGGGCGAGAGAGCTGCGAGAGGCGATCCACGATGTGTTTTGGGCAATCATGAACAAGCGGCCGGCGCCGCCGGCTGCCCTGGGCAAACTCAACGTCGACGCGCAAGGTGCGGCTTCGCACATGAGCCTGGTTCCGGTGACGCGAGGTGCGGGGAAAAGTGCGGGGAAGGGCGGCTTCGAGTGGAAGTATGACGACGTGCGCGCGTTCGACAGCGTGCTCTGGCCAATTGCGCGCGCGGCCGCAGAGCTGTTGGCGTCTGACCAGTTAGCCTACGTTCGAGCGTGCTCGTCCAAGGATTGCGAATGGTTTTTTCTGGATACGAGCAAGAACCATCACCGGCGCTGGTGCGACATGACGCGCTGCGGCAACCGCGCGAAGTTCCAGCGGTTTTATGCGCGGAAGAGAAAGCTTACGTCATGAGATTGTCTTTGGGGGAAAATCCCACTTCTCGCAAAGGACGTGAAACATGGGGCGCCCGGCTGTACTCATGTGGTACAATAGTATTGTGTCGCAGTACTATCGACCACTATGATCGCGAGTTTCCGGGACAAGGAAACTGAACGGTTGTGGCTGTCAGGCAGGAGTCGACGCCTTCCGGCCGATTTGCAGAGAAGAGGGTTCAAGAAACTCGCTATCCTGAATGCCGCCGTAACGATCGACAACTTGAAGGTGCCGCCCGGGAACCAACTGGAGGCGCTTCGAGGGAACCGCGCTGGACAGCACAGCATTCGAGTGAACGATCAATATCGAGTGTGCTTCGTGTGGCACGGGGGAAATGCTTTTGAAGTAGAGATCGTGGATTATCACTAAGCCGGATTATCACTAAGTCGATTATCACGAATCAATGGGAGCCATCGTGACCAAGCCGAGAAGGATTTTTGCGATTCACCCGGGAGAGATTCTGAAGACCGAGTTCATGGAGCCGATGGGCATGAGCGCTTATGTGCTGGCGAAGGCGCTCCACTTTCCCGGCATCTATGAAGTGGTCCGCGGAGACCGGGCCATCAGCGCCGATACCGCGATTCGCCTGGGGAAATATTTCGGCCTTCCAGCACAGTTCTGGATGAGTCTTCAAAACGACTACGATCTGAGAATCGCCGAACGCAGCGGAATCGGCAGGGGGATCAAACCGCGTAATATCGGCGATCGTGCTGAACTTACCGCTGCTCGTTAGCCTTGCTGGAGGGCACAGTCGAATTCCCCACCCCTTCGACCTCGCCCAGGGGCAGGCTTTGTCGCGAAGGACGCAACTAAGGATGGCGCACCCATGGAAGATGTGAAGGCCATCATTATCCCGACAGGGACCAAGGCAAAGATTTCACACGAGCTTTCCTTCCCCATCGGTGCAGAGAGAATCTCAATGGCACTTGCCTCGACGAAGCAATTGCCTCTACTCGTTCTTCATTTCCGCCCAGATTATTACTACAGGGTGCGCTTCGGCCACTATCCATTCTTGCGTGTCGCATACTCAGGTGCGAAGAAACCAATCAATCCCCTCTCTGCTAATGGCATCCCGCTGTTCAATGAATGGGAAATCGCAGTGATGCCAGTTCCACGTGTCCTCCGCCATCGAATCCAACAGTACATCCTCGATGTGGCACTCCCGCAGGTCAAACAATGGCTCGATCAGCGCGTTCATCTCGCCCACGAGGGAAACGATATGCTCACCTTCTTCTTCCATGAAGAGAAAGAAGAGTTCGTCCCGGAGCAAAGTTCGCATCCACAGCCGGTACGAGAGACCAAACGGCAGGACTAAGAGACGTAAGTTTTGAGAACAGGCCATAGCGCTCGAAACCCTACACAACCGAGCGGTCGGTCGAGCCTTCAACGTTAGAATCCCCACCCTTCGGCTTCGCTCAGGGCGGGCTTTCTCGCAAAGAACGCGAGAAATGGGGCACCCTTGAGTTCTTCGCTACAATTGACGATCTTCCTGGGAGGCTTCCGCAATGATTCCTCGTTTGCTTGCTGTTTTAGTGCTGATGGGTTCGGCGCTGGCACAGAACGTGGTGCATTACACGACCACGACTGCCAATGTGAAATATCTTTTCGCCACGGCGGAGCCGGTTTTGCATTTGAAGCCGGGGGACATTCTTGATACCAACACGCTGGACTGCTTTGGCAACGGGCTGAAGAAGCCGGGAGACACGCTGAGCATGGCGACGGGGGATAATCCGCTGGCCGGACCGTTTTATGTGGAAGGGGCGGAGCCGGGAGACACGCTGGCGGTGAAGATTCTCGACTTGCAAGTGGATGGCGACACGGGCGTGGGAGCGTTTGCGCCGGGATTTGGCGCGATCAATGAGACTAACTACACACCCATGCTGCATGCGCCGCTGCCGGAGCGGATATGGTTTTATCACATCGATCACGCGGCGAATACGGCCACGTTCAAGGCGCTTGATTCGGATTTTTCGGTGAAGATTCCGATGCATCCGTTCTTTGGGTGCATTGGCGTGGCTCCGGCGAACGGGGAGGCGCGCAGTTCGGTGGTGCCGGCGGAGTTTGGCGGGAACATGGATTCGCCGGAGGCCAGCGTGGGCAACACGGTTTACTTTCCGGTGAATGTGAAGGGTGGGCTGTTTTACATCGGCGACGGGCACGCGGCCATGGGCGATGGGGAGATCGCGGGCACGGCAATTGAAGTGCCGCTGAAGGCGAGGGTGCAGCTCAGCGTGATCAAGGGACGAACGATCAGCTGGCCGCAGTTTGAGAATGATGATGCGATTATGACGGTGGGGGCGTATCGTCCGGTGGACGATGCGGTGCGGATTGCCTTCACGGAACTGGTGCACTGGATTCACAAGGATTATGGTTTGTCTGAACTCGACGCGTATGAGTTGCTGTCGAAGGTTGCGAAGATTCATTTGAACGAGATGGTGGATCCGAATTATGTGGTGGTGGCGTCGGTGGAGAAGAAGTACTTGCCGGCGAAGAAGAAACCGTAAGGGCGGTTGGACCGAGAAATAACGTCAAAAGCCCCACTTCTCGCGAAGAACGCGAGAAATGGGGCACCCGGCTCGCTTGCATTGAAGCAGCAGGTCCCTCCACTACGCATGCCCTTCCCTTCGGGAAGGGCATGCTCCGGTCGGGATGACATAAGGAGTGGTCTGGATGACAAGCGGGTGGGCGGGATGAGAGGTTGTAGATGGGGCTCTTAGCGGGCAGACGTTACCGCTGGACTTGATGGTTCTGGGGCGAGTGGAAGGTGGACCTCCAGGGTGCCAATGCGGTTGGTGAGTTTGTCGCGGACGCCGATGCGGATCCAGGCGGCGTTCACGGGGACGTCGAGTTGCTGGCGCACGCGGAAGACTCCGGGTTTGGCTGAGTCTGGTGTCGCTGAGTCTGGTTTCGCTGAGTCTGGTTTGGCAGAATCTCCGGGCTTGGGTGAGTCCTGGGCCGAAGACGCTTCTTCGGCGGCATTGTTCATGACGCCGTTGAGCATGCGGCTTTCGGTATCGTAGGCGGCGGCGGCGAATTCGTAGGACGGCAGCTTGCCGGTCTTTGTCTGTTCCTGCGTCTGTGCCTGCGACTTTGCGGTCACGCGGTAATCAATGACATATTTTTGAAGATCAACCGGCGCAAGCGGCTTGTCTTTGTGGTGAGTGCTGGCGTAGGCCGGCTGTTCGGCGAGTTGCGACATCTGCTCGGGGGTGGCCTTGGCGGGGCTGCCATCAGCGTGGATGTGCGCGGAGAAAAGAAGGTCGTGGACCATGGGCGCTCCGTGTTTCATGTTGGGTTGGAGTGTGTCGTTTGGATCCGCGGGGGCCGTGGAGCCGGGCTCATTTGAGGGCTGCGCGCTGGCGAGTTGCGCGTTGGGCCTGAGGGCAGTGGTGAAGTAGTAACGGCGGTAGGAAAGCTTATAGCCTTTCTGGATGGTTCGGACCACGATGGTGCGACGGCCACCGTCATCTTTCGCATTGCTGGGCGAGTAGCTCAGGGAATAATAGTTGCCGCCAATGTCGGTGGCTTCGTTGAGCGCGGCAGTGACGTCGTTGGTGCTGTAAAAGGCGTGGCCGCCAGTGGAGTCGGCCAGGGTTTTCTGAACGTCGTAGTCGGTGAGCACGGAATCTCCGGAACTCTGCGCCTGGATGGACGACAGGAGTCCGGTGACGTCCGGGGTGCTGATTGCGGGTGGCGCTGCGGAGGCGCCAGGACCTGAGGTGGGGCCGCCAGGCAGACTCTGAGTGTTATTGTTGCCGCCGTGCGGGCGCGATCCCGTAAGGGCGCCTGCGGGATTGACCGGCACGCCGCCGACGTTAATGGGGTAGACGGCAACCTGTGCCCGGGTCAGAACATTAATCTCGTTAATGATCTGGTCTTCATATTCGCGGGGATCCTCTTTGCGCGGAACCAGCGCGAGCGGGAAAGTTCCCGCCAGCCAGATCAGATTCTTGTGGCCGGGAACGCCCTCGAGAAATTCCGTGACCTGAGTCAACACATTCATCATGGAGGCGGGGTCGCCGTAGCCCAGATTTTTTCCCATCATGAATATGCGGGGAACGTGGGGCTTGGGATTTTGCGGATCGAGAGTCGCGTAGAGAAGGTCTTTGTCGGCGGTAAAGCCCTGCACCAGGTAGAGGCCGTCGGAGCGGATGAAAACCGCAAAGCGGGTGCCGTCGGGCATGCTCTTAATAAACTTCATGACCTGGCGGCGGGCGTCGATCTGGTCGGGGATGTCGATATCGACCAGGTCGTAGAGAATGACGTAGAGCGGGCCGCGCTCGGGGATGGGCGGAATGTTCATGAAATTATTCGGAGGCGGATGCGGAGCGTTGGGCGGAAGCGAAATCGACGGAGTGTCGAGCTTGTAGACATCGAAGGAAAGAATGTTTTGCGTGCGTCCGTCTTCGGCAACTACAAAGTCGCTGGCGGTGAGTCCGTGCACGGGCTGGTTGTTGGAATCGCGGACGACCACGTCGACGATGACGCGGCGGACGCTGGTGTGAAAGGTGAGGGTGCCGGTTGGTTCGGTTTGCGCCTGGGCTGGGGCATCGGATTGAGCCAGCAGAGAGTTGGTCGAGAAGGAGAGGAAGATCAGGAACGCTAGAGTTCGAACGGAAAGCATAATCATGCACCTGCCGGATATTCGACCTCTCAAGTTGACGCGGAAGGTCCTTGCCTGTCAAGGAGTGCAGAGCGGGGCTCAGGGGCTAAAGCCCTATAAAGAGAGAGGCTCTATCGCAGCGCTGAAAGCGCTGCGCCACGAAAAAGCTGCATGAATTCCCACTTCTCGCGCAAAGGACGCGCGAGAAATGGGGCACCCGGCTTGTCAACGTTGAAGCAGCAGATCCCTCCGCTACGCAAGCCCTTCCCCGAGGGAAGGGCTTGCTGCGGTCGGGATGACAAAGTCGAACGGCTGTCGAGAGTCGACCGGTTTAGCCTTTCACGATCTTCTTGGCTGCTGGGTCCCAGACGGCGACGCATTTGTTGAAGTAGGAGAAGTTGGCCAGGTGACAGCCGATGGCGGCGTGGTTGCCGAAGATTTCATTTTCGGCGACTGGTTTGCGCGTGCGCACGGCGTTATAGAAGTTAGCCTGGTGATCGACGGTGTCGCTGTAGCCGGGAGCGTTGGCGTAGGACTCGCCTTCGCCGTCAACATTCCACTTGAGGGCGTCGGGTTCGGGATGATCCTCGTGCCACTTCTGCAGATACTGATCGCGCAGCTTTTTCGGCCAACCATAAATCGAGTAGCCTTCGGGCTCGGGGCGCGTGTCTTGCGGCTTGTAGCTGAGCGTGGAGTCTTTAATGATCATGGTGCCCTTGGTGCCGTAGAAGCCGATGAATTCTCCGCCATCATTGTTGAGGTTGCAGCGCAGGGTCACGCGGCAGTCGGGATAGTCGTAGAGCGTTTCGATGAGGTCGGGGAACTCGCGGCCGTTCTCTTTGAAGTGAAACAGGCCTCCGGCGGACTGAGCGCGCTGCGCGGGCTCTTTGATGCCGGCGATGAACATGATGCCGGAGAGCAGGTGAACAAAGAGATCGCCGCCCAGGCCTTCGCCGTAGTCTTTGTAACAGCGCCAGCGGAAGAAGCGAATGGGATCGAACGGGCGCTTGGGAGCGCCGTTGAGGAAAGTGTTCCAGTCGATGGTTGGTTCGCTGGCGTCGGGCGGAATGGGATACTCCCAGGCGCCGCTGGGGGAGTTGCGGTCCCAGTAGGCGTTGATGGAGAAGACTTCGCCGAGTTTGCCGGAATCGTAAATCTCTTTGGCTTTGGCGTAGAGCACGGAACTGACGCGCTGGCTGCCGATCTCGACCATACGATTGTTTTTGTGCGCGGCCTCGATCATGGCGAATCCGTCTTCGACCAGGTGCGACATGGGCTTCTCGCAGTAGACGTCTTTGCCAGCGGCGCAGGCATCTTCAAAAATGTGGCGATGCTGGTGGTCCATGGTGGCGATAAGGACGGAGTCGACGTCTTTGCGGTCGAGAATGCTGCGATAGTCGCGGGTGGCGGGGACGCTGGGATTCTTGACCGATTCCTGGGCGGCGATGTGGCGGCTGTCATACAAGTCGCAGACCGCGACGCACTTCATGCCGGGAACGCTGAGGGAGGCTTCGAGGTGTTCGCATCCGCGAATGCCGGTGCCGATGGAAGCGAAACGGATGGTATCGCTGGGAGCAACCGGACGGGTCGTGGCGGAGAGCAGGCGAGGCTGCAGGATGTTTTTCGCGACCGTGGTGGCGGCCAGAGCGCCGGTGCCGAGGTGAATGAATTGACGACGGGACAGGGGATATTTGGACATGAGGTTCTCCGTCTTTGGATTTCAGTGCTGTCGCGACAACGCGCGGTGGGCGCGGAGTGCTTACGGGGAGGAATTATTGCACAGGAGGGGGACGGTTAGTAAAACGATTTTCTAGCGAGGGTGGGGGGGTAGCGATTCGAGCAAGCCCTGCACTTCCCCTAGAGAGAAGGGAGACCCGCCTGCATCTGTTTATTTTGGGTGTAAACGCTGGTTACAGCAGACTGTCGAGATTCGGAGGAGAAGAGATGAAAGGCAGTTCTGCGCGAGCGGCGGCAGCTTGATATTTATTCGTCCGGTGGGTATTTAAACCTCCTTGGGGTGGTCGGCGCAAACATGGGACGCAAACTCTTTGTCGCGCTGCAGCTCGAAGTTTCGCATCATTTCATTGAAAGACGTGCTGGTCGGGTTTCCAGCAGGTTGGAACCGCCAGCCACATTCCGAACAACCAAAACCCCGAAAATGCTGCTGCTCAATCCACACCAGCTTCCGGCTCATGGTGCGCAGATCTTACAGGCCGCCATTTGGATGGTCTGTCGGGCATCCTACAGAAGCGTCGCGGTTGGCCCTGTATACTCCACCGAGTAGCGCGAATCAGCAGTGTTCCGGTTTCGCACACTACGTTCGCACACTACGACGGGTGAGGTCATCGCCGCGTCCAGGAGGTTTTTCGGTTTCGCTCACTCGTGGCACGCAAGGAACTCCAAATCGTACAGTCTGGCGAGCGGACCAATGCCGCAGGAAAGCCCGTCAGCAACAAAATACTTCTATCCATCCCCGATAGCGAGTACAACTCCCTTCGCCCGCACCTCGAATACCTCCGCTTGCCAAACCATCTAGTCCTGCACGAGAGCGGCGGAAAGCTGGAATTTGCGTATTTCCCGAATCGAGGTCTGATTTCTCTTGTCGTGGTAATGAAAGATGGAAAGACCGCCGAAGCTGGCGTAGTTGGCAATGAGGGCTACACCGGAACACCAGCGGTTGTGGGCTTGAGCAGGGGGCCGTTGAGGGCGGTGATGCAAGTCACGGGGGACGGGTTTCGGGTAAAAGTTGGAGCTTTGCAAAGTACGTTGGAATCCACTCCACAACTGCAATTGATGTTGCACCGCTATGCAGTAATCCGGGGTATGCAGGTTGCACAAACCGCGGCGTGTAATCGGCTGCACGATATCAAGCAGCGCCTGGCTCGGTGGTTGCTAATGACTCAGGACAGGGTGGATTCAGGGACGCTGTCCATCACCCATGATTTTCTCGCAACCATGCTGGGGACAGACCGGCCGAGCGTGAGCTTGGCCGCCAGCGTTTTGCAGAAGCAGGGGCTCATCGAGTACACCCGTGGCGCGGTGAAGATCGTGAACCGCAAGAAACTGGAAGATTCCGCCTGCGAGTGCTATGGGGTCATCCGACAGTACGATGGCGAGCTCGGCTCGAAATGAGTCCGCAGGATTAAGACTCTGCCTGGGCTTAATCGTGATTCTGAGACGCTGTTGTCGATAGATCTCGATAGCACGCACTGAGCATGCGGGAGTTGAGTGCATTCACAGCACGTACATCCGCAGCATCCAATAGACGAGGAATATCGCCACGATGGCGCCCGCGATGTGAACGATCCAGTCGCCAGCTGTTTTCGGCTTCCCAAAATTGAACATGCGGCAATGGTAGCAGCCCCAGCGCGGTGGCGTAGTGCTGTATCGCTCATCGACAGGTAGCTAGCGTGTGGGTTGGGGAGAAAACAGGCGGGAAAAAATTGAAAGAGCCGTGACTTTGGTTATGCTCTAGCCGCCGCCCCCTGCGAATGGGCGACCTTTACCCGGGTTTCTCCGTTGACGAGGCGTCGTGGAACCCGATCAGGCGGTGTGGTGTCTTTCCTTATGAAGGCAGCCGGCGACTAGTACAGTTCTTCCGACGCTTGGAGTGTGTCTCAATTTGCGGCTGACCGACGGGTATAAGTCGAGTATCGAAGAGATGTGGCGCATGTCCGATTTGGTCGAGTGCCTCATTTTTATCGGTCTTGCGCTCATGCTCGCCTACACCGCTTTTATTACAGTCCGCTTTTTCCGTCGCTACTTTTTAGCCCGCCGCGAATCGTCCTCTCTCGTACCCGACATCGCTCCTGCCTCGCGAAGCAGGACGAATTTCGTTGCCGAGCTAAGCCGCGGGCTAGGGACGATACGATCAATTGCGGCCGGCGCGCCATTTCTCGGGCTGGCGGGGACGTGCTACGGCATGCTGGAGGGATTTTACCGTCTCGGCTACCAAAAATACGGCGGTGTCGGATCGATCGCTGCAGGCATCGGTGTCGCTCTAGTCGCAACTGCCTCCGGGTTGATCGTGGCCATTCCAGCCGCGATTTCATACAACGTTCTTCGCTCCCTCCTGGAGAAATTTGAGAGCGAATGTTCGAGCACGCTCTTTGAAGCAACCCCGCGTTCGTATGGATTCGCCCAGACGCTCCCTCTGCGGGGACGATTCTCGAGGCTACCGGCATTTGCCCTGATAGGAGCGCCTGTTCTGGCGCTTCTGATCCCCATGTTTGCGCTCATGCTGCAAAGGCCAATTCCCGTGGGATTGTCTGTCCACTTGCTGAAAGTGGGCGTGACCAATCATGACTCAACCTCGATTGTTGTTAGCGTGATCGGCTCGAGCGCGAGGGGTGAGTCGGCCGCTTACGTGAACTCGAAGGAAATCCCGTGGAATGAACTCGGCAATACACTCCGAAGCCAGCTAAGAGTTCGTCCCCTGTGGAGTGTGTACGTTGCCGGAGAGGACAAGGTGGCGTGGCGAGACGTTGCGAACGCGATCGATGTTGCCCGGGGGCTTGATGCTGAGGTTGTGCTGCTGACGGCGCCACCAGAAATCGATTCTAGTCATTCGCCTAAGGCGAAAGCCAAGAAAAAAGAAGCGAGATAAATCAGGAATTAAGACAGGCGGGAAAAAATTGAAAGGGCCGTGACATTGGTTATGCTCTAGCCGCCAGCTCTTGCGAGGGAGCTAACAGCGTGGACGCATGTACCGTCACGACCCCTTGATGCGATCACTGCTTTCACAGTTCCGAACCCCAACTGCCCCTCGCAGAGCCGTCGGTTTTTTCAGGTCCGGTCGCCTTGCAGGTCGCCCCGCCCGGCTGATCACTCAGTCTACTTCGGGTCGGCTCATATTATTGTGCCGTCCCTTTCGACCGTCGACGCAAGCAACACTAACAGAGAAATGAAAAACGTCAACGCAAACTATTGGTGCAATGGCTGCGGGCAAAGCTGTGCATAACGAAAAATGCAAATGCTTGCAAGACGGGAAGTTATCCACAGGGAGATTTAATTTGGACTGCTTTTGCACATAAGATTGCACAACGCTGGGGCATAGCCCAAAGTAATGAAAGGGAACCAAATAATCGTCTTGACGGTCGGTCGGGATGGGCGCATGGTTCAAAGAGGACGAATCGCACTCTGCCAGAGACGAGATTGGGCAATTGAGGGAGTTGGAAAATCCTCACTTCTCGCGCAGAAAATAAAGATCGCGCGAGAAATGGGGCACCCAAGGGGAATGGTGACGTCAGAATTGGTGGCTTATGTGGACGGCGGTTGCCTGGGAAATCCGGGGCCGTCGGGCATTGGGGTGGTGATTAGCGGCTGCGCCAGCGGCCCGGTGCGCATCGCCAAGTGGATTGGCCACCAGGACAACAACGTCGCCGAATACGCCGCGCTTATGGAAGCGTTACAGTATGCGGTGTCGCGGAAGGCTCAGAAACTCCACGTGTTTTCGGATTCGGAAGTGGTGGTTCGACAGATGACAGGGGAATACACATGTCGCAGCGCTCGCCTGTACTCGTTGCACTGGACTTGCCGGAAGCTGGCGCGGTCGCTGACATTTTCCATCTCGCACGTGCGGCGGGAAGAGAATGCGGAAGCGAACGGGCTGGCGCAGGCGGCGCTGCGGCAGCGGACTGTGTAGTTGTCCGCGGGGCTGCCCCGACAGGGGCTAAAGCCCGGATAAATTCCGGTCTCCTCTCGCGGCCCTGAAGGGCCGCTCTTCCACAGACATCGCCAGCAACGTCTCTGCCATGAAACTTTTGGCCCTGTACCTCCGCGTGGGGAAATTCTTGACACCTCGCGCGCCCCGAGCGAGACTCCAAGTACTGCATCCTTAATACTAGTGATTCTGATGAGCTGCGGCGGGCGGGGTCCTCCCCGATCCGACGCAGGTTCCAAGGGATCAGTTGGCGCGCGCGCGCAGCGCGGAATTGCATCCGGAGCCGGCATTGCAGGAGAACAACCCAACCCGGGTTCAACCGGCCAGCGTTTCAGCGGCCCTGGCCGCGGCGCGCGCGGAAGCCAGCGCAACGCTGGCGGCGGGGAGTCTGGCTGCGGCCAACTTTTCTTCGGGAAATCCGGCGTCCGGCGATCGGGCGAGGGGCGTGCGTTTTCCGGGGGAGGATGGAGGGCGTTCGCTGGCCGAGATGGCGCAACGCGATCTGGATGCGGCGCTGCAGTTGCTGGCGGATCGCGCACAATATATTACGGGCGCGAGCGGAGCGGCGATTGCGCTGCGGCGTAACGGCAAGAATGACATGCTGTGCCGGGCCAGCGCGGGGTCGAATGCGCCGGAGTTGGGGGCGCTGCTTTCGACGGAGTTCGGACTTTCGGGCGAAAGTGTGCGTACGCGCCAAGCGCTGCGCTGCGACGATGCCGAGCGCGACGCGCGAGTAAACCGCGAAGTGTGCCGGCAGTTGGGAATCGCCTCAGTGGTGGTGATGCCGGTAGTGAATGACGACGAAGTGTTAGGCGTCTTTGAACTTTTTTCGGGCCAGGCGAATGCCTTCGGGGCGCGCGATGTTTCGGCAATCCAGCGGCTGAGTGAAATGGTTGAGACCGCGGTGCGGTTGGCTCGGGCCGCGGAAAATCTGCCCGAGCGGTTGATGCGGGAGATTTCCGGGCCGGAACTAAGAGAGGTTGCAGCAGAGGAAGTTGGAGCCGGGGAAGTTTATGTTGAGGTCCCGGAAGATGAGATTCTGGACGGGCAGGTCGTCGGAGACCTCGCTATGCCAGACTTGGTCCTGCACGACGCACGTCTGGAAGACGAGGAATCGGTTCTGGAAGTTGCGGGTGAGGAAGTTTCCGCGAAACTGAGCGCCGCAGAAGTGGGAGTTCCGGAGGCGGGATCTGCTGAGGCGGAATCTGCCGAGCAAGAGAAGGATCTGATCGCAGCAGCGGAAAAACCGGCTGCGAAAATCCCGGCGCTCTCGCAAGAGACGCGAGAAGAATTAGCGGCTGTTGCCGAAAATGCTGTGGCGGCTCCGGAAGTGGCTCCGCCGCAGGCCGAGCCGGTGCTCGCTGCGGAAACGGCGCTGCCCAGGAAGAAGACGTTGTTTTGGTCGGCGGCGCTGAATCCTGCGGCCGATACGGGCGCGGTTGCTGAGCCGGACCAGAGCCATGTTCCGCCAGTATTGCGGAGTCTGCACAAATGCGAGGCCTGCGGCTTTCCGGTGTCGGCGGGGCGCGTGCTTTGTGTGGAGTGCGAAGAGAAGAAGTGGCGGGGACAACTGAGACTAGCAACGCCTCGGCGAGGCGCAACGCCGGGTAAGGCTGCGAGTGCATCGGCTGCTAAGGCGGAAGTAAGGGCGTTCGCGGCTGGGGCGCAGTCGGGTGCAGCGAGCGCTACCGCGCCGGCGCGGCAACGCGAATCCGCTCCGGTCGTGACTTCTGGTGGGGATGCAACTGCATTGCCGGCGGTGAAGGTTAGTAAAGAAAACGCGGCGCTGGCGGCGGCTCCGGCCTCAGGTCTGCTCGCGCGAGAAGCCGGTCTCGAACCTGCAGTAAAGACTTTGGAGAGTCCATCCGCGGTTCGATCACGCGAGTTCGTTTTGAGTGCGGGCCTGGAGCCCTCGCAGTCGTGGCTCGCGGCCAACAAGTATATTGTCGGTGTGCTTCTGCTGGTTGCGGCGGCCGGCGCCGCTTTCTTCCTGCTGCGATAATCTGGTGCTGCCACTAACGCAACTCTATTAAGGTCCAACAGAAAGCTCAAACCACAGAGGACACAGAGGTGCACAGGGGAACCCGGAGGCTTCGTCAAGAGCTTCCCTAATTTTGCTGCGCTAATCCTGACTGGCCAATCAGATTTTTCCTCTCGCGGCTAAACTGCCGTATAGCCTGCGATCAAGGCATCGAGCTTTTCGAGAAGGGCACGGTTGCCGGTTCGCGGGTAGCCGGCCAGCGCTTCGCGATAGTGCGGCAGGTTGTAGAGAAAAGCCTCGACCCGTTCCTTATTCAACTGCTCCCAATACGCGCCGTAGCCGGACTTTTCCAGCCAATACGCATTGAAAATCTGCTCGAACTGGTGACTCACGGGCACGGCCAGATACGGCTTGCCCAGATGCAGAGCTTCGGTGACCAACGAGAATCCGGAGTTGGCGACGATGGCGCTGGCGCTGGTGAGGTCGGCGAAAAAACCGTCGAGCGACGGCTTCTTATAAAGGATGTTGCCGGTTTCGTTCCGCCCTTCGCGGCCGAAACCGTAGGCAATGAATGAACAGCGAACCGAGCCGAGCAGTCTGGCCAGTTCCGGCGCGGGCGAGGTCACGTAGACCAGAACGTGTTCGCCCTGCGTGGGCTTGGCATCGAGAATTTCCTGGCGCAACAGGGGAGGAAACAGGAACGTGTTGCGCTTGCGGACTGGCGCGGTGAAAAAAGAAATCACGAGGTAGGCATTGGCGCGCGGAGTCATCAGACGGGTCACGAGCTTGGCGGCAGCGGCGTCGCGCCGGTACTGCTTGGGATAAGTCACGGCGGCGTTGGTGAGGCAGTGCTGGTTGTCGATGGAAATGACGGGGAGGCGTTTGGAGTGTCCCAGGTGACAGGTGAGCGGCTCGAAGTCGGTGATGACCAGGTCGATCTTCCATTCGTCGACGAGGCGCTTCAGGCGGGAGAGACTGCGGGCGGCTTGCGGGACCGTGATCAGATTCTTCGCGAGGGTGCGGTTGTAACGGACGCGATTATTAACGTAGGCGAAGCGGAAGCCGTAAATCTCGGTGACGTCGAAATCCGTTTGCAGATTCTGCAGGCCGCGGTCGAAGGAAGCGACGTGGACGGTGTGGCCCTGGGCGACGAGATGCGAGAGCACTTCGCGGGCGCGAGTGGAGTGGCCTGCGCCTTCGCCGTTGACTCCGTAGAGGATGCTGGCCATGGAGATCTTTCCCAGTCGATCTTTACCAGGAATATCTGTTTGAAAATTGAAGTGCGAGTATACCTCGTGCTGTTGCAGGGACTCGCAACTTTTGCACACGTGGGGCTCGACTTCGTTTACAGTATCGGGTTGAATTGTCGGGTGGCAATCGCCGCAAGCTGCAGACCGCCAGTGTCGGACGGCAACGGTGTGCTGCGGTGAAGGAGGAACAGTGAAGAATCAGGTTCGGTCTCGCAGTTTCATGGAGAGCGCGGTTTCGCGGCGGAAATTCCTGGGGCAGACGGCGGCAGCGGCGGTTGGTTTTTCGATTGTGCCGCGGCGAGTTTTAGGCGGCGCGGGCTATGTGGCGCCCAGCGATAAAGTGAACATCGCTTTCATTGGCGTGGGGGCGCAGGGGTTGCGCGTGATGCTGCACTTCCTGCATGAACCTGACGTGCAGGGTGTGGCCGTCTGCGACGTCAACAAATCGGGCGCGAATTATCCGCAGTGGGATACGCATGAGTTCTGCAAGTCGGTGCGCAAATTGCTCGGCGTCGACAGCGGGTGGGATTGGCTCAGCCCCGACCAGCCGATTCGGCTATCGCATACGCTGGCCGTGACCACCGGCGTGGCCGGCCGCGAACCTTGCCAGAAAATTGTGGAGGGATATTACGGGACGCAGAATCGCTCGAGCCAATATCACGGCTGCGCGGCGTACAACGACTTCCGCGAACTGCTGGAGAAGCAGAAGGATCTCGACGCCGTCGTGGTGTGTACCACCGACAACCTGCATGCGGTGGTGTCGGCCGCGGCCATGAAGAAGGGCAAACATGTTTTTTGCCAGAAGCCGCTGACGCACACGATTTATGAGGCGCGCCGCATTGCCGAGATTGCGCGCGAAACCGGCGTGGCTACGCAGATTGCAGTCGGCAACCAGGCGTCGGAATCCACGCGCCAGCTTTGCGAATGGATTTGGGATGGCGCGATTGGCCCGGTGCGCGAGGTGAAGAACTGGTCGAGCCGTCCTTTCTGGCCGCAGGGGATTGAACGGCCGAAGGAAACCGAACCCGTGCCCGAAGGGTTGGATTGGGATCTATGGCTCGGTCCGGCGCCGCAGCGGCCTTTCAACCAAGCGTATCTGCCGTTTGTGTGGCGGGGCTGGGCGGACTTTGGTTGTGGCGCGCTGGGCGACATGGGGTCTTACAGTTTCGACACCATTTTTCGCGTGTTGAAGTTGGATGCGCCCGTGAGCGTGGAGGCGAGTTCCAGCGACCGCTACGACGAGACTTATCCGCTGGCCTCGATCATCCGGTACAAGTTCGCGGCGCGTGGCGACATGCCGCCGGTGAAATTCACCTGGTATGACGGCGGGCTGAGGCCGGAGCGTCCGGAAGAACTGGAAGAAAATCGTGCGATGAAGGCGCCGGAGGAGGAAGAAGAGAATGAAGGGATGCTCTTCATCGGAGACCGCGGCAAGATTCTTTGCACGTTCAACGGAGGCAGTCCGAGGCTGATTCCGCAGGCGAAAATGGATGCTTACAAACAGCCGCCAAAAACTCTGCCGCGATCGCCGGGCAACGAACGGGAATGGCTTGACGCCTGCAAGGGTGGGAAGGTGAAACCTGGGGGGAACTTCGAATTCGAGGGCATGGTGACGGAGACTCTGCTGCTGGGGAACGTGGCGTCGCGGCTGGGGCAGAAAATCAGCTGGGATCGTGGGAAGATGGCCGTGAATTCCGAGGTCGCGCAGAAGTGGGTGCGGCCGGAGCGGCGCAGTGGGTGGGATTTGTAACGACCACAGGGGCTAAAGCCCACGTCCCGAGCGGGTTCTGACGCGGCCCTGAAGGGCCGCTCTTCCACGGTAGTGTCGACGGAACTATGCATAGGGGATGCATGATTCTCGTAGCGAGAGTTCAAGGCGCATGCAATCCCGGCCGGATGCGTGCAGTCCTGGCCGGGTGTTCTTGCGTTCATGCGGTAACGTGGAAGAGCGGCGCTTCAGCGCCGCGTCAGCGGTTGTGCTGCGCATGGGATTTAGCCCCTGAGGTCTGGTGGAGAGAGCGGCCAGGAGACGCGGAAGCATAGAATGCGTTTCGTGCGCGGTTGAGGAGGAAACAATGTCTGAGACTTCGAGACGAGAATTTCTGAAGAGCGCGGCAACTTACACGGCGGTGGCTGGATTGCTTTCCGCCAGCGCAGTCGAACTTCACGGCGATCCGCTGGGCCTGCCCATTGGATGTCAGACGTGGCCGGTCCGGAAAATGATTGCCGAGGATTTTCCTGGGACGGTCAAACAACTGGCGGCTGCTGGGTTTCAGACGATCGAACTGTGCTCGCCGGTCGGTTACGCCGATGAGGGATTCGGGGGACTGGGTAAGTACAAGGGCGCCGAGCTGCGGAAGATTCTGGGCGATTCCGGCGTGAGTTGTGTGAGCTCTCATTTCGGCATCGACGAACTTAGAAAAGATCAGGCGCGCTCTATCGCCTGGGCGAAGGATGTCGGCCTCACGCAGATGCTGGTGCCGAGCCTCGACGGGCCGAAGAATCCGACGATGGATGATGTGAAGAAGGCGGCCGACGAATACAACAAGATGGGAGAACAAGCGGCCAAGGCCGGCATCCAGCAGGGGCTTCACAATGAGGACTTCGAGTTGACGATGGTGGAGGGCAAGCGGACCTACGATGTGTTGTTCGGACTGCTTGATCCGAAGCTGGTGAAGTTCCAGTTCCAGGTTTCGACCATCAGCCGCGGCTACGATGCGGCGGAGTATTTCACGAAGTATCCGGGGCGCTTCATTTCGATGCACGTGCAGGGGTGGTCGGTGGAAACCAAGAAAGTCGCACCGGTGGGACAGGATTCTTTGAACTGGAAGAGAATCTTCGCGGCAGCGAAGACGGGCGGTATCAAGAATTATTTCGTGGAAATGAATCTGGACATGATGAAGGCCAGCGTTCCATTCCTTCACAGTCTTCAGGTCTGATCAGTCAGGTCTGATCAGGACGTCTGACCAGGCCCGGGCTCGCCGACAGAAGTGCGCAGCGAGCTGCGCCAGCGGTAGAAGAACGGAATGCCGGCCGCGATCACAACCAGGCCGAGCGTAGAGCGCACCGGCCGGTCCATCCACAGGTTGATGGTCAAAGCCACCGCCGCGAACAGAAAAATCAGCGGCGTCCAAGGATAACCCCAAGCGCGATAGGGCCGGGGAAGGTCCGGCTCGGTTCGGCGCAGTCGAAGAAGGGCGATGGCGGTGAGCGCGAAGAAAATCCAGACCGCAAAGACGAAGAGCGAATAGAGTTCTTCAAAAGTTCCGGTCAGGGCGAGCACGGCAGCCACGACACCCAAAAAAATCAGCGCGCCGCTGGGCGTGTGAAACGACGGTTGAATGCGTTTGGCGAATTGGAAGAAAAGGCCGTCCCGCGCCATGGCGTAGGGAATGCGGGCACCCGTCATCACCACTACGTGGAGCGCTCCTAAGGCCGAGATGGCCATCGCCACCGTGAGCCAGGCTGCTCCGCGCGAGCCCGCGAACGACTCGACGACATCGGACGCGACGTGCGAGGAAGCGGCGATCTGGGCGAAGGGCAAAGAGTGAAAGTAAACCACATTGGCCAGCAGGTAGAGGCTGCCCACGGTGAGGAGTCCGAGAATAATCGCGATCGGAATGTTTTTCTGGGGATGGAGAATCTCTTCGCCTAAGTCGCCAAGATCGTTGAAGCCGTTGTAGGCCCACATGGCCGGAACCAGGGCGGTGAGCACGGCGCCGATGGTTGCCCAAGTCACGTTGCCCCATGACATTATTCGCGCGGGCGTGGCCAGCGTGGCGGCTTCGATCACGTGCCGGCCTCCGAAAAGAACGCCGGCGATCACGATCACCAGAATCGTTCCCATTTTCACGCAAGTGAGCAGGATCTGAATCGCGCCACCCATGCGCACGCTCAGGTAATTGATCGCGGTCACGGCGATCACCACGATTGCTGCGAGCGGCTGAGCCGCGGTGAAGGTGAAGTCGTGACTTCCGAGATGTCCGCGGAACAGCGGCGTGTCCACGATGGGGAACAAGAATCCGGCGAATCGCAAGAATCCCGCGGCCAGCGTGGCCATTCCGACGGGGCGCTCGAGACAGGAACTCATCCAACCGAAAAGATATCCCCAGAGCGGACCGAGACCGCGGCTGAGGTAGACGTAAGGGCCGCCGGCCTTGGGGAAGGCCGCGCCGAGTTCGGCGTAACAGAAGGCGCCGCAGAGCACGATGAAGCCGCCGGCGATCCATGCGACGAACACCAGCGTGGCCGAGCCGACGGCGCGGGCCATGTCGCTGGTGACGAGGAAGACGCCGGTGCCGATGGTGTCGCCGATGACGATGGCAGTGGCGGACCACAGGCCTAAGCCGCGAACTAAACCTTGCCGTTGATCTGATCGTTGATCTGAACTCTCATTGTGTTCTGTCAGATGGGGCCTCGTCGCGCGCACAAAGGTTCAGCGAGACTACTCTGCGCGACGTGGGGCGTCAACCGGCAGCGACGGCCTCGCTCTGAAATCGCCGCTTGACACGGCCAAGGGCGTCGGGCATGATTTCGACGCCAGGGGCCGCCACACTCAGCCCGCAAGGGATCCCGTCTTAGTGCCCAGCATTGCCCCAGAGGTTCACAATGACATTTCGACACGCAGTGTGTCTATTCGTGACGCTCACGGCCGTATCGACGGCGGGACAATCTGGTTCCGTCGCCCAAGCCGTGCAACGGGGTGCCAACAGCCAACAGGTGTCTGGCTTGCTGACAACGCAGCCCGCTGTAACGACGCCGGTGCCTGTATTTGGAAAGCCTGTGGTCTATGACACGGGCTCAAACGACCTGGGACCGGTGGCGACAGCGGATTTGAACGAGGACGGAAAAGTGGATGTGGTGGTGGGGAACTGTTGCGGCGGCTCCAGCGTGGGCGTGCTGCTGGGCAACGGCGACGGAACTCTGCAAGCGCCGACGGCTTACAGCATGGGCGAAGAGGTTACCGCCATCGCGGTGGGAGATGTGAATGGCGACGGTCATCTGGACCTGATCGTGGCGACTGGCAGCGAGATCGGGAATCCGGACAGTGGTGGGGTGGCGGTGCTGCTGGGGAAGGGCGATGGAACTTTTCAGACTGCCGTGAGCTACAGTTCTGGTGGATATATTGCGATTGCGGTCGCGATTGCGGACCTGAACGGCGATGGCCATCCAGATCTGATCGTGGCCAACCGATGCACGAGTTTTTCGTCCAATTGCTTTTCGAACGGCGCTGACGTCGGAATACTGTTGGGCAACGGAGACGGAACCTTCCGGCCGGCAGTCACATACGGCTCGGGGGGAAATACGTACGCGATGGCTGTGGCGGATCTCAACGGCGACGGCACTCCCGATCTGGTAGTGTCGGGGGAGCTCGGCGACGCCGTTGGCGTGCTATTGGGCAACGGCGACGGAACCTTCCAGCCTCTCGTCGAATACCCCATTGGCGGCTTCTCTAGCGGGCTCGCCGTCGCAGACGTCAACGGAGACGGCAAGCCTGACGTGGTGCAGGGAGTCACCTGTCCGAACTTTTGTCCCGGCGCGCTTCTGGGCGTTTTGCTGGGTAACGGAGACGGAACATTCCAGGCGCCTATCCTGTCCAATTTACCGACGGGCGACGGTTTCTCCCTCGCGATCAAAGATCTGGACGGCGACGGGAAGCTCGACGTAGTGCTGGGGGGCTACTTCACGCACACGGCATACGTGGCGTTAGGCAATGGTGACGGAACTTTTCGAGCCGCCGAAAAATACGGTTTGGGGGGTTACCAAACCAATGCCATAGCCATTGCAGATCTTAACGGCGACGGCAAACCCGACCTGCTGGCGGCCGGCCGTTATTGCATTAAGTGCACAGATCCGAACCTCACTCTGCACGTCTTGTTGAATATATTCGACGCGCCTACGGTTGGGGTCGTTACATCTTCGCCCAACCCGTCATTCGTCAGCCAGTCGGTAACGTTCACGGCCACGTTCACTTCGGATCCACCCATCCCTGACGGCGAAGATATAACCTTCACCAGTGGCACAAACATTCTTGGAAACGGTACGACCAAGAATGGCGTAGCGAGCCTCACCACGTCTTTCTCAAAAGCAGCGACGTACGCTGTCAAAGCCGACTATCCGGGCGATCTTTTTCACAAGGCCGCCACGCCGACGGGACTGGAGCATGTGACGCAGTATTCGACAACGACGGCGCTCTCCACCAACCCCAATCCATCTACCTACGGGGAGGGAGTCGTGCTGAGGGCAGTTGCGACGACCAGTGGCTCGGCTATACCAACAGGGAAAGTGACATTCAAGAATGGGAGCACCACGCTGGCCACCGTCACGCTTGATTCGACTGGTACGGCAACACTAACCACGACGAAGCTGCCGGTCGGGGCGGATTCGATTACCGCATCATATGGAGGGGACTCACTGAATGCGAAGAGCACGTCGTCTGCAGTAATGCAGACGGTGAATCCGGCAACGATCTCGATGACACTGACGTCGTCTCCGAATCCGTCAACGTTAGGGAAATCAGTAAAGTTCACGATTACATTGACGAGCAACGGAAGTTTGCCGAATGGCCAGACGGCGACCGTCAGCTACAACGGCTCAACCTTGGGAACGGCGACGATCAGCGGAGGGAAGGCCACTTTGTCGACGACGGCTCTGCCCGTCGGATCGGATCAAGTAACGGCGACCTATGCTGGAGATTCGAACTACACCGGCGCGACCGCTTCGCTGACTCAGACTGTAAATTAGCTGCTGTGAAATCTGGCCTTGACAGCGGCGGATCTTGCGCCCAGGCACAGCGGGAACGAAGGATCGTCAAAGGCGTTATGGCAACGGAGGAATCCAGTCATCAGCGAAGCATGTTGAGCGAATTGAGCTGGGACCGGCGCTATGAGATCTCGGGCATCGAAGACGTGTTGACGCCGGCGCTGGTGCTGTATCCAGAGATCATTGTTGGAAACATCGAGTCAACTCTGAGACTGCTGGCGGGCAATGCCGATCGCTGGCGGGCGCACATCAAGACCGCGAAGCTGGGCTACACCCTGCGCCTGCTGGTGGAGCGCGGCGTGCGCAACTTCAAGTGCGCGACCACGCTGGAGTTGCTGGTGGCCTGCCAGTGTGGAGCGAACGACGTGCTCTACGCTTATCCGGCGATGGGCGCGAATGCGCGCCGGGCGCGCGAAATCGCGGAGGAGTTTCCGGGCGTTCGCATTTCGGTTCTGGCCGAGAGCATCGAGCAGGTGGGGCAATGGCGCGGCAGCCGGGTTGGAATTTTTCTCGATATTAATCCGGGGATGAATCGCACCGGGATCGAGCAGAGCCGGCGGGAGCAAGTAATTTCGCTGGCGCGCGCGATTGCCGATGCGGGGCTTGCGTTTCGCGGGCTGCATTATTATGACGGCCAATACGGCGGCCTGGCGGAAAGTGAGCGCACGCGGGAGGCGCATCGCGGCTACGATTGCCTGCTGGAAATTGTGCGCGAACTCGAACGCTCCGGTCGGAATGTGGCGGAGGTGATCACCTCGGGAACGCCGACGTTTCCCTGCTCTCTGAGCTACGCGGGGTTTCGCGGCGGCGATTTCGTGCATCGCGTTTCACCGGGGACGATTGTTTATTGTGACGCGACCAGCCTGCAGCAACTCCCCGCTGAATATGGATATCGTGCGGCGGCGCTGGTGTTGACGCGGGTAGTGAGCCGTCCGCATGCGGGGATGGTCACTTGCGACGCGGGCCACAAGGCGGTCTCCGCCGACGCCGGGGTTCCGACCTGCGTGGTGGTGGGACATCCGGAGCTGACGCCGCTCTCGCCCAGCGAAGAGCATCTGCCCATGGCGGTGACGGAAGGGGCGGCCGGGCCGCAGATTGGAGACGCGCTGTATTTAGTTCCGCGGCATGTTTGCCCTACGGTAAACAATTTCGATCGTGCGCTGCTGGTGCGCGACGGCAAGGTTGAGGCGGTTGAGAGAGTGTCGGCGCGCGGGCGAGAGGCGCCGCTGCTGGGTTCGGCAGGCCGGGTGGTTTCGGTTCGAGGATAAGGGAAAGTCGCGGATTCTTAGCCGCGCTCAAAGGTCGCATCTGGCTTGGTGCGCCGAGAGTTCAAGATCCCCACTTCTCGCGCAGAAAACGCGCGAGAAATGGGGCACCCGGCGTTCGCGCGTTCACTTCGTCGGTGCGGACTTTTTCTTCTTCGCGGCTACGCGCGGTTTCGTCTTTCTTGCTGCGGTGTAGGCGATGCAATCGATTTCGATCAGCATGCCGGGGCTGTGGCCAAGATCGCTGCCTACCGTGGTGCGCACGGGATAGGGTTTCGAAAACCGCCGCGCATACACGGCGTTGTAGCGGGCGAAGAGACTGCTGTCGCTAAGATGGACCGTGGCTTTGACCACGTCGCCCAGGGAGGCGCCATCGGCTTCGAGGATGGCGGAGATGTTGTCGATGGTGAGTTCGGTTTGCTGCTCGATGGTGTCGCCCGACAATTTTCCGGTGGCAGGATCGATGGGGCCGGTGCCGGTGACGAAGATGAAATCTCCGGCTCGCCAGCCTTGAGAGTACGCGCCCTGCGGGGGCGCGCCGCGCTTGGATTGGATTACGTATTTGGCCATGTTGTTCTCTTTCAACAGTGAGATTTCGTTTCGCCGCGGCTTAGGCTAACATAGCCGGGCTCATGGAAACCTCATCCGGCGCTAATCCCGGAGTGCCCCGCCTGCGGCGCACTCTCACACTTTGGGATTTGATCTTCTACGGCATTGTTCTGATCCAGCCGATTGCGCCGGTGCCGTTGTATGGCGTGGCTCAGAAACTTTCGGATGGTCACTTCGTCACCATTATTCTCATCGCTCTGTTCGCCATGCTGATTACCGCGGTCAGCTATGGACGCATGGGGGCGCTGTATCCGACCGCCGGGTCCGCCTATACGTATGTGGGCCGGGGACTCAACCCGCATCTGGGATTTCTGGCGGGCTGGGCGATGATCCTCGACTACCTGCTGCAGCCGCTCATTAATACGGTGTGGATCTCGACTGCGCTGCATGAACGCTACTTGCCGCAGGTTCCTTTCATCGCGTGGGCGGCGCTGATTGCCGGGATCATGACGGTGTTGAATCTGGCGGGAGTGAAGTCGTCGGCGCGGGCCAACAAGGTGCTGCTGGCGGGGATGTCAGTGGTGGTGGTGTTTTTCGTATGGCTGGCGATTCGCTACTTGTGGCACGGGCAGGGCTGGGCCGGGCTGCTTTCAACCGAGCCGTTGTACAACCCGAAGACATTTAACTCGCATAAGATCCTGATGGCGACTTCGTTCGCGGCGCTCACCTATATCGGGTTCGACGGCGTGACCACGCTGGCGGAAGACGTGGAAAACCCCAAGCGCAATGTTTTGCTGGCGGTGGTGCTGACCTGCATTTTTGCCGGTGTGTGCAGCGGATTTGAATCGTACCTGGGAGCGCGGGTGTGGCCGGACTGGCGGTCGTTTCCGAACCTTGAGACCGCGTTTATGGATATCTGCAGCCGCGTGGGTGGAGTGGTGCTGTTCAATGCCATGGGTATGACGTTGATCGTGGCGGCCTTTGGCAGTGGATTAACCGGCACGCTGGGCGCGGCGCGCTTGCTGTTTGGCATGGGTCGCGACGGCGTTCTGCCGCAGAAATTTTTCGGTTATCTCAAACCTGGAAGCAGCACTCCGACTTACAACATTCTGCTGATCGGCGGGATCGCATTTCTGGGGGCGGTGCTGCTCAACTCCATCGGCAGCGCCTATGAGCATGCGGGTGAACTGCTCAACTTCGGAGCGTTTCTTGCGTTCATGGGAGTAAACTTCGCGTGCTTCTGGCAGTTCACGGTGATTGCGAAGAAGAACGGGGCTTCGCCAAAGCTTTTGAGAGATGCGATCCTACCGCTGATCGGGTTCGCCTTCTGTACGGTGATCTGGTTCAACTTGAATATCATCGCCAAAACCGTGGGCGGAATTTGGTTCGCGGTGGGGATCCTATACGTGGGCTTCAAGACGAACTGGTTCCGGTCGGCGCCGGTGATGATCGACTTCCGCGAGTCGTAATCTGAAAATCGTAATCGGCGGGTCGTAATCCGCGAATCGTAAAAGTTTTTTCTTCCAACGAAGTTCAGTTTGTTTTTGCCGCGGGCCGCGCCGGGCTGCCGTCGGCTTTGACGTAGTGTGCGAACCAGCTGACGTGACGTTCGAGCCGGTCTTTAATATGCGAGGGCGCTTTGAGGCCGTGATACTCGCCGGGATACACCACGAGTTCGGTTTCGCGGCCCAGACTCTTCAACGCCTGATACATCTGCTCGCCGCCGAGGATGGGCACATTCCAGTCGATGTCGCCGCCCATGAACAGCGTGGGTGTGGTGATGTTGGCGACGCGGTAATAGGGCGAGACTTTTTCCCAGACGGCGCGGTTCTCCCACGGGTGGCCGAGTTCGACATCGTAGTCGAGGATGTACTGGTCATGGCCGTAGAGCGCCGCAAGGAACGCCGAGCCGGCGCCGGAAATCGCAGCCTTGAAGCGCGTGGTCTGCGTGATGATGAAGTCGGTCGAAATGCCACCGTAGGACCAGCCGCCCACGCCCAGTTTGTCGGGATCGGCGACGCCCTGCGCGATGGCGTAGTCGACCATGGCCATGTCGTCCTGATAGTCCTTGTTGCCCCAGTCGGCGAAAATGGCCTTGCAGAAATCTTGTCCATAGCCGGAGGAGCCGCGGGGATTGGGCTCGAGGACGACGTATCCGTTGGCCGCGAAGAGCTGCGAGAAATGGTTGAAGTCGCCGTAATAAGAGCCCACCGGTCCGCCGTGCGGGTGCAGCAGCGTGGGATATTTTTTGCCCGCCACATAGTCGAGCGGCTTGAAGAGATAGCCGGCGACCGTGGTGCCATCTTTGCTGCGGAACTTGACGTACTCGGGAGTGACGACTCTGATCTTTGCGATGAACGCATCGTTGACGTGGGTGATGCGGGTCAAAGGCGCGCCGGAGGCGGGCATGGTGAAGATTTCGCCGGGGCGGTCCATGCTTGCGATCTGCGCGGCCAGGTCGCCCGACCTGGCGATGGTGTAGCCGTTGACTACGACGTGGCCTGAGATGGCGCGGGTGATGTCGCCGCCGGTGGCAGGAATGCGGAACAGGTTCTGCGTGCCGTCATCGTCGGCGATGAAGTAAATAAACTTGCCGTCGGTGGAGAAACGCGGCGAGCGCGACATGCGGTCGAAGGTGCGGGTGAGCACTTTGGCCTCGCCACCCTCTGCGGGAGAAACGGCGATGTGGTGCGTGGCATAGACCAGCAGTTTTGGTTCAAGCTGCGTGACGTAGGTGATCCACTTACCGTCGGGCGACCAGGCGGGCGCGGCGTCGGAGCCGGGGTTCGTCGTGACTTGCGTGAGGTGCGCGCCTTTGTCGGTGTTATCGGCGGCGACTACCCAAATGTTGGTGTCGTAGGTGCGATCGGGATCGGGAGTGGCGCGATTGCTGCGGAATGCAAGCAGTTTGCCGTCGGGGGACCACGCGGGCTCGCTGTCGTCGAAGTCGCCGGAAGTAATTTGGACGACCGATTTGGTGGCTACATCGAACACATATAGATGAGTGCGGCGGCGGTCGAGGTAGCCGACCGTGTCGGTCTTGAAGCGATAGCGGTCGACGACGAAGGGAGGCGGGGTCTTCGGTTTTTTCGGCTTGGCGTCTTTACTCTTGTCTTTGTCTTTATCTTTATCTTTTTCGGCGTCTGCGCTCGCGGGCTTGTCTTTTTCTTTTGCTTTGGCTTCTTCTAATTCTTCGGGAGTGGGGTCGCGGAGCACGAGGACGAGCTGCTTGCTGTCGGGGGACCAGGCAAAATCGTCGACGTCTTGAATTGTGTCGGTGAGTTTCTGGGCTTCGCCGCCCATGCGGTTGAGCAGCCAGACTTCCGTTTTGCCCTCGTTGCGCTTGGAGAGAAATGCGAGATATTTTCCGTCCGGACTCCAGCGCGGATGGGAAGAGGAGACGTCTTCGGCGGTCATGACGATGGCGTCGCCGCCGCCGGTGGGCGCCATCCAGATGCGGGTCTCGTTCTTGTCCTCTTTCAGCTTTGCGGTCGCGACCGTGTAGGCCACCCACTTGCCGTCGTCGGTGATTTGCGGATCGCGCACGTCGTGGAGTTCGAAGACGTCGTCCACGGTGATGGCTCGCGGCGCGGAAGGCGCGGCTTGAGCGGCGGCAGCTGGGACGAATGAATAAGTGGCGCAGACCAGAGCGCAGAACGGCAATGCGAGTGAGCGGAGTTTCATAGTGTTTTTTCCCTGTACACGATCTCGATGGTGCGGAGCGGGTTACGCTCTCATATCTCACATCTTAAGAGGCTCTGATCAGGTACCCGACGAAAGCATAAACCACAGAGGACACAGAGGTCACAGAGGACCACTGCGCGCTTTATCAGAGAATCCCTAAGATCATCGCTTCTGAGTTCATCCTCTATACCACATTCTCTATCGCCCGGCTTCCTGCTCTGTAGTTTGCGGCTGCGCCTGAGTTGCGGCGGTCTTGTCTTTTTCCGTGATTGCGGATTCGTGCGCGAGGTGCTGATAGTTGAGGATGGCGTTGAAGACCAGGGCGTAGGTGCCGACGGTCTCGCCGCGATACAACGGGTTGTTGCCGAACAGTAACACGTTTCCCTGGCCGAGGTGCGCGTCCACGACCACGGCGTGCTCTGCGATTGAGCCGGCTTTGTCGAGCAGGCCGTCGAGCAAGAGGCTCTTGCCGTCGGAGAAGCGCAGGATGACATCGGGACGGCTCTGCATTGGAATTATCAGCGGGTTGTTGCGCGTGAGTTCTTCATCGAGCGGCCTTGGTTCCCAGGGCTGCTGCTTCACCAGCGGTTCGGGCTCGGTGATTTTTCTGCCCTGGGGTTCGTCGCTGTCGTCGACGGAGCCGCGGCCGGTTTCCCGCTTCGCATAGGGGTCCAGGGAATCCGTCAAAGGGTCCATCAAAATCCTGCCACCCGTGCGGCCGAGGATGCTGCTGACGTTGAAGGCCATACCGCCGGCGCTGATGACGGGGACACCGGGGCCGTAGCCGTATGCGACCGGACTGTCGTGATTGACGAAAACCGTGTTGAGTACCGTACCGACTACGCGGGCGTCACCCTGCGGGGCGACGCTGACGCCGGGGGCGAGACCCGTGTCGATGGCGAACTGCGCGGTATCTTCGCAAGTGATGAGGAGGCCGCCTTGTTCGACAAACGTTTTCAGATGGGCGAGGCCGTCGTAACCGAGGCCGGGGCGAATGTCGGAGGTGCTGTCGATGGCGCCGAGGTTTGGTGTGAGCTCGGATTTCTGCCACGGCATGGGATTGTTCCACATCGGAAGGCCGCTGAGAATTTCGAGCGAGGACGAGCGGCCGACGGGAGCGAAGATGATGACGTCGTACTTCGCACGAAGATCCGATTGGGCCGCGACGGTCTGCGTGTTGATGTAATCGTAGGGCACGCCGGCGGCGTCGAAGGCGTAGCGCCACCAGCCTTCGGTTTGAGTGCCAAGCCAGGTGTGCATGAAAGCGATGCGCGGAGGCGTGACCGCGTGGACGGGCACGGAAGGGGCGGTGGCGATACGCGAGGCGTCGAGAGATAAGTCGTGCAGAATTTTAGCAGTGTCATCGTTGCTCTGGCCACCAGCGTTGGTGATGAGCAGCGAGCCGGCCGCGAAATGTTTGCCGTCAGCATCGAACGGTTTTTCCGCGACCTGGATGGTTGCGCCTTTCAGTTTGTAAGCCAGAGACAGGAGCGAAACCTGGGCGCTGTTGGACACGGCAAGCACCGAGCCGGCGCCGGAGACTTTGCCGGCCAGCGTTGCTGGATCGTCGAGCGGAGTCATCTTTGATTTAAGAATTGCGGGATCGACGACGCGGACAACTTTCAGATTGAAGAGGTGAGTGAAGGACCATCCGGTGTCGTCGTAGGGATGTTTCTGCGGATCGCCGGCGGCCCAGAACTGGCGGTCGAGCAGGGCGTCGGCGACGCGGGAGTAGGGCTGATCCATGCGAATGACGATGCTGCCGGCGGGGAAAGTTTCACTCTTCGGCTTGTCTCCGCGCTTTTCGGCGGGGACAGTGGAAGTTGCCGCGTCGGATAGCTGGGTGATCTCGACGTGCTGGCGCTTCAATGCCTTGAGCAACTCAATCTCGCGATTCGTGTCAGCCGGGTCGGTGGGAATCACATACGCGGCTGGGCCTTCGAGCGATGGCTTTTCGACGGAGCGCTTGCTCTTGGCGTAGTAATTCTCGAGAAAATGGTGAGTGTTGTGCGAGAAGTACGAGAGCGTGGTGAGCAGAGCGCTTTGTTCGTAATTGTTGTTGTCGCGCTGCGACCAGTTCACCACCGGCAGCGGCGGATTCTGACGGTACCAGGTGCGCGAATAATCTTCCGGACGGAGGATGCGCTTCTCGGTGTCGGCGCCGCCGTTGCCGAAGGTTTCATAGAGGCGGCTGATGCCGTTGTGCATGCCGGCCAGAAACATCAGGTAGCCGGGACTCCAGGTATCGAAATCGCCGTGGGTGAAGACTCCGGGCATGCCGAGGCTCTGCATCTGGGCGACGTTATTCCAGCCGAGTTCGGCCCACTCGTCGGCGAGGGTGGGATCGACCCAGGCGTTGTAGGGGCCATCGCCGACCGTGTTGTCATAAAGAAACGGAACCGACTCGTGCAGGTCGTGCAACACCTGCGCATGCCAGCCCAGATAAGTGTCGAGAACGTTGCGCGTGAGAGCGAGGGTCATGGCCATGGCGTCGCGGTTGTTGTCGTGGGCGACGTAATGGCCCCAATAAAGAAGATGCGTCCAGATTGCGCCGGGATGGGCCTTGTGCCACTTGTAGATGTCGACCATGCGATCGCGGCCATCGACTTCGACCACGGGCGTGATGAGCACGATCATGTGGGAGCGGATGTACTTGATATAAGGGGCGTCGTCGACGGCCAGGCGGTAGGCGAGTTCCATCAGCGCCGTAGGCGCGCCGGTTTCGGGGGAATGAATCGTGCCAGTGATGTAGTAGACGGGCCAGGACTGGTCGATGAGTTGGCGGGCCTTGGCGTCGGCGTCATTCGGGCCGATTTTGCGGGGGTCGGCGAGCTGGGCGAGGCGGGCATCATTTTCTTTCGCGGCGGCGAGAAGATTCTGGTCGGCGATGGCGGCGACGATCATCTCGCGGCCTTCCTCGGAGTGGCCGATGGTGAATACCTTCACGCGCGGACTGCTGGCCTCGAGCAGGCGAAAATATTTGTACGCATCTTCGGCGTAGGGCAGCATGTCGGGCGCGCCGGAAACGTCGCCGAGAACCTTGGCGGGAGTTGGCACGGTCTTCGAGGCGGGAAGGTAATCGACCAGCGGAGAGATGAAAGATGGGTCAGTCGTGTATTTGTGAATCTGATCGGTGTAGTGCTGATCGATGGGCTGGCCGGGATCGCGGGCGTAGTTCGAGTTCAACTCCTGCGCGGACAGCGGCGCGGCGGCAAGGAGCACGGTAGAAGAGACGACGATCGAGATTCGTTTGATCGAGACCAGTTTGATCAGGGTTCGTTTGGAAAGAATCATTTTGCCTCGTTTTTGAATTCACTATCCGCGGCGGTGTAGGAAATGGAATGGCCGATCAAGTCGACCTCCCGCGGGCGGAGCTTTTGTCCACTGCGCCTTCGTTTCTCAACAAAAACAGGTGCCGATTGTACACCAAGGGCTCGCCGGTCGACTTGGAAGCAGGGTGTCGGCAGCAGGCGGCTGCATGCGTCTGGAAGTGTCCTGGTCGGTGTGGGCCGACCCAGACAGAAACGCGTGCGGGAGGTGCAGTGCAGTGGGTCGGAGCCTAGGCGCAGGACGCGAGATTGGGCCTGGGTCGTACCCTCCTAGTTTACGGTCTGCGTTAGTCCCGCCGAACTGACGGCGAAGTTCGTGCTGCCGTTGTAACTCGCCGTGATATCGTGCGCTCCGGAAGCCAGCGTCTTGGTCGTGAATCTGGCCACGCCCCCGCTTAGGTTTGCTGTCGCCAACGTAGTTGTTCCGTCCGTGAACGCGACCGATCCCGTAACGGTTCCGCCGAACTGCGCAGCGACTTTGGCCGTGAACGTCACCGATTGTCCGGAGTTCGACGGATTGAGCGACGAAGCCAGGGTGGTGGTTGTGGCCGCTGCGTTCACAACCTGGCTCAACGGAGCCGACGTGCTGATCTGGAACGAATTGTCGCCCTTATACTCCGCTGTTATGGTCGCCGTGCCCACCGCTAACCGTGTGGTCGTGTAAGCAGCCACGCCGTTGCTGAGGATCGCCGATCCGATCATCGTTGGGCCGTTGTAGAACGTGACGGAACCGGCGGGCACACCGATGTATTGCGGGGACACGGTCGCCGTGAAGGTGACGGGCTGTTCGTAGCTCGATGAATTCTGCGAAGAAACGAGAGCGGTCGTCGTGGTGGCTTTTTGGACGACTTGGTTGAGCGGCTGGTTGATGACTGTGCCCGTCGATAGTAAAG
The DNA here is from genome assembly GCA_963763155.1 of uncultured Acidobacteriota bacterium. Classification (GTDB taxonomy): domain Bacteria; phylum Acidobacteriota; class Terriglobia; order Terriglobales; family Acidobacteriaceae; genus Sulfotelmatobacter. The sequence continues at coordinate 169,543 of CAVXNI010000010.1, read as the reverse complement.
TTTCGGAGCCGCTTGGTTTAAGCAGGCTGTCCCCGCCGTAGAACGCTTTCACGGCGCTGTTGCCTACGGCAAACGCCGAGTACGAGAAAGTCGCTGCTCCCCCGCTCAAAGCAGCGGTCCCCATTATGGCTGAACCTTCTGGTCGCTTGAAGGTAACGATCTCGCCATTGGGAGGAGGCCCGAGGCCGGACGTGACGGTGACGCTAAAGATTACGGGTTGGCCGTAGACAGAAGGGTTGGGCGAGGAGCTGATAACGGTCGTTGTGGGATCGGTAACAATCTGGGTCAATGACGCTGACGTGCTCGCGCTATAGTTGGCGTCTCCATGGTAGACAGCAGTGATGGCGTCGGAACCCGGAGGAAGCGTGTACGTAGCATAGTTGGCCTTAAAGCTGGCGGTTCCATTGCTGAGGGCTTTGGTGCCCATCGCCGTGGCGCCGTCCATGAAGGTTACGGTGCCAACCGGAGCAGCGCCGGTGCCCGACCCCGATGCTACCGTGGCGGTGAAGGTCACGCCAATGTTGTAGGTCGAAGGATTCATGGACGAGGTGACGGCAGTCACGGCCGCCGCAATCGGGCCTGGAGTGACTTCGTATACGACCCCGTTTCCGGTTGATCCTCCCTGGGTAGTAGTGCCGTAAAGGTTGCCAGCGCTGTCCAGAATCGGGCTGCCACTCGGATAACTTCCGTCCGTTCCGTTGAAACTCCAGAAAACCTTCTCCTCGTAGTTTCCGAGGCCAACGGGCACCAGTTCAAATACGGTCCCCAAGCCGTACGTTCCACCTTGGTTGGTAGTGCCATAAATCTTTCCAGAAGAATCGAGCACGAGGCCGCCGGAAGGCGAGAAGCCATCGAGAGCGCTGTTATCGTAGTCGAAGGTAAAGAGAGTTTTCTTCGTCCATCCCGATGTGCCAGGACTCAACTGGTAGACCGTTCCGGGGGCTGTTTTGCCGTCGCCCTGCCACTCGCCGTAAAAATTTCCGGCTTGATCCATCGCTAGATTGCTCCAGTAGCCGCCTGAGCCCTTAAAGGAATAAAGCTCGGTCGTAGTCCACCCACCCTTGCCGTTTGGGGACACCTCAAATAGCGCTTGTTGCCCAGCTGTGGGGGACGGTGCGAGGACGAAAATGTTTCCGGAAGAATCCACCAATCCGACATTTGGGTTGATCGTGTTGAAGGAAATCAATCGAATCGTCCACACCCCGCTCGACGGGCTCAGTTGGAGCACGCCAGAACTATTTGTGAGGTAGAGATTACCAGCCGAGTCCATGACGGTGATGGCCCCCGGCTCGATACCATACTGGCAACTACCCCCTGGGCAAAATGCGTACAGGACGGTCTCGGTCCAGCCCAGCCCCACGGGACTGAGTTCGAACACGGCACCACAGCCGTAGGTAAGTTCGCAAGTGTTTCCGCCCGCGGGGGTTACGCCGTAAATGTTCCCCGCGCTATCGAATATCACCGGCCCTTGGGGGAAGCCCCCGTCCACGCAGATGTAACCTCCGACGACGGAACAGAAGCTGTAAAGGACGGTTTCCTGCCAGCCTCCGCTGCCATTCGGGGCAAGCTCAAACACGGTTCCGCCACCGAACCCCATATTCCCGACCCCGCCATATGTGGTCGTTCCATAATAGTTGCCATCGCGGAAAGTGAGGTTGGACGCCGGCCAATTACCGTCCTGGCATACGCCCGACACCTGGATGGAGCAGAAGTTGTAGAGCACGGTCTCGGTCTGGGCGTGAGCCGTGCGAGGGGAGACCAGCAACAGGACGGAAAGCACGGCCAGCATCGAGGCAGCGTGGATGGCGGCGGTGGCCAGCCTCGTGGCGTCAGACTTCTTCCCGGCACCGGAGATATTCAAGTTTCGTTGCGTATCCGCTGAATGCATAATGCCCCCTTAGTGGTTTATTGGGGACTGCTGGGCAGCGAGGCGGCTGCGGAGCGGGGCTCGAACAAGTATGGAAAACATATCGTGGGCGGAGGGGGGTGTCAATCCAAAAAGGACACCACCAACAACTTTCCAGCTTTGCGGATCAATAGGCTTTTATGTGAATGTGGTCGGCCCCGTCGGGGAAAACGTATTTCACTTTTCCTGCGGCCGCCGCCTGAATTCCTGGCCTTACAGTGTCAAACATCGCGCCCCACCCCCAACTGCCGTCGGGGTTGAAGGCCGCTGCCACTCGGGATTCGGGGACGGGAAAGAAGATATCCATCGAGGTATTGAATCCGGTTGCGCCACCCACGGGGCGGACGAACCCGACATCGTAGGTAGCTCCGGTCGGGAAATCCGACAGAAGGCGAGTCACACCCGCGATGATGTCGGCGCGGGGCTCGCGGTATTCGAAGCGTTGTCCAAAATAGGTGTCAACGTCAACCGCGCGGCAAATCAGCTTGTCGCCGACGATGGTCCCGTGAGGGCTGGTGGTACCAGTCGGGTCAATGGTGCGCAGGATTTTGAAGCCGTGCCGACCCAGTCGGATTAAGAGCTGCTCCAGTTCCGGTGAGAAGGTCGCGACGTGGCCGTTGATCTTATCGTGGTTGAGGGCCTGCTCGAACAGGGTTCGCCGACTCGGGTAGACAAAGTCAATCCGCCCCTGGTTGACCAGAGCCCGCAGGATGTCGTCGGTGTCAGCGAGAAAGTGCTGGCCATCATCCACTTGGTCCGGAGGAAGATCACCAGGGGTCCAGTTGGGCTGTTCATCGTTCTCAACCAGTTCCATGGCCCAGCGAATGCGGGCGGCGCCCGCGGTCCAGCCCCGCTTGAGCAGAATCTTGTCCGCCTGGGCGGCCAGGTTCGTGCGGTTTACCGGGCTCAGGTCCTGCAATGCCGGCAACATCTCAAACATCGCAAGACTACACATCCAGTCGGTCGCACGGGTCCAGTCGTCGATGTTATCGGTGGTGGCGGCGGTCGCAACAGCAGCTTCCATCTGAATCCGATTGCTGCTCTTCGCTGCCATGGTTGAATCCTCCGCCGTAGGAATCTATCACACGTTCCGGTCGGGCAACACGCGGAGGTTCCTGGGAAATTCGCGAAGGCGTCGGCTGGAGAAAAAACTGGACTGGCTCCGGTGAAAGAATCAGAGATTTTACTGGCGGCGCTCCGGGTTGGGCACCGGCTCGCCGCCTACGATCTTGGGGATGCCAAAGTGTCCGCCGAGGTGGACGAGGTCGAGCGGGCTGATGGAGCCGGAGACCACGAACAGGTTGACCTGGTTCGGCTTGGCGGCGAGAACGGCGACATCGCTGATCGTTTTGTAGTCGCCATCCAGGCGGATCCAGAGTTCGGTGACGCCTGGCCCTCCGCCTTTGTCGTGGTTATTCATCAGTTGCGTCCAGCCGGCATCTTTGTACTCCTGTTTGACGGCGGTCAGAGCGTCGGGATCATAGGTCCAGACCCCGGGAAAGCGGTAGCTGTGGACCGAGAGGCCGTTGACGCCGGCAATGGCGCGTCGCAGGTCCTGGTTGTTGGGGTCGAGCCTGGAGGCCAGTACCAGCATGGAGTGGTCCAGTGTGAACTCGGTTTTCGAGGACGCGCTCTGGCGCAAGGCTTCGACGGCTTCGGGAACCCACTCGCGGGGTTGCTGCGCCTGGGCCAAACTGGCGGCGGCAATCGAGATCAGGACTATAGCGGCAATGCGGGAGGACTTCATAGGGCGCCTCGATTTTCGATTCATATGGTTCGATTTAATTCGACTTAAATTGTCCGATGAGATGAATCGCAGTCCACGTTGTAGTACGGGTGGGCGGGGTTCGCAATGCACCGCAGATCAATCGCAGATCATTCAGTAAGCGCATGAATCCGCACGCGTTAGGAAGGGAAGTCAAACCTTCGAAGGGCTCGTGGTTCGGTCCGTTGGACGATTTCTAATTCGCGCTGGCCATGAAAGCATGAAAAGATCGAAGACTATTAGATCGAAGATTATGGGCGGAGGGCTTACGGAATCGTTGCTGATCATTACGGGCTCGATGGGAGCCGGCAAGACAGCGGTCATGGGTGAGGCTTCGGATATTCTGGCACGCCGCCAGATTGTCCATGCCGCCATCGACCTGGATGCGCTCGGTACGGCTCATCTTCCGTCTGGGGCTCCGAGCGACGGCGTGATGTACGACAACCTTCGCTCGATCTGCGAAAACTATGCCGCCTTGGGGGTGCAGCGATTCTTAGTGGCGCGCGCTATCGAAGACCGTGCTCGACTTGAACTCTGCCGAGAAATAATTCCGGCGGTCCACACGGTCGTTTGCCGTGTGACTGCGAGTCTCGAAACAATGGAGCGGCGCGTAGCGATGCGGGATGCGGGGATATCGCAGCGGGAGTTGGTGGCGCGGGTTGCGAAATTGAATATCATTCTTGATCGCGCGCGACTAGAGGATTTTGTCGTCGCCAATGAGAACCGCTCGTTGGCCGACGTCGCGCTCGAGATGCTGGTCAGGGCGGGATGGATCGCAGGCTGATGCACGATCGTTCTTTTCGGGCCCCGGCGCAGATCATAGTTCGCAGGTCATAGTTCGCGAATCATAGTTCGCGAATCACAGTTCGCGAATCACGGTGCCGTCACTTTCCGATTGAGCAGGGTCGAAGGCGACAGGCGGATACACTTCTGCGATTTCTGGGGGTGCGTCTTGCCATAATTTACGCCATAAACCGCGCTCTCGGCCTGGGCCAGCGTGTAAGACGTGTGTGCGTTGTAGGGTTGCGATGGAGACCCAATGGCAAACGCGATGTGCCCGGAATAAACCAGGATATCCGCGGGCAGAATGGGATCTCCTTCTGCGACGAGCGTTCCCAACGGATCGTCGAAGGGATTTTTCTTCGCGGGGTTATCGGAGATACCGCCAATCGGAACTCCGCAAACATTCCTGACGACATATCGGACGAATCCACCGCAGTCAAAGTGCTGAGTGTCGTCGCATCCCTCTCCCCACACCACGCCGTCGGTGACATCGGTCTTAGTGTCATAATCCGTGATGGAATCCCCTTTGACCTTCCGAGGAGTAAGGTCAGATCCCCAGCCGACTTGGGCCCCGGGACGCGTCGCGTAATTGTTGATGAAATCGAACATCTTGCTGACCGAGGGATCCTGTTTGTTGACCGGGCTGCCGTTGGTCAGCGCGATCTTCTTGCTGGGTGGGGAGGTGGCCAGATCTCGATGTCGAAAGCGGCCGGCGCAAACATAAGGAACCTTTTGCACAGTGATGGTCGCGGCGCAGAAGCAGGTGTCTTCTGGCGTGTCTGGGTCCAAGACTACGGGAGCATAAAGGACGGACCCGGTGGTCGCAGGTTTTTCCCCGTTCGCACCCCACAGATAGTGCGCCCCATCGTCGGCTAAGCCCTTGGCATAGGCTAAAATGTCGTTTCTTTTCTGCGTGCACTCTTGTTCGAGCGTGCCCATCGAAGTGCTCCTTTACGCGCTTTTTGATTGCAGTATTCAGCCAGTGGAAGCGTTAGAGATTGTACGCCAAATCCTGTCCAATCCCGGACAACCGACTCTGGGAACGGACACTGCGGCTGAGCCGGCCCGGCGTCCTCTGACCCTAACCAGTTTCATCTCAGGGAGATGCTCTGGCGCAGGTTTGGCGAAGTAAGTGCTCCCGTGAGATTCTCAGACGAGGTGCGCGTAGCCATGGTCATTCAGGATCTGCGCCTGGCGGTGCGGCAGCTTTACAAGAACCCCGGGTTCAGCCTGGCCGTCACGCTTACGCTGGCGTTGGGCGTGGGCGTGAACACGGCTGTTTTCAGCCTGCTCAATGGTTTTCTTTTGCGTCCACTGCCATACCCTGAGCCGGACCGACTGGCGGTGCTGGTGCTGCATCAGGAAGGCATTTCGCCCAAGTCGGGGCAGTTCGTGCATGACGACAATACCAGCCAGGACGGCGAAACGTGGGAAATGTTGCGGGACGCTGTGCCTGCGGCGCGAGCCGCCTCGTTTGGAGGAACGAGCGGGGTCAATCTGCAGGCGGGTTCTGGATCGAGCTTAAAAGTTCGCTACGTTCAGAACATGCGGGTTTCTGCGGGCTACTTCGATGTGTTGGGGATTCCGCCTTTTCTGGGTCGTGGCTTCAGCGAGGAAGAAGACCGCCCGAACGGGCCGAATGCCGTGATTTTGAGTTACGCGCTCTGGCAATCTGTCTTCGCGGCTGATCCGGAGGTGCTGGGGAAACAAGTCATCCTCAAAGGCGAGCCGCATACCGTGGTCGGAGTTCTGCCGGAGCGAGCACAGCCGACTGGCGTAGCGGATTTGTGGACTCCGCTGCAACCGCACCAGAGCGGGGAATGCGGAGGAACGAATTGCGAAATCATCCTGCGCCTGGTGCCCGGGGCGACATGGCAGCAAGTCTCGGCGCAACTGGCTCACCTGCGCAAACCGTCGTTTGACGCGGTCGCGACATCCAAGGATCGCGAATGGTTCTATGCGATGCCGCTGGCTAAGGCGCTCAATTTGGACAACGGCATGCGCACCCCGGTCATCGGACTCATGCTGGCGGTCAGCTTGATTCTGCTGATCGCATGCGCGAACCTGGCGGGGCTGACTCTGGTTCGCATCACGCGACGCGCGCCGGAAATTGCCACGCGGCTCGCTCTCGGAGCCGGCCGGTGGACTGTTCTGCGGCAACTCTGGGTGGAAACTTTTGTGCTGGCGCTGGTGGGTTCGGCGGTAGGACTGGCAGTGGCTCGCGGCATTCTCTCGTCGCTGCCTGGATTTTTGCCGGACTCGATGATTCCGCTGGGCGGCGTGACCATGGATTTCCGCGTCCTGGCCTTCACCTTTGGAATGTCCGTGCTCACCAGCCTGCTGTTTGGAGCGCTGCCGGCGTTACAGGTGCGCAGTGTCGATCTGCGATCGTCGATGGCCGCCGGCAGTCGTTCGGTGGCCCGTGGGTCGAGCCGGCTGCGGCAGTTGCTGATCGGCGGCGAAGTGGCGCTGACGGTCGTGCTGGTGGCGGCGGCCGGTCTGCTGGTGCGCAGCCTCGTCTATCTGGAGACGTTGCCGCCCGGCTTTGATGCCAGCAATGTGATGACCGCGAAGCTCTCGCTCGACGATGCGCGTTATCGCGATGCCGACGCATTTCACAAAGTGGTCGAACGCAGCGTGGCCGCCATGCAACAGATCCCAGGAGTAGACGACGCGGCTGTTGGGTTGAGCGTGCCTTACGAACGTGGCCTCAACGACGGGGTCAAGGCGTTGGATGGCAAACTTGCGGGCAAGGAGTGGGGCGCGAGCACCGCGTATGTCAGCCCGGGATATTTTCGCGTGTTCAGAATACCGATCCTTGCCGGCCGCGCGATCGCCGAGAGCGATACGCCCACTTCGGAGTCGGTGACCGTGGTGAATGCCGACTTTGCGCGCCAGTTCTTCGATGACCCGAGCCCCCTGGGGCGGCACATTCGGATCGAGAATCACGTTTACACGATCGTGGGTGTGGTTGCAAACGTGGCCAAGCGGCCGGGCATGAACGGCGACGCGCCCATGGCGACCGAACCGGTGTTCTATCTTCCCGCCACGCAGATCGACCAGGGGCTGGTCAATGTGGCGCACATCTGGTTTCAACCCAGCTGGATCGTTCGCACCGCCGGACCGGTCGAGGGGCTTACGTCGGCCATGCAAAAGGCGCTCACCCAGGTGGACGCCAGCTTGCCGTTTTCGGGGTTCCACTCCATGGCAGACATCCTCGCCGAGAACCTGGCGTATCAGCGGGTGGAGGTTGTGCTGCTCGCGGTGCTGGCGGGACTGGCGCTGTTGCTTTCGGCGATCGGCATCTACGGGCTGGTTTCGAATCTGATTGTGCAGCGGACGCGCGAAATTGGCATTCGCATGGCTCTGGGGTCTTCGATTCGCCAGGCCGTGTTGGACGTAGGTTCGGCTGGCGTGGTGGCCGCGGGGTTCGGACTGGTGGCAGGCCTGGCGCTGTCTTTCTTCGCGCTGCGGATTTTGCGCAGCGAACTGTATGGAGTCCGCGACTACGACCCGCTGACGCTGACGGTGGTGCCGGCTTTCGTGGCGCTGATTGCCGCCGTGGCAAGTTTCCTGCCGACGTTACGGATCACCCGCATTGATCCGGCGGTCACACTCAGGATGGAGTAGACCCTCATCACCCTGATGATTCGGTTCGGCCTGATGCACCCGGAAAAGTGTAGCGCTTACGTCGAATCCCGCCCCCTTCTCATTTCAGCGTTTGATGGTGAAGGGCCTTGTAAGCGTGAACGTTGCCTCGGACATCGATTCTGCGAAGAGTGGAACTCGATCCGTCTGCAAATCGTAACGGACGCCGTCAACGGTCAAATCAGTCAACTCCATCACGCCGACCGACTCTTGAATCGTGACTTTCGACAGTGCGGGAATCACTACAGTCGAACCAACCTGCACGATGTTGACCACCTTGGCAGGGTGCACGCGCAACGGGAGGTTGCGAGGTGGATTTTCCTCGAAAACGTCGACAGTGATCTTGGTGCCAGCGGGCACGACAATCGTGTCAGGGGAATCCTGTTTGGGCCGGTCGAAGATCGAGGAGCGTGAAACATCTTGACCTTGAGCCTTCGTGTCTTTCACTGCGGCGGGTTGACCGGCGTTGGCGGGTGATGGATGAGCCTGGGCGGCTTCGCCTTGGGGCGAGGCGGCTAGCGGGTTTGCTTGGGCGCCTTTTTCAGCAGCAGCCTCGGACGGGACTACGTCGGCGTTGGTATAAACCTTCTTCTTGGCGGAAGTTTTCGGCTCGCTCTTGGACTGCTTCTGTTCCCGTGTCGCGTCAGCAACCGAATCGGTCGCCGGTTCTTGCTGCGCATTCCCTGCAGGGGCAAATACTATGAAGAGGATGGCGATGGTGAGAATGGAGCGAATTCTTGCCATGACATATGCTCCCTCACCGAGTATAAACCCCGTCGACCTCGGTAAGTCTTCGTCACTTCACCAATATCAACGAGAGTGCTTGAACGCTGCTTCTCGCTGCTCTTGTGCGAGCAGCAATCTTCGATTACCCGCATTGATCCGGCGGTCACTCTCAAGATGGAGTAGACCTGCCATTGCCCTCGTGAGTCAGTTCGCCCTCACGCACCCCCGCAAAATGTAACGCCCTGAACTCCTGCCTGAACCCCGCCCCAGGCCTCGCCTCTGGTCGTCATCGAAACCTACGTTACGCCGGTACAAGCGAAGGCGTAAGTGCTTGGAAACGCCCGCGAATTGACGTCGGGGAAACCGAGCCGGTGGGACAGAATGTCCCACGTCCTTTGGTGTGGGACAGAATGTCCCACGAGTCCCGCAGGACGCCTCGCCGATCTCCAATCAAAACAATTACTTACGAAGTTTGAATTGGTTACGCCCGTGCAACAGGAGGCATGAGTACGAAGCTCGATCTTCCCCCCACACGCAAGAAAGGGTGAGATTTTATGGAGTACACAAACAAGGCGCCGAAACCTGCGGGACGCGGTGAACGACACAGCGCGGGCTGGGGCAAACGCCTGAGCCTGGCGCTGGGCCTGACGCTGATCCTGACGTTGATCCTGACGACGGGGACGGCGCTCGGACAAGTTGCGACCCAGACTGGCGGCGGATGGAACGGCCGCTTCACGTCGCGGATTTCTCCCGAACTTTCGGGACTGCTGACCAAAGCCCATCAGGGATCGGCCCATGGCCAGACCGTACGGGTCATCGTGCAATACAAGCAGGTGCCGACGGCGGCCCACTACGCGAAGATGCAGAGCCGGGGCGGCCTCTTGCACGCGAAACTGCACATGATTAAGGGTGCGGCGTTCACGATTCCGGTCAGCGCCCTGCCTGCGTTGGAAGCCGATCCGGAAATCGCGTCGGTGAGCATCGATCATCCCATGAACGTGGCGGATGATCTTACCAATGATGCCATTGGCGCGCCATCGGTCTGGAGCGCGGGATACAACGGCGCAGGCGTGACTGTGGCCGTGATTGACAGCGGCATCAACGACAACCACCCCGATCTGCAGGGTCCGAATGGAACCTCGCGCGTGGTCTATCACCAGGACTTCACCGGGACGCCCACCAGCAACTCCAGTGGAGCGCAGTATGACCTGTACGGTCACGGCACGCATGTGGCCGGAATCATCGCCGGCAACGGCTCGCTTTCCGGTGGAAATTATGCAGGCGTCGCACCGGGCGCCACGCTGGTCGATCTTCGCGCCCTGGATCAAAACGGCTCGGGCACTGACAGCACAGTAATCGCCGCGATTCAACAGGCGATTGCACTGCAGAGCACCTACAACATCCGAATCATCAACCTGTCGCTGGGCCGCGGAATCGGCGTGAGTTACACGCAGGATCCTCTGTGCCAGGCGGTGGAAGCGGCATGGAAGAGTGGCATTGTGGTGGTGGTGGCCGCCGGCAACTACGGCCGCCTGAGCGTGAATGGCAGCAACGGCTACGGAACGGTCACGGCGCCGGGCAACGATCCTTTTGTGCTGACCGTGGGCGCGACCAAGAGCAACGGATCCACGCTCGGCCTCGGCGGAGACCTTGGCCAGCTATCAGTTCGAAGGGGCCCACGACCTACGATCACGTCGTGAAGCCCGATATGGTGGCGCCGGGGAATGACATTGTTTCTCTGTCGGCTCCAGGAGCCACGCTGGAAGCTGACTATCCGGCCGAACTGGTCACCGGCACCGACGGCAACAACGACTACTTCACCTTGAGCGGCACCAGCATGGCGACCCCCGCGGTCGTCGGCGCCGCAGCCCTGTTGCTGCAAGAGCAAAGCACGCTCACGCCGGATCAAGTGAAAGCCCGCCTGATGGTGTCGGCGACCAAGATGACTTCAGCATTTGGGCTGGTTTCCACATCGGCCTATGTGCCTCACCTGTCGCAGACCTTCACCTCGACCTACGATCTTTTCTCGGTAGGGTCGGGACTGCTGAACGTACAGGCGGCAACCACCAGCAGCGCTCTGGCCCCGGCTACCGTGGGGTCGGCGCTTTCGCCGACCGCGGTTTATAACCCGCAGACCGGCACGGTTTCGCTGGTGTACGGAAACTCGACTGTTGCCCCGAATCGGTGGTTTGGGGAACTTCAGTGGTCTGGGGCACCTCGGTGGTCTGGGGAACTTCGGTGGTGAGCGGCATCTCCGTGGTCTGGGGTACTTCAGTGCCCTGGAACAACAACGCGCTGAGCGCCTTCAGCGTAGTTTGGGGATCGAGCACGGTACCGCCGATCGCGGCCACCAGCGTGGTCTGGGGTGCAGTCGGTGGGAAATGCTGACGCCGCGTTCACCGACGCCGGAGACGATGAGCAGTAATGAGCCGTGTGATTTACTCAAAAGAAAGGAGACGAGATCATGAACAACACACGGCGAATTAAGACGTTCATCGGCGCAATGATGCTGGCCGCAGCCATCACCGCAGGGTATGCAGCTTTCGTGAGCCATACGCTGCACGCGTACTTTGCCCTGGCGGTTCTGGTGCTGGCGGCGGCGACGTCGCGGATGAAAGTGAAGCTGCCGGGAATCAACGGCAACATGTCGGTGAACCTGCCATTCCTGCTGACGGCGGTCGTCAATCTGAGCGCCGCCGAAGCAGTGGTGATCACCTGCGTTTCCACCGTGGTCCAATGCTGGCCGCGGAAGGACGCGAAGTTTAACCCGCAGCAGATGGCGTTCAACGTGAGCATGATGGCGTTTGCCAGCTGCGCGGCGAGTCTGATGTTCCATGGGGCGTTCCATGGAGCATTCCATGGAATGCTTCATGGCGACTCGGCTGGGATGCAGTGGAGTTCCAGCACGCTGGGCTTGGCGCTGGCGACAGTCACCTTGTTCCTGGGACAGACCGCGCCGGTCGCTGCCATCGTGGCGGTGAGTGAGGGCAAGGCGGCAGGCCAGATCTGGTGGAGCCTGGCGCATCTCTCATTCCCGTACTACGTGGTCAGCGCGGGAGTCACGACCATGGTGCAGGCGGTTAGTTCTCACCTGGGCTGGGGACTGGCGCTTGCGGTCTTCCCGGTGATGTACGGAATCCATCGTTCCTACAAAGTTTACTTTGGACGAATTGCGGAAACTCCGCGCCCGGAACTTCAGGCTAGAGCGGCGGGTGCGGGCGCGTAAGACGGCGCTTAAGTAAGAATGGTGCGGGGGATGTGGTCTCGATCCGACGGCAAGAGGCCCATCCCCACGCAGTACGGAATTAGGGCCGGCCGCAGCGATCGGATGATTTAACGGGGGCCGCTTGGTCCAGTTGTTTTCCAGTCCGCTGCAGCAATCGGACGGGAATCAGTGCTCTTCCGAAAATCGGATTTGATATTTCCAGACGTACAATTCCAGACGCACCATCTCCCTACGCGGCGAAGTCCACGGCTTAGTCGAACGAGTTGCTTCCGCACCAGCTTCACCCCACCCGCCGTTAAACCTGAAGCTAATGACGCCACGCACAACATAGCTACAGCTCCCACGACGGCATGGGTCGAAGGAAAGATTTCGGTTGACATGGTTCCGGGTCGTTTTATAATCATTCTCATCCGATAATCATGTTCCGGTAACCATGTTCCGGTAACCATGTTGCGATAACCACGCTCCTCCCCCATGCGCCTCTCCCACGAACAGTTCCGCGAGGTGGCCGCGAAGCACGGCTTGGCGGTCACGCACCAGCGTCAGGTGGTGTTTGAGGCCGTCGTCGCTTCCCACGGACACTATTCCCCAGAAGATATTTACGCCGCGGTCAGGCGCCGCATTCCATCCGTTTCTCTCGCCACGGTCTACAACAATCTCCGGCTGTTCATCGAGTGCGGGATGCTGCGGGAGGTCACTCCGCATGCGTCCACGTTGCGCGTGGACGGCAATCTCAAACCTCATCACCACCTGGTTTGCTCGCGCTGCAAATCGGTACAGGACATTGAAGGAGAGTTCATCGATTTAAAAAAGCTGTCCCAGCACGTGCCGGACGGCTTTGATCTGACGCAGCCGCTGGTCGAGGTGTTTGGCCTCTGCCGCCGATGCCGCGCCAAAAAGTAGCTTTTTCACGCAGTAATCATCCAAAATTCGAAGGACGAAAACATATGGAAAATACACTCGCGACCTCATCAGGAAGTGTTTCTCCCGAAGCTAAAAGCAAGAGCACCTTGCCCGAAGCCAAATGCCCGTTTAACCACGGTGCGTCCGTGCCCACGAACCGCGACTGGTGGCCGAAGCAGGTGGAGGTAAATATCCTGCATCAGCATTCCCCGCTGTCCGATCCGATGGACAAGAAGTTTAATTACGCGGAAGAGTTTAAGACGCTCGACCTGAAGGCCGTAATCAAGGACCTGCATGCCTTGATGACGGACTCGCAGGAATGGTGGCCCGCCGACTTCGGCCACTACGGACCGCTGTTCATTCGTATGGCGTGGCATAGCGCGGGCACCTATCGCATCGGCGACGGCCGCGGCGGCGCCGGGGCCGGGCAGCAGCGCTTCGCGCCACTCAACAGCTGGCCCGACAACGTGAACCTGGATAAGGCGCGGCGGCTGCTGTGGCCGATCAAACAGAAGTATGGACGGAAAATTTCCTGGGCCGATCTGATGATTCTTGCCGGCAACGTCGCTCTCGACTCGATGGGCTTTAAGACGTTCGGCTTTGGCGGCGGGCGCGAGGACGTGTGGGAGCCCGAAGAGCTGAACTGGGGTCCTGAGGGCACGTGGCTCGCGGACGAGCGCTACAGTGGAGATCGTGATCTTCAGAATCCTCTCGGCGCGGTTCAGATGGGTCTGATCTACGTAAATCCTGAGGGGCCGAATGGAAAGCCCGATCCAATCGCTGCAGCACGAGACATCCGTGAGACATTCGCCCGCATGGCGATGAATGACGAGGAAACCGTTGCGCTGATTGCCGGCGGTCACACCTTCGGCAAAACCCACGGCGCTGGCATTCCCGCGAATTATGTAGGTGCCGAACCAGAAGGTGCCGGCATCGAAGACCAGGGCTTCGGATGGAAGAATAAACTTGGCAAAGGTCATAGCGGTGACACCATCGGCAGCGGCCTGGAAGTTATTTGGACGACGACACCGACGAAGTGGAGCAACAACTTCTTCAGCAACCTGTTCAGCTACGAATGGGAACTGACGAAGAGCCCGGCGGGTGCGCATCAATGGACTCCGAAAAATGGCGGAGGCAACGGTACAGTGCCGGATGCGCACGATCCGTCCAAGCATCACTCGCCCTCTATGCTGACGACGGACCTCGCCTTGCGGCTTGATCCTGCTTACGAAAAGATTTCACGGCGCTTCTACGAGCATCCGGACCAGTTCGCAGATGCGTTTGCGCGGGCGTGGTTCAAGCTGACGCACCGCGACATGGGGCCGATCGTGCGCTACCTAGGCCCGCTCGTTCCGAAGGAGACTCTGGTATGGCAAGACCCGGTTCCCGCCGTGGATCATAAGTTGATCGGGGAGAAGGAAATTGCTGCTCTCAAAGCGAAAATCCTCGCATCTGGACTATCGATCTCCCAGCTGGTGACGACTGCCTGGGCCTCGGCGGCGTCGTTCCGCGGTTCCGACAAGCGCGGCGGTGCGAACGGAGCGCGCATTCGGCTTGCACCTCAAAAAGATTGGGAAGTGAACCAGCCGGCTGCGCTGGCGAAGGTGCTCAAGAAGCTGGAGGCGATCCAAAAAGAGTTCAACGGCTCGCAATCCAAGGGGAAGCCCAACGGGAACAAGGGCAAGAACAAAGTGAAGCAGGTCTCGCTCGCCGACCTGATCGTGCTGGGCGGCTGCGCCGCCGTGGAGGAAGCTGCGAAAAAGGCTGGGCACAAAGTGAAGATTCCCTTCTCGCCGGGGCGCACGGACGCTTCGCAGAAGCAGACCGACGTGCACTCCTTCGCCGTAATGGAGCCGGCCGCGGACGGGTTCCGCAACTATCTCCGTAACGGGCACAAAATGTCGGCGGAGGAATTGCTGGTGGATCGGGCGCAGTTGCTGACACTGACTGCTCCCGAGATGACGGTTCTCGTCGGCGGCATGCGCGCGCTGAACGCGAACTTCGGGCAGGCCAAACACGGCGTCTTCACCAGCCGCCCCGAGACGCTGACGAATGATTTCTTCGTCAACCTGCTCGACATGAATACGAAGTGGGACCCGTCGGCTACATCCGAAGGCGTGTATGAGGGGCGCGACCGGGCGACGGGCAAAATCAAGTGGACCGGCACGCGCGTCGATCTCGTGTTCGGCTCGAACTCGCAGCTCCGGGCACTCGCGGAAGTCTATGCGAGTAACGACTCGAAGGAGGCGTTTGCGAAAGACTTCGCGGCGGCGTGGAACAAGGTGATGAACCTTGATCGCTACGATCTTGCCTGAGTTCGCGAAAATGAAAGCTGTCGACTTCGTGCTGTTGCGGTTGTTTGGACCGTCTGAATCTTGGATCGACCAATTCCAGGTGGTCGCTTTTCCTGGCTCGTGGGGGCGCACCTCGCCCCAGTGTGCCGCATTTTTTTGGAAATACAGAACGGAAGCGCATGCGGTCCGGTGATCGTCCCGGTCTTCAAAACCGGCGGGCGGCGGGCAATCCCGTCACCGGTGGGTTCGACCCCCACTCGCTTCCGCCATTTTTTAAAACCCGCGTCAGGCTTGTTCGTTCAGACTTGTTCGTTCAGAAGACCTGGAGGACATCGCCATCGCGGGCGACCATCTCGTACAGCACCGGGTTGACGAAGAATCCGATGAACAGGCGGGAGATGAGACCGGCCACGATGACAATCGCGAAGGGGCGTTGCGTATCCGATCCGATGCCGGTGGAAAGCGCTGCGGGCAGCAATCCCAGGCAGGCGACCAGGGCCGTCATCATGATGGGACGGAGCCGCAGTAGCGAGGCTTCGCGGATGGCCGGGCGGATCTCCATTCCTTCTTTGCGCAGCTTGTTGATGTAGGAGACGAGGATGACGGCCGTTTCCACTGAAACCCCGAGCAATGCCAGAAGACCCAGGACGGAAGAAACGCTGAAGGGAGTGTGCGTGAGTTTCAGCGCGACCAGAGCGCCCACCGGCTCGGTCATGATTACGCCCAGGGCAATGGTCACGGGGAATTTGAAATTTCCGTACAGCGCAAACAAGATCATGAAGATCAGCACTACGGCGAGTGGACCAATAAAATACATCTGCGACTTGGCGTCGAGAAACTGGCTGTATTCTCCGCCCCATTCCATGCGGTAGCCCTGCGGCAGGGTCACGACCTTCTTCACCGCGGCCTGGCCGTCTCGCACCGCGCGCTCTAAATCACGCCCCTCGACGCTGTACTGCACGCCGATGTAGCGGGAGTTGTTCTCGCGATAAATAAAAGACGCTCCGTTGCCCTGCGTAATATTGGCGAGTTGGCTGAGCGGAATCTGTTGTCCGTCGGGCGTACCCACCAACAAGTTTCCAATCTCATGGGCGCTGCTACGGAATTGGGGCTGCATGCGGACCACCAGATCGAACAGCTTTTCCCCTTGAATGACCTGCGTGACCGCTTGCCCGCCCACTGCGGCCGAAATCACGGCTTCCACATCCGCAACGTTGATGCCGTAGCGCGCGATCTTGTCCCTATCGACGTCGACCAGCAGGCTGGGCTGGCCTAGTTCGCGCACCACCGTGAGGTCGGTGAAGCCGGGCACACGGGCGAGTGCGTTCTTGATCTGGATCGCTTTGTCTTGAAGTACGTTGAGGTCCTCGCCGTACACTTTGACCGCCAAGGAGCTTTTGAGACCGGTCAAGGCCTCGTCCACGGCGTCTTCCGCGGGCTGCGTATAGTTGAAAATGATTCCGGGAAAGGCGGTGAGCTTCTTGTTGATCGACTCGATGAGTTGTTTCTTGTCACTGAGCTCGCCGGTCCAGGATTTGTCTTTGTAGGGTTTCAGGCCGACGTAGAACTCGCAGTTGAAAAAGCCGGTGGGATCCGTGCCGTCATCGGGACGT
This sequence comes from uncultured Acidobacteriota bacterium, assembly GCA_963763155.1. Taxonomy (GTDB): domain Bacteria; phylum Acidobacteriota; class Terriglobia; order Terriglobales; family Acidobacteriaceae; genus Sulfotelmatobacter. The sequence goes on along the minus strand of CAVXNI010000010.1, from coordinate 152,679 downwards.
CCTAACTCTGAGCCCACCACGGTGACCTGCGGATAAGCCATGAGAATGTCGCGTATTTGAGGAGCAATGCTGCTGGCCTCCTCAAAGGAAATCGTATACGGCATGGTAGCCCGCACCCAGAGCGCGCCTTCATCGAGGTGGGGCATGAACTCGCCGCCGATGAAGGGTACGAGCAGCAAAGCCGCCACGAAGATCAAGGTGGCGATCAACATGGTGGTCTTGGGCCGGTTGAGTGACCAATCCAGCTGGACGGCGTATTTCCGCTTCATCCATTCGAATGCGCGATTCGGTTTCTCGCGCACGCCTTTTTTGAACCAGTAGGAGGCGAGCACGGGGATCAGGGTGAGCGTCAAGATGAGCGCGCCGACCAGGGCAAACGACATGGTCTCGGCCATGGGGTGGAACAGTTTTCCGGACGGCCCGCTCAACGCGTAAATCGGCAGATAGCCGGCGAGGATGACAGCGACCGAATAGAAAATCGGGCGATCCACATCTTTCGCCGCCGCGAGAATGACTTCGTTCAGGTTGTACTCTTGACCTTCCCGCAATGCCAGTTCGCGGTAAATATTTTCAATCATCACCACGGTGCCATCGATGACAATTCCGAAATCAATGGCGCCGATGGAAAGCAAATTCGCGGCAACGTCGTGCGCGTGGAGCACGATAAAGGCGAACAAAAGCGAGAGCGGAATGGTGAGGGCCACAATGACCGCGGCGCGGAAGCTGACCAGAAAGAAAATCAGCACCACCAAAACCAGCACCATGCCGCGAAGCAGGTTCGCCTCCACCGTGTCCGTAGTCAGGTCGACCAATTCACTGCGATCGTAATAGGGATGAATCTTAACGTCAGGCGGCAGGACTTGCTTGTTCAGTTCCTCGGTTTTTGCCTCGACGCCCTTGAGAACATTCTGGGTCTGCTCACCGCGCAGCATGAGAATGACGCCCTCAACGGCATCATCATTTTTCTGAAAACCAAATTCCCCGAGACGCGGCGCGTGCCCGATGGTGACATCTCCAACATCGCGTACTCGAATGGGTACGCCCTTGTTGGCGCCGACGACGATGTTGCCAATGTCCTCTGTGTTCCGCACCAGGCCGATGCCGCGAACGTAGTAGAACTGTCCGCCTTGGGAATAGAAGCCGCCACCGGCATTCGAGTTGTTGGCCGCCAGCGCAGCAGTAACTTGTGGAATGGTCAGGTGATACCCATAGATGCGCGCGGGGTCGAGCAACACCTGATACTGCATCACCGTTCCGCCGAAGCCGGAGTCGTCGGCTACGCCGTGGACCGATCGATAAGCCCGCTCAATCACCCAGTCCTCGATTGTTTTTAGTTCCTGAGGACTGCGGTCGGGACTTTCCAAAACGTAGCGATACACCAGGCCACTCGGACTAAATAGAGGCGCAAGGCTCGGAGTTACGCCGGTCGGCAGCGTGGCTTGAGCGAGTCGCTCAAAGACGATTTGCCGCGCGAAGTAATCGTTGGTGTCATCCTCAAACGTCAGGATGAGATCGGACAGCCCATACAGCGAGATGGAGCGCATCACGACCATGTGCGGGACGCCGTTCATCTCAAGTTCAAGAGGAAGGGTGACCAGCCGTTCGACTTCTTCGGCGGCATGGTCCGGCCACTGGGTGATGATTTCGACCTGCGGGGGCGAGAGATCGGGATAGGCGTCCACCGGCATCCGCTGAAACGACAGGATTCCTCCGACCGTGATGAACGCGGTCAGCATCAGCACCAGGAACCTTTGACGGAGTGCCGCTTGGACGATTCGGTGGATCATTCGGATGTGGTGGACACTATCTCTATTTCTATCCTTGCCAAAGTTCTGAAACGCTTTCTCAAAGCCTGCCCGATGCCGCTAGCGCTGCAATGAGTTCGCGAACTGCAGGAACAAGCTGCCATTTCCGACGACGTGGTCGCCCGGTTTCAGGCCGCTGGTGATTTCCGTTTTTCCGTCCAGGCTTTCTCCGAGCGTAACCGAACGTCTGCCAAACTGGTTCGCCGATGCCGCGGCATAAACAAAAGGCTGGTTTTCGGTATCGCGCAGGACAGCCGCATCCGGGAGCGCTATGGCATTTTGGATCGAGCCCGCGTTTACCGTCGCAACCACGTACATATCTTTTTTCAGTTTTTCGCCGGGGTTGTTGGTCTCGATGCGGGCCTGCAGCGTGCGCGTGTTCGGATCCAGCGAAGCTGCCACGTACGCAATGCGTCCGTGGAAAGTTTCGGGATAAGTATCGGTCTGAATTGTGACTTGATCTCCTACGCGCACGTAGGGCAAATCCTTCTGATAGACGTTGACCAGCACCCAGACTGTGCTGACGTCGGAAATCATGAAACATTGCGTGGTGCCGGGTTGAATCAGTTGTCCGGCAGACACATCCTGCTCAACCACCAGGCCGCCAATTGGAGCTTTTACCGGAACCTCAAAAGAAGGCGGGGCTTTCACGAGCGCGTCAGGGTCAGCGACTCCCATGACTTTTAAAGCCGCTTGCGCGGCCACCAGATCGCCGCTGGCCTGCACCTCGGCCGACTGCGCCTGCTCAACGTTCTGTTCGGCAATCGCCTGATGCTGGTACAAGTCCTGGGCTCGGGCGTTGGCCTTTTGCGCCAGGGCATAGGCATCCTTGGCCTTCAAATAGTTGGTGCGGAGCTGCGAGTAATCCGGACTCGCCACGTACAACATGGGCTCACCCTGAGTTACTTTCTGTCCGGGAACCACCACGACTCGGCTGACCGGTCCGCTCACCTGCGTGATGACAGGTGTAGTGCGAAAACTGTTGTACGCCACGGCGCCGGTCAGCCGGAGGGATCGAGTCAGTGTCTCAGGCTGTACCTTCAGAACCTGCACATGCGACATCTGGTCCTGCGGAATGGTGAACAGCTCTGGGTTTGAGGTGTTGGCGCCGGCAGAGTCAGCAGCGGCATTAGATCCTGACCCCTGGCAGCCGGCAAGCGCCACCATGATCGCCGACAGGGCGGCCAGTGCAGCCCACCGTGCAGCCAAGCGGGGCCAACGATTGCGAACGTTCATGGCAGGTTTCTCGTTCCCACCGCTTCCTTCAGTTGTTCCAGAGCGGTCATGTAAGAAGCCAGCGCCTGGCGATAAGCCAACTGAACGGAGCGGTAACTGCGTTCGGCGTCGAGAAAATCCAACAGGCTGGCAGCACCACGTTTATACGCGTATTCGCTGATGTCCCGCGAATCCTGCGCTTGCTTGAGGTATCCGGAAGTATAGAGTTGCACAATTTCGTCGTTGCTCCTCACCGCCTCATAGGCATTACCGACATCGGAGAGAACCGTATCGCTGGCCGCTTGCTGCTGCTCCTGCGCCTGCGTGAGCGCGTAACCGGTACGCGCGATTTCTCCTTGATTACGGTTGAAGATCGGCAATTCAAAATTCACAAAGAGGGAGGCGGTGTTCTCACCCGAAACATGGGTAAAATCATAGGTGCCATTTACGTCGACCTTGGCGTTCGCCTTGGCCAAAAGGATCTGGCTCTGTGCGGCCGTGATCCCCAATTCCGCGGCACGAAAGTCGGGACGCTCGCGCAACGCCTTTGCCTGCAAGTCTTCCTGGTTCGCCTTGAGCGGCTCGTAGGCCAGATCGCCAATCACGTCATAATTGGCTGGTACCGCGTTATAGCCCAAGAATTCGCGCAGGCCGACCAGTGCCTGCGCTTTGGCCAGGCGGGCCGAGGATACATCGGTCTGAAACTGCAGAAGCTGCAGTTTGATCTTAAGATAATCGCCTTCCCCGATGTAGCCCGCTTTGAGTTGAGCTTCGCCAATATCGACGGTCTGCTGGAAGCCCTTCAGGTCTTCCAGCGCGAACTGAAGAGTGGATTCCGCCAGTAAAACGCTGACGAACTGCTGGCCCACGTTGAACGCCAGGGTGCGTTCCGCGTCGCCGACCTGGGCGCGGGTGACCGCCGTCTGATCGCGAGCGGCTTGCAGGCGCCGTTGCCGCTTGTGGCCGCGTTCGAACAGGTAGCCGAGCCCAATATCGAACTGCTGAATTTCATTCAGATTTTCGCCAGAGAAATCTTGCGGGCTGAAGAATGGCACGAACTGGGTGTCAGCTCCAAGAGTCGGATTGGGACGCAGGTTCGCGGTGATCTCCTGGGCCTGATTCTGAAGAATGAGAGTTCGCGTGGCTTTGATGGAATGGTTGTGCGCCAGAGCCAGATCGATGGCCTGATCAAGACTGATCAGCGCCGTACTTTGCCCAGTCCCCACCGCCACGAGCAGCAGGAAAAACATCGCGGCCGGGGCGAATATCCGAAAGTACCTGGAGCGCATAAGAGTTGAGATCAAAGCGCACTGACTGTGGCGCAACAGATCTCGAACGCAGGCTCGAACTAACCAGCCTTTCGCCAAGGTCCGTCGCCGGTATCATCCTCCTAGGTAAGACTCCGATTCCCGGCTCAATGGATGTATTCTAACTCACCGTATTCACGATTCGGGCGGCACTGCGAGCCTTCTCAAATTTGCTTTTGACCGCAAGATCGGCCCGATTGTGCGAGACCAGAGTTGGCCACGGATCTGCTCGGATTCCCACGGATCAGAAGCGAGTGCGAAATGAGATCACCCGAGAAATGGATCCGTGTCGATCCGTGAAAATCCGTGGCTAAGTTCTTCTGCACTCTGCTTTCTCGCCTACTTGGGCTGGGCCGTGACTCGCAAATACGGCTTAATGGTCTTGAAGCCAGGAAACTTTTGCTGCGCTTCTTCGTTTGAAACCGCGCCCGTGATAATCACATCGTCGCCTGGCTTCCAGTTCACCGGAGTCGCCACTTTGTGTTTTGCGGTGAGTTGCATGGAATCGATGACCCGCAGGATTTCGTCGAAGTTGCGACCTGTGGTCATGGGATAGCTGATCTGCAGTTTGACCTTTTTGTCGGGGCCGATGACGAAGACGGTGCGCACAGTGGCGTTGTCGGCGGGAGTGCGGCCTTCACTGGTCTCGCCGGCGCTGGCTGGCAACATGCCGTAAAGTTTGGCGATTTTGAGTTGCGGGTCGCCGATCATGCGGATAGTTCACTTTTGCGCCCTGGGTTTCCTCAATGTCGGCCGCCCACTTGCTGTGGTTGGTGACGGGATCGACGCTCAGGCCGATGATCTTCGTGTTGCGCTTGGCGAATTCCGGTTGCAGCTTGGCCATGTAGCCGAGTTCGGTGGTGCAGACGGGGGTAAAGTCTTTGGGATGTGAAAATAGGATGGCCCAGCCGTCGCCGATCCAGTCGTGGAAGTGAATCGTCCCTTGCGTGGTTTCAGCGGTGAAATCGGGGGCCGGGTCGTTGATGCGGGGAACGCTGTAGGTTTCGGTTTCGGTAGTCGTCGTCATAGTGATCTCCTTGATGAAGATGAATTCGATTCGTTCGAGATTCGAAAGTCAGCTCGCCCCGGCTGCCAGATCCAATGCGAATCACTTGGTCAAAGCGGATGAAAACAAAACCCACCCGCTTTCGACGGGTGGGCTGGGAAGAATCTCGCTGAATTCCCTAGCCACACGCCGGCGCCCGGCAACAACAAGCCATGGCACAGACAGTGGATGGAAAAAACATGTCTTTAGGATAGAAGCGCTGGCGGACGGTGTCAAACGCCGCGGCCCGACGAGCATTTTCTGGCCATCCGTTCTGGCCATCTGCTGCCTCTCCCGCATTTCGGATGTTTTCTGCATCGCCAGGAGGATCCACGCATCCTTTGTGGGGCACGGCATTCACAGGTTCGAGGGACGTTCATGAGCACGTTCATCAGCACGACGCGACGGTTGGCAATGGCGCAGTGGGATGTGTTTTCTTCCAAAGCGCTCGAGGGGAATTCTCTGGCGGTATTTTTCGACGGGCGCGGGCTGAGCGACGCGGAGATGCAGTCGATCGCCAAGGAAATGAATCTGTCGGAAACGACTTTCATTCTTCCGCGCGATGCGGAAACGGAGCGCGAGCGCGGAGTGCGCGTGAGAATCTTCACGGTGCAGGAAGAGTTGCCATTTGCCGGGCATCCTACTCTGGGCACGGCGTTCGCATTGCGCGGAGACTCCGGGGCAAAGGAGATCACACTCGAACTGAACGTGGGAAAAGTTCCAATTCGATTTGAAGATGCCCACCTTGAAGAGACGGCGGGCGAGGCGGCATTTGGCGAGATGACGCAGATCGATCCAGTGTTTGGAATGCAGCACGAGCGCGAGGCGCTCGCGCGGGCTACGGGATTGCGCGTGGAAGATTTTGACGCTTCGCTGCCGATCGAAACGGTTTCGACGGGACTCGCCTACACGATCGCTCCGCTGAAGTCTTTATCCGTGATCCAGAAGTTGCGGGTCGACCTGAACCGCGCCAGAGAGTATCTGGAAAAGACCGGGGGAAAGTTCCTGTACTTTGTGGCACGCGAAACGGTCGATCCGGCGGCCCGTTTGCACGCCCGCATGTTGTTCTACAACGGCGAAGATCCGGCCACGGGCTCGGCGGCAGGGTGTGCGGCCGCGTGGATGGTGGCGCATGGAGTCGCTAAACCGGACGAGCGGGTTCTGATCGAGCAGGGCATCGAAATGCAGCGACCGAGCCGTATTTTTGTGCGCGTGGCATTCCAGGCAAACGCACAGAACAGCCAACGCGATAACCGGATAGTTAACGTACGCGTTGGCGGCAACGCGATTGAAGTCATGCGCGGCGAAGTTTTTCTCTAACGCAAGTTGCGCAAGCTGCGGCAAACACAGCGGCGCACTGACGCGAAAAAAAATCAATGGCCAGAACGTCCCATTGGCATCAGCGCTACTTTACAGTGGGCGCGCTTCCCGTTAGCATTCATCTCGCTCTGACATTCTTCATATAGAGAAAAGCCTCTGTCGGTTTTGCGGCCCGCGGGTGCGGTGGCGCGCGACAGATTGCGGAAGGCTGATGAAACCAAAGCGCACGATTTTGTGTGTAGACGACAACGAACAGTCCCTTTCCCACCGCAAAATCGTGCTGGAAACGCGAGGCTACCGCGTGGCGAGTTTCCCGCGCGGAGAAGACGCGCTGGCGCGCTTCATACAAGGCGGAGTCGACCTGGTGATCGCCGACATGGCGATGCCGGGACTGGACGGGCCGCAACTGATTGCGAAGATCAAAGAATTATCGCCGCACACGCCCGCCATTCTCATCTCCAGCAAGGTCCGCATCTACGATCACGACTCGCAGGCAGACGTGTTTCTCACCAAGGGGATGTACGCGCCGGCCGATCTGCTGGAGCGCGTGCGGCTGTTGCTGGTGCGCAAGCGCGGGCCGAAGCGTATGCAGCAGCGGCCTCCGCAAATTGCGCGCCAGATTGGCGCGGCCTGAGTTTCTAGCTTCTAGCTTGTAGCTTGATCGGCAACGCCTAAGGGCTGTCTCCCAGACAGTTTCATGAGTGACACAGGGTGTGCCCGCGCTGGGTGCAGGCCTTCGTGTAAGATTTAAGCAGGCATGGGCGGAGCATTCATCGAAGCGAAAGACCTGCGCAAGACGTATCACGTGGGCAAAATTGAGGTTGAGGCGCTGCGCGGAATTTCCTTCAGCGTGCAGAAGGGCGAGTTCGTCAGCGTGGTGGGCCCGTCGGGCAGCGGGAAGTCGACGCTTTTCTATCTGTTGGGCGGGCTGACGCGCGCAGACGGCGGCAGCGTGGTGCTCGACGGCGACGACCTGGCCACGCTCTCCGATGCGGAGCGCACCCGCATGCGCAAGCGCAAGATCGGCTTCGTGTTCCAGAAATTCAACCTGCTACCCACGCTGGACGCGCGCTCGAATATCGTAATCTCCCGCGAAATCTCAGGCAACGGCAATGACGATCCCGGGCATTTCAACCGCATCACTGATCTCCTCGGACTGACCAAACGTCTGGGCCATCGTCCGTCAGAACTTTCCGGAGGCGAGCAGCAGCGCGTGGCGCTGGCCCGGGCGCTTATCAACAAGCCGGCGGTGGTGCTGGCCGACGAGCCAACCGGCAACCTCGATTCCAAGAACTCCGACGCTGTGCTCGGCATGTTGCGGAAGTCGAATCAGGAACTGGGCCAGACCGTGCTGATGATCACGCATAATCCGGAGGCGGCGAAATACGGCGACCGCATCATCCACATGCGCGACGGCCAGATCGTAAGGCCGGAAGATGATCCGCAGTGGGTGGGCCACTAAGGTACGGGCGGCTTCTTTGAGCTTTCGTCGCGGCGGGCGGGGACGCGCCCCGGACAGCCGCTGAGACGGCGACGCTACTTCTACAGTGTTATTCTAGTGAATCTTATCCTGCAATGAGGTCCTAGTCTTTCTCATGTCCAAGCCGGAAACTTCCGAAATCCAGCCTGCCGTCGAGAGCACCGAGTCGTTCGGCAACATTCTGTCCGAGTACACCAAGAGCCATTCGCGCAAGACGGAAGGCAGCCGGCAACTGCAGGCCACCGTGATTGCGGTCAACGCCGAGGCGGTCTTCTTCGACATTGGATACAAGTCGGAAGGGATGCTGCCGCTGGCGGCTCTGCAAGGGGAAACTCTGAAGCCCGGGGACAAGTGTCTGGTCACGGTGAAGGGTCGCGATCTCGATGGCTACTACGAGCTTTCGCTGTTCAAAGTCGAGCGGCCGATGGATTGGACGGCGCTGGAAAAAGCGTTCGCCGACAAGAGCTCAGTTCTGGGCACGGTAACGGCGGTGATCAAAGGCGGGTTCAGCGTCGACGTGGGCGTGCGGGCGTTTATGCCGGCCTCGCGCAGCGGAGTTCGCGACGCGGCCGACATGGAGAAGCTGGTGGGGCAGGAAATTCGTTGCCGCATCATCAAGCTCGACGTTACCGATGAGGATGTCGTGGTCGATCGGCGGGCGGTGGCGGAGGAAGAGGAGCGATCGGCCAAGGACAAGTTCTATTCTCAGATTAAAGAAGGGGAGACGGTGAGCGGCACCGTGCGCAGCCTGACTGACTACGGCGCCTTCGTCGACTTGGGAGGCGTGGATGCGTTGCTGCATGTGAGCGACATCGCCTGGGGCCGGGTCAACAAGCCGGCGGATGTGCTTTCGGTGGGGCAGGCGGTTGAAGTGAAGGTGCTGAAGGTTGGGTCCGAAGGAGAGAAAAAGCGGATTTCTGTGGGACTCAAGCAGTTACAGCCGCATCCGTGGGATGCGGTCGCCGCCAAGTTCACGGCGGGCGACCGGGTGCGTGGCACCGTCACGCGGCTCATGGAATTTGGTGCGTTCGTCGAGTTGGAGCCCGGGATCGAGGGGTTGATTCATATTTCCGAAATGTCGTGGTCGAAGGGCAAGATCCGGAAGGCCAGCGATGTGGTGAAGCCGGGTGAGACCGTCGAAGTTGTGATTCTGCAAGTGAGCGCCGGCGAGCGGCGCATCTCGCTGGGGCTGAAGCAGGCGCTGGGCGATCCGTGGGTCGACGTGGCACAGCGCTTCGCGGTCGGTTCGGCGGTTGAAGGGCCGGTGACGAACCTGACCAAGTTCGGCGCCTTCGTGCAGCTTTCCGAAGGCATTGAAGGCATGGTTCACGTGAGCGACATCAGCGCCGAAAAAAGGATCAACCAGCCGGCGGATGTTCTGCGCGTTGGGCAAATAGTCAAAGCGCAGGTGCTGGCCATCGATTTGGAGAAGCGGCAGATGCGGCTTGGCATGAAGCAACTGGTGCCGACCGGGCTGGATGAATACATCGCCGAGCACAACCAAGGCGACGTGGTCACCGGGCGCTTAATGGACGAATCGGGCAGTCAGGCGCGGGTGGAGTTGGGCGAGGGCATTCACGCAACCTGCAAAATGGCGCCGGCCGCGGCAGCGCCGGCCAAGAGCGAGGCTTCAAAGGACGCGAAGGCGGATCTATCTTCGCTCAGCTCCATGCTGCAGGCGCGCTGGAAGAGCGGCGCCGGGGCTCCGGCCAAGGCAGAACCAGCGCGGGCAGGACAGATTCGCAGCTTCCGCATCGTGAAGCTGGATCGGGGCGCGAAGAAGATCGAAGTGGAGTTCGCGTAGCTCGGGCCGTGGTAACGCTGGTTTTGAACCAAACCATAAACCACGAAGGACACGAAGGTTCACGAAGGACACCACATGGAAATCAAATCCTTCGTGATCCTTCGTGTCCCTGGTGGTTCATGGTTTTTCTTCCAGCGTGAGAACGATGCACTTCGGTTTCGCGCAAACGGTGGCCGGGAGGCGCAGATGCGGTATAATTTTTCAGTTGAGCGGGAGTAGCTCAGTGGTAGAGCGCGACCTTGCCAAGGTCGATGTCGCGGGTTCGACCCCCGTCTCCCGCTCCAGATTTCTTTCCAGCCTGCTCCGCCAATGGACTTTTTTCGGCCGGAACGCTAACGTATGAGCAGGGGCGCGGTACCCAAGTGGTAAGGGAGAGGTCTGCAAAACCTTTATGCGTCGGTTCGATTCCGACCCGCGCCTCCAATCTTTCCTGGTCGTTTCCTTGAACTGTTTAGTTTCGAGACTGTGTAGTTTCCTGCGATCCCAACCTGCTCTCTTCGATGACTTTAATGGCCGTCTCGGGCCGATGCGCCCAACGTATGCTCCCTAAGAGCGATTTCCGTGGCAGTCTGTACCTCTTGATGTTCGTGGCCGCGGTCTTGGAGTGCGCTCTCGCTACAGGTCAGAAGGTTGATAAGCCGCTGCCGGATGCTCCGAAACAGACGACGGCGGAGAGCAAGGGCTTCTTTGCCCGTTGGGCGGATTCATATCGGCAGGATTGGTTCCCATCGGCTTCGGCTTCATCCTCATCACCATCTGCGCCGGTCCCGGCACGGCGCGGAGTTCCGTCACCGCTGGATTCGCCTCCCTTCCCCAATTCGGATTGGTCGTATGGAGGTTCGCCGGTGATTGGTGAGCCGGACACGAACAGCTATCCGCTGATGACGGCCATCAACCAGGCGCACGAGCCGGACGAAAGTGTATGGATGGATCGATCCCACGCTGAATTTCAGCACCTCTGCGCACAGCAATTCACCCGAGGCGAACGATGACTACTCCAACCGTCTGGAGATGAACCAGATTGTGCTCTACGTCGAGCGCTTGCCGGATTCGGTGCAGCGCGATCACGTCGACTGGGGCTATCACCTGACCGCGCTCTATGGCACGGACTATCGCTTTACGACGGGGAAGGGCTACGGGAGCGGCCAGTTGCTGAACGATCATCATCAATATGGATTTGATCCGACGCTCGAGTATGTCGACGTTTACATTCCGCAGGTGGCGCAAGGAATGAATTTGAGGGTGGGGCGCTTCATCTCGGTGCCGGGGATCGAGGCGCAACTGGCGCCGAACAATTACATTTTCAGCCACTCGCTGCTGTATGCGATCGATCCGTTTACCGATACCGGCCTGGTGGCGACGGTGAAGCTGAACGATCATTGGCTGGTGCAGCTGGGAATTACCGATGGCCACGATGTGGCGCCGTGGACGCCGGATGCGAAGCCTTCCGGGACGGCCTGCGTCAGCTATACGACGACATCGGTGAACGACAATTATTACGTCTGCGCCAACGGAATTAACAACGGCAAGTACGCCTACAACAATCTGCAGCAATATGACGCGACGTGGTATCACAGGTTCTCAAAGACGGTGCATATGGCGACCGAAACCTGGTACATGTATGAGCGCGATGTGCCCGCGCTGGGCGGCGCGATTCAGCCGGAAGTGGGCGCCAATCCTGCGTACTGCCTGCCGGGAGAACAGCGCTGCACGGCTCCGGAATATGCCGTGGTGAATTTTCTGCAGAAGGAACTTTCGCTGCACGACTTCCTATCGTTTCGCAGCGACTTCCTCAATGACAAAAAGGGGCAGCGCACGGGCTATGCGACGCGCTATTCCGAGAACACGATTACGTGGGTGCATTGGATCGGATCGACCGTTCAGATACGTCCGGAATTGCGTTTTGAGCGGGCCTGGGATATGAGAGCTTACGACTACGGGCGGCGGCAGAATCAGCTGACCGTGGCCAGCGATCTGATTTTTCATTTTTGAAGTGACGTGTGTTTCCCGAACCTTTGTTGCCCAGCCTTGTAGGACAATAGATCGATGACCGGCGTGCGGATGGATGTCTGGCTGTGGGCCGCGAGATTTTTCAAGACGCGGCCATTGGCGAAACGGGCTTGCGAACTCGGCCGAGTACTCTCGAATGGGCAGCCTGCCAAGGCGGCCCGCGAAGTCCGGGTAGGAGACCAGTTGCGGGTGACCAATGAAGGCGGCGAGTTTCAGGTGGAAGTTCTGCTGCTCAGCGAGGTACGCGGACCGGCTGCGGTGGCGCAAACGCTCTACCGTGAAACCGACGAGAGCCGGGAGCTGCGCCAGAAGCTGGCCGCCGAACGGAAGGCGATGCGCGAGTTCGAAGTCTTGCCGGAAGGCCGGCCGTCGAAACGTGACCGGCGGCACATCATTCAGTTCCGGGGCCGAGGGTAGGACCTCTTAACCACAGAGGAGACAGGGGACACAGAGGTCTTCAGTCTTCAGTCTTCAGTCTTCAGTCTTCAGTCTTCAGTCTTCATTCTTCATTCTTCATTCGGCTCGGCTGGCCTTGCCGGGAAGCGCTCTTGCCAGTAGACTCGGGGCGCAAACCAAGCACTGCTCACGCCCATGCGCCTGCGACCTTTCTCGACCTGCGTTGTTTCTCTGATTTTCTTCTTCGCTCGCTTCAGCGCCGGGGCGCAGAGTGCTGCGACCACGGCTGCCGTCTCTGAATACGTCAAGGCAGAGATGCAGCGCCAGCACATCCCAGGTTTGTCACTGCTGGTTGTGAAAGGCGGCAAGATCGTTCGGGCGGAAGGTTTCGGATTGGCCAACGTGGAACTGCTGGTGCCGGTGAAACCGGAAACGATTTTCCAGTCAGGATCGGTGGGAAAACAGTTCACGGCGACGGCAGTCATGATGCTGGTCGAGGAGGGCAAGATCGGCCTCGACGATCCTCTCACGAAATATTTTGCAGATGCCCCGCCCAGTTGGAAGGACGTGACTGTCCGCGAGTTGCTCAGTCACGCCGCGGGCTTTGGTGATTATCCCAAGGACTTCAACATGCGCAAAGACTGGACCGAGGATGAAGAGCTGAAACTCATCGAAAGCATTCCTCTGGCGTATCCTCCTGGGACGAAGTGGGAGTACAGCAATTTCGGATATCTGACGTTGGGAATCCTGATTCATCGCGTGACCGGGGAGTTCTATGGCGACTTTCTGCAGCAGAGAATCTTCCAGCCGCTGGGCATGCAGTCTACACGCATCATCAGTGAAGCCGATATCGTTCCCAACCGTTCGGCGGGCTACCGTCTCGTGAAAGGCGAATTGAAGAACCAGGAGTGGGTATCGCCCGTGGTGAACACGACCGCCGACGGCAGCCTTTATTTCTCGATTCTCGATCTGGCCAAATGGGACGCCGCGTTGTACACCGAGAAGCTCTTAAAGCAGTCAAGTCTCGACTTGATGTGGACTCCGGTGAAACTGAAGAATGGTCAACCGAACGAGGGAGACTACGGTTTCGGCTGGGTCATCGATAAAGCGGGCAGGGCACCGGTGCATTCTCCACGACGGATCGTGGCAGGGATTCGAGACCTCGATCGCCCGCTATGTGGACGATCAGTTGACCGTGGTCGCGCTGACGAATCTGGCTGACGCAGATCCCGGAAAGATCACGAAACACGTGGCTGAAATGTACCTGGCGGACAAGCTCGCGGAGAAGTAAGTGGAGCCCTGGGTGCCCTCGTTCGGGGGTTGCGAGCAGCGCGATACGCGCTTGCGATAGCAATCTCTCATTCGCGGAGCTAAGCTCCGTCTGGCGGAGGAGGTGTCCGCCGCTCCACGAGCATTTTCATGCCGTACTTTGGACGCAGACGTAATCAGCGGCTCGGGCTCGACGCGGTGGCCGGGAACGAGTTTCAACTTCCACTTCTGCCCTAGCGTAGCCAGCAGCAGTACTCCCTCCATCCACGCGAACGACTCGCCAATGCATTGCCGGACACCGGCGCCGAATGGGAAGTAGGTGAGCTTGGTTCGCCGCGACTTGGCTTCTGGAGTGAAGCGTTCTGGGTCGAAGCGGAGAGGATCGGGGAAAAATCGGGCGTCGCGATGAGTGACGAACTGGCTCATCAGGATGGTCGTCTTCGCGGGCAAGAAAAAATCGCCTAACTGAAAATCGTCGCGCGCGTAGCGGCCCATGGCCCATGCGGGCGGGTAGAGGCGCATGGATTCCGCCAAAACCATTTCCACATAGCGTAGCCGGGGAACGTCGTCGAACGTGGGCAAGCGGCCCTGCAACTCGCGATCGATTTCGGCATGGAAGCGGCGTTCGCACTCGGGATTCTGCGAGAGCAGATACCACGTCCAGGAGAGCGCGTTCGCCACAGTCTCGTAGCCGGCCAGAAAAATCGTGATGACCTGATCGCGCAGCGATTGCTCGGAAGCGGGGCTGTCATCCGGCGAAGCGGCCAACATCAGATCGAGCAGGCTGCCGCCGTGGGCACTGCGCCGGCGGTGCGCGGCGATCATGCGGTAGACGACCGCGTCGATGCGTTTGCGTGCCCGGACGAAGGCGGCGAGGCCGGGAGGCCGCACGTGCACCAACCACTCCGCCGCCGGCAACATCACCAGAAAATTGTAGAGGCCCATGATGCGGTTGATGGCGCTCGCGAGTTCGGCCACTTCGTCGCGACTTTCCCTGCCGGCTTCCGCGCCTGATTCCTGATGAAGATCGGTGGCGAACAAGGTTCGCGCGACCACGTTGAGCGTGAGTTGCATCATGTCGATGGCAATGTCGCGCTGCTCGCCCGGCCGCCAGCGGTCGCGCAGGCGCACTGCCTCCTCGACCATCATGCCCGCGTATTCCGGAATGCGCTGACGATGAAACGCGGGTTGCGCCACCTGCCGCTGCGTGCGATGCTGCACGCCTTCGCTGGTGATCATGCCTTCGCCCAGCAGCATTTTTGTGCGCCGCACCGTGCGTTCTTTGATGAAGTTGTCGTTCTGCACGACCAGCACTTCGCGGATGTAATCAGGGTGATTCAGGAAGACGATGTGGTTCCATCCGATCTTGTAGTGCGCGATGTCGCCGTATTGTCTCAGCCAGGTGCTGAAAGAGCAGGATCGGATTCGCCGGACGAAACCTGCGGAACGCAAACCAGAGCAGGTTGCGCTGGAAACCGGGCGGGAAGCGGTATTGCGCCGCGGCCGCGGGCTCCTCCAACTTCGCTGGCTGGGTGCCGTCGCCATGATTCAGTGTATACGCCGCGTGCCCGGATGGTCCGGAGTCCCGGCACGCAGCTCGGTTCTGGAGGACTGCGCGATACTTCGGCGGAGCAGATGGCCGCTGGCATTCGGACGGACGAGGGCGTCCAGCCGCTCGCACGGATCACTCGTTTCTGCAAGAGTGTCCAGTTCCGCCAGCACTTCGGCGCTGTGCTTTTGCGGATCGACGCTGGTGTACGCCTTCGCGATCTTGCCGGTGGGATCGATGAGGAATGTATGCCGCGCCGCGAACTTCACCAGGCCGAGATTGGTCAGCGATCCGTAGGAGTCGGTGACTTTGTGTTCGGTGTCGGCCAGCAGCTTGAAGTTCAGGCCCTCTTTGGCGCAGAACTTTTTGTGCGAATCTACGCTGTCGACGCTCACGCCCAGCACAACCGCATTGTGCGCGGCATACTTGGGCTGATCGACCTCAAAGTTGTGGGCTTCGCGCGAACAACCCGGCGTCTGGTCCTTGGGATAGAAATAAAGGACGACCCACTTTCCGCGGTAATCCTTCAGGCTGACGGGCGAGCCTTCCTGCGAAGGCAGTGTGAAGTCGGGCGCGTCGCTGCCCTCGGCCGGCGCGTAGCCGAACGCGACAACAGCCGCGGGACCAGCATGACCAACACGACCACCACTACCAACAGCAACACGATCCTCAACATACGTTCCTCCGAGGCGCTCCATCACCGACGCGCTGATTCTAAACCAGAACAAAGGCTTCAACCACGAAGGGCACGAAGGTTCACGAAGGAAACCCGATGTTTTTTGTCTTCCTTCGTGAGCCTTCGTGTCCTTAGTAGTTGATGCTCTTTGTCGTTCCCTCCAGCAAAAATCCGCGCGATTGAATATGATGGAGTATTGCGCATTCTACGACGGAGAAACCAGACGTGGCTCAGACGGAAACGGACGGCTTAGAGGTTTTGGAAACCAGGGAGTGGGTCGATTCCCTGGACTATGTTCTTTCCAAAGGCGGCCCCAACCGGGCAGGCCGCCTGCTGCAGCAACTGGCTCTGCACGCGCGGCGCGAGGCCGGCATCAACCTGCCTTTTTCGGCGACTACGCCATATCAGAATACGATTCCGTCGCGGCAGCAGCCGCCGTTCCCCGGCAGCCAGGAAATGGAACGCCGCATCAAGAGCCTGGTCCGCTGGAATGCGCTGGCCATGGTGGTGCGGGCCAACAAGATTCAGGAAGGCATTGGCGGACACATCTCGACGTTCGCCTCCGCGGCCACGCTGTATGAAGTTGCTTTCAATCATTTCTTTCGCGCGCAGACCGAAAGCGGCGACCGCGATGTCGTCTACTTTCAGGGCCACGCCGCTCCCGGAATTTATTCGCGCGCCTATCTCGAAGGCCGTATTTCAAAAGAGAAGCTGCAAAATTTTCGCCGCGAACTGAAGCCCGGCGGGGGCTTAAGTTCTTATCCTCATCCGTGGCTGATGCCCGAGTTCTGGGAGTTTCCCACGGTTTCGATGGGATTGGGGCCGATTCAGGCGATTTACCACGCGCGCTTCATCAAGTACCTGGAAAATCGCGGGCTCAAGCAGTCGACCGGCGGCAAGGTCTGGGCGTTTCTGGGCGACGGCGAAATGGACGAACCCGAATCGCTGGGCTCGATCACCCTGGGCTCGCGCGAAAAGCTCGACAACCTGATCTTCGTAGTGAACTGCAACCTGCAGCGGCTGGACGGCCCGGTGCGTGGCAACGGAAAGATCATCCAAGAACTGGAAGCGATTTTCCGCGGCGCGGGCTGGAACGTCATCAAAGTCATTTGGGGCTCCGACTGGGACAGCCTCATCCAGAACGATCGCGACGGCCTGCTGGTCCGGCGTCTCGGCGAAGTCAGCGACGGGCAGTACCAGAAATATTTTGTCGAGAGCGGGGCGTACTTTCGGCAAAACCTCTTTGGCACCGATCCCCGGCTGCTGAAAATGGTTGAACATCTTTCCGACGATCAACTGGCGCGCATGCGGCTGGGCGGACACGATCCCATCAAAGTCCATGCGGCGTTCCGTGCCGCTGTCGAAACCACCGGCGCTCCGACCATCGTTCTGGCCAAGACGATCAAGGGCTACGGGCTGGGCGAAGCGGGTGAAGGCAAGAACATCACGCACCAGCAGAAAAAGTTAAACGATGACGAGTTGCAGATGTTCCGCTCGCGCTTCGGAATTCCGATTCCCGACGATGAACTGCATCTTGCGCCGTTTTACCGGCCGAGCGACGACAGCGCCGAAATCAAATACATGCAGGCGCGCCGCCAGCAACTCGGCGGATACATGCCGACCCGTAGAGTGCGGGCCGAAGCACTCAAACCCATACCCGACGCGCTCTTCGAGGAATTTCACAAAGGCACCGAGGGCCGTGACGTTTCGACGACCATGGTCTTCGTGCGCCTGCTGGCGAAGCTGCTGCGCGATCCGGAAGTCGGCAAGCTCATCGTGCCCATCGTTCCCGACGAGGCCCGCACCTTCGGCATGGAAGCTTTATTCAGGCAGGTGGGTATTTATTCAAGCGTGGGCCAGAATTACGAGCCCGTCGATATGGACACGCTGCTCTACTACAAGGAAGCCAAGAACGGCCAGATTTTGGAAGAAGGCATCACCGAGTCCGGATCGATGTGCTCGTTCATCGCGGCGGGCACGGCCTACGCCAACCACGGCATCAACACGATTCCCTTCTTCATTTATTACTCGATGTTCGGCTTCCAGCGAATCGGCGACCTGATCTGGGCGGCGGCCGACATGCGCTGCCGCGGATTCCTCGTCGGCGGCACGGCTGGCCGCACCACGCTCGCGGGCGAAGGTCTGCAGCACCAGGACGGTCACAGCCACGTGCTTGCGCTGCCTGTGCCGAACCTGCATTGCTACGATCCGGCGTTTGCCTACGAAATTGCCATCATTATTCAGGATGGCATCCGGCGGATGTACGTCGATCAGGAATCGATCTTCTATTATCTGACCGTCGGCAATGAGCCGTTGCCCATGCCCGGCATGCCTGAGGGCAACGTACGCGAAGGCGTGCTGAAAGGCTTGTACCGGTTCAAGACTTCCGGCAAGAGCGACGCCAAACTGCACGCGCAATTGCTCGGAAGCGGCGCCATCATGTTCGAAGTCCTGAAGGCGCAGCAGATTCTGGAAGAAAAATATGGAGTCGGAGCCGACGTTTGGAGCGTAACCAGCTACAAAGAACTCTATCGCGACGCCAACGATTGCGAGCGCTGGAACATGCTGCATCCCGGCGAGGCCGCGAAGGTTCCCTACGTTACGCAGATGTTGAAGGACGCTCCCGGGCCTTTTATCGCGGCGTCCGACTACATGAAAGTGCTGCCGGAAAGTCTGGGCAAGTGGGTGCCGGGACTGCTGGTTTCGCTGGGAACCGACGGCTTCGGGCGCAGCGAGAGCCGCGTGGCCTTGCGGGATTTCTTCGAGGTGGATGCAAAACACATCGTGCTGGCCACGCTGGGAGCGCTGGCGCGGGAAAACAAGATTGGCACGGATGTAGTGAAGCGAGCGATTCAGGAACTGGGGATCAATCCCGACAAGGCGAATCCGGCCAGCAGTTAGAAGTGGAAGAGCGGCGCTAGCTAGAAGTGGAAGGTCGGTGCTAGCTAGAAGTGGAAGAGCGGTGCTTCAGCGCCGCGTTAAGCGAGCAGTACTGAGGCGGGCTTTAGCCCCGCGGGGCTGCGACGTAGAGACTAATATCAAGATCCGAGAAAAGGAACGGACGCGGTGATCGAATTCAAACTTCCCGAGCTGGGAGAAAACATCGAGCAAGGCGACCTGGTGCGCCTGATGGTTGCGCCGGGAGCCACGGTCAGCGCCGGCCAGTCGGTCATGGAACTGGAAACCGATAAGGCGGTCGTCGAGGTGCCATCGTCGGTGAGCGGGACCGTGCAGGAAATTCGCGTCAAGGAAGGCGACAAAATCAAGGTCGGCCAGGTCATCTTCACGGTTGACGGAGCGGAGGCCAAGACTTCTCCGCAGCCTGCCGCACCGATTCCTGCGGCAGCGCCCGCGACGGTTCCCCAAGAGCCTGCATCGACGCCGGAAGCGGCGTCACCGTCGGAGCCCGCAGTGGCCGTTTCTTCCGTTGCGATCGCCTCTGGACCCAGTGAATTCAAGCTGCCGGAACTCGGAGAAAATATTTCCCAAGGCGATCTGGTTCGCCTGATGATCGCGCCGGGCGCCAAAGTTTCGGAAGGTCAGCCGGTGATGGAACTCGAGACCGACAAGGCCGTCATCGAAGTGCCGTCGTCAGTCAGCGGCATTGTCAAAGAGGTCAAGGTCAAAGAAGGCGAGAAGATCAAAGTCGGGCAGGTGATCTTCACGCTTGAAGGTGGGGCCGCGGCGCAAGCCGAAACGCAGCGCGTCCGCAACGCACCGGTCGAACACGTTTCAGGCCAGCACGGCGCACGCCTGGCGTTTCAGGCCGCGATTCGCGCCGAAGGTAAGACGGAAGAACAGGCGCTGCCTCCGGATCAGCCGCAACTGGCGACGCCGGCCTTCAGCATGCCCGTGCAGTTAGGCAAAGTTGCGGGCACGGAGAATCGCCAGCCGATTCCTGCCGCTCCCCACGTGCGGCGATTTGCGCGCGAAGTCGGGGTTGACATTTACGAAGTGAAGGGCTCGGGCCCGGGCGGACGGATCAGCGAAGACGACGTGAAGGCTTACGCGAAGGCGCTGCTCTCGGCGGCTGCCACCGCGGCGCAAGCCCCGCCGCGCGCCGGACATTTTGCTCAACCCCAACTGCCCGATTTCGCCAAGTGGGGCAAAGTTGAGCGCGTTTCCATGCGCGGAGTTCGCCGCAAGACGGCCGAGCATCTGGCCGAATCCTGGAATACGATTCCCCACGTCACGCAGCACGACCGCGCCGACATCACCGAGCTCGAGCAACTGCGCGCTCGCTTTGCTCCGAAGGCCGAAGAAGCCGGCGGCAAAATGACGGTGACCGCGATCGCGCTGAAAGTCTGTTCCGCGGCGCTCAAGGTGTTTCCGCAGTTCAACGCCAGCATCGACATTGAGAAAGAAGAAATCGTCTACAAACAGTACATCAACATCGGAGTGGCCGCCGATACCGACCGCGGCCTGCTGGTTCCGGTGATTCGCGACGTCGACAAGAAAAACATCGTCGAACTGGCGGTCGAGTTGTCGCAGCTTTCCAAGAAAGCACGCGACAAGAAAATTACGCCCGAAGAAATGCAGGGTGGGACCTTTACGATTACGAATCTTGGAGGGATCGGCGGCATCGGTTTTACGCCGATTGTAAATTTTCCCGAAGTCGCGATCCTCGGGCTTTCGCGGTCGCGCATAGAGCCGGAGTGGATCGAAGACAAGGATGGCGGCAAGTTCGAGCCGCGGCTGATTCTGCCGCTCTCGCTCTCCTACGATCATCGCCTGATTGACGGCGCCGATGCGGCCCGCTTCCTGCGCTGGATCGCTGAAGCCTTTGAACAGCCCTTCCTGCTGTCGGTGCAGGGTTAAGAAAATCATGAACCACAGAGGACACGGAGGAGCACAGAGGAAGATGGGAAATCGAAAATGAAAATGCCCGTCTCTCCCCTGTGAACCGCGGTGCCCTCTGTGGTTGAGAGCCATGCCTGAAACCATAAATCTCGCTGTCGTCGGCGGCGGTCCCGGTGGATACGCCGCTGCATTTCTTGCCGCCGATCTCGGCATGACCGTCACGCTCATCGACCCGGAGCTGAATCCGGGCGGAGTCTGCCTGTACCGCGGTTGCATTCCGTCGAAAGCGTTGCTCCATGTGGCCAAGCTGATCGAGGAATCGCAGCAGGCAAAAAACTGGGGCATCGATTTCGCCGCTCCGAAAGTCGATCTGGCTCGCCTGCGTTCGTGGAAAGAGGGCGTCATCAAGAAACTCACCGGCGGCCTCGGCGTGCTTTCGAAGCAGCGCAAAGTACATTACGTGCAAGGTCGTGCGGCGTTTGAAAATTCTACGACGCTGCGCGTCACGAAATCAGACGGCTCGGAAGAATCGCTCGCCTTCGACCGCATCGTTATCGCGACTGGATCCCGTCCGGCGATCGTGCCCACGCTGAAGCTCGACACTCCGCGCATGATGGACTCCACCGGCGCGTTGAATCTCGAAGACGTTCCGGGCAGTCTGCTGGTGGTCGGCGGCGGATACATTGGTCTGGAACTCGGCTCCGTCTATGCCGCACTGGGTACGCGCGTTACTGTGGTCGAGATGCTCTCGGGACTGCTCCCGGGCGCAGATCGCGATCTGGTGCTCCCGTTGCACAAGCGGCTGGAAAAACTGTTCGAGGGCATCCTGCTCAACACGACCGTGGCTGCAGTCAAGGACGAAGGCAGCGGCATCCGCGCCACGCTCCAAGGACAGGACGGCAACGTTCAGGAAAAAGTGTTTGACCGCGTGCTGGTGTCAGTAGGACGCAAGCCTAACTCCGAAATTCCCGGGCTCGAAAAAACGCGGGTGCAGTTGGGCCCGCGCGGGTTCATTCAAGTGAACAAGCAATTGCAGACCGAGGATCCCGCGATCTACGCGATCGGCGACGTTGTGGGCGAGCCCATGCTGGCGCACAAGGCGATGCACGAAGGCCGCACCGCCGCCGAAGCCATCGCCGGACACAAAGTCGCCTTCGAACCGAACGCCATTCCGGCAGTCGTGTTCACCGATCCTGAAGTCGCCTGGTGCGGCCTGACGGAAACGCAGGCACAAAACGAAAACCGCGAGATCAAGGTCGCGAAATTTCCCTGGGCCGCGTCCGGCCGCGCCATCACGCTCGACCGCCCCGAGGGCATGACCAAACTGCTCATCGATCCGCAGACCGAGCGCGTGCTCGGAGTCGGCATCGTCGGCGCCGGTGCAGGCGAGTTGATCGCCGAAGGCGTGCTGGCCATCGAAATGGCCGCGCTTGCCAAAGATGTGGCGATGACCATTCATCCGCATCCCACGCTTTCGGAAACAATTATGAATTCCGCAGAAGTTTTCTTCGGCACCCCCACGGACATCTACCGCCCGAAGCGGGGATAGGACTTCGGACGGGAGAACAATCATGTCCTCATTCCGAAAGACGTTATTGCTTCTCGTACTTTTTTTTATTGCCGCTCTTCCGTCTGCGTCGGTGGCGCAGTCGCCACTGAGCGGCGTGTTGCCGTCTCCCTCCACCACAACCACCACATCCACGTCCCCCAGCGATCCTCTGGGCCGCACTACGCCCTCCGGCGCCGTTCTCGGATTTCTTCAGGCGGCGCAGTCAGGGAACTACAGCATTGCCGCTCAGTACCTGCAGATGAGCGCCGCGCGCCGGCAGGCCGAAGGCGAAGAACTCGCCAACCGGCTGAATGCGGTGTTGAACAGCCCAGCCGCGGCCAGCATTCGCATCGGGAACTTTACCCAGCCCCAGGGAATTCCGCAGGAAGGTGTTCCGCTCGGCCGGCAACGACTCGGCACCATGTCGTCGGGCGATGTCGAGGACGATCTCGACCTGGTGCGCGTCTCGGACCCGAGCGCCGGAAAAATCTGGCTGATCTCTGCCGACACTCTGGCCAAGGTTGCCGAACTCTACGATCAGGTCGAAGCCCGGCAGGTCGAGAGCAAGCTTCCGAGCGTGCTGGTCAAACATAAGGTCGCGGGCGTGCCACTCTGGCAGTGGCTGGCTATGCTGCTGGCGCTGCCCGTCGCGGCGGCGATCGGATGGCTCGCGCTCGTTGTATTGGAAATTCCGGTGCGCTGGTGGGCGCGGCGCCGCGGCCAGTTGGAGGTTGCGAACTGGCGCTCAGTATCGGCGCCGGCGTGGCTGCTCACGGCCACGCTGGCTCATCAATTTTTTGTCCGTTATCTGGGCATCGCGCTGTTGCCACGGCACTACTATTTCCAGTTTTCTCAGATCTCGCTCATCGTCAGCGCCACCTGGATTGCATGGCGCGTGGTGCGATGGTCGCTGCGGCGGGTGCGCAATCGCGCCCTGGCTTATGGTCACGCCGGCACGGGATCGCTCGTGCTGCTGGGTGAGCGGATCCTGAAGGCGGTGATCTTCGGCTTCGGCGTTCTCGCCATCCTCGGCAACCTGGGCTTCAACATGAGCACGGCGCTTGCCGGGCTTGGCATCGGAGGCCTAGCGATTGGCTTCGGCGCACAGCAGACCATTGCCAATCTTTTCGGCGGCGTTGCCGTTCTTTGGGATGAAGTGTTTCGTGTCGGCGATGTTTGCCGCTTCGGCGATCGCACTGGCGTAGTCGAAGACATCGGCCTGCGCTCCACGCGCATCCGCACCGATGAGCGGACCCTGGTCGCCATCCCCAACGGCACCGTGGCCTCGATTAATCTGGAGAACCTCAGCCGCCGCGACAAGATCCTTTTCACGACGAAGCTCGGCCTGCGTCCCGAAAGTAAGCCGGACCATGTTCGCTTCGTGCTCGCGGAAATCCGGCGCTTGCTTTACAGCCACGCCAAAGTCGAAACCAAATCGGTCCGCGTGCGCCTTACTGACATCTCTGGTAGTTCTCTCAGCGTGGAGGTGTTCGCTTACATCCTGACGCGAGACTTCAACGAATTCGCTGCCGTCCGCGAAGATCTGCTGCTGCGCATCATGGATGTGATGGAAGACTCCGGCGGCGGCCTCGCGCTTCCGTCGCAGACGCTTTATTTGAGCCGCGATGCTGGAGTCGAGAAAGAGAAGGCTGAAAACGCCGTCAAGAAGATTGCCGAATTGCGCGATGGCAAGCAGTTGCCCTTCCCCGACTTCCACGCGGACGACATTGCAGCCCTGAAGGGATCAATCGAATACCCGCAACCGGAGTCTGCCGTTCTCAAGCCGCAGGATAAACCGGGCAAAGCAGGATAGGTGCCCTCGGCAGTTTGTCATCCTGAGCAAAATATCGCGCTCGCAAGCGAACGCGATACGCGGTTGCGGCTTCGCTTTCGCGAAGCCGTCACTGCGCTCAGGAAGACAAAGACCGCGGCTTCCATCGCGCGCTGAGCCAGCTCAAAAACAAATGCGTCGGAAAATAAACGCACATCGGCACTACCGTCAGATAGAGCAGCAGATAAGCCCATCCCGGCAGCACGTGCTGCTCATGGAAGAACAATCCTCGAGCGAAGTTCACATCCTGCTCAGGAC
Organism: uncultured Acidobacteriota bacterium; assembly: GCA_963763155.1. GTDB lineage: Bacteria > Acidobacteriota > Terriglobia > Terriglobales > Acidobacteriaceae > Sulfotelmatobacter. Next base: position 128,365 of record CAVXNI010000010.1, on the reverse strand, counting down.
GCCAGAAATAGTTGATCGGCACCACGATCCATGCCATCAGCGTTTGCAACTTCCATGCGCGCGGGTCGTAGCCCAGGCGCCAGATCGCCCACAAGAGCAGCGGTGGCGTGACCACGTGAAACAGGCTGAGCAGGCGAATCGTGAGCGGCAAACCGGGATCGAACATGTATTCCGTGCCACCAATGACATGATGTCTTGTCAGCAACGCTCCGACTAAGTCGACAGTATAGATCGTCTGAAACAAAAGCAATCCCGACGCTACCCAGGAAAAAATCAGCGCACTCTCCATCCACAGGCCGACGCCAATCAGCACATTTCCCAGGTCGCAGAAAAAAAGAAAATTCTGCGCTCCGTAGTGCCGCCAGTAGACCGGCGCCCACACGACGAGCCAGGCTGTCCACGCGATCTTGAGCCACAGCGGCAGGCACCCGCCTCGGATAAACATGGCCCGCTATTGTATGCGATGAACGCGGTTACGCTCGCCCCTGTCCGGTCGTAAGCGGGTGATTCAAAAGCCCCACTTCTCGCGCAGAGAGCGCGCGAGAAATGGGGCACTCGCGAAAGCCGAAAGACCACAACTTTCCCTGCGTCGCGAATTACCAGCGTAACTTGCCCCGGCTTACGACTGTACCTACGATGACTTTGGTATGGGTTACGAAGCTCTTCTCTTCTGTCCCGATGAAAAAACCGCTCGCACGGTGACGCAAGTCCTGAGCGAGCTGGAGTTCAACGTCGAGGCCTGCCTCGAGCCTTTCGCGGCAGTCAAGAAGCTGATGGGCCAACACTTCGACGCGGTCGTGGTCGACTGCGATAACGAGCAGAATGCCACACTTTTATTCAAGAGCGCGCGCAACTCGACGTCCAACCAGGCGTCGCTTGCCGTAGCAGTCGTGGAAGGTCAGGCGGGGGTGGCGAAGGCGTTTCGGATCGGCGCCAACCTCGTCCTGACCAAACCCATCAACATTGAGCAGTCCAAGGGAACGCTGCGCGTGGCGCGCGGACTCCTGCGCAAGGGCGAGCCGGCCAAACCAGCGGCTGCCGCGCCTGCGCCTGGAACTGGAGTTGGAACTGCATCTGCGCCGGCAGCAGCACCTGCGAAGCCGGTCGCCGCCAAACCAGTTCTACCTGCAAGACCAGCAGTTCCGGCCAAACCGGCCGCAGTCGCGGCTCCGCGCCCGGCAGTTCCGGCCGCGTCTGCCGTGGCCAAGCCCGCTGCCAAGCCGCCGTTGCGGCCTGCCGCAGCGGCGACCACGACTTCGATTCCCGCTGCGCATGCACCGGCTGCGCAACATCCTGTGAACAGCGCTGTGCCAAATCCTGTGCCAGCGAGTGGGCACAGTGTCGTGCCGGATGAAGATGTTCTCGAAATCGGCGCGGAGAATTCGGCTGCGGCGCCTGCGGCGGCCGCTATGACGCCGTCTGCCAGGATCGCTGCCCTTCCGCCGCGAACCATGCGGTTGCCCGTACCGGCTGTCTCCGCCGTTTCTGCGTCTCCGGCGGCAGTGAAGCCGGCACCCAGTATCAGCATGCCAGGAACGTTCGGTGGCGGAGCCGCCAGCGCGCCCGCTCCGGCCCGTGAAGCCGCGGAACCGCACGTCGAACCATTGCACGTCGGACCATCGCAGGTCGAAGCATCGCAGGTCGAAGCATCGCAGGTCGGTGAGATATCGCCGGAAAACGCTTCCACCGGAACCGCTATTCCAGACAATCCGGTGGACGCGCGTGCGAACGATTCCGGTTTTGTTGGGGCGGCGCCAGCGTTCACGTTTGGCGGGGCCAATTTACCAGAAGAAAAGACTGGCAAGAGCAAGAAAACTTTCCTGGGAGTCGCGGCAGTCGTGCTCGTCGGCGGCGCTCTCTATTATGGCTGGACGCAATACAAGTCAACCACCAGCCAGCCGGTACGGCTTCCCGCAGCAACGAGGCCAGCACCTGCTGTTAACAAGCCGGCAACACCGGGCGGTATTCCAGCGGCGTCAACGGCACCCGGTGCGGCGCCCACGGGCTCCTCATCTTTATCCTTGCCGGGTTCACAGCCGGGCGCAGGTTCGGCAACGAGTACGAACGACGACGATTCTCCGGACTCCACGACACCGGCCTCCACCAAACCCTCAGGTTCGACTCCGTCCGCCGCAGGCAAGACGGCTGCACCGGACAAGACCGGCTCGGACAAAACTGGCTCGGACAAGACCGGTTCCGACAAAACGGGTTCGGACAAGCCGGGATCCGCCAAAGCGGCGGGAGCGCCCATGGTGGTCAAAGGAGGCACGGCCCCGACTTTACAAGCCGCGTCCACGGCACCTGACTCTCCCGCTCCCAGCATGACTGGGATCGCAGTGGCGGGGTCCAGCGCGCCTCCGCCAAACCTGGGCAGCACTGGAAACGTACCCAAACCCGTGCTGCAGACGGTGAATCTGTCGCAAGGCGTGTCGCGCGGGTTGCTGATCCACCAAGTGTCGCCCGTCTATCCTAAGGCTGCTCTGGCCATGAGGATTGAGGGCACCGTCGAGTTGACCACAACGATCGCGAAGACCGGCGACATTACTCACGTGAAAATAGTGAGCGGAGATCCGCAGCTGGCCAAGGCCGCCGCCGATGCCGTCAAACAGTGGAAATACAAGCCGTACCTGCTCAACGGCGAGCCGGTCGACATTCAGACGGCAGTCACCGTGAACTTCAAACTACCCAACTAGATTCACGTTTGTCGCGGGAGCGTCCCGTCTGTTTCCACTATCTCTCCAGATCAGCTCACATTTTGTGTATCTTCCACACACCTCCCTCCTCATCTTGCAAACATCCGACGGTTTGTTCCGACTGCTTGCAAACGGTGACCCTCTCTTTCACGATTACGTCACCTTCCGGTTTAGGCTCCCAGTCGAATTTCTTCGGTAGCGGCCACTGACATGTCGTGTTGTGGAGCGGGTAATCTTGGCTGTGGAGGCTTCTGCATTCCAGCGAATACTTCCATCCGTCCACCGTTACTACCGCGGTGTAGTCGGTCACACTGCCGCCAGGAATTTCCTGGGCGTAAGAACCCTTAAGGATCGCTTGTGGAATGTGGTTGACGGCTTGCGAGGCTGCGAAGCTCAGCATTATGAGCAGGATTTTGAGTCTCATGGGTTTTTCTCTTTCGCGATTAGCTCTTTATAGACTTTCGGTGCCCATCTCTTCAGAATTCTCAATTCGTCATCTGAGAGGCCGAGCGGACCATCCTTTCTGTTGATGTTCGTGTGTATCATCTATGCAGAGGGTGCCCCGTCCTTGCGTTTTTTGCAAGGGCGGGTAACGATGCTGCCGACAAAACTTTGTCCTTCTGCCACAAACCGCGTTGCCTATGCGGTCGTGATTCCCGCCCTTTGCAGACCGCGAAAAGGACGGGGCACCCTCCGTTTTGTTTGTGCCAGCGAATTCAAAAGCCTGGGCCACCCGCCATCGGTGGCGGATTCCGGCTCGGTAGTCCGGACCAAAGCGGTGTGGGAAATTGATTGTCTTAATGATCGACAAGACTTTGTGTCGATTTTGGAAAAGCTTGCGAAAACAGATCCGCAGAAACTTCCGGGGAAAGCGGACGACGGCGGCGATGGAGATGAATTTTATCCCGTCAGATTCGATGCGAGACGGGTGCTGCGGCATATTCAAAACAATCAACCTTGCGGTAGTCAGTAGGCAGAAACTCCAGATCGCTCGACGTGTTGGCCCTGTATCGTTCGTCAAAGCGGACAGGTCTCCAACCCTAAAAGGGGCCAGTGGCTAAGTTTTTTCGATTTGACGGTGTGTGCCTAGAGGACGATAAACAGGCGCTCGTGAACGAGCGAGTCTTTTACATGATGGACGCTTCCAGTCGCATCAAACTCCCTAAGTCCAGAGGTCTCACACTCAAGGACAAGGGCCATGCGACCGGAATCATACTCTTCGACTTTGATACAGCGTTCCAGAATGAGCCTGTCATTCCGACGCTGCACGGGATCGCCGAAGAAGTCAACCGCACGATTGTAGCGTTCAAGATGCTCTCTCTCGGGGTCGATTCTGGGATTTGACGCCGTATTCTGCCTACTGCCGCTGCATCACTTCGTCGACTACGACCTTGCCGCCCGAGTCGGCAGTAATGATCTTATGCACGGGAGCGTATCCGCTGAGCGAAATGTCGATCACGTAGTTGCCGGGATCGAGGGCGATATCGACGGGCGAGTTCTTTTCGAGCATGTGCTGGTTGATCGCGATCTGGGCGCCTTTGGGCTGGGTGCGGATGCTGACCGTCGCCTGTCCTGGCGCCGCGCCCTTCCCGCCGAACAGTTTCGACATTTTTCCAACCGTCTTGATGTTGTCGGTGTTGCCCAGCGGACGCAGCGTGGGCGAGAAGTTGAAGGTCTGCCCCAGCACGAACTGGCTGTTCATCGTTTCGTCAAGGTATCCTGGCAAGCGCACCAGCACCACATGCTGACCTTTGTCGACGCTGACCTGCGCCGGCGTTTTCGGCCCCACATCACGGCCGTCCACGTAGATGTTGGCTCCGGGCGGATCGCTCTTCACGATCAGCGTCGCCATCATTTGCGCCAGGTGGATCACGGTCGTCGCCCGGTTGGCCGAGGTTACCGCGATGGAGCGTGAGTCGGTGGAGTAGCCGGCCTTGCTGACGATGATGGAATGCTGCCCCGGCTGAAGATTCGTCAGCACGAAGGGCGTAACGTAGCTCGGATCACTGACGCCATCGACCTTCACCTGCGCACCCTGCGGGGTTGAGTCGATCGCCAACTGTCCAGGAATGATTGCCGCCGCGGCAGCTGCTTTCTTTTTTGCGCTTCGCCCATGCGACGGCGTGGGTTCTGCCACAGTCGATTCGGGTTCCGGAGCCTCTTCGCGAGGCTTGGCGACTGGCACCGGCGTGGGCGCTCTCTCGGGCGCGGGCTGGCTGGCTTCGGGCTGCGCGGGAGCGTCGGCCACGGCGGTTGTGCGTGCCGCACCACCATCGTCGTCGCTGCCCAGAGTGTGAATATAGATCGTGACCCCGATCCCGATGATGAGGATCAGCGCAACGGCCCCGCCCAGAGCGTACAGCATGAGCTTGGGCGGAACGTTCTTGATCTCTTTAATCGCCTTCTCCGCCACTTCACGCGGCTGGATCTTGGGCTTCTCGTCTTCCTTCGCGCCACTAAACCGCGTGGATGTGGACGGCGCGGGCTGGAAGGAAACCGGCGGCGGTGGAGGCGGAGGCGCAACATAGACTTCCTTGAGCGGAGGCAGTTCCGTCATCTCGGAAAAGCTCACGCCACCGCCGCCGCTTTTTGACCCGCCTTCGGCCATCATGGGATCGACCGCAAGCCGGGGTGCGTCGTCGGCGTCGGCAACTTGGGGCTCGGCAAACTCGGACTCGGCAATCTGGGGCTCGAAGGTTTCGACTTGCGGCTCGAACGTTTCGACCTCAGGCTCGGGACTCTCGACCGGAGGCTCGGCCACGGCCGCCGACATAGAGGCGGATGGAAATTCAGCCGGGTCGATCGTCGCCTTCACGGAGGCCGCGATGAACTCGCTGGGCAGTTCGACTTCCGGAGCGTTCGGCGAAAATGGAGGGTTCGGCGAAGACGGCGTCGCATCGGCGCCGCCCACGCCCGCGGCAGCCGCAGCTGCTTTGGGAACGGCCAGCTTCGACACAGGCGTGGCCAGAGCCGAAGGCCGGACTTCTGCACTCGCCGACGCCGGCGGATCGAACTTCCGCTCAGCTGGCTTGGCCAGCGTAGACTGTAACGGAGCAGCCAGCGAACTCGCAGGCCGCGCCAGGGCAGATTGCACCGTTGACGCCGGCGCTGGGGCCGGGCGTACTGGAGCCGCAGGCGCCGGTGCCGGCCGGGCTGCAGGCTTGGGCGCGGCCGGGGCCGCGAACTTGGCTTGCGCCGCCGGATTCGCCTTCGCAGGAACCGCGATGCCCTTAGGGGCTTCCGCCTTCTTCGCCGCCGGCTTCGATTCTTTGCATTTCTCCAGATCGTCCAGCATTTGCCGGCCGGTCTGGTAGCGTTGTGCCGGATCCTTGGCCAGCGCCTTCATAATGAGGTCGCTCAGCAGCGGATGCACCTTCGCGTTCACCTTGATCGGCGCGACCGGCACGCTGTCGAGAACTCTTTGTCGTAAAGACTCGATGTCTGCGCCCTCAAACGCCTTCCGCTCGGTCACCATTTCGTACAACATGGCGCCCAGACTGAACAGATTCGACCGGCCATCGGTAGCCTGGCCCAGCACCTGCTCCGGCGACATGTAATGCAGGGCCGCGGGAATGCCCTCCGAAACGCTGTGCGCAAAAATGCCTGCGCTGGAAACGCCGAAGCTGAGAATTCTTACGGTGCCATCCCAGCCGCACATGATCTTGCCCGGTTCCAGGCTGTAATGCACAATGCCGAGCGAAGTCGAGTAATCGAGGGCGCCGCCCAACTGCCGTCCGATGTCGAGAAGATCCCAGATCGAAAATCCTTCTTTGCGCGCCAGCATCGTGGCAATGCTGTTGCCCTGCACGTACTCCATGGCGGCGCAGAACTGGCCTTCGATCACGCCAGCGCCGAATACTGGCGTAATGTTGGGGCAGCTCACAGACTTCGTGCTCTCCGCCTCGGCCAGCAGCGCCTGTTCGAGCGCCGCGGCGCTCTCGCCGAACCCGCTCAACTGAATTACCTTCAGGGCAATGGTCTGCCCGGTCTCAGGGTCATTGGCTTTGTAGACCGCGCCCGTTGGCGATTTCGCCAGCTCACTGAGAATTTCGAAGGGGCCGATATTCGTAGACATTTTTCGTCTTCCAGAGCTCCATCGCGAGTCTGCTGCCATCGCCGCAAACAGGCACGGCGAGCGCAGGCCCAAGGAATGGGTAGGGTTAGGATAGCTCTGGTTGGAAGAAGCTTCGAGTTACCAAGGTAAGCGCTTCCGAGCATAGGAATTGACGAGGGTCACCTGCCCCCACAGCGCCAGCGACGACCATCGACCGCACCCGGTGGGCGACCTTCCACAAGGCAGCCCGGAGGCGGTCGCGTAACTTTATCGGCACTGCAGCGGTTGTCATTGTTATATGGGGCGGTGTTATATGGGGCCGCTTGTTATGTGTGGCCGTGTGTGACATTTGTCATCCCACTCGATGACGATCTCCACTTGTGGTCGTGGCGCGGCAGCGAAAGGATGGAAGGTGAAGAGGCTGGACGAGATCGGGATGCTGAGCACGCCACAAATCGAATGCCGCACCGGTTGCCGATCGGGAACACCTTCGTCTATTCTTGGTGGGCTTGGGCGTGCCTGCCCCTGCGTCCCGGTTCCCGGTTCCCTCTGGAGTTCGCCGATGACCCTAACCCGGTTTGTCACCAAGAACGCGTTCCGCAACAAGCGCCGCAGCATTCTGACGGTATTGAGCATCGCTTTTTCTTTGCTGCTGCTCACGCTGATGATGACCATCTGGCGGGCGTTCTACCTTGACCAGGGCAGCGCAGAGTCGGCGCAGAGGCTGGTGGTCCGGCATCGCGTTTCTCTGACTTTCTAGCTCTGCCCGGCTACTACCGGGAGAAAATTCGCGCGATTCCGGGGGTTGTGGCGGTCGTGCCCGTTTCATGGTTTGGCGGAATCTACAAAGATCAGAAGCCGGAGAATTTCTTCGCGCAGTTCGGCACCGATCCCGATGAATTCTTCAAGGTCTACCGCGACCTCGAAATCCCCGCACGAACAAGCCACGGCATGGCAGCGCGACCGGCAGGGCGTCATTGTGAACGACTCCCTGGCCAAGAAATATGGCTGGAAGTTGGGCGACCGGATCGTTCTTGCAGGGAACGATCTATCCCGTGAATCTTGAGCTGATCGTGCGTGGGATCTTCCACTCGAACCCCGACAACAAGTCGGTTTACTTCAACGCGAAATACGTGGAAGAAGCCGTGGCGTTCTTCAAGGGTCAGGCCGGAACTTTCAGCATCCTGGCAGACTCCCCTGGCGACGTGAGCAGGATCGCGAGCGCCGTGGACGACATGTTCCGCAACTCGCCGCAGCCCACCAAGTCGGAAAGCGAGAAGGCATTCGGGCTGGAGTTCGTGGCCATGATGGGCAACGTGAAGGCGTTCATTCTGAGCATCTGCTCGGCGGTGGTGTTCGCGACCTTGCTGGTATCGGCCAACACCATGGCCATGTCGATCCGCGAGCGCACGCGCGAAGTGGCTGTGCTGAAAACTCTGGGCTTCACCCGGCGCGGCGTGCTGGGACTGTTTGTGAGTGAAGCCGTTGCGCTCTCGCTGGCCGGAGGTCTGATTGGGGCGGGCCTGGGCTGGCTGATGGTTTATGGTCTTACCCATTCTCCTCAGTTCTTCAGTTTTTTCCCCATGAAGGTGACGCTGGGAATCTGGCTCGCCGCCTTGCTGACCTCCGGGGTGGTTGGACTGTTGAGTGCGGCAGTGCCTTCCTACCACGCTTCGCAGATCAACATTGTCGATGGATTACGGCACATCGGCTGAAGGTTTTTGGGACTACTTATGACGCTGGGTAGTTTTGTCGTACGCAATACGTTTCGCAACAAGCGGCGCAGCCTGCTGACCATGATCAGCATCAGCTTCTCGCTGCTGTTGCTGACGCTGATGATTTGCATCTGGCGGTCGTTTTATGTGGACCAGGTCGCGCCGGAGGCGTCGCGGCGTGTGATTATCCGCGACCGCGTCTCGCTGGCGTTTTTTCTTCCCGCGATTCTACCGCGACAAAATTCGCAGCGTGCAAGGCGTGACCGCGGTAGCGCCGATCACCTGGTTCGGCGGACGCTACATCGACGACCGGCCAGAGAATTTTTTTGCGCAACTGGCCACCGATCCCGACGAATATCTGAAAGTGGCATCGGACAAGATCGTCCCGCCGGATCAGCTGAAAGCCTGGCAGCAGGATCGCGCCGGAGCGTTGGTCGACGTCACGCTGGCGAAAAAGTATGGCTGGAAGATTGGCGACCACGTCACTTTGCAGGGAACTATTTTCCCGGCCAATCTCGACCTGACGATTCGCGCCATCTATCACCGCGACCCGCCGCAGAACGCGCTGTATTTCAACGCCAAGTATCTGGAAGAAGCGGTGCCCTGGTTCAAAGGGCAGGCCGGCTGGTACTCGGCCCAGATCGATTCGCCGGACAATGTATCGCGGGCGTCGCAGGAGATCGACGACATGTTCCGCAACTCGCCGCTGCAGACGAAAACCGAGAGCGAGAAGGCGTTTCAGCTGGGCTTTGTCGCCTCGCTGGGCAACATCAAGGCATTCATTCTGGGCATTTGCGGGGCGGTGGTGTTCACCATCATGCTGGTTTCCGCCAACACCATGGCCATGTCGGTGCGCAGCCGCACGCGCGAAGTGGCGGTGCTGAAAACTTTCGGATTCACCCGCGCGGCGCGTGCTGTCGATATTCGTGAGCGAGTCGGTGGCTTTGGCTGTTGCGGGCGGAGTGCTCGGAGTTCTGGTCGCGGTTCCAGTGATCTGGTTCCTGACCCACAGCTTCATCGGGCTGGGAATTCCGCTCTACATGAAAGTGAATGCGCCGACGGCTGCCTATTCGTTGCTGGTGGCTTTGTCCCTGGGACTGGTGAGCGGTTATCTGCCGGCGTTCAACGCGTCGCGCATGAACATTGTGGATGGCTTGCGGCACATTGGATAATGTAGTGCCGCTCTCGGCGGCTGTCGTGGCGGCATTTCTCCGCCACCTGCGAGGGCACGATGCCCTTCGCGACAGCCGGCAAGATGCCGGCGCTACGGGAATAGAGTTTACTTATGGCGATACCGATCAGTTACAACATCCGCAATTTGAGGCTCCGCAAGGGGCTCACGCTCATGACCGCGCTGGGCATCGCGCTCACGGTGACGACCGCAATTTTTCTGATGGCGCTGATCGCCGGGCTGAACCGGCTTTCGTCAGCAGCGGCAATCCGCTGAACGTGCTGGTACTGCGCAAAGGATCGGAGGCGGAATTGTCGGGCGGCTTCGATGCCGCGCTCTTCCCCACGCTGAAGACGCTGCCTGGCATCGCCAAAGACAGTCACGGCGAGCCGATGGCTTCGGGCGAGTGGGTCGTCGTGATCGTGCTGCCGCGGAAAGACGGCACGGGCGAAGTCAACGTGACCGTGCGCGGCATGATGCCTGATGGCCTGGAATTGCGGCCCAGCGCGAAACTGATTGAAGGACGCTGGTTCCAGACCGGGCAGCGCGAAGTTGTGGTCAGCAAATCCATTCGCGACCGCTTCACCCACGCCAGCATCGGCGACACCATGGAGTTCGGCAAAGGATCATGGAAAGTCGTAGGAGTATTTGACGCCGGGGGCTCGGCCTATGAATCGGAAGTCTGGGGCGACGTGAATCAGATGGCGTCGGACTTCGACCGCCAGGGAGGTTATTCGTCGGCCTACCTGCGCGCGACCGATCCCATTTCCGCCGAAGCGCTGAAGAACCGCGTCAGCGACGATCAGCGGCTGAAACTCGAAGGCGTCCTCGAGACTGACTACTACGCCAAGCAGACCAGTTCGGGCGCGCCCATCAAAGTGATTGGCATCGTGGTGGCGTTCATCATGGCGATCGGCTCGATTTTCGCGGCCATGAATACGATGTATGCCGCCGTGGCGTATCGCGGACGCGAGATTGCGACCCTGCGCGTGATCGGCTTCTCGCGGCCTGCAATCCTGACTTCGTTTGTGCTGGAATCTTTGCTGCTGGCTTTGCTGGGCGCGGCTGCGGGAATTTTGCTGATGCTTCCGTTTAACGGGATGCAGACCGGCACGTCGAACGCTGTAACCTTCAGCGAAGTGGTGTTTGCTTTACGCATCACGTGGGGGGTTGCGGGGTACGCCGTGTTGTTTGCGTTGATCATGGGATTCGTGGGTGGGCTGGCTCCGGCGTGGCACGCGGCGCGGCAGAATATTCTGAACGCGCTTCGCAGCTAGCTGGGCTTGCGGCGATTCCCCACCTCTCGCGCAAAGAGCGCGCGAGAAATGGGGCACCCAGTTGCGACGCGGCAGGAAACTATTAGGAGATTTAGAGCGTAATCATTCTTATGGCGATATCTTATGGCGATTGATACAAAACACGAAGACCTGCAGAGCCTGCGCATTGACCGCACCCAGCGCGGCGATTCCGGCGGTGAAACGCCAGCCTGGGCACGCCGCTACATCCTGGGCGGCGTCGCGGTGGTGGTGTTGCTGGGCATAGTCACGCTGGCCTACCGCATGTTTGCGTCGGACACGCCGGAAGTCGAAGTCGTGCGCGCGGCCGCCGAGACCAGCAGCAACGACGCGGGGGGCACCGTGCTCTCCGCAACCGGCTACATCGTGGCGCATCACACTATCAACGTGAACTCCAAGGTCACCGGCCGTCTCGCGTGGATCGGCGTGGAGAAGGGCGACAAAGTGAAAGAAGGCCAGGTGCTGGTGCGCCTGGAAGATCAGGAGTTTCGCGCGGCGTATGAACAGTCCAAGGGCGCGGTAGCCAATGCGCGCGCTTATCTTGACGAACTGAAGAACGGCTCGCGGCCCGAAGAAATGCAGGAGGCGCAGCACAATCTCGATGAAGCCCGCGCCACGCTCGTGAACGACAAGCTGACGCTGGACCGCACGAAAGAATTGGCGGGCAGTGGCGTAGTTTCGCGCCAGCAACTGGACGACGCGACAGCGAAATTCGAATCCGACCAGCAGCGTGTGAACTCCCTGGAAAAAGCGTTCCAGCTGATGAAGATTGGTCCGCGGGCAGAGGAAATCGCCCGCGCGCAGGGCGCTCTGATGCAGGCGCAAGGCCAGCTTGATTATGCGAAGTCGCAACTCGACGCGACGGTGATCCGCGCACCGGTCACCGGAACGATTCTCGACCGCACGGCGGAAAAAGGCGAGCTGATTACCGCGCAGTTTGCCAGCGCCGCGGCGGGCGGACCGCAAGGTTCGGTCGTGTCCCTCGCCGACCTCAACGATCTGCAGGTCGAGCTCGATATCGCGCAGGCGGACTTCGCCCGCCTGGGTCCGACGCAGAAAGCAAAGGTCACCACCGACGCGTATCCCGACAAAGAATATGACGGCGTGATCGCGCAGATTTCTCCGGAAGCCAACCGCCAGAAGGCCACGGTGCAGGTGAAGGTGCAAGTGCTGAATCCGGACAAGTATCCGACCATCCAACTGCGGCCGGAAATGAATGCGACGGTGAAATTCCTGGCCGATGAGGCGCCAAAAACAACGAACCAGACCGCGCAGGAACCGGCCGGCGTGTACGTGCCGTCCACGGCCATTCGCGATCGCGACGGGAAGAAGATTGTGTTCCTCGCCTATAACGGAAAGGCTGTCGCCCGCGAAATTCACATCATCAGCCAGCGCAGCGACGGAGCGCTGGTCGACGGGCTGGTCGGAGGCGAAAGCGTCATCACCACGGCTCCGTCGACTCTGAAAGATGGAGACAAAATCAAAATCAAGGGGCAGGCTTAAGCAAGAGCGTCCGAAAAAAGCAATCTAAAAGAAGGGGCAATCATGAGCACAGTTGCAGAACCGAACGTATCCACGAGCACAAAAGTCGTACAGGTTCGCGGCGTCAGCAAAGTTTTCAAGCGCGATGCCTTCCAGGTGACGGCGCTCGACGACGTTTCGATCGACATTGCCAAAGGCGAATTTCTCGCGCTGATGGGGCCGTCGGGGTCGGGCAAGACCACGCTGCTGAATATGATCGCGGCGATCGACCGGCCGACCGCGGGCGAACTGCTGGTGCAGGGGCAGGATATTTTCCGCTTCAGCGACTCGCAGATTGCGCACTGGCGCAACGAGCACATCGGCTACGTCTTTCAGACGTTCAACCTGATTCCCGTGCTCACCGCGTTTGAAAATGTGGAGTTGCCGCTGCTGCTGACCAAACTGACGTCGCAGCAGCGCCGCGACCACGTCATGACCGCGCTCAAACTGGTCGGACTGGAAGATCGAGTCGGTCACCTGCCCAAGCAGCTCTCCGGCGGACAGGAGCAGCGCGTGGCCATTGCGCGCGCGATCGTCAGCGATCCGACGTTGTTACTCGCCGACGAGCCGACCGGCGATCTGGACAGTCATTCGGCGACGGAAGTGTTGGAGATTCTGAAGCGGCTGAACGAGGACTTCCAGAAGACGATTGTGATGGTGACGCACGACCCGCACGCCGCATCGTACGCGCACGTGACACGGCATTTGGAAAAAGGGATGCTGCTGCCGCCGGGATAGGTTAGAAATTGCTGATTAAAACCCCCTGAGGCCTGCTTTTCAACATCAAACAATCAGCAATCGACAATTTCTCATTATCCCGCATGCGCCAGGCCGGCGGTGGGGCCTGTCACCGGCTCCTCCGCGGGCGCTTCCGCAACCCAGCGCCAGGCGCGTCTTCCGTTTACAACCACTGGCTGCGCCTCGCCATAATCCACCAGGCGGTTCAGCACGGTCGTGACCGACGCCATGGGATCTTTATGGCGCGCCAGCAACGCGGGCATCTTCTGCTGAAAGTAATCGCAAATCTCGCGCGCATTCATGGCCCGGCCGGCCTGCATCAGGATCATGCGGCAGGCCTTGGTGAATCCGGGCTGGCGGCCGCTGCTCTTGCGATCGACCAGTTCCATTAATTCTTCGTTCAAGACTCCGTCACCAAAAAGATTGGCCAGGCCCGAAATTGTCTGTTTGACGGTGCCGATGCGCTTCATGATTTCCGAGCGCTGTTGCAGCAACTGGCGCAGTTCCCCGTGCGCCTGCCGAATCACTTCCTGCACGTGGCCGACGTCATATCTCTCGACCGGCCGGATCGAGCCATTTCCCTTCTGCCCTGTTTCCATGCATCCCCCAATTTTCAATGTTCCGATGTTTCGAAGTTCGAACGCGTTCGTCACACTCAACCCTTGCGCCACGAAATGAACGGGCGCAGTCCAGTAGCCGCATGCCCGCAGGAGTGCGGTTCCTGTCCTCCAGGCAATTCTGTCTTAGACCGTCGCGCGAGAGGCAGAATCCCGCTTGAGGATCTATACGCAGAACATCGTCCCGGCGTTCCCCTGATTTCTTGCTGGAGGTCCGTCCTTGGGGCGTGCCGGATCTTGTGGGATTAGACGGTGCAATCGCAGATTGGTTAACAAGATTGGTTGACGAGATTTGGTTAACAACGGATGCCAACGCGTTCCGACAACAGGCTCACGCCCGCCCGCTGTTCAGCCGTGGGCAGAGACGTTAGCCAGCTACGTCTCTACGACGGATTATTGCGGACGGATTTACTGCAGACAGCGTTACTGCAGGAAGATCACCAGCAACCGGCCGTCGGAGTGGTAGCCGTCTCCGGTGGCATTCTTGGCGTCCTGCACGGGGTCGGGAGGCAGATAATAGATCAGCGTTTTGGCCTGGTTGGCCTTTTGCAGGCTGCTGCCAATGTTGTCGCGCTCCCCGTCGACAGACGGATCGATTTTGTGAGTGACGCTGCCGTTTCGTTTGTCCTTGGCAAAGCCGATGTCGTGCGTCCCGGCGCCGCACCACACCTCGGTGCCCCTCCACGTAAATGGCGCCTTCCAGATGCGAAAATGGTGGCGGCTGGCCACCATGGCAATGGGCTCGGCCATTTCATAGCCGAAATCCTGCTTGCGTCCGAATAGGTACAGCGTGCTCATCGGCATGGCCAGGTAATCCTTGCTGTCGTAGGTTTGCTCCAGGGCGTTGACCACGGCCTTCGTATTGTCAGTGTCAGCGACGTGCCAGGTAGCGGCGGCGAGGGCGGCCTGCACATCTTTTTGCGATCCGACAATCACGAAGTTCACCATGTCGCCCTGATTGTTGAACTGATCGTTGACCCGGCGGGGCAGGCTGTCGATGCTCTTGCGCATTTGCCCGTCGAGCTCGGCGTCGGAAAGCTTCAAAGTTACGGCAGCAGTTGCGGCATCGGCCGCGGAATCCGCTCCTGCGGAGGTTGTGTTGGATGCGCCCGCCCCCGACTTGCCCACGCCGAACTGTCCGGACATGAAGACCTGCGCTGCGGTTGAGAGCTGGGATTTCAGCTGCCGGCCCCGGTCGGCCGGCTGGCCGTCCGTTGTGCCTGCGGCGGCGCTGGCCGGGCTTGCACTGGCCGAACTTGAACCGGCAGGGTTCGAACCCGCTGGCATCACATGCACCGCGACGGCAAGCGTTCCCTGACAGGGCGCGACACCGGCAATGTTCATCCCCAGCGACAGATGAGATGGCTCTGCGATATGAAACTCGCGGAAGGATCCCACCAGTACCGGGGCAGCTCCGTGGGCGTGCAGGCGGGCCATTAGCGCACCAGCGGTGGCGTTGGGCAGCGGCAGGGTTGCCGGCGAGGCGACTGCGGTCACGCCGTTGGGATCGCATGCGGGCGCGCCGGAAGCGGATGGCTGATCGGGCGATGCTGTTGCCGAGAGATCGACCACGTCGCCGGATTGCAGGTCGAGGCCGCTGTCGGTCCAGGCCTGCGCCGTTGAAACCTGAACGGTGAAGTTTTGCGCGGTTGCGGTCACCTGACCGCCAAGACGAAAGGCGCAGAGCAGAGTCAGCAGCAGAGGAATTGATCGCTGCGTCATGTGGCACTTCCGAAAGCGTACTTTAATCTCCACTCGATCATTATCCTCGAATCATTATCGTCAAATCATAGTCACTCGGGGCAAACCTGATTGCGAGAGAGTAGCCGGCTCTCGGAACGAGCGGCCGACCGCGGTCCCTCAACTTGTGCTTAGACTTATCCCGAAGGCTGAATAAACCTGTCCCAATTGTGACACGATCTCCAATTCGGGAATCCGGACACGCCGGGAGCCAAGAAACGGCGGCCCTCCCCCAACGTTAGGGCCATGACCTCCCGATGGTAATAACGGAGCCCCTTGCAGTGTCAACGGCCGTACAACCCGCTCTCGTGCCCTTGCAAGTATTGCTGGTGGGCAACAAAGAGGAAGACTTTTTCCTGATCCGCGAGATTCTGGAACGAACCCGCAGCCTGCTCTCGGCGGACCTCGACCACGCCCACTCGCTGGAAGAGGCCAAAACGATGCTGCTCCGGAAAGGCTACGGCCTGGTTCTGTTTGAGCATGAAACCGGAGATGTGGAAGCGGTTCATTTGGTAGCGGGATTTCTCCATGCTGGCGTCTCTGTGCCTTTCATCGTGCTGACGGAGCATGCGGACGAAAAGGCTGTCGCAAAAATCATTGAAGGCGGGACGTGGAATTGCGTGGCGAAGTCGCAACTGGATGGAGCGACCCTGATCCGGACCATTCGCAACACGCTGGCCATCCATACTCTGCAGCAGGATCAACACAACGCGGAGGAATCTCTGCGAAAACTCTCGCGGGCCGTCGAGCAGTCGGCCGACACGGTGATGGTGACTGACCTTCGCGGGATTATCGAATACGTCAATCCCGCCTTCGAGGCTCTAACCGGCTACACCCGCGACGAAGTCCGCGGAAAGACTCCACGCATTCTGAAATCGGGCGAACAAGGACCTGAGTTCTACCAGGAAATGTGGAAGACCATACTCGCGGGCAATGTGTATCGTGGCATTCTGGTGAACCGGAAGAAGAGCGGCGAGCTGTACTACGTGGAGCAAACCATCTGCCCGGTGCGGGATGCCGCGGGAGACGTTACGCACTTCATCTGCAATGGCCGCGACCTGACCGAGCGCCTGCGGCTGGAAGCGCAGCTGATGCAGTCCCGGAAAATGGACGCCATTGGCAACCTGGCGGGCGGGGTCGCCCACGACTTCAACAATCTTCTGACCATTATTACCAGCTACGCGGAACTGGCATTGGATGCCGTGCCGCGGAACAGTCCGCTCGAAGCCAAGATTCAGGAGATTCTTTTAGCGGCGCGGCAGAGCCGCCGAGTTGACCCGGCAATTGCTCGCCTTCAGCCGCAAACAGCCGCAAGCGTTGCGCGTGGCCGACCTGAATGAGGTGATCGCCCGCATTGCCAACACGCTGCCCCGGCTCATCGGAGAAGACATCGATTTCACGTTCATCCCGGGCGATGGATTGGGCCGGGTGCGGGTGGATCCGCTGCAGATCGAGCAGATTCTGATGAACCTGGCCTCTAATGCGCGCGACGCCATGCCCCAGGGCGGTCACTTGCGAGTCGAAAGCTCCGATGTACGGCTGGAGCACGACTACATTCACTGCCACCAAGCGGCGATTCCCCCCGGCCACTATGCCCTGATCACCGTAACCGACGACGGGAGTGGAATTCCTCCCGACCATCTGCCGCACATCTTCGAACCCTTCTACACCACCAAGCCCGCGGGCAAGGGCACCGGCTTGGGTTGGCAACGGTCTACGGAATCGTGAAGCAGAATAAGGGATTCATCTGGGCCTATAGCGAACCGACGATGGGCGCAGTATTCAAGATCTATCTGCCCTGCGTGGGCGTACGAGACCGCGCCGCGCGAGGTCGAAAACTTCAAAGCCGAGCCTGCGACTCGCGGATCGGAAACCGTTCTTCTGGTGGAAGACGAGCAGGCGGTGCGGCGCGCCGCCGCGGAATTCCTTGACTCTGCAGGGCTACACCGTGCTCGAAGCCAAAGACGGAGTCGATGCCCTGACTGTGGCCAAGGGCCATGAATCGAAGATCGACCTGCTGGTCACCGATGTAGTCATGCCGAACATGAGTGGCGGGCAGTTGGCCAAGGAACTTGGGCAACTGCGGCCGGACACGAAGCTCCTGTTTGTTTCCGGCTACGCCGGCAAGACCGTGATCGACCACAACGTGTTCGACCTGGAAACAAATTTCCTGCAGAAACCCTACACCTTGAAACAATTCTCACAGAAGATTCGCGCTGCCCTGGGCCAAGGCAATAATGAACAAGGCAAGAATGGCCAGAGCAAGACTCCGGCGCAGATCCACCCCAGCGTCTAGTTGTCCTCAGTCCTGCGGCGCATTCGAACTGACTGGAGCGATGCGAGTCAGGCGTCCCTTCTTCAGTTCAAATCGATCGCCGCGCCAGGTAACGGTATGGCCGGCGAAACTCGCAATCCACACCGCAACCGCCATCAGATCGCGCAGGGGCAGCAGCCACAGATTCTTCACCAGGTGCGCATCCCGCAACACCGACTTGCCCACGGCCAGAGCGACGGCCAAACGAAACAGAACGGTCACACCAAAGCCGCCCACGACCACGGCGCGCCAAGTGCAGCGATGACGGCGAGCAGCGCCCACATCAAGCCATACGTGGAGACCAGTCCGATGTAACCTGCGGTGCGCGCGTCGCGGACGCCCCGTGCCCACCGCAGTTGATGAGCCAGGAACCCGCGCAGGTCATAAGCTGGAAGATGAGTCTCGACGACCACGTCGGACAGCACAACCCGCAGGCCGAGATCGGCGATGCGCCGGCCTAATTCGTAGTCGTCCGCCAGGAAGTCGACAAACGACTCGAACCCTCCGATGCGTTCCAGATCGGCGCGGCGAAATGCCAGCGTCGAGCCCAGTCCAAAGCGGATGCCGCCCTCCAGTTGTCGAGCCGCCAGAACGCTGGGGCAGAAATCTGTGCTGATGCCGAGCGCCTCCAGGCGCGAACCCAGGGTGGAAGCGGGAACTGCGCGATACAGACATGTCACCATCCCGACGGCCGGGTCGGCGAGCGGTGCGATCACGCGGCGAAGATAGTCGGGCTCCACGCGAATATCACTGTCGTTGACCAGCAGATAGTCGTAACGGGCTTCGGCAAGCATCTGCGCCAGATTGCTGACCTTCACGTTGGCCCCGAGTATTTTCGGCGCGACTACCAGTCGGATTGCATGATCGGGGAACTCTTGCTGTAACCGCCGAACGCTGGCCACGGCTGGATCGTCGGGATCGCTCACTCCGAAAATAATTTCGGACTCCGGATAATCCTGCCGGCAGTAGCTGCGGAAACTCTCGTCGATGTCGGGATCGGTGCCCTTGAGCGGCTTCAGAATCGAGACCGGAGGTAGGGCTTGTGTGGGGCGGGCACTCCCTTCGACAGGCTCAGGGCAGGCTTTGCCCGCTTTGCTCTCGCGAAGAAATGCCGCCGCGCTCCACAGAACCAGCAGGTAGTAGAGGCCGCTGGAGACGCATCCGAGAAGCGCAATGGACTCAAGGATCTTGCCGATGGAGTGATTCATGCCTTAACGAAAGAACATCTATTCGTACCGCAGCGACTCAATCGGATCAAGATTCGCGGCCTTCCACGCCGGATAGATTCCGAAGATTAACCCAACTCCGGCCGCGGAGCTAAAACCAAACGTGACCCAGAACAAGGACATGCGGGCCGGCATCGACGGCCAAACGGCAGGGATTGCCCAGACAACCATGGCGCCGGCGAAGACGCCAATCAAACCTCCGAGTGCGGTCAACACGATCGCTTCAAAGGCGAATTGCAGCATAATATCGCGCTTGCGCGCCCCAACCGCCTTGCGCACTCCGATCTCGCGCGTTCGCTCGGTCACGCTCACCAGCATAATGTTCATGACGCCCACCCCTCCGACCAGCAGCGCCACACTGGAGATGGCAAACATGCCGATGAACACCCCGCCCGTTACCGCGTTGAAAGCTTCGATGATGGAATCGGTAGTCAGGATAGCGAAATTGTCTGGTTGGTCGAAGGGAACTTTTCGCCTACGCCGTAGTACCTCTCGCATTTCGTCCATCGCTTTGGGCATAGTGTCGTGGGACGTGGCTTTCACAATAATCCAGAGCTGTTTCATCTCCGGGTGCATGGCTTTGAACGTCCGCAACGGAAAAATAACGCGATTGTCGATCGGGTCCTTCCCGCCGTTGAACAGGGACTGGATCTTGCCAATTGTGCCAATCACCTCGAAGAGTTGCCCTTCGATGTTGACTTCTTTGCCCAGCGGATCCTCAGCTCCGAACAATTCTTCTTTTGTATCGTGGCACAGCAGAACTACGCGCGCGCGATGCTCGTCGTCGAATGCACTGATCCATCGGCCACTGGTGAGCGGAAGATCCTCGACATCCAACATCGAAGCCGTATTGCCCTCGAGGATGGTGTTTTTTGCTTTGCGCCCCTCATATTTGATGGCATAGGTGCCGCTTCTGGCTTCAGGGCGGAATAGCCGCAGCATGGCCGACACTGATTTGACATGAGGCAGGTTCTCCATAGCGTCCGCATCTTCAATGGTGAGCTCTTTGCGAGCCCGCATCTCTGCCGACATTCGCCCGAAGGTAAAAGGCTCCAGATGGTAGGCGAAAATTACGTTGGATCCAACGGTAGCGAGGCGATCGCGAATGTTGTCGTCGAGTCCGCGCCCGATGGAAGACACCCCAATCACGACGGCAACGCCAATTACGACGCCCAGCACGGTCAGCCCGGAACGCAGCTTGTTGGCGCGAATCGTGTCCGTCGCCATCTGGACGATTTCGCCAAATTCACTTCCGCGCATCGGGGGGATCCGCCGGGTTCATCGACTCCAACACAGAACTTGGTGTAACAGAACCTGGTCTATTCGTACCGCAATGACTCAATGGGATCGAGGTTCGCCGCCTTCCACGCCGGATAGATGCCGAAAACAAGGCCAACGGCGGCCGCGGAACTGAATCCGAATGTAACCCAGAACATCGACATGCGGGCCGGCAACGAAGGCCACATGAGCGGGATCGCCCAGACCACGACCGCCCCCGCCGTTACCCCAATGATGCCGCCGACCGCAGTCAGCATGATGGCCTCAAGCGTGAACTGCAGCAGGATGTCGCGCTTGCGCGCGCCAATCGCCTTGCGCACGCCGATCTCGCGCGTGCGCTCAGTTACGCTGACCAGCATAATGTTCATCACGCCCACCCCGCCCACAATCAGGGCGACGCTCGAAATCGCGAACATGCCGACAAACAGCGCGCCGGTAATCTGATTCCACGCGGTCGAAATGAAGTCCGAGGTAAAGACCGCGAAGTTGTCCGGCTTGTCGTAGGGCACCTTGCGGCGCCGGCGCAGCAGTTCGCGAACCTCGTCGATCGCCCTGGGCACGGCCTCGTGCGAAGTGGCCTTGATGCTGAGCCAGTGTTGCTTGAGTTCGGGGTGCAACTTGTGCATGGTGGACAGCGGAAGAATGACTTTGTTGTCATCCGGGTTTTTGCCGCCCCCAAACACCGACTTGATGCGCTTGGCGGTGCCGATCACGGTGAACAACTGGCCTTCGATGGTGATCTCCTTGCCGATGGGATCTTCGCTGCCGAACAGTTCTTCGGTCACGTCGGCGCAGGTGATGGCAACGTTGGAGCGATGCTCGTCGTCGATGTCGGTGAACCAGCGGCCGGTGGCAATTTGCAGATCGAACACTTCCTTGGCCGAGGCCTGATCGCCCTCGAGAATCGTATTCTTCACTTTCTTGTCCCGGTATTTCACCGCAAAACTGCCCACGCCGATTTCCGGGCGGAAATAGCGAAGTCCGGCATTCACCGCCTTGACGTGGGGCAGTTCGGCAATGGCGAGCGAATCTTCGTAGGTAAGTTCCTTGCGAGTCCGCATTTCCTCGGTCATCTGGCCGAAGGTGAAGGGCTCGAGGTGAAAGGCGAAAATCACGTCGGAGCCGATGCTGCTGACAATGGCGCGAACGTTTTCATCAAGGCCGCGGCCGATGGAAGACACGCCAATCACCACCGCAACGCCGATCACGATGCCGAGCACGGTCAATGCCGAGCGCAGCTTGTTGCCGCGGATCGTGTTCACCGCCATCTGGACGATTTCGCCGAATTCGTCTTTGCGCATCATCGCAAGGGCTTCACATTTCAAATCGCAACGCCACAATGGGGTCCAGCCGCGCGGCTTTGCGCGCGGGATAGACTCCAAAAAACACTCCCACGGTGGCCGAAACCATCAATCCCGCGGCCACGGCCCACAGTTTGATGGACGAAGGCATTCCGATCAAAGCCGTCACGGCTTCGGCAACGCCAATTCCCGAGAGCACTCCCAGCACGCCGCCGAGCAGAGCCAGCATCACGGCCTCAATCAGAAATTGCATCAGCACGTCGTCGCGACGGGCGCCCAGGGCCTTGCGAATACCAATCTCGCGGGTTCGCTCCGTCACCGAAACCAACATGATGTTCATGATGACGATGCCGCCCACCACCAGCGACACGGCGGCGATCCCGACGGTAGCCATGAAGAATGTATTGCTGATATCTCCCCAGATGCTGAGCAGGCTGGCGTTGGTCTCGACCTGAAAGCTGTCGTCCTTATCCGGTGGGTCGTGCCGGCGGGCGCGCAGCACCACCCGCACCTCGTCAATTGCCTGGTTCAAAGGCGCCCCGGTCGCCGATGCCTTGCCCCAGATTTCGATGCTGTTGGTGTGCGCCCCATATTTCTTGATGTATACCGTGATAGGAATCATCACGTAGTTGTCGGCGCTCTGGCCCAGCGTCTTGCCTTTCTTCTTGCCCACGCCGACCACCTGATACGTCCAGCCGTCGACGCGGATCTCCTGCCCCAGCGGATCGGTGCCGGGAATTAATTGCTCCACAATATCGGTGCCGACCACAGCTACTGGCAGGTGATTGTCCAGGTCGGTCTCGTTCAACATGCGCCCGGCGGTCAGGTCGGTATCATGCACAATCGCCATGGACGGCGTGATGCCCTGGATGGTCGTATTCTCAATCGACTGCTCGTTGCGCTTCACCTTGCCGCTGGTGTCCTCCTCGGCGCCCACAGCGGCGCAGTGGGTGCAGGCATCGCGCACGGCCATGTAGTCTTCCAGTTCGAGATTCTTGCGCTTCTCCTGCTCCAGAAATTTCTCAGGATTGGTTTCGATGACGGATGTTTTCTGAACGATGAAGACGTCGGCGCCGAGGTTGAAGATCTTCTTGGCCACGTAGTCGTTGATGCCGGAAACAAAGGTCACCACGGCAATAACGGAGGAGATGCCGATCACCACGCCCAGCAGCGTGAGCACCGAGCGCAGCTTGTTCGCCCACAGCGAGCGCAGCGCGATTTTGATGGCTTCGGCGATGTTCATGGAGACGGACTCCGGCTCTCGGCGTCCGGCTTCCGGGGGACCCGAGCGCTTCCCGTCAAGCTCAGTCTACTCAAGGTCAGTTTACCAGCCTAACCCGGCGAGACATGCTACAAAACGATACGCTCTCCCGAACGAAAAGGTTCCGGCAGCCGCAAGCCGAGAGCCGGAGGCCGGGATATAATGATTCCGTAGGCAGCCGGACCGGACGGTCGCTCTCTGCGTCTTCGGACGCGGAGGGAGGAAAGTCCGAACTCCGCAGAGCAGTGTGCCGGATAACGTCCGGGAGGGTGGATTCAAGTCCGCTCGACGGAAAGTGCCACAGAAAACATACCGCCACGGCGGCAACGCCGGGGTAAGGGTGAAAAGGTGCGGTAAGAGCGCACCGCCGCGGCAGCAATGCAGCGGGCAGGGCAAACCCCACACGGAGCAAGACCAAATAGGGAGGAAGTTCGCGGCTTGCCGCGAACACGTGCCGGCTCGGTGCGTCAAACCTTCGGGTAGGTCGCTAGAGCCGCGCAGCGATGCGCGGCCCAGAGGAATGGCCGTCCAGCGGGAGCAATCCCGCGGACAGAATTCGGCTTACAGGTCCGGCTGCCACAAGATTTTTGCCTCAGAGGTCCTTCGCTTCGCTCAGGATTTCGCCTGCGGGCTCACGCCCGCAAGACGGCTCAACTTACAGGTCCGGCTGCCACAAACTTCCGTCCGCATCGCTTGCAGCGCACCGCTATTTCGATCGAATTGCGGCGAAGAAGTGCCAGGCCATGTCGGTAAAATCCAGCGCTTCGGCGGGCTGAGGCTGCTTGTCTCGCGCAGAATCCAGACTCCCCGCCCACTCGTGGCCGAGGTTCGCGACGAAGTCGGCGACTACCGGCACGCCGTCCTTGCACTGCTGCCAGGATAACTG
Organism: uncultured Acidobacteriota bacterium; assembly: GCA_963763155.1. Taxonomy (GTDB): domain Bacteria; phylum Acidobacteriota; class Terriglobia; order Terriglobales; family Acidobacteriaceae; genus Sulfotelmatobacter. The sequence continues at coordinate 104,555 of CAVXNI010000010.1, read as the reverse complement.
CACACCCCAATTCATCTTTTCCGCCGTCTGAATCCGACAGCCATTGAGGTATCCCCAAGTGACCCAATTGCCATGGGGCGTCGTGGCGAAATGCGGGCTGTTGACTTCAAACCCGGAAAACTGCTCATCAAGGTCGCCGTGTATGTAGAGGATGGGGACGGGGTGGGCGAGTTTCGGCGGTGGATCCATGAGAGGCGTCGCGACGGCGACGATTCCACTGATCTCCGTGGAATGACGGGTAGCCAGTAATTGCACGGCTCCTGATCCGGTCGAGAAGCCGGCAAAGAAGACGCGTCGATGATCGACGTGATCGCGGCGAAGGACTTCGTGAAGAACCGCCATCAGGTACCCATCGTCATCGACGGGCAGTGCGCCCGGCGCGAGATGATGCGTACGGGATCCCTTCATTTCCCAGAATGTGATGTTGGTATGCCGGTCGGGCGGTTGATCGGTCTCGGTGGCCACAGGCTCTGGGAACACCACCAGAAATCCATTGCGGTCCGCTTCGCCGATCCAGTTGAAGTCTTCCGATGTGGATTGCGCCGTGCTTCGAATCCCACCCAGCATGAAGACAACTGGAGGATGGGCGGGGAGGTGGGCAGGCCGATGAATCAGATAGGGCCGGTTGTATCCGTTGTGGACGAACGGCCGGGTCTCGGTCTGCGCCGCGGCGGACCAGGCGACAGCCATCATGGGAGCGGTCGCCAGACAGAGCAAAACGTTCCGGCAACTCATGCTTCGGCAGTTCATGCTTCGGAAACTCATGGAGTCACTGCCCAGCTTACGAACTCGCAGATTATTTTGACAGCATTCATTTGCGAATCGCGAAAGATTGTTGTCTACTGGACCGTTCGTTTGAAACGTTTTACTCTAACTGCAGTTTGGGGACATCCATGCGCGCCCGCGGTCACATTGATTGCGTGAAGATCTGCAGATTGATCGAGACAGTGCCAGGGTACACGATGCTGACAGAAAATCGCCAACTGTTCGTCCGAGCCAGCCTTGCGGCTCTGCTGTTCGTTGCTTTTGTTGCGCTGGCTGCATCGGCGCAGACTACTCATTACCCTCCGGACGGAGATCAGATTCCCGGACCGGACTGCCTTACGCCGGTAAAGCCAGCGGCCGAACAACCGAGGAGATGTTCTCCGGAAGATTACAAAGCCTGGCTGGAAGACGTCACGCATTGGCGCATGGAAGCACGCATTCGAGCCGGCTATTCGAGTACAGAATACGATCGACCAGAACTGAAGTGGACCCAGTCCAGCTTCATCCAGCCGCAGATGATGGTTGAGGATCGCTACTTCTACGATGCCGAAACCGGCCATTACACCGTCGACAAATACTTAAACGACCTGCAAACGCGCTATGGCGGCATCGATTCCGTGTTGCTCTGGCCGGTGTATCCGAACATCGGCATTGACAATCGCAACCAGTACGACATGGTCAGGGCGATGCCAGGAGGGATTGCCGGCGTCAAGCAGATGGTTGCGGATTTTCATCGCCGCGGCGTCAAGGTTCTCTTTCCGTTTATGCCCTGGGATCAGGGCACACGCGACGCGGGCATGGAGGATTGGAACGCGATCGCCAAACTGATGGCCGAGGTGGGAGCGGACGGCATCAATGGCGACACGCTGCGGGGCATCCCGCGCGCATTCCGAACAGCTTCGGATGCGCTAGGACATCCGTTGGCGCTCGAGCCCGAGCATGCGTTCCCCTCTCCGTTTGAAGCGCTCGCGTGGAACAACATGGAATGGGGCTATTGGCAATACCCCAACGCGCCCATGGTCAGCGCCTTCAAGTGGCTCGAACCCAGGCACATGGTGAACGTTTGCGATCGCTGGAACCATAGCAAAGTCGACAACCTGCAATACGCCTTCTTCAACGGCGTCGGCTACGAGAGTTGGGAGAACATCTGGGGCATCTGGAACCAGATTACCGCGCGCGATGCAGAAGCGCTGCGACGCGTGGCTGCGATTGAGCGCGCGATGGCGAAGTTCCTGGTGAGTCCAGAGTGGCAGCCGTACGCGGAAACAGAGCAAACCGGCATCTTCGCCAGCCGCTGGCCCCTGGGGAACAGCACACTCTGGACCATGGTGAACCGCACTCAATATGACATCGAGGGCCGGCAGTTACGTGTGCCGGTTCAGTCTGGCATGCACTACTTCGACCTGTGGCATGGAGTGGAACTTACTCCCGAAGCCGATGAAGGTCACAGCTTTCTGAACTTCTCCATCGAGGCGCACGGCTTCGGCGCGATATTAGCCACCGCAGACGCCTCTGATGGCTCCCTCCAAAAGCTGCTGGCCGAGATGAAGCAACTCTCGGCTCGGCCTTTAAGCAGTTATTCGGCGGATTGGACATTTGCGCCGCAGAAAATCGTGCCCATCGAAAAGACGAGCCCCGCGTCGACCATCCCCGACGGCATGGTTCTTGTTCCCGCAACCGATTTCACTTTCAAAGTTGACGGCATCGAACTGGAGGGTTTTAACGACGTCGGCGTGGACGTGCAATATCCCTGGGAAAACTCGCCCCGCCGGCAGCACCTTCACCGCTTGCACATCGATTCTTTCTGGATCGACCGCTATCCGGTTACCAACGCGCAGTTCAAGAAATTCCTGGACGCTACCCACTACCATCCCAAGGACGACCTGAACTTTCTTCGCGACTGGCAAGACGGACATGTATCCGGCGGGCTGGGACAACAAGCCGGTGACCTGGGTTTCGCTGGAAGATGCCCGCGCTTACGCGGCCTGGGCAGGAAAGCGACTTCCGCATGAATGGGAGTGGCAATACGCCAGCTCAAGGCAGCGACGGACAGACTGTATCCATGGGGCAACAACTGGGATGCCGCGGCTGTGCCCATACCCGATAAGGGGCGCACCCTGAGAGGGCCTGACCCGGTGGATGCTCATCCGAAAGGGGCCAGTCCGTTCGGCGTCGAAGATTTGGTCGGCAACATCTGGCAATGGACCGACGAATTCATGGACGAGCACACTCGAGCAGGCATCTTGCGGGGTGGCAGTTACTATCAGCCGCAAGGGTCGGTATGGTATTTTCCGCAAGCCTACCGGCTCGACCAGCACGGCAAGCTACTGCTGATGGCGCCGAGTAAAGATCGCGCCGGCACGCTTGGGTTCCGTTGTGTGAAGGATCTGCACAAGAAAGTAGTTCCAAGGACTGAGCGTCGGATGTCAACGGACATAGCTGGACGGAACGCCCAGCATGGCAGAACTGCAAATACATGCCTCTCGAACTTCCTTCTCCCGAGCCGGATACTCCAGGATGGCAATATGCCGTCGCGGCAGGAATTCTAGGATGGGTCCTGGATGCGTTTGATTTCTTTGTCGTAATTTTCCTGATCGACACGCTGGCCGCGAACTTTGGCGTCGACAAGAAAGCGATCGTCTGGACGATTTCCATCGCCTTGGCGATGCGGCCGGTGGGCGCGCTGATTTTCGGCGCGCTGGCCGATCGCTTCGGCCGCCGCCTTCCGCTCATCGCGTGCGTCCTGTATTTTTCCGCGGCCACTCTGCTGAGTGCGTTCGCTCCCAACTACGCCACGTTTGTAGTCCTCAGGGCGCTCTACGGCATCGGCATGGGAGGGTACTGGGGTATCGGCGCGTCGCTGGCCGTCGAAAGCGCGCCCCGCCAGCGCCGTGGATTGATTTCCGGCTTGATGCAGAGCGGCTACCCCATCGGATACCTGCTGGCCGCGCTTGCCATGGAGAGCATACTTCCTCATCTGGGCTGGCGGGCAATGTTCTGTGTTGGTTTCGCGATTGCGATTCTGATCGCAATCCTTGCTTTCCGAGCCCCGGAGTCCAGCGCATGGCAGCAACACCATCAGCGTTCCATCGTCGGGATGTTTCGCGTGCTCTGGGAAAACCGGACGGGCTTCGCCTACTTGCTGCTGGTCATGACCGTCATGTCCTGCCTGTCGCATGGCACCCAAGACCTGTATCCTGACTTCTTGAAATCCTCCCACGGATTTGCCAGGTCCACGGTATCCAGGATCGCAATCCTCTACAACATTTGCGCGATTGCAGCTTCGACCTTCTTTGGACAGCTTTCAGAGTCGCTCGGAAGGCGGCGCACCATGCTGTGCGCGCTCGGCCTCTCGGCCATCGCGCTTTACCCATGGGCATTTGGGGTTGCGCCCGTCACGCTGATGATGGGCGCATGTTTGATGCAGACCGGAGTGCAGGGCACTTTCGGAATCATCCCAGCCCACCTCAACGAACTCGCACCGAACGCAGTGCGCAGTTTGTTTCCGGGGTTCGTGTACCAACTGGGAGTTCTGCTCGCTTCCCCTGCCGTGTCGCTGCAATACACTCTGCAAAAACGGTTGGGCTACCCTTGGGCTTTGACCCTCTTCGAAGGCGTTGTCATCGGCTCGCTCATCCTCATTTTCGGCTTGGGGCCGGAGCGCAAAGGACGGGACTTTCATGCCGCCGATCAATCGGCATGAGCTGCTCTGAACCCCTCTCAATAGGGTAGTGACTCAGTTTGAATCTGTCCTTGCGTCATCCCGAACCGCGGCGTAGTTCAGCCGCGGGAAGGATCTCCCAAGGCACCATTTTCAGGGAGATCCCTCTCTCCGCCTGAAAAACGGCTCCGCTCGGGATGACGCCACGCTTGAAGGCTCAAACTAAGCCCCTACGTTTACTAAGAACAACTTGGCGGCGTGAACGACGGGGGGCCTTGCTCACGCCGCCCCCCTCAACCTCTAGAACACAAACCTCATGTTCAACTGCATGCGACGACCTCCACGGGCTCCCGCGATCGATCCAAACTCGCTGCCTGAGTTGGTTAGACGGTCGTCGTAAGTGTCGATGTATTGCCACTGCGTGTGATTGAAGGCGTTGAACGCGTCAGCGCGGACCTGCAACTCCCGGCCTTCGCCGAGCAGCCCGAAGGACTTCTGCAATCCCATATCCCAGTTGTTGATTCCGGGCTGGCGAAGGTTATTCCGGCGTTCGTTGCCGCGAGTCACCGCGTAGTTAGTAATACCCTGGCTGGTGTAGATCGGGTCTGTGCTGGCAGCAGGCTCCGTGTAGCAGTTGGTGTTGAAGTAGTTGGTAAAGGTTCTGCTGCCCTTCGCCAGATTGCCGTTGCAGGTTTGGATGGGAACATCGCCCATGCCGTCGTACGACTGGGTGTAGCCGTTATAGATGGTTGTGGGCGCCCCGGATTCGAAGGTGACGATGGAATTGACCTGCCAGCCCCCGATTGCCTCGCGCAGCACATGATTGCCCAACGTCTTTCCCGGCAACTCATAGGTGAGAGCGGCTACAAAACGGTTGGTATGGTTGGCATCGGAGGGACCATAACTCCAATTGGGGTGCCACTGGCCGCCGATCGCGTGTTGCCCGCCTTCCCCGCTCTCGCCGAAGAATGTATCCATCTGCTTCGACCAGGTGTAGGAAATCTGGCTCGTCAGGCTATGCCACCCGCGCGTCTTTAGTTCGGCGTTCATGGCGTTGTAGTTGTTGCTCTGATCCGGGCGGACCGAGTTAATGCCGCTCCACCGACCCGGCGCTACTGCCGTCAGCGGTCGTGCCGCATCGCAGGTCAGACATTCCGAAGTATAAATGTCTGGGTAAAAACCTTGCGGATAGAGGTTCAAGTCATATTGAATCGGCAGGTGCGTGCCCTCGGAACCCACATAACCGAGCGTGGCGACTACGGTTTTGCCAAGTTCGCGTTGCACATCCAGACTCCAGCGCTGGCTGTAAGGGGTCACCCAGGTTTTCGGATCGACGGTCGATGTCGGGTACGCCCCGCCAGTCGGCCACATCAAGCCTCCGTCAGTGCCCTGCGGGTACGGATATGTCCCGCGGGTAACGGTGGTGGGAGGTTGGAACGTATCGGCAAACGTATAGAACGGCTGTCCCGGATCGGCCACCTGATCCGTGGAGTAGTAAGACGTTCCTCCATAGCCGGGACCATTCCAGGTCACCTGGTCGAGGAATTTGAAACGTCCAGTCTCATAGAAGATGCCGTAACCCGTGCGGATTACGGTCTTCTCTCCCAGCCGATAAGCGAGTCCCAGGCGGGGCGCGAGATCTTTCTTGCTTGCGGAAAAGGGGCGAGCCTGGGTTCCCGGAGTCAAACCCGGCATGACAAATCGCCACCCAGGATAGGTCTGGTCGAGCACGGACCAGTAATTGTCGACCGAGTATGCGGGGATGGGCAGGTCGTAACGCAGGCCCAAGGTCACGGTCAACGATCGAGTCGCATTCCAGTTGTCGCCCACATAGGCACTGTATTCAGGCATGGCGTAGTAAAGGCTGGCATCGCCACTCGCCACGGGCGTGCGCTGACCCATAGCGCTCACATCGCCAAGTTCAAAGTCGGCAATCCCATTGCCGGAACCATCGTTGGTGTAAGTCCCGTTGCCGGTGTAGTTGCCATTAAAGTTCACCGACCGGATGATGTCATTGTCGCGCTCGTTACGGCGCGCCATGTAAAAGCCCGCCTTCACTGTGTGCCGCCCGAAAGTTTTCGCCGCATTGTCTGACAACTGGAACACCGGCACCCACTGGTACCAATATTCCGTCGACCCCAGGTTCAGACTGCTTCCCATGGCGGTACCGGGACTGGAAGGCAGGCTCCCGCCGATGCCCACCGAGAAAGTGGCGTCGTTACTTACGTTGAACAGACTCTTGTCGTACGACGTGAATCCCGCCATGTTCGAGGATGAGTTCTGGAACAGACCCGGAACCCAGGAGTTGACAAACGCGCCGGCTTGCGAAGGTTCGTCACTGAAGTTGTATCCCCGGTACCAACTCACATTGAACTCGTTGTTGAACGTGGAACTGAAGGAGTGCACGTAGTGGGCCTGGTAGGTGTTCGCGCGGTGGTAGGGCCCGCTGTTCATCGACAGGGAAGGCAGCACGCAACATTGATTGATGACGCTGCCGCTGTCGCGCAAGTAGCGGAAATAAACGGAATCGCGGCTGCCGATGTTGTAGTCCGCGCGAGCCGTGTAGTTGTTGTTGTTGATGCCGGCGATATAGGAGCCGGCATAATTGTTGAAGTTGTCTGGCTCGGGCGACGAGTAGCCGTTAGGCTGCGGGAAATGCGAAAGATAGGTCTGCGCCTGGGTCGCAACCAGGCTGGGGTCCATTTTGTTGTACACGCCGCCAAACTGGAAGGGCAGACGCTGTTCGTACGTCGCGTCGCCGGGATTCAAGTCCAGCGTGGACGGATCGTAAATCACGAAGCGGCAGTTGGAGGGCTCGCTACCCGGCACGCCATTGCACTGCGTCGGATCCACCGGAAAACGAGTCAGCCAATCACTGAAGTCGCCCGTCTGCTCGGCAGTAGTGGGAACGTAGGCGGTGAATTGGCTCACACCGCGGTTGCGCAACCGCTCGAACGAACCAAAGAAAAACAACTTATTCCTGCCGTTAAATATTTTGGGGATGATCACCGGGCCGCCCACGGTGAATCCATACTGGTTCTGGTGATACGCATTGCGCGGTATGCCCTGAAAGCTGCTGTACGGATTATTTGCATTCAAGCCCGAATTCTGAAAAGTGTCGTACACCGATCCGTGGAGGGCATTGCTTCCAGACTTCGAAGTCACGCTGATCTGGCCTACGTCGCGGCCGTATTCCGCCGAGTAGTTGGAAACCTCCGCTTTGACTTCCTGGATGGTGTCCTGATTCACGTTCATGAGCGGACCTTCCACCCAATTGTCGTTGTTGTTCAGGCCATCGACGTAATAGCCGACCCCATATTCCGTGCCCCCCACATTCAACTGCATTGCCCCCGGCATGGTTGCCGAAGCCAGTCCCCAAGCCAGGCGCGAAGTATCGCCGGTGCCGCTGTTGAAGTTGGGCAGGATCTGGGCGAAGTTCAGGTAGTTGCGGCCCTCGGTGGGAAGGTCGCGGACAAACTTGTTCTCGATGACCTCTGACACGTTGGCATCGTCGGTCTTCACCAGTGCTGCCGCGCCAGAGACCTCGACGGTCTCGTTGGCTTTTCCCATTTTTAGCGCGAGGTTAATGCGCAGAGTAGTTCCGTTTTCCAGAGGCACCACGGTCGAAACGGTATGCGCGAAGCCCTCTTTGACCACCTCGATCTTGTAGTGGCCAGCGATGAGCTGAGGAAACTGATAGTCCCCGTTCGCGTTGGTGGCCGCCTTCCATTGGACTCCGGTGTCCACGTTGACGAGAGTGATTTTCGAGTCTGGCAGAACCGCCCCTTGCGGGTCGGTCACGGTACCCACGATGGTGCTGGTGATCACAACTTGTGCGAATAACGCGGTCGCAAGGACGCAGAAGGCGAACAGAAGTGGGCCATGGTTACGGCGCATACGATATCTCCTCCACGCCCCATGCCGCGCCAACGCAAACGCTGTTGCAGAGCGGGGGCCAAAGACAGGGATTTTTGAAACGTTTCAAAATGCGACGCCCAAGTTTAGTCCCGCTATAAAACCGTTGTCAAGCAGAAACAAAACGAATCGTGACCTAAACCACGGCTAGAGGGTTCTAGACGGGGAAAGATTAACCCGGCGGTTCCTTAATCGTCATGATCCGGTCCACGTCTACATTCCGTAGTGCTTGCCGGATGCCGCTGGGCCAGCGAATCTCCAGCTCCTTAATGGGCCGGTTCGCCCCCAGTCCGAAATGAACTCGGCTATCGCTGGAGGAAGCGTATCCCACGGCCGTTGTCACCTCGTTCCACTGGGACCCTCCGTCTTCTGTGACGATGCGTACCTGGGCTCCAATCCCCATTCTGTTGCTTTTTGAACCGATCAATTTCAGGAGTATCCAGTGGTTGTCGCCACCGGAGATGTTATGGAACAACTTCACCGCTCCGTTCAGCACGGTCACCACCGCGTCCATCCGCCCGTCATTGTCGATGTCTCCGAATGCCACTCCCCGGTGGGCAGCTTCCTTCGCAAAATCGGGCCCGGCGCCGGCACTCACATCTTCAAATTTCCCATTTCCAAGGTTCCGGAACACCGAATTTCGTTCTGGATACTGGCGTTCGGCAACCAGACCGCTGATATTGTCCAGAACGTTGGAACGAGCGACAAACAAATCCTTCCAGCCGTCGTTGTCGAAGTCGACAATTCCATTTCCCCAACCTGACATTTGGGAGGTCGCGCGCCCTAATCCGCTGCTCGCAGTCCAATCGACGAAATCTCCGTGACCGCTGTTTCCGTAGAGCGGAAATGTTTCGAACTCCACAGCGGTGTGCCACAGATCAGGCAGGCCATCGTTATTTACATCGCGGAAATCGGAACCCATGCCCGAGAGCGCCGCACCATTCGATCCATAGGCCACGCCTGCCGCGCCTCCGACCTCCTCAAATCTTTTCCCACCCAGATTGTGAAACAGGAAGTTGCGCGTAGTGTCGTTGGCCACAAACGCGTCCAGAAAACCATCGCCGTCGTAGTCCGCAAACGACACGCTCATGCCTTTGCCAAACTGCGATGCAATCCCAGTCTCCTCGGAAACATCGGTGAACGTCCCATCCCCATTGTTCCGGTAAAGAGAATTATGCGTTGCAGCATAATATTTCGGATGACAGTAGCCGCGGGCACCGCCGCCGATCGTGCAGTAGGGATCCTTGTTGACCTCCCACTTGCAGTAGTTGACGACGAAGAGGTCCAGCAGTCCATCATTGTTGTAGTCGAACCAGCCCGCGCCCGCGGACCACATTTTCTTTCCGTCCAGGGTCGCGCCTTGCAGTCCAGCCTTAGCGGTGACGTCCGTGAAAGTACCGTCTCCATTGTTGTGAAATAGCTGGTTCCCGGTAACGTTGGCGAGGAACAAGTCCGGCCATCCGTCATTGTCATAATCTCCTACGGCCACACCCATGCCGTAACCCGCCCCGGCTAAACCTGCTTTCTCGGTTACGTCGGTAAAGGTGCCGTCGTGGTTGTTGTGAAAGAGTCGATTCCAATAGCGCGGTGATTCTTTCTGCAGCGACGGGATCGCCGCTCCGTTCACGAGGTATACATCGAGATAGCCGTCCACGTCGTAGTCGAACAGCGCGACCCCGGCCACCATGGTTTCCACCTGATTCTTATTCGGAGTGGGCGAAGCCGCTGTGGTGAAATTCAGGTTGGAGCGTGCTGCAATTTCTTCAAATCGAATCCCCGGACGCGCCGTCGAACCGGGCCCTATCACAAGCGCCACCGTCGCGACGAGGACGAGGATGAGCATCAGTTGGCGCATGGCTTATCATCGATCAACGAAGAATCGATCAACCAAGCATACTCGCGCAACGGAGCGGGTATGGCAAGAACAAGGAGTTCGATTCCGCATGGCCGGATGAAATGAGAGCCCTGATTGCATTTCTGTTGATGTCGACCCTGATCGCGGGCCAAACTCCGCGCGATGTAGCGTCTGTGCTGCAGCAGGGGGCAAATCTGGTGAGAGCGGACCAGTTGGCCGCGGCCCAGGATCTGTACGAAAAGGCGCTGCGCAGCTTTCCCGACGATCCCGATCTTCGCTTCGAGTTAGGCATGGTGTTCTTTCGACAACGTAACTGGTCCGGTGCGGTGGAGAACTACAGAAGTAGTCTGAGCAGCAGGCCGGGAATGATCAAGCCTCTGTTCTATCTCGCAGAGGCGTATTTCATGGAGCCGGATCTGGACCGCGCCCGCGAAACCATCGCCCAGGCGGCCCGCATCGCGCCCAATGATGCGCAGATCTGCCAGAAATATGGGGAATACCTTAGCGCAACCATCGACACCGGCAAGGAGGGACTCGCTTGGCTGGAAAGAGCGCGCCGCCTCAATCCCGCCCTGGCGCGAATTGATTTCGAGATCGGCAAGACGCAATTCGCACTGACCGATTTTCAGTCTGCCGCTTCCACCTTCGCGATAGCTTCGAAGAAGGACCCCGGCAATGGAGAGGCCGCATTTTTTCTCGCGGAGTCCTGGGCAAAACTGGGGGACTGGGAAAAAGCCCGCGATTCCTATACCGATGCCTTGGCGCATGGTTATGCCAACGGACTTGCATATTACGGACTGGGAATCGCTCATGTGGAATTGGGGGAGTCTGAAGCCGCGGTGCAGCCATTGCAACGCGCGATCGCGGTCCAGCCTTCGTTGGTGAAAGCGCATTTCCAGCTTGCAAAAGCATACCGCCAACTCGGACGCACAAGCGAAGCCCGAGATGAAACCAGACTCTTCGACGCGATGACGGACCGCGTCGACACTTCCAGCGAACTGAAGAGCCCCGAAGAGGAACGAGCCTGGAAGCAGTTGAAGCCCCTGCTGGAAGCGGACAAAGAGCGGGAAGCGCTGGAACTCCTGGCGCAAGCGCCCGCTGCCGATGCCTCCGGCCAAGGCGAGCCGCACTACTTACTCGGAACCATGTACTACAGCATGGGAAGAAGAGAGGACGCGAGGCGAGTGCTCGCCATTGCTCGAACTAAAGATCCGCAGTCCGCGCGCATCGCAGCCTATCTCGGCATGGTGCAGCTTTCCGGTGGAGAAGCGGCCGCGGCGGAAAGCTCGTTCCAGTCCGCCCTCGCGCTCGACTCCGCAGAAACCCTTGCCTTGATCGGCATGGGCGGAATCAGATATCAGCAGCAGCGCTGGTCCGACGCCATCCAGTATCTCGAAAGATCGCGAACGGCGGATCCCGACGCACTGTTCCTGCTATGCGATTCGTATTACAGGGTGGGGAAACCCGATGAAGCCCGGCTCACCGCCGCAGTGATTCGGGTCCTGGGCGCGGACAGAAAACCTTTGATTGATAAACTGGAAACGCTGGTGAAACTTCATCCGGCTGAACCATCGCAGACGGTTCCATAAGTTGGAAAGGTCGAAGATGGCAAGGCCGGTTGCACGGAGTGTCCCGGCATCCTTCGGCAGCGGCAACCACATGCCCCTTTTTCGAGTTCACACGGCAAGGCAGATTCATGGATGTCGAATGGGCACGCCCATGGTACGATTTCACGCGTGAGCGACTCTGCTTTTGTCCCAAGTGCTGCCTCAGCCGTCCCCACCGCCGTCCCCACCGAGGCGGCTCCTTCGCGGCACTCTGCCCTCGTGCGCGTCACTCACTGGATCACCACCTTGTGCTTTTTTGCCCTGCTGGTCAGCGGAATTGAAATTGTGATCTCTCACCCGCGCTTCTATTGGGGCGAAACCGGCAACGATTTGACTCCAACGTTGTTCAAACTCCCGATCCCTGCCTCGAGGTCATTGGTGCCGACCGGCTACGGGTACGTGCTGCCGGACCAAAACGGCTGGAGCCGGTATCTCCACTTTCAAACTGCCTGGGTGGTGATGTTCACGGGCTTCCTGTATATCGTTTCCGGTTTATTTACAGGACATTTTCGAAACAACTTGCTGCCAGGTAAAGCTGATCTTTCATGGCGGGCGTTCTCGATGTCGATGGCTGACCATTTGCGCTTCAAGCGGCCGAGTGAGGCAGAAGGCTGGTCGTATAACGTACTCCAGCGGCTCAGCTACCTGTTTGTGATCTTCGTTCTCTTTCCGTTCGTAATCTGGACAGGCCTGGCCATGTCTCCAGCCTTCGTCTCCGCGTTTCCGGCAACCGTGAATGTGCTCGGCGGCCAGCAATCGGCGCGCACGCTGCACTTTTTCGTCTCCCTGGCGCTGGTGCTGTTCTTGCTGGTCCACGTCGTTATGATTTTTCTTGCCGGATTCTGGACTCGCATGCGGGCCATGATCACCGGGCGGATGATCACGCGCCGGGGTGCTGCACCCAAGGAGGGCGCATGAGCCAACCAACTTCGCGCGAACCAACTACGCTCGAACCATCGAAGCTCGAACCACCACCCCGCAATCTTTCACGCCGCAAACTGATCACCACCGGACTCGCGGCCACCGCAGGCGTAGCCGGCTTCGGCCTCGCCACGCGCCTCGCGCAAAAGTACGGACTGATCCCGCCCGATCACGGCGGAATCTATGGCCTCGGCGAAACCCTCACCTACGCTTCCCAGCGTCTGCTGACGCGGCATTCGCTCGCGCGGGAGTTCTCGCGCAGCCAGATTTCGAAACCTCCATTCGCGAACGAAATCCCGCCGCTGAATGATGCTTTCAAAAGCCTTCAAGCCGGAGGATTCGCTGATTGGCGGCTCTCCGTCAACGGCCTGGTCGCCCGGCCTGCCTCGTTTTCGCTGGCGCAACTGAAGGCCTACCCGTCTCACAGCCAGATCACGATGCTGCAGTGTGAAGAGGGCTGGTCGTATATCGCGGAGTGGATCGGTGTGCCGCTCTCCCAAATCCTCGACGCCGTGGAGGTCCACCCGCGAGCCCGCTACGTTGTCTACTACTCGATCGATCCCGACTGGTGGGAAAGCATCGATATGGCGGATGCATTGCATCCTCAGACTTTTCTTGCCTATGGGATGAATGGCGACGAACTCCCCGTGGGCAACGGCGGCCCGCTGCGACTGCGGGTCTCCCGGCAGGTCGGCTACAAGAGCGTGAAATACATCACCCGCCTGACGGTCACCGACAGTTTGAAAGGTTTCGGCAAGGGCCTGGGCTCCGCGGCTCCAGAAGGAGGCTATGCCTGGTACGCGGGCATCTGACAGGTTTCTCTTCGCCCGTAAGTCGCGGAATGTAAGTCGCGCCAGTCGGACCGTGTAACAATAAGAACTGAGTAGCAGCATTGACAGTTCCCCCGGTCTCCGTTCCAATAGTTGATGTGGCTGGAAGTGCCTGCTGGCGACGTCCGCAGGATGACCCGACGGCCACAAACTTCGCACTTACCGCAGGAGGACGAATGTCAGCACCCAGCCGCCGGCCGGAGATTCGCCGGCGCCGTACCCGCAAAGAAAAGATTGTCCAGTTGCGCAAGCGCCTGGCCGCCGCCAAAACCGACGCCGATAAGACCCGCATCACCGCCAAGCTGCACAAACTCGCCATTCTGTCGCCCGGCCAGCCGCTGCTGAAGTAACATCGATCGCGCTCTCGAAAAAAATCATGTAGCCCCGGACGCATTCGTCTGGGGACCGCGTGCGGCCACGCTCGCTCAGAAGCGGACGATCGGACGAATGCGTCCGCCCCTACGTGATTGCTTTCCCACACTCGCTACTCTCGGGATGGCAGTCCTGCTCTAGTCGGCAGCGGGCTGACCGGCGTGCGGCCGGCTCGGGTTGGCGACCTGGCCGTAGGCGTCGAGCATCCGCCGCACCGAGTTTTCCCAGGAGAACTTTGCGGCCTGGTGGTAGCCGCGTTCCTTCATGCGGTCGCGCAGGGCCTTGTCCATGAGAACGCGGTGCAGCGCGCGCATGATTTCGAACACGTTTTCGGGATTGACCAGAACCGCCGCGTTCCCCACCACCTCGGGCAGAGACGAACACGTTCGAGGTCACCACCGGCGTTCCGTGCGCCATCGCTTCCAGCGGAGGCAGGCCGAAGCCCTCATAGAGCGACGGAAAAACGAAAATCTTCGCCTCGTCGTAAAAAATCCGCAGCACTTCGATCGGGAACGAATCCCAGGAAGCGCACATCGTGCTGCACCCCGCTGCGCACCACGGTTCGCCGCAGATCCGGATTGCCGGACAGATCGTCTCCAATGATGATGAGCTTGAGATCGGGATAGGCCTGGTCCTTCTCCAGTTCGGTTTTCAGCGCCGAGAAAGCCTCGATCATGCGCACGACATTTTTGTGCGGGCTGATGCGGCCGGCGTAGAGCAGAAAGGGATACGTCACCTGATAGCGCTGCGCGATCAGGTCGCGGTCGGCGGCGCTGGCGTGGCCGCGCAGAAAGCGTTCGTCGATGGCGTTGTAGACGACCTCGACGTGGTCGGACGGAATCTCAAACAGCTTCTCGATTTCATTGCGGGTGAAATTCGATACGGCAAAAATGCGCGCCGCCCCGGCCAGCACGCGTTTGGTCATCTGAAAATGCAGCGAGCGCCAGAACCTGCCCGCTGCCGGGCCCGTGACATGTGCTCCAGCATGTCGTGCACGGTCATGACATATGGGCAAGGCAGCATCCGCGGCACGGAAAAAAGATTGGGGATATGTACCAGGTCGCAATGCAGCTCCTGCAGAGCGCCGCGAAATTCGCGATATCCCTGCACGGTGCGGTCCGGCGCAACCAGCGGGACGGCGTGAAAGTTAGGCGGCAGCGCTGCCGATCTCCTCAACTTTGGCTGGAGCGTCCGATCAGCAGATACTCGTTCTCGTGGTCGAGCCGGCCCAGCGTGCGAACCACATTGCGGATGTAGGTGCCCACGCCAAACTCGGTCATCCGCCGAATGTCGATGGCGATCTTCACCGCTGGCATTTAAACACAGAGGGCGGTCTTCGGCTAGGCACGCCGCGGAAAATCGTCGCCGAAGCGGTGACCGCTCAGCTCGTGCAGAGTTCGATCGCAGGATAGAATCGCCATTCAGATACAAACGGACAGCTGCGATGTACCTACGCTTCGTCACAACACGAATCGACAAAGACTCCCACAAGCCGCAAGGCGTGTTTGTAGCCGCCTATGCTCTCCTCGATTCAGGTGACCTCACGGGAGACGAATGGCAGCGTGTGCGAGGGATTCTAAATTGGTTCAATGAAAACTTGCCACACCCGCCGAAAAATTTCACCACGGGTAGGGCGATCTTCTGGTTCAAGTCAAGCTCCCAAGTGAGCATCCGGAAGGTCTGGGAGCTTGTCCACGTGCTACGGCAGCACGAGCATTATGTAGAAGTCTATAAATGCCGACGATTGGGCAACATCCTTTACGAAGACAATCTCCAAGTTGCCGCGTTCCCATCAAAGTTGGACGGCAGGATAACCGTCCAGTGAACAAAGGCGTATTAGCTACGCCCTGACCTCCGCTTGCGCCTTTGCGCGGCGATCCGCATAGAGCGGAAACGCCTCGCACAGATCGAGCACCTGCTTGCGGACCTTGCTCAGCACGGCCGCGTCGGTGCGCTGCAGCAGTGCTTCGGCGATCCAGCGGCCGATCTGGCGCATCTCGGTTTCTTTCATGCCGCGCGTGGTCAACGCCGGCGTGCCGATGCGGATGCCGCTCGGCTTCATCGGAGGATTGGTGTCGAACGGAATCGCGTTCTTGTTGACCGTGATTCCGGCCTCGCCCAGCGCTTTTTCGGCTTCGCTGCCCAGCATGCCTTTCGAAAACACATCGACCAGCATCAGATGCGTATCGGTGCCGCCGGAAATGATGCGGAAGCCTTCGTCGGCCAGTGTTTGCGCCAGCACTTTGGCGTTGGCCACCACCTGCCGCGCGTAGTCGCGGAACTCAGGCTGCATCGCTTCCTGAAAACACACCGCCTTTGCCGCCATGATGTGAACCAGCGGTCCACCCTGCATTCCTGGGAACACAACTTTGTCGATGGCCTGCGCGAACTCGGCCTTCGAAAGAATCATCCCCGAGCGCGGGCCGCGCAGAGTCTTGTGCGTGGTCGAAGTAACGATGTGCGCGTGCGGCACCGGCGAAGGATGCGCGCCGCCGGCGACGAGCCCGGCGAAGTGCGCCATGTCGACGAGGAACAGCGCGCCCACTTTATCGGCGATCTGCCGCATGCGCGCGAAATCGATGGTGCGCGGATAAGCGCTGCCGCCACCAATGATCAGCTTCGGACGCTCCTGCTCAGCGATCTTTTCGAGCGCGTCGTAGTCGATGGTCTCGGTTTCTTTGGTCACGCCGTAAGGAACGATCTTGTACGTCTTGCCGGAAAAATTCAGATGATGGCCGTGCGTAAGGTGTCCGCCGTGCGCCAGATTGAGGCCAAGAATCGTGTCGCCCGGCTGCAGGATAGCGGCGTAGGCTTCCATGTTGGCCTGCGACCCGGCGTGCGGCTGGACGTTGGCGTGCTCGGCGCCGAATAATTGCTTCGCCCGGTCGCGCGCCAGGTTTTCGACCACATCGGCGAACTCGCAGCCGCCGTAGTAACGCTTGCCGGGATATCCTTCGGCATACTTATTCGTGAACACCGAGCCGGCGGCTTCGAGCACGGCTTCGCTGACGAAGTTTTCCGAGGCAATCAATTCCAGGCCCTCGTGCTGGCGGCGGGTTTCGTTGTCGATGGCGGCGGCAATCTGCGGATCGTTTTCGTAAAGCGGAAGATACATTTTCGTAGAAGCAGAAATTTTCATGTCGTTTTCCTGATCTCGTTGGCCGAAGTCGCGTAAACCTGCGGATCATGCCGTTCCATATAACGTTCCGGAAACTTCACCGGAGTAAATCCCACCTGCGAATAAAGCCCGTGCGCGTCGCGCGTAGTGAGAATCCAGCGCCGCAAGCCCTGCAGAGCGGGGTGCTGCATGATACACTCCATCAGCCACTTGCCCAATCCTCGACCGCGATGCGAGTCGAGCACGAACACATCGCCGATGTAGGCGATGGTCGCAAAATCGCTGATCACCCGGGCAAAGCCGACCTGCGCGAGTATCCCATCCTGCCTGCCCCATGTCTCTTGTCTTTTGCGAGACGTGGGCTAGCGCCGCTACCATCATAAATGCCAAAGCACAGCGCATGCTCGATCGATCGCGCCACGACTTCTCGTGGAACTCCTTTGGCCCAATAGCAATTCGTCAGGTAGCCGTGAATCACATCGAGATCGAGGCGGGCGGGGTCGGTGCTGATCAGAGACTCGCCACGGCGGTGCTCGACGATCGTCTCGGGATTGGCAGACTGCATAGTCACATTTTAATCCGGCGATGTTTCAGCTCGGCGCCTAACCCTCCGAGGTCGTCACAATCCGGGAAGGGCACGACTTCGGTCGTGCCGACAAAGTGCCCTGGTGGAGCTGCGGCTTTAGCCGCTGGGGTTCACCTTGAAAGCAAACCTCGGCGGCTGAAGCCGCTTGCTTCAAATTCCTCAACCGGCACGAGTGGAACTCGTGCCCTTCCCAAGTGGGCCAGATGCTAACGGCCAAGTGCTAATTGCGCTCTTAAAACGCCGTCCGCGAGAAAGCTCGCCAGTTGCCACCCGTCCATGTATTTGTACGGAGTCTCGCCCATCGTGTAGTGGCCGCAAGGCAGCACGGCGACTTTGTGGTCGAGCCCGTGCCGCTCGAACTCCTCGACAACCTGGCGCGAGAGTTCCGGCAAAAACGTCAGATCGTACTTCGCATAGACGATGAGCGACTTGCGCGGCCAGCGCGAGAATTGCTTGAAGTACGACATTGGGCTGACCGCCAGCCAAGCCTTCCGCAAGTCGATCGAGATCGATCTGCTGCTCAATGCCCTGCCGGATATGCCGCGTCGATTGTCCATGCCACACCACATCGGCCACATAAGTCGACGCGTGATTGAACGCCGCCACGCGCATGCGCGGATCGTGCGCCGTCGCGATAAACGCATAGCACGATCCCAGGCTCGTGCCCACGATGCCGAGTTGGCTGTAGCCCTGCTGCTCAAGCCAGTCGAGACAGCTACGAATGTCGACCACGCCCTGGCGCACCGCGTCGAGCGTGCGTCCAATGTTGGCGGAGACCGCATAGTCAGCGCGGCTGATCTCGGCGGGCATGCGAATGTCGTGATACGGCATGGTCAGCCGCAACACGGCAATGCCCAGCATGTTGAGCAGTTTGCAAAGCGCAACGTACGAAACCGCGTCGGCATTCCAGTGCGGCAGCAGAATGACCGCGCGACGTCCTTTCGCCGGAAACCAGCGCGCATTGACCAGATTGTTTTCGGGATAACGGCGTCTTCACCGGCGAAGTGAAGCGCAGAAATTCTCCGAACGTTCCTTTTACTTTGGCCTCGAGCTTCGGGTCCGGCACTTCGCGCGTGGAGAAAACCTGAACCTCGCGCGTCTCCAGGCGAAAATCTGTGGGCTTCGCGTAGGAATAAAACTCATCGCTGGCCGCGACGATGCGGCGGTTGTAGTCGAGGATGAATCTTCTCCGGATTATCCACTGCCACACCCGGCTCTGGCCGGGACGAAAACCGTTGCGGCAAGGCCAGTCCCGCGCCCATTCCACGCCCCACTCCAGCGGACGCACCACGCGGTTGTTGTCCACCGAAGTGAGCCGGTGTTCCCAGTCATACATCCACTGTGCGTAGCGAGAAGGCATGGTTAATCTTCTAGTGTAACAAGCGGCAACGCTCAGCTTG
This sequence comes from uncultured Acidobacteriota bacterium, assembly GCA_963763155.1. Taxonomy (GTDB): domain Bacteria; phylum Acidobacteriota; class Terriglobia; order Terriglobales; family Acidobacteriaceae; genus Sulfotelmatobacter. Next base: position 85,525 of record CAVXNI010000010.1, on the reverse strand, counting down.
ACGCGGGAACCATTCAACGGCAGGCAATGGCGCGGTTGGCAGTTGAACGATTCGAGTCCCTGAACGGGACGATCCGGCCGAAATGTGCCGAGTTTGTGACATCCGTCACCGAGAAACATGCGCCCGGAAGATATTCATTGGGAGGAACCGCAATCGGCAAGACGCGCTTGATGTAACTACATTTGGAGTTACAATGAGATTTGAATGGGATGAGGCCAAGAACCGGGCCAACATCCGGAAGCATGGATTCGACTTTCGCGACAGCGGAAGAAATGTTCCGCGGCGTCCTTCTTGTTCGATCCGGACACGCGCGAGGACTATGGAGAAAGACGATGGAGTGGACTCGGGACAATTCAGCGGTCGCGTGCGTTCGTAGCTTCGCCGGAAGTGTCCAGAGAACGATTCGCATCATCTCTCTGAGAAAGGCAACTCATGCGTGAGCGCAAAGAATACGAAAAGTGCGATCCAGAACGGATTGGAAACGAATTGATGCGATGCGAGACGAGGATATTGATCTATTCTGATATTCCGAACTCGGTCCCGATTTTTTTGCGAACGCGATCCTCTGGCCCGGGCCGAAGAAACAGATCACGCTGCGCATCGATCCCGATGTGCTGAAGTTCTTTCGAAAGCATGGACGCGGCTATCAGAGCACGATCAACGCCGTCCTGCGGAAGTACATGGAAGCCAGAAAGAATCAATATCGGTCAAGCCACGGACCTCGCCGGACAAGCACGTCAACAGCCGATGACGGAGGTCGCAGGGCCCGAGGCTGCGTTCCGACGCCGTTTTCTAACTGCTGTACCTTCTCGGCACGCGCTTCGAAATATTGCAGAGAATTTCGTAGGGAGTGCTGTTGGCCAGTTCGGCATGCTCGAGCGCATCGACGCTCAAGCCCTCGCACTCGCCGAGCAGGATAACTTCATCCCCGACGGCGATGCCGGGAATGCCGGTGACATCCACCAGCGTCAGGTCCATCGAGATGCGCCCCACGATGGGCGCGTAGTGCTCGCGCACAATCACGCGGCCGCGATTGCGAGAGCTGGCGATTGTATCCGTCGGCGTAGCCCACGGGCAGCACCGCAACGTGCGCGGGAGCCTTGGTCACATAGGTCGCGCCGTAGCCCAGCGGCTGGTTCGCTCCAAAATCGCGCAAGGATAGAATGCGCGTCTTCCAGGTGAGAATCGGCTTGACCGGCAGGCGCAAAGTGCCGCCGCTCACTTCGCGTCCGGCGCGCTGAAAAGGCAGGTAATAGCCGTAGAGCGCGACTCCCGGACGCACCATCTTGTTCCAAGTCTCGCGCCGCGAAATCACCGCGGCGGTGTTCGCCATGTGCACGAACGTCGGTTCCATGCCCGCCTCGCGCACCATGCGGCGGGCCATGTCGAAGCTTCGTTCCTGCTCGGCCACCGAAGGCGCATCCATGATTTCGGAAGACGCGAGATGAGTCGAGAGCCCTTCCAGCACAAGATGCTTCGCGGCTTGCAATGCGGCGAGCACGCCCGGAAGCTGATCGACGGCAACGCCCAGACGGCCCATACCGGTATCGACTTTCAAATGCACCGGATGCTGCGCCACGCCCAGCGCAGCCGCGGCCGATTCCAGCGTCTCGATATGCCAGGGTTCCCAGACCGTGGGCGTGAGGTGCAGACGGATGATCTCACTCTCTTCGCCGCGCCAGAAGCCAGTCATCAAAAGGATGTTGGCGCGAACCCCGGCCTCGCGCAGCGGAATCGCTTCATCCAGCGAAGTCACGCCCAGCCACTTCGCGCCTTCGGCTTCGAGCGCGCGCGAGCATTCGACCGCGCCGTGACCGTAAGCGTCGGCCTTCACCACGGCACACACGGTGACATTCGCTCCGACATGCTTCTGCACGGTGCGAAAGTTTTGCCGCAGAGCTGTCGAGGGAAACTTCCGCCCAGGTCGGGCGCGTCGCCACGCGGCTCAGGATTTCTGCTGTGGTTGCCACTTTCGCGATTATAGCGGGAGCCGTCGCCGCGCCCAGGTTACGCCGGGGCTACTCCCGCGCGGAGGAGAAAATCCCCACTTCTCACGCAAACAACGCGCGAGAAATGGGGCACCCGTCCAGATCCAGTTCCGTCAGTTTCCAGCCAAAAGAAAGTTTACCGTGATCTGTGTTTCTACTTCGATGGGCTCGTTGTTCAGGATGTAAGGCCGGTATCGCCACTGGCTGACCGCACTGACCGCGGCCGGCACGAGCATCGGAGGCCCAGAAACAGCGTGCAGGTTCTCAATCGTTCCCGCTTTGCTGATCACTGCGACCAAAACGACCGCGCCCTGGATGCGTGCGGTTTTCGCCAATGGAGGATAAACGGGATCGACCCGGTGAAGCAGGTTGCCCTCGAGCATGGTCGAGGTACGGATCGCGCGCGTGATTGTTGGCGGGGGCGTCGGCAACACCGGCCGAGGTCCGCTAATCAAATTGGTGATCGACGAGCCGTCCGGCCCGCCCGGAGAGAAGCCGGTTCCAGTGATACCAATATCGGAGCCGCTGGGCGGCTGCGACGAATTGTCGTCGTCGACCGCGGCTATGATCGGCGGCACGCTCCCCGGCGCCACCAATCTCGGGTTAGCGAAATTGTTTTGCGTGGCCTGCGGGGCTGCGGTTCGCGGCGTACCGGCAAGCGGCTCGGGAGAACGTCGTCCTAGACTGATGGGCGTGGAGACGGTGCGCGCCGAGGGCAGGCCGACGGTTTGCAGCACGGGCAGCAGAAGCAGCAGGCCGACGATCAGCGCCTGCAGCCCGAATGAAGTTACGGTCGTCCAACTTGCGGCGACCGCGTTGGGCCCAGGAAGTTTCCAGCATGCTGTCGGCAAAAATTGTGTCTTCGACGTTCGTGTTTGCGAGCGTCGTAATTTCGAGCTTCTTAATTTCGGTTCCGGTGTCTTCCCTCATGGCGTCCTCCAGCGTGAAATCTGTTTGCTGCTATGGACACCGCGAAAGCTGCATGCGGGCGCGAAACGCGCAAAGAAAAAAGGCCGCGTTTTCACGCGGCCTGCTGGAACTTTTCTAGACGCCGGAGGTGTCCGGCTTACTGTTTAGGCGCCGCCGGTGCTGCAGGCTTCGCAGTTCCCGTGCCCGCTGGCCTTGGAGCGGCCGGCTTCGGCTCCCACCGCGGGTGCAGCCACGCCCGACTGCGCGTTGTAAAGGTCGACGACGGCCTTGGTAATGTCAAAGCTCTCGCCCGCCATCAGGACCGGCCCCTGCGGCCATTGCTTTGAAGTGTCGATGATCAGGCCATAGCCGTTGTCCTGGGAGTACTTGACGATAACCGGAGCCACTTTCTGCAGAATGCGGCTGAAGATTTCCTGCTGTTGCGCCCCGAAATCTTCCTGGGCATCCTGCACGGCGCGATCAAAAACCTTTTGCTTGGTCTCGATCGGCTTTTTCAGGGCGGCGAGCGCGTCGTCGTTCAGCTTGCCTTCCTGCGTGGTCTGCTGTTTCTTCATAGCCTTCCAACTCGTCGTTCTGAGTCTTCAGTTCGCTCTGCTTGGGCTCGAACTTCTTGCGCAGAGCTTCGAGATCGCGGCTGCCTTCGTTGCATCCGAAGACGGCCGCTTCAATGTTGATGGCTCCGACCTTGGTGCCAGTATTGGGGGTAGGAGCCGACGCAGCCGGACGGGCCGGCGTTGCGGCTAGGGCGGACGGTGCGGCGGCGCTGCCGGTTTGGGCCATGCGGAAAGGGTTAAGGTAACCGCGCAGGCCAGAACAACTCGCAGAAACTTGCTTTTCATTGTATCGGTTGAACTCCTTGGAACATGCTCGTCAGAACATGCTTCCGGGAATGAACTTCAGTTATCGTTCTCTGATAGCCGTTCAGATCGTTTCTTCAGTCAACGCTGGGCCGCACTGAATGAGGTCTCCGATGCGGTAGCGGCCGACATCGGAAAAGGCGCACTAGATTGCCAGCGTCGCACACGCCGAACCGGCTGGGTGTGCCGTCCACTCCTCACTGCTCACTTGATGGCGTGGATCGTCAACATTATAGTGACCTCCCTCTTGGCCCGTCAAACCTAACCAGAACTTGGTGCAGTTCGAGAGAAGGTTCGTATCAGGGCATGCCTTCAGGCATGCCACACCTCAGTGCAGTTCACACAAGGCTTTAGCCGCTGTCGAGTCAAGCCCCAGCGGCTTAAGCCGTCACATCCTCTCACACCCTTTGCGGCATCGCTAAAGCGATGCCCTGATACGGATCTCTTTCTTAAAATTGCACCAGTACTCGCACATCGCATCCCCTAGAACGTGGTCGCCACCGTGAACCGGAACGTCTTGCGCGGCTCTCTCAACTGGAAGCTGGGCGAATAAGTGTTCACTGCCAAGTGATAGGTATAGGCGCCCGCCGCCGTGTTGCAGATAGTTCCGGGCGGCGCTCCGACCGGACACTGTGCCTGCGGGAACATGGCTGTCGTGATCGGAATCGGCGGGTTGGCCTGCTGGTCAAGCCGCAGCGGGTTGTACGCCCAGTAGATGCGGAACGGCGCATTGACCACGGGCAGGAACATCTGCAGTTCGAGGCCGGTGGAAGCGCGCGGCTCCAATTCGTCTGGCCCAGCACCTGCAGTTGGTTCGAAGGCCTGGGGTTCAGGATGCTTCCGCCCTGGCAGTTATAGCCGGCATCGAGCGTGGGACATCCGAATAGCGTGCCCACCACCTGATCGTACTGCGCTTGGGCGATCTGCAATTGCGAACGCCGGATGATCGGATCGATGCCCATGTCCCAGAAGGGAACGATCGCCACTGGACCCGCGATCGTGATGCGGTATTCGAGGTTCGTGAACACACTCAGGTCGCCGCCGGGGAACACGATCTGATCGACCGGGATGGGAATCGTCCAGTTCCCCAAGCGCGGATTGGCCGGGTTCTTGGGAACCGGAGTTCCGTCCGGGTTCGTCAGAGTGATCACGTTGGAGCTGGGAAGAAACGCCACCGGAGACACGGAGCGGATGTCAAAACCACGAATATCGTTTTCTCCGCCCATGAAGAAGCGCTGGAACGGCGGAGCCACCAGGCCGCCCCAACCGCTGATGAATGATCCCTGAACATTGAAGCCGAGCGCGTTGCGCCGGTTTTGCACGGGGATGAATTTCTTGTACTGAATGATCGGCCGGATGGAATGGACCGTGCCGCCGATTCCGGCAAACTCCATCCCCACGCGTCATCTGATGCCCTTTGTGCGGAGAGATGCCGCTGTCGAGGGTATTGAACGAGAAGTTGGGGAAGATCTTGCTGGTGATGATTCCATTCACCGCGTTCGGCCCCGAGATGCCGCGGAAGGCGATGAAGTCGAACAGATTCTTCGAGGCCGTGCTCAGCGGCAGCAGCGTCGAACGGTCCAGCGTATACGACATGCCCAGGCGCTTGAAGGACCGGCGCAAGGGATAACTCAACGACGTGGTGAAACCCACGCTCGACTGCGAGTAGTTTTGCAGGTTTTGCAACTGCCGCGTTGGGCAGATTCAAATTCTGCCCGCTGAAAGATGGAAAGCTGCCGCGCCTGGTTGTAGCTGATCCTGTTGCCGAACACGTTGAAACCGAATTGCAGGGGACGGTCGAACATGTAGGGCTGCGTAAAGCCCATGTTCACGCTGCGCGCCAGGTTCCCCAGGCTGATCTGCATCTGCAAGGTTTCGCCGCGTCCCAGGAAGTTGTTGGTCGCGTAGTTGAGCCCGATGAACGCTCCCTCCAGCCCGCTGACGCCGCCGTTAAGTCCGATGCTGTTCTTGCCCTTCTCGTGGACTTTCAGTGTCAGGTCGACCTGGCCATTTTTCTCGTCCAGCTTTTTGTCGGTCACGTTCGGGTCGTCCGGCTTGAGCTGATCGAAATAAGAAAGCTGATTCAGGCGGAGCAGGCTCAGTTCCCACAAATGGGAGTTGTAGACGCCGCCCTCTTCCAGAGCCAACTCGCGGCGGATCACTTTATCGCGCGTCGTGGTGTTGCCCGTGAACTCGATGCGGCGCACCTTGAACTGCTTGCCCTCGTCGACATCGATTTCGAGATATGCGAGTTTCTTGTCGTCGTCAAACGTGGAATTGGTAATGGCTGTGTAGTTGATATAGCCAAACTGGCCGTAGGCCTTCCGCAAAGCCTCCAGACCTTTGGCGATTTTGTCGCGGCTGAAAATGTCTCCGTCCTTGAGCGGGAACAGGGATCGCAGCGCGGCCGTGTTGGAAATCGCCTTGTTGCCCTTAAAAGTGATCTTTCCCAGCCGGTACTGTTCGCCTTCCTCGATCGGCATCGTAATGTCGACCGCCTTGCCCGACCCTGACTGAATGAGCGGAACGTGTGGGCCCTTGTGCCCGGTGTCGTGGATTTCCGTCTTAGGATCGCTCACCCCGACTTTGAAATAGCCGCGGTTCTGGTACTCGGCTCGCACCCGCTCGGTGTCTTCTTCCAGCTTGGTGGCGTCGTAAGTCCGGGCGAAGATGTTTTCCAGGAAGATGGAATGGGGAATGCCCACCGGCTTCAGGTTCTTCATGGCCGCGCGCAGAACTCGCGACTTGATCGGCCTTGTTGCCCTCAAACTTGATCTTGCCGACTTTGACCTTCGGTCCTTCCTTGATCACGAACGTGATGCCGACCGCGGCCGGCGGAATCTGGCGTATCTCGGTGCGGATGGTGGCGAACTGGTGCCCGTGCTCGGCCAGCAGGCCCTCGATGGAGACTTCCGCTTTCTTGATGCGCGTGGGATCGTATTGACTCTCGACCACCAGGCCGACTTTGTCCTGCTTGAAGCGGTCGAGGATGTCACTGTCGGAAACCGAACTGTGGCCGAGGTAAAGGATCTCGCGGATCGTAGGCTTTTCCTTCACCTGGAAGATGAGGCGCCAGCCCTTCGGCGTCTGCTCGCGCAGGATCTTGATGTCTTCGAAGTAGCCGGTGTTCCACAACGAGTTGAAGTCGCGCTCCAGGGCACTCTGCGTCATAAACGTCTCCCGGCTTGGTAAAGACGCGCGCCTTGATGGTTTCAGTGGGAATGCGGCGGTTGCCGCTGACGTTGATTTCCGAAACCAGGTCGCTCTGCGCCCAGGTCAATCCGGCCGTCGCCAGCAAAAGCGTGGCCAGCACCAGACAACGATTAAGCAGACTCCACCCCACTCTTGGCCAAGGCCGTTGAAATGAAGAAGATGGCACCGACGCGGCCCCCGAAACACGAGGACGCTTGGGCACAGCAAGGTTCTCCGAATGAACGCGAAAAGGAATCGCTACGACCTCAAGCCTCTGGGATGTAAGAAAACTGTCATTATACGGTAGCGCAAGCGAAAGCGTCCAAGCCGCAACTCTTTTCGTGGTGCACTTTGAAGATATTCAACCACGAAGGACACGAAGTCACACAAAGGAAACCCATCCAACGCGAATTCCTTCGTGACCCTTCGTGGCCTTTGTGGTTGATGGTTTTTTCTTTGCAATCCTCAAAATCGGAACCCGCGGTTGCTTCATGGGGATGGCTTGGATAACTCTACCTCAACCAAGACGGAATAAAACGTAGCCGAGTTGCCCATGTCGGCAAGTTTTTCTGAGGTTAAGGCATTAATGCTCTGGAAACCCGGGGTCATCTTCGCCCAATTCAGGCTGGCGGAGACCACTCCGGGCTGAACTTTTCCATCCACTCGCGCTTTCAACAGAATATCTCCCCTGTGATTGAAAACGCGCACCCGGTCGCCGTCGATGATGCCGCGCGCCCGGGCGTCGGCGCCACAAATCTCCAGCAGGCCCGGCTCTTCCATCTCCCGCACCGAATCCAGGTTGGAAAACGTGGAATTCAGGAAGTTATCGCTCTTGCGGGCCAGCAGTTCCAGCGGAAGCCCATTCTGCTTCTTCCCGTGCCGCGATTCCGTGGGAGGAATAAAGTCCGCCACCGGATCGAGCCCCTGCGCCTTTACTGCCTCACTGTAAAGCTCGGCCTTGCCCGAAGGCGTGCGGAAGTTCCCATGCGCAAACGGCAGAAACGGAGTCGGTTGGGTTTGTGTGGCACTTGCTTGTGTGGGACCGGGTCCCTGACCCGGTCGGGAGGAGCGAAGCTCCGCTGCCTCTTGATCAGAAGCCCGCCCTCCGAAATTCATCCGCACCTGCCCCTGTTCCAGTCGCTCGCGGCTGATCCCCTGCATCCACGGATCGTCCGAGTCCAGCGCCAGATCGATCATCTCGTCGACAGTCTCGCGGAAGCAAGCATCCGTCGAATCCCATGCGCTCCGCCAGCGCCCGGAACAATTCCACATTCGGACGGCACTCGCCCAAAGGCGCAATCGCCTGATTCGAAACCTGCACGTAGTAGTGCCCGTACGCCTTCTGCAAATCTTTGTGCTCGAAGAACGTGGTGGCGGGCAGCACAATATCGGCGTAGTCCGTCGTGTCGGTGAAAAATTGCTCGTGCACTACGGTGAAAAGATCAGGCCGCAGCAGGCCGCGCACAACTTCGTTGTGCCGGGGCGCGACCGCCGCCGGATTCGAGTTGTAAACAAACAACGCCTTCACCGGAGGGTCGTTCACCGTGTTGAGCACCCGGCCCAGTTCCACCATGTTGATGGTTCGAGCTTCGCGGCCCAGCGCGGTCTGCATCAGGTCGGTGCGTTTCAAGGCCTTGGTATTGAACGCCGCCGCGCCGCTGGTCGACATCTGCAGGCCGCCGCCAATTTCTTTCCACGATCCAATCACACAGGGCAGCATCACAATGCTGCGGGTCGCCATCCCCCCGCACTCGGAGCGCTGCACGCCGTAGTTCAGGCGGATCACCGATGGACGGATCGTTGCATATTCGCGCGCCAGCTTGCGAATGTCCTCAGCGGCGATCCCAGTCCATTGCGCCACCCGCTCCGGCGGATACTCTTTTACCTTTTCGCGCAGTTGCTCGAAACCCAGCGTGTGCCTCGCAACGTAGTCGGCGTCATGCAGGTTTTCGCCGATGATGACGTGCATCATCCCCAGCGCCAGGGCCCCGTCCGTGCCCGGATTGATGGGCAGGTACCAGTCGGCGCAGGCCGCCGTCCGCGTGCGATAGGGATCGATCACCACCAGCTTCGCGCCCTCTGCGCCGGGCCTCGGCAATGAACGGCCACAAGTGAACATTGTTGGCGTGAATGTTCGACGCCCACGCGATGATGTATTTGGAGTGGCGAAACTGCTCCGGCTCGGTGCCCAGCTTCACGCCCAGAACCGACTCCAGGCCAGCTTCTCCGGCCGCCGAGCAAATGGCGCGATCCAGTTGCGACGCGCCCAGGCGATGGAAAAATCGCCGGTCCATGGAAGCCCCATTCAGCGCTCCCAAAGTTCCCCCGAAGGAATAAGGCAGGATCGACTCGCTGCCAAACTCCGTCGCAACCGCCCGAAAGCGCGCCGCAATTTCGTCCAGCGCCTCATCCCAGGAAATGCGCTGCCAAGTCTGCGGGCGAATCGTTTGTGTGGCGCGGGCACTCCTGCCCGCGACCGCGGCGCCAGCCGCGGGCCCTTTCGGCCCCACCCTCCGCATCGGATACAGCACTCGATCCGGCGAATACACCCGATCCAGATATTTCGCCACCTTGGCGCATAAAAATCCGCGCGTCACCGGATGCTCCGGATCGCCCTGAATCTTCGTCGCCCGCCCGTCCTGGACGGTAATCAGCACCCCGCAGGCATCGGGACAGTCGTGCGGACACGCGGCATGGACAACCTGCTTCATCGCCCCTCGATTATACGGTGCTTTCCGACGCTGGCGCGGGGAGATCGCGTCCCTGAATAACGGGATTTACACCAAAACTCACACGAAAAAAGAGCGGACGGCCGTGAGGCCGTCCGCCCTGGGAACTACTGGAACAAGTTAGTTGTTCTGCGCAGTTGTCGACACCAGCCCCGCGTAGACTTCCGGAGTCCCGTTCGGCGCCAGCAGCAGACCGCGCGTGACCAGAGGAATCGCAGTGGTCGTGGTCTGGAGCTGACCCAGTCCAGTCAGGTTGTTGAAGTAGGTAAGGTTGAAGGTGTTCACCGTGACCGGCCCACCCACCGAATAGCCCACCAGTCCGTTGTTCGACATCTGGAAGCTGCCCAGATTGCCGCTGTCGACGATGACGCTCGACGGCACGAACATGCCGTAAACGCCCTGCAGCCGCAGCGAGATCATCTCCGGCGTGAAGACGCTGTTCGAATAGCTGCCGCCGACGAAGACTCTCTGGCCCACTACAACCGTGGTGTCGCTGAACCACGACTCCGTCACCGCGCCATTGAAGAAGCAGATGTCGAAGTCGCTGTTGTCGAGCAGGCTCACATCCACGGTCTGAATGGAGTCGATGTCGCTGACCATGTCAGCCCCGGTCTCGCCCACCCACATAGTGATTTGCTGAACCTGGTTCGACCCGTTGGTCGTCAGGGCCAGCACTCGCCCGGAGACGAAGGATTGCGACGTGGTGATGACTTCCACGCTGCTGGCCATCAAGCTGCCATCCGCCTGGAATGCGCCTTGCACGCCAACGATGGCCGGCGTCGCCATATTGTTGATGCTCCAGCCGCTGTTGAAACTTGTGTTGCCGTTAACGTACACCGTCAACTGGCGCCCGTATGGCCCCTGCAGCAAGAACGAGTTGCTGGCGGTACTCACCGAAACCAGACCGCCCGTCAGATCGGTAACTTGACCGTCGGGATCGCTGGCATGGGTCGCCTTAATGTAGATCGTCGGATTCACGGCGCCGGTGATTTGGCCGTTGCCGTCAACCACAAGCGACTGGCGAATGTCGAAGTCCATCCGCACGCCGGCCAGTCCGTTAGCTCCCACCACCATCGGCTTGGGAAAGTTCACGGTCACCGTGTACGGAGTCTGATTCTGCGGGAACGTCCCGTTCAATGTGGTCACGGTCGGAGACGGGTTCAGGGTGATGTAATCGATCACCGGGTTGGCCAGCACGAACGTGGCGCTGACATAGGTGTCGGCCTTCACCTGATTGAACGATAGCGGCGAACGCAGCCCGACCAGACGCGCGAAATCGACGGTAGTTGGCGTCGAGATCACAGTCGCTGTGCTGTTGTCCTGCCCGTTGAGCGTGACCGAATTTAAAGTAACGTTGAAGCCCACAACCGAGGGAAGCGGCGCGTCCTCTCCGGTCACGAACACGTTGGCGGTCTGCGGATTCGAACCCTGCGAGGAGGAATTCGATGCACAGCCCATGCCCATCAGGCAGAGCGCGAACAGTAAGGCAAATCCAAAACACTTTTTCATGGCAGACTCCGGTGCGAAAGTTTGGGTGTGAAGCGTGGTTCGGGGGGAGCCGCGATTGACTTCACAGCGATGGAAACACAGCCCAGCGGAGAATGTCGCGTCACCAGCGCGAGGTTACCAGGCGGCGTGGGGAGCCGGTTTTAGGCTATCCGGTTGTATGCGCTGGAGTTATAGGACGTCGCGGGGCGAGAAAAAACTGCGGTACATGCACTTCTGTGCGCCCCAAAAGCCGCTTCCAGCGCGGATTTGCGCGGGATCGATGAAGACCAGCTTTTGGCTTTTAGCATTTAGCACTTGGCACTTAGCCAGAAGGGTTTTGCAAGATCTGCTTTATCCGCGTTGATCCGCGTAAATCCGTGGCGAAAGGGTTTACTTCAACTCCAGCACTTCCTTCTCCTTGCCCTTGCTCATCTCTTCCATCTTCTTGATTTCGCCGTCGGTCAGCTTTTGGATCTCGTCGAGCGAACGCTTCTCTTCGTCTTCGGAAATCTTCTTGTCTTTCAGCGCCTTTTTGATGGCGTCGTTGCCGTCGCGGCGAATGTTGCGCACAGCCGTGCGGTGCTCTTCCAGCACCCGGTGCAACTGCTTCACCATGTCCTGCCGGCGCTCCTGGGTGAGCGGCGGAATCGGCACGCGGATCAGCTTGCCGTCATTCATCGGATTCAGGCCCATTTCTCCGGAGCGGATCGCCTTTTCAATCGCGCCCAGCTGTGACGCATCGAAAGGCTGCACCGTGATCAACTGCGGCTCCGGAGCGTGCACCTGCGCCACCTGGTTCAACGGCATCTGCGAGCCGTAATAGTCCACGCGTCACGCCATCGAGCATGTGTACCGAGGCGCGCCCGGTGCGCACGCCTGCCATCGCCTTGCGAAAATCCTCGACTGCCTTGTCCATCCGCGTCTTCAGTTGGCCGTAAGTTTCTTTCAGTCCTGCGATCGCCGCCATTGTCACTTGCGCCATATGGTCAACTCCGAATCATTGCAGAATCAAAACGTCAATATTATAGACCCAACTTCCTTTCGCCGCGGATCAACGCGGATTCACGCGGATCAAGAAAGCAAAATCCAGCTGAAATCTTGAAGGCCCGTCATCGATGTGTGCGAAACATGTGTGCGAAATATGTGTGCGAAATATGTGTGCGAAGGGGCTCTCTGCCAGGATTTTGTTGTATCCGCGTTGATCCGCGAAAATCCGCGGCGAAAAGATGTTACGCGCTCACCCTCGATCCAATCTTCTCACCCAGCACCACACGGCGGATGTTTCCGTGGTGGTTCAGGTTAAACACGATGATGGGCAGGTTATTGTCCTTACACAGGCTGATGGCGGTCGAGTCCATCACTTTCAGCCCCAGCTTAAGGACGTCCATATAGGTGATGTGGTTGAATTTCTTGGCCCCGTCCACCTTCATCGGATCGGCGTCGTAGATGCCGTCGACCTTGGTCGCCTTCAAAATAACCTCGGCCTTGATCTCCATGGCGCGCAGCGAGGCCGCGGTGTCGGTCGAAAAATACGGATTGCCCGTGCCTCCGGCAAAAATCACCACGCGGCCTTTTTCCAGATGGCGAATCGCGCGCCGGCGGATGAAGGGCTCCGCCACTTGCTTCATCTCAATGGCCGATTGCACTCGCGTATAGACGCCCTGTTTCTCCAGTGCATCCTGCAGCGCCAATCGCATTGATGACGGTGGCGAGCATGCCCATGTGGTCGGCGGACACCCGGTCCATATTCTTGGCCTGATCGGCCACGCCGCGGAAAAAATTTCCTCCGCCGACGACGATGGCCAGCTGCACGCCCAGTTTGTGAACGTCGGCCAGTTCCGCCGCCACCTCGTGGATACGCGCCGTGTCCACACCAAACCCCTGATTGGCAGCCAGGGCTTCTCCGGAAATCTTGAGCAGAACGCGTTTGAAGGCAGGGGTGTCAGTCATGAGGAGTCTCTCGCAGCGCCGCCTTAAGTGTAGCGCCGGCGTCCCGCCGGCTGTCGCGAGGGCGTCTCGCCCTTGCATTCCGTAAGCACAAAAAAGGGCGCCGATTGGGCGCCCTGAATTATTCGCCTTTCGGCTCTGTAGGCTTCGTGATGGCGATGGTCTCACCGGCATCGCCCACCTTGAAGCGCGCGAAGCGGCGTACGGAGATGTTCTCACCCAGCTTGCCAACCTTGGCTGCGATGAGTTGAGAGATCGAGATGGTCTGGTCCTTGATGAAGGGCTGCTCCAGCAGGCACACTTCCTCGTAGAACTTTTCCATCTTGCCGTTCACCATTTTCTCGGCGATGTTCGCAGGCTTGCCGCTGGCAATCGCCTGCGCGAGAAAAATCTCCTTCTCGCGGGCGAAGTCCGCCGCCGTGACGTCTTCCTTGCGCACGTACTTCGGATCGCTGGCCGCGATGTGCATCGCGATCTCGTGCACCAGTTCCTTGAAGTCGTCGGTGCGGGCCACGAAATCGCTCTCGCAGTTCACTTCGACCAGCACACCAATCTTGCCGCCGGCGTGAATGTAGCTAACCCACCGAGCCTTCGCTGGTTACGCGCGTCGCCTTCTTGGCGGCAACCGAAACGCCCTTCTTGCGCAAAATCACGACCGCCTGCTCCATGTCGCCCTTGGCTTCGGTCAGAGCCTGCTTGCAATCCATCATCGGAGCTCCGGTTTTCTCCCGAAGATCTTTCACTTGTGCCGCGGAAATATTCGAGACGCCCATACCGTCATCTGGTTCGGGACTCGTAATTGTAGCCATATCTAGAATGATTTCCTTTTTGCTATATAAACTTTGACCCGCGCCGGACGACCCGCGCGGGTCTGATATCAAAGCCCGGTTTGTACTGGCAACTGACCACTGGCAACTGCTCTTAAACCGTCTGACTCTCGACCTTGGGCAGTTCGGCTTCTTCCGTCGCCACCGGCTTCTTGTGCATTCCCGGACCCAGCACTTGTTCCATGCTGATTTCTTCGGCAGCGTCAACAGCGGTTTCGGCCGCGATCTCTTCCGGCGGATGATACTCGCCAGCGGCGGTCTCGGCGGCCTGCGCCGCATCCGAAGCCGCCTGCATGTCGGCGACCTGCTTGTCGGTCATCAACTGCGCGCCCTCGGCAATCGATTCCGAAATCTTCGAAGTAAAGAGGCGAATCGCCCGCAGCGCATCGTCGTTGCCGGGAATCACATAATCCACTTCGCTGGGATCGCAATTCGTGTCGACCACCGCGACCACCGGAATACCCAGCTTGCGGGCTTCCCGCACAGCGATCTGCTCTTTGTTCGAGTCGATCACAAAGATCGCGTCCGGCAACCGGCTCATATTCTTGATGCCCGCCAGGTTGGCCTGCAAATGTTTGCGCTCGCGTTCGAGCTTGATGACTTCTTTCTTGGGGAGCAGCTCGTAGCGGCCATCCGTGGCCATCTCGTCGAGCTCCTTCAGCCGCTTCACCGACTTCTGGACCGTGACCCAGTTGGTGAGCAGTCCACCCAGCCAGCGCTGGTTGATGTAAAACATCCCGCAGCGCTGCGCTTCTTCGGCAATCGCGTCCTGCGCCTGGCGCTTGGTGCCGACGAACAGCACAATGCGGCCGTCGTTCGCCAGATCCTGCACAAACTTCGACGCCTCTTTGAACATCTTCAGCGTTTTCTGCAGATCGATGATGTAGATCCCGTTGCGCTCTCCGAAGATGAATTCCTTCATCTTAGGATTCCAGCGCTTGGTCTGATGCCCGAAGTGAACTCCCGCTTCGAGCAACTCCTTCATGGTAATTGTCGCCAATGAACCTCCTCTTTAGTCTGCATCCTTTGCGCCGTAGTGCCGCTCCAGATTGCCATTCCCGCCCCGCACACAAGGCACGGGAAGAATTGAACACCTAAAACAAACTGTCAACTTTCAGCCGTCAGCTCTCAGCCAAAACCTAAATCCAAAAGGCCTTGTCATTCCGACCCCCGAGCGAACGCGAGGGGCGGAGGAATCTCTATTGCCAGTACGGCACCCGCGAGAGCACCGCACCCAGCCCTAGCGCTTGCTGAACTGGAAGCGCTTGCGAGCGCCCTTCTGTCCATACTTCTTGCGCTCTTTGCCGCGCGAATCGCGGCTGACCATGCCCTCGGCCTTCAGCTTCTTGCGCAGTTCGGCATTGAACAGCATCAGAGCGCGGGCAATCCCGAGCTTCACTGCGTCGGCCTGGCCGCGCACGCCGCCACCCAGAACGCTGGCGACAATGTTGAACGTGGTTGCCATATCCGACGACGCCAGCGGAGACTTTGCCGCCGAGCGCTGCGCCGGAGTCACGAAATATTCTTCAAAGGCGCGTCCGTTCACCTTGAAATCGCCGTTGCCCGGACGCAAATACACACGGGCAATCGCCGTCTTGCGGCGTCCCGTTCCGTAGTATTGAACCAATTCAGCCATTCGTTCCTAGCTCCTGAATCTCATCGTAGAGACGTAACTTGTTACGTCTCTTCTCACCACGCTACCGACTGCCTCCGCCGGCAAAGACGTTGCCAGCAACGTCGCCTACGAAACCGCGACCTTCCGCGGCTTGTACTCGCGAACTTCCAGCTTCAAATCCTGCGGCTTCTGCGCCTGGTGCGGATGCTTGTCGCCCCGGTACACGTTCAGCTTCGAAAGCATGTGCGCCGCCAGCTTGTTCTTCGGCAGCATGCGCTTCACCGCCGCTTCGATGATGGCTTCCGGCTTGCGCACCATCCGCTTCTTGTATTCTTCCGTCCGCAATCCGCCGGGATAGCCGGTGTAATGCTGGTACTCCTTCGACTCGGCCTTGAAACCAGTCGTTCGAATCTTCTCGGCGTTGATCACAATCACATGATCGCCGGTATCGAGAAACGGCGTATATTGCGGGTTTTCTTTACCCATGAGGATGCGCGCCACCTGTGAAGCCAGGCGCCCGAGCGTTTGCCCGTCCGCATCCACGACGTACCACTTGCGCACAATTTCCCCCGGTGAAGGGAAATAGGTTGACATCAGAGTTCTCCCAGATTGAATAAAGGCTGCGAAAGAAGACCGCTCGTTGATTCCCCGACGAGGACGCCAGGACCATCAGGCGGGCAACCACACGACTACCAAAGTCCTTACGATAGCGTAATCTGCAAAGAATTGTCAACGCCGTGTTACTCACAGAGCGCCGGTGGTAACCTAGTCGGCGGAGGTTCCTCATGAGATTAATCCCCAAACTTCTTGCTGTTCCTCTGACCTTGATTGCCGTATCCCTGATGCTCTCTCTTCCCGCCTTGGCGCAGCACGGTGGCCATGCAGCCGGCCACGCCGTCGGCGGCGGATTCGTTCCGAAGCATGGTCCACCCGCTGCTCGTGGAACAATCGCCCACCCTGCGCCCGGTTTTCACGACGATGCAGGCCATCCCGCAGCCCCGCACGTCCATCACGACGGCACCTGGGTCGGGCACGACGCTGGACGCGATGATGCTCGTTTCCACCTCGATCATCCCTTTGAACATGGCCGATTCACCGGCGGTTTCGGCCGCGGCCACGAATGGCGCATTGCTGGAGGCGGTCCCGGCCGTTTCTGGTTCGGCGGCTGGGCCTTCGGCGTTGCCTCCTTTGACCTGGCCTTGTGCAGTGACTGGCTCTGGGACAGCGACCAGGTCGTGATCTACGAAGATCCCGACCACGATGGCTGGTATCTCGCCTACAACCCGCGGCTGGGCACCTACGTTCACGTGCAATACTTCGGACCGCAGTAATCACACAAGCCAACGTCGGCGGGGCCGCACCAGCCCCGCCGGCTTTAACCAGGAAGACTGCCATGCCTGCCAGGAAAAAATCCATCCTCAACGACAAAGACAACGACAAAGTGGCGCTCTACGACAAGCTGATCGCGACCAATCCTTCGATCGAGCGCAAGGGAGACGCCAACCCCTACACCTCGCTGAACGGAAACATGTTCACCCTGCTGCATCAATCCAGACTGGCCATCCGCCTGCCCGAGGCCGAGCGCGACAAGTTTCTGAAGAAGTACAAAACAACTTTGTTTGAAGCTTACGGCGCAGTCATGCAGGAATATGTGGCCGTTCCCGATAGCCTGCTCGAGAATACAAAAGAACTGCAGAAGTATCTCGAAGCCAGTTACGAATACGCGAAGACGCTCAAACCAAAACCCACGAAAAAGAAGCACTGACCACTGGCCACTGATTACTGATTATCACTGACTACTGATCAATTGCCCTCGCAGTCGTGCTAACATCTCTCCGTCATGGCGCGCCACGCCACCCTTCGCTTCGTGGCAATCTTCCTGATCGTCATCACTAGCTCCGCATTCAGCGGCGATGACATCGGCCAGCCAGCCCCGCGCTTCCACGCCAAAACCACCACCGGCGAACAATTCAACAACGACTCCATCAAGGGCAAAGTTGTCCTGTTCGAGTTCTGGACCACCTGGTGTAAATACTGCGACCAGGAAGCGGCGATGGTCGATAACATCGCCAGAGAATTCAGCGGGAAGGGCCTGATCGTGCTCGCGGTCAACGTCCTCGAGCCCGATCAGAAAGTGAAGAAGTATCTGGCCGAGCACCCACGCTCGGTCCCCATCGTCCTCACCAAAGACACCAACCTGGCCGCCATGTACAACGCGCAGGTCTATCCCATCTATGTGGTCATCGACCGCGACGGCAACATCGCCGACGAACAACGCGGAGCCGCCGGCGAACGCGCCCTGCGCGGCATGCTCCGCCAAGCCGGACTGAAATCCCAAGACTAGCCAGCTACGGGGATGGGTACTGCGTCAAATGAACGCGACGTGAAAAAATGAGCGCTACGTGAAAGAGCGCTACGAGAGAGAGCGCTACGTGAAAGAGTGCTACGTGAAAGAGCGCTACGTGAAAGAGCGCTACGTGAAAGAGCGCTACGTGGAAGAGCGCTACGTGGAAGAGCGCTACGTGGAAGAGCGCTACGTGGAAGAGCGCTACGTGGAAGAGCGCTACGTGGAAGAGCGCTACGTGGAAGAGCGGCGCTTCAGCGCCGCGTAAGGCAGCAGAAAAATCCGGGCTTTAGCCCCGGCGTCTGCGAAAGAAGATCGCTACTCGTACGCCAGCGCGTCAATCGGGTCGCGTTGCGCGGCCTTGAGCGCCGGATACAGGGCTCCGGCCACCGCCCCGATCAGCGCAATCAACGCGGCTCGCAGCACCCACTCGTCACTCCAGAACAGCCGCAACACCGGCTTCTCCACCATGATCACGTGCCGCGTCGCGAAACTGATGATGACCCCGAGCACCACGCCTACCACCGCCAGCACCAGCGTCTCGCGCAAAACCACGTTCACGATGTACCACTTCGAAGCGCCCAGCGACTTCAGAATTCCGATCTCCCGCGTACGCTCCATTACCGCCGTGTACATCGACTGAAAGATCACCAGGAACCCCACCACCATCGCCACGCCGATCACAATTTGTATGGCCAGATCAAAGCCCGGCAGACTGTCTGGCGTCATGGTCGACAAGAAATCCGGCATCGACCGCACCGAATATTTCTCCATGCCCGGGATCGCCTCAATCGCCTTCTCGACTGCGTCGGAGTTCGCGACATTGTCGAGCTTGAGATAGAAGACCGACGTCTTACCCTCCGCGCTCAGCAGATCCTGCATCGTCTCCAGCGGCAGGCATTTCCGGCATCCCTTTCCGTGCGGCACGATCCCGGATATCCGGAAATCGTGCCCCAGGATCGGAATCACTCTCCAACCTTCTTCTGGCTTCCCTTGGCATAGTAATCGTCGACAACTACGTCGTACGGCCCTTGAAATGGCCCCCCCGACAGGTAAGTCCACTTCGGTGGTAGTTGATCGAACGTCTTCAGGTCCACGCCCCAGAGAATCTCAATCGGTTTCGGCGTGAACCACCAGCCCACCGGAACCACCGACTGCACATGCGGAATCTGCTCCAGCTTGTCGCCGATCTTGATCGAGATCGGCAAGCCCGACAACCCAATCACCGACGCAGCGCCCGGCGGCATCACCAGCAAATCCGCGCCCACCCCCATCTGGCTGTCTCTCGATCCGTTCAGCAATCCATAGAACAGCGCCACCACCAGCAGAATCATGGTAACTTCCAGCGCAATCGCGCTCATCGCGATGAACGATCGCGTCGGCCGGTGCACCAGATTGGCGACAACCATTTTGTTCATCATAAAAATCCGGGGTGCCCCATCCTTGTCGCGTCTTTTGCGACAGGGTGGGGATTTTGACTCTGACTGTGGGTACTGAGTACCGACTACTGAATGCCGCTACTGTCTCTGTCCAACGGGCACGACCAAGCTCGATTGCGGCCGGTCCAGATGCACCACGTCCGCCCCCGGCGGCTCTTCCAGCAGGAACTGATCGTCGGTCAGCATCTGGTTAATATCCACTTTGAGCATGTTCAGCGTGATGTCGAACTCTTCCTGCGGACGCGAGATCTGGATGCGCGATGGGAAGCTCACTCCGTCGAAATCCTTGTATTGGGCATAGCGGGCATCGGTGGCTACTTTGCCATCCTCGCTGTAAATGTATCTGCCGGTGCGGCCTCAGGTCGATGCGCCCGAAAATGATCTTGCGCGCCAGCCTCCAGCCTTCGTTGTACTTCTGAATCACGGTCAGCTCATAGTCATCCTGCAGGATGCGGCGGCCCTTCTCGTCATGCAGAATTTCGTAGCCGTTCTCCAGCACCGCGATCTCGTTATTCGGATCGATGTGACGGATCAGCAGCGCATCGTAAATATTCTGCGGGCGAATGTTCTCCATCGGCTGGTCGGTATTAGGAGTCGCGACCTCGTTCTTGCCGATTACAAACCGGTTCTTGGCAGGAATCCACAGCTTGAAGTCCTGCCCGTCGCTGACCATGTCGAACGCCTTGGTGCGCACCACCGGCATCAGCCCGATCATATGCAGCGCACCCGGCTTCCGCGCCAGCACGTACCCGCGGATTTCCTTGTAATCGGTTACCTGCCCCTTCTTCATGCCTCCGGCGGAACTGTCGATGTCGACCGTCGCCTTCAGCGAGCGAATGGCTTCGGCCTGCTGGTTAATGCTGTCGATCAGCCCCTGCTGCGTGGAGTCCTTGAGCGGGACTTTCGAGTACTGGTCCTCGACCGGACGGGTGTGAAACAAACAGCCCGTGGTCGGCAGGACGGCAAGAAACAAGGTTAGGGTCAAAAAAAGGCGGCTACGTCTCATCAAGATATTTAAGATGTCCTCTAGGTCATTTGAGTATACCTCGCCCGGAAGGATGCAGAAGTCGAGTGGGACAGTTTTGCGAGTGTCCAGCCGGTTCAGGCTGGGTTCAGTCGGGCCGCCAATCTCTATCAAGCCCCGTCAATCCCGAAGCGAATCAGCCACTTACTCGGCCCTTCTGACGCCCGCTTACGCCCGCTTACGAAAGTCCGGCGCACGATCGTCAGGTACATCCCAAACCGTCATCATCTAAACTGGGGTTGAACTGGTTTGCGTTGAATCGGTAACGCTACTGAATACTGTGCGCAAGATCGTCTGGCTCATCCTGATTGCCGTGGTTGGAGCTGCCGGATGGTTCGCCTGGGCTGTGCTCACGCCCACCGAGCCCTCCGGGCAGACCTTCGTCCTGCTGCGCCCGGGCTATTCCGCCCACCGCATCGCCGCCGAACTTAGAGGAGCCGGCATTATCCGCAGTGAACAGGCGTTCGTGCTCTGGCACTACCTTCACCCCAAGCGCTCGCTCAAGGCCGGGGAATATCTTTTCGACAAGCCGGCAAACATTATCGACATTCAAAAGCGCCTGCGCCGCGGCGACGTCTACCTCCACACCGTGGTCGTGCCGGAAGGCTACACCATGTTCGATATCGCTCGCGCGATTGAGGCCGCCGGCCTCGGTCCCGCCGAAGACTTCCTGAAAGAAGCGCAGTCCGACACCGCGCTGGTCGCCGACATCGATCCCGGAGCACAGTCCCTCGAGGGATATCTTTTCCCCGACACCTACGAATTCTCCCGCATGATGACCATGCACGACATGGCCGCCGCCATGGTCAAACAGTTCCACCAGGTCGTGCGCCAGATTGGCATGATCTCGGAGGATTCATCCGCTGGCGTCGCCCAGGACATCCCTTCCCGTTCGCTACGCGACGTCGTAACCATGGCCTCCATCGTGGAAAAAGAAACGTCCGTCCCGGAAGAGCGCCCGCTAGTGGCCAGCGTCTACTACAACCGACTGGACCACAACATCGCTCTCGACGCCGACCCCAGCATCATCTACGCCGAACTTCTGGCCGGGACGTACACAGGAAAGCTACATCACGATGACATGCAGTTCAGCTCGCCCTACAACACCTACCGCCATGCCGGCCTGCCGCCCGGCCCCATCGGCAATCCCGGACGCAGCTCGCTCGAAGCCGCCATGCATCCCGCTCAGAGTGATTACTTCTACTTTGTGGCCGACGCCGAAGGCCACCACCGCTTCGCTCGCACCATCGAAGAGCACAATAAGAATGTAGTGGCGTACCGCAAAGCCATGCGGGGAAAATAATCCTACGTAGCGACGGGCGCATTCGCCCGTCCTGCCTGATCCTGGAAGCAACGCCGTAGTACAATCCCCACCTAATTAGTTCATACGATCAGCTCCGCCCGATCCTGCACTGTGGAGACCCAAATGTCCGCGCCGGCCGTTCCCTCAACCCAGACCGCGCCCGCGTCGTCAACCGATTCGTCTTTCTCCTCGGCTATCTCCTCCACGCGCCTTACCTCGCTCGATCTATTCCGGGGCGTCACCATCGCCGCCATGATCCTGGTCAACGACCCCGGCAACGATCATCCTTACTGGCCCCTCGAACACGCCCATTGGAATGGCTGGACCCCCACCGACCTCATCTTCCCGTTCTTCCTATTCATTGTCGGAGTCTCGCTGGTCTTCTCCTCCGAATCCCGGCTCCGGCGCGGGGATTCAAAGCACGTGCTCCTGCTGCATGCCTTCCGCCGCGCGGTCATCATCTTCTCCATCGGTCTGGCGATGAACTACAGTCTGGTTCTGATCGCTCCGTCATCGTTCCCTGGGCTGCGCATTCCGGGAGTTCTGCAACGCATCGGAGTCTGCTACCTGGCGGCGTCCATCCTGTTCCTCTACACGCGTCCTCGAACTCGGGCCGCAGTTGTGGCCGCTCTGCTCATCGGCTATTGGATCCTGATGCGTTTTGTCCCAGTGCCGGGTTATGGGGTTCCCGGTCGCGACATCCCATTCCTTCACCCCGACGCCAATCTCGCCGCCTACCTCGATCGCAGGTTCCTCACGACTCTGTGGGACAAGACTCGCGATCCCGAGGGATTGCTGAGCACACTACCGGCCATTGCGACCACCCTGTTGGGAGTCTTTACCGGCGAATGGCTGCGCTCCAAACCCAGCCCGCAAACCAAGCTCGCCGGCATGCTGGGGTTTGGAGTGATTGGCCTGGTTCTGGGCGAGACCTGGGGAATCCGGTTCCCCATCAACAAGAACCTCTGGACCAGTTCCTATGTGCTCTTCACCGCAGGATTCGCGCTGGTTTGCCTGGCCCTCTGCTATTGGGCGACAGACATCCGGCGCTGGCGCGGAGTGTGGTCGAAACCATTTCTGATTTTCGGCAGAAACGCGATTGCCGCCTACATTGTGGCCTGGTTCTTCGCGGTGCTGCAGTTCATTTTCAATTTTCGGCGAGGCGGTCAAATCGAGAACAGTCACGACTACATCTTCCGGCGTTTCTTCGCTCCGCTGGGAAGCCCAAGTTTCGCTTCACTGCTATTCTCGCTGGCCTTCGTCTCGTTATGCCTGGTTCCGATCTGGCTCATGGACCGCAAGAAAATATTCCTGAAGATTTGAAAACAAGAAAGATTTGAAGATAAGCGTGGGGAATGGGCGCTACCGCGAATGGGCGCTAACGTGGAAGAGCGGCGCTTTAGCGCCGCGTCAGGTCGCCCAAAATTCTAGGGCTTCAGCCCCTGTCCGGCGCAGACACTACCGGCTCGCCCGCCCTTCCATCCATCCCTGCAGAATCAATACCGCCGCCATGCGATCAACCGCCTTCCCGCGCTTCTCGATCGACAGATCGGTCTCGCGCAGCAGCCGGTTGGCCTCGGCCGAAGTGAGCCGTTCGTCCCAGAGATGCACGGGCAGCCGGAACCGCTTCCGAAGTTCCTCGGCAAACACTTGCATCTTGTCTGACTGCGTCCCTTCCGCGCCACTCATGCGCAAGGGCAAGCCCACCACAATTTCTCGCACGTCGTACTCCTGAATCACGCGCTGCAAGTGTTCAAAGTCCTGCCGCTTGGTTCGGCGTTGCAGCGTTTCCAACCCCTGGGCGGTGATTCCCAGGGGGTCCGATACGGCAACGCCAATCCGGCGCGAGCCCACGTCGAGGCCCAGCACGCGGCCGACAGGAAGCGCGCGCGCCTTCCCGGTTTGGGAAGGAATATCCTCGGGCAGTTCTGGCTCGGGCAGGTCTGGAATCGAGGTTCTCCGGTCGGAATCCACGGCCCGATTATAAGCGGGGTCTTCATTTCAGGGCGCAATGGCTACACAATGCCGCCGTAAAATGGGCCCATGGCCGACGTCTGAGCTTGAGAGCCTGCCCTGAGCCTGTCGAGGGTCCGAGGTCCGCAGTCAGACTAGCGGCTTATATTTCAATAACTTAACCAGACTTGGCGAGTCTGAGGCTGGTCCGTCAACCGTCTTGCTTTCGACCCGTCCGGGGAGTAGCATTAGTGAGTAGTACCTATTGAAACTTCTCCCCACGATCCATCGCCTCCCTGCGGGTGTTTAAACATGAGCGGTACAGACTTGAATTTCCACATCGGCGACAAGGTCGTCTATCCCAATCACGGGGTTGGGGTTATTGAACAGATCAGCAGCCGCTCGGTGGGCGCGACGGTGGAGAAGTTCTACCTTCTGCACATCAAAGCCAGCAGCCTCAAAGTGATGGTGCCCTGCCAGAACGCCGGCAGCGTGGGACTGCGGCGCGTAGTGCGCAACGGCGAGATCCAGAAGGTTCTGGACGCGCTTTCAATCGGCGAAAACGGCAGCAACGGCGACTGGAAAGACCGCTTCAAGGAAAACTCCGAGCGCATGCGGACCGGTTCATTGCTCGAGGTCGCAAGCGTCCTGAAGAGTCTGATCACCCTGCATCAGGCCAAGCCGCTTTCCTTCCGCGAGAAGAAAATGCTGGAGCGCGCCCGCTACCTTCTGGTCAGCGAACTGGCCATGGCCCGCAACTGCGAAGAATCCAAGGTCGAAGAAATCCTCACCACTGCCCTGGCTAAGTGCAAACTGCGCTTTCCCGAAGCCTCCGAATTCCAGGCGTAATCCGAGTTCCCGGCATAATCCGTCTCCAGGGACCTCGTCTTAATATTCCGCTGTCATCTTCATTCTGTCATGCTGAGCGCAGAACGAGCGGCGCGAAGGCGACGGTCGTTCGCAGTCGAAGCATCCCTACCCTCATCCGATTTTCTCGCAGATTCTCGCCCTGCGCTAATTCCGGCTTTCCGACTCAGCGGTGGGGATCGAACTCAAGTTTTACCGTCAGGACTTCTTCGGTAGCGGCCGGGGCATATCTCCACTGCTTGACCGCCTTCATACTCGACTGCCCGAGAATCGGACTTCCCCCCAGCAGCTTCGTACTCTTCACCACTCCGCTGGGCGCGACCTCAACCTCGAGTCGCACCACTCCGCCGATGTACAGGCGCTTCAGTGCGTCCGGATATTCAGGCTCGACCCGCGTAATCACTTTTCTGTCGGAGGAGCTTTGATCGGTCGACTGCGCCGCCAAAGGCAGAGGCAGGAGCAATGCTCGGAACAGCAGGCACGCCAGAAACAGGCCTAGTGTCAGAACAAGCCTGCACTGACCTGACCTAAACTGACCCAGCTTGCACTGACCAAGCTTCCGATCGTTTACCACTTCGCCTTTCAACATTTTTCGGGGCCCTCGCAATCCGGTTACGGCAGTTCCAGACTCAGCTGGTAAACCTCTTGCGTACTGCGATCACGCACCAGCATCCACGAGCCGTCGGCGGCCCGCCCAATCCACGTACCCAACCCGCCTGGGAAGCGATCAACCGCTCCCAGCACACACGCGAGCTCGGGTTGACTCTCTCCCACTTTCACTCTGCGAATCGACTCCTCGCCGCTTACGAGATCGTCGAAGTAAATGTATTGGCTGTCCGGCGACCAGATTGGATAGCTGACCGCTCCCGCCGACTCGACCAGCCAGTTCGTCCATTTCTGAGTTTGAAAGTCGAATAGCTTCAGGGTCGTATTATCGGGCGACAGCGCGGCGATATATCGTCCATCCGGCGACCAGCGCGGGCTAAACAGACCCTGCGATCCAGGAATGGTTTCGATCTGATGAGTCTTGAAGTCCAGAACTCGAATGACAAGTCCTCCGACGTCACTCCGGAATTCTCCAAACATGAGC
Organism: uncultured Acidobacteriota bacterium; assembly: GCA_963763155.1. GTDB lineage: Bacteria > Acidobacteriota > Terriglobia > Terriglobales > Acidobacteriaceae > Sulfotelmatobacter. The sequence continues at coordinate 59,932 of CAVXNI010000010.1, read as the reverse complement.
CGGGAGCCATCCTCCGACCAGTTGGCGTCGATCTGGCTGCCATTCTCCGCCAGAACCGCCTGCGGAGTTCCGCCCCCAACAGGGACGAGAAACAGCTTCCACGATTCGCCGGGCTGCATGCTGACAAATGCGATTTGTTTTCCGTCAGGCGACCAAACCGGCAGCGCGGCACGTCCGGGCGCTGAACTGAGTTGCAGCCGGTCGCTGCCATTGGCCCGGCTACGCCACAACGTGGCTTCCGGAATCGCCACATACGTAACCCACTTGCCATCCGGCGCAAAGGCCAGGTCCGTCGCCGAAACTCCCGGCAACACCGGAACGAACTTCTTGCTCCCGCGTTCGTACTTCACAACTTCACCGAAGGGCTGCACCCCGATAGCCCACATCCTCTTACTGTCGCGCGCCAGCGACGCTTGTCCGAACGACATGGGGCCGTTGGTCAGCTGAACCACCGTCGATGATACGGAGGATGTCCCGCCGTCTGTGCCCGTTGCCGAACCGGGCAATGCCCAAAGAGAAGTGAACAATGTCAGGGTGTGCGGCACAGTTTGCGATGCCTGAAAAACATAGTAGTGGCCGTCAGCCGTCCAACTGCCGCAGCACGCCGTCGACGCATGGTCCCACTTCGCCAGCAGGGCGTGCGGGTTCGAGCCGTCCTGAGCAACCTCCCAGAGTTGAGTCGTGTTCTGGGCAACGTCGCTCACCGTAAAGCGAATGATTTTGCCGTCGGGAGAAAAGCGCGGCGCAAACACCGACCCGCTCGCGGTAAACAGTTCATGCACCGGGGTTCCACTTGCGCCGGCAACATAGAGTACGGAGCCTTTGCTGAACACCAGGTGCAGGCCATCGGACGACCAGGCCGCATCGCGGCCGGAAAGATCGCCAATCCGTTCCGGAGATCCGGCCGCCACTGGCAGAGTCCAGAATTCGTCACCGCTCGATCCGCTGCCCGATCCACCTTGGATCGGGGCGACCAGCAGCTTGGTGTGATCGGGCGAAAGATCGAGCGCCGCGAGGTTCGAGAACGGGCTGGGAACTACTGATCGATCTGACTTGGGCTGATCTGACTTGGACAACGTCACCCGCGCAATCACCCGATGCGCGCCCGGCAATTCTGTGACGTAAAGCTGGGAGTCGTCCGCCAGCAAATTCGTTTTGCGGAATCCGTCGCGCGTGATCTGCGTGATGGACGTCACCCGCGGCTCTGCCACCGACGCCGCGCCCTCGGCGCGACTCCCTGGAAGAACGCCAGCGATCGCAATCATCCCGATCAGCGTCAGCACGCCGAGAAACAACGTTCCCTTGAGGATCGATACTTTCCCGCTTCCAGTGCTCATGAGGGAATAGTAGTAAAAAAGATATCCGGTCAAGCACTAGAACGTGATCGACTGATTACGGGGGTAATGGTTTGGCCCGTGCCGGGCTATCGTGCCAATCAGGGACTCCCCCGCATCTGCGGGTCCGATCGCCAACAATCAATGAGTCTCCCGGAGCCGTTACGCTGACCGATCGCGGAGTTGGCGGTGGGGCGGCGGAGGCAACGCGGTGGGGCAGACTGCCCCCGGCAGATTGCGTCTGGCGTCTGACCAAACACCCAGCCCGGCCGCGGGTTTATAATCCCAAAGGTTGTGGGTTCGGGCTGTGGGTTTATGAATGACTGACGCCATCAAACGAAAACTGCAGGACGAAATCGACGCGCTCGAACACGAGCTGATTCACGAACTGCCGAAAGAAATCAAGAAGGCCGCCGCCCTTGGCGATCTCAGCGAGAACGCCGAGTACCACATGGCTAAGCAGCGCCAGGAGTTCGTCAAGGCGCGCGTCCGCCAGATCGGCAAGCGCCTCGCCGACCTGTCCATGGTCAACATGAACAACATTCCCCACGACAAAGTGGGCCTGGGCTCGACCGTCAAGATCTTCGACAGCACCAAGAATCAGGAGATGGAATACAAGATCGTCACCAGCGAGGAATCCGACGTGGCCGCCGGAAAAATCTCCACCACCAGCCCCATCGGCCGCGCACTCCTCAATAAAAAGGTTGGCGACGAAGTGATCGTGGACTCGCCCAACGGCAAGCGCGAACTCGAAATCCTCAGCCTCACCACCATCCACGACGTGATCGAACCGAAAGAGGCAGGCGCATAATGTCCGTCCGTCGAGACATGACCGCCGAGTGCCCGATGCCGGAGCTGCCACAATGAGCGCCAGCTGGACCAGCGCCTTCGGCCGCGTCTGCGGAGTCCTGCTTGACACCATCGTCCGCTGGCTGGCGCTCTCCCGCATCAATCCCAACGTCCTCACCTTCATGGGATTGGTCGTCAACACCTGGGCCGCTATCCTGTTCGCCTCCGCCAACGCCGACAACCAGAAACGCATGTTCTTCTATGCCGGCCTGGTCATCTTTTTCTCCGGCTTCTTCGATCTGGTGGACGGCCAGGTCGCCCGCGCCACCAACCGCGTCACCCGCTTCGGAGGATTCTTCGACTCGGTCGTCGACCGCTACTCAGACGCCAGCCAGTTCCTCGGGCTCTTGGTGTTCTACGCCCGCGGCGGACGTTTCCTCTACGTTGTGCTCGCCGCCTTCGTCATGGTCAGCGCCATCATGGTCAGCTACACCCGCGCCCGCGCCGAATCGCTGATCAAGTCCTGCCGCGTCGGCTTCATGGAACGCCCCGAACGCCTCGTCCTGGTAATCCTCGGAGCGTTATTCAATCGCATGGCGCCAGTGCTGTGGGTGATCGCCGTCCTCAGCACGATCACGGTAATCCACCGCATGCGCTACACCTGGACCAGAACCCAAGACCCGCCCGTCTCGCTTTCGCCCGGGCACGCCGCCTAACGCCAACGGATACTCCGAGCCGGCTCCTGCTATCCTATCCGGTCGCTGCGAATGATTTTTAAGACTCCGACTCTAAGGACTCCTCTTGCCCACTGATCCCGTTCTGGTCGTTCATGGTGGCGCGTGGGCCATGCCCGATGACATGGTCGACGCCCACCTTCGCGGCGTGACCAACGCGCTGGCTGCGGGATGGCGCGTGCTCGAGCGCGGCGGCTCGGCGCTCGACGCCGTCGAGGAAGCCGTCGTCATCATGGAAGACGACGAGACTTTCGACGCCGGACGCGGCAGCTTTCTGAATCGCGACGGCAAAGTCCAGCTCGACGCCCTCATCATGGACGGCGCCACGCTCCGCGCCGGCGGCGTGGGATGCGTCGAGCGCCTGCGCAATCCAGTGCGCGCCGCCCGCAAGATTCTCAGCGAGAGTCCGCACGTTTATTTCGTCGGCGAAGGCGCAGAAAAATTCGCCGCCGAGCACGGCATCGCGCTCTGCAAGAACGAAGACCTGATCATTCCGCGCGAAGTCGAGCGCCTGCGCGACTATCAGGCCGCGCAGCGCAACTTGAAGCAAGCTGGTGCGAAATCAGACGGCAACGATCTGTTCGCGCCCTCCATCGCACGATGCTGACCATCTCGCACGATACCGTCGGCGCCGTCGCGCTCGACCGCAACGGCAACATCGCCGCCGCCACTTCCACCGGAGGCACGCTGAACAAGGCTCCCGGACGCCTCGGCGATTCCTCGCTGATCGGCTGCGGCTGCTACGCCGAACAACGAGAGCGCCGCCGTCTCCACCACTGGATGGGGCGAGCCCATCATGAAGTTAGTGCTCGCCAAGTGGACCGCCGACCGCATCTCAGGCCGGCAACCTACCCGAGTGGTCCGCGCAGGAAGCGATGAACTATCTGAAGCAGCGCCTCAACGGCCACGGCGGCATCATCGTGCTCAATCCCGAAGGCCACATCGGCATCGCCCACAACACCCCGCGCATGGCCTGGGCGTACAAGACGGTGAAGAAGGAGGAAGCCGGCATGGAGCGAGACGCTCTTTAACCGCCCGTGATTAGTGGCCGGTGCTCAGTTAGCCAAAAGCTGTGTTCACTAGCCACTGACCACTGGCCACTGATCCTACAGCCAGCCTTTGGTCCTCGCGATTCGCGCCGCTTCGACGCGATTGCTCGCGCCCAACTTGCTGATCGCCTCTGAAAGATAATTCCGCACCGTGCCGTCGGATAATCCCAGCTCGCCGGCGATATCGCCGCTGGCCATGCCTTCGCCCGCCAGTCGCAGCACCTGCCGTTCGCGGTCGGTGAGCGGATCCATTTCGCCCCAGGCTTCGGTCGCCAGTTCGGGATGAATCACGCGCAGTCCCTGATGCACGCGGCGCACGGCGTCGGCGAGTTCTTCGGCGCGCATATCTTTCAGCAGATAGCCGGAGGCGCCGGCTTCGAGCGCGCGCCGCAAATATCCCGAGCGCGCAAACGTGGTGACGATGACGACGCGCGTCCCGGTCCGCCGCCGCTTCAACTCCGCGGCCACGTCGAGGCCGCTCATGTGCGGCATTTCAATGTCGGTGATGAAAACGTCGGGCTTGTGCGCGAGCACGGCTTCGAGCGCTTCTTTGCCGTTGCGCGCTTGCGCGACGACCGAAATGTCGCCCTCGATTTCGAGCAGCGCGGCCAGCGCGCCCAGCACCATCCCCTGATCTTCGGCCAGCACCACGCGGATGGTCTTGCGCCCGTCTTTGTCTCTATCCTCTGCCGCTCTCTTTACCGTTCTCTTTACCGCTCTCTTTATATGTCGGGTTCAATTCCGGCTGCCTTCGCCCTGCACGACGACTTCTTTGATGGGCAGCGTGATGGTGATTTTGGTGCCAGCTCGCGTATCGCGCAGCAGCGTGCCGCCCAGCATTTCGACGCGCTCGCGCATACCGCGCAATCCGTTGCCTTCGCCGGTGGAGCCGCCGCAGTCCGTCGTCCTGAATTTCCAGGCGGCAGGTGCCGTTCTGCTGCTCCAGGCGCATGCGGCAAGTGCGCGCCCGCGCGTGCCGCACGACGTTGGTCACCGCTTCGCGCACCGCCAGCGAGAGCACGCTCTCCTGCACGGCCGGTAGCTTCACCGTGGTCGCCGCATCGCACTGCACGGTCAAGCCGGCAGTTTCGAGCGTTGACTTGGCTTGCGCCAGTTCAGCCACCAGTCCCTGCGAACGATAGCCGCGAATCGCGTCGCGCACATCGGTCAGCGCCTGCCGCGAAATCTGCTCGACTTCGCGAATTTCTTTTCCCGCCCGCTCCGGATCGCGATCGATCAGCTTGCCCGCGAGTTCCGACTTCAAGCGTGATCACCGACAGCGTGTGCCCCAGAACGTCATGCAGATCGCGCGCAATGCGCTCGCGCTCGGCGACCTTCGCCAGGTGCTCGATCTCTTCGTTGGCCTTGCGCAGCTTCCGGTTCATGCGGTTGCGCTCGGCGAAGAACGTGTTTCCCGCGCCGATGACCATGGGAAACAGCGTGGAGAAGAAAAGCGTCCAGCTATCGAGGTGCAGCAGCAATCCTTCGATCGCGCCGATGCCCCGATGCTGAACAAGCCGATCACGGCAGCGGTGTTCGTCTGGACACAAAACGGCAGCATGGCCGCCGCGAAGATGAAAAACGTGCAGGCGCCAGGTTGATGGGCTGAAACGCAAGCCCAGCAGCACCATCCCGCCGATGTGGACCAAATTTCGGTCTCTCGATCGCGAATAATCCGAAATAGAGAACAAGAAAAACTGCAGCGCCCCGAGCATCGAGCAGCCATCGCTCGAGGCCTGTCGTGAGCTCAGCAATCGGATCGATGAAAAAGAAGCCGAGATAGATCACCCAGAGCAGAGGACTCCATCCGTGGTCCTTGTCCTTGAATGATTGCCCGCCAAGGCTTCAACTTCCAACCAGCTGCCGGCTCCACACTCGCCGTCGTAGTCTTCAAATTGCATCTGTGGCTTCTTCTATTCTCTACCCTCGCGCCAGTCAATTCCGGCCAGCCGCAAGGCCGATCCCGTTCCATACCACACCAGCATAGCCGCAGGAATCAAGACCACCAGCCATTTCGTCCGCCGCCAAATATGGCGACCAGGCCGAGGAGGATCAGAAGCATCGCCCCGCCGATCGATTTTCCTGTGCTCATCCTCGTGTCCTCGACTTTCTCGATCGATCCCTCGCAAACACTTGCAACAGCGGCCGCGCCACTCAGCCGTACAGTTTTCCCTTGTCGCGCTGGAACCCGATGCGCGCCACGCCCAGGCAAATCATGGTGAAGGCCGCCAGCACTTCCCAATGCGCCGCAGTCGGTTCATGACGCCCCGCTCCCACGATTCCCAGCGCCAGTTGCGCCAGGTGATAAGGCGGCATCACAACGCGCGATCTGCCGCACGAACTTCGGCAGAAACATGATCGGCACCCACAATCCCGCTGCAGAACGACATCGGCAGATAAATCAGGTTGATGGTCGCAGGCGCCGAATTCGGCCCGGTGAAATATCCCAGCGCCAGTCCCATCGCCGAGAACGGCAGCGAACCAGCGACCAGCGTTCCCAGCAGCAGCGCAAACTGGCCGACCGGCATGCGCACCCCACCGAAAGCGTATCCCAGTGCGAACAGCGCCAGCACGATGATCGCGCTGAAAATCATGCTGGTCACCACCTTGGCCGTGAAATACGCAAACGGCGGCATCGGACTGGCGCGCTTCACCTGCAGCCATCCCAGACCGCGATCCGAAGCCAGTCCCGCCGCGGTTCCAAACAATGACGCGCCCATCACGCCGAACGTGCCATAGGTCGCGATCAGAGTACGCGGGCGCAGTCGTACCCGCAATCGCCTGGCGCCCATACAGCACCAGCCCGAACAGAACGTAGAACATGATCGGAAAGCTCAGCACCGACGCGGTATACATGCGCAGCCGCAGGTTCTTCAGGAACTCGTACTTCGCTTCCTTCAGATAAATCATCGCCGTGTGTCGCGGCGAACGCTGAATTTGCGGGCGGCTCAGGGCCAGGCTTGCGGTGGTCGTCGTCATAGTGATTCCTCCGGTGCTTGCGGATCTTTGACTCAGTTAGAACCAGTGGCTTCGCTCGCGGTGTCGCGCGTCAGTTCTAAGAACGCTTCTTCCAGGCCCGCGCTGCTGACTTCAAGGCCGGAGAGTCCAGCATCCCGCGCCAGCAGTTCGCGGACGATCGACTCTGCCGCAATGGCGTGAATCTCCACCGCCTCGCGATCTTCTTTCACTTCCGTGACGCCGGGAATCTGGCGCAGAGCGTTCAGATTGAGGCTGGTGATGCAGCGAATCCGCTTGCCCGCGGTTTTCGCTTTGATCTCCGACGGAGTTCCCTCAGCAATAATTTCGCCCTTATTAATAACGGCAACGCGGTCGGCGAGCGCGTCAGCCTCCTGCAGGTAATGCGTCGTGAGCAGCACCGTTTTGCCGCGCTCGACCATCCGGCGAATCTCGTCCCACAACATGCGCCGCGCTTCCACGTCGAGCCCGACCGTAGGCTCGTCGAGAAAAACCAGATCCGGATCGCCGCAGATGGCCAGGGCAAACAAAACACGCTGCCTCTGGCCGCCCGAGAGATCGCCGAACTTGCGATCGCTCAATTTCTCCAGACCGGCGGCCGCCAGTACTTCCGCGAGCGGCATCGGGTTCTGGTAATACGTGGAAAACAGATCGATGTGCTCGCGGACGCGCAGCGTTTCCGGAACTCGCCCCACTTGCAACATGGCCCCTGTCCTCATCCGGTTTTCAGGATTCGTCGGGTCGCCGCCGAAAACGCGTGCTCTTCCCGAATTGGGCTGCAGCAATCCCAGCAGCAGCTTCACGGCAGTGGTTTTACCCGCGCCGTTCGGCCCAAGCAACGCAACAACCTCTCCGGCGCGCACCCGGAAATCGACCCCGCGCAGCGCCTGCACGCTGCCATAATTCTTGTTCACGCCTTCCAGGCTGGCGACGGCCACGCCCGAATTTGCGATTTCCGTGCTCCGCGGTTGCTCCTGGGTTGAGATCATCTGGGTTGCGATCATCTTGTGTCCTCCCGGCCCCGTTTGGCGCCGTCCGACGGGAATCAATTCCGTTTTCCCGCTCGCCTTCCAATACGACGATTGCATCATTCACGAGCGCATCATCGACAACTGCATCATCGCGCCTGCCGGAAAAGCGCACCAGTGCCATCCATCACGCGCTGGGCGTGACAAATGTCATCTCTGCAATATTGAAATCGTGCTGAGAACTTCAGATTGCGGAAAAACCGGGAGAGGGAGGCGGGCAGGGGAGACTGAGAAATCCTGATTTACCTGACAGGACTGTTACGGATTCCGAACAAGCACAGGAAATCCACAGGGCGGATCTGTGTGCTCGATTCGAGTCGTGAAACCCGGCAGTCCCTCCGCCATGCGCGTCTGACAAGGCTGGACGCGTGTTCGGATTCCGTAACAAGACTGGCGCCCCCATATTTTCACACAACTCTGTCCCACTTTGCGCCTCCGCTTTGATATGATTCCCCCACTTTTCTTGGAGGCACAAGCCATGTTGCCCGCGGGAAAAAGCCTTCGAACCCTGCGCGAGAAACTCGGCCTCACCATGCGTGACGTCGAGAACTCGAGCGCGCGCATTGCCGACAAATACCGCAACGAAGAGTTTTCGATGCCGCCGAGCCGTCTCTCCGACATTGAGACCAAGGGCATTTTGCCCAGTATTTTCCGGCTCTACACGCTCTCGGTCATTTACCGCCGCGACCTGCGCGAGCTCATGTCCTGGTATGGCGTCGACCTGAACAACCTGGCCGCCGACCTCGGCCTGGTTTCTCCGCCCAAGTCGCATGTTTCCGATGCCCTGGCCGGGCTGTCCTCAGTGCAGGTTCCGGTCCGGTTCGATCCTAGCTTCGACGACCGCCGCACCACCAACCTGGGCCGCATGGTCGAGCAATGGGGAATGGTTCCCGTCGCCTACCTCGCGCAATTCGCCACCAGTGACTTTACCTACGGTTACGTCGGCACGCAGGATTTCACCATGTATCCGATTCTGCCGCCCGGCAGTTTCATCCAGGTCGACGAGTCGAAGAATAAAGTGGTCGAAGGTTCCTGGCGCTCGGAGTACGAACGCCCCATTTATTTTGTGGAAACCCGCGACGGCCACACTTGCTGCTGGTGCAGTATGCGCCGCGAGGAAATCATTCTGCAACCGCATCCTCTGTCTCCCGTTCCGATTCGCATCCTGCGCCATCCGCAGGAAGCCGAGGTGCTCGGCCAGGTCGTGGGAGTGGCTATGAAATTGACCGAGTGGCACGCCCTCGATTCTTCTCCAGGGTCGAAAGGGCCAGCAGCACTGAATTAAGGTGACTCGCTGCCGGAACCTGGCGCTCGCCGGGCAACAAGTCCTCAAAGCGATCGCGCATCCCATCGACGTAGGCCTGCGCCGTTACTCCCGTCGCTTGGCTCGATGCTTCCAGATCCTCGACCAGCGACGCCAGCGGCATCCGTAACACTCCCGCCACAATCTCAGCATGGGCCGTCCGCAAGGCGCGTTCGGAAGACTCCGGCCCGTGCACCAGTTCCATCCCCCAGTGTTCGTAGCGGCCCTGGGCACGGCGCAGCGACGCCAGATACACCAGCTTCCCCAGCAGCCCCGATACTGCCGCCAGAGTGGTCTCTTTCACGTCCTGTAGAGCCGATTTCAGCGTCATCTTGTTACGAATTCCGAACGCTCAATGGTTCTAATACCCGTTGCGCCCGCCATTGCCCCCATGAAATTATCACGGTCCAATTCGCAGTCACAAGGAGAAAACAACCATGAAACGCATCCTACTCGTCCTCGGCGCAGCAGTCCTGTTCGTGTCCACCTTAGTGGTTCCAACTGTCGTCCGAGCCGATGGCGGCGGTAACGGCGGCACCAGCTGCGGCATGACCCTCTGCAAACCGTAGGTATCGATATTTTGCATGAAAATCGTGTGAGCTGAGCGTTTGTTAGCAGGCCTTACGAAAACCGAACAAGGTTCTCGACTGCGTTGCCCCTGGCAGCGGATCGCGATATAGTGCCTAGGCCATGTTTCGAGCGCACTCACTCCTCTGGAGCTACCTTTGGGTTGCGCCCAACCTCCTTCTTTTCATCCTCGGATTCCTGATCTGGAAGCGGGGAATTGTAACGAGGGTTCACGCGTTTATTGTTTTTGCCGTTCTGAGTGCTGTTAGCGAACTGGCGGTTTATGCAGCTGATGTACTTCCGACTGTCGGACCTCGGACTTTCTGGGGAATCGACTGGGCCAGCTTATTAATTGTGGGCGTGCTGAAGTTCTTGCTCATTGGCGAAATTTTCTCACAAGTTTTCGGATCGTATCGATCCGTGGCACGGCTCGGCAGGCTACTCATCCAGTGGGTTGGAGTTGGCTTAATTTTGGTGGCGACTGCGGCGGCGGCTTATGCCCCTCAGAACAGCCGCTTTGGAATAGTCTCAGGCCTTCATCTTCTGGAACAAGCGGTCTATCTGATTGAGTCTGGTCTGCTGGTTTTCATTTTCCTTTTTTCGTTCTACTTTCATCTCTCCTGGGAAAGACGGCTTTTCGGAATCACTCTCGGCCTCAGCATTTCGAGCTGCGTACAGCTTGGGTCCTGGGCGTTGATCGATAACGGTGGCTTGCCGGATTCCAAACGGATGATCCTCGTTTTCGTCAACATGGCCACCTACCATTTTGTTGTTTTCATTTGGTATTACTACTTACTCGTCCCCGGTAAGACGACTCAGAACGCGCCACAGTCGCAGGTTCCTCCCCCGCTGGGACTCTCGGTTGACCTGCCGGAGCACGAAGTCGAGGCCTGGAGCGAAGAACTGGAGCGTCTCATACACAAATGATTCTTGCCATCATTCTCATTGTCGCCGCCGCCTCCGGGCTCGCCGTCATTCTCGGGATCACCGTCTCTCGCAGTCTGCAGGCTGCCGCCAAGCCCGGCCTTGCAGGGCAGATTCAGCCTATCGATATCGAGGCGTTCCGCAACCTCGTTGATCCAGCGGAAGACGCCTATCTCCGACGCTGGCTTCCTGCCTCAGAATTCCGCGCTGTCCGCCGCGAACGCCTGCGCGCCACGGTCGCGTACATACAAGTTGCGGGACGCAATGCCGCAATCCTCATCCGCGTTGGTCAAGCCGCCGTCGCCGCAGGCGACGCCCCGACCGCCGAAGCCGCTCGACAGTTGGTTAACGACGCCCTGTTGTTGCGCCGCAACGCGACCTTCGCTCTTCTCAGAATCTATGTTGCGCTGGCCTGGCCGTATGCCGGTTTTGCCGCCGCTCCCATCCTCGACGGCTATCGCCATCTGAACAGCTCCGCCATGCTGCTCGGCCGATTGCAGAACCCCTCGGCCGTTGTGCGCATCTCAGCGTGAAGGCAGTACCTAATTCCTGACTTGTTTTCGGGCGTCGTTCTGTTATAAAAACCAGCGGGCTACAAAGACTGGGCTGCAGAGCTGGGCTGCAGAGTAAAGCGTTTCACACCATTTGTGATTACGTCGGCAACCTGCCGTGGGAATCGTTCCCGCCGTCTGCTCGCCTCCGCGAGTCCAAGGGAGAACCTTATGATCCGCACCGTGAAAGCTGCCTCTTGTGTGTCTTTTTCCTCGTCCTGCTGCTTTCCGCCATTTGTTTTGGCCAGGGCGGCGCTGCCACCGGTGATCTGCACGTCACCGTCAAAGATGCCAAAGGAACTCTGCTCGCCAACGCGACGGTCACCGTGCGGGACGCCGCCAAGGGCCTGGAGCGCACCGCGACCAGCAACGGCGAGGGCGGCTATAGCGCTCAACTACTGCCGCCAGGAACGTACTCAGTAACCATTGACGCTGCCGGTTTCAGCGGCGTCCTAAGCACCGGCGTCGTCATCACGGTCGGCGGATTGGTTGAGCTCCCAGTCACGCTTTCCATCGCGACCGGCAAGGAAGTCGTCGAAGTCAGTTCGCAGGCGGAGCTGGTGGAAACCTCGCGCAGTTCCACCACCGACACCATCGGCCAGCGCCGCATCGACAATCTTCCCATCAACGGCCGCAACTACATTAACTTCACGCTGACCGATTCCCAGGTCGTGCGCGACAACGCGCCCAACACCGGCGCCGCGCCTACCTCGGGCCTCAATATGAGCGGCCAGCGCGCCCGCTCGAACCTGGTCAACGTCGATGGCGCTGACGCCACCGACAACTCGACCAACGGCGTGCGCTCCACCGTCTCGCAGGAGGCGGTGCAGGAATTTCAGATCATCACCAACAGTTACGCCGCGGAATACGGACGCGCCGCCGGCGGCGTGGTCAACATCATCACCCGCTCCGGATCGAACGCCTTCCACGGCGACGTCTACGGCTACCTGCGCGATCGCAACTTCCAGGCGGTGAATCCTTTCAGCACGGTCCCGAACCCGGCCTATACGCGCGTGCAGGCAGGAGTCGCGTTCGGCGGCGCCATCAAGAAGGACAAAACGTTCTACTACTTCGCCTACGAAATCACGCGCCGCCACGAAACCGGATTCTCCTGCATCGGGCAGGATTGTCTCGCCACTGGCGGCCAGACTTGTTTCGGACTCAATCCATTCGACGCCTCGGCGTTTTTCGGCGCCCCCGCGGGCAGCGTCAACCTCCAACTCACGCCTGACCAGATCGGGTTCCTCGCCAACCCAGATGTTGACGCTGCTTTGGCAAATCCGGCGTATGCGGCGGAAGTAGGGGAGTATCTCGGCCTGGTCGGCGCTTCTTCCGGCATGGCCTTGAATGGTGCCTGGCCGGTTGGCCTCACGGGAGGTTATCCTGGCCTCGCAGGTTTCCCTACCAGTTGCGCCCCGCCGGGATGCTTCGTTCCCGGCTCCTATCAGACGCTGACCTCGCAAATGGGAAACTTTCCCGTCTTTGAAGGCACCAGTCTCTACTCGCTGCGCCTCGACCACAATCTGGGCGCCAACCATCGCCTGACGCTCCGCGGCAACGTCAGCCCCAGTACCGTCACCGGCATTGAAGTCAGTGGCGAAGACCAGCCCTTCGGGCAGAACGCTTACTCGCGAACTTCGCAGCAAACCTATCGCGACGTCGCTGGCGTGTTTCAAGATACCTGGACCATCGGCAACGACAAGGTCAACGAATTCCGTTTCCAGTACGCGCGCCGAGGACTCGCTTTCTTCTACAACACGCAGAACCCCGGAGGCTCCGATCCGGCCGTCAACATTCCGGGCTACGCCTACTTCGGCCGCGAGCCCTACTCTTACATTCAACGCGTCGAGCAACGCTACCAGTTCACTGACAACTTCTCCTGGACCGTGGGCCGGCACAACACTGAAGTTTGGCGGCGACTTGAACTATCTGCCTCTCACGGCGACCTTCACCGTCAACTACGGCGGCGTCTATGATTTCGGTTCCTTCAGCGCGGCCGACCTCGGCTTTGTGAATCCCGGCGGCCTGCCCGCTTTCCCCGATCTCTCGCCCGTGCAGTCGTACGGCGCCGGCTTACCCGGAGACTTGGTGCAGGGCCTGGGCAGCCCCCACGATACGTTTCACAATATTCCCATTGGCCTGTTCTGGCAGGATTCGTGGCGCGCCAGCCGCACTGTGACTCTGAACTACGGCGTGCGCTACGACGTTGAGATTCCGCCCAAGTTCACCGCGCCTCAGGGCCTGGCGCTTCCCGCCTACAACCTGCTCGGCTTGCAGAAAGGCATTAAGACCGACAAGAACAATATTCAGCCGCGGTTCGGTGTTGCCTGGGATCCCGCCGGGAACGGCAAGACCGTGGTGCGCGCCTCCTACGGTATCTTTTTTGACCACCCGCTGCTCGGCCTCTATTTTCTCGGCGACGCCTCTGACGGTTCCTCGAGCGGTCAGTTAGCCTTCGGAGGGACCGGGCTTTGCTCCGGCGCCGGAAATCCGGCCAACCTGAACGCCTTCACTATTTTCCAGGGATTGGTGCCTTCTGCCTCCGGCAGCCCCGCTTCGCCATGCTCGCCCACGACCAGTTCGGCGGCTCTTGCCCTGATGAACTATTCCCCGAACCAGCAGCTTTTCTCCTGCGGCACCTCCGCCGCAGGCTGCGGCGTCTCTTCTCCCAGCCAATCCATTTTTCTGAACCAGAACTATCTCAACCCGAGCACCTTTCTGCCGCTGGCCTTTCAGCCTTTCGGTTATCCGCAGTCGAGGAATTTCGTCTACGCCTACGCGCAGCAGGCCAACTTGACCCTGGAACAGGATCTGGGCGGCGGGTACGCCCTGAGCGTGGCTTACAACTTCAATGGCGGACGCCATCTCAACCGCCCCATCAACGCCAACGCGATTCGCGGCGATCTGATCGCTCAACAACTATCTCGCTTCCGGCGCAACCGCTGCCAGCCCGCTCACCGTCAGCGGCTGCTCGGCTCGCCGGCGCACCCGTTCCCTAGGTCGATTCTTCGCTGATGAACTTCTTCCGTCCCGGCGGGCTGAATCCGTCGATTGTCGGCGCGTATGCTTTCGTCAGGGTCCGGCGCGGCGCCTACTGCGTGGGAGTGGCCCAGCAGATCGTGCAGAGTCATGGCCGGCCAGGGCTTCAACGCGAACTGCGATCCTGCCACCTTCACCGGCTGCGTCCCCTTCGGCGACATGGACGCCAACTACTCCAACGGCAGTTCCATCTATCACGGCCTGAGCGCGAATCTGCGCAAGCGCTTCACCAGCCACTACGAGTTCCTCGCTTCCTACACCTGGTCGCACTCCATCGACGACTCCACTGATCTGCAATCCACGCTCACGCCCGAGGACAGCTACTACCCCGAACTCGATCGCTCTACCTCGCTGTTCGACCAGCGTCAGCGCTTCGTCTTCAGCGGCGTGTATCAGAGTGGAAAGCTGAGCGGCAGCAGCGTTACCAGCAAGGTCTTCAGCTATTGGACGGTCGCTCCCATCCTCGAAATTGGTTCCGGACGCCCCTTCAACATCATCACCGGCAACGGGGACAACCTTCAGTTGTCCTCCGAAACCGGACGCCCCAACACGAACGTCAATGCCGCTTGCGGTCCGTCTTTCCCTTCCAAGTATTCGCCGACCGGCACGCTACAGGAACCCTGCGGCGCCGAATACAACGGCACGCTGCTCTCGCTCGACGGCAATCTCGCCCGCAACGCCGGCATCCAGCCCTGGACCGTCTTTAACGACATGCGCATTGCCAAACGCATTCCCCTCGGCGAGCGCTTCAGCACCGACCTGATCGTTGACATGTTCAACATCGCCAACAAAATTAACGTAGCCGCCGTCAGCCCGCTCTGCAGCAGCGCAACCTGCAACGCCGGCCAGGCCACCGCCGCCTACGATCCGCGCCAGTTCCAGTTCGCCCTGAAACTGAACTGGTGAAACTGATCTTGAACCACGAAGGGCACGAGGGTCACGAAGGAAATCGACCCAAACGAAGTCCTTCGTGATCCTTCGTGGTTGGCGGTTCTTTTTCAAAAAGCACCACTACCCAGTTTTGGTTGGGATCGCGCACCCTCAAAACTGAAACGCCAACCAGCTGCGGGCGCTGAGGCCTAAAGTTCGCGTCCGTTCCTGTTACACTTTTCCTTTACCCATCCTTGGCGCTTGCCCGGAGTTCGCTCCCCAATGTCTGAAACTCAAATGCCCACCCCCCGCACCCGTGTGGTCCGCGAAGCCCATCGCGCGGATTACGATCGCGAGACGGTGTATCGCATCCTCGACGAAGGATTTCTCTGCCATGTCGGCTTCGCCGTCGACGGCCAGCCCTTCGTTATCCCTACCTCCTACGGCCGCAACGGCGCGAGCCTCTACATTCACGGCTCGGCCGCCAGCCGCATGCTCCGCCAGTTGCAGAAGAAAGACGGCACGAATGAAACCGTCCCGGTCTGCATCACCGTGACCTTGCTCGACGGCCTGGTGCTCGCCCGCTCGATTTTCAATCACTCCATGAATTATCGATCAGTCGTGATTCTAGGCAAGGCCACGCTGGTGGACGATCCACAAGAAAAACTCGCGGCCCTGCGAGTTCTGTCGGAACACATCCTCCCCGGCCGCTGGGATGACTCCCGCCAGCCCAACGATCGAGAACTCAAACAAACGTCCGTGCTGCGCGTCCCCATCGAAGAATTCTCCGCAAAAGTGCGCCAGGGCCCCGCGATCGACGACGAGGAGGATTACTCCTTCCCCACATGGGCCGGAGTCGTGCCGTTGGAGATGGTCGCAGGTGCGCCGATCGACGACGCAAGGTTGTTGCCGGGAAAAGAAGTGCCGAAGTACGCGCGCAACTACAGTCGCAAACGCTGAACGCCGGGTGCCCCATTTCTCGCGCGGTTGTTGCGCGAGAAGTGGGGATTTTCGACAGGAGTCGAAGCGCGGTTGAAGCTTTTGATTCTCATGGTACCAGCAGCAACTTCCCCGCGACCTTCCGCGCTTCCATGTCGCGGTGCGCCTGTGCCGCTTCCGCCAGTGGATACGTCTTCGCGATCCGCAGCTTGAGTTTGCCGTCGGCGATCATCGCAAACAGAGCACTCGTGCGCGCCAGCAATTCCTCGCGCGTCGCCGTGAAGTGCGCCAGCGTGGTGCGCGCCATGTAGAGCGAGCCTTTCTCCGACAGCTTCGCCGGATCGACCGGCGGCACCGGCCCGCTCGACATGCCGTAGAGCACGAGCATCCCGCGCAGCCGCATCACGTTCAGATTTTTCTCGAACGTCGCCTTGCCCACACCGTCGTACACCACGTCAACGCCCTTGCCGCCAGTCAGGCGTTTCACTTCGGCCTCAAAATCCTGCCGCGTGAAGACGATCACTTCATCCGCGCCCGCCTCGCGCGCCAGCTGCGCCTTCTCCTCGCTCGAAGCCGTACCAATCACCCGCGCCCCAATCGCGCGCGCCATCTGCACCAGCAGCAATCCCACGCCGCCCGCGGCCGCGTGCACCAGCGCCGTCTCGCCCGCTTTCAATTTGTGCGCATCGTTCGCCAGATAGTGCGCGGTCAGCCCATGCATCATCGCCGCAGCAGCTTGCTGATCGGTCAGGTCGCGGGCACGGGAACCAGATGCTCCTCGGGCGCCACCACATACTCCGCATACGACCCCAGCACTCCGCTCCACGCCACCCGGTCGCCAACCTTCACCGTCTTCGCCTGCGCGCCCACCTCCGTGACCACGCCCGCGCCTTCCTGCCCGGGAATAAACGGCAGCGGCGTTCGCAGAGTTCCGTCGCGGAAGTGACCGTCAATCGAATTCACGCCCAGCCGCGGACACCTTCACCACCGCCTCGTTCGGCTTTCGGCCGCGGCGCGAGGACGTCGGCGATTTCCATCACCTCCGGCCCGCCCGTGTGTTGCACGCGAATGGCTTTCATGTTGTTCCTTGAGTCTTAAACACCGAAACCAACCGTCACTCCAGCTTGCGCCTTGGTTGAATCGGGGTTGGACATTGAATCAGGATTGGACATTTTTCGATTCGTATCAGGGCACGGCTTTCAGCCGTGCCACACCGGCCAACAAGAACACTCAGGCTTTAGCCGCTGGACCACAAATGCAGCGGCTGAAGCCGTCCCAACCTCCCTCCGCAGACGGCATCGCTAAAGCGATGCCCTGATACGAATCCTGAGTCTCAAGACCACTGCCCATACAACACCCACGAACTATCGGCGGCGCTATGGGATCAGCAGCAACTTCCCCGCAGTCTTCCGTCCTTCCAACTCGCGATGCGCCCGCTGCGCGTCGGCCAGCGGATACGTATGCTCGATCCGCAGCTTGAGTTTTCCGGCGGCCATCATGCCGAACACGGCGCCCGACCGCGCGACCAATTCTTCCCGCGTCGCCATGTAGGCCCCCAGCGTCGGCCGCGTCACGTAGAGCGACCCCTTCGTCGACAACGCGATCAAATCAAACGGAGGCACCGCCCCGCTCGACCCGCCGAACAACACCATCATCCCGCGCGGCCGCAGAACATTCAGCCCCTTCTCGAACGTGGTTTTTCCGACCGAATCGTAGACCACGTCGACGCCCTTGCCGCCAGTCAGCCGCTTCGTCTCGGCCTCGAAATCGGATTGCGTATAAAGAATGACTTCGTCTGCCCCCGCTTCGCGCGCCAGCTTCGCTTTCTCGTCGGTCGAAACCGTAGCGATGACGCGCGCGCCAATGTTGCGCGCCATCTGCACCAGCAACAATCCCACGCCGCCGGCCGCGGCGTGCACCAGCGCGGTCTCGCCGCCTTTCAAAGGAAATGTCGCGTGCGAGAGATAATGCGCGGTCATCCCCTGCAGCATCGCCCCCGCGGCCTGCTGCTCCGTCACGCCGGCGGGAATCGGCACCAGACGATCCGCGGCGACCGCCGCATACTCGGCATACGATCCCAGCACGCCGCACCAGGCCACGCGATCGCCTTTCTTTACCGTGGTCACGTCGGCGCCGACCGCCGTCACCACGCCCGCGCCCTCCTGCCCCAACACGAACGGCAGCGGAACTTTATATCTGCCCTCGCGCTGATAGACATCAATGAAGTTCACGCCCGAAGCAGCCAGCTTCACCACCGCCTCACTCGCCTTCGGCTCCGGAACCGGCAACTCCACCAGTTCCATCGCCTCCGGCCCGCCCGGTTGTTTAACCTGAATGGCTTTCATAAAAGTATGGATTCGCAGTCGTGCCAAATGGATTCCGGAGACAGATTCCGGCAACAGGTGATTCTACACGCGACCGCGGCGACCAGTTGCCAGTCCAACCCTCCCTGACTCTGCTACACTGGCCGTCTTCCGATAAGGAGTCTGTCATGGCCCAGGAACCGCAGTCTTTCGCTCACCATACCCGCTGGGATCCGCCGTTTCACTTCTTCGTTCTTCCCGTTTTCGTGATCGGGCTGATCATGACCCTGATCCATTTTTTCGCGCATTTTGGGCATAGCGATCGGCGGGAGAACTTCCACGCCTTCCTCTTGATCCTGCTGGCCGCGGCCTGCCTGACCCTGGTGTTCAGGGTGCGTTTGTACTCGATCAAGGTGCAGGATCGCGTGATCCGCCTGGAAGAGCGTCTGCGCCTGGCCCAGCTTTTGCCCGAGCCCTTGCGTTCGCGCATTTCTGAACTCACAGTAGATCAGCTGTGCGGCCTGCGTTTCGCCTCCGACGCCGAACTCCCGAAGCTGGCCGAGCGCGCCATGAACGAAAAACTTTCCCGCGCCGACATCAAGAAGGCGATCCAGACCTGGCGCCCGGATTACTGGCGGGTCTGAGCCACCTGCATCATTCGTCGCCACCTCAAAGGTAGGTACGCAAGATCGCATTCTTGCCCCTCTTTATCTCCGCCTTTTTCCTGCTCCTCTTTTTCCTGCTCCTCTTGCGTAGCGGAAAAAGCTGGCATATGCTTCGCGTTGCAGTAGTCGAAAATTCGAGATTGATGGGAGGACCGTATGTTTTACACGGGCAAGATTCGTACAGATTTCGACAAGCTTAAGAGCAATTACCCGACATACGCGGCTCTTCCCAAGCACATAAAGAATTACATCGATGAACTGAATAAGAATCTCAAGCCCGGCGAGCCAACAAACACTCCGTGCTGTCTGCAAGTCAGTGAGGCGTTGAACAAGGCTGGAGTGCAAGTGCCGCCCCATAGTTTTCGGCGGGCTAATGAAAAACTTGGACCCTACTACTACATTCGGGCTGTGGATGAACTGGAGCAGTATTTTTCGGGCACATACGGGCGAGTCGAAGACATCAAGCGGGACTCATCGAAGAAAACGCGGAACATCCGACAAATGAAACAATACATCGATGGGCAGCAGGGAATACTGATATTTGGCGGAATGCACACGGAATTGTGGGACCAGACGCACATCATGCAGGATGGAAAGGCCCCCGGCGGCAATGGAGCGGTGATGAACGAAGCCGCCATCTTTGGCGCGTCCAAGGTCCTCTTCTGGGAAGTGAGCAAGGAACCGGCGGGCCTTGTACCCGTGCCCGACTGGCTGCAGGGTTGGTGGAATGTCTATGACGGCTCTACTTATTACTACTATTTTTCCGACGAGCACGTCGTCACCTATACCAAGACCGCGCCCAAAGATCTGAATTCTCCTCCCGTCAAAACTCCGATGAATGAAGGCGACGTCACGATTACGTTCGACATCCGGAGCACAGCCACGATCGCACTCGCTTGGAATCCAGCCGACGGCGGGGAAACGCGGGAGACATTCACCAATGTAATCACCAGCAGGGACGGCATGAATGGAGATTCCAACCGGTATACGCCACTCTATGCCAAGAAGATGAGCTAGGCGGTTTCGGCATTTTCCGTGACTGCATCCGCGGAGCAATCAGCACCTTCGGATTTCAGCTCTTGCGCCCTCATTCGCAAGAAAACTCGCTGGCGGCTTTCTATCGTTCGTCCGGGGAGAGTGGGTTCACAGCTCTGGATTTGGGCAGTCTTGTCCGCCGGCCGTCCCGGTAACCTTCCGCTCCAGGTGCCGAAAGTAACCCCAGTGGTGCCTTTTCGGCGATTGACCCCGACGCGGCTGCCGAGTACGATTTGGTAGAATTCATCGGACGTTCGTCCAGGGAGACGCACGTATCTCCTAGAGAAATAAAGAGAAATAAGAGGAATAAGACAAGCTCAGAGAAACATGCGATTGGCCAACCTCCGATTCATTTTCATTGATGTCCGGACCGCCGTGCTCGCCTCCGTCATTCTGGTGGCTGGCGGCTGCCAGACCGCGCAGAAGCCAGTTTCTCTGCTGCCGCCGGGAAGCGCGCCTGCGCTTCAGCCCACTCCGCCGTCCCAGGTTTCGGAGCCTGCTTCCCAGTCAGCTAAGCAAGCTCAGACGAAGGATGCCGCGGCCGAGCCAGCTTCCGCCGGCGCCAGTCGGTCTTCGCAGTCATCCTCATCCGCGCAATCCGCCGCTTCCGACCCGGTCTCCGATCTCATCGCCCAAGCCGAAAGGGAATACCAGGAAGGTGTGGCCAACTACCACGCGGGTAATAGCGTCAGCGCCAAGCAGAATTTCGACGACGCGCTCAACGCCCTGCTGAGCAGCAATCTCGACATCCGGTCTGACGACCGCCTGCAAGAGGAATTCGATCACATCGTAGAGGGCGTCAACGAACTCTATCCCGGGGGCACGGCCACCGATGCCGAGCAGGCGCAAGATACGCAGCAGAAATCCGAGCCCGCGCCCATCGATCTGACCAACGACGCAACCAACGGGATAACTCCCACCGCCGGTGCCGGCGTTGCCGCCAAGGCGCAAGCCGAAATCAAGAACACGCATTCCGACCTGCCGCTGATGATGACCGACCAGGTGGCGGGCTACATCACCTACTTTTCAGGCCATGGTCGCGGCGTCTTCGAGCGCGCCTACGCGCGGTCGGGCCGCTACCACGACATGATGGTGGCGACCTTGAAGGAGGAAGGCCTGCCGCAGGACTTGATCTATCTGGCGCAGGCTGAGTCAGGATTCCATCCCCTGGCTGTGTCGCGAGTCGGGGCCCGCGGCATCTGGCAGTTCATGGCCAGCCGTGGCCGCGGCTACGGCCTGCACCACAACATGTGGGTCGACGACCGGCAGGACCCCGAAAAATCCACCCGCGCCGCCGCTCGCCACCTGAAAGATCTCTACAACCAGTTTGGCGACTGGTACCTCGCCATGGCGGCCTACAATTCCGGCCCCGGCACAGTGCAGGCAGCCGTGAAGCGTACCGGCTACGCCGATTTCTGGGAGCTCTACAACCGCAACGTTCTGCCCAAGGAAACCAAGAATTACGTGCCCATCATTCTGGCCGTGACCATCATGGCGAAGAATCCGTCGCAGTATGGATTGGGCTCGGTCGCGATGGAGCATGCGGCGGAATACGATACGGTGAAAATCAGCTATCCCGTGGACCTTCGCCTTGTGGCCGAGTGCGTGAACTCCACGGCCGAAGAATTACAAGACCTGAATCCCAGCCTGTTGCGCCTGACCACGCCGCGCGAAGGCCAGTTTGATCTGCACCTGCCGGCCGGGACAAAAGATCAGTACGAAACCGCCATCGCCTCCATTCCAGCCGACATGCGCCTGTGGTGGCGTTATCACGCGGTTCATTCCGGCGACACGCTGGCCACGCTGGCCCGGACGTATCACACCACGGCCAAGTCGATCTCCGAAGCCAACCATCTCGACGGACCCGAGCTCGAAGCCGACGCCAAACTGGTGATCCCGGTCGCGCCCGGCAAGCACCCGCTGAACGACACTGCGACCTACGCCCGCCGCATCACGCGCTACAAAGTTCATGCCGGCGACACGGTCGAAACCGTCGCCGAAAACTTCGGCGTCTCGCCGCAAATGCTGCGCCGCTGGAACGGCATCCGCGGCAACAGCCTGAGCGGACGCAGAATCATCGCCCTGCACCTGCCGGTCTCTCCGAGCGTGCACCAGACCGAAGTCGCCTCCGCGCGAACCTCATCTAATACCAGCAAAGCGAAACATCCGGCGGCCGCAGCCAAGCCCGCCGAGACGGCGACAGTGAAGCCGCCGGCCACCAAGTCAGCCCAGATCGAGCGCCTGGAGGTCTCGCGGCTGAACCCGAAAGACGTGGTGCATCACAAAGTAAAATCCGGCGAAACCCTCTACTCCATCGCGAACGCTTACCGCACCACGGTCGCCGCCCTCAAGCGCGACAACCGCAACGTCGCCGTGATCCGCCCCGGCATGATCCTGACCGTGCAGTTAACCCGTTAGAGCCTGAGTTTGCTCCCCGAGACTGTGACACTTTCTTGTGACACTTTCACAACTGACCTTGTCCCTTGGGTTTGATCTCACAATTTCCTGCAAGATGTAGGCGCTGGCACATTCTCAGACCAGATAGCCGTGGTAGGATTTTCTCCCCGGATTGTCGGCCCTTCCCAGGAGGTCCAATGTTTACACGCGCCCTACTCGTTCTCTCGTTGCTTTTGGCAGGGTTTCTCAGTGCCTGCAGCAGCAGCGGCAGTTCGCAGAAGCAGTCTTCGTCGCCCATTTTCACCAGCGCTCCGGTCACGGCCGCGGCCCAGGGAGAGGCTTACTCCTACACGCCGGTCGCCGTCGATCCGGCGAGCGGAGCGGTCACTTATTCGCTGACCACCGGTCCCACGGGATCGGCCCTGAGCGGGAACGCCGTCTCATGGACGCCGACCGCCGCGCAGTCGCGCACCTCGAACAGCTTTACCGTTACTGCCAGCACGGCCTCCGGCGGCACGGCGACTCAGTCCTGGATGGTCAGCCCCACCGGCATCGTGACCGTCAGCTGGATCAACACTTACTGGGAGCCAAGCGGCCCGGTGCCGGTTCCGGTCGGTTCGTCCGACAGCCTGGAGATTTCCGCGGTGGCGCCGCAACCTGACGGCTCTCTCACCGTGCTCAAGGGCGCCACCACCGGCCCCGGCATCATCAGCATAGCGGGCGTGCCCGCCGGCAACTACTGGCTCGCCTTCGGCGGAGCCAACGTACTTCCCTCGAGCTCCGTCGCCTATTGGATCAGTGGCAGCACGTTCGACCTGGGCCACAACATTGCCGGCTCGCCCCTCGCAACCCTGAGCGCCAACACTACGACTCAATTTGATTTGAACCTGTCGGGCCTGGATTCGGTGGCCGAGCCGACTGCGATTCAGTTCGACCTGGAGAATCAGACCTTCTACCCGCTGCTGAGCGACCCAGCGAACTCGCCCACGCTGTCGACTTCCTTCGGCTACGTGAGTAACATTGACTGGTCGAAGTCCACCACTGGCTTCCTGACGCAGTACGAACCCATCACTCTCGGCGCGCTGCTCAACCTTAGCGTGCTGGGGGCGGAGGCCACGGTCTCAGATTTGTCATTGACCAACGGCGCGACCAACCCCATCACCCAGACCCTGCAGCACAGCTCTCCCACTTCGCTGAACGTGAGCGTGCAGGGATCGCAATGGGCGACCTCGCTGACGGGCGCGGCTCCCTCCCCTGCCAGTTCCAACTACTCGGGCTTCTCCGTCATCGCCGAGCCGTTCGTGGTCGGCGTCAACGCGCCGGGAGCTTCCATCAATGGACCGAACCTGAACCTGGCTGTCGACTATTACGAGCCCTTGGGCATCTCGTCGTTGGTGAACTTCAGCAGCTGCGATTCCACTGGATTCCAACTGAGCGTAGACAGCGCGCAGCAGCCTGGCATCCTGACCGACCAGAGCCTGGGCGCGCTCGACTACAACGATCCTTTTTCCCCGACCTGGACTCGCGCGGAAAGTTTCTGTGAAGAAGCGATTATCCCCATACCGGTTCCCGGCTCCTCGTCCACGGTGAACTTCGCGCTGGTCACGGGCGAGTCGGTCGCACCTTCCAGTAACCCGCTGGCGCCGCTGGTCGGGCCCGTGCAGAATCCCACGATTAACGGCGGCACCCTCTTTACCTCTGCCACGCTCTCCACCACCACGCCCTCGTTCAGTTGGACCGCGCCCGCCACCGGCGCGCCCTACGGCTACAGCGTGTCGGCGTATGTGCTGTCGAATCCGAACGGAGTGCCCAATTATTTGAACGCTGGCGTTTTCTACACTTCGCAAACTTCCATCACTCTGCCCCCGCTCTCGGCCGGCAACACCTATGTCTTCGCCATCACCGCGCTGGTGGACGGCACCGCCAACATTCAAACCAGTCCCAATCGCTCATCCCTGCCGACGGCTTTCGCCAACGTGGTCTCTGCACCTGTCACCATCAGTTCTGGAGCTGCCGATGTGGTGATCCACGGGGACGCCAGCGTCGTGAAGCGCCTTTCGTGGCCGCAGCGGCACTGAAGGAAAAGGCACTAACCACAAAGGACACGAAGGTCCACGAAGGAAACCATTCTTGATTTGGTTTCCTTCGTGGACCTTCGTGTCCTTCGTGATCGATGCTTTGCAATGGCCGATCGCACGAGTGTCGGTGTCGCCCACGGATTGCCGGTTGCAGCCGTGGGGAGTTTTCATCAGAGGCTGCCGGCCACCGGCAACGTCTATTCGTCTTTTATTTGCGGCAGCCCTCCGCGACGGAAAGGCCCGAGACCGGGACTTCCCGCGGCCCACCGAAAGCAGCCGGCGCATCCTGGAATTCCTGTTTGGGCTGGTCGTTTGTTTTGGTCGTGGAATTCCTCTTTCTTTTGATCGTGCCCTGTGATAGATAAACCAGTCTGCGGTCGTGATTGCGGCGCTTGCAGGCTGCACCGAACGTCGTGCTATAATCGCGCGCCGTTCCAGCAGAGGTTTCCGGTGGTCTTTTAAATTTCTTTGTGCCCGCAGCCAGGAGCCCCGTGCGCACCCGGCCGCCACTGAATCAGGAGGAACAATGACGTTCTACGATCCCACGCTCTACGGACGTGACGAAGAGGAAGAATTCGGCGACAGCGGAGCTTACACCGAGTCGCTGGAAGAGGATTTCGAAGAGGAAGAGGAGGAAGAAGAATCCGGCCAGCCGGCCCCCGAAGCGGCCGTACCGGTGCCTGCTCCCGCGCCTCCCGCCCCCAAACCCGCACCTGCCGCTCCCAGCGGCGGAGGCGGCAAACCCAAGGCGAAAAAGAAACCGGCAAAGAAAAAACCGGCTCCCAAGAAGGCCGCGAAAAAGCCCGCGAAGAAAAAAGCCGCCAAGAAGCCGGCCAAGAAAGCAGCGAAGAAGGCCGCCAAGAAAAAACCGGCAAAGAAAAAACCGGCGAAGAAGGGCAAGAAGCGTTAAGTCGGCAGCTGGCCGCGAGCGCCTCCCGTCCACGAAGGTTCAGAACCGCGTCCTGCCACGGGCGCGGTTTTTTTGTTCCATCGAAGCCCCTGATCGAATCCAGATTCTTGATTAAATCCAGACTCTGTCATCCTGAGGCCCGCTGAGAACGCGGGCTTCAGGATGACAAGGCGATACCGGGCCCTTGTATAATTCCCGCGCCTGCCCTAAAGGCCTTCCCATGCCAACGAAGAAGTTGATACGGCTCTTTCTATGCGTTTGCCTTCTCACCGCCTTCGCCTTCCCGCAGACCGCGCCCGTCCCTAAGCCGCCCGACACTCCCAAGCGGCCCGTCGCCGATGAATACTTCGGGGTCACGGTCACGGACGACTACCGTTGGCTGGAAAACTGGGATGACCCCGCGGTTAAGCAATGGAGCGCCGCCGAAAACGCGCGCACTCGCGAATATTTCGATCACCTGCCCGCCCGCGCCGCCATTAAAGATCGCCTGAAGCATCTCATTGCCGGAGGCTCCGCCTCATATTTCGGTCTGCAGTTCCGCGCCGGAATGTTGTTTGCCAAGAAATACCAGCCACCCCAGCAGCAGCCCACGCTGGTGGTGATGCGTTCGGCCGACGATCCCGCCAGCGCCCGAGTCATTTTCGATCCTAACGCCGCCAGCGCCAAAGGATCGCTGTCGATGGATTTCTTCGTGCCCTCGTTCGGCGGCAAGTATGTCGCGGCGGCGCTCTCGGAAAACGGATCGGAAGACGCCTCGGCGCATATTTTTGAAGTGGCCACGGGCAAGGAACTCGCCGACGTCGTTCCCCGCGTGAACTTTGCCACTGCCGGCGGCAGCATTGCGTGGAAGGCCGACAGTTCCGGCTTCTACTACACCCGCTATCCGCAGGGCGACGAGCGTCCGCCGGAAGACGCTAACTTCTACCAGCAAGTCTACTTTCACAAACTCGGCGCCGACCCCAAGCAGGACACCTACATCATCGGCAAAGATTTTCCCCGCATCGCCGAAATTCAGCTCCATACCAGCGACGACGGAGAGTGGCTGCTGGCCTCGGTCGGCAACGGCGATGGCGGCCAGTTCGCGCACTACTTGATGGATTCCGACGGCAAGTGGACCCAGATCACGCACTTCGAAGATGGAATCGTTTCGGTAAAGTTTGGCGTGGACCCGGCGCTCTACCTGCTCTCGCGCAAGGATGCGCCGCGCGGCCAGATTCTGCGGCTGCCGCTCGCGCATCTCGACCTCGCGCATGATGATCTCGCGCAAGCCAAGGTTGTCGTCCCGCAGACGCTCCGGCGGCACCGACGAAAGCGACCGTGCCTCGATCGAAGATTTCGTTCCCACCGTGGACCGTCTCTACGTGATCGACATCATGGGCGGGCCCTCGCGGGTGCGCGTCTTCGGACGAAAATCTTCTGAGCGCGGCCAGCGCGGCGCGCCGCCCGTCTTCGAACCCATGGGAGAAGTGCCACTGCCGCCCATCTCCTCAGTCGGGCAAGTGGTTCCAACCGGCGGCGGCGATGTGCTGTTCTTCACTTCCACTTATCTCGCGCCTCCGGCCTGGTTCGGTTTCGACGCTGCGAGCGGAAAAGCCGTGCCCACGGCGCTGGTCCAGACGTCGCCCATTCACTTCGACGACTCTGAAGTGCTGCGCGACTTTGCCGTCTCCAAGGACGGCACGCGCGTTCCGGTCAACATCATCCGGCGCAAAGGCACCCGGCTCGACGGCACCAACCCGGCCCTGCTCTATGGCTACGGTGGCTATGGCATCAGCGAGGAGCCGTATTTTCTCGGCGCTTCGGCGCGCCTCTGGCTCGATCAAGGCGGCGTTTATGTCGACGCGAACCTGCGCGGCGGCGCCGAATATGGCGAGGAATGGCACCTCGCGGGCAACCTCACCCGCAAGCAGAATGTTTTCGACGACTTCCTGGCCTGCGCGCAATATCTGATCGACCAGAAATATACTTCGCCGGCGCATCTGGCGATTCTCGGCGGCAGCAACGGAGGCTTGCTGATGGGCGCAGCCTTCACCCAGCGTCCTGACCTGTTCCGCGCGGTGGTGTCCTACGTCGGCATCTACGACATGCTGCGCGTTGAACTCGATCCCAACGGCGCGTTCAACGTCACCGAATTCGGCACCGTGAAAGATGCCGACCAGTTCAAGGCGCTCTACGCCTACTCGCCCTACCATCATGTGAAAGACGGCACGGCGTATCCCGCGATCCTGATGCCGACGGGGGAAAACGATCACCGCGTCAACCCGATGCAGTCACGCAAGATGATCGCGCGCCTGCAGGCCGCCGACAGTTCCGGCCATCCTATCCTGCTGCGCACATCGTCGAGCGCCGGGCACGGACTGATCGGGGCGTCGCTCGATGAGGCCGTCGAGCAGAATGCCGACGTCTACAGCTTTTTGTTTGACCAGCTGGGGATTCAGTACAAAGCCGGGCAAAAGCAATAAACTGAAGGTGATGAGTCTGTAACGGAAATGCCGAAGGCACATCTACTACCGATCGCTTCCCCGCGCGGAGCGTGGACCAGAAGTGAGTGCTCGGTGTGCGGCGAAAAATTCCACGCGGCTCCTGGAAAAGTTTCCAAGTCTGAACTGTTCAAGCAGTTTGATGCGCATCTCTACGCGACCCATCGCCGCCAGTGGGACACCGTGCGGAAAAAACTGGCCGGCAATCAACTCCAAAGGCCCTGAGGCGCAATCCAGACTGGGCACTGCGTAGTCCTACTTTTTCGCGGCGACTGCGCCCAGGCATTTGCCGTACAACTCGAGCAGGTGGTCGGCGTAGTCTTCCGGTTTGGCGGCGGAGCCGGTGCCTTGAAATCCCACGCCCGACGAGGTGGTTCGGCCGTAGCCCGTGGTCATGGCGATGAACTTCATCAGATCGAGTGCGATGTCTTCGTTGCGGCGTCCAGCGCCCGGGCCGGTGGCCGAAGCTTCATCCATGAGTCCTTCTCCTGTTCCTTTTGCGGAAAGAATGGGAATTTCGTCGTCTTCGAAATCTTCGTCGTCGAGGAATGGCATACCGCGAAATACTCCGCCAGCGATGATAGCAGAGGAGGGCGTGTGGTTCCTGGCAGGCTTCGCAATCCGGCAAGCGCTGCATAGTCGCTTATTTCTTCACTTCGCTCATCAGGCCCAGCAAATTTCCCTCTGAGTCGTGGAAGAACGTCATCCAGAGATCATGGTCGGGCATTTTGGCGATCAGGTGCGGGTCGTCTTCAAACTGCACGCCCTTCGCTTTCAGGCCGGCGTGCGCCGCCTGAATGTCGGCGACGGCAAAGTAAAGAACGGAGCTGGGATGATCGAACTCGGGCTTCTCCGGGCGGGTCAGCATCAGGCGCACGCCGCCGCAATCGAGAAAGGCAAGCCCCGGAGGGGCCTTGAACAGCAGCTTCAACCCCAGCGCATCCTGATAGAAAGCGGCAGCGCGATCCACGTCGTGCGCGTGGATGGCGATCTGCCCGATCCGCGAAATTCCGATTCCCGTCGCAGCCATATTCCGTATTCCTCTCTCTGCCTGGCTCTTCTGTCTCGACCGGGATCATATCTCGCAGCGCGGCGCCATGCAGTGGAAATCTACTCCTTCGCTTCGCAAAGTGATATCTTTTGCTGGCATGGAATCCCATCCCAAATGGATCCATCTTCTGCACTCACCCGAGGCGTGGATTGCTCTGGTCGTCGGCGGGGCCGAGATTCTGATTCACGAACCCTCGGTGCGCTTTGCCCTGATCGTGATGCTTGCGCTGGGAATTGCTTTTGCCGTGTTTTTCCGCAAGACCAAATCTCATTTCCTGCGAGTCGGCGAAATTCTGTTCGGGACTGGTTTTCGTGGGGCTTCCACAGGATAGTCGCGGGGCTTCACAGCTTCTGCACAATTCATTTTGCGTTTCGCTTTCTATTCGCTTATGCTGAAACGGCGGATGGAGCACAGTGCAATAGAGACTTGCAATAGAGACTATGGCGACTACCGATTACAGCATTAGCACGCTTCCGGCGAATGTGGAGGCTGAGCGCTCGATTCTGGGCGCGATCCTGCTCGACAACTTCGCTTACAACCAGGCAGCGGAACATTTGCGGATCGAGGATTTTTCGCTGGATTCGCACCGGCGCATTTATTCGCGGATGGTCGATCTGGCGGAATCGTCGCGGCCGATTGACATGATCACGCTGATCGAGGAACTCGACCGGCACAAGGATCTGCAGCCGATCGGCGACGTGGCTTACGTGTCGAGCCTGGTCGACGGCGTCCCGGACCGGCCGAGCATTGAGCATTACGTCAAGATTGTGCGCGACAAGGCCATGCTGCGTGGGCTGATTTCCGCGGCGAGCACGGCGATTGCGCGGGCGTCGGATCAGTCGGATCTGGCCGAAGATGTGCTCAGTGACGCCGAGGCCGCGATTTTCCAGCTCTCGGAAAAGCGTATTGGGCGCGGGTTCATGGGGATCCAGGAAATTGTGAAAGAGTCGTTTGGCTCGGTCGACGCGCTGCTGCAACGCGGGCAGCGCATCACCGGGCTGGCGACGCATTACTCCGACCTGGACGAGATGACCTCGGGATTGCAGCGGTCCGATCTGGTGATCATTGCGGCGCGGCCTTCGATGGGCAAGACGGCGTTCGTGATGAACATTGCAGAGAACGCGGCGATTGAAGATCAACAGGTGGTGGGCGTGTTCTCGCTGGAAATGTCGCGTGAGGCGCTGCTGATGCGCTTGCTGTGTTCGCAGGCGCGGGTGGATGCGCACAAGATGCGGACCGGCTCCTTGTGGCAAGACGATACGCGAAAAGTGGTGCGGGCGATGGAGCAGCTGGCGCATGCTCCGATTTTTATCGATGACACGCCGGGGATTTCTTTGAGCGAGATGCGGGCCAAGGCGCGGCGGCTGAAGCAGGCGCAGGGCGGGCGGCTGGATTTGATCATCGTGGATTATTTGCAGTTGATGTCGGGCGGGGGGAAGCGGTTTGAGAATCGGACGCAGGAAGTGTCGGCGATTTCGCGCGGGCTGAAGGCGCTGGCCAAGGAGCTGGCCGTGCCGGTGATTGCGCTGTCGCAGTTGAGCCGCGCGCCGGAAAGCCGGGGCGGAGATCATCGTCCGCAGTTGGCGGATTTGCGCGAGTCAGGTTCGATCGAGCAGGATGCGGATCTGGTGATGTTTATTTTTCGCGAAGAGATTTATAAGCCCGACGATGCGGAGTTGCAGGGGAAGGCCGAGCTCATTATTGCGAAACAACGGAATGGGCCGATCGGAAAAGTGAAGATGGCGTTCTTGAAAAACAGCACGCGGTTTGAGTCGCTGGCGGAGGGTGGGGTGGGGGATGAGGAGTAGGGGAGGGACAGCGCGTTTGTCCCCGGGTTTTGGGTTCGGGTTTTGGGTTTTGTGCCAGCCGTTTCCCGGTCTCAATAAGGACTCGATTTCCCTTCAGCGCCTTAATTAGGAGGAGTCTATGTTCAGTTTTGCTGTATTCGCAACTCGCCGCTGGATCCGCATCGCACTGCTGTGCAACCTGCTTGGCGCTGTGCTGCTGTTCCTCTCTTTCCAAGCAGAGTCCTCAGACATCAAAGTGGTCACAACGCGCGAGGGAGATGTGGCGCTATGTGTAAACGACCGTCTGCTGGTAAAGTCTCAAGCCTATGGTGGAGTTACTGTTGGAACAGTCTCGTGTCCTGAAGTTGAAAACGGAAAACCCGCCGCCATTGTTAACTTCGATATGCCGTTGCTTGTCGACGCGGGCTTCTTCTTAATCTTCATAGGATTTATTTTGCAGTTCTTGGGTATCCCACCAGACAGCAAAACCGCTCCTTAGATCGCTCGCTCTGACGTAGCCCCCCAAACTGGCCACCCGCCGGTTTCACTCGGGGTTCTTTTTCTTCCACTCTTGGGGGTTGAAGGGTCCTTTGCCGTCGCATTCCAGTTTGGCTTGAAAGAGAACGAGTTCTGGTTGTTCTTTGGTGAACGAGTACGTGCTCATGAAACCGCAGTCGCCGAGACCACGAAACTTGTTGATCAGCCGGAGTTGCTTCTTGTCCGCATCAAACTCGGGTGTTCCGGTGAGCTGAGTCACCCTGTGCTTCTGCAATCGGTTAGGTCCGGATTCACCGGAATCTTCATAATCGACAAAGCGGAGCAGCTTCGAATCCGAAGGCGATCGCGACTCGTCGAGGAGAAGGAAAACGTACGCCCCCTGGTACGACCCAAGAGTGCAGGTTACCTGGACAAGATAGCGATTGGCGGACAACTCGAAAAATGCCAGTCCGGCGAAACTCTTATCGGGGTAATCGAAGGAATCCTCACAATCCTGAGGCCATTTCAGCTGAGTTCGCCAGGCAACACGATCCGCGTAGGCGAGGTCGGTTTTCTTCAAGCTGGCAGAGGCCGGGACAGGGCTGGCCTCTTTGGCCTCGACGGCCGGAGTTGACGGCCGAACCGCGCATGCGGGCGGAGTCAAGAAGGCAAGCGTTACACCCAGATACAGGGTCCACCTAGTCCGGCGCCAATGCACGATCGGCTTTTCCTCCATTGCACCGTTCCTCCCTGAGAACATTCGGGCACGATCGGACACGATGTTTCATGGTCCGAGACTGGCCTGGAGCATGGCCTCAAGCTTTTCGGCAAAACCCTTAATGGTGGCCCATTGGTCTAGGCCATTAATGATCTTGCGTGCATTCTTGTAGTCACACTGGGTGGCGTGAATAAAGTCCGTCAATTTCTTGCCCGTGAATGACCCGTTCCGCATCCCGTAAGACATGATCGGATAAGCAATCGCGGGATCGAGCGCCTTCTCCGGGTGAATCACCAATTGATCGCCAAGATTCAGTGCCTGGCCCAGCTTCTCATAGTTCGCTTTCCAGGTGAGTTGCACATACCCTCTGCCGTAGTAGGTGTTGCTATAGGTGGTTCCGGCCGCGTCCTTCACTTGCACGGCCGTACCGTAGGGGTGGCCTGCCCCTTTCCCGCCTTCCTCAATCGGTTGCCAGGTGTCGCCGCATTCCCATTTGACGGTCGCCAGCATGTAGGCTGCCCAGCGAATGTCGGTGACATCGGGGTCCAACTCAATGCAACCGAGCAGCAGTTCCAAGCCATCGATCTGGCTTTGCGTCAACCCCCCGAATTCTTTCATGTACATGCCTAAAAAAGTCGATGGATTGAACGCCATCGCGCCGAGAACCTGGGATTTCCCGGTGATCAGCTTTTTCAGCCAGATAGGCAGCAGCGAAATTATTTCCAGCGGAAAGTCCCACTCGCCGATTTCTTTGCCGAGCGCACCCCAGGTGCCCGACCCGACCTTGCCGTCAGGATGCAGGCCCTGTGCAATTTGGAATCTCACGACGGCGTCAAAGGTCGGTTGGTCGTACTTATCGTCTGCGTTCAAACCCGGGCTTGGATCTTGAATCTTGTTTAACCAGGACTTCAAGGTAATAACCAGCGGCGATTTGACTCCCTTGATCAGAACGTGACTCATGATCGCCCACCTCCTTCTTGTGCGGATGAGAGCTAAGGATGGCCCCGGAATCATCTCCCGCATCTAGCCGCAGCAAAAAACGACGGGGAAGCCAAGTAAAGAAACCAACGCCCTCGACGGCCGCGAGTTCAACATGCGAGCCATCCCCAGAGCGGCCAACAGATTCTACTCGCCAAAAACTGGCTTTTCAATTCAGAAAATGGCTGGAGCGAGTGGGGCTCGAACCCACCGGCGACGGGATTGGCGGGGTGGGCGGGTGGCCCAGGCCTTTGATCTCGCTGGCGTGACCTGCACAATGGGTGCGCCGTCCTTCGCGACTTTTGCGAAGGGCGGGTGGCACAGAACCCGACCTGCCCGCGTCTCCTTATGGATTCGTTATACCCACCCTTGCGAAGAACGCAAGGATGGGGCACCCAGTGTGTGGGTGATGTCGGCCAGTCCTGGGCCAACGCCCGCCTTCCCTGGAACGGCTGCGTTTTCGAAGCGCCCCTCAGGCGCTGAAGCGCGGTTGGGTTCTTGGGTGGCTTGATGGCACGAGTGGAACTCGTGCCCTTCCCGAAAATCAGACGGGAGTTGGGACTCGTGCCTTTCCCAAAAATCGGGCGGGAGTTGGAACTCGCGCCCTTCCCAAAAATCAGGCGGGAGCTGGGGCTCGTGCCCTTCCCAAAAAAATCAGGCGGATCGTCCGTTCAGAAGTATTCAGAGGGTTTCAGATTACGGGTTGGGGCTTCGCGCGTCTTATCCGGGTGTGGTCATGCGTTCGCTGACAAACGGTCGCTGACCAATCGGGGGTCATGAGAGGGGATGGGATGCGCGCAGATTCTGCAGCTAAGTTTTCAGGGAATGGAGCGTGGGAAAAACGGAGTGCTTTACGGGCGATCGGCGTGGGCGGGTTGATTGCCGGGACGTTGGATCTTACACAGGCTTTCATTTTGTTTGGACGGAAAGTGCCGCTGGTGATTGCGGCTGGCTTGCTGGGGCCGCAGGCTTTTCAGGGAGGCGTGGGCATTTATGTGCTGGGTGTGTGCCTGCACTTTTTTATTGCTGGCTCGGCAACTGCTGTTTACTACTTGGCCAGCCGTCGGCTGAGCTTTTTGAAGGAGCATCCGGTGGTGTGCGGTTTGTTCTATGGGATGGCGGTCGAGCTGGTGATGAGTTATATCGTTTTGCCGCTCTCTGCGCTGCACGCCCGAGGGCCGTACGAACTGCATGATGTGTTGCAAGGGCTGGTGGTGCACATGGTAGTGGTCGGGCTGCCAATTTCGTTCAGCGTTCGCCGATTTGCGAAATAGACGGAAGGGCAGGGTCCCTGAGGTGGGGAGACTGCTATACAGGAAACACCGTAAATGTGTATGGGTAAGTCCCTTAGGGAGTTGGGGTTGCGGCGGAGGGCAGAAAAGTGAGGCTGGGCTGTGGAAAAGCTTGTGGAATTGAAAACCATTTTCGAGATTGCTTTCGGCAAAGGCCGACCGGCCGGTTTTGGGAAGGCGCGCAGCCGGCCCTCAAATCCATGAATAGTAACCATTTATGCAATTCACTCAGCATTAACATGACCGGGGGATGGGTCGGGCTGATTTTTGTTCCTATTTTGAGATTTGCACAATTCAGGGTCAGCGTACTTTCGTTTTCGGCGCGATTTTAGCGGCTTTTTCGTAGTGTTTGCGATCGTTTCCGCCAGCGAAAATTGCGACTTGCCGAATCGATTTTTCTGATGCTGACTTAGTACCGCATCCGCGAGAGAAAACTCCCGCTCTGCACCACTCCGGCGGGCTCGGGAGCAGGGGTGTCGCCGAGAGCGTTGCGCGCCACCAACAGTTCGGCGAGCAGGCGGGCCTCAGGAAGCGAGAGGCGGTCGGCGAGAATGCGGGCGGCCGCAAGATCGTAGTTGGCCAGTTCGGCGGTGGCCTCGGCATAAGGGCGGATGAGGGAATTGCACAGGAAACTGTTGTTGAGCTTGAGTTCTCCGGAGTCGAAGGAGCGGGGGTAGGGCAAGAAGGGGTCGACGGCGACGGCGGCGGCCAGCACTTGCTCCAACTGGCCGGCGGATCGCTCGAGCAGGGGCACGGCGCGCGCGGGCTTCACATGGGTGAAGGCTTGGGCGACCTGCAACTGGGCGGCGAAGGCGGGCGCACCGGCGGCACGATTGAGCAGGAGTCCTCCGGCTTCCTCGAGCATTTCCTGGGCGAGGGCTGGCTGTTTGGCCTCCGCGGCGCTGGAAGCGAACTGCGCCAGCAGGGTGGCGCGCTCTTCGCCGGGAGTGATTTCTTGCGCGAGTTGGCGGGCGGCAGCAAACTCGCCTTGATTGGCGGCGTTCGATGCCGATTGTCGAAGCGCTTGCTGCAAGGTTTGCTCGCGCTGAAAGGGGTCGGGGAGTTTTTCGGCGACCTGGCGGGCGCGCTGCAAGTCGCCGTTGTTGGCATACTGCCAGGCGACCTGCTGGACCATGTTGGAGCGAACGTCGGGCGAGGCTTGTTCGGCGATGGCGAGCAGCTGGTTGGGATCTCCGCTGGCCTGGGCCTCGTTGAACCGATCCCACGCTTGTTGTTGCGGGTTGAGGGCTTGCGTGGTTTCCTCGACCTTTTGTTGCAACGCCTTCGCGAGACTGGGAGCAAACAGTTCGAAAGTCTGCATAGAGCCTTGCAACATGGGCAGAGAAGTTGCGGGGAACTCTGGGCTCAGCGCGGCCGTGGCCACGGAGTTGGCGAGCGTCTTCAAAGAATCGTCGGGCGCGGCGCCGTTGGCGGATGAGTTGGCCTGTGAATTGGGCTGTGAGTTGGCCTGGGTGTTGAGCAGATTGAGCGCGAAGATAAAGCTGCCGTCTTCCGGGGAAAGGCCTGCGCCGCGAACGCGAGCCACGATTTCGTGCAGCAATTGCGCTCCCGCTTCGGGATCGCTGGCAGTGATCTGGGTCAATAGATTGAGGAGTTCCTGCGGCAGGTCGCCGGGAGTCTGCAGGTCTTTCTCGGCGAGGCGCAGGGCGTTGCGAGGATTGTGCGCGGCTTCCTGGGCAGCGAGTTCGAGGCGGAGGTTGCGCTCTTCGGTTTCCTCCTGCTCAGGATTTCCAATTTGCGCGTAGGAGTGGGTTGCGTCCATAAAGCTGAGAGCTAACTCGGCATCGGACTGGGCAATAGTTTGCAGCACCACCTGCCACTGTTGGTGGAGCATTTGGCGGGCGTTGGGCTCCGGGGTCTCTTGCTCGCGGGAGGCAGCCTGGGCGAAGTCGCCGATCATCTGTGTAACCAGGCTTCGAGCTTGAGGCTGGTTGCGGGTCCACAGGAGGGGAAAGGCATCGGATGCGATCGCGATGCGGTTTTGCGGCAGGCTCAGGTTCTTGGCGCCGGCGAGAACGAGGTCGAGCAGGGTGAGAGCGGCTTGATGGCGGGCGGTGGTTTCTTTTTCTTGTTCGGCCTTGGACTTGGTGTCGGCGAGCGCGGGCGGCGGGGCTGGTGGCGCGGACTGCGGGGTCTCGAGTTGGGCGAGACTGGGCGCGGTCAGGGCGGCGAATGTAAGAAGGACGTGCGCGAAACGAGCCCATCGGTGCATGGATTCCTCCCTTGCGGGTTGGTCCGGCCAAGACCGAGCGGATGGTCGATGGGATAGACCCCGGCGTTGGGCTCGAAGTTCCTGGTCGAGCCGTGCGCAGGTTGATCTTTCGGATTGATCAGATGGAGGATCGGGCGTGGCAGTTGCCCGGGACTGCCGGCGGGCCCCGGAAAGATCGCGAGTAAGCTCAGCGCGGCTTGCAGTTTCGGATGCGGCGGCGAGACGCCGGCGCGACTGCCGGCAGGATGGGCGCTACGAACTGCCCTCGCCGACCTTGAGTACGGCCAGGAAGGCTTCCTGGGGGATGTCGACGCGGCCGATGCGCTTCATGCGCTTTTTGCCTTCTTTTTGTTTTTCGAGGAGTTTGCGTTTGCGGCTGATGTCGCCGCCGTAGCATTTGGCGATGACGTTTTTGCGGATGGCGTGAACGGTTTCGCGGGCGATGATTTTGGCGCCGATCGAGGCCTGGATTGCGACCTCGAACATCTGGCGGGGAATGAGTTCGCGCATTTTCGAAACCAGCAGCTTGCCGCGTTCGTAGGCGAAGTCGCGGTGCACGATGATGGAGAGGGCGTCGACGGGCTCCCCGGCGACGAGGATGTCCATCTTGACCATGGGCGATTCCCAGTAGTCAGCGAGGTGGTAGTCGAGGGAAGCGTAGCCGCGGGAGACGGATTTGAGGCGATCGTAAAAATCGAGGACGATTTCGTTCAGCGGCAATTCGTAGTGCAGCATCACGCGCGAGGAACTGACGTACTCGAAGGTTTTCTGCTTGCCGCGTTTTTCTTCGACCAGCTTGAGAATCCCGCCAACATATTCTTCGTTGGTGAGAATGGTGGCTAGAATGACGGGCTCTTCGATCTTGGCGATTTCGCTGGGATCGAGCCAGCGGGAAGGATTGTCGATTTCGACCATGGTGCCGTCGGTTTTGTAGATCTTGTAGCGCACGCCGGGAGCGGTGGTGATGAGGTCGAGATTGAATTCGCGCTCCAGTCGTTCCTGAATGATTTCCATGTGAAGCAGACCGAGGAATCCGCAGCGGAAGCCGAAGCCGAGCGCTACTGAGCTTTCTGGTTCAAAGAAGAAAGACGAATCGTTGAGGCGAAGTTTTTCGAGGGCTTCGCGGAGCTGCGTGTGGGCGTGGGCATCGATGGTGTAAAGCCCGGCGAACACCATGGGCTTGATTTCTTCGAAGCCGGGGAGGGCCTCGAGCGCGGGATTGGCGTCGTGGGTGATGGTGTCGCCGATTTTGGTGTCGGCAACATTTTTGATGTTGGCGATGACGAAGCCGACTTCGCCGGCGACGAGCTGATCGATTTCGACGGGCTTGGGCGTGAGGACGCCGAGGGTTTCGGCGTCGAAGGTAGTGCCGTTCCACCAGAGGCGGATGCGGTCGCCTTTTTTCAGAGTGCCTTCGAAGACGCGGGTGAGGACGATGACGCCGCGATAAGGATCGAACCAGGAGTCGAAAACCAGCGCCTGGAGCCGGTTGTCGGGCGAACCTTTGGGCGGAGGCACGCGCTTCACGATGGCTTCCAGCACGTCGGGCACACCTTGCCCGGTCTTGGCGCTGATGAGGACGGCGTCGGAAGCGTCGAGGCCGACGGCGCCTTCGATCATTTCCTTGGTGCGGGGAATGTCAGCGCTTTGGAGATCGATCTTGTTGATGACGGGAATAATCTCGAGGCCGTGATTGATGGCGAGATAGGAATTGGCGAGAGTCTGGGCTTCGACTCCTTGCGAGGCGTCGACGACGAGCAGCGCGCCTTCGCAGGACGCGAGCGAACGCGAAACTTCGTAAGAAAAATCGACGTGGCCCGGCGTGTCAATGAGATTGAGCTGGTAAGTCTGGCCGTCGTGGGCGGTGTAGGCCATACGGACGGCGTGGGCCTTGATGGTGATACCACGTTCGCGCTCGAGGTCCATGGAATCGAGGACCTGGGCCTGCATTTCGCGGGCGGTGAGGGATCCGGTGAGCTCGAGCAGGCGGTCTGCAAGCGTGGATTTACCGTGGTCGATATGGGCGATGATCGCGAAATTGCGGATAAAAGCGGCGTCCATGGGTGCGTGGTGATGCTTGATTCTAACAGGGACTTGCACGAGCCTTGGTTGCTTAGGAGACCCTGAAGCCGGCCGAGGCCCTGCAAAAGTCTCTAAACATAACCAGCCATTCGTAGGTGGCGGAGTACGCCTCTTTGGCATCGACGTCTTCAACCTTCATCCCGGGGGTAAAGAAGATCAGCTTCTTTGGCTTGTTTGTCAGGGAAAGGTCGCCGCGAATTCGTTGGCCCGGTTGCATAGATTGGAGCTTTCGTTCTAAGAAGTCCGCGACTCGCACAGAGGTTTCAGCGTCGACACGACCACCACAGCCGTTCGAGCCCATCAGTTCGTAATCGCTGTCGTCAATCAGATTGGCGTCGCGGAGGAGAAGAAGCGTGGGCCGCCAGTTCCAGGCGTTTACTTTCACATCTTCACCGTGTGCTGGAATCAGAATGAACGACATTTGTGCCTCCTCGCCATTCTAAGCACAACCCGGCAGAACCTTGCGACGTTTTTCTCCGCAGGGGCTAGAGCCCAGGTTCATGATCAGATGCTTTGTCGCGGCCCTGGATGGGCCGCTCTTCCACGGTGAGGCCATCGCCGGAAAACGGAGTGAGCTCGCTCAAGCGCTCGGGAATCCATATGCGTGCGCGATCTTAAGTTCTAACAGGAGGACGCGTTTTCAAATCCTGGTCGTGGGTTAACATTGAGTATGGATGAATCGCCTTTCATCGCGATTGATCACGTGCAACTGGCCATGCCTGCGGGAGAAGAGGAGGCTGCGCGCGGCTTCTACCGCGATTTACTGGGCATGGCGGAAGTTCCCAAGCCGGCGGAATTGGCGAAGCGCGGTGGGTGCTGGTTTGAAAGTGGCAGCGTGCACCTGCATCTGGGAGTCGAAATGGATTTCCGTCCGGCGAAGAAGGCGCACCCGGCCTTGCGATGCCGCGACTATGAAGCCTTGACGTCTCGCCTTCGTGCCGCGGGAGTCGAGGTCAAGCCCGACGACAACGTGCCTGGAGTTCGGCGATGCCACATCTCGGATCCGTTTGGAAATCGGATCGAGTTGATTGCGCCGTAGAAAGATTCGGTAGAATCTCGCAATGCTCGTACTGGCTTCGGCATCGCCGCGACGGAAGGAACTTCTGCGTAATGCGGGGATTTCGTTTGTTGTGCAGCCGGCCAATATTGATGAGACTCCCCGGGCAGGCGAGGCGCCACGCGAGTGTGCGGAGCGGCTGGCGCGGGAGAAGGCGCTGGCGGTTTGGCGGACGCGGCCGGGCGATGTGGTGCTGGGCGCGGATACGATTGTCGTGGTGGATGAGACGATTCTCGGCAAGCCGGTGGATGCGGAGGATGCCGTGCGCATGTTGCGGATGCTTGCGGGGCGGATGCATTGCGTGATTACGGGAGTGTGCCTGGTAGGAGCAATAGGCAATGAAAAGCTCGAAGTAGTTTCCGGTGCGACTGCGCCACTTGCCTCGCAATCAAACGACGAAATACCGAAAACTGAGAACCGAGAACTGACCACTGGTTCTGAAACTACGCTGGTCACCATGAGCAAGTTGTCGGACGTTGAGATGCGCGAGTACGTGGCGACGGGCGAGCCGATGGATAAGGCGGGAGCGTACGCGATCCAGGGCAGGGCTGCGCGCTGGATTCCGCGGATTGAAGGAGACTACAGCAACGTGGTGGGATTGCCGGTCGCGCTGGTGTACGGCATGCTGCGCGAGCGAGGCGCGGTTGGTTAGGATTTTTTGACCTCTGCTTCTTCGTTCTTGATTTCTTCTTCTTTCGGGGGTTCTTTTTTCTCGGGCTCGGGATCTTTCATTCCGGCCTTGAAGTTACGAATGCCCTCGGCCAAGCCCTTGCCTACGGCGCCCAACTTGTTGGTGCCGAATAGCAAGAACGCGATGACGATCACCAACAGCCAATGCCAGATCGAAAACTCACCCATGAACCCTCCATGGGGACAGTGGCTGCGAGTGCGGCAGAAGCCGAAGTCCCTGGGAAAAGTTTAGGCTACACCACGGGTAGAGTCAAAACTCCGGAGCATCGCTCGTGCCCAGCGGCGCTCACCCGTAACGATCTTGAGAGTCTATGCTTGAGAGCGTATGAAGGATATATCGTCTCTGCGGAGGTTCGCATGCCCAGTCCTCGTGTGGTCGCGCTCGCGCTGCTGCTGTTGCTCCAGAATGCCCTGCCGAATGCCGGAGCCGCTTCCGCGCAAAACCCGGCGTCAAGTGCGGCGCCGGGCGAGCACCGCAAAACCAGCGAACCTTACACCGGAAATCTTTCGGTTTTCGATTCGCCGGGGCGCGAAGAGCGGCTGCAGATCAATCGCGTGATGGATATTCTCGGTATCACACCGGGGAAAGCGGTGGCCGATATTGGCGCCGGGTCGGGATGGTTCACGGTTCGCGCCGCAAGACGAGTGGGCGCGGGCGGCATGGTGTATGCGGTCGACATTAATCCTGAGGCCGTCAAGTATGTCGGCGAGCGCGCGCAGAAAGAGCAGCTCCAGAACGTGAAGACGATTTTGAGCAAAGCGGACGATCCGCTTCTGCCCGCAAATTCGGTGGATGCGGTGTTGCTGCTCAAGACTTATCACGAAGTGGCGCAGCCCGTGGCCTTGCTGCGGAACCTGCGCGGGGCGCTGCGCGCGGGAGCCAAGGTGGGAATCATTGACCGCAACGGCAACGGGGAGGATCACGGGGTGGGGCGCGACGTGGTGATTCGCGAGGCGAAAGAGGCGGGCTACGAACTCATGAAGCAATACGACTTCGTGAAGGGCGACAAGATGGATTACTTTCTGGTGTTCACGGCACGGCCGTAATTTCGTTGAGCGCCGGCGGATGTTCTGAGATACCGCTAAAAGAATCTTCACCACAGAGGACACAGAGGAGGCACAGGAAATCTTTTCGTGCCGTGTCTGCGGTGGCATCGCTTCAGACGGCTTCAATCATTCCGGCGAGAAGCAGCGCGCGGCGCGGCAACTCGGAGATCACGATGTGTTCGTGGATGGCGTGGGCGCCCTGGCCAGCGCCTCCCATGCCGTCGAGCGTGGGGATGCCGAGGCCTGCGGTGAAATTTCCGTCGGAGCCTCCGCCGACGGCAGCTTCTTCGAGTTTCCAGTCGATCTGCTTTGCGATGGCCTGCGCCTTGGTGTAGAGCGCGGCGACTCCGGCGGAGCGTTCCATGGGCATGCGGTTGATGCCGCCCTCGATCGAGAGTTTGCAATGTTTGTCGACGGGCTTCAGGGCGCGGAGTTTGCGGTCGAGAGTGGCGGCTTGCTTCGACTGCTTGATGCGGACGTCGATTTCGGCGACGGCTTCGGCGGCGATCACGTTGGTGCGCGTGCCGCCGCGAATCACGCCTGGGTTCACGGAGAGGCCTTGCGGCAAATTGTTCAGCTTGGAGACGGCGACGATTTGGCGGGCGAGTTCGAGGATGGCACTGTGTCCTTTGCCAGGGTCGAGTCCGGCGTGGGCGGCGATGCCTTTCACGGTGAGCGTGTATTCGCCGACTCCTTTGCGGGCGGTCTTGACGGCGCCGCGCGGGCCGGCCGGTTCGAGCACGAGCACGGCGGCGGAATCCTTGGCGAGAGATTCGGTGATCGCGCGGGAAGAATAGCTGCCGACCTCTTCGTCGGAGACCAGAAAGACGGTGACCGGTCGAGGCAGCGTCGTGTGCCAGGCTTGCAGGGCTTCGATGGCGTAGAGCATGAGCGCGATGCCGGATTTCATGTCGAGGACGCCGGGGCCGTGCAGGCGGCCAGCTTCGAGGTGGCAGGGCATGTTGGCCAGCGTGCCGAGGGGATAGACGGTGTCGAAGTGGCCGAGGAGCAGGACGGGCTTTTGGGTGTCGCGTCCGGGGAAATCGATTTGGACGCTGTCGCCGAAGTCTGAGGAGCGATGAACGTGCGCGTGTCCGCCGACGGCTTCAAAATATCCGGCGAGGAAGGCGCCCATGCGGTCGGAGGAGGGCTTGTGGTCGCTGGGCGATTCGATCTCGACGAACTCGCGTATGGTCTGAACGATTTTCTCCTGGCGGGCTTGGAAGTAGAGGAGTCGGTCGCTCCACAGTGGGTTGGACGAGGCTGGGTCGGATGGGGCGGGCTTCGAGACCGATTTTTTTCTGGCGGGCATCTTTGTCATTAACTCCGTGTCATTAACTCCGTCCGCGAGCGAAGGAAGCGTCACTGCGTACAAGGCGTACAGTATAATCTTCACGCTGTTTTGAGAAGATGCGATTTGGACGCTGAACGAAAAAGGCGTCAACCACGAAGGGTACGAAGGATCACGAAGGACGAACTACTTCTTGTGCGAACAAATTACTTGGACAAGCTATGAATGAGAGCAACCCTGGGCCGGAGGCTTCGCCGGGAGCGAAGACCGGGCTCGACATCCACGAGATTCTGAAGATCTTGCCGCACCGGTATCCGTTTTTGCTGATT
This sequence comes from uncultured Acidobacteriota bacterium, assembly GCA_963763155.1. Lineage (GTDB taxonomy): Bacteria > Acidobacteriota > Terriglobia > Terriglobales > Acidobacteriaceae > Sulfotelmatobacter. Next base: position 16,929 of record CAVXNI010000010.1, on the reverse strand, counting down.
GACCGGGTGATCGAACTGAAGCGCAAAGAGCGCATCGTCGCCATCAAGAACGTGACCATCAACGAACCGTTCTTCGCGGGGCACTTTCCTGGTCTGCCGATTATGCCGGGCGTGCTGATTGTGGAAGCGATCGCGCAGGCTGGGGGCGCGCTGCTGCTGACCGAAGTCGAAGACCGCAGCGACAAGGTGATGGTGTTTACCGGGATCGAGCGCGCGAAGTTCCGCAAGCCGGTGGGCCCGGGCGATCAGCTGCGCCTGGAAGTGGAGGTCAAAGGCTGGCGCTCGGTGCCGGGCATGACCGCGGCGAAGATGCAGGGTTACGCCTATGTGGGCGAGAAGCGCGTGGCGGAAGCGGCGGTTTCGTGCCAGCTGATTGACAGCTCGCGCGGGCGGGCATCGAACGGCGATGCGCAGTCCTGAGAGATTCAAAAGCTCTAGCCACAGAGGACACTGAGGAGCATAGAGGAAAATCCTGGAATCGTTGGACCTTCTTCAAACACAGTCTCCATGAACATTCATCCGACGGCCTTGATCGATGCGCGCGCCAAGGTTCACGCGTCGTGCGCGATTGGGCCGTATTGCGTGATTGGCGCGGACGTGGAGTTGGGCGAGGGTTGTCGGCTGGGGTCGCACGTGGCGATTGAAGGGCCGACGAAAATTGGGACTGACAATGCCTTCTTTCCTTTTTGCGCGATCGGGATGGCGCCGCAGGATGTGACTTACAGAGGCGAGCCGACACGGCTGGAGATCGGCGATCGCAACGAGATCCGCGAGTTTGTGACTATCAATCGCGGCACGGTGAAAGGCGGCGGACTCACCAAGGTCGGCAGCCATCTGCTGATCATGGCGTACACGCATATTGGGCACGATTGCGTGATTGAGGATCACGCCATGCTGGTGAACGGCGCGACGCTGGGCGGACATGTGACCGTGGAAGAATGGGCGGTGGTGGGAGCCCTGTGCCCGGTACACCAGTTCGTGCGCATTGGCGCGCATTCCTATATTGGCGGCGGGACGACAATCACGCAGAACGTTTTGCCGTACTCCATGACTTCGGCGGCGCGCGACACGCACGCTTATGGGATGAATAAGGTTGGGCTCGAGCGGCGGGGATTCTCGAAGGAGCGCATTGCGAAGATTCATCACGCTTATAAGATTCTGCTGGCTTCGAAGATGAATACTTCGCAGGCGCTGGACAAGCTGAAGTCGGAACCGGATCGCGGCGAGGATGTCGAGATGCTGATCCGGTTTATCGAGGCGAGTGAGCGCGGGATTATTAAGTAAGCAGCCGGCGAGCGCGCGTGGCTTCTGGGTATTGATGAGTGCAATTGCGATATTTTTCGCCAGTTGAGCGTCACAACGCCCTATGGTCCGAAACTGTGGATTGCGAATATTCTTCCGGTGAAAGGGTCGACAGTGATTTGTACAGTCCTGCTCGTACCCACCACTTCGGCACTGATGTCCCATTGCAGCCCAGTGAACCACCACTCCGCATCTTTCTCATGCTCTCGCATCAAGTCGAATTTGGCACGCTGAATTCGGAGAGGCCCATAAATCTCAGTGAGTGCCTTGAGTGGTAAACCTTGTAGCAGTTGCTGTTTTTCGTTTGGGCCAAAGCGCAGTCCAACCTTTCTGACGGCCGCAAGTGCATCCTCATCGCTCCACTCAGGATGGGACTGCATCAGGCGTTCGGCGTTGAAGCGCTCATCGCTTGGATGGTCATTCAGGACATCTGGTAAACAATCGGGAAACCGCTTCGGCCCTTCAATGAAGTCAAATCGCAGGTGAAAGGGAAGCTCAAGGCCGTTCTCGCTGAAATACTTTTCTGTCTCCGGCGCTGGCTTGCTATAAACCAGCCAACTATCCTTACTGACAGTGATCATGACAGCTCGAGCGTCAGTCGGGTATGCGGGTGGCCCACTGTATCCATTGCCGAGGGAAATATCGAATTCTCGATCCTTTGTCTCTGGATATATAACCTCGGTTAGACGAAGTGCGATTCTGGTACGGTCGACCGATCCGCACCTGTCAGTGCCTCTCGCGGAACCGGACAGGAACATAGTAACCAACGACAACAGCATGAGGTGGGAAAGTTGGGGGCGTGATAGCCACGATCCGAACTGACATGGATGCATGTTCGAGATTTGAAATCCTGGGGCGTTGGAGCGCAAGTAACTTTCGGGAGGTCGCAGTTAACTGTCGAAATCAGGCCATAGCGCCCATAGTCCCGGGTCGGCCTCGCAACGCAATCGCCAAATCGCTCGGCCTGAAAACTAGTTTCCAGCCGTTGCCGTTCCCTTCTTGTCCAGCAATTTTTCCATCTCGTCCATCACGCGATTCATCTTTTTAACCGTGAGCTCCAGCGGTTCGTCCGTGGTCATGTCGACTCCGGCGTCTTTCAGTAATTCGATTGGATATTTCGACTTGCCGGAGGAAATGAATTTCAAATAGCGTTCGGTGGCTCCGGGCTCGCCGGACAGCACTTTTTCTGACAACGCGGAAGACGCGGTGAACGAGGTCGCGTACTGGAAAACGTAGAACGAATTATAGAAATGGGGAATGAAGGCCCACTCGTTGGCGATGTAATCGTCCACGATGCATACGCCCTGGTCGTGACCGTAGTACTTCTTTACGATCTCGGCGTAGAGTTTCGACAGAGAGTCGCCGGTGAGCGGCTGGCCTTTTTCAACCATTTCGTGCATGCGAAGTTCGAATTCCGCGAACTGAGCTTGCCGGAAAACGGTTCCCTTGATGCTTTCCAGATAGTTGCCGAGTAAGGAAAGCCGGGTGGCGTCATCTTTGATCTGCTTGAGCATGTAATCGATCAGCAGAGCCTCGTTGAAAGTGGACGCGACCTCGGCCACAAAAATCGGATACGAAGACAGGGGATAGGGCTGAGTTTTATTCGAGAAGTAGCTGTGCATGGTGTGGCCGAGTTCGTGGGCCAGCGTGCTCATGTCGTCGTACTTGCCGTTGTAGTTCAGCAGCATGTAGGGATGAACGTCGTAGGCCGCGCCGTTGGAATAGGCTCCGGAGGTTTTGCCTTCGGTGGGATACATGTCGATCCAGCGTTCGGTGAAGGCGCGCTCTGCCCCGGCGGCATATTCGGGGCCCAGCGGGGCGAGAGCGGCCAGGATATTCTTTTCGGCGACGTCGACCGGATATTTCGTGTCGACCGAAGATACGAGCGGAGCATACAGATCGTAATAATGAAGTTCCGTGAGCCCCATCATTCGTTTTCGGAGTTTCAGGTAACGCTGAAACGTGGGCAGGTTGCGATCGACTCCCTCAATCAACCTCGAATACACCGAGACCGGGATGTTGGGCTGGTCGAGGGTCGCTTGCAGATCGTTGTCGTAGTGGCGGGCGTGGGCGTAAAAGCCGGAAGTCTGGACATTGGAATTCATGATGGAGCCGAAGGTGCCGCGATATTTTCCCAGCGCGGTGAAGAAAGCTTCCATGACTTTCTGCCGGTCCTCGCGGGAGGGGGAAGCGCGGTAGAGAGCGAAGGCCGCTTTGTCGATCTTGACGGTCTTGCCGTCGCTGAGGGTGACGGAAGGATAGGGAAAGTCGGCATTGGCGAAGATGCCGTAGGCGCTCGAGGGCCCGCTCGCCATCACAGAGGACGCTGCGAGGAGCTTTTCTTCTGCGTTGCTGAGGGTGTGGGTGCGGCGGCGGGCGATGTCTTCGAGGTCATGGCGGAAAACATGCAGGCGAGGCTCTTGCGTGAGAAATCGCTCGATGGTCGCGTCGTCCATCTTGAGGATCTCGGGTTCAATGAATGCCGATTCGGTGCCAAGAACGGATCCGAGCTGAACCATTTCCTGCAGCATGCCCTGATAGGTACTGACGCGGGTGTCCTCGTCGGACTTCATGGCCGCGTATACGTAGAGGCGGGTGAGTTCTTTGTCGAAGGAGCTTTGCGTTTCCAAAGCGTCCGCCAAGCGGGATGCGGAGGAAGCCAGAGTGCCTTGAAACGGCCGTAGCTTGGGCAACTCGGAGGCAAGCTTTTCCTTGGCCGCACGCCAGGCCTGGTCGGAGGGATAGACGGCGGTCAGATCCCATTTGGAGGCGTCTGGCAGTTTGCTGCGATCGCGCTCCTGGGCAGGGGAGATTAAAGTTGAGAGGGCGAACAGGACGAGCGCGCCCGACAGGTGGTGCAGGACGGTTGGAAGATCGAAGTGCATGGGCAGGGATCCTCCACACCTTAGACGGATTGCGAAACAAAAGAGAAGCGGGATGGGAAGCATGGGATCAGAAATATCAGAGATTCAGCATCAGACATTGTAGCTAAGGAAGCTCCTAAATTACCGTCCGACAGAAAGCGTAACCACAGAGGACACGGAGGAACCCAGAGGCTAAACCGGTTGCTTCCCCAAGCCTTCTTTTCGGCGCTAAGTGCTAGACTGACTCGACTATCGCGAGGCGTCGGAAAGAGGTGTGATTCAGTGACAATACTACGGTGCTTGGACATTTGGCTTGTGGCTGGGCTGATTACGAGCGTCAATCCAGTTGCCGGGCAGACTTCAGCGCCAGCGCCGGCGCAACACCCGGCACAACAACTGGAACGTCCGGCGCCGCCGACGCGAGACCCTCACACTGCCGGCTATGTTGCGGCCAAGGAATTGCCCGACGGCGTAAATCCGCCGGCAAATGCGGACGGTAATTTCATTCTCGGGCCCACGCATGAGGTTTCTGCGGATGCGGCTGCGCAGGATGGAATCCCGAAGGGTGCGGTGATCGAGTTCACGATGAACTCGGCGGACAGCAAGATTTATCCGGGGATTGCGCGAGATGCGGGCGCGCTCGGGACGCCGGATCCGGCCGACCCCGCAAAGCTGGTGGTAACGACGAGCCATCCTGCGCCTTACACGCGGAAGGTGGCCGTCTATGTTCCCAGGCAGTACGTCGCAGGGAGCGTGGCGCCTTTCATTGTGGGAGCGGATGGGCCGGACCGGTTGCTGTTCTCAACTCTGGACACTCTGATTGCCGAACACAAAGTTCCGGCGATGATTGCCATTTCGATTGGCAACGGAAGTGGGGACGCGCAGGGCAGTGAACGCGGCCTTGAGTACGACACCATGTCGGGAGTGTATGCCGAGTTTGTGGAGAAAGAAGTTCTGCCGCTGGTGGAAGCGCAGGCGCACGTGAAACTCACGAAAGATCCTGAGGGGCGGGCGACGACGGGCGCCAGTTCGGGTGGGTCATGCGCGTTGATCATGGCGTGGTATCACCCGGAGTGGTATCACCGGGTGCTCACGTATTCGGGGACATTTATAAATCAGCAGTGGCCGTGGAATCCGCAAACGCCGCATGGGGCGTGGGGGTTTCACGAGCATCTTATTTCGCAGAACCCCGTGAAGCCGCTGAGAATGTGGATGGAAGTGGGAGACCGGGACCTGTTCAATCCGAATGTCATGCGCGACAACATGCACGACTGGGTTCTGGCCAACGAACTGATGGCGAAGGTACTCGCGGCCAAGGGATATCACTACCAATTCGTATTCGCGCGCAACGCCGGCCACGTGGACGGGGCGGTGAGGCGACAGACGCTGGGTGAGGCGCTGGAGTATGTGTGGCACGGGTATGGGCTTCAGCGCTGAGGAAGTGAGCCTGCGCCAGCGGGTCGAGATGTTTCGCTCCTTAATGTGGCATCAGAGGCAATTCCGTTACTGCGGAGATCGAGCGAACGATTAAGCGAGCGTCGTAGTTTTTCTTCTTTCCGAATCCGTTTCCACTGCCGACTCGTTCGCGCTTCTGGTCGTGCCACACAAATACAGGTTGAAAGAGACCGATAAATGTGGCCTGAACTATCTTGCTTTTTATCGACGACCGAAACGTGACAAATGAGTCATCCACAACAGCCGTGAAATCCGGTTGCGGGTCCACCTGCTGAGGTAGCGCAGCCAGAACGTGCATGTATCCCTGCGCGGGCTTGCAGCCGTAACCTTCAATCCACAATTCGCTGAAATCTCGTCCCATTGCGGTTGCTCTAACTTGAACCATCTTCCCTGCATATTTCGTCGGAAACTCCCACAGTTCACACATCGTGACGGAGGCCACCTCCGCGGGGGTATCCGCTAATTCGGCGGACTGCGACTGTAGTCGCGGTGATGTGAAGCTCACGAGGCCAATGAAGATTACCCACACGAGACGGTTCATAGAATCCTTCACGAGCAGTACTGTATCGGATTGTTCGGCCCGTTGCATCTATGGCCGCTGTCAACAGGCGATAGGGCTCATGGACCGCTCATGTCCGCACCGGCGCTGGTGGCAACGTTCCTTCTGCAACGCCAAATGCTAGACTGGCACGGCGCCGGGATTGGCGTCGACTTCATGCCTTCACCAACCGAAAAACTCGGGCTGATCGCCGGCAATGGCAAGTTTCCTTTTCTCGTGCTGGAGGCGGCGCGGGCGCAGGGATATGAGGTCGTGGTGGCGGCGATCAAGGAAGAAACTTTTCCGGAGATTGAAGCGCATGGGGCGGCGGCGGTGCACTGGCTTTCGCTGGGCGAACTGTCGAAGCTGATTGAGATGTTTCAGCGGGAGGGGGTGCGGCGGGCGATCATGGCGGGGCAGGTGCGGCATAAGCAGATTTTTTCGAGCATTCGGCCGGATTGGCGGCTGGCGAAGCTTTTGCTTTCGCTGACGACGCGGAATACGGATTCGCTGCTGGGGGCGGTGGCGAAGGTGCTGGGAGATGAAGGCATCGTGCTGGAGAAATCCACGTGGCTGCTGGAGCCGTTGCTGGTGAAGGCGGGCGTGTTGACCGCGCGCTCGCCTAGCGAGCAGGAGCGGAAGAATATTGAATATGGGCGCAGCGTGGCGTGGCAGCTGGCGCAGCATGATATTGGGCAGACGGTGGTCATCGCCGAGTCGGCGTGCGTGGCCGTCGAGGCTATGGAGGGCACCGACGCCACGATTGAGCGGGCCGGGCAGATCATGCGGTCGTTGGACAGCGAAGCTTCCACTCTTAGCCGCGAGCTCACCGTGGTGAAGATCGCGAAGCCGAATCAGGATATGCGGTTCGATGTGCCGGTCGTCGGCGTGAAGACGATTGCAGTGATGCAGGCAGCAGGGGCAACGTGTCTGGCTCTGGACGCGGGGAAATGTTTGCTGCTGGATGGGCAGAAGGTGATTGAGGCGGCGAACGCTGCGGGGATTGCGATGGTCGCGGAGGAAGGTAAGGGTTGATTCGATGAAATCGATGTCCAGCGGAAAATCCGAGGCCAGCCGCATAGCCGATCAGCTGCGGCGGGCGTTTGACGGCAGCGCGTGGCACGGGCCGGCCCTGCTGGAACTGCTGAAGGATGTGGATGCCGCCACTGCTGCCGGCAAGCCGCTGGCCGATGTTCACAGCATATGGGAACTGGTGCTGCACATTGCGGTGTGGGACGACGCGGGGTTGCGCCGTCTGAGTGGGGCAAAATGGCAGCCTGTCGGGTCGGCAGATTTTCCGCGCGTGATCGCGGCGACGGATGGTGCGTGGCGAAAGGCGGTGGCGGCGACGAGGCGGACGCACGAGACTCTGGTTAAGACCGTTGCCGCGCTGCCGGAGTCGCGGCTGTGGGAGCGGGTTCCGGGAAAGCGGTACGATTTTTATCACATGCTGAATGGGATCGCTCAGCATGAGCTTTATCATGCGGGGCAGATCGCGATTTTGAAGAAGGCAACCCCCAGGGGCTAAAGCCCAGCATTTGTTTCGACGCGTTACGCGGCGCTGAAGCGCCGCTCTTCCACGGTAGTTCGCGGGGCTTGGCGAAGGGCTGAGCGCTCCCACCTATGCGCAAGGGGCTTCCGGACGACGGAGTTTTTTGCAGCGCTTGCAGCGCGTCGATGGTTTGGCCGAATCGTCGCGAGATTCCTGCGTCACCATTTCTTGAAGATTACTGCGACAGCGGCGACGATCAGGGCGAAACCTGCAAGGTAGTTCCAGCGCAGGGGCTGCTTCAGATACAGGACTGAGAACGCGGCGAAGACTGTGAGGGTGATGACTTCCTGGATGGTTTTGAGTTGGGCGGCGGTGAACTCGTAAGAGCCGATGCGGTTGGCGGGGACCTGGAAGCAGTATTCGAAGAAGGCTATCAGCCAGCTGATTAGGATCACTTTGTAGAGCGGGACTTCGCGGATATTTCAGGTGTCCGTACCAGGCGAAGGTCATGAAGATGTTGGAGATGGTGAGCAGCGCGATGGTTCGCATGCAGGATCCTTTACGTTGTTGATTTTAATGAAGCGAGTGCGTGAGCGATGTTGCGGCGAAAACGGCGTCTTTCCATTGTGTGCATCGTAGCGTTTCTCTCGCCTCTTCCGGGGCTTGAGGTTTTGGCAATCCCGACCCACGGCTTGCGCCGTGGGCTGTGTTCTGTCGCCGCTTCGCGGCTGGGGGCCGACGCTGAGGCCTAACCCCAGGACTCTAGCTCTAATCCAGATGCTCTTTCCGGCGGCAACGTTTACAATTTGTTTCCGGCAACCGGCCAACGGGAATTTCTCCTGCCATCGCAAAATCCGACTTCCGTCGCTGTCGTGGGGGTGGGCGTTTTCGGGCGCAATCATGCCCGAGTTTATAAGGAACTCGAACAGCAAGGCGAGCCGGTGCGGCTGCTGGGAGTGGTCGACCCGGACCTGAGCCGGGCAGATGCGGTCGCGCGCGAGTTTGGGTGCAAGGGTTTTGGATCGGTGCACCAGATGTTGACCACGCATAGCGAGTTGCAAGCGGCGTCGGTCGCAGCTCCGACCGTGCATCATCTGAGCGTAGCCAGCGAGTTGATGAAGGCGGGAGTGGATGTGCTGATCGAAAAACCGCTGGCGGCGACCTTGGCTGAGGCGGAACAACTGGTAGCACTCGCGGCCACGCACCAGCGGATCGCGCAGGTCGGGCATCTTGAGCGCTTCAATCCGGCGGTGCGCGCCACGGTTCCTCTGCTGACCCAGCCCATGTTTTTTGAGGTGCACCGGCTGAGCGTGTTTACTCCGCGATCGCTCGATGTGGATGTGGTGCTTGACCTGATGATCCACGATCTGGATATTGTGTTGGCGTTTGCGAAATCGCCGGTCAAGGAAGTGCGCGCGGTCGGGTTGCCGATTTTGTCGGGGAAAGTGGACATCGCGAACGTGCGGCTGGAACTGGAATCGGGCTGCATTGCGAACTTCACGGCCAGCCGGGTTTCGACCGAGCGGGTACGCAAGTTGCGTTTTTTCCAGCCCCGGCAGTATGTGTCGCTCGATTACGGACGGCAGGAAGTGCTGGTGTTTACGGTCGGGCAGGATGAAGCGGTGGCGAACCCTTCGGTGAATCCGCAGATCGGGGTGACCAAGGTTCCGGTAGCGTCGGAAGAGCCCCTGCACGCGGAGTTGAAGTCATTTCTCCGCGCGGTGCGGGAGCGCTCGCAGCCCGTGGTTCCACTGGACGACGGACGGCGCGCACTGGCGCTGGCGCTGGAGATTGTGGCCGCGATCCGGGAGCATGGCAAGAAAGTGGATTTGGCGGGCATCGCACACGCCAAGAACTAAACAGCGGTCGCGAACAGCTGGGTAAGCACGCGCGACCAACGGCCAACGAGTATCGGCCAGTGACCGCCCTACGCTCCCGCCGCATCCTGCCCGCCCAGCGGCAAGAAGTACTGCGTCCCTTTGATCGGCTCCGTCACCTTGCGCAGCAGTTCCTGCAAGTCTTCATTGCGATCGACGAAATCAATCTCTGACGTGTTCACGATCAGCAGGTCCGACGACGTGTAATGAAAAAAGAAGTGCTCGTACGCCTTCACCACTTCTTCAAGATACTCGTCGCTAACCGCGCGCTCGCCCGGAGCATTCTTCTTCTTGAGCCGTTTCTTCAGCACCTCCGGCGTGGCCTGCAGATAAATCACCAGGTCGGGCGTGGGCAGGAGCTCGCGAAAATGATTGTAGTACCGGTTATAAGTATCGAGTTCGTGGTCGGTCAGATTCAGGCAGGCAAATAGCTTATCTTTTTCGAAGATGAAGTCCGAGACCACAATCTTCTGCGACCGCGGCCCCAGATCGAGCGCCTGCAGTTGCTCAAACCGCCGCACCAGAAACGTAAACTGCGCCTGAAACGCGGCCCCCCGGTCGCCTTCATAGAAGGAATCCAGAAACGGATTCGCCTCCGGCTCCATCACCCGCTGCGCATTCAGCCGCTCCGCCAATATGCGCGCCAGCGTGCTCTTGCCCACTCGGATGGGCCCTTCCACTGCAATGTACCGGGGCAGTTCAAAAAGATTGGCCATGAGGTCGTGGGAAACTTGCTGCGATGTCTCGGAATCAGCAGGATATCTCGGATATCGCCGAGTGGCAATTGCGGGAAGAGTTAACAGGGATTGAATCATTAGATGATTGAGTCATTGAGCGATTGAATATCAGTCCGGTGCGCTCCCTTTTTCAATCACTCAATGGCGAATAATCACTCAATGACTCAATCCATTACAATCCTCCCATGCTCGGAACGGTGCTTGCCGGAACAGCTGCCGTCGCGGCCGTGACCGCGGGCTACCAGTCCTTGGCCCCAACCGCACAGTGGTACGGCCGCACCTTCACCGGCCTCGCCCCCGGAACCAAACGACTCGCGCTCACCTACGACGACGGCCCCAACGACCCCCACACGCTGCGTCTGCTGGAAGTTCTGGCAAAGCACGGTGTGAAAGCCACATTTTTCCTGATCGGTCGCTTCGTCCAGCAGCGCCCCGACCTCGCTCGCGAAATCCTCCAAGCCGGCCACATCAGTCGGCAACCACACCTTCACCCATCCCTGGCTGACTTTCAAAAGCGTCGCCGAAATTCGCCAGGAACTCTCCGCCTGCCGCTCCGCCCTCGAAGACGCCATCGGACAACATTCCAACCTTTTCCGCCCCCCGTTCGGCGGACGCCGCCCCGCCGTCCTCCACACCGCCCGCGAGTTGGGCCTCGAGCCCATCATGTGGAACGTAACCGGGTACGATTGGGACGCGCCACCATCCGCCGTGATCGAACGAAAGGTCGCCAGGCAAATTCGCGGCGGCGACGTAATCCTCCTCCACGACGGCGGCTACAAACAAATGGGCGCCGACCGCTCGCAAACGGTCGAAGCCACCGATAATCTGATTACGAAGTACAAACCGGAAGGCTACGAGTTCGTCACCATTCCGCAGATGTTGGAAACAAGAACCTGAGCCGGGTGCCCCGTCCTTGTCTCTGCGTTCTTTGCAGAGACAGGGCGGGGATTTTGACTCTGCGAGAACTTTGAAACGAGACATGTTCCCGAGACACGGTTCCGAGGCATGATTAAAATGAAAAGCGCCCTTCTCTTCCTGCTTATCAACGCGGCCCTCGCCGCGGCGCAGCCCAAAGCCCTCTTCTACATGATCGACACTCCCAACTCGGTGCAGTCCTTCACCGATCACGCCGACAAGGTCGACACGCTCGTCCCCACCTGGTACTCCGTCGACGGCAACGGTTTGGTCTGGGGCGGCCCGAATCCCGCGGTGCTCAAAATTGCCGCCGAGCACCACGTGCCGGTCATGCCCATCGTCGCCGCGGCAACGCTAGCTGACCTGCACAAACTCCTCACCACTTCCGCGTCGCGAACGGCCTTCATCGGCACGCTCATCTCGGAATGCAAAAAGCACGCCTACAGCGGCTTCCAGATTGATTTCGAAAACCTGAGTTGGACCGACCGCGATCCGCTCTCCAGTCTGGTCGCCGACACTGCCGCAGCTCTTCACAAAGAAGCGCTGCAACTTACCATTGCGACTGTGCCCAACGCGCCGGGCTATCCCGGTAAGAGCGGATTTTCCCACTGGCTCTACGCCAACTGGCGCGGGGCTTACGATCTGAAGGCCCTGGCCCAGTCCGTCGACCTGATTTGTCTGATGACTTACGACCAAAACACCCGCTGGACCGAGCCCGGCCCGGTCGCCGGCTATCCCTGGACGGTCGAGAACCTCGACTACGCCCTGCAATTCGTGCCCAAAGAAAAACTGTCGTTAGGCATTCCCGTCTATGGGTATCACTGGTTCGCGGGCGATCCCGGCAAGGACGAAAAACCGAACCCAACCGCCGAGTATATCGGCCAGCAGGACATTGACCAGTACCTCGCCGCCTACCATCCCCATGTGGAATGGGACTCCGCCGATCGCACGCCGTGGTTTTATTTTTACCGCGACGACGAGCGCGAATGGGTCTTCTACACCGACAAACACGCATTCCAGGAGCGTCTGGATCTGGTCCACGACCGCGCCCTGCAGGGGTTTTGTTCCTGGGTGCTCGGCACCGAGGACCCGGGGATCTGGTCTCTGCTACCCTCCCACAAGTAACCGCGGAAGCATCGTCGTGCAGTCGTGCGTATCACCTTGGGCCGGCGCCACCGCAGTCCGGCGCAACTGCGGGCCGGCGCAATCGAGGCCGGCGCAACCGTGGAAGAGCGGCGCTTCAGCGCCGCGTTCAGCATCCAATACGCATCAGGCTTTAGCCCCTGCGATTCGCCGGCTCAATAAACATCGCGCAGGAATTTCTCCGCGCTTATCCTCGCACTGCCACAAACGCAACCTTCGCCGCCGCCACGGTCCGCTGCACATCTTCTTCCGTGTGCGTTGCCCCCAGGAACGCCGCTTCATATTGCGAAGGCGGAAGGTACACGCCGCTATCCAGCATGCTGCGAAAGAATTTCCCGAACGCCTCCGTCTTCGACTTTGCCGCCGAATCCCAATCCGTCACCGGCCCCCGATTGAAGAACCAGGTAAACATCGATCCCACGCGATTGTGGCACAGCTCAACTCCTGCATCCTTCGCCGCCGCCGCCACACCCTCCACCAGCTCTGCGCTCAACTTCTCCAGCCGCGGATATATCTCGCCTTTGCGATCCCGCAACTGCTTCAACATCGCGCATCCCGCCGCCATCGCCAGCGGATTCCCCGACAGCGTCCCTGCCTGGTACATCGGTCCCAGCGGCGCCACCAGGTCCATAATCTCTTTCGGCCCGCCGTACGCGCCCACCGGGAGCCCTCCGCCAATAATCTTTCCCATCGTCGTCAGGTCCGGACGAATGTTATACAGTTCCTGCGCCCCACCATACGCCACGCGAAATCCCGTCATCACTTCGTCAAAAATCAGCACCGACCGTTCCCGTTCCGTCAGCATTCGCAGCCCCACCAGATAATCGTCCGCCGCCGGCACGCATCCCATATTCCCCACCACCGGCTCCACAATCACGCACGCAATCTGGTGTTTATATTTTTGAAACGCATGCTCCGCGACCGAGAGATTGTTGAACGGCAACGCCAGCGTGAACTGCGTGAACTCTTCCGGAACGCCCGCCGACCCCGGAATTCCGAGCGTGGCCACGCCCGACCCAGCCTTCACCAGCAGCGCGTCCGCGTGCCCGTGATAGCACCCTTCAAACTTCACAATATATTTTCGTTTCGTGTAAGCCCGCGCCAGCCGGATCGCCGACATCGTCGCTTCCGTCCCCGAACTCACGAAGCGCACCTTCTGCACATGCGGAAAGGCCCCAATCACCAACTCCGCCAAGTCCGCCTCCGAAGGCGTCGAAGCCCCAAAACTTGTCCCGTTGCAGGCCGCCGTCAGAATCGCGTCCAGCACATTCGGCTCCGCATGTCCCAGAATCAGCGGCCCCCACGATCCGATGTAATCGATGTACTCATTTTCGTCGGCGTCCCAAATGTGCGACCCCTTGCCGCGCACAATAAACGGCGGATCTCCTCCCACCGCGCGAAACGCACGCACCGGCGAATTCACTCCTCCCGGAATCATGCTCTCTGCCCGCTGCTGCAGGCGCCGCGACACCTCAGTCTTCCGCGCCATTCAAATCCCCTCAACCCACGTAGCGACGGACGCATTCGTCCGCCCGCATTCCAAAGATCGACCCAGGCAACCGACTACTATAGCAGCGCACTCCCCGCGGCTCGTCACTCGAATTAATCAGATATTCATCCTTCTGCAATCCTCGTGCAACATCGTCCCCATAATCTGAATCCATCAAGTTACCCTTCTAACCGGGAGGGTTTTGAGGGACAGTCTCGGGGGCTCCGGACTGTCCTTTTTGTTTTTGCTTTTGCTCGTGTGGGGCGGGCCCATTGGCCCGGCAGGTTCTGTGTTGAAAGGTGTGTGGGGCCGGGTCTCAGACCCGGCCGCGGCGCACAGCGCCGCTGGTTTCCCGGACCGCTCCCAGCTGCGAAGCCGCGGGTGGATGGTTGAAATCAGAGCCAGCCCCGGAAGAAGCGAAAGAAAAGCACACTCGCCATTAACCCCAATTAACTCCCCATCGTATAATCATCCCCAATGATTACCGTCTCCAAGGAAGACTACCTCAAGTCGATCCTCGAAGCCGAGAGCGAGGGCGAAGCCGTCATCTCCGCCCGCCTCGCCCACTTGTTGAACGTCTCCCCGCCCGCTGTCACTATGGCCCTGCGCCGTCTGAAAAAAGATGGCCTGGTGCGCGTTGCATCCGGCGGAGAAGTGAGTCTTAGTCCGGCCGGCCGCAAAATCGCCCGCAAGCTCACTCTTCGCCATCATCTGATCGAACGCATGCTCTCTGAACTTTTCGGCATGGAGTGGTGGAAAGTCCACGATGAGGCCGAGCGCCTCGAGCATGCCGTTTCCCCCGACTTCGAAGCCAAGCTCCTGGCGAAGTTAGGTTCCGACGGCAAGTGTCCGCACGGCAACCTCAGTGAACTCGAAGGGCCCGCCAGCCGCCGCCGCCGCGGCCTGGTCCTGCTGGCCGATGCCGAACTCGATAACTCCTACACCGTCAGCGGAATCTACGAACGCGACCGCCGCCTCCTTGAATTCCTCGAGCACCGCGGCGTTCGCCCTGGAGCGAAACTACGTCTGATCGAGCGCAACTACGACCAGACCCTTACCCTCTCCACTCCCGCCGGAACCGTCTCGCTGGGCCCCGCCGCGTCAGAGCGCGTCTGGCTCGCCCCAGTCCAACATTCAAAACGCTGATCCAAAGGCGGGGGTCCTGACTCTACGGGTGCCCCATTTTTCTCGCGTCTCTTGCGCGAGAAGTGACGGTTTTGCGAAGTCGCGCATAGAAAAACCTTGGAAACCGAAGCCTTCGTGGGACTTCGTGTCCTTCGTGGTTCGAGCTCTTTCTCTCCTAGTTATCAAGCACTGAAAAATAGTTAACCATAGTTTATATTCTCCTATATACTTACGCTAATACTGCGAGCCGCGACCGAAGGCTCCGCTGGGTCCCGCTTTTCCTGCATGAACGAGACGACCACAACGCCGAAGCCGCGCAAGGAATCGTCGCCGCACGCCTCCGCCTCACAAACCGCCCCCGACCCCGTGGTCATTACCCACGAAGACATTGACCGCGCCCACGACCGCGAACGCGTCCGCACCACCCGCTCCCAGCGCGGCCCCTGGTCGCGCGCCCGCCTGCTCTGGCTGCTTGTCGGCCCTGGCATCCTCGTTATGCTCGGCGAAAACGACGGCCCCAGCATGCTCTCCTACGCCGCCACTGGAGCCCGCTACGGCATCGGCTTCTTTCTACCCTTCGTAGTTCTAACGTTCGTCATGGCCTGCGTCGTCCAGGAAATGACCGTGCGTCTCGGCGCCGCCACCCACCGCGGCCACGCCGAACTCATCTTCGACCGCTTCGGCCCCTTCTGGGGATGGTTCTCCATGATCGACCTCATGGTCGGCAACTTCCTCACCCTGGTCACGGAGTTCATCGCCATTCGCGCCGGCCTCGGATTCTTCGGAGTGCCCCCCGCCGTCTCCGTTCTCGGCGCATGGGTGGTCCTTTTCGCCGCCCTGATGGCCCACCGTTACTGGACTTGGGAGCGCGTCACGCTCGTCGCCGCCATGTTCAATCTGATATTCATACCCGTCGCCCTGCTAAGTCATCCCCACTGGGGAGCCATCGGGAGCGCGCTCATCACTTGGAAACCGCTCCCCGGCGGGATTACGCAGGAAACCGTCCTCATCCTGCTCTCCAACATCGGCGCGACGGTCACGCCCTGGATGCTGTTCTTCCAGCAGAGCGCCATCGCCGACAAAGGCCTCACCATCCACGACATCCGCTTCGGCCGCATCGACACCGTGCTGGGCGCCACTCTAGCCGCCCTAGCCGCGCTGGCCACAATCATCTGCACCGCCCCGCTGTTTGCTCACGGCATGTCCGTTGGCAACTTCGAAGGTGCCCAGTTCGCCCAGGCTCTCCAACCCTTCGTCGGACACTGGGGCTCCGCGCTGTTCGCTCTCGGCATGTTTGAAGCCGGCATGGTCGCCGCGGTCACGATTTCAACTTCCTCCGCCTACGCCTTCGGAGAAGTCGCCCACCGCCCCCACAGCCTGAATCTTCCCTTCCAGCAGGGAAAATCTTTTTATCTCGTCCTGATTCTCGAAGCCGCCGCGGCCGCCGGATTAGTCCTGATCCCCGGCATTCCGCTCGTCTACATTGTCCTGATCGTCAATGTGATCGCCGTGCTGGCCATGCCTCCCGCACTGCTCTTCCTCTACATGCTGGTCAACGACCGCGAAATCATGGGAGATCTCGTCAGCCCCTTGTGGGCCAACATCCTCGCGCTCGCGGTTGTCGTCATCCTGGTCGCCGCCGGAGTCCTGTTCGGCGTCAGCGTAGTCGCTCCCCACGCCCTCGCGCTGTTTGGAGGAAAGTAAATGAGAACGCGAATCAATAGGGGAAAGCGCTTTGGGCTGCAAGTGCGAGTCAATTGTGGAAAGGTTTTTGGGTGGCACAGCGCTTTCAGCGCAGCGATCGAACCTATCCTTGATTCAAGGGCTTTAGCCCCTGAGGGCGCACCCTCCACCCCATCCGGAGGAGCATCCTAGGTGGACCCGCACTTCGATTCCGCTCCCAGCGCCGATGTCAGCGGCGACGACCTCGCCACCGTCGTCGCCTCCCTGGAACCCGACCAGCTCATCTCCGCCAAAGAAAAACATCACTGC
>CAVXNI010000009.1:0-122353 GCA_963763155.1 uncultured Acidobacteriota bacterium | reverse complement strand
GCGAGAATTTTCTTTTGATTTTCGATGATCGCCTGGAGCGCGCTCTGATTCTTGAGAATAGCCGACTGGTTTTTCAGAATGCTCGCCTGATTCTTTTTGATCGTGGTCTGATTCGCACGCAGGGCCGCCTGATTGGCGATGATGGTCTTCTGATTGTGGACAATCGTTTTCTGATTAGCGATCACTTTGCTTTCTGACATTGTGTAAGCGGCCTCCTGCCGCTGGAATTCAACTGTGACAACCCTTCCCTAATTCAGCCAGCGGTTTGCGCGATCCATCTTCTTTGAGTCGCTCGGAGTCAGTCGAAGACGAAGCCATCCCTGCAGCGAACATGCAGTGACGCTCAGAGTCGTCCCACAGAACGCGAGTATTATAAAAACCCACCGCGTCCAGTCAATAACATGAAAGCAGTATCGGCCCTCGTCGAGGTGTGTGAGTTCCCGAGGGCTTGCGCGATAGCGAGAAAAGCCACCCGCTTGAAAGACGTCGAACTTTCGCGCTCACTCGATCTTCTTGATCTGCTCGGCCGCAATTTGAAATCCAGTATTCGCCGCCGGAACGCCCGCATACACGGCGGTCTGCAAAAGCACTTCCTTCAAATCGCATAATTCGAGTTCACTGGCCAATCCAGTTCGCACGTGGAGGGTGAACTCGTCCCACCTTCCAAGCGAGGCCGTTATAGCGAGCACCAGGAGCCGTCGGGTCCGCCGGTCCAGTTGGGGACGAGACCAGATCGTCCCCCAGGCATAGCGGGTTATCAACTCCTGAAACTCGCGCGTAAATTCTGTCGTTGCGGCGATCGCCTTATCGACGTGAGCGTCGCCAAGCACAGCGCGACGCATTTCGAATCCGGCTTGCAGGGTATCAGAGTGGCATTCGGTTGCGGCAGCAGGAACTCAAGCAGGGCCGCGGTAAATGAGTGCGGCCGCTCCATATTGGAAAGATGCGCCGCCGCCAAGTGAACTGCTTTCGCTCCCGGAATCCCCTGCGCCAACCGCTCGCCGTGCCCGGTCCACGGTGTCGCAACGTCGCGATCGCCGGAGATCACGAGAGTTGGAGTCTTAATTTGTTTGAGCAAGATCTCCGTGATTCATGTCGCGAAGAGCCGCACAACATCCCAAGTATCCAACCGGATCCGTGCCCAGGAAGACCGAGCGGGTCGAAGCGACGTGTGGATTCTGTTTCGCCAGCGTATCTGGCAAGAAAAATCGCTGCATCGCCATGTCGACGACTGCTGACATTCCGCCTTTGCGCACTGCTGCAATTCTTGTTTCCCAATTCGTGCGCGGTACGAACTGCGGCGACGTGTTGGCCAGCACAAGATGCGTGACGCGCTCGGGCGCGTGCGCCGCAACCCACTGTCCGATCGCCCCACCCAGCGACAGTCCGCAAAAAGCAAACTGCGAAATCTCCAACGCGTCGGCCAGGGCGAGAATATCCTTGCCCAACATTTCAATCGAATATTCACCGGCGGTCGCGTCCGAAGCTCCGTGGCCCCGCGTGTCGTAGCGCAAAATCTGGAAATGCGGAAGCAGATCCTCCACCTGAAGATCCCACATCGCGTGGTCCGTGCTGATCGAGTGCGACAGAATCAGGACAGGCCGTCCCGCATTTCCCTGCAGCCGGTAGAACATCCGCGTGTTGTGAATGGTTGGCGAAGGGCAAATTCATTGCTCCTTGTCGTTCTTGTCCCGATCGGACTCTGATACCAGAGCTTGCCGGAAGGCCTCTGCGGACCCAAGATATTGCTCGGGCGTTTCCAATTGCTTGAGTTCTGCGGGACCCAAATGGGTCGTCACTTCAGGAATCTCCGCAAGAACGGCAGAGAGATTCCTGCCCTCCTCTGCGCTTTTCCTCACCGCGCTTCAAGAATCTTATGAGCGACATCCCGCCCCAGCTTTGCTCCAAGCAGCATCATGGCTCGCTCGGCAAAAATCGCTCCGTTCGTGTTCTCGATGTTGAGGCGCATTTTCTGCGGGTGAACTGAGAGGCCTTCGGCTGCTTCAGCCATTGAGGCGATCGCCACGCCGGTCGACTGGACTACGGCCGGCAATGATGGGCCACTCCGCCTGCCAACCCCCGACGCCCCGCTCGTGCTCCTGCACCATCGCAGAGAGAAATGACGCAACCAGTCCCGGCACGCGATGCGCGGCTGCGAGCGCAAGCGCACAAGCTGTAGGATTGCGCTTGTTCGGCATGGTCGACGATCCGCCGCGGCCTTCTCCTCCAGGCTCGGCCGCTTCTCCGACTTCGTTCTGCATGAGCAGGCTGATATCGCGCGCCATTTTGCCGAGAGATCCGGTCAGCACTCCACATGCGCAGATCAGCGTCGCCAGTTGATCGCGCTGGGTGTGCCAGGGCGCTGCGGGAGAGTCTCCAAATCCGAGTTCCGCACTCAGGGCTTTAGCCACGGGAATTGCGCGATCGCCGAGCGATGCCAACGTGCCGCTAGCCCCGCCAAACTGCAACACCGCCGCAGCGCGAAATGCTTTCTGCAAACGCCGCCTGCCGCGGCGAACCGAGGCCAGCCATCCGGCGGCTTTAAGTCCGAAGGTCACGGGCGGCGCCGGCTGAAGCAGAGTCCGCCCGAGCATGACGCTGTCCTTGTGCCTCTCCGACAGATCGGCCAACGCTTTTTCCAATCGCGGCAAATCGCCGATCAGAATCGGTTCTGCGCGCTTGAGAAGAAGAGACATCGCGCGTGTCGGCGACGTCCTGGCTCGTGGCTCCCCAGTGAACGAATCGCGCCGCCTCCGCGTCGGCCTTCCGCACCTGGTCGGTCAGCATTTTCACCAGCGGAATTGCGGGTGTTCCTGCGCGAAATGTGGCGTCAGCAAGAGCGGAGATATCAAAATTGCCGGGCCTTCGCGGCAGCTGAGATCGCGTCCGCCGCATGCAGCGGGATCACTCCAGTTCGCGCTTCTGCGCGCGCCAATGCGGTTTCGAATTCCAACATAGCCTGAAGAACCGACTCGTCGGAAAACAGCGCGGCCAGGGCCGGCGTGGTCGCCAGGCTTTCAATCAAGCGTCCGCTCATGTTTGGCTCCGCACTGCGGGATGCTTCGATTCGGGTCGGCCGTTCACGATTTGAAATGTTTACACATCGAAAAATACCGTCTCGCCCTCTCCACGAAGGCGCACTTCGAAAATCCAATTGCTGGTGCGAGCCGGATCTGGCTGGGCCAACAACGTCGCGCGCCGATTTTCCGGCACCAAAGCCAATATGGGATCTGCGGCGTTCGCTGGCTCCCCCGCGAAGTAAAGCTCGTGTCGACAATCTCTTGAGAATGCCGCGGCCCAGAATCGATACATTAATGTGCGGCGCCTGAACTGTTTCGCCTGGCCCCGGCACGCATCCCGGCCTGATCGTTTCAAACGTGCACGATCCATCTTCCGCCGTCGCCAATCGCCCGAAGCCACCGAAAGCTGCGCCGTCCGCCCTGCTGCCCTGATGCGCGTAGTTTCCTTCCGAGTCTGCCTGCCACAATTCGATCATCGCATCGGGAACAGGCACCCCTTCGCCATCCAGCACGCGAAAAGTGAGCCACACCCGTTCGCCCTTCGCTCCATCGCCGGCGACGCGCGAAATGCTCCGGCTGTCGGTGAGGCCCAAGATGCAGGTACGGACCAACTGTTTGCGAAGGAGTCGGCGTAAAATCCATCGTCATGTCTCTCTATCTTTCAAATGGCGTTGATTCCCGGCCGCGCAGCACGATGTCGAAACGATAGCCCAGAGCCCACTCCGGCTTGGTCGTCTCCAGGTCAAATTTCGAAACCAAACGCTGACGCGCCCGTTCATCCGGAATCGATTGCAGAATGGGATCGTAAGCAAACAGCGGATCGCCAGGAAAATACATCTGCGTGATCAGTCGCGTGACGAAGGCCGGCCCAAACAAAGAAAAGTGGATATGCGCCGGACGCCAGGCATTGTCGTGATTGCGCCACGGATAGGCGCCCGGCTTGATGGTCACAAAACTGTAAAATCCGTCCTTGTCGGTCAGCGTTCTTCCCGTCCCGGTGAAATTCGGATCGAGCGGCGCAGAGTGGTCGTCTTTCGCGTGCGCATATCGTCCCGCCGCATTCGCCTGCCAAATCTCGATCAAGCTATTCGATACGGCGTGGCCATCCCCATCCACTACTCGCCCGCGCACGATGATGCGCTCCCCCAGCGGTTCCCCCGCATGCTGAAGCGTGAGGTCTCGATCATTGGGATGAATATCGGAATGGCCAAAGACTGGCCCAGTGACTTCAGAAAGAGTGTGCGGCAGGAAGATCAACGGCTGAGATGGCGCCCGCAACCTCGTTGCGCGATAGGCAGGATAGAAATAGTCCGGCTGGGTCCCCGGCTCATGCCGACGGAAGGGAACGACGCGACTCTCTTGGATTCTTGCCTTGGCTCTGAATCAGCGAAGAAGACATGTTGATCTCACACATACCTGTTAATGCTCAGCCGGCGGAACGGTTTCGTTGCCGATCGCTACAGATTGTACGTTGATTCAGCTCATCGGAAGCCCAACATAGTTTTCGGCGAAGGTTTGCGCCGCCGCGCGCGAGCTTGTCAGGTAATCCAAGTCGGCCAACTGCCTGTGCTCCTCGAACCTGTCGTTCCCAGGAATCCGGTGCAGCATGGAAGTCATCCACAAAGAAAAACGCTGTACCAGCCATACTCGTCTTAAACAGGTTTCTGAGTAACGGTCGAGCAATTGGAGATTTCCGGAAGCATAGAATTCCGCGAACGCGGCGGCAAGAACCCGAACATCAGCCACGGCGAGATTCAGGCCTTTTGCGCCGGTCGGAGGGACGATGTGCGCCGCATCCCCAGCCAGATAGAGCCTGCCGGATTGCATCGGCTCCGCGACGAAACTGCGCATCCCGGTAACACCTTTCTGCAAGATGGCGCCTTCGGTGAGCCTGCGCCCGTCGCGAGTGGCGAGCGCGCGTCTGTAATTCTTCCCAGATCCTCGCATCCGGCCACTGCGCCAGGTCTTCCTCCGGAGCGCATTGGAGATACAAGCGGGTGATCTCCGGAGTCCGCATGCTGTGCAGGGCGAAGCCGCGATCATGATAGCAATAGATCAGTTCCTCGGAAGAAGGTGGCGCAGCCGCCAAAATGCCGAGCCAGGCGAACGGAAAAACCCGTTCATAGATGGTTAACGCATTTTCGATGCTCGGCCGGCACACTCCGTGAAAACCGTCGCAGCCCGCGATGAAATCGCAAATCACTCTCCGAAGGTTCGCCATGGTCGATGAAACCGGATCTTCGGCGTATGCGGAATCGAAGTCGTGAATCGTGACATTGTCAGCCTCAAAGAAAATCTCGGCCTCTGCTGCGAGTCGCGCCGCGATGAGATCTTTCACGACTTCCTGCTGGGCATAGATTGTGATACCGCGCCCCGTCAGGGCTTTGAAATCGATGCGATGCCCCTGCTCTCTGAAACGAATTTCCACGCCATCATGGATCAGGCCTTCCCGCTTCATGCGCTCGCCTAAGCCCATTTCCATCAGAAGGTCGACGGTGCCTTGCTCCAGGACGCCGGCTCGCACCCGCTGCTCGCAGTGCTGCCGACTTCGAGCCTCGACGACGACCGAATGAATTCCTTGCCGGTGCAGAAGGTGCGACAAGCACGAGCCCCGCGGGTCCCGCTCCCACAATCCCAACCTGAGTGCGTATTCTCATCGCTTCTTTCGTCGCGATTTCTGATGAGCCGGCGCGCTGATTGCTTTTCCGCAGAAAACATCTCGATCACCTCGCGCGGCACAGGTTTGCTCTCGATTCGTTCTGGGTCGCTCTCCGACACCGCGGCCCAGACCCTGATCTCAAAACATTCCACGGCCAGAACACTCTTGTTAAACAACCGATGGCGGACGGAAAAGCTGCTGCGGCGCCACTCGGTGATCTCGGACTCGACGACCACTGTGTCCGAGAATCGCGATGGCGCCTTGAACGAAGCCCGCAGGTCGACCAGCGGAATTCCGATGATTCCGTAGGTCTTAAGCATCTGCCGCTTCGGCAGGCCGACTTTCTTGAACAATCCCGCCGTGCAGGCATCAAAATAAGCGAAGTAACGCGGGAAATAAACAATCTGGGCGGGATCGCAATCGCCCCATTCGATGTGAATCGTCTTCCGGTTGGTCAGGTTCTTCTTCTTGCTCACCAATGTCCTCTTCCCGCCTCTTTTCAACGGCGTCCCGAAACCTGCGGGACTTGAAAGTAGAGATGATAGTGGCTGCGGCACCCTGGATTGAACTGCGCACTACATTCTGCACAGCGAGAATCACCTTGCATGTACTCGTGAATGGTCAGGGTTGCTCCGCAGGCGCCGCAAAGAATCGCCTGCTGGTCCCATTCACTCTCTGGCCAGACGGCTATCGGATGATCGGCTAGCGTTTCGTGGCAATCCTTGCAGGCATAGTACAGGCCGCAACATTTCATCTTGATGGCAATGATGTCAGTGGGCCCATGATAATGCTCACAACGGGTTTGCGAGTCGAGATTTATGCCACGCACGCCCGGAGGAGTCAGCGCCATCGCTTCAGTTTAACTCGATGAAGGGAATTTACTCGACCGTCAGCACAAAGCAGTTCTAGCCGAACAGTACAATAGCCGGATTGAAGAGTTGAGAATTCAGGACCAAGCGTCACTCAGGAGAATTTTGTGAATGGAAATATTCTCAGAACCATCGCATTAGCAAGCTTCGCGCTAGTTGCCTTACTAACGGCGCCGTGGCCGGCGCAAGCACAGGACGCTAAAGCACCGTATCCCACCATGGCCACGCTGGACCAATACCTGATGGAGCGATCTGCGGAGATTGCACTGGCGCGGAGCGCTGCCCCGCAGTCCATTTCACGGGATGCGGAAATCATGGTGCTCGCGCAGCACGGTTACGACACCGCAATCCAAGGCAAGAACGGTTTCGTGTGCCTGGTGTGGCGATCATGGACTGCTGGAATCGACGATCCTGATTTTTGGAATCCCAAACAGCGGGCCCCGATCTGTCTCAACCAGTCGGCTGCGCGATCCCAAATTCCAATCACTCTCAAGAAAACCGAGGTGATCCTGGCTTCGCGGTCTAAAGACCAGATGGCCGAAGCCATCAAATCCGCTTTCGACCGGAAGGAATTGTTGACGCCGGAAACCGGCGCAATGTGCTACATGATGTCAAAGCAAGGATACTTGAACGATCGAGACGGTCACTGGCATCCCCACCTGATGTTTTTCCTTCCACTCACAGATCCCGCGGTTTGGGGCGCAGGCCCGCCAGGCTCGCCGGTTCTGGGAGTTAGGTCCACTCTGGAGCGGCTGACCCTGTTTCTCGTCCCGGTCGCCAAGTGGTCGGACGGGACGGTTGACTCTGTGGATGAGCATTGAGTGCAATCGGTCATGGGGTCAAAATGGACATTTCAAACTGGGCATTCTGACTGGACATCCTAACTGGACCGCGGACGTCCCCGGAGAGACGGTCAGAGCATTCTCACCTGCTGGAGCACGACGCTGAGTATTAAGATGCTGAGTATTAAGAAGATTCTTCTGCCGGTTGATTTCCCGAATGCCTCGCTGGGCGTGGTTCATCAGGCTGCTACCTTAGCTCGCCATTTCCAGTCGGAGATCGTGATGCTGCATGTCGTGACCGCGCAGAGCCATACTGCCCAGAGCCGTACTTTAGGTGTGCCGGAGGATACCCACGAGCTTGCTGGTCGGGACATGCTCGCCGAGATGCTCAGAGATGCCCGGGAAAATCAGGACCTGTCACTCGGGCAGGAACTTGAAGGCCTGGCCATCAAACGCATTTTGCTGAAAGGCGAACCGGCCCGAGCCATTGTGCAGGCGGCTCAGGTGGAAAAAGCCGATCTGGTTATGATGCCGTCCCATGGCCAGACGTTCAACCAGTTTCTGCTGGGCTCGGTAACAGCGAAAGTACTGCACGGAAGTGAGTGCCCGGTCTGGACCAGCGCCCGTATGGAAGGATCGGAAGGTCCGCCAACACCCAACGACCCGCAGTTCATGTTTGGCGGAGTGGCTATGCGCGACCAGCAACTGACGCCGACCAACGAACCAGAACTGAAGCAGCAACCAGCGCAGGGGTTTGCCATCCACAACGTCCTGTGCGCGGTCGATCTGGGTCCCCGTAGTGAAGATGCTGTCTCGTGGGCCGCGCAAATGGCCGCCGAATTTGGTGCCCGTCTTACGCTCGCCCACGTGACCGCCTCGGTGGAGCGTTGGGGACCTGGCGGCATCTACGTCGATCAAAAGTGGAAAGCGGCGCTGGTCGGCGACGCTTCCCAGCGCATCGCAAACCTCCAGCAAGAGATGGGCATCAAAGCGGACGTATTCATCGGCAGCGGTGACGTGCCGAAAGTGCTGAACCAAGCGGTGAAGCAGACGAAAGCGGATTTGCTGGTTACGGCCTGCTACCCCTATGGCGGTAACCTCCGGATTCACGGTTACGCAATCATTACCGCGGTGCCGATTCCGGTTTTGAGCGTGTGAAAACCCTGAGCCCGCCGGTTGCAGTCCAGAGGCTGAGCTCATTTCCCTTTCGAGATACTGTGTAGAATTGCTCACTTTGGACTCTCGCTGGAGCAAGCGCATCGGGCAGCACGATTGCGAGTTGCAATGCCTTTTCCACGGCTATAATTCTGAGAAATTTCGGAGCCGCAGAAGGAGATCCCTTTTGACCGTTGACACCAATCAACCGCCCCACATCGAGCGTGGCCATCAACTCACGGCTCACGGCGAGGATTCTCACCGGCATAAAGCACTGTGGATCATCCTCGGAATTGCATTGTTGCTCGCCATCGTGCTTGCAATCGCGTTGGTATGGCGCCATGACGATGCCGCGAAAAAAGTCGCCCCCTCACCACCGAAGATCACGGTCACTACCGCGACGGCCAAGAAAGGGGACATCGGCGTTTACCTCGACTCAATCGGTACGGTCACTCCGGTCTATACCGCTTCGATTTCCAGCCAGGTGAATGGCCTCGTCGTTGCCGTGCACTATAAGGAGGGTCAACTGGTAAGGAAGGGCGATCCTCTGGTTGACATCGACTCGCGAACGTACCAGGCAATGCTCCTACAAGCGCAAGGCGCACTGGAGCGCGACCAGAACCTGCTCGCCCAGGCACAGATGGACCTGGAACGTTACCGTGCCGCATGGGCACGCAACGCCATCGCGAAACAAATCCTGGATGACCAGGAGAAACTGGTACTGCAGGACGAGGGCGCAGTCAAGAACGATCAGGGAACTGTGCAGTTTGAGCAGATTCAGGTCGAGTACTGCCATATCACTGCACCCATCGCTGGCCGAGTCGGTTTACGGTTGGTAGATCCGGGCAACGTGGTGCAGTCTTCGGGAACCACAACCCTCGCAGTCATTACCCAGTTGGATCCCGTCACCGTGATTTTCACCATCCCGGAAGACAGTCTTGGTCCAGTTGAAACTCGGCTACGCAAGAAGCCCAAGCTCCCCGTCGATGCCTTCGATCGCACGGCGCAGATCAAAATCGCCAGCGGGAAACTGCTCACACTCGACAACCAGATTGACACTACGACTGGCACAGTAAAAGGACGAGCGCTGTTCGAAAACAAGAACGATGCACTGTTTCCAAACCAGTTTGTGAACACGCGGCTGCTGGTGAATACGTTCCAGGGGGTGACACTCGCTCCAGCGTCCGCCATCCAACAAAACGGCCAGGCATCGTTCGTGTATGTGATTCAAGACAACATCGCGCACATGCGCAGCGTAAAGCCGGGGGCCACCGACGGCGGTATGACGCAGGTGGACGGGATCAACCCTGGGGACGTTCTCGCCAACAGCAGCTTCGACAAGTTACAGGACAACGTCGCAGTCGCAACTCCGAACCAGAATTCGACCAAGACTGATTCAACCAAGCCTGTCTCGACCAAGCATCATTCGGCCAAGTCTGCCGCAGCCAGCACCAACGGGAGCAGCGCGCCGTGAGTCCATCCCGTCCGTTTATCTTGCGGCCCGTAGCCACCTCTTTGCTGATGGCCGCCATCCTCCTGGTCGGAATTGTTGGCTATACCCAACTGCCGGTCTCCGCATTGCCGGAAGTCGACTATCCGACCATTCAGGTGGTCACGTTTTATCCCGGAGCCAGCCCGACCGTGATGGCGACGACGGTGACCGCGCCGCTGGAGCGCAATTTCGGCCAACTGCAGGGCCTGAGCCAGATGACCTCCTCCAGTTCCGGAGGCACGTCCGTCGTTGTGCTGCAATTCAACCTCAGTCTGAATATTGATGTAGCTGAAGAGGAGGTGCAGTCTGCCATCAACGCGTCGCAGAGTCTTTTGCCATCCATTCTGCCCGCGCCTCCGATTTACAGTAAGACGAATCCAGCCGATGCCCCGGTGCTGACCCTGGCCATCACCTCGAGTTCCATGCCGCTTTCTCAGGTCGAGGACCTTGTGGACACGCGGCTAGCGCCAAAGATCTCGCAGCTCAGCGGCGTCGGTCTGGTGACTATCAGCGGCGGCCAAAAGCCAGCCGTCCGCATTCAAGCCAACCCTACCGCTCTGTCATCCTACGGCCTCAACCTGGAGGATCTTCGTGGGGCATTGACCCAGGCCAGCGTGAACGCCGCCAAAGGGAACTTCGATGGCCCGCGCCAGGATTACCAGATCGACGCCAACGACCAACTCATCACCAGCGACGACTATCGCAAGCTTGTCGTTGCCTACCGTAACGGCGCGCCCGTGATGCTGACCGACGTAGCCAACGTCGTGAATGGCGTAGAAAACGGTAATCAGGCAGCGTGGATGAATCAGACCCCTGCCGTCATCCTGAATGTACAACGCCAGCCCGGGGCCAACACCATCAACGTGGTCAAGAGCATCAAGCAGCTCCTGCCGCAGCTTCAGGCCAATCTGCCTACGGGCATCGAGGTGACCACGCTTACCGATCTCACGACCGCCATCGAAGCATCGGTTTCCGATGTCGAGTTCGAACTGATGCTGACGGTCGGACTCGTCGTGCTGGTCATCTTCCTTTTTTTGCGGAGTCTCTACGCCACCATCATCCCGAGCGTCGCGGTGCCGCTTTCGCTGGTCGGTACTTTCGCGGCTATGTACATTCTGGGTTATAGCCTGGATAACTTATCGCTGATGGCGCTCACCATCTCCACCGGCTTCGTGGTGGACGATGCCATCGTGATGATCGAAAACATCGCGCGCTATATCGAAGATGGCGACCCACCCATGGAAGCCGCGCTCAAGGGTGCGGAGCAAATTGGCTTCACCATTCTCTCGCTGACCGTGTCGCTGATTGCAGTGCTGATTCCGCTGTTGTTTATGGGCGACGTGGTGGGGCGCCTGTTCCGCGAGTTTGCCGTGACCCTGGCCGTCACCATCGTGGTCTCGGCCGTGGTCTCCCTTACGCTCACGCCCATGATGAGCGCGCGAATTCTACGCCACGAACCAAAAGAGCAGCAGGGGCGCGTCTATCGAGCTACGGAGCGCGCATTCGAGGGGATGATCGCGTTCTATGGCCGCACGCTGAAGGTTGTCCTCCGCTTCCAGACGGTTACGCTGTTCGTCGCGCTGGCCACCCTGCTGCTCACAATTTTCCTTTACATCATCATCCCCAAAGGATTTTTCCCGGTGCAGGATACGGGCGTCATCCAGGGCATCTCGCAGGCGCCGCAGACGATTGGCTACAAGGCCATGGCAGAGAAGCAACTCGAGCTGACCCAGGCCGTTCGGGATGACCCGGCAGTGGAAAGCATCTCGTCGTTTATCGGCGCCGATGGCACCAACACCACGACCAACAGCGGCAGGATGTCGATCAATTTAAAGCCGCTCGATCAGCGCAAGATCAGTGCGTCCGACCTGATTCGCAGGCTCAACTCCAGAGTGAGCCAGATCGAGGGAATCCAGCTGTTTATGGAACCGGTGCAGAACATTACCGTGGATGACCGGGTAAGTCGCACCCAATATCAATACACGCTGGAAGACCCGGATGCGAATGAACTGAATGACTGGACCAATCGTTTCGTCGAACGGCTGAAGCTGCTGCCGGAACTGGAAGACGTGGCCACCGATCAACAACTGGGAGGGCTCGCCGTATCTCTGGTGATCGATCGGGCCACCGCCTCGCGATTTGGCATCGCGCCCACCACCATCGATAACACTTTGTATGACGCCTTCGGTCAGCGTCAGATCAGCACCATGTATACGCAAGTGAATCAGTACCACGTTGTGCTCGAGAGTGCACCGCAGTTTCAGCTCGACCCCAACAAGCTGAACCATCTCTACATTCAGTCCAATGCGTCTTCCGGGGCAACTGGAACCGGCGCTTCTTCTTCTTTCGCATCCTCCGGATCATCCTCCGCGGGGTCGAACGCCCTGACGGCTTCGGCACAGTACACTCCGGCGGCCAACACACTCGCTCCGCCGGCGAACGCGCTTTCGACGAGCGCCTCCACCGCCAACAAGGGAGCAAACTCTGCGGGCGCCACCAGTTCGACCCCAAGCAACGCCGTGCCGCTGAGCGCCTTCTCGCATTTTGAAAAGACCAGCGAAGCACTGTCAATCAACCATCAGGGCCAATTTCCTGCCATCACGGTGTCGTTCAATCTCGCGCCCAATGCGGCGCTGGGAGACGCCATTGCTTCGGTCGACAAAACGCAGAAAGAAATGCACATGCCTCCCAGCCTGCAGGCCGGTTTTCAAGGGACTGCGGCGTCATTCACGAATTCGCTCGCCAATGAGCCCTTGCTCATTCTCGCAGCGCTGGTCACGGTGTACATCGTGTTGGGTGTTTTGTACGAAAGCTTTATCCACCCGATTACGATTCTCTCCACGCTGCCATCAGCGGGGGTGGGCGCTTTTCTCGCACTGATTATCTTTCGCCAGGATTTAAGCGTGGTGGCGATCATCGGCATTGTGCTGCTGATTGGTATCGTGAAGAAAAACGGCATCATGATGGTCGACTTCGCGCTGGAAGGTGAGCGGAAGCACGGGAAGAACGCGACCGATGCAATTTATGACGCCTGTCTGCTGCGGTTCCGCCCCATTATGATGACCACCATGGCCGCGCTGCTGGCGGGGCTGCCACTGGCTCTCGGAACGGGTTTTGGTTCCGAGTTGCGCCGGCCGCTGGGCATTGCCATGGTGGGCGGACTTCTGTTGAGCCAAGTGCTCACGCTTTACACCACGCCCGTCATCTACATTTTTTTTGACAATCTGGCACAGCGTTTTGCCCACAAGTCGACTCCACTGAAATCCGGGGACGGAGAACTGGCGGGGCCGGCATGAACATCTCCGCACCCTTCATTCAAAGGCCCGTGGCTACCACGCTGCTTACAGTGGCGGTTGCCCTGGCGGGGGCGATTGCCTTTGAGGTGCTGCCAGTAGCGCCGCTGCCCGAGGTCGACTTCCCGACAATTTCAGTCGGCTCAGGATTGCCAGGAGCCAGCGCCGACATTATGGCATCGTCCGTCGCCACGCCCCTGGAGCGGCAACTCGGGCATATTGCAGGGGTGACGGAGATGACCTCCGCCAGCACCCTGGGCAGCACATCCATCACCATCCAGTTCGACCTCAGCCGCGATATTGACGGCGCGGCGCGCGACGTGGAAGCCGCGATCAATGCCGCGCGAACTTATCTCCCTGCCAATCTTCCGGGCAATCCGACCTACCGCAAGGTCAATCCCGCCGATTCGCCGATCATGATCCTCGGCCTTACCTCCGACAAGTTCGGTCCCGATAAAATCTATGACGAAGCCTCCACCGTGCTCGCGCAAAAATTGTCGCAGATCCAGGGCGTCGGGCAGGTCTCCGTCGGAGGCGGCGCCCTGCCGTCGGTGCGCGTGGACGCAAATCCCACACAATTGGCCGGCTACGGACTGACCCTTGCCAATCTGCAGTCTGTGCTGAGCCTGCAGAACTCCGACCTGGCCAAAGGACAAATCACCGACGGCAATATAAGCGCGGACATCCTGGCCAACGACCAGATCTCACACGCGGTGGACTATAAGCCGATCATCGTTGGTTATAAGAACGGCGCGGCGATCCGCCTCTCCGACGTGGCCCAGGTCACGGACTCGGTGCAGAACGTCCGTGCCGCCGGTTATTTGAACGGCAAGCGCTCGGTTACGGTCATCATCTTCCGCCAACCCGGCGCCAATATCATTGACACGGTGGATCGCGTCCGCGCGCAACTTCCGTCGATCAAAGCATCCATTCCACTCGGCATCGACACCACCATCGTTCTGGATCGCACCATCACCATCCGCGCCTCGGTCAGTGACGTGGAACGGACGCTGCTCATTTCCATCGCCCTCGTCATCGTCGTGGTGTTTGTGTTCCTGCGCAACGGCCGCGCCACGCTCATTCCGGCGGTCGCGGTGCCCGTCTCGCTGGTCGGTACGTTCGCCGTGATGTATCTGTTTGGATACACCTTGGACAACCTCTCTCTGATGGCCATGACCATTGCCACGGGGTTTGTGGTCGATGATGCCATCGTGGTGATGGAAAATATATCCCGCCACCTGGAAGAAGGCATGGAGCCCTTTGCGGCGGCACTGAAGGGCGCTGAGGAAATCGGTTTCACCGTCTTCACCATCAGTGTTTCGCTCATCGCCGTCTTCATCCCTCTTTTGTTGATGGGCGGAATCGTTGGCCGTCTCTTTCGCGAATTTGCCGTCACTCTCTCGACGGCCGTGTTCGTGTCGATGCTCATCTCGCTGACTACGACCCCGATGATGTGCGCCTACCTGTTGAAGAACGAGCGCGCGGAAAAGCACGGCCGCATCTACATGGCCAGCGAAAAAGTTTTTGACTGGGTGCTGTCCGGGTATCGCGGCAGCCTGCATTGGGTGCTCGACCATCCGGCGCTCACCCTGGTCGTGCTCTTCGTCACCATCGCGCTCAATGTGGTGCTGATCGTCGAGATCCCCAAGGGTTTTTTCCCGACCGAGGACACGGGAGCGATCAGCGGTAGTGTGCGAGGCCCGCAGGATGCATCCTTCCCGGCGATGAACGATTCGATTCAGCAGATTGGCCGCGTCATCAAGAATGATCCTGCCGTCGAAAATGTGATTGCGTTTACCGGCGGCGGCGGAGCCACCAATGGCGGCTCTCTCTATGTTGCTCTCAAGCCGCTAGGGGAGCGCAAGGTCAGCGCCACGAAGATCATCGACCGCCTGCGCCCCCAATTGAACCGTCTGCCCGTGGCATCCGCGTTCCTCCAATCCGTGCAGGATCTGCGGATTGGAGGCCGGTCCAGTAATGCGATGTACCAGTACACCATCCAATCCGACACGGTGGAGGATCTTTCCAAGTGGGGACCGATCATACTGGATGCGATGAAGCACCTGCCCGGTCTGCAGGACGTAAGCTCAGACCAGCAGAATGGCGGTCTGGATGAGCTGATGACCTATGATCGCGCGACTGCGGCAAAACTCGGCCTTACCGCACAATCGCTGGACTCGGCGTTATACGGCGCATTTGGCCAATCGGAAGTTTCCATCATCTACACCCAGTTGAATCAGTATTACGTAGTGCTGGAGGTTGCGCCGCAGTATTGGCAAAGCCCGGAAGGATTGAAAGACATCTACCTGCATTCGTCCAGTGGCGGTAACATTCCGCTGCTCGCGGTGGCTAAGGGCCAAGCCAACACCACCCCGTTGGCCATCAACCATACCGGCTTGTTTCCCTCCGTCACCTTGTCTTTTAACCTGGCGTCAAACGTGTCTTTGAGCGACGCCACATTGGCCATTGGCCGGATGCAAAAGCGGCTCGGCGCGCCCTCTACTCTGCAAGGCTTTTTTGCCGGCACGCTGCTGGCCTACCAACAGTCTCTGGGCACTGAACCCGTGCTGATTGTGACGGCGTTGCTGGCGGTGTACATCGTTCTCGGCATTTTGTATGAAAGCCTGGTTCATCCCCTGACCATCATTTCCACTCTGCCCTCGGCCAGCGTAGGCGCGATGTTCGCCTTGATATTGTTTAAGCAGGACTTGAACATTATCTCTATCATCGGCATCGTGCTGCTGATTGGAATCGTAAAAAAGAACGCGATCATGATGATCGATTTCGCTCTTCAGTCCGAGCGCGAGGAGGGCAAGAAGCCGATCGACGCGATTTTCGAAGCCTGCATGTTGCGTTTCCGTCCGATCCTGATGACGACCATGGCTGCGCTATTGGGTGCCTTGCCGTTGGCGCTGGGGACGGGGACGGGGTTTGAACTCCGCCGCCCACTGGGCATCACGATTGTAGGCGGGCTGATCTTGAGCCAGTTGCTGACGCTCTATACAACCCCGGTCGTCTATTTAGAGTTCGACCGGCTACGGCTGCGCTTCCAGGCGAGAAAGGCAAAACGTCCTTCTCTGGCTCCGGAAGCCATATAACGCGGTGAAATTATATGAACGGTTCGTCAGGCAGAAACGTTATGAAGATGAATATCTTGATGCGAAGACCAATGCGAAGACCAGTGCGAAGACCAATGAACGGGATGATTCCGCTGTGTGCGGCTGCGCTTTTACTGATGCTATTGGGTCTGACGCTATCGGGCTGCGTGGTCGGACCGAAATACCACCCACCTGCTCCGCCGCCACCAGCTGCGGCCTACAAGGAATCTCCCGCTCCGGATTCTGAAGGCTGGACGGTGGCACAGCCTGCGGATGCGAAGCTGCGCGGCAAGTGGTGGGAGATCTTCAACGATCCCGAGTTGAATGCGCTCGAAGACCAATTGGATATCAACAACCAGAACATCAAGCAATCCTTCGAGAACTTCATGGCCGCCCGCGCGGTGGTGCGCGAGGCCCGCTCGCAATACTTTCCGACACTGTCGGTTGCGCCCTCGGTCACTCACTCGCGATCGTCTGCGAACCTGGGCACGACCAATTCATCGGGCACAGGCACCAGTTCTAATCCGAAAACGCAGAGCACTGTCTACACGCTGCCGCTCGAAGCCTCCTGGGAGCCCGACCTTTGGGGCAAGGTCCGCAACACGGTTCGCCAGGCCCACTACGCTGCTCAGGTCAGCGCGGCGGATCTCGAGAACGAGCGTCTGACCGAGCAGGCCAGCCTGGCGGAATATTTCTTCGAGATTCGCGGCCAGGACGAATTACAAAAAATCTATGACGACACCGTTGCGGCGGACCAGAAGGCCTACGAGCTAACGCGTTCGCTCTATGAAGCCGGCATCGAAGACCAGATCTCTGTGGTGGAAGCCGAAACCACGCTGCAAAGCGCGCAGGCGGGCGCAACCAATGTCGGAATCGCGCGAGCCCAGTATGAGCACGCGATCGCTATGCTGGTCGGCAAATCTGCCTCCGATTTCTCTATTCCCGTGAGACCGATGACCGCTGCTCCGCCCCCGATTCCAGTCGGCGTGCCTTCGGAGCTGCTCGAGCGCCGGCCCGACGTCGCAGCCGCCGAGCGCACCATGGCCGAAGCCAACGCATCGATCGGCATCGCTTACGCGGCCTATTTTCCGAACCTGACTTTGAACGGGGAGGGTGGCTTTCAGAGTTCAGTCTTCAGTCAGTGGCTCGCCTGGCCGAGCCGTTTCTGGTCCGTCGGCGCCGCGATTCCAGAAACCATCTTCGATGCGGGCTTGCGCCGCGCCACCGTCCAACAATATGTCGCCACGTATAACGCGGATGTCGCCAATTACCGTCAGACGGTCCTCTCCGCGTTCCAACAGGTGGAAGATTCGCTGGCCGAAGTGCGCATCCGCTCCAAGGAGATCCAGCAGGAGCAGCAGGCAGTGAACTTGGCTCAAACCCAGCTCAAGCTCGAACAGGCGCGATACGAGACGGGCGTTGATCCCTACGTTGACGTGCTGATTGCCCAGACCACCGTGCTGGCGGACCAACAGACCCTGAATTCTCTTCAGGTGCAAGAGATGACCTCCGCCGTGGCATTGGTCGAAGCCCTGGGCGGCGGTTGGGATCGTTCGCAATTGCCGAGCACGCAGCAGGTGACTCAGAAGCCGGCCAAGGCCGAGACGGTCATAGTTCAATAAAATCGTTCAATAAGATCGAGCAGTAAGAGGAACGATGATCCGGGGGCACTGTGGCCGCTATCCTGCCCTTCGGAACCGAACCCTCGCATCCGAGGCGGCAGCGGAATCTTCGCCCGACCCCAGCAGCGCCACACCCCGCAAACTCTCCCACGCCGCCTGATTCAGCGACGGCTCCGCACTCACCAGGTCGCGGATCATGTCCCACGCCGCCAGGTTCAACGCACCCTCCGGCGGCATCCCCATGGCCAGCGACACCGCGCACTGTGGACAAAAACAAATCCGCTGCGGCCCCGACTTCTGCCGCGGCTTCACCCCCACGGTCTGCGCGAACATATACACGGCAACCGACTTATCCCCCGCCAAAATCTCACGCCTGCAGCGTAAACAAGAAATAGGTTGCACGGCTTCCTTCCTCAAGCTCTCAGATTGCAAACCGATTCGTCCATTTAATCTGGGCCACAGGATTGTGGACCCGCAAGTGTGAAGGAAGATTCCTGACCTTGCATCCGCACGACCGGGGCTGCCCCACCCTTCGCGATTTTCGAAGGGTGGGCACCACGGACCTTGATCCCAGTTTCACTCGTCAGATACGCAGGCACGGCCCCGGGCTGGTGAACGAACCCCGGAAAGCAGAGCTGCGGGTAAGACAAGTCGCCTGATGCCATCGTCCGTGGTGCCCACGCTTCGAACGTCGCAAAGCGTGAGGCAGCCCAAATCCAGGTGTCGCAAAGGTGGGCCAGCCCCGGATTTCACAGATGCAGCGTGGCGGACGATGGGCCTGCTTAAGCAATTCGGTATGATTCGGGCGAGTACCATATTTGGCTCGGAGATTCCACCGTCGTAGATCCATTAACATCGCACGGTTCAACTGGTTTAGAATGCTCGGCGTCGATGAATCGGGCACAACGTATCGTTCTGATCCTGTATTGCCTTCTGCTGGCATACTGTTGCGCCTGGATTCCATGGCACGTTACTTATGTGACCGAGAGCCAGAGCAGCGTCGGGAGTGAAACCGTCAACCCCTATCAGGGAGAGAAGATCACTCGCTCCAGAACTGTCTACTCTTTCATTTGGAATGCTCCTAGCGATCAAAGGAATTTCTGGATTCCGACTCCGGCAATAGACCTGATCCTCTTGCGTATTGTCGCGGTGACTGCCGTTTGTGCCGCGGCGTTCTTTCTTGTCGGCCTGTGGAAAATGTCGTCATAGAAGAACGAGATCGGGTTTGAGCAATACATCCGCGATGTCATGGGCCCCCTGCTTTCTTATGTACTGGCGCAGAGGTTTGCAGCGGTCTGAGTCCAAGTACTTCCACTGATCCCGACTGTAGTACCAGATGTCGAGTCCTCCAATGTATCCGCTGCTGATTTTGCCCGCCATGACAACAGTAGTGGCCGCAATCGAAATTGATTGCCGAAGATCGTAGTCCTCTTCTCCGACATTGAAGAACTCAGGCCAGAACACAGCAGAATTACGCTCATCCCCGCTGAAGAATTGGCTGCTTTCCCAGACATGACAACTGGGAAACATGGAAAGTTTCAAGAGTTGGTCTGGTGCCGTTCTAGGAGTGACGATAAGAAACCTATCGCGCGGGAACCTCCCGCTCTGGGCATCACCCCATTCGCGCAACACTCGTTTCAGTTCATGTGAACTATTCCCGCTGAAGACTTGCGCCAGGTGATCGGCCAATTCCTTAGACGGATTCGCTCCGATCTGAGGCGTAAACCCAGCATGGGCAATGACCATCTGGTGCTCCTCGCACAGACTCATTTTTGTGCGGTGCTCTGGGACTGTCGGATGGGGATGGTCAACATCTTCTTCGGCCTCGGGGATGACTGAGCAGAGCGTGTCACTTGCGATCACAAACACGTCAGACGCAACCTTGTTTGCATATTGAAATGTCACGGGGTGTTCCTCCTCTTCCTGGGACGAGAATGCTACCCGACTGGCAGACCGGGTACTCAGCTAGACGCCCTCTGCCTGGCAACACTGAGTTAAGCCACTGCCCACTCGTGCCAGCTCCTTGACAAATGCATCGCATCGGTTCTACAATTAGCACTCGATAGCGGTAACTGCTAACAACAGCTACTAACCCATAAGAATCATAGGTTTAACCAAATCAATCCGAGCAGACAACACTTCTAATCCTTGAAAGGAGCAATACCCATGGCGAAATTTTCACCACTCCATGACCGCATTCTGGTCCGTCGCGTGGAAGAGGCTTCCACCACTCGTGGCGGCATCATCATCCCCGACTCGGCCAAAGACAAGCCGCAGGAAGGCGAAGTCATCTCCACCGGCAAAGGCCGCACCAACGACGAAGGCAAGACCTTCCCTCTGGCCGTTCACGAAGGCGACCGCATTCTGTTCGGCAAGTATTCTGGCACCGAGATCAAGATTGATGGCGAAGAGTTCATCATCATGAAGGAAGAAGAAGTGCTCGGCATCCTCACCGGCGCCGCCACTCCGGCCAAGAAAGAACTCGCCGGCTCGAAGAAATAACCAAGCATTGTCATCCTGAGCGTGTTCTTTGGCGCGAAGGATCTATGCAACTTGGTTTAGCTAGTAGCTAGTAGCTCCTAGCTGGAAGCTGCCAACGAAGAGAATCCGCAGGTAATCCTGCACAGAACTTAATTAGGAGAAAAAGAAATGGCAAAGCAAATCGTTCACGGAGAAGAATCCCGACAGGCGATCCTCCGCGGCGTCAACCTTCTGGCCGATGCCGTGAAGGTTACCCTCGGCCCCAAGGGTCGTAACGTAGTCATCGAAAAGAAATTCGGTTCGCCGACCATCACCAAAGACGGCGTCACCGTAGCCAAAGAAATCGAACTCAGGGACGGCCTCGAGAACATGGGCGCCCAGATGGTTCGTGAAGTGGCGTCTAAAACCTCGGACGTCGCCGGCGACGGAACCACCACCGCCACCGTTCTCGCCCAGGCCATTTTCCGCGAAGGCGTCAAGACTGTTGCCGCCGGCGCGAATCCGATGGCTCTGAAGCGCGGCATCGAAAAGGCCGTCACCATCATCTGCGGCAAGATCGACAAAGAAGGCAACCGCGTCAATGGCGAAATCGACAAACTGTCGAAGCCCGTCACCGGCGAAATGATTGCCCAGGTCGGCACCATTTCGGCCAACAATGACGAGACCATCGGCAAGATCATCGCCGAAGCCATGAAGAAGGTCGGCAAAGACGGCGTCATCACCGTCGAAGAGTCGAAGACTCTCGAGACTCAGCTCGAAGTCGTGGAAGGCATGCAGTTCGACCGCGGCTACCTCTCGCCCTACTTCGTCACCGATCCGGAGCGCATGGAAGTCGCCATCGAGAACGCCTACATCCTGATCAACGAAAAGAAGATCAGCTCGATGAAAGACCTGCTTCCCTTGCTCGAGCAGATTGCCAAGTCCGGCAAGCCGCTGCTGATCATCGCTGAGGACGTGGAAGGCGAAGCACTCGCCACCCTCGTCGTCAACAAACTGCGTGGAACGCTGCAAGTCGCGGCCGTCAAGGCTCCCGGCTTCGGCGATCGCCGCAAGGCCATGCTGCAGGATATCGCTATCCTGACCGGCGGCAAGGCCATCACCGAAGATCTCGGCATTAAGCTCGAGAACGTCCAGATTTCAGACCTCGGCCAGGCCAAGAAGATCACCATCGACAAGGACAACACCACGGTGGTCGAAGGCAAGGGCAAGCACGCTGAAATCGAAGGCCGCGTAAAAGAAATTCGCAGCCAGATCGACAAGACCACCAGCGACTACGACCGCGAGAAACTGCAGGAGCGGTTGGCGAAGCTGGTCGGTGGCGTAGCCGTCATTAAAGTCGGCGCCGCGACCGAAACCGAAATGAAAGAGAAGAAGGCTCGCGTGGAAGACGCGATGCACGCGACCAGAGCAGCCGTGGAAGAAGGCATTGTCCCCGGCGGCGGAGTGGCACTGGCCCGTTGCGCCGCGACGCTCGACAAGGTGAAGGCCGAAGGCGATGAGCAGATTGGCATCAACATCGTCAAGCGCGCCATCACCGAGCCCCTGCGCCAGATCGTCGAGAACGCCGGCGAAGAAGGTGCGGTGGTTCTGGGCAAGGTGCTCGAGTCGAAGGAAACCAACTTCGGCTTCAACGCCTTCTCCAACGAGTACGAGGACCTGGTCAAAGCAGGCGTGCTCGACCCCACCAAGGTCGTGCGCACCGCCCTGCAGAACGCCGGCTCCATCGCATCGTTGATGCTGACGACCGAAGCCCTGATCGCGGAGATTCCCGAAAAGAAGGAAGCTCCCGCGGGCGGCGGCCACGGCGGCGGCGGCATGGGCGACATGTACTAAGAACTCGGGATTTGTGGAAGGGCACGGCTTCAGCCGTGCCGCAGGCTCCTCAAATCAGAACAATCAAAGGCCCCGCTCGCGAGAGCGGGGCTTTTCTTCGTTTGTAACTAGGTCATCTTATGTTTAAATCCAATGCGACTGACGGAGGTCACATGGCTTTGATTAACTCCTATGTCCAGGTCTATGGACAGCTACCGGCGTTCTTCAGGAAGATCGCTGATGGACAAGCTCCCGACAAGTTCAGTCGGCAGTACCTCAAGGATTTGGGCTTCGCATCGTCAAATTTCAACGCCGTCATCCCCTTGCTGAAGTCCCTAGCAGGCTGCTGAAAAACTCCTTTTGCCAGGAAAGAGCGCACCTCAGGCGCTAAAGCGCAGCTGATTTTAATGGGCTTAACGGCACGAGTGAACTCGTGCCCTTCCCAAAAACGGCTCGAAACGGAGATTTTCAGCAGCCTGCTAGGATTTCTCTCACAGGATGGAGCCCCAACCGCCCGGTACCACGAATACCGAAATACTGCGAGATCAGCCCGGGTCATGGGTCAAGCGGTGAGAGAAGCATACAGCGACCTGTTCACGATCACTGCGCGACCAACAGAGGCCGACCGTGAACTGATAGAGGGAAAATTTAGGAGTGCTTTCAATGCCACGCCTATAACGAGCAAGCTTATGGCCAGTACCTTCTACGCACTGCTGAGTCTGGCGGATGTGTCTGAGGTCGGCGAGGCTGAAGCAAAGAAAAAGGAAACCGAGCAGCAATTAAAAGCCACTATTCCGCCTTCAGTTGAGACGATCCCGCAAAAAGGTGCCATGGTTAACCGCATGCTTCTACCATCTGAGTTCCAGAGAGTCTATATGTACATTGCGGATTGGAACCGCGCGGTCGGGCTCTAGCGGCTGACGGCGGGTGGCCCACACAACGCGGTTTTCGTTGTGTGGGGATCAATGCTGCGAACACCTAGGGATTGGCCGTCCCATCGTTTAGTGGGTTCAGTGGAGGTATCCCGCGAAGTCAAAGGCGGCGCTTCAGGCTGCATCGCGCCCACCCTTCGAAAAACGCGAAGGTGGGGCACCCTCACTTTTTAGATGTTGGCTTGGATCAAAAGGCCCCGCTCTCGCGAGCGGGGCTTTTTTGCTTCTAGATTTGCTTCTGAAATGTCGAGATGCGCAATCGGTCTTTTTGGATCGACCTGTGGTATAGTCTGTGCCGCTGGCGGCTTTTGGGGCGATACGGCTCGAAAGTCAGTGGAGGTTCTCAATGAAAACTCAGGTAATGAAAACGTTCTCCAGGCTGATCGCAGTCTGCTTTCTGCTGATATCGAGCAGCTTCGCTGCGACCTACTATGTTGGCTCCTGCCACGCGTCGAGTTATGCGACGATCTCTGCGGCGGTTGAGGCGGCGCCAGCAGGCGCGATCGTGGACGTGTGCCCGGGGACGTATTCGGAACAGGTTTTCATCACTCGAGCGCTGACGCTGCAGGGAATCACAAGCGGGAATGTTGAGCGAGCAACGATTGTGGTGCCTGCCTTCAACGGAGGCCTGCCCGGTTGGCAGTTCGTTCCCGACCCCCTCGGCGGTTCCGCCATGGTGGCCCCCCAGATCTATGTGAATGTGCCGGCGGGATTGGTGACGATCAAGAACCTCACCATCGACGCCAGCGGGGAAACAACCTCTCCCGCCTGCTATGCCACGGGCTACTGGCGCACCACCGCGATCTTGTACGAAAACTCCGGCGGCACGATCAGCGGCGTGAACACGCTGGGCCAAGGCAAGTACAGCGGCTGCGGTGATGGCATCCGCGACGTTGTCACGAATGCCAGCCCCGTCAAGCTAACGCTCACTAACAGTTCGCTTCAGGATGCGAACGACAGTGGCGTGACTCTGCAAGGAACTGGCCTGACCGTGGATGTAACCAGAAATATTCTCGAGCTCTCCGGCGATCCCTCTGGGATCTACAGCTTTAATGCTTC
Source organism: uncultured Acidobacteriota bacterium (assembly GCA_963763155.1). Classification (GTDB taxonomy): domain Bacteria; phylum Acidobacteriota; class Terriglobia; order Terriglobales; family Acidobacteriaceae; genus Sulfotelmatobacter. Next base: position 98,079 of record CAVXNI010000009.1, on the reverse strand, counting down.
GGGAACGATTTCATCGAACTTCGTCAACAGCCCGGGCTTTATTGTCGAGGACTCAGGAAACGACGGCTCCAGCTCCATCACCTATTCCGACAATGTTCTACGGGGGGGACCTACTGGGTGTGAAATCGCAATGGTTTTCGAAAGGGCGGCACAAGTGATCGGAAACAAAATCGATGGATGTCAGTACGGAATGGACCTCGATGCGACAACCTACCCAGTTAGCCTCAAGAGCAATTTCATCGCCAATACGGTGTTCATTGCCATCGAGCTAAGCTGCGGTAGCAACGTTACTCTAGCTGGAAACACAGTGACCAATGCGGCAGAAGGCGTGGATAGCAAGCCCACCTCATTGTCGCTTGCGGGAATCACGTTCAACAACGTGGGTACAGTGTTGAACGGAAGTTGTCCATGAGCTTCCGGCTCTCAGGGGGCTGGCCCACCTTTGATTTCCCAATCGCTTGTGCTAGCCGGAAACCGGCTGCCCCACCTTTCGCGGTTTTCGAAAGGTGGGCATTGACGCTGCAAGTACCCGGGAGGGTTGGCCGTTCCCTCGACTAGCACGGTTCAGTAGTGCTGCCAGGGCGAAATCAAGAACGGCACTGCAGGCTGCATCGTGCCCACCCTTCGAAAATCGCGAAGGGTGGGGCGGGTGGCCCACACAAAGCGCCTTTCGTTGTGTGGGGAATCGATGCTGCGGGCGCCGCGGCAAAGAAAAACGGCCCCAAAAGCTGAGGCCGTCTCAGGTGCTTAGCACCCCGTCAAGGTCAACTTAATTATCGCCTCTCTTCCGCTGGCAATCAAGAAACTTTTGGGGTGATGAAAACCGCGCCCCCGCCCGCACGGTTTCATGCTGAACTCCTCCGAGATACCTCCCGAGGAATGGACCTGACGGGATTCGAACCCGCACCTGCGACCTTGACGGGGTGCTGTGCTTCCGCTACACCACAGGCCCACACCTAAGCCTAAGCGGAATCTCATGCAGATTGCACGCAGATTCACCGCGTCAGGGCTCGCTGATTCCCGAATCAGGAGGTCGCCTCAAAGCCGCACCTAAAGCCTGGTCGGAGGGAGCATTCTTTTTGACGTCAGCGGACGCGAGCGCGAAACTGTGAATGTAAGGTGCGAACCTGGTCGTTTCGACTAGGCTGAGTTAGGGCGGCGCCAGGCCGCCCTTTCTGTTTATACCCGAGAGAACGTCCGGTCCGCGGGTGGTCCACACAACGCGGTTTTGGTTGTGTGCGGCGACCCCGGTGCTTTTGGGGATCTTAACTAGCCCTGCTGCGCTGAAGTCTCAGCGTATAAAATCTCCTGCTGTCGTCAGCATGAATGCCCAGCCTTCGAAAACCGCGAAGGCTGGGGCAGCCAATATCATGAGCGCTCAACCAAAAAGTCAGCGACGGGCCATGCCGCAAGAGATTGGGGCGGCACGAGAACGTCTGCGCAGGCGCTATCAGCCAGCGCGCGTGCGGATGCTGTTTGTGGGCGAGTCGCCGCCGGCTTCCGGGCGGTTCTTCTACCGGGCGGATTCGGGACTCTACCGCGCGATCCGGCGGACTTTTCTCTCGGCCTTCCCCGACCTCAAGGATGCGGACTTTTTGGAATCATTTCGCAAGTTAGATTGCTATCTGGTCGATTTGTGCGGAAATCCGGTCGATAACATGCCCGGGAAACAGCGGCGGTTCGCATGCGCGCAAGGCGAAGTGCGACTCGCCGCGATAATTCGGCGGTTCAACCCAGAAGTCATCGTCACGGTGGTCCGCTCCATCGCAGCCAACGTCGAACGTGCGCAGGCTCGCACACGGTGGCCAGGTACACATATCGAATTGCCCTATCCGGGCCGGTGGAAGACTCACCGGGTTGCGTTTGAACAGGCTCTGGGGCCCGTGCTTCGCCGAACCTTGCTCGGCCGAACATTGCCCGGCCGAAACATTGCTCCGCCGAACATTAACATTCCGAACATTACATTGAAGACTGAACAACATTTGATTCAAAGTCGAAAGCCCCACCCTCTTTCGCACAAAACGCGCGGAGGAAAGAAGGATGGGGCACCCGCCTCGATCAAGCGAACCGCTTAGTTTGGCAGCACTACCGTGTCGACTACGTGGATCACGCCATTCGACTGGAACACGTTGGGGATGGTCACCGTTGACATGCCTCCTTTTTCGTCTTTCAGTACGATGTTCGAGCCCTGCATCATGGCGATGAGCGTGCCGCCGCTGACCGTCTTCAGCGTGGCCTGGCCGTGTCCGGCGCGAATTTCTTTTTTCAGCTCGGCGGAGCTCAGGCGTCCGGCGACCACGTGGTAGGTGAGAATCCTGGTCAGCATGTCTTTGTTTTCCGGCTTCAGCAGAGCCTCTACCGTGCCTGCCGGCAGCTTGGCGAAGGCCTCATTGGTGGGCGCGAAGACGGTGAACGGCCCAGGACCTTTCAAGGTATCGACCAGTCCCGCGGCCTTAACGGCGGCGACGAGCGTGGTGTGGTCGGCGGAGTTAACCGCGTTGTCGATGATGTCTTTGGTGGGATACATGGGCTGTCCGCCGACCACGGGATTCTTGTCGGCCGCCAGGGCCGTGCAGGCCATGGCCGCAATGCTCAACAACAGAACTGCAAATGTGCTCTTCATAAATGTCTCCTGATCTGATTCGATGTGAACTGCTTTCGATTTGAACCGCTTTCATGGATAGGTACGCGGCAGCGGGGAGATCGGATTGGTGACACGCTGGAACCCTGGAACATTCCCGAGCCCGCTTCCGTACTCTTACTTGCCCACATCCCATCTACGGAAAGCGAGATTCTGATGAAACGACGCCCATCTTTACGGCCGAACCTGTCACCGGTCCTGTTGCTCCTGGCAATTCTCTTCGCATCTCTTCTCTTCGCATCGCTCCAAACCGCGAACGCGCAAAACGCCCCCGCGCAAAACATTCCGCCGCTCGACAAGATTCAAAATCAGGAGGAACTCGACCGTGCCGGTGCCGCTCTCGATGCCGCGCTGTTCGATGCCTACAACCGCTGCGACCTCGAAAAGTTCGAATCATTCTTCGTGGACGACGTCGAGTTCTACCACGACCAGGGCGGCGTCACGCTCGGCAAAGCGGCCTTGACCGACAGCGTCAAGAAGAACATCTGCGGCAAAGTCACGCGCGAACTGGTTCCGGGATCGCTGAAGGTCTACCACATGAAGGGTTATGGCTTTGTCGAGATGGGGGTGCACCGCTTCCACCATCCCGGCCACGAAGACACCGAAGGAGTCGGCGAAGGCCAGTTCATTCATCTGTGGCAGTACAAAGACGGCGCATGGAAGGTGACGCGCGTGATCAGCTACGACCATCACGCGGCCGCCAAATAAAACTCCTGGAGGCGTCCCAATCCCATCGCATTCGATCGACACATGGGAGAATGCACCGTCCAAAGTTTGGCTTGGGCCGGGGGTTTCCTTCTTCTTGCCCAGGGCCACGGCACTGCGCATGCTATAGTGCGATTTCGCGATGGTATCCTTCCTGTTCTTCGCGTTTTCGTGGTGGTCCATCCTGCTGCGGATTGTGGCCATCGTCCACTTCATCCGGCGCCGGCCCAACTTCTTTTGGATCTGGGTCATCCTGTTTTCCTGGATAGGAGCGCTCGTCTACATCGTCGTGGAAGTGATTCCGGATGCGGGGCTGTTGCGCGGTTCATTCGACGTTTTTCCACGTCGGCGGCGGATTCAGGAACTGGAGCGCATCGTGCTCGACAATCCTTCGGCGGGAAACTACGAGGAACTTGGGCTGCTGTATCTTGACGACGGGAACTTCGCGCGCGCCCGCGCTTGCTACGACAAGGCCATTTCTTCGCGAGCCGACTCGGTCGATGCGTTTTACCGTCGCGGCGTTGCCGAGATCGAACTCGGAGACTTTACTGCCGCCGTGCCCGACCTGGGGCGCGCCGTCACTTCCGACCCGGACTACGACTTCCACCGCGCCAAAGGATTGCTGGCCTGGGCTTACGCGCAGACCGGACAGAACGAGAAGGCGGACGCGATGTTTCGCGAAGCGACCCGCATTTCGACCATCTCTGAGACCTATTACCACTACGCGCTGTTCCTGCAGTCGCAGGAACGAGCGGCCGAAGCCCGCGAGTGGGCGCAGAAGATTCTTGCCAAGAAACCGACTATGCCCGTATATCTTCGCCGCCGCGAGCGCCCGTGGTTCCGCAAGGCGAATTCGCTCCTGGCGCGGCTACCGGGCTAGCAAGCGAGCAGGCCCTGAGGGGCTAAAGCCCTCATCGGTTGTGCTGCTCGTGCGGCACGACTTGAAGTCGTGCCCTTCCCGATCTGTACCCTTTCCGATCTGTGCCCTTTCGGATCTGGATGGTAAAATTGGAGATAGTGAAGATTTCCACACCTTCCATCCGGCTGCTGGCGACCGACATCGACGGCACGCTGCTTAATCCACAATTTCAGATTTCTGACGGCGACTTGATGGCGCTGCGCCGGGCGCACGACGCGGGTATAGAAATTGTGTTGGTGACGGGGCGCCGGCACACTTTTGCTCTGCCCATCGCCAAGCAACTGGGGTTCGATTTGTGGCTGATCAGTTCCAATGGAGCGGTAACGCGGTCGCTCGCCGGCGAGACCTTTCACCGCGACCTGATGCCGGCGGAACTTTGTCGCCAACTTTGCGGAGCAATGCAAGAATTCCGCGGTAACACCGTTCTGACTTTTGACAAAGAAACCAAGGGAGCGATTGTGCTCGAGCGGCTCGACGAACTTGGAGCCAGCATCCGGCGCTGGCTGGAAAAGAATATGGAGTACATCGAATTCGTGGTGCCGCTGGAAAATGCGCTGGTGAGCGATCCGGTGCAGGCCATGTTTTGCGGCACGATGGCCAGGATGACGCAGGCGCTCGATGCGCTCGGCCACGCCGGCATGGATGGCACTGTGACCGTACTGCGCACGGAATACCCTGACCGGGATTTGTCAATGATTGACGTGCTGAATACGGGCTGTTCGAAAGGGCATGCGCTGGAGCGCTGGGCGGCCCATCGCGGCTACCGGCGCGAGCAGGTCATGGCCGTTGGTGACAACCATAATGACGTTGAGATGCTTGAGTTTGCGGGGCATCCGGTTATCATGGGGAATGCCTGCGAAGAGCTGCGCAGCCGCGGGTGGACCGTGACCCTGGGCAATGATGCCTGCGGCATTGCGGCGGCGCTAGAAGCAGTGATTAGTGGCTAGTGGTCAGTGAATGCGAATGAGGCTACCACTCAAACTCGGCGCCTGGATTCCTACGCTGCTGGCGCTCGCTGTGACTCTTCCGTGCTTTGCCGGCGAGGTTGCGGTGTTGCGCAATGGGTTTTCTATCCGGCATGAACGGCGGGAAGTGATCGGCGATACCACGCGGTTGTATGTGACAGCCGACGGTTCGAGTTTCGTGGATGTGCCCACGGCCGAGATTGAACATTTTGAGGCTGCGCCGGAGTTGCCGGCTCCTGAGCCGCGGCCTGCGGCTTCCGGGACCGAGACAAAGTCCCCACTTCTCGCAAAGTACGCGAGAAATGGGGCACCCCGAGCACAGGGTTTCACACCTGGGAGTTCGGTGAACCTGGATGAGGTGGTCGACTCGGCGAGCCGGCGGTATTGGTTGGATCCGGACCTGGTAAAGAGCGTGATCAAAGCCGAGAGTGGCTTCAAGGTGCGGGCCGTGTCTCCGAAAGGCGCGCAAGGGCTGATGCAGTTGATGCCAGGAACGGCGTCGCAGCTGGGCGTGCCGAACGCGTTCGATCCGGAAGCCAACGTCGAGGGTGGAACCAAATATCTGCGGGAACTGCTGGAGCGTTATAACTTCGATCTGGTAAAGGCCCTGGCGGCCTACAACGCGGGGCCGCTGCGGGTGGAACAATTTGGCGGCGTGCCTCCCTACTACGAGACGCGGGCATATGTGGCGCGCGTGGTCCGGGACTTCAACAAGAAGAAGGCAGCCAAGCAGGGAGCTCCGCGGGAGACGGCTCCCTCCAAAAAGTCCAATCCACCCGTTGCGACGAAAACGTCACACAGTTCCGGTACCGTGACCCAAGCCAAGGCGAGTGCGGCGCAGGAGCGGGAGTAGGAACTTCTTCGCGACTCGCCAGAAAACCGCGCCGCAAGACTCCGCACACCACTCGCTCTATATTGTTCCAGGATCATTAGTTCTGGCATCGTGGTTTGACCCGTTTGGCGAGGTCATATACCTTGGAACTGCCGTTTCCCGCTTCGCGTTGCGAGGGCCGCGGCGCGGTTTCCCCATTCATGGATAAGAAGCGCATTCTGGCCAGCGTCGTCGTGTTTCTCATTCTGGCCGTTCTGGTTTACCTGCAATATCGCCACTGGCGGACTTTTGACTGGCCCACATTCTGGAGCCAAACCCACCGGATCAAGAAGATTCACGTCCTGCACGGGGTCGCGCTGATTTACCTCGGGTATGGGATGAGGGCCTGGCGCTGGAAGATTTTCCTGAAGCCGGTGCGGCCGAAGACCCGGACATTGGACTTGCTGTCGCCGACGCTGGTTGGATTCACCGGGCTGGCTCTGCTGGGGCGGGCTGGGGAGTTCATTCGTCCCTACCTGATCGCGCGGCGGACCGAGCTTCCGGTTTCCTCGCAAGTTGCTGTGTGGGGGGTAGAACGCATCTTTGATATTGGCGCCTTTACGATTCTGATGTTGCTGGCGATATTCCTTCCCAGCGCGCTGCCTTCGATTCCGCATCCTGAGTACTATCTTCGCTTTCGGGAACTTGGGTTTCGGCTGACCGCGGCTGTGGCAGCAACCACGATCGCCGCGATTGTGATCCGGCGCAACGGCGAGCGGGTGGCGGCATGGGTGGAGCAGCGCTTCGCCCACCTGTCGTCGAATTTCGGGCACAAGCTGGGGCAGAAAGTTCGCGAGTTTGGCATGGGACTGAACACGATTCACGGGCCGTTCTCGCTGCTGTCGCTCACCTTGGTATCGGTGGGAATGTGGTACGTAATCGCGCTGGCGTATCAGGAAGTAACGCACTCCTACGGTGTGGATGCGCTGGCGATCCCGGTGTCGCAACTCCTGATTCTGATGTTTTCGAGCATGCTGGGCTCGATGCTGCAGTTGCCGGCAGTGGGCGGCGGGTCGCAGATGGCGACCATTGCGACGTTGTCGAGCGTGTTCGACGTGCCGGCGGAACTCGCGGCCAGTTGCGGGATTCTGCTATGGCTGGTGACGTTTGCGGCGGTGGTGCCGGCGGGGCTGTTGCTGGCTCACCATGAGCGATTGTCGCTGCGGAAGTTGTCGGTGGAGAGCCACCAGGCCGAGGAATCCGGCGACCAGCCTCCCCCTCCAGCCTGAGCAAGATGAGATTCGAAGGCACTCGAGGCTGAAGGGCGTTGCCCGGGGCCGTTTCCCTGTCATCCCAGGTACACTCCTTAAGATTGCACTTGAAAACAAACACTTCCAGACTGTATACAGGCTTAAACAGACGTTATAAGCCCATGCGGGACAGTTAGAGCAAGCATAACGGCTAACGTTTCAGAACCCAAGAACATTCAAAATCGATAACAAACTGTATTATGCTGTTGCTCATCGTTTCTCACCTGACAGGAGGAAGCATGGTGGCTCGACGCTGCGTCTCTGGGATCGTTGTCCTAGTGTTGGTTCTTTCCATTTCCGCGGTGATGCAGGCTCAGGATGTGGCCTCTATCACCGGCGTGGTCACTGACCAGACCGGCGCCGTCGTCGCAGACGTCAACGTGACGCTGAAAGATCCCCAGACTGGCGTTAGCTATAAGGCCACCACCAACACGGCTGGGTCTTACACGATCAATCAAGTCAAGCCGGGGCCCGGCTACGAAATCGAATTCTCGCACGCCACCTTCAAATCCGTGGTCGTCTCGCGGTCTCTACATGAACGTAGACGCCACACGCACGCAGAACGCCCAATTGATTATTGGAGGAGCGCGCGAGACGGTGGAAGTGTCGGCAGCCAGCGAAACTGTGACCCTCGACACCACCGATTCGACGATCGGGAACAACTTTCAAGTTCAGTTTTTGGAAGATTTGCCGGTTGAGGACCGGAGCAACCCCACGGCGCTCTTCTACCAGCAGCCGGGCGTAACCCTTGACGGATCGGTAACGGGCGCGCGCGTGGACCAGAGCCGGGTTACGGTGGATGGCCTCGACGTAAACGACATGGCTACCGGCGAGTTTGGGGCCATTGTCGCCAACGCTCCCGTAGACTCCGTGCAGGAGTTCCGCGGAGTCACCGCCGGCTATCTTTCCAGTGCCGCCGGGGGTGGTGGCGGCCAGTACGAACTGGTGACGAGAGTGGCACCAACTCGTTCCACGGCGCGGTGGTGGAGTACCACCGCGACACCGAACCCTGGAAGCCAACGAGCTGGTTCAACAACAATGCTGTGCCTGAGGTACCGAGGCCTCCTCTCGTCCGCAACCAGTTCGGCGGCAATATTGGTGGCCCAATCATCAAAGACAGGCTGTTCTTCTTCTTCGACTACAACGGACGCCGAGACACCCTTTCCAACCTGGTGGAACGTACTGTTCCGCTGGATTCGTTCCGCAATGGCGACTCTAAGCTATTTCAACGATTCGGGCGGCATCGGGACATTAACCTCGGCGCAGGTGGCGATGCTGGATCCGCTGGGAATCGGCTTCAATCCCGCATTGTTCGACCCCACCACTGGGCTTTTTAACACCCGTTACCCGCACGCCAATGATCTCCGGCCTTTGGCGATTGCATTAACACCGGCGGGCTTCCGTTTCAACGCGCCCGTTTCCTTACAGTGAAAACGATTATGTGCAGAGAGTCGACTTACACTCTGAACGCGAAGATGAAGTTGTTGGGAGAGGCAGCTTCACCAGAACGAACGGCACGGAAAGCGCAATTCAGTTCCCCGGCGATCCGGAAACTTACCCCTTCCTCGATCAGAGCTATACCTGGGTTGTGGGGCACGTCTGGACCCTCAACAATACGATGGTGAACCAGGCGTCTTACGGAGAGGTGTTCGAGAACTATAACTTCCCGAACACTTACAATCCGGAGGGCGCAACACAATACCAAACGTTTGGCGGGAACGGCACGGGCGGAGCGATCCTCACCCCACCCTATGGCAGCGCCATCAACGCTCAAGGCCGCACCTTTCCCGTCCCCGTCTTTCGGGACGACTTCAGCTGGGATAAGGGCAAGCACGCTTTCCAGTTCGGCGGCACGTTCAAGTACCTCAGTCCCAAGGAATACAGCATCCTCAACTACAATTCGCCGACGATCGGGTTGGGGGGAGCCACCGGAAGTCTGGACGTCACCACGCCTGTCAATCCCTTACGGCCTGCCGATATCGGAGGTGGAGACGCAACCGGAGAGTACGATAGCGCTTTCGCCCTTGCGCTGGCGCCTTATACGGCAGTCGGCAGCACCTTTAACTACAATTCCCAAGGGATCGCCCTTCCCCAAGGCAGCGGTCTAACTCACAACTACCGCTACTACGAGACCGAATTGTATTTCGGCGATACCTGGAAAGTGCTGCCCAAGCTTACGCTCTCCTACGGACTGCGCTGGCAGAACTACAGCGTGCCTTACGACACCAAGGGGATTCAGTCCGTGGAAAACTTTAACTTCAAAACATACTTCGGTGACCGTGTAGCACAGAGTGCAGCCAGCCAGTTGGGCAATCTGGCAGTACCGTTCATTTACTACACAACTGGCGGGAAGGCTAACCACGCTCCGGGGTATTACTCGCCGCAACATTTAAACTTCGGCCCGCGGCTTGCAGCGGCGTACCAATTCGATCGGAAAACGGTCTTCAATATGGGCGCGGCCATCCTGTACGACCAGACCGTCGTCAATGCGGCCCAGTATCAGCAGACTCAGTTCTCCTATTTGTTCCAGTCGGGTGTGACGGTACCCTTCGGGGTGCCGGGCGATCCGGTTACGTCGCTCATGACCGATACCCGTTTCACTGGTTTGAACGCTCCTCCGCCGACGCCGACCGCTCCAACCATTACGACCCCCTTTTACCCCTATGTCTCCGGCTCAGGGACAAGCGCCGTTCCGACTGGCTTGGGCAACGGTCAGGCGTTCAACGAAATCATTGACCCGCAGCTTAAGAACCCCTATTACATTCAATACAACGTCGGGTTTGAGCGCGAGATTCATGGCGGGTTCATTCTGAGGGCAAGCTATGTCGGCCGTCTGGGCCGCCGGCTGCTGGCGCAGGCCGATGCCAATCAGTTAATCGACTTCCGCGATCCTGTCTCGGGTCAGTTGATGTCCCAGGCATTTGCCAACATTACGCAGCAGATGCGAGCGGGCGGTGATCCGACGAACCCCGCGCCGCAGTCTTGGTTCGAACACGTGCTTTTGCCCGGAACCGGCAGCGTTTTTGGTCTTCCGAGCAATACAGCCCTGGTTACCGCTGCCTTTCAAACGCTGGTTACGCGAGGCGATTTCGCCGACACAATCCAGGGCCTATCCTTCTACAATGCCTATTTCCTTCAGAACTACGGCATCAACCTCGGCTTGCCGGCCAACGTGGGAATGGGTTCCCAATTCTCCGAGAACACTTTCTATACCAATAAGGGATTTTCAGCGTACAACGGGTTGCTCGCCACGCTGCATAAGAACATCGGCTACGGTTTGCAATTTGACTTGAACTACACCTGGTCGCACTCGATCGACAACGTTTCGTTGATCGCGAACGCGGCTGCGTTTGGCGGGTACGGCTTTATCTGCGATGTGCTGCGGCCGCGGGAATGCCGCGGCAACTCCGACTTTAACGTAAACCAGTATTTCAACGGCAACTTCATTTACGATCTGCCGGTTGGCAAGGGAAAGTACATCGCTTCTTCCGCACCGCGCTGGCTCAACGAGATTGTGGGGGGCTGGAGCGTGAGCGGCCTTCCCTATGTGCACGGCGGGAATGTCTATTTTGCCGGTGCGAACGCGTTTGTTGCCGGATACGCCAACAACGCTCCTGCCATCCTGGTCGGTCCGCCTTCGGACCTCAAAATACACATCAACGGCGGTCAGGGCCAACCCTTGCTGGCCTACGCGAACCCGAGCCAAGCCAATGCCGACTTCATTGGTCCCGTCGGCTTTAACATCGGCTCACGCAACAATCTGATCGGCCCATCGTACTTCAACATGGACATGGGGCTAGCCAAGGGCTTCCCGATCACCGAGCAGGTAGTCGTGAAGTTCCGTGCAGACGCCTTCAATGTCTTCAACCATCCCGACTTCAACGCACCGTGTACGGACATTACCAATTCCGGCGGCTGCCAGTTCGGAACCATCACTGGCACGTCGAACGGAGCGCGGGTGCTGCAGGGCTCTCTGCGAGTGGAGTTCTAACCTAAGGGCTAGCCGTGAAGTGCGGCGGACGTGTTTGATCCCGCCGCGCTTCACGTTTTCGCGCATGATCTCGCGCCTAGGCCATCAGCGGAAAAGAGTTCTGAGGGATGGTGGCCCCGGGCAGAGTCGAACTGCCGACCTTCGGTTTAGGAAACCGCTGCTCTATCCATCTGAGCTACGGGGCCGTAGAGAATTTGCCCCATTATCTCACGTCGATTTCCTCACACAAGTAGGGCACGAGCCTCGGGCTTCGCCTCGTCAGGGCTTCGGGGATAGATCGTCCAGCGCGAGATTGAGTTCGAGCACGTTGACCCGTGGCCTCGCCGAGCAGGCCCAGATCCCGCTGATCGGTATGCTTCTGGACCAGGTCGCGAACTGTGGATTCGGGAAGGCCGCGCTCGCGAGCCACGCGCGGGACTTGAAAATCGGCTGCCGCGGGAGAAATTTCTGGATCCAGGCCCGACGCCGAAGTCGTGAGGAGATCCACGGGAACGGGCTGGCGGGATTTTCTTCGTGCAGGCTCTTGGCGTCGGCCTGAATGCGGTCGATGAGCTTCTGGTTGGTGGGAGCAAAGTTGGTGCCGCCGGAGTTGGCGGCGTCGTATCCATTGCCGGCGGCCGATGGACGAGGATGGAAATACTTCGCCGAAGTGAACGGCTGGGCGATGATGCGCGAGCCGATCACCTCTCCGTTGCGAGTAATGAGCTGGCCGTTGGCCTTGTCTTTGAACAGCACTTGCGCCAGGGCGGTGATCAGCAGCGGGTAAATCACGCCCAGCAGAATCGTGGTGGCGATGGTCATCAGGAATGCGGTGATGAGATGTTTTTTCATTGAGTGTAATCCTCAATCCTTAGGCCAGCCGGGCCGCGGTGATCAGCATGTCGATCAGCTTGATGCCGACGAAGGGCGCGATCAATCCGCCGACGCCGTAGATAAAGAGGTTGCGGCGCAGCAAGGCCTCGGCGTTCATGGCGCGGTATTTCACGCCGCGCAGCGCCAGCGGAATCAGCGCAATGATGATCAGCGCATTGAAGATCACCGCCGAGAGCACCGCCGATTGCGGCGTTTTCAGATGCATGATGTTCAGCGCGTTCAGCACCGGGAACGTCACGGCGAACATGGCGGGGATGATGGCGAAATATTTGGCCACATCGTTGGCGATGGAGAACGTGGTCAGCGCGCCGCGGGTCATCAGCAACTGCTTGCCGATTTCGACGACTTCGATGAGCTTGGTGGGATTGGAGTCGAGGTCGACCATGTTTCCGGCTTCTTTGGCGGCCTGCGTGCCGGTATTCATGGCGACGCCGACGTCGGCCTGAGCCAGCGCGGGGGCGTCGTTGGTGCCGTCGCCGGTCATGGCGACGAGTTTGCCGCCGGCCTGCTCGCTGCGGATCAGCTTCAGTTTGTCCTCGGGCGTAGCCTGGGCGAGGAAGTCGTCGACGCCGGCTTCGCGCGCGATGGCGGCGGCGGTGAGCGGATTGTCGCCGGTGATCATCACGGTGCGAATGCCCATGGCGCGGAGCTGCGCGAAGCGGTCGCGGATTCCTCCTTTGACCACGTCTTTCAGATGAATCACGCCCATGGCCCGGCGGTTCTCCGCCACGACCAGCGGCGTGCCGCCGGAAGATGCGATGCGCTCGACGGAGGCGCGCACTTCCTGGGGCATGGCGGCACCGTTCTGTTCGAGATAGCGCGCGATGGATTCGGCAGCGCCTTTGCGAATCTCGCGGCCGTCCAGATTGACGCCGGACATGCGGGTCTGCGCGGTGAACGGAATGAATTCCGCTTCGTGGGCGGCGAAGTCGCGGCCACGCAGTTTGTATTTTTCTTTGGCCAGCACGACGATGGAGCGGCCCTCGGGCGTTTCGTCGGCCAGCGAGGAAAGTTGCGCGGCGTCGGCCATTTCGGCTTCGGTGACTCCGGGAGCGGGAAGAAATTCGGTGGCCTGGCGATTGCCGAAAGTGATCGTGCCGGTTTTGTCGAGCAGCAGCGTGTTCACGTCGCCCGGCGGCTTCGACGGCGCGGCCGGACATCGCGAGAACGTTGTGCTGCACCAGGCGGTCCATGCCGGCGATGCCGATCGCCGACAGCAGGCCGCCGATGGTGGTCGGAATCAGGCAGACCAGCAACGAGACCAGCACGAAGACGGTTTGCGGCGATCCGGAATAGATGGCGAACGGCTGCAGCGTCACCACGGCCAGCAGAAAGATGATGGTCAAGCCCGCCAGCAGAATGTTCAGAGCGATTTCGTTGGGAGTCTTCTGCCGCGACGCGCCTTCCACCAGCGCGATCATGCGGTCGAGAAAGGTCTCGCCGGGATTCGAAGTGATTTTTACTTTGATGTAATCGCTCAGAACGCGCGTGCCGCCGGTGACGGCCGAGCGGTCGCCGCCAGCCTCGCGAATCACAGGGGCCGACTCGCCGGTGATGGCCGATTCGTCGACCGAGGCGACGCCTTCGACGATTTCTCCGTCGCCGGGAATCAGTTCTCCGGCCGTAACGGAAACCATGTCGCCGGCGCGCAGCTTGGCGCTGGGAATTTCTTCGATCTTGCCCATTGCAATCAATGCGTCTGGCGATGGTTTCCGACCGCGCTCGGCGCAGCGTTTCCGCCTGGGCTTTGCCGCGGCCCTCGGCCATGGCTTCGGCAAAATTGGCGAACAACACCGTAAACCACAGCCACAAGGTGATCTGCAGGTTGAAGCGAATGCCTTGTGCGGATCGCAGAATCAAGAGAGCGGTCGTGATCACGCTGCCAATTTCGACCACGAACATGACGGGATTTCCCATCATGTTTCGCGGGTTGAGCTTGAGCAGAGAACTCCAGGCGGCGCTGCGAACCAGGTTCACATCCCAAACTGATTTGCGATGGCTAGCCATATTTTCCTAAACAACTTTCCCAAAACGTGTCCTGAAGAATCGTCCTAAAAAGTCTTTCCCACGTGCATCAGAAGGTGCTCGAGAATTGGCCCCAGGCTCAGCGCCGGGAAGAACGTGAGCGCGCCCAGAATCAGGATGACGCTGATCAGCAGCAGCGTAAACAGTGGCGTGGTGACGGGAAATGTACCGAGCGATGGCGGAACATATTTTTTCTGCGCCAGGTTGCCGGCGATGGCCAGCATCGGAATAATCATGAAGAAGCGGCCCAGCAGCGTGGTCAGGCCTGTAGCCGCGTCGTACCAGAGCGTGTTGACCGTGAGCCCTCCGAAGGCGGAGCCGTTGTTGCCGGCGGACGAAACAAAGGCATAGAGAATCTCGCTGAGGCCGTGCGGCCCGGGATTCAAGATGCCGGCCGTTCCGAAGCCCTTGACCACCGAGATTCCAGCCAGCGAAAGAATGATCAGCGGAAAAACCAAGGAGACCAGCATCGCCATCTTGACGTCGTAGGCCTCGATCTTTTTGCCCAGATATTCCGGCGTGCGGCCGACCATCAGGCCCGCGATGAAAACCGCCAGCACGACGTAAATTAGAATGCCGTACATGCCGGAGCCCACCCCGCCGAAAATAACTTCGCTCAGCATGATGTTCACCAGCGGAACCATGCCGCCCAGCGGCGTAAAGGAATCATGCCAGCCATTGATGGCGCCGCAACTGGCGTCGGTGGTGACCGTGGCGAACAGAGCGGAGTTGGCGATGCCGAAGCGAGTTTCTTTGCCCTCCATGTTGCCGCCCGGTTGAGAACTTGTGGCCTGCTGCGCGATGGTGGAGGGATACAACGGATTGCCTTGCGCTTCTGCCCAGTACGCGACCGTGACGCCGGCGAGAAACAGGATTGCCATCGCCGACCAGACCGCCCATCCGTGAGCGGAAGATCCCGTCATACGGCCGAGCGTGTAGGTCAGCCCGGCGCCGATGGCGAAAATGGAAAAGAGCTGAAAGAGATTGGTGAGCGGTGTGGGATTCTCGAACGGGTGGGCGCTATTCGCGTTAAAGAAGCCGCCTCCGTTTGTGCCCCATTCCTTGATGACCTCCTGCGAAGCCACTGGACCTTGCGCGATCGTCTGCGTGGTCTGCGTATCCATGACTGGCTTGCCAGCGGCGTCTACGACGGGCTTGCCGTCCCCACCGACTCGCTGCGCCAGTTGCGGTTCGACCAACTTCGCCGTGTCATAGGGCTTCAGGTTCTGCACTACTCCCTGCGACACCAGAAACAGCGATCCTACAATGCAAAAGGGCAACAGCACCCACAGGCAGCAGCGCACGAAGTCGACCCAGAAATTTCCCAGGGTCTGCATCTGGCGGCGGGCAATACCGCGAATGAAGACGATCGCCAGCGCGATGCCGGTAGCCGCCGAGGCGAAGTTGTGAAAGGCGAGGCCGGCCATTTGAGTGAAGTAGCTCATGGTCGTCTCGCCGGAATAGGCCTGCCAGTTGGTGTTGGTGGTGAACGATGCGGCGGTATTGAAGGCCAGGTGTTCGGGCATCACGGCCCCGAGGTGCTGTGGATTGAACGGCAGCATGCCCTGAATCCGCTGGATTAAATAGAGAACCAGCATCGAAACGGCGCTGAACACCAGCATGGTGGTCGCGTACTCGGTCCAGCGCATCTCGTGCGTCTCGTCGACGCCGGTCACGCGGTAGAGCAGGCGCTCGATGGGCCGCAGCACGGGGTCGAGAAAGGTTTTTTCGCGAGAAAACACGTGCGCCATAAAGACGCCGAGGGGCTTGGTCACGGCAAAGATCAGCGCAAGAAAGACAACGATCTGCAGCCAGCCATTGAGGGTCATTTCAGAATTTCTCCGGACGCAGCAGCGCGTAAAACAAATACACGGTTACCACGGCGCTGATGATGAGCATGATGAGTGACTGCAGGTCCATGATTCCTCCTACTTCGATTCCTCCTACTTCACTTCCCTGCTACTTCATGCGATCGCAAAAGCGCACATACGCCACCGATGCCGCGAAAAACGCAATGGTGACGGCAATCCAAAGAACGTCCTGCATGGGAAACCTCCTCCGCTGTTTCGTGATTCCGCGTCGCTGAAATCAGAGGGCGACGCGCTCATCCGCTTTGGACGGGCCTTTTCGCATCTGCACTTCATTAGAAGGATTCATTTCTATGAGCTGTCCCCGCCGCCGGGACGGATTGAATTTCGTAAAGCGAACTTGCACGGGGCCAGCGGGCGCTCGCGTTCCTTCTTTAACGAAAGCGGCCAGCACGCGCAGCAGAAATGCCACCGCGCCCATGCACAACATTGCCAGCGCAACTTTCATAGCGTCACCGGCGCACCTGTCGCTAAAACCTGTTCCAGACGCAATTGTTCATCTCCGCGCGTAAGACCGGGATCAAAAGTTCATAAAGAATTCGTAAGGCGAGGTCCGGCGAAGCGCTCTAGATATTCCGGAAACGCCAACCCAGCAGCGCCGGCTAGCCAGATTCAGCAACCCCACTCCGCATCGCCCGCCTTGGCGTAATACTTTCGGACTGGCCTGGGCTGCGGCGGCGTGGTGGCCAACTCGAGGAGCGCCAAACGGGCCGCCGCCACCATCCGTTTACGTTCGTTTTGCGGAGTTCGATCCCAGGAAGAAGTTTCTTCTTTCATTCTGTGACCGTCGGAGTCACGGCCTAAGGCTTCCCGATAGTGATGAAATACTTTTGCCAGCTGTTCGGCAGAGACATCCTGAATCGTCGACATTCAATTCCAACCTTTCCTTGATCCGGTGAATCCTGGATCGGGTCAATCCTGGCGCGCTTAACTGCGCCAGTCTTCATCCGCTACCAAAGGATTTGACGCCGAAAGCCGTAAAGATTGAATAAAAGGTTCGTAGAATGTTCGTAAGAAGGCGGGATGTTTCTTTGGTTGCGGGGACGAGAATTTTATTCGCCGGGTTCGAACCGGTATCCGACCCAGGGCTCGGTGACAATGTAGCGAGGCGAGGAAGCGTCCGGTTCCAGTTTCTTACGCAACTGGCCGACGAACACACGAAGATACTCTACTTGCTCGGTACTTTGCCCACCCCATATAGCTCCCAGCAAAGTGCGGTGGTTGACGACCTTGCCAGGACGGCGCGCCAGAAACACCAGCAGGTCGAATTCTTTCGGAGTGAGCCGCACTTCGTTACGCCGGACCGTCACTTTGTGGGCGGCGGTATCGATGCGGAAGTCGCCCAGTTCGATCACAGCCTCAGGCGGCTCGTTTTCCTCGGGGACGCGGCGCAGATTGGCGCGCACCCTGGCCAGCAGTTCATTCATGCCGAAGGGCTTGGTGACGTAATCGTCGGCCCCGGCGTCGAGCGCTTCCACCTTTTGCTGCTCCTTGTCGCGCACCGACAGTACGACGATTGGAACCTGCGAGATGGCGCGCACGGTGCGGCACAGCTGTATTCCATCAATCGAGGGCATCGACAGATCGGTGATGATCAGGCTGGGCGACCAGTCTTTCATAATCTCCAGCGCCATTTCACCGCTGTTGGCGATGCGGATGTCATAGCCTTGCGCGGAAAGGCTGGTGCGCAGCACGCGGGTGATCTGCGGTTCGTCATCCACCACGAGGATGTGCGGGCGGTCAACCATCAGCGGGCCTCCTGGGTCACGATGTGGACGTCGACGGAAGGTGAGTCCCGCAGAAAACGCTGAATAGCTGAAAGATATAAATATCTCTGCCAGCCGGTGCGAGCCGACCGGCCGAAAATCACTTGCGTGATGTGGTTCTCGCGCACCAGTTGGGCTACGCCATCGGCGATGCTTCGACCAGAACAGCGCACCACGCGTGCCCCGAGGTTCTCAGCAAAGCGAATATTCTCCGCCAAAGTTTTCTGGTCCTCCGGACTCGTATCGCGGCCGACGTCGACGTAGAAGACATAGAACTCTCCGCCCATAGCCTGCGCCATGCGGGAACCGCGGGCGATCAGATACTGCGCCGCGGGATTCGAACTGACGCACACACCAATGCGCTCGCGCACGGTGTGCGCCGGCTGCGTACCGTCCTTGTCGAGGAAGGCGTCCAGACTGCGGTCGACAACTCCCGTAACCTGGCGAAGCGCCAACTCACGTAACGCGATGAGGTTCCCTGGCCGAAAAAAATGCGAGAGCGCACGCTGGGCACGATCCACGGGATAAATATCGCCGCGCTCCATGCGCTTCTGCAGAGCCTGCGGCGTCAGATCGGCGAGCACGATTTCGTCGACGCGCTGCATCACCCAGTCCGGAACGGTTTCGCGAACCTGCACGCCGGTGATTTGCTGAACTGTCGGGCCAACGCTCTCGACGTGCTGGACGTTCATGGTGGAGAGCACGTCAATCTTCGCCTCCAGAATTTCCATGACGTCTTCGTAGCGCTTAGCATGTTTGCTGCCCTCGATGTTGGTGTGGGCCAGTTCATCGATCACGACGACGGCCGGCTTGCGGGCCAGGATGGCGTCGACGTCCATCTCCTCGAATGTGGTGCCTTTGTACTCGAGTTTGCGAGGAGGGACGCGGTCGAGTTTGCCGGCGAGTTCCGCGGTAGCCTTGCGGCCATGGCTCTCGACGACACCGACTATAACATCTTCGCCGCGGCTGGCGCGGCGAATGGCCTCGCTCAGCATGCTGTAGGTCTTGCCCACACCGGGAGCGTAGCCGAGAAAAAGCTTGAAGATTCCCCGCGGCTTTTCCGGCGAAACTTCGCTGAGCCATTCCTCGGGCGTCTTGGTCATTGCCTGGTCATCCGCTTGGTCATTGCCTGGTCGTCCGCAGCTATTGTCTTTCCCAGCGTCGAAATTGTCACGTCCATCGTACAATGCGGGTGTGAAAGCCGGGGCTCGAACGCAGGCCGAACGTTATTTCTTCGTGGTCGCCGCCATCGGCATGATCACGGCAATCGATTTCAGGCTGCACGTCAATCACACGACTGTGGCGCTGATGTTCCTGGTGACCGTGCTGCTGACCTCGGCTTACTGGGGCTTGCGCTACGCGGTGGTCATGGCAGTGGGCGCCACGGCGGCTTTCAATTTTTTCTTTCTGCCTCCGGTCGGAACGTTCACCATTGCCGATCCGCAGAATTGGGTGGCACTGTTCGCTTTTCTGGTGACCGCGCTGGTGGCCAGCAACCTGGCGGAACGGGCGCGGCGCGAGGCCGAGGGAGCCAAGCAACGCCGGCGCGAAGTGGAGCGACTCTTCGGACTGAGCCAGCGGCTGCTGGCGTCGGAGAACGTTCTCGAACTGCTGAATGCCTTGCCGAAGTACGTGCAGGAAACGTTCTCGGTGGGCAGCGTAGTGGTGATGGCGGCGGATCATCCCACGGTCTATCGTTCGTCGCTCGATGCGCCGTTTGAAGAGAGCGTGCTGCGCTCGACACTGTTGCGCGGGGAACCTATTACGCAGGGTGGGGTGTCGTACGTGCCTCTGCGTCTGGGCATGCGCACGGTGGGAGCGCTGGGCGTGACCGGATACGAACTTTCGCGGGAGACTCTGGATGCCTTGGGAAGCCTGGCGGGGCTGGCCATCGAGCGCGCCCGCGCGCTTGAGGCGCTCAGCAAGAACCGCGCGGAGCAGGAACACGAGCGCCTGCGAACTGCACTGCTCGATTCGGTGACCCACGAGTTTCGAACGCCCCTGACTTCCATCAAAGCCAGCATCACGACTTTGTTGTCGGGCGCGAGTCTCGACGACCAGGGCCGGCGCGAATTGCTGACAGTGATTGACGAGGAAACCGACCGCCTGAACCGCCTGGTGGGCGAGGCCGCGGAGATGGCGCAACTCGATTCCGGGATGTTCAAACTCGATCTGCAGCCGCATGTGATCCAAGACGCTCTGCAGCCAGCCCTGGAAGACGCCAAGGCTTCGACGGAGAAACATCCAATGGAAATCGTGGTGCCGCCGGACTTGCCGAAAGTGCGCATGGATGTGCAGCGGATTCGCGAAGTACTCATGCACTTGGTGGAGAACGCGGGCAAATATTCCGACGCGGGAGTTCCGATTAAAGTAACCAGCGAGGTGAAGGGCGAGTGGCTGGTGACCAGCGTTGCCGACCGCGGGCCAGGCATCGATTCGTTCGAGCAGTCGCTGATTTTTGAGAAGTTCTATCGCGGCCAGCACCAGCGATACACGGCGCCGGGCACGGGCATGGGACTGGCAATCGCCAAAGTGATCGTGGAGGCACACGGCGGCACCATCGGCGTGGTCAGCCAGTTGGGCAGCGGTTCGGTATTCTCATTTACCTTGCCACTCGACAAGGGCCGCTGACGCAGAACTGGATCGGCGTCGATGAAAAAGCTCACCACAGAGGGCACAGAGGGACACAGGGGACGGAGAAATGTTGGTGAGTCGGCAATAGCGCCAGCGTCGCTCTAGGCTACAATTCAGGCTGCATTCCAATTCGCACTTTAAATCCGCATTTCGAATCCGCATTTCAAACCTATGACGGCTGAGATCGCGAACGGCACCACTGCAGCGCTCGACGACAAGAAGATTTTCTACAACCGCTTTCTATTGATCGTGTCTGGCCTGGGCGGCCTGCTCTATGGCGTGGACGTCGGAATTATCGCCGGAGCGCTGCCGTATCTCGAGGCGACCTCGGGCCTGAACGCCGGCCAGCTTTCGATTGTGGTGGCCGCGGTGCTGCTCGGTAGCGTGATCTCCACGCTGTTCGCGGGGCTGCTGGCGGACTGGATGGGCCGCCGGGCCCTGATGACGCTCAGCGGGGTCATGTTTGTTCTCAGCATTCCGATGATTGCGCTGGCGCATGGCTATGGGCCGCTGGTCTTGGGCCGGCTGTTGCAGGGAGTCAGTGCGGGGCTGATCGGCGTGGTCGTGCCGCTGTATCTGGCGGAGTGCCTGACGGCGTCGAACCGAGGCAAAGGGACCGGCATTTTCCAGTGGCTACTCACCGCTGGAATCGTGATTGCGGCGCTGGTTGGCGTGTATTTCAGTTTCCGCGTGGACCAGGTGGCGAAGCTTGGCGATGCGGCCAGGCTTCTCGCGTTTAAAGACACGGCGTGGCGCGGCATTTTCTGGGTGTCGCTGCCGCCGGGAGTGTTGTTCGTAATTGGCAGCTTCATGGTCGCCGAGTCACCTCGCTGGCTGTTGCGGCGCGGCAGGAAAGACGCAGCGTATGCGGCTCTGTTGCGCTCTCGCAGCACAGCGCAAGCGGATCTAGAACTCAAGGAAATGCAGGAAGTCCTCGCCGCCGAAACTGCGAAGACTTCCGGAACGAAGTCCCACGAGTCGCTACTGCGGCGCAAATATGTGATCCCGTTCGTACTGGCGTGCATCATCCTGGCTTGCAATCAGACCACCGGCATTAACTCGATCATCGCGTACAACACCAACATTCTTTTGCAGAGCGGGCTCTCGGATGTGGCCGCACACTGGGGTTACGTCGTCTTCACCATCATCAACTTTGCGGTGACTTTTGGTGGCGTTATGCTGGTCGACCGCAAGGGCCGCAAATTTCTGCTGGGAGTGGGCACCGCGGGGATCATCGTGTCGCTCGTCTGCACCGGCGTGCTCTTCCTCGGGACCGAACGGCTGCGAGTGGACTCCCGGAACATCGCCCAGTCCATGGTGTCTCCCGACCAGACACTCACGTTGCTCTACAACCAAGAGTTGGCCGGCAAGATGACGAATGCGAGCAACGGTGCGGGAACCAGCCGTCCGACGTCGCTGGTCGTTATTTATTCGTACGGCGACTTCCGGGCGGCGAGCCAGGTCGTGCGGTCCGACGATCCAGCGGCGAAGCCGATCGCAATCACGCGGGATGGCTGTGTACCGGCCAACAAAGTGGTGGCATTTTTCTCCAATCCATTTGGCGACCTCGATGGCGCGCGCGCGGCACCGCTGAAAATTGACAACGCGCTGATCACGCCGGTCCCGGAGCCGCGCAACGGGTGGATCGTGGCCATCACGCTGTTCGTTTTCATGGCGTTTTATGCTGTCGGTCCGGGCGTGTGCGTGTGGTTGGCGCTTTCGGAGCTGATGCCGACTCGCATCCGCTCCAACGGCATGAGCATCGCGCTGGTCATCAACCAGGCGGTCTCCACCACCATCGCGGCCGTGTTTCTGCCCACGGTCGGCAAGTACGGATACTCGACCATGTTCTTCGGATTCGCCGGCTGCACTGTGATTTATTTCGTGACCGCGGTATGGTTTTTGCCCGAGACCAAGGGAAAGACGCTGGAAGAAATTGAGGCGCACTTCGAGGGCGCGGGGGCGAAGTCGTAAGCGTTTCGTTCAGACTTTGGTCGGTGGTTCACGAAAATCCCCACGTCTCGCGAAGAACCCGAGACATGGGGCACCCGGCGTTCCGGGGCGGTTTGCTCATCGCACGAAAGATGATTTACTCTCAGCGTACGTCCTCATGACTCCTACAAAAGAAGATATGAACGCCACGAGCCAGACCTTTTCCCACGCCATGCGGCGGGAAATCTATGAACAGCCCACGGCCATTGCGAAGACCGTCGCGAAGCATCTGAAGGACGACATTATTTTCCCCGGCGAACTGGTCGCCCTTGAAAGCGCACTGCTGACGTTCGAAAAGCTGATCATCGCCGCCAGTGGATCGAGCCGGCACGCGGGCTTGGCCGGCGAAATCATGATCGAAGATCTTTCCGGCGTGGCGGTTGACGTGGAGTACGCCAGCGAGTATTGCTATCGCTCGACCCATGCCGCGGTCGAACCTATCGTGATGGTGATTACGCAGTCGGGCGAGACTGCCGACACCATTGCGGCGCAGCGCGAGGCTTTGACGCGCGGAGTCAAGACGGTTGCGATTTCGAATGTCCCGGACACGACCATCGTGCGGGAGGCGGGGGCGGCGTTGATTTCAGGTGCGGGGCCGGAATTGTCAATTCCGGCAACGAAGAGCTTCACTACCCAGATGACCATCCTCTATCTGATGGCGCTGTTCCTGGCGCGCAAGCGCGGGCGGATGACGTCAGAAGTCACGCGATCGTATTTGCAGCGGCTGATGCGGCTCCCCGACGCGATCGAACAAAACTTGCGCACCTGGGACGCTCTCGCCGAGGAATTCGGCGGCATCCACTTCAAAGCGGAAAAGTTTCTGTATCTCGGCCGCGGCGTGCACTACGCGATCGCGCGCGAGGGCGCGCTCAAGCTCAAGGAAATTTCGTACGCGCACGCGGAAGGATATCCGGCGGGGGAGTTGAAGCACGGACCCAACGCGCTGGTGGATGAGACTCTGCCGGTCGTGGTTCTGGCCACGTGCGATCGCAACGATCCGGATTCGCTGCTGCGCTACCGGCGAACGCTGGAGGTTATGAAGGAAGTGAGATCGCGCCGCGGGCCGCTGGTGACGGTTGCGACCGAGGGCGATCAGGAAGTCGCGGCCATTGCCGATCACGTGTTCTATGTCCCGGCGGCTCCGGAACTGCTCTTGCCCATAGTCGAAGTGATCCCTCTGCAACTGTTCGCCTATCACGTCGCAGTGAACAAGGGATACGACGTGGACCATCCACGAAATCTGGTGAAGGCCGTCGTGACCGAGTGATTCGCGAGCGCTGACCCTAACTAGCGCTGCAGCGTAACTATGCTCCCCAGCTAAAAGCACAATTATTGGTTGGGATTGGTTGGGCTGATGGGGTTGCCGCTCCGGCAGAGCGCCCAGCAGGTCAGGATGCCAATGGTTACAATACCTGCTCCGATGGCGTACGGCGAATTGAGAATGGCTTGCGTGATTGGAACGGAGCCGGCCTGCCTGATGTCGGCTGCTCCGCATTTTTCTTCGCGCGACTTCTGCTCGCCTTCGCGGACGGTGACGCGGTTGGAATGCTCGGACTGCTTGGCCGACTGCAGGCTGCGGGAATGTTCATCGATATTCACATCATTCTTGCGCGCCGAAACATTAACCTTCCCGTTGAGGTCAGCAACGTCGTAGTGAGTCCATTCGGCGTTGTTCGCGGGGGTAATCGTCAGACAACCCACGCGCACAGTCATTCCACGAGAGGTGTTGACTGACAGGCTGCCGTGATCGAGAACCAGTTCGTTGCCTTCAAACTGGACCACAGTCTCGGCATTGATGTCGGCGGCCGATCCGCTGGCCTCGATGCGGGCGACGGCCGCCTTCTGCGTTTCGATGAGGTCATCGGAGAACAGGGCAATCGAAGCCGGAGCGGGATACTGGTTCACCAGCACGCCAACGCCCTCGCTGCGCAGCATGGCGGCTGCGGTTTCCTGGGCCTCTAGAGAGGCTGGCAGAATCGCGAGCATGAGCAGGCAAACGGAATATCGCCATCTGGACAATGACTCTGACAAGGATAAGCCCCACACTTTTCCGCACAAACTTCTTGCATAAGCTTAGCCTGTGGAGTGGAAGGCGACTATTAGCTGGTGTGGTGCCCGGAAGCGAGGTTGGCGCGAGATGTGCTGCGTCATCCCCACCGCTCGCGCAGAAAACGCGCGAGAAGGTGGGGTACTCCGAAAATGGGGCACCCGAGAAGTCTAGGCGCGCGCGAAGTCGATGAACCCGCGTTGCGGGTCGGCGCGAATCAGCTTGGCGCGCAGCCGGTCGCCGACATCGAGTCCCTGCTCACCTTGCGCCAGCAGTCCCTCCAGGTGAGGCTGCATCACCCGCACGAACGTTCCGCTCTCCGTAACGCCGGTGACAATGGCATCGAAGATTTCGCCGATGCGGTTCTGCATGGCCACGGCAACCAGCCGCTTGGACATGTCACGCTCGACTTTCTTGGCGGCGTCTTCTTTTTGCGTGCAGTTAGCGGCGATGGCGGTCAGTTCGTCATCGGAGTAAGGATTCTTCTGGCCGGCCAGCAGGGCCTTCAGCAGACGCTGGGTGACGATGTCGACAAAGCGGCGATTGGGCGCGGTGGAGTGGGTGTAGTCCCGAACCGCCAGACCGAAGTGTCCCGGAGCGACTTCGCCGGCGCGCTCCAGGACGTACTCGCCCGGGCCAATGAGCTTGATCACGGCCAGGGAAAGATCGGCGAAGTGATCGGGATCGGCGGCCTTGCGCCCCTGCAGGAAATCATTGAGCGCTTTGGAGTCGGGCTGCGCCGGAAGTTTTACGTTCCTGGCCGCGGCCAGCTGCACGATGCGGTCCCAGCGTTTGGGCGTGCGCACGATGCGGCGCAGCGATGAAACTTTCTCGAGCAGACGAGCCACCACGCCGTTGGCGGCCACCATGAAGTCTTCAATCAGTTCAGTGGCGCGGTTTTTCTGCTGGTTCACGACGTCGATGACCTGATTGTCGACCATCAGGGCTTGCAGTTCGTCAGTCTGCAGGCTGAGTGCGCCGTGCTGGAAGCGCTGGTTCTTCAGTTTCTGCGCGACTTCATCCTGCAGTTTCAGTTGAGCCTGCAGATCGCTGGAAGCTAGGACCTTCGCGGGCGCAGGAGCCTTCCCTTCCAGCCACGCGCCTACTGAGTTGTATTGCAGTTGCGCCTTGTTGCGGACCACGGCGCGATAGACGCTGGGTGAGCTGACGAGTCCGGCGGAATCGACTACGAATTCAGCCACCACGCTCAGACAATCCTGATTTTCGAGCAAAGAGGTCTTGCCGGTGGAAAGTTCCTCGGGCAGCATAGGAAAATTACGCACACCGGCGTAAACGGTTGTGGTCTCGCGCGCGGCATGCTGGTCAATCGCGGTCAGCTTGGGGACGAAGGCGTCCACGTCCGCGATGCCGATCATGATTTTCACGTCGCCATTGGAGCCGCGGTCGGCAACTTCAATCTGGTCGAGGTCGCGCGAAGTGTCGTTGTCGATGGACGACCAGGGCAGATTCCGCAGATCGCGAATATCGCCCGTGGGGGCGATCTGTGGCGGATGCGCCTTCAAGTCGGCCAGTTGTTGCGGAACCTGGGGAGGAAAGTCGGGCTGGAAACCGCGTTGCTGCATGACTTGTTTGGCGATGACCTGCAGATCGAGATGGGGCGGATTGGCGGATGGCATGAACTCCCTGTGCAGAAGTGAGATGAACTCAGGCTATCACGCGGCCTGAAGATGCGGGTGGTCTGACTGGATGGGTCTGGCTGGATGGGTCTGACTCAATACTTCTGCGTCGATACCGCAAGACTAGCTGGGGCGCAGGCGCTGGACGTCGGCGTTCGTATAGAGGCGAGGGGCGCGAGGCTTGTGCGCCTTCCAGAATGCGGCGGTTTCGCCGAGGGGCACTCCGTATCCGCGCTCGCGCAAGGACTGTGCGTCGGTAATTCCCGTGACGCCCGAGTCGACAATGCTGGCGGGCAAGGAACGCGGAGGCTCGGCCGAACTGATCTCGACCACGCTGGTTACCGGAGCACCGTAATAGATGGGAAACAGATCGGCTTGGCGGGGAGGTTCGGGATTGGTTACAGAAGGCGGATTCTCGACGGCCGGTTCGATGGCGGGAAAGCTCTGGATTTCAGGCAGCGGGGTTCCCAGCGAAATAGATGGCGTGGCGATGGGCCGGGCCAACAAGGGCGAGGAATCTGCGGAAATCAGGTATTGCGGGCCGACGGAAAAGTTGGTGTCGTGGTTCGTGTCTTGGGCGGCGGAGATGCCAGCCAGAGCGATCAATAGGCAGAAGCAGAACAGGCAGGCGGGACGCATACGGGCCTCCGGGAATGGATCGTTTTTCCGGCCTCGATTATGCACCGAAACCGGGCGAATTGCCAGAGGTGTGAGGTTCCGATTCCGGCTTCTGGAGCTGGGTTTCGGACTTAACTGAAGAAACGAAGTTGGGCTAGAAAGGCCGAACGACCAGGACGTAGACCAGCACCATGATGCAGAGTGTCAGCAAGAGGAGCGACAACTTCTCGACCTTCAAGCTGTCTTTACTCTTGCGCGCGCTGGGTTCGGCTTTCATGGTGTGTTCAGTTTCCGACACATCAGGCCATCCCGGCAATGGCTCGACCGTGGATGGCACGGTGGTAACGTATCCAAAGTTTGCAGCGCTTCGGGGCTGCGGAAACAGAGGTACTTCCCTCAGCGGCGAGTGTTTACGCGCGGGAGACGAAGCGCTGGCCGAAGTGCCGGCGAAGCGCTGGCAAAGAGCCTGGGACTAGGGCTTGGCCGGTTCAGTCGCCGCGGCCGGTTTCGCCGGGGCTGTGGTTCGGGTGTACACGATTTTCTTGGTGCCGCCTTCACATGTGCCTACGACCTTGCCATCCCCCTCTTTGTCGTCCTTGGCCATGATGTCGAGGGTGTACGACTTCACACCCTTCGCTTCCAGCTTCTTTGCGATTTCGGCCTTCAGGTCTTCGCAGGGCTTGGCCGCCTGCGCGAAAGCGGACGCCGACACGACCAAGAGAGCGGCAATCGTCACGAATGGTCTCATGGGATCATCTCCTTTGAATGGGCCTTCATGGAACATCAGGTTCCCGAGACTCGATGTTTACACTGGGGCTGTTCTGACGAACAGATTACGAACGTGTTTTGTGATTCCGAAGGGTCGTATTCGCGCCAAAAAGATTCTAGCCCGCCGCGCCCAGGGCAGCCGCGTTTTCTCGTTCCCGGCGGTTGCAGCGGATGACGTAGAGCATATAAAGCACGACCGCCAGGTTGACAATAAACAGAGCGCAGCGCAGAACCGTCAACCCGCGCATGAGTTCGCGCACCTCCCATGGCAACAGGAGAGCGCCGGAAATCAGGGCTACCCACTCGGCCCAGGTCCGTCCCTTCCACAAGCCGTAGGACTCGATGAAGCGCAGAGCCGCATACGCGAAGGCGAAGCGAGCTGCAGCCCACAAACGCGCGTCGGTGATGGTGTCGGCGAAGTCGAGGAAGAGCTGGGCGGAACGGCGATCGGTGTTGATGTGCAGCCGGCTGAGCAGAATTTCTGCTTTGAGCCAGACATCTTTATGCAGCAGGGCCAGCGCGCACACTCCCATCACTACTACAAAAACTCCCTTGAAAAATTCGAGCGTGGCTACTGCCCGCAGCACTCGCCGTTGGCGGCGATGAGGATCAGGCTTGGTTCCAGGCGGGCGCATGAAGGCTGGCTATTACCAAAGGCAGAGTATCACGGTTGCGAGCGCCGGTGCAGTACTTCCCTGCACTTCTCCTGTGCGGGCGCATACGCTGATTTCATGTCCTAGATGAAGCGCGGCGGCGCTGCCCCGTCATCCCTTCTTTGCGCGAATGGCGGCTCGCAGTTCGGCGACGATTTCGTGCGACGCCTTGATGGCGGCGGCGTGCTGGTTCACGTTGAATGAGATCGCGCCCACTCGCGCGTGGCCACCACCACCGTAGCGCTCGCAAATGCGGGCCAGGTTGACTTCAGGTTCCTGCGGCGCCCAGGGATTCGATCCCACGGAAACTTTCACCCGGAAACTGCTCTTGCTGAGTCCGACGCTATAGACCGATTCCGGGTGCAGGTAATAGGGGATGAATTTGTTGTAGCCTTCGAGATCGTGATCGGTGATGTCGAAGAAAATTGTGGCGTCTTTGCATTCGGTGCGCTGTTCGAGAATGCCGATGGAAAGTTCATGGCGCTTGAGCAGGGGCGGCAGCAGCGGGGCTACGAATTTCTCTTCCAGAATCTCCGCCAACGATTTGCTGGCCAGCAATGGAATCAGGTTGGGAACAAAGCCGTGATCGGGCGCCGATTCGATGACCATGGTCAGCTTCATGGCGGGCGCTTTCATCTCGACGGCGGTCTTGGCATCGGGATAGAGGGCGCCGTCGATGATGTCGGTCCAGTGCACCAGATCGGCCAGGGGCGTGGGATCGAAACCGAAGCGCTGCTGCGCGATCATGGCGATGAAGCTGGTGCAGGATTTGAAATCCGGGTCGTAAAACTTGCGGTTGCTCTGATCCTGCTCGAAATGTTCGGCGTCGGCGGGCGAGAGGAAGGCGCTCTCGTGGTGGTCGAACCACCAGGTAATTTTGGGCGAACTGGAGTACTTGAAGTCGACGATGGCGTTCTCGTCGCCGTCGAATTGCTTTTCGTCGAACAGCGCCCCGGCACGGTGGACCAGTCCGGTGAACTCGAAGTCGGCGTCGCCGCGAATGCGCTCGCGATAGAAGCGGGAGAACAACGCGGCGGAGGAGGCTCCGTCAAAACATTTGTCGTGATAGAAGACCCGGACTCGCAATGAATTCCCCAATCGGACAACGGATTCCCGCCTGTCCGAAAAAACACGCAGCCAGCGTGGAATTGGGACGCGGGTAAAAGCTAATAGGATTGACAGCTTACAGGAAGAAAGTCAAGGGCGGTGTGTGGCGTCGCGCTGGATTTGCGCACGAAATCTAGAGCTGGAACCACGAAGGACACGAAGTATCACGAAGGAAGCTGATTTGCAGAGCATTTCCTTCGTGTGACTTCGTGTCCTTCGTGGTTGACGCCGTTTCGATTCTTACATAGCGTTGGCTTGCTTTTCCGCCAAGTCGCCGATAAAGGGCAGCTTCCACATCTGACCGCCGTTGGCCTTCAGCAGCATGATGATCCATGCAACGAACGAACCGATGGCCAGGGCGAACCAGAGAAGCGCAAGGATAAGGTGCCCCAGAATCGGGATAAACGCCAAGACCATGGCGAGGATGGAGAACGCAATCCAGCATACGATCATCGCCACTACGAAAAAGATGTTCTGGAACGAGTGAAATCGGACGAACCGGTTCTTGTTGTAGGGTTCCATGACCAGGAAAATAATTGCTGGGATGATGGTGATGTAAGCCAGCATTCCGGCCACGTTGTCGGCCATGCCGCCGCCCGCGCTAGCGGTCGCCTGGGGTACAGGGGGGGCGGTTGCGGCCCGGCCTGCACAGGCTGCGCAAGCGGTGGTTCCGTCCGCGATCTGAGCTCCGCACACACTGCAAAAAGCCATAGAGGTGTCCTCCTCGGTGTCGTTTGGGGCGAAGGATGCAAACCCTGCAGCCTGCGCAAGACCCCCGCCAAGCGACGCTGCAAGGTATCAAAAAGCCTAAGGTAAAGCAATCAACAATTTTTAGCGGGTAGGAGGACCTTAGAGTTCCCCGGCTTGCTGCGCGGCGAAATCGCCGAGCAGCGGCAGTTTAAACATCTCTCCCTGGAAGGCCTTGACCACCAGAACCACCCAGATCACCCCGGCCGCAAGCACGACCACGGTGGAGACCAGGTAGACCAGTAGCGGGCCGAGCACCGGGATGATGAAAAGAACTACGCTGGCCAGTTTCAGCGCGATCGCGAACAGAACAGACGCGCCCCATAGCAACAGGCACTGCACCGAATGGAAACGCACAAAGCGATTCTTGTTATAGGGATCGAGGACCAGGAATACAACGGCGGGGACAAACGTGAAATAGGCGAGCCCACCCGCGATATTTTCGGGAAGCGCACCGACCCGGCCTTGCGCGCGGGCTTCCGTCGGGATGGACTGAGCGGGCATGGACTGTTCGGGCGTCGACTGTTCGGGCGTCAACTGTTCGGGCATCGACTCGCCGGGCGTGGGCTGGCCGGGCATAGGCCGGCCGCAACCGGGGCAGAAGGCGGCCGTTGCGGGCATCTGCGCGTCGCACTGCGGACACGAAGTCAGCGGGACATTCTTCGCATCCCCGGCTTCATTCCCCTCATTCCCGGTCTGATCCCTGGACTCATCCATTGAGGCGACCATATCAAAACGCGGGGTGGGCGGCAAATGGACCGCACTTCCGCATTGACGGCGAGGCCAACGGATAGTATGTTTCGTGCAAATTTCCGCGCGCTGCGGAAAGCGACGTTTCGAGCATTCGACGATTGGAGGTTGGAATGGCTTCATTCTGCCCCGGTTGCGGGAGCAGCGTAGTTGCCGAGGATAAATTTTGCCGGGTTTGCGGGAGGGCGGCATTCCCGGACTCTGCGGTGATACCCGCCAGCGCGCCGGTGGGACCCGGGGAGACGAGCGGGAAAGCGATTGCCAGTCTGCTCTTTGGGCTGCTTTTTCTATTTACGCCGTTTGCGATTGCGGCCGTGATCTTCGGGCACCTTTCACTGTCAGAGATTCGCCAGAGTGCCGGGCGGCTTACGGGACACGGCATGGCCATTGCCGGCCTGGTTCTGGGCTACGCTGGGGTGGCGGCGCTTCCGGTGATTTTGATCGTCGCAGCCATTGCCATCCCGAACCTGCTGCGCGCGCGGATGGCGGCCAACGAGTCATCGGCAGTAGCGGCAGTCAGGACGCTGAATGTTGCCGAGGAAGTTTATTCTCAAACCCATCCTGCGACGGGATACACTTGCGCGCTGTCGGATCTCGATCAGGTCGATAGCACATTGAGAAGCGGGAGAAAGTCTGGATACGTATTCGGCTTGAGGGATTGCGCGGCAGGAGCTGAGGGCACGAGCAACGTGAAGTATCGGATAGTCGCCTATCCAGTGACGCCCAACCAGACCGGAGTGCGAGCGTTCTGCTCGGATGAATCCGCCGTCATCAGGTTTGATCCCAGCGGTTCAGCGCAGGGTTGCATGGAGAGCGGCAGCGCGCTGCAGTAAGCTTTTCCACATTTTTTCAGGAGGCAACAAATGTTTTGTTCTCAATGCGGGGCGAACAACGCGGACACCGCGGCGGTATGCATGCAGTGCGGCCGGAGTCTGCAAGCGGGCCCTCCGGCGGTTGCTTTTCAACCCGTACAGCCTGCGGTGGTTCTGCCACCGGGCGTCGCGGTGCAGAACTATCTGGTATTCGCGATTCTAGCCACGGTTTTGTGCTGTCTTCCGGCGGGAATTCCGGCGATCGTGTATGCCGCGCAGGTGAATGGCAAGTTGCAGGCCGGGGATATGGCTGGGGCGCAGCTTGCATCCAAGAACGCGAAGATGTGGTGCTTGATCTCCGCGGGACTTGGGCTCGGTGTGGGCCTCATCTATGGTTTGCTGGTCATGGTAGGGCTTTTGAGCGGCCTCCACTCGAGTTAACCCGAATTAAATGGAGGTCGTCGCGATGCTGGACAAGCGCAGGAATCAGGGGCTGGCGGCGCTGCTTGCGGCCATGGCCGTGGGGGCAGTTCTGCTTGAAGTTTTCGATCCGTCCACGTCGGGCGTCTTTCCGCCGTGTCCGCTGCGCTATTTGACGGGATGGTATTGTCCGGGGTGCGGATCGCTGCGAGCCATTCACCAGCTTCTGCATGGGAACCTGCGGGCGGCGTGGGCGCTGAATCCGCTGACCGTGGTTCTGCTGCCGTTCCTGACGTACGGGCTGGCGTCGTTTGCGCTTCTCGAATTTCGCGGGCATGGGCTTCCTCAACCATTCTTGCGCGCCGGCTGGATCCGCGCGCTCTGCGCAGTAATCATTCTGTTTGCGATCGCCAGAAATCTCCCCATGCATCCCTTTGATTTGCTGGCGCCGGGGACGGCGCTGCTCCGCTGACGCGCTAGAGAGGGAGAGGAGGAGTGGATGAGTTCGTTCTGCCTGGGCTGCGGAAACGGTATGGCGGAAGGAGAACGTTTCTGCGGAGTCTGCGGACGAGACGCACTGGCGACATCGGTTGTACGCGCGGTTGATCCGGCCGTGGCCTTCGGGCTTCCCCCTGAAACCAGCGGCAAGGCGATTTTCAGCCTGATCAGCGGAGTGTTGTTTATCATCCTCCCGTTTTCGCTGGCCGCGGTCATCTTCGGACATTTATCGCTGTCGGACATTCGCAAGAGCGGAGGCCGGCTCACAGGAAAAGGATTGGCGATCGCTGGCCTGGTGCTGGGTTACCTGGGAGTGGCCGCGACTCTGGGGCTGATCCTCTGGTCGGGGTTTTATGTACGGCAACTGGAGAAGTCGTCCGTGGCTCAGAGAGCATCGGTGGCCCAGAAAGTAAAGGTCGTGAACTACGAGAACCCCGTCGTCTCGGCGGTGCGAAGTTTGAACATGGCTGAAATCGCTTATCAGCAAGCCCACCACGAAGCCGGTTACACCTGTTCCCTCTCCGAGCTAAAAGACGCGTGGGGACTCAACAATGAACTGGCTCAGGGCCAGCAGGATGGATATATCTTCGAGGTCAAGGGATGCGCGGCCGCCATGGCGGACGGACCGATTGCGAAGTATCAGGTGGTAGCGTATCCGGCGGCGGCAAACAAAACGGGGACGGCGGCATTCTGCTCGAACGAGTCGGACGTGATCAAGGTCGCCCGCAACGGCTCGCCTCAGGATTGCTTGCGGGCCGGCGTCGACTTGTCGGATGCCGAGGCCGTGACGAATCGCCCGCAGAACTCGTCGAAAACGGCTTCCCGCTGAATTTGTGGCTGAGACCGCAGACTCTCAAAGTGGCCGCGGCGTGTGGTTTTTCTTGCTGCAGTCTTCGCAGATCCCATAAATCTGAAACGTGTGGCGGGTGGTGACGTAGTGGTACCTGCGGCCGATCTCCTGCTCGAGCTGACCGACTTCCTGGGAAAAGAACTCGACGGAACCGCCGCATTCGGTGCAAACCATGTGGTGATGGCTGCGCCGGTTGTACTGGTGCTCGTAGCGGGCAATACCGTCGTGGAAGGCGACCTCGCTGGCCAGTCCGCACTCGGCCAGCAGCTTCAGCGTGCGGTAGACGGTGGTGTAGCCGATGCGGGCATCTTTTTTCTGCACCAGACGGTGCAGTTCGTCGGTGGAGAGATGATCGCGGGTTTCGAGGAAGGCACGGAGAATGGCGTCGCGCTGGGCGGTCTGCTTGAGCCCTACGCCCTTCAAGTGCCGGTGCAGGATTTCCTGGGCTTCGCGAACCATCTGGCGCGAGATGGTGGGCTGATCATCGATGCGTTTCTGCAGCATGGCGGATGAGACTGAGTCAGATGACGGCTCAAAAATGACGGCTTCAGGATGACATTTGCACTAAGTCGAGTTCAGCATATCATCCGGCATCTTGAAAATGAAATTCATTTTCAGCGGCGGACGCGGCAAGCCACGGCGTGGAATACAATCTCCAAATACAATTTCTGAATACACTCTAAAGATTCCTCATGAGTACCCTCGCGGAAATCAGCACGCCCAAGTCGCGCCGCTCGCCGGCGGCCCGCATTCTGCTCTGGCTCTTGCTGGCCGTGCTGCTGGTCCTGGCGGGAGCGGTGGCGTACGCCTATTACGTGGCGCACTCGGCGCTTCCACAACTCGACGGGCAGGTGCAGATCCGCGGGCTCTCGGCGCCGGTCACGGTGACGCGCGACGGTCACGGCGTGCCTACGATCGAGGCGGCCAGCCTGGAGGACGTTTTCTTCGCGCAGGGCTACGTGACGGCGCAGGACCGGCTGTGGCAGATGGACGTGATGCGCCGCTACGCCAGTGGAGAACTTTCGGAGATTCTGGGCGAGGACACTCTGCGACTCGACCGCGAGCAGAGGATTCTGGGCTTGCGCGACGCGGCGAGGAAGGCGATGGAGATTGCCAGCCCACGCGACCGGAGCTTCTTTGAAGCCTATGCGCGCGGCGTGAACGCCTACATCGCGACACGCAGCGACCGCCTGCCCATTGAGTTTCGCATCTTGCGTTACGCGCCGAAGCCGTGGCGGGCGGAGGATTCGGTGGTCATCGCCAACCAGATGGTCAAAGATCTGAACTATCACTATTTTTACGACGCGCTCAGCCGCGAGAAAATTCTGGCCAAGCTCGGGCCGGAGTTGACCGGGGATTTATATGTGAACCGGTCATGGCACGACCGTCCGCCGACCGTCATGCGCGAAGACTTGCAGCAGCCCGACAGCAACAGCGGCACGGATGAGGACGACGACGATGATGATTCTCCCGACAACTCGGTGACCCAGGGGAGGCCTGCGGCGGCCGCTCCCGAAGGCTTGCCAGTGAATGGATCGAATGACTGGGTGGTTTCCGGCGCTCACACCGTCACGGGCAAACCGCTGCTCTCGGATGATATGCACCTCGGCCACCAGATGCCCAACCTCTGGTACGAGGCGCACTTGCATTCCGGTGCTCTGGATGTTGCAGGCGTGACGCTGCCGGGGATGCCTTATGTGATTGTCGGCCACAATCAGCGGATCGCGTGGGGATTTACCAACGTTGGTCCGACGGTGACCGACGTTTACATTGAGAATTTCAACCCGCAAGGCGCATATCAGACTCCGAGTGGATGGGTGCAGCCGGAACATCGCGTTGAGGTGATTCACGTCAAGGGCAAGCCCGACGTGAGCATCGATGTGAAGATCACGCGCCACGGACCCGTGATCGCCGACATCGTTCCGGGCGAAACCCGGCCGCTGGCGCTGCGTTGGACGCTCTACGACGGATTGCACATTCCATTTTTCGAGGTGAATACCGCGCAAAATTGGCAAGACTTCCGGCACGCGTTTTCGCAGTTGGACGCGCCCGGGCAGAACGTGGTTTATGCCGACGTGGATGGGAACATCGGATATCAGACGACCGGCGAGGTTCCAATCCGGGCGGCCGGAGACGGCAGCCTCCCGGTCAGCGGCGCTGATAACGCGCACGAATGGACTTCCTACATTCCGTTCGAGAAGCTGCCGAGCATTTATAACCCGCCGTCGGGAATCATTGGCACGGCGAACGGAAGGATCACACCCGACAATTATCCCAATTCGATCAGCATGGAATGGGAATGTCCCTGGCGCACGGAGCGCATTTATCACGTTCTCGAGTCAGGACGGCAATTCTCGGCCGCGGACATGCTGGCGCTGCAGACCGACATTCACAACGAAGCCGACTTGTTCGCGGCAGAACGGTTCGTGTATGCCGTGGATCACGCCTCGAAGCCATCGGCGCGGGCGAAGCAGGCCGCAGATCTGATGCGCAGCTGGGATGGGCGGATGCAGGCTTCGTCGGCGGCGCCCACCATCGCCGAGAATTCGATTCTGGAACTGAGGCGGTTGTTGCTCGAACCGAAATTGGGGAACGCACCCGGCGACGCTGCGAAAGCTGACGAAGTCCTGAGTTGGAAAACTTATTCGTGGGAAATGCGTTCGGTGTGGATGGAAAACATTCTGCTGCACCGGACGAAGCGGTGGCTGCCGGACAAATATCCGAACTATGACGAACTGCTCACCGCGGCCGTGGATGCGGCGGTGAACGGACCGGACACGCCGAAAGACTTGGCGGGCTGGCGCTGGGGCGCGTTCAATGCGGTGGAGATTGAGCATCCGATCCTGGGAAAGATTCCTCTGATCCGCCACTGGTCGGGGCCGGGACTGCAGGAGCAATCAGGCAGTGGATACACGGTGAAGGCGGTGACGCGGCATCACGGGCCGTCGGAGCGCTTCACGGCGAACCTGGCGGACCTGGACCAATCGACGCTGAACACGGTGACCGGCCAGGGCGGAAATTTCCTCAGCCCGTATTACATGGATCAATGGAAAGCGTGGTACGAAGGCACTACGTTTACTCTGCCGTTCAGCGCAAAGGCCGTGGACGCGGCCAAGGCGCATCGACTGGTGCTGGAACCAGTGGCGTCGCAACCGGGCCAGTAACGGGCAAGTAAGAAACGGTTACGTCACTTGCCCGAGGACGACGGGAAAGTTCGCATCGCCATGCTCGAAGGCCACGATCACGGACGAACCAACCTGAATCTTCGGAGTGGTTAGCGTGACCAGCGCCCAGGCCACTCGACCTTCCACATCGACCTGCACTCGACCCGAAATCTGAGGATCGTTGTTGTTCACAATCGTTCCTCTGTACACGCCATATAATGCCATGCTGCCCCCTTTCGTCAGGTGCGCCGGTAGATGGGATGTTTCGCCAACGCAGCGAATTCCGAGATGTCGCCAGGGCTCACGCAAGCGCCAGATTCAGGTTGCTGATCGCCTCGTCGATCTCCTGCGCTGTTTTTGAAGCCGATCGTTGCGCAATCCACTCCCGCGTTCTGGAAAGCGAACCTCATTGCTTTCACACGATCGTCATGACTGTGCTCGAACTGGCCGCCACCGCAGAGTTTCATACCGATCACACCCAGCCCTTCCTTCTTCAACTGCTGGATGTGATCGACCACTTCGCTCACGTTGGCCGGATGGTTGGTATCCTCATAGGTCGGGCCGTCCATGCGTGCGCCGCTGTGGTTGATGCGGATCAATCCCACGTCGAGCCAGTTTGTGCCCGGCATCTGGCGCAGTGCCGGCAGCCCGTGCACTGAGGCGCCATGCGTGCGGATGATCTTTCTCCGCTGCGCCTCAAGAATCCCGTCCTGCCAGCGTTTTGTAGTTTCCGGCCAGTCGGCCGAGTGCTGCCAATGCAGCAGCATGATGTCAAAGTACTCCGTCTGTGAGATGCGCCGTAGTTCGTCGAACTTGGCCTGCGGGTCGATCCCCTGGTGGAAGGTGGTCACCTTGCTCATGAGTTGATAGCTGTCTCGCGGCAAGCCTTTCAGCGCCTCTCCCAGCATTCCCGGCGTCTCGTAGGCCTCAGCCGTCTCAAAGAAGCGGATGCCGCGATCGTAAGCATAGCGAATCAGCCGCGTGAACTCCTGCTGCCCCAGCGCGGCCTGTACCGCGCCGCTGTTCGTCCCGGTTCCGAAGGCCAGCCTTGTCACCTGCACTTTTGAGCGGCCAAGCACCACGGTATCGGTCGCGGTGCGCTTGGCAGCGGCCAGCGGAAGAATTCCTGTGGTCGCCATGGCTCCAGCGGCCAGACCTGTTTTTAGGAAACTGCGCCGTGTGGTTGAACTCATCTTGACCTCCGTGCGGCTCAAGCCGATGGGCGAGCCGGACGAGTGGATGTTAGCACGCATGCCGCCGCAATCGGGCAGCATATACTTCTTTGCCATGGACCGAACGTTTATCGACCGCCCGGCATCGGAGTCCGACCATCGGAGGGCGAAGGAAATAGCCCAGGCTGCCTCGGATGGGCGAACCACGGTCTTGGAAGCAGTCGGAGCGTTGGTTTCTTTGGCTCTTGGAAACGTGCCGAAGGATCGTGCAACCGCATTGCCCGGTCGATGAGTGTAATGGGATTTAACGTCAACCTGCGGGGGTGGCGGAATGATGCTTGGAGGCAGGCTCTCGGGCTTGTGGTGTAAGCTGAGGCCGTCACCGGAACCAAATCGAAATGTCGGTTTGAGGGATGAGGTATGCAAAAAGACGTTCTCTTGGAAATGGTGAAGCAAAACCAATTTACTAGCCATTTTTCTTTCGACAGAGTCACAGAAGAAAATGCGAGCTTACGGTTGAATGATAAAACAGCCTCAATCGGCTTCATTTATCGTCACATCGGTGAAACGATCCATCTATTCGGTCAGTTTTTCGGCATACCAACTGACGTAAGCAACACGACGATAGGGCAAATCGATACGGGTCAGCCTTATGAGGTCGGTCATAGCAGAGAGTTAATTGATCGAGGATACCGAATGCTCCAAGACCTCGTAGAAAAGAGCAGTGACGAGAATTGGCTCAACCCCATTGACACTCCGTTCTTTGGCACTGTTTCCAGAGCAAGGTTGTTTGCCCATGTGCTTTTTCACAATTCACATCATGCCGGACAAATCTCTATGACCCTAGCCAAGGGAAGTAGATAAGGAGGCGCTATTTTCTTATCGCACGCACGCGAGCCACGTCAGGGCGACATGACGCGCTGGCCCTAGGCTGTCCAGTTGTCGAGAAGATCGTCACCACACTCCGGACCCGCTGGAAGAGGGAGAAAGCTCAGTGAGCGTAATTGTGATGTTACAACAGTAACCGTCCCGAAATGGGGCCAACCCCCTGGCGTTCAGTGACATGGCTATCTTGCACACATTACATTTTGTGCCAACGAACCGCCTTGACCATACATCATTACCGGTTGAGGTCCGCATTTTCGGCGTATGCGATTAGGGAAGCTGT
This sequence comes from uncultured Acidobacteriota bacterium, assembly GCA_963763155.1. Lineage (GTDB taxonomy): Bacteria > Acidobacteriota > Terriglobia > Terriglobales > Acidobacteriaceae > Sulfotelmatobacter. The sequence continues at coordinate 59,168 of CAVXNI010000009.1, read as the reverse complement.
TATGAGCGCTATTAAAATTAAGTGTCGAATGAAAAGACCTCTCTTGAGAATCGTGGCGGCCACAAGCTGCTTGGTAGGTGCCGCTGCCGGGCAGGCGCAGTTGCGCGTGTGTCCTTCCGGTAAAAAGAGCCCGCAAATGGCTGTAGAGCAGGTCGTCATTTTGCGTCCGAGGGTGAAGATAAAGGAAAATGACAGCGACCTCTTAACGGGAGCCTCCGAGCAGATAGAGGAGGGACTCTCCGAGCAGGTAGCGGCCCAACTTCATGCTGCGCTAGGGAGAGCATTCGAGGATAAGGGTTACGGGTTATGGCCAGACCCCATCCTGATGCCGGAATGGGAACAAACTCGGCCAAATGATGGGATTGTCAACAGGCTGCAAGGCGATTTCGACGCGCTATTCCCAGCGGGATCTAGCCCAGATTGCAAAACCCTTTTGAAAACCTCTTTCAAGGATGACTTGGAAGGGTTGACGGGCAGCGACAAATTTGACGTACTTGTGTTGGCGCGAGCCAAAGGCTATAGGCTCAAAAAGGGTAGTGGCATCGCTAGCAAGGCCAAATACGCGGTCGAGTTGGCTTACGGCGGTTGGGTTCCGGCCAGCGACCTTTATATGAGCATTGCCGTCGTAGACCGCAGTACTGGCGCTATGCGCTATTACTGCGAATCGTCGGCGTCTAGAGCGTATGTCGAGGCACCGGACCGTTGGCTGTCGGTAGCGATCCACAAATGTCTCAAGCAGTTTTCTGACGCCGCGAACAAGAGCTCTCATTAGCTCTGCTCTTAAGTCCTTAGGCGCTGACTTGTCGAGAATCGGTCGATAGCGCTCAAAACCCCCCGGCTGTGTTCGACGAGTCTAACGGCGATTTAGCGTAAGTAAACCGTTGTACTCCTGTAGACTCGACCATCGTGGCGTCTAGCTACTGCCCCTCAATCGCTTTCTTTACCTCCTTGATCGTATCGTCACCGTTCTCGCTGTCGTCTGGTATGACGTACTCGATCCTCTCCTGATTCAAGGTTCCCATAATTTGGTCCATATCTTCCGGGCGCATTGGCACCCCACTCAAAGAACCTGCCAGCAGAGGCAGGTAGAGCATTAGCATTAGCATCCGCAACTTGAGCTTGATTGACACGAATCCTCCGCGGCGGTAACGCGACACCGCACGGTAGAAATACGAATGGCTCTCAACTGGAATTATTGCGAGTGAGTGATCGCGATCAGGCGAGCGGCGGAGCGCGGGAAGGCAGAAGGGAAACGGTGGCGGCCTGAGGAACGAAGATGCTCTCAGGCTCTTGCTCCGTCGGAACGGTAGCCCGGAGCGAGAACAAAAGCAACGGAATGAGAAAGGCCCAAAGCAGTGCGGGCGCAACCGGCAGGATCGCGGCCAGAATTAAGGCTGCAAGAAAAAACCAGACGATTGGTTTGCGGAAGGAATTCATCCTCAGGACTCCATCATACACCGGCGAGGGTGCAGAATCTGAACGATGTGGCAGGCGACTTTCGGATAGCTGTTGTTAGCAGGCTGGTTGAAAAAGTCCGTGATGGGAAGGGACTCATCCCCGGTATCCCTGCAATCCAGTATTCCATTCCACTTCAGCTAAGCGGCTGCTTCCGTAGTAGGTGTTATCGGTCGGCTGAGGAACCGCACCAGTCGTTTGATGTTCTGGGCCACCGCTGCCAGGAAGAACTGCTCGCGCACAAACCTGAGTCTCCGCAGACGCAAGCGCCGCAATCCGATCTGATTCTTCAGTTCCGCGAACAAGGCTTCCACCTTCTTTCTTTGCCGCTGTGCTTTGGCAAACTCTGGCGTGTTGACCAACTCCCGCGCACGTTGTCGGGCGGTTCGTTCTGGTGGATGATAAGACCCCGGAAGGCAGCACTGGTGCACTGTGGTCGGAGCGGACACGGGCCACATTTTTTGCGGGTCCCGATGTAGTTGAAGGCTCGATTGCGATAAACTCGGCCACCGTGTTGGAACTGGCCAGCAGGACAGAGGTAGCGATTGTTTTCCGGTTCGTAGGTAAAACGCTCGGGACCGAAGAATGGACTCCTCTTGCGGTGGATACTGTCACGGGTCCGCATGTAGGGAGTGATGCTCCGATCGGCCAGCCATTGCAAGAACTCGCCGTTCCCGTAAGTCGTATCGGCCGCCACCGATTCGGGCTCTCGTCCTTGCCACTGAGTAAAACGGGTGAGCATGTCTTGCGCGGCCACGGTTTCCTGACTCATGCGCGCCGCCGTAGCTTGCACTCCCACGATCACGCAACTGTGATTGTCCACCAGATAGTTGTCGTAGTATCCCAGCCGCGCCGGTGTGCCGCCCTTGGTGGCGTAGGTAGAATCGGGATCGGTGGTCGAAACCTGGTCCTGTTCATGCACCGGCTCCTCCACCGGATTCTGCTCTTCCACTTCCCGCAGATACTGCCGCACGGTGTGATGAACTTGGGCCGCTTCCGCTAACTGCTCGCGCGGAATCCGGCTCTCCTTGCACGCATTCGCCTCCACGAAACTGCCATCCACCGACAGGTGCTTGCCCTGCACCAATCCCACTTCCACGCACTGCTTCACGATCTGTTCGAACAGTTCCTCGAACAGCTTTGATTCCTGAAACCGTCCATGCCGGTTTTTCGAGAACGTGGAGTGATGCGGAATCTCCTGATCGAAGCCCAGACCGGTGAACCACCGCCACGCCAGGTGCATGCGCAGTTCCTCGACCAGCTTCCGCTCGCTGGTGATGCCGTACAAATAGCCAATCAGCAAAATGCGCAACAGAAGCTCGGGGTCAATCGACGGACGCCCCGTATCGCTGTAACTCGCTTTCAGCTTTTCCCGCACGAAGGCAAAGCTGATGTGCTTTTCGATCAGCCGCAGCAGATGAGTCTCCGGAACGTGATCTTCCAGGCGGAAGTGTGAACAGAGCTTCGGAGCGGTCGTGTTGCCCCATCATGATCAGCAGTCCTCCGACGATGAGAATCAACCACAGCATGGGCGAATGCTTTCTTCTAACATGCTTCGGTTGAATCTCAACCCGCTAATCGACGTGACGTTACACTCATTAACATGGCGCCGATGAGGCTCTGCATGAGACTTAGGCTGGCGCTGCCGACTTGTGCCATCCTGCCAAGCCCGAAACGCAGAGCAGCCTGCTAGAACAGGTCGATCGACTTCACGTCGCCCACGTAGCCGACAATTTGGATCGTCCCCTGCGGAATGAAATCGGTGATGAGGAGAATGTCCTGCGTGACGTCGTAGACGCGGAGGTAGCCGCCTTGGGCCACGTACTCGACGGGGCGGATGGTCATTCCCTGCAGTCCGTTCACGTCGCCGTTGTCGGGGGCGATGAACACGGAGTTGTCGGCGGTATGGTAGATGGAAAGACAGCCGCGAACTTCGCCGTTGGGGAAGTTGACATTGCCGACGTTGGTGCAGTCGTGCGATCCGACGAAGAGTTGGCCGAGGACGTTGAAATCCATGCGGTCATGGTAGCCGTCGGTGATCTTGAGGCTGGCGGTAACGCTTCCCGCAGTCAAGTCGATGACGTCGAGGCGGCCGCAAACGGTGGCGGCCGTTGGCTCCGGCGGTGTGCCCCAGGTTTGTCCAATGCAATCGTTGTTGGTGGGCGAGGTGCCGGCAACGTAAAGCGTTGAGCCGTTGAGCAGCGCCCAGGTGGCGGCGTCGACGGGGATGGTGCTGGTGACGGTAAGGCTGGGAATGTCAAAGACCATCACGCTGGCCATGACCCCGCCACACTGCGGACCGCAGTTCAAGATGTAGGCGGTGCTCCCGTTGACGACGGCATAGACGGGGCGGTCGAAGCCGGTAACCACAGCACAAACGGTCGTGGGAGTCACGGGCTGGTTCGGAACGGTGTTCAAGCAACTGGTATCGACCGGAGGCACGGCGTTGGCGGGAAACAACACGGTCAGCGAATTGGAGTCGTTGCTGAAAACCAGAAGTTCGCTGCCTCCGGAATTCGAGACCACGGTTTGGGCGTTGGTGACCGCAATGGTGGTGAGCTGACTGGCGGTGAAATTCATTAACTCCACGCCACCCACGAAGGAATAGCCGGTCACTGTAGCCGCGGGCACGGCGGCATATCCTGTCGCATTGGACGTGGGAAACACCATGCTCGAGGTCGGCCCCGGAATGCGCACACTCCCCGAGACGCTCGCCGATGTGGTGTTCACCAAATAGACGGAGTTACTGTTCGCATCAAAGGTCGCCGCCAGGTTCAAGGACGGCGACACGGCCATGAGTCCGGGGGAGTTCCCGGTACTCAGTCGTTGAATTCGCGGAATCACGTCGTTATAGCCATCGATAATCACCAGGCCACCGAAGTCACTGATCGAGGTAACCCCCTGCGAGGCCAGAACCCGATCCAGCAGGGGGCCGGATGATCCGTTGTTAGCTTTGGGGCTACCGCAGGAAAGGCAACTCAGGCTGGCGCCCAGTGCAAGCACAAGAACGAGGATGCGTCTCTTCACGCTTCTATTCACGCTTCGATTCAAACGACAGGCTCCTAACGACATGAAAAAGGGAGATTTAATTGCGAAATGGTGGATTATAACAGACCCCGAACCGGGCTTCATGCGCGGCTCGCAGGACTGAGTTGAGTTGTGAGATGCGCGAACCTGCCGTCATCCTGTATTCTGAGAAAATAACATATGGCCGCTGACTTTCTTGCCCGGATCAAGCAGTCTCCCGTGTTGTGCGACGGCGCCATGGGGACGCTGCTCTACGCCAAGGGTATCTTCATTAACCGATCCTACGACGAACTCAATCTGTCTCAGCCCGACCTGATTCGCGGAATTCACCATGAATATCTTCAGGCTGGAGCCGAGATTATTGAAACCAATACTTTCGGGGGCAACTCTTTCCGCTTGGGCCGCCACAGTTTGGCCGACAAGGTCCGCGACGTCAACCGGGCGGGCGTGCGCCTGGCTCGGGAAGCCGCCAAAAGCTTCGATGTATGGGTGGCAGGATCGGTTGGCCCGCTGGGAACCAGAATTGAGCCCCTGGGAAAGACATCGTTTGAGGAGGCCCGCGCGGCTTTCCGCGAGCAGATTGAAGTGCTGGCCGAGAGCGGAGTCGATCTGCTGATTCTGGAGACGTTCGGATATCTGGAAGAAATCCACCAGGCGATGCTGGCCGCCCGGGACGTGAGCAAGACCCTGCCCATCGTGGCGCAGGTCACCATTGACGAAGACGGCAACTGCCTCGACGGCTCCGACCCGCAGACGTTTGTATCGAAACTCGAGGAGTGGGGAGCGGACGTGATCGGCTGCAATTGCAGCGTCGGTCCGGTCGCCATGCTGGACGCAATGGAGAAAGTGCGGGCGGCGACTTCCCTTCCCCTGGCGGCCCAGCCGAATGCAGGCATTCCGCGCTCGGTCGAAGGCAGAAATATTTATTTGTGCTCACCGGAATACATGGCCAGCTACGCGCGGAAATTTGTGGCGGCCGGAGTGCGGCTGGTGGGCGGATGCTGCGGTACGACTCCGGAACACATCCGGGTAATGAAGTCGGCTCTGCGGGTGGGTGAGGCCCGCGGCAAGGCTGCTGCCGCCCACGTGGCCAGCGGCCAGTCTGCGCCAGCCGCAGCTGCCGCTGTACCGCTGGAGAGTCGCTCCCTGCTGGGCGCGAAGCTGGCTCGCCGCGAGTTTGTCACCATGGTTGAGATTGTCCCGCCAAAAGGGATCGACATTGCCAAGGAGGTCGAGGGTGCGCGCTTTCTGAAGTCGGTGGGCGTGGATGCGGTGAACATCCCAGACAGCCCGCGTGCTTCGGCCCGCATGAGCAATCAGGCGCTGTCGCTGCTGATCCAGCGCGAAGTTGGCATTGACGCGATTCTGCATTACACCTGCCGCGATCGCAACGTGCTGTGCATCCAGAGCGATCTGCTGGGAGCGGCCGCGGTCGGCATCAAGAATCTGATTTGCATCACCGGCGATCCTCCGAAGATGGGGAATTATCCGGATGCGACAGCTGTTTTCGATGTGGACGCCATCGGCCTGGTGAATATTGTGCACAACCTCAACCGAGGGCTGGATCTGGGCGGAAATCCAATTGGCGCCGGGACGGGTTTCGTGATTGGGGTGGGCGCGAACCCGGGACTGACCGACATGGACGAAGAGATTCGCCGCTTCGAGTACAAGGTGCAGGCGGGAGCGGAATATGCGGTGACGCAGCCGGTGTTCGATCTGCGTCTGCTGGAGAACTTCCTGAAACGAATTGAGCATTTCCGGATTCCGGTGGTAGCCGGGATCTGGCCGCTGATCAGCGTGCGCAACGCCGAGTTTATGAAGAATGAACTGCGGGTCTCGGTGCCGGACGCGATTCTGGAGCGCATGGCGCGGGCGCAGACCCCGGAACTGGCCAGGGCGGAAGGCGTGGCCATTGCGCGAGAAATGCTGATTGCAGCCAAGCAGATGGCGCAGGGAGCACAGATCAGCGCACCCCAGGGACGCTACAACTTGGCGGTCGATGTGCTGGAGGCGTTGGGGACTAATGCGCCGGCCACTCCTTCTTAACGCCGGCAGCGACGGCGCTTCCTGAATCTGCACTCGCCGAAATCAGAAAATCGTTATTGCGAGATGCGTCCCTCTCCGGGAATGAATGGTCCATTAATTTCGATGGGTTGCATAGAAAAGACTGGACTCTTCTTTCAAAATCCTGCATTACAATTAAGACATGGAGCGAAACCCCGTTGCCTAAGTTTGAAGAGTGCCTCCAGCGACTGGAGAAAATTGTTCAGGAACTGGAAAAGGGAGAAGTCCCGTTAGAGAAGTCTCTGACACTGTTCGAAGAGGGCATGCAGCTTTCTTCGGCCTGCCGGAAAGAACTGGAGCAGGCGGAAGGAAAAGTTGAAATTCTGCTGAAGAAGAACGGGAAGCTTCAGGCCGAACCATTCGAAGCGCTGACAGAAAAGTTGCCGGCACGACGGTAAGCGTCGTGTGGATTTCTGACCGCGATTCGAGAGCTTTCGATGTCTGTGGAGTTGTGGTTGTCCTAGCCACCCCGCAGCCCTAGTCGGATGTCGACGTCCGCCGTTGACGAAGGTTGAAGATCGGGGGAATTATGGCGCAAAGTGTAGTCGTTCTCGAACACAATCCTGGAGTGGCGAGGTCCCTGGCCGGTGGACTCCGCTCTCACTTTTCCGTGCATGTAACCCGTTCCCGCGAAGAGTTGCGGGACGACCTGAACCGAACCAACCCGCAAGCTGTGGTGCTCAACCTGGAGCACTGGCAGCTCACGGATGTGGAGAGCCTGCACCGCGACTTTCCAACGTTGCCCATCGTCTGCACCCACCGCGTGCCTGACGAAGAGATGTGGATGGCTGCACTCGCCGCAGGCGCCAGTGACGTTTGCCCGGCGGACGATGTAACCAACGTGCTGACGTCGGTGCTGCGTAATACCGAGCGTTCGCGCACTGCCGCGGCTTAGAACAAGCCAGTCCAGTTTTGAGAGGATGCCTGCGGGCGTCCTCTTTTGTTTGCTGTTTGGAAAGCGCGATTCCGGCTGGAACGGTCCTGCAGGCTCCCTAATCCGCCGCCTTGTTATACTCACTCTTTCATGCTCCAAGAGACGCTTGAACAAGGACGGCAGCTGACCGATGCCGCGCTCGACCGGCTCATTCCGCTCGAGACCGAGTATCCGGAGTCCATCCACAAAGCCATGCGGCACAGTGTGTTTGCCGGCGGTAAGCGCCTGCGGCCGGTGCTCTGCATGGAAGCGGGACGCATGGTGGCCGGATCGTTGCCAGAGCGCATTGAAGAGCTGGGCGCCGCGCTCGAAATGCTGCACACCTATTCGCTGATTCATGATGATCTGCCTGCGCTCGACAATGACGACCTGCGCCGCGGTCGTCCAACCTGCCACAAAGCGTTCGGTGAGGCCATCGCCATCCTGGCTGGAGACGCGCTGCAGACCCAGGCTTACGAAGTTCTGGCACGGCTGAAGTGTCCGGCCGAAGCCCGCGTGCGCATCATCGAGGAAATCGCCCACGGCACCGGCACGGTTGACGGCATGATTGGCGGGCAGGTCGTCGATCTGGAATCGGAGCACACGCGGCCTACTGCGGAGGTGCTGGAGTACATCCACCGCTCGAAAACTGCGGCGCTGATCACGGCGAGCCTGGTGAGCGGCGGCTTATACGCTGGAGCAAAAGACAATCAGGTGGCAAAGCTGCGTGCCTTTGGATTGGCGATTGGCCTGGCCTTTCAAATTGTGGACGATGTACTCGACGTGACCCAGACTTCTGAACAGCTGGGAAAAACAGCGGGGAAAGATACGGCGTCAGAGAAAGCGACGTATCCGGCGCTGTTCGGGATTGAAGCGTCGGTAGCCCGTGCGGATACCCTGGTGCACGAAGCATTCGCAGAGCTGGACAGCTTCGGCGAGCGAGCGGAGACGCTGAAGGAACTGGCGCGGTTCTTGGTGGAGCGGAAGAAGTAAGCGCACGTAGGTACTTGGAGGCGCTGTGAGCCTGCAGGACAGCAAGATATTCCGTTGCATGACCGCCGGAGCGAAGCTTGTACGGGAGTGTGAGTGGGCCTTCGTTTACCAGAAGAACAACCATGAGTACCAAGTCTCCAAATTTCTCGACGACAGTTTCTTAGTGGATGCTGCTTCGATTCGAGAGCGCTGGCGCGAAATGAGCTCCGAAACCCGAAGTGAGTTTTGCGGTGCATTCAACGCCAAAGTTACATGGACAAACAACGACACCGAAATACTTGATGTAATCCTGGGGGATGGTGATGACAGCCTGTGGTGGTGGCTTTCCCTCACCCTTCTCAGACATCCTGATCGTGATCGGATCGTGAAGTTCCTGATCGAGAGACTAAGTGATCCACGAATCAAACACGGTGGCGGAACGCTGAATTATATTCAGGCCCTCGGAATATCAAGGGACCGCCACGCGGCAGCTGCGATTAAGCCCTATTACGAGGAGTTTAAGAAGGCGGTGCAAGCAGAGGTAGAGATCGGGGTGCCTAGCGACGTCTTCTTTGGGCCCATTCCATATCACGCTTATTTCGCGGCCGCCGAAGCAATGGTCAAGACGGATGGCTCCCCCGAATACGAAAGCGAGATACGGGAATATTTCCACCATCCGAGCGAGCAGGTGCGTTACTGGGCGGAGCATGCCCTGGAAGTGGAGGGCCCGACGACATTAAAGCGAAATGAGGAACACAAGCGCCGGCTCCAACAGTAATCCAAGGTACCCTGTGCTCCTCCGTGTCCTCTGTGGTAAAAATAAGTACGGCGATGGAGTTCGCCATAACCGCCTGCTGCACTGGCTGATGACTCCTACAAAATCCAGACCCACTTTTGTAGGAGCTCTGTCGTGAAAGATTTCCTCGCTATCTCCGTCGCCGCGATTGTCGGCGCCAACCTGCGGTATCTCATCAGCCGTCTCGCCGCCAGAGAATTTGGCCCGATCTTTCCTTACGGGACTCTCGCCATCAACATTGTGGGCAGCTTCATCGTGGGCTTTTTCGTGATCTGGACCGCCGAACGCATGCTGGTCGATCCGCGATGGCGACTGCTGGTGGTGATCGGCTTCTGCGGATCGTTCACCACGTTTTCCAGTTATGCGTTCGAGACCATGACGTATTTCGAGCAGGGCCAGTGGGGACTGATGCTGACCAACGTTCTCAGCAACAACCTGCTATGCCTGGGCGGGGCGCTGGCCGGCATGGCGCTGGCGCGGGCGCTGTGAACATGCCCGCGATCACGCCTCCAACGCTTGAAACCGCCCGGCTGAAGATGCGTCCGTACGCCGAGGCTGACATCGCCGAACTGCTGCCGCTGATCGGCACGCGGGAGGTTGCGGCCACCACGCTGCGCATTGCGCATCCCTACACCGAGCAGAATGCGAGAGATTTCCTGGCACTCGCGCAGGAACCTGGGAAGATTTGGCTGGCAATTACGCTGCGCAGTGACGGTGATGGACGGCAGATTGGCGGCGTCGGGCTGCGCGTCGACGCACAGCATCAGCATGCCGAACTGGGCTACTGGCTGGGCGCGCCGTATTGGGGACAGGGCTACGCGACCGAAGCGGCTCGGGAAATGTTGCGCTACGGATTTGAAGACCTTCAGCTGCACCGCATCCTTGCTTCACATTTCAAGCACAACCCCGCATCGGGAAAGATTCTGAGAAAACTGGGCATGCGCCACGAAGGCTGCCAGCGTGAACACCTGCGCAAGTGGGATCAGTTTGTTGATTCGGAGTTGTATGGCATCCTGCGGCGGGAATGGCAGAATTCCGGGCAGAATTCCGGGCAAAGTGCGAGGCAGATTTCCGGGGAGATTTCGGGGCAGGCTTCCAGGGAGGAACGCGAGTAAAATGCCAGATGCGATGGCGGTACAAGTCACCCTCTACCTGAACGAAGCTGACCAGTGGCATCACCGGCCGCTGCATATGGAAATTCTCAACTATCTCCGCAAGGAGAACGTCTACGCGGCAACCGCGATTCACTGCGTGGCCGGATTCCTGGGGCGGCAACGCGTGGAGACTTCTCACCTGGTCGAGGCCGGAGGAAAACTGCCGGTGATCATTATTTTCGTCGACACCGATGAGCACGTGAACCGCGTGCTGCCGACGCTGAAGGAAATGGCGGCGCACCGGCTGATCGTGCGCGAGAACGTGGTTCTTGAGCAAGGAAATCTCGACTGATGCTCTCTTCCCCAGTGAGTCCAGCTTCGGACGGAAAATCTCTCGATATCCTGGCCATCGCCGCGCATCGCGATGACGTGGAGCAGACCTGCGGCGGCACGCTGCTGAAAGCCGCGCAGCGCGGGCAGCGCACTGGAATCCTCGACCTGACGCAGGGCGAGATGGGCACGCGTGGCACAGCAGAAGATCGCGCCCGCGAGGCGGCCGACGCGGCCAAGATTCTGGGCGTGAGTTGGCGGCGCGCGCTCGACATCCCCGACGGACGAGTTGAGAACACCTGGGAGAACCGGCTCAAGGTCGCGGGCGTAATTCGCGAGACGCGGCCGCAGGTAATCATTCTGCCTTACTGGAAGGGTCGGCATCCCGACCATTACACGGCGTCCGTGCTCGGATATGAGGCTTGCTTTCTGGCGGGGCTGGCGAAGTTGGATCCGCAGAAAGCTCTCAGCTCTCAGCCGTCTGGTGTCAGCTCAAGAACTTCAGAGATCGTGGACTCTTCCAGTGAACTGAGGGCGGGACGCCCTCAGGACAGCCGGCAGGATGCCGGCGCTACTTCGCTTGCTCCTCACCGTCCGTTTAAGATTATTTACGCTACGCTGTATTACGACATTCGGCCTTCGTTTGTGGTCGACATCAGTGAGCAATTTGAGGGGAAGCTCGCTTCCATCCTGGCGTACAAATCGCAGTTCAGCGACCAGGCGGCGGGCAAAGACCTGTTCCCTGCCCACGACGAGATTCGCGCCCGCGTCGAGGCCATGGCACGCTTCTACGGCATGCTGGGCGGTGTGACCCACGCCGAGCCCTTCCTGCAAAAAGAAGTCGGCCTGGTGGAAGACCTGTTGGCGATTCCGGTCAAATCCATTTAGCATTGCTGAACTTAGCTTCGCAGGACTTAGCATTGCTGGACCATCCCCTCGAAGGAGAACTCGAAAATATGTTTCGTTTTGTTGTCACACTCCTCTCCGCGCTGGCCTTGGCAGCCACCGCCGCCGCGCAAGCTGGAACCTGGCAGATCGATCCTAATCACACCGCGGCGCAGTTTGCAGTCAAGCACCTGGGAGTTTCGACGGTGCGCGGCGCGTTCACGAAAGTGTCGGGATCGGCTATGTATGACCCGGCCGATCCGTCGAAAACTTCTCTCGAGGCCACCATCGACGCCAACTCGGTGGATACGCGCGTAGAGATGCGCGACAACGATTTGCGCAGCCCGCGCTTTTTCGATGTGCAGAAATATCCGACCATTACATTTCATTCCAAACACGCAAAAGTGGCGGGGCCGGGAAAGCTGCTGATCACCGGCGACCTCACGATTCACGGTGTGACCAAGGAAGTTGTGCTCGACGTGGATGGACCCTCGGCGCCCATCAAGAATCCGATGGGCAGCGGGCAGCGCATGGGCGCGTCGGCGACCACCAAAGTCAACCGGCAGGATTTCGGTATCACGACGATGCCGGGCGCCATCGGAGACGAGATTACCATTACGATTGATGTGGAATTAGTTCAGCCGGCGAAATAACGCAGAACTGCTTCCCGTCTGCCGAGAGTCTTGCCGCATTCCGTTCTGGCCAGGAGTTCAGACATGACAACACGCGCACAGTTTTGTGGTTGGTGGATGGTGGCGGCAATGCTGTTTCTTACCGGATGCGGCGGCGGATCGGCTGCGCCCTATGCGACGGTCACGGTTTCTCCTACACGAGTCGCCTTGGCCGCCGCCGGTCAGACACCCCAGACCCAGCAGTTCAACGCCACGGTAACCGGCAACGTGAAAGATCTCACGGTCGCCTGGGCCGTGGATGGCATCGCCGACGGCAGCACGACCGTCGGCACCATCAGCGCGAGTGGTCTCTATACGCCGCCGACGACGGGCGGCACACACACCATCACCGCGACCAGCGTAGCGCTGTCAACGGTCTCCGCCTCGGCCAGCGTCGCGGTTACGGACTTGCTTGGCGTATTCACCTACCATAACGACTTGTCCCGCGACGGGGCCAACACGCAGGAGTATGCGCTGGCGCCCGCGATGATCACCACGGCCACATTCGGCAAGCTCTTCTCATGTGCGGTGGATGGCGCGGTTTACACGCAGCCGCTCTGGGTGCCCGGAGTGACCATTAACGGCGCAGTTCACAATGTGGTCTACGTGGCCACACAACATGACAGCGTGTTCGCTTTCGATGCCGACGCCAATCCCTGCGTGCAGCTCTGGCAGGCGTCGCTGCTCGATTCGGCACACGGTGGAACTCCTGGCGAGGGGCCCTTAGTTTGGACCGACGTGGGCTATTGCTATGGCGATGTTTATCCCGAGGTGGGAGTCACAGGCACTCCGGTGATTGATCCGTCGAGCAACACGATCTATATGGTCAGCGCCTCGGAGATCCCCGGCGCGAACTCAGGCAATTGCTCGCTGCCTTCGGGAAGCTTCTTCCACCGGCTGCATGCTTTGGACATCACCACGGGGAATGAGAAATTCAACGCCCCGGTGACGATTGCGGCGACGGTACCCGGAACGGGCGATGGATCCTCCGGCGGCATGTTGAGTTTCACTTCGCAGTTACACCACAACCGGTCAGGGCTGGCGCTGTCCGGACAAACTGTCTATGTGCCGTTTGCCGCGCACGAGGACGCCACACCCTATCACGGATGGCTATTCGGCTACAGCACAGCCACATCCGATTTGACGGTGCCGCCCAGCGTTTTCAACACCACGCCGAACGGAGTCGGTGGCCAGAATGGCGGCGCGGACGGCGGGATCTGGGGCGGAGGCGGCGCTCCTGCAGTAGACAGCAGTGGAAACATTTACGTCGCCACCGGAAACGGCATCTTTGACCAGGGCACCGGCATGTCCATGCAGAACGATTATGGCGACAGCGTTCTCAATCTCAGTCCACCGAGCGCGCCGGGCGCGTCCATGCAGGTGAACGGCTGGTTCAGTCCCGACGACGAGTACAACCTGGAGGGGGGCGATGTGGATCTCGGTTCCGGCGCGCCAGTTCTTCTCCCCGATCAAACAGTGGGGCCGCCGCACCTCCTGGTCCAACTTGGCAAAGATGGCGTTGTTTATTTGATCGACCGCGACAACATGGGAGTTTTCGATGCGGCGACCAACCATGTCGTGCAGTACTTCCAGGCCACCGGCGGATTCTGGGGAACGCCTGCCTTCTGGCAAAACAATCTCTATTTCGCGGGCGCGGGCGACGTGCTGAGGCAATTCACCTTCGACCCGAGCACCCTCCCACCGCTCAACACAACCGCCGCTTCGTGGTCGAGCATAGCGTTCGGCTTCCCCGACGTTTCACCGTCGGTGTCTTCGCAGGGAGCTAACAACGGCATCGTCTGGGCCATCGATGCGGGCCTGTACGGCTACGCCAGCCCGAATGCCCCGCAAGTCAACAATCAACCCTTCAACTGCTATGTGTCGCCGGTACCTGCGCCATGCACAGGCCCAGCCATTCTCCATGCTTACAACGCGACCAATCTGGCGATGGAATATTGGAACAGCTCGATTGCGGGAATTCGCGATCAGGCGGGAAACGCGGTGAAGTTTGTGCCGCCGACCATCGCCAACGGCAAGGTCTACGTCAGCACGCGGACCGAAATCGACGTGTACGGATTGCTGCCTTCGAACTAGGCGAGCTCTGATTGAGCTTTCGAGTTCCTCTGTGCGCCTCGGTGTCCTCTGTGGTTTATGCTTTCGCCTTCTGCAGGCTCCAGCCAGCCGCGGCTGGAGCCATGAGGAATTGCCGCTTAGAAAATCCTGCTGAATAGCCAGAACAACAATCCCGACAAACACATCGCAACTGGAAGAGTGAGGATCCAGGCCAGGGCAAGATTGCGCACCGTGCTCAGTTGAATGCCTGAGTGGTTGGCGGCCATGGTTCCGGCCACGCCCGAGGACAGCACATGCGTGGTGCTGACCGGCAAGCCGAATCCGTCGGCCGCGCCGATCGTCGCCATGGCGGTGATTTCCGCGGCGGCGCCCTGCGCGTAGGTGAGATGTTCTTTGCCGATTTTCTCGCCCACGGTCACTACGATCCGCTTCCAGCCAATCATGGTTCCCAAGCCCAGCGCCATGGCCACCGCAACCTTCACCCAGGTGGGAATGAAGCGGGTGGAATGATCGATGTGTTTCTTGTAGTTGGCGAGCACGGCCGCGTCTTCGGGCGAAAATTTCGGCGTCCCGCTTCTCGCCGTGATCCGCAACGCCTCGCTCAGCAGATAAAGATCGTTGCGGAAGTTGCGCACGCGATCGTTGGGAACGTTCTTCAACTCCTTATAGATGGCGGTTTCATTGCCGATATCGTTGACCAGGGTCCGCATGGCCAGCATGGTGTTGGCGTTGAACTGCTTGGTGCGAATGTATTCGGTCACGTCGTCGCGGGCGTCGCCGATGACGGCTCCCGGCGTGACGTAGTGGTCGAGCACCTGCGCGGCCTGTTGCGAGACGGCAATGAAATCCTGCGATTCCTGATAAGTCACCGCGTGGTTCAGGGCGTAGGCGGTCGGCACAGTGCCGATCAGGATAAGCATGATCAGCCCCATGCCCTTCTGCCCGTCGTTGGAACCGTGAAAGAAACTGACGCCGGTGCAGGTCAGAACCAGCAGGCAACGAATGTAAAAGGGGGGAGGGGCATCGCCGACGGGCGCGCTGTAGAGTTTCGGATCTTTAATGAGCGCCTTGGCCGCCAGCAACAGCAGAGCCGCGACCGCGAATCCGACCAGGGGCGAGAGCAACAGCGACTTGCCGATGTTGGCGGCTTGTCCCCAGTCGACGCCCGAGGTGCCGCTCCTTCCAGCCATCAGTTGGTTCGCGATGCCCACGCCGATGACCGAACCGATCAGCGTGTGCGAACTGGAAGCGGGCAGGCCAAAGTACCACGTTCCCAGATTCCACAGGATGGCCGAGACCAGCAGCGCGAACACCATGGCAAATCCAGCCTTGCTGCCCACCTGCAAAATCAATTCCACCGGCAGCAGCGAGACGATGGTGAACGCGACCGCTCCGGAGGAAACCATGACTCCCGCAAAGTTCCAGAAGCCCGACCAAACCACGGCGACATGCGGCTCCAGCGAATGGGTATAAATGACGGTCGCGACCGCGTTGGCCGTGTCGTGAAATCCATTCACAAACTCAAAGCCCAGCGCCACCAGCAGGGCGATCCCAAGCAGCACGTAGGGCATGACCGATTCGTTGTGAAGGGTGGAAAGGTCGTTGAACAGGTGCGACCCCGCGTAGGCAAAGCCAATGACCAGCACGATACCGAAAATGATCATGCCAATCTTGCCAGGGGAAGAGTGGGAGAGCTTTTGGTCAAGAACGGTAGGTGGGGCAGCCATGGTTATCCTTTGTGATCGCTAAGACGCCTGAATTTAGAACCCACTGGAATTCAGGGAACTATAGAGAAGGAATGTTACGGGCGTGTTAAAAAGCGGGGCGGGTAGTGCCTGAAATACATAATGCTGACACTAATCCTTGCTCTTTGGGCAGTTGCATTTACGGTAAATCCAGTGAATGCTGCCGTCCTTCCACAATTCCAACATGTCGATGGGGCCACCCACACCAGCGGTCCCGTTCGGACTAAGTTTTTCATGGGTGATTGTGAGGGCTACAAGCCTCTTGATTCTGTCACCGGGAAAGGTGCCCCATTTTTCCGATGCCGCCCTCTGGGTCTTACCCGCTAAGTATTCCGAGACGATGTCTATTTGCCCAATCGCACAGGGACCCTTTCTACATGCACCGGCAAGGCTCGGCACGTACACATCAACAGCTCCTTTCTTAAGGGTTATAGTTCGCCCAGCTATTGCTACGGTTCCATCAACAGCTGCCGCAAAGACTGCGTTGGTTAACCTTCCATCTTCACCTTCTGCCATTTCACTGACCTGTGCAGGATGATGGGAATACTCAGTTGCCCAAATGTTTTTCACCCTGGAACCCCAAGCATCAGCGACAGCCTTAACCAACCCCTCGGCGGTTGCCTGACTAGTCAAATTAGTCATCGAGACGGCAGCACGGGCCTCCTCTGCCGCGTCCCAGACAATCCAAGCGGGGGCAGTATCTTTGGAATCGCCTTGGACAGCGGCCGAGTGGCCACTACTAGCGAAAATCACTTTATGGCGAAATGCCGCGATCTTACAGTGGGTGTCACTTGGAATCCCCCTCAGGATCGACCGACTGTCAGCAGCGATGATGAACTTATCGTCTATCAGTTGAAAAACGACGACGGTACCCGAGCTGGTTTGCGCAGTTGCAATTCGGCAGGAGAGCAGCAGCAAAGCACATCCCATCCATTTCATCCCATATCGGGAGGTAGGCATAATTCCCTCGCGAGGTTCGGTCGACAGGAGCTTACCTGTTTTGGCTGTCACCGATCAACGCGATGCTTAAGCCAGTACCACGGTCGGCCTGATGGCCCTAATTCCGCATTGCTACAGTTAAGAGGGCTATCTCTTAACCGCAACTGCCAGGCCATCGCGAATCGGCAGAATTGTGGTGTAGAACTCCTTCGCATCGTAGAGTTTGCGATTGAACTCGAGGATGGCCTTGGTGCTTGCGTCGGCGGGATTTTTTTCTGCGACGCGCCCGCTCCACAGCACGTTGTCGGTGATGAACAGCCCGCCCTTGCGCAGGCGCGGCGCAACCAGGCGCAGCACGCGAGGGTAGTCTTCCTTGTCGACGTCGTTGAAGATGATGTCGAACTCCTGTTTCTGCTCGGAAAGGAATTCCAGCGCGTCGCCGGTGTGCAGCGTGATGCGATTCGAAACTCCGGCGCGCTTGAAGTATCCGCGGGCGCGCTCGGCGTTCTTGGAGTCGCCGTCGGTATAGATGACGCGTCCCTGGTCGCCCACCGCCTGGGCCCACCAGACCGTCGAATATCCGATGGCCGAGCCCAGTTCGAACACGGTGCGGGCCTGGATCATCAAGGCCAACTGCTGCAGAACCCGCGCTACGGCCGGGCCCACGATGGGTACTTTGTGCGTCGGTAGCGTAGTCCTCCATCTCAGCCAACACTTCGTCGCGCTTGGGCAGCATCGAGTAGATGTAGTCATCGACCGGTCCGGCGGTGGTGAAGTTGTAATGCCGCCAACTGGCTCGATTATCTTTTTTCTTGCTCTGGGTCACAGGCTTGCCTTTCGAATTCGCGCGGGTTTCTCAAACGCTTAGCTGCTCACTGCCCAATCGTGACGCCCGGCTTCATCTCCAGCACTTCGACGCCGGGAACAAGTTTACTCAAAGCGCTGGGAGTTCCAGTCAGCGCGGGGAAGGTTCCGAAATGCATGGGGATCACGATCTTCGGCTTCAGAAGATTGATCGCGTAGGCGGCTTCGCGGGGTCCCATGGTGAACAGATCGCCCACGGGCAGCATGACGATCTCTGGCGCGTACAGCTCGCGGATAATCGCCATATCTCCGAAAACGTTGGTGTCGCCGGCATGGTAGATTTTCACCCCGTTCGCGAACTCGACGACGTAGCCGCAGGCCTCACCGCCGTAGATGATCTCGTCGCCGTCCTGAATCCCGCACGAGTGATCAGCGTGCACCATGGTCACTTTGATATCGCCGACCGTTTGCGTGCCGCCTTTGTTCATGGGGGAAATCTGTTTGGCACCCTTTTTCGCGAGCCACAGGCAGAGTTCGTAAATCCCCACCACCACCGGGTTGTGCTGTTTGACGACTTCGACGGCATCGCCGATGTGGTCGCCATGACCGTGCGTGCACAGCAGGATGTCAGCCTTCTTCACTTTTTTGTCGGCCGCGGGGCACATGGGATTGCCCATGATCCACGGATCAATGAACACAGTCTTCCCGCCCGGCGTCTCAATGCGGAAAGTCGAATGGCCCAACCACGCGAGCTTGATGCCGTTCAGATTCATGTTGCTCCTAAAGAAAGCGGCTGACTCCTTTTCCATTCAACAGCCTCCTAGTTTAATATGAAACGCCATGGCAGAACTCAAGGTGCTGATTCCGCGGCAGGACATCGCCAAGCGCGTGGCCGAACTAGGCGAGCAGATCACGAAAGACTTCGCCGGCCAGTCCGTCATCTTTGTCGGCGTGCTCAAGGGCGCGGCGATTTTCCTCGCCGATCTGACCCGGCAAGTGCAGCTCGACTCTACCTTCGACTTCATCGGGGTCTCGAGTTACGGCAATCGCCCCAGCCCAGCCAACGAATTGAAGAGTGGATGGGATTCGACGGGCGAGGTCCGGCTGCTGAAAGACGTGGATCAAACCATCAAGGACAGGAACATCATCCTGGTGGAAGACATCCTGGATACGGGCCTGACGATGACGTATCTGAAGAAAATGCTGCTGGCGCGGCAGCCCAGGTCTTTAAAAGTCGCCGCGCTGCTCGACAAGCCGTCGCGACGCAAGCTGCCGCTGGAAGGCGATTACGTTGGGTTCAAGATTCCCGATGAATTCGTAGTCGGCTTCGGCCTCGACTACGCCGAGAAGTATCGCAATCTCCCCGACATTTGCGTCGTGCCCCGGGAATAGCGCCTGATCTCGCGGAGTGCGACGCAGAACGCGGCTGCTATCATACGTACGGATATCACAAGAGCTAAGAACAATGGGTTCTGTCCTTTCCAAGCCGGATCGCTTGCCGGTCGAGTCTTTGCTGCTCGACGTCGCCGACGTTCTCGCCACGTCCCTCGACCTGGATACGACGGTGCGCCGGGTGGCCGAGGTCGTCCGCAAGGTCATCGATTACGAGATCTTCGCCATTCTTTTGCTGAACGAAAAAACTCAGGAACTGCGCTTCCGCTTTCAGGTGGGCTATCCGCCGGAATTTGCCGAGCGCAGTCGGATCAAGGTGGGCGAGGGAGTTACCGGGCAGGCGGCGCAATTGCGGCAGGCGGTTCTGATCGACGACGTGACCAAGGACTCGCGTTATATCGAGGCCATTCCGAATGTGCGCTCGGAGTTAGCCATCCCGCTGATCACCAAGAACCGCGTCATCGGTGTGATCGACATCGAGGCGCGCGAACCCGGCTACTTCAACGAAGAACACGTGAGCGTGCTGACGCTGGTGGCTTCGCGCATGGCGGCCGGCATCGAGAACGCCCAACTCTACACGAGAACGACCAAGCAGGCGCGGATTCTGCTGCTGCTCAATGAAATCGCGCGCGAACTGACGTCGATCCTGAACCTGGACGAACTGCTGGGCCGGATCGCCGAACTGGTGCGGCGATTGATTGACTACCAGATGTTCAGCATCCTTTTGCTCGATCCTTCCGGCGAGAAACTGCAGCACCGTTTTTCTCTGCGCTTCAATGAAAATATTCATCTCAAGCATGAGATCCCGCTGGGGCGTGGATTGGTGGGCGCGGCGGCCGAGAGCAAGCAGGCTGTGTTGGCACCAGACGTCTCAAAAGATTCCCGCTACATCGAAGCCAATCCTGAAACGCGTTCTGAGCTGGTCGTGCCCCTCATTTACAAAGGCAAAGTAATTGGTGTGCTCGACCTGGAGCACACGCGGCGCGGATTCTTTACTGAAGAACATCAGCGGACCATGACCACGCTGGCCGCGCAAATTGCGATTGCCGTAGAAAATGCCCGCCTGTACGAAGAGATCGAGCGCCAGGAACGGCGACTGGAGCGCGATCTGGCGCTGGCGCGCGAACTGCAGGGACGGTTGCTGCCGCAGACCAGTCCCAAGCTCGCTCATCTGGAAGTGGCCGCTAAATTCGTTCCTGCCCGCGCCATCGGCGGCGACCTGTATGATTTCATTCCTTACTCCATGTCGAGGCTGGGCATCGCGATTGGCGATGTCAGCGGAAAAGGCGCGCCGGCGGCCATCTACGCCGCACTGGTGAGCGGAATCATTCGATCCCATGCTCCCATCGAACCTGGCTCGGCGGAAATGCTCTCCGCGGTAAATCTGTCGCTGGCCGAACGCCGCATCGAAGCGCAGTTTGTCTCCATCATTTACGCGGTGTGGGACGATGAGCACCGCACGCTGACTGTGGCGAATTCCGGACTGCCTCGCCCGATTCTTGTGCATGGCGGAAAGATTGAAGTGATCGAGGCGACTGGCTTGCCGCTCGGCCTGTTCGACGAAGCCGAGTACGACGAATTCAAATTCCGCTTGAAGCCCGGCGACATGTTCGCGTTCTTCAGCGACGGCATTCTCGACGCGCGCAACCGTAAGGGCGAGCTGTTCGGACGGGGACGCGTCGAGAAAATCATTTCCGAATGCTCGGAACAATCGGCGAACTGCGTCGTGGATTCGCTTTTCAAAGCCGCCGCCGAACATTCGGCGGGCGTGGAAACTTTCGATGACCAGACCGTCGTAGCCATCCGCGTACTCGGCAGCGCGCACACTCCCCACAAGAAGAAATGACCACGCGAAGTCAGAGTCCGGCCCCGCGTCCTCCAGCGTTTGTCTATCGTGAGACGAAGCGCGGCATCCTGCGCCGGCACGGCCCGTCTGTCCTGTACTGCGAAGACGTATCCCTGCAAGAACTGGCGGAGCAGTTCGGTACGCCTCTCTACGTGTACTCAGCGGAGATGATCCACGAGCGCTATGAGGCGTTTGACGCCGCGTTTCAGGGCCAGCCACATGCCATCTGCTACTCGGTGAAAGCGAATTCGAACCTCACGCTGCTGCGCCTGCTGGCCAGAAAGGGCTGCGGATTCGACGTGGTTTCCGGCGGCGAACTGGAACGCGTGCTCGCCGCAGACCGCAAGGCCGCGAAGAGAGTCGTGTTCTCGGGCGTGGGTAAAACGCGCGAGGAGCTTACCGCGGCGTTAAAGGCCGGCATCCTGCTTTTCAATGTGGAGAGCGAGTCGGAATTATGGGCGCTGGCGGAGTGCGCCGGACGCCTGCGCAAGACCGCGCCGCTGGCTCTGCGGGTAAATCCTGATGTCGCCGCCGTAACGCATCCTTACATTTCCACAGGCTTGCGCAAACACAAGTTCGGCGTGCCCATCGTCGAAGCGCGCGCTCTCTACGCGAAGGCGTCGGGCGCGCGTTATCTCAAGGTGCGGGGGGTGAGCGTTCACATTGGCTCGCAGATCACGGATGTGGCCCCTTTCGGCGAGGCCATGGAGCGCGTGGCGGACCTGGTTCGCGAATTGCGGAGGGATGGCCATCGCATCGACTATATCGACGCAGGTGGCGGGTTGGGAATCGCGTATGAGAAATCGAGTAGCCTCGACTTCTCGGCCACTGCGACTGCGTATGCGCGGGCGCTGGCTGGGCCTTTGCGTGGACTGGACGTGCGACTGCTGCTGGAGCCGGGGCGCTCCATCGTTGGTCCTGCGGGTGCCTTGGTCACATCCGTGATCTACCGAAAAGAAAATGACGGCAGACGATTTCTGGTGGTCGACGCCGCGATGAACGATCTAATTCGGCCCGCGCTTTATGGCGCGTACCACGAAATCGTCCCGGTGACGGTGCGTCAGGGCTCGCCGAAAAATCCAGAGATCCCGAAATGCGAGATCACTGACGTCGTCGGTCCGGTGTGCGAGACGGGAGATTTTTTCGCGCGCGATCGTGAACTTCCTGTCGTGGCCGAAGGAGACCGGCTTGCGATTCTCGATGCCGGCGCTTACGGAATGGTGCTGGCGTCGAACTACAACACGCGCCCGCGCCCGGCGGAAGTGCTCGTCACGGGCAAGTCGGCGAAGGTGATTCGGCGGCGCGAGAAAGTGGCTGACCTATTGCGCGCGGAATTGTGATTGTTGGTTCGACTGAAACAAGATAGCCCGCTCAGATCTGCCGCTCTCCCCACTTCAGCTTGGTGCGCAGCACTTGAAAAAAATCCGCCCCGGTGCGGAAGAGTTTCACCTGGTGCTGGGAACAGCGGCAGCGCACGCGGTCGCCGTCGCAGAGGTCAAGGCCGGGCTGCCCGTCCAGGCTCAGGTAGGCAAGTTCCTCTTCGCTGCGCAGCACGATTTCGATCTCCACGGAATCCGGAACGACCAGCGGGCGATGGGTCAGCGAATGGGGCGCGACTGGCGTGATCACGAGGGCGTTGACCGTCGGCATGAGCACGGGCCCGCCGGCGGAGAGAGAGTAGGCCGTCGAGCCGGTTGGCGTGGCCACGATCATGCCGTCTGCCCGATAGCTCGATACGAACACCTTGTCGATGTAAAGGTCGTAGGTGTTGAGGCGGGCGACCGCGGTCTTGTTCACCACCGCGTCATTGAAGACCAGGTAGCTGCCGCGAATCTCTCCGCGAACCGGGTCTCCACGCAGCAACTGGACCTGCATCAGCGAGCGATGCTCGATAGCAGCGCGCCCCTGCGCAATCGCTTCGAGCATCGGATACAGCGATTGCATGGGCACTTCCGTGAGAAATCCGAGCGACCCCAGGTTGACGCCCAGCAGCGGCACATCAACCACCGCCGTGGCTCTGGCGGCAGAGAGCAGCGTTCCATCTCCGCCGAGAACGATGACGAGATCGAGCGCATGCGACACCATTTCCATCCGAGCCACGACTTTCTGCCCAGAGGTATAGCCTGCTGTTTCCTCATCGATGATGACTTGATAGCTGTGTTCGCCGAGCCAGATGAAAAGTCCAGGAAGAATCTCTGCGACTCCAGGGCGGTTGGGCCGTGAAATGACGGCTGCGGTTTTCTGGGAGAATGCTTGCGGGCTGGCCATGGGCAAAGGAGATTGTACCGAAATTCAAGGACTTCACCACAGGGGACACAGAGGCTAAAACATGCCGTAGAGCAGGAACTCGCGATTGCCTTCGGCGCCGAGGATGGGCGATTCGATCGCGTCTGTCTGCACGGCGCCCAGATTTTGCAGCGCGGTTCTAACTTTTTCGACAGCCGCGAGTTGTGTGGCCTCGTCGCGCACAATGCCACCCTTCCCCACATGTTCCCTGCCCGCTTCGAATTGAGGTTTCACCAGCACGACGATTTTTCGCCCCCGGCGTTCGTTCGGCGATGCCGGAAAAGCGGCGCTGATCACGGCGGGAAGAACCAGAGTTGCGGAGATGAAAGAAACGTCCATCACGATGAGGTCCACAGAAACGCCGACGGCCTGGCTCGTCAGGTAACGCGCGTTCGTCTTTTCGAGCAGGCGCACCCGCGCGTCCTGACGCAAGCGGAAGTCCATCTGGCCGTAGCCGGTGTCGACGGCGACGACCTGCGCGGCGCCACCCTGCAGCAGACAATCGGCAAACCCTCCGGTAGAAGCCCCGACGTCAAGACAGATCTTCTCAGCAACTTCGATCTTCCAGTGTTCGAGGGCGCGCTCCAACTTCAGTCCGCCGCGGCTGACGTACTTCAGGTCTTCGCCGAGCAGGCGGATGACGCACTCCGCGGAAACCTGCGCGCCCGCTTTTTCGATTTTCTGATCGTCGACCAGCACCTTGCCCGCGAGAATCAGAGCGTGAGCCCGCTCGCGTGAAGCAGCCAGGGCCCGATCCACCAGAAGTTTGTCGAGTCGAATTTTCAAGAAGTTATTTCGCCGCAAGTTCTACCACGAAAGTGCCAGCCCTCGGTCCAGTGCAAAGAGCTGCAGCGCCTCTTTGCTGAATCACTTACGAAGCAACTGCGGCCCTTTTCCACAGCATTTTGCACGAACATGTTGAAAACTTCGGCGCGCAGAATGCTCATGCATAATTGAAACATCCCTGCAAAGAAAACGACTGCCCAGACAAAAGCCGCCCGAAACGAGGGCGGCTTGCGGATCTTGCTCGTTGTACAGCGATCGCTGGTTGCAGAACTATCCCGCAACCTCTTCCAGCAGTTTCTGATCGATGTCAAAGTTCGAGTGAACGTTCTGCACATCATCCTGATCTTCGAGCGCTTCCATCAGGCGGATCATGGTGTTGGCAGCGGCGCCTTCCAGTTTGATGTAGTTCTGCGGAATCATGGCCACGCTAGCTGATATAGGTTCGATGCCGGCCTTCTTCACCGCTTCCAGAACAGCTTCATACGCGGAAGTCTCGGTCAGGATTTCCCAGTTCTCGCCATCGTCACTCAGGTCTTCTCCGCCGGATTCGAGAACGATATTCATCAGGTCGTCCTCTTTCGCGGCCGTCTTGGCGATGAGGATGTCGCCTTTCTTATGGAACATCCAGGAGACGGCGCCGGCTTCGGCCATGTTGCCACCGTTCTTGCCGAAGCAGTGACGGATCTCGCTGACGGTACGGTTGCGATTGTCGGTGTTAATGTCGAGCAGAACCGCGACGCCGCCCGGGCCGTAGCCTTCCAGAGAAAACTCTTCGTAGGTGGCGCCGGGCAGTTCGCCGGTGCCGCGCTGGATGGCCCGCTTGATGTTGTCCTGGGGCATGTTCTCGCTTTTGGCCGCGAGAATGGCACCACGCAGGCGCGGATTGGTGTCAGGATCGCCGCCGCCGTTCTTTGCGGCGATGCTGATTTCCTTGATGAGACGGGTGAAAATCTTGCCGCGCTTGGCGTCGAGCGCGCCCTTCTTGTGCTTGATTGTGGCCCATTTTGAATGGCCGGACATGGTTCGACCTCGTGTCTAAATATCTTTCTTTAAAGAGCTATGGATTGCGCAGGATTCGCCTTCAGAGGAGATCACAGCATAGCCTCGATTCGTATGCAGGCGAAACCGCATTATAGCATGACCCGCCGCAGCGATCACATCTTCGGCGGCTTAGGCGCAGCAGGCGGCTTTGGCACAGTGGGTGGCTTGATACTGGGCAGTTTGATACTGGGCGGCTTAATACTGGGCGGCTTAAGATTGGGCGGCTTGATCGTATATCCGGGCGGAATCTGAAACACCGACGGAGGATGCTCCGCTGTTAACGTGGGCTTGCAGTAAGTTGTCAGCTCGCCCGCAGGGGTGGTGACTTTGGTCAGCACCGGAGTCTTCAACTTCACGCTGGTCCACAGCTCGGTTACGCTCGGCGGTTTGGGCAGCGCGGGCGCGGCCGGCGGGGCAGGCGCTCCCGGCGGCTTTGGAGCCGCAGGGGCACCGGGCAACTTCATACCCGGCATCTTTAAAGCGGGCATCTTTGCGGCCGGCATGGCGGGCAACGGGGGCTTGGGGGGCGTCGGAGGCGTGGGCAAAGTGAAGCGCTTGCCTTCGACTTCGTGTCCTTCGATCATCGACTTGCCCAGATCCTCCACGTGCGCGGCCGGAGGAGGTGGCGCAGCCGAAGCTCCCGGGGCTCCCGGCGCACTCGGAGGCGCGGGCATCCCCGGCGGAGTCATCGGGATAATGCTCGCCTCTTTCTTTACATGATCGAGCACGATGGTGTGCTGCGCGGCTGGATCGGAGATCACGCTGCTCAACGGCGTGTCGATGCGCGTTTTGCCGTCACTCGATCGCCACATGCGCGACGCGGACTGGGTGGGCGATCCGCCCCCGGCAGGCTGCATCTTCGAGGCGCACTCGGAGCACGACGGCGGCGTAGGCGGCGGGGTTGGCAGGTTCTGGCCCACAGGGGCCACATTTTAGCACGCCCCCGCGCCGGTAGTTTTCTGATTTCACCGCGATGCACCCAGGGCTTGAGTGCCGCCTCACCGCTCGTTTTTCTACGGCTTCGTCAACGTAGCATCAACCGTAGTGCTTCCACCAGCGGTGACGGTCATTGTACGCTGCCAAGGCGTCATCTCTTCTTTCTCGATTGAGACCTGGTGCTCCCCGGGCGTCAACTGTACAGTCGATGGAGTGCTGCCCATGTATTTCCCATCAACGTTTATGTCACAGCCCGAAGGAGTGGATTTCACGGTTACGCTCGCAAACTGCATCGCCGATAGGGATTCGGCACGTGGCTCCGTCTGTGCGTTGTTGGTAGCAAGAGGCTCAGTCGCCAAGACCCCGGTGGCCAAGGCTTCCTTCCCGGAATTGTGATCTACAAACTCCTTTAAGTGCTTGGCAACTGCCTCCGCCATTGATTGCTCGTTCTTCCCACCGCCTTTTTGCTTGTTCACTGAGTAGGCCCATAGCATTTTGCTCGAGCTCGTCTCGATGAATTGAACGGAAACGCTCCCCTTGTCCTCTATCCCAGCACAGGAAGCGAACAGACAACGCGCGAGTTTCCCGCCCGTTGATTCTGTCTTGATCTCGACAGGCGCGGCTTTAAGGACGTAGGTAGCTTTGGCTTCGTCTGCCACCACATCGACGGGAACGTTTTTCTTCGCGATCGCGGCGGCTAGGTAGGTCTCAAAACCCTGCTGGGGCTCTATATAAACGGTGGGCCGGGCCAGTTGACCAAAACACGACAGCGACGTAGCGAACACGAGCAGTAGTCCGAATTTCTTCATGGCCTTTTCCCTCCGGGCGCCTCCTCAGTATCAAGGTGCGGTCATGCGGGAACAAGGTTACGGTGGTGTGGGGCACGCTCGCCCCGGCGATATGAATCAGGAAGTCTGGGCGTATCCGAGGCGCTGAAAGGCGGTGGCGGAACTGGTTGAGGCGTGGCCGTCCGGGGTGTCCGGATTTTCCCGCACCTAGCTAGAGCTATCCCCATAATCCTGTTGACTGGGGAAAGCCATCGCACCTAACATGCCATGCAACACATGCCAGGCAGCGCGTGCTCGTGTATTACTTATGATTGGCCAGTTCGTGGGGCACTACCGGGTCCTCGAAAAGATCGGTGCCGGAGGGATGGGGGAAGTCTTTCGCGCGCGCGACGAAAGGCTGGGGCGCGAGGTTGCGCTGAAGTTGATCCGCCCCGCTTCCAGCGACAATCCTGACCATCTGCGTCGCTTCGAGCAGGAAGCGCGCGCCGCTGCGGCGCTGAACCATCCCAACATCCTCGCCATTTATGACGTCGGTTTTGAAGGCACGATGCCGTACATCGTCTCGGAACTGCTGGAGGGCAAGAACCTGCGGCAGCGTCTGAGCGAAGGTCCCATCCCCATGCGGGACTGCGCGGACTACGCTCTGCAGATCGCCCAGGGCCTCACGGCCGCGCATGACAAGCCCATCGTTCATCGCGACCTGAAGCCGGAGAATCTTTTCTTGACCCGGGACGGGCGCATCAAGATTCTGGATTTCGGACTCGCCAAGCTCCAGGCCTCCGCCGAAGAAAATCGCTCCATTCAAGAGTTGACCACCGTCACCAAGCAAGGCGCCATGCTCGGCACCGTCGCCTACAGTTCTCCCGAGCAACTGCGCGGCAGGCCGCTCGACCACCGCAGCGACATTTTCAGTTTTGGCGCCATCCTTTACGAAATCGTGACGGGAAGCCGCGCGTTCCGTGGCGAAACCGAAGTAGACACCATTACGGCGGTGCTGCTGGAAGAACCGGCAGGGGCAAACCTGGAAGAGGCCGCGATCCCGGCTGGATATCAGGACATCATCCGGCATTGTTTGGAGAAGGAGGCGGAGAATCGGTTTCAGTCGGCCAAGGATCTGGTGTTTGCATTGCAAACACTCTCGGGGTCTTCGCCAGTCAAGGCTGTTCCCGCGCCCAAGCCGGCAACTCGAATTCATTCTGCGCTGCTCTGGGCGTTGGGTGCGTTGGCAGCGTCGCTGGCCGTCGCGACCGCAATTCTGGCGATTGCACAACTACTTCATACTCCCATGGCGCCTCCGGCATACAAGCGTCTGACGTTCGAAGCCGGCACGGTCTATACGGCGCGCTTTGCGCCCAACGGTCAGTCCATCGTCTACAGCGCGGCGTGGAACAACAAGCCGACCCAACTTTTCACCACGGTTGGAGACTCTCTTCTGCCCCAGCCCCTGAGTTTGAGCAATGCCGACCTGCTGGCTATTTCCCCCAGCAGCGAACTCGCCGTCGTGCTGCGCGGCACACGCAACAATCAGTTCGAAATCGTCGATGGGATGCTGGCGCGCACGCCTCTGGCAGGAGGATCTCCGAAGGAATTGCTGGCCGAGGTCCGCTGGGCGGATTGGGACGCAAAAGGCGGATTAGCCGTGGTGAATGATGTCGACGGCCAAAGCCGGCTGGAATATCCCATCGGCAACGTGCTGTACCAGAACAACGGTGGCTGGATCAGCAATATTCGTTTCTCTCCCCACTACGACCAGATCGCGTTCATGAATCATCGGGCGCTCTGGGACCACCTTGGAGTGGTCTGCGTCGTTGATCTGGTCGGCAATGTCCAGACTCTCACCCCTCAGTGGGGGTCGGAACAGGGGGTCGCGTGGCGGCCAGACGGTAAGGAGATCTGGTTCACGGCCGCCGAGAAGGGCACGAACCTGAATTTGATGGCGGTCACGCTCTCCGGCAAAGTCCGCACCGTGCTGGACTTGCCCATGGGAATTACGCTGCAAGACATTGCCCCGGACGGCCGCGTGCTGCTGGCGTTGAACTCTAAGCGTATGGCAATGGCCTTCAGCACACTGGGCAGCAAGCAAGACTTGGAACTCTCCTGGCACGACTGGAATGTGGCCAAGGATATTTCTCGCGACGGGCAGTCTGTGCTGTTTGAGGATTCCAGCGAAGCCGCAGGAACGGGCAATGCCGTAGTGTTACGTAAACTCGACGGCACCCTGCCGACGCAACTGGGGGATGGCAGCGCTGGCGGACTTTCTCCAGATGGAAAATGGGCGATCGCTTTTACCGGCAACCCGACCGAAATGATACTGCTGCCGACCGGACCCGGCCAGTCTCGTCCGGCCAAAACGAACGGACTGGAATCCATCCAAGGCGGATGGGGCCGCTTCCTGGCGGATGGGCAAAGGATCATCGTTAATGGGAATGAGCAGGGACATTCCATCCGGTGCTTTGTGTTAGACCTGGCCGGCGGAAAAACCACGGCTGTAACCCCGGAGGGAATCAAATGCGGCCCCTCGTCGCCCGACAACCAGTTCGTTGTTGGCGTTGGAGCGTCTTCCGTAGCCATCTACCCCATCGCGGGTGGTCCGCCGCAACCGATCCCCGCGTTGGAGGCTGGCTTCGTCCCGGTGCAATGGTCGAACGACGGTTCCGCGCTCTTCGGCTATCATGCCGGAGAACTTCCCAGCAGGATCTACAAGGTTGACATCGCTACCGGAAAGCAAGCCGTGGTGCAGGAGTTGAGGCCGGGAGCTCCGGCCGGCGTGGTCTCCGTCTCCCCGGTTATAGTCAGCCGCGATGGTACTCGCTTTGCCTACAGCTACAATGAGGCGTTATCCATCTTGTACGTCGCCTCTGGGCTGCACTAGATCGAATGCGGTTTCTCATCAACCAAACATCTTCAGTCCAACGACCCCGAAAAGTCTGCCGCCACATAGTGGAAGAAAATTGAAGTCGAAGTCTGGCCGTCGCCCAGAGCGTCGCGGTAGTGAGGCAAGCGAGTTCCGCGGTAGGCCAGGCCGTCGCCCAGAGCCTGATAGACGGTGACCGTGCTCGTAGGAGTATCCAGGCGAATCGGCCAGGAAGTTTCGAGCGCCGGCTCGGGAGAAAAATCCAGGCAGAGGGTCACGCTGAATTCACATTGTTCGCGGTCGGTGTGTTTCTTGAGTTGCGCTCCACTCAAGTACGAAGCCATGTAGACATAAGATGGCTTGAGCGGTTCCCCAGCCACCGCGCTCAAGGTTGCCGCGATGTCATGGTGGAAGAAGCGCGCCACGGGCTCGTTGTAAGCGACATAGCGGCGGGGACTCTGGCCATCGCCCAAGGTGATCGCGCCGGTGCGGATTAAATAGCGGTAGTAACGACGCAAGGCGGCAATGTGAAACGGGTGGATCAGGTCGCCGAGCGGCGCATATCCTTTCTCGCGAAACAAGGAAGCTGCCTGCGTGATTCTCTCTTCGTGTTTCAGAACCGTGTGAGCCAGGTCTGTGTGGGACCGGGTCTCAGACCCGGTCGGCGGCCGCAAGGCCGCTGGCGCGGCCTGACCGGGTCCAAGACCCGGTCCCGCGCAACTGCTTCGATCTCCGGATACCTTGTCGTCCCGAACCAAAATATCGGCGGCCGCCAACAATCGCCGCACCCCCTGCGGCACCGACGAGGGCACAGGTTCATTCGGACGCAGAGTTCGCACCACGGCCTCCAACTGCGGGCCGAGCCAGAACGGACGCAGGTTTCCGGTCGCCGGGTTGCGCACCCACGCCGTCGTTCCCTGCAGAGCGAATCCTGAGAGCAAATCCTTGCGAGACGCCAACTCTTCCGGCGATTGGCCGTCGGCACACAGGATGCATTCCGGATTCAGATGCAGGGTTGGTTGCCCGTCCTCTTGACGCTGCAATAACTTGAAAACACGCTGCGGGATCAAGTGCAGAGGCAGTTCATCCAGCAGGCAGTAGAAACGATCGGGAGGAAATGTCGCGGCATAGGTATGCCGCGACACTCCTCGCTGGGTTAACGCAGCCTGGGTCGGCAACGACCCTGCCATCAGGGTGGTCATCCACTCCAGCCACGCCGGGTTGTTTAGTTCCGAAGCCATCCGTTTAAGGTAAAGCGGCTGTCGGCGAAGCGCTGCGATGCGCACGTCACCGGTGTAATTTCGTGCAGCAATTCGCACGGGAAAAAGACGATCTGGTTCTGCCCTGGGACGATCGCCTGGTAACTGTCGTCGCTGACGTAAACCCCTTCCTCCAGGTGCGAGTCGTGAATGCGCAGCTCACCCCCTTCGAACTGCCGCGGCTCGCGATGGAAGAAGTAGACAAACGTCAGATGGCGTGAGGCTACCCGCTCACTGCCGTTGTCGCTGTGGAAGTGGAAAAAGTCTCCGTCGTTGCTGGCCGTGACCTGCGCCTCCACCCCGGTGATGGCGAACTCCTCCATGCCGAGTTTGTCGAGGACCATGGGCAACACGGACTTGATGCGCCTTAGCATCACGTCTTCGTGTTGGGCCAGATCCATCAGAACGCGGGAGCGGCGGTGCTCGTAGTTGACCACGCCACTCTCTGCGCTCGGAGTAACCACCAGGCTCGCGCTGAACTCGGGTTCGTGCTCCTGCGTGAAGCGCATGAGTTCTTCAAGTTCCTGCGGCGCCAGGAATTCGTCCAGCACCACGCATTGCGCGGGCAGGACCGGCGGACGCTCGGCCACGGCTGCGCTGGTTTCCAAGACCGTCGTCGTGAGACCGTGACTCGGCGGATCCGGTTCGGTGCGAGGCGCGCGCACGCCCGGCCCCGGCGATGGCGGCTGTACCGACGGTGGGTCGGGTTCGCGCATCGGCTTGTCCGGAGGCTGCGGAGCCTTAGGCGGCGCCTTAACACCCGGCCCCGGTCCGTGCGACGGCGGATCCGGTTCCGTCTTCATTCGCAGCGGCGCCTCGGTATGCAGGAGTGCTCCCGGGGGTTCAGGTTCGAATGGAGGATGCGGCACAGGAAAGATATCCGCGCTGCGAAGCGCTCCGGAGTCTTCCTGTGGAAGTTTGCTGCCCTCCAGGATGCGTTCGACAATGCCCGCGCCGAGCACGGCGAAAGCGCGTTGCGCTACGGTTTCACCGACGGCCGAGGCAATCACCGCCCTCACCGCCTGCTGCGTCTCCGAGTTCTGGCTGCTGGCCGTCTTGGCATGTTGCAGAAGAGTGGCCACCAGCGCGCGTTCCTGCGCGCTGAGAATTCGCTCATCCCGCATCAACGTTTCTGAAAAAGAATCTAGAATCTGCTTCGGTGTCATAAGAGACACGCCTCCCCGCGTGTGGCCTGCGAATCACAATTCAGGTTTGGGAACCCGTACTACAGGGGAAGACGCCCAAACATACACCGCAAGCCTGTTGATAACCAAGAAGAATTTTCGAGCGCTGATTCATTCGAGCGCCGGCTCAGAGGAGAAGCTCTAAAAGAAACTCCAAAGCAGGACTACCGCGCAGCCATCGCGCCGACCATCGATCGAAATACTTTCATCCCATCGGTGCAACCCAGTTCCGGCTCGGCCGAACGCTCCGGGTGAGGCATCATGCCCAAGACATTGCCCCCTGGACTGCAGATTCCGGCAATGTTTTCCAGAGAACCGTTCGGATTGGCCGATGCCGTGATTTCCCCGCCTGGTGAGGAATAACGGAACACCACACGATTCTCCCGGTGGAGCTCTTGCAGCGTGTCGGGATCGCAGAAGTAGTTGCCCTCCATGTGGCCGATCGGAATGGTCAACACTTCCCCCTGCGCGCAAGCATTGGTGAAAGGCGTCTCGACATTTTCCACGCGCACTTGCACGGGCTTGCAAACGTACTTGAGGCCAACGTTCCGCATCAAAGCGCCAGGCAGCAGACCCGATTCGCAAAGAATCTGAAAGCCATTGCAAATTCCCAGCACCAAACCACCACCATCGGCAAACTTGCGGACCGATTCCATCACCGGCGAAAACTTGGCAATCGCTCCGGTTCGAAGATAATCGCCGAAAGCGAAGCCTCCCGGAACGATGATGGCATCGCAGTTTTCCAGGTCGTGCGATTCGTGCCACAGGGAAGTGACCGGCTGATTTGCAACGTTTTGAATTGTCCAAAACGCGTCGTGATCGCAGTTCGAACCAGGAAAGGTGATGACGCCAAATTTCATGCGCGACCTCTGTTTGCAGGGATTGTGCTTAGTCTAGCACGCTCGACAAGATTGCCCCGAGGCTTCCGCTGAAACCGTATGGGGCTCAGACTGGTCTGGTCCGCGGTACTATAAGCAACAGCATGCCCACCAGCACTGCTTTCCCCAAAGACGACAAGCTTACGATCATTGCCATTTCAGCCTTGGCCTGTATGCTCCAGGATCTCCTTCACGAAGGCCTGGGCCACGGCGTCACCGCTTGGCTCAGCGGCGCCCAGCGCGTGACCATGAGCACGGTAGCTCTTCAATCCGACATCGAAACACGATGGATTTCGGCCAACGGCACGCTCGTCAATCTCGTTTTCGCGGCGATCTTCTGGCTCTTCCTGCTAAGAGCTCGATCCTACCGGCCGGCGACTCGGTACTTTCTGGTGCTGGCCATGGCGGGAAATCTATTCACGGGCACTGGCTACTTTTGCTTTTCCGGGGTCTTCAACTTCGGCGACTGGGCGGCCGTGATCCGGGATTTGCGTCCGCATTGGATGTGGCAGCTTGGCCTCGTCCTGGTTGGCGTGGCGTCTTACTACGCGTCGATGCTGTTGGTGGCGGCCCAACTACGGCGATTTCGTGGCAATGCAGAGAATCCGCGAAGGTCTCGCATATTGTGCTGGACGCCATATTTCACAGACGGAATTCTGGCGGGACTCGCCGGCCTGCTCAATCCTGCTGGGTTGTTCTATGTGGTAGCCTCAGCCCTGCCCTCGACATTGGGTGCGAATGCGGGCCTGCTGAGCCTGCCCAGCATGCTGAGCGGCCGCGGGCAGACCAGCGAAGAAGAACCGGTCGGGCCCCTACCCCGCAGTGCGGCCTGGATAGCAACGGGCGCCATCGCGAGTCTGCTATTTATCATCGTACTTGGCCGCGGGATCACGTGGTCGCGATAGGGTTCGATTGTGATTCCGAAGCTGAACTAAAGAAATTGAATCATCCCGACGCTTCTGTGGCGATCTGTTTCAGGCGGCGCAGATCGAGCTTGCCCGTGCCCAGGTACGGCAACGTTTCCACATGCACGAACTGATCGGGTCGCGGCTTCCACAGCGCCGGCAGGTCGGACTTGGCCAGCAGCGCGAGACATGGTTCCAGCTTGTCCTCGGGCAGCGTATGCAGCACGATCAGCCGTTCGCCCTTTCGCTCATCGGGAATTGCGGTTACAGCGAATGTCTGTTCGCTTGCGCCGCTGAGCTCGTGCAGCTTGTCTTCGACTTTGATGTGCGGAACCATTTCTCCGCCGATTTTGCTGAACCGGCTCATGCGGTCGGTGATGCGGATGAACCCATCTTCATCCACCGCGGCGATGTCGCCGGTGTTGTACCAGCCGTCCCGCAAGACCTCGGCCGTTTTCTCCGCACGATTCAGGTATCCCTGCATCACGTTGGGACCGCGCACCAGCAGCAAGCCGGTTTCGCCCAGTGGAAGTGGATCGAAGGTCTCAGGATTCACGATCCTCACGCCGATTCCCGGCAGCGGATGCCCAATGCTGGCGCGCTTGGCGCCCACCTGCCGGAACTGTGCTGCCCGGAAGTCGCGCGTGTTCACCGTTACCGCCGGAGAGCATTCGGTGCAGCCATAGCCTTCGAGCGGGCGAACCCCGAAGCGGTCTTCAAAAGCGATTGAGGTGCGCTCCGGAAGTTTTTCTGCTCCCGCCATTACGTATTGCAGGCTGCCAAAATCTTCCGGCTCGCAGCGCCGAATATACGCCTGCAAAAATGTCGGCGTCGCCAACAGAAAAGTGACGCCATATTGGCTGACCAGCGCTCCGATGGCCCGCGGTTCCAGCGGATTAGGATGAAACACCACGCCCATTCCGATGGTCGTGGGCAGACAAAGCGTCCCAGTAAAACCGAAGGAATGAAAGAACGGCAAAATTCCGAGAATCTTGTCGTTCTGCCCCAGCATAAAAACCTGGTTCAATTGCTCGACGTTCGAAGCGATGTTGTAGTGCGTCAGAATGACGCCCTTAGGATCGCCCGTACTGCCGCTGGAAAAAATGATGGTCGCAATGTCATCGAGGCCGGTCTTGCGGCTCGCTCCCACCGCTTTTTCGATCAGCCGCACCGGCAACAGCCATGCAATGAGCACGGCCGTCAGCCGTTCGAACGTACCCGGATTAGCCGCGAGATCTTCGAGCATGATGGCCTGCGCCGGAACCTGAAGGTGAACGCGTTCCAGGAAGGCCTTCGACGTAATCACAGTTTTCAGCTCACACTGCTTGGCGCACGACGCCAGAACTTCGTTGGAAGCCGTGTAGTTCAAATTGACAGGAACCTTTCCCATCAGCAGCGCGGCCAGGTTGATCAGCGCGCCCGGAACCGACGGCGGCAGCATAATGCCCACCATATTCTGGTCGCGCCAAATCGAACGCAGCCGTCGGGCCAGGAAAACTGTACCGGTCAGAGCCTTGCCGAATGTGACTTTTGGAGTGCGGCCGTCGGCCATGGCGAAGCGCAAAGGATGGCGGCGAGCGGTTTGCACGAACGAGCGATGCAGCGTCCGCATGTGGCGCTTGCGCAAGTGGTAAGCCTCGGCGCCGAGTTCCTGCACTGCCTGCCGCACTTCCTGCGCTCCGGTCGTCGTCGGCAGTGGCTTTCCGAACGTCACCGTGACGGGATAGGGAATCCGCTGCGGCAGCTTCCACAGAAACCGCCCACGCTCAAAGCTGAAAATGGAACCCCACACGCCCCCGAGATTCACCGGGATGATCGGCACCTCGAGGCCTTTCACGATGCGCTCCATTCCGCGACGAAACGGAAGCATCTGCCCGATGCGCGTCATCTGGCCTTCGGGAAAAATGCAAACAACTTCGCCGTCTTTGAGAGCCTGGGTTGCCGTGCGCAGCGATTGAATCATCTCGCGGGGACGCAGCTGCGACGAAATCGGAATCACGCCCATGATCTTCGCAAACGGCTTCACCAGCCAGTGATCATAGGAGCCCTTGAACATCAGGAAGCGAATCGGACGGTCGATGGAGGTGACCAGCAGAACCGCGTCCACCATCGAAACATGATTCGGCACCAACAGCGCACCACCCTTGATGGGAACATTTTCTCGACCCTGCAGATGAATTCGATAGAGCGTGTGAGTCGCGAACCACAGCAGCAGCCGCAGCAAAGCGTCGGGCAGCAGGTACAACACGTAAACCGTCGCGGCCACCGTCATCAGGGACGCGCAAAGAAAAATGGCCGACGGACTCAGGTGGGTGTAGTGCTGAAAGACGTAGTAAATGCCGGCCGCGCCTCCAATGCCGACAAAGGAAACCAGGTTCGCCGCCGCGATCACGCCGCCTTTATCTTTTTCGTCAGGCCGATGCTGAATCAGAGCGTTGACTGGAACGGCAAAGAATCCGGCAGAGAATCCGAGGGCAGCGAGCAGCACCAGCACACGCTCGAACGATAGTCCATGCGCGGACAGCAGAATGCCGAACACGGTCATGCCGACCGAGCCCAGCGGAATCAACCCATATTCCACTTTTCTGCCCGACAGGTATCCCGCCGCTAAACTGCCCACGCCAATTCCGATTGCCACCGCAGCCTGAAGAATCCCGGTGCGCGTGGAGCTGATGTGCAGCACGTCGCTGCCATAGAACACGATGTTCGCCGTCAGCAGCGCGCCCAAAAACCAGAAATAAGTATTGCCCAGCACAGCCAGCCAAAGCACGCGATCGTTGCGGATGAGCCGCCCCTGCACCCAGAGATCGCCAATCGGATTGGCGCGAAATTTCTTCGTAGGGTCGGCCGCAGAAACTTTCGTGATTCCAAGACTAAAGATCAATCCCACGGACGCAAGACCGAGAAAGATCAGCCCCGACCAGCCTTGATGATTCTGAAAAAAGTCAGCGAGGAACGCACCCGAGACCCCTCCCGCAATCACCGCCAGGAACGTCCCGAGTTCGAGCACGCCATTGCCCCACGAAAGCAGCGGTTCCGGCAAGAGCTCCGGGAGCAATCCATATTTCGACGGACCGAATAACGCCGCCTGCGTGCTGGCCAGGAACACCGCAGCCATTTCGAGGTGGACGTTCTGCCAGCCCAATCCGGCGATCGCAAACGCCATGACCGCCATCTCGAAGAACTTTGTCCAGATTGTGACCGTGCGCTTGCTGTAACGATCCGCGAGAAAGCCGCCCGTCATCGAGAACAAAATGAAAGGGAGAGAGAAAAGAGTGCCGACGATCAAAACGAGCCGATCGCGATCGGCCTTCTGCATGGCCATCCCAAGAATCAGGAATACCACCAGGTTCTTCAGCCCGTTTTCGTTGAACGCGCCCTGAAATTGCGTGACTACCAACGACCAGAAACCGCGCCGCCACGCCGGCCTGGAATCGTTCATTAAGTTCTCGACCGTTGAATTCTCGGGGCTCTCAATCATGGTCGCGGCACTACCTTCGCTACTTTCGTTCATAGGGGATGCTCGGACAAACTCTTGCAAGATCTTTCTTGTTGTAAGTCTTGGGGTTCTGCACATCTTGTCATGAAGAGGTTCGGTAATCCAGTCACAAGAGACAGAACGGTAGTAACTTCCGAGTTTGCAACGCCAAATTAAATGCAAGATTCGCCGCCCGCGCGTTCTACTATGGAGGCTTAACAGGACTACGTACATACGGGAGAGTGCCGTTGGGGGAACTCACACTCGTAGTGTTCGGAGTAGTGTTCGGAGGATTGTTCGTTGCCGCGCCGTTTGTCACCATCTACATCCTGTGGCAACAGCACAAACTTCGACAACGACTTCTGAAACTCACCGACCTGAGCTTGGAGGTGAGCGATGGATTGCGGCGCGATCTGCTGGAGTTGAAGCGGCAGGTCGAGGCGTCCTCCAGGGCTGGGGCCGCGGTGACCGAAACGCCGACGGTCCATCCGGCGGCTTACACACATGTCGAGAAGGCAACCGCTGCGGTTGCGCCCGTTGTTCCCGAAAAGCTGGTTCCCGAAAAGCTCGTTCCTGAAAAGCCGAAGCTCCACGAGACGCCGCCAGTTGTCGCGACGCCCGTGCCGCCGAAACTGGCTCCACCTGCCGTCGTCGTTCCCCCGGTCGTTGTTCCTTCGAAGGTTGTTCCTCCGCTCGTTGCTCCTGCTCCTCCGAGCATCGCACAGCCCCTTGCGGCAGCGCCTCCGGAGTTGAAACCGCTAGCGCCCGTTCCGGCCAAGCTGCTGGCCCCGAGCCCTGAAGCGCCGCGGCCTCCGGCAGTAACCCCACCGCCGCTCTCACGCCGGGAGATGCCGCCCACCGCTCCAGCAATTCCCGTTGCGCCGCCAGCTCCAGCGCCGCCACCACCTTCGGCTCGCGTGGCCGCGCCGCCAGCCTATGCCGCGTTCCGCGCTTCCGCACCGGCTTCGCCTGCGCCCAGTTCCGTTCCCCATTCCTCGCCCGCCAAGACAACGCCCGAGCAGCGCATGAAATCCGTGTTCGCGCTCGAAGAAATACTCGGCAGGAGATGGCTGAACAAGATCGGCATTGTTCTCATCGTGCTGGGGGTCGCGTACTTTGGCATCAAGGCACTCAATAATCTCGGCCCTCTGGGTAGAGTCGGGCTCTCCTATCTGGCCTCCTTCGTTCTTCTCGGCGGCGGCGTCTACATCGAGAAGCGCGAGCGCTACCGCCTGTTTTCCTACCCATCTATCGGCGGCGGATGGGCGCTTCTGTTCTTCACCACCTACGCGCTGAATCACGTCGTCGCGATGCACCTGGTCGATTCACTTGGCCTCGACCTCATCCTGATGCTCGCCGTGGCCCTCGCCATGGTGTTGCACACGCTGCGCTATCGCTCGCAAGTAGTCACGGGGATGGCCTTCCTGCTGGGCTACTGGACCGTCTCCCTCAGCAACGACGACGTCTACAGTCTTTCCGCGGGCGTGATCCTCGCCATTAGCATGGTCATCATCGTCCTGAAAATGGGATGGTACGAACTCGAAATCTTCGGCATCCTGTCGGGCTACGCCAGTCACATTTACTGGCTGTATCGCCTACTCGGTCCCGACGGAGCCAACGGACACGCGTTTCCGGAATACCATCCCAGCACCGCAATCCTCCTGTTTTACTGGATCACCTATCGCATCTCGTACGTCATCCGCAGGCCGAAAACAAAGCAGGACGAACATATCTCCACGGTGGCCGCGCTGCTCAACACGCTGCTGTTGATGGGCGCTCTGAAGTTCCAGTCGGTGCGCCCGGATCTGGCGTTTATGGCGCTTCTGATCATCGGCGCGGTAGAGTTCACCATTGCCCAGCTTCCGCAGATCAGGCGCCGACGGGAAGCTTTCGTCGTCCTCTGCGTTCTGGGCACAGCGCTGATGGTGGCGGCCGTGCCCTTCCGCGGCTCGAATAACAATCCTGTCATCCTGTGGCTGATCGGCGCAGAAGTATTTCTCGCGGCTGGCGTGGCTGTCGGCGAAGTGGTCTTCCGACGGTTGGGCCTGGGCATCGGCCTGCTGGTTGGCCTGCACCTGATCGGAATCGATTTTCAGCAACTCATGGCGGCTCGCCGCGCCAGCGACGATGTCGTTCTGGCCGTCGGAGTCATGTTCGCGCTCTGCGCATTTGTCTTCTATTTGAACGCGCTCTTTATCGGCTATCGGTGGAAAGAGTTCTTCGCCGATTTGCCGGATGAGCCACTGCTCAACGCTCATTCCTATGTCGGAGCCTTCGCGGCCGCTTCTGCGGCATGGGCATTGTGCTCGGGAGACTGGACCGCCGTCGCCTTCGCCGCGATCATGCTGACCCTGGCCGTCCTCGGACAAAAACTAAAATCGTTCCATCTGCAATTGCAGTACGGCGTCCTCGGCGTGCTCGCCCTGGTTCGCGTGGTCGTAGTCAACCTGCACAGCGAGATTCCGCAGTACACCCACGTCCGAGAGCGACTCATCACGTTGCCCATCATCGCCGCGGCTTTCTATCTCACGGCGTATTTCACATCGAACACAGCGGCGACAAACGACTACAACCTGCGACTTTTCCGCGGGCTGTTCGCCTTCGCCGGTACGGCGCTCATCACCGCGCTCATCTACTACGAAGTGCCGGAACTCTGGCAGCCTCTGGCAGCGATGGCGTTCGCCGTGTTGCTGCTGGAAGTGGGTCAACAGATCGGCTATCCGCTGCTGGCATGGCACACACACCTGTTGGCAGGCTTAGCGGTGCTGACCGCTCTGGCAGTCGCTCCAGACAGTTCCCAACGCTGGCACGACATTCCGCTCCATGCCATCGCCGCATTGCCGGTAGTGGCCGGGGGATATTGGGTTGCCCATCGAATCAAGGTGCCGAATGCGGCGCACGTAGGCTTTGCGCGTGTCGCGTACAGCTGGGCCGCCACCGGGATGATGGTGTGGGTGCTCAACGAGGCTGTGCCCGCACAGTGGATCGCGGTTTCGTGGATTATTTTTGCGGTCATCCTCGCGCTGGTGATGCGCCAGGTCGGCTACCGGCAACTCGGATGGCAGGCGAACGCTGTGGCGGCGTGCTCACTCATGCGCGCCTACCGGATCGACCTTGAATTCGAGCAGCCACTTTGGCACGGCATCTCGCTGCGGCTGGTCACGATTTCGCTTGTCGCCGCGGGCCTCTACTTCCTTTCGCGCAAGTCGACGCCACCCGATTCCGAGTCCGAGTCTCGACGGGCAGTCGCTTACCTGCACACCACTGCTGCTACTGCCCTGCTCGCGCTGCTGGCGTGGCATGAAGCGCCCTCGGGATGGCTGGCGCCTCTGTGGGCAATATTCGCTCTCGTGCTCGTGCTGGTCGATCGCCGCTTTGAGCTTGAGGATCTCCGCTGGCAGGCCCATGCGCTGGCCGCGCTCGCCATGGCGCGCAGCATCACGGTGAATCTATATGTGACCGACACCTGGCACGGTATTAGCGTCCGGTTGCTTTCGCTGGCGATTGTCGCGGTCATCTTCTACGCTCTGGCGCAACTCATCCGCATGCCGGAGGAATTGCGCAAGCGAGATTTTCACCACATCTATTCCTGGGCTGCGTCGGCGCTGGTTTCGCTGCTGCTGTGGTATGAACTGCAGCCGCTGAGCATTGCCGTGGGCTGGGCTGTCTTCGGCCTGGTTCTGTTCGAGTACGGTCTCTGGCGCAAGGTCAGGCAGTTTCGCTTTCAGGCGTACGTGGCCCTGGCCGCGTCCTTCGGGCGGATTTTCTTCGCCAATCTTACGGCCGAGACTCCGGGACAATTCTGGGGGCCGCGCATTTATACCGTGCTGCCCATTACTCTCATCCTGTTCTTCGTGTACGCCCAGCTGGGTCCGGAAGAGGCGACTGCCCGCGATGATCGCGGATTGCATTTCGACGCGCTGCTCGCCTACCTGGGCACAGGCACAGTGGTCGCGCTTCTCTATTTCCAATTCGCCAACGAATGGCTGGTCACCGCGTGGGCAGTGGTGGTCTTCATTCTTTTTGGAATCGCGCTGGCGCTCGATCGAGCCATCTTCCTGCACCAAGCCTTGCTTCTGACCATGGGCACATGCGCCCGCGGCGTGATGCACAATCTTTTCGGCGCAAGCTATTTCACGGGCGCGGACTGGACGGGCAGATACTTCGTTCTGGGTTCCGCCATCACCGTGCTGCTGGCGTGCCTGCCATTCGCGTTCCAGTGGCGCGCCCGCCACAAGGCGCAGCCTTCCAGTAACTGGATCGGAGCCATTGCCCGGCGCCCGGAACAATTCATGTTCTTTGCGCCGGTGCTTCTTCTGACGCTGATGCTCGCGGAAAAAATGCGTGCTGGCATGGTCACGGTCGCATGGGGCGTTGAGGCCTTGGCCATCCTGATCTTCGCTTTCGCCATCAATGAACGCAGCTTTCGACTCACTGGATTTCTTCTTCTGCTGGCCAGCTTCGCCAAAATCCTGTTGCTCGATATGTGGTCCAAGACCTGGAGCTGGCCCGATCGCTACATGACCTTCATCGTGGTGGGCCTCGCGATGTTCCTGGCGTCGTTTCTTTACACGAAGTACAGCGAGAAGATCCGTCAATTTTTATGAAGCGGGTTATTGCGTTCGTAATCGTGCTGCTGATCGGGGTCGCGGGACTCTATTTCAGCCAGCGCCGGCACGATCCTACGCCAGTCTCAGCCAATGCAATCGTGGCCATGGCTGCCGATGCTCAGCGCGATCTCACCCGCGCACCCATGCGCCTGACCCGCCTTTCCGACGACGAGGAAATCGCGCTCGGCAAAGAACTCGCCGTAGAATACAGCGCCAACCCCGAACGAATGACTCCGGAGCAGCGCGCCCTCGAGAGTTACGTACAGCGCGTGGGAAATTCCCTCAGCCTGCACGCTCACCGGCGCTTGCCCTACTCGTTTCATCTGGTGACGAACCGCTCCATGATCAATGGCTTCTCACTGCCCGGCGGCCCGGTTTACATCGGCGAGGGCATGCTCGACCTGATGACCAGCGAAGACGAGCTCGCGGCTGTCCTGGCGCACGAGATCGAACACATCGATCACTACCACTGCGCCGAACGCGTGCAGATCGAAGCCCAATTGCGTAATCTGCAGCTCAGCATCGTGGGCTCCATCCTGCAGATCCCGCTTCAGGCATGGGAAGCCGGCTACAACAAAGACGAGGAGCTCGAAGCCGACCGGGAAGGAATTCGCCTGGCAGTTCTGAGCGGCTACTCGCCTTACGGCGCCGTCAGCATGTTCGAGCGCTTCAGAAAACTCAACAACGAATATGTTATTCACGCCGAGAGTCCGGAGGAAGAACTCTCTGAACTCGCTATCCAAAGCTTGCAGGGATATTTCCGCACGCATCCCCTCCCCTCCGAGCGCCTGGCGCAAGCCAATCGCCTGATCGCTCAGGAGGGTTGGCAGGACCGCAAAGCGCTCCGGCCTTTCCGCGTGGAATACGAAGTGGAAAATGGAAAGTTTGTACAGTAAGCGCGGGCTCTACTGATTTTGCGACATCTGCGTCGCAGGCAAAGCCGTCTGGGCAGACGCTGGCGTACTGGCTTGCGCCGCCGGCGGCACCGCGCCAGCGTAACTCTGCGGAGGATACCCTCTGGCCTGCACGATGGCCCAGTGCCATTCCTCGTCGGGACGAAGGTCCAGATTCAGCGGCGCGCTGAAAACAGTGGTGGCCGAGGGCGGCGCGGCCGCGCGCATCCGATAAACCCTGGTCACATCGGGCTTCCTCTCCGAGCCAGCCTCCGACGCCTGCGGCGAACTCAGCGCGACCGCAGGCAGCAATTTCGCTGCAGCGTACGGCAACGTATCGCTCGACGACGCGTCGCCACCTTCACTCTTCTTGACCATTGTCAGCGCCACCGTAACTTCGCTCACGTGCCAGTCCGTTCGGTTTAACACCGCAACGATTAGAACATTGCCTGTGATCGTAGCCGGTCCCTCTAATTTGAGGACTTCGCCCGGCGGAAGCTCCATTTGGGCGTATTGACTCGAGAGCAGCGACTTAACATTCGCAGTGAAAGCCAGGCTGCAGGTGACGTCGGGCGCGCTCACGTGAAAGCCCTTCTCTTCTCCCGCCATCAGAAACTTCAGCGCCGAACCCTGCGCGTGCCGGCTCTCGGCCTGCTCCATCACTTTTGACAGGTTGTCGTCGTCGATCACTTTCTCGGACGGTGGAATGTTTTTGCGCAGGTTCCGAGCAACGTCCCCCAGCGGCTTGTCGTTCAAATCAACGTTTGGATCAGCGTTTGGATCAGCGTTCAGATCAACGTTGGGATCGGCGTTCCGATCAACTTTCGGATCATCCTGCGCAACTAGCCGCACGGGCACGAAGGCCGCCAGCAGAGCCAGCAGAACAAGTATCAATCGCGTTTTTCGCGGCCGCGCCATGAAAGCTCAGATAAGAGCGGAACCTGACCAGAGAGAACGGTTCCTGAGCCAATTGTATGGAGAGAAGGAAGAAACAGAGATGATGCAGGCAAACCTTGGTAACTGTTACTTCAGGCAGGAGTAGCTGTGGGCGCGCGCTGACGAAATGGAGGCGCAACGGGGCGCGCGCCCAAAGCCCGGGTAAACTTTCTACAGAAGACCCTGCGACCGAAACCGTGTGACGGGGTCGACCACGGCTTGCCGCTTGAAAATCCAGCGCGCCACCGCAAAGCCAATTGCCGCGTAGAACAGATTCATCTTCCGCATAGAACACCCCCCAATCCGGATCGACCTCGTCGATCCTCAGGGGAGGAACAGTATCTCTATCGCCACAATAGCAACGCGCCTTCAAACGAACAAGGCACAACGGTGCCATGGAAATGGCACGGAAGTAATAGGAGTAGTGGCGCGGGAGAACGGTTTTCGTGGTCAACGTTGGCCGTTCGCCCGCCCCGTAGGAGTAATGCGGAGAAAGGGTCCGGAGAAAAGGCGGGTGCCCCATGTCTCGCGTT
The DNA here is from genome assembly GCA_963763155.1 of uncultured Acidobacteriota bacterium. Classification (GTDB taxonomy): domain Bacteria; phylum Acidobacteriota; class Terriglobia; order Terriglobales; family Acidobacteriaceae; genus Sulfotelmatobacter. Next base: position 14,795 of record CAVXNI010000009.1, on the reverse strand, counting down.
CTTTGCGAGACGTGGGGATTTGTTGCTGACCTCTCCGCCGGCCTTTGAAAATACAGAGGCGAAAGTGGACGAAAAACGCCTCTGCAAAATCATCTGCAAAATAACGCTCAGTGCGCCGGAACCTCATCCTCCGTCGCCCGCCCCGGCGGTGGCACCACTACCGTCGACAAGCTGCCTTCCGCCGTCAGCTTCTGAAATGCGGCCAGATCGCGGCGCTGCAAGTCCTGCCAACGTCCGATCAGTTCCCCGCTCTGCCGCTTCAGTTTCTCGAATTCCTTCTGCTCGGCGTCGGTCGGGGCAGAGTCGGCGGTGCCCACATCCATCGCCAGATACGCCAGCTTCGCGTCCAGTTGCGGAGGATACGCCAGCGAGTCCTCGTTAGCACTGATCGTCAGATTGATCAGTTCCTCGCGCACCGCGACCAGTTTCTTTTCCAGATCGTCGGCAGCAGTGACAATCGTCTTCGTGCTGGTGTTTTCCGGCAGCCGCCGCTTCAGTCCGGACAACTGCGAACGAACATCCTGTATCTGATTGACCGCATCGTAGACCCGGCTTAGTTCGTCGCGCGTCTGCAGCATCAGATTCAACTGCTGCTCCAGATCGGCCTGGCTGACCTGCACCCGCGGATCCAGCTTCAAGTCGAACGAAGCCGTCTGGCTCTGATCTCCCACCGTCAGCCGAACCCCGTAGTGGCCGGGCACGGCCACCGGGCCCCGCGCTCCGGCGCCATACTCCCACAGATAATAACCGGGCACGTGATGCGCTTCGTCATAGCGCAAATCCCACACAAAACGGTTCAAGCCAGCTTCCGGCTTGAGTTGCTTCTCTGGCTTTTTGTCGTCCGGATCGAGGGGCTCTTCCAGCGTGTTGTACTCGGCGCTCGAGTATTTGCGAATGACTTTGCCGGAGGCGTCAAGGATTTCGATTTTCGCCTCAGTCTCCGCCTTCGGCGCATCTTTCAAGAAGTAATAAATCACCGCGCCCGCCGGCGGGTTCTGCCCCGTCCGTTTGGAAGGATGGTGATCACCGCCCCCAGCTCCCGCCTGAATCCGGTAAGCCGTGGCCGGCGCGTAAAGGAATGCATCTTTCTTCGCCACGTCATCGCTGTACTGCCGCAGCGGAGACAGGTCGTCGAGGATCCAAAATGCCCGCCCGTGCGTGGCCACGACCAGGTCGTCATCCTTAATAACGAGATCATGCACCGGCGTGGTCGGCAGATTCAACTGCAGTGCACGCCAGTTCGCTCCATCGTTGAACGACACGTAGACGCCCGTTTCCGTTCCCGCATACAACAGCCCGCGCTTCTTCGGATCTTCGCGGACCACCCGCACAAACGCGTTGTCCGGAATTCCCTTCCCCAGCTTCGTCCACGTCTTGCCGAAGTCGCTGGTCTTGTAAATGTATGGATGAAGATCGTCGAACTGGTGCCGATCCACGGCCACATACGCAGTCCCGGAATCGTGCGCGGACAGATCAATCTGGCTGATGCGGCTCCATTCCGGCATATCTTTGGGCGTGATGTTGGTCCAGGTCTTGCCTTCGTCCTGCGTAAGCTGAAGCAGGCCGTCATCGGTCCCAACCCACAGCGTTCCCCTGCTGATCGGCGATTCCGCCAAGGCAAAGATCGTGTCGTAATACTCCGTGCCCGAGTCGTCGATCGTGATGTCGCCGCCCGAAACTTTCTGCTTCTCCTTATCGTTGCGCGTGAGATCAGGACTAATGGCCTGCCAGTGCACGCCCCCGTCCGTCGTCTTAAACAGCCGCTCCCCGGCGTGATACAGCGTGTTCGGATCATGCGGAGACAGCATGACCGGCGCGGTCCACTGGAAGCGGTGTTCGAGATTCGCCGCCCCATGCGCGTCGGAAAGTTCCGGCTGCTCGGTGATCGCTTTTACTTGCCCGATGTGCCGGTCGTAGCGCGTGATATTCCCCTGATAGTCGGCCGCGTAAACGATATTCGGATCACGCGGATCGGGCGCGATGTAGCCCGCTTCGCCGCCGCCCACATCGTACCAGTCGCTGTAGCTGATCGATCCCGCGTCGCTGCGGCTGACGATCGCGACCGTGCCGCTGTCCTGCTGCGGCCCGTATACGCGATAAGGCGTGGCCGTGTCGGTCGTCACGTGATAGAACTGCGCCGTGGGCTGATTATCCTGAAGACTCCAGTTCTTGCCGCCGTCGAGCGTCACGGTCACTCCGCCGTCATTCGAAGCGATCATGCGCCGCGTATTCTGCGGATCGATCCACAGGCCGTGGTTGTCGCCGTGCGGCACTGCGACCTTGTTGAACAGATGTCCCCCGTCGGTCGACTTGAAAGTTTCGACATCCATAATGTAGAGAACGTTTTCGTCGCGCGGGTCGGCGATCACGTGCATGTAATACCACGGACGCTGCCAGAGGCTGTGGTCCGGGTTCACCAACCGCCACGACTCGCCGCCGTCGTCAGAGCGGTACAGGCCGCCATCCGGATTGTGAGCCTCGATCAGCGCGTAGACGCGATCAGAATTCGCGGCCACGGCGACGCCAATCTTTCCGTACGGACCTTTGGGCAGGCCGTGTTCCTCAATATGCTTCCAGGTTGTGCCTCCGTCGTTCGACCGGTAGATGCCGCTGCCCGGGCCTCCGCTCTCCATACTCCATGACGTGCGCCGCGCCTGCCACAGCGCCGCGATAAGAATGTTGGGATTATGCGGATCGAAGGCCACATCGATCCCGCCGGTGTTTTCGTCTTTGTAGAGAACTTTCTCCCAGGTCTTGCCGCCGTCGGTCGTGCGGAAAATGCCTCGCTCCGTATTCGGCCCGTAAGGATGCCCAAGCGCCGCCACGAACACGATGTCAGGATTCGTGGGATTCACGATGACCTTGCCGATGGCCCGAGAATCTTTCAGCCCGATGTTCTTCCAAGTTTTGCCGGCATCGAGCGAGCGGTAGACGCCGTCGCCGTGCGAAATGTTGCCGCGAATGCAGGCTTCGCCCGTCCCCACATAGATAACGTTGTGATTGGAATTCGCCACCGCGATGCTCCCGATGGCCGACGTGCCCTCCTTGTCAAAAACGGAAGACCACGTCATGGCGCCGTCGGTCGATTTCCACACTCCGCCACCGGTCGCGCCGAAATAGTAAGTCGTAGGATCGCCCGGAAGTCCCGCGGCCGTCAGCGACCGCCCGCCGCGGAACGGCCCAATCAGCCGATACTTCATCCCCTTGAAAGCTTTCTCTTCCGGCTTCGCCGGTTCGGCAGCGCCAGAATCGCTCGCAGCCGCAGCCGGTGCAGTCTGGGTTGGTGCCGCCTTCGATTGCTTCTCCGGCTTGGCTTGCGCGTGTGCGCCAAGGGAGAATCCTCCGACAAGAGAGACTGCGAACAGCAACGGGGCAGCGAAAGAAATGTTCCTGCAAAAGCTGTTGGGGCCGACCATGTTCAGGATTGATCTCCGGAGGAAGAAGTGACGAGTGGCTATGGTAATCCAGCCGCGCCTCGCTGCAAAGGGCGGCGAACGTTCGTGTCTTAGCTCCGGGCACGGCGGCCTTGTTTGAGTCATGCCCGGCAACCCTGTATTCACTTCTTAGCTATCAGAATTTTCTTCGCCGCTTCCAGTTCTTTGCGCTTCGCCTCATCCACCTTGGGGTACGCCAGATTGAGAGATTCCAGCGTCTGCACGACCACCGTCGACACCACCAGACGTGTAAACCATTTATTATCGGCCGGAACGACGTACCACGGCGCATGCTCGGTCGCCGTGTTTTCGATCATCTCTTCATAGGCCTTCTGATAATCGTCCCAATACTTGCGCTCGCGAATATCGGCCGCCGAAAACTTCCAGTTTTTTTCAGGCTCTTCCAGGCGCGCCAGGAAGCGCCGCTTCTGCTCCTTTTTGGAAACATGCAGGAAGAATTTGCGGATCACCGTCCCGCTCCGCGCCATGTGCCGCTCGAAACTGCGGATGTCTTCGAAGCGCTCGTCCCACACATTCTTGCCCACCAGCGAGGCCGGCGTCCTCTGGCTCTTGAGAATTTCAGGATGCACTCGCACCACCAGCACCTCTTCGTAATACGACCGGTTGAAGATGCCGATGTGCCCGCGCTCGGGCAGGTCGCGGGTCGTGCGCCACAAAAAATCGTGCTGCAGTTCCAGTTCCGAGGGCGCCTTGAACGAGTACACCTGGCAACCCTGCGGATTGATCCCCGACATCACATGCTTGATGATGCCGTCCTTCCCGGCAGCGTCCATGGCCTGAAAGATCAGAAGCAGCGCCCAGCTGTTCTGGGCATAGAGCTTGTCCTGCAACTCCGCCATGCGGACAATTCCCTGCTGCAGAACCTCGGAGGCGTTCTCTTTGGACCGCCAATGCCCGGTGGCGGCGGGATCACAGTCTTTCAGACGAAAATGCTTGCCGCTTTCTACGCAGAAGGTCTTGGCCAGCTTGTCATTCTTCATTTCTGTAACGCGCTCCTTAAATCCAGTTGGTTGCACGTTGTACGTACATTATTGTAAACAATGTTCATGCAGGAACATTTTTCCCACAGGCTGAAAAAGCGAAGAAAAAGTTAAACTCCCACCGGCTTCGCGCTCACGGTCGGCAGCTTTACCTGCTGCCAGGCATCAAATCCGCCAATTACGTTGATCACTCGCTTGAAACCAGCGCGCTGCAGCAGGCTGCTGGCGATCATGCTGCGGTATCCACCTTTGCAATGAACCGCAATGGGCGCATCGTGATCAATTTCTGGCGGAGAAACTTTGAAATTATCGAGCGGCCACCAGACCGCATCTTCAATGTGCCCCGCATCCCACTCCGGCTCGCGGCGCACGTCGAGCACCTGTATTTCGTTGGATTTCAACTGCACGCTAAGTTCGTCTGCGGTCACCTGTGCGATCGTCGCCACTGGAAATCCTGCCCGCTTCCAGGCGGCCACGCCTCCGTCAAGATATCCATCCAGAACTTCAATACCAACGCGCGTCAGCCGAAGCCGCGCCTCCTCCAGTTGCACGTTCGAACTCTCGTCATCGGAGGCGGCAATCAGCACGGGATGTGCCGAGAGCCCCAGCACCGTGCCGGCCCACGAAGCAAATTGCCCCGACAGCGCAATATTCACCGACCCCGGCACGTGCCCGGCTGCAAACTCGTCTCCGGGACGGACATCGAGGGCGATGTCACCCGCGCTCAACATACTCTTCAACCCCAAAGGCGTGATGGCCCGCAGCGGTGGCAGATCCGCCAGCGCCGAAGCGCCCGTGCGGTTGATCTCGGCGTCCTTGAGAAAGTATTCCGGCCGCGCCGGAAGATTGCTGGTCAGCTGCGCGACGAACTCTTCCCTGCTCTTGATCTGCAACGCATAATTGGTCAGCCGCTCGATCCCGATCGTCGACGACCGCTCGGCCCGCATGTTTTTCCCGCACAGCGATCCGGCGCCGTGGGCGGGATAGACCAGCACGTTGTCGGCGAGCTTCAGCAATTTATTGTGCAGGCTGTCATAAAGCAGACCTGCCAGCTCTGCAGGCGTGTGCCGGGGCGACAGGTCAGGGCGGCCCACATCGCCAATGAAGAGTGTGTCGCCAGTCAGAACCGCCCACGGAGCGGCGGATTTTTCTTGATCGGTCACGACCTGAACGGTCACGACCAGGCAGATGCTCTCCGGAGTGTGGCCCGGGGTTTCGACCACGCGGATCGACGCCTGCCCAAACTTCAGTTCAAACCCGTCGCGCACCGGCACGTGAGGAAACGTCGCGCCGGCCTGCGCGCCCATGTAGATGGTCGCGCCCGTGCGCGCTGCCAACTCCTTGTGTCCAGAAACGAAGTCGGCGTGCAGATGACTCTCAAAAATGTGACGGATCGTGACCCCATGCTGCTCGGCGGCCTTCAAGTACAGCTCCACATCCCGCTGCGGATCGACCACGACCGCTTCCCCGCCGGAGGCCAACAGATAGGAAGCGTGCGCCAGGCATCCCAGATAGAACTGTTCGAAATACATGGAAGAAGCCCCCAACATCGTTCCAAATGCTAGAACAATTCAGCAGGTAATGCTACGGGAGAGGCCATCGAAGAGTCGAAATTACGCGGGAAGCGGTGTGATGAATTCCAGGCCAAAGCAGAAACCGCTGCGGAAACGCACGATGGCGGGCAGCCGCGAGGGCGAAGGAGTATCAAACTCAATCTCCAGCAGATCACCAGGATTCAGCAGGATTCCTGCATACAACACCATGCCGCCTTCACTCATTTCCGTGCCCCGGCCCTCGACCACGGTGGTCGAAAAGCCTTTGGACGTCACGACGCGGACGGGAATGTCGATGGGAAGGCGAGGCCACCGGCGCGACTTGTCGGAATTCGGCATCACCGCCCATCATCATGGTTTCCGCTGTTTTCTACAAATTACTAAGGTGAAATGATCTTGGGTGCGAGGGTACAGGGGAATGCCGATGTTTCGGCTGGAGTGCCCTACACGGCGGCAATCAAAATCCGCATTCGCGACAGATTTCTCCGAGTTTGCCAGCCGCGACGCTAATTGACTCGGCCCAGATACTTGTCCAGCCACGCGAGCACATTTTGAATAAGGTCGGGGCGGCGCTCGGCGACATCGTGCGGAGTGTCGAATTCCACGTGGCGTTTGTCGGCTGGTGGAGTGCCGAGCATTTTGAATAAAGGATCCTGAGCCGTGTCCACGGAGAAGACGTAATCAAAACGGCCATTCACCATCAGCACCGGCTTCTTGAGACGCGGGGCGAAATCGGCCTGATCGCCACCGGCGGGCGGCGTGTAAAGGAAGTAGCCGCCGTCGAGGAAAACCACGGCTTTTAGCCGATCTTGCGCAAGCGCTGTATAAATTACTCCTTCGGCCGAGCCCATGCTGACTCCCAAATAAGCAAGCTTATTCCTGTCGATGTCGCTCCGGGTTTCCAGATAATCGATCGAACGGGCGAGATCCTTATAACGCTCGGTCATGTATTCCAAGTCCTGGGAAGTTCCTGGGAGCACGACCTTCACGCGCCGTTCGTACGTTCCCTGGTAGATCGGGTACAGCACGGCGCGGCCACTCTGGACGATATAGTCGAAATACTTTGTGTCTCCCAGTGTCTGACTGTCCGCGAAGGGTAGAACTCCAGCGCTGGGAAAGAAAATCACAGTCTGAAAAGGTGGGGGGACGTTCTTCGGCAGGAAAAGATACGCCGCCATACGTTCGTTGTTGTAGGCGGCATCGAAGGTAATCTTTTCCTTGCGCCAGTCCGCGGTATCTTGCACCACGCCTTCCACCTTGGCGTTCAAGGGAGTCTTGTCATACGCGTAGAGTGTTTCGTAGGCGCGAAAAACGTCGCCGCTTGCGGTCTTAACCTTGGAGAAGTCACGCTCGAAGGTCTTGATGGGAGTCGTCAAATTCTCAGGTACTGGCGTTATGTTCCGGACGCACCGGACACCATTTGTCGGCGAGCGATCCCAGGCCGAGAGTGCCTCCGGGTCGTCGTAAAGATAAGTCGGAGACTTCCAGGTTCCGCCGAGTATGAAATGGGTGCCTGTAGTGGTGGCGTTTTGGACCCACTCGCGCACGTTCCCCGCCATGTCGTAAGTGCCGAACGGTCCCAAGCCTTTAAATGCGCCCACCGGCGCCAGAGCGGATTGGGAAATGTTGCTTTCTTTGACGATGTAGCTGGCCACATCGGGCGGAGCGGCAACATACCACTGAACAAATGCGGGCAAGCTCTTGCCCGCGAACGTCGCGTAGGCAGCGGCCTCGTACCAGCTAACTCCCGACACTGGATAATCGCCCTGCCCTTCCGGATAATGACCGCCGGCCCAGGTTGAAGGACCGGTGCGTCCGGTAGCGTCGCGGAACTGGGACTTGGCGTCTTGCCACGTCAGCGCGCGGCCGTCGCGCAAAAATTGTTTTGGCCAGTACTCTTGTTTTTCGTATCCACCCTTGTCAACGAATTCCTGATACTGGCGATTGGAGACTTCCAGGCGGTCGATGTAATAAGGAGGCACGTCGTAGGGACCGACCCAACCCACGAACGCGATCATATTTATCCACGAGCCTCCAGGGACCCAAGACATTCCGGGCGGAACCGCCATGGTGGAGTCCAGAGCGAAGTGCATATTCTGCTCGGTCATTGGAGCAGCGACAGATTCGCCGATCCCCGCTTTCGAGACTTTCCAGCGGAAGTAGCCGGTTGGAATTTGAATGCCGGTGAGTGGAGTCGCGCCCAGGGGATACCAGGCGCCATCCGGAGATAGATAGTCCTGAATCGCAACCGTCGCGCCTGCGGGTGAGGACGTGATTGAGACGTGCGTCGTGTCTTGTTCGGCAAGCCGGGCGAGCTGCGGGTCGCCGGGCAAGTATTGCTCTGCTTTCCTCAGTAACAGAAATGCCGCCAGCGGTTTGTCTTCTGATTTGAGTGTAGCGATCGCCGGAATGGCTTCCTCGCGAGCCCAATGACGCCGCTCCGAGCGCCGATAGAGCCACATCACCGAACCCGCGAGAAGCAGCAGCAACACTATGGCAGTGAGGAGAATTCTCGGCGAAAACCTTGATTCGCGGTCCGCGGGCGGAAGTGAGAGAGCGCTCAGTTCCAGCAAAACGTCGGAAAGATCACGAGAGATTTCAGAGGCGCTCTGGTAGCGCTTGGACAGATCCTTTTCGAGGGCGTGCGAGACGATCTGATCCGCGCCCTGGGGAGTCTCTGGGCGAATATCCCGCACTGGCTTGGGACGCTCGGTGCTGACCGCACGGAGAATCGCGAGCGTACTAGCTCCTTGAAACGGAGGCCGACCGGCGAGCGCTTCGTAAAGCACCACGCCAAAACTCCAGAGATCAGTGCGGCTGTCGACAAGTTTGCCCTCGGCCTGCTCGGGAGACATGTAGAGCGCGGTGCCAACCGGGCCATGGGTGTCAACTAAGGACCGGGTAACTTCAGGAGCGCCAACCGGTTCCAGAAGCTTCGCTAATCCGAAATCCAGAACCTTGGCGTGGCCCTTGGGCGTGACCATGATGTTCGATGGCTTCAGGTCACGGTGCACGACGCCTTGCTCATGCGCTTCTTCAAGCGCACCCGCTACCTGAACGCCGAGGGAGAGGATTTCTTTGGCGGGAAGCGGTTGCGATTGCATTCTTTGCGAGAGGGTCTGGCCGGGCACGCACTCCATCACGAGGTAGTCCATGCCGTCCTGCTCGCCCACATCGAAAACGGCGGCGATGTTTGGATGGCTGAGCCTAGCTAAGGCGAGGGCTTCTTTGCGGAAACGGCTTTTCGCGGGTTCGTCGGAAAGGAGGCCGGGCGGCAGAACCTTGATGGCAACATCGCGTTGCAATCGCTCGTCACGCGCGCGGTAGACCATCCCCATTCCCCCCTGACCAAGAAGGGCAACGATGGTATATGGGCCTAGCTGCGTGCCTTGCGGTAAAGGCATAAGCGCCGAAAGTATAACCGAAACGGTTGGGAATCCTTAGGCATGCGCGGATTCAGACGACTCTCAACCTGTACACCGACGAAGACCTAGCCGGGATGAATCCGATTCGGGAGGAGTTTCTCGATGCCGTGGGATTCGAATTGGGGCAGCGTTCAGTACAAGCTGTGGGCGAGGTTGTGAGTATGAGTTTTCAGTGTCACGCCCGATAACTCCGCAAGAAGAATGGCGGGGACGACGGGACTCGAACCCGCGGCCTCTGCCGTGACAGGGCCTCGGGCTCATGTAACTGATTGATATCAAACGGTGTCGGCGGACATCTTGATACCATAAAGTATCGTATGTCACTTCTTATCGTCCCCTTAACGTCCCCAGATTTGATAGCGGGAGCGTGTTCCTCGTACCCCAAAACCAGTTTCACCGTAGCTTACAAGAGCCATTAGCAAGGCCGGTTTACCAACCGGATCAAGTGCGCGAGAGCCCGACCTAGAGGAAACGATTCAACTGTCCAGAGTTCTTGGCATCGACAGTTGAGATACATTTCTGTTTGCCGACCAACCGAGAACTGGTAGCGATATGCGCGTTTACGAGGACCTATTTTTGCACTCTCAGAGCAAGCCGCTCGTAATCAGTCAGTAAGGGGAAAGGTTGTTTCGTACAATCAGGGGCTCTAAAGAGCTTATCGGACCCATAATCCGAACAGCCTCGACTGGTCGCCCTCGTGATCAGTATGGGTGGGAGCCGGGTTCAGAAGAGTCTCGGCGCGAAATCCTTCAGATCACGGCGCCAAGTTTGCCACTCGTGGTCGGTGCCGGGTGATTCGTAGAAAACATGTTGTATCTGCGCTTCCTGAAATGACGTGTGCAGTCTCTGGAGTCCTGCGCGCATTCTTTCTGGCTCATTCGTTCCTACGCCAAGCCAGAGCAGGTGCACTTTCTTGGCGAATGCTGCCGGATCAGCGAACACTCCGTGGTAGTCGGTCTTGGGATCTAGTTTCCGATTTCCGAGCACGAGCATCCCGCCCGCTCCGCTGAAACCGCCAATGTAAGAGAAGAGATCGAGATGATCCAGCGTAATCTGGAACGTTTGCATCCCACCCATCGAGAGGCCTGCCATCGCACGATGCTCGCGGTCGGATAACGTGCGGAAGGTGGAATCAATGTAGGGGATGAGAGCTTGCGTCACATCATCTTCAAACGCCGCTGCCATGTCCTGCATGGCCTTCAGCATTTCTGGTGATCCAAACCCTTTTGCGAACAGATCGACAGGCGCGTCGCCGGCACGGTGCGCGTAGCCGTAGGCCATCACTACGATCATCGGCTTGCAACTCTTGGCCGCGATCAAATTGTCCAGGATGAAGTTCGCGTTGCCCTGACGCACCCACCCGGTCTCGTCCTCGCCGGCGCCGTGTTGTAAATAGAGCACCGGATAGCGCTCTTTTGTTTGCGTATCGTAGTTCGGCGGCAGATAAACCAGCGCATGCCGCCAGCTACCCGTTGCCTTCGAGTTGTACCAGACCTCCCGCACGGTACCGTGCGGCACATCTTGCACCGAATAATAGGTAGAGCCTGGCTCCGGAACTTCCACGCCGCTCGCCGGCTTGCCTCCTCCGAAGAAGGCGTGAGTGTTGGGGTCACTGACCTCGGCACCGTCGATGACCAGCGTGTAATAGTGGAAACCGGGAACAAGCGGCGGAGTGGTGATGGTCCAGAATCCGTCCTGCTGTTTCTCCATGTCCAGTTTCGGACCGCTCCAGAAGTTCAGTCGGACTTTCGTAGCATCGGGAGCTTTCACGCGAATCTGTACTCTGCCGGCGCTGTCAACCCGTGGATACTCCGCTGCCCAGACATTCGTCGTAGAGGGCTGAAAACTGCCTGATTCCTGTGCCCAACAAAAACTCAAAGACAAGAGGACCAGTATTGCGAATCGCCGCATGTTGTTCTCCTTCGTTGCCATCGAATGTGAACCATAGCGCCGTCGAGCGATAGCTTGTCGTTAGCTTCGGCGTCGCGGTCGCAGGATCCGGTTTGGATCACTGCTCAACTGAAACGACGGTTACAGACTTAGGCTCCAGTTTCAAAGTTAGCTTGCCACCCTGAACCTTTGCTGAGATCGGCCTCGGCATGACTGTGTTAGGTGCGTCGAAGGTGTTGACACTGTCCACCTTCGGCGCGGTCAGAGTTTCGCCGCTCGCTGCTTTTGCCGTAATGCCCGCCAGGCCCGCCTCGATTTCGACCGGTTCATTGGGATCGAGATTGGTAATCTCCAGCCACAACTTGCCGATCGCGTCTTTTGCGGCGATCGCGTCCACTCGGGGCACCGCCACGGCCCCATGTGTGTACCAACCAGCATCAAAAGTCACCGGCACGAATGTGGCGTTCTGGAACGGTACGTACATTTTGAAGACGTAATAGGTCGGAGTCAGGACCATCTTCTCTTTGTCCGTGATGATCATCGCCTGCAGCACATTGATCATCTGTGCGATATTAGCGCCGCGTACTCGGTCGGCATGACGCGCGAAGATATTGAGGTTCAGAGCCGCGAGAATGGCGTCGCGCAGGCTGTTCTGTTGGACCAGAAATCCCGGATTGCTGCCCGGAAGGGCGCGTACCAGCCTCCCCATTCGTCAACCACGAGCGCAACCTTCTTGTCGAGGTCATACTTGTCCATGATCGCTGAGTGCTTGCTGATGAGACCTTCCATCTCCAAAGTGGATTTGAGAATTTCGCTGTACTCAGTCTCTCCAAATCCCACCGACGTATAGGAAGGCGGCCAGTGCACCGACCGTGTAGTTGTGCATTGAAAGTCCGTTGATGTCCCAGCTCCACGTGTGTTGCTGATAGGCCTTCATGACAGTTTCCGTCCAATCGGTCCATCGCGGGCCGTCGCCGCCCGGACCGACGGCGATCTTCAGCATCTGCTGTTTCTCCTGTTGCGCGGGATTGAAATTCCTTACGAAGCGGCTGTAGATCTTCATCTGGCTGACGTAATAGTCAGCCGTCATGTTGCCCCCACAATTCCAGCTTTCATTCCCGATGCCGAGCAATGCGACTTTGTACGGAGCCGGATGCCCGTTGGCGGCACGTTCTTTTGCCAGTGCCGTCGGTGCTGCTGCGGTCATATATTCCAGCCACTCGGCCGCCTCCTGGGGAGTCCCGGAACCGACATTGACGGAGACATACGCTTCCGCCCCGATCTGATCGATGAAGTCCATGAACTCATGCGTTCCAAACGTGTTTGCCTCAGTCACTCCGCCCCAGTTGGGGTTGAGAGTCATCGATCGTTGAGGGCCAATGCCCTTACGCCAGTGATACTCATCGGCGAAGCAGCCACCGGGCCAACGAACGTTCGGGACCTTGATCGCTTTCAGAGCGCCCACAACATCGTTGCGAATGCCGCGAGTGTTCGGGATGTTTGAATCGGGCGCGACCCAGATGCCTTCGTAGATGCCGTGACCGAGATGCTCTGCGAATTGACCGAAAATGTTGCGGTCGATCTTCGCGCCAGTTTTCGACGTGTCGATCGACAACTCCACTTTCTGGGCTTCCACCATCGGCGCAGTGATCGCCAGAACGATCAGCGTGAAGACGACAAGAAGTGAACGCATAGGAAGCAATGTCTTTGTCTGCGGAAGCAATAAGTTAACGGCATTCAAAGTTGGCTGCATCTTCCGTGTCTCCTTTCCCTTTGTATTGGGCGTGCTTCGGATCGGGACACAGCGGCCGGCTGCGCCCAGGGAAGGCTTTGCCGGTCGCGATCACCGACGTAGGCGTGGTGCCTTTCTCGACCCAGTTGACCAACGCGCCCAGTAAATCAAACTGGTCCAGCGACTGCCCTCCGCCGCAGTGGCTCATCCCTGGCACAAAATAAAACTGGCTCCACTTCGACGCGGCGTCGAGACCGCCATTTGCAGCCGCCATGTTCTTGTAGTAGTCGAACGTATCGAGCGGCGAAAACCACGGGTCGCTATCACCGTGGTAGAAGATCAGTTTCCCCCCGTGCGAGGAGAAGGTGGTCAAATTCGTGGACATTGAATCGACAAGCGGCCGGGCAGCTGCCAGAGCTTCCTTGGCAACGTCCATTGTCATGTCCGTCGTCGCAGGCCCGAAAATGCCGGGTCCCGGTGAGAGCACTCCTCGAAATGGCCGGCCGTTCGTGATGCCCGTGTCGTAAAGGAAACCCGCATAGACTTGGGTTCCGCTCGACGTCTTCGGCCCTCCCATGGCCTTCTTGATAGCCGCGGCTTTTTCCGGAGCCAGGCAGGAGTTATTCGTTTCACCCTTGCACGCCAACATCTCAGGATCGAAGTCGCACCCGAGAGGATCGGAGATTAAGCCGTCGGCGACGCCATCTTTAGCGTCGCACTGTTTGATGAGAGCATCTCTGATCAGCTTGCGATCATTCTCGGTAATCGACTGCTCGAGGGTTGGTTTTCCATTAGCATCTTTCGGAGCAATTTGATTGAAGGCAATGGAATCCATCGCCCAATTGCGAGATTGGAAAGCCCAGTGCGCATCGCTGGGTCGCCCGAGATGATGCCGTTGAAAACCGCGGGAGAGCGCTGCGAAAGGATCATGCCTTCGCGGCCGCCGGTGGAGCACCCGGAGAAATACGAAAAGGCTGCCGGCTTGCCGTAGTGTTGCGCGATGAGTTGTTTTGCCAGTGCAGCGACCTCAACATTCGCGAGGTAAGCGAAGTCCAGATAGGCCTGCTGATCGCGCATGAAGCCGAAATCAAATCCCGGATTGCGGCTCTTATGGCCTGCGTCCGTACTTACGACAGCGAAGCCGCGTATCAGTCCAGGGGTGTCTCCAGCCGCGTTCAATCCAAGAGGCGCGCCTACGACGCCGTTGCTACCGGCTCCGCCTTGCATTAGAAAGTCACCATTCCAGTGGTCGGGCATGGCCAGTGCGAAGGTGATCCCGAACTGTTCGCCATCAATTCCGGTGCGCCGGTTTATTGTCCCTTCGACTCGGCAATACGCAGGCAAAGGTGCGGTGCGAGTCTGGTTCCAGGGAATGGCCTCGGTGGTCCCGGCAGCGATGGCCGCTGCTTTGGTGATTTCAACATTCTCGGCTTTGAAGTTTGCGAGCTCGGCGCAGGGGTTAGATTCCTGCGCCAAGGCATAACCAATGGAAACAAATACCAGCAGCATGGATCTAAAAAACTTAGTGTGCATATCGCCTCAAAGCTCTTGAGAGTTATTCCGGCAGAACGAGTTGTCCCTTGACCTCGAAATTACCGCTCACTGAGGAAACTCCTGTTCCGGGTTGACCGCTCCCGATCGAGACCGTGTACTTGCCTTGCGCCACCTTGATGTCTCCTTGATCAGTGGTCCATACTTGAGATCGCGAGACTTCAACTGGAACTCTACCTTCTGGCTTGTACGGGGCTCCAGATGGACAC
>CAVXNI010000008.1:0-522978 GCA_963763155.1 uncultured Acidobacteriota bacterium | reverse complement strand
GCCTGCGCCTCCTGCTAGAAGCGCCGCAATCGCTCGGGATCGCGGGCGAAAGTCGCAGGCAAGACTTTAATCGCAACGTCACGGTTGAGCCGCGCGTCGCGCGCCCGATACACCTCGCCCATGCCGCCCGCTCCGACTGGCGATACGATCTCGTACGGCCCGAGTTTTGTCCCAGGAGTAAGAGCCATCCGTGCGCAATTATAGACTGTGCTGCACGTTGCACTGGATGCGACGATTCTGGACTCAGAGTCTCGGCGTCCCGGTACTGTACCAGATTAGATTGCGCGTTACCGATGACTCTACGCGATTCCTCGCAAACCGCTACAGTGCAGATTGCAGTATTGGCGTAAAATGCCCGCCGACTGAGTTATATCTACCGCTCGTTCACTGAGGACAAGAGATGAGTTCCTTTATGCGCCTTTTGGTTTCACTCTTCCTATCTGCCAGCATGGTCTACGCCACCGACGAGCCAACGCTTTCTCCCGCCGAACAGAAGGTAGCCAATATCCCGGCCGGCTCTCATGGCGGGCCGGCCGAGTCACGATTGTCCGGCACTGAGCAAGAACTCATCCAGGCGGCTCAAGCGCGCCAGCGAGCATATGCTCACGGCGACTGTGCGGGTTGGGCAGTGTACGTCAGCGATGACTTTCGCTTCATCGATCAGGCTGGGCACTCTTTCACGCGCGATCAAGAGGTGAGGGAATGCCAGCTTCCGCTCCCGCCAGGGTCAAAGAGCGAGCGGGTTCTTACCAGCTTCCACTGCCAGATCAAGGGCAATCTGGCTTTCCTTGACTATCGCATAGACGAGACCCAGCGCCGGGGCGATACCACATACACGCAATCGTTTCGACACCTCGATACCTTCGAGCGCCGGAAGGAGTGGACCGTCAGCCATGCAATGCAGGTGCAAATTTTCGACGATCCGGCTATCGCCCAGGTCGATCCCACCACCTACGGCGCCTTTGTTGGGCGATATGAAAACACCGCAGGTGTGGTGGACCTCGTGACCCGACGGGGAGACAAGCTATTCGCGCAAGAGGCTGAAGACGACACACCCACGGAAATGCTCCGGAGAGTTCCGACACCTTCTTCGTCCCAGGTGACCCGACTCGTATCACATTCGTCAGAGATCAGGCAGGTAAAGTAGTCGGAATGGTCGTCCACTTTCCTGACCGCGAGATCCGGCGCGAGAAAAAAGTTAACTGAGCGGGAGGAACCAAACCTGATGCGCATAAAGAGTACGGGATCTGACCATTCGCGAGAGGTCCACCTCTAAATGAGACTTTCTGTTCGGCGGGAGAAAGCGTTGGTTCGTCGGTAGCGTAGACCATGCTGGCAGATAGGCAGAGTGAAACCAAAAGGCGCATAAAGGAACGCATGTCTTGTAAGCGCAATCATAATCGGGAGGGGCACCCGCGGTGGACGCCGAGAGTCTGGCGGCGAAGTGTCTCAGCGCCAAGAAATGACGAAGGCTGGATAATTGTTGCAATATAGCCGCGCGGTGCTCATTACCTGGGTCATAAAACGTGGCACCGGACAATCCCGGTAAAGCTCAATCAATCAGTAGTCGAGAGCGGAACGGGTAGGTTCCAGCAGGTGTGCCATAAGTGTGCCGTACCATTCGATCCCATATGCGCTAACTTGCTTCTTTCCAATACCAGACCAAATTGCTCCCGTGCGGGCTTGATTGTCGGCAAGTCATTGATTCTTAAAACGCGTAAGACGTGGAGGACCCTATCAGACTCGCCTACTCTTAATCAGTAGGTTGTAGGTTCGATTCCTACCGCGCTCACCATCTTACCCTCCCACATTCGATCGCTTCTGAACGAGGCACTTGCTGACGCCGTTGGCGGGCACTTCTTCGCGCCAAATTTCGTATTCCCAAAGAATGCTTAGCACCACTTCGCGTAGGTGTGCCTGCGCTTGAGTGGGTCATCGGGCTGCAGAAAAATGCAGGTCGATTTCTGTAGTTCCTGGGGTTTCTCGAAACTCGTGAACTGCTTATTCTTGGCTGCAACAAGACTTTCCGGGGAATGGCTGAAAGGTGCCATGAGGAGACGCAGCAGAAGCGGCGGGCCAGCGGACCTCTCTCGCAGCGACTGGATTTCGCCGATTGATACGAAGGTATCAATCGATACGTTCGTCCAATAGATTCGGGCTGGCGTCTCTGGCTTAATTGTAGCTGTACATCGAATCGCCAAACCAATCGGGACACAACAGATTTCTGATCGAAGGTACATACCATGACGAACACCACCCAAATCGAAAAAATACTCTACACGACCAAAACGCACACCACGGGTGGACGCGAACGGAGGATCGTCCCGCACCTCCGACGGAGCGGCGTTGCTGTGGCGGAGAGAAATGAAATGAGGACAATCCAATGAATATGAACGAATCGTTTTGCGATTCTGCTTACGAGAAACAGATAAATATGGCCGAGCGAGAGTTAGCGGCGTTCCTCGGCGCGGTGACGGAATTATTCGGTCCCGAGCAGGCCAGAGTATCGGCAGAGGACTGGCTTGAGGAGTCAGAGCTAATGGATAGCCCGCCTCGATCGACGAGTCGAAATTGGCGAGCCGTCACGGTCGCGGCTTCGGCGAGACTGGCCAATCGGCTGCTTGGCACTCAATCGCGTCCGGTGCGATGCGATGCGTCAACGGGCCGGCTTTCGTTGCAACTGCCTATAGAAGAATACAGGGCAAATCCTGTCGAGTTTGAGGTAGCTGGAAATCCTGATCCCGTTCATTGTTGTACGCGTGCTGAACAACACCACTAGGGGAAGGATCATGCACACGTTGATATCGTCCATCCTCGCTGCTCTCACCGCGGTAGCGGCTAGTGCGTTCGGCCTTGTCCTACTCGCGGTCGCCAGCTATGCGTCAGGTTCGGCCGCCCATGCGCAGTCCGCGCTCAACAATCGGCTCAACCACCCGCTCAACCACCCGCTGCCCACGAAACAAAGTGCAGCGGCCGAAGGCGACTCGATTCGTCTCTTTCACGTCGATGTGCCTGAAGAAATCAGGCTTAAGGCGAAATAGTTAGGATTGCTGATTTCGATTTACCGAAGCGAATTCAATGGAGGAACCACTATGAAACACTACACATTCTTGTTGGTTGCAGTTGCAACCTTGGCCGGTCTCGTCGCGCTTGTTGCCCCTGTACCAGGGCACGCGGATGGGCAACCCGCCGCACCCTTCGTGACCGAAATCCCTGGCGGGTACCGCGACTGGCAATGGATTTCGTCGGCCCATGAAGCCGGTAACCTCAACAGTCTAGGCGCCGTCCTGGGCAACGATATAGCGATCAAGGCCTACCGCGAGGGGAAGCTTCCGTTCCCGGACGGCGCAATCATCGCTGCTTTGCATTACCGTAACGTCGCGTCGGATGAAAACAACAAAGTCTTTGGCCAGGCTCAATCCTTTGTTCCCGGGGCCCCCACGAACATTCAGTTTATGGTCAAGGACTCAAAGAAATATGCCGCAACCGGCGGCTGGGGCTTCGCTCACTTCCAGAATGGCAAACCTGGCGCTGCAGCGTTTATGAAAAGCTGCTTCCCCTGCCACGAGAAAACTACAGCGACCGACCTTGTCTTCACTCGTTATGCACCTTAATGCTGAAAACCAGAGCAGCGGCGTGGGAAATGGATCATCCTCGATAAAGGCACAGTCACATTTGTCGTCCCAGAAAAGACTGCGGCCAAAAAGAAATTAGAGAGGAACACTATGAAACGGATCGCTTTCTTGCTGGTTTCAGTTGCGGCGGTGGCCGGCGTTGCTGCCTTCACGGCGCCCGTGTCAGGGCATGCCGATCAGTCGACCGCTCCGATTTTCGTAACCAAGATTCCTTCCGGATACCGCGACTGGAAGCTGATCTCTGTGGCACACGAAGAAGGCAATCTTAACGATATCCGCGCCATTCTGGGCAACGATGCAGCGATTGAGGCTTACCGCGGCGGGAAGCTTCCGTTCCCGGACGGCGCGATCATTGCCCGGCTGGCCTGGAGTTATGTTCCGTCAGAAGAAAACAACAAGATTTTTGGGCGTGCCCAATCTTTCGTGGCCGGGCCCGCCACGAACCTTCAGTTTATGGTCAAGGACTCAAAGAAATACGCCGCGACGGGCGGCTGGGGATACGCTCAATTCGATACGGACGGCAAACCTGCCGACGACACGCTGCTGAGAACGTGCTCCCCGTGCCACGAGCCTGTCAAAGCTCGCGACTTTGTATTCACCCGTTACGCACCTTAATCCAAGGAAATCCGCGCAGCGTTTCGAGGCGCTGCGAAAACTAACGCAACGTGTCTTTAGGGGAGCTTTGATTATCGTCTCGACGGAGAGCGTTAACCACAGAGGACACAGAGGTGCACAGAGGAACCCGGATGATTTAATCGGAGCTTTTTTCGGAATGCGAATCGAATGGAGCGTCGAGGTTCTGGGTTAGATGATCCACATAAAGGGCTCAAAATTCAAAGGATCATGGACACAGCACAGGAAAATCTAGAATTGAGGAGAAAGAATCTATGTCACACCATTACTCCGGTCCTGATTATGGCTTCCCCCATGGGGACGCCCGGCTCGATCTTACTGACCTGTATGCCTTCCCCAAACCCGGCGACGCAGGCAAGTCGATCCTGATTATGAATGTGCACCCGTCCGCAGGTGTGAATCCAGCGGGGCCCACGACCGACGACCCTTTCGCGACCGAAGCGATATACGAGCTCAAGATTGACACTGACGGCGATGTCGTTGCCGATATCGCGTACCGAGTGCGCTTCACCGCAGACAAGGGCGGAGCGCTGACTGCGACCTTGCGCCGAGTTGAAGGCGCGGAGGCCGCTGGGATGGGCGACGGCGGGCAGATTATCATCGAAGGCGCACCGGTCTCGACCGCTGGCGAGGCACACGTGACGGATGCTGGAGACTACCGCTTCTTCGCCGGCTGGCGCAGCGATCCGTTTTTTTTCGACACCCTGGGCGCGCTGAATAATCTGCAGTTTACCGGCGACGATTTCTTCACCGACAAGGACGTCTGCAGCATTGTGCTGGAGGTGCCCAACTCTGTCTTGGGTTCTGGAAAGATGGGCCTGTGGCATCGCACCGTCGACGGCGCGAGCGGGAAATGGGTTCAGGCCGACCGCGGTGCGCTGGCCTCGCAATCTGTATTCCTTCCCGGGGATGACAAAGCCGCCTATCAGGCTGGGCAGCCGGCGGACGATTCCCGTTTCATCCCCGTCTTCGCGCACTCGCTGGAGCACACGGGTGGGTACACGCCGGAGGAGGCAAAACGAGCCGCAGGGATTCTGCTACCGGACATCCTGCCTTATGATTTCAGCAAGCCGGCGTCCTATCCGACCAACGGCCGGACTCTCACCGACGACGCGATCGATGTCTTTCTTGCCATTCTTACCAATGGCAAGATCACGCGCGATAACGTAGGGCCCCACACGGACCTGCTCACAGTGTTCCCTTACGTCGGCGTGCCGCACAAGGCTCGATCGGCGCACCTAATGGCCGACTGATCCCAAGGAAAGGAAGATCCCATGGAGTATCCGACTCTTTATCGCACGACGCAGGTCGATGGGCTGTCGATTTTCTATCGAGAGGCCGGCGCGAAGGACGCGCCAGTGCTTCTCCTGTTGCACGGACTGCCGTCGTCCTCGCGCATGTTCGAGCCGCTGTTCTCCCGGCTTTCCGATCGCTATCACCTGGTCGCGCCCGATTACCCGGGATTCGGACACAGCGACTGGCCCGACCCAAAGACATTTGCGTATACGTTCGATCACTATGCGGAGATCATGAATCACTTCACCGAAGCGCTCGGGCTCTCGCGCTACACGCTTTACATGCAGGATTACGGCGGTCCCGTGGGTTTTCGCATGGCGTTGCAGCATCCCGACCGCATCGAAGCTCTCATCGTTCAGGATGCGGTCGCGCACAACGAAGGGCTGGGGGCGAATTGGAAGACGCGGCGGGCCTTCTGGGCCGATCGCGCGTCCAACGAAGATGCGCTGCGCACAAATCTGTTGTCGCTGGCTACGACGCGTACGCGCCATGTAGGGAACGATCCGAACTTGGAACGCCACGACCCGGATCTGTGGACCGATGAATTCTATTTTCTCAACCAGCCCGGCCAGGGGGAAATTCAGAGCGATCTCTTCTATGACTACCGAACTAATGTCGACGGCTACCCGAAATGGCAAGCCTGGATGCGCGAGAAGCAGCCGCGCCTGCTGGTGATCTGGGGCAAGTATGAACTCTCGTTCGACCCCGGCGAGCCGGAGCGTTACCGAAAGGATGTGCCGAACGCTGAGATTCACGTTGTCGACGGCGGTCATTTCGCGTTGGACACGGCCGCCGATGAGATCGCCGCATTGGTTCGGGACTTTGCCGGTTCTTCGCGTTCAGGGTTGCAGGCACGGCGGGCTGGTTGAGACTGCTGTGGCTCATTTGTCCGCAGGCGTTTTTTTCGTGACCTGCTCATACCACAGGCGGTGATGAGTTCTCGCCCAGTCCGCGGAAACTTCTCCGCGAATGATCGAGGTAAAACCGCCGCGGATCATGGCCGTGCCCATGTAGACGTGAATGATGAAGCCGCCGATTGTCGCCATGGCCGCGACCACGTGTACCGTGACCGCCACATAACGCAGCCAGCGCAGACTCCAGGGGATGGACTCAACAAACCACAGGCCCAAGCCTGAGATGAGTAGAAGAATCACGCCGTAGAACATCAGC
The DNA here is from genome assembly GCA_963763155.1 of uncultured Acidobacteriota bacterium. GTDB lineage: Bacteria > Acidobacteriota > Terriglobia > Terriglobales > Acidobacteriaceae > Sulfotelmatobacter. The sequence goes on along the minus strand of CAVXNI010000008.1, from coordinate 516,244 downwards.
CAGAAAAATATTTTTTGTCCGTAGTTGAAGCGGCCCTCGGGGGGAAGATTCTGGTCGTCGTTCTCGATGTAGTGCTTTATTGCTTTCTTCCAGCGCTGGTCGGCATCGGTGGTTTGCATGTCGGGGCGCCACATTTTGTACATCCAGAACATGGAGAGTGTGAAAGCCACGCCAAACCAGGGATGCCAGAAGCGGGCCGTCGGTCCACCGCCAACGAGCACTGCCAGCCAGAACATGTAGGGCGACCAGAAGGCCAAGCCGGTGATCAGACAATAGATATAGAAGACTGCGCCGAGCCAATGATGAACGCGCTCTACCAGCGTGTAGCGGAGGATGCGTTCTCCGGGTTCTCCCGTGGTTCGTGGAGATGAGACGGCGTGAGTACTCACGGCTTTCCTCCGTTCTCATTCGGATCGGGATGCACTTCTTTGGGACCATACCGGAAGTAGTGCAGCGTGACGCCGAGGATGCCGCCCAACATCGCAAGATTCCCAATCCACTTCGCCGGTCCTTTCCAGAAACGGACGATCCAAGGAATATGAGGATCTTTGGGCAAGCCGCCATAGGCCTCAGGGTTGGTCACATCGTGGAGCACATAGATGACGCCGGTTCCGCCCACGCCCGCAGGATCGTAGACTCCCGCCTTCTCGATGCCGTAATTTTCACGAAGCTGGCGGGCGCGCGTCTCGGCCAGATCCTTCATGTCATCTTTACTTCCGAAGTGGAGACATCCCGTAGGACAGGATTTGATGCACGCCGGTTCCAGTCCCTCGCTTACCCGATCGACACACAGCGTGCACTTGAACATTTTTTTAGTTGCGGGATTGAACTTGGGAATATCGAATGGGCATCCGCTGACGCAATAACCGCAGCCGATGCAGTTCTGCTGCTGGAAATCGACAATGCCGTTCGTATATTGCACGATGGCGCCGTCGGCCGGACAGGCCGCCAGACAGCCCGGATCGGAGCAATGCATGCACTGGTCCTTGCGCATCAGCAGAATCATGCTGCCGTCGTCGCGCTCGTGCTCGTTGAACTTGATCAGGTTCCAATAATTCCACGCCGTCTCCGGCATGGTCTGGTAGCTGTTGTTGAATACGGTATCGCGGAAAGTGTAGCCGTTCCATTCGAGGCAGGCGACTTCGCAGGCCTTGCAGCCGATGCAGGTGGTGGTGTCAACCAGCTTGCAGACCTGGTAGTCGCGCTCGAAACCCTCGCCGGGAGCGGGTCCGGCATGGCCCGAAATTCTGCGGATGCTAAAGTGGCCTGGCTCATAAGAATTGACTCATTGACTCATTGAGTGATTGAGTCATTGATCAACCAGAGCATCGCCGCCGCAGCGGTTTTCAAATCGCTCAATGACTCAATGGCTCAATCACTTATTCTTTTTCACGCCTTTTCCACCTTCACCAGAAATCCCTTAAATTCGGGCGTAAACGCGTTGGGATCTACCACGGTTGGCGTAAGCGGTTGGCGAGCGTCCGCGCGTTCTTGCCCGCGTCTTCCTGAATGCCGCGAAAACCCTGGTGAATCGGCATGCCGATCTGGTAGACCTTCTTGCCGTCGATCATCATGGGCTTGATGCGTTTGGTCACGAATGCCTTGGCGATGTAGTAGCTCCGCGCGCTGGTGACCTTCATTTGTCGCCGCCGTGAATGCCCAACTCGGCCGCCAGTTCGACGGGAATCTCGATGAACGGCTCCGGAATGAGTTCCACGTTGATCGGATTGTTCTTGGTCCAGTAGTGGTAATGCTCGGTGAGGCGGTAAGTGGTGCAGATCACATTGAAGCCTTCGCCCGGGGAAGCGTATTTGTCCGCTGCCGTCTTAAGTTTCTTGACCACGGGATTGTTCTGCTGGGCCGGGTGCAGGGCATTTTGCACCGGACTCTCGATGGGCTCGTAGTGCTCGGGAAACGGACCGTCGGCGAACGCCGCCAAGGGCCCGAAGATGCGGCCGACGCCTTCGGCATTCATGATGAACGGGCCCATGTGATCCTTGGGGTTGGAATCCGGCTTAAAGTCAGGGACATCCTCGCCCGTCCAAAGCTGTGTCTATTCGTTCCACCAGATCTGCTTGCGCGAGGGGTCCTAGGGTTTCCCCGCCGGATCGCAGGAAGCGCGGTTGTAGAGAATGCGTCGGTTCGCCGGCCACGACCACGCCCAGTTCGGATAGACGCCCAACCCGGAAGGATCTTCAGTGCCGCGGCGGAGGGTCTGGTTTCCGGCCTCGGTCCAGCATCCGGAATAAATCCAGTTCCCGCAGGAGGTTGTGCCGTCGTCTCGCAGCCAGGCGAATCCCGGCAATTGCTGGCCGCCTTTGATGGTGATCTGGGTCTTCGGATCGGTCACGTCGGCGAGCGCCTTGCCGTTGATCTCCTTGGCCACTTCCCCGAGTGAGGGATGCTGCGGATCCGTGTAGCCCCAGGTCAGGTTGAGAATCGGGTCAGGAAACTTGCCGCCTTCTGTTTGATAAAGCTCGCGCACGCGGAGAAAAATCTGCGCGACGATGTCCTGATCGAGGCGGCACTCGCCGGGAGGTGGCACGGCGATGTTCTTCCATTGCAGCCAGCGCGCCGAGTTGGTCATCGATCCGTCTTTTTCGGCGAAGCCCGCGCACGCCAAGCGATAGACCGTGGTGTTGATGGTCTTCATCTCCTCCGGCGTGATTCCCGGCGACTTCCAGAATTCGCTGGTCTCGTCCGGATAAATCTCGCCCACCACCAGCCAGTCGGCCTTTTTGAGGGCATCGATATTTTTCTGCGAATCCGGCCCGATGGCCACGCCATTCATGCCGAAGGCGAACAACCCCTTGACTGTGCCGCGATACATCTTGTCCCAAATTTGGGTCCACGAATAATTGCGGTCCACTTTCGGCATGTATTGGAAGGCGAAATCGTTTTCTTTAGTGGCCGCGTCGCCGTACAGGGCTTTCAGGAACGACACGGCAAACTTCGGCGTGTTCGAGTAATAGTTAAACGAATCCCACGGTGCCGGCTTGGAAGCAGTGGGCGTGATGCGTTTCAAATACGTGGCCAGGTCGACGTCGGTCGGATTCGGCACCTTCAGATAGCCGGGCCACATGTCGAAGACGCCGCCCATATCGGTAGCGCCCTGAATGTTGGAGTGGCCGCGCAGCGCGTTCACGCCGCCGCCGGCGCGCCCAACGTTGCCGAGCAGCAACTGCAGCATGGCCGCGGTGCGGATGATCTGCGTACCGAAACTGTGCTGCGTCCAGCCCACCGCGTACATGATGGTCGCGACTTTTTTCATGTCGCCATCTTTGCGAATGGAAGTGAACAGATCGGCAGCCTTCAGGAATTGGTCCTTCGGGATTCCGGTGATGCGTTCCACCATTTCCGGCGTGTAGCGCGAATACTGCTGCTTCAACAATTGAAAGACGCAACGGGGATGCTGCAAAGTGAGGTCATACGCAACCTTCGCCGGCAGCGCGGGCAGGGGCTTTGCAGATCCCACGGGAGGTGCTGTTCCGGCCGCCGCAGGGGCGGGCGCGGCAGTATGTGACGGGGCGGGGCCGCCGGCGTCGGTGCCTTCTTCGTAAGTCCACGACGACCGATCGTAAGTCTGGGAGCCGGCGTCGAAGCCAGAGTACAAACCATCTTCCGGCAGTTTGAAACCTTCCTTCACAAGGAAGGCGGCGTTGGTGTAGTTGACGAGATATTCCTTGGCGATGCGATTATTTTCGAGCGCGTAGTGGATCATTCCACCGAGAAATGCGATATCGGCTCCGGCGCGGATCTGTACGAACAGGTCTGAAACCGCAGCCGTTCGGGTGAAGCGCGGATCGACGACGATGAGCTTGGCATTGCGGGTGCGCTTGGCTTCAATCGCCCACTTGAAGCCGCAAGGATGGTTTTCGGCGGGATTTCCGCCCATGACCAACATCATGTCGGCGTTTTTGATGTCGGTCCAGCCATTCGTCATGGCCCCGCGTCCAAATGTTGGTCCCAAACTTGAGACCGTAGGGCCGTGTCAAACCCTGGCCTGATTTTCCATGTAGGTCAGTCCCAGGGCCCGCATGGTTTTGACGACGAGGTAGTTGAATTCGTTGGTGTCGGTGCAGCCGCCGATCCAGGCAATGCTTTCGCAACGGTTCACGGTGCGTTGCAGCGCATCTTTTTCTATGAAGGAGCTGTCACGCGTGCGCTTGAACCAGTGCGCGATTTCGTCGATGGCCTGCGACCAGGCAATGTCCTCCCAGTGATCGGAACCCGGGCGCCGCACTTGCGGCTTTAGCAGCCGCCGCGGATTGAGAATGTCCTGCTCGAGCGAAGCGCCTTTCGGACACAGCGTGCCGCGATTGATGGGATGGTCCGGATCGCCCTCGACGTGAATCACCTGCGGCGTCACGTTCTTGGCCTTATCGCCGATGGTGTAAATGAGGACGCCACAGCTTACGGCGCAATACGGGCAGGTCGATCGCGTCTCTGTCGCGCGCGCAATCTTGAGCTCTTTGAGTTGTGCCACTGCAGGCGTTAGATCGAACCCGAGGAGAGAAAAACCGGCGCCACCCACGAGCGCGCCTTTGAGGAAGGTTCTGCGGGAGAGTTCCATTGCGCATCCTCCGACTACTTCGATCTCTTACGAGCCGGACTGCACCCCAAAGTTCCAGAAACTATAATCCTCGGCGCGCACCGGAGTCAATGCCGCTGACATTGTAGGCTCTCCCCGCAAGGTCTTCACCACGGAGGCACGGAGACACAGAGAAAATCTCTGGTGGTTGTTCCCTTTCTTGCTTCCGTTTTTCTCTGTGTCTCTGTGTCTCTGTGACTCTGTGGTGAGTATCGTCCTGCATTTGCCTGCCGCCGCGCGAAGCCTGATAATCGCCCGGTGGCGAATACTCCGTGGCAGCAGCGCATGCGGCGCGCCGAGCGTCTCGCCGCTCAGCATCCTTTCGCTGCGCAAATTCTTGGCTTCTACATCCACGTGGCCCGGTTCCAGGAAGGCCTCTACCAGCGACTGGAGCGCGCGTCTACTAAAACAGTCTCTCCTCTGCAGCCGGACTGGCCCGAGCTGCTTGCCAGCTTTCCGTCATTCCTTGCCCTCGTCGAAGATCAAGCCCCGGCGAGCCTCGCCCAAGTCGCCCATGATCTCCGCAACGCGCGCTCCGATTTCTGGTTTGACCTGTTCACGCACTGCTGGACCAACACCGGCACGCCGACCGAACCCCAGGAATTTCTGGTGCTGGCGTATCTTCAGCCCTGCGCTGAATTCGTCCGCTCCCGCGCCCGTTTTCAGACGGAGGGCTACACTCATCCCCTGTGTCCCTTCTGCAATCGCAAACCGGCGCTCGGCATCCTCCGCCCGCAGGGCGACGGCGGTCGCCGCAGCCTGCTCTGCGGCTTCTGTCTGGCTGAGTGGGAGTTTCGCCGCGTGGTTTGTCCGGGATGCGGCCTGGAAGATGACGCCAGGCTTCCGGTCTACACTGCGGAAGAGATTCCCTACATTCGCGTCGAGTGCTGCGACGCCTGCCACACTTACATGAAATCGATCGACCTCACTAAGAACGGCCTCGCCGAACCGCTTGTCGACGAACTCGCTTCCGTCCCACTCAACCTTTGGGCGCAAGAGCACGGATACGCCAAGCTTTATCCAAACTTGCTCGGGATGTGAGCCAGCTATCAGGAAACGAATTTTTATTCGAAGTCCTAATCGTGGGACAATAGCAGTCAATGTCGAAGACGGGACGTTCCTCCATGAGTTCGCAACGCACGCCTTTCGCGCGAACAGCGGTCGTGCTGCTCACGGCCATAACTCTGCTTGCGCTGACTTGCTGCAGCAAGAAATCCAGCGCGCAAACGTCGACGGTTGATTTGCAACTCGACCTGAAGGTTCCATTTCACTTCGTGGCTTACGGGGATGCGCGCTTCCACGATCCCAAAGACACAGAGGCGGCTAATCCTCCGGTGCGCGTCGCCCTGGTGCAGGCGGTTGCCGACACCAACCCGGCATTCATCTGCTTCACGGGCGACCTTGTCTACAACGGCTACGACACGAACGATTGGAAGGTCTGGGACAGCGAGACCAGCATCTGGCGTGAAAAGAAAATCCCAGTCTATCCAGCGCTGGGCAACCATGAATTTCACGGAGACGAAAAAATCGCGCTGGGCAATTATTTTCAACGCTTCCCTGATTTGAAGAACAGCCGGTACTACTCCGTGCGCGCGGCAAATATTCTGCTGCTGGTGCTCGACAGCTCTCTGGATGAAGTCTCGAGCCCGCAAGGGCAGTGGCTGGCCGACAAACTCGACCACGTTCCGGCCGACGTGGATTTCGTGTTTGTCATGGATCACCATCCGCCCTACACCAGTTCCTCTGACATGAAGATGCTGGAGGGCGGCGGGCATTCGGCGCGCAAGACCGAGCAGGCGCTGGGGAAAATGCTGGAGGGGCGCCAGGCTCACGCTCGTTTCCGGATCGTAGTTTTCTCGGGACACGTGCACAACTACGAGCGCCACGAGCACGGCGGAGTCACCTACTTCGTTTCCGGTGGGGGAGCGGCTCATGCTTATCCCATTGACCGGGCTCCCGACGACCCATTCCAGAGCAAGGAAATCAATTACCACTACCTGCAGGTCGAAGTGGATCATCAGCAACTGAAGGTCACGATGAATCGCGTCGACCTGACCAGCGGCAAGCCTGTCTGGACGCAGCCCGACTCGGTCAAGATTACGGTTCCAATGGCGGCCGCCGCACAGGCAGCCGGTCACTAAGGCAGACTAATTCGTCGGTCGGAGTTGGAGTTCACAGCCACCATCCCATCAGGATGTCGGCTCGTTCATTGGCCAGACAGCCCGCCATGCCGTCCTTCCATATTTTCTGATAGTGAGCGATCGTTCCATGATCGGTGTCTTTGTCGTAGCGGTGTTGAATCAGGGCAGCACGCGTGGTGAAATGCAGGCGGAAGGCGTCGCGTAGCGCGGCTCGAAGGGCGGCAAGGCTTGGGGCCCGCATGCGCGTCAATTCCCGCGCCAACGCCCGCGCAGTCACGAAGCCGACATCGTAGTGCAACTGCTCGTGCGACAGCAGTTCGTCGGTTTGGCGCACATCGGCGAACACCTGGGCGTTTGGAGAAATGGTAATCACGTTGGGGTCGGCCAGGGCGAACTCGTGGCCGATGCTGCGAGGCGGTAAATCGCGCAAGTCGAAGTCGAATCGCGTGAAAGCATCGACCAGAGTGCCGTCGCCGGGATCCGTAATGCGATCGGGAGTCACGTCGAAATCGTCCCAGCTCAGATCTTCCGGACTGATCACAGCCGTGATTGCCATGCACCTCTCCTCGGCGCTCGTCTCATTTCGAACCTAGAGCGGCAGCGATTCTACCGAAGCCTTTTTGTGGAGGCAATCACAATTAATGGCTCCTCGGGGGAAGTTGCGGGCCGGGCGGGTGGAACCACGGCGGACAGCGCTCGGATATAATCAGCAAATTCCCGCTTCTATGCGAACCTGGCCTGGCCTGTGGATGGTGCCGTTACTGGTGGCGATCGCGCCCGGCGAAACCGCGCGTCCCACGCCGGAATCGGCGCAGTCCCGGACTTCGGCATCCCCGGTGGCGCAATCCCAGCCTTCTGAAGCTCCGGTGCCGCAGTTTGAAGATGTTGCGCAATCGGCGGGCCTCACCGTCCCGCACATTTCATCCCCCGACAAGAAATACATTCTGGAATCGATGAGCGGCGGCGTGGGCTTGATCGACTGCGATAACGACGGCAAGCTCGACATTATCACCGTCAACGGTTCGACGGTGGAGCGCTATCGCCGGGGCGGCGATCCGCTGATCACGCTCTATCATCAGGATGCGGATTCCACGGTCGATCACCCGAAATTTACCGACATCACCAACGCCGCGGGCCTTACGCGCAAGGGCTGGGGCATGGGCATCGCCGTGGCCGATTACGACAATGACGGACTGCAGGATATTTATGTCACCGGGTACGGAGGCAATGCGCTCTACCATAATCTGGGCAACTGCAGGTTCGAAGATGTGACGGACAAAGCGGGAGTCGTGGGCGGCGGCTTCAGCACCGGCGCGGCCTGGGGCGATTACGATCGCGATGGGCACGTCGATCTTTTTATATCGCGCTATGTGCATGTCGACATCGACAAGCTGCCGGAGTTCGGCAACGATCCGCATTTCTGCCGCTTCAAGGGCGTGCTGGTGCAGTGCGGCCCGTGGGGTCTGCCCGGCGAATCCGATTTGCTGTTTCACAACAGAGGCGACGGCACCTTTGAGGAAGTTTCCAAAAAAGCCGGAGTCGACGACCCGCATCATTATTACGGCCTAGGCGCGACCTGGGGAGACTACGACAACGACGGATGGCCTGACCTTTATGTGGCCAACGATGCCGGGCCGAATTTTCTCTATCGCAACAAACACGATGGCACTTTCGAAGACATCGGATTGCTCAGCGGCGTCGCCCTGAGCAGCGACGGCGTGCAGCAGGGGTCGATGGGTGTGGCCTGGGGCGACTATCAGCATGAAGGCCGCCTGTCGATGCTGATCACGAATTTTTTCGAGCAGGGTTCGACGCTCTATCACAATCTGGGCAACGACAGTTTTGCGGATGTGAGCGTGCGCGCCAAGATCATAAAGCCGACGTATCCGCTGGTAAGCTGGGGGACGTCATTTTTTGACATGGACAACGACGGCTGGCTCGACATTTTCATCGCCAGCGGCCACGTTTATCCGCAGGTGGATAACGTTGCCGGAGGAACGCAATACCGGCAACCGTTGGTGCTGTTCCGCAATCATCGCGACGGAACGTTTGAGGATGTGTCGTCTACACTCGAGAAGCTTCCGTTGAAATCGAGGCGGGGCGTGGCTTTTGGCGACATCTTTAACGACGGTAATGTCGACATGGTCATTCTCAACGTGGGCGAGCCGCCGTCGCTGCTGCTGAACCGCAACGCGAGCCCCAATCATCGCGTGCTGTTCAAACTGGTGGGAATGAAGAGTAACAAGGCAGCGATCGGCGCGCGGGTTACGGTGAAAACGGGATCGCTGGTGCAGATGGACGAAGTGCGCGGCGGCGCCAGTTACATTTCGCAGAATGATCTGCGCGTGCATTTTGGGTTGGGTGCCAACGACAAGATGAGCGAAGTGACGATTCGCTGGCCCAATGGCGAGAGTGAGAAGTTGCGCGACGTCGGGGCTGATTTCATTTATACGATCGTCGAGGGCGCCGGAATCCAGCAGAAAGTGGCGCTGCCGGCTTTGCCGCCGCGCCAACCTGTTTTGGACTAACGGCTTCGCGAACGCGAAGCCGCTACGAAGTTGAAGGATCCCTAGTGGAACGAGCGCGCCGCTGGCATCGCAAGTATTCTCGCGGCAATTCTTAAGATTAAAGTCAGCGCCGCACCAACCCGAACAGGTTAGCTAGGGATCCTTCGACTCCGAAAATCCCGCCCTTTGGGCGCGATTTTCTCCGCTTGATTGCATAACGACGTTGGCCCGTCACGGCGAGTAGATTGGGTTGTGACGAACAAGACCAAGGCTCACTGAGAGGAGCCAACGTCATGCTGATTATAGGCTGTGATTTTCATCCTGGGTTTCAGCAGATTGCGATCTTTGACAACCGAACGGGCGAAGTAGAGGAAAAGCGGTTGCAGCACCGGGCGGAGGCGGAGCGGTTTTACCGTTCTCTGGCCGGCCAGGAAGTGCGGGTGGGGATGGAGGCGTGCGGGCACTATCCGTGGTTCGAGCGGCTGCTGGAAGAGTTGGGGATCGAGCTGTGGTTTGGGGATGCGGCGCAGGTGCGGGCGTCGGTGGTGCGCCGGCAGAAGACGGATCGGCGGGACGCGGAGCACCTGATGGATTTGTTGCGTCAGGACCGGTTTCCGCGGATCTGGGTGCCGAGCCTGGAGGTGCGGGATGTGCGGCAGTTGCTGGTGCATCGGCACAAGCAAGTGCAGGCGCGGACGCGGACCAAGAATCAGCTACAGGCCATGGCGCTGAGCCACGGGGTGCAGAAGAAGTACAAGCTGTGGACGCAGGCGGGACGCGCGGAGTTGGAGCAGTTGCCGCTGTTGCCGTACGCGGCCCAGCGGCGGCAGAAGCTGCTGGAAGTGCTGGATGGACTGGAAGCGGAGATCCGCGAACTGGACCAGCGAGTCGCAGAAGAAGCGCGGCAGCGGCCGAAAGCGGTGCAGTTGATGACGCATCCGGGAGTAGGGCCGGTGACCTCGTTGGCCATGGTGCTGACGCTGGGACCGGCGGAACGATTCGAATCGGCCAAGCAAGTGGGCAGTTATTTCGGGCTGATTCCGAGCGAGACTTCCAGCGGCGGAAAACAGCGGCTGGGCAAGATCAGCAAACAGGGCAATTCGTTTCTGCGCTTTTTGCTGGTGGAGGCGGGACAGACGGCGGCACGTTACGATCCGCAGCTGAAGCGCTTCTACAAACGCCTGGCGAGTCGCAAAAATCGCGGCGTCGCCAAGGTGGCGGTGGCCAGAAAGCTGGCCACGCGGATGTACCTGATGTTGCGCGAAGGATGGACGTACGCGCAATTGTGTCAGGCGGTCATGTCGGTGAGCCCGAGTCATTCTGTGGCCGGCGAGTAACGCAGCCGAGCGCTTGAGTGGGCAGCCGGCCTCCCTGAGAAGCGGGGAGTTCGAAGTGAGAATCATGGGCGCAAGTCCCGAAGAGATGGATGGTGGGACCGAAGAGTCCCGCTGCACGATTTGAAAAAGAGTGACGACCTTGGTCTGGAACGTCAAAACCTTTCTAAGAGAGCGAAATGGCGCTTCTGAAAAATCAAAAGCGCCAAGAGGACAATGTCGCTCAAAAATGCTTGACACGCACCAACGTCGTTAGAGACAGGATGACAGTTCACGAAAGCTCTTATGCGATCCCCAGCTGTTTCTGAATTTGTTCCAGCGGCACGCCCTTGGTCTCCGGAACCATGGTCTTCACCCAAACAAGTTGCAGAACCATCATGCCGGCAAAGAATGAGAAAACGTAGCTCGGGGGGAACGAGGTGACCATCCTCGGAAAGAACGTGGTGAGCAAGGCGGCGAAGATCCAGTGTGTGAAGCTGCCGAGGGTTTGACCTTGGGCACGATGGCGATTGGGAAATATCTCGGAGATAAACACCCAGATGACCGCGCCCTGGCCGACAGCGTGGGCGGCGATGAAAGCGAAGATGCACGCCGGCACAATCGAAAGATGATTGGTAGAGAAGGCCCAGGCAACAAGACCGAGCGAAGTGATGTAACCGAACGAGCCGATATACAGAAGCGTGCGCCGGCCCAGCCGGTCAATCAGCCAGAGGCCGACGAACGTGAAAACCAGATTGGTGACGCCGATGCCGATGGATTGCAGCAGCGCGGCTTTGGCGCCGAGGCCGGTCAGTTCAAAGATGCGGGGCGCGAAATATAAGATCGCATTGATGCCGGACAGCTGGTTGAAGAAGGCAATCAGGATGGCGAGCAGGATCGGCTTGCGCAGGCGCATCGTCCAGAAATTTCCCGACGTCCGCTTGCTCGGAGGATGCCGCGATAATCGCGTCCGCCTGGGCTGCGATCTCAGCTTTGGAAACGTTGGGTTCGATGCGCTGCAGGACTTGCAATCCGGCCTCGCGGTCTGCCTTTCGGCTGAGCAGCCAACGCGGGCTTTCGGGAAGGCCGAAGCAGAACACCGCGTAGAGCAGCGACGGAAACGCGGCCACGCCCAGCATCCAGCGCCAGGCATTTTCGCCGATGCCAGCCAGCAACGCGTTCGAGACGAAAGCGATCAGGATGCCGAAAACAATATTGAACTGGAACATGCCGGCCAATCGCCCACGATGCGCGGGCGGCGCAATCTCTGAAATGTACATGGGGGCAACCACGGTGGAGATGCCGATGCCCAGTCCGCCGATGACGCGGGCTGCGATAAACGTGGCGACGTTGGGCGCCAACGCTGAACCGACCGCGCCAACAAAGTAAAGGATGCCGATCCACAGCAGCGTAGCTTTACGCCCGAAGCGGTCGGCCGGCCAGCCGCCAAGCAGGGAACCGACGACGGTGCCGTACAGGGCGGAAGCCATGGCGATGCCGTGCAGGCCGGGACTGAGACCCCAGAGCGCTTGAATGGTTTTCTCGGCGCCCGAAATAACGACGGTGTCGAAGCCGAAAAGAAATCCGGCGAGTGCAGAAGTGAGCGACCAGAAGAAGATACGACCATTCATAAAAGAGAGCAATCCAGAACTGAAAAACGGCCCTTAGTCCCTGGTCAGCGGGAAGCTCTTCTCGCGCCAATCGCGAATGCCGCCGTCCATGGAAATCACGTTGGTGTAGCCCATTTTTTGCAGGCTGTCGGCCGCCAGCGCGGAGCGAAAACCGCCGCCGCAATAGAGAATCATTTCCGTGTTGAGTTCAGGCACTCGGACCTCGATGTCGCGCTCAATAATGCCCTTTCCCAAGTGAATCGCGCCCGGAAGATGGTCCTTGGCGAACTCGCTTTCCTCGCGCACGTCGACCAAAAGAAATTCGTCGCCGCGATCCATCCTGGTTTTGACTGCGTCGACATTGGTCTCGCGTACGCGCGTCTTGGCGTCGTCGACAATCTTCAAAAAGCGAGGTGGATGCTGGTGGGCCATGAGTGCTCCTGATTCAATTCAACGGTGTTCGGTTCAAAGCAGTTCAATTCAACGATGTTCAACTCGCCGATGAACATCCTACCAAGTGCCGCAGGATTGTGCTTGGATGAAGTGGTCGTAGAGATCTGAGCGCCTGACCGCGACTTCATTTAGCATCAACTCGATGAAGCCGGCGCAACTCACACGGCGGGTCGGCCTGGCTCGCGCGCTGTCAAAGCTGGGATATTGTTCGCGGTCGCAGGCCGCGGAGTTGATTCGTACCGGGCGCGTGAGTCTAAACGGATCCGTACGTCGCGATCCTGAAACGCCGGTCCGACTGGAGCAGGACCGCATCGTGGTGGACGGGCACGCCGTTGATTCGCAGCAGAAAATCTACCTCATGATGAATAAGCCGCGAGGCGTGGTGACGACCGCGTCCGACGAGAAAGGCCGCAAAACAGTCTATGCCGCGTTGGGAAAGGCGAGCGCGCCGCTGCCCTGGGTTGCTCCGGTGGGGCGGTTGGATCAGGCTAGCGAAGGACTGCTCCTGCTGACCAATGATTCGGAGTGGGGAGCGCGCATCGCCGCGCCTGAGACGCATCTGCAGAAAACCTACCATGTGCAAATTGACCAGATGGTCGATGCGAAGTTCACGCAGGCAATGGTGAGCGGAGTGCGGGTCGACGGCGGAGAACTTTTCCGTGCCACGCAAACTCGCGTGCTGCGCTCGGGAGAGAAACACTGTTGGCTTGAGATCGTGCTGGATGAAGGCAAGAACCGGCAGATTCGCCGCATGCTGGAAGCGCTGGGCGCCGAAGTGCTCCGGTTGGTGCGAGTGGCCATTGGTCCGCTCACCTTGGGCGAACTGGCCAAAGGCGCATTTCGCGCACTGACCAAAGAAGAAAAGCAAAAGCTGGATCGCGCGGTGCTTGCCAAGATTTCATGAACGAGCTGACCTTTCTTTCGGCTGTGAACATGGCGCAGCAAGTCCGCGAGAGGAAGATTTCTCCGGTCGAGCTGGCTGAGGCTCATCTCGCGAAAATCGCGAGGCTCAACCCGAAATTGAACGCGTTCGTGCACGTCGACCCCGAACGCGTTCGGCGCGAAGCTCGCCAGGCTGAAGCGGCGGTGATGCACGGCGAAAAGCTCGGCCCGCTGCACGGCGTTCCCATTAGCATAAAAAGTTCGCTGGACGTGGCGGGCCTGCGATGCGAGGCGGGCACACGCCTGTGCGCTGGGCACGTTGCGACGCAAGATGCGCCGCTGGTCGCTCGCCTGCGCCAGGCGGGAGCGATTGTGCTGGGCGTAACCAATACGCCCGAACTGCTGATGGCGTGGGAAACGGATAATCTGCTGTACGGCCGCACCAACAGCCCGTGGGATCTCGAACGCACTGCAGGCGGCTCCAGCGGCGGCGAAGCGGCGGCGATCGCAGCTGGGATGTCGGCGGGCGGCGTAGGCAGTGACGGTGGCGGATCGATTCGAGTGCCGGCACACTTCGGCGGCATCTGCGGGCTCAAGCCGACTCCAGGCCGTGTTCCGGCGACGGGGCACTTTCCCGCGTCGGGCGGACCGTTTGCGCTGATTGGCGTGGTCGGGCCAATGGCCCGCACCGTGGGCGATGTGCAGGCGCTGTTCGCCGTGATGCAAGGTCCAGATGATGGCGACACTTGCGCTGCGCCAGTGCCCTTGCGCTGGCCGAGCGAAGTGGAAATTAAGAAACTGAGAATGGGTTATTTTGAGGATGACGGCCGCACGCCCGTCACTGCCGAGACTCGCGCCGCCGTGAGGACCGCCGCGAAAGCCCTGCAGCGTGCGGGATTTCAAGTCGAGCCGTTTCGCCCGGAAGGTCTGGAAGAAGCGCGCGTGCTGTGGAGGAAATTCTTTGTCGCCGCCGGCGGAATGCTGATTCGCCCGATGTTCCACGGACGTGAACACGAGCTGAGCCCAGTGCTGAAGCAGTTCCTGGAATGGTCCGCGGCCGAGCCGCCGCTCACCGGCGAGACGCTGCTCGAAGCGTGGATTGGCCGCGATGGGCTGCGCGCCAAGTTTCTCGCACAGATGCGGCAGTATCCCATTCTGCTGTGCCCGGCGGCCGCGATTCCGGCCTTCCGCCACGGCGAACGCAGTTGGACCATTGAAGGCAAGACGGTCGAGTATCTCGATGCCTGGAGTTATACAGAATGGTTCAATCTGCTGGGCAATCCCGCGGCGGTTGTTCCCGTCAGCCATTCTGCCGAGGGTTTACCGATCGGCGTGCAGATTGTCGGACGTCCGTGGGAAGAAGAGCAGGTGCTGACGGTTGCGGCCGCGCTAGAGCGGGAATGCGGGGCGTGGAAAATTCCGCCGATTCGCTAGCGAGAGAGAAATTCGCGGGCACGGATACGCGAAGTCAGCCGAACAATCCAAGAGTCAGACGGAATCCTCTGTGTTCCTCCGTGCCCTCTGTGGTTAAATCTTGGACGAGATGAATCTCCGAATTTCTGCTGCCCTGATCGCCACGCTGCTCGCTGCCTTTGGACTGCTCACATCCGACTCGAAGCCCAACCCCATCGAGGCTGCTCGCCTGAACAACCTCGGCGTGGCCTACATGAACCAGCAGCTCTTTGAGAAAGGCTTGAGTTTGTTTCAGCAGGCTGCCGCAGCGGATCCTAAGCTGGCGATTGCGCGGTTGAATGTAGGCATTGCGTACTTGAACCAGCAAAAAGTGGACGAGGCGAAGGCCGCGTTGCAGGATGCGCTCAAGCAGGATCCAAAGAGTCCGAACGCGTGGTACGGCCTGGGGATGCTGGCCAAGAACACGGGCGATGCGCAGGCGGCGATTGACGCGTTCAAGCGCGTGGTCGAGATCGATGCGACCGACGCCGACACCTGGTATTTTCTGGGTTCGGCGTACGTACAGGCCAAGCAGTTTCCGCAGGCTATTGAGGCGTTCCAGCACGCGCTGCAACTCAATCCACTGCACGCGTCGGCCGAGTTCGGATTGTCGCGCGCGTACCAGCAGTCCGGCGACACCGACCACGCCCGCGAGCATCTGAAGAAATTCCAGTACATCACACAGAACAAACTCGGCGCGCCCATGAGCCTGGCTTACGGCGAGCAGGGCCAGTACTCGCGTGCGGTGGAGTCGCCGTCAGCGGTGCTGAAAGCGCCGGCGCCGATTAAGGTGCGGTTTGTGGATGTGACCAAGGAGGCGGGGCTCAAGGTTGAAACGCCCTCATTCTCTTCCGATGGCCAGCCCCTTTCAGATGATGAAAGCCCTGGTGCGTGCTTCTTGGATTACGATTCTGATGGTCGAATGGACCTCTTTCTCGCCAACAATGGTGCTCAGGGGGGGATGACTCTATACCACAACCTTGGAAACGGCAGGTTCGAAAACGTAACCAGGAGAGCTGGACTCGATCCTAATCTCCATGCGAGCAGCTGTACGGCCGGCGACTATGACAACGATGGGGCGACAGATCTGGCGATCGGTTTCAGCGGCCGGGTTGTGTTACTACACAACGAGAAAAATGGAACGTTTAAGGACGTAACCGAAACCGCGGGAATAAAAAATGAGGTTCAGCACCCGGGGCTCACGTTCATTGATTACGATCACGACGGCGACATCGATCTGTTGATCACCGGCGATGCCGACAAGCCAGGGACGGTTTCCAGAAAAGTGATTGGGGCAAATGCGATGTGGAGGAACAACGCCAACGGCACGTTCACCGACGTCACCGAATCCGTCGGTCTGCAGGGCGCGACACCCAACCGTTCCGCAGTCGGTACCGATTACAACAATGATCGAGCTGTGGATATTGTGACTACCGGCTTGGGTAGCGGTTCCGGGCCCTCCAAAGAGAGCGGTTACCTGGGAACCCTGGTTTACGAAAATCCACGAGAAGGCAAGTTCATCCCACGTGGGCTCTGGTCGCCTCCAATGCCCTCGGAAACCTTGGGCGTGGCCGTCCTCGATTTCGATCATGACGGATGGATGGATGTAGCATTTACGGGCGCTGCTCCCGGCCTAACCCTCTGGCGCAACAACCATGGCAAATCCTTCGACCAGGTGAAACTCCCGGAGACCAACTGGGTTCGCGCCTACGGCGTGGCTGCGTTCGACTACGACAACGACGGCTGGGTTGATCTCGTAGCCGTCGGAGAAACGAAAGACGGCAAGGGCGAAATTAAACTCTTCCGCAATCTTGGGCCTGATGGGTTCAAGGACGTCACGGCCGACGTTGGGCTCGACAAAATTCATCTCGAGAGCCCGCGGGCGATTATTACCGGTGACTATGACAATGACGGCGCGACCGATCTGCTGATCACGCAGAATCACGGGCCGGCTTTGCTGCTGCGCAATGAGGGCGGCAATCAGAATCACTGGCTGCGGCTTTCGCTCAAGGGATTGAACGACAACAAATCCGCGATTGGCACCAAGGTCGAAGTTTTCTCGGGCGGCAACCGGCAGAAATTTGAGATCTATGGTTCAAACGGATATCTCGGCCAGAATTCCACCGACATCGTCGTCGGCCTAGGCGATTCCAAGGAAGCCGACATCGTGCGCATGTTCTGGCCAACCGGCGTCTTGCAGGATGAAATCCAGGTCGCGGGCGACAAGCAGCAGAACTACATGGAGATCGACCGGCGGGGCAGTTCCTGTCCCACGCTATTCGTGTGGAACGGCGAGCGTTACGAATTTGTTGCCGACATGCTGGGCGCGGGCGTGGTCGGACACTGGGTTGGGCCCGGGCAGCGCGACGTGCCGCGGCCGGTGGAGTACATCAAGATCGATCGCAGCATGATTCGGGAAAGAGTAAGTCAAAATCCCCACTTCTCGCAAACTGCGCGAGAAATGGGGCACCCGGCCGCGGCTCAGGGTGACAAGGATATGGGAAGCCCGAGAAAAACTCTCAGCTTCCGCTTCATGGAGCCGCTGGAAGAGGCCGTTTATCTCGATCAGGTGCGGCTGATGGCGATCGATCATCCGGTCGATACTGAGGTTTATCCCAACGAATATTTCGCGTCGAACCCGCCGTATCCGCCATTCAAGGTGGTCGTGAGCCGCGACGCGCGTCCTCCGGCCGAGGCGTGGGATGAACATGGGCACGATGTCCTGAAGGACTTGCTGGCGCACCGTTACTTTGGCGGTTTCGCGCTGACCCAGTTCCAGGGGTTCGCCCAGCCGCATAGTCTGACCCTCGATCTGGGTGAAGCTTACCGCGGCGGGCCACTCTGGCTGCTGCTGCATGGCGAGGTGGAATACTTTTCGGCGAATAGCATGTATGCGGCGTCGCAAGCAGGAGTCCAAGCGATTTCGCCTTACGTGGAAGCGCTGGTTGGAAATCAAAACGACGGAAATCAAAAACAGGCTACGGGCAAATGGAAGCGCGTGATCGATGACATGGGATTTCCGGCGGGTGGTCCACGGACCATGACTGCCGATCTTACCGGCAAGCTGCCGCTGGGCACGCGGAAGATTCGCATCACGACCAATCTGCAGGTTTATTGGGACAGCATTCTGATCGATCGTGCGGAGCAAGTAGCGCCGCCGTCCCGGCGACTGTCGCGGGCGGGTCTCGCCCCCGCTGCTGCGGCCGGAATCACAGACAAGAGTGCCTCTGCCGACGCCGAGGGCGAGACGCCCTCGGAACAGCCGGCAGGATGCCGGCGCTACGATTACTGCGTAACGCCGGTTCCGCTGGTTCACGCCGATCTAGAATTCCACGGATATCCCTTCAAGATCGAAGGCACGCCTCCGGGGAACGTGCAGTATGTTTATGAAAAAGTCAGTGCGACCGGGCCGTACACGCGCCCGTCGGGAACTTACACGCGCTACGGCGACGTGCTGCCGCTGCTGACCGCGACAGATGACAAGCTGGCCGTGTTTGGCTCGGGCGATGAAGTGCGGCTGGATTTCGATCCTGCGAGCCTGCCGGCGCTGCCCAGGGGCTGGGTGCGCGATTATTTCTTTGCCGCTAACGGCTACGAAAAAGATATGGATTTTTATGCAGCCGAGGGAAATTACGTGGCGCCGCTGCCGTTCCTCAGTATGGGCGAGTATCCCTATCCGGCGAAGAAGTCGTTTCCGCTCGACGATGCGCACGTAAATTATCTGCTCGAATACAACACGCGGCACATGTCGGGCAACGAACAGCGCGGATACTGGTTCGACTACGGCGATCGGCAATAATGCGATCTGGATAGCGGCTGAATTGCCAGTTAACATGACGCGACCGAGAAAGGCGCTTACGGAAACGTTTTAATATTGACATTTTGACCCCTCCATAATTCAATAGCCGCACTCATGGAAAATACTTCCGCGTCTTCCTCCGCGCCGCGGCTCCGCCGCACGCTTACTCTTTGGGACCTGATCCTGTACGGCATCATTGTGATTCAGCCCACGGCGCCCATGCCGGCGTACGGAGTTTTCAGCAACGCGGGCCAAGGCCACGTCGTCACATCGATTCTGATCGCCATGATCGCCATGGTCTTCACGGCCATGAGTTACGGGCGCATGGCGCGGGTGTATCCCAGCGCGGGTTCGGCATACACCTACGTGGGGCGCGAGTTGCATCCTTCGCTCGGCTACGTCACGGGATGGAGCATGACCATGGATTACATTCTGAATCCATTGATCTGCACCATCTGGTGCTCCAAGGCGATGGCCGATCTGATGAGCGGCACCCGGTATCAGCTTCCGTACCCTGGGCTGGCGTGGCCGATCATTTTTGCCGCGCTGTTCACCGCGCTAAACCTGCGCGGAGTGCAGACCTCGGCGCGCATCAACAAAACTCTCTGCGCGATTATGGGCGCCGTCATCCTGGCGTTTTTCTGGTACACGATCCGCTACATCTTTCATCTGCCGCAGTATCCGGAGGCATTTTTTCTGCATCCGTTCTACAACCCGCAGACGTTCACCGTCAGCCGCGTGTTCCACGGGACGTCTGTAGCGGTGCTCACCTATATCGGATTTGATGGCATTTCCACGTTGTCGGAAGAAGTGGATAATCCGAAGCGCAACATTTTTCTGGCGACGGTGCTGGTCTGTGTGGTTACGGGATTTCTCGCCGCCGCCGAAGTTTACGGCGCGCAATTGTTGAGCTATGCCCACTTCGGCAAGGACTTTGGAGTGTTCTCGGAATTTGGCGATGAGAACGTTTTCAGCCACGTCGCGGGAATTGCTGGCGGTGTACTCATGACCAAGGCCATCAGCGTCACGCTGCTCATCGCGACCGTTGGCTCCGGCATGGGGTCGCAACTGGGCGCGGCGCGGCTGCTTTACGGCATGGGACGCAGCGGCGCAATTTCCAAGAAGTTTTTCGGAGCGATTCACCCGAAGACGCACATTCCCGCCAACAACGTAATTTTTGTCGGCGGAATCGCACTGCTCGGCGCGTTTCTGATCAGCTATGACGACGGCGCCAACATGCTCAACTTTGGAGCGCTGATCGCGTTCATGGGCGTGAATCTGGCGGCACTTACACACTATTACATTCGAGGCAATGACCGTACGATGGGCCAGTTGATTCCGCCGGTGCTGGGCTTCATCATCTGTTTCCTGCTATGGATTAGCTTGAGCTCGAAGGCGAAAATCCTTGGGGCGATCTGGATGGTGGTGGGCATCGCCTATGGAGCGTGGAAGACGCGAGGCTTCCAGAGCGACCTGGTGAATTTCGATGTGCCGCCGGAAGAGTGACGGAATTCCTGAATGGATGATTGATGATTGTTGATTGATGATGGAAAGTCTCGGCCGCAAGGGGGCATGGGTCTGAGGAGGACGGAATGTTGGGGTCAATCAATATCGTTGCTTTTGTGCCGACCACCGATGCCGCGAAGGCCCGCGCCTTCTACGAGGGTGTGCTGGGGTTGCGCTTCGTCAAGGATGACGGCTTCGCGATGGTGCTGGATGCGAATGGAATCATGATTCGGGTTGCAAAGGTGGGGAAGGACTTTACTCCCGCGCAGTTCACGATTCTCGGCTGGCAGGTTTCGGAGATCGAAAATGTCGTGCGGGGATTGCAGTCAAAGGGCGTCCACTTCGAGATTTTCGGATTCTTCAAGCAGGACGAGCTCGGAATCTGGACCGCGCCGACTGGCGACAAAGTGGCATGGTTCAAGGATCCCGACGGGAACGTGCTCTCTGTTTCTCAGCACGTTTAGCGAATTGAGTAATTTGGTAATCGGGTAATTGGGTAATTTGAAAACCGGCACCTCGATGTTGTCCGCGCTTTCAATTACTCAATTACCCGATTCCACCACTACTGAATCGCTCTATTCCGCGTTCCAGCCGCTGACTTCGACTGCAGGCTGGGCCGTGCCCAACTCGCTGGCGCGGTAAGTCGCTGTGACTGCGCGCTTCTCGCCGGGCATCAGCGAAATGTAGTTGTCTTCCCAGACGACCGGGAGAATCTCTTCGCCCTTCGCGCCTTTATCGACTTTCAGACGGATGAAGAAGGCGAGACTCTTGCTCGGGTTCTCGAGAACCACATGCGTGATCTCTTCGTCGCCTTTGCGTTCGCTGCGCTCGGTGACTTTCAGTCTTACTTTCGGCAATTGCGAGAGTGCGGTGTAGTCGGCGTAGGACGCGGTCGGGGTCATCCACCAGTTGCTTTTCGCCCAGTCAAGCGTTTCGGGCTTGGTTGAGAGCCAGTAGAAATTCGAGCCGACGAGTTTGCCCGCGGAATCCTCCAGCCGCAGCGCGACAAAATATGTCGGGCTGAGGCCGGCCACATCGGGCAGCGTGAAAATCTTTGCCGTGCTGTCGGCGGGGGCATCGACCGCATTCGACTGCGTGAACTTCTCGGTCATGTCGAGGTTGTAAATCTTGGTCGTCAGCTTCAAGCCCTTGACGTCCTGGTACTGGCTGCTCACGACCCAGATGGAATGATCGTCGTAGCCGTAGACGGGATGCAGGGCTTCCATGGCGCGCTTGGCGCCGAAATATCCGCCGCCGGGACGCAGGTAGTAATCGTAGAGGTGCCAGATCATCGACGGCCAAGCGTTGTTGAGCATCCACTGAATCACGCCCGTGGCCTCGTATTTGTTGCGGCTGTAGGCCTCATACATCGCGCGCACGCCTTCGTAAGTCTGCATTTGCGACTTGGTAGCGAAGTCGTTCACGTTGTCGGATTTGCCGTAGCGATTGGTCAGTGCCTCAGTGAATACGCCGATGGTTTTGAATTCGCCGCCGCCGTCGTGATAGTTCCAGAAGTCGTCGATGGGCCACATATGGTCTTTGCCCACCATGGCGCGGATGCTTTCAACTGGCGGAACGGCCGGTCCCATGCTGGTTTCCATGTTGAAGCCGTAAGCGCCGCCGCAACCTCCAGGATTGCACAGCTTGCGGCCGGGCTGGCCTTCCGGTGTGTCGACCTCCCAATAGCTGGGAGCTATATATTCGTAGGGGCCACTCATCTTGACGCCACTGTCGCCGGTGACGCTGGTTTTTCTTCCTGTAGCCGACGACACAACAGGGTTGGGCCAGAATAAATCTTTCTCAACATCGAGATACATCTGCTCCACGTCCGGCGGCGGAGGGTTGTCGCTGCCGTTCAGCCACATGACGAGGCTGGGATGGCTGCGCAGGCGGTAGATTTGATCGCGCAGAGACTGCTTGGCGATTTCAAAATCCTTCGGCTGCCAGCGCGGCCAGCGCTCCCAGAAATCGCAGCAGCACCATCCCGCCATCACGAGAATGCCCTGGCGGTCAGCGAGGTCGAAGAATTCCGGGGTCTCAAGTTTGCCTTCGAGGCGGATGGTGTTCAGTCCCATGTCGCGGACGTAGCGGAATTCGTCGTGCAGGCGCTGCGAATTTTCGCGCAGCATCAGGTCAGGCGTCCAGCCACCGCCGCGGATCAGGATGTTCTTTCCGTTCACATGAAACGCCCGTCCGCCTACCGAGTTGAAGTCGGACGTGATTTCACGAATGCCGAACTCGGTCGCCGAACGGTCGCTGACCACGCCCTTGACTTCGAACTCCATGGTGAGCGGATACAGATTCGGCTTGCCCATCTGAGCCGGCCACCACAAACGCGGATGCGAGAAGACGAGCTGCTGAAACTTGTCGGGCGTGAAAGTGACGTTTTTCGATTCGTTGGGCGCGAGTTCGACGTCCTGTTCGAACTTCACGCTCTCGATTTCGGCCTTCAGTATGCCCTTGACCGGCTGATTGGTGCCGTTCTTGAGTTGGGCGGTGACGGTGAGCTGTGCGCTGTCGCTGCCCTGTTGATTCGGGGCGGGCGGATTTAACTTCGATACGACCGTGGGATAACGCAGCGCCACCGGGCCGCTGTAAGTGAGATAAACCTCGCGCCACAGTCCCATGTTTTTATCGGGCGGGGCAGGATTCCAGTCGACGAAAGTGATGGCGAGATTTTGGTCGGTGGGCGCATAGGCCTGTACCGCAAGCACGTTCTCGGCGCCGGGCTTGGCCGCTTCGGTCACGTTGAATTCGTAGGTGCGCCAGGCGCCAGCCACGTCGTCGGACTTCGCGATCTGCTTTCCATTGAGCCAGATATTGGCGCTGTAATTGATGCCGTTAAACTTCAGCCAGACCGTCTTGCCCTTGTAGGACGCCGGCACCGTGAACTGCTTGCGATACCACCACGAGACCGTATAAGGGCTGTCGGGCGCCATAGGGATGTTGGAAAAATTCCCGCCGATGGGATAGTTCATGCCCGGAAAGTTGCGCAGGTTCATGCCAAACAAAGGATCGGGAAAAGTCTTGTCCTTGACCAGCGCGGCCACAACCGTGGTGGGCACGGTCGCCGTGTGCCATCCCTTGGGAACGAATTTCGGCGTGGAGATGACTTCTCCCTTGGCTTCGACCTTGGCCGAGGTTTGCAGAGACCAGCCTTCCCGCAGCGTCACTCTTCCTTCGCCGGCATGGAGCAAGGTTTCGGTCTTGATTTGGACCTTGAATGGAGGCGCCGGTTGGGTTTTGTCTTGGGCGAAGAGCTGGGCGAAGAGCGATGAAGCCAGAAGAAATTGTGCGAGTAGGACGAGGGCGAAGGGCGGCCGCTTGCTTGAGTTCCGTTTGCCTGAAGTCATGGTGCTCCTATTAATCCATTGGCAGTACGTGGCCGGGAAATCTATCGGCACACGTTCGCGAAAATACCCCGAAGAATGGATAACACTTATATTAATTCGTTTCAATAGCGGAGTTTCGGGAAGTGCCGGCCAAGCGATTGGCGGAGGGGCGGGCGCCCTCCGCCCATGCGGTGGCACGAACGCCGGGATTTGTGGTCGCGGCTCCCCGGACGAGGCGTCCGGGCCTCCACAGGAAGGCATGGTTCCATTCCCGGTGGTTGGACCCCGGTGGTTTATAATTGAAAATTCGCCTTTCTACTCTGGAGTGATTTAAGACCATGATTCGATTTCTGCAGAAATCCGGGCAAACTACAAAATATGTTCTCGGCGGCCTCCTGCTCCTGATCTGTGCGTCGATGGTGATTACGCTGATCCCCGGCGGCCTGGGCGGAGACGTATTTACTGGCACGCCCGGCAGGGGGGTGGTCGCGAAGGTGGATGGCGGAGACATCAGCGCCGACGAAGTCCGCCTGACGGCGCGGCAGATGGCGCAGCAGGAAGCGCAACGCTATGGCGAGATGGCGGCGAAGATCATGCCCTTTCTCATCCAGCAGGCGACGACGCGCGCGGTCGACCAGTTGATCAACCGCCAGGCTCTGCTGAGCGAGGCGGGGCGCATGGGATTTCGGGTAACTCCCGAGGAAGTGAAGGACGAACTGCAGCACGGGCGCTATGCGGCAACCTTTTTTCCCGGCGGCAACTTCATCGGCGAGACCGAATACGAAAACATGTTGCAGGGAGCGGATCTGACGCCCGCCAAGTTCGAAGAGGCGGTGGCTAACGATATTTTGATTACCAAGCTGCAGGCTTTTATTTCCGGCAGCGCCAGCGTGAGTGAATCCGAGATTCACACGGAGTTTCTGAAGGAGAATTCCAAGGTCAAGTTCGATTACGCGATTTTGAAGCAGGACGACCTGCGCAAGGGCCTGCATCCGACCGACGAAGAACTGAAGGCGTTTTATGAGAGCCACAAGAGGAGCTACGCCAACTCGGTTCCGGAAAAACGCAAAGTCAAGTACGCGATCATCGAAACCAGCAAAGCGGAAGCCGGCGTTCAGGTTACGCCCGACGACCTGCGAGCCTACTACGATCAGCAGCGCGACCAATACCGCGTGCCCGAGCAGGTAAAAGTCAGCCACATCTGGATCAAGATGCCGCTGCCGGGCGCGGATGGAAAGATCGACGACAAGGCCGTGGCCGCGGCTCAGCACCGTGCCGACGATTTGCTCAAGCAGTTGAAGGGCGGCGCCAAGTTTGAAGACGTGGCCAAGAAGTACTCGGAAGATCCGGGGAGTTCCAACGTTGGCGGTTCGCTGGGTTGGATCGGCAAAGGGCAAATGACGGCGGAGTTTGAGAAGGCCGCGTTCTCTCTTCCCAAAGGGCAGACCAGCGACGTGGTGAAGAGCCTGGATGGCTTCCACATTATTCGCGTCGACGACAAGCAGGAAGCGCACGTCAAGCCGCTCGATGAGGTCAAGGCGGTGATCGAACCGATCCTGAAGCACCAGAAGGCACAGCAGGCGGCGCAGAACAAGGCGGATGCTCTGCTGAAGGCTGCGCAGACGCAAGGTTTGGATGCAGCCGCGGCCGCCCAGGGCATCCCCGTCATTGACTCGGACTTTTTTTCCCGCAAAGATATGCTGCCGGGACTGGGGCCGGCGTCGCAATTTATGGACGCGGTGTTCAGCGCGACGGAGAAGTCTCCGCCGGCTGAGGCTCCAGCATCGCAGGGCATGGTGGTGTTCCAGTTGCTGGCGGTGAAGCCGGCCGCGACGCCTACGTTCGAAGAGATCCGGAGCCGGGTTGAAGAAGAATTCAAGAGCGAACGGTCTTCGACTTTACTGGCGCAGAAGATCCAGGAACTGTCGGACCGGGCCAAAGCCGAGCACGATCTGAAGCGTGCTGCGAAAGAACTGGGCGCGACGGTGAAGACCAGCGACCTTGTCCTGCCAGATGCGCAGGTCCCCGACGTGGGTTCGATGTCAGGACAGGCTGCAGTGGCCTTCAACTTGAAGGCGGGGGAGATCAGCGGTCCCATCGAGAACGGTCCAACCGCGGTGGTCCTCCAGGTGATCGAAAACCAGCAGCCCACCGACGCCGAGTATGCCGCCAAGCGCGATCAGATCAAGGATCAGATGCTGCTGCAGAAACAGCAGGAACGCTTCGGTCTTTTTGTTGCCGGTTTGATCGACGAGATGACGAAATCCGGAAAGATCAAGAAAAACGCGGACGAAATCAAGACGCTAACCAAAAACGGCAGCGAGCAGGGAATGTAACGGCGGTGACATGTCTTTTCCGCGCGCCGCAGGCATCCTGTTGCATCCCACGTCGCTGCCGTCGAGCGGCGGAGTCGGCGATTTTGGGCCCGCCGCCTATCAGTTCGTAGATTTTCTTGCCTCCGCCCGCCAGGGCCTGTGGCAGGTTCTGCCGCTGGGCCCGCTCGGCTACGGCAACTCACCGTACTCCTCCACTTCCGCTTTCGCGGGAAATCCGCTGCTGATCAGTCTGGAGCGGCTCGTTGAGCATGGCTGGGTTGAACAGGGGAAGCTTGAGCAGGCGAAGCTCGATCAGACAAAGCTTGAGCAGTCGAAGCTCGACCTGGCCAAGCCTGATCCCGCGAAACCTAACCAAACCAGTTTCGGATTGGCGCCGGGTCCGAGTCGCGTGGAATACGAACAGATTTTCGCGCAGAAGATGCCGCTGTTGTTTGAAGCGGCGCGAAACTTCGTGCGCACGGCCAAGGGCGAAGGATTGCGGCGGTTTGAAAAATTCTGCGCCGACAATGCCTGGTGGCTGGACGATTTCGTCCTGTTCGATGCTCTCCGCGCCCGCGAGAAACTGGAAAGCTGGAATCGATGGTCGCAGGACCTGGCTCGTCGAGAGCCGGCTGCGTTGGAGAGGGCTCGCGGGGAGTTCGCGGCAGACATCAAGATTCGAAGCGCGCTGCAGTTCGCTTTTTACGAACAATGGCGGGCGCTGCGGCGCTACTGCTCCGAGCGGGCGATTCGCATCGTCGGCGATGTCGCGATCTTCATGAACCACGACAGCGCCGACGTTTGGACGCACCAAGAACTGTTCCGCCTGAACCAGAACCTGGAGCCCGAGGTCGTCGCCGGCGTGCCTCCAGATTTTTTCAGCAAGACCGGACAGCGCTGGGGAAATCCGCTTTACCGCTGGGATGTGATGAAGGAGCGCGGCTATGCATGGTGGATTCAGCGGCTGCGCTGGGCCACGCAACACTGCGACTACATTCGCCTCGATCACTTCCGGGGATTCGACCAGTTCTGGGAGATTCCCGCCAGCGAGGCGACGGCGGTAAATGGCCGCTGGGTGGATGGTCCCCGCGACGACCTGTTTCTGAAACTGCGCGAGGCTCTGGGCGGCCTGCCGTTTTTTGCCGAAGATCTGGGCTACATTACTCCCGCGGTGCATGCATTGCGGGAACGGCTACAGATTCCGGGGATGTCGGTTTTGCAATTCGGCTTCGGCGACGAAGGCGCGCACATCTATTTGCCGCATCGCGCCGAGGGCAAGGTCATCTACACCGGCACGCACGACAACGACACGGTGGAGGGGTGGTGGCGTTCCGGCGCGACTGAGCACGAGCGCCGCAACGCCGAGGCTTACCTTGGGCGCTCCGAGGATGGCGTCCATTGGGCGTTCATCCGCGCGGCCCAATGTTCTCCGGCCAGCTTGAGCATCATTCCATTGCAGGACCTGCTCGGTTTGGGCAGTGAGGCCCGCATGAACACTCCTAGCCTGCATGGCGGCAACTGGCGATGGCGGTTCGACTCGCAGCAGCTTAAGAGCGAACTGGCCGCGAAGCTGGCACTCCTCGCCGAAGTCAGCGATCGTCTTCCCAAGCCGTTCCCCGCGCAGCCGGATGAGGATTTTGCCGCATAAAAATTTGCGTATTGTCGCGAAAGTCAAGAGCCCCACCCTTCGACAAGCTCAGGGCAGGCTTTCTCGCAACTGACGCGAGACCCTTCGATTCCGCTCAGGGCAAGAATGGGGCATCGGAATCAAAGTCGATTTATGAATAGATTGTTACAGAGACTGTGCTTTGCGCTTCTGTGTGGATCGTGTATAGAGGGTAGGGGAGGGTCAGCGTGAGCGAAGCGGGCGTTAATCCGGGCAGCACACCGATCGCAACACCGATCGTGACTCCGGCCGTGACTCCGGCCGTGACTCCGGCCGTGACTCCGAAGACCGAAGCGATCATCGAAGCTGTCGGGGTCGAGAAGTCCTACCCGCAGGCGGATGGAACGCGGATTCAGGTGGTCGGGACGACCAATCTCGCAATCGAGCCGGGCAAGATCGTTGCCTTGCTGGGCCCTTCGGGCTGCGGCAAGTCGACGCTGCTGCGCATGCTGACCGGGCTCTCGGAACCGACCTCGGGAACGCTCCTGTGGCACGGCAAGCCGCTCGAGGGCCAGATGCCGAACGTGGCCATTGTTTTTCAGAGCTTTGCTCTGTTCCCTTGGCTCACCGTGCTGGAGAACGTGGAAGCTCCGCTGGAAGCCAAGGGAGTGCCGGCGGTCGAGCGCCACAAACGCGCCCTGCGCACGCTTGATACGGTCGGCCTGGATGGATTTGAAACCGCATATCCTAAGGAACTTTCCGGGGGCATGAAGCAGCGTGTGGGATTCGCGCGGGCTCTGGTCGTGGAACCGGAAGTCCTGTTCATGGACGAACCGTTCTCGGCGCTCGACGTTCTGACCGCCGAAAACTTGCGCGGCGAGCTGCTGGAGCTCTGGCTGAATAAGAAGATGCCGGCCAGCGCGATCTTCATCGTGACCCACAACATTGAAGAGGCTGTGATGCTTTCCGACCGCGTAATGGTGCTGGGAAGAAATCCGGCGCGCATTCGTTCGGACTTCAATATCCGCTTGAAGCATCCCCGCGACCGCAAGTCCGCCCGCTTTGTGGAGTTGGTGGATTACATCTACAAAGTCATGACGGAGCCGGACGTCGAACACGCGTTGCCCGATGCCGAGACGACCGCGGAAATTATTCTGCCCAGGGGCGGGTTCACGAAAGATGCGTTGAAGAAGCAGGAGGCGCCCCTGCGCACCACGAGGTACCAGATGTTGCCCCATGCGCGCGTGGGCGGGATCGCGGGCCTGGTGGAATTGCTGCACGATCGGGGTGGACGCGAAGATCTGTTCCGGTTGTCCGAAGAACTGGTGATGGACGTTGAAGATCTGCTGCCGATTCTTGAGGCTTGCGTGCTGCTCGGGTTCGCATCGCTCAAAGAGGGTGACGTGCAGATTACGCCGCAGGGCGTGATTTTTGCCGATGCCGACATTCAGCAGCGCAAGGTCTTGTTCCGGCAGGCTGTGCTGGAACATGTCACGATTCTGAAGCAAATTGACAGCGTGCTGAAACGAAAGTCGGATCACTCCATCGCAGACGAGTTTTTTCACGACATTCTCGACGAACATTTCGCGGAAGACGAAGTGCAGCGCCAGTTCGAGACTGCGATGAACTGGGGACGCTACGCCGAGATATTCGATTACGACCGGGAGCGCGGGCGCCTGGTTCAAACGGAACCTCAGACGGAACCGCCGGCAGGGCCGGAGCCTCCGCCCGCGGTCCGGGCTCAAAGCCCGGCTTCCGCACCGAAAGCCTGAAGAGAGTTCCTGGTCCGCGTTGCGATCCGATTAAGTAAAGATGAAGAAATCAATCACCCTGCGAGGATTTTCGGCGTATCGAATCTGGGCGCAACTGCCCAGCGTCGAGATCTCCTACCTGCCTGATCTGATCATGTTCGGCGCGGGCATCGCCTTGTTTTACGGCGTGCTGATGGTGGGACGGACTTGGTTCGGTCCGTTTACGCCGGAAGTGGAAATCTCGCGCAGTCCGTGGGCGCTGGTGGCCTATGCGGGATATTCCCTGTTGCGCATCACGATCGCCTATGTGCTGAGCCTGGCCTTCACGCTGGTGTATGGGTACGTCGCGGCGTACAACCCGCGCGCGGAGCGATTCATGATTCCGCTGCTCGACGTACTGCAGTCGATCCCGGTGCTTAGTTTTCTTCCCGGAGTCATGCTGGCGATGGTGGCGCTGTTTCCCGGCCGGCAGCTAGGTGTGGAAGCGGGAGCGATCCTGCTCATCTTCACCGGGCAGGTATGGAACATGGCGTTCAGTTTTTACGCTTCATTGAAGAGCATTCCGAAGGAGATGCGTGAGGCGGCGAGGATTTATCGCTTTAGCTGGTGGCAGCGCTTTATCGAAATGGAGTTGCCCTTCGCGGCAATTGGGCTGGTGTGGAACTCGATGATGTCGGTGGCTGGCGGCTGGTTTTTCCTGATGGCTTGCGAGATGTTCGTGCTCGGTTCGCGCGACTTCCGGCTGCCCGGGCTGGGATCGTATCTGCAGACCGCGGCGAGCGCCGGGGATACGAGATCGATTCTGTACGGCGTCGGCACCATGATCGCGGTCATCGTGTTGCTCGACCAGTTCATCTGGCGTCCGGTGATTGCATGGGCGGAGAAATTCAAAGTGGAGCAAGTCGAGAGCGGCGACGCTCCAGGATCGTGGGTGCTCGACCTGATTCGTCATTCGCGCAGCCTGGCGCAAATTCGCAAGAAGACGGTGCGCCCGCTGAGCGAGCGCCTGATGCGCTACTTTTCGCGCGTACGGGTAAGCGATGAAGTCGAACCGCGCAGCGCGTGGAAAATTTGGCTGACTCGCGGGCTGGCGGTGGTGGCGTTGGCCGCGATAAGTTATGGAGTCGTTTGCGTGGTCATGATTTTGACCGGGCTGCAGAAGGCGGAACTGCACGAGGCTGCCCTGGGACTGGGCGCGACTTTCCTGCGCGTGAATCTTACCTTGCTGATCGGAGCGTTGTGGACGATTCCTGCCGGCGTGGCCATTGGTTTCAATCCGCGACTGGCGCGGATTGCGCAGCCACTGGCGCAGATCGCCGCGTCGGTTCCCGCTACCGCGCTCTTCCCGGTCGTACTGCTGTTGCTGATTCGCGTGGGCGGCGGGCTGGGCATCGGCTCCATCGTCCTCCTCCTGCTGGGAACGCAGTGGTACATCCTGTTCAACGTGATCGCGGGGGCGATCGCCATCCCGACGGATTTGAAAGAGTGCTGCTCCGTTTTTCGCATGGAAGGCATTCAGCGCTGGAAGAAACTGATCCTGCCGGGAATTTTTCCCTACCTCGTCACCGGCATGGTAACGGCTTCGGGCGGGGCGTGGAACGCCAGCATTGTCGCGGAATACTTTCACTTCAAGGGCCAGATCTACACCACCGTCGGGCTGGGAGCGACCATTTCCCAGGCCACCGATGCCGGCAACTTCCACCTGCTGCTGGCCGCGACGATGATGATGGCGGCGACCGTGGTCACCATTAATCGGCTGGTGTGGCGCAGGCTCTATGCGCTCGCCGAGACTCGATACCGGCTCGAAACCTAGATCGCGAAACCTAGATCGCGAGCGCGTTTTGAGCGGTCACCTGATGTTACTTTCGCGCTTCCGGGAGCAATCATTTCATCAGCTTTTAACGTGCGCTTCATCTGGCTGCAATGGGTTCACGGTAATCCTATTGAATGCCATCAGACCATTTGAACGCGAACCAGACGCAGGGCGAAGTGTTGTCGCGCGTGGCGGAGTTTCCCGGCCTGGCAGCAAAATTCGCTCCGGTCCGCAAAGTGAGAGATCTGTACCGCCGGGTGCAACGCTCGCCCGAGGGATTTCGTCTCGAAACCCTGCTCGCCGAGATGCGAATCGGTCTGAGTGTGGGTGCCGGGGATCAGGCGCGCATTCCCGCGAGCGGGCCAGTGGTGGTGGTCGCCAATCATCCCTACGGCGTTCTCGATGGAGCCATTCTCACCGTGCTGCTCACGCGCGTGCGGCCCGACGTGAAGGTCTTGACCAACTTCCTGCTGTCGGACGTTCCTGAACTGCAGAAGCATTGCATTTTTGTCGATCCCTTTCAGACCGACCGGTCGTTGGAGTCGAACCGCCGCGGCCTGCGCGAGGCTTTCGCCTGGTTGCAGAAAGGTGGGGTGCTCGCCATATTTCCGGCGGGCGAGGTGTCGCAGTGGCAGATGCCCGTGGCTCAGATTGTTGATCCGGAGTGGAATGACGCGGCGGTGCGACTGATTCGCAAGACTGGAGCCGCGGCTCTGCCCGTCTACCTCTGCGGACACAACGGCGTCGGCTTTCAGCTGATGGGCATGATTCATCCCAAGCTGCGCGCGGCATTTCTGTTGCAGGAATTTCTGAACCAGGCGGGCAAGACGGTGGAAGTCCGCGTGGGCAGCGGGATTCCAGCCGATGCCGTCGAAGCCATCCCGGACGATCACGAAGCGACGGAGTATTTACGTTGGCGGACGTATTTGCTGGGGCGTCGCAGCAAACCGGAAGCGTCGTGGCCGACGGCTCTGCGATCAAAGTTTGTCCTCAAGATTCAGGAGCCAGTGGCCGCTCCGGTTGCGGCGGATTTGCTGGCGAATGAATTGGCGGTTCTGCCGGAAGACCGGTGTCTGGCAGAGAACGGCGATTTCGCCGTCTACCTTGGAACTGCGCCTGAGATGCCGCACCTGCTGCGCGAAGTAGGACGGCTGCGCGAACTGACCTTCCGCAGAGCGGGCGAAGGTACGGGCAAGAGCCGCGATCTCGACTCGTTTGACGAGTACTACAGCCACATATTGTTGTGGCATAAAACCCGACAGGAGTTGGTGGGCGCTTACCGCGCCGGCAATACGGCGGAGATTCTCGTCAAACATGGCATCGACGGACTTTACACCAGCACCCTGTTTCGGTATGACGAACAAATCTTTCAGAAGCTTGGCCCTGCGCTGGAACTCGGCCGCTCGTTTGTGAGGCCGGAATACCAGCGGCAATACGCGCCGTTGCTGCTGCTGTGGAAGGGAATCGCCCGCATGGTGGCGAGGCAGCCGGAAATTCCTGTGCTGTTTGGCGCGGTTAGCATCAGCAACGACTACAGCCCGGCGTCGCGCGAAATGATCTACCGGTTTTTCGAAGCGCACATGCAAGAGGATGAGCTGGCCGGACTGATCGAACCCCGCCGTCCGTTTCGCCTGGGACTGATGCGCCGCTGGGCTTGCGGCGGGATGCTCCACGCCTTGCGCGACCTCGACGAACTTTCGCAGCCGATTACTGATGTTGAGGCCGACGGCAAGGGCTTGCCGATTCTGTTGCGGCAATATGCCAAGATCGGCGGAAAGCTTCTCGGCTTTAACGTAGACCGCAAGTTTTCCAATGTTCTCGACGGTCTGGTGGTCGTGGATTTGCGACACACCGCGCCAGCGGTGCTGGAGCGTTACATGGGGCGGGAAGGCGCAACTCGATTCCGGCAGGCGCACGCAGCCCCAGTCGCTCGCTGAGCCGCATCGGCGTCATCGCGGCCGCGTTTCAGCCGCGGGCAGCTGACAGGCCTGGGCAGCTTCTTTCAGCGCCTCTTCCAAGTGTTGGCCAACAACCGCGAGCTCTTCCTGACTCATCAATTCCTGCATGCGCTCAAACAGCCGACGTTCTTCCTTGCGAATGTGGTCCGACATGCGCTGCCCGAACGCTGACAACTCTGTCGCAGACATGGTGCGTGATTCTGCCTGCGCAAAACGTTCACGCAGCACCGCGTGATCAGCCAATAGTTCGTCTAGCAGAGGGACTAATTCCACAAACTTTCGCGCGGCAGGGAACAGCACCAATTCCTCGGCGGCGAAGTGAATGCTGATTTCACTTTGAAAGATCAGCGCGATTTCCGCCTGCCACAAGGCCAAGTCAGCGTCGCCGATGGGCATTGCGCGATCGATGCGAACGCACAGGGCGAGGGCATGCTGGTGCTGGCGAGACAGCGGAATCAAGTTTCTGTCGCGCAGCATGTCGAGTGTGACCTCAGGAGTTCGCCCGCGCCAGCCCAGGCACGGAGGGTTCTGGCTCAGCCTGCGCCGGGTCCGCGGCGGGGCGGACGGTCAGCCAATCGGTGCGAACCCGCTGCCATTCCTGGATCAGCATTCCGTTGGCCTCAAAGAAACTGCGAATGCGGTACCGCTCCCAGCCCGCGATTTCTTCGAGAATCGGCGCCAGCACGGCCAGGGCACTGCTGCTGAGCACGGTGCGTTTCGCGATTTGCGAAACGTCGGGCGACTCCGAAACAGCGATGGTGAGTCCGTCGCGCGAGTTGATGTGCAGCATGACATGAATGTCGGAGCTGCCGTCGCCCGTGTAAATCACGTGGTCCGGGGCCGAGACCTGCTGCATCAGCAGATGATTCAGAACTGCGACTTTGCCATATCCGGCGGTGGCCCGCACGATCGTATCGATCTCTCCCGTAGGCTTGTAACGAAACTCCGTGCCGAAAATGTGGTCAGGCGGAACAATATCTTCCAGCGCTGACTGAATCACTTCCACGGGAGCCGCCGACAGAACATAGAAGTCGAACTGATGGCCGTCGATGCCGGAGTCCAGCAGTTGGTAGAGCAGCTTGATATCGCCCTTGAGCCGAATGCGCTTGCCCACCTCGCGCAGATGTTCTTTCCGGACTTTGGCTTTGAACTCCGGATCGTGCAGCAACAAGTAGGCAAGCTCCGCGCCCTGCTGCACCAGGTTGATCTTGGCCATGCCCTTGGCCTTGCGCTCGAACTCCTCGGTCGGAATGCCGACCAGTTCGGCGAGCACGTAGCCGGAATCGTTAAAAGTCAGCGTCTGGTCGAAGTCGCTCGCGAAAATGTAACGCTTCAGAAGTTTGTCTGCCATATCGCTATTCGATTCGCGCGAGGCTGCAACGCGCCATAAAAAGAATTGATTGCGATTATATGCCTGCGTGGTTAACGCATTGTGAAGAAAGATGCAGGCTCTTCAAGCGGAGATCTCGCTCCACGCGCCTCCGGGCTCAACTTAGCTCGGCGGCTGCGCCAACATGGAAGACTGAGAACCGGCTGCCTTTACTAAATTCGCAGGCGCGTCCAGAATAGAAGCTCCGACAGGCTGGCACGAGCAAACTGAACTGGCAGGCTGAACGAGCAGACTGAACGAAGCGGGTTGACATAAAGAAGAGGAGCTCTCATGGCAGTAGTCACAGGTGAACTGATCCGAGCAATGAATTACGTAGACGACATCACGACGACCTTGCGCCGGATGTGTCTTTACATCCCGAGCATGAATGTTGAGGAGCGGAAGCGGCTGGCGGAGTATCTGCGTGCGGCCGGAAGCGCCATCGAGGCGGCCATTGTCGATCTGGAAAAGGCGGAGAAGTAAGTGCGCGGGATTACTGAGTGAAGTCCAGATGAAACAGGTTGAGACGATTGCGGTTATCGGCGCCGGCATCATGGGGCGAGGCATTGCGCATGCTGCGGCGCTCGGCGGGTATCGCACCATCCTCGAAGACCTGCTGCCTGGGGCTCTGCGCAAGGCAGAGACTGAAATTCGCTCCAATCTCGACAAAGCGGTGGAACTCGGCAAGGTGACCGCGCCTGACGCCGATTCGGCCTTCCGGCGGCTGGAGTACGCCGGTTCGGTCGAAGAAGCCGCGCGCGATGCCGACCTTATTATCGAAGCGGTACCCGAGGAGATGGAGTCGAAGATCGAGATCTTTCACGCTTCTCGACAAAATCTGCCGGCCCACGACCATGCTCGCGTCGAATACCTCGTCGCTCAGCGTGACCGAAATTGCCAGCGTTACCTACCGCGCGAAAAAATGTGTGGGTATGCACTTCTTCAATCCCGTGCACAAAATGAAGCTGCTCGAAGTGGTGCGCGCTCTCGAAACCGACGACGACACGCTGGCCACGGCGGTCGAAGTCGGCAAGCGCATGGGCAAGGAAGTCGTCGTCATCAAGGAATCGCCCGGCTTCATTACCAGCCGAATCAATGCCATGATCGGCAATGAGGCGTTCCACATGCTGCAGGAGGGCATCGCTTCCGCGGCGGATATCGACAAGGCGCTCAAGCTGGGACTGAACCATCCCATGGGGCCCTTTGAGTTGGTCGACCTGGTGGGACTCGACACGCGGCTGAACATTCTGGAGTATCTCCACAAATCGCTGGGTGAGAAAGTATCGCCCCGCGCCGCTGCTGGTGCAGTATGTAAAGGCTGGACGGCTCGGGTCGAAAGTCGGGACGCGGGGTTTACGAGTATCCGGAATTGCAAGTATCTAACCCGGCGGGTGGCGGATCGACGTAGTGTTTTTCGCGCCAAAATGAAAAAGGTTGTTCAATTCCTTCTCGCCTTATCGATGGCGGTTACCGCGCTAGCCCTCTGGGGACTGGCGCGGATCTGGATCCCGTATTCGATCGTCGAAGCCTTCAATAGCGGTGGTCTGTTCAGAACTCAAGAGAACTTTGCGGCAGAGCACCAAATTCGGCTATGGGCAGGCTACTTCTTGGTCGCGAGCTGTGTTGCCCTTGCTCTACTCACCGCTTACCGGAAGAACTACCGGCAGGTGCGAAAGTAGTCGATTGTTAGGTTTTGTTCGTTCCGAAACTCAAGCCGGCCAGAGTCGACACTTTTTCCTCCTCAACTCCCTTGCTCGCAATCAGCACGTGAAAGCTCTCGCCCATTCCTGCGGGCGTGACGAGATGTTTGAGTTGCAGCGCGACTTTGGCGCGCTCCTGTGGCAGGCGGCATTCTTCGAAGGCATCGGCAAATTCATTCGCTTCACCAATGCCTAACAAGAACTGTGATTGCGTGACCAACTTCTGCGCCTGCATGCCGTGCTCTTCCGCGCCCGCGGCCAGCGTAGTGAAGTTCACGTCGGCGGTAATGTCCTGCTCGCCCGGAGCCTCGTATGGATTGTCGGTGACCGAGTGCTGGCGGATGGCCTTCACCGTTCCGCGATGGCGCCCGGCGAGTTGCTCCGCTCGGGTGTAGCCATAGTCGATCACGACCATGAATCCGCGTGTCAGACTAGCAGCGGCACTCATTTGTGTCTGCGCCTGGAGCGGAACCTCGACGCGTTCGCCGGCTTCGGGATGAATCGAGTAACGGTCGAGGAACTCGAGTTCTTTCGGCGAGGGCTGCGCCCAGGTCTCAACAAAATGCCCGTCGCGCGCGTCGATCCGAAGCGAGCCGTTCTCGCTGAGAATCTCGACTGGCAGGGCATCGAAGAATTCATTGGCGAAGACGATGGCGGGCCCGATCTCCGGAGCGCTGACATCTTCACTCGACAGCACCGCCTTGCCCGACTCAAGGTGACGACTCAGCGTGCTCTCGATGCGGTGACGCAAGGCGGGCGAGCGTTCGTCCAGTCTGTATTGCACGGCGCGAAAGAAATCGGGAAATTTCTTTTCCGACCAGTCCAGCACGTCCTGCGCGAAAAGCCCGCGGCCGGGACCAAGTTCCTGCGGTGTGATCCGCGCCGGCGATCCCAGCACACGCCACATCTCGTCGAACTGCCGTGCCAGTAGCCGTCCGAATACGGCGTGCACGTCGCTCGAAGTGTAGAAGTCTCCGGCTTTGCCGAACTGCGCCGCGTTGCGCGAGTAGTAGCCGAGTTCAGAATCGTAAAGGCACATCTCCATGTAGCGCGAGAAGGGAAGCGGGCCGCGTTCGCGAATCTCCCGCTCGATCTTTTCGCGGAGCGCGCTCACAGTCCCTTCCGTTGGCGGTCGGCGCGGTCCTGCGGCGTGCGGATGAACATTTCCATAAAGTAGTCGTGCAACGCGTCATAAAGCTGGCGTTGGAAACTCCATTCGAACTGCGGGTCATCGAGATCGCGGGGATGCAGATCAAAATAGTAGGTGTGCACGCGGGATGGCATCATCCTTGAACTCGATGATGATCTCCACCCCTTCCCCTTTGGCGCGCGCAGAGAAATTCAGCAGCGGATGCTCGTACAGACGAAGCTGCGCCAACACGCGTTCGAGGCGAGGGTGAGGGGCTTCGGGCACAGGATGATTGTAAAGTAGATTGTCGCGGGTAGATTTCTTAGGAGGCGAGAGAATGGCAACTGGGGACGAGCTGCTGAAATGCTTCAGTATGCCGAGTGGACTGAGCATTACGGGGCGGTCATCAAGTATTAGGAACGCATTCGTGGCCGCCATCGTCCCAATTATTAAACCTATTGCTGCCGATATAGAAAATGTACTACGAATTCTGAAACTCAGTCCCGCCGACGTTCGGTGTGCATACTGCGGAGACAAGGCCACCGAGTGGGATCATCTTCGCCCGTTGGTCAGCGGCGGGAAGCCCACTGGCTATCCGTCCACCATTAAGAATCTTGTGCCCGCTTGTGGCAAGTGCAACCGATCCAAGGGAAAATCCGACCGGAAGGCTTGGATGCTTGGAACGGCGAGGTTATCACCGACGGCTAGGGGTGCATCCGGCATTGCAGAACGGGTTGCGCGCCTTGAGGAATACGAGCGGTGGGCAGCGTGCGAGCGTTTGAGGATGGAGGAGCTTGTCGACCCGTTGGCGTGGGAGAGCTATTACAAGCTACAGGAGGAAATCCTAGAGAAGATGCGGGAGGCACAGGACATGGCTGCTGCAATAAGAAGGCAGATTCGCGATCGCCATAACGAGAACTTGATTCCGGACGAATGTCCAGAGAACCTAACATGAAGGAAATCTCGTACCTCGAACTAAAGGGGAATCTCGGTGCGCAGCTTCGCCACGTCGCGAACGACAGAGTGAGTTTGACCGTTCGCACAATGGCGGGTAAGCGTGTCGCCCTGATTCCGGCGGACGAACTGACCGGTCTCATAGAGACGTTGCATCTGTTGCGTTCGCCTAAAAACGCTCAGCGTCTGATCCAAGCTTTATCGCGGGTGAAGCACGTAAGAGGAGTTTCATCGTAAGAAAATCCTGATCGGGCGGCCGACGGCGATGTGACCCTAGGGATCCTTCGACTGCGGTTGGCCTTCGCGCTTGGGCGCGAAGGCCAATTCCTCGCTCAGGATGACAACGCAGAAATGCTTTACTCGTAGCGCAAGGCTTCGATCGGATTCAGCCGCGCCGCTTTGATCGCTGGCAGCATGCCGCTAACAATACCGACGAAACTGAGAATGGCCGTCGACCAGATCAACGTGGCCGAGTCGATGTAGAGGTGGATGTCGCCCTCGCTGGCATTTTCTTCAAATGCGCTCCATAGCGTGAGCGAGCCCACGGACCAGGAGACCAGATAGGCGAGGATCACGCCCAACAGCCCGCCCAGCGCGGTAATCACCAACGCCTCGGCCAGGAACTGGAACAGGATGTGCCAGCGGTGCGCGCCCAGCGCCTTTTCCACGCCGATTTCGCGCGTGCGCTGGGTGACGCTGACACAGCATGATGTTCATCAGGCCGACGCCGCCAATGCCCAGCGTGAGCATGCCAATGAAGCCGAGCAGAATCTTGATGCCCGTGGAGATCACGTTGCAAATCCACCAGGTCGGCGAAGACGTCGAAAACGAAGATGGCGCGCTGATCCTTGGGATCGAAATTGTGGTGGAAGGCCATCGATTCCCGTGCGGCCTTCACGACTTTGGCGTGGTCGCCTTCGTATTCCATGACCATCGAACTCAGATAATACGTATTGGTCAGGTCGCTCATCGCGCTGTAGGGAACGTAGACGTGCTCGTTGATGTTGTCGTCCCCGTTCTGAACCTGATGCTTCATCACGCCCACGACCTGGTAGGAAATGCCGTCGAGGCGGATGCTGTCGCCGAGCGCATTCTGCCCGGAAAATAACTTCTTCTTCGCATCGGAGCCGATCACGGCTACGCGCGTATGCGTGAAGTCATCGGCGTCACTGAAGAAGCTGCCTTCGCGCGATGTCCAGCTTCCGCATGCGCCCGTACGAGGCATAGACGCCGCTCACGCCATAGTTCGCGCTGCGGGTGCCATAAGCGACGACGCAATTCTTCGTAGCTTCCGGCGAAACCCGCTTCAGCAACGGAACTTCGCTGCGGATGGAGTCAAGATCGTTGATGGTGAGGCGGACCGGGTGCCCGCCTTGGTCCCTCCCGCCTGCAACTCGGTGCGGCCCGGAAAAATGAAAACCAGGTTGGTGCCGAACGAGCGGAACGCCGCCACAATCCGCGCTCGAAGCCAGTGCCGTAGGCCAGCAGCAGCACGACGGTCGCGATGCCCCACGCCATGCCCAGCATGGTGAGCACGCTGCGGCGCCGGTTGTGGCGCAATGCATTGTAAGCCTGGGTTGCGAGATCGACGATCATGGGGCTCCGCTCTTGGTTCTTTGCTTTTAGCTTTTGGCTCTTAGCTTCTTCTGCGTTCAATCAGATTGTTGATTGATGATTGTTGATTTCTGATTGAAAACCCCGCACCGACAGGTTTTTCAATCATCAATCAAAAATCATCAATCAGCAATTTCTTTTACTCCTGCCGCAACGCTTCCACCGGAGGCAGCAGCGCCGCTTTCCGCGCGGGATACAAACCCGCGGCAATGCCCGCGATGGCCAGCGATCCGATCGCCGCCAACGCCGACGCCGGAATAATGCGCGGCGTGTCAAAGCCCTCGGGCGACGGCAGCATGGCCAGCACCGTCACGAAACCGGTCGCGATGGCCAACCCAATTCCGCCGCTGAAGGCGGTAAGAAACGCGCCTTCAATGAAAAACTGCGTCAGGATCGCGCGATAGGTCGCGCCCAGCGCCTTGCGCAGCCCAATCTCTTTCGTCCGCTCGGTCACCGAGACCAGCATGATGTTAATAATGCCGATCGCTCCCAGCCCCAGCGTTACGACTCCGACCACGCCCAGAAACCAGTCCATGGCATCAAAAATCTTTCCCACACGCTTCATGTTTTCAATCGTGTCCCAGTCTTCGAAGGCGTCTTGCAGTTTGGGATCGAAACCGTGGCGGCGCGCCAGGATGCGGTGAATCTCGTCCTTGGCTTCGGCATGCAGATCTTTGGTGATCGGGCGATAGTTGAGGAACGAGATCGCATCCTCGGAATTCGCCTTGGTCATGGGGAACAGGTCCCGCATGGTCTCGATAGGGATAAAGATGCGCGAATTAGTGCCGTTATTACCATCGCGCCCAACTTTTGCGACGACGCCCACCACGTCGAAATTAATGCCGTTCAGCAAAATCGTCGAACCCACCGCAGGCCGTCCTGGAAACATGTTCTTGAGCAGTTCCCAGCCCACCACGGCCACACGGCGGCGCTCGGAATTATCCTGGTTGTTGAACCAGCGGCCGGGTTCAATGGGGACGTTGCGAATCTGGTTGTAGTCGGAGGCCACGCCGAACACCTGGCCGTTGGTTGAGCCGTAGTCGCTGACCGCGCGAATGTCTTCGCGATTCAGCACCGGCGACAGGGCTCCGACGAGCTGAGCCTCATTGCGGATCGCCAGATAATCTTTATACGTGAAGTAATACGTCTGCCCCGATTGCGTGCTGCCCTCGACCGCGGGAATGCGCCCGGGAAACATAAACATAATGTTTTGTCCCAGGGTCGCGAGCTGCCTTTCCTGGCCGCTGCGGAAGCCTTCACCCAGTCCCACCAGCAACAGCAAAGAGCCTACGCCCCAGGCGATTCCAAACATAGTCAGGAACGAGCGCAGTTTATGCGCCCACAGGGTGGACAGCGACTGCCGCACGATGTCGAGAAGCATGCGCATAACGACGATTGTGAAAATCATGCCCCCACGCCTCCGGGGAGGAGCGTGGGGGCACCCGGGTAACGTTCAGGCGAGGGGTCTCAATCCCGCCCAACCATCTGATCAGAGATACGCAGCCGGGTTCGTTAAAGTTCCCCGCTGGCATGGATACTTAGACCCCGGAGAGTACAAAAAGGTTAGCCGGATTCAGAGCTGAGAGACGGCGTCGCCTGTAAAGAATTGTTTACGGAAGAACGAGTTTTAGTCGTGCAGATACGCCAGGTTGTCGAACCTCAGCCCTTCGCCATGCTTCAGCGTGAAACTGACCTGCGAACCGGCTTTGGACCACCCCGTCCGCACGCGTCGCAGTTCGCCGGGCTTGAGGTTGATCGATACGTCAGGAGCGCCTTCGGTCTGGATGGTGATGCTGGCCTCCGCCGCGCCCCCGTTGTAAGCGTCCACGCCGACAAACACACGCGGGGCCGGGAAAGAGAATGCAAGCTGCCCCACGTTCGGGTCGGCGGGGACGAGGTTGAAAGTGCCGAACTTGCCTCCGGGTGTGCCAATTTTCCACTCGGGCTTCGATTCGTGCAGCGGCCAGTCAATCACGCCGGAAGGATATGCGCCGGAGAGTTCGGTTCCCGCCGCGAGGTGAGGATCGTCGAAGGTGACGTAAAGCGGAGGAGCAGTGCCGCCGCTGCCCTGGATGTCGATGTCGCGCGCGGCATCGTGACGAATGCGCAGCACGCGGGTCGTTTCATCAAAAGTGAATCCTGCCTCATCAAGAACCTGGAGCCGCCGCAGCGGGCGCCCGTTGGCCATCACCGATTCGGGGACGAAGTTCAGCCGCAGCACATCCGAAGACTCAGCGTCGAACGTGGAATAGGTCACCGAACCTTTTCCGTAACTGATCTTGGTGACCACGGAAGACGAACCTACGAGGTGGGACTCATCCGCGGGCGCCCACTCCGGCACGGCCCAGAACGCATCCATGAGCCGCCGCGGACCGTCAGAGAACTCGTCGGTAAACCACCACTGGTTCTCGCCCCACGGAGCATGCGTATTGGGCAAGCCTTGAAAATAGGTGACCCAGTTGTAGGATCGAAATGCCGCCTCGCGATAGTCGGCATCTCCGGTCTTGGCGCAGTAAAGCGCCTCGACGGCAGCCAGCCGCGCGGTGTGGCTGTCGCAGCATTGATTCGGCAAGTTGCAGCAAAATTCGATGCCGTTGCCTTGCTCGGTGGTCACGGTCGCGCCGTGCACAATATATTTCGGCCACCTCGGAGTTGTCTTTACCCAGGCAATCAGCTGGCGCGCATGTTGCTTCCACTGCGGATCTTTTTCCGGATGCAGCAGCACGTAGCGCGCGAATTCCAGCGGGATCACCTGGTTCATGTTCCCCATGCTGGGCGCAACGTCTTCGAAGTAACCGACCCACACGTTGTTGGTCAGCGGATAAGTTTGGAACCACTGCCAGGCGTTCTCGCGCGTGCGGGTGTAGTCCGCGACGCTGCCCTGC
The DNA here is from genome assembly GCA_963763155.1 of uncultured Acidobacteriota bacterium. Lineage (GTDB taxonomy): Bacteria > Acidobacteriota > Terriglobia > Terriglobales > Acidobacteriaceae > Sulfotelmatobacter. The sequence continues at coordinate 473,564 of CAVXNI010000008.1, read as the reverse complement.
TGCAACCGGATGAGTTCATCGAACAGCATGATGGGTTCGATCACGTTAGCGGAATAGGGACCCATCGGCTTCTCGCCCCGCGTACTGCCATCTTTCGCGTAGCAGCGTACCGGCCACGGAGAATGCGTCTCATCCCCCTGCTTGTAATTCTTGACCAGCGCATCGGCGCACAGAATGGCCGCGCGCAAATATTTCGTGTTCCCTGTCATTTCATACAGCCGCAGATACGCGTATCCGTCTTCGCCGACGACATGTGGTTCGACGTAATCCTTCCCGTGCTGACTCCAGCCGCTATAGTGGCGAGCCCCGGGATCAGCCGACGGATATGGCACTTGAGACCACGCATAGTCCGCCGGCGTTCGGCCATTCTCCAATTCGTAGTCGACAAAATCCTCCAGGAAAGTAAGCGTCCGCGCATCTCCGGTGTACGGGTAGAGACGCTCGATAAATCCCTGCAGCATCGCCCGAAGATATCCCGTCGAGTTGGCCCACTTCTGGTCGGGGATTAATTCATAGGTGGTGCGATCGAAATCGAAGCAACAGTGGAAGTAATGCAGCCGCTGCCGGTTGTACTGATCCCACAGGATGGTCCACTGCGTAAGCACATGCGACGAGTAGGAATAGCCAATGTTGTCGGGCATGGGCCAGGGCAGAAGTTTTCCCTGCGCATCCAGCGCGACAGGCCGCCCGGCAATGGTGGGCGCGTCGACGACGGAGGTGACGGGGAACTTCTCCTGAGCGGAGGATTGGGTCGCGATCAGCAAGACGAGGCACAGACTCAGCGCGGATTTCTTCATGGGAGTTCGGGGATGAGGATATCGCAGAAATGCCGCTAGCGCCTCCGGGGGTACAGATTGTCGTTGAGAAGTGTCGTCAGATCCTGAAACTCGACAAGGAGCGCTATCGCGATATTTCGCCAAATCACCGGCGAGGCCACCAAAGGTGTCTAACCGCCTTCAACTTGGTGGCCTCACGCAGGCATGATTCACAAATAGGGGAAGAGCGCACCATCGCGCTAGACCCTGCGTTGCCGGACCTGCTTTCTGACTGGTCAGCACAATTAAGTCGCGCATCCCGATGCAGAGGGCCACCAAAGTGCATCGGATGGGACTTGCACGCCGCCCAGGAGGGAGCACATGACCAATCCAACGACAGACCCAGCGGCTTATACCGATGAGGAGTTGAAGCAGGCTCTGGCTCGCGTGATCGCGCTGGCTCGTAACGAAGTGCTGAACGACGCCGAAGTGGAGAAATTCTGGCAGCTCTACGAAGAGATTCTGCGGCGGCGTGGACCATCAGGAGCCGCCGCGTAGTGCATAGACGGCGCTCCGGGCAGGACTCACTGGTTCAAACAAAAGCGCTTGGCCCTAACATTTAAGTTAGGTCAGAGCCGGGACGAACCAGCAGCCTGCCTCAATGCAGGCGACCGTCGTGCAAAAGGGAACCGAATCGGCCACAAGGGTCAATGAGTGCTATGGGGAGTGGATGTTGAAAAAGTCCACTTTTATCAAAACCGCCGAGATTTGAGGGATAGACAACGTCGGGAAAACCGAGAACATCGTCTGTAGAGCTTCCTAGTGCAAAGTTTCTTCGGCCATTTCTTGGGGAGTGAGTTTTTCAACAGCCACGGGATGTTACGCCAACTGACGCCAGCGGTTGCGCATGCCTTGTCCAGAGTGGTCGCTTCTGACCATACGCCGAGTCGGAATACCGCGTAACGTTATGGTGTATCCCGATCCATTGCGTCGCATCTTTGCGAAAGTTTTGATCGCAAATTGGAGGAAGTGGAATGGCTACTCAACTATGTCAGAAATGCAAACAAGCCCATCCCGGTCGCGTGTGCGATTACGACGAAAAAGGTGAGTGCGCAGAGACCAAGGCCGAAGAGCATGTTAAAAGTGCTCACCAGATTTTAACGGCATTGCATGAAAGGATCGGACAACATCCAGAGATTGGAGCGGCCATCACGAAGCTGGAGATGGCCCTGAATGTTCTGGCGGTAAAGACTGGCGGGATGCTATAGACGCGGGGTAGCCGCCCTGCCTATTGGCCTGTATTACCGCGGATTCTTGAGAACATGCGGCTAAACTCCCCCTAGCGCGGGTCAATGCGTGTAATGGCGATGTTACGTCAAGTATCAGGCTGAGCTGTCGCTAACGTTTCCCGCTTCATTGACTTGCCCCGCTCCCGGTCCTAAGATTTCAGCCCAATGATCGGATGCGCGGATGGACGCTGACCGCTGGAAACGCGTTGATGACCTGCTGCAGGCCGCTCTGCTGCTGCCGCCGAATCGTCGCGAGGAATTTCTTCGTCAGGCCTGCAAAGACGACACGGAACTCATTCAGGAAGTCGAGTCCCTGCTGACTTCCCACCGCAAGGCCGGAGATTTTCTGGAACCCCCGGCGATCAATCTCGCGGCACAGACCATCACGCTTTCAGGAACGCACGAGCGCAGCGATTCAGTCCTCGGTCAAATCGTTTCCCACTATCGCGTGCAGGAGAAGCTTGGCGGTGGCGGCATGGGCGTCGTCTACAAGGCAGAAGACATGCGGCTGCACCGCTTCGTGGCGCTCAAGTTCCTGCCGGAAGACGTCGCCCGCGATCCCAACGCGCTGGCGCGTTTTCAACGCGAGGCCCAGGCCGCATCGGCATTGAATCATCCCAACATCTGCACCATTCATGACATCGGCGAGCAGAACGGACGCGCCTTCATTGCCATGGAACTTCTCGAGGGCGTGACCCTCAAGCACCGCATCGCCGGGCGTCCGCTGGAGCAGGAAACGTTGCTCTCACTGGCGATTGAGATCGCGGACGCGCTCGACGCCGCACACGCCAAGGGCATAGTCCATCGCGACATCAAGCCGGCCAACATTTTTGTAACCAGCCGCGGAAGCGCCAAAGTCCTGGACTTCGGCTTGGCCAAAATCTCGAGAACAATCGGAAGCGGGGACCAGGCAACCGCGACCCTCGAGTCGGAAGAACATCTCACCAGTCCGGGGGCAGCTCTGGGCACGGTCGCCTACATGTCGCCGGAGCAGGTCAAAGGCAAAGAACTGGACGCGCGCACCGATCTATTTTCTTTCGGCGCAGTGTTGTACGAGATGGCGACCGGAACGCTGCCGTTTCGCGGCGACACTTCGGGATTGATCTTCAACGCAATTCTGGAACGCCCGCCCGTGCCGCCCGTACGAATCAATCCGGACATGCCGGCGAAGCTGGAAGACATTATCAGCAAGGCGCTGGAGAAGGACCGCGACCTTCGCTACCAACACGCCTCCGACATCCGCACCGACCTGCAGCGGCTGAAGCGGGACACGGAGTCGGTCAAGACGCTGGCGTTGAAGACGGGAACGGCCGAAGTTTCGGCACACAGACGTGGCGCATGGCTCAAGACTGCGACAGTCGCCCTGGTCGCGGTTCTCGGCACGGCAAGCTACGTTTTTTTCCACCGGGCACCACCGAAGCTCACCGAGAAAGACACCATTGTGCTGGCGGACTTCGACAACAAGACAGGGAACGCGGTTTTTGACGACACACTCAAGCAGGCACTGGCCGTTGACCTGGAGCAGTCGCCGTTCCTGAACGTGGTTTCCGATCAAAAGATCAGCGAGACCCTCAAACTGATGGGCCTGCCGTCCAGCCAGCGGCTCAACGCCGAGGTGGCGCGCGACCTATGTCAGCGGGTAAACAGCAAAGCAATGCTGCAAGGCTCAATCGCCAACCTCGGTGACCAATACATAGTCGTACTCAAGGCGACGAATTGCGCCACGGGAGATTCGCTGGGAGCAGAACAGGTTCGCGCCGAGAGCAAGGAGCGGATACTCCCGGCGCTGGACAAGGCCGCCTCCAGCTTGCGTGTAACGCTGGGAGAGTCGTTGAGTTCGGTCGCGAAATACACCACCCCGGCGGAGGAGTCGACGACCACCTCACTGGCCGCGTTGCAAGCCGAAAGTGAGGGCATCAAGGCCTGGCAGGAGCGAGGCAACGAAGCCGCGATCCCGTTTTACAAGCGCGCTATCGAGCTAGACCCCAATTACGCCATGGCGTACGCTCATCTTGCCGCGGCTCATTTCAATATGGGCGCAGGCGGCTCGGCGACCGACAATATCAAGAAGGCTTACCAGTTGCGCGACCGGGTGAGCGAAAGGGAAAGGTTTTATATCGAATCGCTCTACTACCTGATCGAAGGCGGTGAGGAGGAGAAAACCATTCAAGTATTTGAGCAGTGGAGGCAGGTTTACCCGCGGGAAGCGAGGCCCGCCCGCGAATTGGCTTTACTCTATAGAAAGCTTGGACGCTACGAAGACGCTCTTGCACAGGCGCAAGACGCAGTGCGACTTGCGCCTGACTATTCTGACGACCGTTTTAGCTTAGCCTTCAGTTTCATCACGCTCGGGCGACTCGATGAGGCGCAGGCGACGCTGGACGGCGCGAAGAATTCCGGTTCTTTTCTCGAAGTCGAGAACCGGTACCTCCTAGCCTTTCTTCGCGGCGATGAAGCAGCGATGCGGAAGCAGACCGCTCGGGTGCTGGGCGACGAGGCGCAGCAATTTTGGCTTTCCCTGCAGGCGGAGACTGAGGCCTACCATGGCCGACTTCAAAGCGCACGCGAGTTGCTACACCGCGCCATGCGAGTATCCGAGGGCGACAAGCAAGGCAGCGAGTGGGGAGGATTCTATGAGATCCAGCGCGCACTAATGGAGGCGGAGGTGGGTTTCCCTGAGGAAGCAAAGCGTGCCGTCGCAGCCGCCAACGGGCCCTCAAAGGTCAATGTGGATTCGCCCCTTGGCGCTCTGGCTCTGGCCCGTGCGGGAGAGACAGGCCGCGCCGACGCCATGGCCGCCCGATTAGCGAAGCAATATCCTTCGGAAACGGACATGAATGCGTACTGGGTTCCCTCGGTTCGAGCGGCGATTCAGCTGAGCCGCGACAATCCTGCTAAGGCTCTTCAGGAACTGGAAGTCGCCTCGCATTATGAAATGGGCGACATGTTGGAGTTTTACTATGCGCCGCTCTATCCCGTTTATCTGCGAGGTCAGGCGTTCCTCGCGCTGCATGAGGGCCGCGAAGCGGCCGCCGAGTTTCAAAAATATGTCGATCACCCCGGCGTGGTCCAGAACTATCACTTGGGCTCGCTGGCGCGGGTGGGCCTGGCTCGTGCTTACGCCATGCAGGGCGATGCCCCGAAGGCCCGTGCCGCTTATCAGGATTTCCTCACGCTCTGGAAAGACGCCGATCCCGACATCCCCATCCTGAAGCAAGCCAAAACCGAGTACGCCAAGCTGCAGTAGCTCAGGTCGGATGCAGAAAGTGGCTGCTCGGCCTCGGAATGAAATTCTTAGCTGTTGAAGCCAGCGATAGCGCTCATTGACATGGCCGGGGACGTCGCGCTGGCTCCGGAAATCCTAGTTCGCGGCTTTTTCTTTTGGCCGCTCGTAAGCTTTCTGGAGATATTTGCGGGCTTCTTCGAGGGCTCCGAAAGTGTTGTCGTTGGTTTGGGTGGCCTGGCGGTATTCGTTGATGGCGCGTTCGCGCTGGCCGGTGATATCGAAGATTTTGCCCAGCTGGATGCGGCTCCAGACTTCGGTCCAGCGCGGCTCGCCGTCGCCGTCAATCGATGCCCGGTAGGCGTTGGCCGAGGACTGGTAGTTCCGCTGAAAAAAGAAGACCTCGGCGATGCGGTAATGGGCCAGGGAACTGTTCTTGTTGAGGTCGAGGGCTTTGTTGAACTCCACCAGCGCGGCCGAAAGATCTCCCTGCTGCTGCAGGGCCTGTCCGCGCAGAATGGATGCGCGCAACTTCACGTCAGTGGAATTCGTCAGCACATGGTGGTCGGGATCTATCGAAATGCGGCGCGGACGGCCGAAGGTCTCAATCGAAAATGGAGAAGTCGTGCCCACGACTTCAATGCGCTGGTTCTCGGTTTTTCCGTCGGTATCGATGCGCAAGTCCACCGGCATGCGGAACAGGTCGAGATCCTGCGAGATTTCGCCGGTCACGCGGAACCCCGCAGTCTTCTCCTCTTTGGGCGCGGTGGCCGCCGCGCCACCCAGCCGGTAGGTCGTGTACTTCAACTTGAACTCAGGCGCGCCCGTGGAATCCAGCCATTGCGAAAAGAACCAGGTGAGTTGCTGGCCGTAGTTTTTCTCGGCGATGGTCTTGAAGTCGTCCGTGCTCGCCGGTTTTCCGGCGAATTCCGTGGCAAACTCGCGCATCGTCTTGTTGTACTTATCCTCGCCCAGCACCCAGCGCAGCATGTGCAGGATCATCGCGCCCTTGTCGGTGGCCAGCGATTGAAACTCAGTCGAGAAAATGTCGAGTTTGCTGGCGCTCGACAGCGGCACCGTGTCGTAGGCTAGCGCGCCCACCGACATATCTTTCACGGCCTCTTCCAGGCCCGCGGCTCCGGCGGCGCTCTCCACGTACATCGCCTCCGAATAGCGGGAGAAGCCGTCCGTCAGCCACCAGTCATCCTTGCTCGCCGGGCTCACCGAAACACCCCACCACTGGTGCGCAATCGCATTGGCCAGCAGACGATAATTCGTCTTCTCCGTGATCGAAGGTCCGGCCATACCGGCGATTTCAGGCGCCCACATGTAGGGCAGCGTGTCGCCCGGCAATTCCACCACGTTCAACTTCTGCGAAGGGGGCAGCCCATAGAGCGTGATGAAGTATGTGAACTCCTGCACGGCGGTCGTGGTATATGCCGGAGCCAGGCTCTGGTGCGTGGGCTTGAAGAAAACGTGCAAGTCCATCCCGGCTTCGTCGCTCTTGTACTCCTGAAAAATTCCGGCCACGATGGTCCCAGGGAAACTGGGCTTGGTGGAAACAAATGTGAAAGTCTTGGTGGGCAGGACGCTGGCGTTGGGCTTGTCAGACGCAGCATGTTCGGCGACAGTGACTTGGCCGCTGCCGACGACCAGCATATGCGCGGGCACGGTCACGCTGATCGTCGAGGTGAAGCGATCGATGCCATAGCCGCTCACCGGAAACCAGCGCCCGGAATAAAACAGGTAGCTGGTGTCATCGGCGATGTAGGCCAGTTTGAGCCCCGGCACCGGGCTGTTGTCGGCCGATTCGAGCTGCCCTTCGTATTCGAAAGTCAGGGTCGTGGAGGCGTCCTTCGCCAGGCCCGCAGGCAGCGGTACGCGCACGGTTGAATCCTGCGTGACCCGCTCGGCCGATAATGGCTGACCTTTTTCGTCGGTCACCTTGGTCACGCGCAGGTCATTGTGCAGTTCGAAGACAGCAACTGCGAGATCCTGCGTGGCCGTGAATTTAACCTTGGCGCGAGCTGTGATGGTGTGAAGATGGGGTTCGAGATGAGCCTCAATCTGGTAGTCGTCGACGCGCAGGCGCGGCTTTTCCGCCGCCCGGGATGAAGCTGGCATCGAGAGCAGAACGGCCAGCGAAAGAGTCAGGGAACTCGTAACAACGCCCAGAGCGCGCCGCGGGTGAATCCACATTCAGGAGAGTCTCCAGGAAATGATAACCCATTTCCTATGATGAAGATTCTCACGCAAAAGATGCTGGGAGCACAAGGTTTAGAAGCGGGATGTCAGGATTTTGTCATTTCGAGCACAGTCAGACTGGCCCGCTTCTCGTCCGCCCGGGCCAACAGCAGGTTCCTCGTCGCTGGCGCTCCTCGGAATGACAAACTGGAAAAAGGATCAGTCTAGTCCTTGGAAACGAGCGACAAAATAATCTCGGCAGCCCGGTCGGCCGGATGCGGTGCAGGTCCGGAGCCAGCCTGCGGAGCGCGCAGCCGGGCCTTGACCCGGCCCAGACCATCCAGCATCCGGTCGCGAGCCGAGCCGTCGGGCAGGATCTCCTTCAGTCGCGCGACTACCTTTTCCGCGGTGAAATCGTGCTGCACCAGCTCTGGGACGACCTCCTCTTCGGCAATGAGGTTGACCATAGCGAATCTCGGCACCTTCACCCGCGGCTTGCCCAGCAGATAAGTCAGCGGCGAGACCCGGTAGACCATCACGAACGGAGTGTTCATCATGGCGGCCTCGACCGTGGCCGTGCCGCTGGCCACGATCCCAGCGCGGGAGTGAAACAGCGCCGGCAGGGCGTCAGGGACGAGGGTGATTCCTCCAACGGGGCCCGCGCGAAATGAGAGTCTGTTCTCGTTCGTGCTCTCGCCCGTGCCCTCGCTCGTGCTCTCACCCGTGCTTTGAAAGGGCGCGGCTTCAAGCCGCGCCGTTGGTTCAGCGGGTTTGGATGCGGCTTTAGCCGCTGAGGGAAATTTCGGCTGAATAATCCCGCGCAGAAAATCTCGCTCAAGCGTAGGCGCGACTGGGAGGAGATATTCGTACTGATCGCCCAGTAGCACCGCCGACTCCAGAATCGTCGGCAGGTTCATGCGTACTTCCTTGACCCGGCTGCCCGGCATCAGCGTGATCCATGGTTTCGACAGATCGAGCTGAAACTGCGCCGCGTAGGCCTCGCGCGCAATCGCCGGGCGCGGCAACTCTGCCAGAGGATGACCAACAAAGGTCGCATCCACCCCACGCTCGCGATAGAATTTTTCTTCGAAGGGAAAGATGACCAACGCCTTGTCGATATTGTCCCGCAGCAGGCGCACGCGCCCCTGTCGCCATGCCCAGAACTGCGGGGCGACGTAATACACGGTAGGAATGCCGCGCCGCTTCATCTGCCGCGCGACCCGCCAGTTGAACGCCGGCGAATCGATGACGATGGCGAGATCCGGCTTGCGCCGGTCGGCCTCGGCAATCAAGTGCCGGTAGCGGCTGAGAATCTTCGGCAGATGGCTGAGAATTTCGGTAATACCGACGACAGCCAGATCCTTGGCGTCAACGACGGTATCGCACCCAGCTGCCCGCATGCGGTCCCCACCGACGCCAAAGAATTCGAGCGCTCGTGGTGCCATAGATGCCGGTGTGGGGCCAGATGCTTGTGTGGGGACGGGCGACCCGCCCGTCCGGGCGGAGCGAAGCTTCGCTGGCTCTCGCTCGGCAGCCCGCCGCAGAGCCTCAATCAGCTCCGCCCCATACATTTCCCCGGAAGCTTCGCCAGCTGAGATCAGAATTCGCAAGAGAGCATTGTATGTGAGAGACCGCGTGATGAGGCGTGAGGCTGGTGGGTGATTGCTAGTCGTCTCCTCGAGCACTGACTTCCGCCTGCTGGATTCCGTGCGCGTTCGCGGGTGAAGACGCCCGCGCCAGACTCGACTCCTGATCTTTGTACTGCAGCTGATACAGCTTGAAGTAAATTCCGCGGTCAGCCAGCAATTCCTGGTGCGTGCCCATTTCGCGGACTTGTCCCTTGTGCATGACGATGATCGTGTCGGCCCTCTGCACGGTCGACAGGCGGTGGGCGATGATCAGCGAGGTGCGGCCTTCGACCATGCGGGCGAGCGCGTCGCGCACTTTGAATTCGGTTTCGGTGTCGACGCTCGACGTGGCTTCGTCGAGGATGAGAATCTTCGGCTCATGCGCCAGCGCGCGCGCGAACGAGATCAGCTGCTTCTGCCCGGTCGACAGCGTCGATCCGCGCTCGCGCACTTCCTCGTTAAATCCCTTGGGCAGCCCGCGTACGAAATCGCCGAGATTCACATCTTCGGCGGCTTTGGCGACGTGCTCGTCCCGAATCCGCTGCGTGCCCAGGCGGATGTTGCCGCCAATCGTTCCCGTGAACAGAAACGGGTCCTGCAGCACGACGCCGAAGCGGCTGCGCAGGTCGGCGAGATCCATTTCCTTCACGTCGACGCCGTCGATGCGGACCGCGCCTTTCTGCACGTCGTAAAAGCGCATCAGCAGGGAAATGAGCGTGGTCTTGCCGGCGCCGGTGTGGCCGACGACGGCAACGGTTTCTCCGGGTTCGATGGCGAAAGTCACGTCGCGCAGCACCCAGTCGGGAATGGGCTCCGGGCTTGCCGCGGGTGAAAGCGCCGCCTCGCTGCGCTCGGCTGGACGGACGAATGCGTCCGTCCCCACGTGCGCACGACTCTCCGCCGGCGTGTCGCGGTACGCGAACCAGACGTGGTCGAACTCGATGCGGCCGGGGCCTTCCGGCTTTTTCGTCACCGACGGCGACACGATGTCGACCGGAGTATCCAGCAGCTTGAAGATGCGCTCACTGGCCGCCATCGCCGACTGCAGCGTGTTGTACTTCTCGCTAAAGTCCATGATGGGCCGGAAGAAACGCATTGCATACTGCGTGAACGCGATGAGCACGCCCAGCGAGGCCGCGGTCGCGACTACGTTGCCGCTGGTTACGACCTTGCGCAGCACATCCTGGCCGCCGAACCAGATGACGCAGGCAATCGCAACCGTCGAAAGAAAATCAACCACGGGATAGTAAAGGGCATAGGCCAGGATCGCGTCCTTGTACGCGTCCATGTGGCTGCGGTTTATTTCGGAGAAGCGCGTGTAGGCTTTGCGCTCGCGGTTAAAAAGCTGAAGAACCACCATCCCGCTGACGTGCTCTTGCAAATAAGCGTTAATGCGGGCGATGGCGGTGCGAATCCGCCGGTAAGAATCGCGCACCTGGTCGCGAAAAACTTTCGTCGCAACCACAATGAACGGCAGCACCGCGAAAGTGATCAGCGCCAGCTTCCAGTTCATCCACAGCATGACGCCCACAATTCCGGCCAGCACGAACACGTCCTCGAAGATCGCGTCGAGGCCCGAGGTGAACATCTCGTTGAGGGCGTCGACGTCGGTGGTCACGCGCGTCACCAAGCGGCCGACGGGATTGCGGTCATAAAACGCTACGTGCATGCGCTGCAAGTGGCGGAAAATCTGGCTGCGTAGGTCGAACATGATCTTCTGTCCGATCCACTGCACGAAGTAGGTCTTCAGGAAATCGAACACGAATCCGAAAATCAACAGGCTGAAATAAATCGCGGAGATTTGCGCGATCCCTCGCAGCGGCCGCGGGCTGAGCCAGTTCCACAATACCGAGTGCGTGCTCTTGATCGGCGCCAGGTAGCGGTCCACTACGACCTTCACCAGGTAAGGCCCTAGAACGTCACAGAATGACTTGATGACGATTGAGACAATGGCAATCGCCACCTGCCATCGGTAGGGACGCAGGTACGTCAGCAGCCGCCGCATCAGGCGGCTGTCATACGCTTTGCCTAATACTTCTTCTTCCTGGGCCATTGTTTATCGATCGAAGTTTACTAAACAAAATTTACCGGACAAGTTTCTCGAAAATGTGCGGGGAGCGGCGCTCAGAGCGTCTCTAACAGGGTACCGTAAATAGATGGCGGCAGCACTCGGCAGGATGGAAAAGGTTTGAGGGTGGGATAATTGAAGTCGTGGCCCTGGGGATCTACATTTCGGTGCCGTTCTGCAAAACCAAGTGCAGCTACTGCAACTTCGCGTCCGACGTATTTTCGCGGGCCGTTTTCGAGCGTTATGTCGACCGCGTCTGTGCCGATGTTGCGAGTGCTCCGCAGATCGCCGAGGAGGTGGGCGGGCGATTCGACCGCGAGGTGGACTCCATCTATCTCGGCGGCGGCACTCCCACCGTCCTCGAAGCCGGACAATTGCAACGGATTTTTGATGCAGTTCGCTCGCAGTTTCAGGTGCGGCCCGACGCGGAAGTAACCGTCGAGTGTGCGCCGGGCACGCTTGGGCCAGAGGTGCTGCAAGGACTATCGCGCTGCGGAGTGAATCGCGTCAGCCTGGGCGTGCAATCGTTCGTTGACGCGGAAGCGGCTGCGGTCGGGCGTTTGCACAAGCGATCTACTGTGCTGGACGACATCGCCCGCCTGCGGGCGGCCGGGATTACGAATATCAATGTCGACCTGATCGCCGGACTTCCGCACCAGACCGCAGAAGTCCTGGCAGCAGTCGCTCGATGACACGCTTGCGACCGGCGTCGCCCACGTGAGCGTTTACATGCTCGAAGTGGACGAAGACTCGCGGTTGGGGCGCGAGGTGATGGCCGGGGGAACGCGCTATCACGCGCATTTCGTGCCCGACGAAGAAGCTACGGCGGATTTCTATGTTGCGGCGTGCGAACGACTCGGCGCAGTCGGTGTCGCGCAATATGAAATTTCCAATTTCGCGCGAGCGGCCGCGAATCTCGACACAATCTCAAGTACTGGACGCGGCAGCCTTATCTGGGCTTCGGCGTCGATGCCCATTCCATGCTGGCGTCGTCGACGCCGGGAGCTGAGGCGATCCGCTTCGCCACCGCAGATGCCCTGGAAGAATATGTTGCCGGATCGTCCCTGCACTGCACGGTCGTTTCCCGCGCCGCCGCGCTCGAAGAGTCGTTCTTTCTTGGTCTGCGCCTGAATCGCAGGCGTGGACTTGGGAGATGTCGCCGCGACCTTCGGCCAGCCAGCTGTCGACGACCTGTCGTCCGACATCGCAGAACTGATCGCCGACGGACTGCTGCAGCGCGACGGCGACGTCATTCGCCTCACACCCCGCGGACGATTGCTTTCCAATGAGGTCTTCGCAGCGTTTCCTACCGCTCATTTCCATCCTGCCGACGACACCGGTGCAAATTCAGCGCTGATCCAAGCTCGCATCCTATTTCCAGACCATCCGGTCGGTTGGGTGGAACCACGAAATACGCATGAATCGCCAGTGTTCATGCGGCTCGTAGACCCGGCCTTCCCTTCCCTCTCCGGGGGTAACTTCTTCCTCTTCGTGCCGCTATGTTCTAATCACAATTCGGGGCGATCAAAGTCAAAACCCCTTATGCGGGACGACTGCAAGGCGCAGTACCCGAGTGGGTTGGAGGAACTTTGGATTTCCAACTGAACGAAGAGCAACTGCACTTGAAAAGAACCGTGCGCGAATTTGCCGAGCGCGAGATCAAGCCCAACGTCATGAAGTGGGACGAAGCCAGCGAATTCCCGCTCGCCACCATCAAGGAACTGGGCAAGCTGGGCCTGCTGGGAGTGATTTTCCCGCCGAGTACGGCGGCGCGGGCATGGGCTACGTCGAGTACGTCACCGCGATTGAGGAACTCTCGCGCGTGGATGGCTCGGTCGGCATCATCGTGGCGGCGCACACTTCGCTTGTGTTCGAACCACATTTTTCTCGCCGGCAACGAGGCGCAGAAAAAGAAATATGTCAGCAAGCTGGCGACCGGCGAATTCATTGGCGCGTGGGGATTGACCGAACCCTCGTCGGGATCCGACGCGGGCAGCGCGCGCATGACCGCCGTGCGCCGGGGCAACAACTGGGTGCTGAATGGCACGAAAACCTTCTGCACCAATGGGCACTACGCCGACGTGGTTGTTGTGATGGCCGTTACCGATCGCGCCGCGCACACGCATGGGTTGTCGGCGTTCGTCGTGGAGAAAGGCACCAAGGGATTTCGTCCCGGGCAAAAAGAAAACAAGCTCGGCCTGCGCGCCAGCGATACCGCCGAACTGATCTTCGAAGACTGCGTGATTCCGGCGGAAAATCTGCTGGGCGGCGAAGGCCAGGGTTTCCTGGACGCCATGCGCGTGCTCGATGGCGGCCGCATCTCGATTGCCGCGCTGTCTCTGGGCATGGCCGAGGGAGCTTACGAAGCGGCGCTGAAGTATTCCAAGCAGCGCCAGCAGTTCGGCAAAGCCATCAGCGATTTTCAGGCGATCCAGTGGAAGCTTGCCGACATGGCCACCGAAATCGATGCGGCCATGCTGCTCACTATGCGCGCCGCGTCATGAAAGATGCCGGCATGAAGACCACGCAGGAATCGTCCATGGCGAAGCTTTACGCCAGCGAAGTGGCCGTCGATGCGCCAACGAAGGCGTGCAGATTCACGGCGGCTACGGCTTCATCAAAGACTATCCCGCGGAAAAGTTTTACCGCGACGTAAAGCTGTGCACCATCGGCGAGGGCACCAGCGAGATTCAGCGGCTGGTGATCGCGCGGCAGTTGCTGAAGGACTAAGGATTAGTGATGGGCTCCAGCTTTTAGCGAATGAATTCTGAACACGCATCGGTGTTCGCTCTGTGATACCGTTCTGCTGCATGTCAGAACCAGCGCCCATCAGCGGAGTTTCTCAGGCAGGGACCACGCAGGACGAGCGCACCATGGGAACGCTGGCTCACGTCCTGCAACTGGTCGGTGGATGGATTGCTCCCTTGATTATTTTTCTGGTCAAGCGGAATTCACGGTTTGTCTCGTTCCATGCGCTCCAGGCTTTGTTGTTGCAGGGAGTGTACTTTCTCTTCGTGATGCTTTGCGTCGGAGGATTTGTTGTAGTTGCGATTGCTGGTTTTGTGGTCCAGCAGTCGACTACTCAGAACGGTTCCCTTCCACCTGCGTTCGTCGTCCTTTTCCCGGCTTTATGGTTGGGAATGATGAGCTGGTGGGTATGTATGGTGGTCGTCGCAATCGTGTATGGAATCAGAGCTGGAAAGGGCGAATGGGCTGAATATCCCGTGCTCGGCCGGCTCGCCCGCAGAATTCTGGGCATCGGACCGGGAGGGGAACCTCTTCGCTGATCCGATCTCCGATCTCCGATCCAGCAGTTTTCGGCTCAGGCTCTCAGCCATACTTGCCACACGAACAATCCCCAATAGCTGCAAGCCAGCGCGGCGAACAAGCATGTCAGCAGGATGTGGCCGATGACGAACTGTTTTCCCTGGGGCCAGTCCTCGTGGGAAAAGTAGAATGCATCGACCAGAATGCGCGCCGTCCAGTAGCTCCCAATAAAACAGGCCAGCCCCAGCGCCGCGCGGTCGCCGCGCAGTAATTCCCGATGCAGCGCGAGCGTCAGCGTGCCGAACGCAATGATGGTAAGCACCGTGAATCCGCTCTGCACCCATAGCAGCTTGCGGTTGAGGGGCATGAGCTGCGCCAGATCCTGTTTCCAGTGCAAGCGGGTCGGCACCTGAAAGCTGGCACACAGAATTACGAAGTGCCCGGCGCCGGCCAGCCACAGGATGAGATCGAATAGCCGTTCCGCCGAAAGATGCGTCATAGAGCGTGAACCGCGCGCATAAAGGGAAGTATGACATGCATCACAAACGGAGGATGAAAAAGCCAGAAAGCCGGAGCAGCGGTCACAATCAGCATGAAGATCCAGACGGTCGCGCCCTGCTGCAATCCAAGCTGCCGGCCCAGTGCCGATCGCTCCAGAGTCACGCCCAGGCCCTGCAGGATGAAGTAGCCCGTGGGCAGTCCATATCCGCCGCGGGCGGGCAGCGAAATCACCAGGTCGTGAATCAGCCCCGAGGCGACAAACACCAGCAACCCTGCCGCGGCCGCGCCGATGCGCCGGTGCAGCGGACGGAAAATAAAATCGTGCGCCAACTGGCGGAAGCCGAGGTTCCAGCGCTTGCCCCAGAACTCGCTCAGAGTTTTCGACAGGATGGGTTTCGCCATGATTGGTTCGGCGGCGATTCCCATCGTCTGCCAGAACAGGGCGATCAGATGGAAGCTGCCGAAATGCAGCAGAAAGATCAAGCCCAACAATCCAATCCAACCGCGAAGCAGATTCTGCTGTTCGGGGATGCGGCGCGCCACCATCCACAGCAGCGCCGCGCCCAGCGCAGTCTTGAGAGCCGCCCAGAGCCAGTCCTGAGCGGACGGTTTAACCGCAAGCCTGTCCGCGCTGAGAAAAGTCTCCGCGTCCATTCCGGGCCAAGCCAGGAGGTAGGCGAACGACCGGCCCGCGCTGTGAGCGATGTGCGAGCGAGCGTTCCACCAAGTCATCCACTTCAGGCCGGCGAAAATGGAAAACGACAGCGCCCACATGAACACCCATGCGGGCCTGTGCTCGCCCAGCAAAACGGCCGTCGCGGGAAGCGCCATCAGAGGAAGCCAGCCGAGCCAGTTCATCTTCCTGACGGATGACGCGAGATCGGCTTGGGATGTGGCGTTCAAGGGCGCAGAAACTTTTTCCTGATCGAACTCAATTTAGTCCGATTCGATTGCTCCGGTTCAATCTACATCGGGGAGGATCGGTGAGCAATGAACCTCGGTAATTCGTTCGCGCCACCGATTTCAACGCCACCGGTAGTTTCAGTTTGTCAGCCGGCTGCTTTACACTGATCGCTTGAAAGATGATCGTTGGGAAGACGCCCGTTTGAAAAACCCAGGTTTGAATCACGACATCCAGTCATGGATCGACCCGTCATGGATCGACTCGCTGCGCTCGGGCGATGTGCGGACTCTGGCGCGGGCGATTTCTGTGGTCGAGAATCGCGCGCCGGGGTGGTCCGATCTGCTGAAGGCGTTGTTTCCGCACAGCGGGCGGGCGCGCGTGATTGGGCTGACGGGGGCGCCGGGAGCGGGCAAGAGCACGCTGGTTGACCAGTTGGCGCGGCATTTCCGTCAGACTCCGAATCCCCATACAAGCCGCAAAGGACGCGGCTTGAATGAGGCACCCGGCGGGAATTACGACGGGAACTACACGGTCGGCATTGTCGCCGTGGACCCGACCAGCCCTTACACGGGAGGCGCGATTCTGGGCGATCGCATCCGCATGCAGGAACATTTCGCTGACCCGGGAATTTACATTCGCAGCATGGCGACTCGCGGGTCGCTAGGCGGCCTGGCGCGCACCACGGCCGACGTCACGACCGTGCTCGATGCTTCGGGCCGCGACGTCATCCTCGTTGAAACCGTGGGCGTCGGACAGGATGAAGTCGAAATCGTGCGGCTGGCTGACGTCACGGTCGTGATTCTGGTTCCCGGCATGGGCGACGATGTGCAGACCATCAAGGCGGGCATCATGGAGATCGCCGACATCTTTGTGATCAACAAAAGTGATCGCGAGGGCGCGGAGAGAGTGGAACGCGAGATTCGCGCGCTGCAATCGCTAGCGCTGCGCCACGATGGATGGACGCCGCCCATTGTGAAAACCGTTGCCAGCGACGGAACCGGAGTGGCCGAGTTGGCCGCCGCGATCGCAGACTACGAAGCGTATCTGCAGAAGGAGAACCTGGCGCTGAAAAAGAGTGTTGAGAATTGGCAGGAACGGTTGGTGGAAATGCTGCGCGATGTAATGCTCGAGAAAGCGCGGGCGCAGTTTGGCGATGGCAATCTAACTCGGTTCGCCGCGGAAGTCGCGGAGCATAAACGCGATCCCTATACGCTGGTGGAGGAGATTGCGGCGAAAGGAAACACGTAGCCCCGGACGCATTCGTCCGGGGCAGGTGTTGAAGTTGAACGAACTCTGAAGTTGAACCGCGGGCGGACGAATGCGTCCGCCGCCACGTGAGCAAACTCAATGGTTCAGATCGATCATCTCGGAATCGCGGTGAAGTCGCTGACAGCCGCCAAGGCGATTTACGAAAAACTCGGCCTCAGCGTTTCGCCGGAAGAAACGGTGGAACAGGAGCAAGTCCGCCTCGTGATGGTGCCGGTCGGTGAGAGCCGGCTCGAACTGCTTGAGGCCACGTCTGAGAATTCGATCATCGCAAAGTTTATCGCCAAGCGCGGTGAGGGCCTGCACCATGTGTGCTTGAAAGTGCCGGATCTACCCGCAGCGGTCGAGCGTCTCCAGCACGACGGTGTGCGCCTGGTGTCGGCAGAAATCAAAGTCGGCGCCGGCGGGCACCAGTATGTCTTTGTGCATCCCGCTGGCACGGGCGGAGTGCTGCTCGAACTCGTGCAGGGATAAGAACGGAGACCTGCCACGGATTTTCACAGATCAACACGGATAGGGCAAGAACATTAAAGATGCTTCTTCTCGTTACCGACACTTCCGGCAAAGACGGCACCGTCGCTCTCGCCCGCGCGGGCGAACCTGATCTCGACGACGCGGAGATCGTCGAAGTCGCGCCACTTGCGGGCGGAACATTCTCGGCGCAACTGGTCCCGCAGATCGCGGCCCTGTTGTCGCGGCACGGGTTCAGCAAAGCCGACATCGGCGCTTTCATTGTGGTCTCCGGCCCCGGATCGTTCACCGGCCTGCGCGTTGGGTTGGCGGCAATCAAGGCGCTCGCGGAGATTTTGCGGAAGCCCATCGTGCCGGTTTCTCTGTTAGAACTGGTGGCGACCGCCAGTCGCGCTCAGGGAAAGGTTGTGGCTGCACTCGATGGCGGCCGCGGCGAAGTGTATTTCGGTGCCTATGAAATGGCTGGCGAATCGGTGCGGATGCTGCGGGAGGAACTCGTTTCGCGAGCCGAGTTCTTGTCCTTGTCCCTGGCCCAAGAGTCGGTGGTCGCCACTCCGGATTCGGCTCTGGCCGTAGCTGCGCGCGATCAAGGTCTCACGGTGTTCCCGATCGAGCGCCCTGACGCCGCGATGATCGCCCAGTTCGGCTGGAAAAAATTGCAGGCCGGCGAAATCGTCTCGCCCGAACGGTTGGAAGCGAACTATCTGCGCCGCTCCGATGCCGAGATGTTTGTGAAGAAAAGCTCCTAGCTGCTAGCTGCTAGCTGAAACGAAAGCCGCGTCGACCGAAAACTCTTGATCCGCCTTGCCACTCCCGCTGATGTGCCCTCTATCACTCATCTGGAACGCTCGTGTGCTTCTGCGGCGCACTGGACTGAGCAGCAGTATCGTCAGATGTTCGAGCAGATGTTCGAGCAGACGTTCGAGCATGGGATCGAGAGCGTATCCGAGAGGGCAGACGCGAAGCGGCTTGTCCTGGTCGCCGACGCACCGTTCCATTTCCATTCCGCCACCGACGAGAACGCTCCCGGTTCAAGCTGCGACATTCTAGGCTTTCTGGTTGCCCGGCATCTCGCTCCTGAATGGGAGTTGGAAAACCTGGTGGTCGCTCCCGCGGCGCGCCGCCAGGGGCTGGGACAGCGGCTCGTGCACGCTCTGCTCGCCATGGCGGCCGAAACAAACAGCCAGTCTGTGTTTCTGGAAGTCCGCGAGTCGAACGCCGCGGCGCGAAGCCTTTATGAGAAAACAAATTTCGCGCAAACCGGCCGCCGCAAGGCCTATTACAAAGACCCTGCCGAAGATGCCCTGCTATACCGTTTTAGTCTAGGGATAAAGTGAGGATGAAACGATTCTCATACTGAGACCGCGCCACGCAGTTGCACCACTTTTTTGGCATTGAACCCACTTTTGCGCTGTGCTAGCCTCAGCTCATATCCCGGTTGGAGGTCTGCTGGATGCTGACTTCGAAAGACGAACTTCTGACCAATCATGAGGAATTCCGCAGATTGGCTCAGGAGCACACGCGGTACTCGCAACGCCTCGATTCACTCACCCAAAAACGTTACCTCAGCGAAGACGAGAAGCTGGAAGAGGTCCGTCTGAAGAAGCTGAAACTGCGTTTGAAAGATCAGATGGAGTCTATCGAGCGCGAGTACCGGCAGCAGTACGGCGTTAACGTAGCTTAGATTCTGGCCAACCTCCATGCGGCGTCGCCGCCAAGGGAGGAACATATCTTCCCGAAGGCGATCCGCAGGAGTGCGACCGGGCGCCTTTGTTACCAGTACATCCAAGCCTTTCTGCTGGATCGCGGTCGGCCTGCCATGCATTTGCTGCGGTTTGCCCGAGATCTACGGTTACGCTCCGGTTCCGGTGGAGTCGACCCCGCTCAGGACTTCCTTGCCGGCGAACAGGGAGAGGTGGTCCCGGAAGGCAAACTGAAAAAAATGGTTGCGCCTTTCCCGACCTTCGCTTCCGCCCAGGTCTTGCCGCCGTGCCGGGCGATGATACGGCGCACGCTGGCCAAGCCGATGCCAGTTCCCTCGAAATCGCTCGCCTTGTGCAGGCGTTGAAAGACGCCGAACAGTTTGTTGGCGTATCGCGAGTCAAAGCCAACCCCGTTGTCGCGCACGAAGAAGACGGTTTCCCCCGGCCGGCTCTCGAGCACGCCGATTTCAATCTCTGCCGGATCGCTGTTGCGGCTGTACTTCAAGGCATTCGAGACCAGATTCACCATGACTTGCCGCAGCAATGCCAAATCGCCCCACGCGCGCGGCAAGGGCGTGCGTTTCCAGACGATATTGCGGCCTTTGAGTTCCGTCTCCTGGTCCCGGATCACGCCGTCCACGACTGCATTCAGGTCCACTGACCCCCGGGTGAGTTCGACGTGGGAGAAACGGGAAAAATACAGCAAGTCGTCGATCAGAGACGACATCCTGGTTGCCGATTGCGTAATTTTCTCCAGATACTGCTGCGATTTCTCGCCCAACTCGTCTCCCGCATCCTCGCGCAACATGCTGGCGAAGCCAAGAATGTGCCGCAGGGGCGCCCGCAAATCATGCGACACCGAGTAGGAGAATGTTTCCAGTTCGTTATTGGCTGCTTCCAGAAGTTCGGCCCGGCGTTCCAGATCCTCGTTTAGCCTGCGCACCTCTTCATCCGCGCGGCGGCGCTCAACGTTTTCCCGGAGCAGGTCATTATTGGCGGTCGAGAGCTCTTTTACGCGTTCCGCCACTCGCTTTTCCAGATCCAGAGTCAGGGTCATGACTTCGTGGTTGGTGGTGGCCAACTCGGTCTGCAACAAGTGAGTGGTCGCCAACTCGGCTTGCAGCAAGCGGATTAAGGTCTGGGGATCTCTCGTGCCTGGTTCCAAGCCGGGAGCTGGGCGGGTGGTCATGGTGTGGGGTTCCAGCACTTCACCGTAACCACGGTGGCGTCATCCTGCTCTTTCGCCAGGACCTTCAGGAGTTGGTTCGCAACCGCCTGCGGAGGTGCAAGCTCCAGCCCGGGAAAGTCGCTCCACTGCCATTGGGCGCGCAGGCCATCGCTGTGCAGCACCAGCATCCATTTCGGGTCCCAGCCATGCTGGCGCACCTGCACAGGGCTTTCTTGTGCACCCAAAAATCCGCGCTCCACCCCAAAGTCAACTCGCTCCGTGCCACTCCAGGCGCGCATTTCGATGTTCCCCAGGCTGGCAGACGTGATGGTTGTTGGAGATTCGAAGCGGGCCAGGGCCATCACCACACCGCGGGTGCCGTGGCAAGCCCGGCTGGCCCCGCTGAAGAGTTCGTCCAGAGGCAGTTCGTAATAGGATTGAACGTACGATTGCGCAGCCAGCGCAGCCTGCTGGGCGAGTTCGCCATGTCCGAGCCCATCGATTACCCCAGCCAGCAGGTGACCGTTGCTTTCATGAATCACAAAGGCGTCGCCATTGGCCGTGGACTGACCGAACGGCCGGGTGGCGATACCGATTTGCCAGGGATGAACGATTGCCGTCTTGGCTTTCGGATGCAGCCATCGTCGGCACAGAATCCGCGTGCCCAGTCCCGCCGTCGAACTGATTTCCGTTTCATCCATCAGCCGCTTTACCGTCTCCAGCCCAGTTTCCAGACCACCGCCTGCGGGTGCACCTCCCTGGAACGCCTGGGCTGGGTCGATCCTTCCCGGCCCATGATCCTCAGTCTCCACTTCGATCCCAACCCTTTCTCCGGTGTCAAGCAGTCGAAGAGCCAGAGTGCCATGGCGGGCCCGTCGGACGAGATTGGAGGCCAAGTCGGTCACGATGAGCACGACATCCTCAGCCGGCTGCGCGGCAAACCCCAGCTTTCGCATGATCTCCCGTGCAGTTTGCTGCGCCATGCCAAAGTCGAAGGACTGGCCCACCGAAATTTGCGCACTGGTCATCGTCTGCATGAAAGACTCATCGCCGGCGCCATTTTCTTACCACCACAGTGGTTCCCTGGCCCTGAGACGTCCGAATGTCCATCTCGTCCATCAGGCGTTTGGCTCCGGGCAGACCCATTCCGAGGCTTCCGCCCGTGCTGTAGCCCTCGCGCATGGCGGCGTCGAGATCCGCGATGCCAGGCCCGTGGTCCTCAAAGCGCAGTTCGACCCCGCTGACATCCCCTTTTTGGAGGGTTCGCCAGTGCATCGCACCTTTCCCGGCATATTTGAAGACGTTGCGCCCCAGTTCGGAGGCGGCCGTAATGATCCGAGTGGTTTCTGTGACTCCGAATCCCATCTTCCCGGCAATGTCGCGGACCAGGCGGCGGGCAACCGCAATGTCGGCTTCCACATCGATCGGGACTGTGCCCTGCTCCGGCTCACTCATAGCCGAGCCCTCCCCTTCCGGACGGCCTTGCTCCGGGACAGATTGCCAGCCAGATCGAGGGCGCGATCCACGGTCAGGACGGTGCGGGTCGCACCCAGGGTCACATTCAATTCGGTCGCGGTGATCGCCACCGCCGGCCGCATTCCGGCAATCAGGGTTTCACCGCCCATCAACGTCACCATTCGGGCAGTCTCCGCCACGGTCCGGGCGAAGTAAGAATCGAGGATTTCGACCTTCGAGAGGTCGAGAATCAAGGCTTTCACATCGTGCTGTTCCATCGCGTCCAGCGTCCTGCTCTGCAGTGCGGACACGGTGGCGTCGTCGGGATCGGCAGGCATAGTCACCAGGAGGACATCACGCACTTTTAGGACGGTTATGCCTTCGTTCACTTGCCCACCGCCGCCCCTTGGGCACTCTCTCGAGCGACGTGAATGTTGATGATCTCGAACGCTACCCGCAACCCTGCCGTGAGTGACGATCGCGTCGTAGCTCCCGAAAGATCAATGCCCAAATGCACCAGGGTCTGGGCGATGGCAGGGCGGACGCCGGTCAGGACTACTTCAGAGCCGATGTAGCGCACCGCCTTGATGGTTTCGATCAGGTGCTGGGCAGTTTGGGTATCGATGGTCGGCACACCAGTGATATCGATCAGCGCCACCGGTGAATTCGTCTCGGTGAGCCGCTGCAAGAGGCGTTCCATCAGTTGCTGGGTGCGATCGCTATCCAGCATTCCGATCAGCGGAACCAGAATGATGCCGTCCCAGACCTGAACGATGACGGTGGCCATTTCCAAAATCTCCTTGGCCTGCCGCTTGATCCGTTCTTCCGATTCTTTGCGTTGGCTGAGATCGCGAGTAACCTTACCGAAGCCTCTGAGCGTGCCATTGACGTCGCGCAACGCGGTAACCACGACGTTGGCCCAGAACTTGGTACCGTCCTTTCGCACCCGCCAGCCCTCGTCTTCAAACCGGCCTTCGCGCGTCGCAGTTTCCAACTCAAGTGCCGTCTTATTAACGGCTGCGTCTTCCGCCGTCGAGAAAATGGAGATGTTCTTGCCGATGATTTCCTCCGCGGTATAGCCCTTGAGCCGCTCGGCCGCTGGACTCCAGCTCACTATCTGTCCCTTGGGGTCGAGCATGACGATGGCGTATTCCCTTACGCTATCGACCAGAATCTTCAACATATCCAGATCGGCCTCGGCGCGCAGCTTGCCTGCTTTTTCGGTTTGAGCCTCCGCGACGGCGGTGCTGTCCTTTGACATTTCGTTACTCCTCCGCAAAGCGCATCTAGTAACATGCGCCTTGCTCCTGAACTATCGTCAAATCGTGTCGCTTCATTAGATGACGATCGAGGCTGGTCATTAAACCTTCTTAAGACGGCCCCGCATGTTGCTTTAAGACCGGCTCTGCCGTTGGACGTCGTGACCTTCCGACAGTGCGCCTTCGGCAGGGGTCGAGTGATGGGGTCCGTGATAAAGATGGGGGGCGCCACGCCAGATCGGACTCCGTGCAGAAGTGGTCGTCGAGCCGGCTGAATCCGGTCCAAAACCAGTGGATTTCGGTGGTGTCTACTACTGCGTTGTTAAAGTTCTGGCAGCCAAGCCGCTCTTCCAGATATGACAGAAGCTCGGATAAGCTTCATCTGCCCAATTTGCCACCAGGCAGTGGAATTAAAGGACGCTAAGTTTGGCGAGGGGGGCGTCTGCTCCATCCATCATGTGAGGCAAAGGAGGAGGGTAGTGTTCTGAAAGCTGCGAAGGGCCGAGCATGGCCCTGAGAGTGTGTTAAGCGGCAGACCCACTCATTTCGGAACTCAATCCTACTGGATCCGCATCTCGGTGCTTGCGAAAGCTTACCTACCGTGCAGCGATCTGCCACCTAGGCGAAGAGTGTACACCCACGGCTACTCTTTAACAGTGCCAAACGGGACCCGAGTTGCCCACAAAGGGCAAGTCGAGGGATGTGGTACCGCGAGCGGGACTGTCAAGCGGTCGGCGACTGGCCGCGCAACCGTGCGAGTTCTTCCTTGATCCTCTCTAGCCGATCCTGCCCGCCACTGATATTTCGCGCGCTCTTCCTTCGATTGCTTGGTGCCCTTTTCCCAATACGTGTGAGTGGCAGCGTGAAGCTCATCCATCTCCCGACTCAAGAAGGCGATCTTGGCCCTAGTCTTGGCTTCTGATGACAGGATGCCCTCCTGCTATTAAAATCGGTCACTGATCTTTAGGCCTATCCTACCTTCGAATGTATGACCTCTAATGCACTCTTAGGACCTTGATGGGGTGTGCCGATTGTTCGCTTTATGCCGCAGTTGGAAAATGTTACGAGTTCCTGCATGGGGAACATCCATCCGCTGAGAGGGCTCGTTTTTACTAGGAACCACTAGGACACTACCCGGATTTCGGTAGCGAGCTATTAATCGATTTTGGTGGCTTTACGGATAACGGCTTTAGGGAGTTTCGCGAGAGGAACAACGAGCACGGTAATTGTCCTCTTAGCTGAGGTTTTCTTGTTAGCTGAGGTTTTCTTGGATGCCTTCTTCTTGACTCTCGCCTTTGGCATGAAGGGGTAATTGTACCGCGAAGGCATTGAGGTCGAGTGTAGGGTATCGAACGCTCCGGTTGTTAGGCCACCCGTCTTTCCGCCCTCCACTGCTCGTAGGCTTAATGAAAGTAGCCCACTAGCCGAATTTCCCAAATCGGCACCGGGCTGCCAGCCTGCTCTATAATTGGTAGCTCTCTTGAATTAGTAGCTTCTTGGTTCGACAACCCATGGTCCGAGACGGATACTTCTACGCCCTGCCTCTGCTCGCCGCCGCGGTCCTGGTCGGCTGGCTGACTCATCCCGCGTGGGCGATCGTCCCCTGCCTGCTGGCGTTTTTCTTTTTGTGGTTCTTTCGGGATCCGGAGCGGGCGATCCCGCAGGATGCGGGCGCGGTGGTTTCTCCCGGCGACGGCAAAGTCACCGACGTCTCAACCGTCACGGTCGGTAACGAGAAATGGACGCGGCTGAGCATTTTCCTCAGCGTGTTTAATGTGCATGTGAACCGCTCGCCCGTTTCCGGCGTGATTCGCGAAGTTCGCCACCAGCGCGGCCAGTACCTGAACGCGATGAACAAGACTTCCGCCGAATTGAACGAGCAGAACATCGTCACCATGGTGAGTGACGGCGACGGCCAGACCGTCGTTTTCAAGCAGATTGCCGGCCTGCTGGCGCGGCGCATCGTGTTCTACCCCAAGGTCGGCGACCGGCTGGAGCGCGGCCAACGCGTGGGCCTGATCAAGTTCGGATCGCGCGTCGACGTGCTGTTCGACGCCTCCGCCCAGGTGAATGTGAAGGTGGGCGACCGCGTAAAGGGCGGCGCCAGCGTGCTGGCCTACCTGCCGCAGGCACCGAGCCCACTGGCGGCCGCGGGAAGCAACCCGGCCAGCGAGAGAGCCCACTGAGAGAGCACACGATGGATCCATCCTCCCCCAAATCACGAGGCCGGCAGAGCAAGGGGATGTACATTCTCCCATCGCTGTTTACGACCGCGAACATGGCGCTGGGCTACTACGCCATCCTCGAGGTCATGCGCGCCACGGCCACCGACTACGGCCACCTCGACAACGCAGCCAAGGCGATTGGATTCGCCGTGCTGTTCGACGGGCTCGACGGCCGCATTGCACGCATGACCGGCACGACCAGCGATTTCGGCAAGGAGCTCGATTCTCTGGCCGACGCCATCACCTTTGGCGTGGCTCCGGCCCTGCTGGCCTGGACCTGGGGATTTCACCTGATGCCGGTGGTTCTGCTGACGGAGTGGCACATCAAGCTGACGCAGTTGGGCGCGATTGCCAGCTTCCTTTTCCTGATCGCCGGAGTCAGCCGCCTGGCGCGGTTCAACATCACGAGCAATCCTCAGCCCTCCAATCCCGGCCGCCCGGGGAAGAAGTATTTTGTCGGCATGCCCATTCCGGCGGGCGCGGGCGTAATCGCCGCGGTGGTTCACTTTTCGTCGGGCGATCCCATCATCTCGTGGTATACGGCCCTGACCTGGCTGGCCATGGTGACCACGGTCGGCTACCTCATGGTGAGCACCTGGCGCTTCTATAGCTTTAAAGATATTGATTTTCGCTCGCGGCATCCCTTTCGGCTGATCGTTCTGATGGCGGCGCTTTTTGCCTTGATTTTTATTTTTCACCGCAAGGTTCTTTTCGGGATCGCGCTGCTCTATATGATCTCCGGGGTTTTCTGGCGGGTGCAATGGATCTTCCGTCGCCGGACGGATCCACCGCCGCCGCCCTACCAGGAGGCTTCGCAGGCGTCATGAACGATTCCGTCAAGGTACCGCCAGCGCCGCATCCCGCCGCTGCGCGTGGGAATCTGTACCGCGCCGCGATCGTCGGAGCGGGCTCGCTCAAGGGCAAGGAAGTCGCCGAAATGCTGAACGAGCGCAATTTCCCGGCCGCCGATATCCGCCTGCTCGACGACGAAGAGTCCATGGGCCAGCTCGAGGCCATGGGAGACGAGATCAGCTTTATCCAGAGGGTGCGCGCCGAACAGTTTGAGCATGTGGACTTCACTTTTTTTGCTTGCGATGAAGAGTGCACGCGCCGCAACTGGAAAGACGCCCGCGACGCCGGCAGCGCCATCATCGATCTCTCCTCGTTTTTGGAGAATGACGCCGGGGCCAGCGTGCGGTCGGTTTGGGTTGAGCGCGAACGTGCCCGCATCCCTGCGCCGGAACTGCAGCCCGGCCCGTGCGTGGCGGCGCATCCGGTCGCGGTGACGCTGGCTCTTCTGGTCTTGCGGGCCCAGAAGGCTGGGGCGATCCGGCGCGTCACTTCCACGATTTTCGAACCCGCTTCAGAGCACGGCCAGCGCGGCATGGACGAGTTGCACCAGCAGACCGTGAACCTGCTGTCGTTCCAGCCGCTGCCCAAAGATGTTTACGATGCCCAGGTCGCCTTCAACATGATCGCACGCTATGGGCACAAGTCGCAGCCTTCCCTCGATTCGGTCGAGGCGCGAATCTTGCGGCATTATAAGAAGATTGCCGGGGACGCCGCTCCCCAGCCTTCGCTCCTGCTGCTGCAGGCTCCCATCTTCCACGGCTATGCGCTGGCTGTTTTCCTGGAGATGGAGAGTGCCATCGATTTGCCGGCGTTGTCTCTGGCCCTGGCCGGAGATCACGTAACGATTCCTGGCCCGGAGGATGATCCTCCGAGCAACGTAAGCGCCGCCGGACAAGCCGACATCCAGCTCGAACTGAAGATCGATCCTGCGCAGCCCAATGGCGTCTGGTTGTGGGCAGCTGCCGATAATCTCCGCATCTCGGCTCTGACCTCGGTGGAGATTGCGGAGAGCATGACCGCGTCGCGCCCCACGGGGAAGATTCAGTGATGAGCGACCGCTTGCCGGCGCTGATGCTGCTGGCCTTCTGCGCGCTGACCGCCGGATGCGGCTACCACACTGTCGGTCATACCGTGCAGCTTCCGGAGACGGTCAAGACCATCGCCGTGCCGGCTTTCAAGAATGAGACCCTCACTTACCGCATCGAGCAGATGCTGACCGCCTCTGTAGTGCGCGAGTTCACCACCCGCACTCACTACCGCATCCTCAACGATGCGAGCGAAGATGCGGACGCCACTTTGCGGGGCACCGTACTCTCTACCACCGCTTCTCCGCTCACTTATGACACCGCGACCGGCCGCGCCGCTAGCGTTCTCGTCGTGGTGAGCATGAAGGTTGTGCTCACCGACCGCAGCGGCAAGGTGCTGTACCAGAATCCCGCGTACCTGTTTCGCGAGCAATACGAAGTCTCGCAGGATTTGAGCAGCTTTTTCGAGGAAGATTCTCCTGCCTTCCGCCGCCTCTCGCAAGACTTTGCGCGCACCCTGGTCTCCAACATCCTGGAGGGGTTCTAGAATGAAGAGGGCTTCTAGAATGAAGACGGCTTCTAGAATGGCTCCCAAAATGAAGAGGGATTCCAGACCATGAAGCGAATTCTTCTGGGGCTCGTGCTGGGTGCCACCGTGGCGGCTTCGGGTTGCTATAGCGGGTCGCGGCCGCCTCACGTGGGCGCGGCCGCCCGCGACTTTACACTGCAAGACTCCGATCGAAAAGTGACATTGAATCAGTTTCGCGGCCAGGTCGTGGTCTTGAATTTTTGGGCCACCTGGTGTCCTCCGTGCGAAGAAGAGCTTCCGTCATTGATCGCCATGCAGGATCGCACGCGGAGCAAGGGAGTCGTGGTCCTCGGCGTCAGCATCGACGTCGATCCTGACGCCTACCACCGCTTTCTCAAAGTGCGGAACGTTAACTTTCTGACCGTGCGCGATCCGGAACAGAAAATTGCCACCATGTACGGCACTTCGGGCTGGCCGGAGACCTACGTCATCGACCGCCAGGGCGTGATGCGCCGCAAGTTCATCGGCCCCGTCGACTGGACCTCGCCCGAGGTGATGGATTTCCTGAGTAAACTGTAGCCACTTGAAGTTGAGAGTGTCGCAAGCCGCGAAGCGGCGCAAGAATGCAGCCCACGGCGCAAGCCGTGGGAGGAGGCGAGCGGAAAATCAGTAAGCCCCAGCGGGGCGAAAGAAGAAGCCGCGCTGCTCCACGTTACTGTTGGACCACTAGGCGAATCGAATTCTCGATGTTACATTCAAAAATAATGAGCGCCACGACGAGGAAAATCTGATGCGGGCCTTCGCCCAGGCCGAACGCTTTGTCAGCGAACTGGAATCGCGCAAGCTGCGCGCGGCCTACGTCTTTGTCGGCGATGAGGCGTTTTTCCGCAAACGCTTTCGCGATGCCATTCTCGAGCACCTGGTGCCGGCGGATCTGCGCGACTTCAGCTTCTTCGAATTCGATCTCGCCGAAAACGATCTCGCCGAGGTTCTCGACCGCGCCCGCACGCCTTCGCTGATGGCCCCGTTTCAGGTCTTCTTCGTGCGCGGCGTGAAGAATCTTTTCGGCCGCGGATCGAACGACGAAAAGCTTGCGGCCATCGAGGACTACTGCAAGAATCCGAATCCCGATGCGCTCCTCGTCTTTGTCGCCGACCACATCAGCATTCCCGCCGACGTCCGCCGCATGGAGATGCAGGATAAGGAACGCTACCAGCGCATCCGCGAAACCATGGGCCAGTACTGCGGCATTGTGGAACTGGCGCGGGTCGAAGAGGGCGAAGCAGTCCGCTGGATTTCCGATTACTGCACCGGCCGCGAGGTGAAAATCGACGCCGACGGCGCCCGCGAACTAGTCGACGCTCTCGGCGGCGACATGATGATGATCTCCAACGAACTGGAGAAGCTGATTCTCTACGTCGGTGAAAAAAAGCGCATCACCCTCGGCGACGTCGAAACCATGGTGCTGGCCGCCAAGCAGCGGTCTTTATATGAACTGACCGACGCCATCTCGGCCAAAGAGCGGGTGCGCGCCCTCGAAATTCTCGACGCGATTCTGCTCTCCGGCGAAGGCGAAGAAGCCGCCATCGGACACATCTACATGCTGGCCAAAACCTTTCGCCAGATGCTGGTGATTCTCGAGCGCAACGTCCGCGACCAGCGCATGCTGTGGGCCGCGCTCTGGCAAGGCTTCCGCGTGCCCCCGTTCGCAGCCGACGACATCATCAAGCAAGCCCGCCGCTACAAATCCCGCCGCGAACTCACGCGCGCCATCCGCCTGGTAGCCAAAGCCGACCTGGCTCTGCGCTCCAATCCCGTCAGCAAGCGCATGGTGCTCGAACGCCTGGTCATGGACTTGACCACCCAGCCAAAACTGGAAACCCCGGGCTGGATGCAGGAACAGCTGCCGGTGTAGCATTATTCCTATTGGCCGATTCCTATTGACCCGGCCAACCCGGCTAGCGATGAAGATTTAAGACGGAAGATGGAAGACGAAATTCGTCCTGGGATGTAGGAGTTGACGTATGACGAAGCGCTGCCTGTTCGCTCTGCTTCTGGTTCTTGCGGTTGCACCTCTCGCCTACAGCAAAGGTTCTCCTGATCTGATTCTGATCTCGGGCGGTGGTCTGGCCCAACCCATCGAAATCACCGACCCCGGTTTGCTGGAGGCATTCGATCCCTGGAACGGCCAGTTCGCGGATTGGCAAGAGAAGCCGCTGGCCGACGCGCCGTGCTTCCGGCGCTCCTTTGAAGTCCGGTTTTATATGAAGTGGCCGGGAAGGGAATCGTCGTTGGACCGCGGCAATTTACAGATGATCTACGCCATGCGTTACTGCTCGACCGGCACCGCTGGCTATGTCTACTTGCCGGGCCCCGGCGAGCCTCAGTATCGTGGCAACGTCAGCACGATCATCCGCGGCGACGCGGACGGCAAGTGGCACCCGGCGACCGCTGCGTGGAACTCACTGATGGGCGATGCGGTGGCGATGAGCGATTCGCAACGGTCCCCCGACATGATCCTGGTCAGCGGCGGCGAACTCAAGCACCCGGTCGAAATTACTGATCCAGAACTTCTCCGGCAGTTCGATCCGTGGACGGCTGGTTTTGTAGATTGGGATCGGCCGCTCTCGGGAGGGAGTTTAGGCTGGGAGTACGAAATCCTGTATTTCAAACGCGGGATCGAGCCGGCGACTTCTTTCGACCGCGACGGCCTGACCATGATCTACGGCATGCGTTACTGCATCGACAAAGACGGCGGGCCGGGCTCGGTGTTCCTGGCAGGGCGCGACGACAAATTCGGTCCGGCAAATGTTCGAATGGTCTGGGACGGTACCTACGCGGGGAGATGGAATCGTTCGACGCCGGCGTGGCATGCCCTCATTGAGCGCGAGGTCGCCGCGCAACATGGCACGCAGTGACGGTCTAGTTAGGCACGCCGGGTCCTCGCGCGGGTCCCCAAACAAAAAGGCAGACCCGAAAGTCTGCCTCAGATTTTCTGATACCCGACGGCTAAGAACTACTTCAACGCCGTAACGCGCTTGCCCAGCCGGGACTTGTAGCGCGAGGCCGTGTTCTCGTGCAGTGTCCCTTCTGGATGCCCTTATCCAGAGCGGATACCGTCTTGCGGTAATCCACCTCGGCGGCAGCCTTGTCGCCTTTTTCGATGGTCTCGCGCAGGTCGCGCAACTGCGTACGCAGGGTGGAAGTGTTGGCGCGGTTGCGCGCGGTGCGGCGTTCGGTCTGGCGCGCACGTTTCAGCGCCGAAAGATGATTTGCCATAGCTGGTTCGTTACCTTCGTGTATGCAGAGAGATATTCGGGGTGGGTCCGAATTACTTATTATAGGGAAGCATTCCCGACCGGTCAAACCCGTGCGGTTCGACGGTTCGGCGAAAGAATTCGAAAGTGCGTCGAAGACGAGGTTCGTATCAGGGCATGCCTTCAGGCATGCCGCCCCGCATGGGAGCCGAGGACGGGCTTTATAGCCGCTGTGCGGGTGCGGCGAAACCCGGCGGCTAAAAAGCAGCTTGTATCTCGCCCGGTTTGACGGCATCGCCGAAGCGATGCCCTGATACGATTCCTCTCCAGATTGCGCAATGCTCGCGGGCTTTGTGGTTTCAACCATGACCGACGGACTCGATCGCCTCAAAGTTCTCATCAACTCCTCGACGCCCATCGTGGTGATGGAAACGTCGGAGGAGACGCACGCCGTCAACCTGGTCCGCACCGCCTGCACTGAACTCAACATGGCGACTTTCGAGTGGAGCATTGCCGACGGCCTGCTGCGCTCCGGAACCAACACTCCGCCGGAGCCCCCGAAAATCCCGCTGCAGGCTCGCATCGATCAGAACGCTCAGAACACCATGCTGGCCCAGGCCGGACGCGCCTATACCCAGATGCGAACCGCGCTCAGCTCTCCCGCGGCGGGAAGCGGATCGGTTGGCCCTGGCAATGTCATCGTCATCATCGATCTCGGCTACCAGGGAGCCGACGGCGGCGCCGCGGCAGCCGGCACTGCCATCTACAACACGCGCGAACCGGTGCAGGCGCTGGCCAACATGGAGTCGATGACGATCGAAGCCGTCTTCATCCTGAAAGATTTTCATCGTCACATGGACGATCCTGTCGTGGTGCGCCGCCTGCGCGACGTGGGCCAGAAATTTGCCGCCAACCGGCGGACTGTCATTATCACCGCGCCCGAAATCGCTGTGCCCGCCGAACTGAAAACGCTGGTCGAATATTTCGATCTCGCGCTGCCTGATCGCAAGCGCTTGCAGCGAAATTATCCACGACACCTTCACCCGGCTCTCGAAAACCTACTCGCTGAAGATGCAGCTTGATCCTGCCGGCGTGGACTGCCATGTCGGCCAACCTGCGCGGGCTGACCGAAGAAGAAGCCGATCGCGCTATCTCGCAGGCTCTGGTCACGCGTTACGCGCTGTGTCCCGAGAGCGTCACTGATGTTCTCGATGCCAAGAAACAACTGCTGCGGCATTCCGGCATGCTCGAATTCGTCGAAGCCCAGGACGACCATGGCGGCAGTGGGTGGACTGGAAAACTTGAAGCACTGGCTCGGCCAGCGCCGCGGCGCGTGGGAAGATTCGGCCCGCGAATTTGGCCTGGAACCACCGCGCGGCATGATCATTCTCGGAGTGCAAGGATGCGGCAAGTCGCTGTGCGCGCGGGCCGTCGCCGGGGAGTGGAAGCTGCCGCTGGTCAAGTTCGATACCTCCGCCGTTTACGACAAATACATCGGAGAGACCGAGAAGCGCATTCGCAAAGTCTTTCAAGTCGCCGAGGGACTCGCGCCGTGCGTGCTCTGGATCGACGAGCTGGAAAAAGTTTTCGCCGGCAGCGGTCCGGATTCGGCGTCGGCCGACGCCGGCGTCTCGTCGCGCCTGCTGGCATCGTTTCTGTCATGGATGCAGGACCGCAAAGCCGCCGTGTTCGTGGCCGCGACCTGCAACAATGTGACGGCACTGCCGCCGGAGCTGATCCGCAAGGGCCGTTTCGACGAATTGTTTTTCGTCGATCTGCCCAACCAGGCCGAGCGCAAGCAGATATTCTCGATTCAACTCGGGAAGCGCAAACGCAATCCCGCGGACTTCGATCTGGAAAAAGTTGCCACGGCTGCCAAGGGTTACTCCGGAGCCGAGATCGACGCCGCCGTCCAAAGCGGGCTCTACGCTGCGTATTCCGAAAAGAAGCCGCTCACCACGCAATCGCTTCTGGACGCGCTGGCGCAGACGGTTCCGCTCTCCACCACCCGCGCCGAAGAAATTCAAACGCTGCGCGAGTGGGCTCGAACCCGCGCCGTGCCCGCGACGGCCCCCGATGCTACCCCTGTCGCCTCGTAATTGTTGGACTAGATTGTTTGACCAGTTTCGAAACTAGCCCACCCCGATTTTCCTCCCATTGACTCCCTCTTCGCCGCGGGGTACGCTCTACTCAATGGTAGTGACTTGCCTCCTGGGCATGCGCATCTCGGCTGGTCCCGTCTCCAAGCAAAACCCTGCTTTGTCTCATTGGTCAAGCTTCTTAAGTCAAGCAGGCCCAAGTGTCTATTCCACTGTCTCGCGACTGCTACCTGAGTCGGAGCCCCGGACCAACATAAGCATGAACCCAAGCATGAACCCAGAGGCCTGAACGCACGCATGAAGAAAAATATTGGGGTCAGCCCTAACATCGAGACGTTGTTCGGCACGCGCGATGAGAATGTGCGCCTGCTGGAAGACGGCCTGAACATCACCATCAATCTGCGCTCGAACGCCATCGAACTGGAAGGCGCGGCCAAAGACGTGGCGCGCGCCGAGCAGGTCTTTGCCGACTACGAAACCTTGCAGCGCTGCCGGCCACACTTTCAACAACGGCGACCTCAACAGCATGCTGCGCGTGCTGACGTCGCGACCCGAGTTCGACGCTCCGTGGATTGGCCGACGCAGGGCGCAGCGTTCGTTCGGGCGCCGCACCGTGCAGCCCAAGAGCAGCAACCAGCGCCGCTATCTCGAAGCCATCGAGAAGCACGACATGGTGTTTGGCATTGGCCCGGCCGGAACTGGCAAGACTTACCTCGCTGTGGCGATGGCGATTTCCGCGCTGCTGGCCAAGCGCGTGAACCGCATCATCCTGGCGCGTCCGGCGGTGGAAGCGGGCGAGCGGCTGGGCTTTCTGCCGGGCACGCTGCAGGACAAGATCGATCCTTACCTGCGCCCGCTGTACGACGCCTTATACGACATGCTCGATCCTGAGAAAGTGGATCGCTATCTGGAAAAAAACGTCATCGAGATTGCGCCCATCGCCTTCATGCGCGGGCGCACGCTGAACGATTCTTTCGTCATTCTCGACGAGGCGCAGAACACGACCTCGGAGCAGATGAAGATGTTCGTCACCCGCCTTGGGCTTCAACTCGAAGGCGGTGATTACCGGCGACGTCACGCAGATCGACTTGCCCAACGCCCGCCGCAGCGGACTGCTCGAGGCCATGGACGTGCTGAAGAACGTGGATGGCCTGGCATTCACCCACTTCGACGAAACCGATGTGGTGCGCCATCATCTGGTGCAGCGCATCGTTCGCGCCTACGACGAGCACAAGCGCGTGGCCGAACAGCAGATGCTCCCTCTAGCTGAGCACAGAATTACTGATACAAAGCGGGTGGATGCGACGAGTTCCAGAGAGAAGACTCCAGCGAAAAAAAGACCGCGGCCGTGCGCAGGAAGCGGCCGCGAATCAAGCCGCCGCGCATGAAAATAGAGGAACCTCGGCCGAAGCCAAGGGATAGAGCCGTACACATTTGGGCGGGAGGGCCGCGACGTGGCCCTCCTGTTTGTTTTTGTGCTGCGCCACCAGGCCGCTTCTGGTGCCGGGTGCGGGACGAAAAAATTAAGAGGCAAGCAACGACTTGGTCATTCTGGAAAAAAAAGTAGCGGGGTTGAATGAAGGCACGCTTGAGCCGCTTCGTGTTGCGGGCGCGACCAGGCGGTGCTGGCCTGCGCGCCTCGGTGAACGTGCTGTCACCAGCAGCGCGGCGTGCGCGCGCTGAACCGCCATTTCGCGGGCAAGAACAAAGCTACGGATGTTTTGTCGTTTCCCTCCGTGACTTCGCCCGTCGGGGATCGCCGCAAAAGCGGAAGCTGGCCGGCGACGTCGCAATTTCCGCCGACATCGCCCGCGAAAATTCTGTCCGGCTCGGACATTCCATCGCCCAGGAGGTCAAGATTCTCAGCGCTGCACGGGATTCTTCATCTGGCGGGCTTTGACCACGAGCGCGATAATGGTGAAATGGCGCGCAAAGAAGCGACGTTGCGACGGGACTTCCGGCTGCCGTCGGCCTTGATTGAACGGGTAAGGCCTGAACGGGCAAAGCCTGAAAGAACCAAGCCCGAACGAATGCGGGCTGCGAATCGACCGTCCTCGAAGCTCCGGAATGGCGCGCCCCGAGCCCGGAGGATGGCATGAACTTCGCCGTCGCCATCGTGCTCTTTCTTCTGCTGGGGTGCTGACGCTGGCTTCTTACGTCGATCGTGTGTACCAGGAGGCGGGAAAATTTCTCTCGCGAGAATTCCAGGACAATATTGACTTCTTCGAACAGAAAGTCGAGCCCGAGTTGGAGAAACGGCCGCTGCGCGTCAGCCACTCGCGTGCCGCGCTTTCCATGGCTGTGGTTACGCAGTTGACCATGGCGGCGATTGCCATGCTGATCGGTTTTCTGGTTTTCCGCGATCAGGCCTGGAGCATCTACGAAATTCTGCAGGCGACGATCAGCTTGATCCTCATTGTTATCGTGTTCAATCGCTTCCTGCCGTTCGTGTTTTTCTCGCGGACCAAAGGCGAGTGGTTGATTCACTGGACGCTGTTTCTGAAAATCCTTATCTATCTCGTGCTGCCGGTGACGATCGTCCTGGGCTTTATGAAATCAGTGGCGTCCCTGACCAAGCAAAACACCGGTGAAGAGCCGGAGACCTCAGCCGAGGCGGTGGACGCGTTGATTGAAGCCGGCCAGGAAGAGGGAATTATTCAGGAAGGCGACCGCGACCTGATTCAGTCGGTGGTGGAGTTCAGCGGCAAGACAGTGCGCGAAGCCATGAAGCCCCGTCCGCAGATTTTTGCCGTTCCCGTCGATACGACGGTCGAGCGCTTCATCGAAATGCTGCGCAGCAAACACTACTCGCGCGTGCCGGTATTTGAAGGCAGCATTCATAACATCAAGGGGATCGTCTACGCGCAGGACGTGCTGCAGGTGCCCGACAGCGAAGCTCACGTCCGCAAGCTCGATACCATCATGCGGCGCGATGTTTATTTCGTTCCCGAGAGCAAGCTGGGCAGCGACCTGCTGCGCGAAATGCAGAAGCAGAATATCCGCATGGCCATTGTGGTGGACGAATACGGCGGCGTGGCCGGACTGGTCACTATCGAAGATCTAGTGGAAGAAATTGTCGGCGAGATCCGCGACGACCACGACAAGCCGGAGATCGTACGCGAAGGCGATCGTTCTTTCATCGTGGCCGGCGGCATGGACGTCGACCGCCTCGATGAATTGTTCGGCAGCAAGCCGGAAGGCCGAGAGTCGGCCACCGTTGCCGGCCTGGTCAGCGAACTGGCCGGCCGCATTCCACGCAAAGGCGAAGTCGTGGAAGAAGACGGCCTGCGCTTTGAAGTGCTGGAGTCCACCGACCGCAAAGTGGAGCGTGTGCGAGTCACCGCCGTGCAACCGCAGCAGCTGAAATTGATTTGAGGCCGGCTTCTAGCTGCTAGCTCCTGGCTTCTAGCAAAACCTTTCGGCTTAGGTTCGTCTGCGCCTGGTTGAAAAATACCCTAAGATGAAGGAGCGCTCGATATCAATCGTTCCAAGCTAGCAGCCAGAAGCTAGAGGCTAGAAGCTGATTCCCTATGCCATTCCGCTCCGGTTTCGTCTGTATCCTCGGCCGCCCCAACGCTGGCAAGTCCACGCTGCTCAACGCCCTTGTCGGCGAGAAGTTGGCCATCATCTCGCCCAAGCCGCAAACCACGCGCAACCGCATTCAGGGCATCATCCACGTTCCCCCTGCAAAGGGAAAACGCAAGGGCAACGACGGCGGGCAGATCGTGCTGGTCGACACTCCCGGAGTTCACAAACCCGACAGTTCTCTCGGCCGCAAGATGATGGTCGAAGTGCGCGAGGCGCTGGAGGGCTGCGACCTGGTGCTGGTGATCATGGACGTCACGGCGGAAGTTCGATCCTCGCGATCAGTTTGCGCTCGACCTTCTGCGGCGGCCGAAAACGAAGGCGTTTCTGATTCTCAACAAGGTCGATCTGATCCGCGAGAAATCGAAGCTTCTGCCGCTGATCGAGCAGTACCGCAAGCTCTATGACTTCGCTGAGGTGGTCCCGATCTCCGCGCTCAAGCGCAAGGGCCTGGACGTGCTACTGGAGATGGTGTCGCCGCGCTTCCGGCCGGCCCCGCATACTTTCCCGAAGATCAAATTACCGATCAACCGCACGCGGTTTATGGCGGCGGAGATCATCCGCGAGCAAGTATTGCTGAACACCAGCGAAGAAATTCCTTACGCGACGACGGTGATTGTCGACAACTTCGAGGAAGGGCGCGAGGCTCACCCGGATCGCCGCGACCATCTATTGCGAGCGCGACGGGCAAAAGGGAATTCTGGTCGGCAAAGGCGGCCAGATGCTCAAAAAAATCGGCACGTCGGCCCGCTTGCAGATCGAGCGCATGCTGGAGACGAAAGTCTTTCTCGAACTGTACGTGAAAGCAGAACCGGGATGGCGCGATTCGCGGCGCTTTGTCGAAGAACTCGACTGGCGCCGGCAACTGGAGCACCGCATGCTGGAACATGGGACACCCGCACCTAGAACTCCGGAAGATCGAATCCCGGAACCGAAGTCGGAACCACTTCGCGCCACTGCGGGCACGAGTGCCGACGACGATCGTAACCAGACAGAAGATTGACGTTGTGTTATGGTAACGAACGCTTCAAATAAGGCGGCCATTGCCCGATTTGCGCCTTGCCGCTAAAATCGCAACAGGACGCGCGCTACTTCTAAGAACGGGCGGACCATCGTAGCAAGTGGGGACGATCGAGCCAACCATGGAATCTGGGGCTTCTTCCGAGGAACAACTCCCGGAGCACGACTTCGATCCAGAAAAGCTGAGCCTGCGCGTGCGCGTCACGCTCGCCGCCGACCGCAGGTCCGTGGACCCCGTGGTCACGCAGATCATGGACGCCGTCCGCGAGATGAAATGCGTCGACGGCAAGGAAGATGCCATCGAACTGGCCCTGCAGGAAGCGCTGGCCAATGCCGTGGTTCACGGCGCCAAGGAAGATCCCAGCAAAATCGTGGAGTGCCTGGTGGCTTGCGACGAGCAACGCGGCATCCTCATCATTGTGCGCGATCCCGGGCCGGGTTTCGATCCCCAGTGCAATTCCCAGTTGCACCGTGGGCGAGAACCTCTACTCCAATCACGGCCGCGGAATTTTCCTCATCAACCAACTCATGGACGAAGTCCAGTTCCACAAGAATGGCACCGAAATTCGCATGGTCAAACGGTAGATGCGAAGCGGTAGAGGTGAAGTGGTAGACGTGAGCGGTAGATTTCTCCGCTGTCGCCTACGCCGCTTCGTGCGTCATCAGTACCATCGTGAAATTGTTCCCGCCAGTCACATAAAGTTCGTGGCAGATGATGCTTTTATGTTTGCCCGTAGCCTTCGCCATGCTGGTCTCGAGCGCGTGGAAATCGCCTGCCTTCACGTCAACCTTGCCCAACGGGATGCAGTGCAGCTTCACCGGGTAGGGGTCCGCATCGTCGAGATAGCCGAGAGTTACAACCAGGCGTTTGCTCGGCTCCAAATAGGCGACACCGATACTTTTCGCCGCGACCTTTGACTTGTTCACAAACGCGGCCACTTCGTCGGCCAGCTTGCCAATAGTGCCGTCGGCTGCCAGTTCGCCGCTGAAAATCTTGAATTTATCATGAACTTGTTTTGCGATGTGGTGCGCCATGCGCGTTCTCTCCTGAGTTGTTTCAGTTATTCTGGCAGCCAGTGTACAGCGAATGGACATCGGTTGTCTCCTGAGCGAGCCCAACGCACCAACTATGATGAAGAGAAATACTTCCCGGTAGCGGCCCTTCGGCAATGAGCAACGAATAATAGTGAGCAATGAATAATGAGGCATGAAGAGCGCGAGTGGTACCCTTGAAGTATGCCCAACGATTCTGAGGCCCGACCTCGCAAGCCAGTTCGATCCCGTGCCGCGGTTGTGTTGGCTCTCGTTCTCGGACTGTTCCTTGGCGTGGTGGGTGTCGGCTCGATTGGCTGGCTGATGCTCTCGCGAGATTCAGGACGAGCGCTGTTGAGCCACATGTGGTCGGCCGTGACCGGCCGAACTCTCACTATCGACGTGAGCCAGCCGACGGTAGTCGATCGCATTCAGCGGCTGCAGCGGCTGGAGACTGTGATCTACACGATGGATAAGATCGTGACCGGCGCGAAGGAGAATCCGCTCCTACCCAACTTTCTGGCGGGAGATCGCCTCCTGATGTTAGTGCACGGCGAAGTTGTCGCGGGAATCGATTTCGGAAACTTAAAGCCGGGCGACGTCAAAGTCGATGGCAAGCAGATACGCTTGCGCCTTCCTCCGCCGCAGATTTTCAGCGCTCGGATCGACAGCGCGAAGACGCGGGTATATTCCCGGCAAACCGGGCTGCTGGTCTCCACCGATCCAGATCTGGAAACGCAAGTCCGCCAGGAGGCGGAACGCCAGCTGCAAGAGGCCGCCATGGCCGACGGCATTCTGCGCAACGCCCAGCAGAATGCGGTGTCGACGATCACGAGTTTGTTGCAGGGGTTAGGATTCGAGAAAATTGAGTTTGACTAGGTCGTCGCCTCTTGCTCTATGTCCCAGCTCACCAGTAAAGCTCAATGAGCTCTATGTCTTGATAGCGTCAATTATCAACTCGTCGCCTTCCGCAGTGCCATAGATATAGACACTTCGCAGAACGCATCTTCAAGAAGGTGATTTTGACGGACGGGTCGCACGTTGCAAAGGGGCGACCGAGAACAGTGACCATGTCCGCTGATTGACTCACCTGTGTGTCTGCGGTCGCGTCGTAAATACCATATCCATCTGCACGTATTCCTTTGCAATAAACCGCCTCACCAAGCTCGAACTTGTAGGTCATACGATAAGGTGTGAGAGCCTCTCGACAATCTTTGCACTCAAACCCAGTTTTCTGGGCGCTCTCCGTCGCGGCAGCTTCGAGCATCGGATGGCCACTGACTACAGCTACTGATTCGATGCTTCCGTCAGGCCGCACCGCGACACTTAATTCCACGGTTCCCGCGATACGTGCCTGTAGCGCCAATCTGGGATAGATCGGGACTGAAAGCTTGGTCACGATGACTTTCGTCTCTGCAGAGTTCTGGGCGAGGGCACCCGAGACCAGTAATATCAACGTGAACAGTCGCATGCGCCGCATGCCGAAAGCTTATGCGCCGAGCGCTTTGAGGGCAATGATAAAGACTTTGGCTGGGATTTGCTGAATCGCAATTACACCAATAACCGTACGCAAGCTTTGCCGGCAACCTTAGGCTCTACTCCTTCGCCGCAATCCCCAGCGTCTTCATCTTTCGGTAGAGGTGGCTGCGCTCCAGGCCCAGCACCTCCGCTGTTCGGCTGACGTTGCCGTGATTCTGGTCGAGTGTCTTGAGGATGTAATCGCGCTCGTAGGCGTCACGAGCCTGGTGCAGCGTGGAGAATTCAGTCTTGGGCGCGCGCCGGCTGGCATCGCGGTACACCAGCGGAGGCAAGTGCTTGCTCTCGAAGCGCGTCGTCGTGGGATTCATGATCACGATGCGCTCAATCACATTGCGCAATTCGCGCACATTGCCTGGCCATGAATACCGCATGAGCACTTCGATCGCGTCATCGGTGATCTCTCGCGGCCGGCGTCCGTACGTCGCTGCCAGCTCCTTCAGAAAATGGCGCGTAAACAGCGGGATATCCTCCCGGCGTTCGCGCAACGGCGGAACAAAGAAGGGAATCACATTGAGCCGGTAAAACAAATCTTCCCGGAAGTTACCGCGCGAGATTTCTTCTTCGAGATCTTTGTTGGTCGAAGCAATCACCCGCACGTCGACGGTGACCGTCTTATTGCCGCCCACTGGCGTAAAGCGCTGCTCCTCGAGGGTGCGCAGCACTTTCGATTGCGTCTTCAGGCTCATGTCGCCGACTTCATCCAGAAAGAGCGTTCCCCCATGGGCCCGCTGAAACTTGCCTTCCTTGTCAGCGCCCGCCCCGGGGAACGATCCCTTGCAGTGTCCAAACAATTCACTCTCGATCAGGTCTTCCGGAATCGCCGCGCAGTTGACCTCGACAAAGGTTTCGTCCTTGCGCAGACTCTGCCCGTGGATGGCGTGGGCCACGAGTTCCTTGCCCGTGCCAGATTCGCCGTAAATCAAAACCCGGCCGTTGGTTGGAGCCATCAAGCCAATCTGCTGGCGCAGAGCTTTCATCGGAATGCTGTCGCCCACGATGATGCTCTTGCCCTGCAGTTGCTTCTTGAGGTCAACATTCTCCTGTTGCAGCTTCTTGGACTCAATGGCGTTCTTCACCAGGATCAGAGTCTTTTCGAGCGAGAGCGGTTTCTCCAGGAAGTCATAAGCGCCGAGTTTGGTTGCGCGAACGGCGGTCTCGATGGTTCCGTGGCCGGAGATCATAATGACCTCCGGAGGATTATCCAATTCGCGAATCCTCTGCAACGTATCGAGGCCGTCGACGCCGGGCAGCCATATATCGAGCAACACCACATCAAATGCGGTCTTGCGCAGCAGGTCGAGACACGCCTCGCCACTCCCGACGGCTGAGGCCGAGTAGCCTTCGTCCTGCAGAATGCCGGCGAGAGAATCGCGAATTCCGGCTTCGTCGTCAACGATGAGAACGTTATGCATGCTGGGCGGTCACCGCTGCCGGCGTGGGTTCGAGCATGACGGGAAGTTCCACGATAAAACGCGTGCCGACGGGACGATTCTCTTCCACGCGGATAGAGCCATGGTGATCTTCGACAATACGGCTGACGATGGCCAGGCCCAACCCGGTGCCGCGTTTCTTGGTGGAGAAGTAAGGCAGAAAAAGTTTCTCTTTAAGTTCCCGGGTCACGCCGTGGCCGGTATCCGCAACGGCGATCTCGATGGCGTCGCGGCTCGCCACCAATGCAGTCGAAATCTCAATCTCGCGCACGACCATGCCCTGCGATGCCTCGGCAGCATTGTCCACAAGGTTGGCTACCGCACGTTTAATGGCCTCGCTGTCGGCCATCACCCGGGGTAAGTCGGAGGCCAGCGACGTGTGCACGCCAACTCCATCCAACCGGCCGTTGAACATGGAGAGCGCATTCTCGATGACTTCATTAATGTCGGCGGGCTGGGGTTTGGCCACGGGAAAGCGCGCGAGGGTGGAGAACTCGTCCACCAACCGGCGCACCGTTTCCACGGCCCCCGCAATGGTTTCCGCGCACGAACGCACCACCTTGAGCGACGCAGGATCATCCGGCGTCGCCCGGTCTAGATGCCGCTGAATGCGCTCCGCCGACAACGCAATCGGCGTGAGCGGATTCTTAATTTCATGCGCGACCCGGCGCGCCACTTCCCGCCACGCTGCCTGCTTCTGCGCCTTCAGCAGGTCCGATAGATCTTCGAACACCACCACATATCCCGAACGCCCGGTTTGATGCTGCAGGGTAGCCACGGTGACCGCGACGTTCAACGACGCGCGGGGTAACTGCATCTCCATCTGGCTGGTGGTCATGCCCATGCGATCCGCGCGCCGCAGCAAGGGCTCGAAATCCTCCAGCACCTCGGGGGGAAACACATCCGCCAGCGACGCTCGCGAAAGAATTTGACGTGCGCCTTCGTGTCCGCCCTCGGGATGAAACATGCGCAGCAACGCCTGATTTACGTGGGTCACGCGCCGCTCGGCGTCCAGCGAGAGCACGCCGGTCGGAATACTTTCTAGGATGGTTTCCATTTGCCGGCGGCGCTGATCAAGCTCGGCGTTGGCCGCGCTCAGGTCCAGACTGGAAGCTTCAATCTGCCGCCGGCTGCTTTCCAGATCTTCGGCCATGCGGTTGAAAGAACGCACCAGGTCGCCAATTTCGTCGGCGGCACTGACGGGTACGCGGTAATCCAGCCGCCCGCGCGAGATTTCCTGCGTCGCTTCGGCCAGGGCCGACAGCGGCCGGGTCACAATCTTCGAGAGGAACAGTGCCAGCCAAGTCGTGACAAAAAGCACAATCATGGTCAGCAGAAGCAGCAGGCCCATGTAGGTGCGGCGCACCAGCTTCCGCTCGCGGGCCAGATCGTAGTAACGCTGCTGGCTGGCCTCGACTTGGCGCACGGTTTGCGAGAACTCGCGCGGAAGCGGAATCACCACCAGAATCAAGCCTCCGCCCGGCACCGGAGCGCTGCCCAGAGTGTAATCCGTTTGTTGCCAGGTAAATTGTGCGGGACGGCCTGCGGTTGCGTCGGCCAGCGGCAGTTTCGTCTTCAGGATGGGCCAGGGCGCGGGCACATTGAAGCTGGCCTCTTCATCGCCGTCCTGCAGCGCCAGCGCAAATCCGCCCTGCAGTGTTTGTTCGTGATGCTGGAACTCGCTCACCACCCCGGAAAATCCGCGGCTCGAAAAACCATGTTCGATCTCGGGCGAGGCGGCTATGGAGAGGGCTTCGGCTCGGGC
Source organism: uncultured Acidobacteriota bacterium (assembly GCA_963763155.1). GTDB lineage: Bacteria > Acidobacteriota > Terriglobia > Terriglobales > Acidobacteriaceae > Sulfotelmatobacter. The sequence continues at coordinate 430,065 of CAVXNI010000008.1, read as the reverse complement.
ATTCTGCATGGCATAACTCGCCAGCACAGACGCCATGGCGTGGGTGTTCGCCCGAACCTCCTCCACCGGCGTGGAGAACCACTTGTCGATCGAACGATTCATCAATCCGTAGGCGAACCAGTACATCATCACCACCGGCAAGGACGACAGCAGAAGCGCTCCAGCGACCATGCGCGTGCGGAACTTCGAGCCCAGCACTCCCAGGCGCCGCTCGGCAAAAAGTTTCAGCAAGTTGCGCATCAGCACAAACGTGAGCGCGACGAACAGCAGGAAAATCAGCGCCGACAGAGCGGCAAAGACAACGATGTCCTGATTACTTCCTGGGCGCAGAAGGGTCTGGTCGAAGGCAGTTTGCGAAACCAGAAGTCCCAGCAGTAGAAAAACGGAGATCGACAGCAGAATGATAACCTGCTTGCGGCGCGAGGTCTTCTCGAGCGGGATTGACGTCGGTTGTGGCGCTGCCATGTTGCATCCCGGCGGACGGCGGTCTGGAGCAGACTGCAACTCGCCCTGATGTGCCAGTCATTATAGATGCACCGGTACCGATGCAGGCTGCAAGGGGATTGTGTGGCACCGGGGATCGTGTGGGACCGGGTCAGAGACCCGGCCCCGCACGGTCAGGGCGATTCCGCTTTGCCGAGATCTCCTCCAACACCGCGTCGTAGGCGGGTTTGGGCTTGTAGGCGCGGTCAAATAGCAGCGCCGCGCCCTGAGTGCCGTGCGAGTGCGATCCGATCCACGAGTATTTGTCGGAGACTCCCCAGGTTTGAATCGCGGTGCAGCCTCGACTTTGCAGGCACGCCCGGACCACGCCGCGATAGACCTCCGCCTGGCGAACCAGATCGTCGTGTCCAGCAACGCCGCTCGCGTCCACCGGCAGCGATACATCGAGTTCCGTGATGTGAACCTGAACTCCCAGCGCGGTCAGGCGCGCAATATTGGCGGCGATGGCGGCCGGGTCGAGATCAAGTTTGAAAATGTGCATCTGCAGGCCGACTCCGTCAATGGGGACGCCGCGGCGTTTGAAATCTTTCACCATGGCGTAGATCGCGTCCGACTTTCGGTTGAGTCCTTCCCCGCCATTTTCGTTGTAGAAAAGCAAAGCCTGGGGGTCGGCCTCATGCGCCCAGCGAAACGCCTGCTCGACGTAGGCCGTGCCCTTGTCAGACAGCCCTATGCCCGGCCGGTTGTACCAGGGAGAGTCCTTGAGCCGCCCGCTCTCCTCCATCGCCTCATTCACCACATCCCACGCGAACACCTGGCCGGCGTAGTGTTTCATTACCGTGGCGATGTGCTCCTGCAGCAGGTGAGATAACTGCGCGGGCGTGAAGTGGCCTTGCACCAGCCAATCCGGATTGTTGTGGTCCCACACCAGGCAGTGTCCGCGAACTTTCATGCCATGTGCCTGCGCGAAGCGCACGACCTCATCCCCCTCGCGGAAGTCGAACTTGTCAGGCTCGTGGCGGATAGTCCACCACTTCATCGCATCCTCGGCCTCGACCATGTTGAATTCGCGGCTCAGAGTGGCCGAGTACGCGGCCTCGGAAAACAGGGATGGACGCACAGCAGCGCTTACCAGCACATGAGCTTCGTCGGCGGCCTGCCGCAGGGATTGCGCCGGGCAGCGCGATACTAGGGGAATAACGAGCAATACCGACGCAACATAAGCCCAACCATCAAACTGATCAAACTGACTAAACCGCATCGAATTCCTGAATTCACGTCATGCCGGCGACCGCCGGGCGATCTGCAGATCTAGATATAGGCAGCGCTGACCAATTCGAGAATGTCCTGGCGTTGGGCGACCACCTTCGGCCCAGGACAAGCATGGTCTCCGATACGAAACATCTTGTGATAGCCAAGCCCAGTACCCGCTTTCGACTCTGCCAGTTTAACCGGGACGCTTTCGAGATGGCACAGCCAGGCGAACAGCTGAGCCAGAATATCCACCTGTTCGTCAGTCAGCTCCTCGCCGAGCTTTGCCACATTTTCCACACTGAGCCAATGGTTGTCGACGCCGTCCCCTCCCCACACCCCGTCCACGGCGAAGGTCACGTCATTGGTGTCGGCGAACTGCCAGATGGTGCCGTCCTTGGCCACTCCAAAGTGAGCCGATCGGTTCGGCGGCGGCTGATTCGGATTGTTGAAATCGTGATACAGGCTATCGAGGGTCTGATTCTTGGTGTCGGTGATGTGCAGCACCAGTCCACGGATGGGATGACTCATTTTTTGCGGTTTAACTTGGTGATGAAGAGCGTGCTTCTCAGCGTCAGGGAACCAGGCCATAACGATTCCTCCAATCGTCGATATTCTACCCTGAATTCTGCGGCGCTACTTCTGAAGCTCGAAAGATCCTTTGCCACAGTTTCGAGTCTAATCGAGCCGCGCGTGCCGGTGCTCAGGTGACCTCAGGCGACGCGGGGTCTTACTGAAGTGCATGTACCTGGGCCGACAGTCCGTTCCTCGGTAAGCCAAAAAATGGCATTTGGCGTGGACTTCAGCGCTCAAGTGCCTGCCTGCTCATGAGATGCCCTTCAGGTCCAAGTACCAAAGTAAGTAGTACCGTAACCCGCCAGCGTTGACAATTTATGTCAACGCGAATGGGGCGTCTCTCCCAATGTTGGGCGGCCCTTTGCGCCATGCCCGCACGAGTGCGAGGCGTCGTTTCCCACTTGAATAGGAGAGCTGCGTATGTCTCAACGGCTGGGTGACCTTCTCGTCAAAGAGAAGATCATTACCCCAGAGCAGTTGGAACAAGCGAATAAGGTTCAGAAGGAGCAAAGCGTCCGCCTGGGCTCCGCCCTGGTGAAGCTGGGCTTCCTGACGGACGAGGATGTCACCAATTTCCTCTCCCGCCAGTATGGCGTCCCCGCCATCAATCTTTCTTATTTCGAAATTGACCCTGCCGTCGTCAAGCTGATTCCGTTCGAGACCGCCAAGCGCTACCAGATTCTTCCCCTCAGCCGAGTGGGCGCATCCCTCACCATCGCGATGGTCGATCCCACCAACGTGTTCGCGATGGACGATATCAAGTTCATGACCGGCTTCAACATCGAGCCGGTGGTCGCCTCGGAAAGCTCCATCCTGTCGGGGATTGAGAAAGCCTACGGCGGGACCAAAGAAGAAGATCTCGAAGCCGTTATGCAGTCGATGTCGGAAATGTCCGACGAAGACGTCGAACTGCAAACCGAACAACAGCAGATGGAATTGTCGGAGCTGGAAAGAGCGGCCGACGAAGCTCCCGTCGTCAAACTTGTCAACGTCGTGCTCGGCGACGCGGTCAAGCGGGGCGCCAGCGATATTCACATCGAGCCGTACGAAAAAGAATTCCGTGTCCGCTTCCGTATTGACGGCGTGCTGCAGTCGATCATGTCGCCGCCGTTGAAGTTGAAAGACGCCATCACCTCCCGCTTGAAGATCATGTCGAAGCTCGACATCAGCGAAAAGCGCCTGCCGCAAGACGGCCGCATCATGCTGAAGATGAACGTCGGCGGGCGTAAGAAGCAACTCGATTTCCGCGTCAGCACGCTGCCCACGTTGTGGGGCGAAAAAATCGTGCTCCGGTTGCTCGACAAAGAGAACCTGCGTCTCGACATGACCAAGCTCGGCTTCGAAGCCGAGTCGCTGATCAAATTCGAAAAAGCCATTCTGAAGCCGTACGGCATGGTGCTGGTCACCGGACCCACGGGGTCGGGCAAGACCAACACACTCTATTCCGCGATTTCGCGCCTGAACCAGCCCGACACCAACATCATGACCGCCGAAGATCCGGTCGAGTTTCAATTGGCCGGCGTCAACCAGGTGCAGATGAAGGAGCAGATCGGCCTCAACTTTGCCGCCGCCCTGCGATCCTTCCTGCGGCAAGATCCCAACATCATTCTGGTCGGCGAAATCCGCGACTTTGAAACCGCGGAAATCGCCATCAAGGCCTCCCTCACCGGCCACCTTGTGCTCTCGACCCTGCATACCAACGGCGCCCCGGAAACCATTACCCGCCTCATGAACATGGGTATTGAACCGTTTCTGGTGGCGACCTCGGTGCACCTCATCTGCGCCCAGCGTCTGGTCCGGCGCATTTGCAAGGATTGCATTGAGCCCATCGACGTGCCGCCGCAAACCCTGGTGGATGCGGGGTTCACGCCCGAGGAATCGAAGACGGTCAAGATCCAAAAAGGCAAGGGCTGCGGGGTCTGTAACAACACCGGATACAAAGGCCGCTGTGGTTTGTACGAAGTGATGGAGGTCGACGACGAGATCCGGGAACTGGTTCTGGTCGGAGCCTCGGCGGTGGAGTTGAAGAAGAAGGCCATCGAGCGCGGCATGATCACCCTGCGGCGCAGTGGACTTATCAAGGTCATGGCGGGCATGACCACGCTCGAGGAAGTGTCCCGCGAAACGGCTCATTGATTCGGAAGTCATGATTCGAACGAAGTAAGGATTTCGGAAGTAGCGACGGAAAAGGAAGGAATCTTCTATGGGTTTGTCGTTAAGCGATCTGCTCAAGAGAATGCTGGAGATGAACGGCAGCGATCTGCACATCACCACCAACTCGCCGCCCCAGATTCGTGTGCATGGCCATCTGGTGCCGCTCGACCTGCCGCAGATGACTCCCGCCGAGACCAAGCAACTGGCCTACTCGGTCATGACCGATTCCCAGAAGCACCGCTTCGAAGAAAGTCTCGAGCTCGACTTCTCCTTCGGCTTGAAAGGACTGGCCCGCTTCCGCGCCAACGTCTTCAACCAGCGCGGAGCCTCCGCCGCGGTCTTCCGCTTGATTCCTTTCGAAATCAAGTCATTCAATCAGCTCGGTCTGGCGCCGGTCGTCAGCAAGATGTGCGACAAGCCTCGCGGCCTGGTGCTGGTAACGGGGCCGACCGGATCCGGCAAATCCACCACGCTTGCGGCCATGATCGACAAGATCAACAGCGAGCGCCACGACCACATTCTTACCATTGAGGACCCGATCGAATTCGTCCACATGAACAAGAACTGCCTGGTCAACCAGCGCGAACTGCACGCCGATACCAAGAGCTTCACCGACGCCTTGCGCGCCGCGCTCCGTGAAGATCCCGATGTCGTGCTGATCGGCGAAATGCGCGATCTGGAAACCATCGAGTCGGCGCTGCGCATCGCCGAAACCGGCCACTTGACCTTCGGCACGCTGCACACCAACTCGGCCACTTCCACCATCAACCGCATCATCGACGTGTTTCCGGCGCACCAGCAGCCCCAGATTCGCGCCCAGCTGTCGCTGGTGCTCGAAGGCATCATGTGTCAGAGCCTGGTGCCCCGCATCGACGGGAAAGGCCGCGCCATGATCATGGAGATTCTGGTGCCCAACCCCGCCGTCCGCAACCTGATTCGCGAAGACAAAATTCACCAGATCTATTCCTCCATGCAGTCCGGACAGGAAAAGTTCGGCATGCAGACCTTCAACCAGTCGCTGTCCACCGCTTATTTTCAGAAAGAAATCACGCTGGAGACGGCCATGGCGCGTTCCAGCAACACGGACGAATTGCAGGAAATGATTAACCGCGGCGCAACGTTGACCAGCCGCTCTAACTCAGCGACGGCGCTGGCTAAAGGGGCGGCTCCGTCCAAGCGTTAAGGGGCGGGAGCATTCAACATTTGGACCATGTTTAACGAGCACAGTTTAACGAGCACAGGTTTTACGAAGCAGGTACCTCAGTGAGGAGAAGCTAAACCATGCCAGTCTTTACATTTTCCGGCAAGGATGCATCCGGACAGAAGATTACCGGCGAGCGGGTGGCGGCCAACAAGCAGTCGCTGGCGCAGACGTTGCGGCGCGAGCGCATCACGCCCGGCGCGATCCGCGAAAAAGGCAAGGAATTTTCCATGCCCACGTTTGGCTCCGGCAAGGTCGGAACCAAGGAAATTGCGATCTTCTTTCGCCAGTTTTCCGTCATGATCGATGCCGGCCTGCCTTTGGTGCAGTGTCTGGAAATCCTGGCGGCCAACCAGGAAAACCAGGCCTTCCAGAAGGTTCTGACCGGGGTCCGCACCACGGTGGAAGGCGGCGCGACCCTGGCCAACGCCATGCGCCAGTATCCCATCGTCTTTGACGACCTCACCACCAACATGATCGAGGCCGGTGAAACCGGCGGTATTCTCGACATCATCCTGCAGCGCATGGCCACTTACGTGGAAAAGGCGGTGCGTCTGAAATCGGCGGTGAAGTCGGCCCTCATCTACCCGGTGGCCGTGGTTAGCATGGCCGGCATCATCGTCGGCGCCCTGCTCAAGTGGGTCGTGCCCATCTTCGCCAACCTGTTTGCCGGACTGGGCGTGGCCCTGCCTTTGCCCACTCGCATCGTCATGGGACTGAGCGCGGCCATCAACACCTTCTGGTGGATGTTCATGGTGGGTGGCATTGGCCTTTTCTTCGGGGTCAAGCAAATCCGCAAGCATCCCCGCGGCCGCTACTACTTTGACAAGATGCTGCTCTTCATCCCCGTGATCGGGGGGTTATTGCGCAAAATCGCGGTCGGCCGCTTCACTCGTACTCTGGGCACGCTCATCACCTCCGGTGTACCCATTCTGGAAGGTTTGAGCATCACTGCGAAAACTTCAGGCAATGCCGTGCTGGAAGAAGCGCTGATGAAGGTGCGCAAGGCCATTGAAGAAGGCCGCACCATCGTCGATCCGCTGCGCGAATGCGGCGTGTTTCCCAACATGGTGACGCAGATGATCGGCGTCGGCGAAGCCACCGGCGCCATGGATTCCATGTTGCAGAAGATTGCCGACTTCTACGAAGAAGAAGTCGACGCAGCCACTAAAGACATGCTGGCCATGCTCGAGCCGTTGATCATTGCGGTCCTGGGCGTCAGCGTCGGCGGCATCGTCATTTCGCTCTACATGCCGCTGTTTGCCATGATCGCCAAACTGGCTGGCTAGCAAGCCGAGGAAACGGGGGTCAGGGTCTTAGTGCGCGTCTCACGCCCTAAGACCCTGACGCCTGAAACCTAAGACGTAAAACCATGCAATCCACTTTTGACGAGCGCAATTGGCTGGTTTGGCTGGTCCGGGTCCGCATCTTCATTCTGACCCTCCTGCTGGCCATTGAGCTGGCCGTCGCCCGCTTCAGTCCGGCGCCGCTGCCCATACGCCTGTTCGTCAGTACCATTCTCTTCTGGTACAGCCTTTCGCTGTTCTACGTGCTATTGCTTTCCTTCTGGCAGGAACACCGGCTGCAGGCCACGCTGCAGGTGCTGACCGACCTGATTCTGGTCAGCCTGGTCATTCACGAAACCGGCGGATGGGACAGCTCTCTGAACTTCCTCTATCCCCTGGTCATCATTGTGGCCAGTGTGCTGCTGCCGCGGGTGTGGGCGCAACTGGTCGCTGCCCTGGCTTTCATTTTGTACGGGGCCGTGCTGGAACTGAACTATTACGGCGTGGTTCCTTCCTACTGCAGCACGCATCCCGGCCTGAAGGCGCTGCAGGCCATCATCTTCGTCAACCTCTTCGCCTTCCTCGCGGTGGCTTACCTGGCGGGACTGCTCACCGCAAAACTGCGCCAGGTGGGCGTGCAACTGAAAGACACCAGCGGCGCGCTCGAAAGCCTGCAGGCGCTGCACGAAAATATCATTCACTCCATTAGCAGCGGCCTCATCACCACCGGCCTCGACGGCCGCATCACTCTGGTCAACGCCGCGGCCCAGCGGCTGCTCGAGCTGGCGCCCGGCGACATAATGGGCGCTCCGGTTCATAAACTGTTTCTGGATCCGTTGCCCACCGTGGAATCGCAACACACCCACGCGGAAGTCCGCTTCGATGCTCCCACAAAATTTCGCCGCACCGTTCGGGTGCGCGTGGCCGCGTTGACCGTGCCCGAGCGCGGAGATCTCGGTTACGTCTACGTTCTCGACGATCTCACCGAGATTCGCCGCCTCGAACGCGAAGTCCGTATGCAGGACAAACTGGCCGCGGTGGGTCGCCTGGCTGCCGCCATCGCCCACGAAATCCGCAATCCCCTGACCTCGATTGCCGGTTCGGTCAGCATGTTATCCGGCGTCCCGGAGATGAACGAGGATCACCGCCGCCTGCTTGACATCGTCACTCGCGAGTCGCAGCGGCTGAACAGCATCATCACCGACTTTCTGGCCTACTCCCGCACCAAGCAATATCGCTTTGACCGGGTCGACCTGGTGCAGTCCGTCGAAGACACGCTGACCCTCATGGATCACCGCATGACGGCGGAGAAAACCGGCATCGGGATCGAGCGCCGCTTCGCGGTGCGGCAAGCCTGGGCCATCGCCGACGGCGACAAGCTCAAGCAAGTCTTCTGGAACCTTTGTGAGAATGCGGTCCGCGCCATGCAAGCGGGCGGAACGCTGACCGCTGCCGTCGAGTCGCTGGGCGACGACTGGCAGGTCTCTTTCATGGACACGGGAACCGGCATGACGCCGCAGCAGATCGAGAAAATCTTCGAGCCCTTTCAGTCGAATTTCGAGGGTGGCACCGGGCTCGGGCTGGCCATCGTCTACCAGATTGTGCAGGCGCATGAAGGCAAGGTTTGGGCGCGATCGAAGCCGGGGCAGGGAACCACGTTCGTCCTGCGCCTGCGCCGTCTTGAGGCCGAGCGCGCCGCCTCCGGCGACGATGCCCAGACTGATAAAAGCACGGCGGATCAATCTCGGGTGCTAGCTGCGGCGCGTCCCGCCGTGGCCGCAGCCGGAGCGGGATCAGGAGGAAGACTCCATGGCTAACATCCTGGTCTGCGACGACGAACGCTCTATCTGCGAAATGCTCGACATCTCCCTGCGCCGCGAAGGTCACCGCGTCGAGACCGTGCAATCCGGGCAGAACGCGAAAAATAAGATTGACGGCGCGCTCTACGACGTCATCATCACCGACATCAAGATGCCCAACATTGACGGCATCGAAGTGCTGCGCCACGCTCACCGCGTTTCGCCCGACTCCGCCGTCATCCTCATCACCGCCGTCGACGACTACGAGGCCGCGGTCGAGGCCGTGAAGGCCGGAGGCGCCACCGACTACATTCGCAAGAGTCCCGGCCTGGTTGACGAAATCAAGCTGGCCATCAATCGCGCGGTCGAGAAACTCAATCTGAGCAAGCAGAACTTCGCCCTGCGCCGCGATGCCGCCACCCGCAACTCGCTCGACAACATCATCGGATCCAGCGCGGCCATGGAGAAGCTGAAACAAACGGTGCGCACCGTCGCCTCCACGGCCTCGACCGTTCTCATTCACGGGGAAAGCGGCACCGGCAAAGAACTCGTTGCCCGCGCCGTCCACGTCTGCTCGCCGCGCGCCACCGACGCTTTCGTTTCCGTCAACTGCGGAGCCTTTCCCGAGACGTTGCTCGAAAGCGAACTGTTCGGTTATCTGAAAGGCGCTTTCACCGGCGCCAACCAGAACAAGCGCGGCCTGTTTGAAGTGGCCGACGGCGGCACCATCTTTCTTGACGAAATCAGCGAAATGACCATGGCCATGCAGGTCAAACTTCTGCGAGTTCTGCAGGAGCGCACCGTGCGTCCGGTCGGCAGCACCAGTGAAATCTCGATCGACGTGCGGGTCATCGCCGCGACGAACCGCAATCTCGACAAGGCCGTGGCCGAAAACCTGTTTCGCGAGGATCTTTATTACCGGCTCAACGTTATTCCGATCCGCGTGCCTCCGCTGCGCGAGCGCCGCGAAGACATTCTGCTGCTGGTGAACCACTTTCTGAAAAAGTATGCCACCGCGGCTGGCCGCAGCATTCTGCGCGTCCATGCCCCGTCGCTCGATACCTTGTGCGGCTACGAGTGGCCCGGGAATGTCCGCCAGCTCGAGAACACGGTCGAACGCGCCGTCGCCCTTGAAACCACCGACGAACTGCACGTCGAACTGCCCGCCGAACGCCCGAAAGCCCACGCCGCGGCTGCCTCCGCGGGCGGTGGAACATTGCCAGAAATTGGCGCCGCCGTGTCTCTTCCCGCCGGCATGGGGATGGAAAGCTACGTGGCCGGCATCGAACGCTCGCTGCTGCAGAACGCGCTCACCCAGAGCGGAGGCGTCCAAACCAAAGCCGCCGACGTCCTCGGCGTTTCCTACCGCTCGTTCCGGCATTTGATGAAGAAGTACGGGTTGTAGGGAAAAAGCTCTTAGCTACTAGCTCTTGGCTTTTAGCTCCGTCGCTTCGCTAATCTTCTTGCAGATGTATCCGACCACGTACGGATGCGCGGTTGTTTCCGACAAGTCGCCGTTCTTCACCAGTTCAGCGATTGCCTTGTTCACTACCTTCCACAGCGGCGATCCTTCGTAAGCGGCATAGGGATGCTTGTGGTAACGAGCTTTTGACATCTGAATCCCTTTCTTCGGGACCGGGTCCAGGCTAAAGGCTTCAAGCCAAGAGCTAAGAGCTAAGAGCTAAAAGCCAAGAGCTAAAAGCCAAGAGCTAGCTCTTCTTCAACTGCTGCTTCCACCCCAGCACCCGAGCCTTCGCCCCCTCGGCCTCGGCCTCCGGAATCATCCCTTTTTTCTGATACAGCACTGACAGGCTGGTATGCGCCAGCACGTCGTCGGGATCGAGTTCCGCCAGCCGCTGCGCTACCGCGATGGCCTCATCGTAACGCTGCAGATCCTGTAACGCTCGCGCCAGCCCGTGCATGGCCTCGGTAAACGTCGGATCAGCGGTCAGCGATTCCTGATACGCCACGACAGCCTTTTCCAAGTGTCCATCCGCCATCAGGTCAAGCGCGGCGTAGTAGTGGTCTTCTGCTCGAAGGCGGGCTTGTTGGCGGGCGTCTGCGTCAGGCATGCGGGAAAATTCCAAGCGGAGACAGGATTCTAACATGCGCCTCGTTGGTGGCTGAATTGAAAACCCTTACCATGAAGGACACGACGTCACACCAAGGAAAACCTTGCCCGTAAAACCTTCGTGATACTTCGTGTCCTTTGTGGTTCATGATTTCTCTTGCACTCGACGCCGTGAGGTTGCAAGTATGATGTCTGCATGCGCTACCGTCTTCGCTTTCTGTGGAATGCCACCAAGGGCCATCGCCTGGCCCCGTGGCGCAGCCCCTACTTGCTGTGGCGCATCGAAACCTACACTGGCGTGAAGATGACGCAGATTGGCTTCCTGGAATTCTGGGAATTCATATGGCGCGAGCGCCACGATCTCTGGCGCTTTCTCAAGTGGACCGGCGCCATGGAGCGCTGGGTCCATCCCAAGCCGAAGAGTTCTTAAGACAGATCTGTTAACCACGGAGGCACGGAGTCACCGAGAAAAGCAAAGCATTAGGAAATTCTCTGTGTCTCGGTGCCTCCGTGGTGAGAACTGAGGACTGGGGACTGCTACGCCCCTTTACCTGCCGCCGCTGCTTCCCCCAAAAAGATGCTGACTTCGCTGCCCTTGCCTGCGCCGGTGATCTGCGCCGCCGCCCCGCGATTGGCCGCGATCTCCAGGTAGCCCATGCTGCCCACAATGCCGAACACTTCTCCCGGCGAGCCTTCTGCGTAGGCGTGGCGAATGTCGGTAATCTCGCGGTTGCCGACCACGATCTTGAACGCGCCCGGCTTGGCCGTAAACAGCGCTGGCACGTCGGCGGGCGTCACATTGGTGATGAGGTTGCCGAAGCGGTCGACCTTCAGCACCACCGCGCGCATGCGGCCTTCAGCCGTGGCCTTCGGACGGGGCGCGGCGAACTTCACGTAGTCTTCAATCTCGTCCCCGAACTTGTGCGAGTCAACCTGCTTTGCCAGATAGGCGGCCACCGGGGCAAATATATCGCGTGCATGAAACGTCTGGCTCACCGGCATCCGAAAATAATGTTCCGAGGTGATGTGCCGTACGTGGATGCGCTCTTCCTTGGCATAGACCATCGAAAGCACGCCATTGTCGGGAGCGACGAAATGATAGCCATCGCTCGAAGCTAGAATCGGCCGCCGCACCGTGCCCACCCCCGGATCCACCACCACCATGTGAACCGTGCCATTGGGAAAATACGAATAGGCCTGCGAAATCGCCAGCGCGCCATCGAGCACATCGAAGGCCTGCACGGCATGAGAAATATCCACGATCTGCGCGTCCGGAGTGATGTCGAGAATCACACCCTTCATCACGCCCACATAATGATCGTTGGTTCCAAAATCGGTGGTAAGAGTAACCGTCGGACGATGTGGCAACTTTCCCTCGCTGGAAGACAAAATTCCTGAAGACAAAATTCTAGGTACAGCGAAGTTAATTTGCACCGAACCTGCGCGTCAAGGCACGGAGGTAATAACGTCCCGTGCGCCTGGTACCGACGGCGCATCGACAGAGAAAAGCCCGGACGGGGAAAGTCCGGGCTTTTGTTGCTGATGCAGTATATGAGCGTGCGAGCTTAGTCCTCGCCCACTAGCGCGTTGATCAACCCCTGCCCGTTGGGGCTGCCCCATCCCGTCACCAGATCGTAGCCGGTCACGGCCGAGTAGCTGCCCGACTTGCCGCTGGTGATGTCGTGGAAGTCCGTGCCGTAGCTCGAACTCACTCCGAACGCATAGAGATAGGGGTTGATGAACCCGATGTCCGAGAAGCCGTTGGCCTTCAACTGCTGGTTGACCAGTGCGATGTATCCGGCCCACATGGGCGCGGCAAAACTGGTTCCGCCGTAATCGTTGGCCGTGCACGTCGTCTGGTCAGCGCAAACGTAAAAAGTGAAGTTGGCGTTGGCCGAGACATCCGGACCGTTGCGGTACGTGGTTGAGCCCTTATTGCTGGAGTTGATCACGCCCGCCAGCTTTTGCCAGGCGGGAATCGCGATCTTGTCCGGAGAGATGCCGCCGCCGCTGTCGACCCACGCGGTCTCGGATTTCCACGGGCCCGCCGCGCTGGCCGTGGTCAAGTCCGTGCCGCCGACGGAGACGACATTGGCGTCGTCTGCCGGCCAGGCTTCATTCCTCGACGACCAAGTCGAGCTGTCGCCCGAAGCCGCGAAGAAGTTCTGGCCTTGTGCCGCCATCTTCTCGAAATACGGGTCGAGCGTGGAAGGATCGGCCGGCGTCCAACCCCAGGAGCAACCGATGGTGGTGGGCAGCGGACTGTGCGTGGTCATGGAACTGATGATGGCCGTGTCGGTCGAGCCGACATACATCACCAGGCTGGCCAGGCCGGGCGCCATGCCCAAAGCCTGCGTCATATCCAGAGTCTGCTCGGTGTCGTCACAACGGCCGCCGGCCCGTGAATCGACGCAGCTGGTGCTCGTGCCATCGGTCGAGAGCACTGTGACCGGCACGGAATTGGTCTGCTTCACGTTGGTGTAGTACTTGGTGAGGTCGGCGAGATCGGTGCCCAGATACTCGAACAATCCCAGGTTTTGTCCAGCGCCGGTCAGAGCGGTTCCGCCGTAGTAGGCCGCGCGCATGTCGCTGCCCAGGAACGACGCCGACGGCCCGGAGCCAGTCGTTGCATGTGTGATGACGGCTTCAGGGCTAATGCCGTGCGCCTTGGCGTAGTCGCTCTTTTTTACGTAGAGCGGATGCGGGATCGAGTAGTTGTCCAGACCGGAAATGTGCCACAGCGCGAACGGCAGGTCCGCCGTGGGTTCGCGGTCGGGACCGTAGAAGATGCGGTTCTCGGCGGGGTGCTGATAGGTCAGCAGGTTCACATGGAAGGCCGACTCAATGGCCGAAACCGGCCCTTTGACCTGCACCTCCATGCCGTCGCGGGAGCCGCCAACGATGGTCAGGCCGCGTTCCTGAACATACTTCACGACCGCATCATACTGTTCTTGCGTGGGGCCAAATCTCGCCGTGAACTCGGCGGGGGTAAGGAAATGGCGATAATTGGGAACGGTCTGGCTATACAAGTCGGCGAGGAAGTTGTCCAGGCCAGCCTGATCGCGCAGGGGCAGAACCACATCCAGCTGCAGGACCTGGTTGAGGGGAAGTCGGCCCACGAGCCTCGCCTGGCCGTTGAGCGTTGCCTGGCGCACGTGGCGCGTCATCAGCGTTTCCGCCCGAGCCTGCACGAATCCGGCGGAGACCAGCGAACCGATTGAAAGCAGCATTACGCAAAGTTTCTGATTCACAATTCCTCCTGGCATTTCGATTTGATGGGCCGAGAGATTCCGCCCCCCGTCTACGGCGAAAATCCTTTTCAACTTGGGCTGCAAAAGTTCGGGTAAATATATCAGGGTCGGAAGGGCAGGGAGTAGAGGGAGGGTTTTGATTTACGAAATCGGAACAATATCCGTAACGGCCTACTCGTACCGCAGCGCTTCAATCGGATTCAACCGTGAGGCCTTGAGGGCAGGGAAGAAGCCGGAGACGATTCCCACCAGCGACAGAATGATGAACGAGATGATCATCACGCTCATCGAAGCGTGCAGGAAGATTGCGCCTTCATGGTCGGCCGTTTTGTAGAACTCATCGTAGAGCGGCATAGGAGGAATCGCCCAGGTCAACACCTCGGCGACCGCCATCCCGATCACGCCGCCCACAAACGTGAGCACCAGCGCCTCCAGCAGAAACTGAATCAGGATGTGCCGCGGCCGCGCCCCAATCGCTTTCCGAAGCCCAATTTCCCGCGTCCGCTCCGTCACCGATACCAGCATGATGTTCATTACGCCGATGCCGCCCACCGCCAGCGTGACCACGCCGATCAGTCCCAGCACGGCCTGCAATCCGTAGGAGAAGCCATTGATCATGGCGCGGTCTTCAATCGTGTCCCACTCCGGCGTGGCCTTGTCATCCTTGGGATCGAAGTGGTGGCGCCGCGCAATCACTTCCCGCGCCGCCGCCAGCGCCTTCTTGTTGAGCTCCGGCGCCGTAGGCTGGATGATGATCTCGTCCGGATCGCGAATGTTCTTCAGATCGCGCATCAGCGCGAAGGGAATGAACCCGTTCTCGTTGTCCGGCCCCTGATACATCGAATCCTGAATCTTGTTGCGCATGGTTCCGATCACTTCAAAATCGAGTCCGCCGATTTCAACGTGCTGCCCCGCGCCGGGCGCGCCCTGAAATACTTTCTTCGCCGCCTCGTAACCGAGAATCACCACGCGGTGATGGTCGGCGAAATCGCTTTCGTTGAAATAGCGGCCGTCCGCCAGAATCAGCTTGCGCATTTGCCCGTACGGCATATCCACGCCGCGTACCTGGATCGAAACCACGCGCGTGCCAATCTTGAATCCGAAATCGCGGTCAATCTCGCCGCTCACCGCGCGGATGATCGGCACCTCGTCGCGAATCGCTTCAACGTCCTCCAGTTCGTACTTGATCGCCTTGCCCGCCCGCTGCCCGCCGGCCTGCATGCTGGTCTGCCCCGGCCACAGCACGATCACATTGTTGCCCATGTTCAGGAACGCGTTCAGTACGCACCCGCCCAGCCCCTGCCCGTAAGCCAGCAACAGCACCACCGACGCCAGGCCCCACACAATGCCCAGCATGGTGAGCGCCGACCGCATGCGATCGCGCATCAGCGACTGCCAGCCCTGCGAAATGAGTTCTTTCAGGTACATAGGTTCCAGTTAACGCCAGTTTAATGCCAGTAATTTTTCACCACGGAGGCACTGAGGCACTGAGAAACGAAAGCATTAGGAACTTCTCCGTGTGTCTGTGCCTCCGTGGTGATACAACGCCTACTCAATCCGAATGTCGCCCGATCCGGTGCGCACCCGCAGCAACTGCCCTCCGCCGCGGACCTTGCCTCGAATCTGTTTGTGTATATCTTCCACGCGGCCCTGCACCGTCATTTCCATCGGCGTACCCACGTCCACCGTTCCGGAACTGGTGGAAATGTCCGCGTCAAACGCCGCATTTGACGGCAAGTGTACGGTCACGTTGCCCGAGCCCGTGCGAATCTCCCACGACCCGCTCTGCGTGCCGTCGGCGGTCACATTGCCGCTGCCAGTTTCCCCGCGGAAGCCGCCTTGCACGCCCCGCGCGGTAATGTTTCCCGAGCCGGTGTGCAGGTCGATGTCGCCCACTCCAGTCTCTTCGATCTCAACATCGCCGCTTCCCGTGCCGCCCTTCACCGGCCCCGAAATCTCACGCGCCCGCACGTCGCCGGATCCAGTCTGCAAGGTCACCTCGCCGGTAAGGTTCTTGAGTTTCACGTCGCCCGATCCCGGTCTGTACGTCGACGTTCCCATGCGTGCCTTCAATCACCTGATCGCCCGAGCCACTGTGGGTGCGGATGGTCGTATCTGACGGGCACAGTGATCTCGTAATCTACCGAAATGTTTTTCATTTCGACATATTCAATGTGAATGCTGTTGCCCTCCTGCCGGATGGGAGGATTCTGTTCGATCGGCGTGGACATCGGCCTCCCGGCCGCCCATCAGCCAATGGTCACCCACAAAAATTTTGCCGTGGATTGAAACCGATCCTGACCCGCCGGCGCGCACCGTCACGTCCCCGGAGTGGGTGAGCACCTCAAGATCGACCGGCCCGCTCACCTGCAGCGTCCTGTCGAACGTGCCCTGGGGCGTGGAGGATGCGAAAACAACGGTAGTGGTGAAAAGCACGACCAGCGCGGTCGCAAATAAAAGCCGGCTGGACACAGAGACTGAGCGGAGAGTGCGAGTGTTATTCATAGCGTAGTGACTCCACAGGTGTCATATCCGCGGCGCGCTGGGCGGGATACATGCCCGCGGTCACGGTGATCAACGAAAGCGTCAGAATCGAAGCAACAATCGAAATCCACGAAACGATGGGATGCGGAACAAAATCGGGCAACGGCAACGCTTCGAGGGCCGCACAGAGGCCGATTCCGAACGAGAGGCCCAGAGCGCCGCTGACGATCGTCAACATGGCCGACTCGGCGAAAAATTGCCGCAGGATGTCGCGCTTGGTCGCGCCCATC
Source organism: uncultured Acidobacteriota bacterium (assembly GCA_963763155.1). Classification (GTDB taxonomy): domain Bacteria; phylum Acidobacteriota; class Terriglobia; order Terriglobales; family Acidobacteriaceae; genus Sulfotelmatobacter. The sequence goes on along the minus strand of CAVXNI010000008.1, from coordinate 413,258 downwards.
GCCTTGCGCGTGCCAATCTCGCGCGTGCGCTCGGTCACCGAAACCAGCATGATGTTCATCACGCCGATGCCGCCCAGGCACAGCGTCACAATCGCCACGCATCCGAAAAATAAGGTCACGACGCCGAAAATCTTGTCCAGCATCTTGGCGCCTTCCATGGTGTCCCAGATAAAAAGCGCGTCTTTGTCCAGCGGCTCGAAGTGGTGCACGCGCGCCAGCGTGCTTCGCACCTGCAGCACCGCGGCCTCATGTTCTTCTGGATCGCCGACTTCAAAAACGATGTCGTCCAGGTACCCGCGCGTAATCCCGGCTCCGGGCTTCTCGGGCGGCGGAAAATCGCGCGACACCGCGGAATACGGCGCGAACAAATAGTCGTTGTCAGGTCCGCTGTAGCTGTTGTTCTGATTTTTTTCCTGCAGCACTCCCACCACCAGGTAGGGAAGGCTCTGCACCAGCACACTGGCGCCAATGGCGGGCTGTCCGGGAAAAAGCTGCCGGTAAGCCTTCGAACCCAGCACCACCACGCGCCGGCCCTCGCGCTCGTCGTCGTCGGTGATCAGCCGGCCTTCGGAAATCTGCAACGACCGGAAATTCTGATACGACGGCCACATCCCGACCACGCCCCGGTTCGCCAGGTTGTACTGGCTGACTTCCGGAATCGTACGCCGCAACTCCGGGCTGACGTTATTGCACCAGGTAGCATTCATCGCGAATCAACTCGGCGTCGTCGACGTTGAGATGAATCTCCCGCCCCGCCGCGCGTCCACCCGCCTGCGCACTGGTTCTCCCACCCCATACGATAACGAGGTCCTTGCCCAGCGTCTGCATGTGTCTTTTCTGGTCGACGCTGAAGCCGCGTCCCAGCCCCACCAGGATGATCACCGACGCGATTCCCCACACGATGCCAAACATCGTGAGGAACGTTCGCATCTTGTGAGCCCGAAATGTGGCGAATGCCTGGCGCAGGATTTCGGAGAGAGTCATGGTGAACCCTAAAAAGCTTCCGGCTTCCAGTTCTCGGCTTCCGGTACTCTGAAAAGCATTCGAACCGGAAGCCGGAGTGAAAGCCGGAGGCCCGGCTTTACTGCAGTACCACCTGATCGCCTTCCTTCAGCCCGCTCAGCACTTCGGTCTTGGCGCCGTTCGAGATCCCGATATTGACGGCAACCTTATCTTTGCCGTCTTTGCCTTTCGGGTCGGGAATTTCGACCGAGGCCTTCTTGTCCTTGTCGTAAAGGATCGCGCCTTCCGGAATCTGCAGCACGTTCTTGTGTTCTTCCAGGATGATTTCCGCGTTGGCGGTCATCTCGGCCTTGAGTTCGCCGCCTGGATTCTGAATCGACACGCGCACTTCAAATGTGGTGACGTTATCTTTCTCCACGCCCATGGGAGAAATCTTCGTCACTTTGCCGTCAAAGGTCTTGTCCTTGAACGATTCCACCTTGATGCGGGCGCGCTGTCCCAAATAAACCTTGCCAATATCGCTCTCGTCGACTTTGCCCTTCACATACACTTCGCTGGTATCGCCCAGCGTCATGACCAGCGTGGCGGAGGAACCCAGCACCAGGATCGAGCTGACCGCGTCGCCCATTTCCACATCGCGCGACAACACGATGCCGTCAATCGGCGAAATAATGTCGGTATAGCTGAGTTGCTCGTCGAGCTGCGTGAGATTAGCCTGGTCCTGCACCACCTGCGCCTGCGCCTGCGCGATCTTCGCCTTCAGCACTGTGACCTGCGCCTTCGACACATTCTGCTTGTTCAGCGCCATCTCGTAATTCTTCTCGGCATCATCCAGCGCCGATGCCGAAACCACGCCATCTTTCGCCATGCCCGTAGCGCGGTCGTAGGCGCGCTTCAGCAGCGGCACGTCCGGACCTTCCGCATCGACTTTGGCGCGTTCGAAGTCGGCCTGCGAACCTTTCAGATTCGCCTCGGCCGCCTCCAGCGCCGCGCGCGACTGCGCTACCTGCGCCTCAATCTCGATCTTATCGAGCTGGGCCAGGAGTTGCCCCTTCTTGACGCGATCGCCGTAGTCCACCAAGAGCTTCTTCACAATGCCGCTGGCCTTGGACTTCACCTCAACCTTGGTGATGGGCGTAACCTTCCCGGTCGCCACTACGCTTTTGGCCAGGTCGCCTTTTTCCACCTTGGCGAGCTTCGACGGATCAATCTTGGTGCCGCCGCGGGTTGCCGCGAACACGCCGCCGGCAATCACCAGTACGACCACCGTTACGATCGCGCCCCAGATCATCAGTTTCCGCCGCTTTTTCTTATTATTCCCGTTACCGTTCACACCGCCTCCTCGTAGTTGGCCAAATGGAGATACCGCCAAATGGAGATTGGGAGCCATTTCCGCCGCCCTCAATCCCTAGTACGCGGCCCGACTTACATTTGTTCCTGCAACAGCGTCTTATTCCTGCGAGATTATGATTTCCTGATTAGATGCGAGTTCTGGCCGCGAGAAAGCCTGCCCGTCCCGACTAACCCACCTGCCGCCTGCCAGTTAGACCGTTCACCCTCTAAAAGGATAGCGCATCGAAAGCGCGAATCTTGGCCCCCAGTTCGTTAGCCATGAAATGGCAGAAGCCTAAAGAGCTCTGTCATTCCGACCGAGTCAGTTGATCCGCGAAGCGGATCAACTGGCGAGTGGAGGAACTTGCTTTCTTCCTCCAGACGCAGGTCATTGCCAACCCTATGAGCCGGTCAGAACCGTGAATCGCCAACCCGCAACTCATTCCAACTGTTAGAATTACCCTTCCATGATCGCCTTTGTGCTGCTCCGGGTCTTTCTGATCCTTCTCCTGGTGGCGGCCAATGCCTTCTTCGCAGCCGCCGAATTCTCCCTGGTGAGCGTGCGCGATACCCGCATCCAGCAACTTATTGAGGCCGGACGCATCGGCGCGCGCATCGTCCAGCGCCTGCACCAGCGGCTCGACGAAGTCGTCAACGGCGTTCAACTCGGCATCACTATTGTCAGCCTCACCCTCGGCTGGATCGGCGAACCCATGGTCGCCCGCCTGGTGGAAGGCATGGAGTTCGTGCACCGCGTGCCGCACGCGGCCGTCTACGCCCACACTATCGCCATTGCCATCGCCTTCAGCCTGATCACCTACTTGCACGTGATCCTCGGCGAACTCGTCCCCAAAACCCTGGCTCTGCAGCGCTCCGAGCAGGTTGCCCTGGCCGTCGCCGCGCCCATGGAGGCTTTCCTCACCCTCACCCGCCCCATCCTCTTCTTTATGCGTCGCTCGGGGGGCATGGTTCTGCGACTCTTCGGCGCGCCCATGACCCGCCGTGGCGGCGCCATCCATTCTCCCGACGAACTCAAGCTGATCGTGACCGCCAGCCGCCAGTTTGGCCAGATTCCCGAGTTTCAGGAAGAAATGATTCACTCGGCGATTGAACTCGACAACATCACCGTCCGCGAGGTGATGGTCGCGCGCCCTGACATTTTTTCCTTGCCCTCCGATTTGCAGCTCGACGAATCCCTGGCCCGCGTGGTCGAAGGCCAGCATTCGCGCATCCCGGTTTACGATCCGCAGCGCGGCCCCGAGCACATTGTCGGCGTGCTCTACTACAAAGACCTCATGCGCTGGATGCGACTCCGCCTCAGCAATCTAGGCCAGTCGACTTCGACGCGCATTTCCCGCATGCAGATCAGCCAGATCATGCACGACGTCCTGGTCGTCCCCGAAACGAAAGTTCTCGCCGAATTGCTCGCCGAATTCAAAGAACGCCGCCGCCACCTCGCCGTCGTAGTCGACGAATTCGGATCAACCGCGGGCGTCATCACCGTTGAAGACATTCTCGAACAACTGGTCGGCAACATCGAAGACGAATTCGACGTTTCCCCCAGCGAGCCCGCGCTCGAAGACGAATCCGTACTCTTGCTCGAAGGCTCAGTCAACATTCGCGACCTCGAGACCGAATATGCCCTGACGTTGCCGCGCGACGCCGGATTCGAAACCCTGGCGGGATTCATTCTGGCGAGACTGCAGCGTATCCCGAACCTCCGAGACTCTTTCGAATACGACGGCCGCCGCTACACGGTCGAAGAACTGGAAGGTCACCGCATCGCAAGAGTAAGAATCGAGAAAACCGCAAAAGTAGAAGGCGAAGCCGAAGCCGCCAAGCAGGGCGGAGATTGAAGGGAAATGCTCGTTATTCACGAGTATAAAATGATTTGTCATCCTGAGCGGAGCACGGCGGGGAGCAAAGCGAGCCGTCGCGCGCAGTCGAAGGATCCCTACACCCTCATCACTCTGCAACGTATAGGGATCCTTCGACTCCGCGCGCTCATTCGAGCGCGCTCCGCTCAGGATGACACTTAGCTGAGAACTGAGAACCGAGAACTGGCAACTGAGAACCGCCAACTGAAACCTGTACTCCAACGCGTCCTCTACACCCTGCCCGTCATCTGGCTGGTGGTGAGCCTCGTGTTCCTGCTCATCCACCTCGTCCCCGGAGACCCCATCCAGCAGATGCTCGGGGAAGGTGCGCCCGCCGCCGACATCGCCGCCACACGTCACGCCTACGGCCTCGACGCCCCGCTCGGCCAGCAATACCTCAACTACTGGAAGGGCGTCCTGCACGGCGACCTCGGACGCTCCATCCGCCTCAACAAAACCGTGACTCTCAGCCTTGCCCAGGCCTATCCCTACACGCTGCGGCTCACGCTGGCGTCTCTGCTAGTGGCTCTCGTCCTGTCCATCCCCGCCGGCGTCCGCTCCGCCCAGCGCCGCAATCGCTGGGACGATCGCCTGCTCTCCGTCGTCAGCCTCTTCGGCTTGTCGTTTCCGAACTTCGCCCTCGGCCCCATCCTCATTCTGCTGTTCTCGATCAAACTCGGATGGCTCCCCGTCTCCGGCGCCGGATCGTTCGCCAACTTGGTGTTGCCATCTCTGACCATGGGCAGCGCACTCGCCGCCATCCTCACCCGCATGGTGCGCACCTCCATGCTCGAAGAACTCAGCCAGGACTACATCCGCACCGCCCGCGCCAAAGGCCTGCCCGAACGCACGGTGGTCTATCGGCACGCCCTGCGCAACGCCATGATTCCTGTGTTAACGGTGCTGGGCCTGCAGTTCGGCGCCCTGCTCGCGGGCGCCATTGTCACCGAAAAAATCTTCTCCTGGCCCGGCATCGGCCGCCTCACCATCGACGCCATCTCCGCCCGCGACTATTTCCTGGTCCAAGGCTGCATCCTCGCCATCGGCCTAACGTATGTGGCGGTAAACTTCCTCACGGATGTGCTGTACTCGGTGGCGAACCCGAGGATTCGGCAGTGAGAACTGCGATCCCAAATTGGTCCGCCCAAGTAAAGAATCTTTACCCTCGCCCAGAAAACCGTGTCATTCCGAGCGTAGCATGGCGTTTGGCGAAGCCAAGCGCAATGCGCAGTCGAGGGACCTGCTTTCCTCGTACCCACTGAACGATCATTGCTACAGCGTCTACATCATCGCCAGCAGATCTCGCGTGATCTACATCGGAATGACAAACAACCTCAGCCGGCGAGTTTTCGAGCACAAGAACGGATTGGTCGAGGGATTCACCAAAGGGTACCGCTGCCACCGGCTGGTGTACTACGAATCATTCGATGATGTGACGAAAGCCATCGACCGCGAGAAGCAACTCAAACGCTGGAGCAGGACAAAGAAGGTCTGGCTCATCGAGCGCCGCAACCCTACATGGGAGGATTTGGCGTCCGAATGGTTCACGCGTCACATGTATCAGCCGGAAAAGCAGGTCCCTCCACGCCGCCAGTTGACTGCTTCGCAGATCAACTGACTCGGTCGGGATGACAGGCAGTCTAAAGCGTACCATGCAAAGTACAGGGTTAAACCACCCTAGAGGCACACTTCATTCCCGCCGACGGATGAGTTAGATTCTCTATGCAAGAATTGAGGCAGATCACCGATTCGGCTAAATGCGCGTCTGGCAAACGAAGCCATGAAAGTTCTGGGTGTCAAATCGCGGACAGAATCGGCGCGTGTTGCTCTCCGAGAGATTGTTGCCCTGAAACGGCCCAAAGCCAAGAAACAGACGCGTTCCTAGAATTCTAACTTTGTCCGCCACCGCCATTTCGTTTCGCCGTAGGGTCTCCGGTTGGGCTACGGGCAACGCCCGTCACAATCCTCTCGCTGCGATCGGGGTCGTTTTAGTCTCGATCTTCATCCTCTTCGCGGTCTTCGCGCCTTGGATCGCCCCACAAGACCCGGCCTCGATCAACCTGCCCGCGCGGCTTGACCCTCCCTCGTCCGCTCACTGGTTCGGCACCGACGAACTGGGCCGCGACATTCTCTCGCGCGTCATCTACGGCGCGCGCATCTCCATGCTGGTCGGCAGTTGCGTCGTCGCGACGTCGCTCGCCCTTGGCCTCATCATCGGCTCCATCGCCGGATACTACGGCGGCGCCATCGACCGCTTCGTCAACGTCGTGCTGATGAATGCGTTCCTTTCCTTCCCCGGAATTCTGCTGGCCATCGCCTTCATCGCCTTTCGCGGTCCCGGCATCTTCAATCTCGTGCTCGCGCTCTCGCTCGGTGGATGGGTTGGCTACGCGCGCCTGGTCCGCGGACAAGTCCTCGCCGCCCGCGAACGCGAATTCGTCGAAGCCGCTTGCGCCCTGGGCGCCTGCGATTTACGAATCATTGCCCGCCACATTCTGCCCAACATCATTCAGCCCGTCGTCGTGCAGGCCGCCATCGGCATGGCCGGAGCCATCCTCGCCGAAGCCACCATGAGTTTTCTCGGACTCGGCGTGCCTCCGCCCACCGCCAGTTGGGGCGCCATGCTCAACGACGGCCGCGCTCACCTGTTCGACGCGCCGCATCTCGTCCTGTTTCCCGCGCTCGCTGTCATGCTCGCCGTGCTGAGCTTCAACTTCATCGGCGACGCGCTGCGCGACTATCTCGATCCCCGCTCCCGGATCGAAGCTGGTCTCTAAGAGTCCGGCGCCACCGAACGCCACTTTCCTCACTCGTAAGCCGCTGCAACTGCGCCACATACAATTCTTGACAAACATCGCAAATTGCAATATAACTATCGCTGTTTGGAATACTACTGGGGCGTGGCCGGTGAAGCTGGGCGAGAAAATTCGCTACCTGCGCGAAGTCGAAGGCTCGCTTGCGCGGCCTGGGGCGGCCGATGACGCAGCTGGAACTGGTCCGCGCCATTCGCGAAGAGTCGGGCAAAGGCCGGGAGGCACCCGAGGATCTGGAAAGGCGACCGGAAAAATCACGGGAAAATCCGCTTCCATCAGCCAGTCGTATCTTTCGCAGATTGAAAACGGCGCGCGTCCGCACATGACGCAGTCGTCACGCGCCCTGCTGGCGAAGTTTTTCAAGGTGCATCCCGGCTTTCTGGTGGATGATCCCGACGGCTACCACGCTGAACTGACTTCCGATTTGCGCACCACCGAAGGCCAGCTCGACGTCTGGCTGCTGCAAGGCTCGGAGAAGTTCGCGAGCGACCCAGAAGTCAGCAATGTGCTGATCAAGGCCGCGCGCGAAAAAGATACGCGTCGGTGTTTCCTGTTGTTGGGCGCGATTCTCGACACGCCGGGACTGGCCGACCGGCTGCTCGAGGCGCTGCGGCCCGAACTCGCGGCCAGCAACGGCGACGGTTCTCGCGCCAGCCTGGGCCGGGCCTCACGCGCGGACACGAATGCGGAAGGGAGGCGAATCCGATGACGGCAGCCAAACTGGACTGGTCAGATTTTTACTTGATCTGTTTCGCGGTCGGCTTCTGCTTCAGTTTTTTTTCGTTCTTCTTTGGCGGATCGCGTTTCGGACGCCTGCACCTGCCACACTTTCACGGGCACGCGGGGCACTTGCCGGCGATGCATGGGCCGGTGGGACACGCTCCGGTTGCCGGCGGTCACGCGCCTGCCGCGACACGGGACGGCCGCAGGGCAAGCGCCAGCCGCGCATCAGGCGGCACGCAGCGGCAGCGTTTCGCCGTTTAATTTCGTCACGATCACGGCCTTCCTGGCGTGGTTTGGCGGCACCGGCTACTTGCTCACGCGCTTTTCCTCGGTGTGGGTCGGCTTGGGATTGGTGTTCTCGGTGATCAGCGGCCTAGCCGGCGGCGGAATCATTTTTCTGTTCCTCAGCCGCGTGCTGATGTCGGACGAGGAGAATATGGATCCCGCCGACTACGAGATGGTCGGCGTGCTGGGCCGGATTTCCAGTTCCATCCGCGAAGGCGGAACCGGCGAGATTGTTTACTCGCAGGTCGGAACCCGCCGCGTTTGTGGCGCGCGCAGCGAGAAGGGTGGCGCAATCGCCAAGGGAACCGAGGTCGTGGTCACGCGCTACGAGAAGGGAATCGCTTACGTGGAGCTGTGGGAAGAGATCAGCAATGAATAACGAATAATGAATAATGAATAGCGAATAGCGAATAACGACTAGCGAATAACGACTAGCGCGAATCGCGAACTAGCAGCGACGTTACACAGGGGCTGAGTATGGCAACGAAGTCATTGCAAAACGACGTAATCGCCGAAGAGTCGCACGCGGGTCGGCTTGGAGCCTGATTATTCTGCCGATGCTCATCGGTCCTGCGATATCGGTGGCCTTTTATCCGACGGCGCCGGCAAAGTGGGCACTGGGAGTCGTGGGGGTCGTTGGGGTCGGGACGCTGGCGCTGGTGCTGGGCGGGTTTCAATACCGCTTCCTCCGGCACGGAGTCGAGATAAGGACGCTGGGGTTCCGTTTGCGCTCCATTCCGAAGCAAGCGATTGTGAGTTATTCGATTGAGCCCTGGGCGTTCGCACGCGGGTATGGAATTCGCGGCATCGGCAGTACTCGCGCCTATGTGTGGGGGAACAAGGTGGTTCACATCAGGACCACGAATGGCGACGTTTTTCTCGGACACAACGATCCCGAGCGCATCGTCCGAGATTTGGATCGAGTGACAGGTCTTGTATCACGTGGGTAGGAAACCAATTCAGTACGGAGAATGTATGAATCGGAGCCTGTACAAACCGCTGATCTGGCTGATGTGGCTGGCGCTGCCCATCACCGCGCTCAAGTACTGGCGTGCCTGGGACCACCTGCCCATGCGGATGGCAGTGCACTTCGACGCCAACTGGCAGCCCAATGGCTACACCTCGCGCGAAGGCGCGCTGATGCTGGGGCTCGGCATCATGGCGGTCATGCTGCTGTTTTTCACGATCGGAGCTTTGGTCGCGAGCGCCCTGAAGCCGGCGGCGGCCTGGCCGCTGCTGGTGGTCTTTTATGTGGCGCTCGGTTTCTTGTGGTTCGGAAATAACTCGATCGTCGAGTTCAACCTGAACCCGCCGCCGGCCCATTCCGAGTTGGTGGGCCCGGATTCCCCGGTGGCCAGTGACTCAAGCGGCACGAGTTTATCAGATTTCGCAACTGCATTTGTAAGAGGAGGCGTTATGGGATTGGGATTGTCAACAGTGGTCACGATCTGGATTTTCGTCGGGCTGGGAGTGATGGTCCTCCTGTTCCTGATGAGCGGAATGGCCAGGCTCTATCGCAAAGCGGGGCCGCACGAGGCACTCATCGTGTACGGCCTGGGCGGAACGCGCGTGGTGAAGGGACACGGCACGCTCGTTTTTCCGATGGTGCAGGTCTGCAACGATCTTTCGCTGGAACTGATGTCGTTCGATGTGGCGCCGCAGCAGGATCTGTACACCAAGCAAGGCGTGGCCGTGACCGTCGAAGCCGTGGCGCAGATCAAAGTGAAGTCCGACCGCGAATCCATTCTGACGGCGGCCGAGCAGTTCCTCACCAAGTCCGACCAGGAGCGCGAAGGCCTGATCCGGTCTGGTCATGGAAGGCCACCTGCGCGGCATCATCGGCCAGCTTACGGTGGAAGAAATCGTGAAGCAGCCGGAAATGGTTTCCGACCGCATGCGCGGCACCTGCGCCGAAGACATGAACAAGATGGGGCTGGAAGTCATCTCGTTCACCATCAAAGAAGTGCGCGACAAGAACGAATACATCACCAACATGGGCAAGCCCGACGTCGCCCGCATCAAGCGCGATGCCGACGTGGCCACGGCGGAAGCCGACCGCGATACGGCGATCAAGCGTGCGCTGGCGCAGCGGGAATCGGCCGTGGCCAAGGCGCAGGCCGATCAGGAACGCGTGCTGGCGGAGACGTTGTCGCTGGCCAAGCAGGCGGAATCGCAGCGCGATCTCGAAATCAAGAAGGCGCAATACCTGGAAGTCACCAAGCGCCAGCAGGCGCAGGCCGACAAGGCGTATGACATCCAGACCAACATCATGCAGCAGCAAGTGATTGCCGAGTCGGTAAAGGTGCAACAGATCGAGAAAGAGCAGCAGGTCAAAGTGCAGGAAGCGGAAATCAATCGCCGCGAAAAAGAACTGATCGCGACCGTGCTGAAGCCGGCGGAAATCGAGCGTCAGCGAATTGAAACGCTGGCTGCCGCCGAGAAGCAGCGCCTGATCGCGGAAGCAGAAGGCCAGGCGTCGTCGATTCGCGCGCAAGGCGAAGCCGAAGCCGAGATCATCTTCAAGAAAGGCGAGTCTGAAGCCAAGGCGATGAACGTGAAGGCCGAGGCTTTCCAGGAATACAACCAGGCGGCGGTGCTCGACCGGCTGTTCGCCAGCATGCCCGAGATCGTGAAGGCGCTGGCGGCTCCGCTGGCCAACGTCGACAAGATCACGATCGTCTCCACCGGCAACGGCGACGCGTCGGGAATGAACAAGATCACCGGCGACATCACCAAGATGGCGGCGCAAGTGCCGGCGCTGTTCGAAACGCTCGTCGGGCATGCCGCTGTCAGAGTTGATGAGCAAGGTACGGCTGATCGGCGACAAAGCCCCGAAACCGGGCGACGCGCCGAAGAACTAGCGAGGGGTGCGGGGATGCTCGTGTGGGGACGGGCGCATTCGCCCGTCCTCCGAGCGACGAGGTGAGGGTGTTGAAGTTCCACGTGGGCCGGGTCTTAGACCGGCCAGGAAGCGAAGCTCGGCAGTTTCCAGGAGCAGGTTATGACAAGCAAATCGAAATTCACCGGAGTTGGGCTCGCGCTGGGAGCGGCCCTGGGCGCGGTGTTCGGAGTCGTCGCCGGGCACGTCGGTGTGTGGCTTGCCATCGGCGTCGCGATCGGGATGGCGCTCGGGGCGGCATTTCGGCCCAGAGAAAGAAACGAATTGTCCGGAGTGCGCAGAGATCCACGCGCGCATGAAATGAGAGATCCAACAACAAGCTAGAAGCTAGCAAGCTGAATACAAGAAAGGGGTTCACCATGGCATTACTGGAGCGCGTTTCCACATTGGTCCGGGCCAATCTCAACGACCTGATCGACAAGGCCGAAGAACCGGAAAAAATGATCAAGCAGGTCATTCTCGACATGCAGAACCAGCTTCTGCAGGTCAAGACGCAGGTCGCGATTGCCATCGCCGACCAGCACCTGCTGGAAAAAAAGCAGAAAGAAAACGAAGAAAAAGTCGCCGAATGGATGCGCAAGGCCGAACTTGCCGTCGACAAGAAAGAAGACGACCTGGCGCGCGCCTCGTTGCTGCGAGTGGAAAGCTATCGCGAACTCAGCGAGAACTTCACGCAGCAGGTCAGCGACCAGAAAGCCCAGGTGGAGAACCTGAAGTCCGCGCTGCGTCAACTGGAGCAGAAGCTGACCGAAGCGCAGGCCAAGGCCGATGTGCTGATCGCGCAGCATCGCCGCGCCCGCGCCGTGGGCAAGGCCAGCGACGCGCGCATGGCGTCGGGCGACGGCTCCAAGGCCGCGGCTTTCGACCGCATGAAACGCAAAGTCGCGCACTCCGAGGCGGTGAGCCAGGCGAAGTCGGAAATCGCCGGCGACAACCTCGACGACCGCCTGGCCGCGCTCGAAAAAGAAGACCGCATCGAGCAGTTGCTGGCGGAGTTGAAAACCAAACGCGGCGCGTAGCCCCGGTACAGAGACGTGTGGCGCGGGCAAGTGTGGCCTGGGCGAGTGTGGCGCGGGCACTCCTGCCCGCGTCTGTCGCCGCAGGCACTCCGTTCCGCAGGCTTATGGAAGCTTCTGCGCCTGCTCGCGCTCACGCAGTCGAAAAACATCAGGAGGGCACCATGCTTCGCCGTAGTCTGTTCACCGCGACCGGTTCGTTGGCCTTGGCCGTCGGCATCGGCCTGCGGCTCTGGTTGGATACCAGCTTTGTCCACTTTGCCAGCGGCTTTCTGTTGGGAGTTTCCATTGCCCTGCTGATCCTGGGCCTGGCGCGTCCGGCGCGGCGGGTTTCGCGGTGACGCGGGCTCAGCGCTGCGCAAGAACGGAGATCGGAAGAACGGATGAGCCCTCGGACTTGGGCGGACCGTATCGAACCAGTCTTGAACGCTCGATCAAGCTTTCGTCCAGTCTTCGATCTTCAAATGCTTCACCCGGTGGAAGGCACGGTCATGCGTGACCAGCACTGCCGGTGCGGCCAGGGCTTGGGCGGCGATCATCATGTCGAGGTTTCCCATGGGGTTGCCCGCGCGCTCGAGAGCCGAGCGCAAGCCCGCGTAGGATTTCGCGGCTGCCGCGTTCCAGGGCAGAATCTCGACTCGCAGCAGGAATTCTTCCACCGCGATCTCAAGTCGCGAGTCCGGCCTCCGCGCGACGCCAAACCGCAACTCCGCCTCGGTCACCGCGGAGATCCCCACTTCGGCCATGGGCACCCTGACCAGCCTTTCCCGCACTCGCGGGAGATTGCCCTTGATCACGTAGCTGGCTATGTTCGTGTCGAGCAGGTAGCGGACCGGCATCAGAACAGCTTTCGTTTTTGCGCAGGAGCATCCTTGCGATGCGCCATGAAATCTTCAGAAACATCGAGCGTGGTGGTCAGCTCGAAGAAGTCGTTCCAGGATTCCGGCCGCCGCGAAAGAATCACGTCGCCCGTCGCCGGGTCGCGCCGGACGTAGACTTCTGAGCCTTCAAAGCGAAAGTTCACCGGCAATCGGACCGCCTGGCTGCGGCCGTTACGGAAGAGTTTGGCAGTCGGCATAAGGATTCTCCCTTCGATATATACCATGATATATCCCCCCATGGAATCGATCAAGATATATACCAGAAGCAGGAGATTTATCGGATTGATCAGAAACAGGAATTGATCAGGAGCGACCCTCGTTTGGGGGCCCGCTGCGGCCCCACGAATCGGGCTCGCCAGCCAAAGCCCCGTGTACTGTTCAACTTACGGCCCAGATGCAACCTTTGCGCTACGCTCGGGTTCTTGCCCTCAGGATGTACGGGCCCGGTTCGCTGGCATCCTTTCGAAAGCATGCAGGCATCTTCCTAAGATGCCGCGGTAAGATGCGCGTCCGGAGTTCTTGAGAATGCAGAGGAGCGATCACCCATGAAGAAAATTTTCGCCGTGGTGTTGTTGAGCATGAGCCTGATCTTGTCCGGATGTGTAAATTCCCATGCCACCGGAAATATCAACGGCATATGGACCGCAACTCTTTCGAACGCAACGGCTAGCACATTCACCTTTCAGACGACCTTGACCGTAAATGCCGGCGGATCGCTGGGGACCACCAACTTCAACCTCACTTTGAACAATACTCCCTGCACATTCCCCACCACGACAGAGAGCGGCTCCTTCACCATCTCAGGGAATTTCAATGGCCAGGTGTCGGGAACATTTCACTACGTCGTCACGTCCACGGGTGCCGAGGCCAGTATTCTCACCCTCAACGGCACAGTAAGCGGCGGCCAGATTACCGGCACATGGACGGTCACGGGAGCATCCGAGAGCTGCACCGGCAACGGAACTTTCACCATGAATCCGCTCCTGGCGCCAATCGCGCGGTAAAGGAAAAAGGGAGCACGCCGCAGCCAGCGCATCGGGCGCAGGACCGCCCATGGATCTTGCTAGCCCTTACATCCATTGACGGGCCTGCCCGCATCTCTCTATTCTTATAAGAGCATTCTTATAAGGTCTTACCCCAATGCAAGGACGGTACATGAAGAAGCCTGCCATTCTGCTCGTGCTGGCGCTGCAACTCGCGGTTTGTGGCTGCGGCAGTCGAACCATCGCCAACACCAACATCAATACGGCAAGCACCGCAACCTGGGAAGCTCATCTGGTCGGAGGCACGGGTGCCGCCAGCGAGTTGGATTTTCTGACCACCTTCAACGTGCAAACCTACAACAACATTTCCGTGCCGCTTGATATTCCAAACACCGGCTTCAACTTCTTCAATGTCGGCCAGTGCTTTTCTACCGGCTTCGACGTTGTGACCGTGGACGGAACGGCTGCATTCGCCACGACTCTGGGGACGGACCAGGTTATCGGCCAACTGAGCATGGTAGTGACGTCGCTAACCCCGGCGGGCAACGTCCTCACCCTGACAGCTCCCCAGGGGGGCCTGACCGGTATATCCAATGGCACCACGACCTCGGGTGGAACCACCACGACTGGAACCCTGACCAACGGCGTTGCCGTCGGCACCTGGACGTTGGCCGCGGGCGCCGCTACCCCGAGTTGCGTGGGCAGCGGAACTTTTGTCATGTGCCAGGGCACGGCTACCTGCACGGTCCCCTAGCAGGCTGAGGAAGAACTCTGTGTCGCGCAGGTTTTGGGAAGGGCACGACTTCAGTCGTGCCGTTAAGTTCCCTAAAACCAACTGCGCTTCAGCGCCCGAGGTTCACTTTCGCCAGCCGAAATGAGTTTTTCAGCAGGACAAGGAAAATCCCACCTCATCTTAGTCCCGGCGTTGCACCCTTCCTTCCCCTTGCCCCGCTGCTATACAGTGAGAGCCATGAAGCGCTCTCTGCAACAAATCGCCGACGCGGTCGGAGCCCGGCTGATAGGCGCCGGTGGCGTCGAAGTGAGCGGCGTCTCAAGCCTGGAATCGGCGTCGCCGCAGGATCTTGTCTTCGTCGACGATGACAAACATCTCGCCGCGGCTCTGCAGTCCCGCGCGGGCGCAATCATTGCGGGAGAATTCGCGGCCACGTCAGCAGCGTCTTCCTCATCCGAACGGCCGCTGCTGGTCAGCGATCATCCCAAACTTGCCTTTGCCCGCGCCGCGCGCTTCCTCCGCGAACCATGGCCCCTCCAGAATTCCTCGCAGCAAGGCTCTCCTCGGCCGGAAAATTTGCACTCCACGGCGGTGATTTATCCCTCCGCGGTGCTTGGCGCGGGAGTCCGGGTGGAAGCGCGGGCGGTGGTCGGCGAACGCGTTCAGATCGGCGAGAACACGCTAATTGGCGCAGGCTGCGTCCTGGGCCCCGGCGTCAAGATCGGCCGCAACTGCGAGATTTATCCCAACGTTACGATCTATCCGGACACCTCGCTCGGCGACCGCGTCATCGTGCATGCGGGCGCGGTGCTGGGCGGCGACGGCTTTGGCTACGTCCGCGACCGCCAGACCGGCCACTACGAAAAATTTCCCCAGGTCGGCCGCCTCGTTGTCGAAGATGATGTCGAGATCGGGGCCAATGCCACCATCGATCGCGGCGCGCTCGATGAAACCCGCATCGGCCGAGGAACGAAAATCGACAACCTGGTCCACATCGGCCACAACTGCCAGATCGGCGAAGACGTCGTGATTGCCGCGCAGACCGGCCTTTCCGGAAGCATCGTGATCGAGAAGGGCGTGATTCTGGGTGGCCAGGTCGGCATCGGCGAGCACGCCCGCATTGGAGAGGGAGTCATGCTCGGCGGCCAGGGCGGCGTTCTGCCCAACAAAGTTTTGCGCGGCAAAGGCGTAGCCTTCTGGGGCACTCCCGCGCAGCCCTTGCGCGAGTATCTCAAGCAGTTGGCCACGCTGGCGCGACTGGCGAGAAAGTAAGAACCCGGCATCTGACGAATAGCGGAAGCCTTCACTTATGGCCATAGTCGTCATTGGCGGACATTCCCGCAGCGTAGGCAAGACCAGCGTTGTCGCTGGCTTGATCTCCGCACTGCGTGAGTTCGAGTGGACCGCCGTCAAGATCACGCAGTACGGCCATGGCGTCTGCTCGGCCAATGGCGAGGCTTGCGATTGCGCGACCGCCGACCATTCCTGGGCAATTTCTCAAGAGCGCGACCGTTCCGGCGACTCGGATACTTCCCGTTTTCTCCTGGCTGGAGCAGTGCACGTGCTGTGGGCGCGCACCGAACAAGGCCGTCTGGCCGAGGCGATGCCGGCCCTGCGCCGGCGTCTCGAAAGCGCGCGCAACGTGATCATCGAGTCGAACAGCGTGCTGAAGTTTCTTCGTCCGGACCTGTATCTGACAGTGCTCGATCCCGCGACCGCCGATTTCAAGAATTCCGCGCGCGAATTCCTGGACCGCGCCGATGCCGTAATCCTGCACGCAGCCCCCGACGGCCCAGCCTGGCAAGCCGTTTCCCTGAAGCCGGTAGCCGAGCGACCCGTATACCGAATCACCCCACCGGAGTACGTGACTCCAGAAATCATCGATTTCGTGCGCGCCCACCTGACCGAACGAATCTCCGCTGAACAGAAACAGAAAGCAAGAAGCTAGAAGCAAGAAGCTAGAAGCCAGAAGCCAGAAGCTTAAGAGCCGACATCTGAGAACTGAGAACCGAGAACTGAGAACCGCCTTTTGTTATCCTTGCCCGTGCGGCAAATTCATTTCAGCGCCTGGTTGTTGATTGCTCTATCGGCCCTGCTTCAGGCCATCATCTTTCCGCTGCCCGGCATTTACGTTCTCTCCTGGATTGCGCTCGCTCCGCTGATCGTGGCGCTGCTGCGCGCGCGTCCCGCGGGCGAACTGCAAGTTGCCGGTTCCGTTCGTCTGCGTCCGGCCACGCCCGGCCAGGGATTTCTGCTGGGCTACGTTTGCGGAATCCTGTGGTACGCCGGCACCTGCTACTGGATCTACGACACCATGCGCCACTTCGGCGGCCTTAGCATGCCAGCGGCTCTGCTGGCGCTTTTTCTGTTCTGCTGTTATCTCGGCCTGTATCACGGTTTGTTCGGCCTGCTGGTCAGCCTGCTGGCAGCCTGCTGGCAGGCTCTGCCAGCGACCTCCGGCGGCCGCTGGCTCTCGCTCCGTTTCTGTGGGTCGCGGTGGAACTGGCGCGCACCCGGGTCACAGGATTCCCCTGGAACCTGCTGGGCATCGCGCAAGTTGACAACGGTCCGCTCTGCCGCATCGCGGCCACGACCGGCGTCTACGGCATCTCTTTTGAAATTGCGCTGGTGAATGTCGCGCTGGCCGCGGCCTTTCTGGTCCCGCGCGAGAAGCGTGGAGCCATGCTGGCCGCGGCTTTGGCTGCTGCCGCAGTCCTGCAGGCCGGACGGTTGATCGACGCTCCTCCGGCGCGGGCCGATCACGCGGCGCTCCTGGTCCAGCAAAATATCCCCGTAGCCGCCGATTGGACGCAGCCGGGTTATTTTCAACAAACGCTGACCGACCTGATCGAACTGACAGAAACAGCAGCCCAGAAAAATGCAACTACGGTAGGTCCTGACCGCGTACTGGTTTCGCCGGTCAAACTGATCGTGTGGCCGGAGTCGCCCGCGCCGTTTTTCACCAACGATGCTCACTTGCGCAATTCCCTCGACGAGATGGCTCACGCAACCAAGGCGTGGATCGTTGTCGGAACCATCGGTGTTGCAACGGCTCCGCAGCCCGGCACGGAACCGGCTCTGTTTAATTCCGCAGCCCTGATCAGCCCCGACGTCGGCTGGGTCGCGCGCTACGACAAAATCCACCTGGTTCCCTTCGGCGAGTACCTGCCGTTTCCCAGCCTGTTTTCGTTTGCCGGCGGTCTGACCAAAGAAGTCGGCCAGTTCGGCCACGGCACAGCGCCGCACCGGGCTGAACGCGGGCGACGAAAAGCTCGGCGTCTTCATCTGCTACGAATCCATCTTCCCCGATGAAGTGCGCCAGTTTGCCAACCACGGCGCGCAGGTCTTCGTGAACATTTCGAACGATGGATGGTACGGCGACAGCGGCGCCTACGCGCAGCACCTGAACCAGACCCGCATGCGCGCCATCGAAAACAATCGCTGGCTGCTGAGCGCCACCGACACCGGCGTCACCGCATCGGTCGATCCCTGGGGACGCGTGGTCGCGCAACTTCCCCGCAAAGACCGGCTGGTCCTGGTCGCGCCCTACGCGCTTACTTCCGACACCACGTTCTACACCCGCCACGGCGACTGGTTCGCGTACGCGTGTGCGATAATTTCACTGGGAGCGCTGCTCGTCGCGCTTTATCATTATCTTCCGGACAAAACCGGAAAAATCGCGAAAAGGCTGATCGTCCTCATGAATCAAGAACTTGTCCTCGAATACGAAAAACTCAGCAAGAAGGTCCACGAACTTCGGGAGTATCTTTGACGCGGAAAAAGTCCGTCCGCAACTAGCCGAAATTGAAAAGCAGTCCGCCGACCCGAACCTGTGGTCGAATCCGCAGCGCTCGCAGCAGGTCATGCGCGAGAAGAAGCGGCTGGAGCATGTGCTCGCCAACGACGCCGACCTGGCGCGCCGCAGCGAAGACATTGCCGCCTACTTCGACCTCTCGAAAGAAGGCGAGAACGTCGATGCCGACTTGCAGCGCGAAATCGGCGCGCTGCGCGACGCTACTCGACCGCCTCGAAACCGAAACTCTGCTCTCCGGCGAGAACGACGCCCGCAACGCCATCGTGACCATCCATCCCGGAGCCGGCGGCACCGAGTCGCAGGACTGGGCCGACATGCTCCTGCGCATGTACTTGACGCTGGGCCGAGCGGCGCGGGTTTGAGACTGTTCTCTACGACTATCAGCCCGGCGAAGAAGCTGGATTGAAGTCGGCGACCTTCGCCGTGAACGGCGAGTACGCCTTCGGACTACTGCAGAGCGAAATCGGCGTGCACCGCCTGGTGCGCATTTCGCCTTTCGATCAGGCCAAGCGGCGGCATACTTCCTTTGCCAGTGTTTATGTTTCGCCGGAAATTGACGAAAGCATCGAAATCGTCATCAAGCCGGAAGATATCCGCATCGATACTTACCGCTCCAGCGGCAAGGGCGGACAGCACGTCAACACCACCGATTCTGCCGTGCGCATCACGCACATTGCGACCAACCTCGTCGCCAATTGCCAGAACGAACGCTCGCAACACAAGAATAAAGAACGCGCCATGAGCATGCTGCGCTCGAAACTCTACGAATTCGAGATGGAGAAGAAGCGCGCCGCCACCAAGAAAATCGAAGACTCGAAACTCGACATCGAATTCGGATCGCAGATTCGCTCCTACGTGCTGCAGCCCTATCGCATGATCAAAGATCACCGCACCAAGACCGAAGTCGGCGACGTCGATCGCGTGCTCGACGGCGATCTGCAGCCCTTCATTCGGGCGTATCTGCTGGCGCGGCGGGGAGAGAAGCAGTGAAGACGGCGCTGGCAAGAACTCGAACCACAAAAGGCACGAAGGCTCACGAAGGAAACCGAGCAAGCTGGATCAAGCTCGGTCCCCGCTTCCTGCGGGCATTTCGAGTTCGCGGCGGAAAAGCACGACAAGCAAACCCGCAAAGCTTCGACGATTCCTTACATCGCTCACTTGATGGGCGTCGCATCTCTGGTGCTGGAGGCTGGGGGCGACGAAGATCTTGCCATCGCCGCGCTGCTGCACGATGTGGTCGAGGATTGCGGCGGTGCGCCCATGCTGAAAGAAGTCCGCCGCAACTTCGGCGAACCGCGTGGCCAAGGTGGTCGACGGCTGCACCGATGCCGATACCGATCCCAAGCCGCCCGTGGCGCGAGCGCAAAGAAAATTATATCCAGCACCTGAAAAAAGCCGACGCCGATACGCGCCTGGTTTCAGCCGCCGACAAGCTCAACAACGTCCGCTCTATCCTCAGCGATTACCGCGCCATCGGCGAATCTGTCTGGTCACGGTTCAACGGTGGACGCGAGGGCACTCTTTGGTACTATCGGACTTTGCGGGATCAATTTCTCCGGCACAAGCCGAATCGCATCACCCGGGAATTGGAACTGGCAGTGAACGAACTGGAATCGCTGGCCGAGGGCAAAGCGATCTCCCGACGGCCGCAGCATCGCATCTCGCAGTCGAGGCATGACAGTTATGGCCCGCACCATCGATCAAATCCGCGCTTCCAAGCTGCCCTCCAACATGATGCAGTTTGCCGCCCGCGGGGCCCTCCAGGTGCCGGCGGCCGAAAACATCGAGATCCTCGTCTATCTCGCCAAGCACAACCCAGTGTTCGGCGAACTGGCCCGCATGACCTTGGCTGGGTGGGACGAAAAATCGTCGCTGGTGGCCGCCGCCGATCCTCAAACCCCGCGCGAAGTGCTCGGACTATCTTGATCTCCCCCGACAATTTGCGGCCGCCGTTGCTGCCCGCGCTGCTGGAAAATCCTTCCGTCCCAGAAGCTCAGCTGGTCGAAGCTCGCGATCGGCGCTTCCCGCGACTCGATTACAGCGATGCTGAAGAGTGCGCGCGTCAGCACGCTGCACAGAGTGCTCGACACTCTCAAATCCAATCCCTTTCTGAAGAAGGAAGAGGCTGACGAACTGAAAAAGTTGTTGGCGGCTGCCGCCCCCCGCTCCGGTCGAGGCGCCGCGCCGCGCCGAAGGTAAGCGGCGACGCAAAATCGGCCTGCCGCCGAGCCTCCCAAGGCTCCAGGAGAAGCGCCAGAATCCGCAGCAAGTCGACCGCGAGACGCCGATGAATGGGGCGACGATGAGGCCCTCGACGCCTACCTCAAAGAACACGCCCACGACATCGCCGCTGAGGGCGATAAGCCATTTCAGGCCATTGGCGGAATCCTCGAACTCCTGGGCGAGGATTATTACCCGATAACGGAGAAGGCGGAAGCGCCTCGCCGCGCGCGCCCGGCCGAACCCGTCGCCCCCAAGCCCGTCGCCAAGCCCAAACTGCCGGAGGCCTTCCAAGCGCGAAAACGCGTTGCAAAAAATCAACCACCTCGACGTCAAAGGACGCATCCAGCTGGCCTTGAAGGGCAACAAGGAGGAGCGTTCGCTTCTGATTCGTGACGGCACTAAAGTCGTGGCACTGGCGGTGCTCGAAGCCCCCAAGCTTTCCGACGGCGAAGTGGAAAAATTCGCCAGCCAGAAAAACGTGCTTGAGTCCGTGCTGCGCCAGATTCCACTGAAGCGCCGCTTCATGAAAAATTACAAGGTGGTGCGCAATCTGGTGGCGAATCCGCGCACCCCGCTCGACCTCGGGCTCGGCTTGATGAAACACCTGTTGGCAGCGGACCTGAAGAACATCTCCGCCAACAAGGATGTTTCCGAGACCGTCCGCAAGCTGGCGATGAAAATGTACAAGCAGAAAGAAGAGCAAGCCAACAAGAAGTAAAGCGGACGCCCCGCTCATTTCCATGACCCAGCCGGATCCTCATTGCTGGACCTGTTGCGGCGTGCCAGGACGATTGCGGTGGTCGGCCTGTCCTGCAATCCCATGCGGGCCAGCCACGGCGTCACCGCCTACATGCAGAGCCACGGATACCACATTATCCCGGTAAATCCGCAGATCGAACAGTGCCTGGGTGAGAAAGCTTACGCGTCGATTCTCGATATTCCGCAGAAAGACGTGCGCCGAGAAGATCGATATCGTCAATATTTTCCGCCGTCCTGAGTTTGTCGAGGAGATTGTCGACCAGGCCATCCAACTCAAAGTGCCCGCCATCTGGATGCAGGAAGGCGTAATCCAAGACCAGGCCGCGGAAAAGGCCCGCCAGGCCGGCATCTTCGTGGTGATGGACCTTTGCATCCTCAAAGAACATCGCGCTCGATTCCGATAAGCCGCGGAGTCCGGAACCAAAGACTTCCCGGGAAAAAAAGATCAGGCTGCGTACAACTCTAAAGAATTGAGATAGACTCTTGCCACACGAGGGAATCACTTTGGATCACGACGCCGCTTTGACGCCCACCGAACCAATCCCCCCTGCTCCCATCGCACCCGCGCAGCCTTCGGCACTGCGCAAGGTCTTCATCGGCAAAGACGGCCTGCGCGCCGGCTGGAGCCTGCTCATCTACGCCGTGATCCTCGTGGCCATCGGCTTCAGCGTGACATTGATCGCCCACAAGATTCACCCGCAGCCGAAGCCTGCCGACATGGCGAAGCTCACCCAGAACGTGCCGCCCAGGTTTCTGCTGCTCAATGAGGCGGTCCCTTTCCTCATCGTCTTTTTCGTCACCTGGATCATGTCGAAAATCGAACGGCGCCCCAACTCCGTCTACGGCTTCGGCGGCAGCCACAAGCTTCCGCAGTTCTTCGCCGGCCTGGCCTGGGGAGTGACCTGCCTGTCCCTGCTCGTCTTGATCCTGCGGGAGGCCGGATTCCTCGTCATCGACAGCCGTCTGCTCTTTGGCGGCGACATTCTCCGCTACGGAGCGATCTGGCTGTTCGGCTTTCTCCTGGTCGGCCTGTTCGAAGAGTACTTGCTGCGCGGCTACTTGCAGTACACGCTCTCCCGCGGCCTTACTGGCCTTTACCAGGCGCTCTTCAAGAGCAGCCACAGCACCGCCTTGGGCTTCTGGACGGCGGCCTTGCTCCTATCCACGATCTTCGGCCTCGGCCACGGCTCGAACCCCGGCGAATCTCCTATCGGACTGCTCTCTGCCGGATTGGCCGGGCTGCTTTTCTGTTTCGCGCTTTGGCGTACCGGCTCGCTCTGGTGGGCCATCGGCTTCCACACCTCGTGGGATTGGGCGCAGTCGTTTCTCTACGGTGTGGCCGACAGCGGAATGATGGTTCAGCACCATCTACTCGCCACGCACGCGGTCGGCAAGCCTATTCTGAGCGGCGGGGCCACGGGCCCGGAAGGCAGCATCTTCATCGTGGTGGTCTTCGCCCTGGCCAGCGTGATTATTGTTTTCACGCTGCCCCGCGCGCAGCGCATCTAGTTCGTGTGCGGCGGACAGGAGTGTCCGCCCCACAGGAACTAGTTACCCCCGCCGACGTTTAATTTCCTCCATCCGCTCGCGGATGCGCTTTTCGATGCCTTCGCTCGTCGGCCGGTAGTAGACCCGATCCCGCAGATTGTCGGGCAGGCACTGCATGTCGGCGACTTTGTCCTCAAGATCGTGGGCATACTGGTAGCCCTGGCCGTAGCCGAGTCCCTTCATCAGCGACGTGGGCGCGTTGCGCAGATGCAGCGGCACGGAGTCGGCCGCAGTTTGCTCCACGTCTTTCAGCACGTCGCCATACGCCGTGTAGAGCGCGTTCGACTTGGGAGCCACAGAGAGATAAACGACGGCCTGCGCCAGCGCCAGATTTCCTTCCGGCATGCCAATGAAGTCGACCGCGTCGCGGGCTGCCATGCACAGCGCAAGCGCGTTCGGATCGGCCAGGCCAATATCCTCGACCGCCATGCGCACCACCCGGCGCGCCACGTAGAGCGGATCTTCTCCAGCCTCAAGCATCCGGCCGAGCCAGTAGAGCGCGGCATCGGGATCACTGTTGCGCACCGACTTGTGCAGCGCCGAAATCAGGTTGTAATGTTCTTCGCCCGATTTGTCATACAGAAGCGTGCGCTTCTGCAGCGCATCGCGCACGATCTCGTCAGTAATCTCATTTGAACCGGGTGCCCCATTCGCGTCTTCGCCGTGAAAACCGGGTGCCCCATCCTTCTCGCGATCTTTGCGAGAGGGTGGGGATTTCGCCAGCCCAGCCGCCACCTCCAACACGTTGTAAGCACTGCGCGCATCCCCGCTGGTATAGCTGGCAATCTTCATGAGCACATCGTCGGACGCAATCAGATTCTTCGCGCCCAGCCCGTGCTCGTGATCGCCCAGAGCCCGCCGCAGCAACATCACAATCTGCTCTTCAGTCAGCGGCTTCAGCACATAGACGCGGCAGCGCGACAGCAATGCCGAATTAATCTCGAACGACGGATTCTCCGTCGTTGCGCCGATCAGGCGAATATTGCCTTTCTCCACGTGCGGCAGAAACGCATCCTGCTGCGCTTTGTTGAAGCGGTGAATCTCATCGATAAATACAATGGTCCGCGTGCCGTACTGGCGGGCGCGTTCGGCGTCGGCCATCACCTGCTTGATCTCTTTAATCCCGGCCAGCACCGCGGAAAATTCAATGAACTCCGCCTTGGTCAGGTTCGCGATGATTTTCGCCAGCGTGGTCTTGCCGGTGCCCGGAGGCCCCCAGAAAATCAGCGAGCCGGTGTCGTCGCGGTCGACTTGCGTGCGCAGCGGCTTGCCGGGACCGATCAGATGCTCCTGTCCGACATACTCGTCGAGCGTTCGCGGTCGCATGCGATCAGCCAGCGGCCGCGTCGCGTCGACCGCGCTGCCGGCATTCGGAATGGGCTGAAATAGACTCATGGCTACGTCACAGTCTTAGGTCGCAGTTTTCAGCTTAACTCATCGCGAGGTCGAGTTTGCAACCGTGGAAGATCGACTTTACGACTGTCATTCCGACCGAAGCGTGCCCTTCCAGAAGGGAAGGGCACGCGCAGTGGAGGGACCTGCTGTTTCTGGTTTAAGAGAGCACGTTAAGAAAGCACTACAGCGCAACAGCCCTGGTCGCGTCCACAAACTGCAGTTCCGGTGCCGCCGGCAGCGCACCGATCTCCGCCGCGTACCGATAAAACAACTGCAAGCCCTCCAGGCAGCCCGCATCCAGTCTGGTAGTGAATATTCTGAGTCAGGTAACTCTTGATTTCGCCTTCACTGATGTCGAGGCGCGGCGCCCATTCGCGGGCGATCTGGTTCAGGCTGGCAGGCTCCAGCCCATGATCGCGCGAGTTCTGAAACACCGCCGGCAAATCGAGCGCACGGTCGAGCACTTCCGCCAGCGCGTCGCGTGCGCACCGCCCAGAAAGCAAAAACAAAAGGCTTGCCGGTGTGGCGAATCCATTCTTCCGCCAAGTCGAGCGTGTGGTAGCGTTTGCGGTCGATCTTCAGCGCCGGATCGCCAATCAGCAGTCCGGCATCGTGCTCCGCCAGCATCTTGTCGATGTCGGGCGCCATCGCCGTGAATGTCCTTCCGCCGCCCATCCACTTCTCGAACAAGAACTTTCGTCAACGCCACCGAGGTCAGCGAAGAAGTATCCAGCGCCACCGTCCGCACCTTTTCGATGGGAACTTTGCTGACCAGCAGAATCGACCGCACTGCCCGCCGCGACGCAATCGCGACTTCGGGCAGTATCTGCAGTCCCGGAATTTCGGCATAGGCTGCCGCCGGAATGATGCCGATGTCGGCCGTTCCCTCGGCCAGCGACCGGGCACAAGCCGAGGGCAGCGTATAGGAAATATCGAAATCTCGGCCAGCTTTATGCTCCAACCCGCCGTGCTCGAAATCCCACATCAAGGGGGCGGTATTCAGGTAGGAAATGGCGGAAATGCGTAAACGTCTCATTCTGATGGTTTTGCTTTCCACAATTTTAACAAACCCATTGTGACGGATGACCTTGACGCGGCTCCGCGCGGGTGATTAGAGTCCGCTCGGAGTTCATTTTGTCCAACGCCGCCGTATCCCCGGCCGCGACTCATCTTCTGGAGTGGCTGGCCATTTCGCTGACTCCCGGCCTGGGGCCGACGAAAGCGCGTAAGCTGGTCGAGCATTTCGGATCGGCGGAAGCCGTCTTTCGCGCTTCGCTGACCGAACTCGAGAGCACCGGCATTCAAGCCGTTTCTGCGCAGTCGCTGGCCACCGGCAAGTCTGCGGAACTGGCGCGCGAAGAGATCGCCCGCGCGGCCGCGGCCGACGTCACCATGGTCTCGCTCGACGACCCCTCCTATCCGCCTCGCCTGAAAGAAATTTACGATCCGCCGCTGATTCTTCGGGTGCGCGGCAATCCCGAAGTGCTGACCAAGTCCCGGCATCGCCATGGTGGGCACGCGCCATCCTACGCCTTATGGTTCGGGCATGGCCGAGCGCCTGGCCTGCGACCTCGCGGCGCAGGGACTGGTCATTATTAGTGGCATGGCGCGCGGCGTCGACACCGTCCAGCCATCGCGGCGCGATCTCCGCGAAAGGCAAGACCATCGCGGTGTTTGGCACCGGCGTCGACGTCATCTATCCCAAGGAAAATTCGCGGCTCTCGGAACAGATTCTCGCTCTCGGCGGCGCGCTGATCTCTGAATTTCCGCTGGGAACATTTGCCGCGCCGCAGAATTTTCCCATTCGCAACCGCATCATCAGCGGCATGTCGATCGGCGTGCTCGTCGTCGAAGCCGCGGAATATTCCGGCACGCGCATCACCGCGCGCTGCGCGCTCGAGCAGAATCGCGACGTTTTCGCCGTGCCCGGCAACGTGACCAACAAAAATTCCTGGGGACCGAACACGCTCATCAAACAGGGCGCGAAGCTGGTCGCGACCTGGGAAGACGTGTGGGAGGATCTCCCGACAGAAGTACGACTTGCATTGACTCCGCCCGCCTCGCCTGAATCCCAGGGCGCCTCTTCCGCATCTCTATTCCCGGACGAAGGGCTCCCTCCTCACGAAAAGCGAATCCTGAGCCTGCTGAAAGCCGACGAGGCCACGCACATCGACGAAATTGTCGAAAAGCTGGAGAACGAATTGTCGTCGTCAGAAATCTTCGCCGCCCTGTTCGAGCTGGAACTGGCCGGCAAAGTCAGGCAGATGCCGGGAAAGAACTTTGTGAAAAGCTTTTAGCTTGCATCGGCAGAGAGTGCCGCATCTGATTCCAGGGAAGTTGGAGACGCCCCGTGCGGTGTCGTTATCGCCTTGCCGTATCGCTTCCGGCCCAACTTTTCGCGCAGACGCAGCATAGGTTGTTCCACGAAGTAGTAAGAGATGCAGGCGCACCCCAAGGCCGGCAACGCCAGAATGAATCCAAAGTGGAGTGAGGGATTGGAGCAAAACAGTTGTTGCCATAAGTAGAGGCTGTAGCTGATTCGTCCTAACCAAACAATGGGAAGCCAGTTGAGGGCTTTGTACGGAACCTGAACTACATGAAGTACAACCCCTGCAATCGACACCTGAACGATTGCGCTTAGGATAAAGAGCAGGAACAGGGTTTTCGCCGGCGTGTTTGCCGGGAAAAATGGGACGAGAAGAATCGCGCCAACCATTGCCATTGCCAGAAAGCCGTGATTCTTGGAAGACGCGGGGCCAGGATCGCCAGCAAGCAGCCAATCGCCAGCTGACTGGCAAAAACCGGCAGGCTGCCCCGCACGCCATTGTGCACTCTGAAGGCGTAGAGAGCGGTTTGGAGCAGCGGGGCCGCAAGAAATACGCAGAGAAGGATGATAGTCCGGTGACGAAACCATTTCTTGATCGCAAACGGCCACAGCAGATAAAACTGCTCCTCGATGCCCAGCGACCAGAGATGACTGAAGATCCAGGGCCGCGTCGCATCCATGTTGGCGACATATAGAACTGCAGCCAGCACGTGATACCAGTGCATTTGACGCCAGTAGAGAGTGGTTACGATTGCCATGAACACAAAAGCCGCCGGGAAGATGCGAAACCCGCGGCGTAAATAGAAATTCCACAGATTGACCGTGGACGTTTTCTCATGTTCCCGGAGCAAAAGACCGGTGATGAGATAGCCGGAAAGAACAAAAAAAATGAAAACACCGGTTGTGCCGTACTCCTCCATCGCGGCAAGCGAAATATGCTTCCACTTTGCCATGTGACTGATCATGACAAGAAAGATGGAGATGGCGCGCAGTCCGTCGAGCGATGGGATTCGGCGCTCGCTCACTGCGGCTGGCTCCAAATTATGATGGGAATTGCTCATTGGCGGACCGGGCCATCTTCGCGAAATGAGGGAATCCGACGAGGCCCCAGTATACGGCAGAGTTTCTCGCAACGAGGCGGCAGATTTTCTGTGGGAGCTTCCAGTAACTTGTTGCTTTCCGCCCATTCGTGCTAGCTTCGAAACGGAATCCAGGAAAATTGAGGATCACATTGTCTAAAGGTTTAGTCATTGTCGAATCGCCGGCCAAGGCGAAAACCATCCAGAAATATCTGGGCAAGGGCTTCACCGTCGAGGCTTCGCTCGGCCACGTCAAAGATCTGCCCAAGAGCACTCTGGGTGTGGATATCAAGAACGATTTCGAGACGGATTACGTTGTCATCCCCGGCAAAGAAAAAGTTGTCGCCAAGCTGAAGAAGCTGGCGGCCGCGGCGGACTTCATCTATCTGGCGCCTGACCCGGACCGCGAAGGCGAAGCCATTGCCGCGCATCTGGCGTTTGAACTCGGCGACAACGGCCACGGGAAGAAACAAGAAAGTCAAATTAAAGAAGGGCGAGGAAGCACCACCTCCGCGCATCCAGCGCGTAACCTTCAACGAAATTACCAAGCGCGCGGTGCAGGCCGCGTTTGAACATCCGCGGGCCATCGATCAGAATCTGGTCGATGCCCAGCAGGCTCGCCGTGTGCTCGACCGGCTGGTGGGATATCAGGTGTCTCCGCTGTTGTGGGATAAAGTCCGCCGCGGTCTTTCGGCGGGACGCGTGCAGACTGTCGCTCTGCGCCTGATCGTCGAACGCGAACGCGAAATCAAAGCGTTCCAGAAAGTTGAATACTGGACCATCGACGCGACTCTGGCGGGCAGCAAGCCGCCGGCGTTCGATGCGCGCTTCGTCGGCAAAGGCGAAGAGAAAATTGAAGTCACCAACGGCGAAGACGCCGAAAAAATTCGCGCCGCGCTGGAGACAGCCGACTGGATCGTTCGCTCGGTCGACAAGAAAGAACGCCGCCGCAATGCCGCGCCTCCGTTCACCACCAGCAAGCTGCAACAGGATTCTTCGCGCAAACTGCGCTTCAGCGTGAAACGCACCATGATGATTGCGCAGCGCCTGTATGAAGGCGTGGAACTTGGCGAAGAGGGTCTGGTCGGCCTGATCACCTACATGCGTACCGATTCGACCCGGGTCGCGCCCGAGGCGATTCAGGAAGTCCGCGAGTACGTGGGCAAGGAGTATGGTCCGACGTACCTGCCTGAAACGCCGAATACTTTCAAAGAGAAGAAAGACTCGCAGGGAGCGCACGAAGCGATTCGCCCGACTTCGGCGATGCGTCATCCCGACCAGGTCAAGCAGTATTTAAAGGAAGACGAATTCAAGGTTTACAAGCTGATCTGGCAGCGCTTCGTCGCATCGCAGATTAATCCCGCGGTCTTCGATCAGACCACCGTCGACATCGACGCGAAAAATGGCAATGAAGTTTTCTGGTTCCGCGTCACCGGATCGGTGCTCAAATTCGACGGCTTCCTCCGCGTCTACGAAGAATCGAAGGACGGCAAGGACGAAGAAGACGAAGAACTGAAGCACAAGCTGCCCGCGCTCGAAGCCGGACAGAAACTCACGCTCAAGGAACTGAAGCCGGAGCAGCATTTTACCGAACCGCCGCCGCGCTTCAACGAAGCGTCGCTGGTGAAGGAACTCGAAGAGCGCGGCATTGGCCGCCCGTCGACCTACGCCGCGATTCTGACCACCATTCAGGAGCGGCAGTATGTGCAGAAGATCGGCGGAAAGTTTTCTCCGACCGAGATTGGCCTGGTCGTGACCGACCTGCTGGTTGAAAACTTCCGCGACATTTTCGATCTGCAATACACCGCGCGCCTGGAAGAAGAACTCGACGAGATCGAAGAAGGCAAAGAGAAGTGGCAAGACGCTCTTGCCGACTTCTACAAGAAATTTCAGAAAGATCTCAAATATGCCGAAAAGCATATGGAGAACATCAAGCGGATGGAGAAGCCTACCGACGAGAAGTGCGAACTCTGTAAGGCGCCGCTGGTGATCAAGTGGGGCAGGCACGGGTCGTTTTACGCCTGCAGCACTTTCGATAAGGAAGATCCGAATACCTGCAAGTTCACCAAAGAAAATCCGATCAACCTGCCGGACCTCGATTCGGCCGATGTGCAGGAGACCACGCAGGAAGAATATTGCGAGAACTGCGGGCGCGTGATGGTGCTGAAGCGCGGGCGCTTCGGGCAGTTCATGGCGTGCACGGGATATCCCGATTGCAAAACCACGCGGCGGCTCGATCAGGGCAAGAAAGTTCCCGACATTCCGCTCGATGAGCTTTGCCCGAAATGCGGGCGCAACATGATGATTCGCCACGGACGTTACGGCGAGTTCACGACGTGCAGCGGTTATCCCGAGTGCAAGTATGTGAAGCAGAACTTCATTGGGGTGAAGTGCCCGGAGTGCAAGGACGGCGACCTGGTCGAAAAGCGCGCGCGCAAGGGCAACACGTTCTATGGCTGCGGAAACTATCCGAATTGCAAGTTCACTTCGGCGCACAAGCCGATTCCGGAAAAGTGCCCGGCGTGCGGCAGCGAATATCTGGTGGAGAAGAACCTGAAAGCTGGCCCGGTGATCGCCTGCCCGAACAAGGAGTGCGATTTCGAGCGCCCAGTGCCGCAGCCCGACGCAGCGGCGACCAGCGCGTAGACTCGATCGAGAATGTTTTGCTTCTTCCGCCTTCTTCGGATCGTCCAAACGGGCGGTTATGTCCACATTCACTGGAGGAAACGATGTCCAAGAAGCCCACGATCGCTGATGCTCAATTAATTCTCAAACTCTACGATCTGCGCCGCGAGGCCGAAATGCGCAAAGCCCGCCACTGGTGGATCGCCGATTTCTGGCCGCAGACTGCCGACGACTTTGCGAAAGTTGCCGGCGCCGGGGGCACGCCGGAAAACAATTGGCTGCGGCAGGTGGGCGGCTACTGGAGTATGGCCTCGGCCTTCGTGCTGCAAGGAGTTCTGAACGAAGAACTCTTCATCCAGCCCGCTATCAGCGGAGAAATGTTTTTCCTCTACGCCAAAGTACATCCCTTTCTCAAAGAGCTCCGCGAAAAGATGGGCGACCCGCACATGTTCGCCAACATCGAGAAGGTCATCACCAACTCCAAATTCGGCCGCGAACGCCTGAAGCTGACGCTGAAGCGAGTCGAAACCATGCGCGAAAAGCGCAAAGCCAGCTCCTAAGCTTCTAGCAGCGAGACGGCTTCGCTTCTGTTATCCTAGTCGGCTGTGCGGATGATCTGGTGGTTCCTGATCCTGGGCGTAAGCACGCTGGTCGTAGTGTGCGTGGCCATCGCCCTGTATGTGCACTTGCGGCGGCATCTGCAGAAGGCGCACGCGTCGCCCGACGGACCCGTCAGTGAAGCGGAACACGAACGTCAGACGGACAGCATCAAACGCTGAAATTTGGTTTTGGAGATCGAGCTATGGCAAGGCCGGCAGTTCAAACTCGAGCGACTCCGCAAGGCCACGTCCTTGAAGCTTCGCGGCAGGTTGCGCTTGTGGTGGGCGCGAGTCTGGCAGTGGCGTTGTGCGCGCGCATCACTATTCCGCTCATGCCGCTCACCCCGGTTCCGCTGACCATGCAGAACATGGGCGTCCTGCTCGTCGGGATGATGCTGGGCAGCCGCCGCGGTTTTGCCGCGCTGGCGCTTTACCTTGTCGAAGGCATGGTCGGACTGCCGGTCTTCAATCCCACAGGACCAGGCGGAGCCGCGCAATTGTTCGGCATCACCGGACGGATTTCTCCTGGTCTATCCCTTCGTTGCTTTTCTCGCGGGCTATATTTTTGAGCGTGGGTCTAACCTCGAAAAGAAGAGTTTTCTGCGCGCCGCAATTGCCGGGCTGCTGGCAGAAATTTTGCTGTTCGCCAGAGGCCTGACCTGGCTTTACATCTTCACGCATTCGCTCGCCAAAGCAGCTTATCTCGGCCTCTACTGGTTCCTGGCCGCGGAAGTCATCAAGGTGATGTTAGCCGCCGCCATCGCCAGCCGTTGGCGCGGTCACGCAGTAAGAAATTCGGCGCGGCAGTAGATTTTCCTGTAGTTCAGAAACTGGAGTTCAGACGATGACAGCAGTATCCGAAACCGCCAAAGCGCCGGGCAGCACTGCGTCCGGTCAGGTGCGTGAGATTACCGTGGCGCACAGCCCGGATTCCGATGACGCCTTCATGTTTTACGGGCTGGCGACGAACAAAGTCCGCACTCCGGGCCTGCGCTTCACCCATACGCTCTGCGACATCGAGACCCTGAACCAGAAGGCGCGCGAGGGCGTCTACGACGTCAGCGCAATTTCGTTTCATGCCTACCCTTACGTGCAGGACAAATATGCGCTGATGGCCTGCGGAGGCAGCGTGGGCGAGGGTTACGGTCCCATGATCGTTTCGCCACGCCCGTTCACTGCGGCCGAAATCAAGACCAAGCGCATCGCGGTCCCGGGCACGCTCACCACGGCATATCTGGCGCTGCAGTTGTTCGCTCCGGGAATCGAAACCGAAGTGGTGCCCTTCGACCAGATCATCCCCCAGGTGCTCGAGGGCAAGTTCGAGGCCGGACTCATCATTCACGAAGGCCAGTTGACCTATGGCAAGTCGGGCCTGCAGCGCGTCGTCGATCTCGGCAAGTGGTGGCAGAAGGTCACCGGACTGCCATTGCCGCTGGGAGGAAATGCCATCCGCCGCGCCCTCGGTCCGGAACTGATGCCGCAGGTTTCCGCCGCCCTGCGCGAGAGCATTCAGTACGGCCTCGATCACCGCGAAGAAGCGCTGTCATACGCCATGCAGTTCGCCCGCGATCTCGACACGTCGTCTGCAGACAAATTCATCGGCATGTACGTGAACGAGCGCACCCTCGACTACGGCGAAGACGGCCGCGAAGCCGTCCGCCGCCTGCTCGACATGGGCCACAAGGCCGGCATCATCGGGCGGGAAGCGAAAGTGGATTGGGTGTAGAGAAGCCACTAGCTACTAGCTCCTGGCCGGTGATGGCCATGTGTTCACACACTGTTTTACGCCGCCTGAGTCCACACATCCGCGGACTTTGTTTCGCTAGCAGTTAAGGGAGTTAGGAGCTGAGAAGCTTGTCCCAAACCCTCCTCATCGACGCCGACGACACGCTGTGGGAGAACAACATCTACTTCGAGCGGGCGATTGCGCGCTTTATTTCGTTTCTGAATCATCACGAGTTCTCGCCCGAGCAGGTGCGGGCAGTGCTCAATGACGTAGAGCGCGAATGCATCGTGACCCACGGCTACGGCCTGCACAGCTTCGCGCATGCGCTTGGACAACACTTTCGAACGTCTCAGTCCAGTTCCCGTGACTCCCGAACTTGCACGCACAGGTCCGAAGCTTCGCGGCGACGCATCGAAAATCACTCCATCGAGTTTCTTCCCGAGGTTCCTCAGACACTCGGCTATCTGCGCGACCGTCATCGCCTGATTCTGGTCACGAAAGGCGCGCTCGCCGAGCAGTCAGGAAAGGTTGAGCGCTCAGGCATAAGCGATTATTTCCACGACGTCGAAATCGTTGCCGAGAAAAATCCGGCTGCTTACGCTTGGGTTGTCGAAAAGCACAGTCTCGACCCTGCCACCACGTGGATGGTCGGCAATAGCCCGAAGTCCGACATCAATCCCGCGATGGCCGCCGGTCTGCACGCCGTCTTCGTGCCTCACGGCGACACCTGGATCCTCGAGCATGAGGAGATCAACCCAGCTCCCGCCGGCCAGAAACTCCTGATCGTCGGTCGCTTCGCCGAACTGCGAGAGCATTTCTAGAATCACAACCACAGGGAACACAGGGGACACGGAGGAGTACGAAGAAATGAAACGCCCCTGGGTCCTCCGTGTCCTCTGTGGTGGAAGCCTTTACGCTGTAAAAGCATCCCCGCAATAGCCCGCCAGTGGCGGAATCAGCATCGTCACCGTGTTTGACTTCTAGTCACTACCGCATCAAACTAACCAACAACGTTGCTATCGCGTTGACGATTTGCTGCGTGATAACCTCATCTTGCTCTGCGATCTGGCTCCCACTTCGTCGGTGGCGATTCAGACAAACAATTTACGGCGGCTGTTGCAAACGGTTGAGGCGCTTTCCGAGCTCGGGCCCGCGCTTACGGCGGAGCGCGACTTCTCGGAAACTTCGCGGCTCATGCTGTCTGCCATCATGGAAGCGGCGGGCGCGCGCGAAGGTGCGCTCCTGCTGTTCAACGACAAGCCCGCCATGCTGACCTCCGCCGCGGCTCAGGGATTCGCCCTGATGCCCGATCCGGCCTTCATTCCTCTCCTGCCCAAGCATGTGCATGCGCTCTCCGCGGCGCGCGGTCCAGTCGTGCTCAATTCGTCGACCTACTCTGTGTTCCTGAGTTCCAATGGCAACGTCGCTCCCGAACTGTTCAAATGCCTCGCCCCACTGAAAGCAGGAGGCCGTTTGGCGGGAGTGATCGCCCTCGGCCGCCGTCCCGGCGATGCGCTCTATGAAGACAGCGAACTCGACGCGCTCGAACTGTTGTGCAGCTATATCGCGCTTGCCGTGCAGAATCATGCGCTCACCCAGAGCATCGCGCAGCGCGTTTCCGAAAATCTGCGGCTCATGGCTTCGCTGCACGGTTTCTACGACAACGCGCTCGAAGCTTTCGCCACCGCCATCGACGTGAAGCACGTCAACATTCATGGACACTCCCTTCGCGTGGGCCGCTACTCCGCTGCCATCGGCGAAGCCATGGGTATGGAGCCCGGCGAGATCGCCGCCCTGCGCAGCGCCGGCTACCTGCACGACATTGGCAAAGTTGCGGTTGATCGCCGCCTGTTCGGCAAGGCCGGCGCGCTCGATCCCGAGGAATTTCGCGAGATGGCCGACCACACCACCGTCGGCCACCAGATCGTCAGCAGCGTGAAATTTCCCTGGCCGAAGATTCCCGAGACGGTGCGCTGGCATCACGAGCGCAATGACGGTTCCGGCTATCCCGACAAACTCGGTCATGACGATTTGCCGATGCAGGTGCGCATCGTCGGCCTAGCCGATTCGTTCGACGCCATGACCAGCGCGCGCCCCTATCGCGCTCCGCTTTCGGTGGGCAGCGCGCTCAGCGATCTGGTGCGCATGGCTCCCGACAAATATGATCCCAACGTCGTGCAGGGCCTGCTGATTCAAGTGCGCCGCGACGCCGTCGGCAGCAACCGCACTCCCTTGCTCGACCCCATGCAGGTCAACATCGCCGCCGCCGACATCGATCACCTGGCCGCCACTTTGCAGCACAAAGTCTCGCGCGGCAAGCTGTATCTGACGCAAGGAGCTCGGCCAGTAGCCCATCCGCTCCGGCTTCCAAGGGCCGCTGCCGCCAGAAAGCCTTATCCTGCAACCACTTTCAAGCCTTCTCGGAACCATGCCTGACAGCAACTTTTCCCACCGCCAGGGTTCATAATCAGAGGACCTGCTCCGGCCGGGGAGTCTTGATGCCATCCAGCATGCTTCGATCCAGTTTTGTCCGATCCAGCGCTAGGACGTCCAGCTCTGCGAAACTCGCACCGTTCTTGCTGTGCTTGAGCCTATTTTCGTTCCTCTCGGTCACCGCGGTCCCGCAACTGCTCGCCAAGAAAAAAGATAAAGTCTGCCGAGTCCGCCCCGAACGAACAGAAGCGCGCGGTGCAGGCGCTCAATCGCCTCACCTTTGGACCGCGTCCCGGCGATATTGAGCAAGTCATGGCCATGGGCGTCGATCGCTGGATCGATCTGCAACTGCATCCCGAAAAAATTCCAGACAGTGCCGTGGAATCCGCGCCTGGCCCCGTTTCGCACGCTGCACATGAGTTCGAAGGAAATTGTCGAAGACTTTCCCGACAATCCAGATGATCAAGCAGGTCATGGACGGCAAGAAGCCCATGCCTTCCGATCCGGCCCGGCGCGCCGTGTTTCAGGTGCAAATCGCGCGCATGCAGGATAAGCAGGAAAAGAAGGAGAGCCGGAAACAGGAAGCGGCCGCCGCTCCCGCTCCGATTCCGTCTCCCGCCGGACCGGCCGCCAGCGATTCCGCGAAGACCGGGGCCGAACTTGCCGCCGCGGCGGTCGCCAGCCCCGACCCTACGCCGAGCACGGCGGCAGACGGCAACTCCATGAATTCCCAAAGCATGAATTCCGCGAGCGCGAACGCGAAGAACGCCGTGCCCGCCGGCGAAATGTCGATGGTCCCCGCAGACCCCAAGCCCGCTCCCGCCGATGATGCCGAAGCCCACCGCCGCGAAGAGCGTCTCTACGCGGATTTGAATATTCAAGCGCTCATCGATCTCGCTCCCGACCGAGCGCTACAAGAAAGTGATGGCGATGTCGACCGACGAGAAAGTGGCGTTCGCCGACTCCCTGCGCGGCGGCAAGGGTCAGGATTTTCTCGCCGGCCTCGAAGCCAAGCAGAAAGAAACGCTGCTGGCCATGAACAATCCGCAGGGCTGTCGTGCAGGACGAACTGGTGCAGGCCAAGGTTTTGCGCGCCATCTACAGCGAGCGCCAGCTCGAAGAAGTGATGACCGACTTCTGGTTCAATCACTTCAACGTTTTCGTCGGCAAAGGCCCGGAGAGACTTTTCCTCACCAACTACGAGCAGGACGTGATCCGCCCGCACGCTCTCGGCAAGTTTGAAGACTTGCTGGTCGCGACCGCCAAGAGTCCGGCCATGTTGTTCTATCTCGACAACTGGATGAGCGAGGGCCCGAACTCCCTGCAGGGGCTTGGAATTCCCGAGCATCCGTCGCACTATACTCCGCACTATCCCCCGGGAAGTCCGTACGTGAAGCGCAAACAGAACAACGGCCTGAATGAAAACTACGGCCGCGAGTTGCTCGAACTGCACACGCTCAGCGTGAATGGCGGCTACTCGCAGCGCGACGTCACCGAAGTCGCCAAAGTCTTTACCGGATGGACCATCGACAAGCCTTACGAAGGCTTGGGTTTCAAGTACGATCCGCGCATGCACGAGCCCGGACCGAAGTTTGTTCTGGGCCACCGCATCAAGCCCAAAGGTGAAGACGAAGGCAAGGAAGTGTTGCACATGCTGGCCACCAGCCCGCAGACCGCGCACTTCATTTCGCTGAAGCTGGCCGCAGCGTTTCGTGGCGGACGATCCGCCGCCCGCGCTGGTCGATCGCATGGCAAAAACTTTCCAGAAAAAGAAAGGCGACATCCGCGAAGTTCTGAGCACGCTGTTCCATTCGCCGGAATTCTGGGCCGCCGGCGCCTATCGCGCCAAAGTGAAAACGCCGCTCGAGTTCGTGGCCTCGAGCCGTGCGCGCCACCGGCGCCAATGTGGACGACGCCATGCCCCTCGCGCGCCAGATCGGCAACATGGGCATGCCGCTCTACGGAGCCCAGCCGCCCACCGGCTACTCCATGAAGGCGGAGACCTGGGTGAGTTCGTCGGCCCTGCTGAACCGCATGAACTTCGCGCTGGGCCTGACCGGCGGCAAAGTCCGCGGAGTGAAAGTGGATGCGGTCCAGTTGGCGGGAGGCCCGCCTGCGCCCGCCGATGCGACCGTTGCGCTCTCCGCGCTCGAAGCAAAGTTGCTGGCGGGAGACGTTTCGAAGCAGACGCACGATTCGATCATGGCTCAGATTAAGGTAGCGCAGATTAATACTGCGCAGATGGAAGCACCGCCGAAGAGCACGCCGGTTGCTCCAACGTCTGCTCAGCCAGACAAAGATTCGCAACAGAAGGATTCGCAACAGAAACCGAAGAAGCGCAAGCCCGCCGATGTGCCGCGTCCCCCGGACGCAAGTACGATCGCCGGCCTGCTGCTGGGTTCGCCGGAGTTTCAGAAGAGATGAGGTTCAAGCTCTCAGCCATCAGCACTCAGCTTCCTGAGGAACTGACAGCTGACAGCTGACAGCTGATAGCTGATAGCTGAAAGCTGAAAGCTGAAAGCTGGGGTCACACCATGTCCATCACGCGTCGCATTTTTCTTCGCAACAGCGCGCTTGCCGTCGTCGGGACGGCGGCGGTGCCAAGCTTTCTTACCCGCGCCGCTTTTGGCGCGGTCGACGCCGGCGGGCGCACCAAGCGTCTCGTCGTCATTTTTCAACGTGGCGCGGCCGATGGGCTGAACATCGTTGTCCCGCACGCCGAGCCGCAGTACTACGCGATGCGCCCCAGCATCAACATTCCGCGCAAATCGGTGCTCGATCTCGACGGCCTCTTCGGGCTGCATCCCTCGCTCGCCGCGTTTCAGCCGCTGTGGCAGCAGGGACACCTCGCCATTGTGCATGCCGCGGGATCGCCCGATACGACGCGCTCGCACTTCGACGCGCAGGATTTTATGGAGACTGGCACGCCCGGCGTGAAGATTACCGAAGACGGATGGCTCAACCGCTCGCTGCACAATCTGCCGGCAGCATGCCTGGAGCGACGCCGACGCCGACGCCGCAGACTTCTCCGTTTCGCGCGATTGCGCTGGGGCCGTCGCTGCCGCGCATTCTTGAGCGGCACCGAACCGACTGTTGCCATGAATAACATCAACGACTTCTCGGTGGGCGGGAAGAATCCGAAAGCCTCACCCGCCGCGACTGCGTTCGAGGCGATGTACGACCACTCTTCCGACAGCCTGCTGCACGGCACGGGCGAAGAAACTTTCGATGCGGTGAAGATGTTGAAGACCGCCGACCCGGGAAAATACGCGGCCGCCGCTGGCGCCAATTATCCCAAGGGACGCTTCGGCGACAGCCTGCGCCAACTCGCGCAACTGATCAAAGCGAATCTGGGCGTGCAAGTGGCGTTTGCCGACATCGGCGGCTGGGATCACCACGTCAACGAAGGCGCGACCGAAGGTCAACTGGCGAACGTGCTCGGCGAATTCTCGCAATCGCTGGCCGCATTCTGGACTGATCTCGGCGATCTCGGCGAAGACACGGTCGTCGTTACCATGTCGGAATTCGGCCGCACCGCGCGCGAAAACGGCAACCGCGGCACCGACCACGGCCACGCCAACGTGATGTTCGTTCTAGGCGGCCCGGTCAAGGGCGGCAAGGTCTACGGCCGCTGGCCGGGGCTCGACCAGTCGCAACTCTACGAAGGCCGCGATCTCGCGCTGACCACCGATTTCCGTCAGGTGATTGGAGAGGCGGTCGCCCGCCACATGGGCAACAAAAATCTGGCCAACGTTTTCCCGGGGTACGACAATCAGCCGGGGAAATTTCTAAAGGTGCTGGGCTGAGGGGCTATTCCAGGTCGACAAATACTTCGCCGTCCACAACCTTGATGGGATAGGTTTTCAGCTTCTGATCGGGATGCTCCACGGCCGCGCCCGTCTTCGGATCCCATTGCCAGCCGTGCCAGGGGCAGACCACCTTGCCGTCTTCCACCGTGCCCTGCCCGAGCGAGCCGCCCTGGTGCAGGCATTCGT
The DNA here is from genome assembly GCA_963763155.1 of uncultured Acidobacteriota bacterium. Lineage (GTDB taxonomy): Bacteria > Acidobacteriota > Terriglobia > Terriglobales > Acidobacteriaceae > Sulfotelmatobacter. Next base: position 374,231 of record CAVXNI010000008.1, on the reverse strand, counting down.
TATCCATCGCGCTGATCTTCCCCCATACGTTGGCAATGCAGATCATTTTTCCATTGCAGGGAAAGTTTCGCGCTTCGTTGGTGGTGGGCAAATGAGCTTGGGAAATGATCTTGACGAAGGCCATAGGGTTGGTTCGGGAAATACTAGGCTAGCTTAGAACCTGCGCGCAGCAAGTGGAAGTTACCAAAGTGGATTCTCGCGAAACTGTTCCCGGGTTGACCATCAGCAATGCCGTCGCGTCCGGCATATGTAGGACAACTGCCTTCGACAGCGAAGCCAAGTTCCTCATTGGGCCTTTGGCCCGGTTCGGAATGACATCGCCGTAAACGCTGAATTTGGAACGCGGGACGCCCGGCGAGGTCCTTCATAGGCACGCCGTTTTCTAATGGATGTCATTCCGAACCGTCGCGAAGCGGCGGTGAGGAACCTGCTGTCGCCAGCAAAAGGCGGTTACTTCGGCTGCAGCGTTTGCGCGATCATCACCTGACGCTTGAAATTCTCCACCATATTCTGATCGAGCCGCACTTCGGTCGGCTTCCTGGCCAGCGTCATAGTGTCGATCTTGTCCTGCAGTTTGAGCAGCGCGTAAAACAGATTCTCCGGACGCGGCGGGCATCCCGTCACGTACACATCCACCGGAACAATCTTGTCGACGCCCTGCAGCACGGCATAAGTATTGAACGGGCCGCCCACCGACGAGCATGCGCCCATCGAGATCACCCACTTCGGATCGGGCATCTGATCGTAGATGCGCTTCACCACCGGCGCCATCTTCAGCGTAACCGTGCCGGCCACGATCATCAGGTCGCTCTGCCGCGGGCTAGGCCGGAACACTTCCGACCCGAAGCGCGCAATGTCGAAGCGCGAGGTCGACGACGCGATCATCTCGATCGCGCAGCAAGCCAGCCCAAACGTCATCGGCCATACCGCCGACTTGCGCGCCCAGTTGAAGACATAATCAACCGTGCTGATCATGAAATTCTTTTCGAACTTGTTCTGCAGCCAGCCCATGCGTGGTCCTCTCAAAGTTCTACACAGGCAGTCTAGGTAAGGCGCTATCCAGTGTCAAACGGATGCCCTCGCTCTAGAGGGCTCGATTACGGGCTCAGTCACTGGATCATGACCACGTTCATGCTCCAGGGAGTAAGAGTCAGGCTCAGAGGCAGAGACTGCGATCCCATGTCGCTGGCACTTGGAGCGGCCCATGTGCTCGTCCCTACCGCGTCCGGCGGAGTGCCGGTCGGCGAACCCGACTGGTCGTAGATGCTCTTGTCGTAGGTGGTGACCTTCACGCTGGTCGAAGAACTCTTGCCCGAAAGCGTGACCGTCACCTGCTGGTCGAGCGTTTCGTTGTCGTTGAATAACAGCACCGCCGTGCCGGTGGGATTGGTGGCCGCATAGGCGCGCACGTCAGTCGTGTCGCCGGCAACGGTCGCGGTCAGCACCGTCTGCCCAGGGACCGCCATCTGGCTGAACAGCTGAAACGCGCGCGCTGTAGGAGACATGGTGCCAACCGGGCCGGCGCCGGGACACGTGGGATCGTCTGATCCATCGGAGAAGACGTTGTAGGCTCCGAAATCCTGCCAGCCATAGAGCGTCGTACTATCGTTTCCGTTGGTTCCGTTGCAATTGCCGAAGCCAATCCACCAGGTCAGTCGCGAGACTCCAGCATTCATCATCTCGCCCAACACCTGGCCGGCATACAATCCCTGCGTAATCGACCAGCTTTGCTTTCCTGGGTTGCTATAAGGCCCGCCAATCTCGCCCACGTAAATGGGCCTGTCTGGAGTCCCCCATTTGGCCAGCTCCGCCCTGAGCGTGGTGATGTTCGCGGTCAACTCCTGCGGCGCCTGCTGCACCAGAAAGGTGTCGCTTTCCTGGCCCGGCGCTTCCGGATAATAGTGGTATTCCACGAAGTCATACGACCCCATGGCATTGGACATCACAATGTTGTCCCATCCGTTGATGTTGTTATCCGCGTCCACGTCGATGCCGACCAGCGTGTCGGGGCTGGCCGTCTTGATCGAATTGTAGTAACCGTCTGTTCCCACGACGACGGCGGCGTAGATCGTGGGGTCGTTCTTAGTAGAATGCAGGTCGTACTCCCAGCTGCCATATTCCTCGTTGCCTACCGTCATATGGCTCGGAGTAATCCCGGCGGCCAGCGCGGCCGTGACCCAGGCGGCAGCTTCGCTTGGGTCGCCGCCCGCGGTGCAGGCTGCGTTCGAGCCGTAATTCGCCGTCAACGCCACATCGAGGCTCGCAGGCTTGGCCATGTCGCTGACGAAATTCGAAAAAGTGTCATGCGAATCGGCATAGCCGCCATCGCACAGAGCATTCGTCTCCCAGTGGTAGAGGTCAGAATCCGATCCGCCCGGCCAGCGCACCTGGGTAATGCCGGCATTCTGGAAAGCACTCACAATTCCGCTCTGGTTCGAGACCAGGTCGTACCAGACGGCCATGTTCATTCCCAGCAGCTTGTCAGTCACGGCGGGACCGCTGCTCGCCAAGTCCACCGTCACCGACGAAGCGACGGTCCCTGTTACCGTCACTGTGGTCATCGCGGTCACCGCTGTTCCGCTTGTGGGAGTAACCGTCAGCGTATAGATGGTGGTCGTCGTGGGACTCACCGTCACGCCCGCGCCGCTCGTTGCAGGAAGATTGCCGGGAGTGATGACGCCTGTGCCGTTCGCGAAAACCCCGGTCAGAGTCGAAGTGGTTCCTGTAGGAACGGCTCCCGGACTTGCGGCGAAACTGGTAATGGAGGGCGGCGGAGGCGTTTTGCCGCTCGATGATCCACCGCCGCAGCCGGTCAAACCGGCCAGGCCCAGACTGAGAGCGAAGGCCAGCGGCATCAGAACAAGAAGACGTTTCATGAGTTCCCCGTTTTCTGAGTCAGGCAATAAGTCAGGCAAGCTGGGTCCGGCAAGCTAGATCAGGCCAGCCAAGTCATGCCAGATTCTCACACGAGCGCTGCCTCGGCAAAAGGTTAAGGATGCGCCAGCCTCCAGTAAAGAGCACGGAGGTCCATCCTCCGGCTTCACTCGGCGGCGCGCTGGTCAGAACGCGCTGGTCAGAAAAACTCGATCACAAACGTGTTGGTCCCGTCCAGGATGTCCGCGTACAAGTAGGTGTCAGCCTTCCCGCCGTTGAGGCCGAAGTAATCCGTACTGCTCTCAAACCCGATTCCAGTAAAAGTCCCGATGATCGGGCAAGTCGGCATAAGCGTGATCGAGACATCGAAGACGTTGAGGCTTTCGAGTTCGTTGGAGGATCCGACCTCGGTGAAAGTTCCGCTCGCTGCGCAGCCCGCCAGATTCGTGGTAGTGAAGTTCATGATCATGAAGTTGCCCGATCCACCTGACGCAAAAGTGGCCGGCAGCAGAATCGGCTGACCGCTCAGCGGCCCCTGGATGATGACTCCAGTCTTCGCCCCCGACACGGTGGTGACCGTGCCGGTTAGCGGCGTAAAAGGCGCGCCGGAGATGGTGCCGGTGCCTCCGGTCCCAGTGAAATTGCCGGTAATCGACGTCGCAGAAGTCGCATTGCCCGTCACATTGCCCGTCACCGTATCCATGAGTTCGGTGCCGCTGTTCGAGCCGCCGAGCTCGCTATAACTGGTGATGTTTCCCGAAAACGCGCACGCGCCGGTCAGGGCGGGCAGTTGCAAGGTATCGCCTGAAGTGTTGGGCAAGACATTGTCGAAGAACAGGGCGAGGCCAGCCGAGTCAATTGCCCCGTAGCCGGTCACCGCGCCTGCGGTCGAGGAGACCGTGATCTGCCAGTCCCCCACCACGTTGTACGGGCCGCCAGTGCAGGGCTTGGCGCCAGAACTGCCACAGGCGATGGTCAGTGCGCCAACCAACGCGAGGCACATGAAGGACAACGACACTAATAACTTCGACAGCATTTGAATCTCTCCCTAGTGTGCGCCATGGAAGCTCTGATGAACCTCCGGGTTCGTCGTTGATTGTTGATTTTTGATTGCTGATTGTTGATTGTCGATTGAAACCCTGTGCCGAGCGATTTTCAATCAACAATCAGCAATCAAAAATCAACAATTGCTCCGGGCGAGCGGCCGACTACAGCAGTATATGAACCCGATTCCCGCCCGGGCAAGCTCGTTTTGCGCGCTCGTTTTGCTGGCCCACGGAAGTGTCGTTAATCCACCAGTTCCAGCACGGTCTTCCGCAAGGGCTTCATCAGCGGCAAAGCCGAGATGCGCAGCAGGTTCACCAGCAGCCCCAGGCTTTTCTCCATCAGGCGTCGAGTGCGCTCCTGGTTGGGCGACCTGTCGTAGAGCCAGAACATGATCAGCGCCATTTGGTACAGCCACAGCAGGTAGGGCAGCCGCGGTTTCAAGTCTGATGGTACTTTCGCGTCGCTGCCGTCCACCGCGATCCGCATATGCTCGATCGCGCCCTCGCGGATGGGCCGCGTCTCGTCGCTGAACGGCGAAAGCGGGTCGGCGCTATCGGGCGCGTGCCGGAACAGCGCGGCGCAGAATTTGCGATTCGGTTCCAGCAACTCCAGCCGCTTCTCGAGAATGCATTGAATCCGCTCCTTCAGTTTCTTATGGCCCGCGAGTGCCTCCAGCACCGGGCACGTTGCTCTGCTCCTGCATCTCCCTGTAAAAAGCCAGCACGATGGCGTCTTTGGCTGAGAAATAATAGTAAGCGCCGCCCAGCGCCACCCCCGCTTTGGCCGCAATGTCGCGCATGGTGGTCGGCTCAAATCCTTTTTCCCGGAACAGTTCCATCGCGGCCTCATAGATTTTGCGCCGCGTATCCTCCGCCCGCGCCGTGACGCGAGGTTTTAGTGTGATCGTGTTCGTTGTCATGGCGGGTTTCATCGCGGTTGTCATTGTAAGAACTCCCGCACGGTCGACGTCGCCGTGTTGTTCGCCGGCACTGCGCAGGGCTCGAGTTCCTCCTTGCGCAGTTCCTCGGCAATCGTCTCCGTGCTCAGCCAACTCGAGAGATAATGCCGGTTCTTCGACAACGCCGCGAACGCCTGCCGCGCCAGCGGCATCAGCAGCGGATGCGTCAACCGCGCCGCCCACTCGCGATACTCCACCATCGCATAGAGCACCATGATCCAGGCATGATCGTTCAGGTACACCGCGCCTTCGCCGTTGTCCTGGACCAGGACGACCGCCAGATCGTCCTGCGTCGCAATCTGCTCCAACTCCGGAAACAGCCGCTTCGCCTTATCCGACCCAGCTTCCAGCACGGCAATCCCAATCCACGAGCGCTGTACCAGGATCCAGTCTTTCAAACGCAGGCATATCTCGCATTTCGGATCGTAGAGCACGTAGAGTTTTTCCATATGCGTCCCTCTTTCCCCCCATCGGGCAGCTTAGAGAAACATTCGTAATCCGTACTTCCCTCGGCAGCCTTGAGAAAAAGTCGTAATGCGTGTTTCCCGTCAGCGGCCTTGTGAAAGATTCGTATCGATCATGCCTTCAAGACCATTCGTATCTGCGAATGATTCGTATCAGGGCATGCCTTCAGGCATGCCGTAAACCGTGCCAAAGCGATTGGGGCTTTAGCCCCTGCGACACCTCACCGGGGGATGGCAACCTTCAACACCGCATCGGGTGCGACCGGCGGATTCGGCATCACCGGCGGACGCGTTCCCCGCGCACTGCGGCGGATGCGCGAGAAAACGTACAGGTTAAAAAAGTGCATGCCCCCCAGGATCATCAGGACCATGCCCATCTTGTCGCTCAACAGCTCGATTGCGGCGCGGGACGTATTGATGACATCGGCCGTCTTCAGCGCCAGCGAGACAAATCCAATATTGATCAGGTAGAAGCCCACCACCAGCAGGTGATTGACCGAGTCGGCCAGTTCCGTGTTGCCATGAAATGCGTCGACCAGAAAAATGCCGCCCCGTTTGTACAGCGTGCGCGCCACCCAGATGGTCAGAGAGACGCTGATAAAGACATAAACCAAGTACGTGGTGACGATGATGTTGTTGGCGGTTGTCATGATGTTGTTCTCCTTCCTTGGAATGTTGAACGTGTTCAAAACCAATATAGCCCCGGCCAGCCAGTGCGTCAAGGGAAAAGTTGAACACGTTCAATATTCCAAAGTTTCAACGACTTACAGCTTTCGCTCGCCGCTGCCAGACGATGGGTGCCCCATCCTTTCGCGGTTCTTGCGAAAGGGTGGGCAGCGATGCAGCCGGCGGTGGCGGGCCGGGTCTTTTGATTTCAGCCTGCGTCCAGCAGGTGCCCAAACCCGCCCCAGGTGTATTCTCATGAAGCCATGCGGATCCAATCTTGGACGTTCTTCTCCGTCGCAACTCTTACTCTGACTCTCATCCTGACGACCAGCCTCCCCGCGCAACAATCCCCCAAGCCCAAGCCCGAAGACACCGAACTCTGGCAGCCCGTCCCCCCGGTCGTCACCCCAGGCGCAACCACCGCCGCCCCTCCGTCCGACGCCATCATTCTCTTCGACGGCAAGAATCTCGACCAATGGGTCTCGGCCCAGGACCACTCCCCCGCCAAGTGGATCGTCTCCAACGGCATCGTCACGGTCAACAAAGACGCCGGCAACATCGAAACCCGCCGCACCTTCAAGAACTATCAGCTTCACCTCGAGTGGAGAGTTCCCACCAACGTCACCGGCTCCGGCCAGGCCCGCGGCAACAGCGGATTATTCCTCGCCTCCACCGGCCCCGAAGACGCCGGCTACGAACTCCAAATCCTCGACTCCTACCAAAACCCGACCTACGTCAACGGCATGGCCGGCAGCATCTACAAGCAGTCCATCCCGCTAGCCAATCCCATGCGCAAGCCGGGAGAATGGCAAACCTACGACGTCCTCTGGACCGCTCCCACCTTCGATCAAGACGCGTCCCTGAAAACTCCCGCCTACGTAACAGTCGTATTCAACGGCGTCCTGGTTCAGAACCATTTCGAACTGAAAGGCGAAACCCTCTACATCGGCCACCCCTTCTACAAAAAGTACGACGCCGCCCCCATCAAGCTCCAAGCCCACGGCGACCCCAGCCCCCCACTCAGCTTCCGCAACATCTGGGTCAGAGAACTGAACTAGCAGCGCAAAAGGCGGCCGGCCCAGTAATCAGCCCAGCCGCGGAGCGGCGACATAATTTAGCCCAGGACGTAAGTCCTGGGTAAGTCAGCCAAAAAGGGAACCAGTCCCGGAGGGACGACAGAAGGTTTTTATTTCGCCGGAAGCCAAAAACACAAAGGGTGCCCCATCCTTCGCGTTTTTTGCGAAGGGTGGGTACCACAGGCCTCGACGCAAGGTGCCGCCCCGAAGTCACCTCACCCGCCCTTGCAAAGAACGCAAGGATGCGGCACCCTCAGATGAAATGGTGAAAACAAAAAATCTCTCGAAGGGTGAGCCAGCCCCTAACTAGGACACTGTCTGCTGCGCTCGAAAAGCACGCTCGCTATCTATGGCCTCTCTCTCGCTGCCTTCACTAAGAGCCTGCCGCGTCTCGAGGTAATCATCGGTAGCTGCGATAATTTTTCTGACATATTCGGGTACGCTGAGCGGGCCAAATTTAATGGGATTGCGAGTACCACCTTGCACCATCACATAAGCGTTGCCCGAATCCAAATCCCAGAAAAGTGTGGCGAACGGCCCATCGCTTGTGGACTGCGACAATACCCTAGCAGTAGCAAGAACGCCTGGCGGTAGCAGAGTGAGCGTGCCTGCGCGTTGGTATTTCATACCTTACCTTTTCGCGCCGTACGCCGCATTCCATTCTTTCGCGGCTTTCTTTCCGGTCGTGATGGTGACCTTCTTTGCCGTTAGGGTCTGAGGGGCAAACGTTATGACAATTGACAGCGAAGGGACCGTCTGCACGGTTTTAGGCGTAGAATCGTGCGCTACCAAAAAGACATCCTCGGGCTGTGACTTGAGTTTGTCCGCAAACCGAGAAAGGATAGCTGCAAGCTCTCCGGCTTTAATGACAGCGGGCTTTTTGTAGCTCATTTTCAAATTCTACGCTTCGGAGCGTGGGTCCGGTAGGTTTGCAAGCCGCTCCAGAAATTCCGGAGAGTCGCCCTTCCGGGCGGGCACGTGGCTCTCGCAAGGTCCGGTGAATGTGGGGCAGACGGGGGTACCCGGCACATTTCGCTTATATCTTGCTTGTGCTATTTTCGCTACTCGGGCGAAGCATGACGAAAGAAGAGATCATCGCTACCGTCACAGAAAACAGTCGTGTCGTCGTTTGGCTGACAGAGAAGGCTTCGTTCATTTCTATCCCGTTCAATGACGTCCTAGTTTGGTGGGGCAGCGCAGGCGACGCGATAGAACGAGCCACGAGGCAGATCGCCGCGCTAGGCTTTCCTGCCGATGACATACTGTTTATCGAAGGAGTTACTGGCATTGCTGCTCTCGACCCAGAATGGGATGGCTCCGACACGTTTCTCTGTGAAGATCCTGACTGCCAAATCGCACACAGCATAGATCAGTTGGTAGCTGAGGGACTCTTTCAAAAGACTCACCCAGCGGTGAGGTGGTATGAGCTTGGTCTCCAATCATGTGATGAGGGTAATTACGAAAGAGCAGTCGCAGCTTTCCGCGAGGTAATCGATCTGGGCCCAGAATTTCTCTTGCCGAATGCCTGGGAACGCCTAGGATTCGCCCACATAAAGCTACGGCAAGAGGATCAAGCTGTTAGTGCCTACAATCAGGCCATTCGGCTAAAGCCTGATTTCCGGACGGCCTGGTACAACATTGGAGTCGCCTACGCTCGTCAGCGTAATCGCGCAGGGGTGACCGACGTGCACGAAAAGCTGAAAGCCCTAGATCGCCAGCTTGCAGATGAGTTCTTCCGGGAGTGCCTCGATCCGTTACAGGGACAGCCTTAGATGCTCCGCCGCAAGGAACGTAGAACGCCCAGAACCAGACAATGGGCGGGCTGGCGCATCCTTTCGCTATTCCCCATTTGCGGGTGGCCCATTCAAGCCAGCTTTTGGCTTGAGTGGGGCAGCCGATGAAAGCACGGAACCCCGGAGACAAGAAGTCCGGAACTTTTCCACAGCCTCGCCAAAAATATTCCCCCTCATAGTGACGAACAACCTTGACCGGGCGTACAGAAAGTCCAAAATGGAACTGTGCGCACAACATCTCATCCACAACACGGCGCAAGGTCGCAGACGCAACCTCACCTTGCGTCGGCTAAGTCCCTGTCCTGGAATATTTTGCCAGCAACTTCTTCCGTTTCAATATTTTGCCGGCGAGCGCGCGCGATCTCCCCAACCCAACTGCAATCGAATCAATATTTTCCACGCATCGAAAGAAAAAAATTGCAGACCGATCCCTCGAGCTTCGCCCAGCGAGGCTCCGGCACCTCTCAGCCATCGCTCCCTGATAAAATTAACTGTTCTGTGGAGCCCGTATGTCCCTGACCAAAGCGCAAGCCCTGGAGATGTTTAACTCCGATGACCTGATCGGCATTGGGATGGAAGCCGACGCGGTGCGCCGCAAGCTGCATCCCGAAGGCGTGGTCACCTACATCATCGACCGCAATATCAACTACACCAACTTCTGCACCGAGTACTGCACCTTCTGCGCGTTCTACCGGCCGCTGAAAGGCCCGGCGGCGAAGGAAGGCTACATCCTCGACTTCGACACGATTTACGAGAAGATTCGCGAGACCGTCGAACTCGGCGGAACGGGCGTGCTCATGCAGGGCGGCCTGCATCCGGATTTGAAGATCGACTGGCACGAGAAGATGCTGCGCGGCATCAAGGAGCGCTTTCCGAAGATTCATCTGCACTGCTATTCGGCGTCGGAGATCATCGCGATTGCCGAATACAGCGCAGCTCTCGATTCGCGACACGATTCTGCGGCTGCGCGATGCCGGGCTCGATTCGATTCCGGGCGGCGGCGCGGAAGTGCTGGACGACGAAGTCCGCTACAAGATCGCGCGGCTGAAATGCCTGACCGACGACTGGCTCAACGTGCATCGCACCGCGCATCAGATCGGCATGCGGACCACCGCGACCATGATGTTTGGCGTGGGCGAGAACTACGAAAACCTCGTCAACCATTTTCAGCGGCTTTACGAATTGCAGGAAGAGACCGGCGGATTCACGGCGTTCATCCCATGGAGCTTTCAGCCGCAGAATACCGCGCTCGGCGGCCGCCACTGGGACGAAGCCACCGCAGTCGACTACCTGAAGGTGCTGGCCATCTCGCGGCTGTATCTTTCGAACTTCCTCAACGTGCAGTCGAGCTGGGTGACGCAGGGACTTGAAAGTCTGCCAGATGGGCCTGCGCTTCGGCGGCAACGATGTAGGCTCGGTGATGCTCGAGGAAAATGTAGTCCGCGCCGCGGGCGTGACCAATTGCACGACCGAAGAAGAGTTGCGCCGAATCATCCGCGACGCCGGATTCCGTCCCGCCCAACGCGACACGCTCTACCGTCAGTATTTTCTGAACTAGTTGGAGGCGTTGTCGTGACGCTCAGTTGCTTGTAGATTGGTAGGGCGTCCACTAGGATAAGTTGAAGAGATCACCAATGGCTCTCGACTGGACTCAATGCGCAGCTGTAGAGAGCGTCCCGGGCAAGGTAAGCGGCGCGTGGGTTTTTTGCGGCACTCGTATCCCGGTCGCTGCGGTGTTCGAAAACCTGGAGGATGGCCTCACCATCGATGACATCGTCCAGATGTTTGATGGACTCACGCGCGAGCAAGTGAGAACCGTTTTAGACTTCGCCGCCCAAAGCTTAGAACAGCCGACTTCGGCGCGCTGATGTTGATTCTCTTCGACCAGGGAACGCCGGTAGGAATCAGGAAGTCTCTTCCTGGCCACGTTGTCAAAACGGCATACGATCTGGGATGGAGCACGCTTCTCAACGGTGAGCTTTTGCGCGTCGCAGAACAGGCCGGATTTGAGGTGCTGCTGACCACAGACAAAAACTTGGCCTATCAGCAAAACCTGGGAGGAAGAAAAATTGCGATTGTTGCCCTCGGCAGGAACAGATGGAGCCTGATTCAGCTGGCGTTGGAAACGATCGCTAAGGCTGTGGACGCAGCAACACCGGGCAGCTACACGGTGGTGGAGATTCCGGGAAATAGTGCGCATTGAGGCTGCCAGGGAGTGGGAGTCAGGGTGCAATGCACCACGGTAGGAGTATGCATGGCATTTCCCATCAAAGTCTGCGCCGTTTGTGGCGAGGAGTTCGAGTTGAAGCCGGGCAAGCCTGGGTTTGCCAACCGCTGTCCTGCATGCAGCGAAGAAGAGTCCGACGCCAAGTCGAAGCCTGCGGACGTTCTGAAGACGGACAAGGGAGCGAACGCGGCGCGGCGCGAGGCCATGCGGAACTTGCTTTACCGCAAAGATAGTTAAGCCCTCCTGCAAGAAAACAGGAAAAAAGATCGTTAAGCTGTGGCTGGGCTGACAGAGCCTGCCCTGAGCGAACCCAAATTCCAAATGCCGCGCTGCGCACGGCGGACGGACGAATGCGTCCGTCGCCACACAACCCATGCGACCATATGCCGTCCAGACGAGATGTAGCAAGCTACGTCTCTACCGAATGTTCATGGGGCTACAAAGCATCCCGGCGCTCCAGTTGTTTATAGAAGACGAGCGAATAAATTGCTGGACCCAGGGCGGCGATCAGGATTGCCGCGATCGGCAGCCAGAGCGGGGCCCGCAGAATTACGGCGAGCAGACCCAGCAGGCCTCCGGCAAAGAAAGTCTTGGCGGCGAAGCGGTGGGTGGCGTTCCACACCTGCTCGCTGGCGAGGGTCCACGGCGTGCGAACCCCGACGAAGAAATTTCGTCGCACTTTGCCCAGGACGTTTCCCAGTAACGCGATGAGCAGGCAGACTCCGCCTTCGACGGCGCGGCTGACGTCGAGCGCCACGCCCAATGCCGAGCCCAGGATCAGCAGGTGAACGTAGGCCATCATGCCGACGATCACAATCATGATGTAGAGATACGTGGCGCGGAAGGAGTCGACTTCGAACTTTTTGGGCGAGAGCCAGGGCAGCGCCGAAAACATCAGGATTATAAACAGCATGGCGCCCGGGCCAGTGAGGAATAGCCACCACTTGGGGCCCGAGCCGTTGACGTGGCCTTGAAAGTCCCAGTGCATGGGGACGATGTTCGGCAGGTGCGGGTAGGCGACCGCGGTCCCGGCCAGCGTGGCCAGAATGAGGGCGGCTGCGCCGAGATAATATTTCCGATTGCTGGCACTGTTCTGCGGGATTGGATTCGTCATCATCATTTTGGGTCTTCTGCCGGCGGCGTCTTCGCTCCGGGCTTGTTGTTTTTGGGGTGGCCGTTTTTGATCTGATCTGTTTTGGTTCGATCTGTGCTGCGGATTAAATCCATGGCCCAGGCCATCAAGTCCTGTACCACGGTCGTGTTCAGGCCGTACCAGATCTGCTGACCGTCACGGCGACTGGTGAGCAGGTCCGCCTCTTTCAACACGGCGAAGTGGTGCGACATGGTGGGCTTGGTCATATCGAAGCGCTCGGCCAGATCGCCGGCGGTCATCTCGCCGCGTCGTAAGAGACGGAGAATCTCGCGGCGGGTGGGATCGCCGATGGCCTTGAAAGCTTCGTTGGAGGATGTCATAGTTAGATCGTCGTGTAATTAGATAATCATCAAAATATAAGGCGGAGGGTGACGATTGTCAAGCAAATCGACCACGCGGGAGGATTGACAATAGGGTAGCACGGTGCTACCATCCCAATGAGTGACGGCAACGTACAAGTCTAAGCCTCATCAAGGGCCTGATGAAGGACGGTAGCTGGCATCTGACTGAATCGGCACGCGATACTGCCATCGAATTGGGGTTCGACGATGAGGACGTCTATGACTGTGTGGTCAATTGCATTGAGGAAACGCACTTTTACAAGACGATGGCAGCGACGACGAAGTTGGGGCTCATGCAAGATGTGTATTACATCACCTATGCAGGTGAACGTCTTTACGTCAAACTGCAAGTGAGCGTGGAAGCGGTTGTGGTTTCATTCAAGGAACAGGGTTAGGGGCCAAACTTATGAAGTGCAGCGTGTGTGGCGGACAGACAACCAGAGTCAACGAAGTTAAGAAGGCGAAGTACCGCGATGAGATCGTCGAAGTAGGGACGGAGCTTTTTCGTTGCGATTCTTGCGGCGAAGGTTTTGTAACTCCCGAGCAGATGCGCGCTCATGCCCGCGCGGTGAAGAACGAAGTGCGTAAGATACACGGACTGCTTCCGCCCGAAGGAATCGTAGCCATACGGGAGAAACTGGGTCTGACACAGGCCGCGTTGGAAGATGCTTTGGGAACGGGGCCTAAGGTGGTGGTTCGTTGGGAAAGCGGCAAAGTAATCCAGAGTCGGGGCCACGACAACATGCTTCGTGTGCTGGACCGGGATCCATCCGTTTTGAAGTATTTGCGAGTCATTCAGGAGCTCCGATCCAAGGAACAAGAAAACTACGCACCGGTACGAGCCGAGCATCAGGCGGTGGCGAGATCCTGAGCTGTTGGGCTGGTTGCGCCGTCTCAGGTCTCCGCCGATCCTGTCGGCTGGCCGGGAAGCTGCTGACCGGAGCTTTTCCAGTTTGAATCCGGAGCCACGTTCGATGAAGTCAAGTTCTATGACGTCAAGTTTCATGAAATCACGTTTTGCGACGCAACGCTCGATGACGCAATGCTGCGCATGCGTGCTGGGCGTTCTGCTGGTTGCAAGCGTCGCGGCACAGGTCGCGGGCAGTCCGGCGGCGAAACCGGCGGGCCGGGCCATGATTGAGGGCATGGTCATCAAGGAGCCGGGCAGCGAGCCGGTGAAGAAGGTGCTGATCGAACTCATTGCCGAGAACCAGGCGGAAGGCGGGGACTACACGGCGGTCAGCGGCGCCGACGGCAGTTTCCATATCGAAGGCATTGTGCCGGGACGCTACCACATGTTTGCCGAGCGCACGGGGTTGCTGGAAGTCGACAAACATCGGGCGCGCAGCGATGGGCGGGTGCTGGTGCTGACGGCGGGGCAGGAAGTCAAGGACCTGCGGATCCAGGTGCAAGCTGCCGCGGTGGTTCGCGGACGCGTGACCGACGAAGATGGAGATCCTTTGCCCAACGCGCAGGTCGCGGTGTTGCGGCAGACGTTCGTTTCCGGGCGCAGCCGGTGGGAGCAGGCAGGTGCGGAGCGCACAAATGATTTGGGGGAATACCGAGTTGCGGGGCTGCCGGCGGGAAGTTACTACGTGTCGGTGAGCCCGCCGCCGGATTTCAAAAGCCTGATCGAAGCTGCGGGTGGGGCGGCGCAGTCGCGCGCAGCAAAGTGCGGGCCGACAAACCTGCGCCCACGTCGTATCAGACGACGTACTATCCCGGTACCGCGGACCGCAGCCAGGCTGCATCTGTTCAGTTGCATGCGGGCGACGATTTTGCGGTCGACTTTTTCGTTGACGCCCGAGTCCGAGCCTGAGTATTCGCGGGTCGGTGGTGAATTTGCCGGCGCGGTCGTCGGCGGTGATCATGCTGCAGTCGCGCGATTTCAACCTGGTGCTGAATGGCGCGGAGATGCATCCCGACGGCAGCTTTGTGATTCGCGACGTGGCGCCGGGAGCGTACACGATTCTGGCGACGATGGAGAACGCGCCGGTGCCGATGATGGCGCGGCAAGCGCTGCAACTGGTCGTCGAACAGCGTGGAAGATCTGCGACTGCAGCCGCAGCCGGGAGGATGGGTTCATGGGCGGCTGCGTCTGGAAAGCAAAGGCGGCCGGACGAAGTGGAACCAGGTGGATGCGAGCCAGATTTTTCTGAAGTCTGCGCTCGTCCGATGGCGACGATGAGGCGCTGGGCGAGTTCAGCATGGGCGACGGATTTTCCAGCCTGGCGCATGTGGCGCCCGATGGGAGCTTCGAGTGGAAGAGCGTCCCGCCGGGGAACTACTACGTGGAACTGGTCGGGGAAGGCGGAACCAATCTCGACTTGTTTCTGAAATCCTCGCTGGCGGGGGATCGCGATGTGGACGATGCGGGAATCAGCGTGAATGGCGGCTCGGTGGTGCTCGACCTGGTGGCCAGCACGAATGGCGCTGTTGCTGAAGGCATTGTCACAGATCAGAAAGGCGAGCCGGTCGCCAACGCAACGGTCGTCGCGGTGCCGGAGCCGCGGCTGCGCACGCGGGTCGAGCGCTATCGCACAACGGAGAGCGATCAGAGTGGACGGTTCGCGCTGCACGGAATTCAGCCCGGCGACTACACGCTGTTTGCCTGGGAGAGCGTGGACGGCGAGGCGTATTACAATCCTGAATTTCTCAAAACCTACGAGGCTCAAGGAACGGTGCTGCATGTGAGCGAAGGGGATCGGAAGACGATGCAGGTGGTAGTGATCCCAGAGGCAGAAGAACAGCAGTAGCCAGCGTTCCCCTAGCTAGTCAGAGTCAGAATCCCCACCCCTTCGACTTCGCTCAGGGCAAGCTCTGTCGCGCAGAACGCGACCAGGATGGGGCACCCTGCCTATTGCTCACTTGTCCAGTCTTGCTCCCTTACCAGTGGTGACTTTCGACGACTGGCGAATTGCCGTCGGCGGCGTTAGTTTCGTCGGCGTGGATCTTGCCGTCCTCCTCTGCATAAAATGACCGATGCTGGGCATCGAGATTTTTCGGCGTCAGGGTGAGCACAAAACTCTCTTTCTTCCCTTTGAAGCCCACCGTATAGTCGCCGCGCTCGGGGTTGACCATGCGCTGAGTGAAGGTGCCGCTGTGAACCAACTGGGTGAGCGACGTGGCGTAGTGGCCGTACTGCTTGTTAAAAAGCATTTGGGCGCGCATGACCACGCGCATGTAGCCGAGTGCGTTGGACTCGGAATCAGAGCGAGCCGGGTCGCCGTGGTATTTGGGCGTATAGGCCGGAGCCTGGGTCGCAGGGGATGCTGCGGGGGATGGCGCGGCGGCGCGTCCTGAGCCGACAGCGCGCCCACGGCCAGCAAGAGCAGAACGAGGATGGTGAGGAGTTGCGCGGGTCGTTGCTCGGGTTGTTGAATGAGGTTCAGTTGAATGAGATTCATAGGATTGGTAATGCGATCGGTCATACTTTGAGTCCCGCTGTGAGCCATGCGAGCGGCTGTGCTTCTCCCGGTCATTTGGTTACCTGCGATGACGCGTTCTCGAAAGATCGAAGCGCTGGCCTGAAACTTCGACTGCCAATGCTGAGTTCGGGCTAATTTTTCCATGTTACTCCCGTAATTTCACTTCGGTCACCTTCTCTTTGCTTTGTGCCGAATTATTACTATGCTGAGTAGAAGAATCTAACCCTACAGGGAAAACTATGAAAGCAGCAGTAGCCAGAAAACCAGTCATCCGAATCGCGGTGGTGGAAAGCGATCCATTGCGCTTCGTTGGGTTCCGCGCGCTGTTCGACTCCGAGCCTGAGTTCGAACTTATTTCAGCGGCGCTGCCCGAGATCAGCACGCTGCAAGGCATCGATCTCATCCTGCTCGGCAACCGCAACGGACAAAACCTTTTTGATGTGATGGCCAGTTTGAAGGCCACGCGGCCGGACTTGCGGATCATCGTGACCGGTTCTGGAATCGACGAGGAAACGATTCTGAAGGCGATTGCGTCCGGGGCCAAGGGTTATGTCGACGAAGCGGCGACACCCGCGGAGTTTGCGCAGGCGATCCGGATTGTGAACCAGGGATCGGTATGGGCTCCGCGGCGCGTGCTGTCGATGTTCATCGAGCGGGTGTCCTCGTCGCCGGGACGAATTTTTCCGGCGGGCCGGGTGACCTTTACCGACCGCGAAAAAGAAGTGCTGGAGATGCTGGTGGCCGGTCGCTCCAATAAAGAAATTGGCGGCCAGCTTGGGATCGAGGAGCGCACCGTGAAGGCGCACGTCGCGAAACTGATGCGCAAGGTGGGCGTGCAGAACCGCATTGCCTTGTCAGTACATGCCATTACGCATTCGCTGGTGGTGGCGAAGTAGGGCGCTACTAGCTACTAGCTGCTAGCTAAGAACTGAGTGGCAACCCGGTCGGGCTGAAGTCGGCTAGCCGGGATTACTCGGCGGCCACTTACCTTCGTAATCTTGTGGGCCTTGCGTCTGTAACGCATACTCGGCTCACCTACCACAGAACCTGGGAGACGGGGTTGAGAGTGGCGATTAGGGTCACTGCTTTCAGCCCCGCATTTTTTTGTCCCGGGGCTAAAGCCCTGAAATCTCTAGATGCCTTTACGCGGCCCTGAAGGGCCGCTCTTCCACCGAGCCGTGGCTCTTCCCCGACAACCGCTCTTCCACCGCGCCGTGCCGCCGCGTCACTAGCGCGCCGCCTCACCGCCGCGGCTCTTCCACAGCGCGCCTCTGCCGCCATTCATTTACAATCCAAATACAGATCCCAGTGAAATCTCTGTGGCGAGGAACCATGAAAAAGCTTCTGTTGCGAACCCTTGTTTTATTGATTCCGGCTTTGTTGCTGTGCAGCCTTGTTGCGGCGGCGGCTGGCCAGGGGAATGATCAGCCGAGAGAATCGAAGGCCTCCGACCGGGTGCAGGCGGCGGCGGATGTGCTGAATGAAATCCAGTCGGCGCCGGACTCCGGCATTCCGCAGGAAATTCTTGGCAAAGCGGAATGCGTAGCGGTGGTGCCGTCGATGCTGAAGGGCGGATTCATTGTGGGCGCGAAGTACGGGCGCGGGTTGGCCAGTTGCCGCACGCCGAAGGGCTGGAGCACTCCGGCGTTTTTCACGGTGGAGGGCGGGAGCTTCGGCTTTCAGATCGGCGGGCAGGCGGTCGACCTGGTGATGCTGATCATGAACAACGACGGCATGCGGCATCTGCTGGCGGACAAGTTCGAGATTGGAGCCGATGCCTCGGTGGCGGCGGGCCCGGTGGGTCGGCACGCCGAAGGCAATACGGACTGGACGATGCGCGCCCAGGTGCTCACCTATTCGCGGGCGCGCGGCGTGTTTGCCGGCGTGAGCCTGAGTGGAGCGGTGCTGAAGCAGGACAAGGACAGCACGCGCGAGTTTTACGGGCACATGATGACTACGAAGGCGGCGTTGACCGGCGAAGTCGAGCCAACGCCGGCTGCGAATGCCTTCCTGACGACGCTGGCGAAATGGGCGCAGGAAGCGGCGAAGTAAGAAAGCTTCCAGTTCGTTTCCACGTCCCCACTTCTCGCGCAAAGAACGCGCGAGAAATGGGGCCCCCGGCATCCTCGCGGCGATGGCGTCACCAGTTCCTGATGCGGCGAAAACTTGAATACGCGGCCGCCTGGCCGTTCATAAAAATCCTGGGGCTGATGCCGCGTCCGCTGGCGCGCGCGTTCGGCGAGGGCTTGGCCCAGATGGTTTATCTGCTGCACGGGCGGTTGCGGCGCGTGGGCATGCGCAATCTGGAGATCGCGTTTCCCGAAAAGAGCAAGGCGGAGCGGGCGAGTATTCTACGTGGGGAGTTCACTTCACTGGGCCGGCAACTGGCGGAAGTGTGCCACTTTCCCGCGTATACAGTGGATAACGTGGGCGAGGTCGTGGTCTACGACGGGTTCGAGAATTACGAGCGGGCCAAGGCGCGCGGCAAGGGCGTGCTGCTGTTTGCCGGACATTTTGGCGGGTGGGAACTTTCGTCGTTCGTGCTCTCCATGCATGGGCACTGGATGCACGTGCTCATGCGGGGCATGGACAACGAGTACTTGAACCGTCTGGTTCTGTACTACCGGACTATGCATGGCAACAAGGCCGTGGACAAAGATGAATTTGTACGCGGGTTGCTGTCGGCGATGAAGGCGGGCGAAGTAGTGGGGATGTTGATCGATACCAACATGACTCCGCCGCAGGGAATTTTTGTGGATTTCTTTGGCATTCCGGCGTGCACGGCGAGTGGCATGGCGCGGATCGCGTTGCGCACGGACGCGGCCGTGGTGCCGACGTTCACCATCTGGGATGAGTCGCTGGGGAAGTACCGGCTGCGTTTCGATCCGGCGCTGGAGTTGATTCGCTCGGGCGATCAGGAGGCCGACATCGCGGCCAACACGCAGATGTTTAGCAAAGTGATTGAGGACTATGTGCGGAAATATCCCGAGCAGTGGTTGTGGGTGCACCGGCGATGGAAGACGCGGCCGGAGGGGGAGCAGGGCTTGTATTAATTGTGTTAGCTGTATTCGTGGAAATCAACTTCCCCACTTCTCGCGCAGAGAACGCGCGAGACCCTTCGACTCCGCTCAGGGCAAGAATGGGGCACCCGGCAGTACAAAATTGCTTCTTCCAAGAATAATCGCGTATCGCACTTCGGACGTGGTGACTGAAGCGCGAGTTCTTCGTCCATCCACCTGAGGGAGAACGTCGATGCCGACCTTGCTTCAGGACTTCCGCTTCAGCCTGCGCCAACTGTTCAAGAGCCCCGGATTTGCGCTGACCGCAGTTCTCTCGCTGACGCTGGGGATCGGGGCGACCACCGCGGTGTTCAGCGTGGTGTACGCCATCCTGATGAACCCTTATCCCTATAAGGCTTCGGACCGGATGGTGCACATGAGGCTGCTCGACGACTCGCAGCAGCAGCGCGGGTTCGGGATGACGGGTAGGCAGTGGCAGCAGATACGGAAGTCGCCCGTGGTGGAAGACGCGTTCATGGAGGACGATTGGAGCCTGACCGTCACCGGGCGAGATCTGCCAGAAGATGTGCAAGGCGTCTACCTGAGTTCCAATGGTTTTTCTTTCCTGGGCGTTCCGCCCGCCCTGGGGCGGGGATTGATGCCCTCGGACGCCATCGACGAGCAGGAGCCGCAGCCGGTCGTAGTGCTGGGCTACAAATTCTGGAAAAAACATTTCAACGGGGATCCGGCGGTATTGGGCCAGAAGATCCAACTGGTGCGCAAGAACTACACCATCGTGGGTGTGGCCGGCCCGCGCTTTACCTGGGGGGATGGCGATGTCTACCTGCCGCAGAAAGTTACGCAGGACCCGGTTAAGGCTTACTACGTCGGCATTCGGCTGAAACCGGGAGTGACCCACGAGGCAGCCAATGCGGCCTTGCAGCCGTGGATCGAGGAGTTCGCCAAGGAGACGCCGAAGCATTTTCCCTCCGATCATTTCCGCTTACACGTGGTTGGGTTGAACGAACAGTTTGTTCACCAGTTGGGTGGGACGCTGTATCTGCTGTTCAGTGCGGTGGCGCTGCTGTTGGCGATCGGATGTGGAAACGTTTCGATCCTGTTGCTGGCGCGGGGAACGTCGCGGCAGCATGAGTTCGCAGTGCGTACGGCGATTGGCGCGAGCCGCGGGAGGATCATCCGCCAACTGCTCACCGAGTCTTTGCTGCTTTCGCTGACCGGGGCGGCGCTGGGGGTGCTGCTGGCGTATCGAGCGCTGGCGGTGATAGTGGAGCTGTTGCCGCAATATTCCTTCCCGCATGAGGCGGAGATTCAGATCAATCTGCCGGTGCTGGCATTCAGCGTGGGGGTGGCGCTGCTCACCGGGATTCTGTTTGGCCTGTGGCCGGCGTTGCAGCTTTCGCGGCCCGAGGTCAGTCAGGTGATGCAGTCGAGTACGCGGAAGATTGCGGGCGGGGTGCGCGGGCGCGCCACGCACAGCATTCTGACGGCAGCGCAGGTCGCGCTGACGCTGGTGATGCTGGCGGGAGCGGGCGCTGCGATGGAAGGATTTCTGCGGTTGATGCATACGCCCCTGGGCTATGACCCGCACAATGTGATGTCGGTGGGCATTCCGGTGCATGACGGCGCGTACGCGACTTGGGAGGCACGCAAGGCGTACTTCGAACAATTGCGGGATAAGGCAGCCACGGTTCCGGGCGTGACCATGGCCGCGATCTCGAGCAACGCAACTCCTCCCGACAATGGATGGCAGACCGGCGTGGAGATTCTCGGCAGATCGCAGCGCGATGGGCAGAAGATTCGCGTCAATTTTGTGAGCCCGGGATATTTCCCCGTGCTGCGAATTCCGCTGGCGCAGGGAAGGATCTGGGATGAAGCGGAAAATCATAACGCCGCGCACGTGGCCGTCATCAACCAGACCATGGCGCGGCTTTACTTTCCGAATGGTGACGCGTTGCTGCACTCGCTGCGAGTCCCGGAGATGAAGGACGAGCCGCCGTACACGATCTGCGCCTCGGGGGCCGACAGTTGGCTGCAGATTGTGGGCATCATCGCCGACAAGCGCGATGACGGGTTGAGGAACCCGATCCTGCCCGAGGCGTTCGTGCCCTACACACTCTCGATGCGGGTGTGGACGCAAATTCTGGTGCGGTCTGAAGTGCCGCCGCTGTCCCTGCTGCATGCGGTGGGACTGCAGGTAAACTCGGTCGACTCCGAGCAGCAGATTAACGGCCAGGTGCAGGATCTGGATCACTGGATCACGGGCCTGCAGGAATATGAGCAAGAGCAACTGGTGGCATGGCTGTTCGGCGCATTTGCGCTGCTGGCGCTGGCCCTGGCGGCGGTCGGGCTGTATAGCGTCGTCTCTTATTCGGTGGCGCAGCGGACCAACGAGTTTGGCATTCGCATGGCGCTGGGGGCGCAGCGCGCGCACGTGCTGCGGATCGTTTTCGAATCGACAGTGGCGAGTGTAGGCGGCGGAATTGCCGCCGGCCTGGTCTTGACTCTGGTGCTGAACAAAGTTCTGGCGCGCTGGGCGGAGGGCAGCTCGCGCGACCCGCTGGTGCTGCTGGCGGTGACGGTTCTGTTGAGCGTGGTCGCGGCGATTGCGTGCCTAGGGCCGGCGCGCAGGGCAATCAAGGTCGATCCGATGACGGCGCTGCGATATGAATAGGGGCTGGCGAAATCATTGGGATTCCACTCGCGTCGTTCAGCCTCGAATGAACGAGAAGGTTTCGCCTTTGACGAGCCAGGCGATGGAGAAGGCCCAAACGGAGCCGGCCTCCAGCCAGAATACGGGTTTGTAGTAATCCAGTCTGGCCGCCAGCGGCGAGGAGGAGCGTCCTAGCAGCGAATCCACACCGATCAGAGCGATGCAGGCGAAAATGGTCCAGCCACACGCGACATAGAATTTGTTACGGAGACGTTTCTTGGGAGTTGGATTGTCAGCGTCGGTTTTTGTGAACAATTTCAAGCACATGAGCCCAAGAACGAAAAAAAGCAGGGCGGCGCACGTCCAATGCAGCCAGCCACGATACTTGACCCATCCAAACTGAACCCGGCAGATGTTCATGGGGATTAGGGCTACCCCCAGGGAAAATACGCCGGCGAACCATCCCGCGATCTCGTCCCATTTGTCGTAGCCGCGGCAGGAAACCATGAAGAAGCCAATGACCCAGAGGGTGCCAACAAACCATGCGCCCATGCGAGTGAAGTAGTAGGCGCTGATGGAGCCCTCTAATGCATGGGGCCAGTTGCCGAGGGCAACCGCGAAGGGGAGAACTAGTCCCACCCAGCCGGCGATCTGCCGCATACCCAGGTAAGACAAGATGAAAGGCTGTTCATTGCCGCCGGCTTCCGGGTCGCGTACAAACGGAAGGAATGGCATGTCGGACTCCTCGTAATTACGGTGACTGAGTTCTCACAAGGCCCGGCGGTCCGGCACCGTCCAGTTGCACGAGAGCGGATCGCACGGGAAAGATATCATGCCAGTCTCCCAGCGGATAGGTTGGTCACCGCGAGCTGAGTGGTTACTCAGGTAAAATCAGATCTCCTATGAAGACTTTCGAACAAATCGCTGATCTTGAGCGGCAGTATTTGCTGCAGACTTATAACCGGTATCCAGTCGTGCTCACGCGGGGCAAGGGCGTGTTTCTCTGGGATATCGACGACAAGAAATATCTGGATTTTGTTTCTGGGCTGGGCGTGAATGCGCTGGGGCATGCGCATCCGCGGATCGTGAAGGCGATTCGGGAGCAGGCGGCGAAGATCATTCACGTTTCAAATCTCTATTACCACGAATATCAGGGGCCGCTGGCGGAGAAGTTGTGCCAGCTGTCCGGATTGAATCGGGCTTTTTTTTCAAACTCGGGAACCGAGGCGATCGAGGGTTCCATCAAGCTGGCGCGGCTGGCGGGACATCGCGCGGGCGGCGAGGCGAAGTCGCGGCTGGTGGCGCTGGAAGGGTCGTATCACGGGCGGACGTTTGGTGCGTTGTCGCTGACCGGGCAGGACAAGCATCGCAAGGGATTCGAACCCCTGCTTGAAGATGTGACGTTTGTGAAGCAGAACGATCTCGAGGGGTTGCGGGCTGCGGTGAACGACAATACCTGCGCAATCGTGCTGGAGCCGATTTTTGGCGAAGGCGGAATCTATGAGTGTTCGGTGGAATTTCTGCGCGAGTGCCGGGCGCTGGCCGATCGTCACAAGGTGGCGCTGATCTTCGACGAGATTCAGTGCGGGCTGGGGCGCACGGGAACAATTTTTGCGTTTCAGAGTTTTGGCGTGACCCCGGACATTGTGGCGATCGCCAAGCCGATTGCGGCGGGGCTGCCGCTGGGGGCGTTCATCGCGAAGGAAGAATTCGCGACCGCGATCTCGCCGGGGCAGCATGGCACGACGTTTGGAGGAGGTCCGCTGGCCTGCCGCGTGGCCCTGGAATTCCTGGCGATTGTCGAGGAAGAAAAGCTGCTGGAGAACGTGAATAAAGTTGGCGCGTATTTGCAGGATGCGTTGAAGGAAGTTGGTATCGAAGCGCAATGCGGCGATTGGCGTGCGCGGGCGCGGATTCATTCAGGGGATTCAGCTGGAGATTCCGGCGCGTCCGATTGTGGATGCGGCGTTGGCCGAGGGTGTGCTGTTCAACAGCACGCAGGATACGGTGGTGCGGTTCCTGCCTCCGTTTCTGATGGAAGAGAAGCATATCGATAAGGGGATTCGGGTGCTGAAGAAATTGCTGGGGAAGAAGCGGAAAGCGGCGGCTTAGGGAATCTCTGACTAAGGTCCCGACAGAGGGCATAAACCACAGAGGACACGGGGGACACAGAGGAACCCGGAGGCTTAATCAGAGATTCGTTAGCAGCTCCCACTTCTCGCAAAGAGCGCGAGAAATGGGGCACCCGGCACCCGCGACTTGAGTCAAGACCCCCACCCTGTCGCATAGAACGCGACAAGGATGGGGCACCCGGCGCGGGCCAATAAAAACGGGGAGCCGAAGCTCCCCAAGTGAAGCGTCAGAGGCGTTGTTTCACTTAGATAGAATCGCGGGGCGAGGAAAGAGTTGTCCTGCAGGCCGGAAGATTTTTTCTGCGTGACGGGATGGCGGAAGTGCAGGCGAGTGAGATTCGGGAGACCGCGGCCGGCGCTGCTCCGGGCTTGAGCGAGGGCGTGGAAGAGTGCTGGATGGATTTGGATGGGGCGCGCATGCGGTATCTGCGCGCGGGTTCGGGGCCGGCGCTGATCCTGCTGCACGGACTACTGGGCTATTCGTTCTCCTGGCGATTCACCTTACCGGCGCTGGCGCCTTATGCGACCGTGTATGCGCCCGACTTGCTGGGGGCAGGGTTTTCGGACCGGCCGCGCGGAATTGACCACTCGATGCATGCGACCGCGCTGCGCGTGCTCAGGTTTATCGAAAATCTGGGGCTGACGTCGTTCGACCTGCTGGGCACGTCGCGCGGCGGGGCGGTGGCGATGGCGGTGGCGGCGGAATGCGTGAAGGGCGGTAGCTCAACGCCGCGGCTGCAGCGGCTGGTGCTGGTGTGCCCGGTCAATCCGTATTCGCGCCATGGCAGTTGGCTGGCGCCGTTTTTTGGCACGCGCTTCGGCGCGGCGGGATTTCGTTGGGTGTCGGGGCGCATGCCCTTTCTGTTTCCCTTCTGGCATGCGCGCCTGTATGGCGACCGCAACAAGATTCTGCCGGGAAGCCTGGAAGGCTATAAGGCGCCGCTGGCGATTCCGGGATTGTTCGAGCATGGGCTGAGTATTGTCGGGACCTGGACGGCCGATCTGCGGGAATTGCAAGCGCTGCTGCCGACACTGGCGCCGATTCCGACGTTGCTGATGTGGGGAAGCAAAGATCCGGCGGTGTACGCATCGTCGATGGAGACGCTGGGGCGGCATTTTGCGCAGGTGCAGAAGGTTGTGTTTCCAGGGATTGGGCACCTGCCGTATGAGGAATGTCCGGAGGAATTTAACCAGGCGCTGATTGAATTTCTGACCGCGCAAGAGCGAAAATCCCCACTTCTCGCAAAGGACGCGAGAAATGGGGCACCCGTCCTCTAAGTGATTCCTAAGAGATTATGACCCACTCCATTCTCGACTTGCTGCGGAATGCGGTGGTGCACTACGGATATTGGGCCGTGGGTGTGGCTCTGCTGCTGGAGAATGCCGGCGTGCCGTTGCCGGGAGAAACGATTCTTCTGATGGCGAGTTTTCTGGCGTATTCCGAGCACGATCTGCGCCTGCCCTGGATCATCGTAGTAGCCACGGTGGTCACGACCGTGGGCGGCAGCCTCGGCTTCGCGCTCGGGCAATACGGCGGACGTCCGCTGTTGGAGCGATATCAGCGGGTATTCAGGATTCGGCAAACCACGGTGGCGCGGGGGGAAGTGCTGTTCGAAAAGTATGGCTCGGTCACCATCTTTTTTGCGCGCTTTGTGTTTGGGATGCGGCTTGATTGCCGGGCCGCTGGCGGGAGTGCTGCGCATGCCGTGGCGAAAATTCCTGGTGTGGAATTTTCTGGGCGCGACGGCCTGGGTGACGGTGATTTCCGGCGTGGGATATTTATTTGGCCAGCATTGGGGACGGCTGGAGCGGTTTGTGCAAAGGTTAGACGTTGGGGTCGCGATTTTGGTGGTGCTGGTGGTGGCGTGGTTGTGGTGGCGCAAGTGGCGGGGAACTGAAGGAGCACCTTCCGAGTAACCTTTTGCACAGGGGCGGACTTGCAGGTGCGACTATACTGTGCGGGTGTCGCGGGCCTCTTTGATGTAGGGGTAATAGGAAAATAGTGGGCAATGTCCGTGGCAGGAAAGAAACCGGTTGCGTCCGAACCGAAAATCGGACGAGGAGGAATGCATGAACATGAAGAAGATCGGGTTGTTAACTGTGCTCGTCCTGGCAACACTTCTGTTTGCGCTGGCGTTCACAGCGGCAGCAGCCGGACCGAAAGCACCGGCACCTGCAGCAGCAGTGGCCGCAGCTCCGGCGCCAGCACCGTCAGCGGCGGCATTGCCGGCGCCTCATCCTCACATTCACGAAGCTCTGGAATCGATGCGCGGCGCCAAGCATGAGCTGGAAACCGCAGAGCATGATTTCCACGGCCATCGCGTGAAAGCGATCGAGCATCTGAATCAGGCTATCCACGAAGCCGAGATTTGCGAAGAAGAGCCGTAGACCCTGAAAGTCAGGACAAGTCCTCGGAAAACTGAAAGGCAGCGCCCAACGGCGCTGCCTTATTTATTTTCGCGGTGGAAGTTTCTTGCCGAGGTCGCCCGGATCTAATCCCGGGGGAAGGTGTAGCCGATGGAGGCGCCGAGACGAAGAACGTTGTCGGAATGGAAGTCGACGGCGTTGTTAATGATGCGGTAGTAGTTGGCCTCGGGACGAACGAACAGGCGATGGAACAAGGAATAGCGCAGGCCGAAGCCGGCGTGCAGCAAGAAACGATTGCTATCCAGGTGGGTGGCGCAACCGGGGGAGGCGCAGTTGCCGGAAGGGCCATAGAAGAATGTGCTCTGACCGCCCATGCCAGCCTGGAGTTCGCCGTTGAGTTTCTTGGCCAGCCGCGACTCGTAGACGGCATTGACGTCGTAGATCACAGGCCGGAACTTCTGGTAGCCGTTGTAGCTGCCCTCGTGGTCGCGAAAGGCAAATTCGGCGCTGTAGCCGTAGTGATTCTTGAACACGCGCTCGATGCTGACGCTGGGGTAGACGCCGCCCTTTTCAGCCGGAGGCAGATAGGCCTGGGAAGCGGTGATGTTCCTGGTGGAGAAAAGAGTGCCGCCACCGACCGCAAAGTCAAATTGCTGGGAATGGGCGAACGTGGCAAACGCAAACGGAAGAAGCGCACACACAGACATCCATCGCGCGAACTTTCTCAAATACAGCCCCCTTTTGTTTTCGTCCAATGGTGATGGTACACGCCGGAGGGCGGTACCGGGTAGAGCAGCCGAGAGCGGATTGGCGGGCGGTCGGGATTGGCCCCTGGACATCAATCTAGTACAGCAGATTCTGGTATATCAGAATCTGGACATCCGATTCCCGACCGCCGCTGGAAAGCAAAATCTAGTCTGGACCAATCGTGTATCCGATAGAGGCGCCAACGCGAAGAGTGTCACCGGAGGTAAAGACGTCGCCGTTGTTCAGGATGTGGTTGTAACGAACTTCGGGACGGACGAAGGCATGCCCCCAAACGTAGTAGCGAATGCCGACACCAGCATCGACCAGGAAGTGGTTGCTGCTGGTGTAGCAGGCACCCAGCTCGTAGCACGAGAAACTGGAGTTGTAGCCGTAGAAGCGAGTGTCCTGCCAGCCGATGCCGCCCAGCAGGTCGAGGCCGAGCTTCTTGCCGAGCCGGGGCTGGTAGACGCCATTGACGTTAAAAATGATGGGACGGTAGGGGACGCCCAGACCGGCGAAGTTTCCCTGGCCGCCTTTCCACGTAATGTCAAAACCGATACCGACCCGTTTGTGGAAAATGGCGTCGCCGCCAATACTGGGATACAGGCCGCCCTTTTCTGGGCAGATCACGCCATAGGCGGAATTCGAAGATCCGGCAGGCTGCGGCCCCGGGCGACAGCAGCGTACCGAAGCCGATGGCAATGTCGCCTTGCTGGGCCGAAGCCAGGTTGGGCAGGACAAGGCTGGGTAGGACAAGAAATGCAAAGATGGTCGCAAGGAAGGCAAGCTTTCTCAAGAGAAACCTCCTGGTAATGATTGTAGATGGCGGTAAGATGCGACCGCCAAACCGTTTGGATGCAAGTGCATGGGTAACCTGTCCATCATAATTTCAACCGGCTCGGGATGCAATTCAGCCTCCACCGACGGTCATTCGCATTGCCAACAGCCGAGGGTGCACCGCCAGCACGCACTCGTATCCGAAACGGGAATATCCGCAAAACTGAACCCGGCGGGGCGGAATAAGTTGCGCTGGCAGCGGGCCATCTGCGCCGGGAGTTCTGATTGAGGTGCCGACCAAAAGCATAACCGCAGAGGACACGGAGGACACAGAGAAAAGAGGCGCCCAGGGGACCCCGTCGGCTTCATCGGGGCTTCTTTAGCGTTTGGCTGCGCCGGAGCCTCCGCCGCGGAGTACGTGATCGATGGCGATGGGACCGCCGCCAAAGAAAATCAGGGCGAACGCCAGGGCGGCAGCGGCCAGGGCGAGTTCAGATCCCGGCCGGTCGGGCGATCCGATCAACCCATTGTGCAGGTGCACTTTCCAGATGGCCACAACCAGGTCAACGCAAACGGCGAACGCGGCCGGACGCGTGAAAAAACCCACCAGCAGCAGTAGCCCGCCCAGAAACTCGGTGAAGGAGGAAACGTAGCCCAACCAGCGGGGAAGACCCATTCCGGCGACCATCTGGGCATGCTGGTGCAAACCCCCAAATACGTTGTGATAGCCGTGGACGACCATGATGGCGCCCAGCGCCAGACGCATCACAAGCAGGGCAAGGGGCTGCAAACGATCGAGGTAGCGCACAATTTTCCCTCCAGAAATGTAAAGGGAATAGATTACAGCAGGCAGGCGTCAGGAGGAAGAAGAGTCGTTCCAGGTGTAACCGAGCCCGGTCCAGAAAACGATTGCACCCGCAGCCGGAGTTTTGATAACGTTGCTCCGCCCCCGGGGATGACGATCTGGTTCCATCAGGTGTGCTTTCTTGAGCCTCCTGAAGGCCTTCTGGCCCGGGGCCCAGAAAACCACCGGAACAATCTCCGCGGTCCGGTGTTTGAAGTTCTGATTGGCAGTCGGATGAAATGCTGAATTCAGGAGTGTTGCGATGAATTTTAAGAGAAATGGAAGTGCCCTGAGGAAGTCGGTTGGGGTTGCGCTCATGATGGTGGTTCCGGCGTTCGCAGGCTCCCAGCACAAAGCGAGCGCGCCCGCGCCGCATGCTGCTCCGGCGGCCCATGCGTCGGCGCCCAGTCACCCGGCTACGCAGAGCCACGCGAACACGAGCCACGCCAACACAACAAGTCACACCGCGACGACGAGTCATACCACGACACCGAATCGCTCGGCGACGACTACTCATACCAACACGACGAGCCACACGACGACGCCGAGCCATACCACGACGGCGAATCACGCAGCGACTACCAGCCACACCACGACCAACAGTCACACAACGACCACGACCCACGCCAACACGACTCACGGAACGTCGACGACTCACACGACCACCACGTCGCACACCACGACGGCCAGCCACACTGCGCCGGGCCGCACGGTTTCCCTGGCTCACGGCGGGACGGCGAGTGTTCGTCCTAACGGGCAGATTCGGTCCATCAACCGGAACGGCATGCAGATCAATCACGGCATGCATGGCGGGCGCACCATCGTGACCAACCACAACGGCGCGCGCGTCGTGTCGGTCCGGGGACGCGGCGGGTACGTGCAGCGTGCTTATGTTACGCGCGGCGGCCGGTCCTATTATTCGCGCACCTACTATTACCACGGTGGGTACAGAAGCGGCGTTTATGTGGGCTACCGCTATGGCGGCTACAACTACTACGGCTACTATCACCCGTACTTTTACAATCCCGGATTTTACGGATGGGCGTATAACCCGTGGGCGGCACCGGTGGCATGGGGATGGGGATGGGGCGGTTCACCCTGGTATGGCTACTATGGCGCATATTGGAACCCGTATCCGGTATATCCGTCGGCAGCGTTCTGGCTTACGGACTATCTGATCTCGGCGAACTTGCAGGCGGCCTATGCGGCGCAGGCGGAGGCCAACGCGGCCGCGGCCGAAGGGGCCTTGAATGCTCAGGCGTCGGATGACCAGGTGGCCAGCAACGGTGGGCGGGATCGGCACCGAGCCAGCCGGTCGCGCTGTCGCCGGAAGTGAAGCAAGCGATTGCCGACGAAGTGAAAGCACAAATCGCGGAAGCGCAGGCCGACTCGGCCAAGAATGGTTCATCGTCGGGCGGGGGAGCACAGCCGGCCGCGGCGGCCAGCGACCAGGCGCCTCCGGCACTCGATCCGGCGCGGCGCATCTTCGTGGTGGTCGACGAACTCGACGTGGTGGCCGACGGTCAGGAATGCGCGCTCACCCAGGGCGACGTCATCACCCGGCTCACCGACACTCCCGATGGCGGATCAGAAAGTGAATGTGAGCGTGGCCAGCAGCAAGAAGGGCGACTGCGCAGCCGGCAAGACCGTGCTGGTTGCGGTGGACGACCTGCAGGAGATGCACAACCACTTCCAGGAACAACTGGATGCTGGGATGAAGGAACTGGCGGCGAAGCAGGGAACCGGAGGGTTGCCGAAGTCTCCGGATACCGGCACGACCGCATCGGACGTGCCACCTCCAGCACCGGACAAGACGGCGGGCAAGGCTCTGGAGGATCAGGACAAAGCAGCCGACCAGACCGAGTCGGACGTCAAGAAGGAAACAGCTTCGGGCGGCTCGCAGTAAGTCGGCGGTTGCTGGTACACGAGTTGGTGCCAATTACCATGGGGGCGTCACCTGGCGGTGGCGCTCCGCTTCTTGTTCAACGTACTCATTCAATCAACGTACACATTCAATTATTCAACGTACTAATTCAGCGCGCGCGTTCCACCTGTTTGTTCCATAAAACCCTGTTTCAGATTGGTCATGCCTGATGAGATCCCGGGGGCAGAGGCAGACTTTGAGAGGAGAATTGCAGCCATGGGGCAGAAGTTCGAGAGGATGATTCCGCTACTTGTTGTTGTTGTGTGCGCCACAGTTTTGCCGTTGCCGCGCGCCGGCGCGCAGGCAGTTTCTTTGCAGGAACAGCTGGTGGCACAGTATAAGGCCGTAAAAATGGGATCGGACACGAGCGGATACTCCGTGGTCGAAGAGGGAACGCTGCTTGCCATACAGAAGGGCGGCATGCTGGGCGTGCCTTATTCCGACAAGGCCACTCTGACGAATAAGTATGAAGGGGGCGCAGTCCATGCTCCCAGCGGCTTGATGCTGTCGGGAAAAAAGGCGATCCTCGGGCATTTCTCAAGCACTCAGTCGCAGGGGCAGACCACGAAATTGTTCGCCAAGGGCGACAAAGTCTATCCCACGAAGGTCGAAGTCAATGTTGAGAAGGACATCGTTACGCTGGGAATCGTGGCATGCGACACCTGCAACAAGACCGATCCGCCGACTTACAACAAGGCGAACGTGGCCTTTCAGTTTCCCAAGGGATCTCTGGCGAAGGCCAGTGCGGGCGACGTGGAAGACACGATCGGGCAGTTGCTGTCGATCAGCGACAGCTCGCAGGATCAGGGCGGAGGCCAGGATCAGCAGCAGGGAGCGCAAGGGGATCAGCAGGGTGGAGGCCAGCAGGGGGGCGGCGCGCAACAGCCCGCCCAACAGGAACCGGCGAGCGTCGAGGTGGGGATGACTCCGGCGCAGGTGGAAGCGGCACTGGGCAAGCCGGATAAGAAAGTCACTCTCCCGACTAAACAGACCTACTACTACAAAGACATGAAAGTGATTTTCAAGGATGGCAAAGTGGTGGATGTGCAGTAAGCCTGGACCGCTTCAATAGGACCGCTGCCGCAGGCAGGGAGGATTCCATGCGTCGGGCCCGTCACTTTATTCTCATCTTGTTGTCTGCAGCGATATGGGCTGTGTTTTTGCCTGGCGTCGCGGGCGCGCAAGCCCCCGTCACATTGCAGGAGCAACTCAGCGCGCAATACAAAACCGTCAAGATTGGTCCAGACGGAGAAGTTGCGGGCGATCCTGGCACGCTGCTGGCGATACAGAATAGCGGACTCATTGCGGTGCCCTTCCAGGCGGTGGCGCTCTGTCCGGCAAAATTCAAGGACAACATGCTTCATCTTTCCGTGGGTTTCTGCGCGGGCATGATGCAGAATGTTTCCGGGCATTTCGGGAAGGGCGCCAAAGTCTACCCGTTGAAGATCGACGTCAACGTGGGCAAGGACAAGATCTCGTTTCAGGTGGTCGGTTGTAAAGTCTGCAACCATTCCAATTTGCCGTTCCCGCACAAGGCCGAAGTGGTGTTCGAGTTCGCTAAAGGATATTTGGAGAAGGCCAGCGCCAGCGAAGTGGAAGATACGATCGGGCAGGTGTTCACGATCACGACGAATGATGATCAGCAGGCCGCCGGCGGAGACGCCCAACCCGCCGCCGACCAGCAAGCATCCCCGCAAGATGCGCAGCCTGCGCAGCAGCAGCCGGAGCCGGCGACCGTGCAATTGGGAATGAGCTCCGATCAAGTGCAGTCGGTGTTGGGCAAGCCCGACAAAATTTTCAACGTGGGCGCGAAACAGATTTTCGTCTACAAGGACGTGAAGGTGACCTTTCAAAGCGACAAAGTTGTCGACGTGCAATAGCAGCAATCGATCGTTTCAGACGTGGAGCAGTGCATGAAGTGGATATGGCTCGTCGGCAGGGCGGGAGCCATTCTCGCCGGACGGCAATCTGTTACCGCTCGAGTAAAGCATTAGGTAGCAATCGCAAGCACTTAGACAAGCGACATAGTACCTCCGTACCGTGCCTAGTACTTCAGTTACCGGTATGGGGGTGACCGGCGGCGTTCTGTACGACGAATACTGCTAATAGTATCTACACGCGCATCAACCACCACCTGTAGTTTTACCCTCCGAAGCGATCCTTTCCAATTTCCAAGAAATGGGCGGAAAACCCCAAGAAGACACGGAGATACGCTCCGAGCCGGGGTTTTTCAGGGTTGAGATATGCTCGGAACACCGAAAGCCCTCGGACAGGCAATTGAGGGCAAGGCAGTCTCCCGAAGCAAATCTCGCGGGCCGGGGGAACCGGAGCGGGAAATGGACGTGGGTGGAAAAGGCAAAAGGGAATTATGGCCGACTCGCGAGAAGTAATGAACATTCGACAAGCGTCGCAATATCTGGGAGTGAGTCCCGATACGCTTTACAAGTACGTCGGCGAGCAGAAGATTCCCGCGTTCAAGCTGGGCAACCGGTGGCGCTTCAAGAAATCGCGGCTGGACCAGTGGATGGAAGAGAAGTCGAGCGAGTTGGAACCACAGGCGAAACGGAAACCGAAGGCGGCGGTGAAAGCTGCCGGGGCACAGTAGCAAAAAACGTCGCGGGCAAGAGTGCCCGCGCCACACAAAAAGGTGGGCACATGTTTGGAATGGGATCGAAGTCCATTGTTGGCCTGGATGTAGGCTCTTCAAGCATCAAGGCAGTCGAGCTCAAGAAAAAGGGCGGGCAGATTGAAGTGGCCCACCTCGGGCTGGAGCCGCTCTCGAGCGACATCGTGGTCGATTCGATGATCGTGGACTCGGGCACGGTTTCGAGCGCGATTTCGAAACTGTTCCTTGATAACGCGATCAAGACCAAGGCCGTGGCCACTGCGGTGAGCGGACACTCGGTGATCGTGAAAAAGATCTCGCTGCCTTCGATGAGCGACCAGGAACTGGCCGAGACCATCGAGAAGGAAGCAGCCCAGCACATTCCCTTCGATCTGGCCGATGTGAGTCTGGACTACCAGATTCTGTCGGACGAAGTGGGCAGCCCGCAGATGGACGTCCTGCTGGTGGCCGTGAAGAAGGACAAGATTTTGAACTACACCAACGTACTCTCGATGTCAGGACGCACCCCGGCTATCGTCGACATTGATGCGCTGGCTCTGCAGAACTGCTACGAGTACAACTACCAGCCGGCGCCGGGCCAGGTGGTGGCGCTTTTGAACCTGGGCGCCAGCGTGATGAACATCAACATCGTGAAAGGCACGACGCCGCTGTTCCCGCGCGACGTCAGCGTGGGCGGGCACCAGTACACCGATTCGCTGCAGAAGGAACTGGACCTGAGCTTTGAAGACGCCGAATCGCTGAAGCTGGGCAACAAGGTGGGTACGGTCAGCGAAGACGCCAAGCAGCCGATCCTGCAGCAAGTGACCGAAATCATCGTGCTGGAAATTCAGAAGACGTTCGACTTCTTCCGGGCCAGCGCGGCGGGCGAGCACATCGAGAAGATCTACCTGGCGGGCGGTTCGTCGAAGGTGCCGGGCCTGGTGGAGGCGTTGCGGCAGGAGTTCTCGATGCCGGTGGAACTGTTGAATCCGTTCCAGCGGGTGGTGCCGCCCACGGAAGGTCTGGGCGCGGAATTGGTGGAACAGAATCCCGGCCAGATGGCGGTAGCGGTGGGTTTGGCCCTGAGGAGCTTTGAATCCCTATGATCAAAATCAACCTGCTCGAAACATCCAAAGGTAAAAGGAGCGGCGGCGGTCCGTCGATGCCCTCGATGGAAATGGGCGACATGGGCTCGCCCAAGCTGAAGGTTCTGGCGGTGCTGGTAATCGCGGGGTTGTTCAACCTGGGCTACTGGTACCGGCTGGATCATCAGTCGAAGGCGATCGGGGCGCGCATGAAGGTGGCGGAATCCAACAACCGCCAACTGGCCGACGTGAAAGCGAAGTTTCTCGACCGCAAAAACCAGGCCGACGCCTACAAGCGGCGCGTGGATGTGATTGACGGGCTGCGCGCGAACCAGACCGGTCCGGTCAACTTGATGGCCATGATGGGCGAGACGGTGAACAACACCGAAGCCGTGTGGCTGAGCAAGATGGACGATTCGGGGACGAGCGTGAGCCTGGAAGGCACGGCGCTGCTCGACGGACGCGGTGGCCAACCTGATCGCGAATCTGCAAAAGACCGGCTACTTCAAGAGCGTCGAGATTAAAGAGACGTGGCAGGACGATCAGATCAAAGACATGCAGGCATTCCAATTCATCTTGAGCTGCGATAAGAACAGCGGGAAAGGAAAGTCGTAAGAGGCTGACCTATGGCGAACTTTAGCGAATTGTCGGGCATTAAGCAGTGGGCAACGGTGCTGGTCGGCGGAGCCGTGGTGACGGCGGCGCTGTACTTCACGCTGTTCAAGAGTCAGAACGACCACAACACGGCTGCGCAGCATGCCCTGGAAGACAAGATTCGGGAAAACAACGAACTTGAGTCCTACCGGCCCAAGCTGAAGCAGATGGAGCAGCAACTGGCCGAGCTCAAACAACAACTGGAGATCGAGCAGCGCATCGTTCCCGACGAAAAACAGGTGGATGGCTTCATCGAAATGATGGACGCCGAAAGCCAGAAGGCGGGCGTGGAGCTGCGGCGCTATGCGGCCAAGGAAACCAAGTCGCAGCAGTACTACACCGAAGTGCCCTTCGATATCGAACTGGACGGGCCGTATTACTCGGTGCTGAATTTCTTTGACCGGGTAAGCAAGCTGGAGCGGATCGTGAACATTGGCGGGCTGATGGTGTCGACGACGAGGAATCCAAGTGCGGCGAAGGTCAAACACACCTATCAGTACGCGCCCAACGAGAGCGTAATCGCGGTTTTCACCGCGACCACATACTTCAGTCACGACTTGACACCTTCCGCGGCAGGCGCGACGAAACCGAAAACGCCGGCGGGTAAGTAGGGATGACTATGAAGCTGACGATCAAATTAACGACAAGCATTCTGGCAATGGCAATGATCGTGGGCGGGTCTGGGGCCGCGCAGGCACAGAGTCCGGACGCTATCGACAACGCACGCAGCGCGGCAAAATCGCTGCAGCAACAGCAGGCCAACCCGACTCCCGCCAAACCGGCGCCGGGCGCTCCGGCTCCCGCGGTGAAGCCCGCGGCGATTCCGGGGTCGAAGGCGGCCTCGGCTCACACCTCGGCAAACAACCAACTGCAGAAGGTGAATGTGCTGCCCGGACCGGATGGCGTCGACATCGAAATCAGTTCCAGCCAGACGGTAACGCCCAAGGTGAGCCAGCTGAAGTCGCCCGATCGCGTGGTGGTGGAACTGCCGGAGACGGTGGTTGCCAGCTCCCAGAACAAGATTGCGGTGGGCAACGGCGGAGTGAAGGGCGTGCGCATCGGCATGGACGGCAAAACTCCTCCGACGACCAGCGTGGTCATCGACCTGGAGAGGGCCATGACCTATGACGTGACGCCAGGCGACGCCGGCCAGCTGATTCTTACCCTGCATACGCAAGGAACGACGGCCACGACGGCCTCGGCGCCAGCAGTCGCGAATGATCGTCCACGGCGAAGACGGCTCCGGTCTCAGCGGCGAAGGCGATTCGGCTCCAGCCAAGGCGTGGTGCTGCGCCCGTCGAAGACCGAGTCGGCCCAGCCCAAGACGGTGATGGTGAAATCAGTCGCGCGGCCCGGCGGCCAAGCCTGAAGTTGTGAAGGCCGCTGTAGTTGTGGCCAAGGCTGATCCGATGAAGGCTCCGGCCAAGTCGGCCGCCAAAGAGGCTAAGCCCGCGGCTGGTGAGGAGAGTGCGCCGAGCATGCTGAGGCCAATTCTGAGATGGCGCTGGCTCCCAAGGAACCCAAGGCGGAAGACAAGAAGTGGGCGATGAACGGGAAACGGGATCCGTTCTTCAGTCCGGTCGTGCAGCAGAACGGCTCGGGCTGCTCAACCGGTAAGAAGTGCCTGGAGATTGGGACGATCAATCTGCGGGGCGTGGTGAAATCCGACAGCGGCTTCATCGCGGTGGTGACCAACAATTTGAACAAGGCGTACTTTCTGCGGGAAAACGATCCTGTATTTAACGGCTACGTGGTGAAGATCACGGGCGACTCGGTGGTGTTCCAGGAGACGGTGCAGGACAAGCTGGGCAAATCGTTTACGCGGGAAGTGGTGAAGAGAATTTTCACGCCGGCAGTTTAGGACGGGCGAGTGCAGGCAATACGGCGGGACCGGAAGCGGGTCGCCGAAATCGAGTTTGACGAAGGAACACGCGGGCCAGGCCCGCGGGTGGGGAGAGGCGAAATGCGAAAGCAACATGCAACAGTCACAATGTTCGTATCGGTGCTGGTTCTGGGGTGGCTGCGGCCGCGCAGACCCCGAGCCAGCTCGATCGAGTCAACGTAGTCCGGGGCACGGACGACATCCGGGTCGAGATGAGCTCCAGCGGCACAATGTCGCCGAAGCTCAGCACTCTGGACTCGCCCGCCCGCGTGGTGGTGGATCTGCCGGAGACGGTCATGGCGACCCGGCAGACCCGCATCGCGGTGGGCGCGGCCGGGGTGAAGGGCGTGCGCATTGGCATGGATGGCCAGACGCACCCGACCACGCGCATCGTCGTCGACCTCGACCAGGCTTGCGCCTACGAATTGACGCCGGGCGCGGCAGGCAAACTGGTGCTGACGCTGCATGCGAACGCGGTGGCCAAGGCCGCGCTCGGCAAGTTCAGGCCGCCAAGACCGATGTCGCCGTTCGCTCCGCCGGCTGAAGGACGACGTCAGTCCACGCCCAAGGCGGAGACGACGCCCGCGACCAAGCCCATAGCCAAGGATTCGGTCTCGCCTTCTGACTATGTGTTTGTCGAGCCTTCGTATCAGGCCAAGAATCAGACTGCGACTGCTGCCGACGTGAAGACTGCTGCCGACGTGAATAAAGCTGACGCCGCGGCGGACGATCCGACGGTTCGCGCCCAGGAAGCGGCGGCGCGGTTCTCCGACAAGACTGCCGCGGAACTGCTTCCCGTCAGCCTGCACGCTGCGGAGGGGCAGAGCCAGAGCCAGGCGCCGACGATTACTCCGGCGGTCAATCTGGCGGCTGAGCAGAAAGCTCAGGCCGGCCAGCAACCCGCCTCGGTGGGTCCGAAGTATACGGGCGAGCCGATCTCGGTCAACCTGAAAGACGTCGACCTGAAAGATTTCTTCCGCCTGATTCACGAAATCAGCGGATTGAACGTGGTCTCGGACCCCAACGTTCATGGCACCCTGACTGTGGTTCTCGATGACGTGCCGTGGGATCAGGCGCTGGACATCGTGCTCAAGAACAACGACCTGGCGCGCGAACTGGAAGGCAATGTACTGCGCATCGCCACGGTCGAGACGCTGAAGCATGAAGCGGATGCCCGGCGGGCGCAGATCGAATCAGAAGCGCTGGCCGTGGAAAAAGTCTCGGTCACGCGCTTCCTGAGCTACGCGCAGGCCAAGGCAGTGATGCTCACGGTAAAGAAATTCCTCTCGCAGCGCGGCGATGTGGTGGCGGACGATCGCACCAACGCCGTCATCATCAACGATATTCCGAAAGTGATTCCGATCATCGACCGGCTGTTGACCCAGCTCGATCGCAAGACGCAGGAAGTTGAAATTGAAGCGCGGGTGGTGGCGGCGACGCGGCAGTTTGCCCGCGACATCGGCACCCAGTTCGGCTTCGCCTGGGGCAACGGCCACACCGGCATCGGTGGCAACCAGGCAGCCGGTTCTTCGCCGACCACGGTCGGCGGCCTCACTCCCGGCTACATTACGACGGCGGGATCCGGC
Organism: uncultured Acidobacteriota bacterium; assembly: GCA_963763155.1. Classification (GTDB taxonomy): domain Bacteria; phylum Acidobacteriota; class Terriglobia; order Terriglobales; family Acidobacteriaceae; genus Sulfotelmatobacter. The sequence continues at coordinate 335,931 of CAVXNI010000008.1, read as the reverse complement.
AGTTCCGGCGGGTCCACGATTCCATTGTTCTCGAACCTGGGATCGACTTCGCCTTCGAGCGGCTTGAGCTTCGTGAACGCCAGCAACAATGTGCGCATCGACATGGTGCTTTCGCTGGCGGAATCGCGCGGCTTGCTGAAAGTGCTCTCCCGTCCGCGAGTGGTCACGCAGAACAATATTCAAGCGCTGGTGAAGCAGGGCGTGCGCGTGCCGATCGTGACCCAGGCGCAGTTGGGCGGTCCTCCGACTGTAACCTACGTCGACGCGTTCCTGCGGTTGACGGTGACTCCGCAGATCACGTCGGAAAACACCATCTTCCTGAACGTGGACGTGGAAAACACCACGCCCAACTTCGGTCAGGAAGTGCAGGGCAACCCGGAACTGATCACGCAGCAGGCCACCACGCAGGTACTGGTGACCGACGGCGGCACGGTGGTGATCGGCGGCGTCATTCAGACGCAGAACTCGATCAACATCACGCAGGTGCCGTTGCTCGGCAACCTCCCGTTCCTGGGCAACCTGTTCAAGCACACGCAACGTTACAACCTCCAACCAGGAGCTGATTTTCTTCATCACGCCGCGAATTATTCAGACATAGTTAGCGTCTAGCAGCGAGTTCGAAGATTAACGCCGCCGTCCTGAAGAACCTGTCAGGGCGGCGGTTTCGCGTTTGGGGGAAGTGAAGAGGGCGGCGGCCCAGGTTGTTGATTTTTGCGGGCATCACCAAACCTGTGGGTGCCCCGTCCTTCGCGCACTTTGCGAAGGGCGGGAGTCGGGAATGCCGGCACGACGCGGGCCGATCACGCCGCCGGAGCTCGAAACGAAATCTCCGTCCAGCCCTCGTTCACGCGCACCGATCCGGCTTCGTCCAACAGGTAGAACCGATAACTGCTCCAGCGCCATTGCTCCGGCGAATTCACCAACCCCCCGCTTCACCGGATTGCGGTGCATATACCTCAGCTTTTCCACGCGCTTTTTCGTCGTCCACACATTGAAGTCGTAGAAACGCGCCTGCCAGAACGGTGTACGCATTGTCGCGTCTGCAAACAGGCGACGCTGGCGGGAGTCCCCCTCCGCTTCTTCGACAGAAGGGCGCGAGCCGAGCACTGTTTAGGACTTGCATCACCGTGGATGGAGTTCCGATTTCGGGTTCGGTGATAAGCAGATGAATGTGTTCCGGCATGACGCATATCCCACGACCACGAACCGGTATCGTTCGCGGGTCTGCTCCAGGATTGAGAGGAAGCGATCACGGCCGCGCGCCGTGCGCAGAAAAGGCAATCGCCGGTAACACGAACAGGTGATAAAGTGCAGATGATGAGCGCCGTAAGTGCGATGCAGTCCGCTGGGCATAGCAAAACCCATCGTACAGGCAGCACGTTCCCGCCCTTGCCAAGAACCCAAGGACGGGGCACCCACAGTTTCGTAACGGGAAGGGAAAACAAGTCCCAGAAAGGCTGGGCCACCCGCCACGGATAGAGCTTTGTTGAACTGATGAAATGACAGGTCCGTCGTAAGCAACTGCGCTAGTGGGCGAGCCAGCGGATAGAAGAGATACATCGATTCTGCTGCGACGAGGGTTGACCCATAGGTGGAGATGAACAGTTCCACTCCAACTCTCGCCAGCTCCCGGGAGACGCTCGTGAAGCTGCGCTTCATCTGTGAATTGATCGGCTAATGCCCTTGATCAGCCTGACTGCGACGAAAATCAGAGCGCACGCCATAAGGAAGGGGAGCAGCGCAACCGAAGTTCCCAATGCTTGGCCGAAAATGCCGTCCACCACATTCGAAATTTGGACCCGTACGACAACGCCGCCTACAAATAGGGCCACGGAACTGAGGAGGAAGAGAGCGGCAAAGAGACTCGCGCCGACTCGCTGAACTCCCCCTCTTGCCGTCCAATTTTTGGAAAACAAATTGTCCTTCGGGCCAGTAGTACGCAGTCGTGGGAGATCATCCTGTAGGTGACCGAACGGCGTCGGGCGGTCGTGTTGCTTCTCATCTTCTTTAATTTCCAAAAAGAGCTCCTCTCCAGGCACCCAAGGACATTAGATGCCCCCTCTCCCAAAACGGCAAGCCCGGCTCCTGTGGCTTCGCCCTCCTCAGTATTGAGCGACTGCGGTCCCATAGACGTACGGTTCTGATAGATCAGCACTGGAGCGTTCGGGTCGTGAAGCGTTGGGTCCGCCGGTTCATCTCCGTGCATGAGCTCAACGGCATTGCCGGGACTGGTGAAACACTCTGTCACGGAAGGCTTGTAAGGCAGAGGCTTGTACGGAGCTGTAACGTTAGCTGTCGGCGCAGGAGGGCGCCATTGGCTCGCAGTGAGCCCGTTGTTTGCGGGGCGGGTGGCCCAGGCTTTTGATCTCGCAGGAATTACCAAACGCTGTGGGTGCCCCGTCCTTCGCGCACTTTGCGAAGGGCGGGAGTCGGGAATGCCGGCACGACGCGGGTCGATCACGCCGCTGGTGCTCGAAACGAAATCTTCGTCCAGCCTACATTCACCCGCACCGGCCCGGCTTCGTCCGAGAGGTAGAAACGGTAACTGCTCCAGCGCCATTGCTCCGGCGACTCACCAGCCCCCGCTTCACCGGATTGCGATGCATGTATCTCAGCTTCTCGACGCGCTTCTTTGTCGTCCACACATTGAAGTCGTAGAAGCGGGCCTGCCAGAAAGCCCGGTGCTGCGGCTCGTCGCCGAACAGACCGGGTTGGCGAGGGTCCCGGCGTTTGCGCTTGGGTAACAGGGCGTGCGCCGTCCGCTGTTTTAGCACCTGCATCACGGTGGATGGAGTTCCCACCTCAGGCTCGCGTGAGAAGAAGGTGGATGTGCTCCGGCATGACGACGTAGCCGACGACCACGAAACGGTAGCGTTGGCGGGTCTGCTCCAGGATGGAAAGGAAGCGATCACGGCTGCGCGCGGTGCGCAGAAAAGGCAATCGCCGGTAGCACGAACAAGTGATAAAGTGCAGGTGATGAGCGCCGTAGGTACGATGCAGGCCGCTGGGCAACAAACCCATGGTATCAGGCAGCATCGTACCCGCCCTTGCAAAAAGCGCGAGGACGGGGCACCCACAGTTCCGGAACGGGAAGGAAAAACAAATCCCAGAAAGGCTGGGCCACCCGCCAATTGGCACTGGATAGAAAGAACCCGGCTACCGCCCTGACTACCCTGCAAGCTGCTTCAGCCATCGAGCTGGGAAATTTTCAGTTCGCCAACAATTGTTCCTGCCTCTATCCCGTGTATGTACGCGGTGAGGCATACTTGGCCGCCGGACAGGGCAGCGCTGCCGCCGCCGAGTTTCAGAAGATTCTCGACCACAGCGGCATCGTCTGGAACTGCTGGACGGGAGCGTTGGCGCATCTGGGCGTGGCTCGCGCCAACGCCTTGCAAGCGAGAACTTCGCAGGGCGCGGATGCCGATGCCGCCCGCGTCCGCGCTCTCGCCGCCTACAAAGATTTCCTCACCCTCTGGAAAGACGCCGACCCCGACATCCCCATCCTGAAACAAGCCAAGGCGGAGTACGCGAAGCTGCAGTAGCGGAGTAGCGGCCAGCCTGAGAAACGTGGCCGATGCGCCCTGCATCTCCGGCTGATAAACTCAGCCCAATGAATTTCCAGGCGCGCCAGAAGAAATTGCGGGAGCATCTTGCCACCACGCGGTTCGATGGGCTGCTGATCAGCCATCTTCCCGAACATTCGATATCTTTGCGGCTTTACCGGGAGCGCCGGGTTGCTGCTTGTCGAAGAGGCTGGCAGTGTTTTCTTTACCGACGTTCGCTATGACACGCAGGCGCACGAAGAGGTGAAGGGCGCGAAGGTGGTCATCGCGCGCAAGGCGGTGTTGCCGTCGCTGGGCGAATGGCTGGGGGCGCGGCGCAAGCGGGTTCGGGGATGGTCGATCGGCATCGAGGCTGAGCACTTTACGCTTGCCGAGAAGAGGCGACTGACTCAGGTGCTGCCGTCCGGGTTGCGGGTGAAGGAGGCGCCTTCGATCGTCGAGCGGGATCGCATGGTGAAGGACGACGACGAGTTGCAGTCGAATCCGCGCGGCCGTAGCGTTGGGAGCGAAGCTCTTCGATCGGGCGCTTGAGGTGCTGCGGCCGGGAGTGAAAGAAGTCGAAGTTGCGGCCGAGATGGAATTGGCGGCGCGCCGGGGCGGGGCCGAAGAGATGTCATTCCCGACCATCATCGCTTCGGGAGCGAGGTCGGCGCTGCCGCATGGGCGAGCTTCCGATCAGGCGATCGCGCCGGGTGGGTTCGTGGTCTGCGACTTCGGTGTTATACTCTCAGGTTATTGTTCCGACCAGACGCGCACTGTATGGGTGGGGTCTGCTTCCAAGGACGCCCGCCGAGGCTTACGAGGCGGTGCGTGAAGCGCAGCAGGCGGCCATCGACGCGGTGCGGCCCGGAGTGGCAGTCGGACGAAGTCGATGCGGCAGCCCGTAAGGTATTGCGTAAAGCGGGGTTAGGGCGTTATTTTACGCATTCGACTGGGCACGGAGTTGGGCTGGAGATTCACGAAGCCCCGCGAGTGGCGAACGGGCAGCAGGAGGTTCTGCGGCCAGGGATGGTCATCACGATCGAGCCGGGAGTATACTTCCCCGGCAAATGGGGCGTGAGGATCGAAGACATGGTGGCGGTTACGGCCGAGCGGCTGTGAAGTGCTGACGCCGACGAGCAAAGATTTTCTGGCGGTTTAGCCTGGTTTGTCTTTAACTCGAACTGAAACTCGAACTCGAACTCGAACTGAAACTGAAACTGATCCGCCGGGCAACGAATCTGCGCCCGGCCTTCTAGGCGCGTTTCGTTGTTCCGTAGCCCCTGTAGTTCGGTTGTTTCATGATTCGGTGCGCGGGTGCAACGCACAGTCAGCGGCGAAGGGTCCCACCGTAAACGAATGAATCTAAAAGAGCTGAAGGAACTCATTGAGTTCTTAGAAGAAAAGAATATTGCCGAGTTTGAGTTGGAGCGCGGCGATGTCAAGGTCCGGATCAAGCGCGCCGGCGAGCAGACGATTGTGCACGCCGGCGGCGAGCCGCGATTTTATGCGGTGCCGGCGGCGCCCGGGCCCGCGCCCGAAATCGGTTCCGTGCCCGTGGCTGGAACGCAAGCTGCGCCGGCAGCCGCTCCGGCTGCCGAAGAAGGGCTGCAGACGGTGAAGTCCCCGATCGTGGGGACGTTCTATGAGGCACCGTCGCCGGGCGCTCCTCCGTTCGTGAAGCCGGGAGACTCGGTGGAAGTGGGACAAGTCCTCTGCATCGTCGAGGCCATGAAGCTGCTCAACGAGATTGAATCGGACGTTGCCGGGGAGATCGTCAAAAAACTGGCGGTCAACGGGCAGCCGATCGAATACGGGCAGGAATTGTTCGTGATAAGGCCGAAGAAGTGAGGCAGTAACCCATTGTTGATTGTTGATTTTTGATTGTTGATTGAAAGCCGCATCCGCGGAGGATTTTTCAATCGGCAATCAACAATCATCAATCAACAATTTTTTTAACAGCTGAAAGTATGCATGTTTAAGAAAATCCTGATTGCTAATCGCGGGGAAATTGCACTGCGCGTGATTTGCGCGTGCAAGGAGCTGGGCATCCGCACGGTCGCCATTTACAGCGAAGCCGACCGCAATTCGCTGCCCGTGCGTTTTGCCGATGAGGCCATCTGCATCGGGCCGCCGCAACTCGCGCTGAGCTATTTGAATATTCCCGCGGTCATCAGCGCGGCGGAGATCGCCAACGTCGAAGCGGTGCATCCCGGCTACGGGCTGCTGGCGGAGAACGCCAACTTTGCCGAAGTTTGCGAGACCAGCGGGATCAAGTTCATTGGGCCGCGGCCGGAAGTCACGCGGCTGATGGGCGAGAAGGAAAAAGCCCGGGCTGCGATGAAGCAGGCGGGAGTGCCGATTCTGCCGGGGTCGGACGGCATTATCGCTTCCGACGGCGAGGCGCTGGAGTGGGCGCGGCACGGTGGGCTTTCCGGTGATCGTCAAGGCTTCGGCGGGCGGCGGCGGACGCGGCATGCGCATCGTCCGCAACGAGGAAGAATTGCCTGGGCTGTTTCAGGGCGGCGCAGGCGGAAGCGGCGGGCGCGTTCGGCAACGGCGATCTCTACATGGAGAAGTACGTCGAGCATCCCCGGCACATCGAATTTCAGGTGCTGGCCGACGAGCACGGCAATGTGGTCAGCCTGGGCGAGCGCGAGTGCTCCATCCAGCGGCGGCACCAGAAGCTGCTGGAGGAATCGCCTTCCACGGTCGGTCACGCCCGCGTTGCGCGATGAGATCGGCGAGTGCTGTGCAAGTCGCTGGCGGCGATTGGATATAGCAATGCGGGGACGATTGAATTCCTGATGGACCAGGACCGGAGGCTGCACTTCATCGAGATGAATACGCGCATCCAGGTGGAGCATCCGGTGACGGAGATGGTCACCGACGTCGACCTGGTGAAGAGCCAGATCATGATCGCGGCGGGCGCGCAGATGCGGGACGTGCTGCAGGGGCCGATCGTGCATCGCGGGCATGCCATCGAGTGCCGCATCAATGCCGAGCATCCCGAGAAATTCACGCCGTCGGCGGGGAAGATCACGGCGTTCCATCCTCCGGGGGGAACGGGAGTGCGGGTCGATACGGCCGCTTACGCCGAGGGCGTGATTCCGCCGTATTACGATTCGCTGATTGCCAAGCTGATCGTGCGCGGCAAAGACCGCAGTGAGGCGGTTTCGCGCATGTCGCGGGCGCTGGAGATGTTCATCGTCGAAGGCGTGTACACGACGATTCCGCTGCATCGGAAGATTCTCCGGATGAAGATTTCCGGGCGGGGAAGATTGATACTGGGTTCATCGAGCGGTTCTTGAAGAAGAACGGCCACGCCTAGCTGCCCTCGCGCGGCAGTGGGCCCGAGCTAGGGGCGTCCATGTCACCGAACACTAGCTGCCGCATGTGCTGGCGAAAATTGGTCTTGCATTGCGGACATACGAGCGTCCGACCACTCTCGGTCCCATAGTCGGCATCGACCATGACCGAAAACGAATGATGGCAGTGGCCGTTCGGACAATTAATCGTTTGTGCGCCAACCTTTTTCGCCATTTACCAATTATGCGCTCCGAAGTTCCGCTCGGCAATTTGTTGCGAGTTGATAAATGATTCAAATTCCTCGCGTTTATGCGGTCGTGGATTCTTCCTTTTTCGGGAGCGCCGAGGAGCTATTTCGATTTGCTCACGAACTCGTCGCGGGCGGTTGCACCCTTCTGCAATACCGCAATAAATCTGGCAATGCGAGGGTCATGCTGCATCAGGCACGGGAGTTGAAGCAGCATTTTCGCTCCCACTCTAGCGCGGCAAAGAACGCGCCGTTGGAATGGGCGGCTCAGGATTCTGTTCGGCTCATCATGAATGACCGCGCTGATTTGTGTCTGGCGGCAGAGTTTGACGGCGTGCATGTCGGGCAAGACGATCTGTCGCCCGAGGCCGTACGCGGGCTTATCGGGCCCGACCGGTGGCTGGGCGTTTCGACGCATAATCCCGAGCAACTGCGCGAGGCCGACCTCACTTCCGCTGACTATCTTGCCATCGGACCCGTATTCGCTACCTCCAGCAAGGAGAATCCTGATCCCGTCGTTGGACTCGAGGGCGTTCGCCGGGCGCGGACTTTACCCGCAAGCCGCTGGTGGCGATTGGCGGGATTACCCGGGCGAATGCCGCGTCCGTGATTGAGGCCGGGGCCGATTCCGTGGCGGTGATCTCCGATCTGTTACGGGAGCCGCGCAAATCAGCAGAGGAATTTTTCCGCGTCTTGAGGTAAAGTCGTTTGACCTTGGATCACGCCAGCGGAGATTACCTCAGGGGCTAAAGCCCCATGGAGTTGACGCGGCTAACGCGGCCCTGAAGGGCCGCTCTTCCACGGCGCCGCCATCCTAAGCGGAATCACCTGGCGGCGAAGGTTGTTGATTAGGAGGAATTCCTGAGCACACCGACAACGCAGCCGGCGCTGGCAGCGACTGGGAAATTCACAGTCATCAGGACAAAGAACTGGTACAGGGACTGGGCCTGACCAGCGCCACCATGCTGGTCATGGGGTCGATGATCGGCTCGGGCATCTTCATTGTTTCAGCCGAGATCGGGCGCGAAGTGGATTCGCCGGCGCTGCTGATTGGGCCTGGGCTGTCGCCGGGTTCATGACGATCGTCGCCGCGCTCAGCTATGGCGAGTTGGCGGCCATGATGCCGCGAGCGGGCGGGCAATACGTTTATCTGCGAGAGGCGCTGGGGCCGCTGTGGGGATTTCTCTACGGCTGGACTCTATTCCTGGTCATTCAGACCGGGACGATCGCCGCCGTGGGCGTGGCATTTGGCAAGTTTTTGGGAGTCTTCTGTCCTGCGATTTCCTCAACCCATTGGCTTCTGCATCTCTGGAAAGTTCCGCCGATCCATGTTGGCCCGATGGTGCTGGGCAACATGGATGTCGGCATCAATACCCAGAATCTGGTGGCGATCCTGCTGGTGATCTTCCTTTCGGTGGTGAATATTTTTGGAGTGAAGACGGGCGCGGCGATTCAGAACGTCTTCACCGCGGCGAAAGTTTCTGCGCTGCTGGGGCTGGCCGTATTCGGGTTCGCGCTGGGACGCAATGCGCTGGCGCTGGCCGCGAACTTTGGCGCAAACTTCTGGCATAACGCCGGATTAGGCGCCCAGCACGCGGTCCAGGTCGGCGTGGGCGGACCGATCGTGATGGTGGGGACGCTGACGATTCTCGCCGTGGCGCAAGTTGGGATCGCTATTTTCCGCCGACGCCTGGAATAACGTGACCTTTACTGCCGGGGAAGTGAAGAATCCCAGCCGCAATCTGCCGCTATCGCTGGCTCTGGGTACCGGCGTAGTGATTGCGCTCTACATCGCCTGCAATTTTATTTATCTGAGCGCGCTGCCCCTGGATGGGATCGCCGGGTGCGCTCACCATTTTGGGGCGCGGAATCAAGTACGCTGCCGAGGAGCGAGTGGGCACCGCGGTCATGACGCAGATGTTCGGAGCGGCGGGCGGACTGCTCATGGCGGCGGCGATTATGATTTCTGGCTTTGGCTGCGCGAACGGGCTGATTCTTTCCGGGGCGCGGGTTTACTATGCGATGGCCAAAGATGGCCTGTTTTTCCGCAAAGTGGCCAAGCTGCATCCCAAATACAAGACGCCTGCAGTTTCGTTGATGGTGCAGATGGTGTGGGCGTGCCTGCTATGCGTTTCGGGCAGCTACGGGCAGTTGCTGGATTACATCATTTTCGCCGTGCTGGTGTTTTATATTCTGACAATTGTGGGATTGTTCGTGTTGCGGCGCACGCGTCCGGAGGCGAATCGGCCTTACCGGGCAGTGGGGTATCCGATTCTGCCGATCATTTATATTGTGATGGCTTTATTCATCGATGTCGTACTATTGCGCTACAAACCACAATTTACGTGGCCGGGGCTGATTGTGGTGTTGTTGGGAATCCCGGTTTACTATGCGTGGTCGCGGAGTGCGGGTGCAAAGCGCACGTCGGAGTAGCCGCTAAGGAGAAAACGAAGCATGGCGAATCTGTTCGCGAGAAAAGACCTCCCTACACTGATGAAAGAAGCGGTCGAAGTTGAAGGCGAACAGAGCCTGCGGCGCGCCCTGGGGCCCATCAACCTGCTGAGCCTGGGCATTGGCGCGATTATTGGAGCGGGCATTTTTGTCATCACCGGGCAGGCCGCGGCGCAGTTTGCTGGACCCGCCATTGTGATCTCGTTCATCCTGGCTGGGATTGCCTGCGCGTTCGCGGGGCTGTGTTACGCCGAATTTGCTTCGATGATTCCGATCGCGGGCAGCGCCTATACCTACTCCTACGCGACGCTCGGTGAACTGGTCGCCTGGATCATCGGCTGGGACTTGATTCTGGAATATGCCTTTGGCGCGGCCACCGTGGCAGTGGGGTGGAGCGGACACTTGCGGGCGTTCCTGCACGATATCGGCTGGAATCTGCCGGCCTTTCCTACTTCCGATTTCATGCTCTTCGGTTCACCCATCCATTTGAAGTACGACTACGTCGGGTTTCTGGTGATTATGGTGATCACCACGATCCTGGTGATTGGCATTAAGGAGTCGGCGAATTTCACCACCGCAGTCGTGATAATGAAGGTAGCCGTGGTGTGCATGTTCATTGCTCTGGTTGCGGCTTTCTTGTTCTCGCATTCCTGGAAGCCGAACTACTGGCACCCGTTCATCCCGGCGAATACCGGCGAGTGGGGACACTTCGGATGGTCGGGAATTTTACGCGGCGCCGGCGTGGTGTTCTTCGCGTATATCGGTTTTGATGCGGTTTCGACAGCGGCGCAGGAGGCCAAGAATCCGAAGAAAGACATGCCCCTGGGCATTCTGGGTTCGCTTGTCATTTGCACGGTGCTCTATATTTTGGTTTCCGGTCTACTTACCCACATCGTTCCTTACCAGCAGCTCAACGTGCCGGATCCGGTGGTCGTCGGCATCCGCGTTGCGGGTCAGCAATGGGCAACGTTCCTGGTGGAAATCGGTGCGCTCGGCGGTTTGGCTACGGTGATGCTGGTGATGTTGCTGGGGCAATCGCGGGTGTTCTACTCGATGTCGCGGGATGGCCTGCTTTGGCCGTGGGCGGGGAAGATTCATCCGAAGTTTCGTACGCCTTACCTGAGTTCGATTGTGGTGGGAATTTTCGTTGCGATCCTCGCCACAATAATTCCGCTCAATGTGCTGGATGAGATGACCAGCGTGGGAACGCTGCTGGCGTTTGTGCTGGTCAGCGCGGGCGTTTGGGTCATGCGCCGGACGCATCCTGAACTGAATCGGCCGTTCCGCACGCCGATGGTGCCGCTGGTTCCGATTCTGTCGATTCTTTTCTCGGGCGCGCTCATTGTGTTTCTGTCCCCAGCCACACAGATTCGGCTGGTGGTCTGGTTGATCATCGGGCTGGTGATCTATTTCACGTACGGGAAAAAGCACAGCAAGGTGCAGGCTCTCCAGCCGGGAGCGGGGAAACCCACGCCTTAGGCGGACTCTCATTCGTCGGCTTCCAAGCCCTCCGCACGGCGCGGAGGGCCGTTTTGTTTTAAGATCGGCGGTGGGTCTGGTCGTTGGTCGCTAGTCGTTGGTCGTTGACCACTGCTTAGTCACACGCAGCCAAGACGAACCGCTGACGACCGACGACGAACGACGAACGACGAACGACTAACGATTAACGACAGCACTCATGAAAATCGTTACTGCCGAAGAAATGCGGGCCATTGATCGCGCCACCAGCGGGCGCTTCGGCGTACCGTCGCTGACGCTGATGGAAAATGCGGGCACGGCGGTGGTCGACTATATTCTTCCCCGATGCGGCAGCGTCGAGCACTTCGCGGTGTTCTGCGGAAAAGGAAACAACGGCGGCGACGGATTTGTCGTCGCGCGGAAGCTGCATGAACACGCCAAGAAAGTGCAGGTGATCTTGCTTGCCGATCCCGCCGAACTGCAGGGCGACGCCGCGATCATGTTCAAGAAACTTCCTGTGGCGCCGGTGGTCGTTCGATCCAGCGAAGAGCTCAGCGGTGAGCCGGTGCGAGCTGCGCTGGGTGCGCAAGTTTGCATGGACGCAATCTTAGGCACCGGCTTCCGCCCTCCGGTGAGCGGCTTGTACGCGGAGGCGATCACGCGGATCAATGCCAGCGATGCTTTCGTCGTCGCGGTGGATATTCCTTCCGGGGCGGACGCCGATGGGTTGGGCCCGCAAACCGGGCTGGTCGCGCGCGCGAATGCGATTGTAACCTTTACCGCGCCGCGCCCCGCTCACGTGTTCAGCCTGCTCACACGAGGGCCGACGTGCGTCGCGTCAATCGGCTCGCCGGAAGAGGCGATTGTTTCATCGTTGCAGCTCAACGTCATCACCGCGCCAGATTTCGCAGAGATGGTTGCGCCGCGCCGCGAGGACGCGAACAAGGGAAACTACGGGCATGTGCTAGTGATTGGCGGATCTTTGGGGAAGTCTGGGGCGGCCGCGATGGCAGGATTTTCCGCCTTGCGCGCAGGCGCCGGGCTCTCCACCGTCGCTACCGCGAAATCGGCTCTACCGGCCGTGTCGGGATTCCACCCCGAGTTGATGACCGAACCGCTGGCGGAAACCGAAGCGGGTACGATTGCCACGGGCGCTGGGGTGCGGATCGAGGAATTGCTGAAGAACATCACGGTGGCCGCGATCGGGCCGGGAATCTCGCGTGATTCGCACACTGCGACGCTGGTGCGGTCGCTGGTGGCTAATCACACGATCCCCATGGTCGTGGATGCGGATGGACTGAATGCGTTCGAGGGCCAGACCGGTGAGCTGAACGGTAAGGGCCGGACGCTGGTGATCACGCCGCATCCGGGAGAGATGGCGCGGCTGGTGGGATGTTCTATCGCCGAGGTGCAGAGTGATCGCCTGGGAGTGGCGTGCAAATTCGCGCGCGAGCATGAATTGATCGTCGTGCTCAAAGGGCATCGAACGCTGGTGGTGCAGCCCGATGGCGAAGCTTGGGTCAATACGACCGGGAATCCTGGGATGGCGACGGGCGGGACGGGCGACATTCTAACCGGGATGGTGGCGGGGATGATCGCACAGCATCCGAACGAAGTGCTGCTGGCGGTTTGTGCAGCCGTCCATTTGCACGGGCTCGCGGGCGATGCTATGCGCGATCAGTTGGGCGAACATTCGCTGGTCGCGACCGATCTTCTGGCCGGTTTGCCGGAGGCCTTTCGCCGCGCGCAAAAGGCGGCGCAGGGGAAGTTTGTGTGCTGGGATGGGTAGTCGCCCAAAGCAATGTCATCCTAAGCGGAGTGTGGCCCGCGCGAAGCGCAGGCCACACGAAGTCGAAGGATCTCGTGCGCGCTGGTCGCGGCGATGTCCCGGCGAGGAGTTCGGGAGGGCGGTTTTCTACGGCGGCATCGAGAGAATTCGCTGCGACATTCGCGAGAGTCTCCTGCGCATAGGGATCCTTCGACTCCGCCGACACTTCGCATCCGCGAAGTGTTGGCTGCGCTCAGGTTGACAGAGGCTGCGGGAAGGATGACACAGGGGAGAATTATCGGGAGGAAGGTAAGCGTATGGTTTTTCCTTCGGCCGCGGAACGCCGCGCGGCGTCTAGGATTTCGGTCACCTTCACATTCGTGTCGAGCGACGACATCGCGTCCGGCCTCGCTCCGTCGAGGATCACCGCCCGCAGATACGACAGTTCGTTGTCATACGGGGCGGGCACGGGCTTGGCGGCGAGTTGTACTTCGTGGGTGTCGTCTCCGCCGCGGCGTACGCGAATGTCGTTGCCTTGCACCGTGATGGCGTATCCCGTCTGCCCGTAGACTTCCATGTCTTTGCGGCCGAAGGGCCAGTTCCACGATGCTTGCACGATCGCTTGCGCGCGCGGATAGGTGAGGATGATCGTCGCCTCGTCGTCGACTCGCGCATAGATTTCCGGTTTGAGTTGCTGGGTGACGGCAGTGACGGTTTGCGGGCGCTGGCCATCCATCAGCCAGGTCATCAAGTCGGCGCCATAGCAGCCGAAGTCGAACAGGGCGCCTCCGCCATTCAGTTTGGGATCGGTGAGCCAGGCGAGGAATTCAGGCTGGACGCCAATTTCTTTGGGGCCGTTGTGGCCGTCGTGAATCACCACCTTGCGGACGTCGCCGAGCGCGCCTTCATGCACCAGGTCGTAAGCCGCATGGTTGCTGCGGTACCAGGAGGTTTCGTAGTTGACCAAAACCTGAATCTTGCCGGCGTGCGCGGCCTGCTCCATGGCCAGCGCGTCTTCAAGGCTGACGGCCAGCGGCTTTTCCATCATGACGTGGACGCCGTGGCGGGCGCAGATTTCGACGACGCGGCGATGGTCGTAAGTGTTGGTGTAGACCAGAACGGCCTGCGGATGCGCTTTCCGAAGCATTTCTTCCAGATCGGTGAATAGAAGCGCCGGGCTGAAGCCGTAGCGAGTAGCGGCCTGTTGCAGCAGACGCGAGTCCGGTTCGGCGACGCCAACAATCTCAATCTCGGAACTGTGCATGGATTGCGGGAGGAATCCGTGCACGTGTCCGTGCACCAGTCCGACGATGCCGACGCGCAGCGGTGGTTTTGCTGGCGAGGACTGAGCGGAGGCCAACGTGACGAAAAGCAACGTCGAGAGCAGAGCGAGAGACAGCAGGCGGGTCATTTGCGATTTCTCCGAGGAATCCAGTCAGACATAAGTGTTAGACATGGTAATGAGAGATGGTAAATCCAGCCGTCCGCCGTGGAATCGAAAATCGGCGTGTGGCACACGGCTCGTCCTTTGGGACATTAATCAAGTAGTTAATACATTCTAAGTGATTCATAGGGCAGGGTCCTGATGCGTCCACTTGCCGCACTCCGCGCGGGAATCCGGACGAGGGGCTTCAGTAATCTATTACTCAATCGGGGATGGTGCGATAGTACACCTAGCTTATGACCCACTTCCCCCAACCGCACCCATCGCGGCGCGCGGCCCGGGTCCAGCTAGGCGATTCGGTCCTGGCTGCGATCCGTTTCGAAGACGGCCGGCGCACCAAAGCTAAACTCCAAACTATTTCCGTGACTGGCGGCCTGTTGCAACTGGCCCAGTGCCTGGCGCAGGGCGACTTCGTCGAGGTTGCTTTTCAGACGCAGGCCGGGCCGGTGCACGGCATGGCCGAAGTCCTCAGCCCCATGCGCAAGAAGGCGGACGGCGTGCTGCAGCCATTCCGCTTCGTCGCGCTCGAGGATGACGACCATCGCCGCCTGCGCACCTCGCTCGATCACGTGGTGGACCGGAACCTGCTCGGCATGAAGGCGAGCGCGTTCTCGACGTATTGAGGTGGGCGCCTCAGCGGGCATCCCTCAGGGGCTAAAGCCCTAGTGTCTCCTGCATCTTTACGCGGCCCTAAAGGGCCGCTCTTCCACTTATACTGGTCGCGTGGACGGCCAGACCAAGCTGCGTTCCGACAACCGTTCTAACAACAAAAACCTGCTGCGGGAAATCACCACGCACTCGGCTGAGGAGACCATCGCCTTCGGGCGTACACTGGCTGAGTTGCTCACTCCGCCCAAACTGGTGCTGCTGCGCGGCGACCTGGGTGCGGGCAAGACCACGCTGGTCAAAGGAATTGCGGCGGCATTCGAAGCGGCTGCCGAGGAAGACGTCACCAGTCCTACCTTCACGCTGGTGCACGAGTATCGTGGGCCGCGGGCCAATCTTTATCACATCGACCTGTACCGTATCGACACTTTGCGGGAGTTAGAAACGCTGGGGCTGGACGATCTGCGTTCCGACAACAGCATTCTGCTGATCGAGTGGGGAGAAAAGTTTCCGCGGCTGGTGCGGGAGCGGGATGTGGAGATTGCGCTGGAGCGGACGGGCGAGAACGTACGGCGGATCACGGTTGGCGGCTAGGATCGTTCCTTAGCTGGGCTGCTCAGGACGGGCTCGTGAAGCGGCCGGTCAACGAGCGTAATCGAGATGTTACGCTAACGACATCGCCCGCGCGTTATACTCTCTACCGCAAGGAGAGTCCCATGCAGGAATCGAGCGCTTCCGTGTCGCGCAGTTTCTTCTGGCCACTGTGGGCGAGAATCGCTTTTGCCTGCTTTATGTTCGCAGTCTCAGGCGTGGCCATGTGGGACGAGTTCTATCGCTTCGATTGGGCGGGGTTTCTCTGTGCTGGCTTCCTTTCCCTCATTTTTGTCCCAATGCAAAAGGGCGAGGCCCCAAGAGCCTACTTCAGCGAGCCGCGAAGGATAATCTCATTCGCATTGACAATGGTGATGATGGCCGCTGCGCTACACAGCCTGTATTATCTGTTCGCGAAGCACCTCTGACTCGTCTGCGATAATCTCAACTTCCGCAAGCACATAGCACTCAAAACCCGGCGCAAACGCCTATCTGCCGGCCCATCCCGGCTAGTTCTCGTCCGATAGCAGCTATCGAGCATCTGAGAACTGTTCTCAAAATCCCATGATGTTATATCCGCAGTCGACAAAGATCACTTCGCCGGTAATGCCTGAACTCGCATCTGACGCGAGGAAGACTCCGGTGTTGCCCACTTCTTCTACTTCTACGCGGCGGCCGAGCGGGGCGCGCTCTTCGTGGCCTTTGAGCATGTCGCCGAAGCCGGCGATGCCGCGCGCGGCCAGAGTCTTGATGGGGCCGGCGGAAATGGCGTTTACCCGAATCTTCTTTTTTCCTAACTCGTAGGCGAGATAGCGCACCGAACATTCGAGTCCGGCCTTGGCCACGGCCATCACGTTGTAGCGGGGGACGACTTTCTCTGATGCGTAATAGGTCATGGTGATGATCGATCCGCCGTCGGTCATGAGCGGGACGGCGGCGCGGGCCACGGCGATCAGCGAATATACGCTGACATCGAGCGCGACGCGAAAGCCATCGCGCGTCGTGTTGATGAAGTCGCCTTTCAGTTCGTCGGCGGGAGCGTAGGCGACGGAGTGCACCAGCGTGTGCAGCTTGCCGTGGCGCTCCTTTAATTTTGCGAAAAGGCTGTCGATCTCTTCATTCTTGGAAACGTCGCACATGTAAGCTTCGGCGCCGGGCAGGGAGAGGATGAGGTCCTTGGCTTCCTGCTCCAGGCGCTCGTTCTGGTAAGTGATGGCCAGCTTCATGCCGGCGGCGTGCAATCCTTGGGCGATGGACCACGCAATCGAGCGCTTGTTGGCGACTCCGAAGACGACGCCGGTACGGCCCTGTAGGTCAGCGGACATGAGTGCTCCTTGGAATGGGAAAGAATAACAGCCGGGAGTGCGATTTACCACGGAGGCACGGAGACACCGAGGAATTGCTGATTGCTGATTTGCGATTGTTGATTGACTGCCTGAGGATCCGAGGCTGGTGTTGACTACAGCGGCGATCCACGAGATCCCATCTCTTCGCCTGAAGAACGGCTCCGCTGGGGAAGACGCCTACCCATGTTGCCTACCCATCTTGCCACCCATGTTGCCACCCATGTTGCCACCCATGTTGATCGTCTTTACTTGTTCTTCTCTGTGACTCTGTGACTCTGTGGTGAATGGTTTTCATCGGATGGCGCCGACCTCCTCGACTGCCGTTGCCGCAGGCACCGGCCAACTCGCAGCCACGAACGACAGGCCATACACGCAGGCCAGAATCGCGAACGCGGCCACCAGGCTGACTTTGTGGGCGACCGCGCCTACGCTCAAGGCGAGAACGAGCTGCAGAAAAGTTCCGGCAAAGTAAAACGTATTCTGAACCCGGCCCATCAGGTGCGTCGGCACCATCTCCATCAGGCTGGTGTTCATGGCGACGCCGCCGACGCCGCGTGCCGATCCCATGAGGAAATAGAAGAAGATGGCGAGCACGAGAAGCGGCATGACCGGAGCGCAGACCACGCAGACCGCGAGCAGCGCCATGGAGAACGCAATGGCACGGCGGCCGCCCAGTCGCGCGATGGCCTGCGGAGCGTATAACGCGCTCAGGAATGCTCCTCCACCCCAGCCCATATTGAGCCAGCCGTAGCCCTTGGCTCCGGCGTGGAAGATGCGGTCGCTGAGCGACGGAGTGACCACGACGCCGGTGACCATGGCGCCGAGAAACAGGGCCCAGCTCAGGCCGAGAAGGATGACCGCGCGATGGTCGCGAAGAAAGTGCAGGCCCTCGCGCATCTCGTGCCAGAAACGCTCCAGCTGATTCTCGGCGGCGAGGATGTCGGCCTTCAGTTCGGACTTCAGTACATGCGGCCGAAGGACGACGTGACGTCCCTTGCGCACGGCGAAGTAGCAGCAGAACGAGACCACGTAGGTGGAAACGTCGATCGTGAGCACGCCACCCAGGCCAATGTGGTCGTACATGAAGCCGACGAGAGCGCCGGCGATGAGCCATCCGCCCTGCACGCCCGCCAGAAGGAAAGTGTTGGACTGTACGAACTGGCCCTCGGGAGTCAGTTCCTGGATCAGCGCGGTGACGGTCGGCCAGAACATCCAGAATCCGGCAGAGACCAGTGTATTCATCAGGTAGAGTTGCCAGACGTGGGCGCGATGCTGGAAGGCGAGCACGGCGACGACCGCGATGACGATGCCGCGCACGGCGTCGAGCCACATCACCAGCCGCCGTCGATCCTCGCGGTCGATGATGACGCCGGTGAAGGGAAGCATGAGCATGGCGGGGACGGTTTGCAGGACGGCGAACGTGCCCAGCGCCATTTCGGAGTGCGTGGCCTGCAGGATGTACCAGGCGACGGCGGCCGAGTTCATCCCGCTGCCCAACATGGAGATCAGGTTGGCGGCGAAAACGAAACGCAACGGACGCAGGCCGAGGATGGCACGCATCTTTCTACTGTAGCAAAGCGTTTCACCACGGAGACACAGAGGCACAGAGAAAACAAAAGACTGAACTTTCTCCATGTCTCTGTGCCTCCGTGGTGGGGATTCGGGTGATGGTGATCCCGGCCCTTGCGCACGTGCACGTTCGGCGCTACGATTCGCCTGCTGCTCGAAATTCTCGCGTACCACGGAGGCGGGCTATGAGACGCTGCAGCGGTTGGATCGTGCTGGTTGTTTTTTCCCTCTCTTTTGCGGTTTCCATCCCACAAGCAAGCGCACAGGTCGATCGCATCACGATCGCGGCCGGCACGGATGAGGATAACGCGCTGCAAGCCATCTCGAACGAGCAGGACGCGCAAAAGAAGCTGGCCATGTATGCAGAATTCGTACAGAAGTTTTCGTCGAATCCGGCGGCCGTGGCCTACGGAAACTGGCAGATTTCGCAGGCTTACCAGTCGACGGGCGACCTGCAAAAGGCGCTCGACTACGGCGACAAGGCGCTGGCCGGATCTCCGCACAACCTCGACATTCTGGTGTCGCAGGCCAACGTGGCGCAGCAGGCCAAGGACAATGCCAAGCTGATGGATTACGCGGCCAAGGGCGGCGAGGTTTGCCTGTCGATTGCCAAGCAGCCCAGGCCCGAGGGCATGAGCGACGCCGACTTTACGGAGAAGGTGAGCCAGGATCAGGCGGCGGTGCAGAGCAACTGCGATTTCCTGGAGACTTCAGGCTTCAATGTGATCACGACGGAAAATGATCCGAAGAGGCGCATGCCGGACATCGAGAGATTCACGGCGGCTTTTCCGGATTCGAAATTTCAGGACCAGGTTTCTAGCTACGTCATGTACACGCTGGGACCGGGTCAGCTGAACGACAAGGCGCGGCTGGTTTCGTACGGGGAGAAGGTTTTGGCGGCCAATCCTAACTCGCTGACGGCGTTGCTGCTGCTGGCGAATTTCTACGGCGATGATACTAAGCCGGGAAGCGCCGCCAAGGCAATCACCTATTCGCAAAAAGTCATCGAACTGGCGAAGGCGGATGCTCCCGACGCCGACAAATCGCGGAAGATGGAAGCCGGCGCTGCCCATAACACGATCGGGTGGGCCTACCTGAAGCAAGAGAAAACCACGTCCGCCATTGCAGAGCTCAAGATAGCAGCGAGCCTGCTTAAGGGACAGGATGACCAGCAATATGCGCGGGCGCTCTACGGTCTGGGATTCGCGTACGGCAAGTTGAACAAGCTGACCGAGGCGCGCGAAGTGCTGACCGAGGCGGTGAAGATCCCCGGTCCACTGCAGGCGATGACGCAGGAACTGCTGACCAAGGTGAACAGCGCGCGGGCCAAGGGGCAGTAGGTTCCGTCGTTCGCTTTACAACCTGCAAGTCTTCACCACAGAGGACACAGAGGTCACAGAGGATCACGGTAATTCCCCTGTGTCCTCTGTGGTTGAGGTTCGTTATTTTTCCGGCTTGACCAGTTCTTCTGAGAGCAGTTGAGCCTTCCAGGCCAGGGTGCGGGCGCGGTCGAGATCGCCGGCGTCGACGGCTGTCTTCGACTGGTCGATGAATTGGTGGATCTGATTGACCATTTCCTGCTGGTTCGGGGTGAGCTGGCGTCCCGCGATTTTCTTCAGGTTCGCTTCCGTCGATCCCAACATTCGTTTGGCCGTGTCCAGCGTGTGAGAGGTCTGGTCGCCGGGCGTGCCTCCAGCGAGTTGAATGCTGGGCTCGGACGCTCCTCCCTGGCGCACGATGACTTTCGGTGGAGGGCAGGGTGTTGGAGCGCTGGCTGTGGCCGGGGGATCTGACGGAGTTGCGGCAGAACCAGGCTGGCCTGCGGGCGACGGAGTGGGAGCAGGCTTGCAGTTCGGCGGCAGAGCTCGTTTTCTGTGATGGTTTCGTGGGGCAGTCTTCGTTTGAACTTGGCCGGAGGATTTCTGCGCCGGAGTTGCCGATGACGGCGGCGGGGACGAGGTTGGCGGGTTCTGTGCCGGCGCGGTTGCTTGATCTTGCGGCGGCGGATTTTGCGTGGGTGCGTTCTCCGGGTTGGTCGCGGATGCTGACTGCGGCGCGATGTGCCCGCTCGACGGCAGAGCCGAAGATGCGCAGACCATGCTGCACGCGAGGATTACGGCCAGAGTCATACAGGTCCCAGATGAAGTCCCGAAGCGCTTCAATCTTACGCCTTTAGAGTGCGGCCAGCTAACAATCCACAAAACCGGTACTGGTGCCGTTAACCGAGGCAAACGAAAAAGCTGTTGATGCCGCCAAGTCCGCTAAAGACGCACATGATCTGGGTATTGATCTTCTAGGGAAGTACAAGGGTGCGGAGCAGGAAATCGTCGAACTCAAAGCCGCAAAGTTGCCCCGCCGATTATCATCCGACCAAAAGGAAGTATTCCGGATTGCTGTGACCGCATTAAACGGCGAAACATTTGACATTGCATGTGCAACCCCCGGAGGAAACGCGAAAGAACCGTTAGATTTTGAGATGGATTTCGTAAACGGCATGAAGCACCCAGATGTACAGAAAGTCCGCAAAGTACCTGTAAAGGTTGGGTACTTGACCGGTTGCAATGAGATATTAGCCGGCGACGTATTTGTTCCGCCAATCCAGGTTGAAGCTGGCGCAGACCGAAAAGGCGATGCCGAGATTCTGGTTAAGGCCCTCATGGAGATCGGCATCAACAAGAAAGATATTGTGAGGAAGCCTAACGACAACAAAGACCTTTTGGTTCTAACGATTGGACCAAAAGCGCCTTGAATCGCTGTGGATGCCAAACGGCACCAGTACCACAAAACCTCCGACCACAGAGGACACAGAGTTCCACAGAGGAAATCCGGTCAGCTCAACAGCATCTTCTCGGCTGACACCGCTGGAATATGGAAGCGGAAAACGGTCCCGGTTCCGTCGATCGATTCGAAGTCGACTGAGCCGTAGTGCCATTGCAGAACCTGATAGGTCTGGGCCAGGCCGATACCGCTGCCGTCTTTCTTGGTGGTGAAATAAAGTTCGAAAATTTTCTCGTGGAGATCTTGCGGAATCCCGCCACCCTGGTCGCGCACTTCGGCAACCACGGCGTTGTCCTCGCGCCGAGCGGAGATGGTGAGCAGACCTCCCTGGGGCATGGCCTGCACACCGTTAAGGACCACGTTGAGGATGGCCTGCTTCATCAGATCGACGTCGACCTTGATGGCCAGCCGCTCGTCCGGCATGTGGCGTTCGATGGTCACTCCATGCTGCCCCGCGTCTGGGGCGGCGAGTTGGGCCACCTCTTCCATCAGGCGGCGCAGGTCGACTTCTTCCAGGTGGAGATCGCGAGGGCGGGTGAAGTCGACGAGGGTTTGCACCACGCGATCCAGGCGGCGGATTTCGCTGTCGATAATGTCCATGTGACGGCGCGTATCAGGCTCTTGCTCCGCCAGTTTGTTGCGCAGCAGTTGCAGGTGGAGCACGATGGCGTTAATGGGATTCTTCACCTCGTGGGCCACGCCGCGGGTGAGGCGCCCGCTGGCGGAGAGGCGGCGCGACATCTCAATCTCGTCGCCAATGCGGCGCACCGATTCGGGGTCGCGCATGATCAGGAGCGCTCCGATCTGCGAATTTTTCTCCTGCACGAAGTCGAGCGAGACCTGGACGCGCTTGCCTCCGGCAGCGTCAAACTCGCGCTGCGACAAAGGACGGCGGCGCTCGAAGGCATCGAGCAGAGCCGCGCCCAGCAGGGAATCGCGGTCGAATACTTCGTGAATCGTGTGCCCGAGCAGTTCGGCGCGAGGGCGACCTAAAAAACCTTCCACCGGCGCACTTACCAGCACCACGCGCGAGTCGCGCGCAAACAGCATCAGGCCGTCCTGCAGCTTGGCCATGAGTTGATCGACGTTGTCTTTGAGGGCCGAGAAAATCTCGCGGCTATCGCGAATCTGGCGGCCGAGGTTGGCAATTTTCAGGGTGACCAGGCCGTACTCGTCATGTCGGGACTCGTCGTCGGCAAGCGCGTCGGCGTCTCCCGCGCTGACGCTATCGAGGTTGAGGCTTATTTTCTTCAGCGGGCCCAGAGCCAGGTTGGAGATTCCCGCGGCCAGAAACAAGGAGCCAAAGATCAGCGCGATTGAAATATAGCCTGCCCGCATGAGCCGGGCCTGCACCTCGCTCCTCAGAAAAACGGTTTGCACGCCGATGCGGATCGTACCGAAAGGTTCATCATTCAATACCAACGGGTAGGTCACGTCATAAACCGCGGCCGGACTGAAAACCAGTTTGAGCTGATCGAGGAAGCGGGCGCCCACAATCTTTTGGAAGTTGGGGCGCGGAGCAATCAGCTTGCCCACCATGTCGGCGTTGGTGTGCAGCAAAGCCTTGCCGTTGACATCCACGATGGCCACGTCCTGGACGAATCTCCAGTCGCCGGTATAGGACTGAAGCAGGTTGTTCAGGGCCACGTCGGTCTGCAGATAGTCTGCTAACGCGCGCCGCACGGCAGCAGCGTTGGTGGTGTCGACGGACGTGCTGCTGAAGTCGGGAACGGCGTTGTAGGCGGCATACGCCAATTGGTGAGTCAGGCTGGTTGCCGTCTCGTTGGCGTTGGTAATGCGCAGGCGAAGGATTTGCGAGATGTACAGGTAGGAAAACGCGGCAACCATCGCCGTCACCATAAGAGTGATGACGAGCACGATGATGGTCTTTCGTCGCAGCATGGAGAGAAGAGGAAAGTGGCTCGCTTAAAATGACTCGCTGAATGACCGCGCGAGCGGGTCTTAGCTACTCGGTACTTCCTCCTTGCCGGGGACTGCGTCGGCGGCGGCGCTGCCGTATTCCTTCAGCTTGTTGTGGAGCGTTTTCAGGCTGATGCCGAGGATTTCCGCGGCTCGCGTCTTGTTGTTGCTGGTCGCCTCCAGCGTTTTCAGAATCAGCATTTTCTCCGCTTCTTCCACGGTGGTGCCCACACCCAGACGAACCGCGTCGGGGTCGTTGGCTGCGATGCGCAGCGGAGCCTGTCCGAACCCCGGCGGAAGGTGCTTGGTCTCAACCACGCCCGCGTCGCACACGATGACTGCCCGTTCCAGCGTATTGCGCAGTTCCCGCACGTTGCCGGGCCAGGAATAGCTGTTGAACTGGTTCAGCACCGCTTCACTCACGGCGGCGACTTTGCGGGAGTGCTTGCTGTTCATCTCGGCCAGCAGCAGTTGCACCAGGCTGGGAATATCTTCTTTGTGTTCGCGCAGCGGAGGCATGTGGATGTTGAACACGTTGAGGCGGTAATAGAGATCGCTGCGCAACTCGCCCCGGGATACGGCCTCGTCGGGAACTTTATTGGTGGCGGCCAGCACCCGCACATCCACGGATGTTTCGACCTTGCTGCCCAGACGCCGCAGTTTGTGGTCTTCCAGAACGCGCAACAGTTTGGCCTGGGTTCCGACCGGCATTTCGCCGATTTCATCCAGCAGCAGCGTTCCGCCTTCGGCGAGTTCAAAGCAGCCGGTACGGCGTTCCATCGCGCCTGTGAATGCGCCTTTTTCGTGGCCGAAGATTTCGCTTTCCATCAGGGTCTCGGGAATCGCGGCGCAGTTGATGGCGACGAACGGCCGGTCCTTGCGCGGGCTGAGTTCGTGGATGGTGCGAGCCACCAGTTCTTTTCCGGTGCCGCTGGCGCCGGTGATTAACACTGAGGCTGTACTCGGCGCGACCATTTCGATGAGCCGGAAAATCTCCTGCATTTTGCGCGAGGCGCCATTCAGACGTCCGAGCGAGCCCGCGTCGCGAAGCCGGCGCCGCGTGGCTTCAAGTTCGGCGCGCGTGCCCAGCAGAGCGGAAGCGTTCCCGAGGATCGTCCGCAGGCGATTGGTGTCGATGGGCTTGGTGATGTAATCGTAGGCGCCCATGCGCATGGCCTGCACGGCGCTGTCGATGGTGCCCTGAGCGGTGACCAGGATGACTGCGATGGTCGTAGCCTGATCCTGTTCGGCAAGACGCCCGAGGAGTTCGATTCCGCCCATGCGCGGCATTTTGAGATCGGTGATAACGATCGACGGGGACCATTGGGTGGCTTTCTCCAACCCTTCGGCGCCGTCACGGGCCGTCTCCACGCGATACCCCCAGGAACCGACCAGTTCGGCCAGCCCGGATCGTTCATTCTCCTCGTCTTCGACAATCAGTATTTTTTCGTGGCTCATCGGCTTGTTCGTACCCTGGGTTTGTTCGTACCTGGTTCCCTCCGCGCGGCTCAGTCCCACATCTGCCCACCGGGTCGAATTCTCACAATACGCGGCTTGCTTCCTGCCCGGCAAGGTCTGGATGGCCCGGTCGAAGGCCATCCCGGGAACCTGGGAATTTCAATTTGAGACGAAACTCCTTGCTTCGCTCGAGGGACTACTTCGAGTCTACGCTTTCGCTTTCAGCAGCGGTGCGATAGAATTCTGCGTTCCCCGGGTTCTGGTCTCCATCGTTCTAGTTAGCTTTTTCCCCATAGGCAACTGGTTGCAAGGCAACCCGGGAACCATAACATTTTGGAGGATTCCATGAAAGTCAGCAGGACTACACGCGCACGCTTGCGGCCGATGGCCATGTTGTTAGCGCTGATCGCAGTGATTGTGATTTCCGGTTCCGCGTTCGCTCAGGATAATCCCACCCCGAATTGGGACGTATTTGTGGGGTATCAGTACCTGAATCCCGGCGGCACGGTTCCGGCCCCAGGCGGCGATCCCAACAATCCGACGCCGTATCCGCTTCCCGCCATGTCGAAGGGCGCTGGCGTAGCCGCGGCCTACAATTTCGATCCGCATTGGGGCCTGGAGGGCGACTTCGGGTACAACCGGGACACAGGCGCGCAAAACTCGGAATGGACTGCGAGCGGCGGCCCGAGATTTGTGGTCCACGATGACAGCGCGAGGTTTTTCATCCACGCGCTGGCAGGTTTGAATCGCGTGACCTACGACAGTGGACTGGTTAACCACAACGGGATTGGCCTGATTCTGGGCGGCGGCATGGATCTCACGATCACGAAGAAAATTTCCTGGCGCCTGTTTCAAGTGGACTACGTCTGGTCGCCGCACAACTTTGCCAGTGAGGCTGCTCCGGAATTTCCATCTCTGCGCCGGCCCGAATTCCAGGGGGAAAGACTGCGCACCGGCATAGTGTTCAGCTTTGGTGGTGCGCCGCCTCCAGTTCCAGCGGCGGCCTGCACGGTGCAGCCTGCGGAAGTAATGGTGGGCGAACCGATCGCAGCGACGGTTACGGCCAGCAATTTCAATCCTAAGCACAAGGTGACCTACAGTTGGACCGGGAACGGCGGCGGGCAGATCACCGGAAAAGATACTGCCGCCAGCATCGACACTGCGAACGCCACTCCGGGCAGCTATACGATCACGGCGACTGTGACCGACCCGAAGTCGAGCAAGAACGGCGTAGCGACTTGCACGGCGAACTATAAGATAAATCCTTTGCCGCCGAAGAATCCTCCAACCATGTCGTTGTCGGCGAGTCCGACGGATCTGGTCACGGGCGGCAGCGTGAACCTGATGGCCTCTTGCACCAGTCCCGATAGCGTCCCTGTTTCGGTCGCCAACTGGACTTCCACGGCCGGCACAGTTTCCGGCAGTGGCAGCTCGGCAACCCTGAACACCACCGGAGCCCCCGCTGGTCCAGTGACGGTCACTGCGACCTGCACCGACTCGCGCGGTTTGACGGGACAGGCCTCCACGCAGGTCACGCTGGAGAATCCACCACCACCACCGCCGGTCAATCCCGAGGTCGTAAGACTGGAAGCCCGGCTCTCTCTGCACAGCGTTTACTTTGTGGTCGACCATCCCCGGCCCACCGAACTCAAGGGTGGTTTGCTGCTGAGTCAACAAAGGACGTTGGTCGCGCTGGCTACCGACTTCAAGAAATATCTGGAGAGCAAGCCGGATGCGCACTTGATTCTCGGAGGCCATGCTGATCATCGTGGCTCCGCGGAATACAATCAGCGGCTCACTGAGCGTCGCGTCAACAGCGTCAAGAGCTTCCTGATTGCACAGGGCGTTCCTGAGGCAGACATCGACACCAAAGCCTTTGGCTCGGAAAACAACCTCACCACTGATCAAGTGAAGGATTCAGTGGCGAATAACCCTGACCTGAGTACTGAAGAGCGGGCTCGGATTCTCAAGAACATCGATGTCGTCAGGATGGCGAGCAATCGCCGGGTCGACGTCACTCTGAGCACGACGGGTCAATCCTCGGCTCGCGTGTTCCCCTTCAACTCAACCGACGCACTGACTCTGATCGGCGGGCGGGAAGCACCCAAGAAAGCACCTGCCAAGCCTATGGCCAAGAAACCGATGAAGAAGCCGGTGAAGAAACCATAAGCGGGGGGCTGGAAGGGCTTTCACGAAAACTGACACGGAGGGCGGCTTGCCGCCCTCCGTTTTTTGTGGCGCCGCTGTTTGATCAGCCGAAAGGGAAACCATGCCTCTCACCACGCTCGATGCTCACGCCGCCCTGATCGTGATTGACCTGCAAAAAGGAATTGTCGGGTTGCCGACCGCGCACCCGACCGCCGAGATCGTGGATCGCGCCGCCCAACTGGCGCGCGCTTTCCGCCAGCATGGTCTGCCGGTCGTTCTCGTCAACGTGACCGGACGGGCTCCGGGCCGCACCGATGCCGGGAGTCCGAAGGTTTCGTTTCCTCCAGAGTGGACCGAGCTTGTCCCTGCCTTGGAGCAGCAACCCGACGATCACATCGTGACCAAGCAACGGGTGGGCGCGTTCATCGGCACATCCCTGGATGATTACCTGCGGCAGCGCGGTGTGACCCAGGTCTTGATCGCTGGCATTTCCACCAGCGTGGGAGTGGAAGCCACCGCGCGCAGCGCCTACGATTACGGCTACAACGTGGTGCTGGTCCTCGATGCGATGACCGACCGCGACCCCGACGCGCATCGTCATAGCGTCGAGAAGATTTTTCCCCGGCTGGGTGAGACGGAAACAACCAACAACGTGCTCAAACGGCTGAGCAGCCTCTGAAGATGTTATCCCACTTATCTCCACACATCCCGCAAACAGGGAAGCAAGCCACCGACGCTCCACTAAAATACGCGGATGACCCTTGAAGTGATTATGCGGCGACCGCAAGCCAGCGAGCACAGCTCGGTACGGGCTCTGATCGAGACAGTGGCGAATGAAACATTTAAGGATCTTTTTGCTCCGAATCCCGTTCCCCTTACATTCGAAGAAGAGGATTGGCCGTTGGCGTGGGTGGCAGTTTCTGATGAAAAGATTGTGGGCGTGATCGTAACGAATCAGGAGTGGGTTAGCGACCTGTGGGTATTTCGAGAACACCGCAGAAAAGGTGTTGGCAGCAGATTACTCGCGCAGGGCGAAGCTGAGATAGCTGCCCGTGGTCACCAGACGTGCCGCCTTCGCGTCGTCCGATCGAATGCGGTTGCCGTGCAGTTCTATCTCGGTCAGGGGTGGCAGATTGCGCGTGAGTTCGCCCACGAAAAGTATCACCATGCCATGCTGGAGATGGCCAAATCTTCGCCGGATAAGCGCGGTGGCGCGGTCTGAGCGGGTTAGCCGGATTCCAAGCCATCCTCTTGAAGATTAGCGCAATGGGGTGTAGTCCCAGGAAACGTGGAAACAAACGCCGTGGGAGGAAGAATCTACCCGGACCTACCCGAAAGTGCCATCGCCAAGTGTTTGATTTGGTGAGACTGTGTCTGGTATTCGGGTTGCCACTGCCTCGTCGAAGAAACGCGGGCGAAAATGATTCTGATGAGCCTGTTCCGCAGACCCCAAGGTCGAGGTTTGACGATTTGGCGTCCGACGATTTGGCGTCTCGCGATTTGGCCGCTGTTGTTGACAATGTTGCTGGCCCTGCTCGGGACGGCGGGGTGTACTCGTCCGGCCGGTCCGCAAAGTGACGATGCTGCCCTTCACACCGACCAGCATCCGGTTCCCTTTCATGAGCAAGGCGCAACCGCCCGGCAGGGAGATTCTCCGGCAACTCAAGAGAGTGGGAGGAGCGCGGAGAGTGGTCTTCCGTTCCATGAGTCGCAGAATCTACCAGCCGGCACCCTGCTCACAGTTCGGCTGAAGACTCCCGTAGCGGCCGAGAATCCCGGCGCCAACGGAACTTTTGAGGCGGTGGTGGACGAACCTGTGGTGATCGAGGGGAACAAGTTGGTCCCGCGGGGCGCCACGGTTGCCGGCCGAGTCGAGTCCGCCCGTGTTTCCAACGGCAAGCGCGACCACGGATATGTGCGCCTCGCTCTCGATTCAATCCATATGGGAGGGGTTAGCCTGCCCATTCAGACCTCCAGCCTGTTCGTGCGTGGAAACGCTGGCGATGCTCAGGCTGCTTCCCACGAAGTCGCGCCCGGCGAAACGCCGAATGTGGCATCCCCTGTCGTGATTCGCCTCGAAAAAGGCCGCCGGCTCACCTTCCGCCTGACGGAATCGGCCTACGTTGCCGCCAGTCAACGGACCCGGATCGACCACTAACCGCTCGCGAACTGTTCACAAACCGCTCTCGAACCCCTCTTGCTGAGTTTTCCACAGAAAGAATTCCCGTTTTAGTGACATCTGCCCTTATGCCTCACCGGCACCGTTCCCTATAGTGGGCTCGGGGATGGGAATTGACTGGACGAAAGACAACCCGGATTCCCATTTCAGGAAAACGAAGGTGTGGGGTGACCGGATAACTGGTTTCTTCCGGAAACGATCCCGCGCAAAGTAGGTCTATGAGCGCAGCAGCTGAAATCCCGTGGACGCCGCACGATTCGATTGCGGAACAGCATCCCCTTTTGGAGAAAGCACCCCTCGGTCTGGCGGAATGCCAGCGTGCGGGCAACATCACCGCGCTCAATCCGGTATTGGAGCAGATGCTCGGGGGCAGGTCGCGAATTGCGCGAGGCCTAAACTTTGCGGATCTGATCGATCCGCAAGACCGCGCCAAAGCCGGACGGCTGCTCGCGGAACTGTTCGAGCGCCAACGAGACAGCTTTCAGATCGACTCCGAAGGCGGGGGCGGGAGTGTCGTGCCGCTGCGCTGGACGGCATGGCGGGTGGCGGGCGCGAACGACGCGCCTGATTATGCGCTGCTGCTGGCGGAAGACGATTCCCGGAGCCAGCAGGCCGCGGAACGGCTCCGCCAAGCCGAAAGTCTGGAAGCCGTAGGGCGTTTGGCGGGAGGCGTGGCCCACGACTTCAACAATCTACTGACGGGAGTATTGCTGTACTGCGACCTGTTGAGGGCCCATCTGGAGCCAAACCATCGAGTGCGCAAGTACGCCGAGGAAATCCGCAACGCCAGCCTGCAGGCTACGGGGCTGGTGCGGCAGTTGCTCGCTGTCGCCCGGCCGACGACTCGCGAGCCTCGCCTGCTTCTGCTCAACGAGATCGCCGACAGCATGCGTAACCTGCTGGTTCGCCTGCTCGGGGAAAACATTGAACTGAAGTTTCAGCTCGATCCCAACCTGGGCCTGATCCGAATGGACTCCACCCAATGCCAGCAGATTCTGCTCAACCTGGTGCTCAACGCGCGTGACGCGATGCCAGAGGCGGGGTCCGGGTCGACCTCCGGGGGCGGCCAGATTACGGTACAAACCTGCAATTGCAAAGTACAGATTCTAACCGAGCAAGCTCTGACCGAGGATTCCGGGTCCGGCAGCCCGGCTTCACTGCCGTGCGCGCTCTTCGTGGTGGCCGACAACGGCAACGGAATGGATGCGGCTACCCGCGCTCGTCTGTTTGAAGCATTTTTCACCACTAAGGCAGGCAAGGGAACCGGGCTGGGATTAGCCACGGTCTACGACATTGTGACCCGGAGTGGCGGCCTGATCCATGTGGACAGCGCTCCGGCCTGCGGCACCCGCGTTTCCCTGCTTCTGCCGCTGGTTCCGTCATCTGTGCTGCAGTTCCAGGAGACGACACGCGATTTTCCGCCGCAAAGAAATTCGGGAGTACGTATCCCCAAAGAATAAGAGGGAGAAGAATGAACGCTATGACGTTTGCCGCTTTGAGTCCGATCACTGCCATCCCGCAGATTGAACCCGCCAATTTTCTCAACCTTCTGATCGTGGACGATGAACGATCGATCCGCGAAGCCTGCCGCGAGGTGGCGCAATCGCTGGGATATACGGCCAACGCCGCCGATTCCGCCGAACATGCCTACCGGCTGCTTGACACCCAGGCCTTCGACGCGGTCCTGCTCGATCTGCGTCTGCCCGGAGCGGGCGGACTGGACGCGCTCCGGCGCATTAAGGAGCGCCGCCCTGAGGCTGTGGTCATTGTTGTGACCGGCTATGGCACGGTGCAGTCGGCGGTGCAGGCCATGAAGCATGGCGCCTACGACTATGTGACCAAACCGTTCAGCGTGGATGAACTGAAGCTGCTGCTGGAGCGCGTGGCCAGCCACTTGAAGCTGAAGTCGGAAAACCGCCTGCTGCGCGAGAAAGTGAAGTCCAAGCAGGGATTCGGGGGCATCGTGGGCCGCGCTCCGGAAATGGAAAAGCTCTACCGCATCATCGCCAAGGCCGCCAACAGCGTGCATCCCGTGCTGATTCTGGGCGAGAGCGGAACCGGCAAAGAGATGGTGGCGCGGTCCATTCATTATTCCGGACCCTTCCGCGACAAGCCGTTTATCCCGGTCGATTGCGGATCGCTCGTGCCCACGTTGATTGAAAGTGAACTGTTCGGCTACGTGAAGGGCGCGTTCACCGGCGCCAACCAGACCAAGGACGGGCTCCTGTCCATGGCCGAAGGGGGCACCATCTTCCTCGACGAAGTGGGCGAGCTCCCGGTCGATCTGCAGGCCAAGATGTTGCGGGCGATCCAGGAAAAAGAAATTCGTCCCGTGGGCAGCACGCGCCGGGTGCCGATCAATGTGCGGATTCTGGCCGCCACCAACCGTGATCTGGAGAAGGCCGTCATGCAGGGCGAGTTTCGCCGGGATCTATATTTTCGACTCAATGTTCTGAGCCTGCGCATTCCCGCGCTGCGCGAGCGGCGGCAGGATATTCCGCTGTTGATCGCTTATTTTCTGGAACGCATGGTGCGAACCTCCGGCCAGGAAAAAATGCTCAGCGACGAAGCCCTCAAAGCGATGCTCGCCTATGACTGGCCGGGCAACGTCCGCGAGCTGGAAAACTGCCTGGAGCGGACCTACGCCTTCACCAGCGGTCCGCTGATTCACAGCACCGACCTGCCTCGCGAAGTGGCCAATCTGCCACTGCCGCAGAACTCGGAC
The DNA here is from genome assembly GCA_963763155.1 of uncultured Acidobacteriota bacterium. Taxonomy (GTDB): domain Bacteria; phylum Acidobacteriota; class Terriglobia; order Terriglobales; family Acidobacteriaceae; genus Sulfotelmatobacter. Next base: position 304,392 of record CAVXNI010000008.1, on the reverse strand, counting down.
GTGATGGGAAATGGCGCCGGGCCGCGGAAGATCATTCCAATGGCGGAACTGGAGAAGAATACGATCCTGAGTGCAATCACAGAACTCCACGGCGACAAGCTGCAGGCGGCACGGTTGTTGGGCATTGGGAAAACCACCCTCTACCGCAAACTTAAGGATTACGCTTCCCAGGGATATCAATCTTGAGCGCCCCACTGGAGCACTCCAGTTTTGAACTTGTTCCGGGACGGGAGTGCCGCAACGGGACACTGTTCGCCGCCTGCAGGTTGCGTACATATTGCGTGCATGTTAAGCGCCGTGTTTTCAGCAGGCAGCACTGTGGCGGCAGACGTGCAACCGGAAGAGCATGATTCTACTCATTACGCCGTCCGCTAACGGCCCTCAGTGTGCCGAGTCCTTACGTGCCGCCACGGGCCAGGAAACGCACTGGGCCAAGACCTTGCAGGAGGCTGCCACCCGCCTGCGCGAACAAACCTATTCCGCCGCCGTCATCGACCAGTTTCTGGTGGAGACCGAGCCCGACGAGAGCGATCAGATGATCGAACATCTGGGCACCGCGTTCCCCGTCTACGTCAACTTCGCCGTCACCGGAATGGACCGTCTGGTGCGCGAAGTGCGCGTGGCGCTGCATCGCCGCAAGCGCGAAGAGGGCGCCGCCCGCCGCGCGGTCGCCGAACAGATGCAAAGCCAAATGCGCGAGACCCTGACCGCCATGCTCCTTTCCTGTGAACTGGCGATGTCGGTGCCGGACATGCCGCACCCTGCAGTGGAAAAGATTCGTACCATCGACAACCTTGCGCGAGAACTCAGGCTGCGGCTGGAAGTGAACTGAGGTCGGTTACAAGATGTGGGAGCGGTCGCCTCGGCCGTCCCGTCAGAGTGTGCCTGAGTGCAGTGAGTTCGACCGGCGCCAGCCCGGCCGCGCATCAGAACCGCATCGCAGAGGGGCCTGCGACTGGCAAATCTCCTAAATGTTCCCATTGTTCTTAGTTCTTAGGCGGCACAGCACCGAGAAGCTCGTCAGTATGATGTAATCTATACTTGACATAAAGTAATCTATGCATTACATTATGTCATCTATAGGGGTCATACCGAATGCCTCAGGACGAAAAACGCGCTCCCGGCCTCCGAATCCTAGGCTTTATGTTTGGAGCCGTCTGCACTGTGGGGAATCACTTACCTTGCGGCCTCCAGAATGATCAATCACTCTTCCGCGAGCGCGAAGTTCCGGGCGGCGGGGGTGGTGATCGGGGTGGTCGGCTTCTTGTTCTGGCAATTGGCGACAGCGAAGCTCGTCCTCCTGCACGATGAGTTCACGCGCCGCATCCACCTGATCGCCCTCGCCATAGCCTTCGCGGTCACCGGGCTTTTCATCTTTACCACCGACCTGCTGCAGCGCGCAGGTTTCGTTGACTACATTTTGCTGAGGACCATCTGGCTGGTGATGCTATGCACGTGGTGTCTGGCGATTATCGGCGGGGAATGGTATTACCGCCGATGAAAAACCGGCTGCGTGTTTTAAGAGCGGAACAAAACTGGTCGCAGGCGGAACTGGGCATGCGCGTCGGCGTTACGCGCCAGGCGATCAACGCGATCGAGACCGGCAGGTACGATCCCGGGCTGCCGCTGGCCATGAAAATAGCGCGGGTTTTTGAGAAAAAGTGGACGACATTTTTGAATTGGAGGAGAACGACTGATGCGTGCGTTCCGCTATGTCCAACGCATCGAGCGGCCGCGGGAAGAAGTTTTCGCGTTCATGATGGATTTCAGCACGGCTTCGCGCTGGCGCAACATGGTGCGACGCATCGAAGTGGTTGGCGGCGGCCCCGTGCAGCAGGGCTCAAAGCTCCTGATGACGATGGACGTGCTGGGGAAGACGGTGCAGGGGGAGTCAGAGGTGTGGCGCTACGAACCACCGCACTGCATTGGCCAGCGCAACACCCGCTCCGGCGTCACCGGCGTGTTCGAGTACATTCTCGAATCCGACAAATCCGGGACCACCGTTATCTTTACCTGCGATCTTCACCTGCATGGCCTAATGTGGTTGGCGCTGCCCTGGGTGCTGCGCTCCAACCGAAATCGGTTTCGCGATCAACTCGCCACGCTCAAGCGAGCCATCGAGCGGAAGGACTGATTTTGGCAGGTAGTGGCTCAGTTTGAATTTGTCGTTGCGTCATCCCGAACTGCGGCGTAGTTCAGCCGCTGGAGGGATCTCCCAAGGCACGATTTTTCAGGGAGATCCCTCTCTCCCTCTGAAAAGCGGCTCCGCTCGGGCTGACGCCACGCTTGAAGGTTCAAACTGAGCCTACCCCGCTCTGAAATCTCTTCCCGTCCGGGCCGTTTCCCACTAGAATGGACGCGCGTCGCGGGCGGAATGCCGTGTCCAACACGGTGTCTGGCTCGGGCTTCGCGGAGGTTCTGTGCACGTCCTCGTTACCACCGACTCGCTCTCGGGATCATGGACCTACGCCCGCGAACTTGTGACCGGGTTGGTCACGCGCGGCGTGCGAGTCACGCTGGTCAGCTTTGGCGAGATTCCGATGCCGGAGCAGACCTCTTGGATGGATCATCTGCACGGCCTCGACTATCGCCCCACCGCTTTTCGCCTGGAGTGGATGCAGGAAGCGGAGGAGGACTTTGCCGAATCGTCGGCATTCCTCGCCGCGCTGGTGCGCGAATTGCGGCCCGACATTTTGCATCTGAACCAGTTCTGCTACGGAAACCTTCCGGTCGATGTGCCGCGCGTGGTGATGGCGCACGGCGATTTGATCACATGGAAGAACGCGGTCCATGGTCCCAGAGAATATGGTCCGGCGAAGCATGATCAGGCGCGCCGTCCCGATCGCTCGCTGACCTGGTATCGCAAAACAGTCGCCGACGGCTTAGCCGCGGCCGATGCGGTAGTGGCGCCTTCGGCGTGGATGCTCGAGCGGATTTCCGTTTCTTACGGACGGCCGCGGCGCGCTGAAGTAATCTATCCGGGACGCAATCCGATTTTTTTCAATCCCTACGTCAGCAAAGACGATTGCGTGCTGGCCGTCGGGCGGCTGGTCGACGCCAGCAAGCAGGTTTTTCTACTCACCCAGCAGCCGTATTCCGTCCCGGTCTGCATTGTGGGCGCGGAACATACAGTGCCAATGCCGCGCATTCCCATTCGCGCGGATGTGAAATTGGATACCGAGCAGAACTCGGTGGCGATCCGCGGCCCGCAGACCGAAGCGCAGCTGCGCGCGCTCTACAGCCGTGCGGCGATTTATGCCGCCACGGCGCGCTACGAACCCCTCGGCATGGCGGCGCTCGAAGCCGCGTTTTCCCGCTGCGCCATTGTCGCGAACGATATTCCGAGCTTCCGCGAGATCTGGGGCGACGCGGCCCTCTACTTCCGCACCAACGACGGAGCCAGCCTCGCCGACAAGATTCGACTGCTCAATGCGGACCGTCCCATGCGCCGCGCGTACGCTGAGATGGCCTACTCCCGCGCCCGCGAGCGTTTCACCACCAAGCGCATGATCGACGACTGCCTGCAGTTGTACCGCAGTCTGGTATCGGTGCGATCCGTGGCGGCGTAGCGGGGCGCAGGTTGTGTGGAGTACTCATTCAGCCACGTCGATTCCCGCCCTCTGCACAACCTCCGCCAGTCGTGGTATCTTCTAATGCTTACTAGAAACCAGTAAGGTTGGAGGATTCATGGCTCAAGTCAAAATCACGGTAAGACCCAATGGCCCGTTCCGGGTCGAAGCTCCAGAAGGTGCCATCGAGTTGGTCGACGTCAACGGCACTCCGTTCGATCTGACCGGCAAGACGGCGTTCTCTCTCTGCCGCTGCGGAGGATCGGTCAACAAGCCCTTCTGCGATGGCACCCACAGCAAGATCGGATTCCAGGGCGCGGAGTTGGCGGTGAAGAAAGCCGAAGGCGGCTGTAGTCGCACGGCGGAGGAGATCGTGCACGATTCACGCGACCAGGTTCACGAAGCGGAGATTCAAAAGATCGCGAACTGGGAATGCATCGCAGGATTACGCGCCGGATTTTCTGAACGGCGTTGCGGTGACGGCGGGCGCGGCCCTGATGCCGTGGGACCTTTCCGCCTCCCGGGAGCAGGCAAACCGCCGTCGGTCCCGAAAATTCTCCCAACTACTATCCACCCGCGCTGACCGGCATGCGGGGCAGCCATCCCGGCTCGTTCGACGCTGCCCACAGCCTGCGCGATGGCACGTTCTGGGAGTCGGCGGGTAAGCCAGAAGATACCGGCGAAGACTTACGATCTGGTCATTGTTGGCGGCGGCATCAGCGGCCTGGCGGCGGCGCATTTCTATCGCAAGGCCAGCCGGCGGGAAAGCCCGCATCCTCATCCTCGAAAATCACGACGATTTTGGCGGACACGCCAAGCGCAACGAATTTCGCGTGGGAAATCGAACCCTGATCGGCTACGGCGGAACCTACTCGATCGAAAGCCCCGGAACCTTACAGTGCGGTGGCGAAGGGCGTGATCGAGGAATTGGGAATCAAGTGTCGCGAGCTTTCCAAAATATCTTGAGAGAGATCTCTACGGTGCGATGGGACGCGTTCCTAAAATCTTCTTCGACAAGGAAACGTTCGGCAGCGACAAGCTGGTCGACGATCCTTATCCGTTTCCGGGGGGCGAGACTTACGATTTCGCGGTTGCCGGACCCGATGCCTGGGCGCACTTCATGGCGGACGCGCCGATTGCCGAGCAGGCTCGCAAAGACATCGCGCGTTTGTGCCGGGAGAAGAAAGATTATCTTCCGGAACTCAATGCCGAGCAGAAAGAAAATCGCCTCGCGCGCATCAGTTATGCCCGCTTCCTGACGGAACTGGCGGGCATGCACGCAGACGTGATTCGCTTGTATCAGACGATTCCCCAGACTCTGTTCGGTGTTGGCATTGATGCGATTTCCGCCCTGGATGCGGCGGAGACGGGATATCCAGGCTTCAGCGGCATGGGACTCGAGGCTGAGGGGCTGAACAACGAGCGGAGCTATTTCTTTCACTTTCCCGATGGCAACGCGAGCATTGCGCGGTTGCTGGTTCGGAATCTGCTTCCCGCAAGCCGTGCCGGGACACTCTGCGACGGACGTAGTTACCGCGAAAGCCGATTACGCGAAGCTGGACGACGCAGCTTCGCCGGTGCGTATTCGCTTGAACAGTACGGCCGTGCGGGTGAAACACGAAGGAGATCCCACTCATGCCACGGAGGTCGAAATGACCTATGCTCGAGGCGGCAAGGTGTACACCGTAAAAGCTGGGCACTGCATTTTGGCCTGCTGGAATGTGATGATTCCGTTTCTCTGCGAGGATTTGCCCGATGCGCAGAAAGAAGCGCTGGCCTCGGCGCAGAAAATTCCACTGCTCTACAGCAACGTCCTTTTGCGGAACTCGACCGCATTTCAGAAGCTAGGGGCGAATTCCATCTACGCCCCCGGCGGCTACCACTCTTACGTCGATATGGATTTGCCCGTCAGCATGGGCGACTATCGCTGCCCCCGCTCTCCGGAGGAGCCTCTCGTCGTGCACATGAGCAAGTCTCCGTGCCATGCGGGACTTCCGGCGCGCGATCAACACACCGCCGGCCGCATGGAACTCTACACCACGACTTTGAAACCATCGAACGCAAGATTCGCGAACAACTGGCGCGGACGCTGGGGCCGGGCGGATTCGATCCCGGCTCGCGACATCCTCGCGATCACGGCCAACCGCTGGCCGCATGGCTACGCCTACGAATACAGCAGCCTGTGGGATAAGTTCGTGCTGGAAGGCGGAGAGACGCCCTGCGAGATAGCGCGCAAACCCTATGGCCGCATCGCCATCGCCAACTCCGATGCCGGCGCCTTAGCCTATACCGATGAAGCTATCAATCAGGCGTGGCGCGCGGTGGGAGAGATCACGACGAATTAGCCGGGAGGAGATGTGCACGATTCACGGGACCGCGAACTAGGAATGGGTCGCAAAATCACCCGCCGCGATTTTCTCAACGGCGTCGCGGTGACAGCAGGCGGAGCGATGATGCCCTGGGACCTTTTCGCCGCCGGCGCTGGAGAAAGCCAGGCCGCCGTCGGTCCCGAGGGTTCTCCGAACTACTATCCTCCCGCTCTTACCGGACTGCGCGGCAGCCATGCGGGATCGTTTGATGCCGCCCACAGCCTGCGTGACGGCACGTTTTGGGACGCAGCGGGCACGCCCGAAGATACTGGCGAAACCTACGACCTGATCGTGGTCGGCGCCGGAATCAGCGGTCTCGCGGCCGCCCACTTCTACCGCAAGGCGACTGGCGGCAAGGCGCGCATCCTCATCCTCGACAACCACGACGACTTCGGCGGACACGCCAAGCGCAACGAGTTCCGTGTGAACAATGCCTTCCGTCTGGGTTTCGGCGGGACATTTTCCATCGAGAGCCCCGCTCCCTATAGTGCTGTTGCCAAAGGCCTGATTGAAGAACTCGGCATCGACGTTCCTTCGTATTCCAAGTATGTCGACAGGAACTTGTATCGGTCGGTCGGCCTCGGCCCCCGGATTTTCTTCGACAAGGAAACCTTTGGCGTCGACAAACTCGTGGTCAATCCCAACCCGCATGGTTGGACCGAGAGCGAAGACACACGCGCCACATCGTCGGACTTGTTCAAACAATTCCTCGCCGCCGCCCCGCTGGCCAACCAGGCCAAACTCGATCTGCAGCGCCTCCGTCAGGAACCGAAAGACTATTTCCCTGGCCTGACGTCAGATCAAAAGAAGGCAAAGCTGGCGCGGATCAGTTACGCCAGCTTCCTGAAAGAAGTTGCCGGTGTACATCCGGACATCATCAAGATGTACCAGGCGCTCCCGCACGGCTTGTTCGGTGTGGGCATCGACGCAGTCGCGGCGCAGGACGCGTGGGGATTCGACTTGCCCGGTTTCGACGGCCTGAACCTGGATCCATCGCCGGGCAAGGGCATGAATCGCGACGCCATCCCCAATGAAGAAGCGGAGAAATATTTCTTCCATTTTCCTGACGGCAATGCGACTATCGCGCGCCTTCTGGTCCGGCAGTTGATTCCCGATGCGGTCCCCGGCGGCTCCTGGACGGATGTGATTCTGGCGAAAGCGAATTATGCGAAACTCGACGACTCCCATTCGCCGGTGCGTATTCGCCTGAACAGCACGGCCGTGCGGGTGCAGCACCTGGGCGATGCCGCCAGCGCACAGGAAGTGGAAGTCAGCTATGCTCGCGGCGGCAAGGTCTACGTCGCCAGGGCAAAGAACACGATCCTTGCCTGCTGGCACGTTGTAATCCCATACATTTGCGAAGAGCTTTCTGGCACGCAGAAAGAAGCGCTGGCCTCAGCCCAGAAAGTTCCATTGCTTTATACCAACGTCGCCCTGCGCAATTGGACATCTTTGCAGAAGGTCGGAGCAAACTCTGTTTATGCCCCCGGAATGTACCACACCGGAGTCAATCTTGATTTGCCAGTCAGCATTGGCGGATACGAATGCGCGCGCAAACCGGAAGAGCCCATTGTGCTGCACATGATGAAGACGCCATGCGACCCGGGACTCCCCGCACGTCAACAGCACAGCCGGGGCCGCATGGAACTTTATACGACAACGTTTGAGACGATCGAGCGCAAGATTCGCGATCAGTTGGCGCGAATTCTGGCTCCAGGCGGCTTCGATCCAGCCCGCGACATTGCGGCCATCACGGTGAACCGCTGGCCCCACGGCTACGCCTACGAATACAACTCGCTGTTCGATTCGTTCTGGCTGGAGGGCGGAGAGACTCCCTGTGAGGTCGCCCGAAAACCCCACGGCCGCATCGCCATTGCCAACTCCGACGCCGGCGCCTACGCCTACACCGACGAGGCCATCAACCAGGCGTGGCGGGCGGTGGAAGAGATCACGAAGGGTTAGAGGGTCTTCCGTTTCGGTCCCGACAGATTCGACGAGGACTAATCTCTCTGCCCGTTCTTCAGTTGTGCGGCCTGTTCCCTCGCCGCTTGCGCCTGCTGCGTCATGCCTTTGGCTTGGTAAGCGTCCGCCAACCCAGTCTCCAGTTCAGCATCGTCGCCGCCCGCTTCCTTCTCTTTCAAATAAGAAGCAATGGCCTCGTCGAATTGCTTCAGTTGAGCCTGCGAAACGCCCATGCTGTAGTAGACGCCGCCAGCCTGCGGTTCAAGCCGCAACGCGGTCTTGTACTCGAGGATTGCGGCTTCATGATTCTGCTGATCGGCGAGCGCCGCGCCCAGGCTGGCATGGGCCGCGGCGCTGTTCGGTTCTTGAGCTACCACCTTCGTGAATTCCTCTTGCGCCTCTTTGGGCTGGTTCTGGCTGAGATAGAGAGTGCCCAGGTCCATGCGGGCTCTCGCATTCTGGGGCTGCAGATCCAGCACGCGTTTCAACTCGCTCTCGCCTTCGGAGAATCTTCTTTCGACGAAGTACTCGTTCGCGAGCGCGTAATGGGCCGATGCATCCTGAGGGCTCTGCTTGACCTTCTTTTGAAGCTCCGCGATCATCCGGTCGACATTTTTCTGCGCGTCCATCGCGGATCGAAAGTGCAATTCGGAGCCGCGCCAGCGCTGCACTCCAAAGGCGGCAAGCGCTACGGCGAGCGCGACCATGGCCAGGACACCGACGCGTCTTGGAGAGTCGTGTTGCGGTGCCACGCGAGCGATCAGGGCGCCGAGAATCAGTCCGCTGGCGAGTCCGCCAACGTGGCAGGCGTTGTCGACGCCGGAAACCACGGCTCCGAACAGGACGTTAAAGCCGATGAAGAAAAGAAGACTCCTCAGCGTTCCTTGGATCGCGATCTTGGGAATTGAAAATTCGCCAAGGTAGAACGATGCAGCGAGGGCCCCCGCCAGTCCAAAGATTGCACCCGAAGCACCCACGCTCAACACCTCGGGGTTCCAAGCCACGCTCGCCAAACCGCCGGCCACGCCCGTGATCAGATAGATGGCTGCGAAGGTCCAACGCCCGTACAGGGATTCGCACAGCCTGCCCAGATCCCACAGGCACCACATGTTAAAGGCAATGTGCATGAGGCCGCCATGCAGAAACATGTAGGTGACCAGTCGCCACCACTGGCCGGACAACGTAAAGGGCCCGTAGTTTGCGCCGAATACGTCCATCACTTTGTTCGTGAAGTCGAGGGAAGGACCGCTGGCGATCACCATCGCGATAAAGACCATCACGTTGGCGCCGACGAGCACCTGCGTCAGAGTAATGCTGGATTCGCCCTGCACCCAGGGAGCGGTGATGACGGGCTGCTTCGCGTTCTCGTCGATTTCGCCGCGCTGCGCCGCCTCGTGCTGCACACACCACGGGCAGATCTTCTTGAGTGAGAATGCCGGCATCTGCCGGCCGCATCGAATGCAATTCACCATGGGTTCTTAAGAGCGTATCAGCACAGCGCGGGTGGAGGAAAGCCGCCGGGATGCGCGCTCATGTTTGTCATCCCGAGCGGAGCGTTGCGATTGGCCTCATCAATCGCAATGCGAAGTCGAGGGACCTGCTGTTGTAATTCGAGGCCGGCTCTATCATTGAGCAAGAGAAAGCAGGTCCCTCGACTGCGAAGATCGTCCGCTTTGCGGGCGATCTTCTACGCTCGGGATGACAGGAAGCTCAATGGATGGTCTTGGTTTTGCGCGACATGTAGTCCATCAGCAGATATTGCCCCAGCGTGTAGGGCGTGGTGAAGTAGGCTTTGCCGCGGCACATCTCGGTGACTTTCTGCACAAACTGCACCAAGCCGTAATCGGACGCCAGCATGAACGTGTTGATGAGCACGCCCGCGCGCTTGCACTTCGAAACTTCTTCCAGCGTCTGGCTCACCACCAGCGGATCGAGGCCGAAAGCATTCTTATAGATGCGCCCGTCTTCCAATGTCAGCGCCGAGGGCTTGCCGTCGGTGATCATCACGATCTGTTTCATGTCTTTTCGCTGGCGCTGCAGGATTCGCTGCGCCAGCCGCAGTCCCTCGCGCGTGTTGGTGTAGTAGGGGCCAACCTTCACTCGCGCGAGCTGCGACAGCGGGATTTCTTCCGCCGAATCGTGGAACAGCACCAGCGAAAGAGAGTCGCCCGGATACTGCGTGCGGATCAGGTGCGACAACGCCATCGCCACTTTCTTGGCGGGAGTGAAGCGGTCTTCACCGTAGAGGATCATCGAATGCGAACAATCGAGCATCAGCACGGTTGCGCACGACGACTGGTATTCACACTGGTGCACCTGCAAATCTGAGTATTCAATGTTCAGCGGCACGGAGAGCCCCTCGCGCTGGATCGCGCTCGATAGCGTGGCCGTAATGTCGAGATTGAGCGTGTCGCCGAACTCATAGGTCTTGGCCGATCCGCTGGTTTCGATGCCAGTAGCGAGATCGCGCGTGTCGTGGCGTCCAAAGCTCGACTTACCCAGCGACCCCAGCAGGTTGCGCAGTGATTTGAAACCGAGGAAGTCGAGGCTCTTGTCGGTAATCTCAAACTTGGCCTGCTGCGCCTCGCCCGTCTGTCCGCCAACGCTCGATCGCTTTGACGGGTCGTGAGGATCGTCGATGGAAATGTAGTCTTCCTGCTGCATGCGCTCGATGAGCTTCTCGATCAGTTCGTCGAGTTGGCCGTCCGCGACCATCTGCTCGATCTGTTCGCGCAGGTTCTCGTCGAACATCTCGCCGTTCATCAGAGCCTGCTCGATGGCGCGCCTGAGTTCGTCGAGCGTCTGCTCGCCCTCCGGCAGCTCATACCACGTGGAATCCTGAAACCCGCTCTGCAGCAGGTAGTCCGAGAGCGCGCCGAGCAGGTCCTCCATGCTCATTTCGCCCGCAGGGTCGGGTACGTATTTGGAGTAGCGGATTCGTTTCATAAAACAGCTTTCAGCCGTCAGCTATCAGCTTTCAGCCAAAGCGATACGAAATTTACTGACAGCTGATAGCTGCGAGCTGACAGCTAATTGAACTGTCGTCTCTGCCGGTAGGGTCGCTCGTCCGGCTCGACTGACTTCTCGCGCACGGGCTCCGGCTTTTTCTCGCCGGCCTTGAACACGCGCTCCTCGCTGCGGCCGATGCGCTTATGCGCGTGCAGGCCTTCGAGGATGAACTCTGCCGCCGACACTTGCTGCTCGGGACTATCTTTCTGCGAAACGCTCAGCGGGCCGAGCTTGTCGACCAGGCCCTGAATTTCTTTCAAGTTCTCCAGCGCTTCCACGGCCGGCACCGAGTCCGACAACTGAATCTCGCCGCCCAGATCGAACCACTGCACAATCTGCTGTACGTTGGCGCCGGTGTAGTACTCGTCGTAGGTCTTGGCAATCGCAGTGCGGATCAGTTCGCGCCCTACGTGGTCCGCGCCCTTCATCTCGCCTTCGTATTCCAGTTCGAGCTTGCCGGTAATCGCCGGCAGCGCCGCGTACACGTCGCTGATGCGGGGCACAACAACTTTCTCGTCGTTGCGAATGGCGCGCCGCTCGGCATTCGAAACCACATTTTCCATCGCCGATATGGGCAGCCGCTGGCTCACGCCCGAACGTTTGTCGATTTTCTTGTCTTCGCGGGCGGCGAAGGCCACGCGCTCAATCACCTCCTGCACATAATTCGGCAGGTGCAGGGTTGACAAAAGCTGGTTGTGGTCGTTGCGTTTGGTCCAGGCTTCCTGCGAGGTGATCGCGATGCCTTCTTCGACCGTTGCCGGATAGTGGGTGCGAATCTCCGAGCCGATGCGGTCCTTCAGCGGAGTAATGATCTTGCCCCGCGCCGTGTAGTCTTCGGGATTGGCGCTGAATACCAGCGCGACATCGAGTGGCAGACGGATGGGATAGCCCTTAATCTGCACGTCGCCTTCCTGCATGATGTTGAACAGCCCGACCTGAATCTTTCCCGCGAGGTCGGGGAGTTCGTTGATGGCGAAGATTCCGCGATTGGCGCGAGGCAGTAAGCCGTAGTGAACCGTCAGTTCGCTCGACAGTTCGTGGCCACCACGAGCTGCTTTGATGGGATCGATGTCTCCAATCAAGTCAGCAATGGTCACGTCCGGCGTGGCCAGCTTCTCAACGTAGCGGTCATCGGGAGCGAGATAGGCGATCGGCGATTCATCGCCGAGCCGCGCGATTTCTTCGTGGCATCGCCGGCAGATCGGCGCGTACGGATTATCGTGAACTTCGCATCCCGCGAGATATGGCATGTGCGGATCGAGCAGAGTCGTCAAGGCCCGCAGGATGCGGCTTTTGGCCTGACCGCGCAGTCCCAGCAAAATGAAATTGTGACGCGAAAGAATGGCGTTGATGATCTGCGGCACGACCGTGTCGTCGTAGCCGACAATGCCCGGGAACACAGGCGCGTCGCCGTTGGCACGAAGGCGGCTGGTCAGGTTGTCGCGCAGTTCGTCCTTAACGTGGCGCGTGCGCAAACGCTCTTCTGAAAAAATACTGCGGCGCAGTTCACCCAGCGTGCGCGGAAGACTACTCATGAAAGGATCCCCCACAAATAAACTTTCCCAGATTATACGCGCCGCAGCAGGCCAATGCTGCGTTCCGTGCCAATGTCCGCGTAGAGTCCTGACTTACCCTTTTCACCACAGAGACACAGAGTCACAGAGAACCCCTTGAGTTGCAAAAACAAGAGGGGAGGAATTTGCCATGCAGCTAGGTGTCTCTGTGGTCTCTGTGACTCTGTGGTGAAAACCAAATTAGGGCAGCGCCAAAGTCGGGCCGTTCACCGGGCATGCCCGTTGCCGCCGGCCTTCTCGCGCGCCCGCGCCGCGCGACGAAGGTTCGGGAGGATACTTTCCAGATAATCCGCAACCGCCTGGATGCGCCGACTCTCCGAACGCATCGCCAGCAGTTTCTGCTTGAAGTCGAGATCGAGGGGCAGAGAGCCCGCGAGATAAAAAGACAGCGCGCCCGGTTTGGCCGCCGAAAGGTCCTGCACCGCTCCCGCCAGAAGAAGAATTTCCAAGTGCACCTGGATCGCTCGCGCTTTTTCGTCGGCGAACGGAGCGCCGGGTTCATCGGGCACGAGCAGCACGTTCGCCTGCAGAAAAGATCGCTCACGGTTTACTTCGAGGATCTCAAAGGGCTTGCGGCCTTCTGCGACCAGATCCATGCGCCCGTCGGGATACTCCTTCGTGACGGTGATGATTTCGGCGGTACATCCCACGTCCGCAAAACTCTCTTCCAGCGCGCGCACCACTCCGAACGGCGCATGGTTTGCCAGACACTCGCCAATCATTTCCTTATAGCGTGGCTCGAAGATGTGCAAAGGCAGGGGCGTGCCGGGAAGCAGCACCAGATCGAGCGGAAACAAGGGAAGAAGAGCCACGAAGTCTCCGATATCGGGGTGCGCAGGACCGAGCGGGCTCCCCGATTGTACGACACAGTTTGTACGACACAGCTCGCTCGACACAGCTTGCTCGATAACGATTGCTCGACACAGGCGGCTTACAACTTGACTTGCGGCGCTGCGGAGGATAGAACGCCAGCATGGAACTCGAGGGAGAAGTAGTCGTGGTCACGGGCGCTTCGATGGGCATTGGCGAGGCGATTGCCAAAGTGTTTGCGGAGGCAGGAGCGAGCGTGGTGCTGCTGTCGCGCGAAGCAGCCCGCGCCGAGGCGGCCCGCGTGCGCATCGGCTGCCTCGATCGCACCGCGGCTTTGTCCCTCGACGTCCGCCACTCCGAGGATATCGACCGCGTGCTCGCCTTGACTTTGCATCACTTCAAGCGCGTCGATGTCTGGATCAATAACGCGGGGCATGGTCTGCTGGATTCCGTCGCGCAAACGGACATGCAGGCTTGCCACGAAATGTTCGAGACCAATTTCTTCGGTGCGATGTCGGCCATGCAGGCCGTCATTCCGGTCATGCGACAACAGGGTCGCGGAACGATCATCAACATCTCCAGTGTGGCCGGGCACATTCCCATCCCGTTTCACGCTTCCTACAGCGCCACCAAGTTCGCGCTCAACGCCATCGGCAAGGCCGCAGCTGTCGAACTGAAACAGGACGGCATTCACGTGCTGACCGTTTGTCCCGGCTATGTGCGCACGGCGTTCAGCGAAAATGCGGTGCGAGGAAACGAATTGAAGAGAGTGCGTCCGGGTTCGGTGCGCGGCATCAGCGCCGAACGTGTGGCCCGCGCTACCCTGCGAGGATATTTGAAACAGAAGCGGGAAGTCATTGTCCCGTGGACGATGCACCTGCCCGTGAAAATCTATCAGCTGTTTCCGGGGGTGGTGGAGTGGGTGATGGGCAGGATGGCGAAATGAACCCGATTTCAGATTTCAAGCTAGGTACAGGGGCAAGGATGGTGCGATGAATCAGAAAACGGTCGACGAATGAACGAAATCTGCAGACGGCGTTCTCGATCTACTCCAACTCGCTATCCCAACTCGGTCAGCATGGCTTCCATTTCCGATTGCGCATGCAGGTTGCCGGTGCGCCGGGCCGAGGCGATGCCGTCTGCGAGCATTTTCTTCGCGTCGTCGACTCGTTCAGCCCGCACCAGCGTCTGCGCAGCCATGAAATATCCTGCCGTGTATTCGGGATGAGCCTCCAGCAAAATGGAAAATTCCGCCAGCGCGCGGTCAAAGTCGCCCTGCTTGGAGTACTCCATGGCCAGCCCGTAACGCGCAAAAGCGTCCTTGGGGTTTTCCGTCAGAATTTCGTTGAGCGCGGCGATGCGGTCCATAGTGTCGGGGGAAGTTCGGAAAAGAGTCGAGCCCCCGGTCACGAGATTACTACAACCGTCGCGTGGGCGCAGCGGACGTCCGATTTTGTTTGGTAGCGCCGGCATCTTGCCAGCGGTCGCGTCGGCGTCTCGCCCACGCTGCGGCGGGCGGGGACGCGCGCCGGGACAGCCGCCGGGACGGCGGCGCTCCAATTCAAAGTCACCCGCCACCGGCGACCTCTCGCAAGATCTTGCTCAACTGATTACAATTGCCAGTCCCACGAATTCATAGGCTCGAGAGGCGAAAATTGGCCTGTCCGTACTTTATGCCCGTGGCGCGATTCGAACACGGCTCCTGGCCGCATCCCGCGCGACTTCCGCTGGGTGGCGGATGGTGCGGGCATTGCACCGCCCCCGGTCACCAAGGCGAGCTTCCGCCACAGGACGTTCTGGAAGCTTTCTGCAATCTCGGATATGCCAGCAGCTGCAACTGGTCGCCGCCCGAGCGGGTCTGGGATGCAGTGCGATTCTCCGTCTCCGCACCGCGCGATTCTGCCGCGCGACCCGACGCGAAGAACGTTGCTTCTCTGCCAGCTCGCGTTCTGGTTCTCCGCTACGTCTGCGAACGAGATCACCGGCCCGTGGAAGATGGCGATTTGGAATTTGATCTGGCGCAGTCGGCGTGGCTGCGGCGCCACGACGACGCGCGCATCCAGAGGATGGCGGACTGTTTTCTGCAATCATACCTGAAGAAGAAAACGTGAGCATGGTCCCGAGCAATAGCGGCCTCACCACGAAAGGAGAGCATTCATGACCGACGAAACCCCGGTGCCCCGCCCGGTGCGCGATTCGCAATCGGAGATGGCCGAAATCGTGCTGCCGAATGACGCCAATCCGCTGGCAGCCTTGCTCGGCGGACGCCTCATGCACTGGATCGATCTGGCTGGCGCCATGGCCGCGCACCGTCACTCCCGCAACTACGTGGTGACGGCGTCGGTCGATCACATCGACTTTCTGGTGCCGGTGCGGGTGGGCGACCTGGTGATCCTCCGCTCGTCGGTCAACCGTGTCTTCCAGACCTCGATGGAAGTCGGCGTGAAAGTCTTCGTGGAGAACTACATTGCCGACACGGCGAAGCACGTGGCTTCCGCTTACCTGACTTTTGTGGCCGTTGATGCCAATGGAAAGCACCTGAGAGTCGCACCCGTGATTCCCGAGACCGAAGAGCAGCAGCGCCGCTACGACGACGCCGGAAGGCGTCGCGAGATCCGGCGGTCCGAGTTGGAGCGACGGCGCAAGACGCGTTGATTTCGACAGGGTGTCGTGATTTGCATCACATATTTGTGTTCTGAGAAAGTTTTAGGCTAAGTGGCCAGCAGAGGTTTTTCATGGATAGTGCCCTCTTAGTTCATCGCCTCCACTTCGCATTTACCATTACCTTCCACTATCTCTTCCCGCAACTGACCATGGGTCTTGCACCGCTCATCGTCGTACTCAAGACGATGGCCCTGCGCCACAACGATGAAACCTACCGTCAGGCGGCACGATTCTGGGCGCGGATTTTCGGCATCAACTTCGTGCTGGGCGTGGTGACCGGCATCCCCATGGAATTTCAGTTCGGGACGAACTGGTCGCACTTCTCGCGTTTTGCCGGAGGCGTGATCGGCCAAACCCTGGCCATGGAAGGCATGTTTGCCTTTTTCCTGGAATCGGCGTTCCTGGGCCTGTTCCTGTACGGCGAGAAGCGGCTCAGCCCGCGCGCCCACTGGTGGTCGGCCGTCGCGGTGTTCCTGGGATCGTGGCTCTCTGGATTTTTCATTGTCGCGACCGACGCCTGGATGCAGCATCCCGTGGGCTACGAGAAGGCCGCCGACGGGTCAGTGCAGCTCTCCAGCTTTTGGGCGCTGGTTCTGAATCCCTGGGCCTGGTGGCAATATGCGCATAACATGTCCGGAGCCGTGATCACAGGAGCATTCGTCATGGCGTCGGTGGGCGCGTTTTATCTGCTGTGGGGCAAATTTCAAGCGCATGGCCGCATCTTCGTACGCCTCGGAGTTGTGGCTGGACTCATCTTCAGCGTATTGCAGTTGTTTCCCACCGGCGATGGCCAAGGGCGCCTGATTGCTCAGAACCAGCCGGTCACGTTGGCCGCCATGGAAGCCCTGTTTGCCAGCCAGCCGAGGGCGCCGCTGGTGCTGATCGGCCAGCCCAATGTGGACGAACGCAAGATCGACAATCCGCTGGTGATTCCGGACGCGCTCAGTTTTCTGACCTATCGCGCGTGGACGGCGCAGGTGCAGGGCCTGAACGCTTTCCCTAAAGATCAGTGGCCGACCAGCATTGAGCTGCTTTATTTCAGCTATCACATCATGGTCGGGCTGGGCACGCTGTTCATCGCCATCGCGGTGGTGGCGGCGTTCCTGTTGTGGCGCGGCAAATTGTTTTCCAGCCACTGGATGTTGTGGATTCTGCTTCTGGCTCTGCCATTCCCCTACATTGCGAACACGGCCGGGTGGATGACAGCAGAGCTGGGACGGCAGCCCTGGCTGGTTTATTCGCTGATGCGCACCGCCGATGGCTATTCAAAGACGGTCTCAGCCGGGAATGGTTTGTTTACCCTGCTGGGTTTCATGGGCATGTACACCGTGCTCGGAATCCTGTTCCTGTTTCTGGTGCGCCGCGAAATTGAACGAGGGCCCGAAGCCGAGACGGAATCGGCCCATTAGAGTAGCGCCGCCATCTCGGCGGCAACCGGGGGAAGCTGAAGGGTGCAATGTTCTTGCAGCGATGCGAGGGCGAGACATCCCTTCGGCAAGCTCAGGGCAGGCTCTCGCGACAGCCGCAAGATGCCGGTGCTACGTAGCCGCCGCTAGATGGGTCGGCGCTACGTTGGCCGACGCTACGTAGCCGGCGCTATGTGGGCGACACTACGTGGCCAGCGCTACGTGGAAGAGCGGCCCTTCAGGGCCGCGTGAGCGTGGCAGGCAATGTGGGGCTTTAGCCCCTGAGGGATGAGGACTACATGGCAACACTCTGGTTCATGATTGTCGCAGTCATGGTGGCAGCGTACGTGGTGCTAGACGGTTTCGACCTGGGCGCCGGCGTGATCTATCTCAGCGCCGCCAAGACGCCCGACGAGCGCCGCAGCATCATGCGCGCCATCGGCCCGGTGTGGGACGGCAACGAAGTCTGGCTGCTCGCCGCCGGAGGCACGCTCTATTTCGCGTTTCCGTTGCTCTACGCCTCGAGTTTCAGCGGCTTCTATCTGCCGCTCATGATCGTGCTCTGGCTGCTCATGCTGCGCGGCATCGGTATCGAACTCCGCGCCCACATGCAGAATCCGGTCTGGCTGGGATTCTTTGACGTCATCTTCTGCGTCGCCAGCGTGCTGCTGACGATTTTTTTCGGAGCTGCCCTGGGAAATGTAGTTCGCGGCGTTCCTCTCGGAGCGGACGGCTACTTCTTCGAACCGCTGTGGACCAACTTTCGCGCCGGCGCGAATCCCGGCATTCTCGACTGGTACACGGTTCTCACCGGCGTGATGGCGTTGGTCATCCTCACCGTGCACGGCTCGTTATACATTGCCGTGAAAACGGAAGGCGATTTGAACCGCCGCGCCCGGACGATGGCGCGATGGGCGTGGCCGCTGCAACTCGTGCTGACCGTCGTCGGACTAGTCGCAACGGTCTACATTCGCCCCGGCGTGCTTGAGAACTACAAAAACCACGCCATCGGATTCCTCATCCCGGTCCTGGTGTTCGGCGCGCTTGCCGTGATGATGCACGGCATACTGAAAGGCGCGGACAAAATGGCCTTCGTCGCCTCGTCCCTGTACATCGTGGGCATGCTCGTAGGAGCGGCGTTCGCGCTCTATCCCGTAGTACTGCCGTCGAGCAGCGATCCCGCACTCAACCTGACCATCTACAACACCGCCGCCGGCCTGCACGGCCTGACCGTCGGACTGATTTGGTGGATTCCGGGAATGATTCTGGCCCTCGGCTACTTCACCCTGCTGTTTCGCATGTTCAAGGGCAAAGTGCGGTTGGAGGGCGGAGGGTACTGAGGGCTTTGTCTCGGTTTGAAGGGGTGAGGGAAGGGCACGGCTTCAGCCGTGCCGCATAGGCGGAGAAATTACGCGGGCTTTAGCCTCTGAGGGCTGCCCTTCGCGTTACCCGGCGCGGAATATTCTTCAAGTGCGGCATCGTGCCGCCCAAGCGCGCCAATTTGCGGGCACTTTCGCGCTCGATGACGGCCTTGAGCGCTTTCCGAAGCAAGGCTGTTTCTTGCGCGACGCCGGTTAACTCCTGGGCAGTGCGCACGAGTTCGTCGTCCAGCTCAACCGTGATTCTCATGGAAGCTCCGTGGACAGATTATCGCATCGAATGAATGCTTGGGCGCGTGCAATTGGAATTCAGCCGCCGCAGTTTCGAGCGTGCGAAATCGGTCAGTGCGATCGTCTAGGGTACCCTCCTTTGGAAAGGCGCGAAAGGTGGGGCAGCCCTCGTGCTGTGACGGTGGAGGCAACAGATCGATCGTGGCCTCACCCCTGTGGCTCGACTGAAAGTCGTGCCCCTCCCGGTTCCTCAGAAGTATGTGATTAGAGTGTCGTTCCAGCCCTTGATCTGAAGCCAATAGTCTTCAGTGGGTACACCAGCATTCCTGGGCAGGACGGTAACCTTTGCTTCCGCTCCCACTCCGAATGGGTTCTTGGACTGGACTCTATCAATTGTGTATGCTTCGTATCCGCCGTCGTCTTTCGGTATCACCTGCCCTTGATATCCAGTCCTATCTCGCACAAACGTCGCTTTGAGCAGGAGGGTATCACCAGAAAGACGTGAGATTCTATATTCCGAATCCGTGGTCTTGCCTTCTTTTGAAACGCTGGCAAGAAACAAATCGCCAGGTTTTCTCTGAATCCAATGATTCCACAGAAACTGACGCATCTCTGCCCGCTTCGCATTGTGCTCTTCCATGCTGGTCAGATTATCGAGCTTGACTCTGAGTTCATCGGATGGAGATCTTGTGCGTTCGCATGAGATGAGTACCGCAGCGATTGCGACGACGATACACGCGCGTTGAGTCAGCACAGGTTCACCTGTAAGATCCGACACTGAGCATACCGCAAACGTTCCCGGCACGAGCCTGCCCTGCACAGTGGAATGCCTACGCCCGCCTGTATAATCGAAGAGGGTTCTGCCTCATCTTCAATTTCGTAATTCTTATCTGGAGTGTGATTCTTTGAACGCACATATGCCGCATCAGCATGGAGGGCCGGCGCCGCAGGGGCCGCAGCCGCTGCCGGGGGTGGACGCCATCATCGCCGTTGGGTCCGGGAAGGGTGGCGTGGGCAAGACCACGCTGGCGGTGAACCTGGCCGTCGCTCTGGTCAAGATGGGTCACAAGGTCGGGCTGCTCGATGCCGACGTGTATGGGCCCAACGTCCCGCTCATGCTGGGGGTCAACACCCAGCCGCGGATGGTTGGCGAGAACCGCATTGAGCCGATTCAGGCGTTTGGCCTGAAAGTGATTTCCGTGGGTTTTCTCAATCCCGGCGACAAGCCCATCATCTGGCGCGGGCCCATGCTGCACCAGATCGTGCGCCAATTTCTGGGACTGGTGGAGTGGGGACAACTCGACTACCTCATCGTCGATCTGCCGCCGGGGACGGGCGACATTGCGCTGTCGCTGGTGCAGACGGTGCCGCTGACGGGCGCGGTGGTGGTGTCGACTCCGTCGGACGTTTCGCTGCAGGACGCGCGCAAGGCCATCGAAATGTTTCGCCAGATGAAAGTGGATGTCGTGGGCGTGGTCGAGAACATGAGCTATTTCACTTGCCCGCACTGCCAGCACGAAGTGGACATCTTCTCGCGGGGCGGCGCCGAAAAAATGGCGGCGCAGTTTGCGGTGCCATTCCTGGGGAACATTGCGCTCGACCCCGAAGTGCGCAAGTCCGGCGACGGCGGCACGCCGGTCGTGCTGGAGGGCGAGAATTCTCCGCACGCCAAGTCGATTTACCAGTTCGCGCAGAATGTCGTGACGCGGGTGACTGAGATTCGAGCGAACGCGCCGGCTAGCGTGATTCAGATTCAGTAAGAGCTTTCACCACAGAGGACACAGGGTTCACAGAGGTAATTCCTCTGTTGACTGTGTGTCCTCTGTGGTTAAGGCCTTTTGAATCGCGCCAGGCGCCAAACACCGCGTTCGGCTCACGCCTCCTTCAGTATCAAATCCGCCATCATCTCCCCGATCGCTGGGCCGTGTTTGAAACCGTGCCCCGATCCGCCGCCCACGATCCATACGTCCTCATCGGCCGGATGCCGATCGAGGATGAAATGGCTGTCAGGAGTCTGCTCGTACTGGCAAACGCGCGTCTCGACCAGAGGCGCATTTTTCAGGCCAGGGAAGCGAAAGCCGACGTATTCGCGAATGTCTTTTAGCGTTTCCCCGCTGACCACGCGCTCGCCGTCGGTAGGATCGAAGGCGGGCCCGCGCGTGTCGTCGGCGATCTTGAATCCGCGGCGGGCGTCGCCGGAGAGGGCGCCGGGAATTCCGTAACGAAAGCGGCCGCGGTGATCGGCCCAGACCGGGAGATGTTTGTCGCTGAACCGGTCGTCTCCGGCGGGTGGACCGAAGAAAAAAATGTCCTGCTTGGTGGGTTGAATGAGATTGCCGATGGCCTGCGGGAACAACTTGCCGAGCCACGGCCCGCAGGCGAAGACATAAATATCGGCTTTGAGAGGTTGCGGGGAAGGGCAATCTCCCGAAGGGGCAACCTCGGGGGCTAAAGCCCGCTCGAATTTCACGCGGTTTACGCGGCCCTGAAGGGCCGCTCCTCCACAGAGAAGGGGCGGTCTTCCACAGAGAAGCTCGTTTTCCAGGCCGTCGGCCAGCACGGCTGCTTGCCGGTACTTGCCTCCCGCCGCCGCGAAAGCTTCGACCACCGCCTGGCAACTGGCTCGCGCGTCCAGATATCCACACTCTGGCTCGAAGATTCCCCACTCGACGCCTTCAAAGTTGATCTGCGGCCAGCGTTTCTTCATTTGCGCCGCCGAGAGCTCCTGGAACTTGATCTTCGCCGCGCGCAGCGCCTCAACCGATCCGCGTTCGAACGCGTCGTCATTGTTGCGCCCCGAAGCCGTCGCCATCCACAGCACGCCGGTGCGATGCAGGAATTCCCGCTTCCATCGCCGCTCATACTTCGCCCAGAGTCTTAGAGCGCGGGCCGCCATCTCTGTATAAGGCTGATCGGACCCGTAGGTTCCGCGTATGACCCGCGTCTCCCCGCCCGAAGATGCCCGCGAATTGCCCGGTCCCCAGGCGTCGAGCAGCGTGACCCGCGCCCCACGCTCCAGAAGACGCAGGGCGGTCCATCCGCCGAAAGCTCCGGCTCCGATTACCGCGATGTGGGGGCTGGATTTCATGGAAAGAGATAGAGGATACCAGTACCGCGGTTTATGCGTGAAGGGTTCTGGGCTTCACGGGCTGGGGCTGAAGACACGGGTCAAGAGTGCTATGGCCTGCTTCGAAGAACGATGCGTGGCTCTTCTTAAGTTCCTAAGCACTCGTCGTGGTATGGCGTGGACGGAGTCCTTTCCACATTCCAGAGAAGACCAGCAGGATGCAGCCCAATGCAACGAGGATGGCGGTGACCGTCATCGCGACGGCCTGCGTCTCGTTTGCAGCTTCCAGATGTTTGACACCACCCGCAGGGATTAGATGGAAGTGATCATTGGCCGAACCGTAGAGGAAAATCGAGCCCAGTACTATACAGCCCCATCCGAACCGCGCTCCTGGTCGAGGTCTGCCTTTCGCAATCGATAGTGCGCGCTGTCCCACGTTGAACAAGTAAACGGCGAGAGCAAAAAACAGAAGGTATCCTAAGACGATCCCGAAGACTTGGGAACGGCCAGCGCGGAATCCTCGCGTGATCCCGAGGAAGATACCTCGAATGAGCAGGAGAGCAAGGCCATAGCCGGCGACCACAGATAGCCAGCCCAGGATATGAATGCCACGGCGCCTCGCATCCATTGGAGAGCCTTTCTTGCTGGGTCATTCTACCCGATAGCTTTCAAAATATCGCCATTCCGTTCACTACCCCGCGAATACTTTGAGCCCCCGCGGTCGTTACAGCGCCCCCGCCTTGTACCTAGAATCCCCCGACCCCAACTTTGGTCCAAAAGGCAACCTTCTGCATCTAAAATAGTTAGGTAGAATGAATTGGAACGCGGTTTCTTCCCCGGCTGGTGCCGCTTGGACCGAAACAATTGACATAATTGTGTATGCCTGCTGACCCTAATATCGGGAATCGCGAACGCGAAATTCTGACCGCGCTGGTGGAGACGTTCATCTCCACGGGCGAGCCGGTGGGTTCGCGCACGCTCGCGCGGTCGAATCGCGAAGGGCTGAGCCCGGCGTCCATTCGAAACGTGATGGCCGACCTGTCGGACGCCGGCTTCCTCGAACAGCCGCATGCCTCGGCCGGGCGCGTCCCCACGACCGAGGCATATCGCTATTACGTGGAGCAGATTTCCGGCACAGCTCGTTTGGCGCCGCAGGAAGAGACCATGATCTCCGATTCGCTGGCGGGCATTACCGACGTACAGGAGTTCATGGAGCGCACGTCGCACGTGCTCTCGCTGATCTCGCGCAACGTGGGCGTGACGGTCGCGACCAGCGGGCCGAAGAACGCGCTGGAGCATGTTTATTTCTCGCGCCTGGGGGAACAAAAAGTTCTGGCCGTGCTGGTAACGCGTTCCGGCCTGGTGCGAGACCGGGTGCTGCGTCTTGATCTATCGCAGTCGGAACTGGACCTGGCTGCGCGCTACATCAACGAGAATTTCCGCGGCTGGACCATGGAATCGATGCGGACGGAACTCGCGCGCCGCCTGGAGCAGGAGCGCGGCGAATACGACCGGCTGATGAATTCGATTGAGCAACTCTATAAACAAGGCGCGCTGGCGGCTGAGCAAGGTTCGCAAGTTGTCTTCGTCGAAGGCGCGGCCAACCTGGTCACCGGTGAGCAGGATCGCGAGCGCCTGCAGGAGATGCTCAAGACGCTGGAGGAAAAAGAAAAAGTTGTTCAACTTCTCGGCGCCTATCTTGATGTGAAGCAGGAGGCAGTCCGCGTCGTCATCGGACTCGACCAGGCCCTGCCGTCGATGCAGAATTTTGTTTTGATTGGAGCGCCCGCGCACGCCGGCAACGAAGTGATGGGTTCGCTGGCGGTAATTGGGCCCACCCGCATGGATTATCAGCACACCATTACCGCGGTCTCGTACATCGCGCGGTTGTTTGACAAGATTTTGAATGAATCGGAGTAATACAAAACGCGGTTATGAAAAAAGCAAACGGAAAATCGGAAACGAAAATGGCAGCACTTGATTTGGAGCACGAACTTCCCCCCGCGGACGGCGATGAACGCCCCTCGGAATCTGCGGCCAGCGCGGGTGCGGCCGAAATCACAGGCCCCGCGGCAGAATTGCAGAAGCTGAAAGCTGAGCGCGATTCCTTGCTCGATCGCCTGGCGCGCGCGCAGGCCGAATTCGAAAATGCCCGCCGCCGCGCCAGCAAAGAGCAGCAGGAGTTCCGCGAGTACGCCGCGGCCGACTCCATCAAGCCGCTGCTGCCAGTCCTCGACAGCTTCGAGCGCGCGTTGCAGGTCAAGTCGGAACCGGGCGACTTCCGCAGCGGCGTGGAACTCATCTACAAGCAGTTGCAGGATGCGCTGGCGAAAATCGGTGTGCGTGCCATACCCGCCAAGGGCGAGCCGTTCGATCCTCATGTGCATGAGGCCATCGAAATGGTGGAGACCTCCGACGCGGCCGACCACGAGGTGCTCGAGGAATTGCAGCGCGGTTACAAGTTCAAAGATCGCCTGCTGCGCCCGGCCATGGTGAAGGTCGCAAAGAATCCCTGAAATTCGTTACTCTAGGTTTTGTTCTTGGGTGGCGCAGCGCTTTCAGCGCTGCGATTGCTCGGGGCTTATAGGAGCGGGCTTAGCCACTGAGGTATTTGGATTGTCCATTGAAGGAAGGTTTTTCTGACCGCGAACGCGAAGCGTGACTATTACGAAGTGCTCGGCGTGACCCGCACCGTCACCGAAGTGGAGCTCAAGAGCGCCTATCGCAAGCTTGCGCTGCAGTTCCATCCCGACCGCAATCCCAACAATCCCGATGCGGAAGAAAAATTTAAGGAAGTCAGCGAAGCCTATGCCGTGCTCGCCGACACCGACAAACGTGCCGCCTATGACCGCTACGGCCACGCCGGACTGGGCGGCGGTTCCGGGCCGGGCGCTGGCGGATTCGATCCCACCGTCTTTCAGGACTTCGGCGACATCTTCGGAGAGATCTTCGGTTTTGGCGACATGTTCGGCGGGGGTGGAGGTGGACGCCGCAGCCGGGTGCAGCGCGGCGCCGACCTGCGCGAAGATCTGACCCTTGAGTTTGAACAGGCGTTCTTCGGCACCGAGTCGCAGGTCACGGTTCGCCGTCACGAGGCCTGCGAAGACTGCCGTGGTTCCGGTTCCGCGCCTGGCAAGGGATCAACGACGTGCCGCTCCTGCGGTGGCCGCGGCCAGGTACGCTACCAGCAAGGATTCTTCAGTATTGCGCGCACCTGTCCCGCGTGCCAGGGGACGGGCAGCGTTATTACGGATCCCTGCCCAAAGTGCAAAGGCGATGGCCGCGTTCTGCGGCAGCGCACGGTCGACGCTAAAGTTCCCGCAGGTGTTGAAGATGGAACGCGCATCCGCTTTTCCGGTGGAGGCGAAGTTGGCGCATTCGGCGGCCCGGCCGGAGATTTGTACGTAGTGCTGCACGTGAAAGAGCATGCTTTCTTCGCGCGGGAAGGCAACGATTTGCACTGCGTCGTCCCGATCTCGGTGACCCAGGCCGCGATGGGCGCGGAGATTCGGGTGCCTACGATGGAAGGCGAGCACAGTCTGAAGATTCCGGATGGGACTCAGCCCGGCGCTGTGTTTCGCATTCGCAACAAAGGAGTGCCCGTGTTGAACGGGCACGGCAAGGGCGACTTGTACGTCGAGGTGCGCGTGCAGGTTCCGACCAAGATTAACAAGCGCCAGAAAGAGTTGTTGCAGGAACTCGATGCTCTCTCGAAGGTCGACAACCAGCCCTTGCTGCGTTCGCTGATGGGCAAGATGAAAGACATGTTCGGATAGCTGCTCCAACGGAATGCTCTCCCGCACGCTCGATCCACTCATGACCCGACGCCGATGGATCGCCGAAGAATTCTCAGGCAACCAGGCTGCCCTCACCGGCTCGCATGCTGATCATCTCGTTCGCGTGCTGCGCGCTCGCGTCGGACAAGAATTCGACATCTCGACCGCTGGAACCGTGAGGCGCGGACGCATCGCGAACGTCCAGGACGGACGAGTCGAGTTCGAACTGGGCGAAGAAGTTCCCGCGGTCACGGTACCCAACGTTACTTTGTGGCTTGCCATTTTCAAGTTCGACCGCATGGAATGGGCGATTGAGAAATGTACTGAGCTGGGAGTCTCGCGAGTCGTGCCCGTAATCGCCCGCCGCACGGACGCGCACCTGGCTGCGGCCGCGGCAAAGCGCGCCGACCGTTGGCGCAGGCTCGCGTTGCAGGCCGCCGAGCAGTCGCGCCGTGCCGCCCCGCCCGAGATTGCTGCGCCCATCAAACTGCAGGAAGCGGCGAACGCCACCACGGCTGCGTTGCGCATCGTACTGGCAGAGTCGGAGCAGCAGGCTCTGCTGCGCGATGTGCTCGCTTCTCGACCGGGAGGAGAGATCGCGCTGGCGATCGGTCCCGAAGGAGGCTGGGCGGAAGACGAATCGCAACTCTTCCAGAAGGTCGGATGGATCTCGGCGTCGCTGGGCAACGCGATTCTACGGGCCGAAACCGCCGCCATCGCTGCCACAGCGATCGTATTCTCTGAACTGGGTTGAGGCGGCGGCCGGAAGGTCATAGCGACAGCGGCCTCGACTGTCTGCCAGACGCACCGTGCTCAGTCCTCTCCCGCCCGCGGTGATATCCTCACCTTAATGCCGTCTTCGAAGAGTAGCTCCGCTCCGGCGCTGTTTGTTCCAGACGATCGTCAGCGCGAAGCCATCGAGCACATCCACGGGCCCATGCTGGTGGTCGCGGGTGCTGGTACGGGGAAGACTTCTGTCCTCACCCATCGCATCGAGCGCCTGGTCCGCGATGGCCACGCGCAACCCGACGAGATTCTTGCCCTCACCTACACCGTGAATGCGGCGCGAGAAATGCGCGAGCGCGTGCGCAAGTTGCTCGGGGGCAAAACGGTGAATGCAGCGACCTTTCACGACTACTGCCTCGACCTGCTCACCCGCGTCCACCGAAATTTTGGCGTCCTCGACGACAAGGATCTCTGGATCTACCTGCGCCGCCGCATGCGCGAACTTCATCTCGAGCACTTTATTCGCGCCGCCAATGTCGGGCAGTTTCTGAACGACCTGCTGGAGTTCGTCAGCCGCTGCCACGACGAGCTGATCACGCCAGAAAAATACGCGCACTACGTCGAGCGCCTGGAGCGGGGCGAAGTGCCTATGCCGCGCGTCGCGAAGTCCAAGAATGCTCTTGATGATGCCGAGGTCCTGGGCCGCTGCCACGAGATTGCGCGCGTGTTCGAAACCATGGAGCGTTGGCTGCTCGAAGAGAATCTCGGGACCTTCGGCCACATGATCACGCGTGCCCATGCCTTGTTGCAGAGCGACGAGACGGTTCTCGCCGAGGCTCGCGCCCGCGCTCGTTTCATTCTGGCTGACGAATTTCAGGACGCCAACTTGGCGCAGATCCGGATTCTGACCCGGCTCGCCGGTTCCGCCGGCAACCTCTTCGCCGTCGGTGATCCCGACCAGGCGATCTACCGTTTTCGCGGCGCATCGAGCGCAGCCTTCGACCTCTTCCACCGGCATTTTCCAGGCGCGAAACAGGTGGCGCTGGAAAAGAATCGTCGTTCTACGACGCCTATCTTGCGCAGTGCGTTTGCTTTGATCGACCAGAATCCGCCGGTCTTTGCCAGGAATGCAGCCACGAACGCTGCCAGGAATGCTGCTGAGAATGCAGACGGCGCTCCGGCGTACCACCGGCAGCCGCTGCAGTCTGCCCGCGAAGAGGAAGCCGCGAGAGCTGGAACGCAGCTTCCGAGTCCGTTGGTTTCGGCAGTCGTGCTGACCAACCGAGATGCGGAGGGCCCCGACGTGGCCGCCTTCATCCGCGATGCGCAGAAAAAATCTAAGTGCAAATGGTCCGACTTCGGCATCCTCTACCGCTCGCATCTGCATCGCGATGATGTCGTGCACGAACTCGCCAAAGCCGACATTCCGTTCGTCATCGAGAGCATGGACATTTCCGATACCCCCGAAGTTCGGGACCTCTTTGCCTGCCTGAGCGCGATCGTTTCCGCGGGCGACGACGTCAGCTTGTTTCGCGTTGCGGCCTTGCCGGCGTTTCATGTGAATCCGCAACAGCTTCGCCAGGTGATGCGTTCCATTGCCCGGGACAATCGGGAAGGCCAGGTCGTCCCGCTTCAGTCTGCGCTGGACCGGGTGGACGGGGGCGGCGAGGTTTTGGCTGCAGTGCAGCGCGCCCGGGAAGAGATTCGCCGCAAGGAAGCGAAGGCTCGCGCGGCACTCGACATCATCGTGAAACAGTTTAGGCTCGATGCCGCATCGCCCATCCTTCAGGCGGCCCTGCGCTTCGTAAAGGATTGGGAAACGAAGAAAGTCAACAAGACCACAGAATTGGAAGAACTCGTCGACTATCTCGGATACTTCCGCGAGGCTGGCGGCGTGATTCCCATGGAATCGAATGAGGGCGAAAATGCCGTACGCCTCATGACCGTGCACGGCGCCAAGGGCCTCGAGTTTCCCCACGTCTTCATTCTTCGCGCCAATGCCAATTCCTTCCCCTGTTCGTACAAGGAGACGCTGGTCGCCTTTCCCAGGGAACTGCGCGACGCCGATTCCATCACCGAGGCCGATGACAAGACGCTCCACGGTCAGGAGGAGCGCCGTTTGTTCTACGTGGCCATGACCCGCGCCCGCGACTCCCTGCACATTTACTCAAGGCAGGGGAAAGGCAAGATCAACAAGAATCCCGACGGCTACATGCGGGAGTTGATCGAGAACAAAAACCTTGCGTGTTGGCTGACCGCGGTGCCGGCACGCGGGTCGCAGACCAGCCTCGACATCTTCGCCGAAGCCTCGGTAGCTTATCCCGCCGAATCGCAAACCAACCGGTGGTTCGAGCTTCCGGTGCTGGAAGGCTTGGAATCGCGGCTCAGCGCGTCGGCCGTCGACACCTACGAGCGCTGCGGATTGCAGTTCAAACTCGAACGCGACTGGCGCCTGTCCGCCAAGCCCGCCGCCGCAATGCAGTATGGTGCTGCGATACATCGCGTGCTCAAAACTTACTTCGATTCCGTAACCCTCGGCCGCCCCAAGACAGAAGATGAACTCATCGACCTGTTCCGCCTCGATCTGGCCGAAGCCAAGATTCTGGAACCCTACCAGCACGAACTCTACGAGAAGCAGGGCATCGCGCAGCTGCACGACTTCATGGCCGCGGCTCGCTCTGCGACGCCGCAGGTTTTGCATACTGAACAATCCTTCGAGATTCATGTGGGCCAGACTGTGGTGGCCGGCCGTATCGATCGCATCGACCAGCGCTCCGATGGCTGCGTCGCCATCGTCGACTACAAGACCGGCAAGGCCCGCGATCAGGAAGACGCGGACGAGAGCCTGCAGCTGTCCCTTTATGCCATCGCGGCCCGAGAAAAATGGGGATACACCGTCGGAGCATTGATTCTTTACAACCTTGAGGAGAACGTTCCTGTCGTCACGACTCGCAGCGAGGGCCAACTGCTGGCGGCCCGCGACCGCGTGGATGCTGCTGCTCAGGGTATTGCCGCCGGCGTCTTCAAAGCGAAGACGGGGATGCACTGCAACTTCTGTGCGTTTCGGAGTTTGTGTCCGGAGAAGGAGAAGCGGATTCCTCGGCGACTGGAGAGCCGCGCCGAACGGCCTAACTAGCCAGTTTGCGCTGGACAATTCCCGATCCAAAAAACTTAGGGGACGCTCTTGAGCGTCCCCTATTGCCTTAGTACTGAACCTTACTTAGTGTTTCTTTTTCTTCTTTGCCTTTTTCTTGGTTGCCATTGTTCCTATTCTCCCTTCCATTTTTCATGGAAAATGTTGCAGCGGTCTTCATACTGCAACTAGTTGATGTATAGAGTTAATGAAAAATGAAGTCAAGAAAAAAATGATGATCAAACCGTGCAAGGTCGCGATACCAAAGTCACGACTGAGAGAGATTTCGAAGCGGAAGTCAACTAAATTCTTCAAGACGACAGTGAGTCGCGCAGAATTTCCTCCTGTAAACACCTCGCTCGTCTGTGTTGAACCCGCGAGCGGATGCAAGAATCACGCTGCTGCCGTGGACAAGGAGCAGCATGAACGTTCATCTCGCGAGCGATGCATTCGCGCACGCCTGCATCTATAATCAGAAGAGCGAAATCTTCGCGGGAGCTTGATTCATGGCCTCTTTTGACGATGTTGTCATCATCTCCGGCTGTCGCACCGCCGTCGGAAAGTTCCAGGGCAGCCTCTCTGATTTCAGCGCTACGCAACTGGGCGCCATCGCCGTGCGCGAGGCGGTCAAACGGTCGGGTGTCGAAGTTACGGTGATCGACGAGTGCATCATGGGCAACGTCGTCTCCGCCGGACTCGGCCAGAATCCCGCGCGGCAGGCAGCCATCTTTGGTGGACTGTCTCCCGCGACAGGTGCCATGACAATCAACAAGGTTTGCGGCTCAGGATTGAAATCGGTTGCGCTTGCGGCGCAAGCGATACAGACCGGAAACAGTTCTGTCGTCGTCTCCGGCGGGATGGAATCGATGACCAACGCGCCTTATCTTTTGCCGCAGGCGCGAAAAGGATATCGTCTCGGCAACGCGCAGATCGTCGATTCCATGGTGCACGATGGACTCTGGGACATTTTCAATGACTACCACATGGGCATCACCGGCGAGAATGTCGCGGAGAAATACGGCATCACGCGGGAAGAGCAGGATGAGTTCGCGTTGAACTCGCATCGCAAGGCGCTGTCGGCGATCAAGGAATGCCGATTCAAGTCGCAGATCGTTCCCGTGGAGATTCCGGCGAAGAAGAAGGGCGCGCCTCCGACCATCTTCGACAAAGACGAAAGTCCCCGAGAAGACACGACCATCGAAGTGCTGCGAGCGCTTAAGCCCGCATTCAAAAAAGATGGAACCGTCACTGCCGGAAACGCGCCGGGAGTTAACGACGGGGCAGCGGCTCTTGTCGTCACCAGCGCAAAGCGCGCGGCGGAACTTGGCGCGAAGCCCATGGTCCGCATTGTGGCGCAGGCGACCAGCGGCGTGGAACCGAAGTGGGTGATGATGGCTCCCGTGGGCGCGGTTCGCACCATCTGGGAGAAGACCGGCTGGAAGAATGAAGACGTCGACCTCTACGAACTCAATGAAGCATTCTCGGTGCAGGCGCTGGGAGTGATGCGCGAGTTGGGTCTGAATCCCGACAAGGTCAACGTGAACGGTGGCGCGGTCGCCATCGGTCATCCCATCGGGGCTAGCGGGGCGCGTGTGCTGGTCACGCTGATTTATGAAATGATCCGCCGCGACGTGAAGCGCGGCATCGCCGCGCTGTGCCTCGGCGGAGGGAATGCTGTGGCGATGGCCGTCGAACGTTAGGACGCCGATTCTCGGATGTGCTTACACCACCGCCGAAATCGGCAGCGTCACCGTGAATACCGATCCGCCCTCGGGAGAGTTGGCCGCTTCCACGCTGCCGTTGTGCTCTTTCATTACCGACTTGCAGATGCTCAGGCCCAATCCCGTGCCGCGGCCCGGCCGCTTGGTCGTATAAAAGGGATCGAAGATGCTCGACAGGCTTTCTTTCGGGATTCCAGGGCCGTCGTCGTGAAAGCTCACCCAGACGGAATTGTCGCCTTTGCCCAATCGAATCCGCAGCGTGCCTTTATCCCGCGCCTCGCGGATCGCCTGCTCGGCGTTGACGATCAGGTTCAGAAACACCTGCATCAATTGGTGCGGATCGCCTAAGGCATACGGCACTCCCGCTTCTTTCAGAAAATCGACCGTAATATTGTTCTTGCGCAGGGAATAAGCATGCAGGTTCAGGGTGCGCTCCACCACTTCCACCAGGTTGATGCGGCTCTTGCCCGGCGCGGGCGGGCGCGAGAAGTAGGTGAGATTCTGGACAATCTCGGCCGCGCGCCGTGCCTGCTGCTGCAGCATGGCCAGCTGTTTGCGAGAGGTCTCGTTGGTTTCAGTGTCTTGCAGCAGTTCGCTCACGCCCATGATGCTGGTCAAAGGATTGTTAAGTTCGTGGGCGACGCCGCCAATCATTGCGCCCATGGCCGCCAGGCGCTCGCTCTGAACGACCTGCTGTTCCAGCTTCCGTTCGACCGTAATATCGCGCACCGAAATGATGACTCCGGTAGTCTTTCCCTCGGCGTCGACCAACCGGCTGCCGGCCGCGCGCATCGTCCGCCAGTTTCCATCGTGATGCCGCGCCCCGTACTCTGCGGACGCGAAAGCCTCTTTGCCGGAAACGACTTCATGGTAGAGAGCAGCCAACTCGGGCGAATGATCGGCCAGCTCGGAAATCTTCTTCCCTAACATTTCTTGCGGCTGATAACCCAGAAGATCGCGAGCCCGCGCGCTCACGAACGTGTAGCGTTCTTCCAAGTCGACGACCAGAATCAGGTCCGGGAAACTTTCCAACAGACGCCGGCGAAACTCCTCCTGCTGCGCCAGTTCCTGCTCCATCTTCCGCTTTTCTGTGATGTCGACCAGCGTTCCCTGGTAGCGGATAATGTTGCCCGACGTGTCCCACACCGCGCGCGAGGAGTCCAGAAAGACCGCGGCGGTTCCATCCTTGCGCCGCAGTTTGACCTCTCGCGTGCGAATCCCTCCGCGGTCGTCAACCGCTCGCCCCAGCACGGGCTGGCCGGAATCGAAGTTCAACGCCGCCGGCTCCGCCGCCAGAAGATCGCCTTTCTCCACATATCCCAGCATGTTCACCAGCGCCGGGTTGGCGTCCAGTAAGTGTCCCTCGGGCGTGCTGAAGTAAACGCCCTCCTGCAAGGTCTCGAACAATTCCGTGAAGCGCAGTTCTTTCTCGCGCTGCTCGGTCACGTCGCGCCCCAGCAAACTGGCACCGACCACCTCGTCGCCTTTGATAATGCCGTTCAACACGCATTCAAAATAAAGAGGCCGCGAGCTGTTCTTCAGCCGGAGCCGCACCGTCCCGGACCATCGCCTCTTTTCCAGAAAGCGCCCCAGGCCACGTTCCACTTCCGCTTGCGTCGGGCTCCTCGACCAAATCGTAGATTTTGCGACCCACCAATTCGGAGTAAGTGAGCGCCAGTCAACTCGGTGATGCGCCGGTTGACCGTGCGCAGCGTGCCGTCAAGCGAGACCGCGCACGCGGGATCATCAAAGGAATCGATCAACTCTTTGAAGTTGCGCTGCGAGCGCAGATGACCTGGCTCAGCTGGTCGAGTTGCTCTTCCGAGGGCGCAGCTCCCACGTGCTGCAATCCGCGCAGCAGTCCTTTGAGTTCGCTGACTTCACGACGCCGCCCGTAAGCGTAGACCGCAAACAGGATCGAAAGAACCAGCACGCCAATCGGTATGACGCGAAGCGAATACGGGATGTTTTCCAGCCGTTCCCACAGCAGCCCGGCCAGTGCGACCGACAGGAAGACCAGAAACAGCAGAACCCATCGCCATAATTGCGATTCTTCCCGATCCAGATTTCCGGGAGGGCGCGGGGGCGGAGGGTTAAGGGGTCTGTCGTCATGGGAGAAACTGCTGATCGCTGATCGAAGAAGCCATTCTATTCTTACGCGTCTGCGAAACGAGGCAGGTTATTGACTCTTGGTGACCAAGGTTCAACCACGGCCCGAGAGAATCTGGTCAGTTCCGACGGGCGTTTTGCGGGCGCGAAGTGCAAGACTGGCAAAAAACAGTCCTGTTTTCCACAGACTTCCGGTGACATCCGTCACAGCCAATCCCACACTCCGTGCGTAAGGTAGGTATCTTAGCACATCAGGACTTCGTGTGTCCCAGGGTCTGGGTGCCACCATTCTCGCCCTGAGCGGAGTCGAAGGGTCTCGCGTCTTTTGCGAGAAGTGGAGATTTGCCGCCGTTATCTTCATGCTCGATAAGACATGCTCTATAAGACTCTCAGCGCCGCCGTCTACGGCATCGATGCCAACATTATTCAGGTGGAAGTTGATTGCTCCGGCATCAAGTGCGATCAGGATCACTTCCACACGGTCGGCCTGCCCGACGCCGCCGTGCGCGAGAGCCGCGACCGCGTCCGCGCCGCGCTGAAGAACTGCGGCTACGACATCCCGCCCACGCATATCACCATCAATCTGGCTCCGGCCGACATCAAGAAAGAAGGTTCCGGATTCGACCTGCCCATGGCCCTCGGCATCGTCGGAGCTTATGGCGGCCTCACCAAGAAAGACATGACGGATTGTCTGTTCGTCGGCGAACTCTCGCTCGACGGGGGCGTTCGCGGTGTGCGCGGCGCCCTCCCCATTGCCATCGAAGCCCGCAGCAAAAAAATCGCCCGCATGGTCGTGCCTGAG
The DNA here is from genome assembly GCA_963763155.1 of uncultured Acidobacteriota bacterium. GTDB lineage: Bacteria > Acidobacteriota > Terriglobia > Terriglobales > Acidobacteriaceae > Sulfotelmatobacter. The sequence goes on along the minus strand of CAVXNI010000008.1, from coordinate 270,085 downwards.
GCGAATGCCAAAGAGGCCGCCATGGTCTCGGGCCTGGACGTCTATCCTGTGCGCTCGCTCCTCGACGTGATTCACTTCGTGAACTCGGGTAATGGCATCGTCCCCATCAAAGCCGACAGCGACTCGTTACTGCGCGAGTCGCAGCAATTCTTTGTCGATTTCAAAGATGTGCGGGGCCAGCAGACCGCCAAACGCGCCATCGAGATTGCCTGCGCCGGAGGTCACAATATCCTCATGATCGGCCCGCCCGGCTCCGGCAAGACCATGCTGGCGAAGCGCATGCCCACCATCCTGCCGCCGTTCACGTTTGAGGAGGCACTCGAAACCACTAAGATTCACAGCGTGGCTGGAGTGCTCGACCAAGGTACGGGCCTGGTTGGAACCCGCCCTTACCGTTCTCCGCATCACACGATTTCGGACGCCGGGCTGATCGGCGGCGGCGTGATCCCGCGGCCCGGCGAAGTGTCGCTCGCCCACAACGGCCTGCTGTTTCTCGACGAACTGCCAGAATTCCCCCGCAACGTGCTCGAGGTCCTGCGCCAGCCGCTCGAAGACGGCACGGTGAGCATTGCCCGCGCCTCCATGTCGCTGACGTTCCCGGCGCGCTTCATGCTGGCCGCCGCCATGAATCCTTGCCCCTGCGGCTTCCACAACGACCGCACCCGCGACTGCCAGTGCACCACACCGATGATCCAGCGCTATGTGTCGAAGATTTCGGGCCCGCTCATGGATCGCATTGATATTCACATCGACGTGCCAGCGGTGAATTACAAAGAAATGCGGTCGACTCATGAACCGGAGAACTCGGCCACGATTCGGGAGCGGGTCATCCGCGCCCGCCAGAAGCAGATCGCACGTTTCGCCTCATCGCGCGAAAAACTCTACTGCAATGCCCAGATGCACTCCCGCCACATCCGGACATTCTGCGAACTGTCGGCCGATTGCGAGCGCCTGCTCGAACGCGCCATGACCCAGCAAGGCCTGAGCGCCCGCGCCCATGACCGCATTCTGAAAGTAGCCCGCACCGTCGCCGACCTGGAAGACTCCGCGAACCTCGAACCCAAGCACATTGCCGAGGCGATTCAGTACCGCAGCCTGGACCGGACATATTGGGCGTGACAACTACGAAGGCCTCTATAGGAACAGGTGTGGTATTCCTTCGGCCCTCAGTCTCTCTAATTCCGAGCCCAAGAACGCGAGCCGAAAATGCTCCGACTCTCTGCGCCAACGCTGGTCAAATGGGCCAATGAATAGCTCTTCCGGAAAAGGAACGCTTGCATAAGGATTCTCGATGACTACAACCCGTAGCGTGCCTTGATAGGAAACCCTACGACAGCCGTTTGGATCGAGCCTATTCAGGAGGTTGATGTGATCCGAATGCTCGATCGGTTCTCCACGCTCCCTCTTTGCCTGAAGTTCCTTCCAGACATCCACGAAGAGGCGATCCAATGCATACTCCGCTAAGACTAGAACCGCACTGATTCGGGTATTCTTGATGCGAGATAGAACAGAGTCGGAGCCAGAAAACTTATAGGCCGGAGGCTGATCGTCGAGTGGCTCTGGAAGCTCATCCCACGTGCCGAAGGCCGCGGACATTACAGCGGTGAGTTCAACCGATCTCCTTATGCTGCCGGTGTTGTAGAGAACGACGGCACAGCAACGCCGCTCATACTGTCCGAACTGCTTTCGGGCTTCTTTTATCTGCTTCTGAATTGGTCCGGCAATCGGATACTTCCCCCCGGGTCTGTTCGGAGGCTCGGTTAACTCCTTGACCTCGAACACGCAGGTCAGGTTTCCACGCTCAACCAGATAGTCTGGCTGCTTCTGTTGCAAGTCTGACAATTCCGGAAGACGCTCATAAGTGATTGCACGGTCCTCAAGGCATTCCTCAAACATCATTTCCGATTTTGTCAGCGGCATCTCTGAAAGCTCCCGATTGAATCATCCCAGTCAGCCAGATATTAAACCAGACCGCTCGTGTTGGTCGTCCAACTGCGCCGGGTCAAAATCCCTTGGCCTTGAGCATCACGTCGAGATCCTGCGGATGCAGCGCCCGCACCATCGCGTCCTCGCGCCCCAGGTCATTCTGAAATACCAACTGCGCCAGCGATTCCTCCAGCGTGAACGATCCTTGCTTGCGGGTGATGGTGATCTCCTGCTGCAGGTGCTGCAGCGCGTTCTTGCGGATATGCTGGCGCGCGCCGTAGCCGACCATCAGCAGTTCCGCCGCTGGCACACGGCCTCCGTTCTTCCGCGGGATGAGAGTCTGCGTCAGCATGGCCGCCAGCGCCATAGCCATCTCGGCGCGAATCGAGTGCTGCCGCTCCTGCGGGAACGAATCGGCGATGCGCGAGACCGTCGAGGCCGCGTCGGTGGTATGCAGAGTCGTAAATACGAGATGCCCGGTCTCCGCGGCCGATAGCGCGATTCTCGCCGTCTCCGGATCGCGCATCTCGCCCACGACGATCACGTCCGGCGCCTGCCGCAGTGCCGCCCGCAACGCGGTAGGGAAGTCGGGAGCATCGATCCCGATCTCCACCTGCTCGATCACGCTCAGGTTGTGGGCATGTTCGTACTCGATGGGATCTTCGATCGTCACGATGTGGCGCGCTTCGCGCTGGTTGATTTCGTTGACCAACGCTGCCATGGTTGTGGTCTTGCCCGAACCGGTCGCTCCGCCGATAATCACCAGGCCGCGGCGCAACTTGGCCAGCGCAGCGATTCCTGGCGGCAGGCGAAGTTCGTCGATTGCCGGTATTTTCGATGGCAGCGCGCGCACCGTCGCGGCCGCGCGTCCGCGCTCGTGATGCAGATTGATGCGGAACCGTCCCAGCCCTTCCACGCGATAGGACGAGTCCGCAATGTGGCGCTCTTGATAATCCTGGCGCGCATGGGGCGCCAGCACCGGCAACACTGCCGCCTCGATTTCCTCGCCAGTCAGAGGACGGTCGCCGATGACGACCAGAGTTCCCTCCACGCGAATGGACGCGGGCGCCTGCGGCACCAGCAGCAGATCGCTGCCCTTGCGCGAAACCAGTTGCTCCAGCCAAGAGCTGAGCTGGTCCGATGCTTGGGTTCGGGTTTCGGGATGAATGAGCTGAACGCGCGCTGGATTTCCTTCGGCTGTCATTGTGCTTCCTTAGATGCTACAACGCGCGTCCCCGCACTGTGTAGCGCCGACATCCTCGGCGGTTCTCACGGGGTGTCCCGCCCGCGCTCTCGACACTGGCACGCCCTCGCCTGCTTTACTCAGGGCGAACCGCCGGTTGAACTCGGCCACATAGCGTCAGGAAGGTTGCGATGTCTAGGACCGCCCGTCACTCTCTGGTTGCGCGACGAGCAGCAACACGATGCCGATCACGGCGAACATGCGAAAGGCCGCGTCCTGGCCATTCCAGGTTTTCGACTGCCACATCAGGAACCATTCGCCGCCGATGCTCAGAAAAGCCACCAGCCACATGAGGAGTGCGCAGGTTAGCGCGGCGATCGCGACTCTTTTGGCTTGATCGAACATTTCTGCCGTTCCTCGTAAAGCTCTCGCCAGACGAACCCCACCCCACCAGCAGAGAACCATCGTGACGGCCTCCCACACAATGATCGAAGCGTAAAAGAAGATGTGCCAGGCTGGTGCATTCAGAGCGCGCCACATGCCTCGATTGCCAGGAGGGGTCGAGTCCATCATGAGAACATGGCGTACGAACTGATAGTTCGCGGAGTAGTCGGTCGTGTTGTTGAGAACCACGAACGAATAGAATCCCGCCACGGCAAAGACTAGAAGCATCTTGGCGCTGCGTAGGGTCATGGTTTCTCCTGAGGCGGAGCCGAGAACGTCCTGAAGTAGGCAACGAGTGCGCTGATTGTGGAATCATCGTAACCGGGATTACCGGGCATTTGCGCGCTCGGATTCCTGGACTGCGGGTTACGCACGTAGTCAGCGAAGTATTCTGGCGATGCCGCAGCCCAGGCCGACAGCACCAGCCAGGGATGTCCGGATTTCGTTCCGCCTTCCCGTCCCATGTTGTGGCAGCGGAAACAATTCTGTTGTGCGATGCGGTAGCCGTCCTGCACCAGTTCATCGGCGGCCTGCGGCCCGCGTGGCGCGATCGCGCCAAAGACCGTCTTCTCATCGCGGAACTCGATGCGCACCACCCCCCAGGGAATCTGCGCTTCCTCCGGGTGCGACAAAATCCTGGCAGCGGGCGCGAACCTGGCGTGCGAAATCATGTACGGGCCCATGTCGTAGTTGTGAGTCTCGTGATCCTTGGGCCAGCCAGCCGGAGGCTCGCCGTTAATCGTCAACACGAGTATGGGATGATGCTCTGCAACGTAGGCGTGAGAATAATTGGCGCGGTACTGGTCGTTGCAAATCGCCACCGGCATGTCCGACCCCGGGACGGCGGCGAGCGTTCGAGTCAAATCCTCCAGCAACACACCGCGAACCTGCGTGGGGCCGGTGAAGTTTGGGTCGTCCGTTACGGTGTAGCTGACCTGCGGCAGGGCCAGCAGATCGTCGCGCGTCATATAACGCGATGTGCCCGGCGACAGGCCCGCGAGTTCGCCTCCCACCTCAAGGTCGGAAGGCGACGTGCGCCCGGTGCGCAACATCGGCGAGGAAATACCTGCAGTCGCAGTTGGGCCGGATGGCTGTCGGGTATTCTGCAGGAGGCTTGCGGCTAGCCAGACTGCTGCAGCGGCTATCAGGCTGGTTAAGGGTCGATGCATGGGACATGTTAGCGTGAAGACCGGAAGATGCAAGTTGAATCTCGCGCGCTGGGCAGAATCCCACGACGGAATCTCGCAGCAATCACAAGTGTGTTAGATTACGGTCATTCTGCGCTCGGAGGCAACCCAGGCTGTGGCATCAGGAAGAGAAATGCGACTCCAGGAACTAGGAATCCTTCTGCCAAGCTTGCCGGAACCTGGCGGCAACTTCATTCCCGCAAAAACCGTTGGCGGCATTGTGTATCTTTCTGGCGTGATCTCCACCGGCGTGGACGGAGTCATTACGGGGACGGTCGGCCTCGACCGCACGACAGAGCAAGGCTACGCTGCGGCCCGGGCCTGCGCGCTCACACAACTGGCCGTACTGAAGCGTCATCTCGGCTCTCTGGATATTGTGAAAGGTGTCGTCGGCGTAAACGGCTACGTGAATGCCGTGGCTGGATTTGAAGATTCACCCAAAGTCATCAATGGCGCATCGGATCTGCTGGTCGATGTGCTGGGCGACGCGGGGCGCCATGTGCGCGCGGCTATCGGCGTTTCGGCATTGCCGCACAACGCGCTCGTCGAAGTGCAAATGACGGTGGAGATCGAAGGCTGATGGCCGACTTCTCCCTCTCTGCCGAGCCGGTTCACTCGCGCTGGAATCGCGCCATGGAACCGCGACTCCGCATTACTCCCGGTGACACTGTACATCTGGCATGCCTCGATTCCAGTGGAGCGCAGGTGCATCCCGCGATGACGGTCGCTGAGTTCCTCGAGATCGACCGCGGACGCATTCACGCTTTGACCGGCCCAATTTTTGTGGAAGGCGCGGAACCCGGCGACGCCCTGGAGATCGACGTGCTTGAAGTGGCTCACAAGGGTTGGGGATGGTCCAGCGTGATCACTGGCCTTGGCTTTCTCAAAGAGCGTTTTTCGCAGCCCTATCTTTTTCATTGGCAACTCGACGGCGCGATCAGCCGGTCTCTTGCACCGGCCGTTGTTGCTCTGCGCCCGTTCTGCGGGGTGATGGGGATTGCTCCAGCTGAGGATGGAGAGTTCCGCACGCGCCCCCCGGGCGTCTTCGGCGGCAACATGGACGTTCGCGAATTATCGCAGGGCGCCACTCTGTACCTGCCGGTGTTGAACCGCGGAGCTCTTTTTTCCGCTGGCGATGCGCACGCCGCTCAGGGCGACGGAGAGGTCTGCATCAACGGGATTGAGTGCCCGGCTGATGTAACTTTGCGATTCCATTTGCATAAACGGAGTCAACTGGCGGGTCCCATCGTCGAGTCTGCGGCGTACGCCGTGCATGCGGAGACCGAGGCCTGGATCGTGATTGAGTCGGGTAGCGACGCAATCGCCGCCGCGCGCGCCGCGACCTCACGCATGATCGATCTACTCGTCGAGCACTGGAAGTTCAGCGAAATCCACGCTTATTTGCTGTGTAGTGTTGCGATGCATTTGCGGCTGAGCCAGGTGGTAAACGAACCCATGTTCACGGTGAGTGCCGCGATTCCTAAGCATGTCTTGCCGGCTCGGAAACTCTTCTGAACATTTCCAAAAGATGTTCAGAACCTAATTTGAACGCATTCTGAATTATGCGCATCAACGACCCAGAAATTGTCGCCGAACTGGCAGCCATTTATCCGCAGTACGAAACCGCGCTTGTAAGCAACGAAGCTGAGGCTTTGATCCAAATGTCTTGGGCTTCGCCGCAGGCCATGCGCTTCGGCATTACGGAGAATCTCCACGGCATCGACGAGATCGCGGCCTTTCGCAAAGGCCGCCCATCCGTGAACCTGGCGCGAACGATTCGACGATTGGACATCGTCACTTTCGGACGCGACTACGGCAGCATCACTCTTGAATTCGAACGCACCGTGGATGCGCGGATCGTAACTGGAAGACAGAGTCAGGTCTGGGTGCGCTTCCCGGAAGGCTGGCGGATTGTTGCCGCCCACGTCTCTCTGCTGCCCTGATTGCTGGTATGGATTGGTCGCGCGTGCGACCATCTTTGATCCGATTCAGTCCTTGCTCATTCAGTCCCCGCTCATTCAGTTCTCGCTCACCTCGACCGACAGCATCTCGACCGCAGCGTTGTTGTAATGCTTTTGCAATTCCGATGCCGACTTGAAGAGGGAGCCTTCGACCTGGCGGGCGGGAAAGCGAAAACTGAGAGCCGGCTCGTCAAAAGGATAAGGATCGAGGACGAAGTGCCTCGGAGCCACCGTTCGCACTTCTACCCGCATGTGTCCTCCGCCGCGCAGAGGCAGTGGATGCAACAGGTGCGCTGGCCGGCGATAGTCTACGCAGGTTAGTAAGGAAAGATTGTCCGTCGCTTGCAACAATCGAAAATGATCGAGAACTGTGGCTTCCCGGGTTTGTTCCGGCGTGAATTGTGCATCGGAGACAATTGTTTTCGCGAGCGATTGTTGCAGAGCCTTCTGCTGTACGAGAAATTCGTCGAGTAGCGGCAACTGATCTGGAACAATCGTCGAACGGTCGGCGTGGTCGTTCAGCAAACTGTACGTATGCATAGAGATGAGCAAAGCGGCGTAGGCGTCTTCAGACGCGATCAGCCGAACCGCGCGGTCGCGCACGGCCAGATAATCTGCCAGATCGATCTCCTCAAACGCGGAATATTTGCCGACCAGTTCCGTGGAGAATGCGCTGGGCTTACCCTGGCGAGTGATTTGCGGTGCGGCATCGCGTGCCGCCCAGCCATCGTCGTGACACGAGATTCCTTTCAGCACATGCGCACGCGGCTCGGGTGGAAGAAAGCGCTCATTCCCCCAGCGCTCGGCAAAGGCTCCGGCCAGGCGCGCATGGTCAGGATGCGTCACCAACCACCATCCGGTTTCAGTTTCCAGTCTCAGCATGATCCACTTCTCCGTCGTCGAAAGGTTGGTTGATTACTCTTCGTTAGCCACCTTCTCTCACTCCATTTCCGGTGTCCGCGCTGATTCGTGCCAGCGGTGCAGAAAGTACCATTCTCCAAACATGACCAGAAAAAAGAAGCTGAACCCCAGCACTATTGCCGCCAGCACCAGAGCGAAGAGGTAGTCCGTCTGCAGTTGGGATGAGGCATACAGGATGGAGTAACCAAGGCCGCCTTCGCCGACGCGGCTGGACCCGGCGTAGAGTTCGCCAGTGATGGCCCCGATCACGGCAATGCCGCTGGCGATGCGTATCCCAACAAATAGCGATGGCACGGCGTGGGGCAATCGCAGATTAAGCAGCAATTGACTGGACGACGCATTATGCATCAGGAAAAGATGAACCATATTTTCCTCGACACTGATCAGCCCTTGGGTCGTGTTGAAAATAATCGGCGCCAGCGAAATGATGAAGGCGATTAGCGTCACGGAGGCAGTGCCCGGGCCCACCCACATCAGAATCAAAGGAGCGATCGCGATGATGGGCACGGTTTGCAACAGCAGCGTGTAGGGGTAAAGCATCCGCCGGATCCACCGCGATTGGGCGAACAGTAACGCGATGGCTACGCCGGCAACGATACTCATGAGCAATCCGCCCAAAGCCTCCTCTCCGGTCGTGACGAAGGCAGTTGCCAGCGAGGGTAGACGAACGCTGACCGCGCGAGCCACCGCCCACGGCGACGGCAGCATGAACGACGGAACGCGGAAGATCCACAAGATCAGTTGCCACAAGGTCAGCAGTGCGGCAAAGACCGCCAACGCAGTTGGCAAAGATGATCAGTTTCTGCTTTATGGCGGCCATCATTGTGAGCGAGCCTCGCGCAAAGTGTGCGAGACGTGCCCCACCAGTGCTTCGATACTCCGGTGCGGTGCGCAGGTCCATGGTGCGCGGGTGCGGGAACTCGACCGGAAGTTCGGCGTAGATACGTCCAGGGTTCGGCGAAAGCACAACGATCCGCGTGGAGAGAAACACCGCCTCTGCGACGGAATGCGTGACGAAAACCGCGGTCCATTTCTGTTCCGCTCGCAGGCGGAGGATTTCTTCGTTCAGCCGGTCGCGGGACATTTCATCCAAGGCGGCGAAAGGCTCGTCCAGGAGCAAGAGCCTGGGATTGGTAGCCAGAGCGCGGGCGATCGAAACCCGCATTTTCATGCCACCTGAAAGTTCGCGAGGATAAGCATCCGCCACAGCGCGAGGCCGACCAGGTCGAGCAGGGCTCCAGTTTTTTCTTCCCGGCCGTGGCTGCTCGCGCCTTCCAGTTCCAGCGCAAGGGCGACATTCCTACGCACCGTGCGCCAGGGGAGCAAAGTCGCGTCCTGAAAAATATAAGAAATCGTTTCCCTTGCGTTCTTCGGCGTCATGCCGTCGACGCGGACCGTGCCGGCGCTCGGCATGGTCAATCCCGAGATCAGTTTCAGCAAAGTGGATTTGCCGCACCCCGAAGGGCCGACGATGCTGACAAATTCGCCCTTGAAAATTGTCAGGTTCACGGCCTCGAGGACGGCGGGCCCGTCAGCGTAGCGTTTGGCAACGTTCGCAAGATCGACTTCGGGGACTGTGACCTGGCGCGTCATTCGCCTGCCTCGCACACCGGCAAGTACAGCGCCGAGCAGCGGTCCCTGTCGTGGTAGACGATCTGGGTCGACCGTTGCCAGTCCCACGAAGTAGCGCGGCACGACGGCACGATACTCCCGGGATTACGGTCGTATAGGGGAAAGGCACTGCTGGCAATCTCAAACCTCACTCGCTCCCCTGCTGCAAACTTGCACGACGTAGGCTCCAGATCGAACTCCCAGCGATGGACGGTGTCCGCACAATAGCCCTCGCGGAAATGCCAACTCGACCGCGCGATGCCAATGCAAATGAATTCCGCCGTACCGCCCGGAAGGACTCGGACCAACTTGGCAGTTATGTCCGAACAGAGGGAAGAAGTCGCGCAGTAAATCACGACGCGGGGCTTGCCAAGAATCCGCAAAGGTTCGGCGAGTGGCGCGGTGGTATAGATCAGGACATTGTTTCCCAGTTCCAGCAATGATTGGTCGAACTGTCCGCTGGGTGCCCCAGACCCGCCCGGCGCGAGCACCGGCACTTCAGGATCGTAGACGAAGACGTCGCAAGGCTCGTCGAAATTGGGAGGCGCCGTCGAGAGCGCACCATCACCCTTGCGCGAATTCGCTTTGCCCTCACTGTGCAGATAGAGCGCGTAGCCGGCATGGGTGGGAAAAGTCTCGTCTGACCGCCATCTATTTTCTCCCAGCACGAAATGACGGAGGCGCGGTTCGCGGGAAAACTCGCCAGAACCCTTCAGCCAGTGGTTAAACCAACGCAGCAGAATCGAATCTGTGTTGAGCAGCGCATCGTCTCCAAAGTCCGCCGCACCGGCTCGATCTCCCCACGGAATATGGATCCAGGGTCCCGCGACAAGATACTGGTTCTGCCGCGCGTGTGCGCTGCCCGCGGATGCGCACAAAGCAAGGAAGCTGTCGACGCTGCCCTTGAGGTAGGTGTCGTACCAACCTGAGAAGTGGAGCGCCGGCACCCTGATGCGGCTGAGTGATTTGCTCACGTCCATGCGCGCCCAGTACTCTCCGGGCTCAGCGTGGTCGAACCAGTCGAGCACATATTGGGGCACGCCTTCGCCATGCAGCGCCGCATGGGAGCGAAACGGCAGCGCGCTGGTCTGCGTCTGTGCCGCCAAGTCTGCCCAGGCTTGTTCGAGCTTGTCGCTGGCTTCGCGCAGGTTCTTCCGGCGAGTGTCAGACTTCAACATCTGCAACCCCCACCCGAGGCTGGAGGCCAGACGCAAAGCTCCGTTATGGTAGAACCATCCGTTGAAGAGGTCGCCGGCCGTCATGCCCGGGGCAATGCACACCAAATCCTCAGGTTGTTCGGCGGCGGCGAGGAGTTGGGTCATGCCCTGGTAGGAGAATCCGTACATGCCGACACGACCGTTCGTTTCGGGCCGGCTTCGCAGCCAAGCGATGGTCTCTGCGCCATCCTGCGCCTCATTGCGAAACGGATAGAAGTCGCCCTGCGAGTCACCGCGCCCCCGCACATCTTGGATCACTACGTTGTACCCGCGCCGCGCAAACCATATGGGATGGGCGTAGACCACGGTAGACGCGATGTCGCGTCCGTAGGGCTGGCGCATCAATATTGTGGGATGGGGGCCGGCTTCCGGAGGGTAATAGTGATCCGAAACCAGCTCCACCCCGTCGGACATGCGGCATCGCACGCCGCGTTCGAGGCGCACTCCGTTACCGCAGTCCACGAAGGATGTTTTGCTCATGGGGTCTGCTGGTTCGGATAGCGGGCCATCGTTTCTAATGCCGCGGCCAATCGCGTAGCAGCCTGATCAAGCCAGCGCGCGCCGTTCTGCGCTGTAGCCGGTCGCGGGTCGCCCATGACGCCGCTGGATGCTATATCGCGCGTGAGCCACGCAAAGGTTGCCGCGGCATTTTCCGGCAACAGCAGTTCAGGCTTGGTAATGTCGGCGATGTAATTAACGGTGTAGGCGGAGCGATCGACGAGTTCCGGCACCGATGCCAGCAGCAGAGCCGTTTCGACTTCACCGGCGTGGAAACCGTAGGCCTTTTCTTGCGGGCTTAAACCTTCGAACGAAATTCCACCCGAACCATGCAGAGCAAAAGTCCTGAGCCCGAACTCGGCGCGCAAGTCGCGGGCCATTACGTCGATGAGAGCAGTATTCCCTCCATGTGTGTTGTAGAGCACCAGCCTCTGAAACCCGGCCTTCGAGACACTGGCACCCAGGTCGCGCAGGACAGCCATGAAAGTGGAGGCGCTGACCGAAAGGGTACCGGGAAAGCCGATATGCTCGTTGCTCTTTCCGTAGTGCACTGGCGGCAACACAAATACCGGAAGGTCCGCGGGCACTTTGCCGAGGGCGTGGCCGAGCAGCAGGTTATTGATGAGCGTGTCGGTGGCCAGAGGCAGATGGTGCCCGTGCTGTTCGATCGCGGCGGTCGGCAGCACCAGCAGCGTAGACTCACGGGAGAGCGCGTCGACCTGCTTCCAGGTCAGATACGCGAAGTTACGCTGGTCGGGGATCCAAGTTTTCATAGACAGGTTTTCATAAGCAGGTTTTCATCAGCATGTCTCTATCGCCGTATGCTCTGGCTTGAACGTTATCATCTTGCCAGGATTCAGCAGTCCTTTGGGATCGTAGCGATGTTTGGCAAGAAGCTGCACGTTGTCGGCGCGGTAGCGGCCTCCTCCTTCCACGTTATTCACATGTGGGTTGGCAACGAAAACTCCGATCGCGCGGCAGAATTCGATCATCTCGTTCAGCCTTTCTTCGCAGGTGTAATAGACCAGCGGAATCGCTCCAGGAATGACCTGCCCCGCCCCATTCTTCATAAACTCCATATGGAAGAGTATTTCTCTGCCGAAGCGCTCCCGCAGTTGAAGGAACTGATCGCGTACCTTAACCGGATCGAACCCGCACTGCAGGTAGGTCCACGCCGGATCCGTTTTCAGGGCCCAGAGCGTTGTATGGTTCCAGGTAAAGTCGGAGAGCAGTGGCGTACTGCGCAGCCCATGATATGCGTCTGAGTAAGTAACTGCTCCACCCGCCGCTCGAGCCTGGGTTTCAAGCGCCTGCAGTTGGGTGGAAGCAATGAGGAAGAAAATGAGCGCCTTGCCCTCGGGCACGTACTGCCTTACCGGAGAGAAGAATGATGAAATTGGCCACTCGAACGTTGTGACCAGCCGTTTGATCCACGACGCATCCGTCGCGATGCGCTCGCTGAAGTCGAAGGCGACATCAAATTCGTCGAAGGCAACTACGCACTGCGACCACTCCACGGCCGGCGTGAGCGCCAGCCATATCCGTGTGATGACGCCGTTCGTCCCCCACGCATGCAGAATGTCGTGGATCGCTTCACCCTCGTGCCGCACAATGCGAGGCTCGGCTTCCATGGTGACCACCTCCAAAGCGCGCACCGTGCCAAAATCGCGCAGACCACCATGGGCCACCGAACCAACTCCGCCCGAACCACCGCCCAAAAATCCGCCCAACGATGCCTTCACGATCGTCGACGGATAGCAGCGCAGTTCCCATCCTGTCTTTCGCGCTTCATTTTCCAGCACACCCAGGCGAGCGCCAGGCTCGCACACTGCCACGCCGTCCGGTTGAATCGCTTCGATGCGGTCCATGCGCGCGAGATCCAGCACCACGCCACCGTGCAGAGGGACGGCCTGCCCATAGTTGCCGGTACCCGCGCCGCGAATCGTCACTGGCAAGTCATGAGCATGAGAATAACGCAGAACGCCTTGAATTTCGGTCGCGCTCACAGGCTGGACGACGACTTCTCCAACTTTCCCGTCCAGTTGTTTTCGCAGCACCGGCGAGTACCAGTAGAAATCGCGCGAGAGCCGCTCCACGATCTGCGGCTGCGTCAGGACGCGCGTCTCCTCGCCAAGGATTGCAGTAAATGCCGTGAGGTGGCTTGGATCCATATTGCAATGGTTCCGTTTCGCTACGATTTGCTCGCACCGCTCTTGAGTGAAGGCTGCTTGCCCGAGTTCCATTGGCGGAACGCCCTCTGCATGTTCGGATGCGTAAAAAGCGTGTTGCAAAGATCGCGCAACACCGGACCATCGACGACGCACGGCATGTCCGCGCACAGCGCTACTTTCGCTGCTGGAATGTGAATCTGCTGGCAGTGGCGATTTGCGTCCGCGATGGTCGCGCCAAACACTACGCGATCCAGTCTGGCCCACAGGGCGTTGGCCATGCACATGGGACAAGGCTCGCAGGTCGAATACATGGTGAACCCAGCCAGGCTTATTCGCTTCAGTTTTTTGCAGGCCAAGCGGACTGTCCTTACTTCGGCATGCGAGCTGGGATCGTTCTCGTGCCTCACCGCATTCGTCGCTCGCATCAGGCGCTCGCCACTTCGCGTGCTCACGATCAGCGCGCCAAAAGGTACGGGGGACTTCGTCTCCAGCGTGCGCGCCGTGAACTGGTAGATCGCGCGCATGCACTTCTCATCAGCCGTTGTATGAGCGTACGGGACCACCGCAGGCATGGGGCAATCTAGCACGGGGGTCGGTTAGGGTCACAATCGGAAAAACCGTTCACCCGCATAATTATTTCTTATAAGGAAACGGGCCACACGCCCTGCTACGCTGCTGTTCTTGTTCCTGGGAGCTGGCGGTCATGCGCAAACTTCTGTTCCCCAGTACGTGCTGCCTGCTTACTTGTCTCACGGCAAGTCTTCTGCAGAGTTGTCGCAAATCATCCGCCGAGCCAGCGAATCAGATAGGTCCGACGAAAGTTATCCTGCAGGCTGATTGGTATCCGCAGCCTGAGCACGGCGGCTTCTACACTGCGCTGGCCAAGGGATATTACAAAGACGAGGGCCTCGACGTCAGCGTTCAGCCCGGAGGTCCTTACGTCGCCGCCACCCAGCTGGTCGCGGCCGGCGGAGCACAGTTCGGCATGGGAGCCTCCGACACAATACTTGAGGCTGTCGCCGACGGCCAGCCGTTGGTCGCGGTCGCCGCGACCATGCAGAACGATCCGCAGGGCATCATGGTGCGCCAGGACTCACCTATCCATTCGTTCGCCGATCTTGATGGACACACTGTGGCCGTCAAGACCGGATCGACTTGGTTTGAATTTCTGGTGAAGCGCTACCAGTTGAACCACCTTCGCGAGATCCCCGCCACCTACAGCGTCGCGAACTTTGTGGCCGATCCACAATACATCCAGCAATGCTTCCCTACCTCGGAACCTTTCTTCGCCCACCAAGCCGGCATCGAGACCCGCGTCCTCCTTGTCAGCGACGCGGGGTACAGGCCGTACCGGGTAATGTTTACGACTCAGGAGTTTCTTCGCGCACACCCCGACATCGTCGCGAAGTTTGTGCGCGCATCGCTGCGCGGATGGCGCGATTACCTGAATGATCCCGCCGCCGCCCACGCCGTCATTGCCAAACTGAATCCTGCACTGAATCCAGATTGGATGCACTTTAGCTGGCAGGCATTGCGCGACGGCCACTTCGTTGCCGGCGACGATCCGGGTAGGACTCAATTGGGGCAGATGTCCTCCGAGCGTTGGAGCACGATGTATCAGCAACTTTTCGATCTCAAAATGATTGCCAAGTCTTTCGATCCAAAGATGGCGTACACTCTCCAGTTTGTGCCGGCGCCCTGAGACGAGATCGGACCGGACAACGCCAGCGCTTGCGTCGATATGATTGATGATCCAGTTCTAGTTAACGATTGGCACGCCCTTGCCCGATCTTCAGACACGGGACCAGGAGCTGTCCGGGCGGCGCGACTGCTCGGACACGACCTCGTGTTGTGGCGGAGTGGCGAAGGCCTATGTGCGTGGCATGATCTGTGTCTCCATCGCGGCGCCAAACTTTCCGGCGGCCGAATTCAAGACGGATGTTTGATCTGTCCCTACCACGGCTGGAACTACAATGCCTCGGGGCAGTGCGTGCGCATCCCGGCGCATCCCTCACAGCTGCCCCCGGCGCGCGCGCGGGTCACGTCGTATCCCGTCAAGGAACGATACGGATTGGTCTGGGTGTGCCTGGGCACACCTGCCAATGACATACCTGTTTTCCCCGAAGGGGACGATCTTTCGTTTCGCAAAGTGGACGCGGGTCCCTATCTCTTCAGGGCGCAGGGCCCGCGAATCATCGAGAACTTTCTCGACGTAGGACACTTTCCTTTTGTTCACGCGGGCTTCCTCGGCGATCCCGGCCACACGGAAGTGGGCGACTACGAGGTCGAAGCCACGACTGATGGCATCATTGCCCGCGACATTCCCGTGTGGCAGCCCGATCCTGACGGTACCGGGCAATCCGCCGAAGTGAAATATACCTACCGCGTCCTGCGGCCCCTGACGGCCCACTTCCTTAAGTCGCACGGGGAACAAAGATTTTCCATTTTGAATTCGGTGACGCCTGTGGACGAACACACCAGCCTGGCCTGGCTGATTATGGCGCTCAACTATGCGCCCGCAACGGCCGACGAACAACTGCGCAGCTTCCAGGACGTAGTGAGCGCCCAGGACATTCCGATCGTGGAGTCGCAACGACCGGAGCTGTTGCCGCTGGATCTGCAGGCTGAATTGCATTTGCGTTCCGATCGAACTGCGATCGCGTACCGGCGATGGCTCACCAAACTCGGCTTGAAGTACGGTACCGCTTGAGCGCCCCGGGTACAATCGCCCTCTCCACCACCCGGCCGGGGCGCTGGTTTGTCTCCGGTGATTTGGACGGTTTTTTCGGGCTGTTCTTCAGCGGCTTCCCTGACTTGTTGCTCATCGCCGGGCTGGCTCCGCTCTGCGGCTTTCCGGTGGAAATGGTGGCCAGCCGCATCATGCCTGCAGTTGCGCTCTCGATCTTCGGGGGAAATCTTTTCTACGCCTGGCAGGCCCGCCGCTTGTCGGTGCGAACGGGCCGCACCGACGTGACCGCGATTCCCTTTGGCGTCAATACCCCAACCATATTCGCCTACGTGTTCCTGATCATGCTGCCTGCCTACCAACGGACGCACGACCCGCAACTTGCCTGGCACTTGGGCGTGTTCGCATGCTTTGCCAGCGGCATCGTACAAACGGCCGGGGCGTTTTGCACGGACTGGTTGCGGCGGCATACGCCACGCGCTGCTCTTTTGTGTCCCCTGGCTGGGCTCGCGATTGCCTTTCTTTGCCTGGGATTCGTGCTGCGGATTTTTCAGACGCCGGAACTGGCCCTGCTGCCTACGGTGATAATTCTTGCCGTTTACGGGTCACGGATTCAGCTGCCCTTCCGAATGCCCGCCGGGCTGCTCTGCATCGTAGCTGGTGTCGTGCTGGTCGCACTGTTGAAAGCCTTTCACGTTTATCCTCTGCCGCCTCCTCCTCCACTGGTACCCCTGGGTTTTCATTTGCCTCAGCCAGTCAATCTATTTGCCTTCCTGCGTCAGGGCCAGAGCTGGGAATATCTTTCCATCATCCTGCCGATGAGTGCGTTGGACACAATCGTGTCGTTGCAGATTCTGGAAAGTGTCAAAGTAGCCGGTGACGACTACGCAACACGTCCATCGTTGCTGATGAACGGCGTGGCTACATTGGCTGCTGCGGCATTCGGCAGCCCATTTCCAACCACACTTTATTTCGGCCATCTGGCACACAAAGCCTATGGCGCGCGGGCGGGATACTCCATCCTCAATGGAGTAGCCGTACTGTTGATTTGCACGACCGGGTTGATCTCTCCAATCCTTCATTTCGTACCGCTCGAAGTAGTTGCAATCGTGATCGTGTGGTTCGGTCTCGTAATGGTTGCGCAGGCGTTTCAAGAGGTTCCTAAATCGCACTGCGTCGCCGTCGCGTTTGGGTTGATTCCGATGCTGGCCTCGTGGGGACTGCAACTGGTCGACCTGGCGTTGCGGAAAGGAGGATCGAGCCTGCTGCAAGCGGCGCCGAAGTTTGGGGACGAACTCGCAATCTATGGGCTAATTGCGCTCAGCCAGGGCGCTCTTCTGGTTTCCATGGTGTGGGCAGCGGCGATCGCCCACATGCTCGATCGGCGATTCCTTCACGCGGCGGGGTGGATGCTCGCCGCAGGCTTGCTCTCTTTCTTCGGAATTATTCACGCATACGATTTGAGCCCTGCCGGAATCGTAAACAAGCTTGGGATTTTCGCCTCACCCGGATTCTCCATCAGCTATGCCGGTGCCGCCCTGTTCCTGGCGGGCTGTCATTTTTACAACCAGCGCTTCCCGTCGACGCAGGACTCATAAGTCCATCCGGTCGTCTCAATTCGGCTTTCTTTCCGAGGAACGTGCCGGGGCTCTCGCCAAGCAAGGAGTATCCAGAGGACAGGTTACTGTCGTGCTCGGCAACTTGCTGAACCACCCGCGACCGTCTTGCTTCTGCGCCGTCCGTCGATCCCAGGGAGTGATTCCTCGGTCCGGGCAGTGATCCCGGCGCAAAATCTCCGCCGGATCAATCCTCTCTGCGTTAAACTGACACCCCATGGTCGGACCCGAAAGTGAACGTGCTGCAGCGTTGAAGGCATCGATCGGCGCGTCGTCAGGAACCTCCGGGCCCAGTGCGACCCAAGTTTCCGCAAGCCCCCGCGATGCGTATCAGGCAGCGGCGACAGCTTTTGTGGTGCTCTTCTGCATTGTTGGCATTTCCCTGTGGGGCCTACCTTTCTATTACGACTTCATGGTCCAGCAGTTCGGTTGGACGCGCGCTCAAGTGACATCGGGTAACGCGCTAAGCAAGCTCGTCGTTGGCCCCATCTTCGGCTTCCTCGCAGGGTGGGTTGTGGATCGATTTGGGCCCCGGCGCGTCATGATCATCGGCATACTGATGGCGGGGGCCGCCCTGGTGGGACTGGGCTCGATCTCAAGCCTTGGCATGTTTTACTTTTTCTACCTGCTTAACGCGCTGGGCTATGTTTGCGGCGGTCCGCTTCCCAACCAGGTGCTGTTGACCCAGCGGTTCGATCGATCGCGCGGAAAGGCGATGGGATTCGCCTATCTCGGAATCGGCATCGGAGGGGCGATGGTCCCGTGGATATCGCACACGCTTGTGCAGCATTTCGGATGGCAGGCCGCTCTGCGGATTTTGGGCGTCATGATCGTAGTTGCCTCACTTCCCCTCGTGCTCCTGTTGAAGGAACTCCCCAAAACCAGAACGAACGTTGGCGCGGTCGGGTCCCCGAGTCCGAAGGCCGCCTTCAGGGAAGCGTCGTTTTACCTGCTCACCCTGGGGAGTATGTGCTCGATTGCAGCAGTCAGTGGCACACAGCAGAACCTGAAGCTTTTCTTGAGTCTCGACCGGCAGTTCACGCAGCGGGATGCTGCAAGCGTCCTGTCGCTGGTGTTGGCCTTCAGTATTGCTGGCCGGTTGCTCGTGGGCTGGCTCGCTGATCGTTTTCCCAAGAAGTACGTGATGTTACTCACGTATTTGCTCGTCGCCGCGGGCATCCCTCTGCTGTTCCTGGGAAAAACGCGCCTCGTCCTCTACGCTTCGGCTGCGATTTTTGGTATTGGCCTCGGTGGCGATTACATGATAATTCCGTTAGTGACCGCGGAAATCTTTGGGATTGAGATTTTGGGAAGATTGCTGGGCGTGATCCTAACCGCGGGTAGTGTCGCAGAAGCTGGGGCGCCCTGGTTGATTGGTCGCTTACGCGACGCCACTGGAAGCTACCGCGAAAGTTGCTTTGTTCTGGTGTGCATCGCGTTGTTAGGCTGCGTTGCGGTTTTGGCTCTGCCGGGCCGGCGGAGGGCAGCATGAGCACTGGAACAATCCTCCGACTGGGGAGCTTGAAGGACGTTGGGCGCTTTCAGAGTCACGTGCAGGGCCTCGGCCTGCAGATTCCCTGCGATCCGCAGATCGTGACCGGAGCTGAATCGCCGTTGCGCTGGCCGCTGGAGCGCGGTCCATTCAAAATCGGTAACCGCATCGCGGTTCAGCCCATGGAGGGCTGGGACGCGACTCCGGATGGGGCACCATCGGAGAAGACCGTTCGGCGATGGCAGCGGTTCGGACTGAGTGGCGGAAAGCTGATCTGGGGTGGAGAAGCGGTTGCGGTTTCCCACGAAGGGCGAGCGAACCCCAATCAGCTTCTCGCCGCGCCGCGCACGCAAGAGAGTATTGCGCACTTGCGAACTGTTCTGAGGCGCGAGCATATTCTGACAACCGGCAGTGATGATGGGTTAGTCATTGGTTTGCAATTGACCCACTCTGGCCGGTACTGCCGCCCGAATGAACACGCCCGCCCAGAACCGCGCATTCTCTATCACCATCCAATTTTGGACCGGCGCCTGAAACTGCCCCCCGATTACCCTCTGCTCACCGACGGAGAAATCGAGTCGATCATCGAAGACTTCCATCGCGCGGCATTCATGGCCTGGCAGTTGGGTTTTGATTTCGTGGACATTAAGCATTGTCACGGTTATCTGGGTCATGAATTTCTGAGCGCTCATACGCGGGAAGGACGTTACGGCGGCTCCTTCGAAGGCCGCACGCGCTTTCTTCGCGAGGTTGTACAAGGCATTCGCTCGCTCTGTCCGGGGTTGCATATCGGAGTGCGGCTGTCGGCCATCGACACCGTGCCATTCCACTCTGACCCAAGTCAGAGTGCCAACGGAAAATCCTCCGTGGGAGTAGCGGAAACACGCCCAGACTTACTTCCTTACCGTTGGGGTTTCGGCGTAAATCGCCTCGATCCGACGGAGAGCGATTGGAATGAGCCGGAGCGTTTTCTATCCTTATTGGAGGAGCTTGGAATCCAGCTGGTGAACATCACCGCTGGCAGTCCTTACTACAATCCGCATATCCAACGTCCGGCGCTGTTTCCACCTTCCGATGGATATCTGCCACCAGAAGATCCGGTTGCTGGCGTTGCGCGGCAGATGGCCGTTACCCGTCACCTAAAGCAGCGGTTCCCCAACTTGCTGGTGGTTGGATCGGGGTATACCTACTTGCAAGACTTCCTGCCTCATGTGGCGCAGGCCGCCGTGCGCGAAGGATGGGTCGACTTCGTAGGTCTCGGCCGGATGATCTTGAGCTATCCCGAGTTCCTCTGGGACGCGTCAGAGGGGCAGCGAGATTCAACGCAAGCGCCTTTGCAGGACCTTCAGTGATTGCACCACGGCGCCACGAAACGGACTGCCCTCGGGTTGCTATCCACTGGACGACTACTATAAGGACTCAGATCTCGCCGATCAGCTGAAGGAGGCGAAGAAACGTTGATGTCGATTTCTGGTCCGAAATGCCCGAAGTCATGGTGAATCCGAGCATGACAATTGACGAGTTGATCAGCCGCCAACGACCACGACGCAAGGTGCAGGGAATTGCCGCCAACCTGTTGCCCTACGAGCCAGATGGCCGCGTCGCAGTCGACGCGATGGCCGCGCAGCTGACTGCGACGCATCGAGCCGGCCTCATGAATGCCGTCAACATGGACACCGGCTACGTGAATTACCTGAGTGATGCGGAAAAGCAAGAGGTGCTGAGTTGGACGCGGCAGGCTCTGGGGAAAGGGGTTCCTTTTGTGGCGGGCGCATACGTCGAACACCATGCTGGCGACGACATCGTCGCGCTTTATCGAAAGCAGATCGACGCCATCGTTCGATGCGACGGCATACCGATCCTGTTCCAAACTGCTCGCCTGCACGGCAAGTCCCCGGCAAAGGTCGCGGAAGCTTATCGGGACATATGCAGGGACTATCCGCACGTTTTGGCGTTCGAGTTGGGTTCAATGTTCGCGCCCAACGGCGAGATCTACGATATAGAAACTGTGCGGCGTTTGATGGACATCCCGGAGATCAAGGGAATGAAACACTCTTCCCTCGATCGTCTTCTGGAACTGGAACGGCTCGCCGTCCGCGATGCGCACCGGCCAGACTTTCGCATTTACACAGGAAACGACCTGGGAATCAACATGATCGAATATGGATCGGACTACTTGCTGGGACTTGCCGCCTTTGCGCCAGAGAAATTCGCCGAGCGAGACCGCCTGTGGGAGGCCGCAGACCCGAAGTACTACCATCTTTCCGACGCTTTGCAGTACCTGGGAAATGTCGCCTTTCGCCACCCCGTTCCGGCGTACAAACATTCTGCCGCAGTGTTCCTGAATCTGATCGGACGGATCCCCAGCGCTCGTACGCACCCCAATAATCCGCAGCGGCCCGCGTGGGAGGCAGAAATCATGGCCGACTGCGCCCGCCGGTTGTCTCTGCTCTAAGCTGCTAACTCTCGGTGTCAACCGACTGAGTGTGCTCGCCGAGGCGTTGGCAGCCAAACGGCTACCACTACGTACGCCCACCCAAGATGCGGTCGATCTGCCGAAGATGGTTCAAGTCGTGTGCCGCTTCCAAGCGGACGAACTCCTCGACCGTTTGCCGTCCGCGTACCTCGTGGACTCCATAGCACTCCACCCACCGTGCGCGCGGGACCCACTCCAACAGTCGCAGGTTGCTCTCGCGCAGCGCCCGAAAGACCCCTGCCGAAAGGCTCGGATCTTGCTGCGCGTAACCCAGGCGCTCCGCCCATAGCGCCTGATCCCACCACGTTAAGGCCACGCCCGGATTCGCCAGCATGTTTCGCAATCGCCACCCCATCGCCAGCTCCGCGTCCGCCAAGTGCGCTACGATCTCCGCGATGGACCACTTTTCAGGTGCAGGACGCCGGATCAACTCCCCGGGCGCGACATCGCGCAGACGCCGATCAAGTTGCGATGGGGTGGCTTGTTGAACACCGATCGGCTCCTCATCGCCAAGATAGCTTAGGACTCGAATTCGGTACGCTTCGAACGTCTCTGCCATTGGTCCTCCCGGTAGACTGCGCATGCGACCGAACATCTCGTGTTGCGTCGGTTAGCGTCGGCGAGTGAGTCCCTTTGCCGAGGCCTCGGATCCAGGTGGTTCACGGAACGGTTCCACAGGAATGCGCTCGTAACGAACATCCAATACGGTGAGGTGTTCTGTGCCGCCCGGCAATTGAAGGTCTACGCTGTCACCCGCTGCCGACTTCATCAACGCGCGCCCCAACGGTGACACCCAACTGATGTAATTGCGGTCGAGATCGATCTCGTCTGTGCCAACGATGCTCACCACTCGCTCCGCGCCCGCGGCATTGGCATAGCGCACGGTCGCTCCGAAGAATGCCTTCGTCGCCGCCTGCCCCGATCTTCGAGCTTCCGGGTCGACCACTTCCGCGGCTTCGATTCGCTTCGTGAGAAAGCGAATCCGCCCATCGATCTGCCGCAGCCGCCGCTTGCCGTACCGATAATCGGCGTTGTCACTGCGATCGCCGTTGCTGGCAGCCCACGCCACCACCTGCGTCACGGCCGGGCGTTCCCTGGTGAGCAGAAACCGGTGCTCATCTTTGAGGCGCTCCAGCCCGCTCCGTGTGATGTAGTTCTTAACGGGCGTCGCGGGCTCGTCCGCTTGCGGTTTTCTCGTAAACCCTTTTCGCATCTCGCAGTCCTACTTTGGTCAATGAGTGAAATGGGGATTTAAACGTCAACCGTAGAGAGTCACACAGCTTTGGGAGGATGCTCGACCGTACCGAACTCCTTGCGTATATCTTCGAAAAGTCCAAGTCCACCTTCGGCGGCAAAAAAATCAACGTACTCGTCATGACTGAAGAACGCGTTTAAGTAGTTCGCCTGAGTCAAGATGTATCCGCCCCAGCCGTTCAACATGGCAATTTGCAGAAACGATGTTAGGTCCTCCGATTTGTAGTGCACCCCTCCAAACTAGACGCATGGGGCCGTGTTTGAAGTGATGGTTTGGGCAAGGAACTGAGCACGGGATTCGTGCGGAGTTCTGTCCGCGGAGTCCGCGATGCGGACGGTCGTGATTGTACTCCTCGATCCAGCGCGCGATGCTCAACTTCGCCTGAGCGAAGTTCTGATATTCGTTGAGCCACACCTCCTCTTCTTTCAAGCTGCGATGAAAGCGTTCGATGTAACTGTTGCCCTCGGGATGGTTGTAAGCGGTGCGCCGGTGCGTGATGCCCAACTGGTTCAGGGTTTCCACATAACGCGCCGACGTAAATTGCGTGCCGTTGTCGGTAGTCAAAGTCAACCCCATTCCACGAGAACCGAAAGGCAAAACCTCCAGCACGGCGCGGTTGAGCGCGGCCAGAGCTTCTTCGGTGCGGCAACGTAGACTCAAGTCCCAGCCCACGATCTCGCGCGTACAGCAATCGATCACCGAAACCAGATACGCCCAACCCACACTCGGCCCGGCCCAGACCTTGGTCATGTCCGACTGCCAGACGTGATTCGGATGCGGCGCTTCCACCTTGCCCCAGTCCTTTCTCCGCGAGACTTGAAAGCGACGCTGACGCACCAGCAGCCCGCGTTCTCGCATCACGCGCAGCGCCCGCTTGCCATTGACCACCAACCCGTGATGCCGTCCCAACCACCACGCCACGCGGCGATAACCGTAAGCCGGCTTCTCGCCGCAGGCCAGAACGATCTCCTGATCGTGCGAGCGATCCGCACGACTGGCGCGCGGTTGCCGAAGATAGTAGAGGCTCGACCGGCTGATCTCCAGAGTCTCGGCCACTAACTTGGTTTCGTTGCCTTGGGCTACTAACTCCCGTGCCGACGAATGCGCTTGCCCGCAGCTCACTCGCCCAGCACGTTTTTTAAGATCTCGATCTGTAAATGCGAGCGGCCCAGCGCACGCTCCAGTTGCTTGATGCGCTTCTCCTGCTCGACATCGGGCCGCGCGGCTGCGCTTCTCCCCCCAAGCGCAGCCTTGGCTCCTTCTTCGACTTCATCTTTCCAACGGTAGTAAAGCGTGGGAGCAATCTCGTACTTGCGGCACGTCTCAGCCACATTGCCGCTCTTCAGTCCTTCCAACACAATTTGCCACTTCTCTTCCGGGGTTCTCTGAACTTTCGGTTTTCTCGGCATTCTCGCCTCCTGGCGGAGGCCCCAAGCCTAACTAACTTCCGTGTCCAGTTCTAGCGGGGTGCACTACATACCGTATCCACTGTGTCTTTGAGCCGGCGCGTGGCCCGGCTTTCCATGTTCTCCCTTCCCGTTCCGGAACAGTGGGTGCCCCGTCCTTGCGTTCTTGGCAAGGGCGGGTACGATGCTGCCGGTACCTCTAAGTGCACTTGCCCCGCTATCTCCAACGCGAGTTTTCGCTTAGCCGCGCGTTTCACCAGCGGCATCCCGATTGTCAAAAAACCAAGACCACAGGCACCCTCTGAGCGCCCGGCATTGATTCTAAGTCAGCACTTGCCTCGTGTGGTTAACCCATGTTGTGAAGAGCATCCTATCCGGGTTGCCAGCCTCTGCCAAAACTTCCGCCTCCTTGAACTCATCTAGCGCACGTGAGAACTCCCCTCGGTCGTAGTGGGCTTCTCCAATGTGAAAGTGTGCGCGTGCGGCAAGTGAGCGCTCCAGTGGTCCGCTGACTGCTTCGTGGTATAGCATCACAGCCTTATCGCGGCGTCCGAGGAGCCGATGAGCCTGCGCCTCCCGATATGCGAGTTCAGTTCGCTCTTCCGCAGAAATGCCCTCCTTCTTGAGGGAATCCGCGACAGATAACGGTTCGAGACCGTGCCCGAGAACTATGAGGCTCGCGATTAACCGAAGCTGACCCCCTCGCCTGAACTGGACATATTCGCCGGTACTCAAGCGTTGTGCGTAGTTCTTAAGCAACGTCTTGAACTCCTGCACTGCCAGATCATATTTGCCCTCACTCTCGTGAACACACGCCAACGAAAACTCCGCGTAAAGGCGACTGGGATTCTCAGGCGACAGAAGTCTCACCGCTTCCGTTGCTGCCTCAGCTGCTTTGTCGAACTGCCCAAGATCGCGATAGCAAAGCGACTCGTGCAGGAGGATCGAGCTGCGGGTCTTCTTCATCCGATGCACTCTCGCGAATCAGTCTGAATGCTGCCAGTGCTTCGGCTGCATGCCCCGACTCCCGGAGGTCTTGGATTTCGCGAATTCGGCTCCAGTTGGTCATGTGTTCTTCTTCCCACTACATGGCGCAAGGGGCCAGCTGGAAAAACAAATTTGATCCATGACAGCTAAGTCGTACATGCGGTCACCGCGCAATGGAGCGCAACCGGATCCTGGCGGGTGGCCCATCTTTGCATTGCACCATTGCCACAGAGGGTGCCCCATCCTTGCGTTTTTTGCAAGGGTGGGCGGCGATGCTGCCTGTGCTATACGGATTTGGTACGTAGCGAGGGAATTAACCCACATGCGCAAGCATTTCCGTGTCCCGCCCTTCGCAAAGAACGCGAAGGACGGGGCACCCATTCTGTTGGTGATGCCAGCGAAATCAAAAGCCTGCGCCGCCGCCGACCAGAAGCACGGGCCACCCGCCCCACCCCTAGTGTGGAATGTATGTTGGTTGCTGAGTTCGCCGCCATGCTGGTTGACCTACAATCGAGAAATGAGCAAGCCGAAGAACAAACTTGAATACCAAATTGACGCATCCACGTTCCAAGAGCCTTTGGTAAAACTGGCGGAGGTGATAGCACAGAAATTGAGGCGCGAAGCCGGACGTAAACTTAGCCCGACGCCGGGGTATGTCGCGACAGACCTCCATGTACTGTTTCGTCAATTGATGTACACATACAATTGTTTGTTTTACCTGAACGCCGACGTGACTCGGAAGAAAGACACCAATTGGAGAGTGCAGTACAGCATCGTCACCTTTCCCCTCGTCCGCAACATGATAGATAGTTTCTACAACATCACCACTATTCTTGAAGACCCTCGCGTTAATGGGCCTTGGTTCCGAAAGTATGGGTATCGGAAACTTCTGGAGGAGTTCGATGAGGAGGAGAAAAGGTATGGCGGTCGCCCTACATGGGATGCATGGATTACGAACGGGCGCGATGGAATTGACTTTCAAATCCGAGTTGACAACCTGGTGAAGTCAGATGTCTTGAATACGAAAGAGTGGCCTACATTCGGGAAATACGTCAAGATGGGCGGGTGGCCCACCTTTAACCATTTCTGTGTGCAGCATTTCCACAGAGGGTGCCCCATCCTTGCGTCTTTTGCAAGGGTGGGCGGCGATGCTGCTTGTGCTATAGGGATTTGTTACGCAGCGACGGAATTAACCCACATGCAAGCATTTCCGTGTCCCGCCCTTCGCAAAGAACGCGAAGGACGGGGCACCCATTCTGTTGGTGATGCCAGCGAAATCAAAAGCCCGGCACCCATTCTGTTGGTGATGCCAGCGAAATCAGAAGCCTGGGCCACCCGCCGCGATAGGGACGGGGCACCAGGTCTCTTGAGCTTTACTTCTTGGGCCGCGACTCTGGCGGCACAAGGCCTGCGAGGCGGTAGTACACAACCAACTGGCCGTAGTGTTCACCGCTATGCTCGATGATGCCGTAGGCTATGTCGAGAACGCGCGACTTCTGCTGAGGGAAATAAACAACCTCCGTCGTCATGCCTTTTTCGCCTTTCGCCTGGATGGCGGCTGCGCCATCGGCGAAGGATTTCTTGACGAACGCAATGATGTCGGCCTTGGACTTGTATTGCTCGCGCTTCGGATCTTCTGCTGCGGGAGGCTTCAGCCCCATCGCAGGATTCGTGAAGTAGTAGCATGAACCCGCCGCGTGCAGCAACTGCTCGGCGAAGCTGCGCTGCGCGGGTGTCGGCTTGAAGTCGTATTTGTCCTCGGGAAAATCTTCGGCCATCGCCGTCAGCTTGCGGCCAATCTCATTCCAGGAATCGAGCACGACTTTCACTTCCGGATCGGCAGGTTTGACGGCTGCATCTTTCTTCATCGCGTCCTGCTTCATCGCGTCCTGGGCAGGGGCGGGAAATGCGAACGCCAGCAGGACGATAGCGAGAAACGGTATTCTTTTCATTTCTTTCTCCACGATTGAGTTTCGCGAATCAAAACGCCAACTTCTTATTTCGCCTGCGTCAGCCCCGCAAGAACTGCGGCAACTTTATCGAGTTGCTCATTCCAGCCCTCGAATTGACCGCTCTCTTTTGCGCTCGCCATGGGTTCATTTCCAATCAAGGTGAGCTTCGTCTGGCCGTTCCCGAGATCTTCAAAGATGGCCATGTCGTACGCGCCGTCGATGGACTCAGGTTCGATTCCTAACTCCTCAGGCTCAATCTTGTTTCCCTGCGGGTCGCAGAAGTACATGGAGTAAACAATCTTCTCGTGCAGAACAATCTCGTAGTATTCCCCGCCGTTCCAGCCCTCCTGGCCATCCGGCGTTCTCATGCAGAAGCGAAATTTTCCTCCCACGCGAAAATCAATCTCGCAAGCGGGGCAGCTAAAGCCTTTCGGCCCCCACCACTGCATCACGTATTTCGGGTCTGTCCACGCCTTCCAAACCAACTCGCGTGGGGCATCAAAAACTCTTGTGACAACCATCCGCTCGATCTCGTTCACCGTGTTTTTTGTCATCTCTGGCTTCCTCTTTCTTCATTTGATTTACAACTGCATCCAGTTTGTCGAAGCGCTCTTCCCAGAATCGGCGATAGCGAATCGCCCAGTCGCTGACCGTCTTGATCGCCTCTGGCCTAAGCGTGCACACGCTCTCTCGTCCACGCTTCGTCTTGATCACAATCCGCGCCCGCACCAGGTAGGCAATATGTTTTGAAATCATCTGCTGCGAGAGTGCAAACGGTTCCCTCAATCCATGCACAGAGGCAGGCCCGTGGGAGAGTCGTTCGATCATCGCCCGCCGGGTGGGATCAGACAAAGCCGCAAACGTTGTATCTAATTTATCCACAACCATATGGTAGTGGATTATCCGTCAATGTCAAGTGTGAATGTTGCGATCTCTGATCTCTGTTCGCTGATCCCGAATGTGCCAAGCGCTAGCCGCCAATTTTCTGGCCGGGCCACACTGCGGGCCGCGACCTGCTCCTTCAAAATGATCTCTTTCGCAAACCTCAATAAGCAGTACGGCAAGCAGTTGCTCTTCTCGTAGATGCTTCGTTTCAGTTGAATCCTGGCGAAAAAGTGGACTCGTCTTTTTGTTCGTGGGTACGGCCGACAAGCATTAGAAAGAATCCACCACGTAGAACCCCACAGCGCGAAATTCCTTCTTGTCGTATTCCCACTTAGTTTCTGCCCGACCTCCGTTTCAATCGGTCTGCCAATTGGTCCCTAAGAAACAATTCACACTGCACCGCGACCTAAAGTCTCTCCGTATCCGGACGATGTGGTAATTGGTCTGCTTTATTGGAAACGACCGATTGGTTGGCAACGTTAGCCGACTCTCAGATCTAGAGTCCCCAGTTCAAGCTGAGAACCAATCGGACCACTTCTGACTGAGGAAAAACTTCACATGACTTCGCAAGCATCCGCATCCGCCTTCCGTGCACTCCTGTGCTCCTTTAAGCGAGCCTTCTTCTCCTCGATCAACTCCTCGACGACCAACGCCTCGGCCACCAACCGCTGCCCGGCATTCGTGACCGTGGCGGGAGTCTGTGCGCTACTGCTGCTGTGCGGCCTCGCCCCGGCGCGCGCGCATGGTCAAAATGTCAAATTCTTTGCGGCGCAAAGCGTGGTTCCCACCGGCAGTCTGAGTTACCCGTATCGCGTCGCAGTCGATGCCAGCGGCAACCTGTACATCAGCAACACACAAGGCAATGAAGTTCTCAAGGAGACCCTGGAGAATGGCGTCTACACCGAGAGCGTAGTGGTATCGACAGGCCTGGCCACGCCCTACGGAGTCGCGGTGGATGGCAGCGGCAATGTGTATGTGGCCGACAATGGCCACAATCGGGTCGTGAAAGAGACTCCGTCGGGCAACTCCTATACCCAGACTGTAGTTTCGACCACGACTGCCTTGTCCTATCCCACCGGATTGGCTGTGGACGCAAGCGGAGACCTCTACATTGCCGACACCGGCGGCGGCAAAATCCTGGTCGAAAGGCCTTCGGCAGGAAGCTACCTCGAAACCGCGCTCACCTACAGCAGCAACTTTGCTCAGATCACCGGCATCGCCGTGGATTCCAGCGGCAATATTTATGTGAGCGACATCGATAATGAGGCTATCTACACGGAAACATATTCCGCCGGAAGCTATACGCCGAGCACGGTTCCGACCACCGGCCTCTCCTATCCATACGATCTTGCGGTGGATGCGTCCGGCAATCTTTACATCAGCGACTTCACCCACAAACGGATTGTATTGGAAACGAATAATTCGGGCTCGTATACGCAGAGCATCCTGCCGACAGCGAACCTGGGCGGAGCCCTGGGCTTGGCCATCGGCGCGGGCGGCAACGTGTATATCGCTGACACCTTCGGTTTCAATATCAAGGAACTACAGTCGTCGCCAGGAAACTTCGGGTCGGTGAATGTGAACTCCCCTGCCGTACCGATCCATATGCTCTTTCAGTTCTCCGGAGAAGGCACGTTGTCGTTGACGGGTACGCAGGTGCTGACTGGAGGCGCGACCGGGCTGGATTATACCGACCCGGGCTCGGGAAACTGCTCGACCTCGACTTCCTATAGCGCAGGCGACTTCTGCTGGGTGGACGTGGATTTCACCCCCCAATATCCAGGCACAAGGATGGGAGCAGTGCAACTGCTGGGCGCGAGCGCAGCCGTGCTGGCCAACGGTTACGTCAATGGCATGGGAATGGGTCCGCAGATCAATTACTTTTACCCAGCCGAATTTTTCGAATATTACGTAATCCGCGTCGCCGGTTCATTCTCTCCCTATGACCTGACCAATCCCTTTGGCTCGGCGGTGGACTATAGCGGCAATGTCTACGTTGTCGACTACAACAGTAACGCCGTCTACAAGGAGACGCTGTCGGCGGGCGCCTATACCCAGAGCACGGTCGCCACTGGTTTGAACAATCCCGAAGGGGTGGCGGTCGATGGCGCCGGAAACGTGTATGTCTGCGATAGCGGAAACAACCAGATTCTGCTGGAAACAAATTCAGGTGGAGGCTGGATCCAGTCGGCGATTGCAACCGGTCTCAACTTTCCCACCGGCGTGGCCGTCGATGCCCTGGGCAACGTCTATTTCTCCAGCTTCAGCGACGGAGCGGTGTATGAAATCACGCAGTCTGGAGGCGTTTACTCCGCGCCGGCTGTCTTGGTCACGGGCCTGAATGAGCCCAGGAAGTTCGCGCTCGATGCCAGTGGGAACCTTTATATCGCAGACACAGGCAACAGCCAAGTCGTCAAGGAGACGCTCTCCGGGGGCAGCTACACGCAGTCGGTGATCGGAAGCGGAATGCACTATCCGTACGCTGTTGCGGTGGGTGCCGATGGCACCGTCTTTGTCGCCGACACCATCAATAGTCGGATTCTCGCGGAAACCTGGTCGGATGGCAGCTATACCCAGTCGGTGTGGATTCCCGGTCCTCCGGCTTACGACCTTCAGGTGGATCAGATGGGCAACCTGATTTTCCCCGATCCAGCCGATGCGACTGTGTTCCTCATCGACTTTGCGATGGTGCCGCCCAGCGTGTCATTTGCCGACACCATCGTCGGCAGCACCAGTTCCGACAGCCCCCAGACGATGATGATCACCAACGTCGGCAACCAGCCCCTGACCGCGGTTGCTCCGGGTCTCGTCGTCACCGGACCCAACTTTGCGCTGGTCGCCGGCTCGGGCGTACCAGAGGACTGCGGCACCGGATTCTCCGCCTCGCCGCTGGCTCCGGGGGCCAGTTGCAATCTCAACATCAGCTTTGAGCCGCAGGCCGTCGGCGCTCTCACCAGCAACGCGGTCTTTACCGATAACTCGCTCAACGCCAGCTCCGCCACCCAGACCATCCCGCTGCAAGGCAACGGCCTGCTACAGAGCCAGACCATCACGTTCGGGGCAATCTCGAATTTGATGCTGGGCAGCGCGCCCTTCACGCTGGCCGCAACCGCGTCCTCAAGCCTGCCGGTGGCCTTCGCCTCTGCAACCACGTCGGTCTGCACGGTTTCGGGCACCACGGCCACGCTGGTTGCTATCGGCACGTGCACCATTCAGGCGACGCAGGCGGGGAATGCGACCTATGCCGCCGCTACGCCCGTCAGCCAGAGCTTCCAGGTAACGCAGCAATCCCAGACAATCACCTTTGGATCGCTCTCGGATTTGACGCTGGGCAGCGCGCCCTTCACGCTGACCGCAACCGCGTCCTCGAGCCTGCCGGTCAGCTTCGCTTCAACAACCACGTCCGTCTGCACGGTTTCAAGCACCACGGCCACGCTGGTTGCCGTCGGCACCTGCACCATTCAGGCGACGCAGGCGGGGAATGCGACTTATGCCGCCGCCACGCCCGTCAGCCAGAGCTTCCAGGTGATGCAGCCATCCCAAATGAGCCAGACGATCACCTTTGGGGCGCTCTCGAATATGGCGCTGGGCAGCGCACCCGTTACCCTGAGCGCGACCGCGTCCTCGGGCCTGCCGGTGAGCTTCGCCTCACTGACCACGTCCGTGTGCACGGTATCGACCAGCACCTCCACATTGGTCGCCTTGGGCACGTGCACCATCCAGGCGACGCAGGCGGGGAATGCGACCTATGCCACCGCCGCGCCCGTCAGCCAAAGCTTCCAGGTCGAGGCCGCGACCTTCACCGTCACCTCGAACCCAACGAGTGCGACCGTAGCCGCGGGAAAATCCGCCGTATTTACCTTTACCGTGACGCCGCAGGGTTCCTACACCAGCCCAATTAACTTCTCCTGCAGCGGATTGCCCGCCGTGGCCGCGTGCTCCTTTAGCCCGGCTACGATCACTCCGGACGCGAACCCAACAACCACTACACTCACGATCACGACCGCACCTCAAAGTGCGCTCTTGACGCCGATCCCGCGTGGCGACCGGTCGGGCCCCTTGAATATGAGTGCAACCTGGCTGGTGTTGCCCGGCATGCTGTTGGGTATGGTAGCGATCGCGGCCCCCAGGCGCAGAAAACTCCTGAGCTGCTGCCTGCTGTTCTTGGTGGCGGGTGGTTGCGTGTTGCAGTCGGCTTGCTCTGGAGTAA
Source organism: uncultured Acidobacteriota bacterium (assembly GCA_963763155.1). Lineage (GTDB taxonomy): Bacteria > Acidobacteriota > Terriglobia > Terriglobales > Acidobacteriaceae > Sulfotelmatobacter. The sequence goes on along the minus strand of CAVXNI010000008.1, from coordinate 238,001 downwards.
GTTCCAGGAACTTCACTCCGCCCGGCAGCTACACCATCACGGTTACGGGTACCGCTGGCTCGACCCAGCAGGCCGTCGCAGTGACGTTGACCGTGCGCTAATAGCTCACGGTTGAGCCCACGGCGAACTAAGGCAAGCGCGTACTTGCATCTCAAGTCACGTTGCTTTCAGGTAGTGGTGCAGTCTGATTCAAACTGCACCACTACCTGTTTTTTTAATGGTGTCCGCGTTGGTTTGCGTTGGCCGGCAATTTTCTCCCCACGCTACACTAGAAGAGGCAGCGTACCGCGAGTTGCTCCTTCAAAATGATCTCTTTCTCAAACATCAATAAGCAGTATGGCAAGCAGTTGCTCTTCGTGGATGCTTCGTTTCAGTTGAATCCTGGCGAAAAAGTCGGACTGGTCGGTCCCAACGGGTCGGGCAAGACAACGCTCTTCCGGATGGTGGTCGGCGAGGAAACTCCGGACGACGGCGTGGTCTCAGTCCCCAGGAAGATGACGATCGGCTACTTTCGCCAGGACGTCGAGGAAATGCAGGGCCGTTCGGTCCTGGATGAAGCGATCGCAGGCAGCGGACGCGTCGGCGATCTACACCACGAACTCGAAGCCTTGCAGCGGGATATGTCCGATCCTGACAAGGCCGATGACATGGACCGCATCCTTGATCGCTTCGGTCACGTTCAGGGGGAGTACGAGCATTTAGGCGGTTACGCGCTCGAATCGCAAGCCCGTGAAGTGCTCCACGGTCTGGGATTCAAGGACGATCAGATTGACGGCGACGTGGGCGCTCTCTCCGGCGGATGGAAGATGCGGGTTGCGCTGGCACGGGTCCTGCTCGGAATGCCGGATGTATTGCTGATGGACGAACCGACGAACCATCTCGACATCGAATCCATCATCTGGCTGGAGCAGTTTCTCAAGTCATTTCCTGGCGCGTTGCTGATGACTTCGCACGACCGCGAATTCATGAATCGTCTGGTCTCAAAGATTGCGGAGATTGATGGCGGCGAAATCATCACCTATTCGGGTGATTACGACTTCTACGAGCGCGAAAGGGCGGTGCGAGAGAACAATCAGCAGGCGGCATTTGCCCGGCAGCAGTCCATGCTTGCCAAAGAACAGAGATTCATTGATCGTTTCAGGACGCACGCGGCCAAAGCGGCCCAGGTGCAGAGTCGGATTAAGGCCCTGGACAAGATCGAGAAGATCGAACTACCCAAAAAACGGCAGGTCGTGAAATTCGACTTTCGGGTTCCACCACGATCCGGCGAACAGGTGGCCGTGATTGAGAATCTGCACAAGAGTTACGGCCCGCGTGTGATTTATGACGGGTTCAATCTCACCATCCGCCGCGGAGAACGCTGGGCCGTCATGGGGAGAAACGGCGCTGGCAAGACTACGCTTCTTAAAATGATTGCCGGGGCCAGTGCTCCCGACGCGGGAAGCGTGCGGCTCGGCGCCAGTCTGTATATGGGCTACTTCGCGCAACAATCGCTGGACGTACTCAATTCCGATCTCACCGTCGCCGAACAACTGCAACAGGATTTTCCCCAGGACAGTATCGGGGCGTTGCGCAACCTGGCGGGAGCATTCCAGTTCTCTGGCGACGACACAGATAAGAAGATCCGCGCACTCTCCGGCGGAGAAAAGTCGCGGCTGGCCATAGCGCGCATGCTCTTCAACCCGCCGAACTTTCTGGTGCTCGACGAACCGACCAATCACCTGGATCTTGCGACCAAGGAAATGCTGGTGGACGCCCTGAAAGATTTTGAAGGCACCATGATCTTCGTATCGCATGACCGCATGTTCCTTCGCGGTCTCGGCTCACGTGTGCTGGAACTGGGCGGTGAGAGCGGCACGGACCGCAATCCCACTGTCTATCCTGGGTCATACGTTGAGTACGTGCAGAAGCTTGGACATGAGGCGCCTGGGATTTATTCGTAGGCCTTGCAGGGGCTTTTTGCGACGACTCGCCGGGTGGATGTGAAGCCTTTGTCGCAGCTAGAAGCCACGTGGCAGAAGATGAACCACGAAGTCGACATCTACGGAGTTTAACTGCGGAGATCCGAGCTTCCCAGCACCCGACTTCTGGCACGGAATAGTGTCCTGATCGCTCGTTACGGCCAAGGGGTGCCAAGTCTACTGCTCCGCGCTTCGCCAGAACTTCGAAAACGTTGACTAGCCCAGACCGCCGTCCTTAAGATGAACGTTCCGGCGACGAGCGTCTCCTATGATCGGCCAAACCATCTCGCACTATCGCATCATCGAGAAACTGGGTGAGGGCGGGATGGGCGTGGTGTTTAAGGCGGAGGACACCAAACTCGATCGCTTTGTTGCGTTGAAGTTTTTGCCCGACGAAGTGGCCAAAGATGCTCAGGTGCTGGGCCGCTTTCGCCGTGAAGCAAAGGCCGCTTCTGCTCTGAACCATCCCAACATTTGCACCATACATGAAATCAACGAGCAGGATGGGCAGACGTTCATCGTGATGGAGTTTCTGGATGGCGTCACACTCCGGCACCGCATCGCGGGACGACCATTAGAGACTGAGACGCTGCTGGAGGTAGCCATCGAGGTGGCGGATGCGCTGGACGCCGCGCACGCCCGAGGCATCGTTCATCGTGACATTAAGCCCGCTAATATCTTTATCACCAAACGGGGGCACGCCAAGATACTGGACTTTGGGCTGGCCAAAGTGGCCCTCCTACCGAAAGCGCAGTCGATGGAGCCCACAGCGGCCACCATCGCCGACAGCCATGAGCTTCTGACGAGCCCCGGCGCGACGGTTGGCACCGTCGCTTACATGTCGCCGGAGCAAGCCAAGGGCAAGGATCTCGATGCCCGCACCGACTTATTTTCCTTCGGAACAGTGCTGTATGAGATGGCCACAGGAGCCTTGCCTTTCCCCGGGGAAACGTCAGCAACCATCTTCGACGGTATCCTCAATCGAACTCCGCTGCCGCCGATACGGTTGAATCCGACCGTACCAACCAAGCTGGAAGACATCATCAGCAAGCTGCTGGAGAAGGATCGCGAACTGCGCTACCAAGCCGCGGCCGAACTTAGAAGCGATCTCAAGCGGCTCAAGCGCGACACCGAATCAGGAAGGCTCCGGGTTCAGGATTCCGTTCAGGATTCCGGAGCCGTTCGCGTTTCGAGTGCAAACGTACCCGTCGCAGGAGGCGAGCGCGGCTCCAGTGGTTCGGCCCTGGCCGCAGCCGCGCGCCAGCATAAAGCCGGTGTTGGACTCATGGTCGCCGTCGTATTGATACTGATCGCCGCGGCTGCATTCGGCATATACAGCTTGTTTTTCTTCTCCCGTAGCCAGCCTTTCCAGAGCATCAAGATCAGCAAGGTCGGCGGCACTCACAATGCGCGGATCGGAGCCATGTCTCCCGACGGAAACTATCTGGCCTACGTGTTGAATAGCGAGGGTAATGAATCATTGTGGCTGCGCCATCTGGCCAGCGAAAGCAACGTGCAGATCATTCCGCCAGAGCATGTGCAATACTCCGCCCTGCGCTTTTCTCCCGACGGCGGCCACATTTACTTTTCGCATACCCAAGTGGTCAGCGGTCCTGCGTCTCAGGAGTACGATCTATACCGCATCCCCGTGCTGGGTGGAACTCCACAACTTCTGGTCAAGGATGTAGACACGAATCCAAGTTTTTCTTCCGACGGACGGCGCTTCGCTTTCATACGCGCCAATGATCCCGACCCTGGCAAGTACCACCTCCTCATCGCAAATGCCGACGGCAGCAACGAAAAGAGCATTTTCGCCGGTCCAATGTCCAACGTGATGTCGGATGCAGCCTGGTCGCCAGATGGAAAGACGATCGTCGGTACAATCTTCGATCAGGCGGAAGACAGCATCAGCGCAGTGATTTCGATTGATCCGGACACCGGCGCCCAGAGGACGATATCCAAGCCGCCATACACATTGCTGAGAAACGTGTCATGGCTGCCCGACGGAAGAGCCTTGGCAGTAATTTACTCAAGCAGGGAAACGAACTTCGGCCGGCAGCAGGTTGGTCTGATCAGTTATCCGGATGGCAAGTTTCGCCCCATTACCGCCGACACGAATGACTATGCCAACTTGAGTGTCTCCGCCGACGGTGCGACCATTGCCACTGTCATGCGCCAGTCGGTGCGCGACGTTTATGTGAGTTCAGGCCTAAAGGCCGATTACTCCGACGCCAGGCAGGTTAGTACCGGCGACCCCGTGCCGGTGGTCGCGTGGGCGAGAGACAATAATCTGCTCACGGAGCAGGGGACATCCATTCGGGAGATCAGCCCAAGCGGCGAACTCAAGGGGGAGATCGCTTCCGAAAAAGAGTCTGCGGCGATGCAGCCCAACGGCTGCAGCGACGGCCATGTTGTTTTCGCGCGCGGGATGGTGAAAACCCTCTCGGTGAACATCTGGCGCAGTGAGGCGGATGGCACCGGATTGCACCCTCTCACCGCGGGCAAGAGAGATATGTTTCCGATTTGCTCCCCGGATAGCAAAACCGTCTTTTATATGGATATGACCGTTCCTGCTTATATGAAAGTGTCCATCGACGGAGGTCAGCCGGAACGAGTCACAAAGGATTTTGCGGAATTCAACGCCGGTTTTGACGTTGCCCGCGACGGAAAGACGCTTGCGCTAGGCACCTACGATTTCAAAGCCCAGAGGCCAACGCTCTCCCTTGCTTCGCTTGATTCCGGCGAGGTCCTGCGGACGTTCGAGTACGACCCGCGGCATCAGGGGCAACCCCGCTTCAGCCCCGACGGCAAAGGTATCGTCTACCCTGTCCGTGAAAAGGGAGTCGACAATTTGTGGCTGCAACCGCTGGACGGCGGTCCCGGCCGACAGTTGACGAACTTCGGTTCCCTCAAAATCTACTCCTACCAATGGTCGCCCGATGGCAAAAGCCTAGCCCTGGTGCGCGGAGATTCTCCTTCGGATCTGGTGTTGATTCAGAATTCTCAGACGAAATAGTCAGAACCCGCTTGGCCGACTCCGGACGAGTTTGTCGCAGTCCGGGAACTGTCCATAAACGAATTTGTAAGGAAGTTGCACTCCAGCTAAACTCCAGGCCTTCAGTCAGCGCTTATCGGGCTCCGCCCCTGGGTATCCTGTTGGACTAGGTTAGCGTGTCGGTTCGGGTTTTCATTTCTTTCCACCGGTACAATACTGCGGGACCGACCAACGAACTCGTTTGTTCCTTTTTGGGCACACCAGAAAGCACAAGGACGGAAGGTGGTGCCGTTGAACTGTTGCGATTAACCGTGGATGTTGGCCGGTGGATGTGGTGCCACTTCCACCCTTGATTACTAAAGATTCCTTGCTCCCACCTGGCCTGTCATGACAGGATCACCGCAGAGTACCGACCGTCCAAACGGCGAAGGGCTAAACGCTCGCTGCCAAATTGACCTAAGGGCCACGTTCCACCCCACCGTCACAGGGGAATCCACGGAACAGGTGCGCCTGAATGGACGATTCCCAACCTAAGCAACTTCCATTACAATCCTCTGCGGTTGCGTCGGATCAACGGCGAAAGGGACGAAAGTCAATGAGCCGTAGGTCAGGACAGAAGGGCCAAGTTGTTAAGAAGGGCCGTGTATGGCACGTCCGGTTTTATGTTGATCTGCCGGGGCAGGAAGCACGGCAACGGAAATCAGTGCCGGTCGGTCCATGCGTAGGACCAAACAAACTCACGAAGACCGAGGCACAACGTAAAGGTGCAGAGGTCATCAACTCGCTTGGGGTGAATACGGAGGAACATCTTCAGCGATCAACCAACCCCATCACGTTTAAGCAACGTGTGGAATGGTGTCGGAACAACCGAACCGCATGGACAGAAGGGAAGCCGGGTTCGGTTCTCAGCATGGAAAGCTTGCTCACAAAGCACATCTTGCCGCAGTTTGGTGACGTTGCTGTTGATTCGATCACACAGGAACGAGTGCAGGAGTTTGTCTCACTTCTCAAGAGAACAACGTTTGAATTGAGGAAGCGCAACGGCGACCTCATCAAAACTTACAAACTGAGCCGCAAGACGATTCTCAATATCGTTGGTGTGGTGAAGTTGGTTCTCGGGAAAAAAGTGTGGGGAACGTGGGACAAGCTGGATTTGGGCAAGAAGGTCAAACCGAAACAGAGGTATTTCAAAACGGACGAGTTGCAACGGATCATCACCGCAGCCGAAGGTCAACATCGCGTGTTGTTTGCCCTGCTCGCAGGAACCGGAATTCGTATCGGGGAAGCGTCAGGGTTGCATGTGGAAGACGTTGACTTTAGCAACTGCGTGATAACCATTCGTCGCAATGTGTGGCAAGGCCGTGAACAATCACCCAAAACTGAGAACGCAGAAAGGGTGATTGACGTTGATCCGAGCCTGATTGAAGTCCTGCACCTGCACATCGGTGACAGGAAAACAGGCAGAGTGTTCATGGCTCGCAATGGTTCCCCCATCAGTGGTGACAACATCCTCAAGCGGGTGCTGCATCCACTGTTGGAAAGGCTCGGAATCCAGAAGGCCGGGGCACATGCTTTCCGGCATTCGCGGGTGACGTTCCTGCGGACCCAAGACACACCAAGCCACTTGCAGTTGCAATGGATCGGGCATTCCTCTTTGGAAACAACTGATGGGTATGACCACAGCAGTGAAGAAGTTGATTATCGCCGTTCGATGGCAAGCAAAGTGGGACTTGGATTTGTTGTTGGACCCAATGGACCCAATTGAAGAGGAACCGAAAGGCTTGCAACTGACTGAAAAGGTTGGTTGCGGGGGGTGGATTTGAACCACCGACCTTTGGGTTATGAGCCCAACGAGCTACCAGACTGCTCCACCCCGCACTTGGATCATAGCAACCGCGCGGAGTGGCGTCAAACTTCGTCCGACCCATTCTGCTCTGGGCTCGCGGATTTATGGCTTGCCGGTGCGGCAGAAATCGCGTGCGCTCTGGGGCCGTTCGTTCCCTTCGATTCTTCGTCCCGCGCCCGGCGTGCGGGAAGCGGAAGCACGTTATCGTCGCATCTTAATAGAATACCGCTGCATCCAAGCCCTATAGCTCGGATTGCGCGAAGCGCTCTCTGAGTTCTCGAGATCTCGCTCAGCTTGCGCACCGAACCAGGAGGTTCTCTATGGCGAAGAAGGATGTCCCCGCCACCCGTAAATCCACAATCAACGCCCAGCCCCGACTTCACCAGCGCGCCGGTGAGATTCAAGCCTACGGTACGGTCTCACACGCTTTGCCGCTTGAGTTGGAAGAGCCGGTTCGGCTGGAAATGACCGAGCAACTGAATCTGTTGCTCGCCGATACCATGACGCTGCGCGATCTCTACAAGAAGTCGCATTGGCAGGTCGCCGGGCCAACGTTCTATCAGCTTCATCTTTTGTTCGACAAGCATTACGGCGAACAGGTGGAGATTGTCGATGAGATTGCCGAGCGCATCCAGTTGCTCGGCGGAATTTCGCTGGCCATGGCGGCCGATGTCGCAGAGACCACACGCATTGAGCGTCCGCCGCGCGGCCGGGAGGAAGTTCCCGTGCAGATTTCACGCCTGCTCGACGCGCATCAGATCATCATCGGTCACTGCCGGGAACTTGCGGAACGCTCCACCAAGCTGGGAGACGCCGGCACGAACGATCTGGTCGTCAGCGATGTTCTGCGACCTAACGAATTGCAAGTATGGTTCCTGAGCGAGCATCTGGTCGATGTGCCCCTGGTGCATGCGCAAGAACCGGGCGCGCGAAAAGCTGGACTGAGTTCGCCGCAAGAGAATGGGAAAAAGCGGGCCCTGGCCTAGAAGGGCCCGCGACTGAACGTAAAGACTCGCCGCGGCTGAGCGTCTACGCCTTCATGTTGTCGTGGTCGTAGTATTCGTACCCTGACATCGGTTTCTCGCCGCCTTTTTTCCAGATGCGCGAATCTTCCGGCAGCTTGTTCAGCACGCGCGCCATTTCGCGAATGTGCATGGCGACCGTTCCGCAACAGGCGCCGATGTAGTTGATTCCCAGATCGCGCGCCTGCACCGCATAATCCGCCATGTCCTTGCGCGTGAGTTGCAGAGGATCCAGCGCGTAGGGAAACTCCGGAAGGCTGGTGAAGTCAGGTTTGTCTTTCGGAGTGCGATACGCGACCGGTTGGCAGGCCAGATATCCCGAAACCGCTTTGCGCATCTGCTCCATCGGCGCCAGAATGTGCTGCGGCGGGCGCAGGCAATTCATGCCGACGATGTCGGCGCCTGCGTCAAACAGCGTCTTCGCGGCATCGGCAGCATTCGTGCCTTCGGCGGTCTCATCTTTATTCTCAAAGCAGATGGTGACCATCGCGGGCAAGCCCGTTTGCTTGGCGCGCTCGACCGCAATCAGCGCTTCGCCCAGCCAGGAAAAAGTTTCGCCGATAATGAAGTCGACGCCTTCGTCGACCTGCACCGCGAGTTGCTCGTCGAAAGTTTTGCGGACACGATCGGCTGCGGAAGGACTGCCCGGCTCGTACATCCAGGTCAAGCTGATGTTGCCGGCGACCAGACACTGATCGCCGGCGACCTCGCGAGCCACGCGAACCGCCGAGCGATTCAGTTCCTCCAGTCGGTTCTCCAGCCCAACGGTGGCCAGCTTGTCGCGGCTGGCATAGAACGTGAGCGCCTGCAGTACCTCGGCGCCGGCTTCGCGAAACTCGATATGCAATTCGCGCAGCGCGTCCGGATACGTCAAAGCCACTTCCGGCGTGAACGGACCTGCGCGCACCCATCCCCGTTTTTCGAGTTCCAGTAAATAGCCGCCGTCGCCGAGCACGGGCCCGTCTTTCAAGCGTTCGAGAATGCCTTTCTTTTTCATGCTGTGCTCCTGATAGTTGTCTAGTCATCCACATATTCGTATTCCGCCTTGATCGGCTGTTGTCGGCGAAGCGATTTGGCCGAAACGCGCTGATGTCCACCGTTTTGCCGGCTCCGTCGAGCACGAGTTCGCTCATCACCAGTCCAATCGCGGGCGAAATCTTGAAGCCCATGCCGGAAAATCCCGCGCACACGTAGAGCCCGCTGGTTCCGGGAATCTCGCCCAGCAAAGGTCGCGAGTCGGGCGTCATGTCATAGACGCCAGTCACGCCACGCATGACCTCGGCGCGCGCCAATTTCGGAACTCGTCGGCAGGTCGCGCTCAATGATTTCCTCCAGCGAATCGTCGGAGGCTCGTTGCGGGAAATCGTCTGGATCGACGGGCCGCTTTCCGTAGAAATCTCCCACCAGAAATTTATCGTGAGCATCGGATCGAAAATAAGTTGCCGTTACCGAATCGATGCAGGCGCAGCCTCCGCCTTTCATGTCCGGCGTGTTTCGCAGAATCGCGACCTGGTGATATTCGCATTCGATCGGCAGATCGCAGCCCATCTGCTGAAACAGCGGCCGCGTCCACGGCCCGGTCGCAGAAATAACGATTGGAGACAAAATTGTTCCCTGGTCTGTGACCACACCGTGAATGCGTCCAGCCTGAACCGAAAGCGCTACAGCCTGCGTGCGCGAGTGATAGGTGACGCCCATCTCGCGAGCCGCGCCGAGAAAATCTCCCGCAACGCCGGCTCCGTCGCCGTATCCAGAATCCGGCTCGTACGCGGCGAGTTCTACCTCGTCGACTTTCCAGTCCGGTTCGAGTTCATGCAGATTATTCTTGTCGATCAATTCGACGTTCGCTCCCAGCTTGCGTTGCATCGCCACATTCAGTTTGAGGCGCTCCGTCTCATTGAGATGAACGATGCGCACGAAACCCGTCTTGCGAAAATCTCCTGGCTGTCCCACGATCTGCTGCCAGCTCTGAAACATCCGCAGGCTGATCAGCGCCAGTTGCACTTCCGGCGGATAGCTGTAGTGCATGCGCACCAACGCCGACGACCGCCCGCTGCCGCCGCGCCCCACGTGATCCTTGTCGATGACTACAATCTTTCCCGCCCCACGCTTCGCGAGATGAAATGCAATCGACGCCCCCATCACGCCGGCGCCCAGAATGACGATGTCAGCGGTTTTCGGGAGGGAATTGGATTGTCCGTTGGCGGAACTCATGCCGCCGCCTCCTGCAGTCGTCCCTTTTTCCAGTCGCGCAGCGCCTGGTGCGCGGCATTGCGGCCGGGCGCTCCCGTCACTCCGCCTCCAGGATGCGCGCCCGCCCCGCACAAATAAAGCCCGTCCACCGGAGTTCGATACTGCGACCACCCCGGCACCGGCCGCATAAAAAAAAGTTGCTCCAGCCGCAGATCGCCGTGAAAAATGTTGCCTTCGGTCAAACCGTAAGTGCGCTCCAGATCGAGCGGCGTCAGCACCTGCCGCGCCACAATCGCGCCGGGAACATTCGGAGCGTATTCGGCGATCTTCTTGACTACGCGATCGCCCAGCAGATCGCGCTTCTCGTCCCAATTGCCTTCGCGCAAGTGGTAAGGCACATATTGCACAAAGCAAGTGAGAATGTGTTTGCCCGGAGGAGCCAGCGAGTCATCTGCGTTCGAAGACACCACGCAGTCCACCCACAGCTCTTCCGGAATCTCTCCAAACTTGGCGATGTCGTAGCAGCGCTCCGCGAATGCGAGCGATGGCACCAGCGTGTAGAATGTCCGCTCGAGTGCGGTCGCCTGCGGCGAAGTCCCGGTAAATCGCGGCTCTTCGCTCAGCACCATATTCACTTTCGCGCACGGTCCCTGCATCTTGATGCCGCGCACGGCAAACAGGAAATCTTCGGGAAGATCTTTCGCGTCGACCATTCCCAGAAATGTCCGCTTCGGATCGGCGTTGGAGAGAATCATCCGGGCGCGAAATTCCGTGCCGTCTTCGAGCACAACGCTGCGCGCCCGGCCATCGCGCACTTCGATGTGCGCCACCGACGACGACGTGCGAATCTCCACTCCAAGTTTTTTCCCTGCGGCTGCCAACGCCTGCGTGATCGATCCCATGCCGCCCATCACGTGTCCGTAAAAACCCTGCAGTTCGTGCTCTCCACCGCTGAGCAGATGAAAAAGCAGACCGATCGCTGTCCCTGGCTGGTACGGCCCTCCATGCTTGCCGTATACATTGTTGGCCAGAAACATCGTCTTCATTTTCTCGGACTCGTAGTTGTGATCGAGAAACTCACCGAGGCTGCCGGTCAGAAACGACACCAGCTGCGAAATCTCCGCGCTGGAAATGCCGCGAAACCGTTTTCCCACTCGGAACATGTCGGCCCATCCCTTCATCGAAGAGGTGTCAATTTCCGGTGGAGGCTCCATGAAAAACGGCTGCAAGTACCGCGCCAGCTTTTTCAACTGATCGTCGACTTGCACGAACCGTGCTGCATCCTTTGCGGAAATCCTCGAAAATTCCTGTCGCGCCCGTTCGCGATCCACCCACCATGGCACCACATGGCCGTCGGGGAAGGGAACCTGAATCGCCGGATCGCACGGAATCATGCGCAGGCCATGACTCGCCAGCTGCAATTCAGAAATGACCTCCGGGCGCAGCATGCTGGCAATATAGGAAGTCGTGGACACGCGACAGCCGGGCGCAATTTCTTCCGTCACGCAACATCCGCCGACAATGTCTCGGCGCTCCAGCACCAGAGTCGAGAGGCCCGCTCTCGCAAGATAAGCCGCGGCGGTGAGTCCGTTATGACCCGCGCCGATCACGATGGCGTCGTAGATAGATCGGGCGCCAGCCGTTCCTGGTTGCTGTTGAGTAATTTGACTTGAAGTCACGGAAGCTACCTGAATCGGATAACACTACCGCAGATAGCCCTAAAAATGAAGTTGAATTCGACGGGGCTCTGCTGTATGCTGTCGTGACTTGCAGTCATTGTTATTTCTATGCCAGGAATCGCCAGCAATCGCGCCACTCCACCGCACTACCAACGCCAGGCCCCATCCCGTCCGCGGTCTGAGGCCAAGCGCAGCCGCATCATCGAGGCCGCCACGCAACATTTTGCCGAGCACGGTTATCACGCGGCACGCGTCGGCGACATCGCCATCGCCCTCGGGATCGCCAAAGGCTCGATCTTTCAGCACTTCGGCAGCAAAGACGGATTGTTCTTCGAGGTCTACAAACGCGCCGTCCGCTCCTTCGCCAAATACCTCGATGCGCCCGCGGAAATCCGCATGGCAGGCTTTTTCGAGGTGCTCCGCTACTGGCTTGTCCGCACCGAGCACCTGGTGCACGAGGACTGGATTCCTTATCGAATCTCTTTGCTCGGCAATTACGGCACCGATCTCGTGCTGAAGCGCGAGATCAACCGCTTCCTCATCAGCGAAGATCCTTACGGCACGGTGAGCTTCGTCCGCTTCGGACTGGAGCGCCACGAACTGCGCAAAGATATGGATATCGAGATGATCGTTTCCATTCTCGACTGGATGATGGAACGCTTTCAGGACGCGCTGCTCACCGCCGAACTTGATCCGGGTTTATTTCGCCGCCAAGGAGAACTGGCAGAGAAGAAGGAAGCCAGAATCCAGCAGTTTCTGGATGTGTTGCAGCGGGCGATTGGCGCTGTGGCCGCAGAGCCCACACCCAGAGCCCGTCCGCAGTCGCGAGGAAATCATCGCCGGTAGATCGTAGAATCGTGCCGCATCGCATTAGCGCAACGTGTGAGATTTCGCGGCTATTCATTCGAGAGCATAAATATGCAAGCTTCCATCGAGCAGATTCTCGCCAGCTATAACGATCATGCCCCGTTGCCGGAAGCGTCCACCATCCCCGCGCCCTGGTATGTTGATCCGCGCATTGCCGGAACTGGAGCGGCTCAATGTCTTCAGCAAGACCTGGCAACTCGTCGCTCGCACGGATCAGTTGCAGAACCCGGGAGAATTCGTTGCCACGCGCCTCGCGGGAGAGCCCATCGTCGTTGTGCGCGGAAGCGACGGCACGCTGCGCGCCTTCTACAACGTGTGCCGTCACCACGCCGCAGCAGTAGTCACCCAGCCCTGCGGTCATGCGGAGATTCTGCAGTGTCCGTACCACGGCTGGAAATACGGCCTGGACGGCTCCCTCAAAGGCATGCCTGAGTTCGAGGGCGTCCAGAACTTCGACCGCGCCGAAAATGGCTTGATTCCCATCCGCGTGGAAACTTGGGAATGCTTTGTGTTCGTCAACCTCGACCCGCAGGCCGCGCCCCTGCAACAATTTCTTGGCGGCTTGGTGAAGCGCGTCGCTCCACTCCGCATCAGCCAGTTGCACTATTTCGACAGCAGAAGCTACGACATTCACTGCAACTGGAAGGTCTACGTCGACAATTTTCTCGACGGCGGATATCACGTCCCGCACCTGCACAAGGGATTGAGTTCCGTCCTCGATTACAAGCAATACACCATCGAGAACGAAGACCGTTATTGCCTGCAGTCCAGCCCCATGGTCGCTTCCGACGAAGATGCTGCTACCGGAGCCACGCGCAAAGGCGACCGCGCCTGGTATTTCTGGCAATATCCCAATCTGATGATCAACTGCTACGAGGGATACATGGACACGAACTATGTCATCCCCGTCGACGCGGATCATTGCACAGTGATCTTCGATTTCTACTTCAGTGATGTGAGCGAGAGTCGCCGCGAATATAACAACGAATCGGTGAACGTCGGCAACCGCGTGCAGGACGAAGATCTCGGCATCTGCGAAGATGTGCAGCGCGGCCTGAAGTCGCGTGCCTACGGCGCGGGCCGGCTTTCCGTGCGGCGCGAGGCCGGCGAGCAGTTGTTCCACCGGTTGCTCGCCGCCGATCTGAAGAGTACGTTGCCACCTTCGTAGAGACGTAGCTTGCTGCGTCTTGCTTCCGTCGGCAACAGCCTTGCCCTACGAGCGATTATTGGTGATCCCGCGGAATCGTCTCCTGCCACGTCTTCGACTTCATCATCTGCCCGTCCTTCAGCAGCTCTCGCGTGTACTTGTAATAGAAGTTCTTCTGATCGGTAGTTACCAGAAGATGTCCGCGCCAAATCAGTGTGCGGCCTTTCAGCGCGAAGACGCTCTCCGCCTCCCCGCGCACTGAGCACGTCTCCGGATGAGCGTCGTCGCCGTCGTAAGTGAGATTCTCAAAATCATTTTCCGTTCCCCACGGATACTCGTATCCATCCTTGCCCTTCCAGTGCACCGTCGTTTTCTGCCGCGCCTCATCGCGTTCCACTGTCCAATCGCCCGGCCAGGGAAATCCTTCACTCTTAATATCGGTGCGTTCCTCCGACGGCTCCGGCGGCGAGAACTCCGGCGCAGCCGCCCCGTGCACGGGAACCACCGGCAGGACGAGCCGCGATCCGTCACTGCCGCCCAGTTCCAGCGATGTCGTCATCGCGTACGGCGTCGGAAGCATCATCGGCCACAACGAATTTGAAATCGCGACGCGAATGCGATGGCCTTTCGGAAACACCCACGAAGTCAGGTGCATCTCAATGTCCAGCGGATAAACCTTTCCTGGCTCCAGATCGCGCGGCTCGCTCATCGATTCCCGCTGCGCGCCATTCAATCCCGCGCCCGTAATCTGCGTGACCGTGCCGTCGGGCGCCACATCGGAAAGCCGCGCGAACCAATCCGCCAGCGGCGCGGTCGCCGAAGCTCGCAGCAGCGCGTGTGGCCGGCCCAGAATCGCGACCTCATGCTCCAGCGGCGCCGAATCATAGACCAGACTGAACGCGTCGACCGGCCGCGGATCGCTCAACAACTCTCCCCACCAGAAGCCAGCCTCCACGCCAACCGTCGGAACATATTTCAACTGATGCGTAGTCTTGCGCGGCGGCTGAATTGTCGAGCGTGTGATTCCCCTGCAAGAAGAGCGTCGTGTCCGTCGCGTCCTTCGGCGGCCACACGTCTTCCCGCCGCCATTCTCCCGGCACGTCCTGCAAATTCGGATCCGGCGGATGCCAGTGCTGCATGTAAATGACGAGTCGCGGATCGTTCTGCACTCCGGTGTCGCGCCCCTTGAGCCAATAGTCGAACCAGCGCACAGCCTGATCGCGCCACTCGACCTTGGGCCCGAAGTCCGGCATCATTGGGAAACGAATGATTCCACGGGCCGACGATCGCCTTGATCGGAGCCTTCGACTTCATCAGCATGTCGATAACGTTGTCGCGATAGCCGTCCTGCATGCCGCCGATCAGAAAACTCGGAGTCGTGATCTCACTCAATGGCCGCACCCGGTCGCGCCAGAACGGCCCGTCGTGCTGATGCTTCAAGTACAGCAGCGACCAGGGTGGCGAATCGAAGCGCGGCCCCAGGACTTTTTCGTCGAGCGAATAATCCGGCGCGCCCACCCAGCCTTCGGCCATGTCCATGTTCAATTCAAACTCGTCAACATGCGCCATCCCGTCGACGTAATGAACGTCATCGTGAAATAACTCCGCGGTAGCGTGCACCGCAACAATCGCCTTCAGCGCCGGCGGATGCCGCATCGCCATTTGCAGCGCCGTGAACCCTCCCCACGAAATTCCGAACATGCCGACATTGCCGTTCGACCACGGCTGACGCGCCAGCCACGCAATTACCTGCTCGCCATCGACCTGCTCCTGCTCGGAATATTCGCGCTCCGGCGGAACGCCTTCACTCGCGCCAAATCCGCGAATGTCCACACGCACGCCCACGTAGCCGCGCCGCGCGAAATACGCATGCTTGGGATAATCGCCTGCGGCCGTGCCATCATCTTTGCGATAAGGCAGGTATTCGAGCAGGGCAGGGAATTTCTCTGCCGGCTTCGCGCCGTCCGGCATGTAGAGAGTCGCAGCCAGACGAACCCCGTCTTTCATCGGAATCCACGCCTGCTCCATGCGGACTCCATAAACCGGAGGCGACGGCGGTTCAGCCGCAGAAATGTAAAGAGAAGAAAAAATATAGAAAGAGAAATAGAAGAAGATACGAGCGGTTTTCGCCAAAGCGATCTCCCAAGTTGCAGGCAAGTCTGAGTGTCGGGTGCCCCATTTCTCGCGTTCTTTGCGAGAAGTGGGAAAGTGACCCGGAACTGACCTCGGGTCAATCCTGCGGTTCCTGCTCGCGGCGCATGGCGCGCAGATCGATCCCCAGTTGCTCCGCTTTCTTATATAGGTGACTGCGCTCCAGGCCAAGCGTTTTCGCGGCCAGACTCATGTTCTGATGGCTGCGCTTCAGTTCCGCAAGAATCACTTCGCGTTCGAACGACTGCACTCGGTCCGCGAGCGCGCCCGACCCGATGGCAACCGGCGCAATGCCCGAACCCGAACCCAAAGATGTCTTCGGCAACGCCATTTGCACGGTTGCCAAGTCCACCTGACCCTCGGTCGCGAGCAGCATGAGTCGCTCCACCATGTTGCGCAATTCGCGAACGTTACCCGGCCAGGGATGAGACTGCATCTGCTGCGATCGCGTCCGCCGTGAACGGGACTGGCTTCCAACCATTCTGCGCGCACACCTGCGCAGCGAAATGCTCCACCAAAGCAGGAATGTCGTCGCGCCGCTCGCGCAACGGAGGCAGCACCAACGGAAAAACATGGATGCGGTGAAATAGATCCTGCCGGAATTTCTCTTCGCGTACCCTAGCCTCCAAATCGCGGTGTGTCGCCACCACCACGCGAACGTTGACCGTAACCGGTTTGTCGCCGCCGATCCGCTCGACTTCGCCTTCTTCCAGCACGCGCAGCAACTTCGCCTGCATGTTCAGCGGCATGTCGCCGATCTCGTCGAGAAAAATCGTTCCCTGGTCGGCCTGCTCAAATTTGCCGATGTGCCGACCCGAAGCGCCCGTGAACGATCCTTTCTCGTGTCCGAAAAGTTCCGACTCGATCAACTCCGCCGGCACGGCCGCGCAATTCAGGGTCACGAAAGGCCCACCCGAGCGCGGGCTGCGTTCGTGAATGGTTCGCGCCACCAGTTCTTTGCCCGTGCCCGTCTCGCCGAAAATGCACACCCGCGACTCGCTTGCCGCCACGCGCTCCAGTTGCGCCATCAGCCGCCGCATCGCGTCGCCCTTCCACACGATCTCGTGCTTGCCCAGTCGCTGCCGCAGTTGCCGGTTCTCGCTCTCCAGGCGCTGCAACTTGAGCGCGTTCTCCACCGTAAGCATCAGCTTGTCGCTGGAGATCGGCTTCTCCAGAAAGTCCAGCGCGCCCAGTCGCGTCGCCCGCACCGCCATTTCGATGTGCGCCTGCCCCGACATCATGACCACCGGCGCGGTCACGCCCTGCCGCTTCAATTCCTCGAGCAGCGTCAGGCCGTCTTTGCCCGGCATCACCACGTCGGAAAGAATCAGATCGAAATGCTGCGCCTTGGCCAGCTCCAGCGCCTTCGCTGCGTTGTCGCACACCGTGGCTTCGTGTCCCGCCAGCCGGAAGGCGCGCGACAGCGAGGCCAGCGTGTTGGCTTCATCATCGACGATCAAGAGATGCGCTTTAAGTGGCAACCGTCCTCCTCGCTGCTTAGTTTCCGTTCGTGAACCTGAGTGCCCTTCGTGGTTTATGTTTTCGTATTTTTCAGTGCCTCGAGATGTTCCGGCAATTCGATCACGAATGTCGTCCCGCGCCCCGGTTCGCTCTGCACGCTGATTCTTCCGCCGTGATCGCTGACCACCGACTGCACAATCGCCAGTCCCAATCCCGTTCCATGCTGCTTGCTGGTGTAATAAGGAGTGAAAATGCGCTCGCACTCCTCGCGCGTCAACCCGGAGCCTGTGTCGGCGATTTCGATAATCACCTTGCCATCGTCGCGCCTGCTCCGGAGACGTCAGCGTCCCACCATTTGGCATCGCGTCCATCGCGTTCAGCACCAGGTTCGACAGAGCGCGGTGCAGCAAGTCGGGGTCGGCAGCGATTGTACCGAGACTCTCGTCCAACTCCAGCTTGCAATCGATCGCCGCGCGCCCCGGCGCCTGCAGTTGCGCCTGGAACAACTTCGTCACCCCGCGCAGGAGTTCATTCACCTGCACCGGCTGCAACTGCGGATGCGGCATCTTCGAAAACTCGCTGAAGCGGCCAATGATTGTTTTCAGGTTCGAAATCTCAGCCAGCAAAGTGCTGGAGCTTTCGCGGAACACTTCATCGAACTGCTCCGGGCTCTGCGTCCGCGCGCGCATCAGATTTTCGACCGTAAGCTGCAGCGGGAACAGCGGATTCTTCAACTCGTGCGCCAGTCGCCGCGCCAGTTCGCGCCAGGCCGCCACTCGCTCCGTCTGCACCAGGCGTTCTTTTTGCGCCAGCAATTCCGCAGTCATGCGATTGAAAGACTCGGCCAGTTGCGCGAGTTCATCGCCGCCGTGAACCTCCACCTCGCGTGTCCCATTTGCCTGCGGCAACGTCCTGTGCCGCCCGCGCCAGTTGCTCCACCGGACGCGTCACCCGCGCCGCCGCCCAACTGCTCAGCAGTATCGCCAGAATGATTCCGCCTCCGCCGACCAGCAGCGCCGACGCGCGAATGCGCCGTTTCAGTTCCACATAAGACCGCCGCGAATTTCCCACCAGCAAAATTCCGAGCAGCGGACGATCCTTGCCCGCGCCTCGTAGCGGAATCGCATGAAACACCTCGTCATCCGCCTGATCCGACGACCACGACACAATCTCCGCTCATTTCCTGGTTGTACTTCCGCACCGCATCGATAATGGGCGCAAACTTCTCGGCCGGCCGGGCCCGTCCGGACCCGTTCCCCGCGGTTCGATGGATCGAGCAGGGACTCTGCGCGAAAAATGATCTCCGCGATTCTGATAAAGCAAGACGCGCATGTCTGCCGGCAGATCCAGCGCGGAAAGAAAATTCTTGTCCAGCCGCTGCCCGCCGACCACGTACACGGGATGTTCGCCGACGCGAGCCGCCCGCACCGCGAAAAGTCCTAAGCGCGGTCGAGTCCTGCAATTCCTCACGCTTCAGAAATGCGTCTTGCCCGCTCGAAGCCGACAGACTCTCAAACCCAGTGTCGGGATAACCGAACTTTGCCGGCCACTGGGCCGAAGAAATGATGTTTCCGCGCGCGTCCAGAAATTCCAGAAAATCGAGTTGACGGCTCTCCGCCATTTGCCGCGCCAGTTCGAAATATTCGGCCAGAGTCCGCGGGTGAACCGAGTCGAGTACTCCATTCAACGCGGTCGCCATCCGGCTGACCGGTTCGGAGCCGGCGATCGCCTCCACCCGCCGCGCCACGTCCTCGCCCCGGCGGTGAACTCGCGCTGAAACTGTGTGACCAGCGCGGCCGTGCGCTGTTCTTCGGTCTTTTCAAAAGCACTGCGCGTGACCGCCAGCACCAGCAACGCCACCGCCGCCACCGACAGGAAAACCGTCAGCGCGAAAACAGTCAGAAGTTTGCGGCGGAAAATCATAGGGTGCTTCTCATCATCGCCTGCCAGTCATTGCTGCATTCGGCCTCCAGCCACGCGTCGGCCAACGTCCAGCTTCCATCCGGCAGCACCGCCCAATTTCTCAAATTCCCGGCAGCGGCATACGACACGGGCAAATGAAAAAGCGGAATCACCCGCTGCCTCGCCAGCACCGCCAGTTCCGACGCATAGAGTTCTTCAACAGAACCTCCCACTTTCCCCGCGGGCGCTCCCGCCAGTGCAGCCACACTCGCCAGCGCGATCCACGGATCAGTCGACGCCAGCGGAATTCGCACCAGCCGCAAATCGGCAGTCGCCGCCGCCGTGGGTTGCAGCGACAATCCCGCATCTTTGGCGTTGAGTGCGATGCGCTCGGCCAACAGCCGGTCCACCGGGTCGCGTCACCGTAGCCGATCGTCCAGGTCGGCGCCGCTGCGAACTTGTTCGCACATCTGATGCGCTCGCGGCAAGTCTGCCTGGTGCGAAACACAAATCCGTAACCGCTCATCCAGTTCGGCAGAATGCTGGCCGCCGGTTGTCCCGCGCCCTGCAGCAGCACGCTCTTGATCGACCCTCGCTCCACACTCAGCGCCAGCGCCTCGCGAAGAAGTTTCTCGTCTGGCGACGCCGCGTCGCGCGGCAAACACAAGCGCCAACAGTTCCACCGGCGCGGAACTCGCCATGCGTCGTTCCGCCCGCGCATCCCGATTCTGCGAGACGTGATTCCGCGAAACTGATACTGCGAGAATTGGTGCGCCTGTTCCGGCGCCACTTCCACCAGGTCCGCCTTGCCCAGTTCCAGTGCGGTCATCTGCTCGCGAAAACTTTTTCCCATCTCGATCTCGATACGTGTCGAGGAACGCCCGTCCGCGCCAACAATCCTCATCCGCCGCCAGTGTCAGCTTTTTCCCTGGCTGCCATTCGACCACGTGAAATGGTCCAGTGCCGCTCGGAGTGCTGTCAGCATTCCTCTTCACAATCGCGTTCCGCGCCAACGCCAACTCCGCCAACAACTCAGGATCGGCGCCGCCACCTCAATCACGACCGAGTCGCCCTCCGCTCTCACACTTCCACGACGGATTCGCCGCGCGCAGCGCATGCAGCCGCCACTCTCCGCGCTGAGCGGCGTCCCGTCGTGAAACCTCACTCCGCGCCGGATTCGAAACTGCCAGCGCTGATTCCCCGGCTGGCTTCCGGGTGAAGCCTGCCATGACGTCGCCAGCCCAGGCTGAATCCGTCCGTTCTCGTCGGCGGTCACCAGCGTGTCGAACATCAACATGGTCAGGCTGCGCCGTCGCGAACGAATCGGGCTGCGGCGGATTCGCCGGATAATGTCCGCCGGAACCAGTTCCGCCGGATCCAGCGACGCCGGCGCGGCCCGCATCGCCACATGCACCGCGCCTCCGTACTGCGGACGCGTCTCTGCACGCGCCGCCACCGCCGCAACCATCATGCTACTGACTACAAGCGATCGCCAGTCGAAACGCATCATAGTTTCCTGTCTCTCGATTTCTGACCACCGCGATAGCCGTGTCGCCCTTCGCTTCCGTCCACAATGCAGTCATGACGACGCCGGAAAAATCGACCGCTCCGCTTACTGCGACCGGATCGCGATCGGGAAACTCGAACGCGCGCACCCAATCCCCGTTCGCCTCTTCAGAACTCGTGGCCAGCACCTGCCATCCCGCAGCCGCACGATGTTTTCACGCTCGCGAGATCGCTGCCCCAATCGAATCGTGGCGGCCTGATCGCTCATCCCGTCGACCATGTGCACATGACCATCCGTGGCGGCGAACAGCCACAGCAGAGATTTGTCCTGCGGCAGCAACGCTGCCGAATAAAATTTCGGCACCGTCGTAAACTTGCCCACGCCTGGGGTTAACACTCCGGTGAAGAAGTTGCGCGTCGGAGCGTAGAAAGCTCCCACCGCAGGAATGGCCACGGCAGTCGATTCCGAGCCGGGAAAGCTTGCGCCGGGAAAGCTTGCACTGGGAAAGACCGAAAAACTTCCGCCGCTCAGCGCCGCCGGAACCAGCGGCCACGGATCGTCGCTCTCGTGGCAACTGAGCGCCACCGGCGAACCGGCGCCACGACAGACCACGCCGGGCAGATAAACATCCAGCAAATGATCTCTCGCCGGCACAATCCTTCCGCGCAAATCTCGCGGCCATGGCCGCGCATGGACGATTCCCAGCGCTTGTTCCTGCTGCCACTTTCCCGCCAGCAATCGGTAGATCGCAACTTTCTCCGCTTCGAGCACCGCCATCCGCGTGGGCGTCGCACTCTCCTCCAGCACGGCCACATCCAGAATCGGATTCTCCTGCGTCCACAATGGAATCTTGCGCAGGCTGAGCGGTACCGACTCATGCCCTGCCATTGCATCCTCGGACCGCGGCGACGACACCATCACCACCACTGGATCGCCCGCGCCCTGACGAATCTCGGCGACCCAAACATAAAACGTAGAATTCTCCGACAGCGAAATCTTCACCGCAGTCGCGTCAGACGTCGCCGGCTGCGAAGTCGCCCGGTCGGAATTTGCCTGGGCCGACATAGGTCGGTCAGATCGCACGAAGCGCACGCCGGCACTTTCCAGCGCACTCCGCAGACCGTTTTGGATTATCTCGCTGTCGCGTTTGCCCAGGGATGAGCGGTTCTCGACGGTCAGCGTGATCGCCGCCGTCCCAGTGACTGCGACAATTTTTGTCGCGAGTTGCCGCTCGGGGCCGCTCCAATCCGCTGCGCGAGCCGCCATGGCTGACCCCACCAGCACGCAACAGAAGAACCCAACACCGCGAAGGTTGGGCGTGCGGTGTACAGCGCGACTCGCTCGGTTCGGAATGGCGTTTGGGATGGCCAAATTATAAACCGCTGCACGCATCTGAAATGTGTGATGCCTGTACTGTTTAGACACCATCGAACGCCCGGCGTGAATTCCGAATGCGCTCAGTTCGCCGCTCCTGGCCTCGGTCCGTCCTTCGCGGCGGTCGTCTCCTGGGCCAGCTTGCCCTGGGCAAAAAACAGGCGGAACACTTGCCCGAAGATCAGTTCTTCCGCCAGCAACGCCACCGCCAGCGAAAATACCATCCCTGCCACCACCGCCATGAATGTGATTGCCATTTGCATAATGTCCTCCTGAGACTTCAATTTGAATTCCCGCCGCCTTCGAAACTTTTTGCCGCGACCTCGGCTACTGCCCGCTGTTCTGCGCGGGAACTTCCGCCGCAGCCACGGTCGAATCATCCGCAGCGCTTCCAAATACCTCCGCCACCTGCTCGTCGCGCTCCCCGCGAATCTCCACCGAATCCCCAACCCGCAGCATCGTGAACAGCCGCTCCATGTCGCGATTGCGCAGCCGGATGCAGCAGTGCGAAGCCGCGTGTCCAATCGACCGCGGCGCGTTCGTGCCGTGAATTCCGTAGCGCGGCTGGCTCAGACCCAGCCATCGCGTCCCCACCGGATTGTCTTTGCCGCTAGGAACCACGCTGCCCCGGTGGTAATAAGTTGGATTGGCAACCCGGCTGACGATCTGGAATTCGCCGGTGGGACTGGGACTCACCGCTGCGCCCACGGCGATCGGGAAAGTGGCGAGGACGTTTCCGTTTTCGATCACCGCGAGCTTGCGGTCCGGAATGCTGACGAGGACAACCCGGCGAATCCGATTCACGCTATTCGGCTTCGAGCTCTGAGCAAGTGGGCTCTGAGCAATTGAGCTTCGAGCCGGCGAACTCGGAGCCAGCGAAGTCTGAGCGGGCGAGGTCGGCGCTAACGATGGAGTTGCTACTGCCGAGAAGGTTGCTAAGGTGAGTGCCGCCAGGATCAGCCTCTGTGTCCGCTTCGCCGCCCCGCCGCGAGCCCTGCGTTCCATGCCTGCCCTCCCGCTGATTTGCCGTGCGCTTTATCAGGGCAGGACGGAAGCCAAAGCGTATCTGATTGAAAAATAAACTAGTTGGTGGCGTGCGAGAGGGCCCGATCAGTGTGCCAGAAGCCACGGTGTGTCTCGGGACACACAGAGTTGGAACTGCGGATATCTGTGCAGAGAAGTAGAGGCAGGAGAGCTCAACTTACCTTGAGCCTTCAAGCGCCCGGCCCCTGCCGTCTGGGGTAACGGCTTGTGGGGTTCTGTGGGTGGGGCCGGGCGATCCTATGACTAGAAGGCCTACATCAATTGTGCCTATTTAAGCCCTGTCGTCTGCGAATTTCTGTGACGTCCGTCACAGTTGCGCGTGATTGCCATCATGCGAAGAGGCGTCTTGTCCGTCCGCCCTCCGAACCAGCACTCAAAGACTCCCTCTGCGTCGACGTCTGCCCCACCGACTGCATCCATCCCAAGTTGGACGAGCCCGCATTCGAAGCCTCCACCCAGATGTACGTCGATCCCGAGGGCGTATTGACTGCGGCGCCTACATTCCGGCCTCGCGGATCCGACTCGATTCACGCCCTCGAAGACGTCCCCGAAGAAAAGAAGGAACTCATCGAAACGAACGCGGCCTTCTACCAGTACTGAAAGCACTGATCTCGCGTTGACTTCCGTGCCCTCGCCCGCTATCGTTGCGGCGTTATGAACATCGTCAAAGCGACCCGGCAGTTTGAGGAATGGCTGGGCCATCGCACCGACATAGTCAAGAAGGACCTGCACCTTAAACACGTCAACATGAAGGCTGCAGTCTTCCCCTTTCT
This sequence comes from uncultured Acidobacteriota bacterium, assembly GCA_963763155.1. Lineage (GTDB taxonomy): Bacteria > Acidobacteriota > Terriglobia > Terriglobales > Acidobacteriaceae > Sulfotelmatobacter. The sequence goes on along the minus strand of CAVXNI010000008.1, from coordinate 214,079 downwards.
ACGCGCCACTTACTATCGCTGGGCGCAAGTCTGGCCCAAGGTTTGTCCCGATCTTGCCCGCGGGCCCCATGTGCTGGCGGTGGGCGACCTGCACGTGGAAAATTTCGGCACCTGGCGTGATGTCGAAGGACGCCTGATCTGGGGCGTCAACGATTTCGACGAAGCTCATCCCATGGCCTATGCCAACGATCTGGTGCGCCTGGCCGTGAGCGCTCACCTGGCATCCCAGGCAGGCCACTTACCTCTGAAAGAGAAAGACATTTGTGACTCCATTCTCGAAGGCTATCGCGAAGCCTTGCGCGAAAGCGGTCTGCCCTTCGTCCTCGGCGAGAACAACGACTGGCTGCGGCAGATCGCGGAGAGTGAATTGCGCGACCCAGTTCATTTCTGGGGCAAAATCGATGCTCTGCCTGCGCTGAAGGCCGAACATTCCGATCAGCGCAACCGACGCCATCGAGCACCTCATGCCCGCCCGCAATTTGCCCTATCGTCTGAAGATTCGCGTGGCCGGCCTGGGAAGCCTGGGCCACGCGCGCTATGTCGCCATCGCCGACTGGCACGGCGGCAGAATCGCCCGCGAGGCCAAGGCCCTGGTTTCCTCCGCATGTTACTGGGCGAAAGATGACCAGGGACCGCCCGAGATCCTCTACCAGACCATCATTACCCGCGCGGTTCGCTGTCTCGATCCTTTCGTCCAGTTACGCGGACGCTGGATTGTGCGCCGGCTCAGTCCGCATTGCTCTCGCATCGAACTGGCCACCCTGCGCGCCAAGGGGCAGGAATTGCGCTTGCTTCGCGCCATGGGATGGGAAACTGCCAACATCCATCTGGGAACCAAGACCGCCCGCAAGTCCATCCTTCAACACATGCAAAAGCAAAAAGGGAAGTGGCTGCACCAGGCCACGACGAACATGTTGAATGCCGTGCGCGACGACTGGAAGACGTGGAGCAAAGAGGGCTACGTCTAATACGTCTGAGAAGGAGGAGTGCATCCAGGATTAAGGATGCTTGGGTTTACGTAGGAAAAGATGCCCTGAGGCTACGCGACACCGCTGTGGGCGACGCTTGTTGCTGCGGCCACACTCACCACCGCTCGCCGTAGAGGTTCCAACACGACTCCGCGCTCCCAGTCATAGACCAGAGTCCACAGCGGCGCGCAATCATCACAAAGCCAGTAGTGCTCAACACACCGTTGCTGTTGCCGGGCTCGCACCAAATGAGGCGCGACCGATTCGCCCGGCCTGGTCACGCGGTCCGTCTCCACCAGAAACAGTTTGCCCTCTCGGAGTTTCAGGAAAGGCTTGCCGCATTTTGAATTGGCGCACTGGCTGAGCATTTTTCACAGCTTCCTGCTCAGCGGAAACGGTCTCGCCGAGCCCCTGGATTTCCAATCACAAGCACGTCGCCTGCCACAGAGCCTCCCGGTCTCGATAAAGGGTTCGGCATGTGCCGACGCCGGTTCTGATCGTCACTTTCTTCCTTTTTTGCCGACTAATCGGCAGTTGTGCCGACCCCTCGTCGATGTTTGCTTGCCCTTGCTCTGCTAGGCTACCTGCCATCAATCCTATGCTAGGGTTCCTCGTTTGCCCGCCGAATTATTTCGATGTTATCGATCAGAAAAACCCGTATATGAGGGGAGAATCCGCAGTGGACCGAGGTGAAAGCGCGTAGCCAGCCGGAAACCGTCTGTAATGTTTTGCAACACGACGGATGCGAAACCATTTTCTGCGTGAAAGTGTTCCTGTCGTAGGTCAGTTAAGCAAGGTCAGGTAAGCAAGGTCAGAAAAGCAAGATCAGCAAAATATGTTCAGCAAAGCAAGATCAGCTAAGCTGGATCAGCAGCATGCCGCAAACTCAAAGCCACGACACAAGTTTCGACGGGACCGGCCGCCTGACTCGCGTCGCCCGTTTCCCGCGCCTGCGTGCGGTGGCCTGGGCCGCCGATCATCTCTACGCCTCGCGCGGCTACCAATTGCTGCGCGCTAGAATCGATAATATCGATATCAATCGTAATACTAACGACCCTTCCGCCAGCCTCTCCTGGCAACCCGTCGCCGCGTTCCGTCCCGCTCTGCGCCGCCGCCTCTCGGTCATGAACCGCCTCACCAGTCGTCTTTTCCGCGACGGTTTCCACGCCCTCGCCGTGCTGCCCTCCGGCGCGCTCGTCGCCGCCGTGCCGGGAGCGATCGTCACCCTTCGTCCCGGCGAAACCGAATTCCGCCGCACCCACACCGTCCTCCGCGGCACCCGCCCCTTGCACGTCACCGCCGTTCCCGGCGTCGGAACATGCTCCGGAACAAGCTCCGGAACATACTCCGGAACAAGCGGCGCAATCTATTGGGGAGAATATTTCGACAACGCCGCTCGCGACGAAGTCCACATCTACGCCTCCACCGACGCCGGCGCCACCTGGAGCGTCGCCTACACTTTCCCCAAGGCCGCCATCCGTCACGTCCACAACATCGTCCACGATCCCTGGGCGAATTGTCTCTGGGTGCTGACCGGAGATTACGGCGACGAATGCCGCGTCCTGCGCGCCACCTGCGATTTCAGCCGCGTCGAGGCCGTGCTGCAGGGCCAGCAGCAGGCCCGCGCCGTCGCCGCCATTGCTACCGAAGACGGCCTCTACTTTTCTTCCGACACGCCCCTCGAATCCAACTATATCTACCGCCTCGACCGTCACGATAAGTTGCTGCAAATCGCACCCATGAGCAGTTCGTCCATCTATGGATGCCGCGTCGGAACCCGCGTCTTTTTCTCGACGATGGTGGAACCCAGCGAGGTGAACCGAGATCGCCAAGTCCGCGTCTACGGAAGCGACAGCAACGATGCGCAAGCCTGGCACTCTCTGCTGGCATGGCAAAAAGATCCGTGGCCCATGGGCCTGTTTCAGTACGGCAATGCGATCATGCCCGATGGCAACAACACGACGCCATTCCTAGCCCTGACCACGGTTGCGGTCAAGACCGACGACGCGGTCACCTCGCTTTACTCTCTAAGTCCGTAGTCCAACGTGTGGGGACGGGCGACTCGCCCGTCCATTGAGCGAAGCTCGCAGCTCGCAGCTCGACGGCCCGACCGCCGCCGCATTGCCGTAATATGAATCGAACCGACCCGGACCCCTGCTTGCCCCGTCTCGCCTACTACCGACGCATTTTCAGCGCCTACCTCCTCGGCGGCAAAAGTCACCTCACCTTCTGGCACGAAACCCCCGCGGAAAATCCCCACGCGACCCCCGGCGAGCTTGGCGAATACTACATGCAGTTCGCCCAGAAGGCCGATTACCAGGGCGCCTACGATTCCGGGGGCGTTCCGCAACTCGACTATCACGGCAAAATCGGCCTGCAGTATAACCCTATCGCGATCGCGCAGTATGGCCTGGGAAACTACAATCTCTTCCGGCAAACCGCCGACCCGGAACGCCGTCGCAAATTCTTCATCGCGGTCGACTGGCTTGCCGCGCACCTCGAGCAGAATGCCCAAGGGCTCTCCGTCTGGAACCACCACTTCGATTGGGAATACCGCGACACGCTCCGTGCCCCCTGGTACTCAGCCCTGGCGCAAGGGCAGGGAATCTCCGCGCTGGTTCGCGCCCACAAGGAGTCAGGAAAGGCCAGCTACCTGGACGCAGCCCGCCGCGCTCTCGCCTGCTTCCACGTTCCTATGAAAAGACGGCGGCGTCGCCTTCACCGACGAATCCGGCGACCTCTGGTTCGAGGAGTACATCGTCTCCCCGCCCACCCACATTCTCAACGGATTCATCTGGGCCGCCTGGGGCCTCTACGATTATTTCTTGGCCACGCAAGATGCATCGGCGCAGGAATTGTTCACGCGCGCCGTCCGCACCCTGCTGCACAATCTCGACCGCTACGACTTAGGCTTCTGGTCACTCTACGAGCAATCCGGCACGCGCCTGCCCATGGTCGCGAGCCCTTTCTACCATCACTTGCACATCGTGCAGTTGCGCGTCATGCATCGCCTCACCGGAGAATCCACCTTCGCCCGCGTCGCCGACCGCTGGGAGAGTTACACCCACAGCCGCCTCAACCGCGCCCGCGCCCTCGCCTACAAAAGCGTCTTCAAACTCTGCTATTACTGAGAAGAGGTCCGAGGAGGCGGCTCGACTCCTCAATGAGTGCAATGGCGATTTTTCGCCAGTTGAGAAACTCGCTTGTGTGCAAGCACAAAGAGTCGTGCCGCTCTACGGATTCACGACTTGAGTGACCGACGCCGAACTACCTTTAATGTTGGAATCTCCGTTATAAATCACTTGGACCACCGTGGAACCTGCGGGCAACGATGCCGTGGTGAGGCTCGCCTTACCGGCCGCAAGCTGGCCTGTCCCCAGCACGCTCGTGCCTGCCAGGAAAGTCACCGGGCCTTTTGCGATGGCGGTGGGAGACTTGATTTGGGCCGTAAGCGTGACCGGCTGACCGGCGGCGGACGGATTTCGGGACGAGATAAGGGAAGCCGTAGTCGTGGTTTGTTGCACTACCTGATTCATGACGGCGGATGTACTGATCAGATTGTTGGCATCGCCCTCGTATGTGGCGGTGAGGGCATAAGGGTCGGCGTTTAATAGAGTACTAATCAAGGTGGCCGCACCGTTGCTATCTAGCGTTGCCGTTTCGAACCTAACTCCTGAGGACGCGAAATAAACCTGGCCCTTTGGCGGGATGCCCCCGGTGTTCTTCACGGTGGCAGCGAGCGTCACCTTCTGGCCGTAAAAAGAGGGATTGAGCGAAGAGGCTAGCGTTGTGCTCGTAGAGTCAGGAAACAAGGCAAAATTCATTAGCACCCCGACCGCACCATCTAGGCCCTTGCAAGAAGGAGTGCACCAGTTCGCGGAGATGAGGTCGGGCCGGCCGTCTCCATTTATATCGGCAATCGTGCCCCAGGAAATTTCCGAGCCTCCTAGTTGAAAGGTCTTTAGCGACTGAAAGGTACCGTCGCCATTTCCGAGGCGGGCATCAGCGGTCGCGGAAGTAGTATTGATGTCAACGAAGTCGAGTTTGCCATCACCATCCAAGTCGGTCACAAGAACCTGACTTGCGCCGCCAGTTGTAGGGTAGCCAGCTGAAAATTGAAACGTTTGATTCTCCTTGTTCAGCCATGCCTCAATTCCGTCGCCCACGATTAATAAATCCGGTTTGCCGTCGCCGTTGAGATCGGCAACGACGATATCTTCAACCCCGCCTACGCCCGCCAGAGAGTATAGAACCCTTGGTTGGAACGTTCCGTCGCCTTTGCCAAGCAGCACGCCAAATGATCCGACGCCCGTGCAGTTGCCCGGGCAGCCGTTTCCCACGAGAATGTCTGGCTTCCCATCGCCGTTCACGTCCGCGACTACAAGAGCAGTGCCGCCGCCAAGACCGCCGCTGTCATAGGTTTTGGCTTCCTGGAACGTGCCGTCTCCATTTCCGATCAGCACCCCGATAGTTGCGTTGTGGCTGCAATCGGTCGATCCATGCGGGCTACAGTTGAGCACGACAACGTCCGGCTTCCCGTCGCCATTTACGTCTTCCAAGATGCCTGAATATGCGGCAAAACCACCTGAGTCGTAGGTAAGGACCGGCTTGAATGTGCCGTCTCCGATGCCGAGAAACACGTCCACAAGGCCATCGCCGTAGTTCTGATCAGTTTGGCTTACTGCTACTAGGTCGGGTATGCCGTCCCCGTTGATGTCGGCAATCATGACCGGAATAAAGAGGCCTGGGCCACTCGCGTATGGGAGGCCGCCAAGAGGGTAACGCGCAGCCGGTCTGAACGTTCCGTCACCGTTGCCAAGGAGGACACCCAGGCACATAGATTTGGTAGAACACCCCTGGCTAGCAACCACGAGATCGGGCTTTCCGTCACCGTTCACGTCCCCAACCGCCATTCCGATTGAGCCGACGCCTCCAGCATCATATATAACCGCGCGCCGAAAGTTCCCGTCGCCACTGCCCAGCAGAACTCCTACTGAGCCGTCCCCGCTACCACTCTCCCCGTTGTCGTTTAAAACCAAAAGGTCGGGTTTGCCGTCGCCGTTCACATCCGAGACGACGACAGTCCATGACAGCTGCCCGCCCGAATCGTAGATACGGGCGCGCCGAAAAGTGAAGCCCTGTGAGGCGGGCGCGGCCGCTTGGGTGGCCGAGGAGAACTCATAAATCTGTTGGGCATGGGCCGCGAGTGAGACGCCTAGCGACAGGGCCGCGATGAAGAGGGGAACAACGCTGTATGTGCGAAATAGTACAGAGGAGTGGCGGGTCATGCGATCCTCCTGAAAGGTAGATACCGACCTCGGCCGGAGAGTACCACTGAACGCTCAGACGATCAACGGCCGAAAAATCAGCGCCCATCTCATGCATCCCCGGTTGCGGTTTCCGCGTACTAGTCGCACATTTCGCGCCACGCGGCCTCACAACGGGCGGTCTGACTCCCAACATCCGCGTAACACTCATTAAGGCTTCCCCGCCCCGTTCCCCGGCGCTTTTGGCGTCAGCTTCTTGATGATGAATTCCTGAAACAAATTCGAGACCGCCGTACTCGCAATCCCCAGGGCCGCGTTTTCAAACGTCAGCGCCGCTCCATCGCGATTCTGCGGCGGATAGTAGAGATTCGAAATCCCGCCTGCTGCCAGGCTTCCCAGCATACTTGAATAATTAGCCTGCCAGCGCCGGTTGTCGCCCTTGCAGATGAACGCATTCGCAATCGCGTACAAAAATCGCGATGGCACGCTGCCCGTCCCTTTGTAGAAATATCGTGGGTCTTGTTTCAACAGCGATGGCAGAATCGCTCCGCCGATAAACGTCCCCGAAAGCGCGTCGCCATAGCCGGCCCCGAAGCGTTTGGCATATCCTTGCGCGCCTTGCCCATATCCCTTGAAATGATTTTGCCACTGCTGCACTCCAGCAGAGCCACCCACGGATACGAAAGTGAACGGATCGATCATCGTCCTGAAGGCCAGCTTGAATTTTTGCTTCGAAGTCAGCGGCGCCGCGTCAGGGATGTAGCTGACATAAAAATTTGGCAACACGCCCAGCACGCGCTGCTGCTCTTCAATCTTGATCTGTTCTTCCGCCACTTCGATCTGCGAGACTCCGACTTCCACATCCGTCATCGTGGTCGCCACTGCCAGCGTCATCACCGGTGCAACGTAGTTTTCGCCCGCATGCAGAGTTCCCGAGGTGGTTTGCGCCGCGAATCCCGCCGACGTAGACGTAATGCTCAGCTGAAAAGGTCCGGCAGCGACCTTGGCAAACAAGAATTTCCCATCGCTGCCCGTCACCGCTTCCTGGCTTGCGGACGGATCTTCGCCCGTAAGCTTCACGCGAGCCCCGGCCACCACCGCCCCACTCTGATCCACCACCGTCCCGCTGATGCTTCCGAAGAGTTGCTGAATGGGCAGCGGCTCGCCGCCCGGCCCCGCGTCACGCTGATCTGGAATTCGTTCCGGATCACGGGCAGGTGTCTGTTGCGGAGTCTGCCCCACGCAGAACGATGTCCAACCCAGACTCACGAGTGTCACCACGAAAAGTCTCGACTGGACCGGGAAGAACATGAATGCCTGACTTTATCCCCTCCCCATAGATGCGGCCAAGTCACTAAAGAGTGGTCCGCTAGAGGGGGCCAGAGTAAAGAGCGACTAGTGCGGCGACGGACGCCTTCGTCCGTGCCGCGAAAGCGAAGCCGAGCGGACCTCAGTGCACCTCTGTGTCCTCTGTGGCTAAGCTTTCTGTTGGACCTTAGTCAGAGCTTCCCTAAGTCAGCTCCAGCTGAGGAGGCGCGTCGAATGACCGGATCAAGCTGACTCCCGCCACAATGTAAGCCCAGATCAGATAGCGATCTTCGCCCGACGGATACAGCAGAAAATGCGCCGCCGCCGCGCAGCCCGCCACAATCAGCAGAGGATCTCGGCGGCGCCTCCACGCCAAAATCCCCAGCAGCACCCAAATCGCAACCTGGTCCGCTATCGCATAAGCCCCACTGCACAGAGCGTGAATGTACTCCCACAGCGTGAGCACATGCGGTATCTGCGCCGGATAGCGGCCGCTGATGAAGCTGAAACGAAACAGCACCATCCAACCATAATTCCCAGCCCAGTGATTGATGACCACAACAATCCCGACTGCAGCCGCAGCCAGCGCGACCGCCACGGCTCGGGGCAGTTTCTTTTCCCACGCCAGCCACGCCAGCACCGCGAGAAGAATAAGAAGATTGTCGGTTCTGACGCCCAGCGACACGAACAGAAGTCCCAGCGCCAGGCTCCTGCTCCGATCGATCACCCACAGCGCGGAAACCACCAGCACTGCCGCCGTCGCGTCCGGCCCGCCCATTCGCCCCAGGAGAGGAATTGGAATTGCCGCCATGAGCAGGCCCGCCAGCAATGGCCGCTTCGTCCAGAAAAGAACGACCAGCCCAATTCCAAACAATGAAGTCGCGGAGATGAAGCTGATCGCCCTCTGTATCGGCAGAGCTCTGCTCCCGATCGAAATGGCGGCCACATAGATAGGCCGAATCGCATACATCGGCTCCAACTCTTGCAAATGTTGTGGGCTGTCTAGAATCGAACTCGCTTCAGCACGCGGGCTCTCATGCTTGATGACGGCATACACCGCGTCAACCGGCTGCGATTTTCCCCGCACCACCGCCTCGTAGAGGTAGCGATCGAGATTATCGATAGGGAAGCGATAGCAGGCGCACGCCAGCCCCGCCAGAAAAACGACACAGACGGCGAACTGACAGGCTCTCAGCAAGGCGGCATCGTACCACGATCCGCCTCGTCGTTCGTTGAAAGCGGTTGGCAGCGGAAAGACAAAAGCCTCAACCACGAAGGCCACGAAGGATCACGAAGGAATTTCGTTGCGATCATGTTTCCTTCGTGGTCCTTCGTGCCCTTCGTGGTAAAGGGTTTGATCGATACCCCACTCCGAAGCCAGCCCCCACCTACCCGCAATCCCCATTTATAAGGTAGCCTCTAGATTCGCGTGAAGATTCTCTACGTCTCACAATATTTTCCGCCGGAGATGGGCGCGCCTGCCGCCCGTGCCTCCGAACTCGCCCAGCACTGGGCGCAGGGCGGCCACGAAGTATCAGTGCTGACCGGATTTCCCAATCATCCAACCGGAGTCGTTCCCCCCGAATGGCGCGGCCACCTCCGCCGCCTGATCTACCACGAAATGATCTACCAGGAACACATCGACTCCAGTCCCAGTTCTTCCGCGCAGAAAAACGCCGGCCGCGTCCCCGTCCAAGTGAACGTATTCCGCACCTGGCTCTGGCCTTTGCCCAATCGCAAGGCGCACGAGCGCATGCGCAACTACGCTTCTTTCTGCGTCTCCGCCGCGCTGCGCGGCCTGACCATCCCGCGCCCCGACGTCATCATCGCCTCATCGCCGCAACTCCTGGTGGGATTGTCCGGCTGGTGGATCGCCTTTGCGCGCCAACTCCCGTTCGTCTTCGAAGTGCGCGACCTCTGGCCGGAATCGCTAACCGCTGTCGGCGTGGGCGATGAAAATTCCCTGCTGCATCACGCGCTGGCGGCAGTGGCCAAGTTTCTCTACCAGCGATCCGACCTCATCGTCGTCGTGACTCCCGGCATTTAAAGAACACCTGATGCGCCATTGGCATGTTCCCGCGGAAAAAATTGCAATCGTCGAAAATGGCGTCGAGACCGACCTCTTCGCTCCCGCCCCGCCAGCGGCCAACCACGCGCTGCGGCGAGGAACTCGGCGTCCGAAGGGAAATTCCTGGTCTGCTACATCGGCACCATGGGCATGGCGCACGGCCTGGAAACTCTGCTCGACGCCGCCCAGCAACTGCAGCATCAGAATGCGAACGTGCAGTTTCTGCTGGTGGGCGAAGGCGCGGAGAAAGAGCGCATCAAAGCTCTGGCCCAATCCCGCGGACTTGCCAACCTTCGTTTTCTCGACCAGCAGCCGCGCGAAAAAATCCCTGCCTTCATTTCCGCCTCCGACGCTTGCCTGGTTCTTCTGAAAAAGACCGACGTCTTCAAAACCGTGATTCCCACCAAGATGCTGGAGTTCATGTCCTGCGCCCGCCCGGTCATTCTCGGAGTGGATGGTCAGGCGCGACAGATCGTCGAAGAGGCCGGCGCCGGACTCGTCATCGAGCCGGAAAATGCCGAAGCGCTGGTCGCCGCCATCCAGACAGTTATCGGCAAATCGCCGAACTCGGCACAGCCCTGGGTCAAAAAGGAAGGGAATACATTCTGCGAAATTTTTCTCGCGACCGCACGGCCGGAAAATATATCGACGTGCTGCGGAGCCTGCTAAACCCGCCGCAAACCGGTTGACTGCAAGGCCGGATCGTTTTCAGAAATATGTCAGAAATTTCCTAACCTTAACCGCTGGCCTACGGGTGCACGGCGTAAATTACGACTGCCGTGGCTGCCGCCATCGCCGCTTCAAAGGTCCGGCCTGCCAGCACCCTGCCTCCGCTGACCGGAATGAAAAGAATATCGTCCGCCTGCAGAGTAACGTCCGGGGCCTTCGCCTCCAGCATTTTCTTGATTTCGACTTTCGTCTCGATCATCCCGGTCGGGCCCTTGTGAATGATGCGGGCACCGCCCAGTTTCGCCGTGCGATTAGCCCCGCCGGCCAGCGCCATCGCCTGCAACACGGTGAGCGTGCCATTGTCCACCAGCAATCCGCTGGGACGGCCCACGTCCCCCACTACGTAGATTATCGGCGCCCGCGGGACCGTGATTGTATCGCCGGGAAGAATGTCGATATTGCCGCTCAGGTCGTCGGCCAGATTCCGCGGCAGGTCAATGCGAATCGGCTCCGCCTGGTTCCGGCGGATGACGGCGATCTTGCGCGAAGCCGACGAGCGTAAACCCGCCCGCCTGCGAGATCACTTCATAAAGTTTGTGATCGGAGACATCCGGGATACATCCCTGGTCTTTGCACTTCTCCGAGCACGGTCACGCCCGCGAAGCGGCTTCATCCACGAAGATGGTCACGTGCGGGCTGCGGACGAACCCGCCGTCCGCCAGCCGCTTCTCGATCACCGTCTGAGCTTCCTCCTGCGTCAGCCCGTCTACGTGGACGTAATCGATTAGAGGAAGATATACGTCTCCGCCAGGCTGACCCGCACCTTGCTCGTTAATTCCGGAACGTTGTACACGTTCACTTCAATCAGATCCCCCGGGCCCAGCTTTACCGTCATCGCTTGGTCGGCGGTGTCTTGCGCCGCATCCGGAGCCTTTGCCGGCGCTGCTCCCGACGCGCTCACAGCCGCCTGCGAGATCGGTTGCGCCGGCGCGAGTGCCGGAGTAAGCGCCGGAGTTAGTGCCGGAGTAAGTGCTGGAGAAACTACCGGAGCGACTGCCGAAGGAGGGGCCGTGGGCGTCTCTGCCGATTGCGCACTTTGGCCAGAAGGCTGAGTGCCGCTGGCCGCCTGCTGGGCGGCTGCACCGCCGATGAGAACCAGGAATGCCGCAAGCACCAACAACCAAGCACGGCCGCAGCGAGTGAAACTCGAAGTGCCCGACTCCATCAGAGGACCCCTGAAGTAATAAGTGAGAATTTGAAGAGCAGTTTAGCACAGCAGCGCAGCTTGCGACCCCGCTATCTGCAAGGACTCTTGAGTTAGTTTTCCACAGGTTTTTCCAGCCGGCGATTGAAAGTCCGCGTTCTGGTACTGCTAGAGTCCAAATCACTCTCAAGGCCAACAGAAATCTGTTCCCTAACTATCAACCGCGGTCTCGCTGCGATACATTGCGTTTGGAAGAGGGTGGAGTCGGCATGCGGTTTGGTCGCATGTCCGCTCGCCGAAGGTGGCATAGTTGACCGGTATTTTTCTCGGGACGTTTGTTCTGGCCCTGCTGTCAGCTTTCGTGCTGACTCGCTACGTGCGCGATTTCGCCACGGCCCACGGATGGGTCGCGGTTCCCACGCAGGAGCGTCATCTGCATTCCAGTCCCTCTACCGCGTCTAGGCGGCGTCGCCATTTTCCTTTCCTTCTCCTGCTGCATGGGCATGGCCGCGCTCTGGGCTCTGCATGATCGCCACTTGCACTCAGCCTTTTCCTTGAAGACGCTGCTGACCATCCTGGCCCCGGCGTCGCTCATCTTTCTGCTCGGGGTGTATGACGACCTCCGCGGTGTTGGCCCCTATTTGAAATTCTCGGTGCAGGGCATTGCCGCCACCATGCTGTTCATGGGCGGCCTGCGCATCGTCAACATCCCGGTGCTGTTCGGCGAGCACAGTCTGCCTTGGTTCGTGGGATTGGCGTTCACCGTGTTGTGGGTTCTGGCCATCACCAACGCCTTCAACCTGATTGACGGCCTCGATGGTCTGGCCGCCGGATCGGCCCTGTTCTCCACTCTGGTCGTTTTTGTAGTGGCGCTTGCTCAACGGGCCTTCCCTGGTCACGGTGATGACCATCGCGCTGGCGGGCGCGATCCTCGGGTTCCTGCGCTTCAACTTCAATCCCGCAACCATTTTTCTGGGCGATTCTGGCAGCCTCTTCATCGGCTTCATCTTCAGCGCGCTGGCCCTCGAAGGCGCGCAAAAGGCTCCCACCATCGTTGCCGTTGCCATCCCGGTAGTTTCTTTCGGCTTGCCCATTCTGGAGACGTCCCTGTCCATCGTCCGCCGCCTCATCAGCGGACGTCCCGTCTTCACCGCCGATCGCGAGCATATTCACCACAAGCTCTTGCAGCACGGCATGACGCATCGCCAGGTCGTGATCCTGCTCTACGGCGTCTCCGCGGTTTTCGCCATGCTGAGCCTGTTCCTGCTGTGGCCGACCGGAAGTTCGCTCGGCCTGGTGCTTGCCGTACTGGGCATCGGCATCTGGATCGGGGTGCAGCATCTCGGCTATCTGGAATTTGGAGAACTGGCCCGCGTCGCCCACCGCACCTTGAATCAGCCGCAGATTTTCGTTAATAACCTGGCTATCCGCCGCGCCACCGAGGAACTCAAAGTCGCGCGCGATTACGATCAGGTTCGCCGGATTCTCACCGCGGCCTTTGGCAGCAACGACTTTGACAGCTTCGAACTGAAGCTCGAACTTCTTCCCGGAGAAGTGGTCCCGTTCGAAACCTCCGATCGAATCCGCGCCGCGCCGCGCCGGAAACTCCTTCCGCTGGAACAAAGCCAGGCTCCCAAAGTGCTCGAAGCCTCCACCGTCTGGACCGTTGCCCTCAGCCTGCTGAGTTCCGCCAACCGCCGCCGCGGAACCCTCACCGTCCATCGCCTCTACTCTTCGCGAGACCTGCAAGTCGACATCAACCTGCTGACCACGGCGTTTCCCACCGTGCTCGCCGACGCCTTGGACCGCACCCTCGCCCACTCCGCGCAAGTCATCCCACTGCCCGAGCAGGAAACTTCGCTGATTGCCGCCCAGGCCGGGTAGCCGCAAGCAGTAAGGAACCGCCGTGCCCGCCGAATCGTGCGCGCCAACAACGTGCGCGCCAACAACGTACACGTCGACATCGTGGAAGAGCGGCGCTTAAGCGCCGCGTCAGGCAATCAATAAAGATGGGGCTTTAGCCCCTGAGTTGATCCACCAAGCCGTCAGTCTTCGTCCCTCGCAAGACGGAAGTGACTGCTAAGAAATCAAACGTAATCAGATCAAAACAGGATCGTCACAGAGCGGAATTCAGGAAGACTTGCGGAGCACAGAAATGTGCCCGACTGACGCGGACATTCAGCAAGGCGCATCGCGCGAATCGTCGCACGCGGCCCCCGCCACTATAGACAGCCTTCGGGGAAGGTATTTCTCTTTACAGTTTCGCGCTGGCGTAGGAGTTGATTTCGCAGTTCAGGCAAATCTCTTCAAAAGCAGGTGCTGTCCATTGCATGATGACCCCCAGTAATGGTCGCGCGAGCAGTCCGCTAACCTGTCGATAGCATAGCCGACCCTCGGAACGAAATCAATACCCGCTGGAAAAAAGAAAGTCGGCGCAACCTGCATCCCGCGCGCGCCTTGGCCTTCGGGGTCATCCTGACCGGAGCCGTTCTACGGTCGGAGGGAAGGATCTCGCGCGCGGAATCTCCGCACTCCTGCACGCCATTCCGCCCTCGTTTTCCACACCCGGAACCACTGCCGTCACTTTTTCTCGCTTCGCTCTCTGTTTACCTTCGTTGCACCGCGATGGAAGCGAGGACAGGTCATCATGTTTCGCAAGACTGTGTATGGCAGCACTTTCAAGGACGTTAATTTTGTCCCTTTGCAGTCCGCCACATTCTGCATCCAGTGTGAGCTGATCAGCGCCAACAGTAAGCCCTATTGCCTGGCCTGCGGCAGCCAGTCCCTGCTCGGACTTTCGCGCGTGCTCGGCGGATCGCTGCTTCACCAGCAGACCGCGCACCTCATCATCGACGCCGAACTCAACAATCTCGTCCGCGATCTGCTGCGCACCGTCCCTTATCCTGAAGTTCTGAATGTGGCGGACCATCGCACGTCCGATTACGCGGCAGATCGTTTGTCCGACCAAACCTTCGCCGGCCAATCCCGCATGCCCGCGCTCGCCCAGCGCAGCCAGCTGCGCGTCGCCAATGCCGCCCACCCGGCATCCGGCTTCCGCGCCGTTACCCCGGGCGAAGAAATTGAAATTCATCCCGCGGAACTCGATCTGGAGCCCGCCATCAGCGCCATCACCGAACGCGCTCAACATTTGACCGGAGCCACCGGAGCCGCCATCGCCCTGCGCGCCGGCGACGAAATTGTTTGCCGCGCCCGCGCCGGACGCACCGCGCCCGATCTCGGCGTCCGCCTGCAAACTGATGCCGGCATCTCCGCCGAAGCCGTCCGCTCCGGCGAGATCATGCTTTGTCACGATGCCGAGCGCAACCCCCGCGTCGATCTCGCCAGCTGCCGCCGCCTCGGTGTCCGCTCCATCCTGGTCTCGCCCCTGCGCCACTACCGCCGCACCCTCGGAGTTTTCGAAGTCCTCTCCTCATCCCCCGGCGCCTTCGACCAGAACGATGTCGCCACCATGCAACTGCTTTCCAGCCTGATGGTCGCCGCCATCTCCCGCATCTCCAGCCTGCACCAGGCCCAGATCCTCCGCCGCGCCGGCTGACCCGTCCTGGAAGAAAAACGTCCTCCTCGGCCGTCTGGCACGTTTTGTTGGACCTTAATCAGAGCATCCCTGGCTTGTCAGGCGGCAAGGCCTTCCTCCCCTCGGCCTTCTGATTTTCTTCCTTGCTTACTTTTCCACAATCCCGCGGTTAATATGGAGCCACCATAGTTTCAGCCCTTCCCCATGGCTGTCATGATCTCGGCCCTGCAACCCGTTTCACCCAACCGTCGCCGCCGCGTGCGACACAAAATCCAGACGCCTGCCTACGCTAGTTTCACCGCCGAATCCCAAAGCGCGATGCTCGATCTCCATGAGATCGTCGACATCAGCGAAGACGGCGTCGCCATTCAGTGCCATTCGCCCCTCGCCCTGGAGAAGCGGTGAATCTGTGCCTGGACCTCGCCGATTGCAAGGACCAGATTTACACCACCGGCGAGGTGGTCTGGTCGAACTCTTCCGGACGCGCCGGCCTTCGCTTTTCCGAGTTGCCCGCGAACTCCGTCTCCCGGCTGCGCGACTGGCTCTTCGTCAACGTGATGGCCGGAGTCGCCAACGGAGAGGCTGACCTGAGCGCTCTTGACGGTGACGGAAGCAGTCTTGACGGTTCCCACCCAGAGGTTGCTCCGCGTCCCAACTATACCGACACGCTTGCGGCCGTCAGCGCCATTCAAAGCCAGGTGGAAGCGCTCGGTCGCGATCTGGCCGCAGCTCTGCCATTGATTGCCGAACGCGCTCAAACCCTGGTCCGCGCTTCTGGAGCGGCCATCGCGCTCGCCGACGCCGATCCCGATTTCATGGTCTGCCGCGCCAGTTCCGGCTTGGATGCTCCGCCAGTCGGCGCCCGCTTGCAGGTCGGTTCCGGTTTTTCCGGAGAATGCGTCAAGACCGGCACGCTGCTGCGCTGCGATGATGCCGAACTCGACCCTCGCGTGGATCGCGAGAGTTGCCGGGCCCTCGGCATTCGCTCCATCCTCGCCGCTCCCGTGCGCGTCGGCGAGAAATCAATTGGCATCCTCGAAGTTTTCTCCGCTCAGCCCAACGCATTTTCTGACACCGACAGCGGAGTGCTGCAGAGCCTGGCGCAGACCGTGCTTGCCGCCGTCAACCGCGCCGCCCGCGCCGAGCATCTGCCGCCGCTGGGCCGCCCCGCCAGCCCCGAAATTCACCCCACCCCAGGGCAGCGTCCTGTTCGCTTCCGCGCCCGACGAAGAAAAGAAAATGAAAGTCCTCAAGAAGAAGCGAAAGCACTCCAGCGGCATCAGCCTGCCCCTCTCGCACTTGATTATTCTGGTTGCCGCCGCCGCCATGATCCTTGGCGTCCTCGGCTACACTCTGGCGCCGTGGATTCAGGCCAAGGTTCAGGAGCGCGGCCACAGCCGAATCCAGACCGTGCTGGCCTCATCGAAGCCCCCGGCGCCAGAAAACTCCTCGGCCGCATCCACTCCGGCAGTCGAGACCGCATCCTTCGAGCAACTTCGCCAGATGGCAGACAACGGCGACCCCGCCGCCGAAAACGCCTTGGGCCTGCGTTATTTTCACGGCGACGAAAAAATGGAATCGTGCGCAACGAAACCGAAGCCTTCCGCTGGTTTAGCCGCGCCGCCGATCACGGCAACGTCGCCGCCCAAGTCCAAGCTGGGAGCCATCTATTGGGGCGGACGTGGCGTCCCAAAAGATGTGCAACCAGGCCTACTTCTGGACCGTCGCTGGCCCGCGCTCGCGGCGACGAGGAGAATAAAGACCTCGCCGCAATCCTGGCCTCGCGGCATGACCCACAGCCAGGCCGCATCCATCGAACAGCAAGCCGACTCCTGGCTCCAGCAGCACATGGCCACCTGGAAGCCCGCAGCCGGCCACTGAAGCGATGCTTGACCAGAAGCTATTTCATAGATCGTTTTGGGAAGGGCACGGATTCCAGCCGTGCCGTACTGAGCCACAGAAGACGAGGGCTTTAGCCCCCGAGGTTCAGCGCTAGAATACCCTCAGAGGTTTCAGTGCCCGCCCTCCGCGACATCCTCGACCGCAAAGTCCGCGAGGCCGACCCCTCCCTCTACGAGAAACTCGAGCAACCACCGCGTCCGCTGTTTTTCCTGCGGCCACTGTTGCCCCATCCCCGAAGGCCAGCCCGGCGTCTGCAAAGTCCGCTACAACCGCGGCGGCACGCTCTACGTGCCCTGGGGATACACCGCCGGCATGCAATGCGATCCCATCGAAAAGAAGCCTTTCTTCCACGCGCATCCCGGAGCGCTCGCCTACAGCTTCGGCATGCTGGGTTGCGACCTGCACTGCGGCTACTGCCAGAACTGGGTCACCTCGCAGGCCCTGCGCGATCCCAATGCCGTCTCGCCGCCGCTGGAAGCATCACCGGAAATGCTCGTTCGCGACGCCCTCGACCAGGGCGCGAAAGTTCTGGTCAGCACCTACAACGAGCCGCTCATCACCAGCGAGTGGGCCGTCGCCGTCTTCAAAGAAGCCGCACCGCCGGCCTGCTCACCGGATTCGTCTCCAACGGCAACGCCACGCCGCAAGTTCTCGAATACCTTGCGCCCCCATCTCGATCTCTACAAAGTCGACCTCAAGAGTTTCGACGATCGCCACTACCACGAACTCGGCGGACGCCTCGCTCCCATCCTCGACAGCATCCGCCGCATTCACGCCATGGGATTGTGGCTCGAGATCGTCACGCTCCTCATCCCCGGCTTCAACGATTCCGCGGACGAACTCCGCCGCCTCGCCGAATTCCTCGCCGGCATCTCCCCCGACATTCCCTGGCACGTCACCGCTTTTCACACCGACTACAAAATGCAAGGAGAAGGCCAGCGCAATACCACGGTCGAAGATCTGCTGCGCGCGGCCGAAATCGGCCAAGCCGCCGGACTACGCTACATCTACGCCGGCAATCTTCCCGGCAGGGTCGGCCTCTGGGAAGACACCCGCTGCCCGCAGTGCCACGAGACCCTGATCCGCCGCTACGGATATCACATCGAAGACTACCGCCTCACTCCCGAAGGCCGCTGCCCCGGTTGCTCCCACGAAATTCCCGGTCGCTGGGCCGCAAAATTCGAAGGCCAGATCACCTCGCGCCCTTTCCTCCCACAAAAACGCTCCCGTTTATTTACAATCACAAGTCGTTGAATCGCACAAACACAACAAACGATATGAAGACATGCCGGGTGCCCCATTTCTCGCGCGTTCCTGGCGCGAGAAGTGGAGGTCTTTTAAGCCTCATCGCGCTGACGTCTCTGCTCCTCCTAGCCTCCTGTTCTCCGCGCGACTTCCTCACCCGCCGTCTCGCCTCCGACCTCATCTCCGCCTCCGACCCGTTCAAGACCCCGCAGCAGTTCCTGCTGCAGACCGGAGTCGTCTCCAACAAAGACTACTTCTCGCCCGAATATCTGGTGCTGCAACGTCACGGCTGGATTTCGGCGACCACAGCCCCGTGTTCTCCCGGCCTGATCCCGCCGCCCTGCTGGGACGTTCTGCTGACTCCGGCCGGCGTGGACACGGTTCGCTCCTTGATCCCCGCGGAAGCGGCCACCCATCCGGCGCTTTCCATCCCCGTCGCCAAAAGGGAACTCGTCGGTGTCACCGGCATCAGCAAGCAAGGCAACCTGGCCGACGTCGACTTCACCTGGCGATGGGTCCCGCTCAACGAAATCGGCGCTGCGCTCTACTCCCGCGACCTGCAGTACAACTCGACCGTCGCATTTCGCGAATACGATGACGGCTGGCGCGTCGTCGCCGCCCAGAGCGCTCCTCGCACCGGACAGACGCTTGACGACGCCCTGAAATCTGCCGAGCCCGCCCAGTGACCACCATGGGCGCATCGACCTTTGTGAACTCTCCATTTCCGAAGGCGTCATCCCGAACGGCCGCGTTTTTACCAGCGGGCGGAGGGATCTCCCGTGCATCGGCACTCGCGTGTGTAGGCACTGACGCCGATCCCTTCCGCATTCCATGAGCAGGCAATCGAGTTCCTTCGAATCCGCCGCCAACTTTCTTACCCCGCGCCGCCTTCGCGCGCAGGCCGTCGTCCTCGCACTCTGCCTGTGGGGAGTCTGTGCGGTCGACTTCGCGACTCCCGGTCCCTTCGACCGCGCAGGCAATATTAAATTCCAGGACTTTCTGCCGTCGTACGTTTCCGCCCACCTGATCGCGCAGGGCCGGGCCAACGAACTCTACAGCCAGCAAGTCACAGCCGACGCGATGCAGGCGGTGGTCCCTCTGATCAGCAATCGCGAACCGGTGCGCCCGGTCCCGCCTAATCTGGTTCCTTCAAATCTGGTTTTGCCCAATCTCTACGGCCCGCAGGTAGGGCTCTTCTTCGTGCCGCTGACCCGCTTCTCATTTCCTGTCGCAGCGCGCATCTGGGTCGTCGCCAGCCTGCTTGTCTACGCCGCGTGCATCTATTTTGTCTGGAAGGTTTGCCCAACCCTGCGGCCGCACTTCGGAATGGTCGCGCTCGCCGCGCTCGCCTTTCCTCCCCTCTTTCATTTCTTTGTGCGCGGCCAGAACTCGGCTCTGGTGCTGGCCTGTTTCACGGCCGCCTTTCTAGCCTTCCGCGCCGATCGCACTTGGCTGGCAGGAATCGCCCTCGGATTCCTGATCTTCAAGCCGCAGTTCCTCGTTGCCATCCCGCTGGTGCTGTTGCTGTCCTATGCCTGGAAGCCACTAGCCGCGCTCATCCTCTCGGCCGGCGCGCAACTCGCACTCGCGCACATCTATTTCGGCCCCGCCGTTATGAACGCATACTTCGACACGCTCTGGCACATGTCGCGCGTGATCGGTGCATCCGAACTCAGCCTCGCTCCCATCCAGATGCATTCCCTGCGCTCCTTCTGGACGCTACTCATTCCCTGGCCGCAGCTGCCCTGGCCGCAACTCGCGCTCGCTCTCTACGGTCTGACGTCCATCGTGACGGTTATCGTGGCTGCGGCCTTCTGGAAATCTTCCGCCCCGCTGTCCCTGCGCTTCTCCGCGCTAACCCTCGCCGCGGTTCTCGTCAACCCGCATCTTTTCATCTACGACCTGCTCGTGCTCGCGCCCGCAACTCTGCTTCTTGCTGACTGGACTCTCGCCAACCCGCACCACCCATCCTCTCCCGCGCTGCGAATGCTCACCTACCTCGCATTCGTCCTGCCCCTGTTCGGCCCACTCGCCCGCTGGACCCACCTCCAGCTCTCCGTCCCCGTCTTCGTCGCACTGCTCTGGCTGCTCTGGCGAGATTTCATAACCCCAGATTCCGGAACCCCCGATTCCGGAACTCCAGATTCCGGAACCACCGGTCACAAATTTGCCTCCAACGAATCGGCCGTTGTATAAAGCTTCTTCCTGCCGGGGACCCAATGCGAATCCACAAAACTGCCTTAGCCGCCGTCCTGTTTGCGAGCTGCGCGCTGGCCGCCACCGCTCAAACCAAGCCCAGGCTCACGCTAGACGAATTTTTCAACTCCGTCGACTTCACCGCGCTTGAACTCTCGCCCGACGGCAACTCCGTCGTTATCGGCACCGAGCGCGCCGACTGGGATCAGCAAATTTTCCGCAAAGATTTATGGCTGTGGCGTTACGAGAATAAGAATAGCGAGAATAAAAACGCCGACGGCCAGGCTGGCTCTCTGCTTCAGCTGACCCAGTCCCGTCACGACTCCGAGCCTAAGTGGTCCCCCGACGGCCGCTGGATCGCCTTCCTCTCCGAGCGCAAATCGTCCACCGAAAAATCCGGCGACTCCGATTCCGATTCCGATTCGAAAGACAAAGACGACGAGACCGCCCAGCTCTTCCTCATCTCGCCCGACGGCGGCGAGGCCTTTCCCGTGACTCAAGGATCGGAAGACGTCCACGCCTTCGCGTGGTCGGGTAATTCCCAAACTCTCTACTTCGCCACCCGCCAGCCCTGGTCCAAGGCCCAGAAAGACATTTACAAAAAAGAATGGAAAGACATTGTGCAATATCGCACGGCCGAACGCGGCGACGCCATCTTCTCGCTCGCCGTGCCCGCAGCCCTGGCCCGCCATGCCACCGCAACGGCCGACGGCGGCGCCGAAAAAGCTGAAAAGGAAGATGAGGACGCCACTCCGGTCGCGGTCGCCCTGGCCACCATGCCGCTACGTGTCGATCAGCTCTTCGTTTCGCCCAACGGCAGCGAGCTCGGAATCCTCACCAACTCCATCAACCAGCGCCAGGAAAGAAACGAAGACGTCGAAATCTACACTCTCGCTCTCTTCGTCTCCCGCAGGTCGATGGATTCGGCTGGCAACCCCGATCCTGATCGTCCCTATCCCATCCGCGTCACCCAAAACCAGGCCGTTGAAACCAGCCCGCGCTGGGCTAGCGACAATCGCCACATCTTCTTCACAGTAGAAACCGGCGACGTCTCCGGCCCATACCGCGACTTGCAGCCGCACCTCTATTGGGTGGACACGGTTAGCAAGAAAGTTGAACAATGGAGCAAAGATTTCGTCGGCCCCATCGATCACTACGCCGTCGCCGGATCAAACGATAAAGACAACATATTCGCCTCCGCCCGCCTCGGCACTGAAGTCCAAATCTATTCCGCCGCCAATCCTGCCGAATCTCTGCATCGCCTCAGCGCCTGGCCCGGCACCTACTCCCAAATCTCGACCGCCGCGCGCTCACAAAAAATCGCCTTCGCGTACTCCTCGCTAGGCAAGCCCGAAGAAATCTATCTCGCCGACAGCGCCGCCACCATCGATCAGGCCCGCCCCATCACGCAATTCAATAAACTCTTCGCCGAACGCGACCTTCCGCAAGGCAAGCCATACCAGTGGAAGGCCGACGACGGCACCACCGTCGAAGGCATGCTCATCTATCCTCCGGGAAAATTCGATGCCAAGCACCTGCCCATGCTGACCTTCATTCACGGTGGCCCTGCCGACGCCGACGGCAACCACTTCGAGGCCGACTGGTACCAGTGGTCCGCCCTCGCCGCCACCAACGGATGGCTCGTCTTCGAGCCCAACTACCGCGGTTCCACCGGATACGGCGACAAGTTCCTCCAGCAGATCGTTCCCCAAATCGTCTCCCGCCCCGGCAAAGACATTCTCGAAGGCGTCGACGCCCTCATCAAAGACGGCATCGCCGATCCCGACCACCTCACCATCGGCGGCTACAGTTACGGCGGATACATGACCAACTGGCTCATCACCCAGACCACCCGCTTCAAAGCCGCCGTCACCGGAGCCGGCGCCGTCGAGCACCTCGCCAACTGGGGCAACGACGACTCCAACGCCGACGACGCCTACTTCCTCGGCGGACGCCCCTGGGAAGCCCCGCAGCGCTATCACGACGAAGCCGCAATCTTCCAGATCGACAAAGTGAGAACACCCACTCACATGGTCGCCGGCGCCGACGACATCCGAGTCGCCGTGCTGGAAGATTATTTGTTAGAGCACGCGCTCTACTCGCTAGGCATCCCCAGTAAGTTGCTAATCTTCCCCGGCGAAGGCCACGGCCTCGGCAAAAACCCCTGGCACGGAAAGATAAAAGTAAGAGAAGAGCTGAAGTGGCTACAAAAATACGGCGGCGTGCCAGCCGGGAACTGATCGCGTGGGAACCAATCGGGAGCGGCGGACGCATTCGTCCGCCCGCCGTGCTCGTCATGATTAAGCTTGTCATTCCGAATTCAGTGTGTCATTCCGAGCGGAGCATGATCCTCGCGAAGCGAGAATCATGCGCAGTCGAGGAACCTGCTGTCGCGTCGAACATCGCGACGGATGGGGCAGACTTGGTCGAGGTGCTGCGCGGGCGAGTGAGGCGCATCCCGGGCGAGCGTGGAAAGCGGCCCTTTGAGCGCCGCGTCGCGCAATGCGGAAAATAATGCGGCCTTCAGGCCCTGTGTATCGTTCTGGAATCGCCGCGGGTACCACGGGGCTGAAAGCGCCCGGGGGAGAGGCTCTCTCTCGCGGCCCTGAAGGGCCGCTCCGTGATCGCCCTTCCGCTGCCACGAATCTTCGCCGCGATCTTCTTTGACCTGCGCGTGCACGAGCCCCAACGTTACTTCATCGTTCCGCTGATTGTTTTTCGCGGTCGCCGTGCTGGCAGCCTACATTCCGGCGCGGCGGGCCGCGCGCGTCAATCCCATGAACGCGTTGCGCCAGGAGTAGAGCGAGAGTTTAGCTCAGGTACCAGCTTCTACTCCCACTCAATCGTTCCCGGCGGCTTCGAGGTCACGTCATACACCACGCGGTTCACGCCCTTCACTTCATTCACAATCCGCGTCGAGATCGTCTTCAGCACCTCGTGCGGCAGCGCGACCCAGTCGGCGGTCATCCCGTCTTCCGAACTGACCGCGCGGATCGCGCACGTGTAAGCGTACGTCCGCATGTCGCCCATCACGCCGACCGACATCACCGGCAGCAGCACGGCGAACGACTGCCAGATTTTCGTGTAGAGGCCGGCTTCTTTAATCTCGCTGACCACGATGTCGTCGCACTCGCGCAGCAACGCCAGGCGCTCCGGCGTGACTTCGCCCAGCACGCGCACCGCGAGGCCCGGCCCGGGGAACGGCTGCCGCTGCAGGATCTCCTCGGGCATGCCAAGATCGCGCCCGATCTTGCGGACCTCGTCTTTGAACAGATCTTTTAGCGGCTCGATCAGCTTGAGCTTCATTTTCTCCGGCAGGCCGCCGACGTTATGATGCGACTTGATGACCTGCGATGGCCCGCGCACCGAGCGCGACTCGATCACGTCGGGATAGAGCGTGCCCTGCACCAGCCACTTGACCTTGCCTTGGGATTTCTCGATGCGAAGAGCTTCCTTCTCGAATACTTTGATAAATTCGTTGCCGATGATCTTGCGTTTTTTCTCGGGATCGTCAACCCCTTTCAGCTTCTTGAGAAAGCGATCGGTCGCGTCGACTGCGTCCAGATTCAGATTCAACTTGTCGCGCAGCACCTTCTGCACTTTCTCAAATTCGTTCTTGCGCAGCACACCGTTGTTCACGAAGACGCAGGTCAGCCGCGATTTACCCTTGGCGTCGCGCAGGGCGCGATCGACCAGCACCGCCGCCACCGAAGAATCCACGCCTCCGGAAAGCGCGCAGATGGCTCGCCCGCTGCCGACTTGCTGCTTCACCTGCTCGACCGTCGAATCAATGAAGCGCTGCGCCGTCCACGTAGGCTTCGCGCCGCAGATCTGGAAAATGAAATTGCGCAGCATTTGCGTGCCTTGGGGCGTGTGATGCACTTCCGGATGAAACTGCACCGCGTACCATCTTTTGGCCGTGTTCTGAATGCCGGCGACCGCGTAGTGAGTTTTCGCCATCAGCTCGAAGCCCGGAGGCAGTTCGAGCGCTTCGTCGCCGTGCGACATCCACACAGCCAGTTTCTTGGCGAGGCCCTGAAACAGAATCGAATCCGAAACGATGTCGATTTCCGCGTGCCCGTACTCACGCTTGTCGGCGGGCCGCACCTTGCCGCCGAGCGTGTGCACCATGAACTGCAACCCGTAGCAGATGCCGAGCACGGGCAGGCCCAGCTCGAAAACGCGCGCATCGGCCGGCGGCGCGTCTTTGTCATAAACCGACCACGGCGCTCCCGACAGCACGATGCCTACGGGCGCGTAGCTCTTGATCTCGTCAAGCTTGGCCGTGCAGGGCAGCACCACGGAAAAAACATTTTGTTCGCGAATGCGGCGCGCGATCAGCTGGGTATACTGCGCGCCAAAGTCGAGGATAACGATGGATCTGGCCGACAGAAACTTGATTGTGCGGGGATTTGGTTTCCACACATGAGTTTCTCAAATTCGAGGAGAACGTGTAAAGTTACCCGTCGGGCGCGTACCGTAACCATTTGTAAAGACTTGCTGGCGAGTCTCTCTCGCCATCATTTCAAATGCTGTAGACAGAGACGTAGCCAGCTACGTCTCTGCGGCAAGGTTCGGAACATCGCTAAGGATCGGCTCCTCACGGTCAATCGTGACCTCGACGGGCGGCGCAATCGGCGGCGGCACCGGCCGCGGAGCGGGTACCAAGGGCGCGAGCAACGTCTCGGGCATCTCTGTGATGCAAACGTATCCGGCTAAGCGCGCCATGTACAGCCAATCGGCGAGCGCGAAATAAGCCAGGGTCACCAGCAGCATCGCCAAAACCACAAGCCGCCACGGGACGATGCTGGCGAAGCCCAGCGGCATGGAAACCACCGCGGTCGCTCCGACGAAGGCGACCATATGCGCCAGCCCCGTCCAGAAACTGACCGCGGCAACCGGCCCCGTGCGCTCGCGGCACAGCGTCACGGCCGCGGAAATCGCACCGACCGCGTCCGCACCATCGCGCACCGCAAACATACCGGCCAACGACAACAGCCAGTTGAGCGTTCCCCACACCAGCCAGATCAATCCCGCCAAAGGTAGGAAAATAAAAAAGGCGAGCGCCGGCTGGGGATTGGCATCTGGCGAAGCAAAACCGGCAAGAATCGCAGCCCCCATAAATCCGAAGACGGAGGTCAGAGCCACCGCAGCCCGCAGAAAATTCAGTCTCAGCAACGCCGGCAAGCTCTTCGTAGAGACGTTGCTGGCAACGTCTCTCTCGTCATCTTTGCGAACGTCGCTCCCGGAGACGCTGCCGGCCACGTCCCGACGAAAATGTTCCAGCAGCCCGCGCACGGTCGCGATCCGGCCCACCGATGCAGCGACGATCCAGAGCGTCCCCAGCAGGAAGGCCGCCACCAGTCCGGCCATCACGGCGCGATCGAGACTGCCGCGAAGAATATGGGCGATCGCTTCGCCGACCAGGTAGGGCTGGCGCGTCCGCAGAAGAAGCAGTTCGCCGTTGGTGACGGGCAGCGTGTCGAGGTACTCGAACAGGCCAAACAGCAGTAATGCGCTGGCGGTTGCGCCGGCAGTCCAGCGCCACATGATCTCCGCCAGCGTCAGCGAAGGCCGCAGGAACGCCGCGCGAAAACCTTCAGACGTAGGCGAGATGGCCATGCACGCTCAGGATAACTCATTCACCGGGATCTATCCTCACCCATGTACCCACAGTCACTTGTCATCCTGTGAGCAGCATCAGTTCCACGAAGTGGAGCCGATGCGGAGTCGAAGGATCCCTGCGACCCATGCCGCGCCCGCCAAGCAGCAATTCTTCCGGCTGCCCGGAACTCAGAGTCCTCATCATGAGGATGCCTCGTGGGCACAGGGCGCTGCAAATTGAAAGGGATCCCTTCGGCTTCGCTCAGGGCAGGCTCTTCGACTGCGCGGCTGCTTCGCGTTCGCGAAGCAGCCACTTCGCTCGAAGAGGATGACAAGAAAGGAGGGATCTACGTCACTACGATATTGACGAGCTTGCCGGGAACATAAATCTTCTTCACGACCTTCTTGCCGGCAATGAAAGCCACCACCTTCTCATCGGCGAGCGCGCGTGCTAGAACCGTTTCTTCCGTAGTGTCGGCCGGCACAATCACGCGGCTGCGCAGCTTGCCGTTCACCTGCACCGGAATCTCCAACTCCTCTTCCTTGGCTAACTCCGCGTCAAACTTCGGCCACGGCGCCTTGAGCAGGTTCCCTTTTTCACCCAGCATCTCCCAGAGCTCGTGCGCAAGATATGGCGCAAACGGCGCGAGCAACAAGACGAGATTGCGCTGCACATCGGCCAGGAAAGATAGAGGAATTTCGTAACCTTCGACGACCTCCCCTGTCACGGGGTGAACTGACGAACTCCCTAGCATCCACCGGCCAGCATCATTCACCAGCTCCATAATCGCCGAGACGCAGGTGTTGAAATGCCAACGTCCTTTAAAATCGTCGGTCACCCGCTTGATGGTCTGGTGCAGCTTGCGCTGAACGCGACGAGCTGGCTCATTTAGCTGCGCTGGTAAAGGAGCGCGCCAATCGGGCTCGTTCGGCTTAGCATTTTGAACCACGAACCGGTACACCCGCCCCAGAAACCGCTGAATGCCTTCCACACCCGAATCCTGCCAGTCGAGATCGCGGTCGGGAGGCGCGGCGAACAAGCTGTTCAGACGCGCCGCATCGGCGCCATAGCGAGCCACCATCTCGTCGGGCGAAACCACATTGCCCAGACTCTTCGACATCTTCGCGCCGTCTTTGATCACCATACCCTGCGTGAACAAGCGTTCGACCGGCTCGTCGTTGGTGATCATGCCCAGGTCGCGCATGAATTGCGTCCAGAAGCGCGAATAAATCAAGTGCAGAATGGCGTGCTCAACCCCGCCAATGTACTGGTCGATGCCTCGATCGCCAAACCAGTATTGCGCCGTCTTGCCGTCGAAGGGCGCGTGATCGTTGTGCGCGTCGGTGTAGCGATAGAAATACCAGGACGAATCGACGAAAGTGTCCATGGTGTCGGTCTCGCGCCGCGCCGGACCTCCGCACTTGGGGCAAGTCGCGTTGACGAACTCCGGAACTCTTCCCAACGGAGATCCGCCCGTGAGCGTGATATCGACATTCTCCGGCAAAATGACCGGCAAATCTTTTTCCGGCACCGTGACGATGCCATCCTTCTCGCAATAAAGCATCGGGATGGGCGTGCCCCAGTAGCGCTGCCGCGAAATTCCCCAGTCTTTCAGTCGATACGTAACCGTAGCTTTGCCGAACTTATTTTCCTCAGCGTACGCCGACATCACTTTGATCGCTTCGTCGCAAGGCATGCCGCTGTACCGGCCCGGAGTTGATCACCATGCCTTCGTGCGCGACGAACGGAAGTTGCGGTTCGGCGACGGTCTCCTCGGGATCGTTCGTGATCGGCAACACGACCAGGCGGATCTCAAGGTTGTATTTCTTCGCGAACTCGTAGTCGCGCTCGTCATGCGCCGGCACGCTCATGATCGCGCCGGTGCCGTAGTCCATCAGAATATAGTTCGCGACCCATACCGGAATCCGCTCGCTGTTGAACGGATTAATGGCATAGCGCCCGGTAAAGACGCCGTGCTTTTCGATTTCGCCGATATCGCCGGTTTCTCTGGCCTTGCGCTGCTCGGCGATCAATTGATCGACCTTCGCGCGCAAGCCCGGATCCGCCGCCGCCAGATCTTTCGACGATGGGATGCTCGGGCGCAAGCTGCACCGAAGTCGCCCCGAAAATCGTATCCACCCGCGTAGTAAAGACGGGGATAGTCGATCCCGCCGGCCCGAAGCCGGTATGGTTCTCCCCGTAATCGAGTTTGAAGTCGACCAGCGTGCCTTCGCTGCGGCCGATCCAGTTGCGCTGCATGGTGCGGACTTTTTCCGGCCAGCCTTCCAGCTTGTCCAACCCATCAAGCAATTCCTCGGCATAGTTCGTAGTGCGCACGAACCACTGCTCCAACTCGCGCTGCTCCACCAACGTATCTTCGTGGCGCCAGCAGCAGCCGTCGACGACCTGTTCGTTGGCCAGCACGGTGGCGCACTTCGGACACCAGTTCACTTTGCTCTTCTTGCGATATGCCAGCCCGCGCTCGAACAGCTTGAGAAAGAACCACTGATTCCAGCGGTAATATTCCGGAAGACAAGTCGTAACCTCGCGCGACCAGTCGTAGGCAA
The DNA here is from genome assembly GCA_963763155.1 of uncultured Acidobacteriota bacterium. Classification (GTDB taxonomy): domain Bacteria; phylum Acidobacteriota; class Terriglobia; order Terriglobales; family Acidobacteriaceae; genus Sulfotelmatobacter. Next base: position 185,545 of record CAVXNI010000008.1, on the reverse strand, counting down.
AACCCAGGCGCTTCATCTGCGCCTTCATGTTGGCGATGTTGCGCAAGGTCCACTCGCGGGGCGGCAGTGTGGTTCGCAGATGGCCGCGTTTTCCGCGGGCAAGCCGAACGAATCCCAGCCCATGGGATGCAGCACGTTGTAGCCATTCATCCACATGTAGCGGGCCAGCGCGTCGCCGATCGAGTAGTTGCGCACGTGCCCCATGTGCAGCGCGCCCGAGGGATAGGGCAGCATTTCGAGAACGTAATATTTCTTTTTCGTCGGAATTCGGCTCGGCGGCGTAGAGCGACGCGTCCTGCTGCCAGCGCTCGAACCACTTCGTCTCGACGCGCTGCGGATCATAGCGCTCGTCGTTAGGACGAGGCGCGGGGACTCCGGACTCAGAGCCGTTGCTCACTCCGTTGATAGTTTTTTCGCCAATCGCCATAGCGGGAAGTTACGACCAAATAGTCCCCTATTTTACACGCCGCACCCTGAGTCCGGAGCCTGCGACCAAACGACCGCCGCATTCCGCGGACTTCATCCCACGACTTCACCCCACCGTATTCACCAGAGTGCCGATCGGCGGAATGGTGATGCGGATCTCGTCGCCCAGCCTCAACGTGAACCCGTCCGGAGGCACTACGCCGGTGCCGGTCAGAAGAAAGCATCCGTGCGGGAAACTATTGTTGCGGTAAAGATATTCGACCAGTTCCTCGGGCTTCCGCTTCATCTCTTTCAGTGTGGTCGCACCTGAAAATGCGACCGCGCCGCCGCGGCGAATCTCCAGTGCGATTTCCGTGGCCGCCGGCAGTGGCTCATCCTGAACGAGAAGACAGGGCCCGAGGGCGCAGCTGCGGTCATAAACTTTGGCCTGCGGAAGATACAGCGGGTTCTCTCCCTCGATGTCGCGCGAACTCATGTCGTTGCCAATGGTGTAGCCGGCAATCTTGCCGCGAGGGGTGACGAACAGGGTTAACTCGGGCTCCGGCACCGACCACGAGGCATCGTCGCGGATCGCAACTTTCGCCTCCGGCCCGACCACCCGATGCGCCGACCCTTTAAAGAACAACTCCGGCCGCGTCGCAGAATAAACGCGATCGTAGAAGTCGCCGCCACCAGCGCCCTTCGACTCCTCCATGCGCGCATTGCGGCTGCGATAGTACGTAACCCCGGCCGCCCAGACCTCCTGGCTGCCGATGGGTGGAAGCACATCGTGCAGCGCCCCAGCAGCTGACGGCTCGGTTTCGCGAATCGCGCGGCCCAGATAATCAAGCAGGTCTTCGCGAGCCACCAAATCGTCCCAGGACGATGTATTCAGGCGGTAGACCGAACCAGCATGCTCGGTCACAACGCCATGGCGTGAACGGTATAGCTTCATGCAGAAGAGTATCGGCCGTAAACACGTTGCTTGCAACGCTAACGCACGCAGATCATTTTTGAAACGAGGTCAGCGGTAAACATCCTTACGATGCCCAACTTCCAGCAACAGCACCGTGACCTTCTCGTCCTGGATGTCGCAGATCAGCCGATAATCGCCAACGCGGTAGCGCCACAGTCCACGCTTCTCCCCTTGGAGAGCCTTGCCCCATTGTCGCGGATCGTCCGCTGGCGTCAACCGCTCGCGCAAAAACCGTTGGATTGACCGCTGGGCGCTGCGGGCTAATTTAAGGATTTGTTTCTCGGCGGTTCGCGTGATTTCAATCCGCCAATGCTTCGCCGTTTCGGTCTTCGCTGACTCGATCTTCACTGATCCCGGTCTTCACCGATTCAACCCGAGCCGCCGCTCCAACTCTTCCAGGGTAATGGAGGGCTCACGCCGCTCCAGAGCTGCAATGCCCTTCAGGTAGTCTTCGCGATCTTCCAGGTAGGTACGAATGGCTTCGCGGGCGTAGTAGCTCTTGCTGCGGCCGGTCTCTTTGGCAAGCGACTCCAGCTTCTCTTCGAGCTCGGGTTCAAGACGAATGCCCAGCATGTTAAACATGTTTAACACGACAAAGCCGCAACTGTCAAGGCTGGCAATCCGCTCCCACAACCCCGCTTTTCAATTCATCGCGATCACAGCCCGGAACCGCACTTTGCCGTCGACCACGCGGTCGTAGGCTTTGCCGATCTCGTCGAGCTTGTTGGGTCTCGGCTACAACTTTCACTTTGCCCTTGGCGGCGTAGTCCAGTGCTTCGAGGCGGCCTGCGGATGCGGGAGGCGTCAACTTATCAAATCCAAATATTCTTACAAGCAATGACCATCAACTCTCCGAACCCTTCGAACTTGCCCCGCTGTGGAGTATCTTTCAAATGGCGAAAGCACAGCAGACCTTGCTCGTAGCCGGGCCGAAAGTACTGCAGGTAAGCCATAAACCGTTTGCTCCCTCGCCAGTCGACCATTCCAACGAATGCCAGCACCAACTCGCTGACCGGCTTTTCGCTGCGTTCGATCTTTTCTTTGATCATCGTGTCGTTGGTCGCGGAATCACCGGTCAGAAACTCCCAGCCGCGAGCCTCACCGCCCACCGCCAGCCGCATGAACCACTGCTCATTTCTTAAATTCTCGAACCGGAGCAAATCGTCGAGGCTGGACTTCGCGGGATTGACCAGCTCTCCCAGTCTTGCCTTCGGATCGGCGCTTGGCATAAGGATCGACTAGAATATCCGGCTTTCGCCGCCCTACGTCAAACCACCAAGCTTTGTGGGGCTTTTGAAAGTGGCCTACTACCAAACTTTTGTCATTCCGACCGGAGCGGAGCGAAGCGAGCGTAGTGGAGGAACCTGCTGTTCCTCGCCACCGCTGCGAAACCCTGAAGGCCCAGCCTGTCGCCCCATTTGCGGTGCAGGTGCACGCAACGGTAGACTTGATGGGAAGCGTGGCTTCTCCTGCGGTCGTGCTCAAGAAAGTCGAGCGGCGCTCGACGGACGGGCGAGTCGCCCGTGCCACACAAGCACTTTCACAACCAGCACTTTACACAAGCGGTTCCCAGGGTGATCTCATGCTCGTCGTCATGAAGGCGCAGGCCACCGAAGAACAGGTCCGCGCCGTTTGCCAGAAAATCGAACAGCTCGGCTATCGCGCCCATTCCATGCCGGGCGCAACCCGGACCGCCATCGGCATCACCGGCAACAAGGGCGAGGTCGAACAGGGCACGCTGGAAGAAATGCCGGGCGTGCAGGAAGTCATCCAGGTTTCGAAGCCTTACAAGCTGGTCAGCCGCGACGTCAAGGAAGACAATACCGTCATCACTTTTTCCGGAACCGCCGCCACCATTGGCGGACCCGGCCTCGCCATCGTCGCGGGCCCGTGCGCCATCGAGAGCCGCGAGCAGGCCTTCGCCGTGGCCGAGCGCGTGTGTCGCGCCGGAGCCCAGTTCTTCCGCGGCGGCGCCTACAAGCCGCGCACCTCGCCCTACTCTTTTCAAGGACTCGGCGAGGAAGGCCTCCGCATCATGGCCGAAATCCGCCAGCAGTTTGGCATGAAGATCATCACCGAGGCCATCGACCACGAGTCACTCGACCTGGTCGAAGAGTACGCCGACGTCATCCAGATCGGCGCGCGCAACATGCAGAATTTTTCTTTGCTGAAACGCGCAGGAAGAGCCCACAAGCCCGTTCTACTGAAGCGCGGCATGTCGGCCACGCTGGAAGAGTTCCTGATGGCGGCGGAATACATCCTCAGCGAGGGCAACTACAACGTGGCGCTCTGCGAACGCGGCGTGCGCACCTTCGCCGACCACACCCGCAACACGCTAGACCTGAGCGTGGTCCCGGCGGTGCAGCGGCTCAGCCATCTGCCAATCCTGGTCGATCCCAGCCACGGCACCGGCAAGCGCAACAAAGTCACGCCGCTGTCGCGCGCGGCAGTCGCTGTCGGCGCCGACGGATTGATGGTCGAAGTGCACAACCAGCCCGATCAGGCCATGTCCGACGGCCCGCAGTCGCTGTTCCCCGATCAATTCGACACCTTGATGGAACAGGTTCGCCAGATCGCCGCCGTCGTCGGAAGAACCGTGCCCGCGATCGGCGTGCGGGAGACGGTCGCAGTCAGCAAGTAGCTTGGGGCGGGATAACTCGATTCCGGAGCCTGTATGACAAATACTCGTTTGCCCCTGACCCGGTCCGCGGTGCTCCTAACCACCCTCGTATTTCTGCTCGGTGGAACGTCTCTTCCGGCTCAGGATGCCTCGCAGAGCGCCCCCGAAGTTGTGTACGAGCGGAAGATGCCGGACATGACGATGCCCAAGCCTGTGTACGAGCCAAGCCCGGAGTACGCCGAGCGGCCGCGCAAAAAGAAACTCCAGGGCGTGGTTTTGCTTTCCATGATCGTCACCCCCGAAGGCACCGTGCGCGATCCCCAGGTCACCCGCAGCCTGGACAAGGATCTCGACAAGAAGGCGCTGGAGTGCGTCAGCAAATGGAAATTCGAACCGGCCACCAAGGACGGACAGCCGGTAGCGATGCGCATCGCAGTTGAAGTCAATTTCCACCTGTACTAGAAAGGTTAGCTCCGGAGGCGCTTATGAAACGCTTTCAGACCGTTCTTGCTGACCTTGTTCCGCCGCTCGTTGTGATTGCAGTTCTCCTGAGTGGCCTGTTTGCGCAGAGCACGCCATCTGCACCTGAGAACACACCTTCAAGCTTCCCGCCCTGCAAAGAAGCTGCAAGCGTGCCGGATCCCGACCATATGACCCGGCCGAAGTATCCGAAGCAATCCCTAAAGGCAGGAGCCGAGGGCACGGTGGACTTGCGTGCGCTGGTTGATCCCGACGGCAGGACGCGGGACTTAACAGTAGTGAAGGGTGAAGACGTCTTCGCAACGCCCGCCTTGAACGCCGTTCGCAAATGGCGGTTCCATCCCGTTCTCGTCGCAGGTAAACCAGTCGAAACCGCATACAAGGTCCGAGTCAGGTACGTTTTAATTCTGCAGGAGGCATTCGCCGACTGGGAAATAGAATCGCCACGGGAAACTCCGGAGGCCGCTGCCGGTAAAGTCGCGAAGGTCCAGATGCGCGACACGCCCGAAGGTCCGGTCTACAGGGTCTCAGAAGCCGATGGAGTAACTACTCCAAAAGCGATCTATTCGCCTCAGCCGGAGTTCTCAGAAAGGGCACGCCAAGCTGGCGAAGGAGGCACCGTAACGATCTCTCTGACTGTTGGAGTGGACGGCCAGCCTCGCGACCTCAAGGTGGAATGCGCCTCTGCTCCTGATTTGGCCGAAAAAGCACTCGAATCAATCAATACTTGGAAATTCGAGCCCGGGACGAAAGATGGAAAGCCAGTGATGGTTCAAATCGCAGTCGAGGTTCAGTTCCATTTGTACAACCATCCCTGACATTCCAAGATTCTGTATAATCTGATAATCTGATTCTATGAAAAAGACGCCCATCTCGGTCACCGAAGCGGCCCGCAATTTTGCCGAGTGCGTGAACCGCGTCCGCTATCAGAATATGACTTTCGTGCTCCTCAAGAACGGGAAGCCGGTCGCCCGGCTTGTGCCGGACGGCGACAAAACCTGTACTGGGCGCGACTTGGCGGAGGCGCTGGCTGGTGTAGAGCTATCGCCGGAAAACGCAAAGGCATGGCGGAGGGATCTGCAGCGGGCCCGCAAAATGCTGAAGCCTCCGGTGGACCGGTGGCGATAATTCTCGATACCGACGTCATCATTAGGGACGAAAGAAAGTCCTTCGACCTCAAGCGGTGGACAGCCTCGCAATCAAGCGAGCAGTTCGCGGTTGCCGCGATCACGGTGGCTGAATTGTGGCACGGCGCCGAACGCGCGACAGGCGCATTCAAAGCTGAGCGGGAAGTGTACCTTCGCAGGATTTTGAATTCAGTTCGAATTTTTCCTTACACGGAAGCGACCGCGATGGAGCATGCCCGCCTCTGGGCACGCCTCGAATCCTCCGGCAAAATGATTGGCTCCTATGATCTCATTGTGGCCGCCACGGCCCTGGAGCGCGGCAGTGCGGTCGCGACGTTCAACAAGCGCCACTTTTCTCAAGTCCGCGAATTGAAGGTCATTGAGCCGGCATAAATTGCCGGTTCCAATTCTGCTAAGCTTTCTTCTTTTAAGATTGAATCTGCCTTGAGAAAACTCCTTTTCATAGTAGTCTTGATTCCCATCCTCGCCGGCCTCGGCTGGTGGTATTTCCGCGAGCAGGCCTTGCCCGACTACGGGCCGCTCTACCGCGAGTACGCCTACGTCACCAATGGCAAGAGCAACACGGTCAGCGTGATTGACCTGCGCACTTTTGCGCTGGCCACGACCATCCCCGTCGGTAGCGAGCCCACCGGAGTCGCAGCCAACAGCATGAAGAATGAGATTTACGTGGTCAACACCGGATCGAACAACGTCAGCGTAATCGATGCCGAGTCGAACACCGTCGTGGCCACGATCGGCGTGCACGGGCGTCCGTACTTCATCGACGTAGCCGAGGACGGCCGGCGCGCCTACGTGGCCAACTCCGGCTCGTCGAACGTTAGCGTGATCGATCTCGAGAAGCGCATGGTGATCGGAAACATACGCGTGGGCGCCGCGCCGGGGCTGGCGCGGGTTTCGCCCGACGGCTCAACCGTGGTGGTGAGCAATCGCGGCGACAACACCGTGTCGGTGATCGACGCGAAGTTGCTGCGCGTGCGCGCCACGCTTCCCATCTGCCAGCAACCGGAAGAGATCGCGATCCTGCCCGACTCGAGCAAGGCCTTCGTGGCCTGCTCCGGATCGTCGCAGATCGCCTCGATTGCTCTGCAGAGCGGCCCGCAGAAGAGCGACCGCCTGCTGGCGCTGCTCGACGTCGGCCGCACTCCGGTCAGCCTCACCCTCAAGCCCGACGGAGGCGAACTGATCGTGTGCAATTTCGATTCCGACAGCATTTCCATTATCGAAACCGGCAACGACGAAGTCGGCAGCAGTCTCGAGATCGGACAGCATCCCTCCCGCGGCGCCGTCACCCTCAACAATTCGCGGCTCTATGTCACCAACTTTGGTTCGAACAGCGTTGTCGTCTATGACATCGATATAGGCCGCCGCATCGCCACGCTGACGGTCGGCAGTCGGCCCGACGGCCTCGCGCTCACGCCGGATCAAAATTACCTTCTGGTCCTCGACACCCAATCCGGCGATGTGACCGTGATCCAGAAACGCCGGGCGCGCAAGCTGGAGCCCACGGAATATTCGCTGCTGACACTAATCCCCGTCGGCATGCAGCCGAACGCGATCGTGGTGAAGGCGTTCCTGGTGAGCAAGAAGAAGTAGGCGGCGTGGCACGGGCGGGAGAGACGTAACTAGTTACGTCTCTCTCACCATGTGCACTTACGATTGCGCCGGAACGGGCTTCGCGCAAAGGCGGTCAAACGCCGCCTGCAAATCAGCCGCAATCGCAGGAGCTTCGCGCCGCTCGATGTCGCTGCGCGGCATCAGGTAGACAAGCTGCCCATCGCGCAGAATCCCAATGGCCGGCGAAGACGGCGGCTGTCCCGTGAAATAACTGCGGGCGCGGTCGGTCGCTTCCTTTTCCTGTCCGGCAAATACGGAATAGGCGTGGTCGGGCCGAGTGGAATTCTGCATCGCCATGCGGACCGCCGGACGCATACGCCCTGCGGCGCATCCGCAAATCGAGTTCACCACGACCATCGTCGTGCCCGGATTCTTCAGCGCGTGGTCCACTTCTTCGGGCGTGTGCAGTTCTTCAATTCCCAGGCGCGTCAATTCCTCGCGCATCGGGATGACCATAATTTCGGGATACATCGGCATGTCAGTAATTCCCCCAGTCAGATTCTGAATTCATTGTAACGTGGAACTGCGCCTAAGCTGTCATCTTGAGCCATGTCATCTTGAACCATGCCATCCTGACCCGTGTCATCTTGAGCGAAGTTGCGGTTCGCAAAGCGAACGGCAACGCAGTCGAAAGATCCCTATTGTTGAGACCAATCGCACGCTATATTTGAGAACACCCATGCTGCTGCAGGAAAATGTTCCGCTCGCCCCGCTGACCACCTTCCGACTGGGAGGGCCCGCCCGTTTTTTCGTGGAAGCCGCATCGGCCGCCGATCTGCAACAGGCGGTCGCTTTCGCGCAATCAAAGAGTCTCCCTTTTTTTGTTCTAGGCGGCGGAAGCAACCTGGTGGTGTCGGATTCCGGCTGGCCCGGCCTGGTCTTGAAAGTTGCGATCACCGGCATCGAACGCCGCTCCGCTGAGCAAGACGGCAAAGTACTTTTCGACGTGGGCGCCGGAGAATCCTGGGACCGCTTCGTCTCCCAGGCCGTCATGGCGCACTGCGCAGGCGTTGAGTGCCTGAGCGGCATCCCCGGCAGCGTGGGCGGCACGCCCGTACAAAATGTCGGCGCCTACGGACAAGAAGTATCCGAGACGGTCGCCTCGGTCGAAGTCTTCGATCGACAAGATGGCCAGGTCCGCGAGTTGTGCAGCGAGGCTTGCGGCTTCAGCTACCGCTCCAGCATTTTCAATACCAGCGAGCGCGGGCGGTTCATCATTCTCCGCGTCACCTATGCGCTCACGCCCGGCGGCGAGGCACACCTCGAATATGCCGACTTGAAGCGGCATTTCGAAGGCCGCGAGACTCGCCCCAATCTTGCCGAGACGCGCGAGGCCGTTCGCCACATTCGGGCGCGCAAGGGAATGCTGATCGTCGCCGGCGATCCCGATTCCCAGAGCGCTGGATCGTTCTTCAAGAATCCTGTGCTCTCCGAACAGCAGCATGACGATCTGAACCGGCGCGCGGCGGCCAAGGGATTTACTGTGCCCAGTTATCCCGCACTCGAGAAGAACCGGAAAATTTCCGCGGCGTGGCTGGTCGAGAAGTCGGGATTCGCCCGCGGATACGGCTTTGGCCACGTCGGCATTTCGAGCAAACATGCGCTGGCCATCGTCAATCGTGGCGGAGCCACCGCCGCCGAGGTGCTGGCCCTGAAAGATCAGATCCAGCAGCGCGTCGAGGAAATCTGGGGCGTGCACCTGGACCCGGAACCGGTGATGGTGGGGTTCTAGCTCGTGTGGGGCGGATACGCCCTTCGACTCCGCTCAGGGCAGGCTCTGTCCGCCGCTTTTGATCTTGATTTTTAAGACTCGAGCAACTGCAAAATAACGTCAACTTCAAGAGCGGCGGACAAAGTTCCGCCCCACAAACCCCTACCGCAAGTCACGTTCCTCCGCTCGTTCTTCCACAGAAATTCCTGAACAAAACCGGCCCCGGGCGGTCTTTATGAATGAGGGCAGACAAGTGGTGGCGGGAGAGGCGATCCTGAGCGGAGCGGCGACGACTGATCGCAGTAAAAACGATCGCACCAAAAACGATCGCACCAAAGACGATCATAACGAAGACGAGCGCATTGAAAACGAGTGCAGTCAGCTTGAGAGGGATTACGCCGTGCTCGAAGCGCTAGTCCGGGAGCACTCGCGGCTCGTCTACCGCATCGCGTACGCCGTGCTGCGCCGCCACCACGACGCCGAAGACGCCACCCAGGAAGCGTTTATGCGAGTGCTGCGCTACAGTTCGAAGCTCGCCGACGGTGGAAGATCCAGAAGATGTGGCTGGCGCGCATCGCCTGGCGCGTTGCGGTCGATCGCAGCCGCCAGCGCGGCCGCAAGCGGGAAATTCCGTTAGAGGATCCCGAGAAGCCGATTGCGGAAGTGGCTTCGTCCGACGACTTCCGCGGATGAGACCATGCACGGCGCGCAGGTCAGCGCCGCGGTGGAAAAGATGATCGCGGCGCTGCCGGAAAAGCTGCGCGCAGCCGCTGATCTTGTCGACGATCGAAGAAATGTCGCCCAGAGAAGTTGCCGCAACCCTGGGCATTAACGAAGCAGCGGTGCGTTCGCGAGTCTTCCGCGCACGACAGATTCTGCGGGAGAAGCTGGCAGGCCGCATGGGCAGGAAGTAGAGGTTAACCATGGCAGACAGAAAACAGGACGAACTCGACCGCATGCTGGATGCGGCTCTGGCCAAGTACGCAGCCGTCGAACCCAGAACGGGACTCGAAGATCGGATTCTGGCGAACTTGCGAGCCGAGCGTACGCGTGTTCCGGATCGCGCCTGGTGGCGCTGGAGCGTTGCGGGAGCGTTGGCGGCCGTTGTCGTCGTAGCTCTGGCCCTGGCCTGGAGATCGGGCAAGCCGTCCGCATCCGGTCGTGGCGAATCATTCTTTAGACCGCGCCGCACGTCGCAAGGCAACCCGCAACACCCGTCGTTGCATTGGCGGTCGGAAGCGCTTCGCGGAAATCAGGCTCGTCCCCATGAGAGCGTGGCGCAGAAAAGACGCGAGCCGCGCATCGTCTTCGATCCGAAGTCGTCGCAGACAATCCCAAGCTCGATCAGTTTCCTCGTCCCAGCCGCTGAGCGAGCAGGAGCTGGCGTTAGCAAGATATGTCCTGCGAGTTTCCGCACGAGGCGACGCTGATCGCGCAAGCGCAAGCGGAATTCGAGAAAGAGATACAGCAGAAATGAAGACGCATCGCCTCTCAAACCGAGGAAACGATTCCGACCGAGAAGAAAGATGCACGGAAACTAGGAGACATCATGCGAAAAGCTTTGCAGTGTTGATAGTGACAACGATGCTGGGGCTCTGGTTGTACCCAAGGCCGCGCGCACAAGGCGCAGGAAGAATCCAAAGAAAGCAGTCCGGCGACGTCCACAAAGGCAAAACCACCCCGTACAGCCCTACCGTCTCGATTTTTCCTTCAACGAAGTGTTGGACGGGAAAATTGTAAACACGCGGCACTACTCCATGGACCTGACAGGCGCGAATCCAACGAGCTCATTAAGATCGGCACGCGGGTCCCGGTCGTGTCCGGCAGCTCCGGCCCAGGAACCGCGAACACCCAATATCAATACTGGATGTCGGAACCAACATCTGGGCCCAATTGAGAGATCACGGCGACGACTGGCACTGGTAGTGCGTGGCGAGGTCAGCAACTCTGGATATGGAAACCGCGCACCCCGGGGAACTGGCACCCGTGATTCGCCAAATCAAGATCACTGGCGACACCTTGCTGGCTATCGGGAAACCAATCTTGATCGGCAGCGTGGACGATCCCAACTCCAAGCGGCAGTTTCAACTGGAAGTGACGGTGACGAAGCTGAAGTAGAAGTTGTGGGGCGGACACTTCCCGAACGCGATTTCTGATTGTTGCTTGCTGATTGTTGATTGAAAGCCGAAACCCGCGACCGGTTCGAGTTCTTCAATCAACAATCAACAATCAGAAATTGCTTCAGTTGCCAGCCCCACGGAATCTAAAGTGGCGCCGCTCCGGTTCGCAGACCGAGCTTTTCAGCTATACCCTCATAATGAGGGAAGGTCGAGCGAACCGGCAAAAGCGGCGCCTCACTTTCTCCATCGGCAAATTTTGCCGCCTCTTGAAAGATTTCTACAAACATTTTTCGCGTCAGCTTCCCGGTCTGCGTGTTCTGGTTCGACGGATGGTACGACGCCAGTAACACCTTACCGTCGGGCATCCGGTAACTGGCGCCATGTTTGAAGACATACGCTTTCTTGCTCGTGAGCAGGCCGCGGCGCTTCACGTAATTGAGATAGGCGTCAAAGCCGATCTTCCCCAGCGCTACCACCACCTTCACATCTTTTAATCCCGCCAGCTCGCGATCGAGAAAATGCGAGCACTCGGCCAGTTCCTGCGGCAACGGCTTGTTGTCGGGAGGAGCGCAGCGCACCGCCGCCGTAATATAAAGATCCTTCAACTTCATGCCGTCGTTGCGGTCCGTCGCCGTGGGCTGGCTGGCGAATCCAGTCTCATACAACACCGGGATACATGAAGTTGCCGGAAGCGTCGCCGGTAAACGGGCGCCCAGTGCGGTTGGAGCCGTGCGCCCCCGGCGCCAGTCCCATAATCAGCACGCGCGCCTGTGGATCGCCGAAGCCCGGCACCGGCTTGCCCCAGTATTCCCAGCCGAGATAAGCCCGCCGCTTCACGCGAGCGACTTCCTCTCGATACGCGACCAGACGTGGGCAGCGGGTGCAGGCCACCACTTCGCGGTTGAGGACAGTGAGCCAGTCGCCAGTCATGAAGATAATCTTGAAAAATCCCTCGAAGGCCGCGTCAACCTTCTCGCCCAACCCGAGCCTGAACGCAGGTCTAACGCCGTCTAGTGGTCTAACGCGGTCTAGCGCGGTCTAGCGGGGAAAGACGGCGACATTAAAAGAGCAGAAAGCTTCGCCTTCACACTGCAGATGATCACAGCGGGCCCATTCGCCCTTCCATCCCTGATGCAGCAGCTTGGCGCGCAATTCTCCCACGGAAGCCTTATCGTCAATTTCGATGTAGCCAAGGAAGCAGAACCGTTTGCAAATCGGGCACGTGATGCCAAATTTCCTCGTCGCTAACACTGTCCAGTTTCCTTTCGCGTCGGGGAATTATAAGGCCAGTCGGCGTTTCATGCGCGGAAGGCAAGCGCAACCCTGCCACATCCCGGCGACTTAACCGAGCGAGTGCGGAAAACAAAAAGGGGTTGATCAGCGCACTATGGCCTGATTTCAACAGTTCTGATGTTTCTCGTTTGCGACTCAGACTCTGCGGTTTATGCGTCGCCACTGAATGGCGTCGCCGCTTAATGCGTTGCCACCATGGTCTCCGCCAACTTGTGCAGCGAGTCCTGATTCACCGCACGGGTATAAAACATGTGGCCGCCGGGAAACTCGTGGACCTGTACGCGGCTGGCATCCCCCATGATCGGCATCTGATCGATGCTGAGAACGGATCCCATGAACGGGCACGAGAGGTCGTTCCATCCATGCACGATTAGCACCCGCAGCTTGGGATCGGCAGCAACCGACTCCCGGAGGTCTTTCACCGCGCCTCTCCGCAGATCGTCGTTGCGATCCCATTGCCGGTTCACGTCCCCCGACAGGGCCTCATAGCGTGCATCGGTTTTCCATCCCACCGTTCGCGTGATGAAGTCCACCATGGCCGTGGTGGTAGGCGCGATGATGCTCTCCAGAATCGGATCGCCGGTTTGTTGCGTCGGGGCGTAGGGGAACGGATCGGGCGCGGTCACGTTCGAGTCGTACACACTGCCGATTCGCCCTTGCGTGCGGTGCACCTCGCGGAGATAAGCTCGAATGTCCAGCCGGCCGCCGGCAAACTTCACGAACTTCGGATCCAGCCCCGTCATTTCGGTTACATGCGCAATCATCGCGTCGGTAGCAGCCGGGTCGCTGCGGCCTTTCAGCAGCGCCTCTGCGTAGTCTCCGCGCGTGTAGGCGATCACCTGCTGCATGGCCGCGTCCGTCAGTTTGCCTTCGGACTCCAGATGCGCGGCCGATATCGATGGCAGGTCGATCATCCAGGGAATCGGTGACAAGTCCCCATCGCCTTTTTCCGGGTTCAGATACGGACTCACCAGCACCACGCCGTTCATCGCGACGCCCAGCGTCGATTGCAGATAGTGCGTGATCAATGGCCCGCGATACCCGCCATAGCTCTCCCCTACCAGATATTTTTTGTCCAGTAAGCGATCGTTCTGCACCAGCCATTTGTAGATCACGAGCGAGAGATATTCGATGTCCGGCTTCGGTCCATAGAAAAGCTTCTTCGTCTCCGCCTCGTCGACCAGAGAACGCGAAAATCCGGTGCCGATCGGGTCGATGAAAACCATGTCCGTAAAGTCGAGCCAGGTGCCGGGATTATCGGTCAGCGTCGCCGGGTCGGAAGGCGAATCACCCTCATTGGCGAACGCAACACGCTTGGGCCCAATCGCGCCCAGGTTCAGATAGACGGACGAAGCCCCCGGCCCACCATTGAGCGCGAAGGTGACCGGGCGGTGCGAGCCGTTGTCTTTATCTTTATCTTTATTTTTGTCCTTATCTCTATCTCTTGATTCGTCGCCTTTTGGACCGTCCAGCGCGTAGGCCGTGTACATGACGACGCCGGTAGACTTTTCGTCTTTGCTTTTCAGTGTGATGGTGCCGACCGTCGCAGTGTAGTGCAGCGTCTTGCCGTTCACCGTGATCGTCTGCGGCACAGACTTGTCCGCGGGTAGAGGATTCTTCACGGGTTCGGCAGATTTCGGTTCGGCGGATTTTGGTTCCGCAGATTTTTCCGCTGCGGGAGTTACGCTGGCATCGGCCGCCGGCTTAGCAGATTCGCCACGTTGGGCGAATGCAGGTAGAGCGAAGAGCACGAATGCGAATACAAGATTGGTGCGAGTCATTCTGAATAATGTAATCCACAATCACAGACTGACGCAAAATCGCGATTTCGCTCATTGACATCTGTCCCCTCCACGTGCGAAGCGGCCACGGCAGGGCCGACGCCAGGGAGTCCGGTAACACCCTTCGTTTCACACAAGCTCGTCGTTTGACGCTACTCTCCCTAAGTCTTTACACTCAATATTAACGGCGTGTGAACGTAGTCGGTCCCGAGCTCGGGGACCTGGATACGGCCGCAATACGCCAAGCAAACCGGGCCGGGCCAGCCGAAAGGGAAAACGTGAGTCCCACTGAAACAGTCGGTGCTAAGGGCGACGTCAACAACGACGCGAAGCAGGATGGCGTAAAACGCGAGATCGCGGTCGAAATTCCGGCCGACGAAGTTGCTCGCGAAATGGAAATCATCGTCCAGAAATATCAGAAGGTGGCGCGGCTGCCGGGCTTTCGCTCCGGGCATGTGCCCGCCTCCATCATCAAACAGCGCTTTAAGGAAGATTTGAAGAGCGATGTGGTCGAGGCCCTGGTCCCGCGCCACTTCCGCAAAGCAGCCGAAAAGCAGGGGATGATTCCCGTCTCGCAGCCGCGCGTTACCGACCTGCACATTCATGACGGAGAGCCGCTGCGCTTCAAGGCGAGCTTTGAAGTCCTGCCCGAAATCGTCGTCGAAGGTTACAAAGAGCTGCGCGCCGACCATCCCGAAATCGCCGTAAAGGACGAAGAAGTCGAAGACGCGCTGAACAATGTGCGCGAGCAGCACGCCACGTTCGCCTCGGTCGAAGGACGTCCGCTGGGCGATGGAGACTTCGCCCAGGCCTCGATGGATGGCAAGCCGAAAGTCGACGACGACACCAGCAAGCCCGTGCATATGGACGAGATCCTCATCGAAATCGGCGGCAAGAACACCATGCCCGAATTCACCGAACACCTGCGCGGCGCCAATGCCGCAGACGAGCGCGAGTTCGAAGTGAGTTATCCCGCCGACGCCAGCGACAAGCGGCTCGCCGGCAAGACCTTCGTCTACACCGTCAAGATTCAGGCCATCAAGCAGAAGAACCTGCCGGAACTGAATGATGACTTCGCCAAGGAACTCGGCGACTTCACGAGCCTCGACCAGGTCCGCAAACAGATTCGCGAAAACATGCTGGCTGAACGCCGCCACGAGGCCGATCGCGAAGCCAAAGACAAGCTGGTCGCTGAACTGGTGAAGCGCAACGAGTTCGAAGTGCCGGAGGCGCTGGTCGACCGGCAGATCGATTTGCGCCTGGAGCGCGGCCTGCGCGCCCTCGCGGCCCAGGGTATGAAGATGGAGGACCTGAAAAAAATGGACCTGCCGCGCTTGCGAGCAGGCCAGCGCGATCAGGCGCTGCAGGATGTGAAGTCGTCGTTGTTACTGGAACGCATTGCGGAGCTGGAGAAAATCGAGGTCGCTGACGAGGAGTTCAATCACGAGATTGAAGCCCTCGCCCACCAGTCGAAACAGTCTCCCGATGCGGTCCGCGCTCGTTTGACACAGGATGGGGGCCTCGATAGAATCCGAAACAGAATCCGCAGCGAAAAGACCCTCGATTTTCTGTATCACCAGTCCGCGTAGCACAAGAAAACGCGGACCTCTTTCGAATCCTCCCCAGCAAGCTAGCCGTTGCATCGGGGCGGAGTGTGACAGGTGAACATGAACTCAAATGATTCAAAGAAGAACGACCCGCAAATGATGCTGGTCCCTATGGTCATTGAGCAGACCGGGCGGGGCGAACGCGCCTACGACATTTATTCCCGGCTGCTGCGCGACAACATTATCTTCATCGGCACGCCCATTGACGACAACATCGCCAACCTGGTGATTGCCCAAATGTTGTTTCTGGCTCAGGAAGATCCCGAGAAAGACATCCAGCTTTACATCAACTCTCCGGGCGGCTCCATCACGGCCGGCATGGCCATTTACGACACCATGCAGTACGTGAAGAACGACGTCATGACGCTGTGCGTGGGCCAGGCCGCCTCCATGGCCGCGTTACTTTTGGCATCAGGCGAAGCTAAAAAGAGATTGGCACTGCCAAATTCGAGGATTCTAATACATCAGCCGTCTATGGGAGGTTTGTCAGGACAAGCCACCGACATCGACATCCACGCTCGTGAGATTTTACGCATGCGCGAGATTACTAACCAGTTACTTTCCAAGCACAGCGGGCAGAAACTGGACAAAGTGGAGAAAGATGTTGAGCGCGATTTCATTATGAATGCCCAACAAGCTAAGGAATATGGAATCATAGACGATATCATCTATAAGACGGCAAAAGCGGTATGATCGGCCTTCGCGGCTGAAGGAAGTCGGCGGCGAAAAGCGCAGCGGCGGGTTAGAGACAAGCGGGTCGAAGTAAGAAAGAGCCCGAGGGACGCTGGCGCCGGTCGCCGTAGAGATCTGAAGGAGTAGAGCCGAGTGAAAAACAAGTCGGGGTCCGACGAGATTCTCCGCTGTTCGTTCTGCCACAAGTCGCAAGACGCCGTAGCCAAACTGATCTCGTCGCCCAGCGATTATCCCCGCGCTTACATTTGCGACGAGTGTGTCGCGGTCTGCAATTCCATTCTCGAAGATGACCGCACCGCAACTCCTCCCAGCAGCGCGCCCAACCAGCTCCCCAAGCCTCAGGAAGTGAAAACTTTCCTCGACGAGTACGTCATTGGGCAGGAGCAAACCAAGAAGAAGCTGGCGGTCGCGGTTTACAACCATTACAAACGCATTTTCATGAACCGCCAGAAGAGCAACGACGGCATCGAACTCACCAAGTCGAACATCATGCTGATCGGCCCGACCGGAACTGGCAAGACGCTGCTGGCGCAAACGCTGGCCCGCATGCTAGACGTGCCCTTCGCGATTGTCGACGCCACCACACTCACCGAAGCCGGCTACGTGGGCGAGGATGTCGAGAACATCATCCTGAAATTGCTGCAAGCCGCCGACGGCGACGTCAGCCGCACTCAGACCGGCATCATCTACATCGATGAAGTCGACAAGATCGGCCGCAAGGACGAGAACCCTTCGATCACCCGCGACGTTTCCGGCGAGGGCGTACAACAAGCCCTGTTGAAGATTCTCGAAGGCACCATCGCCAACGTTCCGCCGCAGGGCGGACGCAAGCATCCGCACCAGGAATTCACCCCGGTCGATACCACCAACATCCTCTTCATCTGCGGCGGCGCCTTCGTCGGTCTCGACAAGATCATCTCCCGCAGAATTGGCAAGAAGTCCCTCGGCTTCCGCAGCACTGAAGATGGCGACAAGGACGATGCGGCCATTACTTCGAAAAAGCGCACCCAGGAACTGTTGACCGAAATCCAGCCGGAAGACCTGATCAAGTTCGGCCTGATTCCAGAATTTGTCGGCCGCCTGCCGGTGGTGGGCATGCTGGAAGACCTCGACGAGTATGCGCTGATCGAAATCCTGACCCGCCCGAAGAACGCCATCGTCAAGCAATACCAGCGCCTGTTTGAGTTCGAGAACGTGCGCCTGAAGTTCTCCGACGACGCCCTGCGCGCTATCGCGCGCCAGGCCATGGCGCGCAAGGTGGGAGCGCGCGGCCTGCGCATGATTCTCGAAGAACTCATGCTCGACCTCATGTTCAACCTGCCCAGCCAGAAGAAAGTCAAAGAGTTCGAAGTAACGCGGGAAATGGTGGAAAAGCGCAACGCCTCGTTCGCCACCGTAATGGAAAAAGCAGGGTAGGTAGACCGTGGGGGACGTAGCTTGCTACGTCTCCAGCAGCACCGTACCGCAGAGTTTCGTCAAGCCGCAAACTAGTCGGTAGGCCATGGTCGGTAAGGCCATGTCGCCAGACGGGGACGCGGTAGAATTGTAGAGTTCTGGCAGGTTGGCCGTTATCCCAGGGAGACTCAGTGACCACATCCAAGGAAAAGTTCGAATCCAGGAAGCTGCCCATGATGCCCATCCGGGACGTGGTCATTTTCCCCTTCATGATGACTCCGTTTGTGGTGGGCCGCGAATCGAGCGTGCGCGCGCTCGAAGAGGCTCTGGCGGCGGACAAGAAGATTTTCCTGGCCACCCAGCACGATGCCTCCATCGATGAGCCCAAGGCCAACGAGATCTACCAGGTGGGCACGATCGTCAACATCGTGCAGAGCCTGAAGCTGCCTGACGGCAACATTAAGGTTCTGGTCGAAGGCATTGAGCGCGGCAAAATTCTGCAGGTCATCGACACCGAAGGCTTCATGCAGGCCACGGTCCGCGTGGCGCGTTACGGCGCCGAAGGCAACCCCGCGCTCGAAGCCGGCATGCAGCGCGTTACTTCCCTCTTCGAACAATACGTCAAGCTCTGCCAGGCACTGAACTACGAGACCATGATTTCGGCCGTGCGCATGGAAGATCCGGCCAAGCTGACCGACGTGATCTCCGCCAACCTGCAGCTCTCGATTGAAGAGAAGCAGGAACTGCTGGAGATTTTCGATCCCGCCGAACGCCTGACCCGCATTGCCGACGTGCTCGACATCGAAATCGAAAAACTGAACGTCGACCGCACCATCCAGTCGCGCGTCAAGCGCCAGATGGAAAAAGCGCAAAAAGAGTATTACCTCAACGAGAAGATCAAGGCCATCCAGAAGGAACTGGGCCGCGGCGAAAAGAGCGAATTCGACGAACTGAAGAAGAAGATCGAATCCGCCGGCATGCCGAAAGAAGTCAAAGACAAAGCCCTGCAGGAACTGAAGAAGCTCGAAGCCATGCCGCCCATGTCGGCCGAGTCAACGGTTTCGCGCAACTATCTCGACTGGCTGCTGGCCGTGCCGTGGAAAAAGCGCTCCAAGGAAATCCGGAACATTTCCCGCGCCGAAAAAATTCTCAACGAAGATCACTACGGCCTCGAGAAAATCAAAGAGCGCATCCTTGAATTTCTCGCCGTGCGCCAGCTCGTCAAGAATCCCAAGGGCTCGATCCTCTGTTTCGTCGGGCCTCCGGGCGTGGGCAAGACTTCTCTGGGCATGTCGATCGCCAAGGCTACCGGCCGCAAGTTCGTCCGCATGTCGCTGGGCGGCGTGCGCGACGAAGCTGAAATTCGCGGCCACCGCCGCACCTATATCGGCGCCCTGCCTGGACAGATCATTCAGATGATGAAGAAGGCGGGCACCAAGAACCCGGTCTTCATGCTCGACGAAGTCGACAAGATGTCGATGGATTTCCGCGGCGATCCCTCCTCGGCCCTGCTCGAAGTGCTCGACCCCGAGCAGAACTTCATGTTCGTCGACCACTACCTCGACGTGGAATACGATCTATCACAGGTCTTCTTCGTAGCGACGGCGAACGTGATGCACACCATCCCGCCGGCGCTGCAGGACCGCATGGAAGTGCTCCGGCTGCACGGCTACACCGAACAGGAAAAAGTCGAAATCGCCAAGCAGTTCCTGGTGAAAAAGCAGATGCTGGCAGCGGGCCTGTCGGAGAAGAACATCAAGTTCACCGACGAAGCCATCACCGGCCTCATCCGCTCCTACACGCGGGAAGCGGGCGTGCGCAACCTGGAACGCGAAATCGGCAATGTCTGCCGCAAGGTCGCGCGCAGCGTCGTCAAGGAAGGCGAGAACTACAACATCACCATCACCGGCGAGAATGTCACCGACTTCCTCGGCGTCATCAAGTTCCGCGACACTCTGGCGCATGAAAAATCCGAAATCGGCCTGGTCACCGGACTGGCCTGGACCGAAGTCGGCGGATCCATCCTCAGCACGGAAGCCAGCGTCGTCGACGGCAAAGGCAAGCTGACGCTGACCGGCAAACTCGGCGACGTCATGCAGGAATCCGCGCAGGCCGCCATGTCGTACGTGCGTTCCCGCGCGCAACGGCTCGGCCTCAGCCGCGACTTCTACCGTAATCTCGATCTGCACGTGCACGTTCCCGAAGGCGCGATCCCCAAGGACGGGCCCTCGGCCGGCATCACTATCGCCACCGCCATCTCGAGCGCGCTGAGCAAAATTCCGGTGCGCCGCGACTTGGCCATGACTGGAGAGATCACCCTGCGCGGCAAGGTTCTGCCCATCGGTGGCCTGAAAGAGAAATTGCTGGCCGCGCATCGCGCCGGGATCTTCGAAATCATCCTGCCAAAGGACAACGAAAAAGATGTAGCCGAAGTCCCCGAGAACCTGCGCACCGCGATGAAGCTGCACTTTGTCGACACCATGGACCAGGTCCTGGCCATCGCCCTCGAATCGCCACTACCCGCGTTCAGCGAAGAAGAAACCGTGCACCCCATCGCGCCGCCTCTTACTTCCGGCGGCACCGACGCCCCAGCCGCGCACCAGTAGAGACGTTGCTTCGACGTCTCTGCCGGCGGCATGGTTGAACCTATAACATTTCAAACGCTTTCGGCAGAGACGTAGCGAAGCTACGTCTCTACGATGAAGATTACGATAGAGAATCGGCGGTGGGTTGACTTGACACGTTTCCCCTCGTCTCCTTACAGTTAAAAGCACTTTCCAGCCGGTGCGCAGCAGTCCTCCTAGGAGCTGAAGTCAAGGAAATCGACCGCCACTTTTTCATCCAACCCAAAGGGGAGCATTGAAGATGTCCGCCTCCGACCAGAGTCAGATTGCTTTTGAAAACGAGCCGGAATCGCCCAGCGACTCCGGTCAAGCCCGGACCACAGGAATCCTCCCTTCGCAGGAAATCACAAACTTAATCGCCCGTGGGCACATCACGGCCGCACCCGCGATCAACCCCGACCACATCCAGCCCGCGAGTCTCGACCTGCGATTAGGGGATATGGCGCATCGCGTCCGCGCCAGTTTTCTGCCCGGACCGAACGCCACCGTAGCCGACAAAATCAAAGACCTGCGGATGACCCGAGTCGACCTGACCGCTGCGCCCGTCTTCGAAAAAGACTGCGTATACATCATCCCTCTCGTGGAGGAACTGAGCTTACCGGACAATATTTCTGGACGCGCCAACCCCAAGAGCACAACCGGTCGGCTCGACATTTTCACTCGCCTCATCACCGATTACGGCACCGAGTTCGATACCGTTCCGCCGGGATACAAAGGCAAACTGTACGCCGAAGTCGTTTCCCGCACATTTACGGTGGCCGTGCGCGCGGGGATGCGCCTCAGTCAACTGCGCTTCGTGCAAGGCAGTCCTCGCTCCGGCGATCGCACCATCAAAGGATTGGATCAGGAAGAACCGCTGGTTTACATGGAGGAAGGCATCCCGCGCAAAGCCCAACTCCAGCGCGGCCTGCGGATTACTGTCAATCTCGAAGCCTCTGAGCCCGGAGAGGTCATTGCCTACAAGGCCAAGCGATATGCTCCGGCCATCGAACTGGACCGCGTCAACTACTATCCGACGGAAGAGTTCTGGGAAGTTCGTCATCAGAACGCGAACAAGAATCTGATTCTTGAGCCCGGTGATTTTTACATTCTTGCGTCCCGTGAACGAGTTCGCGTTCCTCCCGATTTCGCCGCCGAAATGGTTCCCTTCGATCCTTCCGACGGTGAATTCCGCATTCACTACGCCGGCTTCTTCGACCCCGGCTTCGGCTACGGTTCCAGCGAAATCAAGGGAACCCGCGCTGTGCTCGAAGTGCGCGCCCACGAAGTTCCCTTCCTGATGGAGCACGGACAACTCGTCGGCCGCCTGAACTATATGCACCTGCTCTCGCGCCCGGAAAAAATCTATGGCACGAACATAGGGTCGTCCTACCAACATCAGGCCCTTACGCTGAGCAAGCAGTTTCGCCGCGAACCGGTGCGCTGACAGGAGACCATAAACCACGAAGGGCACGAAGGAAAACACAAACCCTGTTTTGGTATCCTTTGTGCCCCTTCGTGGTTTCCTGATTTTTGGTAGTGGTCTGCTTTGAATTTAGTGGCCAAACTTGCCAACGATGACACCGATAATAGTGCCGCCGATAGCGCCCATACCGATGATTGGCCCGTAGGCTTTTGTGATGAGGGCATCAGGGATACTCAGTAGTAGACCGAAGCAAAGTCCAATTGCCCATCCCGGCCAAGGCAAACGGGCCGCACCTATTACGAAACCAATTCCGAAGCGTGCGATGAAAGCCGCAGTAATTGCCATCTTTTTATCTGGGAAGCTCATCGGCAGCATGATTCCGATGTCGATAGCACCGAACACCAAACCACAGATCACACCGAGTAGGACTCTGGGCATGCTTTCTCCTTTTAGGCGGCTATTTGGGTCGCGCAAGTATAGATTTGGACTTGACGGTTATACAACAATGAATCATGCGTCGACGCTCAAGCACGGGTGATGGGGCACAAAACGCCCTGCGGGTCATAGAACAGGCCACTGGCTGATTCTTCTTGTCCTTGCCAACTTCCCTTCCTCCGTTGCAAACTTGAGCATGAGGGTTCTCTCCCGGTTTCTGGCTTCGGCTACCGATGCCGCGCAATTCCCCGTTCCCACCCTGCCCGAGATCGCCTTCCTCGGCCGCTCCAACGTGGGCAAATCGAGCGTCATCAACTCTCTGGTCGGCGACAAAGTGGCGCGCACCAGTTCCACTCCCGGCCGCACTCGCGCGATCAACTTCTTCGAGATCCGCTGGCCCGGAAAGCCGCGTCCCGAGCTGATTTTCGCCGATCTCCCCGGCTACGGTTACGCCAAGATTTCCCGCGAGATTTCCCAGGAATGGCCGAAGTTCATTGAGCCTTATCTGAACGACCGCCCCACGCTCGGCTTATGCATCGTGCTGGTCGACGCCAACGTTCCTCCGCAGCAGAGTGACCGCCAGTTGCTGGACTTCCTCACCGCCTCGGACCGCGAATTCCTACTTGTAGCCACCAAGAGTGACCGGCTCTCCAACAACCGGCTGAACAGCGCGCTGCGAACCTTGACCCTGGAATATCCCACCGCTCGCTTGCTTCCTTACTCGGCCAAAACCGGCGCCGGACGCGACGAACTCTGGGCACAGATCCGGCAAGCGGCCCAGCAACTGACATCTGCGGAAGCGTCCTCGGGCACGCCGCTTCATTAAGAGCACTAGAAGATTCTCAAAGCGCCGTTCGCCCTCCCTTGTCTAAATGTTGCAACCCGTTTGTACCGATAGAGACACCAGAATTTCAGGGAGCGCCCGCCAGCTTCTAAGGAACCTCGCCGGGGTTGACTTTCGCTGAGAGCGGACGCAGTTTCGTCCTCGGGGACGCTATGGAAGAGGAAATCGACCCAGGCGTGGCATATCTAAGAGCCCTGAAACGGACATCCGGGCCACACTCCGCGAGTGCGGCCACGACGGCCGGTCCCGGCGGCCAGCTCACGGGCTCGGAGAAACGCCGCAGCCCGCGCTACCACTGTGAAGGCAGCGTCCAGATCCGCGAGGAGGGCCGCGACGTGCACACCTGGGCCACATTCACCGACATCAGCCTGCATGGCTGTTACGTGGAAGCGCAGGCGACGTATCCGGTGGGCACCATCCTGCACCTGAAGTTGGACGCCAACGGAGAGCGCGTCGAGACCAAATGCAGCGTCCGCGTGAGTTATCCCTACCTCGGCATGGGCATCGCCTTCACGGAAATGTCGGACGAGAACCGGCTGCGCTTGCGCGCCCTGCTGGCCACCGTCTCACGGTCGTTTCTGACCATGGGGCCGGGTATTGCCTCCTCGCTCCCCTCCCTCGCCCCGCTGGGGGCGCTGCCTTCCATCACTGATCCTGCAGGCGCCCTGAAGGCTCTCACGGAATTCTTCGAAAGCCGCCAGATGCTCATGCGGGAGGATTTCCTGCGCGTTATCCGCAAGAGTCAGGACGCGGGCGGCAAATCCTAGGAAGCTCGGCGCAACCTCTCACCCAATCTGTTTCCCGAACCCTAACGGGAGGCCGACTCCCCTCTTTCGTCACTCCCGTCCTCCGCACGAAATCCTCTCCATTCGTTATGATGAAGAGGCATGGCTCTCTATCTGATTACGGGCATTGGCGGTTTTATCGGATCGTCGCTGGCGCGGGCGCTGGTGGCCCGCGGCGATCAGGTACGCGGCGTCGACAACTTCTCCACCGGCAAGCGCGAGAATATCGCAGAACTTCTGGATCGCATCGACTTCCGCGAGACCGACATTCTCGATCTCGACGGAATGCACAAGGCTTGCGCCGGAGTCGATTTCGTTCTGCATCAAGCGGCGATTCCCTCCGTGCCAAAATCCGTTCTCGACCCACTGGCCAGCAACCGCGCCAACCTCGACGGCACCGTCAACGTGCTGGTGGCGGCGCGCGACGCCAAAGTGAAGCGCGTAGTCTTTGCCGCCTCGTCTTCTGTCTACGGCGAAACCCCAACGCTGCCCAAGCGCGAATCCATGACGCCCGACCCGATTTCGCCGTACGCGGTGGCCAAGCTGGCCAGCGAGCACTACCTGATTTCTTTTTACCGCTGCTACCAGCTCGAAACCGTGGCTCTGCGTTACTTCAACATTTTTGGCCCGCGGCAGGATCCCTCGTCTCCATACTCCGGCGTGCTGGCCAAGTTCATCACGCTGATGCTGCGTGGCGAGCAGCCCGCCATCTATGGAGACGGCGAACAGAGCCGCGACTTCACCTATATCGACAATGCCGTCGAGGCCAACGTGCTCGCCTGCAAAGCTCCCACAGCTCAAGCCGCTGGGCAGGTCTTCAACGTCGCCACCGGCCGCCGCGTCAGCCTCAACGAGACCTTCAAGTTGCTGCAGGGTCTGACTTCTTATTCCGGCCAACCCAAATACGGTCCAGAGCGCGGCGGCGACATCAAACACTCGCTGGCTGACATCTCCAAAGCCGAAACCGCTCTCGGCTACAAACCCAAAGTAGATTTCGAAGAAGGACTGCGGCGGACGGTGGAGTGGTATCGCAAGACTGGCGTCGGTCGTCAGACCTCGGCTCTCACGTCTTAGATCTTCGGTAGCGGCTCAGTTTGAATCTGTCCTTGCGTCATCCCGAACCGCGGCGTAGTTCAGCCGCGGGAGGGATCTCCAAGGGCGCGATTTTCAGGGAGATCCCTCTCTCCGCCTGAAAAGCGGCTCCGCTCGGGATGACGCCACGCCTAAAAAGGTTCAATCTGAGCCACTACCAGATTTTCTCAGACTTTGACTTCTAGGCCGACACCTGCTGCTCGTATCGGCCGCGGCTGAAACGGTGCAGCGTTACACTCGGTGCATGATCATGCCGCGCATGATCATGCCATGCCCGTTCGACACAGGTTCAACTCTCACTCCGAGTAGCCGTCTTCGTTGTCATCATCGTCTTCGTTTTCTTTGCCGTCGTCGTCCTCCTCCTCTTCTTCTTCCTCGTCAGGCTCTCCTCGAACCCGGATATGGGCGGCTGCCGGACGATCACAAACATCGAAGGCGGGACGGTCTAGGCGTAATCTTCGCATAACCCAATGTTACGCCCCGCAACCTCTCGGCAACGCCAAAGTGCAAGCGGCCTTCACCTGCTATGATGGTGACTGGGGCGGTTACGTTTTTCTCCTCTTTCAGGTCTTCTGACCTAAGCCAGTCCATCTGAAGCTCTCCCATCTTAGGCTGTTCAGCGAGTGCGCGGCTTGCGACGCACTTTTGCAGCGATCTTGTGCGAAGTCGATCAACTTCGCGATGTCGGCCCGCCGCTGGAGCGACTCGCTGAGTCGAAGCACAAGCGTCGATGCAGAACTCGTCCGGAAGGGTCATTCTTTGAACGCAACCAGTATTTCCTTCGGTCTGCTGATCGTGCTCTGCGCGATCCTGCTGTTTCTCTGGATGCGCAGGATGAAACCACATATCGCTGGGTTTCAGTTACAACGGATGTGCCCAGCTTGCGGACTAATCACATCTCGACTCAAAGCCCGTTGCATGGAGTGTGGAGCGGTCAGCGCCTTAAAGCAGTAGTGTGACAGTGGAACGGTGAACTGCTCTTTGACTATGCCCCGACTCACCATGCCCGAACCCATCTCTCAGGAGGACACTAAGATATGAACAACATCAAATTCGTCGTGAAAGTGACCCGCGGCACTCGCGCTCCGTCCTACGTCCAGCGAGTAGATCCAGCACCGATCCAATTAACCACCAACCGTCAACTCGCCCTGTTGATGGGAAGATTCACGGCGGAAGACGCAGTGAAATCCCTGCAAACCCCTCAGTGCAGCCCGGAGTTGGAGTCCGTGCAGGTCCGGACCTAAGTTGTGGAAGTGTAGCAACGCTTGCCGAAACCCGAGGCCGCCCTTGTTACGTTGGTTATCTACGTCCCCATTACAGACCTGTCTAGAGTTGAACACATGACACTTTCCTCGATGGTGGTTTCGCGCGACTGGCAGGAAGTCAGTGTTCTGGAATGCATCCTCGGCGGCCTTCACATGGACGTTTCCGTCGAGAACGAACCGCAGCGGGCGTTGGCCCGGCTCAGCAAATCAAAAATCGATGCCCTCATCGTGGATTGCGATCTGAACGGAAGTGCGCAATTCTTGCGCGAACTGCAAAGCATAGATACGCCAAAAACCGTACCCCTGGTCATCATGGGTGGCCCACAGTGCACCCAGAGTCTCGATCAGACGGGCGCGCTGTTTGCCTTCGAAAAACCAATTTCCGTGGAGCAGGCCGTGCGCACGCTCTCCGCGGCGCGCAGCATGATTCTCGACGGCCGCCTGCGCTATCACCGCGCCGGCCTGGAAGTGCCCGTGTCGTTGAACTGCAAGGGCCAGAAGCCGACGGACGCGTTCCTGGTTAATCTAAGTCAGGGCGGAATGCAGATTCACACCAAGAACCCGGTCGAGCCGCTGAAGGGCTTGCAGGTCTGTTTCGCGTTGCCCGGCGCCCGCGCGGGGTTGAAGGCTCGGGCCGAGATCGCGTGGCAAGACAAGCGGGGAAATCTGGGCATCCGCTTCGTGAAGCTTGCGCCCCAACAGCAGCGCACGCTGCAGCTTTGGCTGGCGCAGCAGTATTTCGCGAACTAGAGCAGCTGCCAGTACCCAGCTGTCTGTTCGCAGAGATCGCGAGGACGGCTACGGGAGCGAATAATCGAAGGTCCAGGTATGTTTCCCCTGCGCGTCGATATGGATCATGAGCGAGCCAGCGAGCCCGGTGAGTTCTCCCGTGCCGGAATTGGGGACAACCGTCACGGTCAGCTCTCCCGCAGCGGGGGCATCGCCTTTCATCATGGTGGCGCGGTGTGAGAAAGTGAAGCTGCCCTGTCGGCCGTTAAGCTTGCCCGTCATGCGCTCAATCGCAACGTAGGCCATGGAGCCGGTGCTCGCGGTCGAGCCGGTGATCATTTCTCCATGGCTTACGCCTTCGAAGTCACCGTGCCAGGTCTTGTCGGATGTGAACCGAGCAATGTCGTTCGCCTTCTCGAACTCGGTTGCTTCGGCGGGAGTCATCTTGATGTCGAAAGAGCCCTTGGCATGGACCACGTGCATCTCCTTCTGGGCTGCGACAGTCTGGGCTGCGACAGTCGTTGCTGCGACTGGCGTTGCTGCGACACT
Source organism: uncultured Acidobacteriota bacterium (assembly GCA_963763155.1). Taxonomy (GTDB): domain Bacteria; phylum Acidobacteriota; class Terriglobia; order Terriglobales; family Acidobacteriaceae; genus Sulfotelmatobacter. The sequence goes on along the minus strand of CAVXNI010000008.1, from coordinate 157,974 downwards.
CTGGGCGAGACTCATCACCGCCGCTGCCACTGCGAATCTCATTCTCATCTCACCCCCCTCATATCGCCCCCGAAATGCAATTCTTGATCCGAGCTCGATCGTATCTTTTGCGGCGCACGACCCGCGGCGTCTACCAGCATTGCACAAACGCAAACAAGTCAGCGGAATCGCGCTCCTGCAACTTCTTCCTCTTCGCCATCCGATCTCACCATCCGGGCCAATTGTGACCCCGGGCTCGCTCCCGCGAACAAATGGAAGAATCCCCAATACAGGCCAGCGACACAGACCGCCGCGCCGCACATCATAGCCAGCGGCCATCGCGGAGGCTCCCCGGTCACGGAGAGAAACACCAGCACAAACAATAGCAACGCCGCCAGCGCCACTAAGATGTTGATCGTCCAGATCAGACTGCGGCCGGAAAGCGGCTGCGACAGCCAGTCCAATTCTCGCGCTTGATTTTGTGGTGACGGATGTTGCAGCGCCCCATCTTCTAGAGACTGATCTTCCACAGACCGACCTTCCAGAGACCGATCCTCCAGAAAATCGCATGGCACGGTTTCGCAGGCTTCCTCGCGCATAGGAATCGGCCGCGGCCTCTGGGACCGCGTCGGCAACTCGATGATTTTCAGCGGAGTTGCGGAAACCATCAACCCGTCGTCCTCATCGCAGGCGGGCAAGGCCAGCGACTCGGCCACCAGAGCCTTGCCAAACGGAGTCCCGGCAAACATCTCTTCGGCCCGCTCCGAATGCGCAGTCGCCTCCAGCAGGCTGCCAAAAATCCATTCGTTGATCTGGCTCGTCATCTGCTCAGACAGGTCGAGGAAGCGGATACCGCACTGGCCCGAGGACGTGGCCCACATGACTTCGCCGCGGCCGTCCACGCGCAGCCGCGGATCGCGCAGTTCGAAGCGCACGCGCAACTGCTGCCGCGGACGCACCGCGCCAACCGCCTGCACTCCCACGCCCTCGTGACTCAGGTTGCGCACGATGCCGCCGTTCGCCTGGTCGATCGTGACGTAGGTCAACGTGTGGAGTTCGTGCCGATGTTTCGCCCGGGCTTGTCGCGCGGGAGATGTTCCTGCGTCCATAATGCTGCACCGCCGGAGAACCGGGTCGGTCCGGGCCCTATCTCACGAATCTTATCTCCGCCTGCACGCACCGCCTTAGTAACTAAGATGGTGCGGATTCCTTCCAGCACACCCCTGTTTTAGAGACGTAACGTCTCAGCGGCAACATCCCAGGCAAAATAAAAAAAAGTCGTGATCCGAGAAGTCCTCAGCCGGCCTTTCGGGGAGCCATTAGAAGACGCTTACCAAAGTACATGCCCGAAGGGTCATGTCCAGGTAATTGCAACTCCGCTGAAACCTCGATAACTTACAAGTGAACCGTCTCGAATGGCGACTTCCACCACGAACCCGGATCGTGAAGTGACCACTCCGTTTGCCGGAGTCAGTGTGCCTCCCTGGCCGCGCGAGCAGAGTTCTTCCGGCGGTTCCGATTCTTCTTCGCATAGCCCTGCGCCAGATCAGGAAACACCGTCGCATCGCGACGCGCTGCAAGCGCTGTTGGCTTTCGCCGCGCTGCACGATCAGGTTCGCCGCCGCAAGGCGCTGGCCGCGCGGCAAGACGGCTTCGATGCGGGCAGCCTGGGCGCTCTGGTCGCGGAGTTCGACCCGCAGGAGCAGTTCGTTCTCGATGAAGTGCTGCAACTGGTCGCCGAACGCGCGGTCGCCATCACCGGCGCCGATGGACTGGCCATCGCCCTGGCGGAAAACAATGAGATCGTGCTGCGAGCGGCCGCGGGCGACATCCGTCCCGACGTAGGCGCGCGCATTGACCGCGATTCCGCTTTTTCCGGAGCCTGCTTCCGTTCCGCGCAGATCGTGATGTGCGACGACACCGAGACCGATCCGCGCGTGAACCTGCAGGCCTGCCGCAAGCTGGGCGCGCGCTCCATGGTCGCCGTGCCGCTATGCGGACGGCGGCGCGTGATTGGTCTGCTCGAAGCATTCTCCGCGTGGCCCTTCGCCTTCAACGACAGCGATGTCCGCAACCTGAGCCTGCTCGCCGAATTGGTGTTAGGAGCGCTCAAGCCTGAGGACGAAGATCGTTTCGCTGAGTCTGCGCAGGCTGCGGTGACCAAGCTCGAACCGGCTCCGCGTCCCACGCCAGCGCCACCAGCAGCCGAATCACCGAAAGTTGCGCGCGTCGCGCCGCCGGTCGTCGTTCCTCCTGTCGTTGTTGCGCCTGTCGTTGTTCCTGCTGTCGTTGTAGCGCCGGTCGTTGCGGCGCCTGCCGTTGCCCCGTCTGTTCCAGCTCGACCCATCGCCCCCGCCGCACCCGTCCTGGCCGCGCCTGCGGCGAAGGTCGCCGCTCCGGTGGTCCGCGGCCCGGCAGCCCCGGCAGCGGATAAGAAGCCGGCGGTCCCGCAGGTCAGCTCGGCTGCAGCGTCCGCGATCCTGAACAAGCCGGCGATTCTCGACCGGCCCGCGGAGAAGGTTCCACAACTCGAAGCGGCCGTCGCGCCCAAAACCGCGGCCGCGCCCGAACTCAATCTGCTGCAACCGGAACCCGCGAGCCGCCGTCCCGTCCTGCTGATTCTGGTCGTGTTCATCGTGATCTGCGCGGCGTTTGCCGGTGGAGTTTGGTTGCTGAAGACCATGCAGTTGGGCACAACGATGCACTCCGAGAAAATGACGGTCGAGCCGCCCAGCGCGGCCGCTCCGAAAGATCAGCCGCTGACCCCCGCGCTGGCCGTGCCCGCGGGTGCGAATCCTGCGAACCCCAGTGTGGACGCCACTTCCGATTCGACCGAGACCAACAGCGCCCCGGCCACTCCGCAGGAGTTGTCGAAGTTTCCCCGCGTCACCGGCATCCGGCATTGGTCGTCGGCCGATTCCAGCACCGTGGTCCTCGACTTGGAAGATCAGGTGCAGTATGAGGCACACCGCCTGGCCGGACCCGACCGGATTTATTTCGATTTGCGCGATACCCAGCTCGCTCCCGAGCTGGTCGGCAAATCGATCGAAGTGGGCGACACCTTCGTCAGCCGCATCCGCGTGGCGCAGCCCGTTGCGGGCATGACGCGCATTGTTCTGCAGACCAAGGCCGACTCCACTTTCTCGGTAAGTCTCGAATCGAATCCTTACCGGCTGGTCGTCGAAGTGCGCAAGATCGGCGCGACTCCCAAGGGCGCGGTGAACCTGTTCCCCAACTCTGGAGAAGCCGAAAAGAATAAGCTGGCGATCGTTGTCCCGCCGCCGACGAAAGAAGACTTGCAGCTGCGGGCGCGCGTGCCCAAGATGCGCATCGTGGTCGACGCCGGACATGGCGGATGGGATCTCGGCACCGTCGGCCGTCGCGGCCTGCTCGAAAAAGATCTGGTGCTTGAAATTTCGCAGCGGCTGGGTAAGCTGCTCGAAAGCCGCCTGGGCATGGAAGTCATCTACACGCGGCCCGACGACAACTACATTACGCTCGATGAGCGCGCCTCCATCGCCAACCAGTCGCAGGCGGATCTGTTCGTCTCGGTGCACGCCAACTACAGCGACCTGCCCTCAGCACGCGGCGTGGAAACCTACTACACGAATTTCTTCTCCGCGCCGGGAGCGAAAGATAAAGATGTTGACACCCACGCGACCGTGACGAAGACCGTTGCCGGAGCCAAACCGCCCGCGTTGCCGACGCTTTCGCCAGCCGACTTGCACGAGCGCATCGAGCAATCGCGGCGCCTGGCGACCAGCGTGCAGCGCTCGCTCTATGGAACGCTGTCGGTCCAGAATCCGGGCCTGCGCGACCGTGGCATTAAAGAAGCCGGATTCGTCGTTCTCACCGAGAGTGCGATGCCGGGAATCCTGGCGGAAGTTTCGTTCGTCTCAAGTCCCACCGACGAGCAGAAACTGCGCTCGGACGGATACCGCGAACAAATCGCTGAAGCGTTATACCGAGGCATCGCGCGCTACGCGGCTGCGTCGCATGGCGTGAAAGTGGCGAGCGCGGGGAAGTAAATACCGAGTCGCGAGTATCGAGTGCCGAGAAGAACCCTTCCTGGTTTCTTCACCTTCCCAACGCACTTTTCCGCTGAGCCGACGGATGCTTGTTTGGCGCTGCACCTCAACCAGTAGCCGCAGCGCTGCCTTCTTGGTAGAGATGGCGCTGGCATCGCATCACGCAGCAAACAGTCGTCGATGTCGATTCGTCGTTCTCATGGATCTTCGCCCAGCCTTCTCCACCAGCGATTTATATCGGCAAGAATACCTGCACCGGAAATTCATTCGTCGCGGTGCACGGTTTCCATCGAGAATGCGGGCAGGCAGACGGCGATGTATTCGGCGCCGTCGGGCTGTGGAGTGGAGTAGCGGACCCACTCGCCGGCGTGGGCGATGACGGCTTGTCCGGCGGCGACGTCGAGGGAACTGACAGTTCCAATCGCACTTCTGTGCTCGACCCGCAGCAATCCTTTCAGCACGATGGTGAACTCGTCGAAGTCCGGAGTCTGGCCGGGTTCGAGCCAGCCTTGCGGGCTGCGCATGTGGGCGACGCTGGCGCCGGGCGTCTTCGAGTTGACGCGGCCGACGTATTCGTCGATGAGTTTGGGCTTGTTGCCGGCGGATTGAATGCGCGTGGGCTGGGGGATGAGTGTAGGCATGACGGGATTAAGACTACAACAAAAGTTTTCCGCGCGGAGTTCGCGAAAGAGCTGTAGAGCGCCTAGAAAGGTACGCGGAATGTTCGCTGGTCGGCCGCCGTTGTGAGGTAGGGATCCTTCGACTGCGTGGCTGCCTCGTTTCCGCGAAGCAGCCACTCCGCTCAGGATGATTTCTTGCGCTTGATGGCGCGCGGCTACGTACCCGGGGGCGTGCCGGGAATGATGATCGGCGGTCCTGGGATACCGCCAGGGCCGGGCGCTCCGGGAATGATGATGGGCGGCGTGCCGGGTGAGGTGGCTGGTGAGAAGCCGGTGTCCGGCGGCGGAGGAGGCACTGGCCGCGGTAAGACGGGCTGAATCGATACCGGCTGTTGTCCAAATTTCTGGACCGCATCCGAGACCCGGTTTTGCTCCAGCCGTAACGGCTGGGTGAGCACCATGTCGACCGGCGAGCCTACGTCCATAAAGAAATGATGCGTACTGCCGAGCAACACCAGGGAAGCCACTCCTGCGACCGCGACCCCGATGCCCGCGCCCATGGCCGTGTCTCGGCCTTGGGTGCTGTAGACGGGGGTGGTTTCCGGAGTGCAGTACGGCGGTGGCCCAGTGCATCCGGGGGGGAAGTTGGATGTGACGGAGGACGCCGGCTTGCCGACCGAGTGGCCGATGAGCGCGCCCACGCCGGCCCCTCCCGCTATCAGCGCAAACATCCCGCCAACTCTTCCCGGGCCCGGATCTTTCAGAGCGTAGCCCTCATTGCTGACCAGCGTTACCGGCCCGGACATGGGAGCGACATAGCCATCCGGAAAAGTAATCGTCATGGATTGCAGATGAAGCTCGGCGCGTCCTCCTGACTTCACGTTGAGCTTGTCGACCGTGCCGGTTGCAAACGTGCCCGGAGGAATCTGCATCTCGTTGCCTTCGTTTACCGGAGAAATGATCTGGGCATAGATCTCGTCGCCGTGGTGGATGTACCGGCTCTGGATGGGATGCGTGAGCACCAGGGCAATCCTGGTTCCGGCAGGAATTACTTCGAGAACTGGTGGAGGGGTTGCCGCGGCTTGCATGGTTTGCGAATCCGGTGGTGCGGCCGGTTGAGGTTGAGGGTTGTCCTGCGCCAGGCAGCTGGCAGCAAGAAATAAAGTTGTAACTACAGCCAGCGCTGGTTTTACATGGGTCCCGGCCAGATTCAGAAAGGCATTCATGGTCGAAACGGACTTGCCGCGGGTGTTCGCCATTTGCTACCTCCTGTCGAAGGCTCGCGTTGCGCGGAGGCTTTCGATTCGTGCGGACTTCTTTTCCTTGTTTCGGACTGGGAGAGAGGAACTCGGCTCCCATTGGCTTAGACCCTCGCCCCTCCGGAAAGTATCGCGTTTGCGGGTAAAGGTTTGCATAGAGTCGGTCGGGATTTGTAAAGGCTTGCGGGACACGGAGTTTGATGCATTTCGCATCACTGGGAGCCTTTCGTACAGACGTAGCTCGCTACGTCTCCGTCGGCAGCTTCGGCAGAGCGTGGATTCCAGGCAGCGCGGGCAGAGACGTTGCAAGCAACGTCTCTACTGAACTTTTTCCGCGACCCAGCGCGACACGGCGGTGACCATCTTGCGAGGAACGAAGCGACTGGATTGTGCGACTACCCAGTTATGCAGGCCGGAGATAGCCAGGGTGCGGCCCTCCATGACGGCGCGGTAGCCGTCGAGCGCGACTTTCTTTGCTGTCATGGCGCCGAGTTGTTTGAAGAGGCGGGAATTTTCCATGCCGGCGCGCTTGGCGAAATCCGTGTGCGTAGCCCCGGGACAGAAACAAGTCACGGTCACGCCGGAGTGGTGCAGTTCGTTGGCGATCGCCTCGGAGAAAGAAAGTACATACGCCTTGGTGGCATAGTAGACGGCCATGAGCGGGCCGGGCTGAAAGGCCGCGGTGGAAGCAACGTTCATGATGCGGCCGCTGCGGCGCTGCACCATGGCCGGCAGAAAGAGCCGGGTGAGCGCGGTGAGCGCCGTAATGTTGAGCTGGATCTGGCCGAGGATTTCTTCTTCCGGCATTTGCGCGAATTCGCCGAAGACGCCAAAGCCGGCGTTGTTGATGAGGATGTCGACGGCGACGCCTTCGCGCTGGAGTTGGTCGAAAAGAAACTTCGGCGCGGGAGACGCGGCCAGATCGAGGGCGATCGTCTTAACCGTGATGCCGTGAGCCTGTAGTTCAGTCGCGATCTGTGCGAGCTTGTCGGCACTGCGGGCGACCAGCACCAGGTTGTGATGATCGCGGGCGAAGAGTTTGGCCAGTTCGTATCCGATGCCACCGGAAGCGCCGGTGATGAGGACGGTCATGACGTTATTTTAGCGGGATTCACGTAGCTCCGGACGCAGCCCCTACGTGATTGCGGTTACGGCATTAAGACACGGTCATTTCGGATTCGGGCAGGACGTCTGCATAGAGGAATCCCTCACGCGTTACAACTTCGCCGCTCTTGATCGGAATCGGTTCGTGGAACATCGGGCCCGCGTAGGCGAAGGTGTGAAACTCGCCATTCTCGGCGCAAGGATCTACTCCGGCGGGCAGGCGGTTCAATAGGTTCTCATCAAGGTCGCGGCCAGCGAAATCACCTGGCAGCTTTGAGGGATCGACGCAAACGATGCGGGCACGCAGGCCGCCTGCAAGCATTTCTGAGACCAGTTCGCGAGTGTTGCGTCCCCAGAGCGGGAACATGGGTTCGAGTCCGGTGCCGCGCAGACGGTCTTCGCGGTAGCGGCGAACATCTTCGAGAAAGAGGTCGCCGAAGGCAATGGCGGAAATGCCTTGCTGGACGGCCGAGGTGCAGGCGGCCGCCATCGCCTGTTCGTAGACTTCGTTGCTGCAGGGCCAGGGCAGGGGAACCTCCCAGAGCGGCAGGCGAGCGGCATCGGCTTGCGCTTTCAACAGCGCATGGCGCGTGCCGTGCATGGCGACTCGCTGGAAATGAGTATTGATCGTGGTGAGCAGACCGGCAACTTCCACGTCGCCGCGCTGACGGAGCACGTGGAGGGTCCATGCACTATCTTTGCCGCTGCTCCAGGAGAGAAGGATCTTTGGTTTCAAGGGATTTGAACTCGCTGAACGCGTGAGAGCAACAAAAAAAGAGCGCGGGCGAGTCGCCCGCGCCCACACAATCCACTAATCTTTCAATCCTTCAATCTTTACGCGTGCACCAACTCCACGCCATAGATCGAGTGCCAGCTCGTCGCGGCTTTCAGCTTGCTGTTGACGTTGTTGATGTTCTTCACGCCTTCGGTTTCGAGCCACTTGCGGAAGGCGGCTGCGCCCTGCTTGGCGTAGACCGGGATGCCGTCTTTCCAGGTGGCGCGGCCACAGAGCACGCCGTTGAACTTCACGCCAGACTCTCCGGCGAGTTCGAGGGTCTCGCTGAATTCCGCGTTGCTGACGCCGGCCGACAAATAAATGAACGGCTTGGTGGCGACGTTGGCAGCGCTGTGGAACAGGTCGATGGCTTCTTTCTTGGTGTAGGCCTTGGTTCCACCGAATGACTTAGTGCCTTCGACGAACTTCATATTGACCGGAACTTCGACCTTCAGCACGTCGACGCCGTAGCGGTCTTTGCTGAACTCACGCATGCTCTCGGTGACGATGTGCGGTTTCTTCTTGGCGTACTCGAGGCCCTTCTCGTCGGCGCCTTCCTGATAGCCCACGAACTCGAGGAAGTACGGAATATCGTTGGCGCGGCATTCGTCGCCGATGCGTTCGACCCAGGCATGCTTGATTTCGTTAACGTGCTTGGGATCGTCGGGAGTGTAGTAGAGCAGAATCTTGACGCAGTCGGCGCCGGCTTCTTTCAGGCGGCGCGCGGACCACACGTCGAGCAGGTCGGGCAGGCGGCCGGGGCCGGTCTTGTCATATCCGGTCTTCTCATAAGCGAGCAGCAGGCCGGCGTTCTTGGCGCGGTGCTTCGAGGCGGGCAGTCCCCACTCGGGGTCGAGCAGGATGGCGGTGGCATGCGGCGTGAGCACTTCGGTGACCAGGGTTTTGAATTCTTCCATCATGGCGTCGGTGACTTCGCCGCCTTTTTCCTTGGCCAGAGATTTTTGCAGGGAGCCGCGTTGGTCCATGGCAGCGGCGGCGATGACGCCGCGTTCGTTCGAGACTTTCTTGAGACCGGCAAGTTTGCCCGGGCTGAGCTTCATGAGAATCCTCCTGAAATGAGAATGAAGATGAGTGCTTTGCGGTACAGAATATTGTAAACCAAGGGAGCGGGAAAGCGGCGTTGGGTCTTAGGGGGCGGGCTCTTGGGTCCCGATTTCAGGAACGCGAAATTAAGTCGCCCAATTTTGGATCTTCAACCCGCGCACCCGACGGAATTCTTTTTCGTTGTTGGTGACCAGCGTGAATCCGGAGGCGAGGGCGTGCGCTGCGATCCAGAGGTCATTGTTGCCGATCATTTCTCCTCGGACGGCGAGGTCGGCGCGGATAAGACCATAGGTCTCCCCTGCTGACTCTGGCAGCGGGAGTGGCCAGAGTTCTTGGATTAAGCTGTGAAGGAGTTCTATCGCAGAGGTTGGGTGCGAACTCTTCATGGCTCCGTACAGCAACTCGCCGTAGGCGATTACTGAAATGGCCGCCTCGCCAGGACGAAGTTGTGCGAAGCGGCGCATGATCGCTTCCGAGCGCTTCTGCCGGAAGTAGATGACCATATTGGAATCGAGCAGGTAATGCGTTTCCACTTAGAGGCCTTCGCGCTCTTGCGGGAGGTCGTTATCTCGGTCGTGGATCTCAAGGTCGTCAGGCAGGCTTAGGATCAACTCGTAAGCTCTCGCCATGTTGCCAGGCTTTTCCCGCAGAACAACTTCGTCGCCGCGGCGGAAGATTTCGACTTCCTTGCTCTTGAAGCGGAATTCTTTCGGCAGCCGGACTGCCTGGCTGTTGCCCGACCGGAATACACGAGCCGTGCCCATGGATGAACCTCCTTCGGTGTGTATACGTTAAGTATATACATTTCGCGGAGCTGGCTGCAAGGGTCGGTTTCGCGGCAGCAGACTGACCGGTAAGGGCTGTCAGTGAAGGCAATTCAAAACGAAGGCAATCCAAACGAAGGCAATTCGGGGCGAAGGCAATTCAGACGGGAGTTATTTCATAGTAAACCTCGGTCTTTGCGAGTAGTGTGGGGATGTCTCTTCCAGCATCTTTCCGCCGCGCCCAATCGGGTGACGGTTCCTTGCGAAATCAGACAGCGTTTTCGCTGCGCAAGGAGCCGTCATGGCGAGAAGGACTAGTGTCTCTACCCCCGTTGTAAAGCCTCCAACCGATGGCGACGGGAATTCGGTTGCCAACAGAATCCTCCTCGGTCTCTCACCCAAAGAATGCAGCCAGGTCCTGCCCAAGTTGGAGTTTGTCCGGCTGCAACTTCATCAGGTGCTGCACGAGGCCGGAGAAACCATCAAGTCGGGCTACTTCGTGAATTCCGGAATGATGTCCATTCTGGCGGTTCAGCCGGACGGAAAAACGGTGGAAGTTGGCCTCATTGGCAGGGAAGGCTTTGCAGGTTTGCCGTTGCTGGTGGGATACAAGAACGGCCCAACCAGAGTGATGACGCAAGCGGACGGCACAGCGTTTCGATGTGATGCTGAGACGCTCAAGCAATTAATTCAGCAATTTCCCGAATTGGGAAAGCGGCTCCATCGCTTTGCTTACCAACTGGCGATGCAGAGTACGCAAATCGCCGCCTGCAATCGATTGCACGACGTCGTATCGAGACTGGCAAGATGGATTCTGATGACCCAGGACCGGGTTCGCTCCGACCGGCTCCCTCTGACCCAGGAATTCCTCGGTCAAATGCTGGGAACACGCCGCTCCAGCGTGACCGTGGCCGCCGGCGTTTTGCAGAAGGCCAGGCTGATTGCGTACACGCGCGGAAGCGTAACCATCTTGAACCGCAAGGCGCTGGAAGAGGTGGCGTGCGACTGCTATGGAATTGTGCAGCAACAGCTTTACAGCTGGGAAGCGGAAACGAATTGAAATGTGCGGAAGCGAACAGATATTCGTCCTGCAGAGTACCGACAAGACAAAGTTTTTTTGCATATCTTAAGCGCAGCTTAAGAATGCTCACCTGCCGGCTCGCCCAGGTTGACGTAGGATGCGGAGCCGTAGACCGGAGTCCACCGATGGCGTCGAATGACACAGTCCGTCCCTCCGCAAGATACCTTCCAGTCTGGCAGTCTGCCTGTCAAGCGGTCTTGAAGGAACCCGAGACCAATAATCTCTTCAAACTGGTGGAAGTCGCTGAGGCCGCCGTTCGCACCCGCCTGGCCGAGTTAAGAACAAGCCTTGACCACCATTCCGAGAGGCGATCCCTGCAAGAAGCTGTGCGGTATTTACAGATCGTGAAAAGGGAACGGCTGAAATACGAGCAGCAGTACTTCCCGGATTAGGCCACACTCAGTGGCCGCGATGTGGAGTGTGCGCGGTAGTATAGTGGTCTGACCGCTAGGATTCTTTGCTCCGAATTCTTGCTCCATAGGTTGCATCGGAAGCGGAAATCAATTTCCAATTAGCGCGGAAACGAAGCGGGCGCGAAGTCGTGTCCGTTTCGGAAGAGGGAACTGCCATCATGGCCATTGCTACGATTAATCCTGCCACGGGAGAAGTCATCAAGACCTTCCAGCCACTTTCGGAAGCCGAAATCGAGAAGAAGCTCCAGCTTGCCGTAAGCACTTTCAAAGCGGAGCGCAAGACGCCGTTTGCCGTGCGCGCCCAGCGTATGCTCAAGGCGGCCGAGATTCTGGAGCGCGACAAGGAAAAGTTTGCGCACTTGATGACGCTCGAAATGGGCAAGCCCTACAAAGCCGCCGTAGCCGAAGCGGTGAAGTGCACTACCGCCTGCCGCTACTACGCCGAAAACGCGGCGCGCTTCCTGGCCGACGAGCCGGTCGAACTGGGAGCGAAGAAGAGTTTTATCCGTTATCTGCCGATCGGGTCGGTTCTGGCGGTGATGCCGTGGAATTTTCCCTTCTGGCAGGTGATGCGCTTTGCGGCACCGGCGCTGATGGCGGGCAACGTTGGGCTGCTGAAGCATTCCTCGAACGTGCCGCAGTGCGCACTGGCCATCGAAGAAATTTTTCTGGAGGCTGGGTTTCCGGCGGGTGCGTTTCAGACGTTGCTGATCGGCTCCAGCCAGGTGGAAGCATTGTTGAGCGATCCGCGAGTAGTGGCCGCAACGCTGACGGGCAGCGAGCAGGCGGGCATTCAGGTGGGCATAGGAGCTGCGAAGCGGATCAAGAAAGTTGTGCTGGAGTTGGGCGGCAGCGACCCGTTCATCGTCATGCCCTCGGCAGATCTGGACGCGGCGGTGAAGACGGCGGTGGAGGCGCGCATCCTCAATAACGGGCAGTCCTGCATCGCGGCCAAGCGTTTCATCGTGGCCGAACCGATTGCGGAGGAGTTTGAAAAGAAATTCGTCGCGCGCATGGAGAGCCTGCGGGTGGGCGATCCCTTCGACGAGAAAACTGAGCTTGGTCCGCTGGCCACGGCCGATGCGGTGACCACGCTCGACGCCGACGTGCAGAAGACAGTGCAGGCGGGAGCGAAGCTGCTCACCGGCGGGCATCCGTTACAGCGAAAAGGAAATTACTACGCGCCGACGGTGTTGACCAACATTCCAAAAAATTCGCCGGCGTATGGCGAGGAATTCTTTGGCCCGGTGGCGTCGATTTTTCGGGTAAAGGATCAGGATGAGGCGATCCGCATTGCCAACGACGTGCGCTTCGGCCTGGGCGCGAGCGCGTGGACAAACGACGATCAGGAGCGCGAACGCTTCATCAACGAACTCGAAGCGGGGATGGTGTTCATCAACAAAATGGTCGCCTCCGATCCGCGCATTCCATTCGGGGGCGTGAAGCACTCGGGACACGGACGGGAGCTCGGGGTCGTCGGCATCCGCGAGTTCATGAACGCGAAGACGGTGTGGGTGGCGTAGGCAGTTGCCAGTGGGGCTTAATGCTCGATGAGTGCCACCGCTTGATCCCAATTCGTTTTGGTCTTACATTATTGGGAAGTAATTTACTAGATTCCGTTATTTCTTGGGTGCGACGGCCGTTCAGAACAAGGCAAGCGTAGAGGAAATCCCCGGTCAGCCGGACACGCACCTTTTGCCGCTCATCATTTGGGGTCGGGTTGGAAGATACATGCCTTCGCTGCGTCGGTTTTGTCGCGGAGTGCCAGAATGCACCAGTTCGCCCAGTCCACGATGTCTTGTTCGTTGTTGATGGCGTCGTTCAACCTCACTCTTGAACCGCTGTCTGAATTTTGCAGAGCAAGCGCCAGCACACGAACGGTTTGCCGTGCCGTGAACCGCATCTTTTCGTAGTGGACGATGGTCGCGGTGCGCTGCTCCGGCTTCACGTCGGGGTCCTTGGGAGAAGCACTGAGGATGATCATCTGCCCGTAGGCGCAGGTCAACGAGAGCAGGAAACCAGCGACAATGCTACGTGCGATTCTCATCTCTTACTCAATTCCCCTAAGCAGAGCAGCGAACGTCATCCTCAAACGATGTTTCGGCTTGCGGATACTGCATAGATTCTAGAGCCGATGCACCTGAAATCAATCTACCCACCGGGTGGTTACCTTTGCGCCATTGACACTGGGACGGGCTCTGGCTGTGAACCCTAATAACGGCAAATGGCCTCCGAAAACCAGCGCGGCCAGTATGGACACGGGCGACTCGCCCGCGCAGCCCGTGCCCGTCAAGCCGGAACGGCTAAACCAGACGTATTCCGGCCAGTCCGGGAACGACTGGAGAGTAAGTTGATTCCAGCATGATGGGTGGCGGTCCTTTGGGCAAGACTCATTGGTACTACGACAAAAGATCAAGCCTGGGCAAGGGTGGCGGACACCGCTGTTCGCTGTGCCGTATGCTCGACACAAACGGCTCAGGGGCGATTCCGTTGCAGAGGTCCAGGATTTACCCGCTGTTCGTGACGGATACGCTTGGCTAATGCGATACTGCTCACCAGCCAATTGGTCTCGCGTCTTATAGCCAGGGCCCCAAGTCAATCGCAAGCAGACGGTCTTCGAAGGAGTGTGTGCTTTGAAAATGTCTTTGGCAACAACGACGGCGCGCCCGCTGGCGACGCTGACCACATGGATGACAATCGCGGCAGTAGTGTCAGCCATTCTTGCCATTCCAGCTCGCGCCCAGCAGTCGAGCCCGCAGCACTCGAGCGCCCAATCAAGTACCGAGCAGCCCGATAACTACACCTGGCTGGAAGACATCCACGGCGAACGCCAAATGGCGTGGGTAAAGGCAGAAAATGCGCGCAGCGCAGCGGTGCTGGAGAAGGATCCTCACTTTGCGCCTCTCGAGGCCGACGCGCTGAAAGTACTGGAGTCTCCCGAGCGCCTGCCCGAGCCCGAGTTGCGCAATGGCGCGGTGTACAACACCTGGCGCGACGCCGAGCATGTGCGGGGGATCGTTCGCCGCACGACGCTGAAGGATTATCTGACGGCCGAGCCGCATTGGGAGACAGTGATCGACTACGACGCGCTCGCCAAGGCCGACCAGCAGAGCTGGGTGGGGCATGGGCTGGACTGCCTGCAACCAGATGAGGAATTCTGTCTCGTGGCGTTGTCCGCGGGCGGTGAGGACGCAGATACCCTGCGCGAGTTCAACCTGAAGATGGGCAAATTTGTGGAGGGCGGTTTCGTCCTCCCACGCGGCAAGCAGTCCGTGTCGTGGGTCGACAAAGACACGCTGCTGATCGGCCGCGATTGGGGCCCAGGAACTATGAGCGAGGCCGGTTACCCCATCACCGTGCGCCAGTGGAAGCGTGGCCAGCCGCTGGAGAGCGCCAAGGAAGTTTTCCGCGGCGAGGTCAAAGACAACGGCTATGGCGATTACGCGGAGGTGTTCATCGATGGCCAGGGCCATGTCGCCAAACTCGTGCAGCGCAATCTGAGCACTTATGCGCAAGAGACTTATCTGCTGTCGCCCGGCGGACCCAAGAAACTCGCTCTGCCGCTCAAGGCCAGCGTAAGCGGTATGCTCGATGGTCAGTTACTCGTCGAACTGCAGGAGGATTGGACTCCCGAGGGACAAACCAACAAGATTGTCCAGGGATCGGTGGTGGCGCTGGATTTGGCCGCGGTCGAAAAGGATCCGCTACGGCTCAAACCCACCGTCATATTTGCCCCCACGGCACAGGAGTTTGAACAGTGGTTCTCGACCACCAAGAATCATCTGATCGTGACCACGCTCGAACACGTGCAACAGCGCGCGTATGTTTACACCTTCGGCAGCGACGGCAATTGGACGCGCAAGCCGCTTCCGGTGCCTGACAATCTCACGATGAGTTCCCCGACGTTCAGCCTCACTGACGACCGCTTTTTTGTCGCCGTCGAGGGTTTCCTGACCCCACCTTCGCTGTGGCTGGGCGATGCGGGCCATGGCTCGTTCGCTCTGGCCAAGTCGCAAAAGCCGCAGTTTGATGCCTCCGGCGAGGTCGTCGAGCAGTTGCAGGCCACTTCCAGGGATGGAACCAAGATCCCCTACTTCATAGTCCATCGCAAGGATATGCCCTACGACGGGTCGAATCCGACTCTGCTCAACGCCTATGGCGGATTCCAGATCGCGATGACTCCGCGCTACGGGGCAGTAAGGGGCAAGCTCTGGCTGGAGCATGGCGGCGTGTTTGTGCTGGCCAATATCCGCGGCGGCGGCGAGTTCGGTCCGGCTTGGCATGACGCCGGCCTCAAGACCCACCGGCAGCGCATTTACGACGATTTCTACGCCGTGGCCCAGGATCTCGTCGTCCGCAAGATCACCTCCTCGCGCCGGCTGGGGATTATCGGCGGATCGAATGGCGGCTTGCTGATGGGCGTCGAGTTCACCCAGCACCCGGAAATGTGGAATGCGGTGGTGATCCAGGTGCCGCTGCTCGACATGCTTGCCTTTGAGCATCTCTCGGCTGGCGCGTCGTGGGTGGGCGAGTATGGATCGGTCTCAGTGCCCGAGGAGCGCGCGTTTCTGACCTCCATTTCACCCTACAACCAGCTTAAGCCGGACGTGCAGTATCCCGAGCCGCTCATCTTCACCACCACCAAAGACGATCGCGTGGGCCCGGTGCACGCCCGCAAGTTCGCCGCAAGACTGGAGGAGTTTCACAAGCCGTTTTTCTACGACGAAATTACCGAAGGCGGACACGGCGCCGGCGCCGACAAAAAGCAGGAAGCAAGAACCGACGCCGAGTACTACACCTATCTGATGATGAAGCTCATGCATTGAGGAGGGGACGGATTGACGAAAGACGCACAGTCCAATCTGCGGCGGCGGATTAAATCCTCGAAAAGGGTGAGGCGAAACTCCAGATGAAGACCTGGGTTTTCTATATCATTGATGGTGCTTCTTAAATCCCAAGCCGGTGAGCATGTTGCCATGCAAGCGGCCAGAATCGGATGGGGTGTGGCTCTTTTCTGCTACTTCCTTTTTCGCCTCCCCCGATTGTGGGCCATGCTGCGTTCCCCCGGGTGCGGCGACCCAGCCGGGTCGAGTGCGATGCCCACTGGGTCGTAGGAAGTAATACTCCAATCAGAGCTCTCTAACCCTGCTGTCTAGCCCTGCTCTCTAACCACGGTCCAGCCCCCTAAGTACAACCGAAAAGCGACCAAGGTAACCAGAAACCACAGACAACTCACGGTACGCTGTAAAGGAGATAAGGGTTTCATCGCAAGCGCTATCACTGCGATAGTCGTCACGGCACGTGGGGCATTCTGCCGCGCGCACAGGCGGTGCACGTGAGATTCGAACCTCCACCGGAGTTGAGCATCATGCGAAGAGTTCTGATTTGCCGAGCCTTGATTTGCCGAGGCTTGGTTCGCCGAACCTTAGTTCGCCGAGTTTCGACCTGCAGAGTTCTGGCCTGCGTTTTCCTGTTCGTCGCGCCGCTTCTGGCGCAATCGCACTGGGCCGGCGGTCCTCCGCCCGCGGCTACAAATCCCACTTTTGAGACCGGTCTCGGCTTTGTCTACCTCAGCATGCCCGTGCCCTCGCAACAACGGGTAGGGCTGACTGGCTTCGACGCCAACGGTCTGGTCCGGTTCCTACCGCGCTGGGGAGCGAGCGTCGACGGCACTTACTCCAGCACGGGCAACGTGTTTAACACCGGACACGGCGCTAATATCCTGAGCTTGCTGGCCGGCCCGGTGTTCTATCCGGTGAACGGCAGGACGGGAATCTTCATTCACGGCCTGGTCGGCGCGAGCCGCGTCGGCGGCGCTGTCCCGACCAGCGGACCTTACTATCTGGGCGGCTGGGTCGCTCGTCCGTCCTATGCCGTGGGTGGAGGAATCGAGCAGCGCCTGTTCGGAGCGTTCGCCGTCCGCCTCCAGGGGGACTATCAACGCACCACGTTCGGCGACTCGACGGGCGCGATCCAGGGCCAAAACAATCTTCGCGTGATCACCAGCATGGTTTACTGCTTCGGCAACGGCCGCCAGTAGTAAATCTTCAATCGAGAATAGAGGGGCACTGCGGCGGCATTGCAGGGCGTCGTCGTCAGTCAGGGCGTGCTTCGCCCCGTTATGCGGTCACCGTCATGCTGTGACCATTCTTGCCGGCCAGCTCTTGACGAATGTTCCGAAGCGGTCGAGCGCGCTGGAAAAATTGTCTCCGGCGGCGGCAAAGCCCATGCGGAAATGCGAGGGCGCATCAAAGCAATCGCCGGGAGCCAGCAGAATTCCACGCTCGGCGGCGGCCTGGCAGAACGGACGCGCATTTTCTCCACTCGTCAGCCAGGGGAACGCGGTCATGCCGCCTTGCGGTGGAATCCAGCCGAGTACGTCGCGATGGTCCGCCATGAAGCGCTCCAGCAGCTTAAGGTTTCGCGTGGCGACATCCTGGGTCTTGCCGAGCACGACGTCACGTTTGCGGATCGCGATTTCCGAAAGAATTTCTCCGGTGGTTGAGTTGCAGATCGAGAAGTAGGCGCGCGCGGTCCAGTATTGCTGGCGGCGCTGGGCGTCGTGCTCGATCATCCATCCCGTGCGCACGCCGGCAATCGAAAATGCTTTCGACAGGTCGCCGATCACGGTAGCGTGCGGCAGCCGCGCCGCCGATTTTGTTGGCCTTCCGTGGTAGATGGGATGGTAGACCTCGTCGCTCACCAACTGGATTCCGCGCGCGGCGGTGAATTCGTGCAGGGCTTCCATTTCCTCGTCGCCAATGGTCGCGCCCGTGGGGTTGTGCGGGCTGTTGATCAGGATGAGCTTGGTCTTCGAGTCGGCGAGCCGCTTGATCTCGTCGGGGTCGATGCGAAAGCTGTTCTCGCGGCGCACGCCATAGAAGCGCGTTTCCAGGCCAAGCGATTCCGGGAGCGCCGAGAAAGTGGTAAATCCAGGCTGCGGAATGATTACGTTCGCGCCGGGCTCGGCCGCCAGCCACATCAGCGCCACCAGCGCCTCGGAGGCCCCGGTTACAATTTGGACGGCCTCGACCGGCACACCCAGCATTTCCGCGATCGCCTCCCGCAGACTGTCGGCGCCGGCGGGGCGGCTGTAGACCAGCTTGTGGTTCAGGAAGCGGTGGCGGGTCTCGTCGTCGGCGAGGGCGAGGATGTCGTTCGCCGTCCAGGTCGGTCCAGTGCTCGCGGCCAGATTGAATTCTATGTCGTGTTCGTACTGGTCGAGCCAGGCATCGAGCAGGAACGGCTTGAGTTGCATGTGAGCGCCTCGAACGCGGAAGTTGGTTCCCGGTATTGATTCCGAGGGTCAACCTGCGGATGATCTTTAGTTTACGAGTTTACAGCGCGACGTTTTCGCGGGTGGCTGTTCGACAAACAGCTTGCCCGAACTTATAAAAGTAGGTAATATAACTACATCAAAAGAGCATGGTGGAAAACGTGGAAAAGACAATTTCAGCGGCCGACGCGAACCGGAAATTCTCCCAACTCCTGCGGGAAGTCCGGGAGGGCCGAAGTTACGTGGTGACCAGCCATGGCAGGCCCGTGGCCCGAATTGCTCCGGTGACCGAAGAGTACAACAGCAAAGCGAAGGCTGCGTTGCTGGCTCATCTCGAGGCTCGCCCCGTGCGACGGCGCCCAATTGGCCCCTGGAAGCGCGACGACTTGTATGACTGATTGAGCGGGACTGATTGAACCGAAGATGCGAATCGCACTGGACACCAATATTCTGGTTTACGCCGAAGGTGTAAACGGAGCGCTCCGCGCCCAGACGACCGTAGAGCTAATCAAAAAGCTGCCGGAATCCAGCACGTTTCTGCCCGTGCAGGTGCTCGGAGAATTGTTTCGTGTCCTGGTAGGAAAATCGGCATTTCACCCGCCGGAGGCGCGGGCAATCGTACTTCGCTGGCAGGACACTTTTCCGCTGATCGAAACTTCGCCGTCGATTCTGGTCGCCGCCCTTGATGTCGCCGCCGACCATGGTCTGAGCATCTGGGACGCGATCATCCTTTCGGCGTCGGCTGCGGCCGGATGCCGGTTGCTGCTCTCCGAGGATATGCAGGAAGGATTCACCTGGGGCGGAGTCACCGTGGTGAATCCGTTTGCGGCGAAGAAGCATGCGTTACTGGCGGGAGCGCTCGGGGACTGACGCTTATTCTGAACGCGAAGACTGCCAGTAATCCCCATATACATCAATCGCCGACTTGGATCGGGCATCCCGCTAGAATTGTTCAGGAGTGAGGTGTTCCGATGAAACGTTATTTGGGTGCGTTGATTGCAGTGATTTTCGCTGTATGCCTTGTGACAGTGGCGCAGGCGGATAATCCTGAACTTGTGTCCACGAACATTCCCTTGTATCCGCCTCTGGCTCGGCAAGCTCGCATAATGGGAACTGTGAAGTTAGCATTCAGTCTACCAGCGAGTTCTGGGGAACCATCCAACGTTGTAGTCATCTCAGGCCATCCTGCGCTAAAGGGTGCCGCCGTGGAGAATGTTAAGACTTGGCGGTTTCGAAATACCTATGCGGTAGAGCGCAAGTACGAAACCACATTTCACTACACGCTCAGCGAATCGGAATCAGCGCACGTCACTTTCAACTCCTTCAGCGTCGTAGAGATCGTGTCCCCTACGCCCCCGGTCATCGACAGTCAGTTTTGAGTTCGGGAGATCGGACCACCGGGAATTTGGGTGTAAACACCGATAGTACTCATTAACAGAGCGCTGCACTTCTACTGTCTTAGTGCGAGCGCCTTTAGCACGGCCTGCTGCTTGGCGATCAGTTCCTGCACGCCTTGTTTGGCGAAGGCGATCATCTTGGCCAGTTGCTGGTCGTCGAAGACCTGATGCTCGGCGGTGGCCTGGACTTCGACCAGCTTTTGGCCGGCGGTCATGACGAAGTTCATGTCGACGTCGGCGCGGGAGTCTTCTTCGTAGCAGAGATCGAGCAGGATTTCTCCGTCCACAATTCCCACGCTGACGGCGGCAACGAAATCCTTGAGCGGAACCGCGGTCAGGGTGCCCGCGTCCACCAACTTCTGAAGAGCCAGGCCGAGCGCAACGAATGCGCCGGTGATGGATGCGGTGCGCGTGCCGCCGTCGGCCTGAATGACGTCGCAGTCGATCCAGATGGTGCGTTCGCCGAGGCGCGCGAGGTCGGTGACGGCGCGTAACGAGCGGCCGATCAGGCGCTGGATCTCGTGGGTGCGTCCGCTGGCGCGGCCTTTCGTGACTTCGCGCGGGGTGCGGGTCAGGGTGGAGCGCGGCAGCATGCTGTATTCGCTGGAAATCCATCCTTTGCCGCTGTTGCGCATGAATGCGGGGACGGTTTCTTCGATCGAGGCGGTGCAGATGACCCGGGTGTTGCCCACCTCAATCAGGACAGACCCCTCCGCCGTGCTGATGAATTCCGGGGTGAGAATGACGGGGCGAAGCTGTTCGGGTGAGCGATTGTCGGAGCGATAGAACATGATCGGGGATTGTAAATGATCCGGCTTCCGGCTCTCGGCTTCCGGCTGCGGACTGAGAAGCAGACCTCAGGCCTCAGACCTGGACCTCAGACTTGGACCTCAGAGGCCGTCTTGGTCACGACCTTGATCGATGAATAGTTGGGAAGTACAAATGAAACGGCCGCCTGCGATGGCGGCCGTTCATTCTTTCGCTTAGCCTAGGCTGACGATTCTAGTCTTTGGCAGGTTTCGTCTTGTTGTTGTTGTGCTTCTCTTTGTAGATCTGCTTGCTGTTTTTGTTTTCTTCCTTGTTGGCCTGTTGCTTCTCTTGCTTGGTTAAGGCGCCGCCGTTGGCGGTGCGCTCGTTGTGAACCTGCTGGGCCGTGTTGGCCTGGTTCGCGTTGGTCTTGGCCGCTTCGCCGGAAGTCATTTCGCCGCTGCGCAGCCCATTGGCGGTGCGCTGCTGCTGGTTGGCTTCGCGGTCGTCGACTTCGTTGGGCTTCACGGTATTCGCGTTGTGCTTTTCGTCGTAGATCTGGCGGCTGGCGCCATTTTGCTCGCCGTTGATCTGTTGACGTTCCGCACCGGTGAGTTTGCCACCGTTGGCTTCGCGATCGTTGTGCACTTGCTGGTCGATGTTGGATTGCGTGCGCTCGGCGCGGGCCGCTTCGCCGGAAGTCATCTGGCCGCTGCGCAGGCCGTTGGAGATGCGCTGGTCCTGATTGGCCTCACGAGTGTTGGGATTGTAGTTGCGTCCCACCGAGCGATCGGCAGACGAGATGGGCTGCGACTGCGCGTGCTGCTGCGCCACTGAGTGATATTCGTTTACGTTCGAAGCCGCCATGGTCGCGGGACGGCCCTGATTCACCGAGGCCAGCTGCGCGCGATCCTGCGCGGCAAAGCTTTCATGCTGCACCTGATTGGGAGTTGGATCGAAGTGGCGCTCGTTGACCGCCTGCATCTCTACCGCCGACGCGTGCACCTGAATGCCGACGCCGCCGTTGAAGCTGACGTGGTTAACGTTGACGATCGTGTTCTGCTCGACGATGGTGCGGTTCTCGTAGACATTCGTCACATGGACGCTGCCAAAGTTCGCGACCGCGCTGTTATAGGCGAATACTCCACCACGCCACTCGCCGCCGGCGAAGCCGACGCCGCCGAAGCCGAAGCCGTAGTTCACGCCACCGTAGAACCCAACATGCGGGCCCCAGTAGCCGCGGTTCCAGCCGTACACTCCGCCCGCATAACCCCAGTAGCCAGGCGTCCACAGCAGACCGGCGCTAGGCGGTTGCGCCCACACGCCCGGAACCCAGAAGTAGCCCGCTTCTCCGTAGGACCAGTAGCCGGGAGTCCACATGTAACCCGGCGCCGGCAGCGGTGGCTGCTCATAGACCGGCAAAGCGGGAGGAGCAATGTTGATGGAGAGAGCGACGCCGATTTGTGCCTGCGCCGCGGGCAGGGCAAACATCGCCAGCATGATCGGCAGCATGATCAAAGCAGCGGCAAACACGATTGCGAAATTCTGAACGAAGAGACATGGTGATTTCTCCTTGTGCCGGGGCCCCAAAACGGCAGTATCTCCCCGTCTGCCCAGACTCGAATGGGCGTATGTATTACAACCCACGCTCGCGAGGTTTGTTGCTAACTAAGGGTCAATGTCCGAGGGGCCAATGGGTTGCGCGGATTCGGTAACAAGTGGGGGATTCTTTTTCACTTGAAGAACAACCCGGTCAATGGTCGAAATGGCGACATTTACGACAACAATCCTGCCCAGACAGCGGATTGAGAATCGGCTTTAATTACGGCAGATCGGGCGTGACTTGCTTCACTCACATTCGGTGACGGTAAGTGTAAAATACTGCGATAGATTGTCTCGCCTCGGCGCCTCGCAATCTGCACAAGGAGGGAAGAGGCGAGCTTACCCCGGAAGAAGACGTCGAGCACCGGTGCAACTCAGAGTGCGAATCCCTTACCGTGGAGGCTCCAATGACGAGACTACGAGCTCTCAGGCAACTTATCTTTGCATCCACACGAGGCCAGAAAGCAAGAAGCGTAGGGAGCTTTAGCCTGTTACAACTGGCTTGCATCGTTCTAGCACTTTGCGCCGCGATAGCACCCAGCTCGGCCGCGCAGACCTTCACTGAAATTTACAGTTTTTGCGCCCTGAATAACTGCGCTGATGGCGAAGGGCCACAGACCGCGCTACTCCAGGCGAGCGACGGAAACTTCTATGGGACGACCAGTTTTGGCGGGGTCCACGGGTATGGCACGATCTTCAAGATTACGGCCTCCGGTTCGTTGACCACGCTATACAACTTCGACGGCACTGACGGCGCCTATCCCCACGGCTCGCTGATTCAGGCCACCGACAGTAACCTCTACGGAACGAGCTCTTGCGGAGGCTGGCCCGGTTATGTAGGCCCGGGCCCTTGCGGCGGCACGATTTTCAAGATCACTTCCGGTGGCACGCTGACCACGCTCTATCACTTTTGCTCGCAAACGAACTGCGCTGACGGCCTCTACCCTCAGGCGGGGCTGGTCCAAGCCACCGACGGAGATTTTTACGGAACAACTTACGGAGGCGGAGCCACGGGTGACGGCACGATCTTCCAAATTACTGCCGGGGGCACGCTGACAACGATCCACAGCTTTTGCTCGCAGCCAAACTGCGCCGACGGCTCCTCGCCTTTCGCCAGCCTGCTGCAAGCCACTGACGGCTAACTTTTACAGCACAACCAACAGGGGCGGAAGCGGAACTTGCGGTACCAGTAATAGTTGCGGGACAATCTTCCGATTAACCCCGTCAGGCGTGCTGACCACGTTTTACAATTTTTGTTCTGAAGCCAACTGCGCTGACGGCGGCTTCCCGTCAGTGGGACTGATTCAAGCCACAGATGGCAACTTCTACGGAACAACCGATACCACGATCTTCCGAATAACACCCGCGGGCTCACTTACAACGCTTCATACCTTTGTCGGGTCCGGAACTGTGGTGGCACCCAACCAGTTAGTGCAAGCCAGCGACGGGAATCTCTACGGCACAACTTACGGCGGGACGAACTCGTATGGCGTGATTTACGAAATCACCCTGGGAGGCACCTTCACCACCCTCCACAACTTTAATGGTAATTATGGGGGCTGGGCTGAGGCCGGGCTCATTCAAGCCAGCAATGGGGTCCTCTACGGGACTACATGGTCGGGCGGGGCTGCGCTTTGCGGACGCGTTGGGACATTCTTCAGCTTGGTTCTGTCTCCGTCCGTGGTTGCGATTTCACCGACTTCATTAGGTTTCTGCGGTGAGGCCATCAACCAACCCAGCCCGGCCAGAACTGTGAGGTTGACGAACAAAAGCACAGCCCCGTTGACCATTGGCGGTATCACGACCGGCGGAAACTTTGCGATCTCTGCAAACACCTGCGGGGCTATGCTGCTTGCAGGTAAGGCATGCGAGGTGGAGGTCACCGGCACGCCCACATCGCTAAGCCTGCAAACCGGGGCGCTCACCTTCACTGACAGCGCCGCTAACAGCCCGCAGACGGTGCTGCTCGCGGCCAAGGGCATCGGGATGCGACGTTGACACCGGGCGGTGCCGCTTATGCGAAGCAAACGCTAGGTACCACCAGCGAGCCGAAAACGTTCACCTTAACCAACAATGAGCCTTCAGCGCTGAACAGCATTCTCGATCTCGACGACTGGAGCCTTTGCAGTGTCAGCGACGACGTGTGGGACGAGTCTGGCTGCAAAGGGGAAGTGTACTGTCAGTGTGACGTTCACTCCGACGGCGAAGGGGATAACGTCGGGGCAGTTGAGCATCAGTGATAGCGCGAGCAACAGCCCCCAAACGTCGAATCTAAACGGCACGGGCAACTAAGTCCGCGGGGCATTGGGACTAAGCCAGCGCAGCGGAAGGCGGGTTTTTCTTCTCTGGTTAGCCGATGGCTGACGTTATCGGGCCGTGGCGCTCAAAGCCCGCTCAACCTGTGTCGCTGGTGTTCTCTTGCCAGCGCCTATCCGCCGCTAGGTTCCGACTAAACGGCGTGTCTGCGGACTTTAAATCTCTCCTACGCGCTCGGCAGAGGTCTGACGTCCGAGGCCGGTTTTTCTATTGTGCGGATTGCAGTTGTGTGGCGAGTTGATTCACGGCGGTTACGTCGTAGAACGAGGAAAGATCGGCGTGGCCGGCGAGGGTGTCGCGTTCCTGGCCGTCGACCAGAATTTTGACTTTTAGAATGCCGGGGGTGTTGGTCGAGATCGTGTGGATCAGCGACGCCACGGTCAGGTCCTCGACCAGCACGCCGGAGCGGTGAGTATCGGCAAAAGCGGAGTTCACGTCGATGACGGCGACGCCGGGGTCGACGAGAAACACGCTGCGGATGTCGGCGCCGGAGCCGAGCAGGTGGGGCGAGGACTTGTCGAGATAGTGCGAGAGCAGGGCGCGCAGAAGTTCCTCGGCGCGCTGCTGCCGGCCGGAAGGCATGGGAATCAGGGCGGCCTCGGCGCGCAGAGTGCCATCGTCGTCGTGGGCGACGTAGAGAGTGACGCGCTCGGTGGGTCCGGCGATGGGTGGGGCGAGCGGGCGAGTATCGGTGGAAGCGACGGGCGTGGAGGCGGCCGTCCTCGCATGTGCCACGCGTAGATGCTCAGGCCCAACACGGCGACCAGCAGCACGGCGATGGCGATGAGGAGATGGCGCGGGATCATGCTGTTCTCCTCACAGTTCGGCCTCCATGATTTTGTCGTCATGATTTCCCGTTCCTACTGTCATCGTCTCGTTTTGCCTCATCCTGAGTTTCATTCATTGCGCGGCTCCCAGTTGATCGCGGGTGGCGGCGATGGCGGTGGCCACGGCGCTGGTGACGAGTTGCTGGTAGTCGGGGGCGGTGAGTTGCGAGGAGTCGGATCCCTGGGGCGCGACTTCGACGGCGATCGCCGGTCCGATCAGGTTATTGAGCGGGCGAAGCGGGGCGGTCAAAGCGCGAACGGGAATTTGCCGCCTCTGCAGTTCGGCGGCGACGGCAGAGGCGGTGGTTTGGCTCAGCGGCAAAGCAGCGTGCTGAGCGGTGGTCCAGGCGCGGAAGGTTCCGCGATCGTCGCCATCGAAAGGCAGCAGCGCGGTGTAGACGCGCACGCCATGACCGCTGGAAGCCGCGTGCACGGCAATGTAGATGGCGGCGCGATAGGCGTTGGAGATAGCGGCGCGCTGGTCGAGAGTCACGTTGGCGTCGGAGTCGCGCAGCACCAGAGTCGGAATGCCGCGGGCTCTCGAGTTCCTGGCGCAGGCTGCGGGCCAGCGCGACGGTGACGTCTTTCTCGAGCAGGGTGGGGCTGAGAGTCTCGCCGTAATCGTCGCCGCCGTGGCTGGCGTCGACGACGGCGAAGTAGCGGCGCGCGACCGGTGCCGGAACGGCCGGCGCGGGCGTTGGCGCGCGAGGCTGGCGTTGCGGGCCTCTCCGGGAATTCCAGGCGCGGGTGGAGTTGCGATGTCTGCGCGGCTGCGGCTGTGGGAGAGACCATGACCGTGCGCCCGTCGTTGCTGAAACTGGCCATCACCGGGACCGAGGCATTCACCGTGACCACCGCCGTGCCGTTGCTCTCGCTGTAAATGGCCGACGGAATGATCTTGTTGCCGAAGGTGAGCGTCGGCGAGGCGGGCGCGACCACGCGGTTCGCGAGTAAACGTCATGCGCAGCGCGCCCGGTTCGGTGGCGACCGTGGGATTCACCGGCGCGGTGAAACGGAACATGAGCCGCGGAGGATTGTCGGCCGACAACGATAAGCCGCGGTGAAGTGCGTGGCCACGCTGCCGATGAACAGGCGTCCGGACTCCTCGTGCAGGGTGACCGGGCCGCCGAGAAAGCGCGGCAGCAGGGAAGCGAGCGCAGTCGACGGGGACGAGCCCGCGATTGTTTTCTACGAAGAATTTTCCGCCGAGATCGGCGTCGCGTCCTTGCACGCGAGCGTGAGTTTTGCCCACCTGGAAGTCGCCTTCGACATTGTTGTAGCGCAGGCGCCAGCGCGCGCCCTCCGACTTGGCGCTCACCTTGCCCAGGGGTTCGAGCACTTCGAGCAGACCGATGTAGTCGCGCCCGTCGTGCTGCACGAGAGGAAGCGAATAGTTCGCGGCGACGGAATACACGGAGAGATGCTTTTCGGGTGCGGCGGCCGACAGAAGGATGCGAAACAAGACAGAGCATACAGATCAGAATCAGATTCCGCGCCGCGGGACGTGCGCCGGAGCGCGAGACGCGCTCCGGACAGCCGGCGGCACGCCGGCGCTACGAGATGCGGCGACCCGGCCTCGTGAATTCAGTCCAGCGCATAGGCGGTCAATCCGCTGAGCAGCTTGGGATAGAAATCGGTGGACTTCTGGGGCATGACTTCGCCGGCAAAGGCTACATCGCGCACCTGCGCTACCGGGCATGGATTCATCAGGAAGGCGATGTTGGCTGCGGCTTTGCCGGGGCGTTTGTCCGCGAACCTGATTCAGGGCCTCGGAGGCCTCGCGCAGATAAGAAAGATTCTGCTGGTTGCGAATGGATTCTTCCGAAAGCTGCAGCACTCCCTCGAGCAAACATTTGTGCAGTTGCACGACATCGAGGGATCGCTGGCGGTCGGAAAGGCCGGCAAAGAATGTGCGCTCCGGCCGCCTTGGGTGAGTGCAACAGGAAGGCGCGGTTGGCGGTGACGGCCAACAGCGCAGTTCCGGCGCGGCCTCGGTCGTGCAGCAGCGCGGTGGCGCGGGCGGCGTCGAGCGCGGGGTCGACCTCTTCGACCTCGAAGAACGCGCGGGCGGAGTTTTGAAACTCGTCCGCCGAGAACGATTCGAGCGAATGCACGACGCGATGCGTGGGCAGCACCAGCAGTCCGGGATCGTTCATGTTGACGAAAGTCATCATGACGAATTCATACGGGGCCTGCGGATTCGACAGCCGCGCCGGCCGCAGCGCGGGATTCATTGCGGAAATTGAGCGCGGTTTCGTAGCGGTGATGGCCGTCGGCGATGACCAGCTTTTGTCGCGCATCCTGTCCTGGACCGCGGCGATCACGTCGGGATCGGAGATCTGCCAGACGCGGTGCGCGACTCCGTATTCGTCGGCCACGTCGATGGTGGGCGCTTGCGGCGTGGCCAGCAGGGAATCGATCTCCCCGGAATCTTCATAGAGCAGAAAAAGCTGCTCGTAGTGGGCGCGGGTGGCGCGCAGCAGGTCGAGGCGGTCGGCCTTCGGCTTGGAGAGAGTCTGCTCGTGCCGGAAGACGACTTTGGCGGAATAGTCCTCCACGCGGCCCAGGGCGATGAATCCGCGGCGCTCGAAGCTGGCTCCCGAGGGGGCGGTGAAGGTCTGGGAATAGGAGTAAATGGAGGGCGCGGCATCCTGCCGGAGGATGCCCTGCGGCACGCCATCGCGGCCATAGGCGGCGGCCCGGGTATAGACGTTGTCGCCGGCGTCTCGTCAGCCTCGCGGCGGCCGAGGATGATCCGCACCAGGTTGTAGGGGCTGGCGGCGTAATAGCGCTCCTGCATGGCGGGAGTGATCTTGTCGTAGGGTTGGGTCACGACCTGCGACGCGGAGACTTTCTGCAGATCATAGCGAAGAGCACGAAAAGGATGAATGTCTGCCATTTATGTAAGCCAAGTTATGTAAGCCACGGGGAAACTTTTGATTGTAACAAGATGGCGGCGGACTTCCTTGGGCACACTTTGGGTTCGCGGTACCCACCCGTCGGCGAGGCTCAGGGCAGGCTCTGTCGAAAGGCGCGACAGGTGGTGCAGTCTCAGCCGGTGTTAGCTGCAAAAGCAACCGTTTCAGCACAAATAACAACTAAAGTTCGGTTCCGGGATTTGTCTGTAATATTTGACAAAAATCCCTGCGCGGCGGGGCGAAAGCTGTGCTAACATCCTGCCGCATCGAGGTATTTATGGCCCGCCTGCGTAGAGACGAACGGCGTTGGTCATCTCGCCCTGAGGTGCTAGTTCGTGAGGTTCGCAGTGGCTGTTGGGTTTCTCCCTGGGATCCGACTTACGGCTGGCTGCGCAAAAATCCTGCATCCCTGAGTTGGACGAGCCTGAACCGCGTGCGACTCGGGCTCATTCTTACTCTCTTCGCACTAGCGTTCTTGTGCGTTCCCACGTTCGGGCAGACCGACGTGAATGATGTGCACATTGATCCGCGCCTGGTGGAGAAGCCGCCGGAAGCCGCCAAGCCGGATCTTCTTACCTCTTCCACTACCACCTCGACTGCTACTACCTCGACCACCGGGCTGAGCGCGCATGTGCGTCCGCTGAAAGTCGACGTGGATCTGGTGCTGGTGCCGGTGACGATCACCGACCCCATGAATCGGCTGGTGACCGGCCTGGACAAGGAAAACTTCCAGCTATTCGAAGGCAATGCCACGCAGCAGATACGGACATTTTCCGCGAGGACGCTCCCGTCTCGCTGGGCGTGATCTTCGATTCCAGCGGAAGCATGAGCAGCAAAATGGATCGCGCCAAAGACGCCGTCATGGAGTTTTTCAAGACGGCGAACCCCCAAGATGAATTTTTCATGATCACCTTCTCCGACGAACCCGAGGAGGTCAGCGACTTCACCAGTTCGGTGGATGAGATCCAGAACAAGCTGGTCTTCGCGGTACCCCGGCGCCGAACCGCGCTGCTGGACGCCATTTACATGGGCGTGAGCAAGATGCGGCAGGCGAAATATCCGAAGAAGGCGCTGCTGATTATTTCCGACGGCGGCGACAATCACAGCCGGTATACCGAAGGCGAGATCCGGTCGCTGGTGAAGGAAGCCGACGTGATGATCTACGCCATCGGCATCTATGACCGCTACGCTTCCGCCGTTGAGGAACGCCTGGGGCCGCAACTGCTGAGCGACATCACGGAACTGACCGGTGGGCGGGCGTTTACCATTGATAATCCCAACGACCTGGGGGACGTGGCGACCAAGATCGGAGTGGAGCTGCGTAATCAGTATGTTCTCGGTTACCGTCCGACCAAAGTCATGCACGACGGCAAATGGCGTAAGATAAAAGTGAAGCTGCTGCCACCGAAAGGATTGCCGCCTCTACGGGTGTATGCCAGGACGGGATACTACGCGCCTGCGGAATAGGGCCACGAGTTTTTTTCTCTTCACGTTGGTGATCTGTGCCGCGGTGCAGTTGACGCTGCCGGCCTGGCCGCAGTCTGCCGCTCAGCAGGCTGCTCCTCAGCAGTCTCCCCCTCAAAACGAAAGTAAGCCGGCCAGTGCGCCTGCTGGCGCGACCGCCCCGGGCACGACTACCCCGCCGCAACCGCAACACAATCCATCCCAAGGCAACCCAGTCAGCGATCAGGGCGTATTCGTCTTTCGTAAAGACGTGGACGAAGTTCTGCTGCACGCCACCGTGGTGGACGATAAACAGCACATTGTCACCAACCTCGATAAAGATGCGTTCACCGTGTTTGAGGATGGGAAGCAGCAGAACATTGTCTCGTTCCATCACGTCGATATTCCGGTGTCGATGGGCATCGTCATCGACAACTCGGGATCGATGAGGGAGAAGCGGAACAAGGTGAACCAGGCAGCGTTGAATCTGGTGCGATCGAGCAATCCGGGGGATGAAGTCTTTATCGTGAACTTCAACGACGAATATTATCTCGACCAGGATTACACCAACGATCTGCTGAAACTAAAAGAGGCACTGGAAAAAATCGATCCCCGCGGAGGCACCGCCCTCTACGATGCGGTCGTGGCCTCAGCCGATCATCTGAGAAGGAACGCGCGCCTGGAGAAGAAGGTTTTGTTCGTGGTAACCGACGGCGAGGACAACGCCAGCACGATCAGCCATTTGGAGCAGGTGGTGAAGTTGCTGCAGGAAGAGAACGGCCCGTCGGTCTATGCCATCGGACTTCTGGGGGATGAGGAACATCCCAAGCGGGCGAGAAAAGCGCTGGAGATCATCGCGCAGCGCACGGGTGGAATCGCATTTTTCCCCAAGACGCTGGATGAAGTGGACGAGATCAGCCGGACCGTGGCCCGCGACATCCGGAATCAATATGCCATCGGCTACAAGCCGACGAATCCCCGGGGAAACGGCGGCTTCCGCCAGATTCGCGTCGAGGCCAGGGCCAAGGGGCACGGGAAGATGACGGTGCGCACCAAGAGCGGATATTATGCGGGTGCGCCGCC
Source organism: uncultured Acidobacteriota bacterium (assembly GCA_963763155.1). Lineage (GTDB taxonomy): Bacteria > Acidobacteriota > Terriglobia > Terriglobales > Acidobacteriaceae > Sulfotelmatobacter. The sequence continues at coordinate 127,277 of CAVXNI010000008.1, read as the reverse complement.
TGCATCCGGCGGCGCGAAGTAGACTACTCACGACGCGCAGCCCCCTGGCTGCATTTACGCATTCCAACGAAGGGCAACGAATGAAGTGCAACGGTGGGATTTTCCTGACTCTATAACTTTGACCACCAGCGATGCGGAGGAGGCATCGGAATGAACGAAATCGTGAACGCGGAATTCGATTGGGTAACGGAACGCTCGCTGTGCTCGGTGGCAAGAGTGTTTGAGCGATTGGGACTGGAGATTCAGCACGACGTCGATGTACGCAATGCCATGCGTCCGGCGATCCCCCAGTTTGGGTTTGAGTACGCATTCGAGATGGTGGGCGATGAGAAGAGCTTCGCGATTCATCTGCATGCTTACAAGGTCCACAAGTCTGTAACGTTTATGCTGACGGACGGGCACATTGAAGTGCGGGATGCCAATGACAAAACCTTCCAGGCGACGGTTGGGTTGAATGATGCCGGCGCGTGCGTGTTATACGTCGACGGCAAAGAACGTAGTTCCTGGCATGTGCGGAAACTGGCTCTGGATGATCTTTTTTTCGGTTTTGTCTAGAGCTCCAGGTCTAGAGCGCCAACTTGTATTTTTCAATGAGTGCCGAACGGCACGGTGACAATCAGAGTGGTTTTTCTCGGAGCCGCAACGTAAGTCCACTGGCGCACGGCCTTCATGGCTGATTCGCCCAGGATCGGATTGCCGCCCAGCAGAGACACGTCCTCGACGTTTCCCTGGGGCGAGATGACGACCTTCAGACGCACAATCCCGCTGATGCCGAGTTGGCGCAGCGTCTCCGGGTATTCCGGCTGGACCTCGGTCAATAATGCGCGGCCAGAACGGGTGGTTTCGGGAACGACTTCCAGAACTTTCACGCCCTCGATACTGGCAGAGGCACTGACATATCCAATTGCGCCTCTGGTTTTGGCCACATGCGCCAGCACTTCAGCGTCGGAGTTGAAGGATTTCGGCATGGCAACCTTGCCGGTGAAAACCAGGGCGCCGTAACGACTCTGAAGCGATTCGTTGCTCTCCTTGAGAAAATCCCGCAGAAACGCTTCGTGGACCGCGCCCGCCCTCTCGAATACGGGCTCAACATGCGAGCCATCATCGAGCGAGTTCCGTTCCGCCAGGAAGACGCTTCTCAGTTCGCCCGTAGAAATTGAATTGGTTTTGACGCTGGGGTTAGCGACGATTTTTAAGTCGGCCGCGACCGAACGCGGCGCCAGACTTAAGGTCAGCGCAGCTAGGGCGAGTAATGTAATTCGATGGCGCATGTCAATTCGAAGTGAAGCCGTGAGCCTGAGTGTTGAGGTTCCACAGCCTGAGATTATGCCGGTTACGGAAGAACTCGAGATTCGCTTGAGTCGACATCGTAGTTCCACTCCGATCGCTTTAGAAATCGTCCTTTAGAAGTTGAACCCACCCTTTACCACCAGGGCATTGGTATTAGGCTTCAATCCTCCGGGATTGTTTACCAGGTAGAAGCCATCCGGGGAGGCTTCCGGGAGACCGACACCAGCCATGAAGTGACCTTCGATCTTCAGGCTGAAGAAGCGGTTGATATCGACTCGCCCGGTGACGACTTTGTCGTTGATGTGGCCAGTTGCCGCGGGTTGAACATTGAATGACAGCGGAAAACCAACCCCGTAATGGGAGTAGTAGGAGGCCAGTTCCAGGCGCTTCATCAGTCGGTAACCCCCGCCCATATACCATGAATGAATATTCACCTGGATTTCGCTGACGTGCTTAGTTCCGTTATCCAGCCAGAAGCGGCGAAACTCCGAGTCGACCTGCAACTTCTTCCAGGTGTACTGGCCATAAAACTGGTTCACCCAATCCGAGTTGTCAGAGGTTCGAATCGGAACTGGACCCGTGGGCAGGCGTAGGGTGTACCTGTCGGTATCGTCAGTATTCTGTCGAGATGCGCCGAACAGCAGGCCGTGGAGCGGAGTTTCCCAGCGCAGGTCGCCCCCGTATTGCGGACCGGCGATGAAGCCAAAAGTGACGTCGTCACTGTTAAAGAAATAGGCGTAGCCGCTGTGCCGGCTCTGGCTGTGGTGGCCGCCATAGGCCGTGTAAGAGAGCGTGCCGAAATTGTTTCCCAGACGGATGTCGCCAAACACATCGCCCCCGTCGTGAGAGATGGTTTCGTCGCGCAGGTCGAGGGGATAGATGCTCTGCGGGAGCAACGCATAGGGATGCAGGAAGTCGAGATCCTGCGTGTCGGTGTAGAGGCCGAGGACGGTCTTGACGCGGCCCACGCGCACGCCCAGCCAGGGCTTGAACTTGTACTGTGCGTAGGCCCAATCTAGGGCGGGGTACCACTGCCCAAGTCCGCCCAGATTGCGGTCATAGAGCTGCGCACCCACGCGAAATTTGTCTGTCATCTGCATGGAAGCGTTCACGCCGAAATCGCTGAACTCACCGCTGCCGACGTTCGAGGTTTGCATGGTGAGCCAGTTGTTTTCATCGGTATGTACGAATCCCTGGGAGGCGAAGCCGTGAATCTGGACCTCCCGGCCATCGATCTTGAAGTCTTGTGCGCGCAGGCAGAGCGGGGCGAGGATAAGATAAAACAAAGACAGTCGAACCACACTCTGGCGCATCTAGCTCCTCCGCACAGTCATATGACTGGTGATCGGCAAACGGCGGGAAGACTTCAGCGCGCCCTGGAAGGTACTGTCGAAATCCTGCTGGCCATGCCACCGGCAATTGACGATTCCATGCTCTGCCCGTACCCTGTAAGGTGACTTCGAAAACTTCTGAAATGTCCCGCCTGCGCGTTGCCGACGACATTACCCAGTTGGTCGGCGAAACTCCCATGTTGCAGTTGAAGCGCCTGGTTCCAGCCGGATCGGCGGACGTGTTCGCCAAGTTGGAGTACCTGAATCCGGGCGGCAGCGTGAAAGACCGCGCGGCCATTGGGATCATCCGGCGCGCCGAGCAGGAAGGGAAACTCGCGCCCGGCGGCACGATCGTCGAAGCGACCGCGGGCAACACCGGCATCGGGCTGGCGCTGATTGGCGTGAACCGCGGCTACAAGGTGAGGCTGTTTGTGCCGGAGCGCTTCTCCGAAGAAAAAGTCACGATCATGCGCGCGCTGGGCGCCGAGGTGTTTCGCACGCCAGATGCCGAGGGCATGCAGGGCGCCATCCGCGAGGCGAAGAAGCTTGTGGCCACGGACCCTTCGGCATTCATGGCTGGGCAGTTCGAGAATCTCGCCAATCCCGACTATCACTACGAAACCACCGCTCACGAAATCTTCGAACAGATGGATGGCCGAGTCGATGCCGTCGTGCTGGGATGCGGCACCTGCGGAACGTTTTCTGGAATTGCTCGCTATTTGAAAGAAAAGTCGCCCGCGGTGCTGGCGTATGCCGTCGAAACCCAGGGGTCGACGCTGGGCGGTGGGCAGCCCGGGCCGCACAAAGTGGAAGGAATCGGCACCAGCTTCACCCCGAAAACATTTGACCGCTCGGTGTGCGATGAAGTGATGATGGTAATGGACGATGAAGCGTTCGGCATGGTGAAGACGCTGGCGGCGCAGGAAGGCGTGCTGGCGGGATCGAGCGGCGGCGCCGCGGTGTTCGCATCGCTGAAAGTTGCGAAGAAGTTGGGAGCGGGCAAGCGTGTGGTGACCATCATCCCCGACTCGGCGGAGCGCTATTTGTCGAAGAAGATTTTTGAGGGCGGAATTTAGTTAGGCAGCCACGGATTTTCACGGATCACACGGATGAAAAAAGAAAAGACAATTTGGGTTTGCCACGCGCGCTATTCACTGTGGGCAGGAGCCCGATCCTTTGACCGGGGCCGTCACCGTGCCTATTTATCCGACTTCGACCTACGTCCAGCAGGGCATTGGCGAGAACAAGGGATACGAGTATTCCCGCGTCTCGAATCCCACGCGTACGCGGCTGGAGGAGAATCTCGCTGCGCTCGAAGGTGCAGTGGCGGCCCGCGTTTTTGGCAGCGGCATGGCCGCGATCCATGCGATCGTGAGCATGCTGAAATCGGGCGACCACGTGGTTTGCGGCAACGACTTGTACGGAGGCACGCCGCGGCTTGTTCAACCAGGTGATGGCCGGTTTCGGGCTGGAGTTTTCTTACATCGATACATCCGACGCGGAAACGTCGAGCGCGCTATCCGCAAAAATACGCGGATGGTCTACGTGGAGACGCCGACGAATCCGCTGATGCGGCTGAGCGACCTTGCCGCCATCAGCCAGATCTGCCGCCGCAAGAAAGTTGCGCTGGTCGTCGATAACACGTTCATGTCTCCGTATTTCCAGCAACCGCTCGCGCTGGGCGCGGACATGGTCGTGCACTCGACCACGAAGTTTCTGAACGGCCACAGCGATGGCCTGGGCGGGGTAGTGATGTGCGCAAAGCAGGAGCACGCCGACCAGTTGGCGTTTCTGCAGAAGGCGGCGGGCGCGATTCTTTCTCCGTTCGAATGCTGGCTGGTGCTGCGGGGAGTGAAAACGCTGGCCGCCCGCATGGAAATTCACGACCGCAGCGGCCGCATCGTGGCCGATTTTCTCTCAAAGCACAAGAAGGTGAAGGCAGTTTTCTATCCGGGCCTGGCCGACCATCCGCAGCATGCGCTGGCGAGGCGCCAAATGAGCGGATTCGGAGCGATGATTACGTTTGAAACCGGGTCGCTGAAAAACGCGAACAAGATGCTGAAGAAAGTGCGCATCTGTTCGCTCGGCGAGTCGCTGGGCGGCGTGGAGACGCTCATCTCGCATCCCGCGACCATGACCCATGCCGGACTGGGAGTGAAGGGCCGCGCGGCCATCGGCATCACTGACGGCATGGTGCGAATTTCCGTGGGGATTGAGGATGTGGACGACATTCTCGATGATCTGGATGCGGCGCTGAACGCGATCTGAGTTGTGCCGGCAGCAACTGGAGGAACGGCGGTGACGAGAGACGAGGCTTTGAAACTGGCCAACCATTGGGTTGCGGCCTGGAACGCTCATGACCTGGACTTGATCATGGCGCACTACGATGACGCAATCGAGTTGACTTCGCCGGTCGTCGCTCAGCTGCTGGGGACGCTCGATGGCAAAGTGATCGGAAAAGCTAGCTTGAGAGCTACTTCCAGCGCGGGCTGGAAACGTATCCGGAGCTCAGCTTTCGTCTTGATGATGTGTTTTGGGGCATAAGCAGCGTAGTGCTCCGTATGCGAATCAAAAGGGGACGCGAACGGCGGAGTTCATGGAGATATCGCCGACTGGAAAAGTGTCCCGAGTTGTGGCGAACTACTCAGCTTAACTCCTTAGCTCACTTTTACTGACTCTCCGATCCATTGCAGGTAGTCCGGGCTGCCGTCCTCGATGCTGATCGCAACGCACTCTGGCAGTTCGTACGAGTGCAACTCGCGAATCGCGTCGCGAACCGCGGGAAATCTCTCCGCCGTCGTCTTGATCAGCAGCAGCCATTCCTGGCTCGATTCCACTTTGCCTTGCCAGCGGTAGATCGATTCAATCTGCGGGACGATGTTGACGCAGGCGGCGAGCTGGCGCTCGACCAGATGGCGGGCGATTCTTCGGGCTTCTTCTTCAGACCCGGCGGTAGACAGGACGATTCGTTTGTCAGTCATATAAAATCAGCCGTCAGCTCTCAGCCATCGGTTTCGACGAGAGATTAGCATCTCGCTGCAGTGGAATGAGGCCGAATATGCTCACGCAAATCAAGTTTGGCACATCGGGTTGGCGCGCAGTCATGGCCGAAGAGTTTACGTTTGCCAACGTGCGGCGCGCCGTGGGCGGGATCGCGCGTTACGTGGCGGCGCAGAAGCCACAAAGGGCGGCGCGAGTGATCGTGGGACGCGATCCTCGGTTTCTGGGCGAGACCTTTTGCTCCATGGCCGCGGAAATTCTGGCCGCGCACGGAATCACGCCGCTGGTGGTCGCCGAGCCCGCCCCGACTCCGGCGTTTGCCCACGCCGTAATTCAGAACAAAGCCGACGGCGTCATCAATTTCACCGCCTCGCACAATCCTCCGGAATACAACGGCATCAAGTTCTCCACGCCCGATGGCTGCCCGGCGTTGCCCGAGGTCACGAAGAAGATCGAAGCAGAAATCGTGCCGGGGATAGTGCCCCGCCTGAAAATCGGCCGAACTGCCGCGCATGCGGAACACGGCCCCGCAGGCCACGAAACGCTCGATCCCAAGCCGGCCTACCTGAAACGCCTGGGTGAGATCATCGATCTCGAAGTGATTCGCAAGGCCGAATTGAAGGTGGCTTTCGACCCCATGTGGGGCGCGGCGCGCGGCTACTCCGACGAACTGCTGCGCGGCGCCGGCGTTCAAGTTGCCACGGTGCACGACTATCGCGACGTGCTTTTTGGCGGGCACGCGCCCGAACCGGACGATCACCTGCTCGAAGACCTGCGAAAGAAGATGCGCGAGACCGGAGCCCAGATCGGCATCGCGACCGACGGCGACGCCGACCGCTTCGGCATCGTCGACGCCGACGGAACCTTCCTGCAGCCGAACTACGTGATCGCGCTGCTGTTCGATTATCTGGTCGAGAGCCGGGGCTGGAAGAACGGCGTGGCCAAGTCGGTGGCGACGACCAATCTGATCAACGCGCTGGCGCAGAAACACGGCGTGGAACTGCACGAAACTCCGGTGGGCTTCAAATACATCGGCGAACTGATCATGCAGGACAAGATCGCGATCGGCGGGGAAGAGAGCGCGGGACTGTCGATCCGGCATCATGTTCCCGAGAAAGATGGAGTGCTGGCCGGCCTGCTTTGCTGCGAAGCGGTCGCGCGCCGAGGCAAGTCTCTGGGCGAACAATTGAAGGCCATGAGTAACCAAGTTGGTTCCTATTATCCGGAACGGCAGAACTTCCGCTTGACGCCGAGGTCAAGGCGAAGTTCACTGAGAAGTTGGGTCTGATCCGCGGGAGTTTTGCGGCCATCCGGTCAGCCAGGTCGTCCGCACCGATGGACTGAAGCTGGTATTCAGCGACGGGTCGTGGGTTTGCTACCGGTTGTCGGGAACCGAACCCGTGGTGCGCGTCTACACGGAGGCCCGCAGCGAGAAAGGTCTGGAGAAGCTGAGCACGGCCGCGAAGCACTGGATTTTCGAGTGAACGTTTCCAGGAAATTCTTCGTTGATCTTGATGAAGCCATTTTCCAGAATCCGCAAGTTTCCGCGTCCGGAAGACGGTCTGCGCGCCGTGGTCGATCGCGCTCCGCAGGCCGAAGCCTTCGCCGCTTCGTGGATTGAGCGCGTGCGTCCGCTGGCGATTCGCATTTACGGTTGCGGCGGCGCATCGCGACCGTCGCTGTCGCCGTGCTGGCCGGGTCACTGTTTGTCCACGTTATGTTCGGCGCTAATGGGATGGTCGTCTACAAGCAGAAGCGCGCCGAGTACGAAGCCTTGCAGAAGCAAATCGTCCAGGAGCAGCAGGAGAACGACCGCTATACGCAGCAGATTCAGGGCTTGAAGAGCGACCAGAAAGCCATCGAAAAAGAAGCGCGCGAGCAACTGGGTTACGCCAAGCCGGGAGAGTATGTCTACGTCCCGCCGGCGCCGCGAAACCCGCGCCACCCGCCAATCACTCCGCGAAAAAATAGCGGGCGAGAGTTTCTTGGCTGCGAATTTCGTGCGCAACTTACTCGGTGGAACTTCCGAGTGTGGATTGCTTCCGCGCGCGCTGACAATCCCGCCTGTTCGCTGTGGTATATTTCCGGTGCCTCATTTCACAACCGGCGGAGATTGCTGCTCCCGAAGGGACGCCAGGTTCTTCGGAGTGCTGTGGATTTTGCGGTGTGGGGCCGCAATCTGAATTTCAAAAAGGAGAGAAAACCGGCCATGAGAAAAGTTCTGGTGATTTGTCTTGCAGTATGTTTCGTGTTTGCCTTGTCGGCGATGGCGTTCGATGACATGGGCAAGAGTACGACCGTCAACGGATGGGTCACTGACGCCAAATGCGGCGCGAAGATGGCAAGTGCGACGGGCGAAGCCTGCACCAAGAAGTGCCTGGCCGGCGGGGCGAAGATGGTCATTGTTACCGATGGCGATTCGAAGGTGCTCGCCGTCGATAACCAGGACGCCCTGAAGGGTCACGAGGGCCATCACGTCACCGTGACTGGCACCATGGGGAAAGATTCCATTCACGTGGACAGCGTGAAGATGCTGATGTGACTTCAAGTCTGATGAATCAGGGGCGGCTTGCGAGCCGCCCTTTATTTTTGTGAACGACCCTTTGTGGTAACGTAACCCGTGCCTACCGTACCATGCCTTCCAGCGGAGAACTCGCTGTGGCGTACAACTTCTTCGGCATGCGGCCGGAAAGATACGCCTGGCGTCCGGCCAGCACGGCGTGGTGCATGGCTTCGGCCATGAGCACGGGATCCTGCGCGTTGGCGATGCCGGTATTCATCAGCACTGCGTCGGCGCCGAGTTCCATGGCGATGGCGGCGTCCGAGGCCGTGCCCACTCCGGCGTCGACGATCAACGGAACGCCTGTGATCATCTCGCGCAGAATGCGGATGTGGGCCTGGTTCTGGATTCCCATGCCGCTGCCGATGGGCGCGCCCAGCGGCATGATCGTGGCCGCTCCCGCATCAATCAGGCGCTTGGCGAAAACAATGTCGTCTGAAGTGTAAGGCAGCACCGTGAAGCCTTCTTTCACCAGCACGCGCGTGGCTTCGAGCGTGGCCTGCACGTCGGGATAAAGCGTGGCCTGATCGCCGATGACTTCGAGCTTCACCCAATCGGAAAGGCCGACTTCGCGGCCAAGGCGCGCCGCGCGGATGGCTTCGTCGGCGGTGTAGCAGCCGGCGGTGTTGGGCAGCAGAAAATATTTCTTGGCGTCGATGTAGTCGAGCAGCGATTCCTTGCTGCGGTCGAGATTCACGCGGCGCACCGCGACCGTGACCATCTCCGCGCCGCTGGCTTCGAGCGCGCGCGCTGTTTCCTGAAAGGATTTGTATTTTCCCGTGCCCACGATCAGGCGGGAGCGGAAAGAACGTCCGGCAATAATCAGTGAGTCCGACATGGAAACATTGTAATGAAAGCGCCGGTCGCGAGTACACGCCTCAGCACAGCTTGAGCGGATTTCGGAGAAGCCATGGCGTAGGAGTCCGCCATTCTTCGCCTGGAATCATGTTGAACAGTCCTACGGAGCAGGCGCATGGACCGACAAAGCTAAGGGATGGTTGCCGCTTCCGCCCGCGCATACAGTTCATCGATCTGCTTTTTGTAGCGCTCTTCGATCACGCGGCGGCGGAGTTTCATGGTTGGCGTCAGGACGCCGTTGTCGGCGGTGAATTCGTCCGCCACCAGCATGACGCGCTTCAGCTTTTCGAAGCGCGCCAGATTCCCGTTGATGCCCTCGACGATGCCTTCGTAGAGCGCCTGCACTTTCGGATCGGCGACGAGTTCAGCCCGCGAGCTGAACGCCATGTCGTTCTCCCGCGCCCACTCTTCCAGCGCAGCAAAGTTGGGAGAAATCATGACCGACGCAAACTTGCGCCGGTCGCCGAGGATGGCGGCAACGCCCACCAGCGGATTCAGTTTCAGCGAATTCTCGATGGGCTGGGGCGCAATAAATTTTCCGCCCGAAGTCTTGATCAGATCTTTCTTGCGATCGGTGACGGAAAGATATCCATCGGCGTCGATGTTGCCGATGTCGCCGGTCTTGAACCAGCCGTCGTCGATCTGCCACGTTGATCTTGCCATCGACGAATGCATCTTCGTCTCCTCCGGCCGATTCCAGTAGCCCTTGAAAACCGAGGGACCGCGCACCAGAATTTCGCCGTCCTCCGCGATGCGCACTTCGAGATTCGACAGAATCTTGCCCACCGTCCCAATGCGGTGATTGACGGGCGTATTCACGCGCAATCACCGGCGAGGTTTCTGTGAGTCCGTAGCCTTCGTGGATGCGGATGCCGGCCGTGGCATACCATTCGGCCAGTTCGCGGCCCAAGCGGCGCTCCGCCAGAGATGAACGTCTCGATCTGCCCACCCATGCCCTCGCGAATCTTCGAAAACACGAGCCGGTTGGCCAGCTTCCAACTGCGCGATGTGGGAGTCCTTCCTGCAAGAATTTCCGGCTTATGGGTCTTGCCCCACGGAAAGAGCCCATTCGTAGATTGCGCGCTTGGGCAGGCCCTTGGCTTTCTGCTCCGCCTGCGCATAGATTTTTTCGTAAACGCGAGGCACGGCAACAAAAATCGACGGCTGCACCTCCAGCAGGCTCGCCGGCAGCCGGTCCATAAACGGGCAATAGGCCAGGGTCACGCCGTGATAGAGCATGGCGAAATCCACGTGGCGCGCGGTGATGTGGCAGAGCGGCAGAAACGAGATGCTGATCAGTCCGGGCCGCATGTCGAAATCCTGCAGCGAGCACAGAATATTGGACGCGATGTTGCCATGGGTCAACATCGCTCCTTTGGAAGTGCCGGTCGTTCCCGGAGGTGTAGACGATGGTCGCCAGATCGTCGGGGCCGATGGAGCGCGCTCGCGCTTCCAGATCTCGGCGTCGAGTGTTCTCCGGGCCCTGCGACGTGATTTGGCTCATGGCGACGCATTGGCCCGCGAACGGAGCGAGATCGCCGACGAATTCCACGGGATCCATGACGACGATTTTTTCGATCTTTGTCTGGGCAGGATCGACAGGATCTTGCGCAGTTGCTGGTCCGATGACAGAAAGATGGCGCGGCAGCCGGAGTCATTCAGCACAAAGGCAGTCTGGTCGGCCGTGAGCGTGGTATAGAGCGGGACGGTCACGGCGCCGAGCAGTAGGCTGGCCATGTCGGCGATGGGCCACTCGGGCCGATTCTCGCTGAGGATGGCGATGCGATCGCCGCGCTGAACTCCCCAGGCATGCAGCGCGCGCGCGGTTCGAGCGACGCTGCTGGCCAAACTCGCGGGAGGTAACGGGCAGCCAGTTTCCCTCGTCGCGGTACAGCATCATGCGGTCAAGATCGCGTCGACCGCGGCGAAGAAAATATCGTTGATCGTGGCTAATGCTCGATAATGCTCATTGTGTCTTTCACAGGCGGCCCATTCGTGAACCAGCTGCTCCGTGAACCGTACTGTTTCGCGAGCCGTTTCGAGCAATGCGAAACTTCGGCTAGGCAGTGTTGTTGTACGCAGGTTTGCGTAGCAATGTGGAAGGTCGGCCAATCTCCCGGCAAGTTCGTACAATCGCTGCTCGAAACCACTTCGCATCACGCGGAGGAAACTAAACTGTCTCTATTGTGTTTACACGGATGTCGGTAAAATCGACGTCATGCGGATTGTTATTCCGTCGGGGCGAAATTATGAAAACACGCAAATGTGGGTCCTGGATATTTCTATCGGCGAGCTTTGCATTCATGCTGCAAATTTCGACCATCGCGAAAGCGCAGGATGACGAGTCCAATGCCAGATGCAAAATCAGCCAGACAGCCAGACGAAGATCAAGATCAGAGTCCAGGATCCTCCCGGCCGCGTAGCGCGGCTGAACTTCTCCGACGGGGACGTGCAGTTTCGCCCGGCGGGCGAAGACGACTGGGTCACCGCGGTTCCCAATCGTCCCGATGGTCACCGGCGACGATCTCTGGGCGGACGAGGATTCGCGCGCCGAAGTTCACGTTGGCTCCGCGGCCATCCGCCTGGGCGCGAAGACCGGAATCACGTTTCTTCGACACTCGACGACCACACCACGCAGATCCGGCTGGCGCAGGGATCGCTGATTCTGCGCGTGCGCCACGTCGATGATGACGACACCTACGAGATCGATACGCCCAACATCGCGTTCAGCCTGCTGCAGCCCGGCGAATATCGCGTGGATGTGAGCGAGGACGGAAGCCAGACCATTACCACCGTCTGGCACGGCCGCGGACGCGTCACGGGCGGCGGCTTTACTTACACCGTGGTCGCGAATCAGTCCGCCACATTTACCGGCAACGACCACCTCGATTATGACCTCGGCCAGATTCCCGACCAGGATGATCTTGATAGCTGGGCGTTCGATCGCGACCAGTCGCGAAGATGACGCCGACTCCGCGAATTATGTTTCGCGCGAAATGACCGGCTACGAAGATCTCGACGACAACGGCGACTGGAGCTACGTCGCCGGCTATGGCCCGTGCTGGCGGCCGCGCGCGCATCGTCGTGGGATGGGCTCCGTATCGCTTCGGCCACTGGGTCTTCATCGGGCCGTGGGGCTGGACCTGGGTTGAAAACGAGCCCTGGGGATTCGCGCCATTTCCACTACGGGCGCTGGGCGTTCGTGAACAACGGATGGTTCTGGGTTCCGGGGCCGGTGGTGTGCGTCCCATGTGGGCGCCGGCGCTGGTGGCTTTCGTGGGCGGCGGCCGGGCTTCCGCTTCTCGGCGGGAGTTGGCGTGGGATGGTTCCCGCTGGCTCCGGGAGAAGTCTATCTGCCGGGATATCGCGTGAGCCGCGCCTACGTGAACAATGTGAACATCACCAATACGGCGGTGAATGTCACGAGGGTGACGAATGTCTACAACACGGTAGTCGATCGAACATCGTAATCGCACCGCGTCAACAACATTACCTACGCGAATCAGCGCGTCACCAACGGCGTGACCGTGGTGTCGCAGGATGCGTTTGTGAACGCGCGCCCGGTGGCGCAGAACATGATGAAAGTGGATGCGCAGGGAAATCGCGGCAGCGCCGGTGAGTCACGTCGTCAGCCGCCGAGCCAGTCCATGCCAGTGTGATCGGCGCCGGACGGCCAGTGTCGGCGAGGCCGCCGGCAGCAGTCATCAGCCGTCCGGTGGTCGCGGTCAGAACGCCGCCTCCACCTCCGCGCCGATCGAGCAGCGGCAGGCGCAGGCGGGGGACATCTGAATCAGCAGGCGCTGGTGCGTCCGGCAGGGGCCGGCGCAGCCGGCAGCCGTCGAACCAGAGCCAGCCGGCCAGCCAGCCGGCAACTCAAGACAGGCTTCAAACCGTTTACCCCGCCCGGCAATGCCGGCAACAATGCCAACGGGAACATCAGTTAGGCAGTTGCAGCAAACGCAGCCGCGCGTCTACGAGCATGCAGGGAAGCCCGCAGGCCGAGGACCGGAATCCGAGTCCGATCAAAATCGGAAGCATCGAATCCGCAGTCGGGAAACAGCAGCCCGGCGAGACAGGATTCGCATTGCCACAGCCGGCGAATTCCTCTCCGCAGGAAACGCATCCGCTGGTGAGGCCGACGCCGCCGGTGCAGGAGCGCAGCCAGCAACAGGAGCAGCAGCAGGAACAGAAGTTCAATCAATGGCAACAGCAGCGGCCGGCTTCTCCGCCGCCGGCGCCAAGACCCGCGCCCGCGCCGCGAAGCACCTGCGCGCCGCAAGCGGAGCAGCCGCCCAAGAAGTGACGTTGACGCGGACGCGTTTCTTGCGGTGTGATAGGGTTCGCATGAGATGCGCCTGGCGGAGCAGACAAACAGTGAAGCAACGCCGGGAGAAGCGCGAGCTCTCCCGGCGTACTTTTTTGCGACGCAGCGCCTTTTCTCCGAGACATCATCGAAGTAAAGTGATCGAAAGATGAAAGAAGCGAAGATCAAAGAAATGAAGATCGAGGCAGCGAAGATCGGAGTAGTGAAGACCGAAGCAAAATGATCGAAGCCAAGCGTCCCACGATGAACTGGATGGATGTGCTCTGGCTGGCTCTGCTCGCCGGACTGGCCCTGCTGCCGCCCGTGCGGGAAATCCACAAGCAACTCATCCTGCTGGCCTTCGGGGTAATTCAGTTGGGCGAGGGATGGCTGATTGCCCGCCTTCCACGCCGCGGCCCCGTGTATTTGGTCTTGTTGAAGATTGCCCTGGCAACGCTGCTGATCGATCACACCGGCGAGCTGAGCATCAACAGCAGCTACTACCCGATCTACTTTCTGCCCGTGGTCACGGCCGCGGAATACTTTGGCCCCTGGGCCACGTTGTTGTGGACTGCGCTGGCTTCGGCGGCGTACTGCTCCTATCTCTATCCCGCGCTGCAGGAGTATGGAGATCACGACCGAGAGCTATCGGCCTGCTCGCGATCCGCATTCTCTTCTTCTTCCTTGCGGCGATGGTGGTGAATCGCTTTGTGGTCGAGAACCGGCGCCAGACTCAGCGCTATCAGGAACTGGCGGAGACGCTCGCTGAAACCAATCGCCGGCTGGAGCAGGCGCAGGCCGAGGCGCGGCGCTCCGAGCGGCTGGCCGCGCTCGGCCAGCTTTCCGCCGGACTTGCGCACGAGATTCGCAATCCTCTGGGAGTGATCAAAGGCTCGGCGGAAATGCTGACGCAGAAGCTGGGAGAGTCGAATCCGCTGGCCACTGAACTTGCGGGATATATTTCGACCGAAACCAACCGCCTGAGCGCGCTGGTCACGCGCTTTCTGGATTTCGCGCGTCCTTTGCACGCCGATCTTACGCCGCAAGACATCACTGACCGTGCTCGACCGCGCCTTGAATGATGTCGCGCAACTTGTGGAAAGGCGCGCCGGTTCGCGTGGAGAAGAGAATACGAGCCCGGTCTGCCGCTGGTGCCGCTGGATGAGAGCCTGTGCGAGCAGGCCTTCCTGAATATTGTGCAGAATGCGTACGATGCGATGAGCGCCAGACGGGTGGCGTTACTGCGGGTGCAAGGTCAGCGAAAGCGCGTGCGAGCGGGCGCGACGGCGACGCGACAGTCGACGGAGGTCGAAGTGCGCATCGAAGATACTGGGCCGGGCATTCCGCTGGAGTTGCGGGAACAGATTTTTAATCCGTTCGTGACCACGAAGAAAACCGGCGTCGGACTGGGATTGTCGATCGTCTCGAAGATTATTGACGGACATCATGGCACCATCCGTATCGAAGTTCCAGACGGTCCCGCTGGCAGCGGTGCAGCCGAACCAGGTCGATCGGTTCAGCAGGTACCCAGGCGCCCGTTTTGTGATATTTTTTCCCGCGGCCGAGCGAGAACGCAACGATGGGATCCACCGCTCATCTGGTGATCTCGTGAAGCTCCGAACTGAGGAAGAAAACGCAAAGAAATCGAGGACGACGCGCTCATGCCGGCAATTCTGATTGTCGAAGACGAAGCCAAGATGCGCCGCCTGCTCGAGTTGAATCTCGGCGAGGACGGCTTCACCACGTTCTCCGCCGGAGACGCCGAGACCGGACTGAAGCTGCTGCGCGAGAATTCCATCGATCTGGTGCTGACCGATCTGAAACTTCCCGGCATGAACGGCCTGGAGTTTCTGCAGACCGTCAAGCGCCAGAACGCCGCTCTGCCGGTGGTCGTGATGACCGCATTTGGCAGCGTTGAAACTGCGGTCGAGGCCATGAAGGCTGGGGCCAGCGACTATGTGCTGAAACCGTTTTCGCTGACTGAGATGCGGATGGTGATCCACAAGGAACTCGACGTCCGCAATTTGCGCGAAGAAAACCGGTCTTTGCGCGAAGCGCTGGGGAAGCGCTACGCGCATCCGAACGTCGTCGCGCGCAGCCCGAAGATGCAGGAAGTGCTGGCCACGGTGGAGCGCGTCGCTCCGACGAACGCGACGGTGCTGCTGGGCGGGGAGAGCGGAGTGGGCAAAGACTTGATTGCGCGCGCGATTCACGAAAAATCGCGCCGGGCGTCGGGCCCGTTCCTGAAGATCAACAGCACCGCGATCCCCGAGAATCTTCTGGAAAGCGAATTGTTCGGCTTCGAAAAAGGAGCGTTCACCGGAGCCGTTGCCAGCAAGCCGGGCAAATTTGAACTGGCCGACAAAGGAACGCTGTTTCTCGACGAGATCGGCGACGTGCCTCCGGTGACGCAGGTGAAATTGTTGCGCGTGCTGCAGGAGCGCGAGTTCGAGCGGCTGGGCGGAACGCGCACCGTGAAGGTCGATGTGCGGCTGATTGCCGCCACCAATCAAGCGATCTGCGCGACAGCGCTCGAGCAGGGCACGTTCCGCGAAGATCTTTACTATCGCCTGAACGTTGTGCCCATCGACATTGCGCCGTTGCGCGAACGCAAAGAGGACATTCCCGATCTGGCGAATCTGTTCATCTCGCGGTTCACCGGAGAATCGGGCAAGCCCGTCGAAGGCATTACGCCGGAGGCGATGCAGATTCTGGTGAACTACCACTGGCCGGGAAATGTCCGCGAGCTGCAGAACATTGTCGAACGCGCCTGCGCGCTGGCGAAAGGCAGCGTGCTCACGCCGGCCGACATTCATCTTGGACACGCGTCCTGCAAAAGCGGCGAACGGCGGCGGAGGATTTCTTCCCGACGGCATGACCCTGGAACAATGGGAAGACGAAATGGTGCAGGAAGCGCTGCGCCGCGCCAACGGCAACAAGAGCCAGGCGGCGCGCCTGCTGGGCCTTTCGCGGAACGCTCTGCGCTACCGGCTGTCGAAGATCGGGATTGCGGATGAAGGGGAAAAGGAACCGTAGGTCAACATGGTAAGATGTGTTCATGGCGAACACACGTAGCGCGACTCTGAGTATTCGTCTGAGGCCGAAGACGAAGCAACGGCTGGCGAAGCTGGCCAAGGTATCCGGGCGAAGCTCTAACTTTCTCATCTCTGACGCGGTCGAGTCGTATGTCGCCGACCAGGAGAGGATGCTGGCCGAGATTCGCCAGGCCGACCGCCAGGTGAAGTCCGGCCACTATATTAAGCACGAAGACATGAAGGCCTGGCTGCTATCCTGGGGCACCGCTCGGGAGCTACCGCCGCCGAAATGCGCCTGCGGCAAGCAGCACGATGACGAGGCCCGGAGCTAGTGGAGATTGTCTGGTCCCACCTGGCGCGCGCACGGTTGGAAGAGATTCGCGCCTACGTTGCTAACGACAAGCCTGACGCTGCCGCTCGGTTGGCTACCCGCATCGTTGCCGTCGTGGAGGCACTTAGAAATCATCCGAATCTCGGTCGCGTGGGAGCAGAACCGGGAATCCTCGAATTGGTGATCGGAGGCACTCCCTACGTCGTTTTGTATTCCGTGAAGAGAACACAGGTCACGATCAGCACGATTTGGCACGGTGCACAATCAAGAAGAGCCGGCGCGAAGCCAAAGTGATACTTTCGAGTGAGAAGAATCATGCACAGGTTGATTAGGAGCAAACGATGAGAACCAGACTGACCGTTGTCCTGATGTGCATCCTGGCGGTGCCGGGAGTTGTGGCGCAGACGGCGAAGAGCGATTTTTTTAAAACGTCGGACGGCACACGGATCCATTACCTCGAGGCCGGCAGCGGCCGCGCCATCGTGTTCATTCCAGGATGGACCATGCCGGCCTGGATCTGGCAGAAACAGATCGACGAGTTCTCGAAGAAATATCACGTCGTTGCCGTCGATCCGCGGTCACAGGGCGAGAGCGATAAGCCGACCTACGGCCATCTGCCCGAAACCCGCAGCCGCGACTATAAGGAACTCGTCGATCATCTTGGCCTGCAGCAGCCGGTGCTGGTTGGGTGGTCGATGGCGTGCGGCGAACTCGTGAAATATGCCGAGCAATTTGGCAGCGATAACGTTGGCGGGTTCGTGCTGGTCGATGGATTCCTGCCAGACAAGGTCAGCCCCGAGATGTTTGCCGGCCTCTCGGGATGGATGAACCAGCTCCAGCAGGATCGTCAGAAACAAGCGGAAGGTTTTGTCCGAAGCATGTACAAAAAGCCGCAGACGGAGGACTATCTGAAGCGCGTGATCGATGCCTCGGAGCAGACCCCGCCTGACACTGCGGTGGTGCTCATTTACGACATGATTGCCGCGAAGGATTTTTCGGCCGGTCTGGCCAAGATGAATCGCCCGGTGCTCTTTACCTACCAGCCCGCCACGCAGCCGACCGCCGACTTCCTGAAATCGAAACTGGGCGACAGATTGCGGGTGGCAAAATTCGAGGGCGATGGTCATGCCCTGTTCGTCGACGATCCCGAGAAGTTCAATCGCGTGCTTGAGGAGTTCATGCAGAGCTTGCCCAAGTAGTCAAGCGCAGCGAGTTGGTAAGGCGGGAGAATATCAAGTTAGGAATCCACACTCAGGCAGTTGGGTAGACAAACAACCGGGCTGGTCGCCTTACGCACAGAAGGTTGGGGTCGGCGCAGAAATAGTTACAGGAACACCGATGGTCGGCGGGGCGATTGCAGGGTGCTTTGCGTCGGGACTTTGCGAACCATCAGCCTTTGATATGGAGGAGAAGCTATGGCAGTGAAGGCAGGACCACTGCGGAATCTGCGCGAGGCCAACAGGGCAAACGAGCTGTACCGACGTGGTGACGAGGCGTGGAGCAAGGGCCGTTCGCGGCCTGCCTTCCGTCTCTTTCTTGCGGCAGCAAGAGCGGGGATGAAGGCAGCCTTCAGTACAGTTGGCCACTTTTATCACAACGGAATCGGCGTAAAAGCCAATCCCGATGCCGCCATCGATTGGTATAGATTGGCCTATCGCGCCGGGGCTCGCTCGGTGGCAAACAACATAGGATGCATCCTGCGCGACCGAAAGAAATTCGGGCAGGCTATAGAATGGTTCCGGCGAGCTGTCCAGCAGGAGGACGGCGACGCAAATTTAAATATAGCCAAAATCTACCTCCACAAAGGCGACTTGTTAAGAACACGTTCTTACCTGGAGAAGACGCGCCGATCACCATGGGCTACCGAGCAGTCAAAGGAAGAGGCCAGGAGCTTGTTGAGGAAGATGACTTCAGGAAAGGCAGACAGCCCCGGCACCCACCGAGCCCGCAAGGGAAGGCGGGATGGCCGAGCCTAGCACGGGTACTCAGCCGCACGCGATCAGTCCCCCCTAGCTGGCTGAAAACCACCACCCGTGGCTCAGGTCGGCCAACCTTCATCGAATTCGCCCGAGTCGCACATTGCATCAGTCTCGTTATTCACTGAAAACAGACGACTTGTAGACGGCCTATCCTTCTCTCTTTGGCACTGCAGTTGCCGCTCCTTTTGGAAGGGATTTAGTCACCATGCTGATTGATTCGGCCATGTGATGTTCGAAAAGGTATGTCATGAAAAGCAGATTCATATCGAATTTTTTAGTCTTAACTCTAGCGTTATTGGGTGTGCTGTCGATGAGCGCGCTGGCGCAGACGAACGAAGAAACACCTGCGCCCTCGGATCAGCCGAGCGCGCCGATGGAGATCGGGCAACCGGGGCAGGGGCCAGTGGCGCCTCCTCAGCCGGGACAGGCTGCGCCGCGGGGAAATCCTGGCGATGCGCAGCCTACAGAAGCTGCAGCCCGGCGGACCTTCGGGCGAGGGTCCGGCGAAGACGGACCAGGGCGTGGCGCGCATCAGCCTGATTCACGGCGACGTTTCGACGCAGCGCGGGGATTCCGGCGACTGGTCGGCGGCGGTGTTGAACCAGCCCGTCATGACCGGCGACAAGGTTTCGACCGGCGACAACTGCGCGCACCGAATTGCAGCTCGACTTTGCCAACACGCTTCGTCTGGGCGCGAACTCCAAGGCCAACATCGCGAACCTTGACGCACCAAGATATTCAGATTCAGCTGGGCCAGGGCCTGGCCAATCTATACGGTTTCGAAAGACAGCGAAGCCGAGCCTGAGATCGATACGCCGAACGTTTCGGTGCATCCTGCGCATCAGGATGGCGTGTTCCGCATCGAAGTGCGGCCTGATGGCGACACGCTCGTGATTGTGCGGGAGGGCGAGGCGCAGATTGCCACGCCGCAGGGCAGCGCCGAAGTGCACGCGGCGAAATGGCGACGGTGCGCGGCGACAGCCATTCCGCGCAGTACAAGATTTCTCCGGCTCCCGATCGCGACGATTGGGATCGCTGGAACAGCGACCGCGATCACATGATCCGGAACGCCAGTTCGTGGCGGCACACCAATCACTACTACACCGGAACGCAGGATCTGGATGCTTATGGCCGCTGGCAGAATGTTCCCGACTACGGCGACGTGTGGGTTCCGAACGAGGCCGATGGCTGGGCTCCGTATCGCGACGGCAACTGGACTTATGAGCCCTACTACGGCTGGACTTGGGTGGGCTACGAGCCTTGGGGATGGGCGCCGTATCACTACGGGCGCTGGTTCCCTTATGGCGCGGGATGGGCGTGGTGGCCGGGTCCGATTTATGGTGGCGGATTCTATCGTCCGTTCTGGGCTCCGGCCTATGTTTCGTTCTGGGGATGGGGCGCCGGATTTGGTTTCGGATTTGGCTTTGGCGGTTGGGGAGGATTCGGCTGGCTTCCGATCGGGCCTTGCGACTATTTCCATCCGTGGTGGGGTGGATACGGCGGCCGCTTTGGTTGGGCCGGCTTCGTGGCGGGTATGGCCGTTATGGCGGCTTCGCGCCGCTGCATGCCGGAACGCGCTTCTCGAACGTCGCGAACATTCATGACGCCCGCATTGGCCGGGGCATGTCGACGGTCAACGCCGGACACTTCGGTGCAGGCCGGGTGACGGCTGCGGCGGCGACGCGTGAGCAGTTGGGCGGGGCGCGCATGATGGCAGGCAATCTGCCCGTGGTTCCATCGCGGGCCAGTTTGTCGGCGAGCGGACGCACGGCAGCGCCCTCCACGGTGCGCAACGGTTCGGAACATTTCTTTGGATCGGTGCATAACACTGCTTCGCGGCAGTCGTTCCAGCAGGAGACGGCCAGTCTGCGGCAGAGCATGGCGCAGAACCATGTAGGTGCGGTTCCGGCCGGAGGCCGGGAAGGTGCGGGTGCTGGCGAAACCGCGCGTGGCATGAGTGGGACCGGTGGAACGCGAGCGAGTTCGGGGGCGGGCACGACTCGTGCGTTCACGCCGCCCAGCAGCGCTCGTTCCTCTTCTGGCTTCGGCTCAGAGCATGGGAACGCAAACATGGGCTCGGAGAACCGAAGCGTAGGCTCCTCCAACACGGAAACGCACAACATGGAAGCGCAGCGTGGCGCGAGCTCGTCAACTCCCGCTGGCAACCGCGATGGATTTCGGCCGTTCACGCCGCCATCCCACAGCGACGCGGCGCGTGGAGAGGCTGGAGCGACAGCGGGGAACTCGGAGCGGGGCAGCAGCGGCGGCTACTGGAACCGCACCGCTCCAAGTACGTCGGGATCGCGCGGCACCGGTTCGTACTCAGACGGCTACGGGCGGGGATCGACTTCGCGTCCGCAGTTGGATATGCGGCAACCGATCGTGCGTAGTCCATCCTATGGCGGTTCACGCGGAACATACGGCGGCGGCTATCACGCTCCGGCCGCTCGCGCTCCGAGTTACGGTGGATCGCATAGCGCGCCGAGCGGCGGAGGCCACTCCGGCGGCGGCGGTCATCGCTGAAGCCTGGACCAGCGCGCTGATGGAAACGAGTTGATGTAAACGAAGTGAAGATAGAGTCAGAGGCGGAAGAGGGCGTGCTTAGCGGCACGCCCTTTTTCATGTTTTGCGAAATCACGTTAGCGAATTCATGTTCGCGAAATCATATTCGTGAAATCATGTCCGCAAAATCACGCCCGCGAAACTTTTCCACTTATGGCCGGGCGTAGGCCGGGCTGTCGGGGTCGGGGCGATCGTAATCGCGGCCGTATTTGTTTTTGTGGGCCTGCGCGTACATCGGTTTCGGCCAAAGTGAAATTTCCGATTGAGGTGTCCCCGGGACCGATCGTTATCTCGCGGCTCAGGGCGCGCAGAGCGTCGGGTGCGACCGAAGAGTGAAACATCTGAACTTGGTAGCGGCCCGGCGGAACATTGGGGAAGGCTGAGATCTCCGCGCGCGTCGGAGATGGCGTAGTAGGGCGTGGCCAGGGCAATGACGACGGCGCTCATCTGCTCATGAATGTTGCAGAAGATGAACGAGATGCCGGGTTTGTCGAACTGGACGAAGCGCGTGGTCCCGCTTTCGTAGAGTCCAAGATCGAAGCGCTTGCCCTCGAACAGGGAAAACACGTTGTGAAAGAACGGATCGTGATTGGGGAATTCCACTTTGCCGCCGACCGGAATTACCAGACAGCGAAGGGTGAAACTTTTATTTTTCTGCACCAGTTGCGGAATGTGGGATGGGTCTTGTTGCGGCGTCTCGACCGTTGCGCCGACGGGAGTCAGCCAGACCACTGCTTCGCGCTTCGACTGCGTCCGCCAGGGGGTTGACCGTTTCTGAGTGAGCTGCACATGTGCCTTCAGGGACTGCTGGGCTGGCGCGCAGATCGCCGCCAGCAGCAGAAGATAGAGCAGGACATCCGCGAATGATCGCGACGAGTTTTCAAAACAAAATCCCCACGGATAGATTGACCTGATTGGTTGCTGCTGCTGCTGTCATAGACGGGGAAGGTGTGCAAGCGCCGGAACTCCGCCGAAAGCAACAGGTCGGAGCGAGGGCGAAAGACAACGTTGCCCAGTGCGCCGCGATTGCGTCCGAGAATCGGGCCAAAGTTATTCTGGTCAGTGGCGAAGCCGCGTATGTCGCCGGCGAATGCGTCGTCTTCGGCGATGACGCCGTTCAATTCGAGCTTGGGAGTCAGCTGGAACTTCAGTTGAGTCCATCCGCCGGCAGTGTCGAGGCCGCGGATCGGAGTGTAAGGCGCAGCCGGGTTGCCGCCATACACAATGGAAGTTCCGATGGCGCCGCCGAGTCCGCCAATGCCACGGCCGCGATAAAACTCTCCGGAGAGGCCGAGGCGCGGAACAATGGGAATTTGCCAATCGGCCATTCCGGCCCAGGCGTCGACGAAACGGCCCCAAGTCCAGTCCTGGCGGCCATAGTAACCGGCGACGCCGAAGCTGAGCGGATGATCCCACACCGGACGCGACCAGGCGGTGCGGAACGCGTAGGCGGGCTGGCCGGACATTTCTCCGGCCTGGGCCGTGCGATAGAACGAATTGGAGGGAGACTCCCAGTCGAGATTGTCGAGAATTCCGGCCTGGACCGTTACGGTTTGCTGGTCGGAGACGGAGAAGCGGTGTTCGACGCGCAGTTGCGGCGTCCAGCCCCAAAGATTTCCGGCGAAGGCAAAAGCAGGCGTGGCCAGCGAAGCGAACGAAGTGGGTGAGAGAGGCGAGATGAACAGGGCGTCCTGGCCGGCGACGACGGAGGTGTGTTCCCAGTCGAATCGAACGTTGGCGGTCTGCAGGCGAACGATACCGAAGTTCACGCCGTTGCCGGTGGCGGGAAATCCTCCAGCGAAATCGAGTTGAACGTCGGCCGAGGTTCTGGCTCCGGCGATAGTCGGGCCGAAGACTTCGAGGCCGATTTCGGACTGGCGCATGGTCGCCCCGAGAGCGGCTTCTGGCGCATCCCGGAGTTACCGGTTCGGAATAGCTGGGAAAGTCCAGATTGTCGGAGCCGCCCGACGTTGCGGAACGCGTTCATCAGGACGATGCCGTGCAGACGCGCGCGGTACTTGGACGCGGTCTCGACTTTGGTCTGGTATTGTTCGTCGATTTTCGAGCCGATCAGAGAAGTGGAATCTTCCAGCTTCTGCACGCGTTCTTCGAGCGGAGGGGGCGCTACGCTGGTCGTTCCCGATGCGGTTACTGCGGCGGAGCGGCTGCGGCGACTCGTGGTTGAGTTGGCATTCACTGGGCGTCGCGGGCGTGCTCCAACAGGGCGCGCGTGGATTCCAGGTCGTGGCGCAGTTGATGCATCTCGGCGCGGGACTCGGCATTTTCGGCGCGCATCTCTTCCACCAGACTGCGAAGTTCGCGGACCTGGTCCTGCAGGTCACGCACGGCGTCTGCGGTCTCACCCGGCGCCGGCGGGCAGTTGCCGGCGTCCTGCGCCGGGCCGAGAGCGCTGCAATAAGACGAAAGCGGCGACCGCCAATGCGGCCCCGCACGAATTCGGACAGAAATCGGAAACCAAAATTCCTAAGGCTCTTCACACCGTCCTCCTACACCATCCAGGGTCATGATCCAGGGTCAGGCACTTGGCGAAGAGACGGATCGTGCCTACGGGCCCGGATGCGAAATCGAATTCCGTTGCGCATCATCCTGCCGTCGGGCACGAGCGACGCGTCTCGACGCCGGGCTCGCCGGAGTTGCGGGAGGCATCCTGCAGGCGGCCGGGCAGCACGATGCGGAAGATAGTTCCCTTGCCCGTGCCATGACTGTGCGCTCCACCACAATCTCGCCGCCGTGATCCTGCACAATTTTCTGCACGACTGCCAGCCCCAGTCCAGTGCCGTTTTCCTTGCCGAAGCTGACAAAAGGATGGAACAAACGCTCGCGAATGGATTCGGCAATGCCGGGACCGTTGTCGGCGACCGAAATCGTGATCGGAGCCGGCAACCTCGGCCGCCGTGACTTCCACTTTGCCGCCCACGGCGGGCGCTGCCTCGCAGGCGTTCAACAGCAAGTTGTATAGAGCACGTTCCAGCTTGCGCTGATCAAACCATCCGGCAACTTGGACGGCGCACAGCACATCGATAGAACGGTTGTGATGCCGGGGATGCAGCCGCACCGCCAGCACAGATCGTTGAATGGTTTCCGAAACGTTGGCGTAGGCGGGGTTGAGCGATTCGCGGGTGCGGGCGAATTCGAGCAGGGAATCGATGAGGTCGGTCATCAGGTTCACGCCGGTGCGAACTTCCTGATACAACTCTTCGCGCTGCACCGGGGTGAGATGACTGTCGCAAAGAAATTCAGAGTTTGCGACGATGGCGGCGAGAGAGTGGCGCAGATCGTGCGAAATCGAACTGGCCATGCGTCCGATAGTCGCCAGTTGTTCGGATTCCAGCAGGTCGTGCTGGCTCTTGAGCAGGCTGGCGCGCATGCGGTCGAAGGCGCGGGTCAGTTCGGCGACTTCGTCTCCGCCGCGAGAATCGAGGGGATGATGGAAGTCTCCGCCTTCCAGGGCGCGGACGCCGGCGACGAGATTGCCCAGAGGCCGCGTGAAAGTGTGCGAGATGAAAAACACCAGGCCGCTGCCGACCACGATCGCGGCCAGGCCCAGCAGCAGCAGATAGCGATTCAGCTGATCCAGAAACTTCGTCGCCTGATCGTAAGAGCCGAGCACGCTCAAGCGCACCGGGGTGGTCCGTGAACCGGAGAGTACGAGGGAAGTGGCCAGGAAGCGTTCGCTCGTTCTGCCGACTTCTCGACATTCGCGGGGGTCATCCTGCGCAGAGCCGGCGATCAGATCCTGAATGTTGCCCGCCTGGACCTGTGCCGGAGTCAGCGTCGTGGCCACGACTTCGTTTCCGCAGGAGAACGCCACCTGGCTGCCGGCTACTTTGCTGACTTCGGCGGCCAGGCGGTCGTTGATCTCGTAGCCGATGACCAGGAACCCGAGCAGGGTGCCGTCGGTCTCTCGATCCGCGATAGATGGGCTGGATGAATGTCTGGTAAAGATGATGGTCCCCGAGCCACCAGTGGCTGGATTCTCCGCGATCGTCATCGAGGGACTGCTGAAAATATTTTTCTGCCGCTTCCTTCGTGAATCCGGGAGTCTTGGTATGCAGCGCGACGACCTCGCCGGCTCGATCGACCAGTACAAAAAGATCGCTGTGCTCGCGATGTCGCGAAATGTCCTGCGATGCGTCCTGAATCGTGACGGGGTCGGGTGCTGGTCATGATGGCGCGCGTGATGGGAAGATCCGCCAGCAGAGCCACGTCGCTGGTCAGCATGGTCTCGCGCTCGTGGCGGAAATCCTGGAAGGCGGCGACGGAATTGCGCAGGTTTACGGCGATGCTCTGCCGGACGTTGTCTCCGAACGCTTGCGCTGCACCAGCAGCAGGCTGGTGGTGGTGAGCCCGGCCGTGATCAGCAGCATGGAAAGCAGAAAGCGCGTGCGCAGGCGCAGTCGCGGCACGAAGTCCGGCCGCAGACTTGCCAGTCGAATCGGCCGGAAGAATTGATCGAGCGCGGACTCGGGAGACGGGTTCACAGGGATTCAGCGAACGAACTTGTATCCCATGCCATGGACTGTGCGGAAGTGTACCGGGCTCGATGGGTCTCTCTCCAGTTTCTGGCGGAGTTTGAGGATGTGGTTGTCGACGGTGCGGGTGGAGGGATAGTTCTGGTATCCCCAGACTTCGTTCAGCAGTTCGTCGCGGCTGATGACGCGGTCGGCATTCTGCACCAGAAACTGGAAGGTCTTGAATTCCTGGGCAGTCAAGACGACGACTTGGCCATCGCGCTTGATCTCCATTTTCTTGAAGTCGGCGGTGATGCCATCGAAGCTGACGATCTGCAGCTCCGGGAGTGCGCGCGGTGTGGCGCAGCGCTGCCCGCACGCGGGCCAGCAGTTCGCGCGGGCTGAAAGGCTTGGTGACATAGTCGTCGGCGCCCAACTCGAGCAACAAAACCTTGTCGGAGACGTCGCTGGCAGCGCTGAGCACGACGATGGGCAGAGTCGGCGCCAGCGCCTTGATCTCTTTACACACGTCGCGGCCGGAAACCTTGGGCAGACGCAGATCCAGAACGACGGCGGCCGGCGCGGACGACTGGAAACTGTCGAGCGCCGATCGGCCATCGGACTGGGTTTCGACGGTGTACCCCTCGGTTTCAAAAAGCCGGCGCAGGGCTTTTTGTACGGCCGGATCGTCTTCGACGACGAGGATGCGGCCGGTGGGTTTGGCGATGGTGCTGGATTCATGCTTCTCGCGGTCGATAAGTGGCGTGGCAAGGTTCCCCATAACGATTTTTCCTGTGATTCGGGGGGAGAGCTTCCGGTTAACCCGCCCCGAATGGCCCCATCCGGAAGCAGCTCGACTCTTGAAGCTTACATCGGTTTGACGGCGCAATTATGCGCCTCCCCATGCGCGTTTTTGACATTCTTTTTACAATTTCAAATCGGTGTCAAAGGAGGCTGCGGAACGACGTTGCTTGCAAGCGGCGCGGAGTCAACGCCTCGCATATCGCTCACCGGCAAATTGCCGTCTAGAATTGATCCCTTGCCTTGCTCTCGGAATCTCGACAGTCTCGTCGTGGTGCTCGTGCGCCCGCGCAATCCTCTCAACATTGGCGCCGCGGCTCGTGCCATGACAATTTTGGCGCGCACCGTCTGCGGCTGGTAAATCCTTTTGCAGACTTGCATTTCGCGAGGCTCGCTCTGCTGTGGGTGCTTCGGCCCTGTCTGAAAGACGCGGAAGAATTCAAGACTGTTGCCGAGGCCGTGGGCGACTGCTCTCTGGTCGTGGGAACGACCGCAGTGCGCAATCGCAGCCTTGCAGCAGTCCGGCCAGGCGACTCGACGAAGCAGGCTGGGGCCGCGATTCGCCAGCACTCAGACACGGGCGCGCCGCGCTTGTGTTCGGTTCCGAAAAAATCGGTCTGACCAACAAAGACTTCAGCCATTGCCATTGGCTGCTGACATTCCGACCCAAGCGAAGAACATCTCCATGAACTTGGGGCAGTCCGTCGCCGTCTGTCTTTACGAATTGGCGAGACGACGCCGCTTGCCACCGGTGGAGGAAAATATCGAGCTTGCGACGGCGGACCAAACCGAGCACATTACGGAGTTGTTGTTTGAAGCGCTGCGCATCAGCGGCTATGTGAAGCCGGGGACGGACGAGATGTTCGAGAAGAAAACGCGGCAGACTCGTTCTGCGTTTCAAGCTGGAAGCTTACGACGCGAAGCTGCTGCTCGGCATGGTGCGGCAGATTGTATGGAAGTTGCGTCACCCGATGAAAGAGTAAAGAGTAGAGACTAAAGAGTGACGAAAGACTAGTGTTTCGCGCGTTGTGCCGACGCCTGAGTGGCAGTTCGTTTCAAGCGAAACTGAATGACCCAGGTGCTGGCCGCAGGCGCGCCATCGGCTGCGGGAGGAGTGAACTCCCATTGCTGCGCCGCTTTCAGAGCCAGACGGGCAAAATATTCGCTTGGCCCCGGATGCTTGAGTTTCGCCGCTGTCACCTTTCCTGAAGCATCCGCTTCGACCCGCACACTGATTTTGATGGTGCCAGTGATCGTATTCCGCGCACTCTGAGGAACGTCAGGGAGAACTTGGTGCACGACCTCGCCGCGCGTTGCAGCGGCTTTCTTCGGAGCGGCGATCTCCGGAGCGGTGATCGGCTGCTGGGCCCGAGGGTTGAGTGCAGGTGTTGGCGCAGCCTCCGGCGGAGCTTGAACGGCGGGCTGCTCGCTCGTCACGGTGGCCAGCGGTGCTGCATTCTTTCCGCGGGAATGGAAGAGGACGAATCCGACGACCACGGCCGCGATAAGCAGTGCTGCGAAGATTGGACCGCGCTTGGACGGGCGC
The DNA here is from genome assembly GCA_963763155.1 of uncultured Acidobacteriota bacterium. Taxonomy (GTDB): domain Bacteria; phylum Acidobacteriota; class Terriglobia; order Terriglobales; family Acidobacteriaceae; genus Sulfotelmatobacter. The sequence goes on along the minus strand of CAVXNI010000008.1, from coordinate 99,209 downwards.
TTCGCAGGCGGAGGCGCTTCGGGCTCAGCCGGCACCGAGCGTCCCGCGGGCTGCAGGCGCGCTTGGATTTCCGCAATCGAGCAGCGCCGCTTAGGATCGAGATGCAGGCACTCGCGCGCGATACCGCGAAACGGTTGAGGAACGGCCGGCGAATCTGGATCGCGATGCGCAGGCGTGGTCGCCACCTCCTCGACAAACGATACGTTCTGCGTGAGCGCGGCCACCAGAGTCACGCCGATGGACCAAACGTCGCCCGCCGGAGAGATAATTCCATCCGCGGTTTCAGGCGCATCGTAGATGTCGCGCCGGCGGGCCGGATGCGGCCCCGCTACCGCCACAATCTCATCCGCTGAGAGTTTTAACTGATCCCCCATGGCATGCACATTCGAAGGCTTGACCCGCCCGTGGACAAATCCCTTGCCGTGCAGGTAGGAAAGTGCGTCCAGTAGCGCGGGCAGCAAGTCGGTCACTTCTGCGGGCGCCAGTGGACGCTGCGGAAGAATCTGCGAAAGATCCTCCTCGGCATATTCCATCAGGAGATAAAGCAGGGGCTGCCCGTCGACCTGGCATCGCCCAGCTTCAAAGATGCGCATCAGGTGAGGATGGGAAAGCTGCGCCGCGGCGCGCCAGCGCGAGAGTTGACGTTCGGCCTCGGCGCCCTGCGCGATCAATTTGATCGCGACTTTCTGAGCGACGTTCTGAGTCTGACCGGGACGCTCGGTGAGAAAGACCGCGCTGTGCTCAGAACCGCCCAGCCACTGCCGGAGCGGAAATTTCCCGTCGACTACGAGACCTTCCCACTTTCTCGCCTCCTCAGGATTGCTCATCAGCGCTCCCCGCGAACACACATTCTATGCCATCGGCCAGAAAACGCTAGCGCCGACGTGGTTCGCGGGGCGCGGAGCCACTCGCCACCGCTTTTTCACCGGCTCTTATAGCTGAAAGTCACTTTCGTTTCCTCATCCAAAACCAGCGGCCGGACGAAGCTGAACGAAGTACCTGCCCGGGGCACATCGACCGCGACGGGCAACACGCCCGCCACTCGCCTTTGCAGGTTCATCACATTGGCCGACGCTGCGCCGGGAGCCGGAGTCGCCAATGAGGTCAGGTTGCGTCCGTTGATTGGAACGTTCGTTATGGGGCCGCCAACGGTGAGGCCGAACAACGAGTTGTTGGTAACGCTGCCGTGATACGCATTGGTCGACGTCTCGGCTTGAACTTGAACCGCCTGCGCAGTCACTTCTACCGTTTCTGACACGTTGCCAATGCTCAGGGGAAACTCGTACATCGAGGGTTGATTGGCGTTGTAGTTCAGGTTGAGAATGCTCGATTTGAAGCCGACCGCATCGGTTCGCGCTGCATAACTTCCGGAAGACACGCCCCCGAGAGTCCACCGCCCACTAGCGTCGGTCGTGGTGGAGACACCACTTCCCGTGGTTGCATAGGTGATGGTCACGCGCGCGTTGGGAATGGCTGCCCCGGTCGGATCGACAACATAGCCGCCCATCTGCCCGGCAGGCGCCTGCACTCTGAAGTTGTTGGATGCGCCTTCGTCCTGGGGCTGATGATTGATAGCCGCTTCCTCGCGGAAAGCCGCGGGCACGAGATTGGCGGCAATCACGTCTCCGCCGAAATCTTTCACTTTGTATTGCTCCGGCAGAAAGACTTCCCAATTCAGCAGGCTGATGGGAATGTCCATGCTCGGGAAGGCTCAGGTCCGCTCCGCCTTTTTTGGCGAAGGGCGCACCGGAGTGCATGAACACGAACGAAACCGTGTAGGAATCGGTGGGATGAAATCCCGGCCGCAGCAGCGGCACGCGGCTTCCATCTGGGCCTTGTACGGGTTTCACGCGGCTCGCCGCCTACGTCGGCGGAAAGAATGGCTGACGCCGGCGGGCAGCGCGACTTTCAGGAATGGCTGTGCCTGATTCTTAGAACCAATTTGATTTCGGTCAGCGACTTGCCCTCCGACGTGACCAGAGTCGTGACCGTTGCGCTCTCGGCTACGGCTGCGAGCACGCTTCCGTCGGGGAAGCGCACCCATTCGAGCGCCAGCGTGGGCGTTTCGCTGGGCTGCTTGTGATAGCGGAACGCCGCCTGCGGCGGAAAGTGCGCCAGCGATCGCAGAGTAAGGATTCGCTTCTTTCACGTCCATGCGCTTCAGGCCGCCGCCCTCGGTCGCGGTGAGTTCCATGGTGCCCGCGCCCTCGACCAGCACCTCGCCGGTTTCGCGCTGCGCGTCCTTTGAAGCTGAGGAACGGCGCGTCGGCCTTCGCACTGCTGATGGAGCGCTCCATCGAGATCAGGAACTGATGCGCTGCGCTGGCGCGGGCGCGTTCACTTTCAGGGTCAAGACCTCGGTGTTGGTTTCCGTGGAATCGAGCGTAGCGCCGGTCACGCCGGTAACTTCGTATCCCGCGGGAATTTCCACCTGGAATTGTGAAGGCTCGCCCTGCACGACGGTGATGTCGGCCAGCACGGCGATGCGCATCTCCGCCTCGCTTACCGAGACCAGCGTCTTTGCATCGGAGAGGAATCGCACTTCGCGGGGCACGATCTGGAGTCACGGCTTCGCGCGTGGCCCACCAGATAGTCGCGGGCTGTCCCGGCACCAGCGTGGCTTCAATCGCGGTGTGTCCGTTCTCAGATTTCCGGCTGGTGATGATGCCGGGGCTGATGTTCGCGACGTGTGATCGCCGGGAATCACCAGCGCCAGTTGCACGCTGCCGGCGGCCGGCGCGGGCAGGGTGAACGATGCGCGGCCGGCTTCAATTCTCAGCGGCAGTCCCGGTGTCGAGCGCGACCGAAAATTCTCCCGGGCCCGGCAGCAGCGCCATGTGCGTGCCATTCTCCTGAAGCAAACGCAGCGGGAACGCCCTTGCCGTTCTGGTGCGCGTCGAGCACCGTCATTCCGCTGGTCAGCGGAACTTTGCTTATGCCTTTGCGGAAGACTTCACCTTGCAGTTCCACCGTGCCCCGCACGCCGTCGTTTTCAACGTGCAGCTTCACGTCGGCATGCTTGATGGAGTAGGGAAGCGGCGCGACGTCGGGCCGCTTCGGCGGCTTGGCCGCGAGTTCCATGAGCCGGTTATATTCATCGAGCGTCAGCGTGACATTGCCGGAATCCGGCAAAGGGAGCGCGGACTTTTCTTCGTGCCGCACGAGCCACCGCCGCACCCACAGAGCACAGCAGCAACTTACTAACAGTCTCGCTTTGTCTTCATCGCACACCTCCCTTTTTGTCGCGCTGAAAGCTGAACTCCGCCGCGGGAAACTGGTTCTCGCTGGTGAGCTCGGAAACCAGAAATATCGACGGACCGAATGCCGGGAAGGAAACGGTGATCGGCAAAATGCCGGTCACCTTGCCGCCCGAGCGATTTCGCTTTGAACGTAGTCGAGCAGCGCCTGCGTGGAGTCCTTTCTTTCTTCTCGTTGTCTCCGGCGCCTTGCAGTTTGGCGAACTGTTCCAGCCGATCTTCTTTCATGGTCCGAGCCGGCCGCGCTGCGGAGCAGCGACTCCGCCGATTCCGCGCCCGCTCGCTGGCTCCAGCACGGCGGAAATTGGATTCTCGTACTCCTGCGCGCGGAACGTTCCTGGCTCCGCCGAAACCTTGAACAGAGGCGGGTAGTAGAGCAGCAGCCCGGTGCGGGAGATGGGAAGATCGAGCGCCGGCAGCGTCATTTTCTCGCGGCCTTTCTCCTCCCACGCGGCTGCTTTTGTGAGATACAGAATTTCGACGGCGAAGGCGGGCGCATCCTCTCCGCCCCGCGATTTTTCCAGCGGCAAGAGCAGACTTCCGTCAGGCGATTGGCCGGGACGAACCGGCCTGCCCGCCAGCGTTACGCTCCACACGGTCGCGCCCGCGGGCAGACGTAACTTTCACGAAGTTGCGCTGGTTGTTGCGCACCGCGTAGCGCGCCTGCACCAGTTCTTTTCCGTCGGCGCTCATCAGCACCTGGTAGCGAGCTTCTTCAATGTTCGCCATCAAGACCGCCTGCTGGTCGTAGCGGGCAACGTTGATGCTCAACGACGCTCGTTGCGCCCGCTTCGCCCGAGCGCGCACGAAATGCGACCAGTGCCGGCGACTGCCGGTTCGCCACCATCTCGCCGAGATCGGTGGCGTCGGCGTCTTCGAGCCCCTGCGCTTTCTGGTCTTTGATTTCGCCGGCCCCCAGAATTTCGACGGCGACGCCGCCGGTGTCGCGTTCGGTGTTCAGAAGCCGGAGCAGAGGAATGTCGATGATTCCATCGTTCGGCAGCCGCGCCTCACCGCTGATGACAAAGCGGGCGCTGTGCTCGACCGGTTCGAGGAAAGTCACGGCCAGTTCGCCGTTTTTCATTTCCCAATCGGCCACCATGGCGCCGGAAACCTGGTTGACCGTTATTTTTTCCGGCAGCTGAATGCGCACCTCGCGGGCCGCGCCCTGCACGACCTCGAAATTCGCTTCCGCATAGATGGAAGTCGAGTCTTCCGCCAGGCTGGTCAGCTGGGTCAGCGATCCGCGCAGCCGCAGCGGCAGATCGACGTGGTGATCTTCCGTTTTCTTGCGCCAGGTGAAAGTGAGCGCTTCGTTTCCGCGGGCGTAAGCTAGCCACTTGGTCTCGTCGGGTGCCTCCGATTTTTCGGAGAGCAAGTCCGCCGCCGATTCTCAGATCGACTCCCTGCCGCGGCAGCAGTACCGTGGCGCGAGTCACTCCGGATTCCGTGGAGGGCAGGGAAATGCTCTCATCGCCGGCAGAAGAAGTGACCGGCACGTCCACATCGAGCAGCAGCATCGAATCGCCCCGCATGCGAGAGCAATGCCGAGAGATGGTTTCCGCCCTTTGCCTTTTGCGCTCGGCACCAGCGACACCGACTTGCCGTCCAGCCGCGCTTCGCGCACCAGCAGCCCGCTGGGACGGGCACGCGCACCCATCCGTCTTTCAAGACGTCGACGGTGAGGCTGGCGCGTCCCGGCCGCCAGGTCGCCCGTGACGTGCAAGTCGTAATCGACCCGCGTCAGCGTGGCGTCCAGCGGAGGCGGTTCGGGATCGTGCTCGACCGGATAGGCTTTGGCCCGCAGCACGCGGTATTCTTCGACCGGAATCACGACCCATCCCGCGTTGTGGGAGGGCTCGGCGGCCTTTTCTTCGCTTGGCGTGCGGCTCCGGCAGCGGATTGAGCGGCGGCTCCCCAACAAAGAGAAGCAGCCACGATGCAGGGAAAGAAGCGATCTCAGAGCGAATCGTCTGAGTTGCGGAAACACGGCGAGAATCGATTGTTTTTCATGGCATTCAAACCTCACTCCAACTATTGGGGGGATGCATGTCGCTCTCATGGGGGATGTTTCGGGGGTGTCGGCCATGCAGAATAAGAATGCTCGGGCAGAGATAAATTGCAGGACTATTTCACAGGCCACTGTCGCCTGGATGGCCGTCCCGAGGGCCTCAGATGTGCGACTTCTGCTGTACCATAGCAATTCGAATCGAGTGGCGCCGCCGTCTCGACCGCCACTGCACCGCAGGCGGAATGCCTAGCGCTACGAGGTACGCGGCTCAGTTAGGAGGCAGTCCGATGGCTTTCACCACCGAAAAGTCGAGGCAGGCTCTATGAGCGCACGCTGGGCGTGCTGATTGAGGCCAGCAGTTCGTCGTCGCGGGGGCCGGCGAATTTCGGCAAGTATCCCATCTTCATGGAGCGCGGCCGCGGCTCGCGCATCTTACGACGTCGACGGCAACGAGTACATCGACTGGATGATGGCCTTCGGCGCGCTTCCGCTGGGCCACGCGCATCCTGAGATCGTGGAAGCGATCACCGAAGCCGCTTCGACCGGAGCGCACTTTGCCAGCGCCACGCCGGTCGAGCTGGAAGTGGCGGAGATGCTGCAAAAGATCGTGCCGAACGCCGAGAGCGTACGCTTCGCCAATACCGGCACGGAAGCCATGATGGCGGCAATCCGCCTGGCGCGCGGCGTGACCGGGCGTCCGAAGATTTTGAAATTCGAAGGCCACTACCACGGCTGGCATGACGATCTGCTGGTGAGTTCGAACGTGCTGCCGCCAAGCGCTCTCGGATTGCGCAGCGATCCCGTCAAGATTCCCGACAGCTCAGGATTGAATCGCAGCGCGCTCGACGACACGATTGTCGTCCCCTGGAATGATTTGCAGGCGCTGCGGCGTGCGGTTGAAAACCATCCCGGCCAGATCGCGGCGATCATCAGCGAAGGCGTCATGGCTAACATGGGCGTGATTCCGCCGGCGAAAGGATATTTGCACGGCCTGCAGGAAATCGCCCATGCCCACGGCATTCTTTTTATTCTCGATGAGACGGTGACCGGATTCCGCATCGCTCCCGGCGGCTGCCAGGAATATTACAATCTGTCGCCCGATCTGGTGACCTTCGGCAAGGCGCTGGGTTGCGGCTTGCCGGTTGCGGCATTGGTGGGTCGCGCGGAAGTGATGGACGCGTTGCAGTGGGGAGGCGTGCTGCACTACGGCACGCACAACGGATCGCGCATTGGAATGTACGCCGCGCGCGCCAACCTGCGGGTGCTCACCCGCGACAATAACGCTTCGTTCCGCGCATACCGGGCGCCTCGCGGAGCGCCTGTGCGAGGGCTACAGAGAATTGTTTCGGAGAAGCGGCCGCGCCGCCGTGGTGCAGAATGTAGGTCCGATATTTCAGTTGATGTTCACCGATCGGCCCGCGATCCGCGACTACCGCGAGTTCTGCCAGTTCGTCGACCGCGCCGCATTTCAGAAGTTCGTGCTGTCGCTGTTTCCGTTCGGCGTGTACGCATCACCGTCGGCGTCGCTGCATTCGATTGTCACGCTGGCGCACACCGACCAGGATGTGGAGGAGACGTTGGAAGCGGCGCGGAAGGCGCTGGAGAGAAGTGATTAGCGACTAGTGTTTCGTCTTGAGTAAAACTGATGCGTGCTCGCTAACTGCATGAATCGTCCGTCACGGATTCCCCGGGATGAACACTCAATCGAGAATTGAAGAACGATCTGCGCAGTTCCTCTCGCTGGAGGGCAAGGTTGCTCTGGTGACCGGGGCTGCGTCCGGCATCGGGCGCAGCATTTCGCTTCGCTTGGCTGAGATGGGGGCATTCGTCACCCTGCTCGACATCGATGACGTCAAAGGACGCGAGAGCGCCGTCGAGATCGAAGCTCAGGGAGGCGCAGCAGTTTTCCTGAACTGCGACGTCCGCAGTGGCGCCGAATGCCATCGCGCCGTCGAGAGCGTAATTGCGAAACGAGGCAAGATCGACATTCTCTGCAACTGCGCCGGCATCGCCATTCGCAAGGACATCGTCGAACTCACCGAGGACGAATGGGACTTCGCGCTCGACGTGACGCTCAAGGGAATCTACCTGCTCTCGCGCGAAGTCGTGCCGCACATGATTCGCATCGGCGGAGGCAGCATCATCAACATCGGTTCGGGATGGTCGCTCAAAGGAGGACCGCGGGCCGCGTCCTACTGCGCCGCCAAAGGTGGCGCCGTGAATCTGACGCGTGCCATGGCCATCGATCACGGCAAACACAACATTCGCGTGAACTGCGTTTGCCCGGGAGATGTCAAGACTCCCATGCTGCTCAGCGAATGCGCTCAGTTGGGCGAGGACTTACCGGCGTTTTTGCGCGAAGCTGCCAATCGTCCGCTGGGGCGCGTCGGCACTCCTGACGATGTCGCCAATGCAGTGTTGTTTCTGGCGAGTCCGATGGCGAGTTGGATCACCGGAGCGGTGTTCGTCGTCGACGGAGGCGGGCTGGCCTGATCCGATCTTGTGACAATGGTTCTGTGGAAGCGAACGGCTTCGACAGGGGCTGAAGCCCGGTTAGATTCCCAGGCTTTACGCGGCCCTGAAGGGCCGCTCTTCCACCGATCTTCTTGGCCGGCGCGCCCTTCCGCCGGGTTACTGTCCTCGTCTTTGCCGCGCCGCCTCGTAGAGCACGATGCTGCCGGCAACTCCGGCATTCAACGATTCGACCTGCTGCGTATGCGGAATCGCGATGAGTTCATCCGCTTGCGCCAGGACGGCGCGAGGCAGACCCGAGCCCTCGCTGCCGACAAAAACCGCCGCAGGCCCGGTAAGCTTCGCCTGATCGATCGGAGTGCCCTTGTGCGACGAGGTGGCAATCAGACGCACATTCTGCGCGCGCAACTTGGCGGAAATCTCTTCCAGCCCGCCCGCGCTCTTAGCAAGCACAACGGGCAGGCGAAACATCGATCCCGCCGAGGCACGAATTACTTTCGAATTGAAGGGACTCACCGTACCATCGCCCAGCACCACGCCCGCGCTGCCAAAAGCTTCGGCCGAACGCAGGATCGTCCCCAGATTGCCCGGGTCCTGCAGGCCCGCGAGAACGATGACCGGGCCGACCTGCAGCCGTTCCAACACATCCGCCAGGGAGAATTCCTTCAGCCGAACCAGCGCCGCCACTCCCTGCGGCGTCTCGCTGGGAACGGTGGCGTCGAAGAGTTTGTCGGGAAGCAGCAGCGTGTCGACGTTGGCGCCGATCTGCGGCAGCAGGCGCTCGGCCAGGTTTTGCGCCGACTCTTTGAAGAAGACAGCGCGAAACCGCAAGCCGCTGCGCGTGGCCTCTTCCACAATGCGCAGGCCCTCAATGGCGCAGTTCCCGTCTTCGGTGCGCTCGGAGCGTGCGAATGCCTGCCGCAGTTCCTTGACCAGTGCATTGTGGCGGCCTTCGATGCGGCGCAGCCGCTGCTGGGCGCTGGGCCTGGATTCTGAGGTTCGCGTCATAAAGAGAAAAACCATGAACCACTAAGGACACGAAGGACCACGAAGGATTTCTGTAGACTGTGTTTCCTTCGTGTAACTTCGTGTCCTTCGTGGTTAAAGCCGTTCACCTTTTCCATGAACGAATCATACGCTGCTGCTTCATCTTGCGGCGTTTTGCCGTATTATGGTAGGTTTCGCGGTCAAGATAAATCCAGACTGTAGCAAGCGAGAGAAGGGAGCGCCGTGCGCGCCGAGATTCTGAAAATCAGTAGCGAGACTCCTGAGTCGTCGCTGATCAAGTACGCCGCCGATCAGATCCGTTCCGGCGAAGTGCTGGGCATGCCCACCGACACTTTTTATGGATTGGCCGCCGATCCCTTCAACCTGCGCGCGGTCGACAAGGTGTACGACATCAAGACCCGTTCGCGTCACAAGCCGCTGTCACTGCTCATCGCGAGCACGGACCAGGCGGAGGAACTGGCCAAGCCGCTGCCCGAAGAATTCTATGCGCTGGCGCGCAAATTCTGGCCCGGACCGCTGACCATCATCGTGAAGGCGGGCTCGCGCCTGCCGCTCAAAGTGACCGCCAATACCGGCAACGTGGCGCTGCGCGTGCCCAATGCCAAGATTCCGCTGGCCGTGGTGACGGCCGCGGCTATCCCGATCACTGCGACTTCCGCAAACCTGAGTGGGGCTTCGGAGTGCACCAGCGCGGAGCAGGTGCGGGAGCAACTCGAAGGACGCATCAGTATCATTGTCGACGGCGGCGCTTCTCCGCGAGACGTGGCCTCGACCATCATCGATCTTAGCGACGAAGCCACGCGCTGGCGCATCATTCGCGAAGGCGCGATTCCCGCCGATGAGATTTCCAAGTTCTTCGCTCAAGGATGAACGCCGAAGGATGCAGACCCAGTAATGACCGATGACTCCGCCAACCGGCCTCCGCAACCGCGCTGGTGGCTTCGTCTGCTGGTCCTGGCTGCTGCGGCGGCGCTGTCGTTTCTGGTGATCACGGCCATTCAGATCGTGCACACGGCAGGTCTCGAAGAAATCCATCCCGCAGACGCGATCGTTGTTTTTGGTGCGGCCGAATACTCCGGGCGTCCCTCCCCGGTGCTGCGGGCGCGGCTCGATCACGCTCTCGACGTGTTCCACCGCGGCGTGGCGCCGGTCGTGATTACCACCGGCGGCGCCGCTGGCGATCCCAGTTTCAGCGAGGGTGGAGTGGGCCGCGATTATCTGATGCGCCACGGCGTCCCCGGAGCGCAGCCTGATCGCCGAAACCCAGGGCCGGGATACGGCGCAATCCGCGATGCGCGTCGGCGTGATCATGCGCGCCAACGGCCTGCACAGTTGCGTCGCGGTCAGCGACGCCTATCACGTTTTCCGCATCCGCCGGCTTTTGGAACACGAGGGCATTGACCCGGTCTATGTGGCGCCGCGCCCGGATTCGCGGCCGCACGGCCTGGGGCAGCGCGCGCTCGCCGTGTTGCGCGAGACCACGAGCTACTCACTATGGCAGATGGGTGTCCGGTGAGATTGGCGGGTGTGGAATTCAGAACAAACTTACATCAGAACAAGTCGATGCCGTTGGTCGTACGAATTTTGAACCAATCGTAGCGCAGGCCATTCATCATCAGTCCGTTGCGGATTTTCATGAAGGCGTGCTGAATCCTCACTTCGAGATTGGAGTTTTTGGTCAGTTCCACCTGGTCGTTGCGCGCCCCGCGCAATTCGGCCATTTGTCGATTGTTGCACTGCTGGTAGTCCTGGCTCTGCTGGCAAAGCTCGTATCCGTTGCTGTAGTTGGTCTGGCGAAGCACCGTGACGTCGATATTCGTGTTGATGGCCGCCGCCAGCATATCGTCGTAGCGGTCATACCAGATGTGGACCGCGTTCTCGGTCTGCTCTGGGGTGTGGTCGGCTTTGTATTTGGCGATGGCGGCCACCACGTCGTCACTGTTCTCGGGGCCGTCCATTTTTAAACGCGGTAGCGGACCCGCGGTCGCTTCCATGTCCTCGTCGGTAAAAACTTTCTTGGCCCGGGCCGCCTTTTGAGCCTTGGCGTCCCGCGCCGCTCCGGCGATCGATGAGTCGGCACTGGTGGAGCTCTGCGGGGGCGGAGGTGCTGGGGCGGACGCCGGCGGGTTCTGAGCCGCTGCCAGTTGAGCAACTCCGAGCATGACCGACAGCCTGATTAAATTCCACCGAAAGCATCGGCGTAATGGGCCCATTGCAAGCATCGAAACAATTCTACGAAACACCTCGGCCAGAGAAAGATGACTAAAGTATTGCCGCGGAGGTTCCCAAAGGGTTCTTACCAGGCAGTTTACCTGGCGAGTATTACCAGCCGTTGCGGGCGCGTAGCGCGGTGATGTGGATCACATGATGGCGTCCGTGCCAGGCATAGAGGGCCAGCGTTTTCTCCAGGGTCATTGCGCCCATTTCAGGATGGCGAAACGTGCGCTGCCAGTCCTCTGGCCCAAGCGAGCGCAGCAGGCGCACCCAGCGATCATGTAGCGAATCGAGCAGCGTGAGGGAAACTTCAACCGGCGTCGTCTTCGTATCTGCCAGCTCCGCCCAGCGATCTTCCGCATAAGGCTTGATGGTCGGGTCCTCTTCAGTGAGGGCCAGCTTGAAGCGGATGTAGGCGTTCAGATGGCTGTCGGGCACGTGATGCGCGGTCTGGCGCACGGTCCATCCGCCTGGACGATACGGGGTATCAAGTTGAGCCTCGGACAGGCCCTTGACGGCCGCTCGCAGGCTCGCCGGAGCGTCGGCGATGTCGTCGAGAGCCTTCTGCCTCTGCTGTTCGGTAAGTGGTCCGTCGAAGTGAAATTTGCCGATGGGATAGCGCAGGTCGGTCATGGTGAAATCCTCCGGAGCCGCAATTACAGATGATCGAGGACGTTGCGGGGTTCAATTATGCGATCACCTGAGTCCTTGTATAAAGAAGCGCAAACATCTATGCTTATAAGCGGATAGATGCTTATATGACTAGCAAAGTCAAGGCGACCCCAGAAACCACCCGGCTCACGATTACTTGGTCCAAAGAAGCCGATCATGCTTTGCGCACCTTTCTAGGGTCCCAAGGCATGAAGAAAGGCGACCTCTCAAAGTTCATTGAGGAGGCCGTCCGCTGGCGCATCTTTCATCAGACCGTTCGCGAAGTCCGCGCAGCTTTTGCCGATGTCCCGCCTGACGACCTCCAGCAGATGATCGACGAGGCGGTCGAAGACGTACGGGCAAAACGCTACCGCGAACGCGCTCAGCGCGCGTGATGCGCCTCATCCTCGACACTAACGTCTTGCTCTCCGCGCTCCTCTCCACCCGGGGCGCGCCCGCCCAGTTGCTCTACGCCTGGGAACGGAAGAAGTTTGCCCTCGTCGCCTGTGAAGCGCTCATAGCGGAACTTCGAGAGGTCTCCGGTCGGCCCTTTTTCCGAGCGAGACTCCGCCCTAGCGCCGCCGAGTTGCTGGCGGCAGGCATCCGGGACTTCTCATTTTTTTGCAGGGAGATTCCCTTCGGACCTGTCGCCCCTGACCCAGGAGACAGTTATCTGCTCGCACTGGCTGAAGCCAGCGATGCCGACTTTCTCGTGACCGGCGACAAGGCACTCCTCACCGTCAAGCATCACAAATCTACGCGGATCATAACTCCGGCTGCGATGATCGAGGCGCTCAAGGCTCTCGAAAGAGAATAGTTGCGGCCCGCACAACGTCGGATCCTCCGAAAACCCGGAACCAGTTCCGTTAACTACAACCCCTAGTGCCCGTCCCTCAGCAACCCCACTCCCTCTGGCTTCGAGTTTCGATACCCTCAATGCCCTTGGTTTGGTGCAAACTTGGCCACTTCTACGCTAAACTCTCCCTGCTGTGGGGATTAGCATCTAAGCCACCGAAGCCGGCTGCGGCCGAGCTTCGACGAGTGCTTTTCGAGGGGACGTCAACATCATGCCATCTTCGGTCTGGTCAGGTCACTTAACCTTCGGACTCATCTCCATGCCCGTGCGTCTGTTTTCGGGCGCGCGCAGCAGCGGCATTTCTTTCAACATGCTGCACCGCACCGACAAGTCGCGGCTCAAGCAGCAGTATGTTTGCCTGGCCGACGGCCAGGTCGTCGACCGCGCCGACATCGGTCAAGGGCTACGAGTTCCGCAAGGACGAATACATCATCATCGAGCCCGACGAGATCAAGAAGATCGAGCCCCAGACCGCCAAGACCATGGAGATTCTCGAATTCGTGAAGGCCGGCGACGTCGATCCGGTGTATTTCGAATCGTCGTACTACATGATGCCGGAAGAAGCAGGCCGTCGTCCCTATGCGTTGCTGACCAAGGCGCTGCAGGAGAGCGAGTACGTCGCCATCGCCAAGATCACCATGCACAACCGCGAGTACACGGTGTTCCTGCGCCCGCACGAGGGCGGAATGATGCTGCACACCATGTACTACGCCGAAGAAGTGAAGAAGGTGGAAGGCTTCGGGGCGCCTGACGTCGAATTGAAAGACGCCGAAGTCAAAGTGGCTCACCAGTTGATCGAGGCGCTGGCCGACGAATGGGATCCTGAGAAGTATAAAGACACGTTCCAGGAAAACTTGAAGCAGCTGATCGAGACCAAGCTCGAAGGCGGAGAAGTGGCTGCCGTCGAGAAGCCGAAGAAACTGGCTCCCGTGGTCGATCTAATGGCGGCGCTGAAACAGAGTCTGGCCCAGATGGAAGGCAAGAAGAAACCCGTAGCGACCATCAAGTCTGAGGAGCCGGTTGCGGAAACGGCAAAATCTCGGCGCGGTCGGGGATAGGTAAAAAGTGGTCGGTGGCTAGTGGCCGGCAAGAACGCCGCATATCACAGGCTGCCAAAATGCGGCATTCCCGACTCTCCGGGTTGAGTCTGCGCTTTTGAGTCCGAACGGTCCATTCACAACGTCTGTGCCCATCCAACTTGCCCCATTCCTCCGGCATCAGAGAGTGTAGCTGAGAGCTGAAGGCTGATAGCTGACAGCGGCTCGCTAGCGCGGACGCCGTACAATCGTTACAATATTCGTTTCTGTCGCAAGTCATGCGAACTTAATCATGCGAACTTAGACCTGCGAACTTAAACATGCGAATCAGAATCCTGCGAGCCATAATTTCTTCTTCGGGGTGCCAATGAGTTTCCGACGTGTGAGCTGGGTGGCAGCGATTGTGCTGGTAACCTGGCTCGAAATTTCCTGCGGCCAGATCTATCGCCCCGTAGTCATTCCCATTAACATCACTCCGCCCAATCCGGCGAATTTCCACGCCGTGTTTAGTATCGCCGTCAATGCGCCCTACAACCCGGGCACGGCTTTCCAGATCGACGTATCCGGCGACAGCGACATCGGCTCGGCCAACATGGGGATTAATCCCACGCATGCCGCCATCCTGCCCAACAACGCGCGGGTTTTCGTGGCCAGCGCCGGCGGCGACCTGTGCCCGGCGGGAGCGGATGTGGTCACCGCATTCTCCCCGGCAGCCGATAGTCCGAGCGCGACCGGGCTGGGTCCGCCCACCACCTTCACTCTGCCCAACAACGGCGCCACTCAGTCTGCCGACGTTATTACCATCAGCGAACCCATCAATGGTAATGTGGTAACGATCTCCCTCAGTGCGCCTCTCAGTAACGCCGTAGTAGGAGGGGAGATCGTAATTTCCGGAGTCTCTACCCTCGATACACCTCCACAACCCAGCCCACTCAACGGATGCTTCCCAATTTCATCCGTCAGCGGCACAACGATCCAGTACGTCACTCCCACCGCAAATCTCACCACAGCAGTGCTCACAGGTTCCGGTGGGACTGCCGCCGTTCCGATGTTCTGCCGCTACATTCCGGTTTACCTGGCGAGCTCCCAGAATAATGCCATGTACGTGGCCAACTACGGGGCTGAGGGCGATCCGAACTGTAATGTCAGCAGCACCGACTCGGTCGCCTACTTGAACACGACTACGAACGCTGTCGGCAATATTGCGTACCTTCCTGCGGCCTCGCACCCCATTGCCATGGTCGAGACCACCGACACCCAAAATCTCTACGTGCTGACCCAGGGCAGCAACTCGGTCATCGATCTTTCGCCGAGCGACTTGTCGACCCGGACCACCATCCCGGTCGGCAATACGCCCGCGTGGGCGACCTTGCGCCCGGACGGCCAGCGCTTGTATGTCATCACCCAGGGCGATGGACAGCTTTATACGATTAACACGGCGACCAACACTGTGATTCCGGGATCTCCGCAGGCTGTGGGAGGGAACGGCGCAAACTTTGTGATTTACGACAAGAGCCGGAACCGGTTGTACGTGACCAATCCCAACTCCGGGTCAATCTACATTTTCGATGCGAGCACGGATCCGCCCTCGCCCGTGGGAAGTGCGACCGGAGCGATCAGCATTCCCGCGCCGCCGATTTGCGCAACCGCACCTTGCTCCGCGGTAATGCCTTCATCCATCGCGGCTTTGCCAGATGGCACGCGTTTCTACGTGGCCAGCTACGTCACCGCATGTTCTCAGTCGAACGCGACTGGATGTGTGGTCCCGGCCCCGTGTCCTGATGGAGTGACCGCCCCTGGCTGTGTGATTCCGCAAGTGACGGTCTACGATGCCGGGACGCTTGCGGTCAAGACCACGATATTCCCGCTCCTGGCCGCGGTTTCGACAACTACCACGGGGTTAACAGCGAGCCCATATGCGCTGACGCCGGTGCCGTTCTGCGCCCCGGTTCTTCCCTATGCCCCCGTGAACCAATACAACAACGGGCAGCTCGTCACCCCCGCATCGGCTCGCTTCCGCATGTCCGCGGCCGCTTCCGTAGACGGCAGCCGCGTCTACGCCAGCATGTGCGATGGCGGTTCGGTAGCCATCGTCGACACGACGACCAGCACCACTGCTACCGGGGTCAACACGTCCGACAACCTGGTGACCGATCTGCTCGCTCCGTTCAGCGCGGGAGCTCCGCAGGCGAACGGGGAACCGCTGCCGCAGAGTCCGGTGTTTCTGCTGGCGGGACAGTAGGGAAGTACGAAAGATTGCTGATTGATGATTTCTGATTGTTGATTGAAAACCGTCCGGCCGGGTCTGGGGATTTTCAATCAACAATCAAAAATCATCAATCAGCAATTTGCTAAACCTTGGCGGGAACTTCTTCTTTCACGGCCTCTCTCGCCGCATAGTGGGAACCGACGTAGTCGTCGAGAATCTCGATAAACTCGGCGACAATGCGATCGCCCTTAAGCGTAGTGAACAGCCGCCCGTCGACATAGACCGGAGCCTTGGGCTCTTCGAACGTGCCGGGCAGCGAAATGCCGATGTTGGCGTGCTTCGATTCGCCGGGGCCGTTGACCACGCAGCCCATCACGGCCAGCTTCATCTCTTCGACGCCGATGTAGCGGCCTTTCCACGCCGGCATCTGCTCGCGCAGGTAGGTCTGAATCTGCTCCGCCATTTCCTGGAAGAACGTGCTGGTAGTGCGTCCGCAGCCGGGGCACGCCGTTACCTGCGGCGTAAAGCTGCGAATGCCCATCGATTGCAGAATCTGCTGCGCCACGCGGACTTCTTCGGTGCGGTCGCCCTCGGGAGCGGGCGTAAGCGAAACGCGAATCGTGTCGCCAATGCCTTCCTGCAGCACCACGCCCATGGCCGCGCTCGATGCCACTACGCCCTTCGCGCCCATGCCCGCTTCGGTGAGCCCCAGATGCAGCGGATAGTTGCAGCGTGCCGCCAGTGCGCGGTAAACGTCGATCAAATCCTGCACGCCGCTGACTTTCGCGCTCAGAATAATCTGGTCGGGGCGCAGGCCGAATTTCTCGGCCAATTCGCGCGGAATTCAACGCGCTTACCACCATCGCTTCCATGGTGACTTCGCGCGCATCTTTGCGGCTCGGCGAGCCGCGAATTCTCGTCCATCATGCGAGTCAGCAGCGTCTGGTCGAGCGATCCCCAGTTCACGCCGATGCGCACCGGCTTCTGGTATTTCACCGCAACTTCGATCATGGTGCGGAAATTGGAGTCGCCGGTCTTTCCGATGCTGGCGTTGCCGGGATTGATGCGGTACTTGGCCAGATCGCGCGCGCACTCGGGATACTTGGTCAGCAGAACGTGTCCGTTGTAGTGGAAGTCGCCGATGATAGGGACGCGGATGCCTTGCTTGTCGAGTTGCTCGACGATGTGCGGAACGGCCGCCGCCGCTTCGTCGTTGTTCACGGTAACGCGCACCAGTTCCGACCCAGCGCGGGCCAGCGCCGCGACTTGCTGCACGGTCGAGGGATGTCGGCGGTGTCGGTGTTGGTCATCGACTGCACCACAATCGGTGCATCCGACCCCACGCGTACGCCTCCGACCACGGTGGTAACGGTCTTTCTGCGTTGAATATTCGCCATAAGGGAAGCTTTATTTTATCACGCGGAAAGCGAAGCTCAGAGGCCTACCGCTGCTGCCAGAACTTGATCCCGGACGCTTGCGTTGACTGCGTCTGTGCAATGTTGCTGCGCTGCTTTATCCGATTGATCAATTCCGCAGCCTCCGCCTCCTCGATATCATGGGCGAAGGTGATAGTCCTGGCGCCGTAGTCGAACGCGATCCTACTAGCCCGGCGCCCTTTACCCGAACCCGCTTCAGGCTGAAAGCGTAGGTCCCGCATCTCACGGACGGAGAATGACTTGGACCATCCCACGCCAAAAAGCTTGGTCGTCCGCGTCAGAGTCTCCGAATTAGCCAAGATGATCTCCCGGCCTCCCACGGCATAGAGAATCGCGTAGCTTGCCCACAACTCTCCACATGCCCATCCAAGCATCCAGACGCACAAGAAGAGGCTGAAGTGATTGATGAGAGTGTGCCCGGACTGTATACCGGCGTAGGTCCAGAACGTGAGCCAGACTACAAAGAAAAGAACTACCCAGCTCCGCTTCGGCGGTATAGATATCTGCAAGTCTCTGCCTAGGTCAGAGACTTGGGATCGCATAGGGAACGGTTGCAGAGTGGGCATCGCGCTCATGTCAAAACACGAATACGGTGCGAGCGCAACCGATTTCTTTGGCCAACGCGCGTTGCGCGACTCAGTCTTCTAAATTGAGGTCGGCCATCAAGTCAGAAACGCAGTCGAACGTCGCAAAGCCTGCCATGCCGCGCCTCTTCGATCGCTCCCGCCGTGGCAGCATTCGGGATCTCCGGTTCAGAAGGCGAAGAACTTTCCGTCATCGCGAGCCTCACGGCAGCCGGTCCGCCAGCCCCGGAATTGTCTTCTTCAAATCGTTGTAGATCACCATCACGGCGAACAGCACGAGGAAGACGAACGCGAACTGGTAAACCCGTTCCTTGATGTTCAAGCTGATGTCGCGGCGCATCAGGCCCTCGATCAGCAGGAACAGGATCACGCCGCCATCGAGGATGGGAATGGGCAGCAGGTTGAAGATGCCAAGGTTCAGGCTGATGGCCGCGGTCAGGCCCATCAGCGGAGTCCAGCCCTTGCGGCGCGCCGCTTCGCCCGCGGCCTGGCCAATCCGGATCGGCCCTTCAATCGAGTGCATCGAAATCTTGCGCTGCGCCATCTTCTTGACCAGTTCCAGGATCAGCAACGCGTTCTGCCGGTTCTCGTGCAGCGACAGGCTCAAGGCCGCCGCGAAGGGCAGAGTCTTCACCTTCATCTGCATGCTGCCGATGCCGATGCGATACCACTTGTCGGTCAGTACCGGCTGCACCGTAAATGTTTTCTGCTGGCCATCGCGCAGAACCGTAATCTCGATGGGCTTGTCTTTGGTGATCTTCAGACTCTCGACCATGGCCGCAAGCGCCGGAACTGGCTTGCCGTCCAGCATCAGGATTTCGTCGCCTTCCTTTAGTCCCGCCTTCTCCGCCGGCATTCCGCTGACAGGTCGGTGATGGTGACAGTTCGTTCTTTCGGCGCCCAGCCCGCGTATCCGATCTGGTCCAGACCTGAGGCCTCGGGCACTACCGACTTCTGAATGGTCTGGCCATTGCGATCGACGACTACTTCGATCGGCTGGCCCGGGCTGAGAGCCTCTTTCAGGTCGACCTGCTCCCAGGTAGGATTCTCGATTCCCTCGACACTGGTAATGCGGTCACCAACCTGGAACCCGGCCTTGGCTGCGGCCGAATCCTGGAAGACCCATCCAATGACCGTCGGTTCGTCATACACCGCCGGATACTCGTAATGCACCATGTAGATGACCGTCAGCAGAACGATCGCCAGCAGGATGTTCATCGTCGGACCGGCAATCGCGATCAGGAAGCGGTGCCAGCGCGAGTGATTCATGAACTCGCGCGGATCGTCGGAGCGCGCGTCCATGGGATTCTCGCCGCTCATCTTCACGTAGCCGCCCAGCGGGATGGCGTTGATGCGATAGTCGGTCTCGCCCCGGCGGAAGCCCACCAGACGCTTGCCGAAGCCAATGGCGAACTGCTCCACCCGCACGCCCAGCCACTTGGCCACGGCAAAATGGCCAAACTCGTGGATCAGGATCATGAAGCCCAGGACCGCAACGACCGCTACGAGGGAAGTCAAGAAGTCAGACATAATCGAGGTACGTACTCTCCAGCTGTTTAGATTCCGAAACTACGCGAAAGATGTTGCCCGGGGCCGTTCAATCTTTCTTGCTGGTTACGACGCGCTGGCGGGCCAGGCGGCGGGCTTCGGCGTCCGCTTCCAGCACTTCTCGAATCGACTCCAGCGTTCCTGAATTGGTTCCAGACAAAACGTCTTCAATAATCCTGGGAATGTCGTTGAATCCGATACTGCCCTCGAGAAACGCCGCTACGGCTACTTCGTCCGCCGCATTCAGCGCCACCGTTTTCGCGCCGCCCGCCTCTGCCGCCTCGTAGGCTAAACGAAGACAAGGGAATTTTTTCAGGTCCGGAGGGCAGAAGTCCAGATGACGCAAGTCACTCACCGCAAAGCGCATATCCGACGGAATTCGCTCAGGATATGTTAATGCATACAGGATCGGCAACCGCATGTCAGTCACCGAAACCTGAGCCAGCATGCTGCCATCTACGAACTCCACCATGGAATGGATGGTCGACTGCGGGTGGACAATCACTTCCACCTTCGCCGGCGGCATGTGAAACAACCGGCACGCCTCGATCACTTCAAACCCTTTATTCATCAGCGTGGCCGAGTCGATGGTGATCCGCCGCCCCATCTTCCATGTGGGATGGTTGAGCGCCTGCTCGACCGTGATCGAGGCAAACTCCGACTGGGGCAGGTTCAGAAACGGCCCGCCCGAAGCCGTCAGCCAGATGCGCTCGACCTCGTCCATTCGCCCGCCGCGCAGGCATTGGTGCACCGCATTGTGCTCGCTGTCGATCGGCAGCAGCGGCTTGCCTTGCCGGCGCGCCTCGGCCGTAATCAGTTCTCCTGCGGCCACCAGGCATTCTTTATTGGCCAACCCAACAACCTTACCTGCGCGCACCGCTTCGTAAGTGGCTTCTAATCCGGCCACACCGACGATGGCGCTGACGACGAAATCGACTTCCGCATGGGTCGCGACCCGCACCGTTCCGGCAGCCCCGTGCACGACTTCAATCTCGCCCAGACCTTCTTTCTTCAAACGCGAGCGCAGAACGTCGGCATCGGCTTCCGCCGCCATCGAGATGACCCGCGGGCGCCAGCGCAGCGCCTGCTCGAACGCCGCCTCCAGATTCGACCCGGCAGCCAGCGTCACAATCTGAAACCGGTCAGGATAAGACCCGGCCACACTGAGCGTGCTGCGCCCAATCGAGCCCGTCGATCCGAGGATGGCGATGCGTTTCATGATGAATTGCGGAACGGCATTATCGGCTGCATCTCTCATTTCGTACTGGTCAAGGCTACGGCGTAGTGATCAATCCAATCTCTTTGCTCCGAGGTCTCGGGAACCGGTACGCCCCGTGCAGCCGTGACCAATTCCACCGCAGCTCCCGGGCTCATTCCTTTCCTCACCAGCAGACAAGCTGCAACCAATCCACTCCGCCCGATTCCCTGGCGGCAGTGCACCACCACATTCTTGCCTTCCGATAGCGTGCGCGTTGCCCTTTCCAGAATCTCCGCCCACCTTGCCTCTGACGTCGGAATCTGACGGTCTAGAATTGGAAACGAAACGAACTCCATTCCCAGCTTCTTAGCTTCGCCCGCTTCCTGGCGAAGATCGAGATCCTGTTCTTCCGATGGCGCCAGCAGCGAAAGCACCGTATCCGCGCCCGCTTGCTTCCAACCAGATAAATCATCCTGCAGCCAGTCTCCGCCGCGCGGTCGGGCTGCCATAGCGAGTTTTCCTCGCCACGGTCCTTCCACCCAATAAAGTTCCTTTCGCATCTTTACTCTTGATCCTTTACGACGACCTCCCGCGGAAGACTGTCAACATCCACGCCCCGTTGGCGAAGGATTTGAATGCGGTGATGTCCATCCAGTATAGTTCCTCCCGGCCGGGTTTTCAGGCATCCCATTTGTCCCGGCAATAACGACGCCTGCAAGGCTTCGGTCGAAAGCTGCTCCAGCAACGCAAGCTTGACTGGGTTAATGGAACTATCGGCGTGAAGCGGATTCAGAGGCGGATACTGCGGTAGGTCAACCATTGCATGGAATAGCTATTACTGCATCACACGCCAAGCCGTATAGAACCATAATACCGGAGCGGCAAACAGCAAGGCGTCGATGCGGTCGAGCATGCCGCCGTGCCCGGGAAGAATCGAGCCGGAATCTTTCACGCCGGCGCCGCGCTTGATCAGCGACTCCACCAGATCGCCGAGTTGCGCGGCCACGTTGAGTACGATCGTCAGAAGAATCACCGGCCCCATCGCCGGCTGCTCCAGCCCGAACAAGCCGTCACGCCGCTCGATCAGCCCCACGCGCAGAAGCGCCGAACTTAGAGGCAATGCGTAATGAAAGAGTAACCATCCCACGCCGACGCTGGCCACGACCGAGGCCGCCGCGCCTTCCCAGGTTTTTTTCGGACTGATGCGCGGCGACATCAAGTGCCGTCCCATCGATTTGCCGACGAAGTACGCGAAAATGTCTCCCGCCCAGACCACCAGCAGCAGATACAGCAGGTAAAACGCGCCCGCCCATTGCTGCCGAAGCTGCACCAGCATTCCCATGGGCAGCGCGATGTAGGTGAAGGCGAATGCCGAGGCCGCCGCCGCCGGATATCCACTGCTCAATTCCTTCCGGCGCATGGCGATCGTCAGAAATAGAAACGGCGCGATCGCCGCCGCAAATCCCAGGCAGTATACAAAGACGGCGGTCGAAAGCAGCGGCTTCGCATTCCCCACATTTAAGGCCAGCAGCAGAAAAAAGAATCCGGCGAAAATGTAAGTCGGCAGGCGCAGCGGCCGCACGCCGTAAGATTCCGTCAGCTTCAGGAATTCATGAATGGTCAGCAGAGCCACGATGGCGGCCACGACTGCCAACACCGGCACCGGCGCCCGCAGAATCAGCGCCAGCACAATCGGAATGAGGACGACCGCGGTCGCGATGCGTTTTAACAAGGGAAGTGGTGGTGAGTTGAAATGGCGGCCTTGGCCGCGCCGTTACGATCTTTGCACGAATTGAAAAATTTAACCACAGAGGACGGAGCACAGAGAATCACAGAGGGCTTCCTCCGTGTCCCCCGTGTCCTCTGTGGTTAAGATTTTGACTCTGAAGCGGCGGTCTCGACGGCGGCGTGCCCGTCGTGATTCGACTCGCTGTGATTCAGCCCGCCGTAGCGCCGCTCGCGCTTCTGATATTCCGCAATGCCCTCCAGCAGGTGCAGCCCGCGGAAATCCGGCCACAACGTCGGAGTCACATAAATCTCGGCATAGGCCAACTGCCACAGCAGGAAATTGCTCAGCCGCATCTCGCCAGAAGTTCGCACCACCAAGTCAGGATCCGGCAAATGCCGCGTGTAGAGATGCCGCGCCAACCATGTCCTCATCAATATCAATGTGCAGATGCTCGATGCCCGCCGTTCTGGGCCGCCGCCTTGATCATGGAGCGAAACGCATCCACCAGTTCGCTGCGCGCGCTGTAGTTCAGCGCCAGTGTGAGCACCATGCCAGAATTGCCCGCCGTGGCCTCGCGGGCCCAAGCCATGCGCTCTTGCACGTCTTCCGGCAATTCGTGCTGCCGGCCAATGTATTCCAGGCGAATATTATTCTTGTTCAGCGTAGGAACTTCCGCCTTCAGATAGCGGCTCAACAGTCCCATCAGAAAACCGACTTCGCTCCTGGGTCGCTTCTTCCAGTTCTCTTCGGAAAACGCGTAGAGCGTGAGCGCCGAAATATGAATGCGCGCCGCCGTTTCCACCGTGGAACGCACGGCGGTCACTCCGGCGCGATGTCCGGCCACGCGCGGCATGTGGCGCCGCTTGGCCCAGCGCCCGTTGCCGTCCATGATGATGGCGATATGTCTGGGGAGCCGCGCCGGATCCAGCCGCCGGTAAACTTCCGCTTCCTTCCGGTCCAGCCCCTCGGGTGCTATGAAGCTACTTTGTCCTGCAAAGTGGTCACGATATGAGGCTACCACAGCGGGCAAGACCCGCGCAATGACCGTAATTGCACGTGTGGCGCGGGCACTCATGCCCGCGAACTCTAACCAGGAGCGAAATCTTGATGGCTTCCTGCATTCGCGGGCAGTGCCTGCCCTGAGCGAAGTCGAAGGGAGTGCCTGCAACGTAACCTACCGCGCTTCCTCCGGCACCACCTTCAACTCCAGCTTCTCCGTCCAGCGCAGCACGGTCAGCGAGCAACTCACGCCTACGCGCACATCCGTCAGCAGGCGATGCAGATCGTCCACACCCGCGACCGGCTGGCCTTCCAGAGCGACGATGATGTCCCCTTCGCGCATCCCTGCCCGCTTCGCCGGGCTATTCTCTTCTACTCCGACCACCACCGCTCCCATTTCCTTCGGCAGATCGTAGAAACGCACCACGCGCCGATGCACCGGCACGGTCTGCGCCGAGACGCCGATGTAGCTGCGCCGGATGCGTCCATCGCGCAGCAGGCGGCTGGCCACGAACTTCGCGGTGTTGATGCCGATGGCAAAACAAATTCCCTGCGCCGGCAGAATCGTCGCCGTGTTCACGCCCACCACGCGCCCGGCGGAATCGACCAGCGGGCCGCCCGAGTTGCCCGGATTCAGCGAAGCGTCGGTCTGAATCACGTCGTCAATGAGCCGCCCGGAATATGATCGCAGCGACCGGCCCAGCGCGCTGACCACTCCCGCCGTCACCGTCGACTGAAATCCGTACGGAGCGCCAATCGCGATCACGATCTGCCCCACGCGCAGGCGCTGCGAATCGCCCAGCGCGGCCACGCTCAGGCCCGGCTCGTCGAACTGCGGCTGCTCCAGCCGGATCACCGCCAGATCGCTCGCCGGATCATCTCCGATCAAGGTCGCCGGCATGCGCCGACCGTCCGACATGGTCACGCCAATGCGCACCGCGTCGTGCACCACGTGGCTGTTGGTGAGGATCAGGCCATCCGGAGTGAACACGAATCCCGAGCCGCCGCCGCGCCGCTCTTTATTTTGCGGCTCGCCGGATCGCGCCTCGCCCCGCGTTCTGATGCACTTCAATGTTCACCACCGACGGACTCATGCGCTCAACCGCGCCGGTTACCGCCGTCGAATAGGCATCGAGCAGGGAGAAATCGTCGGCAGAAGCGTGGCCCTCGGCCACAGACTCGCAGTCGCTGCGTGATTCGTGCGAAAGGTCCAGCAGAGGAAAAAAAGTCATTTCAGTTTGATCGACGTTCATGATGGATAGATGTCAGTCCATCGATTGCGAGATTCATGGAGCCCCGGACGCCCCCGTCCGGGGAACGGCGTCGCCTCCGCGAGATTCGTGCCACTGACCGGGCGGACCCTTCGACTGTCCGTTTAGGGCAAGCTGCGTCCGCCCCTCCAAAACAAAAAAGCCGGGACCAAAACATCGGTCCCGGCGTTCGTGTTGGCTGGTTGCCCGGATAAACTTGTTCGCTTGCAACCGGGGCTGAAGCCCCTCTTGATTCTCGATTTCTTACGCGGACGCGACCCTGAAGGGCCGCTCTTCCACGTTACTCGCACGGTGCTTACGCGTTCCTTACGCGCTCCGCCGCGGCCGCACCGTCAAATCCCGCACCTGGGTCAGGATGCTCGACATCTGCATCCCGTTCAGCTGCGAAACAAACGGCAGTAACTCCGAGATGAACTGATCTTTCATCAGCTCCATCACTTCTTCCTGGCGAGTGCGTTCCCCGCCGCTGAGCAAGTCGGGCACGGTAACCTCCAGTGCGCGCGCCAGCCGTTCCAGGGACGACAGCGTAGGCGTGGCTTTTTCGTTTTCAATCTTCGAAACGTACGTCCGCGGCACCGACATGCGTCCCGCCAGTTGCCGCTGGCTAAGCCCATTCCGCAAGCGTAAGGAGCGGATGGAGGTCGCCAGGTTCAAGTGTCCGCGACCGGTTCCAGGCAGCGGCATCATGACCGGGGGCGCTATCATAATTGGCTCTGGCACCGGCTCCTCGTCCATGGACGCGTGGCACCTTCGGCAATTATTGTTGGAAGTACGGAATTGAACCAACAGGCAGTGATCGCAACGGACAACTTCCCTAGAATCTACCGGGGCAAGGTTCGTAGCCATCGAGTTGTGGGAGTGCCAGAGCGGGGCTCTCCTGACAGCCTAAGTGCAAGAGGAGGAACTACTTGGGGGAGCTGTTCCTCGCTTGCACGCTCAATCTGCGGCATTAGCCCTGTGGATGTCAAGGTTAAAATGCGAAAAGCCCGCGAATTTAGCGGACGAAACCAGAAGCAACACCGTAAGAACCCGAACAAATCAGGCGAAAACCTGGATCGATCGGCAGTACGCATGGTGTTTACTAACTATGTTCGTAGATCAAGTGAGGTATTGTGACGGTCACTCTTAAGGATTTTCAGGCATTTGCGGAACCCCGCGTACTGCAAGGGTTCAAGGATCCACAACAGTTCGCTGCCAAGCTCAAGGAGGTGTTCGATTTCGCGATTGAAAACGAATCCGTTATGGACGCAGACGCAAATGCATATTTCGACAAGGTTCTGGATGCCATCGCCACAACGTTTGAACACGGGCTCGCTGGGATCGCCGATAGCCCAGACAAGAGAAGAATGCTTCGTCTGGTCGCGCTCACGAAGCGCAAACACCACCGTGCGGAGAATTTTCTAAAGGGATTGGGCAGACCGCTGCAAACGCCCTTCGCCGTGGCGGAGATCGGTAAGCCGATCTTCCTCGAAGCGCAGCAATCCGTTCTAGACCTCTTATTTGACGTAACTCGAAAATCTCAGACCGGCGTTGCGCAGTTTGCGACATTGAGTATGTTGTATTGGACAGTAGACGAATTGACCGTAGCTTTCTACCTAGCCGAGCGCAAATATGCCACCCAGGCATATAGCCATTTGCGGACTGTTCACGATCTATTGGACTAGGCTGAACTACTTTTTCGCTACCCCGAATGGGCTGAACTTTGGAGGAGCGACAACAAAAAGAAAATCTCCAGCGAGCTCTCGCCCGGAGCTGTGAGGCTGAAACTTGGCAAGCCTAAGTTCGACGTGGTTTATGATTTTCTGACTGAGCGCGGCATGCACGGAACGCTAGGAGCGGTGAAAAAGCGTGTTGTGCAACGCGGAGATATTGGTGGGCGCGGACATGTCGCGATGTGGATTGGGGGTGTCGCGTGGGATGAGGAGGTTGAGATCGCTGTATCCTTTTGCATCTTTACTGTTCTCTTAGTCTTGAACGCCGTGGCCAGGACATATGGGGACCGGTTACACCCAATTGAGGTCTCAACGATTCTTGAAGCCCGACCAGACGCAGCGCGTGAGTTTTTGCAATCGTATTTAGTCAGGCCGCTGCAGCTTTCGGGAGATGATATGTCGGGTCTAATCGATGCGCTAAGGCCGTTTGTGCAGAGCCAAACGCCAGTGCGGATGCAAAAAATCGGAGAACCAGTGGAGAAAGAAAAGAGCGTCCCGCAAGACATGTGTGAGATCAAAACGAGAGAAGCAGCCTGGGAACTGCTGACCGAGTTCACCCAATCCGAAAGTCTGCGCAAGCATGCCTTGGCTGTTGAGGCTTGCATGCGCGCCTGCTCCCGCAAGTTTGGCAACGGCTCACCCGAGGACGAGGAACTGTGGGGTGTTGTCGGACTGATTCACGACTTCGACTATGAGCGCTGGCCCAGCCTCGAAGATCATCCTTACAAGGGCAACGAGATATTGAAAGAGCGCGGATATCCCGACGAAATCCGCCGCGCCATCATGTCGCACGCCGAATACACCGGCGTCACCCGCGACACGCCCATGGAAAAGGCTCTCTTCGCCTGCGACGAACTCGCCGGATTCATCACGGCGGTCGCGCTGATCAAGCCGGGCAAGTCTCTGGCCGAAGTTGACGCGAAGTCGGTGCGCAAAAGAATGAAAGACAAAGCCTTCGCCCGCAAGGTGAACCGCGACGACATCATCCAGGGCGCAGCCGCTCTGGGCGTCGATCTGGACGAGCACATCGCCTTCTGCATCGAAGCCCTGAAGCCCATCGCCAGTAACCTCGGCCTGGATGGAAGTGCGGTCAAGGCTGGATAAAGATTTGGATAACAGATCGTTCTTAGCCGGGATCATTCCTGGTCGGGATCATCCACACCTCAGCCGCCCACAAGCCTGTGCTAACATCGGCTGGAATTTCTTCAGAATGATGTCGCATTTGTGCCGAAATGCGGGAAGCCATTGAGCGGGAAGCCACTGAGCATGTCTTCAAACAGCGCCACACCACCGCAGGCCGCTTCGCCCAAAAGTCCTGCTGCGCCGGAGCCTCCGGTTGCGGCGGAGATCGCTCCGCCCAGACGCAAACGTCGCGCCGTCCGCTGGGTGCTGCTGGCAATCCTGGTCGGAGGTGTTTTTTGGGTCTCGATCAGCGGCGGCCCGGTCGCGCAGGAAGTGCGGGAGTTAGCCGGGTTTAAGGCTGATCGGATCATCCTCGACTCTGCTTTTTCGATTGGTCCGCACACTTTCCGCTATTACAAGTTCTCTCTGCCGGCAGGGTCGGAGAGTGTAGCCGTGGTTGGCCAGTTCAAGTCCGCCGCTCAGAGCCCCGCTGCCGGCGGCCGCATAGGCGCGGCCAGCGAGAACAACGCGGGAACGAAAGACGCGGGAAAGAACAACCCGGAAGCGGGCGACAACAACGGCATTCAGGTCTACGTCCTCACCGAACCCGCGTTTCAGGTTTGGCAGAAGCAATCCGCCACCAGTTCGCTGTACGACAG
Source organism: uncultured Acidobacteriota bacterium (assembly GCA_963763155.1). Lineage (GTDB taxonomy): Bacteria > Acidobacteriota > Terriglobia > Terriglobales > Acidobacteriaceae > Sulfotelmatobacter. Next base: position 71,236 of record CAVXNI010000008.1, on the reverse strand, counting down.
CGGCAACGTCGCGGAGAGCACGGTGCATGCCGACATTCCAGCGGGTGCGGGAGTTTATTATCTGGTCTTCAGCAACAAGTCCGCGCCGAAAACCTCCAAGTCGGTTCACGCAACGGTTATGCTCCGCTATAAAAGCTGGTTGCGACGGGCGCTCACTCGTCACAACGGCACATAAGGACGCACTATCCGGAGGCTTGCGCAGTGAGGGTCGCCGCGAATCGATCGGGTAGTGTGCCGCTTACTTCCGGTGCCTTCCCGTTTGGTCAAACATGCTGGACGGCAGGTCCAAGCCGGCGGCTCTGAGTCGTTCGGCGAACTTGGGCCTGATTCCCATGGAATTGAAACTTCCGAGTACGCGCCCGTCGGGGGAGATTCCTTGCTTTTCAAACAAGAATAAATCCTGCATGCTAACCACTTCGGATTCCATGCCGGTGATTTCGGTGATGTGCGTGAGGCGGCGCGTTCCATCGCTGAAGCGCGCAGTCTGCACAACTAAAGAAACCGCCGACGCAATCTGTCTTCGAATGGCTCTTTCCGGTAAGTTCAGAGACGCCATCATCGCCATGGTCTCGATGCGGGTTAGCGCGTCCCGAGGGCTGTTGGCGTGAACAGTGGTCATGGAACCGTCATGGCCGGTGTTCATCGCTTGCAGCATATCGAGAGTTTCTTCGCCGCGTACCTCCCCGACTACGATCCGGTTGGGACGCATCCGCAGACTGTTGATCACCAGTTGTCGTGCCTGAATAGTGCCCTTGCCTTCTGCGTTGGCGGGGCGGCATTCCAACCGGACTACATGGCGTTGCTTGAGTTGCAGTTCCGCCGAGTCTTCGATGGTGACAATGCGTTCCTTCGAGGAAATATAGCCCGAGAGCACGTTCAGTAATGTGGTTTTTCCCGCGCCGGTGCCGCCAGAAATCACGATGTTGAGTCGCGCTTCGACCGCAGCCTTCAACAACGCCAGCATCGGCGCAGTCAGAGCTTGACTTGCCAGCAGATTCGCTTCGGTGATTGGACTTTGGCCAAAACGCCGGATCGAAAGATGAGGACCGTCAATCGCCAAAGGCGGAATAATCACATTCACGCGGGACCCGTCGGCGAGTCGAGCGTCCACCATCGGCGACGATTCATCCACGCGCCGTCCGATCGCCGCAACAACTTTGTGGATGATGCGCATGACGTGCGCATCATCCTTGAACATCACCTTGGTCTCTTCCAGAACGCCCGCGCGTTCAACGTAAACTTCTTTGGCCCCATTGACTAAAATGTCGCTGATCGTCGGATCTTGCAGCAATGGTTCAATCGGCCCCAGGCCAAAGATTTCATCCAGGATCTCGATCGACAAGCGCTCCCTTTCAGAAACGCTGAACGGCGCTTTTACTTGCGACACCACCTCTTGGATCACCACAAGCACTTGGGCCCGCGTCCGCTCGTCCGGGACCTCAGCCACTTTTTCCAGGTCCACTTTATTCAACAAGTGGCGATGGAGCGCGATCTTCAAGTCCTGATAGACGTGAAAATCCAACCCGCAATACTTCTTGGCGTCGCTGGAGGCTGATGAGTTGTTCAGGGTCGGCGGAACTCGGTCAGCGGCAGACGTGGTGGGATCTCCCATCTTGAGGCGAGAATTATAGGACTGGGTATGTCATAAAACAATGGAACACGGCCGCATTGTTCTCGGAGTTCAGAAAGGTCATCAGACTAGGCATCGTTAGACTAGGCATCGTTAACGCGCTCCAACTGGATTAGCAGCTTGCGGCTGCGAGCTTTCATCGCCGGCGTGCCGTTCCGGGTAGCCTCGCGGAGAATGTCGAGCACTTTGGCTTGCAAACTCGGTTCATCCTGCGCCAGGTCGGCCAGTCCCTGAAGGGCGAAGGTCTTCACGATGGAACTGCGGTTCTGCAGATAACCGGTCAATGAAGATGCCGCGGCTTGCCGTTCCCTGGCATTGAGGATGAGCCTCGGAATCATCACGGCAAGATGCCAGCGCACTTCCTGTTCTTGGCTTTCGGTCATCAACCCCAGCAGTTCTTTCTTGTAGGGATGAAGGAGATCATGATGCGCTCGCGTGACCTTCTCGGTTGCGTCCGCGGCCCGCATGCGAACCAGTGGATCCGCTGACCACAGGCCCGCAATTAGTTTTGGAAAAAGTCGCGGATCGTCTGACACCATGGCCGCAACCTGATCCGCGCGGCCAATCGTACGCCGATCACTGCCTTCCAGGAGAGTAAGAATGTTTTTGTTCGGCATGGAATCAACGGCTGGGGCTAGCGCGTGGTTTCTTCAATTTCCGAAATCCAGTCGGGACGCTTCAGTACTTCGCGCGGCTTGGGGCCGTCGGCGGCGCCGACGATGCCGTCCTGCTCCATCAGATCGATCAGATGCGCGGCGCGGCCGTAGCCGATGCGCAGACGCCGCTGCAGCAGGGAAGTGGAGGCCTTGCCGAACTCGACGACCAGTTTCACCGCGTCGCCGTACATGGGATCGTCTTCGGCCTCGCCGTCTGCGCCAGGTTCGCCGCCGCTGCCTTCTGCTCCAGCTTCGCGCTCGCCCTTGGGCGGGTCGAGGAACTGCTGCTGATATTCCGCCAGGCCTTGCGCCTTCCAGAACTCGACCACCGCGGCGATTTCTTTCTCGGTGACAAACGGAGCATGCAGCCGATGCACGCGTGCCGAGCCAGACGGCAGATAGAGCATGTCGCCTTTGCCGAGCAGAGCCTCGGCGCCGTTGGCGTCGAGAATGGTGCGCGAGTCGACTTTCGTGGCGACGCGGAACGAAACGCGGGCCGGGAAGTTCGCCTTGATCAATCCGGTGATCACGTCGACCGAAGGCCGTTGGGTGGCCAGAACCAGATGAATGCCCACGGCGCGCGCCATCTGCGCCAGGCGCGTGATCGACTCTTCCACGTTGCTGGAATCGAGCATCATCAAATCGGCCAACTCGTCGATGATGATGACGATATAGGGAATCGGCTTCTCGTCCGACTCTTCGGCGAACAGGCTTGGCGTGCCGCTTCTGATCGAACAGCTTGTTGTACTGGTCGATGTTGCGCACGCCCTTGGCCGCCAGCAGCTTCAAGCGGCGCTCCATTTCGCGCACGGCATTGCGCAGCGCGTTGGCCGCTAGTTTCGGCTCGGTGATGATCGGCGTATAAAGATGCGGAACGCCTTCGTAGTTGCCCAATTCCAGCCGCTTCGGGTCGACCAGAATCAGGCGCACCTGATCGGGAGTCGCCTTGTACAGAATCGACATGATCATGGCGTTGATGGCCACGCTCTTGCCTGCGCCCGTCGAGCCGGCAATCAGCAGGTGCGGCATTCCCGCCAGGTCGGCGGTGACGATGCGGCCGTTGATGTCTTTGCCCATGGCGATCGTCATCTTCGACTTCGATCCCATGAACTCCTGCGACTCGATGTTCTCGCGCAGCCAGATGATTTCGCGCTGGCGGTTCGGCACTTGAATGCCGACCGTGCTTTTGCCCGCCATGCGCTCGATCAGAATGCTCTCGGCTTTCAGCGCGAGGCAAAGATCGTCGCAAAGATTGGTGATGCGGCTGTACTTGATGCCGGCTTCGGGCTTGAACTCGAACGTCGTGACGACCGGTCCGGGATTGATCTGCGTGATTTGGCCGTGAATCTCGAACTCGGCGTATTTTTCGGTGAGCACCTGCGCCAGCAGTTTGAGTTCGTCGGCGTCAACTTGCTGCTGTTCGTCGGGACGCTGCAGCAGGCTGCTGGACGGCAGTTTGTATCCGCCGCGGCGATGCGCGGCATCGTAGTCTTGGCTTTGTTGCCGCTGTCAGCGCGCGCAGTGACCTCAGGATCGGCGGCGTGGCTCGCGCAGTCTTCGCGGCTGCGAGAGGCTCGGCCAGAATTCCGCCCGTTGCGCTCGCGGGCTTGGGTCGCTTCCTCCTCCATCATGCGCTCGATCCCAGTGCGGCGGGCTTCGGAGCGCGGCGAGCGTGAGCGGCAGGCGGCTGGCCGCGACTGAATCAGCTGCGTCTTCACCACCGGCTTCGAGATTCGCCGCTGCTCCAGTTCTTTCTGCTGTCGTTTCTTGGCGCGTTCTCTCCGCCAATCTTTGTAGCGATTCCACAGCGCGGTCACGAATGCAAACCGCGTCGGAGCCCAGAGCTGAATCGCGGAGAACGAGAACGCCGTCGAGAGATACAGCGCAACTGCGAGCACCGTGGCGCACACGATGTAAGCGCCAACCACATTCAGATAGTGAATCAGCACATCGCCGACGACGCGGCCGAGCAGGCCTTCGATGGGAATCACGTGCATCCAGCGCAAGTGTCCGGGCAGCAGTGCCAGCATGGCGGGAACGAACATGACCAGCCAGATTCCGCCCAGGCTCTTGGCCAGCGGAGACTGCACCTGGCATGCGAGCGGAACCAGCGCGTGCCCAGCATCGCCGGAAAAATCACCAGCAGAAATGCTCCGAGGCCGAAAAACTGCAGCAGCATGTCGGCGGTGTAGGCGCCGACCACGCCAATCCAGTTGCGCGCCGCGTGCGAACCGGTCAACACCGAGGCGCTGTTCCACGACGGATCGAGTGGAGAGTACGAAGCCAGCGCGAGGAAGAGAAGGAGCGCGGAGACGCACATCAGGAATCCAATCAGCTCATTGAGCCGCCGGTTCCCGGTGGGAACGAAAATGCTTGCCAGATAATCCATGTAGGCAGATTCACACCGAGAGACACGACATCTCCTCAGTGCCGCAATCGGCCAGAGCCCTTACATTATGCCAAGAAGCCGGGGTTCCGACAATCAAGAAGGACAATCGAGAAAATGCTCCGTAGTGCCTACCTGGCTTCCCGTTGAACCCCCTTCGAAGCCAAATTCCCTCGAACAAACCCACCGCTGCGTCATCCCGAGCAGAGCCGTTCTTCAGGCGGAGCGAGGATCTCCCGATCCACAGGTCTGGGTTCATTCGTCACAGACAAAATCCCCGCAAACTTGTACACCTAACTCTATGGAATCGTGTCGACGCTTCTTCATTTACATCATGACCAACGGCCCCCTAGCAGGCTGCGGAAAAAGAGATGTCGCGGCATAGATTCTGTTCGGGCCCCGCGATTTCACGACTTGGGGAAGGACCTTGGGTGCCTCGCTGGCGGCTCGCAGATCGTTTTTCGAGCCGTTGGATAAACAGCGACCTCGGCTTACGTCGACTGAATCGCCAGATTCCTCATACGGACTAAGTTGTAGGCTGCGGCAGCGAAGGTGAAGACCCATCCCACCTTGAAGATTCCACGGTGCCGAACCTTCCGCAACAGCGCGATCGTCTTCAGCCAGCCGAAGCACTCTTCAACGCGTTTCCTCTTCCTCTGACTGATGGCGTATCCGGCGTGGTGCGTCGTACGAGCATCAATGGCGCTCCCACCGGGCCGCCCCAGGTTCTGGGCCACGTGCGGCGTCACCTTTAAGTTTCTGCACTCAGCCACGAAATCCGCCGTGTCATACCCCTTGTCGCCGCCCACCGTTACTTGTTTCGTGCCTGGAATCTGTTCGAGCATCACCAGCGCGGCATCGCGCTCCGCCGTTCCGTTGGCCTCGAACACCTCGCTGTTCACGATCAGCCCGTGGCGGTTCTCCACTAGCAGATTCCCGTTGTAACTCAGCTTGGCTTCCTTGCCCTTGCCTTTGCGCGCCATCTTCGCATCCGGGTCCGTCTTCGACGCGTGCGTCTGATTCGACCTCTTTTCTCCGTGGAAGTCCACCGTCGCATTGCCGGGATCGTCCGGCGGGACGTCGTTCTTCGCATCCTTGCGTTGATAACTCTTCACACTCGCCCACGCTTCCAGTAGCGTTCCATCCACCGTGAAGTGTTCGTCCGAGAGCAAACTCCGCTCGCGTGCCTGCTGGAGCACGGCTTGAAAGAAGGCTTCGGCAATGTCCCCATCCAGCAACCGCTCCCGGTTCTTGGTGAATACGGTCACGTCCCAGACCGAGTCATCCATGTTCAAGCCCACGAACCAACGGAACAGCAGATTGTAGTTGAGTTGCTCCATCAACATTCGCTCGCTGCGCACCGAGTACAGGGCTTGCAGCAGGAGCGCTCGCAACAACTTTTCTGGCGCGATCGAAGGTCGCCCTGTCTTGGCGTACAGCCCGTTGAACCGTGGTTGCAGTTCCCTCAATGCCTCATCCGTCATGACACGAAGAGGGCGCAAGGGGTGATCCTGCGGAACTCGCTGCTCGGGGCTTACATAGCTGAACACATCCAACTGCTGCTCGTCGTTTCCGCGCATGCCTTCTTCTTACCAGGTTGTGCTGTGGAAACAAGACTGTTTTCGGGTACACCAGTTCACAGCGGCGGACCCTCTTGCGGCCACTTGAGCAAAGCAGTTGTCAGGATCAAACCCTCCAGCTTGGAGCCTTGCCTCAAAAGCTGATTAGCCGCATCCAACTCTGCGCTGCGTCCCGCGACCGCCAGCAGGTCTTTCCGGGACACACCGCGCCCCGCCTCTGCTTGGGCAAAAGACACAACTTCTCCCCAGACAGGTTCGGAGGACAGAGGTCGCTCTGCGCTTAGATCACCACTCGGTGTCATCCTCTGAAACATCTCAGAAAAGCGCGTTCCAGCTTTCCCAAGGAGCAACCGACCATAAGCCATGGGAAGGAACTCGACCAGACGCGCTGCATATTGCCTATCGACGCCAGTTCCAACAAGCTTGCGAAAGACTTCTTCGTCTGAAGAGTTTAGCAACTCCCGAAAGATCACGACTGCTGTTGAAATTGCTTCAACTGTCATGCGGCAAGCAGACTACCATCAATCCGAGCAATTACGGGGCGGAAGAACAGTTTTTCCGCAACCTGCTAGGGGCAACCCTCTATGTTGGAATGACTGGAGACCTTCGTCGAAGAGTCTGGCAACACAAGAACAAGCCCGTGTCTGGATTCACCAGCCGCTACAACCTAACCAGGCTCATTTATTTCGAATGCTTCGTATATCCAGATGCGGCGATCCGCCGCGAAAAAGAGATCAAGGGATGGCGCCGAAGCAAGAAGCTCAAACTGATTGAGTCGATGAATCCTCGATGGGAGGATTTGGCACGCAATTGGCAGGATATGTATAAGCCTTCGGATCCAGTGGATCGGGAGATCCCTCGCTCCGCCTGAAAAACGGCTGCGCTCGGGATGACGCAGGACGAGGATTACCCGTCTGCCTTACTGCAAGTGCATCACGAAGGCCAGCGCAATCACCACCACGCCCACGACAATACGGTAAACGATGAAAACCTTCAGACTGTTCGATTGCAGATAGCGGATCAGCCATGCGATGGCAGCATAGCCGACGATTGCAGAAACGATGATCCCGACGAGTACCGGCATCTGCATTTCGTGGGGCAGACCTTCTTTGTGCAATTCGTGAGCCTTGAGCAAAGCGGCCCCTGCAATGAGTGGCGTTGACAGCAGGAAGCTGAACCGCACCGCGGCTTCGCGCGTGAGTCCACGGAACAGGCCTGCCGTAATGGTTGCGCCGGAACGCGAAACGCCGGGAATCAAGGCAAAGGCTTGCGCCACGCCGATGAGCAGAGAATCGACCAGGGAAATCCCAGTCAGAGGCTTTTGCAGGCTGCCGACTTTCTCTCCCAGCCACATCAAGAGCGCAACTCCAATCAACGCGCCTGCGATCAGGAAAATGTGTTCACGGAAGTAGTCCTCGGCGGAATGCTCGAGCAACTTGCCAGCAATAGCTCCTGGAATCGTGGCGATGGCCAGAAACCAAAGAAGCATGCGCTCTTCTTTTTGTTCCGACGGGAGTCAGATTCGCATCGGACGCGCCCGATTCCGAGAACCGCACGACTTTTCCTCCCAGCGCCGCGCGCACAATCTGAAACCAGGTTCGGCGAAAATAAAACAGCACCGAAAGCAGAGTGCCGAAGTGCAGGGCAACGTCGAAGCTGAGTTCGTGCGCCGGAGAAAGCTCGTTCCAGCCCAGCAAGCGCCGCACGATGATCAGGTGTCCAGAGCTTGAGATGGGGATGAATTCCCCAAGTCCTTGAACGATGGCAAGAACAATTGCTTGATAGATTGGCAAGGTTTAGTCCGTCGTGTTTCCGAAGGTTGGTACGCCCTGTTGAATGTAAAACATCAGACTCTGCGCGCGCAATGCCCAGTCGCTCTGACCGTACTGACTGACGATTTTTTGGGCGAGTTCGAGGGCGCGGGTTTTCGCTTCGTCAGCTTTTTTCTGGTTGGCCTCGGTTTTGTAAATCTCGATCAGCGCGGACCGGCGCCAGGCGGCGTCATACAACGCTTCGGGGGCGGACGGAGATTGCTCGTGCTCCTTCGCGTATTTTTCGTACATCTCGGCTTCTTTTTCCGGACACTTCGAAGCTCCCTGCCAGTCGCCGCAGAGTTTATTTTCGAGGAGATGGAAGGCCGCCATATCGGCCCACTTGGTGCCGGGAAATTTCTTCATCACCAGCTTCATCCATTGTTCGTCGATCTGGCCGCGCATGTAGGAGTCGCGCTCGCGGGCGGAGGGGCGCGTCAGCACGTCCGATCGCTCGATCTGCCAGCGAATGTCGGCAGCGCGGTAGAGCCCTTCGGCGGCCAGCGGCGAAGCTGGAAACAGATCGTAGACGCGGTAGTAGAGCCGCATAGCGTCCTGCGCGGCATCGCGACGTCCACGGCGGCGGCTGGCCTGGTCCTCGGAGTCGGCGGCCTCACCGAAAATGATCTTGTCTCCGTTGGGCGTGGCCTGGGTCACCAGGGCCTTGTTCGAAATCCATCCGGTAATCGTCTTGCCTTCGGATTCCGGGTCATCTTCGTCGGCGTCTTTCTTCGGTTCGCGGATGATCGCTTCCACGTGAGTCCAGTCGCGGCTGGTGTCGAGGATGACGAGTTCGTGTCCCCGGCTGGCCTCGCCCAGTTTGGCGGCGTCGGCGGCCGGAGACACGCGGATGGTTTCCTCGTGGACCAGAGTGCCGCGTTGTCCCTGCACCTGCGCAGAGGCGATTGGCGTGACCAGGAAAAACCCGGAGGCGAGAAGCGCGACAGCGAGAAGAATAAGTCGAAGTCTCATATCGAGAAGTCTATAAACATGATTATTGGTCGTAGAGACGTTGCTTGCAACGTCTGGACCTTGCTCCATCCTTGTCGCATTCTTCGCGGCAGGGTGGGGATTTTGAATTCGGGATCGATCACAGCCGTAGTTCTCTGAGCATCTGCGGCTCGATGTTGCCGCCGGTGATGATCGCCACATTCAGCCTGGTTTTCGGCAACTGATCGGCGTGGAAAAGAAATCCCGCGGTCGCGACCGCCCCGCTGGGCTCCGCCACAGTGTCAGGATTCCCCGCCAGCAGGTTCATAGCCTCGCGAATCTCGTCTTCGCTGACCGTGACGATGCCATCGACAAAACACTGCATGTGGTCGAAATTGATAGAGCCAACACTTTGCGTGCGGAATCCGTCGGCGATCGTACGCGTAACCTGTTCGGCGGGGAACTCAACGATTTTTCCGGCGCGCAGGCTGGCCTGAGCATCGGCCGCAAGCTCAGGCTCGACGCCGAAAACGTTCACTGCCGGCTTGGTCAGCTTGATAGCCGCAGCGATGCCACTGATCAGGCCTCCGCCGCCCACGGGCGCCAACACGGTTTCGACGTTGGGCATGTCTTCGAGAATCTCGAGTCCCATAGTGCCTTGGCCGGCGATGATGTGCTCGTCGTTGTACGGCGGCACGATGATGTAGCCATGCTCGGCGGCAAGTTCCTCGGCCTTGAGCTGGCGCTCGGCGCTGCCGGAGCCTACCAGTACGATGTCGGCGCCCAGCGCGGCAGTTGCCTTGCGCTTGATGGCGGGGGCGTTGTTGGGCATGACGATGACGGCCTTCACGCCGAGCGCGCGGGCGGCATAGGCAACGCCCTGCGCGTGATTGCCGCTGGAGTAAGAAATGACGCCGCGTTTCCGCTCTTCCTCGGACAAGGAGGCGATCTTGTTATAAGCTCCGCGCAGCTTGAAGGCGCCGATGGGCTGCTGGTTCTCCGGCTTGAGGAACAGTCTGCGATCGGCGTCGCCGTGATCGAGTTCAACCAGCGGCGTGCGGACGGTGATGCCGTCGAGGCGGGCGCGAGCTTCAACGATGTCGTGGAGGGTGACCATTTGCATCCCTTCCAATATACCGACAGTCAGAGGAAAGCAGGAATCAGGCTAGGCTCGGCAGACCGCTGAGAGAGATTTTGTGCACTGAAACATCCGAGATTTCGCCGTGAGCAATCAGGGCCGCGCAGAAGGAGCAATTTCAGTTCTCAGTTTTCACAGACCCATGCCGGGCGTCTTGCACGATGAAGCCGGCAGGAACCTGGAACATGGCTGCATCCGGTTCCGTGCGCGACAGATCGACGACGCGAATCACCTGTGTGCCGTTCCTCGGGTCCTTGCGGGTGACTGACAAATTCACTTGCAGATCAGGGGAATACCAGAACTCGCGCGTCGTAACAAGCGGCTGGCTGTTGCCAACCACTCCGGCGTTAATCGTAGTTGTCTCGCGCGTGCCTACGACGTTCAGACCATCGAAAGTATCGGTTCCCAGACTCTCGCGCGCAAGCACCCGTGTGCCGCTGGCGAAGGCTCCCGTCGGCTGTGGAGTGAACGTGGTCGACACAAAATAGCCGGTGATTGTGCAATGCCGGCTGGCCATGATGCAATTGGTTCGGGTATGCGTAACGGGATCCGAAATGGTGAGATCGGTCTGCCGGGGTTCCTGATCCGAATCACCGGGAACGAACTTGCGATTTTCGCGATAGATCCGGCCTTGACTGTCGCGGGCCAGTGTCGCATAGAGATGTGTTTTTACCACGCTTCCATCTTCGAGCGTGCGGGTCCACTCGATGTTGTCTCGCCCAGAAAACGGCTTTCCGGCAACAGGGCGAATCTGAATTCCGTCGACGTGGAAGCGCGTGCCGCCATCCGGTCCACGCGATGGTTCCTCTGCTTCTTGAGCGGCGAAAGTGCAGGTTAGAAGAAGAAGGGGCCCGGCGAGCAAGGCGAGTAGTTTCATGACACCCTCACTGTAAAACTTGCTGTCAGACCCGCAAAGTATAGCATTTCCGGAAACAAATTCAATCGGGTGCCTGCCGCTAGATCTCCAGTATCACCGGCATAATCAGCGGCCGTTTCTGGGTTTGCTTCGAGATATAGCGCTTCAGGTCGGCGCGGATTTTTTCTTTGATCACCCCGTAGTCGCCCTTTTCTTCGTCGCTCGAATGCGCCAGAGTGTCTTCGACGATGCGCTTGGCGCCTTCCAGCAGGCCGTCGTCACCGGGATTGAATCCGCGAGTCACGATCTCAGGAGCGGACTCCACATCGCCCGACAGCTTGTTGATAGCAATGATGGGCAGCACGATGCCGTCTTCGCTGAGATGCAGCCGATCCTTAATAATCAAATCTTCAACTACATCGGTGCGCGAGCCAGAATCGATGCAGACGCGGCCCACTTTGATGCGGCCTGCCTTGCGCGCGCCAAGTTCGTCGAATTCCAGAACATCTCCGCTCTCGATCAGCATGACTTTGCCGACGGAACCGTGCATGGCTCCCGCCATTTCGGCGTGCAGTTTCAGTTGGCGGTACTCGCCGTGGATGGGGATGAAGTAGCGCGGCTTGACCAGATTGATGATGAGCTTGAGTTCGTCCTGGCTGGCGTGGCCGCTGACGTGGATGGGCGGCGAAGTTCCGTCGTCGTAGATGACGTAGGCTTCGCGGCGGAACAGGTGATCGATCATCCGGTAAATTGTTTTCTCGTTGCCGGGAATGATGCGCGACGACAGGACGACCGTGTCTCCCTTTTCAATTTTTGCGTGCTTGTGGTTGTCGACGGCTGCTCGCGACAGCGCCGACATGGGTTCGCCCTGCGTGCCGCTGATCAGCACACAGACTTTTTCCGGCGGAAAATTCTTCATCTCGCCGGGATTGATCACCAGTCCGTCCGGAACTTGGATGTAGCCGAGGTCCTCCGCAATCTCGGCGGAGTTGTTCATCGAGCGGCCGAGGAACGCGACTTTCCGTCCGTGCTCGTGCGCCAGTTGCACCGCGAGATTAATGCGATGAATCGACGAGGAGAAGCACGAAATAAAAAGCCGCTTCTTCGTGTGGGCAAAAACTTCGTCAAACTTTCTTCTGACTGCGCGCTCGCTGGGTGTGTATCCCTTGCGCTCAACGTTGGTGGAATCCTGAAACAGCGCCAGCACGCCATTTTTTCCATACTCAGCAAAAGCATGCAGATCGAAAAGTTTGTTGTCGGTGGGCGTGGGATCGACTTTGAAGTCGCCGGTGTGAATGATGACCCCGAGCGGTGTGTGGATGGCGAGCGCCACGCAGTCGACCAGGCTGTGCGTCACGTGGATGGGATGAACGGTAAAGACTCCGGCCTTGAAACGCTCGTTGGGGCGCATTTCGCGCAGGTCGGCGTCGTCGAGCAGGCCGTGCTCGTCCAGTTTGTCCTCGACGTAGGCGAGCGTAAACTCGGTGCCCCAGACCGGAACTTTGAGTTCCGTGAGCATCCAGGGCAGAGCGCCGATGTGGTCCTCGTGGCCGTGCGTGAGGACGATGCCGCGAATCCGCTGTCGATTCTCGACAAGATAGGAGATGTCGGGAACCACAATGTCGACGCCGAGTAACTCGGCTTCGGGAAACATGAGTCCGGCGTCGATGACGATGATGTCGTCTCCCCAACGAACGGCCATGCAGTTCATACCGAACTCGCCCAGGCCCCCGAGGGGGATAATCTGCAATTTTCCAGTTGGCATTGAGTAAAGATAATGCTAGCACATAGATGCGAGCTTCGAGCCACAAGCGGCGAGCGGAAGGCGAGGCGTGACCTGGAAGCACGGCGAGGCGTGACGCGAGAGAGCGGCAAGGGGTGACGCGGAAGAGCGACAAGGGGTGACGTGGAAGAGCGGTGCTTTAGCGCCGCGTCAGCCCGGCCGGTGGAGGCGGGCTTCAGCCCCGGTGTTGTCCGTGACGCTACAGGGATTAGGACCACCGCGGCTAAACCGCCTTCCAATCCGATCTTGAACGCGGCCCTGAAGGGCCGCTCTTTCACGGTAGCGCCGGCGATGCTCTCGTTACGGAGGCGAAGAAGTGTGGGGACGAATGAGCCGGTCGATTGACAGAATGAGAGCGTCCACAGATGGCTTTCTGTCTCTCGCTGCGGTAAGGTTGAAGCCATGGCGGAGCAGCGCAAATCGTGGCTGCGGGAGCGCGTGGAAACGGCGATGGTGAAGGGGCTGACCCGCGCCTACTCGACGGTGCGCGTCGATCCGGCAAAATTCCTGCTGCAACTGCGCGCGGCCTACCGCGTCCCCATCAGCGGATATCACGGGGTGTACTCGCTGGAGATTGGCGAGCTCGACGTGGTGGCAGCCTCGATCATTCGCGGCGGCATGAAAGTTGCGGCCATCGAAGGCGCGGGACTCGGACTCGGCGGACTGCTGACGATCGTTCCCGACCTCGGCATTCTGTCGGCGATCACCATGCGCACCATTCAGAAATTGAGCCTGCTCTACGGATTTGAGTTCAATACCGACGAAGAGATCGCCGAACTGTGGATTGCCGCGGCCAGCGCGGCCGGAGTCGACATTAGCCGCGAACTTCTGGAAAAGGAAGTGGTCAACAAATTCGTGCCCCGCGTCATCCAAAGCATTGCCGCGAAGGCCAGCACAGAGGTCGTGGAGAAATGGGCGGGCCGCGTGATTCCGCTGGCCAGTTCCGCGATCGGCGCAGCGCTGAATTACTGGTTCGTGCGCGCCTGGGGCGAACGCGCCAAGCAGCATTTCCGCCAGCGGCACTTGGCGCTTCGGCAGCGCGCACAGCAGGCGGCGCTCGCCGCGCAGGGCCAACCGAGCCTTCCGGCCTCGAGTTCAAAGTAGCGCCGGCACCGTGGCGGCTGTCCCTAGAGCGTCTCGCCCTCGGCGCGACGGGCAGGATGTCCACCGATGTTGGATCCAGCCTGATAGATGGCTTGCCTGATAGATGGCTTGGGAGGCGCAGAGGGTTTGGGAAGGGCACGGCTTCAGCCGTGCCGTTAGAGGCAAATCGAAGCCGCGCTTTAGCCCCTGAGGGCCTTCGGTCCCCGAGCTGTGATAAACATCGTGTGATAAACATTTAGACATGCCCATCTTTTCCTGTGCAGCCATCGTTTTCGATCTGGACGGAGTTCTCGTCGATTCGACCCGCGCGGTCGATCGCGAGTGGCGGGAATGGGCGCGCCGCAAGGGCGTAGACGGAGATGCCATCATGGCGATTGCCCACGGCGTGCGCACGATCGAGGTCATCCAGCGCGTGGCGCCACATCTGGACGCCGCAGCCGAGGCCAGCGCTATCGAAAATCACGAGGCGGGCGACCAGCGTGGAGTGACTGTCATGCCCGGAGCGGCCGAACTGCTGCGCTCGATTCCGGAAGGACGTTGGGGCGTGGTCACATCCGGGTCAAGGCTGCTGGCCACGAATCGCCTGCGCTTCTGCGGATTACCGGTTCCGAAAGTTCTGGTCACATCCGACGACGTCACCCACGGAAAGCCGCATCCCGAGCCGTATCTGAAGGGAGCGGAGTTGCTGGGATTCAATCCCGCGGATTGCCTGGTGATCGAAGACGCGCCCGCAGGAATTCAGTCGGCGCGCGGAGGCGGGATGAAGGTTATTGGAATTACAAGCACATATAAAGCGGATTCGCTAGTCCACGCCGACGCCATGATCGGAAGGCTCGAGCAGATTCGAGTCACACCGAGCGGGGCGGGGAAGTTGGATATCGAGGTTCGCACAGCCGAGCATAGCTGCAGACGTTCGGCGAGTGTAGGGCTTGCCTAGAACGTCTTTCAGGTCACACGAAATCATCGAGGATGCATGCCTCGAACTCGTTTGATCCGCCGAAAAATCGGATCGTTGGTGAGGAAGGCCGTGGCCTTGCTGTGGATAGCGGTCGCGGCTTGCAGAGCGTCGGGCGTTCGCAGCGCGGATTGCGCCCGGATTTCGGCGGCACGCGCCGCGATTTCGAGATGGGGTGCGACTCCACTCAAGGTTCGGATAAGTCGAGAGCAGGCCAATAGAGCTCATTGACCTTACGCACGTCGTCGATTTCGGTAAGGATGCACGAAAATTTCGGTCATCGTAATTGTCGACGTAACGGCGAATGAATCAGACCGCTCCAGCAGCGGAAAAAATGCAGTCGGTCAAAGGGGAATAGCGAGGGCTGGCTTCCCATCTGGTAGATGAAGACGCAGGTGTCGAGTGCGATCCGCCGATGGCGGCGCAGCAAGGCGCGGAGGCGCATTACTTCCAACTTTGCCTTTCCTTCTTCAGATAATTCTTGGGGTAAACACCGCGGCCAAGAATGGCGCGATGATAAGACTTCGGTTTCTCCATGATGAGGATTCTTGCCGTCATACGCGCGAACCAACAGCTTGTCGCCAGGCTTAAGCTGGAGCGCTTCGCGGGCTTCGCGCGGGATCACAATCTGGTTCTTCGACGATAGCGTAGCTTCCACCATGCTTTACATTTTACCACAAAGTAAAGCGCGGACGGGGGCTGGTTCTTCGCGTTTCCTATCTAAGCCAGTCTTCCAATTCAACCCCTCGATCGGTTTTTTCGTCGCGGTACTTCACGATCACGGGAGTGTAGAGCGAGAGATTCCAGCCCCAAGGGCCCTTCTCTTTTTTCACCGCGCGCGAGCCGGGGACGACCACGGCATTTTCCGGAACTTCCAGCGGCGCGTCGGCGGTGGCGCGATAGACTTCGCCGCGGACCAGGTCATAAAGCGGAGTCGAGCGGGTCAGAATTGTTCCGGCGCCTAGAACCGCACGCGCTCGTACCAGCGTGCCTTCGTAAACTCCGCAGTTGCCGCCGACCAGCACGTCGTCTTCAATAATTACCGGCGCGGCATTGATGGGCTCGAGAACTCCGCCGATCTGCGCGGCGGCGCTCAGGTGCACGCGCTTGCCGATCTGCGCGCAGGAGCCGACCAGCGCGTGCGAGTCGACCATGGTGCCTTCGTCAACGTAAGCGCCAACGTTGATGAACATGGGCGGCATGCAGATGACCGAAGGGGCGACGTAGGCTCCGGTGCGCACCGACGATCCCCCGGGCACGACGCGCACGCGATCGGCGATGGTGAACTGGCGAGCCGGGAACGTGTCTTTGTCGACGAACGACAGGCCCGAGGTCATGTCGGCGAGTTCGCCCAGGCGAAATCCCAGCAGAATGCCTTGCTTGACCCAGGCGTTGACGATCCAACGCGCGTCTTTTTTGTCGCCGACTTTTTCAGCGGCGCGAATTTTGCCTTGCGTGAGCTGGTCGCGGAATTCGAGAAATGTTTTCCTCGCCTCGGGATCGTGCTCGACTTCGCCCAGAGAAGCCAGGCGCTCGATAGAAGATTTCAGGGAAGACATGAATGGATGATTGTTGATTGCTGATTGCTGATTTGTCAAAAAATGAGAGAGCAGGTCCCTCCACTACGCTCGCGTTCGCTCGCTTCGGTCGGGATGACAGTTGGTGTAACGCTGTCAGGACGCTGGTTTTCAATCAACCATCAACAATCAACCATCAACAATCATCAATTTCTTTCTATACGCACTTGCACTCGCTGCGGATCAGCACACCAGTCATGGCATGGGCAGTCTCGCGAGCTTCGGGCAGAGCCGCGTAGGGGCCGTGCCAGCGGGCGTGATTGACATCGTGGCCCGCGGGACGTCCTTTGCCGTGGCTGCATTGGCCGCACGATCCGCGGTGCAGGACGATCTTGCGCGGTCCGGCGGCCCAGTTTTCGTAGATGAAAAACTGCGGCGCTTCGGCGGCGGGGACGGCGGGCTTGGCGATCACTCCCACTTCGGTGGCGATTTTCTGCAGACGCGAGCGCGTGTCGCGGCGCATGGGCAGCAGCGGAAGACGGTAGACTTCCTCGATTTTCCCCATCATCGCGAGCACCGCTTTCACCGGCAGCGGGCTCGACTCGATGAAGTTGGCCTGCATCAGCGGAAGATATTTGCGATTCAGGGCGCGCGCCGTTGCCCAGTCGTTCGAAAGCGCGGCGCGGGTGAGCGACGCCATTTCGTGCGGAATCTCGTTGGACGCGACCGAGACACACTCCGACGCCGCCGAGCGCGATCACCGGCAGCGTGACTGAGTCGTCCCCGGAGAACACGAGAAATGTTTCGGGCACGAGGCTGATCGCGTCGGCAATCTGGGTCATGTTGCCGCTGGCTTCCTTCACGCCCACAATGTTGGGAATCTCGGCGAGGCGCGCCAGGGTTGCCGGTTCGAGGTTCGCCGCCGTGCGTCCGGGCACGTTGTAAAGAATGACCGGCTTGTCGCCGACCGCTTCGGCGATGGCCTTGAAATGGCGGTACTGGCCTTCCTGCGTGGGCTTGTTGTAGTAGGGGTTCGCCGTGAGGATGGCGTTCACGCCGGGCCGCGCGGCGATCTCTTTGGCCTTCTCGACGGCATCGCTGGTGGCGTTGGAAGTCGCTCCGGCGACGATGGGAACGCGTCCGGCCGCGACTTCGATGGTCGTGTCGATCACGTGCAGCCATTCGTCGTGAGTGAGCGTGGGAGTCTCGCCGGTGGTGCCGCAGGGAACAAGAAAATCAATGCCCGACTCGATCTGCCACGCGACCAGATTGCGCAGGGCTGCGTCGTCGATGGAGCCATCCTGATGAAACGGAGTTACGAGTGCAGTGCCACAGCCACGGAGTTGCATAGGAATAAGATAACGCGAATGAGGATGGAGGGAAACTCCGAGTCAAAAACCATCTCGTTCTTTTCGGAGCACTGCTATTATCCATCAGGAAGAGATGGAGCACCCATGCAAGGGGAAGCGCTGTTAGTCGGGACACCCACGATAATTCCCGCAGATTCGCCGGATGGTCGCCACAGCGCTTTCTTTGAGGATGAAGGGGAGACTGGTTATTTCTACGCTTTCGACCTCTTGCGCACTCCTGACAGGATTCTTGATGCGGTGCATATCTACAACGTTGCGAACGTTATAGATCGGGATAGACCCTCCCAAGTCGACATTGTGTGGTCTGAAGATGGGTCCAAATGCGCACTGCTAATCAACAACTACCCGCATGCAGCCTTCGATTTTTCCGCTAGGCGTGGCTTTTGCCGGACCAACTTCCCCAACTCTGAGAACCCTACCGATGGGAGCTGGTCGACTGCTGATCATTCGTGGTCTGACGAGGCGATTTCGTGGCTTAGGCCAACCGAACACTCTTGACCTACAACTCTCGCCATACATCCTTGAAATCGTAGAAACCCTTCTTGCTGGCGAGCCATTCGGCGGCGCGGACGGCGCCTTCGGCGAAGCCGCGGCGGGATTTGGCGTCGTGGCAGAGATAAATGCGGTCGGCGGAGGACTCGAGCACGACTTCGTGCAGGCCGACTACGTCGCCTTCGCGGAAGGATGTGATCTCGAGATCGTCGTATTTGTGGGAGCCGTGGCCGCTGGCTTCGCGGATGACTTGCTGGATCGCGATCGCGGTGCCCGAGGGCGCGTCTTTCTTGTGCGCATGGTGGCGCTCGAAAATCTGGCCGGAGTAATCGTGGCGCAGGGCGGCGGCGGCGGAGCGGGCGACGTCAAGAAAAAGATTCACGCCGACGGAGAAGTTGGCGGCGTAGACGAATCCGGTTCCGTGCTGTTCGACCAGGGCTCGGATGCGGTCGATTTCGCTATACCAGCCCGTAGTGCCGACGACCATGTTCTTGCCAGCTTTGACGCAGGCTTCGATGTGGGCGAGGACGCAGTGCGGCGCGGTGAAGTCGATGACGGCGTCGATGTCGTGCAGGTGTTCTGTTGTGAGGGCGGCGCAGGACAGGTTTTCCTTGACGCCGGCGACGTGGATCTCGTGCTTGCGTTCGGCGGCTACTTCCGCCACGAGCGATCCGGTTTTTCCGCGGCCTAGCAGGAGCACATTCATGCGTAGGAAGATTTAACCACAGAGGACACAGAGGGGCACAGGGGAACTTCTTCGGACCTAGGCGAAAACTTCCGGATCCAGTTCCGAGAAAAATGTTTTGTGCAGGCGCTGGATTACTCTCGGGCACTTCGTCTTCTTCAATCACGAACGTCAAATTAATTTCCGAAGCGCCTTGCGAGATCATGCGAATCTTTTTGTCGGCGAGTTCGCGAAAAACCAGCGCTGCGATTCCGGGCGTGTTGCGCAGGTTCTCGCCGACCAGGCAGACGATGGCTTTGCGGCCTTCATATTTTACGTCGGCCAGTTTGGCGAGATCGGCGGCCAGCGCGGGGATCGCCTGATTGGAATCGACCGTCAAAGAAACGCTGACCTCGGAAGTCGAGACCACGTCGATGGAAACTTTGTGGCGATCGAAGGCCTCAAAAATCGAGCGCAGAAATCCGTGGGCCAGCAGCATACGGGGAGCGGCCACGTCGACAATCGTGATGCGCTTCTTGGCAGCGATGGCTTTGAAAATATTTTTGCCCTGCGGGGCGCGCGTGGTGATGCGCGTGCCTTCGCAGGACGGATTGCGCGAGTTCAGCACGTAGACCGGAATATTTTTCTGAATAGCAGGAAGCACCGTGGCGGGGTGCAGAACTTTTGCGCCGAAATACGCGAGTTCGGCGGCTTCATCGAAGCTGATGACTTTAATCCGGCGCGCTTCCGGGACAGATTCGCGGATCGGTGGTGAGGATGCCGTCGACGTCGGTCCAGATCTCGATGCGGTCCGCGCCCAGGCCGGCGCCGAAAATGGCGGCAGAAAAATCGGAGCCGCCGCGTCCAATGGTGGTTGTGATGCCGGCTGCGGTTCGCTCCAATGAAGCCACCCATTACCGGCACCTGGCCCGCCTCCAGCAAAGGCTGAACTTTTTCCTGAAGATTGGCGTTGGTCTCTTCATATTGCGGAACCGCCTGCATGTAGGCGCTGTCGGTGAACAGCACGTCGCGGGAATCGACGTGAACTCCGTTGAGCCCGCGCGCGGCGAAGGCGGCGGCGACGATTTTGCTAGAGAGCATTTCACCGAACGCGGCGACGTGGTCGGTGGTGCGGGGCGTGATTTCGCCGACTGCGGAAATGCCACGCAGCAGTTCGTCGAGCGCTTCGAAGTCCGTGCCCAGGTCGGAATGGAACTCGGTGAAGCGCGCCGTGCCCAGCAGTTCGCTGGCGGTGTTGTAGTGGCGTTCCTGCAGCGAGCGGCAGAGTTTGAGCGCGGTCTTGCGCTCGCCTTCTCCGGCGGCGCGGGCCATGGTCAGCAGCGTGTCGGTGACCTTGGCCATGGCGCTGACCACGACCACGGGCTTCTGCGGCAGGCGTCCTTCAACGATCGATGCGACGCGGTCGATGGCCTTGGCGTCTTCGACGGAAGTTCCGCCGAACTTCATGACGATCATCGGCAGGACTTCCTTGCGCTGGGAAAATGACGCAGATGGGTGCCGCTGGCTGCGCGCGCGGGACGCGCCCGCGACAGCCGGCGGGACGCCGGCGCTACTTGTTCGGCGCAGCTGCTTTTCATCCCAGGTATCCCTTGGCCTTCAGCAGTTCGGCGTTGAGCACGGCCGCGCCGGCCGCTCCACGGATGGTGTTGTGCGAGAGTACGGTAAACTTCCAGTCGAGCACGCCGCAGGGGCGAAGACGTCCAACGGCCGTGGTCATGCCCGCGCCCAGGTCGACGTCGAAGCGTGGCTGAGGACGGTCGGCCGCTTCGAGATAAACGATCGGGCGTTCCGGAGCGCTGGGCAACTTCAATTCCTGCGGCTCGGCGCGATAGCTGTTCCAGGCGGCGATGATCTCTGCGGGCTTGGCTTTTTTCTTCAGGCGGATGGAAACTGATTCCGTGTGCCCGTCCTCGACGGCGACGCGGTTGCACTGGGCGCTCATGGCGAACCCGCCGGGAATTATTTTGGCGCCGTTGAGCTGGCCGAGCAGCTTTTTCGTCTCCTCTTCCATTTTTTCTTCTTCGTTCTTGATGTAGGGGATCACGTTGCCGAGGATGTCGAGCGAGGCCACGCCGGGATATCCCGCGCCGCTGACCGCTTGCATGGTCACGACCATGACGGTCTCCAGACCAAACTGCTGGTGGAGAGGCGCCAGAGCGAGGACGAGTCCAATCGCCGAGCAGTTGGGATTGGTGACCACGTAACCACCGGATTTCTTGCGCCACGATTGCATGTCGATGAGCTTGATGTGTCCGCCGTTGACTTCCGGAATGACCAGCGGCACGTCTTCCTGCATGCGCAACGCGCTCGAGTTCGAGACTACGGCGCAGCCGGCTTCGGCGAAACGAGGTTCCATCTCGGCGGCGATGGAGGCGTCGAGGGCGGCAAAAATAATTTTCGGCGCGCCTTCGGGAGTGGCCGGCGAAACTCTCATCGCCGCCACCGCGGGCGGAATCGGGGTCTTGAGCCGCCAGCGCGCTGCCTCGGCGTAGAGCTTGCCTTCAGAACGGTCGGAAGCGGCCAGCCAGGCCACTTCAAACCACGGATGGTGCTCCAGCATCTGGATGAATCGTTGTCCCACGACGCCGGTGGCGCCCAGAATACCAATAGGAATTTTGCGGTTCATGTTCTCTCAATCAGGAATACTTGGAATTCTATAACAGTCGGGGATAGCAGATTCCTCCGCCCCTCGCGTTCGCTCGGGGGTCGGAATGACAAGACTAGGTTGCGATGCGAGCTCCGCGAATCCGCAAGTAGCGAAAGGAGGACTACTTCCGCGGGTCCCATCCGGCGCCCTTCCTCTCCCAACCGCCAGATTCCCACCACTGCAGAAATGGCTTTTACCTGCCGATAGGAGATCTAGAGGGGGTCCCATGCCCGAGCTGCGCCAGAACTTTTTCACCAAGGAATGGGTCATCATCGCCACCGAACGGGCCAAGCGGCCTGAGGATTTGGCGACGCATCGGGTGGTGCAGGCGGTGCCGGCGTTTGACGAGAACTGCCCCTTTTGTCCCGGGAACGAAATCAAGACGCCGTCGGAGGTGCTGCGGTTTCCCACGAACGGTGAGCCGTGGGCGGTGCGCGTAATCCCCAACAAGTTCGCCGCGCTGTCGAGCGATGTGCAGCCCACCCGCAGCTTGCAGCACTTGCGGCGGCGCATCGAAGGTTTCGGTTTTCACGAAGTGATCATCGACAGTCCAGACCACTCCGGTTACATGGCCCTGTTGCCTGACGCACAGGTGGCCAGCATCCTGCGCATCTACAAGGCGCGCTACAACTCCCTCAGCATGGACCACCGCATCAACCACATCACGATTTTCAAGAACCACGGCGCCGACGCCGGCGCCAGCATGCAGCATCCGCACTCCCAGCTCATCGCGACGCCGGTCATTCCGAGCCAGGTGCGGCACCGCCTGCACGAGGCGCTGCGCCACTATGACGACGTGGGCGAATGCATGTTCTGCCACATGGTGGAGCGGGAAGTGGAAGACCAGACCCGCATCGTGATCAAGAGCGAGCGCTTTGTGGCGATGGAAGTTTTCGCCTCAGCCACGCCCTTTGCCACCCACATTTTTCCGCTGCGCCACATGGCCAGCTTCGGAGACATCTCGGAAATGGAAATGAACGACCTGGCGCGCGTGCTGCGGACTCTGCTGGCGAAGATCTATGTGGGCCTGGAAAATCCTGACCTGAATTTCACCATGCGCAGCGGCCCGGCCGAGTACGCCGGCGCTCGGCACTTTCACTGGTACGTCAGCGTGATTCCGCGCCTGACCCGCGTGGCCGGATTTGAGCTGGGGTCGGGGATGTTCATCAACACGGTTCTGCCAGAAGCCGCTGCGGAATTTCTTCGCAAAGTTTCCGTGGAGAAGGTCACCGGAGCGGGAGCGGGCGCGTAGCCGCGACGTGCGGGGCGGACACTCTTGTCCGCCGCCGTTGCTGTTGTTTTTGCTTTTGCCTTTGCTTTTGTGCTTCTTTTCGCTCCCGCAAAGACCTAATAAGCGAAAGTCAAAAGCGGCGGACAAAAGTGTCCGCCCCACACCACCACCTACGTCCGGTGGGTTTCGTGAGTGCGCAGCGGTAATTCGGTCAGCGGGCCGAACTTCTTTTTTTCCGCATACAGCCGCCAGCGGCGGAACACGATGCGCAGGCCCGCCATCACGGGAATGGAAAGATAGATGCCCAGGATGCCGGCAACCTCGCCTCCGGCCATCACGCCGAAGATCGCGGCCAGGGGATGCAGTTCCATGCTCTCGCCCATGATGCGGGGAGACGAAACGTAATCCTGCACCAGGCGCCAGATCCCGAGAAATATGATCAGGATCAGCCAATGCTGGTAACTCATCAGCAGGGCCACGGTCACAATGGTCAGGGCCGCGACCAGCGGGCCGACCACGGGCACGAATTCCAGCACGCCGCCAATGGTGCCGAGAACCAGCGCGTAGGGAACTCGCATCACGCTCAGCACCGCGGAGTACATGACCAGGGTCAGGGCCGCCAGAGTCAGTTGAGCGCGGATGAAGTGGGCCAGCATCTGGTTGAGATCGTTGAGCACGTTTTCCAGAAACTCCCGCTGCGGCCGCGACGAGATGGTCGAGAGCAGAAAGTCGCTGAACGAACGGCCATCCTTCAGAAAGAAAATGGACAACAGCGGCACCACGAAGAACAGCCAGGCCTGTTTGGCGACGTCGGCCACGCGCAAGCCAACGCGTTGCGCCAGTTGCTGAATGTCGTCGCTATGGCTGCCCAGGAACGACTGCACCAGTTCGGTGTACTTTTCGTTCCAGCCGTGCTCTTCGCCGAGTTGCTCCGCAATGTTGCCGGATCTCAGCTGCGTCAGCAGGTCGGGCAGCGATTTTCCCAGGCGCGCGCCCTCCCGCGTTACCTTCGGACCCACCGCAACAAAGAACACCACCACCAACACCAACAGCAGAAAGTAGATTACGGCAATGGCCCGGTTACGCCCGCGCAGCACCCGTTCCAGGCGATTCACCATCGGGCTCATCAGGTACGCAAAAAAGATGGCGAACAGGAAGGCAATCAGCGTGGCGCGCGCCACGTAGAGAAACCCCAGCGCCAGCGCGAACAGCAGCACCGTCACCAGCACGCGCGCCGTACGTGAGTCAGTCAGCAGCAATAAAGTTTTCCAGGCAGCGTCCCGATTCCGCCGCCGGGCAGGCACAGCCTTAATCCCGGTCCACTACCGTGTTATCGGCAGGAATCGCCACACGAATGAGTTTGAAGTGGTCGTTCTCGTCCACCCACAGAGACCACTGCAGGTCTTCTCCCGACAAGTTCAGGCGCAGCAACTCGCGCTCGGTTCCGCGGATCGTGATTTTTTCTTTCCCCACAAGCTCCAGGCGGACGCTCATCGAAGTACGGTCCTGGGGGATGAGCGCGCCAAAGTCCGCCGACTGGCATTGCCGGACGCCATTCTCATTCTTGCAGGGCGCCACTGCCAGATATCTCCACGCCAGCACCTCGCGGTGGATGAAAAAATTGTTGTCGAGCACGGGTGTGGTGGTGGGCAACAGAAAGGCCTGCTCGGCCGGCTTCGCTACCCCCGGTATCGTGATCCGCTCTTTCAGAAATTCGTTATCGGGAAACAGGCTCAACGAACCACCCGCGGACTGGCTCCACTCGTAGCGCAGCAGTTCGCCGCTGGAACTGAGTTCCAGATCCGACTTCTGCCAGGCCGGATTGGCCCCGCCCATTTCCTTGAGCTGCGATTTGATGATGCTCATGCCGTTCTGCTGCTCAATTTTGAAGGTCTCGGTGGCCACGCGCTGGTCTTTGATGAACACCCCGAACGAGCCGGAGTCGACGGTCAGGTTGCCCGCAGCTTTGGCCTTGTCTTTCTTATCGGCCGCATGCGCGCCGGCGAGAGCCGCCAGGGAACAGCCTAAAATCAACGCCAGCGCCCGGCGCATTCCTGTTTCAAACTTCACTCGACTTCTCCTTGTTCGGTGCGTAGCTCGATTTTTCCCAGGCCCAGCGTGTTCGCAATCTCGGCGGCGATCGTTTCCACTGCACGCGCCCCAGTCTGAATCTTCAAAGACGCTTTCGAGTAGCTTCGGCTCCGCGTCTCATAGAGTTCGCGAAACTGTTTCCGGCTGCCGAGCAGCGGACGTTCCGCTCCGGTTTCATGCGCCTGCGTACAGCAGCGCTGCCACAACTCCTCGACCGGAGCGTCCAGAAAAATCGTGGGCACGCCTGACCGCTTCAGCAGAGCGGCATTCTCTTTCTGTACGAAAGCGCCGCCGCCCAGAGCAACGATTCTGGCGCCACCGCCGCGCAGTTCCCGCAACACATGTTCGAGGGCTGCATGTTCGGCCCGCCGGAATTCGGATTCTCCAGAATCCCGGAAAATCTCCGCCACCGTGCGTCCTTCGCGAGCCTCGATGCGATCGTCGAGATCTTCAAACACCCAATTCAGCCTCTGCCCGAGCGCCCGGCCCACACTGCTTTTCCCGGCTCCCATGAAGCCCACCAGGAAAACGGCGTTGCCCGAAAGCGTCGCAGCCCGTGCGGACGGCCGACTTCGCCGCACACTAGCGCGTTTCCGAGCATCCTGCGTTTTGCCAGAACCCTTCTTCAAAAAGTCGGCTTCTAGCTGCTAGCTCCTAGCCGCGAAATGGTTTGGCTAGAAGCCAGAAGCTAGGACTGGAAGCTGAATTCGTTTTTATTTGGAAGTGCGTTTTCTGAGGTGGATTTTACCACTGAAGCTGCGCAGCACCACGGTCGATGACATCGCGGCCCGGCCCATGGTACCCCAGAAGGCACTTCCTTTATTGATGGGCGAACCAGGTGTGCGTCTTGGGTTGGAGAGGAATATCGTCGTGCACTTCACCGCGCACCGAGCGCGCGCTGACGTCGGCCGAAGTCGAGTCCGGAACGGTCGCTTCAATATCGCCGCTGTGGCTGGTCAGGCGGTATTCGCCGCGATCGCCGAAGTCGCCGATGTAGTTGATGCCGCCGCTGGTCGATATCACCTGCACCAGCGGTCCTGTAACTGCAGTTGAGCGTGACTTCGCCGCTCAGCGAGTCTACTTCCACGTGGCCGTCCTGCACGTTGGTGAGGGTGACCGGACCGTTCAGCGTTTTCACGTGCACATGCGCATTGCTGATGTCGCGAACGTCAACCGTGGCGGCGGCGCCTTCCAGCGTTACATCCCCGTGCAGCCTCTCCGCGTGCAGTGAGCCGGTGCTCGAGTGCAGCGTGATGCTGGCGTCGGCGGGCACCAGAATTTCATAATCCACTCGCCCGGATTCCGCATCCGCGCCCGGCAACAGGTGGGACTGGATCTCGACTCGATTGCCAATCAGGTTGTTGTCGACTTCGACTTTATCGGAGTACAGCACGGCACTGATGACCACAACGTTGCCCGTCGCTGGCTTGACCGAGATCGGAGCCGATAGGGATTGTTGACCGAAACTCCTGCGTTGGGCCCGACGTTGAAGCGATAGTCTTTGTGGGTCTGGGCGGACAATGTTCCGGCAGTCAGTGTGCCGCACGGACAATGTTCCGACGGTCAGGGTCTCCAGCCAGCATCGCGCCGGCCCCGGCAAGTTCGATTGTGCGCCCGCTCATTAAGATTCCCGATGCCCCTGTGTCTGTTCCGCGCATGCCCCAGTCCCACGGTTGTCCAGCATTGCCTACATTACGGCAGAGAACGATCCATGGCCAACTCAAAAAGCATGGCCTTTTCCTGATACGCATCCATCAGCGAGCGGCGAGCTTCCTCGTCGTTCGGATTGGCCGCCACCACGCCCTTCGCATCCTGAATGTACTGGTTCACGCGGCGCAGGTTGTCGGTGTACTGCGCCTGCATGGCGGGCGACTGTTGTGCGGCTTCCTGCAACAGGTCGTCGTCGTTCAGCCCGGCAATCGCCACGTCGGATACTTCGCTGGGAGCGGCAATCGGCGGTCCGGTGTGACGCGCCAGTTGCACGGGCAGGGAAGTTTGGCGAACATACACCCCCACCGTGATCAGAACGGCCGCGGCCACGGGAAGTGCCCAGCGCGCCCACGCCCAACGGCTGCCGAGGGAAGGCAGAAGCGACCGGCCCGCACGTTGCTGACGAACCTGAGGGCGAAGCAAGCCCTCCTGCCGCAGCGCAATTTCAATGGAATTCCAAATTCGCGGACTGGGCTCTTCCGCCGCACGCAGTGCGATTGCCGAGGATGCAATCAGGTTCAATTCCGCGACCAGAGCCGCGCACTCTGGACAAGTCTTTAAATGAGCCCGCTGTTCGGGATTTTGCTCGACGCTGCTGCCGTCTTCCGTCTCCGCCAGGCTCTTCCGCAATTCAACGCAATTCATACTGCTCTCCCCAAGCCTCTGCGAACCAGTCTACTGCCATTGCAAGTGAGCTTGCGGCGTTGCGGCCTCAGCCCAAGGTACTGCGGTGTCCAGTCTGCGCCGGATCACCTTACTTCTGGTAATGCTCACTTAAAATCCCGCTCAGGATTTCTCCGCCTTTTCGGCTCGATTCATCTTGAGCAGATCGCGCAGCTTCATGCGCGCTTTGTGCAGTTGCGACTTGCTGTTGCCGATCGAACAGCCCACCATGGTCGCAATTTCATTATGTTCGTAACCTTCAATGTCGTGCAGAACAAAAATCGTGCGATAACCGGGAGGAAGGTCGTCCACCGCCCTCTGCAATTGCAGCCGATCAATGGATCCGGCCAACGCCAAATCTTCTGCCCCGAAATCCTTCTTCGGAGTATCTTCCTCCCCCTGCGTGGTTTCTTCCAGCGAAACCACCGGGAGACTCTTTTTTCTCAGCTGCATCAGCACCACGTTCACCGAAAGCCGGTGCAGCCAGGTCGAAAACGCCGATTCGCCGCGAAAGGTTGCGATCTTGCGATACAGCTGCAGGAACGCTTCCTGAGTCAGATCCTCGGCCTCGGCCGTGTTCGCGGTCATGCGCAAACAGAGCGAGTACACCCGCCGCTTGTGCTTGTCGTAGAGGGCCTGGAACGCCTGCGCGTCCCCTTGCTTGGCTCGCTCGATCAGCTCGGCTTCGTTCGGGTCTCTTTCCCTGTCCGTGCCCTGTCGTTGAGCTTCTCTTGGATCTCGGTCGGTCAAGTCGCCTTTTCCGGCCGCATCTCGTGAGATGCAGCTAACTATCTTTGCGTTGTATGGCTTGCGGGCTGTCGCGATGGCACAAAAGTAATGTCCATATTCAGAATATCAAAGGCATTCTACCGATCTTGGGATTCTCAGTTGAGATGCTTCGTCTCAGGAAATCCTTTGCCTGCTCGGGGTTGAACACTTTGGCTCATCCCGCCATAAACCCGATCCCGAATTTAGAGTCGCAATCTTCGGAAATTGGTAAATTCTTGACCGCCCAGTGACCCAGTGAAGACTTCATTTGTGACTCGTCGTGATCGTCTCCAACCCATGACCGTGCGGTCCAAGTTCGCGCTGTCGCAGCAGGAAAGCAAACGTCAAACCCAGGAAGCCGAGAATCGAGAAAATCCACATGCCGAGGTTATAGCCGCTGGGGTGATCGGGGCCAGCGTGGCCGTAATCGTTGGCCCAGCCAACCATCAGGTTAAATCCCGCCAGGCCAATGTTCTGGATCATCGTCATCAAACCATAGGCCGTGCCTAGCTTCGATTGGTCGACGAGGTAAGCCACCGACGGCCACATAACTGCCGGAATCAGCGAGAATGCGATGCCCATCATGGCCATGGTCAGCAACAAAATCGGAGGCAGGTGATGCGCGACAAAAGCGAAATGACCATCCGCGGAAGACGGCAGATAGACCGTAACGTAGCTGGCCGACCGCAGGTACGCCATCATCAGGTAAACCGGAATTAACAGGAGCGAGCCCAGCATCATCAGCAGCGCGCGCTTGCCCAGTCGGTCGACGAACAGCCCGAAGATCGGCGTCCCGAACATGGTGAACAACGTCAGCATCCCAACCAGATCACCGCCGGCCTCGCGCGTCACGTGATGCGCGTCCATGAAGAACTTGTAGGCAAACGTTTCGAAGGGAAAGATGGCGGAATAGAACGTGATACACAGCAATACGATGTACCAGTACGAAAGTCCGAAGGCCTTGATGTCGCTGAATACGACCTTGTCGGTCGCGCCCGCCGGCCCAACCTGGTAGCGCTTCTCGGCGTAAACCTCCAGCGCCCAGTAAACCACGGCTCCAACAATACACAGTGCGCCGAACCCCACCGAAATCAGCAGCGGACTGCGCCAGTAGTTGTAGGCGAATCCCGCCCATGAGGGCGATTGCTGCGCCAGCAACGACCCCGCCCGCGAGATCATCAGGTTAATGCCGAAGGCAAAGCTCAGTTCCTTTCCGCGGAACCATTTCGCGACCGCGGTCGTGACGGCGACGATGAGCGACTCGGCGCCCAGGCCGAAAACGAGCCTGCCGCCGGCCATTACGCTCAGCCTGGGCGAAAGGGTGGTGAGCACGGAACCAACGAAGCACAGCGTGCCGAAGATGAAGATCGCCTTGCGAGTGCCGATCCGGTCGACGACATAGCCGCCGATCAGCACCATAAAGACATTCGGTATGCTGTAGATCGCCTGCAGCAGCCCGATGTTGGAGTCGGAGAATCCCAGTTGCTTGGTCAGCAAGTCCGCGATGGGCGCGATGCAGTCATAGACGTAGTAATTTCCGAACATCGTCAGACTGATGAAGACCAGCACCAGCCAGCGGAACGGACGGCTGGGCTCCGGACGAACCGTTGCGTGCATCAGCGCTCTTTTCCTTCTCCGAGTCTAGGTCCGAGCAAATTGAACTCCCGGGGATGCGAGCAGAAAATGACGAGCAGAGAAGAGTAGCAGAACTCAGCTTCAGTTTGAAAATTCGTGCCGTCGTCTTCGTGTGGCGTCATCCCGAACGGAGCCGCTTTTCAGGCGAAGTGAGGGATCTCCCGTGCAATAAAGCTATGACAGCGCGCGCAGGATCCCCTTCGACTTCGCTCAGGGCAGGCTCTCAGCCGGCTGAAATGCGCCGGCTTTCGGGATGACGCCTTCGAAGTGTGATTCAGGAACTTCAAGCCGAGCCGCCGGTCTCGGCGGCTTCCGCAGGGCGAGAACCTCCTGAGGGATTGCCAAGCGCCCGCACGCGGGCGCTTGGCGAGCCGATCAAAACCTGGTTCGCGCTACGCTCTCGCTTGCAACGTTCCGGACGACCCGGATGCTCCGGGCGCCCCCAGGTAGCTGTAGTTCCCGAAACCGAGAACGAGGTAGCCGACACCCCCCAGCAGAAACAACAGGACCACGCCAAACACCGTGCTTTGCCCGAAGGCTTTCGCAATATCGATGGCGAGCACGAAGGCGAACGCGAGATTGACAAGGGGAATCATTAGCATCACCACCCACCAGCCGGGCCTGCCGGCCATCTTTGTCAGGATGTAGGCATTGTAGATCGGAATCAACACGGCCCACCCTGGCTGACCGGCCTTCGTAAATACTCTCCAAAGGCCGACGATGAACACCACGGCCACCGCCAGCATTACGATCGACATGACGCCGCCAACCGCGGCCCCAATTGTCTGATTAGTTTGATCCTGCAGCAGCAACGCCGAAATCATAGTCATTGAGAAGCCTCCTTGACCGCGCAGTTTCTGTCCGCCGTGGAGGCGGACACGTTTATGTCACGGGGGAAATTCCATCTGGGCTCCGGGCAATGGGGAAAGGTGAGATGTGCCCAAAACGTGGACAGCATTATGGTCGGCGGTTGTGGCTCTGTCAATCTGATATTTGCGTGGCCGTGATGTTGCACAGTTGCCCGCTGCCAGCCTGCTAAAGTCTAAAGTCTAAAGTCCTGGGGTGACTAACTCCCGACGTACCTCGCGTACAGACTTCGTGCCACGGCCGTGTCAGTGGTGCCCTTGATGATGGCGCGGCCGTCGGGGAACAGCGTCATCTCGTAGGGCTCGTGCCAGAATTTCAGGACGAAATCATTGTGGCGAACGATGCCGTGCGGCTGGAGGCGGCGGTCCATCTCGGCGAAGTCGATGGGGCGCTGGCGCTCATGAATTTGCACGGAATTCCTGCCGCACAGCGTGATGTGGGGCCGGCCTTCGCCCGCGAGATGAATGAAATCGCGCTCTCCGCAGGCGCGGCAGCCGACGCGAGGTTTGGCGGCCGAGATCTCCGCATGCTCATTGGTCCACACATCGAATGAAAGCAAAGTCCGCCGCACGCCGTGCAGGTTATGCTCCGCGCTCCCGTGGCGCAACTTCAGGTTGCTTTTGGGCGGCGCAGCGCTTCAGCGCTGCAATTGCCGATTCCTCTTGAATCGGGGCTTTAGCCCCTGAGGGTGCGACCAGCAGTTTCATCGCCTCCGTCGCCGCGATCGACGCCACCAGGTTCACCGCCGAATTCAGAATGCCCGACAGTCTCGCAGGTCTCAACCATGCCCCGCGGAGACTCCGGGAAATATGCAGGCCAGGCAAGCAGTTTCACCCGGCAGAATGTTCAACGTGACCGCGTAGCTTCCCAACCGCCGCCGAATAGATCCACGGCAGGGATCGGTCACGGCATAGTCGTTGATCAGGTAACGAGTTTCGAAATTATCGGTGCCGTCGAGGATCAGCGACATTCCTTCGAGCATGGCTCAATGTTGGCGGGGACGAGATCTTCGACTTTCGGCTCAATCACGATCTCGGAATTAAACGCGGCAATTTTGCGCGCGGCGGCAATCGCCTTGGGCAGAGATTCCGCGGCGTCCGCTCATCAAATAGCGACTGGCGCTGCAGGTTGCTGGGCTCGACGTAATCCCGATCGATGATGCGAAGCGTTCCGACGCCCGCGCGGGCCAGCAGCCCGGCCAGAGCCGAGCCGGTCGCGCCGCATCCGACAATCGCTACGCGCGCCGGCAGCCAGCTTTCGCTGGCCTTCTGCGCCGATGCCGCGAAACAGAATCTGCCGCGAATAGCGTTCGTCGATTTGTCTCGCAGATCGTATTCCGCGGTTCGTTATTCCGTTCGTTGTTCCGTTCTTCGGGTTGCGTTTCGGCTGCGCCAAATCAGATCACCAGTCCCAGCTCATCTTTAGCAAAACCTTTATTATAAGTGGCGGGTTTGCCGCCGACGTTTTGTCGGATGATGTCGAATGAAGATTGGGATGACGATTACTGAATGACGATTATTGAATGACGATGACCGGATGATGATTGCTGGATGAACTTAGCTGTTTGACCATTGCCATACCCAGGCTGACCGGAGAGCGCGAGCCGAACGACTCGTACAACGACAGCCAGTGCGCCTTCCATCGAAGTCAAATAGCGCCTGGACCCAAGGACACCTGTTTGCTGAGACAGTACGCGACACTCCTGACCGCGATGATCCTGCTGTGGTCCGTGGTCGCCGCGTCGCGAACGTGCCAGGAGCCGCCGGCGCAGGCCAGAGGTCTTCGGGGCAGTCCAGCGAATCGCCAGCCAAGAATCCGGCGTCAGGCGACTGCCGCACGTCGCGAATCCCCCCGCGCCGCTAGGAATCACAAATGGCCGCCGCCGGAATTGTCCCCCTATGAAGGCAAGGTCGTCCGATCGATCGAGCTTCCCGGCGTTGAGGATCGCGATCGCGAGCACATCCTGCAGTTGCTGCCGCAGAAAGCCGGGGAGCCGCTCGATCGCACGCTAGTGCGTGACAGCATTCGCGCACTCTACGCCACCGGCCGCTTTGCCGACATCCAGGCCGAAGTTGCCCCCTCGGGCGACGGCGTGACGCTGTGCTTTCCGACCTCGGCGAATTTCTTTGTGGGCGGAGTCGACGTCGAGGGCGCTCCCACCCGCCCCAACCCAAACCAGATCGTCAACGCTTCGAAATTTCAGCTGGGCGAACTTTATACCCAGGAGAAGCTGGACCGCGCGCTCGAGAACATCCGCCAGCTCATGCAGGAGGGTGGCTATTACCGGGCGCGAGTGACCGCCGAGAGCACATCGAACCCTGCCACGCAGCAGGCCGACGTCCTCTTCCACGTCGCTCCCGGGGAGCAGGCGCACGTCGGCGAAGTGAAAGTTACCGGCACCTCCAGCCTCTCGCCGGCTGAGGTGCAGAACATCGCACACATGAACCCTGGCGACCGCATTACCGCCAGCCCGGGTGAGTGGCTCGCTGCAGCGGCTGCGCAAGCGATTTCAGAAACAGAAACGCGCTCTGGCGCAGGTTTCCATTGCCGACCAGCCCTACCATCCGGAAACCAATGCTGTGGACTTCACTTTCCAGATCGATCCTGGCCCAGTGGTAGTGATCTACGCTCGGGGATACCGCATCAGCCGCGGCGTCTTGAAAAGGCAAATCCCGGTCTATGAAGAAAACGCTGTCGATGACGATCTGTTAAACGAGGGCAAACGGAACCTGCTCGACTATCTTCAGACGCGGGGCCGCTTCGACGCCAAGGTCGAAATTCAGAAGGAAAGCGACCCCAATACCTTGAGAGTGATCTACCAGATCGACCCCGGTCCATCTCACAAGCTCGTCCTGGTCGAGATCACCGGCAACAAGGATTTTCTGGATACGAAGAAGCTGCGGTCCTATCTGCAGATTCAGCCCGCCGGCACCTTCGACGAGCCACGGGCGCTATAGCGAAACTCTGCTTAAGAGTGATGTGTCAACTCTGGAAAGCCTCTACCGCTCGAGCGGTTTCGCGAGGTCAAGATCAAGACCAAAGTGGACGACAACTACCGCGGGTCGAGCAACAAGCTTGCGGTCCACATTTCATATCGAAGAAGGAATCCGCACGCTGGTCGGCGAATTGCATGTCGTGGGCTTCGAGAAGGTTACTGCCAAACAGCTTCCCGAACTGAGCACGCGAGCGGGACAGCCTTATTCCGAACAGGACCTGGCCAACGACCGGGAAAGAATTCTCAGTTATTACTTCGATCACGGCTTTCCCAACGCGTCGCTCGAAATCACCACCAAGCCTTCGACGACTCAACCCAATCGCGAAGACGTAACCTACACGATTCAGGAAGGGCAGCTGTTCACGGTGAATCGCGTGATGGTGGCCGGCATGGAACATACGCGCAATCACGTCGTGCAAAGGGAATTGCGGGTGCACGAGAAAGAACCGCTCAGCCAGCGGGATCTGCTCGACACTCAGACCCGGCTCTATGATCTGGGAATCTTCAGCCAGGTGGATACGGCAGTTCAAAACCCGGACGGCACCGATCCCCAGAAAAATGTCCTGGTACAGGTGCAAGAGGCCAAGCGCTACACCTTCACTTACGGAGTTGGTTTGGAGTTCGAGACCGGACTGCCCTCGGGAACCACGGAACCACAAGGCTCGACAGGCATTAGTCCCAGAGTTGAGTTCGATGTAACCCGGCTGAACGTTCGCGGGCTCAACCAAACCCTTACCTTCCAGTCTCACGTCGGAAAACTACAGCAGCGCGGGCTGATCAGTTATGCCATGCCCAAGCTGTTCAACAACGATAAGTTCAAGCTGATCTATACGATTTTCTACGACAACAGTCTGGACGTGGCTACATTCACGTCGCAGCGTCTGGAAGGCAAGATCGACGTGCGGCAGCAGATCGGAAACTCCGGCGTTGATCCTGGAAGCCGGCGGGGTGCCAATTCGATTACGTATCGCTGGGATTTCCGTCTGGTGAAAGCCAGACACTTTGCGGAGGGATTCTCTCCGGGCGAAATTGCGATTCTCTCACTTCCGGCCCGTGTAGGCGGTCCCGGCTTTACCTTTATCCATGACAGCCGGGACAATCCCTTGGAGAGCACGAAAGGAAGCTATTTCACGCTGGATGGGTTTGTTTCTTCCAGCTACTTCGGGTCAGAAGCCGACTTCGGCCGCGCCCTGGGGCAGTATTCCACTTATTACGCTTTCGGCGGCAACGGCAAAGCAGGACATCAGTTCGTGTTTGCGCGCTCGACCAGCATTGGGGTGCAGCAGCCGTTCAATGGCACGACAGAGTCCTGCCGCCCGGCTCTTGTCCGCTGAACGCCGCCGGACGAGCCCACCTGTACCGAGATCACCACCATCCCGCTGCCCGAACAATTCTTTGCCGGCGGGGGCAACTCTCATCGCGGATTCGGGTTGAATCAAGCAGGACCACGCGACCCGGACTCCGGTTTTCCCGTGGGCGGTACGGCGCTGTTCGTCAACAATTCCGAGCTGCGCCTGCCTCCGCTCACGCTGCCCTACCTGGGAGAAGGATTCGGTTTTGCCATCTTCCACGATATGGGCAACGTTTTTACCGCGCCGCACGACATGTTGAAGGGCCTGCTGCGCTGGCATCAGGACAATCCCCAGCAGTGCTTGTCCGGTGGTACAACGAACCTCCCAGTGCTATACCCAGTTCAATAACTCCGGGTATGATTACACCTCGCATGCGGTCGGACTCGGCATACGGTACAAGACTCCAATCGGCCCCTTGCGTTTTGATTTCGGGTACAATTTGAATCCGACCAGATACTTCCAGACGTTTACATATCCGCAGCAGTTCGGGTTGCAAACAGTCTTATCTGGAGACCCAGCGCCTTCGACATTTCAACGTATTTTTCAGCATAGGCCAGCCATTCTGATGGATAAACTTCGTGCGAGCGGGATGAACACTCGACAGTCGCATGCGCGGCACTCGAACGCGCGGCACTCGACGTCGAGACGAGCGAATGCGAAGCAGAGAAACGTCGCTGCGTTCGCCGTCGTCATCGTCCTGTGCGTGAGCGCCCTGATTGTGCCCTCGGCCCATGCTACAGACGCCCATGCCGGCGAGGTGGTGGACCGCATCGTAGCCACGGTCAATGGGCATATTATTCTGCAAAGCGATTGGGACGAAGCTCTCTGCTATGAAGCGCTCCTGAACGGACGCCCGCTCAACCAGTTCACCGATGACGATCGCCAGGCTGTGCTCGACCGTTTGATTGACCAGGAACTGCTGGGCGAGCAGATGAAGTCCGCTTCCTTCCAGCATGCGTCGGAGTCTGAGGCCGCGGCGCGTCTGGCCGAAGCACGCAAACAATATCCAGAGGCGGCGACGGATGAGGGCTGGCGCGCCGTGCTGAGCCGGTTCGGACTGGCGGAAAAAGATCTGGTCGCGCACGTGCAGCAGCAGATCGACCTAATGCGCCTGGTCGACGCCCGCCTTCGTCCCGCGGTGCAAATCGATTCCAAGTCCATCGAAGCCTATTACCGCGACAAATTCGTTCCACAGCTCAAACAATCTGGCGCCGGAGAAGTTCCTCTGGCCGATGTCTCTGCCAGGATCCGCGAGTTGCTCACGCAGGAGAAAGTCAACGAGCTCATGATTTCCTGGCTGCAATCCCTGCGCTCGGAAAGTAAGGTCAGCGTTCCCGGCCCAGCCGGGTCCCCGGGGGAGGGAGTGGAGACGCGGTGAGTACCCCCGCTCCTTCTACCAGGCCGGCCGCCAGGCCGCGACGCTGGTGGAAATATCTGCTCCTCGCGACGGCCTGGGCTTTGCCGCCGTGCTCTCCGGGCTCTGGTATATCACCACCGATTCTTTTCAGAACTACGTGCGCCAGCGGATGGTCGCCGAGGTGGAGCGGATCACCGGTGGCCGCGCCGAAGTTGGCAGCTTCCACATTGTCCCTTTCCACATGCAGGTGGAAGTGCGGAACATCACGGTGCACGGCAAGGAAGCCGCCACCGATGTTCCCTGGATTCATGCCGACAGCCTGCTCGCGCGAGTCAAAGTAATTTCGTTTCTGCGCACCGAGTTCGGCTTCCACTCTTTGATTCTGGAACATCCGGTCGTTCACATCGCGATTGGGCCTGACGGCGCCACCAATGTTCCCGCTCCTCGAGCGCCCAGTCTCGAGGCGCTGCACCAGCCTGAGGAGAGCCCTTCGATCGAAAAGCTGTTTGCTCTGTCCATTGATCATTTGTCGGTGCAAAACGGCGAGCTGCAGTGGGCGAACCGGAAAATTCCCCTCGACCTGGACATTCATGACACCAACTTGCAGATGGATTACTCGTTCCTCCGCGGCCGCTATGAGAGCCATCTCAGCCTCGGTAAAGTCGACACTGCATTTCAGGACTTCCGTCCCTTCGCCTGGATGACCACGGTCGAGTTCAGCCTGGGCACGACCTTCATTGACATCAAATCACTGCAGTGGAATTCCGGCCGCTCGTCTCTGCAGGCCAGCGGACGCATCACCGACTTTCACCATCCCCGCCTGGACGCAGTCTACGACGCGCACATCGATCTCGGAGAGGCCTCCGCGATTGCCCGCCGCCGCGATCTGCGCGCCGG
Organism: uncultured Acidobacteriota bacterium; assembly: GCA_963763155.1. GTDB lineage: Bacteria > Acidobacteriota > Terriglobia > Terriglobales > Acidobacteriaceae > Sulfotelmatobacter. The sequence continues at coordinate 34,130 of CAVXNI010000008.1, read as the reverse complement.
TGTTGCCGATTTCAAGGGTAGCGGCCATTGGCTGATCGACGAAGCTTTGTTGAATAGTGAAAACCGGGCGAACCCGGAGTTGCCGACTACAGGCGAGTTCACTGCCTCCGGCGTCATGGCCGTCCGCGATCTGAACTGGCGCGACGATCGCTTGGTGCTGGGCAAGGCCAGCGCGACTTCGGATTACTTGATCACGGATCAACAGATCAAACTCTCGAAGTTGCAGGCAAAATTATTGAGTGGCAGTGTCACGGGTGAAGCTCAGGTCGATAACTGGCTGCGCAGCGTCCCGCCCCTGCCGCCGGCAAAAGTGAGGAAAGGTTCGGAAAATCTTCCTCAGATTAGCGCGGCTCGCCCACCGGTCAGAAAGGGCGAGAGAGCGAAGTTCCCCGGGGTTCAAAGCGGTGCGGCGCATCTTCGAGTGCGAGATATTTCTGCCGCCGAGCTGGCCGTCGCGCTCGACGTTCCTGCCCACCCGCTCCGCCATTTCCATCCGTCGGGATTAGCCAATGGCACCGTAGACGCGACCTGGAGAGGATCGTACACAAACAGCGAGGTTGCTTTCGCTCTCGACGTCAGCCCGCCTTCGCGTCCCGCAGCGGGCGAATTACCGGTCACGGCCCACATGCAAGGTAAGTATTTTGCTGGAAGCGATTCCCTCGAACTGGCTCAGTTCAGCCTGACAACCCCTGCGTCGCGAGTGCAGGCCTCCGGGGTTCTGGGAGTATCGTCTACGCTGCACCTTTCCATTTCGACTTCCAACGTGGAAGAGTGGCAGCCGCTGGTCACAATGGTGGGTGGGCCCGCGAATCTGCCGTTCCAGGTCGACGGCAATGCCACGTTCAACGGCGTCGCCGGAGGCACGTTCTCCGCGCCGACTCTGTCCGGAACACTGGCTGTGCAGGATTTCGAATTCACTCTGCCTGCAACTTCGCGCACTCCCGAGCAGCAAGTCCACTGGGATTCCCTTGCCGCCAACATTCAACTGTCTCCGCATGAGATTGCTCTGCACAACGGAACTCTGCGGCGCGATCAGACCCAGTGCCGACTTCGATGTCAGCGCGGCTTTGCAAAAAGGAGAGCTCGCCGAAGACACTCCCTTCACCGCGACACGTCAACCTGCACAATGTCGATGTCGCCTCGACCGCGGTGCTGGCCGGCCTCGACTATCCCGTTTCAGGGACCGCGGACGTCTCGGTTCAGATCGCGGGAACCCGTGCGCATCCTCTGGCGCAGGGGCACATTCACGCCGCCCACGCCGCGGCCTATGGGGAAGCGATCGAGCAGTTCGACGCCGATCTGCATCTGGCCGGGAACGAGACGGCGCTGAATAATATTCACGCTCACCCATCAGGACGCCGTTGTTTCCGGCACTGCCGCGTATACACCCGCGACCCGCAGCTTTCCGGCTTGACCTTAAGGGAAACAATTTCGACCTGTCGCGCGTGCACGAAATTCATCTCGACCCTCTGCCGATTGAGGGACGCGCCGACTTTACCGTGCAGGGATCCGGCACGCTCGACGCTCCGGTCAGATCAATGCCGCTGTTCACATCCGCGACCTCACGCTCGACCACGAACTCTCCGGCAAACTCGAGCTCGAAGCCACCACGAAAAACGGCGAACTCAGCCTGAGCGGACACTCCGATTTTCCCAAAGGCATGGTCACAGTCGCGGGCAAGGTCTGCAATGCACGGCGACTATCCCGCGAACATTACCGCGCAGACCGATCACATCGATCTCGACGCCCTGTGGCGCGCCTATCTGGGCCAACGAGCTTACCGGGCACTCCGCGGTGAGCGGCACGATCACGCTGCAGGGGCCGCTGCGTTATCCGCGCAAATGGACGCTCAAGGGAAGCGCCTCTGATCTGTTCCTCGATGTGGAATACGCCAAATTGCACAACCAAGGCCCGGTGCAGTTTCACCTTTGCCGACCAGACGGCTCACATCGAACCGACTCACCTCGTGGGCGAGGGAACCGACGTCGTACCTGGCACGGATGACATTTCATGGGCCGGGACTGCAGGAACTCGACATGGCGGCCGACGGCCAAGCTGACCTGAAACTGCTCGGCAGCCTGGATCCAGAATCTCACGGCTTCCGGCCTGATGACGGTTCACTTGACGTCTAGGAGGCACGCTGGACCCGCCGATTCCGCAAGGCAACATCGAGATTAAGAACGGAGCCGCGAATTATGCCGGGCTGCCCAGCGGCTTGAGTGAGATGAATGGTTCGCTGGCGTTTACGCGCGACAGCATTCATATCGCGCAACTCGCGGCTCGCACCGGCGGAGGCACGCTCGACCTGAAAGGCGACGCGACCAACTACAACCACCAACTTAATTTAATCTCACCGCGGTCGGGAAAGATGTGCGCCTGCGCTATCCGCCAGGCGTGAGTTCGACGGCGACCACGGAATTGCACTGGGTGGGCAACCGCTCGGCTTCGACGATTTCCGGCGACATTCTGGTGACGAAGCTCGCGGTCACTCCGGGCTTCGATTTTGGCTCCTATCTCGAGCGCAGCCGCCAGTCGGCTGCGATCGCGCCTGCCAATTCGCCGCTCTACAACGTGAAACTCGACGTAGCCGTGCGTACCGCGCCGGAACTTGCAGATGAAGACCGCCGTCGCCCGCCTGTCCGGCGATGCCGATCTGCGGCTGCGTGGGTCGGTGGCCCGTCCCAGCGTGCTGGGCCGCGCCGACATCCTGGAAGGCGACGCCAACTTCAACGGCATCAAGTTCCGCCTGGAGCGCGGCGATATCACGTTTGCCAATCCGGTCGCGATCGAACCCCAGGTCAACCTGCAGGCCACTACGCATGTTCGCAACTACGATCTCGACATTACGGTAACCGGCACGCCCGACCGCCTGAACGTGAACTATCGCTCCGAGCCGCCTCTGCCCAAATCCGACATCATCGCGCTGCTGGCTCTGGGCCGCACCAGCGAAGAGTCCGAACAGTTGCAGCAGCAGTCCGGCCAGACCGTATTCACCGACGAAGCCTCGAACTCTGATCATCAACCAGGCCATTAATTCCACCGTCAGCAGCCGCATGCAGAAACTGTTCGGAGTCAGCCGCATCAAGATCGATCCCCAGGGTCTGACCACGGAAACCAATCCCACGGCGCGCGGCCCGCAGGTCACCATCGAACAGCAGTTCGCCAATAACGTCACTCTTACCTACAGCACCAACGTCTCGCAAAGTTCGCAGCAGATTATTCAGGGCGAATATTACGTCAACCGCAATGTCTCGATCGTGGGCTACGCGCGATCAGAACGGTGTGGTCAGCTTCGACGTCCGCGTGCGCCACCGCCGGAAATAAAGTATTCTCACGGGGCCGGATTCCCGATCCGCCGACCGCCTGTGACCGACCTCTGACCGATGACCGCGTCCGCCGACACTTCCGGATTTTCAATCCTGCGCCAGCGCATGGTCGACTCCCAACTGCGCGGGCGCGGCATTGTCGACGAACGCGTGCTCGACGCCATGTCGCGAGTACCACGCCACGAGTTCGCGCCCAACCCCGATCGCCATCAGGCGTATGAAGATCATCCTCTGCCCATCGGCAAGTGCCAGACCATCTCTCAGCCCTACATCGTCGCTCTCATGCTGGAAGCTCTGGCGCTACGCTCGGCCGACCGGGTACTCGAAGTCGGCACCGGATCGGGCTATGTGACGGCGTTGCTCGCCGAACTGGCAGAGCAGGTTTTTTCCGTGGAGCGACATGCCGCCCTGGCCGATCCGGCCCGCGAGCTACTCGCCCGCATGGGCTACATCAACGTGAGAGTCCTCGTGGGCGACGGAATCCAGGGCTTGCCCGAATGCGCGCCCTACGACGCGATCCTGGTTTCAGCTGGGGCTCCCGAAGTGCCGCCCGCGCTGCTCGCACAACTGGCCGAAGGCGGACGCATGATCATTCCAGTGGGCATGCCGGATTCGCAGCAACTGCAGTTGATCCGCATGGAAAACGGCCAGCCGCGAATCACACTGCGCGAACTCTGCAGATTTGTGCCGCTGATTTCAGGTGAGCCTCGGCTTGTAATCTTGAGCGAATTTGTCGCCCTGAACGAATTTGTCATTCCTGAGCGAAGCGAAGGATCAACTGCGCTAGCCCGCCACCGAACACCCTCCCGCGGTGCCGATAACCGCACACTGCATTACAATCGACCTCGTGCCCGTCCTGCACAACCTGCGCGTCACGCTGGAGATGATCAAGTGGGAGCACTCCATCTTCGCGCTCCCATTCGCGCTGTGCGGCGCCATGCTCGCCGCCGGAGGACTCCCTTCGCTGCATCAGCTGGTCTGGATCGTCGTCGCCATGGTCGCCGCGCGTTCCGCTGCCATGGCGTTCAACCGCTGGGCCGACGCCTCCATCGACGCCGCCAATCCTCGCACCAGCACTCGCGCCTTGCCCGCCGGGCATCTTTCGCCCGCGTTCGTCGCCACGTTCGTTGTTGTTTCGAGCGCGATCTTCATCTTTGCGGCGAGCCAGCTCAATCGCCTGTCGCTCATGCTTTCTCCGGTGGCGCTGGCGGTGCTGCTGCTCTACTCCTACACGAAGCGCGTAACCCGCTGGTCGCATCTCGTGCTCGGATTCGCGCTCGGCATCGCGCCCTCGGCGGCCTGGATCGCGGTTCGCGGCTCGCTCGATCCCCGCATCCTGCTGCTCACCGCCGCCGTCACTTTCTGGGTGGGCGGCTTCGACGTTCTCTACGCCTGCCAGGATTTCGATTTCGACCGCCAAGCCGGGCTGCATTCCATTCCGCGCTACGTCGGGATTCCCACCGCGCTCTGGATCGCGCGCGGCTTTCACCTGATCATGGTTGGCCTGCTGGTCGCTCTGCTGATCGTATTCGGCCTGGGGAAGCTCGCCGTTTGCGGCGTTCTGGCGGTCATCCTGCTTCTGCTCTACGAACATTCCCTGGTCCGCCCCAACGACCTGTCGAAACTCAATGCCGCTTTCTTCACCATGAATGGAGTCATCTCCGTGCTGTTCTTCGTGTTCGTCGCCGGAGACCTGCTGCTGCGGAAATGACTGCGGAACTAACAGGCTGGAGAATCCGAAGGATTACTCTTGTAACCGCCGTTCCGGCCAACCGGGTTGCCTTGCTTCTCGCTGCCCCCTAAACTTTTGAGTGCGAGCCATTTGTCCGACGCCTGCTCGCGGCCCACTTCGTGCCCAATATCTCGAAACCCTCGAACCTCAACACCATCGGCCCGAAGCTCGCTTTCAAGCTCGGCCTGACGGCAGTGCTCTTTGCCGTGATCCTCGCGCTGGCCCTGAATCGCGATTTCTACACCGATTCGATGACGTCGGCTTTTCTTTCTCTGGCGCTGGCCAGCGCCCTCGTCATTCTCGCGATGCTTCGCCGCTCTTGGTTCGATTTGCTGTGGGTCGCGACCGGCGCACTTGTCCTGGCAGTGCTCGACTATCGCGTGATGCACTTTCAGCTGGTCTTTATGGCGAGTTTTTCGTTTGTCGGCTTGGCCGCTCTGGCGGTCCTGGGCACGCACACCATCTGGGCCGAAGGCGACGAGCGCAAGCTTCTGCTCTACGGATTTCTACCGGCGGTTCTTTTTGTCGGCTCCGAATACATGGCGAGCACGTTGCTCGACCTCACCGAAAAACTCCATCCCAAAACGTTCGATCTGTTTCTGGTTTCCTTCGAGGGCAGCCTGCGAGTGCAGTTCAGTTTCCTGATGGGTCAATTTTTCTGGACTCATTTGTGGGTGCGGTTCGCTTGTCTCGTCATTTATATTGCGCTGCCCTTGCCGCTCGCTCTGGTCTACGCGGCGCAGCTTCGAAAAAAGAAGGAAGCGGCGTTCGCGGTCATGCTGGCCTTTCTGGTCACCGGGCCGGTGGGTGTGCTCTTCTACAACATGATGCCGGCCATCGGACCAAGGGCTCTGTTTGGAACTTCGTATCCTTTTCATCCGCCGGCCATCGCCGACATCATGCGCATGAACGTTGTGCCCATCCTGCGCACCGGCGTGCGCAACGCCATGCCATCGTTGCATACGGCCTGGGTATTGCTCGTGTGGTGGAACTCCAAAGGTCTGGCGCGCTGGATCCGCGCGATCGCCATGTTGTTCGTGATTCTTACGATCATGGCCACTCTCGGCACGGGCGAACACTACTTCGTCGATCTGGTCGTCGCCTTCCCATTTGCTCTGATGGTGCAGGCGATGTGCACCTACTCGTTGCCCTTCAGCGCCGGCGCACGCCGCACCGCCTTCCTCTTCGGCACGTTCGTGACTTTGATCTGGATGGCCGTGCTCAGCTTCACCGTCGGAATCTTCTGGGTTTCGCCAGTTCTGCCGTGGGCAGCGATCGTCGCGACTGTCGGACCATCCATCCTGTTCTGGAATCGCCTCATGTCCGCCGAGACCGAGCAAGAACCGGTGAAGGCCCGGGCCGCCGCGGCCAGTGCGACCGCCTGACTCCGCAGCTTGTGATCCGACACGATCTCCCCTTGAACCCAGAAGGGGTCCGAACCCAATGCGTTATCGTGGTTTTGAACACGTGGTTTTGAACAGAATCCTGCGATATCATCGAAGGGATGTCTGCCACGCACCAGTTTCAGACCCACGCCTTTCAAACGGACGATCCGCGGCTGACGCCGATCCATGCCAAAGTCATGGCCGGCCAGCGCCTCAACGCCGACGACGCTCTCGCCCTCTACCGCACCGGCGACATTCTCGCCGTGGGCTGGATGGCCAACTCTGTGCGCGAGCGCATGCACGGCGACAAGACGTATCTTCAACGTCAACCGCCATATCAATCCCACGAACGTTTGCGTGGCGGCCTGCCGTCTATGCGCCTTTGGCCGCAAAAAAGACACTCCCGGCGCCTACACCATGGCGCTCGAAGAAGCGTTCGAAACCGCCGCGTCCGGCTACACCGAGGCAGTCACCGAATTCCACATCGTCGGTGGATTGCATCCTGACCTGCCGTTTCAATACTTCCTCGATCTCTGTTCCGGCCTGAAGCAGCGCTTTCCGCAGGTGCATCTCAAGGCCTTCACGATGGTTGAGGTCGCATATCTGTCGAAGCGGGCCAAGCTCTCGATCCGCGAAACGCTGGAACAACTGAAAGCCTCGGGTGTCGATTCGCTGCCTGGCGGCGGCGCCGAAATTTTCGCCGACCGCGTGCGCCACATCATCTGCGACCACAAGATTGATGGCGGCGAATGGCTCGAAACCGCCAAGACTGGCGCACCAGATCGGACTCAAGTCGAACGCCACCATGCTCTACGGCCACGTCGAAAACGACGAAGACCGCGTCGACCACCTGCTGAAGCTGCGCGCCCTGCAGGACGAAACCGGCGGCTTCCAGACGTTCATCCCGCTGGCCTTCCATCCTGACAACACGGCGCTGCAGCATCTGCCGAAAACCACCGGCATGCTCGACATCAAGCAGATCGCCGTCAGCCGCCTGGTGCTCGACAACTTCCCGCACATCAAATCGTACTGGCAGATGGTGAGCGCGAAGATGGCGCAGATCTCGCTGCGCTTCGGCGCCGACGACATGGACGGCACCGTAATCGAAGAAAAGATTTATCACGACGCCGGCGCGACCACCCCGCAAGGCATGCGCCGCGAAGAACTGGAGCGCCTGATCCGCGCCGCCGGCCGCGAACCCATCGAACGCGACACCCTCTACCGCCCCGTCACGCGCACCGAGACATCGGTCACGGTCGCGGTGTAAGCGCGGCACGGCATGTAACGCCTGATTATTCGATTAGATCGTCGATCGACATTTCCACGTCTCGCAGAATCGCCCGCAGCAGGCCCGGGCCAATGATTTCGCCTGAATGTACCTGCACGACTGTCGCCCGTCCGTCAGGATGCTTCAAGAAAGCGTGGCTTCCTTTGGTGCGGGCCAGCTGAAAACCTGCGCGCTCAAGAATACGAATGATTTCCTTGCCCTTCAGCCGGGGAAGGCGGGTCATATCGAGATCTGTTGAACACCGACCAGTTCGAGCGCGCGACCGGCGTACCCGTCACTCTCCAGGCATAACTCCACTGCTTCGCGCATCCTTTTCATCAGAGTGTCGAGGGTTTTCGCCTGAGTGTGACAGCCCGGTAGAGTCGGAACTGTCCCAATATAGTAGCCATCCTCATCGCGTTCGATGACAACCGTAAATTTTCGCTGACTCCGCATCGGTGAACTCCAGCTTCAATGTTACCACTTTGCATTGACGTCACTGGGCCGGCTGTTCTGCGGTGAACTTGTGTAGTTCCTCTGCCGATGCGTTCAGCAAATTCCGCAGCACCGCAACCTCCGCGACAATTCCCGCGTGCAGCGCCGGATCCACATCCGGAGCAAACAGCGGCGAATGATTCGATGGCAGCGACGTTCCCGCAGCCTTCGACTGCGCAAACTTCTCCGGGTCGGCCCCGCCCAGGCTGAAATAAAATCCAGGCACTCCCTGCTCGACAAAATAAGAAAAATCTTCGGAAGGCGCGATCGGCTCGGCGGTCACAACTTTGTCTCTTCCCAGCGCCGCTTCCAGCGGCGCCCGCAGTCGCTCCGCCAGCGCAGGATTGTTGTAGACCAGGTCCGTACCTTCATAGCGTTCCACCAACGGTTCCCGCGGAGCGCCCGCGGCCGCGGCTTCCGCCTTTGGCGATGCGCGCAATGGCGGCAAGAACCTGCTTGCGCACGTCCTGTTTGAAAGTCCGCATCGTCAGGCCCATTTCCGCGTGGTCCGGAATGATGTTGTTCTTCGTCCCCGCCTGAATGTAGCCGACCGTCACCACGGCCATCTCGCCCGGCCGAACTTCGCGCGACACAATAGTTTGCAGCGAGAGGATCGTTCGCGCCGCGATCACAATCGGATCGATGGTTGTTTGCGGCATTGCCCCGTGCCCGCCCTTGCCGTAGATCGTGATGCGCACCGAATCCGCATTCGTGTTGTAGATGCCGGGAGTAATCGCGGCCATCCCCGCGGGCAGTTCGTTGCCAACGTGCAATGCCACGGCCACGTCCGGCTTAGGAAACCGCGTGAACAGGCCGTCGCGGATCATTCCCTCCGCGCCGCTGATCGTCTCCTCGGCCGGTTGACCAATCAGCATCAGCGTTCCATGCCATGTATTTTTGCTCTGGGCCATGATCTCGGCGGTGCCGAGAATAGACGCCATGTGCAGATCGTGTCCGCAGGCGTGCATCACCGGAACCTCGTGTCCGGCATCGTCTTTCGCGTGCACTTTGCTGGCGTAAGACAGCCCGGTTTTTTCTTCCACGGGAAGCGCATCCAGTTCCGTGCGCAACATAATCGTTGGGCCCGGCCCATTCTTCAGGATCGCGACCACGCCCGTTCCGCCGACGTGTTCGGTCACGTCATACCCGGCGCTGCGCAGGCGGCCGGCCAGCTTTCGCCGCGGTTTGCGTTTCATGCGACGAAAGTTCGGGGTTCTGGTGCAGATCAAGATAGAGTGCGTGTGCGTCAGGATAAGCGGTTTCTAATTCTTTCGAAGACGGAGCTTGCGCGCAGGCCACAGCGGTGAGTGACTGCCAGCAGTAGGAATTTCAACCAGGTCATAGGCCCGGGATCATAATCTCGTGCCCGCTCCGGCGACTGCAAACCGTCCCTGCACATGTATTTTCACTGCAACGGATTCCCAAAGACGGCCATCTTATTCAGTAAGCTGTTCAATTCTCCGCTTGCCTTTTTTCGCCGGGTGTACAATTCGGCTAAGAAAGCACTTGGTTGAGCACTTCGTTAGCAAGGCCGAGGCGCTATGAACGTTCACGTCAGTTACCGTCTTCATAAAATTCCCGCCGTCGAAAAAGACATTCAGCATCAAATCGAAAAACTGCAAAAACGCCTGCAGGTGTTCCGTCCCGAACTGATTCACTTAAAAGGCGTGGTCGAGGAAATCTCGCCCCGCGAGGGCACCAGCGTATCGCTGAACCTGCGCCTGCCGTCCGGTCAGATGGCGGTGCAGGTCTCGGCTGCGAGCGCCGCTGCCGCGGTGAAGAGTGCATTTGAAGATCTGCTGCAGCAGGTCAACAAACACAAGGAAATCCTGCGCTCGTCGCACAAGTGGCAGCGCGGCAAGCGCGGCGACAGCGCCCGGCCCGGCGCCGTGGTGCGGGAAGTCCCTTTCGAGCAAACCCTGGCTGTCGTTTTTCCGCCAACCATTTCCGCGGACGACGTTCGTTCCTACGTGAACGTCAACCTCTCGCGCCTCGAGCGCTTCGTGGAGCGTGAAATCTACTTTCGCGAGGAGCAGGATTTGATCGCCGCGGACAGCCTCTCCAAAGAAGAAGTGATTGACGAAACCATCGCCGCCGCCCTGGGCGACGGCTTGGGTAACAGCTACGAGAAGCCCGAACGTCTGGCCCTCGAACCCTGGCTCTACCGTCTTGCTCTGCGAGCGCTGGACGAACTCTCGCGCACCGACGAGAGCAACGGCCACGCCCGGCCTCTGGAAGACTCCGCTCGCCCGCGCAATGTGAAGGCCAGCGACGAGTCCGAACTGCAATTTCACCAGCCCGATGAATCCATCACCGGGGCCACGGTCATCGCCGACGCCCGCGTCGCCACGCCGGAGCAGATCATGGCCTCCGACGAACTTCTGCGCCTGATTGCCTCGGCCCTGCGCGATCTGGGCTCCGGCCCGCGCGAGGCTTTCATCCTGCACGCGCTCGAAGGTTTCAGCGTCGATGAGATTGCGGGGATTACCGGCCACTCCGCCGAGCGCGTACGCACCTTCGTTTCTGCCGCGCGCGATCACTTGCGCAAAGCGCCCGGGCTGGCCAAGCAGTTTCCCGGCCGCTTCGTTCCGACCGGCGCCGCTTAAATCCAATCTCGATTTTCTGGGGAGGTCATCCATGACCATTACTCGTGAACAAATCCGAGGAGCTAGCTGAATTTCAAGACGAAAAATCCTGCGCAGTCAGTTTTTATTTTCAACCCTCCGCCCCCCGCAACAAGGCGCACAAGGAGGACACGATCCTCATCAAAGACCTGGCGCGCGAAGCCCTGCGCACCCTGGAAAGCAAGGGCCCCGAAGGCAAAGACAAGAACGTCAAAGACAAGAACATCAAAGAGAAGAACGGCAAAGAAAAGAAAGACTCCGCCCGCGCCGATCTGGAGCGCATCCTGCGCCTGTCGAGCGAACTGCGCAGCAACGGAACCCACGGCAAAGCCGTGTTCGCGTGCGCCGCGCACAAAATCTGGCACGAATACGACTTGCCCGCCAGCCTGCCCGGCACGCAGCTTCTCGTTGATCGCCATTTCCACCTCAAGCCGCTCGCATTCTTGCTGGGTGCTTTCCCGCTGCTGGGCGTGGTACTGGTCGACCGTCACCGCGCCCGCATCTTCGATCTGCGCCTGGGCGAACTGACCGAGCGTGAGGACCTGTTCCATCCGCAGTCCCGCCGCGGCCGCAGCGATGGATTCGCCGGCTATGACGGAGGCCACGCCCAGCGCCGCGCCGAAGACGAGACTCGCCAGCATTTCAAGAATGTGGCCGAGGCCTTGAAGGAGTTGCTGGAAAAAGGCGTGTTCGAGAAATGGATTCTTGCCTGCCCGGACTCGCACCGCTCCCTGCTCGAATCGCAATTGCATTCCTACGTCAGTCAGTCACTCATCGGCCGCTTCCAGGCCGACCTGGGCCACGCGACTCGCGACGAGATTCGCACTCACGCGCAGCAAATTGTTGAGCGCTGGCAAGCCGATCGCCGCCGCGAACTCGTCGGCCAGGCGCTCAGCCTGGCGCGCAGCAACGGACGCGGCGTCACCGGATTGCGTCGCGTTTTACGTTCGCTGGAGCTGGGAGAAGTGCAGACTCTGCTACTCGGCGAAAACCTGCAGGCGCACGCCGTCGAATGTTCCGGATGCGGTCACCTCGACGCTCATCTCGTCAGCTTCTGCCCTGTCTGTGGCCGGGCCACACAAGAAATGGTCGATGTCGGCGAGGCCATTCTTCCCTGGGTGATTCGCGGCGACATTGAAACGCTCTATGTGAAAGACGATCCGGAATTCGACAAGGTCGGAAACATCGCAGCGCTGCTGCGTTACCGCTCGGAAAATGTGCAGCCGATTTCCGCCAGGGGTCGCAGACGAACTGGGCCGGGCCGGCGCCGCGTATCCCGGCCGCCTCCGCCGCTTCGCCAGCCGGTAGGGCACAGAGCGAAAAGCGTCAACCACGAAGGACACGAAGTCACACGAAGGAAACAACCTAAATCAAGACCTTCGTGATACTTGCGTGTCGCTTCGGGTTAATGCCTCGTGTCGTTCAGCCTCCCGCTGCTGTAAGTCTCTCCGCCGTGATATGCTTCCCGCTTCGCCTGCGAGTCTCGCCGTCGTGAGCGACCATCAATCTTGGAGGATCCAGTGACATTCTCGCGCCGTGATTTCGTGAAGAAGTCTGTGCTCGGAGCCGTTGCCGCCGGAGTAGGAGCTAACTCGGCACCCGCTGAAAACGGCCAGCCAGCACACGTTTCGCCTGATTCCCCCAAGCGCCCGATCATCCTCTGCGCCCACAACGGCCACGCCTATGTGGAGGCCGCTTACGCCTTCCTCAAGAGCGGCGGCGATACGCTCGATGCCGCCATCCGCGTAGTGAAAGGTCCGGAGGACGATCCCAACGACGATTCCGTCGGCCTGGGCGGCCTGCCCAACGAAGAAGGTGTGGTCGAACTCGATTCCTGTTGCATGCACGGCCCCACCCGCCGAGCCGGTGCGGTAGGCGGCGTACGCAACATCAAGAACGTTTCGATGGCCGGCAAGGCGGTTATGGAACACACCGGCCACGTCATGCTCGTCGGCGAAGGTGCGGAACGATTCGCCGTCGACATGGGCTTTCCGCGCGAGAACCTGCTGACCGATCGCTCGCGCAAAATCTGGCTGCTGTGGAAGGAATTTAATTCCGATCGCGACTGGTGGGGGCCTGGCATGGCCAGTCCGCACTGGCAAGCGCCCGCTCCTCAGTCAAAACCGCAGGCCGATCTTAATCAGCATCAGGATGTCTGGCAGGATCGCATTCAGCAACTCCGCCAACGTGCCGCCGATCTCGGTATCGAGCCGGAGTTTCAGCTCGCGGCTGTTCGTCGCGTGCTGTTTCCGCCCACCGGCACGATTCACTGTTCGGTGCTCAATGACAAGGGAGAAATGTCGGGCATTACCACTACCAGTGGCCTGGCGTTCAAACTGCCCGGCCGGTGCGGCGATTCGCCCATCATCGGCGCCGGCTGCTACACCGACCAGGACATCGGTTCCGCCGGCGCGACCGGCAGCGGAGAGGAAAACATCAAAGTCGCGGGCGCCCACACCATTGTCGAGAACCTGCGCCACGGCATGTCTCCGCAGGAAGCCGGCATCGACGCGCTCAAGCGCATCGTGCGCAACTACAACGGCGACATGAACAAGATCCGCTTCATGGATATGACTTATTACGTCCTGCGCAAAGACGGCGCTTACGCCGGCGTCTCCCTCTGGGAAGGCTACTCCGCAGGCAATCCCCACACGTTCGCAGTGCATGACGGCACGCTGCGCTCCGAAGTCGCGACTCCCCTGCTCAAAGGATATTCGCAGGAGTGGCCGCCCATGCCGATCGTTCCGGAGGAGTTGAAAAAAGATTCCGAGTATCTGAAATAGCGGGAGTCCAGAATATAGGGTGCCCGGCTGCCGCGATTGCCGCCTACTTGCGCAGCCCCAACCACTTCACCCGCAAGTCTTCGTCACTCGCAATCGTGCCATCGGCGCGTCCGGCCGCCACATTCGAAAGGTTCACGTACGCGGCATTCATGCCGTTGGCCAGCTTGCAGAACATGACCGCCTCATCGCCGGGCGAGAAGTACACTCGATCGATGCTGTTATGCGGTCCATATCCTTCCTGAATAATCAGAAGAATGGCAGTTTCCCCGTCCGTGAGAGCCCTTCGAGCCATAGAGACACTCCACCAGCCACGAATTTACAAAAATCTTACCTTCACATCCGGCCCTTTTTCCAGATGAATGCTTTCCACGAATCGCACCTTGCCGGTGCGCAGGGTCATGATCACCGAGGACGTTCGCGTGCCCTCGCCAAAGAAACGCACGCCTTTCAGCAGCGCGCCGTCGGTTACCCCTGTCGCGGCGAAAATCAATTGTTTGCCCGGAGCCAGGTCTTGCGCCTCGTAGATTCTCTTTTTGTCTTTGATGCCCATACGTGCGAGGCGCTCTTCCTGCTCCGGCTTCACCACCAGGCGTCCTAGCATGTACCCGTTCAGGCAGCGAATCGCCGCGGCCGTGATCACGCCTTCGGGCGCGCCGCCCGAGCCCATGACCGCGTGCACCCCAGTGCCGATCACTGCCGCCGCGATTCCCGCAGAAAGGTCGCCATCGCCAATCAGCCGAATCCGCGCCCCGGCTGCACGAATGTCGGCAATCAGCTTTTCGTGCCGCGGGCGGTCGAGCACAATCACGACCAGGTCTTCTACATCGCGATCCAGCCGCTTCGCAATATTTTTCAGGTTGTCGACGACCGGTGCATCCAGGTCGACCGCATCCTTGCATGACGGCCCCACCACAATTTTTTCCATGTAGCAGTCCGGTGCGTTGAGCAATCCTCCGCGCTCGGATGCCGCGAGCACCGTAATCGCTCCCGGCGCACCCGTGGCGCACAGGTTCGTGCCTTCCAACGGATCGACCGCGATGTCGACCTCGGGAACTTCCGTGCCGTCAGGAAACTCGGCGCCCACACTTTCGCCGATGTAGAGCATGGGCGCCTCGTCCCGTTCGCCCTCGCCGATCACGATGGTGCCACGCATGGGGATCGTGTCCATCGTTCTCCGCATCGCCTCGGTCGCGACCTGGTCGCTGAGCTTGCGTTCGCCCTGTCCCATGGTGCGCGCGGAATCGATTGCCGCCACTTCTACCACTCGCAGAAAGCGCGAGGCCAGATCGCTCTCAATGTTTTCCCCGTAAGTGCGAGCCTTGCCCTCTGGACGAGTCGTACCCATCAATACCCCCCGCGCGCGCCAATGTCGCGCCGGGTTGAGACTATAGCGCAACCGCGGCGCCAATGGAAAGATGAATAGCGCCAATTGAAAGATGAATTGAAGGATGAATAGAAAGATGCGATGCGCAGGAACGATTTTCTCCGCGCATTCTCTGATACACGCCTGCGCCACAGCGTGATATTCTCCTATCCCTGTCTTTGAATTGGCATCTGTGAATCGACGCTCCGGAACCGACCCCAATGCCTGACCCGCGCCCGCTGACTCTCCTCTGCATCACGACCTACGAGAAAGGGCAGGAATTCATGCGCGAGTGTAAGCGCCAGGGCTGCCGCGTTATTCTGCTCACCGCGGAAAAATTGCGCGACGCCGAATGGCCGCGCGAATCCCTCGACGACACCTTCTACCTTCCTGCCGAGATTGCCCTCGCCGACATCGTAGGCGCAGTAACCCATCTGGCGCGCAACCACAAACTCGACCGCATCGTAGCGCTCGACGAATACGACATGGAAACTGCTGCCACGCTGCGCGAACACTTGCGCATCCCGGGCATGGGCCTCACCACCATGCGTTATTTCCGCGACAAGCTGGCCATGCGTATGCGCGCCCTCGATCGCGGCGTGCGTGTGCCCGATTTCGTGCCCGTCGTCAATCACGCCGACATTCGCTACTACCTCGATCACGTGCCCGGTCCGTGGGTGCTTAAGCCGCGCCAGGAAGCCTCCGCCATCGGAATCAAGAAAATTCACGCCGCCGAAGAACTGTGGCCGCTGCTCGAACAACTCGGCGACAAGCAATCTTCTTATCTACTGGAAAAATTTCTTCCCGGCGACGTTTATCACGTGGACTCCGTCGTCTCCGAGAACGAAGTCGTCTTTGCCAATGTCAGCAAATATGGCAAGCCGCCCATGAACGTCGCGCAGGGCGGTGGAATCTTCACCACATTCACCGTTCCCCGCGGAAGCGCCGACGACTCCGCCTTGCGGGCGATCAACCGCGACCTGATTGCCGCGCTGGGCCTGGTCCGCGGAGTCGCGCATGCCGAATTCATTCACGCCCACGACGACGGGCATTTCTATTTCCTGGAATGTGCCGCGCGCGTCGGCGGAGCCTACATCAACGAGATGGTCGAGGCCGCGACCGGAATCAATCTGTGGCGCGAGTGGGCCCGCATCGAAATCGCCGGAGGCGACGGCAGCTACCACCTGCCGCGCTGTGCGCGAAGAATATGCCGGCGTGATTCTTTCCCTTGCCCGGCAGGCCGATCCCGACACTTCGGCCTACAACGATCCGGAAGTGCACCTTCGCATCAAGCGCCATCACCACGCTGGCCTGGTACTGCGCTCGCCGGATCCGCAGCGAATTCCAGCGTTGCTGGAAACTTACGCGCAACGTTTCGCCGAAGAATTCCTGGCCGTCGAACCGCCCCGACGACAAGCCGACAGCCTAGCCGCTGTGTGGGCGCGAGCGACCCGCCCGTGGCTTCTGCGCGCAGCGTAAAAAACTGTCGGAGGGACGCCGATGATGGTCGAAAGTCGCTCTCGCGCCGCAAGCTGCCGTCTGCTACTATTCTGCCCATGAGCACCCCGACCAGCGACCACGCATCGGCGGAACACACCGCGCCCGAGCGCCCGGAACGCAAAGAGCCCACCTATCTGTTCACCGAAAAATACGTTGCCGACAAGAGCGAGATCGCGCGCCGCTTCCTCGAAACCCGCACTCGTCTCAACGCCAGCGTCGACAAAGCCAACAATTTTCTGGTGAAACGCTTCTACAACATCGACCACAACACTTACCTGGAAGGCGCTCTCCCATCCAAGATAAAAGAACTGATGGGTCTGGTGGCCTCGACCTGTTTGCGCTGCGACGACTGCGTCAACTACCACGCCATCCAGGCCTTCCGCCTGGGCGTGACCCGCGCCGAGCAGGAAGAGTCCCTCAACATCGCGCTGGTGGTCGGAGGCAGCATCGTCGTCCCGCACCTTCGGCGGGCGTATGAACTGCTGGATGAGTTGTACGGGTAACGACGCCTGATAAGTTCTTAGAAGAATACTTCCGGCGACACGTTAAACCGCCGGCTCAACTTGCGGATATGCTCCGCGTTCAGTTTCCGTTTTCCGCACAACACTTCAGAAACGATGCTGGGGGTTCCGAAAACATCCACCAGATCTTTCTGCTTCAAACTGTTGGCCAGCATCAGTTCGTTCAGAACCTCAATGGGGCTAGCGGCCTTGAGTGCATAGTGCTTCTCTTCGAAATCTTCGATGAGCAGCGTGAGCAGTTCGGCCATCCTGCGCTCGGCGGCACTCGTGCGGCCGCGCTTGCGGTCCAGTTCTTCGAGCATCGCAATATGGCGCTCGTTTTCCGCCTCGCTGCGAATGACCGCGGGCAAAGTCGTGGTCAGCAGGGAAGCGTATTCCGATCTGGCAGCGCTTGCACTCATCGTTTCCACCCTCCCCGGTCATACCCGGCATGTGCTGACCTCTTAGGTTACCAAAGACAGTCTTGCATCATCTAAATCTGCAGGCGACAATAGAGGTGATAGAATCGCCGCCAGGAAAAGGAAACCAGATGGCCGTAGCCAAACTAAAGCGCCCAAAGGAAGCCCAGCTTGAAGAGTTGGCCGAGCGCTTCGCCGCCGAGATCGACGCGCGTGCCGCGAAGATGACTTCCGAAGACCGGGCCCAGGCCGATTCCGAAACTAAGAAGATTGCTGCTCAAGTGCAGCGTCGTACTCCTTAAGCGCTGCCTCGATTTCCTCCTTGGAATAACCCCAAGCTTTCAGAAGCGCCCGCAAATCCTCCCGCGTGCCACGCCGAAATATCTGCAGTACCGCATTTCTCCGCTCTTCTTGATTCTTGATCGCATCAGTACTGACGGGCTGCTTCTTGCCCCGGCTCCGCTCTTCTCGAATTACGTCGTTCAGATCGTCGTCTTTTTTCACAAAGCGCTGCCACAAAATGTGCTAGAACGCGTCAATCCCCGTCACGCTCTGCCCGATGATCAGCGAGTGCACGTCGTGCGTACCTTCGTAAGTCTTCACCGACTCCAGATTCATCATGTGCCGCATGATGGGATAATCGTCGGCCACTCCATTCGCTCCCAGAATGTCGCGGGACAGCCGGGCGCACTCCAGAGCCATCCACACGTTGTTGCGCTTCGCCATTGAAATGTGCTGATGCTCGACCTTGCCCGCATCTTTCAGGCGGCCGACTTGCAGAACCAGCAGTTGAGCTTTTGTGATTTCGCTGATCATCCACGTCAGCTTGTCCTGCACCAGTTGATGCGAGGCGATGGGCTGATCGCGCCATTGCTTGCGCAGCAGCGAATATTGCAGGGCGCAGTCGTAGCACGACATGGCCGCGCCCAGCGCTCCCCACGCAATGCCGTAGCGGGCTTGATTCAAACACATCAGAGGCGATTTCAACCCGCCCGTCTTCGGCAGCAGATTCGCCTCCGGGATATGCACATCCTGCAGCGACAGCCCCGACGTCACCGACGCGCGCAGCGACCACTTGCCGTGAATGTCGTCAGCCTTGAATCCCGGCCGGTCGGTCTCAACCAGGAAGCCGCGAATCTTGTCGTTCTCGTTCTCGACTTTCGCCCAGATGATCGCGACATCAGCGATCGATGCCCGAAGTGATCCACATCTTCTCGCCGTTGATCACGTACTCGTTGCCGACTTTTTTCGCGCGCGTGCGCATGCCGCCGGGATTCGATCCGAAGTCAGGCTCGGTCAGACCGAAGCAGCCCAGCTTCTCGCCCTTCTGCATCGGAGGCAGCCAAGTCTGCTTCTGCTCTTCGCTGCCAAATTCGTAAATCGGATACATGCACAGTCCCGACTGCACGCTCACAAAACTGCGCACGCCCGAATCGCCGCGCTCCAGTTCCTGCGTCATCAGCCCGTACTCGACGTTGCCCATCCCGGCGCAGCCATAGCCCTTCAGCGACGCGCCAAAAAATCCCATCTCGGCCATGGGCTTGACCAGTTCGCGCGGAAACCGCCCAGCGCGATTGCACTCCTCGATGATTGGGATGAGATTGTCTTCAATAAACTGGCGCGTCGAGTCGCGCACCAGCCGTTCTTCGTCCGTCAGCAGGGAATCGTACTGGATGAAATCGACACCGCGAAATTTGATGGCAGGCATGATGATCTCCTGATGAAGTGGGTTCCCAGGACCGGGCGCACGCCGGAGGGCAAACATATGACGGTAGCAGGGGCGGCAGAGAGCGGTCAACGGGCCAAAGCACGGGGTGGTGTCTAACTCAGTGTTGCTAACCAACCTCAGGCTCAAAACGGCATTTCAGCAAGGTAGAACTGCTGACATTCGGTCGGGAAAAATAGCAGCGGACTGCCGCTCTGTCCGCAGACAACCTTGGTATCGAAGAGCCACTTTTGCATTGGGACTTTTGTGTCAGGGTTTCCGGTCTTTTTGTCGCATACTACGTGAATCTTGGTTCGAGGTTCACAGTTGTTATCGACGCATCCGACTAATAAGTAAGCGAGGGAAAGCCTATTCTCTGAGTACGGGTCGGGCGTTCCTCCAAGTTCCCGATCGAGGTGTAGTTGTGAATACAACGTCACAAAGCCGCATTCAGGACATAGAAAGGCTGCTGTCGTTGCGTCCTTGGGCCTCCCCGGAGGATCTTCGAATGTTCCTGTTTGCTTGGGAACTGGGACGGGAATGCGACCTTCGCAATTATGGTGCGGCTGGTGAAGAACCCATCGGATTTGCATCGTCATTGATAGACCTCAGCAGCTAGGAGCGCCGCAAGTTCAGCGTTATTTGGCGGTCGGTGCAACCCAGACCCTGTCGGAGATGGAGTTGCCGTAGATGATTGCTTCAGGTTTCTTGTTCTGCGCGTGTATTAGTACTCTTAGATTACCGTCCGTGTCGAGGAGTGAGAGGCTTGGGCCATTGCTGAACCCGGCGAGTAGGGCACGACTATTTCCAGCCGTGTCGAAGAGGGTTACGGATGGGCCTCCGTTGGAAACGCCAATTATCGCTGCGGCTTTATTGTTGGGGTACTTGAAAAGAAGCGCTGGAGCGTTCGAATCAGCGGGGTCAGGCACCAATCGCGCCATGATACGCCCATTGGGATTTGCCAGGTCGAACTCCTCCGCCACCACGGCTGTAGCGTCAATCCGGAGGGGTTTAGCCGAAGCGCGAGAAACCAAGGCAGCAACCGACACCACCGCGACGATGATCGTCAAGACTTTCCAGAATCTAATCTGCTGTTCTAGGCGATCAAGGCGTTGCTCAATTAAAGGGATGGGCATCGGCTCCTCCAGAGAGGGATTGTAGAGCAAATGGGCGCCGGGTCCACAATGAAGGCAGAGACAGTGCTAGTTCGGTTTCCCCCGGATTGGAGCTTTTAGCAAGAACGTCTGGATACGCTCTGCATCTAGATTCTCCAGAGATTCGTTCTCAAGGTCGGCAATCACTTGGGCGAATCTTGCGCGAATATCCGGCCACGCCTTCGGGTCAGCGGCAAGTTGCTCGGTTAATGTCTTCCAGTTCGGAACTTGAAACCGCTCAAGGATTAGTTCGAGCGCGAGGTTCTGAAAACACAAAGCCTCCACTGCTCGAAGGGCAGAAATCATGCATTGTTTGTCCTCTTTTGTCATGCTCAGAAAGTTTAGATGCTCGCCAGCAGTACGGCGATGTCTTTGTTAAGACAGTACCAAGCAGGGACCGTTTTCAACAGAGCCAAAGAAGAGTTCGGTGTATGCTGTTTGCGGACTTTTCCCAGTCTTAAATCGATTCACTAACAGTCGCAAAGATTCGGGCTACTGCTGATCGAAAATCGCGGAGGCATCATGGCGTCGCATATCAGGTCCCGTCTTCCTGCAGCTTTGGTTGTGGTGAGCTTTCTTCTTCTATCTGCGAGGTTCGCCGCGGCCCAGAAAGTCACCGTCGACGCCGACCCCGCCCACGTCGCCAATACCTTCAGCCCCGTCCGCTCGCTCGGCGCCGCGATCGATCGCCTGCGCACCGGCACGCCCGACCACTTACTGAAAGATCCGTTGCTGCACGAAATTCTCGGCGCGGGATGGCAGAGCGTCACCTATCGCCAGAACACCGAGTTGATGGTCGAAGCCTGGCACTGGAATCCCGCAGGGAACTGGAGCAACGGCGACAAACAGGAAGGCTACTTCGTGGGCAACGCCGAGCCGACCGCCGAGATGATTCATAGTTCGTGGGCCGCCCCGCTGCCGCATCGCGGCTTCAGTCGCGGCGACGGCAATGGATGGTCGCGACTCACCGACGGCGATATCAAGTCCTACTGGAAAAGCAATCCGTACCTGACCAAAGCCTTCACCGGCGAAGACGACTCGCTGCATCCGCAGTGGGTGATGATCGACCTCGGCAGCAAGATCGACGTGAACGCGATCCGCATCGCCTGGGCCGATCCCGTACGCCAAGCGCTACGCGGTGCAATTCTGGACCGGCGAACTCGAGCCCTTCTACGACGGCACGACCAAAGGCACGTGGCAGACGTTCCCGCTGGGCAACATCACCGAAGGCAAGGGCGGCACGGTCACGCTGAAACTTGTTTCCTGGATGATTCCCGTCCGCTACATCCGCATCTGGATGACTGAATCTTCCAACACCTGCGACAGTCACGGTTCCGCCGACAAGCGCAATTGCGTGGGCTACGCCATCAACGAACTCTACGCCGGATCGCTGTCGGCCGACGGCTCGTTCAACGACTACGTCACGCATTTTCCCAGCCGCGATCAGACCGTGACCTGGCCGTCGTCGGTCGATCCCTGGCACGCGGCCACGGATATCGACAAGTCCCGCGGCGATCAGGTCGGCTTCGATTTCTTCATGACCAGCGGCATTACGCGCGGCCTGCCGACCATGGTGCCGATCGCCATGCTCTACGCCACGCCCGAAGATGCGGCCAACGAAATCGCCTATCTGTACAAGCGCCACTATCCCATCTCCTACGTCGAGATGGGCGAAGAGGCCGACGGCCAGCACATGCTTCCCGAAGACTACGCAGCGCTGTACGTACAATTCGCCACCGCAATTCACAAGCTAGTGCCGGAAGCGAAGCTCGGCGGCCCGCCGTTCGAAGGAACGTTCGGCGATGTCGAGGTCTGGCCCGACGCCAACGGAAAAGTTTCCTGGCTCGGCCGCTTCGTCGATTATCTGAAAGCCCACGGCCGCCTCAACGATTTCACGTTCTTCTCCTTCGAGCATTATCCGTATCAGGACAGGCCCACGTACTCGTGGGCCGATCTTTATCCTGAGCCGGGATACGTCAGCCACATCGTGCAAGTCTGGAAAGATAACGGCCTGCCGCCAAACATTCCGTTCTTCATGACGGAAGGCAACATCGGCGGCGGTGCGCCTCCTTCAACTGTTAAGTCCGGGCTGTGGCTCGCTGACTACGTGGGCAGCATGATGAGCGAGGGCGCCGGGGCGACCTACTATTTCCACTACATGCCTTACCCCGGAGAAATCGGAGCGGCTTCGGAAATTTTCTGCGGATCGATCACGGACTATAAAGTGCTGGGCTATCCGCCGCAGTATCTGGCGGCGCAAATCATCACCAAAGAATGGGTGCAGCCCATCGATGCGCCCCACCGACAATTCAAAGCCGCCAGCGATGTCAACGACGCTGCCGGAAACGTTCTGGTCACCGCCTACGCCGTCGAGCGCCCCGACGGCCAGTGGTCGGTGATGCTGGTCAACCGCGACCAGTCACAACAATCACGCCGTCAAAGTCTCATTCGCCGGCGCGGCCGGCAAGGGATCCGAGAAGAAAGACCTCCATTTTTCAGGCCAAGTCGACCGCATCACCTTCGGTTCCAACGAATATCAGTGGCACCGCGAAGGAACAGGTGGCCATGCCGACCCGGACGGCCCGCCCTCCAAGTCGACAGTGAACGGAGGAGCGGAAACTCTCTACCAGCTCCCGATGGCGTCGATCACCGTCCTGCGGGGAAAGATCGGTGAGTGACAAGCAGTCCGGTTAGCGTAGCCGTGCTCGTCACTTCGTGCTACGATTTGCGCTGGTAAAGGGGGCAGCCATGGCGTCACCCGATATCAGCGCTCGATTTCTCTTCCGGCAATGGACCCAGGGCAACTTCTCCTACAAAGAAGCTTCCGGCGAACTTGGAGTGCCCGGCGAGGTAGCCACCCATCGCATCGTGGCCGACCAGCGCGCCATGTCCAGCGGTACGGGTGAGCACGCCGGGCACTTGATCGGCATTCAATTCGGCGCTCCCGGCGACCTGCGCAATCTCGGCTTGCAGAATGCCAACATGAATACCTTCGCGCCCAAGGCCTTGCAACCGGCGTTTCAGGGCCACGGAGGCAGCTATTACGACCTCGAGTCGCGCTGGACCGAGCAACTTCAACAAGGTTCCAAAATTAGGGTCACGGTGAGAGACAAATACCGCAAGGGCGAGAATCGGCCGTTCTCGCGGTGGGTGCAATGGATCGAAACCAACCCTGGCGCGCATCCAGGCCCGGCGCAGGAACTGGAATTCGGAAATTTCAGCTCGCCACAGCAGCGGGCCGCGAATCAGTGAAGTCCCAGGCTGTTCCAAAAACCGCTGGAGCGGCCGTACTTGGTTTAAAGTCGAATCGTACCGGACTTAGAGCCGGGGCAGCCAGCGCGGCACCGATCGCCGGTATTCCTCATACGATTCGCCGAACTGCCGGCGCAGCGTAGGCTCTTCGTAGAACACCACAAACAGCTGCACCGGAACGCAGAAGAACGCTGCATACCCCAGCAGCACCGCCGACCGGAAGGTCACGGCCTCGCCCAGCAACACCATGAAGACGCCAATGTACATCGGATTGCGCACGTAGCGGTGCAAGGCAGTCGTGACCAGAAACTTTGTGGGAGCAATGGGCGCAGGCGTGCCCAGCCCGCGCACCGCGAACTCCCACGCGCAGCGGAAATAAATCGCCGCCCCCACTAAAAATATGACAACGCCGAGCCACATGATCGGCCCACCTGGCCTCGGGAGTCCGCCCACGAGCAACGAAGGAATAAGAACCGTGGCCGTCCCCGGCACCAGGATCGTGAACAGAATCGTCTGCAGGATTGGTCCGATCGCACGCGTCATGTTCTGCTCTTCTTCCTGAAGAGCGTCATCCCGAAACCCGGCGCGGTTCAGCCGGATGAGGGATCTCGCACGGAGTGGCTTTCGAACGCTCTGCAGTTCTCCGCGAGATTCCTTCGCTTCGCCTGAAAAACGGCTCTGCTCAGGATGACGCCCAATAGGAGCGGAAACTGTCGAAGTCCACCGGCGCCATCCGCCGCAAGACAGCCGCCCCCACCTTACTGTAAAATCAATAGCGACGGAAGAGAATCAAGACGCAGCTTCACGGTCTTCCCGAGTGGATCACCTGCAGTTCCGGATTTCGGAAAATCCCATCCACAGCATCCGCGGCAGAACCAAGCGGGATCGCGCTGCGCAAATTTTGATGCAATTATCTTTGCTGCAAATATCTGAAGAAATCAGGAGACATCCCACATGGCCGTAGGCGCCAAGATCGCAAAAACCGCTGACCGCAAGAAGATCATGGACACCACCAAGAGCACCGATTGCCCGAAATGTGGCAAGACCACGCGCATCGTTAAGCGCGTGAAGGACCGCGAACGCGGCGTCCCCGGCGGGGTCTACATCTCCTGCTCAGCCTGTGAGTTTTTCGAGAAGCTGTAGGAGTCCTAAGCCACATTCGCTTCATCGGCCTTCGTTCTCGCGAAAATGAGTCGAGGCAATTCAATATCGGCGGCGGCAGCCTTTGCTGAAGTCGCCGTGCTCGTGGCTTTTTGGTCATGCGGCGGCGCCGCACCCAGCCAGTCCTCTGGCTCTACACAAGCGCCGGCCGGTTTGGGCGGCTCCGATTACGCCTGGTATCACCTGGACCCTCCTTGCAGCCGAGAACCTTACGGCGCTATTTACAACTACAATACTGCCGCCGCTACCATTAACTCCCAGTTGCAGCTGATGTACTTCAACGGTCAGCGGCGGCTTCGCATCCCCATTTATTTTGCACGGGGCATCAATTCCGGGACGATCATGGACTCTACCGGCGGGAATCTCGCGTCGCAGTTCCAGACCAACCTCGCAAATCTTCTCGCCGCAATAAAAACGACTGGATTTGAAGAAATCGAAGTCGGTTTCTTTCCCCAGAGCGCCAACAACCCGGTTCAATGGACCGCCTTCAGCGACGACTACTTCCAGGAGAATTGGACCCTCATCCAGAATCTCCGCCCCATCGTGGTTGCGAGCGGCATACCTTATCATCTCGATCTTTTGAACGAGGGCATCCCTCCGCCGGGCTATGCCCCGATGCTGCAATACGACCAGATGTTGTGGAACGATTACGTGGCGATGTTCGGGAGCGCCGACACCGTGGGTTTTTCCATCATTGCTGACTCAGCGCATGCCTCGCAGGTTAGCTCGGTCTACGGCCCAAGCTCATACGGCAGCAGCGGTTCTCCGCAGTTGTTTGACGTTCACATCTACGACGAAACCGGTGCGAGCTTTGCAACGGCGTCCAGCAGTCTGAATGCGCAGGGATATCAGAGCGTGCCATGGATCATCGGCGAGGCGTTTTACAATGACGCCGCCGAAGCCGCCTCTCTGCGCCAGCAAGCCAACAGCACCGGCCAGAAAGTTCTCTACCTCACGCAATGGCCCGTGACTTCGGATCGAACCTGCAGCCCGGATGTGAACGTAGCCCCGCCCGTGGATTTCTCCAACTATCAGGCCCAAGCCTTCTAACCAATCTGTCAGGAATTGCCGGAGCACGGAGGCTTTCGTGATATCGCGCTCAGGTCTTAGGTTTGCGGCTCACCGGGAATGGTCAGACGCTACTCCAGTGCGAGAGCCACCTTCAGCGCCTCATCTAACGCAGCGAGCTTGGATGGAAGAAGTGAGCCCAGGAATTGTGTTAGATATGCTTTCGGCAGGCTTCTGAGATTGTCGCAAATGATCCAACTCTCGTGTTTCATTCCTTCGTCCACGCCGACTGCAACCTGCGTTGAGATTCCTTCCCCAGTGCTGAATACCGGTGCGCAGACAACGGTGGAAAAAGTGGAATCAATGAGGGCTTGCCGGCTCACGATTACGCAGATCCGGTGACGTTTCGGATCGCCGTCAGGCTTGTGGGTACGGTAGATATCTCCCCGCTTCATTGTCGTGGAGACTCCCTACCATTCCTCTGGCGCTTGATCTTCCAGGCCGTCTTCCGCATCGCGGTTTAGTTTTGCCGCGTGTCGATTGATCAGTTCGATATCGCGCGCGTCCCGCTGAGCGCGCTTCTTCTGCTGGAAGTACTGCTGCAGCACCGATTCGATGAAAGCTGAACGCGATTGCCCGGAACCAGCAACGCGGTCGATTCCGGTTAATACTTCCTTCGATAGCGTGACCGATGTCTTCTCTTTCATCCTGCCAATATACTACCATGAATACCACCACTATACTACCGGCAGAACCTCTGTAAATCCGGGGGCGGCGGCGCTGGAATCATGTCGAACTCGCCCGGCCAGCCGGTGCATCCGTGGGCGGTGACGCTGCGCGTAACGCTGCGTTCCATCTCGCGAGCTTTGGTCTTCGCCTGTTCCACTTGATTCGATCCCAATTCCGCCTCCAGCGCCTGCAGGTCGCTCGCAACGCGGCGATTCCCGGCATCATTGCTGACCAGCATCCAGACGTAGGCTTCGAACTTGTCCTGCGCAACCCCCTGCCCGTCCCGCAGCAACTTTGCCAGTTGTTCTTGCGCCTGCGGCAGACCTTGTTGTGCAGCTTTGCCAAACCATGCGGCGGCATTGGGATAGTCCTGACGATCGAATTTGACCCGGCCCAGCAGATATTCGCCGAAAGCGTCTCCATGATCAGCGGCGCTCTGTAAAAAACCGCTCGCGTCATTCAGATCCCGGCCCGGTATCGACCCGGAATAGATGATCCGGCCCGCCAGCCATTGCGCCAACGGGTCGTCTTGCTGCGCCGCTTTCTTGTACCAACCAAAAGCTTCTCGGGGATTGACTGGCGTGGCGCGTCCGGTTTCAAACAGATATCCCAGCACCACCTGCGCCGGAACGAAGCCCAGTTCCGCAGAACGGTGGAAGTATTCGATCGCATTCAAGTCGCTGCGCGTCGCGCTGCTGCCCATTAGAGCATTCATTCCTTGTTCAAAGAGTTGGGGCGCGTCGAGGCCGGCAGTTAGCGTTTGCCCGTCGGCGGCAATGCAACCGAGAAGAAAACAAATCACGCAAAGCGTTCGAGCGCGCATGGGTACTCTCCTTGATCGATCGCAAGCAAGTCTCGACACCTCCATCGTGATCGCACCAGGGAGACGGGTCAACATCCGTCAGGCCATGGTCCTGAGGAGTAGGGTGCTCAGGAATGACGAGCAGGGAATAACGAAGGAAGCGTGAAGAAAACAAAAACAGACAACTACCGTGAGATTTGCCCGAGAATCGCCCGTGCCTCCGCCGCCGGATCAGCCGCTTCCGTGATCGGTCGCCCGACCACGATGTAGCTGGCCCCCGCCGCGATTGCCTCCGCCGGAGTCACGACCCGCACTTGATCGCCGACCGCGCTGCCCGCCGGCCGCACGCCCGGCGTGACTATGACGAACTCGTCCCCTAGTTCCGCGCGCAGCGTTGAAGCTTCCCGCGCTGAGGTGACCACGCCCTGGCACCCATTCGCCAGCGCGATCCTGGCCAGCCGCACCACGCTATCCTTCACCGTGCCTTGCATGCCGATTTTTTCCAGATCGTTCCCGTCCATGCTGGTCAGCACGGTTATGGCAAGCACGATCAGCTCCGGGCGAGCCTTGGCCGCGTCCACCGCCGCGCGCAGCATTTTGCTGCTGCCCGACGCATGCACGGTCAGCATGCTCACGCCCAGCTTCGCGGCCTCCGTCACTGCCGCTCCCACGGTGGTAGGAATGTCGTGGTACTTCAGGTCGAGAAACACGCGCCGTCCTGAGGCCACCAGATCGCGCACCACTTGCGGCCCTTCCGCGGTATAGAGCTGCATGCCGACTTTATAGGTCAGCGCGGAGTCTCCCACCGCCGCCACAATCTTCTGCGCCGCGGCCGCGGTCGACACGTCCAGCGCGACGATGAGCCGCTGGCGCGGATCACCGTTGCGAAGATCGTCTTTGGGGAAAATCTCACCCCGGCGATAGTCAGAACTATCGCTCGGGATGCGGTTGGGTAATGCCGCTGGCATCCCCGTCAGTTTAAGGTTTTTACGGGAGTTTTGCTACCGTGGGGCGGTTATCGGCGACCGTTTGATAGGCGGGCTTAGTTGGGCCGAGCTTGACTGGGCTGGCTTAGCCTGGCTGTTGTCGGGCTGGGCGGCATCGACCAGATCCAGACGCACGCGCTGCAGTCCACGCGCCTTGAATTGCAGCGCCTGGGCAGCACCATACGACAGGTCGATAATCCGGCCTGGGACGATCGGTCCCCGGTCGTTGACCCGGACCACCACGGCCCGGCCATTGCGCAGGTTCGTGACCCGCACGTAGCTTCCCATGGGAAGCGTCAGGTGAGCGGCCGTCATGTCGTACATATCGTACGGCTCGCCGCTGGCCGTAGGTTTTCCCTGAAAAATCTGGCCGTACCAGGACGCTGTCCCAACTTGATACGGTTTGGTCTTAACGACCTGTTGGCGGATTTCGGGTTTACCCTGAACAGAACTAACTGGAGCCGCTGTCGCCTCCGAGATGTTCGGTCCCTGAGCCGCTCCCAGGCCGACGACCCGAAAATGCGATCGCCAGTCCTCGAGCTATACATCTTCGCATTCAGTTCTCCTCGCATACTCAAAAGTGCCCTTGGCCTTTAGGCTGGTGTTTCTCTGCAGTTTGTAGATGCTATCGGGCTGCCAAACCTCTGTCAAGGCGATTTGGCCCTTGGGTCGATGACCTCCTAGTTATCGATGTCTTACGTAACCTATTGGTAATTTAGGCACATGCCGGTAAGGCCCTTTATTTCAGGAAGGTTACGCATTAACTATTGAGTAAATAGCACGGAAGGGAAGATAAGGTAGAATTTACAACTCCATTGGAATCAACTACTTACAGGCTATGCACTCGGCAAGCTGCATGGAATCATGTACTTACAGCGTTGACTCCGAAGTCAGCCCCCAACTTTTTTTCCCGCGGGTAAGTCCCGAAAGTAACTTCCAAGCTCTCTCGATGTGAGATGCTGGGCCCTGAACCGCGGTACTATCGGATTTGCTGGAACGGAAGTCCATGTCCTAAATATGTCCGAAAAACCACCCATCGTACTCACCATTGCGGGGTTCGATCCTTCGTCCGGAGCCGGCGTCACCGCCGACATCAAGACCATCGCCGCCCACGGCTGCTACGGCGTAGCCTGCATCACGGCCATGACCGTGCAGTCCACCGCCGGGGTGAAGCGGGTCGATCCCGTCGATCCCACCTTGATTTCCGACACCCTACAAGAACTGGCCGCCGACCTCGACATTGCCGCCGTTCATATCGGCATGCTGGGATCGGCAAAGGTGGTCAAAGCGGTCGCAGATTTCCTCTCGGGGATCTCAAAAAGCCAATCGGGGAGCTCGGTGGGAAATGCCGCGCCTGCCCAATATCGTCCTCGACCCCATCCTCAAGTCCTCCTCCGGAGCGGATCTTCTGGATGCCGCCGGAACTCGATTGCTGATCGAGCGGTTGATACCCTTGGCCGACGTAGTCACCCCCAACGTCGACGAAGCCGAAGCCCTCACCGGAATCAAAGTCCGCGACCTTGACGACATGAAAGCCGCCGCCGCCAAACTGCACGCCATGGGAGCCAAAGCCATGGTCATCACCGGAGGCCATCTCGAAAAAGCCACTGACCTGCTGAGTTTCACAATAAGGACAAGGAATGGAGCCCCGGACGCCCCGTCCGGGGACGGATCGGGAACGGACGCCTCGTCCGCCGGAGCAGGAAGTCTTCAAAGCCGAGCGCCAGCGCTCCAACTCCACCCACGGCACGGGATGCGCATTCGCCACAGCCATGGCCTGCCATCTGGCCCTCGATCGCGGATTGGCCGAAGCCGCCCTGCTGGCGAAAACCTACGTCACCGCCGCCATAGCCAACGGACATCCCCTGGGCCGGGGAACCGGCCCGGTTCACCATCTCTACCGAATGGGCCAGCAGCGCCGTGCCGCGGGGTCAGGAAGTAGCGAATCATAGCAGTCCGAAATCAGGTGGAAGATAGCGCGCTTTAGAGCCCGCGTCAGCGAGCAACAAGAGGTGGAGGGGCGGCGCTTTCGTGCCCGCGCCAGCGAAGAACAAGAGGTGGAAGAGCGGCGCTTTAGCGCCACGTTAAGCGATAAAAAGAATGTGGGCTTCAGCCCCTGCGGTCACAATTTTTGGAGATTTGCCGCACCCCAGCCCCTATTCGTCGTCGCGCCCGGAAGCCTTCTTCAGCAGAATTCCCGCCACAAACGCAGCCGTCGCCGCCAGCAGCCATTCTGCCCGGTAGAACTGAATCGCCTGCCAGTCCACCAGAGTCTTGGCCGTTAACAGTCCCACCAGCAACGCGCCCGCCACGCATCCCAGGCCAATCATGAAGGCGATAAGCGATGCCGTCGACAGCCCGATCCAGCTCTGGATCTCGTGGAAGTGCAGGTAGCGCAGCCAGGCGGGGAACTGGATCTTGCACCAGACCGCGCTCCACGTCTTTCTTGAAGTCACTCCCGCGACCAGGGAATGCATCCGCTCCACGCCCTGTTCCCAGACTCGGGCAATGACGGCCGCATCGGCCCGGGCTGTCGGGCTGATGGCTTCGCGCCGGCGCCCGCCGCAGGTATGGCAAAAGCGCGAACCCAGCAGAAACTCGCTGCTGCAGCGTGGGCAGGTTTCGGCCATGGCCGGCACGGCTTCGCGCGCGATGATTTCGTCAATTTCGTCCGCCGCCATCGGCGACGGTGGACGCCAGAATTCCTGCTGAGTGTCTTGCACAACTTCCGACATTGGGTTATGTCCTACGGCGAAAACCTTAAGGACTTTATGGCATTCCAACCACCAAAGCCCAATCTGACTCTAAGTGGCGCAGCCGCAAATACTTGCATTTTCTTCCAACCCGTCGCACCCACCCACGCAGGCAATAATTACGCGCGCCAGCGAGTAAAGATGCACCAGTTACGAAAGCCGTTGAACTCCGCGCACCGCCCTAATCACGCCTATGAACCCGGCTCGGCGATCACAAGCTCGGAGTCCAAGCAGTCCAGACTTGCATCCTAAGCCAGAACGCCACTCGGTCCTCCGAGCTCCATTCGGCGGACCGGGCGCAGCTTGCTGGCACGAGCCTGCCCCCAACCTGCAGCAGTCTGGTAGCTGTGCAGATTATAAGTTCGCGCGCCGCCGGCGACAGTTAGCGTCGAGGGCACGTAGATGACTTTCTTGGTTCAGACGGCTTGAACCCTCGTGAACCTTCGTGCCCTTCGTGGGTGACGCTTTTTCGTTCGCTCTCGGCTGTGCATCGAGCACAGTCGACTTGGTTTAAACTAAGGACAATCGATTCTGTGACGGCACAAACGAATCATTTCTGGGCGAAGCTCAATCCCCGCGCCCCGGCGGTCCTGATCCTGGTGTGCCTGATGCTGGTGTGCCTGCTGGCCGTGTCCGGCATTCCCGCCCGAAGCCAGGCGCAACCCGCCGCGAATGCTCCACACGGCGTCCCGCACGATCCCCAGACTGATGCCGCCTTCGACGATTTCTTAACATGCGGTATGATCGCGCGACCGAGGAGTTCGAGAAAATCCTCGACAAGCATCCCAACGATCCCTTTGCCGTCAACCACTTGCTGACCGTCGTGCTGATGCACAACCTCTACGACACTGGGGCCATGAACACCGGCGACTACTCCAATGACAGCTTTATTGGTCGAGCCCCCCGCCCCACCGACACCAAAGTCAAGGACCGCATCAAGCAACTGGCCCGCCGCGCCGAAGATCTCGAAGAACAGGAACTCAAGTCCAATCCCGAGGATGTAAACGCTCTCTATTGCCGCGGGGTAACCCGCGCCGAGTTCTCCGTCTATACGGGCCTGATGGAGCGGGCATGGTTTTCCGCGTTGCGTAATGCCGTCGGAGCACGTCACGATCACGAGCGCGTGCTCGAACTCGATCCCAGCTACGTCGACGCAAAAATGGTCGTCGGCACCCACAACTATGTGATTGGCCGCCTGCCCTGGAGCGTGAAGGTGGCTGCGGCCCTGGCCGGGTTGAGTGGATCGGCGGAGAAAGGTCTCGACTATCTTCGCGAGGTCGCCAAAAGCGACGGCGAAAACTCGGCCGACGCCAAAGTTATCCTCAGCCTGTTTCTCCGCCGCGAGCACCAGTATGATGAAGCCATCGGCTACATGAACGATCTCTCGGCGAAGTTTCCCGGAAATCACCTTTTCCCGACCGAAGTTGCCAACCTCGAACGCGCCGCAGGACGTCTCGACGAGGCCGAGGCCATGTATCGCAAAGTCTGGCAGAACGGCCGCGAAGGCAAATACGGCAAACTGCATTACGAACTCGCCGCCTGGGGACTGGGAGAATTGCTGCGCGCTAAGAAAGACGTGGCCGGAGCCGCTGCAGCCTACGACTCTGGTCAACCAAGCTCCCAACCCCGACCCCGATATCCTGCAAAAAGCCAACCTGGCAGCCGGAGAAATGTACGACCTGCTGCAGAAGCGCGACCTGGCCATGAAGAAATATCAAACCGTCCTCGCCGGCAACGCCAACACCACCCCCGCCGATCAGGCCCGCCGCTACATCAAAGAAGCCTACCGGGAATAAAAGGGTCCAAGCTTTTTATGCGGGGACGGGCGCATTCGCCCGTCCCCGCCGAGCACAGCGAGGCGTCTGTGATATGATCATTGATCAATGCATCAATTCATCCATGGATGGAGTACGCCTTGAATCGCCGCGTCGACGCCCACCTAGCCCGCACCCAATTCGGCCAGATCATGGATCGTGCCGTCGAGAACAATGAGCGTTTCGTCGTGGAACGCCGCGGCGAACCGGCGGTCGTGATCATGAGCATTCAGGATTTTATTCGAACCGCCGCGCCTCCTCCCGACTGGCTGGAGAAAGCTTGGAAGGGCGCCAAGAAGCGAGGCTTGGATAAGCTCTCCGCGTCCGACATCGACGCCGAGATTTCCGCATACCGGCGCGAGAAGCGCAGGTGATTCGCGCAGTCATCGACACGAACGTTCTAGTGTCGGCCATGATTTCGTCCGCTGGAAATGAATCGTTGGTGGTGATGGCGATCAATCAAGGTCTGGTCGCTCCCTGCCTTTCGTCCGCGATTCTTCAGGAATATTCCGACGTTCTCCTTCGGCCGCGGTTTGGGTTTCCCGCCGACGAGGTTGCCGCCATGCTCAACCTGTTCCGTAGCCGCGGCAACCTTTCGAGTCCAGCCTCAATGGCTCCAATCTCGCCTGATCCGGATGACGACAAGTTCATCGCTTGTGCCCTGGCGGGTAATGCTGACTTCCTTGTGACTGGCAACAAACGGCACTTCCCGCAGGCTGGCTCGCTGCGTGCCAGAGTCGTCAACGCTGCCGAGCTACTCGAGTTCATCACCCTTGAACTGTAAGAGAGAATTACTGTAAGAGAAAGTTGATCGACCATGACTATTAAACATACGGAACTTTTAGCCTACAATTCCGTATTGTCCAGTGGGGAGGGCCGACCATGTACTGCAACTATTGCGGCAAAGTGATTCAAGACGATGCGGCCGTCTGCGCCTACTGCGGCATCCGCGTCGGCGCTTCGCATGCCCGGACCCAACTCGTGCGCCCGCGCCAGGGACGCAAGGTCGCCGGCGTCTGCCTCGGCTTTTCAGAATACTTCGACATCGATGTCAGCCTGGTGCGTGTGGTGTGGCTGGTCACGGCAATCATGACCGGCGTCGGTTTCATCCCCTACGTCATCGCGTGGATCGTGATGCCGGAAGAGCCGTACCTGCTTTCCGCCCCGGTGCTCGCGCAACAAGTAACGACCCAGTGATCCATATCCGCCCACGTAGCGGCGGACGCAGCCTGTTCTGAGCGCAGTCGAAGGGGCTGCCCGCGAGCGCAGTCAGCGGTTGGCTCGACTCGCTTTGCCGCAAAACACCCGGACGAATGCGTCCGGGCCCACACGACCTGTGCAGGGACTGTGATTTAATCCTCACATGGAGCGC
>CAVXNI010000007.1:0-1546842 GCA_963763155.1 uncultured Acidobacteriota bacterium | reverse complement strand
CTATTCTTCGCGCATTTGGGGCGTACTCCGCCGGTATCTATGCAGTTACCATCCGGCTTGTCACTTCTGCGGGAATGTTGCCAGACGCCTTGCTTCTGCTGATTCTCTCAGGAGGGGCAATGGTATACGCCTCAGGATCACAGAAAAGATGCGTCAGCTGATCATGAAGGCATTCAAAGTAACTCTAGGCTTATCGATGTTTCCACTTGCTTTCATCGCAGCATTCGGACCAACCATGCTGCTGGCCTGGATAGGACAAGTTGACAGCTTTTTCCGCGTCGCACTATGGCTTGGCTGTCTCGCCGGGTTCTTTCAAGCGTTCTCCCTGCTGGGACTAGTGTTATACCGAGCGTCCGGCAATGCCCTTCTCGACAACATCCGACAGGTCCTGCGCATTGTGGTTCTACTTTCGATCGCGGTTTTCGCAAATAGGCTTGGATTTTACGGCGTAATGGGAGGATTGGCATTAGCCGAGTTTCTGGGCATGGTCTTCATGCTATTTGCGGTCACAAAGACCTTTCAATCGTTTCGGCTTAAAGCTCTTCTGCCTGACGCGTTGAAGCTAGCCGCTGCGACGGCTGGTATTCTCGTTGTCGGTGCTATCTCGACGCTTATACCTCTTCCTCACCTTTCGAGCGCCCGCACCCTGGCAGTTCTTGAATTGGGGAAGGTTTCTCTCGCGTGTCTACTCGTGGCGTGGCCTGCCCTGAGCCTCACGAAATCGTTGAACGGAGCTGAGGGGAGAGCGCTAGTCGGCGTTTTCTTTCCGCGCCGAATGCGCGCGGTCAGTCAAGCTCCTGAGACCGTGGGCTAAATCGACAATGGCCGCGATCAAAATTGCTGGGACTATAAGACGTGACCCGCTTTCGTGGTGTTCGCGGATCGTAAACAAGTTTCATACGATCTGGCTGCGATATGCATATCGATTTGCTGAGTTCGGACGGGGCGTGAGCGTCGATTCGTCATGTGACATTGCGAGGTCAATTTCTCCTTACATCAGGTTAGAAGATCGGGTTTATCTTGCGCCGGATGTTTGGGTCAATGTTGTTCCCGACTCATCGGCATCGACGGAGCCGAAGATCATTATTGGTGCCGGATCCGGAATCGGAAGGCGTTCGACGATCTCCGCCAGAAACCGGATCGTACTAGAAGCAGATGTGCTTCTGGCACCTTCGGTGTTGATCATGGACCATAGCCACGAGTTTGCTGATGTTGAGAAACCGATTCACGCACAAGGTGTCACTAAGGGTGGCCGTATCTTCATCGAGCGAAACTGCTGGCTTGGACATGGGGCGGTGATCGTTTGCAGCCGCGGGGAACTTGTTCTCGGTCGCAACAGCGTTGTCGGTGCGAACGCGGTAGTGACTATGAGCTTTCCACCCTTCAGCGTAATTGGGGGCAATCCAGCGAGACTGATAAAAAAGTACGACGTTGAAAGCAAGACATGGGTGCGAGCCAATGGCTGATTCAACAGCAATGATGAGTGATGCGAAGCAGGTTATCGCCGCCAATAAAGAGAGATCAATGCTTTGTCCAACCTGCGGCGGCGATCGTGTGGCGGATTTTCTCGAAGCGCCAGATCGATTCCATTTGCGCAAGGAGAAGTACCGCTTAAGCCGTTGCTCGTCTTGCTGCAGCATTTGGCTGAAGGACCCTCCGAAACCCGAAGTGATGGATATCACTACAGTGACGACTACCACAAAGGCATCGTCGCTGCGGGTGAAGGTTCGGCTCTCAGTCGTTGGAAGGGGCAGGTAGAGCTGATCTCCCGGCACAAGCAAGGAGGATCGATTCTAGATCGGCTGCAGTTCCGGCGGATTCCTGAGCACGATGAAGGGACCTTCCTGGAGACTGTTTGGGATCGAGATGGAAGAATCGACGGCAGCGAGAGCCCGAGCTAATACCGGTGCCGAAGTATTCGTCGGAGATGCCGTTGCGGCGCCGTTCCGGCCCGCAGCTTTTGATGTGATCACTGCTTTCGATGTTCTGAGCACGTCTACTCGCCCTGTGAGTTCTTAACGAAAGTTCTGGAATGGCTCAAACCGGGCGGAGTGTTTTACGCAATGATGCCCAACATCGCTTCATGGGAAGCGCGTTTCTTCAAATCGTATTGGTACGGTCTTGAACTGCCGAGGCATATCTCCCATTTCTCGCCGAATTCGCTCAAGCACCTGATGTCCAGCATTGGCTTTGAAGAGGTTCTCATGAAGACTCCGGGCATATCCTACGTCGAGCGGAGTGTTGGGTATGTATCTTCGGCTATTCTTGAAAACATCGGCTTTTCCCCTGCTCCTCAGTCGAGACCCAAGCCTCTCAGTTTGCCCCGGAAGGCGATCCGCAAGGGAGTGCGTTTGGCTGTGATTGCACCGTGGCTCGAATGGCGTCCATCGTAGGTGCGGGGCCAAGTCTGGAAGTGATATTCAGAAAGCCAACGGGTGCTTCGGCCAGTCCAGTCCGAAGAAGCGCTAACAGAGTCGACTCTACAAAACGGTGGCTTGCAGTTGCCAGACCCTATTACGAATCGCGTGAACCGAAAATGATCTCCATTATCATCCCCGCCCACAACGAGAGCGCGGTATCGCGCGCACTTTGAAGGCAGTCACCGATGTCGCGGAGCCGGGTGAGTTCGAGGTGTTGGTTGTCTGCAATGGATGTACGGATGAAACCGCATCGATCGCACGGAGTTTTGGCTCGTCGGTTCGAGTTATCGAAACGGGCTCTCGAGCAAGACCCATGCGCTGAACCTGGGAGATGAAGCGTCCCAAGGCTACCCCCGTATTTATTTGGATGCGGATATTTTGTTGGAAATTGATGCAGTTCGCCGGTTGGCCGCGCGCTTGGAAAGCGGGCAAGTGCTTGCCGTGGCACCGACGGCGAACTATGACATTAGCGGTTGCTCGATGTTCGTCCGTGCCTTTTTTGGGATTCGATCTCGCCTTCCTTCTGCTCGC
Organism: uncultured Acidobacteriota bacterium; assembly: GCA_963763155.1. Classification (GTDB taxonomy): domain Bacteria; phylum Acidobacteriota; class Terriglobia; order Terriglobales; family Acidobacteriaceae; genus Sulfotelmatobacter. The sequence goes on along the minus strand of CAVXNI010000007.1, from coordinate 1,543,891 downwards.
GAAGGCATCGGAGGATCAGGCGTCTACGCCTTATCTGAAGCCGGCCGGCGACGATTCGGCATGTTTCCCAACCTGACGGCAGATGATGGGTACGTCCGAATCCATTTCTCTGCGTAGGAGCGCGAGACGGTTCTGTCGGCGATGTCGACGGTGTTTCCTCCACGGACGCTAGCGGGTTTGACCGCTCAGAAAATCAGGAGTCATTACGGCTCTTTCGAGTTGCAGAGCATGTTTCCCGATCTCTGGCAAAACAGAGGCGAGAGCAACAATAGAATGCTCATCCGCCTCTTCAGGCGGCCACAACTATGGGTAGGGCTTGCCGTGTACTGTTCTGTTATGACGCCTCGCGCGCCACAAGCCCGAAAACGTCTTAGGAATAAGTATTTCTGTTTGGGGGCGAGACAACAGTTCGCGTTCGATTGCATAGTCAAATTGGAATTCCTCTTTCGCTCTCTGTTTTCGGCTGCGACCTTCGATTGCTGGCGCCGCGTTATCGGTTTGGGATCACTCTTTTCCCCATGGGTTTGGCGTCAATTTCGGATGTCAGTCATCCCGCAGGAATTTGGCGACACGAACGAATACTCGCCTTACGTACGATGATGGTCCGAACGTAGACATTAACCCCAGAACTGCTCGACTCCTTGAGAGTATGGAGCTCATGCGACATTCTTCATGCTCGGGCCAGAACGCTCGACAGCATCCAGCTATCGCCGACCGGGTTATTCGAGAGGGCCACTTGATTGGCTGCCACTCCTATCAGCATCTAAATGCCTGGAAGTCCTTGCCTGCCAAAGCGTTGCTGACATTGACGCTGGATATGAAGGACTTTCTGCCTGGATTCTGCCGGAATGCACCGTTCCGGCCGCCATATGGCAAAATTACTCTTCCGACGTTTTGGTCGATCCGTCACCGATGTGCCCCGGTGTGGTGGTGGACGATCGATTCGGGGGACACACACCTAGAAATACCTCACGCCAGCGAGACCGCAGACCGATTATCGACGGATGAAGGGAGGGATCGTACTTATGCACGATCGACGAATGGAACGTTCAGCAGCGCCGGATCGATTTTCGTCCTCGAAGTGACAAATTCCCTTCTGGATGTTGCTCGCCGCAAGTCACTTCGAGTTCTAACCCTGAAGGAGTTGTCGAGAGTGAAGCGCTATCGCGAGAAGAGAGTGTTGGCGGTCGCATCATCCGGCGGCCACTGGACTCAATTGCTGAGAGTGATTCCGGCATTTTCATCCTTCGACATCGCGTTTGTCACGGTCTCAAGCTATCGAGTTGACGTGCCGAATCACCGGTTTTATGTGGTAAACGATGCGAATCGGTGGAATAAACTGGCCATGATCCGCGCGGCCCTGCGAATCGGGTGGATTGTCGTGAGGGAGCGGCCTGATGTTGTCGTATCTACCGGCGCGGCGCCCGGCTACTTTGCGCTGCTGTTCGGTCGGTTGCTCGGCGCAAAGACAATTTGGATTGACAGCATTACCAATATCGATTCACTCTCGATGTCCGGATCGCTCGTTGGAAGATACGCCGATCTATGGCTGACGCAATGGCCGCATCTGGCGAAGCCGGGTGGACCTCAATGCGGCGGAGCGGTTCTGTGATCTTCGTCTCTGTTGGTTCGCAAGCTCCATTTGACCGATTGATTCGCGCTGTCGACGAGTGGGCGAGAGAGCGGGGTCGGACCGATGTCTTCGCCCAGATCGCTGAAGGAGCGTACTCGCCGAAGCACGTGGAATTCACACGATTTGTTGACCCGGCAGAATTCAAGCGATTGACCCGCGAGGCGCGGCTGATTGTGGCCCACGCTGGAATGGGATCAATTATTTCGGCTCTCGAATTAGGGAAACCCATTGTCGTGATGCCGCGGCAAGGATCCTTGCGCGAAACTCGCAATGATCACCAGGTCCCTGCAGCAAGGCATTTTGGAGAGCAGGGGTACGTGATCGTGGCTGCGGACGAACACGAAATCTCCGAGACCTATTATGCGCTGACCCTGAAAGCAACTTCCAGGATCGGAGCGGCAGCGTCGCCTCAGCTAATCACTACAATTCAGGATTTTCTTAGGCGTCGCATCCGCGAAACTCGGCCCACGGACTCTGAAAGAGCGGGAAAGAGCGGATTCCAAGTCGAGTGACGACCGAACTGGACTGTGCCGCAAAGAGTTAGGAGCAACTTCCGCCAGAGATTGCGTCCTAACTGTGGGTTGGCAATATGCGTTAATCTGTGATACAGTCTTCGAAACTCCCCGAACCTTCCCCCAACAAGATATGTTTTCATCCAGTTTTTCGAATACACCCATATTCGAGATTGAGCAACTGCTTCAGAATCTTACACTTATGACAAACGTGGTGATTATTGGTGCTGGTCCCTACGGACTCTCGCTTGCTTCTCATTTACGGGGAAACGGAATTCCGTTTCGTATCTTCGGCAAACCGATGGACAGTTGACGATAATATGCCGCAAGGCATGCTGCTAAGTCCGACGGTTTCGCGTCGAACATTTCCGACCCGAATAGCGACTATACGCTCGGGCACTTTTGCGCGGAAAAAGGTATCCCCTACAACGACAAGGGCATTCCTGTTAGTCGGGAGACTTTCGCGTGCCTATGGACTCGCGTTTAGGGACCAGAAAGTGCCGGAGCTGGAAGACAAGACGGTCCTCAGTGTTGATCAGTCTCCGGACGGTTTCGTGCTCGGCCTTGATAACGGCGAAATATTTAGTACTCGCCGCGTCGTGCTGGCTGTCGGTGTTACTCACTTCGGTTATGTCCCTGCGAGCATCGGACATTTCCGGCGGAGTTCTTGTCTCATAGCGCTCGCCACTCCGATGTTGGACGGCTGAAGGGCCGCAGCGCGACCGTGATTGGTGCCGGCGCTTCAGCACTCGATCTCGCGGGTCTGATGCATGAAGCAGGTGTAAATGTGCAGTTAGTGGCGCGGACCAAGCCGCTGAAATTTCACAGTAAGACCGACAAAGCCCGTCCCTTTTGGGATCGTCTGCGTCGGCCTCCTTCAGGCTTGGGGCCGGGCTGGAAGACTTCTTTTTTGCGAACTGCCCGAAGATCTTCCGCTATCTGCCCGAAGGCCTCCGACTCGAGGCAGTTCGTCAGAGTTCTGGGACCTTCGGGCGGTGCGTTTATTAGAGACAAGGTAGTGGGTAAAGTTCCAACTCTCGTTGGATACAGCCCCGACGTCAGCGAGGATACGAGGATGGGAAGATATATCTCAGCATTAGTCGATGAATGTGGGGAGAAGCGGGAAATCGTGCCCGACCATATCATCGCTGCGACTGGTTACAAAGTGGACCTCCAGATGATTGACATTCCTGACCGCGATAACTCGATCCAGAATCAAAACTGTCGTGGGATCTCCAGCACTATCCTCGTCCTTCGAATCGTCGGTTACCTGGGTGTACTTTGTGGGACTCGCGGCGGCGAACAGCTTTGGTCCGGTCATGAGATTTGCCTTCGGAGCGATTTTACGGCGCGCACTGTGAGCTCGAGCAGTCGCAAATCATTGGCGCGAGAATCGGTGACGTTCACAGCCACAAGCGGCCGCAACCGCTTCGAAATGAGGTTTTTCTCCTCCTCATATCACAAAAGCATGAAGACGAGACCATCGCGATTCACGCGGGCTACGACGGCGATCCCACGACCAAGGCGGTCGCGGTGCCGATCTATCAGACCGTTGCGTTCGAGTTTGATAGCGCGGAGCACGGGGCGGCGTTGTTCAACCTGGAGGTTGAGGGGAACATCTACACCCGGATCGGAAACCCCACTAACGCGGTTCTCGAGAAACGAGTTGCCGCGCTCGAAGGCGGCGTGGACGGGCTGAGCGTGAGTTCCGGAATGGCGGCGATCGAGTACTCGCTGATCAATATCGCCGAGTCGGGGAACAACATTGTTTCTCTTCCTCAGCTGTATGGCGCTACCTACACGCTGCTCGCGCATATTTTCCCGAAGCGAGGGATCAGTTCGCGCTTTGCGGCCAGCGACCGGCCCGAAGATGTGGAGAAGTTGATCGACGAGAATACTCGCGCGGTCTACTGCGAGAGCGTGGGCAATCCGGCGGGAAATGTGGCGGACATTGAGGGACTGGCGAAGGTCGCGCACAAGCACGGCGTGCCGCTGGTGGTCGACAACACGGTGGCGACGCCGATTTTGCTGCGGCCCATCGAGTATGGCGCCGACGTTGTGGTGCATTCGATGACGAAATTCATCGGGGGCGGCGGCACCAGCATTGGCGGGATGATTGTGGATGGCGGCAAGTTTCCGTGGCGGAAGTATCCGGAAAAGTTCTACATGTTCAACCGGCCGGAGATTGCTTATCACGGCGTGGTCTATGTCGACCATTTCGGCGACTCGGCCTATGTCGCGCGCTGCCGGACCGTGTGCCAGCGGAATACCGGCGCTACGTTGTCTCCGTTTAACGGCTTTTTGTTTTTGCAGGGAATTCAGACGCTTGCTCTGCGCGTGGAACGCCACGTGGAGAATGCGCGCAAAGTTGCGGAATTCCTGCGCGCTCATCCGGCAGTCGCTTGGGTGAACTATGCCGGGTTTCCGGATAATCCGCTCTATCCGATGGCGCATCGATATTTGGGCACAACTTCTGCTCGCTGCTGACGTTCGGAGTGAAGGGCGGCTACGAGGGCGGCACGGAAGTGCTTCAACGCTTTCCAGCTCTTCAAGCGGATGGTGAACATGGGCGACGCGAAGTCGCTGTCGTGCCATCCCGCGTCGACCACGCACCGGCAGCTGACGCCGGAGGAGCAGGAGAAGGTCGGAGTCACGCCGGAGATGATTCGGCTCAGCGTGGGCATCGAGCACATCGACGACATTCTGGACGATCTGGGGCAGGCATTGGAAGTGGCAGCACGGTGAAGTTCGCGAAATGGAGCACTTCGGCCGAGGAGGAGCGATATGCCGCTGATCATCGAAGGTGGGCGAGTTCCGACTCGCTGGGCGGAGACGAAGCTGCAACCGAGATTCGATCGGCAGTCGTGTCGCGGCGCGGCCAGGGCATCAGCCTGGCGCTCATCAACAATATGCCCGATCCTGCGCTCGAGGACACCGAGCTGCAGTTCTTCGAACTGCTCGACATTGCGTCTGGCGATGTCCCGGTAATCGTGAAGCTGTATTCGCTGACCGGGATTCCTCGGACCGACCGCGGACAACAGCATTTGAAAAGCTTCTATTTCGATTTTGACGACCTCTGGAACAGCCGTTTTGACGGGGTCATTGTCACCGGCACCGAGCCGCACCAGCCCAACTTGCAAGATGAACCCTACTGGGATTTGCTGACCGAGGTGTTTGACTGGGCGAAAGAGAATACGTCTTCGACGGTGCTATCGTGCCTGGCCGCGCATGCCAGCGTGCTTCACGGCGACGGCATTTCCCGGCACCGGTTGCCCGACAAGCAGTTTGGCGTGTTCGATTCCGCCAAGAACTGCGGTCACACGTTGACCAGCCGCATGGCAGACCGCATCCGCTTCCCGCATTCGCGTTGGAACGAAGTGCGCGGAAACGAGCTGACTTCCTGTGGCTACACGGTGCTGACGGAGTCGGCGAAGGCCGGAGTCGATTTGTTCGTGAAAAAGAAAAAGAAGAGTCTGTTTGTGCATTTTCAGGGGCATCCGGAGTATGGAGCCCAGACTCTGTTGAAGGAATACCGGAGAGACATCAAGCGATTTCTTGCGCGGTGAGCGGGAAACATACCCGACGATGCCGGCGGAATACTTCGATGGGGAGGCTTTTCGACATCTGAACGATTTTCGGACGCGCGCTATCTCCAATCGGTCAGAAGATATGATTAATTTTTTTCCAGATTCAGTGATCGCACGATTGCGGAACACATGGCAAGTGTCTGCCATAGGCATTTACGAGAACTGGTTGCGATATCTCGATCGTAACAGAGCCGGAGCCGCACCATTTCCCGCGCTCGCCCGGCTTGGATCCGCGAGGACGCGAATAGCCGGCAACGACACTGCCTAATATTTGGGCTCCCGGATAAACATCTTTAGCCCCCGAACCTTTCCATGGCGCTGATCGAAAACACGGTAGCTTCTTCGATACTTGCTGCGATCCGGACGACGCACGCGATGTGGCACCGCTCTAGAAGCTTCATGCGCCCGCAGACTCGACATGTCAGGCCAAGCTGCGAGAAGCTCGGTTCTCCGATTTCGAGGCCATCTGCCGCTTTGAAAGGCGGCGGGGCATGGCCCCCGATTCAACCGAGAACTGGGAACGATTGTGGCGATACAACCCAGCTCTGGCGTACATGGGAACAGAGCGCCCGATTGGTTGGGTGTTGGAAGCGGATAATCGAATTGTCGGCTACATCGGAAATATCCGGCGACTGTATCGGTACGGGAACAAGACGCTTACCTCCGTGACTGGACATGGCCTGGTCGTCGAGCCTGCCTATCGCGGAATTGGAGTGAGCCTGAATGCGGCTTATTTCCGTCAGAAGTCGGTAGATCTCTACATCGCAACCGGGGCCATCGCTCCTGTGGAAAAGATTGGGCGTGCCTTCAAGTCCGAAGGGCTTTCTGACGGTTACGACGCGGCCACTTTTTGGGTCTTGCAGGCATATCCCTTTGCTCAGGCGGTCATGAGAAAGCTCAGCCTCACGGGCCCGGCATCTTATGCGGGTGGCATTCTCGGTTGACTCGCAGTAACCACCGACAAGATCCTGCGTCGTCGGTGGCCGAGGCTTGCGACCAAGCTTGTAGTATCGGAAATCGGCGTTCGGTGAAATCGGAGACGAATTCGAACACCTTTGGGAACAAAAAGTGAACGAAGGGCGGCTTCTTCTGGCGGAACGCAACCTGCTGCCCTGCGATGGCAGTTCGACGTTCCGGGTGACAAAGGAAAGGTGCGCGTATTCTGTTGCTCCAAGAACAGGAGATTGGCAGGCTATCTGGTACTGCGCGACGAGCAGCCCGACGCGGCCGGTTCGCGAAAATCACTCATCGCCGATCTGTTGGTCCAAGCAGACTAACCCGGCAGTTGTGGAAGCACTGACATTCGCAGCTTACCGCCACGCCGAGCAAGCGGGCAGTCACATTCTCGAGGTCCTCGGTTTTCCGCCCAGCATCCAACGCGTTTGGGCCCAATGGAATCCCTACTCGAGGAGGTATCCTTCTACTCCATTTCTTTACAAAGCTGTAGATCCCGATTTGGACAGACAGGGACATCCTCCGACGGAAGGACATGGGACGCCTCGCTATTGGACGGCGATTTCTCTCTAATACGCCCATCGTATTCCTCCGCTCGGTAATGCGGCAACCACGCCTAGATCCTCACCCACGCCAGAGGCGAGCCGTTGGGGCGATTCGTCCGCTGTGGAAAACCAGCTGCGGTAAGATAGAGCAGGTGAGCCATATGTGCGTGGACGCGGAACGCGAACTGCAGAACAGTCTTGAAATCCGAGTTCGTCGCGCTCTGTTGTCCGACTACCCGAAGATAGCGATTTTCCTAAGGGAGGCTTATGGAGACTTGGCCCCCTTCAAGGGAAAGCAGCGATGGTATTGGCAATTTGTCGATAATCCTTACATCGACGATAACAATGTCCCCGTCTGGATTGCTGAAACTGACGAAAAAATAGTTGGGCAAATTGCGGTACAGCGGGGAGCGATTGAGCTTGATGGCTCGACACATTCTGCGGGTCTGGATTGTCGATGTCATGATACTGCCCTCGTATCGAGGATCTGGACTCGGCCGTCAGCTCTATGGCGGTGGCGCGAGTACTGCCCTCTTCTCTTCACTCTAACCATGGCGGAGGCTACGCGCCGCTTAGCCGAGCGAATCGGGGCGATTGATCTAAGCGAGGTCAAGCTATATTGGCGTGGTACTCGTCTTGATCATGTCACTGTGCAGCGGTACCTCTTGGCATGCACCCGACACCATCCTGGTGTTCAGAAGTTGCTTCGTGCGCTCTGTCGTTATTTCCTCCTTCATTCGATTCTGAGCGTAGCAAGTAATCTTTTCTTCTCATTGAGAGACAGCCTCGTTCCTTTGCCACGTGTGCGAAAAGATACTCTGATCGTCGAGACGAATGGATGTAGTCCGGAATCGATGGCTTATGGCGACGGTTGAGTCTCGATTTTCCCGTCGCTTTTACCAGGGAGACGAAGTTCCGCATCCTTTCGCGACTGCCCACAGATGAACTATCGATACTTCGTTGCGTCGAGAGATGGAATGCCGGTGGGCCATCTGGTTCTTCGCCAAACGAGGCGATGGAGCTGCCCTACGGTGTCATCGTCGACATATTGGCCTCAAGGGCGGACCATGACACTGTCACGGATCTTGTTGCTTTCGCTCTGGAAGTTTTTCGGGAGAGCGTCTCTGGCGTTCAATGTGGGACCTCGGTTCGGCAGTTTGCGCAGGTTTTGCGAGAATGCGGCTTCTACCCGGTCAAAACGGAGCGTCCCAACTGTGTTGTCGAAGACGACGCGATTCGAAAACGGCTGCAACAGACCGCAGTAGAGTGCCTGTTCTCTAAAGCCGACCACGATTGGGATCAGATTGACCTCGCATAGGGCTGGTCCCAGCCTTCCCAGCCGACCACCACACCGCATGCCAACGAACGTGGTTGTGTTCAATCTGTGACCTGGCGGCCCGGGATACGCTGCAATGACGAGGCGAGCTCGGCGTGTTGTTTGCTAACATACGTCACAAAACATGAATTTCCAGGTCTGATTCTCGCCAAGACCGCGCTAACGTCGCGCATGTAGTACAGCACCTCACAAGCGACCACCAGATCAAATCGCGGAGCGGACGTGAGGATAGCTGCTTCAAAAACATCACCTGCCCCAAACTTAGCCTGTGGGAATCGCCGCTTCGCGCGTTCCGACGGCTCTACCGGAAATGTCGATGCCGTAGATCTGATTGCAGAGTTCTGAAAGCCTTGCCGTTTGGTGGCCCTCCCCGCATCCAATCTCCAACACAGTACCGACGTGCCCGAAGTGTTCTTGATCAGGCGATTCGTTTCCTCGAATCGAAATTTCTCCTCCTCGCTGTCCATGTGCCAGGGATTTTCAATTCGATAGAGCTGGTCAAACCGAGAAAAACGATCACGGTAGTGAATGCCTCGCAAAATCACTGTGTCCATAGATTCCTGAAAAAATCTCGCATACGTTAGACTTCTAGCAAATAATCCAGAAAAATCAAATAGCGGAGGCTATTAAGCAATGCACACCAGTTGATATTGAACGTGACATTCGAAGCTTCGTCATCGAGCACTTTCTTTCCGGCAATGCCAGCAAGTTGCGGGCTGACGGATCTTTACTTGGCGACGTGATCGACTCGATGGGAGTCATCGCTCTGGTTTCCTTATCTGCAAGAGCATTTTGGGATCACGGTGGAAGACGACGAGGTACTTCCGAGCAATCTCGACACCATCGGCAACCTCGTTGCCTACGTGTCAAAGAAACTGGGCGTCGACAACTCGCACCTATCCGTAGTTGGGAAGGTCAGGTTCGCATTGCGCATGACTTCGACTTGGCCGTAATCGTCCAATGACCCTTTTGCGCATCAATGATGTCGTAGACGACTGGGCTGAGAAGGCTTCCGGATCATCCGGCTCTCATCGAAAGTACCGGCGCCTGGACCTATAAAGAATTAGCTTCGGCGGTCTCCGACACTCAGTCCTGGCTACGTGAACTGGGCGTGCGGGCGGGCGATCGGGTGATGATCGTGGGCGAGAATTGTCGGGCATTCGTGACAATTCTCCTTGCTGCTGCTGGACTCGACGCTTGGCCCGTGCTTGTGAATGCACGCCTCTCGGCCCGCGAGGTTGAGCAGATTCGCGATCATTCCGGAGCTCGCCGCGTGTTTTATACGGTCTGCGTCTCGCCCCATGCTGCCGATCATGCCAAGCAGGCCGGGGCTGTTCTTGAAGAAAGGGATGGATTTGGATCGACTGGCGTTGGTCTTTTGCGGGACGATGCCGCGTCCGAGCCGCTCGATTCGAACGTTGCGGATCGCATTGCCGCTTTGATCTACACATCCGGCACCACTGGACTTCCAAAAGGAGTCATGCTGTCTCACCGGAATCTGCTGTTCATGGCAGAAGGTTCGGCGAAGGTGCGATCGGTGAATCCGACTGACCGAGTCTACGGCGTTCTTCCGATGTCTCACGCCGTGGGTCTTGCCACCGTCTTGCTGGGCTCACTGATAGCGGGTGCATCCGTCTATTTGGCGCCGCGGTTCGACCCCATGACTGCGCGTGTGACCTTGGAGAAGGAGCGCATTACGTTGCTCTATGGAACGCCGGCGATCTTCAACCAGTTGCTGCAATACGCCAAGCTAAGAAAACTGTCGTCTCTGAATCTTCCAGAACTTCGCATCATCACGTCTTCCGGCGCTCCGCTTGATCCTGCTACCAAGTCTGGAACCGAGAGCATCTTTGGCATGGTTCTACATAATGGCTACGGAGTCACGGAATGCTCTCCCACGATTGCCATGACGCGTCCGGAATCTCCTCGCAAGGACACTTCGATTGGCGCAGTGTTTCCCGGAGTCGAGGTGAAGTTTGTTGGGAGTGACGGTCACGAAGTCCCTGCCGGCGAAGTGGGCGAATTGCACGTGCGCGGCCCTAACATCATGAAGGGCTATTACCGCGCGCCCGAAGAGACTGCGGCTGCGATCGACTCCGACGGATGGTTCAACACTCGCGACCTGGCACGCCTTGTCGACGGGAACCTTGTCATTGTTGGTCGGACAAAAGATCTGATCGTGCACCAGGGATTCAACGTCTACCCGGCCGAAGTCGAAGCAGTGTTGAATGCTCATCCTGCCGTTGCTCAGTCTGCTGTGGTAGGACGTTCTGTCGGAGGCGATGAAGAAGTCATCGCATTTGTTCAGCTTGTTCCTGATTCACAGTTAACGACGATGGAATTGGCTGATTTCGCCGCTCAGCATCTTGCCAAGTACAAGCGGCCATCCCAAATAATCGTTGTTCCCTCGATGCCAGTCACCCCGACGGGCAAAGTGTAAAGGGCGAACTCCTCAAGCTGATGGCGGACCGTTTGTCGACCGAATTTGCGCCCGCAACTCGGTCATAACCGGTCGAAAACGTGTCTAGCTTGGCGAGTTCTGCCCCGCCAGAAATCCGCCATCGAGTACCATCGTCTGACCGGTCATAAAAGACGCGTGATCGGAGCACATCCATACCACTGCTTCGGCAATCTCCGTGGGATTACCCAGACGTCCTATGGGATGGCAACTGAGCACATATTTGTGGACTGTCGGAACCCGAAGGGTACGATCCGCCATCTCTGTTTCGATAAATCCGGGACACACCGCGTTCACCCGGACCTTACGCTTTGCGTTTTCCAGCGCTGCGGATTGGGTCAATCCGATTACGCCATGTTTGCTCGCACTGTAGACGGACGACCCAGCCGCGCCGACCAGGCCCATGATCGAGGCCATGTTCACGATCGCGCCGCCCGCGCCTTGTTTGAGCATCTGCTGGATTTCATATTTCAAGCAAAGCCAAACTCCCTTAAGGTTCACATTGATCGTTCGATCAAAATCTTCTTCCGTCAGCTGGGTAAGCGGAGCCCAAACACCTTCAACGCCGGCATTGTTGAACGCCAGGTCCAAGCGCCCAAATCTTTCCACCACTGTTTGGACCAGCGCTTCGACTTCAGAGGCTTTCGATACATCCGTCTTCACAAACAGGCCTTCGCCTCCGGCAGCGTGAATCAGCTCGATGGTCTTCTCGCCTTCGCGTTCACGCCGGCCCGCAACCGCGATCTTGACTCCAGCTTTCGCGAACAGTACGGCGGCCTCGCGTCCAATTCCCGATGTGCCACCGGTGACCAGCCCAACTTTACCTTCCAATCCTGTCGCCATGGTTTTCCTTCTCGAATCAGGTCTCTCGAATAAAATTTCAGCAGCCTTCCGTAAAACTACCTTCAGTGACAGGCCCGGCAAGTGTCAAGGGAGATCAGAATGACATCAGATGTCACTCAGCATGCAACGGGCCAATTCGTGGGCACGTGGAAACTGATCGGCGCATCCAGCACAACGTCCGCAGGCGAAAGAATCGAAACTCCGTATGGGGTCGGCCCAGTTGGCTTTCTTACCTATACTGAAGATGGCAGAATCAGCTCCGTAATCAGCTATGGCGGGCGAAAGCCGCTCTCGATGGGTGGCGGAAAAATGGAAGAACAGGTGGAAGCGTTCAAGACCTTTCTGGCCTATGCAGGCCGCTACATCCTGAACGGCGACAAAGTCACCCATCACATCGAAGTCTCCTCGATTCAGAATTTCGTGGATCGGGATCTGGTCCGCACTATTAAGTTCGTGGACGATCGAATCACGCTGACTACGCCGCCCACGCCCGTGAATGGAAAGATCCAAACCCTCGAATTGGTCTGGCAGAGGCTGCAGACCGGATCTTGAGGGCAAACTCGCTCGCGAAATCAATCGAGACTGTGATCGCAACTTGCGCTACAGAGTCACCGACAGACTGTTGAGCCCCCTCAGTCCGAAGGTCGGAGCCCACTCCGGACGCGGCCCATTAAGTTTCATGTTCGGAAAGCGTTGAACGAGATTCAGGATAGCAACTTGTCCTTCCAGCCGGGCAAGTTGTGCTCCAATGCAAGCATGCACGCCTGCGCCGAACGCCAAATGTTGATTGTTGAGGCGTTTCAGGTCTAGCTGGTCTGGTTCCTTGAATTGTTTTGGGTCGCGGTTCGCCGCGCCCAGCATGCATTGCACTGTCCACCCCTTCCTGATCTCCTGACCGCAAATCTCCATATCTTCCTTCAGCACACGCGCCGTAAACTGCACAGGGCTCTCATAGCGCAGTAATTCTTCGACCGCTGACCGGATGATTTCTGGTTTTGCCCGCAGTTCTGTCGTTTGCTCCGGATTTTTCAGAAGCGTGTACATTCCGTTGCCGATGAGGTTTCGAGTTGTCTCGTGGCCGGCGAACAGTAGCGCGATGCATTGCGCATAGAGTTCCTCTTCTGTCAGAACTTCCCCTTCCTCTTCGATGTCGATCAGCAAGCTGATCAGATCGTTCCCTTTATTCCTGCGCCGTTCCTCCACCGTTTTTCGGAAAAACTCAGTCAACTGCACGAGAGCATCTTGCGCGGCTCGGGCTTCGTCCACGGTGCGATTGGGATTCCCCCGAAATGCCGCTATGGCCCTCGACCACTCGACGAAGGTGTCTCGGAGATCCTGCGGAATCCCAAGCATCTCTAGAATGATCTGGATCGGCATGGGATTCGCGATCTCGTGCATCAGATCTACTTCGGAGCCCTGCTTTAGCGGCGAAAGCATCTGGTCCACAATGATTTGCACTTGCGGGCGCAAGGCTTCTACAGCCGCGGCCGAGAACCCCTTGTTAAGAAGCTTGCGCAAGCGGGTGTGCTCCGGAGGATCCATGAAGATCAGCCAGAGACTTAGCATGCGCGCTAGTTCACTGAACTCGGCCTGCCGGCTTAGCGGCAGCGGAAGGAGCATTTGCTGTGCGCGTTTAGCCGAGAGCCTGGCATCTTTGGCGATCGAAGCGCATTCGGCGTGACTGAAAATCGACCATACCGCCCACTTGCCGGCAACTTCCACGTAATGGATGGGACCTTCCTCATGCAGTCGGGCGTAGGTTGGATACGGATCCTGCACAATCTCTTCGCTGAAGAGCGACTTCCTCGTTTTGGTGGTAACTTCCGACAAACCTATACCTCCTAAGACATCGGGAACTCGGCGAACAAACCGAAGTCTACGCCGCTACGCGTTAGCTCGGACTGGGAATTAATTGAGCCAGTTTTCGCAGACTTGAAATAACGTGTTCTTTCCCAACTCCAAAACCAGTTAAGATACGCAATCTCATCTGCCGTTTTGCAGAAGGGTTGCGGCTTAACGCTTCAAGTGCTCTCGGGGAGCAGGCACCGCCCCCCACGTGTGCATACAGGGATTGCTTATTCTTAATTTTGGGGACTTGATTTGCAAATCTCGGGGGAGAAACTGGGAAAGACCAACCAAACAATTTTGTGCCAGTACAGCCTGACCTGTAGCCAGTTTCTCACGATCCGTGCGATTCGACAATAGCAAACCAGGAGTGCTGGTGGTTAGATTCAGGCCCCGTCATGATCGTATCCCCTGCTAATGCGGCCGGTCGCATTGGGCTCAGGGCGGATGTCGGATGCACCCGAGACCTCGTCGCATTGGCTCACAAATCTCGGTTATCACGATGGTTTTCGGGCAATCCGAACCGACCCAGGCCCCGAAGTGCGAGGGTCTAGAGGGGAACCTCGATCAGCGTCGGACCCTCGCTCTCAAAACCTTCCCGCAGTGCCTTCGCAAACTCCGACAGTGAAGTGACGCGGGTGGCGGGCACTCCCATGCCCTTTGCCAGTTGTACCCAGTCGAGATCGGGACGGCCGATCTCGAACATTTCTCGCGCCCGGGTCCCCGGGTCGCCTATTCCCAGATAAGAAAACTCCCGCTTGAGGACCGCGTAGTCGCGGTTCGCGAAAACGACCGTCGTGACGGCGAGGCCCTCGCGCGCCATGGTCCACAGCGCCTGGAGTGTGTACATACCGCTGCCATCGGCGGTCAGGCACAGGACTCGCCGGTCGGGGCTGGCCACCGCCGCGCCCACGGCGAGCGGCATGGCGATTCCGATCGAGCCTCCCGTGTTGCCCAGCCAGTCGTGCCGCGGAGCGCCCTTGGTGGCGGCCATCAGGCCTCGGCCCGAGGTCATGGACTCGTCGACTACGATGGCATTCTCCGGCAGGAGCGCGCCGACAGCCGCGGCTAGACCGGGCAATGTGATGTTGCCGTCGGGCAGTTGGGGACGCTCGGCCTTTTCTCCGGCCGACGGCGTTTGAGGCAACGACAGCGCCGCCTCGACGGCCTCCAGTGCGCCGACGTAATCCTCGCCCGGACTTGCCAGCTTGTGGATCTTGCATTCCGGCGACGTGAAGGCGCTGTCCTTTCCCGGATAAGCAAAATAGGCGACGGGAGCCCGTGCGCCCACCAGAATGAGCTGACGGAATTCCTTGAATTGCTCGACCCCCTGCTCAAGGACGTAGGCGACGCGGTCCACTGGCGGCAGGCCGGCGCCGCGTTCGAGGCGCGTCACGGGATACGGGGCGAGCAACTTGGCGCCTGTAGCTTGGGCGATGCGCCCCGCCGTTGCGAGTCCTTTGCCGTACAGCGCGTTCCCCGTCATCAGAATGGCTGTGCGTACGCCAGACCGGAGCATGGCTGCGGCCTGCTCGACCGTGCCAGCCGCGGGAACGGGCGCTTTTGGCACGATTGCCGTGGAGCGCGGCAACTGAGCCGGCCTCGCTCCATGCGACGTCGGCGGGGACGATCAGCGTGGCAATCTGGCCCGGAGCGGTGCGGGCAGCAACGACTGCTTCGGCTGCGTCGCGGCCCACTTCGGCGGAGGCACGAGACGTTCGCAGCCACTTCGAATAGGGCCGCGCGATCGCCTCGATGTCGGAAGTGAGTGGTGTGTCGAGGGGCAAGTGGTAGGTGGCGTGTTGGCCGATGAGGTTGATGATCGGCACCTGGGCTCGGCTGGCATTGTGGAGATTGGCCAGGCCATTGCCAAAGCCGGGGCCGAGATGGAGGAGGGTCGACGCAGGTTTCCCGGTCATCCGCGCGTAACCGTCGGCCGCTCCGGTGACGACGCCCTCGAAAAGACCCAATACGCACCGCACTTCCGGGATCCGGTCAAGCGCGGCGACCAGATGTATTTCGGATGTGCCCGGGTTCGTGAAGCAGGTGTCAACGCCACTCGCGAGCAGCGCGCGAATCAGATTTTCGGCCCCATTCATCGGTCTACCGCGCTATCCTAGTCATTGGCATTGTTCTGACTTGTATTCGTGCGAACGACAGTCTCATTCTTCGATTCCCAGCGGGGGAGTTGCACGTGAAGTTTAGCATGAGACAAATACAACTCCTTGCGTTGCTCCTGGCTGGCGGGGCAGGAGTTGCCTGTTCGCGCGCGAAAGCGACTCAAGCCAAAGCGCCAGAGTCCTGGGATCCGAAGGCCGCAGCAGCCTACCTGGACCAACGAGAAACGACATGGATGCAATGGCCGGGCGCGGCCCGCGATCACGATACTTTCTGCGTTTCATGTCACACGGCCGTGCCCTACATCATGTCGCGGCCCATGCTCCGTGGCGCACTGGCTGAAGCTGTCCCCTCGGTCAACGAACGCAAACTCCTGGATAATGTCGCTAAGCGCGTACAACTCTGGAACGTGACCGATCCGTACTACAGCGACAAAGAATACCAGGGCAGCAAGGCCGCCGAATCTCGCGGGACCGAAGCCGTGCTCAATGCGCTGATTCTCGCAAACTATGACGCACAGAACGGACACCTCAGCGACGTCACCCGGGCCGCGTTCAGCAATATGTGGGCGACGCAACAGACTGACGGGAGCGGCAAGGGCGCGTGGTCGTGGCTTCAGTTTGGAATGGAACCGTTCGAGGCGAACGACTCGCAATACTATGGCGCTGCCCTGGCCGCGATTGCCGTCGGCAGCGCCCCGGAGAACTATCGGTCGACCCCTGAGATTCAAGAAAAGATCGGCCCGCTGCGCGATTATCTCAACCGCGAATACGACAAGCAGTCGACGATCAACCATGCGGTTCTGCTGTGGGCGTCGACAAAACTGCCCGGGTTGGTTGAGGCAGACCGGCAGCAGTCGATCATTCAAGAGATTTCGGATGCGCAGCAGTCGGATGGCGGCTGGGAGCTATCGGCGCTCGCCTGGCCGAAAGACCGCCGCCTGCATTCGCTGGTTCGAGAGTGGTTGCGGTCCGACGGAACGACTCAGGAAAGAAAAAGCGATGGCTATGCCACAGGCCTGATGACCTACGTCTTGCGGCAGTCCGGGATTGGCCCAGAAGACCCTCGATTGAAGCGCGGGCGGTCATGGCTGGCGACTCACCAAAACCAGGCGGACGGCTCTTGGCCATCTGTGTCATTGACCAAACGTCGTGATCCCTCCTCGAATACCGGGCACTTCATGAGCGATGCTGCAACGGCCTATGCCGTGCTCGCACTGAGCGGGGAATTAACGCCTCGTCCTCAGGTGCTTTCGCGGACTCAACCTTAGAAACATCTGCGACATCGAGGCTCGTGTACCCTGTGACTGACTACTGATTGGCCGGTGTCGCTCCACGTGTCACGGTCGCAGATGACTCACGCTGGGAGGCCTCTTGGAATGAGGTTGCATCCGCGAATTGTTTTGGGCGCACTGCTGATGAGCGTCGGGGTGTTTTTCGTAGCATTCATCGCCATCCGGTTTCTCGTTCCTCCTTCAGGCGAGGCTTTGTCGTCAGAGAGAACGATCAGCACAGTCAGGCCATCTCCAGCCGCGAGCGACCCGATTCTTCCTCCGTGCCCGCCTGCCGGCCTTCAACCGCTGCAGTCCTCAGCGCAGACGGGCCACCATAAGGTGATCCTCACCTGGAACGCGAGTGTTCCTGGTCCGGGCCCCGATGGCAAGGCCGTCGGGTATTGTCTGTACCGCAGCCAGAAACAGAATGCTGCAAAACAAAACCCCACGTGCAGCGATTGCGAACAGGTTAACCCAACGCCCGTCGTCGTCACTGGGTGCGTGGACGATCTCGTGCTAGACAATGCCACTTACTACTACGTAGTGACGGCGATCAATTCAAACAAGAGGATCAGTTCTTCGTCGAACGAGACGCCGGCGCCAATTCCACCCGGCACGCAAAGCGTTAAACCAGCACCCGCGACCTCGTATCCTCTTTGCAGGGCGACGTAGCCAGAATTCGCCGCAATAAAACGTCCTTCCAATCGACGTTTGCGATTGGCGCTCCGATAGTTTGGACCGCACTCTCCCTCCAAGCCAGTCTCGTGTCGCGTGTGCTCTACCCGCCTGCTTTCAGCCCAATGCCTTTGTCGTGCGGATAGAATGGTATACGTGAATCACATTCTCCACGTTGTTGGGGCCCGGCCGAATTTTGTTAAGGCGGCGCCAGTGTTGCGGGCGATCCGGCAACGGGGCATCAAGCAGGCGCTGGTACACACCGGACAACACTATGACCAGAACATGTCGAACGATGTTTTTTACGCAGCTTGAGATTCCGGCGCCAGGTTTCAATCTGGAGGTGGGATCGGGAAGCCACGCTACGCAGACGGCGCAGATCATGCTCCGATTGGAGCCAGTGCTTTTGGAATGCAAGCCGGACATTACTCTTCTGGTTTATGGGGACGTAAATTCCACGTTGGCTGCGGCACTCGTATGTTTGAAGTTGCTGATTCCGGTCGGTCACATTGAGGCCGGACTGCGGTCTTTCGATCGAATGATGCCGGAGGAGATCAACAGGATCGTGACCGACCTCCTGTCCGATGTTCTCTTTACACCTTCCGAGGACGCTGACGCCAACCTCCTGCGCGAAGGAGTTGCGAAAGAGCGAATTCACTTCGTTGGCAACGTCATGATCGACTCCCTTTTACGGCTGTTGCCAGCTGCGAGGAGTTGTTCAACAAATGAACTTCCGGAGCGGTTTGCTCTCGTGACCCTTCACCGAACCCTCTAATGTTGATGATGTTGAAACTCTGCGAGGGATACTGGACGCCCTTACGAAAGTGAGCAAGGATCTACACGTCATTTTTCCGGTGCATCCTCGCACCCGCAGTCGTATCGCCGAGTTTGGGATTAGTTCTCAGAACCTGCGCTTCCTCGATCCGATGCCGTACATTGAGTTCCTCGCGCTTAGAGCCGGGCCACAGTTGTGATTACGGACTCTGGGGGATTAAGAAGAGACAACGTACTTGGGAGTACCATGTCTTACCGTGCGGCCCAACACCGAGCGTCCAATCACGGTGACTCACGGGACGAATATTCCGGTCGGCGACGACCGGGTAAGTCTAATTACTGAACTCGGAGAGATTTTAGAAGGCAAACCAAAGAAAGGCACTACTCCTCCTTTGTGGGACGGTCGCGCCGGTGATCGTATCGCGGACATCCTGCAACGGATGTGACAAGGCGGCACAGTCCGAGGCACGCGGTCACTTTCGCGTTGATGAGGCCATATTCGCTAGTTGGGAGGTGCGCAGGCCTCTCGACTCTTAGTGATGAATCTGAGCATGGCAACTATTGCAGAGCGTGATCAGATTCTCCTCGGAGTCGGCGCCGGAGTGGCTGCGAAACTGTTTGTGATGGACTTCCAGGTTCGACATCGTGCCGCACGATTGACACCGCCAGCCATCGCGACGCAGCACTTGCTGGCGCAAGATTCTCGTACGCCACTGGATCCAGCCGAAGGCGGCGGGCTTCGGGCCAATCGAGCTCATGATGCCTTCTCGCCTCAAGCCTTCAAGAAATTCCTGCTTGCTGCTCTCCGGGCAGGAACTTGAAGAATCTGGTCATCGAGAACAGCAGCGTCTCCGGATCTCCGTTGTCCAGGTTGGCTCCGGCCAGGAAGTCGGCACAGATCATTTCCAGGCAGTAGCCTCGCGATCGGTCGCTTCCCAGCATCAGGGCCGCCGTCTCGAGCGCTTTCTCGATGACCGGCATCTGGCTCTGGTACAGTTTGAAGTAGACAATTTCCCAGGGCTCTGTTATTTTTCCGGTGAGTTCTCGCTCGACCGCCTGCTGAAAATCCTCCTTCGACAAGTCACGAGCTTTGTGCAACCAGGTTGCACAATCGAAGTTC
Source organism: uncultured Acidobacteriota bacterium (assembly GCA_963763155.1). GTDB lineage: Bacteria > Acidobacteriota > Terriglobia > Terriglobales > Acidobacteriaceae > Sulfotelmatobacter. The sequence continues at coordinate 1,524,218 of CAVXNI010000007.1, read as the reverse complement.
TGCCTGTCCCGCCTTGCGAGTTTTGCCAACTCGATCCCCTTCGCCCAGCCTATCTTCTTTAGCTCCTTCCTCGCCTGCGGCGGCATATGCTCGTGAATCGACATCAGGTAGTACGCCTTCCGTCGCGAGCCCGGAAACCGCCTCTCCAGGAACTCGTCGAACGACTTCAACGTCTCCACCCTCCAGTACTGTCCCGCCCGAACCTCGCATAAATATCGCCCTAGCTCGACGAACTTGGTGTCGCGCTCGGTCTCTCTTCGTTGTTCCCACGCCAGAATTTCGTCGATTTTGTTCAGGACGAAGAGCGCACGCGTGCGGCTGAATTTCGGCGGCATGGGCGGGTTCCTAGAAATTAAGCTCGTCAAGCCAACCAAGATCTTCTGCTCCTGGACGCCGCACTAGGGCGGCGTCGACCATTTCCTGCTTGCCCAGACAAAGTCCCACGTACGGACAGGTGCTGCAGGGATTCTGGGGAAAGCGGATGCCGCTGTGCGGCAGAAAGTCCGCCGACTCGATTCGGCGGACGGTGCTTTCCACCAGGCGGCCAAACTCCTCACGCTGTTCGTCGGTGATGGTGGTGCGCAGATACTGAATCTCGACCAGGCTCTTGCGGACAAACACCACCTGCGCGACTTCCGCGATGCCGGTCATCCACGAATAGCAAACCAGCTGCGGATCCAGAGACAGCAGCCCCTCAGGCTCTTCCGGATATCGGCTCGACGACTGGTCTTCCACTCCAGCAGGCAGCGCGTGCCGTCGAGTTTGCCGATGGCGTCAATATAAGCAACGAAGTCGTTCTTCTCGCCGACGGGCCGGGTGAACTTGATCTGCAGATTGCGTCGAGGCTGGCAGAACCTCGGACACGATCGTCCTGGCAAAAACGGGTTAACAGCATGATTCCTTGCCGCAGCATGCGATCCCAGGAGTCTCGGTTGGAATAGTGCAAGTCCTGGCTCTGGCAGGCGGACCACTCGTCGAAGAGGACCGCTCCGGGATCTTCTCGACGAAAGAAGGCGCCCAGGGCCCGTTCGAAGGCGCGCCCGAAGAGCATCGCCGCCCGAGTGTCCTTCTCCTTCCAGCCATCGAGATAGCGATGCCGATACCGCCGCGGGCAGGTGAGGTACTGGCTGATCTGGGTGTAGCTGTAGGTCATCAGGCCACCTGCGGATTGTCCAGGTTTGCGGGAGAAAGTTCTTCCCACCGGCCGGCGGGAGCAAAACCGTCGAGCCGGAGCAGGGAAGCGCCGTTGAAGTCGATGTGACTGATCTTGACCACGCCTTTCAGCCCGACAAGCTGCCTCTCATCGACTTCGTCGCGACCCAGGAGTTCGGTGTCGTAGCCAAAATCGCGCAGAAACCAGTTCAGCTTCCACAAGGCTTTCGGGGTGCAATAGAGCCGGCTTGAAAGGACGTGCCGAGAAAGCCGGCTGGGCTCAAGAATGGCCAGCGTGAGAGTGTAGTAGGGCTTCTGCGCCTGCCGTTGAAACCTGACTCGTTGCACGCGAACGAGGAACACTCCGTCTGGAACCTGGTCGGCAGCACAGCGATCGGCGGCGTGGAGGCCGGTGATCTGGCGTTTCATGCGGCACCTTCCTTCTGGCTGGGATAGCTGTTGAGCTGGCAGAGCAGGGCGTTGCGGTCTTTCTCGGCCCAGTCGGCCAGGTGCGTGACGAAGTTCTCGACCTGCTCGCGGGTAGCATCACGAAGTGTCTTGACCGCCGCAGAAATCGGTGGCGTAGGCCTTGACCAGGTTGGGATCGAGTTGATGCTGGCGGATGATCTTGGCAGAGGCGGTCGCGCACCGTCGGGCTGCCGTGGCCATTCCGTTCGGCGGTTGCGGCGGTAACTTCTTCGACTCCGGAGATGTCTGCGGCGGTTCGGCGAACGAATCCGATCTCCTCAACCGAGCAGATGCCGATGCCGTAGGCTTTGCGCAGAGCACGGTTGACCGCGCGTGTTTCGGCCACGCGCATCTCGGCACCTGGACAAGGAAAGAAACGTTGGAAGGATCGGCATCGCCGTAACCGACAAATCCTTGGCAGACTGCCGAGATTTGTAAACAGTTGCCTTGAACAGCATACCGACGATTTCTTGAATCCGAGAATTCCGCAATCGGCTGAACCGTGAATTCCGCTGCAGCGCCGGCGGGCTGCAAGTCGAATCAGACCCGTGTGGGTCACGTACCAGCCAGCATCTCAAGAAGAAGGAGATCGCCGCCAGGCGACCGAAAAATTGCAGCTCAGCACCCGGAGAGCTCTGGGTTGTGGACCGGTGCATCCGTGTCGAACTCCCTTTCTGCGCTTGGCAGCTGACAGTATTTGTTCTCAGACAGATCGACTCTTCAATAACTCGCATAGTGAACCCTCCTCTTGATATCCAAATGGATGACAAAAGGATAATACTGTACCCGATGAGTCAATAGATTTTGAACGGATTCCCGCTAGCGAGATGTTAAGATGGCGCCAATGAAGAAAGACACTCGTCTGATTTCAGAGGCTCCGGCTTAGAGAGACGTCGAGGGATTGCGACTCCGAGGTCAGAGGTTGCCCGGATTTGCGAAGCTTATTGTGTCTGGATCCGACGCATACAAGAGACAAGGTTCTGAAGCTCCCTCTCCGACGGATGCTGGGTCGGTTGGGAGGACCAGAGAGACCGACGATTTCCGTTTTTCTGGATTTTGAAGCCGAATGCGCCAAAGCCTCAGGCTCGCAGTCGAGAATCACCAAGTCACTCCAATTTCAGTCGGTTACCAAAGTAACCATTCACATTTTTTTCTTCCCAGATCACGTCCGATGGTCTAGCATTTAACAAGAGGTCTGCTCGTCACTGTCAGGTGTTTTCCTCCCGGAACGACTCCTCGGTGGTTCAATCAAATCTGGATTTGAGCTAAGCGCACGAAGCTGTTGGTTAAGACGGGAATTTGTGTCAAGAAACCTCGAGAAACGAATAGCGCGCGTTGAGCGGGAGTTAGCCCATATCGCAGAGAATGCATTGTTGGTTCACTGCATCTGCAAACCCGTGAGGTGTTTCCATTCTGACGAGGAATTGCAGGTCGAAATGAGTCGCAAATGTCCCGTCCACGAATGCCGGCAAGACGTCGTTTACCGGATGACAGTTTTGGATGGGAGGGGAAATGTGATGACTCCGGAAGAAGTCAGTCGTTCGCTACCCTCGTGAGGTTGGAAAAGCTTATATGGATGTCGGCGGCGAGTAATATATCTGAGGACGCGACTTCACGTTGCCTGGGCCAAAAAGAACGGCAAACCCTGCCACAGGCGGCCGCGACCTGGCGGCGGCCTTTACTTCTTTCACGCCAATCCCAACAAGCGCTTCTGAGCTTGGCCGAATCGGTGGCAGCAAGATAGGCCGTCTTCGCCTTGAGATTTTAGGCGGTGGGCTAGCGCGAAGCCATCTCGAGCCGTCCTTCGGATCTGCGATTCATTCGCGAATGAGACGGGGACATGTTGTCGGCGAAGATGCGGACGTTCGTTACGCCGGCAGGATGCCTTCTTTCTCTCTGGGCAGAGCAGCGGGAAGAATCGGATCGCCATCCAGAAATCGCACTGGCGCGACATTAAGCTGCTTAAATTCAATCGGTTACCAAAGTAACATTCACATTTTCTTCTTTCAGATCTGTCCCGATGATCTAGAATTTACCTAGAGGTCTGCTCGTCCGTGTCAGGTACGGCTCCCCCCGGAACGATCTCATTGCTAGGGAATAAAGATTTGGATTTAAGCTTTGGGTGGACAGAACTGTTTGTTAAGACGAGAATTCATATGGCAAGAAACCTCGAAAAGCGACTGGCGCGAGTTGAGCAGAAGCTGGCCGACATGGAAATGGAGAGCGCACTGGCCAGCTGCATCTGCAAAATGGCGACTATCGTCTGGACAGACGAGGAAGAGGAAGCTGAGAGAAATCGGAAATGTCCTGCGCACGAAAATCGGCAACACCACTTTATTCGGCTCAGGTCGATCGGTGCGAACGGGCAGGAAGTGAGCCGAGAGGAAGCAGTTCGTCGTCGACCCGAGGTCGGGAAACCCTGCAACCTGAGGGATTTAGTCAAATGACAAAGAACCCAACTGCGAAGTGTCAGGGCCAAACCAAGAGCGGCAAGCCCTGCCGGGCCGCCGCAACCGCTGGTGGCCTCTGCTTTTTTCACGCCAATCCCAACAAGGCCGCCGAGTTGGGCCGAATCGGTGGCAGCAAAAGGAGCCGGCTTACCGACGAAGTCACCGATCCACTGCCCAAATTGGACAAAGTCAGTGCCGTGCGCGACGCCGTGGAAAAGCTGATCTCGGAAATATATGCGGGCAAGCTTCATCCCAGAGTCGCGGCGGGTCTGGCGTCGCTTTTAAATCTGCAGCTCCGCGCCGTCGAGGTGACGGACCTGGAGCGGCGACTTTCCGAGATGGAGAAGGTGCTGGCCAAAGCCGAGCAAGACGGCGCTCTGAAGGACCACAGGGACACGCGAGGGCGCCAAGTCGGCGGGCGGGATTGGTCAAAACCGTGAAGTCAGCGAGAAGCTGTATAGCATATAGCTAGGCTGATAGCTGGTGGTATAGCGAATCACAGCTTTAGATGGCTTAAGCAGTGAGCTGAAAGCGAAGCCATCGAGCTGTCCTTCGGGTCGGCGATTCAAAGGTGGCCGCAACCCCCCAAGAATGCCCTGAGTAAAAAGCGAAGACTGCGGTTTCGAGGATAGAACCAGGGATGGGGACGTTCAAGAAAATTTCGACTTCGCTGCCGGGCGTGGTGGTTCTGGAACCGCGTATATTTGCCGACGAGCGCGGATTCTTCCTGGAGAGCTACAACGAAAAAGATTTTGCAGAGCTCGGGATCGCAGAGAGATTCGTACAGGACAATCATTCCAGTTCGCAACGGAATGTGTTGCGTGGACTGCATTATCAGCTCAAGCAGACGCAGGGGAAACTGGTGCGCGTGGTGGAGGGCGAGATCCTCGATGTCGCGGTCGACCTACGCCGAAGTGCTCCGACGTTTGGTGGGTGGGCGTCGGTGCGCTTGTCGAGCGAGAACAAGCGCATGCTGTGGATCCCGGCAAGGCTTCGCCCACGGATTCTCCGTGATTTCGGAGAAGGCACAAGTTCTCTACAAAGCGACCGATTTTTACGCTCCGGAACACGAACGCACATTGATCTGGAATGATCCGGATCTGATGATCGCATGGGAACTGGATGGCGATCGCGATCCAATTGTGTCGGCGAAAGACCAGCGCGGCGCCGTTCTTCGGGATGCCGAGACTTTCGATTAGTTCTTGCCGCAGGACCTCTCGACCGAAGCTCTTGGACCGCACTGGTGGCAGGATGCGAGCGCCCTACTGGAAGCGGCAAATTATTGGCGCCTTCGTAATGTACCCGATGCCCTCCATCGTCGGCTGAAAGCTCGCGCTGCCATGGCAGGCATGTCACTTTCGGACGATCTGTTAGCGGAGATCAAGGAAATCGCGGAGAGGCCAACGCTCGCCGAATTGCGAGAGCGGCTGCACAAACGTAAGCCGGTTTCAGCTCAGATCGATACCGCTCGCCTGGTGCGAGAAGAGCGCGCGGCGCGATGATCGTTCTGGATGCGTCGGCCGCGATGGACTGGCTTCTTCAAACCTCTGCAGGGTACAGCGACGCCGCGAGGGCGATCGGTCCTGCCTCCATTTGAATGTGCAGCTGACTTCGATGAATTGCTGCTTGTGCGTGGCTTCCGGGTCTTGAGAATCAGGCGCCAAGTGAGGTAAGATTGTCTTACCATGCAGACCAAAGTATCCACTAAGGGGCAAGTTGTTCTCCCCGGTCCGCTTCGCCGTCGGCTTGGGATCCGCGCCGGCGACGCCCTTGAGGCGAACATCGAAGCCGGCCGAATTGTATTGACGCCTGGTAACAAGCGTCGCCACCGGGTCAAGATCGTAACCGATCCTGCGACTGGACTGCCTGCTTTCAGTGCCGGCCCCGAGGCTCCGACTTTGACCAGCAAAGAGGTCGAGGAAATCCTGGCGAACTTTCCATGATTTATTTGCTCGATGTGAACGCGCTGGTGGCTCTCGGATTCGTCAATCATGAGTTTCACGATCGGGTGGGTTCTTGGATCCGTGCACAGAACTCGCCGGCCTTGGCAACCTGCTCGATCACAGAGTTGGGATTTGTGCGCGTACTGGCGCAAGCCCCGGCTTACGGATTTACCATCCCCCAAGCCCGCGCACTGTTGATGCGTCTGAAGGAGGCGAGCGGCGCCCGCGTCACATTCATGCCCGACCAGCACGATGTTTCTCACCTTCCAACTTGGGTCCGAACAGCGAAGCAAATTACCGACGGTCACCTAAGCAAGCTTGCGAGCGCGAATGGTGCAGTTCTTGCAACCTTAGACGAGAATATTCCTGGATCGCATCTCATCGCCAAATAGACATCCCCCGATTCGCCTTCGTTCGCGACCCTGGGGAGCCCAGCGGGACGCAACTTCCTTGCCTCCGGAGACCCGACGCTTACACGAAACGAGGCACGAAGTCCCTCCGGCGATGCTGGGCGCTTGGCACCAAGACGACGGACTGATTTCTGTTTCCCTCGACCGCGAGATTTGGGAATGGCAAACATGAAAGCATGCCTTTCAACATGTCCAGATGATTCAGCTTCGTAACGCACCCGATGCCCTCCATCGTCGGCTGAAAGCTTGCGCTGCCGTGGCAGGGATGTCACTTTCGGACGATCTGTTAGCGGAGATCAAGGAAATCGCGAAGAGGCCAACACTCGCCGAATTGCGGGAGCGGCTGCACAAACGTAAGCCGGTTTCAGCTCAGATCGATACCGTTCGCCTGGTGAGAGAAGAGCGCGTGGCTTGCAAGCGGGCCACCTCGGCGCGCCGTACCCCTGTCCCATAGAGCGTCATCAATACCATGCGATGAAACTGAGTCTGGGAGCAGTCGATGAGGTGGGCAACTTCTTCTGGGCTCAAGATGCTGGGCAGGGGTCGTGTCTTCTTCGGATAAGGTGTATCGGCCACGCTCCAGGCTTTCTTGATCGTCTGCATGTAGAAGAACCGCAGAGCCGCGAGCCGTTGCGTCACCGTGGACGCGGCCAGCTTTCTCTCGCGGAACAGATACGCTTGGTACTCGCGGATGTGCTCCGGCGTGAGCTGATCGGGAGGACGGTGAAAGTGCCGCGCAAAATCCTCGATCGCTTGGATGTAGCAGTCGATGGTAGTCTGAGCATAATTACGACGCTCGAGTTCTTCGAGCATCATTTTGCGAAGGTGGGTCATAAGTGTTCTCCTTATTACCCAACTTATGACCCAACCTTATCCGCTCACACACAATCGCTGACACCGGACACGCGAAAGCGTCTGCCCCTAAGGCTTCGTTCAAACGGGCTTCCGGGAGATGCCGAAGATTCGTAGCTGGATGTCGCCCGGGTTCCGGAGTGCGGCAAATCTCCCCCAAGCCGACTTCTAGCTCGGAATAACTTCCGGATTGCCCGTCAGCACTAACGTCACTCGGAGCTAACTCGACCCGGGCTGCGGTTTCCTCGACCCACATTCGTTCGCGCTCACTAAATGACTTCTAAGGAGCCAGTCACACGCTGGACGCCAGAGGAGCAAGGCTTCATGATCAGCTACGTCCACGCCATCAATGACCTTGCCGAGAAGCAGCAAGGCAGTGTTGGTCAGTACCCGGAATGCGCAGGCGGTGACGGCATCATCCTGCTGGACATTCGTAAGTTCGGCGATGGCGGACACGGCACTGTAGACGGGGTTCGCCTGCGGGATTACTTCTTGCAATCGACGGCGGCGATAGTCGATAACCCCATCACCGACCTGCCGAAGATTCTTCAGGCCATAAAGGACGGTAGGGACATCGTCGACGCCGTCACGGCGTATGACAAGTACCCCGTCGTGACGACTGATCTTGTCACGGGTGTGGACACCCAGGATGGCAACGTAATTGGTCATTGGGATGCCGATAACAACTTTCACCCGAAGAAATCGTAACGAGTGTTGTTTGGGTTGAACCGGTTAAACAACTGCGGCGGGCCTCGGGAAGGAGTGTTAACGAATGGCAGGTCCCGCTTCATCAACCACAGACATTGAGGATCACAATGGGCAGACCATTCAGACCGTTTTACTCCGGCCGACAGAAAATCTTCCTCGTGCCCCCGGCTGCCTTCAAAATCTAGGTACGAGGACGGCACGCATCAGCCAGGGCGGTAGAGGCGCCTTTGGTAACTTGCCGGCGGTTACCCAGCTGGATTTTTTCTCCCAATTCCTAGCGATTTTTGCCCCCGCGCGGGTATTATAGAGGGCCCCCAAGCCCGTCCCCAGCCCAAGGAACGTCTGCAACCTACGGATTGCGGTAGATATCAGGAGGAGTCAAGCAGGATGCCAGAGCCTGTAAGGATTGACGAGCTGCGATGCGAGTTGAAGCTGAACGGTGTACCGGTGAAATCCGTGGGGATCCGCGGGCCTTCCGATTTTCATGAGGACTTAGAGATTGTAGTGATCGAGCCGGCCTTGGGATCCTTTGCCCTTCACGACGGCTTCGAGATTGAAGTGCGCGAACCAAATTCCACTTGGCGCCAAGTAACGTTGAATGAATTAAGGGCAATGCTCAAAGAGACCTCCTTGCTGGCAGTTGGAGACCTCCCCACAGCGTCAGCGATTGCGGAGTGCCGGCTCTTTGCACGTGTTGAGGGCATTGAGGTTCCGCAATGGGAATCCTCATTACGTTCTGTGCTTGGACGCCAGGAGGCCTGCGTTCGATACGTGCAGAGGCTTTTCTACGGCGTAAGGATCCCGCACCTTGTAGCGGGAACTGTGTTCTCCGTGCCCAGCGTGCCTACTGCGCGCATTCAACTTAAGCGGGCGGGGTTTCGACAAAGTGAGATTTCGTCCACGGCGCTTGTGGAACCAAAGACTGGATGTGCGGTGCAGCTTGTGGAACGCGACCCGCGCAAGTAGCGCAGCTTAGCGAAGGAGGCAGCTGATGAAGACCGTAATCCTTAAGGATGGGGCGGGCAATCCCCAAGGCGTGATCCGAGAATTGGCCGGCGACCAAGAAAGACTCTATGACCGGTCCGGGAACGCAATTGCCACCTACAGGCGCAATGTGAATTTCACCTACGACAATAATGGCGTGCGCTTCGGAAGCGGCAATCGCCTGCCTGGGCTACTAGGGACAAAACCGAAATGACTGACATCTAGCCGATAATGCTGTTGTGCGCAGGAGTGTTCACGCGGCAAGTGTCCTCCGAGCATAGGTGGATGGGCACGAAAACTGGGGGCAAGTGATGCAAATCGGCAAGCCAGTCCGAACCCTCGTTGTGGAGCCGCTGGAACTGAAACTTCCAGCGGAACAGCCGAACAGCGAACCTGAGAAGCTGACTCCGTCGCCAGAGCCCGCGTACGAGCCCGAGCAGGTATCGGACAAGCAATGAGTATCCCCGACTACATTTCGCCGATTGTGGGCTACCGTACTTGGTTGTGGGACAACGTGGGGTTGAGGTCGCTCTGCGGGGAGCGGTGGCATCCTGGGCGTGTGCTGGCTGCGAGGTGCAGGGCCGCCGCCGTCGTCGGAACCATCGCGGGTCGCGCCGAAGGGGATGACGCCCACGATGCCCCGCAAGCGAATTGCACTTGCGGCGTGTACGCATCGAAAAGCTTTGAGCACTTGCACACGACCAAATACGCGAGATGCGGCCTCTACGGTGAAGTAAACCTATGGGGCACGGTCGTGGAACACGAGCACGGATGGCGTACGCAGTTCGCCTATCCGAAGAGCCTCTATCTGCCGCCCGACACGCTGCCGCACAGGTCGGCGCCAATACAGAATCGGCTGCGGGGATTGATCGCATACGGTGTAAACATTTTCGTAGGAGATGACATCCGGAACATTCCTCTCTGGACGAAAGATTCAGGATTGAACTCAGCAGGGCTGGACCACCTAATCGAAATCGGCAAGGAAGTGTTGCGATCGCTCTCAGCGACACCAATTCCTAAAGAAGGGCGATCATCTGGCGGTGAACTCTGAGGTCCGGCCAACAGCAAGGCTATAAGCTGATTCGACGTGAAAAGGGGCCTGGTTTTCTAGCGAGTACCCGAAAGCAGCACAAGCTACAATGCTTACAAGAGTTACACTCGGAGATTTCCAATGAGATCAACTCATTCGATGGTTATCAGCATGCGGCTGCCGGCGGAGAGCGGAAAGGGGCTCAAACGCATGGCGAACATGGATGAGATAAACCGGCGTGACTGCGAAAGAACAAACGATCATTACGAATAGCGCGATGCCGATCCGTTGCATGACTTCCCTCCGTGCTGACTGCGCTAAACTGGACAAAGCCCCTGTTTTCCTGCCGAATCCCCAGACCGCGATCGGCGGGCACTCTCTGCGCTATTCCAACGCGACGCTGCTGGACGCAGTGGGAACTCTGCTCGTTACAGTGCAATCGCTGCTTGGACACTGAGGGCGGCTTTCTTATGATCACGATATGCCTGCTGACTGGCATTGGCGTTTTTGTGAATTTTGTGACTCATGTCGTTGCCTCGCGGCGTAAGATTTCCTGAATGTCTTTGTCCATTTGGGTTCTCTTTATTAATCCAGGGCCTGCTCTCCGCAGGCCCGGTCTGAGTGAGGCTTACTGCACCTGAATATCTTTCTGGAGAGCCATCGCGATCTCCATCTGCCTCTTGGGCGTGATCTGCTTGAAAGACTCAACCCACTTGCTGAACTCATACTGCTCTTCAGTCAGGCCGCGTGCATCGACGTTCACCGTGCGGCGGATTGCTGTACATTCCTCACGAGCGGCTTCGTACTCGGCCTTCGCGTCGATGACCGCCTGCCGTGCCGCCGCACCTTCCTGCACCCGCTTGAGGTCGCGGTCTTTCACATATTCCTTGATCGTCATTGCCGATGGCATGATTGTTTTTGCCTTTGCCATATTCTCATTCTCCTTCTACCTCCGTGCGTAGCAAATGGCTAAGAACGAGCCACGGCTCGAAAAGATTTCCGCACGGTAGTAATGATTGACTGATTACTGCTGGGTGTTATTCAAGTTGTCCCGCTGGGAGCGGGGTCTTCTCTCACTGCGTAGGCATCATTGCGGAGGATTACAGTTTACCCCAGGGGGCCAAATCCCGCAAGGGGCGGGCAGTTTGACCTTGCTGCAAGCCGCGTCTCATTCGAGGGACAGAGGTGCAAACATGAGTGATCTTCTTCGCAGGCTGTGGCGGCACGATGATGGCCAGGACATCGCCGAGTATGCGGTCATGTTGGCCGTCATTCTGGTGATTGTTGTCGGGACGATTCGCCTGATCGGAAGCAACCCGAACAATGTATTTTCGGCAACTGCCAGTGCGATTCAATAATCCCTGCAAGATCGATTGGTCCACTAGCCACGGATAGCGTGGCCTGCCCTACGGCGGTGGCGATCTTGGCGCTCCTTCCCGCCGAACGGCACGAGTCCTTGCTCGGCATGTCCTTCCGACATCTATTCATTGCCGAATGTCGGAGTTTGAATTCTTGTTTGCTATGTTCCGACTCCCCCAGTCGTCGACTCGATCCCTGTCTGCCCAGGTATCGTTCATTCTCGCTATTACCGTATTCGTCACCATATTTTCGCTGGGCGCACGCGGCCTCACCGAGCAATTGACTTGTATGCCGACCGACCTGAACTTTGGCAATGTCACCGTCGATCGAACTGAGACTCAACTGGTTGTCCTCAAGAACAGTGGACATAGCAGCGTCACGGTGTCGGCAATAAGAGTGAGCGGGCGCGAATTCAGTGTGTCGCCTTTGACCCTGCCATTGCATCTTTCTGCGGGACGGAGCGTCGCCCTGAGTGTGAAATTCGCTCCGACCGCGACGGGAGTGGCCAAAAGTAAACTCACGTTTACCAGTAACGCTTCGAACCCGACGTTACAGATTGATTTGCAAGGAGCGGGTGTAACCAGCGAAGGAGTAAGGGCCAGTCCCCCTAACGTGTCATTTGACCAGGTGCCGGTGGGAAGCAGTTCCAAGCTGCTGGTAGAGCTTACCAACGCGGGCTCCACGACAGTCAAGCTTGTGTCCTTCTCTACGGCGGGTGACGGATTCTCAGCCACCGGGCCGTCCTTACCGTTGGTTCTGAAGGCTGGACGCAGCGTGAAATTGAATGTTAAGTTCGCTCCACAAATCGCAGGGTTGGTTGCCGGTAATGTTTTCGTTTCGGGTCCCGGCATTGAAATCCCCTTGGAGGGAACCGGGACCTCCGGCAAGCTGCAGATAGCTCCAAAGCCGCTCAACTTCGGCGACGTGCCTGTGGGAACGACGCAGACTCAGCCAATCACGATAAGCGCTGCTGGCGCCAGTGTGACCGTGTCCTCTGCTACCAGCAGCAATTCCCAATTTGTCCTGGAGGGGGCATCTTTTCCGTTGACGATCGACGCGGGTCGGAGCGAGTCGCTCCATGTGGCCTTCTCGCCAAAAAGCAGCGGAACCATCTCTGGCACGCTCACGTTTGCGAGCGACGCCTCCAACTCGCGGACGCTGGAATCGCTGGCCGGGATCGGCAGCGTGACGCAATACAGCGTTAGCCTGTTCTGGAATCCCAGCAGTTCAGAGATTGTGGGCTATAACGTTTATCGCAGTACGAGCGAAAGCGGCCCCTATGGCAAGATCAATGGCAAGTTGGACCCAAACACCGCATACAAAGACGGCACCGTCGTTTCAGGCCACACGTATTACTACGTTGCCACGTCGGTGGACTCAAGTGGGAAAGAGAGTGCCCCGTCGACGCCCGCGGAGGCAGTGGTTCCGTAGCCTCCACGATTCTGCGAGTAGCGCAGGAGCCTGGCTGCCAAGTGGATGCAATCGGTCGGCGAAAACCGGCGATTGCACTCGTTGACCTCAATAATGGGCGATATCGCGCCAACTGACATCCGAAGATTTGCCCACTCAGGGTGCCAGGAGTTTCGCGTGCTAGACTTTTTCGTTGCAGACTCTTGAAAGCCTGCGTCGCTGCCTGTTCTGGATCGTGGCGCGCATTCCTTTGCTCTCTACCGCCGGTTTCCGCTGTTTGGAACTCTGCGCGCGTCCATCGCCATCATCCAGCGCGGCCAGCTATTCCTGGTCATTCCAACGGAACGACGGACGGGGACTCTGGTTGGCCGGAGGAATCGCAAGCTGGAAGGAAGCAGAAGAAGAGACACTGCTCCGTGAGGTTCTGGAAGAGACCGGACTGCGTGTTACTGGCCAGAAAATGCGCATCCGCTATCACAGCAAGGCGGACGTGCCTTGCGACATTTCTGTATTCGAGGTGCAGGCCACGGGAGAACTGAGAATTCCTGGGAGGGATCGCCGCGGTGGATGACGATGCCGGAAATCGAGCCGCGAATGTTGAAGAGCCAGCGTCCGGTGCTGGAATAACTTCGTAAGATCTGCGCCGCATCTCCGCACACGCCGCCTGGCACAGAGATTCCCGGGGAGGCTGTCGTCCGTTTCCTGCGCGGCGTTCCGGTAAGGAAAACCGGGCCGGGAACGCCGGGCTGAGCTCTTCCTAAACCCTTTACTTCGTGCGCCTTACCGGAACCTCGACCCCTTGGGCCATGCCGGCTGTACAGATTTGCAGAAATTTCGCGAAGGAAATTTCCCAATTTCCAGTATCTATCTATATAGGGGATCTGGCCCGCCTGAGACCGCTCAAGCCGTCTGGATCGAACGGGCACGTCACCTGCCGCCCGACCTAAATTAACCTACAGGAGGCCAACAACATGGCTTCTGATGAAACCCGCAAGAAAACGGTGCCCGAGAACGTCGAGGATAAACCTGCCTCGGCCGTCTCCGAGCATACGACCAACCACCCGCAAACCCCCAACAAGAGCAAGCAGCCCGCACGTCGCAAGGCGAAGAGCACTTTCCAGCCCGGTTTTCATGGACGGCTGCTTCAGTTCGTCATGTATGAGAAGGCCAAGCCGATTGAAGGACTGAAGAACCTGTTCGTCAGCTTGGCCGACCGTTTTGACCTCGACGATGTGGTGAATGCCTTATTGATCGAACTGGCAGTCACCGACTACTGGCGGCTTTCCCAAGTCGTGCAGTTCGAGGCCTCTCGCAATCCTCTCGGGGCTTACCCTCAGTTGACACAGTACATGACGGCTAGTCGCCGCGGCCTCGACAAAAGTCTGGAGATGTTGCTGCAAATGGACAAGGAAGCCGCGGAGGCGGGAGCGTTTGCAGCTGAAGCCGAGACGGAGGATTCTGCGAAGGATGCCGCGTCGCCATCACAGCCTGCTTCGACGCCAGCGGAATCGGACGAGCAATCGACGCCAGCGGCGTCGAGTCCCTCTGCCGACGAAGCTGCTGCGGACGAGCCGCATCCGACGGCTGCTGAGTCCACGGCGGCTGAAGGTGCCGCGGAGACTCCCGCCGTCAAAGCGGCTGGCGAGAACCCCGCAGCGGACTTGCCCGCAGCGGCCTAACCCAGCTGACGTCACGGGCATGCGGGCATCGTCCCGCGCGCCCGTGACGCCACCGAAAGGATCCGGGCTGGGCGGAAGGCGCCGAATCCGGTAACTCGCAGTAACTTATCGCATAGAAGAAAACAGCAGAAGCAACAGGAGGTCAATATGACCAACGAGAACCGAAAAGGACCCCGGCGGGAGAGTTCCCCCGAGAGCAACTCGGGCTCCACCGGTTTCGACGGCAATCGCGCGGAGCGCGCGAAGACAGAGCCGCTGAACTCGAGTGGGAGCCAGGGAGAGTTCAGACAGCAGAAGGAGGAAAGGTCAGCGGAGGCGGTCCCAGCAGCAAACCCTCGGCCGATCTCGGAGCGCAAGCTGCGGGCCAACCGGGCGAACGCAAAGAAGTCCACCGGTCCGCGGACCGCTCGGGGCAAATCCTTTAGCCGGCTCAATGCGCTGAAGCATGGATTGTGTTCCGGTGCCGTGCTGTTCCGACCCGACGGAACGCCGATCGACCCCGAGCTCCAGGCGGTGTGGGCCCGTCTGCAGGAAGAATATGGGAAGGGCGATGCAGCCACCGACGAACTGGTGCAAGCCGTGGTGGCCGAGTGCTCGCATCAGCGCAGGGCGACGGAACTGGAACCGAGTTGTTTCCAGAGGGATTTGGAAGATTCCCGGGATACGGTGAGTCTAGACAAGCTGCAGCGGCACCAGACGAGGAGCCGGCGGGCCTTGATGAAGAATCTCGCACGGCTGCGTAAGCCGGCTCCAACGACCTCGCCGACAGAGGAGGACGAACCCGAGAGGAACTAATCCTGCGGCATTAGCCAGACGCCAGAGGAGACAAACCAAAATGCCAGAGCCGTTGAGATTGACGAGCTGCCTTATGAGTTGAGAGTAAACGGCCTACCTGTGTGATCGGTGCACATTCGCCGCGCTCACTACTCGGTGGATGACTTCCAGGTCGTTATCACGGACCCCCAATCGGATCGTTCTCCCTGAACGATAGGTTTGAGCTTGAAACGCGCGAAGGCGGCGCAAACTGGCATCTTGTGACCCTGGAGCAACTGAAAAAGACTTTGGCAGAGCGCAGAGAGTATCTTCGGCCAGCGGATCTCCCGAAGGGGTCCGAGAGGGGCAGAACTTCAACTGTTGGGCCAACTGGAAGACGTTGACATTCCACAAAGAAGCTCGCCCAGGGTGGACAAAATCGCAGGGCACGTGCGCTGCGTGAATCATGTTCAGGCTGTCCTCTACGAAGCTGCAATACCCCACCAGGATTCCGGGACGGTGTTCCTGGTTCCAGACGCCGCCCAGGCGCGAATCGCGCTGATCGGAGCTGGCCTTGAACACAGCACCATTTCGTCGGGCGCCTTCGTTGAACCCGGAGCCCGATTCTGCCATTTATCTCCTTGAACGTCCGCGCGCTCGTGGAAGGTCGCGCCGAGGGAGCTAGGCATGGAAATAGTGTGACGAGAATGCCGATTTCGACCGGCAGCCCCGGTCCAGCGAGGATCATGCTCTTGGAAGGAGAAGCGCGGGCGAGATTGGGAGACGGTGATCGTGCCCGCGCGCACCGGTTCGCCTCGCCGCGTCGGGCCCAGCCGCATCTCGGTGTCGCAGGAGGACCGCAGTCCCCCCTGCACATCCGACGTCTGGTCGGGGTGGACTAGTTCGTCCAGCCGCGATCCGCGGTTTCTGGGAAGAGAAGGCCCGTCTTGCAGCGGATCTTTCCACCGCAGTCGCAGTTAGGGTCATGGCACGGGCCTTGTACCAAATAGCAGGTGCCTCTTGGGAGTGGGCGACCCGCCATTTTGTGTTCGGAAATTGCTGACTCAAGGGCTTCCATGTGGTCGCCGCAGAAGTAGTCGTAAGCGTCGGCTCCGTCCGCCCGAAGATCAGTCCAAAGGGCGACCGAATACGTATCCTTTTCAGATGAAGATTTCTTGCTCTCAAAATCTGACATGACATTTACCTCAAAAGTTAGATTTACGTGCGAAGCACACCCCGCAAGGGCATCTCTTCACTGCTTAATACTCGGATTTCCCGTTTTTTCCCTGTTTTGAGCCAATAAAAGAATTCCGGCGAGCGCGGCTACCCGGTTTCTCAGATCTTGAAGAAAAAGGACAGAACCGACTCGGAGGAGCGGCCTGCGGCGGGGCCGAAAAAACTAGTCTGCCCTTGGGATAGAAATCGGTGCCATTTCCGGGCGGGTCCGAGACCTAACCGGACAATCGCAATGATCGCTTGGACGAGGGCGCGTACCCGGCGTTAGCGAAAATCAGCCCGGCGCGGCCGGGAAGTGCGCAGAACTTACGAAGCAGGAGCTAAGAAATTGCCGGTGCAACGAGACCTCGACGGACCCCGGACCGATGCCCGAGGACTACGATGCGTCTCCCTGGTTCGCCAGCGGGACGGATCGGACATTGAGCGGACGCATGGAGCGAAGCTAAGTGGACGGAAGTACCGTCCGTTGTGGACGCCGTGAACGTCGAGTTCGTGCGCAACGTGGTGGGCAAGTCGCGTGTTGCCAGCGCTGGCATCATCTGCCGCTCACCGAACAGCTTTCCAATCACTGACGGAATCCGCGCTCTGCCTGTCACGGAACTGGCGTTATGCGATGCACCGCATAAGGCCAATAATGCGGCGTGCGTCTTTATGCAGAGTGCGGCAGCGTAGCAGGGGATGAACTTCTTTAGGGCCAGCATGATAGACTGATCGTTAGAGTGACAGCTTCGCATAATCTGCAATAGTCCGACCTTAACTTGACTGACTCACCGATTGAATTGCTCTCGCCCTGCGCGACAACCAGCTAGCAGAAACCCAACTTCAGTATTGCCGACAATCCAGCCGGAACCCGAACAAATGGCTCTTCGATAAGCGCATTGCCCTATTCTCGCCAGTCGAGATGCTATGCGCGTGACCGCTCCTAGCTCCGGATGTCCGCGCAAGCTGGCGAATTTCGACGGCATGTGGGTGAGCAGGAAATTGTCTATACTCGCAAGCGCGCATGAAATGTCAAATCACTCGCTCTCTAACTCCGGAATCTGCGTGCGAATGCTTACGGCCTTTGTTGCGACCTCCCGCAGCTCGCGGACTGCATCTGATTCTCCTGCTCACTCTGTTCGTCTCCTGCTCCTGGTCTCAATCGCTTGTGATCAAACGCGTGACAGTGATTGACGCCACTGGCCGTGGCCCCGAGCCTAACATGACGGTGATCGCAGATGGCGGTCGCATCGTCGCAGTTGGTCCATGGAGAAAGACACATATCCCAAGAAAAGCCGTAGTCGTCGACGGCAAGGGCAAGTTTCTCATTCCCGGCTTGTGGGATATGCATGTCCACGGCTCGTCAGACGCCCGCGCTCCCTGGAGCCACCTTCTTTTTCTGGCTAACGGAGTTGTCGGCGTCCGTGACATGTCAGGTCCGCCTGACGCCCATGCGTGGCGCGCTGCGCATGCTTCGAACGAAAATCCGTCGCCGACCATCTACCTCGGCAGTCCCATCATCGATGGTCCAAATCCCGTCTGGCCCGAATCCATTGTTGTCACCGATGAAGCTCAAGGGCGCGAAGTGGTGGAACAACAGCGGGAGCATGGCGCAGACTTCATCAAGGTCTACAGCAGGTTATCCCGCAACGCCTACTTCGCGATCGCCGACGAGGCCAACAAGTGTCATATTCCCTTCGAAGGGCATGTTCCGGAATCAGTGACCGCTGCAGAAGCGTCCGACGCTGGCCAGAAAAGCATTGAGCATCTGACACGCGTGGCTGACGGCTGCTCAAAAGAAGAAAAGTCGATCGATTCTGAGATGCAGCAGCAGGAAGCATTGTTCCGGGCGCCCGGCGCGACGATGGCGGCAAAGGTCGACTTAGGGAAAAGCATCATACGCCTTAACATGCGCGTCGTTGAAACTTTTGACGAAGCTACCGCCCAGTCTTTGTTTGCTCTGTTCGTGAAGAATAGAACCTGGCAATGTCCCACCCTCACTTTGCTGCGAGCGCAGATCGACGATCCGCTGCTCGCGACTGACCCACGATTGAAATATTTGAGCAGAGAGGTGCGAGCAAAATGGGATGCCGGTTATTACAAGAACGTTCCTCCCGAGCCTCGGGCCGCAATTGCCAGATTGAATAGGCTTCAATTTGACGAATCCTTGAGGCTTGTCGGGCTCATGTACCGGGCGGGCGTCCCCATCCTCGCCGGGACTGACACCATGAATCCGCAGTGCTTCCCTGGCTTCGGCATCCATGATGAGCTCGCGCTGCTGGTCGATGCCGGACTATCTCCGCTTGCCGCTCTCCAGGCCGCCACTCGAAATGCCGCTGAGTTTATGGGGCAACTTGACCGCCGCGGAACCATTGAGGTTGGCAAGACTGCCGATCTTGTTTTACTCGATAAGGACCCACTCGCCGACATTCATAACACACGCTCGATTCAGGCGGTTGTGCTCAGCGGTAAGCTCTATCCGCGCGCAGCGCTAGATGCGATGCTGGCGAAGGCGCAGACGATAACGAGCAGTCAGGATGCCAGTGCCTCTGGGAAATGAACTGAATGCTGCCTTCCTTAAACGGAAGGTTGAATTGCATCGAACATGCGTTCGGGTCCTGGACAAGTCGGTCAGTCCAATGCAAAACACATTCAATTACAAGCTCAACACTTCCGCGTAGCCCACGAGTCACGAGCAACCCTTATCTTACCGATTAGGGAAGGTTTGCCGACTAACCGGAATCGATTCTCTGCGAGGGTAGGTTCGAAGGGCGTTCCGACGAAGTTCGTAGTGCGGATCACGCGATAATCTTTTTCTTCTTGCGAATGCGCCGGCGCCATACGAGCCAAGCACAAAGGGCTAGAGTCCCACTGATGAGATACAGAATGTGCGAACTAGTCCAGAGAATGGTACGGAGAATCAGACCGAGACGCTCGGCTCTTCTAACGGATTCCGCAGGAATGACGACGGCTTTGCTCCAATCCATAGTTTCTAAGCGAGGCAAAAAACCCTGGCGCACACAGCCTTCAAGGTCATAGACACCGAGTTGCCCGGAGTAGTGACTTGCTACGATCAAGTCGCGAGAGAATTCATCCCAGTCAAGCGGCCTCGATCCGACTCCCGGAGGGGTTTCGCTATCGGTACTGCCCACCGAGATGCCTTGCGCTCCACGACCCAATGACCAGATCATCGCCGCACCTATCGGGCGGGCAACATTCGTATAGAGCATCAGATATTCTTCGTTTCCGCGGACATCTATGGTGCCGAAAAGCCGATCCAAAAGCGTGGAGTGGACACTGCGTTCAGCGGGACGATATGGCATTTGGTAGGTCTGAACCACATATCCTCGCGATTGAAGCTCTGTGATCAGTCGCGAGTATTCCGTGCGTGCGCGCTCAATTCGCTGGCCATCCATGCTCCGTCGAATCAACGTGGTGATCAGTTGCCACCGATGGGTTTTAAGAGCCGCGAGTTCGGCAAGGTTTGGTTCGATGTCCAGCCCGACCGCAGCCCATTTGAGGCCATTTTTGGTAGTCCACTCTTCGAAGGCACCTATGCGAGCCATAGCCGCAGGAAAATTATCCGCATTGAGGTAATATCCCTCCTCTTTTGGCAGCAATATCCATGCTGTGACACGAATCCCAGCCTGATTCAAGCGACGTACTAAGGCGCTTCGTTCTGGTGCGAAGTCGAGAATAGCAACGGCGACTTCTGCGTGCAGCTCGTTCAGCGAAGCGAACAAGTTACGATCGGCAAACAGGGACTGCATCTCTTCGACACCTTTGTCGCAACAGGCAAAGCCAATTTCAGGAGAAGATCCCGGGCCCTGGACACGAATTCCAGAAGGACCCTGCGCGACAACTGCCATGAGCACGGCAAAGTGGCAAATAAATGAGAAAAGTAGAGTACGGGCTGGGCCGAAGATGTTCGGGTGTATCGCGCGGGCTCGCTTCACAGAACATTAATGCTACTGGAATTCCGACTCAACTGGCGAGCGACGGGCCACTCTTCCCTAATCTTGCAAAGGAAGGTTAGCCGACCATACGGGAGTTTGAACCGTACCATCTTCTGGAACGCAGAACAGCCTACTCGGGCCGCGAGGCCTGCGTCGACCGTGCCTGAGCGCGGAAGCGAGCTGGAGGAATTTGAAATTCGCGCTTGAAGGCGCGATTGAATGCTGCTTCCGAATCGTAACCTACTTCCGCCGCGATTTGTGCAACTGGATGACTTTGGGACAAGAGCATTTCGGCCCCGAGTTGCAACCTCCAGCGCGTCAAATAGGCCATGGGCGGTTCGTTGAGGTAATGTCGAAAGCGCTCCGCAAGCACAGAACGCGAGACGCCAGCCTCTTTCGCGATTGAATCCATCGTCCAGGGATGTGACGGTGAGCCGTGCATAAGCGCGAGTGCCTTGCCGACGACCGCATCGCGCGTGCCCGCCAGCCAGCCCGTTTGCTTCGGCGAGAGATCGGCAACATACGCACGCAGAGTCTCCATAAATAAAACTTCTGCAAGCTTGGTCAGCACCGCTTCGCCGCCCGGGCGCGAAACGACCGCCTCGTCTGCCGAGTAACGGATCGAATCCTCCAACCATTTCCCCGATGGCTGATCGCGAAGACTGATCTTGAAAAGCGGCGGCAGACCGCTTAGAAAAACCTGGCTCAGTCTAGGCTCGCATGCCATGTAGCCACAGACAAATCGAGTTAACTCGCCCCCGCCGCCGAGCCGCCATAGTTTGAACCCTTGCGAAAAAATTCGATCCAACTCCGGCGAAATGTCCACAGTACGAGGAGCAGAACCGTTTTCTACGATATGAGGATCGCCGTGTGGAAGAACAACAATGTCCCCGGCTTCGAGCATCAGCGGTTTTCCTTGTTCCAGCCGGACCGAAGCCCGGCCGCCCAAAAGGAGATGGTAGACAATCACGTGCTTGGCCTTGATGCCGAGATGAGGCGCAATTGTCTGCCCCGCCGGCGAGCGAACCCTCCAGGGCAACGCAAACTCCCCGTTGTAGTACATGGCGCCTTGCAGCTTCACGGCTGTTAGCACTTCGGAAAGAACATCCAAGAATCCTCCCAACAGACTTTCAGCAAACCCGGACGGAGTCCTGAGCAAGCGATGATACACCCGTGAATGCATGAGCAAGAAAAACGGACGCTCGGCAAAGCGTCCGACCAAATTCTTGTGTAACGTGTCAAATGCAGCGCAACTCTCAACACGAGAAGGAGAAAACGACTATGACTCAAAGCGCAACCGTACCCGATGTGGACGCACTGAAGTCACGGCTAAAACAAACGTGGGCGGCAGGCGACTACGATTATTTCTCGCGGTTCATGGAACGGGGAGCGCGCGTCTTCTACGAACAAATCGACATTCCCGCCGGATGCCGATTGCTGGATGTTGCGTGCGGCTCAGGTCAGCTGGCACTTTGGGCGGCACGCGAGGGCCTCAACGTCACAGGCGTGGATATCGCGCCGAATCAGATTCGGAGGGCGCAAGCGCGTGCTAAAGCGGAGGGCCTTACGGCACGTTTCATGGAAGATGATGCGGAAGCATTGCCATTCGAGGATGCGAGCTTCGATGTAGTTATAAGCCTGATCGGGGCAATGTTTGCGCCGCGCCCCGAATTGGTCGCAAAGGAACTACTGAGGGTGTGCACCCCCGGCGGCACGATTGCGATGGGGAATTGGACGGCGGAAGGATTCGTCGGGCAGATGTTCAAAACATTTGCGAAGTTCATCGCGCCCGCGGGCATGCCCTCTCCACTGCTTTGGGGCGATGAGAATGCCGTTCGGTCGCGATTCAGGGACGGTGTGTCAGACTTGAAGATGCGACGCCGCGAATACTTGTTTGACTATCCATTTGCGCCTGCGGACGTGGTCGAATTGTTTTTCCGTTATTACGGACCGTCGAATCGCGCCTTCGCGTCTCTCGATCAAAACGCTTCTAAAGACCTACGCGGGGAACTTGAGGCTTTGTGGGCGTCACATAATCGTGGAGGCGATGAACTCACGATATTGCCAGGCGAGTATCTCGAAATCATCGCTATTCGCTCCTGAGGAACACGCTGCGGTCCTCGCGAACTGCTCCTCCGGTCCGATGAGAATGCGAGCCTGGGGGGCGTTCGGGTTCGTCGGCAAGTCCTGAGTAACGAGCAAACCGGAAATTGGGGTTCAGCCGAGTCCGACTGTTCCGCTTCGTGCCCACAACAGCGCGTGTAACGTCAAGTCTCGGCTATCACACATAATCATGATGCTCCCAAGGAGGGGAACATCATGCTGGTTCGCTATTTCAGACGGCCATCACGTATCGCGCAACTGCGCAGTGGCACCGGTGGTCATCTGCTTGAAGGATTCGCCAAGGAACTGTCCCAAGGCAGCTATCAGTGGGTTGCAGCGCGCAAGCACATTCGGGCAGCGGAACACTTTCTCCATTGGATCGCCCGTCGAAACCTGTCGATCGCGAGCGTTGAAGAACGATATGCACAGCAGTTCCTCGATCACTTGAAAAGATGCTGTTGTCGCGGACATCATCCACCATTGAAACCTCAACGGCAGAAGTACAGTGTCGATCTTTGGTTCGTCTATTTGCGGCGCGCTGGCATTGTCCCGACTCCAGCTTTTGTTGAACCAGCGGTCGAGGCACCGATGTTGGTGTCCTTCTGCGACTGGATGCGTCGGCAGCGCGGGGTCTCCGATGCGACTCTTTCCATCTATAGGTTCGAACTGCGTGCGTTCATCAAGAAGCTCGGCGAAGAGCCGCGCATGTATGACGCGCGGAACCTGCGGCAGTTTGTGTTGGATAAGAGTCAGCACTCCGGATGGGCCTCTGCGAGAAAGTGCATCTGCGCAGTCCGCATGTTCCTTCGCTTCCTGATCTCGCAGGGAAGGTGCCCCGACTATCTCTATGCGTCAATCCCTAGTTTCGCCCATTGGCGTCTCTCTGCTTTGCCATTCTATTTACAAGCCGATCAGGTCGAACAGGTCATTGCGTCGCCCGATCTGGCGACTTCGCTCGGAAGGCGAAACCGAGCGATTCTTCTCTTGCTCGCGCGCCTGGGGCTTCGGGCGAGCGACATTGTTCAGCTTCGGCTCGACGACCTCGATTGGAAAGAAGGCATGATCCGGGTTTCAGGAAAGGGACGCCGCCAAACCGTGTTACCAATGACCCAAGAGGTTGGAGATGCGCTGGCGGCTTACATTAAAGACCATCGCCCCCAAGCCGACACCGATGCGGTGTTTGTCCGATCATCGGCTCCGTATCGGGCCTTCGCTGACTCCACTGCGGTTTCGATACTCGTTGCTCGTGCGATGCGCCGCACCGGCATCAACTGCCCGAAGCGAGGGGCAGCTCATATTCTCCGCCACTCGGTTGCCAGCTCTATGCTACGGCAAGGAGTGTCCCTGCAGGAGATCGCTGGTGTGCTCCGCCACCGTTCCATCGCGACTACGGAGATTTACGCCAAAGTGGATGTCGTCACGCTGCGGCAGATCGCGCAGCCGTGGCCGGAGGTGAAGGCATGTTGAGTCAGGACGTGCAAGCGTATCTGGCTGTACGCCGGGCCATGGGATTCGGAATGAAGTGGTCAGGCAACCTGTTGCGAGGGTTCGCAGCATTTTCCGACGCAGCGGGCCAACACCATGTCTGCTCTGAAACCGCAATAAAGTGGGCTGGATTGACGCCCTCCGTTCGCACGCGAGCCAGACGGCTTGGATTGGTGATTCGCTCGGCGCGGTACCTGCGTGCGGAGGACCAACGTCATGAAGTGCCGCCTCCTGTGTTCGGCAGCGAGGACCGACCGCGGCGCACTCCTTACATTTATTCGAGAGAAGACGTTCAGCGCCTCGTCCAAGCCGCATCTGGTGTGGGGCGATACCCTAATCCGGAGTATCGCGGTCTCACCTACAGCACATTTTTCGGGCTATTGGCATGTACCGGCATGCGACTGTCGGAAGCGATCAATCTCCGGATGCAGGACATCACCGCGGATGGTCTTGTCATTCGACATACTAAATTCCGCAAAAGCCGATTGCTTCCGCTCCATTCGACGACACAAGCTGCGTTGGAGCGTTATCTGCCGAAGCGACGCGAATTTGCCCCATTCGACGATCACGTGTTCGTTGGCTTGCGAAAACACACGCTGTTTCGGCACGACGCCTACGCTGCATTTCGCAGAACTATCGAGATGATCGGCCTTCCGCGTCATTCGGGCCTCCCGCGGCCCACGATCCATGCGTTGCGACACACATTTGCCGTGAGAGCCCTTGAAACCTGCCCCGATGACCGGGATCGAATCACACGGCACATGGTGGCGCTCTCAACCTACCTCGGCCACAGCGACATCGCGGACACGTATTGGTATCTGGAAGCGACGCCCGAACTGATGAGGAACATTGCCGAATCCTCCCAACGCTATTTCATGGGAGGCAGGTCATGACTCTGATCGCACCGCATATCGCAGCTTTCAGGCCAGCCCGAACACCTGTGACTCCTACGCGCACGCTTTCCGGCTTCTCTTTGAATACGCGAGCAACTGCCTAAAGATCACGCCGTCGCAGTTGCAGGTGGAACATATAGATGCACCGCTCATCGTGGACTTCCTGAATCACCTGGAGGCAACACGCGGAAACGGCGCTGGTTCCAGAAACATCCGGCTGGCAGCGATCAAGTCGTTCATGCGGTACATCGAGTATCGGCTGCCGTCCGCCCTCGAGCAGACTCGCTGCGTTCTGTCGATTCCCACCAAGCATCACCGAGTTCATTATTTCCGTGTCCAAGTGGTCGGATGGGACGGCCGCTCCGATGCCGGGATCACTCACCGATCCGGACTACGTTCAAGGGGAAGAACAGAATCAAGTCTTTGAACAAATTGCGCCGGCATCCCCGAACGACTGACGCGCGCTATTCAACACGCAGAGCCTGGACGGGGTTGATGGATGCGGCGCGGCGCGCTGGGATCATACCCGCGATGCAGGCGGCGACGACCAGAACGACGATGGCTACCGCCATAACGCTCAAGTCAACACTTGCGATCTCGTAGAGCTGCGCCTTGATATAGCGGACGCAGAGCATGGCGACGGGCACACCAACGATGAGGCCGAGGAGCGCCTGCGTCATGGCGCCGCGCATGACCATGCCGATGACGCGTGTGCGTTCGGCGCCGAGGGCCATGCGGATGCCGATTTCCGAGGTGCGACGGGCGACCGTGTACGCAGTCACGCCGTAGAGTCCGATCGTGGCCAGCAGAAGCGCCAGGCAGCCGAAGAGCGAAGTCAGCTGCGCGATCATCCGGTTGTCGTTGAATCGGTCGGCAATCTGCTGGTCGAAGTTCTGGAACTTGACGATGGTCAGGTTGGGATTGATCCCGGAGAGCGTGCGCTGCGCAAGCTTCTCCATCTCGTTCATGGGGCGATCGGCTGCGATGACGATGGCGCCGGCATAGAGCGAAATATCAGTGGCGATCGGGGACTTCTCGCTGGCCGCACGCTGCGTGATGGGCACGAAGTACATGGCGTGATCTTTCCACTGAACCGCGGTATACGTGGTGTCGTCGACCACGCCGACGACCTCGAAATCTCCCGCGCTTTGCGGACCGGGCGAACCGATCCGGTGGCCGATGGGATTCTCGCCCGGTTTGAAGAACTGCTTCACGAATTCCTTGTTGACCACGGCCACTGGAGGCGCAGACAACAGGTCCTGCAGCAGGAAGCCGCGCCCCATCAGCAAATGCGTGCCGACGGAGTCGAAGTACTCGGCATTGCCTTTCACAAATGACGCGCCCTTGTTCGGATCGGGCTCGCCCTGCACCTGGATGCTGTTGCTCCAGTTGTTTTCTTCCATGGGCGTGTACGTCGCGATGCCCACTTTCACGACGCCCGGAATCTCGTGGAACCGAGCCTCGATGGTGCGATAAAGCAACTCAAGCTGAGTTGTGGCGTATCCGGCGGCCTGCGGGTTGATGTGAATGATGTAGCGGTTCTTCGAGTCGAGGTGCAAATCGGAGTTCTCGAGCTTGTTGAGGCTCTGCGCAAACAATCCGGCGCCGACCAGGAGCACCAGAGAGAGCGACGCCTGCAAGACGACAAGGCCGCGCTGCAACAGGGATGCTCCCGAGGCGACGGTACGCGAACCCGAGCGCAGCACTTCGGCGGGCTGCGCCTGGGCGGCGATCCAGGCAGGCGCCACGCCGAACAGCACGCCGGTGAGCAGCGAAAGGGCAAAAGCAAAGGCGATCACCAGAGGTGAGGGAGCCGCATTGATGGGAATGTTCTGCGCTCCAGGGAAAGCCATGGCCAACAGCATGTGCGCTCCGGCGTACGCCACGGCCAGGCCGACGATGCCCCCGAGCCCGGCAAGAAGAACACTCTCTGTGAGCAACTGGCGGATGATGTGGCTACGTTGCGCTCCTAAAGCCGTGCGCACGCACATCTCCCCTCGTCGGCTCATGCTGCGCACCAGTTGCAAATTGGCGATGTTGGCGCAGGCAACGAGAAGAACCAGAGCGGCAATCCAGCTGAGGAGATGCAGTTGCGACTTGGCGTTCTCCTGTAACTGCTGGATGCCGGCGCCTCCTGGGGTGAGGACAACATGGGTGCGACTAAGAAATGTCTTGGCATGTTCGTTCGAAAACACCTTGAAGGTCGAGAACTGCTGGAGAAGCATGGTGCTGGCCTTGGCTTGAACGGCCGGGAGCGAGACCCCCGGCTTGACCCGGCCGACGACATAGACCCATTGAACTTCAGGATCGTGCAGGTAGCCAACGCTGAAGATCACGGCCATCGATTCCAGCGGCAAATAGAAATTGGGCGGGTTGCTGGTAAGCCGGTCGCCGAAGTAGCCCTTCGGCGCGATGCCGATAATGGTGACCGCCTGCGTGTTGATGAGGAACGTGCTTCCGACGATGCCGGGATCGGAGCCGTAGTCGTGCGCCCACGTATCGTAGCTCATGACCGCGGTAAAAGCGGCGCCCTTGGCGTCGTCCGCGTCGGTGAAAAAGTGCCCGGCGGAGGGCTGAAGTCCAAAAGTGCGAAAGTAGTTCCCCGAGACAAATTCGCCCATCATCGATTTTGCAACGGTCTGCGGGCCTTCGCGACGCGCGGTCAGCGGGCGATAATCGAATCCGGATTCCATGGCCGCCAGTTCGTCGAACTCCGGCAGGTTCTTTTTGAACAGGAGATACGTGTCGGTCGAAAACAGCGAGTAGTCGCCATTATCGTTGTAGCCGGAGTTGACGCAGCAATCGTCGGTGTCGCCGATGCGGACGAGCGTTTTGGGATCGGTAACCGGCAGATTGCGCAGGAGGACGGCGTTCACCAGCGTGAAGATGGCGGCATTGGCGCCGATGCCGAGAGCCAGGGTAAGAATCACGGTGGCGGTGAAGCCCGGCGTCTTGCGCAACTGGCGAAATGCGTAGGTAAGATCCTGGATCAAGATGCTCATGCAGCCCTCCCGTAGGTACATTGGTTAGACGATGCCGCGCTTCATCGGAGAGCACATTGCGTGCCGTGCGACGATTAATCTAATATGCTTGACTGTAGATATTCCGCTACCTCCGAAAACGTACGCATGTTCCCCACCCGGAACGAGGGAATTCGGCCAGCTAGGTAAAATATCTAGCAGCTAAGTTTGGATCGCATGGATATGCTTATAGAGATAGTCGGAGACGGCGGCAGAATCTCAGCAGCGCGAAATAGTGCGGGCCTGACAGACCCGTTGCAGGAATCCCTCCAACCGTGTGGCTCATTTTGCAAAACGAACCCACCAAGTCCAGCCGTATCAGACTGAACGACATAAAGGGAACTTCCGAGAGACAGGCAAAATTTGGGGATGCTGCGATGCAACCAAAGATATCAAGCCCTCGTGGCCAGATTAGAACTCCCACGGACCATTAGTCCATGTTCCCCACGGGCCACTTTGTGGCTTCGTATGGTGAAGTGATCGGTAGGGAAATATCCCTGGTTACGACTGCTTGTTTCACTTCGTCGTTTCTAGTGCTGGAACATCGACCCAACCTCGTTGCCGATTGCTTTGAATCTCAGAGTTGAGGATCGTTAGCTGTCGCAGCCCATCGATGAACTGCGGATACTCCGGCACCGAATCAGATTTGCCGATCGAAGCGTAGAACCTCCGGAAGACTTGCTTGAATGTGTCGTCGTAGCCCTCACTGTGGCCGCCAGGCAGGTCGGCGTAGCTGCGCGCAGCGGGCTTCAGCAGGGAGGGATCCTTTACGAAGATCTGATTTCCGGCATCGCGATGACCTGCCCAGAGTTCGTCGGGGCGCTCCTGGTCCCATGCCAAGGAAGATCGTGTGCCATAGATCTCGATGCTGAGTCGGTTCTTGCGTCCTGCTGAGACCTGACTGGCGGTGACACAGCCGCGTGTGCGCGCTCCCATGCGAAAGATGACGGCTCCGAAGTCCTCCGTGTCGACCGGCGTTTCAATGTAATCTTCCGGCCCAAGTAACTTATTAGCGAAGGTCTCAACGGAATGCTTCGGCTGCTTGCGCGTCGGATGGAATGTTTGCAGATCGGCACAAAGCGACTTCACACGCAAGCCGGTGATGTGTTCGGCCATATCAAACCAGTGTGAGCCGATGTCGGCCATGCACCGCGAGGGGCCCCCAGCTTTGGTCTCAACGCGCCAATTCCAATCTGTGTCGTACAGAAGCCAGTCCTGGGAATATGTACCTTGGACAACGAGAATTTCTCCCAGATCTCCCGCTTCACGCATGCTGCGCATCTGCTGCACCATGGGGTAGTAGCGCAGGTTGTGGCAGACGCAGTTGCGCAGACCTTGCCGAGCGGCTAAGGAAACGAGTTCCGCGCCTTCATCCACACTCGTGGCCAGCGGCTTCTCGCAGAGCACGTGCTTGCCCGCCAGGAGTGCGTCTTTGGCCATGGAAAAGTGCTGCGCGTTGGGTGTGCAGATGTGGACGGCGTCGACTGCCGGATCGCGCAGGATCTCGCGATAATCGGTCGCAATGGTAGGAATGGAGAAGCCCGCGCCTAAACAACGCGCCGACTCGGCGGTTCTGCCTACGATTGCAACTGCTTCGATGAACTCCACCCGCCGCAGTGCCTCAAGATGCACACGACCCATGAAGCCGGTGCCGAAGATCGCCGTTCTGATCGTTTTCATCGTTGAGTCTCTTTCGCTGCTCGTCCTATCGACACGACGTCGATCCATTCAATCTAGGTCCACCAGGCGGCACCCGGCCGTTCGCGGATTACGATTCCGTTTAGAAAGTTGGCTGCTTTGGTCAGACCCTCTTCTGGGGAAAGCAGACTGTCTTCGTGCTCGATGGAAACTACGTAGTCGTAGTCAAACATGCGTAACGTGGAAATGAGTTCGCTCCAAAACTCAGCGCCGTGACCATAGCCGCAAGTGCGGAAGATCCAGCTTCGGTCACGCTCTTGCGTGTATGGTTTGGTGTCGAGCACGCCGGTTCGGGGAAGGTTGGCGGGATAAAGCTGGGTGTCTTTGGCGTGGACGTGGAAGATGGCGTCCCGCAGCACGCGCACCGCGGCGATGGGATCGATATTCTGCCAGAAGAGATGACTGGGATCGTAATTGCAACCCACATTCGGTCCAGCGATCGAACGCAGCCGCAGCATGGTCTCCGGGTTATAGACGACGAAGCCCGGGTGCATCTCGACCGCGATCTTCACACCGTGGTCGGCGGCGAACTTTGCATGCTCCACCCAATAGGGAGCGACGACTTCGGTCCACTGCCAGTCAAGCACCTTGAGGTAGTCGGGTGGCCAAGGACAAGTCACCCAGTTGGGCGCCAAGGCGTTCGGCGAGTCGCCGGGACATCCTGAAAAGTCCACTACCATGGGAACGCCCAGCTTTTCGGCCAGTAGAATGGTCTTGCGGCTTACATCGCGATCCCGTTTTGCGTGATCCTGATTCGGATGCAGAGGGTTACCGTGACAACTCAATGCGCTGATCTTTGCGCCGTGATCGGCCAGGACCTTCTGAAACTCAGCGAGTGCAGCGGGATTGTCGAGCATCGAAAGCTTGCAGTGGGCGTCGCCTACGTAATTTCCCGTGGCGAGTTCGACCGTTTCAATATGGAGAGCTGCGAGCTTCTTGAGAACCACGGGGAGCGGCAATTGCGACAACAAGGGAGTAAAGACTCCAACGCGCATAATGCTTTCCTCTCCTCGAATTGAACGGCCTTATTCTATCGCAGACGCCTTATGTTACCTTTAGGCTTCGACTGGACCGGACCCTTCATGCCGGACCGTCTCACGAAACGAATTGCAGTGAAGGAGATCGCTTGCGCCTATCTCGAATCGCTCCATTGCTCTTTCTATTCTTGCTATTCTTGCCAGTTTTTGTGACGGCGCAGAATCCGCCAGCGGCGGACTCCGCGTTCCCATCCCCGCCGCACGAAAAACAAGTACGCCTCAAGCACATACTGGTGATTGGTCAGACCAGGGGATTTGAGCACGACTCGATCTCCGACGGCATGGTTGCCATCTACAGCATGGGCCGGGACAGCGGCCTGTGGGATGCCACGCTTCGCACCGATGTTGAGCTGCTTACGAAGAAGGATCTGGGCAGAAACGCGAAGAATCTGAACTACTTCGACGCTCTGGTGTTTGTAAGCACGACCGGCGAGCTTGACCTCGACGACAGCCAGAAGGCCGACATGATGTCGTTCATCAAGGACGATGGGAAAGGCTTCGTTGGGGTCCACGCGGCCCTCGACACGAATTACAAATGGCCGGAATACGGCGAAATGATCGGCGGTTGGTTCGACCAACATCCGTGGTCCACGTTCAACGCGCCGATCATTAATGAAGACCCAAGCTTTCCCGCAGTCCGCCACTTTCCCAAAGTCTTCGTGAAGTACGACGAAATCTATCAGCCCAAGGAATGGTCGCGCGAAAAGGTTAACGTCCTGCTGAGTCTCGACCCCTCGAAACTGAACTATGCCAACAATCCGCGCGTCCACAGAACGGACCATGATTTTGCGGTGGCTTGGGACAAGATGTATGGCAAGGGACGCGTTTTCTATTCCACTCTCGGCCACACTGAGGAAGCCTGGGATGATCCCGACATTCGCAAAATGTATTTTGAAGCGATCAAGTGGGTTCTAGGCATGACCGAGGGCAGCACCACAACTCATTCCCGGCCGCAAATTCCTGCGGATCAACATTGAGGCCACAGGTATGAACTTCCTGCTCCTAACTCGGCATGGCTCCGCTCCGTTGGCGGCGCTGTTGCTTGCGGGCCTTGCGGCTTCGACGGCGCAAACACCCTCCAACAGACCGCCAGCGGGCGGAGTTGAACAAAACCCGGCTGCACCAAGAACGTATTCACCCGATCGGGTGCAGGAAGGCAGTGCACTTTTCCGGAAGGACTGCTCCTTTTGTCATGGCCGCGACGCGGGCGGTGGAGAGAGCGGTCCGGACCTGACGCGTTCGAAGTTGGTGACTGCGGACGTGGACGGAGACAAGATCGGCCCCGTGGTGCGTAATGGTCGACCCGATAAAGGCATGCCTCCCTTTGACCGATCTGATCAGCAGATTACCAGCCTGGCAGCCTTTATCCACACTCAGCAAAACGATGCGCTTGCGAACGGCGGCGGACGGGGCAGTGGCGGACGAAAAGGAGTGGATTCATCGGACCTCCAGACTGGTAACGCCGAGGCTGGCAAACAGTACTTTGAGGGTGCGGGCGGATGTGCTGCCTGCCATTCGCCCACCGGCGATCTTGCCGGAGTTGGATCGCGTTACACCGGCCTCGAACTCGAAGAGCAGATGCTTTATCCCAGACACGCGAAATCAAAGGTATCGGTGACGCTCGCTTCAGGTCAAACGATCATCGGCGAATTGGCGTATCTGGATGAGTTTACGATTGGCCTCGTCGACTCCACCGGTACATATCGGTCGTGGCAGACACGCGATGTGCAGTACAAGGTGGATGGGGCCTTGAACGCTCACGTAGAACTGTTTCCTAAATACACGGATGCCGACATCCACAACCTGATGGCGTATTTGCAAAAGTTGCGCTAGGCGCGAAACTCGCTTCTGTTTAACGAACTCCAGGGACTCCAATCGATATGAATTTTGCGAAGCATACTCTTCTGACTGCCGTGAGCGTACTCTTTGCGTTCGGCTCTACGAGCGTCTTGCTGGCGCAAGGGGCGGACGAGCACATGCTTCTGCATCCGCCGGCCGATGCCTGGCCGGGGTACCACGGCGATTATTCCGGCAGGCGCCACAGTTCGCTGGATCAGATCACGCCCCAGAATGTGGGAACTCTCGCCTTGGCTTGGGCTTTCCAGACGAACCAGAACGCGCCCATCAAGTCCTCCCCGCTGCTCGTGGATGGCATTCTGTACTTTACAGTTCCCGACAATATCTGGGCCGTAGATGCCCGCTCCGGCCACCAGATCTGGCACTATAACAAGCCGACGAGCCAAGGCGAGCACATCGGGAATCGCGGCGTCGCCATGTACAAAAGCTACCTCTTTTTCTCGGCTCCCGATGCGCACGTCTTATCTCTCAACGCAAAAGACGGAAGCGTGCGCTGGAAAGTAGAGGTTGCGGACGTCACCAAGGGGTATTGGACCAGCATGGCGCCTCTCATCGTCGGGAACCACGTGCTCGTGGGCGTCTCCGGAGATTTTGATAACCTGAGCGGCTATATCCGCTCGATCGATCCGGAAACCGGCGCAACTCAGTGGCAATGGAATTCCACTCCTCCAGCCGGAACCCCGAATCAAACGACCGGCGGAATGACTTGGATGACGGGAACTTATGATCCCGATCTCAATCTTGTCTATTGGGGAACGGGGAACCCGACTCCAGTACTGAACGGTTCAACGCGGCCGGGCGATGATCTGTATACATGTTCCATCGTCGCGCTCAATCCGGACACCGGGAAGCTGGTGTGGTCTTTCCAGGTGTCGCCGCACGATACTCATGACTGGGATGCCGTGGAGACTCCCGTGCTGGTCGACGGGGATTTTCATGGCGAGCCGAAGAAGATGGTCATGCAGACTTCGCGGAACGGTTACTTCTTCGTTCTCGACCGGACCAACGGGAAGAATCTCTTGACCAGTCCTTTCGGTCCGGTGAACTGGTCTCTTGGAATCGATCAGCAAGGCCGCCCGATTCCAAACCCTGCCAAGGAGCCGGCTCCCGATGGACGCCTTATTGCGCCCGACGAGGGTGGCTTGACCAACTACCGTTCTCCCAGCTTCGACCCCAGGAATGGCTTGTTTATTGTGGACGCCCATCCCAGCTGGAGCGTTTATTTCGCCAAGCCAGCCGATGGCGTCTACGGTTGGGCGGGCGCAGACTATGACGTCTGGGGCAAGGGCTTGATCGAAGCCATCGACTACCAAACGGGCAAGATCCGATGGAGCCACGAAATTGGGCCCGAGTCGGGCGCCGGAGTGCTGACCACGGACTCGGGGCTCACGTTCACCGGCGACGGTAGGGGCAATTTCCTGGCGTTGGATTCGAGCGACGGCAAAACGCTTTGGCACGCCGGGTCCGGCTCAAACATTGTGAGTTCCCCGATTACTTACGAACTCGACGGCCGCCAGTACTTGATAACCAGCAGCGGCGGCGTGTTATTCACATGGGCACTCCCCCAGGCACGATGAATCATAGTCGGGAACGAATAACATGCTCATCCGCGTGCGGGAGGTTCTCCAGGGGTGCAAGAAACAGTCTGGGCGTCAGGCTAAGGAGGGCGCGTCACATATCAAAAACAGCGCGGCTGCCTTATCAATCTGCAATTTTCTTGTGTGCGAGCCCACTCAGGCTCCCGAAACTTTGGTACTGGGTCAGTTTCCGATCTGACCGCCCTTGCGCCCTATTGCGGTCATGTATGCGGATAGATCAGGTGGCGCGGCTATAACCGAGTCTGGTGGCCCTTGAGGTGGCGGCTGGATCGTGTCGCTTGTCGATTGGTCTACAATCCACTTCGCAAGCTGATTTGGATCACGCGGACGTTTGCCTTTGCCGATGGTCATGGGAAGTATTGCTCCTAGCGGGTCACAAACTTCCATGCCACTACGACTACGAAAACGATAGCTCCAAGCGCATAGCCCCAGATTTTCACGCGGTTGATCTTTTCCTGCTCTATCATAAAAGCCTCACAGGTCAATGATGCCACAGGCAGGGATGCTAAAGCGAGGCTGTGAATATTCAAAACTGACCCAGTACCGAAACTTTCGCGTGCTAGACTTTCTCGTTGCCGACTCTTGAAAACCTGCGTCGCTGCCTGTTCTGGATCGTGGCACGCAGTTTCTTTTTCCTCTACCGCCGGTTACCGCTGTTCGGAACTCTACGGGCGTCCATCGCCATCATCCAGCGCAACCAGCAATTCCTGGTAATTCAACGGAATGACGGACGTGGATTGTCATTGCCCGGGGGATTGGCAAGCTGGAAGGAAACAGAAGAAGAAACGCTGCGCCGCGAGATCCTAGAGGAAACCGGGCTGCACGTGACCGGCCAGGAACTGCGCTTGCACTATCACAGCGCGGCGGATGTGCCCTGCGACATTTCCGTATTCGAAGTGCGGGCCACGGGAGAGCTGGAGGATTCCTGGGAGGGATCGCCGCGGTGGATGACGATGGCGGAAATTGAGCCGCGAATATTGAAGAGCCAGCGTCCTGTGCTGGAATTACTTCTGAAGATGTGCGCTGCATCTCAACACGCGAATCCGGCTGAGCATGGCTAGAAGGTGTTTGGCGTCTGATTTTTTCCACCGGATTCGCATAGATTTTGCTCATTGAGCAGAGGAACGCCCTGCGGTTTCCTCAAGTCTTGATCGACACCCGCTTCACGCACTGGAGCAGCTAAGAAAAGCTCTTACCACGAACTGAGTCGTCGAACTTACGCTTGGCGGTGAAGTATGCGAAAGCGGTTGGGGTTGGGGGAAAGCTCCTGCAGCAGATCCTGACCCGAGAGTGGCACGATCCGGGCGCGGTGACGTTTGGCACTATTCGTGCCGCAAAGCTTCGATGGGATTCAGTCGCGAGGCACGGAAGGCTGGGACCATGCCGCTGATCAGTCCCACTGCGCCGAGGATGAGAGTGGACGCGATCAGAGTTCCCGGAGCAATCATCAACCGAATGTCGCCGGCTTCTCCGTTTTTCGCGAAAGCGCTGTATAAGGTAAGCCTTCCCACGGAGAGTGCGACCACGTAGGCCAGGATCACTCCAAAGACGCCGCCGATGAAGGTAATGGTCAGCGCTTCGGCAAGGAACTGCATCAAAATGTAACGCCGGGGCGCGCCGAGGGCTTTCTGTACGCCAATCTCGCGGGTCCGCTGCGTCACTGAAACCAACATGATATTCATCAGACCGACGCCACCAATGCCGAGAGTTAGGGTGCCGATGAAACCCATCAGGATCTTCAACCCCAGAGTAATGATTTCGAACTGATGAAGCTGCGTCATCAGGTTAAATACTCGGACCGCCTCACGGTCCGTCTGGCTGAATTTGTGCTGCGCTGACAGAATTGTGCGGACCGCGGGCTCGATGCGCTCGAACTCCGGAGTCTCGAAATTGAACCAGATGGTGTCGAGGTAGTGCGTATCCTTCAGATCGCCCATGGTGGTGAACGGGATGTACACCACGCGGTTAATATCGTCGTTGCCCTCCTGCATTTTGGCGCTCAAAATACCAACAACTTCGAAGCTGAGGCCATCCACCCGGATATGGTCTCCCAGCGCATTGCGCCCGGAAAACAGCTTCTCCTTGGCTTCCGAGCCGATCACCGCGACACGCGCGCGTTGTACTTGATCTTCCATGTTGTAGAACCGGCCCTGGCCGAGTTTCAGCGAGCGAATCGCATACACGTTGGGATCATTTCCGCTGACGGTAAAGGTGAAATCCCGGTTGTCGTATTGCACGTTGGCTTGCTTCTCGACGTTCGGCGTGATGCGGGTGATTTGCGGGAGATTGGTGGTGAGCGCGTCTACATCATCTTGAGTGAAACGGATCTGCACGCCCGATTTCTGTCCGCCAGCCTGCATGGAAGTTTTGCCCGGCACCACGATGACGAGCTTGGTTCCGAAATTAGCGAAGATGTTGGCGCAGGCCCGGCCGAAACCATCGCCATAGGCGAGCAGCATGACCACGGTCGCAATACCCCATCCCATGCCCAGCATGGTGAGCGCGGTGCGGCGGCGATTGTGGAGCATGGCCGCATAAGCTTCCTGGAGCAGATCACGGAACATATTGCCTCAGTTCTCGTTGTTTCAGTTCGCGCATTACTCCTGGCGCGAGCGCTTCCACCGGCTGCAGCATGGCCGCCCGGCGCGCGGGATAAAGACCTGCAACTACTCCCGCCAGGGTCAGACTGCAAATCGCCACCATGGCCGACATGGGCACCAGTTTCGGTGGATCAAATCCCTGCGGACCCTGAATTCCTCCCATCAGTCGCCATCAGTCCGCCGGCGAAACACATGCCCAGCACGCCGCTGCCCAGCGTGAGCAGCAGTCCCTCAAGAAAGAAATGAAACAGGATGTTGCGGTTGGTGGCGCCCAACGCCTTGCGCAATCCGATCTCGTGGGTACGTTCGCTCACCGCAACCAGCATGATGTTGATCACGCCGATCGCGCCCAGGGCCAGCGTGACCATGCCCACGCTCCCAGGAACAGTTCATCGCGTCGAAAATCGTTCCCATCGTTTTTGATTCCTGGATCGAATCCCACTCGTCGAAAGCATTTTGATCGTTGGCATCGAACTGGTGATTGCGTCCCACGATCTGATGAACTTCCTTCTTGGCCAGCACGTGGTCGGCAGTCACGAGCGGCTGATACTCAATGAACGAAATGGAGTTCTGATGGTTTTCTCCCTTGATGGGGAAATTGGCGGCCATGACCTGGAACGGAATGTAGCCGCGCATGTTGAGCCACATGTTGTCGCCGCGGCCCAGATGCGGCAGGCTGCCCACCACTTCGAAACGGATGCCGTTGAGGAGGACGAATGCCCCAACAGCCGGGCGGCCGGGAAACAGCACCTTGAGCAATTCGTTCCCCAGCACGATTACGTTGCGCCGCTGCAGTCCATCGAGTTCATTGAGCCAGCGGCCTTCCTTGATGGGAAGGTAACTGATCTCGTTCAGCTGCGGCTCGGTGCCCATAATCTCTCCGCTGCCAGTGGCGAATTCGCTGACCTCGTGCAGATCCTCGCGGGAGATCACCGGGCAGGCATTGCGGACGTATGCGGCTTGCCGGATATCGAGATAGTCCTGATAGGTGAGCAGGTAGGACCGGGCCGAACTCATATTGCCGGATACCGCCGGGGCACGGCCCGGAAACAGAAACATGATGTCTTTGCCGAACTCGGCCAGTTCTCGCTTATTGCCCGAGCGGAAGCCTTCCCCAACCCCTACCAGCAGCAGTAAGGAACCCACGCCCCAGGCGATTCCGAACATGGTGAGAAATGAGCGCAGCTTGTGCGCCCAGAGGTTGCGGAAGATTTGCGCGAAGATATCCAGGGCCGTCCGCATTATCGACTCACCATCTGCTTGTAAGACGTTTGATGCACAGTTATTTTACGAAAACTCGACATTTTCACTAAAAAAGCCGGCCAAAGCGGCATCAATCGCTCCGAAGTTCCCGTTGATGCCCCGCATTCCGCGCTCCTCATGCCGAATAACCCCTGCCGAATAGCCCCCAAGCATATATATAGATACGTCGATCGAGTCTTCAAAGTTCCGCGACCGGTCGATTCTCCACCGGCGACGTTCAGTTACCATAATGCTCCAGAGTTGCTAACTGATCCAACGAAGGATGCCAACTTGCTCAAGTTAAAGTCGCGTTCTCACTTCCGTCCGGTCCCGCTATTTCTCCTGTTGATGTTGGGTACCGCCGCGATTGCCCAATCGGTTTCTCCGGAACTATTTAATGGGCTCAAATGGCGCCTGATTGGGCCGTTCCGCGGCGGCCGGGTGGTTGCCGTGGCCGGCGTGCCCGGCGACTCTACTACTTTTTACTTTGGGGGCGTGAACGGGGGCATCTGGAAAACCACCGATGCCGGAATGGTCTGGAACCCGATATTTGATGGTCAACCGATAGGTTCCATCGGGGCGCTCGCTGTGGCGCCGTCCGACTCCAAAGTCATCTATGCCGGAACTGGTGAGTCCGACATTCGTTCGGATCTGTCCTCTGGCAACGGCGTCTACAAATCCTCTGATGGCGGCTCTACTTGGACGCACCTCGGCCTGGACGGTACCCGTCAGATCAGCCGGATCGTGGTTGATCCGCAGAATCCGGATGTGGTTTACGTCGGGGGGCTCGGTCACGCTTACGGTCCAAACGAACAACGGGGTGTCTACAAATCCATCGATGGAGGAAGGCATTGGAGCAAGGTCCTCGACACGGGACTCGAAGTGGGAATTTCAGATTTGGCCATCTGCCCCGGCAACCCGCAGATTTTGTTTGCAGGCACCTGGAACAGCCATCGTCCGCCTTGGAGCACCTATGCTCCCATCGATGGACCCGGTGGTGGCCTTTACCGCTCTGAAGATGGCGGTACGACCTGGTCCCGCCTCAGCGGCAATGGATTACCCGAAGGCGATTGGGGACGCATTGGCGTTGAGGTGGCGCCAGACGGCAAGCGGGTGTACGCACTCATACAGGCAAGAAAGGCTGGCCTCTACCGTTCCGATGATGGCGGCACAACCTGGGTGCTTGAAAACGCGGACCCGCGTCTCACCAGTCGCGCGTGGTACTTCAGCGGCATCACTATCGATCCGAACAATCCGGATGTCATCTATATGCCGAACGTCGCTCTCTATCGATCGGAAGACGGAGGGAAGACGACTTCGATCGTTCGCGGTGCGCCTGGCGGGGACGATTACCATCAAATCTGGATCGACCCCCAGAATTCCTCCAGCATGGTTCTCGGAACAGATCAGGGTGCCACAGTCAGCGTCGACCGCGGCCAGACTTGGAGTACCTGGTACAACCAGCCCACGGCACAGCTTTACCATGTGATCACCGACAACCAGTTTCCTTACGTGGTGTACGGTGCGCAACAAGACAGCGGCAGCGCTGCCGTTCTGAGCCGCACTGACCATGGGCAGATCACGCCCCGCGATTGGTTTCCCGCAGGCGGAAGCGAGAGCGGATACTTGGCTCCCGATCCCAAGGATCCGAACATCATCTATCTGAGCGGAACTTACGGTAGCGTTGACCGCTTCAACAGGAAGACCGGACTCAGCCAGGATATTACTCCGTGGCCTGCACTTTCATTTGGTTCGGAGATTAATCAGCGCAAGTATCGGGATCCGTGGACTCCGGTTCTGCTCTTCTCCCCCGCCGATTCAACTACTCTTTATTTCGGAACGCAGTATGTAATGAAAACCGTAGACGGCGGCCTGCACTGGGAGACGATCAGCCCAGATCTCACCGGATCGACGCAAGCCATGGGGGATGTCAAATCGCAAGGGCCGCCCAGCATCGAAAATGCGAAGCAGCGGGGGTATGGCGTCGTTTTCACCATTGCGCCATCGGCTCTAGACCGCCATCTAATCTGGGCGGGAAGCGACACGGGATTAATTCACCTCACCCGCGATGACGGGAAGAATTGGAAGGACGTAACACCCCCGGGCCTGAGCGCCTGGAGCAAGATCTCGTTCATCGAAGCGTCGCATTTTGATCCTTCGGTTGCCTATGCAGCCGTGGATCGCAGCCGCCTCGAGGATCGCACGCCCTATCTTTATCGCACCCGCAACTACGGCGCCACTTGGCAACTGATTACGAACGGTATTGCGGCAGATTCTTTCATGCGCTGCATTCGCCAGGATGAAGATCCACGGAACAAGGGACTCGTTTATGCCGGAACCGAATCCGGCGTTTACGTATCGTTCGACGATGGCGACCACTGGCAATCGTTGCAACTCAATCTGCCGTTCACTTCCGTTCGCGATCTGACCATCCACGGAGAAGATCTCGTGATCGCAACCCACGGGCGGTCGTTCTGGATTCTCGATAACATCACGCCGCTGCGCCAGGCTGCGAAGGCCACAAAGGGGGATGCATTCTGGCTCTACGAGCCCGCGCCTGCAATTCGCATTGATAACGACTCTTTTCCAGGAACACCACTTCCGCCCGAGGAACCAACCGCCGAGAACCCGCCAGCGGGTGCCATTGTCGATTACTTCCTCAAGTCTCCAGCCAGCAGCGTCACGCTGGAGATTTTCGATGCACAAAAGAAACTCGTTCGCAAATTCTCGTCGGAAGATAAACACCCGGAGAAGCATCCGCTACTTCCTATCGCGGAGCGATGGTTTCCCAAGCCAGAATTCCTCCCGACGACTTCAAGAATGCACCGCTTTGTCTGGAATCTTACTTGGGGTTCGGGTGGACCCGTGGAGGATGAGGCATCCGAATCCCGTAATCTCAGCGGCCCCAAAGTTGTGCCCGGAATTTATCAAATTCGCCTCACGGTCGACGGACAGACGCAGGACCAGCGACTAAAGATCATCATGGATCCGCGGTCGCCCGCGACTCCCGGCGTCCTTCAACAACAGCTGCAACTCGGTCAACAGATCTTCGCCGAAGCCTTCGAAGCTCGCCGCGCCCTCGCCGAGATCAACTCAGTCCAGAAGGAACTCGGTGAAGTTGCGCAGAAACTTGGCGAAACAAATCCCGCGCTCAAGTCGGCCTTGGCCGATGCTCAATCGGAACTTTCAAAGATTCTTGTGAATGAAGAGGTCACCCAGCAACGGCCCGCGGGTGGGCTACAAAGCGGGTCTACCGAACTTGCGTCAGCGCTGCATGTCGTCGAGAGCGGGGATCGTGCCGCCCCGTCCCAGGCGATTGCTGTCTACAAGGAGTCGAGCCAATACGTCAAAGAAGGCGTCGCGGAGTGGTCCAAATTCAAGCAAACAAAGCTTGCGCAGCTCAATCAGAAGTTGCGCGAAGAGAGCCTCGCTCCGATTGCGATCTCGGAGATTGAAAACGAAGTGCAATTTCTTATGTCGCGCTAGAACCCAGATTAAAACTAACGGCCACGCTCTTTCACGTGTCGACGACCTCTTCGCCAACGGTTGTCGTTTGGCGGGTTTGTAGTCGCTTTTACGCTGGTCGAAAATCGACGATTACCTATTTTCGTTTGCTATTCATCGATTGATGTCTTATAAAACGACGGTATGCGAAGTTGAGCATAACGAGGGACGGTAATTTGCGAAGGTTCCCGGACTCACAAAGCGGCAACTTCACTTATAATTCGGCTGCGTTCGCGAACCGATTTGGACGACCTGAATCTCCTGAACGCGCCCTTCTTCCATGGGGCTCGTGGAACTGAAGGACAAGACTGCGGTCTTAAATGCGGACGGCGGAACTTAGCCAGCCGCGATAGCTCATGAAGTTTCCGGTATTGCACAACAGCGAATGAAACGCGTGCTCATTCTCGGATTATGTGCCGCATGCGCTTCGTGGGCTGCCGCTGCGGATGAACCTCCCGCTGACGCTTTCCGCATATTTCCGCCGGCTGCAAAAGAGGCGCCCGTGATAACGCCATATCTGCAGTATCAGACCGAGATGGCATGGCAGCAAGACGATGAGCGCCGTAAGGAATGGGGTGGAATAGAAACAGAGCAGGACTTGCTGGCTGTGCAACGCCATGCAGAGGAGCATCTGCTCGCCATGTTGGGCGGTCTTCCGAGTGAACGAACGCCACTTAATCCCCGCATCACGGGGAAGATTCAGATGGATGGTTTTCGAATCGAGAAGCTGATTTTTGAAAGTCTGCCCGGAGTCTATGTTTCTGCGCTGGTCTATGTGCCCGAAGATGGGAACGAGAAACATCCTGCGATCCTTGTGCCTGCGGGCCATGCCGAGAACGGGAAGGTGCATTACCAAGCCCTGTGCCAGCGGTTGGTACAGCGAGGATACGTCGTCATCGCTTGGGATCCGGTGGGGCAGGGCGAGCGCAGCCAGTTCTGGGACACAAAAGCTGGTAAGAGCCGATACAACTTGATCTGCGCCGAGCATGCAGTGCTGGGCAACCTGGCATATCTTGCTGGGACGAACCTGGCCCGCTGGGAGATCTGGGACGGCATTCGAGCGGTAGATTATTTAGTGACGCGGCCCGAAGTAGATCCCGAGCGCATCAGTATCACCGGCACGAGCGGCGGCGGGTTTCAGGCGGCGCATATCGCCGCATTGGACCGCCGCATTAAGGTTGCAGCGCCTTCGTGTTACATCACTGCTTTGCCCATGCGCGTGTACAACCGCATTTTCCAGGATCCCGACAGCGACCCGGAGCAGGACCTCTATGGAATGATCTCGAATCATGTGGACAATGCCGGGCTTCTGCTGATGATGTATCCGCGCCCGGTATTTGTGGCTGCGACAGTGCTCGATTTTTTTCCGATCGAGGGCGCGCACAAAACGGTTCGTGAAGTGACCGAACTCTACAGCAAGTTCCAGCATGCGGACCGCATTGGAATGGCGGAGGGATACCATGGTCATGAGTTTTCCCTCGAAAATCAGGAAGCAGCGATGAATTTTCTGGACCACTTCAATGGCTTGCCCGCACGGCGAGGGTTGCCGCCAGTGAAGGAACTCGACCAGAAAACGTTGCAGTGTACGCGCACCGGCCAGGTCATGCTCGAGTTCGAGGACGCGCGCTCGCTGATGGATGTGATCCGGGAATACTACGTGCAGCATAAGGACCGGCCCGCCAGGACTCTCAGTCAGCTTTATTATTCCGATCTCTACCCGCGAATCAACTCGTGGTCTGTCGCTGAGTTCCAGGGAGGGATTCCGGGGCGGGAAGAAATCCGATGGGAGACTCGAGGCAGTTCGCTGTTTGAAGGAATCACCATCGATAAGTACGTGCTTCATCACAGCACGTATCTCGAACTACCGCTTCTCTATTTCCATAAGGCGGATGGGGTCCAGCGTCAGGTGGTGTTGTGGCTGGGGAAAAACGGGAAAGCCACCGCGCAAGACTGGACTAGCCTGAGGAAATATCTGGATGCCGGCTATGACGTCATTTCCATCGATCCGCGCGGGTTGGGCGAAACGCGGATGTCGTACAAGGCGGCATCGCCAGACGATCCGGCGCTGGCGCAATTGGATTTCGACCGCGCATATGTAAGTCCGGTTTCGGGGGTTCTGGCGGATTATGTCTACAACTCGATTCTGACCGGCAGACCCTATTTTCTGCAGATGATCGAAGACGTTGAAATTGCCACTCGTTTTTTTCGCGCACAAGTAAACCTCCGAGCCGAAATTGCGGTTGCAGGTTCGAGCGGCAGTGTCACGCTGGCCAAGGCGATCTCCGAAACGCTCCCGAATATCAAGCTAGTCTCTGGGCCCGATGGGCCCGTCATTCCGTGGTCGGAATGGGTCAACCAGAAGAACGAGCTATGGCCGATCGAGTACCTGCTCCCAGGCGGAGCATACATTCACTAGATCGGTGGCTTTCAAAATCAGTGCCCGGGTACGATGGGCAAGATCAGGGCTGAGGGATGATCCACGTCGTGATAAATCGAGTTGGTGGCTGCTACAGGCTTTCGGGACGATGATGGATCCTCGCCGTTGTTCAAGTTCCTGTCGAAACGAGGAAAGTTGCTGCTGCTGATCTCGAGTCGAAGGCGGTGTCCCTTGCGAAACAGGTTGCTGGTTGACCACAAGTCGAGCGTGAATTTGCAGGTTTGACCGGGATTCAGGAAGGTCGGCTTCTCCTGCGACTCGCGGTAACGCGCTCGAATGATGCCCTCAGTCAGATTCTGTGCGAATCCGTCGGGCCACACATCAACCAACTTTGCCG
The DNA here is from genome assembly GCA_963763155.1 of uncultured Acidobacteriota bacterium. GTDB lineage: Bacteria > Acidobacteriota > Terriglobia > Terriglobales > Acidobacteriaceae > Sulfotelmatobacter. The sequence goes on along the minus strand of CAVXNI010000007.1, from coordinate 1,480,038 downwards.
TGAAGTCGGTGTCGACTGCAGAGGAACTGGCGAACAGCTCTGCAGTGACTGGCCCAGTAATCTCCAGATCCTCGGAGAGCACGGGGGTAGAGTAAACGAGAATATCATTGCGAGCTTCCACCGGACGCTGATCGCGGGGCCCGGGTTCGAGATGTGTCGAGTCACAGCAGAGCGGACCGCCGGTGGTTGGCGCCGGATTCGCCGGATCATAGACGTAACGATCGGCTGACTCTGCGTGCGGCGCGGCGGAGGAGAGAACGCCGTCTCCGCTCACGGAATTCGCTTTTCCCCCCGAGTGCAGGAAATAGCGCTCCTGCCGGGCACGGGACAGCGGCCAGTCGTCCTCGTCGCGCCACTGGTTGGCGCCCATCACGAAAATCCTCACCGGTTGCAGGACGGCGAATTGGTTGGCTGCGTTCTTGAAAAGATGGTCATACCAACTCAGAATCACATCATCTTCATTGAAGTCAGCGGCGGGACCAAAATCGACGTCTCCAATCTTGCGGCCGGAACCCGCGTGTCCGCCGATGGTGACCAGCAGTCGCTGCCCCTGGCGTGCGCCGTCGCTTCCGCCATGGAGTTTGACGCCGACGTAGTTGCGCAGCGAACCGCCCTGAAAAATGTCGTACCAGGCAGCGACCGTCAGCATCGGAACTTTGATATCGGAATAGCGTTCCTCGATGGACCAGCGCTTCCAGTATTCGTCATAGTTGGGATGGGCCAACCAGTCGATGAAATAAGGGGCCAGGGAGCGGGTCAGATCGGTATCCATGCTCGCTGGAACATCAAAAAGAGGATAGGTGTTGAGCGGGAGTTTCCAGACTCCGTTCAAGGCGTTTGTGTTGCTCCGCACCGAGCGATTGAGCGTGTCCTGCGCCAGACCGGAAGTCCACGATTCATTGAACCATTGCTCGAAGGCGCCGCCCTGGTAGGTCCATCCGTCGTGGTAGTTACTCGCGGTCACTACAGGACAGATTCCAGCAAGGTGCGGCGGGTGCGCGATAGCAGCCAGCATCTGCGTTGCGCCCACATAGGAGCCACCAAACATTCCCACCCGGCCGTCGGAGTAGGGCAAGGCTGCAGCCCACTCGACGGTATCAAAGCCGTCACTCGATTCATTCTTGAACGGGTACCATTCGCCGTCGGAGGTGTAGCGTCCGCGAACGTCTTGCACAATTACGACATAGCCCTGCGCTGCGGCTCTCAGACCGAAACCGGATGAGTTGTTCTTATCGTAGGGAGTGCGCTCGAGGAGAACCGGAAAGCTGCCCTCCGCTTTTGGCCGATAGATGTCGGCTCGAAGAGTCGTTCCATCGCGCATTTTGACTGCCGCACCGCGTTCAACCGTCACGGCGAGCGGTTCCGCCGCTGGGGCACAGGGTGCGATGAGCGTCAGGCCTGCGAGCGCGATTGTCAGAAAAAAACTGTGCAGGATGCACATGGGTAAGGCTCCTCGCGTCGGATTGCCGATGTTTGCTCTGTGCCGTTCAACGCTCGCTCGTCACCAGTTTAAGCAACCCGAATCGTTCGGGAACGTGAAATGTCTTGCTCATGGGCGGTTGCCAGGTTATCTCGTGCAGATGCTCGGGAGGGCCCTGGCTACGGAACAGGTTTAAGCGCAATGTATTTCCCGGCACCGGTGGCCGCTTGTCGATTGCAGCCAGAGGAATCCGCATCGCGGCATACCAGATGTGCTTTTGCTGATCGATGCCGGCAATCGCTTCGAACCCTGAATTCCACGTCCACCCATCCTCGTGGTGAGGATTCTGGAGATTTACATCCAGGTCGATCCACTCGCCTTGCGGCGAAACTTCGAATTCCTTGTAATGCTCTATGTTCGCGAAGTCCGAACCGACAAATACCTCCGCTACGTCCCAGTTCCAGAGTTGATTGGTTTCCTGGCGTGTGTTCGGCTGGGGCTTAAGGTGGAGCTGCTCATAGGGGCAAATAAATAAGAAGTACAGATTGTCTCTTGTCCAGCGCGAGCGTACTTCCGTGCGATATCGAGGGACAGCCTGTCCGAACGAGTCTCTCTCCATGAAGACGGGGTGGGCGGCGCTCCAGAAGGGCAGAGCCGGATCGACCTGCAGAAGCACATCTTTGTTCGCGAAGGTGCTCTCGAGTACCGCTTGACCCGCGACCAGCGTGGGGCTGCAAAGAAGCACAGCGACAAGAGTTCTAGCCAAGCCATTCATCGAGGTGCTCCTCTACGAAGTCATCATCCTTTAAATGCGGATACGATCTGCATACTCGGTCGATTTCTTCCATCTGACCCGGGGAGAGTTTCTCGTGGGGATCAAGACACCAGCGGCCTTCCAGCAGACCTTGACGCCGCAGGATCTCATGGATGCCCGGAATACATCCACGAAACTGGTGAGCGGGATCGAAGATCGCCGCGTTCGCGTCGGTAATCTGCTGGGCAAGTGTGAGTTGTTCGCCGGGGATCGCGTCGGAATTATTTTTCGCCATCGCCAGGTGAGAAACCGCGGTCTTTGTCCACACCGCCCATTGCCCCAGCAAGCCGCCGACGATCCGAATCCGCTGGTTCGCGAAGGCAAATGGTGTCAGCAGGTCGATTAAGATGTTGTCGTCGTTGCCGGTATACAGCGTGACTTCGTGGCTGCGGCCCGATTCAGCCAGCGCGCGCACCACCTCAATGGTCTGATAGCGATTAAAGGGCGCGATTTTGATCGCAACCACGTTGTCGATTTCGATGAACTGGCGCCAGAACTCATACGGGAGTAAGCGGCCTCCGACCGCCGGCTGCAAATAGAAGCCCATGACCGGAATCACGGACGCAATGGTTCGAGCGTGTTTGAGAAGTTCTGGAATGCTCTCATCGCTCAAGGCCGCGAGACTCAACAACCCGGCATCGTAGCCCAACTCTTTCGCCAGTTGCGCCTCGGCTGTGGCTTGATCTGTTTTGCCGCAAACCCCGGCAATCTTGACGACATCGCGGCCTCGACTCTCTTCCATGGCGAGCCTCAAGACCAGTCGCAGCAATCCAAACTGCGGATTACGAATCGCGAACTGAGTTGTGTGAACCCCCACTGCAATGCCTCCCGCGCCCGCAGCCAGATAATATCGAGTTAGAGCGCGCTGGCGGCGCTCGTCCAGCTGGCGGTTACGGTTAAGAGCGAGAGGATGGGCTGGAATCACAAGACCCGAGCGAAGTTTCTCGCGCAGCTGCATCAGAATTTTCCGTCCCGCGTTTGGAAGTGTGTCGGCTTGTTCAGCATTACACCACCGTGGCGAATCCAATCGGCGACCCATCCAATCAATTCCGCGGGAGTTGCCGTGGGGCGGCCAAAAAGTGTTCCGGCCTTGGCGGCGTTGTTGAGCAGTGAGGTGGAACCTTCGAGCTCCGTTCGGAATATTGGTTCGATTCCGAAGTGCTGGCCAAATTCGATTGCGAGTTCGCGCACGGAAAGAGTCTCGGGACCGGTGATATTCAATACAAACGGCGGGGACTGACAGTAAGCAAAGGAGCGCAGACACCAGGAGTTGGCGTCCCTCTGCCAGATCACATTCACGTAGGGCATGGCTAGAGAAATAGGACGGCGCTCGAACACGGCGCGTGCAATATCTACTAGAATGCCGTAGCGCAGTTCGACGGCATAGTTCAGACGCAGAATGGCCGCGCGTGTTCCCCATCGATGCGAGCCATTCTCGAACATGCGTTCGCGCCCCAGAGCCGATTGCGCATACTCGCCCACGGGGCCGACGGGAGTAGACTCGACGGCTCCGCCCTCTGACACCGAACGTAGGGGATACACGTTGCCGGTCGAAAAAGCGACGATGCGGGAGTTGCGATAGCGCTCCGCAACCAGGCCGGGCAAGAAAGTATTCATCGCCCAGGTCAAGTGTTCCGCGCCGGAGGTCTCGAATTTCCGCGCCGCCATGAAGATGACGTTCGGAATCTCGGGCAGCAGGGACAAGGCTCCAGGTTCCAGCAGGTCGCAGGTGATGGGTTCAATTCCTTGCGCTGCCAGCTGCGCGGGCAGGCTGGCGTTGCTGAAACGAGCTACGGCGACGATGCGAACGTGGGCGCCGGCAAGGGCGGCGGCGCGACGCGCAAGACGGGACAAGCTCGGCCCCATTTTGCCCCCGACGCCGAGAATCAAGAGGTCGCCGTTCAAGGCTGACATCGCTGCGGCATCGGCCTCAGTAGGTCGGGAGAGGTGATCTTCTAATTCTTCGATATTCTTGATAGTCGTCACTTAGCCCAGCTCAAACCCTGCGATTGCATAGATCGAATCGTTGTTTGCGTGCAGATCCTTTCCGTGCACCATGCGCTGCAGGCGTCTGGTCGGTGTAAATGCAAGATCACGCGCAATCGCGACCGCGCCGGCGTTCGTCGGAAACAAATCCCATGAACAGTCTCGGTAGCCCGCGGTCGGCAGCGCTTGCTCGATCAGTGTGCGAGCAGTTCTGGGAGCATCGCACACTGACGGCCCCAGGTATTGCGAATAGCGCCCGGGCCGCGTCAACCAGTAGGAGCCGTCCATAACGAAAGGAGGCTGACCGCGCCGGGCGAGCTTCTCTAAGAGCTCGGAGCGGTCGGCTCCGAACGCACGATGGTCTGCCATTCGCCAATTCTCTGCGGGTCGCTCGCCGATGCGAACCTTGGTTCCCGTGGCATGTCCAGTCCCCGGCCTGGTCCAGCGTTCCACCGCTTGTTCGCTTCGGAAGCCCATCTTTTCGTAGAGTGGCCGGCCTTGATCGGTAGCGTCGAGCTTAACAGTTTCAATCTCCGTCTGATCGGCCAAGCTCAGCGCCAGCGTCAGCAAACGCCGGGCGAATCCCCGTCCGCGATAGGATTCCTTAGTCAGAACCATTCCGATCCAAGCCAGACGCCGGCCGTAACACAACAGGGTCGTCGTCGCGGCCAGTTCGCCCTCCACCTCGATGGCGAGACAGCCTTCAGGAGCCAGGTCGATCAGCATGCGCCAATCGTCTGCCGTTTGATTCCAGCCGGCTTGTTCCGACAATTCCAGCGCTGCGGAAAGGTCGGGTGCTGCCAGTCTGCGCACGATCGTGCCCGCGTAATCATTCATGTTTCCCAATTCTCCCGGAACCAGCGTGTAAAGTGGGGCAGCGCAATCTTGGCATCGGCGATCTCGGGATGCCATTTCTTTTCCCACTCAAAAGACGCGAAGAGCTGGTAATCGAGTCGGCAAAGCGCGGATCGAACTTCGGGCAAGGGGAAATCTCCATCGCCGGTAAGGGCGGGTCTCCAGCCTTCTGAATTCTGACGCAGGTCTTTGATGTGCACGTGGCGAATGTATTGACCCAGAAGAGATGCGCCTTCTTGCGGCCGCTCTCCCGATTCGAGGAAACAGTTTGCCGGATCCCACACGGCCCCGATGTTCAGCGATCCCGATGCCGCCAGGATTTCCACCGTCGCGGATGAACATGCAAAGTCTCCGTGAGTTTCCAGCCAGACTTCAATTCCGCTGGCGGCGACCCGTCCACCAAGCACGCTGATGGAATCTGAAATCCAGGCTTGAGTCGAGGCCCGGTCGGCGCCCGTCTGGATCTTCTCCCCGAAGACTCGGATGCCAGGCGCATTCAAGGAAGCCGCCAAGTCCGCCATGCGCTCGCCTTCCTCGAGCCACCGCGCGCGTTCTTGTACGTCGGGGGAGTGAAACCGGCAACTGGTGTCCACGCAGGAAATTGTTAACCTGTGATCGGACAAGGCTTGTTTCGTGGATGCCAGTTGAGCTCCGCGAAATGCGGGCAACTTCCACAATGAATCTTCGTTTTCCACCAATCGCAATTCGATGCCGTCATAACCTGCGATCGAGGCGATGGCAATGATCTGCGGCATTGACCAGTCGGGGCAGGCGAGCGTGGAGAAGGACAATTTCACGATTACGTCATCCGGTCGAGCATGGTGCGAGTTACGCGGTTTTCGACTCCATGCCCCATGAAAAAGCGCTCCAGGTCGTTCATCACCGTGTCGGCAATGTCGTGGCGGACGCGGCGATTGCTGGCCGCGATGTGCGGCGTGATGATGGCTCCCCGCAGCGTGCGCAGGGAGTGTCCGATGGGCAACGGCTCCAAAGGATCGGTGACATCGAGCGCACAGCGGAGCCGGCCGCTTCTTACTTCGTTTGTCAGTGCGGCCAGGTCGATCAGGCCGCCGCGGGCGATGTTGATTACGACGCCGCCGTCGGGCAAGCGTGCGAGACGATCCCGGCTTAGAAGGCCACGCGTTTTGTTCGTCAAGGCCGCAGTCAGGAGCAACAGATGCGCGCGACGCAAGAGTGAATCGAGGCTAGCGAAATGAACCGGGTACTGTCTGGCCAGGGATCTGGGCGCGTAAGGGTCATATACAAGCCAGTGCAGATCGAAGCCGCGCAGTAGGTCCACCAGCGCACGCCCGATTCGGCCGAAGCCGATCATGGCAACTTCGCGTCCGAACATCGATTCGGTGGAACCATGCAAATGCAGGTCGTCGTAAATACGATTGGAGCGCTGACGCATCTTGTCTCGATAGAAATCCAGATTTCGGGCGCTGTAGACGAGCAATGCGGCGCCGAGTTCCGCGGTGGCGCGAGCCATGGGCTTGGGCGCGGCCGTGATGGTCAGGTCATCGAAGAGGGAAGGCCCGAATCGCGATTTCACCTCCCCACCGCAGTGAGCGATGATCCGGAGCTTCGGCGCCAATTGCAGCAAGTCCCCCGAAAAGCGCGGTGAGTCCCAGGTGGTGATCAGAGCGTCTGCTGTCGTCAACTTGCGTCGCAGACCGGGGGTTAGAGTTCGGGCTCCGTCCCGGCTCCAGCGCAACAGACGCGACAATCGTCTCTGTTGCTGGGTGCAAAAAAAAGACGCGAACAAGTCCTCCCCGGCGCAAACGATCAGTTGCGGACGCGGCATGCCGCACAGTCTAACATCGTTTGGCGATTCACTTCGTTTGGTATCTATTAACTTCTCTTTTTTCGCGGAACCCAGTATAAGAACTGGGCGGAGCATCAATCGAGATGAGCAGCGTAAACGCGGTGGACTACATAGTCATTGCTTTTTACGCGCTGCTGATGGTGCTGGTGGGGCTGTATGTGGTGCGCTTCAATCGCAGTGCAGCGGAATACTTTCGCGGAGGAAGCCGTGTTCCCTGGTTGGTCGCGGGCCTCAGCTGCTTCATGTCGGGCTTCAGTGCGTGGACGTTTACGGGTGCGGCGGGCGTGGCCTACCGCGCGGGGATAGCGGCCATAGGACTGTATATTGGCAACGCGCTGAGCTTCCTGCTGGGGTATTTCATATTTGCCAAACTCTGGCGGCGCAGCCGGATCACCACGGTGATGGAATACTTATCCGGCCGCTTCAACTTGGCCACTCATCAGACGTTCTCATGGACCACGATCGCGTTTCAGCTTTTTACCAGTGCCAGCACATTGTATGGTCTGAGCCTGTTCGTATCTTCCGCGTGTGGATTTCCCGTCACCTGGACCATCGTAGGGGCAGGCGCGCTCATTGTCTTTTATTGCGTTTTGGGTGGCCTTTGGGCGGTGGTGGTCAGCGATTTTCTGCAAGCGTCAATCCTGATGCCGTTTTGCCTGGTGCTCGGCATCCTGTCGCTCGCACGGGTGGGGGGAGTGACGGGGTTGATCCATTCGCTGCCTCCGGAGATGAAGACTCTCCACGTTTCCGGAGAATTTGGCTGGCTCTATATAGTGTCTTGGACCATCATGGTTTCATTTGGATACAACACCAGCGCGATGGCGCAACGCTACTTCAGTGTCGACACCGAACGTTCGGCCCGCAAAGTAGCTTTGTTGTGTTGTGGACTATTTTTTGTGGGCGCGTTCTTGTGGTTTATTCCTCCCATGGCGATGCGCGTGCTTTATCCCGACCTGCGCACGGTTTGGCCTTCGCTGGCGAATCCCAGCGAGGGTGCATATGCGGTTGCCAGTCTGACCTTGCTGCCGCATGGACTGATTGGCGTGATGCTGGCGGCAATGTTCAGCGCCACCATGGCGAACCTATCCGCACAGTTCAATCTCAAGTCTGCGATTCTGTCCAAAGACTTGTATCAATCCTTGCTCCGCAAGAACGCAGGAGATCGTGAGTTATTGATAGCAGGGTGGGTGACTACATTCTTCATCGGCGGAGCGACTATCGTGATCGCCGCAGTAATGGCAGGCAGCGGGCAAAGTGTGTTCCAAGTCATGCTGACTTTCAACACTCTTATGTCGTTGGCTTACGGGCCGCCCGCGCTGCTGGGTTTGGCCGTGCGCCGGACGCCGCCGTGGTCGGGTCTGGCGTCGTTCGCGATCGGTCTGATTCTTGGCATGCTGGGGGCATTCCATTATCACTGGTCGTTGATTCAGCAGGTGGGCTATATCATCCCAGCGTCGTTTGGGACTTTTTTCTTGAGCATGCTCTTCGATCGAGGCGATACAGTCGCTCGAGCGCGACTTTTCAACAACCTGAATAAGCCAATCGATGTCGCCCGCGAATTGAAGGATTCTCCGGATTTCACCGTTCCGGTGTTTCGCTTTCTGAGCCGGACCATATCATGCATCGGACTGTTGAGCCTGTTACTGCTACTGACAGCTCCGCCGGGCCAGCGAATGACGGTCCTATTGTTTGCCGGTCTGACTCTGGCTGTCGGCCTGTCGTTGCATCTGGTTCGGGGCCAGGAATCTGTGAGCCCAGAGTCCGGTGAAGGCGGAAGCACTGGGCCGTTGGGCTCGCGGAGTGACTAGCAGTTTTCAAGTTTATGATTCGATTGGGACTCGTTGGTTGTGGGGAACACTCGGAGGGCGGCCATGCCGTCCCCTTGGCCCGATACAAGGCTGCGCATCCGGGCGAGATTGAGTTGACCGCAGCTTGCGATCTCAACCTGGAACGTGCACAGCTGTTTTGCCAGCAGCATGGTTTCCTCAATCCGTACCGCGATGTGAATGAAATGCTGGCGCGGCACAAACTGGATGGCTGCATCGCGGTCGTTCCGGTGGAGAAAATTTCTGAACTTGGCATCAAGCTGCTGACCCAGGCGATTCCGTGCGTGGTGGAGAAGCCGCTGGGTGCATCGCTTGCAGAGGGAAAGGCTCTACTGGCTGCAGCGCAGGCCACGAATACGTTCAACATGGTTTCTGTGAACCGGCGCTTCATGCCGTTTCTCAACCGAGCACTGGAATGGACCCGCACCGCCGGATCCCTGCGCTATGTGCGTTGCGTGATGTCGCGGCACGAACGGCGTGAACCGGAATTTCTCTGGGCGACGGCGGTTCATGCGATCGATGCAATGCGCTATATCGCGGGTCAGGTATCTCACTCAAAAATCCACGCGCTCGGGAAAGGTGAAGCAGCCGCGAAATGGTATTCGATCGACCTCAGCTTTGCCAGTGGCGTTTCCGGGCGCCTGGATGTTCTGCCGACGGCAGGAATGCTCGAAGAAACCTACGAACTGATTGGCGAAAGTTTTCGCGCGGTGGTCACTTGCCCGTTCGGTCCTGAGCGCGGAGTGCGTTGTTTTCGCGAGAATCGTTTGGCGCTGGCGGAAGCTGCGTCCGGGAGCGTGCCAGAAGATGTGCTAAACGGATGCTATGACGAAGCCTCGGAATTCATTCGGGCCCTGACTCGCAAGCAGCCTCCGCGCCCTTCGACTGAAGATGTGTTTCCTTCCATAGAACTGTGCTGGCAGATGGCCAAGACTTTGGAAGAAAATGCGAGCGGCAAGGTTTCTGCGAGAACCTGATTCCGGGGGCTTTTGACGCCGTCGGGCCCTCGGCCACAGAGATCCCAACAACGAAAGCTTGCGTTTCATTTCTTACATCTCTTCATTTGGTAATCTTTATTTACTTTTCCTGTCGAGTGTGATAAAAGCTCGGCCATAGAAGCTCTCCGCGGTGGGAGGTTTACCATGAGGTCCGTGACTCGCCTTGCCTTGTTCTTCCTCGTACTGTCAGCGCTGGGAACCGTCCATTTCTTGTTCGCGCAAGGAACTGACTTGGGCACAATCCGAGGCGCGGTGAAGGACGCAACCGGCGCGGTCATTGCCAGCGCGAAAGTGACCGTCACCGACCTCGATACCAACACTTCGCGGCAGACCGATACGAACGGAGCGGGCGATTTTGAGATCTTCGGTTTGAAGTCCGGCCGCTACAAGGTATCGGTCACTGCTCGCGGGATGAACACGCAAGAGATTAATGACGTGCTTGTTAATGGAAGTGCGACCGTTGGGGTCAACGTAACCCTGCGAGTGTCCGGGGGCGCAGAAAAGATTGAGGTCTCGGCGGAAGAGGTGACGATCAATACCGAGAATCCAACCATCAGTGACACCATCGGTCATCAGTCCGTGATTGATCTGCCACGCGACAGTCGCGATATTTACTCGTTTTTATATTTGAATCCGAATATCACGGGTGCGGATGAGCCGGGAGATTTCAAGTTCATCGGCGGGCAAAGTTACGGTGGCAGTTTCTCAGTAGATGGGCAGCGTTCCAACGGAGGTATATTCGGTTCGCAGACCGACAGCAAGCCTTCGCTCGAAGCAGTCGACGAGCTCAACGTTCTCTCTAACAGCTTTAGCGCCGAATACGCAGGTACGGCCAACATCCGTATTACCACCAAACGTGGGCAAAATCAGTTTCACGGTTCGGTTTTCTACAACAACGCTAATTCGGCCTTGGCTGCACTCTCGCTGCAGGATCTTAACGCCACGAATGGCTCGCCTTATTTCAACATCAACGATCTCGGAGGATCCCTAGGCGGTCCTGTTAAAGGACTGAAACATACGTGGTTTTTCGCCGCTTATGAACGGGACTACAACGTATCGCCCGTGAACATCTCGACGACGAAACTTGCTCATCCGGCACTGTGGACCGGAGATTTTTCACTGATGGACGATGCGTCCAAGCCGGACGTTCCCGCCGGCACAGTACTCACACCGCAAGAGATTGCTACCGATACGGTCGGCGGGTTGGGTTTGCAGTTTATTCAGATTCCATCAGAGCTCTTGAATCCGTCGGTGCAAAGCTTGATCACCAAATACTTCCCTCACATTAGCTTGTCGGCGCCAATCAATAGCACGACCGGCAAGATTTCTCCGGACTATGCGACGCAACTGTCTGGACGGGATACACTGGACACAGGGTCTCTGCGGCTTGACCATGACTTCAGCGAAAAAGATCACGTTTATGCCAGCTATAACACATCGGCAGAAACGAGCGCGACTAGCCCGGTTGTGTCCCCGTATATAGGACTCGGTCTGACGCAAAACAATCGTCAAAACCAAACTGTGCAAGTGTCTTACACGCGTATCTTTAAGCCAACTCTCGTCAACGAGGCGCGCGGTGGGTTCAACAAGCAGAATTTGCTGGAACACAGCAACACCACTCTGGAAGGGTTCCTTTCCGGCATAGGTTTTGACGCTGCCGACATCGACGCATACGGTTCAGTGGTAGGTCAATTTGCGCTCGGTACCTTTGGGCATCCCGCCATCAGCTTCAGCAACAGCTTTGCTACTTTTACCAATGGTGGGCGCAATACTTATAGGCCGCAAAACCAGGATCTGATCACTTTCGGAGACACTCTGACATGGGTGCGGGGAAAGCATAATCTGCGAATGGGAGCGGATTTCGTGCGTAATCAGGCGGTGGACGGGTTTGCTCTCAACCGTGGAAACCCGCGTGGTTCCATGACGTATAGCCAACCGACAACTTGCGCTGCTACGGACGCTGACCCCAACGCTTCTTGTTTCGACACTAATGCGGATCCGTTCACGGAGTTCCTGATGGGGCTACCCCCGACGAGCGCGACCTATGTGCTACAGGCGCGGCCTCCCATGAATGTCTATAACTGGGAGGAAGGATACTACGCTCAGGACGATTGGAAGATTTCGTCAAAGCTCACTTTGAATATTGGCCTTCGCTATGATTTGGCGACTCCTTTTATCGAAAAAGACGATCTTCTCATAAACTTCGACCCCACCCGTTCGAATCCAACTGGAAATCCGGGAGTGTTCATCATTCCCTCGGCGAAAACTTTACCCTATGTGGACACGCGGATCGTCAGCTATGGATACATCACTGCTTCGCAGGCCGGCTTGGGCCGGGGTCTGGTCCATACCGACAATAATAATTTCGCTCCGCGCCTCGGTTTTGCCTACAAACTGGGGGATAAATCGGTGGTGCGCGGGGGCTGGGGCGTCTTCTATCCGACTTCCGCGGCGCAGGGAATCCGTGACGCCATCGGAACCAATCCATTCAACCAGGGAGTTACCTCGAGAACTACGCTCGAGGGATGGCCAACCGCTTCACAGGATGGGATCAGTCCGATCACCGGTGGAACGGTACAAGGGTTTGGCAATTCTGTTACCGCGAACGCCATACCGATAAACATCCAGACACCCCGCATTCAGCAATACAACGCCACGTTTGAACGCGAGATTGTTCGCGACGGAACTCTGCGGTTGTCGTATCTCGGCACACACATGAGCGGCTTGATCGCAGGTAAGGACCTGGATGAACTTGCTCCGAACACTACTCCGTTTGGCACAACTCAAGGAGACGGTGTCACGATTTGCGACCCGACCCAGGGAAGCTGCGCGTACTCGCCACAGGATTTGGCTCGATTGCCCTTTCCGCTGGTGGGAGAGTTTTTGCTGACCTATGGAAACTTCGGGCATGCAAATTCCAACTCCTTCCAAACCGAATTCACGCGGCTCTACAAAGGCGGCCTTATGTTGGATATGTCCTACACCTATCTCGATCAGAAGAGCAGCGCGCTGGACACCGCCAACTCCAGCCTGGGAGGAATCGGCTACAACCCATTTAACCCCAATGCGGATTACGGCACGGACGGTTACATCTCCAAGCACCGTTTCATCGCCTACGGAATATATGATTTGCCCATCGGACGTGGCCGTCGAATTGGCGGGTCGTTTTCAAAGCTGGCGAATACCCTGTTAGGGGGCTGGCAAACGACTTTCAATATGTTTGCCAAATCCGGACAAGGCTTCACGCCGTTCTGGGTCTGCGACGACTGTGATCCGGTCGAACCGGGAAACATCGCGGTTTCATCGATCGATGCAGTCGGAGATTTCAACGCCGAGCCCTCATTCCGGCCCTTAGTGTTGAGCAACAACATCAATACCGGGAAAAAAGGGAGTAACTCCATCATTTGGAACTCCAGTGCGTTCGGGCTCCCCTCGGTCGGAGCTGACCTGTTAAGCAATTCGGCCGTTGCTAAAAGAAATATGCTGACGGGACCAGGCGCATGGGGCGTGAATTTGGGTATTCACAAGGCCTTCCCGGTAGGGGAGCGGGTGGTTGCGACCCTTGGAGCGGATTTCGATAACGTCTTCAATCACCCGTTGCTTGCTCCGGACGCCGACTTCGGCGGCGGTGGGGGCACCTTCGCGCAAGTCGGAGACTTTAACCTCACTGTCGATCAAAACACGGGGCAGGTGTTGCCGATCACCGACCCTTCAAACATCAACGTCAATCCGCTTTTCGGTCAGCTGACAAATAGTTTTCCCCAGGAAGGTGTGCTCAGCCAGCGGACCATTCGTCTGCGGCTGCGAATCACTTTCTAGTCTGCCGGTGTTAAGCAGCGTATGCGGTTGGAGCTGCATTGGCTGCGTATGCTCGATTGAATGCTGGTGCGGCAGCTCCATGAGCCGATGAAACTCCACCTCTTTCGCGCAGTTCTCGTACTAGTGTGCCTGAGCAGCGCCGTTGCCCAGCGCCCGGGAGATTTTCGCGTCATCGGACCGGGCGGGGGCGGGGCTATGTTCAATCCCACCATCAGCCCCCATGATCCCAACACCGTCTTGATCTCCTGCGACATGACTGGCTCTTACATCACTCATGATGGTGGGCGCACCTGGCGCATGTTCAACCTGCGGGGTGTCGTGAATTTCTTTGTCTTCGATCCCCTGGATGCCAAGACCATGTACGCCCATGCGACGGGTTTGTGGCGCAGCACGGACGGCGGCGAACAGTGGAATCTGGTTTATCCCAGTCCTTCAGCGGTGAAGGGCGTCAAGATGGATTCGGATCATTCTGACGAGCAGATTCTTGCCGATCCAGATCCATTGGGCACGATTGCGGCCCTGGCGGTTGATCCCTCCAACTCACAGGTTCTTTATCTGGCCGCCGGTACGAAGGAGAGTCCCGCCCTCTTCATTTCGCGCGACTATGGAAAGAGTTGGATGAAACAAGTGAACTTGCCCGATCTTCCTAGCCGGATCTGGGTAGACCCGCATTCCGCGGCCGATGCGCGGACGTTATTTATGGCAAGCTATCACACGATCGCGGTAACTGGCGCGGGAGGCGTGCGCAATCTTCCGCTTCCGGCGACAGTCAATGACGTTTCCCTGGGCTTTGGTGCTTCGCAACCGATCCTCTATGCCACTTCGGAACAGGGAATTTTCATCTCCAATGATGGCGGCGCGACTTGGCACAGGAGCGACCTGCCTGGCGCGGGCGGGAAAGTGCGCGCCATTGCTACCAGTCTGAATCATCCGGAGACGGCATATGTCTCCTATGATCATCTAGACGCTCGATGGAAATACTTGGTTGGGTGTCGCGAAAACCACAAATTCTGGGGTTGACTGGCAATTGGTGTGGAAAGAATCCGGTGTCGCGGCAAAGAACGTTGAGGACAACTGGATCACCCCACGCTTCGGGCCAGCTTGGGCAGAAAATCCTCTGAGTCTTACGGTGGCTCAACAGGATGCCAACTTAGCGTACGGTACCGACCTCGGACGAACCATGCGGACCAGCGACGGCGGCGCCACCTGGACAGCGGTGTATTCGCGCAAAGTCGATGACTCTGGCTGGACGAGCCGGGGCCTTGACGTCACCAACAGCTACGGAATTCACTTCGATCCGTTCGATCCGAAGCGCCAGTTCATTACCTACACCGATATCGGACTTTTCCGCAGTGAGGACAACGGCGCCTCCTGGACGAGTTCGACGGCTGGTGTGCCCAGCGAGTGGATGAACACGACGTATTGGATCGTTTTCGACCCTGATGTGCGTGGGCGCATGTGGAGCGTGAACAGCTACACCCACGATCTTCCTCGCCCAAAGATGTGGCGGCACAACTCAGTGCTGAATTACAAAGGTGGCGTGTGCATCAGCGACGATGGCGGCAAGAACTGGACCAAGTCAAATACGGGGATGGACGAGACAGCGGCGACCCATATTCTTCTCGACCCCACGAGCCCGGTGAAGGCGCGCGTGTTATACGTCTCCGGTTTTGGCCGCGGTGTTTACAAGAGTTCTGATGGCGGCCACACCTGGGCTCTGAAGAACACAGGGATCACGCAAGAAGAGCCGTTCGCGTGGCGGTTAGCGCGAGCCTCGAATGGCACGCTCTACGTTGTGATCGCGCGCCGATCGGAAGATGGAAGCTTCGACAATGCCGGCGATGGCGCACTGTACCGCTCGACCGACGGAGCAGAGCACTGGCAGCCCGTTTCCTTGCCTGAGGGCACGAACGGACCAAATGGGCTTGCCATCGATCCTCAAACGCCGGATCGTCTCTACCTCGCTGCATGGGCGCGAGCGGCGGGAGAACACGGGGACGGCGGCGGGATCTTTCTCTCCGAGGACGGCGGCAGGAAGTGGAAGCAGGTGCTCGACAAAGATCGCCACATTTACGATGTTACCGTTGATCCCCAGGATCCCAATGTTGTCTATGCGGCAGGTTTTGAATCGTCTGCCTGGCGATCGACCGATCGCGGGCTGCACTGGTCTCGCATTCCGGGATTCAACTTTAAGTGGGGACAACGGGTGATTCCCGATCCGCTGCACCGAGAGGAGGTCTACATCACGACCTTCGGCGGGAGCGTCTGGCACGGTTCGATCAAGGGACAGCCTCGACCGGTGGATATCGCCACGCCGGTGCTGGAGCCTGGACAATAGCTGGAGGAGATACGCGTGATCACTCGGCGTCAGTGGTTGTACGGAATGGGCCTGGTCGCAGGATGTGGGACTCAAGCCGGCAGGGCCTCAGGTATAGCTGCTGCGAATGAGGCGGAGCCCGCGACCGGACCTGCACCTTTGGAACTTTCGCAGTATGAGCCGAGAAGCATGCTGCGCGTGCGCGAGTCCCGCGTTGAGCGTTCGAAATTTCCCAGCATTGACTTCCATACGCACATCTCCGTCTCGACCAAGTCAGAAAAGGGAGTAGAACTCTCGCCGGATCGCGAATATGCGGGCACTCCCAGGGAACTGCTCGCGGTCATGGACCGCAAGAACATACGTGCTATGGTCAACCTGACGGGCGGCTACGAGAACGGCCTCGCCGAGGCCGTAGCGAAATACGACCGTTCGTATCCCGGGCGCTTTTACACATTCACCGAGCCCTCGTATTCCCGCTTCATGGAGGCGGATTACCCGAAGCTGCAGGCACAAGCCATAGAGCGCGCCCATCGGGATGGGGCCCGCGGACTGAAGATTCTCAAGACACTGGGACTCTATCTTCGTGAAAACATCACTTCGGGCGCACTGGTAAAAATTGACGATGCTCGTTTCGATCCCATGTGGGACGCTTGCGGACAACTCAACATTCCCGTGGCAATTCACATTTCCGATCCAATAGCGTTTTTCACGCCAACGGATCGCTTCAACGAACGCTACGAAGAGTTGAACAATCATCCCGACTGGTCGTTCTATGGAGGAGATTTTCCCAGCAACGCGGAGTTGATCGCCGCTCGCAACCGGGTGATCGCCCGGCATGCTAGTACTCAATTTGTGACGCTGCATGTGGGCAACTTCTCGGAAGACCTGCAAAACGTAAGCGAAAATCTCGACCGGTTTCCCAACATGTCGGTCGACATCGCCGCGCGCATCGGCGAGCTTGGCCGACAGCCGGTAACCTCCAGAAAGTTTTTCGACAAGTATCAGGATCGAATCTTGTTCGCGACGGATGCGACGCCACATGGCGACGAGTATCCGCAACAGGTGTTCAACGACCAGTTGTACGAGATCTATTACCGGTTTCTGGAAACGAGCGACGAATATTTCGACTACGCTCCGGCGAAAATACCTCCGCAGGGACGTTGGCGAATCTACGGCATTGACTTGCCCGATAGCATCCTGGGCAAAGTTTACTTTGAAAACGCTGCGCGCCTGCTGCGACTTTAGATGCGCATCTTCTGGCAAATCGCCGTCTTAGGATTAGCGGCCTGCGCGTGGGCCGCTCAGTCGGATGTGCGTGTCTGGCAAGGAACCCTCACTCTGCCGACTTACGAAGAGGGGCTGCCCGATCCCAATCCTCCCTTCGACCAGTTGACCACCGGGCGTTTCAACTATCCCTATACGTTGCGCAATAACCTGACCAGCCGGCGGGTTGACCATGACTGGCGGGCGATTTATCTCGAGAACGAATATCTGAAGTGCTCGGTACTGCCCGATATCGGCGGCCATCTTTACACCTGCGTCGATAAAATTTCCGGCGAGTCGATGTTTTATGCCAATCCCTCAATTAAGAAGGCGGCGATCGCCTATCGCGGAGCTTGGGCCGCATTCGGAATTGAGTTCAATTTTCCGGTCTCGCACAATTGGGTCACGATGTCGCCGGTCAACTTTGCATTTGCGAAACACGACGATGGCAGCGCCTCCGTGACTGTCGGCAACATCGACCGCGTTTATGGAATGGAGTGGACGGTGGAGTTGATTCTCCGTCCGAAATCGACGGTGCTTGAACAACGCGTTACTCTCAGCAACCGCAGCGACGCGCGACATCGTTTCTACTGGTGGAACAATGCCGGAGTTGCGGCGTGGGAGGATTCGCAGATCGAGTACCCGATGCGATTTGCCGCCACCCACGGCTTCACCGAAGTCCACCCTTGGCCAGTGGATCAGGATGGTGTCGACTACAGCGTCGTCCGCAATCACACCAAAGGTCCGGTTTCGATGTTCAGCTATGGAAGCCGGGAAAATTTCATGGGAGTGTGGAGTCCCCACACCAATACGGGGACAGTACATTTTGCGGACTACGAAGAAGTTCCAGCCAGGAAAATCTGGTCCTGGGGTGTTGATGCCGATGGCCTGGATTGGCGCAAAGCCCTCTCCGACGATAACAGCGGGTATCTCGAGGTGCAGGCGGGTCTGTTTCGCAATCAGGAGACCTATGCTTTTCTTGAGCCGAGCCAGGCAATTCACTTCTCGGAGTACTGGATGCCGGCACGGGAAATAGGAGGAATTTCGCGCGCCAACCTTTCTGGGATTGCGAGCCTTAGCCGGAAAGACAACGCCCTGAGGATCGGATTTAACGCGAATCAGCCCATCCCGCGGGCGTCAGTGTCGATTCTGAAGGGCGAGCAGCAGGTATTTCGCGAGACTGCTCGATCTCGCGCCCGAGCGCACCTGGATGCACGAGATTCCGAATGCCGACGCGCAGGCAAAGTACACGATTGCGATTCAGGACGACAAAGGGGCGACTCTGCTGCGGCAAACTGAGGGCGAATACGACTGGACTCCCGTGTCAGAGATTCACGTAGGCCCGCAACCGTCATACCGCGTTCCCGATCCCGACAAACGAACCGTCGACGACTGGGTTCAGTCGGGTAAAGAGGATGAACTGAATGGTCGAACCCTGAACGCCCTCGACACCTACAAGGAAACACTGGCAAAGTTTCCCGACAGCTTCGAAGCTGAGAAGGCGGCTGGGCGGCTAGCGGCTTGCCTACTGCGCTTCGCAGAAGCTAAGCAACTGCTGGAGCCGGTGCATGCCCGAGATACCACCGACACGGAAATCTCCTATTATATGGGGATCGCCTATAACGGCTTGGGCGAGATTGATCATGCGCGCGCGGCGTTCGAACAGGCGGAGCGCCTTCCGTCTTTCTATTCTCCGGCTGCTCTTGCCTTGGGCGAGTTGCTGGAGCGAAAAGGAGACGTGTGGGGCGCCGAGCACCATCTGGCGGCCGCCCTGCGTGCCGCTCCGGACGATCTTCGCACTCTGGAAGAGTTAACTGCGGTTAAGGATGTTGCCGGCGAGTCTGAAGAGGCGCGGACGATGGCCCGCGAAGGGCTGACTCGCTTTCCGCTCAGCGCTTTTCTTCGAGAAGAACTTGGGAGTCCCGATCTTGCCCACCTCGCCGACGATTCCAACCGCGTGCTGAACGTGGCCACGGAGTATCTACGTCTGGGGCTCTACCAGAAGGCCCTGAATGTGCTTTCGAGACAATACCCGGCCTTGGTCAGCGATCAGAGTGAGCCCGGCGCCGTAGCTCCGGCAGATCATCCAATGGTCGCCTACTTCCGCGGTTTCTGCCGGGAAAAACTTGGACAGTCCGGATCGGACGATTACGCCACTGCCGCCAAACTGTCGACCGCATATATTTTTCCCAGCACCGCGGAAGAGTTGACCGTTCTGCGTGCGGCTTTGCACGCGCATCCCTCCGACACCACGGCGCACTACCTGCTGGGAACGTTTTATTTCTCCCGCGGGTTGACCGATGCCGCTCTCGACGAATGGTCGAAAGCTCGCGAGGTTGGCCATGAGCCTCCCGTCCTGGACGCCAGCATGGGAACGGCTTTGCTTCAGATAAAGAATGAGCCTGAACGCGCGCTCTCCGCATTTCGCGATGGGCTGCGCAGCGATCCCGCCAACATCGCGATCTATCTTGGAATCGACCAAGCTCTCAGCCTGCTGAACCGGCCGGCGCGCGAGCGGGTGGAAGCGCTGGAAAAGTATCCGCAGATGGATGCGGCGCCTCCGGCGCTGATCTTCGAGTTGATTCTCAACCTGGCGGAAGCCGGAGACTTTGAACGCGCCACAACACTCTTCCACAACCGATTCTTTCCTCGCGAGGAGGGTGGGACCAACGTTCGTCAGGTGTGGATTGAGTTGCAGTTGCTGCGGATACTGGCTTCTGCAAAGGAAGGACATTGCGGCGACGCGTTGGCAAGCGCTGAACATCTTGGCTCAGGAGTTCCAGACTTGGCCTTCACGCACGACGGCCTTGCGCCCATTCTTCAATCCGCAAGAACTAGTTACTTGCTTGGAACCGTGTTTGCCAGTTGCGGAAAAGCGAATGAGGCCAAAGTAAAATTCGAGCTTGCCTCCGCAGCCTCTGCCCCCGACCAGATCAAGTGGGCCTGGTTGGCGGCGCGGAAATTGCCAGCCTACGACCAGGCGCAATGGCAAGACCGGCTGCAAACGTCTCTAGACGAGGCGGAGAACCGAAGCAGTACCAGCGGCTATCCGAGTTGGTGGGAATACACCGCTGCATCTTTGGCAATGGAACTCGGCCGACCCGCAGAGGCAGACATCCGATTTCGAAAGGCCTTGTTGCTGCCAGACCGCATGCTGGCATATCACCTAACGCGGCTGGCGAAGTCCGAAACTGCGCAGTGATCTTTTCTTTGACGTTCGCAGCGCTTCGCTGAATTCATGAGAAGGCGTGACTTCATCACCGCGCTAGCTCTTTCCGCGCTGGCTACTAAATGGCCCGCGCGGGCTCAGGAAACCGTTCGCCGTCCGCGGTTGTTGATCGCGGACGTGGATCCGTTTACAGGTCTGCCCCTACTGAAGACACGGTACGCGGCCGGACGACGCCCGTCGGAAGACATGGAAGGTTGGGCCCTGTCGTGGCAACTGACCGGGGACGAGGCATTCGCTGAGCGGGCGCTAGTGGAGATGCGAACAAAACACGTCGCCGCCAAGAGCAAGCCTTCGCGTTCTTGGGTCGACTACGCTCGGTGGTCTCTCGCATTTGATTGGCTCCTTCCGTTCCGAGGTTTTGATCGCGCGTTGAAAGACCGCGTGGCCGGAGAGTTGAAGGATGGTGCGGCCGCCATGATTGCCACTCCCGATTTCTCTGATCCGGGTGAAATGTCATATCACAACTATGCCTTACGCTACCTTGCCCTGGCTGCTTTCACCACCGCCGCGGTCGAGGGTTATTCCGATTTGGATCAGACTTGGCGCGACAAAATTGCGAAAGGTCTAGCCAACATCCTCGAGATTACAAATGTCGTGAGCCCGGATGGCAGCTACCACGAATCGATGGACTACATGCGCATCACGTGGGCAGCGCTCACGCTGATCGCGGAGTTGGAGCGTACAACCACCGGAGTCGACCCGGCGTATCACTTCCCAGTGTTCCGCAACATGGGGACGACCTACCTCTACAAACTTCTTCCCGACGGCACGCCGTCGCGTGAGGGAGACAACGAATATCCGATTCTGGACTCGCGAGACACCGCAGTACTGGGCTATGCGGTAAACCGCTTCAAGGACCCGTACAGCGCGTGGCTTCTGCGCAAGAGCGGCTTCTTTGCCAAGCAGTGGGTGCTGCCGGTCTTAGAGTTTCTATGGGATGATCCGGAGGTCACGCCCCGGGATCCTGCTTTGACGAGCGAACAGGAGTTGCCGCGCCAGCGCTACTTCGCAGGTGTCGGGCATCTCGTGATGCGGGATGGTTGGAAGCCGGAATCGACCTGGATCGAGTTCGATTGCGGGCCCTATTTCGCCAAGCACCAGCACCTCGATCAAAATCAATTCACGATTTATCACGGCGGATATCTTGCAATCGACAGCGGTGCGGATTACACCGACACGGAAAGTCCGCACTATCTGAATTACTACCGCCGCACGGTGGCGCACAATTCCATCCTGGTTTACGATCCCGCGGAAAAGTTCTTCTGGTCAGACAATGTTTTGCCCGCGGCTAACGACGGTGGGCAACGCATGGATTCCTCGCGCTACTGGAACACGATACGGAGCTGGGAGGACTGGAATCGCACGCGCGACATTTGGAACCTCGGCTCCATGCTCGTTGTCGATTGCCTTCCCGGCCACTATCACTACGCCATGGGAGATGCGAGTAACGCGTATGCCCGCACCAAAGTCCGACGCTTCACCCGCGAACTTCTCTACGCTCCGGAACACGGATGTGTGTTTGTCTTTGATCATGTGGTCAGCACGGACCCGTCGTTTCGGAAGACCTGGGTGCTTCATGGTGTGAATCAGCCTGCGGTGGACCAAGCCGACGGCACAGGCTCGGCGTCGGCCCAGGATTTCCGCAACGCCAAAACGTTTCGCTTCGCAGAGGAATCGGGAGAACTGCTGGTGCATTCTCTTCTTCCCAGGGAGCGGGTAGTGACGACAAGGGGCGGGAAAGGAAACGAGTTCTATACTCCGGGCGATGACCACGGAGGAGCGTGGGGATCGGGAGAAAGCTGGCCGCTTGAGCCAGCCGAGGGTGCTCCCTTGCCGGAAGATTCCAAGCTTCGGCGCATGTGGAAGCTGTTTTGGGGCGACGACTTCAATAAGATTCTCAGCTCCAATCGCAAGAACGTTGTCCCTGGCAGTTGGCGAGTCGAAGTATCGCCAGTTCGACCGGCGGAGGAAGATTTCTTCCTTCATGTGCTCGAAATTGGCGGCGCCGGGAAGACTGGACAACGGCGAACAGAACTGTTGGATGGCGTCCATTTTCAGGGTGCAGCCTTCGAGCGAGGTCCAATCGTATTATTCAGCACAGCAGGTTCGAAGGTCAGTTCCGGGGAAGTATCTCTTCCAGACTTGGCTTGCGAATCGCTAATCATTACCAGTCTGCAGCCGAATTGCATGTACGAGCTCAACTTCGGCGGCCTCAATGTTTCGTCTTCGCCGGCGGTCGTGCTTCCCGGGGTGACAGCGGGGACGGAACGGATTCGCGCGACCGCGAAGGGAGTTTTACGAGTGGAGAGCCGGGAGCTTTCCAATCTACGGCTACGAATAGCACAGGTATGAGTTCGTAGCTGGTCTCTTCTTAAAGGTGGTTCTGACCGAACTGCTGGTTCGTAACGGCGACCCGGCGCGGACTGGTTCGCCCAAGCTGAGACTGGCTATCACAGATCAACTATTTTAAGCCAAGGCGGCAGACGCAGAAATTATCATCGGCCAGTTCGATCTACCCGAATCGCACCATAGAGCCGTCTTCGTGCGCGACCAGACCTCCTACGGCACGCAAGCGGAGGAGATCGCTCGCATCGAAGATGTCCGATACTGCACACGGAGCTGGCGCCAGGAAAATTCTCCTTGACCTATTTGTGGGTGTCATAGAGCTCCCGAATGTAAATGTCAGCACGCGTCAAAGGGCAGATTTTCAGATCAGACGCCCTTTCGCCAACCACGATCGCTCTCACTCTTTAATTCAACTGTAATTGAGCCGCTGGCGTTGACCGGCTGTTCGCATGCCCACGCAATCGGCTTTTTCACGCCGGGACGAATCTCCAGCTCAGCCGACAGAACAATTTTGCCGCTGTAATCTTTGGGCAACAGAAACGAAGCTTGCCGTAGTCCGCCGCCATGAGGATGCCCCGCATCCAGCGCTCCCCGCAGGCTCAATGTTTTGTTGGGACTTTCCAGGTTCAGCCATAGAACGCCTGGAACCCCGGCCGTTCCCCGATTGCTGACGCAGACGATCAATTCGAAGGCGCCATAACGCTTGCGTTGCCAGACCCAGGAAGGCCGGAGGCGGTATCCCATGCTGGTGCGCAAACGTTCGAAGCCGCGAGGATACACTTCGTTGTAGTGCGCCAGGTTGTCAGCCTCCGTCCACAGCGCCCAATAATTCGCGCGCAGGTCCGGAACATGGAGCATGTAGTTCTCCAGTTCGTTGATTCCGGCTCCATCCAGTTTCAATTTCTGCGGATCGTATTGGCGAAGGTAGCCGTCTTCCATGATCGCCGCGATCCACGGCGGCCGGTTTGCCAGTTCGTCGATCTGAATTGGCTCTTCGACAATAATGCTGTCGGACCGCATCCAGGCACCCGCCCGCACCGCCATGTCGATCACAGTGCGATTCCCCACATTGCTGATGTCGGGCTGGGTATTGACTGCGACAGGCGTTCTTTTCCATGTTTCCAACTGCCGCGCAGTCATGCTCACGAAGGTTCGTTGGGCCGTTACGAAGTCGGGGAAAGGATTGGGATAGTTGCTCGTGTGTCCCTCGCCCCAGAAGCCGTATTGCATCAGGTCCATCCATTCGATCAAGGGATTGCCTTCGAACTCGGCGGCCAGCAGGTCGTTCAGTTCTGTGAACGCTTTCTGAAATTCCGGATGATCATAGCGAGGTTCACGGTATTCCGCGTCTCCCTTGCCGGGGATGCGCCCGATTGTGACCAGCGGCACGCGATCGCGCAGAAACGGTGGAAGAGCAATTTGTTCCGGCTGAAACGACTCGTTGGAAAGTTGAACTCGAAATGCGACACGAAGTCCTTTCCGTTTCGCCGCATCCAGAGTCAAGGCCCACACCGGATCGAGATCAAGGCGTCCGGCACGCCGCTGCACGTTGCGCCAATCACACCGGATGTAGAGAACATCCACGAACGGCAGGCTCGATATTTTCTCCACGTGCTGTTCGAGCGATTCCCGACCAGCTCGCGCCGCCAGAGACGGCCCGTTCTCTTCCCAGGAGTAGCCGACGAGTCCAAGTCCCGGATTTCGTAGAGGGCGTTCGGAAGGCGTCGTAAACAGCACGGTTTGCCAGCCCTGGTCCTGATCGATGTCGAACGGGCCTTGATCCAGGCGATCTGCAACCGGTGGCGCGAAGCCGCAATTACGGCCCTGCGCGAGGCCAGCAGCAATATCGCCTTGAGCCAGTGCCGGAAGGAATACCGCCGCTTTCAGGAGATCTCTGCGATGCATTTCTTTGGTTTCCTTCCAGCGTGGAATCTGTCTAGGATGCAAGAAAGAGAACGTCCACGATCAGCACAATCGATACTGCTTCCTGGTTTCGGACGAGGGTGCCGTTGATACGCAATGCTAAGGGCAGTGATGTATGACGTCGAGTGGGAAGCGGTTTCTCGAGTCGCAGCACGAGGGACGGTTGCTTTCATTTGCTTTGATCGCGGAGGACATTCGTCAGCGATGCCCCAGATGTAGGAGACAATTGTTTTGTGAGTTGCCTGGTCCACTATCGCGTTCGCTCCTGCTGAGCAATCAGTTCATGCTGCAGTTTGATCAGGGAGGGTCGATGAGTAGTTTACAACCAGGAGTTCGTTTTCCGGCGTTCATTTCCTGAAGGCCGGCCCCCATCCCATGCGGCTTCACTGAGGCTCGCCGCATCTGATGTTGCTCATAGTGACAGGCCGGTAAATTCGGTCGGGCACGGGAGTGTCAGTAGCCAAGTCTGGCCCCACCGGATCCGAACTGGTGTTCGGGGCCGTGATCGTACAGGAATAGGTAGGGATTAACCTGCGCGGCGGAGCTAAGTCGTCGCGCCCTGTAGAATAGAGTAACGTCCCTAGCTCGAAATTTGGAGCGCGAAACGCATTTGTGGCAACCCTCGGAGTCACGGCCACATCTTGTGTTGGCGGAGCTTCCCGGTAAGGGAGTCGCCATTTGGTTCTGAGACGAAAGAGAGGACCTGTTTGTTGATCCGAGTCGGCTACGAAATAGCTTTCTATTGCCCGCAGGATACGCCGATGCTCCTCATGGTCAATGTCCATTACTCCCGGGCTTCGGATATCGTGACGCCCGATATTCTTGTCACCGATCCGGAAACACCGATCAAGGCATACCGAGACGGCTTTGGAAACTGGTGCTCTCGAATTCTGGCGCCGGCCGGGCATATCTGTTTGAAAGGCACCGGAGTAGTTCGAGATTCGGCACAACCGGATGCGTTGACGCCGTCCGCTGAACAGCATGCTCTGCAAGATTTACCGGAAGATGCTCTAGTCTTTCTTTTGGGCAGCCGGTATTGCGAAACTGATCTACTGTCGGACGTAGCGTGGTCGCGTTTTGGTCAAACGCCACCAGGATGGGGGCGAGTTCAGGCCATCTGCGACTTCGTCCATAACCATATTGCCTTCGACTATCAGCAGGCGCGCGCCACGCGAACCGCCTGGCAGGCGTTCGAGCAGGGTGTCGGCGTTTGTCGCGACTTTGCGCATCTGGCGATCACACTCTGTCGCTGCATGAATATTCCTGCCCGGTACTGCACCGGATACCTCGGCGACATGGGAACACCGCCGCCCTACGGCGTGATGGATTTTGCAGCTTGGATTGAAGTCTATCTTGGCGGTGCCTGGCACACGTTCGATCCTCGAAACAACGTGTCCAGGATTGGGCGAGTACTCATCGCCCGAGGCCGCGACGCGACTGATGTCGCGATCACCACTACTTTTGGCCCAAATACTCTGGAACGCTTTACAGTTTGGACTGACGAAATCGACGAGAGTATGGCCCAGGCCGGATAGTCCGTGAATACGATGACACGACGTGCACTGCCATCCATTTGGTCGCATGGCGTTGGAAAACCCAGCGCTATGCCAACATTCGACATCTTCAACATCATGGACTAGGAATCGATCGGTTCCATGTCGACGCCGACCTTGAGGGTATGAGCGCCGCCGCCCAGAATCAACCCGCGCAGAGGACTCACGTCACCGTAGTCGCGTCCCCAAGCCAACGTCACATGGCCGTTCGAGGGGACAAGATTGTTCGTGGGATCCACATCAAGCCAGCCGATCCCTGGACAATAAGCAGACACCCACGCGTGCGAAGCATCAGCGCCCACGAGCCTTGGCTGCCCTGGCGGGGGGTAGGTGCGAAGGTATCCACTTACGTAGCGAGCAGCGAGATTGATGGATCGGAGGCATGCGATTTGCAGGTGTGCGAAATCCTGGCATACCCCTCGCCGCTTCTTGAAGACTTCTTCGGTCGTCGTCCTGACATTCGTCACTTTCGAATCGAAGCGGAAGTCTTTGTGGATGCGTGCGGTCAAGTCGAGAAGCGCTTCTGACAATGGACGCCCCGGTGTAAACGACTGGAACGCATAGTCCGCGAACTCCGCGCGCATACGAATGCGCGGCGACTCAAAGCTGAATTGGTAGGCATCAAGCCCCTCGGGACTATAATCGTTCGCAATTAGTCTGCCTGCTTCTTCCCACGGAATTTGCGGTTGAGACCTGGTTGGGTGCGCGCTCCCTTCGATTGTGACGTGGCTTCGGGCCTCGACCAGTAACTCCCGATGCGGCTCTTGGATGGTAAAAAAGCAGAGCAGGTTTCCAAAAAAATCTATGCGCTCGGTGCAGGTCGACGGGCGAGGTTGAATGTTCAACGCGCTCCGCGCCGACTGATGGCCCGCCCTGACGCGCGGTTTCAGACACGCCACATGACTTCCGGACGAGACGGGATACTTGTATCGGTAGGTCGTCCGGTGAACGATTTTATAGTTCATGTCTGCGGGGCGTTTTCCCTTGCTAGTCCATATTCCATGATCATTTCCCAAATCATTGGCCGATGGTGATCGGCAAGGTTCGGGCGTGGCTAAAATATCGGCTCGACAAATTGTTCGACCAGGACGGAAGCAAGCGTTCCAAGTCTTGGAGGAACGCCGCAAGCGGCGAGAGGCCGTCGGAACCGTTGGCCGCCATACCCCCTGGCAAGGGATACTTTAACTTTCGCAGATCGAAACTGCGTAACAATGTCAACGCGGCCCGCATCGCCTTGAGATCAGCCGGCAGATGCCGAGGCAGCTTTTGATAAAGATCTGCCAGGTGGCTCAATTGAAAATCGAGAGAACGGGGATTCGTTTCATCCGCCATCAACACATCCAGAACAGCCAGGGGTTGCAGAGTGGTGTAATAACGCGTGCGGTAGGTCATAGAGCTATCGGCGACTTCAAGCAAACATTCGAGGAGCGACCATTCCCGCTCGGTGAGCGGCGTGGCAATCTCGCGCAATTGCCGGGTCAGGTAAATTGCACGCTCCAGACGCCGGCCGGTGGTCATGAAAAGCCAGCCGAACCCGCGGTTGATATTTTCCCGCTCCATTCCTGAAAACGCGGAGAGCAGTTCCAGGCAATCAGTAAGCATTGCCGGAAACTCAAGAAACCGTGTTGCCGAACCAACTTGAAGGAAATCTCGAAGCTGGCCCAGCAACGACATCATGTCAGAAGACAGGCGCTCACGAATATTGCCGCCGATCCGCGACACCTCCGTCAGAATACAGAACAGACTGTCAGGCCGCTTCGGATCGATCAAGAGTGAGGTTATTTCCTGCTCGAGTTCGAGCGAAGTCGGCGGCCGGTGTTTCGGCTTCGGTAATTTCGCATGCCGCGACTCCAGGCACCGGTGCAGGCGGACCAGGCATCCCAGTTCGGCTTCGTCCGACCGCCTTACGCGGGGAATCATGGCGCGCAGAATTCGAGCCGTGTTTTCGGCACGCTCGACGTAGCGCCCCAGCCAGAAAGCATTGTCAGCGACGCTGCTCGGCACCACCCGTGAAACCCGGCGCAGTTCGACCGGCTCATGCTTCGGGCGCAACATGCTGAACGTGTCGACGGGATTGTCCCACAATACCCAGGCATCTTTGCTGTGGCCGCCGCGCTGCATGGAGACGACGGACCCTTCGGATTCGGCGACCCGCACCAAGCCTCCTGGAATCGCAATCCAGTCGCTCCCCGTATTCAATACATATGTGCGCAGGACGATACTACGAGAGATGAGGCTTCCGTTGTCCCATACCGGCGCGGTGGACAAGGCCACCTGCTCCTGCGCCACATATTCATGCGGACGCGCGCGTAATTGATCCGCAAACCTTCCTTTCTCGGCGTGCGGCAGTTCGGCGCCAAAGACTGGCTCCATGCCGCGGGAAGGAAAAGCCGGTTTCACCACAACCGAATCGAGATGATTGAGCACCCAATCGAGGGCGTACGGCTGTCCGCACCACCACGTTGCCACCGAAGGAAGTTTGAGCGTCTCGCCCAGCAGTTGTTTGGAGAGTCCAGGGAGAAACGGCATGATCGCTGCCGTCTCAATCAGTCCGCTACCTAACGCGTTCGCCACCCGCACATTTCCTGCTATGATCGCGTCCACTAGGCCGGGCACTCCGAGAAGCGAATCGCCACGCAGTTCCAAAGGATCGCAAAAACTGTCATCCACACGGCGCAAGATCACGTCGACTTGTTCCAGTCCGTCGACGGTTTTGAGATAGACGCGGCGTTTGCGCACGGTAAGGTCCGCTCCCTGCACCAGTGTGAATCCCAAATAGCGCGCCATGTAGGAGTGCTCGAAGTAGGTTTCGTTCAGTGGTCCCGGAGTCAGCAGAACAATCCGCGGATTATCCCGGCGGGCGAAACTGGTCAGCGCTTCGCGTTGCGCGCGAAAAAACGGCGCGAGGCGTAATACGTTTGATTTACGAAATAGATCGGGCAAAATATCCGAGACGATGGTGCGGTTCTCGAGGGCATATCCACTGCCTGAAGGCGCTTGCGTGCGGTCCGCGAGCACCCACCACTGGCCATCCGGCGAACGGGCAAGATCGACAGCCAGCATATGCAGATAACTGTGCGCAGGAACAGGCACGCCCACCAGCGGTCGCAGAAATGCCGGATTCGCATACAGAAGTGGCGACGGAAAATGGCCATCCCCGACAAGTTTCTGCGCGCCGTAGAGATCTTCGAGTAAAAGATTGAGCAAGCGGGCACGCTGGATAATTCCCTTCTCGATATAGCGCCAATCTTCAGCCGGAATCAATAGAGGGATAATGTCAATCTGCCAGGCACGGCTGGCTCCGAGCGGATCGCCGTAAACGTTGTAGGTAATTCCGTTTTCGCGGATGCGTCGTTCGGCGCGCGCCCAGCGGCGCCCCAATTCCTCAGGACCGATCGCCTGCAGCGACTCCATGAGGCGTGACCAATGCGGACGAGGAGATACTCCATCGGCCGACAACTCGTCGTAGGCATCGGCGTAACGCAGCGGCGGTTGACTTAAGTCAACGGTCACGGCACTAACCCAGATTTTTCGGCGAAGATTTGTTTTTCTGGCACCATCATTGGTCAATCATTCGTGGTTCATCATTCGTAAGTCCAGTGTCATGGGAAAGACCGCATTGTTTTCTTCTTTCGGCACCACCGCCCGGCCTGGCGCAGGATCGAGTTCCTGAAAGCGCTGGCAGCGGCGCTCTTGAGCTTCCGCGCCGTTCAGCGGGCGGCCGACGTATGCAACCCCGTCCGGCGAGGCGACATGGTAGGCACACCGACCAACCGACCGTTCCTGCCAGCGATCAATGATGTCGAAGATCAAAGGCGCATGCACGGGAATGGTCGGATGCAGCAGTGCAGAAAGTTGCCGGGCGCGAAACCTCACCCCCGCGATACTCTCTCCCCGCTCTCCTGTGAAATAGAGTGGCACTCTCCGACCGTTGCATGCAACTACGTAGCGGCCTTCCGCGACCAGTCCGGACAACTTCACTTGAATCCGCTCGAAGGACGAATCGACGGAGCGAGCCAACCCACCGGAGGTCGTTTCTTCTGCGAGTACATTCCAGGGTTCCAGGGCATGACGCAGCTCCAATTCAACTCCATCGGCCGGGATCGATTCAATCTTGATCGCTCTCACCTTTATCGATCCAATCTCTGGAAAGCGAAACTCCAAGTGTGCCCGAAACCATTGTTCTTCGATATTGTAGCCAGCGCTGCGCAAGTAAGTGAGAACTTCCACAAAGTCGCGCCTGACGAAATGCGGCAACATGAAACGGTCATGCAGCAAGGGGCCCCATCGAACCAGGCTGCCTTCATACGGACGTTTCCAAAATGCGCTTACCAGCGCGCGGACCAACAGCAATTCAACCAGGCCCATTCTGGCGTGCGGAGTCATTTCAAAGGCACGCAATTCGAGTAAGCCGAGACGTAACCCTCGACCCTCCGGGGGATACAGCTTGTCGATGCAGAACTCGGCGCGATGCGAATTTCCGGTGACATCGACCAGCAGATCGCGGAACAATCCGTCTATTGTGGCCGGCGGGCACTCGTTGGCCGGCAAATTGCTGAAAGCTACTTCCAGGTCGTAGAGCGCATCCGTGCGTGCTTCGTCGACGCGCGGAGACTGGCTCGTCGGTCCGATATATTGACCGGAAAACAAATACGAGAGTGACGGGTGGTTCTGCCAAAAGGTAAGCATGCTGCGCAGCAGGTCAGGACGACGTAGAAAGGGACTGTCCATGACCGTCGCTCCACCAACGACGATATGGCTGCCGCCTCCCGTAGCTGCGTGGCTGCCGTTATAGCTAAACTTTTCAGCCGTTAAACGATTCCGTCGCGCCTCCTCGAAGAGCACCGTGTTGAGATGATCGAGTTCGTCCCAATTGCCGGCAGGAGGCAGGTTTACTTCCAGCACGCCAGGATCAGGAGTGACGCTGAAGGATCGCAACCGCGGATCGGAGGGAGGAGGGTACCCCTCGAGCCACACCGGCAGGCTCAGATACTGGCAAGTATCCTCAACCGCAGAGAGCAGGTCGAGATAATCTGCGAGTTCCGAAGTATATGGCAGAAAGACGTGCAAGCGGCCGTCTCGAGTCTGCACACACAGCGAAGGACGAATTCGTTCGGTCGCAGTTTCGGCCGTACTCGAAAGCGCAGGCAGCGGATCGGGATCGGGATGTTTCGTGAACAGATCCATGCGCCGACTCGGCGTCGACGGCAGCTTGATGCGCCCTTCTTTCTGCTGGTCTGATGGTTCTGCCCCGGGTTCCGCCTCGCGCTCGTATTCGATCTCGTCCGGCGCAACCCACGGCATTGCCTCAGTCGGGATGCGGTAACCAATCGGCGAATCGCCCGGCGACAGCAACAGACGAGTTGGGCGCGAAAACCACAACTGGCTCGACCAGAACAACCGGCCGTCGCGCTGACGGCGGCGAATCGGGAGAATGTAGCCGGCGGGTTCGGCGTCGGTTTCGCGTTCGACAGCGGGCAAGATATTTTCCGCGGTCGACCGGAGCCGGCGTGACAGGGCTTCAATGAATTTGAGAGCCTCGGGTGGGCCAAAATTGTATTCCCGGTCTTCGCGGGCGACTAGATCAATATTCTTCCAGACAGGCACTCCATCTGCGCGCCAGCAACAACTAAGCGCCCACCGCGGCAGCGGCTCGCCAGGATACCATTTGCCTTGCCCGTAATGCAGTACTCCTCCGGGCGCGACTTTCTCGCGGAGACTTCGAATCAGCGCCAGACCGCGCGTTTTTTTCATTGCCCCAAGGGCATCGATGTTCCATTGCGCGTCTTCGGGTTCGTCAATGCCGACGAAGGTCGGCTCACCGCCCATGGTCAGGCGAACATCCTGCGCTTCTAGATCGGCGTCGATGCGATGCGCCACTTCTTCGACCTGAGTCCACGCCCCTACGCTAAACGGTTCGGATGGCCTCGGCGCGTCGGCTTCATTCAATCGGCGAATGGATATGGAGTAATCGAAATCTACGCTGGCCAACTCAACAGTACCTTCTATAGGCGCGGCATTGGAGGGATTCGGTGTGCACACGAGCGGAATGTGGCCTTCGCCAGCCAACAGGCCCGAGGTCGGATCCATTCCAATCCAGCCCGCTCCGGGCAAAAATACTTCGGCCCAGGCATGGAAAGCGGCGGAGTCGCTTTGCGGACCGTCCGGCGATTCATCATCCGATGCCAGCTGAATCAGATACCCGGAGACAAAGCGGGCTGCAATTCCCGAGTGACGGAGAATCTGTATCAGTAGCCACGCTGAATCCCGGCAGGAACCGCTCCGCTTTTCAAGAGTTTTTTCGCAGGTTTGCACGCCCGGATCCAGCCGCGTCAAGTACTCGATCTGGTCGCGCACTCTTCGGTTTAGATCGACCAAAAAACTTATCGTCCCTTGCTTGTCGCGGGACAGCCGGTCGAGAAAAACCTTGAGCAGCGGACCAGCCGGTTCGACCGAACAATAGGGTTCCAGATCCTTCGCTAGCTCTGCAGCATACGCGAATGGATATTCTTCGACTCCTGGTTCAAGAAAAAAACCGAACGGATTAAACGGAAATAGTTCTGCGACAAAATCCACCTCAACCACAAACTCTTCGATCTTCTCCGGGAAAAGAAGCCGAGCCAAATGATTGTTGTGGAGGTCGAATTGCCAGTTGAGCAAGTGCCCCGTCGGACTCACGCTCAGGGAATAGCCGAGGATTGGCGTTCGGCAATGCGGGGCGGGACGCAACCGTATGACCTGGGGACCGACTGCTACCGCTTTCCCATACCTATATTTTGTCTTGTGATTCAGAGCGACCTGTATGCTCATCCACCCCTCATTCGGTCCGCGGCCAAGTCCTGACGGGTGCTCACTTCGCCAACCACGCCGAGGTTCTTGAACGACCGTCGGGTTAAAGCTACCTTAACGGCGATGCCGGGTGGTCTGCAATTTTCTGATCGGGGCAATTAGGTCCGGCAGCCCTTCGGACTGAGAAGCGGAATCGTCACTTTTAGACAGGTTTTACTTGATAGCCGACAGCCTGCCAGGCATGGAGTCAAACCAACGAAATTGACCGCGCGATAGAGCTCCACCGTGACCACTTTCAGCCACAGAATCGCAGGCCATTTGCGAGAGATACGGTGGCCGGGATCCATTCGTTTCTCCCCGCAAGGTTTTGCCGCATATCCCTACATCGCGATCTTTTCCCTGGCTGAGGAATTAATGGCCGACGGCGACGCGGTGGGCTTGGGAATAGCGTTGCTTCAGCTCCAAATTCACCCAGAAGGTTTCATAATGTCAACCGCGGTTATTGCAGATGCCGCGAGATTTCAGACATGACTGCTCGATATTCGCCATCCGAGTGCAAGCTTTCGACAGCTTTGCGCAGCGCTGCGGTGACGCCCGGATCGTTGGAATACCGGTTCGCTGCGTCCAGCAGCACACGCGCCATATCTCCCGCCGAGGAAATGCCAGTTGCCGATTGAATCGCCGCAATCGCCACCGTGTTCGATGTCCCCGGCTTGTCGAGAAGCGCCGTCAGAACGCGGGAGCGATCTCCATCGGAATGGATGCTGTCCGCAGCGGCTAAAGAAAGCATCGCGAACGGACTCAATATTATTCGCCCCGGAAAGGTTTATGAGGACAAGCGCTTTATCCCCGTCCGACGAAATTCGCTGCGCCGAATTCGCGATTCCTCCAAGGGTGTCTGCCCCAATTCCCTGATGGCGGGCCAGTGTTGCAAGTACCTGCTGGTGGTCGCCATCGCTCGAAATCAAATTCGCCGCGCCAAAGAATGCTTTTCGCACGGCCTCGTCATCACTGTAGCTGGAAACGGATTCCCTAAGCACCCGGGCCTTGTCGCCGTCCGAGGAAATTCTTTCAGCCGAGCGCAGAACGCGGGCCAGCGTGTCTTGATCGTCGCCGTGTGCCTGCAGCAATTTCGAGAGAACGCGCGCGTGATCTCCATCGGACGAGATGGAATTCACCGCCTCGAAATACACCATGTGCAGTTCATTGCTCGCGCGATAGGGATCCGCAATCTCGACCAGCACTTCAGCCTTGTCACCGTCCGAGGAAATATGTCTTGCAGCCCGCGCCGCGCGTACCAGCGACTCAATGTTTCCCGCATCCTTCTTGACAATGTCGGAAAGCACTCTTCGTTTGTCGCCATCGGAATGAATGCTCTCGGCGGCATCGAAAAGGTACGGACGAAGGTCGGCGGCGAAATACTTCTCATCCACGGTAATCAACACCTGCGCCTTGTCGCCATCCGACGCGATTCCGCGAATCAATTGGGCGGATGTTTTGAGCTGCTCCGTATTCAGTGTCGCTTGGGAGAAGAGTTGCTCCAGATAAATGCGCCTCGATCCATCGCCGTGGATCAATCCGATCTCGGCGATCACGGCCGGCGGACCACCTTGCCGGAGTATCCGCGCGACACGCCGTTCTGCTCCAATGCCAGTGTCACGAATCACCTGCGGGAGCAAGCGCGCCAGCCATGCGCGTCCCGCGTCGTCCAGAGGTTTCGCAGTCCGGCCCATCGAATAGGTTTTTGTAAGATTTCCAGTAGCGTCTGCTTTCACGTCGTACGAGCTTCCGGAAAACCAACTGCCTTCCTCCAGCCTGAAATGCCCATAGGGGGGCAACGACTTAACATCGTGATCGTCGTCGGTGAACTCGATTGCGCCGTCAATTTTCACGGTCAGTGACGTCCACCCGTCACGGGTCGTAAATTCCATATGAGTCTCGCCACTTTGCGGCGAGGTTCCGGGTGCCAGGGGTGCTAGCGGGGTCATGGCAGCCAGCGCAGTGCTGGGCGCCAGGGGCGAGGGAGGTGTAAGGGGCGAAGAAACAGCCTGCGCTGCTTGTGGCGTTCTTAGTGGGTTAAGCTCCTGCGGGCCGTTTTCGATTGCCGGAATCTGCGCGAAGGCGACCATTTGCGGAGCCCGCGCGCCCAGATAGATCAACCCGACGACCGTGGCAACCACCGCTACCAGTGGACCAAGGACAAGATTCGGGGCTGCGTTCCGGGTTCTGTCCAGCATGTGATGAACTCGGCGGAAGAGCTGTGACCGGTTTCCCGCTGCACCTGCGGCCAGGATGCCCGCGGTCCCAAATTGCGAGAGTTCTGCCGCTTTCGTTAACGAAGCCGCATATGGCTTTGCGGTTCCCGTCGCTGCGATTACCCAGTCATCGCATGCCATCTCACGCTCGAGTGACATCCGGTGGCCGATCCAGTAGACCGCCGGCTGGATCGGTAGCACGGCTTCAATGAATCGCTGTGCCAGGTTGGTCCAATCATCTCGGCGCCGCAGGTGGGCGAGTTCGTGCAGCAGGATGTGTTCGAGTTCTGAGTCCGAAAACGCGTCAAGAAATGCCTGCGGGATCAGGATCGCAGGATCGATGAATCCGAGCGACAGCGGCCCGGCGACCTGGCTCGAAATCAGCAATCGCGCTTGCCGCCGAACCCCGTTCGCGGCACACAGACGCCGCAACCGCGACTCCCAGCAGTCAGGAGCCGCCGTCGCGGCTGATTTCAACCTGCGCAGCGACCGGTATCCAACAGCCAGCCTCGCCAGCATCATCAGGGAGAGGAATGCCCACAGAATCTCGATCGCGGTGAGAATCTTTCCCGAGCGAATGCGAATCAGTGGATGCTCAACCGCCTCCATCCCCGCCGATGAACTCTGGGAAGTGGCGTTTCGCGCTCGCGCAGATCCGGAGCCTCGTTGAGATTCGGATTCACGGTTTGATTCAGGAATTGATGGAGGATGTGATTCGGAGTTCGCCGCGGCATTCAATTCCGAGCGCCGAATTTCGATGGGCGTGAAAATCGCGGCCACAGGCGTACTCGCGGGCGCAATCGACAGCGAATCCGGTTTAGCCTCTGGAATGCGCGCTCTGGGCGGCACCAGCCCGATCGGTAGCGCCAAGACAGCGAGCAAGGTTAGCCATAGAACCGTGAAGCGGGTCGTCGAGTTCAACCGTGGAAGCAGTTTCAGAAGGACCCACATCACCGCCGCGAGAATTGTGCCCTCACAGATTCCGTTCAGAAGAGTTGTCATGGCGAAGTTGATATGTGTCATTTCTGGTCTCCTTGCTCACTTTGCGAGATCATCCTCTTGATGCGGCGCAATTCGGCTCGGCCGATGGTTTCCTCTTTCAGTAGATTCACGACCAGCAGTTCGCGCGAGCCGCCGAAAAAGCGGTTCACCAGATGACCGAGCGCGGTACGGCTGGCTTCTTCCTGTGCAATCACGGGCTCGTAGATGAAGGCGCGTCCTCTCTTTGCGTGCCGCAGGTAGCCCTTGGCCTCGAGAATGCGCAGCGTGGTCAGCACTGTGCTGTACGCGAGCGGCGGATCGGCCGGCAATGACGCGACTACCTCACCCACCGTCGCTAGGCCTCTCTTCCACACTACATTCATCAGCCGTAGTTCGCCTTCCGTTAAGTGGGGTGATTTTTGTCGCGCCAACGCTACCTCCTTGGGACGAACAATTAAGTAATTAATAGTTACAGATTTATATTGCGCGCCATCTCCCCTTGTCAACTATTAAATTAATAGTTAGAGATTTGTTTCGTTACTCGGGGAGGTTGAGTGAGTGCCCGATCTTTGTGACGACTCGGGTCGCGGTCCCGCCGCCTTGGGCACAAGGAAGCCGATGCTGACCAGCACACGATCATTTACTCTCACTCGTCTCCGGCGGCGCCGGGAAGCGTTCTTGAATCCACGCTTCCCAGAGCGCTGTCTCGCGGGCGACGGTCCCGGCCGCCTGATCACCGTAGAGGTAGAAATTTAACGTGACCATGCTCTGGCCGCCGAAGTTGACGGTGCCAAGGGCGGCGGTGCCCGGCCCCGGCTTGTCGAGCCGCAGCAGTGCGTTGTATGGACTCTGGCTGACATGCTCCACCACGCCGCTGAGCTCTGGGACGCCCGCCGGGGCTTTCCGCTTCTGCCCGGCGCTCGCGCCTGTCAACCCCAATGCCGCGGTCAGCGTTTCCCAGGCCTCCGCTTCGGTTCCCGCGGCGGGGGCCATCCACTGCATCATCGCAGAGCGTTGGCCGCGGAAGTGCGTGAGATAGATCCGCAGGATGCGGAAGAATCCAGGCCAGCCGGATTCGGTGCCTTCAATTTGGTTGTCCCAGTCGTCCGTCTCGGCGAAGAGGCTATGCACGATGCGGACGACGCACATGCCTCCTCCGCGCGCCTCGACGGTCCACTCGTCCGCGATGACCGGCGAACCGGGGGCCCAGCCAGGGGCCTCGGCGGCAAACCTCCGCGGCGGATCCCAGGCCGTCACGGCGGAACTCGATTCCATGCCCGGGCCGAAGTTTAACTTCACGGCAACGGGCTTCCCGTCGCGCATCTCGAACTCAGTCGGCACGAACCAGGACGAAATACCCGGCCCGGTCGCGATGGCCTGCCAGACTTCCTCCGGCGTTCCGGGGACTTCGACTTCGACCTGGACTGAACGGCGTCCGGATGCCTCTTTCTTCACGCTCATGATGGCTCCTTAGAATCGAACTTGAGATCTGACTTGGGATGATCTGACTTGGGATTGGATTTCTGCGGCAGAGGGTGCGCCACGATCACCAGGCGATGCCTGCGGCCGCCGGGGGCGGATTCATCGTGGTACTTCGAAACCAGTTTCGTGATGGCTTCGGCGAGTTCGTTACTGAAAGCCGCCCGGTCCGTCGCCGACCGGAAGCGAACCTCGGTATCCACCGCCAGGGTCGCCAGGCGTTTGCCGGTCTCTTTCGCACGACGAACCAGATCGCCCACCTCGTGGACGACCCGTGCGCCCAGCGCGATGAGATAGCTTGCCGACAGCCGATCGATATCCCGATTGGGATCCGCGGCGACCGGCCCCAGGGCGCTCGGCGAAACCACGTAGGAAGCGGCCGTCGCCACCAGCAGCCGTTCCGTCAGCCCGCCCCACTTGCGTTCCTCGGCCAGTCGCACCAGCCCGTGCGCCTCCAGCCCGTGCAGGTAGTAGTTGACTTTCTGCCGAGTCAGGCCAACCCGCGTGGCCAACGTCGCCGCCGAGGCGGGCACGACTAGCTCGGAGAGGAGTCGACCCCGCACGGGCTCCAAAGCCGCCGTCGCCGCTGCCGGATCATCGATGACTTGGAGGTCGAGCACGAAGAGACGGTACCATTGACAACTTTTATTGTCAAGGAGGGTTCAATGCTTTTTTTCTAACGAATTTTGTGCACGCCCCGCGGTTGAGGCATTCCTGCCGTTACTCCGATTCGATAAGATTTCCCGCATGGAACTCAAGGCGCTGTTTAGCGAAGATCCCGCATTTGTCGTAAGGAGGGCTGACAAGTTCCTCTCATCGGAACCAGTTCTGCATAATCTGATTCTGTCGATTCTGCGCGCCCGCATCGCGCAGGGCGGTCCAGGCCGCTATTGGATCGCATTGCACGGAGAGGAAGCGGTCGGCGTGGTCATTCAGTCACCTCTGGAATTTCCAGCGACTCTGACACCCATGGGACCGCCAGCGGTGATGGCAATAGTGGACGCAATTGCGGAAGCCGGAGTGACTCTACCCGGTGTCAATGGGGATGCGGCGACGGCAGCCAGCTTCGCCGGGCAATGGAGTGAACGATGTAAGTCGGCCGCCACACCGTTCCAGGGCACGCGTCTCTACGAACTCACGGACTTGGGTGAAGTTCCCAGCGTCGACAATCATTTACAGCAGGGTCATTTGCGCCAAGCCGGTCCCGGAGATCGCAGCTTGATGATTCTCTGGACCCGTGCGTTTCAGAATGAAATTGGGGAGTCTGCAGACGACACCGAGCTTCGCGTAGACCGAGCGTTGGCCACCGGACAGATCTGGGTGTGGGATCAGGGCGGAGAGACAACTTCGATGGCTGTTGGCCGTGAACCGGCGCAAGGCGTAGTTCGTTTGTCCGGGGTCTATACGCCACCTGAGAAGCGAAAGCGCGGCTACGCGGCAGCCTGCGTTTATGCGTTGTCGAAACATCTTCGCGGCGGGGGGTATCCGTGCATTCTCTACACTGACTTGGCCAACCCGACATCGAATTCCATTTACCGGCGAATTGGATATAAGGCCGTAGCAGAGGCTCTCCGTTATCGCTTTGACTGATGTAGGTTGAGGCGATCAGAACAACGGGGAATGAGCCGACGCGATAGCGGTCCGTTGTGTCGGTCGGCCCATCCCCGCAGCGATTGCCACAGCCAGTGATGGCCGGTTATGGCCTCGCCTCATATACCAGGTTGAACGGCGTTTGCGTGGCCCGCCGGAAGCGGCTAAAGCCGGCGGAGTTGACGACTTTCTGTATTTGTTTCTCGCCTGCCTGTGCGCCCAGACACATCCCCACTTCCTGCGATCGAGAACAAGGTGTGCACAGCAGAGTCGAGAACGAATAGTAGACGCGCCCCACGGGATTCAGATTGTCCTGAAGGTCATCATTCGCGAACGGCTCAACGATCATCCAGGAACCGTCGTTGCTCAAAGCAGCGCGGACGTGCGCGGCGGCGCCGACTGGGTCTCCCATGTCGTGGAGGCAATCGAAGACCGCCACGAAGTCATAGTCTTTACCCGGGAACTCCTTCGCTTTCGCCACCTCGAACGTGACCCGGTCTGCAACCCCCTGACGCTTGGCCGATTCCCGCGCCGCCTCGATGGACTTGTCATGATAATCAAATCCACAGATGTGAGACTTGGGGAAGGCTTTCGCCATCAGGATGGTGGAAGCGCCTTTCCCGCAGCCCACGTCGGCGACCTTTGCGCCGCGTGCGAGTTTGTCCTGGACGCCATCGAGAGCAGGAATCCAGGAGCTGACCAGATTCGCAGCGTAGCCCGGACGGAAGAACTTTTCGCATCCGTGAAACACCCGGTCTTCGTGCTCGCCCCAGCCCATCCCGGCGCCGGAACGGAACGCCTCTGTTATGCGCGGGACCGCGGCCAATGATCCCAATGCGAGTTCGAATGCGCCCGGCAGATATGCTGGACCATCTTCATTCGCTAAGGTGAGCGCTTGCTCTTCAGTCATTCCGAATTTGTGGGTTTGCGGGTTATACGTGATATAACCGCCCGCTGCCTGAGAAGCCAGCCACTCGCGCACGTAACGCTCGTCCGTGCGGGTTATAGCAGCCAGTTCCGCGCGCAGTGAGTGGTCCGGCCGCGAGGGCCTTGTAAAGTCCAAGACGGTCTCCGATCACGACCATACCGGCGTGAACGGTGGCTCCGAGATCGGTGACAAACTGTCCTAGGAATTGCTCCAGCTTTTTCGTATCGACAGCCATGGGTTCCTCCAAATCGATTTAAGACACTCAATGATTTACTTCTTGCTCGGGTCGTCTGCGGGATTGACATAGTTAAACTGCAAGGGCGCGCTGCCGTGGACCTGCACGATGACTTCGCCGGAGGCCATTGCGTAGTGATGCATGTCGGGATCGAGTAGGCGAAGCTGCCGGCGGGGAATGATCCCATCTTGTCCTTGTCGAAGGTGTCTCCCATACCGACCTTGAACGTCCCTGAGATGACCGTGACGTTTTCGCGCTGGGGATGCCAGTGGGGAGCGATGCGAGTAACCGTCTGGCATCTTCAGGCGGACGGTGTAGTCTCCCGGTGGAAGCAGCAGGGTTGCCCTCGATCACGGCGAGTTGCGCGCCCGGGGCGACGAAAGGCGGCGGCGGACCCCACGGAATTGTTTCCGGGGTGAATGCGTTCTTGTCATGAGCGCTCGGGATGTGCGGCAATCGTGACCAAGTGGCCTGCAACGCACAGCGTCCCAACGATCACCAGGGCGATGAACA
Source organism: uncultured Acidobacteriota bacterium (assembly GCA_963763155.1). GTDB lineage: Bacteria > Acidobacteriota > Terriglobia > Terriglobales > Acidobacteriaceae > Sulfotelmatobacter. The sequence continues at coordinate 1,439,091 of CAVXNI010000007.1, read as the reverse complement.
GCTTTCTTTTCATGCGAGTCTCCTCCGAGATTCTTGATGGGGCATGATCTCGTGAGATGGTGGGCTTTACAATGCAGCCGATATAGCCTTTGGATATCTTTCTTTATATCGTCACAAGCAATTGATTTTTATTGGATAATGCTGGGCCAAGAGCTCTCCATGGGGCATGCAAAGCGAGCACCGGCGACGTCGAAGTCGATTTGGGACGCTACGAACTGCGGCGATCCGGACGCCGGATCAGGATCGAGAAGAAGCCCATGGAGTTGCTGATCTTTCTGCTTGAACGCCGCGAGCAGATGGTATCGCGCGAGGAGATCGTGAAACGGCTGTGGCGCTCCGATCTGTTTATCGATACCGAAAAAAACGTCAACAACATTGTGCGGAAGCTTCGCACCGCGCTGGGTGACGACGCCGACCGGCCCCGGTTTCTTGAGACGGTAGTGGGAAAGGGATATCGATTCGTCGGTCCGGTTCGCGTAATCGATGCCAAATCTCCACTCTCCGATCCTGCGACGAAACTCCGCCCGCACCGACTTCCGGAAGGATGGGAGCGACTCGGGTGAGCGGTCTTCCATCGCAGTGCTGCCGCTGTTGTTGCTGGAGAAAGCGACGGACGACCAGGGCTTGTGTCTCGGGTTTGCGGACGCACTCGTCTCGCTCCTCGGCAATCTCCCGGGCGTCGACGTGCTGCCCACTTCGGCAGTCCTGAATTTGCCTCTTGAACTGACGCCTTCGGACATCGCTTCTCGCCTGGGAGTGCGATTTGTTGTCCACGGCGCCATTCAGATGTCCAAAGGGCAGTGGCGTCTCTCGCTGGAGATGTTTGACACCTACCTGCAACGTTCCTGCTTTACGAAGAAGTGCGACATCGACATGGTCATCGACCGCCTGGCAAGTCTCGAAGCCGATATTGCGAAGCAGATCAGCCGCGCTCTGAACCGGCCGCAGGAGTCCGGCGGTGGTCGAGCAGCGCCCACGCTATAGCCGGGATCCGATGGCCTACGCGGAATTCATGCGCGGCTATCGGATCACGGCGTCCGGCGATGCGTCCATGATGGATCAAGCCAGCCATCATCTCACCAATGCCGTGACTCGCGATCCCATGTTTGCCCTGGCTCACGCGACCCTATCGTTTGCCTGCACGACCCGCCATTTCGAATTCGATCCAGCCAGCGTGTGGCTGGAGAAGGCTGAATTCCATTGCCGGCGAGCGCTTGAGATTGACGCAAATCTTCCCGAAGGGCACGTCGCCCGCGCCTTTCTGTTCTGGGGACCGTCGAAGAATTTCCAGCATCTGGAGGCGATTGCCGATCTCAAGCGCGCTCTGCTCCTGCAGAACAATCTGCCTCACGCCTACAACCGGTTGGGCAGCATTCTGGCGCACATCGGGCTGCTCGATCACTCGCGTGCGATGTTTGAAAGAGGGCGGCCTTTTCAACCCCGAAAGGCGGTTAGCCCGAGCGTCGTGCAAGTTTATGTTTGGAGCCAGGAATACGACCTGGCGCGCGAGCAGATTCAGATCTGGCGGGCGGAGAGTCCCCGCAACAAGTACCCCCTCTATTTTGCTCCCTATCCAGCGATGATGACTGGGGATTGGAAAGAGGCGAACCGCCTGATGGAGGAAGCGCTGCAGCTTGTGCCGAACGATCCGCTCATCATCAGCCTACAGGGACTGCTGCACGCGTTGATGGGGAATCAAGACGCGGCCATCGAGTGTGTGACCAGGGCCTGTTCGAGTCCAAAATCCTTTGGGCATGCGCATCATACGTATTATCAGATCGCCTGCACGCTGGCCCTGACCGGCAGGCGCGAAACTGCCTTTGAGTGGCTGGAGCGAAGCGTCAGCACCGGATTTGCCTGCTGGCCTTACTTCCTGAAAGATCCCAGCCTTGCGAGTTTGCGAAGTCTTCCGGAGTTCGAACTTCTGATCAGCGCGTTGCAGGCCAAGTACCCGGATCATCTCGGGCTGCTATAGGGAAACAACATCCGCGCACAGCCGATCGGTGCTCTCTCTTTGTTCCGACAACGAGGCGTGGACTTTATTTCCGCCCCGATCAATGTTGATTTAATCCAGCGAGGTGAAATATCAGTAACGGAAGTGAAACGATCCGGCCGGTCCGTGCACTATAGCGATATAGTGGCAAACGTCGCGCTGTAAGGCGACTGCACCACAGTTTTCGGCTCCAACCTGGCAACCACTTGGTTGGGATCCGATAGAGTGCCGGAGTCGGCTCGGGGGAGGACGACTCCGGCGCTTCATAAATGTTTTCGCTTCATGAAGTTTTCGTTTCAACCTAGGGAAGTCCGTCTTTCCCTCAAGGAGTTTCGCCATTTCTGTGCGTGCTTCCCGCTCCATCCCGCCCACCACGCAGACGCACAGCCGATGTGTCGCTCTCAAGCGCCCGCCCTTGCCCGAACTCAGCCCGGAAAATGGCCGCAGCCCGTCTGCGCCGATGCTACACTTGTTGTCATTCCCGGGTCCGCGAGGCAAGTCCTTGCAATTCCAATCCTTCGATCAGTCTTATCTGGATCGCTTGCGCGCCGGAGACTTCCGCGCGCAAGAGCATTTCGGCGCTTATTTCAGCGCCCTGATCCAGATCAAGCTGCGCTCCCGCCTCAAGTCCCCGGAAGCCATCGAAGATGTGCGGCAGGAAACTCTGGCTCGATTCTTTGTCGCGCTGCGCGACGGGAGAATCCTGCAACCTGAGCGCCTTGGTTCGTTTGTCATTTCCATTTGTAACCATGTCTTGCTCGAGCATTACCGGGTTGGCTCCCGCCTCGATTCCCTCGATGATGACCAACAACGGGACTTTCCCGCCAAAGGGACCGATCTGCTCAGCCTGCTTACGGCCAAAGAAACGGAAAAGAAGGTTCGCGAGGTCCTGGACCAGCTTTCCGAGCGCGACCGCCGCGTGCTCCGCGAGGTTTTCTTCGAGGAGCGGGACAAGGACGAAGTATGCCGCAACTTCGGCGTCGACCGGGATTACCTGCGGGTGCTGCTGCACCGCGCCAAACAATCGTTTAAGTCCTTGTACTTGAAAGACAAAGAGAAGAGTCGAGGCCTGGGAAATGACGCGCCGGAGCTTACTTCCAGCTAGGCAATGAAACGCCTGAGCGCTGGGGATCACTATATTGAGGGGGGCATTGCCGCGATGGACCACGAACTAGTCGCTCGACAAAGAATGACGGAACGATACCTGCTCGGCGAACTCGACGCCGACGCTCGTCATGAATTTGAAGAGCACTTTTTTGATTGCACGGATTGCGCGCTTGACGTGCGCGCCGGCGCTTTGTTCGTCGAGCAGAGCAAGGTTCTACTGGCGGATGAATCTCTGGCGGGCGCGAGTCGCCCTGTACCGACCCCTGTACGGGCAAAACCGCAATGGCTCGCGGCGCTGCTTGGGATGTTGAAGCCGGCGTTCGCCGTTCCCGTCATGGCCGGGTTGCTGGCCGTGGTCGGCTACCAGAATTTGGTGACTTATCCGCGGCTGAAGTCGGCATTGAACAGCCCGCGGGTCTTGGCTTTCGCCCAGGTGAATATCGGCAGTTATGGAGCTGGCCAGGCAATCTCCATCCAGCCCGGAGAAGGCTTTCTGCTTTTTGCCAGGATTCCAGCGGACGGCTTCTCACGTCATGTCGCGGAGCTGTATAATCCCGCTGGAAAGCTGGAATGGTCGCTCCCCATTCCTTTATCTGTATCTGCGCCAGACACTTCCTTGAGGCAGGATGAGTACCCACTCCAGGTGCCGGGTGCGCAGCGCGAAGCGGGCACCTATACCTTGGTTGTACGCGGCCTTACCGCCGCAGGGGAAAGTAAGGAAGTTGGTCGAAGCTCATTCGAATTGCAGTTCAAGAATGATACGAACGATAAATGAGGGGGAACTGACAAATGGCCGCCGATCCTCAACGACTTTCCGACCCGGGCTCTGTGCTGGAGCGATACCACGTCTATCACGCCGAAGCCTACATACTCAAAGGCGAGCTCAAGCAGCCAGTCGAGCAGCCGATTGAGGAATACGGTCGCGTTGTCCTACAGCACACTCGGCGCGAAGGCCTCTTCACCCAATCGGTGGGCGAGACCAACATCGAGGGTTTGATTTCGTTCCAGCGCGGACATACTCGCGTCGCCGGCGCCCTCGTTAAGCAAAAAACAGACATCTTCGGCAACGATCACGCCGGCTGGGTCACGCTCTCTTCCGCGGCGCTCGAGGGATACAACGTGGAAGACATTGTCACCGCAGATCGCGTGGTGGCACAGCTCTCCACGCAGCATCCCATGGTACGTGGCCACGTTCCCCGCGTGAACTTCCTCGGCACGCGCTTTGAGAACCTGCGCATCGGCGGCTATGAAGTCCAAGTGGAACTCGATCTGACCCTCTGCGGCGCCAAGCCGGATGGCGACCGCTCCTATCTGCAGGATGGCGGCTTTCTCGATCGCGTGCACGGCCAACTGGATAAGATCGTTGAATCCGACGACCTTCCCGAAAGTCTGGCGAAGAAGTACTGCGCCGAGATCGCTTACATCGATGATCTCAAGCAGCGAGCCAAAGACGGTGCGAACATCTGTGCGAACGTCAGTCCGAACGACGGTGCGAACAGCGGTGCGAACGGCGGCGAGAACGGCTATCCTAAGCTGCGATGTTCCCTGGTCAAAAAGATCACGCTGCCGGTCGAGATTCCCGGAGTCCGAACCTTCGGGAACGCCATTTTTGTTCGCGACTTTGGCACCATCTATCTGGCCGAGCTCGAAGTGGGCGTCAAGAACGGCAACGGCGACCACATCGACCACGCGCGCTGGAAAGGCGATGGCTCTCAGACTCAGCCCAGCGACAGCAATTACTTCAAGCTGAACATGCTGGATATGCAGTTGGGCTGCCCATCTACGGGGACGACCAGCGGCGCCAGCGTTACCGGCAACGGACAAACAAAACCCTAGCGTTCGCAGGATTCCTTTTCCTGATGTCGGCCTGCGGGCTTGCCTGTAGTCCCCGGCAGAGCCCACAGGCTGCTTTTGCTGACGCCTACAACGCTTTCGTGCATGGCGATCTAACGCACACCCAGGAAAAAGCTCATCAAGAATGCGCGCGATTTCGCGATTCTGATCCTGAGTGGTCGTGGAAATTCCGAATCCTGGAAGGAGAATCTCTCCTTTGGCAAGGAATGTATGCGCAAGCGCTGACGACGGTAGATTCGCCGCCATCCCCGCCCGGAAGCAGAGATTCGCTGATTGAGATCCTGGAGATCGAGGGGGTAGCCCACGCCCGTCTGCACCAATTCCCCGAAGCCGAGGAAGAGCTCAGACAGGCAACGCAAATGTGCCAAGTGTCCTCGGAGATAACTTGCGGAGATGTTATCCGGGCACGTGGCGTTTTGGCGGTGCAGCAAGGTCAAATGGATTTGGCAAAACAGTTTTTCGAGCAATCGCTGCAATTTGCGCGAGCCCACGACAATCACTTTTTAGAGGCAACCGCCCTTCTCAATCTAGGAGTGACTTCATTAAGAGAAGAGCACTTTGACGAAGCCATTGATTGGACCAATGCCGCCTATAGAATATCGACTGGGTTGGGAGCAGAAGACATTACTCAAACGGCCCGCGGCAATCTGGCTTGGGCCGATTACGAGCTGGGCGATACGGAGAGGTCCCTAGAACTGTCGCTCGCGGCCGAGAAGCATGCGGCGCAGGTGGGCGACGTCATCGATCAACTGACTTGGATCAGGGCTGCGGGTAACGTCTACGCGAGTCGGGGAGACCTTGCCGCTGCCAAACAGTCGTATCGGGAAGCGCTTGACCTGGCAAACAAGACACGCGGTCCCGAAGCGATTTATGACGCCTACCGAGCGCTCGCTCTTGTGTCGGTCGAGAGCGGCGAATTGGACGAAGCCCGCGAGTACTCAGACAAAGCCTTCGAGATGGCACAAGCCGACAAGGACCATTTAGGAGAACTCTACCCCCTGTTGGTCAAAGGATTGATCGCAGCGCAATTGCATGACGGAGCGCAGGCGGATCGAATTTTCCGGGAAGTCGAAGACGACCCGGAGACTAATGCCTCGCTGAAAGTTCGGGCTCAATACGCGCGCGCCAGACTTTATGAAGATCAGGGCCACTCCGCTGCCGCCGATCGCGAGTATCAAGCGGCTCTCAAAACCATTGAGGCTTCTCGATCGACGCTCAAGCACGAAGAGTCGAAGTTGCCTTTTTCCAACAACGCGCGGCACGTTTACGACGACTACATTCATTTCCTGCTGGCGAGTAAACGAACTGAGGACGCGTTGCGCTGGGCCGACTTCAGCCGTGCCCGCACTCTGGCCGAGGGATTGGGCTTGCTGGCGAACGGTGCCGGCCTCAATACTGGCCCGCCGCCGCTGAACCCGCAACAAATCGCCCGGCAAGCGAAAGCTACCATCCTTTTTTATTGGCTGGGCGAGAAGCAATCGTATCTGTGGGCCATCACGCCTCAGAAAACCGGTCTGTTCGTTCTTCCGCCGGGCGCGCAAATCGATGCCGCCGTGCAGCGGTATCGTGAGGCTCTCGCTGGGCCGCAAGACGTTCTTGCCTCGGCCGACCAGGACGGCCAGTCGCTGTATCGCATGCTGATTGCGTCTGCACAATCGTTGCTGAAAAAGCAGGCCAAGGTTTTCCTTATCGCCGACGGCACCCTCAACAACCTGAACTTCGAAACTCTTCTTGTGCCTGAAGCCAGACCGTCTGAGAAAAATCCGTCCCAGCCGAAACTGCACTATTGGATTGAAGACGTGACCGTCGCCAATGCCAGTTCGTTAAGAGTTTTGGGCGCATCGGCGCGCGTCCGCGCAACAAGGAATGGGCCTACAGGCAGCAATGCAAAACGCGACCGCAGCCTCCTTCTGATCGGCAACAGCGTGGCTCCCAACCAAGAGTATCCAGAACTTGCCAAAGCCGCAGCTCAGATGGAGGATGTCGCACGACGTTTTCCAGCGTCGGAAGAAAAGATACTAACGCGCGAGGAAGCAACGCCGGCCGCGTACTTCGCCAGCCATCCCGAGCGGTTTTCCTACATGCATTTCACCGCTCACGGCAAATCCAGCCGCCTCAGCCCTCTCGACTCGATGATCGTGCTCTCCAAAGACAGCGGGCAAGACGATTCCTTCAAGCTCTACGCGCGCGACATCATCAGTTATCACAAACAAAATCCCTTGCGCGCCGAGCTAGTCACAGTCTCCGCCTGCTACAGCGCCGGCGAGCGCTCCTACTATGGCGAGGGTCTGGTCGGACTCTCATGGGCTTTCCTTCGAGCCGGCGCCCGCAACGTGATCGCGGCTTTGTGGGACGCATCAGACGCCTCTACCGAGCAACTCATGGATAAGTTCTACGACGAACTCGAAAAAGGCGAGACCCCGGATGCCGCTCTCCGCGCCGCCAAACTATCCCTGCTGCACAACCGCGACTTTCAGAATCCTTTTTACTGGGCGCCTTTTCAACTCTACACACGGTTAGGGTGAAGATTCGCTCCAAAGGACTTCCTGCTTCGTCGGATCAGAACACTCCAGTACCGCGGACTATACGGTCCTAATAGGACCTGGGTACTGCGACACCAGGGAATCGATGGTCAGCAGTGTGATGCCCTCAACAGTCGCCTGGGCCACCAAGATTCTGTCGAAAGGGTCCTTGTGCATCAACGGTAAACTTTCGGTGGCGACGACATGATCGCTGGTGATTGGCAATTCGCCGTACCCGTTGTCCAAAAGACCGCGGCGCAGCAGCCGCGCATCCACTTTAAAATCCTCCCGGCCCAGGCCGCGTTTAATTGCCACTTCCCATAAACTGGCCGCACTGAACAGAAGCTCGTTGTTCGGATTGTCCAGGAGGGTTCGGGCTTGTTTTGAGAGCCGCCGCGGTTCACCGGCAGCCCAGAGGAGAAGATGTGTATCCAGCAATAGTTTCATGCGCCACCGCCGAAGACTCGCTCAATCTCTTCCTTGCCCATTCGGTCAAAGTCGCGCGGCACGGAGATCTGGCCCGCCATGAAACCCAGTCGCCGCACTTGAGCGCCAGTTGGAGCACCAAGGGGGGTGACCTTTACGACCGGCTTACCGGCCTTGGCAATAACGAATGACTCGCCCTTGGACGCCTCTTCGATGAGTTTCGAGAGCTGAGTTTTCGCCTGGTGAATATTGACTGTTTTCATAGTATGCATTGAACTTAGTTCAATAGACTTAGTTTATCACGGCTCCCGCGGAACAAGGCACGTTTCAACCCGACGACGCGGCCCCGAATTGCCAGCGTTTCCCGCGCCAATTTCTCGGCCTCATCGTAGCGGCCTTCTCTGCCCAAGGTGTGACGTACCCATCTCCGACTTGGAAACCTCGACGACCGAGCGGTCCTCAGCAGCGCTGTACCACGTCGGCTGTACTATGTCGAAAGAGGGTCGCGGCGGACTATTGGGCATCCGCCCCCGGTCCGATAGCCACGACAAAATAGGTGGCTGGTGTGGTGCCGACGTTCTTAATGCCGTGCTCGTCGTTGGAATGAACAAATCCTACCGACCCCGGCCCCATAACATGACTTGTGCCATTGATCGTGAGCTGTACCGTGCCTTCCCGAATGAGCCACATTTCGCTGTGCACGTGGTGATGTGGGGCATGCGGCATCGCCCCGGGCGGCAATGTGGTTTCGTGCACTTCCAACGATTCGGCTGTGGCCAGTTTGCCTTTCAGCACCGGGCGGAACTCCGCCCCGTTTGTATTGCTCACGGGTAGTTCGCTGAACGGGTACGTAGCCGAGGGGAGAGAATTGTCCTTGTCCGCAGGTGCCAAAACCTGATTCGGCAAACCTTCCAATTCAACCGCGCACGAGACAAATCCCGAGAGCAGAAAAAGCACTTCTCGTCGAGTAGACGACATCCGGATCCTCCTGAGAAATAGAGTTCATGATCGGGCCGGCGTAATAGCAGAGGATTCCTCGCCGCAAGAACCCTCGTATCTGTCCGCGGAAGTTAGTGGGAGGCGCCGCCGACGTAGTTTCCGTAACCCACGATGACCGTCGAGCTGATCAGAACCAGCAGGCTGAACCCCACCAGCAGCCTGGTCCTGCCCCCGGCACCCTTCCACTCGTTTAGCGCGATGCCCCACAGAGTGCTGAAGATGATGATGCTGGCCATGTGCAGTGTCCAACTCGAAAACTTGTATCTTCCCATCTGAGTCTCGCCCATGGTGTAGAAGAAAAACTGCATGTACCAGGTCGTACCCGCGAGAGCCGAGAACAAATAGTTGGCCAGCATCGGAGCCCTGACAGCGGCGTCGTCTTGTGCGACGGCCACGGCTACCGCCATCTCCTCTCCCGGCGCATCCGTCGCGGTTTCCAAGATATGTTCCTCGTCGATATGTTCTTTGGGGCGTGCGGGAATTCTGCTGCGAATTTCGGACTCGAAATACTGGTAACCGGTGCGGTTGCGAACATTCAAAATGACGCACCAAATGAAGTTTGTGGTGAACCCTCCGGCGAGGACCACGACCAGCACCGGGAGTCCCTGCCACAAAACCGGAGTGCCATGCTGGATGGTGATGACCTTGATCGGATCCCCGGCCGCGAGTCCGTAGGCGAAGCAGGCGCTCATTACCCCGGAGAAGGTCGCTACCAGTAAGCCCTTCTTCAAGTCAAATTCTTTGATCGAGGCGCGCTTCTGCTCGATCGACATCTCGCGCTCTTTCGATACTCCGGCTGCGCCGGCGATCGCGATACCGAAAAGACAGGCGGCAACGCCGCCAAGAATTATTAACCCGGAGTGAGTGCCAAGTACTTCGGACGCGAAGACTCCACGAAAGATCGGAGGCATCAGGGTGCCGAAGGCAGCGGTGTATCCGAGAACCATCGCCATGCCGAGCGACATCCCGAGATATCGCATGGTGAGGCCGAAGGTGAGGCCGCCGAGTCCCCACAAGACTCCAAACGTATACGCCCAGAAGAGGCAACTGGCGGGCGCTTCGTGCAGCACGCGCATCAGGTCGTGGGTCATCGTCAGCGCGAGGATCCATGGGGCGATGATCCAGCTAAAGAATCCTCCCACCAGCCAATAGGTTTCCCAGGCCCAGTGCTTCACCCCGCGATAGGGCACGTAGAAGCTGCCCGAGGCGAGACCGCCCAGCCAGTGAAAACATACCCCGAGTGCAGGGTTCATGGAATCCTCGAGTCTGAACTACACGTGCAGGTGAAAGACTTCTTCCAACGGCTGCATGGCGCGATCGGGCAGCACGCCGTCGGGCTGAATAAAAAATTCACCCATCTCCCGTTGCCAGCGCTGGTTGACTTCGCGCGCGGCCATCCCAGCGCGCGCTCGTTCAAAATTTTCGGTCTCCAGATAGCCGACCAGAAGCCCATCGTCGCGCAGGAACAACGAGTAGTTGCCCCATCCAGTTTCCCGCAAGGCGGCCTGCATCTCGGGCCACACACTGCGATGGCGCTCTTTGTATTCCTCGAGTCTCTCGGGCTTGACCTGCAACACAAAGCAAACTCGCTGCATAACTTGCTCCTTACCGCCCCTTAACGGAGAAAAGCCTCGGGAAGACCACCGTCTACGGGGATCACGTGCCCAGTGGTCTTCGCGCTCTGATCCCCGGCCAACCACACAATCGCGGCCGCACAATCCTGGGGGAGGATGGGCCGTTTCGTCAGCGTGCGCTGGGCATAAAAATCGGCGAGCCTGGAACGCAGTTCCTCGGTCGACTCCGAGTCCTCGAAGTCGATTTTGTACTTTTGAAGAGACTGGATCACGCGATCGCGAGGGAACATGGTGGAACCGGCGACCACGGTCGCGGGAGCAATTCCATTGACGCGCGCGCACGGAGCGAGTCTGATCGAGAGCTCGCGGATCAAGTGGTTGAGGGCGGTCTTGCTGGTGTCGTAGGCCTCGCTGCCTTTCTTGGGCACCACAGCGTTGGCGGAACTGGTGAGCACCACGGTAGCAGGTAAGCCCTGGTCTTTGAATACCCACTCGGCTTGCCGGGCAAGATGATAATTGCCGGTGACGTTAACCAGAAATGTCTGCGCCCACTGTGCATCGGAGAGTTCGCCATCAGTGCCGGTCACGGGATAGATCGCCGCCGTGTTGACGATGACGTCGATGCCGCCAAACTGAGAAATCGTGAAATCCGTCACCTCCGCAAGGGACGCAGCTGAACTGAGGTCAACGCGAGCGTGCGCGACAAACTCAGGCGATGCAAGCACGCCAACCTCATCGGCGACTCTCCGCGCGCCCTGCTGGTCGAGATCGGCCACGACGACATGGGCTCCCTTGCGGGCAAGCAGCAGAGCGACCTCACGACCGATTCCGCTGGCGCCACCAATGACGAGCGCAATCTTGCGGCTGAATTCGGTCTCGGCAGGCATGCGCTGCAGCTTGGCTTCTTCGAGCGCCCAATACTCGATGCGGAACGCCTCTGATCGAGGGAGGGCAACGTAGTTATGAAACTGGGTGAACTGCTGCGACTGCTCGGCGTGCCGGGCCTGCGGCAGAGGATGGGAAACTTCTCCGTCCGCATCCTCAAGGGCGTTTGCGCCGGCCATGACGTGAATGGCATTGATGAAGAACTCGGTGGTGATCCGCGCTTCTTTCTTGTTCTTACCGAAGCCAAACAGGCCCAGGCCCGGAACCACGACGACGGAGGGGTTGGAATCCCGAAGCTTCGGCGAATCACTGGTTGCCCACGCGTCGTAATACTTCTTGTAGGCGGCTCGATACTCGACGGTGCAGGCGTGGATGCGCGCCTTCAGAACACCGATATCCTCGTTGCTGGAATCCCACGGAAGAAACAGGGGGCAAACCCTGGTTCTCAGGAAATGGTCCGGACAACTGGTGCCGAGGGAGCTTAATTCTTTCGCCCACTTCGACCCGGCAAACGTCAGCGCGTCTTCATCGTCGCTGTAGTGGGCCACGACACGACGATTCGACGACAGCACTCCGCGGAGCGCAGGCAGGATCTCCGTTGCAATATGCTTGCGATTTTGCGCGGGACCATGCTCGACTCCCCCATGCTCGACTCCGCCGAACAAGGCGCCTTTCCTCGACTGATGTTTGAAAATGAATTCCCCAATCTGATCGATGGTGTGAATACTATTCAAATAGCAATCATGTTGGGTCATTCCCCAGGTAAACAGGCCGTGGCCGCCAAGAATGACGCCATCCGCTCCGGGATTGTCTTTGACGGCCCGTTCCATCAGGAGCGCCAGTTCGAATCCAGGACGTTGCCAGGGCACCCACACGATGTTGCGGCCAAACTCCTTGTTGAATTCTTCCAGCTTTCGTTTCCCATTGGCGCTGGCGGCCAGGGCAATAGCCCAGTCCGGGTGCAAATGGTCCACGTGGGCGAAAGGAAGGAAGGCATGCAGAGGAGTGTCGATGGACGCCGCCACGCGATTCTCACCAAAGGCCGAGAGTGGATAGTAGCGAACCATCTCGTCTTCGTGTTGCTCGCCGCGGTACAACTTTTTGAGTTGTTCCAGGCGATCCAGGCTGAGCAGGGCAAATCCCGCCTCGGTGATGGACCCAAGGTCTCCTCCACTGCCTTTTACAGCCAGCACTCTCACAAGCCGGCCAGTGAATGGATCGGGAAGCTCCATCTTCGAGCTGGTATTGCCGCCGCCGAAATTCGTGATGCGCAGGTCGGCGCCTAGCAGGTTCGAGCGATAACGCAAGAGGGCCAACTGATCGCCAGCCATCTTTTGAGCTTCGGCTTCGTTCCAGAGGTCTTTCAGATGAATCGTCTCTTTGATTCCAGGGATTTCAGGCATAGATACTCCCGCAATATTGTTCAAACCGTTCCGCGTGCCGATCCCATTGGTCGGTTTCAAGCGGATCGAAGACTTCAGTCGGGAACGATCGATCGACCAGGGCGCGGACTTCTTGGAGGGATGCCGCTTCTCCCGTCGCAAGAATTTGTACCGCTATGTTCCCCAGTGCCGTAGCCTCGGCCGGACCGGCTAGAACTCTTCTGCCGCTGGCATCTGCTGTCAACTGGTTCAAGAGCCGGTTTTTCGAGCCGCCGCCGATGATATGAATCTGCCCGATGCGCTTTCCAATCACGTGTTCCAGATTTCGCAGAACCAAACGGTATTTGAAGGCGAGGCTCTCCAGAACGGCTCGCACATATGCGCCCGCCTCTTGCGGAACTGGCTGGTGGGTTCGGGTGCAGAACTTGTCGATGGCCGCGAGCATATCCGCAGGGCGCAGGAAGGACTCGTCATCGGGATCGACGAGGTGACCGAACGGCTTCTCACGGGCCGCCAGTTCGATCAATTCGCGATAGTCGTAGTCGCGCCCCTGCGCCGTCCAGGATTGCCGGCAGCCCTGCAGCATCCATAGGCCCATGACGTTCTTCAACAGTCTCGTCGTTCCATTCACGCCACCTTCGTTGGTGAAGTTCAGGCGCAACGCATCGGGCGTGATTACCGGAGAATCCAGTTCGGTGCCCAGCAGCGACCAGGTTCCAGAGCTCAGAAAGGCAGTGCCATCGCGAGCCGATATTGCGGCCACCGCCGAGCCCGTGTCGTGGCAGGCAGGAGCAATCACGCATGTCCCCGCAAGAGAGGTAGCCCCTTCGATGTCAGGCAAGAGTGTGCCCAGGATCGAGCCTGGTTCCACGAGAGGGGCCGGCAAGTAAGCCGGAAGCTCCAGGCGCTGCATCAGGCCGACGGCCCAATTGCGCTTCACCGGGTCCACCATCTGCGTGGTCGTTGCGTTGGTGAATTCGCAGACTGCATTCCCGGTCAGCCAATAGTTGAATAGATCTGGGATGGTGAGCAGATATTTCGCGGCATCAAGAAGTTTCGGAGTCTGACGTCGAGCGGCAAAGAGTTGATACAGAGTGTTGATGGGCATGAACTGAATGCCAGTCGCCCGATAGATGTCCTCCCGGCCAACCTTCGCGAGGACCTCTTCCATGACTCCTTCGGTCCGGCGGTCGCGGTAGTGATAAGGGTTTTCGAGCAGTTCACCGCCTTCTCCCAAGAGGGCATAGTCCACGCCCCAGGCGTCGACGCCGATACCTGCCAGTTCCACTTCGCTCAGCCGCGAGAGAGCCTTTCGTACTTCGAACCAGAGTCGAGCCACGTCCCAGTGGAGCGATCCGCCGTATTCGACCGGCTCGTTGGGGAAACGATGGACCTCTTCGGTAGTGAGAATTCCCGACTGAAGATGTGCCAGGACGGCCCGCCCACTCTCGGCGCCAAAATCGAACGCGAGATACGGCTTGGCATGAGTGCTAGGCATAGGAGGAAACGTTCTGTGAATTCCGCGCCGCACGTTCTTTGGTGATGCGCTCGAGATAGCCGCTGTGGCGGAATGCCTCCATGGGATTCCTGGGTAGGCCTTTGGAGTCGCGCCAATCCTGAATCACCGGGCGCACGTCGGTGGCGAATGCATCCTGGAGCAAGGACTCGGCCCTGACCAGATCACAATTCTTCTGCGCCGTCGCTAGCTCACGACCATCGACCAGAGCAGCTTTCGAGAAAAGTTCCTGAGCCATGGTCACGGTTTGGATCATGGCCTCGATTTTTCCCTTGAGATTGTGACTCTGGTCAACCATGTAGGCAATGTCGGCCGGTTTGCCGGTTTCCCACTCGAAGTAGTGAATCTCGTGGAAAATTCGGAAAACCTGATAGGGGTCGATGGAGCCCAGGGTCAAGTCGTCGTCGGCGTAGCGGCGATCGTTAAAGTGAAAGCCTCCCAGCACCCCCTCCGACAGAAGCCAGGCCACAATTTGCTCGATATTCTGCGCCGCATAATGATGTCCGGTATCGACCAGGACTTTCGCTTGCGGGCCGGCGGCGCGAGAGAGCAACAACGACATGCCCCAGTCGGCGATATCGGTGTGGTAGAACGCGGGTTCAAACGGTTTGTATTCAATCAGAAGTCGCTGCTCGGGCGACAATGCGGCGTGCGACTCTTTGAGTCCTTCTGCGAACCATCGCTTGCGTTGCCGGATATTTGCCGTCCCGGGGTAATTGGAACCGTCTGCAAACCACATGGAAATGTCCCGGCTGTGCAGGCTCCGGGCAATCTCAATGCTGTCCTTCGTATGTTGCAACGCACGTTGCCGAACCGCTGGATCAGGGTTGCCGAAAGAGCCGAACTTATATTCCTGGTCCTGAAAGAGATTGGGGTTGATCGAGCCGGGAAGGACCCCGTAGCACTCGGAATATCTCCTGATGTCGTCGGTGCTGCGAATTCCGTCCGAGCAGTCCCAAAGAACGTGCAAGGCGACGGTAGGGCACACGCCGGTAAGGAGGTGTACCTGGCCAGCATCACTGAACTTTTCTTCGGTCGTGGTTGCCGCTGCCGGCTGAATGAATTTCCCGAATCGCGTCCCAGTGTTGGCAAAGCCCCACGACGGTAGCTCGATGCGGAAGGACTCAAGCGCATCAAAAATGGTTTCACTCTTGCGTGCTTCCATCCCCGACCTCTCTTCGGAACCGGAAAGTTACACCCGCACACGCTGGCTGCGCGTTGCGAAGGCACAGCATAACACTCTGTCGCCGGTTGACACTGATATTGCCCAAGTGAAACCATCCCAGCCGTCTGTCCTGTAGGCCAGGCGGTGGTTCCGGGGTCAGGCAAGTCCTATCCCAGGAGGATCTCGTGGAGCGTTCTAAATTAGAGCGTCCTAAATCACTAAGTGTGGTTGTCGCGATTATCATCCTGGCGTCGGCCGCTTCCGCCACGCCGGTCCACTTGCGCTGCGAATATCTGAAGAATCCTCTTGGCATCAATAAAGCTGCACCGCACTTGTCATGGCAGAGCGACTCCGGTGAGCGCAACTGGAAACAGGCGGCTTACGAGATCCTAGTAGCCAGCAGTGCCGATCGCCTGCGGACCGGCAAAGCCGATGTCTGGGACAGTGGCAAAGTGGATTCTGCGGAGTCGGTTGGAATTTCTTACGGTGGGCCCGCCCCTGGAATCGCGGCGGAGCTACCACTGGAAAGTTCGTGTATGGGATGCGGAGGGTCAAGTATCGGAGTCGATGGAAGAAGCATGGTGGGAGACGGGCTTTCTCCATCCGACTGACTGGAAGGCAAAGTGGATTCGCTGGAAGAACCCGGACGACGACACCGACCGCCGGGGAATACGCTGGGTCTGGATATCGGGTCAGGATGCGCTGGCGGTCGTGCCCCAGACGAAGGCTAGGTTTCAAGCCACGGTCAAGCTGGCTGAGAGAGCCAGAGATGCGGTCTTGTTGTTGGTCGACACGAGGAGACTCTGTCGTCAAGGTGAACGGTCACGAAGTCTATGCCAAGAGCAGATGGACCACCTTTGATCGCCGAGACATTAGCGATCAGATGGTGGTTGGCGAGAACATTATTGAAGTGACCGTCACTGCTACCGAACGCAGAGTTCGGCCCCAATGCCGGAGCGAAAACTACAACGGCAGCGCTGGCGGCGTTGCTGAAGGTCACGCGGTCGAACGGTTCCATACTGCGCTTCCCGACGAATGAGCACTGGCATGCGCGACTCGAAAAGTCATCGAGCTGGCACTCGGCGCAGGTCGTAGGTGACTTAACGGATAAACGACTGGGTGATCCGGGACCGCTGCCGCAACCGGCGGCCTACCTGCGGCGAACCCTCGCACTCTCGAAGGCCGTACAAAGCGCTAGACTCTACGTCACGGCTCTCGGGAGCTACCGTGTATTTGTGAATGGCCGCCGGGTTGGAGGCGATGTTCTGACTCCTGACTTCACCGACTATCGCAAGCGCGTGCTGTATCAGGTCTACGATGTGACCAGCTTGTTAGTAAGTGGCAGGCAATGTAATCGGCGCTTTGCTGGGGGATGGCTGGTATGGCAGCGGACTGACCTGGGCCGGAACGCACTTCTTTTCGCCCTCCCGACCGTTTTGTGGCACAACTCGAACTCGACTACAGCGACGGCAGTCATGACACTGTGGTGACCGATGAGTCCTGGAAGGCGTCGTCGTCGGCGATTGTTCGATCCGACATCTACGGTGGGGAAGTGTACGATGCGCGCCTGGAACAGACAGGATGGGAGAAGCCAGGGTTCGACGATTCCAAGTGGAAGCCGGCGGAGGCCGCGGAGGCGCCCGCCATCGCGGTATCGAGCCAAATCGCGGCACCCGCGCGAGTGATCATGACGTTGGACCCCAAGCGAGTCACTCCCGCCTCGAACGGAACCTACATCTTCGACATGGGCCAGAACATGGTGGGATGGGCGACTCTGAAAGTGAAAGGAGCGGCGGGCACCAAGGTCCGGCTGAGATTCGCCGAGATTCTGAATCCGGACGGAACGATTTACACGGCAAATCTGCGGAATGCGGACGCCACCGACGTCTACATTCTTCGGGGAGGCGATGAAGAGACCTTCTCTCCGCATTTCACCTTTCATGGTTTCCGTTACATCGAGATGACGGGCTATCCAGGGACGCCCACGTTGGATGCGATCAAGGGAGAGGTCGTGAGCAGCGTGAGCGGCGATCCCGTCGCCACGCTGACAACCTCAAGCGATCTGGTCAATCGGATGTGGTCGATCGGTATCTGGGGCCAGCGTGGAAATTTTCTAAGTATCCCGACGGATTGTCCGCAACGCGACGAGCGTTTGGGCTGGATGGGAGACGCGGGCGTTTTCTGGCGAACTGGAAGCTATAACTTCGACATCGCTGCATTCTCCCAGAAATTCATCCAGGACATCGTCGACGCGCAAAGCCGGCAAGGTGCATTTCGAAACGTCTCCCCGAACACTCTTCCTTCCAGTGTCGATGAACCTGAGGATGTCCCTCCGGAGAGCGACCTGGTAGGAGCACCCGGCTGGGGCGACGCTGGAGTGATTGTTCCGTGGACGACCTGGGTACAGTATGGAGACAGGGCGGTTATCGAAGAAAACTGGGACGCCATGCAGCGCTGGATGGATTTCATTCAGAGCCGGAATCCCGATTTTCTGCGCAAGAACGGAGTTGGTCCGAACTTCGCCGACTGGCTCGCTCCCGACGGAAACACGGACAGCGATTTGCTCGCGACCGCATACTGGGCCCTGATTGCGAACATGATGTCGCAGATGGCGCACGCCCTTGGCAACGATGCCGATGGGAAGCGTTATGACGATATCGTGCAGAATATTCGTGCGGCCTTCCGCAAGGCCTACATCAAGGACGACGGAACTGTCGGAACCGGAACGCAAACTTCCTACGTGGTTGCGCTCTACACCAGGATGGCTCCCGAAGCTCTTGAACCCCTGCTGGTCGACAAACTTGTCAAGGGCATCGAGGCACGGAATTGGCATCTTTCGACTGGATTTCTTGGCACACCCTTCCTGTTATTCACGCTTGCCGATCACGGACGCGTCGACGTCGCGTATCGCTTGTTGTTGAACGATACGTATCCATCGTGGGGTTACATGCTGTCGAAAGGCGCGACCACCTGGTGGGAGCGCTGGAATGGAGACACCGGCGATCCGGCCATGAACTCCTACAACCACTACGCCTTTGGGTCGGTCATTGCCTGGGTCTATCGCTATGCCGCAGGTATTGATACCGCGCCTGACTCACCGGGCTTCAAAGAGATCCTGATCCATCCGCATCTGGATTCGCGCATGACTTCGGCGCGCATGGAATATGACTCTATCTACGGCAAAATCATCAGTGACTGGAAGGGAACGGCGGCGGGCCCATTTTCTTTGAAGGTTACGATCCCGGCGAACACTTCGGCAAAAGTTTTCCTGCCTGCGATTGCCGGAGCACACCTCACAGAAGATGGCAATTCGGTGAATGCTCCTCAGGAAGGCGGATCGTATGTGGTCCGGGTCGGGTCCGGTTCCTACAGCTTTGAGGTGAAGTGATTCGGGAGAGAAATATCCCCGGTTGCCTGAGCTTGGAATGCACCCTGGTAGTGGCTCAGCTTGAATCTGTCGTTGCGTCATCCCGAACCGCGGCGTAGTTCAGCCGCGGGAGGGATCTCCCAAGGCACGATTTTCAGGGAGATCCCTCCCTCCGCCTGAAAAGCGGCTCCGCTTGATTGCATAACGACGTTGGCCCGTCACGGCGAGTAGATTGGGTTGTGACGAACAAGACCAAGGCTCACTGAGAGGAGCCAACGTCATGCTGATTATAGGCTGTGATTGTCATCCTGGGTTTCAGCAGATTGCGATCTTTGACAACCGAACGGGCGAAGTAGAGGAAAAGCGGTTGCAGCACCGGGCGGAGGCGGAGCGGTTTTACCGTTCTCTGGCCGGCCAGGAAGTGCGGGTGGGGATGGAGGCGTGCGGGCACTATCCGTGGTTCGAGCGGCTGCTGGAAGAGTTGGGGATCGAGCTGTGGTTCGGAGATGCGGCGCAGGTGCGGGCGTCGGTGGTGCGCCGGCAGAAGACGGATCGGCGGGACGCGGAGCACCTGATGGATTTGTTGCGTCAGGACCGGTTTCCGCGGATCTGGGTGCCGAGCCTGGAGGTGCGGGATGTGCGGCAGTTGCTGGTGCATCGGCACAAGCAAGTGCAGGCGCGGACGCGGACCAAGAATCAGCTACAGGCCATGGCGCTGAGCCACGGGGTGCAGAAGAAGTACAAGCTGTGGACGCAGGCGGGACGCGCGGAGTTGGAGCAGTTGCCGCTGTTGCCGTACGCGGCCCAGCGGCGGCAGAAGCTGCTGGAAGTGCTGGATGGACTGGAAGCGGAGATCCGCGAACTGGACCAGCGAGTCGCAGAAGAAGCGCGGCAGCGGCCGAAAGCGGTGCAGTTGATGACGCATCCGGGAGTAGGGCCGGTGACCTCGTTGGCCATGGTGCTGACGCTGGGACCGGCGGAACGATTCGAATCGGCCAAGCAAGTGGGCAGTTATTTCGGGCTGATTCCGAGCGAGACTTCCAGCGGCGGAAAACAGCGGCTGGGCAAGATCAGCAAACAGGGCAATTCGTTTCTGCGCTTTTTGCTGGTGGAGGCGGGACAGACGGCGGCACGTTACGATCCGCAGCTGAAGCGCTTCTACAAACGCCTGGCGAGTCGCAAAAATCGCGGCGTCGCCAAGGTGGCGGTGGCCAGAAAGTTGGCCACGCGGATGTACCTGATGTTGCGCGAAGGATGGACGTACGCGCAATTGAATCAGGCGGTCATGTCGGTGAGCCCGAGTCATTCTGTGGCCGGCGAGTAACGCAGCCGAGCGCTTGAGTGGGCAGCCGGCCTCCCTGAGAAGCGGGGAGTTCGAAGTGAGAATCATGGGCGCAAGTCCCGAAGAGATGGATGGTGGGACCGAAGAGTCCCGCTGCACGATTTGAAAAAGAGTGACGACCTTGGTCTGGAACGTCAAAACCTTTCTAAGAGAGCGAAATGGCGCTTCTGAAAAATCAAAAGCGCCAAGAGGACAAGTGTCGCTCAAAAATGCTTGACACGCACCAACGTCGTTAGAGACAGGATGACGCCACGCTTGACGGTTCGAACTGCACCACTACAAGCACCCTCGGAATCTTGACAAAACCGGACCCGCGTGGGAAGCTCCATACACTTCAGTACGACTCCGCCACAAGTCTTCGTAGAGCCCCAGAATCGCGATCCCACAAGGACGAGGTATGCGTCATGAAGTTTGAATCGACATCCGCTAAGAGCACGCTAGGGTTGGCACTTGCGCTCGTTCTAGGGTTCTTCGCAATCGCGGCACCACAGGCGAAAGCCCAGTCCTTCACCGTAATTCACAGCTTCACGGGTGGAAACGACGGGGCGAACCCTCTTTCCGGCTTCATCGTGGAATCGGGGATTCTCTACGGAACCGCCAGTTCCGGAGGAAGCTCTGGAGCCGGCGTGGTATTTAGCTTGAGTACGACCGGCGAAGAGACGGTTTTGCACGAATTTACCGGTGGGAGCGACGGAGCAAATCCCGAAGGAAGTTTGGTTTATAAGGCGGGCGCTTTTTACGGCACCACCAACGCCGGAGGGGCGTCCAACGCCGGGACCGTGTTCAAGGTTACGACCAAAGGCGTGGAGACCGTGCTGTATAGCTTTACCGGCCATGCGGATGGCGCAAATCCTGTAGGGGGTTTGGCGATCGACGCGGCGGGAAATCTTTACGGCACCACCACGGCGGGCGGCTCGAGCGGAAGCGGCACCGTCTTCAAGCTGGCTATCCCCACTGTGACCGGCGGCCCGTGGACCGAACAAACGTTGCACAGCTTTGGCACCGGCACCGACGGGGCAATTCCGATTGCAGGCGTCACTCTCGATCCGTCCGGCAACCTTTATGGCACGACTTCAGCTGGAGGCACTTACGGTTACGGCACGGTCTTTGAACTGCTGCCGTCAACTCCCAGCTGGACAGAAAACATTCTCCACCAGTTCGAGTTGGGAACCGACGGTGGGGTTCCCTACGCTGGCGTCACCCGTGATGGAGGGTATCTGTTCGGGGCTACCACCGAGGGTGGGGGTGGCGGTTCGAATGGAGGCGGCACAGTTTTCAAGCTGGTGCCATCAAAGACCGGCTGGGTGTTCAAGCTGGTTTACGGTCTGTACGGAGGGAACATTTCTGGGAGTTTCCGCAATATTCTCCTGAGAGCTGGAAAGCTGTACGCAACCACCCATTGTGACGGTGCCAATAACGCAGGGACGGTTTACGAACTCACCGACACAGCCGGCGTCTGGAGCTACAACCAGCTCTACCTGTTCACCGGTGGCAGCGACGGTCTGTACGCGTTCAGCAATCTGGTTGCTGACAAAGAAGGCAACCTCTACGGCACTACGAAGCTAGGCGGCGCCCACGGCGACGGAGTCGCCTTCATGGTCACACCGTAACCAACACCCCGCCGACAGGAGCTCAGGCGATGCGGAGGTGCGCGTGCGATTCTCTTCTCTCTTCTGCCGAAGGTGAGTAATGCGGTTTTCTGTGGTGGCGATGCTCTTCGTCGTTCTGACCGCAAGACTATCCAGCACCGGTGATTTTCGACCTGTTGGGGATAGCCCGGCGGGACCAGTCGCCATTTACGATCCTGACCCCAGCCACATCTGGAACCGTCTCCACGCCACACTCTATGTTCGTGAGGATCTCCCCGGCACCGAACTGCTTCCCGACGCTCTGGACCCGCCCCTCTGGCGCCATACCAAGTATCTGTTGGCGCAGCCTTCGCACCAGAAAGCGTTGCGCGTTTTGGATGAGTTCCTGCAGACACACGCCGAGAACCTGATTCATGATCCCGTGAAGCGCGCCCTGCTCCAGCGGGATTTGTGGGCGGTGTTCGATTGGTCGGTGGAGGTGTCGTCTGGATATGAAGGGGGATACGAAAAGGAGAGGCGAGAGCTACAAGTCCGATTGGCGGACGTGCTGCGGCGACTGGCGTTGACATCAGAAGAAATCAGGTCACTTCCCGACAATTATGCGCAGGCGGTCGCTTCGGGAAAGTTCGCGAAAGAGTATGATCCGGATCATCGGGAGCGCGCGTTTCTTCCGCCCGACTTGTTTGAACCGCAGGGGCCCTGGGTCGAACTGGAAGGCAAAGGGAAGCTTCTGCCCGTGGCCGAGCTGCATGAATCCTTCTTCTCAGGGCGCTCCAGCTTCCTCGTATTCCTGCGGTTGCCGGGGGGGCGCAAAGCGACATTCGACTATCTGAAGACTCTGTGGAATTCCGCCTCCTCGGCGCTCCCGAGTTCGCGTTTCTCCGCCGTGGATGAGGCTCCGAAGCTTGATTTGCCGCAACTTCCAGCCGGAACTCAAGTTGTGTTGCTCCGTCAGATGACGCTGTTCGACAACCAGGGCAAGCTTTTCGCTACGCCGCTTACGGAAAGTGTGCAAACCCGCGTGTATCGCTCAGTCACCCCCAGCAGCGCACCGGCAGTCGGTATGGACCAGATGGTTGCGACGAGCGGGCAGGATTCTTATGCGATTCAGCTCAGTCGTCCGTTACTTTTTGCCAACGAAGCGGGCGGACTGAGGGCGGTACCATCGGATGAAAGAGAATTCGCCCTTTTTGGCGGCAGCGGTCCCGACGAAGGGTCGCCGAATCGCTATACTTCGCTGTCCGCATACCCTCCGGTGGTTAAAGGTTGCGTTATGTGCCACCGCGAGGTAGGCATCCAATCGCTGAGCATCCGCGGCCGATTGCTGAAGCCGAATTATCTGCAGCAGGACGTCCCGGCCGAACCTTCCGGACCTCGCTGGTGGCAGGATGCGCGGGTCCTGTCCTGGAAAGACGGCCAGGAGGATTGGCGGCAGCTTCGCCGTTATCTCAAGCTTGTTCCGTAGCCTGTTCCGTGACCAACCCGCAGAGTTCAGAAAGTACGTGCGCCGGCAAGACACAGAAATGGAACCGAGGCCGAGTGTTACGATTTGCCCATGCTTATCCTCAGGTGCGCGCAAGTCGTTGTTCTATTTCTTGGGATCATCTTCGTCATCACCCTCGTACAGAGCCACGCGCAGACGTTCACCGACATAAAACCCTCTCCGCAGCAAGTTGAATGGCAGGATCTCGAGATGGGTGCCATCATCCACTTCGGCCCGAATACCTTCCTCGACCGCGAATGGGGCGACGGCACCGCTGACCCGAGAGTATTCAACCCCACGCAATTCGATCCCGAGCAATGGATGCGGGCGCTTCAGTCCGCCGGGATCAAGTACGTGGTCTTTGTCGCCAAACATCACGACGGGTTTTGCCTCTGGCCCACTACCCAAACCGACTACAGCGTAAAGAGCAGCCCCTGGGAAGACGGCCACGGCGACGTAGTTCACCGAGTCGAGCAAGCCGCCAGAAAATATGGCCTGAAGTTTGGCGTGTATCTTTCTCCATGGGACCGTCACGAGCCCCGCTACAGCAACTCCGCCGAATACGACAAGTACTACACTGCCGAACTCGACGAACTCGCCCAGGGTTACGGAGCTCTACAAGAGTTCTGGCTGGATGGCGCCGGCAGCGCCGGTCACGTCTACAACTTCCCACACATCATCGAAGAACTTCGCACCTACCAGCCCAACACACTGGTATTTGCCGACGTCGCGCTGTTTGACTACGGCGACATTCGTTGGGTGGGCAACGAGGATGGATTCATACCGTACGAGAACTGGAACGTGATCGACCGTCACGGAGATCTTCGCTGGCGCCCGGTCGAAGCCGACACGCCGCTGCGCAAGGGACACTGGTTCTGGCATCCCAACGACGAATCCAGTCTCAAGAGCCTGCCCGAACTGCTCGCAACCTACGAACAAACGGTTGGCCGCGGCGGACAACTCATGCTCGGAATTGCGCCCGACCGGCGCGGTCTGCTGCCCGAAGCCGATGTGCAAAGGCTGAAAGAATTCGGCGCCGCCGTCCGCCAGCGGTACCACAACAATCTCGATGCCCACCACATCAAGGCAACCCCAGAAGTGGAACTCGCGCTCGACGGAAATCCTGACACGTTCTGGTCAGCCCCCATCGGCTCCCACCATGCCGTGCTCGAAGTGAATTTTGCTGCTCCCATCACGTTCGATCGGGCGCTGACCATGGAATGGCTGAACGCCGGCCAGCACGTTCAGAAATATGCAGTGGAGATATACAAAGAAGGGAAGTGGATCCAGGTATTCCAGGGAAATGCGATCGGCCACAAACGAATCGACCACTTCGCGCCCGTGACCGCTTCACGAGTGCGCCTCAACATCCTCT
Organism: uncultured Acidobacteriota bacterium; assembly: GCA_963763155.1. Lineage (GTDB taxonomy): Bacteria > Acidobacteriota > Terriglobia > Terriglobales > Acidobacteriaceae > Sulfotelmatobacter. The sequence continues at coordinate 1,414,512 of CAVXNI010000007.1, read as the reverse complement.
CTTCGTCCGCCGAAGCGCACATCCGCGAATTCCAGCTCTTCGATTCGCAGCTCTTCGATTCGCAGATCTCTGATTCGCAGCTCGTCGAGTCGAAAAAATAAAGAAGTAAACTACACTCGCTGCACTTCGATTCCCCGCTCCAGGAACGGCGTAATCGCCTTGTCTGCAGCTCGCTTATCGGTAATCAGCATGTCAATGTCTGCGATCGGACAAATCAGCGCCGGCGTCACCATCCCGATCTTGCTTGAATCCGCCACCACGATCGTCTGCTTGGCTTGCTGAATCATTGCTCGAAAAGTCAATCCCTCTTCCGGCTCGATCACCGTGATGCCGCGCTCCAGGTCGATTCCACAGACGCTCACGAACACTCGATCCATATAAATGTCGTTCAGCGAGGTGATCGCGGCATGTCCCACCAGCGAAAACGACCCGGCCCACTGCACGAATCCTCCGGTAACGAATGTCTTCAAGCCCGGACAATTGCTCAATTCCATCGCGATATTAATCGCGTTCGTGATCACGCGAATGTTGTGCCGGTTTCTCAGATTTCGCGCCACGTGCGTCGTCGTGGTCCCGGCCGTGAAGCCTACAGTCTCGTTTTCCTGAATCAGTTCAGACGCTGCCAGTCCGATCTTGCGCTTCTCCGCCGGGCGATGCTGCTCCCGGTTTTGAAACAGCGAATCGTAGCGGAAGGGCTCATAGAGCAGCGGTTCGACCAGGGTTACGCCGCCGTGGGTTCGCCGCACCAGCCCGCTAGTTTCCAGCTTAGCCAGATCGCGCCGCACACTCGCCGCCGACGCCCCGAGGTCCGCCATCAACTCATTCAGCGACAGGCTTCCCTTCCGCCGCAACTCTCTCAGGATTTGGTCTTCACGGGGTCGTGTCTTCATGGGAACGTCTCTACTGCCGTGGGCTGTGAAAACTTACTGGAAACGAAACCCTACGCGAGCTCAGACTATAGAACAAGCCGCAGCCTCAGTGTGCATGATTCTGCATATAGAGCATCCACTTGATCGAATTTATGGAATACGATCAATCTTGCCTTGACAACCCGCGGGACTGGGTGCGATAAGGGATTCCCCGGATCGGGAGGCCCCTCCCGCCGGAATGCCCACCTTAGCTTAAGGAGTCTTATGCATCCCCTCCATCGCTGTTTTCGCCGGTTGCTCATCGCTCCACTTCTCATTCCATTTTTGATTTCCGCAGCCGCGTTCGCGCAGAGCACGAACCGCCAGATCGGTACTCAATTTGAGGTGACCGCCGACACGCAGGTCTCGCGGCCGCATGGAACGCCCTGCAAGGTGACGTTGTTTTCCAATTACGCGTTCGCTTTCTTTTCCGACACGACCCAGACCTTCCAGTTCACTCCTCCCGCCCACTGCTCCGGACCGTGGCAGAAAATCGTGTTCGAAACCGACTTCAGCGAAAACGGAGGAGACCAGTTCGACCGGACGGCGAGCATGTTTCTCGCCAACGCCAACATCTATTTCGGTACCACTCCCGAGCCCCTGTCGAGCGCTACCAACACCTGGCACATCGAGCGCGATGTCACCGACTACGCCGCGTTGTTTTCGATTCCGCAATCGGGCACGATCGTTCTCGGCAACTGCACCACCGATTGTCCTCCACCCTACAACACCGAACTGAACGGAGTTTTCACGGTCAACGCGGACCTCGAATTCTATCCCGCAGATCGTAGCAACGACGATCGTGGCGGCGACAATTATGGCCGCGACGACCACCACAACCGGCCCGCCGACGCGGTGCTCCCCCTGGTGCAGTCAACGAGCGGCGGAATCAACTTGCCCGCCTATCTCTTCAGTCCCACCGACCAGTTCTCCACGACGTTCACGCTCCCGACCAACATTGAGCGCCTTTACCTCGATGTCGTGTCCCAGAGCCAGTCGACCGACGAGCAATGGTACGCTTGTTTCCCCAATGACCTGGCCAACATCAACGAAGTCTACGGATGCGGCAACACCGACTTCCGCGAAACCGAAATCTCCATCGACGGCAACCCCGCCGGAATCGCTCCCGTTTCTCCCTGGGTCTACACCGGATTCCTTCCCGACCAGTGGGTCCCGACGCCCGGTGCTCAGACGCTCGACTTTGTTCCTTATCGCGTAAATCTGACGCCGTTCGCCGCTCTGCTCAACGACGGGAACCCGCACACCGTCGCGCTCAGCGTCTTCAACGACGACAGTTATTTCGCCGAGACTGCATCCCTCTTGCTCTATCTCGATCACGGATCAACCACGGTCACCGGAGGCCTCACCAAAAACACGCTGGCGATCCCGTCGCCCGTCGTCACCGAGAGTCTGCAAGGCACCTCCACCGTGACCGGCACGATCGGCGTCACCTCCAACCGCCACTTCACGATTGCCGGGTACGTCCACACTTCCCACGGCAAGGTCTCGACTTCCATCTCCGAGCACCAGAACTTCGCCAGCACGCAGACCATCGATTTCGACACCGTCAACTTCACCGTGCTCGATCAGCAGACCGCGGTGCACAATGACGTCTCGTCGACGACGACGGTATCAAGCAAAGACCAGACCGTGTCGACGACCAGGAATTTCAGCTTCCCGATCTCCGTCGACTTTATCTATCCCGTCAGCAGTGCTCCCTTCGGCTTTACGGTAGACACCAAGCAGAAATACCACACCGACAGCCAGGTCTCTTTCGCTGGATTTCTCGCATTCTTTAACTCGGTCACCAACTCAGTGCAGGCCACCGACGCTAGCCCGACTGCCAGTTCGCAAACCTACACCGCCTTCGATTCTGACGGCACGTTCTATAACTGCGAGATCGCATCGAAGAACAACACTCTGACCAAAGTCGGTCACGGCTGTTCCCAAAACCACGACGAGCAGGGCCACGACCAGCAGTAGCCAGACCGCAGCTCAAACCATGGCCCGGTCTTTAGTCCAGAGACCGGGCCTGTTCTTTTCTTTATGCAAGCAGAAGCCCCGCTTCCCGCGGCGCCGTCCCAATTGATCGGATCGAGCCCAAACGATCAAGTTTTTGCTTGACAATCGTCAACCATCCAGATTACCGTCGCCTGTTACGGACTTCGTGAGGAATGCAAGAGGACATTATGAGAACAAACTCGTTCCGCCGCCTTATCGGATGTTGCGTCGTGGCCTTGCTCTGCCTGGCATCTGCGCTCGGACAAACCGTTACCGGCTCCATCACCGGCCTCGTCAGTGATCCCAGTGGCGCCGTGGTAGTGGGAGCAACCGTCACTGCCGAGAACACGGGAACGGGAGTGAAAACGTCGGCTAAGACCAACGCGGCCGGCGTATATACGATCCGCTTCCTTCCGATCGGCACCTATACGATGACGATCGATGCCCCGGGGTTCGCGACTGAAAACGTCGAGCCGTTCCCCCTCGAAATCGACCAAACCGCAAAATTCGATGTCAACTTAAGAATCGCCGGCTCTACCACCATCGAGGTCAAGGAATCGTTTCATCCCATCCTGAACACCACCGATTCCACCTTGGGGAACACGCTTTCGACCAACGAAATCGCAAATATTCCACTGAACGGGCGGAACTTCTCCGCGCTCACTTTGTTCCAGCCGGGGGCTGTCGATACCGATCCCAGCGGGATGAGCGGAAACAACGCCATTGAACGCAATACCTTCAACAGCGGCATAGCGTCGATCAACGGCAATCGCGAGCAGGCCAATAACTACACGATTGAGGGAGCCGATAACAACGAGCCGCAGAACAATCTGATCGGCTATAACCCTGCTCCCGACGCCATCGGGGAGGTTCGCGTCGTCTCCGGCAATGCCAACGCGACCTACGGAAATGCCAATGGTGGCGCGGTCGTAACCGTTCTGAAGTCCGGCACGAACGCGTTTCACGGCTCTTTATACGACCTGCTGCAGAACGAGAAGCTCGATGCCAATTCGTGGTCGAACGGCCGGAACACTCCCGTCACTCCGAAGAATTCTTACACCCAGAACATCTTCGGCGCGACGATTGGAGGGCCGATCGTCAAGAATAAGCTTTTCTTCTTTGGCGACTACGAAGGCATCCGCCATCACACGGGCGGGTCGAGTTCGGCCAGCGTGCTTACCCAGGCGATGCGCACTGGCGACTTTTCCGCGCTGCTGACCGACGCTGCTTCCCCCATTCAGCTTTACGACACGCAAAACAACTTCACTCCTTACGCCAATGACCAGGGCGTCCCCATCACGAATCCGGTTGCGACCTACCTGTTTGCCCATCCGGAACTCTACCCGTTGCCCAACCGGTCTCCGGTATCAATTGCGAGCGGCGGAGACGGATTGATCCAGTCAGACTTCGTGGGCCCGCAGTCCACCCACGTTTCCAACAACCAGGAAGACTTCAAAGTCGACTGGACTCCAGGCGACAAGAACAAGATTGCGGGTTTCTATTCGCAGGGCAAGGGCAGTGACTACACGACGGCGATCATTCCGGTCGATTTTCCCAACTTCAACACCTACCCTACCAAGATTGCCGGCCTTAGTTTCGTTCACACTTTTTCGCCGACCATCGTCAATGAAGGTCGCTTTGGCTTCACCCGCGTGCGCTGGAACAATGGTGTCCCCAGCGACCCCAGTGGACAGTTTGGCTACACTGGTGACTCCAAAGTCGGCATTCCTTTTGGCACTCAGCTGTATGTAGGCTTCACCGGGCAAAGCATCAACAACGGCGTAAGTTATCTGGGCACAAACGCCAATCCTCAGGTCTTTACCGACAATACCTTCAACTACGAGGACAATCTGACCTGGCAGCGAGGCAAGCATTACCTCTCCATTGGCGGACAGGCCACACGATATCAGCAGAACTACATCAACGCGGGAAACGTCGGATTTCTTGGGCAACTCAGTTATAACGGTCAATTTACGGGTCCCGCTGGCGGATCGGGCTGGGGCGCGGCAGACTTTGTTCTAGGCCGGATTTCTAATGTTCAGCTCGCGTCCCCGCTTGGGTTCGTGGGCAATCGCCAGTGGCGCTCGGCACTTTATTTCCAGGACGATTACAAGGTGACTTCCAAGCTGACCTTGAATCTTGGCCTTCGCTACGAATACGACCAGCCCTGGTATGAACAAAACAACAAGACCGCCAACGTGCTTCCCGGCGGGACCGTCGAGTACGCAGGTCACGTGCCGGCCGATGCGGTCACGGGGGCGGTGGTTTGCGCCACTCGCGCCTGCTACGACGCCAATTACAAGCAATTCATGCCCCGCGTGGGCTTTGCATTCCAAGCCATGCCGAAGCTGGTGGTTCGGGGCGGCTACGGCGCAACCAGTTTCTTTGAGGGCTTTTCCTTCAATCAGCGTCTGACCTCCAGTCCGCCCTTCTCACTTGCCATCAACAGCAATGCAGTTACTCCGTCGGGGGTTTCGGGAGGGTCGCCCTTCACGGTCGCTGATGCTTTCAGCCAGCCGCTGGGAATCAACAACTCGTTGTACTCGGTTTGGCCGCAGAATACGCAGCCTGCCTACAACCAGCAGTTCACTTTGGTGACCGAATACGCACTCACGAGTGAGTTGTCTCTTAGCGCCGGATATCACGGACAGACCGGACATCACCTGGCGGACTATCGAAACGGCAATCAACTGACGGCGGCGCAGGCGCAGGACCTCTCGCCCAACGGATGCGGCGCTGCGACCATACCCGCAGCTGACCAAACACCCTACTACGCTCTCGTGGGCGAGTGCGGCAGCATTCTCATCACCGAGTCCCAGGCCAGGATGACTTACAACGCGGCCCAGTTTACCTTGCGTCAGCGAACCCACCGCGGCCTGGAATACACGCTGAACTACACGTTTGCAAAATCCTTGACCAATTCTTCCGGCAACTATTCCGTGTCGAATACCAGCTTCAACGGGCTCTCGGTCCAGAACGGTTACGACCTCAATGCCGATTACGGCCCTTCCGCCATGGACGTTCGGCACAGCCTGAACTTTGTAGGGGTCTATGACCTTCCCTTCGGTCACGGCAGGGCCTACGGTAGCAGCGCGAACGGCGCCCTCGACGCTGTACTTGGTGGATGGAAGCTGGCAACCTCAGCCATCCTGTATTCAGGATTGCCGGTCACCATCTTTGGCCCAGACAACAGCAACACCAACAACGCCGGATGGGGCTTCAGTCGAGCCAATCAATACAGTCCCATGATCATTCATGATCGCTCCCTCGCGGACTGGTTTGGAACGGACCAATCGGCGGACAACTCCACCAACTGCCCGGCCAACGGAGCCTGTGCCTATGGGGATGCGGCTCAGAATACGTTCGGCACGGCCCATAACAGCACCCAGCGCGCGCCGGGCTATCGCAGCGTTGACGCATCGTTGTTCAAGGACTTCCATCTGTGGAGCGAGTCGCGCGTCCTGGGCTTCCGGGCTGACTTCTTCAATTTCTTCAACATCGCCAGTTACGGAAATCCTGATAACGGGATCGATGACAGCAACTTCGGTGCAATCAGCAGCGTTCGCTCCCAGGAACGGCATATTCAACTCGGCTTGCATTACACCTTCTAGTCTCGACCGGTGGGAGGCTGCCCGGAAGCGTGCGCTTTGGGTAGCCTCCTAAAACCGGGAGTCTCTTTTTTCCGCGCAGACTGTTCTGCATCCGTTTGCCGGAGAGGGGAGCTTCGCGCAGTTGCGAACCGAAATCGAATGCTCGATATTCTCGCGACGATTGTTTTGTAAACGGGACCCATGGCCGAACAAGTACTGATTGAAGTCTGCGTCGACTCGGTAGCGTCGGCGGTGGCCGCGCAGCAGGGCGGGGCGTCCCGCATCGAGTTGTGCAGCGATTTGATCGAGGGAGGAATTACTCCCAGCGCCGGACTGATCGGCACGGTCCGTGCCCATGTCTCCATTGGCCTGCAGGTCATCATTCGCCCCCGCGGCGGAGACTTCTGCTATACCGGCGAGGAAGTCGAGATCATGCGCCGCGACATCACCGTCGCCAAGGAACTGGGCGCCGACGGCGTCGTTCTCGGCATCCTGGATGTCGACGGCCATGTCGATGTCCGCGGCACTCGCCAACTGGTCGAGTTGGCGCGCCCGCTCAATGTCACCTTCCATCGCGCCTTCGACATGGCCGCCGACCTGTTCCAATCCCTCGAAGACGTTTGCGCCACCGGCGCCGACCGGCTTCTTACCTCAGGCGGCGAACAGAAATGCCTGCAAGGCGCCGAAACCATCGCCCGGCTCGCCCAGTCGGCACGCGGCCGCATATCGATCATGGCGGGCGGTGGCATCGGTCACCATGATGCCGCTGCCATCATCGAACGCACCGGAGTCCGCGAGATTCATGTGGGATTAAGCACTCCGGTCCCCAGTCCCATGCGCCACCACAACCCGCGGCTGTCGATGGGCAAGGTCCAGGGACGCGAATACGAGCGCGCCCAGGTGCTCGAACAGGATGTGCGCAATCTGCAAAACGCCATCTTGCTGGCCAAGATTTAGCCCGTAGCAACCTTGCTCTTGAAAGTAAACGTATGGCCACGATTGGTGGCTACGAGAGCGGGTTAGGCAACCTGCCAGACGCTGTCGAGGACTGTGCCGTCCACCCATTTGACGATGGCGACTGGGCGGTCCCCGAGCTTGGGCCGCTGGGGCTTTCCGCCGCAGATGCGCTCTACCTCTTTCTTGATCTCTTGCAGCGGGCGGATGGGAAGCTTTGATCCTTTGACCGCATCCATCAGATCCGGCCGGAGCGGGTTGATGGCGATGCCGCGCTCGGTCACGACCACGTCGATCAATTCGCCGGGCCCGCACAGTGTGGTCACCTCATCGACGATGACTGGAATGCGGTCGCGAAACGAAGGCACGGCCAGGATGGTGCACTCTGCCGTCAGGCAGTTCTGCCAGCCGCCGATGCCGTGCAGCAGGCGTCCGTCAGAGTGGGTGACCACGTTGGCGTTGAAGTTCCCATCGACCTCGGTCGCCCCCAGCACGACCGCGTCGACCATCGACGCGAAGTTTCCTTTCCCGTGGTAGTTGTACGAAGTGAATGGAGAAGTCGCCAGGTGGCGCGGGTTGCTCGCAATGGAGCGCACGCCGTCGAGGTCGAAGGTCTGGCCGTCGAGAATGTAGTCGGTAAGCCCCTCTTCCAGCAGTTCGACCAGATACTTGGTCGAGCCGCCGCGAACGAATCGCGCCTTTACGCCCGTTTCTTTCATCATCTGCTTGAGGTAGCTGACGAAAGCCAGCGCAATTCCGCCAGCGCCTGCTTGAAAAGAGAAACCGTTGCGCATGATGCCCGCGTCCCGCAGAAAACGCGCGACGAATTCAGCGATGCGCAGGCGATCGGGCGAGCGCGTGATTTGCGTTGTTCCGGAGACAATCTTCGCGGGATCGCCGATGGAATCGACTTCGACGACATAGTCGACGTTGTTGCCTTGAATCTGCCAGGGAACGCAGGGGAAAGGAACCAGGTTGTCGGTGACGGCGATGACGCGATCCGCGTAGACGGAATCCGCCAGAGCAAAACCCAGAGAGCCGCAGGCGGATTTGCCGTGCGAGCCGTCACAGTTGCCGAAGGAGTCCGCCGTCGGCGCGGCGATCACGGCAACATCAATGTGGACTTCGCCGTCCTGAATCGCCTGCCAGCGCCCGCCGTGAGAGCGCAGAACGCCTATGCCACGCATTTTCCCTTGCGTGCAGTAATCGCCCAACGGTCCATTCATGCTGCCTTCGATGTGATCGATGACGCCGGAGGCCATCAGTTCGATTGCGGCCCGCTGCGAGGGAAACGACGCGCTGGGAAACCACGTGAGATTCTTGACGCCAATCCTTGACGCCGCTTCGAGCGCCATCAGCGCGACCCGGTCGCCATCACGCAGGTGATGGTGAGAAGAAATGACCATGCCATCGCGCAAACCGCATTTGCGCAGCGCGGTCTCAAGGTCCGCCACGCGCTTGTCACCACTCTCTGGATAATCAGCCGCACTCCGGATGGGCGGCGCAGCCTTGCCTCCGCGAGGCTGGAACTTGCCAACCCCCAGGTAGGGAACCTGCGCACGACCATTCACCATCTCCGGGATTTTGCGCCCGGCTTGGTTCAGGACTAGCTCCGTCTTTTCGAGAATGGCCATGAGAGCTCCCATCCAAAGTTGCTCGGAATCTTTACGCCACCAGCCCCATCGCTTGCGCCCGCTCCATCAGCTTCAGCGCTCGCTGTACGACTGGAGCATCGATCATCTTCGACCCCAGGCTTACCACGCCGAGACCATTCTGCTGGGCCTCGTGGAATGCGGCGACAATTCTCTGGGCCCTCTCAATCTCCGCCGCGGTGGGAGCGAAAGCCTGGTGGATCACCGCAATCTGCAGCGGGTGCACGCATCCCATGCCTTCAAATCCCATGGCGCGCGAATTCAAGGCCCATGCCCGCAATCCGTCCATGTCGCCGACGTCGCCAAAGACCGAATCGATGGCTTGCACGCCGGCGGCGTGAGCGGCGTTCACCATGCGTTGCCGCGCAAACAGAGACTCGGCACCGCCTGGCGTTTTCTCCACTCCCAGATCCGCCGTGTAGTCTTCCAATCCAATGGTTAGGGCCGCGATTTCTGCGCTGGCCGTCGCAATCTCGTAGGCCCTCTCGATTCCTTGTGCCGACTCGAGAATCGGCATCAGCCAGATCGGCCGGGTGATGCCGTAATTCGCTTTGATCTCCGCGATCTTCTGGCTGGTATCGATGACTTGGCGTGGCGACTCGACCTTGGGAATTAGAATCAGGTCGGGAGATTCGGGGATGATCTCCTCCAGGTCTTCGAACCCCAGGGGAAGCTGATTGATGCGCACCATGCGCTCGCATTCGAGAAAGTCAACCCCGCGCAGCGCGTTGCGCACCAGCAAGCGCGCCGCATCCTTCTCGTCGGAGTGAACTGAATCTTCGAGATCAAGAATCACGCCGTCCGCCACGTGCAGCGCGGCATTGATGAAATACTTGGGTTCGCTGCCCGGCACATAAAGCCGTGACCGGCGCATGCGATCACGCGCCGAAGGCTCTGGCAGCGGAAGCCTGTCGGGTAGCACACGCGTGCCTTCGCCCAGCCCGGCGCGCCGGGCCGCGGCTTCGATGCGAGCCGCAATCACAAACGGCAGCGCGCCTTCATCGTGGATGGTGACCTGCGCGTGCCGCACGCCGAGAGCTTCGATCACTTCTTCGGCCTGCCGGCGGATGGCCTCGCCGTAGTAAGGTTTGACGCGGGATTCCAGTGCAATGTCAACGCCGCCGCGGTCGCGAGGTTCAATTCGTACGTGCACATCCGAGCGAATTTCCGCGCCCCAGTGTCCCGCCTCGCCTGCATGTTTCTGCTGCGTTTCGACCGCGAGAGTCATCAGCGTCCCTCAATCTTCAATCAATACGATCCTCACGGAATTCAGGCATCGGCTGCGAGTGCTCCCGGTGCTCAAGTTTTTCACGATTCTGCATCTGCTCTTCTGCGTCGTGCGCCGTGGCTTCATCTTCCATCATTCGGGAAGTTTCGCGCAACACGTTCGGCTTTTCACAGTTCGTCGCCGACGCTATACGAGAAGAAAAACGATTTAGCGGGTCCCCGTTTTTCTGCATGATCCTTTGCATGAGCTTAAGGTATAATCCGCGGCACTTGGACGGGGATGTGCGGATCCGATTCCAGAACAGGCACAGGAAATGAAAGGCGCCAGCGGGCGAAGTGCACGTGTGGTTTGTTCTCACGTGTTTTCGGCCGGTGTAGTCTTTCTTCCATGGAGGCTATATCGATGAGGCGAGTCCAGCAGAGAGCAAGCAGCGGGCGGAACGAACGGCGAGGCCAGTTTGGTGTTCGATGTGAGCGGGGCGCATGGCGCGCGATTTGCCGTTCGCGATTTACTGTTCGCCGCGTTCGCGTTCCTGACGCAGTTGGCGGCGGCACAATCCACCAGCCTGCTGAACGGCAGCGTGACCGACCCGTCTGGCGCGGCGGTTGCCGGCGCCAAGATTACTTTGACCGAGCCGGCGACCGGATCGCAGCGGACGACCACCAGCAATGCGTCCGGGCTCTACCAGTTCCTCGAGGTGCCTCCGGGGGAATATCGCCTGGAAGCGGCGGCCACCGGGTTTGCGCCGTTTGTCGTGTCGAAAGTCACGCTACTGGTCAAATTGCCCTCTACCATACCCATTCGGTTTCAAGTGGCAGGTTCGACAACATCGGTAACGGTTGAAGGCGAAGCGCCGCTTATCAACCGAACCGACGCATCGCTGGGCAACGTGGTCGCGTCAGACCAAATTGATGAGTTGCCGATTGCCGCCCGCAACGTGGTTGAGTTGCTGAGCCTGCAGCCGGGTGTATCGTACATGGGCGATCAAGTAAATCGGGACACCGACACGCGGAGCGGCGCCGTGAACGGCGTGCGCAGCGACCAATCCAACGTCGAACTGGATGGCATTGGGGTCAACGATCAGAATAATGGCTACGCTTTTCAGAGTGTGCTCAATGTGCCGCCCGACTCGGTCGAGGAATTCCGGGTCACGACCGCCAACGCCAACGCTGACTCCGGCTATTCCAGCGGCGGCCAGGTTGCGCTGGTCACCAAGAGTGGCACCAACGATTTTCACGGCTCGGCCTACGAGTACAACCGCAATACGATTTTCAGCGCCAACGACCCGTTCCTGAAGGAGTCGCAGCTGAGCAGTGGCGAACCCAACAAGGCGCCCAAGCTCCTGTACAACGTATTTGGCGTTGCCGTCGGCGGCCCCATCATCAAGAACCGTCTTTTCTTTTTCGCGAACTATGAGGGGAAGCGGCAAGCCCAGGGCAGCAGTGTCTTGCGCGACGTTCCCAGCGCGACCCTGCGCGCAGGTGATCTCGTGTACCTGTGCCAGGACACAACCGCCTGTCCCGGCGGTACGGTCAATGGTGTCAGCGGTGTTGCGCCCGGATACTACGCGCTCGGCCCGAGCCAGATTACGGGAATGGATCCTCTGGGAATCGGTCCCAGCGCCGCGGTCGAGACCGTCCTCAATCAGTACCAACCTTCCAACGAAAGCGCCGGGGATGGCGTCAACATCGTGGGATATCGCTTTTCCTCGAACGCAGACTCAAAGTGGAACACTTACCTGACCCGGCTCGATTACAACCTCACAGCGAACGGCTCTGAGAGGCTGTTTTTCCGTGGGCAAACGCAAAATCTCAAAGACCCCGGATCGCAACAGTTTCCTGACCAACCCGCCGCTACACTGGCGCTGGACGATAGCAAGGGCGTCACCGTCGGGCTCTCTTCGCTCCTCTCTCCCAGGCTGATCAATGATTTTCACTGGGGCTACATTCGCCAGGGAACGCAGTCGGGAGGTACGTCGGTGTATCCGGGAGTATATCTGGCCGGGCTCACCGACCTTGTTCCTTTCGATCGCTCTTTGACGCGTTTTGTGCCCGCCAACCAGTTCACCGATACTTTGAACTGGACCCTGAAGAATCACACCTTTGAGTTTGGCGCCGATTTGTTTGTGATTCGCAACAACAGCATCAGCTACCAGACTTCGTTCTCCGACGTGTCGACGAATGCGGTGTATCTCAACACCGGCGGAATCGCGAACACACCCAGCCCGCTCGATCCTTTCAACAACGGCTATCCGGCGGTGGACGGTAACTTCGGGCCCAACTACGACAGCGCGGCAACGATCCTGTTGGGCATTTTCGCGGAGGGTGACGGCAAGTACAACTTCGCGCATGATGGCAGCGCGCTGGACCAAGGCACCGCCCTCAAGCGTCGTTACGCGCTCAACGATTACGAGTTCTATGGGCAGGACACCTGGCGCATGACGCCTCGTTTCACCGTCACCTACGGCCTGCGCTGGGTGCTCGATGCTCCGCCCTACGAAACCAACGGATTGCAGGTCTCGCCCTGCGTGCAGGCGAGCGGCGGCGGATGCAGCAACCAAAACGTCACCGACTGGTTCAACCACACGGCCCAGTTGATGAGTCAAGGTCAGCCGGCCAACGACGCGGGAGAAATTTCCTTCGTCTTAGGTGGACCCAAGAATCACGGTCCGGGGCTGTGGAACTGGGACCACAAGGATTTCTCGCCGCGCATTGCCGTGGCCTGGGCTCCAGACACCGGCGACGGCTGGGTTTCGAAGATTCTGGGAAAGAAAGATCAGTTTTCAGTCCGTGGCGGCTACAGCATCATGTACAGCCACTTCGGCGCCGCAATCGTGAACAGCTTTGACCAGAATGGCTCGTTCGGCCTCTCCACCGATCTCGGAAACCCCGCGGGTGTGGTAACCGTGGCGGGCGCGCCGCGCTTCACATGCCTTACCGGCTCAAACTGCTTGCCTGAGCCCTGCGCGTCTTTGAGTGGTCCGAGTTGCCTGTTCGGCCCGACGCCATCCGGCGCTTTCCCGGTTACTCCCAGCAACACCGCCTTTGCCATCAACTGGGGCCTCGACCAGACTTTGAAGACGCCTTATACGCATGTCTACAATTTCTCGCTGTCGCGCCAGATCACCTCGAAATCCTCGCTGCAGGTTGCGTATGTGGGCAGCATCAGCCGGCGTCTGCCTATGCAGGTCGACCTGGCCATGCCTGCCAACCCAACCGACCCTGCCAGCAAAATGACCTACTTCCAGGCCGGCACAATGCTCTCCAAGGCCGCGAATCCGACAACCGCGCAACCCAACGGCCAGGACGTCAATACAATCGCGCCGATACCATTTTTCGAGCATATGTTTCCTGCGTGGAACACAGTGACGGCCGGCCAGCTGGGCGGTGGTTGCGCCAACGGCAACTACCCTGCCAATCCGACGGCTACACAATCCATCTACGAGCTCTGGACTTGCTACCCGCATAATGAAACCTTCTCTCTGTTTCTTTTGGACGTGCCCGGCTCCATCACCGGAATGGATACGCCCAACAGCGCGGACGGCCCGTACACTTTCTTCCATGATCAGTTCGCCTCGCTCTATGCCTGGCGCAACATCGGCACCTCCGACTACAACGCGCTGCAGGTGACCTACAACGCCCGCTGGGGAGCCAACCTGCAGGGGCAGTTCAACTACACGTTTTCGAAATCGTTCGACGAGGCGTCGGCAGCCGAGCGCATCGGTCCTTACGAAGGGACCGGTGGAACCGGCAACGACCTGAACGGCGGCGGGATTGTCATCAACGCATGGGATCCCTTGTCCCTCCGCGGGCTCTCCGATTTCAACGCCTTCCACCAGATCAACGCGAACGTGGTCTATCGTCTTCCCTTCGGCAAAGGCCAGGCCCTGCAGGCAGGCGCAGGCCCATTGCTCAACGCGTTAATTGGCGGGTGGCACGTCTCCGGCGTGTTCCGCTGGACCAGCGGTTTTCCCATCACAGTCGACAACGGATTCACTTGGGCCACCAACTGGAATATCGAAGGCGACGCCGAACCGAACGGGCCGCCTCCGCGGGCATCCAATCCTAAGAACGCCATTGTCAATGGAATGGACATCGGACCGGATATCTTCCAGAATCCGGCAGCGGCGGAGGCGGCTTTCCGCCCCGAGTGGCCGGGCGAATCGGGCGTTCGCAATAACGTGATTGGCGACGGCATGTTCAACATCGATACCGGAGTGAGCAAGGATTTCTCGCTGGGTGAGCACCGGCGTCTGGAATTTACCTGGCAGGCATTCAACGCCACCAACTCAGTGCGCTATGACGTGCGCGGAGAAGTGGGCAGCAGCGCTCAACCCTCGCTGTCCGATGATCCGTCCCAGTTCGGAAAATATCTTTCGACCCTGACCACGCCGCGCTTCATGCAGTTCGCTTTGCGCTTTGTATTCTGAGGCTGGACGCGACACCAGTATCGTCGAACAGAATATCGTCGAACTGAAAAGAGCCTGCCTGGATTCGGAGAATCCAGGCGGGCGCAACGCCGGAAAACGTCCACTTCAGTCCTCTGCTGCGGTTAGTTCATCGTCCACACTTCCAGCGATGACGTGATGTCGTCTACCCTGTTCGCTTGGAAACGGTGCCAGACGGGGCCTGCATGCCGTTCGACACCAGCGTTGGAACCAAGAATATTGCCGTCGCGAAAAACCGTTATCGTTGTATAATCCCCACCGCGTTGCGCTCTGAGCCGGAATTCGCTGTGGGATTCCTGCCAAGCCCAACCGTTGCACTTTCCCCGATCGTTTCCTCCCCCGGACGGATAAAGGGATTCGGCCCCATCGCAAGTCAGTAGTGGGACTCTATTGTCCCAGTCGTCCATCCATTTTCGATTTTGAACAGGAGAAAACGTATGATGCGCGCCCGCGTCTGCTTCCAACTTGTTTTGCTGCTGCTCTCCATTTCTCTCGCCACGGGAACTCTGGCACAAACGCCCGCCGTTAAAGCGCTGGGCAACGACACTCTCACGTTTGAAGAAGCAGGTAGCGGAGCTGGGAGCGGGGCGGCATTCACATCGTCCGTGGCCGGCCTGAATTTCGAGTTTTACCAGAACCAGGCGTCGATCGACATTACTGCCGCGGGCGCGCCCGCTGGCCAGCCGAACGATGCCCAGCCGATTCACCTGAGCTTATCGGGAGCGAACGGGCGACCGCGCATTTCACCGGAAGGACCGTTGCCAGGAATCGTGAGTTACTTTCCCTCCGGCGACCCGCGCACCTGGCGGACCAACCTGCGAACCTGGTCTGGCCTGCGCTACCAGGAAATTTATCCGGGCATCGATCTGGTGTACTACGGCAATCGCGGCCAACTCGAGTATGACTTCGTGGTTGCCCCGCAGCACGACCCCAACACGATCGCTCTCGACATCAGCAGCGCCGATGAGGTTCGCATCGCCCCCGGCGGAGGGTTGACGATCAGCGGTCGCGGCGCCAGCCTGCGTTTCTCCAAGCCTGTGATCTACCAGTTGGCGGCTGACGGCTCCCGCGAACTGCTCGCCGGCAGCTATGTGATGAAGAGCGCAGGCCGGATTGGTTTCGACATTCCGCAGTGGGACCGCAATCGCACGCTGGTCATCGATCCGGTGCTCGTGTGGTCTTCGTTTCCGGTGGGCTCGGTCGCCGGCGACACCTACTATGCCGCGGCCATCGATTCCAGCAGCAATCTATACCTGGCTGGCCGCAGCGGCGGAGGGCTGACGATACAGAAGATGAGCTCCGACGGCACCACGCTGGTTTACCGCGCCGTCCTGACGTCCACACCGGCTTACAGTGCTGTACCGGAGGACATACGGGTGGACTCGGCGGGAATCGCTTACATTGTGGGCTACTCCGGCCCGAATTTTCCCACGACCTCCAATGCATTTCTAGGCTCGGTTACCAGCGGGAACCATGCCTTTGTTGCCGTATTGAACGCGGCCGGTACCGCGCTGACCTATGCCACCTACCTGGCAGGAACCACCAGCTCCCCGGACCTGGCGAATGGAGTGGCCCTGGATTCGACGAATAAAATCTACGTGACCGGCTACACCTACTCCACTACTTTTCCCACGACCACCGGGGTTTATCAAACGAAGAACGCTAGCGCCCAGGAAGTTGCGTTCGTGGCGAAGATCGATCCCACGAAGTCGGGTGCGGCGTCACTGGTTTACTCAACTTATCTGAGCGGTCCCACAACCGCAGCCGTGGGGAACGGGATTGCTGTCGATGGTTCCGACAATGCTTACGTCTCGGGAAATGCCGGATCGGATTTTCCCGTCACCGCCGGCGCATTTAGGTATGACGGAGAAGGAGTGGGGCAGGGCGGTGTCTACGTCACCAAATTAAATCCAACCGCGACGGCGCTGGTTTACTCCGCTTATCTCGGAGTTGGCACCGCGAATGGAATTACGGTCGATGGAACAGGGGACGCCTACATAGCAGGAACGACCAGCGTAGAGGACTTTCCAACCACCACCGGGGCTTTCCAGGTGATCTACCCGGGAAGTTTTGCCAGCGAATTGAATGCCGCGGGAACAACACTGGTCTATTCCACGTTTCTGAACGGCGCCATGGAAGCCACGACTCCTACCGACATTGCGATTGAGCCAGGTTGCGTTTCGGCTTGCGCTGCGTTTGTCACCGGCTACACGAGTGAGGACGATCTTTCGCTGACCCTCCCCATTCAGAATTTCAACGCCAGCTATGCAAATGGATCGTCGGGCAACGATGTCTTTGTCACCGAATTGAATGGCACAGGATCGGCTGCGGTCTATTCGACGTACGTCGGCGGCTCGTCGGACGAGAGCACCGACAGCACCGCTCACTCTCCAGCCATCGCGGCCAATACCACAGGAGATGCCTTCGTGGTCGGCGAAACCAGTTCGTCCGATTTCCCGGTGACGCTTACCACGACTCCATACCGAAGCACATTCGCGTTAAGAATCGGAGCGACCGCAGCGGCTACGGCCGTGGTTTACCCCTTGACAGTTGCTTTCTCAACGGATCAACCGGTGGGCGTGGCGAGCACGCCATTGGTTGTGAACCTGCGCAATATGGGCAGTAACGCCATGCCTATCACCAGCATCACCCCTACCCCGTCTGATTACACTGAGACGAACACGTGCGGCGCCAGTCTGGCCGGGGGCAGCGAATGCGCCATCACCGTGACTTTCAATCCCACTACGGCCGCAGCTCGCCCTGGCACGCTCACGATTGTGCAAGGCGGCAATAACAGCCCCAACGTGGTGACCCTGACGGGAACCGGCGTGAGCCAACCCTATGTGACCCTGACGCCCACCAGTTTGACGTTTGCGAATCAAACGGTGGACACCGCCAGTCCATACCAGACCGTCACGGTCGGCAATACCGCTAAGACCAGCCTGACACTCAGCAGCCCGCCGTTCACCATCGGCAGCAACTTCTCCCAGACCAACAACTGCCCAACATCGCTCGCGCAAAACGCCACCTGCACCGTGAATATCGCGTTTCTTCCCACCCAGAACGGGGCGTTCAGCGCGCAGATGTTCGTGAATAGCAACTCCAACGGCTTGGCCACTACCTACGTGACTTTGTCTGGCAACGGGGTCGTCGGCGCTCCAGCGCTGACCTTGAGCTCGGCAGGAATGGTGTTCGACCCACAAGTCGTTGGGACCACCAGTACCGGCCAAAATCTGGTTGTCTACAATACGAGCAACGTTCCTGTCACCATCTTTGGTCTTTCGGTAACTGGAACGGGGCACGCAGACTACACGGCAACCGGTTGCATTACGACCGTGTACCCCGGAGGACAGTGCAGTGTGCGGGTGACCTTCGTGCCAACCGCCACCGGCGCGCGGCCCGCGACCGTAACCCTGGCGGACAGCACCACGGTCGCCACTCACAGCTTCACCGTTGCCGGTACTGGTGTTGCCTCAACTCTCACCCTGTCGATTACGCCGACGTCGCTGACGTTTGCCGATCTGGGCGTGGGCGGCACGAGCGCCAACTTTCCGGTCGTGGTCTACAACTCCGGGGATGCTCCCGTTCTTATCGATCGCGTCTACACTACGGGCGACTTCCGCCTGTCCTCGACCGGCTGCGTGACCACCCTGAGAGTCGGATCCTATTGCACCAGCAACGTGCAGTTTGCTCCAGCCGCTACCGGGGCGCGGACGGGCACGCTGGTCTTCGAAGATTCCGCCACCGGGAGCCCGCAAAGCGTCACTCTGAAAGGCAACGGCATCGCCGCCGCACCCTTGGCGATTGCCACGCCCGACGGCATCAACTTCGGAACACAGGCCAACGGCACCACTACCCCTAACCCGCTTATCGTATATCTGGACAACATC
The DNA here is from genome assembly GCA_963763155.1 of uncultured Acidobacteriota bacterium. Taxonomy (GTDB): domain Bacteria; phylum Acidobacteriota; class Terriglobia; order Terriglobales; family Acidobacteriaceae; genus Sulfotelmatobacter. Next base: position 1,395,842 of record CAVXNI010000007.1, on the reverse strand, counting down.
GGCAACGTGCCTTTCGACGCCTCCAATGTCTCCATCACCGGTGCTGACGCCGGAGATTTCCAGTTCTACTATCAAGGCTGTCTCAGTGACATCGTGACTCCCGGCCGCAGTTGTTATGTACAGCTGACGTTCACTCCTGCGGCGACGGGAACCCGCACCGCGACGCTCACCTTCGTCAACGGCGCCGGCACGCAAACGGCGAGCCTTGCCGGAACCGGCGTAGCCGCTACCTTCACGCTGGGATTAACTCCGTCTACTCTGACTTTCCAGGCGCAACAGAAAGGGATTCAGAGCCCGGCGCAAAACGTCTGGCTGATCAACACGGGAACGGCTGCCATCACTCCCTCCAAGATCACTTCCAGCAACACCGACTACTTGGTGGAGGGATGTGTCGGCGCTGCGATCCAGCCCAACACTTCCTGCGCGCTGTACGTCTATCTGACGCCCACGGTCACGACCACGGATAACGCGACGTTCACCATTACCAGCAATGCCACGGCCAGCCCGCAAACCATCACCGTCACCGGCAGTGGTGCCGCGGCGGCTGCCACGATGCAGTTATTGCCGTCTGGTCTTGCCTACAGCAGTCAGGTGGTATCGACCGCCAGCGGCGCCCAGTTTGTGGAGCTGCTGAACAACTCGGCAGCGACGGTCACGGGCATCACCATCGCCCCATCCGGCACCAACGCCGCCGACTTCACCATCAGTGGCAACAGCTGCACGGCAACGCTGGCAGCTGCATCCGAATGCGGCTTCGATGTCGGCTTCAAACCCGGGGCCGTCGGTGCTCGCACTGCGGCCGTCACCATTACAGACAGCGCCGGAACCCAGACTGTGACCCTGGCTGGCTTCGGCGTGGCTTCCACTTCTTCGGCAGTACTGCTGCAGAGTGTGCTGCAGTTCCCGAAGCAGACCGTCGGTTTTACCAGCCCCAACCAAACGGCAATGTTCGAAAACACCGGGGACTCGCCCCTTACCATTTCCAGCATCGTGCTGGGCGGCACCAACCCGGGCGACTTCACCATGACGTCTTGCTCGACCACCAGCCCACTAGCCGCGTATTCGAACTGCAACGTCAACGTAACCTTTACGCCGACCGCCGCGGGAGCACGCTCGGCTACGGTCACAATTACCTATACCGGTGCTGCCGGCAGTCCGCAGGTGGTCACGCTTTCGGGCATGGGAGTCGCCCTGGCGCAGGCGCTGGAGGTCGGTCCTACCGCCATCGCATTCCCACCGCAGGTCATCACCACGACGAGTCCTCTCAATCCCTACGTGCTGGTCACCAATACGGGCACGTCGCCGGTGACGATCAGCTCCATTGCGCTGAGCGGCGCCGACGCGGCCGACTTTACGCTTAACGATGGCTGTCCTCTATCTCCGAGCACTTTGCAGCAAGGGCCCGTCAGCAACACCTGCAATGTGTATGTGTCGTTCACGCCCGCGGCAGCAGGCGCTCGCACGGCCACACTCACCGTGACCGACAGCGCAGGCAGTCCAACGACGATTGCTCTCACCGGAACCGGAGTTGCTGAAACTAAGCTGCTGACGGTTTCGCCCACCACTCTGGTCTTCGGGCCTCAGGTGACTGGAACCACGAGCGCCCAGCAAACCATCAACGTTACCAACACGGGCAACTTTGCCGTGACTTTCACCAATGTCACGATCACCGCCAACTATGCCCTTTCCAACAGCTGTACTGGCCAGCTTGCTCCGAATACTTCCTGCAGCATCGGCGTGACCTTTACGCCGACCAGCGCGGGTGTAAAGGCCGGCACCATAACCATTACCGATAACGCTACGCCCGCTTCGCAGAAAGTGACCTTGTCGGGCACGGGCATCGCGACCACCGCGGACATCCAGCTTTCTCAAACCGCGGTGATTTTCGATGCGCAAACTGTGGCCACGCAGAGTCCCTCACAGATTGTGTATTACTACAACCAGGGCAATACCACAGTCACGATCAGTACTTTTGCGCTAGGGGGCGCCAATCCAGGAGACTTTTCCACCACCAGCAGCGGTTGCACCGCGGGCGGGCAGGTCGGCGCGCTGTCTTACTGCACCTTCAGACTTACGTTCACGCCAGCTGCCGCGGGTGCGCGCAGCGCAACCCTGACCATCACGGACTCCGATCCTGGCAGTCCTCGTACCATCACTCTCTCCGGCACTGGAATCAGCTCCAGCGTGCCGGAGGTCAACCTCACCCCGGCTACCCTGACCTTTGTCGCGCAAGCCGAAGGCACAACCAGCCCCGCGCAAAACATTAACCTCACCAATAACGGCGCAGGGAGTCTCACGATCTCGACCATCGTGATCGCGGGCGCCGACCCCGGCGACTACAAGCAAACCAACAACTGCCCTGGCACCCTGGCAGCGGGTTTCAGCTGCAATATCGCGGTAACCTTCTCGCCGGTTGCCACCGGAACCCGCACCGCAACCGTGACGGTGACCGATAGTGCGACTGGAAGTCCGCACTCCGTGAACCTGACTGGTACTGGCAAGGCAGGCGCCTTGCCGGTGGTGACGCTAACCCCGGCGAGCCTGTCGTTCGCAAACGTGGCTCTGAATACGTTGAGTAAACAGACGGTCACGGTGAAGAATACCGGCACTTCTGCATTGACCTTCACCAGCATCACGATCACAGGCACGGTGACGTCGGACTTCTCCGAGACCAATACCTGCACAGGAAGCATCGCCGTCAACGGGACTTGCGTCATCACCGTGAACTTTACGCCGTCGACTCTGGAGGATCAGACGGGGGCGGTCGCGCTCGCCGACAACGCTGCCAATAGCCCACAGTCGATACCGATCACGGGCAATGGAGCTGAAGCCGCGGTGTACCTCTCGCCCAGTTCGCTGACGTTCCCCGGCCAGGCGGAGAACACAACCAGCGCGCCACAGACGATTACGGTGGAAAACTACGGCAATGCGACATTGACGCTGAGCAATGTCGGCATTCTTGGTCCATACATTATCTCGGCCAACACCTGCGGAAGTTCGCTTGCAGCGGGATCCGTTTGTTCGATCTCGATCGAGTTCAATCCCAAGGGAACAGGGTCGTTGCCCGGCGCATTGGTCCTGACCGACAACGCGGGAGATAGTCCCCAGACGGTTGATTTAACCGGGACGGGCACGACGTAGAACTCGGTGATGAATAACGAACAACGAACAACGAAACAACGAACAATCAACAAGGTGCGGGGCTGCGATGCGCCGCACCTTGTTTCGGTGCTGATGTTTCACTGCAGAATCCGGGTTTCGCATTGACCCTTGTCGCTGCCGCCCCTACAATCCCTGTGCTGTCCCGACTTCTTCTGGAGTCAAACTCATGCGCTTGATTTCCCTAAGGACATTTCTGCGCTACTGCGTCTGGCTGACAATGACGCTAGCGCTCGCATCCGCGGCGGCCCTCGGGCAAGCCGAGGGCACCGCCCATCACGACGTCGTGATCAAGAACGCCATCGTGATGACCGTGACGCACGGCAACATCGCGAATGGATCGATCTACATCAAGGACGGCAAGATCGCCGCGGTCGGCGAAACCGTGAACGCGCCCGCCAGCGCCACGGTCATCGATGCTGGAGGAAAATACCTGACTCCGGGCATCGTCGATTCGCATTCGCACATTGCCTTGAGCGACGACATCAATGAGGCCACCAGTCCCATCACGCCACAGATGATGATGAAGGACGCCTTCGACTACCAGGACAAGGCGATTTACCGCGCGCTGGCCGGTGGCGTGACCACATCGCTATTGCTGCACGGCTCGGCCAACATGATTGGCGGACAGGCGGTCGTGATCAAGCACAAGTACGGCGCGACGCGCGATGAGATGCTTTTTCCCAACGCGCCCCGCTCCATCAAGTTTGCGAGCGGAGAAAATCCCAAGCGAGTCTATGGCAGCCGCGATCAGTTGCCTTCCACTCGCATGGGCAATTTTGCTGTGCAACGGCAAGCCCTGGTCGAGGCGCAGGACTACATGCGCGAATGGGACAGCTACAACGAGAAGGTGAAGCGAGGCGATAAAGATGCCAGCCCGCCCAAGCACGACCTGAAGCTCGAAGCCCTCGCCGATGTGCTGCGCGGCAAGATCATGGTGCAGATTCACATTTATCGCTCCGACGAAATGCTGACCGAAATTGCGATGGCCAAAGAATTCGGCTACAAGATTCGCGCCTTCCACCACGCTCTTGAAGCTTACAAAGTTGCTGACCAGCTTGCCGCGAACGACATCGCCATTGCCACGTTCGCCGATTGGTGGGGTTATAAGCAGGAAGCCTGGGACGCGATCCCGTGGAACGCGACGATGTCCATGCGGAAGGGCGTGCGCGTCGCCATCAAGAGCGACTCCGAGGATTACACGCGTCGCCTCAATCAGGAAGCGGCCAAAACCATGCGTTACGGCGGCGCCACCGAGGAAGAAGCCTTGAAGATGATCACGCTGAACCCCGCCTGGATCGTCGGCGTCGACGACCGTGTGGGTTCGATTGACGTGGGCAAAGACGCCGACCTGGTGATCTGGGATGGATATCCGTTGTCGAGTTACGGTGTGCCGGAGAAAGTCCTGATCGACGGCGATGTGTACTTCGACCGCTCGCAACCCGGCCTCGGCACCACACATTACAAGGAGGGCGAATGACGCAGCTCAATGAGCACGTGTGGAGCGGACACTCCCTTCGACAAGCTCAGGGCAGGCTCTGTCCGCTGCTTTTGACGTTGATCTTAGCTGTAATGTTTTCAACGTCAGCACTAGCCCAGGACAAGCCCGTGGTTCTGCGCGGCGGCAAGCTCTTGACGGTAACGCACGGAGTAATCGAGAACGGCGTCATCGTCATGCAAGGCGGGAAGATTGCGGCAGTCGGCCCGGCCAGTTCCGTCAACGTCCCCAGCGGCGCACAGGTCATCGATGTGACCGGCATGACCATCTATCCTGGCTTAATCGATTCCGAGACGCAGTTGGGGCTCACCGAAATTTCCGCCGAAGACATGACCAACGATCTGGTCGAAATGAGCGACGAGATCATGCCCCACATGCACACGGCCGAGGCATTCCACGCGGAATCGGCCCTGATCCCGGTGGCTCGAATTAACGGGATCACCAACGCCATTGTCGCTCCTGACAGCGGGGACACTCTGCCTGGCCAGGATTCATTCATTCAACTGGCTGGGGCGAATGCCACCGAGATGCTGCTGATCCGCGACAACGCAATGCCGCTGAACTTCACCGGCGATCAGCGCCGCAATAAAGGCGGTTTCTCAAAGAGCAAGTTTCCCTCCACGCGCATGGGCCTGGCAGCGCAACTGCGCCAGTCCTTCCTCGACGCGCAAGACTACAAATTGAAGTGGACCGACTACGAACGCAAGAAGGCCGACGCCGCAGCAAACTAAGACAAAGACAAAAACAAAGACAACGGTAAAGACAAGAAATCCGAGCCGCTCCCTCCCAAGCGCGATCTCAAGTTGGAAGCTCTGCTCCCGTACCTGGAGGGCAAGAAAACCATCGTCCTGGCGGCCGAAGGCCCCAGTGATCTGCAAACAGCGGTCAGCCTGGCCAACGAGTTCAAGCTGAAGTTCGTGCTCAACCACATCAGCCACTCGCAGCCCGTCCTCGACTACGTGGCCAGTCTCAAGGTCCCGGTGATCGTCGGCCCGATCTACGAAGCTCCGAAAGAAGATGAGCGCTACGACACCGTCTATAGCCTTCCGGCCCAGCTCTACAAACGCGGCGTGAAGATTGTCTTCGCCTCTTACTCCGCGCATAACGTGCGCAACCTGCCCGACCAGGCAGGATTCGCAACCGCCTTCGGCCTTCCCTATGATGAAGCGCTCAAGGCGATCACGCTCAACGCCGCCGAAATCTGGGGCGTCGCCGACCAACTCGGTTCTCTCGATGTCGGCAAAACCGCCAACGTGGTGGTTGCGAACGGCGACCCGCTGGACGTGAAAACCGATGTGAAACAGGTCTTTATTGCCGGACGTGAGGTTCCAATGACCAACCGGCAGGTCCAGTTGCGAGACGAGTATTCCAAGAAGTGACAGAGGCGTTGATTCTGCGCGTCGAGTAACTTTAACCAATGCTGTCAAAATCCGGCTGTCCCTTCTCAGACGCGGGCAGTCGGTTTCCTGTTTTCGATTCCAGTTTTAAATTCAACCATCGAAGATCGTATCGGCTCCCGCAGCTGCGACGTGTTTTGCACAGGCGCACCGGACTTGCACCTTGACAACTCAACACGCGCTGAACATAATCCCTGACAGTTTTGAAAACACCTGCCTCTCCCCTGTTGCCCTGAACATTATTGCGGTACTGGCTTTTTGCGGAAGCATTTGGGCCCATTTCTAGAACCGGTTCAATTGTCGCGAAAAACAGTCTTGCGTGCCGCATAGAGCTTGAACCAGCGGCCAGCGCTACTGTTGCGAGCGAAATTGACAACGCTCTCGCCCAGCCTCGGACTTGCGGGCTGGGGGAGTGTTCCCGATGTTCAATTTCAGTGCACCCGCAGGAACGTCTTATCCGACGGCCTGCAAGGAGGAATCCATGCTGCGGAAAATGCAAATGCTGGGGATGGTGATTGCAGTGCTTGTGCTGTCGCACGCGCCGTTGTCTGCGAGCAGTGTTGTGGTGGGGGCCTGTCAGCCTGCCCTGCCGCATTTCAGTACGATCCAGGCCGCCATCAACGCCTCGGCCAAAGGAGGCACCGTACTGGTTTGCCCCGGAGTGTATCCGGAACAATTACAAATATATAACCCACTGACACTCAGGGGAGTGGACAGCGGCGGCTCCAACCTGGCGCTGATTACCATGCCGCCCGGGGGAATCGGAAACCAGATTTATGTTCAGGCCACCGGCGTCAATATTAGCGACCTGACCATCGATGGAAGCAACAACGGAGTCACGCTTTGCGGGCAGGGACCGACCGGGATCTACTATTGGCTGTCATCCGGCATCATCAACCACGTGACAGTCCGGAATCATTTTGCCAGTGTACCGATTGCAGAGTGTAATTCCGGGGACGGAATCTTTGTTGGGACCGATAACACCGGCGCTTCCAACGTCACCATCGAATTTAGCTCGATCCATGGATTTCAGGCGAACGGCATTGAAGTAAACGGCCGGGGAGCGAGTGCGACCATCAAGAACAATACGATCGGCGGGAACGTGCCGGGACCTACGAGCAACGGAATCGCGGTATGGCTTGGAGCCACCGGGACCATCACCAGCAATTCCATCATCAATGTGCTGGAGCCCGTCGCCTATCCCAACCTTTTCGGTGCCGGGTATGGGATCATCGTGGAGTGCTCTCAGGGGGTGACGGCCACCAGCAACCAGATCGGAGACACCCAGGCCGGCATCGTCGTGTCCTCGGCGAGTAGCTGCCCTGAACTAGGGTACGGCAACGGCGATGCCAATACGTTCTCCCACAACACCATATCCCAGACCCACATTTTCGATGCAGTTTATGTCTGCGGTAATTTCAATCTGGTGCAGAGCAACACCATCAACGGCACCTCGGAAGCCGCCGTCCGCTTCGACGATTCGTGCAACCCAGGAGTCAGTGGATTCAACAACACCTTCATCAGCAATACGGTGAACGAAGCCTGCGTCACCAGTCTGATCGATCCAGCCGTGGCGGGCAGCAATACGATCGGTTCCAACAGCACCTTCAACGTCAGTTTCGATCAGCTATCGGGAACGGTGCTGACGTCCGGGTTCTGTAGCGCTTCTGGTGCTCCCGCGGTGGTGAAGAGACAGCCCTTTGTTGGCGGGGGATCTTCGACCATGGAACTACGACTCCCACCATCTCAAGTAATCCGATGAGCCGCATGGCACTGGATACACCTGACCGGCCGCGTCCACGCGGCCGGTTTTCTCTTTCGGCTGACCTGCCCCCTGCTTTCGTTCACGTAAGAATACGACAACTTTCTGCTGCTCCATCTTCGGTTTGAGCCGGGATGGGGGAGCGCGAGGGGCAAGGGACGGCGTTTGAGTCCCTTGCCCCTCGCTCAGCTGTGTAGAAGTTTGCTGCCTGCGCCGCCGCAAACTCTTTCGGCGTGCGGTATCCCAAACTGCTGTGCGGACGCTCCTCGTTGTACTCGATCTTCCACGCCGCGATCTTCCGCCGCGCGTCGAACAAGTTTTGAAACCAGCTCACCGTCAAGCACTCATCCCGCAGCCGTCCGTGAAAACTCTCCACGTGCGCGTTCTGCGTCGGCTTTCCCGGCTGAATGTGCACCAACTCGATCTGCCGCTCCACGCACCACGCCAGAAAATGCCGGCTGGTCAGCTCCGGCCCGTTGTCGCAGCGAATTGCTTGCGGCCGTCCGCGCTCGGCCACGATCCCATCCAACACTCGCGTCACTCTCCGGCTGGCAAAACTCGTGTCCACTTCCAACGCCAAACACTCTCGCGTGTACGCATCCACCACGCTCAGCACCCGGATCGTTCGTCCACACTCCACCGCATCGTGCAGAAAGTCCAACGCCCACTCCTGGTTGGCCGAAGTCCTCACCAGCAGCGGCTTTCCCTCGCGGACGCAATGCTTCCGCTTCTTCCGCCGAATCATCAGTCCTGCCTCCCGATACACCCGATGCACCCGCTTGTGGTTCACATGCTCTCCCGAGCGGCCCAACAACACCTGCAGTCGCCGATACCCGAAGCGCGGCTTCTCCCGCGCCAACTCCACTAACTTCGTGCGTAGCGGCTCGTCGCTGCACCTTCTCTGATAGCGATAGCTCGACACCGCCATCGTCATCACGCCGCACGCCCGCCGTTCACTGAAGGCGTACTTCTCTCGTACCTGCTCGACAGTCGCCTTCAGGACCGCGAGCTCCACCCGTTTTTTTCAATCACCCACTGCAGCGCATCCTTGTCCAGACTCAAATCTGCCACCAGTTTCCGTAATCGCGTGTTCTCATCGCGCAGTTGCTTCGCTTCCTGCGCCTGGCTCACGTCCATGCCGCCATACTTCGCCTTCCAGGCGTAGATCGTGTGCTTCGACACCCCCACTTCCCGCGCCACATCCTCCGCCTTACGACCCGCCTCTAGTTGCTTCAGCGCCCCGATCATCTGCGCTTCCGTGTGCCTGCTCTTTGACATACCCCTTCCCCTTTCCTTCGTCCGAAATCATACTCGGACCTGTTCGGAAAACGGGGAGCAGGTCACGGCATTACGCAAGCGAAGCCTGACCGTGATTCCTAGCAGCAGCCCATCTTCACGTCGCCACCATCGGTGAGTGGAGGGCCGAAGGCTTCCTGCGGTGCGGGAGCGCCGTTCAGCGCCGCGATCCAGCGACGCACCGCATTGAAAACGACCAGAACCACGCCCACGATAAAGATTGTCATCAAGACCGAATCCATGTAGCCGGTAAACACCTGACCGGGCTGGCGAGTCAATGGCCAGAAAATATTCTTGATCGACAGCACGCCCGCCGTGAGCGTAGTGACGCCGACGAAGCACATCGGAATGGCAGTGATCCAGGCATATTTCTGCTTGCCCATATTGATGAGGAAGGTCGTCGTCACCGCTAGCGCGATGGTGGCCAGCAACTGGTTCCCGGTTCCAAACATCGGCCAGATCGTGGAAATATTTCCCGTGTAGATCAGGTATCCCCAGCCCACAACGACGAAGAAACTGGTGATCAGATTTCCGGGCAGCCACGCGGTGTTGCCGAATGGCTTATGCAATTTGCCCATGAGTTCCTGCAGAACGTAGCGGGCGACGCGGGTTCCCGCGTCCACCGTAGTCAGGATGAACAGGGCCTCAAACATGATGGCGTAGTGATACCAGTAGCCCATCAGACGATCCATGCCGGGCAGGCCTCGGAAAATCTGTGCCATGCCGACCGCGAGCGAGACCGCGCCTCCCGTTCGTCCCCGCCAGGTTCTCGCCGACTTCGCGGGAGAACATATCCAGATTGACGGTCGTCAAGCCGAGATGACTGAAGACCTCGGGAGTAGTGTTGATGGCAAAGTAATCCCCCGGATACATCGAGCAGGCCGCAATCAGAGCCAGCACGCCCACCAGCGACTCACAGAGCATCGCGCCATATCCGATGAAGCGCGCGTCGGTTTCCTTGTCCAGCATTTTGGGCGTGGTTCCGGAGGAGACCAGCGCATGAAAGCCGGAGATCGCACCACAGGCAATGGTCACGAAGAGAAAGGGGAACAGACTTCCTTTGATGATCGGCCCGCCGCCATGAACGAACTGCGTAAAGTTGGGGAACCGAATATTAGGATGAACCACGAAGACGCCGACGACCAGCACCGCGATCGTACCCAGCTTCACATAGGTCGACAGGTAATCGCGCGGCGCCAGCAGCAGCCAGACCGGAAGCACGGAGGCGACCAGACCGTATGCCGCCATCAGGATGGTGATCTGATGGGGCGTGAATGTAAGCGCTTCCGCAAGTCTGGTCTGAGCCACCCAGTGTCCCGCAATCACGCAGCCGATCAAGAAGACGACGCCAAAGATGCTGGGGCCGTGTGACGATAATTTTTCCGGCACGGCTCTTGAACATCCACAATCCCATGATCGAGGGCGATGGGGATGGTCATGCCGATCGTGAAAACTCCCCACGGGCTGTTCGACAGCGCATTGACCACGACGATGCCGAGGCCGGCCAGCGACACGATAAGAATAAAGAGCACGGCGATCATGGCCACGAAGCCGGCAAAAGGACTGATTTCGGTGCGGGCGATATCCGCCAGCGAGCGGCCGCGATGACGCACCGAAGCCACCAGCACCGTGAAGTCCTGCACGCACCCGGCCAACACCGCTCCGATCAGCAGCCAAAGAAAGCCCGGAGCAAATCCGAACTGTGCCGCCAGAGTCGGCCCCACCAGCGGCCCGGCTCCGGCAATGGCCGCGAAGTGATGTCCGAAGAGCACCCACCTTGGCGAAGCTACATAGTTGTGGCCGTCGGCGTAAGTGTGTCGCCGGAGTGGTGCGGCGGTCGTCCAGCGCCAGAGCTTTGGCCGCGATGAACGCGCTGTAGTAGCGGTAGGCCAGCGCATACACGCATAGAGCGCCCAACAGGATCGGGAAGGTGTTCATGAATCGCTCACACAGCAACTGCGTTACTTGGGCAGCAGAATGTTTCCCAGCCACGGAACCGACAATGCACCCTGATCCAAGGCCCGGTCGTGGAACTCCGCAAGCGTGAAGTCCTTGCCTTTGGCCGCTTCATAGGCGCGGCGCAGACGCCACCATTCGCTCGTCCCCACATAATATGTCGGCAACTGCGTGGAGCTGAGCTTGGCGCGCTGCAATTTGCCCTCGGCTTCGGCGCGCGTCTGAAACGCGTCGTTCATCATGAATGACATGGCCTGTTCGTCCGTCATCTGCATGGTTTGCATGCGGACATCGAGAATGGTGTTGCCCACGGCGCGCAGCCAGACTTTCAGATAGCTGATGCGGTAGCGCGGATCGTTGTCGGCGAACCCCTGCTGCATCATGACTTGCGCGATGTACTCGGCCCAGCCTTCGACGTAGGCGCCGTTGCTGAATAAGCCGCGGACCAGGCGGCGAGTGACAGGCTGAATGTCGTTGGCATGCTCGGCCTGCACGTAGTGGCCGGGCAGCGCCTCGTGAATGGTGAGCCACTTCAGCACCCAGTTGTTGTATTCGCGCAGCTTCGATTCAGCCTGCGCGTCTGACATTTTCGGATCGATGGGTGTGACCCAGTACTGGGCCTCGGCGCTGGGATCGAGCGGCGGGGCCGAGTGGAAGCCGGCCACCGAATAAATGCCGCGCATAAATGGCGGCGTGGGGATTACCTTCAAATTGTCGCGCGATTTCAGAGAGACAATTTTCTTATCGACGATGAATTGCCGGATGCCGGCCAGATCGTCTTTCACGGTTTGCATCAAATCGTCGCGCCTGGGGCGATCGTCGGAAATCTTGTGCAGCACCTCACCGATGACTTTGTTTTCGCGCTCCTGCGGGCTCAGGCTGGCGTGGTCATCGTGATCAGGGAAGAATTGTTTGTGCAGGGGCAGGGCGATCTCGAGCATCTCGGCGCGCGTCTTTTTGAGGTCACGTTCCGCATCGGCAAGAACCTGGTCGGGCGTGCCTGGGGCTTCCATCACCAGCCGGAATTTTTCTGCGTACAGCTCTTTGCCCAGCCGCCAGGTGCGGTCGGTTTTGCGCTTCGCCAGATCGTCCTGCAGCCAGCGCGAAAAACTCTTGAGCGCCGCGATAGTCTTAGGCGCGACCTCATCAAACTGTGCTTTCAACTTCGATCCAGCGGGAATGGCTGGGGCAATCGTGTTCTCGATCAGATCGATGTTGCCGTCGTTTTCCTCGACCGCGACCTTGATAAAGATGGGGTCGGCATCGACCAACTGGCTGCGTGCCTGGTCGAGGAACTGTGCCGTCGCGGCCATGCGGGAAAGGACGTGGCCGAGGCGTACGTTTTCAGGCGCGTAGTCATCGGTGAGCGGCTGAAACAGGGCGCTGCCCAGGAGTTCCACGTAGACCGTGGGATTGTGTTTGTAATTCTGAATGCGGTCAAGTTCGAGCAAGTTGAGCCCGATCTGATCGTCGATCAACTGCCAGTCGGCGGCATCCTCGATGCCGAGCGCCGCCAGTGGAGTCTCGCTGCGGAAGCGTTCGCGCCACTGCGCATAAACGCGGCGCTGTTCCGCCATGCCGGCGGAACTCATGTCATCGAGCAGCCCATCGAGTGCGATGGTTTTCCCGGTTTTCGGGTCGACGTGCTGGTGGTACCCGGCCTGCGAAGCGGTGGAAGGCGAAAGCGCCAGCGTCTCGTGAATGAACTCTTCACTGAGCTTGGCAAACTTGGCGGTGGCTTTGGGAGATGAATTGGAGGTTTGCCTCATAACAGGTTGCCCGATAAGAGTTTGCCCCATAAGAGCACTCGAGATGAGAACACAGGCTGCGGTCGGTAGGAGCTGCATGGCGGCCCGATTTTAGCACTTCACCGGCGGCAATACCGGCGAGTTGCCTTGCGAAGTATTACTGAGAGGAGATTGCCCCATCCGCCTCGCGCAGGTGACGTGACAGTAGCGCGCCAAGATCTTTGCAATGCGTCGTGAGCATGCCCACGTGATCTCCTGGCGTCGTCTCAGGCGCGAAGTCCTGGATTAGCGGTGCCCACACCGCAGTGGGGTTGTGCGGGAAATGGGTGCCGATCGCGGCTCTTACGAACTCGACCTTCCCGCGGTAGAACCGGGGACGATATCCTCTCGACGCCGCGTAATCTACATCCCTCATTCTTTGCGCCACACCGGCGATCGACTCGCTCTGCAGGTATCGTTGAAGCTTGTCAGTGCTTTCGGGACGCAATCCTCTCCTGCTCAGAACGGATGCGATCCTGTTTTGCGCACGTCGCTTGGCTTGCCGAAAAGATAAAAGCGTCCTTTGTCCCAGGGACAGATATCTCTTGTCCGGGTAGGAATCCAGCATCGTCAGCAGCGCGATCTTTTCTCCGGCGGCAGACAGGCGTTGCGCCATTTCGAGCGTCGTCAGGCCGCCCAGCGAATAGCCGATGAGGAAGTACGGTCCGTGCGGTTGCAACTGCTGAATCGCGTCAAGATAGAACTGCGCCCGCTCTTCGATTGTGGTGAGGGGAGCGTCGATCCCGTCGATGCCCCTGGCCTGCATGCCGTAAATCGGACGCCGAGAGTCCATTTTTCCTACGAGATCGACCAGACCGAGCACATCGCCACCCAGGCCATGCGTAATGAACACGGGCGGATTCTCGCTTCCAGCTTTGAGCAGCAGGAGCGTTGGCATCTGCGGAGGCGTAGGCTCCTCCAGTAACCCAGCCAAGGTCTCGATCGTGGGCGCAGCGCAGATCGTCACCGCTGGAAAATCGCGGCCCAACTCGTCTGCGATCTCAGCGAACAATTGAGTAGCCGACGAAGGAGTGCCACCCAGATCAAAGAAATTGTCGGTCACGCGGATGGAAGTCCGCTGCAGCACACGTTGCCAGATCGGAAGGAGCACCTCCCGCATCGAGTACGTCGGCTTATGATTCACGCTGCACATAATTCACGTTGCACATTATTTACCCTGCACATGGGCCGCCGTATATGGATCGGCTCGAATCGAAGGCTCGTTGTAATAGTGAAACTAATTCTTACAGATGGGCAGACTCATCCCTGCTGCCGTAGTCGACGAAGATAATGAGTAAGGGCAGCGGCGAGATCTTCGAACCCAGAAGTGATCATGTCCAGATGGTCCCCAGGCACGGTCTCGACTTCAAATTCCTCCGCCAGCTTGCCCCAGATTGCAGCCGGGTTATCGGGAAAATAAGCGTTGGACGCGGCCCTCACGAAGCTTATCTTTCCTCGATAGAACCGTGGGCGATAGCGCCCGTAGGCCACGTAGGCACCCTCCTTAACGCGCAAAGTCGTCCGCGCATAAGACAGGGGAGAGGTTTCTGGAGGAAGCAAATTGCGCTTGCGGTCTCCTTCCAGGTGCAGCCGGCGTTCCAGCCCTTGCACGAAATACGAAATCGCCTCTCGGGGCGGCCGATGCGACATTTCTGAGATATGGCGCCATGTGCGACGCACCATCAGCCGCAGACGCGGGCCCGCTGAAAGATATCGTGGATGCGGATACGCATCCACCAAGGCCAGCAGCGCCACTTCCTTCCCGGCCTTGGCAAGGCTCTGCGCCATTTCCAGAGTGATCAGTCCGCCGAACGAGTAGCCAACGAGTATGTATGGGCCGACGGGTTGGAGTTCGCAGACCGCTTTGAGATACAACGCCGCCATATCTTCTATGCGTTCAAGCGGTTCTTCCAATCCATCCAGGCCTTTGGCTTGAAATCCATAAATCGCGTGCTCGGTGCCCATGAGTTTGGCCAGTCCCTGGAATCTCGCGCGGCCATCCAGGCCATGGGCAATGAAAATCGGAGTTCTCTCCCCGCCAGATTTCAGTTTCACCAGAGGCGGAAAGGCCGGAAGAGCAGGCTGCTCTAACAGCGCTGCCAGGGCTGCGATTGTCGGTGCGTGGGTGATGGTAACGCTCGGCAGTTGCCGGTTGAATACCTGGGCGATCTCGGCAAAGATTCTGTCGGCGAGCGCTCCGTTGCCGCCCAGATCGGCGAACTCATCTTCAGGACCGATGTTGGTGCGTCCCAGCACGCGCTGCCAAATCTCAGTCAGGGCTTCGACAGTCTCGGCGCACATTTGTAATACCAGAGTGGGCAAGGTTTTGTCCGTTATGAATGCGCGAACGCCCAGTAAAGTTCTCGAGCCTTGGTGTAGAGCGGGCCAAAGGGAAGCGAACGGTCGCCGATCCGCGTGACCGGTACTACCTTGGAGTAATTTCCCGTCGAGAAAATCTCGTCCGCCTTTTCGAAGTCTGCATAGCTGAGAGTCTTTTCGATCACGCTCACTCCCGCCTGGCGCAACAATCCGATCACTCTCTGCCGCGTGATGCCGGCCAGAAAAGTTCCGTTCGCAATGGGCGTGAACACCACGCCATCCTTTGCCATGAAAACGTTGGAGGTGGCAAGTTCAGCGACGTTGCCCAGCATATCCAGGACGATGGCATTGTCGAATCCCCGCTCATGCGCCTCGAAAAGAGCCCGTGAATTGTTGGGATAAAGGCATCCGGCCTTGGCATCGACGGGCATGGTCTCGATGGTCGGCCGCCGGTAAGGAGACAGTGTGAGCGAGAAGCCCTTGGGCGGCCGCATCGGCGCTTCGTAGATGGAAAGGCACCACCGGGTCGACTCGGGATCGTGCGCCTGCACCCACGGCCCTTCTTTTTCTCCCCAATACATCGGTCGAATATAAAGCGCGGCATCCTTGTCGAAGCGTGCAATCCCTTCCCGCGCCAGCCGCACCCACTCCTCGGTCGCAACCGTCGGCTTAAGAAAGAGTTTTCGGGCCGAATCATTGACCCGCGCACAATGGAGCTCCAGATCGGGGGTCACGCCCTCAAAGTAGCGGGCGCCATCGAATACGATCGAGCAAAGCCACGCGGCATGGGTCCGCGGACCCATGATGGGCACGTTGCCCTCGTGCCACTCTCCTTCTAAATAGGTCCAGGTCTTGGACCACCCCGTTCCAAGCGCCATTCATGCCTCCCCCAGCCTTTGATCGTACGTTCCCGGATTTATGCCGTCAATGACACGGGCGGGCCATACCCGGAGTGTCACTTCGGGCGTGGCGCATACCCGAAAACGGCCTTCAACTCGAGAAATTCCGCCAGTCCGGCCTCGCCCCACTCCCGCCCGTTGCCGGATTGCTTGTAACCTCCGAAGCACCCGCCGAAGTCGACCCTCGCATTGTTGATATGTACGTTCCCCGAGCGAATCCGTTTGGCGACGCGGCGGGCGCGTTCCATGTCCCCAGAACTCACGAACCCGGACAAACCGTAGAGCGTGTCATTCGCGATGCGCACCGCGTCCTCTTCGTCCTCGTAAGGGATCAAGCACAGCACGGGGCCGAAGATCTCTTCGCGGGCGATGGTCATGTCGTTGCGAACATTTGCGAATACGGTCGGCGGCACGAAGTAACCTGCGGTCATCTCTTCAGGACGATCCGGACCACCGGCAATCACCCGCGCGCCTTCCGCAATGCCCACATGAATCAGGCGCTGCACCTTGTCGAACTGCGCCTGGCTCGCGAGTGGGCCAATGTTCGTTGCGTCTGAAAGCGGATCGCCGATCTTGGTGGCTTCGGCGGTTTTCTTCGCCACCGCCATCGCTTGCGCCATCCTGGAGCGGGGAACGAGCATCCGCGTGGGCGCGTTGCAGGACTGTCCGCTGTTGCGAAAGCAGGCTTGCGCTCCCTCTTTAACGGCAGTGTCGATGTCGGCGTCGTCCAGAATAATGTGGGCGGATTTTCCCCCGAGTTCCTGCGTGACCCGCTTCACGGTAGCAGCCGCTGCCAGGGCCACGGCCACGCCCGCCCGCGTCGACCCCGTGAACGAGACCATCGCCACATCAGGATGCGCCGCGATCGCGGCCCCGACCGTCGGTCCGTCGCCATTTACCAGATTGAACACACCGGGCGGAACGCTCGCCTCATCGAGGATCTGCGCAAACAAGTATGCCGACAGCGGCGCCATCTCGCTCGGCTTGAGCACCACGGTGCAGCCCGCCGCCAGCGCGGGAGCGACCTTGGCGGCAATCTGATTCATCGGCCAGTTCCACGGGGTGATCAGGCCGCAGACCCCAATCGGCTCTTTTCGCATGAGCGTCGAGCCCTTCAGCTCTTCGAACTGAAAATGTTCGAGCACCCGGACAATCTCCAACAGATGTCCCAGCCCCGCCGCGGCCTGAGCCGAGCGCGCCAGCGACAGTGGACATCCCATCTCCTGCGAGATGGTCAGCGCCATTTCTTCAGACTTAGCCTTGTAGACCGCAATCACCCGCTGCAACAGTGCCAGCCGTTCCTCCACGGTAGTCTGTGAGTAAGACTCGAATGCTTTTTTAGCCGCGGCTACAGCTTTGTCGACGTCGGCCGCACTTCCCAGCGAGATAGTTGCGATGGGCTCTTCATTCGCCGGGTTGATGACTTCCCAGTCCCGGCCTTCGGTCGGATTCACCCACTTCCCATCGATATAAAACTGACGGCAATCCCGCATGTTGCATCTCCAATCGGCGCTCAGTTGAGTGTAAAACGGTCTTCCTGTTTCATGTTACCGCGGGTTGCCGGGAACGTCTGGAACGTCCGCAGACGGGCAAAGCCAGATGATCGCGAAGCCGAGGCCGTGTTACCGTGAACGAAGCGACGAACGAGAAAATATTTTGGCAACCCAACCCAATTCAGAATCGATTTTCAAATCGCCGCTTGTGATCTTCTCCGCTCTCGGCGCAATTTCCATCGCCATTTGGTGGGGGCCCCTGGCGTCTCTGTTCGCCCTGGCATGGCGCGACGAACCGTACACCCATATCCTGCTCATCCTGCCCATGAGTGCGGCCTTGGTTTTCATGCAGTGGGAGCCGCCCGCAGGCATGTCTCGATCGAGCACCGCCGCTGGCGCCTCGTTGCTGCTGATCGCGGTGCTGGCGAGGGCGGGCCTGAGATCGACAGCAGTTTTATCCGCCGCCGACGTGCGACTTTCGCTGAACATACTGTCGCTGGTCGCGTGGTGGATGGGAGCATTCATCTTTTCCTTTGGCACTGGCGCGTTCCTGCGTGCGCTCTTTCCTCTTTGTTTCCTGCTCTGGATGGTTCCCCTTCCTCAGTTCGTCTTAGACCCGCTGGTGAGCCTGCTGCAGCATGGCTCGACGACATCGGCCCACTGGCTTTTCGCCGCTGCCGGCATTCCAGTGGAGCAGACGGGAACGCTGGTGCACCTTCCGGGACTGACTCTTGAGGTCGCCCCCGAGTGCAGCAGCATCCGTTCGAGCATGATGCTGCTGGTCACCACCATGTTTCTGGCGCAGCTGCTGCTGGTTTCGCCATGGCGAAAGACGGTTGTTGTGGCGGCGGCAATCCCCCTTTCCGTGCTCAAAAATGGACTGCGGATATTTGCGCTGGGAACGCTGGCCACCAAGGTCGATCCTGGGTTCCTGACCGGCAGATTCCATCGGCAAGGTGGAATCATTTTCTTTTTGATCGCCCTGTTCGGGATCTTCCTGTTGCTATGGATTTTGCGCCGCGGCGAAAACCAGGACCCCTGAATCCCGGGGAACCGCGGGTAGTGGTGCAGTTTGAAGATCTTTAACCACAAAGGGCACGAAGGATCACGAAGGAAATTCACCCAAACGAAGTCCTTCGTGATCTCTATCGATTGGCCATGCCAAATGTCACGGCAGCCCCCGAGGCTCCGATGTTCAGCATGGATACGGCTCGCTCCATTTTGTGATGCCCGGTCATATGAAAGAAGTAGCTGAGCCCGACTACTCCCATCGTCTCTCCGGCAAAATTCATCGCCAGCCCGGCGGAACTGTGACCAAACACTCCGACTACGGGATTGATTTCACGGCCGCCCGATCGTAGATTGTCGCGGGTCACCACGAAATCGGCGGCGCTGAAGGCGGCCGAAGTGGCAAAGAGAAAGCTGTTCTCACGGTCCCAGAATCGATGATCGCCCGGCGCTTCCGGCAACCTGGAGGTCTGCGTCGGCCTGATCACGATTGCAGGCGGCGTCATCGAGCGGGGCGGAAGCAGCGCCAGCGACACTTGTTGCGCCATTCCCGGCCGGCAAAGCCCAACCACTGCCACCAGGATGGCCGTCCTCGTTGTTGGCCTCAGAATTGAGCAAATCCAGTTGATGGACATAACCTTAGTGAGGCCTCCACTTGGCCACTGGTACTAGTACTACCGCAGCAGAGGTCCAGCGAGAATGGCCCTTAGGTGCTACTAAGGCATTTAGAATGATTACTTTGTGAACATCGAGGGTTACGGAAGTAACTCACCGGGGGTGGGAGCTGGAGCTAAGTTGTTTAATTCGCGCGCTTTAGGAAAGCAGAGGTCCCCGAAGCTGGTTCAGTCCCAGGCCTGGGACGACTTGGACCATCCCGGCAAGCATCGTCCGCGCATCAGGAAAGGAGAAGATCAGGCAGCTAAGACACATGGAAGGGGGCGATGCAGGCGTCGCGCGCGCCCCAACCCCAGGGTCGTCCGCACTTCCACCTGCACCTGCATCTGCCCCATTACCGCGTCAGTAGTGGCTCAGTTTGAACCGTCAATCGTGGGCGTCATCCCGAGCGGAGCCGCTTTTCAGGCGGAGAGAGGGATCTCCCTGAAAATCGTGCCTCGGGAGATCCCTCCCGCGGCTGAACTACGCCGCGGTTCGGGATGACGCAAGGACAGATTCAAAACTGAGCCACTACCGAGCCTTATGGGACCGCAACCTGTATAGGGCTGGAGAGGCCACTCTCCGTTCCACTGGAGTTCACCGTGGTAGCGGCGTAATAGTACGTATTGCCGGAGACTACGCTGCTGTCGGAATAGGCGGTGTTGCTGTCCACAGCGGAGTTGAGCTTGGAATAGGATCCGGTCTTACTCGCACTACGATAAACGTTATAGCCTACAGCCCCGGAACTCTGATTCCAGGACAGACTCACAGAGTAGGGCGTGACGGTGCCGACACCCGAAAGGGATTCCTTCAGCTGCGAGTCTGAGGCTGTGCTCGAGAATGAGAGAGACCCAGACACTGTTCCGCTGCCCTGCGGCGTGAAGGCCACTCCCAACGACATGCTCTGTCCTGACGCGATCGTCAAGGGGAATGAAGCCCCGGTCAAGACAAACTGGGAACTACTGCTCGAAGCGGAAGACACGGTCACACTCGCGCCCGTTGCGCTGACGGTGATCGGCAAAGTGTCGGTCGTTCCCACTGGAACGTTGCTGTAATTCAACGATGCTGGAGAGATCGACAGTTGGCCCGTCCCGCTTGTGGTTCCGGTCCCGGCAAGGGGTACGCACAATCCCGGACCCGAAACCAGTATGCTACCCCCGGCCAGGCCCGCCGATTGCGGGGTGTAATTGACGGTCAGAGCCAGGCTCTGCCCGCGGGTTAGAGTCACAGGGAAGGTTGGCCCGCTGATCGAAAACCCGGCACCGGTAATCTGAATGCCCGAGATCGTAATGTTCCAGGTGCGCGCGTTGGTAAGCACGAGGGGCAGGCTGGAGTTGCCTCCCACCGGCACTTGGCCAAACGACACAGTCGATGGCTTCACCGTGACCGCCTCGCTGTCTACGCCGGTGCCACCCGCCTGAACCGACAGGCTGGAGTTGGTTGCGTTGCTTAGGAACTTGATGAGTCCAGGAGTCCAGCCGGTGGTCGCGGGGGTAAAGCTTATACTCACCTCCACACTTTGACCGGCAGGGACGACCAGCGGCAGGGTGAGATTGGGGGTGGCGAATGCAGCATCGCTGACGCTAACGTTCGAAACTGTTACATTGGACAGCCCGCCGTTCGTCAATGAGACCATCAAAGTCTCGGTATGGCCGACGTCGACATTGCCGAACCGAAGCAACGAGGGTGAGCGTGCCAGTTCTGGAACGGTGGAGAGTGCATTGAGCGGTCCTGAGCAGAAAACCAGGAGCACGCCGCTGATTAGAAAGCTGATTAGGCAATGGAGGAAAAAGACAGAGAGAGGCCGGATGATGGACTGGGGGAGTCTCATGCCCGTCAGTCTGCAGCATCCGACGCCGGGAGGCTAGATTCCAGGAGGGCATCCGGCCACGTTCGATAGGCCAGGGGGGTTCCCATGGAAAGCAAACAATATTCCGAGATTTGAGGGCACGTTCCGACATGGTCGAAAAGAGGCACTGGATCGGCCTTTGGGCGTGCCGCAGGATGAACCTTCGGAACCTTTCTTAAGGCGTTGCTGTAAGGCAGACTTACTCCGTCGCCACAGAGTAGGCGGCAACACAACTCATATGGGCCACCTCCCCGCTCGTTTGAACGCGCTGTTCGTCGTGCTTGCCCTCGCCATACTGGTGGGCTGCCAAGGCTTCAGTTCCGGCAAATCGAACATCGTCCAGAATCCGGGCGTTTTGTCTGCCTCACCAACGAGCGTCACCTTTGGCAACGTGCAGACCGGGACCCCCCAGACTCAATCCGTTATCCTGGCCAATACTGGAGGATCGAGCCTTAATGTTACGCAACTGACCGTAACCGGCTCCGGTTTCAGCACTTCGGGGCTGGTTCTGCCCATGACTCTGGCCGCTGGAGAGGGCGCCAGCTTTAGCGTTGTCTTCGGCCCCCAGACCACCGGCGCCGTGACCGGCAACCTGGCTTTTGACAACGACGCGTCCGCCACTCCGCTGAATATCGCCGTTACCGGGACCGGTGTCTCAAGTGGAGGAGGCGGCGGCGGGGGCATTACCGAGAGCCCGACCAGCTTCAATTTCGGAACTGTGCAGGACGGCACCAGTCAGAGCCAGAACGAGACCATCACCAACGCGGGCAACCAGTCCTTTACCATCTCACAGGCCAATTTTTCGGGAACCGGCTACAGCTACACCGGACTCACCCTGCCCCTGACTATAGGGCCAAATCAGAGCTCCACCTTTGCCGTGGTTTTCAAGCCGACGACCGCGGGAGGCGACAACGGAACCCTTTCGCTCACCATCAGCGGATCGGCCACCACGATTGATCTCTCGCTTTCCGGAGTCGGAGTGCCACCGGCTACGCTGAGCCCAAGTCCGGCGAGCCAGACGTTTACCAGCGTCCAGGTTGGGCAGTCACAAGCGCAAACCGAGACCGTGCAGAACACGGGTGGCGAGAATGCGACTATCTCGCAAGTAACGGTCGCCGGCACCGGCTTCAGCATCTCCGGCATCACCACGCCGGTGACCTTGACTCCGGGCCAGAGCACTTCGTTCAGCGTGACCTTTGCACCGAAATCCGCGGGCAGCGCCAGCGGAAGTGTGACGATTACTTCGAACGCCTCGAATCCCTCCCTGAGCATAGCGCTGAGCGGCACTGCGGTTACCGCCGGAACATTAACCGGGAACCCGAGCAGCTTCAGCTTTGGAAATGTGCAGGACGGCACCAGCCAGAGCCAGACAGAAACCTTAAAGAACACGGGTGGCGAAAATCTGACGATTTCGCAGGCGACGATTTCTGGCGCGGGATTCAGTTATACCGGCCTGACTCTGCCGCTGACGTTGACGCCGAACCAGAGCACGACGTTTGCCGTCGTGTTCGCTCCGACGACCGCAGGGGCAGTCAGCGGAAATCTTGCATTCACGGTGGGCGGCGCGACCGCGCTCAATCTTGCGCTATCTGGAACGGGAGTGACGGCGGCCACTCTGACTGCAACGCCAGCCAGCTTTACGTTTACGAACGTGACGGTGGGACAGAGTTCAAGCCAGACCGAGACCGTGAAGAATACGGGCGGCGAGAATGCGACGATTTCAGCGGTCGCAGTTTCGGGCACGGGTTTCAGCATCTCCGGGATCACGACGCCGGTGACCTTAACACCGGGCCAAAGTACCTCATTCAGCGTGACCTTTGCCCCGAAATCCGCGGGCAGCGCCAGCGGAACCGTCACGGTTACGTCGAACGCCTCGAATCCCTCTCTGAGCATCGGGCTGAGCGGCACTGCCGCGACGGCAGGCGCCCTGACCGGGAACCCGGCCAGCTTCAGCTTCGGAAATGTGCAGGACGGAACCAGCCAAAGCCAGACGGAAACGTTGAAGAACACGGGCGGCGAAAACCTGACGATTACACAGGCGACGATTTCGGGCGCGGGATTCAGTTATACCGGCCTGACTCTGCCGCTGACGTTGACGCCGAACCAGAGCACGACGTTTGCCGTCGTGTTCGCGCCGACGACCGCAGGGGCAGTCAGCGGAAATCTTGCATTCACGGTGGGCGGCGCGACCGCGCTCACTCTCACGCTCTCCGGCACGGGAGTGACGCCGGCCACGCTGACTGCAACGCCAACCAGCTTTACGTTTACGAACGTGACAGTTGGACAGAGTTCAAGCCAGACTGAAACCGTGAAGAACACGGGTGGCGAGGATGCGACGATTTCAGCGGTCGCAGTTTCGGGAACGGGCTTCAGCATCTCCGGCATCACCACGCCGGTGACCTTGACTGCCGGCCAGAGCACTTCGTTCAGCGTGACCTTTGCGCCGAAATCCGCGGGCAGCGCCAGCGGAACTGTCACGGTTACGTCGAACGCCTCGAATCCCTCCCTGAGCATCGCGCTGAGCGGCACTGCCGCGACGGCGGGCGCGCTGACCGGGAACCCAACCAGCTTCAGTTTCGGAAATGTGCAGGACGGAACGAGTCAGAGCCAGACGGAAACCTTGAAGAACACGGGCGGCGAGAATCTGACGATTACACAGGCGACGATTTCAGGCGCGGGATTCAGTTATACCGGCCTGACTCTGCCGCTGACGTTGACGCCGAACCAGAGCACGACGTTTGCCGTCGTGTTCGCTCCGACGACCGCAGGGGCAGTCAGTGGCAATCTTGCATTCACGGTGGGCGGGGCAACCGCTCTCACTCTCACACTGTCTGGGACGGGAGTGACGCCGGCTACGCTGACCGCAACGCCGGCAAGCTTTACGTTTACGAACGTGACAGTTGGACAGAGTTCAAGCCAGACTGAAACCGTGAAGAACACGGGCGGCGAGAATGCGACCATCTCGCAGGTTACAGTTGCGGGAACGGGCTTCAGCATCTCGGGCATCACCACGCCGGTGACCTTGACTCCGGGCCAGAGCACTTCATTCAGCGTGACCTTTTCACCCACGTCCGCGGGAAGCTCCAGCGGAAGCGTCATGATCGACTCGAACGCCACCGATCCTGCCCTGAGCGCAGCCCTGAGCGGCACCGCAGTCGCGCAAACTCAGGGCACGCTGACGGTGAGCGCAGTGAACGTCGGGAGTGTGGTTGTAGGAACGAGCGGAACGCAGACCGGGACGCTGAGTGTGACCGGTGCGAATATATCGGTAACCTCGGTGAGCCTAAGCGGCAGCAACGCCTCCGAGTTTGCGATTACCGGGCTCACCTTCCCCGTCTCGGTGACCACGACCACGCCGGTTACATTTACGGTGAAGTTCACGCCCGGTTCGAGCGGAGGGGCGTCGGCGTCGGCTTCATTCGTCAGTACCGCCGCCAACACGCCCACCGCGGGAGCCCTCAGCGGTACGGGCACTCCGGCGCCTGTGCACACAGTTAGCTTGACGTGGACGGGCAGCACGACTTCGGGGATTACCAGCTACAACGTCTATCGCGCCCTGTTCCAGTCGAATGCTTGCGGCTCCTACACGAACATCGGGACTACGGCGAGCACCGTCACAGCGTTCACCGACAGTGGTCCGCTCACGGACGGGACGACTTACTGCTACGCGACCACGGCCGTGGACGCGAATGGCGAGAGCGCCTATTCCAACATCATCCAGGCTGCGATTCCCGCACCGTAGGCCCGGCGTCGCAGAAGGGTCTAACGCCGAACCGTCCTAGCGAAATGGCCGCCCTTTGACGATGCCCTGGCCTTCGCGGATGGTGACCAGTTGGTCGGCGGCAAGATCTGAGTAGGTCTCGGTTGTGCCTGCCGGCCAGTGAACCTCCACACTCGCTTTCGACGCGTTGCCCAGGCCAAAGTGCAAGCGCGGGTCGTTTGCCGAAAGAAAGCTGCACTGGCTGGTGACGCATTGCGCCTGTACTTTTCCGCCGTAGCGCGTCAGCACGCGCGCGCCAATTGCGCTGCGATTGCTTTTCGTTCCCTCCAACCGCACTTTGATCCAGTGATTGCCGGCGGGCGCGTCGTTGCGCAGCAACGTGGGTGGTTCGTTGCGGTTCATGATGAGGATGTCGAGGTCGCCATCGTTGTCGAAGTCGCCGAAGGCGCATCCCCGGCTTACGTGGCGTGACCCGATGGCCGGGCCGGCTTCATCGCCCAGTTCCACGAAAGTTCCGTTGCCCTGGTTGCGAAAGATGAGGCGTGGATTCTTCGCGGGATATTTGGCGTAGACTTTCTCGAGTTCGGGGGCAACGGTCCCGCCAACCGTGAAAATGTCAGGGTAGCCGTCGTTGTCGAGATCGACCAGGCCGGTGCCCCAGTTGCTGAAACGACGTTCGCTGCCGAGACCGGCGCGGAAAGTGAAATCCTCGAATTCCCCTTTGCCGTTGTTGTGGTAAAGGCCGGTGGCCTGGTTGACGAAATGAGTCTTGACCAGATCGATGTGGCCGTCGAGATCGAAGTCGCCGATCCCGACTCCCATGCCGCCCAGAGGCTCGCCAGCGCTGCCGAGGGCGACGCCACGCTGCAACGCCTCCTCGCGGAACGTGCCATCGTGGTTGTTCATGAGAAGCAGGCTGGGCGTGGCGTCGCAGGCGACGAAGATATCTTGCCAACCATCCTCGTCGGCGTCAAACCCAACCGCGGTGAATCCATACGATCCGCGCAGCGCGGCCACACCCGATTCTTTGGAAACATCGGTAAACGAACCATCGCCGTTGTTGCGGTAAAGAGAGTGATAGGGCATGGGAAGGCCGCCGGGGCCGCAGTTCGTGGCCACGCCCTCAAAGTTGCAGTTGGGAATTTGCAGAGAGGGTTTGGGAGCGGTCGCCAGATCGATCTCCACGTAGTTGGAAACGAACAGGTCGAGAAATCCGTCGCGGTTGTAGTCGACAAATGTGCAGCCCGCACCAAAACGATTGTTGCGGGGGTCATGTAGCCCGGCCTTCTCGGTTATGTCGGCGAATGTGCCGTCGCCGTTATTGCGGTAGAGCCGGTTCTGCCCGTAGTAGGTCAGGAAGAGATCTTCAAAGCCGTCGTTGTTGTAATCTCCGACGCACACGCCCTGAGCCCAGCCCGCGTCGGTCAGGCCCGCCTTGGCGGTGACATCGGTGAACGTGCCGTCGCGATTGTTGTGGTAGAGGCGATTGCTGGCGCCTGCCGGAATGCCTTCCAGGCGGCGTCCACCGAGAATGAAGGCGTCCATCCAGCCGTCATTGTCGTAATCGAAAAATGCGCAACCGGCCCCGTTGACTTCGACGATGTAAGTGTTGTGAGTGGAGTCGCCGTAGAAAATGGTCTGTGTGAGGCCGGCACTCGAGGCGACGTCGACGAAGCGCGAGAAAGGGGGAGCTTTCGCAGGGCGAACTACCGCGCGCAGCTCCGCGGGAACCAGTACGGGCGCCAGCATTGCCGGCAAGGTTTGCAGCAGGCGTCGTCGTGTCCAGTCACCGGGCTTCGGATTTTTCATCGCGGCTGCATCCCTGAGGTTCGGCTGCTTTGCTTTCTCAGTGCTGCCCTTGTGCGGCATTCAGATCCTTACGGAGCTGCAAGGCTTCGGAGTTGGCTGGTTCGAGCTTGAGGGCAGTGGCCACGGCTTCCTGCGCGTCGGAGAAGCGAGACTCCATGCCGAGAGTGGCCGCGAGGCTGATCCAAGCTTGGGTATAGCCGGGAGCGGCCCGCACGGCGAGACGGAAGTGTTCTTCAGCGGAAGCGGAGTCACCGCTGCGAGACGCCAAATATCCCAGCTGGTCATGAGCCCACGCAAACCCAGGATCGATTTTAACCGCCTGTTCTAAAGCGGTGGACTCGGCTGCGGTATCTCCAGTGCGGTCGAGCGCCAGCGCCAGCTTGTAGGCGATCTGGGCATCATCGGGATTGGCCTCGACCGCCTCCCGATAGTCAGCGACCGCTTTTTGGATATCTCCAGTGGCCAGTTCCTTGTCCCCTTGCGCCGTCTTGCTGGCGGCGAGAGCGTGGCGCTGATTCGTCTGCAATTGCTTTTGATAAAGCTCGAGCTGCTGCTTCGCGAGTTCGGTTTCACCCAGTTCGCGCAAAGCCGTCGCGTATTTGAAGCGAATCTCTGGTTCGGTTCCGCCCAGTTCCAACGCCTTGGCAAGCTGATCGCGCGCTTCAGGGAACTCTTTGAGTGCGAGCAGGGAGACCCCGAGGTTGAAGCGCGCATTGTAGTGATTAGGATCCAGAGCAACGGCCTTCTCCAGGTGGGCGCGGCCGGCGGCGTACTGTCCGCCCTGATTTTCGAGAATTCCGCTCAGATACAAGAAGTCGAAATCCTGCGGATGAGCGGCCAGCAGCCTGCGCGCGAGCGGCCTGGCCAAAGCCGAATCGCCATTGAGCACGAGAACGCGCAAATAAAGCCGCTGCGCTTCGAGATTTGCAGGATGAAGACGCGCCGACTTTTCGGCTAGATGGACGGCCTCCTGATAGTGAACTTGTTTGACCAGTACGGTCACCATTGCGGCAGTCACAAGCAGAGACGAGGGATTCCGCTGTAGAAACTTAGTGAGAACTTCTGAAGACTTGTCGAGCATGTTGGCTTTGCCGTAGGCCAAAGCCAGATCGATGGTCAAAGTTTCGTTGTGCGGAGCCTCGCGCAGCGCCTCGATCGCGGAGGTGTAGTCCCCGACCGCCATCAGGGACTTGCTGATGCCGTCAAGCGCTTCGGTCGAGAGATGATCGATGCGCAATGCGGCCTCCCATTCGGAGACGGCTTCCTGGTGCCGCTGCAGCTGATCGAGCGCGGACGCGAGGAGTAAGTGCGGTTTCAGGACTTCGGGCATGAGATAAATGGATTGCCCAAGGGGCTTGAGCGCATCCTCGGGATGCCCGGAGGCGTAAAGCGTGAGGCCGACGAGATAATAAATTTTGGCGTTCCCCGGTTCTAACTTGAGAGCGTTCTGAAACGCTTCCAGAGCGCAGGGGTATTGCTTGCGGTCGCCGAACCAGTCTCCGACTTCGACATAAGTGTCGGCGTCGGACTGGGCCCGCAGTTTGCTTTGGAGTGCGGGAGACGCAGTACAGGCAAGCGCGCCCGGGGCTGCGGCCAGGATGGCCGCCAGAACTAGAACCGCCTTCGCAAATGTCGGACCCATTGATGTGGCAATGATCGCCTCTGCGAACCCCGCCAGATAACGACTTCCCGCGAGTTGAGCATAATTGAGCAACCGGGAGCCCTGCAAGCGAATCTCATGTGCAACGGGGCGTTCAGCAAAAAGAGAAGTGGCATTGCCGTGGAAATGTAACTACTCTTGAGCCCTAAAATGTTAAGTTACTTTCTGCTTTTGTGTCTTGCCCTGACGCCAGCTCCTTTCTCCGCAGAGGAAAAGAAGGCCCCCGCTCGTCTCGACTACGTCGGAGACGCGGTGTGCCGTTCCTGCCATCAGCAAACGGCCAAAACATATTTTCAAACGGCGCATCACTTCGCGTCGAGTTGGCCCAGCCCGCACACGATGAAAGGCAGCTTCACTCCCCATTCCAATGTATTAAAGACGGGCAACCCCTACTTGACGTTCGAGATGACGCAAACGGAACAGGGCTATTTTCAGACCGCCGTGGAGAAGATTTCCGATACCAAGAAGATTACCCGCACCGAGCGCATTGACATCGTGGCCGGCCTGCCACGCAAAGGGCAGAGCTATTTGTTCTGGAAAGGGGACCAGCTCTTCCAACTGCCTGTGACGTACTGGGTGGAAACAGACAGCTGGGTGAACAGTCCGAGTTATCCGGATGGATCACCCCATTTCGACAAGGCGATCATCCCGCGCTGTCTTGAATGCCATGCCAGCTACTTCGAATGGCTCCCGCCGCCCGTGAATCGATACCGCAAAACCAGTCTGATCCTGGGTATTTTTTGCGAGAAGTGTCATGGCCCAGGCCGCGAGCATGTTGCTCGCCATCGATCGAAGTCTCCTTTGCCTCCGGGAACATCGGAGGCCATCGTCAATCCGGCCTCGCTCGCCCGCGACCGGCAAATCGACGTATGCGGATTATGCCACTCCGGCAATGGAACGCCCATCCAGCCGGCTCTCTCGTTCCTGCCCGGAGATGCGCTCGAGGACTACATTGATCTCCCTCAGTACAGCCCGGAGGAGGCGGTCGACGTTCATGGCAATCAGGTGCAGATGTTGAGGAGAAGCAAATGCTTCCAGTCGTCCGCGACCATGACCTGTTCGACCTGTCACAATGTCCACACGCCGCAGGTCGACGCGGCCGCATTTTCACCGCACTGTCTGACCTGTCATCAGCCGAAACAGTGCGGGGAGTATGCGAAGCTGGGCGAGCAGATCTTGAATCAATGTATCGACTGCCACATGCCGCTGCAGCAATCCCAGGTGCTTTTTTCGAATACCAACGGAAAAAAAATAACACCCAAGGTGCGCAATCATCAGATCGGGATTTACGCGGGTGGTCAGGTGCACTGAAACCATGCGCACTGAAACCATGCTCGCCGAAATCCCCGCCCTCCTTCAGGTTCGCACCGTCTTACATCGGTTATAAATCCCGATCAATGGGATCGCAATCCGGGTTGGAGGACACTGGTGCTTTGAGCCTGCGTGCTGCAGGGTTGAAAGTTTACACGTCCACCTACTTCGCGCGGTAGACCGTCTTGCCGGCGACCATGGTCCACAGGACCTTGGTGTCGCGCATTTTTTCTGGAGAAACAGTCAATACATCGCGGTCGAGCAGGACCAGGTCGGCGCGCTTGCCGGGGGCGATGGTTCCGATGGAATCCTGCATATTCATGGCGCGGGCCGAGTTGCGGGTGTAGGCGTAGAACATGGCTTCGCGGGGCATGGCTTGCGAGGCGTCGAGAACGCCTTCCGGTCCCTTGCGGGTTTCGGCCTGATAGATGGCGCGGAAAACGTTGGCGGTTGAAACCGGCCAGTCGCTGGCTCCGGAAATAATGCCCCCGTTGTCGAGAACGGAGCGGGCGGGATATTGCCACTTGTAAATTTCGGGCTCGAGATAGGGCTTCACGATCTCGATGGTGTCGTGACTGGCCTCGGCCCAGAAAAGCTGTAGCGCGCTGATGACGCCGAGTTCGCGGAAGCGGGGAAAATCTTCCGGGCGCACGAATTGTTCGTGAGTCAGCGTATGGGGCAATCCGGAATTGCCGTTGGCCTGGCGGGCGGCGGCAATGCCGTCAAGCGCGGCTTGGACGGCGCCGTCGCCGATGGCGTGGACGTGGATGATTAATCCTTGTTTGTCGGCGGCGATGCACAGCTCGGCAAATTTCTTCGGGTCGAACAGGAGTTCGCCATTGCGGCCGGTGTTTTTGTAGGGCCGGCTGAGGTTCGCGGTCTGCGAGGGGAACTCGACCACGCCATCGGCAAACACCTTGATGCCGGTGACGTGCAGGTTGGGAACATTTTTGTAGACGTCGCGAGTGTGCTGCACGACGGCGAGTTCGGCCACGGGATCTTTGGCCAGGACCTGCGGAAAGGCCACGATTTGCGATGTCAGTTCACCATGGTCGGCGAGCAATTTGTAGGCCCGCAAAACATTGTCGCTGGCGAGGGGATCGAGCCAGGCGGTAATGCCGAGGCTGTAGTTGTATTGCAGGGCGGCGCGGGCGGCGGCCAGCAAGGTTTCAGGAGTGGGCTGGGGCAGCAGCGGCTCGATTTTTTCGAGGCCGGCGTCGACCAGGAAACCGTTGGGCTGGCCGTCATTGTCTTTATCCGTAAATATGCCGTAATAGCTGCGCTGGCTGGCAGAAAGTTTCTGCAGAAAATCGGCAGTGATGCCGGCGCGCTGCAGCAGAGCGCGATTGGCCCAGGCGGTGTGGCCGTCCATGCCGCGGAGCAGGACGCTTTGCGTGGAGTAAGCTCCGGCGCTGAAGTCGGCGTTGAGCACGTCGGGATGCGACCAGAACTCCAGGGGCAGGCCGAGGATCTCAAGAATGTCGCCGCGCATGCCCCGGCCCGACTTCTTCGCGTTGGTGACGAAGGGAGGGAGCTGCAGGAGCGAGAAAACTTTTTCGCTGGCGTCGGCGCCGATCAGGCCGAGCCCGCCGTCGATGGAGTGACTGTGCGAGTCGATGAAGCCGGGAAACAGACTCTTGCCCTGCAGGTCGATGCGCTCGGCGCCAGCGGAAACGGATTTCTCGACTTCAGAGAGGTTGCCGACCGCGACAATCGTGTCGGCGCGAATCGCAACCGCTTCGGCATAGGGATTCTGCGGATCTCCGGTGAAGACTTTGGCATGGAAGAAAATTCGTTCGCCGGAATTCTCCTGAGCATGAAGTTCCTGAGCCTGGAGTTTCAGAGTATGGAGCGCGAAACCAGTCGACAGAAGAACCAGCAGAACAAAACATGGGGCAGCGAGTAGAAGAGCCAGAAAACGGCGCGCGAGTGGTCTCAACCGATCTCCCTTTCCGAGGGCCAGCCTGCAAGCGAGATTCAACTGAACGGAAGCAACACTATACAGGGAAATTGTTGATTGCTGATTTTTGATTGTTGATTGTTGATTGAAAACCCGGTAGTGCCTCAGTTTGAATCTGTCCTTGCGTCATCCCGAACCGCGGCGCAGGTCAGCCGCGGGAGGGATCTCCCAAGGCACAATTTTCAGGAAGATCCCTCTCTCCGCCTGAAAAACGGCTCTGCTCGGGATGACGCCACGCTTGAAAATCCAAACTGAGCCACTACTGAAAACCCTTCCCGGTCGCGCGGGGGTTCAATCAACAATCAGCAATCAAAAATCAACAATTTGATTAATCGATGGGCGTTACGGCAAGCCGGTCCGCTGGATATTGAATCACCATCCAGGTTCCGCGCCTCGCCACATCTTGAAGGTCCCCTGGCCGGCAGGGAACACGCTGACCGTGGTTTGCCGCGCGTTCACCGGCACGGTCACTTCGAACCTGCGAATATCGCTGATGGGCTGGAATCGCCACTTCGCTCTGTTTCCCTCGGTATGCCAGTGGCCGTAGGTGCGAGAAGAAAAGTCGATCTCGACCTCCGCATTCCCCGCCGGTCTCTCTGGAACAGCCGCGTACCACACGCTGCCCGCCGAATCGAATTGGAATCTCCCGTGCCAGCTTCCGATCCTGGCGTTCCAGACTTCGCCCACCAGTCCGGTGTCCGGGCCCTTGCCGGGAAAATCGTCGGGCGTCCAACCATACAACTTGTCGACATGCTCCCAGTAGATCCGGCGCACATCTCCCAGGGTCAGTCCCGCGCCCATGTTGTATTCGTCATTATCGTAATTGTCCTTCATCAGCGCGTACGGTCCCCGGACCAGAACGTAGAAATCGGTGGGCGAGGGAAAACTGTCGATCTTCAGGGTGTTCATCCAGTTGTGAATGTAGACGCGAACGCTGTCCAGTTGCTGAACGGGCGTCCAATCCTTGTCGGCGCGCGATGCGAGATTGGGAAATCCGAAAAGGCCTCCACCTTTATCGCTGGCATTCACCGACCAATGAAGTCCGCTGCTGGGGCTGATCTTGTCCGGCCCCTGATACGATTTGTACCCGCCAGTCTCCCAGCTGATGGCAGCGAGCAACCACTCCACGGGAACGCCGTAAAGGTCGGCGACCGTGCGCGCCCTGGCGACAAACTCGGCCCCGAACCAGTCTGCCTGCTCCGTTTCGTGAATCACGTCCATCGGTTATTTCCTCCGCCCTGGGGTGTGGGGAGGAATTCTATCCGAGCTGCGAAAGCCCTTCAACCCCACGGCCCCTGGGACTGATGGGTATGTCTAGTCCACCAATTCACGTGACCTTCGTAATCGTGAGTGGTCGTTACCGCATTGCTGCTGTTGGGGCACCCTCCTAGAATCGGAGCAGGGTTTACTCCGCCTGATTCCGCATGCCTGAGATCACAAAACGACTGGACCGAGCCGAGATCGCGAAGCGCGTGGAGCGCGCGGAGAAGCTTTTGCAGAAAGGCAAGACTCCGGAAGCCCTCGAAGAGTATCTCCTTGTTCTGCGGGACGATGGAGAGAATGATGTGGTGCGGCAACTGGCAGCCGATCTGTGCCTGTCGCTGAGCCGCAACGCCGATGCGGTCAAGTTGCTGGGCGATCTGTTCGAGCGGCAGGTGGGGTCCGGGGACGCAACTCGCGCCAGCCTGACTTATAAGAAACTGGCGCGGCATGGCAGTCCGACGTGGCAGCAGAAATTCCGCTTCGGCCAACTTCTGGAGGGCTCCAATAAAAAGCTGGCCGTGGGCACCTACGAAGCGGCGCTGTCAGACGTGGTGAAGTTTGGCAAGAAGCAGGAAGCGGCGGAGATTCTGGACCGCATTGTGACGCTGGAACCGAACCGGGCCAACCTGCAGCGCGTGGCTGAACTGGCATCGGAGCGGGGAGACCGCAGAGCGGCAGCGCTGGCGTTTCAACAGGTAGCGCAGTTGGCCACGGCCGACGGCGGCGACTCGGCGCAGTGGTACGAGCGCGCGTATCAGGAAGATTCTTCCGATCAGGGCATCACGCTGGCCTATGGCAAGACTTTGCTGTCGCAGGGCCAGGCGGGAGCGGCCATCTTCATTCTTGAATCGCAAATGAACTCCGGGCAGGTAACGTCGGCGTTGCGTGAAACTTATGCCGATGCGCTGCTGGCGGCGGGCCGCAACGCCGAGGCCGAGCCGCTGGTGTGGCAACTGTTCGAGCAGAACCCGGGCCGGGTGCAGCAGGTGATCTCGCTGATTGGCAGCCTGCTGGATGGCGAGCAGGATGACGCCGCGGTGGCGCTGGCCCGCAAGCTGGAACAATTCCAGCGGCGCCGCGGGGAACGCCGGCAGTTCATCGCCATCATGGAGGACATCACGGCGACGCGCCGGGCCTGTCCGCAGATTCTGGAGTTTCTCAGCGAGCTTTATAACGCGTCCAATCGCGAAAACGACTACTGCCAGACTCTGCTGAAATTATTTGATCTGTATTGCAGTCAGGGCGAGTATGCCAAGGCCGCCGAGTGCCTGGATCGCGCCGCCGAAGTCGATCCCTATGAAGCCGGGCACTTGAAGCGACTGGATTTGCTGAAGGGCAAGGTGGACGACGTACGCTTCAAAGCGATATCGTCGCGCTTCAGCTCCGCCAGCAAGACGCCCGAACCGGCTCATGTGGAAAGTCCGACGCTGGGGGCTTCGACGCTGCAGGACCTGATGCTGCAGGCGGAAATCCTGGTGCAGTACGGGATGCGGAACAAGGCGGTCGAGCGCCTGCAGAGAATTCAGGAATTGTTTCCCCGCGAAGAGGAACGCAACGAAGATCTGCAGCGCCTGTACATGTCGGCAGGCGTAACCCCGCGGTATGCGGGATCGGCGCCATTGCCTCCAGCGGCGGCCCCGGTGGCGGTTCCGGCCGCCGTGGCGGCGCCGGTGCCCGATCAGGCGACCGACGTTCGCGCGTTCACCCGCGTGGCCGAGATTTCACGTAAGTTGTATCACCAGGGCACAGCCCCGGCTGTGCTCAATACCGCGGTGCGGGAGATTGGAACCCATTGGGAAGCGACGCGCTGCATTGCGGCGATGGGCAAGGCCGGTTCGTCCGCGACTGCGGTGGAAGAGTTCTGCATCGAGGGCACCAAGAAGGCGAGTCATTCGGCGATTGCCGAACTGATTGCGTGCCTGCAGAAGGCGGTCGACGGGCAAGAACCCCTGGCCATTGAAGACGCGCCCAAGGCGGTTGCCTTGCAGGCCGCGCGCAAGGCGGTCACGGAGTTGGGCGCGGCTTCACTGCTGGCCATTCCGCTCAGCGACGGCGAAGAAACTGTCGGAATGCTGGTGCTGGTGCACAGCCGGCCGCGCACGTGGCAGCAGTCGGACATGGTGGTGCTGAAAACTCTGTCGGAGCAAATGGTGATTGCCCTGAATAACGCAGGGCTGCGGCGGCTGGTCAAGAATCTATCGGTCACCGACGAGAAGTCGGGACTGCTGAAGCGAGCGTCGTATATTGATCTGCTGTTGGCGGAGAGTAAGCGGGCGATTCAAAACGCCTCGGCGCTTTCGGTGCTGTTGCTGCAGTTCGGCAAGAGCGCGGCCATGCTCAAGGAATACGGCGAGGCGGACGTGCAGGCAGTGATGGGACGGGCGGGACAGCTGATTGCCGCCAACATCCGCACCAACGATCTCGCGTTTCGCTACGACACGATGACCATCGCGATCCTGCTGGGCGAGACCGCGGAAAAAGAAGCCATGCTGGCGGTTGAAAAACTCCGCAAAATCATTTCCGAACTACGGCTGCCGGCCAAGGACGATGGCAGCCAGGGGCACAACGCGCAGTTTTCCGCCGGGCTGGCCGAGGCGGTGATCCGCACCGAATACGATCCCGTCGATGTGGTCACCGAAGTGATCAATCGCGCCGAGCATGCGCTGGGGCAGGCCATGGCGCAGGGCCCGGGAAAGATCATCGCGCTAGGACCGGCGCTGGCCGCGGTCGCGGTGGCCTAAGAGTTAGCGCCTTTCCTTCATATATATCTCAAAAAGATCTGTCATCTCGACCGAGTCAGTTGAAACGCGAAGCGGATCAACTGGCGAGTGGAGAGACCTGCTGGTCTGGCGTTATCGTTATCGGGAGCGCGAGCCACGGCAGGTCCCTCGACTGCTTCGCTCGGGATGACAGCATGCGTTGGAGTGGATTCGCGGCTAATCCGGAATGCGAATGCTTCCATCCTCGGCGATCGCGAACGATGGATTCCACGCAACTTCCCACAGAAAACCGTCCGGGTCAGAAAAATATCCCGAGTAGCCGCCCCAGAAAGCTTCCTGGGCGGGCTTGACAATCTTCGCGCCAGCGGCAGCAGCCTCGTTGAGCACGGAGTCGACTTCCGCACGAGTGCGGCCGTTGTAGGCCAGTGTGATTCCGCCGAAGCCGTGGCCGTCGGCAGCGACGTTCGCGTCCTTGGCAAGTTCGTGCCGCGGATAAAGGGCGAGGGCCATGCCTCCGGTCTGGAAGAAGACGATGCCCTCTGCGTCCTCCTTGGACATAGCCCGGCGCCATCCCATGCTCTCGTAGAATCGGCGGCTGCGCTCGAGATCGGCAACGCCCAGAGTGATGATGCTGACGCGCTGTTCCATTGGAAACCTCCTCGGCTGGCGACCGTAACACGATATAGGTCATTGCCGCCCAAAGCAAAATCGTGAACCACGAAGGACACGAAGGTCCACGGAGGAATTCATTTGCACGTTATTTCCTTCGTGATACTTCGTGTCCTTCGTGGTTCACGATCTTCCTGGCCCTCGATCGTCCCAGTCCAGCGGCGAGCCTCGCGATAGTCAAATCTGCTCATGCGCTGCTAAACTGACAAGTTTGGCGTAGCGACTCTGATCGATTCTGATTGAGTTTCTGCGGGAAACTGAGTGGGTGAAGGCCCTCCATGAGCGACGAGCGACCTCGGGAAAATCATGTTGAAGCCAGGTGACATTGCGATTGTCAGCGGGGCGCGGACGCCCTTTGGCCGCTATTGCGGCAAATTGAGGGATTTTACTGCGCAGGAATTGGCGGCGGTTGCCGCGAAGGGCGCGATCGAACGGTCGGGGATTGACGCCAAGGAATTTGATCATGCGGTGTTCGGCAACGCGCAGCAGACTTCCGGCGACGCGCTGTATGGGGCGCGGCACGTGGGGTTGCGGGCGGGGCTGCCGATTGAAACTCCGGCGCTGACGGTGAACCGGCTGTGCGGGTCGGGGATGCAGGCGATTGTTTCGGCGGCGCAGATGATTCAAACCGACGAGGCGAAGATTGTTTTGGCGGGTGGGATGGAGGCGATGTCGCAGGCGCCGTTTGTGATTCGCGGGCGCGACGGATTTACTCTGGCCCCGGGCGGAAAGCTGGAAGACTCGCTGATGGTGGCGTTGCTGGATACTTATTGCGGGTCTTATATGGCGAACACCGCGGAGCTCTACGGATCGCAGCAGGGGATTACGCGCGAGATGCAGGATGAGTTTGCGCTGCGCTCGCAGCAGCGGGCGGATGCGGCCTATAAAGAAGGACGCCTGCAGGAGGAACTTGTGCCGGTGGCGTTGCGCAATTCTAAGGGCGAGGCGACGGGGGAATCGTTGACCGAGGATGATCACCGGCGTCCGCAGACTACGATGGAGGGGCTGGCGAAGCTTCGCCCGGCGTTTGGCAAGGGTGGGACGGTTACGGCGGGGAATGCGAGCGGGATTGTCGATGGGGCGGCGGCGGTGGTGGTGATGTCGCTGGATAAAGTGCGCAAGCGCAACATGAGTCCGCTGGGGCGAATCGTGAGTTGGGGTATTGCGGGCGTGGAGCCGAAGCTGATGGGGCGCGGTCCGGTGCCGGCGACGAAGATCGCGCTGCAGAAGGCGGGGCTGTCGCTGGACTACATCGATTTGATCGAAGTGAACGAAGCGTTCGCGGCGCAATATCTGGCGGTGGAGAAAGAGTTGGGATTGGATCGCGAGAAAGTCAATGTGAATGGCGGGGCGATTGCGCTGGGGCATCCGCTGGGCGCGACTGGGACGCGGCTGGTGATCACGCTGTTGTATGAGTTGCGGCGGCGGAAGAAGAAGTACGGGCTGGCTACGGCGTGCATTGGCGGCGGGCAGGGGATTGCGATGGTGGTGGAGAGCATGAGTTAACTTCTTTGCCACGGATTTACGCGGATTTTCACGGATCAAACATTCTTGTCATCCTGAGTGGCGTTGTTTGCCGCGAAGGATCTATGCAACCTGATGGCGCCGGCAAATTGCATAGGTTCTCGCTTCGCTCAGAATGACAATGCGTATGGCACGAAGGAGAGGGTCGAGGAAGCAAGAGTGGAATCAAAGAGATTTGAGGTGATGGCTGATGGGGAAGATGCGGCCGGGCTGATGCTGCGTTCGATGCGTGGAGCCAGCCTGCGAAGCCTTCGGCAACCGGCAGAGGGAGTTTGGCAATTTGATTTTGAAGGTGCTGGCCTGACCATCGAGTGTCCGTGGAGAATCGTAAGCGGCGGCGCCGTCGTTCTTGCATCATCGGATCACGGGCAGAAATTTGGTTTGCCCGCGCCTGTAGATCTGATCTCCTCGACTCTGGAGAAACTGAAAGGACTGACCCTGGAGGCAATCGACATCAATCGTGAAACTGCCGATCTTTGCCTCAAGTTCGGCGGCGGTACGCGGATAGACACGTTTAACGACTCTTCCGGCTATGAAGGCTGGAACTACGCGGATCGCGACGGGGTGATGCTTGTTGCACAGGGCGGAGGCCAGCTTGCCATCTGGAGCAATTTGCCGAAGCGGGGGTAAGGAATCATATGGAAATTAAGAAGGTTGGCGTTCTCGGTTGCGGGCTGATGGGTTCCGGCATTGCGCAGGTTTGCGCTACGGCGGGATTCGACGTCACGGTGCTTGAGGTTGAGCGGCGGTTTCTCGACAAAGGGTTCGCCGGGATTGAGAAATCTTTGGCGAAGTTTGCCGAGCGGCCGGTCGAGAAGGGCGGGATTACGGCGGCGCAGAAGGACGCGATTCGGGCGCGGCTTCGGGGGACGACTGACAGATCCGACCTGGCGGATTGCGACATTGTGATTGAGGCCATCATCGAGAATGTCGACGAGAAGAAGAAGATGTATGCGTCGATTGATGGCGTGGTGAAGAAAGATGCGATTTTTGCTTCGAATACCTCTTCGATTTCGGTGACCGAATTATTGACTTCCGTGAAACGCCCGGAGCGGTTTGTGGGGCTGCACTTTTTTAATCCGGTGCCGCTGATGAAGTTGGTGGAAGTGGTGCGGACGATTGCTACGGCCGACGACGTTTACGAGACGGCTTACGAGTTTGCGAAGAAGCTGGGCAAGGTGCCGGTGCGGACATCGGACAAGACGGGATTCATCGTAAACCGGCTGCTGGTCCCGTATCTGCTCGATGCGATTCGGGCGTATGAAGAGGGCGTGGGATCGATTGAGGATATTGATAATGCAATGAAACTGGGATGCGGGTATCCGATGGGGCCGTTTACTTTGTTGGACTTCGTTGGATTGGATACGACTTATTACATTACGCATGTGATGTATGACGAGTTCAAAGAGCGGCGGTTTGCGTCGCCCCCGCTGCTGAAGCGGATGGTGATGGCGGGGTGGTACGGGCGGAAGTCGGGGCGCGGGTTTTATGATTACGCGGATCCGGAGAAGCCGCGGGCGAATAAGCTTTAGCCGGCTGACTTACTTGATCTCAAGAATCGTTCACCACAGAGTCACAGAGTCACAGAGACACAGAGAAATTCAATTGCTTTGTTTTCTCTCTGTGACTCTGTGGTAGAAGCATTGCCGCTGCGTAGCTGAATTCTCGCCGAGGGAATTTTATTTTATGAACTTTGAAAACATACTTCTCGAAAAGAAGAACGCGATTGCTTACGTCACCGTCAACCGGCCGAAGGTGCTCAATGCGCTCAACATGGCGACCATGGAGGAACTGCGGGCGGCGTTTCACGACATCAAGAACGACAAGACGATCCGCGTCGTAATCTTCACTGGTTCTGGCGAGAAGGCGTTCATTGCGGGGGCCGACATTAGTGAGTTGGCGAAGCAGGACGCGGTGACCGGCAAGGAGTACACACATCGCGGGCAGTCGGTGCTGAATCTGATTGAGAATCTGGGGAAGCCGGTGATTGCCTGCATCAATGGGTTTGCGCTCGGCGGCGGGTGCGAAATTGCGATGGCGTGCACCATGCGGCTGGCCAGTGAGAACGCGAAGCTGGGGCAGCCGGAGGTGAAGCTGGGGATTATTCCCGGCTACGGCGGATCGCAGCGGCTGCCGCGGCTGGTGGGCAAAGGGATCGCCATGCAGCATGTGCTCACCGGCGAGATGATCACGGCGCAGGAGGCGCATCGCATTGGGTTGGTGAATGAAGTCACGGCGCCCGTTGATCTGATTCCGCGGGCGGAGGCGATTGCGGCGAAGATTATTGCGAATGCTCCGCTGGCCGTGCAGTATGCGATGGAGGCCGTCAACAAAGGCATGGAGATGACTTTGAGCGAGGGGCTTTATCTGGAAGCGGTTCTGTTTGGCGTGTGCTGCGCTACGGAAGATAAGGCTGAGGGAACGAAAGCGTTTCTGGAAAAACGCGCGCCGCAGTTTAAAGGGAAGTAAATTTTCGCCACGGATTTACGGGGATTTTCACGGATCACAAACAATTCACCACAGAGGCACAGAGACACAGAGAGAAGCTCATGAAGTGGGTAGCGATTACCGCGCAGGCCAAGAGCGAACAAGATTTCGAGCTTCTCGCCAAAATGCTCGAGGCGCTGGGCTTTCGATCGAGCGAAGCAGTGGAGTATCGCAACTTTCGTCTCAAGCCTTTTTTCCCTTCCGCGTCGATTCTGGAGGTCGTACAGCGCGAGAAGCCGCGAGTATATCCAGATTTAGATCTCACTATCTCAGACCCTGATTCCGCGGTAGCGATTCTTGAAAAGATGGGTCTCCAGATTGTCGATGATCACTCCGGTCCAGAGCCCAAGAACACGGCTCGAACATTCCATGTGCAACTGCCCGGAGGAACGATCGTCAACTTTAACGGAATTCGCATGGGAGGCAGAGAGCCGGCGCATTTCGCCGTCGAGGGCAATCTCAATGCTAGAGACAAGACGTTCGGTGTAGTTGTCGCGCGCTTTAATTCGTTCATAACGGAACGCTTGCTGGCTGGGACTGTAGATGGGCTGCTGCGATGCGGCGTGGAATCGAATGGTGGGATCACGACAGTGCGGGTGCCGGGGGCGTTTGAGATTCCTTTGGCGGCGCGGACTTTGGCGCTGACGAAGAAGTATGATGCGATCATTTGTCTCGGCTGCCTCTTGCGCGGGGATACGGCGCATTATGACGTTATCGTCAATGAGGTCACGCGCGGGATTGGGCAGTCGGCGCAGGAGACCGGCGTGCCGCACTCGTTCGGTGTGCTGACTTGCGAGAACCTGGAGCAGGCGATCGACCGGGCGGGGCTGAAGATGGGGAACAAGGGATTCGAGGCGGCGCTGGCGGCGGTGGAGATGGCGGCTCTGAAGTCAGCTCTCAGCTCTCAGTTTTCAGCTATCAGCCAGAACACTTCCCCGAAAGCCTCGCAGAAGAAGCGCAAGCGCTGATTCGATCCGCTTTCTTCCAGCGCTGCGGCTTATTTCCTGACTCAACCGACTTGGGCGAACACTTCCTGTAAACTGAACCTGCAAGCCGAAACAGCTGCTCTTGAAAGCTGAGGACTGAAAGCTGACGGCTGATCGCTTCTTATGGGTACACGCCGCAAATCCCGGGAACTGGCGCTGCAGATGCTGTTTCAGTCGGACATGGGAAAGCAGGATGCCGAGCAGGTGCGGCGGACGTTCTGGGCGGAGAATGCGGCGGCCAGCGCCGAAGTCAGGGGATTTGCCGACGATCTTTTTCGGGTGGCCACCGACCGCAACGCGGAGATTGATGGGTTGATCGAGAAGCACGCCGAGCACTGGCGCATGGAACGGATGGCGGCGGTGGATCGGAATCTGCTGCGCGCGGCAGTAGCCGAGTTGATGGCCTATCCGGAGACTCCGCGGGCGGTCGTGATCAACGAAGCGCTGGAGATTGCGCGGAAATTTTCCAGTCCGGAGTCGGTGCACTTCGTCAATGGAGTGCTCGATAGCGTGGGCAAAGAGCTGGAGAAGCCGGCGTAGCCGGCCGAGTTGTAATTCCTCTTGGGACCCTTCCTTCTCGCCATTGTTGATTGCTGATTTTTGATTGCTGATTGAAAATCGAAAACCGCGTCCAGCTTTTCAATCAACAATCAAAAATCAACAATCCGCCAGAGTTGGCCGCTGATCAGCCGTGCCCGCCCTTACGGCCTGACCGCCATCAAACTCAAGGCGCATTGGCCCTGCGTAGGCGTGGCCGTGCAGAAGGGGTTCAGGTAGTTGGGCAGGTCGGGGAAGGTGATCTGCAACTGGTCGCTGCCGCCGAGGGACGTGCTGACCACGTGCACCATGCCATCGGTGCCGGCGACGACAATCGTACCGGTGTCGACGGACATTTGGGCGCTGATGGGAGTGGCATTGCCCGTCAGCAGGATGCCGCTGGTCACCGCCCCGGCGCCAAAATCGTAGACCAGGATGCTGGCGTTGGCGGCGGCCGCGATGTAGACCTGCGAGGCATCGGCGGACACGAAGAAGTTTACCGGCTGCAGCGTGCCCTGGCCCAATTCGACGCGCTGCGCCGGGTGCTGGGGATCGTTGCTGACGAATGCCAGCGTCTGCGGACAGATGGTTCCTTTGTTCGCGGCCGTGGTGACGGCGGTGACGATGTCGAACCCGGTCGCGTCCAGCACCAACACATGCGTTCCGTCCGGAATCGAGAATCCGTAAGAGTCCCTGCCCTCAATGTGTACGCCGGGCAACACCTGCATCAATAGGGGATCGTGAGGTAGCGCCAAGACCGCGGGCACGGAAAGAGGCGCCGGGCTGGCCGAGACCTGGTCGTCACAAGTATTGAACGCAGTGAAATTAGCCGGGTTGCCGTTGGCGGCGGCCTCGGCCGCGAACGCGAAAGCGCCATTCGGCGAGAACCCGACGGTGTGCAGGTTGACCGGGCCTGCCAGGGCGATGGGTCCTTGCAGGGCCTGCACCGGCGAATACACGTACATCGAACTTCCACCATTGCCGAAGAGGAAGGTCTTCAACTGATCAGACGAGAAGGCGACCGCCGCAGCGTCGGGAATACTCAGCGGGGTGATCGCCGGCGAATTGATATTGGCCAGGCTCACGAGGTAGGTCTGATTCAGGTTTTGTGCGGTATCGGAGAAGACCGCGACGGATCCGTTGTTCGAGATCCCCAGTATGGTTCCGGTGACCGTGCTCAGCGCGGCATAAGGGCTGCTGTTGGTGCCGAAATTCGCGGGGTTGATGATTTGAGCGCCGAACTCGCTGCCCATGATGGCCCGATCGCCGCCGAGATCGAACATCAGGGAATTGGGCGAAGCCGGTAAAGGGATTTGGCTGCCCGCATAGGTCTTGGTCGTCGACAGGTTGTAGATCGCCGTGGTGCAGATTACCGGAGGTTCGGGCGCACATCCGGTGCTGGTGGCGAGCGCGGACGCAGGAATTGTGGAGCCGGTGATCAGGCCAGAAATTGCAGTTTCGGCGTAGACCGGAGCGGGGATGAGTTCCTGGCACTTGAACGTCGCCGTCGCAAAGAACGCGTTACATTGGGACAGAGGCGAGCTGGGGTCTGAGGCTGAGCCGGAAAGCGATGCGGGAACGAGCGGGAATCCGATGTTGCAGGTGGGCGGGCTGCACGAGGCCGTCACCGAACCGGAGCCGGACAATGGGGTCGAGAGCGGGCAACTCAGCTGACATCCCGTGCCCGCAGCCAGTACGCCGGGCTGCGACGAGGTCCAGGTCAGCTGGATCTTGCTGAGGACGATGCCGCCACTGGTCGTGGGCAGCGAAGTGTAACCCATGATGTCAGTCAACACCGCCGTGGCCGTTTGCGAAGTACCTCTTGAGGTGACGAAAGTGGTTTGATCGGACTGCTGCAATCCGGAGCCGAGTTCAAGAGCAACGCTCTTGATGGCGCAGGTCTCAAAGAAGTCCAGCACCGGCGCCGCAGTGCCTTGCGCATTCTGGTACTGCGGCTGCCGGAACGATGAACTGGTCACGCCACCCGCCGAGGCGTAGATGTAAGCAATCCCGGGAAACAGGGCGATTGCCGTGGCCTGATTGGTGGGGAGGCTGTACTGAATATTGCTGATGGGGCTGTACAGAATATTGTCGAGCGGGATCAGGTTCACCACCGTCTGGTTATTCGCGGAAAAAGTAAACGGACCGACTGAGGCCGTGATGTCGGTGCCCTGGCTGAAAGCGTGGGCCTCGACCGTCATCGACTGAGTCTGGGAAAGGCAAGGCTCGATAATCGGTGCCCCGTTGAGGGTAGTTCCCGTCACCGTGATGTTGTCGATCGGCGGATGCACGAAAACCCAGGTAGGGACGCTGGAGACGCCGAGGGCGGTCGCGGTCACCAGCGCCACGCCGGTGCCTCCACCGGTGCAGGCGGTGAAAGCCACGTCGAAGTGGCCGGCACACGCCACCCCGTTGGGCGCGAGCGTCAATATAGAAGTGTCGCTCGAGGTATAGGTGATGGGGGTATTGATGTTGGCGCCTGAGCTGGATTGCGCGGATGCTGTGAACACCTGCGCACTGCCCACGGCGAGGGAGAGATCGCTTCCCGGGTTGAGATTAACCCTGGCGGGAAAGAGCGCGGTGCCGGACTTGGCGGCCTTCCCACATCCGCCGACGCTCCATATACAAAGGATTGCAACCACCAACCGCCAAGCGTTCGAATGCGACCTACCCATGCACCCCTCTTTTAAGTCTTGCCACGGGAGTGTTCCCCCGGCCTCGCGCCCCGACCTTGGGGTGGAGCGAGTCGTCGAATGAATTGGAAAACTTGTAGTGTAGAGGCTGGAGACCGAATCGGCAAGTCGAGGCGCTTAGGAGGCGTGAGCGCGCGACCTTTGCGCGCGGGAGCCTCCTGCCGAGATCCTGAGCGTTCTTTGCGAAGGATCTCTCGGCACTGCACCGCTACATCAACCATGGTTCGCCTTGCGTTTCAGTTTCCGTCATAGTGATACGTGGATGCAAAAACGTGGGATGCAAAAACACCCGTTGACGATGTTTGCAAAGACTTGCTATAGTAGT
This sequence comes from uncultured Acidobacteriota bacterium, assembly GCA_963763155.1. GTDB lineage: Bacteria > Acidobacteriota > Terriglobia > Terriglobales > Acidobacteriaceae > Sulfotelmatobacter. Next base: position 1,351,100 of record CAVXNI010000007.1, on the reverse strand, counting down.
TTGGTTCCGCGAGTACATCCAGGCTTGCTGTGTGCTGTGAGTTTTGCTGTGCAGCGGTGTGCACAGTCGCTCGCAGTGGAAGCTAGAGTAGAGAAACGCGTTTCCGGACGAAGATGAAAATGCTGGTTCGGAAACTTTCCTCGCTGAAACGTTCCTGCGGTGCCTTCCGCCCTATTGTGGAAGGATATGCAGGGCAAGGCTGACGAAACGGAGTGCCCCCGGAGTTTGGCCGGGCGCCACCGTCGGCAGCGCAAAACGAAGTTCTAAGGGAATCCAGAATCTCTCCGGCATTTTTACGGTGAGAAGTAATGGTCGGCCTTGTTTTCAAACATGAGCCGGCCATGCCCACGGATGCGCGTCTCACAGGATTGCAGGAATTCCAGTTGTGCGCCTGCCCGTGAAGGCAGGATGTTGTGCGATGGATGTTGCCGCATACTGTCGCGCGGCGAAGGAGTCTGAAGAGTGCCTACGTTTAACCAGTTGGTGGCTCAGGGCCGCAAGCGGCCCCGTTACAAGACGGCGAGCCCTGCGTTGCAGGGATGTCCGCAGAAGCGCGGAGTTTGCACCCGCGTGTACACGCAGACGCCCAAAAAGCCCAACTCGGCTTTGCGCAAGGTGGCGCGCGTGCGTCTGACCAACGGAATTGAAGTGACGACCTATATTCCCGGCGTTGGCCACAACCTGCAGGAGCACTCGATTGTGCTGATCCGCGGGGGCCGCGTGAAGGATCTGCCGGGTGTGCGCTATCACGTGATTCGCGGCACGCTGGACGCGGTGGGCGTTGCCGGCCGCATGCAGGGACGTTCGAAGTACGGCGCCAAGCGGCCGAAGAAGGGTTGAGAGAGTTTCCAGTTTCCAGTTTCAGGTTTCCAGTCTGATGTTTTGGTTTTGAAACTAGAAACCCGAAACTAGAAACTGCACTTGAGGAGCTAAAGCTGAATGCCTCGTAAAGGACATATCGCCAAGCGGACCGTCCCGGCCGATGCCGTCTATCAGTCGGATCTGGTGACGAAGTTTATCAACTCGATGATGTGGCAGGGCAAGCGCTCGACCGCCGAGGGCATCTTCTATGAGGCCTTGGCGAAGCGTGCAGGAGAAGGGCGGCGACGAAGCCCTGAAGCTCTTCAAGAAGGCCGTCGAAAATGCCAAGCCGCTGCTCGAAGTCAAGACTCGCCGCGTCGGCGGCGCGAACTATCAGGTGCCGGTCGAAGTGAACGCCGACCGCCGCACGTCGCTGGGGATTCGCTGGCTGATTACTTACGCCCGGGGCCGCGGCGAAAAGGGAATGGTCGAGAAGTTGACCAACGAATTGCTGGATGCCGCCGCAGGTAAGGGCGCGGCGATCAAGAAGAAAGAAGATGTACACCGGATGGCGGAAGCCAATAAAGCGTTCGCGCATTACCGGTGGTAGGAAAGCATTGAGCCATTGAGTGATCGGGTCATTGGGTGATTGAAAGTCGGGTTGAGGTTTTGAATCGCCAAGTCGCTCAATCGCGAAATCGCTGAATCAGAAACGAAGTCGGAGCCCAGAAAGAGTTAATGGTCGTGCCCAGAACAGTCCCATTAGAACGCTGCAGAAACATCGGCATCATGGCCCACATCGATGCCGGTAAGACCACTACGACGGAGCGCATCCTGTTTTATACGGGAAAGACGCACCGCATCGGAGAGGTGCACGAAGGCACTGCCACCATGGACTGGATGGAGCAGGAGCAGGAGCGCGGCATCACGATTACGTCCGCCGCAACGACCTGTACCTGGCGCGACATTCGCATCAATATTATTGATACCCCCGGCCACGTTGATTTCACGGCGGAAGTCGAGCGTTCGTTGCGTGTGCTCGACGGCGCTGTCGCCGTGTTTGACGCGGTGCATGGGGTGCAGCCGCAGTCGGAAAAAGTCTGGCGCCAGGCTGACAAGTACGGCGTCCCGCGAATCTGCTTCATCAATAAGATTGACAAGATGGGTGCCGATTTCGAGCATGCCGTCGATACCATCCGCAAGCGCCTCAGCGCCAAGCCCGTCGCCATTCAGTTTCCCATCGGCCAGGAAGCCAAGTTCCTCGGCGTCGTCGACCTGATTAACATGAAGTCGATCGTCTGGAAAGACGAGACCATGGGCGCGGAATACCTGACCGAAGAAATTCCCGCCGATCTGAAGAAGAAAGCGGAAGCGTTTCACGCCCAACTGGTCGAGAGCATTGCCGAGAACGACGACGAAATGCTGCACAAGTTTCTGGAAGGCGAAGAGATTACCGCCGACGAACTCCGGGCCTCGCTGCGCAAGTCGACGATCGCGCTGAAAGTATTCCCGGTGGTGGTGGGGACGGCGTTCAAGAATAAGGGCGTGCAGCCGCTGCTGGATGCGGTGGTCGATTATCTGCCTTCGCCGCTCGATGTGCCGGAAACGCATGGGCTGAATCCCGACAACGGGGAAAAGATTTTCCGCAATGCCGACGACAAAGAGCCGTTCTCCGCGCTGGCGTTCAAAATCATGGCCGATCCCGTTCGTCGGACAGCTGACATTTATCCGCGTCTATTCTGGGCAGCTCAAGACCGGCGACTCCGTGCTGAACGTGCGCACCACCAAGACCGAACGCATTGGGCGTTTGCTGAAGATGCACGCCAACAAGCGCGAAGAGATCAGCGAGATTCTGGCGGGCGACATTTGCGCTGCCGTGGGTTTGAAGAACGTCGGCACGGGCGACACGATTTGCGATGAGGATCATCCCATCGCGCTGGAGTCGATCACGTTTGCGGTCCCTGTGATTTCGGTTGCCGTCGAACCCAAGACCAAAGCCGACCAGGAAAAAATGGGCATGGCGCTCAGCCGCCTGGCTCAGGAAGATCCTACCTTTAAGGTTCACACCGATCCTGACAGCGGACAGACCATCATCAGCGGCATGGGCGAGTTGCATCTGGAAATCATCGTCGACCGCATGATGCGCGAGTACAAAGTCGAGGCCAATGTCGGCAAGCCGCAGGTGGCGTATCGCGAGACCATTCGCAAGCACGCCCAGGCGGAAGGCAAATACATTCGCCAGACCGGTGGCAAGGGCCAGTACGGTCACGCCAAGATTTATCTCGACCCGCAACCGCCGGGCTTGGGCTACGAGTTCGTCAACGACATCACGGGCGGCTCGGTGCCCAAAGAATTTATTAAGCCGATCGATCAGGGAATTCGCGAGGCGCTCGAAGGCGGCATTCTGGCGGGCTATCCCATGGTCGACGTGAAGGCCACGCTGTATGACGGCAGCTATCACGACGTTGACTCGAACGAAATGGCATTCAAGATTGCCGGATCGATGGCGTTCAAAGAAGCGGCCCGCAAGGCGTCTCCAGTGCTGCTGGAGCCGGTGATGGCGGTCGAAGTGGTGACCCCGGAAGATTATGCCGGCGTGATCATGGGCGACTTGAGTTCGCGCCGCGGCCGCATCGAAGGCATGGAGCACCGTGCTGGTTCGCAGGTGATCAAAGCAATCGTGCCGCTGGCGGAAATGTTTGGTTACGCGACCCACATGCGTTCCTCGACGCAAGGCCGCGCGGAATACTCGATGCACTTTGCGCGCTATGAGGAGGCTCCGCGCTCGGTCGCGGAGGAAATCATCGCCAAGGTGCAGGGCACGGCGAAATAGGTTCGTATCAGGGCACGGCTTCAGCCGTGCCGACAGGTAAATAAGAGCCCGGGGCTTTAGCCCCTGAGGGAAGAACGGAAATGGCGAAAGAAAAATTTGATCGCAACAAGCCGCACTGCAACGTAGGGACGATTGGTCACATTGACCATGGCAAGACTACGCTGACGGCGGCGATCACCAAGGTTTTGTCGAAGCATAATCCGAAGAACACGTTTCGGTCGTTTGACTCGATCGACAACGCTCCGGAAGAAAAGGCGCGCGGCATCACGATCGCGACGGCGCACGTCGAGTATGAGACGGCCAACCGGCACTACGCGCACGTCGATTGCCCCGGCCACGCCGACTACATCAAGAACATGATCACGGGCGCGGCGCAGATGGATGGCGGCATTCTGGTCGTCGCGGCGACGGACGGTCCCATGCCGCAGACGCGCGAGCACGTGCTGCTGGCGCGCCAGGTCGGTGTGCCGTATCTCGTGGTCGCGTTGAACAAAGTTGATGCAGTCGATGATCCGGAGTTGCTTGAGCTGGTCGAGCTCGAAGTGCGCGAGTTGCTGAAGAGCTACAAGTTCCCGGGCGACGATGTTCCGGTGGTTCGCGTGTCGGCACTGGGCGCGCTGAACGGCGAAGCCAAGGCGGAGGCGCAGGTCGACGAGTTGATGGCGGCGGTGGATAAATATATTCCGCAGCCGGCGCGCGAACTGGACAAGCCGTTTCTGATGCCGATCGAAGATATTTTTTCGATTCAAGGCCGCGGCACGGTCGTGACCGGAAGAATTGAACGCGGCAAGGTGAAGGTTGGCGAAGAAGTAGAAATCGTCGGCTTCCGCGAGACCCGCAAGACGGTCGTGACCGGCGTCGAAATGTTCAAGAAGCAATTGGACGAAGGCATGGCGGGCGACAACGCCGGTCTGCTGCTGCGCGGCATTGCGAAAGAAGATGTCGAGCGCGGCATGGTGCTGGCGAAGACGGGATCGATCACGCCGCATACGAAGTTCAAGGCCGAAGTCTACATTCTGACCAAAGAAGAAGGTGGACGGCACACGCCATTCTTCAAGGGCTATCGTCCGCAGTTTTATCTGCGAACGACGGACGTGACGGGCGTGGCGGAACTTCCCGAAGGCACCGAGATGGTGATGCCCGGGGACAACGTCAGCCTGGTGATTGAACTGATCACTCCGGTAGCGATGGAGAAGGGTCTGCGCTTCGCGATTCGCGAAGGCGGGCATACGGTAGGCGCCGGAACGATTGCGGAGATTATTCAGTAGTTGAAAGATCGTGTGGCGCGGGCACTCTTGCCCGCGAGGTTTTAGGCGCAGTAAGCCAAGCGGGCAGAGTGCCCGCTCCACATGAGCAAGAAGCAAACGCGGCTTGCGACTTGCCGCCGGTTCTTTCCTCTCGTGGATAGCGGGAGGGGTTAGAGAGATGACACAGTGATTGGAAAAGAAAGAATTCGTATTCGCTTGAAAGCTTACGACTATCGCATTCTGGATCAGTCGACGGGCGAGATCGTCGAAACGGCGCGGCGCACCGGCGCGCAGATTGCCGGCCCGATTCCGCTGCCCACGATGAAGAACAAGTACTGCGTGCTGCGTTCGCCGCACGTCGACAAGAAATCGCGGGAGCAGTTTGAGATCCGCACCCACAAGCGCCTGCTCGATATTCTGGAGCCGACGCAGCAGACGGTGGACGCGCTGATGAAGCTCGATCTGCCGGCGGGGGTGGATGTGGAGATTAAGGCGTTCGGGAAAGAGCATAAATAGGCTGCGGGAGTCGACAGGTGCATAGGTGCCGAAGTGCGGCTACGCGAGCGGTCTGATTGGCTCGTCTATGTTATTGTGGCTAGCTGCGGCATCTTGTTCGGTCGTTGGTGTTTACTGGTGGGACTGCAGAGTTGAACTGAAAAAAGAGCGAAGGCGTAGGCCCGAAGCTCCCAGCCAATAGCAGTCAAAATGACGAGCCAAGCTGGATGGAGAAGGAAATGGCAACGAAGGTCGCGGGAATTCTGGGCAAGAAGGTCGGCATGACGCAGCTGTTTGACTCCAAGGGCGACGTTCGCCCGGTCACGGTGCTGCAGGCTGGTCCGTGCGTGGTGACGCAGCACAAGTCGGCCACGAAAGATGGCTACGAGGCGGCCCAGATTGGATTGGTCGAGTTTGTGAAGCAGTCGCGGCTGACCAAGCCGGCGCAAGGACACCTGGCCAAGAACAATCTTCCTCCGGTGAAGTTCATGCGCGAAGTGCGACTGGAGATGGAAGCGCCCGTCGAAGGCGTCGAAGAAAAGGGCGTGAAGGTTGGCGACCGCGTGCTGGTCGATATGTTCGAAGGCGAGCGCTTTGTCGACATCGTCGGCATCAGCAAGGGTAAAGGGTTTCAGGGCGTGGTGAAGCGGCATCATTTTGCCGGTGGTCCGAAGTCGCACGGTTCGATGTTTCAGATCACCGGTTCGATCGGAAGTTCGGCGTTTCCGTCGCGCGTGTTTAAAGGCATGCGGATGTCGGGACACATGGGCCATGCCCGCGTGACCCAGCGCAACCTGAGAGTGCTTGGGGTCGACAAAGACGAAAATCTGCTGGTGGTCGAAGGCAGCGTGCCCGGTCCCGAAGGCGGCTACATCGTGATCACGAAGGCGAAGAAACCGCCACGAGAACGGCGCGGGTTCGCCGGGTCGGCGACGGTGGATCCGTTGAAGGCCGCGAAGCGAGCGGCGAAGAAAGCATAAGGTTCGTGTGGAGCGGGCACTCTTGCCCGCTGCTTTTGAGGTAGTGCAGGCCAGCGGGCAGGAGTGCCCGCTCCACACAAGCAAAGAGTAAAGAAGAAGACATATGGCAACGATCGACATACATAATTTGAGCGGCGAGAAGGTTGGGACGATGGATCTCGCCGACGAAATCTTCGGCGCGGTCAACGAAGATCTGCTCTGGGAAGCGGTGAAGCATTACCGCAACTCCCAGCGCGCCGGCACGCACAAAACCAAAGGCCGCTGGGAAGTTTCCGGTTCCGGCAAGAAGCTCTGGAAGCAAAAGGGCACGGGCCGCGCCCGCATCGGATCGATCCGGTCGCCCCTGTGGCGGCACGGCTACACGGTGCATGGACCGCAGCCGCGCTCTTACGGCTACGCCTTCCCCAAGAAGAAACTGATGGGTGCGTTGCGCTCGGCGCTGGCGGCGAAGCTGGCGGACGGCAAGCTGATCGTGGTGAATTCATTCGACATGAAAGAAGTGAAGACCAAGGAATTCCGCAAGGCGCTGAACTCGCTGCATGTCGACAAGACGGTTCTGATTATCGAAGAAGCCAAGCACGAGAACCACAATCTGGCCTTGAGCGCCCGCAACATCGCGGGGCTCGAGATGCTGTTGAGCAATGAAGTGCATCCTTTTCATCTGCTGAAATATGACCGCGCGATTTTTTCGCAGCCGGCGATTGAAAAGCTGCAGGTTTCGCTGAAGTCCTCGGTATCGAAGCGGCAGCACAAGCCGGAAGCGGACGAGGGCACGAAGAAAGCGCACAGCGAGCGCCGCAAGCGTACGCGGCATGAAAAAGCGGCGGAGGTAGCATAAGAAAAATGAAATCCGCATATCAGATTATTCGCCGTCCCGTGATTACCGAGAAGGGCCTGGCCATCAAAGAAACCCAGAACACGCTGGTTTTCCAGGTGGAACCGAAGGCGACCAAGACCGAGATCAAGCAGGCGGTGCAGTCGATTTTCAAAGTGAAAGTGCATTCCGTGCGCACGGCCACGTATGTGGGAAAAGAGCGGCGGCGCGGGAAGTTTGCGGGCTACCGTCCCGACTGGAAGAAAGCGTACGTGCGCCTGCGGGCCGGAGAGAAGATGCCGGAGTACGCGCAGAATCTGTAAGAGTGCGGCGAGAAGCAGGTTCCTCACCCGCCTTGGCGGCGGGTTCGGAATGACAAAGGATTTTGAGCCAAGAGCCAAGAGCCAAGAGCCAGAAGCTAAGAGCTGATTATGCCAATTAAGACTTATCGACCGACAACCCAGACGTTGCGCTACCGCACCACGCTGGTCAATGACGACATTACCAGCACGAGCCCGCACAAGCCGTTGCTCGAGCCCAAGCCGCGCACCGGCGGACGCCGCAACTCGGGCGACACCACCATGCGGTTCATCGGCGGGGGGCACAAGCGCAAGCTGCGCATCATCGATTTCAAGCGCGACAAGACCGGCATTCCGGCGACCGTCACCACCATCGAGTACGACCCGAACCGTTCGTCGCGCATCGCGCTGCTGGCCTACGCCGACGGAGAAAAGCGTTACATCATTCAGCCCGAAGGGTTGAAGGTGGGGCAGAAAGTTGTCAGCGGTCCCGAAGCGGACATTCTTGTGGGCAATGCGTTGCCGCTGCGGAATATTCCGCCGGGCACGCAGATTCACAATCTGGAACTGAAGCCGGGCAAGGGCGGGCAGATGGTGCGGTCCGCAGGCGGTTCGGCGCAGCTGATCGCGAAGGAAGCAGAGTACGCGCTGGTGAAACTGCCGTCGGGCGAGACTCGCAAGGTTTCGCAGGACTGCATGGCCACGATCGGCCAGGTCGGCAACCTCGATCACGAGAATGTGACCATTGGCAAGGCCGGACGTTCACGTTGGCTGGGCAAGCGCCCACATAATCGCGGCGTGTCGATGAACCCGGTCGACCATCCGCACGGCGGTGGTGAGGGCAAGACTTCGGGCGGACGGCATCCGGTGACACCCTGGGGACAGCCGACGCGCGGTTACAAGACGCGGAACAACAAGCGTACGGACAAGTTTATTGTGAGCCGGCGCAGCAAATAGAAGCAGGTTCCTCCGGGTCGCTTTGCGATCCGTCGGAATGACAAAGTTTTAGTTTAAGGTTTGGATTTGAGCTAGGAGCTAACAGCTAGAGGCTGACTTTATGGCACGTTCAACCAAGAAGGGCGCGTTCGTCGATGCTTACCTGCAGGCGCGGGTCGACGGCATGAATGCGCGCAACGAGAAGAAAGTGCTGCGCACCTGGTCGCGGCGGTCCACCGTGATTCCTGAGATGGTGGGGCACACGATCGCGGTGCACAACGGAAGGAAATTTATCCCGGTGTACGTTACCGAGAACATGGTCGGCCACAAACTGGGGGAATTCAGTTTCACCCGCACGTTTAAGGGCCATTCCATGCGGGCGGCGACGGAAGTGGCGGCCAAGCCGGCCGGCATCCCGGGCGGTCCGGGAGCGATTACTCCGGCGGCAGCGCCGGCGGCCCCGAAGGCATAACACCGCTGTTGGCGGTTGGCTCTTGGCTTTTGCCCAAGAGCCAAGAGCCAAGAGCCAAGAGCGAGATTACGACTATGGAATTTCGAGCTGAAATGCGTTACTTGCGCGTGTCGCCGCAGAAGGCGCGCTTAGTCCTGGAATTGATCAAGGGCAAGCGCGTGGAAGACGCGCGCAACACCCTGCTGTTCACCAAGAAGCGGGTGGCGGCGCCTGTGGGCAAGCTGCTGCAGTCGGCGCTCGACAATGCGAACTTTCTGAGCGCCGAAAAGAATCTCGACGTGGAGATCGACAACCTGTATGTGAAGAGTGCGATCGCCAACGACGGGCCGCGCATGAAGCGCATCCGTCCGGCGCCCCAGGGACGCGCTTACCGCTACCAGCGGCGCATCGCGCACATTGCTCTGATTCTCGCGGAACGCGGCAAGAGCGGGGATGCGGGCGCGAGACATGCTGGGGATGCCAGGACGGCGGAGGCAGCTCCGGCTAAGGCTAAGACCAAGGCTAAGGGACGCGCGACAGCCGTGAAGGCGTCGGCGGGCAAGAAGAAAGTGGCCGCAAGGTAAGGCAGTAGCAGGTTCCTCACCCGCGCTTTACGCGGGTTCGGAATGACAAGGTTTGTTTAGGTTCGATTTAGGAGAAGCAATGGGACAAAAAGTCCATCCTTATGGTTTTCGCCTCGGCTTCACCAAGCCGTGGAAGTCGCGCTGGTTTGCCGAGCGGGATTACGACAAGCAGCTGCACGAGGACGTCAAGCTGAAGGCCGAGTTGAAAGACAAGCTGAAGTCGGCAGGCATCAGCGCGATTGAAATCGAGCGGCCGGGCAACAAGCTGCGCATCATCATTAAGACGGCGCGGCCGGGCATCATCATCGGACGCAAGGGCGCGGAAATCGACAAGCTCAAGGCCGAGCTGCAAAAAAAGACGGCGGGCAAGGACATTTTTGTCGACATCCAGGAAGTGCACAAGCCTGAGTTGGACGCCCAGCTGGTTTCGGAATCGATCGCGCTGCAACTGGAAAAGCGCGTCGGCTTCCGGCGCGCGATGCGCAAGGCGGTAGATTCGGCGCTGCGTTTCGGCTGCAAGGGAATCAAAGTTCGCGTGAGCGGACGGCTGAACGGCAATGAAATCGCTCGCTCCGAGTGGTACTTGCAGGGCCGTTTGCCGCTGCATACGCTGCGCGCCGATATCGACTACGGCTTCACCGAAGCGCGCACCACCTATGGCGTGATCGGCGTGAAGTGCTGGGTGTACAAGGGCGAGATTCTGCCGCAGAAGAAGCGGGAAGCGACGACGGCGGCAGGCGGATTCTAGGATTTTGCTGAGAACCGAGAACTGAGAACCGGGAACTGAGAACTTCGTTATGTTGATGCCAAAGAAAGTGAAGTATCGCAAGCAGCAGCGCGGGCGCATGACCGGCAAGGCCTGGCGCGGGTCGACGCTGGCGTTCGGCGATTTCGGGCTGAAGGTGCTGGAGCCCGGCTGGATCACCGACCGGCAGATTGAAGCCAGCCGTGTGGCCATGACGCGTTTTGTGAAGCGCGGCGGAAAAATCTGGATCCGCGTGTTTCCCGACAAGCCGGTCACCAAGAAGCCGGCCGAAACCCGTATGGGCAAGGGCAAGGGCGCGCCCGATCACTGGGTCGCGGTGGTGAAGCCCGGCAAAATTCTGTTTGAGATGGAAGGCGTGACCATCGTGGACGCGACTGAGGCCATGCGGCTGGCGTCGCACAAGCTGGCCCTGCGCACCACGCTGGTCAAGCGCGAAGGCGCGACCCACTGAAAAGCTGTCAGCCATCCGCTGTCCGCCATCAGTCGTCAGTGACGGCGCAGTTGATTTGAAAGCTGAGAGCTGAAAGCTGAGAGCTTAATTATGAAGGTAGACAAAATCAGAAACCTGACTGAAGTGGAGCTGAGCCATCAGGAGCGCGAGCTCGCCGACCAGCTCTTCAAGCTGAGATTTCAGCTGAACATGGGCCAGACCGAGAGCCTGAAGAAGATTCGCGGCCTGCGCAAAGACATTGCGCGCGTCCAGACCATACTCGGTGAGCGTGAGCGCTCGGCCGCAACGGAGAAAAAATAATGGCGGGAACCACAGCAGCAACCAAGGCGCAAGGCCGCCGCAAGGAAGTGGTGGGCGCAGTCGTCGCCAACCGCATGCAGAAAACGATTGTGGTGCAGGTGACGCGCAAGAAGGCGCATCCGTTCTACGGACGCGTGGTGGCGCGCAACAAGAAGTTCTACGCACACGACGAGAAGAACGAAGCGCACGTGGGCGATGTGGTGCGAATCGAGGAAACCCGTCCGCTGTCGAAGCTGAAGCGCTGGAAGCTGAAAGACATTGTGCGCAAGACCGCGCTGGTGCCGGAAGCGATTGTGGAAGTTCCGGGAACCTAGCCCCCAACGAAGTCGCGAGCGAGAAGACAACAGGGAGATTGACGCCATGGCTGTGATGATGAGATCGATGCTCGAGGTGGCCGACAATTCCGGCGCCCGCAAGCTGCAGATGATTCTGCCGCTGGGCGGCTCGACCGGATTGAATGCCGGGCTGGGCGACATAATCACGGCGGCCGTGAAAGAGGCGGCGCCCGAAGGCCAGGCAAAAAAAGGCACCGTGGTGAAGGCCGTGATTGTGCGCACGCGAAAAGAGTCCCGGCGGCGCGATGGAACTTATATCAAGTTCGATTCCAACGCCGCCGTGCTGATCAACGATGCGGGCGAGCCGGTTGGGACTCGCGTGTTCGGTCCGGTAGCCCGCGAACTGCGCGAGAAGAAGTTTTTGAAGATCGTTTCCCTGGCGCCGGAAGTCATCTAAAGAAGTTTCAGGTTTCTAGAGAAGTTTCAAGTTTAAGGTTGCAAGGAATTTATGCGAACTGTAAGCACTGAAAATAAGCGAGTGGATCTCCGGCGGAACGACACCGTGAAGGTGATCACCGGACGGGACAAGGGCAAGGAAGGGCGCGTCCTGCGCGTGTTTCCCGAATGATGCCAAGCTGCTGGTCGAACATGTGATGATGGTGAAAAAGCACGTGCGGCCGAATCCGCAGCGCAACATCAAGGGCGGCATCGCCGAGCAGGAGAGCCGGATTGCGATCTCCAACGTGCAACTGGTGTGCGCGACCTGCGGGCCGGTACGCATTGGCCACGAAGTGCGCGGCGACCGCAAGGTGCGCGTGTGCAAGAAGTGCGGAACGACACTAGATAAATAATTGAGTCATTGAGAGCTTGTCATTGAGCGAATGAAAGCGCGCTGTTTCCGCAATCACTCAATCACAAGATCACCCAATCACTCAATTCTCACGAACCGGTAACCACTCCGAAACCGTGAGAGGAAGTTGACGAGACGAAAATGGCAAAAGACAAAGACAAAAAGGGACAGAAGGAATCGCAGGAGCAGAAGGCGCCGGACCAGGCGCGGCACAGCGCGAAGGAACGTCCGCGGCTGCGCTCGAAGTTTGATAAGGAAGTCGCTCCGGCTCTGTTGAAGGAACTGGAACTGAAGAATGTGATGGCGGTTCCGCGCCTGCACAAGATTGTCGTGAACATGGGCGTGGGCGAAGCGACGCAGAATTCGAAAGTGCTTGACCCGGCAGTGAACGAGCTAGGGCAGATCACCGGGCAGAAGCCGGTGGTGACGCGGGCGAAGAAGTCGATCGCGGCGTTCAAAGTGCGCCAGGGCCAGTCGATTGGCGCGATGGTCACGCTGCGCGGCGACCGCATGTATGAGTTCTTCGACCGGCTGGTGAACATTGTTCTGCCCCGGGTGCGCGATTTTAAGGGAGTGTCGACCAAGTCGTTCGACGGGCGCGGCAACTTCACGCTCGGCCTGCACGACCAGTTGATTTTCCCGGAAATCTCTTACGAGAAGGTCGACAAGCAGAAGGGCATGAACGTCACCATCGTGACCACGGCCGCGAACGACAACCAGGCCCGCACCCTGTTGAAGCACATGGGGATGCCGTTCCGGGCGTGATGGCAAAGTTTCATGATTTGAGAGTTTGAAAGTTTTTGAGAAGTGAGGAGCTAACGTTGGCGACAACAGCAAAACGAGTGAAGGACGGCGTCGGGCTGCATCAGAAGCCGGAAGACATAAAGAAACCGAAGTTCTCTTCGCGCAAGCACAACCGCTGCAATTTGTGCGGACGTCCGCGCGCGTTTCTGCGCAAGTTCGGCATTTGCCGCTTGTGCTTCCGCCAGCTCGCGCTGCGCGGCGAGATTCCAGGGGTTTCGAAGTCGTCCTGGTAGAACGGCGTCGTTGGCCGCTGGTCGTTAGCCGTCGGCAAGAGCCGCGGCGAGCAAAACTGGCAAACGGCCAACGACTAAGGACTAACGACGGAAGTTAAAGCTGCTGCAGGTTCTCCGCTTCATGCGGAGCGAACGGGTGGCAAGAGGAGAAGCAAACGATGAGGTTGACCGATCCGGTCGCAGATATGTTGACGCGAGTGCGGAACGCACTCCAGGCCCGGCACCAGAAGGTGGACATTCCGGCTTCGCGCCTGAAGCTGGAGATTGCCCGCATTCTGAAGGAAGAGGGCTACATCTCGAATTTCAAGCCGACGGAAGAAGAAGGCCACAAGGTCATCCGGATTTACCTGAAGTACGGCGCCAACAACGAAGCCGCGATTTCCAAGGTCGAGCGCGTGTCGCGCCCGGGCTGCCGCGTCTACGTGCGCCGCAGCGAGATTCCGCGCGTGCTGGGCGGCATGGGGATCAACATCCTCACCACCCCACGCGGCGTGATGACCGGCCGCCAGGCCCGCAAAGAGGGCGTGGGCGGCGAGTTGCTGTGCCAGATTTACTAGACCAGATTTACTAGACACGATTTATTAGAGAAGAGAAGAAGCTATCAGCAATCCGCCGTCCGCTTTCAGTCAGAGCGACGGGGATAAAGCTGAGGGCCGAAAGCTGAGAGCCGAGAGCTTATGTCACGAATTGGAAAAAAGCCGATCCCGATCCCCAAAGGGGTGACGGTCAAAATCGAAGGTCACACGGTCGCAGTGCTGGGGCCGAAGGGCAAGCTGGATACCGCACTGCCGGCGGGCATCACGATCGAGCAGAAAGACGGCAACATCGTCGCCATCCGCCAGAACGATTCGCAGGCGGCGCTGCACGGCCTGGCTCGCGCTCTGGTCAACAACGCGGTCGAAGGCGTGACCAAGGGCTGGACCCGCGAACTGGAAATCGTCGGCATCGGCTACCGCGCCGAAATGAAGGGCAAGTCGATGGTGGTGTTCAACCTCGGCTACTCGCACCCCATCGAGTATCCGTTGCCCACGGGCGTGGATGCCGCGGTCGATCCGAAGCAGACCAAGATCGCGCTGACCGGCATCGATCGGCAGAAAGTGGGACAGGTCGCGGCGGAAATGCGCTCGCTGCGTCCGCCCGATCCGTACAAGAACAAGGGCGTGCGCTATGCCGGCGAGCGTCTGAAAAAGAAGGTTGGAAAGACCGGAGCGAAGTGACGCCGTTAAGCGGGCGTGAGCGAAGCGGGAGCCCGCTGGCGTCATCCTGAGCGTTCTTCGCGAAGGATCTCAGGCTCCACGTTGTCAAGAGGGAAACGAAGCAATGCTGACACGAATCACGAAGAACGAGAAACGCGGGCATATACACGACCGCATTCGCAAAAAAATGCAGGGGACCGCGGAGCGCCCGCGGCTCAACGTGTACCGCTCGCTGAATCACATTTACGTCCAGGTCATCGACGATCTGCACGGCAAGACGCTGGTTTCCGCCAGCACCGCCGAAGGCCTGAAGGCCGAAGGCAAGAAGGCGGAAGGCGACAAGAAAGCTGCCAAGCGCACCGGCGGCAACGTGGCCTCCGCGAAAGCGGTAGGCAAGACCATTGCCGAACGCGCCAAGGCCAAGGGCGTAACCAAGGTCGTGTTCGACCGGGGCGGATACATTTATCACGGACGCGTGAAGGCTGTGGCCGACGCGGCTCGCGAAGCGGGATTGCAGTTCTGAAAAACAGCTACTAGCTTCTAGCTGCTAGCCAACCCGGAATCAGGGTAGCTAGAAGCTAGGAGCCAGAAGCTAGAAGCTCAGGTTAATAATGCCAACAGTCATCAAAAAGCTGGATGCCAATTCGTTTCAGTTGAAGGATCAGGTCGTCGCCATCAACCGTGTGACGAAAGTCGTCAAGGGCGGCAAGAACCTTTCCTTTGCCGCGCTGGTGGTGGTGGGCGACCCTTCGGCCGCGGTGGTGGGCTACGGTTCGGGCAAGGCCAAGGAAGTTCCGCAGGCCATTCGCAAGGCCATCGAATCGGCCAAGAAGAATCTGATCAAGGTAAACCTGACGCAGACCAGCATTGCGCACATGGTTCTGGGGAAGTACGGTTCGGGCAAGGTGCTGCTGAAGCCGGCTCCGGAAGGCACAGGCGTGATTGCGGGCGGAGCGGTGCGCGCGGTCATGACTTCGGTGGGCGTGCAGAACGTGCTTACCAAATCGATCGGCACCACCAACCCGCACAACGTGATCAAAGCGACCTTCGACGCGCTGAAGCAACTCAAGACTCGCGAAGGCGTGGCGCTGATGCGCGGCAAGACGGCGCAGGAACTGTAAGAGGCTGCCCTCGGGGGGCAAAGCCCAGTTCACTTTTAGGGTTCGGGACGGCACGACTGAAGTCGTGCCCTTCCACAAAACTTTGAGGTTCCAGAAAATGACGGCGAAGAAAACGAATTCGGGCAGCGGAAAGATTCATCTGAAATGGGTGCGCTCCGCCATTTGTGCCCCGATCAAACAGAAGCTGGTGATCAAGGGTCTGGGATTCACCCGGCTGAACCAGGTGATTGAGCGCCCGGACAACAGCGCCATCCGCGGCATGGTGGCCAAGGTGCCGCATCTGGTCGAGTTCGTGGAATAACGATCGGCTTTCGCGATCAGCCCTGAGCGAACCGCTCTGGCTGATAGCTGATAGCTGAGAGCTGAGAGCTTACTTATGAATTTATCGAACATTCGAGCACCGAAGAAGGCAACGGAAAAGCGCAAGCGCGTGGGCCGCGGCATGGGCTCGGGCATGGGCAAGACGTCCACCCGTGGACACAAGGGGCAGCGTTCGCGCACCGGCTCGCGCATGATTCGCGGCTTTGAAGGCGGCCAGATGCCGCTGCACCGCCGCATGCCGAAGCGCGGCTTCACTAACATTTTCCGCAAGGAATTCAACATCGTCAGCCTGGAGCGGTTGCTCGAAATGGGCGAGGAACTGCTCGGCGCTCCCATCACGCCCGAGGTGCTGCGCAAGGCGGGAGTCATCAAGACCAAGCACCCGGTCAAGATTCTGGGTGACGGCGAACTGACGGTCGCCATCACGGTGCACGCGCACAAGTTCTCGAAGTCCGCGCAGGAAAAAATCACCAAGGCGGGCGGCAAGGTTGAGGTCTTAGCAGTAAAGGCGGCGGTAAAGCCGGCAGTGAAGGCGGAGAAGTAATGTTCGACAAACTGGCTAACATCTTCCGGATTCCGGATCTGCGCAAACGCATCCTGTTTACGCTGTTGATGCTGTTCGTGTACCGGTTGGGCGGGCATCTTCCGACGCCGGGAATTGATACGGCCAAGCTGGAAAGCTTCTTTACCCAGGGTTCGACCAGCGGTTCGCTGCTGGGTTTTGTCGATCTGTTTTCGGGCGGCCAGTTACGCCGCATGACGATTTTTGCCCTGGGCATCATGCCCTACATTACGGCATCGATCATTCTGCAGTTGCTGACCGTGGTCTATGAGCCGCTGGCTAAACTGCAGAAAGAAGGCGAACTGGGACGTAAGAAAATCACCCAGTGGACGCGTTACATCACGGTCATTCTCGCCTCGGTGCAATCGTTCGGAATAGGGATCGGCCTGGAAAAGGGCGGCTTCGCACTCGATCCGGGCACGAAATTCCTTCTCATGACCATGCTGACCCTGACCACGGGCAGCGCGTTCATTATGTGGCTGGGCGAACAGATTACCGATCGCGGCATCGGCAACGGCATGTCGCTGCTGATTTTTGCCGGCATTGTGGTGGGCTTACCCCGCGGCGTCGTCGACTTGATCGACAAGGCCAAGAATGCCGCCTGGGGCGCGATGACCTTCCCGCTGATGGTGGGTCTGGTTGTTTTCATGGTGGCGGTGGTGGCGTTCATCGTCTATGTGGAACGCAGTGAGCGGCGAATCCCGGTGCAGTACGCCAAGCGTGTCGTCGGACGCAAGGTGATGGGTGGGCAGTCGACGCACCTGCCGCTGCGCGTCAACGCCGGCGGCGTGATGCCGGTCATCTTCGCGTCTTCGATTCTGACTTTGCCGCAGACTGTCGGATATGGCCTGCGCAACAACCGCTATTTCGGCGACCTGTTTCGATGGCTCGGATTCGGCGAGCCGCTCTACACCTTGCTCTATGCCGTCGGCATTATTTTCTTCGCCTATTTTTACGTTTCCATCGTTTTCAATCCCAGCGAAGTTGCCGACAACATGCGCAAGTATGGCGGATTTATTCCCGGTATTCGTCCCGGCAAGCGCACGGCCGATTTCATCAATGAGGTGCTGACGCGCATCACGCTGGTGGGCGCGCTCTACCTGATTCTGATTTCGTTTATTCCGGAGTGGATGATTACCGGCATTCACCTCAACCATCTGTACGGTCCGGTCGGGAGATTTTTCGAAGCGCTGCCGAACTGGGTAACGAACGGTCTGGGCGTGAGCTTTTATTTTGGCGGAACGTCGCTGCTGATCGTGGTGGGCGTGGCCATGGACACGGTGCAGCAGATCGAGGCGCAGTTGATCATGCGCCACTACGACGGATTTACGCCGCGCAGCGGACGCGTACGCGGCCGCCGCACCTGGTAGTGGCTACCCGTAGAGACGTGGCTTGCTCCGTCTTGCGTGCTGGCGCCGCTGTTGCTGGCGGAGACGTTGCCAGCAACGTCTCTGCGAAATGTTTTTGTGGGGTTGCTGCACTGCACCTTTGCACCTCGGCCGCGACGCCGGGGAGACTGAGCTCGGGAGGCTTGGGCCAATCCGATGGCGCAGGAAACCTCACGTGAGGTAGGTCCCGTGGTGTTGCTCGGGCCGCCGGGTGCCGGAAAAGGCACGCAGGCCAAGCGCATCATGGAACGCTACAAGATTCCCCAGGTGTCGACGGGTGATCTGCTGCGAGAGAACGTTGCCCGCGGCACTGAACTGGGCCTTGCGGCCAAGGCAGTCATGGCCCGCGGAGAGCTGGTTTCCGACGACGCGGTTTGCGTCATGGTTCGCGAGCGGCTGGTGCAGCCCGATTGCAAGCGTGGCTATATTTTGGACGGTTTTCCCCGGACTGAGGCCCAGGCCGGGTGGCTCGATGCTCTGCTCGACCATGAGCTCTTTGACAATTCGCGTCCCACCCGGGCCTGGCCGATTGTGATCCGCCTGGACGTGGACTATAATCAGTTACTACTCCGGATTACTGGACGCCGTTCTTGTCCCACCTGTGGACGGATTTATAACGTTCACCTCCAGCCGCCCCGCGTGGATGAAATCTGCGACGAGAGTCACGGGACGAAGCTGGTGACCCGCAATGACGACCGGTTGGAAGTGCTTCAGCCCCGACTCACTGCATATCAGGAGCAGACTCGTCCGGTAGCGGACTATTACCAGCGCACTGGACGGTTGATCTCGATCAACGGCGATCTGCCGATGGACGACGTCACCGAACAGATTTTCCGGATTTTGGAAGATCATCACGCTTAGGAAGTACGTTCCAGATCTACGAACGAAGCATGGCGATTGTCTGTAAATCAACGGCGGAGATCGAAAAGATGCGGCAGAGCGGCCGCATCGTACGCCAGGTTCTCGACCATGTCAGAACCCTGGTGGCGCCGGGCGTGTCGACCATGGACTTGGAGCGCGCCGCCGAGAAGAAGATTAAAGACCTCGGGGCCAAGCCGGCGTTCAAGGGATACTACGATTATCCCTGCGTGTTGTGCACGTCGGTGAATGAAGAGATTGTGCACGGCATTCCGTCGGAAAAGCGCGTGCTGCAGCCGGGCGACATCGTTTCGATCGACTGCGGCGTCGTGCTCGACGGCTACTATGGCGACGCGGCCATCACGGTTCCGGTGGGCGACGCGGTGAAGCCGGAGTTGCAGAAGCTGCTGGAAGTAACCGAAGCGTCGCTGTACCGGGGCATCGAGCAGGCGCGCATCGGCAACTCGGTCGGCGATGTGGGCGCGGCGGTGCAGGAGCATGTGGAAGCTGCGGGATTCAGTGTGGTGCGCGAGTTTGTAGGGCACGGTATTGGCACGCGGTTGCACGAGGAGCCGCAAGTTCCGAACTTCGGCGCTCGCGGTCATGGCGCCCGGCTGCGTGAGGGTATGGTCATCGCGATTGAGCCGATGGTGAATTACGGCAAGCCCGAGACACGGGTGCTGGGCGACAAGTGGACCGCAGTGACCGCTGACGGCAGTTTCAGCGCGCACTTCGAGCATTGTGTGGCTGTGACGAAAGATGGTCCGGTGATTTTGACGCAGTAGAGAGGCAGTTCTCAGTTCTCAGTTGGGGACCGGGTGCTTTTTAACTGAGAACTGAGAACTAGCAACTGAGAACTGATCTTAAATGAGCAAAGAAGACGCGATTGAAGTTGAGGCGTCTAGCGGGCGTGAGCCCGCTGCC
The DNA here is from genome assembly GCA_963763155.1 of uncultured Acidobacteriota bacterium. Taxonomy (GTDB): domain Bacteria; phylum Acidobacteriota; class Terriglobia; order Terriglobales; family Acidobacteriaceae; genus Sulfotelmatobacter. Next base: position 1,331,611 of record CAVXNI010000007.1, on the reverse strand, counting down.
GAAATCCTGAGCGAAGCGAAGGATCTCCGAGTGACAAACTTAAGGAGTCAATGAGCAAAGAGGACGCGATTGAAGTCATGGCAGTGGTTCTGGAGCCCCTGCCCAATGCCATGTTCAAGGTGGAACTGGAAAACAAACACCAGGTGCTGGCGCACGTTTCCGGCAAGATGCGCAAGAATTTTATCCGCATCCTGCCCGGGGACAAGGTTGCGGTCGAGCTTTCGCCCTACGACCTGAATCGCGGACGAATTGTGTATCGCTATAAATGACCATCTGGGGACGGGCGCATTCGCCCGTCTGGCCAGGGCGACGCCCCGGCAAGTTTTTGCTGAGAACTGAGAATCGAGAACTGAGAACTGTATGAAAGTACGAGCATCGGTAAAGAAAATTTGCGACAAGTGCAAGGTCATCCACCGCAAGGGCGTGGTGCGGGTGATTTGCGTCAACTCGAAACACAAACAGCGCCAGGGCTAAGGTCTTGGGAAGGGCACGACTTCAGTCGTGCCGCTAACGAGTTTTTTGGACTGCGGCCTTAGCCGCTGAGGTTAAGAACAATGGCACGTATTGCAGGCGTCGATCTTCCGCGCCAGAAGCACATCAACATCGCGCTGACGTATATCTACGGCATCGGTCATCCGCGCGCCAGTCGCCTCTGCGACGAGGCCAAGGTCGACCCCATGAAGAAGGTGCAGGATCTGAACGAAGAAGAGGTCAACCGCATCCGTACGGTCATTGAGGCCGAAGGCCTGGTGGAAGGCGATCTGCGCAAGGAAGTTTCGATGAACATCAAGCGTCTCATCGAAATCGGCTCCTATCGCGGATTCCGCCACCGCCGCAACCTCCCGGTCCGTGGCCAGCGCACCCATACGAATGCCCGTACCCGCAAGGGTCCGCGCAAAGGAACGGTCGCCGCGAAGAAGAAGACGGCGTCGAAAACGTAAGATAGCAGTTCTCAGTTCTCGGTTCTCGGTTCTCAGTTAGAACCGAGGTTGACTGAGAACTGAGAACTGAGAACTGAGAACTGGAAAATGGCGAAACCAGCAGCAGCGGGCGGCCCAGCAGCCGCGCCGGAGAAAAAAGGCAAGAAGAAAACCTTCAAAAAGAAGGAGCGCAAGCACGTGCCGCATGGCCTGTGCTATGTGCAGGCGTCCTTCAATAACACGATCGTGACCGTCACCGACATGAATGGCAACGTTCTGTCGTGGAAGAGTTCGGGCTCGCTCGGCTTCCGGGGATCGCGCAAAGGTACGCCCTTTGCCGCCCAGCAGGCCGCGTCGAATGCCGCGAACATGGCGCGCGATCACGGTGTACGCAGCGTCGACGTCCGCGTCAGCGGCCCGGGATCGGGCCGGGAGTCGGCCGTCCGCGCGCTGGCTGCCTCGGGCATCGAAGTGCGTTCCATCCGCGACGTCACGCCGATTCCGCACAACGGCTGCCGTCCGCCCAAGCGCCGTCGCGTCTGAGACCTGACGGAGTTCTCAGTTCCCAGTTCTCGGCTCTCAGTTAAACCTGAGATGCCTGAGGCGCTGGGTTTCAACTGAGAACTGACAACTGAGAACTGAGAACTGCACCGGGACGAAGGGTGAAGCCAAACCCGTAAACCGGTCATCTAAAGGAGAAGAAACTTGGCCCGTTATACTGATGCAGTCTGCCGTCTATGCCGCCGCGAGGGCATGAAGCTGTTCCTCAAAGGCGCAAAGTGTTTCAGCGATAAATGTCCCATCGAGAAGCGCAACTTCGCTCCTGGACAACATGGGAAAGACCGCAAGGCCAAGATTGTTGGCTACGGCCTGCAGTTGCGCGAGAAGCAGAAAGCCAAGCGCATTTACTTCACGCAGGAAGGCCAGTTCCGCAACTACTTCGAAAAGGCCGCCGCTTCGCAGGGCGTAACCGGCGAGAAGTTGCTGCAACAGTTGGAACGGCGTCTCGACAACGTGGTGTTCCGGCTTGGGTTCGCCCAGTCGCGGCGCCAGGCGCGCCAGTTGGTGCGTCACGGACACGTGGCCGTCGACAATCGCAAAGTCAACATTCCTTCGTATGAAGTGAGCGCGGGCGAAGAGATCGCGATCCGCGAAAAGAGCAAGAAGCTCACCGTGCTCGAACTGGCGAAAGAATTTGCCAGCCACGGCACCACTGTCAGCTGGCTGGAAGTCAATCGCGATAATTACACAGCGAAAGTACTTTCACTGCCGAAGCGCGAAGATATTCAGCTGCCCGTGAACGAGCAGCTGATCGTTGAGTTGTACAGCAAGTGACGCCGCTTAGCGAGGCGTTTGAGCCTCGCTGGCGTCACCCTGAGCGAAGCGAAGGATTTCTGTCGCGTCGCTTTACATCGAATGTGGTTTGGTCTTTACATTTTCGAGCCAGATCAGCCTCTGCTGACATTTGACCTGAGTCCGGACCGATTCAGGGAGTCAGCTTTGAGCCAAACGGCCGAAGGAGAAACACATGCTTTGGAAGGGTTTTCAGAAACCGAAACGTCTCGCCACCGACACCTCCAGCCTCACCGACAAATACGGCATGTTCTGGGCGCAGCCGTTTGAGCGCGGCTTTGGTACGACCGTGGGCAATGCCCTGCGGCGCGTGCTGCTGAGTTCGATTGAAGGCGCGGCCGTCACCGCGGTCAAGATGGAAGGTGTGCTGCATGAGTTCCAGTCGATCCCCGGCGTGGTCGAGGATGCGACCGACATCATCCTCAACCTGAAGCAGATTCCGTTCAAGCTTTCGGGCGACGCGCCCAAGGCGATTTACCTGCGCGCGGATCAGCCCGGAGTGGTCACCAGCGGCATGATCGAAGCCGACGGCGACGTCGAAGTGCTCGACAAAGACGTCTACATCGCGACCGTTAGCGAGGGCGGCAAGCTCGACATGGAAATGCGCCTGAAGCGCGGCCGCGGTTACACTTCCGCCGACAAGAATTTCGACGAGGATCTCGGGATTGGTTTCATCCCGATCGATTCCGTGCATTCGCCCGTACGAAAATGTAATTACACGGTCGAAGCCGCGCGCCTGGGTCAGATCACTGACTACGACAAGCTCACGCTCGAAGTCTGGACCAATGGCTCCATCACGCCCGCCGATTCGCTCGGCTTGGCCGCGAAGCTGCTGAAGGACCACATGAATATCTTCATCAACTTCGAGGAAGAAATTGAAACCGGCTCGTCGTCGTCCGACGATCGCAAGCCCGAGATCCACAACGAGAACCTCAACCGTTCCGTGGAAGAGCTCGAGCTTTCCGTGCGCAGCTACAACTGCCTGAAGAACGCGAACATCCAGACCATCGGAGAGCTCGTGCAGAAGACCGAAGCTGAAATGCTCAAGACGAAAAATTTCGGCCGCAAGTCGCTGAACGAGATTAAGGAAATTCTTTCCTCGATGGGCCTGAGCCTGGGCATGAAGATTGACGAACACGGCAATGCCGTGCCCGGACCGACCTCGAATGTCCCGTTGCCCGCATCCGCGTACGGACCGGACGACCAGCTGTAAGTTTAGATTGTTTCGGGCTCAGAAAAAGGGGACCCCCGATTACACGTCTAAGGAGACTGAAATGAAAAATATTGTCCGGGCATTGCTGGCGTTTCTGCTTTTGGGCGCGTTTAGCCTGGCCGCACAGGACGTAGTGAGTGCGGTCCATGGAACCATTACCAAACTGGATTCGGCTACCAAGACCGCCGTCGTTAAGACTAAAGATGGCACCGAGCACACCGTCAAGTTTGTCGACAAGACCTCTGTCCACGGCGTGGATGCAACAGCCACGGCCGGCAAAGACGCTTTTCATGGAGTGACCGAAGGCACCGAAGTGGTGGCGCACTACACGACCAAGGGCACGGAGAAGACGGCGGTCGAGGTCGATAAAGTTGGCAAAGACGGTATTAAGTCGGTGGATGGAACCGTCACTCATATTGATCGCGGCGCCAAAACGCTGGCGGTCAAGGCGGCGGACGGCACGGAAGAAACATTTCGGCTATCCGATCACGCCGTGGCCGACGCGGGTAAGGACATTGCAAAGGGAAGCGAGAAATCCGTGAAGGTAACCGTCTACTACACCGAAGAGGCCGGCAAGAAAACTGCCCACTTCTTCGAGAAGGTCATCGGGTAACCGGCGATTTCGCTGATTTTCAGAAGTAGTTTTGAGAAGTGGCTTTGAGAAGTTGCTTTGAAAGTGCGCGGCTTCTAGCCGCGCCGCTCAAGGTAAAAGAAAATCGGGGCTTTAGCCCCTGAGGGTTCGAACATGCGTCACAAAGTTGCAGGCTACAAACTCGGACGGAACACCGCGCACCGGCGCTCGTTGCTGCGCAACCTGGTCACCTCGGTCATTGTCGAAGAGCGCATCGAGACGACCGTTCCCAAGGCCAAGGCCGCCAAGCCCATCGTCGAGAAGATGATTACTCTCGGCAAGCGCGGCGACCTCGCCGCCCGCCGCCTGGCGGCCGCCTACCTGATGACCGATGAGGCCGTGGTGAAGCTGTTCGACACCGTCGGACCGCGCTTCGGCGATCGCAACGGCGGCTACACCCGCATCATCCGCACCGGGTGGAACAAGGGCGACGGCGCCGACAAGGCGTTCCTGGAACTCCTGGGCAGCGAGAAAATCCTCGACGAGAAAAAGGAAAAACGCGCCGAAGTTCGGGCCAAGAAAACCGCCGAAGCCAAGAAGGCCATGGAAGAGGCGGAAGCGCAAGCCCAGGTCGAGAGCGAATCCGCTCCCGCCGAAGGCAAAGGCAAAGAGGACGACAAGAAAGAGTAAGTTCGGCCGGCCGCGTGCCCCACTTCTCGGAAGAGCGGCGTTTCAACGCCGCGTCCGGCGGGCAAAAACAAGAATATTGAGGCACGGCGCAAGCCGTGCCTTTTCTTTTACTCGCGCCAATCGGCGCCTACACTGCGCCCACACGTACATGTCCTCCCGTGCCTCCCACTGGTAATCTTGCGGTGGCTTCCATGGATTCCCTAAACTTCTTTTAATGGCTTTCACGCGCATACAGATCGGCATTGCTGCCGGCACCGGAGTTCTGCTGGTGGGAGTTTTTGTCGGCTACCTGTGGTGGCTGAGCGATCAGGGGCCAGTGCTGGCGCGTTCGGAGGATCACGATCCGCTGACTGGGCTGCCGGTCAGCATCGAAATGAATCCGCTGCGCGACCGCTCCACTGAGAAGGCTGCCAACAAGTTTCTGCGCGAGATGCGCGACGGCCACTGCGACGATCTGCTCTCCAAGTGGGAGCACGATTACCACAAAAAATACGCTCATTACATTTGCAAATCTGAGGCGCAGCACCCGCTGCTCTCCTGGCAACTGGTGGACTGGGAAGACGCGCCGCCGCTGGTAGTCCTCCACTATCGCGGTAAGCGGCCCAGCAACGCCGACCCCACTCAACCCGGAATCGATCAGGATCTGTTCACGGTCACCGTCGAGCATAAGGTTGGCGACTGGGTCGTCACGAAGTACGACGCGATGTACTGAGGGAAGCACTCGTGGGAATGTACGGGCACATCCGGCAGATCACACCGGAACAACTCAAACAATTTCAGCGTGACCCCGAGAGCTTGGAGAAATTTCTCTTTGGAGCGATCGAAGCGAACGCCCCGAAAATGCTGGCTGCGCTCGAACGTGTGCAGGAGATCGCAAGAACGGCCAAGGCGAGTGGCCAAATAGAGGACGCAACAGAAAGGGAGAGAACCCGCTCTCTGATCCTGAAGGAGCTTATGAGTGCCGGTGCGCCAACTCCTGGGGACGGGCTAAGCCTGGAGAAGTCGTGGCATGCTCTTCATTATCTGCTCACCGGAACCAGTCAGCCTGCGCCCTCTGCGGTAGGAAATGCAATTCTCGGCGGTGAGGAGATTGGCGATGAGCGAGACTATGGGCGCGTCCGATTCCTGACGACGCGGGAAGTCCGCGAAGTCGCGGAGGCGCTGGCCGCAACGTCCAAAGAAGATTTAGCTCGGCACTTTGATATCGAAAAGATGAAGGCAGCGAAGGTCATTTATCCTTGCAGGGATCAGAGCGAGTTCGAGTTGGCTCAGGATTATTTCGAACAGCTCTCCGACTACTATGTCGACGGCGCCGCGAGCGGCAATGCCATGCTCCTGTGGGTCGAGTAGTTGCGATTGAAGTAAGTCAGCATATTCGCTCTTACCTTTGCCTTCCCAAATCTCCTGCTCCGTGTTCCCGTGATAAAACCTTTCTATGTCCGCGCCTTCCCCCGACTCTCAGCCGTCTGCCGCACGCAACGTTTACGTGTTCGGCGTTACCTCGCTCCTGAACGATGCGGCCTCGGAAATGGCGTACTGGGTGCTGCCCGCGTTTCTGGTTTCGCTGGGCGCAGGGCCGGCGCAGTTGGGACTGATCGAGGGACTGGCTGAGAGCGTCGCATCGTTCGCCCAACTTTTCTCGGGATATCTCACCGACCGCATCGACCGCCGCAAGCCGCTTGTCGTTGCAGGATATTTCGTGGCCAACGCCGTGAAGCCGCTGCTCGCGCTGGTCGGCTCGTGGTGGCAGATTCTGCTGATTCGCTTCAGCGACCGGTTAGCCAAGGGAGTGCGCGGCGCGCCGCGCGATGTGATTGTCGCCGAGTCGGTACCGAAAGAGCGCCTGGGATCGGCCTATGGCCTGATTCAGTCGATGGACTCCGCGGGCGCGATCGTCGGGCCGCTGGCCGCTCTCGTGATGCTGGCGCATTACGGAATCCGCAGCGTATTTTGGGCCGCTGCCATTCCGGGTGCGTTGTGCGTGATGGTCGCGCTGCTCGGTATTCGCGAGACCAAACGCCGTGGGCAAGGCGACGATGATCTCAAGTCCGCAAACGAAGCTGCTGGCACAATTCCCCACTTCTCGCAAGAGACGCGAGAAATGGTGCACCCGCCTGACCTTCCAAGTACGTCCCACGCTGCGCTGCCCGGTTCGTTCTACATCGTTCTGATTGCTGTGAGTTTGTTTTCGCTGGGAAATTCCAGTGACATGTTTCTGGTGATGCGGGCGCAGAACGTGGGCATCCCGGTGGCGCTGGCGCCGTTGCTGGGGCTCGTCTTCAATCTCACCTACACGCTCGGCTCATGGCCTGCGGGATGGTGCAGCGACCATTTCTCGCGGCGCGGCATTGCGGCCGCTGGTTATTTTATTTTCGCGGCAGTGTATTTCGTTTTCGGACGGGCGTCATCGACGCTCGCCATCTGGATCACGATGGCCGTCTACGGTTTGTACTATGCCTTGACGCAGCCCGTGCTGAAGGCTCTGGTGGTTGAGAGCGTGCGGCAGGATGTGCGCGGGCGGGCGCTCGGCGTCTACGCCTTCGTGACCAGCGTGGCCACGCTCGCGGCCAGCCTGATTACGGGCGAACTGTGGAAGCACTACGGCGCCGGAGTACCGTTCTACTTTTCGGCGGGTCTGGCGGCGACGTCCGCAGTGCTGCTGGCAGTTTCAGGATGGCGCGAAACCTAACCGGTATAACGAAGGAACCCGGTTAGCTAAGGGCATCCCGGCCACGTCTAACCGTCCACGGAGCGATTGCAGGTTAGTTTTTCAGCGGTTTGCGGGCACGCCACTTCACCCACAGCAAAATCAGAATCTGTGCACCGATCGCGGCGCAGGTGTCGAGTAGAACGTCGTGGATGGTCCCGGTACGCGAGGGGATGAAGGTCTGGTGCCACTCGTCGAGGCTGGCCACGAGCGCGGTTCCGAGCACCGAAATATTTGCCCAGCGCCATGTCCAATTCGGATCGCCCAGGGCGGGCAGCGTTTCTCGCCACGCGCGAAAAAACAGAATGCTCAGCAGGCCGTAGCCGAAGACGTGGCCTACCTTGCGAAGGAAAAAGTGCAAAGGCTCGAATCGTTCCCACCCCATGCCGAATATAAAATGCAGCAGGGGATAGAGGAAGCGGCTGGTATTGCGGGCGGATCCCATGGCTGTCGATTCCAGGGCAATTACGATCAGCCACAGGATTGCGGCGATCCAGGTTTTCAGAACTTGGTGACGGTCGGTGCTCAAGCGAGTTCGGCGTCCGTCGTTACGAAATCCCCACTTCTCGCAAAAGACGCGAGAAATGGGGCACCCTGGTTCGGATTTGCTGCGTCACGCCTCGCACTACTCGATGGCATAGTTCGGGGCCTCGCGGGTGATCATGACGTCGTGGACGTGGCTCTCGCGCAGGCCGGCGCCGCTGATGCGGACGAAGCGCGTTTTCTGCAGGAGTTCGGGAATCGTTCCGCAGCCGCAGTAGCCCATGCCGGATTTCAATCCGCCGACCATCTGGTGAACGATCATGGCGACGGAGCCGCGGTAGGGAACGCGGCCTTCAATGCCTTCGGGAACTAATTTGGCGAGGCGGTTGGAATCGCCGTCGGACGCGGAGATGGACGCCGAGGAATCGCCTTCGGTGCTCTGGAAATAGCGCTCGCTCGAACCTTGCGCCATGGCGCCGATCGAGCCCATGCCGCGATACGACTTGAACGATCGGCCTTGATACAGAATCAGTTCGCCGGGACTTTCGTCGGTGCCAGCGAAGAGCGATCCAATCATGACGGCGCTCGCGCCCGCGGCCAGCGCTTTGGTCACGTCGCCGGAGTATTTGATGCCGCCGTCGGCGATGATAGGAACGCCGGAGTCTTTGGTGGCGCGATACGCTTCCGCGATGGCGGTGATCTGCGGGACGCCGGCGCCGGTGACGACGCGCGTGGTGCAAATCGATCCGGGGCCGATGCCGACTTTAATGCCGTCTGCCCCGGCGCGAGTCAGTTCGCAGGCACCGTCGAAAGTGGCCACATTGCCGGCCAGCAGATCGATGTGGGGCAGTCTCGATTTCACCAGCTTCACGGCGTCGAGCACTTTGGTGGAATGGCCGTGCGCGCTGTCGATCGCCAGCACGTCGACTTTGGCTTCGGCAAGTTCCTGGGCGCGCTCGAGAAAATCTCCGGTGGCGCCGATGGCCGCGCCTACGCGTAGCCGGCCCTGGGAATCTTTGGCGGCGTTGGGATACTTCAGTTTCTTCTGGATGTCTTTGACCGTGATCAGGCCCTTCAGGTTGTATCTGTCGTCGACCACCAGAAGTTTTTCGACGCGATGCTCGTGCAGAATCTTTTCCGCCTCTTCGAGCGTGGTGCCCACGGGCACGGTGATGAGATTCTTCTTGGTCATCACTTTATCGATGGGAATGTCGAAGCGGGTTTCAAAGCGCAGGTCGCGATTGGTAAGGATGCCGACCAGTTTGCCGTGCTCGGTGATGGGCACGCCAGAAATTTTGTACTTGCGCATGACTTCGAGCGCGTCGCTGACCCGGTCGGTGGGCGACATGGTAACGGGGTCGACGATCATGCCGCTTTCCGAGCGCTTCACCTTGTCGACTTCGTTGGCCTGCTGCTCGATCGACAGGTTGCGGTGAATGATGCCGAGACCGCCCTGCTGCGCCAGCGCGATGGCCATGTGCGATTCGGTGACGGTGTCCATGGCGGCGCTCACGATCGGTATGTTCAAACTGATGTTGCGGGTGAGCTGCGTCTGCGTGACGGCCTGCGCGGGAATGACGTCGGAGCGAGCGGGCAGCAGCAGGACGTCATCGAAAGTAAGAGCTTCGGGAACAGGAAAGTGAATCATAAGTTTTTCGGGTCAGTTTCTCGGACACCCTCCCAGCCGCAGGGGGATTCTTCATTCTAGAGAGGGCAGGGGATTGAGGCAAATCGGGGCGGCGGAAATGGTGAGTCTAATTGCGATTTTTTGCAGTCGACTCCAAAATCAAAAATGGCGGGTCCGAGGAACGATGAGTGTGATGGAGATGTTATGACAACCGTCACTCTGATGTGGCCAGCGTGTATCACGTGTTCAGGGAATGACCGCTCGTTCACATTTTCCAGCGTCAGTCATGAAGCCAAATTTTTGCTGGATTTGAAGATAAAGAAAGAAATAAAATAGCGGACTTCGTAATCAAGGAGGATTGCAATGGGCTATGGAAAAGTACATGGTCCGGAATCTAACATCGTCGGTACTCCAGACTGGCATGCAACTCAGATATGGACGAATAGTATTTATCCGCCGAAGGTCCATGGCCCAACTCAGCCTAGTGGTATCGATAAGCCAGTTAAGGAGCCAGTGAGTGCAGGCAGCATCGTAGGCGGGCTTCTCGCGATGATAATTGTGGTCGTAGCCGTTGCAAACGGTATACCGCTGGGATCGATCCTGGTTTTGCTCGTCGGCATCGTGGTGGTTTGGGCCTTCAGGAAGGCACTCTTCAAGCTTGCCGGAGTGGCAGTTCTGGTGTATGGGCTGTACCTCGTCTTCAAGTGACAGGAGTTATCATAACGACTCCTTCTGAATGGCCCGCAGGACGCCGCTTTTCAAGGGTCAGCATCGCGGGGGGAGGCGCAAACCGACAGCATGGTGTCACGGACCGGACGAGCCATGGCTGGCGAAAACGCTCGTGTTGGGAGTTCCCTTTCGATTCGCCCCCAAGATCACAACCTCGACTGCTTGCCGCTTCGAGCGACTTAGAACGCCCGACTTAGAACGCCCGACCTCAGAACGCTTAGAACGAATGTTCGGAACACTCTTGCACCTTGCACCCGGCAGACTGCGGTAATCGTCCATCCCACTCAAGTGCCCTGGGCAAGGCGATGAGAGGAGTTTAATCGGGATTTTTCGTCCGCTACTTACCTGTCACGGCGAGGGCCGTTTTATCCAAATTGTGAGCACAACAGACCAGTCTTGGGCTCCCGCTTTCCCCCATAATCGATACTGGAGACATCCCAGTCAGGACGGCCTTTGCGAAGCGAAACCAATCCCGTGAGCAAGAAACGTGAGTTCAATCCCCGCGCCTTTCTTTCGACGATTGGGAAGGGCCGGCAGATGGAGTCGTTTGAAAAGAAGAGCACAATATTTGCTCAAGGCGATCCGACGGACGGACTGTTTTTTATTCAAGAGGGAAAGGTCCAGCTGAGCGTTGTATCCGACGCCGGGAAAGAGGCAACTCTCGGCATTTTGAGCGAAGGAGATTTTTTCGGAGAAGGGGGGCTGGCTGGGCAGTTCGTCCGCATGTCGTCTGCCATTGCCCTAACCGAGTGCGTCCTGTTGCATGTTGAACGGAAGGAGATGATGCTGGCCATGAGCCGGGAACCAAAGTTGTCGGCCATGTTCGTCAAGTGTCTGCTGAAGCGAAACATCCGATATCAGGACGATCTGGTGGATCAGCTGTTCAATTCCAGCGAAAAGCGGTTGGCGCGAGTTCTGCTATTGATGGCGCAATTCGGCAAAGAAGGGGTCTCGGAAATGTCGATTCCAAGACTGAGCCAGGAGACTCTGGCGGAAATGGTCGGGACGACACGCTCGCGAGTCAGCTTTTTCATGAACCGATTCCGCAAGCTCGGTTTTATCAACTATGACGTTGGCGACAATTTACGTGTACACAGCTCACTGCTGAACGTGGTTCTTCACGATGACGATGGCCCAGAATCGGCTCCGGGAACCAAGGACGCAATGGGCCGTATCCTCAAAGAATCAGAACCGCCCCCAGAGCGCGGTCGACGGCCCGACAAAGAGCGCGCCAAGAAGCCAGACCTGAAGGGCATTCACACCTCCCGAAGTGAACCTGCTGAAGTGAGCCTGTTGAAGTGAGCCTGCTCCCAGATCAGCAATCTCTGTTGATGGAACCAGATGACCCAGATGGGATGAGAAGGCCGGTCTCCGACGGGATGCCGCCTCATTGACTTCGGTTGTGATCCAATTTCGGAACAAACTGCGACAACCAGCCGCGACCACCTAAATAATCTTAGCCGGACGCTTGCACCAGGTGGGAATATTTGCCCACGTTGCCTCGACAAAAGGACAGATTTTTCACAGTTGCTGGCGGAGCAGAACTGGCTTGCCCCCAGGCATACTCTTTGCCCCAGGCATACTCTTTGATTAGAGCCAGCGAAAAGGTCATTGCCTCGGGCGTAAAGTAATACTCCCAGGTGGCCGATTTTTCGTCTCTTCGCGAGAACAGAGCGGCCCCATCGGGGGAACCATGCTGCTCAAACTGAGTCTCAAAACTATCTTCAATCTCCACCCGCTTGGATTTATACTCCCCGGAATTCATCGTTACCTTGTACCAACCTTTGATAGTGTCCATGGAGGCGCTCCCAGCCGTAGGTGGATTCTACATTCTAGAGAGAGCGGGGGATTGAGGCAAATCGGAGGGCTAGCGGCAGCATCCTAATTTCGACGTCAGGTCCGAAGGAGTATGCAATGCGCTTTGCACTGGTTGCCTCACTTGCCGTGGCGTTGCTGGTCGCCTCCACGGCTTTCTCAGACGACAAGTCACAGCCAAGGGTGGATCAGATCTTTGCTGCCTACGAGAAGCCAGGCTCTCCTGGCTGCGCGGTTGGCGTCATCCAGGACGGGACTTTCGTCTACCGGAAAGGATACGGCCTGGGCAGCCTCGAACTCGGGGTGCCGCTTTCTTCTCAATCTGTTTTTTATATGGCCTCGGTCTCGAAGCAATTCACAGCCGCCAGTGTGGTGTTAGCGGCGGAACAGGGATTTCTTGCGCTGGACGATGACGTTCGGAAATACATTCCGGAACTCCCCGACTATGGGCATGTCATTAGCTTGCGGCAGATGCTGCACCACACCAGCGGATTCCGGGATTTCGAGACGCTGATGTTTTTATCTGGCCGAGACCTTGCCGATGTTCACTCCAAACAGGAAATGCTCGATCTCATCACGCGGCAGAAGGGCCTCAACAACGTTCCTGGAGAGGAGTGGATTTACAGCAATACGAACTATTTTCTGCTAGGAGAAGTCGTAACGCGGGCGACGAAGAAGCCGCTTGCCGAGTTTGCCGCCGAGAATATTTTTCAGCCCTTGGGAATGGTGCACACGCGATTTTACGACGATCATACGCTGGTGATGCCGGGCCGCGTGGCGGCATACGATCCCGCGGGCGATGGCAAGTTTCTTGTGGATTGGTCGACCAACTTTGATACGGTCGGTCCGGGTGGTTTGATGAGCAGCGTCGACGATATGTTTTTGTGGGATGAAAACTTTTATAAAAATAAGCTGGGCAGGGGAACGCTGCTCAAGGAGATGCAGATCCGGGGCGTGCTCAATAACGGCAATGAAACTGAGTATGGCCTTGGCCTGGAACTGAGCACTTATCGCGGGTTGCCCACGGTGGGACATGACGGCGCGCTGTTCGGATATCGCACCGGGATTCTGCGTTTTCCGGAGCAACGCTTCTCGATCGTGTGCCTCTGCAATTTATCGAGCGCTGATCCGGGCGCTCTGGTGCGCGCGGTTGCCGATGTTTATCTGGAGAAACGTTTGCATGCCGAGGCTGGCGTGGTCCCAGCGCCTAACCAGAGCAGTTTTCCCGACCCCACTCTTTTTGCTGGCAAGTACCTGGATCCGCACAAACATTTTGTTTATTCGTTTACCGCTGCCGGAGGCAATCTGATGGCGTGGGGCGGGAGGCTTCGCCGCGTAGGTCCAAATCAGTTCAAGGATCTTGGTACCGGCATCATCACGTTTGAAGGCTCAGACGGCGGTATGAAGGCTACGCTGGTGACGGATGGCGGGATATTTTTTGCAGGCGGCCGGGTTGAAGCGCCGCATCTTAGCGAGGCGGATCTTGCAGTTTATGCTGGGCAATATAGCAGCGCGGAAATTGATGCGACCTACGATCTGTCGATGGGCCAGGGAGGGCTACTGCTCCGGAATGGTGGGAATCCGCCGCTGAAACTGGTTGCAGTCGCGCCGGACGAGTTTGAAAGTGGTGACTTCGGCACGGTCGTGTTCCGCAGGGATGCGAATCACCGGATCAGCGGGTTGAGCGTGTTTGCCGTGAATGCGAGAGATGTAAACTTCGATAGGGTCCATTGAAGGTATTTAAATTAGAGGCCCGGCTGGCGAAATAAGTGCTTTTCTCCGGGCCCGTCCGCGGTTTGTCTTTTTACCCTCCGGGGGCGTATATTAAGTAACTGAGAACTGTTGTGTAATACCGGCATTTGGCGAAGCACACCAGTGGGCGCAAGCCCACTTTTTAGTTTGGAGCCCTCGGTTGTTGCCGCCATCGCCTGTAAGCTATCTGATTCATGGCACTTGACGTTGAACGTGTGCGGGAAATCGCGGAGCGGGTGGCGGCCTCAAGCGGGCTCGAAATTGTCGAAGTCGAGTTTCTGGGCGGAGGCAAGGCGCGCGTGCTGCGGGTGTTTCTGGACAAACCCGCGGCGGGGCCCGTGGCGGAAAACGATCCGCTGGGCGGGGTGACGCACGAAGACTGTGCGAATTTCAGCCGCGAGTTTGGCACGATTCTCGATGTTGAAGATGTGATGCCGGGTGCGTACACGCTGGAAGTTTCGTCGCCCGGGCTGGACCGGAAGTTGACCAAGGCCGCGGACTTTACGCGCTTCACGGGCAGCCGCGTGAAGTTAACGACGCGGCAGCCGGTGGGCGCCAGCAATAACCGCCATTTTGAAGGACGGTTGGAAAGTTTCAAGGAGGGCCGGTTGACGCTGGATTTGAGCGTGGCCAGCCACAAGTCGCGCAAGAAGATGGGCGCGGCGGCCGGCGAGAGAATTGAGATCGAGTTCGCCAACGTGGAGAAGGCGAATTTGGTGCCGGAGATTTAAGGCAGTGGTCGGTGGTCAGTGATTCGTGGTCAGCATCTGCCTTTCCACAGATCAAGCACCGACAGCTGAGAACTGATTCTTATGGCAAGCGAGCTCTACAACACGATCGACGCACTCAGCCGGGAAAAAGGGATTGATCCGCAGATTGTAGTCAGCGCGGTGGAAGACGCCATTGTGATGGCGACGCGCAAGTACTACAAGTCACAGGAAAACCTGCGAGCCAAGCTCGACAAGGAAACCGGCAAGATCAACGCCTTCGCGGTGAAGGCGGTGGTGGAGACGCCGGAGCAGGTCGAGGACCCGAATCTGCAGATCACGGTGGAAGATGCGCGCAAGGTCGATCCGGCACTGGAAGTTGGGGGCGAGCTGCTAATTCCGAAAGTGACGGAAGGCATTCTGGGGCGCATTGCGGCGCAACTGGCGAAGCAGGTGATTTTCCAGAAGGTGCGCGAGGCGGAACGCGACACGGTCTACAACGAATACATCGGGCGCGTGGCGGAGATCGTCAACGCGACGGTGAAGCGCGTTGAAGGCCCGGATGTGATTTTCGATATTGGCAAGGCGGAAGCGCGGATGCCGCGCAAGGAACAGTCGCGACTGGAATCGTTTGCCATCGGGGAGCGGGTGCGGGTGGTGATTGCCCGAGTGGAACGCGCGGCGAAGGGTCCGGGAGTGGTGGTTTCGCGGGCCGCGCCGGAACTGGTGCAGCATTTGTTCCAGACCGAAGTTCCGGAAATTTATGACGGCACGGTGGTGATCCGCGCGATTGCGCGTGAGGCCGGTGAGCGCACCAAGATCGCGGTCATGTCCAAGGATAAGGACGTGGACGCGGTGGGCGCTTGCGTGGGCATGAAGGGGATGCGGGTGCAGTCGATCATCCGCGAGCTGCGCGGGGAGAAGATCGACATCATCGAGTATCACGAGGATGCGGTCACGTTTGCCGAGAAAGCTTTGCAGCCGGCGAAGGTGAGCCGGGTCACGATTCTTGACAGTGGCGACAAGCATCTCGAAGTGGTGGTCGACGACAGCCAGCTTTCGCTTGCGATCGGCAAGAAGGGGCAGAACGTGCGCCTGGCGGCGAAGCTGCTGGGATGGAAGATCGACATCAAGAGCGAGGAAGAGAAGCGGCAGGAAGTGGAGCTGCAGATGGCCGCGATGGCCCCGCCGCCTACGACCCCGCTGGAAAGCGTTACGGGCCTGGGTGAAGGGCTGGTAGAGAAGCTGAGCGCTGCCGGCGTTACCACGGTGGAAGCGTTGGCCGATATGACGCCGGAGCAACTGGAAGCCATCGAGGGCATTGGGCCGAAGACGGTGGAAAAAATCAGTCTCGCGGTGAATAATTACTTTGCGAGCTTAGAGCAGGGCGAAGCGGGCGCCGCCGAGGGCGAGATTTCTGCCGAGGGCGCGACCGCCGAAGGCGAAGCTGTAACGGAAGAGGCTGTGCCGGAGGCCGCGGAAGTGGCCGAGGGCGAAGTGGCCGCGGAAGGTGAACAGCAGCGGCTCGCTGAAGGCGACGGCGGAAGCCGAAGCCGCCTCGGGCGAAAACGCCGCCTCGCACGAAAGCGAAGGGCACGAGCCGAAAGCTGGCTCCGCTCCCGAAACAACTGAATAGTCATGTTAACGAGGGCAAGCGCGGACATCTGCGATGGCGTGCCAGTCGATGACACTGACTCCGTGAGGATGCGATGAAGACTTAAGCACAACGCGGAGTACAAGAAAGGCCGGATGAGTAAGGTTCGAATCAACGATCTCGCCAGGGAGCTGGAAGTTAAAAGCAAAGCCATTCTCGACACGCTAGCGCATCGTCGGGGTGACGGAGAAGAAGACCCATTCCAGTTCTCTCGAGGAGCATGAAGCGGAAAAAGTGCGGATCACATCTCCGCGGTTCGTCCGAAGCGCAAGCGCCGTCGGCGCGAGCGGCTCGCCCACTGCGCGGCGACGACGAAATCAAGACCAAGATCGATTTGTCGAACATCTCCCGGCCGGGAGATGTGCTGAGAGCGATCACGCAGCAGAAGGAAGGTCAGGCTTCCGCGCCGCGCGGCAGCGCCTCCGGCAGTGGTGGCAAGGCCCGCGGCGGTTGCGCCTCCAGTGGCCCGGCCAACGCCGCCTCCGGCTGCGCCTTCGATTCCAGCGGCAACGTATACTCCCGTTCCGCCGCCCGCGCCGCGGCCTGCAGTGGTCGCTTCCGTGGCGGAGAGGCCGGTTGTGAGCGCGACTCCTACCTCAGGTCAAACCGCAGCTCCAATCGCAGTTCAAAACGCGCCTGCGATTTTGGCTTCGGCGGCTCCAGTTGTTGCCCCGCCTCGTCCCATGCCGCATCCCGGGGGCGTTGTTGCACCTCCGGCTTCGGCTGCGCCCGTGATTCCTGCATCGGCCGCGCCTCCCGCTGCCGTCGCACCACCGCGTCCCGCAGCTCCGCCGGTAGTTGTGGGTCCGCCGGCGCCGCGCATGATTGTTCCGCAGACAGGACCGCGTCCGGTGTACAAAGCACCGCCGCCGCGCCCGGTTGCGCCCGTTGCTTCCGCTGCACCGATAGGCTCACCCGCGGGGACCATGCGTCCCGCGCCGGGTCGTCCTGTGCCAGGACAGCCAATTTTCCAGCGCCCGCGTCCGATGGCGCCCGGCGGAGGTCCGCCGCGTCCGTTACGTCCTGGCGAACGCCGCCCCATGCATCCCACGCGTACGGCTCCGGCCGGTGCGCGTCCTCTAGGAGTGGGCCCAGGGGGTCCGCCTCCGGGACCAGTTCGTCCCGGTGCGCGTCCGGGAGCTCCGGCGCGCCGGCCCGGCCAGCGTTATGTTCCGCGCGGCGTAAAAGAAGGCCCGATGAAGGGCTACACGCCGCCGCCGCGCATGGTGGTGTCGAACGAGCCGATGCCGATCACGCGCAATATCACGATCACGGAAGGCATCAGCGTAAAAGATCTGGCGGAGAAGCTTGGTATTCGCGTGAAGGATGTGATTTCGCGCCTGCTCGGCGCGCGGCGTCTTCGCGACTGTGAACCAGACGCTCGACGCCGAGTTGGCCAGTGAAATGGCGCGCTTCTTCGGCGCGGAAACGAATGTGATCACGTTCGAAGAGCAGGCTTCGAAAGATATTGACGCGGCAGCGGCGAGCGGCGGCGAGGAGTCTGCGGTCGAGATTACGCCGCGGCCGCCGGTGGTCACGATCATGGGTCACGTCGACCATGGCAAGACCACGCTGCTCGATTCGATTCGCCTGACCAGCGTTGCCGAAGGCGAAGCCGGTGGCATCACGCAGCACATCGGCGCCTACAAAGTGCGCATCACCGACAAGGAATCTCCGGCGTTCGGCCGCGAGATTGTGTTCCTCGACACGCCGGGTCACGAAGCGTTTACCCGCATGCGGTCGCGCGGCGCGAAGGCTACGGATATCGTCGTGCTGGTGGTGGCGGCCGATGACGGCGTGATGCCGCAGACTATTGAGGCCATCGATCACGCGCACGCGGCGGAAGTTCCGATCATCGTCGCCGTGAACAAGATCGACAAGCCCGACGCACTGCCCGATCGGGTCAAGAAACAACTGGCCGATCGCGGGCTGGTGCCGGAAGAATGGGGCGGCAAGACGGTGTTCGTCGACGTTTCGGCGAAGAAGAAAACGAACCTGAACCTGCTGATGGAAATGATTTGCCTGGTGGCGGATTTGGCGGAGCTCAAGGCGACTCCGGAGCGCGCCGCGACCGGCGTTGTTCTCGAAGCGAAACTCGATCGGGGCCGCGGACCTGTGGCCACGCTGCTGGTGCAGAACGGCACACTCGTTGCCGGTGATAATTTCGTGGTAGGGAATGTCTACGGAAAAATTCGCGCCATGTTTGACGATCGCGGTGCGGCGCTGGAGTCCGCTCCGCCGTCAACCCCGGTTGAAATTCTGGGCATGGAAGGTTTGCCGCAGGCGGGAGATCAGTTTGTGGTTGTCGCCGATCGCGACAAGGCTCGCGGCATCTCGGAATACCGCGAGCAGAAAGCCCGCGAAGCCGCGCTGGCCAAGAGTTCTCGCGTATCGCTCGAAGGACTGGCGGAGCAGATCAAGACCGCCGGCACCAAGGAACTGAACATCATCCTGAAGGGCGATGTACAGGGGTCGGTGGAAGTGCTCAGCGATTTGCTTTCGCGGCTTTCGAACGAGAAAGTCCGGCTGCGGCTGCTGCGTTCGGGCGTCGGCGCGATCACGGAAACCGACGTGCTGCTGGCTTCGGCGTCGAACGCGATCATTATCGGCTTCAACGTGCGGCCGGAGCGCAAGGCGCAGGAACTGGCCGAGCAGGAAGAAGTCGACATCCGGCTGCACTCGATCATTTACGAACTGCAGGACGAGATCAAGCGCGCCATGACCGGCCTGCTCGAACCGACCATCAAAGAAACTTACCAGGGCCGCGCCGAGGTGCTCGAAACCTTCCGCATCCCGAAGGTAGGAACGATTGCGGGTTGCCGCGTGCTGGATGGAGTGATCAAGAACAACGCCGAAGTGCGCCTGCTGCGCGACAATGTAGTCGTGTTCAAGGGCAAAGTCGGGTCGCTGCGCCGCTTCAAGGACGATGCCAAGGAAGTCACCAACGGCATGGAGTGCGGCATCTCGATCGCGAACTACGGCGACATCAAGGCGCGCGACGTGATCGAGGCGTTTGCTACGGAGAAGATCGCGGCCGAAGCCATGGTGTAAGAACAGCTAGGGGTCGAGAAACATCTCCCACTTGTTGGAAGTGGTCTCGATAGGATTCTTCAGCAATAGGCCCCTAAGCTCAGGGCTCAGAGTGGAATGATAAAGCCCGACTTGTGAGTGTTCAGCGTTTGGTCCCCGGACAAGAATTTGGGGTGTGTTTAGCGGCGGTGAGAAAGAATATTGCAGGGTTACTTCATAAAAACCCTTGCCCCCGAACAGAAACCTATCGGCAGGGTCTCCCAGATTCATGATCTCCGTCTTCTGACCTGGCTTCAGCAGGACGAAGTCCTCAGTTTTGAAGGCAGGGCCTTGTCCCGCACCGACATTGTCTGTCAAGACCTTCCAATGCTGGTTTGGCGGAAGTGTCTTGCCCGAGGCGTCCGTTATTTTCCACGTCAAGATCGCTTGGTACCAGCCGGTGGTTGAAGGTACAACGATTGGTTCGGTGGAACGATTAACGAGGAATGCACTGAATTTTAGGTCTTGATTGGCGCGAATCAATCGCGGGCCGCTGATGATCAGCTGCACCTCGACGGGAGTGCCTCGGACGTCCGTCTGCGAAGGAGCCACAAGGCAGGCTAGAATGGCATACGCGAGCGGCTTAAACATAAATCAACCCTTCGTACCATAGCATATCGAAATTACCGCGAGCCGGGGGTGATGCGGTGTGTTGCCCCGCTGAGCGAGCTGCCTATGATTGCTTCTCTCACCCTCGAACTCCACATTGAAGCGGCGCAGTCGATCAAGGACCGCCGCCAGGTTGTGCGCAGCTTGAAAGACCGGCTGCGCAGCTCGTTCAACATTTCCGTCGCCGAGCTTGATTCGGCGGAACTGTGGAATCGCGCTACCATCGGCGTGGTCAGCATCTCCAATTCACGCGATTATCTTGATGGGCTGATGAAAAATGTGGAACGCGCGGCCACGCGCATCGCCAACAACCACGGGGCAGAGATCGCGGACTCGTTCGTGGAATATTTCTAGTGAGTCCTCACCACGGAGGCGCAGAGACACAGAGAAAACCCTCTCTTGATTCTTCATCCCTGTGACTCTGTGGTGAAAGCTCTCGCGACTACTGTTGCTGCTCCTGAATCCCCGTAACACATTGTTACCTCCGTACTTATCCCTTGCCGGGAAAGCGGGCGACAATAAGGCTCCCCTGATCGCACACTTGCGCCCGGTTTTCTGATATTCTCGTTCGTTTTCCCTGAGGTGGCCGGTCGTGGAGAAGCGCGGGCTGAAATATCATCGCGGGCGGGTGGGTGAGGCGCTGCGCGAGGAGATTGAAACGCTGGTGGAAGGCGAGCTGGCTGATCCGCGGATTGGGCTGGTGAGCGTGACGGCGGTTCATATTGCCGACGACGGGCGGTCGGCGCAGGTCTGGGTGAACGTGGAAGGCGATGATGCCGACGCGGACGAAAGCCTGGAAGGGTTGGAAGCGGCGCGCGAGTATATCCGGCATGAACTCGTGGAGCGATTGCATCTGAGACGCGCTCCGGAATTGTATTTCCGGCTGGACCGCGCAGAACAGGAAAAGGCTCGGGTGGAAGAATTGCTGGCGCGGGCGAAGAAGAGAAACAAGACTCGCAAGGAACCTGGCAAGGGACCCAGTGGAAAAAAGGCATAACGACATGCTCGAGGACGTGCTCCGGCAGATCGAACAGCATGAACGATTCGTGCTGACGTCGCACGCTCGTCCCGACGGCGACGCCGTGGGATCGGCGCTGGCCTGCTGCCAGGTGTTGCGCGCCATGGGCAAGCACGCGGATGTGGTGCTGCACGATGGCGTCCCGCGCATCTACCGGTCGCTGCCCTTCGCCGACCAGGTGGTGCAGTCGAGTCACGTTGCGGGCAGTTACGATTCGGCGATTATTTTGGAATGTGACAGCATTCACCGCACGCGGCTGGAGGGGCTGGAGAACCGGTTTCTAATCAGCATCGATCATCATGTCAGCGGACGTCCGTTTGCCCATGTGAACTGGATTGATCCGCACGCGGTGGCTACGGCGGAAATGGTGTTTCGCCTGGCGCGGGAAGCGGGCGTGAAATTTTCCGCCGAGATTGCGACCTGCCTTTATACGGCGTTGATGACCGATACGGGGTCGTTCATGTTTCAAGGCACGAATGAGAATACGTTCGCGCTGGCAAGAGAACTGGTGCTGGCGGGGGCGGATCCGGCGCACTGCGCGCGCGGCATTTATTTCGCGCACTCGCTCGCAAAAATTCGACTGCTCGGCGAAGCGCTGCGCAGCCTGACGGCGGACGGCCACCTGGCCTACGCCTGGGTCACGCAGACAGCAGATGGAACGCTGCGGCGCGATTGAAGAAGACTGCGAAGGGCTGGTGAATTACGTGCTCTCGATTGGGGGCGTCGAGGTGGCGGCGTTTTTCCGGGAGTTGCCGGATGGGCGATACCGCGTCAGCCTGCGCAGCAAAGGCAAACTTGACGTCGCCCACGTAGCTGAGAGTTTTGGCGGCGGAGGCCACGAATGCGCCAGTGGGTGCTCGGTCGATGGTCCGCTCGCCGAGGCCGTGCGCCAGGTTCTGTTCCAGCTTCGCCGTGGACCTTCCGTACAATAGAAATCCATTGTTGATTGTTGATTGCTGATTGTTGATTGAAGAGCCTGCGCCGCCGGCCGTGGGTTTTCAATCAACAATCAACAATCATCAATCAGCAATTGCTTCCCATGACCGCTCGCACCCGCACCGACGTTTTGTTGCTGGCAGGCTTTTGCGCGTTTCTGTTTTTCTACGGTCTGGGACAATTTGGGCTGATCGGCGCGGATGAGCCGCGGTACGCGCAGGTGGCGCGCGAGATGCTCGAACGCCGCGACTGGACCACGCCAACCCTCGGCGGACATGCGTGGCTGGAGAAGCCTCCGCTGTATTACTGGCAGGCGATGCTGGCGTACTCCATGTTCGGAGTGAGCGATGTGGCGGCGCGCATTCCGGCGGCGGGGGATGCGACGCTGCTGGTCATCGCCGTTTATCTTTTCTTTCGGCGATTTCGGCGCGGCGTGGAGGTGGACGCGGCGCTCATCACGGCTTCTTGTGCGGGAGTGGTCGGCTACGCTCACGCCGCCTCGATGGACATGGCGCTGGCCGCGGCGTTTGGCGTCGGGATGCTGGCGTGGTGGGCGTGGCGCGAGAGCGGGGGAAGAAGTTATCTGGCGCTGTTTTTCGTGTGCATGGCGCTGGGCATGCTCGCCAAAGGGCCGGTTGCGCCATTTCTGGCGGCGGCTGTCATCGTGGTCTTCGCACTCGCGACCCGCGAATTTCGCGTTGTGGTAAGAACGTTGTGGCTGCCGGGCATTCTTCTTTTCTGCGCGGTTGCCCTGCCGTGGTATTTCGCGGTGCAGATGCGGAATCCGCAATTCTTTCGCGAGTTTATTCTGCAGCACAATCTGGCGCGCTTCTCCAGCGACTTGTATCACCACCGGCAGCCGTTCTGGTTTTACCTGCCTGTGACGGCTCTGGCGCTGGTGCCGTGGACGGTGTTTGTGACGGCGGCGTTCGTCGAGTCGGTGCGGGCGTGGTGGGCGGAACGCAAATCAACTTCTGCTGGGCCGGATTTCGAATTGCAATTCCGAGTGTTTGCTTGCTGCTGGCTGGTGGTGCCGGTGGTTTTCTTTTCTATCTCCCGGTCGAAGCTTCCAGGTTACATTCTTCCGGCCGTTCTGGCCGGGACTGTGCTGCTGGCGGATTATCTACGGCGGCATCTCGCGCGGGAGAATGAGAATCAGCAAGAGGAAGCGGAGCCGGTCTCGAAGTGGCTGGCTGTGTCGCACGCGCTGGTGGCCGCTGGGCTGATCGTTCCATCGGTGCTGGTTGCGTATCTCGTGGCGCAGCACCGGCTGCCTGCGGGGCAGCCCATGTTCATTGCGCTCGGAGTGGCGTTCGTACTCTGCGCGGCTATCGCGATGACGCTGGCCAGCCGGTTGGGGCTGCGCATGCTGCGCTTTGTGACGCTGATTCCGGTAGTGTTGTCGGTTGCTGCCGTGTTGAAGTTCGGTGCGGTCTCAATCGATCAGACTTTGTCGGCGCGTCCACTGGCGGTTGAGCTGGCCAGCGTGGAGACGCATCAGCTTCCGCTCGCGGTGTACGGAGTTTCCCGCGAGATGGAATATGGGCTCACGTTTTATCGCAATCAGACGGTGGTGCGGTATGAAGCGGGAAGCGTGCCGGCGGAGGAACATTTGCTGGTGGCTCCGGCGGCGTGGAAAGTGAATGTCGCGATGAAGACGGCGGGGCGGCGGGTGTTGTACCTCGGGAATTATGCGCCGCAGGGTGTGGATTATTACTGGGTGTCGGCGGCGGGGGCAACGCGTTGAACGAGGGTGTCCGCGCAACATCCACGCCCCGGACGCATTCGTCCGGGGCCGCTCGCTTCGCCTCGCTGGCGGACGAATGCGTCCGCCCCTAGGTGAGCGCTTTCCTGGCTCGCTGTGTTTGGGATGGCATTCCAAGAACGCTTGAGGCAAAGGCGGGAGTTCTTCCCAACCATTTGTCTCTGTTGTTACCAAGTGTTCGCCGGGTTTGCCTCTGCGGGACGAACCAACTACACTCGAAATTTTGCCGCGAGATTTGCCGCTGGGTGTTGTGCACTGATTTCATGCGGCATCCGCTGCCGGAGCCCTTTGGAGATTCTGGACCTCAGACATTTTTCTTCGCTGGACCTGCGACCGTTGCTGGAGGACGAGACGCAACTCTGGTCGCGCCTGCTCTCGTGGGATTACGCGGGCTCGACGGAGATGATTCTGCGCTATGTCGATGCGAAGATTCTGCCGGGCTATGCGGCGGTCGATCGCGGTCGCGTCTTCGGTTACTCATTTTTTGTGTATGAGGGCAGCAAGGGAGTAATTGGCGACCTCTACGTGCTCAACGGCGACCGACTGCCCAACGCCCGCGAAGTTGAATTGAAGCTGCTGACCCACGTGATTGAGACGCTGCAGCAGTCGCCAGGAATTCACCGCGTGGAGGCACAACTGCTGGCGCATGAGGCCAACGCGGTTTCGCGCCCGTTTCTCGATACTGGATTCCAGCGGCATCCGCGGCTGTTCATGACGTTGGAACTGGGGAAGGCTTCGTCGGAGAAAGTTCCCACCCATGCTGAAGTTGAGATCCGCCCCTGGGCCGACAACTACTACCAGCCCTCGGCGGCGGTGATTACGGCGGCCTATCGCGGCCACGTCGATGCCGAGATCAATGATCAGTACCACACTCTCAGCGGGTCGCTGCGCTTCCTGAATAACATCGTGCGCTTCCCGGGGTGCGGCGTGTTCGATGCGGAGTCGTCATTCGTGGCGCTGGATCACAAGACGAAAAATCTGATTGGGCTGATCCTGTGTTCGCGGGTGCGCAAAGACGTGGGGCACGTCACGCAGGTGTGCGTGCTGCCGGAGTATCGCTCGCGCGGAATCGGCGAGTCGCTGCTGGCGGCCAATGTGGCGAATCTGCTGGAAAGAAAATTCTCGCTGCTGTCTCTGACGGTAACGGAGGCCAACGCGCGGGCGGTCGCGCTCTATCGGCGGCTGAGTTTCGATACGAAGAGAGTGTTTGACGCGTTCGTGTGGCAGGGGTGAAGCTTCTAGCTCCTAACCTTCTTGCCGCATGTCGTAGATGCTGGAACTCACTCGTGGTGTGTTAGGAAAGCTCTGATTACGGTCCAACAGAAAGCGTGAACCACAGGGGACACAGAGGTGCACGGAGGAACCCGGAAACCTAATCAGAGCTTCCCTAGGGCCAAGGACGGCGGGCCTACCGCGGGAATGTGTTGAGGAATGCCAGGACACACGGTGCATGCTAGGAGCTAGAAGCTATCTGCGTATCAGCCACATGGCCCAGCCGGCTACCAGCACTCCGCCGAGGAACATCGCGAAGCAATAGAGGCCGTAGCGGACCATGTCGCGGGTGGTCTCGCGGTGGGTGATGCCGAAGACGATGGAGGCGAACAGGGCGAAGACGGCCGCCGCGCTGAAATGATTGAGCGTGATCGACATTATCTGCAGCCTCGAAAGCCGCCGCTTCGAAATCCGCAGCCGCGCGTGCGGGTCTTGACTGATCGCTGAGAGCGGACAACTGAGAGCGGCTTCATTGTTTCTTCCCGATGGCGATGTGATAGGCGTCGGCGACGGCGATAAAGTTCAGCAAGCCGGCGACGATGATGAATTTGGTTCCGTAGTCGGCGGTGGCGAAGGCGATTGCGCCCTGGCCCCAGTCATTGGCTAAGGTCAGGATGTAAAGCGCGCCCGCACCCACGTCGCCGATGAAGCCGAGAATGTCGAGAATGTCGCCGCCGTTCGCGTGATAAATGCGGCCCTGCATGGCGAGCCCGATCAGGAACAGGGTGACGATGGAGACGAAGAGCAGCCCGCCGCGAATCCAGCGCTTCTGAATCATGTGGCCGGCGCCCGGAATCAGCCAGCCCACGGCAGGAGCGACCACCGACATCATGCTGACTGGTTCGGCGGGCGCGGCTTTCGATTTTTCTGTGGTGGAATTGGCCATTTCAGATGTTCACAATCTCGCGCTGGATTTTCCCGGTCACTTCGGCGGACTTAGCGCGCACCAGCACGTTGACTTCGCTGCGCACGCCAAACTCCGGCAGGTAAATGCCGGGCTCGATGGAGAAGCAGGAGTTGGGTAGAATCTGCCGCTCGTCGTGAATCTCGAGATCATCCATGTTGGCGCCGTTGGAATGGACGTCGGTGCCGATGGAATGTCCGGTGCGATGAATAAAATAATTGCCGTAGCCGGCCTTCTGAATGTGGCCACGGGTGGCGCGATCGACTTCCCATCCGGCGATGCGGCGTCCGCCGTTAATCGCGTCGAGCACGGTCTTGACTCCGGCATCGCGGGCATCGCGCACGATGTGGAAAATCTCCTGCATGCGGCCTGAAGCGGCCGCGCCCACGAAGCCCATCCACGTAATGTCGTAGTAGACGGCGCCCGGCGTGTTCTTCTTGCCCCAGACATCGAGCAGGATCAGATCGCCCTCGCGCATGGGCACGGGATGGCTGGCATGCGGCTCGTAGTGCGGGTTGCCGGCGTTCGCGTTGACGGCCACGATGGGCGGATCGTCGGTGAGCAGGTTTTCGCGGGCGAAGGCTTCCATGAACCAGTGCTGGATTTCGTGTTCGGTGGTGCCGCCGTTGCGAACGCGCTTGCCGATTTCCTTAAACGATTCGGCCACAATGGAGTCCACGCTGTCGCGGGCGGCGAAGTGCGACTGAATCTGTTCCTCGCTCCATGTGGATTCGAACTGGGCGACCAGATCCGCCGAACTGACGATGTTTTTCCCCAAGCCCCGCAGCAGGTCGATGGTGCCGCCATCGACGAGGGAAATGGTGAACACACTGTTGTTGGGGGAGTACTGCATGGCGAGGTCGCGATGCTGCGCCAGAATGGATTTCAGCTGGTCGAACAATTCCTGCCAGCCGGAATATAGGTGCTTCTTGCCGGGAAGGGAATCAAGGTGCCCGGCTTCGATCTTGTGCACGAGCTTGACCGGTTCGCCTTCGGCGGGAATCAGGTAAAACCAGCGCCGCGTCACCATCAGGCTCGCCGGCAACCCGAGAACGCGGTAGGCAATGGGGTCACGATGATGATGGTCGTAGAAAAGCCACGCGTCGATGTTGCGTTCGCGCAGCGCAGACTGGATGGCAGCGAGGTCCATAGGCAAACGTCTATTGTAAACAAGAGGGAGGATTTGGGCGAATCGGCGAATGTTTTTGTTACACTCCGCTGATGTCCGCGATCGCCGAGGCCGTTCCTGTAAAGCGCGTTCGCATCGAATCGATCGATGTGGTGCGCGGGGTCATCATGATCATCATGGCCCTCGATCACACGCGGGATTTTTTCGGCAACTCGGGTCTGAATCCCACCGACCCGGCTACGACCACGATTCCGCTGTTTTTCACGCGCTGGATCACGCACTTCTGCGCTCCCGTTTTCTTTCTGCTCACCGGGACTGGAGCCTATCTGTCGCTGGGCAGGAAAACCAAGAGCGAGCTGTCGAGATTTCTTTTCACCCGCGGACTGTGGCTGATTTTTCTGGAGATCGTGGTGACCCGCTGTTTGGGATGGCAGTTTAACTTCGACTACCACCTGGTTTTCCTGATTGTGCTGTGGGCGCTGGGTTGGGCGATGATCGTGCTGTCGGGGCTGGTGTATCTGCCGGCGTGGGCCGTCGCAACCTTCGGAGTGGTGATGATTGCGGGCCACAATCTTTTCGATGCGGTGCAATCCGATAGTCCGCTCTGGACGATTCTGCACTCTCCGAATTTCCTGTTGCTCAAGCCGCCGCACAGCATTTTCGTGGGCTATCCGCTGATTCCGTGGGTTGGTGTGACCGCGGCGGGCTATGGCCTGGGACAGATCTATAGTTCGCTCAACAGTTGGCCGCCGGGGCGGCGCAGGGCGTTTCTGTTGCGGCTGGGTCTGGGGCTGACTGCGGTTTTTGTACTGCTGCGCGCGATTAACATTTATGGCGATCCGCAGCGCTGGAGCGCGCAGAAATCCGCGGCGTTTACCGTGCTGTCATTTCTAAATACCACGAAATATCCGCCGTCGCTGCTCTACCTGCTGATGACGCTGGGCCCGGCGATGCTTTTTCTGTGGGCGGTGGATGCGGGGACGCCGGGCTGGCTGCGGCCCGCGCTCACCGTCGGCAAAGTGCCGATGTTTTATTACCTGCTGCATATTCCGCTCATTCACTTGATCGCGGTGGTGGTTTGCTACGCGCGCTACGGGCAGGCGCAATGGATGTTCGAATCGCCGACGATGGGGCAGTTCCCGATCACGCAGCCGCCGGGCTGGGGATATTCTTTGCCCATTGTTTATTTGGTGTGGGGATGCGTGGTGCTGGCGCTGTATCCGCTGTGCCGATGGTTTGCTGCGCTCAAGCAACGGCGGAGCGATGCCTGGCTGAGTTATTTCTGAGAGCGAGCGATATTTATGGATTAGGCATCAAAGAAAAAGGGCCCCGGCAAGCCGGGGCCATTTCTAATTCCGTGGTGCAGCACTCTGTCCAATGCCAGTATCGACAAGGGTAGAGTGGAAGTCAAGTTACGGAGGGATTATCTCTGTGTTTTCCCTCCCTGAAGCTTCCCGCCTGTGCCTACGCAACTGGGAGAATGGACCCGGCGGGATTCGAACCCGCATCTGCCGCTTGGACAGAGCGCTATGTTTCCATTACACCACGGGCCCTATTGCCATCAGAGCATCGGAACTCTCGAACTGCAAGGACCCAAAGCACAATTTGTCTTCTGATTCCCGAAGCGGGATGAATCATGAAGAAGGCGCGAGGATTCTCTTTCGTTCCGGCGCGGGCAGCGTTTCGCACGCCGTCCGCAGTACTAGGCGCGGAGCGCGGACGCGAATCTTCGTCAGATATGACACGGTGCGCTTGGGATCGAATTTCGCGGTTTCGCGCAGCAGCCAGCCAAGGCCTTTCTGCACCATATCGTCTTTGTCCGCGAGCAGTGAGTCGGACAGCTTTACGATCTTAGGGAAGAATATTTTTGCCCGCGCCCCGCGAATCAGCGCTACGCAGGCGGCGCGGCGGTGCCATCGATTCGGCGACCTGGCCCAGCGGAATGCGGCTTTGACCCGCGCGGGTTTGGCCGCCACCATGGGCGAGATCAAGTAATGCACGAGGCCGTCGTGATCAGCCCAACTGCTGATTCGGTCGAGCCACGACTCGAACATCCAGAACTCACGATCGCCGAACTGCGCGTCCATGTTCTCGAGCAGGAACACGGCGGCAACTTTTTCTTCGAGCACGGAGCCGGTGAAGAGTTGGTCGGCGACCTTTACCAGAAAATCGAGATCGTGCGCCTGCAGAATTTCGCGGCGGCAGTGGCGCACAGCCCGCCGCAAATCGGCGGTATACCAGCCGCGCGACTGGATCTCATCTTTGAAGAACCACTGCACTCCGGACGCGTGCTCGGCCGAGCCGCCGCCTTTGAGCGCGCTTCGAATCAGCGCTGCTACTTCGGATGGCGTGCCTCTGAATTGTGGCGAAGGACTTGGCTCCTTCGATTTCTCGGCCCGAGCCATCTATTTTACCTCAGCTATTTCACCTCTGCCGCTTCTTTTACTCTGACGAGCCGGTCGTAGATCCAGAGTAGCAGCGTGGTGACGACGCCGACCGCGACCACCGACCACCAGACGAACTCCGGGCGGTGCATTTCTTCTCCGAAGTGGTGCATGAGCCATCCGCTGAACGGTCCGGCGATAAACGATCCGATGCCGAGCGGGAGAAAGGCGAAGCCCATGTAAGTGCCTTGCTGTCCGGCGGGCGCGAGGCGCGAGATGTAGTCGTAGTAGCGCGGTTGTTGCACGATCTCGCCGATTGCGACCACGACCAGCGTAGCCACGGCCATCCACGCCGAGGGATGCACGATCAGAAGAATCCAGGCCAGGCTGGTGATGAGCGTGCCCAGCACGATGGCGTGAAAAGCCTGCATGCGCTTAGTGAGAAATCCGATCAGCATGGTGAAACAGATGACGACGATCGGATCGGTTGCGAGGATTTTCGCGGTGTCGGCCTTGGGATCGATGTAGGCAGAAATGTAGAGCGGCAGGGCGATGAACTCTTGCCAGAAAACGATCCAGTATCCGGTGAAGATGAGCAGAAACAGCATGAAGCGTGGGTTCGAAAGCACGGTGAGAAAATTCTTCCCGACCTGCGCGAGACTGGCTTTCTCGCCTTCGTCGGCGTGGCGCGGCTCTTTGAAAAACAGCAGTACCACGAAGAACATAAGGAAGACGCTCAGCGCCGCGATGCGGAACACGTTTTCGACGATGCCGTGCTTCTGCGCCCAGGAGGCGAGCAAGGGTCCGGCCGTGCTGCCCACGTTGACCAGCGTGTAGTAGATGGAATATCCCACGGAGCGAACATTTTCTTTGGACGCGCGCGCCGTGGTGCCGACTACGGAAGGCTTGACCAGAGCGACGCCCAGCGCGGGCAGGATCAGAATGAACGCCACCAACCCCACGAGCGGCACGTGGTCGCGCAGCGGAGCCAGCCAGGGCGAGCCGATCGATCCCAGCATGAAATAGGCGAAGGTGAGAAGCAGGTAGGCGAGCGAGAGGGCGCGCCGAAAACCGAGCCGGTCGGCAAGGGCTCCGCCAATCACGGCGAGGAACCAGACCCAGCCGCCGAACATGCCGGTCAGGCTGCTGGCGCGCTCGACGTCGAAATGCAGACCCTCGTGCAGGTAACGGGCGAGCACGGCGAACACGGCATAGTACGAGAGCCGCTCAAAAAGCTCGCTGATGTTGGCGACCCAGAAGGGACGCTCGAACCCAGTGCGGATTTCTTCCAAGCGTTGTGAGAAGGGCAAAGTAGCTCCCGACCAAGAATTTCAAAAGTAAGAAGTCAGATTGCAGAATGAAAACCCGCATCGCCCCCAGATTGCTCTACCGTGAATGTGAGAATCTGACTTCTGACTCCTAACTTCTGACTTCAGCCCTGCAATCGATCCCGGACGTACCGTGCAGTCAGGCCCGCGACGCGGATGACTTTATTGCGGCTGCTCTGGCCGGACGCAATGGTAACGGAAGATTGCGGCACCTTCAAAAGTTTCGCGAAGAATTCGATGCAGGCCTGGTTGGCACGGCCTTCGACCGGCGGCGCGGTGAGGGCCACTTTGAGCGCGTCGCCCAGTTCGCCGGTGATGGCGTTCTTCTTCGAGCGGGGATGGATTTTGACCGCGAAGGTGACTGCGCCGGCGGTTTCGTGGATCACGATCATATTTCACCACGGAGACACGGAGGCACAGAGAAGAAGAACCTCCGAAAGAAAATCATTCTGGTCTTCTCCGTGTCTCAGAGCCCTCCGTGGTTAGGCTCTTGCGCGTTCTCCGAAGATTGCTGTCCCTACGCGCACGCAGGTCGAGCCTTCCTCGATCGCTACTTCGAAGTCGTGCGACATGCCCATGGAAAGCACGTCTGTGCTGACGGCGGGAAGCTTGCGTCTAGCGAGGGCATCGCGCAGTTCGCGCAATTTGCGGAAGTAAGGGCG
Organism: uncultured Acidobacteriota bacterium; assembly: GCA_963763155.1. Classification (GTDB taxonomy): domain Bacteria; phylum Acidobacteriota; class Terriglobia; order Terriglobales; family Acidobacteriaceae; genus Sulfotelmatobacter. Next base: position 1,300,314 of record CAVXNI010000007.1, on the reverse strand, counting down.
CGCGTTTTCGGGATCGTCGACGAACGGAGGAACGGTCATCAGGCCGCGAAACTGCAAGGCTTCGAACCGTGGAGCGGCCAGCAGCAGTTCTTCCAGTTCGCGCGAATCGGGTGCGACGCCGCTCTTGGCGGCCTCGCCACCGACGTTGATTTCGATCAGCACTGCCAATTTCTTTCCTACGCTGCGCGCGGCCGCGTCCAATTTTTCGGCCAGCTTTACCGAATCGATCGAGTCGACGGCGCCGAACAACTCCACGGCTTTGCCGGCTTTGTTCGACTGCAAATGGCCGATCATGTGCCACTCGGCCCCGGCCAGATCGGCCAGCGCGGTCGCCTTCCTGGCGAACTCCTGCACACGGTTTTCGCCGAACAGGCGCAGGCCGGCGGCGTGGGCTTCGCGAATGCGCTCCGGCGGATGCGTTTTAGTGACCGCCATCAGCGCAATTTCTTCTGGACGCCGCCCGGCCCGGTGCGCCGCTGCCATGATTCGTTCGCGGATCACGCTGATGTTTTCAAGGATGGACATAGAAGGATGGACATAGTGACGCATGCAAAACCATGAACCACGAAGGACACGAAGGTACACGAAGTAAAACCAACACTTCTTTCGTGGTGCATGCACTTACATGATTGCCGTGGGCGGCGCGGGTTCGTTGGGATCTCCAGCGGCCGTGACTGGCAGGAAGATCATCAGGGCGGCGAGGCCGGCCAGCACGATCATTCCACCCACCAGGTACGACGGGTTAGAGAAGATTTGTGGCGGATGATTGGGCGCGCCCCAGGAAGGGACGAACTGCAATCCCGCCCACACCAGGCCGAGTAAGGCTTCGCCGGCGATCAGGCCGGAAGCGACCAGGACTCCGGCATTTTCCACGCGGGCTTTCTGGGCACTGTTGAAACCGCGCCGGGCGGCGAGCCAGTCGCCGAGGGTGCGGAAAACTCCGCCCACAAAAATTGCGAACGTGGTGCCGAAGGGCAAGTACATGCCGACGGCGACGAGCATGGGACTTTTAACCTGCATCATGATCATGGCGATGCCAAACAGGATTCCGACGACGACTAGCGGCCACGCCATGTCGTGGCCCACGATGCCCAGGGCCAGAGTTGCCATCAGACCGGCTTGCGGGGCGGGAAGTTCGGGGCCGCCAAATCCTACACCGCCGGCCTTGATGCTGCCCTCGTGCAGCAGCATGAGCGGCCAGTACATCACCAGGCTGGCTACCACGACTGCGATCAACTCCGCAGTCTGAATCTTGCTGGGCGTGCCGCCGAGAATGTAGCCGACTTTGAAATCCTGCAAGAGCTCGCCCGCGACCGCCGACGAAACGCAGACCACAGTGGCGACTCCTAGAACCGCGGCCACGCCCGAGGTGCCGGAAACTCCGAGCGCGACCATTAGGAGCGCGGCGATGAGCAGGGTCGACAGCGTTAAGCCGGAAATTGGATTGTTGGAGGAGCCAATGAATCCGACCAGGTTGCCCGACACGGTGGCGAAGAAAAATCCTACGAGAATCATTACGACTGCGGCGAGAATCGCGGGCCAGAATAGGCCTGAGAGTTTGATATAGAGCAGACACATTAGAACGAACATGACGGCGATCAGACTGAAGACGATTTTCGAACTCATGTAGCGTTCGGTGCGGGCCAACTTGGCCTGGTCGGCCGCCGTCTGGCGCAGGTCGGCGAAGGCCTTGCCGATTCCGGCGGTCAGGCTGGCGCGCATTTTGAAGAGTGTGTAGGCGGCGCCGACCAGCATGCCGCCGACAGCTATAGGACGCACGATGTAGCGCCAGACTGCGTCCGCCATGTTCGCCCAATCACCGGTAGTGTCGGCCGGCATGTAGGCCTTGAGTTGCGGGCCGAGAAAGAAGATGAGCAGGGGAACCAACAGTCCCCAGGCCAGCACGCTGCCCGCGAACTGGATGGATGCCAGCCTGACGCCAATGATGTAGCCCACGCCGAGATATGCGGGACTGACGCTGGGCGCGGCGAAGACCGTTGTTCCTCCGGTGGCGATTGTGTGCGTGCTTCCGGCGGTGCCGAGCCGAACCTGGCTGTGTCCCAGGCTGCCGACGCCTACGCTCAGGTCGGTGTCGGCGGCGAAGAGGCCGAATTTTCCAAGGATGTAAATAACTCCGCCGAGGCCAATATTCCAGAAAAGATATTTGGCAGCTTGCGCGCCGCGCTGGCCGGCCTTGTGAATCTCGGATGCGGCGAGGGATTCCGGGAAGGGCAGTTCCGGATCTTCGACCATGCCGCGGCGCACCAGCGAGATGAACAGCACGCCCAGAATGCTGCCGACCATGATCAGCGCGGTCGATTTCCAGTAGGCGTCGGCGGGCCGGAACGAAGGCCATGCCCGGGAGAGAAGAAACGCGGGAATCGTGAAAATCGCCCCGGCTGCCACAGATTCGCCGATGGAGCCAGCGGTGCGGGCGATATTTTCTTCCAGCAGCGAGCCCTTCCAGGCGCGCATGGCGGCCATGGCGATCACCGCGGCCGGATAGGTCGCGGCGATGGTGATACCGGCGCGCAGGCCCAGGTAGGCGTTGGCCGCGCCCAGCACGACGGTCAGCAAGAGTCCGAGCAGGACGGCCCGCAGGGTGAACTCTTTCATCTCCATGGTTTCGGGGACGTAGGGAATGTGCTTTTTGGGGGCTGGGCTATCCGGAGTGCTCATAGGCGGAATCCTTTTAGGTCGCGGATGAAAACGAATTCGCGTACACGGTCGGGTCGATCGGATTCAGAACCATCGCATGCAAACGCTGGGATGCAAAGAGCTGGGATGCAAAAAGCAAAGAACGAGGAACGGGCGCACCTTAGCACGCGGCGAGGCCGGATGACAAGTGTGCCGGGGGCCGCTTCACGGTTTCGGGCAATGGTATAGTGCGATGATCAAGAGATGAAATCGATCGTTATACTCTCCGGCCCGATCGGCGCGGGAAAAACCACTGTAGCTCGCGAGTTGGTGGCATTGTCTGCCGCGCCTCTCGCCTATATTGAAGGCGATACCTTCTGGTCTTTTCTTGCCAAAGGGGACAAAAAGCAGGCTCTCAATAAGAGATTCAAGATGGTGATGACCGCCATGACGGCGGCCTCGTTGCCCTACGCGGCTTCCGGGTACGAAACGATCCTGGATTTTTCGATTCCGCCGTGGTTTCTGGACACCGCGCGTGCCGTGGCCAAGGTGCGTGAGGTGCCGCTCGACTATGTCGTGCTGCGTCCCAGCGAGGCGGTGTGCGCGGCCCGAGCCGCGGCTCGGGCGGAAGGCGCGATTTCCGATTATGCCTCCTATCGCGAGCTCTATGCGTCCTTCGATGGCATCGAGCGCAATACGATCCAGGACGACGCCGGCGACGCGAAGGCGGTCGCGGTGCGGATTCGAGAGGGACTGGACGCTGGGTTGTTTCGGATTGCGGGTTGAGCCAACGCTTACGCGGGTCTTTCCGACGGTCCTCAAGAGTCAAAACCCCCACCCTCTCGCATAGAACGCGAGAAGGGTGGGGCACCCCTTCATGCTTTTCCGCCGTGTTCTGCGATCAGCTGCATCGCCGGTTGGCTTATCCACGTGTGGCCCGGCGAGCCGGGGCCGTGGAAGCGTTGGCCCCAGGAGAGTGGGGTGACGTCGCGATACTCGTGCATGGTCGTGTCCGGGACAAAAAGCAGGCGCTTGCGCAGCGACGCGCGCGCGTTGGGATCGGCGCCATGATCGAGCAGGAGGCGGGCGAACTCGGCGTCCTGCTGCCTGCGGCACAGAAAAGCTTGCGAGACAACGCAACCGAACAGGGGCGTGTGTCCGCCGAAGCCGTCGGCGTCGATCTCGGCTTTGGCGTTTACGTCGGCGCCATGATCAATCAGCCAGCGCGCGATTTCGATCTCGTCGAAATCGACGCAGATGTGCAGCAGCGTAGTTCCGGCGAGCGGCGTGCCGTGCAGGCCGAACGAGTGGTCTGGGCCGCATCCTAATTCCGGAGGATAGATCTCTTCATGGGAAAAGGTGCGAGCGACGAGGTGCGGATCACGGCGCAGGTGGGTTTCCAGCAGATCGATTCGGCCGCGGTGCAGGGCCATGACCGGAGTGTCGGGAAGAACGATGCCACGCTCGGCTACCAATTCAAGACAGCGATGCTTGCTTTCGGGTCCGCGGCAATAGGTCTGCAGAAGCAGCGCGGCCGGGGCGAAGCGGTCGCCATTCTTATCGGCGAGTGCGGCGCCGAGTTCGAGCAGGAACGTGAGGCCTTCCGGATTCAGCGTTTCGCACGGCCCCATCACGCAGCCTGGCGTGGGACGCGCTCCCATGGCGTGCAGGCGGCGGGCGGTTTCGATCTGGCCTTGCAGGCAGGCGCGGTCGAAGGCGTGTTGAAAATCTTCCGCGCCCATCTCGCGGAGCATGGTAATAATCGCATCCTGCCCGACGTTGGCGGCGTAGGACATGGGCGGACCCCAATTGCTGTCGGCTATGCCCCGCGCGCTTTCGTGCAGAAGGCGGGGATTTTTCAGCACTAGGGCGCGGACGGCGTCAACATCGCCGCGCCAGATTGCGTCGGTCATGCGACAGGCGGTGACCAGCCGCGGCCAACTGGGGAGGCCGTAGCTTCGGGCCAGCGCGGACTGGGCGTCGGCGAGCTTGACGTCTTTAAGCTTGATGTTTTCCAGCGTGACGGTTTCTGGTTTGACTCTGGCCAGATCGACGCTGGCGGGGTCGATTTCTTTGGGATGATGCTTGCGCAGTTCGGCGATCGCGGCCGGATCGGCCTGCTTCACCGCGCGGAGCAAATCCTTGGCTTGGTTTCTGAGTTGATCGAGGTTGGGACGGACGGGAAAGTGACGGTCGGCGAATTTGCGAGCTGCCATGACGGACCTCCTTCGGAGTCATGCCCGGGGTCCGCTGCGGCGGGCGAAAAGGAGGTTCGTGAGAACCTTGAATTCAAATACTTCGCTCAGGTGGACTCGGTCCTGTCCGCGGACGGGCGGCGTCCTGCACGCCGAAGGTCAGTATATCGCAGACCGGTCTGCGGCGTCGTGAGCCAGAAGATCATTACCACGAAGGGCACGAAGGTTCACGAAGGAAGCGCGCCTGGTGTAAAATATGAAGAATTCGTTTGCCGCCCCGTCTCAGTCCATCTTTCCGAGGTGCAGTGATGAGCGACTCCCCCGACCAACTTTTGTTTCCAGCGTACCGTTGTGATGATTGTGGCAGTGAAACCGGATTCCGCTCGCGGCGGCGTACTTGGAGTGAACGCTTCATCCTGCCGCTGCTTCTTCTGCGGCCTGTTCGCTGCGGGGAATGCTTTCGGCGGGATTACCGGATGATCTTTACTTCGGTACGCGACCGGTTGCCGGACGCACCGCCGAGGATCGCGCCGGGTAAGCCGCCAGCTACGTCCACCCGAAACGTTGCCTAGGGGCAGCTGTCGCCGCTATACTGCAAGAAGTAGCGAATAGCGGAAAAGATTGGCCGCGGGCGCTTCGGCGTTTGCGGGGTGATGAAGGAGGCCGTCTTCAGCAGTAGCGAGGACCGAATCCGGGCTAGCCAAGCCAGTGCTGCAGTATCAGGGCGTCCTATTGTTCTGCGAGATGTTGTGCGAGATAGTGTGCGCGAGAGTTTACCCGGACCTGCTGGAGTCTGGGCTGGACGAAAGCGGGCAGGACGAAATTGGGCCCGGCGAGTCACTGAAGGGCTGTTCTCCGTACTCTTCCCATCCGATTGCCGCATTTGCGGCGAGCCGCAGTTGAATATCTCCCGTCTGCCCGTGTGTCCCGATTGCCTGGCCGACATCCATCCGGTGCGCGGCAAAATGTGTTCGATTTGCGGGGAACGCGTGCTTTCCTCCTATGCGGAGGCGGACTCCGAGGGGCTGCGCTGCTGCCCGGTTTGCCGCCGTGTGGGGCGTCCCTTTGGGCGTGCGGTCGCCTACGGCAGCTATGAAGGCGGGCTGCGCGAACTCATTCACCTGTTGAAGTACAACGGGGTGCGCCCGGCGGCGAAAGTCCTGGGTCGCATGCTGGCGGAGGCCTTGACCGCGCTTGAGCCTGAATTGGAGCAGGCTGGGTATGAGCGGGGTCTGTATGATCAGCAGCCGATCCTGGTGGTTCCGGTTCCGCTGTATAAGACCCGGCGGCGGCAGCGCGGATTCAATCAGGCGGAACTGATTGCGTGCGCTGCGCTCAAGATCCATCCCATGCCCCGGCGGTGGCAGCTTGCCCCGGAGCTGTTGCAGCGCACTCGCGACACTCATTCGCAGATCGGCCTGACCAGCCATCAGCGCCGCATCAACCTGCGCGGAGCCTTCGCCGCGACCCGTGTCGCAGAAGTCACTGGCCGCGACGTGATTCTGGTGGATGATGTTTATACGACGGGTACGACCGCTACAGAATGTGCGCGGGTGCTCGGCCGGGCTGGAGCCCGCCGGGTATGGGTCGCGACCGTGGCGCGTACTTTGAAGCTGGCAACACAGTATGCGGAAATCGCTGAAGATATGGATGACTCGGCCGACGAGCGAGCGAATGAGGACGCTCTGGCGAAGGCCGTAGGAACTTAGCCGCCGACGTGGGGAACAGTACGTCGGAAAGAGCGCGTTGGAAGAGCAAGTTGGGAAGAGCAAGTTGGGAAGAGCAAGTTGGAAGAGCGTTTTGGGAAGGGCACGACTTTTAGTCGTGCCATTGCGACGGCATAGGGTTCGGGCTTTAGCCCCTGAGGGCAGGCAGTTATGTCACTGAGCATGGAACACGATGCAGGATCCCGGTTCGCCGCCGGCCTGTTCTCGCCGGCGGCCATGATGCACCGGCCCGGGGATGGTCATGCTCTCCTCGCGCCCGTCCTGGTGTTGAACGCTTCGTACGAGCCCATCAACGTTTGCGCCGCCCGCCGCGCGCTGGTTCTGGTGCTCAAGGGCGTGGCCATGACCGAGGAAGAGAATGGACACTTTCTGCATTCGGCGCGGGTGGCCATGCGGCTGCCGTCGGTGATCCGGCTGCTCGAATATCGCCGCATTCCGCACCAGAGCCGGGCGCTCTCGCGAAAGAATATTTTGCTGCGCGACCGCAACACCTGCCAGTATTGCGCTACGGTGCTGTCCTCGAGTGAACTGACGCTGGATCACGTGATCCCGCGCTCGCGCGGAGGTTCGTCCACCTGGGAAAACCTGGTGGCCTGCTGCCACGCCTGCAACCGCCGCAAGGGCAACCAGTCTGCTGCCGAAGCCCACATGAAGCTGATGCGCGAGCCCCGCGCCTTCAACTTGCATACCAGCAGGCACATCATGCGGCTGATGGGACGTAGCGACGATAAGTGGCGGAAGTATTTATTCTACTAAGCAGGCTCTCAGCTCTCAGCTAAACCCTCGATGTCATCCTGAGCAGCGAAGGACCGGTGCACTCGCGGCCAGTTGCATAGATCCTTCGCGGCCAAGAAAGGAAGAGCCGCTAAGAAGGAGCCGTCCTGGACGAATGCCTGCGCTCTCTCGTGGCTCTGCCGCATTCTGCGGCTTTGCTCAGTGAAGTTCGGTTGACCTTGCATGAGTCTCCGCGGTGCGACATAAAAATCCTCTAAGACGGCGAGAGCATAAACGGCGGTGAGTCTAAAGTCCCGCTAATAATTCTGGGTCTGACTTCAATTCGAACCCAAGTTCGAACAAAAGCTCGAACCCAAGTTCGAACACAGATCGGCCTGGCTCGACGGTTCTGATTGTCTCGACGCTTAATCCTCTGAATCCCCGCTCTGAAACCGATTGCGGCAGGCTCTGTGCGGGAAGCAGCGGCGCGCGGTGCCGCAGTCTTTTCTAAACGAGCACACGAAAGGCGCTGGTTGACCAACGCGGGCAATTGATTTGCTCCTCTCGAACGCACCGAAAATGCGGCCCCTTGCGAATCATGCGGAGTGGCCAGCCTGCGGTTCGACCGTGAGGAACCATGAATCGTGTTTTCGTTTTGATTGTTGCTGTTGCCGTCTCATCTAGCTGTTATTCGCTATCTCCATCTGCTATAGCAGGTACATCCACAACACCACTGGCGTCCGACCCTGACAATGTTTATTGCGGTCTGCGGAACGTTGTGATTGGCGCTTCGACCGATGGCCCAGCGAACCTGCCTGAAAACTGCCTGAACTCTTCGCTGGCAAACACGCCGTCTCATGGGACAGCGGTTCGGCTAGCGGCCGGCGGCAACCTGCAGGCAGCCTACGACGCACTGGTGTGCGGACAGACTCTGTTTCTCGCCCGCGACGCAACCTGGGTCGGCCCCTTCAACTTCACTCCGAAGAACTGCGACGCGCGGCACTGGATCACGATCAGGACGAACGGCGTGCTGAGCGCACCTGGGGTAAGGATCACGGCTTCTTATCTGCCACACATGGCGAAGATATACCTAAACCCCGGCTCGGCCGCCAACGCCGTTACCGGCGACCACATCCGTTTCATTGGCATCGCGTGGTTGAAGCAGCCGGGAAAGCCGCTGGTGAACTTCGTCACCATGGCGGGCGCCCACGACATCGTCTTCGATCGCAACTATGCCCACGGGAATCCCGGGGAGGAGACACGCAGGTTCGTTGACCTTAGCGGGGGGAACAATATCGCGGTCGTCGAATCCTGGATAGACGAGATGCATTGCATAGCCGTGACCGGCTCATGCACGGACGCCCAGGCGATCTCTGGCGGCTCTGGATCAACTCCAAACGGCACCTATAAGATCGTCAACAACTACCTGTCAGCCTCGACCGAGAACATCATCTTCGGCGGTTCTGCCGCCACGGTGACTCCCTGCGACATCGAGGTCCGCAACAACTATCTGTACAAGCCGCTGTCGTGGATGCCGACCAGCGCCGGCTTTGTCGGCCCAACCTACGTGGTCAAGAACCTGTTCGAGCTGAAGAACGCTTGCCGCGTGCTACTCGAAGGCAACGTGATGGCCAATACCTGGGGTGGCTTTAGCCAGGACGGGTACGCAGTGCTCATCGGGCCAAAGAATCAGGCCGCCAGGACAGGGAACGTTTGCCCACTCTGCTTCATCTCCGACGTGACGGTTCGCTATAACTACATCACGACGGCAGCGGGTGCATTCCAGATTTCCAACGGGTCCAGCGACGACAATGGCTGGGCGGATGGCGGGCACAACTATTCCGTTCATGACGACGTGTTCGATAACCTGCAGTACCCCGGATGTTATGGGTGCGGTCAAAACACGGGTCAAATCGGCAGCGGTTATCAGGCCGCAAACCCGCCGCCGGCTGCGAACATCCTCCACGATGTGGCCATCGATCATCTCACGGTGATAACCGCGCCAACCTGGCCAGCCCCAGGCTCGAAGACTGCAACCGCCATGCTGAATATGAGCGGGCCGCCAGCCGTGAACCCGACGAGCACGCCACAGATCGCCAACGTCAGCTACAGTAATTCGATCTTCGCCAGCGGCTGGGTTGGGTTCTATCCCGCTGGCGGCGGGGCAGACAACTGCAGCGTACCCGGACCGAGTGCGAAAGTTACTCTGGCGGATATGATCGCAGGCTGCTGGACGGGCAGTTCCTGGTTCAGCGGAAACGTTGTTGTAGGGTACGCGGGCACGATCAATTGGCCGACCGATAATTCGCTCTCTCCGTCATGGTCCGCGGTAGATTTTACGAACTACAACCATGGAAGCGGCGGGGATTATCATCTCTCCGCTTCCAGTCCGTACAAAGGGGCAGCGTTGGACGGCACCGATCCGGGCGCTGACATTGACCTGGTGTTGCAGTACACGCAGAAGGCAATCACCGGGATCGATTGAAGAAAGGATTACCCGAGCCTAGCTGATCTAAACTAATTTAGATCGAAACTAACTTGGATCGAACAGGCTGCTGAAAGACTTATTTCGGCGGTCGAAAGAGAACCTCAGGCGCTAAAGCGCGATTTTGGTTTTAAGGGACTTAACGGCACGACTGAAGTCGTGCCCTCCCCAAAACCAATCTAGAGCTGAGTTTTTCAGCAGCCTGCTACGCTAATCTTGCGGGTTCGGGTTGTCCGGCTTTTTCTGGTCCGGTGGCTTCTGGTCGGGCGGCGTGGTGCCCTTGGGAACTTCTTTGCCCTCGTACAGGATTTTCGTATTGGTGCCGAAGCGCCGGTAGTCTTCGTACTTCACGATTTCCTTGAGGTGGACGTCTTCCATTTTGAAGTGCAGTTCGTCGTCCACCTTGGTGTAGACCGGAAACCAGTACAGGCCGTCGATTTGCTGCCGCCAGGTGGTGAACTTGGGGAACAGATTCTCGTCGTCGCCGTGATTCTTGCGGATATCGGGAACGGTTTTGCCGTAGGTCTTTACGATCTGGAGATCGTGGCTGTCGACCCAGACGCGTCCCTGGAAGTAGCGCTTTTTGCCTTCAATTTTTTTGGGGGCGATGTCAAAGACATAACATTGCAGTTCGTCTTCCTGTTGCTGGCCCACGTAAAGGATGTTGTATTCGGGCAGGTCTTGAGTGGTCAGCACGAACGGGAGCCGGTGGCGGATGTCATCAAAGTCTTCCTGCGTCATGTAAAGCCTCGACAGGCTGGACTGGGGCGCGAAGACCACGTTCTCGATGCGTTTGCCCTTGTCGTCGAACATGACGTCGAAAACTTCCTTGTACTCTCCGTCGACGGTCTCGCCCTCGAGGGTCTGCACCTTGACGTCCTGGCGGTAGGTGTACTGATCGCGCGCCTTGGCGAATTCGGTTTCCTTGGCTGCGAAGTGCTGGATGATCTCCTCGGGCGTGGTGCCTGGCGGGGGAGTGGTCTCAAGCGGACCCTCTTGGGCGCGCGCGGGCAAAGCCGCCAGCCCGCAGGCCAGCAAGGTCAGAGTCAACATCGAGCGGGAAGCCAGTGTCATGGTATCTAGTTTATCGGATCGGAGTGAAGCTGTCGTACAGACGTTGCTTGCCACGTCTTACACGCAGAGCGCGGCCGTCGGCCGAGACGTAGAAAGCTACGTCTCTACGGAAATTATCACGCGGAAATTATTACCGCAGCGGCCCTGCCCTCCAACCTTTCTCCGCTCAGTAAGGCGGGAGGGCAGAGCGCCACAGTTCTGCCAATTACTTGGATGCGGGAGCGGGAAAGAGGTTGCCGGGTCCGGGTTACGAAATCCCGCTCGTAGTAGCATTGCGATAGACCCGCCGCTTCCCCCGCCTGCGCTCATAGCGTCCCAACCGGAAAACCGGTCGCGCTGCCGCTCCGACGGCTTTAGCTCGTCAGGCCAAAGCGAACTTATACCCTCACGCTTTTTACACAATCAACTTTTCGTCACCCTCCGAACGACTCTTCAGGGCAAGAAAAAATCCAGAATTCCAACCAAGGGTTTACAATGGCGCACGATTCGATGGCTTGAGCAGACGCATTTTGCCTGCACTGCGCGATACCTTACATATGCCCAAGAAGATAGTCTCCGCAGAGATGCGGAAAAAGCTGGAACAGGCGGCCGTCAAGGTAATGAAGAATGCGCATGCTCCGTACTCGAACTTCCACGTGGGAGCAGCCATCTTGCTGACCAACGGCAAAATCTTTTCAGGATGCAATGTAGAGAACGCTTCCTATGGAATGACCAATTGTGCGGAGCGGACGGCGATATTTTCCGCGGTCGCGCAGTTGGGCTCGATCGAAATTCAGGCTGTAGCCGTCGCCAACGATCACGGAGTCGCGTGTTCGCCGTGTGGCGCATGCCGCCAGGTGATCTATGAATTCGGGCCTGACGCAACTATTTTCTTTCAGGGCGCTACCGGCCCCAAGCAGGCGCACATTACCGAACTTCTTCCGGAAGGATTTCGCTTACCAGTGAGCCAACAGTGAGCCAACGGACTGTGCCCCCGACGTTCCGCGCCATTGACGTAATCCGCAAGAAGCGCGACGGGGTTGAGCTTTCGCAGGCGGAGATCGAAGGCTTGGTCAACGCCTACACGGAAGGCAGCATTCCTGACTATCAAGTTTCGGCGTGGCTGATGGCCGTGGTGCTGAAAGGGATGACGCGGGCGGAGACGGCGGCGCTTACCGACGCGATGCTGCATTCCGGCGATGTGCTGGACCTTTCTTCGTTGCCGCGCGGGAAGGTCGACAAGCACTCGACGGGCGGCGTCGGCGATAAAACTTCTCTGGTTCTCGCGCCCCTGGCTGCCGCGGCCGGCGTTGCGGTTCCGATGATCAGCGGGCGCGGCCTTGGGCACACCGGCGGAACGCTCGACAAACTGGAGGCCATTCCCGGCTTCAACGTGAATCTTCCCGTGACAGAGTTCCGCCGCGTGCTGGAAATCTGCGGCTGCGCGATGATTGGGCAGACAGCGGAGATTGCGCCCGCCGATCGCAAGCTTTACGCCCTGCGCGATGTCACCGGCACGGTGGAGAGTCCGTATTTGATTTGCGCGTCGATCATGAGCAAGAAACTGGCGGAAGGTATCGACGCGCTGGTGCTCGACGTGAAAACTGGTTCGGGCGCTTTCATGAAAAGCGAGAAAGACGCGGCCTTCCTCGCCGAACTCATGGTCGAGACCGGGGAGCGGATGGGCAAACAGGTCGTCGCGCTGATCACGGATATGGATCAGCCTTTGGGTAACATGATTGGCAACGCGCTGGAAGTGGTCGAGGTCGTAGAGGTTCTGCGCGGCGCCGGGCCCGAAGACTTGCGGGAACTCTGCCTAGAGTTGGCGGGATGGATGCTGCATCTCGGCGGCGTTTCCAAAACGGTTGCGGAAGGGAAGCAGGAGAGCGCGAAATTGATTTCGTCGGGCAGGGCGTTGGAAAGGTTCCGGCAGATGGTGGAACTGCAGGGCGGAGACGCGCGCGTCATCGACGACGTGAAGCGTCTGCCTCAGGCGCAGCACACCACGCAGGTTGCGAGCGCAAAGACCGGATATCTCACGTCGATGCAGTGCGAGCAGATTGGCACGGCGTGCGTGATTCTCGGCGGCGGACGCGAGCGCAAGGAAGATGCCGTCGACCCTGCCGTCGGGATTGTGCTGCACAAGAAGGTTGGAGATCGAGTGGCCACCGCAGAAGCGATCGCGACCATCTACTACAACGCCGAAGCGCAAGCGGCGCGCGCCCGGCAACTCATCGAGGCCAGTTGTGAGGTTGCAGATTCGCCTCCTGCGAAGCGGCCGCTCATTCATAAAGTGATCGGGCACAGAGTGATCGGAAAGTCCGGGGAGAAAAACTGAATGGGACGCTATACGGGAATTCTTGGTCTGTTGACCATGCTCGGCCTGGCTTACACTTTCTCCACCAACCGGCGCGCCATTCGCGTCAAGACCGTGGTGTGGGGCCTTGGCATGCAGATCGTGATGGCGATTTTTGTCCTCCGGACCCAAAAGGGACAAGACCTCTTCGCATGGCTGGGCGCGGGGGCCAAGCACCTTCTCGATTTTTCCTACTACGGTTCGGAATTTATCTTTGGCGATCTCGGCAAACAGTCTTCGTCGGTGGGTTTCATCTTTGCTTTTCAAGTGTTGCCGACGATCATCTTCATCGCCGCATTCTTTGCCGTGCTGTACCATCTTGGCGTCATGCAGTTGATCATTCGCGCGGGCGCCTGGGTCATGACCACGGTGATGGGCGCCAGCGGCGCCGAATCGCTGAATCTCGCCGCCAGCATCTTCATGGGCCAGACCGAAGCGCCGCTCACCATCCGCCCCTTCCTGCCCGAGCTTACCCATTCCGAATTGATGACGGTGATGACCAGCGGCATGGCGCACATTTCCGGAGGCATGATGGCCGGTTACATTCACGTGGGCGGCGCCGACCCGAAGAATCTGCTCACTGCCGTCATCATGACCGCTCCCGGCACGCTGCTCATCGCGAAAATGCTGGTACCCGAGACCGAAAAACCGCTGACGGCCGGCCGCGTGCAAATGCCAGCGATGGAGAAGGAATCGAATGTTCTCGGAGCCATTGCGCGCGGCACCATCGACGGCCTGCACTTGGCCCTGAACGTGGGTGCGATGCTGATCACGTTCATTGCCTTGTTGGCGCTGGTGAACGCCATGATGGGCTGGGCCCACATCCACGTCTCGTGGTTCCCCTACAGCCTGCAGCAGGTTTTTGGCTGGGCGTTTGCGCCGATAGCCTGGCTGATCGGTGTTCCATGGCGCGATGCCGCCTCCATCGGGAATTTGCTCGGTACGCGCATGGTCATCAACGAATTTGTCGCCTTCTCTCAGCTCGGCCCCATGAAAGGGACGCTCGATCCGCGCTCGTTCACCATCGCCACGTTCGCGCTGTGCGGCTTCGCCAATCTCAGTTCGATCGGAATTCAGATCGGCGGCATTGGCGCGCTGGCGCCGAATAAGCGAGGCGAACTGGCTCGGCTCGGCGTCCGAGCCATGCTGGCAGGGACGATGGCCAACCTCATGTCAGCTTCCATCGCAGGGATGCTGTTGTAGTCTGTGGAGGGGCGGACGCCCTCGTCCGCCCAGGTATCGTCATGACTCTGACGGATGCACTTGCGTGCTCCCGGCCCGGACGAGGGCGTCCGGGGCTCTATATTTCAAAAGGAACTCCGTGAAAAAAATCTTGTTCGCAATGCTAGCTGTCTCCTTGCTTGTAGCCGGAGGCTTCACCCAAACTCGCGTGATCATTGACACGGATCCTGGTGTCGATGACGCGATGGCGATTCTGCTCGCCCTGAACTCGCCGGAATTGAAAGTGGAAGCTCTGACGGTCGTGCCCGGCAACGTCGATGGGCGACAGGGACTGGAGAACGCACTCAAATTGGCGTCGCTCGCCGGCCGTTGCGATTTGCCGGTGGCTGGGGGTGCGCAGCATCCGCTCAACCAGAAGTTGATCACAGCTCAGTTCTGGCATGGAAAGAATGGTCTGGCCGGAGTTGAACTGCCTGCATCGAAATGCAAAGCGGATCCACGTTTCGGACCCGATCTGATCATTGAACTGATCCATAAATATCCTCATGAAGTCACGCTGATTCCGGTTGGCCCACTCACCAACATTGCGCTGGCTGTCTCGAAGGACCCGTCGATCGTTCCACTGACGAAAGACGTTGTCATCATGGGCGGCTCCATCACAGGCGGAAATGTGAACGGTGCGGCGGAGGCGAATATTTATGGTGACCCAGAAGCCGCGGCCATCGTTTTCAATGCGGGCTGGATGGTCACCATGGTTGGCTCAGACGTGGGAGAGAGGACGATCATCACGCGCAAGTATCTGGCGGATCTGCAATCCCTGCACGGACCGGAGAGCGACTTCATCGGGAAGCTAGCGGACTTTTACCTGACGCGCTCGGAAAAGAGCGGATATCAGGGGGCTGCGATGTACGATCCGCTGGCGGTGGGCGCTGTAATCGATCCGACGCTGGTAACTCTCAAAGACATGCACGTGGATGTGGAGCTGAAAGGAGAGTTTACGCGCGGAGAGACGGTCGCCAATCGCATGGGATCGAACGAGAACAATATGCTCCACGGCGATCACTACGAGATCGAGGGAGTGATCGACCTGAAGCCGAACGCGCGCGTCTGCCTGGCCTCCGATGCGGACCGGTTCTTGCGATTGTTCATCGGTCGCATCAAAGGCAAGTAGACCGATCTCTTTCACTCAGCTATTCGCGTGCGCGACCAGCAGAATCGCCAGTCCATAGAAAACGAACATCAGGGTAAGATAAGTTTTCGCGCTCTTTCCCGCGCCGGCAAATTCTTTCCACACCAGCACTCCCCACAAAGCCGCGACCATCGGCGACGATTGCCCGATGGCATACGAAATGGCCTGCCCCGTGAGTTTGCCGGCGGTGAGATTGAGCACAGTCCCCAGGCCCCATATGCAGCCGCCAATCAGGCCCAGCAAATGTCCGGAAGGTGGTCCGCTGAAAAATCCGCCGAAACCTACGGGATCGCCAACCAGCGGCTTCTTCATGAAATAAACATTCCACACAAAGCAGGAGAGCAGCGCTCCCAGCGTGAGAAATGTGGTCGCGCTGTAAGGCGTGAGTGAGTTGCCACGAGTCATGGCATAGGTCATGAACGGACTCCATAGCCCCATCAGAGCTCCGGAGATCACGCATAGAATGATGCTTTTGCGCGAAGCACCTCCCTTGGATCGGGTGAGGCTGCCGTAAGCCTTGCCATCGAGAACCACGGCAATCAGCGCGCAGGCAACGCCCGCG
The DNA here is from genome assembly GCA_963763155.1 of uncultured Acidobacteriota bacterium. Taxonomy (GTDB): domain Bacteria; phylum Acidobacteriota; class Terriglobia; order Terriglobales; family Acidobacteriaceae; genus Sulfotelmatobacter. The sequence goes on along the minus strand of CAVXNI010000007.1, from coordinate 1,284,214 downwards.
GCCAAGAGCAGGCCGCTGCCTTTAGGCTGCAGGATGAAGTTCAACACTACGCCCACCACGAGCGCGATGCCGATGGATACCGGGAATGCGACCGCCAATCCCGCCAGGTCGACGGCTGCCACGAGCAGCAGATTCGCCAGATTAAAAATGGCTCCCCCGATCAGAGCGGAGACGATGTTGGAATGGTCTGCGGTCTGAAGGTTATTCATGAAGCTCGAGGAGTCGTGGCCGCTGCTCCCCAGGGTCAACGCGAGAATCAGAGAACTCAGAAAAATGCCGATTGCATAGTCCCAATAAAAAAGTTCAAACCGGTAATTCTTGACGCCCTTGTAAGTGATGGCCCAGGACCCCCAGCAGATGGCGCTGGTGATCATCATCAACAGCGCAATCGTGAGATTCGGCGGCGTGAACATGTTTTCTCCCCTTTGAAAGTTTTCTGCATGTACCGGAAAGTCTAGCCGTTCATTTGTGCGTAAGTGGCGCGCCGCAAAAATTCTCCCTGTCCCGCGCGTCCCAGAAATTTGTCGCCGTCCACAACAACTCTGCCGCGCGAAAGAACAACGTCGGGCATGCCCGTGACTTCGATGCCTTCGAACATGGAGTAATCCACGCGCATGTGATGGGTCACGGCGCTGATGGTGTGCTTGCGGCGGGGATCGAAAATCACCAGATCGGCATCGCTGCCGATGGCGATAGTTCCTTTGCGGGGATACAGTCCGAAGAGTTTGGCCGGAGTGGTCGAAACCAGTTCCACAAAACGGTTGGCGCTAAACCGCCCGCTGGCCACGCCGCCCGAGTAGATCAGGCTCATGCGGTGCTCCACGCCCGGACCTCCGTTCGGAATTTTCGTGAAATCGTCGCGGCCCATTTCTTTCTGTTCCTTGAAGCAAAACGGGCAATGATCGGTGGAGACAACTTGCAGATGATCGTGCTTCAATCCGTTCCAGAGTTTTTCCTGGTGCCATTTCTCGCGCAGCGGAGGAGTGAAAACATATTTCGCTCCTTCGAAGCCGGGAGCATCCATGTTCTCGAGCGAAAGATACAAGTATTGCGGGCAAGTCTCCGCATAGACTGGGAGCCCGCGATCGCGGGCCTCGCGAATTTTCTCCAGCGCTTCATTGCAGCTTAAGTGGACGATGTAGATGGGCGCGCCCGCCATTTCGGCCAGGGCGATGGCGCGGCCAACGGCTTCGGCCTCCGCGGTTGTGGGACGAGTCAGCGCGTGATACTTCGGCGCTCGTTTCCCCTCGGCCAGAGCCTGCTGCACGATGACGTCAATCGCGCTGCCGTTTTCCGCGTGCATGCAAACCATCCCGCCGTTTTTCGCCGTGGTCCGCAGAGCTTTGAATATGCTGCCATCGTCGAGCATGAAAACGCCGGGATACGCCATGAATAATTTGAAGCTGGTAACGCCTTCGTGCACCAGGTCGTTCATCTCCGAAAGTTGTCCGCCAGAAACGTCGGTGACGATGCAGTGGAACGCGTAGTCGCAAGTGGCCTTGCTCGCAGCCTTGCTCATCCACGTGTCGAAGGCCTGGCGCAGGGGTTGGCCCTTGTATTGAATCGCGAAGTCGATCAGCGTGGTTGTGCCTCCGAACGCGGCAGCCCGAGTGCCAGTCTCGAAGTCGTCCGCGCTGGTCGTGCCCCCGAACGGCATGTCGAGGTGAGTGTGAACATCGATCCCGCCGGGCAGAACGAGTTTGCCCGACGCCTCCAGAATCCGCGTGGCGTTCTCCGAGGGTAGGTCGGCGCCAATGGCGGTGATCTTCCCGTTCACGATGGCGACGTCCGCTGTGTATGTGTCCGTGGCCGTCACTACAGAACCGTTTCTGATGATCGTGTCGAAACCCATCGAGTCCTCCGTCAGATCGGCGCCGCGAGGTTGGCCGAGATGCGAAAAAGAATTCTATGCTACACTGCCGCACTTTAGTTATTCACATCAGTTATTTACATCAGTTATTCGCATCAGTTATTCACATCCGTTGTTCGCAATCAGTTCCTCATAGTTTCTCGATGAAGGGGACCGGCCATGCATTTCGGCATTGCACTGAAACCTGATATTTCAATCGAACGCATCGTGGGCCTGACGCGGCAGGCCGAGGCTGCTGGATTTGAATACGGCTGGATTTTCGATTCCCACGTTTTGTGGAAGGAACCGTATCCGCTGCTCACGCTGATGGCGACCAACACAGAGCGCATGCGGCTGGGCACGTGCGTCACCAATCCCGCGACCCGCGATTTGACCGTCACTGCCAGTTTGTTCGCAACCCTCAACTTGATTTCGGGCGGCCGCATGGAACTCGGCATCGGACGCGGCGACAGCTCGCGGCGCGTGATGGGCAAGAAGCCCGTCAGCTGGTCGCAATTAGAAGCGGCCGTCGCGGAGTTTCGCGACCTTACTTCCGGCAAGGAAGTGCAACATGATGGTCAAGCCACGCGCCTCAGCTGGGCGAAAGATTCTCCGCGAGTCTGGATCGCCGGATACGGGCCCAAGGTGCTGCACATGGCGGGACGAGTGGCCGACGGAATTATTCTGCAGTTTGCCGATCCCGCTCTAATTGCCTGGTGTATGGGCTTCGTGAAGGAAGGTGCGCTCGCTGCCGGACGCGATCCAAAACATATCGAGGTGATGGCGGCCGCGCCGGTGTGGGTATCGGATGATCTGAGCGTCGCTCGCGAGCGGGTGCGCTGGTTTCCGGCCCTGGTGTCAAACCACGTCATGGATCTGATCCGGCAATACAAGCCGGAAGATCTGCCGCCCGCGCTGACTTCGTTCGTGCAGGACCGCGGCCACTACGATTATCAGCACCATTGCGAAGTCGGCAGCGACAACGCAGACTTCGTTTCCGACGAAGTCATCGACCGGTTCTGCCTGGTCGGCCCAGCCCAGGCCCATCGCGAAAAACTTCGCGCGCTGGCTGCTGTGGGCGTGACGCAGTTCAACATTTACCTGATGTGCGGGGATGAAGAGCAGACGCTGGATATTTACGAGCGCGATGTGCTGCCTGAGTTTCTGAAGGGGCAGAAGGTTTAGTCGACGTTACGCGGCTTCCTGCGGAGAAATTGCAGGCTGCCCCTGAAGCTTCATCAGCGCGTAATATGCCATGAAGGAAACCGCGAAGCCGACGAACCACGAATAGTCATAGAGCACGCGCACGGATGGAATCGCAAGCCCAGCGAGTGCGGTGCCCGCTCCCACCGCCAGCGCGATGATCGCGCACCAGTTGAATCCCCGGGAATATTCATAGAGCCCGCCCCGAAGATACAGATCGTCGATCTGCAACACCCGCCGCCGGATGACGAAGTAGTCGCAGATCATGATTCCCGCCACGGGTCCCAGAAAAGCTGCGTAGCCGCCGAGCCATCCCATGATGAAGGTGCTGTAGCTGGAGAGCAGCTTCCACGGCATCAGCGCGATACCCATAAAGCAGGTGATGATGCCGCCCGTGCGAAAGCTGATTCCGCGCGGCCACAGATTGGAAAAATCATTGGCGGGCGAAACCACGTTGGCGCCGATGTTGACGTTGAGTGTCGCGAGCAGAATTGCAACCAGCGAGATCACCACGGCTACAGGTGAGTGAAAGCGGCTGAGCAGTTCAACTGGATCCCAGATCGCGGTTCCGTAGATGACCACGGTGGCGGACGTCACTGCTATTCCGACAAAAGCGTAAAGCGTCATCGTCGTTGGCAAAGCTAGCGCCTGCCCAATCACCTGCTCCCGCTGGTTGCGCGCGAATCGTGTGAAGTCCGGAATGTTCAACGAGACTGTGGCCCAGAAACCAACCGTGCCATTCAGTGCGGGGACCAGGAACTTCAGGAAGTCAGGAAAACTGGTGAAGCGCGACGGCACCGATAGCATCGGCCCGAAGCCGCCAGCCGCGTGATAGGCCCACCCCAACAAAAGCAATCCCACGCCCAGTAAAACCGGGGCGCTGATGCCCTGCAGAATGCGGATGTATTCGATTCCTTTGAGCACAACCGCCAGGTTGATGAGCCAGAAAAGAAAGAAGCAGACGGCGGGGCCGTAGGGAAAGTTTTTCCAACTGGGAGCAAGCGTTGCCAACAGGGTGCTGATGGCTTCGCCGCCGATCCAGGTCTGAATGCCGAACCATCCGCACGCGACCAGCGCGCGGAGCACCGCCGCGACGTTCGCGCCCAGCACTCCGAATGAGGCCCGGGCCAGAACTGGAAACGGAATTCCATATTTTGCGCCGGGATGCGAGTTCAGCAGCATCGGCCCCAGCACGATTACATTGCCCACGAAAATCGTGGCGACTGCCTGCTTCCAGTTCATGCCTCCTTTAATCAGACTGGCGGCCAGCATGTAGGTGAGGATGTTCACCGACATCGAAATCCACAGAGCCGCGAAGTTATACGTTCCCCAATGGCGGCGCTCGGCGGTGGCAGGCGCAAGATCCTCGTTGTACAGAGGACTGGACTCGATGCGCGAAAGACGTTCGTGGGTGCGGTCTGTCATAGGACTGAGTAATTGAGAAATCTCGTGCTTTGGTGATTGAAAGACGAACCGCACTCAACCACGGGAGCAATTACTCGATTACCAAATTTCGCGATTACTCGCGGCCCCCGCTCTGCGTCGTGATTGGGCCGTAGCTATCTGGCCGGCGGTCGCGGAAGAACTGCCACACTTTTCTCACCTCTTCAATCATGTCGAGATCGAGGTCGGCGACCACCACCTCATCTTTGTCGCGGCTGGCCTGGGCGATGATCTTGCCACGCGGATTACAGAAATAACTCTTGCCGTAGAATTCGCCGATGCTCCACGGTTTTTCGATCCCCACGCGATTGATCGCGCCCACGAAATATCCATTGGCCACGGCGTGAGCGGGTTGTTCGAGTTCCCACAAGTATTCCGAGAGTCCGGCCACGGTGGCGGAAGGATTGAAAACGATCTCCGCTCCGTTCAATCCGAGAATGCGCGCACCTTCGGGAAAATGACGGTCATAACAGATGTAGACGCCGACGCGAGCATACTTGGTTTCGAACACGGGATAGCCGAGATCGCCGGGAGTGAAGTAAAACTTTTCCCAGAATCCGGGATGGCAGTGCGGGATGTGATGCTTGCGGTACTTGCCGAGATAGCGGCCGTCGGCGTCAATGACGGCTGCGGTATTGAAGTACACACCGGGCATCTGCTCTTCATAAACCGGAACCACGATCACCATGCGGTGCTTCTTCGCAACTTTCTGCATGAGGCGCGTGGTCGGGCCGTCGGGCACGCGCTCGGTCAGTTCATACCAGCGCGCGTTTTGCTCGGCACAAAAATACGGACCGTAGAAAAGTTCCTGCAGGCAGAGGACTTGCGCCTTCTTGCGCGCGGCCTGCTCGATCAACTTCATGTGCTTGTCGATCATCGCCTTCCTGATCTGCGCGAGCGGGCGTTCGGTGGAGAGCGCGTTCCTGGCTTGAATCAAGGCACAGCGGACATTGCGGGCCATGGCATCCTCCCAGTCGTAACCATCCAAACTTAGCGATCCAAACTTACCGACCAAACGGAATGATCGAGGATCGAAACTATAGCAGAAAGGACGGTTCCGCCATCACCTCCATCGCGACATGCCGTTGACACATTCTCGGTGCGCTGAATAGACTCGGCCTTCCTCAATATTTTTCGGAGACAGCGACAGCGTTTATGGCAAAGCGCCCGAGAATTGCGGTGGTTGGCAGCGCCAACATCGACCTTACAACGTTCACAAATCAATTTCCCAAACCTGGGGAAACCATCTTCGGCCAGAAGTTTGATCTCGGCTTCGGCGGCAAGGGCGCGAATCAGGCCGTGGCGGCGCGTCTCTGTGGCGCCGAAGTTTTTATGGTCGCGCGCGTGGGCAGCGACCTGTTCGGTCCCGCGACCATTGAAAATTTCCGCAAGCAGGGAATCGATTCCACCCACGTGAAGCAAGTTGAGGGACTCTCCAGCGGAGTCGCGCCCATCTTCGTCGAGCCTAACGGCCAGAACCGCATTCTGGTGGTGAAGGGAGCGAACGATGCTCTCACGCCCGCCGACGTTGATGCCGCCGCCGATGTACTGAAATCCGCCGACTGCATCGTGCTGCAGTTCGAGATTCCGTTGCAGACGGTTTATTACACGATCCAGTTTGCGCGCGCGCACGGAATCCGCTGCATCCTCAACCCCGCACCCGCGCAGCCTGTCGATCTGAGTGCGCTGAAGGATCTCGACTATTTTGTTCCGAATGAGAGTGAGGCCGAGGCGATCACCGGACGCCCCGTGAAGAATGTCGAAGACGCGAAGAAGTGCGCCGAGCAACTGCTGGCCGGCGGCATTCGTCGGGTGATTATCACTCTGGGGGCGAACGGATCTCTTCTCGCCAGCCGTGATGGCAGCGTACACGTGCCGCCGTTTCCCGTCGACAGCATCGACAGCACGGGCGCGGGCGATGCTTTCATCGGCAGCTTCGCCGTATTTCTTGCCGAAGGAGTTCCCGAAGGGGAAGCCGTTCGTCGCGCAAATCTCTACGCAGGTTTGTCCACAACGGGCGTGGGAACGCAGAAATCCTTCTATGATCGTTCCCGTTTTGATCGCGAATTGGCCGCTCGGCCCTGACGCTGGCCCGCGCTTCGCATGCGATAAGACTTCATGCGATAAAACTTCATGCGATAAAACTTGAAGATCAGTTCTCGCGCCCAGTACAGGTTTCCGTCTGCCGTGCGGTCCGAAACTGTTTGCCGCAGCTTTCAACAATCAACAACAGCAAGCGGTTTTTTGCATGACTCGTTGCCAAAGAATGCCCGCGTCCAGGGTGTTAACACTACGAAAATTCTTGACTTAGCTGTAACTGGCAATTTATAAGCCGTGCTTACGGTTCCGGCCTCCCAAAACCCAGGGGTAGGGGATGTTTTTTCTTTTTTTCCAGCAGCGATGAAAGGGGTTCAAGAAATGTCGAACCAGAAGGCGCGTTTCTCGGTGTTTGTCTGTACGCTGGCATGTCTGTTCAGCCCGCTCCTGCACGGTCAGGCAACCGGCAGCTTCTCGGGCACAGTTTCAGACAATTCTGGAGCGGTGCTGTCGGGCGCCAATGTTACCGTCACCGCCCAAGCCACGAACGCATCGCGCGAAGCCCTCACCGATGACACCGGACACTTTCTGATCCCGTTGCTCGGCGTTGCTGACTACACCATCAAAGTCGACGCCAAGGGCTTCAAGCCCTCAGAAGCAAAGAACGTCCGCCTGCAGATCGACGAGCACCGCGAACTCGATTTCAAACTCGTGCCCGCGTCGGTGAGCACGAGTGTCGAAGTCAATGCGACCGAAGTAGTTGTGCAGACCTCCAACCCAACATTGGGGCAGGTCATAACTTCGGAACAGGTAGCGGAACTCCCGCTCAACGGACGTGATTTCGTCCAGTTGGCTACGCTGACGCCGGGCGTAACCCAGGAAACGAACCCGAACAGCTTCTTCAACGGGGGGCCCAGCAGCGAAGTGTCTGCGCGCGGCACGTTCTCACTCTCGGTGGGTGGATCGCGCGCCCAGAGTACGGACTGGCTGCTTGACGGCGTCGACAATAACGAACTGACGGCAGGCGGCATCGCGATTCTGCCCTCGATCGACGCCATTGAGGAATTCAAGGTTCTCACTTACAACTATTCGGCCGAGTACGGCACCCGTTCGGGTCCGACCGTGCTTGTCACTACAAAGTCAGGTTCGAACCAGCTTCACGGATCGCTGTTCGAATTCTTCCGTAATACCAAACTGGATGCCGCCGCGTACTCTTTCGGCGAGACGACCCCGAAACAGCAGTTCAACCTGAATCAGTTCGGCGGTTCCCTGGGCGGCGCACTGCAGAAAGACAAGACCTTTTTCTTCCTCGACTATCAGGCCAAGAGACAGCGGCACGGCATTCCCTTCACGGGACTGATTCCAACGCAACAGATGATGGATGGGGACTTCACCGATGATCCGTTCGGAATTCCCAACCCCATTCAACTTATCGATCCCTACGTCAATAACACCACGACGCTGGTTCCAGTGCCTTTCATCTGCAATAACGTAGGCGGAACGTTGGTTGCGGTGGCACCGAATTCGGATGGAACTCAGACGCCCACAGGCACAACGCAAAACTGCAATAAGATCCCGACAACCATGTTCGACAAGGCTGGCGCGGCAATGATTGCTCTTTATCCCCAGAGCAACGCGAACAACTCCGAGCTCGGATTCAACTACACTAACGAGCCCGTGAGGAAGCTGAACGAGGGCGAATTCGACATTCGCCTCGATCACAACTTCTCCAGCAAAGACTCAGTGTTTGCTCGCTTCAGCTACGATCAGGCGTATTCGTTTGTTCCCGGCGGATCGCCGGGCTTCGCCGAAGCCGGGGCTTTTGCCAGCACACAGAACATCACCAACCACGGGCGCAATGTGGCGGTTTCAGAGACTCACCTTCTTTCGGCGAACACTATCAATCAATTTACTGCTGGATTCAATCGCATTTTCAACCACATCCTGTCGTACGGCACCGGCACCTGCGAAGCTGCAAAGCTGGGCATTCAAGGCGCCGACCTGGGTAGTCAATGCGATAGCGTAACTGGCTACCCCGCGAGTCTCAACCAGTCGACCAAAGATTGCGTGGGTTGCGGCCTCAGCTCAACGCAACTGACCGGCTACTGGTCGGTCGGCGATCGCGGGTTCTCCCCGTTTCAGGGCGGGACCAACGTCTTCTTCGCGTCGGATTCTCTGGATATGATTCGCGGTAAACACAACATCCGGGTCGGCGCCGGAATTCGCGCTAATCAGATGAACGTGCTTACCAACGGCTTCGGCGACGGCTACTTCCTGTTGTTCGGGGGCAGCGGCTCGTTCACCGGGGATGACGCCGCCGACCTGCTTCTCGGCCAAGTGGGTGGGTCCATCCACGACCAGACCTTCTTGGGCGCGCACGACGGGTCGTCGCTGGAAGATGTATCGACCTTTTGTGGAGGATGACTGGCGGATCACCAATAACCTAACCGTGAATTTGGGCTTTGCCTGGTCGCTGACTACGCCCATTACCGAGGCCGCTGGCCGCCAGGCGAACTTTGACTACGCGACCGGCCAGTATCTGGTCACGGGACCGCTGAGCGGATGCGCTGGTTGCGTGGTCTCGACTGGCAGCGTAGGTCTTCAGTTTGACAAGACTGCTTTCGAGCCGCGCATCGGATTGGCCTGGAAGCCGATGGGGAGCCAGAGGACAGCGATTCGCGCTGGATATGCGATCTTCCACGACTCTGCCTGGAGCCAGGGCGCGCAGGGAACCTGGCAGAATCCGCCCTACTATGCGGAAGTCGACAACTTCAACTACTTCTACGGCAACCCCTGCCCCTTCGGAAACGCGACCTCAGCAATGCCGCAGAATTGCGGGCTTCAGCTCTCCCTTCTCCAACCCAGTCTGCAGCCGATCTTAGCGCCTCCTCCCCCTTCCAGCTTCACCGGCACCATCCAGACCCAGCCCCTCAATTTCAAGCAGGGCATGGTGCAGCAGTTCAATCTGAACGTTGAACATCAACTACCCGGTGAGGTCGTTCTGACGGTCGGGTACGCGGGATCTCGCAGCACTCACATCCTGAACGATGGACTCAATCAAAACCTGGGATCTCCGACGGCGTGCGCTGGTGGCCCCAATGCGACCCCGGGCTACACTCTGGGTTGCGGCCCGGGAGGCGCATACTTCCCAGCTCCCTATGGAGAGTTCACCTCAATCGATAACAATAGCGACAATGGCCGCGCCCGCTATGATTCTCTGCAGCTGAAAGCCGAGAAGAGTGCACGGCACGGCCTCTACGCTCTAGTGAGCTATACCTATTCCCGCACCTTCGATTCCGGATTTCCCGATGGACTCGGCACCCTGCCCGGCGCCATGTACTGGCCTCTGCCCGGCGCCAACAGGCTGGATTGGTCACTTTCACAGATCAATCTCAACAACCAACTCACCGCCAGCGTTCTTTACGACTTGCCGTTTGGCAAGGGTAAACGCTTTGGCAGCGACTGGGGCGGTGCAGGGAACGCGGTTCTTGGAAACTGGCATCTGAACTTGATTGAGAAGGCCACCTCCGGCTTCCCACTGTTTGTCGTTGCCAGCAATAACGGCAACTTCAGTGGCTCGGGAGTCAACTTTGCCTGGAACGGCAACAGCTTGAATCGTCCCAACGAAATTTCTAATCCACTAAGACCTGGAACCGTGGCAGGAAACCCGAACATTCAATGTCAGTACTCGGTTGGGCAAGCCATTCCGGGGAGCACCCTGCTCGGAATCGCGCCTACGAGCGTTCACACGTTAGCGAACTGGTTCAATCCGTGCGCCTTCGCAGACGCTCAGATGGGAGAACTCGGAGACGCGGCTCGCGCCCCGGTCTATGGGCCCCGCTTCGTGAACACCGATTTCTCAGCCATCAAGGACTTTCCTCTTTCGTTCCGAGAAGGCATGGACCTGCAGTTCCGGGCAGAGTTCTTCAACCTTTTCAATCATCCCCACTTCTTCCTGCCGGGCACCAGCGCCAGTTCGATGCAAGATGTGGATAGCCCCTCCAGCTTCGGGGTTGTGAATCAGACCCTGAACGATCCTCGATTTATCCAGTTCGCCCTGAAGGTGATTTTCTAGGGCAGAATCCGTGAACCGCTTTCGGCCAGACTGGAACCAACCAGTCTGCCCAGCTTTTTCTAGCGCTCCCAGACCATGGCGAAGGCCCCGGAGAAATTGGATGGATACACGCAAGATCGCCCTGACTGCCCTATTCCTTGGGCTCGCCGGATTGGCTTCTGCCCAACCTCGCCACAAAGTCATCGTCAACGAAGACTGTTCCGGGCCCGGCGGCAGCAACATGCAGACGCTGATGCTGATGATTCAGTCGCCGCAGGTGGAAGTGCTCGGCATCACCGTGGTCAGCGGAGATCAGTGGCGCGACGAAGAAGTGGCTCATACGTTGCGCTTGCTGGAAATCATGGGCCGCACCGACATTCCGGTCGTGCCCGGCGCGGCATTCCCGCTCGTCCGCACGCGCGAGGAATCCCGGTTCTGGCAGCAGCGTTATGGCAAAGTCGCCTACGCTGGGGCGTGGGATGAGCGGTGGTGGCACGAAGCCTCGGTCGTGCCTCCACTGCCGGAGGGTCGGCCCACCACAAAACCTGCCAACGAGGATGCGGCACATTTTCTAATCCGCATGGTGCATCAATATCCAAACGAAGTCACGATCTATGAGGGCGGGCCGATGACCAACCTCGCCCTTGCCATTTCCCTCGATCCGCAGTTTCCGGAACTGGCGCAGGAACTCGTCTTCATGGGTGGCAGCCTCAGTCCGCAGACCGACAATCCCGAATTCCTGGACAATCCCCGGCACGAGTTCAACTTCTGGTTCGATCCGGAGGCGGCGGAAATCGTTTTGCGCGCGCGGTGGAAGAAAATCGTCTGCACGCCGGTCGATATTTCCGTCAAGACTCACATGACGGCCGCGCTGGTGAAGCAGATCGAGGCCAGCGGAACTCCACTGGCCCGCTACCTCGCGCGTTTCGCCATGCTCACGCCCGGAGCCGACATCATGTGGGACGAACTGGCCGCTGCCGCATGGATCGATCCCACTCTCATCACGAAGAGCGAGACCCGCTACATGAGCGTCGATCTCGATCGCGGCGCGGGATACGGCAACACGCTCACCTGGGCCACCAAAGATACTTCTCGGCCCGATGCGCAGGCGGTTGAAATTCAAGTCGATCTCGACACCGAAAAGTTCTATCGCATGTTCGCCGGACTGATGTCCATGCCAACGCCTGCGCCCACGCTCGCTCTGGCTCATTGATCGCGGCCGGCGCTGGCACTGGAGTTGCGATCGGCATACAATGGTGGTCACGATTCTCCCTATATGTCTCCCATTCCAGACGATCTCTCCACCGTAAAAGACGACATGGTTGCCTTCGTGGAAGGCCACGGCATGCGCCGCTTCCACGGCTACGTGGATTATGACGAGGTGCAATGCGTGATGTGGGAGACGGGCGGCAATCCCGATGGCTGGAAAGATTTCGTCGAACTGGCGAAGTCGGCGGGCGCGCCTTTTCTGACCATGCACTCCTGGACGCTGGAACTCTCGGAACTGGATGAAATGGTGCAACGCCTCACCAACTCGGAGTTCACTGACACCGACGATGTGGAAGATGCCCGCTGGCTCCGCGCCCACATTGGCAAAGTGGGATTTCTGCAGTTGGGCTGGGCCTACCAGGGATCGATGTTTCTCTGTGAAGTCAGCACCGAGTGGTACGACCGCTACCAGCATCTGCTCGAAGTGTCCGATGAATTCGGCGGCCTCACCCTGGACGAACCAGATCAGGACGAAGAAAACTAGCTTGTGTGGGGGGCTCCCTCGCCCGCCCAGCCGAGCGAAGCTCGGCGGGTCCTTGATCCCATCCACTCGGCAACACTCCACGGTAGTAAACTGCTCCATCAACCATGCGGTGGATTCAAAAGACAACAGATCAAGACCTGGTCGCGCCTCTGATCGCGGCGTTGCGCACCGATCCCGCGCTTCGCGGCATCGGCAATGCAGCGCACATCCTCGCGCCACTGTTGGTGCGCCGCGGCATCAGCGATGCGGAATCCGCCAGCACTTTTCTTAAGCCCTCGCTCTCTCACCTTCACGCCCCGGACCGGATGACCGGCCTTCGCGCCGCCGTCGATCGCATCGCCGCCGCCCTCGAACGCAAGGAGCCCATTCTCATCTACGGCGACTATGACGTCGACGGCACCATGGCGGTCATCATCTTGAAGACTGCGATTGAATTGTGCGGTGGCGCCGCCGACTTTCACGTGCCGCATCGCATCCGCGAAGGCTACGACATGCGCGATGATGTGATCGAGCGCGCGGCCGAGTCAGGGATTCGCCTGATCATCAGCGTCGACATGGGCATCCGCGCCTTCGCGCCCGCCGAAACCGCGCGGCGCCTGGGCGTCGACCTGATCGTTACTGACCATCACTTGCCCGGTCCCGACGGAGTGCCCAACGCGCTCGCGGTCGTCAATCCCAATCAGAAAGGTTGCGACTATCCCTACAAACAGCTTTGTGGCGCGGGCGTGGCCTTCAAAGTCGCGCAGGGCTTGATGCAGCGATGCCTCGACCCGAGCGTTCAGAACAAACTGCTGATGTCGTTCATGAAGATCGTCGCCATTGCAACCATCGCCGACGCGGTTCCGCTAACTGGAGAGAATCGCGTTTTCGCCGCGTTAGGGCTGGACGCGCTGCGCAAGGCGGTCAATCCTGGGCTGAAGGCGTTGCTCGAAGTCGCGCAGATTTCTGCCCAGCGTCCGCCCACCTCCGGAGAAGTCGGCTTCCGCATCGCGCCCCGCATCAACGCCGCCGGGCGCATGGACGTGGCTCGCGACGTGATCGAACTCTTCAGCGTGAAAGATCCCATTCGCGCCCGCGAACTGGCCGCGAAACTTGATCATCTCAACTCCGATCGCCAGGAAGAAGAGCGGCGAATCCTGCGCGCGGTGGATGAACGCTTCGCCGGCGATCCCGCGCTGTGCGACGCTTACTGCATTGTGATTGACGGAGAAGGCTGGCATCGCGGCGTCATCGGCATCACCGCGACGCGGGTCGTCGAGCGCTACAATCGCCCGGCAGTCGTGATCTCGAGCGACGGCGACCAGGCCTTCGGCTCGGGCCGCTCCATTCGCGCCTTCCATTTACTCGAGGCGATCGAGTCGTGCAGCAATCTTTTTTCGCGCTACGGCGGCCACTCTCATGCCTGCGGATTCGCCATGCCCGCGGCTAACGTCTCCGAACTGCGCACCCGGCTCGATGCGTTTGCCCGCGCTCGCCTCACCCCGGCGGATTTTGAACCCCTCCTCAGTCTCGACGGGGAACTGGATCTGTCGGAAGTCACGCCTGAATTGTTTCAGGCGCTCCAACTGCTCGAACCGTATGGCCTGGGAAATGCGGAACCGGTATTCGCCGCGCGCGCCGTGCAGTTAACCGCGCCGCCAAGAATTTTGAAAGACAAGCATGTCAAGCTGAAAGTCAGGGCAGGGGATGAGTCGCGGGAACTCTCCGCAGCCGCAATCCTGACGACGCCCCGCTGCCACCCCGACGGCGCCGCGATCCGTCGCGAGGAAAAGTCCGCAGCCGTTGCCGAAGGCTATGCGGGCAATGGTCTGAGAACTGAGAACCGAGAACTGAGAACTGGATTCGCGAGCAAGATCGCCTTCGACGCCCTGGGCTGGCACATGTCCGAACGCCTGCAGCAAACGCCGCTCCTCGCCGGGGACACACTCGACATCGCCTTCACCGTCGGCCACAACGATCATCCCGAATACGGCGGGCTCGAACTCTCCCTCCGCGATTTCAAAGTGCCCACCACTTGAGGGCGCCTCACCACAGATGATAGTGTCCGTCGCGCCGCGTCATCTCCAGGTCAACTCCAAAGAGCGCGGCCAGCCGTTCGACCTGCAGGATCTCTTCTTTGGGCCCGTCGGCCACGACCCGGCCGCGGTCCATCAACACCACGCGCCCAATCTCCGGAACAATGTCTGCCAGTTCGTGCGTCACCAGGATGATCGCGGTGCCCGAATTCGCCAGCGCCCGCATGGTTTGCCGCAGGCTGTGTTGGGCCGAGAGGTCGAGCGAATTACACGGTTCATCGAAGAGCAACGCTCCGGGCTTGTGCACCAGCGCCCGCGCGATCAGCACCCGTCGCGCCTCGCCCGACGACATCTCGCACACCGGACGCTCCGCCAGATGTGAGACGTTTAGTTTCGCAAGAGCTGCGTCAGCCAGTTCGATCTTCTCGGCACCGACCGTATGATTCGGCCAGATCGCGGTGCTACTGAAGAATCCCGACAGAACGACGTCGCGGCCGCTGGCTTCGCCGGTGACCGACAGCATCAGATCGTTGGAGACGATGCCCATATGTTCGCGCAGTTGGAAGATGTCCCAGCTGGCTTCTCCCAGAATGGACATCCACGAGTCTTCCCGCGCCACCGGATAACACTCGCGCGTAATGGTCTTGATCAGCGTCGACTTGCCGCAGCCGTTCGGCCCCAGAATCGCGACGTGCTCGTCAGCCTCAATGCGCAGGCTGAAGTCGTCGAGCGCAACCTTTTGCCCGCGCATCACCCGCAGGTTATGAAAGTCGAGCAAAGGCGGCTTTTCGGCGGTTGTGGTCATCGCGATGCGTGAATTTAAGTGTAGATGAAATCCGTCTTGTCATCCTGAGCGTAGTGGTCGTCCGCGAATGCGGACGACCACGCAGTCGAAGGATCTCTACCGGCAAAATCGAACGTTGACGATTCCAGAGGGTGGTCGCGAGCCGCCTAGCTCAGCCGCGCGCCCGCTCGCGAGCGTAGAGATCCTTCGACTCCGCGACTGGTCCGCTTTGCGGACCAGCCGCTCCGCTCAGTCGCTCTGCCCAGGATGACAGACGCCTGCGGCCACCTTGCATTACACTGAAACCCAGATGCCCCTCCAGATATATCGTCTGCGCCGTCTGTTGGCTGCGACCGCCGTCGGGCTCACGCTGGTCGTGGCGGGGATGTATTTTTACGCGCGTTTGCGGGCCACGAACGTGTTGAAGCAATTTCCGGGCAAGATCGGATATGACATCAAGCAGACCGCCAGCGGCTTTCAGTTTTCCAAATCCGACGGCAAGCGCACGCTCTTTACCGTCCAGGCCAGCAACGTCAAAGAGTTCAAACTCAACGGCAACGCGGAGCTGCACAACGTCAGCATCGTGCTCTATGGCCGCGATTCCTCGCGCTTCGACCAGATCTACGGCGACGATTTTGCTTTCAATCAAAAGACCGGCGATGTCGTCGCTAGGGGCGACGTGCAAATCGATCTCGTGGCCAACCCGACCGGCATCGCCAGCCCCGATCAATCCACGCCCAAGGAACTCAAGAATCCCATTCACCTGAAGACACGCGATCTGGTTTTTAACAAAGACAGCGGAAACGCTGTCACCGAGGCCCGCGTCGAATTTCGTATGCCGCAAGCCACCGGCTGGGCCGTTGGCGTGAAGTACGCGGGCAAGAGCAACACGCTGACCCTGTCGTCGCAAATTCATGTGGTGACGAATGGTCCGGATCCGGCCACCATCGAGGCCGAGCACGGCATCATCACCAATGATCCTCATGAAGTTGTGCTCGATCATCCGCATGTCACTCGTCCCGGCGGAATGTTCCAGGCGGATCGCGCGATCTTGTATCTCGGACGGGAGAACGAGGTCGAGAGGATTCTGGCGACGGGAAACGTTACCAGCGACACACGTGCAGACAGCACGAAACGACCCGCAGCGAGCGCTCGAAAGTCCGCAGCCGCCAATCCAGCCATTGCAAAGCAGCCGTCAGAAATGCACACCACGGCCGATCAGGCAGAGTTCCTGCTCGAAGGCAAGCAGAACATGCTTCGTACCGCAACCATGACCGGCAACGTGCACATGGAGCAGAGCGGACCGCAGCCCATGCAGGGCGACGCCGGGCGCGTCATCATGAGCTTCGCCGGCCAGAACCAGCTGCAGAAAGTACACGCCGTCGATGGAGCTAGGCTTATCGAGAAAGCGGCGACCCAGGCAGCGACGAACCAGGAAGCGATGAACCAGAAAGCGCCGAGCGGAAACAAGCCGGCGGGGAAGGGCGCTGCATCCGGCCCGCAGGATTTCGAAATCACCGCGCCCGTCATCGACTTCGCGGTGGCGCAAGGTCACATTATCGAAAACGCCGTAACTTCCGGCGCGGCTCAGATCACAATCACTCAGCCGCAGGCCGCTCCTGCCGCGGCTCAGAACTCCGCCCTGCAGGCTCCTGCCACGCAAACTACGGTGGTGACGGCGGGCAAGTTCGATGCGCAATTCGCCTACTCCGATGGGCGCGACCACATCACCAATGTCCACGGCGCGCCCAACGCGCGCATCGTCAACTCGGCTCCGGGGCAGCCTGACCGCGTCAGCACCAGCGACTCGGTCGACGCAACTTTTCTGCCCCAGGGCGGCATCGATTTCATCACGCAACTCGGCCACGTCGCCTATACCGACGGGCTTCAGCCCGACAAGCGTATGCAGGCCTGGGCCAACTCCGCGCGCTACACGCCCGGCGATCAGATGCTCGTGCTGACCGGTAATCCGCGCGTGGCCAACGGAGGCATGGCGACCACCGCCAACACTGTCCGAATGAACCGTGCCACCGGCGACGCCCTGGCCCAGGGTGACGTCAAGAGCACTTACAGCGACCTGAAAGAGCAGCCGGACGGCGCCCTGCTGGCCTCGTCTTCTCCGATCCACGTGACGGCGAACAGCATGGCCGCCCACAACTCTCCCGGGACGGCCCTCTACTCGGGGAACGCTCGCCTCTGGCAGGACGCGAACATCATCGAGGCGCCGACCATCCAGTTCGACCGCGACCGGCGATTCGTGACCGCCCTGGGCACACCAGCGCAGCCGGTGCAGACGATTCTGGTCCAAACCGAAAAAGTCCAAACGGAAAAAGTCCAAAAGGAGAAAGCTCAAACCGAGAAGGCGTCAGCGGAAAGGCCCGGGGCCGAAAAGGGTTCAGCGATGACCTCCGGCACTGGAAAGGGTGCAAAATCGTCGGCTCGGGCCACGCCGCTAGGCGGCTTCAGTCCCATCTCTATCACCGCGGCGAAGCTGACCTACGCCGACTCCGAACGGAAAGCCCATTACGAAGGTGGGGTCCGCGCTAAAGGAGCCGACTTCACTGCAACCGCCAAGACCGCCGACGCTTACCTCCTACCACGCAGCCAAACCTCGAATAAACAGGGATTTGCCGGCCCCGGCCGGCTCGACCGCATGGTTGCCCAGGGCGACGTGGTCGTACAGCAACCCAGCCGCCGAGCCGACGGTCAAAACCTGGTTTACACCGCCGCCGACGACAAGTTCGTCCTTACCGGCGATCCCGATGGGCGAAGACCGCCCAGCATTTTTGATGCCGAACAGGGCAAGATTACCGGGGTTTCGTTGACTTTCTTCAGGGGCGATGATAGGGTGCTCGTAGAAGGCAAAGTAAGTACTCCTGTGGTAACTCAAACGCGAGTGGCCCGGTAAATGGCCCGATAATGGCACGATAAATGCGTACCCTGGCCACTGAAGAAATTGGCAAATCGTATCGTGGCCGGCGCGTTGTAAACGGTGTCAGCCTGACCGTCGAGCAGGGCGAAGTTGTTGGATTATTAGGCCCTAACGGCGCAGGCAAGACTACCACTTTTTACGCTATCGTTGGCCTGATCCCTCCCGATACTGGCCGCGTACTGTACGACGGTCAGGACATCACTGACGTTCCTATGTACCTGAGGGCCCGTCAGTATGGCATCAGTTATCTCCCGCAAGAAGCTTCAGTTTTTCGCAAACTGACGGTAGAAGAGAACATCCTCGCGGTGTTAGAGGCGCAGCCGATGTCCTGGCACGAGCGCCGCGAGAAGATGGAAAAGTTTATCGACGAACTGGGACTGGAGCACATCCGCCAGAACCGCGGATACGCCTTGTCCGGTGGGGAACGCCGGCGCGTGGAAATTGCCCGCTGCCTGTGCATCAACCCCACATTCATTTTGCTGGACGAACCGTTTTCCGGGATCGATCCGATCGCCGTGCTCGACTTGCAGAAAATTATCAGCAGCCTGCGAGCCAGCGGCATCGGAGTACTGATTACCGATCACAATGTCCGCGAAACGCTTTCAGTGACCGACCGGGCCTACATCATCGACGACGGCAGAATTTTCCGTCAGGGCCAGCCCGGGCAGTTAGCGGGTGACCCGGAAGTGAGAAGAGTGTACTTGGGCGAGAGTTTCTCGCTGGTGTGAAATGTGGAAGGGCACGGCTTCAGCCGTGCCGCTAGAGTGCTTGATTTGAACGCCTTTAGGCGCTGAGGGATAGCAAGCGACAATATCTGCCTCTCGAGCACCTTGCATAGAACGCCAGAGGGGAAGCGGCGATGACGATTGACGAACGATTGGAAGCTTTGACTCGCAATCTTCAGCTGTTATCGCTAGAAAGCGAAAATGATCGTCAGCTTGACCGGGCGGCAAAGCTGATCACCGAGGTCGCAGAAGGTACGGCGAGACTGCTGCGGGTGGTGGAGATGCACGAAAACCGGCCTGACAGCCACGATGATCGACTCGACAAACTGGAGTAACTGAGGCGAACGACTAACGACTAACGACATGGTCCTACTGCAACACAGACTCAGCGTAAAGCTTTCGCAGCGCCAGATCCTTACCCCGGGCCTGGTGCAGATGGTCTCTGTCCTCGCGCTCAACAAGCTTGAGCTCAAAGACATGATCACCGCTGAGATGGTCGAGAACCCGGTGCTCGAGGAACTGGAAGAGTCGGTCCCGCTGCTCGACGAAGTCGGTAAGAAAGAAGAAGAGCGCGAACGCGCCGCCGTAGCGAACAACGACGAAAATCCCACCACTGCAGCGGAAAAGAAAGATCCGTTCGAGGAGATCGATTTCGGTTCGTTCTTCCAGGATTATCTCGATCCCGGCTATCGCACTCACAGCGAGATGGAGGATATCGAGCGCCCGTCGTTCGAGAATTTTCTTTCTAAGCCGACGAATCTCACCGACCACCTCGCGTGGCAGTTGGGCGCGCTCAGCTTGCGCCGAGAGGTGCGCGAAGCCGCCGACCTGATCATCGGCAACCTAAACGAAGACGGATACCTGATCGCCAGCGACGACGAGCTTCTCGGCGTGGCTCCGCCCGCGCCGCCCGAGGCCGACGCCGAAACAGCAAAGAAGGTCGTCAACGAGGCGCAGGCCTTAGGACTGGCCGAGGTCGATTCCGCACGGAGGCGGAAGAAGATTCCGCCCTTGAGGGAACGTCGATCCAGCGGCGGTCGAGAGCGAAGTTGAGAGGGCAAGTGAGAGCGAAGTCGAGAACGCAGGTGGTAACGAGGTCGACAGCGAAGTCGAGAGTGCAGTTGGCCCTGGCCTCCAGGCCGTAGCTCATGCTGAAGATCATGCTGAGCCCGCGTACAGAGAAGTAACCCAGGTCGTGCCCGCCACCCAGCCAGCTCGGAGCCGCGTGCGGAAGCATCCTTCTCTTCGCGTTCCGGAGACTCCGCCGCCGCGGTCGCGCCCGCGCCCGTGTCCGCGCCTCACGCCGCGCCCATCTACAAGCCAAACTTCACATGCTGCCGATCTGCAGGAGGCTTTGGAAGTCGTGCGTCAGCTGGACCCTCCCGGCGTGGCCTGCCGCGATCTGCGGTCTTGCCTGATCGTGCCAGCTTCGCTTATCATCAGGCCCAGCTCGCGCTGCACAAGAACGGCAACGGTACGGCTCAGGTTTTGCAGGATGCTATGGCTGTCGTCGACCAGCACCTCCGCGGCCTGCAGAACAAGCAGCACAAAGAAATTGCCAAGGCCATCGGCCGCCCCATCGAGGCTGTTCAAGCCGCGCTCGACTACATTCGCACTCTCGATCCGCGCCCCGGCCTGCGCTACAACAAAGTCCAGGCCCGCCTCATCGAGCCTGACGTCGCTTTCGTCAAGCACGGCGACGAGTGGCTGGTCATCATGAACGACGAAGACCTGCCGCAGCTTCGCCTGAATCCGGCGTATAAGAAGCTGGTCACGCGCGACGGCACCAACGAAAAGAGCACGCGCGATTACGTCAAAGAGCGCTACAAGAGCGCCATCCAGCTCATCAAGAATATCGAGCAGCGCAAGCAGACCATCACCAAAGTCTGCTATTGCATCGTCGCCCGCCAGCAGGATTTCCTCGAACGCGGCATCGATCAACTCAAACCCATGATGATCAAGGAGGTGGCCGAAGAAATCGGCGTGCATCCTTCCACGGTAAGCCGTGCTGTCGCCAACAAATACGCTCACACTCCGCAAGGCGTATTCGAGCTGCGATACTTCTTCAGCGAGAGCGTGCAGGGCCCCGAGGGCGGCGGCACTTCGCTGCTCATCCTCAAGCGCCGCGTCAAAAAGCTCATTGAAGAAGAAGATCCCAGCCGTCCGTTGACCGACGAGCAGATCACCCGCATCCTGCAATCGCAGGGCATCCAGGTGACCCGCCGCACGGTAGCCAAATACCGCGAAGACATGCGCATCCCCAGCACGCACCAGCGCAGAGTAAAGAAGTAAAGAAATAGTGCGAACCGTGGAAGAGCGGCGCTTCAGCGCCGCGTTCAGCGGTCGCCGTGACGGGGCTTTAACCCCTGAGGTTCGTGACTCAAACGATGTTCCTAAATGCAGTGCCTATTTATCCGATAATCAAGACTTGAGGGGGCGCTCATGAACGTGGAATACACTGGCAGACATTACGTAGTCACTGCCACGATCCGCAAAGAAGTTGAAACCGGCCTCACGAAAATCCGCAAAATTCTAGGCGACCGATTTGATTCCAAAGTCATCCTCGCCGTCGAAAAGCATCGTCACAAAGCCGAAATCACCATCAGCCCGCGCAATGGCCCGCTGGTCGGCCTGGCGCAGGCCAAGGACATGACCATCGCCGTCAACGAAGCCCTCGACCATCTCGAGAAGCAGGCGGTCAAATACAAAACCCGCTGGATGTCAAAGAAGCGCTCCGCGCGCAAGAGCGAAGAAGTCAAGAAGTGGAACGGCCACTCACCGCGGGTCGATGAGAATGTGTCGCAGACCGACTTACAAACCGTAGTCGGCACTATCGGAGAAGACCGCGGTTCCGGTCATGGTGCATAAATATCCGGCGGTAGCGAAGACCACCGAAGTCCACCTGGTGCGCTCTGACGATGCCGTCGCCATGCGCCCCATGACTCTTGAAGAGGCCATTAAAGAAGCCCACTTCAAGGACCGCGACGTCTTCGTCTTCCGCGATCCCAAAGGCAAGCTGATGATCCTGCACCGCACCCGCGACGGCAAAATGGAGTTGATCGAAGCGCCATAGAACATAGAAGAGGTTTCGAGCTGAACTCATGATCCTGTCATCCTGAGTTGCGCAGTCGAAGGATCCCTTTCTCGCCAACCGAGGCCGAGGCCCGACAGGGAATTTCTAAATTTCAACAGTAGAAGCGAAAATCACAAGTTCTACACCGCAACCGACGAGGGCGATTCGGTATGTCGAAGACTGCCAATAAGCTGAACCGACGACCCCGACTGGCCTTGGTGGCCCTCTTTGCGATCACTGCCCTCTGCCCATCGCAGACCTCTTACCTGAAAACCTACAAGGGAACTCCCTACCAGGACAGCCGCTATCAAAGCGGAGCCCAGAAGATTCCCGGACGCGTAGAATGCGCCTACTACGATCGCGGTGGAGAAGGAGTTGCATACCACGACGCCGACGCCAAAAACAACGGCAGCGGCGGCCTCAATCCCGCGGACGGAACGTACCTGAATCAGTTTCGCATGGACGAGGGCGTCGACATTTCCTACACCAAGTTTCATGACCAGATCGACAATAGCCCCTACGATCTCGTCCGCCCTCCAGAAAACCAGCTCTATGTCGGATGGACCGAGCCAGGAGAATGGTTCAACATTACGGTGCAGGTTGGCCGCGCTGGCGTCTACAGCGCCGATCTTCTCTACACCTCAAATCGCGGCGGAACGATTTCAATGGATGTGAACGGAAAGGACGCCACCGGACCGTTAACCATCGCCACCACTTTCAATGCCTCCGATCCGATCGCGTGGCGCCAGTGGCATCACTGGAATATCGCATCGGGCCTCGCGAAAATGCGATTTCCCGCGGGGAAGAGCGTTCTGACCGTGCACATCCTGACCGAAGGCAACATGAATTTCGCATACTTCGCCTTCAAAAAGTCTCAATAACGAAAGCCGGGTGCCGGGTGCCCAATTTCTCGCGCGTCTTTTGCGCGAGAAGTGGGGACTTTGACTTTCGTGAAGAAAAGCCCCACGTCTCGCAAAAGACGCGAGACACGCGGCACCCAGCGCTACTTGCTCTTCACCGTGATCCCCTCCGCCGGCACCGGCGCGCCGCACTTCCCGCCACGCAGCCCGTCCAAAAACGCCGTCGTCTCCAGCAGCGTGAGTTTCTCCGTCGATTTCGAAAATCCAACTCCAGCGAAGTTCAAATGCGTCGCGCCGTCGATCACCCCCAGCCACTTGCATCCCGCGGGCAGGCTGTCGTATGGAATCGTGCGGCTCTTCCAGTCGCCGTCGAGCGATCCATCTTGCGTGCCCGTCAGAATCAGCATCGGCTTGGCGATCCCGCTCCAGGCATTTTCCGGAAACATCGGTCCTGGCCCGTCGGCTGATAAGGCAACGTAGGCGTCAAACCGATCCAACCCCTTCACGCCCAACTTATTCCTCGCTCCCGCTTCGACTTCCACGGTGCGCGCACCCATGGAATGCCCAAGCAGCGCCACAAACGGGGCCTTGCACGAGGTCGCAGCCCATTGCAGCGCCGCCGCAATATCCATCAGGCGCGCATTGTAGGCCGCGGGATTCAGCACCAATTCTTCCACGCCACCCTTGAGGCCGCCAGCATGCTGCATAGCCGCCTGCAGGGCTGCGCCGCCGCTTTCTTTGTGTCCCATCACGATGGCTCGCCAGCCATCGCCGCGAAGGCCCTCGGCAAGATATCTGTAACCATCTTCGTTGCCGCCAGCGCCCGGCGAAATCAACGCAAGCGGCGCACAGCCAGCGGCATTGGGAGCATAAACGCGCAGCGGAGTCTGCGCCCCGTCCTCGCGCGGGGCCTGAACCAACTGCTGCGCCTGGGTGCATCCGGACGTCAACACAAGCAGAACCGCGGCAAGAGTCGCTGCGGACAAACGGGATCGGCTCATCGCAATGCTCCGTTCTTGAAAAGATTGCTTAGCAGAGTAAAACATGAAATTCTCCGTTGAACCAGAAAACGCCGGCTGCTGGTCGATCCGTACCAGCGTTGATATTGATACGTTTCAATACTGGGATTCGCATGCTAAAATTCGCCGCCATGGGAGCCGCCAAGATGAATCGCACTTGCCGCAAGCCAGCTCGAGTCCTCATGTTTTTGATTGTGGCCGCAGTGCTCGGGTCGCCGCTATTCCTCCGCGCACAAGTCGCTGCGCCCGCGCCCAAGCTCTCCGTACACTGGGAAGAACTCACGGCCTCTGACTTTCGCGAAGGCATTCACCGCTCGCAAGGCACCTGCCTGCTCCCGTTCGGAATTCTGGAGAAGCATGGTCCGCACCTGCCCCTCGGCACCGATCTGCTCGATGTTCGTTACGCCGCGCTGCACGCCGCCGAACAAGAATACGCAGTGGTCTTCCCTGAATATTATTTTGGCCAAATCGCCGAAGCCCGCCATGAACCTGGAACCATGGCCTACAGCCGCAATCTGCAACTCGCGCTGCTGCAGGAAACCACCGATGAAATGGCCCGCAACGGCTGCAAGAAAGTCCTGATCGTCAACGGCCACGGCGGAAACGACAGCCTGCTCCCCTACTTCGCGCAAACCCAACTCGACAAGCCCCACGACTACGTAGTTTATGTTTTCGATGAACGCACGCCGCGGGAAGGCGGTCCGACAAAGAAAACGAAGATCGATATGCACGCCGGCGAAAGCGAAACCTCGAAGATGATGATCTCCCGCCCCGACACGGTGCACCAGGACCGCGCGAAGAATGAATCCGGCGCCGACCAGGCGCGCCAGAAACTCCCTGAAGACGTCTACACCGGCATCTGGTGGTACACGCGTTTTCCCAACCACTACTCCGGAGACGGTTCCGCAGCCACCAAAGAGCTTGGCGAATATCAGATGAACTGGTGGATTGATTCGGTGGTGAAAGCGATCCGCGCGGTGAAGGGCGACGACGTCAGCCTGAAACTGCAAAACGAATTCTACGAAAAAAGCACGCACCCGCTGGACACGCAGCCTTAGAACAATTGCTGATTGCTGAGTTTTGATGATGAACGATGATTGATGATTGAGAAGCAATCCTTATTCTCTGCGACCGACGGCACCGCAGGTTTTCAATCAACAATCAAAAATCATCAATCAACAACGGGTTTCACTATCCCCCGTATTTCCCGATCAGCATGCCGGTAATGAACACCAGCACGCCGCCCAAGCCGACCTGCAGGGCGGCAGAGATCCAGGGCGTATCCATGTAGCGCTTGCGCACCCAGGTGATCACGGCTAGCTCCGCCAGCACGACAATTCCCGCTGCCCAAAGTGCCATCCTGAAATCGCGGAAAAGAAACGGCAGCGTGTGGCCGATCCCGCCCACGGCCGTCATCGCACCGCAAATCAGCCCGCGCACCCACGGATGTCCGCGCCCCGTAAGGCTGCCGTCATCGGAAAGCGCCTCCGCGAATCCCATGCTGATTCCCGCGCCCGCGGATGCCGCCAGACCCACCAGAAACGCGTCCCAACTTTTCTGCGTAGCGAAGGCCGCGGCAAACACCGGCGCCAGCGTCGAAACCGACCCATCCATCAGCCCCGCCAGCCCAGGCTGCACAATCTGCAGCACGAACAACCGCCGCTGCGCGACCTCTTCGTCGGCCTTCACGTTGTCTGGCAGTTTTTGCTTGTCGAGTTCCTGGGCGCGTTCCTCATGCTCGCGCTCTTCGTTCGCCAGATCGTCCAGCAATTGCCGGATGCTTGCATCCTGCGTGCGCGCGGCCGCCTTTTCATAGAAGCGCCGCGTCTCGACTTCCATGGTCGACGCCTCTTTGCGCACGGCTTCAATCCGCAAAGGCCGCACCAGCCACAGCGCGGGCCGGTCCACGAATCCGCGCACGTCCTGCCGCCGAATCAGCGGGATGTGTTCGCCGAATTTCTTCTGAAACAGTTCGAGCAGGCGCCGCCGGTGTCCTGATTCCTCTTCCCGCATGCCTTCAAACATCGACGCCGTTGCGGGATAGTCCTGCCGCAGCCCTTCGGCAAAGTCGGAATACACTCGCTCGTCTTCCTCTTCCAGAGCAATGGCCAGGGCCAGCACTTCGCGCTCGGTCAGTTCCTCGAACTTTTTCATGCCGCCATAGCTTACAGTCCCTTGCGGGCCGGAGACAAATCCGGATTTCCGATTTCCGACTTAGACGACCGACCGCAGGACCGCCAGCCTGCGGCCCTGAAAGACGACACCCTCAGTCGGCAATCTGGAACGCAAAGCAACGGTCACGCCCCGGATGCTACTATGCAGTTCATGAAGCCCCGCAGGTCCACTGGCCAGGCCCGGAAGAGTTCGATGAGCGCAGGAGAGACGGACCGACGAAAGACGGATCGAGGGAAGAAGAATCGAGGAAAAAAGCCGCCCCACACCGCGCAGCCCTCGCCCGAACTCGTCATCATCACCGGCATGAGCGGTTCGGGGAAGGCCTCGGTGTTGAAGGCGTTTGAGGATCTGGGCTACTACTGCGTCGACAATCTGCCGGTGCAACTCATCCCGCAATTTGCCGACCTGGCCGTCCAGTCGAGTGAGATTCGCCGCACTGCGCTGGTCGTGGACGTGCGCGAAGGCTCCACGCTCGAAGAGCTTCCCAGGATCCTGAAGTCGGTCGGACGCATGATCCCGACGAAGGTTGTCTTCCTAGAAGCGTCCGATTCAGTTCTGATGCGTCGTTTCAGTGAAACGCGCCGGCCGCATCCTCTCGGAACAGACTCGCCCGTAAAATCCGCGCTCAAAGCCGAACGCCGCCACCTGGGCGCCATTCGCAAGGTTGCCGATCTCGTCATCGACACTTCCAAGTTCAATGTGCACGAGCTGCGCGCCCACATCACCGAGCGCTTTCAGGCCCAGTCTTCGGAAAAAAGCATTCTCGTGTCCTGCGTCAGCTTCGGATTTCGGCAGGGCGTTCCCGAGGACGCCGACTTGGTCTTCGACGTGCGCTTTCTGCCCAACCCTCATTTCGTTCCTGAATTCCGGCCGCTGACGGGCCGTGATCCGCGCGTCGCGAAATATATTCGCTCCTTTCCGCAGACCAAGGAGTTCATCTCGCGCATCTCGGACCTGCTCGTCTACTTGCTGCCGCATTACATTCATGAAGGCAAGAGCTATCTAACGATCGCGTTCGGATGCACCGGCGGGCAGCACCGCTCCGTCATGATCGCCGAGGAAGTTGGCAAACACCTTCGCCACGCCGGATACCACGTGAAGGTCGTACACCGCGACAGCCCGAAATAACCACCACCCGCTGCCGGAGCGGCAGTTCTAGGGCGCCGGAATTGAGCTTGATCGGAACTCGCAGGAAACTGAAACAGCATTCCCTCAGCGCCCCACTCAAGTAGAATAAGGCCTTGCATCTCATTCCCATTCGAGCGGCGGAAAGCGCTGGCGGCCTGCGCCGCGCGGGAGTCCCATGCGGCAACTGACGCGGCTCGTCCGTTACGTGCTCCCGTTCTTCGTGCAGTTGGTGCCCGGAGTGCTGCTGCTCGCGGCCGTCGGGTTCCTCGAGGCGTTTCGCCTTCTGTTGCTGAAGCCAATACTCGATCGGGTACTCGATCCCGCCTCGGGCTCGGAAAATATCGTTCTGTTCACCATTCCAAAGATCAACCGGCCCATCTACCTGCAGCAGTTCGTTCCCTCGCATTTTCACAACGCCTGGACCATCGTCGCCTACGCGTTGGTTGCCTCGACGGTGCTTAAGGGAGTTTTCGACTACGCGGGTACCTACCTGGTGAATCATGCCGGGTTCGGCATGATCACCAACCTGCGCAATGATCTCTACAACTCAGTCCTGCGGCGCTCCGTCGCATTTTTCCAGAAGCACACCACCGGAACGCTGATCTCCACCATCATCAACGACATTGAACGCGTGCAGTTCGCCATGTCGAGCGTGCTGGCCGAGTTCCTGCAGCAGTTGTTCACTTTCCTCTTTACCGCGGTGCTGGTGATCATCCTGGGAGGGCAGTTAGCCTGGGTGCTGCTCCTGTTTGTCCCCTTCATTATTTTTTCGGCGGTGCGCATCGGCCGGCGAGTCCGCTCCACCACGCGGCGCGGTCAGGATCAGCTCGCCGACGTGCAGAACATTCTGCACGAAACCATCACTGGCAACCGCATCGTTAAAGCCTTCGGCATGGAGTCGTGGGAAGTTGCGCGCTTCCGCTCCGCCGCGCAGCGCTTGTTCCGCGCCAATCTGCGTTCCGTCGCCGCCGCCGCCATCAGTTCTCCGCTCATGGACACGTTTGGGGCGATTGCCATCGCGCTCTTGCTGCTTTTGGGCCGCAGCCGGATCGCTCGCGATGAATTTACCCTGGGCGCTTTTGTCACTTTCGTCGCGGCCGTCCTCGCTCTCTACAATCCGGTGCGCAAGTTCGCAGTCTTCAATAACAGCTTCCAGCAGGCCCTGGGCGCATCCTCGCAGCTATTCAAATTCATGGACGCCGAAGACGTCGTCCTCGAAAAGCCCGGCGCCAAGGCTCTTCCAAAGTTTTCACAAAGCATTCGACTGGAAAACGTTTATTTTTCCTACCAGGAGGATGGCGACGAATCTCGCGAGATCCTGCGAAGCATCGACCTCGAAGTGAAGCGCGGCGAGATTCTCGCGGTCGTGGGCTCCAGCGGAGCGGGCAAGAGCACTCTGGTCCACCTGATCCCCCGCTTCTTCGACGTGACTGGCGGACGCATCCTGATCGATGGCCACGACGTGCGCGACGTCACGCTCGCATCCCTGCGTTCTCAGATCGGCATCGTCACCCAGGACACGGTCCTGTTCAACGACACTGTCCGCAACAACATTGCCTACGGCCAGCCCCAGGTTCCGCAGAAAGAAGTCGAGGCCGCGGCCCGCGCTGCGCTGGCCCACGATTTTATTGTGGCCCTTCCCGCCGGGTACGATACTGTGATCGGAGAGCGCGGGGTGCGGCTTTCCGGAGGCGAGCGCCAGCGGCTGGCGATTGCGCGGGCGCTGCTGAAGAACGCTCCCGTCCTGATTTTGGACGAGGCCACTTCCGCGCTGGATAGCGAATCGGAGGCTCTGGTGCAATCCGCGCTGCATAATCTAATGAGCGGCCGCACTGTCTTCGTGATCGCGCATCGTCTTTCGACGGTGCGCCGCGCCGATCGTATCGTAGTGATCGAAAATGGAACCATCGCCGACATCGGCCGCCACGAAGAATTGATGACGAAGTTCGGTACGTACCGCCGTCTCTACGAGCTGCAATTCGCCAACGCGGATTCGACTCGAGCCGTCGCGGAAACTTGAGAATACGGCCCCTATGCCCATACGCTCGATGACAGGTTTTGCGCAGGTGAGAGGTGAAATCCAGCGCCCGGACAGCGCTGCTGTCCCCGCCGGCTCGGCCAATTCCAATGGCCGGATGGCTTTCGCTCTTTCGCTGAAATCGGTGAACCATCGTTTCCTCGATCTGCATTTCCGGCTTCCCTCCGGAACCGATTCGCTCGAGATGCAACTCCGCCGCCTGCTCAAAGAGAAGATGGGGCGCGGCCACGTCGAAGTCTCGCTGAGCCTGGAGCGCACCGCCAGTGAATCGTTCTCGATCAACCGCGAAATTGTCGGCGGCTACATTGCTGCGTTCCGCGCCGCCGCCGCCGAGTTTTCTCCTGCCTCGGAGCCCGACCTCAATGCCGTTCTCCGCATTCCGGGCGCGCTCGACTCCGCCAACGACAGTGCCGACGGCGAAATTGAAGGCTGCGGTCATGGCCAGGATCGGCGAAGCCCTCGACCGCCTCAACCAGATGCGCGAAGAAGAAGGCCGCGGCATTGCCCGCGAACTGCGCGACCGCATGGCCCACCTGGTCGAAGCCAGCAAGAGCGTGCAGCAACATCGCCGCGCTGTGCTGCAGAACTACAGCGAGCGGCTGCAGTCGCGCTTGCAGGAACTGCTGGGTGCAACCGTCGACAAAGAGCGCGTGCTGCAGGAGGCTGCATTACTGGTCGACCGCAGCGATATTCAGGAAGAGATCGTCCGGCTCGAAACTCACGTGCAGCATTTTCTGGGACTGCTCGAAGCACGGCGGCGAGATCGGAAAGAAGCTGGACTTCCTGCTGCAGGAAATGAATCGCGAGGCCAACACGCTGCTCTCGAAAACTTCCGGCCTGGCAGGCGAAGCCCTGAAGATTACCGAGGCCGGCCTGGCCATGAAAGCAGAAATCGAAAAGTCGCGCGAGCAGGTGCAAAACCTAGAATGAGCGCAAAACCTCGAATGAGTGAAAAACTGGAATGAGTGCAAAGCCTGGAATGAGCCCGCCCCGCAAGCCCATCGTCTACATCATCTCCGCGCCCTTCCGGTTCGGGAAATCGACGCTCGTAAACGTATCTGCTCAAATGACTCCCACGTCTCGACTTTTCCATCTCCTACACCACGCGTTCTCCCGCGGCAGTGAGCAAAACGGCAAACAATACCACTTCATCTCCCGAGAGGAATTTGAGCAGATGATCCGCGACGACGAATTCCTGGAACACGCCAGTCTTTACGGTAAGGACTACTACGGCACTGCTCGACGGTTCCTGCGCGAGGCAGAGCAGAAAGGAAACGATCTCTTGCTCGACATTGATGTGCAGGGCGCCGCGCAAATAAAACAGAAACTGCCCGATGCCATCAGCATCTTTGTGCTTCCCCCCGACCGCAAGACTCTCGAATGGCGCCTGCGCAAGCGCGGTGAAGATTCCGATGAAACCATCAATCGCCGCCTGGACGAGGCCCGTCGCGAGATTGAGAACTACGACAAGTATGACTATATTCTGATCAACGACAAGCTGGAGGAATCGAGTGACAGCTTGCAGGCGATCGTTCTGTCGGAGCGCTTATCGCAGTCCAGGTCGCCTCGGTCCGCCGAAGACGAGAAAATCGTCGAACTGGCCGACCGCTACCGGCTGGCCAATATGCGGGAACGGGTGCAGCCCCGATCCTGGCGTCCTTTAGTACCCTTCCCTCTTCGGCACGCTCTTAGATTTCGCGGTATGATTTTAAAGACGCTGCAATGGGTGTCGGAAGCCGCTCCTGCAATTACGAGCGGGATAAGCCTGAGAGTGAGTCGTGTTCTGCCGAACGCATAATTTGACGTTCGGCACTGATAGACTTCAAACCTGATTTCTTGAGGGAGAGTCCCAATGAAGTTGATCGAAGGCTTTGACAGCAACTACCGGTACATTTTGGTGGCGGCGCGGCGCGCGCGGCAACTCCAGTCCGGCGCGCCCCCCGTGGTCGACACTAATTCCCGCAAGCCCTGCCGCATCGCGCAGGATGAAATCCGCGCCGGCAAGGTGAAGTGGGAGATTCCTGAAACCCGCACCGCCGCCGAACAGGCCGAAGACGCTCTCGACAAAGCGCTGGGCCAGGACTGAAAGGAATTGTTGATTTCGTGATTGCTGATTGCGAGATTCTGCACATGCGGAAGTTAGCGATCTTCAATCAGCAATCAAAAATCAACAATCAACAATAGTATGAAAATCGCTCTCGGCGTCACCGGCGGAATCGCAGCCTACAAAGCGGCGGAAATCGTCCGCCTGCTGCAGGACAAGATCGCGGCATCCGCGTCCAAGTCGTCATGACGCGCGCCGCCCAGGAATTCGTACGCCCCCTCACCTTCGCCGCGCTCTCCGGAGAAAAAGTCATCACCGGCATGTTTTCGAGTGAAACGGCCGCACCAGGGGAAGAACGCGAACCCAACATCGACTCCGCCATCGAACACATTGCGGTCGCGCAATCCATCGATGCGCTCCTGGTCGCGCCCGCCACCGCCGACGTTATCGCTCACTTCGCGCAGGGCATCGCCAGCGACTTCCTGACCACGCTGTACCTCGCCACCACGGCGCCGGTGGTGGTCGCGCCTGCCATGAACGTCAACATGTGGAATCATCCGGCCACGCAGGCGAATCTGCAGATTCTGCGGCAGCGCGGCGTGAAAATTGTTGAGCCCGGCGCGGGCTACCTGGCCTGCGGAATGACCGGGCAGGGGCGCCTCGCCGAAAACGAAACCATTGTCGCCGCTGTCATGGAAGCGCTCGGCGCGTCGCAGGACCTGACTGGCGAGACTCTGTTGATCACCGCTGGTCCCACGCGCGAAAAAATCGATCCCGTCCGCTATCTCACCAACCGCTCCAGCGGCCGCATGGGATACGCTCTCGCCGAGGCCGCCTTGCGTCGCGGCGCGCGCGTGCTTCTGGTCAGCGGACCAACGTCGCTCACTCCTCCCGCAGCCGCCGAGGTCACCCGAGTCGAGTCCACCGAAGAAATGCGCAACGCCGTCTTCCGACTCCTGCCACAAGCGACCATCGTCATCAAGACCGCTGCCGTGTCCGACTATCGTCCAAAAGCCGCGGCCGGCCAGAAGATCAAGCGCAAGGGCCCCATGACCCTGGAACTCGAAGCCACTCCCGACATTCTCAAAGAACTCTCGCTCCGGAAGGGAACCCAGATCATTGTTGGCTTCGCCGCCGAAACTGAAAATGTTCTGGAGAACGCGCGCCAGAAGCTGGTCTCGAAAAATCTCGATGCCATCGTAGTCAACGACGTTTCCCGCGAAGGCGTCGGCTTCGATTCCGACCGCAACGCCGCGACCATCATCAGCCGCGACGAGGTGGTCGAAGTTCCCGAAACCACAAAATGGGAAGTGGCCCAGCGCGTCCTCGACCAGGTCGTCCGCCTGCGCCAGCACCGCAAGTCGCCTGTGAAAGCCTGACGATCCACTTTTTGATTTGTCATTCTGAGCGAAGTCAGTCCGCAGCGAAGCAGAGGGCTGACGCAGTCGAAGAATCCCTGCATCCCCAGCGGCTCCGTCACCACGCCACGGTATAATGGCGACACTCATGCCATCTGTTCTTGACCCTGACCTGCGCCGCGCGCTCGCCGAGCGAGTTCGCTACTGCCACGAGATGGGCATCTACGATTTCTACCGCCGCGAAGCGCTTTTTCCTGAAGCAGTCCCGGCTGTATCTGCCGTTGCCGAAATTGACGATCTGTCTTTTACATCCCACGAACTGCGAGAGGAAATGGCCGCAAAAAAATCCGCCGTAGTCGCGAAGGCCGCCGCCGAAAACAACCTCGAAGTGCTCACACCAAAACCAGAACAGGGCGTAGCCGATCCCACAACCGCGCTCAAATTGATTCGCGAAGATCTTGGCGATTGCACCCGCTGCAAGCTGCATAAGCAGGGGCGCAAACAGATTGTTTTTGGCGTAGGCAATCCACGCGCCGAATTAATGTTCGTGGGTGAAGGCCCCGGCGCCGACGAAGACACGCAAGGCGAGCCCTTCGTCGGCCGCGCCGGCCAGTTGCTCAACAACATGATCAAGGCCATGGGCATTCGCCGCGAGGACGTCTACATCGCGAACGTGGTGAAGTGCCGTCCGCCGGGGAATCGCACCCCCGAGCGCGACGAATGCGAAACCTGCTCGCCGTTCCTGATGCGCCAGATCGCTGTGGTCAAACCTAAAGTCGTGGTCGCCCTGGGTGCGGTCGCGTCGAAGAGTCTGCTCGCCATGAATTCATCCATGTCCGAACTTCGTGGCCGCTTCTACGACTTCACTCCCGCCGGCGCGCGCAGCATCGACCCCAATTGGCAGGGAACCAAACTCGCCGTCACCTACCATCCCGCATATCTTCTCCGCGATCCGCGCCAGAAAGGCGAAGCCTGGAAAGATTTGCAGATGGTCATGAAGTACCTGGGCCTCGAGCCTCCCAAGAAAAGTGAGTAGGTCCACAATCCTGTCATGCTGAGCGGAGTCGATCATTCGCGAAGCGAATGATCGACGGAGTCGAAGCATCCCTACGTTCGAGAGAAAGCTGTCTCGATACGCGGAATCTGCGATTACTCAGGATAGTTTATCCTTCCACACAATGCCCGAATTCTGCGACGTCGCCGTCCCCGTGCCCCTCGACATGGCCTTCACCTACCGTGTCCCCGCGGACGCCGCGCCCGTGGTCGGCGGCCGCGTGCTCGTCCCATTTCGCCAGCAACGCATGACGGGCATCGTCACTGAAGTGCACGACCGCAAGCCTTCCGTCGTTACGAAAAACATTCTCGCCGTGCTCGACATCACTCCGGTCCTCGATGCTCAATTGCTGCAACTGGGTCGCTGGATCGCCGACTACTATCTCGCCCCGCTCGGCGAAGTCTTCCGCGCCATGCTGCCCCTGAACGCCGAATTCAAACGCGCGATCGGCTATCGCCTCGCCGAACAGGGTCAGATGGCGCTGCATCTCGCCGGCATGTCCGGATCGTCCGCCCGTTCCAAACGCTCCCCGGAAGAGCAAGCCATTGAATTTCGCGTGCTCGATTATCTGGCCGCATCTGAATCCGTGCCGGGTGAATCTGACCTCGTCCGCGAAGAGACTCTCCGTTCCGCCACTCGCGTTTCCCGCGCCGTCCTCGCAGGAATGGTCCGCAAGAAATGGCTACTGCGCGAAGATGTGTCCGCGGCTCGTGACGCCACCCGCACCATCAAGATCGCGCTGCTGAAATCAGCTGAAGGAAAGCTGAACGACAACCAACGGGAACTGGTCGACACCCTGACCGCCGCAGGCGGTAATGTTCCCGTGACCACGCTGCAATCACTCGACGTTCCACGAACCACGCTCTCCACGCTGGTTCGCCGCGGACTCGTCGAAATTCTCGAGGAGCCGGCAGAGTTTTCTGTTTCAAGCTCCAGGCCGCGGCCCTCGCTGTTCGATTTCGATTTAAATGTAGCCCAGCAATCCGCACTCTCGCGAGTACGCGAAGCCGTTGCAGCGCGCCAGTATTCCGGCATGTTGCTGCACGGCGTCACCGGGTCGGGCAAGACCGCCGTCTATCTGGCCGCAATGCGTTCCGTGCTCGAAGCCGGACGTTCCGCCATCCTGCTCGTCCCTGAGATTGGTCTGACTCCAGCCGTGGCTGCGGACCTGCACCAGATTTTCGGTGATGAAGTTGCCATCCTGCACTCCGCGCTCTCTGACCGCGAACGCGCCGAGCAGTGGCACCGCATCAAGCGCGGCGAAGCGCGCATGGTCGTCGGCACGCGCTCCGCGGTCTTCGCCCCGGTCGCCGATCTCGCGCTCATCATCGTCGACGAGGAACACGACTCCTCCTACAAGCAGGAAGAAACGCCGCGCTACCACGCCCGCGACATAGCCGTAGTCCGCGCCCGCATGGCGAACGCCGCCGTCGTGCTGGGCTCGGCAACTCCGTCGCTCGAATCCTATTTCAACGCGAAGAAAAACAAGTACGCGCTGGTTGAGTTGCCCGACCGCGTCGAACAACGTCCGCTCCCCGAAGTCGAAATCATCGACATGCGCCAGGAGTTCCAGGAGACCGGCCACGAGCAGGTCATCTCGCGCAAACTGGCTGCCGAAATCAAAGACCGCCTCGAACGTAAAGAGCAAGTGATGGTCCTGCTCAACCGCCGCGGATATTCCCCCGTCGTCCTCTGCCGTACCTGCGGCAAAAAGCTCGAATGCCAGAACTGCGCCATCGCGCTCACTCATCACAAACGCGAGCACAAAATGGTCTGCCACTATTGCGGATTCACCGCGCCCGTGCCAAAGGCCTGCGTCCACTGCGGCAGCGAGTACGTTTATTTTCTCGGAACCGGTTCAGAAAAGCTCGAAGAGTTGCTCCACGGCATGTTCCCCCAGGCGCGCATCGCACGCCTCGACCGCGACACGGTCCGCAGCCAAGAAGATTTCGAGCGCGCACTCAACGCTTTAAACGACGGCCAACTCGATATCCTCGTCGGCACCCAGATGATCGCCAAGGGCCACGACATTCACGGCGTCACGCTGGTCGGTGTGGTCGGCGCCGACGTCGCGCTCGGCCTGCCGGACTTCCGCGCCGCCGAGCGCACCTTCCAACTCCTAACTCAGGTTGCCGGACG
The DNA here is from genome assembly GCA_963763155.1 of uncultured Acidobacteriota bacterium. Lineage (GTDB taxonomy): Bacteria > Acidobacteriota > Terriglobia > Terriglobales > Acidobacteriaceae > Sulfotelmatobacter. The sequence goes on along the minus strand of CAVXNI010000007.1, from coordinate 1,248,531 downwards.
CGCCGGGCGCGGCCAGACTCCCGGCAAAGTTGTGCTCCAAACATATTTCCAGGATCACTACGCCGTGCAGTACGCGGCCCGCCACGACTTCATCGGCTTCTACGAGAAAGAGCTACAATTCCGCAGCTGGATGCACTACCCGCCCTACTCTGCGCTGGCCAATGTACTGGTCCGCAGCGACAAACTCGACGACGCCCTGCAATGGTCGGGAACGTTGGGCAAGTGGTTCGACTCAACCCGCCACGAAGGCGTGCGCGTGCTGGGCCCCGCCGCCGCTCCTATCATGAGGCTGAAGCGCGACTATCGATACCACTTCGTCCTCAAATCCCCCAGCCGGAAAAATCTCAACACGACTCTGCGTGCCATGCTAGCCCACGCCGCGGAGAAAAAAATTCCGCGCACGCAGGTGATCGTCGACGTCGATGCACTCTGGCTAATGTGATTCAGTTCGCGCGCCCCGAACCTGAAACGTGATCACCTCTCGTGACTACCGCCAACTCATCTGAAACGGCGAGATCGTGAAGGTCAGCGCCAACATGATCAATCCCAGCAGCGCCAGCACCCAGCGACTGGGAGGAAGCATGGGGAATTCCGGCGCTTGCTGCTGGCGATACGTGATTATGTTCAGTACGATCAACAACCCAGCCCAGACGCGCCATCCCACATACATGCGTCCCAGGTAGACCAGCGCAATCACAGTCATCCACGAAATCACGCGATGCGCCCGCGGCGCCAGCGCATAAACAATATGTCCGCCGTCCAACTGGCTGCTGGGCAGCAGGTTCAACGCAGTCGCAAACATTCCCACCCATGCCGCCACCGCCGTCGGATGCAGATAGACCCGAGCCAGGGGTAGCGCGGCAATCGCGTGATTCGGAGCCACCAGGCGCAGCGCGCCGTGCATAATGTGGAAGATCACTGGAAAGCCCAATTGCAGATCCGTCGGGCCCATGCCCGGAGCCAGCGGCTTCGAGAGCCCCATCGCCACGGCCAGAGTTGCCACGGCCACCACGAATCCCGCGATCGGCCCGGCAATGCCGATGTCGAATAACGCCGCCCGCGACCGGATCGGTGCCTTAATGCGAATCACAGCTCCCAGCGTTCCAATCAACGTCGGCGCTGGAATGAAGAAGGGAAGCGTCGCGCGCACTCGGTAATACTGACAGAACAGGTAGTGCCCCATTTCATGCGCCAGAAGAATGAACAGCAGGGTCGCCGAAAACGGAATGCCGAGCAGCAGACGTGACGGCTGCGCAGCCACCCATCCCAGCGGGAAAAATGGCAACCATTCTCCCTCGTAGGAAAACGGCGGCAAATTGTGCAGAAAATTAAACTCCATCCGCGCCCCCACCACCAGCGTCGTGAAGACGGTCGCCAATAGCAGTAACGCGTGCAACCAATATCGTTCCCGCGGCCGCCGTCCCGCCGGTTCCGGCAGCGCATGGTAATACTCGAGCGTAGATGTAGGAATCGGGGAATTAAAATCCGACATGATTCGCGGCCAGGACCCGGGAGTTGGAGCCCTCCCTTGATGCTACTACATGGTAGGGAACTGCCGAGCAGCCGCCGCTAGAAACGAGGAAACGAGAAGCTAGCAGCTAGAAGCTGCCCCACTCAATCGATCGACTGCAATTCTTTCCCCGGCTTAAACCGCACAGCCCTTCCGGGCGGAATGGACACTTCAGCGCCGGTGCGCGGGTTGCGCCCGATTCCGGTCTTGCGCGGACGCACGTTGAACACTCCAAATCCCCGCAGTTCAATGCGATTGCCGCCGGCCAGCGCCTTCTTCATGCTCTCAAACACGGTTTCCACGGCCAACTCGGCCTTGGTCTTGGTGATGCCCGTCTTGGCCACCACCTCGTTGATGATGTCGAGCTTAATCACAAGCGGCTCCCGCGTGCAGGGCTAAAATTGTCCCTCAAGTGATTGATGCTATGGGAGATAAGTAAGATTGTCAACGGGAGCATCTAGCCCGTAAACTGCCGTGCCCCCCGGGCCAGAGAGATTGAGTGATCGCGCCATCGGGTCATTGAGAGATTTCTGTCGCATCGCGCACGGATGGTCACGTGAAAGAGCGGGCCTTCAGGCCCGCGTTGAGTGGTTGAAAATCCTTTAGGGCTTTAGCCCCGGTGGAAGATCGCCTAGCTCACCCCCAGGTACGTCGCGTAAGTCTGATCCTCGATTTCGGTGAAGGCGAGCAGTTTCATGATTCCGGTCCTTGTCGTCACGTGCCATCGCCCGGGGTCCATCTTCTGCGGCGCCAGTAGTTGAGCGCGCGTCACCGCAGGTTGGTCCGCATCCGTGACGGCAAACAGCACGATCGGTCCCACCAGCAGCGCCACGGTGTCGGGATGCTGCGCATCAATCTCTTCCAGTCGCGCCGTCAGCGGAAGCTCAACGTCAATCCGATCCCCATCCCTCCACTCCCGTTGCACGCGCGCAAAACTCCCAGCCTGCACCGCTTCTCGCTTGCCATTCACCGAAACCGAGGCTCCCTCCGCCCAAGCCGGAATCCGCAGATCCACCGCAAACTCCGCTGCCCGCGAAGCCTTCACCTCAAACTCCACATGCGAATCGTACGGATACTCACTCTTCTGCGTCAGCTCAATCTCCGCCCCGCCCTGCGCCCACCGCAGCGTCGAAGGAATGTAGAGATTCACATACACCCCGCGCCCATCGCGGAAATAAGTATTGATCCGGTAATCGGCCGCAACTTGTGGCAACGTCCCCGAGCAGCACGCCCAGCGCTGCTCGTGATAAACCTTTCGCCCTTTGAAGTTGTAATCCGAATAGTAATAAGTCCGGCCATCGGCTTCGAGCGGCAACGATCCCAGTACGGTGTTGTACATCACGCGTTCCATGCTGTCACCGTACCGCGAATCGCGCGTCACCCGCAGAAGGTAACGTGTCAGCTTGAAGTGCGCGTACGAACCACAAGGAGTTTCAAAGCTGGAGTGGCTGCCGGTCAGGCTCTTATAAATTTCGGGGCTGCCCGGAGCGCGCAGCGTCTCGTCCGCTCCCCATCCGCCGGTCGCGAAACTCTGCGCCGCCACGAAGTCGAACCCGTTCTTCGCCGCCCGAAAATGCTTCTGACTGCCCACCGTCAAGTACGCCTGCATCGCCGAGCACAGCGAATTCACATGGCTGTAGGCGTGGCGTCCTTCCAGGTTGCTGCGGCCCTCCGCCAGCGGATCGTAATAGACATCATCCAGATACCGCAGACCGAGCGCGCGATACTGCTCGCCCGCCCCGCGCTGGTAAGCCAGAAACAGATTTTCAGAAATCGTGTACGACTCGTCCCACGTATACGAAGGATCCGGATTCGACCGCCATCGTTCCCCGTGCTCCACAGCCTTCTTCGGCAAGTGGGGCAACGCCGCCTTGGTGGTTTCGGCCATGATCGAGAACGCGTCAGGATCCTCCGCGTACTGATGCGAGTCGATCAGCCCGCAAACCAGTTTGTCGTAGCTATAAGCAGGGAAACGAGTGTTCTCGTAAAACTGGCCGGCAATGGTCTTAGCGTACAAACGATTCAGCCGCAGCACCTTCTCCCGCGTCTCCGGCGATCGGTTGATGGCGTAAGACCGCGCCAGCGCAGAAACCCATTGCCCAAACGTGCATCCCGGGGCAAAGCCAACTTCAAAAAGATGATCCTCGTTGTGCGCGTCGTATTGATACCATCCGCCCAAATCCGCGCCCGGCGCGGGTTGCCCGACCATCTGCCGAAACGGTTTCAGCAGGCTGTCTTCACTCAGTGACATCAGCAGATCATGCGTCTGCTGCAGTTGCCGCTCGTGCAACGCGCTGTGCAGCGTGACCTCGCCGTAGCCGAACTCCTCCAGCGGGTTGGACTGCATTGGAGCAGATTGGATTGGATCAGGCAGAAACGAGCCGGAGCGGAAAGCCGAATTCCGCAAGCCGGGAATTACACCAGCAGCCGACGCCAGCGTGACCGACTGCAGGAACTTTCTGCGGGAGACCGCATGTGAGGAAGACATTTCCTGCCTCGGAATAATTCTTGTGCAGAGCAACCGACCCGGGAGCCCCATTTTTCGCGCGTTCTGTGCGCGAGATAGCCTGCCCTGAGCGAAGCCGAAGGGTGAGGGGTTTACCGCTGGTTCTCCCCTTCTTTGAACATATACTTGATCGCGGGCTTGTAGATCATCAGATTCGAGTCGCCGTTCTCGCGGTTCACTTTGATGCAATTCCGGTCGTACCATTCGATGATGCCGCGCACTTCCTCGCCATCGCGCAGCACAATCACCATCGGCGTCCGCGACTGCATCTGCTTCTGATAATAAAAATTCTCGGCGTTGGTCTGCTCCGGCGGCGCGGGTTTCTTCCCTCCGCCTCCCGTCATAGGGCGATCGTTACGATCTCCCCGTTCTCCTCTGTCTCCACGATCCATCCTATCGACGCCCATGCGTTCTCCGCGCTCGTGCCGGTCGCTCCGCTCCGGGCGCTCGCGTCGCTCCTGCGGCAGCCCAGCCGAGTTATGGTTATTGTAATTCTCCGCACGCGGCAGCGTTGGCCGAATCAGCTTGCGGTTCGCAAAATTGTCTTTCTCAGAGATTTCGGCCGGTACCGAATCCATCGTTTCCTTCATCGTGGCGCTACCTCGCTGGCACTAACTGGGCCGCACTGACATCGGATACACGCCTTCGCGCAAACACCCGGCAACACTGGAAATGTACCAACGAAGGCGTGAAAATTTCACCTAACCTAACACAGGAAGCTCTCGCTGACAATCCTTCCTTCGGGCCGTGTTGCGGTAGTGTGCCAAATCTTGCACACCCATCGAATATCGATTCGTCCCTCTAATTCGTATTCGACAGGTCGGCCCCGCGCCGTTCACTGCCGCACCAGGAGACCACCGCCACCAGACTCGCAACCAGCAGCACCGTCCACGCCAACACCGGTGGAAAGCTGCCGCCATAGCGCTGTTCCACCAGCTTCGCCTGCAACACCGAATTCTTCGAAGACAGGAAATTTCCCAGCTGGTAGGCGAACCCCGGAAAAGTTCCGCGCATCGCCGGCGGCGACAATTCGTTTAGATGCGCCGGAATCACTCCCCACGCCCCCTGCACCATAAACTGCATCAGAAACCCGCCCAGCGCCAGCATGGGCACGCTACGCGAATACGCCCACAGCGGAATTACCGGAATCGCCAGCAGCGCCGCGATCACAATCGCACGCCGCCGCCCAATCCGCTCCGACCACGTCCCAAACAATATCCCGCCCGCCAGCGCCCCCACGTTCGCCACCACCGCGACCAACATCACGGTCTGCGGTCCCAGCGAATGTCCCTTGGTCAAAAACGTCGGATACAAATCCTGCGTCCCGTGGCTGAACGAATTAAACGCAAACATCAGCACGGTCGTGAGCACAAACGGACCAAAAAACGTGACCACGTTCCTGCTCAGCCCGCTTTCCGTTTTCTGCGCAACATTCTTCGCGGCATTCTTCGCAGCCCGCCCTTGCAACCACGCCGGCGATTCGTCCACACGTGCGCGAATGTAGATCACCAGAAGCGCCGGCAGCGCCCCAATCACGAACATCCCCCGCCATCCCACGAACTGAAACGCCGTCCCAAAAACCAGCGCCGCCATCAAAAAGCCCACCGCATAACCTTCCTGCAGCAGGCCTGAAAAGAATCCACGCTTCTCCGCGGGCAGCGTCTCAAACGCCAGCGCCGCGCCCACGCCCCATTCCCCGCCCATGGCGATTCCGAACAACGCGCGCGTCACAATAAATACTTTCAATGACGGAGCGAATGCCGATGCCAACTCGAACACCGAATACGCAATGATGTCGACCATCAGCGTTACCCGGCGTCCAAACCGGTCGGCCATCATCCCGAACAAAAACGCTCCCACCGGCCGAAACGCCAGCGTAATGAAAATAGCTTCGGTGACCGCCGAAACCTTGGCCTGAAATTGCGCGGCCAGCGCGCTGATGCAGAAAGTCAGAATAAAAAAATCAAACGCGTCCAGCGACCACCCCAAAAAGCAAGCCACAAACGTATTCCGTTGCACCGCCGTCAGCCGACGAAAATTCCCAATAAATTCCATGTAGTGAGGTGCAGCAGTCTTCCCCTGTGGATTTTCCCCTGTAGACCTCAGCGCCCTCTGTGGTTAAGTTTTTCTTCCGGCCCAAAGTCCAGCGGATGCTAGCATATGTCTTTCAATCAACAATCAGCAATCAACAATCAGCAATCAACAATCAGAAATTCTCCCCATGCCCGACCTCGACCTCCCGCAACGCCAGGCGCCCGACGCGCTCATGCTCACCGGCTTCTGGTACCGCGCCCTCCCGGCCGACCGCGTTCACGGCAACGAATTATATAAAGCGACCTTGCTCGAGATTCCCCTGGTCCTCGGCCGCGACCGCCTCGGCCAACCCTTCGCCCTGCGCGACGCCTGCCCGCATCGCGGCATGCCCCTCCACTGCGGCCGCTTCGATGGCGAGAATCTCGAGTGCGGATATCACGGCTGGCAGTTCGATGTCCACGATGGCCAGTGTCAGCTCATCCCTTCCCTGACTTCCGATCAGAATCTCAAAGTCGATCGCATCTACGCCGGCAGTTATCCCTGCGAAGAGCGGGACAGTTTTATCTGGGTCTTCATCCCCGATCCAGCCCCGCCCGGCGCCGGTTTCGCGCCGCCCGCCGGGCCCCCCGATCTCGCGCCGCAGATCGAAAAATTCTCCGGCAAGTACAAGTCCGCCTACCTGCAAGCCGAAATGCCCGTGAGCATCGACCACGGCATCATCGGCCTGATGGACCCCGCGCATGGGCCCTTCGTGCATCAGGCCTGGTGGTGGCGCAGCCAGCACAGCATTCACGAGAAGACGAAGAACTTCGAGCCCATCCCCAACGGCTTTCGCATGAGTGCGCACACACCCAGTTCAAACTCCGCGCCCTACAAGCTTCTCCGCCTTTACGCCGACGCCGATTCCATTACCACCACCATCGATTTCGTTCTCCCCAACCTTCGCACCGAGACCATTCGCGCCGGAAAATACTGGTTCTCCAGCCTGACCACGGTTACGCCCATCACCCGCAATCACTGCCGCATTGATGTCGTCGCTGCGTGGAATTTTTTTCGTTGGGTGCCGTTCGTCCCGGACGTGCTGAAGTTCGTATTCGCAAAATTCGTCGAGCAAGACCGCCGCACCATGGAACTGCAAGCCGAAGGCTTAAAGCACAACCCGCACCTGATGCTCATCGACGACGCCGATCGCCCCGCCAAATGGTACTTCCAGCTCAAGGCCGCCCATCTCGAAGCCAAGCGCGCCGGCGTCGGGATGAAGCACCCAATGCCGGGTCCCGTCACATTGAAATGGAGAAGTTGAGGCGATTTGCGGGCGTGAGCGCAGCGTGAGCCCGCAGCCGAAATCCCGAGCGCTTTTTGCGAGGGATCTTGATGGAGAAGTTGAGGCGATTTGCGGGCGTGACCCTGAGCGTAGTCGAAGGGGGAGCCCGCAGCCGAAATCCCGAGCGCTTTTTGCCAGGGATCTTGATGGAGAAGTTGATTACAAGACGGCGTTCACCGGCGCTTAGACAGGTCCCCCAGAGTGCGATCCGGTAATCGCAACTCGTCTTCGCTCACCAGCCAGTCCATCGCTTCCTCGCGTGTTTTGAAGGCGGGCAGATCGCGCTGGGAAAAATTCTTGATGTGTTCGTAAAACACTTTGGGCAAGGCCTCGATTCCCACCCACGCCGAACGCTTGAGGTGCGGCCGGTCGAACACCGCGCTCTCTTTCAGGCGGTCGATCGCGATGCGGTCAAACTCCGCGCCCGTGAAGTCGGCCAGCAACAATACCGAGCCGTGCGGTTCGCTGGTCACATAGCTTGGCACCAGCAACGCGATCGTCTCCACTTCTCTCGCCTTGCAGCCAGAAAGATCCGCCAGCAGGATTTGCTTTCCTCGATAGGCAACGATCCGGATACGGTCTTCCATGGGTACCTGCTCACAGTGCTGGCAAATAGTGGGAAGAACCAACCCCGAAGCACGAAAAAAAACGCACGGCTGTTACCCCTGCGCTCCGTCTCCCACCAGAAACTCCATCGCCTCTTCCCGCGTTTTAAACGTAGGCAACTCACGCTGCGAGAAGCTCTTGAAGTGTTCGTAGAAAACGTTCGGCAGACTTTCCGTGCCGATCCAGGCAGATCGTTTCACATAAGGACGATCAAGCACCAAAACTTCCTTCGCCCTCCTCGACACTTCCTTGTCGAAATGCGCTCCCGTGACATCCGTCAAAATCAGCAACGATCCCGGCGCATGTCGCGCAACATCGGCGCGTACCAAATCAAGCAGCACCAGCATCTCCTTGGCCGTGCACTGACTGAAATCCGTTACGTAAATGGCGTGCCCTTTGTGCTTGATGAAGCGCAGCCGTTCGTCGATCGGCTCGCCGGATTTCACGCTCTCAGTCACTTTAGGATTTCCTCCACCACGCCATAAACCCCGTCCAGCGCGGCATCCAGCCCGGCAGCATCCTTGCCCCCAGCCTCCGCCAGATCCGGCCGCCCGCCGCCTTTGCCGCCAACTTTCTGCGCCACCGGACCAATCACTTTCCCCGCCTGCACGCGCGAAGTCAGATCTTTCGTGACTCCCACGATCAACGCGACATTACCATTGGAGGCCGATCCCAGCACCACCACGCCCGACCCAATCTTGTCGCGCAGTTGATCGACCAGCGTCCGCAACTGCGCCCGCTCCAGATTGTCCACCCGATGGGCCAGCACTTTCACGCCCTTCACTTCCTTCACCCTGTCGGAAATGTTCGCTGTCCCGATTGATGCCGAAGCCGATTTCATCCGCGCCTGGTCAAGTTCTCGCGTGAGCCGCTTGATCTCCGCATCCTTCTTCTCCAACTCCGCCTTCAAAGCCTCAGCCGGAGAAAAAGAAGGTTCACTGTCGGAACCTACTCCGGAACCGGGTGCCCCATCCTTGCGCGTTTTGTGCGCAAGGGTGGGACTCGCGAATGTCGACACCACTTTCTCCAGTTCGTGATCCGCGCGGAAGTGCGCAAGCGATCCAGTTCCCGTCACGGCCTCCACTCTCCGCACCCCCGACGACACGCTGCCTTCCTTCAAAATCTTGATCAGCCCAATCTCCCCGGTAGCCGCCGTGTGGGTCCCCCCGCACAACTCGGTCGAGAAGTCGCCAATCCGCACCACGCGAACTTTGTCCCCATACTTTTCCCCAAACAGCGCCATCGCATGATACGTGTTGACGGCCTCATCAATAGGCACGTCGGTGAGAGTCTCAACTTTCAAGTTGCGCAACAATTCCTTGTTGATGAGGTCCTCAATATCCTGCAATTCTTCGTCTTCGACGCCCGCGAAATGCGAAAAATCAAACCGCAAATGATCCGGCGCCACCAGCGACCCCGCCTGCTTCACATGCTTCCCGAGAACTTCGCGCAGCCCCGCATGCAGCAAATGCGTGGCCGTATGATTCCGCATGGTCGCGACTCGCCGTTCCGCATCCACCACGGCATCCACCCGATCCCCCACGCGAAGGGTGCCCCACCCTTCTTTCGCGTTCTGTGCGAAAGAGGCTGGGGTTTTTGAACTAGCACCTCTCACCACAACCTGATGAGCCCGCACCCCCTGAATCGGCGAATAACATCCCTTCACATCAGCAACCACGGTATTGTGATCGTCAGAATAAAACCATCCCCGATCCCCCACCTGCCCGCCCGACTCCGCATAAAACGGCGTGTGATCGAGAATAACTTCGCCCTCTTCACCAGCCGAAAGTTGTTGCACACCCCGCCCGTCATGAATGATAGCCAACACCTCGCACCCATCCGACCGAGTCTGCCGATACCCTTCAAACACAGATTTCGGCAACTGCTGATAAGCCGGATTAGCCGTCTGCTTCGCCGCGCCTTTCCACGATGCCCGCGCGCGCGTCCTTTGTTCTTCCATCGCGCGGTCGAAGCCCGATTGATCGAATTCGATCCCCTGGTCACGCGCCGCATCCTGCATGAAGTCGAGCGGCATCCCGAATGTGTCGTAGAGCCTGAACGCATCCTCGCCCGCAAGTCTGTCAACGGAACCTTTGAGCAGCGTCTCCAGTTTCTCCAACCCCACGTCCATGGTGTGAGCGAACCGAGTTTCCTCGACCTGGACGGCTTTCGAAACTCTCTCCGCCGTCTCATTCAATTCCGGATACGCATCCCGCATCAAATCGCGAACGGCAAACACCATCTCGTAAAGAAACGGCTTCGCCTGCCCCAGCAATCGTCCATGCGTGATCGCCCGCCGAATAATTTTCCGCAGCACATACCCGCGTCCGTCGTTGGCGGGTAAAACGCCATCCGAAATCAAAAACGTCGCCGCCCGCGAGTGATCCGCGATCACGCGCAGGGAAGCTGCCGACTTCGTATGCGCTTCCTTATTCAACTCTTTCGTCAGCGAAGTCCCGGTCAACTCGGCCGCCCGCTTGATCAGCGGCGTAAATAAGTCCGTGTCGTAATTCGAAATCACTCCCTGCAGCACCGACGCCACGCGCTCCAACCCCATCCCCGTATCAATCGACGGCTTCGGCAGCAGATTGAACGAGGCCACCTCGCGGTTGTATTGCATGAAAACCAGATTCCAGATTTCGACGTAGCGGCCGCAATCGCATGGGAAACTACAATCGGTGTGGCCTTGATCGCTGGCGGTGACGCCCATGTCATAGTGAATCTCGCTGCAGGGGCCACAAGGGCCTGTATCACCCATCTGCCAGAAGTTATCTTTCATCCCCATGGCGAAGATGCGCTCATGGGGAACACCAGTAGCTAGCCACAGTTTCTCAGCATCGTCATCACGCGGGACATAGCCCTCGCCCTCAAAGATCGTCACATACAGCTTCTCCTTCGCAATCCCAAACCACTCCGGCGAAGTAATCAGTTCCCACGCGTAGGCGATCGCGTCTTTCTTGAAGTAATCGCCAAACGAGAAATTCCCCAGCATCTCAAAAAAAGTATGATGCCGATTGGTGAACCCCACGTTCTCCAGATCGTTGTGCTTCCCGCCGGCGCGCACACACTTCTGCGAAGTCGTCGCCCGCGAATAGTCGCGCTTCTCCAGGCCAAGAAACACATCCTTGAACTGGTTCATCCCCGCGTTGGTAAATAGCAGCGTCGGATCATTTGCCGGGACGAGCGACGACGAATGCACCTCCTTGTGCCCCTTCTGCACAAAGAAGTCCAAAAACTTGCGGCGGATTTCAGAACCGGTCGGCATGAAGCAGTAATTCTAAATGAAACCCGCGCTCCACTGCGCGGCCACAACAAGCCCAAACCACAGAGCACACCGAGGACACGGAAGACTTTGAATTCCTCTGTGTCCCCTGTGTCCCCTGTGGTTTGATTTGCGCTGGACTACTTCGGAGTGTCGGCGGGCTTCGCATCGGCCGCCTTCTCGTCGCCGCCCCTGATCTTGTGCCCGATATCCTTCACACCCTGCTTGATGGCGCTGCCCGTTCTCTTGGCGACGCCTTTCGTGTCCTTCGCGGCAGTCTTGGCAGCTTCCTTCGTATCTTTTGCCACCGTCTTCGTATCCTTCGCCGTGTCTTTGGCCAGCGTCTTGCTATCGTTTCCGGTCGTTTTCGCCGCACCCTCGGTGGCCTTGGTTGAGCCCTTTGTGCCGTCTGCCGTGTCTTTGGCCCCAACCTTCGTGCCCTTCGCGGTTTCTTTGGCCGCCGTCCTGGTGGTATGCCCAGTGGTTTTCGCCGCATCTTTCGTATCCCGTGCCGTGGTCTTAGCGGCGGTCTTCCCCGCCGGGCCGGCGCCGGTGGACTTGTCTGCGCTCCCCGAATCCTGGCCGTGGACGAGGGGCGCCGCGCTGATCGCCACGCCAACGAGAAGTGCTGCCAGTTTCGTTTTCATCCAGTCATCCTCCTAATTCCGGGTTCTCCCCTTCCAGTGCCGAGAGCGTCTCCTCATCCACGTCCCACTTCTTCAGAATGCTGAAAATCGTCTTCGTCCCGAATCCCGCCCGCGCCAGCTGACGAAAAATCCGCGCCGTCTGCTTCTGATCCTTCGGTTTCTCCATCCGCTTCTTGCGCAGAAATTCCCGCGCCTGCTTCTCGTCGCTCACGCCCTCGTAGGCGGCTTCCACGGCCTTCTCGATCACCGACCCGTGCACTCCCCGCGTCTTCAACTCGGTGATCACGCGCATCCGCCCCACTTTTTGATTGTCGCGCCGCAGCGAAGAATAATACGCGGCATACTGCGAGTCGTTCAGATATCCCTGATCCTTCAGTCGCCGGATCACCAACTCCACCAGCGTCTTCCCATATTCCGAATCGGCCTCTTCAATCCGCGCCCGCATCAGCCGCTTCAACTCGGCGACCGTCCGCATCCGCCGCGCCAGCGCACCCACGGCATATTCGTACAATTCATTTTCGGAATAGGTCCTTCTCTTAGGACGGGCGAACGTCATGCGCTAACGATAACGCAAAACGCAGGAAATCAAAAAAACAAATAAACAACGCAGAGGACGCTGAGGACGCTGAAGAACCCAATCAAAACCCTGTGTGTCCTCCGTGTCCTCTGTGGTTGTTATTTTCCGTCCCCCAAGAAAAAAGGGCGCGTGAGAACGCGCCCCATCCAAGCAGACAAATCCAAAAGATCAAATCGAAGCCGCGGAAGCCGGACAAGCGGCGGTCGCCAGCCGCAACTACCGTCCTCCAAACCCCGCCGACTGCATCGACTGCCGCGAAATATCCGCCGTCGACGCAATACCCGCCATGCGCAGTTTGAAGTCGTCGGCGTTGGACGCGTTCTCCACCGCCGTCTCGTAGTTCACCAGCCCCGCCTGGAACAAATCCCACAGCGACTGATCAAAGGTCTGCATGCCATACTGCGACGTGCCCGCCGAGATCGCGTCGCGAATCGACCGCGTCTTTTCCGGTACCAGCATGCACTCCCGAATGTAGGCCGTATTGATCATCACTTCCACGGCCGGCACGCGCCCGTCGCCGTCGCAACGCTTCACCAGGCGCTGGCTAACAATGGCCCGCAGCACCGCCGCCAACTGCATGCGAATCTGTTTCTGCTCCGGCGGCGGAAAAATCGAAATCACGCGGTTAATGGTTTCCACCGCATCCAGCGTGTGCAGCGTCGAGAACACCATGTGGCCGGTTTCGGCCGCGTGCAGCGCGGTCGAAATGGTTTCCAGGTCGCGCATTTCGCCCACCAGAATCACGTCCGGATCTTGACGCAGGGAAGCGCGCAGCGCCGCGCCAAACGAAGGCGTGTCTACCCCAATCTCACGCTGATTTACGTAGCCCTTTTTATCGCGATGCAGAAATTCGATCGGGTCTTCAATCGTGACAATATGTTCCGCTCGCGACGAGTTCACCCGATCCACCATCGCCGCCAGCGTCGTCGATTTACCTGAGCCCGTAACTCCCGTCACCAGTATCAGCCCGCGCGGCATGTCGCAAATCTGCTCCACCACCTTGGGCAGAAACAGCTCGTCCAGCGCGCGAATCTTCGTCGGAATAACGCGCAGCACCAGTCCCACGTTGCCGCGTTGCTGGAAAATGTTCACACGGAACCGTCCCAGGCCGGCCACGCCGTACGCCATATCGATTTCGGTGGTCTCTTTGAATTTTTGTTTCTGCCGCGCCGACATCATGCTGAACGCCATGTTCAGCATGTCTTCGGCGCTAATGCGCGGCTGGTCGGTCAACGGCACCAGTTCGCCGTCGATACGCAGGTGAGGATAGTTTCCCACCTTCAAATGCAAGTCGCTGGCTCGCCGTTCCGTCGCTATCCGAAGCAGATCATCAATATTCATGCGGTTGTTGTCCCCTGGGGAAGCATCGCCCTCGCTCTTTTCATATCATCGCCCGAATCGTGATCTCACCCAAGATGACCTAAGTAATGTTCATCCCATGGTGACCGGACCCCACTCTCAGTGCGCGGACAAATAGAGCGTGCTTCATAAATCCAGTGCGCGGACAGACCAGAGCGTGCGTCATGAACCGGTTTTGGGAGGGGCACGGCTTCGGCCGCGCCGTCCAGAGCCTCGAAAAAAGCAGGCTTTAGCGCCTGAGGGATCTTCCTCCGGAATTTAAAAGGCATGAAAAGGCATATGTAAAACTCGCTCTAGTTCTTAGCCGCCAGAGCGCTTCCCGAGTCGTCCGCCGCCAGCGCTTCTTCCACGCTCGGCACCTTCCATCCCTGCAGCTTCTTGCTCAAACTGGCGGCATCGTCCGCCGCGCCCGTCTTGCGATACGCGGAAACCAGCAGTTTCATCGACAGCGGATTCGCCGCATCTTCTTCCAGCTCCGCAACGGCCTCGGCATATTTCGTCTGTGCCGCCAGCAGCGTTCCAGCCGCACCATGATAGATCCTCTTCGTGTTGACGCTCGAAGCCGACGTCATCTTCTCCAGTTTCGCTACGAACCTTCCGGCCGTGATGAAATCGCCCGAAGCCACCGCCCGCTCCACACGTACTCGCAACACTTGAGCTTTTTCTTCATCCAACTCCAGTTGAGCGACGTGCCCACTCGCCGCTGCCAGCAGGCCCTCCGCCTGGTCCAGATTCTTCACGGCCGCCGCTTGATCCGATTCATACATGGCCATCACCCGATGAGCCCGCGCTTCCCAAATCCATTGCTCCATCGCACGCGCCTTGGCCGCCGCATTCAGATACGCGACATCCGCTTGCGCATACTTCTTCTCGCGCACATACGTCAGCGCCTGCTTCTGCAGGTATTCCGCTTTCGTCCCATTGCTCGGAGCATCGTGAATCGCCTTCTCATACTCCCGGCGCGCCTGCGCCTCATCCCCCATCAGCGAATAAGTCTCGCCCAATTCTTTTTGCGAAATGTAAAACGTCGGGTCGATCCTCAGCGCAATCCGGTATTGCTCCAGCGCCTCCGGATATCGCCCCGCAAATCGCAGCATTTCCCCATAGGAATCGTGCGGATTCGGCTCGTTGGGAAGAAACTCAATGTATTTTGCCGTGTACTCCAGCGCCTTATCGAAATCCCCCAGCCGCGAATACAAATATCCAAGCTGGTTGTAACAAGTGGCGTAATTCGGATCTTCGGCCAGCGCCCGCTGCGTCAGCTTCATCGATAGCTGATACTCGTCCTGCCATCGGAACAACCAGTAGCCGACCAGAAAATTCAGCCGCTTGTCGCGAGGAAACATGGCCAGCATATCGTTCATGGCCATAATGCCTTCCACGTCACGACTCTCGCGCACACCCGCCATCCACCGGATCAATAACTGCTCGCCCGGAGTGACCGCGTGCATCAAAGCTTTCGCTCGCCTCCGGTCCCGCGCCTCTTCCGCAGGATCGTTGGTCGTGAAACAAATCCACACGTAAGCCTGGGCAAACTTCGGATCGCGCTTGATGGCCTCGTTCCAATCCCTCAGCGCCAAATTCCACCGGTGATTCTCATACTCGACCATCCCACTCTCAAACGCGCGCGCCGCCACGGGCGAAGAGGTGGTCACCGGCAACTTCGCGGCGCTGGCTTGGTCTGCCGCAATCGCCGACGCGGTCAGCGTCGCGACAAGGCAAAAGAAACGTAGGGTATTCCGTGGATTCATGGGGGTTATGCTGCTCTCTCAAGATTAGAAGAGACTCAACCCGCATCTAAGATTACGTCGGTAATGGAGCAAACGCGACTTCCCGCGGAGAAGCCTGCGGAGCTGGTTCTGGCCGACGTTTAACAGGCCATTGCGCTCATCGACCCGAACGTCTCTGATCCGAGATGTGGGAGCCCAAAGCAACGCCCTGCCTTGTAACCTCCGACCCGTTCGTGGAATCATGGCCACCAGGCGCAAGGTCTGGCCACGAGAGCGGAGGAAACCTATGGCGAAAGCTATCTGGGAAGGTGTCGTACTGGCAGAAAGCAACAATACCGTGGTGGTCGAGGGCAATCACTACTTTCCACAGGATTCGATCGCCACGCAGTACTTCAAGCCCAGCGATCACACCAGCGTCTGCGGCTGGAAGGGCACGGCGCACTACTACAGCCTCGACGTAAATGGCATGAGGAATGAGAACGCAGCCTGGGTCTACCGCGATCCCTCCGCGGCAGCATCTGAGATCAAGGATCGCATTGCCTTCTGGAAGGGAGTCAAGGTCCAACCCTAGCCCCGAATACACAGCCCGAAGGCGAAAGAAAGAAATCTCAACCAGCAATCAACCGATCGCGTTGCGGGCACTCCCGTGCCCGCCCGCAACCTTTTCCCCCTCGGCATGCCATTTCCGCGCCAGCCCTTCCAGTTGCGCCAGTACCTTCTCAATGTCCTTCATGCGCAAGGTAATGCCGTAGGTCACGGCCGGGGGAATCGTCGGCTCATAATGCCGGAACACGAATCCCTTGTCCTCCAGCATCCGCAGCCGCTCGGTCAGCACCCGCGACGAAATGCCAGCCACATTTTTCCGCAGCACCCCGAACCGCATCGGCCCGTTCGTGCTCAACGACCATAGAATGTGCAGCGTCCACGGCCGGGTCAGCAGTTCCAGCAATCCGCCAATCGCGCAGGGAGATGGAGTTTCCTTCGATCGTTTCATAGGTATCGTCCTGTCACTAGGTTACTCCAAAGTGCCTGCTATGAAAAGAGCCAATAGTTATTTATTGTAACCAATGCCGCCACACTTCATCTAATCGAACTGAATTGGGAGGCCTCACATGAAACTTCTTCGCATCGATTCCAGCGCGCGTCGCAACTCGGTGTCGCGCCAGCTGACCGGCCGCTTCGTCGAAGCCTGGCAGCACGAGCACCCCGACGGCACAGTCATCGAACGCGATCTCGCCGCGACTGCCCTGCCGAACATCACCGACGAATGGGTGCAGGCCATCCACTCCGACCCGGCGACCCTGACCCCTGAACAGAAAGCTGAGCAGAAACAGGTGCTCGCCATCTCCGACACGCTAGTCGACGAACTGATTCAGGCCGACACCATCGTCATCGGCGCGCCCATGTACAACTTCGCCATCGCGGCGCCGTTGAAGGCCTGGATCGATCAGGTCGTGCGCGTCGGCAAGACGGTCCAGTGGACCGCCGCTGGTCCGCAGGGCGTCTTGAAAGGCAAGAAGGTCTACGTCGTCACCTCACGCGGCGGCGCCTACCGTCCCAGCACGCCCACCGAGCGCTTCGACTATCAGGAACCATACCTGCGCCACATCCTCGGCTTCATAGGACTCACCGACGTGACCTTCATTCACGCCGAGAACCAGAAACCCGGCGCCCAGGCCGAGATCGCCAAAGCCGCCGCCATCGCGCAGATCCAGCAGTTGGCCGCCGAGGCCGCGACATCCGCAGCGTCCGCCGCAAAATGACGGCGCGTGCTTGTGACCGTGTGTTGAAAGGCGCTTGTGGCTGTTTTGAAAGGGCGCGGCTTCCAGCCGCGCCGTCCGCTGCGTGGAATGAACCGCGGCTTTAGCCGCTGAGGGCCCGAAGCCTCGGCCCGCAAGAAATAAAAGCCGCCCACTCGCGGGCGGCTTTCTGTTTCCAACTACGATTGAAGACTACGCGGCGGTCTCCTCCGATGCGGGCGGCTGAAACGGCTCATCGTAGCTGCCGCCATAAATCGACGGCACCTTCGATCCCATGGGCCGCAGATACGTCGCCAGCTCGCCGCGATGATGGATGCTGTGGTTGTTCAGAAATCCCAGATAGAAAACCGAGGGCATGTTGAACACGCCGAAGAAGACCACGGGCGTGAGCAACTGCTCGGCCGACATCGCCTCCACGCGCGCGATGCCGCGCTTCACGTGCTCGTCGTACCAGGCAGCTACTTCCGCCGAGGTCTCGGGCTTGTGTTCCGGACTTTCCATTTTGAAACCCAGGTCGGCAATGCCATCCAGAAATTGAATGTCGGTGTTGGCCAGATGCCACGCCAGTTCCTTCGCCGTGCGCGCCTTCGGATCGGGCTTGTAATCCGACTTCGCGTCGGGCACTGCTGCGATCACCTTCTTGGTAACTTCTGCTTCACGTTTGAAGCCGTCGAGCATGACCGCTCGAAAGCCGAGGACAAATTCAGGAGTGATTTGGGACATTATTGTTCTCCTTGAGGTGTTATCTTTTTGCGGGTCGAAACGGTTGAAAGGGGCGCTGGTTGCGCCCCTCGCGTGCTTGAACTGCCTATAGATTAACTACAAATCCGAACGGTACAAATTATACGCCGACGGGTTGCTTGCTGCCGGCTTTACTGACGACTGGAACCGGAGTGAGCCAGCCGTGGCGGTCGCTCTTCTCGCCGCGCACGATGGCGTAAAACTCTTTCTGCAGCGCTTTGGTGATGGGGCCAATCGCGCCCTTGCCCACCTTGATCTTGTCGACCGAGCGAATAGAGGTAACCTCTGCGGCCGTGCCGGTGAAGAACGCTTCGTCGGCGATGTAGAGCATCTCGCGCGGAATCATCTGCTCGACAATGGGGATGCCGAGATCGCGGGCGATCTGCAGCACCGAGTCGCGGGTGATGCCAGGCAGTACCGAACTGCCAAGCGGCGCGGTGATCAGCTTGTCGCGATGCACCAGGAACAGGTTCTCGCCTGAACCTTCGCTGACCAAGCCGGAGGCGTCAAGCGCAATGCCTTCTGCGTAGCCGTTGACGATGGCTTCCATCTTGATGAGCTGCGAGTTCATGTAGTTGGCGCCGGCCTTGGCCATGGCGGGCAGCGTGTTGGGCGCGAGGCGCGTCCAGGAAGAGACGCACACGTCGCAGCCTTCGCTCTCGCCACTCAAATATTTCCCCCATGGATAGTTGATGATGTAGACCTCAGTCGGCGAGTTGAAGGGGTTCACGCCGGCCTCGCCGTATCCGCGGAGAATGATGGGGCGCACGTAGCAGGGCCACGCGCCGTTGTGGCCGACGGTGTCGAGCATCGCCTTGACCAGTTGCTCGCGGGTGAAGGCCACGTCGATGCGGTAGACCTTGGCGGAATCGAGCAGGCGCTGCATGTGCTCGGTGGCGCGGAAGATGGCGGGGCCAGTGGGCAGGTTGTAGCAGCGCACGCCTTCAAAGACCGAAGAGCCATAGTGGATGACGTGCGACATCACGTGGATGGTCGCGTCGTCCCAGTTAATGAGCTTGCCGTTGTGCCAGATCTTGTCGGTCTTCTGAATTGCCATGCGAACTCCTTGGAAGTGGCTGCGTTACTCAACAATTATATCCGAGGGTCGTATGGGGCCGGGATCATGGAGGGACGGACGCCCTCGTCCGTCCGGGCGGCCCGGGGGTATCGGGCCGCGGAGGGGGTGTATTTGGCTCGAAAAGGTTCCCGCAGGAACATAACTGCGATTTGACATAATGTTCCTGCAGGAACATATTTATGTACAGTAATGTACATACAAATATATATTCACATAGATAACTGACATAGATTGTTGAAGTTGCGGGCTGCCGATATATCGGCAGCCCGCCGGGAGATCGGCAGGAGGGGCAAAAAGGGGCGCTCGAGGTGCATCGTTTTGAGACGGAGACGTGATTTTGTGGAGGTAGAAACTCGCTTGGCCCCCAGCGGCTAAAGCCGAGTTCTCTGTGGGAGACTGAGCGGCACGACTCGAAGTCGTGCCCTTCCCGGTTCCGTCAACGTCTTTCGTCACCGTTGTTCGATCAGTCGTGCCTTTCCCGGTTGCGCCGTGGTGAGTGAGGCCTAGAGGACGGTGTGTGGTTTCTTGCGGGAGTGCCCGTTGTTCCCGAAATGGGCTGCCTGAGAAATATTCGAACCGGGAAGGGTACGACTTCCAGTCGTACCGCATTAGGCTGGGTTAGAAACCCGGCTTTAGCCGCTGAGGGCCAGCGCTGATGAAACCTACCCGTCTCATCTCTCCGCCAGGAACCTATTTCGTGACCTTCACGACCTTTCAACGCAGGCAATTCTTTGTCGTCGAATCCTAGGCCCGGTTGTTGTTGAAAACCCTGTACGGATATCGCAGGCAGGGGCGATTTGAGCTGCATGCTTTCGTTCTCATGCCGGACCATGTTCATCTGCTGTTTACGCCGGAGGCCGACACGACGCTGGAGCGAGGGGTGCAACTGATCAAGGGCGGCTACTCGCATGCGGTTGGGGTCGAAATCAGTCGAAGGGAAATCTGGCAGAAAGGATTCACCGACCATCGCATCCGCGACGCGCAGGATTTTGCCGGACACCGGCTTTACATCCATCAGAATCCGGTGATGGGGAAGCTTGTCGGGAATCCGGCCGAGTATCGCTACTGCTCCGCATTTCCCGGATTCAAACTGGATGCGTGGCCCCCAGCGGCTAAAGCCGAGCTCTGTATTGGAGCTTGAGCGGCACGACTGGAAGTCGTGCCCTTCCCGTTCGTGCTCGTGGTGAGTGCAATCTAGATGTCTGAAGCTGA
This sequence comes from uncultured Acidobacteriota bacterium, assembly GCA_963763155.1. Taxonomy (GTDB): domain Bacteria; phylum Acidobacteriota; class Terriglobia; order Terriglobales; family Acidobacteriaceae; genus Sulfotelmatobacter. The sequence goes on along the minus strand of CAVXNI010000007.1, from coordinate 1,228,185 downwards.
TCGGGAAGGGCACGGCTTCAGGTCAGGCCGCATCGCACATAGCAGGGAAGGGTACGACTTCCAGTCGTACCGCACGAGAGCCATCTTAGAAATGTGGCTTTAGCCGCTGAGGGCGAGCACCGATGAAACCTACCGTCTGATCTTTCCGCCGCGAACCCCGCCGAGTATCGTTACTGATCCGCGTTCCCCGGATTCAAACTGGATGCGTGGCCCCCAGCGGCTAAAGCCGGGCTCTGGGTTGGAGCTTGAGCGGCACGACTGGAAGTCGTGCCCTTCCCGGTCGTGCCGGTGGTGAGGGGTCCTGATTCCTGCCTTTCGAAAACCGCGAGGGTGGGCAGCCTGCGGAGAGAAGGTCGGTGGGTCCGCCCTTATTTCCCAAGTGTTTTCTTCCGAGCTTCGGAGAGCTCGCGAAAGATGTCTCCCCCGTCCCTGCTCATGTACTCGTCTAGGGAAGCGAAAATCTCTTTTCCACACCTGGGTCCCTGATTTTCTCCGCAAAACTGTGCTTGTAGGGTGAGTTGATTGGGAGTGATGGAACAGGTGCCGAACGTACACGTTCCCGTCCCGAACAGTGAGGCCACCGAAGCCATCCTCACTGATGAGACTTCCGCCTCTCCGCACACAATATCTACTGTAATAACGACATCATATCCGCCATCATCATCTAGCGACTTCGCGAGTTGGTACCCAGCCGACGCCCGAATCTCCTGGCGAAAGGAAGCGAGCACTTCCATACCAAGCGGCTCCTTGCAAGAAGACTTGACGAACACATGCCTCGGTTTGCTTTCGACTGCATTCGCAGCCAGAGAGACTAGGACGAGCGCAAATATTGTCAGATGGGTTCGTGTCATTGGTTGCCCCCTCCAGCGTGGCGCGGTGGGGAATGTTTCTCCTCAAGCGCTTTCCGAATCTCGTCGTGCTTTTCTCGGTGCGGCCTGGCGGCCTCGCGCAGTTGCGCCGCCACCATCTTGATGTTCTTCTTCAGAGGCTCAGGGAAATGCTCCGATATCGTGCCTTCAATTGTTTCCGCACTGTGTTCGAGCGCTTCGTAACTCTTACGCTCCGCACGCAGGGTTGGCTCAATGTCTTCCCGAATTGTCATAAATCCTCCGAGCGAGAGATTTCTACTCAGGCGTTGCAGGCTGGCTCCCTTGTATCGAGGCTGCCTGCGCAGTGGCAGCGGGAAGTTCGTCGCCGCGGAAGTATTTGGGGGTGTCTTTATCTTTATCCTTGCCGGGATCTTTGGGAGAGTCTTTGGAATTCGGATCTGGTTTGAAGTTGGCTGCTTTCATTTCGGGCATGGCTTCGTAGGGCTTGCTGTAGTCGTTGGCGGCGTTCCAGAATAAGAATCCGATGCCGCCTTTACTTCTGGCGGTTTCCACCTGAATTTTTATGTATTCGGGGGAATAGGTTTTGGTGCGCCAGTGGAAGGCTTGCAGCCAGGGGCGGATGACGACGCCGCTGCCTTTGGTGATTAATTCGAAGCGGTCCATGGACTCGCCGATGAAGTGGGCGGGCTCGTCGCCGGGGTGCTCGATGTTGTCCATGCCGAAGAAATGGCTGGGATAGATCATGGGGCTGAGCACGTCGCAGTAGTGGGCCATGCCGACGATGTCCTGTCCGGTGTGGGCGAGGTCGACCTGGCGCTGCCAGGCCATGACTCCGAAGACGTCGAGGCTGAGGAGCACGCCGGTGGGGTGGAGTTCGGCGTAGGCTTTTTTGAGGAAGGCGGTGATGACGTCGGTGCGCTGCGGGCCGCGCGGGGCTTCCAGGGGCTTTGCCGGTTGGTGTTTTTTGGTAGTAGTTTTCGATGCCGGTTGTGATCCGGTTGACGCCGGTTGCGCTGACGTCTGTCGTACGGTCCCTCCGACGGCTTGCGCCGTCGTCAGGATGACATCGGTTTTAATGGCATCGGTCTTAATGTCATCGCTTTTCGCGGCATTATCCGAATTTGCTGCATCGGGTGCCCTTGCCGATGCGGGTTTCGGTTGATCTTTTTGGTAGAGGAACTGGGCGTCTTTCTGGTCGCCTTCGGCGGGAAATCTTACGTAGTCGAACTGGATTTCGTCGGCGCCGAGTTGGGCTACGTGCTTGGCCAGGGCAATGTTGTAGTCCTGCACCTGGGGCTGGCTGGGATCGGTCCAGACCAGCTTGCCGTTTTCGCGCCACGCCGTTTTGTTCTTGGCGGACTGGACGGCGAGTTCGGGATGGTTCACGACCAGGCGCTCGTCGCGGAAAATGGCGATGCGGGCGATGGCGTGCATATTCTGCTGGTGCAGGAAGCGGACGAATTTCGGCACATCGTGAAGGTAGACCGGGTGCTGGCCGAGCAGCGGATGCTCGAAGGGAATGGTGACGCTGCCGTCGGAATCCTTGATATCGAAGACCACGGCGTTGCCGCCGACTTCACGCCAGTGGCGTATGATGCGGAGTCCGTGATCGCTGCCGGCCATGAAGCCGGTCAGGTAGATGGCACGGACTTCGAAATCTTTGGGGACGGCGATAGTCTTCTCGGTGACGGGCGCGGCCAGGATTCCGGGGATGATGATCTGTTCGTTGGCTTTGAGGATGTTCGACGCGTCGGACTTATGATTGACGGCGCGGATGGCTTCGGCCAGTTCGGATGAGGTCAGATAAGAAGTCTTGCCCAGATAATGGTGGGCGATGGTGGGGATGGCTTCTCCGCGCTTCGCGGTGTAGAGTTCGGTGCCGGGGGCCGCGACCTTGGGCTGGGGAAGGTCGACGGGCTTGGCGGTGCTGGCGCTCACGACGTTGGTGTTGACGACGTGCGGTTGCGAAGCGTGGTCGGCGACGGCGGTTTTCGCGGTCTGGGCTTCGGCCATGAAGCTGGAGGAAGCGTTGGGAGCGATGCGCCATGCGGCAGCGGCGAAAAAGAGACAGGAAACTGCAGTGATGATGCGAACCGACGAAAGGCGCAAAGTTCCTCCGCGAAATCCTACCCGTTGCGATACTAGCCGCGCGCATTAGAGGTCGCTAGTTACGTGTGGAGTAACACGGTTGGTCGGCGCGAGTTGCGGGTGGCTTCGGGCTTGAAGGTTAGATGCCGGCGGGGGTTGGCGGTTCCGCTCGGCTTCGCCTTCGCAGGACGGACGAATGCGTCCGTCCCCACACGAGCATCGGCTCCCTCAGGGGATGGGGGTTCCGGTACAGCTTCCTTCCTTAGATGGTGCAAAGTATTTCTCTTTGGGGTTGTGCGGTTCGTGGAACGGTTGGGGCGAATTGGGGTGGGTTGGCGGTAAGCCTTGGCGGATGTGTAAGTTACGGTCGCTGACGAGATTGCTGGCGGGGTGGCCAGCGGGTTGCTTATTTCAAGGCACGGTCGAACGAGAACGATCCTATGAGAACAAACCTGGCAACTGTGCTTGATCCGAACCGCCGCAGCAACGATGCTGGAGAGTTTGATGCTGCCTTGCGCCGCCGCATTGTGGGGCAGGACGCGGCGTTGGAAAAGGTCGTCGAAATCTATCAGATGTTTCTGGCGGGGCTGAACGCGCCGGGGCGTCCGGTGGGAAACCTACTGTTTCTGGGGCCCACGGGATCGGGCAAGACGCGGGTGGTCGAGGCCATGGCGGAGTCGCTGTTTGGGGACGCGCGGGCCTGCATCAAGATTGATTGCGCGGAGTTCCAGCATTCGCACGAGATTGCCAAGCTGATTGGGTCGCCTCCGGGATATTTGGGGCATCGGGAGACGCATCCGCTGCTGACGCAGGAAGCGTTGAACCAGTGGTTCACGGAGAAACTGAAGCTCTCGATTCTGCTGTTTGACGAAATCGAGAAGGCGTCGGATTCGCTGTGGCAGCTGCTGCTGGGGATTCTCGACAAGGCGACGCTGACGCTGGGCGACAACCGGCGCGTGGATCTTTCGCAGTGCATCATCATTTTGACTTCGAACCTGGGTGCTAGCGAGATGACGAACCTGGTGGATGGCGGGTTTGGATTCGCGCCGAAAGCGGTCGAGGTGAACGAGTCGTTCGATGACAAGATTCAGCGCACGGCGGTGGACGCGGCGCGGCGCAAGTTTACGCCGGAGTTTATGAACCGCATCGACAAGACGGTGGTGTTCAAGACGCTGCGCGACGAACATCTGTCGCAGATTCTGGACATTGAACTGGGAATGGTGCAGCAGCGCGTGCTGATGGCTGCGGGCACGAGCCAGTTCGTGTTCAACTGCACGCCGGCGGTGAAAGAATATTTGCTGAAGGAAGGCACGGACCCGCGGTACGGGGCGCGTCACCTGAAGCGGGCCATTGAACGGAATCTGGTGTTCCCGCTGGCCAATCTGGTGGCAACGGGACAGGTAAAGCTGGGAGATTTCGTGCGCGTCGACATGGCTTCGGAAAATCAGATGATGTTCGTCAAGGAAGCCGAGAACAGCCTGGCGCCGGTGCTGCTGGAGCGTTACGGAGCTGCGGCGGCGAGCCAGCCTACGGTACGGGCGGCCCGCACGGCGGTGAACAATCGCCGCGGAGACTTTGGGGCCAACCCTTCGCCGTCGGTGGCGGAGAGTAAATGAGCTCCTAAGGTTCGCTTCGGAACAAACAAGTTTTGTACTTCTCGCTTGACCGCATCTCGCGAGATTTCTCTCGATGGCGCCGGAAAATTTCCGGCGCCTTTTTTATGCGAGCGACATTGTTCACTGAACCATGTTCACTGAATCAGGGTTACTGAACCATGTTCGCTGAATCAGGTTCACTGAATCATTTTGATTTTGGTGCGGGAGGCGAAGCGGCGGTAGTTGCGGAAGGCGATTTCGTTCAGCTCGAGCTGCTTGCGATGTCTTTGCAGGCTGACCGTTGAACTTACCGGCAGCAGGTAGTCGCGCCCTGAGATGGCGATGTAGTCGTAATCCACGGTCATGGACGCGGCATGCATAGAGAAACCGCGAGGCAGGTTGTCCGCGTCAACCGTGATCCGCCGGACTCCGCTGGTAGCGGCGTCGATGTAAACCAGACCATGAAACCCGACGCCGATGGTGTGGTTGTTTCCCTCGTTCAGGTCGATCGTGGCATTTTCGCGGGCCACACGATAGCTCAATACCTGCAGGGTTCCTCCTCCGTCGCCTAGAGTCCCGGCTTCTTTCCAGGTGAACTGCGTTTTCGAAGACGGATCAAAAACCAGGCTGAGCAGAGCGCCAAACTCCCCTACTGAAATTGGCCAGGTTGAGTTCATGTCAGCACGTGTCAGGCTGCTACGCTTGCCATTGACTTCGAGCGTATCCATCTTCTGGTGACCGTCGTGATAGGTCAGCAGTTCGGCGATCGAGTCGCGGTGTTTCCAGTTGCCGTTGCCGGACTGATCGACCGACCGGCTGGTGACTTCGATGCAAATGAAGTTTGGCAGAGACTTGCTATAGTCGAGCGCGCGCTTTCTGGCGCCGGCAACAATCGTTTCCAGTTCGTCCGCCGAGGGCGCGGGAACGGCGCCGGCAGGCAGCGCGGTGATCACGAGATGGCGGCCGTTGTGTCCGTCGGTTTCGGCAGGGCCGGAAGTGGACAGTTCGCTCGAATCATTTTGCGGCTGCGTTGCGCCGGCTGCGCTGTCGGGCGTAGCTGCGGACGCCAACTCGGGGCCTTCGATTCTGAACTGCACGCTGCGCTCGGTGGTTTTGCCGCCCTGGGTGAGTTTCTCAATGACTTCGTAATCGCCGCTCGACAGAGAACTCGACTGAATCGACGCCAGGTACGGGATGGAGCCCGGGCCGTTGGTTTTCGCCAGATGCAGCGGCACCTGCGCAATGGCCTCATGACTTTTCAGGACTTCCATTTCCAAAGTCGGCTGCTCGGTCGACGTGGCATCGGGATGCACCATAAAGAAAAAAGAAATTTGTTTCGCGCCGTGCGGCACGCGGCCGGAAATGCTGGGCACGACTTTGCCTTTTCCGTACTGCATGGGTTCGGTCGATTCCATTTCCGCGGGCATGGGATCGAGACGCTGGACCAGGGTTACATCGCCGAGGGCCGGGCCGGCCGCTTCGCTCGGGATTTCAAATTCCTGGCGCTGGGCGCCAGCTTTTTCGTTGTTGCGGTCGAGCACGGCTGTCTCCAGCACATACTGGCCGGGCTCGGCGGTGAAATGGCGCTGCATGGTGATCAACTCGGCCTGCGCGCTTCCCTTGGAGTCGAGCGAACCATGCTTCGGGATGTCCTCGCTGAAATGCTCGATCACCGCGCCATCTTTATTCTTGATCTGCGCCACAATGGAAACATGCAGCGAATAAAGATTGGCGTTGGGATCGTCGCGGGTTTCGAGTGTGTCGATCGGAACCTCGACGACGAGGGAGTTCTCGTTGCCGGTCGGCAAATCTCCGAGGCGTAACACAGCGGAGTGAAACTTCAGGTCGGTGGGCAGTTGCGATTCGCTCAACAGTTTCAGCAGCGGGGCTTCAAAGGGCCTGATTCCAGAGCCCGCGTCCGGAGGCACCGCAAAATAACCCGCACGAGAATGTATCTTGAGCCCCTTGCGCACCGGCTGCACCGCAACCGGCCGAAACTTTCCGTCATATTCCTGAATGGGCGGAATGTAAGACGCCTCGTAGTACGTCGTCATGTCTTCGATCAGCTGTTGCAGCGGCTTCTTGAGACGGTCGGAGGCCGTTATATATGCGCCTCCGGTGTTTTCCGCCAGTTGGGCGATAGGGCTCTTGTAGCCACTCAGACCCTCGGTTTCAAGCCGGCCTAAAGAGTCCGCGCCCGCGGTGATCGACCCCGGGGGTGCCATGGCAACTCCCTGCGTTCCCGGACCATTGCCGCTCGTCGTCGTTGCTGTAGGATTCAAGCGGTTGGTAGTCATAACCCCGCCGATGGCCTGGGCAGCCAGCAGGCCTTGTCCCGCCTGCTCGTCGACCGCGTTCGCATCCACGGTATAAATGCTGACCCCGGATCGATTCGCGGCTCCGGCCACAGTGAGCAGCATATCTTTGGCGTTCGAATCCAGCGGCGGCGCCTGCTCGAAAAAGATCACTACTTTTCGGCCGGCGAACTGGCGTTGCGTGCGCGCCAGGGCCAGCAAGCCCGCGAGAGAAGGCAGGCAGTGCTGGTCCTGCACAATCTTCTGCGATTCCTGGAGGGAAGCCAGCATGACTCGCGCGACAGAGCGCTGCTCCGCGTTGACATGCGCTCCGGAAGAATCCGTTCCAGTCTGCGCCGCGGCGATCAGGTCTTTCTCGGGCAGCGCGGCAGGGTCTTCTCTGGCAGCATCGGACTTATTTGCATCGGACCGGGTCGCGTCGTTTCGTTCGGTAGCGGCGCCGACCGCCTTCTCCACGGCGACACCGTCGGAAGTGAAACCCTGAAGCAGCCGTAGCCGTCCCCCAACGCTGAGCACGGAGAACGAAAACTGATTCGCCGGGATCATCTTCAAAATCTTGTTCGCGATATCGCGCGCGTTCTTCGCCGAGGAGGGATCGAGCCGATCGAAAACCAAAGTGATGCGGTGGTTGGCGCCCGATTTCCCGGTTACCAGTCGAAGGTTGGTGAGCTTGACCGCGGAGCCGCTGTCTGACACCGAAATGTCTGCCGGCTCCAGGTCAAGGACTGGCTTGTTTCTTTTGTCGTGAACCACCAGATCAAGCGTGACCTCATCGGCGTTGGAGACACTCGTGGTTCTGTCTGTCTTCTGTGCCGGCGGAGCATCGCTGGCGGGTGAGGGCGTCGTTTGACCGTAAGACCGCGGGAGGAGGAGGAGGAAGACGAATAGAGCAAACAGCCGTTTCGTATACATAAAAAGAATTCACCTTACGCGCGAATATCATCCTCGCCCCAAATTACCCGCCATTCTACACTCGATTCCGTTCGGCGCAACCATGGAATCGTGTTGGCGTGGAGCCCGAACCGCGCGTACTTAGCGGTCTGCCGCTTAGTTCGGAAAGGGTTCACCCGGCTTTACGATGCGAATCTGGTGATCGGTAAAGGTGAGATGTCCGTTGGGCAGCTTGACCTTCGGCATGTGACAACTCACGCACTCCGACTTGGCCGTAGGACAGATTTTGGCGTGGGTCTGAGCCTGATCCGATGGCGGAGTGAAGGAAGCTGCAGCCGGCGCGGCGGAAGACGAATGGCACGCCAGGCACCGAGCATCGTAGGCAGAATCCTGGAGAACGATATCCTGGTGAGGATCGTGACATGCGATGCAGCTGATGCGCGGATCGGCGCCGTCGAAACACCGGCTGTTGGCGAGGCGGTAGGGCTGGAACCGGACGGTCAGTTCGCCGCGCCAGTGGTTGCGAACTGCGGTCTCCCAGGTGCGATGACACTGGCCGCAGAAATTCGAGATGTCTTCCGCGGACTTCTTGCGCAGATCGGGCGGCGCCGAATCGAAATCGCCGTTGATTGCGTCGGCGAGATGCGCGGTTGTGCCGGAGTGGCAATGCTCACACGTCACTCCGGGCCGCAGCGTCTCGTATGTCATTTTCCCGTTCGTAACCGCGTTGCTGGCGTGACATCCGAAACAGACCTTGGTTTCGCGGAGCTCGATCGGCCGTCCAACAGCTTCGTCCAGATTTTTCGGTTTCAGGTCCTCGTCGCCTGTAGTGAAATCGAGCCCCGGGATCGAGGGATAATAACTGACTGCGCTTTCATACTGGTGACCGTCGCGTTCCAGAACCCAGGTTTGCGCGCCCGCGCCAAAATTCCAGTGAATCGGCACGGTGATGGTGCGGGTGCCGTCGCTCACGCTGTATGTGCTCTCGCCGGCATGAGTTTCGACGGTGTAGGTGTATGGTCCCTTGCGCACTGTCAGCTTCGGAATATCCTTCAGCACAGGATTGGCTCCGGGAAGCGCCAGCGCCCGCCCCATCGGCGTGCGCGGCTGGGACTCAGCCCGTGCGCGGTGGCAAGAGACGCACGCGGACTCCGTCTTGCCTTGCGCCACCGCCCCCGGCGAGAGGGCGAAGACGGCTGCGAGGCAGAGCAGAGTGCCCGCGAGCGAGCTAAGGATGGGTTGCCGGGTTCGTGTCATTCTTGGTCACTTCAGGCTTGGTCAGTTCATTCTTCGTCATTTCAAGCTTCGTCATTTCAAGGCAGAGCAAGCGTTCGCGCCGGGCATCTTCCTTGCGCCCGAATTTTGAGTATGCCTTGGCGAGCGCCAGGTGAACCTCAAGGTTGTCGGGTTGCAGTTGCACGGTCGTTTCCAAATGTTGGATGCCATTTTTATCGCCGGTTTCGACAAGCGCCCGGCCGAGCACGAGTTGAGCGCTGGGCAGCGCCGGATCCTGGGCGACCGCCTTGCGGGCATAGGGCAGCGCCGTGGCGCCGTCGTTCTGCGTCAGCGGAATCCACGCCAGCATGACTTCCGCCACGGCATTCGCGGGATTCACTTCCAGCTCTTTCTTGAACTCGACTACGGCTGCGTCCGCGTCGCTGGCATAGAGCAAGTAGCCATAAAGATAATGTGCGTTGGGCACGGCTGGAACGCGCGCGAAGAGCTGCTGAAACTCGGCGCGCGCCGAGTCAAGATCGTGCCGCATGAAGTCGAAGACCGCTTTGCCGGCGCTGATGTACAACTCCTGCTGATCGGCCCGCAATTCTTTGGGCAGCAGCGGCGTGCGCAGGCCGGCCAGTCCGAGAGCCAGCAGCAGTTCGGGGTTGGAGTCCTCGTTGTGAGTGAAAAAGGCGTAGCTTCGCAGGGCGTCTTCGAATCTTCCCGTGCGCGTGAGCAGCAGTGCCTCATGATAGCGAAGAATTTTTTCGTTGCGCGGCTGGTTCGCCGCGCCCTGAGCCAGGGCGCGCTCAATGTCTTTCAGGGACAGCGAATAATCGCCAATCTCAAATTCGCACAATCCCCGCATGGCCAACGCCGGCGCCGCATTGGGAGTGAGTTCGAGATAATGCGTGAGCGCGTCCCGGCCGGCGGCGTAGTCGCCGGTCCCATATTGCAGTGAGCCCAGGAACCACCATCCGTCGGGCCACTGCGAGTTGAGTTTCAAAGCCTGCCGGTAGAGTTCGATCGCGCCCGGTAGGTCGTTGGCGTCGCGCGCGGCCGCCGCCTTCGCGACGACATCGGAGAAGCTGGCGGGGTTGGCCTGGGCAGCACACAAGCGAGGCAAGAGCGCGAGAGTTAAAAGCGTGAGCCGGAGTGCCGGCATCGCACGACAGCTACAGTTCCACCAACGATTGGTCCGCATCCGCGTTAACGCCGCACCCACCGCGGCCATATACATCTAAACGGTTTTCCAGCTTGGAATCTGCTTTCCGGTGGATCATCGTACCATGCGCAGCTGCCGCTCCCGCAGCTTGCGGCGCTAGGTGGCGGCTGAGTCTAGTGTGGTGTCCCCGGATCTGTGGTGCCGGAGGACGGACCTGCAGGACGCAGTTGGGACTCCGTGGTTTGCCCCTCGGGTGCCAGCGGCAGGTTGACTTCCAGGGCGCCAACATTGTCGGTGGCTACATCCCGAACTGCAACTCGTATCGATACCGCGGATACAGGCACGTCGAACTGCTGGTGCATGCGATAAATGGCCTCATGCGCAGTTTCAGAAGAGAGTTGAACGGTGTTTTCCGCGACCCTCTGCACCACGGCATTCAAAATTTTTCCGTCCGCGTCAAAAGCCACTGCCGCCAACTCCAACGCGGGATAGCGGGCCGCAACCGTGTAGTCAATTTCGTAGGTCTGCAGCTGGATCGGGCGCATGGGTTTGGTCTGGTTGGGGCGTCCCTCACGAAAGTAAGCAAGCTGATCGGCCAAGTTTGCCATCTGTTCCGCTGTCGCCTTGGATGGAGGCGCCGTGGCGTGGATGTGCGCCCGGAACAATAATTGGTGCGCCACGGGAGCGCCGTGCTGCATGTTAGGGGACAACGAATTTGCGGGCCGCGCCACCTGAAGCGGCTGCAGTTCCGACGCCGCGCGCAGCGCTCGTGAGGGCTCGGGTTCAGCCGTGCTGGGATTGCCGTAGTACGAGCGACGATAGGCCAGATGATAGCCGCGTTTCGCCAGTTCCACATGAATGTGACGCAGCCGCCCGTCATACTTTGGATTGCTGGGAGAGTAGGTCACGGTGTAGTAGTGGCCGCCGGTTTCGGTAGCTTCGGTGAGCGCGCCCGCCAAATCGTTGGTGCCATAGAAGGCGCGGCCGCCGGTGGCATCGGCAATTCCTCTTTCCGTCAGGTAGCTGGCATTCAGGGCGGTGCTGTCGCCGGTCGTCACCGTTCCCATTGGACCCACTTGAGCGCTCACCTGGGCCACCGCCGCCCCACGAACGTCGACGGGATAGACGGCGATTTGTCCACGAGCCAGAATATCGGTCGTCTCTTTGATTTCTTCGCTGGCGCTAAAGCCTTCAACATTTGGATCGGAACTGGGCAGGATCGCGGATTGAAACGACGCCGAAAGCCAGATCACATTTTTATGTCCGGGGAGATCGGCGAGAAATTTCGCAATTCCGATCAAAGCGCGAGTCGGCGAATAGTAGGGCTGGAAATTGTCGGCATAGAGAAAAATGCGAGGAATGTGGGCGCGAGGATTCTTGGGGTTCAGCGCGTCGGCAAGCGCGTTGCGGTCCTCGGTAAAGCCCTGCACCAGGTAAAGCCCATCGCTCAATACGAAGATCGCGAAACGGGTTCCCAGCGGCTTGCTCTTCACGAACTTCATCAATTGCTCGCGCGCCACGGGCTGCTCGTCGACACTCATGTCGAGTACATCGAGAAGCAAAACGTAAAGCGGTCCCCGTTCGGGTCCCGACGGCACGTTCACAAAAGTGTTGGGCGGCAGCGAAGCTGGGCGCTTGGGCAGCGATTCTGAAATCAGATCAAAGTCGTGGATGTCAAAAGAACGAATCCGTTGAGACTTTCCGTCCTCGGCGATCGAGAAGTCGTCGGCGGTGAGGCCGGGGACCGGCTTTCCATTCGAGTCAGAGACGACCACGTCGACAATGACCCGCCGTACGCTCTGGTGGATGACCAGGCTGCCGGCTTCAGGCTGTTGCGAATTGGGGTTCGCCGGGGTCTGCGAAGCAGTGGCGTTTTTCTTCGCGCCGACCGTGCCTACTAACAGCGCGGCCGCGAGCAGGAGACGTGTTCTGAGCGACACCGAGGCCAACATACAAAAAAACTCTCCGGCTGCCGGGCCAGTGGTTCAGTCGAGTGTGATTCTACCCCACATCCATGACGCCGGATAGGAACTGATCGTAACCGGCGCCAACCACGAATGGTTTTTCGGTTCGTTACTCAATCTTTACCGAGAGGCTTGATTCGGCAACCGATGCGCCCTGTCGGGCTGTCACCAGAACGTCGCATTGCCCTGGACCCGGGGTAAGGTGCACGAGCATGGGGATTGACCCGTCAGGCCCTGGTTGCGCCAGGTTCAAAGGTTTGCGGGCAATCTCCCTGCCATCCCGCAACAGCTCCAATGTCACCTTGGTTTCTTCACCCAGCGTTGCCTTCGGCGGGTAAACGACGAAGTAAAGACTCAGCGCGCTCCCCGGCGCTACCGAATCTGCCAGAGTCGGTGTGACCCGGCCGTTGTCCAGTTCGAAGGGGCTCTGGGGATTGCGCGGCCCGGTCAGCGGATCGAAACGGCGCACCAACCCGAGAGAACTCAAAGATAGATCCTTCCCGGGATCGACGAAGACTGAGACGCGCTTCGCCGACGTTCTGCCGGTCTGCTCGTCCGTGACTGCCGTGTCGATTACGTAGTGTCCAGGTTGCAATGCCACGGGTTCGGCGTAGAGAACGCGATCGCTCTGCAGCAGGGCCGCGTCGGCTGCTGGCACTTTGCGGACGAGTTCCCGGCTCACCTTTTTCACGATTTCTCCGGTGGAATCGTGAATGAACGCGACCAACGCGGCTCGCACCATCAGTTCGCCGGTTTTCTTATCGGAGATCGCTTTAATGCCGGCGAGGGGAACCTCAAACGCAACTTCATATTCGACAGCATTTTCCTGCGGCCGAAACTTCATGGCCGAAACCTGGTAGGGAAACTCCACGGGGGCCGGGTCCGCGTTCATCGCGTTCAGGGCCAGGAGCTCAAAAGGCTGGAGCGGTTCTCCATTGAGATCGGGCACGGCATAGTAGCCGCTGCGGGTCTGCACCGTCGTCTTGGGGCGGCTGATTCGCACTTCAATTTTGCGGAAGTGCCCGTCGTAATTGGTCGAGGTCGGAGCATACGCCAGCTCATAATGATTGCGCATGTCCTCCATCATGTGCTGCATGGGCAGGGCGATCTCGTTCGTATTGGTGACCGCGAAGCCCCCCGTCGACTCGGCTAATTCGCGCATGGCCAGTTGGGGGCTGGCCACCGCGGTCAACGCGACGTCGTCGTCCTCGAAGTGCCCGTTGACCGGGTCAACCCTTTGAGCCGAACTCTCCGCAGCGGTGCGGCGCTGCATCGCCAAGGCCGGCATCACGGGGTCGTCCGCATTCAGCCCGCGCGTGTCGATCGTATAAAAAGATACTCCGGAGCGGTTGGCATGACTGATCAGGTTGTCGATCGCATCGCGCCGGTTGACCGGGAACTGCAATCCGTCCGCGAGGTAGAGCACCACCTTCCTGCCGGGCAGTTTCTCCTCGCTGCGCACCAGTTCATGCAGGGAGTCCATGGCATCCATGCCGTTCGACAAACTGGTGGCGAAGCGCAGTCCTCTGACCATGTCGGCCTGAGTAAGAAGGGCAGTGCCCAGAGTGAAGGAAGCATCCTGGGAAGCGGCGTTCGCCGACCACAGCGGGTCCTTCATGATTCCCGGAATGGGATTCGAGAGTGCATTCTGGACGGCTTGTACTGTGGTTGCGCTTACCCCCGGAGATGAGAGGATTTTCTCCGCATAAGCCTGCATGCTCCCAACTATGCTGTCTGCCACTGACGCCGACACCGTCGCTTCGGAGTCTCCCTTTAGGCCCTTGGTGGCGGCATCGACCGCTTTGGCGAGAGTGTCCTTGTCGGTGGTGTAGGGCTGCATCACCGACAGACTGCGATTCAGCCGGTAAATGGTTACATAAGTATTCGGCAGATTATCGCTGTTGAGAAATTCCTGCACCGCGCGCCGCGCGAATTCCAGGTTTAGAGGAGCGATCTGGGCGAACACAACCGAGACGAAATTCACTTGCCGCAGGGAATTCAGCGAATGCTGAACCTCGCCGCTCTTGGCCGGTTCGCTCGCAGTCCGGGCTCCTGCCGCGCTGCGCTCGGTTTCCAGTTGCTCCTTGCCTTGAATGTTGCGAAACACGCGGGGGTTCTGGCGAACCCCATCCTCGTAAATTTCCACTTCCTCGGGCCGCAGATCGGTGACCGGATGGTGGTGCTTGTCGCGTACCACCAGATCCAGAAGAACTTCCCGGGTGCTGGTATGAATCACCGGGCGGTTCGGTCCCACTGGAGAAGGGGAGCTGTTTTGGCAGAAGAGGAAAGGAGCAGAAGGAGCAAACAGGGTGGCAAAAGCAATCACAAGAACCGTACGTGCCGGCATACGAAAACCTCACCAGTCCCGCCGTGTATCCCCAATCTGGCGGGCTTTCCCCACGATTCTGGCCCGATCAAGACCGACAGTTTACCCCCAATGGTCCAAATATGCACGCTTTCCTTAAAAAATCGTTTTTTCTCTTGACAGTGTCCATTCATCAGCGGTAAGTTTCGTCGTTCTTTGGAATAGTATGAATCCACTACGTAATCGCTTACAGTCCTTAGATAGCCATGCGGTCTCAGGGGATGGGTCAGGCACGGGGATTGTAGCAAAGTTTTAAGGCAAATTCGGGGAGGGGCAATGAATTCCACTCTTGAGCTCGCGACGTTAAGAAAGATTACGAGCGCGGCAGCCTTGCTGCTGGGTCTCATCCTGCTGGCGTCGACCTGTTTCGGACAGCAGCTAACTGGCACCTTGAGTGCCACGGTTACCGATTCCGGCGGCGCCGTGGTGCCGAATGCAAAAGTTACCATGAAGAATGACGCATCCGGCGACGTGCGTACCACCGTCTCAAACGGAACGGGCTACTTCGCGATTACGGCGGTTCAGCCTGGAACGTACTCGGTGTCGATCGAGGCTCCGGGCTTTAAGACGTGGAGCCAGTCCGGCATCGTCTTCAACCAAGGCGATAGCAGGACCCTGCCCAACGTTAAGCTTGAAGTCGGCAAGGTAACCGAGACCGTCGAAATTAAGGCGGGTGCCGACGTTGTCATCCCTGACAATTCCGAGGTCAGCACGACGATCAATCAGGAATTGATTGAGGACATCCCGATCGTCGGCCGCGACGCGGGCGAGTTGCTGAAAGTCATGCCCGGCATGGCCTTGACCAACGGCTTGAGTCAGGGTTCCGGGTTTAACGACAAAGTCGTCGGCACCAACACCGGCCCCGTGGGCGCCTATTCTTCTAACGGCACGCAGCCCTACGGCGCTATGGCCTACATGCTCGACGGCGCCAATCTGGTCGATCCCGGCAACGCCGGCACCCAGATCGCCAACATCAACCAGGACATGGTCTCGGAAGTTAAGGTGCTGATGTCGTCTTACAGCGCTGAGTACGCCAAGGGCCCAGTGATTTTCCAGGCATTCAGCAAAAGCGGCGGCAATCAGTTCCACGGTGAGGGCTATCTGTACGCCCGCAACAGCGCTTTGAACTCGGACGACGCTTTCGCCCACAGTCAGGGCATCGCCAATTCAGCCGAGCACTACTACTATGCCGGCGGAAACGTTGGCGGCCCGATCATCATTCCTGGGCTTGACTTCAATAAGGACCGCAAGAAGCTCTTCTTCTGGGCTGGTTACGAATACATGGACCAGCACCCGGCCGCGAGCCCGCTCAACTTCAACGTGCCGACGACGGAGCAAAGAGCGGGCGACTTCAGCAACGCTACGATCGATGGCCAGCCCGGCTACGCCAACGGAGTCGGTTCGGCGCTTTATAATGGTGTCGATGGCGCTTACGGCTCGGCCTACTCGAATGTTTACGCCCTGCCTGGGATGTCCGCGGCTTGTCCGACGTGTACGTCGACATTCCTGGATCCGAGCCAGTTCGACTCGAACATCGTCGGCGTTTTCAACTGGTTGCCGAAGCCAAGCCTCACTCCTTCGGCGGCCAACGGCTGGAGTAACTACCAGTACATCAGCAGCGTTCCGCAGAATCGCTGGGAAGCCACCGGCAAAGTGGATTACGCCATCAGCGACAACACCAAGTTGACCGTTTCCTATACCCGGCAGATCGAGAACGATCAGCATCCGATCAGTGTTTGGTGGAGTCCGTCGTTTACCTTGCCCTATCCCTCGAACGTGGTTGCGGCCACCACTTCGAACGAGATCATGTCGAACCTGACCCACGTGTTCGATCCCACGACCACCAACGAATTTGTGTTCACCTTTGCGCGTTATATCAACCCCGCCACTCTCTCCGATCCTTCGGCGGCCAGTCGCGCCACGTTCGGGGTCACGGTTCAAGGACTATTTGGCCATACCACGAACCAGATCCCGAACTTCGAGGGTCCCTGGGGTGGAGCTTTCCCGAACATCTCGGAGTTCTCGTTTGACGGAGGCTTTCAACCCAACGGTTATGGCGCTATCAAGCGAGATCCGTCGATCTACGACAACTTCACGAAGGTGATCGGCTCCCATACCCTGAAAGCCGGTTTCTACTGGGATACGAGTGAGAACATTCAGTCGAGCTGCGGCTATGGCTCTCCCGATGGCCTTGGGCCTTGCGACAACGGCACCTTCACTGGAGGAGGTTGGGGTCCAAGCAGTTCAGGGAACGTGATCGCGGACTTCGCGCTAGGGCGCACAACGAGTTATGCGCAGATGACCTCGATCCCCGTGAACGACCTGAAGTTCCATCAGTGGTCGCTCTACGCCCAGGATTCCTTCAAGGCGAATCGGCAACTCACCTTGAATTACGGATTGCGCTTCGATCACGTTGGCCAGTGGTATGGAAGCCCCCAAGGAAATCAGGTCTGGGATCCGGCCAGCTATGTCAATGGCGTCAACAACTCTGGTTTGCTATGGCATGCCATCGACAGCAAGATCCCGCTGTCCGGCTATATCTCTCCTCTGTTCTACTACGAGCCGCGCGTGGGCTTGGCTTACGACATCTTCGGAAACGGGAAGACGGTGTTACGTAGCGGCTTCGCCGTATTCCACTACCAAATTTCCCAAAACCAGGGATCCGAAGCGACCGGCGGGCCTCAGGGCTCGGTCACATTTACATCTTCAACGGGCACCACCACCGGGTTCGCACAGATCGACGACGGGACTGCGCCCTTTACCCCCGCAGCCACCTACGGCAAGTACCAGAATGGAGGATCTATCTCCGCTGATCTGGAGGGAGACAATAAGTCTCCGTTGACCATGAACTGGAACGTCACTATTTCGCAGGCGCTTCCATGGCGTTCGGTCTTTGAAATTTCGTACGTGGCCAACAAGAGCCAAAATGAATTTATCGACGGAAGTGGAACCAACCTGGGTAATGTCAATAACGTTCTCCCTGGCAGGTTCTTCCTTCCCGACCCGGTCCAGGGCTTTAACATGTCCCCGAACACGCCAACCTGCACGGGGGCTTTCAATGGCCAGTACACCCACTGCGCCCAGTATCACCTGAACTATACGCCTGCTTTTAACGCCAACGATTACCGCCTGCTGAGTAACTACCAGAACATTGACGTGGTAAATCACGGCAGTTATGCGAACTACAATTCGCTGCAGGTGACGTGGCAGAAACAATCCGGCCCCATCACCTTCCTGACGAATTACACGTTCAGCAAGGTTCTGGGCATCCAGGACGGAGAGACCGACAACGGACCGGGCAATGGTGTCGGAGGTGATCCCTTCAGCATCCACAACAATTATGGTCCGCTGGCCTACGACCACACCCACATCCTGAACCTCTCCTATGTGTGGAACATGCCCAAGTTCGTTCACGGCAATCCGCTTCTTGGAGGAGCGGTGAATGGATGGCAGTTCTCGGGCTACACGACGTTCCAAAGCGGTGCGGCATTGCAGCCGAACCTTACGAACCTGAATGCCAGCTATCCAGGTGTGACCTATCCGACCAATGCCACGCCGGACCTTCCGGATCTCACCATCCCCCTGCCCAATGGTCTGAGGTCAACCCAACCGAGCACGTCTACATGGTTTGGCTCAAGCGCCTATAACGACCTTCTGCCCACGTTGATTTGCAACCCCAGAAGCCATTCCAAGAGTGCATACTTCAACCCGAACTGTTTCGGCATGCCGGCTTACGGAGAACAGGGTCAGTTGCAATGGCCCTATATGAGGGGTCCGAACTACTTTGACTCGGACTTGGCGCTGTTCAAGAATTTCCAGATCACCGAACGACAGAAGCTGCAGTTCCGCATCTCGGCTGTCAATTTCCTGAACCACCCGCTACGCCAGTTTGGCTTGGCGAATACCTCCGACGAGTCGCTCAACTTCCAGGATGTCTATACCGTACCAATCCTGGCTTCGGCTACGGGAAGCAATGGCAACGAATGCGCTGCCCTGGGCAATCTCCAGGTGAAGCACGGAGTATGCCAAGCCCGTGTCACCGGTATTTCTCCGTATAACACCAACGCCACCACAACTGGCATACCGGCGTTCAAGACGGGCAGCCGGACGGTTAACTTCGCCGTGAAGTACTTCTTTTAGGCGAGGTTCACTAGGCGGATGTTCATGAGGTAGAATCATTCTCAAGGGGTGGCGCAAGCCACCCCTTAACTTTCTCTACGCGAATGCTTCTTCACGGGCTGGCTCGACGGATCATTGCTCGATGGATCATTGCAGCTGCGGCATTGAGCGTCGGCGCGGTTGTTGTACTCCAGGCAGCTTCCGCTTCCAGCCCCATCCGGTTCGAACTCGGCAAGATTCCCTTCCGCCTGGAGAACGACCAGACTTCCGCCAAGAACGCGCCCGAAGCCATGGCTGGCGGACTGGCCGTTTTCGACTACAACGGCGACGGACGCCCCGACATTTTCTTTACCAACGGCGCCAATCTTTCCACCCTGAAAAAGGACGACCCCAAGTATCGCAATCGCCTGTTCCGCAACGACGGGAACGGCGTGTTTACTGACGTGACCGATGCGGCGGGACTGGCTGGCTCCGGCTATGACATAGGGGTTGCGGTCGCCGACTACGACAACGACGGTCATCCCGATCTGTTCGTGGCCGGCGTGCATCACAGCACGCTCTACCACAACAATGGCGACGGCACGTTCACCGACGTGACCGTGAAATCTGGACTGGATGCGAGCTTGAATCGTCCCGATCCCGAGTTTGGTTCCTACTGGGCGATCACCGCTGTGTGGGTCGACGTCAACAACGACGGCCTGCTCGATCTCTTCGTGGTCAATTACGTGCAGTGGACGTACGGCCCAGAGCCGCTGTGCGGTTTAAATGGGACAGCCGACTACTGCCATCCTAAGTTCTACAAGGGGCAACCGAATCAGCTCTTCTTAAATAATGGTGATGGAACCTTTCGAGACGTTTCGAAAGAGTGGGGCATTCGCGGCCACGTCGGCAAAGGGATGGGCGTGGGCATGGCGGATTACGATCTTGACGGACGCCCCGACCTGTTCGTCACCAACGACGCGTCCTATAACTCGCTCTTCCATAACCTGGGCAACAAGTTCGAGGAAGTTGCTTTCGAGACCGGTGTGGCGCTCACCGAAGACGGCAGCTTCATCTCAGGCATGGGCCTGGATTTTCGCGATTTCAACAACGACGGGTATCCCGACATCGCATTTGTTGCGCTGGTGAATCAGACTTTCCCACTGTTCCAGAACACGGGCAAAGGAAATTTCCGGGAAGTCACCAGCGAGAGCGGTATGCGCAGCGCCAGCCAGAAAATGTCTGGATTTGGCGCTGCATTGTATGACTTCGATAATGACGGATGGAAGGATCTCTTCGTGAGCGGCGGCCATGTACAGTCGATTCCCCTGCCCGGTCAGCCCGTCAACGAGCCCAACACCGTGTTCCGCAATCTTGGCGCCAGCGGAAAATGGCAGCAGTTGACCGAGGAAGCCGGGTTCAAGTCCGTTCCACCGGCCCGCCATCGCGGCTGCGCCTTCGCCGATCTGGATGGGGACGGCCGCGTCGATGTGGTAGTAAGCGCTCTCGGAGCGGACGCTGAAATCTGGATGAACCGCAGCGAGAAATCAGGTCACTGGCTGGACATCGCTTTACGCGGCACCAAGAGCAATCGCGACGGCATGGGCGCGCGCATCAAGCTCGTGACCAAGAACGGCGCCCAGTATAACCACATGACCAGCAGCGTGGGCTACGCGTCGTCGAGCTACGGCCCGGTCCATTTCGGTTTAGGCCCTGAGAATCGCGCCGACGTGATCGAAATCCACTGGCCTTCGGGAATTGTTCAAACTCTGCAAGACGTTCCGGCTGACCAGGTGCTGAAGGTGACCGAACCGGCGCGCTGAGTCGATCGAGACCGTGTGCGGGTCTTACCGCGCGGTTCTTATTTTGTAGCCTTCATTTTCGGCTCAAGCTGTGCGATCTGCTGCTTCACCAAGTCGGCCTGGGCACCGGCGGGAAAGTACGTCAGACAGTTCCTGAGATGCTCGAGGGCTCCGGCATAATCCGCCTTCCGCGCCATGATCACGGCTAACAATTGTTCCGTGCTCAGGACGGTGTGGCGTGGATCGATGGCCAGCGATTTTAAAGCGCTCACGCTGGCTTCTTCAGTTTTGCCCAGCTGGAACTTCGCCAGCGCATCGTCATACCAGAGCTGGGGGGTGCCGGCCGGGTCGAGCTGCAGCGCCCGGTTGGTGTTGTCCTCGGTCTCCTGCCAGTTTTCCGTCTTCGTCGCCATCCAGGCAAGCTGCTCGTAAGGTAGGATGAATTTTGGATCGGCGGCCAAGGCCTTGGAAAACGAGTCTCGCGCTCCCTGCGGATCCGAAGCCTCCTGAAGCTTGCCCAGTTGGAACCATGCCTCGGCGAATTCGGGATAGATCGCAACTGCTTTTTTCAAGCTGCCCAGCGCGCCACCGGCGTTTTGATTCAGCCATTCCGCTCTCGCCTTTTCGAAGGCTTTCATCGCATTCGCCGGCGCCGTCTTGGTTGTGCTGCTGAGTTCCGTACCGCTGCTGCGTCCTTCCGGGAAGAGCGTAATCGTCCCCAGGTTCGGCTCATCGCGCAGGTTGTGGACCGTGATCGTGACCGCGCTGGAGCGGAATCCGGCCAGGGAGCCGTGCACCTGGCAGCCCTCATACTTAGTTTCCATCTGCCGCTGCGCGTCCGCCGGCGTGCGCTCCACCCCGTGCATGTCGACGAATCGAATCACGAACTGGCCCCGCAGATCGGCCTGCGTCGTATTCACCACGGCGCCCTTGCAGTCCACAGAAACCAGCATCGGTTCCCACGGAAGAGGTTCACCCTCCAAGGCGAGCTTGCCCAGCAGCACTCCGCCGGCGCGACCCTGCGCCGACATGTTGGCCCAGTAATCGTAGAACCCGCTGTCCTGGATCGAGTCCGGTCGAGTGACGGTGGAAGGCGGCGCCGCCGTCACTGGAGGGGCGTGGACCTGCGCTGCTGCCGGCTGACCTTCGATGCCGATCAGAATCAGCAGCAAACAGAATGAAGACGCGAGAAAAGACAAGTTTGCTTTCACAGCGCACCGCCTGAAGCCATCAATTTCTACTTCTATTGTACGGCGGCGCCGGACGCGACTTTCGAAGGAATTTTCAAAGGAATTTGCCCGTCCGCGATTGCGCTTCCTGCGCTATCCTATTCAACATGCGGGCGGCGCTATTGTTTTGTGCACTGTTTCCGGCACTGTTTGCGGGCATGATCGGGGCTCAGGAAGAGAATCCAGATCAGCTTCTCAAGCAGGCCATTGACGAGCAGCAGCGCGGCGATTTTTCCGCGGCCATCCGCGATTACCGCAAAGTGCTGGAATTGCGCCCCAATGAAATTCAGGCCAGAGTCAACCTGGGCGTGGCTCTGGCGCACTCCGGGCAGTTCGACGAAGCCATCGCAGTTGACCGCTCCGCTCTCACCGCTTCCAAGGACAAGGATCCCATTCTTTTGAATCTTGCGCTTGCCTACTACAAGAAGGGTGACTTCGAAAACGCCCGCCAGCAGTTCGAGATTTTGCATGATGCGCAGCCCAGCCGCTTGCAGGTTGTGATTCTCCTGGGGGACAGCGATCTGCATACCGGAAAGTCGGAAGCTGCACTCAGTCTTCTGGAACCGCTCGAGAGCAAGTATTCACAGAGCATGGATTTTGAATACGAGCTCGGATTGGCGCTGATTCAGACCAAGGGCAGACGACGCGATGGCGTGGCCCGCATGGAGAAAGTCGCTAAGGCTGGTTCCGACGCCTCTGCCTATGTGCTTGCCGGGTCAACGCTCATGGACCTGAACGAATACGAACAGGCGCGCCAGGATCTCGAAGAGGCTCTGCACTTGAACCCGCGCATTCAGAAGATTTATACGCTGGTCGGGACTGCCAGAGATAAAACTGGTGACGCGAAAGACGCCGAGTCGGCGTTTCGCGAGGCACTCAAAGCCAACCCCGACGATTTTGAGGCCAACCTATATCTTGGAGCTATACTCTACAAACGCCGTGAACTGGAAGAGGCCAAGGGTTATCTTGATCGCGCACTGCGGCTCAAGCCTGCTGACTCCATGGCCCGTTATGAAGCGGCCATGCTGAAGAGCAAGTCGGGGGATGACGAAACCGCGGCCAAGGAATTGGAACAACTGGTTAAAGACGATCCGGATTGGCTGGAGCCGCACATCGAGTTGGCAAGTTTGTATTATCGAATTCATCGTCCTGAGGACGGTGCGAAGGAAAGACAGATCGTCGACAGCCTCACTGCCAAACAGCAGGCGCAAGGCCCGGGGAAGCAGTAACTGGGGTTATGGAGTGACGGTAATCTGCTTGCCGGAGTATTGCACGACTTTGTCAGGCGCATCCGCCGGGCTCACTCCCACTCCGTGATTCTCGCTTACGAAGACGACGCGGAACGCGCGGCTCTGCAGCATTCCGGGAAACTGTCCTTTGCGATCGCCGATAGTCAACGTATGCGCCGCGTCGTCCCAGTGCAGCGGAATCGTTGCGTAGATGCCTTTTTCGTAATCGTAGTTGTCGTTCTCATCCTCGTAGAGCGTGAAGTCACCGTTGGCGCCGCGGTAAATGCGAAGTTCGATCGGGTCGGCAGCTTTCTCCGTGGACCACTCTTCGTCCGGACCCAGAGGAAGAATCGATCCGGCGCGTACGTACAAGGGCAGACGATCGAGAGGAGTGATCGCGTTGATCGTCCTCCCGCCTTCGATGCTCCTGCCTTCGATCGCCGATCCCGTCCAGAAGTCGTACCACTTGGCGCCTGGAAGATAGACCTGCCGGGTCGTGGCCGCGGGATCGGTGACAGGATTCACCAGAAACGCCGGGCCGAACATGAACTGGTCGCCAACATTCTGGGCGCGAGGATCGGTGCGAAAGTCCATGGCCAGCGGGCGCATCGGCGTGTAAGCCTCACTGGTCGTCTTCCAAGCCAGCGAATAAATGTAAGGCAGCATGCGATAACGCAGGCGATCGAAGTTCACCAGAATCGTTTGCGCGTCGGGGCCGTACGACCACAATTCGTTCTCGTCGGGATTGCGTGTGCCGTGAACGCGCAGGATGGGATTAAACGTGCCGTACTGAAACCAGCGAATAAAAAGCTCGCGGAATGCCGGATCGGCGGGGCTTCCAAAGACAAATCCGCCGATGTCGGTAGTCCAATAAGGAATGCCTGAGAGAGAAAAATTCAAACCCGCGGGAACCTGCCGCCGGAAGCTGAGCCAGTCCGAGTTGATGTCGCCCGACCACGCCGTCACACCGTTTCGTTGCGATCCCGCGAACGCCGAGCGCGACAGAATGAACACGCGCTTCTTGTCGGATGCGCTGCGCTGTCCTTGATACACCGCCTGTGTATCGAGCAGGGGAAATGCATTGACGTAGCGGTTTCCGCTGCCGGCCGCCAGTTTGTGACCCAATAGAATGTTGTCTTCCTGGCCTTCGGTTTCCGGTTCGGTTGTATCCATCCACCAGGCGTCGAGGCCGATGCTGAACAATCCCTTATTCACTTCATCCCAATAATATTTGCGCGCCTCGGGGCTGGTCGCGTCATACACCGCCATCCCGTCGGTATGGTAGGGCGGCTTTGCGTACTTGAACTTGTCGACGAACCAGCCTTTGCTCTGCATGTAATCGTAGTTCGTAGAGCCGGGCTCAAAGAATGGCCAGATCGAAATCATCAGGTGAAAGTTTTCGCTGTGCAGTTGATCCACCATCGCTTTGGGATCGGGATAATTCTTGTTAAAGACGAATTCGCCTTTGCGATTCCACCAGAACCAATCCTGCACAATGTTGTCGACCGGGATATGCAGGTTGCGATACTTGCGGGCCACGCCCAAAATTTCATCCTGCGACTTGTAGCGATTCTTGCATTGCCAGAACCCATACGCCCACTTGCCGAACATCGGCGCCTGACCGGTGAGGTCGCGATAGCTCGAAATAATCTTGTCGAAGTCAGGCCCGTACAGGAAGTAGTAGTCAACGACGTCCGCGACTTCGGAACTGATGTAAAGAATATTTGCGAAACGATTGTTGAAGCGGCTGCGGGAGGTGTTGTTCCAAAAAATGCCGTAACCTTTGCTCGAGAGCATCAGGGGCACGGAGATGTTGCTGTTCTCCTGCGATATGTCGACGGACTCGCCGCGATAGTTCCATACACCGGCCTGATGCTGGCCCAATCCATAGAGGGCCTCGTGCGATCCGTAGATGCTGACCATGGATTCGGCGTGGTACGTGTCTTCGCCATTCACTTTCTCGGGAGTCAACTTGCGCGACGCTTCCTGCACCAGCGATCCGCCATTCACTTCGGAGTAAGTGATGGCTGCGTCTTTGCGCGTGACCGTGATTTTCAGCAGGGAAGTCGTGAGGGTGACAGCGTCATCCGTGGACTGCATGGACCATTGCGCCGCAGGCCAGGACTGTTTGGTGACGACGTAGTCCTCGCGCTTTGGAAATGTGGCCGTGGCCGAATAGAGGACGCGGATTACCGAGTCCGAGCACACTTGCACTTTCAACGTGCCGGTTCCCAGGGTGAAGACAACACCGTCCGGCTCCTGCTGGACCTTGCGCACAGGATTCATAGCCGTCCACTGAGCGTGGGCGGCTGTAGCGAAGAGCAGGCACACGAATAAAACAGCGAGGGATGAAACGACGAACAGCGGCGATCTTCTAACTGGCATGAGTAATCGCATGGGTAATCGGAATCTCCACCTGCTATAGCTATGGGTTAATCACTTCGAGTGGAACGCTGCTGGTCTCGACCGAGCTGGGCCCAACCATCAGGTCGAACATGCCCGGCTCAACCACTCGATTCATGTTGACGTCGATGAGTGACAGATCTTCCGGAGTCAGCATGAAGTCGACGGTAACTTTCTGGCCAGGCTCCAAGCTGATGCGTTTGAAGCCGCGCAACTGCATCACCGGGCGAGTGATGGACGCGACTCGCTGATGAATATAAAGCTGGGCCACTTCGTCCCCGGCCCGACTGCCGGCATTTGTAATGTCAACGGAGACCTTGGCTGAAGCGCCGGGCCGAATGCTCTTCGGCTCAACGCGCACGTTCGCGAAACTGAATTGCGTATAGCTCAGCCCGAAGCCAAATGGAAAGATAGGCTCGCGTCCGTTAAACAAATAGCTGCGATTGCGCGAAGGCTTGTGATCGTAGAAGTCAGGGAGTTGCCCCACGGAACGCGGAAAGCTGATGGGCAGTTTGCCGCCCGGATTCACGTCGCCGAACAGCACGCTGGCTGCCGCGGTTCCGCCCTGTTCGCCCAAGTACCAGCCTTCCAGAATCGCGGGCACGTGCTCCTTGACGTAGTTGATCGACAACGGGCGTCCGTTGATCAGCAACACAACCACTGGCTTGCCGGTCTCGACGATCGCCTGGATCAGCGCTTCCTGCGAGCCCAGCAGGTCTAGGGAATCGCGATCGCCCAGATGCCCCTCGGACCACGCTTCGCGATTGGTGCTCTCGTTTTCTCCCACCACAACGATGGCCACGTCTGACTGTCGAGCAACCGCTGCCGCGGCGCGAATACTTTCCACTTCCGATTTAGGATCAGGCTGCGTGACTTTGTTTTCGTACCACGCCGACCAACCTTGCTTGCCAGTTGTGATCTTGCAGCCTTCCGCGTAGAGCACCTTCACGCTATCTCCGGCGCGCTTGCGAATGCCGTCCAGAATGCTGATCTGATTTCCCGGCCCCGGGTCGCGGCTGTAGCCGCCCAGGTGGACGTCGGCGGCATTGGGGCCGATGACCGCGATGGTTTTCAGCTTCTTTAAATCGAGCGGCAGAAGGTTCTTGTCATTCTTGAGCAGCACGATCGCCTTCTGCGCCACTTTCAATGCCAGTTGCTGATGCTCAGAGCTATTTGTAATTTTCTGCGCATAGTCCGGGTCGACATACGGATTCTCGAACAGCCCCAGACGGAACTTGGCTTCCAGCACGCGTTGCACGGCCTGATCCAGTTCAGCCTCGGGGATTCTGCCATCGCGCACCTGATCGACCAAGGTGGCGTAGACAGATCCATCCGACAGGTCGAAGTCCACGCCGGCGGCCAGCGCCTTGCGTGCCGCTTCGGCGTAGTCAGCCGCCACGTGGTGCGTTTCAACCAGCATCTGCAGGCCGTTTCCGTCCGACGTCACGTAGCCGCGAAATCCCCACTCCTGGCGCAGTACGCGATCGAGCAGCCAGTGGTTGACGTGGTTCGGGATGCCGTCGATCTCGTTGTACGAGGCCATCGCGCTTCCCACGTGAGCCTCTTGCACGGCCGCGCGGAAGGGAACCAGAAACGTCTCGCGCAAGTCTCTTTCCGGAAAATTGGCGGGAGCCGTATTGGTGCCGCTTTCCGGCTGGCCGTGCGCGGCAAAATGTTTCATGGTGGCCATTACGTGATGCCGGTCGATCATCCAGGAAGTGCCTTGTAGCCCGTTGATCGCGGCCACGCCCATGCGCGCGACCAGGTACGGATCTTCGCCGTAGGTTTCTTCGGTTCGTCCCCAGCGCGGGTCGCGCGACAAATCGAGCACTGGCGTGAAAGC
The DNA here is from genome assembly GCA_963763155.1 of uncultured Acidobacteriota bacterium. Classification (GTDB taxonomy): domain Bacteria; phylum Acidobacteriota; class Terriglobia; order Terriglobales; family Acidobacteriaceae; genus Sulfotelmatobacter. The sequence goes on along the minus strand of CAVXNI010000007.1, from coordinate 1,201,150 downwards.
GGTATTGACTCCGGAAGATGCCATTTCGTCCGCGGCGGCCGTGAATGCCTGCTGCACGAGCGCGGGGTCCCACGTGCTGGCCAGACCCAGCACTTGCGGAAAACTGGTGCTGCCGTAAGCCATGAATCCGTGCAGGGCTTCGCCCTGGAAAAGTGCTGGAATGCCCAGCGGCGTTTTCTCGACCAGGAAATGTTGAGCCTTATTGCGGGCTTCGGCGGCGTCGTGGGGACTAACCTGCGAGTCCTCGCGGTATAACTTGACCAACGCTTCAAACGCCTGTTTTTCCTCGGGATTCTCTGAGGCGGCTCGCGCTCGCCGACGGCCTCCCGCCAGTTGATCGACTTTCTCTTCCAGCGTCATGCGCTTGACGAGATCTGCCGCGCGTTCCTGGGGCGTGAGTTTTGGATTGCGATACGCAGGCTGCGTTTCCTGAGCGAAACAGCAGGGAAGAAATAAACCGAGAAGAACGCAAAGAAGCAGATTCTGCCGAAGCATCCAGCCTCCTGTAGTCACAGCGTCGCGTGGTTACAGCGGACGGACGCATTCCGTAAACGCCTTCGCAAAATGTCACGCGAAGCATAGCACGTTGCGCGGCTAGGCAAACGTGAGCATTAGCACAGTGTGCAGCAAACAGTGTTCAGCAAACAATGTTCAGCAAACAATGTTCAGCAAACGTGTTCAGAAAGCGGTGTTGAGCAAACGATGTTCAGCAAGCGGCGGTTCGACGTTCCGCGCGCCGTCTATTGCGAAGTCTCCGTAAACGTCGCTACCGGATGTCCCAGGCCGTACTGGCCTTCGGCAGTTACCGTGACCGTTCCCGCGGTCGAGGGTAGCGTGAGCGTGACGGCAGGAGTTACTCCTGAGCCGTTGGTGACCTCGATCAGCTTCGTCCCGCTGGTGGTCCCATCCGAGAGTGTGCCGGCGCTCGCGGTGAACAGTATGCTGGCGCCAGTATTCGTTCCTCCGGACGAGCCGGCGGACAGCGTCACGGCCAAAGGATTTGGCAGCGCGGTGCCCTTGGTCCCGGTTTGTCCATCGCCAGTCGTCTTCGCGAGAGTCGCCGCCGGATTGCCCACCACGATCCATCCCCCTTCGGTCTGGGTCGCCGTTCCGTCGCTTCCCGTCACGGTGAAGTGGCAGAAGCCGGGAGTACTGCCGGCGGTCACCGTGATCTCGCCCTGAGCGCCGGTGGCGATCTCGGGAGTTGTCAAGGTGATCGTCCCTCCCGTGCAAGTCGTTGCGCCTTCGAAACTATCGAAAACCGCCGACGAGAGTGTGACGCTGGCGCTGCCTGTAATGAGAATCGGATGCAGCGTGACGGTTCCGTTCGCGGCTACCATCATCGTGTCGGGACCGATGTCCCACGCCGAAGCTGGAGTGCTGGCCAGGCTGCCGCTTACCACCATTAAGGTTGCGGTATAAGGCGCGAACGTCATTGAGGACGGCCACGACTGCGACGCCCCAGCCACAATCGACGAAGGCGACGATTGTGACAAAGTGTAAGTCTTGGCATTGGTGGGCGTGAAGCCGGTGGTGGTGAACGTTACCTGGGCCGCCTTGGCCGGATCTTTGTTCACCACCATGATCGTCAGTGTTGTGCCAGTAGAGTTGAGCGCGGCGTAGGTGCTGAACAGGTTCGGGTCGGCATCGTGTGTCGCCAACACCGAGGTCGTTCCGAAGCCGTGGTGCGAGCCGTCATAGTTGGTGTAGAGCTTCAGCGCCTGATAGTTCGGGTTCGCCGGACGGGGCGCAGTCCAGCGCGAAGCCAGATACACTCGTTCGCGTACCAGGATTCCGTATGCGTCCGCATCGCCCAGGGCAGTCGAAAAATCGGCTTCGGCAAGTGCACTGGTGGCGCCGGCGAAGGCCGCGCTCCATTCCGTGATGCTGAACTGCGTGCCGGGATAATTCTGGTTCAGAATTGCCCGCATGCGTGGAATGCGGAATGGGATGGAGTAGTTCGGCTGAATCTTGGTGACGTAGATCTGGTTAATTGTGCTTGACGTGCTGACGTACGTCGGGTCCCAATAATCGCGATAGATGCTGGTCGCCAGCGCTTGCAGACCCGCCTGGTTTAGGCCGGAAGTATTGGCGTCAGGATAGGCGTGAATGTCGAAAACGTCGAGCGATCGCGTCCCAGAGATCTGGTCCCGCCAATAGACTTCATTCAACCACCACGGTAGGAAATCGACACCGCCGTGAGCATCCTTGTCGTTCCCATTCGCCCCGTTAAAGTAAAACCACCAGCAGCAACTTACTGGTCCCAGCCGGATCGCCGCCGGGTCCCAGGTTTTCAAATTGTCCGCCTCCAGGAGATAGGTGTTGGCCAGTTCGTCATAGCCCGACGGGTTAGGGTGGATATCGAAATGGGTGCCTCCCCAGATATCGATTTCGTTATCCATGTTGTAGAAATGAGGAACACTGTTGCCAAAGGCTGTGGCCAGTGCGGCAGCCCACTGGCTGCGATAAACGCTGTTGGCAGGGTCGCCGACGCCGGGTTGATCGAGCAGGGGGAAGTAAGCGTCGTTCGGATCGGCGGTTAACTGGGTCGGCGTTTGATTGTTGCAGGTCCCGGCGACAATGCCGTTCCCCGCGTCCGTGTTGTACTGATCGACGCTGCACTGCGCGCCGTACTTCTTGACGGAAAAGCTCCAGTGACCGTTGCCGCCGGCTCCGGCGATTTCCGCGCTCTGCGCTACCCAGGGCAGCATCACCATCGTCATCAGCGGAACGCTGTTTGCTCCTTTTACGTCCTTAATCCACTGGATCGAATCGCTCACCCCAGTTACGCCTTGCGGGCTACTGAAGCCATTAAAGGCAAAATCTTCAAAGTAATAGTCGTTGTCGGCATTGTCGGTTCCGAGTTGCCAGTTGTAGGTGGATGCCGCATTCCCGCCCCAGCGCACCACCGTCAGACCGCTGTCGGTGATAGTCGGCGCGTCCTGCGGAAACGCGCCGCCGAAAACGTACGGGCTGATCGCGTGCCGGTTGGCGAGAACGTTGATCGTGGCCGCGATGTTGGTGGTGTTGCCGGCCGATGGCGTGGCCGACACCTGGCTGGAGTTCGCGCTGGTGCCCGCAGAATTCGCGGCCGCGACGACGTAGTAGTACGTTGTGCCATTGGTCAGGCCGGTGTCGGTATAGCTGGTTCCGGTGGGCGAAGTCACGGTGGTGTACCCGCTGCCGCTGGTGGTGGAGCGCCCGACCGTGTAACTGGTCGCCCCGGTGCTCGCGTTCCAGGTGAGACCGACCTGCGCGTTTCCGGCGGTTGCCGCCAGCCCGGTGGGCGTCGCCGGAGGCGTCACTTTCTGGCCCCCACCACCGCCGGAAGATCCCCCGCAGGACGACAGGAGGAGGGCAGAGGCCACGACCAGCAGAATCCAAGCGGTGAGGCTACTTCGCCGACGGTTTGCCATAACGATTATGTTATCGAAAAAACAGATTTCTGCTACAACCTTTTTGACTTGATCCGGAATCCGGAGAAGGGTGGGGCGGCGGAGCGAAAGCCCGGCCAGACCGAGGAATCCGCCACTTGGTGATGGGTACGGAAGGCCCGTTCTGGACGGCATTGGCAATCGTGGCCGGCTTGTTGTGGTTGGGGTGCGGGTTGACCCGCAGGAAGAGTTCCGCAGCACAAGTTTAAGATTGCGAGCCTCGCCTTCGCCCTCACACCCTGCGATTCTTCGATCAGAGAATCGGTCAGGGCACCGAAATCGGACGTCCGATCATCGCCAGAAATACGTCGAACACAAAGAGCCCGATGGCGATGTCGTTGAAGAGAGTCGCCTGGCGCAAGCCCGGCCAAAACTGGTTTGCCGCCCAGAACAGAAACGCGCATGCCAGAAGAATCGCCTTGATCAGTTCTGACCGGGACGGGCGACGCACCGCCTCATACACCAGACATGAAAACGCAATCATGGCGAGCGGAAACGCAGCCAGGAAATCATGGGCCCGTGCCGGAAAAAGCCCGGGAACTAGGTCCCATACCAGCAGTACTCCCACGCTGACCAGTGTCACCATGCAAAGCGCCACCGGCAGAGACAGAGATAATGGCCTGCGACCCCGGGCAAGACGAATCGACATAGACGATCCCTCGAATGGGTGCAGGGATAAAGGTACGCCGATAAGGCGTCGCGATAAAGCACAGCGGCCTGCGAGTTCACCCGCCGTCAGTAAGGAGCCGTGACCACCGCGTCTTCCGGATAGCCCGGCATGCCAAACTCGGGAACGTCCAGGCCTTCTTCTTCCGACTCGGGCGGCACGCGCATGCTCTTCATTTTGTTCACGCACCAGAACACGAGGAAGGTTGCGCCGAACGCCCACAGCGCATATAACGTCGCTCCCCCGAGCTGGCACCAGAACTGCCGAGTATCGCCGTGGATCAGTCCGGTCACGCCTTGGCCTGCATGGCCCAGGTAGCTGGCCGCGCCCACTCCGTTCCATCCGGAACCGTAGGTGCCATCGGCGAAAATGCCGACGCAGACCGCTCCCAGCCAGCCACAGTATCCGTGCACGGAAACCGCGCCGCAGGGGTCATCGACTTTCAGAACCCGCTCGTTGAACAGGACGCCGCCGCAAACCAGAGATCCGGCCAGCACGCCAATGATGACCGCTGAAGTGGGAGACACAAACGCGCAAGGCGCGGTAATCGCCACCAGACCCGCCAGCATCCCGTTACAAGCCATCGTGATGTCGGGCTTGCCAAATAGGAAGTACCAGATGAGCATGGCCGTCGCTGAGCCGGCGACAGGCTGCCAGATTTGTGTTCACCGCGACGACCGAAATGCGAAGGTCGGTTGCACCCAGCGTCGAGCCGGGATTAAATCCCATCCACCCGAAGAGCAAAATGAATGTCCCGGTAACCACATAAACAATGTTGTGAGCCGGGAAGACGCGGATCTTTCCTCCCGGGCCGAATTTTCCCAGACGCGGCCCCAGAATAATTGCCAAGGCCATGGCGCAGAACCCGCCCACCGCATGCACCACCGTAGAACCGGCAAAGTCGACGTAACCGTGGCCCAGGTTCATGGTCGATCCCAGTTGCGACATCCAGCCGCCGCCCCACGTCCAGCAACCGGAAATCGGATAAAGGATCGCTCCGATAAAGAGTTCGCACAGCAGGAACGCCCAGAAGGTGATGCGTTCGCAGATGGCGCCGACGATGATGTATCCGGCCGTCTCCATGAACACGACTTCAAACAGGGTCAGGACAGTTGCTGCCCGCATCGTAGGCCGGGCCCGACGAGGAAAAAACCCTTGCCTCCGACGAAGCCCCATTGCCCGCTGCCAATCAGGAAATGATTCAGCGTTGGCACGCCGCCCAGGTTTGTCGGCGCAGCGTTGATGGCGACCGCTCCAAACTGGAATGCATATCCCACCGCGTAATAGGCGAGGAAGGCAAAAACATAGGCCGCGAAGTTCAGCATCATCAGATGCGCGGCATTCTTCTTCCGCACCAGCCCGCACGTCAGCAGCGCGAAACCCAGCCTGCATGAACAGAACCAGGTAGCCGGTATTCAGAGTCCAGGCGAAATTTGTGGCCACCCGGACGTGACCCACGCTATCGGCCAGTTTGACTGCCAAGGGCTCTTTGGCGACCTGAGCCTGGTAGTCGTCGAAGTCCTTCTTATTCTTAGCATAGTCGGGAGCCGTTTTATCGGTGGGCTCCGCAACCGCAAAAGGATTCCCTGCGGCATCGACCGCCGTCGTCTTGTCTCCCGTGGCTGTGCCGGCTGGGTCGGGCTTGGGCCCGTCATCGGCGAATCCGGAAGCGGACAATCCGACCAACATTCCCGCTAGCAAAACCATTGCGGCGCTGGCGGCCACCAACGACCGGCGCAGAGAACGCCTCCCTGCTCGCTTTGTCATCTTTAAGTGCTCCTGTTCTTGAGTCGTGCGCAATTTTCGAGTGGCATCGGTTCGGGCCAGCGGCGCAAACCCTCCCCGCGCCGCGCCGGAGACGCACACAGCGTTCTAGCCAGAATCAATCCGCCGACGATAAATGTGCCTATTGACTCAGTCCAATACAAATTTCTTATAGCAACCATCAGAAAAGTCCGGCCCGGATCGCGGATAAGTGGAGAAAAGGACGCGCGTTGGGGATCCAACGCGCGCGTGTGTTTCCCGTCGCTCACAAACCTCGCCCTGGCCTCGGGCAGTCCCCTGGCTGGAATGACTTTCGAGTCCACCGGAGAATTGACCAAATAGACTTTATAGACTGTGACCGCGCCCTGACGCCGCGCTCCCGCCTTCGGGCCCGTCGGTCCGAACCGGGCTTCCAGAGCGCCTTTCCGCCGATTTCGCCTTAGATGCCCACCCCTACAAAGAAATATTCCATCGGCCAAAAATCGTATAAAATGCTAGGGCCCTGGATCGCAGGGATCGCCATGGACGCCACGGGATCGCCGAAAAAACTAGCTGGCCGCTACGAGGTGAGGCAAGTCCTCGGCCAGGGCGGGATGGGTCTGGTCTATCGCGCTTACGACACCGTCGTGCGCCGCGAAGTCGCCGTCAAGACCATACTCGACATCCCCGATCCGGCTTCCCTCCAGTTGTTCTACAAAGAGTGCGACGTCCTGGCTTCGATGAGCCATCCCAACATCGTCGAGATTTTTGACATCGGAGAATTTGAAGAAGACGGCAAGAAGAAGCCTTACTTCGTCATGCCGCTTCTGCCGGGCAAGACACTCGACCACTTCGTCCGCGAGTCCAGCCACCGGCTTACCGTCGAACGAACCGTAGAAATTATTTCTCAAACCTGCCGCGGCCTGCAGGCGGCCCATGAGCGCGGACTCGTCCATCGCGACCTGAAGCCCAGCAACATCTTCGTGATGGAAGACGATTCGGTCAAGATCATTGACTTCGGCGTGGCCCACATGGCCGACGCGAACACGACCCGGGCGCAAAAGGGAACTCTGCTCTACATGTCTCCCGAGCAGATTCAGTTGAAGCCGCTTACCGCCGCATCTGATATTTTTTCTCTCAGCGTCGTTTGTTATGAGGCATTGACCGGCAGGCACCCGTTCCAGCGCGCTCGCGCCGACGAAGTGGTCGAAGCCATTCTGAATCAAAATCCGCCTCCGGCTTCCGAAGTGAACTCCGCCATTTCCCAGTCCGTCAGCCGAGTCGTCCATAAAGGGATGGCGAAGCAGGCCTGGCACCGCTTCAACACTGCGCGCGAGCTGGGCGACACGTTGTCCAAAGCTTCGCGCAACGAGCCCATCGAGTTCTTCGATCCGGACCGCACGCGGCCTCGTTTGCAGCGTGCCACTAAGGCGCTCGCCGATGGCGATCTGCAGTTTGCCGGAGAGATTCTCGGCGAGATCGAAGCTGAAGGCCACATGGACACCGAAATCCAGGCCCTTCGCCACCAGCTCGACACCTCCGTCCGCCGCAAGACTCTCTCGCAGTTGCTGGATGCGGCCCGGGCGCGTTTTGAAGAGGGAGAAGATCCTCTCGCCCTGCAAAAACTGCAGGAGGCGCTGCAGATCGAGCCCGACAATGCCGCGGCACTCGCCCTGAAGAGCAAAATCGAAAGCCGGCGCAGTGAAAAGCAGATTGACAACTGGTACCGCCTGGCCAAGCAGCACATCGATAATCATGCCTACCCGCACGCCCGCGAAGCCCTGCAGAATGTATTGCAGCTGCGGCCCGAAGAAGCTCGTGCGCTCCAGTTGCTGGCGGAAGTCGACCGCCAGGAAGAGGACTACAAGAAGCTCCGTCAGGATAAAGAACAAATCCACAAGGCTGCTCTGGACGCCTGGCAGAAGGGCGACGTAAGCAGCGCGCTGGCCAAGTTGGGCCTGGTGCTCGAACTTGACCGCAAGGCTCCGGACGGCTCCAACCGCGAGAGCGGAGCCCGCTACCAGACTTTCTACAACGAAGTTCGCTCCGAACACGACGCCATGAACACGGCGTACGCGGAGGCGCGTAAACAGCTGGCGGATCGCAATTTTTCGAAAGCCGTCGCGACCTGCCAGACCTATCTGGCCAAGTACCCGAACAATGCGATTTTTCAAGCCCTCCGCTACGACATCGAGGAACAGCAGCGCCAGGAGTTATCTTCGCTGATCGCGCAGGTCGACCGGCAGGTGGAGGCCGAACCCGATCTGGACAGGCGCGTCAGTATTCTGCGCGAGGCCCTCGAGAAGCACCCGGGGGAATCGCACTTCGAGCGCTCTCTGCGCCTGGTGCAGGATAAGCGCGATCTGGTCAACTCCATTGTCGCCCGCGCTCACCTGCACGAAGAACAAGGGGCCTTCAACGACGCATTAAACGATTGGGAAGTTCTGCGCACCATCTACAGCCAATATCCCGGCCTGAAATTTGAAGTGGAACGTCTGCAGAAAAGACGCGACCAGCAGGCCCGCCTTGAATCCAGAACGCAGTTGATCGAGCAGATCGACTCGCGCCTGCACTCCAGCGACTACGGGCGCGTATTTGAGCTGCTGCAGGTGGCGGAGACAGAATTTCCCAACGACGAAGAATTGCACGAACTGCAGAAACATGCTCAGCAGGGCGCCGAGCGCAAGACGGAAGCGCAACGGCTCATGGGCGAAGGGCAGCAGCTGTGCGCGCAAAAGAAGACTGCCGAAGGTGTCCCGCTGCTGCGCCAGGCTTTCGAGATGGATGAGAACAATCCTCTCGCACGAGCCGTTCTGGCCAATGCTCTGGTGGAACAGGCGCAGACTTTGGTCGAAACCGATTGGCGTGAGTCGGAGAAGCTGGCCAAGGAAGCCTTTACTCTGAATCCCGCGCACCCCATGGCCAAGACCTTGCGCACGCTGATTCTCGATCAGAAGCGCGAGACCTATGTGGCCGAATGTGTTTCGCAGGCCCGCAAGCTGCAGACTTCCGGCGACCTGAATGCTGCGCTTTCGCGGGTCGAGGAAGCATTGTCGACTTACCCGCGTGAAATGCGGCTGACCCAGATCCGGGATGCGATACAGCGCGATCTTCAGTCCCAGCAAAAGCAAGTGCGGCGTCGCGATCTTGACGAATTGCACCGCCTGGACAGCCAGGCTGATTCCGCCACCGATGCTCTTGCCCGGCAAACCCTGGGCTCACGGGCGCGGGAGCTGGCCGACAAATATATTGAAGACCAGGAAGTCGTATCCGGCGCGAACACCCTGCTGCAGAAGTTGAACCTGCCGCGAGTGCCGGGCAAGCAACCCAGTGCCAGTGCTAGTGCTGATGAAACCTTCGGAGCGACGCAGTCCTTCGTCGCTCCGCCGCCGATTCAGTCTCGGCCATTGCCGCAGACGCCGCGACCACCGGCCCCACCGCCCGCAGCCATAAAGCTCCCGCCGGTCTCGAGCAAGCCGGCACCGCCTGCCCAGCCGGCGATTCCCGCGCCGGCGCCCAGCGCAATCAGCCCACAACCTGTGCGGCCATCGCGCTTCAATGTGAGCCCAAGCGACATGAAAATTCTGGGCATCGCCGTCGGAGCCATCGTGCTGTTGCTGATCATCGCGATAGCGCTGCCTCTGCTCCTGCTCCGGCACAAGGTTCCGGTCGAGCCAGCTCCGTCTGAAGCCGCGTCTCAACCTGTGGCAGTTCAGCCACCTCCGGTCGTCGTGCCGCCACCGCCCGCCTTGCCGGGAATCAAGCTCTCTTCCGACAACCCGGCGGGCAAAGTGGCATTCGATGATCAGCCGCCCGTGAACCTGCAAGAGGCCCAGTGGACGCTCGATCAGATTCCCGCTGGTGATCACACCCTGAAGTTCGACAGTGCCGCGGGCAGTTTCTCCGTCGCTCTGACTTCGGTCGCCGGAGCCGTGCCTGCCATCCAGCCGCCCATCACCGCAAAGGGCATTCTGGCTGTCGTGGTCAGCAGCATGGGCGATCACGTTCACGTGTATGCGAGCGATGTTTCGGCCAAGTTAAGTCTGGACGGGCAACCGCCCGCCGATCTCACCGCCGCCGGCGTTGACTTTCTGTCCCTTACCGCAGGCACGCATGAATTGACTGTGAGCCACGCTGGCGAGAACTACAAACTGCAAATCGAAGTAGCCGCCGCGCCGGCGCTGACGGCGTTCGTTGAATCCGGGCAGAATGTCGGCACGCTCGTCGTCGTAACCGGGCAGGACAAGTCGCGCGTATTCCTCAACGGCAAAGCACTTCCGCAACTGACCGAACGCGGTCAACTGCGCATCGCCAACCTTGTGCCCAAGGAATATGTGGTGCGGGTGCAGAAAGACGGATTTCAGGACGTCGCTGAACAAAAGATTCGCATTCGCAAAGGCGACCAGGGCAAGCTGGTGTTTGGTCTGCTTCCCGCGCCGCATATGGCGTCGCTCACCATTCAGGGCGGCCCTCCCGGAGCTACGGTCCTCATCGACCAGGTGACGGTTGGAACCGTGGAACCCGACGGGACGCTCACGCTCTCTTCGATTACGCCCGGCGACCGCGTCATCGAACTGCGTAAAGATCATTTCAGGGCGCGGCAGATCAGGAAGCACTTTGTCGCCGGAACGCCCATAGCTCTGGCAGCGGCCGACACCACTCTCGAAGCTGCGCTCGGCGCCTTGAAGATCACTTTCTCGCCGGCCGACGCTCAACTCACGTTGACGAAACCCGGCGAGCCGCCCGTCAAGGTGAGCAGCGGCGCGCCCCTCAATCTTCCCTCCGGCACATATACCCTGGCCGCTCGCACCGCGGACAATTTCGTGCGCACTGCGACCCTCGAACTCACTGCCGGCCAGCCGCGAAATATCGACTTGTCTCTGGCTCCCAACGGAATGTCGAAGTGGAACGACCCCTCCGGCTGGAAGCCGGAAAATAGCGCATTCGCCCGCAAGGGCGGCGACTACACGCTTTACGGCGTCACGCCCACGTCCGGAACTTTCATGTTTTCCGCTATGTTGACCAAGGGCCACAGGCTGCAGTGGGTGCTCAACTACACCGACCCGAATAACTACGATCTTTTTCAGATCGACGAAAACAATTTCTATCGGACCGACGTCCGCAACGGTCAGAAAACAAACGACGTCAAAATTCCGCACAAGAGCGACAAGAAAGCCTTCCGCACTTTTGAGATTCGTGTCTCTTCCACCGAAATTGTCCATCAGATCAGAGTAGGCGATGCATGGGTGGTTCTCGACCGGCTGACCCTTCCGGGATCCAATCTCTCCGGCGGCCGATTCGGTTTCTACCTGCCCGGCGGCGATCAGATGTCGCTGGCGAATTTCAGTCACTACCCCGACCTGAATATCCACTAAAGGATGATGCTTTCGAACGATTCCTGTGCTGCAATAGCAGGTGCATTTTTGCATGGGCATTCGGAAGTGAGCGTCAGCCGTCAAAGCGTCCATGAATAAAGATGCGCGCGATGCCCGATCAAGAGGTTTAGAAAGATAACTGTGGTTAGTGGGAATTCTGCCAGATGAAGACGATACACGAAATCGAGCTCGATCTTGACTTCGAAAAAGCGTTCGGGACTCAGCCGCGGATATTCCGTGCGCCGGGCCGCGTCAACCTGATCGGCGAGCACACCGACTATAACGACGGCTACGTCATGCCCGCCGCCGTCGGATTCTCGACCTATGTGGCGATTGCAGCGCGGCCCGATCGCAAGCTCGTAATTCACTCCGAAGAATTTCCCGGCAATTTTGAATTCGATCTCGACCACCTGCCCGAGAAGCGCGTCGGCGCGTGGTGTGACTACGTGCTGGGTGTGGCCTCGGTTCTCCGGCAGCAAGGGCAGAAACTTGGAGGCGCCAACCTGCTGGTGCACGGGAAAGTCCCGATTGGCGCAGGCCTCAGCTCATCCGCGGCGCTGGAAGTGTCTTCGGCGCTCGCTCTGCTAAGCCTCACCGGCACGAGCTTGCCGCTACCCGAAGTTGCCCAGCTTTGCCGCCAGGCCGAGAACAGTTTCGTGGGAGCGCGAGTCGGCATCATGGATCAATTTGTTTCCTGCATGGGAAAAGCAGGGCACGCTTTTTTTCTCGATTGCCGCTCTCTGAAGTTTAAGCTCGTTCCGATTCCTTCAGGTATTCAGCTTGTAGTCTGCAACACGATGGTCAAGCACGATCTCGCGACTGGAGCCTACAACACGCGCCGCGAAGAATGCGAAGAAGGGGTGCGAGCTTTCGCGAAATGGGATCCGGCGATCCGTGCGTTGCGCGATGTGTCGGTTGACTTGCTGGACCAGCATGAGAGGGATATTCCCGGCACGATCTGGAAGCGCTGTTCTCACGTAGTCCACGAAAACCAGCGAACGCTCGACGCCGCCAGCGCACTCACGGAAGGAAACTTGACGCGAGTGGAGAATTTAATGCGCGAGTCGCATAACAGCCTGCGCGATCTCTACGAAGTCAGTTGCCGCGAGTTAGATGTCATGGTCGAAGCGGCCGCGGGTTTACCCGGTTTTTTCGGAGGACGCATGACCGGCGGCGGCTTTGGCGGATGCACGGTCAACCTGGTTCGCGACGAAAATGCCGAGGACTTCGCGAATCGAATTGCCGAACGCTATCGCGAGGCCACCGGAATCCGAGCCCAGGTTTACCTCTGCTCTGCCGAAGACGGCGCCGAAGCTCTCAGCTAGAGTCCTCAGCTAGAGTCCCAGCCAAAGCTTTCAGCGAGAACCGGAGGAACCACCGACGGTCTCCACCGTATTGTCAGAAACGCCCGGTGCCCACTCCTGCAGCTTCACCAGCCAATTCGCGGGCTCCGGCAGAATCGCGAACGTGGGCAGATCTCCGCGTACCATCGCCACTTCGTCGCAGCAATGAAACCGCGGACATGCGTGACAGTCTTTGTAAATCTTGTCGGGAAGATTCTCGCGCTGAGCCACCGAAAATCCTTGTCCCGCAAAGAAATCGGGCTTGCGTGTGAACAGGCAAATGCAATCCACGCGATGCCGCTTCGCCTCGGCCAGCAACGCTTTCACCAGGCGTCCGCCCCCGCCTTTGCCCTGAGCCCACGGAGCCACCGTAATCGATCGAATCTCAGCCAGGTGCGTGCCATACAAATGCAGCGCGCCACAGCCAATGATGCGCCCATCATCTTCGAGCACCACGAAGTCGCGCACGTTCTCGCAAATCTCCGGCAGCGTGCGCGGCAGCAGCGTGCCATCGCCGGAGTATCCCGCGATCAATTCATGAATCTGCTGGGCGTCGGGCAAAATTGCTTTACGCGTGCGCATGGGCCTCCTCGCGAACCGACTCGATCTTCTTTCTGGCCAGATGAAGGGCGTGCCGCACCCGGCCCGGCGCAGTTCCTCCGGCAACATCGTGCACGGCCAGCACTGAAGCCAGTTTCAGGGATTCGTAGAAATCCTGATCGAACGCCGGGCTGACCTCTCGCAGTTCCTCGAGCGGCAAATCCTCAAGTTCGCATCCCCGCTCGATACATCGCTGCACCGCCTTGCCCACGCGCTCGTGCGCCAGCCTCGAAGGCACGCCCCGCTTCACCAAATATGTGGCCGCGGCCCACGCATTCATAAATCCCGACTGAGCTGCTTGATGCATGCGCTCCTGGTTGAATTCAACTGCCTTCATCCATCCCGCCGCCAGCGGCAACATTTGCAGCACCGTGTCGGACGAGTCAAACAGCGGCTCCTGCGTTTCCTGCAAATCCTTGTTGTAGGCCAGGGGCAGCCCCTTTACCGCAACCATCAGCCCGGTGGCATTTCCCAGAATCCGTCCGCTCTTGCCCCGCACCAACTCCAGCAGATCAGGATTCTTCTTCTGCGGCATCGCGCTGCTACCCGTTGAGTAAGCCTCGGGCAGAATCACAAATCCATACTCCTGCGACGACAATAGAATCATCTCCTCCGCCCACCGGCTCAGATGCATCGCCAGCAGCGACATCGCATTCACAAATTCGAGCACAAAGTCCCGGTCGCTAGTCGCGTCGATACTGTTCGCGGTCGCGCCGTCGAATCCCAGACTGTCAGCCATCTGCGCACGATCCAGCGGCAGCGTCGCGCCCGCCACTGCCCCCGATCCCAACGGACAAACGTTCAGCCGCTTACGGCAGTCCGCCAGCCGGTCCGCGTCCCGCAAAAACATTTCGACATAAGCCAGCAGCCAATGGCCAATCAGGATCGGTTCAGCCCTCTGCAGATGCGTGTATGCCGGCATCGCAGCATCCGCGGACTGATCGGCGCGATCTGCCAGCATGGTGCACAATTCGGCGAGTTCATGCCGCAGTTGATCGATCGTCGCCCTCACGTACAGCCGCAGGTCGGTCGCAATCTGCTCGTTGCGGCTGCGCCCGCTGTGCAGCTTGTATCCCGTTTCCCCGATCAGTGCGACGAGTTGCTTCTCGACGAAATGATGAACGTCCTCCGCTTCATCGTCGTCGAGGAATGCAGGCGATTCTGCCGCCTTCTCACCGATCTGTCGCAGTCCCTGCAGAATCCCGATCAGTTCATCGGACGACAGAATCCCCGCCGCTTTCAGCGCCCGAGCATGCGCGTTGCTGGCCATGAGTTCGTACTTCAGCAGACGCCGGTCGAAGCTGAACGACCGCTGCCAGCGCTCGAAATCAGGGTCCAGCGGTTGCCGGAACCTTCCCGACCACATCTTCATCGTGCGACCTCCACGCGGAACTTCGCCGTGCCGTCATTTGCGATCGCGACCGCGACGGCAGCCCAAGAATGCGAATAAATCCAGCCGCATCTTTCTGGTCGTAGCTGTCGCCCATCGTGAACGACGAAAGATCCGTTCGGTAGAGCGAATTCTCCGACTCGCGGCTGACCACGGAAACATTTCCCTTGTAGAGACGACAGCGTGGCGCTGCCCGTCATCTCTTTCTGCGTGCTCTCAACGAAAGCATCGAGCGCCTCGCGCAGCGGCGTGAACCACAGACCGAAATAAACCATCTCCGCATACTTCAGCCCAATGTGCTGCTTGAAGTGCGCCACGTCGCGCTCCAGGCACAATGCCTCCAGTTCGCGATGAGCCGCGATCAGCAGCGTGCCCGCCCGGAGTTTCGTAACATCCCCGCGATTTCATTCCGACAAAGCGGTTCTCCACCAGGTCAATTCGTCCGATGGCATTTCGCGCGCCAATTTCGTTCAGCAATTCCACCAGCGATACGGGATCCATCTTCATCCCATTCACTGAAACCGGAACTCCCTGCACGAAACCGATGCGCACCTGCTCTTCTTTGTCCGGCGCTTCCTGCGGCGAACGCGTAATCTGCCACGTCGTCGGCAAAGGCGCATTTCCGGCATCCTCCAGTTCGCCGCCCTCGTGACTGATGTGCCACAGGTTGCGATCGCGGCTGTGAATCTTCTCGCGGCTGGCCGCCACCGGGATCCCGTGCTGCTCGGCGTAATCCAGGCAATCCTCGCGCGACTTCAACGTCCACTCCCGCCACGGCGCAATGATCTTCAACTCCGGAGCCAGCGCCTGGTACGTCAGTTCAAACCGCACCTGGTCGTTGCCCTTGCCCGTGCATCCGTGCGACACCGCCGTCGCCCCCTCGCGCAACGCCACTTCCACCTGATGCTTCGCAATCACCGGACGCGCCAGCGACGTCCCCAGCAGATACTTATGTTCGTACACCGCGCCGGCCTTCAGGGCAGGGAACACGTAGCCGGTCAAAAATTCTTCGCGCAAATCCTCGACAATCACTTTGCTGGCGCCGGTCGCATAAGCTTTCTCGACCACAGCTTCAATATCATCTCCCTGGCCAACATCGCCCACCATGGCGATGACGTCGTAGGAATAGTTTTCCTTCAACCATGGAATGATGATCGACGTATCCAGTCCACCGGAATAAGCGAGAACAACTTTCTCAGGCATGAGCGCTCCTCACGGGCAGACGAACCGCGCCGCCCAGCAATAAATAAAGAATGGATTTTTGAACGTGCAGCCGGTTTTCCGCCTGCTCGAAAATGACCGAGTTGTCGCAGTCCATCACCTCGTCGGTGACTTCCTCGCCGCGATGCGCCGGCAGGCAGTGCATGAAAGCCGCGTGTGGCGCAGCTTCCGCCATGAGTTGCCGCATTCACCTGGTAGGGCGGGAAATATCTCGGCGCGCTTCCCAGCTTCGTTTTCCTGGCCCATGCTCGCCCACGCGTCGGTGTAAACCGCATCCACTCCGGCGACTGCCGCATGCGGATCGGTCAACAACTCGATCTGCGCACCCGTCTGCTTTGCGATCTTCCGCGCATCGGCAACAATCTGCAGAGTTTGGTGCGTATCCCTTCGGCGTGGCAATTCGGATCGAAGACCCCAAGCACGCGCACGTCAGCATCAGCGAATGCGCCACGTTGTTGCCGTCCCCCACGTAGGCCAGCGTGATCTTCCTAAGATCGCCGAACCGCTCCTGCAGTGTGAAGTAATCCGCGAGCGCCTGGCAGGGATGCTCCAGATCGCTCAACGCGTTGATGACCGGCACGGACGCAAAACGTGCCATGCCCTCGATCGTTTCCTGCGCGAATGTCCGCAGTACGATCACGTCCACCCAGCGTTCGAGGTTATGCGCAATGTCGCTCAGCGTCTCGCGAGCATCCAGCCGGCTCTGCGACTGGTCCACGAACATGGCCGTGCCGCCCAGGCTCGTCATTCCCGCTTCGAACGTAAGCCGCGTCCGAAGCGACGGCTTCTCAAAAAACATCACCATCTGTTTTCCCGCCAGCGAGCGCTGAAAAACCGATGGACGAGATTTCATCAGTTCCGCCAGATGCAGCACGGCCTGAACCCCTTGCGGTCCGAGATCGCGCGTCGAAACCAGGTCTGGGCACCAGAACGTGCCGGGAAATGTTTCCGGCACGCACCGGCACTCTGCTTTGCAATGGACTGTTCAACTTTGACTCCTCATTTCTGCAACTTCGCTCCTGCCTCACGCGCAGGTGACTTCTGTTCCACAACTCAGTTTCGTCAGATAGAACTGCGGCAACGCATCCGCTTCCGCGGCGGGCAATATCCGCACCCGGCCCACTCCCTGCTTCAACGCCTGTTTGCAGGCCTCCAGCTTCGGCAACATGCCGCCGCTGATGATCGATCCCTCCACCATGTCCTGCGCCTGCTTGGTGCTCAGCCACGGAATCACGGCTCCTTCCGCGTCTTTCACGCCGGGCACATCCGTCAGGAAGATGAGGGCATTCGCATGGCAGGCCGCCGCGCACGCCGCCGCCATCTCGTCAGCATTCACGTTGTAATATTCGCCGTCCGCTCCCAGAGCGAGCGACGCGAGCACCGGAATTCCTCCCTGCTGCCACAGCGCTTCGATCCAGCACGGCTCGGCAAAACAAATCTCGCCGACGAATCCCAGATCGTTTCCGCGAATATGTTTGCGCCGTGCCCGGAACGTCATGCCATCGCCGCCGCAGAATCCGACCGCAGGCATTCCCGCGGACTGAATCGCGGCCACGATTTTCTTGTTGACCATCCCGCCCAGCACCATGAGCGCTACATCGCGCGTCTCCGCGTCGGTGACGCGAAGCCCGCCGATGAATTCGCTCTGCTTTGCCCAGTTGCTTCAGCACCCGGGTCAGCGCGCCGCCGCCGCCGTGAACCACCACGACGCGATGACCATCCTGCGCCAGTTCCGCAATCGCACGAGCGCATTTGCGTAGAGTGGGAGCATCCTCGAGCGCCGCTCCTCCGACTTTGACGACAATGATCACTGCAGCCCCTCTTCCTCTGACCACCCGTACATCAGATTCATGTTTTGTACTGCCTGTCCCGCCGCGCCCTTCAGCAGGTTGTCGATGCATGAGATCAACACCAGCCGCCGGCCATCCTCCGCCAGGCAAAAGCCAAGATCACAATAATTTGTCTGCAGCGAAAACTGCACCTGCGGAAGCTTCGGCGTTTGAAACACTCGCACCCATTGTTTGCCCGCATAGAAATTCCGAAAGCACGATTCCACTTCCAGCGCCGTCATCACATCACTCAAGTGCACGTAGATCGTCGACAAGATTCCGCGGGGAATCGGAAGCAGGTGCGGGGTAAAAATCAACTCCTGCGTTTCCAGCCCGAGTTGTTCGACCATCTCGCCCACGTGCCGGTGGTTGAAGACCGCATACGCAGACAGGTTGTCGGCCACCGACACAAAATGTGTTTTCGCGGTCGGTTCCTTGCCCGCGCCCGACACCCCCGACTTCGAATCGGAAACGATCCCGCGGCTTCGATCGACTACTCCGGCCTTCAGCAACGGTGCTAACGCCAGAATCACTGACGTCGCGTAGCACCCGGGATTCGCCACCAGCGTGGCATTGGCCACGCGATCGCCATTTAATTCCGGCAATCCGTAGACCGCCTTTTCCGTGAGTTCCGCCGCTGTGATCGCATCCGAGTCCTGAAAGTTGTAAATCGCCCGATGCTGCTCCTGCTTCAAGCGCCAGGCGCCACTCAGATCAATCACGCGCAGGCCCTGCGCCAAAGCTTCAGGTACAAGCGTGCGCGACACCTCATGTGGCGTCGCCAGAAACAGCAATTCCACTCCCTGCTGCTTGAGCGCGGGCCACGACAGCGAACGCAGCGGGTAACCGCCGTTGCCGGAAAGCACGGGAAACACGTCCGCCAAATCCGAGACGACTTCCGTCGCACTACCGTTGTCGGCCGAACGCCGCAGCAGCGCCGGTTTTTCGAGCCGGGGATGGCGCAGAAGAATCCGCGTAAGCTCCAGGCCGGAATATCCGGTCGCCCCCAGCACAGCGGTTTTAAGTTTCGCGGTCATTTTTCGTCAAGCCAAGCCCGGCCCAGCCTAACCCAGCATTTCCTCGATCCGTCCCGCCAGTTTCCGCGCGTCGTCCTTGTCGGGACAAACAATCAGGATCGTGTCGTCGCCGGCAATCGTGCCCACCACTTCCGGCCAATCGGCTTCGTCCAGCGCGGCTGCCACGGGCTGCGCGCTCCCCACAATCGTCTTGATCACCAGTTGGTTCTGCGCCGATCGAATATCCAGAACGAACTCTCTAACGAGTCGCGATACTGGAGGCAACGCAATCCCACCCGCATTCTCACCCTGGGGCAGCGAATATCCGTGGGAGGTTTTGCTCAGATTCAGATCGCGGATGTCGCGCGACAAGGTAGCCTGTCCGACCTTGAACCCGCGCTTCCGCAGGAGCCGCTGCAGATCCTCCTGGCTGGCGATCGGCGCGTGCTTCAGCACGTCCAGAACCGCCCGTTGCCGCAGTGTTTTATTCATAATGAATAACTATTCACAATAGTGAATAAATATGTTCTTATCTTACGGGCCTGCCCCTAAATGTCAAGAAAAAAGGTCCCCTCGCGTTACTTTCAGGGAGCCTCAACCCGACCCTCAATCCGCCACAGGCTGAGTGCCCGTCCGCCGAAAGACACACGGCGAATGTCTTCCCTTGGTAGACTACTTCGCGGTCGTTAAGCGCGGTCGTTAAGCGCGGTCGTTAAGCGCGGTCGTTAAGCGCGATCGTTAAGCGCGATCGTCAAGCGCGATCGTCAAGCGCGATCGTCAAGAGCGATCGTCAAGCGCGATCGTCAAGAGCGGTCCAACTCAGCGCGGTCCAACGCAGCAACGGAGAAGCGAATGAACCCGAAGCCCCCACTGATGGCGGAGTTGATCGCGGAGTTCCTCGGCACGTTTGTCCTGATCCTGCTCGGCACCGGCGTGGTTGCCATGGTCGTGCTGTTTCCCTCGAAGAACCCGGGCGAGACCATTCACGGCGGCTTCACCAACATCACGCTGGGTTGGGGACTCGCCGTGACCATGGGCATCTACATCGCCGGCAAAGTTTCGGGAGCGCATCTGAACCCCGCCGTGACTCTGGCGCTGGCCGTCTTCCGCGGTTTTTCGTGGCGCAAAGTGCTGCCCTATTCTATTGCGCAGACCGTTGGTGCTTTTGCCGCCGCCGCCCTGGTCTATTGGAACTACCTGCCAGCCTTCCGCCAGTCCGATCCGCAACTCGATCACACCGCCGGAGTTTTCACCACTTTCCCTGCGTTTCCGGCAATTCCGCAGGCGGGTTTTCTCGATCAATTCATCGGCACTGGCCTGCTGCTTCTTTTGATCTTCGCGATCACCGACGAATTCAACGTGCCTCCGGGAGCGAATCTGGCGCCCCTAATGATCGGGCTGGTAGTGGTTGCCATCGGCATCAGCTTCGGCGGCATGCACGGCTATGCCATCAATCCCGCGCGCGACTTCGGTCCGCGGCTCTTCACCGTGGTCGCCGGATTCTCGAACAACGGCCTCACCGACGGAACCCGCGTCTGGTGGATTCCCGTCGTCGCCCCGCTGCTCGGGGGCTTGGCAGGCGCAGCTCTGTACGATTTCGGCATTCGGCGTTTCCTGCGGCCATCCTGATCGTGTCGGGGGCGCATGCGGCACGACCAACACGTGGGAGGAGGAACCGTGCAATACGTTCTAGCGCTCGATCAGGGCACGACCAGTTCGCGAGCTCTCCTGTTCGATCAGAAAGGCACGATCTGCTCCCTCGCCCAACGCGAATTCGATCAGATGTTTCCTCAGCCTGGGTGGGTCGAGCACAGCCCAGAGCAAATCGCGTCGTCTCAAATCGCAGTCGCGTTGCAAGCTCTGGATAAAGCTGGCGCGGGGCCGAGCGAGGTGGCCGCAATCGGCATCGCCAACCAGCGCGAAACCACCATCGTGTGGAACCGCGACACCGGGGAGCCCGTCCACAACGCCATCGTCTGGCAAGACCGCCGCACCGCCGATTTCTGCGAGCGGCTCCGGAGCGAAGGCCAC
This sequence comes from uncultured Acidobacteriota bacterium, assembly GCA_963763155.1. Taxonomy (GTDB): domain Bacteria; phylum Acidobacteriota; class Terriglobia; order Terriglobales; family Acidobacteriaceae; genus Sulfotelmatobacter. Next base: position 1,180,501 of record CAVXNI010000007.1, on the reverse strand, counting down.
GGCCCGCTCATCCAGCAGCGCACCGGCCTGCTGATCGACGCATATTTCTCAGGCACCAAAATCTCATGGATTCTCGACCACGTTCCCGGCGCGCGCTCCCTCGCCGATACGGGGAAGCTCGCCTTCGGCACAGTCGACAGCTGGCTCCTCTGGAAGTTGACAGCCGGCCGGGTTCACTCGACTGACGCCAGCAATGCCTCGCGCACCATGCTCTTCAACATCCACACCGGCGCATGGGATCACGAGCTTCTCGATCTGTTTCGCATCCCGATATCGATGATGCCTGCGGTGCGATCTTCCAGCGAAGTCTACGGGGAAGTGAGCGCGGTGAAGGGCCTCGAAAATATTCCGCTCGCCGGCATCGCGGGCGATCAGCAAGCGGCTCTCTTCGGTCAGCGTTGCACGCGCCCGGGCCTCACCAAGAACACGTACGGCACCGGATGCTTCATGCTGCAGAACACTGGCCGTCGCGCTGTCCCGTCCTCCAACCGGCTGGTCACGACGGTTGCCTGGAAAATAAACGACGCGACCGAGTACGCCCTCGAAGGCAGCGTCTTCGTTGGCGGCGCGGTCGTGCAGTGGCTGCGCGACGGTCTCGGCCTGATTCGCAAATCAGAAGAAGTTGAACCGCTGGCCAACTCCGTGCCCGATAATGGCGGCGTCTATTTCGTTCCTGCCTTCGTGGGATTGGGCGCACCGCACTGGGATTCCTACGCCCGCGGCTCCATCTTCGGACTTACCCGCGGCACCACTGCCGGCCACCTCGCCCGCGCCGCGCTGGAGAGCATTGCCTACCAGGTGGCTGACTTGCTGGATGCGATGCGTCTGGATTCCGGCGACCCGGTGCAGGAACTCCGTGTCGACGGCGGAGCCGCCGCCAACGACAGCCTCATGCAATTTCAAGCTGACATTCTTGGGATTCCCGTCGTTCGCCCCGCCGTGACCGAAACGACAGCGCTCGGTGCGGCCTATCTGGCGGGCTTAGCCGTCGGTTTCTGGAAGACCGATCTCGACGACTCCGCCACCAAGGATCGCCGCTTCAACCCGCAAATGCCCGCGTCGCAAGCCAGGCTCTTGCGCAACCGATGGAATGAGGCGGTCGCGCGATCCAAGAACTGGGAATCCGGTTCGGTGTAAGTCGTGAGCGCGCCGGGTGCCCCATTTCTCGTGCGTTCGTTGCACGAGAAAGCCTGCCCTGAGCGAAGCCGAAGGGTGGGGATTTTACTCAAGCCTCGGAGTTAAGGTGCGTACGAGAACACCGCGCCTTTGGTAATAGCCGGCAGCGTGTAAGTGATAGCGTCGCCGTGCCGAGCGCCCCTCACCGTCTGCGGCTCTCCAAGAAACGGAAGGAAGACTCCCACGCCGTCGCTCTTCAACATCACACTCACTTCGACGCCGGTCTGCGGCGTCTGCACCGGATTCGAGCCTCCCTGTAGCCCGGCAAAGTTGGCGAAGAAAAGTTGAACCCGACCATCGGGCGCGCGCGCGATCGATGTAGCGACCTGCGGCCCAGCTTTGATCCGCAAGCCGTTTCCACTCTGCAAGCTGTCGAGAAATGCCTGCTGCAAACTCGGGGACGCGTGCTCGAAATCCTTTTCCAGCGCCGCGTTATAGGCTCTTCCAGGGCAGTCGGGAAACCGGACGACATTTTGCGAATTCACAATCCCGGTAGCGTCCGTTCCCGTGATGACAAGCCTCTTACCCTGCGCCGCGAAAGTCTGCAGTCGATTCTTCTCGTCCTCTCCCAGCACCCGCACGTCCGGCAAAACCAGTGTTTTGCCGCTGAACTCGGCCAGCGTTCGCGGAGTCACGATCTGAAATTCAAGATGCTGCTGCATCAGCAGAATTAAAATGCCGCGGTACGAAGCGATGAAATCCTCCGCATAAAAATTCCGCGTGTCGGGCGAAAAATAAACCCCAATCGGATCGACCGGCGAGCGCGGCAAATAAAACGTCTTCTCATTCGCATGAATCCACGAAAAGATTTTCTTGCGCGTCGGCAGATCATTCGACCCGGCCATGGAATGCCCCGGCGCGTCCCAGAAGTTCGCGCCCGCCATGACCTGCGACATCGCCAGATTCATCATAGATTCGCGAATCGTAGATTCGCGAATCGTGGCCTCGGCATTGTCTGCTTTCCTATCGCCATCCCACGAATAGTTCAGGATCCACGTCGGTTTCCCCTGCGCGAAGGCGCGAAACGAATGCATGCCCACCTGATAGCGAAACCAGTCCAGTGGTTTGCGCTCGGAAGCCATGTGACCGCCATTGCCAAATTCATATTCATGCGCAACCGCGTCCACCACCGGATAGAGGCTGTAAACATCGGCCCCCACGCGCACTGACTCTCCTTCAATCCCAGGATAGATTTCAGGAATAGCCTTGATCTTCGGATTGACCGACTTCGCCGTCTCGGCAATCTCCCGCATGAAATCGGTAAAAGTCTGAATCCTGAACGTAACCCACTTGCGGAACGCCGGATCGGAAAAATCTCCCAGCTTCACATCGTGCTTCGCATCCAGTCCCGTCTGCTGCTTGAACGCTGCGACCGTGTAGTCGTCAAAACTCGCCCAGGTATTTTCCCAGCCGTCGAAATGAGTCATCCAATATGGAATGTCGACGTAGATGCCATCGATCCCAGTCGCGGCAATCTGCCGCACCCGTTCCATATACACTTTCCGCCACTCCGGAGCGTACGGGCTGACCCAGACGTCCTCGTCCCCCGCTCGAATCCAGAAAGCCGATCCGCCACCGAAAATCGCCGGCTTCCCCGTAACGTCGCGCTGCAGCCAGTCAGGATGATCCTTCGCCAGGGTGTGCGCCACCTGATCGCCATGCGCGGTGATGCATTCGGTCCCGGCAATGTAGACGAAGGCGTAATTGCCCACGCGGTGCGCTTCTACTGCCACATCGTGAATCGCCTTCAGCTTTTCTTCCGGATGCAGAAAGCTCTCGTAGCGCCCGGGAATATCATTGTCCACTTCAATCCCGAACACGCCGTCGGCCTGCGCCCGGCGCACAATCTCCAGCGCGTCCCCACCGTTGAGCCCATAAGCCCCAATGCGAACGTAGTTGCTCCAATCCTGAGGCGCGAGCTTCGGGCTGGAAGATGTACTCTGCCCAAGCAACAAAAATCCGCACCCGCTGAGCGCGAGTGCGGCGAAAAATGAGACTCTGGTTTTCATGAAGGCCGCCTGAATTGTTCTCAGAACTCGAACCGTGCACCAAACTGGAAGAAGCGCGGCGTTTCCCCCGGAGCGTCGCCGGTAACGGTTCCGAAAAACGGATCTAGAACGGAAGTGCCCGGCGTGCCAAAGCGTGGGTGATTGAATAGGTTGAACATCTCCGCCCGTATCTCCAGACGCGTCCCTTCCTTGGGCACAAACGACTTGTAGAGATTCAGATCAAAGTTGTGAATGCCGTCGACGCGCAAGCCGGAAAAGTAGCGCGGAGCGTTGCCCGGAACCTGGTCACCGGGGTCCGCAAAGCAGTTCGCATTGAAGAAGGTGGCCAGCGCAGGAAGGCCATTGCTTATCGCTGTCGAGTTCGTTCCCCAATTCAAGGCCACGTCGTGCAAGCTAGTCCCGCTTTTCAATTGCGGGCACACTACTTGCGGGCGCTGGCTACCGTTGGCCAGGCGCGCGTTGGCCAGGCCAAGCGCGATGGGCTGCCCTGATTGTTCCGTGACCACGGTCGCCATCGACCAGCCACCGATCGCGGCGTCGAGCACACGGTTCATGTCGCCGCCAATCGCTTGCTTACGCCCTACCGGCAGGTCTACCACCACGGCGACCGCCAACCGTTGCGGCGTATCGCTGGCGCCGATGCTGTGCTCCGCCGACAGCCGGTCCAACTGCTGAGGAATGCCCACGCCCAGCGAACCCACCCAGTTATTCCTGCCTGCCGAGGAATCGTCAGTCGCCTTCGAGATGGTATAGCTGCCTTCGAAACTGATGTTGTGCGTCGTCCGTTTCTCGAAGCGGATTTGCAGCGCGTTGTATGTCGAGCTCGCTTCCTCGAGCATCAGGCCTTCGAAGTCGCCGTTGAATTGCGGGTAGCTATTCAGCAGAGTTCCCAAGGGAAGGGTCGGTTCGCCGTAATTCGAGTTCGGCTCGTTGAAACAAGGATTCGCAGCCGAGGGAGTGCAGGGGAGGTTGAACATCGAGTAAAACGGGTTGCCAACTGGAGTCTGAAGAAAGTTGCTGACGCAACTATCCCCCTGGCAGCTTGAGTCGGTGGGAGTTACCGCAGCAGTAATCTGCGCCAGCAAAGCCGACGGGATGAAGTCTCGGTTGTTCGTACCAGCCCAGGGCAGATGAGTGCTGCGGTTCGCGGAGTAGTCCACTCCCAGCACGATTTGGCTGGGCAGCAACCTCTGAAATCCGATATTCCACTGGTAAATGTTGGCATCCCGCGCCGCCGTCGTGCCCAGATCGTTCGGGTTTTGATAGCCCCAGTTCGCCAACTGCCCGTATTGTGTACCCTGCGGACCGCTGAAGCCGCCGGGAAACGGGTTTGCCAAAGTCGCAGTCCCGGGACAGTTGCCGTCGCCACACCCAAAATCATTGTTGGTGAAGAACAGGTTCGCGGTTTTCCGGAATGCCGAGCCCGGATACTGGAAGTTCGTAGCCGGGCTCATTCCGAAATAGATGCCCGCCCCGCCCCGCACCACCGTCTGAGGACTGAGCTGATAGGAGAACCCCAGTCTTGGTCCGAGATCTTTCCGGTAGGTTGGCACCGTCCTCATGCTCGAAGTCGGAAACTGTGTCGTGCCCAATAGCTCCTGCGACGCAGGGTAGTTAAGTCCAACGCTCTGCATAGTCGCCTGCGCGCTCCCCATCGCCCCCGCTGCCACGGCTCCGGGCGGCAGGCTGGTAAGGTCGATACTCACACCACTGTCGGCCGCGAAGTTGCTGAATTCAATTTGATTGCCGCGCGAAGTGTAGGGTGAACTCCACTGGTACCGCAGTCCGAGATTGACCGTGAGTTTCGAGTTCAGCCTCCAGTCATCCTGGATAAAAAACCCTGTCTCTCCCGACCGGTTCGCCACCGAGGGAGTGACCACGAGCTGACTGGTGCCGTTGATATTATCGCCGTACCCGAAAGCCAGGCTGGCAAACGGGTTGCCAGTGTATAGAGTGCAGTTACCGTTAACATCAATTGCATTTGGGTCGCAATCGCTGTTTGGAGTCGGCGACGTCACATCATCGGTAAACGTCAGGATGCCGCTCGGATAGTTCGGCTGCCAGAAATTGTTGTAGAAAATTCTATCCTCTCCGCCGATTTTGATCAGGTGCGATCCCTTGGAAATCACCAACTGGGATGAATAGCTGTAAAGGGTGTGTGCGAAGGTTGTGTTGATACAGCATTGATCGTAAAGGTTCGACCAGCCCGAACTTCCCTGCATTTGAAACGTCGGCATTTTATCGATCCCGTTGGCCTGCTCGAACACCGCCGGCAAACCGGTACCGCTCGGCAGGGAAGCGTTGAAGCTGGAGATCGTAGGGATGCCCGGCAAGGACAGTTCATGTACGCGGTCGACAGACACATGGTTCGTCCAGATGATCCGTGGGCTCGCGGTCCAGTTATATTCAAATGAGCCATTCTGCGCCACAGTGATGCCGCTCTTGATTCCGTCGTTATCGAAGCCGTCGCCCAGCGTCAGCGGAGTCGTGTAGTTGTTCCAACCCCGGCTGTAGCGGGCGTTGATGCGGTTCTTGTCGTTGATCTGGTGGTCCACCTTAATGTCGAACTGGTAATCCGGCGCCTGCGCTGTCGTCGTCCAGTTGTAGTTGTTGAATTCGGGGCTGGAGTTGTTCGGCTGTGGGTACAGATTCAGCACTGCCATCCCAATGGCATCCTGCTCCCCCGTTGGTCCTCCTGGTATTACGCCCCCCCCTTGCACCGGCTGCCGGCACATGCCCATGGCTGGCGGCGTGCAGGCGATAAGAGGCAGCTTCGGATCGTAAATAGGATTCAGCGTGTTCGAGAAGTCGCCTCCCCGCTCTGCCATGGTTGGTACCGTCGCGACCCCGCTCGTTGCGCTCGAGCTGCGGACCTTCTCAAAATCCACGAAAAAAAACGTACGGTCCTTCTTAATCGGGCCGCCCACCGTGAATCCAGCCTGGTCGCGATGGCTGTCTGGTTTTGGGTTGAGTGTGGTACTCCCCGGAGTGTACTTGGGATTGAAGAAATCGCGCGCGTCGATCCCGGGGCGTTGCAGGAAGTACCATCCGCTGCCATGGAAGGCGTTCGTTCCGCTCTTCATCACCATGTTGACGACCGTGCCGCCGTTGTTGCCGAACTCCGCCGAGAAGCTGTTGTTCTGTACCTTCATTTCCTGCATGCCCTCTACCAGGGGTTCGTAGTAGACGTTCGAATTTCCTCCTTCGCCCTGCTCCGGCGCGCTGATCAGCGAACCGTCCAGACGGATCTCCGCGGTTGCATTGCGCTGCCCGTTCGAGGTGAAGTTGGTTCCCGAGGGATAGTTATCCGATGTGCCCGATCCGGCCACCTCCGTCACGCCCGCGGCCAGAAACGTCAGCCCGAAAAAACTGCGATTCATCAGGGGAATTTCCTTCAGGTACTGGCCGGTGATTTCCGATCCCAAGGTGGCGCTCTCGGTGTCGAGCAAGGGAGCAACCGTTGTCACTTCCATCGTCTGGGTCACGCCCATCGGATGCAGCATAAAATCCACGCTGGTCTGCTGGTCCACCTCCAGGACGACATTCTTCTTCTCGGCGATGCGGAAGCCCGTGGCCTGCGCCTTAACGGTGTAGACCGAAGGCCGCAACCCGGAAAAAAAATACTGGCCGTGCTCGTCGCTGTGCGCCGTCTGCTCGATGTTGGTGCCGTCGTTGGTGATTGTCACCGTCGCATTCGACACCAGCGCGCCCGACTGGTCCGCGACCACGCCGCGCACCTGCGCCGTGTAACTGGCTTGCCCAAACCCGAAGGCCGTGAACAGCAAGACCATCCCCATTAACGAGATGAAACCGGCGACTGAACTCTGATTGCGACGGCAGACACGCATGGCAGCCTCCCCGCGAACGGCTTTCATTTTATTACGAGTTAAAACTATTACTTTCGTTTATGGCGAAAGTCAAGTCAAATCGCACCCGATTCAAAGCCTCGAATCGAGTGACGCCCCAGCCTTTCTCGAACTCTTCCACCCGCATGAAAACGCCCGCGCCACCGGATTGCGTTTGCTTTCTTCTTGTTTCACGCCATTTCGTACCGTAGTCTGATGGGCGGCTCATCCCTTCCAAGGAAATCGTGCAATGTCGCGACCTCTTCTTTATTTTTATCGCCTGCTGTTGGTGCTGGTTCTCAGCTCGGTAGCGTCCAGCCAGACTTCCGCTTCGGCTCCGGCGGGTCAGGAAGCCGGCACCGTCACTCTCTCGAATCGTGCTATTTCTGCGACCTGGTCAAACCGTGGCGGCTCGCTGCGCTGGCAAAGCCTGACCAACCATTTCACTGGAGCGACTCTGCCTCTCGATGGCAGCGTGTTTGAACTGGTGCCCAAGGAGGGCCCGGTGCTGCGTTCCTCCGACCTGAAAATGGTAGCCGCGCCCGTGCTGCGGGAAATTTCAGCATCGCCAGATTCCCCAGCCGGTTCCTCAGGAGCAAGCTCGTCCCGGGCCGCCGATCGTCTGCCGGGCCGCGAGCTGCGCGCGGAACTCCAGGATCCTGGCGGCAACATCCAAATTATTTGGACGGCAATCCTGCGCGAAGACGCCAACTATATTCGTCAGGAAGTCACCATCCGAGCAGTCCACCAGGCGCTGGCGCTCACCGAGGTCGGCCTCATCGATGCCCTCGTGCCCGGCGCCGCCGTCTCTGGCCAGGTCAAAGGTTCGCCCGTCGTCGCCGGAACCTTGTCTGACCAAACCTTGTCTGCCAAGACATGGTTCCTCGGTTTCGAGCATCCGCTCTCCGAATGCCGGGTCCGTGCCGATCGCGCTTTCTGCTGGCTGGCTCGCGAGCTCCCGCTGCAGGCTGGACAGAGTGTGACTTACTCGTCCGTGATCGGCGTCGCCCACTCTGGCCAGTTGCGCCGCGACTTCCTGCACTATGTGGAACTCGAACGCGCTCATCCCTATCGCACCTTTCTGCACTACAACTCCTGGTACGACCTCGGATACTTCGACCGCTACAACGAGCAGAGCGCAGGCGCTGAGGTGCAGAGTTTCGGCGAGGAACTGACCAGGAAACGCGGCGTGAAGCTCGACAGCTTTATGTTCGACGATGGCTGGGACGATCCCACGACTCTTTGGAAATTCAATCCCGGCTTTCCCGACGGCCTGACGAAAGTGGCGCAAACCGCTGCCCGTTACGGCGCTGCGCCCGGCATCTGGCTTTCTCCCTGGGGCGGCTACGACGGGCCAAAGGAGCAGCGTCTCGCCTCTGCGCGCGCACAAGGATTCGAAACCAACGAGGGTGGTCTCGCCCTGTCAGGCCCGAAATACTATCGCTACTTCCGCGACACGTGCCTCGACATGATTTCAAAATACGGCGTCAACCAGTTCAAGTTCGACGGCACCGGCAACGCCAACGAGGTCATCAAGGGCAGCGAGTTCGACAGCGACTTCGATGCAGCCATCCATCTGATCGGCGAACTGCGCGCCAAGAAGCCAGATCTCTATGTCAACCTCACCACCGGAACTTATCCTTCTCCGTTCTGGCTGCTCTATGCCGACTCGATCTGGCGTGGCGGCGACGACCACAGCTTCGCCGGCGTCGGCACCAACCGCCAGCGCTGGATCACTTTTCGCGACTCGCAGATTTATCGCTGGGCCGTCGAAGATGGCCCGCTGTTTCCGATGAATTCCCTCATGCTGCACGGCCTGATCTTTGCGCGTTATGCGGAACGCCTGGGCAGCGATCCCGGCCACGACTTTCCCGACGAAGTGCACTCTTACTTCGGCACCGGCACGCAGTTGCAGGAAATGTACATCACTCCCTCGCTGCTCTCTTCCGACGACTGGGACGTTCTGGCCGAGGCGGCGAAGTGGTCGCGCGACAATGCGCAGACTCTCAAAGACTCACACTGGATTGGCGGCGACCCTGCGCGGCTCGGAGTTTACGGCTGGGCCTCGTGGTCGCAGGAAAACGCAAAGGCGATCGTGACCCTGCGCAATCCCAGCGATCAGCCGCAGGATTTCACCGCGAGTCTTTCAGCGCTCCTCGAACTCCCCGCAGATTCCCCACGTGCCTACGCCGCCCGCAGCCCATGGAAGAGCGACAGCGCCGCGCAGCCGCTGACCATCGCAGTGAAGGAGCAACACACGTTCCACCTGCAGCCGTTCCAGGTCCTGACGCTTGAACTGACTGCCCCGTGATCGTTCCTAAACCCGTGGCCTTGGCGGCTGCTCACCGGAATCCGGCCATGTGAATGTGTTGCATGCCCTTCACGGCGCGCATGTATTGGGCTCGCTCGAATGCTCCCGGATCCGGGCATTTGATCTGGCTCATGCTGCCCTGCATCTGGTTTACCGATTCGTACTCGTGCTCTTCCATCCACGCGCGCAGCTCGCGCTCCACGTGGCGCAGATGATTCACGCCGTGCCGCATCAGCGACGAGCACATCATCGTGACGTTAGCGCCGACCATGAGCAGCTTGATTACGTCTTCGGCGTTATGCACTCCGCCGGTCGCCGCCAGACCGGCTTTCACGCGGCCAAACAGAATTCCAATCCAGGTCAGCGGCAGGCGCAGCGCCTGCGGCGTGCTCAGCAGAACGTTCGGACGAATCTCCAGTTCTTCCAAATCGATGTCGGGCTGGTAAAAGCGATTGAACAGCACCAGCGCGTCGGCCCCGGCTTCATCCAGCCGATGGGCCATATTTGCCATATTGCTGAAAAACGGGCTCAACTTCACGGCGACGGGAATGGTGACGGCCGCCTTCACGGCGCGCAGAATGTCGAAATACGTTTTCTCCACGTCGGCGGCTGTGAGCTTGGGATCGGTGGGAATGTAATACACGTTGCACTCGATCGCATCCGCGCCTGCCCGTTCGATTTCGCCCGCGAACTTCGTCCATCCGCCCAGGGTCGAGCCGTTGAGGCTGGCGATAATCGGGATGCTGGCCGCCGCTTTGGCTTTCCGAATATGATCCAGATATCCCTCAGGCCCGGTGTGAAACTCGCTGGCCTGCGGAAAATAAGTGAGGGATTCGGCAAAACTCTCCGTGCCCGCGGCCAGATGATAATTCAGGTCCGCTTCCTCCTGCCGCAACTGCTCTTCAAACAGCGAATACAGCACCACGGCGGAAGCTCCCGCGTCTTCCAGCCGGCAGATGCCGTCCACATCGCGCGACAGCGGCGAAGCCGAGGCCACCAGCGGCGTGCGCAGTTTCAGACCAAGATAAGTTGTCTTCAGATCGATCATGACTTTCTCCTCGCTCTTCTGAATTGCGGAATCGTCGGGAGCAGCACGGCTAGCGCGGCTCCCGTTGGTGCTGGCTACTGCGCGGCCGTCGCGTCTTTTTCTTGCTGTTGTATTTCCGGTTCCGCCTTGCGGCTGGCCATGTATTCGTACATGCGGTAGCGATGTTCCACGTCCTGCTGCGCCAGCTTCCACAGGCGCGTGGCATCTTCCGGTTTGCTCTTGGTGAGCATTTTGAAGCGGGTCTGCTGCAGCAGGTAGTCCTGCAATTTGCGTGTGGGAGCGCGCGAATCGAGGGTCAGCGCATTTTCGCCCGCCGCGGCGCGCTCCGGATTGAAGCGATACAGCAGCCACTCGCCCGATTCGACCATGACTTTTTGATCGGTCATCGCGGTGGTCATGTCGATGCCATGCGCGATGCACGACGAGTAGGCGATGATGAGGCTCGGCCCGTCGTAGGCTTCCGCTTCCAGAAACGCCTTCAGGGTGTGTTCATCTTTCGCGCCCATGGCCACGCTCGCGACGTAGACGTTGCCGTAGGTCATCGCCATCAGGCCTAGATCTTTCTTCGGACCTGGCTTGCCGCCCGCGGCAAACTTCGCGACCGCCCCGCGCGGCGTCGATTTCGAGGCCTGCCCACCGGTGTTGGAATAAACCTCGGTATCGAGCACGAGGATGTTCACGTTGCGCCCGCTGGCCAGCACATGGTCGAGCCCGCCATAGCCGATGTCATACGCCCAGCCGTCGCCGCCCACGATCCACACGCTCTTTTTCACCAGCATGTCGACGACGGAGAGCAGTTGCTTCGCGTCGGCTGAATTAATCTTCGCCAGCTTTTCTTTCAGAAGATCGACACGTTGACGCTGTTCGTAAATGTCAGTTTCATCTTTCTGTTTCGCGTTGAGAATCGCCGTGACCAGTTCTTCACCCACACTCCCCGCGACGCGCCGCAGCAACTCGTGGGCAAACTCCGTCTGCTTGTCGATGGAGACGCGGAAGCCCAGGCCGAATTCAGCGTTATCCTCGAATAAAGAGTTTGACCACGCCGGACCGCGGCCATCGGCGTTCTTGGACCAGGGCGTGGTCGGCAGATTGCCGCCATAAATCGACGAGCAGCCGGTGGCATTGGCCACAATCGCGCGGTCGCCGAACAACTGCGAAACCAGCTTCAAGTAAGGCGTTTCGCCGCATCCCGAGCACGCGCCCGAGAACTCGAACAGCGGTTCCTGCACTTGCTGCTGGCGAATGGTTCCCACCTTGATTTTTCGGCGATCGAGTTCCGGAATTTTCAGGAAGAAGTTCCAGTTCTCGCTTTCCGGCGCGCGCAGCGGAGGCTGCGGGACCATGTTGATGGCCTTCAGCCGTACTTCACTTTTGTTTTTTACCGGGCAAACATCGACGCAAACGCCGCATCCGGTGCAATCTTCGGGAGCGACCTGAATTGTGTAGTTCAGGCCCGCCCATTCCTTGTCGCGCGTCGTGGTCGACTTGAACGTTGCCGGAGCGCCCCGCAATTCCTTGCTGTCGTACACCTTGATGCGGATCACGGCGTGCGGGCAAACCATGGCGCATTTGCCGCACTGGATGCAGATCTTCGAGTCCCACGCCGGAATTTCGAGAGCCAGATTCCGTTTCTCCCATTTCGCGGTGCCGGTGGGGAATGTGCCGTCACATGAGAACGCGCTCACCGGAAGCTCATCGCCCCGCCCGGCGTAAATCGTTCCCAGAACGTCGTGCTCGAACTTCGGCGCTCCGGGGAACGCGGCTGGAATTTCAGTGGTGCTGCTGACGCGCTCGGGAATCTTCACCTCGAACAAGTGAGCCAGTGTCGCGTCGACGGCCTGCATATTTTTCTGTACTACATCTTCGCCCTTGCGGCCGTAGGTGTGGCGAATCGATTCGCGAATGGCCTCGATGGCTTCGTCGCGCGGCAGAACTTTCGAAATCGCGAAGAAGCATACCTGCATGATGGTGTTGGTGCGTGAACCCATGCCTGCATCCTGCGCAACCTGGTAGGCGTCGATGGCGTAAAGCTTCGCCTTCTTGGTGATGAGTTGGGTCTGCACTTCGCGCGGCAGGTGGTCCCACACTTCATCTTTCCCGAACGGACTGTTCACCAGGAACACGCCGCCCTCGACCAGCGAACTCAGCATGTCGTAGCGCTCCAGGAAAATCCACTGGTGACAGGCGATGAAGTTCGCCTTCGAAACCAGGTAGCTGGAGTGAATGGGCTGCGGCCCGAAGCGCAGGTGCGAAACCGTCATGGCGCCGGACTTTTTCGAATCGTAAACAAAATATCCCTGGCCGTAGTTGCTTGTGTTTTCGCCGATGATCTTGATGGAGTTTTTGTTGGCGCCCACCGTGCCGTCCGCGCCCAGGCCATAAAACAGGGCGCGCACCACGCTGTCGGGTTCGGTCGAGAACGCTGCATCGTAGTCGAGGCTGGTGTGGCTGACGTCGTCCTGAATGCCGATGGTGAAATGATCTTTCGGCTTCGCTTGCTTCAGGTTGTCGTATACGGCCTTGACCATCGCGGGCGTGAATTCCTTTGACGACAGGCCGTAGCGTCCGCCCACGATCGTGGAGCGGCGGACGCAGCTTGCCCTAAGCGACGTCGAAGGGTCTGCCCCGCGAGGAGAAGCGAGCGCTTCCCGGACGAACGCGTCCGGGACTACGTAACCCTGGCTGATTCCTTCATGAATTGCGTTGACCACATCGAGGTAGAGAGGTTCAGCGATCGCTCCGGATTCTTTGGTGCGATCGAGAACCGCAATTTGGCGGACGGTTTTAGGCAGGGCTTCCACGAACGACTTCACGCAGAACGGGCGGTACAGGCGCACTTTCAGCAGCCCAACTTTTTCTCCGCGGGCGGTCAGATATTCGACCGTCTCGTGGGCGGCCTCTGCGCCGGATCCCATCATGACGATCACGCGCTCGGCATCGGGCGCGCCCACATAATCGAACAGGTGATATGAGCGGCCTACGATCTCAGCGAACTTATCCATGGCCGCCTGCACCTTGGCCGGAGCCACGTCGTAGTAGGCATTGGCGCTTTCGCGAATCTGGAAGAACACATCCGGATTCTGGGCCGTCCCACGCAAAACCGGATGATCGGGCGACAGAGCGCGCCGCCGGTGTTCGATGATGCGGTCCATGTTCAGCATGGCCCGCATGTCGTCTTCGTTCAGCATTTCGATCTTGTTGACTTCGTGCGAAGTGCGGAATCCGTCGAAGAAATGTACGAAGGGAATTCGGGTCTCCAGCGATGCCGCGTGCGCGATCAGCGCCAGGTCCATCGCCTCCTGCACCGAGTTCGAACACAGCATGGCCCATCCCGTGGCGCGGCAGAACATCACGTCCGAGTGGTCGCCAAAAATCGACAGCGCATGCGTGGCCAGGGTTCGGGCGGTAACGTGAAACACGGTCGGCGTCAACTCACCGGCAATCTTGTTCATGTTGGGGATCATCAGCAGCAATCCTTGGGACGCGGTAAACGTTGTCGACAAAGATCCCGTCTGCAGCGCTCCGTGGACCGCCCCGGCGGCTCCGCCCTCGCTCTGCATTTCGATCACGTGGGGCACGCTGCCCCAGGCGTTGGGCACGTTTTCCGACGACCACTGGTCCGCCCACTCGCCCATCGGTGACGAAGGTGTGATTGGGTAAATCGCGATCACCTCGCTCGCCCGGTAGGCGACATTGGCTACGGCTTCATTGGCGTCCATGGTCTTGAATTTGCGCTTCATTTACATCCCCCTTCGCTTCCATCGCTCGCGGCCACGGGCGTGGTCGCCATCGATGTTTTAAGGATGCCGGAAGGGGGCTGTGCGTGTCGGGACGCAGGTTCACAGAGGGGTGTGATTAGAATCACACTGCGCCCGAGAGAAGATCGCTCTCAATGCAAATAATCTGTGGAAAGACGCTTGTAGCTATCTGCGAAGCAGACAATTACGGCCCGACGCCTCCGGTGTGGCAGTCCGCGCAACTGACTTGCGTCAGGTCTCCTAAATCGACTGGATGCTTGAAACTCGGCGCTGGTGTCGCCGCCAGGCTGGTGGTCCCGTCGCTTTCGGACAGCAGTGTGTGGCACTGGTTGCAGTCTCGGCTTACCACCTTGCCGTCGGCGCTCATGTGCTGCCCGTCGTGGCAGCGGAAGCATCCCGTGTAGTAGAAGTGGCCGAGGTTGTTGGGATGAGTCTGCCAGTTGAGCTTCATCTCAGGGAAGGTCGTGCGTTTGAAGATCTCCTGCACCTCGGTGACGGCGTTGCGGATCTCGAGGGCTTTGCTCTTGGCTACGTCGGGATACTTGGTTTCGTAGAAACCTTGCATCCCGCTGGCAATGCCGTGCATGGCATCATTGGTGGTGGCGTAGGTGCCGGTCAGCAGGGTGACCGATTCCTGCTTGATGAAGGGCAGGGAAACGTCCAGACGGCGCTCCAGCAAAGACTGATCGACCGACTGGTCCGGCGGAACGTAGACGTGTGCCGGGCGGTTGTGGCAGTCCACGCAATCCATGTGGTGCTTTTCCGCTTTGGCAATTTGATCTTTGCTCAGGGTTGAACCCTTGGCGTAGTACTCGGTGACCCGGCCCTGCAGGTCTTCCACGCGAATGTAGGGAATGATCTGGCGCTTCTCGTCGGCCGCCACGTAGTCAATCTTGTTGCCGATGTTCATGTGCCAGTGAATGCCTTCGGGTGAGCCTGTGGCCGGATCGCCGCCGCCGGTCTTGATGATCATCCGAATCTGGCGCACCGTGTTCTTTTCATCTGCGGCGTAGTGGGTGAAGACTTTGAGCTGCCCTCCATAAAACTTCTTGGGCCAGTGGCACTGCTCGCAGGTTTCCTGCGCCGGTCGTAAATTGTGCACCGGCGTAGGAATCGGTCGCGGGTAGGTATTGAACACGACGGCAAAAACCTGCCGGCTGCCGGACAGCTTCGACTTCACAAACCAGGTCGCTCCCGTGCCTACGTGGCACTCAGCGCAAGCCACGCGTGCGTGCGAGCCGAGGAGATACGCCGTGTATTCCGGATTCATCACGGTGTGGCACAGCTGGCCGCAAAATCCCACCGACTCGGTAAACTCGTAGGCTTTGTAGCTCCCGGCCACGCTTACCGTGATGAACACCACCAGAAACGTCATGAACGAAATCACCGCGCTGCGCTGCGACGGATCATTGAGATCGACGCGGGGATAGAAAGCCGTAGGCGCCAGGTGCTTTCGCCGTTCCAGCAGCACGCCCGCCAGCATCAGCAGCAGGCCGAACACCAGAAATGCCGGCGACACCATGTACGCCAGAATTCCGATGTAGGGCCCGGGCTTGGTGGCGATCTGGTCGATGATGACGAAAATGAAAATGTTGGCCAGGCTGACGATAGCCAGCGCTACGCCGGCCAGGCTGATGGGATTGCGCATCAGCATGCGCGACCGGTGCCATGGTTCCGCCTGCGGCGATGGTGGGGGAGTTTGTTTAGTGTCCATGCGGGGTGCCTGTCACTTCGGGTTCTTCCTCACGGGCGGCTTCCGGCGCGCTTTCAGGTTGTAGCGCCTCGACCGTGGCTTCCGCGATCACATTGCTGTCGAGTCCATGCTCATCGCGATAGTGGTGCAGCGTCATTTTTCCGTCCCACCACGCCCAGTTCATGGGATAAACGTCCGGGTCGAAGAACACCTGGTAAAAGTGCCACACAATGATCGCCAGCGTCGCCAGCACCGCCTCGTAGAAGTGGATGGCGGTTGCGACGTCGAGCCACCAGCGCGGCATATGATTGCCCACCAGAACCTTGGCCCACAGCATGATGCCGGTGACGGCCATCACGATCATGCCCCATACCAGAGCCCAGTATTCGGCCTTTTCCGCGTAGTTGAAACGGGCGAACTCCGGCTTGCGGGAAGTCAGGCCGAGATAGTAGCAGACATTCTGCCACGCGCCCCGGGCGTCGTCCAGCGTCGGAAATAGATCGCGAACCAGCTTTCGTCCTTCGCGGCTCAGCGCGATGTCGAAGATGTGGTAAATACTTACCCCCATCAGCACCACCGCCGCGATGCGATGCAGCAGATGCCGCCGGTGCTCGCCCAGAGAGAGCATGGAGGCAAACCAGGAATCGGGAAACTTCAAGGCAAAGCCGGTCAGCACCAGAACGATGAAGCTGGTGAGCAAGATGGCGTGCTGCACGCGGAAGCGCAGCGGCATGCGCATCACGAACCCGTGCTCCAGTTTGCGCCGCGCCACCACTTTCGACCGCCAGATAATCAGGTTGTGCAGCAGCATGCCGCCGATCACGGCAAAGATCATGCTGAGATAAAAGCGGCGAATCCAGCGCACCGCTTTGCTGCCCATATCGGCGGAGAGCGGCGCACCCACATGCACCTTGGCGGCGGCAAACTCTTCCGTCGCGCCCGGGTGGCACTGGCCGCAGGTCCGCGCCAGATTCGCGTGGTTGATCGTCGACCGCGGATCGCTGGAGGGAAGAATGCTGTGCGTCCCGTGGCAACTGGCGCAGTTCGCGACCACCTGCGAGCCACCGCGAGCCGCCAGTCCGTGATAGCTGGCCAAATACGTAGTCTCGCGGCGGCCTTCCACGCCAAATTCCTGCGACAGCCGCATGCCTTCATGGCAGCGCGCGCACGTCGCCTGGGCCACATTCTGCGCCGAAACTGGGGAGTTCGGATCGTTGTGCGCCGTAATGGAATGGATCCCGTGGCAGTCGGTGCACACCGGCGCCTGCCAGTTGCCCTTGGCTACGGCTTGTCCGTGAATGCTCTGCGAGTATTCCTTCGCGATCGCGTCGTGACACTGGCCGCAGGTGGCCGGCACATTGAACTTGAAGATCGGCGACTTCGCGTCTTTGGCGTCGAGAATCTCGTGCGTGCCGTGGCAGTCGGTGCACACGGCGGCCTTTTCCGAGCCGGCGGCGACGGCGTGTCCGTGTACGCTCTGCTCGTAAGAAGCCACCATCTGCGCGCTCTGCCCGCCGTCCTGCATCACAAATTTCTGGCTGTGGCAGGCGCCGCAGGTCGCGGGAATATTGGTGTGGTGCACGCGCGATTTCGGATCGCTGGCCGGCAGCAATTCGTGCGGACTGCCGTGGCAATCCACGCAAGTCGCCGCCTTGCTGTTGCCGCCCTGGACGGCCTTGCCGTGGAAACTGCGATCGTAGGCCGCCTGCTCGTCGGCGTGGCAGGTCGCGCAGCTGATTTTCCTGGGAGTGGTTTCGTGCGCGGTATTCGTTACGTCGGTGTGGCAGTCCACGCAGGTGAAGATGCTGCCGTGAATGGAATCTTTGAAGGCCTGCGGGTCGACGTGCAGGCTGACCGTTTTGCCGTTTTCGTCGTGCGCCAGGGAAGCGTCGCTATGGCAGGCCAGGCATTCTTCGGCGGCCGGTTTTGGATGCCGCTTGGAGGAGGGCTGCTTACCGGCCGCGAAAACGCTTCCCGCGGTTAAAAGCAGGGCGAGGGCAATTCCAGGCGCAAAAATATTCCGCAGTGTTCGCGTGGACATGCTCTCACCCGCCAATGTTTCCTAAGTTGAACGATCTTTGTGCGGCCGCATTCAGGCCGCCTTTCTGTTACTTCTTGGCCAGACCGCGAATGTAGGCGACCAGGTCCTTGATTTCCGTGTCCTTCAGTTTGCCGTCATAGGCCGGCATCTTGCCTTTGCCCTTGGTGATGGTCGCAATCAGCTGCAGATCGGTTTGCTTCTGCACATCGTCGGAGGTGAAGTCATGGGCGCCCATCTTCGTGCCCATGGCTGAACCTTTGCCGTCGGGACCATGGCACATGGCGCATTTCGCTTTGTAGGTTCCGGCTGCGTCTTGGGCTACAGCCGAGGTCGAGCAGACTGCGATCAGTCCGCCAGCCAGCAGAGTTACCAGGCCCATTCGAATGGAGATCAGTTTCACGTTTTCCTCCTGAGGAAACTTTTCTTGCACGATATCACGGGGCAGCGGGTGGCCCGTCGACAAACTGACCACATTCGAGAGCGCATTTCCTATTTCCGAATCGTGCTCTCCCCACCTCGTGGGAACTGGCTCGCAGCCATAGCATCACACGCCTGCGAAGGTGGACCTATGGCGGAAGTCACCTTGCCCTGTGATCGAAATCACGGGTGCTTTTCAGCCACATTGTGACGGTCGTCACTTGCGAGAAAAGCTTAAACCACGAAGGCCACGAAGGTTCACGAAGGAAACCTGATCGATCAGGTTTCCTTCGTGAACCTTCGTGGCCTTCGTGGTTATCGATCTTCGATCTTCAATCTTCAATTTTCGACCTTCAGGCTGCTCGCGTATCAGAATCACAGGAGATTGTGATTGCCGTCACATGCTGCATTCCGGGATTCTCCCAAAATGTCCACAATTCGAACTGTGATTCCGAAAGCTCCGCTTTCTCGGTGTGACCGCAATCACTAATCCTCGTGACCGAGTGCACGGAGTTCCGACTCCACTTCTGGCATTCTCGTGTCCAATCGAGGTGCCTTATGGCTGAAGATGGTCGTGACATTCTGGATGTCCTCCGGTTCGAACTGAACTTTCTGCAAGACGGAGGCTATGGACGATCTCCTCACGCGCCCTGGCGTGCGCCCGCGGTTTTTGAGGATTCCCCGGCTTGTCCGAATTTTGGCGATGCGGCCCGGCCGCATCCGTGCGAGAACTGCCTGCTCGAGCAGTTTGTTCCTGCCGAGCGCCGCAGCGAGGCATCGCCCTGCCGCTTCATCCAACTCACGCCCGAGGGCCAGTCGATCGAGGATTTTTATCGCACCGGCACTCAGGCTGATATGGAGGAGGCCCTGGCCGCGTGGTTGCGCGTTCAGATCCAGAAAATCGAGCAGGAGCGTGCGCCTGCGCCCAAGCAGGGAGTGGTGTAGACGGCGGCTGCGCACCTGCATGGAAATGTGGTCAAGCCCCGCCACTGCGCTTTTCTCGTACTAACAGAATCTCGCGCCAACAAAATAAAGATAGAGACTTTTCTTCCAAGGAGTAGTGAGGATCATGAGTGAAGAGCACGCATATCGAGTCGCAGCCTGGTGGACTTCCGGGCGCACCGGTTTAGCTAAATCGGATTCCGCGCCCAACGCCATCCACTTCACCGCTCCTGCAGAATTTGGCGGCCTCGAAGGCCGTTGGACTCCGGAGGAACTTCTGCTCGCTGCCGTCGCCAGTTGCTACACCACGACCTTGCGGGCGATTGCGGGCAGCGCTCAATTCGACTTCACCGACCTGCAGGTGGAAGCCAGCGGAACCGTGCGCAAAGCCGAGTCCGGTTACACGTTCACCCAGATTGTGGTGCGTCCGAACCTTAAGATTGAGTCTGCCGACGAACGCGATCGCGCCCTCGACCTGCTGAAACGCGCCGAGAAGCTGTGCCTGGTATCGCGCGCGCTGGGCACGAACGTGAAATTTGAGCCGCAGCTCGAAATCAACAAGCCCGCCACGATCGTGTAACCCTACCCCGCTGAAAATCGGGTTCTCATTGTGAGGGGAAGGGTGGGGACGGGCGCGTCGTTTCCGGCAGTTTAGTTTTTGTGTTCCCCTCGTTCGCGTTCGTCCCGATCGACTCTGGCGTCCAGTCGTATGTGGGCAGGAAAGTCTGATCCGCCAATTGGATTCCCCGAGTGTTGAAGGGCATTCCGTTCGTGTGTCCGCTGGCGCGGACCGCGATGCGCACGATTCCCGCGTCCTGTAAGGAAGTTACTTCGCCCGGATCGCATACGCCATTCCCGTTGACATCACGCCAGATAGCGATGCCGGCGAGTTCATCTGCTTCGAGCCAGCCGTTGCCATCGTTGTCGAGTGCAGCTAGCGCCGCGTAGCCGTCACGCCAGAACAGCCACCAGGTTACCGAGCCAAACAGTTGCCGGCCCGACTCGATGCGCTGCCGGTTTCCGGGATCCCACACCAGAAAGCCGGCGTCAGAATTCACCCAGGGCCACTTCGCCGGCACTCCATTCCCGGCAAGATCAAAAGACACAACTCGTCCGGGAGCCAGCAGCGCCTCGAGCGGAGCGGGTGCGCGCAGCGGAAAGATGATGGGTGAAATAATATGTCGGTCGCCTATCGGTCCATTCTGTCCATCAGACTGCCCCGCCGCTGCTTTCTTCGCCTTTTCATCGGAATCGTCGTTCACCTTGCGAGCGAGGTCTGTGTCTGCCTTTTCTTCTGGGGATAAGTCCGGACCGGGAAGCATGCGCAGAATTGCCCGGCTGGCTTCCACCCGCAATCCTTCCGGCGATTCCGGCTGAGGACCTGAGTCATATAGATCCGTGGGGTTTGTGGCCAAACGGCGATAAATTGCGAGCGCTTCTGCCCGCCACTCCTGCGCCGAAGCGCGCCCGGGAGATTTCTTAAACGGGGCGTCGACCTGGTCCGCAAACAGCGCGCCCTGCTCCAGCATCCAGCCTAGTCCGAGATACGCCAGAGGCTGTTTGGGTTGAAGTTCGGTCGCACGGCGGTAGTTGCGCAGCGACTCGCTAAGATGCCAACGCGCCGCTGCGGGCAGAACTTTCCCCGGCACGGTTCGCTCCTGGCGGGGGACTGGCTCGATAAAACGCGTCTCCGGCAAAGTGTCAGGGCCGAATAGGCGTGAGTACTTCGACTCTTCGGTGTGGGTGTTCCCGGCAAACGCAAAGCTGTGCAGCCGTCCGAGCAGGTAATATCCCTGCGAATCTTTCGGGTGGGCCTTGATGTATTTGGTGGTGTTGAGGATAAGGCGGCTTACCGGAACGCTGACGGTCTGATCGATGAAAACGATCGCTTCGAGTAAACGAGGCCAGGACAGAACCATGGCAAGCGCGACACATACAGCCAAAACTCTCCGCATCTTCGATTTCTCCTTGTTAGAGTTCCAGCACCGCGGATACGGACGAGGGATCGTCTTCCATCGTCCGCAACTTGAACCCCACCTTCTTGAAGATGGCCTGGGTGACTAAGTTGTCGCGCAAGATTTCGGCCGAGAGCTTCTTGAATTTTTCTGCGCGGGCAACCCAGACCACTCTGGCGAGAAGTTCCGATCCCAGCCCGCGTCCCTGCCATTGATCGGATATCAGCACGGCCGCTTCGGCTTCCACGTGATCGATTGCACTGAAACGGCCCAGGCCTAGAATCTCGTGTTGCTCCGTCTCAGGACTTGTGCGATCGGCTACGAGGGCGAATCCGTGGTTATAGCTGCCGGAGCAGACGCGCATCAGCCGCTCATGCTCGACTCGGGTGCTCAGGCTCAGCCAGCCGAAATACCGCAGGTACACGCTGCGCTCGGAAAGCGTGGAGTGAAACTGAACCATGAGCGGCTCATCCTCCGGACGAATCGGGCGGATGGTCACCGCAGTGCCATCTTTCAATTTCCACTTCCACACATACTGCGTCGGATACGGCTGGGTCGCGGTATGCGGCAACGGCTCGGGTTGCACGTGAATCCTCTGCGAACGCGGATGGCGGGCGTATCGGCAATTCTAGGCTGTAATTCTAGACCGTAATTCTAGACTGTGATTCTAGACCAGGAGAAGTAACTCTTGCCCGCGCATTACTGCCATGATGTTACCGCTTTCCGCGGTCGTCCATGGGGCGAGGTGCTTTCGATCACTATGCTGCGTGATCGTAGTCACACCCGCTGGTGCGCTGCTGCACTCTAATGCAAAGGGAGGTGCTCCAGTGCGCGCCCCTTATGGTCTTAATATTCTTGATAATTGCCTCACCTGTCCGGTAAGGGAAGAACATCTATTCTGCAATCTTTCGGTCCACGCCGGACAGCGTCTCAACGAAATGAAATCCACCGCCGTCTATCCCAAGGGGGCGATGCTCTTCATTGAAGGGCAGCAACCCCGTGGTGTTTTTGTACTCTGCGCCGGGAAGGCAAAACTTTCCACCTCGTCGCGCGAAGGCAAAACTATCATCACAAAAATTTCCGAGTCGGGCGATGTTCTGGGCCTGAATTCGGTGGTTTCCAACCGTCCCTACGAAGTGACGGCCGAGATGATGGAGCCCGGCCAGGCCAACTTTATTCCCCGCGATTCCTTAATCCAATTTCTGAAGGATAACGGGGAAGTGGCCTTGCGCGTCGCCGAACAGTTGAGCCGCAACTACTACAGCGTCTACGAGGAGATTCGCACGCTCGGTCTCAGCACCTCGCCGTCGGAAAAGTTTGCCAAGCTCCTGCTGTCCTGGTCGACCAAGGCGCCGCAGGGCGACGGGTCTTCGCAGTTCAAGCTTACGCTGACCCACGAAGAGATTGCGGAAATCATCGGAACCACCCGCGAAACGGTCAGCCGGCTGTTTTCCGAATTCAAGAAAAAGCAGCTGCTGCAGCTCAAGGGATCGACCCTGATCATCCGCAACCGGCCCGCGCTGGAAAAAATCGTCCAATCCTGATTGGACGCCGGGAAGACGAAGAGAACATGTGGGGACGGACGCATTCGTCCGTCCACCGAACGCAGTGAGGCGTTTGGCTCCGTCGCCGGGAGTCTTCTATCTCCGGCGAGTGCGCCCTTCTATCCGGCAACGGTTAGTACCGCGCACGGTGCATGCCGAATGACCTCGTGCACGGAGGTCCATGGAATATGAGCCGCCATTCTTGCCGACGCGGTGTGGCTCGCTCCCATCACAATTAAATCGATTCCGAATTTGACGCTCGCCGTCAGAATGCCCTCGGCCAGGAAGTCCGTTCCCACTACGTATCTGGGTTCCTGCTCCAGGCCAGTGTCCGCGGCCAGACAATCTTTCAGCTCCTGCACTGCCCGCTTGCGGGATTCGCTCTTCCACTGTTCGAACTCGCTGGCGGCCTCCGCTGCCGGTACGTACGCCGACAGACTCGACGACGTCGCGGGCATGGGCATCATGTGCAGCAACGTAAGCTTCGCGTGCCCGGCTCGGGCCAGGGCCAGGGCGAGCGGCAGGGCCTTCCTGGATCCCTTGCCAAAATCGGTCGCAAACAGAATCTTGTGAAATCCAGGTCCGTGATGCGCCGCGGGGATCTCTGCCTTCGGCCCCAGCGTCATCACCGGGCAGGGCGCGACCCGGAGCAGTTCTTCCGCCACCGAGCCCAGAGCCAGCTTTTGCAGGCCTCCGCGTCCGTGCGTTCCGATGACCAGCAGGTCGATGGCCTGCTGCTCGATCACCGACCTTACCTGCTCCGCCACCGGCCCGCGTCTCACCAACGCGGAATCAATTTTTTGCTGCGACCCAAGTTCATCTTCATCCTGCAGCGCCTCGATTCGCTTCTTCGCTTCGATCCCGTCCCGGTCAAGATCAGGCGGATTCTCCAGCGCCGCATGCTTGGGACTCCCACGCAGCACGTGAATGATGGACAACCGGGCGTGGTTTTCCCTCGCCAGCAACCGGGCGTCGCATAGCGCTCGCCGGGAAGGTTCCGAAAAATCGGTGGCCACAAGAATGTTCCGGAAAGCCGCACACGTTTCCTTCGGTGCTATGGGCATGTTCAATATGGGGATGTTCAATTCTGCAACTGACATAACGTACCTCCGAGTCGCTTTGCTTTCATCGATCTTTCTTTGTCGATCTTCCTTTATCGATCTTCGCGGCCGGCGGACGTGGCCCGGGCCCGCAGCCGCCTTAACCCTTCGATCTTCTTGACCTTCGGCGGAGGCGGCGGCACCGCCAGCGCCTCGATGGGCACGGGCACCCGGCTCAGCTGCGTTCCACCCCAAACCAATGTCATTTTCTTTGAGCAACGGGGGCACAGCCAGAATCGCTCATGCAACTGGGGCTTGAACGTTCCCGTCGCAATTTGGACTTCAGGGGTGGGACACAGGCGAAAAATCTTCCCCTGGTGGAGATATCGAAAGGTTTCGTTACATCCGGGATTGGCGCACTTCGACAGCATGGCGCGCTCCTGCCAGCCGTACAGTCAAAATACTATGCCGCCTCCGCCAGGAATGAGGTGACGGCAGACACAAAATCGGGTGACCCTCATCACTATCCTTCTTCCATGAACCAGCAGGACGACATCACTCTTATTTTCATCGACGTGGTTCAGGCGTTCTGAACGCCCTGCTGCAGGTGCTGAAATATCTGCATAGCACACTCGATGACCCCGAAGCGGAGGGTTTTGAGTGCTATCGCGATCACACTCATCGACCAGAACTCATAGTCTCGTTTTGGCATTCCGCCTGATTCTCATTTGAGATCGGGACAAACGCCTTGATAGCCGGGAACCCAATGCGCGCCGTTCTTGTCTAAGGCCAGGATGGAAACCGGTCCCCCAACTTCGGTCGGATGAGCGCGCGCCTCTATTTGGATGAGTCCTTCAATGAAAGATGCTGGCGAGTGCTCGGCCCAGAAAATTGGAGAGGCCGCAAAAGGCTTCGAGGTGATGTTGTCACCTATGACCATGTTACTGGTTGGAAGAGGACATGTCCCGGGGCAGTCATGATTAGGATCAATTGCAACTGTCGGCACGTCGTGTTTCAGAACAACCCGAAACAGCCTGACGGCATACATCGGATTGCCGTCGTTATAGTCGGCCACGAGTAGTTGCATACACGCTTGGTTGTTGCACACCTTTTCAAAAACCTTGGGATTCTTCTTGTAGAACCGGAGGAGCAGTTTCTCATACGGTCGTTTGGCAACTGTGTCAA
Organism: uncultured Acidobacteriota bacterium; assembly: GCA_963763155.1. GTDB lineage: Bacteria > Acidobacteriota > Terriglobia > Terriglobales > Acidobacteriaceae > Sulfotelmatobacter. Next base: position 1,155,537 of record CAVXNI010000007.1, on the reverse strand, counting down.
AACGGTCGGCGGTGGCGACGGCTGTTTTTTCATGCTGCGCGATCTCTTGTAGCATCGCGTATGCATTGAATCCGGCGGGTCCACCTTGACCAAACATTCCAGCGACGGCGACGAAGAATCGACCCGCCTTAAGGATTTTGCACCCGGACATCGTAGGCAGTTGGGCGTCGGGGTTGACTTGAGAGACGAGGCTATCGGCGCCGATAAGGATGTAATTGTCGCTTCTGACGACAACTAGGGTGGTCCCGTCAGACGTTCCGGCAAGTAAGACTAGGGCCGCCAAACAACGCACCATCCCTGATAGAAACCTTTTTGGGCTGCTGTCATATTTCGCCATGCTTGCAAATATAGGTGTCGAGAATCCTAAAGTGGTGAAAAATCGCCGTATCACTCATCGACCGCCGCGGCCCGGTTTGCCCTGTGGTTTACAATCGCTCCCACACCGCCATGAGAACCCTGCATCTGTCGATGTTGCTGTCTCCTTGTCTGGTCGTTGCATTGCTTCGTTTGAGCGCGGCCCAAACCGTTCCGGCAAACTCCGCTCCCGCAACTCCGCCGGCCCCTCCGCAATTGATGTCAGCCAGCACCGATCTTCCGACCGAGGCTCTCCCCAGCGACGCCGAGATGGCGGAACGCGTTCGCCAGGAATTCCGCCACGCCTGGGGCGGCTACAAGCAATATGCCTGGGGACACGATGCCCTCAAGCCGCTGAGTAAGACCTATCACGATTGGTATGGCGTGCCCCTGCTCATGTCGCCCGTCGACGGCCTCGACACGATGATCCTGATGGGCATGACCGACGAGGCCACCACCACCCGCGCGTACATCGACCAGAACCTGTCGTTCGATCGCGACATCTACGTCAAGAATTTTGAAATCACCATCCGCTTGCTCGGCGGACTGCTCAGCAGCTATCAACTCAGCGGCGACAAACGTTTGCTCGCGCTGGCCGACGATCTGGGCACGCGCCTGCTGCCCGCCTTCAATTCTCCGACCGGCATGCCCTACGTTTACGTCAACCTGAAAACCGGCGCGGTGCGCGGCGAATCGACCAATCCCGCCGAGGTGGGCACTCTGCTGCTCGAGTTCGGAGCGCTCAGCAAGCTGACTGGCAAAGCGATTTATTACGAGAAAGCCAAGCGCGCCGTCGTCGAACTCTACAACCGGCGTTCAGCGATCGGACTGGTCGGTTCCAGCATTAACGTCAAGACCGGCAAGTGGACCGATCCCACCAGCCACATCAGCGGCGGCATCGACTCGTATTACGAATATCTGCTGAAGGCGTGGCTGCTGTTTGACGACAAAGATTGTGAGCGCATGTGGAAGTCGAGTATCGAAGCGGTGAACAAATATCTCGCCGACCAGGCTCCGACCGGATTCTGGTACGGCCAAGCCAACATGAATACCGGAGCCCGCACCGGCACCACCTTCGGCTCGCTGGACGCGTTCTTCCCCGGAACGCTCGCACTCTCCGGCGATCTCGATCGCGCCCGCAAACTCGAAGACTCGGCCTACAAAATGTGGACCACATTCGGCATTGAGCCCGAAGAAATGAATTACATGACGATGAAGATTACCTATGAGGGATACGAGCTGCGTCCCGAGATCATCGAGTCCGCATATTATCTCCGCCACTTTACGAACGACCCGCGTTACCGCGAAATGGGCCAGACCTTTTTCGACAGCCTGGTGAAATACTGCCGCACCGACTCGGGCTACGCCGCCCTGAGCAGCGTCGCGAATAAAACCAAGAAGGACGAGATGGAGAGCTTCTTCTTCGCCGAAACTCTCAAGTATTTATTTCTGCTCTACGCTCCGCCCGACACCGTCGACCTGAGCAAAACCGTTTTCAACACCGAGGCCCACCCCATTAGCCGGACGTGGTAGCGAAAACCTGGTAGCGACGAGCCGTTTCTGAACTCTATATTCGAAATTATGATCGAAATTCACTGCGCCGCGCTGCTCTTCGACCTTGACGGAGTCCTCATCAACTCCACTCCCGCCGTGGCCCGCGTCTGGCGCGGCTGGGCCATCGAGCACGGATTCAATCCGGACGAAGTCGTGGCCCGGGCTCACGGCCGGCCCAGTCTCACCACGGTCCGCGAATATCTTCCGAACTCCGATCACGAAGCGGAGAACCGCGAAGTCGAACGCCGCGAAATTGCTGACCTCGAAGGCGTCGTCCCCCTGCCCGGCGCGGTCGATCTTCTGGTCAGCCTTCCCGCCGATCGCTGGACTATCGTTACGTCGTGCACGCGCCCGCTCGCCGAAGTCCGCATCCGGGCCGCCGGCCTGCCGCTGCCGAAAAGAATGATCACTTCCAGCGACATCACGAGCGGCAAGCCGCATCCCGAGCCATATTTGAAGGGTGCGTCCCTTCTCGGATTTTCTCCGCAGGAATGCATCGTCCTCGAAGACGTTCCCGCCGGTGTCCGCGCGGGCAAGGCTGCCGGCGCAAAAGTAATCGCCTTTCAAACCACCGTGCAGGAATCTGTAGTACGGGAAGCGGGCGCCGACTGGATCCTGAGCAACTGCGCCGGGATTCGCCTGCTCGATCGTAACCTCGATGGAACCCTCGCTCGTAACCAGAATCTGAAACTGGCGCTCATAGAATCGTAGAGAATTTCCCGTGATTCCCTCTGCGTCCTCCGTGTCCTCTGTGCTGAGATTAGTTTTTTCTGAAATCACCGCAATTAGATTCGCCCGCCTAAAGTTCATCCCGCCGCTGCCGATCAAATCCCCAGAGCCGAATTACGTCGTTAGGAGAGATTAATGTCCACCGCAGCGGTTTCGAACAGTTCGATTTACCAGCAACTTCAGTCCTACTTTCAGCAGCGCCAATCCGATTTGCAGCAACTTGGCCAGGCGCTTCAGTCTGGCGACCTCGCGGGCGCGCAGCAGGAATTCAGCGCTCTCCAGACTCTGGGCCAGAGCGGCCCCTTCGCCAACGGCAACGATTTCAAAAACAGCCAGCGCCAGCAGGATTTCAACGCCATCGGTCAGGCGCTTCAGTCGGGCGACCTGGCGGGTGCGCAGCAGGCGTTTGCCCAACTGGCGAGCACGTTCCAGTCGCAGCAGCAACAGCAGAGCAACGCATCTCAGCCGGCCGTCGTGGTCAACCTGAGCGGATTGTTGGCCTCATCCTCATCGTCATCGTCATCCTCATCGTCCTCGACCCCGTCCGCGGCTGCCTCTGCCAGCGGATCGGAAATCGTGCTGAATCTCGGAGCCCTGACTCCGGGCGAGCAGATCTCGATCGGATTGAGCAACGGCGCCAACGGGAGTGAGCAGGTCACCATCGGAGTGGCCCAGCCGAACCAGTCCCCCGAGCAGATCACCCTCAACCTGAATCCGAACAGCAACCAGGAAATCATCCTCAACCTGCTTAACAGCGCTGCCAGCACCTCCAGCAGCAGTACCGCACAGGGCAGCGGCGTGAACCTAACCGCCTGATTGTTTGATTGTTTGACGCACGGAATGCGAGCGAGCGGCGCCGGGTGCCATCTCCCGGTCCGGCTTGCCGCACTTGCCCGAACCTGGCAGCCCTAAAAATCTTTACCACGAAGGCCACGAAGGCTCACGAAGGAAACATACCAGCGGCCTGTGGTGACTATAGGGATGCTTCGACTCCGCGGCGAGGATTGCCTTGCGATCCTCACCGCTGCGCTCAGCATGACAAATCAGGGATGGTTTGGCTGACAGCTGGAGCTCTTGGTGATTTGTCTCGCCCTCGTCAACGACCCGCCTCTGGGAGTAGAATTTTCAGCACACCCTTGGGAATTTCATCTGCAAGGAGCGACTAACCATGAAGCTCAAACTGCCGATTCTGCTGCTGAGTCTGTTGGCGCTGGTCACGCTGGGCGCCGCTCAGGACGCGCAACGCGATCAAGCCACTGCCAAATCCCAGGAGCGCATCATCAAAGAGGTCGGTCACCAGCTGCGCATGCTGCCCTACGTCGGCCCCTTCGATTACATGGCTTACAAAGTCGATGGTTTCACCGTGACCCTGTTCGGGCAGGTGGTGAACCCGGTCAACAAATCCGACGCCGAGGGCGCCGTGAAGCGCATTGAAGGCGTCGAGAAAGTCGACAATCAGATCGAGGTGCTTCCGTTGTCTTCCATGGACAGCGGCATTCGCCGGCGGGTATATCGTGCGATCTATCGCTATCCTGCGATGGAAAGGTATGCGATCGTTCCGCAGAAGCCCATCCGCATCATCGTGAAGGGCGGGCACGTCACGCTGGAGGGCGTGGTCGATAGTGAGGGCGACAAGAATCTCGCCGGCATCCGCGCCAACGGCGTTTCCAACGTCTTCTCGGTCACCAACAATCTGCGAGTCGAAAAACCGTAAACCCAAAGCAGGTTTTCGCGCGGGACGCGTGCAGATATCCTAGCTTTTCTCAGCGTATTCAACGTCAGGGCTATAATGCCGGCTGGTAATGGAGGAGGGTTTATGTACATCCCCCGCCGCTACATCTCGTCAGACCATCTGCGCGAGCTCATTTCTTGTGGGCTTCTTATGTTGGTGTTGAGCGGAACGGGGGCGGCTCAAAAAGGAACTGCCCCGAATGGTTACTATCCGGGCGGCTACGCTGGATCGACCTTCACGGGAAAAGTGGTGCAGACTACCGACGACACTATCACGTTGAACTACGTTCACGGAAGCAAGACGGATACGTTCGAAGCCTATTCCACCACCCCATGCAATTTGCCATCAACCAAAACGACGACCCAGCCGATGCCGTTATCAAAGGTACAAACGGGTGCCGTCGTTACATTGTTTTATCAGGGCAAGGAGATCAAGGTTGACGGCAAGAAGCAAAAGAGGAATCAAGTTATTGGGATTCTGTTTCAGGAAGAGAATGGCAGGAAGGTTGCAGCAGAGCATCAAGCGATCTTTTACTGCATCCCTGGACCATTCATGTCTTATTTCATGGCATTTGAGTAGCGTTGCGTCCCCGTGTTTTTCCTTCGTGTTCTCTGTTCCCGCGGTGGGTTAAGAATCTCAAGGCATGCAAAATCGTTTTTTCTCCCACTCCTCCAGCGCTCTGCCCGCGTATAATGCTCGCGGATTTCACTTCCGTCCCAACTGAGCACCTGGAGGAACGCCATCATGAGCATTCAGTCCATGAACCGCCGCACCTTTCTTGAAACTGCAAGCACCGTCACCGCTGCGACGTTGTTGACTAGTCGCCTGGGCTGGGCTGCCGGCGACCACAAAATCAACAAGGTCGGCGTGCAGCTCTACTCCGTGCGCGACTTGATGAAAGACGACTTCGACGGCACCATCGCCAAGGTCGCGCAGATTGGCTACAAGGAAGTGGAATTTGCCGGCTACTTCGGCCGCACCGCCCAGCAAGTCCGCGCCGCTTGCGACAAGAACGGTCTGGCGGCCGTCGCCACCCATGTGCAATACGACGAGCTCGACGACAAATTTCCCGCCGTCGTCGAAACCTCCAAGGCGATCGGCCTGGAATACATTGTCTGTCCGTGGATTCCCGAGGAACTCCGCAAGTCCGCTGACATCTGGAAGCGGGCCTCGGCGAAATTCAATCACTGCGGCGAGCTGAGCAAGAAAGCTGGCATGCAGTTCGCCTATCACAATCACTGGTTCGAATTCCTTCCCGTCGACGGCAAGCTGCCCTACGATCAACTGCTCAAGGAATGCGATCCCAGTTTGGTCAAAATGGAAATGGATTTGTGCTGGATCACCGCCGCGGGGGCCGATCCGCTGAAGTATTTCAATCTCTATCCCGGACGCTTCCCGCTGGTTCACGTCAAGGATCTCAAGACGCTTCCTCACATCACGGCCGGGGGCGCCCAGAATTATGGGGATACCGTCGACCTGACCGAAGTCGGCAGCGGCATCATCGACTGGAAAAGGATTTTCGCTCAGTCGGAGAAGGCGGGGATCAAGCACTACATCGTCGAGCACGATCACCCGAAGGAGCCGTTCGACAGCATTGCCAAGAGCTACGAATATCTGAATAAGCTGCGCTGGTAGGCCGAACTGGCGGGCCGAGCGGGGAACTTTACGCGAAACGCCAGCGTCTAACCTGAGTGTCTAGTATCGAGGGTGGAACAATGACGTCGATCACCGTACTCCGATCGAGCGGCAGCCGGCGAGTTTTCGCCGTTTTACTGGCGGCTTTCATCCTGCTGTGCAGCTCCTGCGAGAAGAGAACCGCGCCGATGAAGGACGAGGCGCTGAAGAGCTCGCGTCCGCAGGTGCTTTCAACTTATTTCAGCTACGAACCCAGGGTCCGCGGTGGGGCCATCTCCACCTCTGCCACTGCCATGCTGGGCGGCGGAGGGGAGGGGGGCAACGACAAATCTCCTGCTGCACCGGCGTCCTCCGGCCAACCCGAGACTCTCGACGCCCGCAAAATCATCCGTAACGGATCGCTCGACCTTCTCGTCAATAACGTCGAACAATCGGTTGAGAAGATCGGCTCCATCGTTAAAGGTGCCGGTGGATACGTCGAGAAGTCGACGCAGAGCAATAGCGGCAGCCATTCCGCATCCGTCACGGTCAGGGTTCCAGCCGCTCGTCTTGACCAGGTCATCACGCAGGTTAAGGCTCTGGCGATCAGCGTTGATCGGGAGGGCGTTGAAGCCCGCGACGTTACCCGCGAATACATCGATCTGGACGCGCGGCTGCGCAACGCTCAAGCCGAAGAAGCGCAATACCTGCAGATTCTGAAACGCGCCACCACTATCAAAGACACGCTCGAGGTCACCGAAAAACTCAGCGATGTGCGTGGCCGGATCGAACAAATGCAAGGCGAGATGAAGTTCCTGACATCGCAGATCGACCTGTCGACTCTGGAAATCTCGCTGCGCGCCGAGGCCGACGAAACCGTCGCCGGGATTCACTGGCGGCCGCTGCGGCAGGCGAAGGTCGCTGTGAATGAAATGGTTTCGGGACTGGCGGATTGGGTCGACTCGGTGGTCGCATTCATCATCAATCTGCCGCTGATTGCCGTTTGGCTATTCTCCATCGTCTTTCTCGTCGTGGTTGCCGTGCGCCTTTTGCGATTCTTGTGGCGGCGATTGGGACCGAAGACGATTTGGACCCTGTTCCGGCGCGGCTCCACGCCTGGTTCCGAGCAAAAGTCTGTGTAACCCTGCCGAAGGTTTTTTAGGTACGATATTGGCCCGCACAAATCCCCACTTCTCACAAAGGACGCGAGAAATGGGGCACCCGGCGAAAAGCCTTCGGAAGGGTGAAATTTTACGCCTCGCGAGGGACAAGCACTGACGTAACGAGCCTGCACAGTCTTCCGTGTGGCATTCTGGAGTGTGCCGAAATCGGATCCAAGTGACTTGATCGATTGGGAAGCTGGGCGCGAGGGCTACGTCGAGTCCCCGAACAAGTTTCTGCCGGTCGTTGCCGTCCCGAAGGCCGTCAAGAAGAAGGGCCCGCCGCCCAACAATCTCGACAGCATTCGCCGCGAGGAGATGCTGGGCAGCCTGGTCGCTGCTGGCGGCACCATCTGGGCAGTCTACGTGGCCACCGTGGACTACGCCAGTCTCTGGCGTATGCAAATCATGCCGCCCGGGCCGGTCGAAGTCTGTGCTCTCGGCATCCTGTGCTGGCTGCACGGGAAGTGGCGACGCTCGATCCGGGTCTGAACGCCATTAGCTCTGCTAGACCTTCCCGAACGGATCTTCCAGCGACAAGGTCTGCGGCGTGAACAGCTCCGCGCCGTTCTCCGTGATGTGCATGTCGTCCTCGATTCGCACTCCGAACTCGCCGCGTATATAAATTCCCGGCTCGTTGCTGGTCGTCATGTTGGCCTGTAACTTAGTTTGGTTGCCGCGGACCAAGTAAGGCCACTCATGCCCATCCATCCCCAGGCCGTGGCCGAGCCGGTGGGTGAAGTACTTGTAGTCGGGGCCATAGCCCGCGTCGGTGATCACTTTGCGCGCCGCGGCATCGATTGCGCCGCACTCGGCTCCGGGACGCGCCGCGGCCAACGCTGCCGACTGCGCGCGCAGCACGATGTCGAAAACTTTTTTCATCTTGTCCCGTCTCGCCTGGTCTTCTTTCGTTTTCCCGGCGGCTCCGGAAGCCTTGCCCAAAACAAACGTGCGCGTGATGTCGGATTGGTAGCCCTCCACCGTGCAGCCGTCGTCGATCATGACGATCGAGCCTTCGCGAATTACCTGCGGCGTCGTCGAACCGTGAGGAGACGCGGTGGATTCGTCGACCATGATGCTGGCGTCACCGGGGAATCCCAGGCGGCGGTAGGCGGCGTCAATCAGATCAGAAGCATCGCGCTCGGTCATGCCGGGACGCAGCGCGCGATAGACGGCCTCGTAGGCCGCGAGAGTGACCTGCGCAGCCAGTCGCATCAGCGCGATTTCATGAGCGCTCTTGATCATGCGGCATCCGGCGGTGACCGGAGTCGCGCTGGCGAGGGCGGCCTGCGGCGCGGCCTTGGCAATGCCGTCGGCAAAAACGAAGCGGATCGTCTCGTCGATTCCAAGCTTGCCGGTCGCGATGCCGCGTTGCCGCAGTCCGTCGGCGACGAGTTGGTAGGGGCTCTCGTCCTCCTGCCACACGCGCACGTCGGCGTGCTCGCCGTCGCCGTTCTGTGCGTTCGAGAGCTGCTCGCGTGCCCGGCCTTCTTCAAATGCCGGGCACACGTAGAACGCCGCGCCCTTCGCGGGCAGCACCAGCGCGAACAGGCGCTCGCCACCCCACCAGCGGATGCCGGTGAAATAGCGCAACGAAGTGCCTTCCATCAGCACGATGGCGTCGAGCGCATTTTCGCTCATGAGTTGGCGGGCGCGTTGCTGGCGTTCGGCGCGCTCGTTTTTTGTGATCGGGGCGGCCTCGCCCTTGCGCGACTTCAATTGCGCCAGCGACGGCGGCAGGGAAGCATCGTCAGTGTTCGTCGTGGCCGCCAGTGAATGCGATGCCGCCGTTATGCCTGCCATCAGCCCGCCGACTTCCAGAAACCGTCGCCGTGAAATCATGAACCCCTCCCCGTAAGACGAATGCCGGTAAGATGAATGCAATCACGCAATTATAGGGGCATCGACGGTCTGAGGGGCCAGACGGGTGCAAGGGAAAGAAGAGAATTGGAATGCGTAACCAGCCGCAAGTGTTTTGTTTTGCTCAGGATGAACCATATACATACAAAACTGTACATACAGTGTAGCAATTTGAGACGAGTTCTTGAGGAAAAAGCCGGCGCGGAAATGCCCACTGCTCGACACCCACGTTGCCCTTTGCGAGACCTGAAACGGCCCTGGCATCGACGATCAATCCCGAGGTGGGTCCAAGGTCATACACCGCAAATCGACGTGCCCCGCAGCCTGCCAGAACACTTCTACGACTTTTCAACGACTTCCACGGAGACTCAACGACTTACGAGAGAGCGCGTCGCCGGCCTCAGCCACGATGGAGGCGACCAGCGAAGTGGCTTGATTACAGCAGTTCAGATTCTAATTAAGAGGGCGGAAGGTTTCGGAACTGGCACTGGCGCGAATAGTTGAGAACGATTTTCGGCGGTTCGTGCCTAGCCATGAAGAAATTTCTGACTCCCAGCCAGCCAAGCACCACCTCCAAGTTTGCTTCGGTCGGCTGATCTTTCGGTTGACCCTTTTGGTGCCGTGCAAATGGCGCATCGACGAAGCAGTCCTGGTCTGGCTTTCCTTCCACTTCGAGGGTAAGGGAGTTTTGGCAAGGGGGTGTGCTCGCGTGTTCGAGGTTTGCCATCTGAGCGTTTATCTGAGACCGCAACTGTTTGAGCAGTCCTCGGTTAGTAGTGTTGTGAAACTCCTTGTAGTTGATTTGAATCGCCTCGGTCAGCTGGAATTGGCAATCAAGTTGTCGGACGAGTGATGGATCGGCATCCGAGCGAACTGACTCCCAGAGTCTATTGAAAATCACCATGGAACATTCTTCTGGGTCATCCACACCACATGAGTCCCTGAGTGGTTGATTGTCGCCCCAAAGGTGGAATTGATTACGGACGCCAGTACCGAAAGGCCTGTACAGGGTGAGTACCGCCTGCTTTTGTGGGGTACGAAGGAGCCAATCTAGGTCCTTCGCAGATAGCCATTTCGTCCTTAGTACGGAAACGGCCTCGTCCACGGTTCTTGGAATCTTCGGAACAGAGTAGGTCTGTGGGCTGTACGGTTTGGCTTCGTTGGTCTGAGCCATCACAGGCGTGAGTAGGAGGCACAGAAGGATGAAGTTTGTCGGGCGTGGCTTCATGCCGAGATTAGATGCTAAATCATTCTCGATTGCCGTAACATCCCGATAGCTCTCACTGACCGGTCGACCGGCAGCCTGAGTCGCATCGCCGCTCTCTCTACCCATGGAATCCGGTTTCCAATGCGCCGCCTGCGGAGAATGGAATACCACTTCCGTCGACCAATCCGCCGGACGCCGCCAGAGCTACGTCGAAGACTGTCAGGTCTGCTGCAAGCCGAACGTCTTACGCGTCGAGTACGACACTTCGTCGCAGGAATTCTTCATCACTGCGGAACTGGAGTAGAGGCAAACCAATGAACATGACTGAAGCTTGTCATCCTGAGGCCCCGCGTGCTTTGCGGGCCGAAGAGCCAGCCCTGAGCGAAGTCGAAGAGACCGGTGCAATTCGCGTGGAGTTGCGTAGGTCCTTCGCTTTGCTCAGAATGACATCTTCATTTTGCCGGGCTACGATATCGGCAAAATACAGGGTCCGGGAACGCCTTCCCGTTTTCACATGAAAATCCGCGCCACACTCTACGTCCTCTGTGTTTCTTTCGGTGTTGCTATTCTTCCGCGGCGCCCGCTGGGCAGGCCTTCATGTAGTTTGGATGCGGTTCCGCGGGCTCGCGGGTCAGCAGTTCGAATTCGAGTTGGGTATTGTCGGAGCGTATGCCGACCGGACCGTCCAACTTGGCGGCGTCCGGTCCGACGTCGCCTTCCCAAACTTCGTGGTCGTCGACAAACACCTGTAGCTCCGCGTTCTTCATCTCGGCGCGGAGCCGGTGCGATTGCCCGGAATCTAGACGCGGCAGGGCGGACGCCTTGCGCGGCTTGATGTTGACGTAGCCGCGGTTCCCGCATTCGGCGCTGGTGTGCTGTCCGGGATTTCTTTTGACCGACACGACCAGCTTTGACTCAGTCGGCTTTGACTTAGTAACGACGCGCCACATCGCATACACCAGGTTGCAGGGATCCTCGGCATGGAGCTTCAACCCAAACTGGCGTCGGATCGTGCCCGAGCCTAGCTCCGATTCTTTGCTGGTGCCGCCAAGATAAGTGAAGCGGAGCTCAGCTGACTCCGTGGTCCACTGGCTGACATAGGCGCGCATCTTCGGAACATTCACCGACAAACGGTTGTCGGCGGCCTTGTCAATTGCACCCTCGGTCACGCACAGCCGGTCGCGACTGACATTGATCCATCCGGCAGATTCGGCGAGAGCAACGCACAGCGGCGCGGCAAACAGGATGCCGAACAGAAACGAAAACCACAGAGGACACAGAGGGCACAGGGGACGCAGAGGACACAGAGGACGCAGAGGAAACAAGGGAACCGGCTTCAGAATTTCATTGGCTTTTTTCTTCGCCGCGTCCTTCGCGTCCTCAGCGGTTTTCATTGATAACAAGCTAATCTTTGTAGAGAAAACCCGCGACCAGAGCGGCCAGGATGGCGCCCAGCCACATTTCGATCATCCAGCCAAAAGGCAGGGCGCGGCCAACGGCCGACCATGAGGCCTGCGCGAAGTCTTCCGGGAAGCCGGCGAAGAATCCGACCAGAAAGCCGATCTTGAGCGCCGTGCCGGGCCCCGGTCCCAGACCCTGGCGCGCCCAGGCATAAAGGTGCGCGACTGCGATCGCCACGACAAACAGCATAATCGCCCACTGCGCTGGAAAGTAGGGATAGCGTGGCGCTTTCAGGAACCAACCCGCGTTCTGAGCTACAACGTAGCGGGCGCTGGTGATGTAGTGGTATACAAAAAAACTCCACAGGTTCCAGACCACGCCTCCGGCCAACCCGCCTAACCAGATTCTGCCTCGGTTCAGTGCCATGCCAACGCCTCCTCAGACGATGGGTCTCAAAAAAATAGCCCAGGAATAGAGCCCATGACGATATGCGCCGAAGTGTACACCAATCAGTCGGCCGGAAGTACCTCGTAAGCTGCGGAGTTTGACGCGGTGAAATACTTTTTCAGGGCTGCACCCAATGGGAAAACACCCCGGAGCCCCTCTAATATGAGCGGTATGAGAGGCTGTACCCCGTCACGAGGATCGTCTCGATTTCGACCGGTTGGTCGCCGCAGCGTGCAGGGCGGTACCGCCAGTCACGGAACGCAGCCGAGCTTGACCGCGCGAGGTCCGGGCTGGGGCTCTCAAGCACTTTGCCGATGCGCGGGACGCCGTCGCTTCCAATGGTGGCCTGTATCGCGACCGTCCCTTGGCTACGCTGCATCCGGGCACTCTCTGGATATTCAGGGGTGCGCCGCTTTAGCAACTGAAAAGGCTCGGGGTTCATGCAACCAGGGGAGCCTTGCGCACCCGCTGGAGGCTTGAACGCTTCCGCCGGAATCTGGACGGGCGTCACGAAATCGTTGACCGTGACTGAAGCGACGGTCTTGCCGGCATTCAAAAAGCTGAGGGAGCGGGGAAATAGCTTCGCGCCTGCTGGCTGCAGGTCTTTGTCCAGATAGGTCGATCCGCGGACCATTGTGCCGGAACGGTCACTTACACAAATTTCAGAGGAAGGTTCCTGCTCGTCCTCGATTTCGGTGCATGTCAGTGGCTCGCCGTGGACCGTCCTGCGATGTATTTTCCTTGATCTGAACGTCTGGGGGGAGGCCCAGTCGCACGAGCGACCCGGTGCGCAGAGCGCCAGCGACGGCGAAGCCGGAACCGAATCCCAGCGCCTCCTGGATGTTGTAGATGTGCAGCGGAATGAAATCCGCGCTGCGCTTTACCCAGAGCATTCCTTTTCCACCGACCTGGATTTCCGCGTATTCGGGAAGGACGATCTCCTGCCTCCACTCATCCTTGCCATTCCATAACAACTGATAAGTGCCGTCGACCATTTTTCCTTTTAGTTCGATCTGAACTTTTGCCTTCATCACGAAGGACGGCAGTTCGAAGATGTTGGTCCTGGAAGCGGCCTGCTGTAGGCGGGCGATAGCTTCCTGAGGGTTTTCTGGATCGGAGGCGTTAAGCGCGACGGCCGACGCGACTACCGCGAGCGAAATAAGGAGGCGATTCATCGCTGGCATCTTAGAGCAGACTGTCGCGAGAAGCCAAGGAAAGCTAGGCTACCCGTCTTTTCCACAGGAAAATCCGCGCCGGTCGCGGAGTGCAAGAAAAATCTCAGCGAAGGAATAGCGAAGGAACCAAGGGCGTAAACCCAACCCCTAGTGGTCGTTCGAGTGGTTAACCACAAGCCTTCGTAGTTTCCCGAATCAATGCAGGAGTGGGACTGGCACCTCTAAGTTTCTGCTTGACAATAAACGACTTACGGGTAAGATCGTGGTACAAAGTGGCAAAAAGTGGTGGAAGCAGTAAGGGCCGTGGGAACTTGGAGCTGAAAACGAGGAGCCGGTGGGAAACCGACCCAGAACGTCGACAAACAGCCCGAATCGCCCGACTTTGACCTTACTTTGCGTGGATTTGACCTCCCTCGTAGCAGTCGCAGTGACAGAGAAACAACATGTTTCGCGGCAATCATCCAACCCGGGTCGACGAAAAAGGCCGTTTAAAGGTCCCGGCCGAGTTCAAGCGGGTGATCGACGAGAAATATGGTCAGCAATTCTACATCACCAGCCTCGATGGCGATGTTGCTCAAGTGTATCCCTTCGAGGAGTGGGAGCGGATCGAGCAGAAGCTGGCGGGGCTCTCCACGTTCAACCCTACGAAGAAGAAGTTCTTGAGCAAGGTCAACTATTGGGGGCAGGTGGTGGAGATGGATGGGCAAGGCCGCTTGCTGATCCCACAGTTGCTGCGCGACTCGGCGCAGATCAAGGGCGAGGTTGCGGTCAGCGGATATCAGACTTATCTCGAGGTGCGCAACATGGACGCGTACCGGCGGAAGATGCAGGACGAAAAGTTTACGCCTGACGATGAAAAGACGCTCGACGAACTGGGCATCTAGTGGACCATCGATCAGACGGGGGATTCACAGACACCCCTCAGGGGGTTGGGCATGGTGGTGGAAGAGTGAGCCAGCTTTCACCGAATCATGTTCCGGTTCTTTTAAAAGAAGCGATCGACTTTTTAGCCGTGCGGCGGGGTGGGATTTATATCGACGCCACGGTGGGCTTGGGCGGACACAGTTACGAAATCGCAAAACGCCTCGGCGCACCGGGACATTTGATTGGCCTCGATAAGGATCCTGCAGCGCTGGAGATTGCTGGCGAAAGGCTGACCGCGAGATTCCTCGCTTGCGCTTTCGCCCCCTATCGGGGATGAAATGCGCACTCGGAATGACAAGCAGCTAGGGGAGTTGGGGGATTGGCCGACGATTACTTTGCTGCAGCGCTCTTTTGCTGACATTGCGAAGGGCCAACGACCAGCGACGGTCGACGGGATTCTGGCTGACGTTGGCGTGAGCAGCCTGCAACTCGACGATGCGGCGCGCGGATTTAGTTTTCAGGCGGATGGACCGCTCGACATGCGGATGGACCCGCGTGGGGAGCGCACCGCCGAACAAGTGGTAAACCACCTCGACGAGCGACAGCTTGCCGATGTGATTTACGAATTCGGAGAGGAAAGGAGGTCGCGGAGAATCGCCAGAGCCATTTGCCGGTCGCGGCCGATACGATCTACCGCACATCTTGCGGACGTCATATCAGCCGCGGCCCGGCCAATGAATCAGGCGGAGAGAAGAATTCATCCCGCGACTAAGACTTTTCAAGCTCTTCGAATCTTCGTAAACCGCGAACTGGAAGATCTGACGGCGCTGCTGCAAGCGGCGCCGCGGATTCTGAAGCCAGGAGGACGCGTGGTGGTGATCAGTTTTCACTCGCTGGAAGATCGCATCGTAAAGGATGCCTTCCGCGAGGGCGGAATTAAGGACAAGTACTACCGGGTGCTGACCAAGAAACCGGTCACGGCATCGGAAGAAGAGAGTGATCGCAATCCGCGGGCCCGCAGCGCGAAATTGCGGGCAGCGGAAAGAGTTTGAGGGTGCGTCCGCCAAGGGAAGTCAAAAGCTTCACCGCAGAGGGCGCAGAGAACACAGAGTTTGGCTCCGGAAAACCTGCCGGAGTTCCCGGCATAGCTGTCATGGCGTGCCGGGCCTAAGAGATCAGGTCAAGGCGGACCGCAGATTCGAAATCACGATCCGCTGGGGCGGGAGAAAAAAGCTGAAAGCTGTTGGACGGGTTCCGTGGTAGGAATCCAAAGGTAGAGGTAGCGGGTATGTACACGGGCAAATTGATCAGCGAATTGATGGCGACGGTAGAACGAGTGCAGTTGCGGGCCGAGTCGCGCTTGGAGTTTCAGGCTCAGCAGAATGCGGCGCAGGAGCGGATGGACGAGGAATTGCACGCCATCTTCTCCATGCAGATTCCGATGACACAGGATGGCCAGGTTTTCATGGGGGCGGCATAAATGGCGGCAGCGGCGGCAACAATTCGCAGTGCGGGTTTCGCGGCGGAACGTCCAGCGGCAGAGCGGCGTTCGTTTTGGACGGGCACGCCGGAGATCTACTTCTCTAAGGCGATCGACAATTCGCGTCTGGTGAAAGTGGAGGATCCGGGGCGTAACCGCGAAATGAAGCAGTTCGGCACGGCGTTGGCTTGCCTGTTCCTGCTGGTCTTTACTTATGCGTGGCAGCACTTCAAGGCGATCGAGTATGGCTACCAGATCGAGTCGGCCAAGCGCGAACTGAGCGAAAAAGTCGAGATGAACCACGCGCTGCGCCTGGAAGATGCCTCACTGCGCGATCCCGAGCGCATCGACCTGCTGGCACGCCGCATGGGCCTGGTGCCGCCAGAGCCGGGGCAGGTAATCCGCATGGATTCTGCGTCGGGTGACGCGCAAGGCCCAGTGATGGCGAGCGCCGAGCCGGTGACGGTGATTCCGGGCCAGTAGAAGATTGTGTAGGGGCGGACGCTTTCGTCCGCCCGCCGAGCGACGCTCGGCAGTATTTCGGCGGCGGCCTGTCTGTACTCGGGCCGCCACGTTTGTCTGAGGGCAGCGATGAGAACTCCTAGCGCCGACGCCGGCAGTGAGAACAGGGTAGGGATCCTTTGACTGCGCATGCCGATTCGCTTCGCTCATCGACATGCTGCGCTCGGGATGACAGAGTGGAAAACGAGCGAATGAACTGACGACTTCCATTGGCCACTAATTCCACCTTCGGCAAGAACTCCCGGCTCTACCTGCTGGGCGGCGTTCTCTTGCTATGGTGCGCGGCCATCTGCGGGCGTCTGGTCTACCTGCAGATTTTCAGCTATGGCAGATTCGTCAAGCAGGCTGGACATCAGCAGCAGCGCGCGATTCCGCTGGCAGCCAAGCGTGGAGTCATCTACGACCGCGCCGGTCACGAGCTGGCTATGTCGGTGCTGGTCGATTCCGCGTTCGCTGTGCCCTCCGAGGTTAAGGATCTTCCTACCGCCGTTTCTCTCATTACTCGAATTACCGGGGATGACTACAACGTGGTGCTGGCCGACTGCCGCGCCCACAAGACTTTCTGCTGGGTAGCGCGCAAGGCCAGCGACGAGACCATCGAGCGCATCAACTCGCTGAAGCTGCAGGGAATTCATTTCCAGAAAGAGCCGAGGCGTTTTTATCCCGCGCGCGACTTGGCGGCGCAGGTGTTGGGCTCGGTCGGGATGGAAGATTCCGGCCAGAGCGGCATCGAGCATGAGTTCGACGAGCAACTGCGTGGGCGTCCAGGAAAGATGTTCATTTCGGTGGATGCACACAAACAATGGTTCGCCGACGTCGAGACCCAGCCCGATCCCGGTGACAACCTGGTTCTGACCATCGACAAGAACGTTCAATACATCGCCGAGAAGGAATTGGATCAGGCAATTCACGATACGCAAGCCATCGCCGGCACGGTGATTGTCGAGAATCCGCACACGGGAGAAATTCTGGCGCTGGCCAACCGGCCGACGTTTAATCCGAACCTGCGCAAGCAGATCACGCCGGGCGCGCTGACCAACCGCGCGGTGAGCTACATCTATGAGCCTGGCTCGACGTTCAAGCTGGTCACGATTTCAGCGGCGCTCGAAGAGAAACTGACGAACCCGGACGAAGTGTTTGACTGCCAGATGGGCTCGATTGTCTATAACGGCATGAGGATTCGCGATTCGAAGCCGCACGGCTTGCTGCCGGTGTGGGGTGTGCTGGCCGAATCGAGCGACGTGGGTTCGATCAAAATCGCACTGCGCCTGGGCGAAGACCGCTACTACAAATACATCCGCGCTTTCGGATTTGGGCAGCAGACGGGAATCGAGTTGCCCGGCGAAACCCGTGGCATGACCAAGCCCCCGAGCCGCTGGTCGAAGGTCTCGATTGCCGCGATTTCGATAGGACAGGAGATTGGCATTTCGGCGATTCAGTTGGGCGGATTGATTTCAACGTTCGCCAATGACGGCGTCTATATGGCACCGCGCATCGTCGCGGGGACTGCCCCGCCCACGGATGGGCTGCAAACCGTGAGCTTTCATCCGGGAGCATCGCATCGCGTGATTTCTTCCTTCACCGCCGCCGAGATGCGCTCGATGATGGAGAAAGTCGTGCTCGAAGGCACCGGGCGCAAGGCGATTCTCGAAGGCTATTCTGCGGCCGGCAAGACCGGAACGGGGCAGAAAGTTGATCCGGCGACAGGTGCCTATTCGAAGACAAAATATGTGGGATCGTTCGCGGGATTAGCTCCGGTGAACAATCCGCAGATCGTGGTGGTGGTGATTCTCGACTCAGCGGTCGGGCCGCACCAGGGCGGGCAGGTCGCGGCGCCGGTGTTTCGGCGCATCACGCAGCAAGTGCTGGAATATCTGCACGTGCCCCACGATCTGCCGCTGGCTCCGCGGCACCAGTTGCTGCTGGCGCAGATCAAGATGAAAGATAAAGATCTGGAGGAAGGGACTCCGGATCATCCCGGCGAGCCGCTGGAAACCGCGGAAGTGAATGCAGATTCCCCAGACGCGGCGAAGCCGCAAAGTGTGGCGCGGGCACTCCCTTCGGCGAGCTCAGGGCAGGCTTTGCCCGAGGCTGCCGGAACTGACGAACATGTCGTGCCGGCAGCCCTGCGCGAACCGGTTTCGCCAACCGCCGCCACAGTATCGACCGCGAAGGACATCCCTGCCAAACCTGCCGAGGCGGCGAGCGCGGCCCCGGCAAAACTGCCCATCGCCGGGACGGTGGTGCTGGATGTGGAGCAAGGCGGAATCGTGGTGCCGTCCTTCGTCGGCAAGACGGTGCGAGGCGCCGTGGAAGCGGCCCAGGACGTCGGCCTGCAAATGGACGCCGTCGGCAGCGGCGTCGCCAGCAAGCAGACTCCTGCTGCCGGAACGCACGTGGCGGCCGGAGCACGAGTGACCGTGCAGTTCGGGCAGTAGAGTCAAAATCTTAACCACAGAGGACACGGAGGCCACAGAGGGTTTGGCTCGATCTTCCTCTGTGCCTCCTCTGTGGTGAAGCCCTTCCGGTTTGACCCGCTGAAAAAGCGCGTGATACGGTAAACAGTCACACCATCCCGGCGGGTCCGCGACTGCCCGCTGCCTGAGGTCTATTTTGTCTTCTGTGGAGGCGACGCCCGCCAGCATTACAACCAACGTCCGTAAAACGGCGCTGAACGCCGTCCATCGCCAGATGGGCGCGAAGATGGTGGAGTTCAATGGCTGGGATATGCCGGTCGAATATCCCGCGGCCATCGGCTGCGGAATCATCAACGAGCACATGGCAGTGAGGACTGGCGTGGGCATTTTTGACGTCAGCCACATGGGCGACATTCGCCTGGCGGGATCGCAGGCGCTGGCCGCAGTGCAGCACATTTCGATGAACGACGCTTCGCGGCTGGCCATTGGGCAGGCACAGTATTCCGCGCTGCTTTATCCCGAAGGGACGTTTGTCGACGACGTGATCGTCCACCGCCTCGCCGAGGACGAGTATCTTCTGGTGATCAATGCCGGCACGCGCGAAAAAGATTTCAGCTGGGTGCGCGACAACACCCGGCAGTTCGATTGCGCAGTTGAAAATCTTTCGGACGACTTCACCCAGATTGCGATTCAGGGGCCGAAGGCTGTGAATCTACTGCAGAAGCTCACTGACGCCGATTTGAGTGCGGTGAAATTCTATTGGGTGACTCGTGGCACGCTGTGCGGCCTTCCCAATATTCTGATGGGCCGCACTGGCTATACCGCAGAAGACGGCTTCGAGGTTTACATTCCCGCCGATGAGCCGACC
This sequence comes from uncultured Acidobacteriota bacterium, assembly GCA_963763155.1. Classification (GTDB taxonomy): domain Bacteria; phylum Acidobacteriota; class Terriglobia; order Terriglobales; family Acidobacteriaceae; genus Sulfotelmatobacter. The sequence goes on along the minus strand of CAVXNI010000007.1, from coordinate 1,136,153 downwards.
ACCGCGCGTGTGTGGTATGAGATTCTGGCGGCGGGTAAGGAATTCGGGGTCGTGCCGTGTGGGCTGGGCGCTCGCAACACGTTGCGGCTGGAAGGCGCGCTGTCGCTCTACGGGCACGAAATTTCCGATACGATTGATGTGTGGGAGGCCGGTCTCGACCGCTTCTGCAAAATGGAGAAGGCCGAGTTCATCGGCCGGGCCGCTCTGGAGAAAGCCAAAGCCGCGGGCGCAAAGCGAACGCTGGTAGGCCTGGAGATGACGGAGCGCGGCATTGCTCGCGATGGATACAAAGTATTGGACAGCAGTGGACGCGAAATTGGATATGTGACGAGCGGTTCGCCTGCACCGTTTTTGAAGAAGAATATCGCCCTGGCATACGTTCCGCCGGAGTTCGCGGCGGTTGGGGCGGGAGTGAAAGTGGAAATTCGCGGTCAAGGCGTGGGAGCGGTGGTGGTTCCGACACCGTTCTACAAGCGGCCGAAGAAAACTGCTTAACCAGAGAGGAACGCCAAAACGTGCCTGATCCCACCGTAGGAAGTGTGGTCTACGAAAATGAGCACTAAGCGATCTCTGGTTGCTTGCTTTCTCGGATGTTCGGTGCTGGGCGGGCTCGCTTTGGCGTCTGGAAACAACGATCTCGATACAGCGTGCCGTCTTCCAAAAACAGCAGAGGCTGCGCTAGAGGCAAAGCTGCCGGAGTGGAAAATTGTAGCAGAGTCCGATCTAACTGAGCACGACAGGCTTCTTTGGAACGCAAAACGTTCACACGCTTGTCCCGGCGTAGCGAGTGGTGATTATTTTAGTGACCGGCATTCCTCCTATGCTGTGACGCTTGTAAGTCAACAACCAACAAAGATGCTACAAACCCTAGTCCTGCTCAAACCGAAAGACGGCGCCTATGAACTGATTGAACTGAGCAAGGCACAGGAATCAAGTCGCGCGCTCGTGGTATTTAGGCTGGGTCCTGCTACGTTCGAAGATATCGAGACCGGCGAGAAAACTAAGAGTATTAGCGACTCGATAGCATATGAGGCCATAGAAGCTGGAATGCTGGTCTATGCTTGGCACGACAGCAAGTTCAAAGAAATCCAAGTCTCGGAGTGAGACCTCCAGGGACGATGAAAACGAAGAAGTTGCTAAGCTGAGGATGCGTGGATTCGCTAGAAGCTAGCAGCTAGGAGCTAGAAGCTTTTATGGCTTACCCTACAGATCGTAAGTACACCAAAGAGCATGAATGGATTCAGGTGAACGGAAATTCCGCTACCGTTGGGATCACCGACTACGCCCAGCAATCGCTGGGGGACATCGTGTTCGTCGAGACCCCCAGGGTGGGCGCTGAACTGACCGTGGGCAAGACCTTTGGCACGGTCGAGTCGGTGAAGGCTGTGTCGGATTTGTTCGCGCCGGCGTCGGGCACCGTGACTGAGGTGAACGCGGCTTTGGCGACTTCGCCCGAGAATGTGAATAAGGATGCACACGGCTCGTGGATGGTGAAGCTGACCCTGAAGAATCCAGCTGAATTGGACGGTCTGCTCTCCGCAGCCGACTATGAGAAGTTCGTAGCGGAAGAGGCGGGACACTGAAAATCCTTCGTGTAACTTCGCGCCCTTCGTGGTTTAAGGTTTTACTGCGGGCGAGTCGCTGCCCAATGATTTTTGCCCTCGATTCAAACGAGGCTCATCCCGCCTCAATCCAACCGTCCTCGAGGCACATCTAAAGACTTTCTATGCGCTATTTACCGAAATCTCCTGCCGACCGTGAAGCGATGCTGAAGGCGATGGGCCTGCGCTCGGTTGACGAGCTGTTTGCGCCGATCCCCGCCGAGTACCGGTTGACCCGCGACCTGAATATTCCGCGGCAGATGGCGGAGTCGGAAATTGTCGATTTCTTTCGCCAGCGTTCGCGCGAGAATGGCGACGGCGGCTACACCAGTTTTCTGGGCGCGGGCGCGTACTTTCATTACCGGCCGGTCATTATTGATTCGCTGATTTCGCGCGGCGAGTTTCTGACCGCCTACACGCCGTACCAGGCGGAGATTTCGCAGGGCACGCTGCAATCTATATTCGAGTTTCAAAGTATGATCTGCGAGTTGACCGGCATGGAAGTGGCGAACGCGTCGATGTATGACGGTTCGACGGCTGCGGCCGAGGCCGTGATGATGGCGGTTCGTCTGACTGGCCGGCGGTCGGTGGTGGTGGCGCGCAGCCTGCATCCCGAGTATCGCGAAGTTCTCGCCACGTATGCGACGCATCAGGGCATGCCGCTCTCGGTCGTGGGCTTCGGCGACGACGGCCGTGTGAACGTGAAGGAACTTGAGAAGTCGATCACGCCGGAAACAGCCTGCGTGCTGGTGCAGTCGCCGAACTTCTTCGGCACCATCGAAGACGTGGCGGCGATTGCCGAGATCGCGCACAAGCACGGCGCCATGTTGGTGGTTTCGATTGCCGAAGCGGTGTCGCTTGGAATCGTGGAGCCTCCGCGCGAAGCTGACGTGATCGCCATGGAGGCGCAGTCGTTCGGCGTGCCTCTCGGATTCGGCGGCCCATACTGCGGCGTCATTGCCACGCTCGAGAAATATGTGCGGCAGATGCCCGGCCGGTTAGTGGGCCAGACCGTCGACAAGCAGGGCCGGCGCGGATTTGTGCTCACGCTGGCCACGCGCGAGCAGCACATCCGGCGCGAGAAGGCGACTTCGAACATCTGCACCAACCAGGCGCTGGTCGCGCTGATGGTCAACATTTTTATGACCGTGTACGGGAAAGTGGGCCTGAAGGAACTGGCGAAGCAGAATCTGGCGAAGACCGCCTATGCGGCAGCGCAGTTCGCGAAGCACGGAAAAGTGCTGTTCGCCGGAACGCCGCGCTTCAACGAGTTCGTGGTGCAGACCAGTGAAGATCCTTACGCCATCAACAGTCGATTGCTGGGACACGCGATGGTCGGCGGCTTGCCGTTGAAGAAGTTTTACCCGGAGTTGGGGAACGCGGCGCTGTGGTGCTGTACTGAACTGACTACGCGCAGCGCAATTGATACAGCGGTGGGACTGGTCGCCGAGAGCGAGCGTTCCGTGCGGTCTTCCTCGGTAAAGTCTAGCTCGGTAAAGGCTGGCAAGGAAGAGGATGTGGAAGAGGTGGCGCGATGAAGCCCGTGATCCGTAAGGCGACGCTGCAGGTGAATCAGAATGAGGGCCTGATCTTTGAGAAGTCATCGGCAGGGAAGGCGGCGTGGAAGCTGCCGCCGCTCGACGTGCCGGAAGTCGATGCCGCGAAACTTCTCGGTTCCTCCGAAAGAAAAGATCTGGGCAACATGCCGGAAGTGAGCGAGATCGAAATCATCCGCCACTTCACGCGGCTTTCCACGTGGAACTACGCCATCGATCTCGGAATGTATCCGCTGGGCTCTTGCACCATGAAGTACAACCCGCGCGTGAACGAAGCGGTGGCGCGGGTCGAGGGCATCGCGAACGGGCATCCCTACCAGCCGGAGAAGATTTCCCAGGGCGCGCTGCAGATTATCAAAATGCTGAGCGAGCAACTGATCGAAATCACGGGCATGGACGCGATCACGCTGCAGCCCGCCGCGGGCGCGCATGGAGAGATGACCGGCCTGCTGATGGTTCGCGCCCATCACCAGTCGAAGGGAAATGCGCGCAAGAAGATTCTGATTCCCGACTCCGCTCACGGAACGAATCCGGCGACGGCCGCGATGGTGAACTACGCGGTCGAAAATCTGAAGTCGGACTCGCGCGGCATGGTCGACATTGCGGCGCTCGCAGCGCAGATGAACGAGGATGTCGCGGCGCTGATGCTGACCAATCCCAACACACTGGGCGTGTTTGAGCAGGACATCCACAAGATTGCTGACATCCTGCACGCCAAGGGCGGATTGCTCTACATGGACGGCGCCAATATGAACGCGCTGGTCGGTAAGGTGCGCCCCGGCGACTTCGGCGTCGACGTGATGCATCTGAATCTGCACAAGACCTTCTCGACTCCGCACGGCGGCGGCGGACCTGGATCAGGTCCGGTGGCGATCAAGAAAGCTCTGGAACCTTTCCTCCCAAAGCCGGTGGTGATCACGAAACCAGACGGCACGCTGGCGTTTGACTACAACCGTCCGCAATCGGTCGGCCGCGTGCGAGCGTTCTACGGCAACTTCGGAATGTTTGTGCGCGCGCTGGCCTACATTCAGGCGAACGGCCCGGACGGGCTGCGGCAGACCACGGAAGACGCGGTGCTCAACGCCAACTACATTCGCAAGGGCCTCGAAGGCACGTACGACTTGCCTTATTCCACGCCGACCATGCACGAAGTTGTATTCAGCGACAAGCTGCAGCTGAAAAAAGGCGTGCGCACCATGGACATTGCCAAGCGCCTGATCGATTACGGATTCCATCCTTATACGACAGCATTTCCGCTGATTGTGCCGGGGGCGCTGATGATCGAGCCTACTGAGAGCGAATCGGTCGAAGAGATGGACCTGTTCATCGACGCGATGAAGTCGATTGCCGAAGAAGTGGAAGAAGATCCGCAGACGGTGCTCGACGCGCCGCACTCGACGCGGGTTTCGCGCCTGGATGAAACGGCGGCAGCGCGCAAGCCGGTGCTGCGGTGGAAACCGGCCAGCTAAATTGCTGATTGTTAATTGATGATTGATGATTGGAACCTACGCCGCTGCAAGCGGTTTCCTGTTTGATTTTCAATCAACAATCAGCAATCACGAAATCAACAATCGCGCCGCCCCGTGTCTTCCGTGTTTCCCCCTGTGTTCCCCTGTGTCCTCTGTGGTTAAATCCTGATATTGCCTCCTACGAAGAAAACTGCGCGCACCGGCGAGTCGCTAGGCAGCGAGTGGCCACGAATGTTCGCGTCTCCCAAGAAGCGACTTCCCATGGTATGCCTGCTGCTCGCCGTGGTCACGCTCGCGCTCTACAACCCGGTCAATCGCCATCCGTTTGCTAACTATGACGATGACCGCTACGTCGTGAATAATCCGCACGTTCGGCAGGGCCTGACCGCCGATACTTTCAAGTGGGCGCTGACGGCGACCGAGCAGGCGAACTGGCATCCGCTGACGTGGATGTCGCATGCGCTCGATGCTTCGCTGTTTGGGCTGAATCCCGTGGGGCACCATTTCACCAGCGTGCTGCTGCATGCCGTGAATGTGGTGCTGCTCTTTCTGCTGTTGATGTGGGCCACGGGACGACTAGGGCCAAGCCTGTTCGTGGCGGCGCTATTTGCGATTCATCCCATGAACGTGGAGTCGGTGGCGTGGGTGGCGGAGCGCAAGAATGTGCTGTGCACGACATTTTTCCTGCTCACGCTCTGGGCCTACGGCTGGTACGCGCGAAAGCCAGGCTGGAAGCGGTATTTGGCGGTTGCGCTTCTGTTCGCCGCCGGACTCGCATCCAAACCGATGGTGATCACGCTGCCGTTCGTTCTGCTGCTGCTCGACTACTGGCCGCTGCGGCGAGTGCGTGGCGGGAAAACGGAATCGGGCGAGATGTATCCCACGCTTTCGTGGTCATGGCTCGTGGTGGAGAAACTTCCGCTGCTCGCGCTTTCGGCCGCCAGTGCCGTGATCACAATGCTCGCGCAGCAGGCTGGAGGAGCCGTACGAACTAGCGCCGAAGTTTCATTTGGGGCGCGCATCGCGACCGCGATTTGGGCGTACGCGATGTACTTGTGGAAGATGGTCTGGCCCGCGCGGTTGGCGCCCATGTATCCGCATCCTGGAGATTTGCTGGCGACGTGGCAAGTGCTGGTCGCCGGTGCAGTGCTGATTGCGGTGAGCGCGATTGTGTGGCGATTCCGTTCGCGCCATTATCTGCTCGTAGGCTGGCTGTGGTTTCTGGGTACGCTGGTTCCGGTGATTGGTCTGGTGCAAGTGGGAGAAGCCGCCATGGCCGACCGTTACGCCTACATTCCGCTGCTCGGGATTTTCGTGATGATTGCGTTCGGCGCGGACGACTGGGCAGAGGAAAAGAAAATCGGTTTGTGGCCCGCGGTTGCGGCGGCGGCGATCCTTGTCGCCTTGGCGCTGGCCACGCATCGCCAGATCGGATACTGGCAGAGCAACACTGATCTGTGGTCGCACACGCTCGCGGTTACTAAGAACAATTTTGTCGCCGAAAATAATCTGGGAGGAGCGCTGATTCTCGAAGACAAAGAAGAGGAAGCGCATGGGCACTTCGAGGCGGCAGCGCGGATCAATCCGCGCGATCCCATGAGCCGCAGCAATCTCGGAATCTACGCGGAGCACCACAACCAGATGCGCGAGGCCGTAGCCGACTATGAGGCCGCGGTCGAACTCACTTCCGATCCCGGCCTGTTGGCGCAAACCTACGCCAATCTGGGTGCGGCCCAGCGTGCCCTGGGAGAAGACGACGAGGCGCGACAGAGCTTTGACCGGTCGATGCGTCTGAATCCACTTCTGCCGAACTCCTGGCTCGGGATCGGTCTCTTGGCGCGCAAGCAAGGAAGGTTGCAAGAGGCGGTCGACGATCTAACCGAATCTATCAATCTGCAACCGAGCGCCGAAGCTTGGTTTGAACTTGGCCGAACTTACGAGCAGTCCGGGCAAATCCCCTTGGCGGGCGGGGCCTACCAGCAGGCGCTGAGAATCTCTCCGGATTTTGTCGAGGCGCAGCAAGGCGCTGACGCGCGTCGGCGACAGAGAAAATGAAGTTGCGTCGCCTGCCGAAAATTGTTGATTGCTGATTTTTGATTGTCGATTGGAGCCCCCTGGCCTTTCATATTCGATCTCGTCCCAAGGGCTCCTCAATCAACAATCAGGAAATCAATAATCAACAATTGGCGTGGGCCCTACTTCGCCGAGATGCTCACAGACGCTCGCGTCGTGTCCCACTCCTCGCGCAAAGTGCAGCCTGTAGAGGTCTTATCGTAGGCGATGGTGAAGTTCTCAACTGGCGATGGAGGCTTCGACATCTTCATATCGATCCGCGCGAGTTCATCTTTTTCGTAGGTGTAGGGGATGCCCCACTCGCCAGTTTTCTTGTTGATGATGAGGGTCCACTTCTCCGCGGTGGGGAGAACAAACAAGGTGTAGCTCCCGGCCGGGACATTCGTTCCACCGACTACGACGTCGGCGCTAGTCACGAAGGTTGTCGCGTTGTTGGCCCCGTTGCGCCAGACTTGGCCGTAAGGGTCATGATCGCCGACCATCTTGCGGCCTTTCAGGCGCGGGCTGGAGTAGTCAGTCTTGATGGTCTTGCCGCCGCCGAGATCGCATGTAGCCGACGCCGGCGGACTGGCCTGCGCCGACGCGAACAGGGTGAGGGTCAGAATCGAGAACACGAGAAGGGCAATTCGTTTTTGCATAGTCTCTCCTTTTAATTGAATGCCAGAGGTTTTGACGTGTGAGCGAAGAATAAGTCAGCGGCCATCTATCAGCAGCCCAGCCATTATGCGCCATGCCCGCGTGCAGTTACAATCGTCCGATGCCGGTATTCGACGAAAAGCAGGAAGAACTGGAACACTACGAGACCATGATGGGCGTGCCCCGCGGGCGTCTTGCCGTCACCATGGACACGATCACCGACGCCATGGCGCTGGTCGGTCAGCACGGCGTCTATTGCCAGAGCCAGCGCTGGCCGGGCAAGCCGGTCATGGACATCCAAATCATCATGAAGAGCCTGACCGACGCGAAAGAACTTATCCAGAGCGTGATGGAAGAACTGAAGATGAGAACTGAAAAAGAGAGCTGAAGAAGAATAACCAGCGCTGAGTGAGCCGGCGCTGCTCAGCCAAGTACCGTTCAGCCGGTCACTGATGAAAGTCTTGTATCCCAGCTCATCGCCTCGCATCTCTAGCTGAAATCTTTTCGGGAGGATGCTCATGCACGTGAAGAAGACAACGGTGATTTCGGCCCTTATGATGTTTTGCCTGGCCCTGACCTCGGCAATCGCCCAGACCGCTCCATCCGCAGCTCCAACCCCGCTCACTGCGGAAGAACGCGACGCGGCATTGAAACAGTTTCAAACCACGCGCGACAATTTTCTCAAATCGATTGCGGGACTGTCGGAGAAGCAGTGGACCTTCAAGCCTGCGCCCGATCGCTGGTCGGTGGCCGAGGTAGCCGAACACATTACGGTTGCGGAATCGACGCTTCTTGGCTTGGTGCAACAGAGGATTATGCAGTCGCCGGCGGCTCCGGAGAAACGCGAACAGGTGAAGGGAAAAGATCAAATGATTCTCGACAGGATGCCGGACCGCAGCCACAAAGCGCAGGCCCCCGAGTTCCTGCGTCCCACCGGCCGTTGGGCCACCGAGGCGGATCTGACCAAGGCGTTTGAAGACAGCCGCAAGACCACGATGGACTACATTCGGACCACCAATGACGACCTGCGGGATCATTTCTTCGACCATCCCGGTATTCGGGCCGCTGGATGGCTACCAGTGGCTGCTGCTGATCTCGGCGCACAGCGCGCGGCACACGGCGCAGATCGAAGAAGTCAAAGCCGATCCGAACTTCCCGAAAGATTAACGCTAAGATCGATAACCACGATGACGAAGGCTCACGAAGGAGCCCGATCGATCAGGTTTTCCTTCGTGAACCTTCGTGTCCTTCGTGGTTTATGCCCTTAGGGTTTCACCGTCACCATCACTACGCCGTGCGGCGCGACCGGCGCCGAGAACTTTCCCGGTGAACTTTCCCAGATCCTTGTGCTGCCACAGGTCGCGCACCGAAGCGCTGACGCTGTTGGGATAGCCGAGATCCTCCCAGTTTGCCGTGATCTCCTGTTCGGTTGCTGCCGCGATTCAGCAGGATCACCGCGCGGCTGCCGTCTTTGAGTTGCTTCGCCCAAACTTCCAGGTCGCCGTTTTTCGCGACGCGCTCACCCTCGCGCCCGAGCGCGTCCTGATCCACCGCGATCACTTCTTTATTGGTGAGAATGTCGTGAATCTCCGGCCGCATGGTGCGCAGGTCGTTGCCCGCGATCAGCGGCGCGGCCAGCAGCGCCCACAGACTGAAATGCGAGCGGTACTCGGCGTCGGTCATTCCGCCGTTGCCGACTTCCAGCATGTCGGGATCGTTCCAGTGCCCCGGCCCGGCGTAGGACTGCAAGCCGACCTGTTGGTCGATAATGGCCAGCACTCCGTTCGAGCAACAACTTCCGTCGGGCCACTTTTCCTGGCCTCCCCAGCGGTCCTGGATGTCGCCGGTGGTGCGCCACAAGTTGCCGCCCACTTCTTTGCCCCACAGCCACGGCTTGGCCGTGCCCCACTCGCAGATGCTCAGCACGATGGGACGCCCGGCGGCATCCAGCGCCGCGCGAATGTTGGCATAGGAAGCTTTCGCATCCTGCGTGGTGGCATTGCACCAGTCATACTTCAGGTAGTCGACGCCCCAGGCCGCGTATTGCACCGCGTCCTGATATTCGTGACCGAGGCCGCCGGGACGGCCCGCGCAAGTCTTCGATCCCGCGTCGGAATACACGCCGAACTTCAGCCCCAGCGAATGAATGTAGTCGCCGACCGCCTTCATGCCATGCGGAAAGCGCTGCGGGTCGGCGACAATGTTGGCCTGCGCATCGCGGCTCACCTGCCAGCAGTCGTCGATGTTGACGTAGACGTATCCCGCGTCTTTCATGCCCGATTTCACGATCGCGTCGGCCATGCTCTTGATCATGTCTTCGCTGACGTTGCAGCCGAACTTGTTCCACGAATTCCAGCCCATGGGCGGAGTCAGCGCAAGATTTGCGGAGGCAGACGCAGTCTCTTGCGCATCGAGACCGCCAACGAAAAGCGAAACGCAGAATGAGAGCGCAAGAATGAGCCGGTGGGTTTTCATGCAGACGTTTTACCAGAAGCGCCCCAAGATTGGTAACAAAGATTGATATCAGCAGATAGGGGTACAATGCCGAGTTGGTCATCTCGCATCGCAGTTCTTGCATCCTTGGAGGACTTTCATGCGCGGTCTTCGCACCTTCACGATATTCGCAATCCTGGGTTGTGCTTGCGTTCCATGATCGGCAGTGCTGCGTGGGCGCAAAGTGTCTCAGCGCCGCGCCGGAATCTTTGAGGGACACGGCGATGTGGGCGCAGTTCTGCACGCGGGTTCAGTCGACTACGACGCCGCGAACGAGAACTTACACCATCAGCGGCAGCGGCGAGAACATGTGGCTCGCGGCCGACGCGTTTCAGTTTGTGTGGAAGAAAGTTTCCGGCGACGTCACGCTGACGAGCGACATCTCTTTTCTGACCAAGACCGGAAACGAGCATAAGAAAGCGGCGCTGATGCTGCGGCAGAGTCTCGATGCCGATTCTGTATATGTGGACGTGGCTCTGCACGCAAGCGGGCTGACCTCGCTGCAATTTCGCGATGAGAAGGGCGCGGTCACGCGTGAGATTCAATCGAACCTCTCCGCCCCAAAGCGCCTGCGCATCGCTAAGCGCGGCGATTACGTCTACATGTCGCTGGCCGCCGACGGCGGAGAGCCCACGGTTGCCGGCGGATGGTTGCGCATTCCGCTCCAAGGGACGTTCTATGTGGGATTAGGCGTGTGTTCGCACGATAAGGATGTCGTCGAGCAAGCAGTGTTTTCAAATGTTGACCTGAAGCAGCCTGCCGCCGCACAGACCACCAAGCCCGCTCTCTACAGCACGCTCGAAACTATCGCCATCGATTCGGCCGACCGCCGAGTGGCCTATCTCGCGCCTGGACGCTTCGAAGCGCCCAACTGGATGCGCGACGGCAGCGCGTTTCTGTTCAACCGCGACGGCCACATCGAACGCTTGGCCGTTGGCAGCGACAAGCCGGTCGTGATCGACACCGGGATCGCGAACCGCTGCAACAACGATCACGGTATTTCGCCGGATGCCACGCAGTTGGCCATCAGCGACAATTCGCAGGGAGATCACGAATCGCAGGTCTACATTGTCCCGATTGCCGGCGGCGCGGCGCGGCGCATCACGCAGAAATCTCCGTCGTACTGGCATGGCTGGTCGCCCGACGGCAAAACGCTTGCCTTTGTCGGCCAGCGCGACGGAGAGTTCGATATTTATACCATTCCCGCGGCCGGTGGCGAGGAAACGCGGCTGACCACCGCCAAGGACTGGATGATGGCCCGGAATATTCACCGGACGGAAAGTATATTTACTTCAACTCCGAGCGCACCGGACTCATGCAGATCTGGCGCATGAAACCCGACGGCAGCGAGCAGGAGCAAGTCTTCTCCGACGATTTTAATAATTGGTTCCCGCACGTTTCGCCCGACGGCCGCTGGATGGTCTTCCTCTCCTACGCCCCGACGTGACCGGGCATCCGGAGAATAAAGATGTGATGCTGCGGCTGATGTCGCTGGTCGAAATCGACGGAAAGAAAATTACCGTGCTGGCGAAATTGTTCGGCGGGCAGGGGACGATCAATGTTCCGTCCTGGTCGCCCGACAGCAAGCAAGTCGCCTTCGTCAGCTACGCGCTTGTGCCGGTAGACGGGAAATAGTCGGATGACTATGAAGATGTTCCAATGCGGCCGTTATTCTGGAGCAGTTGCTTCGAAGCCGGCAGCTACCAAGTCGGGAGCGCTGAAAACCTTTTGATGTCCCGCGACTCCGCCAATCTCGGCCTTGCCGGCCTCTTCAACGTTCTTCCGGATGGCAGAGATCTGAGAGTCGGCCAGATGCAAAGCATTCATTGCTTTCGTGAATCCAGAGACTTTGAGCGCTCTAGTGGAAAGCAATTCTCCTTGATTGTGCCAGGGACGCGCGAGCAGACGATACGTGCCGTTGCTCTCCGCTTGAGCGGAAACCACGTACGGTTGGTCCTCGTAATCGCCAAAGCGGTTAAGGATAACTGTGCCGCCGTCTGGGAAGATAGCTTGCACCTGCAGCACGCCTCCCATTGCCTGAATATAGTTCCGCAGCGTGCTGAGATACATGTCAGCCCGCTGCTCAATTCGGCAGATCGAGCTTTGCGGCAGATCCAGTAGTTCAGCCATTTCAGTTTGCGTCGCCCGTTTCGCGTTGCGCAGCTCTTCTAGAGCCATACGCTGCAGTTCCTGGCGGACACGATGCTGGGTAGTCGCCCGGCTCGCGGGGTCCATCTTTGCCTGAAGTTCCTTGTAGTTTCGCGCCATAGGTGATGCTCCTGAACGGGAGGCTTCCTTATTCATTTCCCAACTCTCGCAGATGACGATCGTAGATGGCATCGGCGACGGGTACATCTGCCTCATACCAGCGATTGTTGCCGGTCTTATCTCCGCCGATCAACAGAATCGCTGTCCTCCGCGGGTCGAACGCATAGAGGACGCGATAGGGCCGCCCTTCGTGTTGAATGCGTAGCTCCCGCATGCGCGCATGCCGCGACGTCTCAATGCTGGAAGAGTGCGGCATTCTTAGCGCCGGTCCAGCCTCTTGCAAGAGGCTGACACTGAAGTCAACGCTTTGTTGCTCGGCGGCAGAGAGATCGTTCCACCACCGTTCGAACTCAGCGCAGAACTCGACCTCCCACGCCATGTTTTGATTATGTCCTAAAAGGCATTATGCTGTCAACGGCATAACGAAAGAACTCGATTGCCTTCTAATCATTCCGGCGCTTGAAACGGCGACGCGGGCAGGCCTTCCTTATTGAACAGATTGCAGGCCGGGTTGGCGGCCCATCCGTAGCGAACTGATACTGGCGTGGGCACATCCGGGCTGGATACGGCGATCGATTCACCTTCGATCTTGGCTTGAGCCGGAGAATATTTTCCATCGGCGCCGGCGACTTCGAAGCCTGTGAGTTCGGCGCCCTTCGCTGTCAGCCCGACAGCGTGATCGAACCAGACGCGCAGCGCGTGTTCCTCCTGTGTGACTTGGCGATAAAGGGGCCCAGACCACTCGAGTTTTTCACCGAAGGCAATCGCGCGCGCGGCCAGCGCTAACCTAAGCCCGACATCCTGCTTGTTCTTGGGATGAATGTCGACCGCATCGCCAATGTCGATGGTGACGGCCATACCGGTGTTTTTGAGCGCGAGTGCTTGCCGCTGGGCATCGCGCACCTCGGGCCACATGCCATCGGGGGCGGTGTTCCAGTTGGCGATCTGCACGAAGAGAAACGGAAAGTCTCCCTCGCCCCATGCGTTGCGCCAATCACGAATCATGGTCTGAAAGAGGCGGGCGTAGAGCGGGGCGCGATCCGGCCCGGAGTTGGCCTCGCCCTGATACCAGATGACGCCGCGGATGGCGAACGGCGTAAGCGGCGCAATCATTCCGTTGTAGAGCGCTGCCGGAGCCCACGCCGCGAAATCCGGATGCCATTGCCATTCCGGAAGCGGCTTGCCGTCAGCCTTGGCCTGCTCGACCGCTTGTTGATACTCGCGCTCCTCGCGCTGCTGATGCAAAACCGTGGTAGATTCCTCGTCCAGAGTTTTTGCCCGCGCCGCGAATACCGGCATGAGTGCAGCATCGGCAGCGAGCGCGTGCAGGCTGGTCCAGGACTCGGCCGCGGTGCCTCCCCAGAACGACTCGACCAGGCCGATGGGAACGCCCAGCTTTTGCTGCAGATGGCGCGCAAAGAAATAGGCCACGGCCGAAGAGTCGGCAACGGTTTCCGGAGTGCATGCGGCCCAGCCTTTCGACTCGACATTTTCCAGCGGATAGTCGGCCGGCTTGTGCTTCACCGTGAACAGGCGAATCTTAGGATATTGCGCCGCGGCGATTTCGGCTTGGGCATTGACCAGTGCGGTCATGGGAAGTTCCATGTTCGACTGGCCGGAGGCGACCCAGACATCGCCAACTAAAATGTCGTTGAGCACGAGCGTGTTCGTTGCCTTGATGCTTATCTGAAAGGGACCGCCGGCCTCGCCGGGAGAAAGATAGACGCTCCAACGACCGTCGTCGTCGGCGGTCGTGGACTTCGTCTCGCCGCGGAAAGTCACCGAGACCGCCTCATGGGGCGCAGCCATGCCCCAGATGTGAGCGGGGAGGCCGCGCTGCACCACCATGTGATTGGCCAACAAGTTCGGCACGGTAGCATCCGCGCGCACGGGGATTGGAAGCGCGCTGAGCGCGGTCAGGGCAACAGCGATGCGCAGAACAGAAAAATGGAAATGACCTCGAATCATGAGTTCTCCTGTTCGAATTCTCTGTGAGTCGTGCGTAAATGAGACCGGCAGATTCTACCGCGCCACCTTGTCGTCAAAGAATTTCGCCATGAGTTCGAGCGCTTCTTGTGTTTCCGGCAACCGGAAGTGATACCAGAAAGCGTGGGGCAGCGCCTCGAACACGACCAATTGCGTATCGTCGCCCGAGCGGAGCAGGGCGCGATGCAGCGTCGTCGTGTCACTGAGTAAGATGTCGCGTGTGCTGGTGACCAGCAGGCTGGGCGGCATGCCATGCAGGTCGGCGAAGAGCGGCGACAGCACCGGATCTTTACGATCGGTCTTGCCGACATATTGATCGTCAGGCAAATGATTGGGATCGGTGGGTTCCATCCGACCGGGAAGGCCGTTGAGCGCGAACAGTTGGCGCGAGTCGCCGACGCGGCTGAAGTCGGCGAGCCCAGAAAAAATTCCGAGCGCGGCGGGCAACGGCAGCCCCAGTTGTTTCAGGCGGACTGCGACTTCGCAGGTGAGGATCGCTCCCGCCGACGTGCCGAAAATTCCAATGTTATGCGGCGGATACGTTTTCAGCAGTTCCTTGTAGACCGCGACCACGTCGTCGACCGCGGCCGGAAACGGATTTTCCGGAGCCAGGCGATAGTAAACCGAAACGACTCTGATCCTGGCCAGGTTCGCGATGGGGACACCCTCGATCAGCGAGCCTGAGTCGGAATTGAATCCGCCGCCGTGAAGGTTGATGAGCACGCGGTTGCTAGCCGCGCCCGATAGCGGCGTGATGATGTCGGTGCGCACGCCCGCAGTGGTCGTTTCCTCGACGTTCACCGGATAGAGTTTGCGCGCCTCGGCGGAGTCCATTTTGCGCCAGGCGTCGGTGTGGGTGCGGCGTTCGGCCAGCGTTTCCGGCGGACCCACTTTCTGCTGGGCAAGCGACGCCAGCCACTTCTGCGCTTCCGGACTGATGGTTGCGGGCATGGGAACAACGCGCGTGATGTGCGCGGTGCCGTCGGCGTCGAACGTCGCTGAATCCTGCGGCGCGGGCGGCTTGGACTGCGCCGTCAATACACTCGGTGCCAGGAAAGCAGACAGGGCGAGCAGGGCGCGGCCTGCCAATCTTATGTTGATTCTTATTTTCGCTCTCGTTTTTATTCTTATTTTCATCGCGGACATTTGTATCAGAGCCGGTGCATCGGAGAAAAGAGTGAGGCACAAAGTAGCGATCGCCGCTCGTGCATTACGGCAGCAGGCCGAAGACGGCCACGCCGTTCGGTGTGCCAACGAATACTTTTCCGTTCACCACGATCGGAACCATGAACTTGTTTCCGTTTCCGAAGTGGTCGCGACTACTGGCAGCCTGATTACTGTTGTAAAGTTCGGTTGCCAGATGGGTGGCGTCGTAGGCGTGCAGAACCGCCGGATTGGTATTTTCAACCGCCCAGAGAATCGCATTGCTCGAGCCATTGGATGAAATCGTCGGCGTAGTACCGGGATAGGTGAAGGTGTGGCTGGTCGTTTGACTTGGCGTGGTCGCGAGCTTTGCATTGGCGATGGGAAATGCGCGAATCAAATCGCCCACCGCCCCGTAATAGACGGTGTCGTTGAAGACGGCTGGTTTGGAAAATACCTGGCCGCTCAATGCGCCGGAAATTTCCTGATAGATATCGTCGGTGGAGGGGTTGAATTTCCCCATCGAATTGCGATCGACAACATAGATCACGGAATCTTTGCCCGCGCCCACGGCCAGTTGGTGCACGTGCCCGCCGTTGTCGGTCAAGTCCAACAAAACCACTGCGCCGCCCGAACCGAGGTCCTCATCTTTGTTAGACTCCGCGACGGTTCCCGACATGGTGAAATAATCCGCCACCGTCAGGATCGGCGACGTGGAGAGCTTGAGAAAACTGTTGCCGAAGTCACCGCTGGTCGGGAAGCCGTTGCCATCGAGCTGGGTGTCGAAGGTGCCGTTGGCGTCGAGGAAATAAATGTCCCCGTCGAGATCGGCGGCGGGAGCGGCGCCTGACATCCAGATCGCGCCGTCGTTGCCGTTCGGAGTCACGTTGAGCACCTGCGTCTGCTCCAGCGTGAGCGTATCGTAGCCGAGGATCCATCCGGTGTAAGGCCGGTCATCGCAGTGCGAGGCCCACATGGTGTAGAGCACGCCGTTCGAAAGGAGCAGCCCCGCGCGCTCTTTGTATTGCTTAGGATCGAAAATCACGTTGCCATTCTGGCTGCCATCGCCCGTGCCGGGGAAGGTCGCTTGCACCGCGACGGGACCGCCGAACAGCTCCGCGCCGGTCGTCAGGTCTAGCGCATGCACGCGCTGGAAGTAGTTCGAGCTAGTCTTCGACATCGCGACTGTGTAGAGGGCGCCATTGGGCCCGTTGCTGCGGTCAATGACTGGCGTCGACGTGATGCCGATCTCAGGCGCGACCTGTGAGCAACTGCGCGTGTCGCTCGTGCTCTCTCCCGCGCTGAGTAGAGAAACTTTCCACAGCGTCGCTCCACTGTCGGCGTCGAAAGCATAGACGCTGTCGCCTTCGGTCACCACGTAGAGAACGTTGTGCGTCCCTTTGGCAGGAATGCTGACTTGCGAAAGGTAGAGAGGCTGCCCATCGACCAGGCCGTCGACCGAGTAGAGGCCAAGTTTGCCGAAGGTTGTGGAGTTCACGTTGGCGGGCGTCAGCGTGGTTTCCGATTGATTGGCGCCGCCACGCCCATTGTCGTACTGGTAGGTGACTACATCCACGGGCGGGGGCGTCGCTGTCACGGTGAGCGTCGCCATGGTGCTGGTAGCGTTTCCCTGGGAGTTGCTGACCACCACGTCGAACTGCGATCCACTGTCGGTCTGCGCGGTGGCGGGCGTGGTGTAACTGGACGAGGTCGCGCCAGAAATGTTGGTGCTTCCGTTTTGCCACTGATAACTCAAGGGCGCCGTGCCGGCGGCAGTGACCGTAAACGTAGCGGTCGCTCCCACCGTGACGCTCTGGTTTGCAGGCTGCATGGTGATGAGCGGCGCCGAATTCACTGACAACGTCGCCGCACTGCTGGTGACGCTGCCTCCGGGATTGCTGACGGTCACTTCGAACTGCGATCCGTTATCGGTCGCGCTGGTGGCGGGCGTGGTGTAACTGGCCGCGGTTGCGCCGGAAATGCTGGTAGTGCCTTGCTTCCACTGATAGGTGAGAGAGGTTCCCGTCGCGACTACGCTGAACGTCGCGGTCTGCCCGCTGTTAACGGTCTGACTGGAAGGCTGAGTCGTAATGACGGGAGGCGGCGTGTGCGATTTGGTGGAACTCGACCCGCACCCAGCGAACAGCCAGACCGCCAGCAATGCCGCGCTGGTCGCCACCGTCCATCGAATTCTCATCCCCGAGTTCTCATCCCCGAATTTTCATGCAAGAGGTAAAGGACATGCGGACCCTCAGCGGCTAAAGCCGGCAACCGTTTGGAAACTCTAACGGTGCGGCTTGAAGCCGCACCCTTTCAAAACAGCAGCCGGTTTTACGCGAGCGTATATTTTCCGCGTTCGATCATCTTCTGCGCGATTTGCTGGCGCAGTGCGATGGTGTTGAACGGTTCGTATTTCGCCAGCCGGCGCAGAATCGCAAGCTGAGTGCGCAGCATGTCGCCGTCGGCGACCGCGGCAATCACTTTGCGCGCCGCCGACTCGACTTTTTCGAAAGCCTGCGACAGGTATACGCGCGTCATGGCAATCGGCAAGGCCGCGCCAGCCTCGCCTTTGGCTTCCACAATCTTCTGTGCGCGCAGCACGGCCGATTCCATGGCATAGGCCTCAATCGTCATGTCGGCGATGGCGCCCATAATTTCCTGCTGATCCTGAATGGCCTGCATATATTTCTGCGTGGCCGCGCCGGAAGCAAACAGCCCGAGCTTCTTGGCTTGCGCCACTACTTTGCGTTCTTCGGGCAGAGCGCCTTCGAGTTCCTCCGCCATCGAAGGACCGGAGAGCACTTCGTCCATCAGTTTCTTGATCGCTGGCATCAGCGGCAACTGCCCGCTCATGGCGCGCTTCAGCAGGAAGCCGGTAATGATGAGCCGGTTGATTTCGTTGGTGCCTTCGAAGATGCGATTGATGCGGGCGTCGCGGTAAGCGCGCTCGGCGGGATACTCCTCGACAAAGCCATACCCCGCGTAAATCTGCACGGTCTCGTCGACGACGTAGTCAATCATCTCCGAGCCCCAGACTTTAATGATGGAGCACTCGACGGCGTATTCCTCAATCGCCTTCAGCGTCTGGCGGGCGGCGTCGGGGGCCGTCTTTGTCGACATCGCCCAGAGCCGTGTCCATCATGCCAACCGTGCGATAAACCATCGATTCTCCGACATAGAGCAGTGTCGCCATGTTGGCAATCTTCTCGCGTACCAGCCCAAAATCGGCGATAACTTTGTTGAACGCCTTGCGCTGTTTGGCGTAGCCAATGGCGTTTTCCATCGACACCCGGCCGCCGCCCACGCACATCGCGCCCAGCTTGAAGCGGCCCACATTCAAAATGTTGAACGCGATCACGTGCCCCTTGCCGATTTCGCCCAGCAGATTTTCCACCGGAACTTTGCAGTCATTGAGAATGATGGGGCAGGTCGACGACCCGCGAATGCCCATCTTGTGCTCTTCGGCGCCGACAGAGAATCCGGGAAAAGTTCTCTCGACCAGGAACGCGCTGAACTTCTCGCCGTTGATTTTGGCGAAGACCGTGAACAGGTCGGCGAACCCGGCGTTGGTGATCCACATTTTTTCGCCGTTGAGTACATAGTGTTTGCCGTCGGGCGAAAGCTCGGCGCGGGCGCGGCAGTTGAGCGCGTCCGAACCGGAGGAAGCTTCCGACAGGGCATAAGCGCCGACAATTTCGCCGGCGGCCAGGCGCGGCAGGTACTTGTGCTTCTGCTCTTCGGTGCCGAAGTACACGATAGGCAACATGCCAATGCCGCTGTGCGCGCCCCAGGTGGTGGCAAAGCCGGCATACTTCGCGATGTGATCGGCGATCACGGCGGCAGTGACCTTGTCCATTTCAAGTCCGCCGTAGGCTTCGGGAATCTCGACCGCGCTCAGCCCGAGTTCTCCGGCTTTTTTCAGCAGGTCGCGGGAAACCGAGAAATCCTTGTGCTCGATCTTCTCGGCGTTGGGCAGGATTTCGTTGACGGCAAACTCTTCCGCCGTCTGCCCGATGAGATGGTGCTGTTCGCTGAAATCTTCCGGCGTGAATATTTCTTCGGGCTGCCGCACTTCCAGCAAAAAGCTGCCGCCGGAAATCCTGGCCTTCGAAATGCCGGTCTTGAGAACTGCCGTGGTCGTTGCCATGTATCTCCCTCGCGAAGGAAACCGCCGGTGCGCGGCGGAAGGAACACTTGTAATTCTAATGCCGGAGGGATGGGAATGATAGGAGGGAAACTCCGGTGTTAGCGGGTGTTTCTTACCGATTTCTTCGCCGTTCTCGACGTTTAGCGATCGCACCGCCGCGGAGGATCAACGCGGGTCGATGGCACTGCGGCGATGATTCTTTCGTGACGATCTTTCGGGTGATTATCTTCTAGCGATTGCCTAACTCAAAGCTCAGAGAATCAAACGAGAGCCCCGCCGAATAGCCTGGGACCCTAAAGACGGTGTGGGGAAGAGGCGCCGGCGATCTTCGCTGGCACGCTTGATATCTGTTTTGCAGTTGCTGGTAGAAGCCGGCTTCGCTCTCCGCTGAACTGGTCAAGTCGGAGCATTGCTGCCAGGGACCTAATGAGCATGTGATTTGCCGGTCCAGTTGCGCCGCGTGCATGCGCTGCGACTGCCGTTCCATCATCGTGCGCAACCCGCCACACTCATCCTGATACCAGGTCTGCTGCAGGCAAGCGCCGTTCGTCCAGGATTCTCCTGCCGGGCAGACCCGCCGGATACGGTCGCGGAGGATCGTTCCCGCGCATGCGCTTCCGCCGTGGACTTGTCCTGCAGGACAGACCGGGCACGGGCCTCGAAAACAGATTGGACGCCGCAGTTCGGCGACCGGCTCCTTCGGCTCGGGTTTGGGCGCTGGTTGATTTGGCAGCGGGTTCGGAACGTGGTGCCGCAGGAACGAGAAGAAGCCCCGTTTTTGAGAGGTCTGCGCCTGGCCGCGCGATCCCGCACTAGCAGCGTGAATGGAGTGTAGGTTGTTGGACGCCGTATTGGAGTGAGACGTGGCGGAGTGAGGCGGGTTGGATCGCGACGAGGCTGCTCTCGCACTCGAACTGTGTCCAGTCGAGCTGTGCGAACTCGACCCGGAGCTGTGCGAACTCGACCCGCCTCCGGAACTGTGGCCGGCTCCCGAAGAAGCGGACCCGCCGCCCGAAGAGCCAGCGTGAGAACCGCCGCCGCCGCTCGATGCAGCGCTGGCCGAGGCGCCGCCTCCCGAATGTTGTGCGAAAGTATGGGATGAGAACAGCAGGATGACCGCAAGAGCTAAAGTGAAGCGCAGCGCCGCAAAACCGACAGAGGAGAGCCGCATAAAGCACCTCGTACCGACCGAGCCTTACTCGCCGACTTCAACGAACCGGGCTGGGATGCCTTGTTGTTTCGGACCCCTTGCGTCCAATAACAGGATACTCCGTGGCCGTGTCAAGGAGCGTAGCAGTCGGGTAAAGATGGGTAGAAAATTGTGATGAAAGATCGCTTAGCGGTCTGCCGTGGCCGAGCGCATGTCCGTGGTC
The DNA here is from genome assembly GCA_963763155.1 of uncultured Acidobacteriota bacterium. Lineage (GTDB taxonomy): Bacteria > Acidobacteriota > Terriglobia > Terriglobales > Acidobacteriaceae > Sulfotelmatobacter. The sequence goes on along the minus strand of CAVXNI010000007.1, from coordinate 1,115,408 downwards.
TTCAACTGGTAACGCTGTGCTGTTTGGCAAGTCGAATAGCCCGCCGGGTGGGTGGAATCGGAGTTCTTCGAATCGCGAGCGACCACGTAGCTCCGAATCGCGTAGCAGGTCGGGCCCTCCCCGACCAACCGATCAAGCCCGTTAGCGCGGAGATCTAGTTTGAACTGGTCCGCTGGAATCTGATCGAGACGAATTTGTCCAGACACGAGCGATTCCCGAGAGTCCGGGAAAATCCTCCACGGCTCGGATGCAGTGGCAACTTTGTAATAGGTCCAGTTGTCCTTTACGATGGGGCCCTCCAAGATTCCCATTGGCTTTACGCGATAACGCGCCGCAGGTTCGCAGGTTGAGTAGCCTGTCGGGCGCGTGGAGCCGGAATCCCGGGAATCGCGCGCGACCACGTAGCCGCGACTCGTGTAGCATGCCGGGCCCACCACCTCGGATTCGTTTTCAGGCATATCCATGTAGGCAGGCTGGCCGTTCGCCAGCTTGGACATGAAGTAGAAGCGAACAACGTGGCACGTCGCGTCCGCGCCTGGTAGTTGACTGCACGAATGCAAGTTCCCCGGCATCGGAGCACCTTTAACATCCACGCTGACATAGCGTCGGCATTCGACTCCCGGTCGATCAAGCGACAACGTGGCAGGAGGAATTTGCCCTGACCCGAGATCCATAGGCCGATTCGGGATGATTTCCCAAGGCTTCTCGGGTGTAGCCGCCGGCGCGAAACAGGGACCAAAACTGTAGATGCTGCGAAGCATGTAGCCCGGCTTCGGCTGATCCTGAGCTAAGGCCGAGAGGGAACACAGCAGCAGCGCGGCGGCGAGAAGGCGGGCGAGAGTCATAGGAACCCTCCTGCCAGTGAATTATAGCGCCGTTCCTAGTTCAGGTTTTCGAAAATGCCGGCGGCGCCCATGCCTCCGCCGACGCACATGGTGACCATGCCGTAGCGGGCGTTGCGGCGTTTCAGTTCGCGGATCACGCTGGCCGTCAGCTTTGCTCCCGTGCATCCCAGCGGATGTCCCAGGGCAATCGCGCCGCCGTTGGGATTGACTTTCTCCGGGTCGAGTCCTGCTTCTTTGATTACGGCCAGCGACTGCGCCGCAAAAGCTTCGTTCAACTCGATCACGTCAATGTCGGAGAGCTTCAATCCCGCCATCTTCAATGCTTTCGGGATTGCGAACACCGGGCCGAGTCCCATTTCTTCCGGCTTGTATCCGGCGGTCGCGAAGGCGACGTATCGAACCAGTGGCTGGATTCCCAACGCCTTCGCCCGTTCCGCCGACATGACGACGGCGGCGGCCGCGCCGTCCGACATTTGCGACGAGTTCCCGGCTGTGACCGTTCCCTTCATGTGGAATGCGGGCTTGAGCGCGAGCAACGCTTCGAGCGACGTGTCGCCGCGCGGGCCTTCGTCGACTCTAAAAACAATTTCCTGGCGCTTCGGCTTCGAGCCATTCGGCGTGCTGAAACTTACCGGCACGGGCACAAGTTCGTCGGCGAACTTTCCCGCCGCAATCGCCGCCAGCGCTTTCTGGTGGCTGCGCAGCGAGAACTCATCCGCCGCCTCGCGCGTGATGCCCACGCGCTGCGCGACGCGCTCGGCCGTCAGTCCCATGGTGAGGTACGCGTCGGGGTAATGTTCGACCAGCCACGGGTTGGGCGAGATTTTATGGCCGCCCATGGGGATCATCGACATCGACTCCGTTCCACCGGCGACGATCACTTCCGCGCCGCCGCTCATGATGCGCTCGGCCGCCATGGCAATCGCCTGCAGTCCCGAGGAACAGAAGCGGTTGATGGTGAGCGCTGAAACTTCGACAGGCAGTCCCGCGCGCAGCGAGGCGATGCGGGCCACGTTCATCCCCTGCTCGGCCTCGGGCATGGCGCAGCCCAGGATGACGTCTTCAATTTCGCATTTGTTCTTACCCCAGGCGTCGAGTTGCGGCACGCGGTCGAGCGCGCCCTTGATGGCGATGGCGCCGAGTTCATCGGGACGAGTGGCGCGGAGCGTGCCTTTGTAGGCGCGTCCCACGGGCGTGCGAACCGAAGAAGCGATGATGACTTCACGCATAATGTTTCTCCGCTGTCGGATGGCTGCTCGTTAGATGCCTTCCGCCACGCGTCGGCTTCAAGCGGGCCGTTTGAGTGAACGGCGTCACTTCGCCGGGGCGAAAAAGAAATAGTCGGCGGTGTAACTGCTCTTGGTTTCCGCGTCTTTGTGGGACTCGTCGCAGGCGTCGTTGCCGGGCTTTCCGCCGTGGGTGTGGACGCGCTGAATCGTCGTCACCTTCGCGAGCTGGCCCTTACCCGCGTTGTTCACAACATTCACCAGCAGCCAGGGGATTGATTCCGAATCGAGCGAATCGACGTGGGCCGCGGCCTTGCCCGAGACTTCGCTGCCGTCTTTCAGCTTCCAGGTCGGCAGCTTCGAGGTCGGGTCGGCAAGATGCTGCCCAATTACTTTCTCTTTCCGGTCGCTCAGTTCGGCCTCGGGACCTTTCAGCGTCCAGGCGAACTTGCCGTCCGCGTTGGCCTGGCAGGTGTAGATCTGCGATCCCTTGGCATGCAGGGAGAGCACGGGCTCGAGACCGGCGGGAACGGCAATCGCATCCGGTACGTCGGGAGCGATTTCCTGCGCGGGCGCGTCTTTCTGTGCGGTGGATTGGGCGTTGGCTGATGTTGGAAAAAGAATCAAGACGGTCAGACCTAGGACCGCGGCAGCCGCTAGAAGATGTCTGCGCATGAGGCGATTGTAACAAGGATGAGGCCGCTATGTTCAAGAGTTGACGTGTGTATCGTGTAGCGTTACGATATACGGGTGATCAAGAGCTTCCGGCACCGGGGCGTGGAGAAGTTCTTCCACGCTGGATCGAAAGCGGGAATTCAGCCGAAACATGCGAGCAAGCTTCGATTGCAGCTGTTCGCCCTCGATAACGCGAAGCAGGCGGGCGATATGAACGCTCCTGGATGGAAACTTCATATGCTGGCTGGGGAACTCAAAGGTCACTGGGCGGTCAGCGTCAGTGGAAATTGGCGTCTGACGTTCAAGTTTGAAGGCGAGGATGCTGTGCTCGTCGACTATCAGGACTATCACTAGTTAGCCAATCACGGTCCTCCGGACCGATACAGGAGCAAGTTCATGCGCATGCACAATCCACCACACCCTGGACTGGTTCTCCGCGAGTATCTCGGGGATCTGGCCGTATCCACGGCAGCGGCCCATCTGCGGGTCACGCGTGCAACTCTTTCGCGCGTGCTGAACGCCAAGGCCGGAATCTCCGCGGCGATGGCGATCCGGCTTGCGGCCGCGTTGGGGACGACGCCGGAACTGTGGATGAACATGCAGTCGCAGTATGACCTCTGGCGGGCTCGGCAAGCGAGACAGCCGGCGGTGCGGAGGTTTGCGCACGTGGCAGCGGGTTGAGGCCATTCTCTTTTTGACTTGTTGCTTAGGTATTTCGCGATACCTCGATTAATTCCTTAGCGTCTTGCCCGTCTTCAGCGTGAACTGGATTCTTTCCTGCGTTTTCTTCTCGCCGCAGAGGGATTTGAAGGCCTCGCGTTCGAGGTCGAGGATATATTGCTCGCTTACCGGAGTGCCGGGGGTGACGTTGCCGCCGCAGAGGACTTCGGCGATTTTGCCGCCCAGCTTCACTTCGTAGTCGGTGATGAAATCTCCCTGGCGCATTAGATAGACGCCCATTTTGAGCGCGGCCAGAAGGCTTTCGCCGGGTGCCGGAATGTCGGTGCGCGGGACCGGCGGCTCGTATCCGGCGCGGGCCAGTTCCAGCGCGCGGGCTTTGGCGTCGGTGAGGACGCGCTCGCGGTTCATGGTGATGCGGTCGGCGTCGGAGACGAATCCCAGGCCACGGGCTTCGTGGGCCGAGGTGGCGACCTTGGCAGTGGCGATGGTTTCGAAAGCTTTCTTCAGAGACTCCATCATTTCGACGGAGCCGGCAAGGGCCTCGCCGGAAACTTTGCCGCGCGAGGCGGCGGCGCTGTCGACGGCGCGGAGCAGCATTTCTTTGCAGCCTCCACCGCCGGGGAGCAGGCCGACGCCGACTTCGACCAGGCCGGCATAAAGTTCGGCGTGGGGCTGGCGAGCCACGGCGTGCAGCGAAATTTCCGTGCCCCCGCCCAGGCACAGGCCGAACGGCGCGGCCACGACTGGTTTGGGCGAGAACTTGATGGCTTGCGTCATCCCCTGAAACTGGCGGATGGCGAGGTCGACGTCGTCCCACTCGTCTTCCTGCACGCTCATGAGCAGCAGCATGAGGTTGGCGCCGACGGAAAAATTGGTGGCATCGTTGGTGATGACGAAGGCGTCGAAGGCGTCGCCGGGGCCGCCGGGTTTCAGAGTCTGACTAATAAGGCCGACAATATCGCTTCCCAGCGAATTCATTTTTGAGTGGAACTCGATGCAGGCCACGCCGTCGCCCAGATCGATCAGTGACGCGCCGGAATTCTTCTTCACCACGCCATTCGATTTCTTCGCGACTGTGGTCGACCAGACTCCGGCCGGGACGCGAACCAGTTCCCAGTTCTCAGTTTCCAGTTCCCAGTATTTGCTTCCCGACGGAGATTTCGGATCGTCGGCGTACCAGGACTTTTGGCCTGCAGCTAGGAGTTTTTCTACGTTGGCCGCGACCGGCTTGCCTTCTTTTTTCATGCGGGCGACGGTGGCTTCGACGCCGGCGGCGTCCCAGAGTTCGAAGGGGCCGAGCTCCCAGTTGAAGCCGAGGCGCATGGCGCGGTCGATTTCAACGATCGAGTCGGAAATTTCGGGAACGCGATTTGCGGAATAGGTCCAGAGATCGGAGAGCGCGGCCCAGAGGAAGGCTCCGGCTTTATCGCCTTTTTGCGGGGCGGCGCCGTCGAGGCCGAGAAGGGTGCGCAGGCGGGCTCCGGTGTCGTCGATATTTTTCGCCATTTCGAGCGCGGGGAATTTCGGTTTCTGGCGAGGATGGTATTCGAGCGTCTTCCAGTCGAGCGCGAGGCGTTCGTCTTCCTGGCCGTCGCCGCCTTTCGCTTTTTTGTAAAAGCCGCCTTTGGTCTTGTCGCCCAGCCATTTTCTTCGTCAGCATCTGGCTGAAGAAGTCGGGCAGACGCAGATCGCTGCGTTCATCGTGGACGTTTGTGGTCATGTTGCCGACTACATGGCCGAGAATGTCGAGGCCGACCAGGTCGATGGTGCGGAACGTGGCCGAGCGCGGCCATCCCACGGCTTGCCCGGTGAGCGCGTCGACCTCTTCGATCGTGAGGCCCATTTCCTGCATCAGGCGCATGACGTTCAAAACTGAAAATGTTCCGATGCGGTTGGCGATGAAGTTCGGCGTGTCTTTGGCGAGGACGACGCCCTTGCCGAGGTGCACGTCGCAGAAATGCGAGACGGCGTCGATGAGGGCGCGATCGGCCTCTGGCGTGGGAATGAGTTCGAGCAGGCGCATGTAGCGCGGGGGATTGAAGAAGTGTGTGCCGAACCACGACGCGGCGGAAATCGTCGGAGAATCCTTCTGCGATCTTGCCGACGGGCAGGCCGCTGGTGTTAGTGGTGACGATGGTTCCGGGCTTGCGGACGGCTTCCACCTTCTTCAACAACGCCCGCTTAAGGTCGAGGTTCTCGACTACGGCTTCGATGATCCAGTCGACGTCGGCGAGCTTCTTGAGGTCATCTTCGAAATTGCCGACGGTGACGAAGCGGGCGAGCGACGGTTCCATGAAGGCGGCAGGTTTGGATTTCCTGGCGGCGTCGAGTCCGGCGGCGGCGATTTTGCGTTCGAACCGCGCGCGGATCCGTCGGCGTCGGCGGGAACGATATCGAGCAGGTAGCTGGGAACGCCGGCATTGGCAAAATGCGCGGCGATGCGGGCGCCCATGGTTCCGGCGCCGAGAATGGCGACTTTATTAATGCGCTTCATGATCAGGCCTCGAAAAAAATCTTTACCACAGAGGACACAGGGACACAGGGGATTTCAATCTGTTTGTGAACCTGCCATGGTAATCGCTGGGAGGGGAATTTATCTAGCTGCGGCAAATCACGCTTGAAACCAAGGCGTTCCCAGAATCACAAATCCGGGTGAGTCTCGATATACTCCAGCGCTTTGCGGGCCATTTGTTTCTCGCCGCGGTAAGCCAGCAGCTTGGGCGCGTCTTCGAGGCGGATCCACAGAGCGCGTGCGACCTCGACGCGCATGGCGTCGGTGATGTGGTCGATGCGTCCGGATTCGTAGCGCAGCAGGTAGAAGCTGACGATCTTGAACACGCGCTCGCCGTCGCCCCAGGAGCGCACGTAGACATACTTGCTGTCGCCGAGTTTGACGAGGGCGCGGCGGTGATTCCGGTTTCTTCGCGGACTTCGCGCAAGGCTGCTTCGAGCGGCTTTTCGCCGGGGTCAATCAGTCCCTTGGGCAGGCAGAGCACGGCCTTCGTTTTCGGAAGAACCGCGCGCTGGCCGGGGTCGGGCGCGGCAGCCGGAGTGCCGGAGGGCAGTTCGATGGCGGCCATCCACCAGCTGCCGTCTTTGTTGCGGAGGACCACGCCGCCGGATGAAATCTCGCGTACCATACTTTGTCACACTATACTTTCTCGCACCATACAGTTCGCAACTTAGCAGGAATACAGGGGTTTCGTCACGGGTCTGCTGGCCCCACCGAAGTTGGTTCCACGGTAACCATTACTGTCACCTACACCTCGGGTTTCCCCAGAGTAATGCCGCATGGCACCGTTGTGCTCTTACAGCCCATGGACGCGATTGTGGCATCTTATATATGGTAGGTGAGGAGTTCCGGCTGCTGGCGGGCCGGAGATGTGGGGTTGGCCGTGAAGAGTCTGGGCAAGATTATTCGGTCGGTGCAGGCTTTTGGGCGGGAGCTCTCCCGCAAGACTGCCCCGGTTCCGGCGACTCGGATTCCCGCGATTGGCGTGGCGTTGGGCGGAGGCTTTGCCCGCGGCATCGCGCACATTGGAGTTCTGAAGGTCCTCGAAGAAGAAGGCATTCCGGTCCGTGTCGTGGCCGGAACCAGCGTGGGCGCGCTGATTGGCGCCTGCTACTGCAGCGGATTGTCGATTGCGGAAATGCAGGACGTCGCGCACAGCGTCCGCTTCACGACCTTCGCGCGCTGGACGGTGTCGCGCTTTGGCTTTGCCTCCAACGACCGCATGGTCGCATTCCTGAATCGCACGTTGAAGTGCAAGACGTTTGAAGAGCTGCGCATTCCTCTCGGCGTGACCGCGACCGACTTTAATACTGGCGAAGGCGTCGTATTCCACTCGGGCTCGATCGTCGATCCGGTACGCGCCAGCTGCGCCTATCCGGGAATGTTTCTGCCGGTGGAAATTCGCGGACGCTACCTGGTCGATGGCATGCTTGTCGCATCCAGTACCTACGCGGCCGCTGCGGGAAATGGGCGCGGATCGCGTGCTCGCGGTGCATTTGAAAGGCACGTGGTCGAATGGTGGGGCACCGCGGCATCTGTTTGATGTGATCGGGCAATCGTTCGCCATCGCGCAGGATGCGATGTCGAGTTTGTGGAGAAGCGCGGCCGACTTGGTCATCGAGCCCGATGTTGCGGGATTCGGTTACGACGACTTCAAGCGCGCCGACGATCTGATCCGCGGCGGCGAATTGGCTATGCGGAGGCGTTGCCGGAAGTCCGCAAGTGGCTGGAAGCGCCGGCGAATCTGATTGGCGCGACGGCCGCTCGCGCGAAAGAAACTGCGGGAAGTCCGGCGGAGGCGCGCCCGGCGCCAATGCCTGCGGACTGACCCAGCTCCCCCTCACCGTTCCAGAATCTCTTTGTACACATTCAGCCCAACCTTCTTGGGCGCGCTGGGTAATTCTGCGTCGGCGGTGCGGGTCGTGTTGCCTTTGATGCCCAGTTGTCCGATCCGAATCCATCCCTTGCCGAAATCGGCGAAGACCGGCACGAGCATGACGAACTTATCGTCGACGTCACTCTGGTGAGGGTCATATGCAACTTCACCTTCCCGCGTCCGCAGGGCTAAGCTGGTAATCGAAGTGATAGCGCGGAACCTGAGTGCCATAGACCCACTCGTCGAAAAACCAATCGAGGCGATGGTCCCCCGCAGGTCCATCAATTTGGTCATGTGCTTTTCCGCAATGGACTTGAACGATTCGGTCAATGCCGGCCGGTCGCGATGGCTGTCGACGAAATCGTGCATCATCTCCATGAACGCCTTATCACCGATCATCTGGGTTGTACATGATGGAGCGCATCATCGCTAGAACGTAAGCGCCCTTGGGATAGGTCACGTTCTGGTATGCCTTCTGCGTCCGCGGAGAATCAGACGCGTTCCCATCCACAACGGACCCGCATCGTTGGGAGCAATCCCGAAACTGTTCTTTTCGAGAAGCCTCTGGCGCAGCCGGTCCCAGAATTCAACGTAGTCTTTTCGCCAGTCCTTCCCATATGCGTTCTGCAGAAACAGTCCCGCGGAGAACTCGGCAAAGCCCTCGGAAAGCCATTGATCGTGATAGGACGACCAACCTACGGTATGTCCCCACCACTGATGGGCGACCTCGTGCGGCGTCACCTCCTGCACGAAGCCGGTGAACTTGTTGTCGATATGCCCGAACAGCATCCATCTCTGGGTGGAATCGGTGTACGCGGAAATGGGAAGATAGATCAAGGTTCGGCCACGATTGCCCGAAATTGAAATCGGGCTGCTCGGTGATGGAGATGTCTTCATACGCGCTCCTGCCGAAATAGGAGGTGCAGATCTGCATTTGCGCCCGAGTCTGTTCCAGCGCATATTTGGTCATGCCGCCCGGCGCCATCGTTTGCAAAGCCGGGAATCTGCGCAACCGGTCCGGCAGTTCAGTGAGGTAATAGCCTGAAATTTTGTAGTGCGTGATGTCATCGGCCAATTCGAGCTTTCTTGTATTCGCCGTAGTTGAATCCTGCGACCGCGACCGGAAGCGGAGTGACCCAATGGCTGACCGCGAGGTCTCCCTCGACCGATTCTTGCTGCAACTTCCCGACGCTGACCACTTTGTATCTGTGGGGAACTTTGAAGGTGAGGTCATACAGCGCGTGTTCCCCGAATCCGTTGAGATTGGGATACCATGAGGTGCGCGCCAGGACGTAAAAGCTGCCCTCGCCGGCGCTTTCCAGAACTTTATCGCCGGTGTACTCGACTGTGATGGAAGGCCTCTTTTCCTGGCCGCCGGCAGCCTGCGACAGCACGACGTAGAACGATCCATCCTCCTTGCGGCTCTCTTGAATGAAATGAAGATTCTGCCCTTGTTCGTCCGCGACGCGGGTTACGCGTAGATTTGGCAGCAAGTCCAAACTTGAGAACGCGTTCGCCTGCGATCAGCGGCTTGAAGCGGATGGTGGCGCTGCTGAATAAATGATCGTTTCTGGCGATCACCGTTTCAATCTTGTACCCAGTCGTGGCGAAGAGCGCGCCGGTCTTCCTGCGAACTGGCCGTCCGGTTCGCATATTCAGATTTCAAATGAGCCAGATACCAGACGCCATCGTGACAGCCTTCGGGATCGTAGTTAATCAGCGCTACTTCCTCCGGAGAATCCAGCTGCGGCAGCGCTCCCACCCGAGTCCTCACAAAAAACCGGAGATCCTTGTGCTTCTTGCCGCGGATGTAGGCGTTGAAAAACGGCGGGTGCGCGCGATTGTAAATTGCGGCGAGGACGTCGGCATCGACATTGTCCATGGTCTCGCCGTGCAGAGATGTACTCGGTGAAGCCCAACGGGAATTCACTTCGGCGCCGCACTTCCTCCTTCCAATGCTCAAAGGCCGCGCCGGCCTCAGCGGGGGGCTCGACGCGATCTCCCATCCCGGAAACAATTTCGTGCGTTCGTCTGGCGTGAAGCGGAAAACGATGTCGGTGAAGTCTTCGTCGACCTCCTCGGCCCCGGTGCGCCGGCTGATTTCGTGGGCGTCCAGTTTGCTCACCGCCTTGAGATGGAAATGGCCTTCGCCAATAAAGATTGCGCCGGTTACCACTCCCTCCACCGGGCTCAACCAGGTCAGCGTGCCTTTCTGAAACTGAAAGGTTGCGACGTCGTAATTCAAAGTGAAATTGTCGAAGCGAAAAGTTTCCCCGAATCCAACCGCGCGCAATTGCCGGTACACCGGATCGGAATTCGCGAACGCCAGCGCTTGCCCGGGCACCGATCACATTGGTCTGCTGGCGTGCGATGGCCAGCGTCAACTCGCAGATCGATTGGCTCGTCGCGCAGATCGATGTTTCGCTCCAGCGTTTCAAAACCATCCCGTGCCACACGCACGACATATTTCCCCGGCTTCAGATCTGCGGAAGCGAACTTCCCGAGCCCGTCCGATGTGAGTTCCACAGTCTGAAGCAAATCTCCTCCCGTGATCTGGATGTGAGCTTCGGCAATCACAGCTCCTGATGGATCTTTGACCGTTCCTGAAATCGTTGCCGCATGCAGGCCTGCGGGCAAGGCCAGCCACGAAAGAAAAAGTGCGAGTCCGAGCCACTGGGAGAACGCGCAATCGGGCGCTCACACCGCACCGTCCACGGCATGTCGCTTCCTCTTGAATTCGCTTCCACGCGTTCTCTACGTGCCGTGCTTGGGTATGGGTCTGGCCCACGCAGAGGCGCAGCGTGAGCTTGCCGTGCAGCTTGGTATGGGTGAGAAATAAGTCGCCGCTGCGGTTCAGGCGATCCATGATCGTCTGATTCGCGGCGTCTCCGGCTTTGTGGCGGAAGCAAACTAGGTTCAACGGCGCGGGCGCCGCCAGTTCGAAGCGGTTGTCGTTGCGCACCCATTCCGCGAACTGCTGCGCCAATAGCACATGCTGGCGAATGTGGTGCTGTAAGCCTTCCACACCGTAGTGGCGGATCACGAACCACAACTTCAGCGAGCGGAAACGGCGCCCGAGCTGGATGTGCCAGTCGCGGTAGTCGATGACCGCGCCGGACTCTGTGGCCTGATTGCGCAGGTACTCGGGCAGGATGCTCAGGGTCTGAATCAACGCCTTGCGGTCAGCGACCCAGAAACAGTTGCAGTCGAAGCTGGTGAACATCCATTTATGCGGATTGAAATTGTAGCTGTCGGCGAGTTCGACGCCGTTCTGCAAGTGGCGGAATTCAGGGCAAAGCATGGCCGTACCTGACATGGCCGCATCCACGTGCAGCCACAGATTGTGCTGGCGGCAGACTTCGCCGATCGCGGCGATCGGGTCCATCGCGTTCGAAGAAGTTGTGCCCACCGTCGCGCACACGAAACAAGGAATGAGTCCGGCACGGAGGTCGGCGTCGATTTGACGTGCCAGGGCGTCCGGCCGCATGGCGAGATTTTCGTCGACTTCGATCAGCCGCAAATTGTCGACGCCGATGCCGGCAATCATGGCCGCCTTCTGCAGCGAAGAATGCGTCTGCGTGGAGGCGTAGGCGATGAGCCGTCCATCGCAGCCTTTCTTGTTGCTGACGTAGTTGGTGGCGCGTTCGCGCGCGGCCAGCAGGGCGCAGAGTGCCGCGCTTGAAGCCGTGTCCTGAATCACGCCGCCGCCCGTGTTCGACGACAGGAATTTCTCGGGCAGGCCGAGCATGGCGACGAGCCAGTCCATGACGTGAGTCTCGAGCTCTGTGCAGGCCGGACTGGTCGACCACAACATCCCCTGCACGCCCAGGCCGGAGGAAAGAAGATCGCCGAGAATGCCCGGCCCTGACGCGTTGCATGGGAAGTAGGCGAAAAAATTGGGCGACTGCCAGTGGGTAATGCCGGGCAGAATCAGACGGTCGACATCTTTCAGCAGTGCGTCAAAGGGCTCGCCCTGCGCCGGAGGATGCGCCGGCAGCGCTGCGCGAATCTCTCCCGGCTTCACTTGTGAGAGCACAGGGAACGATTCGACGTGCGCCTGATAGTCGGCGATCCAGTCCACCACGGCGTGGCCATGGCGGCGGAACTCGTCGGGCGTCATGTGGAACGATTTCTCAGAAGGCATAGTGATTGAGTGTGTTCCGATTACTCGCAGATATATCTCGGGCCTTCGTGGTGGTACTTTACATCGAATTTCCCTTCTTGGTGACCAACGCTGGGGAAATCCACGCTGAAGTTGCCGGAAGCGTGCTTGCCGTTCTTGCTCACAGAATCGAGATAGATCTTTGCGGCAGTCGCGGGTTCGCACTGCTTCGACTCTGGCCCGCAGAGCTCGGCTTTCACCTCCAACCGGTCAACGGAGACGAACCCTTCTAGTGGAAGCCTGCCCGGACAGCCCTGATGCAATCGCAGAATGATTTCCTTCTTCGACGCGTTGTTTGGCTGGCCGTGAATCTTCAGATGAAAAGCCGTATCGCAACACTCGAAGTCCATGGTGCCCTTGTAATCAGCGCCGGGGTTATCAGCACCGAAGACCGGTCGCGTGCAGGCGGTCAGCAGTAGCGCGGTGGCAAGTACGCTTCGAATTGAAGCCGCATCAGGCACTAATTTGAGCAACATACTTTACTCCAGCCGTCCAAAGTACACCCGCGTCTTGTAGTCGAAGGTCGCGCGGCCGCCAACATTGTGTGCGTCGAAGATCTGGCGCAATTCACGCAGCATTGGCGCATAGTTCGGATGCTCCGGCCCCGGCGCGTACGACGACGACAACAGCCGGCCCTCGATTCCGGCATAGTCGAACTTTTGCCGCATGGGGAACACTCGTTCATGAAACGGTGCCGGATCGAAGAACTGGTTCACCTCGTCGGTGGTGTGCTCGTGGCGAACGTCCGCGTAGTCCGTGCCGTAATTCAGAAGAAGTTGTTCGTAGTCGCGCAGAAACGGAGTCGAGTCGGTGAGGCGCTCGTTCCACAGCAGCACCAGCCATCCGCCGAGCTTCAGAATGCGCACGAATTCTTGCCTCGCCCGGGCGCGATCGAACCAGTGTGCCGCCTGGGCTGCGGTGACAAAATCGACGCTCGCATCGGCCAGCGTGGTCGTTTCCGCAGTTCCCGCCACGCTGGTGAACTTCGGGAACTCCGCCAGCAAGCGCTTGCCTGCCTGGCGCATCTCGGTGTTGGGTTCGACTCCGAAAACAGGGTTTCCGTTCTCGAGCAGCGTGCGCGTCCATATTCCCGTGCCGGAAGCAATGTCGGCGACGACGTGATGCGGAGCCAGTCCGCATTCGTCCCGCAAAGCACGCAAGGCTTCAGCAGGATAGCCCGGGCGATAGCGAACATAGTTTTCGACACGATCGGAAAAACGGCTGGTAGCGTTGGAAGCGGGCATAGGGAGTGCAACGCGGCAGGATTTTCACCTTGCCAGAAAATCATTCTAACGGCAGGATAGAGATGTTGTCCCTTCCTGCCGGGGTCTATCTATTCTGCACGCTGGATTCTCCAGGCTGGAGTTTCAGGCTGACGTTTCATAGGCTGGAGTTTCGCGGCAGCCGAAAATAGTGAATTCGTCCCGGCCAGCCTTACCCCTATGCGAGTGGTCATCAAAGTCGGCACCAGTTTGATAGCTCCCGGCGGGCACATTGACATTCGCCTGCTGCGTGGCATCGTCGACCAGTTCGACCTCTCGAAGAATGAATACCTGATCGTGACTTCCGGGGCGATTGCCGCGGGCATGTCGGGCCTGGATCTGAAGAAGCGGCCTGGAGATGTTCCGCGCATGCAGGCCTGCGCTGCGGTCGGCCAGAGCAAGCTGATGCATACTTACGAGCGCCTTTTTTTCGGTAAGAAAGTAGTCGCGCAGTTGCTGCTCTCGAGCGATGACTTTACGTCGCCCGTGCGCTACCGCAATTTGCAGAATGCGCTGGCCGAGTTGCTGGCGTTGGGTGTGGTACCGATTGTGAATGAGAATGACAGCGTTTCAGTGCGCGAACTGGAAGGCGCGTTCGGCGACAACGACGAGTTGAGTTCGCTGCTGGCCACGGCCGTCAAAGCCGATTGGCTGCTGCTGCTGACCAACGTCGACGGATTGCTGGTTCCCAACGGTCGCAAGAAGCCGCGTCTGCAGCGTGTAGTTCGCAAACTTACGCCGGCGATTGAAGCGCTCTGCGACGGCAAGAGTTCGCTGGGACGCGGCGGCATGATTTCGAAACTGCGCGCCGCCAAGTTGGCGAGCGACGGCGGCGTTCATGTGGCCATCGTGAACGGGCGGCATCCCAAGGCAATTACTGCGGGGATGGAACGAAAAATCGGCACGTACTTTCCGCCGAAGTAGAGATTGCCGAAAGGAAGCTCTGTTAAGGGCCCGACGAAAAGCGTAAGCCACGGAGCACACAGAGGACACAGAGGAACCCGGAGGCTTAATCAGAGCTTCCCTAGAGCATGGATCGCAAGAACTCATAGGAAATGACAGCGAGTCTCACGTCCGCCGCTTCGACGCAAGAAAAATTGCTGCGCGCCCGCGCCGCGTCGGCGCGGTTGGCCTTGTTTTCCACGGCAGAAAAAGACGTGGTCCTGCTTGCTATCGCCGAGGCGCTCGAAGTCAACGAGAAAAGCATTCTGGCCGCTAACCGCGAGGACGTGGAGAATTCCGGCCTCGAAGGCGCGATGCGCGATCGCTTGCTCCTGACTTCGTCACGGGTCAAGGACATGGCGCGCGGAGTGCGCGAGGTCGCGGCCCTGCCCGATCCCGTCGGCGAGACGCTGGCGGAATGGACCAAATCGAACGGCCTGCGAATCCGCAAAGTGCGCGTGCCACTGGGCGTGGTGGGAATCGTTTACGAGTCGCGGCCGAACGTTACGGTCGATACGGCGGTGCTGGCCCTCAAAACCGGCAATGCGATCGTTTTGCGCGGCGGCAAGGAAGCCGCGCAGAGCAACCAGCGTCTGGTGGAAATCATGAGCGCAGTTGGCGGAGTGCCCGAGGGCGCCGTTGAGTTGCTCGATTCGAGCACCCGGCAATCGGTGCAGGATCTCATTAAGGCCCGCGGGTTGGTTGACGTCATTATTCCGCGGGGCGGCGCGGGCCTCATCACGTTTGTTACGGAGAATTCTTCGGTGCCCGTGATCGAGACCGGAGCGGGGAACTGTCACATCTTCGTCGACGAGTCGGCCGATTTCGACATGGCCGACCGCATTGTCATCAATGCCAAGACGCAACGTCCGTCGGTGTGCAACGCCGCCGAAAAGTTGCTGGTGCACGAGCGCGTGGCCGCGGAATACCTGCCGCGCATCGTTAAGAAGTTAATCGACGCCGGAGTCGAAGTTCGCGGCGACGGCAAGGTCCGTACGCTGGCTGCCGGTTTGCATGTCGGGCCCGCGGCCGAGCAGGACTGGTACGAAGAATATTTGCGGTTATGCATGGCGGTGGCGGTGGTTGCGAATGTCGACGACGCGATCGCTCACATCAACAAGTACTCGACCCGGCACAGCGATTCGATTGTGACTGGCGATGAAGCGAACGCGCGCAAATTTCTGCGTGGCGTGGATTCGGCCGCCGTCTACTGGAACGCTTCGACTCGCTTCACCGACGGCGCGGAATTCGGCTTCGGCGCTGAGATGGGCATCAGCACCCAGAAACTGCACTGCCGTGGCCCGTTCGCGCTGGCGGAACTTACATCGTCGAAGTACGAGATTGTCGGGACTGGGCAGGTGCGGTAATGCCAAACTGCGTGTGGACGTCAGTCTATGGATGAACGCATGATTCCGAATCAGTGGGAACGATGTCTTGCCCTCCTCGCGGCTGGAGTCGACGCACTGCAGCAAGGCAATCAGGCTTTAGTGGAGAAAGCCTTTGCAGCCGTCCTTGTGGTTGCGCAAGCTTTGTCTCCGGAGCAGGCTCGAGACGTACGTTCGCTGGCGCTGTGTGATCTGAGCCGGTTGCGTTCGAAACAGGGACGTGACGAGGAGGCTCAAAGGATTCGCGAGCAGGCGATTTCTGGTTTGGCAGGCGCCGCCGACACCACACAGGATGGGTTGTTTCAGTACATGATGGTGGCCGCGTTGATGGACATGGGTGAGTTCCGGCGTGCGATTCCGTTCTGTGAGCAGTCGATCCAGTTGGAGATTGCGCGAGACGAACCGGGCGCGATGGGCGAGGCGCTGCGCCGGGCAGGGCAATGCTACCTCCGGGTTGGACTGCGTGATCATGCTGCGGTTACCCTGCGAGAGGCGCTGAAAAGTTTTCGTCATCAGCATGGGGATCCTCGACTGCCGGACGTTCTGATGAACATGGGGCACGCATTGCGAAAGAGTTCTCCGGTCGACGCCGAACGGTACTATCAGGAAGCAGCCGACTGGCATACGGCTAGAGCCCAACTGGAGTCTGCTACTCCGGCATGGGTGAACCTCGGAATAATTTGTTCTGAGCAAGGCCGTCACGCTGAATCTCTTGCTCACTATGAAAGAGCCCTTCAAGTACGGGAGCGTTCCCCCAGTACTCCGCCCGAGCGCATGGGAACATTGCTGAACAACATCGCAAACTGTTACCGACGGATGGGAAAATTCGCGGAGGCCCTGCAATCGGTGGATCGCGCCATCGCCCTGCTCGCGCCCGTCGGTGGTTCTTCGTTGGCGTCGGCGTATGGCACCCGCGGATTGATCTTTCGGGATGATGGTCGCGATGCGGAAGCCGTGGAATGGCTCAAGAAGGCGAACGCGGAGCACGAGAAGCAGCCGAGCCCGAATCTCGAAACCGTTGCGGAAGATTTGGAGAATCAGGTGGCAGCGCTGAATAGGCTGGGACGACCAGAGGAAGCGAAGGTAACCGAGGAGCGACTGGCGTCGGTCCGCGCCGCCATGACGGGAATTCCTACAGTTGATCGAGACCTGACCAATCTGAAGCCCGCAACCAAAACCGCCGTGCTGATCGAACTGGCGTTTGGCCGTCGCCCCGGAATGACGACCGGAAAGAACGAGGTTATTCAGCTAGCGGGTCGACTGTCGGAAGCGGTCGAGGCAGAGGCTGCGGGTTGGTATGCCGGAGAGGTGGTGGGACCGGAGAGCACAACGTTAATTATGTACGGTCCTGACTCTGAGAGGTTGTTCGCACTGGTCGAGCCGATTCTGCTTAGCGAAACAATTTGTCAGCGAGCCAGAGTGACCATCCGGCGGAGTGAAGGGTATAGGGAATTATTTCTGCCGGGCCCCGTGATGTGAACGAACCGGAGGGTACCGCGTCACCGCCAAACCGGAACGCGCATCACGTCAAAGTGATGGTCATAGGTCCAAACCTGTAGTCCCATCCGGGACGCCAACGCCGCAACGGTGGCGTCAACCAATGTGATGCGCTGGTCCGGCAGTCCTCGCACCCTCGTGAGCGCTTGACCGTAGTCTTCCTGTGTCGGATTCACCAGGACTGCAGCGTCCATAAATGCCAGCCATTTTAGGGCAGCCCCTGTCCCCATGCGGAACAACAGAAGTCCGTAGGTCTCAAGTAATGTCGGGTAAGCAATCGCAACTTCGCGCCGGTCGTTGGCCAGCTTCTGCAGTTGTAGGATTGCTTGTTCGTGATAGATGTCGTCCTCATCGGCCGCCGCGTAGAGCGGACCACTGTCGGCCAATACGGCGCGAATCATTCCTTCATCCCGGTCAGATAGAGGTCATGGTTCACGCTGACGTCGCTGCGTCCGCTCCGTCCCACTGGCGTAATCTTCAGCGGTCGGTACTCCCGCAGAAATCCTCGTTCCCGCAAGTACTCCCGCAACGCCGCCTGCGCCACGGTCGTAAGCGCAGGCGGAGCCTCTTGGGCCTGCATATAGTCGTCCACGGCCTTGGCCAGGTCATCGGGAAGAGTAATCGTGGCTCGTCTCATGGGAGTAGTATATCATGCTTGCGCACCAGATGGTGAAGTTGGTGAAGTTGGTTCTCAAGGCGAACAATAGGCGAATATAGTGGATGCCGACGGCCTGCGCTACGTCACCAGCGAGCGCCTGTGCTAACCTTACTAACTTTCACCGCGAAACCCATGAGACTCTTCTCGGCAGCACTTCTTTCCGGCGCCATCCTCCTGTCCGGCTCATCCCCAAAGATTGGCGGGAGCGCCTCGGCACTTTCCTCTTCGGTCCCGGCCATCTTCGGATTTCGCGATGCTGCCGCCGAGCAGGCTGTGGAATCGCAATTCCTGGGCGTACCCGATTCCAAGCTGGCGGAAGAGCACCTCCGCATTCTGACCAAGGTTCCGCACATGGCGGGCACAATCGAAGACAAAGCCACCGCCGAGTATGTCGCGGAGAAATTCCGCGCCGCCGGGCTCGAGACCGAGGTCGTCGAGTACAAGGTCTGGATGAACTATCCCGCGGAAATCAGCGTCGATCTGATCGCGCCTGCCGGAGTGGAAATGCACGGCCCCACGCGCGAGCACGTCGACCACGATGCGTATCAGGACGATCCCCGGGTGGTGATGCCCTTCAACGGTATGTCGCCTTCGGGCGACGCCGAGGGCGACGTGGTCTACGCAAACTACGGGAGCCCCGAGGACTTCGAGAAACTCGAGCGACTCAAGGTGGACGTGCGCGGCAAGATCGTGCTGGTGCGCTACGGGCAGAATTTTCGCGGAGTCAAAGTTTTCGTGGCGCAGGAACATGGCGCGGCAGGCGTGATCCTCTACTCCGATCCGGCCGATGACGGCTGGCGGCGCGGCGACAAATATCCTGAAGGCCCATGGCGGCCGGATACGGGCGTGGAGCGCGGATCGGTGGGATTCATGTTTGAGTTTCCGGGGGATCCGACCACGCCGGGCGTGGCGTCGGTGCTGTCGCTGCCCGAGTCGCAGCGCATTGCTGCGCAGCAATCCAAACAAATGCCCAGAATTCCGGTCACGCCGTTGTCCTATCACGACGCCTGGCCCATCCTGCAGCACTTGGGCGGGCCGGACTCGCCGCGCGAGTGGCAGGGCTCGTTGCCGTTCACTTATCACGTTGGTCCCGGACCGGCGAAGCTGAAAATGCATCTCAAGCAGGACTACCAGTTCCGCACGCTGTGGGATGTGATTGGCCGGATGCGTGGCAGTGAATTGCCGGAGGAGTGGGTGGTCGCGGGCAACCATCGCGACGCGTGGGTATATGGCGCGGCCGATCCCAACAGCGGCACGGCGGCCATGCTGGAGGCGGTGCACGGCGTTGGCGACCTGTTGAAGTCGGGGTGGCGGCCGAAACGTACTTTGATTTTTGCCAGTTGGGATGGCGAAGAAGAAGGCCTGATCGGCTCAACCGAGTGGGTGGAACAGCACGAGCCGGAAATGGCGAATGCCGCCGCGTATTTCAATATGGATGTTGCCGTTTCCGGGTCAACGTTCGGGGCATCGGCCGTGCCCAGTCTCAAACAATTTCTCCGCGACGTCACCAAAGTTGTGCCCAGCCCAAAAGGCGGGACCGTCTACGAGGCGTGGCAGAAGTCGGCGCGGCCGGATGCATTCTCCACCCAGTCTCCCGGAGAATCGATCGCGGAAAACCATCGCCTTCCGGCGGCGCAAGTGAAGGGCGACGTGCCGGTCGGAGACCTGGGCAGCGGCTCCGATTACACCGCGTTCCTGGAGCACTCAGGAGTGCCCTCGACCGACATGAGTTCAAGCGGGCCTTACGGTGTGTACCACTCGGCGTTCGACAATTTTGCCTGGTTCCGGAAATTCGCCGATCCCGAATTTGTGTACGTACAGGAGATGGCGCGCGTCTTTGGATTGGAAAGCGTGCGCATGGCCGATGTCGACGTTTTGCCCTATGACTACGACGAATATGGGAAAGAGATTGCCGTGTATCTGGAAACGGCGCGCAAGCGCGCGGAGGATAAATTCGGCAACCACGTGCTCGATTTCAGCGCGGTGAACGCGGCGGCTCGCCACTTCGAGGTCGCTGGGGGAAAGATGCTGGTGAAGCAGAAGAGTCCGCTGGCGGATGCGGCGCGGCTGAATCAGGCTCTGCGCGGGACCGAGCGGGCGCTGCTGGCACCGCAGGGACTGCCCCATCGTCCATGGTTTCGCCACGTGATTTATGCGCCCGGGGAATATACGGGCTACGCGGCCGTGGTGATTCCCGGCGTGAACGAGGCTCTGGACAAGGGCGACAGCGACCGGGCACGGCAGCAACTGGCGGCGCTGGCGGCCGCACTGGAGCGCGCCGCGAAGACTTTGGAAGGATCGCGGTAGCGTCATGAATTCGGCTCACGTCCTCGGAGAGTTCCTGCGCACGCTGCCGGCTTCGGCGGCGGCCACGTTTCTGGCGTTGTTTCCGATTGTCGATCCTCTCGGCGGCATTCCGATTTTCTTTACCATGACGTCGACGTGGACGCCGCGCGACCGCAACCGCACCGCCCTCAAGACGGGTATGTGGGTGTTCCTGATCCTGATCACGTTTCTTTTTTTCGGACGCTTCGTGCTGCAGTTTTTCGGCATCTCGTTGCCGGTGATCAAAATTGCCGGCGGCCTGATTGTGGCCAATACCGCCTGGGGCATGGTGACGTCGACTGCCCGCATCACACCCGCGGAGAGCCACGAAGCCGAAAGCAAAGAGGATATTTCGCTGACTCCGCTGGCCATGCCCCTGATGTCAGGACCGGGCGCCATTGGAGTGGTCATGGCGCTGGCAGCTCATGTGGACAACGCCGCGGCGTATCTGGGGATGGTGATCGGCGTGGCCGCGATTGCGCTGAGCGTGACTCTGTTTTTCAGTCTGGGCGGCCCGCTGGTACGGCGACTGGGTCCGAGCGCGGTGGGTGCGATCAATAAGATTTTTGGCTTCCTGATTCTCGCCATCGCCGTCCAACTGGTGTGGAACGGTCTGGCCGACTTCCGGAACTAGCGTGAGGCAGGCTCTGATCAAGGTTTAACAGAAAGCCTGAACCACAGAGGACACAGAGGACACAGAGATGCACAGAGGAAACGGGAGGTTGAATCAGACCCTCCCTAGGCATCTCAAACCTTTCCTGGAACCGTGGGGCCTGCGATCGCGTATCCACCACCAGGCGCTCTTGCGCCCGAGAGGTGCTTCATGCGTGGAAGGTCTCTTGCCCGTTTGAATCCGCTTTACAAAACAGTTCTGGTATGTCTGGTGCTGGTTCCGTTCAGCGCGGCTCCGTTGCGGGCGGCCAGTGGCTCAAATCATGATTGGGACTATGAAGAGACGCGCAGCGATGCCCGCGAGTTTACCGCCGGCGGCTTCGTGCATGTGCGCCTGAGCGTGGGCGACATGCATATCAAGCGCGGGGACACCAACAAGATCAGCCTGCGCTACACCATCAAGGCCGGCGCGAGAGCAACGTCAAAGAAGCGACCGTGGATTTCGACGTGCACGGCAGCGACGCCACCATCGAATTTCACGTGCCCTCCAGTTCGGAATACGTCGTTTGACGTGGAACTGGTAGTGCCGCAGAAGACGAATCTCGACGTGCATGCCAAAGTCGGCGACGTGACCGTGGAAGAGGTTGAAGGCGACAAGGATCTGAGCCTAGGCGTCGGCGATATCCGCGTGGCCAACGGGCATGCCGGATACCGCCTGGTGAACGCCAGTACCGGCATCGGCGACGTGAATAGCGACGGCTACGACGGCGAAACCAAAGGCTGGCTGGGCAAGACGCTGAAGTATCACGGAGACGGCAAGTACGAACTGCGGGCGCACGTCGGGGTCGGAGATATTAATTTGGAAGGGAAGTAGAAGTAAGAGTTCAACGGCTTTCGCGCAGTTGACTAGTCATATGACTAGTCATATAATAGCGTCAGAAAAGGGAATCGACCATGAATTCGTGGCAGTTGCAGCAGGCGAAGGCGCGCTTCAGTGAATTCCTCGATGCGGCGCTGAAAAAAGGTCCGCAGGTGGTCACCCGCCGTGGTGTGGAAGCGGCGGTCCTGGTTCCTATCGAAGAATGGCGTCGCCTGCAAAGCGAAAGCCGCCCCAATATTAAGCAGTGGCTACTGGGTGGAGGGCCGCGGTTTGAGGATGTTGCGCCGAAGCGCGGCGGATGGAAGAGCCGGCCGGCGATCGATTTCGGCGGGCCGGAGTTTAAATAACCGATCTCAGTGATTCGATATCTGCTCGATACCAATGTTGTTTCCGAATTGCGCAAACGCAAGCCGCACGGCGCGGTTGTGGCGTGGATGGATACCCTCCGACCCGAGCAGATATTCCTGTCGGCAGTGACCATCGGGGAACTGCAGGCAGGCGCTGAACTAACGCGCAGGAACGATCCAGGCAAAGCTGCGGAGATCGAGAACTGGCTGCTCGTCACGGAGGAGGCGTTTTCGGTGATTCCGATGGATTCGGCCTGCTTTCGTGAATGGGCGCGGCTCAAGTCGGGGAAGTCCCCGGCGCTGATTGAGGACGCCATGATTGCGGCGACGGCGCGGGTTCACGGCCTGCAAGTGGCGACTCGGAACGAACGGGACTTCCGGCAGTTTCAAGTGGGAGCGTTCAATCCGTTTCAGTTCGGGGTGTAACGGTCAAAATCCCCACCCTGTCGCGAAGAACGCGACAAGGATGGGTGCACCCCGCGAGTCCTTTTCCGCTTCCTCATTCGCGACCGTTCGAAGAACCCGTCTGTGCTAGCATGCTTGGCCATGTTCATATCAATGCTGCTCAAGTCAATGCTACTCAAATCAACGGCGTTCGGGATCGCGATCACGATTCTGTCGTTACCGGTGACTGCCTCCGCGGCGGAATTGCCCAGCAAGAAGTATCTGAACCTGGCGACCGTCAAAGCCATGATTGCCGCGGCTGAGGCTGAGGCGCAACGGCAGCATGTGGAAGTCACGCTGGTGGTCGTGGACGACAACGGCAATTTACTTTTCCTCGAAAAGGCAGACGCCGCGCCCGTAAACACCCTGCAGTGGGCGCAGAAGAAGGCGCGGCACGCTGCGTTCTATCGAAGTCCATCGAAGGATGCAGCCGACCTGGTGAAGAAAGGCAACGTGGAAGCGCTGGCCTATCCTGATTTTTTCCCGGGCCAGGGAGGCTTGCCGATTATTGTTGATGGCCAAATTCTGGGCGGCATTGCCGCCAGCGGCGCTAAGTCGGAAGTCGACGAGATGATTGCGCAGGCCGGACTCGACGCACTGGCTAAGAAGTAGAAGAGGACTTGGCAGCCCAGTTGGGCAGGAGTTCGCGGGCTTTCTCCGCAGGCACGACTCGGCCAGCCTCAGCGTACCGGATGCCTTCGTCGATGGCGGCGAGAATTTTCCCCGTCTTCGTCGTCGAGGATGGGAGCGGGATTTTCGAAATCGAATTTCTTTGCCTTCGTCATACGCTTATCGTAGACGAGGTTTCCGATCGACTCAGCGAAAAAGGTTGTCCCATGCTCAACCTGAACAATGCTAAACGACGATCGGCCTAGCAGGCTGCGGAAAAAGAGATGTCGCGGCATAGATTCTGTTCGGGCCCCGCGATTTCACGACTTGGGGAAGGACCTTGGGTGCCTCGCTGGCGGCTCGCAGATCGTTTTTCGAGCCGTTGGATAAACAGCGACCTCGGCTTACGTCGACTGAATCGCCAGATTCCTCATACGGACTAAGTTGTAGGCTGCGGCAGCGAAGGTGAAGACCCATCCCACCTTGAAGATTCCACGGTGCCGAACCTTCCGCAACAGCGCGATCGTCTTCAGCCAGCCGAAGCACTCTTCAACGCGTTTCCTCTTCCTCTGACTGATGGCGTATCCGGCGTGGTGCGTCGTACGAGCATCAATGGCGCTCCCACCGGGCCGCCCCAGGTTCTGGGCCACGTGCGGCGTCACCTTTAAGTTTCTGCACTCAGCCACGAAATCCGCCGTGTCATACCCCTTGTCGCCGCCCACCGTTACTTGTTTCGTGCCTGGAATCTGTTCGAGCATCACCAGCGCGGCATCGCGCTCCGCCGTTCCGTTGGCCTCGAACACCTCGCTGTTCACGATCAGCCCGTGGCGGTTCTCCACTAGCAGATTCCCGTTGTAACTCAGCTTGGCTTCCTTGCCCTTGCCTTTGCGCGCCATCTTCGCATCCGGGTCCGTCTTCGACGCGTGCGTCTGATTCGACCTCTTTTCTCCGTGGAAGTCCACCGTCGCATTGCCGGGATCGTCCGGCGGGACGTCGTTCTTCGCATCCTTGCGTTGATAACTCTTCACACTCGCCCACGCTTCCAGTAGCGTTCCATCCACCGTGAAGTGTTCGTCCGAGAGCAAACTCCGCTCGCGTGCCTGCTGGAGCACGGCTTGAAAGAAGGCTTCGGCAATGTCCCCATCCAGCAACCGCTCCCGGTTCTTGGTGAATACGGTCACGTCCCAGACCGAGTCATCCATGTTCAAGCCCACGAACCAACGGAACAGCAGATTGTAGTTGAGTTGCTCCATCAACATTCGCTCGCTGCGCACCGAGTACAGGGCTTGCAGCAGGAGCGCTCGCAACAACTTTTCTGGCGCGATCGAAGGTCGCCCTGTCTTGGCGTACAGCCCGTTGAACCGTGGTTGCAGTTCCCTCAATGCCTCATCCGTCATGACACGAAGAGGGCGCAAGGGGTGATCCTGCGGAACTCGCTGCTCGGGGCTTACATAGCTGAACACATCCAACTGCTGCTCGTCGTTTCCGCGCATGCCTTCTTCTTACCAGGTTGTGCTGTGGAAACAAGACTGTTTTCGGGTACACCAGTTCACAGCGGCGGACCCTCTTGCGGCCACTTGAGCAAAGCAGTTGTCAGGATCAAACCCTCCAGCTTGGAGCCTTGCCTCAAAAGCTGATTAGCCGCATCCAACTCTGCGCTGCGTCCCGCGACCGCCAGCAGGTCTTTCCGGGACACACCGCGCCCCGCCTCTGCTTGGGCAAAAGACACAACTTCTCCCCAGACAGGTTCGGAGGACAGAGGTCGCTCTGCGCTTAGATCACCACTCGGTGTCATCCTCTGAAACATCTCAGAAAAGCGCGTTCCAGCTTTCCCAAGGAGCAACCGACCATAAGCCATGGGAAGGAACTCGACCAGACGCGCTGCATATTGCCTATCGACGCCAGTTCCAACAAGCTTGCGAAAGACTTCTTCGTCTGAAGAGTTTAGCAACTCCCGAAAGATCACGACTGCTGTTGAAATTGCTTCAACTGTCATGCGGCAAGCAGACTACCATCAATCCGAGCAATTACGGGGCGGAAGAACAGTTTTTCCGCAACCTGCTAAACGACGATCAGCCTAAACAACGATCAGCCTGAACTCAGAAAGGAACATCCATGAAGATCACTCTTCAGCCGGGCGAAGTCGAAATCGACACCTGGACTCTACTCTATCTTCCGCCCAATGGCGGAAAGTATAACGGCAAGCTGACGGTCACCAACCGGCGACTGCTGTATGACGCGAAGTTCGACGTCAGCGCTAAAGGAATGCTGGCCGAGGTGTTGACCATCAAGTGGGGAAGTGAGGGCTATCTGGAAATCGACAAAAGCAGCATTCAAGCCGTCGAGGTTCAGAAAAAGCTGCTGAGCAAGAAATGCATTCTCACCCTGACCGACGGCAGCAAGCACACGTTCGACTACGGGGCCATGAACATCGATAAGGCCGTGGCAGCCATTGAAGCCCGCTAGCGGAGATACGGATCATTCGGTTCGTTCAGCGCCTTTTGCGTGAGGATGCCGAAGTCTACTTGGGCAAGATCCCTGCCCACGCCGGAACAGGCTCGAACCACTGATTTTCCGGCGGCCCAAGCACCGCGATCAGCCGGTAGCCTTCTTCGCTGGAGTTGTCGAACAGGATCGTATGATCGGCTCGCGATATGGCTGGCGGAAGATTTTCGAAACTTCGTGTGTATCGGCGGCGCACGTCTAGTTCTGGAACGTCGTGTCCGCCCGTAAGAACGCGATTGCGGATGCGAGCCAGATTAGTCT
Source organism: uncultured Acidobacteriota bacterium (assembly GCA_963763155.1). Taxonomy (GTDB): domain Bacteria; phylum Acidobacteriota; class Terriglobia; order Terriglobales; family Acidobacteriaceae; genus Sulfotelmatobacter. Next base: position 1,089,704 of record CAVXNI010000007.1, on the reverse strand, counting down.
CGACATTCTCCGTGCCAATGTAGACCAGCACAATTTCGAAACCGCGAATTCTCGCATCAACCATCATTTGTAGATAGTGTTTTCCGGCGAGCGTGGTCTCAACGGCGAAGCTCTCGCGCTGACTGATGAATTGCTTCGCGGATCTTAGGACGTGCCGCGCTGCTGCAATCGGGAATGCTGCGGCGAGGTCGACTGTAGCGTTCTCGCGATCATGTCTGGGTCTAGTACGGGAATCGCTCGGAAGACATCCGAGTTCCAGTGGGTCAGAGTTGTTTTACCGGAGCCGTTGGCTCCTGCGATGATGGTGAGCCTAGGACGGCTCAACGGGACGAGGAACGCTGAGATTGCTGCTTCGGTTGGCTCTCGGCAAGGATTTCTTGCAAGCGCTTTCTTTCAAAAGCCACTCCAGCCCGAGCGGCTTGGGCCATCTTCTTCGCGAGTTCGAGCCAGTTCGCAGCCATGCCTGTAAGGATACTCTGCCGGCGACGGTTCTCGAGACATTTTCCTGCATCTTCGCCCTTTCGCAAAGAACGCGGAAGAGTAAGGCCCCCGGCAGAGGAGAAAGTGAACGTCCCGTCTGTCCCCCATGTCCCCTGTTTCTCACTTCGGCTGACAGGCCTTTTCCGCAGGTACGATCCCGCCAATTAAGCTTTCATGGGGCCTTGGCGACCGCAAGGCTTCGAGAGTAGCCGAAGGTGACGTTTGCAGTCTGCGTAAGGGCTCCGGTTGTTGGATCGATCGTCAAATAGAAGAAAGAGTCGTTGAGAGTCTCTCCGACATAGAGAAAGTTGCCGCTCGGATCCACGACAAGATTGCCCATGGCAGTAATAAAAATGGTGCTAAATGGGGAGTCGCTCATCGAAGTCAGCGCTCCGGTGCTGGGGTCGACTGTGAAACCGTAGATCGCTGCATGAATATCCGCCTGGGCGTAAAGGAATTGGCCGTTAGGGCTGAGCGCGATCGAATACAGAATTGGATACGCTCCGTTGCTCAGAGTGGGGAAAAATGGTGAGCCCGCTACGGGCGTCAACGCGCCTGTGCTGCTGTCGATGGTGAACGCCGCTATGCCGTTGAGAAGGGGTAAAGCGGCGTAGAGAAACTTGCCCGAAGGATCGATTACCAAGCCATCCGGGCCGCCGCCCGCCGTGGTGGGGAACGGTGAACCCGCAATCGACGTGAGGTTCCCTGTGGAAGAATCGATGGCATAGGCCGAGATTCCACCCTGGGGGTCATTTCCGTCGGACGTATACAAGAACTGTCCGGACGGCGTAACGGCTACCTGCTGAGGCGTTGCGCCGGCAGGGAAGGGCGAACCCGACATCGGGCTCAGCGCGCCGGTGGTTCCGTCAATCGTGAACCCTACCACAACATTCGATGCCGCGTCGGGCGTGTAAAGGAACTTGCCGGCGGGGCCGATGGCGATATTGTCGACCTGGGGAGGGGCCCAGTCGCTCGGCATGGGGAATGGAGAACCACTGATCGCAGTGAGGACGCCGGTTGAACTGATGGAGAAGGCGTCGATTCCTCCGTTACTCACATCGTCGGCGTATAAGAACGTGACGGCAGGATTGACAGCGATGCCAAAGCCGCCATTGTTTCCGGGAATCGTCGAAGTCTGGGTGGGGACTCCGGTTTGTGAGTTGAGGGTGAAGGCCAACACGCTACCGTTGCCGGCGCCGAAAACGAATTCCTTAGGTGGTGGCGGAGGCGGAGGCGGAGGCGCCCCCCCCGAAGAGGAACCGCACGCCACGAGCGTCAAGGTTGACGACAATAAAAGAAACAGTCCTGCCAGGGCCCGAGCGGACGCTAACCCCGTCATAAGTTGTCTCCGGAAGCAGTTTACTTCAGTGAGACTAACTTATCTACTAACTCGGAGTAATCCTTTTTCTCAATCCCATGCACTTGCTTGTTGTATTCGTCCACTTTCGACGAATAGTTCATCGAGCAGAATTTGGGGCCGCACATGGAGCAGAAGGCGGCTTCCTTGTAGAAGTCGTCGGGGAGGGTTTCGTCGTGCATGGCTCGCGCTGTCTCTGGATCGAGCGACAAGGCGAACTGTTTTTCCCAGTCGAACTTGTATCTCGCGTAGCTGAGGGCGTCGTCGCGGTCGCGGGCGCCGGGGCGTCCGCGGGCGATGTCGGCGGCGTGGGCGGAGATTTTGTAGGCGATGATGCCGTCTTTCACGTCTTTTTCGTTCGGTAAACCCAAGTGCTCTTTCGGCGTGACGTAGCAGAGCATGGCGGCGCCGTACCATCCGATCATGGCTGCGCCGATGGCGCTGGTGATGTGGTCATAGCCGGGAGCGATGTCGGTGACCAGCGGGCCCAGCGTGTAGAACGGGGCTTCGTAGCAATATTCAACTTCTTTCTCGACCTGTTCTTTAATCTTGTCCATGGAGACGTGGCCGGGGCCTTCGATCATGACCTGCACGTCGTGCTCCCAGGCTTTTTTGGTGAGTTCGCCTAGAGTTTTGAGTTCGGCGAACTGGGCTTCGTCGCTGGCGTCGGCGACGCAGCCGGGGCGCAGGCCGTCGCCGAGAGAGAAGTTGACGTCGTATTTCTTGAAAATCTTGACGATGTCGTCGAAGTGTTCGTAAAGGAAATTCTGTTTGTGGTTGTAGGCCATCCACTGGGCGAGGATGGCGCCGCCGCGGCTGACAATGCCGGTGATGCGCTTGGAAATCAGCGGAAGATACTGGATCAGGACGCCGGCGTGGATCGTCATGTAATCGACGCCTTGCGCGGCTTGCTCTTCGATCACTTCCAGCATGACTGCGGCGTTGAGATCCTCGACGCGCTTCACGCGGGCGATTGCTTCGTAAATCGGCACGGTGCCGATTGGTACTGGTGAGTGGCGAAGGATGGCTTCGCGAATTTCGTGGATGTTGCCGCCGGTGGAGAGGTCCATGACGGTGTCGGCGCCGTAGTGAACCGCAGTGTGCAGCTTCTTCAATTCTTCATTCACTTCCGAGGTGACGGCTGAGTTGCCGATGTTGGCGTTGATTTTGCAGAGGCTGGCCACGCCGATGGCCATGGGTTCGAGCTCGGGATGGTTGATGTTGGCGGGGATGATCATGCGGCCGCGGGCAACTTCGTCGCGCACCAACTCGGGCGTGAGCTTTTCTTTGTGGGCGATGAACGCCATTTCTTCCGTGATTACGCCCTGGCGGGCGTAGTGCATCTGGGAGAAATTGCCGCTGGTGTTTTCTTTCTTGCGGCGGGCGAGCCACTCTGCGCGAGGTTGAGGGATAGTGTAGCCGTTGCTGCCGTTGCCGCTGATGGAAGTCATGATCGGACGCCTCTTAGGAATTGAGTCTCGATTATAACCGCGTCCGGGAGCAGGGGCAGGCTTCGTTTTCGGCTACAAGGAGAGCTTTCACCACAGAGGACACGGAGGGCACAGAGGCTTGATGTTTGCTCATCTAGAATTCCGGGCTTAGAATTTCACCCGTTGTCTGAAGGAGAAATTTCTGATGCGCTCGTTCCGCGTTTTGTTAGCCCTCTTGTTGCTCTCGACCGCTGCCGGCTTTTCTCAGACTGGCGCTTCCGCCAAGCCTGGGGCGGGATTCAGTCTCGACAACATCGACAAGAACATCGATCCGTGCGTGGATTTTTATCAGTACGCGTGCGGGAACTGGATCAAGAACTCGGAGATCCCGGCGGACCGGCCGGCGTGGCAGAGTTTTTCCGAGCTCCAGGAGAACAACCTGGCGATCGACCGGAAAATTCTAGAGAAGGCTGCGGCGGGTGGGGCCTCGCGCAATGCGATCGATCAGAAGATCGGCGACCTCTACGGGTCGTGCATGGATGAGAAGGCTGTCGACGCGAAGGGAATTGCGCCGATCGAGCCAGAACTGGAACGCATCGCGGCGGTGAAGGACAAAGGCGCGCTCATTGAAGAGATTGGGCATCTGCACCTGGTGGGGGGAACTTCGTTGTTCAGTTTCTATTCGAGTTCCGATCTGCACAACGCCGATCAGGTGATTGTCTATATCAATCAGGGCGGACTGTCGCTGCCCGACCGCGATTACTACGTCAAGGATGATCCCGATAAAGTTGAGATGCGGAAACATCTGGCGGAGTTTGCCACGCAGGTGTTCACGCTCGCGGGCCAGACTCCGCAGCAGGCAGCCACTTCGGCGGAAACCGTCCTGGTCGTCGAGACCCTGCTGGCGGCGGACTCGATGGACCGCACCAAGACGCGGGATCCGAAAAATCGCGACCACAAGATGGCGCGCGACGAGGCGGTGGCGCTGGCGCCGGACCTGTATCTCAATCGCTATTTCGCCGCGGTGGGCGCGCCGAATTTCACTTCGTTAAACGTCACCAACCCCGATTTTTTCAAGCAAGTGAACGGCGTGTTCGCGGCTCTGCCTCTCGATTCGCTCAAGACGTATGTGAGCTGGCATGTGCTGCGGGCGGCTTCTCCATGGCTCTCGCAGCCGTTTGTCGACGCTGATTTCAAGATGCGGCAGGCCCTGACCGGGCAGAAGCAGATTCAAGATCGCTGGAAACGCTGCGTGACTCTGGTGGATGGATCGTTGGGCGAGGCCCTGGGGCAACGCTATGTCGAGACCACTTTTGGAGCGGAGGGCAAACAGCGCATGCTGAAGATGGTGGACGCGCTGGAAACCTCTCTGGATAACGACATTCAGAGTCTCTCGTGGATGTCGGACGACACCAAGAAGCAGGCGAAGGTGAAGCTGCAGGCGATCCGCAACAAGATTGGCTATCCTGACGCGTACCGCGACTACAGTTCGGTCACGATCAAGGCCGACGATCTGGTCGGAAATGTGCGACGGACCACCGAATTCGAATCGAAGCGGCAGATTGCGAAGATCGACAAGCCGCTCGATCGCAAGGAGTGGGGCATGACTCCGCCGACGGTGAACGCCTACTACAGCGGGTCTTTGAACGAGATTGTGTTTCCGGCGGGCATTCTGCAGCCGCCGTTTTTCGATAAGAGTATGGACGATGCGATTAACTTCGGCGGCATCGGGCTGGTGATCGGGCACGAACTCACGCATGGCTTCGATGATCAGGGACGCAAGTTCGATCCGGTGGGAAACCTGCGCGACTGGTGGACGGAGCAGGATGGAAAGGAGTTTGAGAAACGCGCGAGTTGCGTGGCCGACGAATATTCGAACTTCGTGTCGGTCGACAACATGAAGCTGAACGGGCGGCTCACGCTGGGCGAAAACACGGCGGACAACGGAGGGGCGCGCATCGCGCTTGCGGCGCTGGAGCGCTTGATTGCCGACGATAAAACTGGGAAGGAAGGGCAGAGCATCGACGGCTACACGCCGGAACAACGATTCTTCCTGGGATTCGGGCGGGTGTGGTGCGAAAAGCAGCGGCCGGAATATTTGCGCATGCAGGTCAGCACCAATTCGCACTCGCCGGGGAAGTATCGCGTGGATGGCGTGGTGCAGAACATGCCGGAGTTTCAGAAGGCGTGGGGCTGCAAGGCAGGGCAGCCGATGGTGGCGGAGAACGCTTGCCACGTGTGGTGAGCGAAAGTCCCCACTTCTCGCGCAAGAGGACGCGCGAGAAATGGGGCACCCGGCTTAGACTTCTCCCGAAACGATGACCGTAACGCGGCTGGCGCCCGCGCCCTGACACGCATCAATCGTCCGGACCAGTTGCGCAAACGCCACCTGGCCGGATGCTTTCAGAACAACGATCCGCCCGGCACGATTGTCGAAGAGTTGGGCCAGCCTGCCTTGCAGCGCTGAAGAAGCAACAGTTTCGTTGCCGACCTTCAGCGCGGCCGATCCCTGGTCTGCGCCGATCTGAATCGCGACGAAATTCGATCCCGCCTCGCTTCCGACCCAAACGTCGAGTCCCTTCGGCGGCACGATTGTCCCCGGCTGCGCCGTTTCCGGCTGGGCTGTGAGAAGGACCACGTCATCGAAAAGATCCACACGCGCCGCATGGAGAACCTGCCGCACGCTGCTGAACGGCGCACCCGCGTCAGCCTTGACGTAGAGTTTTGCGTCACGGTTGTGTGGATGAATTTTCATCTGCTCGGCCAGGCCCTCGGCCGTGACTTGGTCCGTGCCGAAATACACTCGTCCATCAGTTGTGACCGTCACGATCCACGCGTTCTCCCAGTCGGCCTCCGGCATCGGCGTGGCGTGATTGCTCGTAGCCATCTGCACGCTGACGCCCCTCTGCATGGCCGGTGACTGCCCTGGTTTGCTCGCCGCAAAGATTGCGACTCCTGCCAACACGCTCAGACACACGGATAGTAAGCACTTCATATTTGTTCCTCCTTTAGACGCTGTTTGTGGGATTTGTTTAGGGTTTGGCGCCGCCAAGCGAGGCGGTGGCTAGGGTTCCGCCCAAGCCCATGGTTTCGACGGCAGTCGAAGGCACGATCACCATTGCGCCTTTTTCTTTCACGGCTTCGTAGAGCATGTTCATGGCGCGCAAGTGCAGGGCCACGGGGTTTTCGGCGTAGGCGGCTGCGGCTTGCACAAAGCTGTTGGAAATTTCCTGTTCGGCTTGGCCGAGAATGATACGGGCCTGGCGCTCGCGCTGGGCTTGCGCCTGGCGCGACATGGCGTCTTCGAGGCCGGCGGGGATTTTCACGTCGCGAATCTCGACCGATTGCACAGTGATGCCCCAGGGATTCGTTTTTTCGTCGAGGATGCGCTGCAGTTCGCGGCCCATCATTTCGCGCTCGGTGATCATCTGCGCAAGTTCGTGGCGGCCAATCGATTCGCGCAGCGCGGTTTGCGCGCTCATGTTGATGGCGTCGATGAAGTTCTCGACCTCGAGAATGCATTTCTCGGCATTCCAGACCAGCCAGAAGACAATGGCGTCGACGTTCACGGGAACGGTGTCGCGGGTGAGCGTGGATTCGGCGGAAACGCTGGCGACGCGCACGCGCTGGTCCACATAAGGGCTCAGGGTTTCGATGATGGGAATAATGTGGCACAGGCCGGGGCCGCGCAGTCCGACGTAGCGGCCCAGGCGGAGCACGGCGACCTTTTCCCACTGGCGCACGACTTTGATCGCAAACAGAAAGTAGAGGCCGACCAGGGCTCCGATCACGGCTGGAGCGGAATTGTGAATGGCCGCAGTCACCGCGAGGCCAATCGCGATGCTGATTGCGAACAGCAAACGGGCGATGCCACTCACTTCGTTGATTCGGATTCTTGCCATAACGTTTATCTCCTTTTGGGCAACAGGTCGCGCAGACGATCGATCAAATCTTCCAGGGTGAATCCGGCGGCGCCTGCGCGGGCCGCGAATTCTCCGGCCATCTGGCCGAGCTGACGTTCGCGTTCAGGGGAATCTTTTTCCAGCTTTTTATGGGCGATGAACGTTCCCGTGCCTTGATGGGTTTCGAGCAGGCCGCCGAGTTCCAGTTCGCGATAGGCGCGCATCACGGTGTTGGGATTGATGGCAAGGTCGACGGCGAGTTGGCGCACGGTCGGGAGCTGATCGCCCGCGGTCAGCGAGCCAGAGGCGATGCCGCTCCGCACCTGGTCGATCAGCTGGCGGTACACCGGGACGCCGCTGTGCAGGTCGATGGAGAATGAGAACCGGGGCGCCGCCGAGTTGGTGTTCCTTCCCATGTGTGTCAGTGTACTACAGTGCTAGTACATCATGTCAATAGAAAAATGCAGGGAAGTGTTTGGCTGACGTTCTCTTTCCGTAGAAGCCACGGGGCTGAAGCCCTGTCTATCCTGGGGCTGATTGTGGCGGCCCTTAAAGGGCCGCTCTTCCACAAAAAAAAGGCCGCTCTTCCACAAAAAAGGCCGCTCTTGCACGAAAACAGCCGCTCTTGCAACCAAAGGGCAAACTTTAAAGAAAAAGCCCGGCTGCGGGCCGGGCTTTCTCTTCGAATGGTGAAAAGTTCTTACCAGTGATTCTGCACGATCAGGTGATCGACGATGCGGTGGGCCTCGTCGATGTGGTGGATGGCGCGATCGCGCAAGCCGCGGACAGAGGGATCATCTTCCTCGCGGGCAATATCGTTGTGGGCTTTGTCGAGCAGTTCCCGCGCGCGGTGAAAGCGGCCTTTGCGGTCCATTTGCGCGTCGACGGGCGGATGGTCGTCCAGGTTCTTGCCGTCATCAATCGCGGCATGCTTGATTTCCCCGATAGCCCTATCGATCTCGTCGATGGCGCGTTGTTCTTCGCGGTCCATGTGGCCGGTGGCCGCGAACTGGCCCAGATGGGCGCGCGCGTGCCGCAGGTCGGTGAGAGCGTGCAGATAAGCCGGATGTCTTCCCGGCTCGTCGGCGAAAGTCAGAGCGGTGCAGACGGCGACAAAAAACAGCAGTACGGCGCAATGTCGTACAGTTCTCATAAGTCTCCTCGTTGGTGCTTCTGGTTGTGGCCTTTCGGCAGAAATTTGCTTCGTAGGTAGTAACCCGAGCGAGCAGTGTTTGACTCGGGCCAATTCTAGGTCCGCGGCGATGACTTGGCAAAGGTTACTTGGTGCACAACTTGATTCGTTTCCCGATATGAGACAGTAAGGGAAGGCCCAAGACAGCTCGTCTTCATTAGTCTGCGAGGGAGAATGGTTGCTACTTCGTGCCCTTGAAGCCCTTGCGACGTTGTTCGCTGTAACGGTGCAGGGCGTCGAGGATGATGGGATACGCCTCACCTGGGGGACGGATCTCATCGACCTCGACGGCCTTACCTTCGAGTTGTTTGTAATCCTGAAAAAAGCGGCGCAGCATGAGCATTCGGTGCGGCGGCATTTCCGAGGCCTGGCGGTAGGAGTTGAACTCGGGATCCTCAGTGGCGACGGCAATGATTTTGTGATCTTGCTTGCCGGCGTCGATCATGGTCATCAGGCCGATCGTACGGGCATGGATGATGGTGAGCGGCACGACCGTCTCCTGGCAGAGCACCAGCACGTCGAGCGGGTCGTCATCTTCGGCGAGCGTCTGCGGAATGAAACCGTAGTTCGCCGGATAGTAGACGGCGGAGTAAAGGATGCGGTCGAGGCGGATCAGTCCGCTCGACTTGTCCAGTTCATACTTCACGCTGGAGCCGAATGGAATTTCGACCACGCAGTCGAACTCGTGGGGAAGTTTGTCGCCGGGAGTTACGTCGTGCCAGGGATGAATCATAGGAAAATGTGGGGTTGTGACGCTTTTATTCTAGCGGATGGAGACGGATTTCTCGCGCGGCTCCCCGGACGAGGGCGTCCGGAGCTCCATTCTCGCGGGACTCCATTCTCCGGCGCGGACGGATGGCGTCCGCGCTTTCATTGGCTAACTCGCAGCGGCTTACCAGACGCGGCAGCGGTTTTCGCGGACCATGGGCTGTCCGGCTTTGCAGCCGAAGGCTTTCTGGAATTCATCCATGTTCACCATCAATCCGTTCACGCGGTACTTGCCGGGCGAGTGCGGATCGGTGATGGCGGAGACGCGCAGGTTCTCGGGGCGATCGTTCTCGCAGGCCCACTGCGCGTAGCCGACGAAGAAGCGCTGTTCGGGCGAGAATCCGTCGCGCGGCTCAAGGGTCATGTTCTTGGTCTGATCCTTCCAGGCCATCCAGGCCAGGATGAGGCCGCCGAGGTCGGCAATGTCTTCGCCTTCGGTGAGTTTGGAGTTGATCTTGATGTCGTCGATGATGGTGTACTGCGCATACTGATCGACAACGCACTGGGCGCGATCGGTGAAATTCTTGGCGTCGTCTTTCGTCCACCAATCTTTCAGGTTGCCGTGCGCGTCGAACTGGCGGCCTTCGTCGTCGAAGCCGTGGGTGAGTTCGTGGCCGATGGTTCCACCGGTGTTGCCGTAGTTGGGCGCGTCGTCCATCTTCGGGTCGTATAGCGGAGGTTGCAGCACGCCGGCGGGAAAATTGATGTCGTTCATTTGCGGATCGAAGTAGGCGTTCACCGTGGGCGGAGTCATGCCCCACTCGCCGCGGTCGAGCGGTTTGCCGATCTTGTTCAAGTCACGTTTCGATTCAAAAATCGTGGCCCGTTGCACGTTGCCGACAAAGTCGTTGGGCTTGATGTCGACCGAACTGTAGTCGCGCCATTTGTCGGGATATCCGATCTTGTTGACGATGGTGTGCAGCTTTTCGAGCGCCTGCTGGCGGGTGGCCGGGCTCATCCACGCGAGAGTCTCGATGTCCTCTTCCATGGAGTGCTCGATCTGCCGGGCCATGAGGCTGGTTTTTTCTTTCAACTCAGGGCTGAAGGCGCGAGCTACGAATTCCTGGCCGAGCGCCTCACCCAGTTGCTGGTCCACCAGTGTGACGCAACGCTTCCAGCGCGGACGAAGCTGCGGAACTCCGCGCAACGTCTTGCTGAAGAAATTGAAATTCTCGTTCACGAAATCGTCGGAGAGATAGGGCGCGACGGCGTGGGCGGTGTGCCAGCGCAGGTAGGTCTTAATGTCGTCGAGGCTGAGCGTCTTGAACTGTTTGTCGAGTTCGGCGTAGAACGCCGGTTGGTCGACATTGAAGACATTCTGCGAAGCCAGTCCGACGTCTTTGATATAAACCGACCAGTCGAAATCGGGCGTCATCGCCTGCAGGCCCTTGAAGTCGACCTTGTGAAACAGCTTGTAAGGATCGCGGCGCTCCACGCGAGTCAACGTGGCCTTGGCGAGGACAGTTTCGATCTCCAGCACTTTGGCAGCTTCGGCCTTGGCGCGGTCGAGCTTGTCGCCGAGCAGCTCAAACATTTTCTGCACATGCAGGACGTACTTGTTGCGAATGTCGACTGACTTCTCGTCGGTGTTGGTGTAGTAGTCGCGGTCGGGCAGGCCGAGGCCGCCGGCATTGGCGAACCCGATGACATTCTGCGAGTTCTCGAAGTCTTGATTGGAGCCGAAGTTGAAGAAAAGACCTCCGGATTGCAGCGAGGTATGCAGGCCGGCGAGCAGCGTGGGCAGGTCCTTCGTGGACTGCAGGGCCGCGATCTGGTTGAGGTAGGGCTGCAGCGGTTTGGCGCCCAGGAGGTTGACGGAGGCTTCGTCCATGCAAGCTCCAAAGTAGTCGCCGATTTTCTGCTGGTTCGCATTGCGGCCGCTGGTCTGCTTCGAGAGCTGGTCGAGAATGCCCCAGAGAAACTGCTGGTTATCCTGATAGAGCTTGCCGTAAACGCTCCAGCGCGCCTGGTCGGCCGGAATGGGATTGTTCTTCCTCCATCCGCCGCAGGTGTACTGGTAGAAGTCGGCGCATGGGTCGGCCGTCTTATCCATAGCGGTGATGTCGACTCCGGGTGTGTAGGGGAACGAGGTCAGCGGCTTTTCGTCTTGCGCTGACGCGGTCAGGGCGGTGGCGAGAAGGAGGAGGAGCGGTAATAGAGTTTTCATGGCAAGAGTCTTCATGGATGTCTCCAGGCGAACAGGAAGTGTAGCCGGGAAGGAAGCAGCGGGGCAAGGTGGTAGGGAGGAATGCCCTCGCTACGATTGCCGGCGGGAGGAAATCGGCGGCGCAGTGCGGACTCCCGAATCTTGATTCTCGGCCGGGTGACGCGTAGAGTCTAGATTGTGGGTACGTTCGGGGTGCTACATGTCGAGCCAATCCAACATCTATCTCAAGTTCGGCGGCGTAACGGCGATCATTCTGGTGCTGCTCGGCTACCTGGCCTACAGCGGCGTGCAGGACAGCAAGAGTTACTACGTCACGATTAAAGAGCTGCACAAGATGGGCGACGGCGCGTATTCGAAAAGATTGCGGGTTGCGGGAAATGTCCAGCCGGGCTCGATCAAGCGCGTGGGAACGCATGTGCAGTTTGTGCTGATGGAAGAAGACCAGACTCTCCACGTGGACTATACCGGGACAGAAGCGCCGCCCGACACGTTCAAAGACGATTCGCAGGCGCTGGCCGACGGGCGCTTCGATCGCGATGGCGTGTTCCATGCCAAGCAACTGCAAGCGAAGTGCGCGTCGAAATATGCTCCGAAGCAGCCGGGCACGCCGGGCGCGACGCCCTCGGCTGAACCAGCCAAGACCATGACGCAGGTACAGCCCTCGGCCGCGAGCGGAATTTCGAACTGAGTCGTTTAAGCGCTGTCACCGCCCAAGCTTTGTCGTCCTGAGCGCAGCGGCTGCTTTGCAAGGCGAAGCAGCTGCGCAGTCGAAGGATCCCTATACTCTGAAAAGTCTGTTCACATCCAGTGCACAGATTCGCAGCCTCCAGTAAACTCACTGCTGAAGTGAGCGCCCCCATCATCACCGTCAATAACCTCATCAAGCAGTTTGGACGCTTTGCCGCCCTGCGCGGAGTCACGGCGGAGTTTGATGCGGGACGCTTTCACGCCATTCTCGGCGAGAACGGAGCGGGGAAGACGACGTTGTTGCGGGCGCTGGCCGGGCTGGCGCAGCCGACGCGCGGAGAGATTTCAATTCTCGGAAAGTCTCCGCAGGAAGCCTGCCGCGATATCGGCTACATGGCGCATCCGTCGCTGCTCTACGACGAGATGAGCGGGCTGGAGAACCTGCGATACTTTGCGCGGCTTTACGGCATCGGAAGCAACGGAGGCAAGAAGGACGGGCGTAATAAAGACGCGCGCTGCGAAGAGGTGATTCGCGACGTGATTCGAAAGGTCGGACTCGATCCGGAGTTGACGCGGCCGGTGGGGCAATATTCGCAGGGAATGCGGCAGCGCATGTCGCTGGCGCGGGCCATTTTGCACGATCCGCGAGTGCTGCTGCTGGATGAGCCGTTCTCGAACGTCGACATGCATTCGGCGCGCGCAATGGTCGAGTTGCTCAAGGGCATGCGCGACGCGGGAAAGACGATTTTCTTAATCACACACCAGGCGCAGCTGCTCGATGGCGTGGCCGACGAGTTTGTGTGGATGCAGGCGGGGCAGATCGTCGACCGGACCGCCAGCCTGGCCCGCGCGGAGTCAGTTCGATGAGAGTCCTTCGCCATGCGCGGATGGTGGAGCGGCGGGCGCCCTCGTCCGGGGCTCCGTTGACGGGTGCTGCTCCGTCAACGTCCGGGGCACTTCGCGGAGACGCGCGATGAGCCTTTGGGGGGTGACGCTGGCGACGCTGGTGAAAGATATCCGGCTGGAGTGGCGCTCGAAAGACGCGCTGAATTCCATGCTGTTTTTTTCGTTGCTGGTGGTCGTGATCTTCAGCTTCTCGTTCGATCCTCTGGCAGAAGAGTCGCGACACATCGTGGGCGGATTGATCTGGGTGGCTTTTCTGTTTGCCGCCGTGGTCGCGCTCAACCAGACCTGGGCGCGCGAGTTGCGCAATCAGGTGCTGGATGCGTACCGGGTTTCTCCCGCTCCGGCGAATGCGTTGTTTCTGGCCAAGGCGCTGGGCAATTTTATTTTTGTGAGCGTGCTGGAAGCGCTGATGACGCCGCTGTTCGTGATTTTTTACAACCTGCGGGTGTTGGGTCCGGCATGGCAGTTGATTCCGGTCGCGGTGCTCGGAACCTGGGCGCTGGTGGTGAATGGAACATTTTTCGCGGCCATGTCGGTGCGCACGCGCAGCCGCGAACTCATGCTCCCGCTGCTGCTGTTTCCGATTTCCATTCCTGCCGTACTCGCCATGGTGGCCGCCACGACGTCGATTCTGACCGGAGAAGAGTCGGCGCACTTCTGGATCGTATTGCTTCTCACCTACGATGTGGTGTTTACTACAGCTTGTCTGGCGTTGTTTGGCATGATTCTGCACGCGGAATGAAACGTCTCTTCCCCATCCTCTCGGTTCTTACGGCGATTCTGCTGGCTTACGCCCTGTATCAGGCACTGGTGGTTGCTCCAACAGAGCGCACCATGGGCGATGTGCAGCGGATTTTCTATTACCACGTGCCTTCGGCGTGGACGGCGTTTCTGCTCTTCTTCATTAACTTCATCGCATCGATTCAGTTGGTCAGCCGGAAGCCTTCCACGCAAACTGCGGCGAAATGGGTTGTGCTCGCCGTCGGGGTGGTGGGGGTGGGCGCCTGTTTTCTGCCGCAGGTGCAGCGGTTGATTCCGCCGGGCATGCAGCCGAGCGCGGCGGCGACGACGGTGTTGTTGATTCCGATCTTTTATTTCCTGATCGGGTGGCTTTTTCCCGGAGACCGCCTGGACGTGCTGGCGGTGACAACCGCGGAAGTTGGCGTGGTTTTCTGCACCATCGTGCTGGTCACGGGACCGATCTGGGCGCGGCCGGTGTGGGGCATCTGGTGGGCGCCGAGCGATATCCGGCTGACTTCGACGCTGGTGTTGTGGCTGATTTATGTGAGTTATCTCGTGCTGCGGGGGTTTTCTAACAGCGCGCAAACGCAGATGCTGGCCGCGGCGCTGGCGGTCTTCGGGGCGCTGGATGTGCCGCTGGTTTTTTTGTCGATCTGGTTTTTCCGAACGCAGCATCCGCAGCCAGTGATCGGAGGCGGCGGTTCGCTTGATCCGCGAATGTGGCATGCGGTGCTGATCAACTGGCTGGCGTTCTCCTGCTTCGCATTCCTGGTGTGCTGGTCGCGCTTCCGGCTGGAACTGCTGCACCGCGAAGTGGAAGAGGCTCACGCCATGGAATCGCTGACAGGAGAAGGAGTGGCGGCCAAGGCCAGCCTTCCCCTGAATCGGAGTCCGCGATGAACGCCGTCAAATTTCTCTTCGCCGCCTACATTGCCACCTGGGTGATTCATGGCGTCTATCTCGGAAGCCTGGTGCGAAGGTTCGGGAAGCTGCGGCGGGAGTTGAAGGAATTGGGAAAGAAATAGACGATCCCGCGAATTCCCAGTTTGAAATCTGCATGAAGAGAATAGCGCCTTCACCCTTGTCACATCCAGTCCGCTCACTGGAGACTTGTATCAGGGCACGCCTTCAAGGCGTGCCGACGGAAGCCGGAACAAGAGGAATCGGCTTCAGCCGCTGGGTATGGCCATCCCCATTCGACATTCGGATGCTTCGCGCGTTGTCGCCGGCGCGCGTGCTTTCTTTGTGACATCGTCGATTGCCGAAAAGCGCAACTTGCTGCAATCCAACCAATCTGCTGGGCTCTTCATCAGCGTTCTCTACGGCTATCGCGCGCAGGGAAAATTTCGTTTGCATGAATTCGTGGTCATGCCCGATCACTTCCATCTGCTGCTTACGGTCGCCTGCGGTATGACCATCGAAAAGCCTGTGCAGTTCATCAAGGGTGGCTTTGCGTTTCGCGCTGGAAGGGAACTCGGTTTCGGGGCACCGGTTTGGCAGAAAGGATTCTCGGAAGTGCGCGTGCTTGATGCCAAGGCGTATTTGGGAATCGCCGAATACATACGGAATAATCCTGTGAGGCGAGGTCTTGTTCTCGAAGCGGTCGAGTTCCCGCATTCGTCGGCGCATGCGGAATTTGAACTGGACCCGGCACCGCTGGGGCTAAAGCCCGTCAGTTTTTGGGATCGCCAACGGCATGGCTAAAGCCATGCCCTGATACGAACCCTTCGATGAATCCTCCGCGCCAGCAGTTGATCGAAGCAGAAAAGGGAAGTACGCCGACCAAGCTATTAGCACCTGGCACTTAGCCAGTCGACGGGCAATACCAGGTTCTAATTGGGCACGCTACCAGCATCAGCGGCTAGATGCTAATTGCCAACGGCTAATGGCCGCTTTCTAGTTCGAGGATTTCCATTCCGACTGCAGGGCGGCGAGGAAGTCGGGGCTGCCGTTGGAGCGGAGGAATTCGTAGTCTTCGATCATGGCGGCGGTGCCGATGCGGGCCGACGGCAGAGGATGTTCGACGCGGATGACGCGAGCGGTGAAACGGACGCGAACCGCGTCAGTCAGCGTGACGTGGGGCGGGAAGGTCAGAGTGACTTCGAGCTTGGTGCCGGCCGCGACCGCGCGGTCGAGGTAAAAGAACACACCGCGCGCGCTGACGTTCTGGGTTTCGGTTTGAACTTCGTCAGTGCCCTCGACGCGCACAATGGCGGGCAGGCGCATGTCAAAGCGCCGCATCATCCGCCGTTCCTGTGAATTCGGTTGCATGCCTGAGCTCCCTCGCCGGGAGCGTGTTTTTTCCAGAAAGGCGACCACTGCAGACGTCAAATACCCACCCTAACTGAGGACCTACGCCCTCAATGTATAGAAATATCAGCAGTTTGCAACAGCAAAATGCCGCTTGAACTGATTCAGTTAATCTGTCCGGATTCTGAAACGGCACCCGTCCAGGAGCCGTGGGAGGAACGCAAGAACGCAGGGGCGCGCATGGCTCGCTCTGGTATGGAGCAATCCTGCTGCCATCTCAGTGAGCGGGCGAGTCGCAAGTTTTCCGCGAAGAATGAGTGGCTTGCGGAGGCGCCAGCAGAGGATGGCCCGGCACCGCGTGCAAGCGATTGCGGGGAGTGGGTCATACTTTTGCCACCTCCATCGTTTTCCACCACCTTCATCTCCACGCATTTGTGCAGGGCTCTTCGGGCTTTGGGCCGGACGGGCGAGGCGCAGCAACTCGTTTCACGCCACTTTTGTGCCATGGCGCGGCATCTTTCCGCTCCTGCGCGCGCATCTGACAGAACTTGGAGCGAGGGGCAGGGTGGAGGGTCGCTTGACTTGTCTATCCGTCAGATGTTTAAGTAGTTATTTAATTTTTTCCGCCAGTTCCAGTGACAAGCAAGCCGTGGGCCGGTCGCCCCGGGAAGTTCACCGGCGCGAGGTCAGGTTGACTTGTGCGCCGTAACGAATCTCTCCACTGATCTGATAGGAAGATCTGGGCTAGATGAATGTACGAGCCCGGAACGATTCTGAGCGAACGCGCGGGCTGAACGGAGAACCAATCCTGAACAAGATCGATCGTAAGAATAATATTGACCGTGAGAATATCGATCGCAAGAATACTGGTTTAACTGCATCGGAGGAACGAGTGAACGTAGATCGCCGTTGGTTGGGAACATCCGTGGTACGAGTTCGTGTTCTGGCTGCTGGGCTGGTGGTGCTCGGCGCAGGATGCGCAGTTCTCGGGTGGGGTTCCCGCACAGGCCAAACCGCCGCGGGCGTTGTCGCGAACGCTATCGCGAATGTCACGGGACTCCCGGCCGCGATGGAGATTGCAGGGTTTGAAACTCCGGCCACCGCGCCGGCGACGGCGCAGGGGATGCCGAGCCCAGCCAGCGCCGAAGTGAAATCTCAGGCGCGCTCGGTCTTTGCTGGACTGCCGCTGATCTTCGAGCCGAACCTGGGACAGGGTCGCCTTGACCCCGCCGACCGGCGCGCGAAGTTTGTGACTCGCGGCCCGGGATACAGCCTGTTTCTGGGGCCCGAGGGCGCGATCCTGAGCACGGTTTCGCAGGATCGGACGAAACTTGATTCGAACAAGCTTGATCCGAACAAGCTTGATCCGAACAAGCTCGATTCGAAAAAGCAAAATTCAGGGAAGCACGATGCCTCCCTGGCCCGCGTGAATTCGTTGCAGATGAAGCTGGCGGGAGCGAATCCGAATGCGAGCCTGACCGGGACGGCTCTGCTGCCGGGCAAGAGCAATTATTTTCTGGGCAATGATCCCGCGAAGTGGCGCAGGGGCGTGCCGCAGTTTGCCCGCGTGCGTTACGAAAATATTTATCCGGGAATCAATCTGGTGTTCTACGGAAACCAGGGACGGCTGGAGTACGACTTCCAGGTCGCGCCCGGCGCAGATCCGGCGCAGGCCGAGCTGGAATTCAACGGCGCGAAACAGCTTCAGCTGAAAGACGGCGCGCTGGTCATTCTTAACAACGACCACCTTAACAGACACAGTAACGACGGCAGCGTGCGGTTGGAAGCTCCGCGCGTCTACCAGGAAGTCGCGGGGCGGCAGCAACCGGTGGAAGGCCGCTTCGTTCTGCGGGGCGCCAACCGCGCGGGATTCGCGATTGGGCCCTATGACCACTCGCGCGAGCTGGTGATCGATCCGATTCTGACCTTCGCGACCTACTTCGGCGGCAGCGGAGACGAGCGTGCGACTTCGATCGCGGTCGATGGCGAATTCAACATTTATCTCGCGGGCTCGACCACTTCGCCCAATCTCCCGGCCGCTAATGTCTTTCAGACGGCTCTCGCTGCCGGGGCGACGCAGAACGTTTACATCGCCAAGATCACGCCGCCGCTGGGCCAGACTGCCGCAGCGCTGGACTATGTGACTTATCTCGGAGGCAACGGAATCGACACGCCGGTGGGAATCGAAGTCGACAGCGCGGGTGATCCCTATGTCGCTGGCACTACTTCGTCCTCCGACTTCCCGACGACCGCGACCAACGCGTATCAGACCACGCCTGAGGTTCCCGGCACTCACGTATTCGTGACTGAGTTGCTGTTTGATGCCACCACGCTGCAGTATTCGTCGTATCTTTCCGGCGACGGCACCGACACGGCCAGCGGGATGGCCATTGACGCGTCGGGCTACGTTTACGTTACCGGAACGACCACATCGTCGGACGCGGGCAGCACGACCGATCAATTCCCGGCGAGCACGCTGCCCGAGGCGCTGCCCTTTCAGATCGCGCCCCGCGCCCCCATTCAGTTTTTCGTGACCAAGGTGAACACGAACGCGCCCCGTACCGGTAGCATCGCCTACTCGACCTACTTTGGCGGAGGTAACTTCGACACGACCGCTCCAGTGGCCACCGGCGGCGGCATTGCCGTCGATACGAATGGCAATGTCTACTTCAGCGGCACGACGAACTTCCTCTATACGGGGACGGCCAGCAGCACCGATTTTCCCATCCTGAACGCCTACCAGCCGTGTCTGGATCAGGCGCCTCCGCCGTCTATCGTGAATCCCCCGTTGTGTGTCTACACATCGGCGTATACACCTCTGGACTCAGACGCTTTCGTGGCCAAGCTCAATCCTAACGCTCCTCAAGGAGAGCAGCTGATCTGGTCGACCTACGTCGGTGGTACGGGAACGGACGCTGGCACGGGCATTGCGGTCGATACCGGAGCGGCGAACGTTTATCTGGTGGGGACTACGAACTCCGTCGACATCGGGTCTAGTATCGAGACGCTGAATACTTCGGCGTCGTATCAACAGTGCCTGGACCAGCCGGTAAACCCGGTTGCACCCGCTACCTGTACGCCACCTGCCGGGACTCCTCCGCCGAACGACGCCTTTGTGGCGCGCCTGAGCAACCCGACTCCGACCACTGGTTCGGTTCAGAGCAATGTGACGCTCAACTATTTCTCCTTTCTCGGCGGGAGCGCCAACGAAGCCGGATCGGCGATCACGGTGGATTCCGCCAGTGGTGCGTATGTGACGGGGTGGACGCAGTCCTCCGGCGCTCCGGGCTCGCCCACGGCCTTCCCCGTTTTCCCGACAGCGACGATTCAGAGCACGCTCACGGGATTCCAGGATGCTTTTCTGGCACGGCTGAACACGGCCGCGCAGTTAGGGCAGACCAACGGTTCCTGGGCCACTTACTACGGGGGAGGGAGCACGGACGGGAATACGGTGTTCACCGAGGGCACGGGCGTCGCGCTCGACGTGAACCAGAACTCCTACTTCGCGGGCGACAGCAATTCCACCACACTGCAGGTCCAGGGTCAGCTGGTTACAGCGTCCGCCGTGAACGCCACGACTGGGTACAACGGCGGCTACGACGCGTTTGCAGCCCAACTGTCGTCGGCGCTGAGCTTGTCCATTAGCGGAGTGCTTACGCTGGGCCCGAACCAGTCCTTCGTCGACGCCGGGAATCAAGCCACGTTCACTTACACCATCACCAACAATGGTCCCGACCAGGCCAGCAATATCACGGTAGTGGACGATCTAAGCTCTCAAATTACGGGAGTGGCGCTCAACTTCGTATCGGCCAGCGCCAGTGCCGGAACCTGCGGAGGAGGGTCCACCAATGCCAGCGTGAGCTGCAGCCTTCCAACGCTGCAGTCGGGCGCGACGGCAACGGTCACCATTGTGCTCACGCCCACGCCGAACAGCAGTGGGACTCAAGCTGCTTTTAACGGCGGCTCGGTGCAGGTGATGGGGACGGGCAACAATGTGCTGGCGCGTGCCCAGGTACCGGCGCAGATGGGCGACTACACGATCGCAATCAATCCCGCGGATAACAGCGTGCCCGCCGGACAAACCGCCCAGTATCAAGTGGTATTGTCACCGCATCCGGTCTATTCCTCGAAGATCACGCTGGCCTGCAGCAACTTGCCCCCTGGAGCGGCGTGCAATTTCACCAACAGTCCTGTCACGCTGCTCGGTCCCGGGTCGTCCACGCTGAACATCACGACCACGGCTCGGCCGATCATCCCGCCCGTCACCAGCTTGCTGACGCGACACTTCTATGCGGTGTGGCTGGCGTTACCGGGACTGACTCTGCTGGGCGTGGGAGCCGGGAGCAACCGGCGCCGGCGGCGAATCCTGGGAATATTGCTGTTCTGCGCGCTGTTTGCCCTGCTCCTTCTGCAACCGGCGTGCAGCAGCAGCAACACGCAGCTACCGGTCAGCGGAACGCCCGCAGGTCAGTACAAGGTCACAGTCTCGGCAGTCTCCGGCAGTGACACCAAGAGTAGCGTTGTCAGTCTGGATGTTCAGTAGAGGATTTGAGCGGATTTCCCGCGTGACGACGGCAAGAGGAAAGCCCACGGACGCCGCAACAAGGACCAGTCTGCTGTGAAGAGTTGGTGTGTTGCGATTGGAATTATTTCCACTTATCCGGACACTTCACCTCTATGCCCGATGGCAATTTAACTGCGCTGGGCATCTGGCTTTTCTTGAATTTGGTTTCGAAAATATTAAGCCAGGCATCCGAGTGATTTGCCAGTTCGGACGAATATCGGCGGAAACGCAATCACGATCCTTTTCTTAGGAGATAGCTTGCGAACTGCGTCTATTGCCGGAACCAAGTCAGAATCTCCGGAGATCAAGAGAGCCGTATCATAAGCCTCGGAATAGGCGTCGCAGATCATCTGGGTGGCAATATTGACGTCGGTTTTCTTTTCCTGCGGATGTGGACTGATAGCGCCGCACTTTTGGCATTTCTTGAAGTCCGGCTGGTAGCGTCCCCAATGGATCGTCATGTCTTTAAGCGTCATCAGAGCATCCAGGAAGGCGCTTTGACGCTCCTGCTTGCCGACGTTGCCTCTCACGCGGGAAGTGAAGTACTTGGTGTGCACGAGTGTGCAATTCGGCAGAAGTAGGGATGCCGACAGTTTTACGACGTCCAGCCACATATATTTTCGCCAACCTTGGCTGCGTAGCCCGAAATAGAGATTGAAGCCATCTATGTAGCTGATTACCTTAGTACTGTTGGCGTTGACAATCATCATGCACCAGCCTAGAATCGAAATTGTCTGAACAGCTCCAACGTGCGTAACGTTGGACCCAATGGCCACCTTCAAGGGTGGCCGTTTCACTTTTGGGAGCCTACTCTCTTCCCGTCCCTCCTGCAAGCAATATTTGCAAGCACGAGTAAGCTTCTTGACATGCTTGCAAGCAAGCAATAAAATGGTCCCATGGATGCAGGGATTGCCGATCATGCTTGGTCGCCGTAAGAGTTAATCAACACCCTGCTGGGGGTATGGCAATGACGGGCAAAGGAAACGATATTCAATCTATGGGCGGACAGGCGAGGGCGGAAAAACTGTCACCTGCGGATCGTTCGGCCATTGCGCGTGCCGCAGCGACGGCGCGATGGGGAAGGGAGGGAAAGTCCCTGCCAAAGGCTACCCATGAAGGAATCCTGACCATTGGAGACATGGAAATTCCATGCGCTGTTCTCGACAATGGCATGAGGGTGCTGACGCAGAGCGGAGTCATGGTCGCTCTGGGAAGAGCGCGGCAGGCAAAGGGACGCAAATACTACGATGCTGACGTCAACCTCCCGGCCTTTCTCACTGCGAAGAACCTTAAACCTTTTATTCCCAGTTCTCTGCAGGTGACGTCCAGTCAGATAGAATTCCGTACTTTAAGCGGGGTACGCGCATTTGGCTATTCGGCTGACCTGCTGCCTCAGGTTTGCGGAGTGTTCTTGGATGCAAAAGGAGCAGGAGTTTTAGCGCA
This sequence comes from uncultured Acidobacteriota bacterium, assembly GCA_963763155.1. GTDB lineage: Bacteria > Acidobacteriota > Terriglobia > Terriglobales > Acidobacteriaceae > Sulfotelmatobacter. The sequence continues at coordinate 1,067,817 of CAVXNI010000007.1, read as the reverse complement.
CACACAAGAACACATAGCAGAGCGGTCTTTGATCCTGATCCGCGGTTTTGCCAGTGTCGGTATTATTGCTTTGGTCGATGAGGCGACCGGATACCAGTACGACAGGCCCCGCCGCGACTTGGAAGAATACCTGGAAAAGTTCCTGTCGGAGAGTCTACGTCGATGGGTCCGCACCTTCCCTGGAGACTATTTCAAGCACCTCTGTCGTCTAAAAAATGTTCCATTGCGTCCAGACATGAAACTGCCGCAATATTTCGGCCATCTTACCAACGATCTTATTTGGCGACGCATAGCGCCGGGCCTGCTGAGGAAGCTAAAGGAGCGCAGAAGTGAGCGCGGGAACCCAAGCAACAAACTCCATTCGTGGACGAGCGAGGAACTTGGGAAACCAGAATTGCTGTTGCACTTGGGAACTGTCGTTGGACTAATGAAAATTCACACTGATTACGACAAATTCCACGCACAGTTGGATGAGATTGCACCAGTCTACCCGGACAATCCGACACTGTTCGATGACCCTAAAGACTGGGAGTAGGCAGATCTATTTGTCTTCGGTAGCTTCTCTCACAAACCGTGCAGCGGCTTGTCTGAAATCGCTAAGCGTGGGAGAACTAAGCTCCCGCCGAGAGCTTGTGGTGGCCTTTGGATTCGGCAATCCCATACTGCCGGATCTTGTAGAGCAGAGCTTTGTAACTGATCTGGAGAATCGCGGCCGCCTGCTTGCGGTTCCAGTTGGTCTGTTCCAGCGCGTGAGTAATGGCCTGAGCTTCGGCTTCGTCCTTCGCGGTACGGGCCAGCGACTTCAAGCCGCCCGGCTCTGCGGCGCGGGCCGACGAATCGCCGGGGACTCCGCCATTGCCATTGCCGTCGTTTCTGGGAATCAATTCGCTGACCGCCAGGCTCTCATCCCCCAGAATCAGGTAGCGCTTCAGGAAGTTGTTTAACTCGCGGAGATTGCCGGGCCAGGAATGATTCTGACAGGCCTGCAGCAACGCCGGAGAGAGTGGGAGCGGGGCACGCGCGTAACGCTCGGCCATGCGCGTCATCGAGTGCTTCAGCAGGATGGGAATTTCTTCCTTGCGCTCGCGCAGCGGCGGAATCTGCATGGTGAAGGCATTGAGGCGGTAATAGAGATCCTCGCGCAGGCGCTTGCTGGCGAGCGCTTCCGGAATGTTGATGTTGGTGGCGGCCAGAATGCGCACATCGACCTTGATGATGGAACGACTGCCCAGGCGCGAGAACGTCTGGTCCTGCAGCACGTGTAGCAGTTTCGCCTGCAACCCCGGCGGCATTTCTCCGATCTCGTCGAGCAGAATCGTGCCCTTGTTGCAGAGTTCGAACTTGCCTGGTTTGGCGTGGGTCGCGCCGGTGAAGGCGCCGGGCTCGTAGCCGAACAATTCGCTCTCCAGCAGATCGCCGGGAACGGCGGCGCAATTGACTTTGAGGAACGTGCGGTGGGACCGCGGCGAAAGCTTGTGGATCAATCGCCCTAGAACTTCCTTGCCCGTCCCGCTCTCGCCGAGCAGGAGCACGGGAATGTCGACATTGGCGACCAGCGCGGCTTGCGAGCGGATCTTGCGCATCTGCGGGCTGGCCGCGATAAAGAAAACGTCTTCGGAAAGTTCTTCGACTTCTCCGCTGTAAGTCTGTTTTCCCTGGCCGAGACTGAGATCGATGACGGCATCGAGTTCAGCTTTCTGAAACGGCTTGGTCAGGTAGTCCTGGGCGCCGAGCTTCATGGCGTGTACAACCTTGCGGGTATCGTTGACGCAGGACAACATGACGACCTTTACACCGGGTTGAATGCGGCGCAACTGCTCGAGCGTCTGCAGGCCGTCGATGCCGGGCATAAGCACGTCGAGCAGCACCAGGTCCGGCTGCAGGCCTTTTTCCACGCGCTGTACTGCTTCTTCGCCCGTAGTCGCGGTTTCGACTTTGTAGTCGTCTACTTCGAGCAGCGTCTTGATGTAACGCAGCATGCCGGGTTCGTCGTCAACCAGCAGGATCTTGGCGGTTGGCTTCATCGGTTTTTCCCCTTGCTGGCGGCGACAACGGGCTTGTATGGGATGAGGAAGGAAAACTTGCAACCCGCGCCCGGATCACTCTCGACCCAGATTTTTCCTGCCATGCCCTGGATCAGCCGGCGCGCGATGGCGAGACCTAGCCCCATCCCTTCCTGATTGGCGGTGCCGGGCAGGCGAAAGAAATCGTCAAAAACTTCCAGGTGAAACTCCGCGGGGATTCCCGGCCCGGTATCGGCAACGCTGACTTTGACGGAGTTGGGATGAGTCACGTTCTGGCGGCGGCGCTCGGCGGTCGAAGGCTGGGCCGCGGCGCGGCGTTCCCACATGTGCGGCTCGGCGTGCAGCCACACCGTCCCGCCCTGGGGCGTGAACTTGAATGAATTTTCCAGCAGGTTCGAGATGATGCGCTCCACCTTCGGAGAATCGAAAGGAAAAATCGGAAGCTTATCGTTGGCCAGAAAATAAAGCGCCAGCCTTTTTTCCTGAAAACGATTCGACCACATTCGGCAAACCTCAGACAGGCAATCGTTGATGTTGCCGGCCTCGAACTGCATGCGCAGACCGCCGGTTTCCAGAGCGCTGTAGGTGAGAAAGTCCTGAATGAACTGTTGCAGACGTTTGCCGCTGGCCTGCATGTCGCGCAGCACTTCGCGCTGGCGGTCGTTGAGCGGACCGAGTTTCTCGTTCTGCAGCAATTCGACGTAGCCGTTCAGAATCGACAGCGGCGTTTTCAGATCGTGGGCGGCGGAAGCTAGAGCGTTGGTGGTGCGCTGGAAACGATCGCGCAGCTCTTTGTACTCCTGCAGCAGGTTTTCCGGGCTGGGCACATCGCCGGCAGGACGGACAGCAGTCCCGGGCACGGTTGGCACGGGCACGGTTTCTGCGGAACTTCCCGCATCAGGGGCGCACGTGTTCTTGTGGGCAGAGGCCATTGAAGGAACTACCACAGGTTGACAGGGGAGAGGAGAACTGCACCCGGATCTCCAGCCGAGTGCCGATTATAAAATCCTATTTCAGACACAATTTGTTGTCAACGGAAAATGCACAGGAATTACCCAAGTGTAGCAAAAGCTTGCACTTTTGCAGGCTGACGGCCGGAGAAGGCAGGTTTTTGGAAAGCGAATACATAGCGAACAAAAGAGCCGGAAACTTCTGCTGCTTTGCCGGTTTTGCAGTCCGGGACGCCCGGAGCCCGGTTTTCTCTGCCAGTTTCGCCGGGGATTTGCCGGACATTTGGCCCCTCAGGTGCTCCCTGAGGCTTGGCCGAGAATGATGGAGAGGTCTGCATGAGCGGTGCCAGAGCGGGAAGTGAGCGGCGGAGGTGGGCTCGATTACCGCTTGCGATCCCCGTTTTTGTTCGCAGCCGCGACGGGAAGGGCACGGAATTCCTGGAGTTTGCCACTGCCCTGAACGTGAGCGCCGGGGGAATGTTGGTCGCGATCCGCCGGGTTCTGCCCGCAATCGCACAGTTGCGGCTGGAAATCCCCAGTGCGCCGGTGGCGTCGTTGGCCCTGTTGCCGAGAGCTTCGCGCACCCTGCGCGCCAAGGCACTGCGCAGCACGCCGGCCGACGGCTACTATTTGCTGGGCCTCAAATTCACGCGCCCGCTGCTGCTGGCGGACGACTCCGCTCCCCGGCGGCGGAAAATTGCCACTGTCGTGTGAAAATGTTTGCGCATAACCCTGCCCCGAGTGTTACTGTAGTCCTCAATCCCTGATTACTAGGGCACGCCTGCTTGGCTCTTTGGTAAGTTGATACCCTTCAACTACATAAGCTAGATTTGAGTGGTTCGTGCCAAGTCCGCGCACCTTTGGCTGTCCGGGTGCTGTTTATGGTGTATCCCCCCAATTGGTAAAAATTCGCCATGACAACCAGTAGTGTAAATGCGCTCGCCCAGCCTTTGGGGGAAATGCCGCCCGACGCCATTGTGTTCGGGCGCAGTGAGGCCATGCAGGCCGTCCGCGACCGCCTGACGAAACTGGCCAGCGCCAACGTTCCGGTACTCATCCAGGGGGAGAGCGGGACCGGCAAAGACATCATCGCGCGCATGATTCATGCCGCTTCGCCGTGGCGCACGGGACCGTGGGTGAAAGTGAATTGCCCGGCGATTCCCGGCACGCTGCTCGAGAGCGAGTTGTTCGGTTACGAAAAGGGCGCGTTCACCGGCGCCTACGGAATGAAGCCGGGGCGCGTGGAGATGGCGCATCGCGGCACGCTGTTTCTGGACGAGATTTCCGAGTTGGATATGTCGCTGCAGTCGAAGCTGCTGCAACTGCTGCAGGATGGACAGTTCTGCCGCATCGGCGCCCAGGAAGACAAGAAAGTGGAAGTCCGGGTGGTCTGCGCGACCAACCGCAAGCTCGAACAGGAGATTGAAAACGGCACGTTCCGTGCCGACCTGTTTTACCGCATCAACGTGGTGAACCTGCACCTGCCGCCGCTGCGCGAACGGGCCAACGACATTCCCGACCTGGTCGCGTACTTCCTCGAATATCACAACCGGAAATACAATTGCCGGGCGCGCGCTCTCTCCGGCGAGATGATGACGCAGCTGCGCAAATATCATTGGCCGGGCAACATCCGCGAACTGGAAAACCTGGTCAAGCGCTACGTGATTCTGGGCAACGAAGAAGTGATCTCGTCCGATCTGACGCCGCCGGCCACCGATTTCTTCAACGCGGAGATTCCGCTGGATGGCCAGGTCAATCTGAAGAAGCTGACCCGCCAGGCGGTGCGCGAACTGGAGCGGAAAGTTATCCTCAAAGTTCTGCAGAATTGCCACTGGAACCGCAAGCAGGCGGCGCGCGCTTTAAGCATCAGCTACCGGGCTTTGCTGTACAAGATTCGCGACGCCGGACTGCCCTCCAACCGGATGGTCAAACGGCGGGAAGCCGACAATCCCAAGCCGGGCGTAGCCGCCGATTAACCTTGGCCGGCGTTCTCCGCCCGCCCTGCACCGCTGCGGTTCTACGGGATTTACTCGATGCGGCATTCTTGCCTTGTTGCGCAGATGTTTTCACTTTGTGTCGGCACTCCGTTCGCAAATCTTCCATAAGCGCTTATTCCGCCATTGCTTACCAAGAGGGTAACTTTGGTACTCGGAGTGCACTTTACAGCCCTAAGCGTCTCACGTAATTCTCCCCCAATCGGACGGCCAACCAGGCGTCGTTTTAACCATAAAGACTCGGGTGAAGTGACCCTAGGAGAACGAACTATGAAGAAGATCCTTTTTCTGGCCCTGTTGGTTTTGGCTTTGCCAACCGCGATGTTTGCCGGCAGCAACGTAGACTTCACCAACAGCGGAGGAACGCTGTCGGGTTCGAGCGCGGGACTTTCGCTGAGCGGGTCCGTCTTGATTGCCGTCAATGGGCTGAACGGGGGAGGGTTGCTCACCGGCTCCGACCTGGGCAGCGTAAGCTTCACGACAGGAGCGCTGACCAGCGGTTCGCTGCAAATGGGCGGCATGTTCGCCGGCGGCGGGTCGTTTACCATCACAGGAGACGGCATGAACGGAGTTCCGAGCGGCACACTGTTCACGGGAAGTTTCTCGGGGCCGGTAACTTGGACGTTGATCACCCTGGCCAACGGAACGCATAACTACACCCTGAGTGGCACCATCTCGGGATGGACCGGCTCGGGAGTGCCGACCCAAGGCGTGACCGTCCAGTTGACGATCAACACTGGGCGCGGCTTCTTCAATGGCAGCACTACTATTTCCAGCGGTGACACGAGTTCGAAGGCGGTGGTAGCGGAACCGGGTTCGTTGAGCCTGCTGGGAACCGCGCTGATTGGCCTGGCTGGATTGGTCCGTCGCAAACTCAACAGCTAAGAATTCGTTGGCTTCGCGCCAACCAACCGAACCCCGCCGCCAGGCGGGGTTTTCGTTTTGGTGGTGTGAAGTCCGGTGGAGCAGTTTTGGCCGGCTAGCCGTGGAGGTCTGACAAGGCCTTGCGGGCATCGGCGTCGTCGGGGCGCAACTTGACGGCCTTCTCCAGTTGCTGGCGGGCCAGCGCGTTCTGGTTGGCTTTCTGATAGGCCAGACCGAGGTGGTAATGAAGGTCCGCATCATCGGGCTCGCCGAGTTTCTCGCTCATCCGCAAGGCTTCCCGAAACTGGTCGATGGCGGACTGGTAGATGCCTTTGTGATAGTAGGCCCAGCCCAGCGTGTCGGCGGCATTGGGCGAGTCGGGCATGCCACGGCGAGCGGTTTGCGCCAATCCCATGGCGACGTCGACGTTGCCGCCCTGTTCGAGAATCACATAGGCGAGATTGTTGGAAGCCAGAGGATGATCTGGTGCAATGCTGAGCGCTTGCTGGTACATCGTCTTGGCATGATCCCAGTCTTTCTTCGCTTCGTAGAGTTCACCGGAAAGAATGTAGAAAGTGACGTCTCGCGGGTTGTCCTTGATGGACTGCAGGTAGAGAGCGAGAGCCTTATCCGAAGCGCCCTCCTGGACTTGCACTTTACCGAGCTTTTCGAGGGCGTCGGAGTTATTTTTGTCGAGTTCGACGGCCTTGCGCAGGGCGGTTTCGGCGCCCGGCAAATCTTTCTTGCCGTTGAACATGGCGGTGCCCAGCAGATCATAGAAATTGGCGTTGTTGGGTGACTTGGCGATTTGAGCATTGGCTGCGGCGATTGCCTGGTCGACCTGTTTCTGCACGAAGTAGGTGTTCATCAGACCGCTCAGACCTTCGGTGGACGACGGGTCTTTATCGAGCGCCTCGCGGTAAAACTTCTCAGCGTCGGCGTAGTGCTTCTGGGCCAGCTGAATGGTCCCCATCTGCGCCAGAGGCGCGGGGCTCTGAGGAGCCCTTTGCATCGCCTGCTGGGCGTCCTGCTCGGCATCGCTGTATTTCTGGCGGGATATCTCGGCAGCCCCCTTCAACAGGAAGCCGTCCGGCGAATACGGCTGACTGGTAATAATCTGCTGCGCGATCTGCAAGAGGGCATCGACATCGCCGCGGCCCACGGCCGAGGCAGCCAGAGCGCGCAGCGCGTCGGGCTGGCTGGGGTCAAGGCGGACCGCTTCGCGCCACTCCGCCTCGGCTTGCCCTTCATTGTTTTGCTGTGCCAGGGCTAGGCCCAACTGGTAGTGCGCGAGCGGGTTGTCGGGGTCGTTTTGCAGGGCGCTGTGCAGGGAGGCGACGGCTCCGCCGGCGTCATTGTGCCGGAGTTGGATCTGGCCTTTGAACATCAGGGCCTCTACATCGCGAGGGTTGACCTTCAGGATCGCGTCGTTCAGCTTGCCGGCATCGTCGAGGCGGTTTTTCAGGATCAGGAGCTGGATGTAATTCTTCTTGACCTTAGGGTCATTGGGATGTTCGTTGTAGAGCGAGGCGAACTCCGCCGTGGCCTTGTCGAGATCGCGGGTGGCGAAGTAGTAGTCGCCGAGCATGCGATAGCCTTCCGGATTATCAGGGAGATCTTTCTTGGTTCGCTGGAGAAAGGATTCGGTTTCGTCCCGCTTGCCTTCCTGCATCAGCAGTCGAACTAGCGCGGCGCGGGGAGCCGGGGCTTTGGGATCCACGTCGATGGCGTGCTTGAACTGCTGTTCGGCTTCGGGCAGGCGGTTGCGCGACTGATAGAACCCGCCCAGGGCCAGTTGGGCGTTCATAGCTTTGGGGTCGAGTTCGGCTGCTTTCCTGAAATCTTCCTCGGCCTTATCTGGCAAGTTCTTTGCCGACCGAAACAGCGCGCGCTGCAGATAGGATTCGGAGCGGTTTGGATCGGTGGCGATGGCCTTGTCCATCTCGCCGATCGCGGCATCGAGATTGTCTTGCACCGCGTAATAGCTCGCCCAGGCCTCGTAGGTTTCCGGGTTATTGGGTTGTTTGTCGCGAAGAATGTCGAGGTGAGCCTTGGCCTGCTTGAGAGCGTCCGGCTGCGGCGTGCCGTCGGGATTCCTCACCGCTACCAGCAGATTGGCGAGATCGGTATGGGCGCGATAATTGTCGGGATCGAGCTCAACGGCGCGGTTCAATTCCTGGAAGGCGCGGCTCTTGTCATCCAGTTTGAGATAGGTCTGGCCGAGTTCGTAATGGGCCTGAGCAAAACGGGAATCGACCTGGATCGCGTTCAAGTATTCGATGGCGGCCTCGCGATATTTGCTCTCGGCAAAATACTTGTCGCCGCTCTCCAGATATTTCTGTTTTTTAACATTGGGATCCCGAGAGCATCCGGAGAAAAAAGCAGCGAACAGCGAGCAGGTTAATAACAAGCGCACCGAAGTGGAACGACTCATCGAGTTTCTCCAATTACAAGCACGGATTCCAAGCACGGAGGAATTGGGGCAGCGCCGCGAAACGACTCATCATACTGCATCCCGCAAGCCAGGAGCGCGGGTAAACTCGATTCCGGTTACCTTCGTGCCGGCGGAATTTCAAAGGGCTGCAACCGCGATTGCATCAGCGGGGGATATAGTCATCGAGCAAAGCAACCACCCGGCTGCAGAAGGGCATGACGCGTTGTTGCGCCGCCGCAGAAGTTTCCCCGGGATTCATGGAAACTATGATCCGCACCAGAGCGCCGTCGCTGCGGTTCATGCGGATGGCGTCGGCCACCAGATAATACTTGGCCCAATATTCGCTGGCGACTCCGCGATCATGAGCCCAATACCAGTACAGGACGAGCGCGCGGGAGTCTCCATTAGCCACCACGTAACGGTTGACGCGGAAGGGGGCATGGCTCGGCAGTGACAGAGTGACGCGCTCGTTCTCGACCGGGAGCCATCCTGCGCCCGGTAGACAATTCTTGGGAGAATGAATCGTATCGCCGGAGCGTTGGCTGGGGAAGTACGCGATGTAGAGATTCACTTCCGGCTCAGTGTCGACCTGCGGGGAATAGTCGCGCAGCAGGAACTCCCCTGGCCCCAGAATCTCAAGAGACTCCTTGTCGATCGGCCGGTCGACACCGGACCATACGCCGAGTTGCTGAGGAAAAGACTGGAGAGGCAGATGGCTGGCCAGGACTTCGTTGCGACCGCGCAGCAGGATCGCCGTGAGTCCGAGCAACATCGCCGCGCAGACGAAACGCATGTTCAGAGCTTCTCCATCCTCTCTGGCCACAATAAGCACACGCCTCGGTGCAGAAGGTACAGCATGATTAGCGCAATCACAAAGATGAACACTCCCCACCAAGAGTGGAAATATCCTTTGGCTGCGTCCGGGCTCCAGTACTGGACCAGAAGGCCCGTCCCGATAATCCGCAGGCTGTTCGCGGCTACCGCAATCGGGATCGAGGCGACAAACAGCAGGATGCGTACGACCGTCCGGCTGTCCATCAAGTAGCCGTAGATGATCGACATCGTAGAAAGCGACATCAGCGAGCGGATGCCACTGCAGGCTTCGGCCACATTTAATTGGATGCCCGGTAAATTGATTACATTGCCTTCACGGAACACGGGCACCCCGAACCAAGGCAAGACGATGGCAGCCAGATGCGAATCCAGCAACTGGAGAGGGAACGTGATCTGATTGAATAGGATGGCGGGGATGGGAACCATCAGAATCAGAAACGCTAAAGGAAACAGAAGGGCGCGGAAATAAGTCCATCCTAGAAAGAGCACAATCAGGCCGGCCAGCACGAGCAACAGGGACGAGCGCGCCAGAAAGAGTTCAGCTCCCAGTTGACCGACCGCAAACACGCTCAGTCCGACCACCAGCAACGCCAGACCAGACCACGACGGCTGCAGCGGGATGCGCGCCAGCCGCTTACGGTTCAGCCAGACCACGTAGGCGGAGAACAATGGTACGAAGAAGCCGTGGGAGAAGTCTGGATCGTGGTACCACTGGCCGACCAGGTGGAAGAGAGTGGAACCATAGAGCCACAGCGAGAAGGCCGCCAACACCGCAAGCTGAAGCCACCAGGCTACGCCCTGTAACCCCCAGCGCGGATATTCGCCGACACTTTCAGCGACACTCTCGTCGACACTCTCGATTTGCGTCGGTTGATCCAGAATCTGTTGATCCAGATGCAAGCCTGTCATTCCCGGGGAAACTCTGAGCATAAGCGAGAGCCGACGGATCATGCAACGGCAAATTCAGGGGTTGCATTGGTGAGAATAGTCGCCTTCTCGAGGCAACATCTCCGCCGTCTTAGCTGCGCAAAATGCAAACCTGCGCCAACGGTGGACCGGTGCGGCGGAGTTGAAGCGGGCTACTTGGATGGGGGAGCAGAAGTGGTTGAGGTGGTGGCAGACGCACCCTTTTGCGTAACAATTCCGATTCCCAGGCCCCCGATGGCTCCTGCCAGCAGTCCCATTATCGCCAGCACGGCGACGCTATCCAATAACGAACTCTTTTGACTATTGCGGCTCATGTATGTCCTCCCCAGCGTGTCGCAGGTGAAAAATATTGTAGCAGTTGAGGGGCCGCGGCCACGATTACAGCAGAATCAATTTAGAGAGAATGCGTAAGCTGCTGTCTCAAAAGAGATTCCACCGCGTTTGCGACCTCGACGAAGGGGCGATTGCGACGAAACTGGAGTCGTCCACGGGTGAAGAAGGATTCCACAATGAGCAAGAGTTTTCCTACAAGTCCCGGATCACAGGTTCCTGGAGTCTCGGCGAGGCCTCGGCGCATCCCCTAATCGGCTGTATTGCTTAGTGTAAATTATTGAAAATAAGCAGTATATTGTAAGGTATGCTTTTGTCCGCCGAAGTGTTGGCAATGGCAAGCCTCGTGCTCTTAGAGAGGCAGACATTGTGCCGAACTCTGGCTTTGGGGCGACTCCGAGCGAAGGGTAAATGTGGGTAACTTGTTGCCTAAAAGTGAAAAATACGTTGCGGAGGACGCTCCTGCGGAACCCGCTGGCCTCGCGTTTGTGGAAGGCGTAAGCGCGAGTATGCGCTCGGTGGAGGCGGTGATTCGGGAGTTGGCGCAGAGCGACGTTCCAGTGCTGGTGCTGGCCGAGCCGGGCGCGGGCAAGCACGCCACCTCGCAACGCATCCACCAGATGTCGCAACGGAGCGCGCAGCCCTTCCGCTGGTTTCAGTGTTTAGGCCTGAAGCCTGAGGATCTGAAGGTTTTACCGCAGAATGAAGGGGGCACCATCTATCTGGAAGAACTCGGCGATTTAAGTGCCGACTGCCAGGCGCGCCTTTTGGAAGCGCTGCCGGAATCGCCGGGCAGCCGCTCCGGCGGATGCGAGGGAGCCCGGCTGATTTGCGGCAGTGCGCGCGATCTAGGAGTGGAAGTCAAACGGGGACGGCTGCGCGAGGATCTTTACTACCGGATCAGCGGGGTCTGTCTGCGACTGCCTCCCTTGCGCCAGAGGAAAGAAGACATTCCGTTTCTGATGGGTCACTTCCTGCGGAAGTACGCCCGGGATTTTCGCCATCCGGTGCCCGACTTGAGCGCCGAAACACTGCGTTTGTTTCTGGATTATGCCTGGCCAGGGAATTTGCGGGAGCTGGAAGATGCAGCCCGCGTGCTGGTCGCACTGGGAAACGAACAAGTGGCTTTGGGAGGGCTGCGAGCCCTGCTGCGCAAGCCGGAAGCAGGCGGCAATGAGGCGGGAATCTCGCTGAAGGCGGCGTCGAAAGCCGCATCGCGCGAGGCGGAAAAGGAATTGATCCTCAATGCGCTCACCCGCACCCGCTGGAACCGGAGGCGGGCCGCCGAGGAGTTGCAGATCAGCTACAAGGCGTTGCTCTACAAATTGAAGCAAATTGGGTTTGAAGGATACGGAGCGTCGTAAGCTCCACGGAGAGGGTATGAAGAAGGCGATAAAGTTCGCGCTGTTGATGGGGATCGGCCTGCTGGGGTTGCAGATGCTGGGGCTGGAAGTGTTGGCGCAGACCAGCGATTTGGCCAAGAGCGAAGCAACTCCGAATAAGCCGGCAGACGGGGAGACCGTGCCGGCCTCCTGGAATGCGCCGGATTATGTGATTGGGGCCGATGACACGCTGCACATTTCGGTGTGGAAAGAGCCCGATCTGTCGGAGACGTTGCCGGTGCGTCCCGATGGCAAGATATCGATGCCGCTGCTCGACGACATTCCGGCAGCCGGGATGACTCCCGAGCTGCTGAAAGAGTTGATCACCTCCCGGCTGAAGAAATACATTGCGGATCCCAGGGTGACCGTGGTGGTGACGGCGATGAACAGCCGGCGCATTTTCGTGACCGGGGAAGTCACGCACACCGGACCCATGAATCTGCTGCCGCACATGACCATGTTGCAGGCGCTGTCGCAGGCCGGTTTTACCCAGTTCGCCAGTGTGAAGAAAATCTATCTGCTGCGAACCGAGAACGGCAAACAGGTGAAGCTGCCATTTGATTACAAGGCCGTGATTAAAGGGGATCACCCCGAGCAGAATATTGTCCTGAAGCCGGGCGACACGCTGGTGGTTCCGTAAAGGGAACGTGATGACCAAATTTCAGAGCATCTGGATCCTGGGCATGCTGGTGTGCGCGCTGAGTGCAGCGCGGGCCCAGGACAGTACCGCGCCCACGCCATCCACCGAGCCGGCTGCACAGCAGCAGCCTGTGCCCGCCTACGGCCAGGAGGGCGCGTCGACTCCGATCAGTGAGAATCCGCCGCTTTCCGGATTGGACACGCCGTCGCTGGAGCCGCACGCGGCGCCGTTGAGCTACCTGCAACCGGGAGCGACGTTCAGTGAGTCGGCCGACTCCAACATCGATACTACGCTGGGGGGCCAGTCGGTTAAGTCGGTCAGCCGCGGGCTGGGCAGCCTCGCCCTCAAGCGATTATGGAGCCATTACGATCTGGCTCTCGATTATGTCGGCGGCGTCGGCTACTACAGCACCAAGGGTCAAGGTCTGAAGCAGCTGGAGCAAATGGATCTCGAGCAGAAGGTGATCTGGAAGCGCGGACAATTCGCCGTGCGCGACTCCTTCAGCTATCTTCCCGAAGGCAACTTCGGAGGGGCCTATGGTTCGTTGGGCTCGGTGGGGATCGGATCCTTGGGGGGCACCGCTTTTTCCGGTTTCTCCAGCGGCGCCGCCTTTGGAACCTTTGGGCTGGCTCCGCGCATTTTGAACATCAGCATGGCCGATATGACCATGAATCTCACGCCTAAGTCGGCACTGACGGCAGCCGGGGGATACGCTTTTACGCACTTCTTAGGAAACGAGGTCACGGGCGCTCAGTTTATCGGCAGCGCGCAGACTTCGGGGCAGGTGGGGTACGACCGCATTCTTACTTCCCATACCCAGATCGCCTTGGTTTATGGATATCAAGCGTTCGATTTCAATGTTCTCGGTGCTGCCTTTCATTCCAATGTGATCCAGGGAATGTATGGACACCGAATTTCAGGCCGGATGAATTTGCTGATTGGGGCGGGGCCGCAATTTACCAGAATCGAATCGGCTTGCTCGTTGGAGGATGCTTTGCTCGGAGTTCCTGGCTGTACGGTCGATCAGAGCGGGAACCCGGTCGGATCCATTCCCAATAACAAGATCGGCGTCGCAGGTCAGGCTCGGCTGCGTTACAAGTTTACAAAAACCAACCTGGATTTGTCGTTTGTACGGTTCGAGAGCAGCGGGTCGGGATTGTTTGCCGGGGCGGAAACCAACATCGTGCGTCTGACCGCGGAACGTCCGCTGACCCGGGTGTGGAATGCATTCACCGACTCCGGCTTCGCGCACAACAGCCGCCTGCAGAGCCTGAGTCCGGCGGAACTGAACACGTGCCTTCTTCCCGGGCAGTCTCAACCCCCGACCGGACCACCGCTGCCGCCGTGTCCCGGAGCCCAAGCCAACATTTACACGTATGGTTTTGTGGGGGCGGGGGTGCACCGCGCGTTTGGGCGAAGCCTGCACGGCTACGTGAGCTATCAATTTAACGAACTGGAGTTTGACCACTCCTACTGCGGAGGGCTGCCCGCCTGCAGCCGGATTTCGAACCGGAATGTGGCTACGTTTGGGTTGGACTGGACCCCGCGGCCCATCCGGCTGGACTGAATTTCCCGGCTGCCCGCGGAAACCAGCGGCGGCCAGAACAGGATACTAAGCGATGATCCAACGTGAGATGAACTTCGACGATTATCTGGCGATACTGCGGCGGCGCGCCAAGCTGATCCTGATTCCCGCCCTGATTGCGCCCCTGTCCGGCTGGATGGTTTCCTATGCTTTTCCGCCCAAGTACACCTCGCAATCGGTGGTGCTGGTGGAAAGCCAGAAGGTGCCCACGGGCATGGTGAAACCTGTGGTAACTGAGGATCTGATGGCCCGCGTGACTACACTCAAAGAACAGGTTCTCAGTCCGTCGCGCCTGCAACCGATGATCGAGGGGCTCCATTTGGTTAAGTCTGGCCAGACGGAGGATGAGTTGGTCGAAGCCATTCAGCTGAACACAGAAGTCCAGCCCGTGCCAGACCTGAACCCTCCCAGCGTCCATGTGAAGCCGGAGCAGACAGTGCCCGGCTTCTTTGTGAACTACACGTCCCCGAATCCACAGCAGGCGCAGCAAATCTGCAACGGACTCACCTCCTTGCTGATTGAAGAGAATCTGAAGTCGCGGGAAGTCGCTGTGCAGGGGACCACGACTTTTCTGGACAAGCGACTTGAAGCTGCCAAGAGCAACCTGGATGACCTGGACGCCAAGCTAGCCACTTTCAAGAAGCAGTATGCCGGGCAACTTCCTGGGGATGAAGAGAACAACCTCAAGATCCTGACCGGTCTGAATTCGCAGTTGGAATCCAATACCCAGACCTTGAATCGGGCGCAGCAGGACAAGACCTACACCGAGTCGCTGCTGGCGCAGCAACTGGCGGCGTGGAAATCGTTGCAGTCGTCGACCAATCCGGTGACGCTGCAGAAGCAAGTTGAAGAATTGCAGTCGCAGTTGCTGCAGCTGCAGGCGCGCTACACCGAGGATCATCCCGATGTGATCAAGATGAAGGCTGACATCGCGGGAATGAAGAAGAAGCTGGATGAGATCAATAAGGCGTCGAACCAGCCCGCCGATCCCAAGGAGAAAGCAGCAGCGACACCCGATAGCGCCAGCGAGAAAGCCTCGGCCACCGAGCCTCCGGAGATCCGGCAGTTGCGGGTACAGATCCACCAATACGACGACCTGCTGACGGCGGGGGCGCGCGACCAGAAGCGGCTGCAGCAGGAGATCGCGGGCTACGAGCGCAACGTAGCGCTGAGCCCGACGGTGGAAGAACAGTACAAGCAACTGGCGCGCGAATACGACAATGCCCAGAAGAACTACCAGGATCTGCAGGCGGACAAGAGCACGTCCGATCTAGCGCTCAAGATGGAGCAGGAGCAGCAAGGCGAGCGCATGCGCCTGCTCAACCCAGCGAGTGTGCCGGCAGCCCCGAGTTTTCCGAACCGGCTTTTGTTTGCTGCCGCCGGTATGGGCTGCGGCCTGGTTCTGGGACTGGCCCTTGGAATTTGGAATGAATTCCGCGACACATCGATTCGGACCCAGGCCGATGCCGAGGCCGCTCTGGAATTACCGCTGCTGGTGGCTGTTCCCTGGGTGGGCGTGAACCCCGACGACAATCATGGCGGGGCCCCGTTCTGGAGCAGAAAGAAACCGGGCCAACCCAAGGAAACGGTAGGAGTCTAGGCGGACCGTATGTACAAAGAGTTTTTCGGACTACGAGCCAATCCGTTCAACGTCAACCCGGACCCGCGTTACCTGTTTCTAACGCGGCACACCGAGGAAGCGCTGGCCTGCCTGACCTACGGCATTCAAAGCCGCAAAGGTTTTGTGTTGCTGACCGGGGAAGTGGGCACGGGTAAGACCACGCTGATCAACAAGCTGATGGAGTGGCTGCGTCTGCAGCAGGTGGCGACCGCCTTCATTTTCAATTCGCGGATGAATACGCCGCAGTTTCTGGATTACATGATGGCGGATTTCGGCATCCCCTGCGACTCGAAGGCCAAAAGCCAAGTCCTGTTGCGGCTGTACAACTGGCTGCTGGACCGTTACCGGGCAGGCGAGACGGCGGTACTGATTGTCGATGAGGCGCAGAACCTTACCGACGAGGTGATGGAAGAGATTCGCCTGCTCACCAACCTGGAAACCTTTACCGAGAAGTTGCTGCAGATTGTTCTGGTGGGTCAGCCCGAGTTGGAGCAGAAGCTGAAACAGCCGCAACTGCGGCAACTGCGGCAGCGCCTGACGCTGCGCGCCAAAACCCATCCGCTCACGCTCGACGAGACCAAGGCGTACGTGCAACAGCGGCTGCGCATCGCGGGCTCGGACGGGCAGCAGATTTTCGATCCGGAATCCGTGGTCGCGATTCACCGCTACGCGGGCGGGATTCCGCGCGTGATCAATCTGTTGTGCGAGCATTGCCTGGTGGGCGCATTTGTCGACCAGCAAAAAATTATTCTGCCGGCGGTGGTGGATGCGGTGGCTCGAGATTTTGATCTGGCGGACATCCACGCGCCTCTTGTGACGCCTGCGCAAAATGCGGGCGCGGGGAAGCTCGACTTGGTCGAAGCCTTGCGTTCCCTGGCCACCCTGGCCGACCGATTACGATTGGAAGAAAAAGACCTCCCCAACGAAAGGAAACTATGAGTCGTATTCATGAAGCGCTAAAGAGAGCCGAAGAAGAGCGGGCGGCCAGTCAGGGAGGTGCCGTGCCGGCCTACACGGGGGCTCCGCTCTCCGATCCGCCGGTGTATACCCCGGACGCCACATCCGCAGGCGTACCCGTGAGCGCCGCAGTGCATGCGGCGACCCCGGCGTTCGCCAGCCCGTTCAGCCTTGAGACCCTGATGGCGCACTGTCCGCAACTGCAATGGAACCCGGATCCGAGCGTCGTGCTGTTCACCAACGGCGACGATAGCGCCCGCGGAACCGAAGAGTACCGTACGCTGCGTTCGCGTCTCTACTCGATTCGGGAAAAGATGCCGCTCCGCAAGGTGCTGATCACCAGCGCCCTTCCCAAAGAAGGCAAGTCGTTCACCGCGATGAATCTGGCCCAGGTTCTGGTGCGGCAACAAGGTCGGCGGGTGCTGCTGATCGATGCCGACCTGCGTGGACCCCAGTTGCATCGGATGCTGGGAACGGAGGTGGGTCCCGGGCTTTCGGATTACCTCTGCGGGCAGAACGACGAGTACTCGATTATGCAGCGGGGCCCATTGGAAAACCTCTTCTTCATCCCCAGTGGAAGCCGCTGCGAGAATCCGGCGGAGTTGGTGGCGAATGGACGCCTGAAGTTCCTGCTGCAGCGTGTGGAGGCGGCATTTGACTGGATCATCGTGGACTCGCCTCCGGCGGTGCCGGTGTCGGATTCGAGCGTCCTGGCCAAGGCGTGCGACGGAGTCGTGATGGTGGTGCGTTCCAACTCCACGCCTCTCGATATGGCGCGCAGGGCCCGCCAGGAGTTTCCTGACCAGTCACTGATCGGCGTCGTGCTGAACGGCACCAGCGAGGACGCGGCTCCCTACGAGCGTTACTACTACGAGGCGTACGAGAAAAACGGAACCGGGAAAAAGGCTTAGGGACAGGCAATCGTGATCAGACTCTTCAAGGTGTACTACCCGCTGCGAACGCTGGCGCTGTTAGTGGTGGAGGCCCTGGTAGTTGGCTCTTCATTCCTGCTGGCGACGTTGTGGCGGAACCCGGAGACAAGCTGGATCGTGCTCAACGTGGACGGCGGGTACTTGAAGATCCTGTGCGTAACCGGAATCGTGCTGCTGCTGTCGCACGGGTTCGACCTGTATGATTCCGGCGGTCTGAGCGATAAATGGAATTTGAGCTTCCGCCTTTTGATGGTACTGAGTCTGGTGGCGTTTTCTCTGGCCGCCGTTGCTTTCGTTTACCGCCGCTTCCAGCCTGACCACGATTTTCTCCCCGGAGCCGCATGGGGATTGGGTGTTTTGACGGTTACGCTTTTCGTGTGGCGGGCATCGTATTCCTGGATTGTGCAGCAACCCTATTTCCGCGAGCGAGTGTACGTGTTGGGAACAGGAGCACGGGCAGAGCTGTTGCTGGAAGGGCTGCGGCTGCGCCCGGAGTTGGGCGTTGAGGTTGTCGGGTGGACGGGGGACATCGAGGGGGAACTCAGCCGCGATGCCATGGCCGGGCACCTGATGGAACTGGCGCAGCAGAACCGGGTGCACCGGGTAATTGTGGCGATGCAGGAGCGCCGCGAGAAGCTCCCCGTGGACGAATTACTGGAGCTGCGGCAGGAGGGCGTAAAGGTAGAAGAAGCGACCAACTGGCTGGAAAGAATCTCCGGAAAAATCGAAGTCGAACACCTGAATCCAAGCTGGCTGATTTTCGCCGACGGGTTCCGCTTCAGCACATTTTTCCGAGTGGTGCGGCGGGTTCTGAATTTCTCGGTGGCATTCGTTGGGCTGGTGCTGGCGCTGCCCTTGCTTCCGTTCATTGTGCTGGCGGTGAAGCTGGGCTCGCCGGGTCCGGCGCTCTATCATCAGCAGCGCATGGGCCGGCGGGCAAAGATTTTTTACTGCTACAAATTCCGCACCATGCGGCAAGACGCGGAAGCCGATACGGGCGCGACCTGGGCAACCGACGACGATCCCCGCATCACGCGAGTCGGCAAGTTCCTGCGTGCCGCCCGGCTGGATGAGATTCCACAGTTGTGGTGCGTGTTGAAGGGCGATATGCACTTCGTGGGTCCGCGGCCGGAGCGCCCGGAATTTGTCGAGTGGCTGAGCAAAGAGATTCCTTATTACGGCGTGCGGCACATGGTACGCCCCGGCATTACGGGCTGGGCCCAGGTGCAGTACAAGTACGGCAACACCCTGGAGGACGCGCGGGAGAAATTGCAGTACGACTTGTTCTATATCAAGAACGCTTCGCTCGGCCTCGACCTTCTGATCATGTTCCAGACCATCAAGATTGTGCTGCTGGGCCGGGGCGCGCAATGATCGTAATAATGACCTGGGTGTTCTGGACCGCGGCGGCCGTGATCGCCTATACCTACGCTGGATACGCTGCCTGGTTGTGGCTGCGGGCCCGCGTGCGTCCCTGGCCGGTCCGGCGGGGCCCGCATCAGCCCTCAGTCTCCATTCTGATGGCAGTGCGCAACGAGGAGTTGGTGCTTCCGCAAAAACTGCGGAACCTGTTCGAACTGGACTATCCCGGGGAACTCCGCCAGATCGTGGTGGCGTCCGACGGGTCGACCGACCGTACGGAGGCAATACTGCGCGAGCATTCTGGGGATTCGAGATTCTGCGCAGTGTTGAGCCAACTGGCGCAGGGAAAAGCCTCGAGCCTGAATCATGGCCTCGAAATGTGTCAGGGAGAAGTCGTGCTCTTCACGGATGCGAGGCAGAAGATTGAGCCGGGCGCGCTGCGCTTGCTGGTGGAAAATTTTGCGGACCCTGAAGTGGGGGCGGTCAGCGGCGAGCTGATGCTGGGCGATCCGGTACACGGCGAAAAAGAGCACGGCGTGGGCCTGTACTGGCGCATTGAGAAACGAATCCGCGAACTGGAGTCGGCGTCGGGCTCGGTGGTCGGCGCCACGGGAGCGTTATATGCGGTTCGGCGAGAACTCGTAACACCCTTGCCGGAAGGAACGATTTTGGATGACGTGTACATTCCGATGCAAGTCGTGCGCCAGGGGAAACGCGTGGTGTTCGATGGGCGGGCCCGGGCGTGGGATCGTCCCTCGGTCGACCAGGGGCGCGAATTTTCCCGCAAGGTGCGGACGCTGAGCGGCAACTATCAGTTGCTGCAATTGGCTCCGTGGCTCTTGAGCTCCAGGAATCCGATTCGCTTCGAATATGTCAGTCACAAGCTGTTGCGCCTGGCCGTGCCGTTTGCCCTGCTGGCGATGCTGGTTTCCGCCGCTTTCATTCCCCACATGCTGTATCGCGTTCTGCTGATTGCGCAGCTTTCTTTTTACGCGCTGGCCCTGCTGGGCCTGTCCCCGGTGAAGATTGGTCTGCTGAAGCGGCTGGGGGACACGGCTTTGACATTCGTGGTTTTAAACACAGCGGCGGCGGTGGCGTTCGCAAACTTCGTATTCGGGAGAAAAGTGGCATGGACGCGATAAGGCCGGTGGTTCCCACGAAACCGGCTCCCACGAAACCAGATAGCTGGTCTCGTCCCCTGGCCAACACCTGGCGGGCGGCGAAAGCGAACCGAAAATCGCTGGCTTATAAGGCCCTGGTGCTGTTTTCGTACGCTTATTTCGTGCGTCCGGAAGATTTCATTCCGGGTACCAACTGGATTCCCATCGGGAAGATCACGGGGGGAATCGCCCTGTTTGCACTGATCTTCGGTTCGCGGCAGAAAGACCGCCAAAAGCTCCCGATTGAACTGAAGATCCTCGCTCTCCTGCTGCTTCAAATGCTGGTGGCCATGTTGTTTGCCACCTGGCATGGCGGAGCCTTCGACATGGTGGTGAACCGGTTTTCGAAGGGTGTGATCGTCGCCTTTCTCATCTATCTCGTGGTGAGCAAGATTGACGAACTGCGCAAGTTGCTGGTGATCCAGGCAACAACGATTGCGGTGATTACCATTGCCTCGGTGATCATCCACAACACGCAGGATGGCCGGTTGATGGGCATTCAGAAGGGGATTCTGGAGAACCCGAACGATCTGGCCATCAATGTCGTGATCAGTCTTCCGCTGTGCCTGGCTTTCCTGCTGTCGGCCAAGGGAGCGCTCAACAAGGCGTTTTGGAGTTTCAGCGTGCTGGTCATGATTTACGCGGTCATTGCCACGTATTCGCGCAGCGGACTGATCGCCCTGATGATCACTTGTACGATCTGCTTCTGGGAGTTCATCGTGAAGGCCAAGCGGACCGGGCTCCTGGTGGGGATTCTGGTGGTCGGCGTGGCCGGCGTTGGCATGGTGCTCGCGACCCCGAAGCTACATGACTCGCGTCCGCAGTATTGTTGAGGGAAATATCGCTGGCTCCAAGGACAAGGGATCGCTGGAGGCCCGCAAGCAGCTGTTGTTGGAGAGCTTGTCGCTCACGTTGCACCATCCAATATTTGGTGTCGGCCCGGGCTGTTTCCCCATGGTCAGCGGGACCTGGCAGCCTACCCATAACACCTACACCGGACTGAGTGCGGAGGCCGGATTACCCGCGGTGATCTTGTTTGCTTTCGTGATGTTCATGGCGCTGCGCAAGACTAAGAAAGCGCAAACACTGCCGGGATACCTGGCGGATGCGGATCTTCGACTGTGGAACAGCGCTCTGCGCGCGGGCATGGCCGCCTATATCGTTGGAGCCATGTTTGCCACCACGGAATACAACCTGTTCGAATATTTTATTGTGGGGTACATCTGCGTGCTGTACAAGATTGCCAGCCAGTCGGCGGAGCCGCAGACCCCACCTCCGGCTAAGAAGCATCACTGGCTAAGGGAAATCAATAATGGGTCCTACACAAACCGAGAACTGGCCGGGACTCGCTAGAGAAGTTCTGGCGATTCTGCGCTGCCTGGAATGTCAATCCGAGCTGAGGCAAGAGGAGGAAGCGCTGGTGTGCGTGAGCTGTGCGAAGCGCTATCCGGTGGTCAAGGGAGTGCCTCGCTTCGTGGATCAGCAGTTCTATACCGGCAGTTTCGGATTCCAGTGGCTCAAGCACAACAAGACTCAGCTGGACGATGAAAACAGCCGGCGTTCGGAAAAGGACTTCATCCTGAGAACGCGGCTGGAACCGGCAGACTTGGCCGGCAAAGTGGTGCTGGACGTGGGCTGTGGCATGGGCCGCTATGCCGAGGTGGCCACGCGCTGGGGCGCACGGGTGGTGGGGATCGATCTAAGTCAGGCGGTGGAAGCCGCCGCGGCCAACCTCCGCAACCGCGATGCCGCCATACTGCAGGCGGACGCGCTTCGGCTACCGTTTGCGCCAGAGAGCTTCGACTACATCTACAGCCTGGGTGTTCTGCATCACACGCCGGACTGCGAAAGAGCGGTGAAGGGTTTGGCGCGATACCTGAAGCCGGGCGGCACGCTTTCGGTATGGCTTTACAGCGCCTACAACCGCTGGTACCGGATGAGCGACGTCTATCGCAAGCTGACCCGCCGCATGTCTCCCCGTCTGCTGCACACGCTCTGCCAGGGAACGATTCCTCTCTATGGCATCCACCGGATACTGCGCAAGATTCCTCTCGTAGGCCGGCCGATGAGTGGAGGCATCCGCTATCTGATACCCATGTCATTCAATGCCGACCCGGAGTGGAGGGTGCTCGATACGTTTGACTGGTACTCGCCGTGGTATCAATCGAAGCATACCTATGAGGAAGTGTTTCGCTGGTTTGAGAGTTGTGGCCTGCAGGACCTGACGGTCGGAGACGTGCCGATCGCCGTGCGTGGGCGTAAACCGGGCGCTGCGCGCCTGGACTCGCCGGAACCGGACCGGGAGACTGAATCGTGTGCGGGATAGCGGGAATCGTTGGCCGACGCGGTGAGGCGGTCGAGGCCACCGACGTCCACAGCATGTGCCAGGCCATTCTGCACCGCGGGCCCGACGATGAAGGGCTGTACGTTCACGGCTCGGTTGGTTTGGGCATGCGCCGGCTCAGCATTATTGATGTAGCTGGCGGACGACAGCCCATTCACAACGAAGATCGCACCGTCTGGGCAGTTTTCAACGGCGAAATCTACAACTTCCCCGAACTGCGCGCGGAACTGGAAAGCCGCGGTCACTCCTTTTATACGCACAGCGATACTGAAGTCATCATTCACCTCTACGAGGAACTGGGCAGTGACTGCTTCCGCAAACTGCGCGGGATGTTTGCGATCGCGATTTGGGATGAGCGTACCGAATCCTTACTTCTCGCCCGCGACCGCCTGGGCAAAAAGCCCGTGCATTACGCGCTGCACCAGGGCAGGTTGCTGTTCGGGTCCGAGATCAAGGCCATACGCGCCGTTGCCCCGGAGTTGGCCACGCCCAGTCCCGAGGCGCTTCTCCAGTATTTCTATTTCGGTTATATTCCGGATCCGCTGACCGCGTTTTCGGAGATTCAGAAGTTGCCGGCGGGACATTTCCTGGAGTACTCGCGGGGAAACTTGGCGATCCATCGCTACTGGGATGTGCCGAGTTATGGTAATAAGCCGCCGAAATCGGAAGAAGAATGTTTAGAAGTTTTGGAAAGCAAGCTGGCCGAGGCGGTCAGGATACGTCTGATGAGCGAGGTGCCGCTGGGGGCGTTGCTCAGCGGAGGCGTGGACTCATCCATCGTAGTGGCGCTGATGGCGCGGGCCAGCTCGACTCCGGTGAAGACATTCTCCATCGGATTCGCCGAAGACCGGTTCAACGAATCGCAGTACGCGCGCATCGTGGCCGAACGTTTCGGCACCGAGCACCATGAGATGATCGTCGACCCGAACATCGAAGAGACGATCGCCTATCTTTCCAGCATGCTGGAGGAACCGTTCGGCGATTCTTCGATGCTGCCGACGTATTTTGTCTGCCGCATGGCCCGCGAGAAAGTGACGGTGGCGCTTTCGGGCGACGGAGGCGACGAAATGTTCGCCGGCTACGACCGCTACGCTCTGGCGATGCAGCGCAAGGGCTTTGGCGGGATTCCGCCATGGGCCGGAAAGTTCTACCGGCAGAATGTTCATCCCCGGCTGCCCGCTGGATTCTACGGCCGGAACCTCGCCTGGAATGCGTCGCTCAACTGGCGCGACCGGTACCTGGACAGCGTGACCTTCCTGCCTGCCCGCGGCCGGGAACGGTCGGTGTTCAGCGCGGATTTTTTGGCGGTCGCGGACCGGCTTCCCGATCCCCTGCAGGGCTTTCAGAACTACTACGACCATGCGCCGGGAGCGACGGACGATTTGAGCCGGTTGTTGTATCTGGATACCAAGACCTACCTCGCGGGCGACATCCTGACCAAAGTGGACCGCATGAGCATGGCGACCTCGTTGGAAGTAAGAGTGCCGATGCTGGACCACGAATTCGTGGAATGGGCGGCGTCTCTGCCGGTCGAGTGGAAGTTTCGCGCTTCTCAATCTGAAAACCAATCTAAGTACTTGCTGAAGCGGCTCGCCGAACGATTGAAGATTCCGCGGGAACTGCTGCACCGTCCCAAACAAGGTTTTCAGTTGCCTCTCGAACAATGGCTCAGGGGCGAGTTGAAGCACAAGTTTCTCGCGATCCTGACCGAACCGCGTACGCTGCAGCGCGGGTACTTCCGGCCCGACGCGGTCCGCGGCCTGGTGAATGAGCATGTGCGGGGCCGGCGCAATCGTTCCGGAGTGCTGTGGAAGATGCTGATCCTGGAGTGGTGGCACCGAAATTATCTGGAGGGCGAGGCGGGGCATCGTACTCCTCCGCATCTGGCCTTCAAAGAGAGCCCGATGGCGCCCGCACCAAAAATAAGGATCGTCCCTCAGCGTGACCCTGGTAACGGAATAGAAGCAAGTCAACGCCTTAGTCTGTAGTCTGCACGCGGAACGTGATCTGTAAATGCCAAACATGATCTGTAAATGCCGAACATGATCTGTAGACGCCAAACATGAGCCTGCAAACGCAAAACACGCAGAATGCAGAACTGACCACGGAGCTGGCGCCAAAAGCCAGCGCAAGAAGCAAGGCGCCCGTGTTCGTGCTCGGCTGTCCCCGTTCCGGGACCACGTTGCTTTATCACATGTTGCTTTCGGCGGGGAATTTCGCGGTTTACCGCGCGGAATCGCACGTGTTTAACGTGCTCGAGCCCCGCTTCGGCAGCTTGAGTCAGGCGTCAAACCGGCGCAGGCTGCTGGCAGCCTGGCGGGATACGGAGCTGTTTCGGCGAACCGGCCTGGAGTGGAACGAAATCAGCGAACAGGTGATGGCGAAGTGCCGCAATGGCGGAGACTTTCTGCGCATCGTCATGGAAGCGATGGCACGGCGTCAGGGCGTAGAGCGGTGGGCGGATTGCACGCCCGAACATCTGCTTTATCTGGATCGCATTAAACGGACGATTCCCAATGCCCTGATCATCCACATCATTCGCGATGGCCGGGATGTGGCTTTGTCGCTGGAGAAACAGGCTTGGATCCGGCCGTTTGTGTGGCATCGCCGCAAGACGCTGGAAGTGGCAGCTCTGTACTGGGAGTGGATGGTGCGAAAGGGTCGCAGGGATGGCCGCGATCTGGGCCCGGACTATCTCGAGGTGCGCTACGAAGATCTCGTGCTTGCGCCCCAGAAAATTCTTGGAGAAGTCGGCCGCTTTGTCGGGCAGGAACTCGACTACGATTCGATCGAGCGTGTGGGGATCGGTTCCGTGAGTAAACCCAACAGCTCGTTTCTTGAGGAAATGAAGGATGGAGACTTCAGCCCGGTGTGCCGATGGAAGACCAGCTTGTCGCCGGCTCGACTGGAGCAACTGGAGACTTTGCTGGGAGGGACTCTGACGGAACTCGGGTACGAGCGTGAGGGTTCGGCGGAGCCGTCGTCCATCGCATCGTTATCCAGAAGATCGTTGGGAACGATGCGTTTCGTCTACGAGTCTTATTTCGATTTGAAACTGATGCTCAAGAAAAAAGTGCCGTTGAGCAACCTGCTGGTGTCCTCCGATTTGCCGCAGTTCGACTCGAAAGACGAGGATAGTAAGGACGACGAACGTCAGCCATGAAACCGTGGGCGAAGATTCTTCAGATCGGAAATTACCCGCCGCCGATGTGCGGCTGGGCGATCCAGCTCAAGCTGGTGACCGAGGAACTGCGCCGGCGCGGCCACACTTGCGAAGTACTCAAGATTAACGAAGGGCGGCAGATCAAGAGCCCAGAATACGTTGATGTGCAGAACGGTGGCGACTACCTGAAGAAGATCTGGCGGTACGGTTGGCGCGGATACCGGCTCAACGTGCACGTCAACGGCATGTCGAAGAAGGGATACTGGCTGGCGATGGCTGCGGCCCTGGTCGGCCGGATGCTCTTCCGCCCCGCGCTGATCACGTTTCATGGCGGGCTTTCGCAGGACTACTTTCCACGCCATGACCACGGCGTGGCGCGCTGGGCGTTTTACGTTTTGTTCGTACTGGCCGGGGGAATCGCGTGTGATAGCGAGCCCATCAAGCAAGCCATCGAGGGCTACGGCATTGCGCCCGGCAAGATTGAAACCATCGCCACGTTCTCGCCGCAATATCTCGAATTTGATTCTGTGCAGTTGCCGGAGGAAGTGGAGGAATTTTTCGGCCAGAGGCGGCCGGTGATTCTCTCTTATGTATCGTTTCGTCCGGAGTACGGCCTGGAAAAGCTTCGCGAGGGCATGAAGCTCTATCGCCGGGAACAGCCGGAGGCCGGATTCATCTGGCTGGGTTTTCCGGAAAAAGAGATGGTCACGGCGCGAGAGTACGTACAGGACTGGCCGGCCGAGGAAAGAGCCAGCCTGCTGCTGCTGGGAAATCTGACGCATGATCAATTTCTTACGTTGCTGAGCCGGTGCTTCCTCTGCCTGCGAACGCCGGCGTGCGACGGAGTGGCGGCTTCGGTTTTGGAATCGCTGGCGCTGGCGGTACCGGTGGTGGCCAGCGAAAACGGCCGCCGGCCGGCCGGTGTAGTCTCCTACCGCGACGCCGACGCTGCGGACATGTGTGAAAAGCTGGTCTATGTGACCCGGCACCACCAGGAAGTAAAGGCCGGCTTGGGCGTTGAGGCTGGCGAAGACAATGTCGGGAAAATGGCGGACTGGCTGGTGGGGCGGCTTGCTGCAACCTCCGAGGTAGAGGTTTTGACCGCGCGTTGAAAGGCCGGACTGCCAACATTCTTGCCCCAGGGTAGTGGTGCAGTTTGAAAAGGATGATCCGTATCAGGGCATCGCTTTAGCGATGCCGCCGAAGGCCGTGAGGTGTAACGGCTTTAGCCGCTGCGGCATGGCTCGACACGCTAAATCCTGGCGTGAACTGCGTAGCGGTGTGGCACGCCTGAAGGCGTGCCCTGATACGAACCTTCTTCTCAAACCGCACCACCACCTGGCACGAGGCGTACTTCCCCGAAAAAGGTTTCCTACTGTAGACTCAAGGTTCCTCGCCCGGATCGGGCGAGGCTGCTTAGATTTCAGACCCCGGCGCCAAATTTATGGACTCGGATTTACAAGCCCGCAGGATGATCGAGTATCTCAAGAGCAAAGTATTGCAAGACAGCTCTTTGGAACTTGAACTGGACACTCCCCTGGTCACTTCTGGGCTCGTGGATTCGTTCGCCCTGATCGACGTGCTGCTCGAATTGGAGAAGGTCACGGAACGGCGAATCCCCGCCAGCCGCGTAAACCCGAAGGATCTCAACACGGTTCGTGAGATGCTGCAGACGGCCGATCGTTTGGGAACAGCAAAGAAGAAGACTTCCTAGCAAGCAATATTCCCCGCCTCGCTCCCAAGTTATCCGCGAAGTTTGCTGCGGAGCATCACTTCGCGGGAGCTGGCTTTTCTGAGCCTGAGTCGCGGATATCCTGAAAAATTGTTTCCGCCACAATCTCATTCGCTTCTGGTGTGACATGGGAGAAGCCGATGAATAGCCGTTCCGGGTGGTTGTCGAAGATGTCGCCCAGATAGAAGAAATCGGGCTGCCGCATGCCCCGAAACAAGCCATAGGTGGTTTGAAAGAGAAGTCGAATTCCGGGGTTGGTGCGTTCCGCGTTCTGACGGATGTGTTCTTCCTCAGCGGTGAGGGGCTTGGCGTCGATCAGAGCGGTGGGTTGCACAAAGAATGCGCAGCGGAAACCAAACTTCTGGCCGAGGGTTGCGGCGATCTCCGCGTTCTTCAGGTAGTTGTCGAACACTTTCTGGGCCGACTCGGCCGCGACAGCCGGAGCAATCGCCGGCGGCGGCGATGCACCGACGCGATTCCATCGCGTGGCCAACCTGAGCAATTCACGATAGGTGTTGGTTTTCTGCAGGTAGGCGAAGCCGGGATTCTGCAAGGCGTGAGCCTCGGTGAACCACGACCGCATGGTTTCGTAATTCCCGTGCACGTCTCCCGCAGTCGTTTCGTACGGTAGGAATGTGTCGGATACACCATCGTAAAAAATAACCAGGTTCGGTTTCACCGGACTGGCTTTCAGCGCGAGCATGAGCTCGACGAGTTCCTGGGTTCCTACCCATCCTCGATCGGCGTAGTTTTTGACGCAGACCGGGTGTCCGGATTCTTCATAGCGCTTGGCCAGGAGGGACGGAATTGTCTCCCAGTCACGCGATCCCTCACCCAGCAGAGCAGAGTTGCCGAACATCCAGATCGTATATGCACTGGGGCTGCAGTCCGTGTTGTAAGTGCGGCGCAAGCCCTCGGCATCGATGTTGACCATCTCTGAGGCGAACTGAGGATCGCGCCACACCACGAATGCTTTGTATTGCGATTCAGACTCCATCTCATGCCACTCGCGCCACAGTTCGCCGGCCCAGGGCTTGTTCGCGTAGAGCGAGCGGGGAAAGCTCTGGTCTTCTCGAGCAGTGGAGATTTGCCGGCGCAACATCAGATAGGAGAGCGTTTCCACGGCGGCCAGCAACAGTGTAAATAACATGATCGCGACTGCAAGCCGGGGCAGAAATTTCCTGAGGCCAGATTTGTACCCAGCAGAGTCCTGCATTGGTTCCGGTGGCGTGGACGGTGACATGGACATGGATAAAGTTCGTTCCATCTCAAAACAGCCTGTACAAGAATGCTGAACTGAGGCTGGTTTGCTGGATTTGAGTAATCACATAGCCGTACACCGCCGCGGCCGCAATCCCCGGAGCCAGCCAGACCCATCGTTCCCGCAGCACAGCTCGAAGCGTCGATGGAGAGGAAGGATTTTGTTCAATCCTGGTCAACAGATCGGTCGCAGCTACGACTGCAAAATATCCCAGGGCCGCGCCAGCCGTGAGCAGATAAAACTGTATCGGCAGGTGCCGATGCAGATAACCAGCGGGGGTGACGAGCGCTCTTACCATGGCGCCTGCCTGATGGAGACTCGTGGACCGAAAGAAAATCCAGCCCACGCTGATGCCCGCAAAAGTGAGCAGCCAGCCGAGCGGAGTCAAGACCACGGACGGAATGTTCAGGCGGAGATCCTTCCGCAGTTTCTGCCACTGCCGGTGCAGCACCAGGAGCAGTCCTTGCAACGCACCCCAGATCAGAAACAGCAGCGTTCCCTTGTGCCAGAGACCGAATAGAACCATGGAGAGGAACAAAGCAAAATATCGCCACCACAAACTCCGGCGAAGGCTGGCCAGCGGGATGAACAGGAAGTCACGAATCCAGAAGGAGAGCGACATGTGCCAGCGTGTCCAGAATGCCGACGGCGTTGTCGACAAGTACGGACGATTGAAATTCTCCGGCAGCTCGAACCCAAAGAGTCGCGCCGCGCCGATGACCAGGCTGGAGTAACCGGCGAAATCAAAAAACAGATTGAATCCGTAACCGACCGCGAGGAACCAGACGTCGATGCCGCTCCAGTTTCCGCTAAGCCGCGCAAACCCGGCATCCACACCCTGGCCGGGACCCAAACCGGCCGCGAGAATCCGCGCCAGGCCCAGCATCAGCAATCCGGTACCGATCCGCGGAGCGCCGGCGCTCAGGTCGTCCCAAGATGGCGGTTCCTTCCTTCGAAGCTGGGGCAGAAGACCGGAAAGTCTGCAAATCGGGCCGGAGATAACCGTTGGCCAAAAAGCCATGTAGAGACAAAACTCCAGAAGGGACGGGTCAATCTCCTCGCCACGATAGATTTCGTAGTGAAAGCTGATCGCCTCGAAAGTCCAGAAGGAGACTCCAAGCGGCATGACGATATGTTGAAACCCGGCGAGAATCGAGTGCGAGGGCGCCGAGGAAGCCAGGGCCGGGAAGTACTTGAAGACGCCGAGGAAGATGAGATTGAAGCCGATCCCGAGCCACAATCTTCCACCACTGGTGCGGCGCCTGAGGTATTGCCCAAGACCGTAGTTGACCAGGGAACTGGCCAGCAGAGAAAGCAGAAACCATTTTCCCCAAGTGATGTAGAGAGCGTAGCTGACGAGCAACAAGATGAACTGTCGAAAACGCAGGGAACGAATCCCGAAAGCGGCTGCCCCCGAGACAACCAGGCCGAGACTGTAGAAAAAGAACGTTTCCATGTCGTTAAGCTGCAGAAAGACACACTAGCACTAATACAGGAGAAAATAGGGGCGTCACGAGGCTGGAACGCAAGAGGGATGATACACCAGTTTCGAGGTTGGGAGCCAATTACGGGCAGTCCCGGCGTTTGTCCGCGCCGACGAGATGGGTTATCCTCAAACGTCGAGTCCTCCCATCGGGCTGCGTCTTCACACTTCAGTTTTCTTCTGATTTGGATCGAAAGAATATATGACCTTCAAAGCGTCGTTTGAACTGGGAATGCCGTTTCTGGGACGATGCAATCTCTACGAAAATGCGCTCCTGAAGGCCATCGGCAACGATCGCTGGAGAATAATCCAGGAGTTGGGCGGAGTGCCCACGGCGCTGATCCGGGACGATGCCGGGTCGCGGCTCTATGCCACGTTCTACTTTATCGAAATCCGGTTTTCTCCCCAGCGGCCCCTGAGCGCGTTCGGTGAAAACGAAGTCATCGAGTTTGAATCAGACCTGGCGCACTATGAGAAAGTTTATTTAGACGGTAAGCATGACCTTAAGGGCGCCAACAACGGCGGCATTTTTATTCGCAGCAGCAACGTTTTCATTTATCAGGAACGCGGGCCGTCGAAGCTGTCACTGGCGGTCCCTGAGAACATGGATTTTGCAAAGATTTCTGAGCTTCCTGCGCACCCGGATTCGTTGGCACTTTGCCGGCAAGCGAAGGCGCGCGGCAGTTTTATGGAACCCGAGGCCGACGACATTCCCGTCTACGAAGGCTGGCGCGAGTGTACTTATGAGCTCGATCCGGACCGCGACATGAACGGCGCTGGTCTCGTCTACTTCGCCAATTTCATTTGCTTCATGGATGTGGCCGAGCGGCGCATTTTGAGTTCTCTGCCCATCCCGATGCCGGCGTCGTTGCTGGACGCGCGGTCCACCTATCATCGTCGCATCGGATACTACGGCAATGCCCAGGCCCACGAACGTCTTCATATTCAGCTCAGAACGCGCATGCGTACCATTGATATGCCGAGCGGCGATGTCGAGGACGGCCGGCAGTTGCTCGATCTGGGTTTTGACTACCGCATCCGCCGTTCCTCCGACGAGAAGGAGATCGCAATCTCTTCCTGCCGCAAGGTGACGCCGTTGGAAGCTGGATCGGAAGGCAAGGAGTGGCTGGCCGCGTTTACCGCCGCAAGGTAGCGGCGCGATGCCTCGTTATTACGGGTTCGTTACTACGGGTTCATGGGGGTAGGGGTGAGAATCGTGCTTTCGAGACTGGGCGCCAGCTTAATACTACTTTCTTGTTGTGCCCTCGCCGGGCTTGCCCAAACTTCGTTCGCCCAGAGTTCGGGCACCGGGCATTTCGACGGTCCCGCGGAACTTCCCCGGGTTTACGTCAGCAGCAGCCTCTCCGACACTCCCGCGCCCGGGAAATCGCTGATGGTGAAGGACGCTCAAGAACTGCAATCGGCGCTCGATACGGCTCATTGTGGAGACCGGATCCTGCTGCAGGCCGGGGCGCGGTTTGCCGCCAATTTCCGCTTCCCGGCGAAAGACTGCGACGACTCGCATTGGATTATCGTCCGCACCAGCGCCGACGATTCTGCCCTGCCGCCCGAGGGGACGCGCATCACTCCCTGCTACGCCGGGGTCGCCTCACTTCCGGCAAGGCCTGCGTACGCCTGCCCAGCGCCGAAGAACGTGATGGCCAAGCTGATCTCGACGGCGAAAAACGGCGTGCCCGTCACCCTGGAGGACGGTGCAAATCACTACCGGTTTTTAGGTTTGGAAATCACACGGGAATCATCCGGCTTGGTCTACAACCTCATCATGATGAAGGGGAAGGGCACCAATCATCATCTGGTGTTCGACCGCGACTGGATCCATGGCACGGCGCAGGACGAGACCAACCGTGGCATTGCGCTGGGCAGCAGTACTTATGTCGCCGTGGTGGATTCGTACTTTACGGATTTCCATTGTGTTGCGGTGACCGGGGCATGTGGAGATTCCCAGGCCATTGCGGGCGGGCTGGGCGATTCCCCGATGGGGCCGTACAAGATCGTCGACAATTTTCTTGAGGCTGCCGGAGAGAACATCATGTTCGGCGGAGGCCCCGCCACCCTGGCTCCGGCGGACATCGAGATCCGCCGCAACCATCTTTTCAAACCCTGGATCTGGCGTAAGGGAAGCGAGGGCTTTGTCGGAGGCGATTCCGGAAGGCCATTCATCGTCAAGAACCTGTTCGAGGTCAAAAATGCCCAGAGGGTGCTGCTCGAGGGCAACATCTTTGAGGACGCCTGGAGCGGATTCAGCCAGGCGGGTTTTGCGATTCTTTTCACGCCCAAGAACCAGAACAATCATTGTCCCGCGTGCAAGACAACGGACATCACCCTGCGGCTGAGCCGGGTGAGTCACGCCGCGAACGGAATGCAGATGGGAACCGGCCTTTCTGACGCCGGCGGGGCTGCCAGCGGAGGGATGCGTTACAGCATCCATGACGTTATTTTCGACGACATCGACGGCGGGGCCTATGGTGGGCTCGGCGCCTTGTTTCAAGTTACCTCGACGATCCCGGCCCTTCGGGACATCAGCATCGACCATGTCACCGGTTTTGCTTCCAAGGCGCTGTTTATCATGGGAGTGAACCTGGATCGCGAGAAGATCATCAACTTCAGCTTTACCAACAATTTGGTAGGCGCAGGAGATGCCGACATTTTTCCGACGGGCGGGGGGCCAAAGAATTGTGCCTTCCAGCCTCGGCGTCAGGGCCCGGCAGGAGTGCTGAAGAGCTGTTTTGCCAGTTTTACCTTCACCCACAACGCGCTGGTCGGATCCGGGGGGGGATGGCCGCCGGGAAACTTCACTCCTAAGGACGCCTCGGCTGTGCAGATGCAGGATTTTCGACAGGGCAAGGGAGGAGACTACCGGCTTTGTCGAGAGGAAGGAAAATCCTGCAAGAAGAAGTCGCCGTTTGTGGGCGCAGGCTCCGACGACAAGGATTTGGGAGCAGACACGGTTGCGGTGAGAGCCGCAACCGAGGGAGTGGAATAGGACTCACCCCCGTCCTTGCGGACGAGGGGCAGGGAGTCTGGGAACTTCCGCTTAGGGAGCAACACCGGCGATCAGTGCATTCAACGTGTTCGTGTCGGCGCCAAGATCCGTGCCATCGGTGCCGGCACTTTTGTAGGGACTGTTCGATTGCAGCTGGTAGTTGCCGCCCGAGCCGTTATTGTAGTTGACGAAATGGACAGCGCCGATGGTGGCGGGAGCGTAATTCCCAGCCGGCCACTTCCCGGTAGCGGCAATCAGCGCGTTTTGACGGAAAGCATAGGGATTGTAACAGTTGGTCAGGATGCCGCCGGGCCCGCCCGCATGATAGGCGCAATTTGCGCTGCCGCCGCCTGTCGAAATGACGCCGATGCCGGCGGCAAGGATGTTGTTGGTCCACGTGAAGTGGTTCATGGGAGGGTTCGTCAGATCGTTTCCGCTGACCAGCATCGCGCTTACATCAGATCCCACGGCGGTCACATGGTTCACGGCGACGTCGTGAAGTGCCGAGAGAGGATTTCCGTTCACCTCTTCGAAGAAATAGCCGCCTCCGTTGTAGGCGGTTGCGTTCACGTCGTCGATGACGATGTCATGAATGCTTTCGTTCCACGCACCTAGGGGGAGAGCTCCGGAATCCGATTTTCCATTGCCCATTACGATGCCGCCGCCGACGTGGCTGATGGTGCTATAGCGGACGGTGATGTCGTGCACGACGCACCCCGGGCAAAAGCCATTCTGGTTCTTGGGCGTCAAAAGAATCGAATAACCGATCTGGGTGAAGCCACCCCAGGTGTTCTGCAGCACGTTGCCCTCCACCAGCACTCGCACTGCATTCTTGAATTCCAGATGATTCTTGACCACGAACGGGTTGCCGCTGGTTCCGCCAACAAACCCGGACCGGCCGCGCATCCAGATGAGCGGCTTGAAGAAGTAGTTCAGGCGGACTTCGATGTCCTGGGGATTCTGCGTGGCGGGTCCGCCCCGAACATCAGGTTCTCGCCGGCGGCTTCCAGGTAATTGTCGACGATCTTGTAGGGTCCCATGGGCAGGTCACCCAAACCTCCGTTGATGGCTTGAGAATCTCCGCAGGCGCCGGAGACGGCCACGCAATGGAAGTCGGAGAAGAACGAGTCCACTACCGCGACATAGGTGCTGCCACCGAGGGCCAGTCCGCGGGTAGTTTCGTCCTGCGCCGTTCCGTGGATCCAGACGCGATCAAAGATCAGATGATCGGCGGGACCGCCGTTTTGCAGAGAGACCAGGTTGTAAATCACGTTTCCGGGCGACGTTCGGGTGATTTCAAGGCCAAGGAAGCGGAAGTAATTGGCGCCCGGCGCAAACTGGATGGGCTGGCTGCCGAAGCCCGCATAGACGATCTTGGCCATCACGTTCTTGGTGGACGAGCAGCCGAAACTGGGCCGGCCGGGGAGAGATGCAACGCCCGCAAAGCATGGAGTAATGCGCGTGCCCTCGGGCGGCAGCGAACTATCGGCGGCGCTGGTGCGAATAATGATCCAGTGAGCGGCATCGCAGTTCTTCGCCGGAACCATGAAATTTCCGGAAAATGTGGCGCCAGCTTGCAACGCGATCGTATCGCCGCACTGGGCCGAGTTAAGCGCCGACTGAAAATTTCCGTTCGCCGCCACGGCAATCGTCGCGCCCGGAGCCGGCGTGTCCGCCAGTGCGCTCTGCACGTAAACCTGTGGCAACTCGGCGGGGCCGTCAAAGCCGCTGGTATTGCCAGAGCCGGTGCTGGTGTTCGCAACTGTGAGCGAATAGGTCTGAGTCGCCTGCTGGTTAGAGCTGTCGCTGACGCTGGCGACAAAGGTGAAAGAGCCAGGGCGTGATGGAGTACCGGTCAAGCCTCCGCCGGAACTCAAGGTGAGACCCGTGGGCGCTGTGCCGGAGGCGAGCTTCCAGCTGTAGGGCGCCAGACCGCCCGATACGCTGAGGCCCGCCGCATACACCGAGCCTGTGGTTGCCGCCGGGAGAGAGGTGGTTTCAATCGCTAGTTTTGCCGGGACCGCCTTGGCTTGCACAGTTACCGGGACCGTCCCAGACTTGGTAGCGTCTGCCGTGCGCGAAGCGGTTACGGTGACCTGGGTTGTGCTGCTGACTTTTGGAGCGGTAAACATCCCGCTGGCAGAGATGGTTCCCGCGCTTGCTTTCCAGGTCACGCCCGTATCAGCCGAGTTGCTGACGGTCGCCGTAAACTGCAACTGGCCACCGGACGCAACTACCGCCTGGGAAGGAGACACTGTCGGTGCGGCGGGGTTGGACCCGTTGCTCGGCGGCGATTGCGATCCAGAGGCTGGCGCGCTAGAGCTAGAGATCGAGGAGCAGCCTGCCGTAGCCAGAACCAGTGCGAGAAGACAGCAAAGGGCGGCATTATAGGCAATTGAAGCGGCCTTCAAGCGATAGGTGTCGCACTCGGTCAGTTCGGCAAAGCCCGGGGTCGGCATTTACCCTCCTCAATGAGTTTTCTGCGGGACCGAATCTTTCCGTGTCCTGGGTACGACTTTAGAGGTCAGACGTTAAGGGAGGTAGGTAACGGGCGGGCATTGTCCCTACTCAGGAGTACATGCCGCGAGCGAGGATTGGGCCGATATTCGATTCGGCAAATGGCCTTGTGTGGCGATGACACTTGGCAGGGCTAACTTGGCAGGTCTAACTGGCAGGGCTAACGAGTGGCAAGGCTAGCGTTCTCCGCGATCGAGCAACCGACCTCGCAGGCGGTCATAGGCTGAATTGCCGAGGGCCCGCTTGAGCGCGGATCTCGCCGAATCTGCAAACCGGATCTTCCAGAGGCCATGCCCACAAGCCAGTTGGCGGAAGTCTTCCAATTGTGTCGCCCGCATGACGGCGAGCCGGCCGAGAGGGAACGGGTCAGGCGGTGCCGTCGAATTTGCGATGGCGCGACTGCTGGCGACGGAGCGGTACCCCGCTTGCCTCGCCGCCGCGATCACTTGCGAATTCCATCGTCCGCCGGGACAGGAAAAGTGATCAATGGACTGCCCCGTAATCTGTGCCAGCTCCGTTCTTGAGTCGGAAATTTCTCGCGGCAGTTGCTCAGGAGCAAGATCGGAAAGGTAAGCGTGGGTCATCGAATGACTTCCGATCTCGCACCCCAGTTCCGCGAGTTCACGGAGTTGCGCGCGAGTGAGAAAGCCCGGCCTGCCCAGAAAGCCGACCGTGATGTAAAACGTGGCGCTGTAGCCGAGTTCGCGCAGCAGCGGTGCCGCGGTCAGCAGGTCGGTCTCGCAGCCATCGTCGAAGGTGATGACCACTCCCGGAAGACGAGAGTTGGCCAAGTGCGGACTGGCCAAGCGAGAACTGGCCAGGGCTTCGCTGACCGACTGGCCCTGCCAGCCTTCACTCTTGAGCCAGCGCATCTGCGCCTCGAAGTCGGCGTTGCGGACCACGTAGCGCTGGTAGCCGGGTTCGTCCTGGCATATCGCGCGCCCGGGCAGTTCAATTTCGTGATACATCAGGTAGACCATGGACGGCCCGCTCATAGATTCACCGGCCCGTCTCCGTCCGCTCGCATCAGGTAAACCTCGTGCTGGGAGGACGCGAATGGCTCCAGTTTCTGGGCCAGCGGCTTGGCGGCGGCAAAAATGAAATTGGAGGAAGCCGACAGAAATCCCGCTGCCCGAAGAGCGTTTCCCCAGGCGGAGTGGGAGTGGTTGCAGATAATCAGATCAGCCCCTCTTTTCCGCAGGATTCCGGTGGCAGCCTGCACTACGGCAGAGGCGTTCCCCGGAGTGGCCAGGCAATCCACGATCGAACCCACCCGCAGGTCGCCGAAATACTTGTTCTTGCTCATCTGGGTATCGAGAAGCACTGCCCAACCTAAAAGCTGCGATCCGCGAGTCACCTTGTAACAAAGAAAATTCCTGCCCGGCGGATACAGGCAGTTCAGCGAGCTGCTCGTTCGGCAGCCGATCATGGCATAGAGCGGCGAGCATTCCTGCCACAACTCGTCGGCCCATGCTCCAAACGAAGTCGCGGGTTCTGTTTCGAGGCCGCGGATTGTTCCCCGCGTGCGGAGGCGCTGGATGGTCTTGATTCCTGCCCAGCCCGCACCCGTGAACGCCGCGAGGTTCGCGACCAGAGCGCGGGAGAAACTCGAATGCAAGGGCCCAATGTTGCGCAGGAAGGAAAATGGATGATTGACCTGGAAGTAGAACGGAACCGCGCACAGACTCCAGCCCATGGCCTTCAGCATGGTGGGCAGCGGATTGTCGAAGCCGCCCATGCCCAGGGCATACAACATGGTTTGCATTTTCATGGCGCTGCGCAGCATGAGCACGCCAGTGGAAGCATAGGCCTTATTGACGACTCCTTCAGACAGGGGCAGGTGATAGTAGGCGACCGGGCAATTCTGGCCGCGCAGAAAAAAATCCTGATATTTGAGGATGAATCCGCCGCGCACGAATTCGCCGTCGACCGCCAAATAGTATTCCTGAAAAATGGGACGGCCGTCTTTCTTTGGCAGCCAATGCGGAACATTCGATGCGGGGAAGCGAAACTCCGCGGGGTATCCGCCCTGCGCCAGACGCTGGTTGAGGGCCGAGACCGCCGGGATGCGATCTTCGGTGTAGGGCTGGATGGTGATTCCCATGATTGAGAGATCCAAAATTCAGCGGCACTAAGATTAAGCTGCAACGAAGCCTCAACCACAGAGGACACGGATGACACAGAGGAAGCCCGGCAGCTTAATCAGAGCTTCCCTAGGCGCCTGCGTTCACTTTCCGGCTGACCAGCGACACGATTTGTCCAACGTTTCCGATCTGGTCAATCTCTTCCGGTTCGAATTGGAGATTGAATTCCTGTTCGAGTGCCAGCACGAGATTAAGGTGATGGACTGAATCCCACGAAGCGATGCTCTCGGGCGAGGAATCGGGACCGACTTCGGCGAGTGGGACTTGCAGAATATCGGCCGCGATTCCACGGACTCGATCGAGAAGAGGCGCAGTCATTTGTTTTCTCCATTCGTTCTTTCGCCAATCGTTTTTTCTCCACTCAAGGTTCGCAGGCTGATCCAGTCCGGACACGGAATCGCATTTTGCGAAAGCTCCAGCGTCCACAGCGTCGCGTCACCTTCCTGTTGGTCAATCTTTTGCTCGATCTTTTGTGCGACGACGAAACCGTGACTGGGATAGAAATCGCGGGCGGGCTGATTCTTTGTGGTGGGCCGAAACCAGCCCTGGAGGCGGGAAGCGCCGCTTTCGCGGGCATGGCTGGCCAGGAACGAGAGGAAGGCTGTTTCCACGGTACGGCCAATCACGCGGCAACTCAACAGCAGCGTATCAATCTCGCAATAATCCCGCTCGCGATGAAGGATGGCCACCCCCACCAGTCCGTTGTCTCCAAACCGGTCACGAACGCGAAGCGAGAAACAGTTCCACCCGGAAGCTCCGCCCAGGGAAGACGTGCCCAAGCATAGATCGGCAATCTGCTGCTCAGTCCAGCGATGGGTGGTGAGATTGAACTGGTTGGTCTTGTTGGTCAGTTGTGCCACGCGAGTGAGCGTCGCCTTGGTGACGGGGGCAACCTCCACTTCCTGTTGCAGCGAGCGCAAGAAATCTTCGCGGGAAAGAGTTTTCTGCTGCTGTTCGCGCTCCTGTTGTGCCTGGTACATTGTGCCACGCTGCTGATCTTCCGCCGATAGCGTCAGGCGCTCAAACAGCGGACACTCGCGGACCGTCCGCGCGAACAGCATGGGATCGTTTGGCAGTTCTACGACTGCGACTTCGGGAAGCGCGCCACGCAACTGGCGGCGTTCGACGGGATTGTCATCGAGAAAAGCCAGCGCATCGAGACCGATGTTGAGTTCGCCGGCAATGTCGCGCAGGTTCGCGGCCTTATCCTCCCAATTGATACGCATGGAAGAAAAATGCTGGGGCTGCAATATCATGCCGGGG
The DNA here is from genome assembly GCA_963763155.1 of uncultured Acidobacteriota bacterium. Taxonomy (GTDB): domain Bacteria; phylum Acidobacteriota; class Terriglobia; order Terriglobales; family Acidobacteriaceae; genus Sulfotelmatobacter. The sequence goes on along the minus strand of CAVXNI010000007.1, from coordinate 1,028,910 downwards.
TGATGCTGCAGTGCTTCCCGGGCATCGTCTGGATTATTCTTGCTGCAGATGGCCAGCAAGATTCCTCGGCGATGCAGGTCCAGCAGGGCGCGCTGCAGTTCCTGGTACGCCGCACCGGGATATTCCGGGCCCAGGCGGATGCCGTCCATACCGTCCTCGCCGATGACTCCACCCCACAGAGTGTTGTCGAGATCGACGACCAAGCACTTCGCCACCTTGCCCGTCAGCGGATGAAGGAATCTCATCCATTCGTTCGCCACATGATTCAGGTTCGCAGCTGCAACCGGAAGCCGGGCGGTGAGCCATTTCTGCTCGCTGTGCCAGGTATTGCGGCCGTGGCGCGCGATCAGCGAATCATAGTCCAGGATGTAAACGCCGGTTTGCTCCCCGGCAATGCTGCGCAGTTCGTGATTAATCTGTTCCACGGCGAGCTTTTGGCTGTGGTTGCTCTGCGCATCGAGCAGGCCGTTTGCCGGGTTGAGTGGCTGCTCAAGATTGTGGATGACCAGGTGGGCCCGGGAGTTTTTCCGGAAGGCAGCGATCCAGTCTCGAAAATTGTTCGTGACCCGCGACGTGGTGGAGCGAACTTGCTCGGGCTCAAGGTCGGCAAATCCCTTCCATAGGTCCGGTGCGAGGTCGCGAGTCTGCACTGCCAGAAACGCAGCGTCGGGCTGGAATCGATACAGAGCGCTGCCGGCGTCGAGCATTTCCTGCGGGTAAGCGTTGAAGTCCGAGGTATAAACGCTAAGGTCCAGGCCTGCGCCGAAGGCTGCGGCCCGCAGCAGAGGGACCATGGGCTCGACGGTGAACGAGCGCAGGATGGCGACGCGGTAGGGCTGCAAGGGGAGTTCGGGGCGCAGCCGCTCGTAGCGGGGAACGACGAAGGCAGCTGCCGAGGGACTTTTTTCTTGCGTCCACAATTCGGCCAGGGCCGCCGCAGCAGCGGCAGAGTTGCCGTCGGCGATCAGACGGTCAATCTGCAGACGATCGATCTGCTGACGATCGATCTGCTGGCGAGTTTCCTGTGAATTCGTTTCCTGTGACTTCATGGATGCAGAGAAGGCTCATAGGCCGGAGTTTGGTTGTCGTTAAAGGTCCAACGCAGGCTCAACGCTCCAAATACTCCACCAAAAGTTTTTGTCGCGTGTAAACCCAGGCAATCTTTCTTCCGCCAAACGCGACCGCCGGCAAGGGCTCCCGCACGACCAGACATCCCGCGGCCCGGCTCTGTTGCAGTTGCGTTGCCAGCGAGTCTACTTCATAACAGACATGATGCAGGCCGCCGCCCTTGGCGAGAAACCGGTGCAGCGGCGACTTGTCTCCGGCCGGCTCGACCAGTTCCAGGGAAGGACCTTGCCCGTTGCCCGAGAACAGGCCCGAGAACATGAATGTCACCCGCGCTTCCTGCAGAGGATCGTGAATGATCTTTCCATCCCACTCTGCGCCGATCGATCGGCTGAAATCCTCGCCGACCTCGGCAATCGATTTCACGACATAAGCGACATGATGAAACGTGGCAGGGTGCAGGCCGGGATGCGATGCGGTTTTGTCGTTCATGGTCAATCGCTACTCTTTCGTCAGACCTGTACCACCGCGGGTGCTTCCACCCCGCGCTCGGCGGACGCGGCGTTCACGGTGAGGCGCAGGACTTCGACGAAACGCTCGGTGATTACGGACCAGTCGAACCTGGCTGCCGTAGCAGCGGCCGCGGCCTCCAGGCGGCGGCGCAGCGCCTCATCCAGCAGAACCGAGCTTACCGCGTCGGCAAAGCGAACCGGATCATCCGCCAGCAGAATGTCGTGTTCATGCTGCACATCCAATCCCTCGGCGCCCACGGAGGTAGAAACCGTGGCTTTCCCCACCGCCATGGCTTCGTAGATCTTAATGCGGGTGCCTCCGCCGATGCGCAATGGCACCACAAACACGGCCGCTTCCCGGAGATGATCGATGATGGAAGGGACCGTGCCCGTGATCTCGACCGATTCGGACGCGAGCTTCTTCACGCGGGGATGCGGATCCCGGCCGACGATGCGAAAGCGCGCTGCCGGAATCTTCGCGAGCACCAGCGGCCACACTTCTTTGCAGAAAAATTCTACTCCGTCAATGTTCGGCTTCCCAGTCCATGGAGCCGGTGAACACGACCAGCGGGCCGGAAGGCTTTGCCGTCGGATCGTATCGATAGCGGGCAAGGTCGACTCCGGTTGGGACCACGCTGATGCGGGAGGCCTCGACCATAGTTTTCATCAAGTCTCGATCCGCGTCGGAAACGGCGATCACATGGTGGAAGCGGCGGACCTGTTGCGGTTCGAAGCGCCGCATCTTGGCATATTCGATTTTCGAAATCAAGCGATCCAGAAATCGCGGCTCAAACTCCGCCTTGCGTCGCCAGAGGATGGTTTCCACATTGTGCTGGAACAGCGCAGTGGGAGTGTCCAGTTGATCGGGAAAATTCAGCGCACTGGATAGAAAATCGCACACCGCCACGTCAAAGCGGCGTTGGGCGATCCAGGGCGCCAGCAGCTTGCGAACCTGCGGATCGGTAAACTTGCTGACGGCGTACGGGGCGCTCCAGAAAAATCGCCGGGCATAGTCCAGGTAGCGTTCCAGAGGAGTCGAGTCGGGCGCACCCGTATGTAGGGCGATGGTTCCTGGAAGATGCGCAACGATCTCCTGCTCATACATCTGGTCGCGCAAGCCGCCGTAATACGAGAGGTAGGTAAGTTCGTGGCCGGCGGACAAATGGCGCAAAATATTGTACGTACGCAGTTTCCCGCCGGTGTCGAGCGGCAGCAACTTCCCCGGTTTGACCCAAAGTATCTTCATGCCTACAGAAGTCTTCGCGCCTGCAGAAATCGTATGACTGCAGATTCCTATGACTGCCTACCAGCAGATCCCGTCGTAAGAACCGTTCACGTTGGCGCGGCGGGACCGTTCCAGATTCACGAGATCAATCACATGCTGGCCCGGCCGAATATGCTTGCGGAGAACTTCGCGGTCCAGGCCCCGCGTTCCAACCACGACGACCTCGGCGCGTTCCAGCGTAGCTTCCAGGCTCGAGCACAGAAGCGACCCGATGTGCGGAATCGCGCTCTCGATATACTCCCGATTCGATCCAATGAGCCGGCCCAGCGAGACATTGTCATCCCAGATGCGGATTTCGAAGCCTTCGCCAAGCAACCGCTTCACCAATTGCACCTGAGGACTCTCGCGCAGATCGTCGGTGGCCGCCTTGAAGCTCAGGCCGAGGACCGCGATGTTTTTCTTGCCCGTGGCAAGAATCATTTCGACCGCCCGTTCCAGATGCTGCTGGTTGCTGGCCATCAACGATTCGATCAGCGGCAAGTTCAAATCCAGTTCTTTGGCCCGGTAGTTCAGCGCGCGCACGTCCTTGGGCAGGCACGAGCCTCCGAAGGCGAATCCCGGTTTCAGATAGGAGGCGGAGATGTTCAGCTTGGTGTCGGCAGTGAAAATCTCGACCACGGATTCGGCGTCAACACCCATCTGCTTGGCCAGGGTTCCGACCTCGTTGGCAAAGGCTACCTTGACGGCGTGCCAGGTGTTGCAAACGTACTTCACCATCTCTGCCGAGCGAAATGAAGTTTCAAATACTTTGCCCGGAACCCAGCTGTAGACCTCGCGCAGGCGGTGGCTATGAGTCGCGTCCGACGCGCCGATAATCGTCATGGCCGGCTCCAAGAAATCCGCGACTGCCGTGCCTTCACGCATGAACTCTGGATTCACGCACACGCCAAAGCCTTGGCCCAGCCGCTTTCCGCTGGTTCTTTCGAGTGCCGGCACGACGATGGTTTCAGCAGTTCCTGGAAGAACTGTGCTGCGCAGCACGACCAGATGAAAATCTTTCTTCTTTTTCAGGATTTCGCCGATTTCCTCGCACACGGGTTCGATGTGCCCCAGATCGAGTTTCCCGTTGCGAAGACTTGGGGTGCCGACACACAGAAACGAAATCTCGCTGTTGAGGACCGCGTGTTCCGCGTCCGCAGTCGCCAGCAAGTGGCCCGCCGCATGCTGTTCAGAAATCAGATCCGCAACGCGTGGCTCCACAATCGGACTGCGGCCCGACCGCATGGCCTCGACTTTGCCTGGACTGGGGTCCACGCCGATTACATGGCAGCCCTTGTGGGCAAGACAAGCCGCCGTGACCGTGCCTACATAGCCCAGGCCGAAGACGCTGATGGAATGAGTCATAGTTGGAGAATGCGTACCGCAAGACCGCCACAGAAACTAACCCCCGGGTGCCACCGCCGTGGGACGGGAAAGAAATGCCACCCCAGAACTACGGGCCAAGAGTCGATAAGCCTGCTCTAAGCCATTTGTTATCAATGTACTAGGGGGATTGCGCTGAATCGGTTTGGTCACCCGCAAATTGTTTGTGAACGGGGCGTCCGGGCACGGTTCCTATTCATGTTCCTTACATCTCCCGAATGTTGCGGCCCCATTTAGTATTAAAACACGAGCGCGAATTCGGCGAAAATGTTTCTTTTGCACGGATTCGTAAGTTCTTGAATTGCAGCAGGTTGACGAGAGTCATGATCGCAGGCAATCGAACCTTGACTACAGATCGCACCTTGGAGCAGCGCGATGCGGCAGCGGGAGCCACGGCGGGCATCCGCCCCCTGCATCCTGTGCGGCGTGTTTTCTATCTGGTCGATTCTTTTGATGTGGGTGGGACGGAGACGCAGGCGGTCGAGTTGGCCCTGCGAATCGGAGCGGCCAGCTATGAGGTCACGCTGGGCAGTTTGCGAGCCGAGGGGCCGCTGCTGGAACGGCTTCAGGGAACGCCGGTAGTCGTGAAGGAATTCCATCCCACGGGCGGAATCGATTCGCCGCGAGGCCTCTATCAGATCCTGCGGCTGAGCTGGTTCTTAAGACGCGGAAAGTTCGACGTGGTTCATACCCACGATTTGTGGTCGAACCTGATGGGCATTCCCGCGGCGCGACTGGCGGGGATTCCGGCCATCGTTTCGAGCCGGCGGGACTTGGCGCACCTCGATTGGTACCAGGGGAAGCGGCGCGTCTGGCTGCGGAGAATTCAAGGCCTTTCCCACGCGATCGTGGCCAATGCAACGCCGGTTCGGGATGACCTGATCGCGCACGACGGATTCGCTCCTGAGAGCTTGCATGTGATTCGGAACGGAGTGGACATCGGAAAATTTCAGGGTGCGAGTGAGCGCGAAGAATTGTTCCCCAACGCTGGAAGTGGCAAGCTCATCGTTCTGGTGGGGAACATGCATTCGGATGTGAAGGGGCATCCCTGGCTGATTGAGTCTGCAGCCGTGGTGGTTCACGAGTTTCCTTCGACTCGATTTGTACTGGTTGGCGACGGGGAAGCGCGCGAGACTTTTGCAGGTCAGGTCAGGAAACTGAGTCTGGAGGAGAATTTTTTGTTTCTTGGCCGGCGCAGCGACGTTCCCCGAATTCTCGCCAGCTGTGACATTGCGGTGTTACCGTCGCGTGCCGAAGGACTGCCCAATGCGGTTCTTGAATATATGGCTGCCGGATTGCCCACCGTGGTCAGCCGCGTCGGGGGCAACGAAGATCTGGTGCAGGACGGCGTGACCGGCCTCGTGGTGCCGGCCGAGGACTCCGCGGCTCTTTCCGCGGCTCTGCTGAGGTATCTGCGAAACCCGGAGGAGGCGCGCGCGATCGCGCAGAGTGGGCGCGAGTTTGTGATACGCAACTTCAGTTTCGAGCGGCTGGTCCGCGAAGTGGACGAGTTGTACTCCGGGATCTTGCAGGGGAGGAATGCTTAACTCCATGCTCAGTACTATGGGAAACTGGGCCAGCCGGCTGCGCCGCTTGCGAGGGATGGACCGCGGCGAAATCGCGTCCCGGATGCGTCAGTTCGTGACTGCCCGCGCCGACGGGCTGCGTTATCGCGCCGGCCACGACTTTTCCGGCACATCGCAGACGGTCGACGTCCGCCCGGCGGGACGGTTCTTCTTTGGGGCTGGCGAAGCGCCCGTTTTGTGCGCGCTGTTGCAACGCACTCTGCCCGCGCAGGCGGCGGAGATTGTTTCCCAGGCTCAACTTATCTGTGAGCATCGTTTCGATCTGCTCGGCTATTCCGGCGTTGAATATGGGAACGAAATTGACTGGCATCTCGACGTGGTCCACGGCAAACGTGGGCCTCACGCGCCCTGGTTCAAAATCAAGTATCTGGATTTCGACGTGGTCGGAGATTCGAAGATTACATGGGAACTCAACCGCCATCAGCACTTCCTCACCTTGGCCAAAGCTTACTGGCTCACGGGGAACGAACAGTTCGTCCGCGAAATTTTCGCGCAGTGGGAGCAATGGCAGCGGGAGAATCCCTATCCGATCGGCATGAACTGGGCCAGCAGCCTGGAAGTCGCTTTCCGCTGCTTGTCGTGGATCTGGACTTTTTTTCTGTTAGAGGACTGCCCGCTCTTTACCAGCGACCTGCGCCGGCGATGGCTTGGAATGCTGAATCTCAGCGGCCGCCATATCGAAACTTATCTTTCGACCTATTTTTCGCCGAACACGCACTTGCTGGGCGAAGCGCTGGCGTTGTTTTTTCTGGGAACGCTTTTTCGGTTGCCCTCGGCCGGGCGATGGCGGGAGCGGGGCTGGAACATTCTGGTGAGCGAGGCGGGCAGGCAGGTGCGGGCGGATGGATTCTACTTCGAGCAATCCACCTACTATCACGTCTATGCGCTTGACATGCTGCTGCACGCGCGAATCTTGGCTGGACTAAACCAGGCTGGGCTAAATCAAATCGCCATTCCCGACGAATTCGAGCAGACACTGCAACGCATGCTGCAGGCTCTCGCCTTGCTCAGCCGTGCTGGTGTCCCCCCGATGTTTGGCGACGACGATGGGGGCCGGTTGTTTGATCCACGCCGGGTTCGAGCCGAGCACATGCTCGATCCTCTGACGACTGGGGCCATTCTTTACGGTCGGGAAGATTTCAAGCTCGCTGCGGGGACTCCAAGTGAAGAAACGATGTGGTTGCTGGGCGCCAAGGCTGTCGCCGATTTCGACTCGTTGCCCAGCAAACCTTCATGCGATTCGACTGCGCTGGCCGACAGTGGCTTCTATCTGATGGCGGATGCTGAATGCCGCCAACAGTTGGTGATGGACGCTGGACCGCTCGGAGCGGGAAGCGGTGGCCATGGGCACGCCGACGCCTTGAGTGTGTGGCTGGTGCGGGGGGGCCAAACCCTTCTGCGGGATTCGGGAACATTTGAATACGTCGGCGAATACATCGGCGCTCACGGCGAGCGCTCGCGGCTTCGTTCCACCGGCGCTCACAGCACGCTGCGAGTGGACGGACAGGACCAGGCCAAGTCGACCGGCCCGTTTTCCTGGGAGAGTTTTCCGGCAGTTCGGGTTCGACGATGGATCGCAGGCCAGCAGTTTGACCTTCTGGAAGCGGAACATGACGGGTACGCGCGCGCTTCTTCTCCGGTTACACATTCTCCGGTTACGCACCGTCGGCTCGTGTTTCACAGAAAAGGGCTCTTCTGGCTGGTGCGGGACATCGCCGAAGGCAGCGGGCCGCACGAGTTGGAATTGGCTTGGCACATCGGCGCCGGATTATCGCAGTCCTCTGCCGATGGGAATATTTTTGCCGGTTCTGGAGCGAGCCTGGCAATACTGACGGTTGATGGCAACGGTTGGTCGCGAGAGGTCCGGAGTGAGCGTTGGTCCCCGGTGTATGGATCGTCCGAAACCGCTCAGGTTGTGCGTTTCGCCGCGACTCGGGAGCTGCCGGCAGAGTTCGTGACTCTATTGATTGCGGGCGCCGCGGCTGGGGAAAAGATCGGCCAGTTGATTCGCAGCGATCGAGGAGAAGGCGTGGCTTCTGCCTATCGCTATGTTTTTCCAGAACCGAGCCGGCAAAAAGAATGCCACAGCTTTGTTTTCGGAGGTGAGAGCGGAGCGTGGACCCAGGGCTGGTCGGATCATGCGTCGTCGAGGCAGGGAGCATGGACTAGCGACGCCGATTTTCTGTACTCACACCATGACCGCGCCGGGCAACTCTGTTGCCTGGTGCTGTGCAACGGTACCTATGCGGATTTCGACGGAGAGCGGCTTATTTCCTGTGATCGGCCGGTAAGTTATGCTGAAGTCTCGCGCGCGAACGAGAAATGGGAACTGGCTGGTCCCGAAGCGAACCACGTAAGGCTGGGCGCAGCGCTGCAAGGCAGCCTGGCGTAGCGACGAATCGATGTTGGCAAATCGATGTTGGCAAATCGAGGTTCGCGATCGGGTTAAGGTACGATCCAAAAGGGAAGGTTTTCTAATCCATGTGTGGAATCTGTGGAATCTTTTATCCCGATCGGCAACAGAGGGTCGACCGGAATATTCTCGCGGCGATGAACCAGCAAATTGCCCACCGGGGGCCCGACGACGATGGTTTCTTCGCGAGGGAGAATGTCGGGCTGGCGATGCGCCGTCTGAGCATCATCGACATTCAGACCGGGCACCAGCCGATCTGCAATGAAGACGAAACCATCTGGATCGTCTTCAACGGAGAAATCTACAATCACCGCGAACTCCGCCAGGGTCTGGAATCGCAGGGCCACCGTTATCGCTCGCGCAGTGACACGGAAACCATCGTTCATCTCTATGAGCAGTATGGCAACGATTGCGTCCAACACCTGCAGGGGATGTTTGCCTTCGCCATTTGGGACCAGACCAAACGGACGCTTTTTCTGGCCCGCGACCGGTTGGGCATTAAGCCTCTGTATTACCGCTACGACGGCGAAACTTTGTTGTTCGGCTCTGAGATCAAAGCGCTGCTGGCTTATCCGGGGTTGCGGCCCGAGTTCAACCGCAAAGCGCTGGCGGAATATCTCGCCTTCGGTTATCTCGCAGGCGAGGAGACGATGTACTCCGGCATTCGCAAGCTCATGCCCGGCCACACACTGACCATCGATGCAGGCGGTGAAGTCGAGATTTCCGCCTATTGGGACCTGGACGTGAATTCCGGCGAAGATGGCAGATCGCGCGAATATGGCCGCGATTATTATGTGCGCGAATACCGCGAACGCCTGGAAAATTGCATTCGCACCCACCTGATGAGCGATGTTCCGCTGGGTGTGTTCCTGAGCGGAGGATTGGATTCCAGTGCGGTGGCCGCGCTCACCTCTAAGATTCGAAAAGATCGGATCGAGACTTTTGCGGTGGGCTATGGAGAGGAAGAATTCAGCGAACTTCCGTTCGCCCGGACGGTCGCGGAGCATATTGGCTCGGACCACCATGAAGTGCGGCTGAGCCGCGAAGATTTTTTTCAGGCTCTGCCGCTGTGCATCTGGCACGAAGACGAGCCCATCGTATGGCCTTCGAGCGTCGCGTTGTATTTTGTTTCGCGGCTGGCGCGGGAGCGCGTGAAAGTTGTGCTCACCGGGGAAGGCAGCGATGAGACGCTGGCGGGTTACACCCGCTACGCCTGGACGCTGCTCAACGCGCGCATGGATGGCGTCTACCGTTCGCTCACTCCGTCCGGATTGCGGCGCGCGCTGCGCAAGGGAATTCTGGCCAGCCCGCTCTCGGCGACCGCACGCAGAAAGCTGGAACATACGTTCCTGCTGCGAGACGGTTCCTCCTGGCCTGCCTTCTACTTTGACAATTTTTATTCGGCATTTTCCGCCGCGGAGCAGGATGAGTTGTTGACCCCCGAAGCAAAACTGCATACGAACGATGCCTATGCCGGCTCCATGCTTTTCTGGAATCAGTCGAAGGGTGAAATGCTGCACCGGCTCTTGTACACCGACATCAAGACTTATCTTGTCGAACTGCTGATGAAGCAGGACCAGATGAGCATGGCCGCATCCATTGAGAGCCGGGTACCGTTCCTGGATCATACGCTGGTGGAGTTCACGGCAAGCATTCCGGCAAAGTATGCCACGAAGGGCATGGCGGGGAAGTTCATTTTAAAGTCCGCAGTCGAAGATCTGTTGCCCAAGTCGATCGTCTACCGCCAGAAAATGGGGTTTCCGACGCCCTGGGCTTACTGGCTGGCGGGGAAGCAACTGGAGAGCATCGAGCAGTTGCTGATGGAAGCGCGAACGCTGGATCGCGGGTATTTTCGCGCGGACGCGATTCGCACGTTGTTTAGCGAACAGCGCGCCGGCCGACGCGACCACGGCAATCGCATCTGGCGTCTGCTCAATCTGGAGTTGTGGATGCGCGTCTGTCTGGACGGTGACCCGGTCGAACCCGCGATGGAACTCGGTACGGCGGTAGCTCGCCGATGAGCCTCAATTCCGCTGGCGCTCCCAGTCGATGGCAGAGTCTCCCATGCTGAGATCATCATGCTGAGATCACTGAAGCTCACGGCTCTGCGGCTGCTTCGGGGTGGCGGAATGTTTGAATTGGTGGCGGGCAGTCGCTGGCGCCGCCAACGTCTGCTGATCCTGTGCTATCACGGCACGTCTCTCGACGATGAGCATCTGTGGCGGAGCGCTCTCTATATCACTCCGCAGACGTTGCGGGAGCGGCTGACTTCGCTGAAACGAGGGGGCTACGCCGTGTTGCCGCTGGGGGAAGCCTTGGAGCAGTTGCAGTCTCAGACGCTGCCCGCGCGCAGCGTAGTGCTTACCTTTGACGACGGTACCTACGATTTTTACAGCCAGGCTCGTCCGCTGTTGCAGGAGTTTGGCTTTCCTGCGACCGTCTATTTGACTACCTACTATGCACTCTGTGAGCGGCCGATATTTAATCTCATCTGTTCCTACATGCTGTGGAAGCGTCGTGGGCAGGTGATGGCCGAGGCGCGGGAAATCGGGTTGGAGGGGTCTCTGGATTTGCGCAGTGAGCCTAGCCGCCATAGCGTTGTGCGCAGCCTGATTGACTTGTCGGGGCGGGAAAAAATGACAGGAGTGCAGAAGGACGATCTGGCGGGGCGTCTCGCCGGTTTTCTGGGAATCGACTACGCCGCTCTGAAGGCGAAAAGAATTCTGCAAATTATGAACGCGCACGAGGTGCGGGACGCTGCTCGAAGCGGAGTTGACTTCCAGTTGCACACTCACCGCCATCGCACGCCGGAAGACGAAGCTCTGTTCCGCCGGGAGATTCGGGAGAATCAAGCCCAGATTCTTGCCTTGGCATCGTCGCGGGCGTTTCATTTCTGCTATCCAGCGGGCGTGTACCGGCCGATGTTCCTGCCGTGGTTGCAGGCCGAGGGGATCGTTTCAGCAACGACTTGCGATGCCGGACTGTGCACCCACCGGAGTGAAAGTTTGTTGCTGCCTCGATTCGTCGACAGCCAGGGCCGCACTCAGGTGGAGTTTGAAAGCTGGACGGCCGGCATCGGGGATCTGCTGGCCTTCCGGCGGGCCGCGACGCAAAAATATGTTCCGCGAGACTGAGGTCAGCATTCAGAACGGAAGCATTCAGAATGAAGAGAACGGGCGGCAAGCTCGCACCAGCATGAGGGACCTGGCCAAGAGAATATTTCTGAGGAGCGGCGCGCTGCGCCTGGCGGCGGCGTTTCAAGACAGCGGGGCGGCGATCCTGATGTACCACTCCGTGCTGGAAGATCCGTCACAAGGGGCCGACTCCCTTGGCGGAATCATTCACTCCAGTGCGGTATTTCGGCAGCAGATGGAATTGCTGGCTCGCAAGTTCCATCCTCTGGGGCTGGATGAGTTGACGGTTCTGCTGCGCAAAAAAGAAGAGATTCCCCGGCGGTCGGTCGTAGTGACCTTTGACGACGGCTATCGCGATAATCTCGAAAATGCCATGCCGATCCTCGACGAAGTTGGCGTACCGGCGGCGTTTTATGTGACGGTGAATTGCATTGCGAACGGCCAGCTTCCGTGGCCAAGCCGTGTACGTTTTGCCTTGCGCACCACCGGGCGCAAAACCTGGACCGATCCCGCAGGCACGGTGTGGCCGCTGGAGAATGCAGACGAACGGGATCGCGCCTTCGCGAAAGCCTGCGAGTACTGTTGCCGGCTGGCCGGCGCGGCGCAAGAGCAGTTGGTTGCCGGCATTGAAAAAGATCTGGAGACAGTTGTTCCGCGTGGCTCCGAACAACTCATGATGAACTGGGATGAGGTGCGAAAGCTGGCCGAGCGCGGCCACGTGGTTGGATCACACACGCTCTCACACCCGAACGTCGCGCAGATTCCTGTGGCGGATGTGCGGATTGAGCTGGAACGATCGCGGGCCTGCCTGGAAAAAGAGTTGCGTGCGCCGGTAACGCATTTCTCGTATCCCTGCCCAGCTCTGTCGCCGCATTGGAGCGAGCAAACGGTGGAAGAGTGCAGGCGAGCCGGATACGAGACGGCGGTCGTGACCGATGGCGGTCTGGCGCGCCAGCAGGACAACCCACTATGTCTGCGGCGAGTGCGTCCTTCCAAGATCGTCGAGGGATTGCGCTGGAATCTGGAGTGGGCATTCGCCGGACGAAAGATGTAAACCGGCTGATTCGCCGCTGACGGGACAACGACTGGGCACAACTTAAGACAACGACTTAAGACAACAACTGGGACGACGCTTGGCAAGAATCCTGATCCTCGATGGCCACAGTTCGGCAGCCCTGGCATTTGCGCGTTCTGCTGGCCGAGCCGGGCATTGGGTTGCGGTCGGCGCGAATGCGGGTATGTTTGCCGCCGCCCAGCTCTCGCGCTATTGCAAGCTGCAAGTTTCGTATCCGGTTCCCACCGACGATGCGCGAGGTTTTGTCGATGCCATCCTGAAGTTCGTAAACGATCAGGCGGTGGATCTGGTCGTGCCGATTACCGACTGGACGATCCTGCCGCTCGCCGAACACCGCGACCTTTTTTCTGCTAACCAGAATTGCAAGTTGGCGCTTCCATCGAGCGCGTCCATTGAAAAAGTGTCGGACAAATATCAGACGTTACAGATAGCGCAGTCGCTTGGCATACGCACGCCGCGGACCTGGCTGATCGGGTCGGAACGCGACCTGGGATCTGTGCCCGCAAACCAGTTTCCGCTGGTGGTGAAGGATCGCTTCTCGATTCGCTGGCGCGACGGCAGGGCGATTTTCGGTGGAGTATCGTATGCCTATTCGCGAGACGAACTGCAGCGTAAAGTGAACGACCGATTGGCAGCCGCTGGAGATGTGCTGGTGCAGGAGTTCGCGGCCGGCACGGGGGTTGGATTCTCCTGTTTCGTGGCTGGCGGAGAGGTTCGCATCCCGTTTCAGTGGAAACGGATTCGCGAAGTCGACCCTCGCGGATCGGCCAGCAGTTGCCGTGAGTCGAGCGCGCTGGATGAACGCATCGAGAATGACAGCGGCCGGCTGATTCAGCGGATCGGATTTGAAGGCATTGCCATGGTCGAATACAAGGTCGATGGCAACAACGGCCCAGTCCTGATGGAGATAAACGGCCGGCCCTGGGGATCGATCGCGCTGCCCATCGCCAGCGGCGTGGATTATCCGCGGTATTTGATCGAGTGGTGCCTGCGGGGCGAATTGCCGCCGAAGGAAATACCTTACCCCGCCGGAATCACGTGTCGCCGCATGGTCGGCGAACTCACTCATCTCAGCAACGTTCGCGCGGGAAAGCCCGCCAACTGGCCGCTTCCGTATCCCAGCTTCTGGAGGAGCCTTTTGAAGATTGCCTTGCCCTGGTATCCAGGAATGCATTACGACGACTTGTGGCTGTCGGACCCGAAGCCTGGGATCGCCGGATTGGCGAACTGGTTTCGAGTTCGGACTTCCTCGTTGGCGCGAACCAAGAAGACCTAGGGAAGCTCTGATTACGTTCCAACGGAAAGCTTAACCACAGAGGACACAGAGGCGCACAGAGGAGCCTGGAGGCTTGATCAGAGACTCCCTAGGGCTGCGACGGATCATCCGCCGGATTACCCGCCGGAAGCGGGAAGACCTCCGCCGCGAGATTCCGAACGCAAGTTTGCAGCAACCGGTAGCAGCTGCGCGTGGTCTCGACATCGCCAAAGTACGGGTCGGCAATCTCACGATTGTGCCCCGGGCCATCGAGATAGGCGCTGAGCATAAAAATCTTGCGCTTGGAGTCTGGGTATAGAGCCAACAGTTCGGCCAGGTTCTGAAAATCCATGGCGAAGATTGCGTCCATCTGCTCGACCATTTCGGGGGTAAGAAGCTGCGCCCGGTGATTGTCGAGCGAGATTCCGAAATCCGCTGACGCGGCCAGGGCCGAGGGATGCGCTGCATTGCCGGGCGTGGCGTGCAGTCCCGCCGAGGCGATACGAACCGGGTTTGGAGTGCCGTGACCTGTTTCCTGTTTCATGAGCCGCTCGGCCATGGGGCTCCTCATGATGTTACCGAAGCACACGAAGAGAAAAGATTTCGCAGTTTTCGGAACCACCGTTTTCGGAGCCCCATCTCTCGATATCACGGTTCTTGCGCCTCTTAGTCCCAGCGTATCGAAAAGCCGCAGCCGAAGGTAGGTAGCGCCCGCCTTGCGACCGAGACGGAGGTAGATGCCGCGGTCCTTCAGCACAGATGTGGGGACGAGTTTCCGGAGAATCGCTTTGTAGCCGGGAGATGGTTCCGCGGGTTTACTCATCACGTTTTACTCATCAGGCAGGTTCCGGGAAATTGTTGGCGAGGAAGTCATTCGGCGTTCATCATTCGACATTCAGCGCGTTTCGCTCAGGCTTGCGATCGGATTTTCACCGCGGCGCGCCGAGCTTCCGTTGGCGAGTTCGTAGCCCAGGGACTGCATGATTTCTCCCCAGGCCGATTCGATGGCGGCTACGGATTTTTCCGGCAGGGAAGACTTCCAGCCTCCCGCCGTAGCCGAACGCACAAAGGGTTTATCGCTGCGCGTCGCCCGGGTGAGGACCCAGTCGCTGGCCTGCAGTTGCTCCAGGGAGCGCATGCGCTCGGGCGAACTCAGTTCGACGGCGCGCCGCAGTTTTTCCGGGCCGGCGTCAATCGAGCGGAAGGCGCAGTTCTGCAGGAAGGCAGCGACCCGGGCCAATTCCGCTTCCGGCTGTTTCTTCATGCTCTCGTAGCGCAGAAGGATAAAGCCGGGGGCGTGTTCGCGCATCCGCAGCCAGCTCAGAACGTGATCGGCCCACGATCCCCACTTGGCGTCAAATTCGGCGTTGATGAAACGCGGGACGAAATCTTCAATCGGATAATCGTCTGCGATATTTCCCGCCTTGATATTGTGGTGGTAAAAGGACACGGCGACGTCGCGGGGATCGCGCACGATGTAAATGATGCGGCGATAGTGCGGCTGGAAACACTCGTGGCTTTTCAGGATGCGGGGCCGCGGCAGTTGCCGCATCACATGGTCGGAATTGAAATAAATCTCGGGCAGCAACGATTCCAGGTTGGCGAAGGTGATCGGTTCGTCCTGGTGGACGAGGTGGCCGATCAGGAAGCGAGTCCAGGTGTTGCCGGACCGAGGATATGAGACCAGAAAAACATCGTCCGGGAAAACGGTGAGGTTCCTTCCGGCCATTTGACGGCCGGTAAGGACCCGTCCGACCTGCGTAATCGCCCGCACCGCCCGCTGCCAGTTGCCGCTGGGATTATCCATATCCATAGTTTCAAATTTCGCGAGTTTCAAGTTTCACGCCGTGGCTATAGTTTCTCCATGGGAACTTCGAAAGAGGTTGTTTCGATCGCCGCTAACTCTTTCTTTGCGCTAATCCCGTCGACCTCCCACAGGCGCCCTCTGGAGATGGCCCAGGCCAGCCCAATCCCGTAAGGAGTAAGGCCAATCAGAATCTGGAGACCGACCTGCAAGTACGTGCGCGCGAAAAACCAGTGCCTCATCAGCAGCAGTGCTGCCACCGACGGCGCGCACAGCAGGATGGGTAGAGTATAGGCCGTTCGCAGGAAAAACCCGATACGAACATGGAGGGTTCGGCAAAGGTGACGGGGCAGGAAGAAGAGCGCGGTGCAGGTGAGAGGGATGGCTGTTCCCAGCGCGTCGCCGACCAGGCCCAGAGGCGGAATCAGAGTCACACTGAGAATCAGATTGGCGATCGCTTCCATCCCTGTGACCCATGCCAGGCTGCGATGTTTGGCCATGCCGTACAAGATTCGGGGAGAAGCGGCTTGTGCCAAAAGGAAAGTAGACGGGATCAGCACCGTCAACATGACCGGGTAGCAAGCTTTTACGTAACGTTCGCCAACCCAGGCGGCGATGACCGATTTGCCCAGGATAATCAGAGTGGCCGCGATGGGAAAGACGATCAGCGCGCAGGCACGATTGCCCGCAATCAGGATTCTCTTGAGCTGTTCGGTGTCGCCCTTGGCGTCGGACTGACCGGACATGGGGACAAAGATTTGCGCCAGGCTGCTGACCAGTTCCCCGGTGTAGTCAACGAGGCGATCGCCGATGGAAAAGTACGTGACGGCGGCCACCGAAAGCATCTTGGCGATTACGATTTCATCGGTCTTGAAGCGCAATTTGTACGCGATCATCAGGATGAAGCTGACGCCGCTATAGCTCGCGATCTCGCCGAAGGCGCCGCGGTCCACGTATTTGCGGCCAAAGCGGAGCGGAAGTACGCGGAGTGCGATGGCGGCGCGCACCGCGGCGCCCAGAAGTGGAAGGGCCACGGTGATCGAGGCGACTGCGATTAATCCGTATCCGCGGTTCAGAGCCAGGACGATCAGGACGGCGCGCAGAAGCGTGGCCGCGAGGTTGGTCGCGTTGACGAAATAGAAACGATTGAGCCCCTCCAGAATTCCGGTGAAAACTCCTGCCGGAAAGCCCAGGGCGACGGCTGTACCCACCATCAGGAACAGCACGCGGGCGGTGGCCACGAAACCGGGCGGCATGGCGAAGAAAGATTCCAGGAATCCGCTCACCACCAGAGTGGTCACGATGGCCGCCCCGCCGATCGCCGTATAAACCGCGAGGGCCGTATTGATCAGGCGAGAGACGCCCTCGATGTCGTTGGTTGCGGTGTAGGTGGAAACATAGCGAATGATGGAGGAACGAATGCCGAGATCGAATAAGCCGTAGTAGCCGGTGACGGAAAAAACCAGGACCCAGGCACCGTAGGCGGTATTTCCTAGGCGGTGCAAAATGAAGGGCGAGAGAAAGATGCCGACCAGGATGTTGCAGCCCAGGCTGAACCAACTCGATCCAACGTTCTTGATGAGTTCGCGTTTTCGCATCGTGATTGAGCGGGGAGCCGGGGTGCGCTTTTTGCTTTTCTGTCGTGAATTGTTTTCTATCGCGAACCTGGTCTGTCGCGAACCGTGGTCTATCGCGAACCGTTTTCTATTACGAACCGTGGAGGACCGGCGCAGTGGTCAATTCGTATCCCAGCGTGGTCATCAGATCGCCCCACGCCGCCTCGATCTGGCGAACCCCGGCCTGCGGCAGCGATGTTTTCCAGCCTCCTGACTTTGCCACCCGGACAAAAGGAATATCCTGACGGCGATTTTTTGTGGCAATCCATTGGCCGGCTTCGGATTTTTCCAGCTCGCGCATGCGGTCGGCCGAACTGCGTTCGACGGCGCCCTGCAAACGTTGCGGGTCGGGCTCGATCCCAAGAAAAGCGGCGATGCGCAGGAGTTCTGCGGCCGTGTCTTTGATCATGTCTTCATAGCGCAGAAGCAGAAATTCTTTTCTGTTCCCTCGCGTGTAGATCCAACTGGCCACGTTCTCAGCCCAGGTGCCCCAATCGGCTGAGATCAGGCGGCCGCAAACGAAATCGTCCACGTAGCGGTCCAGCGGATAGCCGTCTTCGATCTGCCGGTACTTGCGCTGAAAATCGTAATAAGAAAGGGCGACGTCGCGCGGGTCTCGGACGATGTAGATGGTCCGCGGATAGCGGTGGTCAAAATACTGGTGCGTCTTGATGATGCGCGGCCGGGGCGTGCGCTTGAGGGCGCGATTGGATTGCGACGACGTGTCGGGAATAAGTTGCTCGATGTTGGTGAAGCTCACCGGCTTGTCGGGATGCACCAGATTGGCGATCAGAAACCGTGTCCAGGTATTTCCCGACCGCGGGTAGGAAACCAGAAACGTATCGTCCGGGTACACCCGGAAGTTGCGCTCGGCCTTGTCGGTGCCAAGAAAATACGTGATTGCGACTTTGAGCCCGTAGATCATGCGGAGATTTTCAGGAGCACGGCTTCACCTTTCTCGAATTTGATTTCGGTCACGAGACCTCGTCGGACGGTGATTTCGAAAGAGTTTCTCATTTAACAGCGCGTTGGCGGATCCAACCCTTCACGTCCACTGGCTTCCCCTCGACACGGACTTGTTGTGAGGAGTTCGCCTCCTGGCGTTGAGCGTTGCGCTCCTGCCGTCGGGTGTAAGCTCGGTAGATCCAACCGACGGCCGCCGGAAAGTAGCGCAGGCCCAGTTCGGCCCAGCGCAGTTTGGGTTGCTGCACAACGGTCTGCGCCAGTCTCACCTCGCTCAAAGCTTCGCCATAGCTTCCCGCAATCAGCCGTTGCTTGGCGCGTTCGACGTGAATTTCGAAATCGAGGGCCTTCAGCTTGGCTTCGATCACGCCCCGCTGCGAATCGAGGGCTGCGCCACTGGCGGCAAACTTCTGGTAGGCGCGGACGCGGCCTTTTTTCATAAGTTCGCGACTTGCCGCCAGGCCATTGCCCACGCGATGTCCCACCTGTACTTCGCGAGCATATTCCATGCCAGTCCCGATCGCCGCCAGACGCAGCCAGAGATCGAAATCCTCACAGTAGCTCATGCTTTCGTCAAACAGCCCGGCTTCCAACAGAGCACTTCGTAAAACCACGACCGAGGATGTATTGATCGTACACTGCTCGCTCAACAGGCTCTCCAGGTTGACCTCGCCAGATTGCGGAACGCGTTCGAAGGCAGTTCCGATCAGAGTATCGCCGCGCAGATGCAAGGCATCGGAGTAGACGAGACCGAGTTTCCTGTTGTTCTCATCGTTATTATTCTTCTCCAGACGCTCGACTTGGCGGGAGAGATGTTGAGGCAGCCAGAAGTCATCGGCATCGAGAAATGCTATATAGGAGCCCTTGGCCTCGCCAATCCCCAGGTTGCGGGCCGCGCTCGGCCCCCGGTTTGCCTGCTTAAAACAGCGAATGCGGGAGAGATAAGGCTGCAATTCTTGTTCCAAACGGTCGGTGTCGGGGGAGCCGTCGTTGACCAAAACAACCTCAAAATCTGCAAAAGTTTGCGCAAAAACGGAGTCCAGGGTTCCGGCAATGTAGGCGGCCGCATTGTAAGCCGGGATTACCACGCTGACCTGCGGCGGTTTGGCCGCCGGCTTGCTGGCTATAGGACTGGGAATAGCGGTCATTGCAGGTTTTGCCGTTGTTTCTGTCGGGAGTTTAACGCGGCTTTCATATTCGCTTTGTAGAGTCCAAGATTACACTTTTTAGGTTACAGTAAGGTGTCTGTTGTCATTTTCAAGGTTACCGAAAGCTTCGCTTCAGTCCCGGTATTGTGCCCTGCCCATGCGAGGTAATTTGAAGAATGATTGACAAGCTTGTCTCCGCCGCGCGGTATTTTACCAACCGGGATGTTCCGGGGCCGGGTTTGCGCGTGGATTCCGACGACACGTTTCTGGTGTCGTATCCCAAGTCGGGAAATACCTGGATTCGCTTTCTGGTGGCGAATTTTGTCTGCCCGGAGGCCGGCGTTACCCTGCTGAGCGCCGACCGGCTGATCCCCAACGTTGACGGGCAATCGAAGAAATACTTCAAGGAGATGCCGCGCCCGCGGATCATCAAAAGCCACTATCCATTTCAACCCGCCTACAAGCGGGTGATTTATGTGGTTCGCGATCCTCGCGATGTGGTGTTATCGCAATACCACTACCAGATCAAGCGCGGAGTGCTGCCGGTGGGCGCTCCGATCGAGCCGTTTGTATCCGCGTTTCTGGCGGGGGATGTTTGTCCCTATGGCTCTTGGGGAGAAAATGTCAGCAGTTGGCTGGCGGCCCGGAGAAAGAATCCGGATTTTGTCTTGATCCGTTACGAGGACCTGCTGCGGCAGACTTCGACCGAGTTGGCCCGAATGGCCAAGCTGCTCAAGATCGAACCCACGCCGGATCGCATTGCGCTGGCGGCGGAGCGGAGCACGGCAGATCGTATGCGCCAGTTAGAGAAGGTGGAAGGATCGCGGTGGGCTTCTACTAAGGGAACCCGGCAGGACATGTCTTTCATTCGCGCCGCCAAAGATCGGCAATGGAAAACCGGCCTGCCGCAGGATTGCGTGGCTCAGATCGAGAACGCGTGGGGGGACTGGATGGAGTCGCTGGGATATACTGAGAACGTCGGTCAGGATGCGGGACTGCCCGCGCCGGAGACCGCACCGGGCGTCAATTTGAGGACAGCAGTTCCCGCGTAGACGCCCCTTCGTGGACGAAAGATCGGTTTGCCAGGAGATACCAATGCTGCTTTCTAATTTGAAAACGAGGGCGACTGAGACGGAGGCTTCTAAGGCTCCAGCGAGCGACGGGAGCCCGCGATTCGCGAGAACCCTTCGTCCGCTGTTGTGTCTGGCGGCGATGCTGATCTGCGCCCTGCCTAGCTTGGCCAACTCTGCCACCTATGGTCCGACGCACCACAGTTCGCCATCCAGCTTTGGGAAGCTGCTGTCTCCCACGACCCACACCGGCAGCTATAGCAAGAGCGGCTTACCTCGTTCCACTCCCAGATCCGCCGGACCGGCTGCCAGGCCCGTGCGATCAGGTCAAGAGCGCCAACTCGATCTAATGATGAAACAGGACGCGTCGCTGGCGGGCAAGGCGAACCGGGACCGCAGCAGCACCGCGAAGAGCTACAAACCGCTGTCGATTGAGGGATCGGGGCAGGGATCGGGAATCAACTTTTCGGGGCGTTCGAATCAGACCGGCCGAGCCAAACGGCGCTAGCGAGCTGGTTTAGAAGAGCTGGTTTAGGAGAGTTGGTTTAGAAGAGTTTGGTTTAACGGGTTGGTTCGGCGAGGCGCAGATGCGGTTCCACGAGGGCAAGCAGTTGCTCCTTCAGCAGCGGGCCGCTAGCCAGCAGTCCCGACAGCAGCGGATTGCGGCGATTGGCGTTCAGGTCAGTCCTCTCCAGGGTGCTCACAAAACCCCCGCCACTCAACACCAGAGCAGCCCCAGCCACAACGTCCCACTCGTTCTTAGGGGTTAGCGTGAACGTAATATCCGCCAGGCCCGCGGACACCAGCGCGAGTTTGTAGGCCACCGAACCCATCGGCTGAACCTTGAAGGTGCTCGCCTCGAACTGCTTCCACTCGCCGCGCTTGACCTCACTGCGGCTGGCGAGGATGAGGGCTCCGTCGAGATTGGCTCGCTGGCTGGAATGTGCGGGCTTCCCGTTGTAGAGCAGTCCGACATCGACCGCGCCCAGGAATGTTTCTTGAGTCGCAGGGTTGTAGATTCCTCCGGCGACCGGCTTGCCATTCTCGACGAAGCCGATCGAAACACAGAACTCCGGTAAGCCCTTCACAAACTCGCGCGTGCCATCCAACGGATCTACAACCCACACGCGTGACTTGTCGAGGCGGGAAAGATCATCCGCGCTTTCTTCTGACAGCCATCCTTCGCCCGCCCGCAACAGATTCTGGCGTAGCGCCGCGTCGACCGCCCGGTCGGCTTCGGTGACAGGATCGTGGCCGGCTTTAAATTCTGTCTGGACGTCCCCGGGAGTGAAGCGGTCGAAAATTACACGCGCCGCATCCAGCCCCGCCTGAATGCGATTCAGAATGTCCGTATACGAGGAAGTCATGAGGTCCCTTGGATTTCAAATTCCAGGATCTAAAATTCTGCGATTAAAAATTCTAAGATTTACGATTCTAAAGTGCGGGCCAAAGCATTCTCGCTCCCGTCAGCAGCAACAGAGTACAAAGAATGCGGCGCAACCAGAGCATGGGCACACGGGTGCTGAGATGGGATCCGAGCAGGCCGCCAGGAATCGATCCGATCAGCAGCGACATCACGAGCTTGGGATCCACGTTGCCCAGCCGGAAGTGCAGGAAGCCGGTGACCCCGGTCAGCACCACGGCGTGTACCACGTCGGTTCCGACGTTCACCTTCGGAGGATAGCTGTAGAAAAGGAGAAGCAGCATCATGATGATGCTGCCGGACCCGACCGAGGTCATCCCCACCAGAAACCCCGCCAGCAGGCCGATTACACTCATTCCGATGAACGACTTCATGGTCGGACGGCGATTGGCGACTCTTTCTTCGATGCGTCCTTGAAACAGCAGGAGCACGGGAATGACAATCAGCAGGATTCCAATGGCGACCTTGATGAAGTCGTTGACGCCATTCCCGTACAGGTGACGGATGTGAGTCAGCAGCGCCACTCCGCCGATCGATCCTGGGACGCTGCCGACTGCCAGAGCGATTACGACCTTGCGCCGGACGGTTCCTTTGCTGAGGTGCAGCAGGCCGGCGGGAATTTTGGTGAAGAAGTTGAAGACCGCGTCCGAGCCCACCGCCATGATGGCCGGAACGCCCAGCCCATAGATCAGAACCGGCAGGAGCAATACGCCGCCCCCCACGCCGGTGAGCCCGATGAGGACGCCGACCACAAACCCCACCAAAATCTTGGCCGCAATCAATAACATGAAAATGGCAATCCCCGCCCCGCCTTTTGCTGTATCTGATTCGCCAGCTGGTTCAGCTTACATCGATGGATTGTTTACGCCGATGAAGCCTTCGCGCTCCAGGTGCAGAATGATCTCCTGGGCTGCTTCCTCGGCGGACAGTTCTCCGGTGTTGATCGTCACCTCGGCATCCTCGGGCACTTCGTAAGGATCCGAAATCCCGGTGAACTCCTTGAGAATGCCGGCACGAGCCTTGGCATACAGACCCTTGCGATCGCGCTGCTCGCAGACATCCACCGACGTCGCGATATGCACCAGGATGAACCCGCCGTAGGGTTCGATGGCCTGACGCACATGCTTGCGGGTCGCATCGTAGGGAGCGATGGGAGCGCAAATCGCGATGCCGCCATTCTTGGTGATTTCTGAAGCCACATACCCAATGCGCCGGATGTTGATGTCGCGGTGCTCTTTCGAGAAGCCCAGTTCCGACGACAGGTTTTTGCGGACCAGATCGCCGTCGAGCAGAGTCACCGGCCGTCCCCCGACTTCGAGGAACTTGGTGAGCAAGACATTGGCGATGGTCGACTTCCCCGAGCCCGAGAGCCCCGTGAAGAAAATGGTCACACCCTGTTTGGCTCGTGGCGGAAAGCTACGCCGCAGTTCGTGCACAACTTCCGGATAGGTGAACCAGGCGGGAATGTCCCGGCCTTCGTTCAGCCGGTCGCGCAGTTCGGTGCCCGAGATATTCAGAACCTTGTCGCCCTTTTTGACTTCATCGTCGGGCACGTAGCGGTCCTCATCCTCCAGGTACACCATCATGTTGAAGGGCACCATGGTTACGCCGATATCGGCTTCGTGTTTCTTGAAAACTTCCTGGGCCTCGTACGGACCGTAGAAAGGCTTGCCGTCGGTGTCTTTGCCGGGCCCGGCGTGATCGCGGCCCACGATGAAGTGCGTGCAGCCGTGATTCTTTCGGATCAGCGCGTGCCAGATGGCCTCGCGAGGTCCGCCCATCCGCATGGCGAGCGGCAAGAGCGACAGCTTCTGGGTTCCCTGCGGATACTTCGAACTGAGCAACTGGTAACAACGCACGCGGGTGTAGTAGTCGACGTCGCCGGGCTTCGTCATTCCCACCACGGGATGGATGAGCAAATTCGCCTCAACCTGTTTCGCGGCGCGGAAGGTGAGTTCGACGTGGGCGCGGTGCATGGGATTGCGCGTCTGGAAAGCGACCACTCGTCGCCATGCCAGCCGTGAGAACTCGGCCCGCAACTCAGCCGGGGTAAAACGCAAGGTGCGGAAGTCGTAGTGCGACGGCGCCTGCAGTCCCTCGATTTTGCCGCCCGCGTACCACGGGTTCGACTTATTCATAACGTAGTCGGCGCCGGGATGAACCTTGCTGGTGCTGTTGAAGACCGCTTTGGCCTCCGCTTGCCGGTCAGGCTGCCAGAGTTCTTCCACATGCAAAACGGCCAGCATAACGCCTTCCGGATCGCGCAACGCAACCTTGCTGGTGCCCGGGGTCAGCTTCTTGGCGAAATCTTCTGTCACGTCGAGCGTGATGGGCATGGGCCACAGAATTCCGCTGGCCAGCCGCATGTTGTGGCAAACGCCTTCATAGTCCGCGCGCGTCATGAAGCCACGCAGAGGCGAGAAGCCTCCGCTCATCAGCAGTTCGAGATCGCACATCTGACGGGCGGTCAGGTCCCACGACGGCCAATCCTTCGAGTGAGCTTTGAGTTCTGCAATTCGTTCGGGTGGGGCGATGAGTTCTACGAGTTCTCCGCCATGGGGCGGGATGAGATGGCCGGTGGGCGCAGTCAATTGCGTAAGCCTCCTGAGATTTTGTCTTGTACGTCTACAGTATTAATAGTAATTGCGTGGATTCCTATGTTCGATCAGCCGAACAGCACGATAGAGCCGGATGCAGAGTTAATCAGGGAGACGGACTTTATGCAGCTGTACCGTTAGACTATCACCCCACAGCACACTTTTGAAAGCAGTGGATCGAAATAACAATCCCCGAATACCCCTGCAATCTGGCGGCCAGAACGGACTTTTGGACGCCAATCCAACCGCCGCAAGTGCTGCGTTTGCAGCCTCTTCCGGGCAGCCTCCCCCTCGACCATCCGCCGGCTCGCAGGTTCTGGTAGCAGATGTGCAGTTCTTGTACCAAAAAGACACCGCGGCCGGCCTGGTCAGGGGGAAACAGCCCCGTCCAACGGAAGTGGCCCCGCGAGGCTGGGACGCCCGGTCAAGGAGGGGCCGTCATTCTCCGCGTCAGAGCTAGGGGCAGGGCTGGAGCATTCGAAGCGTGAGGGTGTCGCCAGTCTGGGACGGATCGGCCGCGTTTACCAGATACAGCGTCGGAAGGTCGTTCAGTTTATCCATGCAATTGTAGGTCAGCTCATAGTAGCCGTTATACGTAACCACCTGCCCTTGAAAAGTTCCCTGAATCGAAAAAGCGTTGCCTGTAACCGGACCCGACATGGTAAGGCTCGTGGCGCTCGGGCCGGTCAGAGCCAGGTTCGCGGTGAGCGTCGCGGAGCTTTCACTCAGGGTTGCCGTGGCCGTATTCACCGACGGTCCGGGAAGGGTCAGTTGCCCGGTATAGATCCCCGTGAGCTTGGCCACGACGGCGCCTGAGATGGTGCCGGTATCGGAGCAATCGGTCGAGGAGGAAGAGTAGGTTCCATTCAGAATGCTCTGGCCATCGCCGCTCAAAGTTGCCGTCACACTGAAGGTGTTGCCGTTCTCGATGTAAGTGAAATTGAATGGCGCACCCAGCTGCGTGATGTTTCCGCTCAGACTGTTCGAGGGATTTTGAGTGGCTGGGCAAGATCCACCGAACGAGACCGCATCTCCGCTCTGCTGATTGAGGGTGACGAAGACAATTTGATTGGAACTGGCGGAAATATTTCCGTTCGGCTGCTCGATGCCGCCGACCAGACTCTGGCCCTGCTTGAGTGCGACCTCAATCCCGGTCTCGGTCCCATTCGTGTTCGAGGTTGCGATGAATTCCCACGAACCTGCAATGTTGGGAGTGACCTGACCGCCTTGCTTGGTACTGTTGCTGGAACAGCTCAACAGTTCGAGCGCAAGCAGGAGCAGCCCAAGGGCAGAGATCATTCGGTTCATTTACGAAAACGCTCCTGTTCTGAGAAAGCTGGTTCAAAGAAAGCTGGATAAGTACGATCGACGTTCGCTCGCGAATGCAGCCTGTTAAAACCGCATCGATGCAAGCCGCTGATTATGTCAGCAGTTTGTGTGCTCCGGTGTTAACGGAGCGTTAAAGTTTTGTGAATAGAAATTCCTGCCAGCAGATCAAATCTCAGCGCGGCCATTCGCGGAAATTAACCGACCGTTAACATTGATGTGATACTGCTGTAACCCTCGATGGCGGATACTCAGGCCGCTAGTTCTATCGCCCTTTGGGCGAATTCCCCGGTTCTTACTTGCGAGGAGATTCCTATGATTCGACGCGTGTGCAGCGGCTTGATTCTTTCTCTGCTTTTCGTTGGTTCTGCGTCTCTGGCTTACGCAAATTCCGGGAAGCTCCTCACTTTCCAGGGACTGAAGGACCAGCAGCAGGTCGGGAGCTACGATGGAGTTGATTTCTCGTCGAATTTCTATGGGTTGGTCTCGGTGTTGAATGGGGGAAGCGGAAACTTCGCGCGTACTCCGACAGGAACGCCGGCCATCTTCATCAATGGCCCGGTGGGTTCGATCGTGACCGGAACCATCGACGTAACCAGTGGCTTCACGGGAATCCAGTTTTTTTACACGGCCGCATTTTCAGAGACCGTGAAGATCTGGAGCGGAACCAACGGTTCGGGCACATTGCTGGCCACGATTAATCTCTCTCCCAACGACGGCATGTGTGGCTCGCCCGCCTATTGCAATTGGACCTCGGCCGGGGTCAGCTTCTCGGGCACGAGCGAGTCCGTCACTATCACCGGCGGAGCCAATGGTCTTGGTTTAGCGGATGTCACGCTGAATAGCAGCAGGACGGCCATCCCGGAGCCTTCTTCGATCTATCTCCTGGGCGTTGGATTCGCCGGACTGGGAGTCTCGGGAATTCGACGCTGGCTGTCTTCGTAAAAACGCCGTGGTAAAGAAGCCATCGCAATGAGTCCATCGTAAAGAGTTCAGCCCAGCCCGCTACTCTGGCTGAGGTGCGAGCGCGTTTCATTCGCGCTGTGCTTCGACCATGACGACGGTCCACTTCCAGACCCGCAATCGCTTTAATCCGATCCGCCCAAACCTCTCTACTGCTCCACGACCATGATGGATGGGTGCAGGTTCAGCGGGGATTCGTCAATGTAAAAAGCCACGTTGCCATTCGTTACAGAAACCGTTTGGCCTCCGAATGTTCCTGTGCCGTTCGTTCCGATCGCGTACGAACCGGAAAGCGACTGGCTGGGCAAGAGCAGGCAGCTCGGCTGGGGCGGTTGCGCCTCACAGCTGTAACTTACGTCCTGCACGAAAGGTTGACCGTTGCCGGGATTGGGAGAGAACGTGCCCGTGGTCGTGTTGCCTCCGCTGGGCTGCGCATATAAGTCTCCGTCAATCGCGGGAGCCAACTCATCCAGAAGTTCGTCCGTGCCATAGGCGTAGTCCCCGGCAACATAAGTATTGGTGAACGGAGGTGGCGGGGCCACGGTGGGCGTTTGGAACTCCAGAATGCCGTCCTGGGCAGTGTTGTCGGTGCCTACCAGGAATCCGGTGACGCAGCTTGCCGGCGCGCTGCAACTTTGACGGCTCAGATTCGCCGCCGGCGGAATGATATACGCCACGAAGGCGTGCGTTCCCAGAGTCTGCCCAGGCTGCGATGTGATGAATGCGGTGCGGCCGGTGTTCGGATCGACAGAATAGCTGCCTGCATCCGCCGTGGTTCCGAGCGTACCGGCCTGATCTTCGTAGGTGGCTCCGGTGAACGAACCTACCCCATCGAAGGACAAAACTCCGATGCTCACATCTGGACCATTGGATGCCATACCACCAATGTGAAACATGTCAGCGAATTGCAGCGATTGGTTGCTGAACGAGCTGGCAGTTGAAATTGCTTCTCCACTCAGGATGGGTGAGCTAGCGGCCTGTGGACTGGTGATGAGCAGCGCTTCGTTCGCGCTGACCACATAGAGGGACACAGGCAGGCTGGTCTGGCCAAGCGTCAACGTGGCGGTGGCCCGTCCGGTATTCGGGTCCGCGCTGGAGTAGGTTCCGGAGCCACCCGTGAGCTGCGAGCTGACAGTGCCGGCATCATCGATGTCAGCGGCGGCCGAGGCGATGTTTCCCGAGCTGGCCTGGAATGATCCGGCCATGGCGTAATGGCCTGCCGCCGCGTCCCACCCGCTCAAACCGAAGGCATAGGGCCCGCTCAGACCAGTGCCGAAGCTCGACGAATCTTGCCATCGCAGAATGCCCGTAGCTCGCGTCGAGCTTGTGCAATAGGGGGACGACCCCGCAGTGCAGGCGTCGAATTCAACGATGTGGCCGGTTGTGAAATAGCCAGCAGCCACAAAATTATTGTTATTGTTGCCCGCTGTCTGCGTAATGCCGCATGCGCTTTGGGTTGTGCTGGTGACGTGATTCACCGCGTAGTGATTGGAGCAACCGCCCAGAGTGAAGGCAAACCGGGTGGTTCCTGCTGACGTGTTCAGGGCCATGCACCCGCGTCCGTAAGCGGAGTAGGTAACCAGGGTAGAGCCCGGGCCGTCGGGGCCATAGAAAGTCGTACCGACGACGTAATAGCTCGCCGGGTTGGCCGACGTGGGCTGAATCGTCAAATGCTGCGAACCGCTGCTGCGGGTTACGTCTTCTTCTCCGCCAGTGATGTTGCCGTTTCCGTCCACGGCGACGCTGCCTGCAATCACCACGGGCCCGTCGGCATCGAAACCTCGAAGCAGGAACGCCAGTGAACCCTGCAGATAAGAATCGGCAGGAACGGAACCTTGAATGGGTAAAGCCTGACTGGCCGGCGAGCACTGTGGAGGCAAAGGAAGATCCGACATGTTCGACAGGTTTGCCAAGCCCACGGCAGGATACGGCAACTGGCTGTCGCTGACTTGTACGACGGTCGGATACACACCGGTTTTCTCGGAGCCGGCGTTGGGCGCGCCCTCGACTACAACCGGATTCGAATTCGAGCCAATGAGTTCCAGACCGGCGGGAAATTTATTGCCGAAATCGCCGGGGTCCTGCACCCACGTGTACGGAGGAGTTCCGGAGGCGGCCGTCAGCGCCATGGGCGGGTAGATCACACCTGGGTCGCCGGTCTGCGTGGGATCGTTGTAGGCGGCCGCGTAATTCGGCACTCCCACCTTCAAAGCCGGCGGGATCACAACGAGATTCAACGCATAAGGTCCATTCGGGCTGGAAACGCCGGTGGCGTCGGTGACTTGCATCTGAAACGCCGAGCAGCCAGCCGCGATCGGCGAGCCCGTGACCAACATCTGGGTGCTGTCGGCGCCGGGCGTTAGTGTCAGTCCGGCCGGCAGCGAACCTGCGCTGATCTGCCAGGTGTAGGGTGGTACGCCACCCGATGCCGTGATGGGGCCAATCGCGGTATTCAGGCCAACTTGCGTGATGCCATACGAACCGGGAAATGATCCCAGCTGAATAATCGTCGATGTCGACGGCGGGGGGCAGCAAGTGAGCGACCCCACCGGGCAACAGGGAGAGTTGCTGTACGTACACAGCTGACCGGTGAACGTGATGGCCGAAACGTTGGTAATCGCAGGCGGGCTCTGTATGATCGTCACGTCGAGCAAGGCGGTCTGGTTCGAGCTCGAGGTGGCCACCACCGCGTCTTGCCAGGGGCTGCACGGCTGTGTCGCACCGGGTTCGGGTGCGGTGTAGGTTGCCGACATTCCGGTCTGGTTGCTCAATTTGCCGACCGGCTTTCCAAAGCCACATCCACTCTGCAGGCTCCAGGTCACATTCTGGTTTACCGTCAAGGTCACGGTCTGTGGGGGAGTTGCCACTTCCACGGTGGGACCCACCGTAGGCGACGTGAACTGCAGGATTGATGATTGCGAACTCTTGGAACTGGAGCAGCCTGTTCCCAGCCAGCTCAGCGCAAGGCAAACACACAGCACACTGAATTTCCTGGTCATAGTTCTGTTTATGCGCATTCCTTTTCTCGCGGGGACGGTCCCTTCACTTTTGCAACGATTGGGGACTTACGACCTGGGGTACTGCGATTGTTCCGGTAGCGACCGAACCGCCCGGCACCGTCGCTTGTCCTGGTTTGTCGGACGGTTCCAGCTGGTCTTTAATCCACTCGAACAGCCGTCCTTGGCCTTCCCGGTGGCCGAGGTCGCTCATGGCTTCGAAGCGGACGATCTCCGCCTGTTTAGGAGCTGCCGTTCGAATGCTCTCTTTGCATTCCAGCGGCGTGGCGTCGTTTTCCCGCACCAGCTGAATTCGAATCGGCGTCTTCAATTCCGGCAACCACTTCACCGGATCGAGCGGCGCAACTTTCTTCAGGAACTCGGGCTTCACATATTCGGCGTGATCGGGATCGGCGAGAACGACGGGTGATTCGGCCAGAAAGTGCGGCCAATCTCCCCACGGGTCGAGCGCGTCCACCGCCTTGATGCGCGGGTCCGCTGCTGCCGCAAGGATCGCAATTGTTCCACCCGATCCTATTCCCAACATGCCGATGCGGCTCATGTCGATGTCGCCGCGCTGCGAAAGATAGTCGAGAATAAACTTCACGTCATGGACCGTGCTGCCGAGCGACTCCTGCAATTCGCTGACGAACCACTGTTTGAGCGGGCGGTCATGAAACCTCGAAGCGGTGAGCGCGGACACAAAACCCACCGCCGCCACTCCTCCTCGCGTCACATGCCGGCACCAGACGTCGCTGCGGAAACGTTCCGTGTCTTCGCTGGCGTTATACAAATACAAAACTGCCGGAGGATTCCTGACGCCCTTGGGCATTACGATCCACAGGTCGATGGCGTCTCCGGGCCGCCACTTCACCTGCACCAGCGTGCGCGTGTAAGTCTCTTGTTCGTCCACCTGGCCCACCAGCGGAGGCTCCGGTCTCAGCTTGCTGGTGCCGATCTGCAGTGAACTCCAGTCCTCTTGAATTTCCTCGTACAGCGGAGTCCTGGTTTTCGGATCAATCCCCGGCGCTAGCGAAGGCTTGTTCGGGTAGGGTTCTTGCTGGCCATTGGCTGGCGCGGCCGGGGCCTGGGATGGAACGGGAGCCGAGCCTGTCTTTGCATCCGGCGTTGCATCCGGAGACGGCGCCTGCTGCGTCCAGGCCGAATTGGCTACAAGCATGAAAGTGATAGCAAAGAGGAACGTGAAGAAAGACTGCTTCCAGCTCGACTGCTTCAGGCTGAACATGGACAACTGCATGAAAATCCCTCGAAAAGGTTGTTTGGAGTGCCGACGCGGCATAACCCACTCCGCTCGACCGGGTTCACGAAAATAAAAACAACCGGAGAAAGAAGGGATCAACTTTCCCCTTCTTTCTCCAGTCGTGCCAAGAGCTAGCCCCAGCAACCGAAGTTACTGTTGCAAGCCATAGATCTCTTTCGGATGCGGAGATCCCAGAACACCGAAGTCCGTGTAGAAATCAACGTCGGAACGCACGGTGAACACCGAGCCGCCCACGTCGCCGCCGAAGTCAACCAGGCAGGTGGGGTTGGCCGCGGTGCCGCCCGTGATCAGGACGCCGGTGAAGTTGAAATTAGGAGCAGTCCCGCACGGCCAGTGACCGTTGGCAGGGTTGATCCCGGATTGTTTGCGGTGCGAGCGGAACACCCCGATGTTCAAGTTGCCGGTCGGCAGTGCGCCGGCATTCCAAACATAATCAACCGGCTTGGTATTGCTTGCGGGCGCGGTTGCAAGCGTGAGGCTGGTCTTGCTGTTGATGGTCTTGATGCTGTAAGCCACGCCCTTGATGTTGATGGCTGCCTGGGCGCCAGTGCAGGTAGCCGGGAAAGTGGCTGCGCCGCACCAGGTGTAGCTGAATTGATCGCCGCCCGCCCAAGTGACCGCCGACCCAGCGTTGGTGACGTTGCCAAGGCCTTGCTGATAGGGCAAGCCGCTGACCGAGTTCAGGAACGGAACGAAATCCGAAAACTGCTTGGTAGATCCCGGCGCCGCTTCGGCCTGCGCATAACCAATCAGGTTGATCACGCTCGAGGGGATGACTTGCTTGCCGGTTACCGGGGCCAGGGTGACGATGCGGAGCTGCGACCACAACGGGTACTTTCCGTCGTAGATGTGGGTGAAGGGAATCTGCAAACAGGGGAACGGGTTGACGGCCGCCCCATTGACGATGGCGCCGCACTGGGGCAGGTTGTAGGGGCCGGTGGGATTCTCCGGGGAACTCCCAAGTGTCGGAGAGAGCGCTCCGCCTTCGGTGGAGAACAGCGGATCGATGGCATCGACGGTGAGGTAGTGGGCCAGGTAGCCCGTGCTGCAGGTTACGTCGCCGCTGACGCCGGTTTCGCAGGCGAAGCCGGATACGCCAGTCACAACGGGCGCGATGTTCTGATAGCTCCAGAAGGTGTAGCCCATGCCGTCTTCAACGGAGAGTCCGCCGGAGACGTTATCCAAGCCGATGGAGGCGGCAACTTCTTCGCCCGTACCGATGGCGCGAGCGCGGTAGCCGCCGGAGCAGGCGGAAGTCTTGCTGGGATTGTAGAGCGGATCGCCGCAGGCAGTGGCGCCGGTTGGGAAAGGAGAGCAGGTGCTCGCCCCGTAGTTGGTGGCCGGTCCCAGCGCGAGGTTGCCCTCGGGATCGAGTTCCTGGCTGCTGTCGTCATCGCTCAACCAGGCGGTCGCGCTGATTTTGCTGATGTTGATGGCGGCTAGGGCGCTGCCGGTCAACTGCCGGACGCCGGTGAATTCAAACGTGTTGTAAGTTCCCGACAGGGGCTCGCGAATGATCGCCTGAATGCCGACGCCGGGACTGGTCGGGATCGCGCCGCCATAAGCGGCCGGGGTCGGAGTTACGGGCAGGATGTCAGCCGTGCAGGAAGTCGTGCCGTCGAAAATGAAGCCCAGCACTTTGCGGTTGATGTCTTTGAACAGGTAGCTGCCGTCAGATTGCGTGGCGCCGAGGCCGTAGGTGCTGGTGTCCTGGTTCTGGGCCAGGATCACAACCGGAGAGACTCCCGTGGTCAGGGTGGTGTAGACAGGAACAGCGGCCGTGGTGAAGGGATCGGTTCCCGTGAGCTTGAAGCTCAGAACGTTAAACGCGCCACCCTTGTTGAAGGAATCTGTGATAACGCAGCCGTCCAGAGTGGGGTGGGTGGTGGAAGCGCCGCAGGCCGTTTGGTCATAGCCGAGTCCACTCACGCCGTTGGTGGTGTTGTAAGCGGTGAGGGCGCGGGTGGTGGCGTAGAGAGAATCCTCAGGACGCACGTCGGTCAACGCCGCATTAAAGAAGCAATAGAAGGTGGTGGCGCCGACCGCGCCCTGCTGGCTACATTGCGGTTGTGGCGCCTGCCCCGCGGCCGTGGGTGCGGGTGAAGCCACAATCCACGCTGAAAGGGCTGCCGGTAGAGCTGAGTCCGTCAGGCCAGGTACGAGGTTCACGCCCGCAGCCGTATTCCAGTTCTTCGAGTTGGTGGCGGGGGTGCAGGCGCCATAAGTGCCCGTGGCCGGCGCAACCGACTTGGCAGTGGCAAAGAAGCAGCGGTTGCCGATGGTGGAGTCTGCGTTCAAGATCACGTAGACGTTGCAGACCGGGCTGCTATCCCAGACGATCGAACCCTTGACGCCGTTGTCAAGAGCGGCGGGAGCAACACGGGAATCCTGAAGCGTGGCGTTCTTGGTGGTCCAGACCAAAGCTGGCGCCGTGAAGGTCGGGTTTCCGGCGGCGATTTCGCCGTTGATGGCATCGATCGCGGCATAGGTGCCGGTGTTGTACTGTGCCGATGAGCCCACGCCTACAAAGCGGGGAGTAAACCCGCTGCTACAGGCCTGGCCGAAGCCGTTCGTGGCAAGTAGCACTGTCGCAGCAAACGACAGCGCTAACAGAGTCATCCTCTTCGTCATTTTTAATGTCTCCTTGGATGTCTTCGAAAAATTCGTACGTTCGTTGAAGATTGTGGATTGCCCGGTGGAGCGTACGGAACGGAGTGCCCGAACCGCAGGCGTAGTCTCGTGAAACCGTGTTACGGCAGCATGATCGAAATATTAAAAGTGAGTGAATTTCCGGCCGCTCGACGTATCGGCAGTGGATAACAGAGGCATATTGCATGCGGGCCGCAAAGGCCACGAACGCTGCGAAACGCCGCGTCCGGCGGATTCGTCTGTCCGCTTTGTCACGAGGAATTAACCCCCGCTTCATCGTCTTGTAACAATCTGCCGCTACCCTTGCCGTTCATTCGCAGGCGGCCACCACCACGTCGGGAACGTGTGCCTTGACTTTCCCCCAATTCCTCGGAGGACCAGTTGTGATTTGGCTCAGATCGTTAACAGTCGGGGTGTTGTTGGCAGGGCTTTCTACCCCAGGCGTCGCCGCGATCTTTTCATCGGGTGCATCCGCCCCGTTGCCGCAGCCGGAAACCACATCCATTCACGGAACAGTAATCGCTCTGTCGGGCGCGCCGTTGGGCGGGGCTATGGTCACAGCAGAACGGGCAGGTGGTGGGGCAGCTACGACCGACGGGCGCGGACATTACAGAATTACTGGCCTTGCGCCGGGGACTTATACGATTACGATTGCGGCCCCAGGATACGATTCGCTGCAGCTGCGGGTCACGGCCCGGCTAAGTGAGGACGGGGAAGCCGATGCGGTTTTGATGGTGGCGCGCAAGGCTGCCCAGCCAGTCCCGGCAGGGGTTGAGCCGGAGGCGAATGCTCCCGCCACAAGTCAAACGCCCCAGCAGCCAGTTGCGACTCCGGCGTCCCCGACGTCTCCTCAGTCCACCCTCGCGTCTCAGAACTTTTCCGTCAAACCCGAGCGCGGCCGAGGGGCGCTCTACGGAGTCGTGACCGACCAGTCCGGCGCGGTGATTCCGGGCGGAGCGGCCACGGCTGCGAAGTCCGGCGGGCAGCCGACCACAGTCGCGGTCACTGTCCAGGGCCAATATGTGCTCAACCAACTGGCGCCAGGCCAATATCACTTGAAAGTCTCGGCGGCAGGCTTCGCGCCGTTTGAAACCGATGTAACTCTGACCGCGGACCAGGCCCTCGAGATCGACGCTCCCATGCAGCCCCCGAGCGAAAAGCAGGAGATCAACGTTACCGCCAACAGCGGTGCGGAAGTGAAGACGGCCGAATCCCACATTGAGGGCACGATCACCGAAAAAGAAGTCCTGAAGACCGGACTGAATGGCCGCAACTTCACTCAGCTGATCGCACTGGCGCCGGGTGTGAGCAACCAGACTGGGCAGGATGAAGCCCTGGTGGGAGTGAAGGGCAGCGTCAAATACAGCGTCAACGGCGGTCGCGTCGAATACAACAATTTCGACGTGGACGGCAGCGACGTCTTGAACGCCGGTCTCAACGGCGCCGAAAGCACGCTGATGGTTTATCCCAGCCTGGATGCGATTCAGGAAGTCACCGTGCTGACCTCGAACTACGGAGCGATGTACGGCCGGAGCGCTTCGGGGACGGTCCTGGTGACGACGAAGTCCGGGACGAAAGATTTTCACGGCGGGCTTTACGATTTCCTGCGCAACGAGTTTTTCAACGCGCGCAATTATTTTGATCAGACCAGCAAGGCTCCGCTCTACCGCCGGCAGGATTTTGGCGGCACTCTGGGCGGACCCTTATACATTCCCGGCGTGTTCAATACAAAAAAAGATAAGACGTACTTTTTCTGGTCGGAGGAGTTTCGCCTGGAAAAGACTCCGCAGGAGTTCAACCAGGCCTCGCCTAGCGCCGCTGAGCGCGGCATCGGGGTGAACTGCTCGAGCGGAACCTATCCGGGTGGAGGTAATACTTGCGGCGACTTCAGTGACGTGTGTCCGGTGGCGGGAACGGCGACCATTGACCTCACGCTGTATCCTGACTGCCCAATCGCCGCGAATATTACCACCGCCTCCGGAACCTTCCCCGTACCGTTCAACAACAATCTGGTGCCCATTAATCCGACGTCGTCGGCCTTCCT
Organism: uncultured Acidobacteriota bacterium; assembly: GCA_963763155.1. GTDB lineage: Bacteria > Acidobacteriota > Terriglobia > Terriglobales > Acidobacteriaceae > Sulfotelmatobacter. The sequence continues at coordinate 993,342 of CAVXNI010000007.1, read as the reverse complement.
GCAATCCGGGATCATTCCGTTGCCGAATTCTTCGTTAGGATGCAACTCAAGCCTGGCGGGAACTCTGGGCCCATCGGGCCAACTCAACAACGTATGCTATGACGCCGTGATCTCGCCCTCTACTTACTGGCGCGAGGAACTGGCGCGCGTCGACCATAACTTTACGCAGAATCTCCGGCTCTCGTTCCGCTACATTCACGACTCGTGGGACACCACCGAGCCGGTGCCGGCGTGGGGCTATGTACAAAACAGTTTTCCCACGGTGCAGAACCGGCTCAACGGCCCGGGGATCAGCATGGTGGTGCGCCTGACCGATACCGTCTCCGCGTCTTTGTTGAACGAATTCGTGGTGAGTTACGTCGACTCTCACATTACTCTGCGCAATCAGACCCCCGCAGGAGTAACCCTCCCGGTCATCCCCAACTGTAATACTCCCGCCGTCGGGGGCGTGCAGCCTTGCATCGGCTATCTCTTTAACAACGGGGCGGGCGGGAAGACCCCCGGCCTGGTCATCGGCGGCACCAATCAGGTCTATGGTGGCACTGGTTTTACCGTAGACCCTTCGTACGCGCCGTGGAATCACACCAGTCCGACGTACGGCTTGGGAGACAATCTCACCAAACAATGGGGCAAGCACACGGTTCAAGTCGGGATTCAGGTGGTGGATGCGCAACGCAATGAGATCAACGGATCCATCGGAGCAGCCACCGGCGACGTTCAGGGCCTGCTGACTTTCAGCAACCAAAACAATGTCACGCTGGGAAATGCCTTTGCCGATTTCTTAGCTGGACCCGGCACGCCCGGTTGTTCACAAGGTTGTACGACCAACTTCATCAAGAGCTACCAGCAGGACAGTGCCCAGCTCAAGTACTACAACGATTACTGGATCGCCGAGCCCTACCTCCAGGACGACTGGCGTGTGAACCATCACCTGACCGTGAACCTCGGTTTGCGCATGAGTCTTTTCTGGAACTACCACGAGAAAAATCTCAACGCCTGGAACTGGCAGGCGAGCGACTTTCAGCCGGCGAGCGCCGCGACTGCGACCTTGGCGCCCTATTCGTTCCCGGTTAACGGAGGCTTTTTCGAAGCGGTTGTGGGTGACTGTGTCCGGTTCTCAACTTGTAAAACGATCCCGTTTAACCCAAACGATCCCAGCAATCTCAGCCCTGCCTTGGCCACCGTTCTGGAAAATGGTTTAAGACAATGCGGCACCAAAGGGATTCCCGCCAGCTGTATGAACAACCACATATTCAACCCAGCACCACGCATCGGATTTGCCTGGGACCCGAAAGGAGACGGGAAGACCTCCATTCGTGGGGGATACGGGGTGTTCTTCGAGCACGGAACTGCGAAGGAAGCCAACACGGGCTCGCTCGAGGGCAGTGCGCCGCCCGTGCTGACCATGACCGCACCTCTTCCGTTTGGCTACGAGAACATTGGCCTGTGCAGCGGCTGCTCAACCGCGACGCCAGCGGCCTTCCCGATCGATGTCACTTCCATTCCGAACCGGACCATCTGGTCGTACGTTCAGCAATGGAGCGTGAGTGCGCAGCGCCAACTGCCCAAAGACATGGTGGCGACGATCGCCTACGTCGGCAGTAAAGGGACGCACCTGAGTGCGGAACTGCAAATGAACCAGTTGTCGCCTCCGCCAACTGGGCCAGATACTGGCATCTTCCTGAACGGGAACCCGTTCAACCCAGGTCAGCCGGTGACGGTGGGAGGAGATTGCAAGACCTACAACGGCTCCTCATTCAATGTGAACGGCATTGTAGTGACTCCCTCGGAGCCTGCGTTCAATAATCTTGCGGCTGCCTGTTTCGGCGCGAAAGACCCGATCTCGGGTGCGGTGCTCTCCTCGATTCCGAACCCCAACCTCTTCCGCCCTTATTTTGGCTTCCAACGAATCCTCGCGTTGCGCGACGTCGCGGACTCGCAGTACCACGCACTGCAGGCCACTTTGCGGCGGACCCGCGGGCCTTTGACCGTTGGCATGTCGTACACCTACAGCCACGCACTGGACGATTCCTCGGACCGTTCCGATGCATCCTTTGTGAACTCGGCCAACATCAAGTCCAGCTGGGCGAGCTCCAATTTCGACGAACGGCATTTGTTCAATTTCAACTACATCTACAGCCTGCCGAAATTTGCCACTGACTTCGAACGCTGGCTCGGCCGCGAGTCCGCGGCCAACTCCAAGGCTCCAGGGTCAGATGCCCCGCAAGGCTCGACCCTCTCCCGCATACTGTTGGATAACTGGCAGGTTTCTGGCATTACGCGTTTCCAGTCCGGCACTCCGTTCAGCGTCATCAACAGTGGCAGTACGACTGGAATCTCGGTCGAGGACAATGCCGGCGTGGCCAACGGGGCGGGTTCGGGATCTTACCCCGACGTCGTAGCCAACCCGAAGGCAACTTTTCCTCTGGGCGTCACCCGGCTCAATCCCCGCAGCATCGGTCCTCTATTGTTTAACCCGGCCGCTTTCGCCGCGCCGCAAGGACTTACGTTCGGGAACGCGGGCCGAAATTTTCTGAACAATCCGCACCGCATCAACTTCGACATTTCCCTGTTGAAGAATTTCAAGATTTCGGAACGGAGCAATCTGGAGTTTCGTACCGAAGCCTTCAACATTTTCAACCATACGGAATTCCGCATCTTCAATCCGAACATTGGCAATGCGGCCAACAACACAATCAACTGCTACGGCGGTGGAACCGGCGGTCTCCCTTACACGGCGGCCGGAGGCAACACGATTTTGCCGGGGTCGACGAGCCTGCTGCCGGAGTACCAGGATTGCACGACCGGAAGCGCGTTCCTGCACCCGATCGATGCCCACCGTCCCAGGACCATTCAGCTAGGACTGAAATACAGCTTTTGAGGACTGGGATTATCGAATGGCGAGCATCGGAATGGCGAGTACCGGAATGCCGAGTACAGCCCAGCGAGCACGAAGCTCCTCGCGCAAACCCAGCCAGCAGCAAGGCTACATCCTGCTTACGCTGCTCTTGTTCATGGCGTTGCTGGTCATTGCAGCGGCAGCCATTGCGCCGAGCATTGCGTTTGAAATCCGGCGCGACCAGGATGAGGAATTAGTTCATCGGGGTGTGCAGTACTCGCGAGCCATCCGCAACTTTGCCAAGAAAACTGGACGCTTCCCGAACCGCCTTGAAGAACTGCGCGAGACCAACGGTCTGCGGTTCATTCGCAAGCTCTACAAAGATCCGATCACGGGGAAGGACTTCAAGCCGCTCCACATGATGGACATCCCCGTTCCGGGGCAAGCGGCAAACCTCAACCAACCCAACTCGCAAGCCGACGCGAATTCCACCGGAGACAATTCCGGTTCGGACCCAGCCAATCCGGCCGGACCGGATAATCCAGTTCCGGATAATCCAGCTCCGGGTAATCCGGCTCCGTCGCTCAACCCCGGCCTGACAGGCGGCGTCAGCGCTACCAACTCCAAACCGGGCTTCACGAATAATGCCACGACCAACAGCAACGGGCAGCCTGGGTTGTTGATCTTCGGCGTGGTCAGCACGAGTAAAGCGAAAAGCATTCGCGAATTTGACCACAAGAAGCATTACAACGAGTGGCTGTTTTTCTACGATCCTCGCTACGATAGCGGCCGTGAGATTAAAGGGCCGACTTCCTTAACGATTTCCGCGGTGCCACAGGCGCCACCCTCGGGCCCAGAGCAGATTCCGGCAACTCAGGTTTTTGGAACACAAGGGCCAGGAACATCGAATGCGCCCTCAGCACCGCCGCAGCCGCAACAGTGACCTGCGGTTGCGAGCAACTCCCGTTCGCCCGTTCCTTAAATGATTCGACCCCACGGAGTCGAAAGCCGATCGTTTAAATCTTTTAACCTTCCTGTGACAAATAAGACTTAGCGCTCTAACAAATAAGACTTCGCGCCGTAGGCCCCGATCAGGCGCTCCGATTTTCGCCGCGATTCAGATTGGGGCAATTGGCGCACACGCACTGGAAGGCTGGATCAACAGAACGCTCCAGATGCCGATGAAGGCTCTCTGATCACAATGATCCGTAGGAGCAGTACGGTCGATCGTGTAATTTGTGCCAAGGGTTTCCCCTACAGCGGGAAGTTTCGTCTAAGGCGTTCACCTGATGTCGGGGTGTGACCGCCAATCGCGGGAGTCGCGCGGCCATGCCACGGACCGGCTGTCATTTGGAAAGCCGCCGGGCGGCGGAAGCCCTCGTTTGGTCCGCGTTGTGGGTTTGACCCCTCCAAAATTCGCGGTTTTGGGCGCTAAGTCCCCGTAAATCCCGTGTAGCAGGGGCGCAGATGGCTCTTGGGAGCGGGATCCAACCATCTGCAAATGCCTGTGGAAAAGGATGTTCGGGTGTCACTGACAGCCCCTGTCTCAAAATGGCAATATGGATGCTATGAGAATTGGTAATGATCAGCCGTGCGTGAACTGGGCGGAGGCGATGCAAGAAATCAGGGGGAGTCGGATGATGGAGCAGCCTGCTCGGCTGGGTCCGCGCGAACAGCAGATTGTCGAGCTGCTTTTGCAGGGCTGCGACAACGCAGAGATCGCCGCCGAACTGAAAATGGCGCGGCGAACCGTGAAAGCTCATTTCAATCGGCTGTTTCTCCGATTCGGAATCAATGGCGGTATCAAGCGAGTCAAACTCGCAACCCTGTTATACCGGAGGCAAGCATGTCTGCAGTTGGGCGTTATGGGAGCCGTGTCCCCAGTGAACGTGAGCAGCGGGTCATCCAACTCGTTGCCGAAGGCCTGAAAAACAAAGAAGTAGCCGAGGCGATCGGCACAACCGAACATGTGGTAAAGAATTACCTGCGAGTCATCTACGACAAGCTTGGGCTTTGGAATCGGGTCGAGCTGGCGCTTTGGTATGAGTCGCGCCGTACACCCTCGGCGTTTGTGACTCAGTAGACTTTCGTTTCCCCGAACGCTGGCGTCTGGAAGCAGTCTCTTCCGTTGATCGCATCGAGGTTTGATCGCGTCCATGTTTACAGCGTCCAGGTTCACCGCATCACGGGCAACCAAAAGCCTGAAGATGTCGCAGCCGGTCGCCCGCGCCTTTGATTCCCCGGCCCGCTGCCGCGTCGAGCAACACCCGCGCTTGATCGCAATTCTTTTCCACTCCGTCCCCCTTCAGATACAGATCCGATAACAGCAGGGAGGCGTCGGCATTGTGTTTGCCAATCGCTTTCCACAGCCACTTGGCCGCCTCCGAGCTGTTGCGTTCCTGGCCCTCCGCTCGGTTGAGATAACGTTGGGCCATGGCGAGTTCCTGGGCGCCGTTTGCCGATACTGGTTCCGACTGGAGGCTCTTCTCGTCGATAGCGCCGGTGGGGTTCACAGCCTGAGCGGCCGCGGCTGGGCTGGCCTTCGCGTCGGCCGCATTGGACACAGAATCAGCCTGTCGTGGGTCAGCCGCACCGTTCGACGGGATGGCCGCCTGAGTGTTCGCAGGCGATGCGGGGTCCAGGGTTCGCTCGGAGGTTCGGTCGGGGACCGGTTCCGGAGAATCTGCTTTCGGGGGCGTTGGTAGTGGTGATGATGCAGCGGGCTGCGTCGTTTCCACGGGCGGCGACTGCAGTGCTACCCGCGACGAACTCTGCGGCGTTTGCAGGCTGCGCCACGCCACGTAAGCGAGCGCAAGAACAACCACGACGGCGATTCCGGCATACAGGCCATAGGGCCGCGAAGCTGGGGCCGGCTCGAAGAGGTTGCTGGTTCGGTTGTCGCGGTCATTTTCGCGGTCACTGAATTCACCGCGTCTGGTTGGCAGGGAGTCATGCCTGTTCCAGGCGGGTTCCGGGACTTTGTCTTCCGACGGAACGAATCCCTCTTCATAGCTCTGCACCGGGTGGTTATGAGCCAGGTGGCTCTGCGCCAGCGGAGCCGGGTCCTCCGCGAACAAATGTGCGACTTGCCGATCGTCACTAGGCCGATCGTCACTGGGAGGAAATTCAGCGCGAGTACCCTCGCGAGCAACCTCGGCGCTTCGAAGATCGGCGCTTTGAAAATCGGCGACAGGAAAATCCGCAACATGATCCGCAACATGAAGATCCGTAATGTTGAGATCGGCTGCGGATCGCTCTGCGTCCACGCGAGTGCCGCACATGCCACAAAATCGGTGCGACGCTGGATTCTCGCGACCGCAGGCGTGACAGTAAACCACCGCAGCCGGAATCTCCGCGGGAGCCTCCGCGCGAGTCTGCGCGGTAAGAGAAACAGGCGCTCCGCTTGGCGGGGGTTCCTCGTCCGAGGCCGGGGATTGAGCGGTGACTTCGGGCGCGGGGTTATCCCCTTGCAGTTCCCGCAAAAGATCGAGCACCGCCTGCTCGCGCTTTTCCGGCGGACTGGTGAAATAAACTTCGGCCCACCGGCCCATGTTTTGCGCCAGGACGGGATTAAGCAGAGGGTTCAACTCCGGTGGCGGCAGCGTGCTGGATCCGTCGGAATGGTCGTCTGGGCGCGGCAAGCAGCGTTCTCCCGTCTAACGAAATCTGCTTCGAAACCCACTTCGAAACCTTGTTTCGAAAATTGGTTCGAAAATTAATCGGCAACCTGATTGTACGATTGCACTCCGGCGGCTGGGGGTTGTCAAATGAAACGACTGTCAAATAAAAACGATGGCAAATCGGGCGACGGCGCGACTTGACCGTTCAGTCGCAGGCTTTCCGGTAGGCGGGCTCGAACTGGTCCAGTTGCGCATCCCGTTGCGAAGCGAATTTGCCCTTCGGAGTTTTACCGTACAGATCGGCTCCGGGGCAGTAGTAAAGAGCGGTGTGGAGATCGACCCAAACCTGCGTTGCAGGATTGCCTTTGTATTCCGGTGTCGCGGGCGCTTCGGCCAAGCCCAGGCCAATGAGCATCCGGTCGAAAAGCGAGAGGCCGGCTTCGGGAGCCGGCGCCGGAGCGGGAGCAGGAGCAGGTTTATGGTGGTTCGCCGCCGCGGCGGCGTTGCCGGTCGCGCTGACCGCATGAGTGGATCGGACTCCCCAAGCGATCACGCAGATCACCAGGAGCACGGCGATGGCCAGGTAGATGTCCCCGCGATGCGTATTCCACAACCGAGCCAGGGCGCCGGGTCGATTGGCTGAGGCCAGTTGCTCGAGGAACGCACGGGCGGTAGCGGCCGAACTCCACGCGGCCGGGCGTTCCGGCGGTGCCATGGCGGGTGATTCGGGCTCGTCGCCCTGTGCATTCTTGACGTCGTTATTTTCGCTCCCATCACTTTCACTTTCATTTTCATTGCGGCCGGTGGCCAGAGGAATTTCGAGATCCAAAAATGCCGAGTCCTCGAACTCCGGGCTCACTCGCGGGTCATTCCGCGGAGTGGATTCAATCCTCTTTTCGTGCGGCAGTCCGGCCGCCAAAAGATCAGGCACGCGTTTTTCGAGGGAACCGGCGGGCGGCGGCTCGAAGTTCGCGGGCTCGAAGTTCACCGGACCGAAGCTCACGGGCTCGGGAAGCTGCACTGGCTCCTGGTGACTGCGTTCGTCGTTCATTGGAGTGGCGTTCACTGGAGAGGCTGGCACTGGAGAGGCGGGCGCTGAAGGGGCGGGCGCTGGCGGCGCGGGCGCGGCCTTTTTCATCGCCTCCTGCATACGCCACAGCGTCGCTACCTTGCTCTGCATGCTGGGAGGTTCATAGTCACTGCTACGCGGCGTTCCGCAGTTTCCGCAGAAGTGTTCTTCGCCTACCAACTGGTGACCGCACTTGCGGCAGGCAACAATGGGAGAGGACGTCGCCTTCGGTGGCGGCGCCATGGCGGCGTTGAGTGCCGTGCCCTTGGCAGCGGAAACATCGGCGGCGGAAACATCGGCTCCGGAAGCATCGACCAGCGCCGCGAGATTGGGCTTCAGTTTTTCCAAAGCTTCCAGCATGACCGCTCGTTCGCTGGCCAGCGATTTTTTCAAGCTGACTTCCTGATCGCGCCCCAGCGCTTCGGTGAGCAATCCGGCCATGAGTTGGCAGGTGTGAACGTCGTGGTCGGTGAACCCGCGCGGGTTTGGGTAATACAGCTCCAACCCGCCGGCGACTTCGCCATCTTGAAAAATGGGCACCGCGATCAACGACTGGATGCCGCGCCACCGGCACTCTTCGGTATCGAGCAGGCCCTCGCTATGAACCTCGTGAACGTCGGCGCAGCGGAATACCTGGCCGCTCTGAAGGCACGCGAAGCAGAGCGCCTTTTCCATGGGAACTTCGGTTCCCGCCGGCAACGTTAGCCCGGATGCCGCTTTGTACCGGACTTTCTTGCCCTGGAGAATCCCAACCACCGCGCCGCTGGCCCGCGCGATCTGGGTCAGGCGTTCGGCGACCAGAGACATCGCATCGTCGAGTTCGAGATGTCGAACCTGAATCTGGTGTTGGGTGCTGACGATTTCTGCCAGAGTGGAGCTGTAATCGGTCGGGGCGGGCGGTTCGCCCTCTCGCGTCTGCGGACTGACCGCACGCGATGCGGGGATGGAGCTTTTGTCCTCTTCCAGATGATCATGTTCCCGATGATCATGTTCCAGATGTTCTGGCTTCAGATCGAGGCGCAGTTCCATCTCCAGCATTTCGCGGTTGTGCTCCTGCAGCACATAGGCCGCTTCCAGCAGCTTGGCGAGGGTTTGCTCGTCGCGAACTGGTTTGACTTTTTCCGACACGATTTCTTTTTCCACCAGTGGAAACCGTCCCATAGCGCTGCAGGAGCGCTGGCCGGAGTGCGCCTATTCTAGTGCAAATTTCGTACTCGGCCCATACCAACCCACACCAACAAAGAGCGGAAAGTGCAGCTTGCGGGGGATGCGTTCCAAAGGGGGATCGAACAATTGGGGCCCGCGGGCAGGTGGGCCCTCAAAATCTCCCCATAGTTTACCGCCAGAAGTGCAGGCTGGCGAGTGTTCTTATGAACATGTTTCTATGAACCGGTTTCTATGAACCGGCCGGCGACGGCAGCGGCCGGGTAACCACACTCCAGTAACCACACGCGTCCGCAGTTGCAAAGAGTCTGCACGCCCGGCATTTTCCCCCTTCATGCTGACGTGCAATTACTCGCGGTTGTAGGACTTGGGCGGAAGCAGAAATTGCAGTCCGAAATAACCCTGGAAATAAGTCTGATTGTTGCGGGTGGGTTCAAGTGCGCGGCCGGCCATGAACAGCAGGATCACGGGGCTGTGGAGCTTGTAGCGGCCGCCGAAATCGATCGTCGGCTGGTACTGGGAAGGATGGAATGTGCCCTGAGCATAGACTTCCACATCGAGCTCGAATTTTTTCGTGAACTCGTGGCCGACGACGAGGCCGGTCAGCCAGCCGTCGGGTCCTTTGTGCACGGCCTGATAACCGATTTCGTAGTCCAAATCGATCGGGCCGATTTTTTTGGAAAATTCGAAGGGCAGCAGAAAGGATTGACTCGGCGGAGTGATTCCCCGGCGCACGGCATCGTTGGGGTTGTTCAGGAAGAGCTGGGGAAACACCGAGACGCTGAGTCCAGACTCGCCTGCGTCATAGAAGCGCCACTTGACGCCAGGATTGGATTGCCCCAGGCCAAATTGCGTTTTGGACCCGGGGTTTTGCACGCGCAGCCAGGCGTTTTCGTAGGTGAGTTGGATGCGTTCGCCCACGCCGAAATTAATGTCGACGTCCGGGATGTGAGACACAGACTGGTTGCTGTAGAAAAACGGCATGTACCCGAGATTGATTTCCCAGTTCAGATGGCCGGGCGTGCCCGGATCATTGGTGTAGTAGGGCGGGCCGCCCTGGGCCCAGGCGGAGACACAGACAGAGACAGATACCAGAGCGAACAAGACGAGGCTCAGAGTCCGCAACACGGCTGCACCTCGTCAAAGACCTGTCCAGAAAAGACTAGCCCAGAAAAGCTTGGCCAAGAAAAGACTGTCCAAGAAAAGACTGGCTGAGACCCGGCCGGTTGAGCCTGTGGAAAACTTGTGGGCGCACCCGGCAGCAGAACCAAAATGGAAATTGAGGGGTTCGCACAGTGGCCAATACGGGACGGCGCCTTTTTCACGCGCTGGAGCTGGATCTGTCGCGATTTCGTCCTCGCCTCAGAACCCGGGATTGCAGTTTGGTGAAGGATGGAAATCATTGGAAACAAAGGGAATTGTAAAGCGAAGGAGTTTCACGGCACACTGCGTTGACCGCCGTCATCCGACAGCCGAGACGGGAAGCGCCGGTAAAACAAACCTCAATCATCGCTCAAACCATTTGGACCGAATTAGAACTTGCTAGCCTACCACGGACTTTCTGAAGGCCATCCGAAAACCGTGCTTGTCGCAAAAAGTGCTACACCCTAAAGTACTTACCTCTTACGCGGATAGGGCACGAACAATTGGCGAAAGCCGTGCTATAGCAGAAGACGAGCGCGACCGACAAGCCGCCAGGAGGAACCAATCGTGATCAATCTTGAACGGGTCAAAGTTACACCCCGCGATCAGCAGGTGTTGAACCTGCTGGTGCAGGGCTGCAGCAACAAAGAAATTGCGGGCCAGCTCAATATCAGCCCGCGCACCGTAAAACAGCACCTGCGCACACTGTTCCTGCGTGCCGGAATCCGCGAAGGCCGCAAGCGCGTGAAACTGGCCATCGCCATGTTCACCAAGGAGGAAGCGCAGTCATGACACCCAGCGAGCGCCTCACCCAGAAAGAAATTCAGATTGCGATTCTGGTCTGGGAGGGCCTGACCAATCGCGAAATCGGCAAGATCATTGGCACCACGGAACAGGTCATCAAAAACCACTTGCGCAGCACCTTCGACAAGCTGGGCGTCTGGAGCCGCCTCGAACTGGCCATGTACGTGGCCAGCCACGGCGGAAAGGCCTGGCCCCCTCCGGTCGAGCACCTCAGCCTGCCCTACAGCCGGGCAGTCGGAGCCGACTGACCCATCGAGGAAATTGGGAAATTGAGGATTTGGCGGGTTAAGGAATTAGGGAAGCTCCGATTAAAGCCGCCAGGTTCCTCTGTGCACCTCTGTGTCCTCTGTGGTTTACGCTCTCTTTTAGACGTTGATCGGAGACTCCCTTAGGGAATTTACTTGGTAATTGAGAGGGAATTTGATAATTGAGCAATGGAACCCCCCTGGTTCTCAAATTCCTCAATTACTCAATTCCTCAATCGGTCAATTCCGAATTGGTCAAGCTACAGTAGGGCAGAGGTGCGATTGTCCTCTGTCTTACTCCAAACTCTGCAAAACCTTTCACGCGCTCGCGCCAGCGGTTGTTCCAGCGAGCTGCTAACTCCATATCTGGCAATCAATTGTGGGCATTGGGGAGCGTCTGCGCAACGGCATCGAAATTGCGCTACGGGAACTGATATGCAAGAGCTGGGCTCGACTGCTGCCACGAGTCGGCTTTCGCAACCTAGATTCCGCGATCTAGATTTCGCGACCTAGATTCCCGACCCCAGGGCGAAACCTGCGATGGCCTATAAAGAGATTTTCTGGATGGCGTGTGACTCCACCGAGCAGTTGCGGGCGGAGTACGGCCCTTTTCATACGCGCGCGGAAGCCGAGTCCGAAGCCAAGAAGCTCGGTTTCGGATACCTGCTGCGCTACGAGCACATTCTCGGCGAGAGCGAAGAAATTCAGGAAGTCCGCTGCATCTTCGTGGAACTCCCAGGGGCTACCCCGGTCGGAGTCGAGGCGATCCCGGTGACGCTGCACACGCGTTGCGCGACCTGTGGCGAATCGTCAGCCCACGAAAAAGGCTGGCAAGCCGAAGTCTGGGCCGACATCCACGAGTTCGAACACTCCCGCCATCGCGTCCGCCTTTTCGAACATGCCCGCGGCAAAGGTCTGAAAGAAATCGGCGACTGGCGCGGGTAAGACCCAAATCACAACACAGAGGACACGGAGGACGCAGAGGTTTCAAGAAAGCCTCTTGCCGATCTCTCTCGGCGTGGCGGGCTTTCGCCGCGATATTAGCCCTGATCCTTCCTCTGTGTCCGCAGTGTCCTCTGCGTTGTAATTTGGTTCTCAGTTCTTCAGCTTCTGGCGGAAAGTTCGCTCGCCGCAGCCCGATCGACTAGCCAGATCAGTTTCCCATCCGTCGGTCGAATCAGCTTGGAGGGATACTGTTCGCCGGGGGCGTCGCCCTCCAGCACCGCGTGCAGGGCCGGAGCCTTGTCGGTGCCGCTGACCAGAAACGTTACGCAGCGCGCAGCATTCAGCACCGGAAGCGTCAGCGTGATCCGGCTCGTCTTAAACTTCTCGACCCAGTTGGCGATGACCAGGCGCGATTTTTCCTGCAGCCCGGCCGAACCGGGAAACAGGGAAGCGGCATGCCCATCCGGACCCATGCCGAGCAGGATGAGATCGAAGACCGGGAACTGTCCGGGTGCAAGCGCGAAGAATTTCTGCAGAGTCAGTTCGTAGGCCTGCGCCGCGGCCGCGGCGTCAGGATTCTCGGCCGCAATCCGGAAGACATTTCCCGCCGGCACTGGAACCTTGGACAGCAGGGCCTCATCTGCCATTTTGTAATTGCTGTCGGGATCGGTGGGAGGCACGTGGCGCTCATCGCCCCAGAAGAAAAACATGCGCTCCCAGGGCAAAGCGGTGCGGGCATTGGTTGCCAGTAAATTGAAAAGATTTCTGGGAGTCGATCCGCCGGACAGGGCGATGGTGAAGCGGCCACGTTGAGCGACCGCGTCCTCGGTGGCGCGCATAACTTCTTCTGCGGCCGCGGCGAACAACTCCTGCGGGGTGGTCAACGTCCGGATTTCGACGGCAGAACTCACGGAACTTTACTCAGATCGACTTTACTCAGATCGACTCTATTCAGCTCTTGCCCCGGACGGCCGCACAGCGCGCCGCCCCGAGCAGGCCAGCTTTTTCGTTGGTAACGACCTGCACTGGCATCACTTCCAGCAGAGGCCGCAGGCGCCCTTTTTCCAGGAAAGCTTGCATGAATCCCGGGCCAGTCAGCTTGGCGAGAACCTTGGGAGAGATGCCTCCGGCCAGGAACAGGCCTCCAGTCGCCATAACTTTGAGGGCTAGATTGCCGGCCTCCGCGCCATAGACCGAAATCCACAGGTCCAGTGCTTTTTCGGCCAGGGGATTAGTTCCATCCATCGCCGCCCGCGAAATCGCCGCCGCCGGATCGCTGTTCTTGAGGAGCGCGGCAAAGTCGTTGGATTCGGTCCCGCATCCGGTGTCGCGCAGGAATTCGTAAACATTCACCAGGCCGGGCCCGGAAAGGATGCGCTCGTAGCTCACATGTCCAAAGCGTGCCTTGAGGAAACGCAACAGTTCAATCTGCAAATCTCCCTGCGGACCGAAATCCGTGTGCCCGCCTTCGCAGGCGAATACGTGATGCCGGCTTCCGTCCCAGAACAACCCGGCCTCTCCCAGTCCGGTCCCCGGCGCGATCACCGCCTGATTGCCCACGGCGGGTCCGCTCACGCGGTTCAGCGGAACCAGGTCCGCGGCGGCCAGCGCTCCAATGCCCCAGGCACTGGCTTCGAGATCATTGATAAGCAGCGTGGCGGGAAGGTGAATTTGTTTCGCGAGCCGCGATTGTTCGATCACCCACGGCAGGTTCGAAGTCTCGACCCGCCCGTTGCGCACCGGACCCGCGATTCCGAAACATGCCGCGTCAGGATGGGCGCCCGAGTCATCCAAAAACTGGACCACAATCTCGCCGAGTTCGCTGTGCTCGCGGCTGGGGAAGGTGCGCTCCGACACCAGATGCAGGTGTCCGTTCTGGGGTTGAAAATAGGCCAGCCTAGCGTTGGTACCACCAATGTCGCCGGCCAGAATCATTTCTCGAAGTTCCTCCAGCGGCGACCGTCGCGTTCCAGCAGATCGTCGGCTTCCTTCGGTCCCCAGGTGCCTGAGGCGTAGTTGGGGAAGTTGCGCGGCGGCAGCGCCTTCCACAGATCGAGCACCGGGTTGACCACGCACCAGCCCGCTTCCACCATGTCGGCGCGCTGAAACAGGGTTTGATCGCCGATCATGCAATCATGCAGCAGCCGCTCGTAGCCGGTGGAGGGCTGCTTGCCGAAATATTCCTGATATTCAAAGTTCATATCGACCGTACCCAGGCGCATGACCGGGCCGGGAACCTTGGCCGCGAATTGCAACGAGATTCCTTCTTCGGGTTGAATGTGCAGCACCAGTTGGTTCGGCATCAGGTGTTCGACCGGCGTGTCGCGGAACAGCACGAAGGGCGCCCGCCGAAACTGTATCACGATATGAGTGTTGCGCACCGGCATCCGCTTGCCCGTGCGCAGATAAAACGGGACATCCGCCCAGCGCCAGTTGTCGATCTGCAGTTTCATGGCGACGAAAGTTTCGGTGCGCGAGTCGGGAGCAACATCGGGCTCGGAACGGTAGGCAGTAACCCGCTTGCCGTCCTCGGTTCCGTCGCCGTACTGGCCGCGCACGCTGCGGCTCAGCACATCCTCGTCGCTCATGGGCTGGATGGCGTGCAGAATCTTGGCCTGCTCATCGCGCACTGCGTTGGCGTCGAAGGAAATCGGCGGCTCCATGGCGGTGAGGCTGATGAGTTGCATGATGTGGTTGGGCACCATGTCGCGCAGCGAGCCGGCATGGTCGAAATAACTGCCGCGCCCCTCCACGCCAACGGTTTCCGCCACCGAAATCTGCACGTGGTCGATATAGCGCCGGTTCCACACCGGCTCAAAAATTCCGTTGGCGAAACGGAATGCCATGATGTTCTGCACCGTTTCTTTGCCCAGATAGTGGTCGATGCGGTAAATCTGCTTCTCGTCGCATTCCTTGAGCAGTTGCTGGTTCAGCGCCTTGGCCGACTCCAGATCGTGGCCGAACGGTTTCTCGATGACCACCCGACGCCAGTGGCTGTTGTTCTGCTCCATCAATCCGGCGGCAGAAAGTTTTTGCACGATCGGCCCAAAAAAAGTGGGTGCGGTGGCGAGGTAGTAGAAAACGTTCTGATGGGCCGAGTGGTCCTGATCTACCTTGTTGAGAAAATCCTTGAGTTGCGGGTACAGCTTGTCGTCGCCAAAGTCTCCGGAAAAATAGTAAAAGCGCTGCGAGAACCACTCCCACAGATCGTTGTCTACGCACGTGTCGCAGTAGGCTTTGACGTCCTCGTAGACTTTTTTCCGGAATTCATCGTTGGAAAACTGGGACCGCGCCACGCCGACTACCGCAAATTCGCGGGAAAGCAATCCGGCTCGCGCCAGGTTGTAGAGCGCGGGAATCAGCATGCGCCCCGTCAGATCGCCGGCCGCGCCGAAGATCACCATGACGCAGGGGTCGCCCTGCTTGCCAATGCGCGGTGGCGCCGCCGTTGGTTGTTCCATTGTTTCAGCCATACTTAAGTCCTCTGAGTCTTGAAAAAAATGGAGTCTTAAAGAAAAATCGAGCCGCCTTACGCGGTCTACTTTGCCTTCGCCGCGCCCGCCGGTCCTTCCCCTGCTTCCACGTGTCCGCCAAACTTTTGCCGCATGGCGGAAAGCATCTTCTCGGCAAATGTGTGCTGCTGCCGCGAGCGGAAACGTACGTACAACGCCGCCGTCAAAACATCGGCGGGCACAGCTTCATCGAGCGCGGCCTGAATCGTCCAGCGGCCTTCGCCCGAATCCTGCACGAAGCCTTCGTAATCCGAAAGCGTGGGATTCTCCGTCAGCGCCATCGCGGTCAGGTCGAGCAGCCACGAACTGACGACACTTCCGCGCCGCCAGACCTCGGCAATGTCGGGCAGGTTCAGGTCGTAGCGAATGTCCTCGGGCAAATCTTTGCTGGTGGCGTTCTTGAAGATGTCAAAGCCTTCCGCGTAAGCCTGCATGATGCCGTATTCGATGCCGTTGTGCACCATCTTCACGAAGTGCCCGGAGCCCGACGGACCGCAATGAATGTAGCCGTTTTCAGCCGTGCCTGTCAGTTTTTCTCGGCCCGGAGTTCGCGGAATGTCGCCGATGCCCGGCGCCAGCGTTTTGAAAATCGGATCGAGCCGCTGCACCGCCTCGTCTGGGCCGCCGATCATCATGCAGTAGCCGCGCTCCAGGCCCCACACCCCGCCGCTGGTGCCGACATCGATGTAGTGAATGCCTTTGCTCTTAAGAGCATGGGCGCGGCGCACGTCATCTTTGAAATTAGAATTGCCACCGTCGAGGATGGCATCGCCGGCCTGCATGTGCTGCGCCAGTCTCTGCACCGTTGTCTCGGTCGGACCACCCGCCGGAACCATGATCCACACGGCGCGCGGAGGGGTCAGCTTGGCAATCAAATCTTCGAGTGAAGATGATCCGCCAGCGCCCTCGCCTGCCAGTTGCTTCACGGCGTCTGCGCTGAGATCGGAAACTACCAGCAGATGTCCGCCACGCATGAGCCGCCGCGTCATGTTCGCGCCCATGCGCCCCAGCCCCACCATTCCTAATTGCATGCAATCGCTCCTGAAGCGCCGGCTCTTCGGCCGGAAAGTAACGCCGGCGTCCCGCCGGCTGTCGCGGGGGCGTCTCGCCCTCGCATCGGTAAATCCACAAACAATCCTAAAGAGCCTTCTGAACCGCAGCCTGCAAAGTGGCAAGCCCCGCCTTCAAGTTGCTCCCCAGATGAACCCGCAGAGCTCTGCGTCCTCGATCCGCTAATACTTGAAAATCTCCGCGAGCCTGCGCAGCCTTCACAATTCCGAACGTGTACTTCTGCCCTGGAACCGGCAACTCCACGGAATCATCACAGGTGATTTGCAGAAACACTCCCGAGTTCGGCCCGCCCTTGTACGCCTGCCCCGTCGAATGCAGGAATCGCGGACCGAAGCCCAAACAAGTGGCCACATGCTTTTTGTCGCGCACCGCGTGCCGCAGAGTCTGCAGGCTCTGCTCGTGCTCGGCATTCATTTGGATGTAGCCCAGCACCGCGAAATAATCGCCAGCCTTAATGCGACCAAGATGCGCCTTGAGATATCCCACGAGCGACGGATCGCCGCCCGCAGCCTTCGCCAACTCGGCAGCATTGATCTCGTCAGTGAATAACTTCACGCCGTTATCTTCGATGACCGGCTTCTCCGCCGGCAGCGAGCCCGTCTTCTCATACGCCGAAGTCAAATCCCGCGTCGCGATCTTGCTGGCCTCGACGTCGGGCTGGTTGAACGCGTTGATGCCGATGATGGCGCCGGCGACCGCCGTAGCAATTTCCCAGCGGAAGAATTCCGCGCCCAGGTCGTAGATGTCTGTCATCGCGATACGAACGACGGGATGCCCAGCCTTCTCGATCGCCGCCACTTTCGCGTCCTGATCCGCGTCCGCGCCCGATTCCAGCCGCACATAAACGAACACGCGGTCGTCGCCGTAGATGTCTGGAGTGGTCAGATGTTCTTTGTCAACCGGGATGATGCCCTTGCCGATTTTTCCGGTCGACTCGGCGAGCAGTTGCTCCAGCCACGCTCCCAGGTCGGCAATGCCGGGGGAAGTAATGATCGTGACCTTGTCGCGGCCAGCATTCGCGGCCGTTCCAAGAACGACGCCCAGCGCGGCCCCAGGATTTTCCTCTACGCTGACGGCCGCTCCGCAGGCTTTCACCATCTCCGCAGCCCGGTCGAGAAATTTCTTGGTGTCGAGGCCCATGATTGCCGCAGGCACCATGCCGAAGTTCGACAGCGCGGAATATCGTCCGCCGATCGACGGACGCCCGAAGAAAACGTGCAGGAATCGATCCGCCTCCGCCACCTGCTGCATCTTCGATCCCGGATCGGTGATGGCGATGAACTGGCTGCCCACCTTCACAGCGCCGACCGCTTGCTTGGTGCGCTCGAAGAAATATTGCTTGAAGATGTTGGGCTCGAGTGTGGTGCCCGACTTGCTTGAAACAATGAACAGCGTTTTCGGAATGTCAATCAGATGCTCGACCGCCTTCACCTGGCCGGGATCGGTGGAGTCGAGTACGTGCAAAGTGGGGAAGTGGGTGACCCGGCCGAACGTCATGCGCAGCACTTCCGGACAAAGACTCGATCCGCCCATGCCCAGCAGAAGCACGTGCTGGAAACCGCGCGCCTGGATTTCCTTCGCCAGTTTCGCCAGTTGGTCGTGCTGCGCGATCTGCTCGTCGACCACGTCGAGCCATCCCAGCCAGTTGGCTTCGTCGGTGCCCGTCCAGAGCTTGGCATCGCGCTGCCACAGGCGTTGCATCTTGCCGTCCGATTGCCAGTCGCCGGTCATCGCTTTCACTGCGGTGGCCAGCGATTCGGGCAGGGAAGTTTTCAGTTGGCTCACAATCCGTTCCTCGTGCTAGTCGTTTTTTGGCTGCGTGCTCTTTTATTTTGTGCGGCTGGCGACCGCGGCCAGCAGTTTGTCGAACGCGTCGGCGAACAACTTCACGCCGTCATCGGTCAGTTTGTCGGTGACTTGCTTGATCGAAATTCCTGTGCGTGCCAGGTCGTCCATCACCTTGGCCGCGCCGGGCACGTCTTCGGTGAGGGAGTTGCGCAGCAGTCCGTGATCGCGGAAGGCATCGATCGTCGCGGGCGGCATGGTGTTGACCGTGTCCTGCCCAATCAATTCCTCGACGTAAATCACGTCACGATAATTGGGGTTCTTGGTGCTCGTGCTGGCCCACAACACGCGCTGGGTCTGCGCTCCCTTGGCCGCGAGCGCCTGCCAGCGGGGTCCACTGAAAATGCTCTGGTAGCGCTGGTAGGTGAGCTTGCCGTTGGCGATTGCCACTTTGCCCAGGACGCTTTTTAATAAGGCTTGCTGGTTCGGGTCGGTGGTGGCTTTGAGTTTGTCGTTGAGCAGGGAGTCGATCAGCGTGTCGATGCGGCTGATGAAGAAGCTGGCTACGCTCGCCATCTTTTTGAGATTGCCGCCGCGCGCCGCGAGATCTTCCAGTCCGGCGATATAGGCCTCGGCGACTTGTACGTACACTTCCTGGGCGAATAGCAGCGTGACATTGATGTTGATGCCTTCGCCGATCAGCTGCCGGATCGCAGGCAAGCCCTCCGCCGTGCCCGGCACTTTGATCATGACGTTCTCGCGCTGCACGGTCTTCCACAGGCGGCGCGCCTCGTCGATCGTCTCTTTGGTTTTGCGCGCCAGATACGGCGAGACTTCCAGGCTGACATAGCCATCGCGGAAGCTGGACTCGTCATACACCGGGCGCAGCGTATCGGCCGCGTCCTGGATATCGCGAATGGCAATCTGCTCATAGCGGCCGGTGGTGTCGAGATCGCTGCGCGACGCAAGCGTCTTCAGGAAATCGTCATACAACGAGCTGTCGGCGATCGCCTTCTCAAAGATAGCGGGATTCGAGGTCATGCCGCGCAAACCGTCGTCCGCGATCATTTGCTTCAACTTTCCCGTGGTAAACAAGTCGCGGCGGATGTAGTCGAGCCACATCGACTGACCGAACTTGAGCAATTCTTTCAGCGGATTCTTGGTCGGTTTCGAGGTTTCCAGAACTCCAGTTGGCTGCATGATGACCTCCTGATGATTCCCCATTCGCATTTCGTAGAGACGTAGCTCGCCACGCCTCTGTTTGGCTGGCAGGCAAGAGACGTAACCAGTTACGTCTCTACGAGCTAGCTCGCCGACATTGCCGCGCGGGCTTCCGCCACGACCTTGTCCACGGTGAACCCGAAATACTTCAGCACATCTTTCAGCGGTGCCGAGGCGCCGAAACTGTGCATGCCGACGTTGCGTCCCTTGAGCCCGGTGTAGCGTCCCCATCCGAAAGTCGCCGCCATTTCCACGGAAACCCGCGCCGTTACGTTCGATGGCAGAACACTCTCTTTGTACGCGGCGTCTTGCTGCTCGAAAATCTCCGACGACGGCATGCTGACCACTCGCGCTTTCACGCCCTCGGATTTCAGTTTTTCGTAGGCGTCTACGCACAGCGACAATTCGCTGCCAGTGCCGATTAGGATTACATCGGGTTTTCCGCCCTGCGCATCAGCCAGCACATAGGCTCCCTTAGCCACGCCGGCAGCGGGGGAATACTTCGATCGATCCAGAGTCGGAACGTTTTGGCGAGTCAACACGAGAGCCGCCGGCGAATGCTTCAGTTGCGCGATGATCTTCCACGCTTCGACCACTTCATTCGCGTCGCCGGGACGAAGCACAATCAGGTTCGGCATGGCCCGCAACGACGCCAGTTGTTCGATCGGCTGATGCGTTGGACCATCTTCACCCACGCCAATCGAATCGTGCGTGAAAACAAAAATCGAGGGATCTCCATCAGCGCCGACAGCCGGATGCTGGCCCGCATGTAATCGCTGAAGTTGAAGAAAGTTGCGCCGAACGCGCGGATGCCTGACACCGCCATCCCATTTACGCTCGCGCCCATTGCGTGCTCGCGGACTCCGAAGTGGAAATTGCGCCCCGCGTAGCTTCCAGCCTCAAAGTCCCCCGCGCCATCGAACTTCAACGTGGTCTTGTTCGAGGTAGCCAAGTCGGCCGAGCCACCAATCATCCACGGAATATTTTGCGCCACAGCGTTGAGCACTTTTCCCGAACTCTCACGAGTCGCTACGCCCTTGGCATCGGCAGGAAACGTCGGAAGATTCTTGTCCCAACCCGCCGGCAGTTCGCGATGCTGCATATGTCCCAGCCGC
This sequence comes from uncultured Acidobacteriota bacterium, assembly GCA_963763155.1. Lineage (GTDB taxonomy): Bacteria > Acidobacteriota > Terriglobia > Terriglobales > Acidobacteriaceae > Sulfotelmatobacter. Next base: position 972,809 of record CAVXNI010000007.1, on the reverse strand, counting down.
TCCGCCAGGTCGGGAAATTTCTGCGAGTATTCCGCAAATCGCTGAGACCACTCTGCGTGCAGATCATGGCCGCGCTTCCCAATTCCTTCGCGGAAATGTTCGTGCACGCCGTCGGGCACCAGGAACTTTGCGTCGTCCGGCCAGCCGTAAAAGTCCTTGGTGAGCCTGACTTCTTCTACACCGAGAGGCTCACCGTGAGCCTCATTGCTGTCGTGTTTGTGCGGAGAACCGTAGCCGATGTGGCTGTCGACAATGATCAGGGTGGGCCGGTCGGTGGTTTCGTGGAAGGTCTGAAATCCCCGCGCCAGCATTCGCAGATCGTTGGCGTCCGCCACGCGGGTCACGTTCCAGCCGTATCCGACGAAGCGCGTCGCGACGTCTTCGCTGAACGACCAACTTGCCGGGCCGTCGAGCGTAATGTGATTGTTGTCGTACATCCAGCATAGATTCGAGAGCTTCAAGTGTCCGGCGAGCGAGGCGGCCTCACCGCCAATACCCTCCATCAGGTCGCCGTCGGAGCACATCGCGTAAACGTTGTAGTCGAAAATCTCCAGCCCGGGACGGTTGAAGTTCGCGGCCTGCCATTTGCCGGCGATGGCCATCCCCACGCTGTTGCCCACGCCTTGCCCAAGCGGTCCAGTCGTGGTTTCCACTCCGGTCGTGAGATGGGACTCGGGATGACCCGGTGTCCGGCTGCCTAACTGGCGGAAGCGCTTGATTTCTTCCATCGGCACCGAGAGCTCGTTCAAGATCTTCCCGCCCGGGTCGACCCGCCGCACCTCGGCGAGGTGCAGCATGGCATAAAGCAACATTGACGCATGGCCGTTGGACAGCACGAAGCGGTCGCGATTGAGCCAGGTCGGATCCGCGGGATCGTAGCGCAGGAATTCCTGCCACAAGCAATAGGTGACGGGCGCCAATCCCATGGGCGCGCCGGGATGGCCCGAGTTCGCCTGTTGCACCCCGTCAATGGCCAGAGTTCGGATCGTGTTGATGCACAGCGTATCGAGTTGCTGCGCCGTCACTAATAGCTGTTCGCTGGCTACCATGCGACTCTGCTCCTCCCCGCCGGCAATTTCAACCGGCGCTGACCCATTGTCAACCGATTAGAGCTTTCGATTACAGAAAGGGTTCAGTACGCAGAAAGTGTATCAATTTCCGTGCGGGCGTGGATTGAGTTGCGATGAAAAAGAGTCGCTGTGAAAAACTGCGGGGAATCGGGAATTCGCTTTACGGCATTACTTTTACTTCAAAATTACGTTACTTCAAAAGTTGCATGTACCCGTTCTCGTTCTGGGATGCCTGGGTCGTGTCCTGCACGAACTTGAGGAACTGGCGCAGACTATCGCGCTCGGACGGGACCATACCTTCGAAATGGACGCGAACTCCGCTGGAGGATCCGCCGCGCTTGACAATTCCATTCAGCACGAAGCCCTTGACCCAGATCTTTCCGTTGGGCACCCAGAGGCCAATCTCGACTTTCGACCCGGGCTTGACCGGGTTTGCGGTTTCGACCAGACATCCACCTACGCCGGTGTTCGACAGATTGCCCCAGATGGGCGCCGGATGTCGTCGACGCGCAGTTCGACTGCAACAAAGCATTTGATTCGCGGATGACGCCGCCGGTCGCTCCCCCAATTCGGGCTGAACAAGTCGGGCTTAAAGGGAGGTGTTCCGGTAGCGGTGTGGAACGGGCTGCGGCGTCGGAGCCGCCGGGGCAGCAGACTTTCCTGGCGTCGACGCGCCAGCCTTGATCTCACGCATCGCCTCCAGCAGTGCCTCTTCGCGTTTTTCAGCTGGAGCTTCGCGATAGGCTTGCAGCAATTTTCCGACGTGCCGGACCAGGTCCGGATCGGCCAATATTTGGGTCCAGTCAGTTCCTATAGCCGCACTCATGAATGCAATTCTTCTTCCCCGCGCGCAAATCTGCCGGTCTGAAATCTGTGTTGCTTCAATAGCTTGAACCGAGGGTCACCGCGATTCAAGATGACCTTGGTCACCTATCGCCAGGTTCCTGGTTTCCGATTTTTGCCCAACGAAGGGCTATTGACTTTCGAAGGTCAGCTGGACTACTTCGGTGGTCTCGTTTGGTCCAGGCTCGAACTTCCATTTGCCGATCGCTTCGACGGCCGCATCCACCAGCACCGGATTTCCACCCAGCACGCGAGTCGACTTGACGGTACCATTGGTTCGTACCGTGGCCTCGACTCGGACCACTCCGTGGATATGCATTCTTCTTGCCAGCTCCGGATAGTTCGGGGCCACGCGCGACGCGACTTTTCGCTCCGCATGGGCCGTGTTCTGAGCGGTCCCCAGGCCCGTTGCCAGGGTAACCAGCGCAATCGCGATGACTCGGACAGTGCTCCGCATTGTCTCTCAGTTTCCCTTACTCCGTTAGATTACCCGCGCCGTCGCTTTGCGGCAAAACACCGAGGTTACTGGACTTTGGGTGCAAGGCGCTGATGGCCGATCGATGACCGGCTCAGTTTGAACTTTCAAGCGTGGCGTCATCCCGAGCGGAGCCGCTTTTCAGGCGGAGCGAGGGATCTCCCTGAAAATCGTGCCTTGGGAGATCCCTCCCGCGGCTGAACTACGCCGCGGTTCGGGATGACACAAGGACAAGATTCAAACTGAGCCATTACCGGCCGATGAAAGGCGTGGAAGACTTCTCTGCTTCTTTATTCTTTGCGCTGGACCCCGAGGACCGTTCAGTACCGGACTGGCCAGATCGATAGAATCGTTTGCATCTCTACGTCGCGTAAACGAATCAAACCTACCAGTTATGCTAATAGTGAGGAAAAAGACGTGACGGCTGCCTTACGGATTGGCCGAAACGATCCTACGATCAAAGAATGCGTTGCTCATTCATAGTCATAGTTCTCAGAACGGCGATTGTTCCCCGAACCGTATTTTTCTTTCTAATTCTTTGCTGCTCGCACCCCCGGCTTGCTGGGTCAGACCACGGGAGGAACTTCGGCGCCGAATGCGAATGTACTCTGCCCGGCCCGCCGAACCCGTTTCTCGGCAGTGAGCCCGAAGGCAAAGCCACAGCCGACGTTCTTCAGATTGATTTCGAGGAAGCCATCGATCGCGGCCTGCGCAACAATCTTGGCCTCCTGCTGGCCGGGGACCAGGCCCAGACAGCTCGCGGCGAGCGTTGGAAGGAGCTGAGTATCTCTGCCCAACGTCAGTGCCCGCCTGCAGGAAAACGTGCAGACGCAAAGTCTTGCCGCGCTGGGGTTCAACAAACTCCTGCCTCTGCTCAGCCCTAAGGGCACGAACACAGGCTGTTTTCCTCGCGTAGTCCTGCCTTCAACTACTTCGATGCGCGGGCCTCGCTGAGCCAGTCGGTCTTCAATTTCAAGAATCTCGAGAAGGAACGGGCGGCCTGCAGAGCGTGAAAGCGGCGCAATTCACCTACAAAGACGCGCGGGAAATGGTCGTCCTCGCGGTCGGCAACGCTTATCTGAAGTCGATTGCTGCTGCTGCTCGCGTGGAGACCTCAGAGGCTCAGGTCAAAAGCGCGCAGGCGCTGTACGGCAAGGCGGCCGACCAGCAGAAAGCCGGACTCACTCCGGCCATCGACGCGCTGCGCTCGCAGGTTGAACTGCAAACCCGCCAGCAACAGCTCATTGTCGCCCGCAACGATCTCGCCAAACTAAGTTGAATGTGGCACGCATCATTGGACTGCGCTCCGGGCCAGCAATTTGTCCTGACCGAGAAAGCTCCGTACCAGGCCCTGGCCGCCGCTTCCGCTCGACACCTATCTGCAACGCGCGTACGCCGGGCGCGCCGACTATCAGGCAGCCCTGGCGCAGGTCCGCGGCGCCGAACTTTCGCGCCGGGCCGCCGCCGCCGGGCATTATCCTACTGCTCGACGTCGATGCGAATCTGGGCGACATCGGCGTTACGCCCGGCCAGTCGAACGGCACCTGGCAGGTGAACGGGGGCAGTGAACATTCCCATCTTCGCCGGCAACCGGGTTCACTCCGACGTGCTCGAAGCGGATTCCAAGCTGAAGCAGGCGCGTTCGCAACTGGGTGATCTCCGCGGCAGAATCGATTATGAAGTCCGCACGGCGCTGCTCGATTGAACGCCGCTGCCGAGCAGGTTGAAGTAGCGCGAAGTTCCGTCGATTGGCCGAGCAAGCGCTGGCGCAATCGCAAGATCGATTTACCGCCGGCGTTGCCGATAATCTGGAGGTTGTGCAAGCGCAGGAATCGGTTGCCAGCGCCCACGAGAGTTATATTCAAAGTCTTTATGCTCATAATCTCGCGAAGGTCGAACTGGCGCACTCCATCGGCGATGCCGAACAGGGCGTCAGGCGATATTTGAAAGGCAATCAATAGCGTATGGAACAAACGCACACAGAGTCCGCCTGCCAGAGCCGAGAAAGCCCGCCAGTCGATAAGCCGGAAACCACGACCAAGCCGTTGCCGGCCACCGAAAAGGACTTTCACACCCGGCCTTCGCGCACCCAGAGTTCCGGCTTTCGCATCGCGGTCGTGATCGCCGTGATTGTTCTGCTGGTCGTGGGTTTCTTCGCCTACCGCTACTTCACCAGCTATGAGTCGACAGACGATGCCCAGGTCGACGGCCACGTCAATTCGATCAGCGCGCGCGTCTCCGGACACGTCATCAAGCTCAACGTGGATGACAATCAATATCGTCGCCGGCGGGAACGGTGTTGGTGGAAATCGACCCGGCCGATTATCAAGTCGCTTATGAACGAGCGAAGGCGGACTTCGAAGATGCCCAGGCCGCGGCACTCGCGGCGGGAGTCACTGTTCCGATCACATCGGTGAATACCACCAGCCAGGTTTCGGCCAGCGAAGCCGACGTGAACAGCGCACGCGCCGGCATTCAGGTCGCCAAGCAGCAGTTCGAGGCTGCCAAGGCAGAATTGCAAGAAGCCGAAGCCAACAATGTGAAGGCGCAGAACGACCTTGCCCGCTACAAGCAGTTGGTCGACAAACAGGAAATTTCGCAGCAGCAGTACGACCAGGCCACTGCCGCGCCGAAGGCCAGCGCGGCTGCAGTCGAAGCGGCGCGCGCCAGCGCCGACGCAGCCCAGCAGCAAGTAACCCAGGCCGAGGGAAAACTCGTTCAGGCCCAGGCGAATTGTGCGTTACGCCAAGACCGCGCCAAAGCAAATGGAAATCACGCGCGCCAGAGCGCGACTCAGCCCTGGCGGAGGCGCAGCGAAAGAAGGCTGATCTCGATCAGGCCAGCTGAACCTGCAATACACCAAGATCGTTGCTCCGGTGAATGGCATTGTCAGTGACCGTACGGTCGAAGTGGGCCAGAACGTCGCGCCCGGCCAGGAATTGATGAAGATCATCAATCTCGATGACATCTGGATTACTGCGAACTTTAAAGAAACTCAGCTGCGCAAGATGAAGGTTGGCCAGCGCGTCACGATCGACGTCGATGCCAATGGCAGAGAGTATAAGGGCAAAGTCGACAGCATCGCTGGAGCCAGCGGCGCCCGCTTCAGCCTGCTGCCTCCGGAAAACGCGACCGGCAACTACGTGAAAGTGGTGCAGCGCATCCCAGTAAAGATTGTCCTCGATCCTGGCGAGAATAACGATCACCAGTTGCGTCCCGGAATGTCAGTCACGCCGAAGGTCTGGATTCGCGGCCGTAATGAGTGCGGCCACCGCCACATTGGATCAGGCCGACGCCTGGCGTCCTGCGGTTAATCCGTGGATTATCGCGCTCACGGTCACGCTGGCGACGTTCATGGAGGTGCTCGATACCTCCATCGCCAACGTCGCCCTGCCGCACATTGCCGGCAGCTCTGTCGGCCGGACAGGACGAGAGCACCTGGGTCCTCACCTCGTATCTCGTCTCGAACGCGATCGTGCTTCCGCTGAGCGGCTGGCTTTCATCCATTATCGGCCGCAAGAATTTCTACATGGGCTGTGTGGCGCTTTTTACCATCAGCTCGTTTTATGTGCGGGCTTGCGCCGAACCTGGCGACGCTTGATCATCTGCCGGGTTTTGCAGGGCGCCGGCGGCGGAGGATTGCAGCCCAGCGAACAGGCCATTCTGGCCGACACGTTTCCCCCCGCCAAACGAGGCATGGCATTCGCGGTTTACGGCATGGCAGTCGTAACGGCTCCAGCGATCGGTCCCACACTGGGCGGCTGGATCACCGACAACTTTACCTGGCGCTGGATTTTCTTTATCAACATTCCTGTCGGAATCCTTTCGATCCTTCTTACGTCGCGCTGATTCAGGATCCGCCGTACTTCAAGCGCCGCAAACTGAGTGAAACTCAAGATCGACTATGTTGGGCTCGGATTCGTCGCTCTGGGGCTGGGAGCCTTGCAGATTGTTCTCGACAAAGGTCAGCGCGATGACTGGTTCGAGTCGAACTTCATTGTCACGCTTACTGTGATCGCTGCGGCCGCTTTGATCTTTGTGTCATTTGGGAGTGGAGGCATAAAGATCCCATCATTGATCTGCATCTGTTCCGCGACCGAACCTTTGGCGTCTCGAATCTGCTCATGTTCATGCTGGGCTTTGCCCTGCTGGGCAGCACTTTGCTGCTGCCTCTGTTTTCGCAAACGCTGCTCGGCTATACCGCGGAACAGGCGGGCCTGGCACTGATGCCCGGAGGATTCACCATCATTCTCTTGCTGCCTCTGGTGGGTTTCCTGCTTTCGCGGTACAGCGCCGCGGTGGCTTCTGTTGTTCGGCCTGCTTATTCTGTCGGCCTCGCTCTTTCACATGACCGGCTTCGATCTTGACATCGATTTCAAGAGCGTGGCCAACGCGCGCATGTATACAGGCCGCTGGAATGGCGTTCCTGTTCGTTCCTATCAACACCGCTGCGTATGCATTTCTTCCGCGGGACAAAAACAACGCCGCGTCGGGCCTGATGAATCTGGCACGAAACATAGGCGGAAGTGTCGGCATTTCCGTCGTCACCACCATGCTCGACCGCCGGACGCAGCTGCATTTGAACAATCTGTCCAGCAACCTGAGCCTCCGGAAGCGCTGCCTTGCAGTCGATGGTGCAAGGAGCGTCTCGCGCCTGCATGGCGCACGGTGCCAGCCCGGCGGGAGCTACCCAACAGGCCTACGCGCTGCTTCAGAGGGTACCGTCGAGCGGCAGGCGACCATGCTGGCTTACGTCGATTGCTTCTGGTTCCTCGGAGTTGCCATCCTGGCCATGGTCCCGATGGTATTCCTGATCAAAAAATCTAAGCCCGGCGGCGGAATGGCAGTACACTAAATGCCGCTATGTTCCGCCTGATCACCATCGAGCGTGAGTATGGCTGCGGCGCCGGCCGCAATCGCCGCGCAACTCGCCGACCAGCCTGGGCTGGAAACTCTGGGACCAACTGCTCACCGAAGAAATTGCGCGCCTCGCCAATGTCGATCAATCGGCTGTAAGGCGCTGCGATGAGCGCATGGACAGCCGCCTGCATCGTCTCGCGAAGTCTTTCTGGCGCGGGAGTTACGAACGCAATTCAGCGGCGCTGTGGGCAGTCAGGTGTTCGATACTGACTGCATGATGGAGATGATGCAGGAGTCATGAACAAGATTGCGCAGGAAGGAAACGCGGTCATCGTGGGACGAGGCGCGCCTTATTTTCTGCGCGAGAGTCCGGACGCCTTTCATGTTTTTCTGTACGCTCCGCGCGCGGAGAAAATCCGCCGCATCGATTGCCGATGGGCACAGCGAGGAAGAGGCCGAAGAACAGGTCGACTCTGTCGATCGCGAACGCAGTCGCTTATGTGAAGCACTATTTCAACGCCGACTGGCCGACGCGCTCGCTTTACCACTCATGCTCAATACCGCCGTGGGCAACGAGCCGGTGGTGCAGACGATCCTCGGACACGATGCGGATCTGTCGAAGGCGGTCCCAAAGCCACGGACTACGAACGTCCGACGTGCCCTCAACTCCGCGGTGATCCGCGAACGATTGCTTTCTCCGCAAGCAATGTATGCCAGGCCGCGCCTCGGCGGCTAAAGCCGGCTATCGCTTCTGCCGACTAACGGCGCGGCTGAAAGCCGCGCCCTTTCAAAGTACTACAAATCAACGGAACCTAAGGTCTTCCCGGCCGTTGCGGCGCGGGACAACAATTCTCGTCGCAAACATTCTGCCGCGGGCCAAGTGATCCCAGCGAACGCCGCTCTGCTCCGGGGTTCGCTCGACGATCAGTTCGCGGATCATCGCGATGAACTTGGGGATGCACGCCCACCGTCTTCGCGCGCGCCATCGGCAGCGCCAGCAAATCGCAAAGCTGCTGCGCCTCGATGTCGAGGTCATATAGCACTTCCATGTGGTCGGAGATGAAGCTGATCGGGGCGAGCACGACCGCGCTGGCCAGATTGCTTCGCCTTCACTTCGCGCAGGTAATCGAGAATATCGGGCTCGAGCCATGGCTGCCCGGGCGCTCCGCTGCGGCTCTGGTACACCAGGGCATCGTTGGCGATACCCAGCCGCTCCGAGACAAGCTTCCGCACTTCTTCGAGTTGGCGGACATAGTCGCAGGTGTTCGCCATCGAGAGCGGGATGCTGTGGGCGATGTAGATAATCTGGACGTTCTCTTCGCGGTCCGCCGGAAGCTCTCGCGAGCGCGCCGCGCAACCGATCTTCCGTTGCTTCCATGAAATCCGGGGTGGTTGAAGAACGCGCGGAGCTTGTCAATTTCCGGGCGCGCCTGCACCGACTTCGCGCCTGGGCGCGAATGATGTCTTCGCGATACTGACGGCATCCGGAATACGAGCTGTACGCCGAGGTCACGAAAGCGAGGGCGCGGCGAATGCCCGCCTGCTTCATCTGGCTGCAAGGTTTCGGCGAGCATGGGATGCCAGTTGCGATTTCCCCAGTAGACCGGCAGCTTCGGCCCGTGCTGGGCGAGTTCGTTTTCGAGCGCGGCGATCAGTTCCCGCGTCTGCTGGTTGATGGGGCTCTTGCCGTCGAAATGGTAGTAGTGCTCGGCGACGGCCAGCATGCGTTCGCGCGGAACATTTCTTCCGCGCAGAACATTTTCGAGGAACGGAATCACCTCGTCCGAAGATTCCGGACCGCCGAAGGAGACAACAAGATGGCGTCGTAGTTCATGGGTTGAGAATGGCCTGCGGATATCTCGTGAAAAACGCTGCGATGAGTATATTCGTCCGCCGGGATTTAACCGCGAGGGGCGATCAACACATGGGTCAGGATTCTTGACGAAATGAGGCCTTCACGCCCATTGGGTCAATGGCTCAGGCTCGCCAAGGGTCTGGCCGACCGCATCTGGGACACTGGCAGGGTGCTTGGCGGATTGAGTGTGAAACGATTTTGCTCCGATTGACACCATAGTTGTGAAGGCGAAACTGAGATGCCTGCTGGGGCGGTGGCAAGGTCGTACGACAGGAGAGCAGATTGCCTGAGGGAATTGACCATGGCAAAAGTAATTAGGTTTTACGTGCCGGCCAGGTTCTCGAAGCGCGTGAAATGGATTCCGCGCTGGCGACGGGGGCAAGTCATCGAGTTCCAGTTGCGGCCAAAGTGGCCAAGGAAGTCGGCCTGAAAGTCGATTTTCTCGCCTCGAAGACGAGCACTCCAACCGTGGTAGGCGCAACCCCAGGAAGTAGCGACTCACACTTTTTTCCGGACCGAGCTCAGCTCGATCCATCAGCTCAATTCAATTGGAGGCAACAATGAAAGGCATGACAAAGTTACGAAGAAATATTCTTCAGTCAGCAGTGCTCGCAGCGCTGGCCGGCGTCGTTTGGACTCTGGTTCCTTCTGCTTCAGGTCAAACGGCGGCGCCCGAAGTGTTACCTGCCCACGAATCCGCCAGCGTTGGGCAATTTGGATGGCAAAGAACCGTCGAAACCACGCAACCGGAACCGATTGCCCAGAACGTGCAGCCCGAATCCACGCCATGGGGAACGCCGGTACTGGTGTCGCCGGCAAACGGAGCGGCACTTTTCCACTACCCTCGTACTACGACGCTGATCTGGAACCCTGTGATCGGTGCGGTCTCGTATCTGGTGGAGTCCGCATTCTTGTCTGGCAGCACATGGGTTGCCTACCCAGAGGTCACCGTAACTGGCAGCTCGAATTCCTTCTACACATTCGCTTTCGTGGGCGATCAAAAAGGACGTTGGCGAGTGACTGCATTCGACGGAACGAACTACTCAGCCGCCAGTGCGTGGTGGACGTTCTCATTCAATACCACGCCTCAAATGGAAACGCCCATTCTGACAACTCCTGCTGCCAACGTAGTTTTCGACCAGTACCCGCGGACCCTCACCCTGTCATGGAAAATGGTACCAGCGGCGACGGGCTACTATCTGGAGACGGCGTACTGCCAGGCCGGTGAGATTGATTGCGTGAGTTACCCGGCCGTCACTATAACGGATCCACTACAGTCCGATTACACTTTCAGTTTTATTGGCGCGCAGCCCGGCAAATGGCGCGTCACAACACTCAGTGGTTCTCCTTATCGTAATTCGGCTCCCAGTGCCTGGCGCTGGTTTACTTTCCTTCAGTGAGAAATGATTTGCGGTTTGTGGCGTAAAGGGAAGTGACGAACACATCGTGGCAAAGACGGGATGTTTCGCCTAAGACGAAGCATCCCGTCTTTCGCGCGCGCGTGCCACCATGTCTGTGGATTTACCACAGGATGTAACGGTCATACTGGTTGCGTGGTTTGAGTGGCGGGAATGTGGTGCGCCCGGAGAGATTCGAACTCCCGGCCTGTTGCTCCGGAGGCAACCGCTCTATCCAGCTGAGCTACGGGCGCAATTTCACTAGATTATACATTCATACGGGGACGATTGGGCCCGTCCCTCTACCTCCCGAAGGTTTTCAGAAAGTTTTCGGACTGTTTTTCGGACTGTTTTCGGACTAGGCGACCGGACGGAAGCGGGGTACAATAGCGGCGATTTTTTGGAGCCGACGGGTTTGCAGACTTACCCTCACCAGTCCGGTGCGGGGGGAAGGTCTTCTGGAGGAGCTATGGCGGTGACATCAGGAGCATGTTTGATTAAGGCTTCGGTTGGGCAACATGGCCAGAATCGCGACGAAGATGTCCTCGCGGTGAAGAAGTTACTCAACGCGGCCGGGGCTGCCATCAAAGAAGATGGCGATTGCGACCGAGGGACCATCAGCGCGATCAAAGACTATCAGCGCAATTGGACCAAGAATCCGGATGGGAAGGTCGACCCGGGCGGTCTGACTTTGACCAATCTGCTGCAGGGCAGGCTCAAAATCAAACGGCAAGGTTACATCGTTCTTCCACAGGTGTGTGCCGGTAATGGCTATTATTCCTATTCAACGATGGACCGGCAGTTTGGTACGCCGCAGACGGTGGCAACATTGCTTGAGATTTCCCACCAGTTTACGGAGTTATACCCGGAGATGCAGGTTGGGATCGGCGATATGAGCTTCGCCAACGGCGCCCATATGGCGCCGCACGTGACCCATCGCAACGGGCGCAACGCGGATATTCGTCCCATGCGAACCGATGGAAAGATGCTACCGGTGGACATCAACAATCCAGACTACAGTCGCGACTACACCAGCGAACTGGTGGCCATGTTCCGCGCGAATTTGAATCTCCACTCGATTTTGTTCAACGATGCGAGCATCAAAGGTGTGGCCCACTGGGAGGGCCACGATAACCATCTTCACGTGAGCATGAAGGAATAACGAATACCGTGACGCGACGAAGCGCCCTCATCGACGGAATAGCGTTGCTGTGCTGCACGGCGATGCTGGCTTGCGCACAGGATTCACCCAAGTCTCCGCCGGCAGACAAGAAGGTTTCGGCTGAAATCGGGTTCACGTGTCTGTGGTGGTCCGAATCGCAGATGGAGGGTCTCAATCCGAATTCTCCGCCGCTAAAAAATACCGAAGTCAAGCTGACGAAGTGGGAATACTCCGATCCGATCGGAGTGCCTCACCCCGACCTGATCGACGTTCTGGTTACTCTGAAGAACCCCACCAACGAGGCGCTTTCAAACCTGGGGCTCGAGATCGGTCTACAGTGGCAAGTCGGACCTTCGCGGAAGCAGACTGCCGCCACGTGGTCGGAGCGATCCGTTCTATCCGAGCAGCATGCGATTGAACTTCCTGCTGGTGGCGAGAAGACGGTGCGAGTGACGATTGATCTCAAGAAGAAGATGGACGAACTCGAAAAACAACGGAAGTGGCCATTTGCCCTGCGAGCCAACGCCGAAGTTCGAGTCGCCGGAGCTTCCAGCGTACTATCCCGAACGCACGCCGACCTTCCGATCAAGCCAGGTGATTAAGGCGTGCAGTCTAAGTCCTCCATGCCAAGGAGGATTTAATCCGGATCGACCACACTGCACTCAGAAACCGCTAGTAGCGGTCGCGCCGTCCACCACCGCCACCGCCGCCACCGCGGCTGCCGCCGCGATCTCCGCGGTCGCGTCCACCACCACCGCCACCGCCGCCGCCACTGCGTTCGGTCTTGGGGCGAGCTTCGTTGACATTGATAGTGCGTCCGCCGACTGATGAGCCATTCAGAGCCGTGATCGCCTTCTCGCCGTCTTCGTTGCTGGCCATCTCCACGAAGCCGAAGCCGCGGGAGCGGCCGGTGTCGCGGTCGGTCATGATGCTTACACGGTCCACTTGTCCGAACGGTTCAAACAGCTGTCGCAGTTCGTCTTCGGCTGTGTTGAAGCTCAGGTTTCCCACAAAAATATTCTTCACGCGTCTGCCTCTGCATTGAGCTGTCGGAAGTAGCGAGCAATTCGGCGGACTTGGCAGGCCGGGAAGACCGTTCCTGAAAATCGAGACCGGAGCTGGCGAACAGATCGAATGCGGCGAGCAGTATAGCAGGTTTTGCGGAACCAGCCTGTTAAATCAATATGAATTAGGAGCGCTCGCGGCGGTCGCGGACGGGCCAGGGTAGCTCTGAGTAAACTTGCGGCAGAAAGCGTAAACCACAGAGGACACAGAGGCGCACAGAGGCTTAGTCGGAGCTTCTCTAGCAGTCGTCCAGTCGTTAGCAGTCGTCCACTTTCCAGTAGCCTTCAGCGTGGAATCCCATCTGCAGTAGGCGGTTTTTGGGATCGTGCCGCTTGCCGCAGCCGGGGCAGATGAGATAGCGGCGCCACGCCGTGCCTTGATGATCGTAATTCTCGGCCACGGCGAAGGTCGTCCCACAGCTGCAGGGGACCAGAAACATGCGCAGCGGCGGGCTGGGTTTCGCGCTCTTCTCGGACTTGCGTCGCGATTTCACGACTCTTCTTGGTGACTCTTCTTATGCTTCTTCTTTATGCTTCTTCCACGGTGGCGTACGACTTTTTCTTGCGCTGATTCGACTGCAGGGTTTTCTTGCGCAGACGCAGGGACTTGGGAGTGATCTCGACAAATTCATCGTCGGCGATGAACTCGATGGCTTGCTCGAGATTCAGCGCCTTGAAGGGGACGAGGCGAATCGCTTCATCGGCGGTGGAGGCGCGCATGTTGGTGAGCTTCTTTTCGCGGACGGCGTTCACGTCGAGATCGGTGTCTTTGGCATTTTCGCCGATGATCATCCCTTCGTAGAGTTCGACGCCGGGTCCGACGAAAAGTTCTCCGCGCTCCTGCAGTCCCCAGAGAGCGTACGCGGTCGAGACGCCGCCGCGATCGGCGATGAGCGCGCCCGTGAGCCGGTGCGGGATGTCGCCCTGCCACTCAGTGTATCCATCAAACAGAGCATTCATGACGATGGTTCCCCGCGTGTCGGTGAGCAGTTGGCTGCGCAGGCCGATCAATCCTCGGCTCGGAACGCGAAACTCAATGCGCACGCGTCCATAGCCGTGATTGTGCATGTTGGTGACTTCGCCTTTGCGCGATCCGAGTTGCTCCATCACCACTCCGACGAAGTCCTCGGGCACGTCGACGGTGAGATGTTCGACCGGCTCCATGAGCTTGCCGTCGATGCGCTTGGTGACGATTTCCGGCTTGCCGACCATGAGTTCGTAGCCCTCGCGCCGCATCATCTCGATGAGGATGGAAAGCTGCAGCTCGCCGCGGCCCAGCACTTTGAAGGAATCGGTGGTGCCTGTGTCTTCAACCCGCAGAGAAACGTTGGTCAGAAGTTCTTTTTCCAGGCGCTCGCGCAGGTTGCGCGAGGTGACGTACTGGCCATCTTTGCCCGCGAACGGCGACGTGTTCACGGTGAAGAGCATGGCGATGGTGGGCTCATCGATTGCGATGTGGGGCAGTGGGGAAGGATTTTCGGCGTCAGTGATGGTCTCGCCGATGGTGATGCCTTCGACGCCGGCGACCGCGATGATGTCTCCCAATTCGGTTTCGGTGATGTCGGTCCGCTTCAGGCCGGAAAATGAAAAGAGTTTTGTGATCTTGGTTTTATGAAGCGATCCGTCGAGGCGAGCGATGCCGACTTCCTCGCCGGTGTGCATGGTGCCGTTGAACACGCGCGCGATTGCGAGGCGTCCCAGATAGTCACTGTAGTCGAGGTTGGCGACCAGGATTTGCAGCGGACCGGCGGGGTCGCCTTTGGGGTGAGGAATGGTCTTGATGATCGCGTCGAACAGCGGGCGCAGGTCTTCCCCGCCGCCCTTGATGTCGGTCGAGGCCGTGCCAATCTTGGCGTTGGTGTAGAGCACCGGGAAATCGATCTGGTCTTCTTTGGCGTCGAGATCGATGAACAGATCGTAGATTTCGTTGAGCACTTCCTGCGGGCGCGCGTCCGAGCGGTCAATCTTGTTGATGACCACGATGGGCGGCAGCTTGGCTTCGAGCGCCTTGCTCAGCACGTAGCGGGTCTGGGGCAGCGGGCCTTCGCTGGCATCCACCAGCAGCATGACGCCGTCGACCATTTTCAGGGCGCGCTCGACTTCACCGCCGAAGTCGCTGTGGCCGGGCGTGTCGACGATGTTGATTTTTACGTCGTGATAAAAAATCGCGGTGTTCTTGGCGAGGATGGTGATGCCGCGCTCTCGCTCCAGTTCGTTCGAGTCCATGACTCGTTCGACGTGGTGTTCGTTGGAGCGAAAGGTGCCGCTCTGTTGCAGCATGGCGTCCACCAGCGTGGTCTTGCCGTGGTCGACGTGCGCGATGATAGCGATGTTGCGAATGCCTGAACTCAAAAAGGATCCTTCCCCGAAATATGGTGTACTACCACTTTACTATGCGGGGAGGGAATGCACCACGAAAGACGGTAGTTGGCGCGTTGACGCTGAAAGAAGGCATCAACCACGAAAGTCACGAAGGTTCACGAAGGGAAACACTTGCTTTGAGATCCTTCGTGAACCCTCGCGCCCATTGTGGTCATTGATTATCGATTTGGGCTTCGAAGTCTGCAGTCACGTCGGCGCGCACGCGCAGCCGGTACCAGACCACGATCGTTACGAGCGAAAATATGAAGATGATGGTCGAAATTGCGTTGATTTCTGGCGTGATGCCGCGACGCAGGCGGCCCCAGATTTCCAGCGGAAGCGTGTTGTCGCGGCCGATCAGGAAAAAGCTGACGGCGATTTCGTCCATCGAGAGGGTGAAGATCAGCAGCGCTGCGCCAATGATTGGCAACTTCAGGTTCGGCACCGTAACACGCCAGAAGGTTTGCCAGTAGTTTGCTCCCAGGTCGAGCGAGGCTTCTTCCTGGGCGCGGTCGAGCTTCTGCAGGCCCGCGAAAACTTCGGTGGTCGCGACCGAAATTAAGGCCGTGCCGTGGCCGAGCGCAATCGTCATCAGGCTGAGCTTCGTGCCCGTCAGGTTGAACAGCATGAGCAGCGAAAGACCTGTGATAATGCCGGGCAGGATCAGCGGGAGCAGCACCAATCGCCGGAACAGAGCCTTGCCGGGAAATTGCGCGCGGTCGAGCGCCAGTGCCGCCGGGATGCCGAGTGTTAGCGAGATCGCCATCGCGGCAAATGCTACTTGAAGACTGTTGAGTACCGAATCCCAGATGGGACCGTCGGCGAAGAGGGTGCGGTACCAGTTAAGCGTGAGGTGATGCGGGGGAAATCCGCCGACTCCCTGGCCGTTGAAGGAATAAAGAATGAGGATTGCGATCGGCAGATAGAGAAACGCAAACACGGCCGCAGCGTGAACGAGCAGCCAGCGCGAGTTTGGAACATTCGTTGCGCCGCCACTCACGAAAAGCTCCATTTCTTTTCGAGGCGCTCGGAGAAGAACAGCAAGCTGACGACGATGACGAGCATGCCCAGGGAAATGGCCGCGCCCAGTGGCCAGTTGTAAGCCGCGCCGAACAAGCTGACGACGATATTGGAAATCATGATGCCGCTGGGGCCGCCCAGCAACAGCGGTGCCAGGAAATCACCCAGGCTCAAGACGAAGGCAAAGGTCGCTCCAGCAACCACGCCGGAAATCGAGAGCGGGAAAATAACTTTCCAGAAAGTTTGCGCCGGGGTCGCGCCCAGATCATGCGAAGCCTCGACCAGATTGCGTGGGATGTGCTCCAGCGCCGCATATATCGGGAGAATGGTGAACGGTGTATAGATGTGCGTGAGCGTCAAGACCACGGCGAACGGGCTGTAGAGCAGGAAATCCAGCGGATGCTTGGTCAGGTGGACGTACTGCAGAAGCGTATTGAGCACGCCATCGGAACCGAGGATTGTTTTCCAGGCATACGCCCGCACCAGATAACTGACCCACAGCGGAATGATGACCAGTTGATACAGCAGGTCTTTTCTCTTGCCCGCGTAGAACGAAAGGAAGTACGCCAGCGGATACCCCAGAAGCAAAGAAAACAACATTACGCGGGCGGCGATCCACATGGAGCGCAGCAGGGTCTGCCAGTAGACCGTCTTCTGGAAAAGCTCTTTATAGTTGTCGAGATTCCACGAGTGCACGATGATCTGCGACGGCGAGACTGACCAGAAGCTGTAGCAGAACATCAGCGCGTAGGGCACGAGCAGAAACACCGTGACCCAGAGCAGCGGCGGCACGGTCACAACCGTTTTGTAAGCGCGGGAAAACATCAATTCCTTTCCGGGGACTCGCGCACCAGGACTGCATCCGCGGGCGAAAACTCGATCTCGATTTCGTTGTGCACCGCTTCGTTGTGCACCGCAGCGTTGTGCAAAACGGCTCCGGTGGCCGTACGCAGGACGAGCACGAGTCCGCCGGCGCACTCGACGCGAAGCAATTCGGTCGCTCCGTGAAAGGCTTGATGCATTACGCGACCACGAATGCGGATTGCCTCATCGCTCTTGCCACCTCCAGAGGTCACGACCCCAGCGAGCCGAACATGCTCCGGCCGCAAAGAAAAAAGCACGGGACCATCGGGAACGGACGCTGAC
Organism: uncultured Acidobacteriota bacterium; assembly: GCA_963763155.1. GTDB lineage: Bacteria > Acidobacteriota > Terriglobia > Terriglobales > Acidobacteriaceae > Sulfotelmatobacter. The sequence goes on along the minus strand of CAVXNI010000007.1, from coordinate 955,556 downwards.
CAGGTTAGCGATCCGCATTTCACGTCGCCGACGCGGGCCTCGCCCTTCAGCAAGTTCGTGTGCCCAATGAACTGCGCCACATAGGCTGTTGCCGGTCGGCTGTAGATTTCGCGCGGCGTGGCCACCTGCTCGAGTTCACCGGAACGCAGCAAGGCGATGCGGTCGGACATGACCATCGCTTCTTCCTGATCATGGGTCACGAATACGAAGGCGATGCCGACTTCGCGCTGCAGCGACTTCAGTTCCACCTGCATCTGCCGGCGCAAGTTGGCGTCGAGCGCGGAAAGCGGTTCATCGAGCAAGAGAAGGCGCGGACGGTTCACGAGAGCGCGGGCGAGCGCTACACGCTGCTGCTGGCCTCCGCTGATCTTTGACGGCTTCGATTTCGCGTGCGCGGTCATCTTCACTTTGTCCAGCGCTTCGGCGACTCGTTGTGCAATCTCGGCCGCAGGCCGCTTGGCCACACGAAGTCCGTATCCGACATTCTCTTCGACCGTGAGGTGCGGAAACAGAGCATAGGACTGAAAAACTGTGTTGACACGCCTGCGGTAGGGAGGCTGGTGATCGAGGCGTTCGCTCTCCATCCAGAGTTCGCCGGAACTCGCGCTCTCGAAGCCCGCGACAATCCGCAGCAGCGTGGTTTTGCCTGAGCCGCTCTCGCCGAGGATGGTCAGAAATTCGCCCTCCGCAATTTCCAGTGAAACGTTGCGCAGCACTACATTGCGACCGAAAGTCTTGGCCACATTGCGAATGCTGAGCAACGCGGACTTCGCGACAGAGTGCGGAACCGCTGTGTCGGCAAGTGCGGGAGTGATCGGAAAGGACATGGATCGTATTTCGTTATTGTGCTGCCTTGATGTCGTTCCAAATCTCGGTGTACTTCGGTCGCCGCGGCACGTTCTGCCAGAAATTGAGGCGCTTCTGGTAGGTTTCCACGTCGTCCAGATGCAGAGTCTTCACCTCATCTGGCGTCATGAACTGCCCGGCCTGCGGATTCGCCGGAACATAATGCGTTTTGTCGCTGACGAGTTTCTGCGTCTTTGCCTCGACCATGTATTCCAAGAATTTCATGGCGAGCTCCTTATTTTCGCCGCCCGCAGTAATCATCAGGTGATCAATCCAGCCCGTGGTGCCCTCTTTCGGAATAGTTTCGCCGACCGGAAAATCCGCCTTCTTCAGATCGGCGGTATTGAGCGGCCAGCCCATGGCGATCACGATTTCGTGGCTCTCAAAGAGATTGGTCAGCTCACCGCCGGTGGCCCACATTTTGCGGACGTTCGGTTTCAGCTCCAGCAATTTCTTCTTCACCGCTTCAAGTTGTTCGTCGCTCAGGTTGTAAATTTGCGACGGATCGGGCTTGTCATAGCCCAAGACCTGCGCAGCCATGTAAATCGTGGACACGTCGTCCCACACCGAAACTTTCCCTTTGTATTTCGGATCCCAAAGAGCGTTCCATGAATCCGGCGGCTGCGCGAAGGCGGTCGTATCGTAAATGATTGGATCCGGTCCCCACGTGAAAGGAACGCCGTACACTTCTCCCTTGGCCCGCACCAGCGCGAGAGACGTCAACTGCGGAGAAAGCTGGCTGTAGCTGGGAATCTTTGTAAGGTCGAGCGGCGCTGCCAGTCCGGCTGTCGCAATGGAGGTCGCCACATCGCTCGACGGCGAAATCACATCGTAATTTCCGGCACTGCCGCCGCGCAGTTTAGCCATGAGTTCATCACTCGATCCCATGTACGACGCGGAAACCTTGCAATGGTTCTGCTCTTCGAAGGTCTGGATGAACGAGGGATCCGCGTAACCTTCCCACACCAGCAGGTTGAGCGTGGGAGTTTTCCTGGAGCAAGATCCCACACAGAGGACCGCTGCCAGCAAAGGCAAGAAACGAAGCGACCTCCTGACGCGTTGCCAGTTCATGGTTCCTCCTAAATCCCTCCTAAAACGTTGGTGGAGTGTTGACCCACAAAACCCAGGTTTCTTTGCGGCCCGGGTTCTTCCAGCGATGCGGGGTCGCGCTTTCGAAATAGAAACTATCGCCGGGTTTCAGGCGGTATTCTTCACCATCGACCGCGATCTCCAGATCTCCGCGCAACACGTAGATGAACTCTTCGCCCTCGTGAGTATAGGGATCACCGCTGCCCGCATCGGGCGCGATGCGAAACAGATGCGGTTCCATGACGGTGTTGCCCCAGGCCAGCAGTTCCATGCGGACGCCCGTACCGGCTTCAAGGACTTTGCGTTCCGCCGGTCGCACCTGCCGGCTAGTGGAGTCGCGGGCGTCGTAGAAATCCAGAATGTTGGTTTTGTAGAAGCGCGCGAGTTTGCGCAGCGTTCCTACCGAGGCGCTCATTTGAGAGCGTTCCAGCGCACTGAGAAATCCCACCGAGACCCCGACCGCGCGGGCGACCTGAGCCAGCGAAAGCCGGCGCCGGGCCCGCAACTGCCGCAGATGTCCGCCAATCGCGCCGGCATTGCCGTCGGCCACGGGACGGACTTTGCCCTCGCGCTTCAGCAACTGCACAATTGCCGCGGCGTTCAGCCCGCGCACCTTACGTAGAAACCGAGCCCGCTTCAGCAGCTTCACGTCTTCGGCGGTGTAGAGCCGGTAGCGGCTCTCGGTGCGCCGCGGACGCGCCAACCCCAGGCTTTCCCACGAGCGGATCACAGAAGGGGAAACGCCCACTTTCCGCGCCACATCTCCGATCTTTAGATATTCGGGCATAAGTATTCAGACATCAAATATTCAGACACAAGTAAGGTTCAGGCATGCAGGTCGACAGTATCCGCGGGATATGACCGGAAGTCTCGATAGAAAATTTCTATGGGATGGACACATTTTTTTGTCCTTGACAGCCCCCATCCCCGTTCTCTAACCTTGCGGGATTATAGCAAGGTTGTGGCAGGACACAAGCAGTTCGTGATCAACAAATATCCCCTGAGGATGCTGGAGGTTCCATGCAGTTACTGCGAGCCCGCCGGACCGCCGTTTGCCTGATCGTTTTCGTTGCGACCTGTTTGTGGATTCCCATTTCGCTTTGTGCCCAGGGTGCGAGCGGCCGTATTCTGGGCCGCGTCTCGGACCCGACGGGCGCCGTGCTCTCGGGCGCGAAGGTGACTCTCACCAATGAAGCGACCAACGTCAGCCGAAACGGACTGACCAACGACAACGGAGACTTTTCGTTCGTCGATGTGGTCCCGGGCACCTACACGCTTCAATATGAGCTGACCGGCTTCAAGAAGAACGTGCAGAAGAGCGTGATCGTGGACGTGAACCAGGTCGTGACACTGAACTCGACGCTGCAAATCGGCGGCTCGCAGGAAACTGTGGAAGTAACGTCGGAAGCGCCGCAAGTGGATACGACGAGCACGCAGCTGGGCGCCGTCATCAACGACCGCTCGGTGAACGAACTGCCCCTCAACACGCGCGACACGTACCAGTTCTTGCAACTTCAGCCGGGGGTGCAGTCGCAGCTGGGATCGAGCGGCAGCCTGTTCGCCGGCTCTGACGATGCGGGTTCAGTTTCCGTGAACGGCGGCCGCACCCGCGCCAACAACTTCAGCGTCAACGGCGGAGACGCCAACGATCAGTTCGTCAACACTCCCACCATCCAACCTGCTCCCGACGCGGTTGAAGAGTTTCGCGTCATCACTAATACTTTCGATGCCGAATACGGCCGCAACTCAGGGTCCGTGGTCAACGTGATCACCAAGTCGGGGTCCAACCAGTTCCATGGCAATCTCTACGAATATTTCCGCAACACCGTTCTCGATGCCCGCGGCTACCCCGACACCACCAAGCCGCAGCTTAATCAGAACCAGTTCGGTGGCACCTTCGGCGGCCCCATCAAGAAAGACCGCACTTTCTTCTTTCTCAATTATGAAGGACACCGGGTTCGCGACGGGGTGCCCGGGCAGTTGTTGAATGTTCCCACTGGCACCTCTGGAGCGTCCCCCACAGGGGAATTTGCTGGGGACTTCTCCGCCCAAGCTCCCTTTGCAGGGGGCATCCAGACCGCGGGTTTTGTTGCCAATGTGCTGGATGGCCGCCCCGGATGCGACACTGCCTTGGGCTACACCGTTGCCGGGCTTCCAACTGACTCCGACGGTCTTACGGACTGGGCGTCGGTCTTCCCCACCGGTGTGATTCCAACTGCCTGCCAGGACCCGGTAGCTTCCAATCTGCTTCAGAAGTTCGTCCCCGCGGCCAATATCGGCGGAAGCCAAAATCAGGTCGTTCCGGTAGGGACTATCAACTCCGACCAGTTTACGTTTCGCCTCGATCACACGATCAATAGTCATCAGAACTTCACCGCGTATTACTACTTCACCGACAACCGTGAAACCGATCCCTACGATACCTTCGAGGCCGCCGGCGCCAACACTATCGGTTTCGGAAACATAAACAACCTTCGCTACCAACAGTGGAACTTTACCCATACCTGGACCATCAACAACGCACTCGTGAATGAGGCCCATTTCACTTACATGCGTGAGGGCCAGCTCGGATATATCAAGCCCCAAACAACGGGTTCTCTCACGTCCACGTGCACTGGGGCGGCTGCGACTTTCTGCTTTACCGGAACTTCCGACTCCTCGGCCATCACCAGTGAGTTTGGCACTGCCGCCAATCTTGGTATCACTCCGGGCCTACCGTCGAATCTGACCGGTGTTCCCTACGTCAACATTTCGGGAGGCGCGTCCTTCGGCAACAACTTCGAAGGTTTCCTGCCCCAGGTCGGAAATAGTTTTCAGTGGTCCGACGGCCTGACGTGGGTGAAGGGCAATCACACGTTCAAGTTCGGCGTGGATATTCGCCGCGCCCGCTTCGACCAGTATTACTACTTCGACGTAAATGGCGAGTACACGTTCGACAACAGCGGGCCCAACGGGATTATTCCCGGCGACGGCGATCAGTACGCCGAGTTTCTGCTGGGACTGGCCGATGGCTATACCCAGGGCTCCGGCCAGCGCGAAGACGTTCGCAGTTTTGCAGCCTATCCGTTCGCCCAGGACAGTTGGAAGATCAAGCCTAATCTCACGCTGAATTACGGCTTCCGTTGGGAATACAGTCCTCCGATGACCGACATCAGTGGTCACGTGGAGACCTTCCGTCCGGGACAAAATTCCACCGTGTACCCCTGCGGAATTACGAACAGCGCGTCCTACTGGGCGAGTTATGGCGTGACCAATCCCACTTGCGCGAACACCGGCGCCGAGCCCACCGGCCTGGTGGTTCCAGGCGATCCGGGCGTCCCCCCCGCAATGACTTCAACGTACTACAAGGCCTTTGCTCCACGCATCGGCTTGGCGTACAGCCCTGGCCGTGATGGCAAGACCAGCATCCGCGCGGGTTGGGGTCTCTTCTATAATCCGATCGAGGAATTAGTTCTGGCTCAGTTCGGCGCCGAGCCTCCGTTTGGAGGTAGCTCCTCGCTCTCCGATGTCTTTTTCAATACTCCGTTTGTGAATCAAGGCGAATTCACGGCTCCGAACCCTTTTGGCGGCATCATCACACCCACGAAAGGCGCACCTACAGATTTATCGCTGTTTCGTCCCATTCTTCTCTACGGCGAATTCGAACCCCACCTGCGCTCGCAGTACACCACTCAGTACAACCTGACCCTCCAGCGCGAACTGAGCAACAGCATGATGTTCCAGATTAGCTACGTTGGGTCTCAGGGCCATCGTTTGCTGGCTACTCACGATATCAATGCCTCCAATCCGCAGAGCTGTTTGGACATGTCCAATATTTCCCAGTACTACGCGAATCTGGGAAATCAAGCTCTTGCGGCAGCCTACGGGTGCGGTCCGACGGTGGAGGACAGCGATTGGGTCCTGCCTGCCAACAGCATTCCTGCAGGTTACACGCTCCATATGCCGTACGGATCAGTTGCACAATACGGCCCAGGAAACCCGGCGCTTAATTTGGTCGGTCTGCGACCGTATTCGTCCCCGAATTGCGATCCCGCCTCGTCCGTTGGTTGTCCCGTGGACGGTGTTCCAGTCTTTACCGACGTCTTCGCCGAAGACACGATCGCCAACTCCAACTACAACGCTCTGGAGATGATGTTGCAGAAACGCTTTTCACATGGATTGCAATTCCAGGCCGCCTACACTTTCAGCAAGTCGATCGACGATGGTTCCACATTCGAGGAAACGCTCAATCCGTTCAACTACCGAGCCAGCCGCGGTCTGTCGTTATTCAACTCGAAACAGCGCTTTGTGATTAGTTACGACTGGGAGTTGCCCATCCCCAAGCATCAGGGCTTTGCCGGGAAGGTGCTCAACGATTGGGAAATTTCTGGTATCACACAATTCCAGAGTGGATTTCCCATCCGCCTCAACACCGAGGACGACAACGAACTGATCAACAGCCTGTTCTTCCTGGGCACGGAAGCTCCCAGTCTGACCGGCCCGCTGCAAATTCTGAATCCCAAGACAAACGGCGGCTTCTACCTCAACTACAATCAGTTCTCCGACCCTCCGCTCGGGAGTTTCAACAATGGCACGCAGCGCACGCTCTGCTGTGGCCCTGGGCTGGAGGACTGGGACTTCTCGGTGCACAAGAAGATTTCTTTCAGCGAGGCCAGGTACCTGCAGTTCCGGGCGGAGATTTTCAACGTCTTCAATCGCACCAATTTCTCGAACCCGGACGGCGGCTATTCAGACGGTCCAACGGGATTTGGTTTGATCACATCGGCCGGTGATCCCCGGCTCTTGCAGTTTGCTTTGAAGTTCGGTTTCTAGCTGAAGGACTCCACTAAAAATACCCCGGGCGGCTCGATCCGCCCGGGCAATCTAATGGCACGCTGACACACCCGGAAATGCGTCGCCTGAGTCACCCCGGAGCAATTCGATGTATCCCGATCTGCAGAAGGAACTCGCCACTTTCGAGCAGCGCACGCCCAAATCCGCCGAGGCCCATAAGAAGAATCTCAAACGCATTCCGCTGGGCGTCGCCAGCAACTATCGCGCGTATGATCCCTGGCCGATCTTCGTGAAGGAGGCCAGCGGCAGCAAGTTCCGCGACCTCGATGGCAACGAATACATCGACCACAACCTGACCTTCGGGGCACTGATGGCGGGACACTGCCATCCGGCGGTGATGAAGGCGGTTGAAAAGCGGCTCTCCACCGGCACGATGTTTGGCATGCCTCACGACATGGAGTGGGAACTGGCCGAAGAAATCTGCACCCGCTTTCCGGTCGAGATGTGCCGCTTCGGCAATAGCGGCACCGAAGTGACCATGCACGCGATTCGGCTGGCACGCGCCGCCGCGGGACGGGACAAGATCGTCAAGTTTGAAGGCGCCTACCACGGGTTGCACGACAGCGCGCTGGTCAGCGTGAAGCCGCATGCGCCTGACTATGGCGATATCCATAATCCAACCGCGGTTACGGGCGGCCTCGGGGTGCCGAAGTCGGCGATCGCCAACGTGCTCATTGCGACGTTCAACGATCTTGCGACCGTGGAGCGCCGCTTCCGGGAAAATCCCGGGGAGATTGCGGCGATCATTCTCGAACCGATTCTCATGAATGTCGGACTCTGCATGCCGCAGCCCGGCTTCCTGAAAGGCCTGCGCGAAATCTGCGATAAACACGGCGCGCTGCTGATTTTCGACGAAGTCAAGACCGGCGCAAAACTTGGGTGGGGCGGCGCCAGCGAATATTTCGGCGTTCATCCCGACATGATCTGCCTGGCCAAGTCGATTGGCGGAGGTTTGCCTCTGGCCGCATTCGGTACCAGCACGGCGGTGATGGACCTGATCTCGCAGCACAAGGTTTTTCACGGCGGCACCTACAACACGAATCCGGTGTCGATGGCTGCAGGCCTGGCGACCTTCCGCGAAGTACTGACCCGCGACAACTATGCGAAAGTCGACAAACTCGGCAAGAAGCTGGCCGACGGCTATCGCAAAACGATTGCGAAAGTCGGGCTGCAGGGCTACATCGCGCAAGCTGGAGCGAACGGCGCGCTGATGCTGTATCCGAAAGAAATCCGCAACTATCGCGACTGGGAAGCGATCGACATCGACCTGTGGCGGCACTACTGGTTTGGCATGGTCAACCGCGGCGTGATGGCGCAGCCCTACTGGTGGGATGAGCAGTGGACCATCTCGGTCCAGCACACCGAGGCCGACATCGACAAGCACCTAGCGGCGTTTGACGACATTGCTGGCTCGCTGGCGAAGGCGCAGCAGGAGCGAGAGGCTCCGGTCGCCGTTGCGCACTAGAAGAATGCCTGTGATAGGCGGACACTCCTGTCCGCCTTGCATCAGAATCAGGTTCCTCACCGGGCTTGCCGCCCGGTTCGGAATGACAACATTTTCTCGATGTGACGCGGCTCAACCAGCGGCAAGCAAACATTGTCCACTACACCACAATCCGCCGAACAGCCGCACTTGATCCGCGCCCTCGGGCGCCGCGATCTGGTGCTGCTGTTTGTCGTGGCCGTATTCAATCTAAACGTCGTTCCCTCCATCGCAGCCAACGGCGGCGTCACCATCTGGCTTTGGATCATCTCGCTTCTGCTGTTTTTCTTCCCGCAAGGGATCGCGGTCATCGAACTTGCGCACCGCTATCCTGGCGAGGGCGGCGTCTACCTCTGGGCCAAGGAAGTTTTCGGCGACTTCCACGGATTCCTCTCCGGCTGGTGCTACTGGACCAACAACATGCTCTATGTGCCGACGATCATGCTCTATTTCGTCGGCGTATCGGTGTATGTGCTCGGTCCCGCCTACCGGGGGCTTCCAGACAACAAGATCTTTGCCGCTTCCGTGTCTCTCGCGCTGCTGGCATTGCTGACGCTTCTGAACATCCTGGGGCTGGGCGTGGGCAAGTGGATCAATAATGCGGGCGCCATCGGGACGTTTGTTGCCGCCACCGTGCTGGTCGGGCTTGGCATCGTGATCTGGTTGCGATTTGGAACGACGATCACTGCCGCGGACTTCAAGATTCCAGTTAACCCGCGCTTCGTTCTTAATTCGTTCGGCGTGGTCTGCTTCGGTCTGATCGGGCTCGAACTTGCTTCCGTCATGGGAGACGAAATCCAGGACCCTGCCCGCACGCTGCCTGGAGCCGTTGTCTGGGGCGGCGTGATCTCGGGGACTCTTTATGTTGCGGCCACGCTCACGCTGCTGGTCTCGGTGGGCAAGAGCGTGAACGTGCTGCAAGGCGTGGTGCAGGCGGTGACCGGGATGGCGGCGCGCGTGGGAGTGTACTGGATCGCGGTGCCCTTCGCCATCATGCTGAGCCTGGCCATCGCTGGCATTGGTTCGGCGTGGATCGGCGGCTGCGCGCGTATTCCCTTCGTCGCCGGACTCGATTCGTACATGCCGTCGTGGCTGGGCAACGTTCATCCGCGATACGGTACGCCGTATGCGGCCCTGATCGTACAGAGCGTAGTCTCGGGTGCGCTGGTGCTTTTGAATTTTGCCGGCGCCGGCGTTCAGGAAACATTCCAAAAACTTCTTTCGCTGGCCGTGGTGCTGAATCTGATTCCATTCGTCTACATGTTTGGAGCACTGATAAAGTTTGCACTTACCGAGCCAGTTCCGAAAGGTCAGTACAGTCGCACGACGATGTTTTTAGCTGGGTCGAGCGGATTGTTGACTGCCGTCCTTGGCATCGCGCTGGTATTTTTTCCCGCGCAGCAGATCACGTCGCTGTGGAAATACGAATTGTGGATGTTTGGCGGCACGTTGTTCTTCATCGGACTGGCCGCGTTTTTCTTTTTTGTCTACGGCCGCCGCAAGGCGGCACGGCGCATTCAGCTTGCCGCTGTTGTCGTGCCGGGTCCGGCGAGCGACTGAAAATCTTGCGCAGGGCGGCTACCCGCCGCCGACAGGGGGGCCACGATGCCTAGCGGAGTTCAGACCGAAGTGAAAACCTACCAGATGTTCATCAATGGGGAATGGGTCGGGAGCAAGTCAGCGAAAACTTTCCCCGTTAACGATCCTTCGACCGAAGAAGTGATCGCGCAGGTACCCGATGCCTCGGCCGACGACGTGAACCGCGCCGTGGCTGCGGCGAAGGCTGCATTTGAAGACGGCCCGTGGGCGACGACCACCGCGCAGGAGCGCGGCCGCGTGCTATTCCGCCTGGCTGACAAGGTTCGTCAGAATCTGCCGGCGCTGGCCGAACTCGAGTGCCGCAACACGGGCAAGCCCATTGTCGAGGCCGAGTACGACATTAACGACGCAGCGACGTGCTTCGAATACTACGGTGGACTCGCGACCAAGGTCGTGGGCTATGTGAATCCCGTTCCCGACAACGCGATGAGCCTGACGCTTAAAGAGCCGGTGGGCGTTGCCGGACAGATTATTCCGTGGAATTATCCGCTGCTGATGGCCGCATGGAAACTGGCGCCCGCGCTGGCCGCTGGTTGTACCTGTGTGCTCAAGCCCGCCGAGCAGACGCCGCTCACCGCGCTCGAACTGGCGAAACACTTTGCCGATTGCGGACTGCCCCCGGGCGTGGTCAACGTGATTACCGGCTTCGGTGAGTCGTGTGGTGCTCCGCTCGTCCAGCATCCCGACGTCAACAAGATCGCTTTCACGGGCAGCGCTGCCGTTGGCAAAATGATCGTGAAACAGGCGGCCGATACGGTGAAGCGGGTCACGCTCGAACTCGGAGGAAAGTCGCCTAACATCTTTTTTGCGGACGCTGATTTTGAAGCAGCGATCGACGGCGCTCTGTTTGGTGTGTTCATCAATCAGGGGGAAGTATGCTCGGCGGGGAGCCGTATCCTGGTGCAGAAGACAATCTACAAGAAGTTCGTCGAGGCGATGACCGAGAAGGCGAAAAAGATCAAGCTTGGTCCGCCGCTTGATCGCGAGACGAAGATGGGGCCGCTGGTCAGCAAAGAGCAATATGACCGCGTGAATTCGTATCTTGAGATCGGAAAGAAGGAAGCGAAGCTGGCCTCGGGCGGCGGACGGCCCGAGAAATTTGCCAAGGGCTACTATGTGCAGCCCACAATTTTCTACGATGTGACCAACAGCGCGCGTATCGCCCGCGAAGAAATTTTCGGCCCGGTCGCCGCGGTGATTCCGTTCGAAGACGAAGAGGACGCGCTGAAGATTGCCAACGATTCCCCCTACGGTTTAGCTGCCGCCGTTTGGACACGCGACATTTTCAAGGCCATGCGAGCTGTGAAAGCCTTGCGCGCCGGAATCGTTTGGGTCAACCACATGCAGCCCACGTACGTCGAAGCGCCGTGGGGAGGTTATAAGCAATCTGGCTTCGGCCGCGAACTTGGCCCCGGGGGCATCGAAGAATATCTTGAGACCAAGCAGGTGTATATCAACCTGAACGAGGCGCCGATCGGCTGGTACTAAAAGCAGTGGCCAGGGGTCAGTGACCAGTGGCCAGTATCGAAAAGTCTTCCGCCACAGGATCTTACGATGTCTACCATTCAACTTCGCACTGCAATCCCCGGACCAAAGTCCAGGGCCCTCTCTGAGCGGCGCGCGAAAGCCGTGCCCCGCGGGCTTTCCCACGGCACGCCCATCTACGTAGCCAAGGCGGAAGAGGCCTGGCTCGAAGATGTTGACGGTAACCGCTACCTCGATTTCGCCGGCGGCATTGGATGCCTCAACGTTGGGCATCGCCAGTCGGCGGTGGTCGACGCTGTGAAAGACCAGCTCGACCGTTTTCTGCACACCTGCGTGCAGGTTACTCCGTATGAGAGTTACGTCCGGCTGGCCGAGCGCATGAATGAAGTCACGCCCGGCAAGTTTGCGAAGAAGACCATCTTTGTGAACAGCGGCGCCGAGGCGGTTGAGAACGCAGTGAAGATTGCGCGGGCTTACACCAAGCGCCCGGGGATCATCGCTTTCGAAGACGCATTCCATGGCCGCACCATGATGACGCTGGCCCTCACCAGCAAGACGCATCCTTATAAGGCTGGATTCGCGCCGTTTCCCGGCGAGGTGTACCGCGTCCCGTTCGCGTATTGCTATCGCTGCTCCTACAACTTGAAGTATCCCTCGTGCGATTTGTACTGCGCGCGCCATCTCGAAGACACGTTCAAGCGCGTAGTCGCGAATGAGGAAGTGGCTGCGGTGATTGCCGAGCCGGTGCTGGGGGAAGGCGGATTCGTCGCGCCTCCCCCGGATTATTTCCAGGTTCTGATTGAGTTGTGCCACAAGCACGGCATCCTGTTTATCGCCGACGAAGTTCAGTCTGGTTTCGGACGCACGGGCGCGCTGTTCGCCAGCGAGCGCTACGGCATTGAACCTGACTTGATCGTGACCGCAAAATCTCTGGGTGGCGGACTGCCACTGGCCGGCGTCACCGGCCGTGCCGAAATTATGGATGCGCCCGGCCCCGGTGGACTGGGGGGAACGTTCGCCGGAAACCCGCTCTCGTGCGCCGCCGCTTTGGCCGTTCTCGATTTGTTTGAACGAGGGAACTTGTTGGAGCGGGCTAACGAACTCGGCGACCGGTTCCAGACGCGGGCCCGCGAGTGGCAGAGACGATGGCCGATCATCGGCGATGTGCGTGGCCTCGGAGGCATGCAGGCTATCGAATTGGTGCGGTCGCAGGAAACAAAGACTCCTGCTGCCGATGAGACGAAAAAGATCATGCAATACTGCTACGAACATGGCCTGATCACGATCACCGCCGGTTCGTACTCCAACGTGATCCGGGTGCTGGTGCCGCTAGTGATTACGAACGAGCAGATGGACGAAGCGCTGGCGGTGCTCGAATCCGCGATTGCCACAGTTTGTGACCCGAAAGGCGCAGTCGCGCAGTTGGTGTGAAACCGGTGGCCAGTTGCCAGTGGCTGGAGTTATATACTGATGGCTGCGCCGCGATTACAAACCTAGCAAGACATTCTTCGCGATTGCAGAGGCATGATTATGAGCGTAGCTGCACCTCCCGCCATCAAACTGACGAACTACAGTAACGGTCAATGGACCGAGTCGCACGCTGCCGAATGGCGCGACGTAGTCAACCCGGCCACGGGCGAAGTGCTGGCGAGCGTGCCGCTGGCCGACGCCGCGGAAGTGAACGCGGTCATCGAAGCCGCGGCCGCAGCGTTCCCGGAGTGGCGCCGCACTCCGCCGGAAGACCGTATCCAGCCGCTGTTCAAGCTGAAGATGCTGCTCGAGGAACACATCGACGACATCGCCCGCATCATCACCATGGAGAACGGCAAGACCTTCACCGAGGCCAAGGCCGAAATGCGCCGGGCGATTGAAAACGTGGAAGTGGCCTGCGGCATCCCGATGATGATGCAAGGCTACAACCTGGAAGACGTGGCTCGCGGCATCGACGAGATGATGATCCGCCAGCCGCTGGGGGTTACTGCTGCGATTGTGCCTTTTAATTTTCCTGGCATGATCGCTTTCTGGTATCTACCTTATGCCATCGCTACGGGTAACACGTTCATTCTCAAACCGAGCGAGCGTGTGCCGCTTACGATGCGCTATGTCTATGAGCTTCTGGAAAAGACTGGTCTGCCCAAAGGTGTGGTCAGTCTTGTGAATGGCGGCAAGGCCGTGGTCGACGCGCTAATCGATCATCCGAAAGTTCGGGCGATCAGCTTTGTAGGATCGACCCCGGTGGCGCGCTACATCTATGCCCGATCGGGCCAGCAAGGGAAGCGATGTCAGTGCCAGGGCGGAGCGAAGAATCACGTCGTTGTGTTGCCCGACGCCGACATGCCGATGGCGACGCAGATTATCAGCGACAGCGCCTTTGGTTGTGCGGGACAGCGTTGTCTTGCAGTATCGGTTGCGGTTACGATTGGCGAGGCGCAGAAGACTTTTCGGGATTCGATTGCCGATGCCGCCTCGAAACTGCGCGTCGGCAACGGGCTGGAAGACGGTGTACAGATGGGTCCGGTGATCACGGCGCAGAGCAAGGAACGCGTCGAATCGCTGATTGGCCTGGGCGAGAAGCAGGGCGCGAAGGTCCTGCTCGATGGGCGCAACTCGAAGATTCCTAAATACGAATCGGGCAATTTCGTGAAGCCTACGATTCTGGATGATGTTCCCGCGACCAGCGATCTTGCCGATACGGAGATTTTCGGGCCCGTGCTCAGTCTGGTTCACGCAGACAACATGGACGAAGCGCTGGCATTTCTGGAACGCAGCGCTTACGGCAACCAGGCATCTTTGTTCACTTCGAGCGGATCGGCGGCGCGTCGGTTTCGTTACGAAGCGCCGGCGGGCAATATCGGCATCAACATTGGGGTCGCCGCGCCCATGGCTTACTTCCCCTTCAGTGGATGGAAGAACAGCTTCTTCGGCGATCTTCACGGGCAGGGCCGCGACGCTATTGAGTTCTACACCGACAAGAAAGTCGTGGTCGAGCGCTGGGCGAAAGAGCACAGCCGGAAGTTCTGATCCAAGAGGAGCGATGAAACTTCTCACCACAGAGTCACAGAGACACAGAGAAAACGAAAACGAGAAGGACCCGCGAACTAGCCTGATCATCGGAGCGGCGATCGAAGTTCATCGTCACTTAGGTCCGGGTTTGCTGGAATCGGCCTACGAACAATGCTTGTGCCACGAACTGCGCCTTCGCGGACTTCCTTTCAAGTGCCAGGTTGATTTGCCCGTTTCATACAAAGGCCTAACGCTCGACTGCGGTTTCAAGATAGATTTGATCGTCTGCGAAGATGTTGTAGTCGAATTGAAGGCAGTGGAGCGAATTCTTCCGGTTCATGAGGCACAGCTGCTCACGTACATGAAACTCGCGGGTAAACCAGTCGGACTCCTTATCAATTTCAGCGTCCCATTAGTGACGCAGGGAATCATCCGAAGAATCCTTTAGAGGTTTTCTCTGTGACTCTGTGGTGAACGATTTTCAACGAGGAAATTATGACTACAACTGTTGCCACTCCATCTATGACTGGGCAGGAAATTGTTGATCTCACCAAGAAACACACGCTGTTTGAGTGGTCGGCGCAATCGAAGGTTGATCCCATCCCGGTCGCTCGTGCGAAAGGCATTTATTTCTGGACGCCCGAGGGCAAGCGCTTCATCGACTTCAACAGCCAGTTAATGTCGGTCAATATCGGGCACAGTGACGAGCGCGTGGTGAAGGCAATCGCCGAGCAGGCAGCCACGCTCTGCTACGCGAATCCGTTCATGGCAACGGAGCCGCGGGCGCGGCTGGGTGCGAAGCTGGCGGAAATTACTCCCGGCGACATCGACACATTCTTTTTCACCAATGGCGGCGCTGAGGCCAACGAGAACGCGATCAAGATTTCGCGCTTCTTCACGGGACGGCACAAGATCATGGCGCGCTACCGGTCGTATCACGGCGCGACCGCGGGCAGCATCACGTTGACAGGCGATCCGCGGCGCTGGGCCGCTGAGCCGGGAATCCCGGGCGTGGTGCATGTGCTCGATCCTTATCACGGCATCGAGCGCGGCTGGGAGTCGGCCGAAACGTCGCTCGCCATGATTGAAGAGACCATCCAACTCGAAGGGCCGAACACGATCGCTGCTTTTATTCTTGAAACCGTGGTCGGTACGAACGGCATTCTGATTCCGCCGGATGGATATCTCGAGGGCGTGCGCAAGCTTTGCGACAAGTACGGCATGCTCATGATTGCCGATGAAGTGATGGCCGGCTTCGGGCGAACGGGCGAGTGGTTTGCTATCGACCACTGGAAGGTTGTGCCCGACCTGATTTGCATGGCCAAGGGACTGACGGCGAGCTACCTGCCGTTGGGAGCGGTGGGGATGCGGCACCACATCGCGCAGTACTTCCAGGACAAGGTGTTTTACGGAGGGCTGACTTACAATTCGCATCCCATGGGATGCGCTGCGGCGCTGGCGACGATTCGCGTGTATGAAGAAGACCACCTGATCGAGAACGCGAGGAAGATGGGCGCGATCATGAAACAGCTTGGCGCGGAGTTACAGGCGAAACATCCGTCGGTCGGGGCGGTTCGGTCGATCGGGCTGTTTGGGATTGTCGAACTGGTGCGCAGCCGGAAGACGCGGCAGCCGATGGCGCCGTTTAACGGCACTTCGGAGGAGATGGGCGCGCTGGGCCGCTTCTTCCGTGACCAAGGGCTGTACACGATCGTGCGCTGGAACTCGTTCTACACGAATCCTCCACTCTGTATTAACGAGCAGCAATTGCGCGAGGCGTTTGCCATCATCGATAAGGGGCTTGAGATTACGGACAAGGCGGTGAAGGACTAGAGTCTGGCTGCCGGGGTTCGGCCATCCGATGCAAGAATCTGCGGTAGAATCGTTCTAAAGACTGCAATTCCACGAGCCCCTATGAAACGACTTGCCGCGGTTATGCTGCTGGGCCTGCTGAGCGTGGGGTGGTCCGTTCAGGCCAATGCGCAGCCGAGAAACCGATCATCCGCGCAGAACCGCGCATCCCGCAAAGCTGAAAAGAAGCTCCAGAAGGCTCGGAACAAATATGCGAAGGCGCAGCGGAAAGCCCAACGCAAAATGATCAAGAAGGATCGGAAGAACACGCATTTGCCGAAGAACCGATATTGAGCCGCGGATCGATTGAGGGCAAAAAAGAGTTCAGGCTGCGGTCTTCTCGGGCCGCGCCATGGTTTTGGCGTTTGCCATGTTGACGATGGGCAACGGGATGCGGATTCGCCGGGTCTGGCTCGATCGCTTTTCGCGAGCATCCACGAAGACCGCGCCATCGGCGATGACGATGGGGTCGCTAAGGAATTCGAATTCCTCGCCGTAGAGTCGCATTTTGTTTTGCCGGGCGAAGCCTAACTGTTTCAATTTGGCGCAGAGAACGGCATTGCTGGCTGACATTTAGGATACCTGTATTTGGCTGGGTTCGCAGGGTTGATGAATGAAGGATGATCACAACCCTTGATTATACTCCGGCCAGAACCATTGCGGGGCGCGGGATTTGGCGGCGGAGAAGGGGCCCGGGGCACCTTGAGGATCCGCTTGCACGTTTGGCCTGCAAGGGGCACAATCTAAAGGTTACAAGCAGACGCCATCCGGCAGGAGTGAGCCCCTATGTGCCACTCGGAAGAAGGGGTCAAAAAAATGAAAACAAATCAGATATTCAGAATGCTGTTCTTATCCGCCATGTTCTTATGCGTCATGGTTGCGCTTCCTGGGTTCGCGCAGCAAAGCAACGGAAACTCGAGCACACAGCCGGCGAACGCCTCCAGTACTCAGAGCGCCAGCGACCTGGCGCCACTGCCGGACACCAAGCCCAGGGACTTCTGGGACGGCGACGATCCGAACCTGGTGAATCTGGTGACGCATCCGTTTGCCAGCAAGAAGTACGTGCAGCGGCAGGTGGGGCCGATCCGG
This sequence comes from uncultured Acidobacteriota bacterium, assembly GCA_963763155.1. Taxonomy (GTDB): domain Bacteria; phylum Acidobacteriota; class Terriglobia; order Terriglobales; family Acidobacteriaceae; genus Sulfotelmatobacter. The sequence goes on along the minus strand of CAVXNI010000007.1, from coordinate 938,278 downwards.
GACCGGCTCAACGAACTGGACGAGCTGACGTCGGAAAACAGCAAGCAGATCAAGGACGTGGACGGGCGCGCACAGCACGGCATTCAGCTGGCGTCGGAAAAGAGCAGCCTGGCGGACCAGCACGCGACCGACGCCGCCAGCAAGGCGCAACTGGCGCAGGCGGCCGCGACCCAGGCTTCGACCCGCGTTTCGACCGAGGAAAAGATCGTGGGCAACATCGACCAGTACAAAGGGACGGCGCAAACGGAGATTCGTTTCCTTTCGGGGCAAAGCGTTCTGAGCAAGGCGGCGAAAGACGCGCTGGACCGGATGGCGGTTCCACTGAAGGATCAGCGCAGTTACATCATCGAGGTGCGGGGGTTCTCGGCCGGGCACGGTCAGACCGCGATTGCGAGCTCGCAGAAAATGGCGGACTCGGTGGTGCGCTATCTAGTGCTCAACCATCAGATTCCGGTGTACCGGATTTACGTAGTGGGAATGGGCAACGCGCCGGCTCCGGGCGCCAGCGGAACGATGACGAAGCGGGCCAGTGGAGGCCGGGTGGAAGTCAGCGTGATGAAAAACGATCTGGCGGCTTCCGCGCAATAGTTAGGTTTCTAAGATAAGGAAGCTCCGATTAGGGTCCTAACAGAAAGCGTAAACCACAGAGGACACAGAGGCGCACAGAGGAAGCCGGGGCCTTAATCAGATCTTAGGAAGAAGCGGGCGAGCCGAAGGCGGTTCGCCCGCTTCTTCGTTTGGTGATTGTAGTCACAGATTGGGGATCGGCCTCTGTTATGATCTCCCGCAATGGTTTGCGGCGCCTCCCCGGCGCGTGGGCCATCGAAAGGCGGAACGCTCCCTTGCGGAGGGAGAGTTTCCGCGGGCGGTTTTGCGTTTCGCAGAAAGTGTTCCAGCATGCGATGACGCAAGCACGGCTTTGACCCAGGGAAATCCCGATGAAGTGAAAGGTTGGCTATGAGTTTTGCCGATCGAAAGGGAACCATTGGAGCGCCCGTATACTGGCTACACACCTGGCCGCGGCGCTACGGGTTTGCGCTGATCGCAGTGGCGGTAGCCACTCTGTTGCGCTTCCCGTTAAGTAAGTTGCTTGGCGGCAATCTCCCCTTCCTCCTGTTCTTCCCAGTGATCTGGCTGGTCGCTTGGATGGCGGGGCTGGGGCCCGGCGTGTTCGCCGTCCTTCTGTCGGGAGCGGCAGCCCGTTACCTACTCGCTGGAACCGTGAGTCGATCAGCGTTAGGTCTCCCCATCAATGCGAATGGGTTACTGCTGTTTTCAATCGCGGGAGTGGCGATTTGCGGACTGGTCGAGGTGCACCGGCGACGCGCCGAGAGATTGCGAGAATTCGAGAGAGCAGCGGCCGGCGTAGAAGAAGGCATCATTGTTCTTGACCGCCAGTACCGCTATGTGGTCGCGAATCGGGTGTTCTTAGGGTACCGAGGAATGAAGAGAGAAGAACTCATTGGCAGCTCTGTGGCAGAAACGATGGGTGCGAGCGCCTTTGAAACAACCGTCAAACCGAAGTTGGATGAGTGCTTCCGTGGCCAGGTGGTGAAATTCGAGAAGCGATACAACTACCCGCCCAGGGGAGAGAGAGATTTTTCCGTCACGTACCTCCCGATCGAAGGCCCAACCCGGGTTGAGAGAGTGGTCTGTATTCTTCAGGACATCACCGAGCAGAAAGAGGCTGAGCGCTCATTGAAGCTATTCCGCACGCTGGTTGACCATTCCAATGATGCGGTAGAAGTGGTGGACCCGGAAACCCTGCGGTTCCTGGATGTGAATGACAAAGCATGCAGAGATTTGGGCTACACGCGGGACGAAATGCTGGCGATGACGGTGTTTGACATCGATCCCGGCGTCGATGAATCGGTCAGGAGCCATGTGCAGGAGAAGTTGCAGGAATCGGGATTCCTGGTGAAAGAGGCGGTCCACCGGAGGAAGGACGGGTCGACGTTTCCGGTGGAGATCAGCATGAAACTGGTTCGATTGGACCGGAGCTACGTAATCACAGTTGCCCGCGACATCAGCGAGCGGAAACGGGCGGAGGGAGCGCTGCGATCCAGCGAAGACCAGTATCGCGACCTGGTCGACCACAGTGAAGATCTGGTATGCACGCACGATCTGGAAGGGAGAATGCTTTCGGCGAATCCGGCGCCGGCGCGTTTGCTGGGATATGAGGTGGACGAGTTCTTGAAGATTCCGATGCGAGACCTGATCGTGCCGGAGTATCGCGAACTGTTCGACGAATACCTCCGCAGGATCAAGGAAAACGGTGCGGACAAGGGCTTGCTGTGCGTGATGGCGCGTAGCGGAGAAATCAGGACCTGGGAATATAGCAACACGCTGCGCACGGAAGGAGTAGACAAGCCAATCGTGCGCGGCATGGCGCATGACGTTACGGAGAAAAGGCGGGCGGAACTGGGGCTGCAGCAGAGTGAAGAGCGTTTCCGGGTGGCGCTCAAGGATTCTCCGATCACGGTTTTCAATCAGGACCGCGAACTGCGCTACACGTGGATCTACAACCCGCAGTTCTATTGGCAGCATGAGGCCATCGGCAAGACCGACGCTGAAATCATTGGCCCGAGGAAGGCGGCGAGCCTGGTTGAACTCAAACGCCGGGTTCTGAAAGCCGGAGAAGGGCTGCGGGAGGATGTCGCCATTTCCAGCGACGGCAAGAATTACGCGTTCGATGTCTGGATCGAGCCCCTGGTCAGTGCAGACGGCAACGTGATTGGGATTACGGGCGCTGCCATGGACATTGCGCGACTCCGCGAATTGGCCGATCGCCTGCAAGACGCCCGGGACAAGCTGGCGCAGGAAAAGTCGTATTTGGAAAGCGAGATTCAGACGGAACTGGGGTTCGAGGAAATCATTGGGCAAAGTCCGGCGCTGCGCGAAGTGCTTAAGAACGTGCGGGTGGTGGCGCCCACCGATTCCACGGTGCTGCTATTGGGAGAGACCGGGACGGGAAAGGAATTGGTGGCGCGCTCGGTGCATGCCCTGAGTTCGCGGCACGACAAGACGTTCATCAAGCTCAACTGTGCCGCCGTGCCTTCGGGTTTACTGGAGAGCGAACTGTTCGGACACGAGAGGGGAGCGTTTACCGGGGCGGTCAGCCAGAAAGTGGGGCGCATTGAACTGGCGGACAAAGGGACGCTGTTCCTGGACGAGATTGGCGAATTGCCGGTCGAACTGCAGCCGAAACTGTTGCGGGTGCTGCAGGATCGCGAGTTCGAACGACTGGGTGGGGTGCAGACTTTGCACGTCGATGTGCGGATTATCTCCGCCACCAATCGCGACTTGCACCAGGACGTTGCGGATAGAAACTTCCGCGAAGATCTGTTTTACCGGCTCAATGTTTTTCCGATTGAGCTGCCGGCGCTACGGGAGCGTCGAGGAGACATTCCCATCCTGGTGCATCACTTTTTACACAAACACTCGGCGCGCATGGGCAAGCACATCGACGTGGTGCCGGCAGAGACGATGACTGCGCTGCAGAACTGGAACTGGCCCGGGAATGTCCGTGAACTAGAGAACATGATCGAGCGCATGGTCATCCTGAGCAAAGGCAGGGTGCTGGCTGCGCCGCCAGTGGAATTGGATGCGCCGCAGGAGGTCAGCGACGACAATCTTACGGAAATGGAACGGGAGCACATCATGCGCGTGCTGCAGGAGACCCACGGCGTGTTGGCCGGAACGGATGGGGCGGCCGCCCGTCTGGGGATCAAGCGCACGACGCTGCAGTCGATGATCAAGCGCTTTGGAATCGAACTGGAGGATTTCCGGCGCGGGACCGGGACGTTCGGTCCGAGTTAAAGGTCGTCTGATCCTCTTCGGGATCGAGAGTCAAAATCCCCACCCCTTCGACAAGCTCAGGGCAGGCTCTGTCCCTCCAAAGAACGGAGAGACAAGGATGGGGCACCCCGATTCGTTGACCCGCACCTACTTGGCAAGGCGATTGTATTTTCTCAGGACTTCGCGGAGCCGGTCGTGAGGCAGGGCGATGACGGTGTGGTTGTCGATGCCGGTCATGGTTTCGGCGGCGACCATGGCGTTGACCACCGCTTCTTCCGTAGCCTGGACGGTCGCCAGGAAAATTGGATCGAGAGAATCGTTGGGTAGCATGGTGAGCTGATGCAATCCCTTGGTACCTACGGCGCCTGGGTTCGCGGTGGAAAAAGCAATGAAGATGTCGCCCGAGCCATCGCCGGAATAGCTGCCGTCGCGACCCAGGCCGAGCGAGATTTTCCGGGCGATGCGCTTGAGTTGAGTGGGGATCAGCGGGGCGTCGGTCGCGAGAACGACGATGATCGACCCGATGTCGTCGTGCCAGACGGTATGTTCGGGGATTTCGCGGCCGACGTTGACACCGGCGATGCGGAGTTGCTCGCGCGATCCATAGTTGCACTGGACGAGGACTCCGACGGTGTAGCCGCCGTATTTAGCGTCAAGCACGCGCGAGCTCGTTCCGATCCCACCTTTGAATTCATTGCAGATCATGCCCGTACCGCCGCCGACGTTGCCTTCTTCGACGGGGCCGGTGTGGGCGACGTCGAGCGCGTGCCAGGCATCTTCGGGTTTCACGTGGAATCCGTTGATGTCGTTGAGATAGCCGTCCCAGGTTTCGGCGACGACGGGCAGCGACCACCAATAGCCTTCCATGTCGGGCGAGCCGTGCTTGACCTTCCAGGCGATGACCGCGTCGCGGACCACGCCAACGCTGTGCGTGTTGGTGATCATGACAGGGCCGTTGAGGAAGCCGGAGTCGTCGACCCAGGTTGTGCCGGTCATCTCGCCGTTGCCGTTGAGAGTGAACCAGGCGGCAAAAACGGCGTCATTGCTGGTCTTGCCCCGGGGATGCACGGCAGTCACGCCGGTACGTACCGGGCCCTTGCCCACTTCAAGTTTGCCTTCGCCGGAAATGAGCGTGGTGTGACCGACCTCGACTCCTTTCACGTCGGTAATGGCATTGTTGGGGCCCGGAGCGCCGTCGAAGGGCACGCCGAGATCGCGGGCGCGCGGCTTGGTCTGAGCGGCGGATACAGTAGTGGCCAGAGCGACGACGAGAAGGAACGCAGTGCGGCGGACTTGCGCGGTCATGGGCCCTCCAACGAACTGAAAGTATAAAGGATGCGAATGGGGATGAGCGTTGTGCTGTTTGGTGCGCTGTGGGGTGGAGGGTGCTGGGGTACAATCGCCAATAGGTTGGATGATTTTGGGGGACGAATTATGGATAGCTGGAAGAAAGCGCTGGTGGTCGGGTCGGTCGGTGCGGCGGGAATATTGTTCGTGAAAAAGAAGTATCCCGCGGGGGTACTGGCGACCGGTGTTGGTCTGGCGTTGCTAGCGGCGGAATATCCGGAGAAGTTCGAGAAAGTGCGGCGGTCGCTGCCGGACTATTTCGAGCACGGTATGCGCGTGATGGAAATGGCTGCGCAAGCCGGCAAGCGAATTTCCAAAGCGGCGGGGCGGAGCGCGGTGGAAGCTTGGGAAGAGTTTGGGGGATAGCCGGCCCCTCACTCGATGCCGAGTTGTTTTCTGGCGTCAGGGCTGAGGCGCTCGGGAGTCCACGGCGGGGTCCACACTACATTGACGGTGCAGCCGCCGACGCCCGGCAATTGCTCGATGCGAGATTTAACTTGCGCGCTGATGTTGACGTGCTCAGGACAGCCTTGTGCGGTCAGAGTCATCTCGACCGTGACATCCTGCTTCGCGTCCCCGGCGTTCTCTGCAGGCGCGGGAGCAAAGTTGACTTTATAGATCAGGCCGAGATCGACGATGTTGACGGGGATTTCGGGGTCGTAGCAACTCTTCAGCGCGCTGAGGACATCTTCTTCGGTGATGGTGGTCATGGTGAAATAACCTCTCTTTTACTCTTTCACTGTTTGCTCCCTTCAGTTTACCTTATCGCTGCGCGGTCCCCCCGGTTGACTCCGGCACGGCCGGAAACTTGGTAAAGTCTTCCTATGATGAGTCCAGAGGCAAAGCAGAGGCTTCAACTAGCGCTGCTGCTGGGTGTGGTGGTGGCGACTGCGCGCGCGGGCTACATTCTGTATCAGCGCCACGAAGATAAAGTCGCGGCTGACAAGCAGAGGCAGGCGCAGAACGTGGGTTATTCCAATCCCGATTACTACGTCAGTCCCAAGAAACTTTATCCCTACGACCTGAAGAGCGCGCGGCAGCTTATGCAGCAGCCGATATGGGTGAAGGAAGGATACCGCTATACCTATTATCCGTATGACCCGGCACGCAAGCAGGTGGACTTCGCGCATGACGGGGGCCTGCTGCTGCCGATCGAGAAGCTGACGATTACCGATGTTGTTGCCGCGATGCCCCCGGGCAAGGGAGAGCGCCGGCAGGTGATGGCGTTGTTTCAAGAGGAAGGGAAGACGTTCGCGGTGCCGATTGGATTTGAGGCTGAGGAGCAATACACGATTTATTCCGATGAAATGTTTTTCGTGGAAGATCCGCACGACCTGTACAAACACTGGCCGCCCGACGTGTGGCAGGCGGTGGAACGGCATCAAGTCAACCCGGGGATGAACGAATTGCAGGCGGATTTCGCGATCGGCATGGGAGTGCCTGACGCGGGCAGCAGCGGTTCGTACGAAAGGACTGTGCGTTATCCGAATGGGGGGAAGCCGGTGGTCGTCATCTACCGGGAGGGTAAGGCGGCTGAGGTGAACGCGGGCTCGCCGGGGTCGTAAGCGATCCGGCAACGAAGTTTCCACAAAACCCAGGTGTAGTTCACGGCGGTTGGGCGCGGGTTGTGCTACCATGCCGGGCAAAGTTTTCATCTGCCGGGAGGCGCGTCATGACGACTGCACTCAGGCCCTTGAGTACCGGAGAATTGCTGGACCGCACTTTTTCTCTGTATCGCAGCCACTTCGGATTGTTCATTGGAATCTTTGCGCTTCCTCATCTGGTGGTTCTGGCGTTCCAGTGTCTGGGCGTCGTGATTAAATCTCCCGGCAACCAGTTCTCGGATATCTTCGCGAGCCTTTTCTGGACCATGGGGGCGTTGTTCCTGACAGTGATTGTCTCGGCGGCATCCCAGGCAGCGACGGTGATCGCGGTTTCGCAGGTTCACCTCGACCGGCCAGCCAGCGTGGCGGATTCGTTTTCGCGGGTGAAGGGCGAGATCGGCGGTGTGATCGGAATGTCGATGCTCATTGGATTGGGCGTAGGCTTGGGTTTCATCGCTCTGATCGTTCCGGGAATCACATTGGCGATGATGTGGTCTCTAGCTGTGCCGGTCAAGATACTGGAGAACAAGGGTGCTACCGACGCAATGTCGCGCAGTGCCGACCTTACGAAAGGGGACCGCGGTCGCATTTTTGTGATATGGCTGCTGTTCGTTGTGCTGAGCATCGGAGTGGGCCTGCTGTTGCGGTGGCCCCTGGAAATGGCCGCGGGGGTGAGTTCGATGGTGGGATTACAGCGCAGTTCGCGCGGGTGGCAGGCTGCGCTGCTGGTTTCGACTTTTATTTCGGAATGCCTGGTCGGTCCTTTGGCTACCATCGCGTTCGCGCTGGTGTACTACGACGAGCGGGTGCGGAAAGAAGCGTTCGACCTGCAATTGATGATGATGACGCTGGACGCTTCGGCGCTCCCTGCGTCGCCCGCACAAGCAGGCGCATGACTGCCAGGCGGAACTACACTCTGGCGTGCTCGCCGATCACGGCAGTCTTCATTGCGGCGATCTCAATTACGGCGATCTTTATTGCGCCAATCTCTTGCCGGGCCGATTCCGCGGGAGGCGGCGCGCTCACCACCGCAGAGTATCGCGCGGAGCTTGACCGGCTCTTGATCGCGACACAGCAACTCGACAGCTCCGGCAGCCCGACTCCACAACCGTTGCACAATTTGCCGCAAGGTTGGCGCGTCGCCACGGATCAGCGGGAATTCGAAGTATCCACGGAAGGTTTGCAACGGGATATCCGGCGATACGAAAAGGAAAAGAACGTTGCGAACGCCTCGGCGATCCGCACACGGCTGCAGAGCTTGTGCAGTGATCTCGACGGATTTGAAAAACCACCCGCCGATGTTACGGCAAACCGGACAGAACTGAACTCGATTCTGGCACGGCGGGAATTTCAAGACGTGCAGGGTCCGAGCTGGCTCGACCGGCTGAAGCAGCGCCTGCTGGGATTCATCTTGCATATCCTGGAGCGGGTGATCCGATCGGCGGCAATTCCTACCATCAGCAAATTCTTCGTTTACGGACTGATGGGTCTTGCCGTGGCTGCGTTGGCGTTCATCGCTTATCGCAGTCTCTGGTCCAACGACAGCTTCGAAACCGTGGTCCCCAAAGATCTGCCGGTTTCCGCGAAAGAATGGGCGATCTGGCTCGCGGAAGCCCGCGCGGCCGCTGCGAAAGGGGAGTGGCGCGATGCGATCCATCTGGCGTACTGGGCGGGGATTTCTTTTCTGGAACGCCAGGGGACGTGGAAGCCGGACCGGGCGCGGACTCCGCGGGAATATCTGCGGCTGCTTTCGAATTCGAGCGAACATCGCGAGACGCTGACTTCGCTCACGCGAATCTTTGAACTCGCGTGGTATGCCAAGCGCGGCGCCAGCGAACGAACATTTTCGCAGGCGCTCGAGGAGCTGGAGAAGCTGGGATGCCACTGAAAGTGGACCCGAAAGATCGCAAGCTGTTGTTGGGGGCAGCGGGCGTGTTCGTTCTGCTGATCGCCGGCGCTGTGGTGTTTGGTGGCGACGCGGGAGCCAAGTCGGAAATTCCGAGCAGCTATTCGACCGCTTCGGGGGGCGCGAAGGCGGCTTATCTTCTGCTGTCGCAAGCCGGATACAACGAGGAACGCTGGGAACGGCCGCTCGATCAACTTCCGCGCGTGATGGGGAGGACGCTGATTCTGGCTGAGCCCGAAGAGGCTCCCACACGCGAGGAGAAAGATCGTTTGAAGGCGTTTATCTCCGAGGGTGGACACGTAATTGCGACTGGAATGTTTGCGGGAACGTTTCTTCCCGAGAACGAATCGACGCCAGATGTGCTTGGCGGAATGGAGTGGAAGAAGGCGTCAGCGCTGTCGCCGTCGGAAATCACGCGGGCCGCTCCAGAAATTGTTCTGGCTCAGAAGGCACGCTGGCGCGCGTATTCGGCGGCGTATCCCCTGTACGGCGATGGCGACCGCACGCTGGTGGTGAAGTATCCTTACGGTCGCGGGGAAGTATTGTGGTGGGCCTCGGCCACGCCGCTGACGAATGTGGGCCTGAAAGAGCAGGGGAATCTGGAATTCTTTTTCGCCTGCATGAGTGGCGCGAAGGGCGCGATTCTCTGGGACGAATATATTCACGGATACCGGCAGACGCTGGGTTCTTCGATTGTGCATTCGCCGGTGAAATGGCTCGCGCTGCAGCTGTTGCTACTGGGGCTGGCGGTTGTGGCCACATTTTCGCGGCGCAGCGGACCGGTCTGCAAGCCGGTTTCCACCGTCCGCCTGTCGCCGATTGAATTCGTACAAACGCTGGGTGGACTTTACGAGACCGCGGGTACGGCGTCGGTTGCAGTGGATATTTGTTATCAGCGATTTCGTTACTGGCTGACGCGACGGTTGGGAGTTGCGAGCAATATCTCGGTGGCAGATTTGGAGCTTGCCGTGCGGGATCGCTGGGCGTTCGTCGACGATCACTTCGTCGCGATTCTGCGCCACTGCGAATCCGCCAAGGGCGATCCTTATTTGCATCCGCCGGCGGCGTTGCAATTGGTACAAGAACTGGATGAATATGCGGTTCGCCTGAAGCTGTTTCAAGGCGCTCGCAAGGAGAAAGTTTGATGAATGCTGTTCCTGAGCTGGTGCGGCACATTCGCGATGAGATGGGCAAGGTAGTCGTGGGGCAGGATGAACTGCGCAACCAGTGTGTCGTTGCGCTGCTCTGCCGGGGACATGTGCTGCTGGAAGGCGTGCCTGGAATCGCGAAGACGCTGACGGTGAAGGCTCTGTCGCGCCTGATGGGACTGGGGTTTCAGCGCGTGCAGTGCACTTCGGATCTGATGCCCGCTGACATTGTCGGCACCAACATTCTGAATATGGCGACCAGCGCCTTCCAATTGCATCAGGGCTCGGTGTTCACCGACCTGTTGCTGGTGGACGAAGTGAACCGCATGCCTCCGCGGACGCAGGCGGCATTGCTGGAGTGCATGGAGGAGCATCAGGTGACGATCGACGGCAAGACGTATCTGCTGTCGCAGTTCTTTACCGTGTTTGCTACGCAGAATCCGATTGAGTTTGAGGGAACATATCCGTTGCCGGAGGCGCAGCTCGACCGTTTTCTGCTTAAGCTGCGAGTTACCTATCCGGCGGTGCAGGAAGAAGTTCAGTTGCTCGCGAATGTGCAGAACGGATTCGAATCGCGGGAGTTGGAGAAGATGAACCTGCTGCCGATTGCACAGGGGTTGCTGGAGCAGGCGCAGCAGGAGGTCAGGTCGGTAACGGTGCAGGAAGCGCTGTTCAGCTACATCGTGCAGATCGTGCGGCGCACGCGCGATTGGCCGTCATTGTCTCTGGGCGCGAGCCCCCGGGCGGCAGTGAGTTTGATGGCGGTGTCGAAAGCATTTGCCGCGATGGACGGGCGTGATTATGTGATTCCCGACGACGTGAAAGTGTCGGCGCGTCCGGTGTTGCGGCACCGGATCATGCTGCGGCCAGAGGCCGACCTGGAGGGCATCACGCCCGATCAAGTGCTGGAAGATGTGCTGCGCGCCGTCGAGGTTCCCAAGTGAGCGCCGATGTGAGGCAGATCGGGCCGCTGGTTCCACCCGAGGTTGAGGCGCCGACGAAATCCTACAAGCGCTTCGGCGTGGCGTTCGGCGACCGATTCTTCATGCTGCTGTTTGTCGGGCTGGTCTGGCTGGGGCCGGCTTTCATCGATTTACGTTTTGTGTATGCGCTGCTGGCATGGGACGTCCTGGTTCTGCTGGCGTGGCTGGCCGATCTGGCGCAACTACCGAAGCCCGGACAAATCACCGTGAGACGCTCGTGGCGCTCGCCTGCGGCTTTGTCGATTTCATCGGATGTCGAACTCTCTCTGACCAATTCTTCCGCCACCAGCATTCATGCTTCGATCATCGACACAGTTCCCCTGCAGTTGAGAAATGAACCGCCCACGCTGGCGATTCGCGCGAGAGCGAAAGGCGAGGGAACGGCGAGCTATCGCATTTGCCCCGCCGAGCGCGGAGACGCAAATGTGGGCGACACCTACGTGCGTTACCAGAGCCGGTTGCGTATTGCCGAGAAATGGGTGCGGGCGTCGCTGGAGCAGACGGTGCGGATTTATCCGAATCTGGACGAAGCCAAGCGGCATTCGATTTATTTGTTGCGCAGCCGCCAGATTGCGCTGGAGAAGCGGCACGCGCGGGTGCGCGGCATTGGCCGCGAGTTCGAGAGCCTGCGTGAGTACCAGCAGGGAGACGAATATCGCGACATCTGCTGGACCGCGGCGGCACGGCGCGGCAAGCTGGTGACGCGCATGTACCAGATCGAGCGCAGCCAGACGGTGTGGATTGTGATTGACTCGGGCCGGTTGATGCGGGCGCGAGTGCGTGGATTCGGCCAACTGGGCTTTAGCAAGCCGGACTTCAATAAGTTGGACTTCAGCAAGTTGGATCTGGCGGTGAACTCGGCGTTGAGCCTGGCTCAGGTCGCGTTGTACTCCGGCGACCGCGTGGGACTGATCGTGTACGGGCGCGGGATTCGACAGCAACTCCCGGCCGCCAAAGGGAGTTTGCACTTGCGGCAACTGATCGAGCAACTCGCACTGGTTCACGAGGAAGGCTCGGAGGCGGATCACCTGCAAATGGCGGGACGACTGCTGACGAATCAGAAGCGCCGCAGTCTTATCGTCTGGCTCACCGACCTGGCGGAAACGGCGATGACCCCGGAAGTGATTGAGGCCGCGTCGATGATGATGCCGCGGCATCTGGTTTTGTTTGTCGTGATCGGCCAGCCAGACTTAGGCGAGTTGGCTGCGAAGACGCCGCGGAGCGAATCTGAAATGTATCAGGTGGCAGCGGCGCAGGAAATGGTTCACCGGCGCGAATTGCTGCTGGCGCGATTGCGGGAACGGGGCGCGCTGGCGATGGAGGTGAGTTCGGGCCCGGTTTCTCCCGTGCTCGTGAACGCGTACCTGCAAATTAAAGAGCGGAATCAGTTATGAGTTGGCTCCAGCGGATAAAGCCAAATAAATCTCCGTGCTTTGCGCTGCGCTAAGAGCGCCGCTCTTCCACGCCTGCGCCGGGTTGGCGCGCCATTCCAAAGAGATAAACTCCGAGAAGCACAAACAGCGCTCCGGCCATGGAGAATTTTAGCGGGATCGCAAGACCGGTCGGCGACACGAATGCTTCGATCAGGCCGGCGATTATCAGGATCGGAATTGTGCCGAGCAAGAGTTGCACCGCCTCGATTCCGGCTTGCGCGAGCGAATCTCGTCTGGGCAGGACTCCCGGGAACAACAGACCCTGCGCGATGCGAAATCCCGCGCCACCCGCGATAAAGATGGCGGGCAACTCGAGCACACCGTGCGGCGCGACGAAACTCCACAGCTGCAGGCTCATGCCGGAGAGCCAGCAGGCCATGCCGATGACGCCGATCAGCAGGCCATTGAAGGCCATCATGTAAACCGTGCCCAGCGCCGCCGGTGATGCCGAATGCGAAGGTGGTGAATCCGACACTCATGTTGTTGGTCATGATGGCGCTGGAAGCGAGCGGCTTGATGCCGACAATGGAATGCGTCCACATTTCGTGGCGATCGATGGTTTCGACCATCTGCGGTCCGAGAAGTTTTACTTTGAAATCAGGATTCTGGTAGGTGAGGACCGCGCCGACGATACCGGCCACGGCGAAAATCAGAGTAGCCAGCAGGCAATGTGCTTCAGGTTGCGGCGGAAGGCCGCTGGGTAAGTCGTGGAGAAGAATGAAAAAATCGCCCGTGGGACTCGCCCTGTGGCCGGAATAGATGGTATTGTGGGCGCGCACCAGCAACTGGTTGATGTAGCGGGCAAAGTGCACGGAGCCGCGGTCTTCGCGGATGCGCGGCAAGATCGGCCGCGGTTTGACGGTAGAGCAGGCTGAGTTCCTGCAGGTCGGAACGCGAGAGCGACTTGAGGCCGCCCTTGGCGCTCTGATTGAGCAACGCTTCGCAGCTTGCTCCAGTGCGGCTTGCGCTTCTCCAACCAGCGAGTGGAAATCATCATCGTTCGTCAGCCCATGGACTCGTTCGACCAACTCAAGATCGATACTCCAGAGCAGATCGCCCTGGAATTGCCGTTGGCGGGAATCGGAAGCCGATTCCTCGCGATCGCTATTGATACTTTAATTCAGGCGGCCTTGTATTTCATAACGGCGATTATCTTCGTGATCGCGCTGCCCCTGGGGTTCTCGGTGTTCACGTTTCTTCCGCGGCTGATCGGTCCGGCGATGGCCATCTTCATTGGGTTCGCGATTTACTGGGGATATTTCGCAATCTTCGAGATTCTCTGGAATGGGCAGACGCCGGGCAAACGATACACGGGCATCCGAGTCATTAAAGAATCGGGCAGGCCGATCAACGCGTTCGAAGCCATCGGGCGAAACCTGATGCGGGCCGTCGACGGGTTGCCCGGGATCTATGGCGTCGGCCTGGTCTGCATGATGTGCAACCGGCAAAGCCGCAGGCTGGGAGATTTTGTTGCCGGCACGGTGGTGGTGCATGAGAAGCCGACGGAGGAGGTGCGGCCGTCGTGGAACACGGCGACCGACTCGAGTTCGACTTCGACTTCGAGTTCGACTTCGAGTTTGACGGGGCCGGCACAAGCGACCGCGGATGAACTGGTGCTGATCGAGACCTATCTGAGCCGGAGGTTTGAGCTGCATCCGGCAGTGCGTCTGCAAACCGCAATTCAGATTGCGGACCGAATCAAAGCGAAGACCGGATTAGAGTCGCAGCCCCGGCAGCACGTCGACGATTTTCTCGAAGAAGCCGCGCGCAAGATTCGAGATAGCGGAGGCTTCCGCTAGTCGGTTTCATCAATGGTCGGCGGAACGGCGCCCACTAGGGAATCGGGACGACCTGTTTCGCCAGGTTCCATCCCCGCAACGCCAACTGTGCCGGGCCGTTTGCCGAGGTCGCGGGATACTCGATTTCGATTTCGCGGCTGTCGCCGGGGAGCAGCGACAGATAGTTGTCAGTGTAGTAAGCGGGAAGAATCCGCGAAGCCTCCGCCGGCGTTCAACAGCGTGAGCTTGTTGGCCAGCGAAGCGGCGGTTCCGGTGTTTCGCAGTTCGACTCGCACGCGGATGTTGTCGCCCGCACGCGTGGATTTGGCCGTCGCCGAAAGCGATGCGGCCGGAAGACGATTCAAACGGCGATACGAGGAGTTGTCCGCGCCCAGCCAGTAGAGATTTCTGGATACGATTTCGCCCGACGCGTTCCGCAGTTCGAGATTCACAAGCACGACTCGCTTCCGACGATAAGCAGGGGCGCGAGTTCCAGCTTGAAGCCATCGGTGACGGCGTCGGCGGCGGCGTCTCTCTTTTCTTCTTGGTGGAGCAGCAACTTGTTCTCGAGCGAATACACGTTTGCACTGAGCAGTAGAGCTCGTCTGCGGGTCGTTGGTGGTGTTGACCAGCGCGACGTTGTAGTTCGAGAGATCGAGTTGCATGTGCAGCGGTTCGCAGGCTTTCTTCACCGCGTAGAAAGAAGACTGCGTGTCGTAGTCGGCGTTCAGGATTTGCCACGTGTTGCTGGGCCACGCGGGCTGGGTCATCCACAGGAGGCGGCCGCTGTTCGGGGCCCAGAGATGGGCGTTCATGCCTTCGAAGATCGCGCGGTGATCGACGTAATCGAGCATCTGCGCCTTGCGCTCGAAATCCTCCAGGCTCACGGGTGCGCCGAACTCCGCCTGCATTTGCGCCATGAACGGAGCCATATCGCCGTTTCCGCTCTGATGCCAGTCGTGGTATGCCCAGGCGTCGCCGATCGGCCACTGATCTTCCTTTGGAATCCACGCGCGGAACGACTCCAGAGTCGAGAACGAAGGAGTGCCGGTTTCGACGGAGAAGCCGTGATTCAGCGTGGTGTAGTAGAGCGTCGGGTCCATGTATTTGTACGGGACCGCTGTTCTGCAGGTTGACCTGGTTGGAACTGGGGAAGTAGTAGCGGGTGCCGTCGAGCGAGCGGATAAGATCGATGAGCCCCTCGTTGATGATGGGTTGCGGGCACGCCTTCGTTGCGGCCGCACCAGACGACGATCGATGGATGATTGCGGAAGCGCAGGATGGTGTCGCGGGCGTTGTCCAGGAACAGCGCCGGATCTTCGGCTTCGACGTTGTAGTTCTGCGTCGATTCCCAGAAGTCGTTCCAGACCATCAGTCCGTATTCGTCGGCGAGATCGTAGAAAGTTTGCTCGGTATTTTGGCCGACCCAGTTGCGGATGATGTTTAGGTTGGCGTCGCGGTGCAGGCGGAAATAAGGTTCGAGGCGCTCGCGGGAGACGCGCTTGCGCGAATCGTCCATGCCCCAATTGCCGCCGCGGGCGGCGATGCGCACGCCGTTGACCCTGATCGACGAGATAGGGCGAGGTCTTGGTGTCGTCGAGCATCTTTACGGACGGAGATTTCTCGCCGCCGGGTGCCAGCGACGCGACCCAGGACTTCCATCCGTCTCCCCATTCCGGCGGGAAAGTTCGGCGGGAAGGGATCGGCGGCGGGAATTTCGCGCATGCCTTCGTGGCGGACATCGACGACCAGTTCCGGCTTCAGCCTCGCCGTAGTCGGCGAATATTCCAGGCGGCGCAGGTGGCCGGTGCTGTCGAGCAGGCTGAGTTCGTAGGTGATCTCGCGAATTCCGAAGCGGACAGTTCTTTCGTGTCGGATTCAGATGGCTCCTTCAGAGAAGCTCAAGTGCAGCGTATAAAGATCGGGCTTGCCGTAGCCGTTCGGCCACCACAGGCGTGGATGCTGCACGGTGAGCTGCGCGAACTCGGAGGGCGGCAACGTGATTGAGCTTTTGCCGGGAGGCAGCGTGACTTGCTTGGAGACGACGGTCTCACCGAATGATGCCTTCAAAGTCCCAGTCACGGGCGCGGCTGGAAAGATTTTCCAGCGGGACGTTGATCTCGACATCGGCGCGGCTGGTATCGGGCAGCGGCAGAGTCGTGACAACTTGCGCGTCTCCGATTTTGACCGCGCTGGTTGCGGTCAGGGTCACCGGCTGCCAGATTCCGGTATCGCGGTCGCGAACCGCTGGAATCCAATCCCAGCCTTCGGTGGCCACGAAGGTGGGGCCATCGAGACACATCATCCCGCCATTTTCTCCAGGGCCGCCTTTGATTGACTGCTCTTGGGGAATGCCAGGATGCGGAGGCGGCGAAACGCGCACGGCGAGAATGTTCGCTCCATCGGACTTCACAACGCCGGTGACGTCGAAGACGCCGCGAATGAATGCGCCTTTGATCGAGCCGAGGGGCTGGCCATTGAGCCACACGGCCGCCGCATAGTTGATGCCTTCGAAGGTCAGCGTGAGGCGGCGTCCGCGGGCAGCTTTCGGGCGCGTGGAACTCCACGCGATACCAATAGTCCTGTTTGTTCAGGCTCTCGGGGATGGCGAGATTGTTCAGGCCGTAGTCGGGATCGGGATAGATGCCGCGATCGACCATGGTGGTGAGCACGGTTCCGGGAACGGTTGCGGTACATCCAGTCTTGGGCGTTGAAGCCGGGCTGCGAGATCGCCGGGCCGTCGGCAGTTGCTTTAGGCGCGGGAATCATCGTGCCAACCGGCGGCCAGCGTCCACTGCGCTGTCGCCGTCTGGCTGAAGAGTTTCCTGAGTGCGCCGGATGTCTTTGCGACGGGAATTGAAAATGGCGCCTTGCTGCGCGGCATGGTGGCGGGATCCTGAGGCGCGCGATATCCGGCCTGGCCGCGGGTTTGCACGGGCCACGGCTTTGAGCCCTCTTCGAATTCGATCGTCGAAAAATCATTGGGCTTTTGGAAGAGTTGCTTGATTTCGTCGCTGCTTAAGGCGCTCCGCACCAGAGTCAGAGAAGCGATCACTCCGCCAAAGTGCCGAAGGTTCTGGTTCGTCGATGAAGGTGGGGCCATTTCAAGGACGGGGCTGACGCTTCCTAAATCCAATTTTCCGCTGGCCACTTGAGCGCCGTCGCTATATAGCCGAAACTCTTCGCCATCGAAGGTCGCTGCGACGAAATGCCACTTCCCGGGCGCGATTGCATGCGACTCCGGAGAGACTGTTGTCCTTGCCCATCCACAAAATCAGGTGCTCTCCATCAAGCGCGACATACCTGGAGAATTCTTCCGCAGGATCGCCGAAGCCGGCGACCAGACTCACCGATTTCAATGCCTCGGTGGGTTTCACCCAGCCATAGAGTGACCAGGGCGAATCTGCGCGCAGGACCGAGTCGTTTTTCACGAGCGGCTTCTTCAGGCCGTCGCCGTCCGGCAGAAAGATCGCGTTGAACGGTCCGTAATAAGCAGGATCGTTCGTGACGTTCGGACCTGCGAGTGGGCGCGGACGGAAGTTGCAATCACCAGAAGCGAGATCATGGCGACCGAAATCAGGAGTCGAATCGCAGGAAACGAAGTCTTCATGAAAAGCCCTGTGAACACGTTACATTGCTGATTGTGCAGGGGAATGGTAGCAGGACTGGGGACGGCGTTCTACGCAAGAATGCAAAAGTCGAATGAGCTGCATTCAAAAAATCGCTAACGCTGACAGGTTAAAATCATTGACCCGGAGAATCGCGTGACGTACTCTCTTCAACTATATGTTGTCTCATCGCCATCACGGCCATCATCATCACGCGCATAGCGCGGCGGAGGCGATGTGCACCTGAGATGGCAGACTTGATCTAACCAGCACTTTTCAGGAGTTCAGCCCGCTGACGCGAAATCGCCCAGCGGGCTTTTTTGTTTCTCGAGAGAGGGAGTAGGGCGTGAATGTAGAACTTGATTTCGACAAACTGAGTGGGCTGCTTCCCGCCGTGGTGCAGGACTGCGCTGACGGCGAAGTTCTGATGGTGGGCTTTATGAATCGTGAGGCCTTCGAGCGCACGCTGGCGGGCGGATATGTGACGTTCTTCAGCCGCACGCGCCAGCAACTTTGGATGAAAGGCGAGAGCTCGGGAAACCGGCTGAAGGTGGTTACGGCTCACACCGACTGTGACCGCGATACGCTACTACTGCGCGTTCAGGTCGAGGGAGCGGGCGTGGTGTGCCACCGCGGCACGCGCTCGTGCTTCACAGAACTGGTTCCAATGCAGGTATTGGAAGGCGAAGCAGCATTGCCGAAGGAGGCGCGATGAAGCTGCACATCGGCATTCCGAAGGGCAGCCTGGAGGAGGCGACCTTGCAGCTATTCGCGCGCGCAGGCCTTCCGGCGCGGACGACGGGACGGTCATATTTTGCTAGCACCGCGGATCCGGAAATCGATTGCATGTTGATCCGTGCGCAGGAGATGGCTCGCTATGTGGAGCACGGCGCCATTGATGCGGGCCTGACCGGGTTCGACTGGGTGGTCGAGAGCGGGCTGGCAGTCGTCACGGTCAGCGATTTGATTTACGCCAAGCGAAGTCGCGGCAAAGTGCGCTGGGTGCTGGCGGTGCCGGAAGATTGCGCGGTTCAGCGGGCGGAGGAGCTCTCGGGAAAAATCGTCGCCACCGAACTCGTGAAAGTGACGCGCGACTACTTCCTGAAGAAAGGCGTCGAGGTGCGGGTGGAGTTTTCCTGGGGCGCCACCGAAGTCAAGCCCCCTATGCTGGCGGACGCGATTGTCGAAGTGACCGAGACCGGGAGTTCGCTTAAAGCTAACCGGCTTCGGATTCTGGAGACCGTTCTGGAATCGAACACGCAGTTGATCGCCAACAAAGCTTCGTATGCCGATCGCGACAAGCGGCGAAAAATCGATAACCTGGCCT
Organism: uncultured Acidobacteriota bacterium; assembly: GCA_963763155.1. GTDB lineage: Bacteria > Acidobacteriota > Terriglobia > Terriglobales > Acidobacteriaceae > Sulfotelmatobacter. Next base: position 919,346 of record CAVXNI010000007.1, on the reverse strand, counting down.
TGATGCTGCAAGGAGCCATGGAAGCGCAGGACCGGGTTGGACTCATGCTGAATGTCCGGAAAGAAGACCTTGCCGCAGTGCTCGCGGTGTTGCCCGCGCTGCAGAAGCCAACCATTTCTCACCTGAGTGACGAGGATTGGCTGGCCTTGAACACGGTGATCGACGAGGCGGCGGCATGGGACGTGATTCCCCGGCTGAAAGAAGCGCGGGCGCAGGGCATCGTTGAGTATCCGCTGAACAAGGTGGTGCTGTGATGCGGATCGTTTCTGGCCGCGAAGCTAGCGCGATGGTGGAACGTCTCGCCATACGAGGCGCGCGGTTCGCCGGACTGGAGCCGCGAGTTCGGCGCATCGTGAATGAGGTTCGTCGAGGTGGGGAGCGATCCCTTCGCCACTATGCGGAGCGGTGGGACGGGCTTGCGGCGAAGCAGTCTCTGCGAGTATCTGAGGAAGAAATGGCGGAGGCTTTGCGTACCGTGGCTCCGGAATTGCGCAAGTCGTTGCGGATAGCTGCTGAAAACATCCGCCGTTTCTGCGAGTGGCAAAAGCCCGGCGACTGGATGCGGACTCGCGCTGGAATCTCACTCGGGCAGGTCGTGCGGCCTCTGGAGTCGGTGGGCTGCTACGTGCCGGGCGGGCGCTACCCGCTGATTTCCACCGTGCTGATGACCGTGATTCCGGCGCAGGTTGCGGGAGTGAAGAACATCCGCGTGGTCTCGCCCAAACCGTCGGCAGAAGTGTTGGCGGCGGCTGCCATGCTGGGCGTGCGAGAGTTTTACCGCGTGGGCGGAGCGCAGGCCATCGCCGCATTGGCGTACGGCACGGGCAGCATTCCGCGGGTGGATAAGATTGTGGGACCGGGGAATGCTTATGTGACGGCGGCGAAAAGGCTGGTAGCCTTCGACTGCGCGATAGATTTTCTCGCCGGGCCTACGGAGGTCGTCATTCTAAGCGCCCCCGCAAGCAACTCGCTGGGCGATTCGAGCGTTTCGAAATTCATTGCGGCCGATCTGGTCGCGCAGGCCGAGCATGATCCGGAGACCCTGGCGATATTGATCACAACTTCTCGCCCGTTGGCGCGAGCCGTAAGTGGAACCGTCAACCAGTTCGCGAAAAATAATCCCACTGCCCGGAAATCTCTGAGCGCGCGCGGGGCCGTGTTGGTTGCGGTGTCTCGCGAACAAGCGCGAGAGTGGGCCAATCGAATTGCTCCTGAACACATCACCATCGCTGAAGGAGACTTGCCGTTCATCCAGAATGCGGGGTCGGTGTTTGTTGGGGACTATTCGGCGCAGGCTGCGGGCGATTATGCCTCCGGGCCCAACCACGTGTTGCCGACTTCAGGGCAAGCTCGATTTCGAGGAGGGCTCAGCGTGACGGATTTTGTGAAGGTGATTACGGTGCAGCAGCTTTCGGCGGTTGGATTAAAACGGATTGCGCCGGCAATCGAATGTCTTGCGGAAGCGGAAGGCCTGGCCGCGCATGCGCGGTCTGTCCGCGTGAGGTGCGAACATGCTTAGTCCGCGGGAAGCAGTGCGCACGCTGCCGTCGTACCATCCGCCGCTGGCGGGTCGGCATGGGCTGCGTTTGGATTTCAATGAAAACACGGCTGGCTGTTCGCCGCGAGTGCTCGAACGATTGCGGCAGTTGGATCCGGAGGAACTCGCCAGCTATCCTGAGCGCGAGCCCGTCGAGGCAAAGGTAGCTGCGACGCTGGGAGTCGCGGGGCCGGAACTGCTGTTGACCAATGGCGTGGACGAAGCGATTCACCTTCTATGTGAAACGTATCTCGGGCCAGGCGACGAAGCGTTGATTGTTGTGCCCACGTATTCCATGTATCGCATTTACATGATGGCTGCAGGGGCGCAGGTAATCAGCGTTCCTGCAGGCGGAGACTTCGTTTTTCCCGCCGATGATTTGCGCGCACGCATTTCACCGCGCACGCGACTGATCGCCATAGCGAATCCGAACAATCCCACGGGTTCGGTCGCGCCCCCGGACGAGTTGCGGCGAATCGCCCGCTCGGCGCCCGACGCGGCGGTGCTTGTGGATGAAGCCTACTTCGAGTTTTACGGGCAAAGCATGCTGGCTGCGCAAGAACACTTACCCAACCTGTTTGTAGCGCGAACTTTTTCGAAAGCATATGGGCTGGCTGGCCTGCGCATCGGCGTGTTGATTGGCGATGCCGATCAGATGCGCGTGGTGCGGCGGGTCAGTTCGCCCTACAACGTGAACGCGGTGGCGCTGGCTTGTCTTCCCGAAGCGCTCGGCGATCAAGCGTACATCCAGCAGTATGTGAATGAGGTTCGCGAGTCACGGGGGCGGCTGGAGCGGGTTTTCGAGGCCAGCCAAATTCAATTCTGGCCTAGCGAAGCGAACTTTGTGCTGGCGCGCGTGGGAGCGTCGTCCTCCTTCGTCGAGTACATGCGGCGGCGCGGCATTCTGGTTCGCGACCGATCGAGCGATCACGGTTGTGAAGGATGTGTGCGCATCACACTCGGCCCGCGTGCGCACGCCGATCGATTGCTCGCCGCGCTGCAGGAAACGCTAGACGAGTTTGCCATTGCGCAAGGAGCGTCGCGACGATGAGAAAAGGAAGCATCAAGCGCATCAGCAAGGAGACGCAAATCCAACTTTCGCTGACCATTGAGGGGCGCGGCCAGTACCGGGTGTCGACCGGCATTCGCTTCTTCGATCACATGCTGGAACTGTTTGCGCATCACGGGGGGTTCGATTTGAAACTGAAAGCCAGCGGCGACCTCGATGTGGATCAGCATCACACGGTGGAGGATGTGGGCATCGTGCTCGGGCAGGCGTTTGATAAGGCGCTCGGCAGTAAGCGCGGCATTCTCCGTGCAGGATATTTTTTGATGCCGATGGACGAAACCATGGGGATGGCTGCCGTGGATTTCTGCGGGCGCACGGCCGCGGTGGTAGAGACCAAAGTGCGCACGCGAATGGTGGGCGATCTGCAAGCGGAACTCGTTCACGATTTCTTCGAGGGGTTTGCACGAGGCGCGAGGGCGAATGTCCATGTGCGGGTGCTCTACGGGCGATCGAGCCACCACAAGATTGAAGCGCTGTTCAAGGCGTTTGCCCGGGCGCTGCGTGCGGCGTGCTGGCGCGACCGGCGAATGGCTCGCCTCCTGCCCAGCACCAAGGGAGTGTTGTGATGATCGCGATCGTGGATTACGGCGCCGGCAATCTGGTTTCGGTGAAAAAGGCGCTGGACTGGTTGGGGCAGGACTGTGCCATCACTTCCGCTCCGGCGGATGTGGCGAAGGCGTCGAAAATTGTGTTGCCCGGCGTGGGCCACTTTGCTTCGACGGCGACGCTTGCGTGCTCCGGTTTACAGGATGCGATTGCGGCCGCCATTGAAAGCGGAACGCCGTTCCTGGGCATCTGCGTTGGGATGCAGTGGATGTTCGAGCGGAGTCAGGAATCGCCGGAGACCCTGGGCCTGGGCTTGTGGCAGGGCGAATGCGAGCGTTTTCCGGCGAGCGTGAAGTCACCGCATGTTGGCTGGAATCAGCTTGAGGTCAACCCATCCTCACGGCTGTTGCGCGATGTGCCCGCGGCGTCGTTTGTGTATTTCACACATTCTTTTCGTGCGCCGATTACCGAGACGACGGTTGCGTGTTGCGAGTATGGTGGCCGGTTTTCGGCAGCCGTGGAACGGGATCGCGTCTTTGGCGTGCAGTTTCATCCGGAGAAGTCCGGGGAGGTTGGTTTGAAGATGTTGAACAATTTTTGTGCGCTCTGATATGCGTAATCTGATATGTGCAACCTGACATGCTGACAAAACGCATTATCGCTTGCCTCGACGTTGAGGGCGGCCGCGTCGTCAAGGGCGTGAGGTTTGAAAACTTGCGAGACGCGGGCGACCCCGCCGAACTGGCCAAGGCCCATAGCGCGTCGGGCGCGGACGAAATTGTGCTACTCGATATTTCAGCGGCCCACGAACGGCGTGCAACGCTGCTCGACACGGTCCGCCGTGCGGCGCGCCAGCTGTTTATTCCTTTCACGGTTGGCGGCGGCATTCGCACTTTGGAAGATGCGGCCGCGGTGTTTTCGGCGGGCGCGGACAAGATCAGCATTAACTCCGCGGCACTTGCGGATCCGACTGTGATCACGCACATCGCCGAGCGCTTCGGCTCCCAGGCCGTGGTCGTTGCGATTGACGCCAAGCGTTCCGGGGATGCATCCCATTGGGAAGCGTTCACGCATGGCGGCAGAACGTCCTCCGGGCGCGACGCGGTTGCGTGGGCGCAGGAGGCGGAAGACTGTGGTGCGGGAGAAGTTCTGCTGACTTCGATGGACCGGGACGGCACGGGCATTGGCTTTGACTGCGAGTTGACGCGAGCGGTGGCGGACTCAGTGCGGATTCCCGTGATTGCGTCCGGCGGCGCGGGCGGCGCGCAACATTTTGTGGACGTATTCCGCGAAGGCCACGCCGATGCCGCGCTGGCGGCGTCGATTTTTCACTACGGTTTCAGCCAGTTCGTCGACCTCAAGCGAGAAATCGGGTCGCAGGGAATTCCGGTGAGGTGGCCATGCTGATTCCCTCCATCGATTTGATGGGCGGCAAGATTGTGCAGCTTGTGCAGGGCCGGAAGAAGACGCTGGAGTTCGACGACTTCGACGCGTGGGTGGGCCGCTTCTCGAAGTATCCGTTGATACAGCTCATCGATCTCGATGCCGCCATTGGAACGGGTGACAACGTCGCACTGGTGAAAGAATTTGCCAGGCAACTGCCGTGCCAGGTGGGCGGAGGCATCCGCTCGGCGGAGGCGGCACAGGCTGCGCTGGCAGCGGGAGCTCAGAGGATCATCATCGGGTCGGCGCTGTTCGCGGGAGAAAAGCTGGATCGCGGTTTTGCGGAGAGGATCGCCGATGCAGTCGGTTCCAGCCGGCTGGTCTTCGCTCTCGATGCGATTGGCGGTCGAGTGGTCATTCACGGGTGGCGAAAGCAGACCGCGGTCAGCCCTCTACAGATGATTCAATCACTGGAGCCATGGTGCGGCGCGTTTCTGTACACGCATGTGGAGACCGAGGGGCTGCTCCAGGGATTCCCGCAGGATGTGATCCGTCCACTGCGCGAGGCCACGGCCAGACAGCTCATTGCTGCGGGAGGAATACGGGCGCAACAAGAGATTGATGACTTGCACGCTATCGGTGTGGATGCAGTGGTCGGAATGGCGATCTACCAGGGGCTCCTTCCCACATAACATTTCCGCGACGTCACGCAGCTTAAAACTTCAATCCGACGGCGCTGCTCAGGAACGCGGCGACGGGCGACATGGCGCGGCAGGCGTTGACGAACGTTGACATGAAGTTGGGGCTGCAGACTTGTTTGTCGGTGAAGTTGATGGCGGTACCAAGGTCGCGAAGCTTAAGGTCCTCCACAAATTCGTGATCGGCAGGGAACCCGCGCGGCGGACGGCGAAGTTTGCCGGCATCGTCCCAGTTGAGAAGTTTGTGGACCGCCCGCCACTCCGCAGGGCGCGACACGATGGCGTTGCGAACCTTGAGCAGGGTTGGCGGCTCCGGATGCCACAGGCCCGACGCGGCGAAACATCCTCCGGGCTCGAGATGGAGATAATAGCCAGGCGAGTGAACGTCTTTGCCACGATGGGAAAAGCGCATGGCGACGTTCGTTTTGTAAGGATGCTTGTCGTGGGAAAATCGCGTGTCGCGGTAGATCCGAAACATGGAGCCGCGCGACGGGCGTGGATCCGCCACCAGATGAGGCGCAATTTCAGATAGCGGCGCCGCGAAGTCCGTGATGAAACGCAGGACAGGCTGGCGAACAGACTTTTCCCATTCTTCTTTGTGGGCGAGGAACCAGTCGCGATTGTTGTTGCGCTTGAGGCGAGCGAGAAAACGAAAAAAATCGGGAGTGAAATAGGCAGGCATCGAACATAAGGTAAAAAGAGACGAAGAAAAAGTAAAGTCGGCGCCAGAATAGGCCGGCATTTGACGCCGGCCTCGACTCCATGTTTCGATGAGAAGTGCCGAGCCGCAAACCTGCTCTTCCGGTGGACGACCTTCTGCCGGAGATTCTTGACTCCCTAAAACTGCACCCGAACCTGGTGATCGTAGCCGCTCCAGGAGCGGGGAAGACCACTCGCGTACCGCCCGCGCTGCTTGGGATTGTGAGTGGCGAAGTGGTTGTGCTCGAGCCGCGCCGGATTGCGGCGCGGCTGGCAGCGCGCCGAGTCGCGTGGGAGCTAGGCGAAGAGGTCGGCGGGACGGTCGGATACCAAATCCGTTTTGAAGAAGCGGTCGGGCCGCATACGCGGCTGCGATTTGTTACCGAGGGCGTACTCACTCGTCGTCTGCTTTCGGATCCGAACCTGAAGGGTGTAGCCGCGGTGGTGCTCGATGAATTTCACGAGCGCCATCTGGAAAGCGACCTCGCGCTGGCTCTGTTGAAGCGATTGCAGCAGACCCGGCCCGATCTGCGAATTGTGGTCATGTCGGCAACTCTCGATGCCGATCCGGTAGCGAAGTATTTGGACGGTTGCCCCATCGTGCGCTCTGCGGGGACGCTGTTCGACCTCTCGATCATTCATCTGCCGTATTCTCCCGAGCCGCTGGAAGCACAAGTGAAAAACGCGGTGGAACTGCTGATCGATGCGGGACATACCGGCGACGCGCTGGTCTTTCTGCCGGGAGCGGTTGAGATTCGTCGCGCAATGCGGGCGTGCGACGCTATTGCGCGCCGTGCCGGGCTGCTTATGCTTCCTCTGCACGGTAGTCTGCCGGGGAACGAGCAGGACCGGGCGCTCTCACCCGCGTCTCAACGAAAACTGATCCTGGCCACCAATGTGGCAGAGAGTTCAATTACGGTGGAGGGAGTAACCGCGGTCATCGACAGCGGTCTGGCGCGCTTCGCGACCTATTCGCATTGGAGCGGGCTGCCGGCGCTTCACGTCGGCCGAGTCAGCAAGGCTTCGGCGAAGCAGAGAGCCGGGCGGGCCGCGCGCACTGCGCCGGGGCGCGTGCTTCGCTTGTATACCGAGGAGGATTATTCGCGGCGTCCGGATCAGGATGCGCCGGAAATTCTGCGCAGTGATCTCTCTCAGCTTTGCCTCAGTCTGCGGGCGATGGGGATCGGACATGTCAACGATGTTTCGTGGCTCGATGCGCCGAGCGCGGCAGCGGTTCGACAGGCCGAGGAACTGTTGGACCGGCTGGGCGCCAAAGGAAGTATGGCGCGCGAACTGGCGCAGTATCCGCTGCCGCCCAGGCTTTCGCGCATTCTCGTCGAAGCCGTGGAGCGCGGCGTGGGTGACGACGGCTGTGTCGCCGTGGCTCTGCTGGGGTCCGGCGTGCACGTGGAAAAAAATGATCTGCTCGACGCCATGGATTTGGAGCAGGACCACCGCGTTCGACAGCACATTGCGCAGCTTCGCAGAATCGCACGGATTTCTGGCCAGAAGAAACATGACGATGACGCACTACTGATCTCCGTTCTCGCCGGCTTCCCGGATCGCGTCGCGCGGTTGCGAGCAGGGAAGCAGGTGCTGCTATCGACGGGCGCGTCGGCGGAATTGGCCGGCGTGCCTCCGCCGTACGAGTTTATGGTCGCAGTCGATGCCGAGGATCGTAAAGAGAAACCGCTGCCGCTGATCCGGATGGTGGCACGCATTGAGCCGGAGTGGCTGATTGAACTGTTTCCCGAGCGCGTCAAAGACCAATCGAGCGTGGTGTGGAATCGCGTGGCCGAGCGGGTGGATGCGGTGAGCGCGTTGCTATATGACGAGTTGGTGATTCAAGAATCACGAGGCGCGATTCCGGACGCGGAAGCCGCGGCTGAAATGCTCGCCCAGAAGGCTTTGGAAGCCGGGATCGACCGCTTCGTCGACGTGGACGCTCTCAATGAGTTTATGGGACGCGTCGAATTTGCGGGTTTCCAGGCACCGGAGGTTTCGCAGGCAGTGCGTGAGCTATGTTTGGGCCTGCGGAGCTTTGCTGAGTTGAAAAAGACCGCGGCCGACTTAGTTTCAGTTCTAGAACAACAGATTGGCGGTGGGAGAAAGTTGCGCGACCTCGCGCCGCCAAGCATCCGCCTGCAGAGTGGCCGCCAGACTCAGGTTCACTATGAGCGTGGTAAGCCTCCGTGGATTGCATCCCGGCTGCAGGATTTCTTCGGCATGCGCGACACGCCGCGAATTGGGCCGGAGCGAACGCCGGTAGTGGTCCACCTGCTGGCTCCGAACCAACGGCCTGTGCAAACGACAAAAGATCTAGCGGGATTCTGGGACCGCCTGTATCCAGAGGTGCGCCGCGAATTAATGCGACGCTACCCGAAACATTCCTGGCCGGAGCGGCCCTAGGATACTTTTTTGTTCTCCAGCGTAAACACTCGTTCCATCAGCAGCCATTTCTCGCCGAGTTTGGCTTGGGGCAGCATTTTCTGAAATGTCGACATGAGCGTTTCCCACTCCTGAACTCTTGGGTTGAGCCGGTCGGCGCGGTTCTTCGCATCGAACGAGAACGACTCGTTCACCTCCATGATCATGAACATGCGCGTCCCGAGGAGATAAATCTCCATGTCCACGATGCCTGACTCTTTGATGCTGCGCGTAATCTCGGGCCATATCTTCTCGTGATGGCGCTTGTATTCGGCGATCATCTTGGGATCGTCTTTCAAGTCGAGGGTGAGGCAGTAGCGTCGGTTCATTCGACCTCTGTGGCGGGAACGGCCAAGGTCGAAACCGCGTTCGCACCCGCGGCCGGCCGGTATCCCCACATTGCGAAGTAGAACACATAAGCGTGACACACCAACGGAACCACAAACGCGCGTTGAATGTTCCAGGCATCGGAAATCCTGCCCATGATCCAGGGGAAGACCGCGCCTCCGATGATGGCCATCACCAACAGGGACGATCCGAGCTTGGTATAAGGGCCCAGACTCTTCAGGCTCAATGCGAAAATCGTGGGGAACATGATGGAATGAAAAAAGCCGACTAAGACGATCGCCCAGACGGGCGCGACGCCTGAGGCAAACAGGACCACCAGAAGGCAGAGCAGCGAACCTGCGGCGAACAAGCTGAGCAGGCGCGGCGCCGCGACTTTTTGCATGATTGCGGAACCTGCGAAGCGCCCAATCATGAAGCCCGCCAGGTGCGCCTGCAGGTAATGAGCGGCCGCTTTTTCATGAGTGCCGGGCAGGGTGAACTCGGCGAACCGGATAATGAAGCTTCCTACGCCTACTTGCGCTCCCACATAGAAGAACTGCGCCACCACGCCTTTGATCAAGTGTGGAAACGCAGAGGACGCCGCTGAGTCTCGCGTCCGCAGTCTCCAATCCGTCCTTATTGGTTTCGCGAATCTCCGGCAGCTTCGTCAGGAAGATGAGCAGCGCGACGAACAGGAAGACCCCGGTGATTATGAGATAAGGAGTCTTCACCATGTTGGCCTCGGAGACCTGATAGGCCAACAACTGCGAAGGACTCATGGCAGCGAGTTCAGCCGGCGTGTGCTCGATGCCGGAGAGAATGAATCGCGAGCCGATGAGGGCAATCAGCACGGCGCCTGCGGCATTGAAAGATTGCGCGAGATTCAGTCGTCGTTCTGAACTCTCAGCGGGGCCAAGTGTCGTCACATAGGGATTGGCGGCGACCTCGAGAACCGACTGCCCACAGGCCATCACGAAGAGAGCGCAGAGGAAAAATCCGTAGACTCTCACGGACGCTGCTGGAATAAACAAGATTGTTCCCGTGGCGCAGACCAGTAGGCCAATCAGAATTCCCCGTTTATAGCCGACCCGCTGCATCAGCCATCCCGCGGGCAGAGCGGCCAGGCAATAGCCCCCAAAGAACGCAACCTGAATCAGCGACGAGCCGGAGTCGGTGAGACCGAACGCCTTTTTGAAATGCTGGATCAAGACGTCGTTCAGGTTGACGCCGATTGCCCACAGAAAGAACAGACTGGTCACCAGGATCAGCGGCGCAACATAGCGTCGCTCGGTGATAGGCGCGGATGCGGTCATTCGGAGATCCTCATGTCAGTGAGCGATCCAGATGAGTGTAGCCGCCGTCGACGAACAAGTGCTGGCCGGTGGTGTGGCTGGACTTGGCGGAGATCAGGAAACACGACCATGGCAGCGATCTCTTCCGAGGTGGTCATGCGCTGCTCGAGGGGAATCTTGGAAAGGATGTTCTTCAGTTTTTCTTCGGGATTCGGAAACGTGTCGAGCCAACTTCGGTAGAGCGGCGTCATGACCTCGGCAGGAATGACGGTGTTGACGCGAATTCCGTAAGGAAGAAGTTCGGCGGCCCATTCGCGCGTGAGAGCCATAACAGCGCCCTTCGAGGACGCATACCCAGAGGTGCTCCCTTGACCCGTCACGGCCGTCTTCGAGCCGATGTTGACGATGGCTCCGCGCGAGCGCTTCAGGTGAGGCAGAGCATAGTGGGCCATGCTGTAATAGTGGACCAGATTGCGGTGGAGTGACGCCACGTATTCCGCGACGCTGCCGGATTCAAGGCCGACTTTGTCGTTGCGTCCGGCGTTGTTGACGAGGGCGTCGAGGCGACGGAAAGTATTCAACGTCTGCGCGATCGAATGCGAGCAGCTGTCAGGATTTTCGAGATCAATGTTGATCAGTGCGCAGTTCGCGCTGCGGCTCCGCAATTCGGCTTGCAGTCCCTTGCCGGCCTCTGCATCGCGATCGACGATTACCGGGATTGCGCCTTCTGCAGCCAGCGAGTGGACGATTGCTGCGCCGATGCCTTTGGCGCCGCCGGTGATGATCACGACTTTGTCTTTCAGTTGCAGGTCCATGCGCTAGCCTCGGAGGTTGAAGAATCCGCCGTCGATGGGATAATCCACGCCGGTGATGAACGCCGCCTCGTCCGAGCATAAGAAGAGGGCCAGGGATGCGACTTCGGCGGGCTCCGCCATTCTTCCGATCGGCTGGGCTTTTGCCAGCTTCTCAAACATTTCCTTTTCGCGTCCGGGATAATTCTTCTGCAAGTAGTTGTCGACGAATGGTGTATGAACGCGGGCTGGTGAAATGCAATTGCATCGAATATTGTGGGCGAGATAGTCGCGGGCGACGGAATAGGTCATAGCAATGACGGCCCCTTTACTCATCGAGTAGGCGAAGCGGTCAGGCAGGCCGGAGGACCCGGCGATCGACGCCATGTTTACGATCACTCCGCCGCCGTTGTCTTTCATGTGTCCGACGACGGCGCGCATGGAGGTATAGAAGCCCTTGATATTCACGCGGATGACGTTGTCGAAATCTTCCGGAGTGGTGGTTTCGACGGTGCCGATGTGTGAGATGCCGGCGTTGTTGATGAGGATGTGAACGCGCTGCTCTCGGAAGAATTCGTTAAACCTGGCGGTCACAGCTTCGTGGTTGGTCACGTCGCACGTATGGAAGGATGCGTGGGCGCCTGCGTCGATGATTCGTTGGCAGGTTGCGGCCGCGGCGGATTCATTGACGTCCAGAATGTGGATAGCAGCGCCCTGCTCCGCGAGCCTAATGGCAATGGCCTGACCGATTCCGCTTCCGCCGCCGGTGACGACGGCAACTTTGCCATCGAGCCGGAAAGTTCGCGTATTCGTGTCTGGGTTGGTCAGAGCGACACGCCTCGTTTCCAGGGGATGAAATCTTCCTGAGCTTTTTGCTCGGCTTTGGTGCGGACTTCGCCGTTTGCCACTCGAATGACGAGATCGAGGATGGCCTCGCCCATCTGGTCGATGGTTTTCTCGCCGGCAACTACCGGGCCGGTATCGATGTCGATGATGTCGTGCATGCGTTGTGCGAGGTCCGAGTTGGTGGAGAGTTTTATAACTGGAGCGATCGGATTGCCGGTCGGCGTACCGAGGCCGGTAGTGAACAGCACGATGTTTGCCCCCGCTCCGACTTGTGCGGTGACGCACTCCACGTCATTGCCGGGCGTGCATTGCAGATTGAGCCCCGGTTCAGTGGAGTACTCGGGATAATCGAGCACGGCGGTCACCGGAGAAGTGCCGCCCTTCTTGGCGGCTCCGGCTGATTTCATGGCGTCGGTCAAGAGACCGTCACGCATGTTGCCTGGGGAAGGATTCATGTCGAAACCGGAACCTACGGCGGCGGCGCGGGCGGCGTAGGCGCGCATGAGTTGGATGAAGCGGTGGCCGACTTCTTTGTTCTTGCCGCGGTTGATGAGTTCCTGTTCCACGCCGCAGAGCTCGGGAAATTCGGAAAGAATGGTTCGGCCACCGACAGCGGCGAGCAGGTCGGCAGTGTGACCAATGGAGGGATTCGCCGAAATGCCCGAGAAGCCGTCCGACCCTCCGCACTTCAGGCCCACGCACAGATCGGCGAGCGGAGCGGGAGTACGTTGAGCCTTGTTGGCTGCGACCAGCCCCAGAAAAGTTTGGCGGATCGCCTCCGACATCATGGCGGCTTCCGAGCCGCTGCGCTGTTGCTCGAGAATGAACAGCGGCTTGTCGAAGTTTGGATTGCGCTTGCGCAGTTCGTCGCGAAGAATTGCGATTTGCGCGTGCTGGCAGCCGAGGCTGAGGACCGTGGCGCCGGCGACGTTGGGATGATGAAGATAGCCGGCGATGAGGCCGCAGAGGTTGTTGGAGTCTTCGCGGGTGCCGCCGCATCCGCCATCGTGAAGCAGAAACCGGATGCCATCGACATTGTCGAACAACCGGCTGCGCGGGGCCGGCGCCGCTTCCATGGCCAGTGGGGGAACGTCGATCTTTTCCATCTGGCTATCGCGGTAGAGCTTAGCCAAGTCTGCGACCTGACGGCGATAGAGTTGGGGGGCAGCGAACCCCAGCTCTTCTTCGAGCGCCTGCTTCAGAACCTGAATGTTCTTGTTCTCACAAAAAACCAGAGGCACGACCAGCCAGTAGTTTCGCGTGCCGACTCGGCCATCGGAGCGGTGGTAGCCAAGAAACGTCCTGTGCTGCCACCGTGAAATATCAGGTGGCGCCCAGTGAAATTCGTCCGATTGCTCGTGGAAAGGTGCAGCCTGGTGTTGGATGTTGCTCGTCGTCAGCAGTTCTCCTTCCGCGATAGGCTTGACCGCTCGGCCCACCAGAACGCCGTACATAATGACGTTGTCGCCGATGTCGAGACTTCGCATGGCGAACTTGTGTTTGGCGGGCACGCTCTTCGGAAGCGCGTAAACCTGGCCTGCGAATTCAATCTGCTCGCCGGCCTTCAAGTCGGTGAGGGCGATCAAAACGTTGTCGCGGGAATCGAGTTGGAGAACTGAGCGATGCATGAATTTAAGTGGCAATCCAAGTCATGCTGGAAGCGAACGGCACACTGACAAATTGCGCCCGGTCATTGTAAAGCAGGAAACAGGAATGCACGCGTCAGATTCTTATGGAGCGTTCAGCCGCCAAAACCGCTGCGCATTCCCGCCGAGGACGCTGTCTCGATATTCCGGTTTTCGCCCGAGCAGGTAGGTCTTCACGACTTCGGCCCAGCGCGCGTACGATGACGCCACCAGGCAGACCGGCCAGTCGGAGCCAACCATGAGCCGGTCCGGTCCGAAGGCTTCAAAGGCGACATCCAAAAATGGGACGATCTGCTCGGGCTCCCACTGTTGCCAATCTGCCTCGGTGACCAAGCCCGAGAGTTTGCAGAATAAATTTGGGAACTCAGCCAGCCGTCTGATTCCCTGCGCCCAGAAATCGATGTCGCCACTTTTGATCGGGGGTTTGGCAAGGTGATCGAGCACAAAGCGCTGGCGCGGGAAACGTTGCACGAACTCGGCGGCTACAGGAAGGTGCTTGGTGTAGATCAGGATGTCGTAAGCAAGGTCGAACTCTTCCAGCGCGGATATGCCGCGCAGAAAATCTGGCTGCAGCAGGAATCGATCGTCGGGCTCACTCTGGACGATGTGGCGAACGCCGACCAGCTTTGGATTTCGAGTCAGAGCCTTCAGCTGCGATTGAACCTCGGGCGACCGCAGATCGACCCAGCCGACTACCCCGAGAATCCACTTGGAACTCTCAGCCAACTCGAGAAGCCAGCGAGTTTCTTCCAGCGACTGGCGCGCCTGCACCGCAATCGATCCGTGGATGCCGCAGCTTTCCAGTTCAGGCTGCAGATGGTTTGGCAGAAAGTCACGGCGCAATGCTGCCATCGAATCGTCGATCCAGCCATATTCTCCAGGGCTGTAGATCCAAAAATGCTGATGCGAGTCAACGCGCATAGGCTGCATCGGTATCTTATCGCAGCCGCGCTGGTTCTTACCGCTGGCGCACCTCCAACTGCACCGGACGCGCGATCGAACTGACGTCTGGGTCGTAATACTCGTAGACGCGCGAGCGGAAGGTTCGCGCGCGAATGGGATACTTGGCCCGCAGCCGAAGATGCAGCGTGACCGTCTCACCGGGAGCGATCGAGTTGAAATAGAGAATGGCCTGGGTTGCCGTGAGGCTGAATTTTTCCAGACGCGCGGTCTTCTGGCCGGCGGTCTTCTCGACAAAAGTCTGCAGATCCTCGCTGAGCAGATCGAAGCCGGGAGGAATGCCGAGGTCGACCATCACCATGTTCGCCGCCTTGGGGAGATTGTTCTTGACGGTCGCGGTCGCTGTGGCGATGTCGTCCTGCGCCAGGTGGGTGCGGTCGTAGGCCACATCAATAGAGAGAGCCTCGTTGGCTGGCTTCTGGTCCCAGGGAAGGTAGTAGTTCCCGACAACCTGGTACGCCAGGCCGCCTTTGCCCTCGAACCGGATTTCTACCGAGTTGGAATTGTCCGGGTCAGCATTTTTTGACTCGGCGTCTTTCGAACCCATGTCTTTCGACCCCACACTCTTGAACACAAACTGATGGAGCAAGTCGTTGTTCTCCGGCGTGAGGGTCAGCTTCTCCACGGGTTTGCCGTTGAGCAGAACTTCGAGAGTGCCTTGCACATCGGCCGCGCCCTTCTCGGTTGCGAGCAGCAGCGCGCGCAGCGCCATGATGGTCGCTTGCGTTGTGCCCCACGCCCCGGTCGCGTCCTTCTTGGATGCGATGTAGTTCATCGCTTTGTGGGCCGTGCCGGACGCCTCACCCCACTTCAGCAATGCCTGCACCGCGAGTCCAGTCGTTTCCACGCTCGCGCTGGTGCCGGTGGCGTAGACGCCAGTTTCATCGGCGCTCCACCAGGCCTGCTCATCTTTTTCAGTGCGCGCGTCGAGCAGAAGCTGCATGGCCTGGCGAGTGAAGCTGCGGTCTTTTCCCTGATCAACAGACGCAGACCCATGATTGCCTCCGCCAAAGTCGACCGCAAAGTTGGCGATGACAGCCAGCGTATAGGTGTCGATCTTCGCATTGTCGATCTTCCCATTCATGTGGCTTTCCACAAACTGCCTGGCCCGTTCGACCGCAGGTCCCTCGTACCCGGTGTTCTCCAGCGACCATGCAAGATAGGCGGTAATGCGTAGCACGTCGGAGTTGTAGCGGTTCGTAGCGCCCTCGTTGATGAACTGCGTGTCCGGCTTCCAGCTTCCGTCGGCCTGCTGTTGGCTGGCCAGCCATTGTTGCGTTCGTGCGATCAGTCTCGGGTCCACATCGTAGACCTTCGACATGTCGCTGAATTCCATCAGGCCATACGCCGTCAGGATTTTGTTGGCCGGCGCTTGTCCGAACCAGGAGAAGCCGCCGCCGGGAACTTCGAACGTCAGCAAGCGCTGGTAGCCGTTGGCGATGTATCCCTCAGCCTTGGCATGCACTTCAGGAGTCAACTTCTTGGTGCGCTTCATGTAATCGAGCGCCAGCACGTTGGGATAGGTGCTCGATGAAGTCTGCTCGAAGCATCCGCCGGGCATGCGCAGAATGCTGTCCATGCCTTCGATCACCTGGCTCAGCGGGCCGGGGTAAAGCCGGACGAAAATCTTCCTCGCGTCGGGGATGGAGTTCGCCGGAAAGTTGAGTTCGTGCCGAACGGAGTTTTCCAGGCGTCCGTTGAAAACCAGATTCTGCTCGCGCCCGTTGGGAATGACTTCGATTTCCCGCACGACAATATCGGCACGGTCCGCCCCGCCCTTCATGCGGGCCGAGAGCGTCAGTTTGAACTTGCCGATTCGCCGCGCTTCGAGCGTGAACTGCGATCCGCCCACGCGGGCAGAATCGACGGTGACGGACTTGTCGGCAACATCATCGACCAGCGAGAACCAGTCGTCCGGCTGCAGTTTCAGGCTGACGTCTCCGCGTCCGCCTGAGTAGTTGTACACGGCGACAGGAATAGAAACCCGATCGCCCTGGGTGAGCGTGACCGGCAGGTCGAGGTCCACGAAGAAATCCTGAAAAACTTTCAGGCTCGAGGTTGCGCTGCCCAGCGCCCCGTGCGTCGTCGACGCCATCATTGCCATGCGCCACGTGGTGATGGAGTCTGCCAGCGGAATCGTGATACTCGCCACGCCGTTCGAGTCGGTGATGATTTCTGGATTGATGTAGAGAGCCTCGGGAAAGTAGGAGCGCACGTGCGCTGACGGACCCGACTCTTGTTTCTTGTCTTTCGTGAGAATCGCGCTGCTTTGGCCGATGTCTATCGGCATCTGCATGGCCGGCACAGGAGCAGCATCCGCCGCCACTACCATCTCGTTGATCACGCCTCCCAGAGCACCACCGGCCACGCCTCCTGGCACACCGCCGACCACGCCACCCCGGGCCGCACGAAGAATCATCGGATTCGCCCCCGTAACCGTGACAGCCTCCGAAGCCTCGCCAATCGCAAGCTTGACGGAGAGCACGGCGCGGTCGCGCGCCTGAACCGTGAGTTCTCGCGAAGCGACCTCGAATCCAGCCGAAGACACCTGGACTTCGTATTTACCGGCAGCCAATCCTGCCAGATCAAATTGTCCGGCGGCATTTGCGCTAACCGTCCGCGTCTTCCCGCTGGAAACTTCGCGCAGGTTAATGTTGGCTCCCTGCACCACGGCGCCGGAGGGGTCGGTAACAGTTCCCACAATTTCCGCGAGTCCGTTGAAAGCGCCGCGATCATGTTCGATGTTCAGGTCGATGGTTCCCGAGTTGGGCTGGCCGACGATACTGCCGGTGTGAACCTCGATATAGGCAGTCATATCATCTCCACTGCCGAATCGATGGTCCGCTCCCGCGCTATGCACCATGTAATAAGTCTTGTTGCGGTTCCACTGGATGGGTTCAACGCGAAGTTCGGTTCCCCAAGCATCGAGAAACTCAGGATTGCCGGCACTCGATATTCGCGCGAAGACCTTGGTCAAATCACCTTTTTCGGAATCCTCGCGATAGGCGTGGCTCAAGTCTTCGGCTAGATGTCGCACTTGCGCCAGGAACTGTGCGTGGTAGCGTCCGGCATACTCCTGGTATTTCGTCATCGGCACAGTGCGGCCGAATTCTGTCTCGAAGTTGTTTGAGCTCACCATTTCGGTGGCTGAGAACAGGGCGCGCGCAGCCCGGTTGCGTTGTTCGACCTTCGACTCTTCCGCGGGTTCGACGATTTCCGACATGCCGATCGAGTGGATCTCATAACGCGGCTTCATGACTTCCTGCTCGAGGTAGAAAAACACTTTGGCAAAGCCGGGCTGCTTTTCGGCGAGCGCGAAGACCGCCTCATCCACCACTTGCAGGCCCAAGGCCGCGCTTACGCCCTCACCGCGGGAATTCGTCACGCGAAAGCGGACACGGGCGTCGGCGCCAGGCTTGTAGACCGGCGCATCTGCCATGGCCTCGATCTTGAGTTCGTCGGCCGGTTGCACGAAGACCAGGCGATGATCGCGCAACCGGCCGCGCATTGCGGCCGAAAAGATACGCGTTGATATCCACCGTGCCCGCCAGCTCCGGCGTCGCCGTCAAGCGACAATTCTGCCTGGCCATTCACAATGTCGATGTCGCGCGTCAGGACGGTCTGTCCGTCTTTCACCACGTCGAGGTACGCCGTGCCCTGCTTCTTGGTCGAGAACACTCTCAGCTCCATACGGTCTCCGGCCCGATAGACCGCGCGTTCCGTGCGGAGCAGAATCTGCTCGTCGCCCTCACGGAATCTGCAGCTTCATCGCACTCGACGCGTGGTTGCCTTCCTTGATCGCTTGCCTTCGATCCCAACGTTTCCTCTCCCGCGCCGGCCTCAGCCGGATCACCGCCACGCCGCCGTCATCGGTCGTCGCGTTCTGATCCGCTTGCCCGCCGCGTGTACCTTCATGCTGGCACC
The DNA here is from genome assembly GCA_963763155.1 of uncultured Acidobacteriota bacterium. Taxonomy (GTDB): domain Bacteria; phylum Acidobacteriota; class Terriglobia; order Terriglobales; family Acidobacteriaceae; genus Sulfotelmatobacter. Next base: position 901,201 of record CAVXNI010000007.1, on the reverse strand, counting down.
GCCGGCTTCCCGTCCGGCTACGAAGTCAGCATGAAAACCTGGTTCTCAAGATCCGGAACAGCGTGCCACCTTCTGGGACGGCGGTGATGAGCAGCGGCGATTCGCTCACCGTGATGGGCTCGCCGCGAGTTTCGGAGTGGTCCGCCGAATCTTTCACCGTGGCCTCAATCAGGACGCCAGCCGCGCCCTGGCTCAGCGGCCGTCCGGCGAAATAAGTCCGGCAACGGCAGGTCGAACTGATAGGCTCCGTCGGGATCGGTGCGGCCTTGCGCCGAGCCCACGTCAAAGTGCGCCACGTCCATGCTGGACGCTTTAACCGTTACTTCCCTGCCATCCACCGGCTTGCCAAAGAAGTAATTGGCGCGAACGGTTCCAGTCACGTGATCGCCGGGGCGGTAGCCGCGCTTGGTTTTGTGATCCTTGCCCCGCGAAGTCAATCGCGACTTTGAATTTCGGCAGAACGTAGCGTTCGACGTTGAGCGCGATCTCGGCCGTATTGGTCGGCGACTCGCTCTCGGGTTCGTTCCCGCTCAGCAAAGCGCGCAGATGATAAGTGCCCAAGTTGACTTCATCCGCGAATCCGAACTCCGCCGACGCAATGCCGAACTTGTCCGCCTGTGTCGCCTTTTTGAAGACCTTGTTGCCGCGGGAGTCCTCCACTTCAAAAGTCAGTTTGCGGCCGGCGGCGGCCTCGTGGTTGGCGCGATCCAGCGCCAGCGCGCGCACGTGAATCATCTGTCCGGGCTGGTAAATTGGCTTTTCGGTAGTGAGGAGAATGGAAACCTTGTCCTCGAGCCGGACGGGTTGAATGAATTCCGTCGAGCCGATCGCCGTCTCGACCAGGTAGCGCAATTGATATGTGCCCACCACCCCGGCTGGGAAGCCGAAATTGCGCTTCGGTGGTTCCGCGCCGATTGAGCTGCCCGCTGAAAAGCAGCCGCGATTTCTGCTCCGGGACCAACAATTCGATCCGGACCGAGCCACGTCCCTCCACAATCTCGTCGTGCGAATCGGTGACAATCACGCGCACCGCAGCTTCGCCGCCGGTCAGATACGATTGCTGGCCCAGGATGTGAACCACCGGCATGCGCAGGATCTCCGAGATCGATTCCGTGCCCTCGATCTTCGCACTCTTGCCATCGCTGTATTCGAAACGGTAGCGCACGCGATGCCAGACTAGTTCGTCGATGGCCAATGGCTTTGCCAGCGCGATGCGTTCATACCAGCGCCCGTTTCCCTCGACGGCATCCACGGCCTTCTCCGCGCTTCCCAAGACATGGTTTTCTGGATCCAATACTTCGACGCTGAGCTTTCCAGCGCCGGGTTGGGCGGCATGGTACGGGATGGTCAAATCGAGCGTTCCGCGCGTATATACGGCGCCAGCGGCCAGTTCGCCATTTGCCGCCTGAAACGTTTGAACAGTCACAATAGCTGCGACCGCCAACAGGACAGGAACAAAAAACAACCAGTATCTTGATGGAACAGTACGGCCAGAAGATCTTTCCATGGTGTCTCCGTGATTACCTTCGGTGCTGCTACAGCTTTCTTGCTTTCAATATGAGAACGAGCCAACTCGCCATTCTTGCGTGGAACCCGCGGAGTGCGGCCTCCGGGTCACCCTAGATTCCATAGACACCGGAGCGTTGCTGCAGGTTCGCGAGGCCTAAACTCCGCGACCAGCAGAGGCAGCCCTATTCGTGAGGGTGTATTATCTTGCAACGCTTCGCCGCTTGGTTCGACACCAGCTGCCGGGAGCAGACTCCACTTCCATGAATCTTGATAAAGGATTATTGCAGGGCCTTCCCAAAGTCCTTATACACGAGCATTTGGACGGCGTGCTGCGGCCGCGAACCATCATTGAGCTCGCCCGAGACGGAAAATACACGGGCCTTCCAACCGACAACCCGCAGGCGCTTGCTGAGTGGTTTTTTCGCGGAGCCAATCAAGGCAGTCTGGCGAAATATTTGGAGGGGTTCCAGCACACCATCGCCGTGATGCAGACCGAGGAGGCGCTGCAGCGCGTGGCTTACGAGCAGGCTGAAGATCTGAGCCGGGACGGAGTTGTTTATTTTGAAACTCGCTTTGCGCCGGTCTTTCACACCCGGCAAGGATTGACCCACCAACAGATTGTCTCCGCGGTACTGAAAGGATTGGAACGTGGGCGAAAAGATTTCGGAATCTCCTCTGGTCTGATCATTTGCGCGATGCGCAACATGAACACCTCGCTCGAAATGGCGGAACTGGCTGTCGATTTTCGGGCGCGTGGCGTGGTCGGCTTCGATCTGGCGGGCGAAGAGGGCGGTTATCCCCCCAAGAAGCACGTGGATGCCTTCCATTACATTCAGCGCGAGAATTTCAACATCACGGTGCACGCCGGAGAAGGCTACGGAAAGGAATCGATCTGGCAGGCGATTCAATATTGTGGCGCCCACCGCATCGGGCACGGAACCCGCCTGATCGACGATATTGCGGTGGTTGACGGCAAAGCCGTGAAGTTGGGCGATCTGGCTCAGTATGTTCTCGACAAACGTATCCCGCTCGAAATCTGTTTGCTGAGCAACGTGCATACTGGTGCTACACCGAGCCTGGCCGAGCATCCCTTCAAAATTCTTTATCAGGAAAAGTTTCGCGTCACTCTGAACACCGACAACCGCTTGATGAGCCATACATCGATGACTCAGGAATTTGAAGCGGCCGCGGAGACGTTTGGTTTATCCCTGGACGATTTTGAAAGAATCATGATCAACGCCATGAAGAGCGCTTTTCTGCCTTACAAAGAGCGCTGCGATTTTATCTATTCCACCATCAAGCCCGGTTACGCCAAGATTCGCGAATTGATGCTTCGCGAATCGATTATTCGCGAGTCGGGCGGGACTGATACACCCCTTTGAATATGGCCCAGCACCGAAACTTCATGTGCAGTCTTACGACGCGGCTCTTGCTCGCACTGGCACTGTCCGCGATCTTCGGTGGCTCTAACTCTATCTCTATTTCTGCCCAGACTGCCGCGCCGGCTGCGCCGATTCGCATCAAGGTCGTTGTGGTTACCATGTTCGAGCGCGGCGAAGATACGGGCGATACTCCCGGCGAATTTCAGTTCTGGGTAGAACGCGAGCATCTCGATCAAGTTCTTCCGTTGCCTGCCGGCTATCACCATGTACGTCTAAATAAGGACGGAGTGCTGGGCATGGTGACCGGAGTCGGAACCGCCAAGGCTGCCGCTTCGGTGATGGCGCTGGGCCTGGATCCGCATTTCGACTTCTCGAAGGCGTATTGGATTGTTGCCGGTATTGGCGGAGGCGACCCTGCGGATGTCTCGGCAGGATCAGCGGTTTGGGCCGCTCACGTCGTCGATGGCGATCTCGCGTTTGAAATCGATGCCCGACAAATCCCTGAAAGCTGGCCGACCGGCTACTTGCCCTTGCGGAAGGGCACACCTTACGAGCAGCCAGCGAGCGACGACTACGGGGAAATGTACACTCTCAATCCGGGGCTGGTGGGCTGGGCGTTCCACCTCACGCAGGATGTGCGGTTGGCCGATTCCGACGCCTTGCGCAAATCGCGCGCACGCTTCGCTGGATTCCCCAATGCGCTGAAACCGCCGTTCGTGGCGCGAGGCGATGCCTTGTCGGCAAGTACGTTCTGGCATGGTTCGAAGATGGATGAATGGGCCAACGCCTGGACTCGTTACTACACTGGTGGAAAAGGAAACTACATGGTCGCCGCCATGGAAGATTCCGGCACCATGCAGGCGCTCACGTTCCTGAGTGCGGCGGGAAGGGTTGATCTGCAGCGGGTGCTGGTGCTGCGCACGGTCAGCAATTACGACCGTGAAGCTCCGGGCGTGCCGGTGGCAGAAAGTCTGCAGGAAATGGTTTCCGGAAATTACTCGGCGTATCTGCCTGCCCTCGAAGCAGCCGAGGTGGTTGGAGATAAAGTAGTGCGGGATCTCGTGGAGCACTGGGCAGAACGGGAATCGACCATTCCTCACGCACCGTAGTCGAAGCCCATGGTTTAGCTGGATAACTTAGTTGGATGACCCAGCCGGATGACCCAGCCGGATGACCCAGCCGGATAACTTAGCGGGATAACTTAGCTGGACAACCCAGCGAGCGTCTCGGCAAGAACCAGCGTTCCTCTAGCAATGTCTTCCGGAGCTGCGTATTCGTCCGGACGGTGGCTGTATCCATTGCGGCAGGGAATGAACAGCATGGCGACGGGAGCGATGCGCGCCATGAAAAGCGAATCATGATAAGCGCGGCTGACCATGGGAATGAAGTTCAACTCGTGCTTGCGGCAAGATTGAGAGAGAGCCTCGATAATCGCGGGAGCGCAGTCTGCCGGCGCATCGGCATTCAGCAGTGTGGTCTGGATCAACGCGTGGCGCTGGTCTGAAATCGAACGGCTTGCGGTCTCGATCGATCGCATTACCATGTCACGCCGGGCAAGGTCGGTGTCGCGGATATCGACGCTGAGGCGAACCTGCAGGGGAATGCTGTTGACGGCGCCGGGAAACACCTCGCAGATGCCGACGGTTGCGACCGTATCGATGGCTCCGCTGGTGCGAGCCGCATTCTCAATCGCCAGAATCAGCTCAGCGGCAGCGCAGAGAGCGTCGATGCGGTCGGGCATGAGAACCGCGCCGGCGTGTCCGCCGGCCCCCTCAACCAGCACGCCGAGACTCGCCGGTGCGGCAATGTTCGTAACAATGCCGAGAGGAATCTGCTGGCGCTCCAACAGCGGTCCCTGTTCAATGTGCAATTCGACGAACGCCTTGTAGTAGGCACTCGCCAACTTCACTTGTTCGAGTTCGCCGCCGAAACCGGCCTCACGGCGAACTTCCTCGAGCGTGGCGCCATCCTTGTCAGTCAGTCTTTGCGCCGCATCGGCCGAAAGAGTTCCCGACAGCAGCCGGCTTCCCAGACATCCAATGCCAAAGCGGGTCGGCTCTTCCGCTGTAAAAATCAGCAGTTCGATGGAGTGCTTTGGGCGGAATCCGATTCTCTGCAATGCTCGAATTGCTTCCAAGCCCCCGAGCACGCCCACGACCCCATCGTATTTCCCGGCGTTCGGAATGGCGTCGATGTGCGAGCCCGTGCCGACCACCGGCGCAGATGAATCCGATCCATCCCAGCGCGCGAAAGTGTTTCCCACGGCATCCTCACGCACGGTGAGTCCGGCTTCTGTGCAGCGCGCTTTCATCCATGCTCGCGCCTTCAGGTCAGACGGGGTGAAAACAATCCGCGTCACGACAGGAGGCTGCGCTTGGGAAATCGCCGCCAGGGCTTCGATTTCGGAAATCAGGCGATCGCGGTCGATAGCGAGACTCATAGTCATCGTCAAAAGCCTGCCAGGGGATGGCGGTTCCAGTTCTTGTAGATGAGATATTTTGCCGGCGTCTTACCGATTGCTCCGAACCACTGCGGACACCACGGTCCCATCCAGATGAAATCTCCGGCGGTCACGGGATACCACGAATCGCCCAGCCGGTAAATTCCGCCGCCTTCGAGCATGATGAGTCCATGCTCCATCACGTGCATTTCGACCATGCTCAGCGCGGCACCCGGCTGGTAGACCATCGTGTTCAGTGCAAAATCGTAACTCATCTCGTCAGGAAGCAGACACTTCACCTGCAGGCTGGGGTCGTCACCGAGCGGATGGGAGGAGACCGCATCCTCCGACGAAATGATCAGCTGCGCGGGCTTGACCGAATCGAGAGCCTGATAGTGCTTCTCAAAGACCGCCGCACGGGTCGCGCTCGCAGCCACGACCCGATGACGCAATCCTTCGGGAAAATACGCGTAGCCGCCCGGGCCAAGTGTGTTCGACTTTCCGTCGACTTCAACTCGCGCCTCGCCCTCGATCACAAAAATGAAGCGCTGCGCCGGCGTGCTCCCTAACTCTCCGCCCACTTCGAACTCGGCCGTGTACTGCGTGAACTTGGCGCCCAGAGCGGGGTTGACGTGCACAACCGCGGCGCATGCTTTCATCCCCGGCAGAGTCGTACGTACAAAAGTGTCGGAAGTCAGCAGCAAATGGTTGGGTTGTTGTGAGCTTCGTGTACGGCCAAGATTATGCACGGTTTGTCCTTTTGTGGAATTCGGGGGAAGAGGCCAGTTGGTCCAGAAGATGCAATCCGCACATGATCGCTTTCTCGATGTCATCTTGCAAGACGGATTCGGCGGGATCGTGGCTAATCCCGCCCGGGGTCCGCAGAAAAATCATTGCGCTCGGAACTTTTTCCGCCAGGATCATGGCGTCGTGACCCGCCCCACTCACCATTCGATGCGGCTTGCGCCCGGTCTTGACGATTGCCTGTTCAATCTCGCCGACGAGAAAAGGATCCATGGCAACCGCACGCTGGCTTAATAGGGTGTTTTCTCGAACTGACAATCCACGGTGTGCCGTGATTGTTTGGGCCTGACGAATGAGATTGTCTACCGCGCGAGTGCGAATTTCGTCAGAACAGTGTCGAACGTCAAGAGTAAGTCTCGCCTCGCCAGCGATTACGTTGCTGGCTCCGGGCTTTGCCTCGATCTTGCAGACCGTTGCCACTAATCCGGGAATTTCCTGCGCCAAGTGTTCGACCGCGCCGATCCACTCTGCCGCACCTGCAATGGCATCACGCCGAAGATGCATGGGCGTTGTGCCGGCGTGGTTCGCGTGGCCCAGGAATGTGAACTGCAACCGGCTCTGTCCGGCGATGGCCTCGACCGCTGCCAGAGGCAGATTCACCTTCTCCAAGACCGGCCCTTGTTCGATGTGAAATTCAAGGTAGCCTAGAGCATCGTTTTCCAGCGCGGCCCGAGAAATCTCTTTGGGATTCAGTCCAAACTCTTCGATCGCCTTTTGCACCGAGATGCCTTGCAGGTCGACAATGCCCAGGAGTTCCTGATCCAGCCTGCCCACGAGCGCGCGGCTGCCGATGAACGGAGCGCCGAAGCGTACGCCTTCCTCCTCGGAAAAGCCAATCACCTCGATCGCAAAGGGAAGTCTGCGCCCGTGCAACTCCTCCAGCAAAGCGACCGCTAGAACAACTCCGAGAACGCCATCATACGCCCCGGCGTTAGGAACGGTATCGAGGTGTGAACCGATCAGGAGGCGCGGTGCGTGCTCTTGCGCTCCGGGATACACTGCACGGAAATTTCCAGCAGCATCGATTCGCAGTTGAACATCCAACCGCTCCATCCATCGGGCAATCTCTTGATGGCACGCGTGGATGGGCGGTGACAGGAAAGTTCGCCGTGTGCCGTGTGGGTCTTCCGAAAAGGACGCAAGCCGCAAGCACCGGCCGATGACTGCTTCCGCGCGCGTTGTGAGTTCTGTGGTCTGCACTGATTTTTGTTCGGATGCGAGTGCCCGCGATGCAAACTTAGTTTTCCCGTATAACCTTCGCCGCTGCCCAGCCGACCAGAACCAGAGCAACGAGAACTTCCCAAGCGTACTCGTTCCCATAGGTCGCGACGGGGAAGTGATTGCTGATCATGATAAAGACAACAGGAACTGCCATGAAAGTATTGTGTTTGGATCGCAGCTTGGCCTGAGCGCTGAGCGAGGCATCGAACGTCTCACCGGCGGCGGCCGCCGCGATCATTCTGCGCTGCGAGGGAAGAATGCGAAACCAGACGTTCGCCGTCATGATGGTTCCGAACACCGCTCCGACATGGATGTAGGCCGCGCGCCCGCTGAAGACGCGGGTCAAGCCCCAGGCCAGCAGCGTGATCATCAGCAGAGAAAATAGCGCAAACGCTGCTTCCGACCGGCCCAGAGGCGACCGCAGGGCCAAATCGTATACGATCCATCCGCCGGCCAGCACCGCGAGTCCGATGGCGATTCCGCGCGCCTGAGAGATGTTCGCGACATCGGGATCGATGAGTCCACTGCTGGAGTAATAGACGAGAACCAGCAGGACCATTCCGCTCAGCCACGTCATGAGCGCTTCCCAGCGGAACCAGCGAACCTGTTCGGGCCCGACCTTCAAAGACTTCTGCCGGTCGACGGTGTAGAAGCCGCCGCTGTGAACCATCCATATCGAAGGACTCGTCCCATTCGCTGCGGCTTTCTTGGCGAGCTTGCTGAATTGCCCGTCCAGCCACGTGAAATAGTAAGTTTGGCCGACCCACATGATGGCGGCAAACACGTGGAACCACCGCACCAGCAAGTTCAGCCATTCGCGAATTGACGAGGTCACCTGATCCACTCCATCGAAGCTCGCTCCATCAACTTCTACTCCATCGAACGAATCCCTGCCGCTCAGGTTCCGCGGTAGGTGGTATACCCGTTCGGGCTCAGCAGCAGCGGAATGTGGAAATGCGATTCGTCCTGTTGCGCCTGGAAGGTAATTTCCACCACGGGATACAGCGCGACCATCTTCTGCATCGCGAAATAGCTGCCAGTTTCAAAGATGAGACGATAAGCTCCGGCGGCGAGATCCGCACCTTCGGGGAGTAATTGAGGACATCGTCCCTCGTGATCGGTGTGTGCAGAAGTCAACAACAGCCAGTCTCCGGCGCTGTCCTGTTTCTCCAGACGCACGGGAACATCCGTGGCAGGCTTGCCGCGAACGAGGTCCAGAACATGAGTGGAAATTTGTTTCATCGTGCGTGTCATCCCTGAAGCCATTTTCTCAGCCGGAGTTCCGTGATCTGCCGCTGCTGTTCGGCGGCTTCTTGCAGTTCGGTTTCTGCATCATTCGCCATGCGTCGCTGAAGAATCGCGAGAATCTCCGACGCAGATTTACCCGTGGCGCAGACGATAAAGATGTGATGGAATCGCCGCTCGTATTCCCGGTTCGCATCCGCCAGCGCATTCTTCAAAGCCACTTCAGCGTTCGTAACGTCTTGCTGCTCATGGGCCGACCAAGCGCCAGACTGAGCCGTCGCCGCCGCCGTGCGCGACTCCCCGATTCGCGGATGACTCTCAAACGCTTCCATCCAGTCGGATCGCGCGAGATTGCGCCACGTTTCGTTGGACGCCGCGAGCAGGGAACCTTCGTCGGCGAGCGGTCTGCGGGCAACCATACCCTTCGCCCATGCCTTCGATCCGCAGCATGGAAGAATCTTGTTCACCGCCTCGTCGGCGGGAAGCAGATTCCATTGCGACAAAACATTCTTGGCTGCGTCGCAATCCGCCCCGGCAACCTCAAAATTCAGACGATTCAAGAACTCAATCACGAGATTTCCAGCCACGGCCGTGCGATACCGTGCTGTCGATCGAATGTCGTCGATGGGATGAATCTCGGCCATCGCAGTTTTCTTCGCCTGAACCAACGTCGAGGATTCAATCCGCTTCCCGATCAGCCCTTTCTCCGTCGCGCGCAAACGAAGCGGGACCGGCGCCACGCTCCCGAGAGCGATGCGCACATCTTGCACCACGCCATTCTCCACACGGGCCAGAGCAGCGATGCAAACTTTGGAAATCGCTTGAGCATTCCGCGCTCCGACTTTGCGGGTATGGCTGAAATACCCCGAGAATTGCCGCGCCAGGCACACGGACTGAATCAGTTCGTCCGGCGCCATAAGAGTCTTCTTGTATCCGGTGTGAAAATTAACGTAAGGCACTCGGCGTTCACCACGGACCGATACTAGAACCACTTCCGCGTCGTACACCAACAGTGCGGGCAGTGAATCAGCGGCTGGTGATGCGTTCACGATGTTGCCGCCGATCGTTCCCCGATTCTGATTTGCAATTCCTCCGGTCCATCGGGCGGCGCTGGCCAACAGCGGGAACTCGCGTCCAACCAACTCGCGCATGCGCAGATCGGAGTAAGTGCATCCCGCCCCGATACGAATCTCGTCGGCCGTGACCTCGATGCGCCGCAATTCGGGCAGGTTCCAAATGCTCACCAGCTTTCGCGCCGGCAGCTTTCCGGCAGCGTATAGCACCATCACGTCCGTGCCCCCGGCGATCGGGAGCCACGCGCCCGGTTCCCTGGCCAGTAGCGAAACAATGGCCTGCAAGTTGCCGGGCGCGACCATTTCGTAGTCAGACGGATTCGATCTCATGCCGTCGTCCTCACTGTCGCTTTGCGGCGCGCCGCTTCCGCCACCGCTTCCACAATCTGGGTGTAGCCAGTACAGCGGCAGAGATTGCCGGAAAGGCCTTCCCGAATTTCATCCATCGTGGGCTCGGGCTTTCCGTTTAATAAATGCACGGCCGCCAGAATCATCCCCGGCGTGCAGATGCCGCATTGCGCCCCGCCGCATTCCAGAAATGCCTCCTGCAAGACATGCAGCGCGTCTCCCGCTGACAGCCCTTCGATCGTAACAATGTTTGCGTCCGCAGCCTGCAGAACCGGAACCAGGCAGCTGTTCACCAGCGCGCCATCCATCAACACCGAGCACGAACCGCACTCGCCTTCTCCGCAACCTTCCTTCGCTCCGGTCAATCCACATTCCAGCCGCAGCACGTCGAGCAGGCGCTCCATCGGGTAAGCGCGAATTTGTTTCGGCTCACCGTTAACGGTCAACAAAATCTCGGCCTTACCGTGGCTGGCGGAGAAATCGGTCATTGTTCGGTTATCGGCCTCCGCCTCTGCCTGTCGATCCAACCGGCGACGCTGTAGCGAGCCCATCCATAATGTCTTCCGGGAGCAGAGGAATGAAATCGAAACCAACGCCCAGCGCGTCCTCGACCGCATTCAGGATTGCCGGGGCTGGACCGTCCATCGGGAGCTCGCCGATACCCTTCGCACCGTAGGCGCCGTGAATATTCCCCAACTCTTCAAAGAACACGCGAATCGGGGGCAGGTCGCTTGATGTAGGCATGATGTAATTGGTCATCTGACCGTTCTGCATGCGTCCGTTCTGCCAGACAACTTTTTCGTAGAGGCTGAATCCGATTCCCTGGGCAACTCCACCAATGATTTGCCCTCGCGCCAGAAGCGGGTGCAGAACTTTGCCAACTTCCTGCAGCGCCACGAAGTCGTCTACCGAAACACCATACGTCGTCAAATCAACGGTGACTTCCGCGATGTAAACCGCCCAGGCAAATGCGGCATAAGCTTCTCCGCGATAGGCCTGATCGTCCCAGAAAATTCCGCTGGGCGCCTCGTAGCGCGACCACGAACGGAATTGGCCGTGGGTCTCGACCTGCTGTCGGCAGGCGGCGCGAAATTCGTCGGTGGAATAGCCCTCGCGCAGCAGGCCGGAGGAAATTAGAGTCTGCGCAATGCCTAAAGCCGCGGACTGCACCAGTTTTCCCACTACCATCACCGTGCGCGATGCAACCGTGGGCCCGCTGTTGGGCACTTCCAGCGTGTCCGGCTGAGCCATACTGACATCCTCGTAGGGCAGACGGAGAGCCTCGGCGGCAATCTGGCTCAGGACAGTTTTCGTTCCCTGGCCAAATTCCGTGCTCGAGACCAGCACGCGAACACTACCGTCAGCACAGCCTTCCACTCCAACCACGGAACTCAAGTACCGCTCGCCCGATCCGGTAAATCCGGCGCCATGCAGGAACGTGGCAATGCCCATGCCTTTTTTCAAAGTGCCAAGTTGATTCTGTTTCGCGAAACTCCGCTTCTTGGCGTGATAGTCGGAAGCTTCCAATGCACGGTCGAGCAAGGCGCCCAGATCGATCGGCTCGCGCACTACCTGCTCGGTCGTAGTAGCCTGCCCCGGCTGTAGAAAATTTCGACGGCGAATCTCGACCGGAGAGAGCCCTACTGTTTGCGCAATGCGATCCATGTGCCGCTCCATGGCAAACAGGCTCTGTGGCGCTCCAAAGCCGCGGAACGCCCCATGCGGCGGCGCGTTGGTGGCGACGGCCTTGGCTCGGATGCGAACGCTCGGCCAGTAATAAGGTCCGCCAGCGTGAATCACTCCGCGAGAAAGCACGACCGAGGACAACGTCGCGTACGCTCCACCGTCAATCGTGAAGTCGATTTCTCCGCCCAGGATCTTTCCGTCGCGGCTGACGGCCGTCCGGTGACGAGTGCGCGAGGGATGCCGCTTCGTCGTCGCCGCCATGTCTTCCATGCGATCATAAATAATCTTTACCGGCCTTCCAGCTTTGATCGCCAGCAATGCGGCATGCGCTGCGATCATCGACGGATATTCTTCCTTGCCGCCGAACGCGCCTCCCGTTTCCATCTGCACCACTCGAACTTTTTCCGCTGGCAAGTTGCACAGTGCCATCAGCGCCTTGTGAATGTAGTAAGGACACTGCAGCGAGCCCCAGACCGTGATCCCCTGCGCCGCGTCAAAGGCCGCGATCATCCCGTTATTCTCGATGTAAAGCTGCTCTTGCGCGCCCGTCGAATACTCGCCCCCCACAATGTAGTCGGCCTTCTCCCAAATGCCATCGAGACTGCCTTTTTCGATTAAGTAGGTTTTGAAGATGTTGTCCTCGCCCCAGATGATTTCGGAGCGGCGTTCGCTTTCTTCAATCGTGAAAATGGCAGGCAGTGGCTCGTAATCGATCGCTATCGCTGCCACGGCTTGCGGCAGAAGATGGCGGTCGGGGTGAGCCAGCAAAAGAATCGGTTCCTCGGGATGGTTCACAGATTCGCTCGCCAGGCACGGCTGATCGTCGCCAATCAGGGCGATGCAGTTCTTCCCGGGAATATCTTTCGCAGACACGACCACGAATTCGTCCCATGCGATGCCCGGACCGAAGGTGATCTTCTTGATCCGCCCGCGCGGAATCTGGCTGCGGACGGTCGCTCCGAAGATCATGTTCGGCAGAACCATATCGTCGACGTACTTGGACGCTCCGGTTACCTTGTCGCGCCCTTCCTTGCGCGGAACCGACTTGCCGACGATGCGCTCAGTGTTCATGGCTTATTTCTACAAGATCTTCTCGAACCGATTGACCCAAGCGGGCACGCGCCACGCGCGGATGGGATAGTGTATGACAGACCGGGTCGCAATGGGATGGAAGTCTTGGAAAGCAGAATAGAAAAAGGTTATAGGGTCGATCGGTTATAGGATCGATTGACGGCGTGTATTTGCAGAGTATTCGCGTCCGGCGGGCTGACCCGGGAATTCCCCCGCAGCGAAGACAGGATTTCCCCGCAGGTAGGTGGCCTTCACCACGCCGCGCAACGTTTCGCCAAGATAGGGTGAGACCGGATGCCGGTAGTGCAAGTTGTCTTCCGCCACAATGAATTCGCGGTCGGGATCGAACACAACGAAATCCGCGTCATAGCTCGCAGCTATACGGCCCTTGTGGGCTCCGCAACCGGCCAATTGAGCCGGGCCTGCGGCCATCCACTTCGCCAGATCGAGCAACGTGAATCCACGCCGGCTGGCCTCAGTCCACACCAGCGGCAACGCTACGGAAAGGCTCGCGATCCCGCCCCAGGCGGTGCGGAAATTTCCTTCCGGAAGCCGCTTCATCGCTGGAGGGCACGGCGAGTGGTCGGTGACGACCATGTCAATCGCTCCCTCTCTGAGGCCTTGCCACAGTCTCTCGCAGTTTTCGCGGCTCCGAACGGGCGGCGCACATTTACTCAAGGTCGCTCCATCCGCGATTGTCTCGGCCGATAGATGCAGGTAGTGGGGACAGGTCTCTACGGTGACCCCGAGCCCCGCGGCACGCGCCGCGCAGAGCTCCGCAAGAGCAGCGCTGGTCGACAGATGAACGATGTGCAGGCGAAAGCCGTATTCGCGGCAAAGCCCAAGCATCAGTCGGATCGCGGCCAGTTCTGCCTCGTCCGGGCGGGACTGAAGATAAGTCGAGTAGCGGCTCCAATCGGCGTTGGCCAGTGCCGCGGTGGCGCGGTCAATCGGGCCGGGAAGTTCCGCGTGCACCAGCAGCGGCAGCCCGGTCCGGGCGACGTGTGGCAACGCCAATCGCAACTGCGGCTCCGTGACCACGGTGAAACCGTCGATTCCAGGGTCGACCAGAAAGCACTTGAATCCCAACACTCCGTTGGCGGCGAGAGATTCAATGTCGTCTTCGTTGTCGTGAACCACGCCGCCCCAGGCCGCCCAATCGACGTGGCATTTGCCCAGCGCGGCCGCACGCTTGGCTTGCAGCGCAGCCACCGTGGTCGTCGCCGGAAGGCAGTTCAAAGGCATATCGACGAGCATGGTGTAACCGCCGGCTGCCGCGGCTCGGGTCGCGGTTTCAAAACCCTCCCACTCGGCGCGCCCAGGAGCGTTGATATGCACGTGCGAGTCGACCAGCCCGGGTAGGATGGCCGCGTCGCCGAAGTCATGAAGTTTGTAGTGATCGGACACTTGATCGGGAGAAACGACAGCCTCGATCCGCTCTCCTTCTACGAGAATCGCCGCTGGGCGGATTCCTTCGGGAGTGACCACCCGGCGAGAGGCAAAAGCCTGCAAACTCAAATGTCAGCTCCTTGGGATTTGCGATGCAAACAACATTTTACGAAATTCCGCCTCCGGCTTATACTCGCTTCTCAGCGAAGCGGCTGCGAAAGAGTCCATGTCGACTGATCTGCGGGTTCGCGGGTTGCTGGCGCCAGCGACCCCTTGACGATTACGCAACGATAGAGTCAACACATGGACAATTCTTTCATGGCTCGCGCCATTCAACTCTCGATTGACAACGTCCATTCCGGACGCGGCGGACCCTTCGGTGCAGTCGTGGTGAAAGACGGCGCCATTGTCGCCGAAGCCGCCAACCAGGTCACCTTAACCAACGATCCGACCGCGCACGCGGAAGTCGTTGCCATCCGCGAAGCCTGCAGGAAACTCGGCGCTTTCGATCTGGAAGGCTGCGAGATTTACACCTCGTGTGAGCCCTGCCCCATGTGTCTGGGCGCGATCTACTGGGCGCGCCTGTCTCGCGTGTACTTTGCCAACGCCGACGCCGATGCGTCCAGGATCGGGTTTGACGATTCACTGATCTACAGTGAAATCGCCCAGCCACATTCGAAGCGCAAGATTCCGATGATTCAGATGATGCGCGAAGAGGCGTTGGCGGCGTTTCGTGCCTGGGAAAACAAGCCCAATAAAATCGAGTACTAAGCACTTCGGCATCGCAAAGTCGTACTCATGGAGGACGATTGATCGACAGCTATTTCAAACTCACCGAGAACCAGACCTCCGTGAAGCAGGAGATGCTGGGCGGCCTCACCACCTTCGTCACGATGGCCTACATCATCGTCGTGAACCCTCAGATTCTCGCTCAGGCGGGAATGCCGGTCGAGGGTGTGGTGTTTGCAACGTGCGTCTCCGCGGCAGTGGCGACGCTGGTGATGGGGCTCTATGCGAACTATCCCATCGCTTTGGCGCCGGGAATGTCGCTGAACGCGTACTTCACATATTCCGTTTGCATCGCCATGCATGTTCCCTGGCAAACAGCGCTGGCCGTCGTTTTTTGTTCGGGTGTCCTTTTCCTTGTGCTTACGGTAACCCGAGTTCGCGAGCAGATTGTCGACGGCATGCCCGACTGCCTGAAGCACTCGACCGCGGCTGGAATTGGAATGTTCATCGCGTTTGTGGGATTGCGAAACGCAAAACTCGTAGTCGCCAACAAAGATACGTTTGTGGGTCTGGGCAGCTTCGCCGACAAAGATGTTCAGATGGCCTGCTTCGGCCTTGTCCTCACTTTGATCCTGATGTCACGGAAACTTCACGGCGCGATCCTGGTGGGCATCGTGGGAACCGCGGCTCTCGGAATGCTTCGCGGCATAACGGCGCTCCCCACCGGCGTCTTCTCCATGCCGCATCCCTCGTCCACTTTCTTGAAGCTCGACTTTCGCGGCGCCAGCCATCTCGGTTTGCTCGAGATCCTGTTCGCCTTCTTGTTTGTCGACCTCTTCGACAACATCGGCACGCTGGTGGGAGTATGCGAACAGGGCGGCTTCGTCAAAGACGGCAAGATTCCCCGTGTCGGCCGCGTCCTGGTTGCCGACGCCGTAGGAACCATCGTCGGGTCTTTGACGGGAACTTCCACGCTGACCAGTTACATCGAAAGCGCCGCGGGAGTCGCCGCCGGGGCTCGCACCGGACTGAGTAACGTCGCCGTCGCCGCGCTCTTTATGCTCGCTACGTTCTGCTCACCGCTGGCCAAAGCGATTCCAGCCTACGCGACCGCCCCGGCGCTGATTCTGGTGGGCGTTCTCATGACCCAATCGATCGCGCAAATTGCCTGGCAGGACCTCAGCGAGGCAGTTCCAGCGTTTATTACTATGGTCGCCACGCCCCTGACTTTCAGCATCGCGACCGGCCTCAGCCTTGGCCTGATTTCCTACACGGTGGTGAAAATTGCCTCGGGGAAGATTCGCGAAATCAATACGCTGATTTGGATCCTCACCGTCC
This sequence comes from uncultured Acidobacteriota bacterium, assembly GCA_963763155.1. GTDB lineage: Bacteria > Acidobacteriota > Terriglobia > Terriglobales > Acidobacteriaceae > Sulfotelmatobacter. The sequence continues at coordinate 884,966 of CAVXNI010000007.1, read as the reverse complement.
TGTTTATTCTGCGCTACGTTTATCTGGCCACGGCTTAGCGAGTGCCGGCTGAGCTTGATTTTTCTGGTCGAATCAGCAGCGCCAGCCTGGGGAACAGAAAAAGGCCGGCAGCGTCATCGATGACGTTCACCTGACAGGTGTAAAACCCGGGCTGCAGAGAGCTGAGCGGCAGTTCGAGTTGGAAGACTCCGGCCTTGCGGTCGCGAGCATTCAGCTCATTTAACTCGACCAGCGAACTCTCGAACACTTTGGTTTTTCCGCGAAAAAACGCGACGTTCGTCAGCAGGTGAATGCCGGGCTTTGCCGCGCCTGCCGCCGGCGTGCCCAGAGCGCTGGCTCGCCCCGGATCATAGACTTCGTAGTAAAGCCGCAAATGCTGGCCCGACGAGAAGACGTGAGTCACGTTGGGAATTATCTCCGAACCGTCGCGAACTAGTGGGCTAAGAGTGGATCCTTTCTTGGCGGGTTGAAGTTGACTGGCGAGCACAATCGAACTCATCTTCAGAGGCTGCGACTTGAGGTCCGGCACGTCCAGATCGGTTTCGAATGAGCCCATGCGCCCGGTCTGATTTTCACGCACGACAAACTTCAAGTGAAACTTGCCGGGAGGCAGGCTCAGCCCGGTGTCATACTGCACATTCTTTTTCTGTACTTCGGATGCAGTATCAACGGCCAGGTTGACCGTGTCGCGAATCTGCGTCACGGCGTGGTGTTGGCCGTCGGTTACGATGCCGATGACATCGAGCGTTGCCTTATCGCGATCGCTGCTGCGCGTGAAGGGAATCTCTGATCCGGGCACGACCAGCGAAATTGGAATGTAAAACTTGTTGGTCTCCATGCGGAAGTAGGCGGTGCTCAGATACAGCGGCAGGTCCGTCGTCGGCAGTTCGGAGGCGAGTTCCTCCTGCAGTTGAAGCTCCTTATCTTCCTTGGTGGAGTGCTTGTAATCCGCGGGCGCGTAATAGCCGCGACGGTAGTCAACCTTCACGCCGGGAACGTTGACCTTCACAGCAATGCGGCGGTAACGTCCGTCCCTGGCGGAATTCGTGCTGCGATAACCGACGAGATAATACGTCGATGTATCCTGCTGGACTCCCTTGAATACCTGTCCGAAATCATTGGAATCAAGGAAGGCGCGTCCGCCGGTATCGCTGGCTAGCGTGACTAGGGTCTCTTGTGTCGTAAAGTTGGAATTTAAGGCGCTGATGCTGGCTTGTCCGGAGTACACCGAAGTGCCGCGCATACTGGCGTTCTGCGCCTCGCCACCGGCCACGAGCGCCTGAAGGCCGCGCAGATCCATGGTGTAAATCGCCAGGTTCGCGCGCACCGCCGCATTCGTGGCCGCCCGCAGCTCGGACTGATTTTCAATGCCGGTCCGGTTCATGCCGCTGGAAAAATAAATCAGCGACTTCTTCTGGTCGAGGTGAGAAAGTTTTTCCGCGACCGAACGCAGCGCCTCGAGCCGCCGGTCGGTATTGAAAATGTTGTATTCCGTATCGTCTGCCGTGAATGCCTGCCCGCTATCGGGAGTACCTTCCGTCGTGCCCGTTGTGCCTTCCTCGAAGCCCTGGCCGCTGCCCGTGCCGAAAGCCTGCAACTGCTTCTTGAGCAAATCGTGATCGCCGGTGAAATCCTGGTTGACCAGCAGCGCGCTTCCCAGAGAAACAATCGAAACCAGGTCGGCAGGCGCCATCTGGGTGTCAACATAACGCTCGGCCGCGGTGATGGCGCGGTCGATCTCGTCCGGCTCCATGGCGGAAAGATCGAAGAACAGAACGATGAGGCGGCGATCTTTAAACTGATTCGCCGCGCCGGCAGCGAGAGGCGCTGCCGCAGCCGGGTTCGCGGGTTGAGACAACGGGCTGGACGTTTGGCTGGACGTCTGACTGGGCAACGGTTTCGCCTGAGCCACGTCCTGATTGGCCAAAGCGTCAATGTCTTCCACATCGAACGAGACAACTTTTTGCGGCTTGTTGTCCTCGAGAATCGTAAAGTCTTCCGGCTTGAGGCCGCGAACGAAATTTCCATTCTTGTCTCGAACTGTAACGTTCACCAGCACCAGATCGCTCTGCACGCGAAATGTGTAGTCCGTCGGCTGCTGCTGCGCGGGCAGGGAAGAACACAGGAGGGCGAACTGCAGGAATGTCGCCAAAACTCTGCTCGCCACCCAGCGGTTCGGACGCGAAATCATGTTTGGTCTCCCCTTCAAAAGCGGAACCGGGCCGTCATCGTAATTTGCCGCATGCCGCCGACCCCCGTGACCTTGCCAAAGGTCGGCGACGTAACCGACGCATCAATCGACGAGTAATTCGGTATGTTGAAAACGTTAGTAGCCTGGGCGCGAAACTCCAGCACCCGCGCTTCGTTCAGTGGGATGACCTTGGTCAACGCCATATCAAAAACTTTGCTGCCCGGGCCGATGATGCTGTTGCGGCGTGCGTTGCCGTATTGCCCAGTTGGTGCAGCGACAAATGCTGCCGTGTTGAACCATTCGCTGATCGACGGATGTGACAGCCGAATGGATTGTCCGGGCACGACGTCTGGCCGCAATGTTCCGTTTGTACCGCCATTGATCTCGCTGGCGTCGCCGACAAATCGAGGCGTGAAGGGAAGTCCAGACGCGATGGTCCAATCTCCGCTCCATTGCCAGTCGCCAAACATGGCGCGTAGAGGAGTGTTCGCGGTGAGCCAGCGTTTGTCGTGGCCGAAGGGCAGTTCCCACAAATAGTCCGCGGTGAACCGCTGGGTCTGGTTGAAACTGGAGAGCCCGCGCTCCGCTGCAAGGTCGAAAGGATTTTGTGCCAGACTGTTGGCGCCGCTCCCCGCCGACGCACTCGCGCCCCCGCCAGCCGCGCCCGTCCCGCCAGCTCCTAGCCCACCTCCGCCCGATCCTGAAGTGGCTCCTCCTCCGATGGAGGAAGCATCATCGATCGACTTGGAAAACGTATAGAGTCCGCCGATCGAAAAGCCGTTCGACAAGCGCTTGCGCAAGCGCACCGACGCCGCGTTGGCCTCAGAGTCGCCGACGGAATTCTCAAACGTGAACGCCTGCACGTTCGGAATACGAATCTGAATGCCCGATGCCGATATCGTCCGGTTGGGCGCTTCTAGAATGTCGAGATTGGTGCCCTTCGTCCCCGTGTAATCGATGTTGAGTAACAACGTTGGACGCAGCTGCTGTTGGATATCCAGATTGCGAATCTGGACATAACCAAATCGATAATTCGGATTCACTGCGTAAGTATTCGTGGTGAGGTCGGGAGAAGGGGTCGGAAATCCGCTGGCCAGCGTGAGGGCTCCGGGAGCGGCCTGGATATTGGTTTCTGCAGTCGAGAATGGAGGCTGGAACGCCAGTTGCTGCGCGATGGTCTGATAAGCGCCTGTGTTGTAATTGATTCCATACCCGCCACGAACCACAGTTTTGGAGAACGGCTTCCACGCGAACCCCACGCGCGGTGCAAACCCTTTGCGATCGGGCCGCACCAGACTGGCGGGCAGGCTGCCGCTATAGGGTCCGGGCTGTCCGGGCACGACCACCGCGGCAGACGGCGTGCCCAGCGCGGGGTTCAGCACCGCCGGCGAGAGATCAAGATTTGCGATCAAATTATTTTCTTCCGTCAACGGCGAGACATATTCGTAACGCACGCCGAGGTTCAGCGTGAGATTTCCGCGAAGTTTCCACTCGTCCTGCAAATACAAGTCCCAATAGTTTCCGTGGAAATGATAGTTGTCCTGTCCAAACTGCAGGGAGGTCGTCTGGGGAAAGCCGAGCAGGAAATCGGCAAAGTCGTATCCCGTACCCGACATCTGCGTGGGGGGCTGGCCGGGCGCGCCGGGAACGAGTTCCGATGTGTTATAGCCGCTGAAGGTGAACGAACCGCGCGCGTTGCTACTGGTCTCCGTGTTGAGCTGAACGCGCCGGAAGTCGCCACCCCAGCGCCAGGAGTGCTTGCCATGCGTCCAAACCACAGAGTCTGAAAAAGTGTAGGTCTGGTTGCGCAGAAGCTGCGGATTCACATCCGAGAGGCTGTTGAAGTTACTGAAGGAAAGACTGGGCAATCCCCAGTCAAACGGATTCGTGGAAACTCCGCCGATTCCGAGCGCATTGTCGATGTCGTCGTTAAACGCATAGAGATTCTGCGTACGCGTGCGGTTGCGATTGAAATCGAAGCGGAGGCTGTTGGTCAGCTTGCCAACACTCTTCACCCAACCCAGCGGCACGTCAAAACTGCGGATGTTGGTGCTGCCGCCAACGCTGGGAAACGGATTCGTAATATTGGAATCCGATCCGTGGTAGTGAAAGCCGAACGTCAGATTGTTGCGTGGAGCCCCGCGACCACCGCCGCGCCGTCCGCCCGCAGGCGCGGCGCCCAGGGTGTGATTGATGCGCACATTCAGGTCGTCACTGTCGCCGGTGGTAGAAGTTACGTAGTGAAAATTCTGATATTCGCCCGGCGGCGGCGTCAGATTCGGCAGCGGAATGTATTGCAGCAATGCTTGCGCTACCGGATCGATTTGCGGAAGCGTGTTGCAGGTGGTTGGCGTTATGCAAGGGAACGGGGCGTTGGTCGCAGGATCGAAAATCTGCACCTGCTGGCCCTTTGCGGGCCCGGAAGTATAGTCGACGCCGGTAAAGTTTCCCTGCCGCTCCGGCACCGTGGGCACCGTGGAAAACTGGTCAAACGGATTCTCTCCGCGCTTGCCGTTGTAATTGACGAAGAAAAATGTCTTGGTGCCGCCGTGGTAAATCTTGGGAATGTTCAGCGGTCCGCCAACGGAACCGCCGAAGCTGTTCTGCAAATATCCTGGCTTGGTCGCGGGTTCGCCGGCAAGCGCATAGGGCGCCGCATTGAGCGCCGAATCTCCGATGCCATAGTAGATCGATCCATGTGGATGATTGATGTCGAAGCCGCGCCGCCCAGTAATGGTCATGGCCCGCCCATTGCCACCGCCGCCGAATCCTCCTCCTCCGCCAAATCCGCCGCCTGCCCCGACCCCGCCTCCGTTTTGCCGCGCGTCGTTGATGCGCTGCTGGAGTTCGTCTCCGCTCATTGCGTTCAGGGAATTGGAGGTGTTCCCCGAAACCGCAATCGATTCGGTCGCGCTGTTGGGATCGATCCCCGGAACCGGCATGCCCGAAGGCACGACATCGCTGATTGCGTTTCCGCCAGCATCCTGACTCGCCGCGCCCTGCAGCGCGGATAGACTCTGAAATCCGCGCTGAGCCGCGGCCGGCCCTGCCGGCCTTCGAGGCGGAGGGGTCGCCTCCTGCGTCCGTGATTGCAGCGTCAATTCAAAGTTCGCCTGCACGTTAGGGTGGTCGCCGTCGAGGACGACATCGTGCGAGCTCTTGGCAAATGCGATCATCTGCACGCGCACCGTATAGGTGCCGTAAGCCGGAACCGCCGCGGAATAGCTGCCATCCACATCGGTCCATACACTGCTCGTCTGAACAGGGATTTTCTGATCGGAGGGTTTAAGAGAGACGGATAAGGCTGCTCCCGGAATCGGCATGTTGCCGGACTTCACAATGCCGTGAATCGTTCCGCCGGCCGTTTGGCCGGGCTGAAGTTGAGTAGGCTGAGGTTGGCTGGCCTGAGGCTGCGGAGACTCGCTCTGCGCGCGGGCGCAATCGAGGGCGAGCAACAGCGTCAAGCCCAGTATCAGATGACTCGACAGCAGCCTGCTCGATGCCGTGATGAACTTTGCGATCATGAACGTCTTGACGGTCGCTTATCGCTTGAACTCGATGATAATCGGATCGTGCCGCAGCCACGGTAAAGTTTTGTGTGTTCCTCGTTGTGCGTTCGTCGAGGTAAAGTTTCGTAAAAGTAGCGGTTTCTTCAGAACTCCAAGGCCATAATGAGGTTCATACCGACAGACCCAAATTCACGGAGGAAAACTTCATGCTCAAACATAGTTTGCTTACGCTCATGCTCGCAGGCGCGGTCTGCGCCGCCGCACCCTTCGCTGTCGCGCAAGACAGTGGCAGTACCCCCCCACAGTCCGCCCCCGCGGGCGCCCCGCAGGAACATGGGCATGGCGGCCATTTCGATCCCGCCCACCGGACGGAAAGGCTGACGAAGGAACTGAAGCTCACTTCCGATCAGCAGCCCAAAGTGCTTGACATTGTGAAGTCGGAACAGTCGAAAATGCAGGACCTGCGATCGGATTCCTCACTCTCACAGGACGATCGCCGATCCAAGATGATGGACATCCGCAAGGCATCGGACGACCAGATACGGGCGCTTCTGGATGACAAACAGCAAAAGAAATTCGACGCGATGCAGAGCGAACACAAACAATGGCAGGGACATCGGCAAGATGGACAGGACGGAAGCGCCCCGCCCCCACAACAATAACGTAAGACGATTCCTGGCGATGCCGCCTGCGGCGCAAGAACGACGCCTGAACGGCGGCTCGCCAGGAAATCGTTACCGGATACCATTGCCGGCAGCCGGCGTTCGCCTCAGACAAGCGCGCCACGCCGCGGTCTTTCTAGTTACACTAGCTAGTCCAAACCGGGCCAACCGGTAGTCCAATCGGCAAATTCGGGGTAGAATCTTGGCCGGGTGCGGAGGCCTGGCAAATGAGGGACAAAGATCGCGAGATTTTCAAAAACGTAGCGCGCGAGAAAAATGTCTGGTTGCTCGCCCGGCTCACGAATCCCAAGTCGCTCAAATGGGCCGACGAGAAACTTCGCGGCAACGACAACTACATTCCCAAACCGATCTCGTGCAAGGCCAAGACCGCCAACAATGACAACGACACGCGGTATCAGATTGCCGGTCTGGTGGCCGATCCCTACCACCATTGCGACAAGTTCGACAGGCCAGACGATGCCAGAAAGTATTGGGACGAATTCTCGACCGCGCATTTGGCGCAAGACTACGAGCAGACCGGATCGGGCAGAGACGGTTACTCGGTCGACATCGACCCGGGCTCTCCGCACTATTTTTGTGCGCAGCGCGATGGCATGTACATCCACGCCGACTACGACCTGCTCGATATCATTGACGCCGAGAATCCCCGCGTCAACGAGATCATCGAGAGCCTGCTGGATGGAGCTCGTCATAACTACAATCCGCGCTTCCCGGAAATCCAGCGAGTGCTGAACACGAGAATGGACACTCCGATGGTGCAGCACGGAGGTGAAGCGCAGTTCACTTTTTTGTCGGACCAGCCCATCCACGTGTTCTTTCCCCGGGTCGGGCCAAACGGCGAAGACTACAGCCAATGCGATCCCACCATCTGGCTAAACAAGCTCACGGCCCTGCGCTGGTACCAGGACTGGTTTGGAGGACGGCAAGCTGCCCGGCCTTCTCCGGCGGATGCTCCTCGCCGGCAGTATGCCACCCCCGCGCAGGTGATTCAGGTCGACTTCAACAAGAGGCAGCGGATCTAAGATAATTAAGCCTGAAGAAGGTAAGCCTCGAGAATTAAGCGCGCGCTTTATCGATCATTTCCTCCCAGACGCCCTTCGATTTAAGAATTAGCTCGACTGCCTCGCGGATCGCGCCGTGACCCGCCACGGCTGTGGTCGTGTAGTGCGCGGCCGCCTTTGTTTCCGGGACGGCGTCGCCCACGGCGACGGCGAGGCCAGCACGGCGCATGACGGGGATGTCCGGCAGATCGTCGCCAATATAGGCGACCGCAGAATCGGGCACGCCCGCTTTTTGCAGGATTTCCTCATACGCCGGCATTTTCACCGGCTGCTTCATGTAGATAAATTCCATTCTCATTTCGTGGGCGCGCCGCAGCAGGGCCGCGCTTTCGCGACCCGTAATGCACCCCGTGCGTAAGCCGGCAGTCTGGGCCAGGGTCAAGCCCTGGCCGTCATGCGCATCAAAGGTCTTGATTTCGAGGGCGGTGCCGTCGCTTTGCGAGAGCAGGGTCACACCGCCGTTCGTCATGGTGCCGTCCACGTCCATGAGGAGCAGTTTGATTTGCGCGGCACGCTTCTTGAGTGCGGGTGAGATTTTGCGGGAACCAGCCAAGGAGGCCTCCTGAAAGATGTAAAGAGTCTAAGGCAAAAGCCTTGTGAATCGCTGGCCAGGACGATCTCTGCTCACTTTGGTAAGGCAAGGCTGAATGGCGTGAAGCCGCAGTTCCGTGCGCGTCGAAATTATTTTGCATACTTGGCCCTGGCTGGGAGCATCTGTTTCAGAGGAGGAAATGCCAGCTATGAGCGCAGTCTCTGCACCCGAAGTAACCGCTACTACAACCTGGAACATCGATCCCGTTCACGCGACCGCCCAGTTCAAGGTCAAGCACATGATGATCTCGAACGTGAAGGGCGAGTTTACGACGATCACCGGCAAGCTGGAACTGAACGGCGCCGACATCAACAAATCGCGAATGGAGGCGTCCATCGATGCCGCAACCATCAACACTCGCGAGGCGCAGCGCGACGCGCACCTGAAGAGCGCGGATTTTCTGGACGTGGAAAAATTCCCGGTGCTGACTTTCAAGTCCTCTCGCATCTCGAAGACGGGACTGGACGAGCTTTCGGTGGAAGGCGACCTTTCCATCCGCGGCGTCACTCGCAACGTGGTCTTCGACGTCGAGGGGCCAAGCGCTCCCATCAAGGACCCGTGGGGCAACACGCGAATCGGCATCTCTGCCAAGACGACCATCAACCGCAAGGATTTTGGCTTGACCTGGAACGCGGCTCTGGAAACGGGTGGCATCGTCGTGGGCGAAGAAGTCCACATCACGCTCGATGTCGAGTTCGTCAAAGCGTAATTGAATGCCCTCAGACTGCGGGCTATACAATACTGCGGGACTACAGAATAAGTTTGCGACGTTTTTGAATTGAGGCCGTCCTCCAGGTGCGAACTGGGTAACGGTGTGGGATGGCTGAAGGCATGCCCTGATACGAACCTTCTCAAACTGCACCACCACCGGGCCTGGCGTTTTTTGCGGCAGGCATGGTGGGGGTGCTAGACTGCGCGAATGGCTACCAAAAAGAAAAGCAAGAAGAAGGCGACCAAGTCGAAAAAGAGTGCCGGCAAGAAACCGAAGCTGGCGCAGCGGCGGATACCTGCCAAGAAACCGGCGAAGAAGAAAGCCGCTCCCAGCAAAGCTGTGGCAAAGACAAAAAGGACAAAGAAGAAAAGCTTGAGGCGGAGGGCCACCGCGAAGGCCGCGAGCGCAGACGTCAACGAAACATTGAAGAAAAGGCCGTCACGGAGTGCGCGGGCGTTTTCGGGCGATACAATTTCGCGCGATACACGTTCGGACGATGCATTTTCACGCGATACATCGGAGCCGCTCTCGGGCTCCGGAGATCTCCAGGGCTTGTCCAGGATCGAAAGCGCGGATTCGGAGAGCGTCGACGAACTGCTCGAGGAAGGCAACGCGTTCGAGGCTGGGGTGGTGGCGGGCGTCGAAGATGCCGGAGACCGTGGTGACCGGGAAGTGCGCACCCGCGAAGTGCCTGAAGACGACGTACCCGAAGAATACCTGGACAAAGACTAAAGACTAAGGGCGCAGTCTGTTTTCAAGGACGACACCAATGGAGCCCGATCCGATAAGCACGCCGGAAGCGGCAGGTAGATTACCCGCCGTCGCGCAGCCAGTATCCGCGCCGCTCACCCGCGCCGCGATTTTCCTGGTCGCCACGATCAACCCCGGCTCTCACCATTGCGCCACAGTGCGCTCGTTCTGTTCGGACCTCGCCGCGCTGGTGCGAGCGGTGGAATTTCGCGACCTGGAAGGAGGACTTTCCTGCGTAGTCGGTTTTGGGTCCGATGCGTGGGACCGCCTCTTCGGCCCGCCCCGCCCGGCCGAACTGCATCCCTTCACGGAGATTCGCGCCGGAGCGCGCAACGCGGTCTCCACCCCAGGCGACTTGCTGTTTCATATTCGCGCCAAGCGCATGGATCTTTGCTTCGAACTTGCCACGCTGGTAATGGCGCGCATCGGAAACGCGGTTTCGCCGGTGGACGAAGTGCACGGTTTCCGCTACTTTGACGACCGCGATCTGCTGGGCTTCGTTGACGGAACGGAGAATCCTCGCGGCGCGGCGGTAACCGACGCCGTGCTCATCCGCGATGAGGATCCAACCTTCGCCGCCAGCAGCTACGTCATCGTGCAGAAATACCTTCACAATCTCGACACATGGAATGCGCTCTCCACCGAGGCGCAAGAGCGCATCATCGGCCGCACCAAGCTGTCCGACGTCGAATTGGACGATTCCGTCAAACCCACGTCGGCACACAATGCGCTGACCACCATCGTCGAGAATGGGGTAGAGATCAAGATTCTGCGCGACAACATGCCCTTCGGCCAGCCCGGGCACGGTGAATTTGGCACTTACTTCATCGGCTACAGCCGTTCGCCTCGCACCATCGAGCAGATGCTCGAGAACATGTTCATCGGCCGGCCGCCTGGCAACTACGACCGACTGCTCGACTTCAGCCGCGCGGTCACGGGAAACCTGTTCTTCGTACCGTCGGCTACATTTCTGGACAGTGTGGCCAGTGTGACTGCTAGTCCGATTGACGATCAGCCCGCGATCGCGGAGCCCTCGACCGGGCCAGCGCCGGCCGCGGCCTCTCCATCCATCCGGTCGGCCATCCGACCGGCCATCTCATCGGTGCGAGACGGTTCACTCGGCATCGGTTCTCTCAAAGGAGACGTACCCCATGAATAATCTTCATCGCGAGCTTGCGCCCATTTCCGATTCCGCCTGGGCGCAGATCGAAGAGGAAACATCGCGCACCCTGAAGCGCTACCTTGCCGGACGGCGCGTCGTCGACCTGAAGGGACCAGCCGGCACCGGCCTCTCCGCCGTCGGTACTGGCCACCTGCGGACGATCGCTGCCCCGGCAAAAGGCATCGTCGCCAGCCAGCGAGAGGTGAACGCGCTGGTCGAACTGCGTGTTCCGTTCGAGCTTGATCGCAAAGCGATCGACGACGTTGAGCGTGGCGCCAACGACTCGAATTGGCAACCAGCGAAGGACGCCGCGCGACAGATCGCTTTTGCCGAGGACGCCGCCATATTCGAGGGCTACGCGGCCGCCGGCATTGGGGGCGTCCGCCAAGGGACCAGCAATCCGGTCATGACTCTCCCCGCCGACGTGCGCCAGTACCCGGATGCGATTGCCCAAAGCTTGAACCAGTTGCGTCTCGCCGGCGTCAACGGACCCTACGCGGTGCTGCTCGGCGCCGATGCCTACACCGCTCTGGCCGAAACCAGCGACAACGGCTACCCCGTGCTGGAGCACGTTAAGCGGCTGGTCAAAGATCAAATCATCTGGGCGCCCGCCATTGCCGGTGCTTTCGTGCTGACCACGCGCGGCGGCGATTTCGAACTTCACATTGGCCAGGACGTCTCCATCGGCTATCTCAGTCACACCGATGCCGCTGTCCGCCTCTATCTGCAGGAAACCTTCACATTCCTTCTGCTAACCACGGAGGCTGCCGTCGCGCTGGCTTCTCCCGCGAAAGCGAAGGGTAAGACGAGCTGACGCGCAAGGCGGTCGTGATCCAATTGAGGACCCGCTGCGGTCCGCAGGGTGGCGGGCTACAAGCTGCTTGCCCCAAAATGACCGCAAGGCGACCCCTGTCACACATTCGAGCGAAGCCTTTTCCAGCGAACTCAAGGCGGGTCGCTACAAAATCATGGTTGAATTTGTTGACAACCAGCGAGAAATAATTTCGGAGTGACGCTGAGAAAGCAGGTAGCAGCCATGAACCGAAGAGAGTTTTTGAAGGCGTCCGGGGCACTATCGCTTTCGCCGTTGTGGCCGGGCAGCGCGTTCGCAAGTCCCGCCATCCGCCGGGTGCGTCCTTCGGACCCAGCTTGGCCCTCCAACGCAGCGTGGAAGCGCCTAAACGAGGCGGTCGGCGGCAACCTGATTCAAGTCGATTTTCCGATGAACGCATGCGTGTCCTCGTCCCAGAGCGCGGACTGCAAGACTCTCTTCGCAAATTTGAAAAACCCCTACTATATCGGCGACAACCCCGGCATCACCCAAACCCTGGGCTGGGTCGACGCTTGGGCAACCAAACCCAGTGTCTACGCTGTCGCTGCAAGAAATGCCGCCGACATCGCAGCCGCCGTGGATTTTGCCCGCGACCACAATTTGCGCCTCGTCGTCAAAGGAGGTGGCCACAGCTATCAAGGCACATCGAACGCCCCCGATTCTCTCCTGATTTGGACGCGTCATATGCACGACGTCATCATCCAGCAAGATTTCGTTCCTCAGGGTTGCAAGTCCGTCACGCTCCTCAGCGGGCCGTCACTGTTGGCTCCGGAACAATTTGGTTGCAAGCTTACGACGCCGTCACCACCAAGGCCGGCGCCTACGTTCAAGGCGGCGGCTGCACCACCGTCGGCGTCGCCGGCCTGATTCAAAGCGGCGGATTCGGCAGCTTCTCGAAGCATTACGGCATGGCCGCCGCTGGCCTCCTCGAAGCCGAAGTCGTTACCGCCGACGGCAAAGTGCGAATCGCGAACGCTTGCACGAATTCGGATCTGTTCTGGGCTCTGAAAGGAGGCGGAGGCGGCACTTTCGGCGTAGTCAGCAAATTAACCCTGCGCGTGCGAGATCTTCCAGAACTTGCCGGAGGCGCCAATTTCACCGTCAAAGCTTCTTCCGATGATGCCTATCGCCGCCTGATCCGCCAGTTCGTTGGCTTCTACCGCGAAGCTCTCTTCAACGATCATTGGGGCGAACAAGCGCACTTCTCTCCCGACAACAAGCTCGAAATCAGCATGGTTCATCTTGGACTGGACACGGAGCAATCGCGAAAAGTCTGGCAGCCGTTCCTCAATTGGCTAGCGCAGTCTTCCACCGCCTACACGATCGAGTCTGAGCCCGAAATCGGCAGCATGCCCTTCCGGCATTGGTGGGACGTTGACTGGCGCAAAGAACATCACCATGACGTTTTCAAGGCAGACTCCCGCTCCAGGCGCCAGCCCAATCAACGTCTGGTGGAACGGCGACGGCGGCCAAGTCGGCTGGGTCGTCTGGGGTTTCGAGTCACTTTGGATGCCCGCATCATTGCTGCAAGACGATTCGCAAGAGAAACTGGCCAACGCATTGTTCTCAGCTTCCCGCTTCAGCGAGGTGGAGCTTCATTTCAATAAGGGGCTCGCCGGCGCGCCTTCGGAAGCCATCGAGTCTGCCAAAGACACCGCGATGAATCCCGCGGTGTGCGGCGCATTTGCTCTCGCCATCGTCGCCGACGGCCAAGGCCCCGCGTATCCCGGAATTCCCAATCACGAACCCGACGTTGCCAGGGGCCGCAAAGCCGCCGACACCGTGCACCGCTGCATGAACGAACTCCGCGCCGTCGCCTCCAACGGCGGAGCTTACGTTTCGGAAAGCAACTTCTTCGAGTCCGACTTTGAGCATTCCTACTGGGGCGCCAACCACGCCCGCCTCGCCGAAATCAAAAAGAAATACGACCCCGACGGCCTCTTCTTCGTCCACAACGGAGTCGGCTCAGAACAGTGGACCCCCGACGGCTTCACCAGGCTCTGAACTGCGGCAAGGTTCAAAATCGGCAGGGAATATACCGATCTCTCTAATTCGTGGCTTGGTCGGCAAATCGGAGACCATCCAGAAGCGGGCTCCGAGGTTTTGCGGCTATGTCAGGGAGTGCTTTTCAGCGATCTATCGCGCTGATTCTGCCATTAGGAACTGCTCATTGCTGGGGGCTCGCCGAGGTTCCGGTTCGTTTGACCTGGTGCCAGCTCAAATCGCCGCGTAGATACTCCCAAATTCCCCGCAATCTCCAGATCATTGTCATCTGCCGGTACGGCAAATGCTCAAAGAGACAGTAAATCAGCAACCAGGCTACGTCCCGCCAACTGCTGTAGCGCCTGTAGTTCATCTCCTCGAGCAGCACGGCACCAACCGAAATCAAGGTGGCAAATGCATATCCAAACAAAAGGAACAGGATGAAGAAATGCTGACTGAGAGCGCCCAAAAAGGCGGCCAGAATAATTGTGGCGTAGCCGATCAATTCGAGCACCGGCGCAATACATTCAAACAGCCACATGTAGGGCAGAATGATCCAGCCGACCCGGCCGTAGCGCTTGCGGAAGAGCATGTCGCGGGCGGACCACAGCGTATCGAGCAGGCCCTTATGCCAACGTGCTCTCTGGCGGGCCAGTGACTGGTAGTCCGACGGCGCTTCGGTCCAGCAAGTAGGGTCGGGAATAAAGTTGATGTGGTAGGCCGTGTTGTGGTCATGCAGATAGCGATGGAGACGAACGATCAGGTCGAAGTCTTCCCCAACAGCATCCGCCCGGAAGCCGCCAATCTTCAGCAGGAGATCGCGGCGGAAGATGCCGAAGGCACCTGAAATAATGGGCAGCAGATTGAATGCGGCCCAGGCTTCGCGGCCCACCAGAAACGCGCGCAAGTATTCGATGACTTGCAGCATCTCGATATGCGTCTTGGGCAGCCCGACTTTTTTCAGTACTGCACCCTGTACGATGGATCCGTTCAATATGCGTACAATCCCTCCCACCGCGACCACGTGCTCCGGATCGGAGATGATCCCCGCCATGATGCGGGCGAGGGAGTCCTTTTCGAGGATGGAGTCGGCGTCCACCACGCACACATAGGGGCTGCTGGCGGCGTTGATGCCGACGTTGATCGCGTCGGCTTTGCAGCCTGCCGATTGCTTGTCCAGCACCAGCAACTGGCTATGTTTCGCACTCCGGTAAATCCCGATCACCGGCGCCGTTTCGATTTCGGAAATGTAGAGGGTGGGCGAGCGGTGCAATCCGAAGTTTTCGCGAAGCTCGCGCATGGTTCCGTCCTGCGAGGCATCGTTCACGACAATCACTTCCAGTTGCGGATAGTCCAGACACAGCAGCGATTTCACGTTGTCCACGATGCACATTTCTTCGTTGCGCGCCGGCACCAGCAGGCTGATCGGTGGAGTGAACGGAGACGATTGGAGGTTCTCAATGCGGATACCCTCCAGCCGATGCCGGTGCATCTGGTTCTTGTAAATCGCCACGACCAGGAGGGCCAAGTTGATCACGTTCGATATGAGATAGAAGACGAAAAGGGTGTCGTTCGAGATGGACAGGAAGCGCAGCATCAGGATTTTCCCGTGGCTGCGGCGGCAACTTTGCTGGGCGCTGCGAAGTGTTTCCGGACCAGGGCGGCGACATTCTCGACGTCGGCGGCTTCGTCGGACTGATTGACGATGTCCCCCAATCGATCCAATGCCGCTTCCAGAGAACCACAGCGCTCCAGTTCCGAGAGGAAGGCCTGCAAGGCGTAGTTGTCGTGCGTAGCCACGACTTTTTCCAGAATGTTTTCTTTTCCCTGGTGCATGCGGGCCAGCGTCCACGCGGCCCTTTGCCGGACGTGGCGGTTTGAATCACACAACGCGCGCAGGAGCAATTGAATTTTTCCGGGATGATCCAGGGAACTCAGCGCAATCACCGCGCGCAGCCGAACAAACCACTCTGCATCCAATACCAGGGTCGACAGCACAGGGAAGGAAACGTCAGGCCGCACACTGGCGAGGGCCCGGGCCGCTGACGCGCGAACTTCGGGAAGAGCATCCGCAGCCAGGATCAGCAATTCGTCGCCCAGGGTCGGGTCGGCGAGTTCCCCGAGAACTCGCGCAATCAGCTCGCGGGTTCGCCCGCTCGTGCGATTCAAGTGGGGCAACAGAACTTCCGGCGCTTCGCGGCAACAATTCATGAGCGCATTTTTCAAAGTATGTTCAGGAACCTGGAGCTCCCCGGCCGCGAAAATGTCCAGCAGAAGCACTGCCGCCTGGGGCCGCCCAATTCGACCCAGCCCACGAACCGCGGCGATCCGAGTTTCTTCCGACGAAGACTCCAGAGCCTCAACCAGGGCTGGTACGGCCTCCGGGGCGCGCGTGCGGCCCAATCGCAGTAGCGCCGATCGTCGTTCCCAACCCTTCGAAGTACGCGCCTCGTGGATGCGCAAGTCGAGCAATCCACTGTTGCGAAGGCACGCCAGCAACTTCGGAAGCTGGTCTCTCTGAGACACTTCGATATTGTCGAGCAATATGTCTTCCACAATCTGGCAGTCCAGGCTGTTCAATCGCCAGGCGGAGCCTGGGATTTTTCCGGACAATATGTCAGGCCATTGTTCGCGGAGGGCCAAAGTGCGTTCGCTCAGCCGGGCGAAATAACGTCCGCGATACCAGCGGCGGAATACGATGAAGCCCACCAGAAGCAAAATTCCGATGAGCGAAAACAGAATCGCCCTGGCCACCAGCCAGGCAAAGCCTAAGTCTCGAATCCAGCTAGAATCGGATCCCATAACTCAGTCCCAGGCTGGTCTGTTTCTGCCCGTACTCGCGATCCTGCCTGGCGACGAAGCCAGTGACATCCTGACTTTCGGCGAAGCGATAACGCAGGCCTCCGCCGTAGGTGCGAGCCGACAAGCGCCCGATTTGATCCACCTGGGCGAAATTCTCCGCGCCCACCGCAAAGAGCAGATTGCCGGAGAGACTTCGACATAAAGGAACGCCCAGCTTGGCTGAGCCCGAAGGAACCCAGTCCGATTCGCCGCCGGCGAACCGCGTGTGCGCTCCGGTGACGGACAGCGTCCACGTCCACTGCCTGGGCAGATAGGCGATTTGCGTCGTGTTCAGGGTTACGACCTGAGCGCCTCGATACCAAAGGGAATGTTCTTGATAAGAACTCTCCAAGCCTTTGACCCACGCATTGGAGAATCGGAAGCCGTGACCGTATTCGATCAGCGCCTCGTCTTCCGGCACCACATCCTGTGGGTTTGCTCCTGCGCCCAGAACGCGCACCCAATTGTCGTGGTGGAAGCGGTAAGCCGCCTCCCCCCAGATCTTTACCGCGTTCTCGCCAAAAAGGTGGTACGGGCTGACGCCGATCGTTGTAGTCCAGGTTCGATTCAAATGCGCCGTTAAGGTGATGGATTCGACTTCTGCGTCTTCGGTGTAGCTGAAGAAATCTGCTTCCTCCCCGATGCGAAGCTCGTATTTCGAGACGCTGGCCAGGCTTGCCAATCCGCTTACCGCAGCAGGGTTTGCGGGGTCATCGGTCAGAACGGCCTGAAACTGAGCGCGCGCCTCGGAAGTGCGTTCGAGGAGCGCAAGCAATCTCGCACGCCGTACCAACACATCCGGATTCTGCGGCGCAGCGCTGCGAGCTTGTTCCAGAACGGCCAGCGCTTCCGAATATTTCTGCTCCCAGAGCAGGACATCCGCCAGGCCGGTCAACACATCCACATCGTCGGGAAATTTGTTGAGGACCAGTTGGTATTCGCCTTCCGCTTCCTGCCAATGGCCAGACCACGCCAGCAGCCGTGCTCGCCAGGCATGCGCTTCCATGTCGTCCGGCGCTGTTGCTAGACGACGATTCACAACCACCAGCGCCACAGAAACCTGATGGTGGTCGACCGCAGAGCGCACCTGCTGCTGCCAGTCGTCCTCGGCCAGCAGGCTGGTCGAGACCAGAAGACAGACCCCGACGAGGAACGCAGCAGCGGCTTGCCGCGAGCCGAGAGATGATCTGTAAAACAATTTCAAAACGCTCCTCCGCGTCACTGCCTGCGTAGTGCATGGCATGCGCATAGCATGGGCGTCGCGCCTGAATGCAGCACTCCCTCGGCGGTTTCCGCACCACTCTGACCATCGGTAGGAACCGTCCGCTCAAACAGGTGACTGAGGTAATCCGGTGTCTCGTTCCACCTTCCGGAGGCGGAGCGGTTGCAAGAGACCATCTGGGCGAAGCGGCGCGGATCCAGAGAAGTCTGATTAAACCTCCGGGTTCCTCTGTGCGCCTCTGTGTCCTCTGTGGTTCAGGCTCTCTCCTGGACGAGCGGCCCTAGTTTCGGGAATACTCGATGCGGACGAAGACCTGCGACTTAGCCGCGAGATTGGGAAGAATTACTTCGTGATCGGTCCAGCGGATCCCAGGCATCCCTGATGCGTTTTGAATGGTGCGGAGCGAAACCAGGGTCAGTCCTGCGACGGCAAGCTCGGAATTGATTTCGATTCGCTCTCCGCCGGGAGCGGGCCGGGGAACCCAACTCACTCGACTACGCGCTTTCCAGAAGCGCGCGAACTCAGACATACTCTCGACCAGAATGTCGTTGGGCAGCCCCGAAAGAAGGGTTCGCTCCGCCTCCAGTTTGTCCTGCGCGTTGTTGCTATGAATCAAGATCACAGAGGGTGCTCCGTTTTCCGCGTTGGCTTCGATCACATCCAGTATCGCTGGAATGCGATCCACCAGCGGCGGCAACTGTTCGTCCTCAAACGTGACGGGAAATTCGAATATCGGGCTCGGCTCGGTCATCCCTAAATCAAAGTCCAATCGATACGGGAAATTGCTGAGTACATCATCGGCGGTAAACGAGGAATCGAACTCGTATCCGCAACGCACCAGCGCTTCCGGCAGATAGGGCGGCACTCGCAAATGGCCGGCGCGAAAAAAAACGGTTTCCTGCGCGGGAATCTCACCGTCGAGCAGGCTCTTGCTCACGCAGACCTCTCCCATCGCGGTCGCATCCTGGGCTGCATTGTCGCGTGTGGCGCGAGCGTGATAGCTGGGATACTGTTCCGCGCCGGTTCCGAGCGGCACCTTATTGAATAGTTTCGAATGGATCACGGTGTGGCTTCCGATGGCACTTTTCCCGGCGGCCACCTCCCGCAGAATATCCAGCGACTGGCCGAAGAAAAAAGCGTGGCTGTTGACGTCGTCCAGATATTTGGTCTGTACAAAAAATGTGCTGGAAGTTCCCGCACTCTTTTCGAATGCGGCGAAGGCCAGCATCGGCTTGAACGAATACTCCCAGTCAACGTCGTGCGAGAGCATCAAGACCGATCTCTTCCCGTCGGGGATCGTGCCCAGGCGGATGCCCGTGTCCGAGTACATTTCGTACCAGGCGCGCAACAGCAGCAGCCAGACATCGCTTCCGGGCTCGAAGCCGTTGACGTAGATCCTCTGAGCTTCGTAATCCCGATTCTGCTGATTCCGTCGCACTACGTCATTCAGCGCCACGCCCATCAGGTAGGTGTGACCTCGTCCCACGTCGTGCCTGAGCACGGCGGTGGAACCGTCCTCGAACCGCGCCAGGCTTTGCGTTCCGGGGGCTGCCTTGTAGCCATTGCTCCAGATGACTTCAGGGATCGCAGGAGATCCCAACGGAAGTTCTTTTTCAGCGGCACGGTTCAAGTACTGCAACGTTGCATCGGTTGTCTCAGGATCGGTCGTATTGAAGACGATCTTGTGACGGGTGCGGAGAGGAACCACATCCTCAAAACCGAACAGCGGTTTGAAACCACCCCAGAAAACATTCTGGGCGAAAATAACGCCACCGTGCGCCACAAAATCGGATATGGCCTGGGCCTGCGTCGCATCATAAGTGTCTCCGTCAACCTCCGGATACAGAAGAAGCAGCTTGTGACGTAATGCAGTGCGCAGGTCGCGCGTCACCAGAAACGGAATCCCCATGGTTTGCAGACATCGTACCGGCGACTCCCCGTTTTCGTCGGACTTGGTCAGGAGAATTGCGATTTGAGACGGATCTTTTTCGGGAAAGAGTTGGACGAAGTCGCTAGGAATGAACTGTGGCCGGTCCGCGATGTGCAACGAGACGGGATGGAGAGCCGCACCTGACGAACCGCCAGGAAAGACATTCCGATAAACTGCGTAAGCCACCATACAAGTGGTTGCGAGGGGGATGATGACACTCAGACGCGATGTGTTCACGAGCCTCCTCTGTCCAGAACTTGACTCTGACTGGCGACTGGATCGTCTGGCTAAGTTCGCGGACCCACGACTTATATCGGCAGAATTTTGCACAACGAACATTAGAGATTTCTAGGGAAACAATCGATGAGCGGGCTTTAACCTCCGTGTGATCGTAATCAGCCCAGACCGGGCACTGGCGGGGCAAGATGTGTAGACCGTCCGCCATTCACGCATTGGCATCATTTGGGGCCGCGGACCCCGAAGAGCACGCCAAGGCAACTCTTTGACCTGCGGGATACATCGCTCGCAATCAGGGATCGCGTTTGAGCGGTGCACCTTGATTTGAAACCTCTCCGTAGGATACTTTTGGGCGTGTCGGGAAGGGCGCCATCTCCATGTTCCCTAATGTGCTGTCTCGGGTGTTCAGGCCCGCGCCACTCCTGGTCGTCCTGTCGTGGGTCCCTGGATCCAGGGAACGTTGAAGGGCGTGACATCCACTGCGTATGGAACACAGGCTACGGCGCAAGGCCAGTACGGCGTAGTGCTGGCCACCTACTGGAACTTGCAAGCGACCTTCCCGGGCCTGCCCACTGCGGATTACCAGCTGTTCTTGAGTTCGTTGGCGGGATATGCCACGACCATCAGCCTGAGCTGCCAGGGACTGCCCGCAGGCGCATCGTGTCAGTTCGGTTCGAACACACTGACGGTTGAAAGCGGAGGCAGTGCCAGCACGTCAGTGATCGTCAACACTACGTCGAATACGGCAACTGGCGTCTACCCCTTCAGGCTCGTGGGCACGGACGGGACGATTACCTCTACCATCAACGAAACGCTCGACGTCGGTGATTATAGCGTCAGCATCTCGCAGGCCGCGCAAACCGTGCTGCAGACGCTGACGGCGAATTACTCCGTGACCATCGCTTCCATCAACAACTATGGCGCGAACTTCAGCTACTCTTGCACCGGGATTCCGAGTCCGGGTGTTTGTACAGTTGGAAACGGATTGGCAACGATCCAGACCAATAGTCTGGCCACCGGCGCGTACAACTTCACAGTGGGAGCGTCCAACGGCGTCGCGACGCGTACGGCGTCGGCGCAACTCAACGTCGGCGGATTCAACGCGACGCTCTCCGGCAATACTCTTTCGGTCGCGGTCGGGCGGTCCGGCAACCTCACAATTAGCGTGACTGGACAAAACGGGTTCGCCGACTCTGTCTCATTGTCGTGCAATGGCGCCCCCAGCGGCACGACCTGTGGGATCAATCCGGCCTCCGTAACGCCGTCCGCCGGAGGAACGCCTGCAACCATGACAGTAACGGTAAGCACGAAACCGGACCTTCGGCACTCGCAGCGGCAGAGGGGCAAACCAGGAGTGCTGGCGTCAATCATTGCGGTCTCGGGATTCTTGGGATTAGTCCTGACATTGGCTGGACGCCCCAAAAGAAAAGGGCGACTTTTCGCCTGCCTGATATTGCTGACGGTCATTAGTCTTGTACCTTCCTGTGGCGGGGGAGGCGCTACGGGCGGAGGCGGAGGCGGTGGAGGCGGAGGCAGCACATCGTTCAACCTGACGGTTCAGGCCAGCGCAGACGGTATGACCGAGAATGTCGGCACCGTGACCATCACGGTACCGTAAACAACTCCGAACCGGGAGGCGCGCCAAGACGGCGAGTGCTAATTCGAACTGGCTCCAAATGGGGTCGAATGCGGGCCTTCCCTGAAGGCTAGTCGTACGACAAGTGAATCAGCAGGTGTTACATCCGCACCGATCACTTGCGAATCCGAGCCGAAAAGGTCGAGAAGTTGCTTAGCGGTTCGCGGGACCCTAGGTTTCTTTGACTTTCTGCGCTAGCTCGCGAAACTCCTTGGCTTGTTTGTGACTAGCCTTTACTTGGAGCTGTGCGAGCTTTCGAGATTTCTCGCTGGTCAGAAGCGGGACCAGGGCTCCAAGTTCGATTGCCGCCTCGTGAGCGTGGTCAGCCTCTTTGATCATCAAATGTTCAAATTTCCGGACTGCCTCATTGTGATCCATATTTCTCTCCTCATGAAAGTTTGGCGGGAAAGAGAAATGCGATTCCCCGCGATGTTCGTATGATGGTCGCTGCTTTGCTTGTCTGAACAGGACCTACGTTGTCGGAAGTTCCTCATAGACAGCAATTAAGCCCGAAGCGCGCCCAATGAGTCTATTAGACGAAGGCCAGCAGTATTGTGTTTGCCATAGTCGTCCCTCTACCTATCCGACGTTGCAGAAATCGCGCAGATGTCTCCTAAGAGTTGTGGTTTCTTGGATCGTCGTTCGCGCTGAGGTATTCCAGTCCGAGCGGTCCAATCGCCGTCACTTGCGTTACGTACTCACCGGATTTCGCCCAGTGGAAATGAGATGTATTTCCCGGCAGAACGATGACGCTTCCGGGCGCATACGCCTCCAGCTGATCGGGGTTGAACTGATCGCCCAGACCGATGTAGAAAACGCCGGAGATTACTGTGTACACACGATCCTCCGGGTGCCGGTGCGGCATCAGCTTTACGCCGCGGGGTACTCGGACCCTGATCGTGTAGGGGCCGGCCTCCGAGGGCTGACCGACGATGACGGCCATGCGGACCGATGGTGGGAACGCCGCGAAGGGCTTCCAGTTGATGTCTTCGGCCAGGACCGATTTGAAAACGTCCTGGCCCGGCTGATGCGCTGCAACCAGACCTTGTTGTGGTTCCGTCATGACGGCTGTTCTCTCGTTCGGCATATAAACCGCTCCTTGTACTTCAGGCGCGCTGCACACTTGCCATTACACAGAAAGCTTGCAGGCGAAACAATTGGACGAACGTATCGATCGATACCATCGCATCAATCAGGACGACCGAGACGTCCTTGCTTAAGTGGATTTGAGTTTCGCGAATGCAGCCGCCGCATCGTGAAGGCGGTCGAAAAACCGCGCCGGGCCGATGACCTCGGTCAAGAGATGCCGGTCCAAATCTGCTTTCAGAGAGGGAGACACGCGTGCCAGCCCCAACACAACTCCGCGGTCAACCAGTTCCTTTTGAAGCTGACGCACCATGTGGGCCGCTGTGTAATCCACGTTCGTGATCGCTTCGGCATCGACGATCAGCCATCGCACCGGCGACAGCGCTGGCCCAAGCAAACCGCGAATCTCTTTGGCGAACAGGCTGGCATTCGCGTAGAAGAGCGCTGCTCCGAAACTGTAGATGACCAAACCTGGCTCGGTTACCGCACCGGGAACGGCCGGCACCAACTGCCACGCATCCCGTTGGCTTGCGGCCAAGACTCCGGTGTGAGGACGATAGCTGTGCCGCACGATCCGGAGCAGCGACAGCACCATAGCCAGCACGATGCCCTGCTCAACTCCTACCAGCACTACGACGGCCGCAGTAAACACGGCCAGAACATATTCCGCGGGACTCTCGTGTCGAATCTCACGCAAGGCACGCACGTCGATTAGGCGGACAGCAATGAAAAATACGATGGCTCCCAGCACGCACCGTGGCAGGTATTGCAGAGGCTTGGTCAGAAACAGCAGAACGAACGCAACCGCTATGGCGGTAGCCAGCTGGGCAAGCTGGCTCTGGCCTCCGGAGCTTTCGACCATCGCGGTTTGAGTAGGGCTTCCGTCGACCACAAACGTTCCGCTCAACGCTGCCGCGGCGTTGGCCGCCGACAGACCGACCAAGTCTGCGCTTTCGTCCAGGTGCTGATTATGGCGCGCCGCGTAGAAACGCGCGGTAGCTGCGCTTTGAGCAAGGATCATCACAAAGCAGGAGACGGAAACGCCGAGCAGCGGTACGACGTCCTTCCAGTGCACGTCCGGCAACCCTAAATGCGGAAGCCCGCCAACGACCGGTCCGATGATGGCGATGCCGTGACCCGCGAAATTCCAGGTTGCGCTTGCGGCAATTGCGCCGGCGACCGCGAGCAGAGGGCCCGGAACCTTGGGGGCAAACCGGCTGAAGGCAAAGACGCCTGTCACGACCACCGCCGAGATAGCCACGGTTGGCGGGTGAGTCCGGGGCAGGCTGCGGACGATATCCACGAGTTGTTCAAGCGTTCGATTGGAGTGCGTTTCGAGTCCGACCATCTCGCTCAGTACGGCGATCCCAACCTGAAATCCAACTCCGGCGAGGAACCCAGTCAGTACGGTTTGCGATAAAAAATCGGCCAGGAAGCCGAGCTTGAGGATTCGGGCCAGCAACAGAAATCCGGCAGTCAGCAGAGCGACCGTTGATGCCAGCGCCACATATCGCGGGCTTGCGATGGGAGCCATGGTCGCAAGCTTCCCGGCAAGGATCGATGCGGTTGCCGAATCGGCAGCGACCACCAGGTAGCGCGAGGAACCGAATACGGCAAATACCAGCAACGGAAGCAACAGCGTGTAGAAACCCGTGATTACCGGCATGCCCGCAATCTTGGTGTAGCCCAGCGCCTGCGGGATGTTCATCGCCGCCAGTTGAAATCCGGCCAACACATCCCGGGCCGCTCCGGCTCGAGTCACCGGCCTTATACCTTGAAACAGACGAAGCCAGCCCCCGCTTCGCGCCTGCGGCGGGCTGGATTGCGGGTGATCTGGCTCGGGCGACGGAGTGGCCGGTATGTTCATTGTCATTCCACGATCATTCTCACCGTTGCGAGAGGTTCACGCACTGGAAAGCGCAACTGATTTCAAGTCGCGGCGATGTCGAGAGCAGGCACGGTTCAACGCTTCTGGTATGGGTGGAAGATGTAGTCCTTCGCCTTCACGGGCGTGTGGCACGCGTAGCCACAGTCCGAGGGGCTTTTGGGATCAGGTGTGAACTTGTCCGAGGCGGCGTCGTAGTTGAACACTGCGTATCCCCACCCGCCACTCTTTGCAAATCTCTTGCTGTCCTTTTCCATGACGAAAGCCTCCTTAAAGACGTCGGGCACATCCACGACGAAGGGAGCCTCCGTGCTCTTCTTCGGCGTCCACTGGAGCTTCACGACCATGGAACCATCCGGGAAAGGCTGGCCGTTGCCCGGAATGCCGGCCTTGAACGCCTTGATCATGGTCGGATTGCCAACGATCACCTTGAGCCTTTCGTCGGTGTGGGCGGAAGAGATGTCGGCCCAGTCCTCGTATCCCCGGAAGTCGGAGAACGCGATTCCGCTCGGCGATTTCAGCGAGTACTTGTCATTGTTTTGGCTTTGCGCGAAAAGGGCCACGGCGGCGAGGACGGCGAGCACTGCCACGGCTGTCGCAATAATGGTAGAGCGGGCGATGCGTGTTTCTACCTTCTGTTTTTGTTGCTCTTGCGCCACAGATTTCGTCACAAGTTTAGACATGGTGTGTTCTCCTTCACAAAATAGTTTTCTGAGCCGGATCCAAATGCGCTTGCAATTAAGCCAGACGTCGGGGAGTAAAGCAATTGGACGATAGTATCGACGATACCTTCGCATCAAGTGGGTGGGAGGAAGTGGCCTTCGCCTTGATGGATTTTCAGGACTGCTCGGTGTGGAGTAAGCCGAATGCCCCGGGCATGAAGACACCGCTCGATACGAAAGCATGGGCAATACCAACGTCCAATTGCGCGGCCCATTTTGTTCGGGCTGAATGGGGACAGCTCTTACGGAGGAAAATCCCATGGCAACGATGAGCGCACCTGCCGAACTCACACCGACGAACTCGCCCACGAAACCCGCACAGATTCGACTGACCCGGCGGTCTCCCGAATATTGGCGGGTCACGATCGACAACCCGCCGATCAACGTCATGGGCCCGGAAATGGTCAAGCAGTTCGAGGAAGTCATCGGCGCTCTCGAGGCCGACGAGCAGGTCAGGGTCGTGGTCTTTGATAGCGCGGTCGACGACTACTTCCTGAATCACTCGATTTTCACGGCAAGGCTTGAGGATCTGACCTCAATGCCGCTCGCGACCCGGATCGCCAAGTTCGACAAATAGGTGATCGCTCAGACCAAGCGCCTCGTCAACACCAGCCTGCCGCCGGACGTCGAGCTCGGCGCCGGGTGGGATGCGTGCATCGCTTCGCTCGGGCGACCTGCCGCCCAGGAGAGGGTCAAGGCGCTAATGGCGCGCGGCTTCCAGAAGCCGGCGGATGTCGAAGATCGGCTCGGATACTACCTGGGCCAAATCGCGCGCTAGGCCGGCGCCCGACGCGCTTTCCAACTCCGTCAGAAAAGATGAAACTGATGTATCTGCTCACCGATCCGGCCGCGAGCGCGGAAGGCGAAGGAGCAGTTCTTCGAGTTGTTCGGCCAGATATCAGAATTGGTCGTTGCCCGAAGGAAACCGCGACACCTGTAAAATCCAATATCTGTGAGGCCCAAGCACAATGACGAAAACGACGAGCTTTCAAATGGACATTCGCCCGCTCTTTACGGAGCGAGACATTCAAGGCATGAGCAAGGCGTTCAACCTGGGAAGTTACGATGACGTCAAAAAGCACGCTGGCGCCGTCTACGATCGCATTCGTGGAATCGGCGGCGCCGTAATGCCGCCCCCGCCACCAAGAGGAGAAGGTCCTTGGCAGCAATCTCGGATTGAACTATTCGCCAAGTGGATCGCGGACGGGTTCCAACCTTAGTCGGGCGAGTCGTACACTCCGATTCCGCTAAGGCATCTAGCCTCTTAATCAACTTGAGGGCTGAAGATGAACGGTCAGCAAAAGGACGATCAACAACAGCAGGAGCAGTATTCTGGTGTGCGAGATTAGGAGATCCGTGTGGCCCTGGATCGGCATTGGACGGCGTCCGATGCCAGCGATTTTGAAACGGAGCACCTCATCTATCACGAGAACGCGGTGCTGGATTACCCGCAGTCAGGCGAGCGAACCCGCGGTCGACGCAACATCCAGGGCCAACGCGCCGGTCAGCCGAGCCAAAAGCGGTTTACTGTCCGGCGAATCATCGGCAGCGGTGATCTTTGGGTCACCGAACTCATCCTGACATATGACGGTAAGCCCGCGTACACCGTGAGCATCATGGAGTTCAGCGGCGACAAGGTTACGCGCGAAACACAATACTTTGCCGATCCATTCGCGGCTCCGGCATTTCGCGCTCGATGGGTCGAACGGATGGATACATAACGATCCGATCGGGGAGACAAGAGATGGATTGGAAACAGTTGGTCCAGTTTGCGCTGCTGGGTGGAAGTGGGTTGGAACAATATGCCATCCTGCTGGTACGCGTTTCGATCGGGCTGTTCTTCGCCATCTCCGGGGGAAATAAATTGTTTGTCGCCGGCGGCACGAAACCCGTTTACGAAACGCTCGTTCAGGCTAAAGTCCCGTTTCCCCACCAGATGGCTTATTTCGTGTCGGGTGTCGAGTTCGTTGGCGGATCCTTGGTGACCGTGGGGTTTCTTTCGACCCCGGCCTGCGTGGCTTTAATGGTCGATATGGTCGTCGCCACCCTGACCAGCGCGACTTCCACCATGCCGAAAGGACTTTCGCCTCTTAGCTGGCTCGACGATTTCCTCTACCTTCCGGAAGTGCTGTACGTGCTCTTCTTTATCTGGCTGATCTGCTCTGGTCCGGGAAGGTTCAGTGTCGATTACTGGCTCGCCGGCAAGTTACTGAGTTGATCGATCGGTGAAGCAGTTCGTTGGCAGGCAAGAGCTGGATGGTCATTACCTGAAGTTGTCAGCCGCAGGAATGACCCCGGATGGTGCGAGGTTTCACCTTACACCCTCGCGGCGTCGCGCCATCGCCCTATGCTTTCTCGAGGTCTGTATCATTTGATCCTCGCCGGGAGTTGATTAATGACTGCAGCCCCTGCCTTGCTCACGACCTCGTCCTGGGAATCCGTGCCTCCCGAACAGCCGATGGCGCCGATAATATCGCCCTGGTCGATCAGTGGAGTGCCGCCTCGTGACGTAATGATTCCATCAAACGCGAGTAGATAGTTGAGATGCATGATCTGGACACCGTCCTCGAAGACCTTTGTTGGCCGCCGGAAGGTCACGGCTGCTCGCGCCTTGTGTTCCGCGATCTGAATGGAGGCGAGCATCGCGCCGTCCATTCGTTGGAAGGCAACTAAGTTCCCGCCGAAATCGGCTACGGCGACATTCATTTTCCAATTCCGCTTCCTGGCCTCTGCCACAGCGGCATGAATAACCGCCTCGGCTTGCTCTAACGATATTGGGCGGCCATAGGGCACATCGAATGGTATTTCGTTTGGGACGGCATCGAGAGGATTCGACGCGGGCGGTGCTTGGACGGCAATTTCTGCTGTATTGCTAGACATAAAATTCCTCCGAAAGGCTAAAACGTTATCTTCAAAGACGTTTCTGAGATTCAGATTCTGATTGAACGTGCGGCAATGACGATCTGTGTATATTGGCCCACCTCGATCAGGTAGCCGTCGGGATCATGCATGTAGCAGCGCCATTCCCCCGGGGATTCACCATGAACAAGAGACTGGGGTCGCTTGAGACTCTGCCGCAGCTTCGACGGGGAGCCTCGCGGCCATTTTCACCAACTCGGCGAGAGATCCCGCTTTCATCTTTTGCATCACCTGGCCTCGGTGTGCCTTCACCGTGATCTCACTGATGCCGAGCTCCCCACCGACCTGTTTATTCAATAGGCCCGCGACCACCAATGCCATGACCTGCCGCTCCCTACGGGTAAGCGAGGCGTAACAATTCCAGAGCGCCCGCATCTGCGCCTGGTGACTAAGGGCTACGCGACTGCGTTCGAGAGCTTGCCGGATGGCGCTCAGCAGCACTGCATCACCGAATGGTTTGGTGAGGAATTCGACAGCGCCAGCCTTCATGGCCTGAACGGCCATGCGCACATCGATGAGGCCCGTGATAAAAATGACCGGCATGTCTGTTCGTTCGACGGCGACCAGCTTCTGCAGATCGAGACCGTTGAGGCCTGGAAGAGAAATGTCAAGTACGAGACAGCTTGGAACGAGGGCCCGCGGCGAGGCTAGAAATTCTTGTGCGGAAGAAAAAGTTTCCGGCTGCCAGCCCTCGCAGCCGATCATAACTTCCAGCGAGTCGCGCACGGAGATGTCGTCGTCGACGACGAAGACAATCGGTGCGCCCTGTGACTTGGGTCGCGATGCCAAGCCGTGACCAAACATGTGCGCTGGACCGATGGGAGTTTGCCTAGGAATTGGTGTGATTGCAGCTGATGTCATATCCTGCTCCTTAATGTTCGCTGGTTTATCGCCTGCCAAGAAAAACCTACTCGGCCACCCATGGTGCACTGATTGAAAGATCGTTGTTGCCGAAGAGTGTTGGCGCGTGAGATGAGTGTCGAACAGCATTGCCTGTGCCCACAACATCAAATAGTACAGTTCTCAACTCCATCTATGGTCTAGGTCTGAGACTGTTGTTTTTGAGGGGTGAGACCCTATCCGCTTTGAGGCCAAGGGTCCGTCTTACTAGTTAGGTCTCTATGTGCTTTCGGCCAAACAGACGGGCATCAATGGACCATGCACCCGGCCCGATCATGGCCGCGGTTCCACCGAGAGTTGCTAGCATGATCGGAATCCAGGGATCACCGACGTAGGTCGAAGCAATCCACAGTTCCACGACGGCGATCAAAGTCCCCGCCACAGGCGTCCACAGGCCGACGAGAAGAAGTATGCCGGCGCAGGCCGCAATCATTTGCGGAATCATGGATGGGGAAAAGGAGTTGTCCGCAAGCTCGATGATCCCGAAGCGAACCAGCAGAATGGCTGTCAGCATGCGCTGAAGCAGAAGACCGATACCCGGCCAGCCATTGGCGAATGTGGAAAACAGTCGTTGCAAAACTTTGCCCCAACGAGATCGTAAGAGAATTGCAACGAAATCGAAACGCCTCAAAGTTGGAGGCGGCGGTCCTACTTTTGGGGGAGATCACAATTCAATGATGCCGCGCTTCAGCCCGATGGTTACGGCGTGGGCGCGATCGTTGGCACCCAACTTGGACAGTATGTTTGTAACGTGGCTCTTCACGGTGGCTTCACCGATCGAGAGCTGATCGGCAATCTGTTTATTTGCGTTGCCGGCGCCGATTAACCTCAGGACGTCAATTTCGCGTACTGTGAGCGCGTCATCGGTTGCATGTTCTGCCAGTTCCGCGGCAAGCTCTGGTGGAATTCTTTTTTGTCCCGCATGGACGGCACGGATGGCATCGAGCAGCTCCTTGTGCACGTGCCCCTTCAGTATGTACCCTCTGGCTCCCGCTTTAAGAGCCCGAAGCACTTGCGTGTCGCCACTGTAGGTTGTCAAAACGATGATCCGGGCCTCGGGAAATTCCCTGCGAATACGATCGATCGCATCGATTCCATCCACTTCGGGCATCTGAAGATCCATCAACGTTACATCCGGCCGATGAGATCGGAACGCGTCGATGGCCTCGCTCCCATTCGATGCCTCCGCGACCAACTTCAAGTCAGGTTCACCATTGACCAACGCAGCGATGCCTTTCCGCAACAGAGGATGGTCATCGACGGTCAAGATGCGAATCAGGTTAGGAGGGCTTTGCATCATTTTTCTTCCTACGAAGTAATCTTTCCACTATACCCTCGCGGGAAGCCTGATAAGCGACGGCGGCGGGAACCGTGAGCTGAACCTCAGTGCCGGCACCGGACTCACTCCAAAAATCCACTTGGGATCCGATTCGCTCGGCACGTTCTCGAATGCCTTGCAACCCCCAATGCCCGGGACGCCCGCCTTCCTTCAGCACCTTGGGATCTATCCCTCGACCATTGTCGCGGATGCGAAGACGAAGCATCTGGTTATCGTGCCGGATCTCTGCTTCAATCCGAGTGGCGTTCGAGTGTCGAAACGCATTTCTCAGGATTTCAATAGCGATGCCAAAGATCTCATTTTTCGGTGCAGCAGACAGGGATCGGCGTTCGCCTTCCTCGATTAAATCGAAAATGGGTGCCTTCCCCTCCGCAGACGCCGTCAATTCCTTCATTGTGATTTTCAACAACTCCGCGAGATTTTCCTGAGCGATTGCTCCTGAGCGTAACCCTTGAATCGCATCCCGGCTCTCCGCAAGCGCACTTTCAGCCTCGTCGATCGCATCGTCCAAAGATCGCATTGCCACATCGGGCCGTCCGGGCAGCAGGTTGCGAACTGCTTGAAACTGAAACATGAGGCCATGAAGAGTTTGCAGCAACGTGTCGTGCAGATCTCGCGCAATTCGAGTTCGTTCGTTGACCCGGGCTTCCAGTCCAATGTTGAATTGCCGATGCAATTGTTGAACCCGCAGTTGGTATACACCGAACGCGAGCAGGGCCAGGATCCCCACGCTCGCTACCTGGAACCAGCGTGTTTGCAGTATAGAAGGCTCCACTTCAAAGGCAATCGAAGCTCCATTGGAGTTCCACACACCATCTGGATTGCTGGCAGCGACCTGAAATTCGAACCGTCCGGGTGCAATATTGGTAAAGTCAACCTCGCGCAGGTTGGTAGGCTCGCTCCAGGAGGAGTCGACATCCGCCAGTCGATAGTGGTATCTCACGGCCTCGGGGTTGGAGACGTTGATGCCGGAATATTGGAAGGTCAGGCGGTGCCGGCCGGAAGGAACACGGATGTGTTCACCGGCCGCGATGTATTTTCCGTCCACGTATTTCCCGTCAACAAGCATTCCTTCGATTCGCATCGTGACAGGAAACGCTGGATCGGCAAACGCCGAAGCGGGTAAAAATGAAATTCCCTGTTTCAGAGAGAACCATATGTTCCCGCGATTGTCCAACTCGACCGATGGACTACGCTTGACGCCCTCCACGCTGGGCAAGCCATCAGTGACGCCAAATTCGCGGTAGTCACCCTCGGCGTACGCTTGTTTCAGCAAAGCTGAACATCTCACTCTCAGAATGTGGTCCGAGGTGGCGATCCAGAGCCAGCCGTTTTTCTCCGCGATCCCTAGAATATCTCCATAGAGCGCGGTTGGCGCCCCTAACGGAACGTGTACAGCGCCGGATCGCAAGAATGCAATTCCTCTTGATGTGCCGATCCATAACGTATCGCTGCCATCCAGAAAAAGGCTCTCGATCGGTACCGGGCGGTAATCCGTCGTGTGTGTTGTAACTGGTCCACCGGTCATTCCTGAACTCGGCGAGGCCGTTGGGCGTGCCGACAAAGATCAGCCCGGATTCGTTTCCGGTGATCACCGAGATTGTGTCGGAGGGCAGCCCGTCTTTTGTAGTGAAAGTATGCCACGTACCATCGCGTAAGCGGCTGAGCCCCTGGTGAAGCGTTCCGGCCCACACCGTACCATTCGGTTCGCGATACACAGAGTAGACGGCATCCTGGATAGAGATCGACTCAGCTTGTCGCCCTGAGTCGATGCTCGGACGACGTTGCCCTCCACAATCAGCCGGGTGAGGCCGCCATTTCTTCGCGCGACCCAGACCTCACCCGCTGCCCCGGCAATCGAATAAACTATGTCATTCTTCAGCCCCGCGATTTCAATCGACTGAACTCTGCCCTGCGAAATGCGAAATAG
The DNA here is from genome assembly GCA_963763155.1 of uncultured Acidobacteriota bacterium. Lineage (GTDB taxonomy): Bacteria > Acidobacteriota > Terriglobia > Terriglobales > Acidobacteriaceae > Sulfotelmatobacter. The sequence goes on along the minus strand of CAVXNI010000007.1, from coordinate 852,844 downwards.
TCCACCATCCGGCGGGCCAAACCACACACCTTGATCGGAATCAACGTAAATCGCCCCACAATTACTGCAAGGCAGACCGGCCGAACCGTCTTCCGAACTGATCTTCTGAACTACGATAAGTAATGAAAGCACTGTCCCGGTAGCGCTCAATCGCCTCCGGTTCGCCAATCCACAGATTGCCGTCGCGATCCTCAAATAGTGCGGTGACCGCACGGTTGCCGTTGACCATCAACTGCTCGAGTGAACGGATCCTGCCCTTGGCGTCGATGTCTTTGGGGTCGGCTTTGAAAACATGGCGTTCCGTGCCGATCCATATACGGCCCTTACGTCCGCTAGCCAGCGCCAGAATCTCATCGTGTCCGGGCGTGGGACTCACTTCGCTAAATGAGTTGTCACCATGGGAGAGGAACAAGCCCTGATTGGTCCCGACTAGCAGGGTCGCATTCGCGAGGGGGAGTAGGCAGTTGATCCTCTTGTTTTTCAGACTTGGCACCTGCAGCAGGGACGCTTCGCCTTTTTCAGGGCTGAACTGAAACAAGCCTTTTTCAGCAGTGCCGATCCAGATTGTTCCGTCCACCGTTTGCGCCACTGCTGTCGGCGGCCCTGGCACAGCGCGAGCTTCCAAAAGGACTCGACGTTCTCCATGCCGGTATTCCACCACGCCCTGTAATTCTGATACAAACAGCAACCAGCCGTCGAAGGTCTGGTTCACTGAACTGACCGCATAGTCATGTCTGCCGTTATCGGGAACCGGTCCTTTCAGCAGGCCGGCCTCGTACCGGAATACATGCGTGAAGTCGTCTGCGGCCCACAATTGGCCGCTCGCATCTGTTAATACGCGTGGGATGAGTCCGTTCGATAGATCGTTGGAGTTCCCTCGTGGAATGAATTCAAACCGTAAGCCGTCGTACCTGACGAGCCCGTTGCCCGTACCGAACCAGAGATAGCCATCGGCTGTCTGTGTCATCGAAAAGACATGGCCACCGGGGAAACCGGACGCGTGGTCCCAGATGCTATGGCTACGGCTGGACGTAATCGAATGGTCGACGGCGCCCGAAGATACACTGACCGACAGAAGCAACAGCACGAGTCCTAGAAGCGTTTTCATGCTATCGGAGTCCCACACAACTAGGGCAAGAATTCAAAGTGATCCACGACAACTTCGGCGTTTTTGCGGATCGTCGGTAATTTATGATTCGGGTCCGAGTAGGCATAAAGGGCCATCCGCAAAGATTCATCTCCCGGTCTAGGAACCTCGTCGGTGAAGACATGTTTGGAAACAAGGCGGTCTTCCTTTCCCGACACTTGCGAAGTGAGCATTGTGACCCGGCCTTCTTCCCAAACAATGGTGTGTCGCAGTTTGCCGCCCGCTGCCTTGAATCGCGACAAGTTCAGCGGCAAAAATGCGGGTTGGACAACAAACTGTGCGTTCTCGTTTTCGTTTTGCGGGTCACCCCAACGACTGATATTGATGTCAAACTCCCCGTGATTTCCTTGACTGGACGAATGATCCCAGGTGAAGATCGTGAAAAAGGCTGCGGGGTCCAGATTCGAAGTATCCTCCACCGTGAACACATAAGTGCCGTACCCCAGGCTACGCGTCACATTTACCTCGGAACAGGTCCATTGGTTATTGCGGTTGACAACTTGTAGATGAAGTGCTCCGGATTGATCCACGTAGACGTTGCTGGGATCGTAAGGGTTCCGTGTCCCCCCTCGAGCGCTGGGTACCTTTCGAACGCGCCACCGGAATCCGCTGAAATTTACAAAAAACGACGACGATCGCTCCTGCCCGGGGCTAACCGCGAGCGTCTCGATCCCGCGCCCAACCTTCGGCAGCTCGGTCAACACTGCCGCTGGATGGTAGGTCGAATCCACCAGGAAAGCGGCATAGTCGGTAGCGAGATGCACTTCGTTCCGCCAGACGCCGCCGGGCAAGATTGGTGTAAAAGGCGAATTCAATCGTGGTTGCAGCCACCACAAACCTCCGGTCTTGGAGTAAACGACCATATTCTGGCCCGGATGTGAACCAGTTACGGTGCCCTCAATCACGTCTTCCTGATTCAGATCCCCGAGATCCGATTGCGGCACTTGAGTAAACGAGATGGTTGATTCAAGGGTGGGTCGTGCCGTCTTATGACAGGCGGTGAGCGCCAACAGCAGTCCTGCGATTTTCAGAATCGCATTGGAACGCAGTAAAGTCATGCTTCGCGTACACAGTTGACTGATGACGCCCCATCGTTGAGGGAATTCTACCAGAGAGCTTCTGAGGATCCCCCGGACTCCTCGCAGGGAGGGTGATCTCTGTGCCTAAGAAGAAGGCAACGCTGGCACGGATAAGAACGTTTAACCAGGACAACTCGCCGGGATGGTGCATTTGTGCGGCCGGTGAACGACGCAATGCGATCCGAGTGGTTACACCCGAGGTGTTCCGGCGAATCAATTGGACGATGGTATTAGCGGCACCTTCGTGTAGCGCCCCGTGGAATAAAGCTCGCACCACTCTATGACATGGGTCCAATCCATCCTTTGGCGTTGGTCGATACGTTCGTCCAATGGATTCGTCACCGTCATTGTGGCCTAATAAAGGCTGATCGGAGGAATTATGAGCACTGCACCCAACGCTGCTCACATCCAGAGTGGCGCTAGCGCCGAGACAGTAGAAATGAAGCTCGAGGTGGTCGTGATCCCGGTCGCTGACGTTGACCGCTCGAAGGAGTTCTACACCAAACTCGGGTGGCGGCTCGACGCCGACTTCCCCTTTGATAACGGCTTCCGGGTTGTTCAGTTCACGCCGCCCAGGTCAGGATGCTCAGTTCAGTTTGGCACGAAGATCATGCCCGCTGCGCCGGGATCGGCCCAGGGCCTCTACCTGGTCGTCTCCGATGTTGCGGCTGCGCGGAAAGATCTGGTCGCACGCGGTATTGAGGTGAGTGACGTGTTCCACGCCGGAGAGCCGGGTGCTCAGTTTTAGATTGGCGGCAGCGGTCGGATCAGCGGGCCCGCTCCCGAGCATGCCACCTACAACTCGTTTGCCACGTTTCGTGATCCTGACGGCAATGGATGGCTTTTCCAGGAAATCACAACCCGGCTGCCCGGCCGAGGACTTAGTAATCTAGATGTCGCGACCCTAACGAAGCTGTTACAAGAAGCAGAGCAACATCACGGCGAATACCAACCCACTGCTCCGAAGCACCACTGGTCGGAATGGTACGCCGCTTACATTGTCGCGCGTCAGGACGGCAAGACACCCGAAGAGGCAGCCAAAGACGGCAAGATCCAAATAGAGGGGGCACGTTGACCACTACGATGAAGCATTTCGACGCAATCATTATCGGGACGGGCCAGGCGGGTCCGCCTCTGGCAGCGCGGTTTGCGGGTGCCGGCAAAACCGTCGCTATTATCGAACGCAATAAATTTGGCGGCACGTGCGTGAATACCGGATGCACCCCGACAAAGACGCTCGTAGCGAGTGCCTATGCGATCCATGTTGCCCGCCGAGGTGCGGAATACGGTTTCTCCACTGGTGATGTGCGCGTCGATATAAAGCAGGTGAAAGCCCGCAAGGATGCAGCCTCCGCGAGGTCAAGCAAGGGAGTGGAGGAGTGGCTCCGAGGGACGACAAATTGTACGGTCATTCAGGGCCATGCCCGTTTTCAGTCGTCGAACACGATCGTGGTGAACGATGAAGTTCTGCAAGCCGACAAGATTTATATCAATGTTGGCGGGCGGGCACGTATTCCCGACATGCCGGGCGTTCACGACGTCCCATTTCTCACCAACTCATCGATAATGGACATCGATTTTCTGCCCGAGCATTTCATCATCGTCGGCGGAAGTTATGTTGGGCTGGAGTTCGCCCAGATCTACCGCCGGCTGGGGAGCGAAGTCACGATTGTGGAAATGGGACCGCGCCTTATTGGACGGGAGGACGAAGATGTTTCCCAGGCTGTGCGCGAAATCCTGGAGGCTGAGGGCATCCACGTCCGGCTGAATGCGAAATGTATCTCGCTGGCGAAACGCGACGGCGGTGTCGCCGTCGGCCTCACATGCGAAGAAGGTCCGCCAGAAGTAGTAGGCACTCACGTTCTTCTGGCCGTGGGACGTACTCCCAACACGAGCGACCTGGGTCTGGATCGGGCCGGGGTCACGACCGACCAACGCGGCTACATCATCGTCGACGATCAACTGCAAACGAACGTGCCCGGCATCTGGGCGCTGGGGGACTGCAACGGCCGCGGCGCTTTTACGCATACTTCCTATAACGACTACGAGATCGTTGGGGACAATCTTTTCAACGCTGACCATCGCCGTGTTTCCGACCGGATCCAGGCCTATGCGCTATATATTGATCCGCCGCTAGGGCGATGCGGCATGACCGACGCAGAGCTGCGGAAATCCGGTCGGCGTGCCCTGGCTGCGAAATACCCGATGAGTCAAGTGAGCCGGGCCTACGAAAAAGGTGAGACCCAAGGTTTCATCAAAATCTGCGTCGATGCAGAAACGAAACAGATTCTGGGTGCTGCGATTCTTGGAGTCGGAGGCGACGAAGTAATTCACGTTCTGCTGGACGTGATGTATGCCAAGGCGCCGTACACGGTCATCCAGCGCGCCATGCACATTCATCCGACAGTCGCGGAATATCTGCCGATCATCCTCGCCAAACTGGGGCCGTTCACGTAGAAGGGAACAACACGCTTGCGTGCCTCCGGCAGTGCTTGTGACGATGCGGCAGTCGCAAGCGAAAAATCGCCGGGCACCCGACACTCCTTATCACTGATTTGCACTTCCGATTTTTCTTTCGTGTCCTCGGTTCGCAAAATAATTCAAGCCACCAGCAAGATCTTCCCGCTACCACCCTTCTCCGCGGTTGCTTGAGCTTCGGCCGCTTCACTGAGTGGCAGTTTCTGGCTAATCGGGATTACCAGTTTGCCATCTCGCACCGCTTCGGCCATGAACTCGAGCGTTTTCCTGTCGAATTTCGAAAATACGTGCACCACCTTTACAGATGGGTACTTCGCGGCGTTTTGCGGTGCCTCGACAACCGACGCATACACTCCTCCCGGCTTGACTCTGGCGATCAGCTTCTCGGCAGTTCTTCCGCCGACCGTATCCGCCACAGCATCGAGCGGCGGAAGATTCGCAATCGCGGTGTCGTCGTCGGTTGCGACGACCTGATCTGCGCCGACAGCCTTCGCGTCATCCCGCTGCATCTGCCTCTTCAAAACTCCGGCGATCACAGTTGCCCCGCGTTCCTTCGCAGTGAACACCGCCGAACGCCCGACATTTCCTGCAGCGCCTACGACCAGAACAGTCTGGCCCGCTTTGATTCCCGTAGCTGAAAGGAGCTGGTTGCCGGTCGTTGTCACTAGCGGCAGCGCCGCGGCCTGGATCAAATCGAGTCCTTTGGGAACTTTCGCCAGAATCGCGGCTTTCACAACGCAAAGTTCTGCGTAAGTATTGTCCGCCATAGCGAACACCTGGTCGCCGACGGAAAAGCCTTCCACTCCCGGCCCAAGCTTCACCACGGTTCCCGCAATGTCGACTCCGATCAGTCCCGGAAAAGTCATGGGATAGAAGTCTTTCGTTAACCCAGCACGCCGCTTGTAGTCGATCGGATTCACACTCGCGGCGGCGACCCGTACCAGTACTTCCCCTGGACCCGCCACCGGATCGGGGTACTCCTCGAACTTGAGTACCTCAGGACCGCCATATTGGTGGACAACAATTGCTTTCATATTCATCTCCTTGATGTACGGTAGGGAAACAGTCGCTAACAAGCTTAGATGAACGAAGCTAGAATTGGTCGCTGACGCCATGGATTCCCAAAAATTGGTCTGCGGATTCCTAGCTCTGCACCCGGCGTTCGCGCGTCGCAACGCCTTTGGCGGCAGCCTCTCTTCTGTTCTTTTGAGGATGAATGCCCAGGTCGTGCCATGACGTTTCCGCGAGGTTGACGTCGTAGTAGTTTGCAGCTTTCTCGATGTTCGCGAACGCCAAGGCACGGTCGGCATCGGAGACGTCCATGACTTGATCGAACCGCGCGACTGCGTTACGCACATGTTGTGCGTCGGTCAGTGGTTCTTTACGCTGCTTCGGAAACGCGTAAACGCTGTCGGGTAGGTCGCTCTGCGTCGTCAGCCGTCCGTGTTTCTCGTGAGGTTTCCAGGTCGATTCCGGCATGTCTTTGCCATCCTTTCTTTCAGTTGCGATTTGCTTTCAGCGCTTTATCGATGAATACCCATCGTTTTCATCCTGATGGTTTCTGCAGTGTCAGTCGTCCCACCCAACGGGCCGCGATGCACCAATTACACCCTAGGCACTGCGGCGGATCAATTGGACGATGGTATTGGCGATACCTTGGTATCAGCGAGCAGGAGGTGTTGAATTAACGTTGCGATTCAAGACGGCCGATCAAACTAAACGCGACCCGGACAGACAAAGTCGCCCAGGCGCGTATCAGAGTACCGATGGCTCAGTTCACTCGGAGTGCGGCATTGAGTGCCTCAAGCAGAGCCGTGTCGCTGAACGGCTTGAACAGGCACTCCGCCGCACCTGTTGGATTAGTCGCGGGCGAACAGCCTTATCTGTGCGGCTCAGGGGAATCCACCCGTGGCTTTGCCGCTGGCCATCTGCTCGAACGCTGCCAGCATTCGATCCTGATCGAAACGGTCGTCCCGAATGTAAGCTTCGGTATTGATCCGAACCTCTAATTGTCCACTCTGCTCGGCGAATGTTGGATCGATGCCTGCAGCGGTCAACCGTCGCTGATGGTCGTGACGTTGATCCGGATTCATGACATAAACCGCCGCGCTGCCGTGTCAACCGATACCAAAGTATCGACGATACCATCGTCCAATTGTTCGCTAACCAGCCTTCTGGTCTGATGACGTTAGGCGATCGGATTCGATGGGAAAATAAGGCTGGTGGCACGACTCTCTGATGGGGGCCATACCTCTAGACGAAAGGTTATTTATGTCGGGCAAGAAAACAGCAATCATAACCGGAGCAGCGGGCGGTATTGGCGCCGGTTTAGTCGAGGGGTTTCTCAGAGAGGGTTATAACGTCGTCGCAACCTCTCGTGAAGCCGATCGAAAGCTGACCACCTCAGGCAGTCTGGTTGTGCTCGATGGTGATATCGGCAAGCCGCAAACCGCTGTCTCTGCTGTTGAGGCAGCGATCAACAGCTTCGGTGCTATCGATGTTTTGGTGAATAACGCTGGCATCTTCCTGAATAAGCCTTTCACTGACTTCACTGCCGAGGACTTCGACGCCCTTGTCTCCACAAATCTGCTCGGATTCTTTTACATCACTCAGCGTACTGTAATAGAGATGGTGAAACAGAAATCGGGGTGCGTTGTGAGCATCACTGCGGCGCTTGCCGATCGGCCAATCGCCGGCGTAAATGGCTCCGTTTCGATGATTACAAAGGGCGGCTTGAATTCAGCGACCCGGAATCTCGCAATCGAGTATGCCAAAGAGGGAATTCGCTTCAATGCCGTGGCCCCCGGCGTTGTGGATACACAGATGCACCCCAATGATCCCAACGAATCGACGTTGCAGCCCGCGATGCAAAAGGCGACAGTAAAAGATATTGTCGATGCCGTGCTTTACCTGGCTCAGGCCGGTCATGTGAGCGGAGAGATACTCAACGTGGATGGCGCCGCTCCAGCTCGCCGTTGGTAAGAAATAAAAGTACTCTAACCACTACTCGACTTCGACAGGGAATGCATGCCTCGATTGCTTTCAGTAAATGTCGGCCTTCCGCGCGACGTGACATGGAACGGCAAAACCGTCCACACCGCGATCTGGAAGTCTCCAGTGGAGGGCCGAACAATGGTGCGCACGCTCAATATTGTTGGGGACGGGCAAGGCGATCTCGCCGGTCACGGAGGGGAGCATCGCGCGGTATTCGTCTACCAGATGGATTCTTACCATTACTGGGAGCGCTTTTTGGGCCGCAACGATTTTACTTTTGGCCAGTTCGGAGAAAACTTCACCGTCGAAGGACTTCCTGATAACGAGGTGTGCATCGGTGATCGCTACCGCATCGGTGGCGCGATCTTTGAAGTGACACAGCCACGCGTGACCTGCTACCGCGTCGGCACTCGCATGAACGAACCTCGTATGCCCGCCCTTCTTGTAGAACATCACAGACCTGGGTTCTACTTTCGCGTGTTGCAGGAGGGAGAAGTTGGTGCAGGGGATGAGATTGTAAAAATTACTGACGCTCTTACTGACGGTTCAGACCGAATGAGTGTGGCCGATGTTGACGCCCTTCTGTATTTGCCAGGGCATTCCAGCGAGCAACTGCAACGCGCACTGAAGATTCCTGCACTTAGCAAGGGTTGGCAGAGTTCTTTCCGGGCGATGCTCCAACAAGACTTGAGCTCCAAAACTACGGTGGGGAATCCCGGACTCGCCGATGAGGAACAAGCGCCAGCATGGCCCGGATTTCGACCGATGCGAGTCGCGGATATCCGTAAGGAAAGCGATAGCGTAACTTCCTTCATTCTGGAGCCAATCGACGGACAGCCTCTGCCCGTATGCCAGGCGGGTCAATTTGTGGTTTTGCGGTTGCTCGTCGATCCGGGCAAACCGCCGACTCTCCGCAGCTATTCGTTATCTGATCTGCCCGCAGCCGATCATTTCCGCATCAGCGTCAAGAGCGAATTGAACGGGATTGGAAGTTCATTTCTGTGCAACCGTGCGCGAGAGGGCGATGTATTGGATGTGAGTGCGCCGCGCGGTAACTTTACTCTGAGTTCCAGCCAGAGTCCTGTAGTTCTGCTGAGCGCTGGAGTGGGCGCAACGCCCGTGATGTCGATGCTGCACTCACTCGCCGCTGAAAAATCGCAGCGGGAGATCTGGTGGATCTATGGAGCGCGCAATCGTATCGACCATCCATTTGCAGAGGAATCGCGTTCACTGCTGAAACAGCTCTCTCGCGGACGAGGATACATCGTGTACAGCAGGCCGGCTGCAACCGATCAAGTCGGCGCAGACTTCGATGCTCCCGGGCACATTGACACACCTTTGCTGGAGAGAATCGGAGTGTCACGAGAGAGTGATTTCTATTTGTGTGGCCCCACTTCATTCCTGCAGACCATGCGCGATGGATTGAGAACCTGGGGCGTGCTCGCCGGGAATGTGCACACGGAAATCTTCGGTGCGCTTGAGAGCATCACCCCGGGTATGGCGCAGGTTGTTCACACTCCTCACCTGCCACAAGGACCTTCGGGATCTGGTCCCCCAGTCTCATTCGCGCGCAGCGGGATTACCGCCGCCTGGGATCCGAAATTCGCGAGCTTGCTCGAACTGGCGGAAGCGTGCGACATTCCGGTGAGATGGTCGTGCCGGACTGGAGTCTGTCACACCTGCATGACTGGTCTGATTGGTGGATCGGTTGTTTATAATCCGGAACCGTTGGAGAGGCCCGCTCCCGGCAACGTACTCGTCTGCTGTTCCCAGCCAAACGCAAGCGTCACGCTGGATCTTTGAGAGAAGATTTGAGAGAAACGGAAGGAGTCGAATCATGCGTTCTGATATTGTGCCCGGGGGCATTTTCCCCAACTACGAACTGCCCGATCACACGGGCCAACTGCGCAAGCTCAGTGAGCTACAGGGCGACGATCCGCTAATCCTCACGCTCGCGCGCGGCCACTATTGCCCAAAGGAGCATCAGCAGCATCTGGAACTCGCCGCGTTCTACCCGAGGATCGCAGTGGCGTACACTCAGATCGCCACCATCGCCACCGACGATCACCATACTCTGCAAGAATTCCGTGCCTCCGTTGGAGCCCAGTGGCCCTTCCTTTCGGATCCCGACCGAACGATTCAGAAGAATCTCGACATCCAGGAGTACACCGACCCGGAGCACAATCCGATGATCCCGCATACGTTCGTGCTCAAGCCGGGCCTCGTGATCTACAGCATTTATAACGGCTACTGGTTCTGGGGGCGTCCATCGGTCATCGACCTTTGGCACGATCTGCGCGTCGTGACCAGTGAGATCCGTCCAGACTGGGATCTGAGTACTCCCGGACTCCGCGAGGCATGGAATGCGGGTGACCTCTCGCGTTTTCACGGCTGGAACAAGCAGGCGAAAGTGGAAGATGCCTCGACGGCACCAAAGAAATAGAATTCCTGCGTTCGCATCGAGCTTTGAGAGCGTCTGATCGAGAGACAACCGCGGAGAGAAATGAAGCCGACTGGTTCCCCAAATCTGTGGCGACCGCTTCGGGTAACAATTTTTCGCAATCTGCTCATCGCGGATGTCATTTCAGACGCCGGCGCTTTCATGCAGAACGTCGGCGCTGCATGGTTGATGGTCTCACTGGGCGCCGGGCCCATTTATGTTGCGCTGACGCAGACTGCCGCTTCCTTGCCCTATTTTCTCCTGGCTCTTCCCGCGGGCTCCGCTGGCGACATCGTCGACCGCCGCAAGCTGGTTCTTTTCACCGAGTCGTGGATGATGGGTGTCGCGTTACTTCTAGCGATCTTGACCATCACGGGAGTGATGTCGCCATGGATACTTCTGGTGCTCACATTTGCGCTTTCGGCGGGAGACGCGTTCGAAGCGCCGGCATGGCGTGCAATCCTCCCTGAATTGGTGCCCAAGGAAGATCTGGCATCGGCTTCCGCGCTCAACGGGATCGAGTTCAACCTCGCCCGAGCGGTTGGGCCGGCGCTCGCGGGCGCGATCATATCGGTTGCCGGTGTCGCGACGGCCTTCATCGCAAATTTCGTATCGTTCTTCGGCGTCATTCTCGTCGTCGCCAGGTGGAAGAGGCCGGTTCGCAAGCGAAGCGCGCCGCCGGAATCTTTTTCCGGAGCTACTGTCGCGGCAGTTCGATACGTCCGGCACTCCCCTGCGATCCTGACTGTATTGCTCAGAACGGGCGTCGTCATGTTCTTCTCCAGCGCACTCTTCGCGTTGCTGCCGACGGTTTCTCGAAGTGTGAATCGCAGTGCAACCGGCTACGGGCTCTTGCTTGGCTGCTTTGGCGGCGGTGCAATCATCGGTGCTTTGGTCATGCAGTCGGCTCGAAACAGGTGGTCGACGGAAACCATTGTGTCGACGGGCGTCGTGAGCCTGGGGCTAGTGATTCTGGCGATGAGCGGGTTGCACAGATTGAGCACGCTGGCTCCAGTTATGTTGGTTGGCGGTGCGGCATGGGTAATCTTCATTTCCCTCATCAATGCCCTTGTCCAGAACCTGGCGCCTGATTGGGTAAGAGCGCGAGTCCTCGCTATCTTCATCCTGGTTTATCAAGGGAGCTATGCGCTCGGAACTGCAGCTTGGGGTGCCGTCGCGCAGCGATCAGGTGTTGGAATCGCTCTCGTCTACGCTGGAGTAGGGACAATCGTCACCGCAGCAATTGCGCTCTTCGCGCAGCTCCCTGATTCGACCGCCGACCTGAGTCCCTGGAACCACTGGCGCATGCCGGTCGTCATCAAGGAAGTTGGCGCAGATGTTGAGAAGGGGCCGGTACTGGTTACCGTCGAATACGCCGTCACTCCGACACGAACAGCAGAATTTGTGGATGCAATGCATGAATATGGCCGGATACGTCGTCGCGATGGCGCGTATCAGTGGGCAATTTTCCGCGATACTGAAGTCGTGGATCGTTATCTGGAGATATTTCTGGTGAACTCTTGGGCGGAGCATCTGCGTCAGCATGAGAGGCAAACCCAGGCCGATCATGAGGTGGAAGGGCGAATCTACCCCTATCTCTCGGGAGAACCGGTGGTACGTCATTTGATCGATACCTACGCGACAGAAACGTGATCGGACAGAACCGGCGGTTACACGCAAGCGGCATCGCGGAAGTACCTTAATTGCAACTGTCCGCGAGGCCACCGAAAAAACTGGATCGCATCACTCCCGGAGATGAATAATGAACCCCAGCGCTACTCTGGGGCGGCGGGGTTCTCGCCGTCGTGAGGATGGAAAGCTATATCAATGACTGAATCAGAGGCAGAGCAGAATCTGGGGAATGGTTTCGCAGCACCGTCTGAGGCGGGCGACGTTCAGGCGGGAAATCCCCTCCCGATTGGCGGCGCCCACCAACAAGGAAGGGGAGTCAATTTTGTTTTATTCAGCCGTCACGCAACTGGTGTTCGTCTGGAGTTCTATCAAAAGTCTGACGATTCTTCTCCGAGCAGGATCATTAATTTAGATCCGGTGCGTCATCGGACCGGCGACGTCTGGCATGTGTGGGTGCGAGGTGTTCCCTCAGGTCAACTCTACGGTTATCGCATCGAGGGGCCGTATCTACCCGAAGAGGGCCATCGCTTCAACCCACATAAGCTGCTTCTGGATCCGTACGCGAGAGCAGTCACATGGGTCGAGAATTGGGATTTTCTAGCCGCGCGCGGCTACGATTCCTCCAGCATCCTGACTGACTTAAGCGTTTCGACTGTCGATAATGCGGGGACCACACCGAAATGCATCTTTACCAACGACCATTTCGACTGGGAGATGGATTCGCCTCCAAAGCATTCCGCCTCCGACACCGTCATCTACGAGACACACGTTCGCGGGTTCACAATTCATCCGAGTTCGGGTGTGGCGCATCCTGGAAGCTTCGCTGGCTTGACCGAAAAGATACCGTATCTTCAAGACCTGGGAGTGACCGCCATTGAGTTGATGCCCGTTCTTGAATTTAACGAAAACGAATCTACCCGACTGAATCCAGTCACAAGAGAAAGACTCAAGAACTACTGGGGCTACAATCCGGTTGCCTTCTTCGCTCCGAAGCAGTCCTACAGCCTTGGAGGGGCACCAGGGCAGCAGACGTTGGAGTTTCGGGAAATGGTCAAGGCTTTTCATCGCGCCGGCATTGAAGTGATCCTGGACATCGTCTTGAACCACACAGCTGAGAACGATGAACTGGGACCCACGATCTGCCTGCGCGGTATTGAGAACTCGATCTTCTATATGCTGCAAGAGAACGGGCGCCGATACTACAAGGATTTTTCCGGCGTTGGCAATACGCTTAACGCAAATCATCCCGTCGTGCGAGAGTTCGTCAGGAATGCGCTTCGTTACTGGGTCATGCACATGCACGTTGACGGATTTCGCTTTGACCTTGCTTCCGTTCTGGGACGTGATGAGCATGGAAACATTCTGCGCAATGCTCCGCTTCTTGAGGACATTGCGGAGGATCCCATCCTGCGGGACGTAAAAATTATCGCGGAGGCTTGGGACGCGGGCGGCGCCTATCAAGTGGGGAGTTTTTCCACGCAGCGTTGGACGGAATGGAATGGCCGTTTCCGTGACGATGTGCGCCGTTTCTGGATCGGCGACGCGGGCATGATGGGATCGTTCGCCAGTCGTATCTCGGGAAGTTCGGATTTGTACCAGGACTCGGGCAAGGGACCCGCGAGCAGCCTTAACTTCGTCACTTGTCATGACGGCTTCACACTGAACGACTTGGTCAGCTACAAGCAGAAGCACAATGACGAAAATGGCGAGTTCAGCCGTGATGGAACCGACGCCAACTACAGCGACAATTGCGGCGTGGAAGGACTAAGCGATGATCCCGGTGTCGAGGGCATGCGCAACCGCATGATCAAGAATTTCCTGTTAACCCTGTTTATCTCACGCGGGGTTCCCATGTTGCTCGGCGGGGATGAGTTTCGCCGAACCCAGCGCGGCAATAACAATGCCTACTGCCAGGATAACGAGGTGAGCTGGTTTAACTGGAGCCTGCTCGAAACGCACAAAGAGATCCAGCGCTTTACTCGGGGAATGATCGCCTTTCGCCGAGCCCATCCTGTTTTAAGGAAAGAAACTTTCTACGCGGATGTAGACATAAAATGGTTCGCGCCAAACGGTGCCAATCCCGAGTGGGCGGACCAGAGGCAGAAATCCTTTGCGAGTCTGATTCTGGGGCAGAGAGAACCCGACTTGTTCCTCCTGTTTAACGCCGACACCAGCCCAGTTGATTTTTCCATTCCTGCCCTGCCGGCTGGGAAGATCTGGCGTCTGGCGGTCGATACTTCCCGGACCACCCCTGACGATCTTTTCGACTCTGGGAAAGAACCTTCCATGCAGAGCCTAATCGGTTTTCGACTCGAACCTCGATCCAGCGCAATTCTCCTGTCGGATGGCGCGGAGGTGCTGGCGTGACAATTAACCCTGCTGCCGGGAAGCCGGCTGACCCGTCCATTCTTGTTAACGTCCCGAAGTTGGTTACGGCCTATTACGAACTGCGGCCCGATCCGAGCGATCCCAGACAGCGGGTTGTCTTCGGTACCTCCGGCCATCGCGGATCTGCGATGGACGTGGCGTTCAACGAGTGGCACATCCTGGCCATCACCCAGGCGATTTGTGATTACCGTAAACTCCAGAAAATTGACGGGCCGCTGTTCCTTGGAATGGATACCCACGCCCTGTCCGAACCGGCATTTGCGAGCGCGATGGAAGTGCTTGCGGCAAACAACGTCGAAGTAATGATCTCCGAAGGCACACGATACACCCCGACCCCAGCCGTCTCCCACGCGATTCTGGCTTACAACCGCGCACGAAAGTCAGGACTTGCCGACGGTGTCGTAATCACACCGTCTCACAATCCTCCCGATGACGGAGGCTTTAAATACGACCCTCCCCATGGAGGGCCGGCGGATTCGAGCGTGACTTCGTGGATTGAATCGAAAGCCAATGCTTTTCTCGAGCGCGGCCTCGACGGTGTTAAGCGCGCGCAGTTTGCCACAGCGCTACGTGCACCCACGACGCACAAACACGACTTCTTGAACGCCTATATCAGCGATCTCAACAGTGTTGTCGACATGAATGCGGTGCGTGACGCCAAGATTAAGCTTGGCGTGGATCCCCTCGGGGGAGCGGGTATCGATTATTGGCCGCGGATTGCCGAGAAGTATGGTCTCGATCTGACGATCGTCAACCAATCTGTAGATCCTACATTTCGCTTCATGACCGTGGATTGGGACGGAAAGATTCGCATGGATCCTTCCTCGCCTTATGCGATGCAGAGGCTCATCGCATTGAAAGACAAATTCGATATTGCGTTTGCCAGCGATACCGATCACGACCGCCACGGCATTGTGACCAAAGGAAACGGGTTGCTGCCTCCGAATCACTACCTTTCAGCGTGCGTCAGCTATTTGTTCGCGAACCGACCTAATTGGAGTGAGGACATCGCCGTCGGCAAGACCGTAGTGAGCAGCAGCATGATCGATCGTGTCAGCGCTCGCTTGGGGCGGCAGCTTTATGAAGTTCCGGTGGGCTTTAAATGGTTTGTCGAAGGATTGCTGGCCGGCCGCTTGGGTTTTGGCGGCGAGGAGAGCGCCGGTTCCTCCTTTCTGCGGCGCGACGGCAGCGTATGGACCACCGATAAAGACGGAATCATTCCTTGTTTACTCTCGGCAGAAATTACGGCGCGTGCGGGCAAAGATCCGGGTGAGATTTATCGTGAGCTCAGCCGCGAACTGGGAGATCCCGTCTACGAACGCATCGATGCTCCCGCGACGCCCGAACAAAAAGCCGCTCTGGCAAAATTGTCCCCGTCCGACATTCGCGCTGCAGAAGTTGCTGGTCAGCCGATCCAGAAAATTCTGACGACTGCTCCCGGAGACGGCAATCCTATTGGAGGAATCAAAGTGATTGCCCAGGATGGCTGGTTTGCAGCACGTCCTTCGGGAACCGAGGAAATCTACAAGATTTACGCCGAAAGTTTTCTCGGTCAGAACCATCTACGACAGATCCAGGAAGAAGCCCAGACTATAGTTTCGGAAACGCTGGCGCGGAGCACCCAGGCGGCCTGAGCTGATGAGCATGAGTCGACAAGCAGGACAGGAGTTTGTTTATGAGTAGCTCGCCAATCCCTGATCGACCAGTCCCTGATCGGCCGATCACTGATCGACCAATCCCTGATCGAACAATCACTGATCGTCCCCTCGATACCGCCATTTCAGATGCTCTTACCGACCTGGCCTTGGACCTTCGATGGTCATTCAATCACTCGGCAGACCAGCTTTGGGAGCAACTCGATCCTGAACTCTGGGAACTGACCCACAATCCTTGGGTTATGCTGCAAACCGTTTCCCGGGAAAAGCTGCAAGGTGTTACCTCCGATCCAACGTTTCAAAAACTGTTAGCTGATCTCCACCGTGAGAAAACGGTCGCCGAAGAGTCGGAAGCGTGGTTTCAAAAAGCGCATCCGCGTTCGGGGGTGTCGACCGTTGCGTATTTCTCGATGGAGTTCATGTTGAGCGAAGCGCTGCCAATTTATTCCGGCGGGCTCGGCAACGTCGCCGGCGATCAACTCAAAGCCGCAAGCAACCTGGGCGTTCCGGTGACCGGAATTGGTTTGCTCTACCAACAAGGTTATTTTCGGCAGGAAATTGATGCACAAGGCCACCAGCAAGCTTTGTACCCATTCAATGATCCCGGCCAGTTGCCGATTCGACCGGTGCGCGAGCCGAACGGCGAATGGCTGCGCCTGGCCATCGCTTTGCCTGGCTTTAAGTTGTGGATCAGAGTCTGGCAAGTACAGGTGGGCCGGGTCAAATTGTATTTGCTCGATACCAACGATCCCGCAAACCTTCCGTCTTTTCGCGGCATTACGACCGAACTGTACGGAGGTGGCCCGGAGTTGCGTTTGAAACAAGAATTGGTCCTTGGCATTGGAGGCTGGCGGCTCCTGCGAGCCTTGGGACTGCAGCCCGAGGTCTGCCATCTCAACGAAGGTCACGCCGCATTCGCAGTGCTGGAACGCGCGCGTTCTTACATGGAAGATAACGGCAAGCCATTCGACGTCGCGCTCAGCGTCACCCGGGCCGGCAATCTTTTTACGACGCATACTCCCGTGGAGGCGGGCTTTGACCGCTTTGCGCCCAGCCTGATCGAGCGATACCTCAGGAAATATGCCGAGGAGAAACTGTCGATTTCACTCGACCAGCTTCTAGCGTTGGGGCGACGCGATGGCCAGGACTCGTCCGAAGCGTTCAATATGGCGTACTTGGCGATCCGCGGCAGCGGCGCCATCAACGGCGTCAGCAAATTGCACGGTCAAGTGAGCCGGCGACTCTTCCAGCCCCTGTTTCTCAGGTGGCCTGAAACAGAGGTGCCGGTAACGCACGTGACCAACGGAGTGCACACTCCTACGTGGGACTCAGCCGAGGCCGACCGCTTGTGGGAATCTACCTGCGGAAAAAACTTCTGGCGTGGAACCTTGGACCAGGTAGAAAGCAATATTCGTGCAGCCAGCGATTCGAACCTCTGGCAACTCCGCGCCGATAGCCGCAGGACTCTCGTTGAGTACGTCCGAAGACTTCACGGCCGTCAATTAGCAGCTCGGGGAGCGTCGTCGGAAGACCTCGCGCAGGCTGCAATGATACTCGATGAAAATATTTTGACTTTAGGATTTGCCCGTCGCTTTGCCACGTACAAACGCCCGAACCTTCTCCTGCGCGATCCGGCGCGGCTTCTCAACATTCTGTTGAATCGAGAGCGCCCGGTTCAACTCGTGCTTGCAGGCAAGGCTCATCCCCAGGATGCCGAGGGGCAAGAAATGATCCGGCAGTGGTTTGAGTTTGCTCGCCGTCCTGAAGTTCGGACCCGGGTGGTCTTCCTTTCGGATTACGACGTCCTCATGGCGGAGCATCTGGTTCAGGGCGTGGACGTCTGGGTGAACACCCCGCGACGGCCTTGGGAAGCGAGCGGCACCAGCGGCATGAAGGTGCTGGTGAACGGCGGGTTGAATCTTTCGGAACTCGATGGCTGGTGGGCGGAGGCGTATTCTCCGGAAGTCGGTTGGGCGATCGGAGATGGGCGCGAACATGGGGATGACCCTGCTTGGGACGCCGCTGATGCTGAAAGTCTCTATGCAGTGCTCGAAAAGGAGGTTGTCCCGGAGTTCTATGTTCGTGATGAACATGGAATTCCACGCGCCTGGGTTGCCCGCATGCGCGAAAGTATGGCTCGCTTGACTCCGGCCTTTTCGACCAATCGCGCAGTCCGCCAATATACCGAAGAACACTATCTTTCGGCGGCGGCAGCCTTTCGCCAGCGCGCCGAGAATCGAGGTTCTGTAGGAGCCGATCTCGTCGCCTGGCAGGCCGAACTGGCGAAACATTGGGCAGCGCTGCGATTCGGCGCCACGACCGTCGAGCAACAGGGCGAGCAATATCTATTTCACGTTCAAGTCTTTCTTGATGATATCGATCCTGACGCCGTCAGGGTCGAGCTGTACGCGGAGGCGCAGAAAGGCGGAGACCCAATCACGCAGGCTATGAATCGTGGCGAACGCCTGGTCGGAGCGACCAATGCCTTCACCTACAGTGCTTCTGTTCCAACGAGTCGCCCGACTGCTGACTATACGCCGCGCCTCGTTCCGCAGCACGTAGGCGCGTTCGTGCCGCTTGAGGCTCCTTTCATTCTGTGGCACGAAGCAGCGTCCTGGCGATGAACTTTAAGGCTGGCTGCGACGCTGTTGGGAGGACATTGCATCCGCAGGATCGGTTCACGGACGTTGACTGATTCGTAGCGGAACAAGCTGTGCACGCGTGGTTAGCAATATTGGGGATCATTACCCCATCCCCCAATGACCCGCAGAACATGAGAGAAAAGATTTACCGCGTCGGACCGCCATCGAGTGATTATCGCTGCTTCGCCGCCGGGACGGAATGCTCATCGAGGAAGCGGGCTACTTCGTCGCCGGTTGGCATGGAAGGCTGAGCGCCTGGGCGGGTCACCGAGATTGCGGCCACGGCAGAGGCAAAAACGGCGCTCTGTGCGACCGTGGAGCCGCGCATCAGTCCCACCGCAAATCCCGCGTTGAATGCATCTCCGGCCGCGGTCGTATCGACGGCATCCACGGAGAACGCCGGGATACGCTCTTTCGCCAGAGTGCCCTCGGCAATGACACAGCCGTTGGATCCCAGCTTCAACAAGACGTTCTTGACGCCGCAAGCCAGCAGGCGATCGGCCGCCGCAAAAGAATCTTCGTTGTCGTTCCGAATCTCTGCCTTCAGCAGTTCTTTGGCCTCAGTTTCGTTGGGCGTGATCCAGGTCAGCCTGCGAAGCAGCTTTTCTGATAACTGGTGTGCCGGCGCCGGGTCGAGCATCAGCGAGATGTTATGCCGCTCTGCAAATTGCGCTAAGTATTCAACCGTCTCCATGGGAATCTCAAGCTGCGCCAAAAGAAATCCCGAGCGTTGCAGAAGGGGCGCTGCCTGTTCCAGCAGTTCCGGCGTGAAGCGGCCATTGGCGCCGGGCACGACCACGATGTTGTTTTCGCCGCGTCGTCCGGTGGTGATCAGCGCAACGCCGGACGGTCCTTCTATCGTGCTCACGTAAGCCGTGTCGACGCCAGCGTCTTTCAGCCCATTGCGCAACTGGGTTCCAAAAGCGTCGCTGCCCACGTTGCCCACCATCGCAACGGGGTAGCCGAGTTTCGCGGCGGCGACCGCCTGGTTGGCGCCTTTTCCTCCGTAAAAAGTATTGAAGCTGTTGCCAATGATCGTCTCGCCCACCTGCGGAATGCGTTCCGCTCCCACCACTAAATCGAGATTGATGCTGCCGACGACTACGATGGGCTTCTGCATGACGACTCGATCCGACTACTTCACCGTCACTACTTCACCGTCACTACTTCACCATGGGCGCGATTGCGATCGATCCCAGCCCCAGCAGGAAAAAAATGAACATGGCGGGAATCAGTTTGCGAGAGGCCGGCGGAGCGCTGGCAAACTCCTTCCAGATGAACACGCCCCAGACCGCCGATACCATCGTCGCACCCTGGCCGATGGCGTAGGAGACCGCCGGGCCGATGATTTGCGCGTGCGAGGCGACAAAATTAAACACAGTTCCGGTACACCAGATCATCCCGCCGACGATCCCCCACCAATGCCACGCCGGCTTCGCCTGAAAGTATTGCGCCATGTTGACCGGGGGAGTGCCCGTGAGAGGCTTTCGCATGAACAGGTAGTTCACCGGGATCGCGCACAGCACGACTCCCAACGCGAAGAACAGGGCTACTGAGTACGGTCCCAGAGAATGTTCTCCGGTAACCGCCTTGGTCACGAGCGGATAAAAACTGCCCATGAGTACGCCGCAAGCCACGCTGATCCAGATTCCGCGCACGCTGACGGAACGACGCTCACGCTCTCTGCGGCGATACGCGAGTGCATCGAGAATAATCGCCAGCACCACCAGCGCCATGCCGCCGAACAGCAGCAGGGGATTGCCCTTGGGAGACAGAGCGTAATTCAGCAGAACGCCGACGACCAGCGCCAGACCGATTCCGACCGGAAACGCGACGGCCAGTCCGGCGATGTCAATGGCTGCAACCAGCAGAAGGTTGGCCACATTGAACACCGCCCCGCCGGCAATGGCGAACACGATATGCCGCGCGTCAGCCTGGCTGATATTGCTGAGAAACGAAAGATTGCCTCCACCCCAATTTCCCAGCGTGAGCCCCCAACCCAGGCTGCCCAGAACAATGCCGATCACATAGTCCCAGTAAAAAAGCTGGAAGGCATATCCGGCGGTGAGTTTCATGGTGTTCGCCCACGATCCCCAGCACAGCATGCTGACGATCATGAAGGCGAGAGCGATTCCGTAAGCTTCAGGCTGATACATGCTGGAACGCTTCTTTCCGACGTTGGGCGCGATTCCCGGGGATGCTTCAGTGCAATGGTGCCACGTACGAGCTACATATAGCTTAGAGTTTGAAACGTTTCACCAATCGCATCGAGAAAATACTCGCACAAATTCCCCTTGTCAAGAGCATTGCGGAAACCCCAAGAAGGCTTTTTAATCTGGAGAACCTTGCCGGACCGTCGGAAACTGTGAGCGGGCGCCCCGAGATTGGATGCCCAGAGGATCACTTCGGCGGGTCTGAAAACCCTCGCGCATGGATCGGCGCATCTCGTTGGTGGCGTCCAGCCTTCGCTGGCTTCAGAAGTCATCTCAACTTTGCGTAAAATCCGGTCGTTTAACGACGAATGAGAAAATAATGAGAAAATAATTGTTGACAAAGAGGATTGAAAGCTTATATGTTGCCTGTCTGTGGGTGGTTTGAAACGTTTCATTTCGTAAGTTTATATCTGCGGCTCGATGATAGAGAAAGAGAAACGGTGCCGCTCTATTTCTGCTAGCTGGGCCTTATATCGCTTTCCATCTCCGTGTTGAGCGCGGCCTGTGATCCGCTATTGGACAGCCATGGGAGGGCATTTGCAGAGGACGTTCCCTGTCGATCGTGAACTGCGCCTGTGTTTCCCGAAGGCGGGCTGTCTTTGCCGCCGCGTCTGGTCTTGTGTCTGGCTATGGATTGTAGGTCTCGGGCTCGCCGCGATCTTTCCGGTGAGCCTCCACTCCCAAAACTTCCAAACTCTCGCTACCACGCCGGCTGCCCGTTCCGCGGATGCAGACAGCGCCAACAAAATGTTTCGCGCCGGTGTGGCCCTTGCCGAACAGGGGAAGGTCGATGAAGCCATCGTCATATTCGAGCAAGCATTGCAGACGGATCGTCAGAGCCGATTGCTGGATGCGACCGGTGCAGCTTACAGCCTAAAAGGAGATTTCCCGCGGGCCAAACAATACTTTCAGGAATGCCTTGCCGCCGAACCGGGATTTGTTCCGGCACGCAAGAACCTGGCGATCACTTATTTCACCCTGGGCCAGTACGATCTCGCGGCCGCTGAGTTTCAGAGGCTCAAGAGCATTTCCCTGGCTTCGCGTCCGGTTGCCGATCTGTTCCTGGGGATGATTGCCGAAAAAAATGCGAACCACCTTCAAGCATTGAAGTTGCTCCAGCTGTCGGGACCGCTCCTGCAGCGCTATCCGGAAGCGATCTTATCTTTCGCTGAGGCTGAGTTCCAGCTCAAGCATCTCCATCGCTCCCAGACAGTTCTCGGCAGCTTCGACACGGCTCACGGAATCACGGCCGCCCAATACGCTGAAGCTGCAGATCTGTATTCCCGACTCGGACAGTACCCCAAGGCATTGGCGGAGTTGGATAAAGCCAGTGCTCAGGATGACCGACTTGAGCGAATCGCCTACGAGCGTGCGCTGGTCCTCGACCAGATGGATCGCTCCGCGGAAGCCCTGCCAATCCTGAAGGACTTGGCAGCGAACAGCCCGAACAGCGACACGTTAAATCTTCTGGCCCACGTCGCTCAGAAGAACGGCGATTTAACCCTGGCGATGCAGTCGCTGCGGCAGGCGGCCAAACTCGATCCCACGCGCGAGGACAACTACTTAGACTTCAGCACCATCTGCGCCGACTACGGAAATTATCCTCTGGCCCTGGAAGCTGCGACGATCGGCCTTGATCATATTCCCAATTCCTACCGTCTGTTGGTGCAGAAAGGCGTAGTTCTGGAAAACCTGGGGCGCCTGGACGAAGCCGAAGAGAATCTGCGCAACGCGGCCCAACTGCAGAAAGACAACGACGTGGCATTGCTCAGCCTCGCAATCGTGCAAACCCACGCCGGCCAATTGCAGGACGCTCAGGCCACACTCACTTCCGCGCTGCAACGCTTCCCCAACAACTACTACATGCACTACCACCTGGGGAAAATTCTGGTTCAACTGCAGGAAAACAATCCCGCAGATACCAGTCTTACCGTTAAAGCCCGTCACGCTTTTCAGGAAGCCATTCGTTGTAACCCTTCTTATGCTGACTCCTACTACCAACTGTCCAAGCTGTATTTGCGAGAGTCCCCCAAACTCGCGGAGCAAAACCTGGTTACCTGTTTGCGGAAGGATCCACACCATGCACCGGCGGAATATACGCTCGCCCGGCTCTATTTGAGCACGGGAAGGCGAGCCGCGGGACAGGCCCTGGTCGACCGCTTCGAGCGCCAGCAGCAAGACGACAAGCGGAAAGAGAGTCAAAAGCCGAGGATCGAATCAGCTCAAAACTAAGTGTGCACAGTTTCTCAGGAGAGCCGATGAGCGGACTAACGAATTGCAGAGCAGCGAATCCAATCCAGACAACCGACGGCAGAAGCCCCGCGCCAGTGCGAAAGCATTTGCGTCTCAAGATCATCCTTTGCGCGGCATTCTTGCTTGCATTTATGCCAGTTGCGTCTGCTCAGTTCAACAGTGGATTTACCGGCGTGGTGGTCGACCAGACCGGCTCTGTGCTGGTGGGCGCAAAAATAACTGCGACTAACCGGGACACGCATGTCAATCAATCTTCGACCAGCACGGGAACCGGTGATTTCCGCATTCTCTCGCTGCCCGGAGGGGTTTATACCATCGCTGTTGAAGCCTCGGGATTCAAGTCGTGGGATCAGAAAGATGTTGTGCTTGAATCGAACGAGGTGAAAACACTTCATCCTGTGCTGTCGCTTCCGACGCAGGCAACTTCGGTCGTAGTTTCCGGCGCGGTGGCCGCGGTCGAGACTGACCGCAGCGAGACAACGCGTGAAATCTCGGAAGACTTGATCAATAACGCGCCTTTGCTTGGGCGAAACATCTACACCAGCATGATCGAACTGGCTCCCGGTGTAACCGGCTCAGGACTGCCCAGCGGCGGCGCGCTCGGTTCGGGGTCCAACAACAACGATAGTTTTGAGCAGGAGCAAGGCTACCAGCTCAACGCGGCCGGGCAGCGCCAGGAAAGCAACGAGTACGACGTCGACGGCTCGACGGTGAACAGCGCCTCGCGCGACGGCGTAGTCAACCTGGCCCCGGAACCGGACTTCGTTCAAGCGATGCGCGTCTCGGGAGCGACCTTCGACGCCGCCAAGGGCCGTTATAGCGGAGCTTGGGTGCAGGTCTTCACGAAGCCTGGCACCGATCAATTTCATGGCACGCTCTCTGAATACCACACCGACAACGATCTTTCCGGCCATACCATCTTTCAGATTTGCTCTCAGGGAGACTGCCAAGCGTTCCGGCGCAACGAGTTCGGTGGAACTTTTGGCGGTCCCATCGTAAAGGACAAGCTGTTCTTCTTCGGCGGCGCGTTCGTATTGCGTTCTTCCAACGCCGCCACAAACGTGGCCGCCGTCGAGACGCAACAATACGCGCAGTTTGTCGAGCAGAATTTCCCGAATAACGTTGCGAGTGTTTTTTTCGCGCAGGCACCCCCGGCGGCTTATCCGTCGGCGACTTCGCCGACAACACTCACCATAGCTCAGGTCGCAGCGGCAAACCCTGGGCTTTTGCCTTTGACTGGCGTGTTTGCGGCGAACTCCACCTTGCCCGCGCTTGGAACCGTCGTGGTTCCAGAGAGCCTGACACACAATGCCAGCCAGTGGCACATCCGCACCGACTACAATGTCGACCAGAAGAACCGGCTATTCTTCGATTTATTCCGCACCAATGTAAACCAATTGCAAGAGGATGCGCGTCCGCTCTTCCAGGTCGTGCTTCCCAACGCCGGCTTCTACGCCAAACTTGACTGGACCCGCGTCTTCTCCCCGACACTTCTGAACGAGGCGGGTTTCACCGTGGCCCGAGCGGTTGGCTCCAACCCCGCCACTGCCAGCAACCGCGATCTTCCCGCCGTCGGCATCAACGGCGTCTCCGACGGATTTAACAATCAGTGGGGCCCGGCCGGATGGGTTCACGAAAATTTTAACTGGCATGATGTGCTCACCTGGACCCACGGCCGCCACGCCATCTCTGGCGGCATCGATATCGACCGCCATCACGACGACGACAATTTCACTGGCGCTCTCATACGGCCAAGCTTTCAGTTCGACAATCTGATTGACTTTGCGCAAGATACTCCCTTTTCACAGAACGGCCCAGCCTTGACGGTGGCGGATAGTGGCCTAGCCTCGAATCTCTATCAGATCCTTCGGTGGGTCTACGTAGGAGGGTTTGTCAAAGACGATTGGAAGGTGAACCGGCGGCTCACCGTGAATCTGGGCATCCGGTACGACGACTTCGGGCACTGGGGCACGTTCTACAATTCGCATACCATTCAACCCCTGTTCGCACCGGGCGCTGGATCCGATTTTGCGACGCAGGTCGCGAATGGTGTGAGTGCTCAGAACCCCCACGGTTACGTGATCGGCAACCGGCCTATGTATATAAGTCCGCGTCTTGGTTTCGGTTGGGACGTTTTTGGCGATGGAAAAATGGCCATCCGCGGAGGTTACGGCATTTATTACAACAATGTAGCCGATGGATCGTGGTCGTTCGCCTCCCGCGCCAATCCGCCTGTTTGGGCCGTTCCTTCGTTCAGCGTGCAAAGCACGGTGCATCCGTTCAGTTACGGTTTGGGCAGCGCCAACGGAACGGACTGGCCGGTTCCGCAGGGTATAACTTTTCAATCCAACGCCGCGGGAGGCATCGTCGGCCTTCCTACCGAAACCTCGGGCGTGAACAACTCGCTGGATCAGCCTCGTACCAGCGTCTGGATGCTGGCCGTGCAAAAGGATCTGGGCCACAACCTGATTCTGGAAGCGGACTA
Organism: uncultured Acidobacteriota bacterium; assembly: GCA_963763155.1. Classification (GTDB taxonomy): domain Bacteria; phylum Acidobacteriota; class Terriglobia; order Terriglobales; family Acidobacteriaceae; genus Sulfotelmatobacter. The sequence continues at coordinate 827,438 of CAVXNI010000007.1, read as the reverse complement.
CAACGGCTCGCATAGCGATCACCTTTACGTGCAAACCGATGTCAACCGTTTCCCCGGCGATCTGATTCAGAACTTGGGGACACAGACCCGATTGAATCCGAACTTTGGCACCGTTATTTTTGGCCGGACGATTGGAGTCGCCGACGGCAATTTCGGCACCATCATGCTCAGCAAGCGGATGAGCCGAGACTGGCAAATCCGCGGGATCTATACCTTCGGTAAGGCCACCGATGAATTGAGCAGCAATGACAACGGAACCAATAACTCTGAGAACGTGATTGACTCTCTCAATGTCTCGGCCCAGCACGGCCTGGCGGATTTCGACGTTGCCAGGCGATTCGCTCTCGATACCCTCTGGACCTTGCCCTCCCCCTTCCGGAGTGGAGTCGGGAAAACGGTGCTTGGCGGATGGCAGATGTCCGGCATCGTCGTGCTGCAGGGTGGAACTCCGTTCACCGTTTACACCAGCGCTCCTTTTTCACCGATCATCACCGGAGGGGTCGTCACCGGGTTGCAGCCCGGCAGCGGCGATTACAACGCTGACGGCTACACTTATGACGTGCCCAATGCGCCCGCGCCTGGGACCGTGCATACCGGCAATCGGAGTGACTTTATCACCGGCTTTGCTCCAGTTTCGGCATTCCCACAACCGGCCTTGGGAAGCGAAGGCAATCTAGGAAGAAATACTTACTTCGGTCCCGGATTGGCGAACGTGAACATGCAGTTCTCGAAGGCATTCACCTTCGAGCGCTACAGCTTCGAATTCCGCGCGGATTTGTTCAATATTTTCAACCGCGTGAACCTTTTGGACTCCTCCGTCGTCAGCGATTTGTCTAGCAGCCAATTTGGCCTGGCGACGTCGCAGAGCTTCGCTCGGTACGCGCAGTTCGGAGTGCATTTCAGCTTCTAGTTGTTCATCTCCCGTCGCATCCATCCGGCAAGCAGATTGCCGGATGGGACGCGACGTTGGTGAACTCGATGCTTCGCATCTCGCTTCGTTGATTTCGTTCTGGCAGGTGGCGCAAGGGACCGGTTCTAACTCTTCAACGGTTTCTTGTTCGAAACAGTCCCGGATCCTTCTTTGACGACGATGATCTGATTGGCATGCACGCCCTTCAGGGTTTCGTGCAGGCCGCTGGGCCAGCGAATCTCCAGGTCGGCGGAGGTTTCCGCGCCCAAACCGAAGTGCAGGCGCGGATCATTCGCAGAGTAAAAGCTGGACTGGCTCAGCACCTCCTGCGCCTGGATCTTCCGGCCATATCGCGCCAAGACCCGCGCTCCAATCGCGCTGCGGTTCGACTTCGTACCGACCAGTTTCACCTTCAGCCAGTGGTTGTTGCCGCTCACGTCGTTGCGCAGGAGGGACGGAGGTTCGTTCAGGTTCACGATCAGAATGTCGAGGTCGCCATCATTGTCGAAATCTCCGAAGGCGCATCCCCGACTGCAGTGCGCGGCGGCTACACCGGGGCCGGCCTCTTCGATCAACTCCTCGAACGTTCCATTGCCCAGATTTCGAAAAACAATGCGAGGATTCTTGGAGGGAAATTGCGGAAGCGTTTTTTCCACTTCCGGATAAACGCTGCCTGCAGTCATAAAGAGGTCGGGGAAGCCGTCGTTGTCCAGATCAACGATTCCCGCTCCCCAGCAAATGTAACGATTTTCCGTTCCCACCCGCGCGGACATCGTCGTGTTCTCAAAATCACCTTTGCCGTTGTTGTGAAAGAGGCCGGCGGTATCTTCCGTGAAATGAGTCTTGAATATGTCTAGGTGGCCGTCAAGATCGTAATCGCCTACGCCCACCCCCATCCCCGCCTGTTCCAGCCCGTTATCGCTCACGGCCACGCCGCGAATTAAACCATCCTCCCGGAATGTTCCGTTGCGCTGATTCATCAGCAGCAGACTTGGAGTCGAGTCGCAGGCCACGAAAATGTCGGGCCAGCCGTCTTCATCGAAGTCCGCCGCCACCACAGTCATGCCATAGGAGCCCCGCAGTCCATCGATGCCCGCCTGAACGCTTACATCCGTGAAGGTTCCGTCGCCATTGTTCCGGTAGAGCGAGTGATATCCTGGAGGCAAACCCAGAGGGCCGCAATTGACTGGTACGCCCTTCCAGTTGCAATAGACATTTTGGCCCGGCTTCGGGATGTGCGCCGGATCAAACTGTACGTAATTCGAAACAAAAAGATCCAGGTGGCCGTCCCGGTTATAGTCCACAAACGTGCAACCTGCGCCCCAGCGCGTCTGCGCACTTTCCAGGCCAGCCTGTTTGGTCACATCCGAAAACGTGCCGTCGCCGTTGTTGCGATACAGCTTGTTCTGCCCATAGAACGTGCAGAACAAATCCTCCCAGCCATCATTGTTATAGTCGCCCACGCAAACGCCGGAAGCCCACCCGGTGAAGCGCAGGCCGGCCTTCTCGGTAACATCGATGAAAGTTCCATCGCGATTGTTCTTGTACAAACGGTTCGACGTCCCGGACGGCGCTCCTGACATGACGTCGCCGCTCAGCAGAAAAATGTCCATCCAGTCGTCGTTGTCGTAGTCGATAAAGGCGCAGCCGCAGCCTACGGTCTCCAGGATGTAGTCTTTGTGGTCCGCGTCGCCGTAGACCACTGGCAACACCAGACCGGCTTCCTTGGCCACGTCGGTGAAGCGCGCGTGGAACGGGCGTCCTGAGGCTAACCTCGCCTGTGCTTTGGTTTTGGTAGCGGCCACTCCCTGTCCGAAGGCCTTACCCGCGGCCAACAGGCCGAGGGAAGATTGCAGAAACGAACGGCGGGTTAGTTTCATGAGGCTGGTTTCATTCTAGATCGCATCCGGCAGCGAACGCGAGCGTAGACCTGACCTTTGTAGTGTCAGGCTAGCCTGGACTGACGAGCATGGATTCTCACTGCGCATCCTGCGCGCAGCGGAAACCCAAAGCTCCAGAACGATCCTTGCTGGGCGCCATCATCAAGAGTTTCCCATGCTCGGTCAATTTATAGGCCTGCGGAAAATACCAGATCGAGCCTTGCGGCTGGTAGTAACTTCCGCCTCGCAAGATTCCACCGCGCGTGTGGTCGTCAAGATATTCATCCGTCCACTGCCAGACGTTGCCCACCAAGTCCATGACGCCGAACGGGCTGGCGCCCTTTGGATGAGCCGACACAGCATCCGGTCCGCGCATGGTTCGACCCTTGTCCGGAGCGGGAACCGCGGCAGCGTCCCACTGATTGCCCCACGGATAGAGCCGGCCATCGGCGCTTCCGGCGGCGTATTGCCATTCCCACTCGTGCGGCAAGCGCTTGCCGGCCCAGGCGGCGTACGCGCGCGCATCCTCAAGCGAAACCCAGGTAACCGGCTTGTCGGCCCAACCCTCCGGATAAGTTCCATTCTGCCAGTCGCGCAGAAAATCCAAGTCATCCGCCGGACGATAGTGCGTCGCATCCACAAACTTCTTGAACTCAGCGTTCGTCACCGGATATTTGTCGATCCAGAAGGGCTTCACGTGAACAGTGTGCTCGTGGTACCGGCGCGGAGAATCTTCCCAAGGGTACTGAACGTCGACGCCGATGTCGTCGGATCCCTCGACTTCGATCCCGTGAACTTTGAAGAGAAAGTCAGCCTCGGGAATTTTTACCATTCCAGCGGGCTCGCCCGACGCAGGCTTGGTGGCAGCGATCTCGACCAGCTGCTGCGGCAAAATGGTTCGCTTGTCTGACAGGCCGGAAAGCGGCGCGGCCGTCAGCTTCTTCATGGTTGCTAGAAGGCTCGCTCTGGTTTCCGTGAGTGGAGCCTTTGTGGCCAGCATCGCGCCGTAGTCCTTGGCCCCCAGGGAAAAAGTCAGGACAACCTTATCCCCGCGGCGTTCTGGAGCGAGTTCCACTCCGTGATACAGATCGAAGTAATGCATCCCCTCCTGAGCCGGCAGCATCATCTCCGGGCCCGTGATGTTGTATTCGTTCCGATTGATGATGGTCCAAACGGTTTCTTCTCCCATCGGCCAGCGGCTCGCAAATACACCAAAATGAAGCATCGGGGCAAATGGTTCCCAATCTTTGCTCACTAGAAATGGCGCAATGCCGCGTTCCATTGTCGCTACGCGACGGGTTGCTTCGCTGTCTCGCGGCGTGATCCCATTCCAGATGCCCCAGATATTTTCCCAGCTTTCCCAGCCGATTCCGTTGAAAAACGCGAACTGCAGGTCATCGGTCTTGTCGCGATTCCAGCGGTCGGAGATGTTTACCATGTGCCTGGTTTCGAGCCATTTGTAGCGATCCACTCGGGGCGCGAATTGGAATTTGTATTGGCCCCACGTCAAGACGTCATAGGCAATCGCCTCGTCCGGCGGGCCTCCTTCCGGCTGAAACGCCAGGGGATGGCCGATGCGCTCCGCGGCGTCAGTATAGGCGCTGGGTACTCCGTCTTGGGTGTCGCCGTTAATGCCATCGGCGCCGATCTCCGCCATCAGAGAAGCGATTGCGTCGGGCCACGATTTTCCCGGCTCGCGTGTGCCCTGATCCCACATCATCATGGGAAAGAGCACACGCACTCCGCGATGGTGGAAGTCCGCTATCATCTGCCGTACGCCCGCAATACCTCCTGGCATGGATCGGACCATGTCGTGCTGGTTGCGGTTGTCGATGCCCATGTTCGGATACGTCGGCCAGATGAGGACTGCGTCGATGCCGCCGTATCTTTTTTCCAGGTCATCGAGATAGCGATCGACCGTGTAGCGGTGGGCGACGGGATCGTAGAAATACCGGTCCTCGATCATCATCTGCGGTTGCATGAAACTGGATTGCGTCCATTGCAGGGCCGGCAAATCATAACGGGAGTCGTTATAGCCGATGCGGATGAGCCGCTCGGCGCGCCAGTGCTTGAGATCGGCGAGCCAAGTGTCGTGATCTTCCGGGGTGCAGTCGCTTGAACCGCCTTCCCACGCGCCCTTCGTGTCCAGGCATTTGGGTCCGGCAATCTGTTGCCACTCGGGATCCCAAGCCGCCGCACCGCCCGGGACAAATGCTGTGTCCTGAGCCCAAGCCATTGAGACACAAATGAGGAGAAGGAGAAAAAGATTGGCAAACCGGAAAGTCACATCAGCCTCCTGGCTGCGTGCTCTACCAAGACCGCGCAGGAATGCCAATATAAAACGTTTTAAATGGGATGTCCAGTACGCTTTTGCTCCTCAATCATCAATGAGAGGAGGCATTCTGGTACACGCGAATCCAATGGTTGCGAACCTTGGCTTGCAGACGCCGATCGCCGGCGTCCAGCACCAGCATGTTGGAAGATTGCACCGGCATGTGGCAATCAATGCAGTTGGAAGTACTCTGCTTTCCCATTTTTCGAACCATTCCACATTGGTCGACGCGGTGACAACCGAGACATCGGCCAGAATAGTCCGCGGCTGGGCGCTCCGGCGCGTGAACATCATGGCAAGTGGAGCAGGACATTTCCGGCGAGTTCTGAAAACAGCGGCTGCGTTCAAGCAGATTCACCTGATTGCCGTGGACGTCCAGCCGGTCGGTGGCGTTTGGCTGCTGCAACCTGACGTATTGCGAAAGCGTTTCGCCGGGCCGAAAGGAAAACGCCGGCGCGATGGGTTCGCCGGCACCGCCGTGGCACTGGGCGCAAATGTCGATCTGGCGTTCGCGGCTCAACCGGAGGGGTGGCATCGGTTTTGTGCCGACGGAACTTGCCGAACTTGCCGAGTGATTCTTGACGTGGTCCACTCCTGCGCCGTGGCACCGTTCACACGAGATTCCCAGCACAAAGTCTTCTTTGTCGTAATGATTCTCGGAGATGGCAGAGGTCATCGGCTGGAAGTAGCTGGCATGACACTCCAGGCAGCGGGGCAGCACGGGCCGATCAAAATCCGCCGACCCGTCTACATATCCCGGACTGTTGACCCAACGATGCAGTTGCGTCCAGTACGATACCGGGAGTTCGAACAATCCATTCTGCTTCCAATAGAGATAGGTTTGACCCTTAGTCGCCGAGCCAATCACCAGATCGATCTGCTCGGTATGATCGGTTGTGTGACCGTTGTTTTGACGGATCGCAGTTTCGTAAAAATGACCGTCGCGGGCGTCCATCCGAAACGTTAGCTCCGGGTTAAACGTGGTCATCCCACGCTTACCCTTGGCGAAGCTTCCGCCGATCGAGGCTGCATCCGCCAGCCGCGAAGTTCGATGATGTGCGGTCGCAAGATAGGTAGCGAATTTCTCCTGATGGCACGGCTGGCACGCGAGATCTCCGACGAAGCCATCCCTTGCCTCGCGGGAAGCGCTCAAACGGGAAGCACTCAAAGAAGATGTGGGCACAGTTTGTGCACGAGAAACGGCGGGGGGATACTCCGGCAGACCCAAGGCCCAGAACCAAATCACAATCGCGAGACCCAAGGCCTGGATGGGCAGTTTAGCGTGCGTGGGATTTGTCCTCCGCGGTTATCTTAAGATACGCCGTGGGCGCCAGGTCTGTCTGAAAATTGATCGAGTGAGCACCAGCGCTGATGGACGAACGACCTGCTTTATGTGGTTTCAGGGGCTGAGGGGGGCAGGTTTCGTGCGCGAATGGTGCCAATCAGAAGTGCGAGGTTGCTGAGCAGGACGACTGCGAAGGCTAGGGATGGCAGAAATGCGAAGTCGCTGCCGCGAGCTTCGAGCACTTCGATGCCCAGGACCGCGGTGATGAGACCGCGGGGGACGAACCACAGCATCAGTTCACGCTCCAGCGCCGAAAACGTACGCCAGGCAAGGCGGCCGGTTTGTACTACAACTACGCGAGCCACCAAAATCGCAGCGAAACACAAAGAGGCCAGAAGAATGTTTTTCCGCAAATCAGAATAATCGACGAGTGTGCCAAGAAGGACGAAGAAGAACGTGCGCAAAAGAAAAGCAAGTTCTCCATGAAAGGTGAGCATCTGGTCGTGGGGATGATCGGGAGAGCGTCCGCTCGGGTCTTGGATGGGCATTTCGTTAAACCAGTCGGACCCGCTGGTCTCGTCGAAACGAAGGCGCTTGCGAACTGCTTGAAAATTACTGAGCGTGAGACCGAACACCAAAACCGAAACGAGTTCATTGCCCTTGAGAAAATGGACGCCGGAATAAACGAGAAGCACGGCGGCGAACGTCAAAACGTGCCAAAAACGTTCCTCGGAAAGAACGGGGAGCAGGTAAGACCAGAGCATGCCAGCGAGAATGCCCGGAGGCCACTGCCAGGATGAGGCTGGAGGCGAGAGCCCACGCCACGGTTTTCGGAGCAGCGCTTCCGCCGGAGGCGACATCAAGCAGCGTCGTGACCGCCAGGACGGCAAAGGCATCGCCGAAAGAAGCTTCAACCAGCAATGTGACTTTGACTTCGCGCCGCAGATTTACCTGCTGCAGGACCGGTAGAACAATCGAGCTGCTGATGCAGCCGAGGACCGCACCGATCAAAAGCGCATTGAGCCAGGACAAATGCAGTGCCAAACGGCAGACCTCCGCGACGGCGGCCATGGACAGAACAAAGCTGAAGATCGACAGGAAAAAACCTGATCCGAAATGTTTGAGAATTTCGCGAAGCTTTAGATCGAGACCGCCCTCAAACAGTATGAGGATCAGCGCCAGAGAGCCAAAGCCGTGCGTGGCGCCGCGGAAAATGTCCGGGTTGACCCAGTGCAGCACGGGACCGATGAGGACACCGGTGGCCATCAGAATGATAACGTCGGGCACGCGCGTAAAGCGCACGAGCCGGTTCGCTACAAAAGCGAGAACGAGAAGGCCCCCGAGAAGAGCGAAGAAGAAAGTTAGATCCATGAGGTTGTACGGACTGTTTTCCGTCATCCACCTTTTCGACAATTGGGTGCTGCGAGACGGTTTGGCCGATCACCGAATCGGACAATGGTAGGGATGATACGAGGGCAAGTCAATGAAAGCGATGCGCTGATCGATGCTCTATTGCACGCAAGCTGAGGTCGTCCTTACACGCACTAGGCTGCCAGCTACCTCTACCGGCTCTGCCTGATGCGCCATGTCCCGGTTACAACAGTGACAATCATTCGGCTGCTAGAAAGTCTTACTACGACTCCAGGTAGTAGCGGGGCGCCCGCAAGCCCGGCTCGCCTGTTTTTGACCGCACGGATTGCTGTAGCAGCCCAGTTACTTCCTGATCGAGTGCGTGGAGTTCTTCCGTACCCATGCTGGTAAATCGAAACGGCTGCAGAAAGCCTCCATCACCCCGCATGGGAAACATCATCTCCGCAGTAGTCCGTACCGCACCGGAGCTTAGATAGATGGTCAAGATGACCCAGGCGCGCTCTTCCAGGCAAGTCGCGAGGTCCAATAATCCCCCCGTGATGGAGAGTTGCCTGAGCTTGGCGCGCACCTGTCGACCGTTCTCCATCCGAATCACGGCCGAGATGTTCCCGCGAAGACTCGCGCGCGGGGCCCGTCGTGGAGGCCGACGCTGAAGAAAATGAGTCATTGGGCATTTCCCGTGTTTTCGGCTGGCGCACCGCGCGACTGCTCGCCCAGGATTAGCGCGAGAGACTACCGCTGCGCAAATTCGTGTTGGACCGCTGCCACGAGCAGGCGGCTCGTCCGGCGCATCATTCCCCAGTCGTATTCATAAGCCATGCCGCAAGCCAGGCAGATCTGGTAGTGACGTCCGTTGTCGTCGATGCGCGGCCACGAGAAGCGATGCGCGCAACCTTGCCGAAGCAGCAACTTCAGGAATTTCACGAGCTCCCCTTATTCCGGTTCTTCCATTGATCGAGCCAACGGAAGAAAAATGGTTTGTGTTGATCGCCCAGCAATCCTTGCAGCGTGGACAAGAGAATGTTCGGCGGTTGCGACTTCGTCAAAAACGAGTCCACTGCGCGCAGCTTGTTTTTCGGCAGCGGTCCGTAGGCAGATAACAGCATGATCGGGACATGCGAGTTGATGCGCTTCATCCTCTCCGCTACCACGTCCCCGTTCATCCCGGGCATCTGATAGTCGAGGACCACGGCATCCACGTTGCGCGACAGAAACAGCTTCAGCCCTTCGTCCCCGCCGCTGGCCTCCAGAACCTTATAGCCGTTCTTTTCGAGCAACATCTTCCGTCCAATAAGCCCGTTCCAGTGATCATCAATGCAGAGAATGGTTGCCTTGGCACGAGACATGGCTGTTCACAATTCCAATCGGGCCAGAGTGGATTCGTTCAGCAGCGTCCCTTCCCGGCGGGAAGCTACGATGGCCGAACTACGAAGTGGTGGGCAGATTGATTCTGAATCTGGCACAGCGCATTTTCAAATTACGAACGGTCACTCAGGCAGCAGTTACCCTACCGAATCGGGGTTTTGTCTCGTTTGACTTGAAGTCTTCGGAGTACGTCCCCTAGATTGTCCAACCAAGAAAGCCCCGCTCGTGAGAGCGGGGCCTTCGATTTCGGCTGGAACGGTGATGACTATATGGGACGCTTAGCGCCTGCCGCCGTGTCCGCCGCCGTTGTGACCTCCACCGCCGCTGTGTCCTCCGCCGGCATGTCCGCCGCTAGAGCGTCCGCCACCGTGCGAACCGCCTGAGCCTCCACGCGAAGAGAATCCGTGCGACTGACCGCCGCGGCTGCCGCTGAAACGACCAGCGCGTGGCGCGCTTGATGCGTGTCCAGCGAAACCTCGTTCGCCGCGGGAGAATCCCCGGTTGCCTGCATAGGCTCGGTTACCTTCCGCACCCCGGTTCACGGCTGCCCCGCGATTGCTGCCGGCGAAGCCGCGGGACGAACCCGCGTAGCCTCGAGATGCGCCCGCATATCCGCGACCTGCGGCTGAGCCAAACCCACGCCCATCGCGACCCGCAAACCCGTGCGATCCGAATCCGCCACGCGCGGAAGAAAATCCTCGATAATTTCCGTGCACAAACGCGGCGTGGTTATAAAACCCTCTGCCCCGGAAGGCCCAAGGATGGCCGCCGAAGAACACTCCACCGTGGAAGCCCCAGCCGATGCCCCATCCATGCCATCCCCAACCGAAGCCGAAGAACGGCGAGATCGGGAAGCCAAAGCCGAACGAAATGGCCGGGCCGCCAAATCCCCACCACGGATAAAATCCAGGCCACAGGCCTACGGGGTATCCGTACACATACGCCGGGTTGTAAGCGGGCACATACACCACATCCGGATCCGCCGGCTGGATGTCCACATTCGGCCCCTGCTCGTACACGCGCTCTTGAGGCGTACTCCTCAGATTGCCCGCGTCGTGAGCCTTGTGACGCAGGTACTGGATCGCCTGCATCACGTCATCCGGCTGGTTCTGATAGGCTTCGCCCAGCTCAGAGGTCCATGACAAATCCCTGTCCAAGTTCGCCAGCACGGTAGGAAACTCCACCAGAGACTTTACGCTCGGATCCCAATCCTGCCGGTCCACTTCCTGGGCCAGATCCTGTCCCTTCAGCCCCGGGTTCTCCCGTGCCATCCGATCCGCCTCTACAATCTGCGTTGGATATGCTGACGCGGCCAGTATCTGCGCCACGAGCGCATCGGGATACAACGCAATCGGAGCTACCAGCTTATTCAACTGCTCCGGAGGCAACGCTGTGTACTGCCGTTGATTCGGCCCCGCTGGAGGCGGGGGCGCCTGATCTTGATATGCACGGTCTTGGTATGCATCTTGATCTTGCGGCGATCGAGGCGCGGCATCTTGAGGCGCGCTCTGGTCCGGCGCATTATATTGCGGCGCATTGTATTGCGGCACCGCCTGCTCTGGCGGAGGTCCTTGATTCACTGGAGCCTGATCCACCTGACCGCTCACCGACGCTGAGGGCTTGTCCATCGACTGGTCCTGCGCCCCCAAGGAAGTTCCAGCCCCGAGCGCCATTGCGCTCGTCAACATCGCGGTTAAAAGCGTTTTCGATAATTTGGTTTTCATGATGCTCCCAGAATTCCTGTTACTGGATTGAACCCTGGAAATGGGCAATAGTTCCGTTCTTTTGATTGACTTACACTGGTTGATTTCGGCCAGGCAGTGGTGGATTTCAGCCAAAAACCACGCTTGCGTTTTGTCGGAAACAGGAAGTGACGGCCCGTGAGCCCGGCTTCCCGGACGTGAAATCCCTACCCTGCTTCAGCGCTTTGTCTCCGTGGCCCAGAAACGGGCTTTCTAGGAAAGTCGACCCGATTAGTACCCAGAAAGTCGGCACAGCGGAAGCGATCCGCGTGAAAGTTTAGTTCTTTTTGAAATATGCAGCCGATCTTCGTTGCGTACCTGGCGGCGCACACGGTTCACTCGCCACGCAGCGCTACCATCGGATCAATCCGGGCGGCGCGACGAGCGGGGATGTAGCAGGCCAGAAGTGCGACCAGAATGAGCAGAAAGGCGACCCCTGCGAACGTCAGAGGATCGGTTGGGCTCAATCCAAATAAGAACGACTGCAAGGTGCGAGTGAGAACGATCGCTCCGGCAATTCCGATGGCCACTCCAATCGCCGCGGTGACCAGACCTTGCCGCAGCACCAGGCGGAGGACATTCGCTCGAGTTGCCCCCAGTGCGATCCTCGTTCCCAACTCGGCGGTGCGCCGCGCTACCGAATAGGCCATCACGCCATAGAGGCCCGCAATCGCCAACAGAAGAGCAGTTCCGGCGAATGCTCCCAACAGGATCAAGTTGAATCTTCTGGATTGCAGAGATAGCGCGGATGCCTCGGCGAACGTGCCGATGATGGGAGGCACGTTAGGATCGAGTTCGCGCACGATCTCGCGGGCGGACGAAATCACCGCTGAGGGATCGGTCGCCGTTCGCAGCACCGCGACAAAATTCGAAGTGGCTTGAGGACGCTGCCGGTAGTTCACATACACGATTGGGCTGGTGGGTTTTTCCAGACTATCCTCGCGCACGTCTCCTACCACGCCAACGATGGTCAGCGGGCGCAGGTCCCCGTCCATGTTGCCAAACTCGATCCTTCGCCCGATCGGATCCTGTCCCGGCCATCGCTCCCGGGCCAGCGATTGGCTGATGACGGCCACATGCGGCGCATCCATCGTGTCGCGATCATCGAACAGCCGACCTTGCAGCAGCGGAATTCCCAGCACGCGAAAGTATCCCTCGCTGACCGGGCTGTAGTCTCCGTACCCCGTGCGCACGTTGTGAATCCAGCTTTCCCAATCGTCGATCGAGCGCGGCGGTTGTCCTGTCGGCGTAAGCATGGCGTATGTCCCATCGGCGAGTCCAGAAGTCAGCGGCAATGTTGCCGCTCCGCCTGTTTCCTCGACCCCCGGAATCTGACTCAACCGCGCCAAGAATTCACTCAGGAATCGCGCGCGGCCCCTTGCCGCATCTTTGTCGGCGAAAGACAATGCGAGATCCACCGTCACGATATGATCGGTGCGGAAGCCGGGATCCACGGAAAGCACCTGCAGCAGACTGCGGCCGAGCAGTCCCGCGCCAGTCAGCAATACCAGGGTGATGGCCAGCTGCGCGGCGATGATGGCGCGGCCCACTCGATGGCTGCGCCGTGAACCGGACTGCGAACGGCCTTGTTCGCCGAGCGCTCGTTGTACATCCCCTGAGGTCGCCCGCGCGACGCTGAACAGTCCCAGCCCAACCGCGACGACCAGACAGATTCCGAACGCAAAAAATAAGACTGGCAATGAAATGGGCGCGTCCTCGAAGCGCGGCATTTCCGGCGGAGCCATGTGAAGCAGCCCAATCACACCCCAGCGCGCGATCAGCACGCCCAACCCGCCGCCCGCGAGTGACAGCACAAGCGACTCAGTCAGAAACTGCCGCGCCAGCCTCATCCTGCCGGCGCCAATGGCAGCACGGATCGCCAGCTCTCGCTCTCTTGTCGAGGCCTGAGCCAAAAGCAGGTTCGCGACGTTGGCACAGGCGATCAGCAGCAGAAAGCCCACCGCTCCCAGCAGAATCAACAAAGCTGGGCGCACACTTCCGGTCATTGCCTCCTGCAACCGCACCATCGCCACATCCGTCATGTCCACGTCTCGCCCAAACTGTTGCTTGATCTGGCGTGAAATGACCGTCAACTCCGCCCGCGCCTGATCCGGCTCAACGCCGTCTCGCAGCCTGCCGATTACCTGCCAGTTGTGCGCCGAGCGGCTGGGCAACCGCTCCCAGAGTTCTCGCGGCACCCAAATCTCGGCCTGGTCGGGAAACCGGAATCCCGGCGGAAGCACTCCGATCACCGACGTCGGCTGGTTCAGAATCGTGAGTTTGACCGCGGAAAGATCGCTGGTGCCGCCCAACTGTTGCGTCCAATATCCGTAACTCACCAGAGCCACCGGAGCGGCGCCAAAGCGATGATTCTCGGCCAGAAAGCCGCGCCCCAACACGGGCCGGACCCGCATCAGCGGAAAGAAATCCTGGGAAACCGAGGCGACCACCGTTCGCGCCGGTTCCGCCCCGCCCGAGACGGACTCTTCGCCCGCTCGATATTCTGCCAGCCCCGCCAGCGAGTGATTCTGCGAACGAATGTCTTCAAAGTTCGGGTCGGTGAAATTGACCCGGTGGCCTTGACCGTTCACTTCCGAGAGTTCCACGATCTGTTTCGGCTGGTCGTAGGGGAGCGGTCGCAGCAGGACCCCATACACCACGCCAAAGATCGCGGTCGTCGCCCCGATCCCCAGCGCCAGCGTGAACACCGTGATCAAGGTGAACCCCGGACTCTTCCGCAACACTCGCAGCGCGTATCGCAAGTCCTGAAGCATGGTTGCCATTCGAATGAACTCCTGTCAGAGACGGCCCTGCCGTTCAGGAGATCCACTGCATATCCAATACCATAGACGCGGGCCGCGGCGCGTTGACGATAAAGGAGAGAGCGACCTCGGCTCCGAAAACTCCGTCCGTTCGCGGACGGGTCTGCCCGAAACCGGACAATAAGTTTCGGTCCCGAGCCGGCCATATGCCCGGCGATTTCGAACCATGTCCGGCAACTTCGAACCATGTCCGGCGATTTCGAACGATTGTGCTCCCCGAGTTGTCCCTGGGCTAAGCTGCTGATTCCAAAATGCAAGGGGGCTGCACAGCCGGCCGAGAAATGCGCCAGCGGTGGGTGGCGGTGAGACCGCAAGAGACAACGGAGGCGAGCCGCCCAGTGATTCCGGTTCAAGGGCACACACCTCTACCCCGGCGCCGCGATCCTGGGTCGCGCGTCCTCAATACGGCCTACTGGGTATTTACTTAAGCGGCTTTCTTCAGGCCGCCGGAAGTCTCTTTACTAGCGGGACTCGCGGAATCGCGGGCGCGGAGTTCTGAGGCGATGGCGATGAGGAAGCACACGACGCCAAGCTCAAAGAGATTCCGTTGCGAAAGACCGATTCCCACAAACAGCCTGTTGGCAATGTTAAAATGTACCGCTCCGCCACACAGAAGCGCGATCCATCCGGTGTAGTAGGTGACTTTTCCAATCAACTGCAGACGACCAGTGTGATCCATGAAATCCTCCGATGAAGATGCGGCGGAAAGTATAGTACTGCACTGATTTAGGTGCAAGGAAGATTATCTGCCGGTGTCATTCCGGGATTTTCGTGACGGTTTGTCACCGCCGAATTCACAAATAATTACTTGACCTCCTCTTCTGTTGCAGCTAGATTAGGGAGTTCCAGGTACATCCGGAAGCTTCTGGGCTGTGTTTGCGTTGCCTGCGCCCAAGGAGCCAAGCCCAGAATTAATTGAGCATCTTCGGGGGCCTGTCACGCATCTATTCGATGAGAGCTTTACGTTCACTCCTTTTGCAACCTGTTAGGAATCAGTGACTTAGAGGGCTGTTGGGTGTAAGGTCACCCTCCCGGGTGCAAGGATAAAGCGTAAGGCCACCATCATAAAAGTAAGGAGAGAAAAAGCACATGCGCTCTGATCGTGTGTTTGATGCTTTACAGACTCTGCGGAACCGGTATATGCTTTGTCAGCTTGCCTCCAAGGCCACGCGGAAGTTCCACCGGCCCAGCACTAGAATCCAGGAAACAATGAACGGCGTGTTGGATCGGATCGCTGGCGCGGATCGGCAAGAAGTTTTGTCGGAACCAGAGAATTTTGCTGAGGCACAACGGCGGGCTGCTTAACCAGCCCCGCCTTCCTGCCTGGTGGTATTTGCGTCTTCCCTGCGTCCCCTCCTTTTGAAAAATCTCCCGTTGACACTATCGATTACGCCTTAGTGCACGGGTTTAGGTGAATCATGACCATTGCTGAACTGAAAGAAAAGAACATCACTGAGTTGACCAAGATCGCAAGGACCTTGGATCTGCCCGGTGCCAGCGGTATGCGGAAGCAGGACTTGATCTTCAAGATTTTGCAGGCGCAGAGCGAAAAAGAAGGCCACATTTTCGCCGAAGGCGTCCTCGAAATTCTGCCCGACGGCTACGGTTTTCTCCGCTCTCCTGACTACAATTACCTTCCCGGCCCCGACGACATCTACGTCTCGCCCTCGCAAATCCGTAAATTCGATCTGAAGACCGGCGACACCATCAGCGGCCAGGTGCGGCCTCCGCACGAGGGCGAAAAGTATTTCGCGCTGGTGAAGATTGAAGCCGTCAACTTCGAATCCCCCGATGAGGCCCGCAACAAGATCCTGTTCGACAATCTGACGCCGCTGTATCCGCAGGAGCGACTGAAACTCGAAACCACGCGTGAGAATGCCAGCGCCCGCGTCATGGACTTGCTCACGCCCCTCGGCAAAGGCCAGCGCGGCCTGATCGTTTCTCCGCCGCGCGCGGGCAAGACCATGCTGCTGCAGAACGTCGCCAACTCGATTACGGCGAATCATCCCGAAGTCGTGTTGATGGTGCTGCTGATCGACGAGCGCCCCGAAGAAGTCACCGACATGCAGCGCTCAGTTAAAGGCGAGGTCATCTCCTCGACCTTCGACGAGCCCGCCGCCCGCCACGTCCAGGTTGCCGAAATGGTGATCGAAAAGGCGAAGAGATTAGTCGAGCACAAGCGCGACGTCGTCATCCTGCTCGATTCGATCACGCGTCTCGCCCGCGCCTACAACACGATCGTTCCGCCTTCCGGTAAAGTGCTTTCTGGCGGCGTCGATTCGAATGCCCTGCAGCGCCCGAAGCGTTTCTTCGGGTCGGCCCGCAACATTGAAGAAGGCGGGTCTTTGACTATCATTGCGACGGCCTTGATCGACACCGGTTCCCGCATGGATGACGTGATCTTCGAAGAATTCAAAGGCACGGGCAATTCGGAAATCATCCTCGAACGCAAACTGGTCGACAAGCGTGTCTTCCCGGCCATCGACATTCAGCGCTCGGGCACGCGTAAAGAAGAGCTCCTTATCCCCAAAGAAGATCTGCAGCGCATCTGGGTTCTGCGCAAGGTGCTGAACCCGCTGTCGCCCGTCGAAGCCATGGAACTGCTGGTCGAACGCCTGAACAAGACCAAGGCCAATGCCGAGTTCCTGGCAAACATGAGCTCGCTGTAAGCGCGTAGCCAGCTATGAACACGTGGGCCCGGACGCATTCGTCCGGAGGGGAGCGCTCGCTGAGGGCGGACCCTTCGACTTCGCTCAGGGCAGGCTGCGTCCGCCGCTACGTAAACCCCCTGTGGTGAATTCTTTTCCCGAAGTATAATTTCCCCGAGCAGTGCTCGCCGACTCTCAGCGAGGTGACCCGTGCGATCTCGATTCGCTGCCTGCATGTTCGTTTGCAGCCTGTGCATCTTCACCGGCTTCGCGCCGCACGCGAGCGCGCAACGGCAATCGACACTACCCCCTCCGCCGGTCCGGGGCGACCCCAACACGCCCCCTATCACCGACGCGGATGAAGCCCGCGACCGCCTCACCGCGGACATTGCCAAGAAAGCCGCGAAGGACCGCGCCGCCGCGCTCAAGGCCGACACCGACAGATTGCTGAAGCTGTCAGTCGAACTGAAGCAGTCGGTCGACAAATCGGACGAAAACGTTCTCTCCCTCGACGTGATCAAAAAGGCCGAAGAAATCGAGAAACTCGCCCGCAGTGTGAAAGAAAAGATGAAAGGCCCGAACTAAACGGCCTGCGTGCGCCAGGACGCGGTCGATGAGGACAATCGCGACCGCCGGGAACTTGGCTGGCGCTAGTTTTTTGTAACTCCGCCGTCTCGGCGGCTTTGGCGGCGGAGGTCCCGTCCGCCGCGTCCCGAGGGCGAGATGCCCTCGAGGACAGCCGGCAAGATGCCGCGGCTACGATCTCCTACTCCGCGCCCGGCTTGATCCGCATGCTGTAGAACGACCTGTAGACGAACGTAAACGACACCACGAAGAATGCCGCCGCCAGCACTCGCGTCAACGTTGTGCCCTGATCGGCTGCCAGTCTCACGGCCAATTCCACCGCCAGCAACCCGAACAGCGTGGTGAACTTGATGACCGGATTCAGCGCCACCGACGACGTGTCTTTGAACGGATCGCCGACCGTATCGCCGATCACCGTGGCATCGTGCAGCGGCGTGCCTTTCTGCTTCATCTCGACTTCCACAATCTTCTTGGCGTTGTCCCACGCGGCACCCGCGTTGGCCATGAAAATCGCTTGGTACAGACCGAAGATCGCAATGGAAATCAAATAGCCCACGAAGTAAAACGGATCGACGAAGGCGAAAGCCAGCGTCCCGAAGAATACCGCAATGAAGATGTTTAACATCCCCTTCTGCGCGTACTTCGTGCAAATCTCCACCACTCTTTTACTGTCGGCGATGGAGGCTCTCTCGACGCCTTCGAGTTTAATGTTAGCTTTAATGAACTCGACGGCCCGGTAAGCGCCCGTGGTCACGGCCTGCGTGGAAGCGCCGGTGAACCAGTAAATCATGGCGCCGCCGGTGATCAGGCCCAGGAAAAACGGAGCGTACAGCAGCGAGAGTTTCGCCACGCCGGTAGCGTCGGTGAGACCATTCGTCAGAGCCATGATGATGGAAAAAATCATCGTGGTCGCGCCCACCACGGCCGTGCCGATCAACACCGGCTTCGCCGTCGCCTTAAACGTGTTTCCCGCGCCGTCATTGGCTTCGAGAAGATACTTGGCGCGTTCGAAATCAACGGTCATGTTGAAGTCTTTCTTGATCTCCGCCTGTACGTTCGGCACCGCTTCGATCAAAGAAAGTTCGTACACCGATTGCGCATTGTCGGTAACCGGACCGTAGGAATCCACGGCAATCGTCACCGGCCCCATGCCCAGGAATCCAAACGCCACCAGCCCAAACGCGAACACCGCCGGAGCCAGCATGCCCGCCGCCAGCGCCAGGCCCATGGTGCTCATGTAATAAGCAACCGACATCAGCAGCATCATGGCCAGGCCCAGATAGTAGGCGGAGAAATTGCCTGCCACGAATCCGGACAGAATGCCTAGCGACGCTCCGCCTTCCTGCGCCGAGATCACGACTTCTCTCACATGCCGCGACTCGGTCGAAGTAAAAACTTTCACCAGTTCCGGAATCACCGCACCCGCCAGCGTGCCGCAAGAAATAATTGTGGCCAGCTTCCACCACTGCGTGTCATCGCTGCCCAGAGTCGGAATGATGAAGTAGGAAATCACATAAGTGATTGCGATCGAGATGATCGAAGTCAGCCATACCAGCGAAGTTAGCGGCGCTTCGAAATTCATCTCGTTCGCCGACCCGTACTTTGCCTTGGCAATCGCGCCGTTGATGAAGTAAGACAATGCGCTCGACACCAGCATCATCACGCGCATCACAAAGATCCATACCAGCAACTGCACCTGCACGCTGGGATCTTTCACGCCCAGAAGAATGAACGTGATCAGCGCCACCCCGGTCACACCGTAGGTTTCGAATCCGTCAGCCGACGGTCCAACCGAATCGCCGGCATTGTCACCGGTGCAGTCGGCAATCACGCCGGGATTGCGCGCGTCATCCTCCTTAATTTTGAAGACGATCTTCATCAAGTCGGAGCCGATATCGGCAATCTTGGTAAAAATGCCGCCCGCAATACGCAGCGCCGCCGCGCCCAGCGACTCGCCAATCGCGAAGCCGATGAAGCAAGGTCCGGCGTAGTCTCCCGGAATGAAGAGCAGAATGAACAGCATGATCAGCAGCTCCACGCTGATCAGCATCATCCCAATGCTCATCCCAGCTTCCAGCGGAATCTGGTACACGGGATACGGTTTGCCGGGCAGGGAAGCGAACGCCGTCCGCGAATTGGCGAACGTGTTCACTCGAATCCCGAACCAAGCTACCCCGTAACTCCCAGCAATTCCTACCAGGCTGAATCCCAAAATAATTGGCAGCGTCAGGCCCACCGACTTGCCCGGCACCGGCGAAAGCCACCCAAAGTACGCCGCAATAATGACTGCGATAAAAGCCCACAGAAACAGAATGAACTTGCCCTGCGTCACCAGGTACGTCTTGCAGGTCTCGTAAATCAGTTCGGAGATTTCGCGCATGGAGCGATGCACAGGCAGGTTCTTCAACCGCATGAAGATTGCCATGCCAAAGCCCAGCCCGAACAGGCAAAACAGGATTCCGATCAGCAGCAGTTTGTGGCCATCAATGGCGCCATGGAGGAAGGTGACCTGCGAAAGGTCGGGCAGGTTCAGAGCAGCTTCACCACCGGCGGCTTCGCCGGCAGGTTCAGCCAGAGCAGTAGCGGCGCCGACCATCAGCAGCGCAGCCACCGCGGCAATTCTTGATACCATGCCGCGCAAGGCGGCAGTGGCGAGCCAGGTACGCATAAGAAGTCCTCCGAAGATGTCGTTATAAGGAATATAAAAACGTGTTTAGGCACTGCCTTCCGGACGAAGCATCCCAGCCCGCGAAACCACGGCTCACCACCGTGAGCACGCCCAGTCGAGCCTTGGACATCTGTTCCGGAATTCCGAACACGCTTCCACCGCAAGACCTGAGTGTTGGAGTTTGGCCGCGTCGGACTTCGCGCCGTTTCGAATTAAGAAGCTAAGCCGCAAAAACTCGACCAGACAGAATAAGACCCTGGTCCCGGCTTACTAGCGCAAAACGGGCATTTATAACACGTTGGATCAGAAGGGTCAAACCTATTAAGCCGTTCGCGAAACCTGCCTTCCCGGGTCGGGCAGGGAACGGTGCTCCAGAGCGGTCTTCCGGTGGATGATGGCCTCCGCCCTCTTCATCTCAAATACTTCTGCAGCGGCTCCCAGTAGTGCGACCACCATCCCGGCCCCAGGCTCGCCGAGGCTCCCGGGGGATACCCGGCGTGATCGAACACCAGTTTGGTTTCGGCTCCCTGCTCGTTCAGTTGGAATCTCACGACCGAGTACAGACCGGGGGACCAATCTTTCTCTCGCCACGCCTGAACGATGCGCTCATACGGAACCAGTTCAACGTGGCGGCCCTCGATTACGCCTCCGAACATGGAGAACCAACCGCCCACGTCAGGGCTAATTTGAGTGGAAGCGCCTTTCATGATGAAGTCGGTCACCTGGCTGAATTGCTTCTCCTGGGTGAGCGCCTCGTAAACGCGCTTCCGCGGCGCCTTGAAAACAACTTCCTGGTGGATGCATTCACACGTGTTCGAGATCCCATTCCGATCCGCCTGCGGACCCAGGCTGAACGCGCTTTTCGAAACTGCGAACAGCGGCAGGATGGCCGCCAGGCGCACCGGAAAATCTCTTCGTGTGTACCGGGGGAGATTCATTTCCACCTCCGTGCAGCGCTTAGTTCGATGTTTTCAACGACGCGTTATACATTGCGACCATCAGGTCCTGCGAGTGACCGTCGTAATCGGCATCGAGCGACCACATAAACGTCCCGCCCAGTCCCCTCTGCCAATCGGAATACCACACACGGTAATAGGTCGAGAACGCATCATCGTAGGTAATAAAGCCATCGCCGCCTTTGACCCTTAGCATGTACGGAACGAAGGCGATCGGATCGTAGAACGTTTCCCATCCCTTCGCATTGATCAGGGGCTTGAAGTCTGTGCCATAGTTTCCGCTGGTCACCGCGCTATCGCACTCTTCGTCGGCAGTGAACGCCGAGTTCGGACACAATCCAAACAGCTGGTTAATGTTGTCGTACCGGTAGCCGTAGAAGGGCGTGCCCATATTAAGCTTGGCGGCGGACATTCCCTTCAGAAAAATGGTGGCTGCGCCGTCCACACTTCCGCCGGGCTGGCATTCATAGGGCGCGGGGTCGTGGTTGTCCCAAAAGATGGCTGAGTTGAGTTGGCCGTGGGCCGTCCATGGACCAGCGCAGTCGTACATCATAATGTTGACGTAGCTGATGGGCTCCTGCAGGTCTTTCAAGTCGTATCCATAGCCGCCCCACGGAGCCGCGTCGATGGAGAGGACATAGTCGGGGTTTGACTGCCGCAGCTTCTTTACCAGTTCCACCATGAATTTGCGGTCGCCCGTGGTTTCAGGGTATTCCCAGTCGAGATCGACGCCGTCGTAATGGTGCTGCGTTTCGAAGGCCGCAATATTGTCGACCAAGGTTTGCACTGCGCCGCTGGCTTCGAGCCCAGGGAAGTCGCCGCCCAGCAGCAGCAGCACTTTCACGCCGTGGGCGTGAGCCAGGTTGTTGAGCTCGGGCTCAAGGAATTCGTTCTCCGGCCCCGAGGGCACCGACAGCGTGCCAGTCGCATCGAACCCCACTCCGGCGTGGTTGATGTGGGTCAACATACGGAAGGGAATCTGCGAGGCGCCGTATGCCGGCGTCTGATATCTGCTCCAGTATCCGTAATCAGCCACAACGCGCTTGGTCAAATTGTTCGGCAGCGCTTCTTGCGCGAGGGCACACGGAATGGACACCGCCGCGATCAGGCCGATGAACAGGAACGAAGTGAGACCTGCGAACGGCGAGGAACGAGAGATCATGCTGCGGGAGAACATGCTACGAGGGAACATGGGGTATAGCCTCCGGGAGAGAGGTTCGAGGCCGGAATAGCCCGTCCAAAGCGGCGTCCAGCCGGAAGTTCGAGGATTCTACCACGACAAGCCAGCATCCGTTTGGTATTGTGTGGGCATATCAATTTTCGCGATTCTTCTGACTGAGGGTTACATTGAGGAATGCATAATGGCCACCGACCCCGCGGCAATCCAGACCTCGATTTTCCAGACTACGATTGCGCCCTGGCTTAGCGTTCGCGACAGCGCCCGCGCAATTGATTTCTACAAGTCCGCCTTCGGAGCGATCGAACTGTTTCGCCTGGAGGGCGATGGCGTGGTGGCGCGGCTTTCCGTGGAGGGCGCGGAATTTTGGCTGAGTGACGAGTCTCCTGAACATTTCAACTTCAGCCCGCAGACTCTGGGCGGCAGTACGGTCCGCATCATTCTAACGGTGCCTGATCCCGATGCCGTTTTCGCCCGCGCTCTGGCAGCCGGAGCGTCGCTGGTCTATGCCGTTGTCGAGGAACACGGCTGGCGCGTCGGCCGCGTCGTGGACCCTTTCGGACATCACTGGGAAATCGGGCGCCAGATCGAGTAGCCACCTGGCGGCAAGAATGGATTCCTTACTTTCCCTTCAGTGCCGAAACCGGCGGCCGAGTACGCCCATAACCCCGAAGTCCCAGCAGCCATGTAGACTGCTGCTGCAGGGCCACCAATGATTGATCGACGTGACTTCCTGAAAACCAGCGTGCTCGCCTCCGCCGCTAGTTTGCTCAACCGCAGCAACGTTGCCGCGCAACCCATCGCACCCAGACAGATTGCGATCCACACTCAGGCGCCGGGCACTCCGAAGACCAGGCTGGCGGCAACCGAACTCATGAGCGGACTTCGCATGCTCAACCCTGCATTCGAGGTCATGCAGATCGATGTCATGCAGACAGGTGGCGCCGCGCCGGCTGCGGTGTTGCTCACGCTCACGATCGATTCATCCCGCTTCCACAGAACCGAAGAGTATGAGATCGCAGCGGTGAATAATGGGCATGGCGCAGTTCTCCGCGCCGCCAGCGAACAGGCGCTGCTGTTTTCCGTGTTTGATTTTCTGGAGCAGCAGGGACTAATCTTCGGCATCGATGGCACGACGGCGCCGCTCGACCACCCGCCTGCGTTGCGTTTGCCGCCGCCAGGCCAACCCTGGACGGCTTCACCCCACTTCGCCGTTCGCGGTCTTCTGCCCTGGCCTGATTTTCTGAACTGCATCAGCGTCTACAACGAGGAAGATTTCAAGGCCTATTTCGCGGCCATGCTGCGAATGCGCTTCAACATGTTCGGCATGCATGTCTATACGCAAAACGATCCCGGCCCACTCGCCGAATCTTATCTCTCCTTTGACTTCGCAGGCAGCGGACACCGCGCCACCCTCGAAGACTCGACGGTCACGAGCTGGGGATATTTGCCGCAGCGCACGTCGACTTTCAAAATGGGCGCGGCGGAATTCTTTGACCAGGAAACGTTCGGAGCCGACGCCACCCGTCTTGCCGCCGATACCTGGGACACGGCCGACCGCACCACGGCCATGATGCGGGCTGCGCTTCAATTCGCCGGAGAGCTCGGCATCCGCACCGGCATTGGCTTTGAGCCCTATCAGAATCCGGCGGAGATTGTGCGCGCGCTTCCACCCGAAGCTCTTTCGCATCCCGGCGGCTTCATCGAATCCAATACCGCACGCGACCTGCTCGAACGACGACTCGCTGATCTGCTTGAACGGTATCCCATGGTCGACTATGTGTGGCTCTGGCAGGACGAAGGTGCGAACTGGGACAGCCGCGAAAAAAATGTACCGCTCTCCGTGACTCCGTTCGCCCAGGCGCATGCTTTTCTGCAGCGCCACGCTCCCGGCAAGCGCCTGGTGCTTGCCGGGTGGGGCGGTGTGACCCGGCATTTCGAGTCTCTGCACCAGCGCCTGCCGGAGGACATCATCTTCTCTGCCCTAAGCGACTCGCTGGGATGGGATCCGATTCACGAGGCCTTCGGCAAGCTGGGCAGCCGCGAGCGATGGCCGATCCCGTGGCTGGAAGACGATCCTTCAATGTGGTTTCCGCAGTTTCGCGCCAGCCGTTTTCAAACCGACATGCGCCGCGCCCAGGATCTTGGTTGCCAGGGCATGCTCGGGATTCATTGGCGTCACCGCATCGTCGATCCCACGGCCACTTATTTTGCCCGCGCC
Source organism: uncultured Acidobacteriota bacterium (assembly GCA_963763155.1). Classification (GTDB taxonomy): domain Bacteria; phylum Acidobacteriota; class Terriglobia; order Terriglobales; family Acidobacteriaceae; genus Sulfotelmatobacter. The sequence goes on along the minus strand of CAVXNI010000007.1, from coordinate 803,476 downwards.
AGTTGGAATCGCGAACTGACTGCCCCGGACCACTACCGCAAATTTTGCGCCACGCAGGCGTCGGGTGCTCGCGCTGAAGAACTCGCCGCGCTCTTCGATGATTGCGACCGCAATCATGCCATCTCATCCACTTTCCTTGGCAGCTATGACAAGTCAGGATTCGCCAATCGCGTCGAAATCGCTGGAGACTATAGCGAAGCCTTCGAATACGCCAGCAACGAGCCCGAACTGGCCGTGCTGGCCACGCAGCGCAAGACCGCGGAACGATTCCGCCAACTTGCTTCTCGTGCGGCGTCCGAGCTGGAGCGCGAACGCATCGGATATTTTGCAGGCTTCGTCGGCCTCATGGTGCCTTATTGCGATGCTTACGAGTCGGCTCATCAACTCGGCGCTGTTCTGAAGCATGCAGTCGAGCTTCGGTCCGCTGGTAAAGAGGATAAAGCACGCAGCCACGTTCTCGAACGCGGCGTTCCTTTGTGGCTGGCGATGGCTCCGCTGGTGCGGCAGACCATGCTGGAATTTCAGGCGATCGTCGCTACCCGCAACGACCTTGGGCAACTCGCTTCCATGCAGAATAAATTCGTGCGCATCGCGCTGGAGCGGTTGCGGCTGTCGATCAAAGAATTTCTGCGCGAGTTGCCGCCAGAACTGGACCACGCCTATGCCGCCGCGATCTCGCCCGAGGACCCGAACCCGTCCCGCTTATTCCTTCCCACCAGACCGTCGCTGCTGCACCCTGGCGAGTCTCTTCGCATCTTTATTAACGTGTCAGGCAAGGTTAACGTATCGGGCAAGCCCGGCGACGAGCCGGTGAAGCTCTTCACTCGCCGTCAAGGCACGGAGAAATGGAACTCTTTGGACGCCGCTCATGCCGGACGCAATGTCTACACCGTGCGACTGGGGCCGTTCACCGCGGAGGATTCCGCCGTCGATTACTACGCAAGCGTTCCTAATAAATCGCAGACGTTTTCCGATCCGCCGCAGGCGCCGCTCAACGTTTATACGGCCAACATTCTTGGATAAGTTGGCGTTTATCCGAGATATTTGCGGGCCTGGTCTATCCAGGTCTTGATGTCTTTTTCGGAGGCGCCGGCTTTTTGCAGGTAGCCGCGCATTTCGGTTTCCAGCATTGCTTCCGATGTGCTGATGATGGCGGCCGCGTCAAAATCGATGCCGACGACAATGAACGTTTCTGGCTTTGTGCCCTTCACTCTGATGACTCGGTATTTTGTGGCCATGATTTCTCCTCTGGATCCGGTTCTATGAACTGCGCTCTCGGCCGATAGCGTCAGGGAGTGCGCGCCAACAGGTTTTGAAAGACCGCGAGGTTTTTCTTCCAGCGCTCGACGGTCCATAACCGCAACTGCTTTCGTCGTTGCTGTTGTTGCGCGGGAGCGGCGCGCAGCTTCTCGAGACATGGAGCTTCAGTGATCGAGGTGTCATAGGTAATCACGGCGTCGGGCGGGAACCCGTATAAGTTCCGTAAGCGCTCCGGCATCACCATAATACAGTTCATCTCGGCGCCAATGATGAGCGCGCCGGTGAACCGAAACACAAAGTACTCCGATTCTGCGACGATCGGAAACCAAAGAACGATAGGTTGGTCCTGTTGGGCGAGCGAAGTCGTGAACTGCAGGCCATCCAAACCACGGTGCTGACTGTATGCTTCGTGGCCCGCGAAGTGGCCGCAGGGATGGCGATCGTAGTGCACTAGCTTGCCGCCGGCATTCATATATCCAATGGCGCTTGCTTTATCTTTGCGGTCGAAGGAACCGATGCTGATGAGTGTGGGCAGTTCGGTGGCGTCGCGGGTGGAGAGAGAATTGCCGTCTGTATCGAGCTCGACGGCGGAGGGGTTGGAATACAAAGGGAAAATCCACTTCTCTTCGCCGGCCGCGGGGGTCAAATAAACGGTTGCCCCATGCCGGTTCAGGAGGACGTCTTCAGGGTCGTGGTGCACAACGATGAGGCGGTTGTGAGTATCCCAATGCTGCAATTGACGTCCGTAGTCCAGCCAGACATAAGAGGTGTTCAAAAGGATCACCTCAAAGTCCGCGCTGTGATCGTCGATATACGACCAATCGTGAATGTGATCGGCCGCGACGGGAATGCGCGTGCGCAGATACTCGACCATGTGGAACTGGTCAGTGTGATTGAAGAGCAGGTGAGGTTCGTAACCGAGTGCGAGAGCCAGAGCGGCAAAGCCACCCATCACTTCGGTGTGACCGGGAAGTCGCTCGACGATGGCGAATTTGCGTGTCATTCGCTGGCGCTTGCAGCCTCGCAAGGGTACCTCAAATCTGGGGGGCTTTGTGCGAATTTGATTGGCGGAGTTCGTGGTGCCCATCCTTCGAAATCGCGAAGAGTGGGGCAGCCTTGGTCGTGGCGCTGTAGGGCGGTACAGCTTGCGTGGATGAAGTCTTTATCTTTCGGGGATGGAGATGTCTACGAAAGTGGTCTTGACACGGCATAAGGCGGTAGCCCATGTTCTCTCAGCGAGGGCAACGTCGATATTTACGTTGTGTAAATACATCAAATGCGTTACAGTTGGAACAGAGAAAAGAACCGCCGTAACCTCGAATTGCATGGCATCGCGTTTGAAGACGCGGCGCGGATATTCGAGGGCTCGACCGTCGAGAGGGTAGATGACCGTTTTGATTACGGCGAGCAGCGAGTGTATGCCGTCGGGCTGGTGAACGGACTCGAAATCACGGTCATCTACACCGACCGGAAGGACGACGATAAGGACGGCGAGCGGCGCATCATTTCGGCCGGGCGGGCGGAACCGCACGAACGCCGCCATTACTGGAAGAACATCGAGGGCGACGAGTGAAGACGAACGGAACACGAGTTAACGGAGTTCGGACTAGCGGAGCGGGGGTTAGCGAAGCGAGGACGAAGCGGTCGAGCGCGAAGCGCGGTGCGGGCACGGACTGGGACAAGCTGCGCCGGATGAGTGCGGCCCGCATTCGCACAGGGATTGCGGCCGACCCCGACGTCCATGCCACCGACGCTGAATTCTGGAAGAGCGCCAAAGTCGTCATGCCAACGCCGAAAGAAATTGTGACCATGCGCCTGGACGCCGACCTGCTCCGCTGGTTCCGCCAACAGCGCGGCTACCAGACCCGCATCAACGCCATCCTGCGCGCGTATATGCAGGCGCATGGGCCGGCTGACTCGATGTAGCGGGAGCCTGGGTCCCTCCCGTCTTATCCACGGTTTTCCCTCGCTGGGTCCCTCCCGTTATTGGTCCAAGCAGGTCTGCTTACCGTTTGCGTCGGCCATAACCGACTTGCAAACTGGCGCTGGCTGCACGGCGGGGTTCGTAGCAACCGGCTGTACCGCAGGAACGGGGCTTGGCGCTACAGCGGGCTGTACCACCGGCACGACCGCCGCGTCAGCGGCGTTACCGCAAACCTGTGCTTCTACTGCTGCGGTTAATTTTCCGGTCCCGCACAACGCTCCGGTGTTCGTCTTCGCCACAGCCGGAGCGAACGATCCTCCGGTTGTGATCTCTTTGCCCGGATGGTCGGGGTCAGGAAGCCTGAATGTAGGATGCAGGTGGTTTTTGTCCCGTTTATTCCACTCGACGCTGAACAACACTTTGTCACCTTCATGTAAGTTGTCCATGAACCAGGCTTTGTGGACATCGAGATCAGTGCCTCCCGCCATAAGGTTCCGCATCGTGCTGCCGCTTACGTTCACGGGAGCTTCTATCGTGTAGATACCCTCCGGCGTATTGAGTCTATGAACGTTGTGGCTTCTATTCTTGGTGGAGGTGCTGCAACCAAAGGCTCCGCAATCGGAGGTTGACACAGAACTGTCGCTAACCTGTTCCGTCGCCATGAAGATGCCGACCTCATAAACCGGCGCGTCTTTAGCAAAGGCGCACGTGGTGACGATTATGATGAGCAGCGTACCAATTTGTTTAATCACAAATGTCTCCTTGCTCAACCTACATTCGAGCATGGCACCGTCGGGGTTGGTAGGTTACGCAGGTCACGAAAACGCACGACCGTAGGCTTCCGTTATTTGTTCGCCCGCAATCTCGCTACGGTTTCACCCCCCAACTGCCAGAACAGGAACGAATACACATCGGTGAATTCTTCGATCTGCTTGGTGACTGGCTTCCCGGCGCCGTGGCCGGCTTTGGTTTCGATTCGCAACAAGATCGGACGCATCCTGCTTGCCGGGTGCCCCATCCTTTCGCGTTCTTTGTGTCTTGGGACTAGACACGTTCTTTGCGAAAGGGTGGGAATCCCACTCCACCGCATCTGCGCGCAAAACGCAAAACAGCCCCGATAGCCAATCGGGACTGTTTCGAAACTTGGTACTGAACGCCGCTTGCCATCTCCATCATAGCGCGCGGCGGTCCATTGTCAAGCAGCCGGGTGCTCCATCCTTTCACGTACTTTGCGAAGGGTGGGAACCTCAGGGGCTAAAGCCCAAACCTATTTTGGGCCCTGACGGCACGGCTAAAAGCCGTGCCCTTCCACAGTACTCTTACTCCTTCACCCCCAACTGCCAGAACAAGAACGAGTAGATATCGGTGAATTCTTCGATCTGCTTGGTTACGGGCTTGCCGGCGCCGTGGCCTGCCTTCGTTTCGATTCGCAATAAGATCGGCCTCGTCCTGCTCGATCCGTTTTTGGCTTCGGCTTGCATCTCGGCGGCCATTTTTTTGGCGTGCATCGGGTCGACTCTCGTGTCCGTATCGGCGGTCATGAATAAGACGGCGGGATACTCTGTGCCCGGCTTCACGTGGTGATAGGGGGAGTAGGCGTAGAGCCACTTGAACTGGTCTGGATTGTCCGAGCTGCCGTATTCGGGGATCCACAATTTTGCGATCTGGAAATCCTGGTAGTGGAGCATGTCCAGCAGCGGGACCTGGCAGACTACGGCGCGGAACAGGTCGGGGCGCTGGGTGATCATGGCGCCCATGAGCAGGCCTCCGTTGGAGCCGCCCTGGATGGCGAGGTGATTCTTGTCAGTATATTTTTCGGAGATGAGGTGCTCAGCGGCGGCGATCATGTCGTCGAAGACGTTCTGTTTTTTGTCGAGCATGCCGGCGCGATGCCAGTCTTCGCCGAACTCGGCTCCGCCGCGCAGGTTGGCCACGGCGTAGATGCCGCCGTGCTCCATCCAGAGATAAGCAGTGCGGCTGAAGGTGGGCGTGAGGCTGATGTTGAAGCCGCCATAGGCGGTGAGCAGCGTGGGATTGTGACCGTTCTTCTGTAATCCCTTTTTGTGCACGACGAACATGGGGACGCGCGTGCCGTCTTTGGAGTTAAACCACTCCTGCGCGACTTCGTAGGTGGAGGGATCGATGGAGGGAGCGTCGACTTTGGTCCAGAGGGAAGTCAGGCTGATCATGTCGGCTGATGGTCCCGTGGGTTTGGTCTCGACGTGCATCGGCTTCAGATCGACCCGGTAAATGCTCGGAGGCACGGTAAACGACTGGAAGCCGAAGAACATCTCATCACGATCCCAGCGGCCGCCGGATCCGAACACGGTGCCGATGGCGGGAAGCTCGATGTCGGTGATCTTCTTGCCATCAAGATCGAAAAGCTTCAACTGTGACGTCGCGTTCTGTTCGTACTGGGCAAAGAGCTTGCCGCCGAAGACGGCCGTGCCCTGCAGGACTGCGTCAGACTGCGGGATGATTTCTTTCCAGGCGGAGCGGTCGTAGTTGCCGACATCGGCGACGAAGACGTGGTAGCGCGGGGCGTCTTCGTTGGTGGTGATGTAGAGTTTGTTGTCAAAGACTTCGGCGGCGTATAGGAAATCTTTGCCGGTGGTGATGCGGATGGGCGGCGTGCTTTTCTTGAGGTCCATCAGGAAAAGCTCAGTTTTGGTCCAGCCCTGCGAGACGTTGATGAGAAGCCAACGGCCGTCGTTGGAGAGGGTGACGCCGGGCCAGTCGTCGGGATCGCGGCCTTCGCCGAAAATGGGTTGATCTTCCTGGTCGGGATCGTCGCCGAGAGAGTGATAGAAGACGTGGCGGTTGTACATTTCCTGGCCGGCGGGGACGTCTCCTTTTTTCGGATAGCGGGTGTAATAGAAACCTGAGTTGTCGAGTTTCCAGGCGATGGAGGCGGCGCGGGTGCGCTCGATGGTGTCGGGAAGGATGGCGCCGGTTTTGGTTTCGATGATGTGGAGCGTGCTCATTTCAGAGCCGCTGGGCGAAGTGCCGTAGGCGACATACTTTCCGTTTTCGCTGGGCTGGTACCAGTCGAGAGCGATGGTGCCGTCGGCGGCGAGTTGGTTGGGGTCGATCAGGACGCGGTCAGGGCCCATCACATCGATATCCCGACCTGGTGCCTCGACGAATGTCACCAGGCGCTCTCGAACGTAGAGCACAGGCTGGTTCTGCATGCCTTCGCGCCGGGTATAGAAATAATGGTGGCCGGCGAGGATGGGCGGGGTGACGCTGCCGATGGAGAGTAAATCGGTGAGACGTTTCTGGATCGCGTCGCGTCCGGCGAGGTGGTCAAGCATCCCGCGGGTGTACGCCATTTCCTGCGCGACCCACTGCTGGGTCTCAGGACTGTTGCCGTCTTCGAGCCAGCGGTAGTTGTCGACGACTCTGGTGCCGTGAAAGGTGTCCGCGACTGGCTTGATCTCGGCCACGGGAGGGCCAGACGGGGAGTCGTCTCCGGCGTAAACCGCGGCAGCCAGTAAGAATAGAGATAGAGAAGAGAGAATCAGGAACAAACGCGAACCTCCTGCCAATGGGCACCTCGTGGACAAACAATGATGACAAGCAGTGACGACAAACAATGGCGACAAACAATGGCGACAAACAATCGCGACAAGCGATGGCCGACCGCGGAGACGGGGCGACCTCGCGGTCTAGCGTATCAGAATGGCGGGAGCAGAGAGTTCCTGATGACGACTCGTGGTTACGTCTGTGCCGGCAGTGTTTTCAGACTCGAGCCCGGAATGCTATGATAAGTCGCAGGCTGAAGACTGCGGCCCACGCCCCGTCTTTCATCCGGCAACCCCACACTCCTCAGTAGCTCAATGGCAGAGCATTCGGCTGTTAACCGAAGGGTTGTAGGTTCGAGTCCTACCTGAGGAGCCAATTTGTTTTTCAGTGAACAAGCCCGTCCGCTCTTGCCGTCACGACTATTTTGCCCCCTCCGACGGATTCAAAGCAGGTGGAGAGGAAGAGATCTTTCCTGCCAGGCTCTCGTCCGCCTTATCGTGCAACTCGCGTACTTTGTGAAATTCCTTTTCCGCATCCGTCGCTCTGCCCATTGCGTAATACAATCGTCCTAACTGGTAATGGGCATCGGGCAGAGCTGGATCGAGTGCCACGGCCCCTACGAGAGCCGTCTCGGCATTTTTGAAATCCTTCTGCTGCATGTAGATCGCGGCCTGATCGAGATAGACGATGCGCAGGTCCTTCTTGACGGCCACCGCGCGCTTGAGCCAGGAAAGGGCGGCCTCGGGATGGTTGTTCTTCCATTCGATATCTCCGATATATGCCAAAGCCAGCGCGTGGCCGGGGTCGAGAGCTAGCTCGCGTTCGAACTCCTGCCGGGCTTCGTCATATTGTTTCGATTTCCAATGGAGATAGCCCAAGCCGAAATGGACGTTGGGCTCGCTTGGCGAAACCTTAGCGGCGGCCTCGAACTGGGCGATGGCCTCCGGGGTTCTGCCCAGACCATCGAGCGCTTCGCCGATGAGGACGTGGGCGGCAGCGGAATCCGGATTCTGCTGCAGAAGCTGACGGAATTCTTCCAGCGCGCAGGGATAGTTCTTCGCCCACAGGCAGCTTTGCGCCAGCAGGCGTTGGAGTTCGACGTTGCCGGGATCATTCCTGGCTGCGGGCTCAAGATACTTGATGGCGTCAGGAAAGCGCTGCAAGCCGTAGTAGCTCAGGCCAAGCAGTGTGCGCGCCTGATCACTGGCGGGATCACTGGCTCTTGCACGTTCCAGTGCTGCAGCAGCCTTCTGGAACTGGCCTTGCTTGAACTCTGCCAGACCCAGGTTGAGTTCCACGCCGGGGAGCTTCGGATTGAGCGCGAGCGCCTTCCTGTAGGCCGACGCCGCTTCCGCATATTTCTGCTGCTTGGAAAGAACGACGCCCAGACTGGCGAAGGCCCCGGCATCATTCGGATCGCGATCGGTGACCGCTTTCCAGGCTTGGGCGGCCTCCGGCAATTTTCCCTGGTGTTCGAGCGCGATCGCGTCCGCGGGGCTGGGGGCTTGCGCGGCTGCCGAGACTACCGAGAAGAGCGCCACCAGAATGAGGACTGCCTTCCGGTTCATGCACGGCACTCGGCGTTGGCAGGTCCTGAGCTCCACGCTGATCTGAACTAAGAGTATAAGTTTGGGCAGCCGCTTGTCACCGCTGGGGAAACATCTAGGCGGTCAAGAAACGCCCCGCTCGCCTCGTACAGAGCGCGAGCGGGGCATGATGTTGCACCAGTCGAAGCCGACCTAGTACATCAGCTTCAGACCGAACTGGAATTGCCGGCCGTCGAACGCTTTGGTGACCTGGCCAAAGCTGCTGCCGTTTACGTTAACCCCGATGCCGCCATTATTGGCGTCACCGGAGAACTGAGTATGATTCCAGGCATTGAAGGCGTCTGCCCGGAACTCCATTTTGAACCTTTCGGTGAAAGCAAAGTTCTTTTTCAGCGAGAGGTCGAAGTTGTTGCGGCCAGGACCGCGGATGGCATCGAACGGAGCGTTGCCATAGCAGTCCGGACCCGTTTGGCAAGCCGGTGCGGAAAAGGCCGACGGATTGAACCACGTTACCGTCTGACCAGCCTTAGTCTTGGGATAAGCGATCGCCCCGGTTATATCCGGTCGCACTCCCGAATTGCCGATGATGCTGGAAACAGTGTTGCCACTTACCCCGAGGTTAAGAGGCGCTCCCGTTTCTTCCGTGACGATGGCGGAGAATTGCCACCCGCCCAGACCGCTTTTGAGCATGCGGTTGGCGCTGTCTCGGAGAAGCGGGATGTCGTAAACGAAGTTAGTGAAGAAAATATCCCTACGGTCAAACTGCGACGGACCGAAGTCGTATTTCCACCCCGCGTAAGGATTGGTGGCATTGTTCAGGTCGCCGCCACTACCGTTGCTGGTGGTCGAATCCTCCGCCTTCGACAGCGTATAGGACACTTGCAAGTGCAGGTCACGATGTAGGGTCCCATTCAGAGAAGTCTGGAGAGAGTTGTATTTTGCATTTCCTTCGTTGTAGGCCAGGCGGATGCCACCGAAACCAGGGTAGGTGACGGTCTCGTTGTTGAGCGCGCCGGCCGCGACCTCACCCGGGACAGAAGCGAGGGGCGGGAGGTTGATGGCTTGATAGTAGTTCTCATGCCGTCCCTGGCTGCCTACGTAAGAGATGTTCAACACCGCATGGCTCCCAACTGCTTGTTGCACGCCCGCGCTGTACTGGTAGCTCACCGGGGGTTTGTAGTTCTCGGCGATTCCTGTGACTCCGAGAGGAAGAGGAGGCAAGGTGGCCGCTGTAATGGTAGATCCGTCTCCCCCGACCAGCGTACCAGGATCCGTCAGCAAGACGCCGTTGAGCGTGGGATTAGGATCGCCCGGCGGATTCACGGCACCGTTGTACATATCGTTGCCTTGAATGCGTTCGTACATGAGGCCAAAGCCTCCGCGGATGACGGTCTTGCCCTGACCGGTAAGGTCATAGGCAAAACCTAGGCGCGGGCCCCAATTGTTCCACGAGTTATTGACGAGGCCCTTGGGAATTCCGTTCACGCCACCGGTCCCGATGCCGTTCAGATAGAACTGATATCCCGTAAAATACGGATTGCTGCTGGCAACCAGTCCCTGACTCGGCCCAAGGGGGCACGCTGGCACGGAGTTCGCGTTGCAGATGTGGCCTTGAGAGTCGAACGTCGCTTGCTCGCCCCTCTGATACAGGTTGGGATAGAAGTTCGAAGATAGTTGATTCGCTTCGTAGGTGTGGGGGATACCATCCCAGCGCAGTCCCAGGTTAAGAGTCAGCTGGCGGTTTACGCGCCAGTTATCCTGCACGTACAACGCCGGTGAGATGTTATTCCACTGACCGGTGATCTTGGCACCGTCCTCTTGATACTGCTGGGCATAACCGAGCAGGAAATCGGCGAAGTCATTGCCGGTGTAAAAGCCGTTGAAGTTGAACTGACCTTCAGTGTCGGCGAAAGCATCCTGCCCCTTCTTATAGAGCGCCCAGCTAAACCCAAACTTCAACTGGTGGGCGCCCTTGGTCCACGAAAGATCGTCGCGGAACTGGTAGTCGTCGGCCTTGTTGTTCCAAGGTGTCCAGTTGGAGGTGTACCAGGAGCCGGTTGCTCCTCCCAGCTGTATCGACGGGATGCGTTTGTCAACGTTTGGTCCACTAAACAACCGGTTAAAGCCAAAACCTGGATCTGTGATCAGGTTATTGGGAATAATGTGGATGCGATTGCCGTTGTAGTTAAAAGCGATCTCGTTGAGCACCGTCGGGCTGATCACGTGCGTGGCGTGGATCACGGCGCTATAGGACGGGTTTCCGAATACGTCGGCAACGGAGGGCACGTTGTCGTTGCTCCACTGCGTCGTCCCGTAGGTCTGGGAAATCTGCTCGGAAATCCAGTGCCCGAAGATCGAGAACTTGGGACTGAACTGGTGATCGACTCTGCCGATTTCCTCGCGCAAGCTGGTGGGAGAATTGTTTCCGCCAATGAAATGCTGAGCATTAGTGCCGGTTCCGTTGGGAGCGGGGAAGATGCCGCCGTACTTGCCACCGGCGGTCAGAAGTGAGGTGGCATTCGAGTTAACGAATGGAACGGCGTTCCCGGTAAGCGGCACAAAGACAGGCTGGGTGGTGGGCACTAACGGGTTGGCGTTCACAACAGCCTTCGAGTTGGCGCTGCAGGTTGGCTGGCCGCCTACCATCAGGGGTGTGCTGTAGTCGGAAGGTAAGGTGTAGCCCTGAGCAGCAAATAGAGCCTGCTGATCCCCGGACAACTGGAACTGACAGGGAACGTGCAGTCCCGAGAACGGGATGGGCGTTTGATTCGGATCGACGCTCTTGGCGACGGTCACGTCCGCCGGTACGAAACCGTTGAAATTGCCGCCGTAAGTCTGAGTGTAGGGAACGACCTGGTTGGTCAGCCCGCCGTCAATCTCCTTGCGCCATTCCTGGTTGTAGAAGAAGAAGGTGGGGTGGTTATTCGAGCCCGGAATCTTGCCGCTCGCATTGAACCCGTAAATGTTGTAGCGCAATTCGGCAACCGAGGCCGGGGACGGGTTGAAATAGTTGCGGGCATCGAGAGCGTCGTTGCGGAAGAGTTCCCATGCTTCGGCGTGGAACTGCCTGGTTCCTGACTTGATGACCGACGTGATGGTGGCGGCAGAGGCCAGACCATACTCTGCGCTGTAGTTCGAAGTCATGTTGCGGAACTCAGCGATGGAGTCGAGGGAGGGCATGACGCTGCCGCTGCTGCCGCCGCGGTCGAGGTTTTCGCCGCCGTCAATCAGCTGAAGATTGTGGCCTTCGCGCTGACCGTTAACGCTCACGTTGCTGTCGGCACTCACCGGAGTGAACCCGACACGCGAAGTCTGAATGCTGGACGCTCCCGGGGCGAGAGCGAACAACTCGTAGAGACTTCGGCCATTGGTCGCAAGCTGGGTTATCTGCTGTCCAGTAATGACATTGCTTTGTTCGCTGGAATCGGTTTGCACGGCGACCGCATTGGCTTCAACGGTCACCTGCTCCTGCACGCTGCCCACTATCAGTTTGAAATCGACGCGCGTCCGGTCCCCGACGGCAAGCACGAGGTTTTTCTGCTCACTGGCCTTGAAACCGTTCGCGGCTACGCGCACGTTGTAATGCCCAATAATCAGATCAGGCGCCACGTACTGGCCGTCGCCATTGGTTGGCAAGTTGCGAGTCACACCGGTATCGGTGTTGGTGATGACGATGGCCGCATTGGGAACTGCCGCCCCGCTGGGATCAGTCACGGTCCCGACGATAGTCGCTTCCTGAGCGAAGGCTGGTGCTGCGAAGAGTACGAAGAGGGCTGCGAGGAGAAACGCTAGACGAGAGCCGCTGCGTCTCACAACTAGGCCAAAACTCCCGGCAAACATGGGCGAGAGGGCTATCATTTTGAAGCCTCCGAATTCGGTTGGTCGCGATAAGGTGGGCCGCGGATGCATGGGGCAGAACTATCCCCGTGATCGTAAGCGTTTACGTTAAGATCGTAATCGTTTACGCATGAATCGTAAACGATTACGGTCTTACAGCTCTCCGATAACCGTTGTCAAGCACAAAATCGATTTCGTGTGTTCCTTAACATTCGAAAGCGATCTTTCGCCGACCGACGTTGGGGGTATACTGCAGCCACATCAGAGGTGGGCTAGCCTGCGGCCGACATCCAAGTTTCTGGGAGCCCTCGCTGGTTCCGGTGGCAAAAGGGAGGTAAGTCGATGTTCCCACGGCCGACGGTAGTAGCGAAATTTGCGATCGGTGTTTTCTGTTCTGCCGCCTTGCTCGGCCAGCAACAGCTGGCGACTTCCACTCCCGCGACTTCCACTCCCGCGGGGGTTCAGGAGTTTCCTGTGATCCTGCAGCAGAACGTGGCTGCCGGCAAAACCCCGGCTGGAACCAGGATTGAGGCGAAACTGGAAGTCCCTACTCTAGTGAACGGCACGGTCATCCCGAGGGATGCCGTCTTTTCGGGAGAGGTGATCGAGTCTGTCGCGAAGACTGCCACCAACCCGTCCCGCTTGGCCCTGCGGATGGACTCGGTGAAGTGGAAGAACGGATCGGCTTCTGTTAGGGCTTATCTAACGGCATGGTATTACCCCGAGAGAGATGAGACGGGTCAAGATCTCCAGTACGGGCCGCAGCAGCCCGCGAACAGGACCTGGGACGGACAAGGCCAATACCCTGATCCGAACTCGAAGGTTTACAAGCCCTTTCCAGGCAGTGACTCCGGGAAAAGCGACTCTGCTCCGAACACGCCGGTCGCCACCACCGCGAACCACCCCGTCCGGATGAAAGACGTAGAGACGGCGAGCAGTAATGACGGTGCGATCGCGATTGTTTGCAAGCGGGCCAACCTCAAACTGGATAAGCTAACGACGTATGTTTTTGAGGGCAGCGACCTGCTTCCGGCAAAGTAGACAGCTTCTTTGGCCAAAGTTCGGTAGTCGTGCAGTTTGGCCTTTACGCGACTTTGTGATCCTGAGCGTAGCCGTTCTTCAGGCGTAGCGAAGGATCTCCCTGCTCAACCGGCCTAATGCCTAAGCCAAAGTGCACCGCTATCCAAAGTTCCTGCGCTTGATACCTTTTTGCCGGTCTTTCTTCGCTGCGATCCCTAGCAGGTTGCGGAAAAACTGTTCTTCCGCCCGTAATTGCTCGGATTGATGGTAGTCTGCTTGCCGCATGACAGTTGAAGCAATTTCAACAGCAGTCGTGATCTTTCGGGAGTTGCTAAACTCTTCAGACGAAGAAGTCTTTCGCAAGCTTGTTGGAACTGGCGTCGATAGGCAATATGCAGCGCGTCTGGTCGAGTTCCTTCCCATGGCTTATGGTCGGTTGCTCCTTGGGAAAGCTGGAACGCGCTTTTCTGAGATGTTTCAGAGGATGACACCGAGTGGTGATCTAAGCGCAGAGCGACCTCTGTCCTCCGAACCTGTCTGGGGAGAAGTTGTGTCTTTTGCCCAAGCAGAGGCGGGGCGCGGTGTGTCCCGGAAAGACCTGCTGGCGGTCGCGGGACGCAGCGCAGAGTTGGATGCGGCTAATCAGCTTTTGAGGCAAGGCTCCAAGCTGGAGGGTTTGATCCTGACAACTGCTTTGCTCAAGTGGCCGCAAGAGGGTCCGCCGCTGTGAACTGGTGTACCCGAAAACAGTCTTGTTTCCACAGCACAACCTGGTAAGAAGAAGGCATGCGCGGAAACGACGAGCAGCAGTTGGATGTGTTCAGCTATGTAAGCCCCGAGCAGCGAGTTCCGCAGGATCACCCCTTGCGCCCTCTTCGTGTCATGACGGATGAGGCATTGAGGGAACTGCAACCACGGTTCAACGGGCTGTACGCCAAGACAGGGCGACCTTCGATCGCGCCAGAAAAGTTGTTGCGAGCGCTCCTGCTGCAAGCCCTGTACTCGGTGCGCAGCGAGCGAATGTTGATGGAGCAACTCAACTACAATCTGCTGTTCCGTTGGTTCGTGGGCTTGAACATGGATGACTCGGTCTGGGACGTGACCGTATTCACCAAGAACCGGGAGCGGTTGCTGGATGGGGACATTGCCGAAGCCTTCTTTCAAGCCGTGCTCCAGCAGGCACGCGAGCGGAGTTTGCTCTCGGACGAACACTTCACGGTGGATGGAACGCTACTGGAAGCGTGGGCGAGTGTGAAGAGTTATCAACGCAAGGATGCGAAGAATGACGTCCCGCCGGACGATCCCGGCAATGCGACGGTGGACTTCCACGGAGAAAAGAGGTCGAATCAGACGCACGCGTCGAAGACGGACCCGGATGCGAAGATGGCGCGCAAAGGCAAGGGCAAGGAAGCCAAGCTGAGTTACAACGGGAATCTGCTAGTGGAGAACCGCCACGGGCTGATCGTGAACAGCGAGGTGTTCGAGGCCAACGGAACGGCGGAGCGCGATGCCGCGCTGGTGATGCTCGAACAGATTCCAGGCACGAAACAAGTAACGGTGGGCGGCGACAAGGGGTATGACACGGCGGATTTCGTGGCTGAGTGCAGAAACTTAAAGGTGACGCCGCACGTGGCCCAGAACCTGGGGCGGCCCGGTGGGAGCGCCATTGATGCTCGTACGACGCACCACGCCGGATACGCCATCAGTCAGAGGAAGAGGAAACGCGTTGAAGAGTGCTTCGGCTGGCTGAAGACGATCGCGCTGTTGCGGAAGGTTCGGCACCGTGGAATCTTCAAGGTGGGATGGGTCTTCACCTTCGCTGCCGCAGCCTACAACTTAGTCCGTATGAGGAATCTGGCGATTCAGTCGACGTAAGCCGAGGTCGCTGTTTATCCAACGGCTCGAAAAACGATCTGCGAGCCGCCAGCGAGGCACCCAAGGTCCTTCCCCAAGTCGTGAAATCGCGGGGCCCGAACAGAATCTATGCCGCGACATCTCTTTTTCCGCAGCCTGCTAGAACGTATAGGAGATGCCGCCCATCGGGGCTGGTTTGTAATGCAGTCCGTTGTTATCCAGCTTGACGAGGATGTTGGCGGTGATGATCAGATTGCCGGTGGGATTGTATTTGACGCCGGCGGAAAAGCTGTTGGTGTTGAAGGTTTGACCCTGGCAGGTCGCGTTTGAGGTCAAGCTGCAGCTGACATTCGGATTGCCCAGCCCCTGAGGTCCAGGCACCGCGCCAAGCAGAAGCCGGTTCGCGTTGAAGTAGGTGGAGCCTAACAGATCGCCCGTCACGCTCAATGACTTGCTGATTCCGATGTCAGCGCCCACCGTGTAGGTCAGGAAATTGGGAAGGGACTTTGCTTTGAGTTGATCGGTGCTGGCGAGGATCGAACTTCCGTTCGCCTCGTATCCAATGCTGGCATGCGGTGAAATCCTGGCCCTGTAATCGAAGGCGGCAAAGGGCCGAACTCCGATGGCGCCAGAGCCCAGGTAATTCAGGTCATTGCCGGTAGGCGTGCGGAGATCGACGCCCACTGCCAGCCCGGCGCGTTCGCCCTTCACCACGGTTCCTTTGGCGCGAACGGTCACGTCCCCAATACCGCCGGCAGTGGCGGTGTTGACATTCGGGCTGAAGACAAGCAAGCCGCCGTTGGGTGGAGGCAGCGTCTGGCCGCAAATGCTGCAAGTGGTCTGCATTCCCATGCGGACATCGAGAATCGGAACGGCGACGGAAACGTCGACCCGGCTGAACAGCCCGTAGGTGGCATAGGCGGTGAACTGGTGAACTTTCAAATCCAAGCGGCTCTGGGTCTCAATGAACGGGTTGGTGGTACAGCCGGGGGCGCCAGATAGACAGCCACTGATCTGCAACGGGATGTTCTTTAGAGATACGGAGTCGAGTTTGTCGAACTCGAAGTATTGATAGGTGAATGCGACATAGAGCTTGTGGCGTCCGACAATGGACGGCCGTTCGGTGAAAATGGGACCGAGTTCGCGTTCGCGGGTAAGCCCGGAGGGTCCAAAGGAGAAGATGATGCCGGAGGCCGGCGAGGGCTTGGGTACATCGCTGAGTTGAATGCCGAGAGACGAGTTCAAGGCCGAAAACGCGGGTGGAACGGTCGGCACGATGGTCTGTCCGGGGATGTGGAGGTTTTCGACCGCGAGAATGGGAACGCAGTAGAGATGGCTGTTTCCGGACTGAGAACAGGTCGTCTGCGCCAGAGCGGATGAGCAATTCATGAGCGCTGTCAGCAGGGCGGCGAACAGCAACAGTTTTCGCATAGATGTCATCTCCGCGTAATTCCTTGGCTGCGATGGTTTCGTCTGCTATTTCTCATCCGTCTATTGCGCAACCGTCAGCTGAAACACCGTGGACGCCTGCAGTTCAGGATTCGCTGAACTGCCAGTCACGGTGATGGGATAGGGTCCCCCCGGCGGTGCGCAGGTGGGGCAAGCTACGTTGGATTGCGACACGCTCGAGCAGGCCGGCATCCACATGAGCGCGAGCACGAGAATGAAAAGCATCGCGCACCACGCCTGTCGACGGCGTTTTCGTTGCTTGTCCCCTGGGACGGCGCCCAGTAAGACCAGACCGAATAACGGAAGGCCCCAGAGGGATGCAAGCAGGATCTGCCGCGGGTCGCGGAAAGGAGCGGCCCGAGACAAAGTTGGAGGCGCTACCAATGAAACCGTCAGCTCCAGCGTGTCGCTGCTGTTCCCGTTGGCATCCAGCGTGATCGACGACGGCGAAAACGCACAATTGACGCCCGTGGGCTGGTTCTGACACACGAAATTCGACAAAGTGAGATTCGCATCCGACGGGCCACTCGTGAAGTTCACCGCGAAAGTCACCGACTGGCCTGCCGCCAAGGTGATGCTGGTTTGCACCGGGGTCACCGTCGGAGTCAGATAAATCGTGACGGAAAGGGCGGCTGGCGGAGCTCCCGTCAACTGGGTCGTAGTGTCCTGGATGGAGGTGATGCTGACCGCGTAGTTTGCGGGGTTGGCATAGGTATGGGTGAAGGTGAGCGTTGCGGCTCCGGTGCCGTCGGCGGTCCCGGGGACGGTCTCAGGCTGTCCATCGGACCAGTTGACGGTTACGCTCAGCAAATCCCCCGGTGGCGCGGTGCAAGCCAGCGTGACAGTGACGGCGAGTCCGGTCTGCCCTGACGTCGGAGGCGCCGTGAAAGTGCAAGCGGGCGGGGGTGTTGTCACCGACGCGGTGGTCACGATAAACGCCTGGGTATTGGCTCCGCTGCCGACAACAGCTAATGTGATCGTCCCGGAAAACACACCCGAAGGCGCGTTGTAAGTCGCCGAGATGTTGTAGTCGAGCGTTCCCGTGATTTGGGTGGCGAGCTCGTTGCTGATAGTGCCGCAAGCGGGTGCACACGCCGTGCCGTTGGAGGTCAGCGTCCAGGTTACGGTCGGAGTGCCGACAGAGAAATCCAAGGTTCCGGAAAAAGCCTGAGTTCCCAACAGTTGAACTTGTATGGGTGCGCCGGCCGTTCCGGTGGGGCTCACGCTCATGGTGGGCCCGTTCACAATGACCGTTGGCAAAGTCCCTGAGAAGAAGATCGGGACTTTTTCCGTGGTGTCGGTGCCCTTAATCGTAATGGGGTAGGTGCCCGCCGCAGTGTAGGTGTTGCTGGCGAACGACATGGTGGCGTTTTCGTACAGATATCCGTTGACCGGCGTACTTAAGGTGCAGGTTTGCGGAGTGCAGCTGACCGTCCCGGTTGTGGAAATCCAATTGATGGTCGCAGTGAGATCATCGCCGCTAGGCGGGACGCCGCTCGCGGGCGCAACGCAATTGATCTGGGCGTTCACCGGCTGTCCGATGGCGACGTTATTCAGGCCGGTATTTGGGGATGGGGTGACGGTAAGGGCGCAGACTCCGCCCGCGCTGACTTGCTGGGTGAGCACCGTATCGGTGGCGGGATTGGCGGGGGTGGGACAAGTGGCTTCCGAGCAGGCTTCCAGGGTCACGGTAAAGACGGTGCTGGCAGGGAGATCGAGACCGGTAGTTTGCCCGCCTTGGCCGCCGCCGCCACTTGTCGTCGATGACGTACCGCCTACCGCATTTGCTGCCTGCACTCCGTCCGTGCCAGGACAGCTGGTGACGCCACCCGTCTCCGATCCGAAGGGCGCGCAGAAGATTGCGACGGAAGGGAACTGGCCGTTGGCCGCAGTGGTTCCGAAATTGAGTGAAAGAGTTGGGGTGGGTGAGCTCAAATCCACAATCGTGCCACCCAAAGCAGTGAATACGTTGGTGACCGGCATTACCCAAGTGGATCCCTGGAAGTTAGCGGCGCCACCATTGGTCCCATTTCCCGCGCCAATCATAAACCATGTGACGGGAGGATCTTTAGGATCGGGCCCGGAGAAGATCAAGCCTTGGGGACCGTTGCCCACGGTTACGGAACTCGTTGTCAACGAGAAGAGCCCCTCTTCCGCGCCCACATTGGAATACTGCAACACCGAGCCCTCGGACGAGGTGCCCGCTACATAGAGGTATTGGTTCGTGACGGCCGCGGTTGCAATACCGACTGTTTGGGCGAGCGAGATCCCGATCGTGGTCGGTGTAGCGTTGCCATTCAAAGTCAATGGGGTTGCCTGGTTCACGTTACATTGATAGGACGGTGGCAGGTTCGGGGCGAAGCAGTCGACCTCCCAGACCGAATCGCCGGCGGCATCGGCCACATAGATGCTCCCCGGGTTCGTTCCTGGAGCGAATGTGGAAACCAGGGAAACGGGATTAGCGCCGGTCAACGTGATTGCGGGCTCTGTGGGTGGGAGGATCGATTGGGCGGTAGTTGGGGTCACGTTGTCCGGACAGTTCGAGTCGGCGTCGCCAGAAGGGCCGACCGCTGCCAAAATCAAGATCGAGTTGCCTTCGCCGATCGAAAGGAAGTAGCAACCCGCGCTGTCATTCTGCACGCTAAGCGAGACGGGAGCCGAGAGGCTGATCGCGGCAGTATTAATTTGTACGGCGGTTTGCGGAGTCGCGGTTGTGTCGATCTCCCACAGCGATGATCCTGCGCCCACGGTTGAGGCGATGACGAACACTTCATTCATGTCGGGGGACACGGCGATCCTCGCAATGGTGCCCAGGGCCGCCGTTTTTGCTACGCAAGTCGAGGTCGCCAGATTGATGACGGAAACCGTGCCATCGCTGTTGGCCACATAGGCAAAGATGGAAGATCCCGGCGAGGCAATCGCAATCGCGCCCGGCTTAGTGAACAAAGGAGAGCAAGAGCCGGCCGCGATGGTTACCGGCTTCGCCGCGGCATTTCCCTGGGAAATGGTGCTGATGTCGAAAGCCCAGAGTTCGGTATTCTTCTGGTCGGTCACATAGACAAGCCGAGTCGGAGGAGTCTTGCTGCTGGTCGCGGGCGCAACCGCCGTGGCCACGAGTTGCACGGCAGACTGTCCGGCCTGGGTCGGGAAAGTCACGGTTTGCAGCGTGTCCTCGGAGAAATTTTGAGCGCCCAGCGTGGTGGTAGCGTTGGCGATGACGCTGACGGTTCCGTCGGCAGAGTTCACCACAAAGCCCAGCGACTGGGCGGCGGCCTGATGGCCAAGGCTCGCGAGGCGAAGAACAAGATGAACAAGAAAGTAGCGGCTCGCGCCAGAAGGACACGGGCGCAGCAGAACTGAGGAATCGGAGAGGTCTTCGAAGGCTTACAAAATTCGAGCACCGTATTCATAGACACTCCTGACTCTTTCCGGCAAACCGATTGCGTTTGTTTTTCATGCGAGACGCGCGCTTACGTTTGTGCGATGAGATAGGTAGATCGGATGCCATCGACTTCCCACGAACGCGCGGAGCCCCAAGAAAAGACGAAGCGATGAGGGGGAGGCTCAGGCCAGAGGTAGCACCCCTCGTACGAGTAGCCGAGAATAAGCCGCGCAACTTCACCTTGTCAAGAGAAAGTCAATTAAACGGATGCGCCGGCACCAAGGACGCTAGCGGGTGGCTTTTCCGTATTCGACTCGGTCGATCGTCCAGTCGCTATCTTTATCCCCTAGCTTCTTGAAGTAGAACGTAGCGGGTTGGCTGAACGATTGGGTCTGACCGCCTTTGGGCTTGATTTGTGCATCTTGAATGCAGGTTGCGACTGCTGTTTTCCCATTCACTTGTGCGGGGCCAGTTTTGCGAAGGTTGATGCGAAATGATTCGGCATCTTTGAAGTTGCCCTGCATCTCTTTGAAAGTCTTATCGCTCATGACCGGCCAAATACGCCGCAAATTGGCCGGGTCTTTGGATTGAAATGCAACCACGTAGGCGTCGAGCACTCCCTGGATGCCGCTCTGGTCG
Source organism: uncultured Acidobacteriota bacterium (assembly GCA_963763155.1). GTDB lineage: Bacteria > Acidobacteriota > Terriglobia > Terriglobales > Acidobacteriaceae > Sulfotelmatobacter. Next base: position 783,039 of record CAVXNI010000007.1, on the reverse strand, counting down.
TCGGATACCTTGGCAGGTGGCGGCGCGGGTGCCTTGACTTCCACGTGAGCAACATCCTTCGCATCTCCACCCGGGCCATGGGCGACAAGGTAGTGATTCCCCGATTCCGTGGGAGAGATTGTCTTGGTCCCCTGCGCCGGAACCTTCTGGCCGTCGACGGTAATGTCGGTAGCCGCCTTGGTGTCCCAACGAAGCTCGACAGACTGTCCTTTCTCGACGGTGTCCGAACTCGCAATCAAAGTGGCAGTGGGCGCGGTGACCGGAGGATTGTGCGTTTCAGGAGTTGTTGCCGCCGTCACCGGCTTGGCAATCGCTTTGAGTTCTGCCACCACCGGCAAACGCGAACCCGGCTGTACCTGGACGTTGTTCTGCCAAACCTGGTAGCCATCCATTCTTATTTCGACGCTATGGGATCCTGGCGCGACGGTAACCGGCAAGTGTCCTGAGGTCGGGATCGACTGCGGCGGCAGTTTGTCCACGACGACATGCGCTCCCGGAGGGCCTTGAACCATTAAATACTGGTCGCTCGGAGTGGCATTGGAACCCTTGGCCTCGACCAGAGTGAGGGGCAGGTCCAACTGCCGGCCTTGGGCAACGTCCGCCTGCTGGGGCTTGGAGTTTTGATACCCGGATTTTCGGGCCGTAACCGCATGCTTGCCGGGCGCCAGTCCTGACACCACCAGACGATGATCGCTTCCAGTTACGCCGGCTAGAACGCCGTCCACCAGAACGTCGACGCCCTCTACGTTGGTCTGAACCGCGAGCGATCCCACCGTCGCCCCAGGAGTTGACTCGGCCGTGAGGGACAGGTCGAAGTTAGTCGGGCCACCGCGGGTCACGTCAATTTTTTCGGTGGACGTCGTGTATCCAGTGAGCCCGGCGTCGACGGTGTGCGAACCTACTGACAACTGCGGAGTGCAAGGCGACGGGCACGCTTTGCCATCGACTCGTATGGAGCCGCCGGAGGGAACGGTCTGAATGTGCACCGCAACCGCGCCCGAGCTGAACAGTTTCCACACGATGCCTGTGCCCACAAGCAGAAGCGCGGCAGCGCCAATGCCTAACCATTTTGTTGTCGCTCTGGAAATTCCGGCCGCGCGGAATGTCGTCGCCGGCGCGAGCGTTCCATCCATCGGGGCGGACTCGGGATAGTGCACAGCGGCGGCGTCGCTGTGCGGGGCGCTGGGCGACCCAATCATCTTTGTCGCTTGTAAGCCTGTGGCTCGCAAATCTGTTGCCGGCGAATCGCTGGGCTGCGAGGGTCTTGCTGCCGTGGCAGGTTTTGCGGCTAAACTTTTCTGCTGCTCTTCCAGACGCTGCAAGCGCTGAATCTCGCGATCGAGATTCGGGTATCGCGGTTGCAACTGCCGGAGCAGACCCATCTGCTGCACCGCTGCGCCGTATTGTCTCGCCGTTTCCAAAGCACCGGCGCGGTCGACGATGCCCTGGATCGCTTCCTTGCGCTGGCGAGTGGCTGCAAGTCGGTTTGCGATCTCGTTGTTCTCCGGGCTTTTTCGGGCAGCCTCCTCCGCGATTCGGACCTGGGCATCGATATCACTCTGCTTGGCTAACTCGCGATCCAGAGTGTCGCAGGCCTCGCGCTTGCGCAGCAGTTCGGACAAAGTCTTGAACTCCGCCGACTCCAGAAACTGCGCAGGTTGTGCCTCAAGATACTTCCGGGTCTCCTGCGCGCCATGGTCACGCAGGATGCGCTGGCCTTCCTCGAGGGCGTTTTGGATGCGCTTGCGCAGTTGCTCGGAATTGCGGCGTGCATCGGCGAGCGCAGCGCGGACGCGTTCATCGGCGACGAATTGGACCTGCTCTTCGAGATATTCAGCGGCCGCTTGCGGTCCTTTTTGCGAGAGCAGCTGTTGCGAGAATCCCAGCACCTCTCCGACCAGCTTCTCTCGGGACTGCTCTTTGCGCGAGGCGCGCAACAAGTCTTCGATCTCGGTCCTGCCCGGAAACTCAGTTTGCGCCGCTTCCAGCAGGCGAACCGCTTCTCGAAACTCTTTTCTTGCGAGGGCCTCCTTCGCCCGTTCCAGCAAAGTTTGCTTATGGACTTCCGCGTCTTCCTGGGTCAGCCGATTCTGGATGACGGACCGCAGCGACTCCAGTTGGGATTCTCCCGGAACGTCTTGCAGCGCTCTTTCCAAAACCGAGAGAGCTTCGAGGGTCTTGCCCGACTCCAACAGCCCATTGGCGGTAACTAAACGCTCGTGCGCGTAGGCGATGAGCTTGATCCGTTTTTGCTCCGCCTCGGCGAGAGCTTTCAGCTTCAGGAGTCCGGGTTCCTTGGGATGGCGCTGCAATCCTGCGGTGGCGACGGCCGAGGCTTGCTCATAATCTTCGCGGGCCAGCGCGTCTTCGATTTGCCGGCTCAGCTTTTCCAACTCCGCCTTGCGCATCTGCTGCTCGCGTGCCGTGTTGGCAACTTTTTGAAGCGAGCGCAGTTCGACCGAGGTGGAGTCAATGGCCTCGGCCACCTGCAGAGTTTCGATCGCGCGGGTTAGATCGCGGGCTGCGAGCTGGTCGCGGGCATCGTCGAGCAGCTTGCGCAGCGCCAGCTGACGATCCCGCTCTTCGACCTGCTTGAAAATGACGAAGCGCAGCGCTTTGGCGGAGGTTTCATCGGGGTCCAGTTCGAGCGCTTCACTGACCGCTCGTTTGGCCTCGTCGAGATCTCCGGCCTGCTGTGCTCCTTCGGCCCGGCGCAGCGCGTGGTGCAAGCGAGTGGCCCGAGTCTTGGCTTCCTGCACGGACTGCCGAAGACGCAACAGATCCTGGTTAGTGCCGTCGACATCAATGGCCTGCGAAAGAATGCCGAGCGCGTCATCGTAGCGGCGATCAAGAAAAGCCTCGTCGGCCTGAGTGCGCAAGTGCCGCGATTGTTCGACGCGCCGCTGCTGGCGAAGGCGTTCCTGCACTTCGCCCAGCATTTGATAGGCGCGGCTGTTATGCTCTTCGATCCTCAGGAGCTGTTTGAGGCATTCCTCCGCTTTGTTCCATTCCGTTTTTTGAATCGCTGTTTCCGCGCGCTGCAGCCATTCGCGCACGTCGGTGCCCTTCTGCTGTTCGCGCAGAAGCTGCAGGTCGAAGGCTAGATCGCGGCAACTGGCGTAGCGATTTTCCCGGTTCTTGGCCAGAGCCTTGGCCACAATGGAATCCAGTTCGGCCGGGTAGCCTTGCACGTAGGAACCGATCGGCAAAGGGTCGTCATGAATAATGCGATACATGACGGCCGCTTCACCCGCGGCCTGGAAGGGAAGAGTGCCGGTGAGGAGCCGGTAGAGAACTACGCCGGTAGAGAAAATGTCGGTCCTGATGTCGAGCGGTGTGCTCTGAAACTGCTCCGGCGACATGTAATGCAGGCTGCCAACGACTTCGGTGCGGCTGATTCCGGTATCGCCGATTCGGGCAATTCCAAAATCGACGATCTTCACGCTCTCGTCATTCAGCAACATCACGTTCGCGGGCTTAATGTCGCGATGGATGATGCCGCGCTCGTGGGCGTAGCTGAGGCCGTTGCAAATATTGATGCAGATGCGAAGCTTGTTGGCCAGGGTGAGTGAGCGCCCGGAGGAGATGACCGACTCCAGGCTCGATCCCTCCAGGTATTCCATGACCAGGTAAGGGTTTCCGTCCTGGCTGCCAAAATCGTAAATCGTGACGATATTTTGGTGTTGCAGGCCAGCAGTCGATCGCGCTTCGATGTCGAATCTCTTCAGCAGGGCGGGATTTGCCCCGATGATCATCTTGATCGCGACCAGGCGGTCCAGCTGGGGGTCGCGGGCTTTATACACCACACCCATCCCGCCTCGGCCGATCAGGTCGACGACCTCGTACTTACCGATTTTTGTGGGTTGGCCCTGCAAGTTCAACCCCAGTTTTCCGGTCTGGGGATGAGTGACCGGAGAGATTTCCTAAGAACCAGATTCTGAGAAACCTGATTCTGAACCACCTGGAGTTGGATTGTATTGCGTTCCCGAGCCTAAGTAAATGGCACTGTGGGCGCTAGTGAAAGAGCAATAAACAGGCCCGAACTGGAGAGTCCGGGCCTTTCGTTTCTTCGAGTTGCGGCTCGAAAAGCGCCCGGGCCGTTATTTTTCGCCGACCAGAGCCTTGATCAGGCCCGTGCCTTTGGGGCTGCCCCATCCGGTCACCAGATCGTAGCCTTTCACAGCCGAATATTTACCTGACTTGCCGCTGGTGATGTCGTGGAAGTCGGTGCCGTAGCTCGAACTCACTCCGAACGCATAGAGATAGGGGTTGATGAAGCCGATGGTTTTGTATCCGTCGGCCACCAGTTGTTGGTTGACCAGGGCCAGGTAGCCCGCCCACATGGGAGCGGCGAAGCTGGTTCCACCATATTCGTTGGCGGTGCAGGTGGTCTGGTCGGCGCAAACGTAGAAGGTGAAGTTGGCATTGGCGGAAACATCCGGACCGTTGCGATAGGCGGTCGAGCCCTTGTTGGTAGAGGTGACGACGCCCGCAAGTTGCTGCCACGCGGGAATGGCGACCTTGTCGGGCGAGAAGCCGCCGCCGCTGTCGACCCATGCGGTTTCTGATTTCCAGTCGCCCGCAGCTTTAGCGGTGGTGAGGTCGGTGCCGCCGACGGAAACGATATTGGCATCGTCGGCGGGCCAGGCCTCAGCGTCGCCGTTCTTCGTCCAAGTGGAATCGTCCCCTGAAGCCACGAAGAAGTTCTGGCCCTGAGCGGCCATCTTCAGGAAGTAAATATCGAGCGTGGTGGGATCGGCGGGCGTCCATCCCCACGAGCAGCCGATCGTGATGGGCAGCGGGCTGTGGGTGGTCATGGCGCTGATGATGGCCGTGTCGGTTGAGCCAATGTACATCACCAGGCTGGCCAGCCGGGGAGCCATGCCGATGGCCTGGGTCATGTCCAAGGTCTGCTCGGTGTCGTCGCAGCCGAGGGCATAGACGCAGCCGGTGCTGGTGCCATCGGTCGACAGCAGATGGATGGGCACTTTGTTGGTTTGCTTCGCGTTCTTGTAATACGTGGTCAGGTCGGCGAGATCGGTGCCCACAAACTCGAACAATCCCAGATTCTGGCCAGCGCCCGTAAGGGCACTGCCGCCGTAGTAGGCCACACGCATATCGCTGCCCAGGAACGAGGCCGAAGGTCCGGAGCCGGTGGTCGCGCGCGTGACAACGGCTTCTGGAGCGATTCCGTGCGCCTTGGCGTAGTCGCTCTTCTTGACATACATCGGATGTGGAATGGAGAAGTTGTCCAGGCCCGAGACGTGCCACAGCTGGAACGGCAGATCTACGGTGGGCTCACGGTCCGGACCATAAAAGACGCGGCTCTCGGTCGGGTGCTGGTAGATCTGCAGGTTCACATGGAAGGCCGATTCAATGGCCGACACCGAGCCTTTGACCTGCACTTCCATGCCATCGTGCGAGCCGCCAACCACGGCCAGACCGTGTTGCTGAACGTAGCGCACCAGTGCGTCATAGTCCGCTTGCGTGGGACCAAACCTCTCGGTGAACTCGGCCGGGGTCAGGAAGTGCCGGTAGTTAGGGACGGTCGAGCTGTACAAATCGGCGAGGAAGGATTCGAGTCCGGCGGGATCGCGCAACGGCAGAACCACATCCAGTTGCAGAACTTCAGAGGAGGGAAGGCGCCCGAGCAGCCGGGCTTGCCCGTTCAGGGTTGCTTCGCGGACGTGGCGCGTCATCAGAGTTTGCGCTTCGACGACTCCGGCCGAGGCAAACGCCGCGATGGACAGCAGCAATACACACAATTTCCGATTCACTTTTTACCTCCTGGGTGTTGGATCGAACTGATCTTGGATCGAGGGTTGCGAGATTCCGCCGCGATTCCGGCGAAGAATCTCTTCCTGCTTAGGAAACGTCCCGCCAGTATAGGGAAGAACGGTCTAGAGTCAAAGCGAAATGGGAGTGCGGCAGGAGACGTAGCAAGCTACGTCTCTATGATTGGTCTTTTATTTCTACTTCTACTTCTTTTTGCTTCCCATCTTTCCCCTGAGGCTTGGCGACGGGCTCTTTCCGTTTTTCATCGCTATCGACCGAGTAGAGCATGAAGTTATCGAAACTGTGACGGCGATAGTAGTGGTGTTTGCGAAAGTCGAAATAGATGTCCGCGCTCTTGGGTAGCCAGAGGGAGGTGTTTTTCCTGGGAAATGGGACGGGCCCATATTCCACGATCTCGTGCTCACCGAGAAGGCGGATTTCGGGCATAGGGTTCACCATCTCGGACTCGATCCGCACGATCTGGAACTTGTCAGCGGTGATCCAGGCTCTTCCTTTCAGGTCGACGGCATAGATCTGATTGCCGATCTTATAGCTGTGGATGCGGTTGGGTTGGTCACTGCGCTGGCGGAAGTGCACCAGCCAGGTTGCCTGCCCACGCCAATCCCCCAGGCCTTCGCAGGTCATGGCGAAGTTGCCGCGCATGTGGGGATGGAAGACGAGAGCGAGAGCAGCAAAACCAGTGCTGGCGATGTGGTCGGGAAATTCCGCCAGGCTCATTTTATCGGAGCGGTATTCATTGATCGCAAGAAACCCGGGCTGGGGCTCGGAGATGGCGGCGACGTAATCATATTTCCGCGTTTCGGAGCGAACCGGAATGCCGAATGGGTCGAGGGATTGATGCAAGAGATCTTCAACGGCGGCGAAGCGAGAGACGTCGTCGACTAACTCCTGGACGCGTTTGCCGGATTCTTCAATCACTTTTTCGGTGGGACAGATGACGTCGGCTGCGACGGCCGGCTTGGCATCGTCAACGCCCGGAGGCTGCCAGGCTTTCAAGGCGAGCTCTGGCACGTCCAATGCCGCAACCGGATCCACGCCGGAAAAGTCGGCTGAAGATTTGGACGGGTCGTTGTTGGGAGAATCAGAAGAACTGGAATCAGAAGAACTGGAATCGGAAATACCGAAATAAGAACCGGAAATGGAAGGATGCTGCTCGACGTCCGCGATCAGAGCGCGAACCTGGCCCGCCATAGGATGTTGCGGCGCTTGCTGCAGAAAGACATTCAGAGCTGCAATGCCCTGCTGATCCTCACCCAGATTAAGCAGGGCCTCTCCGAGGACGAGATGGGCGGGGCCGGCCGTGTTTTTTCCGACGGTGATAGCGATCTGGGCCTGGTCACGGGCCTGGCCGTAATTTTGCTGGTGAAGGTAGGTGTCGGCGAGCAAGTTGTGCGGGAGCCAGCTTTCGGGGTCCGCTAATACGGCTTGCTCCAGAGCGGATCGCGCCGCCGGATAATCCTTGCGTTCCAGGCCGGTTCGTCCGAGCAAGGTGAGGGCCTGAGCGTGGTGAGGGTTCAGGTTCGCGGCTGTCCCCAGGTAACTTCCAGCTCGGGCGAAATCCTTTTCTTGAAAGTACAAATATCCCAGAAGAAAGTTCAGATCGGGGCTGGCGGGGGACAAGTGGAAAGCGTCGTCGAGTTGTTTCTGCGCCTCTTTGAGCCTTCCAGATTTGAGCGCGGAAATAGCGCGCTTGGCTTCCTTGCGCGCTTTCGGAGTCATGACCTCGTCCCACACATCGAGATTCACGGAATCGGGATCGCGGTTGAGTATGATCTCGTTGAACGAAGGGCCGCTCGCGTTCGTGACCCTCACCTCTTTACGAGTGCTGAGATAGCCGACCGCACTCACTTCCACGGCGTAGGCTCCATAAGCGACGTTGGTAAAGACTCCCCGCGAGGTCTCTTCGGTGGTCTGCCAAGCTTCCAACTGATTGGTGAGATTGACCAGCCGCAATAAGGCTTGGCGATCGAGATGAATGCCCTTCCGCTCAGCGGATACCGTGAAGATGACGACCGCTGTGCCGGGCGTGGTCTCGTAAGTGGTGACGATGTGCGGATGAATGTTGTCTGGGCCGGGCAGAACCTGGGGTTCGGGTACACCGCCACGCTGGGCGATGGCGGTCGAGGCGAGCAAAGAGGCGAGCAAACAGGAGAGAAATAGGTGGACGCAGGAGAGACGCGCGGGACGATGAATCGCAATGGCGCCACGGCGGAACATAAAAATCCCCGAGCAGTGTGGCACAGTCGCGGGCAAGGGTCAACGGTGAATGCGTGCGAGACGGGCGGGCGTCGGGGCAGCGGAGCAACGAGGCGACGGAGGGACACCGGGCTATTGCTTCGCGGCGGACGGCTTGGGCAGTGCCGCGGAATGGGGGGGAGTGGAGGCACTTTCGCTGGGTGCAGCGGGTTTGGCATCGTCGTCGTCATTCTTCACGATGTATTGCACGATAAGCGAGATGCGACGGTTGGCAGGGTCGAGCGGTGTGTCGGGCTTGCGCAGGCGCTGGTCGGCGAAGCCGCGGACTTGCGTGATCTGGTCCGCCCTGATTCCGTGCGCCTGCATAACACGGCGGGCCGCGTTGGCGCGATCGGCGGAGAGTTCCCAGTTGCCGTAAGTGGGGGAAGCGTAAGGCTGTGAATCGGTGTGACCTTCAATGGAGAGCTTGTTGGGGATTTTGCCCAATTCCTGGGCCAGAGTGATGAGCAACTCGCTGCCGTCGCCGTTCAGCTTGGCGCTGCCGCTATTGAAGAAGGTCCCGGCGGCCGATTCGGAGAGTTCGATGCGCAGGCCTTCGGAGGTCACGGTGATCTCGATGTGGCTCTTCAATTTCTCGAAATCGGTCATCTGTTTGATGGCCATTTGTAGTTGTTCTTTCAGTTTGGGCATGTTGTCTTTATTGAGGACAAAGTTTTCTCCATTGCCCACCATGTTGGAGCCGACCTTCTTCGCGGTTCCAGTGGGATCCTTGAAATATCCGCCCACCGCGACTTGAATCTCCTTGCTGGCGTTGAGCAGCCAGAGGACGATGAACAGCGCCATCATGGCAGTCACGAAGTCGGCATAGGCGACTTTCCATGCGCCGCCATGATGGCCGCCGTGGCCGCCTTTTTTCTTGAAGATGATGATGGGGCGTGTTTTGTCCATGTGGTTTTTGTCTGGCGGAAACTAGGAGGCGGCGGCAGCGGCGGCTGCCTCCGCTGGTGGCGCTGACTCCGCTCCTCGGTTCCGGCAAGCCTGTTCCAGTTCCTTGAACGAAGGCCGGACGTGGCCGGGGACGGCGCGTCGCGCCACTTCTACGGCCATAATGGGGGCAGTGCCTTTCAGGAAAGAGACCATTAAAACCCGCATTACGTAGAGAAAGGCATGCTCGTCCTCGGCGGCCTTGGTCATGTTGGTCGCGATGGGCCCAACCAGCCCGTAACACAGCAGGATGCCGAGAAACGTTCCGACCAGCGCGGCAGCTACTTTGTGCCCGATTTCTTCCGGCGGGCCTCCGAGAGATCCCATGGTGATGACGACGCCGAGCACGGCGGCCACGATGCCCAGGCCAGGCAGTGAATCGGCCATAGTGCTGAGGGCAGCGGTGGGTTGGGTGGAATCCTGATGCTGAACTTCGAGATCGAGGTCGAGCATCTGATCGAGGTCGAAGGCGTCAATTCCGGTGATCGCCATGCGCAAGGAGTCGCACACGAAATCGCACGCGTGGTGGTTCTTGAGGAAGGCCGGGTTCTTGGAAAAAACGGCACTCTTCTCGGGCTCTTCCACGTCGGATTCGAGGGCCATCAAGCCGTCTTTGCGGGCTTTGTTCAGCAGGTCGTACATCATTTTCAAGGTGTCGATATAAGTCTGCTTGCCGAACTTGGAACTGCCAAAGACTCCGCCGATTCCGGAGCCAATTTTCTTGAGGGTATGAAGCGGATTGGCGACCAGAAGCGTGCCCACGGCCGCGCCGCCAATAGTGACCAGTTCTGCGGGTTGAATCAAGACGCGGATGTTGCCGTGTTCCATCAAATAGCCGGCCACCACGCAACCGAAAACGATGACGATGCCGATAATCGCAAACATTGGCTAGCTCCCTGACATTTCACCCGAAGCGGAAGCGGCCTGGGTTCGCCAGGCCGAAGCCGTCTCCAGTGACTTCTGCACTCGCTCCATAAGGGCCTCGACGGTGTCATCGGCCCAGGCGGTGGCGTGGCCGATGGAAACCGGCAGCGACCGCCGCTCTCCCCACCACTCGATTCCGTCGCCCGACAACAGGCGGCGGAGCCGGTCGCGAACCGGGGGCAGCGCTTCCTCGCGGCAGCTATTCAGAATTACGAGAAACTGATCGTCCGCCCAGCGTCCCACGAAGTCTGTTTTCCAGAGAGCGCCTTCCAGCGAGCGTGCGACGACGCGCAATAAAGAGGACGCTGCTTCCGGCCCCAGGCTGGCGCGAAAATGCTGCAATCCTTCCAGCTGTATACCGAGCACGCCGAAAGGCACCTGAAACGCAACGAATGCCGCCAGGGTCTCGCGCAAGTGGGATTGCATCCGGGCATGGCTGGCCACGTTGGTGACTTCGTCGATGCAGCCGGGAAGCGCTGTGTTCTCCCGCGGTTCATTTGAATCCGCGGCGGGCTGCAGTTCCTCAAAGGTCTCGACCGCTCCGACGACCGAGCCGTGCTGGTTGTGCACAGGGACGGCGCGGACGCGCACAGGAATTTCATGGCCTGCTTTGTGGTGCAGAAAGCCCTCAGCCTCGGCGGATTGCGACGTCTTCATGGCGCGGGCGACGGGACAATCTTCGCGGCAGAATTCACAGCCCGGCTGATCGCAGTGCAGCAGGGTTTCCGAAATGCAGGAGTGGCCAATGACTTCGTGCCGCAGGCGTCCGGTAATGCGCTCTGCCCCGTCACTCCACAAAACAATTTTCTTTTCCAGGTCGACCACGCACAATCCCGCTGGCAGGCTTTCGAGGATGCCGCGACAGATTTCGGAGTCGTTAAGAAATGGAGACATGCGTGGTCGAAGGAATATCCCTGACTATTGGGCTTATCGGCAAAATCCAGGGAGACTTCAGGGCTGAGGATTCAGTTGGTGGAGATCGTGAAGTTGACGGTGATGCGGGCCTGGGTCTCGACGGCGTCCGAGCCCAGGTAATGCGGCTTGAAGTGCCATTGCTTCACCGCTTCCTGTGCGGCGCTGGCGAGAATGGGCGGGCCGCTGAGCACGCGGAGATCCTGGATCAGGCCATCGCGGCCGATGAGTGCCTGTAGAATCACCGAGCCCTGCACTTTCATTTGGCGGGCCAGCAGAGGATAGCCGGGCTGGACCGGACGGCTGACGATTTCCGCGGTATCCCCGGAAACTTGCACGCGTTCGGCGGCGGTGCGGACCACGCTGGCGGTAGTGTCGCTGCTGCCGGCGATGGTGCTGCCTGCGATGGTGCTGCCCGCGCTGGCGCCGCCCAGCGCGGGAACCGTTGAAACTGGCTGTGCCGGTGAGCCGGGCTGGAGGTCGACACGCACCGCGTTGCTGCCCGGGTGAACGGCGCGATGAACATCTCCGGCAACGACTTCGATTTCGAGCGGCGGTAGCACGGTTCTGGTGACCATGCTCGGCGGAGTGGAGGCTGGGGCATCGGTGTCTGACGCAGTGGTTTCCGGCGCAGTGGATGGAGCGGGCACGCGGGCATTCGCCGCGGTGGCAGACTTCGACTGCGGCTTCCGGCTGCGCGACTTCTTCTGCGCCGGCGATTCCGGCTGAGCTACTGTCGCCGCCGATTGAACCGCAGCGACGGCAGGCGCAGCGTCCTGGGGCAGCGGCTGGTCGTCGGTTTCGGCTTGCTGCAGATCGGGGAACCAGAAATTTCGATCGTGATACAGCACTACTCCCAAAGCGATGAGCAGAAGAGTCAGCGCAACCAACATCATGCGGCGCTGCTTCGGTTCCTGGGAGCCGTCTGACCGCCCGCCGGGAGCGAGAGGATGATCGACCTTCGGCGCTGGTGTCTTGAGTTCGAACATGCGGAGGTTAGCGCTCCTATGCCAGCGCACCCCTAACTCTCGCTTAGTATGCCTCGAAAACCTGCGATAGGCCAGTGAAAGCTATGCCCCAGGGCACTCAGAGGGGCAGGTTACAGACTATAGTTGACCCGCTTCTCATCTAAGCCGTAACTTTGTTGGACTCTTTGAATCCCATGTAAGACTGTGAGGGGTGGGAGGACTGACCATGGAGCCAGAGAACGATCAGCCGAGCGCGGGCAAACCGAACCCCGCCGCCTCGAAAAACGATCCAAAAGCGGTCGGGCCGAACGTTGTCGCCCCCGAGGTCTCAGAGTCGAAGGCCGCGGATGCGGAGGTCGTCCCGGCGAACGTGGTCCGGGCAGAAGTCGTGCAGGCAGAAGTTGTTCAGGAAAAGCCCGTCCAGCAGAAGCCCGTCGCACCGCCTGTCGCTGCAACGATGAATGCACGCAAGTTCGCGCAAGTGTCCCGCCGCGAACTGCTGAAGGTCGCGCCGGTGCTCGCATTGGCGGCCTTTGCCATTCCACGGTTTCAGGAGTCGTTGCTCAAGAAAGGGCTCGGGTTCAGCGATTGGGCGTCGGCGCGGCTGTTCCGGCGTGGTCATCTGGCGCCGACTTTCGGGGATGCCGATCTCACCCCGTTCGAGAAGTTTCCCATCAACGGCTATGACGTCGAGGATCCGGGAGTGATCTTTGAGAACTGGACTTTGACGGTGGGCGGCGCGGTGCAGAAGCCGGGCGACTATAAACTCGAGCAGATTCAGGCTTTGCCCCGGACGCGCCAGAATACGCGTCACGTTTGCGTCGAGGGGTGGGACGTGATTGGGCGCTTCGGAGGCGCGAAGTTATCCGATTTTCTGAACATGATTGGGGCCGATACCTCAGCGCGATTCATCACGGTGGCTTGCGCGGACGATTATTACGAATCGCTCGACATGGCGACGGCGCTGCATCCGCAGACGTTGCTTTGTTACGAAATGTACGACCAGCCGCTCACCCGCAAGCACGGTGCGCCGTTGCGGCTGAACATTCCGACCAAGGTTGGATACAAGCAGGCGAAATATTTGACGGACATGAAGGTCACCAACGTTCTGGAGAAGGTTGGGTATTGGGAGGATCAGGGGTATTCGGAGTTCTATGGGCTGTGAGGGAAAAAGCAATTGTTGATTGTTGATTGTTGATTGTTGATTGCTGATTGAAAAGCCGTTGAAGTTTGGATTTTTAATCAACAATCAGCAATCAACAATCAGCAATGTGAAACTCGGAGACGAGGCATGAGCGGTACAGCAATCGATATCGTTCGCACGACTGGCGAAGAGTCCGAGACCGTGGCTCGCGCCGTGTATGAGCATCCGCTGCCGGTGCGGTTGTGTCACTGGGCGAATGCGATTTCTTTGTTCGTGATGGTGGGCAGCGGGCTGCAGATTTTTCGGGCCTTCCCGAGTTTTGGCGCCAAGATTCCGCAGAAGGATTTGTTGAACTGGCCGAAATCGTTCGCCATTGGCGGATGGCTGGGCGGGGCGCTGCAATGGCACCTCACGTTCATGTGGATTTACCTCGCAACCGGCCTGATCTATCTCGGCTACCAGACTCTTCAGCGGACACTACCGGCAGGTTTTGTTTACGCCGCGCGATATCCCCGGAGTCTGGCCGATGGTGAAGCACTATTTCTTTTTCGGGCCGAAGCCAGAAACGCGCGAGGCTTACAACCCTCTGCAGAAACAGGCGTACACGGCCGCGATTGGGCTGGGCGTGCTCTCGGTCGTGACCGGCCTCGCGGTGTGGAAGCCGGTGCAGTTTTCGTGGCTGGCGTGGCTGATGGGTGGGTTCCATTGGGCGCGACTCTGGCATTTTGTGGTGATGTGGGCAATTTTAGGATTTGTGTTCGGACATCTGGTGATGGTGATTCTGCACGGCTGGAATAACTTCGTTTCCATGCTGACGGGTTGGAAGAAAGATCCCGACTACTGATTCAAGACCGCTGACGAGGTGCTTCCCTCAGGGGCTGAAGCCCGAGTAATGATGGTTCGGGGCGGCACGGCTTAAAAGCCGCGCCCTTCTACAAAACGGTTTACCAAGAATGGCCTTGAACGCCGTCGTCAACAATCCGGGGCAGGCATTCACGACGCGCGAGCAGGATTTGATCGCTCGAGTGCAGCGCGGACAGAACGAATTGTTCTATGAGCTGGTGCGGCCCTACGAACGGCGAGTGTACGCGGCGGCGCTGGCGATTCTGCGCAACGAGTCCGACGCAGAGGACGTGGCCCAGGAAGCGATGTTGAAGGCGTTTGCCAACATCCGGCAGTTTCGCGCGGAGGCGCGCTTCAGCACCTGGCTGATTCAGATTACGGTGAATGAGGCGCTGATGCGGCGGCGAAGGGAGCGAACGGTAGTGATGGAAGGCATTGACGACCGGCGTGACGAAGAGAGCGACTATGCGCCGCGAGACTTTGCCGACTGGCGCGAGATTCCTTCCGAATCGTTGGAGCGCAAGGAAGTGCGGCAGAAACTGGCCGAGGCTCTGGCGACGCTCGATCGCAAGTATCGCGAAGTCTTCGTGCTGCGCGATATGGAGCAGTTCAATATTCAGGAGACGGCCGATGCGCTGGGAATTTCGGTGGCTTCAGTGAAGACGCGGCTGTTGCGGGCGCGGCTGATGTTGCGCGACCTGCTGGCCGCTGGATGGGAGCAAGGCTGGTTTAGCCGGCTGCCGTTCGAGAAGGGAAACAAGCCATGGTGAACTCGAAAGACGACCGGGACGCGGTGAATTGCGAACAGGTCTGGCACGAGATTTCGAACTATATTGAGGGCGACGTCGACGCGCCGCTGCGCTCGGCGATGGAGGCGCACTTTCAGACGTGCCAACATTGCCGGTCGGTGCTGGAGGGGACGCGGAATGTGATGGCGCTGTACTCCGACGAGCGCATGATTGAAGTTCCTGCGGGATTTGGGCGTCGGTTGGAGAGGCGGCTGGCGCGGAATGCGCGGGAAAGCGGGGGTACGCGATGGTCGTCATGGTCGGCCTGGCTGCTTCCGGTGGCGGCCCTGGCGCTGTTTACCGGCGGATTGCACGTGGCGAATTCTTTGACGGCAGGTCCAGAACTGAAGTCCGAACATGCGCAGCCGGGGCAGGGCATTCCGCCGGATATGCTGGTGATCGTGACGGCGGATGCCGAAGGTTTTTCACGTCGCTGGGTGCGGGGTGATTCATAACAAAGCAACCGAGCGAACGCTGACGGCGAAAGAAGCGATGGAGCAGGGGTACGTTCCGTGCCTGCGGTGCTTGCGGCAATATCTGCAGACGGCGAAGGCGGGGCAGGTGGCGCTGGAGTCGGAGGCGAACGTAGACGCCGATGCCGACGAGGAAATCGTGCCCAGCAGTGGGCGGTAAAGGGAATTCGAAGCAGCGGGACTTCATGTGGACGGGAAAAGAAACGGCGCGGGCTGAGAGCCCGCGCCCTGACCTAAGAACGATCACCTAGTTCTGTTTCATTTGATCGTTCTTCATATCGTCCTTCTTCATATCATCTTTCTTCATGTCGTCCTTCTTCATATTGTCTTTGCCCATGGCATCCTGCTTGGCGGCTTTCTTGGTTTTTGGCTTGGCGGTCTTCGGCGTGGTCGCCGGTTTATCGGACTTCATCTGGTCATTCTTCATCCCATCGTTCTTCATCGAATCGTTCTTCATGGTGTCTTGTTTGGCGTCGTCTTTCTTCGTGGGGTCCTGCTGCATCTGGTCTTGAGCGAAGGCGGCCATCGATGCGGTCAGGGCACAGGTGAGCAGCATGCTGCTGAGAATTTTTTTCATAGAGATCTCCTGAGATGAGTTTCGAACTGTCGGCAGGTCCTACCTGCGGGCAGAGATGGGATGAGCCGGGCACAGGGAAGTTACAGCGGGCAGGTCAAAAACTTGAACCACAGAGGACACAGAGGAAAAACTCAATCAGCAGGCCAGTTGGTCGCGCGTCAACTTCAGGCCGGGCAGATTTCCCAGGACGGTTACCGCAACCGATTCGGTCTTGAAGAACTCGTTGGCCAGTTGCGTGAGGTCCTCGGCGGTGACGGCCTCGATTTTCTCGATGAGCTCGTCGAGATCGTAGAAGCGGTCGAAATACATTTCCTGGCGCGCCAGGTTCGACATGCGGGCCGCGCTCGACTCGAGCGAGAGCATCAGGCTGCCTTTGAGCTGGGCTTTGGAGCGGCTGAGTTCTTCCTCGGGCACGGGCTCGACCTTGAGCTTGTGAAATTCGCTGACCACCGACTGCACGACTTTCGAAGCGGACGCCAGAGAGGTGCCGGCGTAAACCGCGAGGCATCCGGTGTCGCGGTAGGGATTGAGATCGCTGTAGATGGAGTAGGCCAGGCCCTGGCGCTCGCGAATGTTCTGAAAGAGGCGGGAACTCATGCCTCCGCCAAGCAAGGTGTTAAGAATGTAGCCGGCATGGCGCTTCTCGTGCGCGATGGGATGCGCGGGCACGCCCAGGCACAACTGCACCTGCTCCAGAGCTTTCTTGTTGCGCAGAATGATGCGAGAAACAATTTTCGGAGCGGAGGAGTGAAAACCGTTTTGCATCGGTTTCATGTGCTCGAAGGCTTTGGTGACCAGTTCGACGAACTTGTCGTGATCGAGGTTGCCGGCCGCCGATACGATAATGTTGCCGGGGGCGAAGCGGTGCGCGTAGGCCTCGACGACGGGCTGGCGCTCGAATCGTTTCACGGTTTCTTTGGTGCCCAGGATCGGCTTGCCCAGCGGATGATCTTTCCAGAAATTCTGGGTGAAGATTTCGTGGACGAGATAGTCGGGATTATCTTCGTCCATTTTGATTTCTTCCATGATCACGCCGCGTTCGCGGGTGATGTCGGCGGGATCAAAATTCGGATTCAGCACCAGGTCGGAAAGTATGTCGAGCGCGGTGGGCACGTGCTCGTCGAGCACCTTCACGTTGAAGCAGATGCATTCCTTGGCAGTGAAGGCGTCCATGTTGCCGCCGATGGAGTCGACCTGGCGCGCGATTTCTTCTGCCGTGCGATGCTTGGTCCCTTTGAAAACCATGTGCTCGAGGAAGTGCGAGATGCCGTTCCATTCGGGATCTTCGTCGCGCGAACCGGTCTGCAGCCAGATTCCGATGGAAGCGGAGCGAATGTGCTGCATCTGCTCGGTGATGATGGTCAGCCCGTTGGGCAGTTTTTGACGACGAATATTGCGGACTTCTTTGGCCATTTGAGATTTTCGGTGGTGATACCCTTGATTAGACGCCGGTTCAGTGCGGAAGACTCGGCGGAGGAATCTTCACTATTCTGACATACGGCAGGTCCCTGTGCGAGAATAGTTTAGTGATTTAGAATCAGTGGGTTATGACAGATTCATCGCAAATCGCGCTGCTCGGGCTGGACCGGGACGAACTCACGTCGCTGGTCGGGAGCGTGGGCGAACGTCCCTATCGCGCCAGGCAGATTGCGGAAGCGGTCTACCGGCAGCGGTTGGAGTCGGTGGCGGAGATCTCGACTTTGTCGCAGCCGCTTCGGGCGAAGCTGGCGGAAAAGGGCGTCTCGATCGGCGTGCCACGGATTGAGCAGCGATTCCTGTCGCAGGATGGTACGGTGCGGTATCTGATTGGCTTCGCCGACGGGCAGAGTGTGGAGACGGTTTGGATGCCGGAGGGGGATGGTGGGGAAGCGGGCGATGGAAGCGAGGCAGGAGAGCAGGCGGAGCGGTTTGTAGCGCTGAATCCCTCAGGGGCTGAAGCCCGGTTAGAAAATGGGGAGTCAATCGCAGCGCTGAAGCGCTGCGCCACCCAAAAGCCTCGACAAAGGCAGGGGCAGAATCAGGGGCGGTCGACGATTTGTATTTCCAGCCAGGTGGGGTGCGCGGTGGATTGCCAGTTTTGTCTGACCGCGCTGCTGGGAGTGAAGCGCAATCTGACTGCGGGCGAAATTGTTGGTCAGGTTTGCGCGGTGTTGAAGGACCAAGACGTTTCGCCGCCCGAGGATCGCATCAATCTGGTGTTCATGGGCATGGGAGAACCGTTCTTGAATTACGAGAATTTTGTAAAGGCGGCGCGTCTGCTGGCCGAGGAAGTTGGCATCGCGGAGCGGCGGATGACGGTGTCGACGGCGGGAATCGTGCCGCGCATAAACGATTTTGGGGTAGAAAAAATCGCCCCAAGCTGGCGATTTCTCTGAATGCTTCGAACGATGCGCTGCGCACCCGGCTGATGCCGCTGAATAAGAAATGGAATCTGGAAATGCTGATGGCGGCGGCACGGGCCTACCCGCTGCGCACGCGGGAGTGGATCACTTTCGAGTACGTGTTGCTCGGAGGCGTGAACGATGCACCGGAAAACGCCAGGGAAGTGGCGGAGTTGCTGAAGGGGATGCGATGCAAAGTGAACCTGATTGCGCTGAACCCGGGACCGGGAATCGAGTTTACGACTCCGGGCGTGGAGCGAATCGCGGAGTTCCAGACGATTCTGCGGGAGGCTGGGATTCCGGCGTTCGTGCGGCGTCCGCGCGGCCGGGATATTTACGCGGCGTGCGGGCAGCTTAAGCGTACGGTTGAGATTGCCACAGCACCGGCACGGTCGAGTCTTTCGGTTTGACCGGGGCTGACTCGGTGACGGGAAGTTCCACCCGCAAGAGCATGGCGCCATCCTCGCGCCGCTCCTGTGAGATGTGGCCGTGGTGCTCCTGCAGGATGCCTTGACATGCGCTCAGTCCCAGACCGTCTTCGAGATCGACCGGAACTGCTGGGCTGTCTGCCGACGGCGTGACGGGGATGGATTCAGTCGCGATTTGAAGCACCGACATACCTGCCCGCGATTCAGTGCTGACGGTCATGGCGCGGCCGCCGCGCTCGTTCAGCACGTGCAGACAGTTGGCCACGAGTTGCAGGCAGACCTGCAGCAACTGGTTGGAGTCGCCTAAGACTTTCGGCAACGCGGAATCGAACTCGGTTCGAATCTCGATGCTGAGAGCCTTCCACTGGGGTTGGGTCAGCTTCACGGCGGTGCGTGCCAGCGTGTTGAGATCGACCGGACCCTTGGGCGCGGGCGACTGCCGGGCAAAGCTGATAAGACTGGCGACCAGAGATTTCGTGCGGCGGACGTACTGTCCGATCTTTGTCGCCAGGGCTTGCTGCTCGGCCGTGAGTTTTGTACTGAGCAGCATGTCGGAATAACCCAGCATGGCGGTGATGGGGTTGTTGAGTTCGTGGGCTGCGCCACCGACCAACTGACCAATCGAAGCCAGCTTTTCCGACTGAAGGACCTGCGCCTGCAGGCGCTGCAGATTGTCAAAAGATTCCCGCGACTGGTTCAGCAAGTGGATGAGTTCACGATCCAGCAGATACTGGCGCGCGAAAACCATCAGTCCCATCAAGAACGCGGCGGCCAGAGTCAACGCCAGCCGAAACACGCGAATGCGCGGTGAGACCGCGTTCTCCGACATGGCCCAGGCGGCGAGCAGGGGCAGAGAAAACACTGCAATCATGCTGCAACGGGCGACCCATACGCCGTAGACGGTGGAGGTTTCACGGGCATCGGCGCGCGGTTCTTCCGCCCTGGTGGTCAGGCCAATCCAGGTGAGCCACGCCATCGCAACGGCGAGTGGAATGTCGTAGAAACCGCCGGTGTAGTAAGCGTTCCGCCCGATCGCCCAGTTTGCCAGCGCGGAGCCCAGGGTGTAACAGAGGCTCATGCCGAACAGTCCAGCGGAGAGAGTCCTCCACGGACCCTTGCTGCCGACCCAGCAGGCGAGCAGGCCCACTAGCAGTGCTATATTCTCGGCGATATAAATGGCGTTCAGGTTGCGATCGTAGGCCGCCACGTCGGCCACGACATATTGCCAGGGCATGACGATCAGGACGTAAAGATAGAACCACCACACCAGCAGAAGTGCGAAATCGAGCCGCCCTAGTCGCGCCACATATTCGTCGCGAGGGGCGTGTGGACGGAGGGCCAGCGCGGCCATCAGCGGGACCACGTGCAGGAAGAGGACGACATCACCGATGTAAAGGTCCGGCACCTCGCGGCGGAGCACGACTTCGTAGTACGTCCAAAGGAGTTGATAGCCGAGCCAGAAAGCAAGGCCCAGCGTGATGAGCGACCAAAACATCCGCATGCGGCCGCGAGAGCGCACCGCCAAAGGGATGAAGGCAGCCGCGCCCGAAGCCAGCAGGAGACACTCGATGACGTCGCACAGGGCGGCCAGGCCAAAAGATTTGGGCAGAACGAGAGCAGCGAAAACCAAGGTCGCCAAGATTCCGGCGACCGCCCCCAGCCACACTTTGTTACGCATGCTCAAGACAGTCCTCTGTACCCATTTTAGACACGATCGTAAACCGACGGTGGTTACTGTAGTAACCCCTGTCTGCTTCGGGACCAATGCGGAACCGGGCCTGGACGAGGTGTACTCCAAACCCTCACTTGCCGGTAAGCGTTTCTTATTCAATAATATGCAGCAAAGCCGCCACCGTCCGGGGAGATGGACGAGATTGAATCCTCTGCTAGAGCGCTACCAACATTCCTGGAGACTGAGAATCCCCGCTGATCCGGGGGAAACCCGCCGGATTGAGCGCTGGCTCGCCACTGCCCGAGTGTTTCTGGCAGTTGCGACGCTGGTGGCGATCCGAATGGACCCCACCGAATTGGGGAACTCGTGGGCGGCGTACGGGCTGTTCGTGTTTTATTTGGCGAACGCAATTCTGATCCTGATGCTGCTCAGGCGCAGGCAGCAGTCGACCGCGGGCTTTCGGCTACTGGTGCACGCTGGGGATGTGGCCTGGCCCGCTTTGATTTCAATCTTCGCGGAAGGACCAAGGGCGCCTTTTTATCTTTTCTTTTTTTTCGTGCTGGCGGCGGCTGCTTACCGGTGGGGACTTTGGGAAACGCTGGCTACAGCTGCGGCGGAAGTTGCGCTGCTATGGATCGAAAGCTTCGTGCTGTTGCACCTGCGCCTGGGACCGGGAGGCGCGCTGCCCTGGGCGGTGCTGAATGGGCTGCGCGTGAGGGTGCCCGAGTTCGAGCCCCAGCGGCTGTTCATGCTGTCGGTCTATCTCCTGGTGATGGGCTTGTTGCTGGGATACTTGGCCGAGCAGCAGAAGCATCTGCGGGCGGAGAAGTCAGTGATCACCGGGACGCTGTCGCGGGTGCGGGTGGAAGCCGGTCTCACGGGGACGATTGAAGAAATTTTCCACGAAGCCATGTCGATGTATGGGGCATCGCGGGTGTTGGTGGCATCGCAGGAGTCTCACAGCCGTCGGGTTTTTGTGGGAGAGTTGAATCAGGCGAAAGGACGCGCGCCGTCCGAGTTCCACTGGCTGGAATCCGGTTTGCGCGACGCGAAAATCTATCTGGATGATTTTCCCGGAGACGTGTGTTACGCCTCGGCCAATCGGGATCGATGGACCACTTTGGCATTGGATGCGACGGGTCACGCGGTTCCGGTGGTGAACCTCGCGTCTATTTCTCAGCTGCGGGAAGCCCAAACCTTTGACTCAATGGTCACGGTTTCGTTCCTCTTTGGAAGTGAGTGGAGAGGCCGAGTATTTTTATTCAACCCGGTGTGGCAGGGCGAGAAGCAAGAGGAACTGCGCTTTCTGCTGGATCTGGTCCACCAGGTCGGCCCGGCCGTCTACAACGTTTATCTGCTGCACCGACTGCGGCGCCGGGCAGGAGCGGCCGAGCGGGCGCGTTTTGCGCGGGAACTGCATGACGGCGCGGTGCAGTCGCTGATTGCGGTGGAAATGCAGGTGGACGTGTTGCGCCGGCAATCCGACGCCGGCAAACCGATTGGCTCAGAATTGGGCCGCATCCAGGGACTGCTGCGCGAGGAAGTGCTCAAACTGCGCGAACTGATGCAGCAGATGAAAGCGATCGATGTGGATGCGCAACGCCTGCTCGGGGTTCTAACCGACACGGTCGAACGCTTCCAACGGGAGACCGGGATCCAGGCGCGATTTGTCACCGACCTCGAGGAACTGGACATGCCGCAACGCGTCTGTCGCGAGATCCTGCGCATTGTTCAGGAAGGACTGGTCAACGTGAGAAAGCATAGCGGGGCGCGGCACGCGCTGGTGCGCCTGGCATCGAGCCCGGAGAAATGGAGCCTGACCCTGGAGGACGATGGGAAGGGATTTCCCTTTGCGGGACGTTACAACCAGGATCAGATGGAAGAAGCGGGAAAAGGGCCTATGATCATAAAGGAACGGGTGCGTTTGATTGCCGGGGGACTCACTGTAGAATCAAATCCCGGACAGGGAACGCGTCTGGAAATCAGCGTGCCTCGGAGCGGGGAAGTGCCTCATGAATTTTAGAAAAGCGCAGGTTCGTCTTGTCATTGCCGATGATCATCCCATCTTCCGCGATGGTCTGCGGAGGTTGCTGGAGGCTGAGGCCGACCTGAAAGTTCTAGGAGAAGCCTCGGACGGCGCCGAAGCGGTGAAGCTGGCGCGGCAGCTGAAGCCTGACATTCTGCTGCTCGATTTGGCCATGCCCAAACATCCGGGACTGGAAGCCCTGCGGGATTTGAGTATGCCGGCGAATGCAACTCCGGTGCGGGTCATTCTTCTGACCGCGGCGGCGGAAAAGAGCCAGATCGTCGAGGCGCTGCAACTGGGCGCCCGCGGCGTGGTGCTGAAGGATTCCGCCACGCAGTTGCTGTTGAAAGCGATCCACACGGTGATGGCCGGCGAGTACTGGGTCGGACGCGAGAGCGTCTCCAATCTGGTGCAGTACCTGCGCACGCTGATGCAGTCTTCGCACGATGAGGCGCGGCAGAAGAAATTCGGCCTGACGCCCCGCGAACTCGAGATCGTTTCGGCCGTGGTGGCGGGGTACTCTAACAAGGAAATAGCCGAATACTTCAAGATCAGCGAAGATACGGTGAAGCACCATCTCAGCAATATTTTTGACAAGCTGGGTGTCTCGACTCGTCTGGAACTGGCGCTGTTTGCGGTGAATCAGGCCCTGCCCCTGAAGAGCATTGCCTGATGCATTGCCTGAAAAACGGGGCGCCTTCGCCTTCTATTCGAGGGCGGTGGTGCGGTGGCACTTCCGTGCCATTGGCGGGGTTGGGCTGGGATATTACAATTTCGTTGCAGATCAGCCTTGGAAAGCTGTGGGTAGGGTGCGTGTCAGCGGCGGTACCCCTGTTGGACTTGGGGGCACAGTCATCATAAACGTGAGAAAGAGGAGCCCCGTGGCGAAACGGTTACAGCAACTCTGGAACGATGAGCGTGGACAGGACATTGCGGAATACGCAGTGATGTTGGCTGTGATTCTGGTGATCGTCGTGGGCACGATCCGGCTCATCGGTTCGAACGCGAACAGCGTGTTTTCACAAGTCGGCAGCGCCATTCAGTAGGCAGCGACTGCAGCTTTTCCGAGGCAAGGCGAAGGCTGCGATATGCGGGCCCGGTATTCCTCCGCGTACATAACTCTTCCTGTTTTCTTGAGCCTGGTTTTTCGAGGTTGGTTTCTTGAGCTCGGCTTCCTGAGCCATCGTTCCCAAATAACTATTTTTGCTGAGTCGGCGCCGGCGACCCGGCCGTGAGCGCGACCTTTTCCGTGCTGTTGGCGGACAAGCGCGTGAGGTAGGGGAAGAAGGGAGTGATTTCAAACTCCATTTTCTCGCGCGCGGAGGTCAGCGCCACCGGCTTGGCCTTGGACAGTTCCGCCTGATCGGTCCAGGGATCGACTTTGATGCGGCCGCCCAGGGGCAGAGCCGCAATCTGGTCGACCCGCTTTTCGTCGAGGGCAGGGGCTGAGGCCAGCAGGCCTGCCATGCGGACGTTCTTGCGGTCGGCAAAGCTATTTCCCAGGTGAGGCCGAATCAAATGTTGCAGCTCGGGAGCCTTCTCCTGTAAGGCCTTCAAGAACAATCCGGCGTTGCCCAACTTGTCTTTGTAAGGGGAGTTCTTCAGCAGTTCAAGAGCCTTAGTATCGGCGGCGGCCTCTTCCGCAGGATTGCGCTTGAAGTCCAACCGCTGGAAAGACTCTTCATCGGGAAAAAACATCTTATCGTTGAAAGCGAGCTTGGTGTCGAGCCGATGTCCCAGCACAATGTGACTGAGTTCATGGGCCAGCACCATGGCCAGCGAGGCTTCATCGGGCAGAACATCGATCAGGCCTCGGCTCATGACGATGGTGTGGCCGATGGTGAACGATTCCAGAGGCTGAGTCAATAAAATGCGGCAGTGGATGTCTCCCTGCAGGTCAATGTTGTTGGTGACCAGTAAATTGTTGACTACCGTAGCCAGAATCTTATCGACCTCGCCGGGAGGCGCCAGCAAACCGATCTTCTGCAGGCGGTCGACGGCATTCTCCTCGGCCTGTTGTTCCCACATGCGCTCGGCGACGACGGGCGTGGCATCGGCGGCAGTCGGGCTCTGGTCGTTGACCGACTGCGGAGAATCGATCAGAATCTGGGTGAACTCCTCGTTCTTGCCCAGACTCTTCAGGTCATATCCCCAGAGCCGGGTCTGCGCTTTGAAGTGCAGAGTCTTGGTGAGCCCGGTTTTGAGATTCGATTCCTCGGTGTAGACATAGGCGGGCAGCCACGTTCCCGGGCGCATGTTCAGGCGCCAGCTGTCGAAGTGGAAAAAGAAATTGATCCTGGGCTGGGGGTAGTAGCTCCCGTTAAAGCGGACGATGTTGTAATCCTGGTCTTCGACCCAGATTCTGCCCATGAAGCGCGAGACCTTGTCGCCTTCCTTCGGCTGCACATCGATGACGAGGCAGCGCACTTCGCCCAGAAACTCCCGCCGCACAAAAGTGAAGTTGTAATACTTCTTTTGGAAATCGGAGTCGAGCACCACCATCTGGGCGAAGCCCATGGGTAGGAAGTGCAGAGAATAGACTCCGGTCAGTTTGGCGACCATGCGATGACCGAATCCGGGTTGCCCGACGAAAGAAACGTCCTCGGGGCCGTCAGACATGTCGAGCCGTCCGAGAAAATACTGGTCCTTCACGGGAGTCGTGTTCCCGTCTTTGTCGTCCTTCAGGTCCTGCAGGTAGGTTTCGATCATGGGATGCATGTGACGCATCTGTGCCATGAACAGGTGCTCGCGCTGTACCACGCGATCAAGCACCTCGTTAAGCGTGACCGCAGCCGGAGGGAGCGGGTCAGCGCTCTG
Organism: uncultured Acidobacteriota bacterium; assembly: GCA_963763155.1. Classification (GTDB taxonomy): domain Bacteria; phylum Acidobacteriota; class Terriglobia; order Terriglobales; family Acidobacteriaceae; genus Sulfotelmatobacter. The sequence goes on along the minus strand of CAVXNI010000007.1, from coordinate 758,110 downwards.
AGCGGGCGTGGTTGGAACGGGCGTGGTTGCAGTTGCAGCGGGCGCGGTTGAAGCCGGCGCGGCTGAAGCAGGTGCGGCGGAGGGCGCGGCTGTGGGACTCGTCGCCGGTTGCGCCGCGGACGGAGAATCTTGAGCGGTGGCGGCGAAAGCGCAAACCAGCACCATGAGAACCAATACCGAGCCCGAACGAACAATCTGCATAAGAACCTTCTGGGAGTCGATCACGCTAATTGAAAAACAACGTGTAGAACTGCCGTATAGTCCGACGGCTGGCCATCTTTCAGGGCTGGCTTGAATTGCACGTGCTCGGCGGCTTGCACTGCTGCTTCATCCAGACCGTGGCCGAGTCCGCGAACTACTCTCAACACGCGCAATTTACCGCTTGCTTCAAAAACGACCTCAAGAAGCACCTCACCCTCGATATGCTGGGCTTTGGCCTCTTCACTGTAGACGGGTTTCGGCTTGGCAAGGATGTCCGGAAGAACTATTTTCGCCGCTGCCTGGGCCGCGGGTCGCGATTGAACGGTGGGAGGAGCGGGAACGTCATCGCCGAATCCGGCCGATCGCACCGCGCCACGAGCAGCATGTGGGTCGCTGGTGGCAACGCCGCCGCCGAATCCGGTGCTGGCAACTACGCCGCGGGCACCTTTGGCCCCGCCGGTCCCGTTGCCGTAGCCGGGTCCGGTGGGCATGTCGAAGCCGCCCGCCTGCGCAATGTTGACGGCCCTCGTCTGAGTCGTTTTCGCGGGTATGCCGTTGGGATCGCCGAAGCCGCCCGTCTGCACCTTCTCCGGGGCGCGGTCGATGGTTTGAGGCGCTGAACTGCCGGTCGAAAAGGTGCCGGTTGCTACGATTTTCCTGGGAATTACCGGCGCCGTCGAAGGCGGCAGGTCAGGCTTCTTTTCGGCCATCTTCACTTCGGGCGCGGTTGTGTCTTCCACTTTCGGCTTGGGCAGACGTTCGGGCGCGGGCAAGCGCAAAGCCGCCGGCGGAGGATCGAGCTCGGCCACTAGAACCGGCTTTGGAAGCTGCCGCTGCGGCGTGTGATTGACGGGAACCGGAGTTGGGACCAACTCGATCGCGTGGTAATCCTTCTTCGGGCCCTCCATAATTTCAGGATGGAGGACCGGAATCCAAACCAGAATGGTGATGACAACGGCCTGCACCCCGTAGCTCCAGACCAGCTCAGACCATGGCGTCTTCCACTGCGGCAGCGGAGTGAACAAGTTGGATTCGTTGGACGGCAACGGCATAATTAATTCTGGTAGTACAACGATTCGATCTTCAACAATTCATGTTCAACAGTTGATGTTCAACAGTTCAAGCTGCGATGTTCAAACCCCAGACACTGTGTAAAAGTTGCCCCGCCTCGCTGGGAACCTGGGAAGGCAGGGGTATAACCAAGTGTACTATCCCGCCTTGAGTTATGCACGATACAGGCCATTTCGCAACGGCCAAGGAAAATGGACAAAACCCGTAACATCAGCCGGTTACGGGATATTGGCCGCAATTTGATGGGACGCCGGGGAGGAGGGATGCACGAAACTACACCATACGTGGACGGATTTCCCACCGGCAATAGCGGCTCGGAAGCCCTCCTGGCGGCCCTTAGCAGCGCACGATTTTGTCGCTGTTAATCCCCCGAGTAGCGTTGCGGGTGTCGACCACCAGTTTGGCTTGCTCCACAATGCTCCGGTAGTCGTAGTCGGAGTGGTCGGTCACGATCACGATGCAGTCGTATTGTCCCAGATCCTTCAACTCCGAGCGCTTCATCTGCAGATCGTATTTCCGGCCTTTGCCAATGATCGGGAAGTAGGGATCGTTATAGCTGACCTGGGCTCCATCTTTCTGCAGAAGTTCGATGATGGTGAGCGCGGGCGACTCGCGTAAGTCGTCGATGTCTTTCTTGTAGGCCACGCCCAGGATCAGAACGCGCGCGCCGTTCACTGACTTCTTGTGGCCGTTGAGCGCGCCCGCCACGGAGGAGAGGACGTGGTAGGGCATGTTGTTGTTGATCTCTCCAGCCAGTTCGATGAAGCGGGTGCGGAAATCAAACTCTTTGGCTTTCCACGAAAGATAAAAGGGATCGATCGGAATACAATGCCCGCCCAGGCCCGGTCCGGGATAAAAAGGATGGAATCCGAAAGGCTTGGTGGAAGCGGCTTCGATGACTTCCCAGATGTCAATGCCCATGCGCAGGGACAGGAGTTTGAGTTCGTTGACCAGCGCGATGTTGACGCAGCGGTAAATGTTTTCCAGCAGTTTCGTCATTTCCGCAGCCGCGGGGGACGAGACCGGAACGGTTCGCGCGAAAATGGCACCATACATGGCCGAGGCGAGTTGCGACGCCTGCGGATTTAATCCGCCCACGACCTTCGGAATGTCGCGGCGCGCCACCGTGGTGTTGCCCGGATCTTCGCGCTCGGGGGAGAACGCCACGAAGAATTCTTTTTCCGTGGAAGGCAGGTTACGCGCGGCTTTGAGGCCGGCGAGGTTTTCCTTTTCGAGGATGGGGATCATCACTTCTTCGGTGGTGCCCGGATATGTCGTACTCTCAAGAACGACCAGCTGTCCGGCACGTAGATGAGGCGCGATGGAGTGGGTCGTGTCGGTGATATAGCTGAGGTCGGGCTCGTGGTATTCATTCAGGGGCGTGGGGACGCAGATGATAATGGCGTCCATCTCGGTGAGTTGCAAATAGTCAGCGGTCGCGGAAAAACCTTGCGCCTTGGCGGACTGGATTTCCTCGGCCGCAATGCGGTAGATGTAGGAACCGCCCTTGGCCAGAGTATCGATCTTGCGAGGGTCGATGTCGAAGCCGGTCACCCGGAACTTCTGTTCGCTGTAAAGCAAAGCCAGGGGAAGTCCAACGTAGCCCAGGCCGATGATGCCGATACGGGCCTCGCGCTGCTGGATTCTGGTCTTGAGTTGATCAACAGACGCATCGGTGGCAGAGGAAGTCGTCATGAAATGTTTTCCGGGATGAAACTTAGATGTGGAGCATGAAAGCGCTTTAATTTTAGCACGATGAAGCGAGCCGCTTTTGAAGCGAGAGTCGGAAGGCAGCACTGAGCACCAATTCTGGGACTTCAAAAAGCTTAAGAGACGCAGAATGCAGAGAGAGAGAAAGTCGTAGTGGCTCAGTTTGAATCTGTCGTTGCGTCATCCCGAACCGCGGCGTAGTTCAGCCGCGGGAGGGATCTCCCAAGGCACGAATTTCAGGGAGATCCCTCTCTCCGCCTGAAAAGCGGCTCCGCTCGGGATGACCCCACGTTTGACGGTTCAAACTGCGCCACTACCGAGAGGGCTGATCCGTTGACCGTTGATCGCGTGACCATTGATCGCTTGACCAAAGACTTGAGGCAAAGAAAAAGAATACGACCTTGGATTGCTGCCGCGTTGTTGGCTGCGCTGCTGCTCGCCTTCGCGGCGAATGCAGGCCGCTTGCTGGTGGTGGATGCTCCGCAGCCCTCGGACGTGATCCTGGTGCTGGCCGGCGAGACGGATCGCCGTCCGGCGCGCGCGCTGCAATTGTTGGAGCAGGGCTATGGCCGCCGCGTGGTCATCGACGTTCCCGCGGATGCCAAGATCTACGGATCCACTGAACTGCAGCTAGCCGAGAAGTATGTGGGGGGTCTTCCGCAGGCGTCATCGATCCAGATCTGTCCCATTCATGGACTGTCGACGCGGGATGAATCGCACGACGCGGAAAAATGCCTGGCCGGCGAGAGCGGGAACCGGATTTTGATCGTTACGTCGGAATTCCACACCCGCCGCGCGCTGAGCATCTTCCGTCACGAGGTTCGGGGAAAATCCTTTTCCGTAGCGGTGGCTCGCGACGAAACCCAATTTGGGAACACGCTGGTGGACTCACCGGCAATGGGCCAAGACTTGCCTGGACGAATGGCTGAAGCTGTTGTGGTGGACGGTTCTGGAGCGATGGCAATAAGCAGAATCGCTTGCCCAGTGCGGGAAGCGCAGCTAAAGAGCCGATAAGTTTTCCACCGGAAAACAGTTTTCCAAGCACAAAAGGCATTGACTGACAACAACGAGGAGGGTACGATTCGGAGCAAGGTCACCAAAACAGTTATTAACGGAGTGTGGGAATGGGTAAGTCCGCGTTTCGCGGTATGGTTAGTTGCGTGCTAATGATTCTGTTCCCCGGTTCGTTGTTTGCCGCCGACTCCAATGCGGCTATGCTCTATACAAACGGCGCGGCCTGGGTGAACGGCGTGCACGTGCCTCGCGCTTCCTCCGCTATTTTCTCCGGCGATCTTCTCCAAACCCGTTCTGATTCCGTAGCCAATATCAACGAATCCGGCTCCAGCATCGCCGTTCTATCCGACTCGCTGGTGCAGTTCGAAGGCGCGTCGGTGGATATCGAACACGGCGGCGTAACCGTATCGACGTCCAAGGAAATCGCCGCCACCGCGGGGGATGTGAAAGTGACGCCCGCCTCGAATGCGTGGACGGAATTTAACGTCACGGACGTCGACGGGACGGTGCAGGATCTTTGCCCGCAAGGGCGCACTGACCATCGATGACGGCAAGAATGTAGTTACGCTGGCCCAGGGCCAGGATACGACCCGCTCCGAGACCACGCCGGACACTGCAGACAACGAGAAGACGAAGGACGGCAAGAAGAAGAAAGACAGAAAGCGGGCGGCTGGAGCGATTCCAGCTGCAGGCGGGGGAATTCTGAGTTCTCCTTACGCAATCGGTATCGGCGCGGGGGCCGTTGCGGGCGTTACGACCTGGGTGCTGTTGCAGAACAGCAACCCCGCCAGCCCAACGGTGCCCTAACCAGATACGGCGAGTTTCGCGCGCTCTTCATCCCTATAAATCCACGGGCGTATTATTGTGGGCCCTGTTTCGCCAGCGCACTTGTCTAGGAGAGCTCTGATTAAGCCTCTGGGTTCCTCTGTGTCCTCTGTGGTTTAGGCTTTCTGTTGGACCTTAATCAGATCTTCCCTGGCGGACTTCTCCCCAAGCCGACAATTCTCTTGCTGGGAACTTGGGAACTAAGAGGAGGGCGCGGAGCTAGACCACTTCCGAAGCTGGCATAACCTCTTCTTGCTCGGTCGATGCAGGCCTGCGTTTGCGAGAGCGCTGCAGCAGCGGCGGAGCCGCCGCGAGAGTGCAGAGCACGTAGAAAAGCGCGGCGTTGGCGGGAATCTGCAAGTTGAAGTCGAGCGTGCTGTGGACCAGGATTCCGGTGAATCCCAAGGTGCAAGCCAGAGTGACCGCGCTGCTCACGTCCGACATCCAGTTACCGATCTGGCGCAGGGCGGTGCGGTAAAGCACAATCAGGAACCACACCATGGTTCCGAAGCCGAGCAGTCCCATCTCGCATAGCAGTTGCAGATAGTCGTTGTGAGCTTCATTCACAAAGAAGTTGGTATAGAAGCTGCGGTACTGCGGATAAAGCACGGGGAAGGTTCCCAGGCCCCAGCCCAGGATCGGCTTGCTCCGAAACATGCGGAGAGCATCGCGGTCAATGGAAAGACGCATCCCGCCGGAAAGCTCAGTGCGGGCTTCCGTGGAGATGCTGGAAACGCGGGAAGTCAATTCTTTGCCGCCCAGCCAGGTCAACACACTGACCAGCACGACCGCGAACGCTACTACACTGACGGCGATCCGGAAGGTTTTTCGCTGGCGCAGCAGCACTCCGGTGAAAACCGCCAGTTCGACGAAAATAGCAAGCATGCCCCCGCGCGAGCCCGAAAGAAAAATGGTCCCCACCATGATGGCTGCAGCGACCCCGGCGGCCACGCGTTCCCGGTCACCGATCAGTCGCGTAAGTGCAAGCACCAGAAGAATGGGCACGAGCATTTCCATGAGTCCTGCGTAGTGGTTGTGGTTCACGTAGGGCCCGTAGATTGCGCCCCCCATGGTGGGTTGGCGAATCCAGAACAGTTTGCCGTTGGGAGCGATGCCCTGAAGCAGGGCAAGTGCCGCGATGGCGAATCCGTAAAGCGCGAATATGACGGCGATCTTGCGCGCTTGTGAAACGCGCAACAGGGTCTGCGCTGCCAGAAAACAGAGCATGCCATAAGCGCAATACAACATGGCCCCGGAGATGGTGTCGTGCAGGTAGGCGCTGGCGCGGAAAACGATCTGCACGAAGATGAGAAAGCCGAATCCGGCCATGGGAAGGAACAGCGGATTCCACTGGATGGTCACTTCGCCGTCGAGGAATTGTTTGCTGAGCCACAGACCGCTGAGCAGCGTAGCGCCGGCTTCGAGGATGAAAGTCGACCAGGGCTCGACCGCGCCGAAGGCGACCGGACCAAACATCAGCAATCCGAAGGTTCCATAAAGCAGTATGGTTTCAATCTGCGCCGACTGCGCCTGGCGGTTGAATTCCTTCGGTTTTTTCCTGTGAACCCGCATCAAAGTCGCCGTTTTTTCTCGGGCTGTTCCGTTCCTTACGACGGTTTTCGGATGAGATGAAAATCGTCGATCCAGAGCTTACCACGGATTGGACTGCCTGCCGGAAGCCGGCGGATGTGCAGTACGACCAGCTTGCAATCCGGTCCGGTGGTGAAGTCGCCCTGCGCCGATTTCCAGAAACCCGCGTCGATCAACTCATCGCTTTCGTAGTAAACCGCCTGCGTGTACATGTCTTGAATCGTGAAATGCGGCCCGCCCGCTCCCTCCATTTCTACGTTCTTGTAGTACGCAGAGAACTGGTAGGCGGTGTTGGGCTGCACCGCGACGAACTGATAAATGCCCGCGTCGGTGATTCCGGGCCCGTCAAAGGTGACGGTGAGGGACTGCCGGCCCGCATGAGAGTCGGTGGGATCGAGTTCCAGTTTGACGCCGGTCTGGCTTCCATGCTGCCAGTCAAAACCCGCGTTGAGCACATTCAGGCTGAAGCTGGGGTTCACGATCAGATTGCCGGGCGATGGCAAGTACGAAGTAAGCCCGAAACGAGCGGCCGTCTCTTGCCAGACCAGGACGGCCTGATCGACATCTTTGTGCTGGATTAGATAGTGGATGTATTGGTCGGCATGGCGACGCTCGAAGGGCTGATTGGTCTGCATCAATGCACTCCAGACCTTGGCGGTACCAGCGGTTTCCTCCCTGGTCTCGAGCAGGTTCAGGAATGCCGTGTACGCGTCGTTACGGGGAGGGACAACGTCGCGCAGGAGCACATCGACATCCGGCTCGATGCGCCAGCAGAACTGGATGGCCGCCTCGGCAAGGGAGGGGTCATTGGCGAGCACAACCCGAAACTCGCGCATCGCTTTATCATTTTCGCCCTCGACCAGATAGAGATTGGCTGCTTCCCAGGCAACGTCCGGCGTCATGGAATCGGCGTGGATGGCGCGTTCCAGCGCGGCAGTCTGGTTGGCCGTGTCGCCCAGAACCTGATAGGCGCTCGACAGGTCGAACCAGAAGCGGGCGGAATGAGGGTTGAGGGCGACGGCTTCTTTGTAGGGGCCCACTGCCGAGGCGGGATCACGGGCGACCAGATCGTAGAATCGGCCCAAGTGATTTCGATAATCCGCGTTCCCAGGATCGAGCCAGGATGCCCGCTTGAGGCTGGTTAGTTCGACGCGGCTCCCCAGCCAGGAGGCTGCGAACCGGCTCGCGGCCAAGCCCACGTAGATGACGGCCAGCGCGACGGCAATCGCCGCGACCAGCCGCTTGCGAGCCGGACTGTGCAAAGGAATCTTCATGTGGTTTGGCTGGAGAACCCGTAGCTACGCACTGCTCGACGACGGCGAGATTTCGTCCCCTTCATCACTCTCCTCATCATCGTGCCCGGACGAGTCGCCCTCGCGGTAGTAGCGCGCATACTTTCCCTGGTACTCGTAATAGTAATAGTAGTCAGGAGAACTCAGGTCGACCGCATTGAGCAGCACTCCTACGACCTTGGCGTTGACCTGCATCAGAATGTCGCGCGAGCGGCGCAGCGCATTCTTCGTGGTCTGGCCAGACCGGATCACGAGCACAACGGCATCCGCGCGCGGCGAAAGCACGACCGCATCGGTTACCGACAGCGACGGAGGCGTGTCGATCACAATGTGGTCATATTCTTCACCCAACCGATTGAGTACGTCTCTCATGTTGGATGACGCCAGCAGTTCGGCCGGGTTGGGCGGTGGCGTTCCGGCGGCCAGCACGAACAGATTGGGGAGGATCGCCGTGCGGGTGATCGCCTTCTCCAGAGTAGTGCTGCCGGTCAGCACATTGCTCAATCCACTGTGCGGACCCATACCCAAAGTCTTGTGAATACTAGGACGGCGCAAGTCCGCATCAATGAGCAGGACGCGCACGCCTTTCTGCGCCAGCACGACGGCACAATTGATGCTGGTCGTGGTCTTGCCTTCCTGCGGCAAGGCGCTGGTTACCATAATGACCTTGGGAGGCGCTCCCAGGTTGGAGAGCAGCAAAGATGTGCGCAGGGCGCGGTACGATTCCGCCATTTGCGACTGCGGCCTGACCTGGGTGACCAGTTCCACCGCTTCCTTGGACGTGGCGATCACCAGGCGCTTAGGATTGGGCCCTTCGCGCGCCGACTTGGAACCCAGAGGAATCATGCCCAGCGAGGCCAGGCCAGAAATCGCCTGCGCCTGTTCGGTGGTGCGCACGGTGTTGTCTACCCCTTCGAGCAGAAAGGCCAGTCCGACTCCCGATGCCAGCCCGAGGACCAGGGCAAACAGCAAGTTTCGCGGGACGTTGGGCTCAATCGGCGCGGCCGGCTGGGCAGCTCGGTCCACGATACGAAAATTGTTGGACTTCAATCCCGCCGAAACGCCGGCTTCCTTCAGCTTCTGCAGCAGACCCTCGTAGAGCGTGCGGTAAGTCTCCGAGTCGCGCTTGATGATGTTGTACTCGATGGCGCTTTCGTTGAGTTTATTGGCTTCCTGCTTCTGCTTTTCGAGCGCGTCGTGCAACATGCTCTCGCGCTGCAGCGCCGTCGTGTATTGACCGCGGACCTTGCTCGCGACCTTCTTCATTTCCGTTTGAATCTGCGAATCGATTTCTTTCAGCTGGTTGTTCAACTGCGTCAGCTTGGGATAAGCGGGGCCGAACTGCGTGCTCAAATCCGCAACCTGAATCTTGATATCGGCCTGCTTGGCCCGCAGGTTCTCCAGCAGTTGCGAGGGAGACTGTGTACCGGAAGCAGAAGAAGAGGAGTCTTCCAGGCCGCCGGCGCCGGAAGCGACCGCGTCCGGGTCTCCGGACTCCACTAATCGGTAGAGCGCCTCTTTGTCCATGCGCTCACTCTCGGCGACAGTGAGTTCCTTGTTGAGTTCGTCCAACTTCGCCATCGTGATGTTCTGTTTTTCGTCGATGCCCAGGATTTCGTGCTCTTTCTGATAACGCACAAGTTTTTCCTGGGAGGCTTCCACCTTCATCTGCAAATCAACCAGTTGTCGCTGAAGCCAGTCCGAGGCCTGCATGGTGGAATCGAAACGGGCCTTGAAGTTGTTCTCGACATAGGTCTGCATCAGCGTGTTGACGACATTGGCAGCCTTCTGAGGATCCGGGCTGCGATAGTGGACCTCGATGATGCGGGTGTTCGGAACCAGGGCGACTCGCAGACTCCCCTTGAAGCTGCCCACCATGGCGGCGGCATGAGAGGGATCGGTTTGCAGCGGGTCGGGAGCGAGATCGTTGCTGGGCGCCGGCGGCGCTTGGGCGGCGAACTCCGGGCCCCGGTCCAGGTGCAGTTCCTGAATGACTTGCAGAGCGAGAAGATCGCTCTGCAGAATCTTGATGTCGGTCTCTAATTCGGTGGGGTCAAAGTAGTCCAGACTAAACGAGGCTGAGTTCTGAAAGTTCAGGCTGGCATCGGGCTTGTTGATCTCGATGGTGCCGCCGGCTTCATAGACGGGAGTCATCTTCAGGCTGGCGATCGCAACCACAGAGAAGATTGACACCAGGCACACGATGACGACCCATTTGCGCTTCTGCAAAACCCGAATCGAGTCGCCGATGGCGGAGTCGTCCCGCGGGAGATCCGGATAAGATCGCAGCCCCGCTGGCCGCCCCAGGTCCAGGCTTTGGGTCGGCTGTAATTCGCGAATGACGGGGTTACTCGCCTGCACCGGGGGTCCGGAATCCATGCCTGCTCCTCAACGAATTTGTAACTGCTGCAAGAGCCCGAACCGGGCTATCCTGCACACTACGGCTAAGTCCTGGGTCGAAGCGGCTGGTGCGTCGCGCAGGGAATTGTTTTGCACTGAGTAACGGAGAGTTCGTTGGACATTCTAGCATTGGACGGGCAAAAAACCGCGGCCAATTTTCGGCGACGCGGCTGCAGGACGGAGGGATCGCACGCCGATTTCCGTGAAAGTCCGCTATACTAGCGGCAACGTGAGACCCAGCCCGTGGCTATCTCCGCAGAAATGTTCCCGGATGGCCGTGTTTATGGAAATGACAAAAGGCGTTCGAGTGGTTTCGCCGCAGAGTGCCTGATTTTATTGAGAACGAGGCGGATGGGATGAATTGGTCGGAACAGGCAGTGCTGGTGACGGGCGGGACCGGGTCTTTCGGGAAGAAATTTATCGAAATCATGCTGAAGGAGTACCGGCCGAAGCGCCTGGTCATCTTCAGCCGCGACGAACTCAAGCAGCACGACATGCGCGCCGCGGGACTGGACCATCCCAGCCTGCGATATTTTCTGGGAGACGTTCGAGACGCGGGTCGTCTGGAGCGGGCTTTCGCCGGAATTACGATCGTGATTCACGCGGCCGCGCTGAAGCAGGTGCCAGCCTGCGAGTACAACCCGTTCGAGGCCATTCAAACCAACATCATGGGTGGGCGCAACGTGATCGATGCCGCCATCAATCAGGGCGTGCGGCGTGTCCTGGCGCTGAGCACCGATAAAGCCGTCAATCCCATCAACCTCTATGGCGCCACCAAGCTCTGCGCCGAGAAAATGTTTGTCCAGGCCAATGCGTATGCGGGCGCCCAGGAGTCGCGGTTCAGTTGTGCGCGCTACGGAAATGTGGTGGGAAGCCGCGGAAGCGTCATCCCGGTTTTTCAGGAGCAGAAACGTCGCGGGCGCATTACGCTCACCGACGCGCGCATGACCCGTTTCTGGCTCACCCTGGAGCAGGGCGTGCGGTTCGTGGTGAGCAGCGTCGAGCAGATGCACGGCGGAGAAATTTTCGTGCCCAAGATTCCCAGCATGCGGCTGGTCGACCTGGCGGAAACGATTGCGCCGGGATGTGAGATTGAGACCATTGGAATTCGTCCTGGAGAAAAGCTGCACGAAGTGCTGGTCTCGGAAGACGAGGCGCGGAACACGCTGGAAGTCGACGACCGCTACATCATTCAGCCGTCGCATCCGTGGTGGCGGCGCGAGAACTGGGTGCAGGGGCGGCCGTTGCCGGAAGGATTCCGCTATGCCAGCGACACCAATGAACACTGGCTGACGAGTCGCGAATTGCAGGAATTAATTTCTCCCTCGGTGCCGGAGGAACAGCCAGTGCCGGCGCGGGTTCCAGCCTGAGGGCAGCAACATGAGCGCTGCATCATGAGTTCAATCACGGTCAGCCCGCAGGCCCTTGCTATCCACGGCGGATCGCCCGTGCGCGCTAGTTTCCTTCCCTATGGGCGACAGTCGGTGGACGAGGCCGATATTCAGGCCGTGGTTGAGGTGCTGCGTTCGGATTGGCTGACGACCGGGCCCAAGGTTGCCGAATTTGAGGAAGCCTTCGCGGCCCGCGTGGGAGCGGCTCATGCCGTCAGCTTCAGTTCCGGCACGGCAGCGTTGCATGGAGCCGCGTTCGCCGCTGGACTCAAGTCCGGCGACGAAGCGATTACCACACCCTTCACGTTCGCCGCCACGGCGAACTGCGTTTTGTATCAGGGTGCGACCCCAGTATTTGTGGACGTCTGCCGGGACACGCTCAATCTTGATCCTGAGCAAATCGAGAAGAAAATCTCGCCGAAGACGAAGGCGATTCTTCCCGTGGACTACGCGGGGCATCCGGCGGAACTGGCGCCAATCCTCGAGATGGCAAGGCGACACGGGCTGATCGTGATTGAAGACGCGTGTCACGCCCTCGGCGCCGAGTACGGCGGGCAGCGCGTGGGGAGCATTGCCGACATGACCGTGTTCAGCTTCCATCCGGTGAAGCACATCACCACCGGCGAAGGCGGCATGGTCACGACCAACAATCCCGAGTTTGCCCAGACGATGCGGCGTTTCCGCAATCATGGAATTTCAAGCGACGCGCGCCAGCGGCAGAGCGCGGGGCAGTGGCACTACGACATGGTCCTGCTCGGATTTAACTATCGCCTGCCCGATATTGTTTGCGCTCTGGGGTTGCAGCAGTTGAAAAGGCTCGACGCAAATCTGGCGCGGCGGCGGGACACTGCTGCGCTCTATACGGCGGCGTTTCAGGAGCTTTCCGGCGTGATTCCTCCCACGGTGCGAGCCCAGGTAAATCCAGCGTGGCATCTGTATCCCATTCGCCTGAACCTGGAGAAGCTCACGGCGGATCGCGCGCAGATCTTCCGCGCGCTGCGGGGCGAAAACATCGGCGTGAATGTGCATTACATTCCGGTGCACCTGCACCCTTACTACCGCGAGCGGTTTGGATATAAAGGCGGGGAATTTCCCATCGCCGAAGACGGTTATGCCCGGCTGATCAGTCTGCCCATGTTTCACGGCATGAGCAAATGCGACGTTCAGGACGTGGTCTTAGCGGTAAGAAAGGTGTTCCATCACTACGCATCTTAGCGGCAGGAGCATGCCAATTTTTGGCCAGGCGTGATTCTGGAAGGAACCTGAAAAATGTCGAACGGAGCCGTGTACATCATCACGCAGGATCCAAGGTACGTAGACCTGCTGCTTACGTCGGCGGCGAGTCTTACGAAGGCGATGCCCGATTTGCCGATCACCGTTTTTTCGCAGTTTTCGGTGGACAGTCCGCTCTTCGAAAAAGTGGTGCTGGTCGAACCTACGCAAGACGGGTTTTACGACAAGAGCAAGTTGATTCAGAATTCGCCTTACGAACGCACTCTATTCATTGACGCAGACACTTACGTGCTGGAGCCCGTTCCCGAATTGTTCGCGCTGCTGGACCACTTCGATTGCGCGGCCACGCATGAGGAGTACGTCAACACCGACTGGCACCATCGATATCCGCGGCCCGACATACCTTCCAGCTTCCCGGAGTTCAATACTGGAATTCTCATGCTCAAGCGCTCCGATCGATTGAACCGAGTACTGGAGCAATGGGGAACTCTGTACCGGAAGTATCTTGAAGAGAAACCGGGCCAGCCGATCAACGATCAACCTTTTTTCCGCGCTGCAGTTTATGAGAGTGACGTCCGCATCGCCACGTTGACGCGGGAATACAACTGCAAGTTTCGAGGGCAAGGATATCTCAATGGCCGGGTGAAAATTGTGCATGGCCATGTTGAATTCAAGCTCGATCTCACTTTCCTTAGAAAAGCGGTGACAGCGCTCAACGCGAGCGAGAAGCCGAGAGTTTATATTTCGGGACGAGTCCACGACCAGAAGCTGGTGGGCCGGTTTTCGGATCGACGGAAGGCAAACCTGGTCGGAACGTTCCCCATGCTTCCGGAACCAGAGTTTTGGGCTGAAGCGAGAGGCCTGATAAAGACCATCAAGCGGCGAGGAGTGCGCAATCTTATGGGGCGGGTATTGACGGGTAAGTGACGCCAGGGCGTCTTGGAGGGTAATTCAGGGATGCGGATTGTGGCGATCATTCAGGCCCGCATGGGGAGCACACGGCTGCCGGGCAAAGTGCTCAAAGACCTTGAGGGCGAAACCGTGCTGGCGCGGGTGGTGAATCGCCTGCGGCGCGCCCGCCTGATCGAGGAAGTGCTGGTGGCCACGACGGATCGCGCGGCGGACGACGCGATCGTCAAGGAATGCCGTAGCCTCTCAGTTACCGTCTCCCGTGGCGATCAGGACGATGTGCTCGACCGCTATTTCCGCGCCGCGCAACTAGCCAAGGCGGATGTGGTGGTAAGGATCACCTCGGATTGTCCGCTGATCGATCCTGAGATAACGGACAAGACCATTGCGGCATTTCTGGATGCGAGTCCCGACTATGCGTCGAATACCCTCGTCCGCACATACCCGCGCGGTTTGGATACGGAAGTCATGACGGCGGCCGCCTTGGGGCGAGCCTGGCAGCAAGCGCGAAAGCGTTATGAACGCGAGCACGTCACGCCGTACATTTCCGAGCATCCGGCAGAGTTCAAGCTCTTGTCGGTAACGGGAGATGCAGACTACAGCGGCCATCGCTGGACCGTGGATACTCCCGAGGATTTGGCACTCGTGCAGACAATTTATGCGCGGCTCAAGAGCAATCCGAAGTTTCTGTGGCACGACGTTCTTGATCTTCTCGATCGGGAGCCGGAGCTGGCGGAGTTGAATCGATCGGTCCGGCAGAAAGCCCTGCACGGCGGATGATTCCCGGTTCACAACCTTCTCGTTCTCTGCTTTTTCGCGCGGATGCCAGCGTCTCCATTGGGACGGGCCATGTGATGCGCTGCCTGGCGCTGGCGCAGGCCTGGCAGGATGCGGGCGGCCGCGCGGTGTTCGCGATGGCGGAGAGCACGCCTGCCATCCAGATGCGGCTGGCGGCGGAGTCGTGCGAAGTGATGTCCATTTCGTCGCCGGCGGGAACGGCGGAAGATGCCAGACAGACGATTGGCCTTGCCAGGGAACAGAAATCCGATTGGGTTGTGGTGGACGGCTACCATTTCACCGCGGACTATCAGCGGGCGCTCAAGGATGGCGGGCTCAAGCTTTTGTTTCTCGATGACTATGGCCACGCGCAGAATTATTCGGCCGATCTGGTCCTAAATCAGAATGTATCTGCCGGCGAGTCGCTTTATGCCAACCGGGAACCGCAAACCCGGCTTCTGCTGGGCACTCGTTATTGTCTGCTGCGGCGCCAGTTCGCTGCGTGGCGGAATTGGCAGAGGGAAGTGTTGCCGGAGTGCCGCCGAATACTGGTGACGATGGGCGGCAGCGATCCAGAGAACCTTACCGCGCGCGTGATCGAAGCATTGGCACTGGCCAGACTGGAAAGCGTGGAAGCGACAGTCGTGATTGGTGGCAGCAATCCTCATTTCGCGAGGCTGCAGAGTCTCGCGACACGGTCTGGCGGAAGGATCACGATGCGCAGAGACGTTTCAAACATGGCAGAGCAAATGGCCGCGTCAGATGTGGCTGTTTCAGCCGCAGGATCGACCTGCTGGGAACTCTGCCTGCTGGGACTTCCGGCGTTGTTGATCGATGTAGCTGACAACCAGACTGAGGTCGCGCGGGAATTGGATCGACGAGGATGCGCTATCCACGTGGGCGATCGAACGGTAACCGCCGGCGCGATCGCAGATCGATTGAATCAGCTGGTCTTCACTCGCGATCTCCGTCTGTCGCTGTCGAAACGCTCGCGCGAGTTAGTGGACGGCGAAGGTGCCCTGCGGGTAGTCTCGGTTCTACGCGGCGCGAACAATGTGAGATTACGGGGCGCTCGACCCGACGACGTCCGCCTGTTGTGGGAATGGGCCAACGATCCGGAGGTTCGCGCAGCATCGTTTTCGTCCGCTCCCATCCCCTGGGAAACTCATGTCGCATGGTTTGCGGAAAAAATCGACAGGAGTGGAAGCCTCATATTCATTGCCGAAGATGAGGGGGGAACTCCGTTTGGGCAAATCCGTTTTGATCTCAAGGGCGGTGAAGCGGAGCTGAACCTCAGCCTGGCGAAGGAGAAGCGAGGGATGGGGCTGGCTGTGCCGTTAATCGAAGCGGGAACGCGCGAGATTCTGGGATGCACCGAGTGTGAACGAGTGCACGCTTACGTGAAGCCCCAAAACGCTGCCTCGGCTCGAGCCTTCGAACGAGCGGGATTTGTAAGGGTCGGAGTGGAACAAGTTCGCGAGCATATTGCGGTGCACTTTATTTGCGTCCGCAGCATTTACGTCCGCAGCTGAGTTGACGAATGTCATCGCAAATCAAGATCGGAGCACGAGCCGTCGGCGCTGGGCATCCGGTGTATGTGATTGCCGAGCTTTCCGCGAACCACAATCAGGATTTCGATAAAGCTGTTCGCATTCTTCAAGCGGCCAAGCAGTCTGGAGCCGATGCCGTGAAGCTGCAGACCTATACGCCTGACACCATCACCATTCGCAGCGACCGAGAAGTTTTCCGAATCGGAGGAGGAACGCTGTGGGATGGGCGCACGCTCTATGAGCTCTACGGCGAGGCGTACACTCCGTGGGAATGGCAGCCGAAATTGAAGCTGGTTGCCGATGATCTCGGCATGGATTTGTTTTCCAGCGCCTTCGATGCGACCGCAGTCGATTTTCTGGAAGAGATGCACGTGCCGGCGCACAAGCTGGCGTCTTGTGAATTGGTGGACATTCCGCTCATTCAGAAGATGGCGCGTACCGGCAAACCCCTCATCATGTCGACGGGGATGGCAACGGTGGAGGAGATTGAAGAGGCGGTGCAGGCGGCGCGGCAGGCAGGGGCGACCCAGATTGCGCTGCTGAAGTGTACGAGCGCGTATCCGGCGCCGGCGGAGGAGATGAATCTGCGCACCATCCCAGAACTGGCGCGGCGCTTCGGCGTGCCGGCGGGGCTTTCGGATCATACCGTTTCTGATCACGGCATTTCCGATCACGGCATGGGGATTGCGGTGCCGGTGGCGGCGGTGGCGCTGGGCGCGTGCATCATCGAGAAGCACCTCACGCTATCGCGCTCGGATCCGGGGCCCGACAGCGCGTTCTCTTTGGAGCCGCATGAATTCAAGGCAATGGTGGATGCGGTTCGTGTGACCGAGAACGCGCTGGGTACGGTCTTTTTCGGATGCAGCGCGAAAGAGGCGAGCAGCCGGGTGTTTCGGCGCTCCCTGTTCGTAGTGCAGGATGTGAAACGGGGCGATCTGTTCACGGCCGAAAATGTTCGCTCGATTCGTCCAGGGCAGGGGCTGCATACCCGGCACCTCGCGGAAGTCCTGGGACGCCACGCCGCCTGCGACATTGAGCGCGGAACTCCGCTGAGCTGGGAACTGGTCGAACCAGTTAAACCGCAATGAGGATTGTCAGTCCCTTCCTGAAGAAGGTGTTCTATCCGGCATTGTCGCTGGCCGGAGTTTTTCACCGCACTTCCGCGACAGGACTTGCGGTGGTCACATATCACGGTGTGCTTCCCGAAGGATACGAACCTGTCGATGCAGCGTTGGACGGGAACCTGATCCGCGCGGAGGTGCTGGTCCGCCAACTGCGTCTGCTGAAGGCGCATTACGACGTGATTTCGCCCGAAGACGCGCTGGCTTGTCTGGAGGGCGACGGACGGCGCGAGCTGCCGCCGCGGGCGGTTCTGCTGACCTGTGATGACGGGCTGCTGAACTGTCTGACCGACATGCTGCCGGTTCTGCGGCAGGAGAAGTTGAGCTGCCTGTTCTTTGTCACCGGCGCTTCGATCGAAGAACAGCGGACGATGCTGTGGTACGAAGAACTGTTTCTACTGTTGCTTCGCGCCCCGGCCGGGACTTTCGAGATTTCATCCGAAGGAATTCTGATTCAGGGTGAAGCGGGGTCGCGCGAGCAGCGGCGTGCGGTCTGGTGGAATTCGGTCAAGCGGCTCTCGCAAGTTGATTCGGAAAAACGCGCACTCGTACTTGACGCTGCGCGGAAATTTAGAGGGAATGCGGAGCGGGATTTCCAGCGAAATTCAGCATCGTGCCGCCGGTTTGGATTGCTGACACGCCGCGAACTTCTGGAACTGGCCTCGGCGGGAATGACGATTGGCGCGCATACCCTGAGCCATCCCATGCTGTCGCAGTTGCCGCCCGAGTTGGCTCGCGCCGAAATCTCCGAGAGCCGGGCGAGACTGGAATCGGTTCTCGAGAAACGAGTGTGGGCGTTCGCCTATCCCTTCGGTGACCCGCAGTCGGTTACGCCGCAGGTACTGGCGATGGCCGAGGAGGCTGGATTCCAAGCCGCCTTCCTAAACTTTGGTGGTGGACTGGGCACTGCGCTGCCGCCCTACGCGTTGCCACGCGCGCATGTTACAGCGGGGATGGGTCTGGCTGAGTTCGAGGCGCACGTTTCTGGCTTCTATGCGCGGCTGCAGCGGGTTGCCGGACGCCGTGCGCAAAGCGCCGCGACAACGCAGGGGCAAGTATCGAAATGACGGGCCGCAGCGCAGCTACGAATCTTCAGACCTACGATGCCCCGGCAGTAGCTGCCCACTACGCGACGCTGGATTATTTAACGCCTTGCGAGCGAGTGCTGTTTGAGATCTATATTCCAGCGGGCAGCGCGATTCTCGATCTTGGTGTTGGAGGCGGACGCACTACGGCGTACCTGGCGAAGCGAGCTTCGCGCTATGTTGGCGTCGATTACGCTCCGGCGATGGTCAAGGCTTGCGAGGCTAGGTTCCCGAGCCTGGAGTTCAAAGTCGCGGATGCGGCCAACTTGCTGCTCTTTCCAGACGCGTCGTTCGACGTTGTCGTTTTCGCGTTCAACGGCATTGACTATATGCTTCCCGAGGAATCGCGGCAAAGCTGTTTCAACCAGGTTCAACGGGTTCTCAAGGCGAATGGAACCTTTATTTTCTCTTCGCATAACGCTCGCGCAGTGCTGGTGCGGCCGCAGTGGAACCGAATGCGGCTGCGGCAGACCGCACGACGATTCTCGGCCGACTGGAAGATTCTGTACTGGCTATGGTTGACTCTTCTCACTGGGGCGCGGTCGGCGATGGCCTTCGCACAAGCGTCGGGAGAGACTTTGCTGCGAGTCCTGAAGAGGATTCCGTCGGGCGCGTTCTGGCGCGGCGAGGGAAGTCTGGTCGATTCCGCGCATGGCGGGCTGCTGACGCACTATTCCATCCCAAGTCGGGTGATCGCCGAACTGGAGGCCCTGCATTTCCGGCTTGAGCGCGTCCTTGGCGATGACTATCCCCAGCCGAGCCATCCTTACGCAACAGATTGGTACTATTACGTATTCGCCAAACCTTGCGAGAAGTGAATCTAAACTTGCGACTCGTCCTGCTGCAAGAAATTCCCGAGGATGCCAACCTGCGCCAGCAATGGAACGCATTGGTGCAGCGCGTAGAGCGGCCACAGATTTTCTATAGCTACGAGTGGTCGCTGGCGGTACAACGCGCGTATCATGCCACACTCCAGCCGCTGCTTTTTCTGGCCTATGACGAGAGTCAATCCCTGTGCGGAGTCGCTGCGTTGGCTGCCGGTGTGGAAGGGCGTCAAGTGTCTTTTCTTTGTGCCAACACCGGAGACTATTGCGATTTTCTCAGCCTGCCGGAAGACAGTGCTGCCTTCGTCGCGCGAGTGTTGGCCGAGTTGAAGAAGCGAGGCGTCGGCGAGATTACGCTCACGAACCTGCCGGCCGACTCGAATACGGTCGCCGCCATCCAGAAAGCATCGGCACGGAACAACTACCTTTTCTTTGCGCGCACGGCCTACCTCTGCGCTCAGGTTTCGCTGGCCCAACTGGAGCGCCGTCCGGGGGAACAGAAGCCGGTATTGCCGCGGAAGAAAATGCTGCGCCGATTTCTGAACGCGATGGGGCGCGAAGCGCCCGTGCGTCTCGATCACGCCCGCTCCTGGGAAGCGGTCGAGCCGATCTTGCCCCAGTTCATCCAGGCTCACGTGGCACGGTTTCTCGCAACCGGGCGGGTCAGCAACCTGGCGCGCCCGGAGCGCCGCGTGTTTCTGGGGGAGTTAGCAAAATTACTTTCCGCGTCCGGTTGGCTGGCGCTGACCCGCATGATGTCGGGCGAGAACTCTTTTGCCTGGAACTATGGATTCGAGTTCCGGGACACCTGGTTCTGGTACCAGCCCACTTTTGACGCTGTCCTGGAAAAATATTCTCCAGGCTTTTGTCTGCTGGCGAAGCTGATCGAAGAAGCGGTGGATAACCCTGCTCTGAGAACCATTGATCTTGGGCTCGGAGCTGAAGAGTATAAGGATCGATTCGCCAACCAGAGCCGGGAAACGCTGTATGTGACGTTGAGAACGTCCCCGCTGCAACATGCCCGCGAGATCTTGCGTTACCACGCTGCTGAAATCATCAAGACTTCTCCTCGGCTGGAGGCGGGTGCGCGGACAATCACGGCGCGCTGGCGGCAACTGAAGGAGAGCATGAGCCGCGACGGCATCGGTGCCACGGTCCGGCGGGCGGCCAAGCGAGCCAGAGCATTTTTCTGGTCGGAGGACGAGGTCTGTTTTTTTGAATGGCGCGGCCCGGGCCCTCCTGATTCGAGCGCAACCCTGGAGCCCCTCGATCTGAACCATTTGGCCTCGGCAGTGTCGCAGTACGTCGACGATCCGTCAACGCTCGCATACCTTTTGCGCTCCGCCTCGCGCCTGCTGGACGGGAACGCGGAATGTTTTGGTTTAGTGGACGCGAAAGGCGCCGTGTTGCATTTTGCATGGATGACTGCGTTCGATAGATTTTTCCTCGCAGAACTGAACTCCAAGGTCGATGGGCCATCGGCTGGCTGCGTGATGATTTTCGACTGCTGGACTCCGGTCTCGGCGCGCGGCCACGGATATTATGGGGAGACGGTGAGCCGGATCGCCAAGCGCATGCGGGACACGGGGAAAAGCCCCTGGATTTTCAGCGCGGCCAGCAATGTTGTATCGATGCAAGGTTTAGACAAGGCCGGGTTTCACAGGCGCTACTCGCTGGTTCGGCAGCGGCTTCCGGGTTGGCAGAGGATCAAAGGCGAGATCCCAAAGCTCGATGAAGTGCCTGTCGCGGAGGTGTCGGCCGGCGTTTGACGACGTGGCCGACTGCCCTCATGCGAGTTCTCCTGCTTCAGCCCGAAGATTCGCCGGAACGGGGACCCTGGTCACGGCAGCATTGGGACCTTATCGTTGACTTGGGAAAGTCTTCCTTGTTTTTTCAGGAAGGATGGGGCCGGCAGTACGGCTGTCCCGTGCTGCGCGCGGATTCTTTCCGCCATGGCATCGCCGACGCGAAACATGTGCGCGAGATGTTCTCCGCGGGGAGCGGCCGGCTGGTCGATGAAGAAGGAATCGACTGGTGGGACCTGATGTCGCTGCTGGTGGCTCCGTACGCGCTAGCCCTGCCTACGCTGCTGTCGGTGGCGAAAGAAATTAGCCCGTCCGCCGAGCTCTGGGCCACGCGCCCTGGAGGGGTCGCAGAAATCGTGGCTCTCGCGTTGCGCCGCCCGCTGGAAACTTTTGAACCCAGCGGTCTTGCGCGCACCGCCGCCCGCGCCAAGCATTATGCCGGGCTGGTTCGACGTTTTTCGCCGGCAGAGCTTGCCGAGATTTTTCTGGACAAGTACGATGCTGGCTATCAGTGGCGCAGCCGGTTTGCTGAACGCCCTCAACCTTGCGCCAAACCCGTGGTATTGCTGCCGAGCGCTTATACAAATGTTTCGCGCATGGCGGCGGCCTACGCGCGATTACTTCCGGAGCAACCTTTCCTGATGGTGGCAACCCGGCGAAGCGCCTGGCAGTTCGTCGCTCCTGCGAACGTTCAGGTGCGAGGCTTGGCAGCGTATGCAAAGGCCGATTCAACTGGAGCGGAAATCAAATCCCTGACGGAACGCTGGATGAAATTGAGAGCAGACTTGTGCGAGTCTCCGGAGTTGCGCGTGCTGGTGCAAGCTGGCCTTCTCGACTCTTTTCCGGATTGGATTCGTGATGGTATGAGTGCCCGCAATGCCTGGCGTGAAGTACTCGAACGCGAACCGGTCGAGGGCGTTCTGTGTGGCGATGACAGCAATTTGTACACGCGGTTGCCGGTCTTGCTCGCGGCCCGAAGAAAGTTAAAGATAAAGACCGTAGATTTTCATCATGGGGCGCTCGACGGGCGGTATGCGTTGAAGGCCCTGCCCTGCGACCTGTACCTGGCGAAGAATGAAATGGAACGCGACTATCTGCTGCGGGTCTGCGGTCTTCCGGCAGAAAAAGTCGTCCTTGGGGCGCCGGCGCCGGAGAACACTCCTTCGGCGATTGAATTCACCCATCCGTCCCAGTCTTCGGCTATTTTGTTCTCTGAGCCCTACGAGGTGGCCGGACTGCGCGCCGATGAGGTCTATCGCGAACTGCTGCCGTCGCTGTGCCGCGTGGCTCGCCAAAGCGGGCGCGGAGTCATAATCAAGCTGCATCCGTTCGAAAGCCTTTCCCAGCGCCGCAGAATGGTTCGCGACATTCTCACTCCCGAGGATCGCAATCTGGTGACTGTGGTGGATGGTCCACTCACCTCTGAACTCATGGCGCGGGCGTGGTTCGGCATCACCGTCGAATCGACCACCGCAATCGATTGTTTGCGGAATGGCATTTGCTGCTTCCTCTGCGGTTGGATGTCGATGTCGCCCTACGAGTACGCGCAGCAGTATGCCCGCTTTGGGGTCGGAGAGGTCCTGCAGGATGCACAGCAGCTTTTGGAGATTCCGAGCCGACTGGCGGAATTTCAGAAGCGGCCGCCGATGAAGTTGAATCTTTCAGTGACCGTCGATCCTGCAGTGTTGCAACGGTGGTTGACCAAATCCCACGCGGATGACGCGAGACCGGTCGCATGAACGATCCCCTCCTGAATCCTCCGGTCATCCAACCGTCGGCGGAAAACCTGGCCGCTCGAACCCAGCAATTCCGCTCCCAGGTAGGACACATTTCTCGCCAGTCCGGAGTGTTTTTTGCCGGAACCATTTTCACGACTGCCTTCGGCTACGTCTTCAAAGTGTATCTGGCTCGAGTGCTGGGAGCCGAGGCGCTGGGCATCTACGCTCTCGGGATGACCGTGGTGGGCCTGGTGGGAATTTTCGGGGGCCTGGGTTTAACGTGGGCCGCGTCGCGATTTCCGCCAGCCTATTGCAGCACCGGCCGCCTCGAAGACCTGCGCTCATTTCTAGCGTGGAGCGTGCTGAGCCTGATCATCGTGAATGGCCTGTTTGCCCTCGCCGTTGTGGCCGCGCGTCACTGGATTTCGACGAGGCTTTATCACACTCCGGCGCTGGCGAGTTATCTCTATCTGTTTGCCATTATCATGTGTCTGGGGGCGTTGACCACTTTCTTCGCGCAACTGCTGACCGGGTACAAGCAAGTCGCGAAGCGAACCCTGATCACAAATATTGGCGCCAGCCTGCTGACCATGCTTTTCACCGTTTTGCTGGTGGAACTGGGGACCGGCCTTTGGGGATACATCTTCGCGCAAGTGGTGAGCGCTCTCATAGTCCTGATCGTGCTGGTGTGGGTAGCGCGCCGCCTCACACCCAGCGCTGCTCGGCTTTCCTTCCGGCCGATTCCGTCTCCGCCACGCGAGATGTTTTCCTTCGCGTCGGCGGCGTTTGCCATGGACATTGTGGGTTTCCTCTATTCGCAAACGGATAAGGTGGTTCTGGGTTTCTATCTCAATGCCCGGTCGGTCGGCATTTACGCCGTTGCGGCGACCATCGTTGCCTTTCTCCCCATCGCGCTGCAGTCGGTGAATCAGATTTTCTCTCCCACGATCGCCGATCTCCACGCCCGCGGCGAGTCGGCCATGTTGAACCGCCTGTATCAAATTCTGACGAAATGGATCTTTGGCTTAACGCTGCCGCTGGCGGCTGTAGTGGTGGTTTTCTCCCGAGTATTGATGAGGGTTTTTGGGCACGATTTCGAAGCCGGCTGGGTGATCCTTGTCATCGGTGCCGCCGGGCAACTGGTAAACTGTGCTGTCGGTTCCGTTGGATACTTGCTGCTCATGTCGGGCAACGAGAAGAGACTGGTCAGAATCCAACTGGTGGCCGCCGTGGTCACCGTGAGTTGTTGCCTCGTGCTCGTGCCCAGGTGGGGGATTGCCGGAGCGGCTGTGGCCGCGGCACTGGGCAATGCGGGAACGAATGCCTGGTGTCTGTGGGAGGTCAAGAAGGTGCTCGGATTGTTTCCCTACAACCGTGGTTACTGGCACCTCTTGATGCCGGCCGTGGCGGCGCTGGCGACTGCGATCGGGTTGCGGATTGCGCTGCGATCGGCCCATCCGGATATCCTGGTGGTAATAGTTTCTACCGTAGCCGTCTACGCGGTGTTCACCGGAACAGTTCTGCTGTCCGGTCTTGAGGACGACGACCGCCTGATCGCTGCCGCAATCTGGGCTCGCGTGCGCGGGCTGTTTCCCGGTTCCCCGGCGGGCATCGCATGAACACTTCCTCGCGCCAAATATCTTTGCCTGAGCCTCTGTGCGCCGCCGTCGAGCGAAGGTTTGGTAATCTGGAATCGTTCCTGACATTTGTGATGGGCGAAGCTCTGCGGGACGAAGCGGCTGTCCTCGATCAAAACGAACAGCGCCTGGTGGAAGAACGCCTCCGGGAGCTTGGCTATCTCTGAGAATCGGCACAGAACCTGACCCAGACCTTAGGCTGTGCTGACCCACGATCCACGATCCAAAGACCGGATGCAAGATACTCACTCACTCGAAGAGCTTCTGAAATTCGCCAACGCGCGGCTGTATCCCTCGCTGAGCAATCCCAGCTATCTGGTGCAGCGCAGGCGCCGGCAGATCCTGACTGAGTGGATCAATCGGATCCCCGGCAACCAGCTTTCGGTTCTCGACATCGGCGGCCGTTATCAACCTTACCGGCCACTGCTCGAGAACCGAATCAGCCGCTACGTGGCTCTGGACGTGCTTAGCACGGTGTTGGTGGATGTGGTCGGCAAGGGGCAGCAGCTTCCTTTCAAGTCCGACACGTTTGACCTGGTGATCGCCACTGGAGTCTTCGAGTATCTGCCGGAGCCGCGCGTGGCGGCCGAGGAGGTCCGCCGCGTGCTGAAGCCGGGAGGACACTTGATGATGAGCGTCGCCTCGGTGTACCCGAGAGTGGTCGACGAGGAGCACTGGCGGTATTTGCCGGCTGGGCTGCGGTTTGTGCTGGCGTCGTTCGCCAAGACTGAAATCGTGCCCGAGGTTGCTAGCATTGGAGGTTTTCTGCGCGTTACCGCTTCTTCGCTGAGCATTTTTGCGAAATACGGTTTCGTGCGGCAGGTTCTGCACCATACGATCGTGCCCGTTCTGAACGTTGCCGGAGTGGTTCTTGACCGGCCGAGTATCTCGACCAATCACCAAATCGCAGGCAACTACTCCGCCCTCGCGCAAAAGTAGGTTCTACAAAGTAGGTTCTACAAAGTAGGTTCTACAAAGTAGGTTCGACAAAGTAGGTTCCACTTTGACGTTGGGCGGGACTTCCTTTTCCGAGGTTGAAGGTAACCATCAAGTGACATTCGCTGGAAAACTCTGGCAGCGTGGCCGCGACCTGCTTCCCGTCGCCGGGTTTCATTTTGACCGGCCGCTGGTGTTGCTGCAAAGCGATGACTGGGGCCGCGTTGGGTTGCGCGATCAGGAGGGACTGGAGCAACTGCGCTCCGCGGGTCTTGATCTCGGCGAGCGTCCCTACGATCTCTATACGCTGGAGACAGCTGAAGATCTGGCTAATCTTGCTGCGGTACTGAAGCGGCATCGGGACTCCATCCGCCGCACTCCTTGCGTCGAGATGAATTTCATTCTGGCCAATCTGGACTTCGCCAAAATGAGCGAAGACGGTTTTCGGCAGATTCACCTGCTGCCTTTGGCCGAGGGCTTTCCCTTGGGATGGATCCGCCCAGGGCTGCTTGAAGCCTATCGCGAGGGAATTGCCGACGGAGTCTTCTACCCGGCCCTGCACGGAACCACACACTTCTGCCGCTTGGCGGTCGAGCGCAATTTAAACGTAGAAGGCGAGCGCGCGGATCTTCTGCGCACACTCTGGCGAGCCGGGACACCTTACATTCACTGGCGCATGCCGTGGATCGGGTATGAATACTGGGACCCGGAGCAGCCGGAAGATGAACAATTTCTGCCCACGGAAAAACAAACAGAGTTGATCGGCCACACGGTGGGAGCGTTTGCGAAGCTATTCGGCACGCTGCCGCGTTCGGCCTGCGCTCCGGGCTATCGCGCCAATGACGATACTCATCGCGCGTGGGCGCAACATGGAATTCGCGTGGCGCAGAATGGTCCAGGAGCGTTTGTCCCGCCTCACTTCGATCGCTACGACATTCTGCATCTCGTCTCGCACAGTGGAGTTTGAGCCTGCGACCGATCCGGCATTCTCGGTCGAGGCCTGTCTGCAACAGGCAGAGAGTTGTTTTGAACGCGGGCATCCCGGCGATTGTCTCCGTGCATTCCATCAATTTTCATTCGACGGTGAAGGATTTTCGCAGCCGTACGCTGGCGGCGTTGGACGAATTCCTGACAGCGCTGGAGTCGAAGCACGCCGATCTGCTGTATCTTCACGATGAGGATCTGCGCGAGTTGGTGAACCAAGGTTCCTATGAGACGGCCGAGGGCAGCGCGAAGGTGAAGGTGATCCGCAAGAATTTCCGGCAGACGCAGGTGGCCCGGCGAGAGCAAGCCGGGCCGGATCAAGCCAGCGGGGACCAAGCTTAGATGAAGCAGAAATCGATCGTGCTGGTGACGGTGGATTGCCTGCGGGCCGACCATGTTGGCTTTATGGGATACGAGCGCCCCACCACGCCGTTTCTGGATTCGCTCGCTGGCGAGAGCTTTGTGGTTCCCGCGGCGATCGTCGCCGGAGCACCGACGTACTACTCGTTTCCGGCGATTCTGGCTTCGCGTTATCCGCTGGCGCTGGGGCGCGATGTGCTGGGTCTGGGCCCGGACGAGCCGACGCTCGCGTCCGTTCTGAAGCAGGCCGGTTATTCGACGGCTTCGTTTGGTGCCGCGAATCCCTACATCTCAGCGCGTTTCGGCTACGAGCACGGGTTCGACACGTTCCGCGATTTTCTGGAAAATGAACCGGCGCCGCTTGCGGAAGAAAAAGGGAATGCGGCGACCGGCAACGGTTGGGCGAGCCGCCTGAACCGGAAACTGCAGAAAATTCGGCCGGCGTTGGGCCCTCTGGGAATGGTTTACGACGAGCTTTACTTTGAGTATTGCCAGCGAGTGACGCCGGTCGCGGATTCGCTCGACGCCCTGCGCCGATTTCCCGCTGCCGACGTGATTGTGGACCATGCCTGCACCTGGCTGGCGTCTGTCGGCGATGCGCCGTTCTTCCTTTGGCTGCATTTGATGGACCCGCACTCGCCTTATTATCCGAAGGACGCTGCGTTAACGCTGATGGGCCAACGGCCCGGTTTCGCCCTATCGAGCGCGCTACTTGAATTCCTACTGGAACCGGTCCGATCTAGGACCGCGGCGTTTGGCCCGCCATCGTGACGAAGTTATTGGGCTGTACGATGCGGGCATTCGCTGGGTCGATGTGCAGATGGCGCGCCTGGTCGAAACGCTTGCGAGCGCTCGAGGCGCTGGGACGACTGTATCTTCGCGCTTCACCGCCGACCATGGAGAAGAGTTTCTGGATCATGGCGGCCGCTATCATCCGCCCTCGCGGCTGAGGGAAGAGCTGATTCATGTGCCTCTGCTGTCTGCGCGTGCCGGGAAGCGAGAAAAGAGAGGTGGCGAAATCTCCGTTCAGCATGCTGCACCTTGCGCCAACGCTATTGGACGCGGCGGAGTTGCCCGCTGCCCCAGCGTTCCAGGGGCGCAGCCATTGGGAACAGTTGAGGAAGGGTGGGAGTTTCGACGGTATCGCGATCTCGGAGTGCGTCGCGGGATGCACCAATCCCTTTCGTCCGGAGAATCGCATGGGGCCGCGCGTGTTGTCGGTCAGGGAATCGCGCTACAAACTCGTGCTTCATTTCGATCCGGTGGCCAGATCCATGGAGGAAAATCTCTATGACCTCGAAGCCGACCCGGGCGAACAGGCGCCGCTTGCGCCGACGCGCAAAAGCCCGTGCGGCGGCGCTTGCTCGAAATCGCGCGCGAGCATTTGCGGCGATCGAGCGAGCAACGGGACTGCGCGGGCGCGCTTGCAGGCGCGTCTCCGTGAACTTCGGCTAGAATGGAAAAAACCAGCAAACGAGGCTTCGCCATTGGCTTCCTAGCCCGCGACGACCATCTTGTATCCGGAATGATTACGATTTTTACGCCGTCGTTCGCCGACGAAGCCGATACCAACGCGCAAAATCTTTCCGCGAAAGAGATCGTGGCGCGTCTTGATCCGGAGCGTGCGGCGGTGACGATGCTGCATGAGGGAGCTGTTGATCCGCGGATTGCATCGCGCCCGAATACAACTCTGTTGCGCTGGCAGCAGCATGGGAATACGCTGCGCACAGTCTGGCAGATTTTGAGAAATGTGCCTGACGTGTATTTCTTTCCGCGCGAAGGGCCGCTGGATGTTGCCGTCCTGGGCTTGCGCCGCTACTTTCGATGGAAGACCGCGGTGGTTACTCCGGTGGTTTCCGGCGGACTGTATTCCCAGCCATATCCGCTCGCCCGGATCAGAAACATTCGAGAGGCGGATGCTGTCTTCGCCAACAACGACTACCTGGCGCAGTTAGTCAGGGAAAAACTTGGCGTCGATGCGGGGACGATTCACAACGGAATCGACCGCCGTCATTTTTTTCCTCCGGAGTCAGATCGTCCGCCGCACGAGCCGGTGACTGTGTTGTACGCCGGATCGATGCGTCGCTACAAACGCGTGCCTCTGGTCGTGCAGCAAGCCGCTCGCTGGCCCGGGGTGCGGTTTCGCATCGCCGGAATTGGAGAGGAAGAGCACATCTGCAAAAATCTTGCAGTGGAACTCAAATGCGCGAACGTGGAGTTCCTAGGGCATCTGTCGCTGGCGCTACTAGGTAACGAGATGCGAAGCGCCGACATATTTCTTTTTCCGAGCATGATTGAAGGGCATCCACAAGTGCTGGGGCAGGCGGCCGCCAGCGGGCTGCCCACCGTGGCGATGGAGGTTTATCGCCCCGACTACGTGGTGAACGGCACCACCGGCTTTCTTGTGAAGAACGAGGATGAGCTTGCGGAGAAGTTAGACTTGTTGATTCGAGAGCCTCAATTGAGGCGATCCATGGGAGAGGCGGCGGTGGCTCACGCGCAAAAATTCGATTGGGATGTCATCGCCGCGAAGTGGCAGCAAACGTTTGAAGAGGCCGTAGCCAAGCGGCGCAGGCATTGAGGCGCAGAAGTTGAGGCGCAAACACTGAGATGTGTGGAATCTACGGAGTCTTCGATCCCTCGTCGCGTCTCGACGACGGCATGCGGGCATGGTCCCAACGGGCTCAGGAACTGCTGCGCCATCGTGGACCGGACGATCAGGGATGCGAGGAGCGGCTGCAAGGGCACTGCCTGCTGGGCCACACCCGGTTGTCGATCATCGACATTGAAGGCGGCAAACAGCCGCTGCGGAACGAAGACGACACCGTCTGGGTCATCTGCAACGGGGAGATCTACAACTACCTCGAACTGCGCGCTCAGCTCATCGAGAAAGGTCACCACTTCCGCACGCATAGCGATTGCGAAGTTCTAGTGCACCTGTATGAAGAGAAGGGCCCGGCATTACTCGACGACCTGGTCGGGATGTTCGCGTTTGTTCTGCTGGACGAAAAGAACAAGCGTCTGCTGGCGGCCCGCGACCCGTTTGGCGAGAAGCCGCTCTACTGGGCTCCGATCGGAAAAAATGGCATAGCCTTTGCGTCGGAGATGAAGGCGCTGATGCCGCTGCCGCAACTCAATCGCCGCCTCGATGTCGCTGCCGTGGCGCAGTTTCTAGCCGTGAGGTATGTACCCGCGCCGCGCACGCACCTGCAAGGCGTTCGTAAGCTGATGGCTGGCGAAGCGCTGATGGTCGACGGCGAGTCGGGCCTGCGGCGCTGGCGCTACTGGGAGCCGGAGTTGCCGCTCACCGTGACGGGCAAGCCTCCGAGGAAAGACGAAGCGGTGGAGGAGATTCGCCACCGGCTGCGGGATTCGGTGCGGCTGCGTTTGCGCAGCGATGTGCCGCTGGCCGCGTTTCTTTCTGGCGGGATCGATTCCACGTTCGTTGTGGCTTCCATGCGGGAATTGATGCCCGGCACAAAGTTCAGCACGTTCTGCGGGTCATTCGATGATGAGGAACTCGATGAAGCGCCCTATGCCCGCATAGTTGCTGAGCGCATTGGTTCCGATCATCACGAAGTTCATTTCACTTCCGAGCAGGTACTGAGTTCGTTCGATGCGTTGATCGATCATTACGATGAGCCGTTCGCCGACGCTTCCATGTTTCCCACGTTCGCGGTTTGCCGCGAGGCGCGGCAACAGTGCAAAGTTATGCTGTCGGGGGATGGAGGGGATGAATGTTTCGCGGGCTATAAAGAGTTCTTTTGCTATTATTCGCTGCATGGCTTGAGACGATTTCCAGGCATGAACGCCGCGGCCGGAGTTGTGTTGCCGCACTGGAGTCAGTCCTGGCGCGGCATCGGCTTGTTGTCGTTCCTGGCGCGATCGGACTGGGAACTGCTCTATCCGGAAGCGCAGCGGGATGAGCTGCTGAAGAGTTTTCACGCTCCGGGTTCGTCGGCCGCAGCGGAAGGATTGAACGAGCTACGGGCCAGAGCGCTGCATCATGCCCGCCTTCCTT
The DNA here is from genome assembly GCA_963763155.1 of uncultured Acidobacteriota bacterium. GTDB lineage: Bacteria > Acidobacteriota > Terriglobia > Terriglobales > Acidobacteriaceae > Sulfotelmatobacter. The sequence continues at coordinate 727,656 of CAVXNI010000007.1, read as the reverse complement.
ATCCGAAGTCGAGTATCGAAGCTATAACCGCTGGATATCTTCCCGAGCAGATCCTGGTGAAAGTCGATCGCGCCAGCATGAGGTCCGGGCTCGAATGCCGTACTCCGTTTCTGGATCGCGACCTGATGGACTTCGTTCGCAATCTGCCGGAGGAGTACCACTTCGAACGAGGGCTGGGCAAGGCGCTGCTGCGCCGGGCGCTCCCGGAGTGGGTGCCGGACGCGATCCGCTGGCGCGAAAAGAGAGGCTTTACCCCGCCGCTGGCCACGTGGTTGCGGACCAGCCTTCGACCGCAGATGGAGCAAGCTTTGCAGGACTTTCCGGTCGTGTTACGAGACGTCGTCGATCTCGCCCCTGCCTGGCAACTCTTTCACGAGCATCAGGCGGGCGCCGATCGCAGCGACCTCCTCTTCCGTTGGCTGGTGTTGAGCCGCCGCTGCCAGGAGGCCGAGCCGGCGTGACCATTAATCCACAACTGCCGCCCGTGCTTGGGCAGGCACGGGAACAGGCCAACCCCCAGACCGCAAAGCCGCTTCACGTTCTTACGCTGACCCCCTTCTACCCGAGCGAGGGCGACGATGGCGCCGGTTGCTTTGTGGCGGAACCGCTTGACGCGCTCGCCGATTTTGGAGTGGTGAACACCGTTTTCGCGGTGCAGCCGCTGTATCGAGGAAAGCTGCGCGCTAAAGAATCGGGTGTTCCGGCGCAATGGTTGCGCTATCTCTCTTTGCCCGGAGGGTTTGGACTTCCGACTGCCGGAGCTTTCGTTTTTGCCAGGATTGTTGGCCAGGTGCGCGAGCTGCAAGGTTCGCACCGCATCGACCTTATCCATGCTCACGGGCCGTTGCCATGCGGGCACGCGGCCATGTTATTGAGCAAGGAATTGGGATTGCCGTATGTGGTCTCGGTGCACGGTCTCGACGCTTTCTCGACGGTGCAAGTCAGCGGACGGCCAGGGGAGTGGTGCCGCCGTATTTCGCAGAGGGTCTATCAGTCTTCGCGCCGCGTGATCTGCGTCAGCGAGCGGGTTCGCGAGCAGGTGTTGGAGGGCACGGGGCCCTCCGTCCGCACGTCCGTCGTGTACAACGGTGTGGATCCCGACCTATTCTCGCCCGGCAGCAGTGAGTCTTCTTCCGGCGGGCCCGTGGTGCTCTGCGTGGGCAACCTGATTCCGATCAAAGGACACGAGGTGCTGGTTCGCGCGGTTGCGGCACTCGCTCCCGAGTTTCCTGCGCTGAAACTGGAAATTATCGGAGACGGTCCTGAGCAGCCCCGGCTTCAGGCTCTGGCCCAGCAGCTTGAAATTGCGGATCGGGTGTGCTTTCTTGGACGCCAGTCCCGGCAGAAGGTGGCGGCGGCCATGCGCCGGTGCACCGTGTTCGCTCTGCCCAGCCGATACGAAGGTCTGGGTTGCGTTTACCTGGAAGCCATGTCCGTAGGCAAGGCGGTGATTGGCTGCCGCGGTCAGGGAATTGCCGAGATTATTCAGCACGGCTCGAACGGCTTTCTGGTGGGACCAGACAACGAGCGGGAATTGACACTGGCGCTGGCCATGCTACTGCGCGACGAACCGCGCCGCCGCAATCTTGGCGCCGCCGCACTAGACACGATTCTCGAGAGACTTACGCTCGCGCAACAAGCGGAAACCCTGGCGAGAATCTACCGGGAGTCGGCGGCATGAAGCGCCGGCTGGTCATTCTCACCGAGATCATCTCGCCGTATCGTATTCCGCTTTTCAATGCGCTGGCACAGCGTGCGGAGATCGACCTGCATGTGATCTTTCTCGCAGAGACCGACCCGGACCTGCGCCAATGGCAAGTTCCCAAGGCGGAGATCAAGTTCGCGTACCAGGTGCTGCCCTCGTGGCGAAGGCGGATCGGTCGCTACAACGCGTTGCTGAACCGTGGCGTGGGCGGCGCCTTGGCCAAGGCCGCGCCCGATGTGATTCTGTGTGGTGGTTACAGCTACGTCGCTTCCTGGCAATCCCTGCTGTGGGCGCGGGCTCACCATATTCCGTTTCTTCTCTGGTCCGAGAGCAATGTGCAGGATCTGCGCCGCGGCCATACGCCGGTGGAGTTCCTGAAAAGCAAGTTCTTGAGCAAGTGCAGCGGATTCGTCGTACCCGGGCTTTCGGCGCTGGAATACTTACGCGTCCACAAGGTCGACGAGGAGGCTGTCTTTGTTGCGTCGAATGCGGTCGACAATGACTTTTTCGCTGCGGCGGCCGCTGCGGCTCGCCAAGACGCAGCCCAATGGCGACGAGAATTAGTTTTGCCGGAGCGCTATTTTCTCTTTGTGGGGCGACTGGTGCCGGAAAAAGGCGTGTTTGAATTGCTATCTGCTTATGCCAAACTGGATGAATCGATGCGCCGGCAAGTGGGTCTGGTCTTCGTAGGGGACGGCGCGGTGCGGGCGCGACTGGAGTCGCAGGCGGCTTCCGTCGCGCCGGGAGTGGTAAGATTCGCTGGTTTTGCCCAGCGGGAGCAGTTGGCAATCTATTACGCCCTAGCGGAAATGGTGATTCTGCCCACGTATACTGACCCTTGGGGATTGGTTGTGAATGAAGCCATGGCGTGCGGCTTGCCCGTGATCGTCAGTCATGTAGCCGGGTGCGCGGCCGACCTGGTGAAGGAGAAATGGAACGGATTGTCGGTCGCACCGAGGGATGTGGCTGGGTTGACCGCAGCGATGCGAAGGCTGGCCGATCAACCGGAGATCCGGGCCACGATGGGCGCAAACAGTATGCAACACATTTCTCACTACTCACCGAAGGAGTGGTCCGACGGCGTTGCCCGTATGGTGCAAGCCGTGGGAGGCATGCGTGACTGAGCAGGTTCCAAAAAGCATCGCGATCGCTGCGGTCGTCATAGGCCTCGTGATCCTGGCGTTTCTCGCTTACTCGCGGCCTGGCTATTTTGGCAGTGACGCGTTGGGAAGCATTCTTCTTCTCGAACTTCTGGCGGTCGCTGTCTGGATGTACCGGCGAGTTTTCTTCGCTCTCGTGATTGTGGCCTTTCTTTTCGCCGGAGTGGAAGTGCCGGTCGGCGCAATCTGGACAGCGGGGCGCTGGGGGATTCTTGGGGTGGGAGCGTTGGTGGGGTCGGTCATCATGCTCAGGGATCGCGGATACCGCATTAGCTGGTTTCATGTCCTGGCATTGTTTGCCGTTCTGGCGGCTCTGGTGTCAGCGGCGGTTTCCCGCTATTCGAGCCTGTCATTTCTGAAGGTACTCAGTCTGTTGTCGTTGTTCGTTTACGCCGGCACCGGAGCGAGACTCGCGGCTGCGGGTCGCGAGAACCGCTTTTTCGCCGGACTCTTAACCGGCTGTGAGATCTTTGTGGGAACGGTTGGGGCGGCTTACGCGGTTGGGATCAAAGTCATGGGCAACCCGAACTCCCTGGGCGCCGTGATGGGAGTGGCCGGAGCCCCGATTCTGCTGTGGGGGACGTTGGTGAGCGAGGAAGCATTCGTTCGCCGCAGGCGGACAGTGTTGTTTGCCGTGGCCTCGTACCTGACCTTCGCCAGTCACGCGCGCGCCAGCATGGCTTCGTCTTTCATCGCTTGCGGATTGCTTTGCCTGGCTTTGCGCAAATACAGGATGCTCATCAACGGCGTTGTGGTCATCGCAATTGTGGTCGCCGCGGCCGCGATCTTCCAGCCGGAGGAATTTTCCCAGACAGCCGACTCGTTGACTTCATCGGTGATATTTAAGGAAAGAAATTCAGGCGATAGCCTGCTCGCGTCCCGGGCATCACCCTGGCAGGCCGCCGTCGACTCGATTCATGAACACTTCTGGTTCGGTGCCGGCTTCGGAACTTCTGACAACGGGCAGGACGCGACCGACAATCTGGGAAAGTTTTCGACCATGGTTGCCACATCGTCGGAGCACGGCAGCAGTTATCTCGCGATTCTCAGTTGGGTTGGGATAGTCGGGGTGTTGCCGTTCATTTTGTTGCTGCTGGTTCTCTTTCGGAAGATCGTTGAAACCGTAGTTTGGATGCGAAGGACCGGGAACCCTTACCATCCTGCCGTGCCCTTGGCCATGGTGCTGCTAGCTGGAATGTTGCATGCCGCCTTGGAAGACTGGTTGTTTGCCCCAGGCTATTACCTGTGTGTTTTTTACTGGAGCCTGGCATTTATTTTCGTGGATGTAGCTCCGTCTCTGCGCGTTCCCGGTCTTGCGTTGCGGTGGCGTCCAAATGTGGCCGAGATAAGCCGGCGCTTGATCCACACAGCTTAGAGGTCACTCGTTGTGATACTGCGGGTTGGCTGCAGTCTTGGCTCACGATTCATGTCGCGATCGCTGTTTATACAAGACGTCGCCATACACGAATGTCGCCCTACCCATGGAATCTCTTAGATCGTCGATCGTCGGCGGTCCGCAACCCGTAAAACGTGAGCCGATCAGACGGTGGCCACAGCTTCTTTGGTTTGGATTTCAGTACGATCGTACGCAAAATATCGCTTCAACCTTAGAATCTTGCTTTCAAAGAAGTGCCACGAAGCCCATCCCGCCATGTACGACAAGGCAATGCCTGCAAAGAAAATGGCAAATCCTCGTACCGGGCTTGGGGCTTTTGAATAAATATGGAACGCCAAGGATAGGATAGGAATGTGGAGAACGTAGATCGCGTAGCTGTACTTGCCGAATCGTCTAAGCCAGGCAGACCGGAGCAGGCGCGACGAGATCGAAGCATTTCCCGCACGCTTCACGACTCCGTCTACAAACCCGGCGCAAGTCAACGCTATCAACGTCAGGCCGTAGATCCCCATGATCCGTCCCTGCGCCCCAGACGCAGCAGCGATGGCGACAACTCCAACGGCGGAAGGAACCGCTAACCAACGCAACACGCGAATCTCTCCAGAGAGGGCAATCAAGGCGCCCAACGCGAGCGCCTCCGTCCTACACATTGTCATTCCTTCGGTCAGTAGGGAGTAGTGGAACACTCCCATCAAAACGACGCGGAAACTCAGTGGCAACACCACCAGCAAGATACACAGGCGCTGCAGGTTCCTCAATGAAGTTGCGAAGACCACGGCCGGCCAAATCAAGTAGAACTGTTCTTCGATCGATAATGACCAGAGGTGGCTCAGGCTTCCATGAAGCCCATGATGCCAGTTTGCAAGATAGGCCCAATACCATAGCTGATCCGATCCATTTCGATCGAGGTCATAACCGAAGTGATGCGCTAGAGGGAGCGCAATCCAGAAGTAGCCCGCCAGAAATGCGAATGCTACGGGGAAGATTCGGAGAATTCTTCGACCATAAAAACTTGAGAAATAGCTGCGGTTCTCTCTGGTCGTCCACAGAATCCGCGTTATCAAGTAGCCAGAAAGAGCGAAGAAAAGGTCTACTCCTGCCCAGCCCAGTCCAAACAGGGCCCTTCCGGATTGAGGCAAAATGCGACCGAAGTGGAATGAGAGGACGAGGAGAATTGCGACGCCACGGACACCATCCAACTCGGGAATAATGGTCAATTCAGTTTGGGCCTGCCGTGACAAAAACGCCATCCTTCTCTTGTGCCGCGGTGATTGCGTCATTCAAAATAGCAGAAAGCGGATCGCGATTGAAAGCCAGGCCGTTGCAGGGTAGTGAATCAGTTCGATCTGCCGATCTGACCCGTCAGTCGGCCCTTCCCGCTTGAGATTGAGATCCAGGCGACGAAAAAGCATTGTAGAATAACTGTTCTAAGTCTCTGGAGAAGCTAATGTGCGGGGCTTGGGCAATGCGCCCAGGCCTGGCTGATCGCGAGCTTGGGTAATCCAAGCCTGGGTTATCGCGCCGACCTAATAATGCATGTGTTCATCAACTCCCTCGCGGCCAGCGCCGGTGGAGGACTTACCTACATCCGCAACGTGCTTCCGCAACTGGCGGCCCGGCCAGACGTGCGGGTCACCGTCGCACTGCTCCCCGGCCTCAAAAAGGAATTTGGCGGTCTCGCCCAGGTTGACTTTCTGGAGTTCGGAGGTTCGCCCGCTCGTCGCTTCTGGTTCGAGCAATCGGCTCTCCCCGGTCTGATTCGCAGTTGCCGCGCCGATGTTCTGCTTTCTACCGGAAACTTCGCTCTACGAAAATCGCCGGTACCGCAAATCCTGCTGTCGCGCAATTCGATTTACACTTCCGCGGACTATTATCGCGACCTGCGTTCTCGTCACGAGTACCGTGCGTGGCTGGACACTCATCTGAGGGGCGCGCTGGCCAAGAGGTCGATCGCTTGGGCCGACGTCACGGTCGCGCCGAGTGAGGCATTCGCTGCCGAACTGCGCCGCTGGACCGGGGCGCGGACTCTGGCTATTCATCATGGATTCGACCCGGAGAGCTTTACCCGCGACTCCACTCCACTTTCGCCAGAAGTCGAGCAAAAGCTGCAAGCTGCGCAAGGGTCGATCAAACTGCTCTTTGTCAGTCATTACAACTATTACCGGAACTTCGAAACGCTGATTCGGGCTCTGCCGCGGCTACAGGATCGTATGGCGGGCCGCTCGATCAAACTACTATTGACGTGCAACCTGGCGGCAGGGAAGAATCCGGGCGCGTATCGCACTGAAACGGCCGCTGAACTTGTGAAGACGCTCGGCGTCTCTGACATGGTTCTTGAATTGGGGGTTGTCCCTTACCAGCAGCTTCATCGGTTGTATGCAAGAGCCGACGTTTACGTGACGCCGGCCTATACTGAAACCTTCGCGCACCCTGTGGTGGAAGCGATGGCCACCGGACTCCCTGTGGTCGCCTCCGACCTTCCGGTGCATCGAGAAATCGGAGGCGAGGCGGCCCTGTATTTTGAGAGATTCTCGCCCGATGCTTTGGCGGAAAGAGTAACGCAGGTCGTCCGATCGCCGGAGACATCGAAGCGCTTGGCTGCGCTCGGCATCGTGCGGGCGCGTCAGTTTTCCTGGAACGCGCACGTGGAAAAAATCCTCGAGTTATGCGGCACAATGCTGGATCCCAGGCGTCCGCGGCCGTGATTTGATTTGAAACCGGCGCGTCGGATGCAGCAATCGCGTTGAGCTAAGGTGCTTTCATTATTGGAAAATGTCTGTGGAAGCGCGGTCCTCGAATGGTCCTTACCTTTCCTCTAGGCCCACTGACTCGGCCGGCTGAGCTTGATTCCGTGGAGCAACACCAGGCATAGCAATAATAGCGTCCAGGTTTCGTGGGACATGACCACGCGATCCCACCACCAGGCGTTGACGACTGCATCCGGCACCCGGCCGTGCGCGGCGAGCTGCTGTAGAAATGCCGTCCCAGGGGCGAGGAAGGGAACCATCAGGAGCATGGCGACCGTTGCGACCCGTTTTGATAGCTCTGCAGTCTGGGTCAGGCACCAGCACAGCGGCACCACCAGGAGCCCAGCATCATAGAATCGATGATAGACAGGCAGCAGGCCAATGATCGAGATTGCTCCGAGGCAGAGCAATTCCGGAGCGCGCTCGCGCGATCGAACCACTAAGTAAATCCAAGTGCAAACCAAGATTCCGCCCACCGCAAGCGCCAGCAAGTTTGCGGATTTCGACTGCCCCGTGATCGAAAAAAATGGGACTTGCAGGTTGATCAGGGTGAAGCGAATCGGGTTGGCCGCCGAGAAGTCGTCAATATTATTCGCCGTGACGAATCCCTTGGCGTTGTGGAGGTAGTCCTGCATCCAGGAAGCGCCTCGCAGCCACAGATACGACACAGCGACAAGTATCAGCCCGGCCGTGGTGCCAACCGCCGTCACGAACAGTTTCCAGCGGCGTTGTATCAGATAGTACAAAACCAGGAACGCCCCGATTTGCGGCTTCACGCTGCACGCGACTCCGAACAAGACCCCGGCTGCAACATCTCGGTGACCGCGTGCAGCCCAGATCGCCAAGGCGCAGAGACCAATTACGAGAATGCTTGTGTTTCCACTGGCGAGTCCGGTTTGGAAGGGGGCAAGCGCGAGACAAGCCGCGACGAAAGCCAGAGTGCGAAGTTCGTCCCGCCGCAAACCGCCGGCCCGTGCCAGCGCCCAAACCGTCATCGCGAACGAACTCAATAACACCACGAGCCAAATCATCTTTGCGATTTTCCACGGAAAGGCCGCAATCGGCGCCAACACTACCAGTCCGCCCAGGGGCGGGGCGAGATGAGTCCGTATGTCGGTGAGGTCCAAGCGACTGCCGGCCTCGCGCTTCCAGAGGACAGAAAAATTCTTTGGATTCGACGGACTCTGCCCTTGCAGCCACAGCTTCGACGCCGTGTAGTTTTGCGATAGATCATTCCAACTGGTGGGTTCGCGCAGGAATCTCACGGGCCCGCGGATGACAAACTCGCCGGCCGCCACGAAAATCAAGATCCACAGGATGACTTTCAGATTTCGGGTGATGAGAGATCCGTCAGGCTGGGGTTGCGTTGCGGTTTCCATTCAACCCTGGTTCCTGACGGCGCAGGCATGGCGAAGGGCCGACGCAACTTGACTCTGCTGTTCGTCGGTCATCTGGGAAAATAGCGGCAGGATTACTCCTTCCCTTTGGGCTCGCTCGCTCTCGGCCAGATTGGGGCAACTGCCGCTCGGTTCACATTCAACTTTCGCGCAGCGCCAAGTTGTGGGATCGCTGTACGCAGGTTCCAGGTGCGAGCACATGATTCCCCTGCGGGTTGCGATGCCGTCATCGAGCATCGTCTGCATCACTCGTCGCTGGTCGGTGTTGGCAGGCAGGCGCACGCAATAGCTTTGCCAGTTCGTGCGCGCCCAGTCCGGTTCGGTGGGAAGAACCAGTCCCGGGATATCGCCAAGCAGTCGGCGGTAGCCCGCGGCCAGTTGCCGCCGGCGGGCAATAGCGTCAGGAATCCGCTTGAGTTGCTCGCGGCCAATGGCGGCCTGAATGTCGGTCAGGCGGTAATTGAAACCGAGTTCCGGATACGATTCAAACACCACTTCGGGCGACGAGTGTCTCACCGTGTCGGGCAGGTTCATGCCGTGCTGCCGCCAGAGGCGGAACTTGCGATCGATGGCAGCGTCGGCCGTGGTCAACATGCCGCCGTCGCCCGTGGTCAGAAGTTTGCGCGGATGAAACGAGAAACACGCCACGTCAGCGTGCGGCCGGCCGATCTTTTCCCACTGGCCTTGCCACTGAATCTCGCTTCCGACGGCGCAGGCGGCATCTTCTACGACGGGGATTCCGCGCTTGCGTGCAATCTCGAGAATCGCCCTCAGGTCGCACGGCATTCCCATCTGGTGGACGCAGAGAATCGCGCGCGTGTGCTCGCTGATCGCTGGCTCGATTTTCCGTGGATCGATGTTGAATGTCTCTGGATCAATATCCACGAAAACCGGGCGCGCCCCGCAGTAGCGAATGCTGTTGGCGGTGGCGATGTAGGAGTGGCTGACGGTAATAACTTCGTCTCCCGGGCGCACGCCCACTGCCAGCAGCGCCAGATGGAGTGCGGTTGTGCCGCTCGACACCGCACAGGCGTGCGGCGCGCTCACGAAGGCGGCAAACTCGCGCTCAAACGCGGCAACCTCCGGGCCCTGCGTTACCCAGCCTGACAAGATTGCGCGTCCCGCCGCCGAAACTTCTTTCTGGCCGAGATGCGGCCGCGCCACTGGGACAAAGTCTTTAGGCATGTGCGATTGTGTCCCCGTACTTCCATCCGCGGTTCAACATTCGGAGCGGGGCAGACGCAGCCGCGGACTCAGGATCAAACATGAGCCGCCTCGTTGGCGAGGCGTTCCGCTTGCCACCATGCCACTAGGCGACGCATCCCCTCTTCGATCGAGACGGTGGTCTGAAAGCCCAGCAACTGTTGCGCTTTGGAGACGTCAGCCAAACGGCGCGGAACCGCGTTCACTTTTCGTTCTGGCCCATACTCCAGCGGCGCATCCGATCCCATCACGCGCAATAGAATCTGCGCGAGATCGTTGAGGCTGGTCTCGGTGCCGCTGGCGACGTTGAACACCTCGTCGGTAACGTTGGAGTCGGCCGCGGCCAGGTTGGCGCGCGCAATATCTTCCGCAAAAACAAAATCCATAGTCTGCCGGCCATCGCCAAAAATGAGTGGACCTTTGCCGGCCGCGATGCGCTCCATCCAGCGAATGAGAACTTCGGTGTACACACCGAAAATATCCATGCGCGGCCCGTAGACATTGAAGTAACGCAGCATCACGTAGTTCAGGCCATACATCTCATGAAAGCTGCGCAGGATGCCTTCGTTGAAGGTTTTGGCTGCTCCGTAGAAGGTTCGGTTGTGGTAGGGGTGATGTCGTTCGGCGGTGGGAAATTCTTCCGCCATTCCGTAGACCGACGCCGACGACGCCGCCACGACTTTCGCGACCTTCGATTTCACCGCCTGCTCGGCCACGTTGAAGGTTCCGTCCACGAGAACTTCGAGCGCCAGCCGTGGCTCTTCGGCACATTGCGTGATGCGAATCGCGGCCTGGTGGAATACCAGGTCGATGCCCTGCATCACCTCGGCCAGCAGTTTGCGATCGCGAATGTCCCCTTCGACAATGGTGATATTCCCGCCGGCCAGGGCGCGCGATAAATTTTCCCGGCGTCCGCGGACGAAGTTATCGAGCACCACGATTTCGCGGACGTTGCGCTCCACCAGCAGATCGGCAATATGGGAGCCGATTAATCCCGCGCCACCTGTAATCAGAACACGCTGGTTCTGCATTCAACCTACCCCCACACAAGCAATGGATGACCCAAAAATAGGCGAGCAAAAATTGGAAAGATGATTCTATCAAGTTGAGCGAATTATCTGGACGGCTGGATCGTAGATCCAGCGCCGGGCTCGGCGTCGACCTCAATGCGCTTCCTGAGTTGCGCCAGGCTGATGCCCTTGAGCGCGAGCAGGAAAATCCCCACTACGATGTTGGCCACAAACACCCACGCATGGATCACGACCGTCAGCGCCAGCGCGCTGCTGGCGGCCATTCCGGTTAACTTGAACGCCTCCGTCCCGAATAGTTCATACGTGCCCAGACCACCGGGAGCGGCGGGAATCATCAGGCCCAAACCCAGAACAGCCGAGGCCACCACGGCCGACTTCAACGAAACACCGAGCCCCAACGCCGCGGCCAATCCCCAGATGGACCCGGCTTCCGTGGTCCAGATTGCCGCCGTCATCAGCAGTAAAGTCAGCATCTGCCCCGCGGAACTCACCGCACTGAGGCCGTCTGCAAAAGAAGTGAGCAGGCCGTCGAACTTCTCTTCCAGCGAAGAGAGATGCACCAGCCGAAAAGCGCGCCGTATGAAATCAATGAGAGCCCGCGTTCGATAGCGAAGAGCGACGAGGAGAACCAGCGCTCCTCCGAAAATCAAAGTCGCGACCCGTAACAGTTCGAGCACCCAATGCGGCGGATGCAAGGCCCAGACTGCAAACAGAACCATTCCCACCAACGCCAAGCCGTCCAGAACTTTTTCGACCGCGAGAGTTGCCAGCGTGCGACTGGTGTCAGTGAGCGAGTCCCCGCGCCCCAACAGAACGCAGCGCGCCAAATCTCCGGCGCGACCGGGCAACAGAAAGTTCGCCATGTTTCCGATGCCGAGAACCGTCAAGCAAGCCCCTAGTGTCGGGCGTCGTGAGGATGGAAAAATAAGCTGCCAGCGCCATGCCCGCAATGGCAAATTCACGAAAAACACGGCGACGGGGACCAGCATGTACGGCCCGTTCAGCCGCCCCAGCGCGTTCCAGGATTGTTTGAGGTCTACTTGCCGCAGGAGAATGGCAACACTTCCGAGCCCGATGAGAATGCCCACCACGGCCGACTGGACGCGGAACCTACGTCCCAAAGCGACGCTCCACTTCCTGCGGCTGTGTGGCAGGATTGGCGTCCACTTCTGACGTTTCTTCGAGGAAATAAATTGGCCGCTGTCGCGCCGCCTCCAGCGTTCTCCACAAATATTCACCGAGAATCCCCAGCATCATCATCTGTACGCCGCCAAGCACGAGCACAACCACGATTAGTGATGCCCAACCCTGCACGGGCGTGCGCGTCATCAGGCGCAAGAAAATTACGAACAGGGCGTAGGCGAATCCCAATACGCTGAACAGCATTCCCAGGTACGACATGGCCCGCAAAGGCGCATACGAGAACGAGACGAACGCATCCGCGAATGCTTTCAACTTGCGCTTCAACGTCCACTTGGAGCCGCCGGCGGCTCGTTGTTCCTTGGTGTAAGTGATTTGCGCCGAAGAGAAGCCCAGGCGGGCGATCTCGCCGCCGATACTCGGATTGCTGCCCGCTGATTTCGTCAGGGCCTCCATCACCTTGCGATCCAGAAGCGCGAAGTCGGATCCCCGCGGCGGCAGATTCACTTCTCCCAGCAGATTCAGCAAACGGTAGAAGCTGTTGGCCAGAAACAAATCTGTTTTCGATATACCTTCGCGCTCTTCACGCACCGCCCACACCACATGATGACCAGCGCGCCGCAGATCGAGCATTTGTAGAATCAGCTCAGGCGGATCCTGCAGATCGGCGGCCAGGAAGACCGAACACTCTCCACGCGCCTGTGCCATCCCCGCCAGGATTGCTACATGACTCCCACTATTCTTGGCGAGCCGGGCGTAGCGGAATCTGGGATCCTGCTGGCACAGCTCTTTGATCAGTTCCGGGGAGCGATCGGCGGAATGGTCGTCGACCAGAATGACCTCGACGACCAGCGGCGTGAGCCGGTCCGCGAACGAGCACAGCCGTTTCACCAGAGCCGGAAGGACGGCCTCTTCGTTGAAGACTGGAATGACGATGCTGAGTTCAGGTCTGCCCATTGGCTTCCAGCAACTTCGTTCGAGCGACTCGGCCTCTAGTGTAACGGAGTCAGGACGCAAACCGGCTGGCATTTCTGACCAGACTGTCCGCGCAGTTCCGCACCCAGTGCCGATCCACGGTCTGGTCCACCCACAGGTTTACGATGCGGCGGGCAAATTCGTCGGCATTCGGGCAGCGATCGCCAGGGCGAAAAAAATCGTTCACCGGCCAGTACAAGTTCGATACGTGAAAACCGTCACGCCGTATGGCCTCGCTGAAATCAACCATCCTCTCTGGAAAATTTACCAACAGAGAATAACGCCAGCACACGCCGCTCTCCTGCCACCGGTTTAATCGTTGCCAAGGCCCTTCCGCCAGGACTTCTTCATATTGCTGCGCGTTGCGATGACGATGTTGGAGAATCTGCTGCAATTGTGCCCACGCGACAGCCAGCGCCGCAGGATCCTTCATGGGTCGCAAATAGAGTCCTCGAAACGCAGGCTGCAATTTGAGGAACGCGCTCGACACCTCTTCAACCGCGCGCGTTCGCAGCAGCCCCACCAGCGAATGGTGAAGATTGCGGTAGCTCAAGGCAAGTGTTCTGGCATGAGCGTCGTCGATCTCTGGCGGCAACGGATCAGACTTGGCCAACTCGGCGCTGATAGACGCCAGTTTCGCAGACCGGATCAGCAACGCTCCGCCGCCACATTCCAGAATCTTAGTTGGGTTGAAACTATAGACCGACAGATCTCCGACCGAGCCGGCGGCCGCGCCCCCAGGCAAACGAGCGCCCAGAGCCTGCGCCAGATCTTCGATGAGAAGAACATTCTTCGTCCGGCACCATTCGGCGAGAGGACGCAAGTCGACGGTCTGACCGTAGAGATGAATGAAGACCACGGCGCAGGTTTGCGGAGTCCAGCGCTCCTGAATGCTTCCCAGCGTGGGCATCCCCGTGCTGGGATCGACGTCCGCGAATCGCGGTGTGACTCCGGCCAGCAGCGCGGTATTCGCAGGGGTTGCGCAGGAAATCGCAGGCAGAATTACTTCGGCTTCGTGAGCTTTCGCGCCGGCCAACTTTCGAGCGACTGTATAAGCCCGGTAGAGCGCAGTAGCAGCCCTTCCATACCATTCAATCGCCGTGCCGCCGGTTTCGCGCAGCAGGTCAGCTTCGACCGGTTGCAGTATCTCGTTCGTTTCGGCTTTTTGCAACAATGGACTCATTCACTCAGCTGTCGCTGATGTCCTCTCCAGCGTTCCGCTGCATCCGAGACGGTCGCCCACTCAAAGTCATGCCCCAGGCGCCGCAGGCTATCCGCGATAGAAACTAGATTCACGCCAAGCGCGCGCGTTGACCGGGAATACAGCGCGTCGGCCGCCAGCGTGGCCAGCACTTCATCTGGATGAAGGATCATGACCCAGATATACAAACCTGGCGGCAGATGAGCACAAGCATTCTCCCAGTTCTGCAGAGCGTTTGCAAAAAGATGGGGATGAACCGCGGGATTCATGTACCGCACTCGCGGCGCATCGTCGTGCGGCGCCTGCAAGCGCCAGGTATTCATGGGGAGTTCAAGCATGGGACGCTCGGGACCGGGTTTGCGAAGGTCATCCGCAGCAGGGAAGTAGGGCTGGTTCGGAGCGCCCGTCCAATTCATGGGATGGCCGGGGCCTCCAGTACGTCCGGGAATCGCCGTGGAATCGCAACGGAAGCCAAGTTGCTCGATGGTGGCATAGGTCTCCGGCGTGTGCCAGCCCTCGCCATTGCGAAAGGCGGTCGGACGGAAATTTGTATTCAGCGTGTTCCACAGACGCTCGAGTTCCTCTTTCGCCTGAAGCGGGTCGGTGATAAGCAGCGCTGTGTCGTCTGGCCGCGCTTGCTGATAAAGATGGGGATGCCAAGCGCATTTCGTCGCCGGCCTTCTTCACTTCTGTCCAGAACGTATCGTAGGTTTCAAGCAGATAGGCGGCGTTCCCGAGAATGCTTTCCAGTTGACCGTCCGCCCGAACGAACCACGTCATCGGCACTCGTCCAAAGCTCAGCGAGGCCAGACAATTCTTCAGGCAGGCTCTGCACGCTCTCCAAACCCGCCCACTTCAGGGTTTGCCGGTTGGTGACTTTGCCGCTCAGGCCGTCAGGGTCGGTGTCCACGGTCAGGCAGAGCAGATGCTTCCTGGCTTGCCCTGTCACCTCAGATAGCCCTCAGCGTCGTGATGGAAGAGTTGAACGCAGAATTCAAACGCCCGGTAATCGTGGCGGATCAACACGCGGTGCGCGATCGCCTTCGCCATCCGGAAGATCTCTTCCGGCGAATAATAAAAAAGATCAGGGTTGCGGAAGTCGACGTACGTCGAAAGCATATCCACCGAAACCGAAACGCGCGTGTGCTCAAACGCGAGCTCCAGGGCGCGCCGCATCACCTGCAGGTTGTCCGATTTTTGATAGCGGTTGTTCAGCACCTGCGACATCACAACCGTGTCGTAGACGCCATCAATGCCGTCGAGGAAAATATTGCGCACTTCAAACTTGCCCTGCGGATAAACTCGGCGACACTCGGCAATGTATTCGGGAACGATATCGTAACCGTGGTACGAACAATCTCGCTTTTGTCCGGTGAGATACTTATAAAAATCGCCCAGGCCGCAGCCCACTTCGAGGATGGACGGCCGCTCTCCGCGCAATGCCGAGGCATGAACCCATTGCCGTATGGCCTGCTTCTCTTCGCTACCTGAATTCAAAGACTCAAAAGTCGCGCCGTGTTCGGCAATCCGCTGCCGGTAGCGCTGGATGACTCGACTCACATCCTCGGGATCGAGCACTCGTGTCGTCGTCATGAATGCGCCAACTCCCGGAACTCCACTAACTCCGCGGCGTGGTGCGCTGTGCCATCCGCATAACGGATCAAAATCTCGCGGCAGCCTTGGTCGGCGCGTGCGACGGCTTCCGGCAGAGTTTCTCCTACGGCGACCAGAAATCCAGCGCGGTCTGCGGTGCTGCGCAACGGCCGAATCTCGTCGCCGGGCTGCAGCGAAACGCCGACATCGAGGACACTGCGGTCCGCGACCAGCGCCGCCGGAACCTCTACCTTTTCCATAACTCCCGGAGCAAATACCAGGAAGCGGTAGTCTGCACCGCGGCGGCTGACGGGAGCAAACTGGCTCGGGGGCATTCCGCAGGCCATGCGGCAGGCTTCCACAAATTCATTCACTCCGCTGACGTGATGCGCAATCTGCGGAGTGTGCCCGCCTCCACAGCGCGCACCCAGTTCAAACAGCACCGGACCTTCATCGGTGAATCCGAATTCAACATGAGCCACGCCCTGCGTCAATCCCAGGGCGAATACGACGCGATTGCACATATCTGCTACGGTCGCTTCCTGCGTCGCCGTCAGCGCGGCAGGGTATTGGACACTGACATCCACGCGATAAGGTAGCAGCGACTTGATCTTCTGGCCGACGCAAAGAACAGAAGTCTTGCCGTTCCAGATCAGCACCTCGGCGCTGTGCTCGCTGCCCTCGACGCACTGCTCGATCACCACGTGTGAATCAGCCAGTCCGCCGGCCTGAGCCGCATCGAATGCGTTCGCGACATCTTCAGCACTCTCAACACGCGTGACACCGCGCGAGCCCCCGAAGCTTCGGTCTGGCTTGAAAATCAGAGGGAATCGTCCGAGGCGGTTAACGGCGAGGCGAGCCTCGTCCAGAGTGGCGACAATTTCGAAATCCGCGGAATACTTGCCAATCCCTTGCCAGTGGCGGCGCATCGCGGCTTTGCTGGTCGCATTCGCGGCTGCCTCCTCTGAGATCGAAGGCAAGCCCAGGCGGGCCGAAATGTTTGCCGCAGCGCGGACACCGACCTCCGCCATGCAGACCACGCCGTCCACTCCTCCGCGCTGGGTCACGGCTCGTGCTAAAGATTCGCAATCGTTGAGGTCGATCGGCACTGCGAGATCGGCGGCTTTCAGCCCCGGCGCTGCGGGATTCTTGTCCGCAACCAGAGTCACGAATCCCGCTTCCCGAGCCGCATGAATGGACGGAACGTTGTAGCGGCCGCCGCCGAGAATGAGGATTCGCTTCGAGAGCATGGAGAGCATGGAAAAGCAGGTGTCTTGGACTCTAGTCTAACTTGCGTTCGTGCCTGTCATCTGGGGCGCGACCAGTCGCCGGTTGATTTCCGCCTGAACTCGCCGCACGCGTTCGACTTCTTCGTCGCGGAAGCGGAAGCGGACTCCGCCCTGGCCGTCGCATACGCCAATCACG
This sequence comes from uncultured Acidobacteriota bacterium, assembly GCA_963763155.1. GTDB lineage: Bacteria > Acidobacteriota > Terriglobia > Terriglobales > Acidobacteriaceae > Sulfotelmatobacter. The sequence goes on along the minus strand of CAVXNI010000007.1, from coordinate 710,683 downwards.
CGGGTCGGGTGGTGCACGCTGTCCACGATTACGTCGCCGGATTTCCCCATCGCTCCGCCAGCTACTACCGGAACGCCATCCAGTTCTTCCCATCCCAGGGCCTGCAGTGGTTTCCATCAGCGATTCGTGGGCCGCGGAGAGGCTTCCCGTCAAGGCAGGCCAGATGTTGACGCGTAACAGCAGGCAACCCCGGCGCTGCGCCTCGGCGATTCCATCCGGCAAGAGAGTTCCAATCCCCGCGTCCAGAACGTAGGTTTTGCGGGACAGGCGCTTTGCGAAGCGCTGACCAAACCAGGGCGCGCCAGGCTGGCCAGACTACGACTACGTTCGCTCGCGATAAGTGCGTCGAACGCGCGACCAGCGTCCGCCGTATGCAGGTAGTCTCAATTCCTGCCCATCCAGCGAGAGCGATCGTGCATTGGGTCGAAGCGGCGCGTGCTCGGCGGTCCGCTCGGGTCTCGCAGCAGAGTAACGCGCGCACCGCGCTCGGCAAACCGTAACGCCAGGAAAGCGGCTGCGCGGATGGTCGCCGGCGATCACGATTTCAGAATCGTTCAGCACCTCGTGCAGCAGCCGGACGACCTGATCCTCCACGGCCTCGACCCACACGCGGCTGTCGAGGTAGGTGAGCAGTGCGGTTTTCTTCAGCAGAGTCCGCGCTGTCTCCGCAGCTTTCGTCGGCCCGAACGGCTTTCGGTCTACATCGAGCAGCACCACATCGGCCCTGCCTTCGACGGCCTGCAGCACCGTCTCCAGATGCGCGTCGCTCGTGAGCGTCACCGACCCAACCACGTGCGATTGGGTGGAGTGAATGTTGCCAGAGACCAGGAAATCATCGAGCGGCTTCTCTCCGGTGACCACGTTGAGCGCAGAGAATTTTCCGGCCTTCACCGCACGAGCGCGTAGTTCCTTCAGCAGAATGTCCAGTGCTTCCGCCGAAGTTTTCTCCTTGCCCGTTTCCACGCGGAATGCGGGAATCGACAACACGCGCGGCATCTTGAGGGTCGCCAGTTCGTGACTCAGGCGCTCCAGCAATTCATCCGGGGCCGAAACTTGATCTTCCTGACAAAGTCGCACGATCAGGTCGCGCACGTCGATATCGTGTTTGCGCGCGTAGCGCTGCACCTTTCCGGTAAACGACGAATGAAATTTGGCGAGCCCACCGGTGACGGCCATCGGGTCGATACCGCGTTTGCCCAGCAGCGGCTGAATCAGTCCCTGGCCCACGTCCATGGCGGCCTTGAGATCGATGTGGCCCAACGCGCCGCGCCGTTGCAGAATCGCCACCAACACCTCGGTGACGGTGTTTCCCGCCGAGCGTCCCATGCCCTGCAGAGAGGAATCGACCAGCACCGCGCCCTCTTCGATGGCCCGCAGCGTGTTGGCCATGGCCAGCGAAAGATTGTCGTGCCCGTGGTAGCCGAGAGGAGACGGGCTTTCTGCTTTCGCGGCGCGCAGATAAGCAGCAACCGAATCGGGATCCATGCTGCCCGCGGAATCGACCAGGCAGGCAATGTCCGCGCCCCAGTTGTGAACTTGCGCGACGACGGCGCCGAACTCCGCCGGCGAGACCGCGTACGATTTCATCGCGTTATACGAGACGATCAGCCCCAGTTCTTTCGCCAGCGCGATGTATGGCTCTGCCAGAGCGGTTTCGGTGACGTTGGTGCCGATGCGGAGGAACGACATGCCGTAGCGAGCGGCCAGGCGAACATCTTCTTCCCGACCGATGCCGGGGATAAAAAACATGCCCCACTTCGCGTGCTGGAGCGCCTGCGCCGCGGCTTCCATGTATTCCTCGTCGGTCGCTGCCGCCATGCCCTTTCCCGACTGCGAGGCGTTCAGGCCCAGACCGTGCCCAACTTCGATCCAGCGAAAACCGATGCTTTCGAGCGCGGCCGCAATCGTCGCCGTGTCTTCCGCGGTGAACTGGAAGTCGATGAGGTAGGAACCATCCCGCAGCGTAACTTCAAGAATGTCGGGAATCGTTTCGAATGTAGCCATGACCAGCCCTTCAGCGCGAAACAGCGGTCGGTGTTCTGTGGGCAACCGCTTTCTTCACCGCTCCGGCAACTTCCGCGATCGCCTGCGGACGAAAGTTCAGGGTACAGAGGCAGCGAGAGAACCTGCTCCGCCGCGGCTTCTGAGCGCTGGAAATGCGCCACGTCCATAACCCAGATCAGCATACGCCGGCTGCAGATGCACCGGCACGGGATAATGAATGCCGGTCTGAATTCCCTCCGCCTGCAGTGAAGCCTGCAAGCCGTCGCGATCGTCGGTGCGCAGCGTGTAGACGTGATAGACGTGCCGAGCCCACGGCATCTCGGTGGGTGTTTCCACCCCAGAGTCTGCCAGAAGTGTAGTTGTATTGCTGCACGACCGCACGGCGCGCTTCGGTCCAGCGCTCAAGATGGCGCAGTTTCACGCGCAAGATCGCGCCCTGAAAGCCTTCCATGCGGTAGTTGAATCCACGGAGCACGTGATGATACTTGCGGTCCTGCCCCCAATCGCGCAGCATGCGGACCGTGTGCGCATACTCCGGGTTGCTGGTGGTCACCGCGCCGCCCTCGCCATAGGCTCCCAGATTCTTGCCAGGATAAAAACTGAAGCACGCCATATCGCCGATGCTGCCCACCGGCCGCCCTTTATATTTCGCTCCGTGCGCCTGCGCGGCGTCTTCGATCACGACCAGCCCGTGCCGGCGCGCGATTTCCATGATGGGATCCATGTCGGCCGACTGACCGTAAAGATGCACGGGCAGAATCGCCTTGGTGCGCGGTGTGATCGCGGCCTCAATCGCGGAAGGATCCATGGTGAAAGAGCGAGGATCGATATCCACCAGAACGGGCCGCGCCCCGGTGTAGGTGACTGCGGCGACGCTGGCTACAAAAGTGAACGGTACGGTGATGACTTCATCGCCCGGACCGACTCCCGCCGCCAGCAGGGCCAGATGCAAAGCGCTCGTACCGGAATTCAACGCAATGCACTCGGCTGTACCGCAATAAGCCGCGAATTCCTGTTCGAACCCCGCCACTTCGGCGCCCAGAACGAATTGGCAACTGTCCAGCACCCGCGCGATGGCAGCATCGATCTCAGGCTTGATGCTTTGGTACTGCGCTTTCAAATCGAGATACGGAACTTTAATGTTTGCCATGAATGTCTGCGTTCGGATCATTTTCTCACCTGCCGTGCCTAAGCGGTTGCCTCAAGTGTGGTCAGCCGCAAATCCACCGGACGGCCGTGTTGCGCCATCGACTGCGATGCGGCCTGCAAAATCTCCACCACGCGAAGTCCCGCGCCGCCGCCGGTCACCGGTTCCTCCTGCTGCTGGACGCAGCGCAGGAAGTGATCGATTTCGCGGCGCAGCGCCTCAGTCCCGTCGATCTGCGGCGCCAGCATGTCTCCCGTGCGATAACCCACCAGCATCTGGTATAGCTTTCTCCGGGTTCTGATGGTTGTTCAGGGTGATGCCCTTGTCGTAAACCTTGATCTTTTCGCTCTGCTCCAGATCGTCGTAGACAATCATCTTGCGGCTGGCGCCAATCAGTGTGCGCCGCAGTTTTACCGGCGCCAGCCAGTTGGCGTGGATGTGCGCGATCTGGCTGCCTTCAAAGAACAGCGTGAGGTAGGCGATGTTTTCCGTGCCTCCGGGTACGTGGCTGAGTCCGGTAGCCGAGACTGCGCACGGGCGGAACGGCAGCACGTAGTCCATGATCGACAGGTCGTGCACCGCGAGATCCCACAGCACGTTCACGTCGTGCTGAAACAGTCCAAGATTCACGCGCACCGAATCGTAGTAATAAATCTCGCCCAGGCTTCCGCTGTCGACGAGTTCGCGAATCTTGCGGACCGCGCCGGTGTAAACGAATGTGTGGTCCACCATGAGCACGAGGTTTCGTTTCTGCGCGAGGTCCATCAGGTGCTGTACCTGGTCGGTGTTCGAAGCCAGGGGCTTCTCGACCAGTACGTGCTTGCCTTCCTGCAGCGCGCGCAGAGCCAGTTCGTAGTGGGTGGAGACCGGCGTCGCGATCGCTACTGCGTCGATCGGACGGGTCCTCGATCAGCTCGCGAAAATTCTGGGTGGTCTTGATCGTGGGATATCGGCTGCTCACCAGAGCCAGCCGGTCCGCTCGCAAATCGCTGACGCAGGCAACTTGCGCGCCCGGTGGCCTCAAAACAATTCCGTACCAGGTTCGGACCCCAGTAGCCGTAGCCGATCACGCCAATCCGAATCAAAGATTCCTCCCTGTCAACGCTGCGGGATCTGTCTGCTGTCTTGCGGGTTCGCGGAATGCTGCGTCCCAGCCGCGCGGGAACGCCCTTTGCGATCGTGGTGATCGGGCACATCGTGAGTTACGACGGCTCCCGCGCCGATCAGCGCGCCTTCTCCGATGGTTACGCCCGCGAGAATCACCGCGCCGCTCCCGATCGAGGCGCCGCGCTTCACCCGCGTGGGCACAACCTGCCAGTCCGCCTCGGTTTGCAGCCGGCCATCCTCCGTTGCCCGCGGATACAGGTCGTTGATGAACATGACGCCGTGGCCCACGAATACGTCGTCCTCGATGGTGACCCCTTCGCAAATAAATGTGTGCGAAGAAATCTTGCACCGGCTGCCAATCGATCGCGTTTTTCTGAACCTCGACGAAGGCTCCGATCTTGGTGTCGTCGCCCACCGTGCAGCCATAGAGATTGACCAGATCAGGCTGGAAGATCGTCACTCCGTGGCCCAGGACAACGTTGGCAGAAATTGGCATGAAGACCGTTGTGGCTTCGGGCTTTCCTCGAGAACGGGAAGTGCCGCACGCGCGCGAGTTCCGCCGCGTCTCAAAATTTAGCAAATCGCACGATACAACAGAATTGGTGCCAGGCATCAACTGCCGCTCAAACGGCGCTCTGGGTGCCCGTGCCAGCCCCCAGTTCGTCCGCGTCGTTTGGCGAAATCGCACCTTGCGCCTTACAGTAACCCTAACACGCCGCAGCGCTAAAGCGATTCACCCTAATACGATTCACCCCAGGATGATGAAGACGACGAGGAGGTACCATGTTGAATCGAGACCGTTTCCCCGGCAGCCTGTTCCGTTCACGGCAACCTGACTCATGGCGATCCTCCTTGCGAGCCATCTTGCGAACGATGGGCGCGTCGGCCGGAGCATTGGCGCTGGCGTTGGCGTTGGCCATCTTTATTTCGGTTCATCACACTCCGTATGCCTCCGCCTCCGATGCGGGCCCGCTGGCGACCAACGTGGTCCGGTCGGCGACGGATCTCAACTGGCGGCAAAGCCCTTCGGCCGTTCTCGATTCACCGGGCCGGAATTCGGTCACGCTCGACCCCTGCCCGCCGGGCGTAATCGCAGCCGAGCCCTATTACTACGTTTACATCTTAGGCGCAGGCACTCCAGAGCCTGTGCACGTCACAGGCGGAACGTGCAAGGGGGACGGCCACCCCGGCACACTCGAATTTACAACGGTCAATTCTCATCCGTCGGGCTACGTAGTCAGCAGCGCCTCGGCTGGAGTGCAGGAGGCTTCCATCGCAGCGCGCTTCACCCCTACCAATCCTAAAGGATCGAGTCAGTCCGGCCGCGTCGTGGTTCCTCCCGGGGAGTACGACGTATTCGCTCCCATTTCAATTCGGGCATCGGGCCAGACGGTAGACTTCGCGGGCTCCGTGCTCAACTGCTACACACCGGAGGACGCTTGCCTCTTTGTTGGCGAGCACGGTCCCGCCAACAACTTCGAGAACATCACTTTGTTAGGTCCCCGGGGGCGGCCCATGATGATCGCGGGCACGAAACCATTCATCGAAGTCAATGCGCAGCGGACGCGCATCTTCAACGTGACCACGCGGTGGCCTCCGAAGGGCGGGAGCTTCGGATCCTATGTACAGGTCGATGACGACCAATCGTTTCTGCTCGACGGATTGGAATCGACCATGGGCGGCAATGCTGTAACCTGCAATCCCACGTACTGCGGAGCGTTCATTACCGCGCCAGGGCCGTTCAATCGCTGGTCGGCGGTGGGCTGGCTCAAGCACCTCGTGCTTTCGATGCAATGCGCGGGCAAGGGAGTGGAATGGCTCTCCGGCAACGGCCTGAGAATTTCCGACAGCGTGATTGAGGGCTGGTCGGTGTACGCCGTGCGCGTCAGCAACCAGCGCGGAGGGTTTGGGGGCTTCATTTCCGACAACGTTTATTACGAGCCCTCACTCTGTAAAGACGAAAGCCCACTGGGCAACGTGGGCAGCGCCACCATCGTGGCCGAGGGCGTTCATGTGAAGCTCAGCGGTCTGGCTGCGAACGGTGGCGGCGGCGTGTTCCCCAACTGGGGTGCGACGACGGGCTCGCATGACTGGCTCTACTGGGTGGTTCCCGTCCACTCCAAATTTGGCGAAGGCATCCCGCTGCCCGCTGGGTATGCGCTTACCAGCGGTTCTGGAAGCGTGACGGGAATTTTTCCCAGAATTGTGGGGGCGTCGAGCTACAAGATCCTCAAAATGGACTGGGATCAGCATTCGGTTCGTCCCTATCCGGATGGCACGGGCAACTACCTGGTCTCCACGGTTCAGCAGAGTTCATGCGCCACGCTAACCTGTCAGTTCACCGATCACGGTGGTCCGCCGTCCTCCTACACCATCGCCGGGGAAGACTTCACCAAGAACATCTATATGCCGCGGCTGGACTTCTGGCCCGGCGCATTTGTGATCAGTCCTGACGAAGACCGGTCGACAGATTCCCTTTCTGATTCGTCGCCGCCGCTCCAGGCCGATGTTCTAGGTACGGGAGCCGTCGTCAGCACTCTGCCTTCGGGAATGGTTACGGGGGTAGCCGACGTGTTGATAGGAACGGGAGCCACTCCACCAGCGGCCGCGAATCTGGAGGCGCTGCATACCAACGCCGCCGGCGTCATCCCCGGCGCGACCATTCTTAAAGCTGCCAACGGCGCGCAGACTGCCGAGGACGGCCACAAGGGGCGACTGAACTTTGGGCATCACGGCCATGCGGGTGGGTTCACTCCTCTCATTACGTTGGGCGACAGCAATTGGGGAAAAACCTGGACCACTGCCAACCACCGTCCCACCGCGGATGCTAACGACCTCGATCTGGGCTATGAGGGCAACATCGACACGTTCTACAGCCGCGCCCAGAACGAGGTTCGCGAATACATCGGAAAACTTCCCGACGGCAATCCGCAGGAGAAGCTGACGGCTGCGGCCAAAACTTTCAATGTTCCGGTGACCATCAACGGAAATCTCACGGTCACCGGAAAGTGTGTCGGCTGCGCCGGCGACTCTGGCAGCGCTGGAGTGACTTCCAGCGGCGTGGCGCGGTGGGCGGTTTCTCTGACCGGACAAAAATCCGCCATGCCGCCGACGAATTTGTGTCCGTCCTCCGCCTGTGGAGCTGGACAATATCGAATCAGCTATTACCTGGACTCGACCGCCGCCTGTACATCCCCCGGAAATGCGTCCGCTGCTCTGACCATCGGGTGGAAGGACGAGACCAGCGCCAAATCCATCCGCGTACCGCTCGCGGGAGCGGGCGTTGTGGGCGGCACTAGCCTGACGCTGGGTGGAACCTCCGATTTCGGAAGCGGCAGCATTTCTCTTTTTTCAGCAGGCAACGCGGCCGTCACTTATTCCGCCGCTTACACTGCGTGCGCGACGGGAGTTGGCAGCTACGCCGTGAGAATCGCAGTCGAGAAATTGCAGTGATGCGATCTGCGCGCTGCTGCAAGAATTACTGCCGCAAGAAATACTATGGTTAGGCTCGTTCGAGGATGACCTTCTGAATGTGCGGAATCTTCGGCATTGTGGCACGGAACGCGCGCATCCCCGACGGCGTGCTCGAACGCGGCACGCAGTCGTTGGCGCACCGCGGGCCCGACGATTCGGGCACGATCGTTCTGCGCGATTCCGTTCCTGAACCGGTTGAGATTGGCCTGGGCAACCGCAGGCTGGCCATTCTCGATCTCTCCCCGCTCGGCCACCAGCCCATGCACGACGCCGAGACCGGCAACTGGATCGTCTACAACGGCGAAATCTACAACTTCCGCGACGTTCGCCACGAACTCGAACAAGCCGGCACAAATTTCGTCAGCCACTCCGACACGGAGGTTCTGCTCAAGGCCTATGCGCGTTGGGGTGAGGACTCTCTGGCCAAGTTTCGTGGAATGTTTGCCTTTGCACTCTGGGATGCTCCCCGCCACCGCCTCTTCCTCGCTCGCGACCCGATGGGCATCAAGCCGCTCTATTATGCGCAAGCCGGTTCGTATTTTCTTTTTGCTTCCGAGGTTCGCACGCTGCTCGGGACTGGCCTGGTGCCGTCTCGTATTGACCCCGCCGGCATCATCAACTACCTGACTTTCGGCTCCGCCTATGACCCTCTCACTTTAGTCGAAGGAGTACACGCCCTTCCTGCCGGCCACAGTTTGTCGTGGGAAGGCGGAATCCTGCGCCCGTCGTCGTATTGGGATCTAGTGGACGACCCAGCCCCGGGACGAAGTTTCGAGCCCTTTGCCGAGACCGAAAAAGGTGCCGCCGAGCGGTTGCAGCCGGTTCTGGAAGAAGCCGTCCGACTGCAGTTGGTGAGCGATGTGCCCGTGGGAGTTTTTCTTTCCGGAGGCATCGATTCGAGCGCGCTGGTCAGCATCCTCCGCCGCAGCGGCGTGACTGCCAGCACGTTTTCCATCGTTTTTCGCGAAGCCGATTTTTCTGAGGTTCAACACTCGCGCGCCATTGCCGCCAAATTTCACACCGACCACCACGAGATCAATGTTTCCGAGAACGATGTCCTCGCGGCCATTCCTGACGCCCTGGGCGCGATGGATCTGCCCACCATGGACGGCGTCAACACTTACTTCGTCTCTCGCGAAACCAGACGCGCGGGTGTGAAGGTCGCTCTGTCGGGTTTAGGCGGCGACGAAGTTTTTGCCGGGTATTCCACCTTTCGCACCGTTCCGCGCATGGAGCGCTTTGCCCGGTTTTGGAAACAGGTGCCCGGTGCGCTTCGTGGTCCGCTTGCCGGGGCGTTTTCCGCGCTCGCTCCCTCGAACGATCAGAATCGCAAGCTCGCCGCTCTCGCCCGTGACAATGGCCGGCTCCTGCATCCGTACTTTCTCAGCCGCATGCTGTTTACGGCGGGCCAGCGCGGTCTGCTCCTGCGCAATGCAGATCGGTCCGCAGCTGATGCGGCCGCTGCCGCGCAACGCGATCGCCTCCAGCGCACGCTTGCCCTCGATCCCATCAATCGTGTTTCCTATCTCGAGTCGCGCTGTTATATGCTGAATACACTGTTGCGCGACGCCGATGTTATGAGTATGTCTCAGGGCCTGGAGGTCCGCGTTCCCCTAATTGATCACCAACTAGCCAAGGCCGTACTGGCTCTTCCGGGCCCATGGAAACTGGACGGAGCGCCGAAGAAACTTCTGGTTGGCGCTCTGGCCGGATCGTTGCCCGACGAAATCGTGCACCGGCCAAAGCGTGGCTTCACGCTGCCCTTCGAGCATTGGATGCGGCAGGAGCTTCGAGCTGAAATCGAGCCCGTACTCGATGCAAAACGAATCGGCAACGGTCCGCTCGGCGGCTGGTTGGACGGGAAGCAGGTGCGGCAGATTCGGCAGGATTTTCTGGAAGGAACGGTCTCGTGGTCTCGTCCGTGGTCGCTTTACGTGCTGCAACGCTGGTGTGAACTGCATTTGTAGCTCATGATTCGTAGCTCATGCAAAAAGTCGAAGAAATCGTGAAGCCACAACCTGTGACGGCAACGGGAAAGTTGCCGGTCAGCGTGATTGTGGCTGCCCGCAATGAGGAGAAAAATCTGCCGCGCTGTCTGGAAGCGTTGCGTGGTGCCGGAGAAGTCTACGTCATCGATTCGGAGAGCACCGACGCGACGCCGGAAATCGCACGCTCTTTCGCAGCCAAGGTCGTACAGTTCCACTATCAGGGCGGATGGCCCAAGAAGCGGCAGTGGGCCATCGAGACCTTGCCTCTGGCATTTGACTGGATCCTGTTGGTCGATGCCGACGAAGCTATGACGCCCGAACTGGAGGAAGAGATTCGCCGCTGCATCGCCAATCCGGACTTTACCGGCTACTACATTTCTCTTCGCATGTATTTTCTTGGCCGCGTCCTGCGCCACGGCGACGCCAGCTTCTGGAAGCTTGCCTTGTTTCGCCGGGGGAAAGGCCGCTACGAGTGCCGTCTGCGCGATCAGGACTCATCTATGGCGGATATGGAAGTCCACGAACACGTCGTGGTCGACGGTCGAACCTCGCGGCTCAACCATCCGCTCATTCACCACAACGTGGAATCGCTTTCGCGCTACATCCGAAAGCACGACGAGTACTCGAACTGGGAATCTCGTGTTTTACTGCAGGGCGAGCAAAACAATTCTGAGCTGCCGCCCGCGTTTTTCGGCACGCAAGCGCAGCGCCGCCGCTGGCTCAAGAAAAAACTCTACGCTGTGCCCGGCTCGCCGGTTCTGCTTTTCTTGTACCGGTACTTTCTGCAAGGGGGATTTCTGGACGGCGTTCCAGGCCTGATCTATTGTGGGTTTCAGGCGGTCCAGATGTTTCACACTAAAGCCAAGATATACGAAGCCAAGATCTACGAATTCAAGACCAAGACGCGCGAAGCAGATTCGCCAAGGGACTAACCGAAAAATGTGCGGCATCAGCGGCGTGGTGAATTGCGGCGATCGGGAAACGCTGGCGCGGATGACGCAGGTTCAGGCGCATCGTGGCCCCGACGACTCTGGCCTCTGGGACCGCAGGTTTCCCGACGGCTCCTACATCGGCCTGGGCAGCCGCCGCCTCGCCATTCTCGATCTCTCACCCGTCGGCCACATGCCAATGTGCAACGAAGACCGCAGCATCTGGATCACTTACAACGGCGAGATTTACAACTTTGCCGAACTTCGCCGTGAACAGGAGCTCAAAGGCCATCGTTTCAATTCGCACACCGACACCGAGGTGCTGCTCCACCTCTACGAACAGGAAGGTCCCGACTGTGTGAAGCGTTTGAACGGGATGTTCGCCTTCGCCATCTGCGACCTGCGGTCCGCGACTCCGACGCTGTTCATGGCCCGCGATCACTTCGGCGTCAAGCCCTTCTATTACTTTTGCGATGGTGTGCGCTTTGCGTTCGCCTCGGAGGTCAAAGCGCTTCTGCAAGTTCCGGGGATCGAAGCCGAACTCGACCCGGCATCGCTGCACCAGTATCTGACGTTCCTCTGGGTTCCGGATCCCAAGACGATGTTCCGTCGCATCTTGAAGCTTCCCGCAGGTCACTACGCGACGCTGCGCGATGGCGAGCTCAAGCTCACTCAGTACTGGGATCTGACATTTCCGCCGGCGAGCCAGACCTACCCGCGATCGGAAGCCGATCTCGCCGCAGACGTCCGCTGGCGCTTCCGCCGCTCGGTGGAAGGCCAGATGGTCAGCGACGTTCCCATCGGCGCCTTCCTCAGCGCAGGTCTCGATTCCTCCAGCATTGTCGCCATGATGTGCGGAGCAGCCGAGCGTGGTGCGACGGCGCGCCAGCCCGTTCGTACCTACACCATCACGTTCCCACGCAAATATCGCGTCGGTGAAACGACGCTCGACGACCCGGAAGTTGCCACCCGCCTGGCTCGCCACCTCGGCTGCGAGAACCATCGCATCGTCGTCGAACCGGACGTAGCCGGGCTTCTGCCGCGGCTGGTTTGGCACATGGATGAACCTACGGCCGATCCCGCTATCATCACCGCTTATCTGGTATGCCGTGAAGCGCGCAAGCAGGCGACCGTTCTGCTTTCAGGTGTGGGTGGCGACGAGCTGTTTGCCGGATACCGCAAGCACGTTGCGCATTACTGGGCCCAAGCCTACCAGGCACTGCCGTTAGCCGCGCGCAGCATGGCTGAGGCGGCCCTGGCTGCGTTGCCCGGTCTGCGAGGTACGCCGATGAAGGGTAGATTGCGCCTGGCAAAGAAAATGGCGCGCAGCGCAGCGCTGAACCCGGTCGACCGCTTCATCACGAACTGCACCTATCTGAATGATGCGCGGAAGTCGGGACTTTATAGTTCCGCGATGATGGCGGAAATTTCCGCGTCTGATCCATCCAGCCAGCACCGGGCTGCTTTCGAGCGAGTCGGCGACGCAGACTTCCTGCACCAGATGCTATATCTCGACACCAAAATTTTCATGGCCAGTCTCAACCTCACTTATAACGACAAGATGAGCATGGCGTCGTCGGTCGAAGTGCGAGTTCCGTTCCTTGACCGGGAGCTGGCTGAGTTTGTCGCGTGGAATATTCCCCCCAGCATGAAGCTGAAGGGTTTCCTGCGGCCGACGACGAAATACATCTTCCGCAAAGCGATGGCAGACATTTTGCCGCGGGAAGTGTTAAGGCAACCAAAAGCCGGCTTCGCTGCTCCGGTAGACTATTGGTTGGCCCACGATCTCAAAGAAATGGTGGATGACCTGCTCTCGCCGGCGCAACTGCGCCACCGCGGCCTGTTCCAGCCGGCTGTTGTGCAGCGCTACATTGACGAGCATCGCAGCGGCCGCCACGATTGGTCGATGCAGATTTGGCAATTCCTGACGCTGGAATTGTGGATGCAAACATTTCTCGACGGCGGAGCGCGGAAATTCGAGTCGGAGATGGCTCCATTCGGGCAAGTGGCCACGGCATGAAGCAGGTTCTTCAACACGCGCGCACGGGCGAGATTACGGTGGAGGAAGTTCCGCCGCCGCAACTTCTGCCGGGCTGCGTGCTGGTGCGCATCGCAGCCTCGGTGGTTTCCGCGGGCACGGAGCGTGCCTCCGCCGAGTTCGCCCGCAAGAGCCTGCTGCAGAAGGCGCAGTCCCGGCCCGATCTTGTACGCGAAGTCATCAGCAAAGTGCAGCGCGACGGAATCTTTTCGGCGATCGAGGCCGTGCGCAGCCGTCTCGATCAGCCGCAAACCCCCGGCTACAGCAGCGCGGGAACCGTCATCGCGATCGGCGAGGGCGTCACCGATCTTCAGCCCGGCGACCGTGTGGCCTGTGCCGGCGCTGGATTCGCCGTTCACGCGGAGATCGCATGTGTCCCCCGTTTGCTGGTCGCGCGCATTTCGGCACGCGCGGCGGGCGACGAAGTTCCTTTCGACGAGGCCGCTTTCTCCACGCTCGGGGCGGTTGCGCTGCACGGCATTCGCAACGCCGAGGCGAAACTCGGCGACCTGGTGGCTGTGATTGGCCTGGGTCTGCTCGGTCAACTCACGGTCCAACTGCTGAAGGCGGCTGGCTGCCGCGTGCTGGGCATGGACCTTGACCCAGTGCGCGCCGATCTTGCCGAGCGCATGGGTGCGGAACGCGCCGCCAATTCAGCCTCAGCGTTCCGCGATCTGTGCACCCAGACATCGCGCGGCGCGGGTGTCGACTCTGTCCTGATCACGGCCGAAACCTCCAGCAGCGATCCGGTCAACCTGGCCGGCGCCATTGCTCGAGATCGCGCCATCGTGGTGGCCGTCGGTACCGTTGGCATGGACATCGAGCGCAAGGCATATTACGAAAAGGAGATCGACTTCCGCATCTCGCGTTCCTACGGCCCGGGCCGTTACGATTCGGCCTATGAACAGAAAGGGCGCGATTATCCCATCGGCTACGTGCGCTGGACTGAGACCCGCAACATGGAAGCGTTCGTTCAGTTGCTCAGCGACAAGAAAGTTGACGTCGGTGCTCTGATCACGCATCGTTTCTCCATCGAGCGCGCAGAGAGCGCCTACAGTTTGATCACCGGGAAATCGCGGGAGCCATTCCTGGGCGTAGTCATTGAATACGCGGAGGCCAAAGACGATTTGCACACGCTCGCGGTCGTGCCTGAGAGCGTGCATGCCGCACCTCGCTCTCAGCCCGTATCCGCCACCGGCATTTCCGTCGGATTGCTCGGCGCGGGAGTGTTTGCCGCTGGTACGCTCATTCCCGCGATGAACGCCTCATCGAATACCACCCTGGTCTCGGTGTGCGCGGCCAGCGGTTCTCACGCGCAACATGTCGAACGCAAATTTGGTTTTCGGAGTTGCACCACCGATGAAGCTCAGCTTATTCATGACCCCGCCATCAGCGCGGTAGTCATCGCCACTCGTCACCATCTGCATGCGAAGCAGGTTCTGGCCGCGCTCGCAGCCGGGAAGCACGTGTTCTGCGAGAAGCCGCTCTGTTTGTCGGAAGAAGAGTTGCGTTCGATCGCGACCGCCTATCTCGGAATCCCCACCGCCCAACGGCCAACGCTGATGGTCGGATTCAACCGTCGCTTCGCCCCCATGGCCACACGGATGAAATCATTTCTCGCTCCGATTTCCGAGCCTCTGGCGTTGCATTATCGCGTCAACGCCGGATTTCTTCCTCCCGACCATTGGGTCAACGATCGCGAGCAAGGTGGCGGCCGCATTCTCGGCGAGGTCTGTCACTTTGTGGACTTGCTGATGTTCCTGGTGGCTTCCCCGATTGTCGAGGTCGAGGCACGGACCGTCGGTAACTCGGGCCGCTACAGCGGCGACAACGTTCTGGTATCGCTTCGCTTTGCCAACGGTTCCGAGGGAACGATCAGTTATCTTGCCAACGGCGACCGGGCGTTCTCCAAGGAGCGAATCGAAGTCTTCGGTGGAGGCGGCGCCGCGGTGCTCGAGGACTTTCGCCGTCTCGAACTGGTGCGCGGTGGCCGCAAAGAGACGATCCATTCACGCTGGCGTCAAGATAAAGGACATCACGGCGAGTGGGCAGCGTTTGTGCAAGCCGTGCAAAATCAAAATCCGTCGCCGATCTCGTTCGAGGAACTGGTGTGCTCTACCCTTGCAACCCTCCGCATCGATGAGTCGGTGGCCACGGGAAAGCGGTTCGCCGTGAGCGGCGCGGAGTTCCTCGAAGGCCGAGGCCCGGCCTGAACGAATGACCCAATCACACCTGCAACATCAGAGGAGTCGAAGTTAGTTCATGCTCATCCTGGGCCTCAACATGTTTCACGCCGATGCCTCCGCGGCCATCGTGCTGGATGGCGAAGTGAAGTTCGCCATTGCCGAGGAGCGACTGAACCGCCATAAACACTTCGGCGGATTCCCGGCGCTCGCCGTGAAAGCATGCCTGGATGCAGTCGGCGCGAAAATTTCTGACGTCGAACACGTGGCTGTCGGCCAGGACAGCGACGCTAACCTCACGAAGAAAGTTCAATACGCTCTCGCCAATCCGGCCAAGATCCTGAATTTTATTCGCCTGCGCCGGCGCAAAGAGGCGATGCGCGACGTGCGCTCGCTGTTGTCGAAGGCGCTCGACGTCGATGCCACGCAACTCCGTTTTCAGGAGCACCACCTCGAACACCATATCGCCCACATTGCCAGCGCTTACTACTGTTCGCCTTGGGAAAAGGCCGCGGGTTTCAGCTACGACGGTTCTGGCGATTTTGTGTCGACCATGACGGCCCGCTGCGAAGGCAACGAGATCGAAATTCTCGACCGCGTATTCCTTCCGCACTCGCTGGGCAGCGTCTATACCATGATTTGCGAATTCATCGGCTACAGCCAGTACGGCGATGAAGGCAAAGTCATGGGCCTCGCTCCCTACGGAAAAGACATCTATCGTGATGAGATCAACAAAATCGTGGCGCCCAAGAACGGCGGCTTCCAGCTTGACTTGCGCTATTTCGAGCCGCTCGGCAGCAATCAGGGGATGCAGGTCTTAGCCGATGGCACGGTGAAGCTGGCGCGCCACTTCTCAGACCGCATGGAAAAATTGTTTGGCGAGCCGCGCCTCCCGCATACCGAAATTGCCCAGCGTGATATGGACCTGGCGTTCGCGATGCAGCAGCGTTTTGAAGAGATCTTCTTTCACCTGCTGAACCAGTTGCATGGCCGAGTCCCGATCGAGGACCTCGCCATGGCGGGTGGATGCGCACTCAACAGCGTAGCCAACGGCAAAGTGTTCGACCACACGCCGTTCCGTCGTACATACATTCAGCCCGCCGCCGGCGACGAAGGCCTGGCCATCGGCGCCGCCCTGCACACGTATCATTCCGTGCTCAAGCAGCCGCGCCGGCACGAACTGAAACATTCTTACCTGGGTCCGGAGTTTTCCGAGTCGCGCATCCAATTGGCGCTGCAAACCGCGGGCCTGCCATACCGCAAGATGGAACGCGCTGCATTACTCGACGAAGTTGCCGGGCAGATCGCGGCTGGCAATGTCATCGGCTGGTTTCAGGGGCGCATGGAGTGGGGCCCACGAGCGCTGGGCAATCGCTCGATTGTGGCCCACCCCGGCCTGCCTGACATGAAAGATGTTCTCAACGCCCGCATCAAGCACCGCGAGTGGTTCCGTCCTTTTGCGCCGTCGATCATGGCTGACCATCAGCACGAGTACTTCGAGCATGATCATCCCTCGCCCTTCATGCTGCACGTGTACAAAATCCGGCCGGAGAAGCGCAAGGAACTATGCGCGGTGAATCATGTGGACGATACCGGCCGCCTGCAGAGCGTGACCCGCGAGGAAAATCCGATGTACTACGATCTCATCTCGGCCTTCCATCGCAGGACTGGGATTCCGGTCATCCTGAACACCAGCTTCAACGAGAACGAGCCGATCGTCTGTACCCCGGAGGAAGCCATTGACTGCTTCCAGCGCACCCGTATGGATGTGCTGGCGATCGGTCCATTCCTGGTGGTCAAGCCCCGAGAAAATGAAGAGACGGTAACAGCTTCTTCACTGCCAACGAGCAGGGAAGTCTAGCCAACGGAAAAATATCCCTCAGTCGCGAGATCCAGTGAGTTGCGCGACTGAGTTGCGCAACTGAGTTGCGCGACGATGTGCGATCAGTGCACCAGGAATCCCGTAGTGGCCACCACGATTCCAACCACGCCCAGCGCCATGCCCAGCCACCAAAAGATCCTTCGCCCGGAGAGCAGCGTGATCGATGTAATCACCAGTGCTACTTCCAGGAAGACTTCACTCAGATCAAATCGATCTGCGCGATTTCTCTCGTGCGCAACTTCTGCTTCCATTTCGTGGCCCGTATCCTCGATCCCTTTTTGCTCATCTTTGTAGCGTGTCGCCTCGCCTGAATATTTTTCGCGCAGCTTGGCGAGCGCGGCCGCGTCGCTGGTCGCTTCCACTGAGGTCAGGTCGACGAAAAGCTCGTCCGTGTGCCTGCGGATGTTTTTGGCCTGGTAGTAGGCCCACTGATCGGAGGACTTCGCTTGAAGCACGACCTCTTCGGTGTGCGCACGGTGGCCGAGCAGCGTCACCACCGCCACCAACACGGCCAGCACCGCCATGGTCACCGAGATCGGCGCCAACGTAGGATCATGCTTCGCATGCTCTGCGTGTTCCTGCAACTCGTTCAGTTCTTCCGACATATCGTCACTCTCCCATAACCTTCACGATGACCCGTTTGTCCCGCTGACCGTCGAACTCCGCATAGAAAACCCGCTGCCACGTGCCCAGGTCCAGTTTGCCTGCGGTAATCGGCACGATGACTTCATGATGAATCAAGAGCGCCTTCAGGTGAGAGTCGCCATTGTCCTCGCCCGTTTCATGATGCCTGTAATCCTTGCGAAACGGCGCTACATGTTCCAGCCATTGGTCGATGTCTTCGATCAGGCCGCTCTGATTGTCGTTGACGTAAACCCCCGCGGTAATGTGCATCGCCGAAACCAGCACCATTCCTTCGCGAACTCCGCTTTTGCCGACGATCTCTTCGATCTGCGGCGTGATGTGTACATAGGCGCGATGCGTCTTGGTATGAAACTTTAGATATTCCGTGAGGATCGTCATTATTCCCAGAGCGAGTCCGATCGCAAATTCTACCGCAGAACCGCTGCCACTGTTCCACCCGCAATCAACGCCGCGATTCGAGCGAAATCGCCGTACATGACCCGGTCTTTCTCCATCGTAGGACACACCGAGCGAATCGCTGCGTGCGCCGCCTGCCCGCGTTTCGAAGTTTTAAGGGGAGCCAGGAAATCGAGCGCCTGCGCCACCGCCATCGCCTCGATCGACAGAACATTGCGCGTGTTGTCCACAACACGTTTCAGTTTGGTCGCGGCCGTCATGCCCATGGAGACAAAATCTTCCTTGTTGCCTGACGTGGTGATCGAGTCAACCGACGCGGGATGGGACAGCACCTTGTTCTCGCTCACCAGCGCCGCGGCCGTGACCTGCGGCATCATGAAGCCTGAGTTCAGCCCGGCGCCCGGAGCTAAAAATGGTGGCAGACCCTCGCTCAGCGCGGGATTTACCAGCCTTTCAATCCGCCGCTCGCTGATGCCTGCCAGCGCACTCAGCGCGATGGCCAGGAAGTCTAAGGCAAACGCCAGCGGCTCGCCGTGAAAATTTCCGCCCGAAATGACGTCGCTCTCAGAGTTCTTAGGATCGGTCAGAAACACCAGCGGATTGTCGACCGCGGAATTTGCCTCCGTCTCAAACACTTCGCGACAGTGTGCCAGGGTGTCGCGCACCGCACCGTGGACCTGCGGAATGCAGCGTAGTGAGTAGGCGTCCTGCACGCGTCCGCAGGTGCGGTGCGATTCGCGGATCTGGCTGCCTTCCAGCATGCGCCGCAGGTTGGCCGCAGTCTTGATTTGTCCGGCATGTGGGCGCGCTTTGTGAATACGCTCGTCAAACGCTGCGTCGGTGCCTTTGAGCGCGTCGCAGCACAGCCCGCCCAGCACGTCAGCAGTGTCGACCAGTGTTTCGGCGGCAAGCAGCGCCAACGTTCCCACGGCCAGCATGGCCTGTGTCCCGTTGATCAGCGAAATGGTTTCCTTGGCCTCAAGCACCAAGGGCTTGACCTGTGCCCGCTTCAGACACTCCGCGCTGGGAAGGCGCACGTTTCTTTCGTCGACGCATTCGCCTTCGCCGATCAGAGCCAGCGCCAGGTGCGCCAGTGGCGCCAGATCGCCACTCGCGCCTACACTGCCCTGCGATGGGACCACCGGTGTGACGCCGCGGTTAAGCATCTCGCAGAGTGTGTCGATGACCACCGCGCGCACTCCGGAGTGGCCCTTGGCTAGAGAATTTGCCCGCAACAGCATCATGGCGCGGGTTTCCCCAACCGACAGCGGCTCGCCGACGCCGACCGCATGCGAACGCACCAGGTTGACCTGCAACTCTCGGATCTGATCGCCGGCGATGCGTACGTCGCTTAATTTGCCTACGCCGGTGGTGATGGCATAGGCAAGCGTGTTGCTGGCGACAATCTCGTCGACGACCGCGCGCGCCTGATTAACGGCTGCTCGCGCGTCGGGCGAAAGCAGGGCAGCACGGCGGGCTTCAAGACTCGCGACTTCTCCCACTGCTTCCAGTGTGAGATCGTTTCCGTTGATGTGGAGTGCGTTCAAAAGGTTCCTCGTGAAATGTTGCGGCGTTGCATCCTTGATCAGGAAAAAATCCGCGAGATTATTTTCCCATCGCCGCGCGGAACGCCGTTAAGTATTTCTCCGGCAGGGTTGTAACTTTCATGTTGGCATCGGTGACGATGTGCGTGGTCTCCCCCTCGGCCAACAGCGTCCGGCTCTCAGCTCGCACCAGTTCGTAACTGAATACCACGACTTTCTCGCGCACAGCCTTCAGCCGCGTCCGCACCACAACTTCCTCGTCATAAAAAACGGGAGCACGATAGCGGCATTGCACTTCGGCTACGGCGATGAAGCGCCCGTCCTCGCGTTCGAGGTCGCGGTAAGAGAAGCCCATCTGCCGCATCAGTTCCACGCGGCCCACCTCGAACCAGATCAGGTGATTCGAATGGTATACCACACCCATCTGGTCAGTTTCGGCATAGCGCACGCGCAGCCGGGTTTCATGGAATGCATGGTGGCCCTTTGGCTTCATTTCCCTGTCCACACGGGTTTGCGCTTCTCCAGGAACGACGAAATCCCTTCGCGAAAATCTGCGGTCGTGCGGATCGCGGCATTCTCGCGCACGGCTGCGTCAATCTGGGCCTCGAGTTCGGCGCGTGCATGATTGGTGAGCAACTGTTTGGTCGCCCGCAGCGACGACGGGCTGTTCTCCATCAGCAGAGCGGCCAACTCCCGCGCGCGCGCCATCAGATTCTCCGCTGGCACAATTTCGCTGATCAGCCCCATCCGCGCGCCGTCCTCAGCTCCGAACAGTCTGCCAGTCAGCAGAAGATCGCGAGCCTGTTTTTCGCCCACCTGCCGCAACAGAAATGTAGAAACAATCGCGGGGACAAAACCGATGCGCACCTCGGTATAGCCGAACTTCGCCTCCGGCACGGCCAGCGTGAAATCGCACAGCAGAGCCAGTCCCGTTCCTCCAGCGATGGCCGCCCCGTTTACCGCGGCGATCGTTACTTTGGGAAACTCGTAGACCGAACGAAACAGCTGAACCATGGTCCGCGAGTCCTGCAAATTCTGTTCTGCCGAACGGCCCAGCAGCGACTTCAAATTGTCCAGGTCCAGCCCCGAACAGAATGCCTTGCCCGACCCCGTCACAATCAGGACGATCGCATCCGACTTCGCCACATCGTCCAGCGCACGCAACAGATCGTCAATCAGGTCGAAACTGATGGCGTTGCGCTTCTCGGGACGGTTCAGCGTGATCGTGGCGACTCGTCCGTCGTACTCGAGTTGTACGGTCCTGTAGTTCATATCGAATAGTTCATATCGAATAGTTCATGTCGAAAAACCCGCCACGGATTTCACGGATTTACGCGGATCAACAATCAAAAGTAATTCCGTGTTGTTCTATCCGTGAGCATCCGTGCAAATCCGTGGCAATTCAATCTGCCGCTTGCGAACTGGAAAACTTTGCGCCGATTCCCGCCGTGGCCTTCAGCAGCGAATCCAGCGGCTTCAGTTTCGGCAATTCAGCGCTCCGCTGGGTGAGCGCTTCGATCACCTTCTCTGTCGGGATGTTACCAACCAAGGCATCCTGCGCAAAAGGACACCCTCCCAGCCCGCCTAACGCCGAATCAAATCGCCGGCAGCCCGCATCATACGCCGCCAGAATCTTCTCCACCGCCTGCTCGGGACGGCTGTGCAGGTGCACGCCAATTTCAAGGTAGTCGTACTTCGCCATCACCGCGCCCACCACCTCGCTGATGTGCCGCGGGGTGGCCATGCCAACCGTGTCCGCCAGCGAGATCATTCGCAAATTGTCGACTTCCATCAGCGCGATGGCTTCGATCACTTCGTCCGGATTCCACAGGTCACCGTAAGGATTTCCGAATGCCATTGAGATATAGACCACCACGTCGAGCCGCGCGTCGTCAGCCTTGTTCTGAATCTTCTCCAGTTCTTCGAGTGCCTCCTCGGCTGACTGGTTCTGATTCTTGCGCAGAAACGTTTCCGAAATCGAATAAGGAAATCCCAGCGTCGACACTGCCTTCGTCTCAAGCGCCCGGACAGCGCCCTTTTCATTGACCACGATGCCGATGATCTCGACATCATCCGGCGGATCAAGTTCTTTCAGAACCTCCTCCGAATCCGCCATCTGCGGAACCGCCTTCGGCGACACGAACGACACCGCATCAATGTGCTTGAACCCCACGCTGATCAAGGCCTTCAGGTAATCCACTTTCAGTTCGGCAGGGATCAGTCCCGGCAGTCCCTGCCAGGCATCGCGCGGACACTCGATCAATTTGACAAGATCACCCATTCATTCACCACGGAGACACAGAGGCACGGAGAAAGTCAAAGAACTTTCCGCACAATTCCTCCCCTGATCAGCGTTGACACGTTGAAGTTAAGAAGCAAGCCCACCCGGATCCCGGTCATTTTAAGATAGGTCAGAAGTTGAGCCTCATGGACGGGAAGAATGTGTTCAACGCATTTAATCTCTAGAATCACCTTATTCTCGACGGTCAGATCGAGTCGGTATCCGCAGTCGAGCTTGACGCCTTTGTACTCGACCGGCAAGGGCCGTTGTCGTTCAAAAGAAATGCCACGCAGGTGAAACTCATGACAAAGGCATTCCTCATACGCGGACTCCAGGAGGCCCGGCCCCAACGCTCGATGGACCTCAACGGCGGCCCCGATCACTTGTTCCGTCAGATCCTCATGAAGCAGTTTTCTCCGTGCCTCCGTGTCTCCGTGGTGAATCATGTTTGTAAGACTCCCACTTTGAACTCCGCCACGTCCGGATTCAGCGACGCCGCTTCCAGCGCCTGCGTGATCGCGTCCCGGGTCTCAATCGGATCGATGATCTTGTCGATCCACAACCTGGCCGCGCCGTAACGCGGATCGGTCTGCTCATCGTAGGCACGCTTCACCGACTCGTACAGCTCTTTTCGTTCCTCGTCGCTCAGCTTCTTGCCCCCACGCTCCAGCTGTTTGACTTTGATTTCAACCAGCGTTGCGGCCGCCGCATCGCCGCTCATCACCGCGTAGCGCGCCGTCGGCCAGGCAAACACAAAACGCGGATCGAACGCTTTCCCGCACATAGCGTAATGCCCGGCGCCGAACGATCCGCCCACGATCACCGTGATCTTCGGCACCACGGAATTCGAAACCGCGTTCACCAGCTTCGCGCCAGCCTTGATAATGCCGCTCCACTCCGCGTCGCGTCCCACCATGAATCCATTCACATCGTGAAAGAAAATCAGCGGAATCAGATTTTGATTGCAATCCATGATGAAGCGTGCCGCCTTCTCGGCAGACTCCGTGTAGATCACGCCTCCAAACTCAGTTCGTTTGTGGCCCTCATGATCGGTCTGCTGCGCGTGCAGTTTCTGATTGGCCACAATGCCCACGGCAAAGCCGCCAATGCGGCCGTAGCCGCAGATGAGAGTTTTTCCGTACTCCGGCTTGTACTCGTCAAAGCGGCTGCCGTCGAGCACGCGGGCCAGAACTTCTTTCATGTCATAAGGCCGCGCCGGCGACGAGTCGTAGATGCCGTAGATTTCTTCCGCGGCCAGCGCCGGCTCGACCGGCTTTTTCCGGTCCCAGGGAGAAAGCCGCCGGTATCCCCACTTCTCCACAATCGAGCGGATGCGCGCGAGGCACGCCGGGTCATTCGGTTCGCGAAAGTCGACAGTCCCGCTGATGGCCGAGTGCATGGCCGCGCCGCCCAAATCCTCCGCAGAAACCTTCTGTCCAATCGCAGCCTGAACCAGCGCGGGGCCGGCAAGAAATAATCCGCTGCCGTCGGTCATCAGTACGTGGTCGCACATTACCGGCAGATATCCGCCGCCCGCCACGCACATGCCCATGATGGCAGCGATTTGCGGAATGCCCATCGCCGACATCACCGCGTTGTTGCGAAACACTCGGCCAAAATCGTCGGTATCGGGAAACACGTCTTCCTGCAACGGCAGGAAAACCCCCGCGGAATCGACTAGGTAGATGGTCGGAATACGGTTCTCGATGGCAATGTTCTGCGCCCGAATGACCTTTTTCGAAGTCATCGGAAAGAACGCCCCGGCCTTCACGGTGGCGTCGTTGGCAATGATCATCACCATCCGCGTCTCAACCCGCGCCAGCCCCGTGATCACTCCCGCGGCCGGTGCGCCGCCCCACTCTTCGTACATGCCGTGCGCCGCATACTGGCCCAGCTCAAAAAATGTCTCCGGATCGGCCAGCAGCGCGATGCGCTCGCGCGCCGTCAACCGCCCCTTGGCATGTTGGTTTTCGATGGCTTTGGCTCCCCCGCCCTCACATATCTTTTCGCCTTCATTGCGTACTTGTGACATCACGTCCGCCAGAAAGCGCATGTTGGCCTCAAAGCGCGCGGAAGTGGGATCGACCTTCGTCTCCAGCACGTTGGCTGGCGCCGAGGAGTTCGCGCTGGAAGTTTCGTTGCGGTCGGCCATGGGTTGAGAAATATGGGTCAAGAAACCAAGACGCGGACTGATTACGGTATACCACGCGGGCAGAACCGCGCAATGCAGCTTAACCCGTAAGTAGTGGGTCAGTTTGAAAGTTGTCATTCCGAAGCGCGGTTTTATGGCGCGCGGAACCTGCTGTTTGCCCGGCGAACAGCAGGTTCCTCACCGGGCTTTCAGCCCGATTCGGAATGACAAAATGAAACTCGCCCAAACTGGCCCACTACCTAACCCGTACGCCGTATCTGGGGCGAGATTCGCCGCTACCGATCGCCGCCGCGCCGTACCTGAAATGGAGGCACGAACGGTCGAAGTCCTCGCCCGGACCTTAAGTAACCCGTTGCTCGCGGCCGGATTTGCCGAAAGTCAAACTGAGCGCGCCCTCCGCTTCGGACGCTAGAAAAGCCGAGGCTCGCACGTCCACAGCACGCCCACACAGCACGCCCACAGAGGATAAAGACGATGTTACGGGTTTTTACCACGGCTGTTACGGTTCTTCTGCTGGCTGGCTCGCTCTATGCCCAAGACACTGCCCCCACCGATCAGAAAACTCTGGACCTTCTCGTGCAGCAAGTGAAAGCGCTGCAGCAGGAGACCAGCGACCTGCGCGAGAAGGTGAGGAAACTCGAGGAGGAACGCGCGGCTGGGTCGGCTACCGTCCCCATCGCACCCGCAGCCGAAACTCCTGCGGTTCCACCGCCCTCGGTCACAGCGGAAGCCGCGCCGCCACAATCCTCCCCAGAACTAATCCGCGCGATACACGATGTGCATGGCATCGAATGGCGTGGTTTCGGAGAACTCAACTACCAGGCGCTCGATCAGCGTCAGCCGGAACTGGGTACCTACGGTTTTGTGCCCGGTTCGGCCGCAATGTTCTACACCGGAGACTTCGACCTGTTTCTCCATTCCCGGCTGACCGAAAAGACGAGCGTCCTGGCTGACATTACCTTTGAAGAAGCCGACGCGCAGACCTACAGACTCGATCTGCGCCAGGCCCTGCTCAAATACGAAATGAATGAGCACCTGAAAATTTCTTTTGGCCGTTACCAGACCGACATCGGCTATTACAACTCCGCTTTTCGCAGCGCGGCCTGGTTGCAGACCACAGCCGATCGCCCCCTCATCATGGAGTATGCCCGCAACGGCGGCTTGCTTCCCACCCAGGCCGTGGGCGTTTCCTTTACGGGTTCCATTCCTTCGGGAAAACTCGGCTTGAACTACATCGCCGAATATGGCTCGGCCGATACCATGCGCCCCGACATCAATGGTTCAGGATTGGTGAACGACGAGAACGACGGCAACCACGTGCTACTGGGTTGGTTTGCCCGCCCGGACTGGGCCCCTGGTCTGCAACTCGGCGGCTCGTTCTTCCACGACAAGATCAGCGACTCTCAGGTGTCACTTTCCGACCGCTTTGGTCAAACCATCCTGAACTCCTATGTCGTTTATGTCGCCAACGGGATCGAGTCGCTCAATGAGGTCTTCCTCATGCGCGAAACCCAGTTTTCGACCGGCGTTGTCTTCAACATGCCGGCTTTCTATTCACAGATCTCCCGGCGCTGGGGACGCCTGCGTCCCTTTATCCGCTACCAGTACATCAACGCCTCCGAGCAGAACACGCTCTTCAATGACGTAGGTTTGCGGGCCGGCCCCTCTTTCGGCGCCCGTTACGACTTCAACGATTACGTCGCTTTCAAGGCGCAGTTAGATCACACCCAGCAGGAGGGGTTGCCCGACTTGAACGGCTTGCACCTGCAGGTTGCTTTTGCCTTTTAACTGGGACGCGACATGAATAGGCGATCAATCTCGATTCTGTTGCTCACTTTATTGGCCAGCCTGGCCTTCACGCCGACGGCAGCGGCTCAGGGAGACTTTGCGGTCATCGTCCATGCCGACAATCCCATTACGAACCTGAGCCGGGGCGACCTGCGCAAACTGTTGAACGGCGAAAAACATTCCTGGCCGAGTGGCGCCGCTGTCAAAGTCATCATACGCGCCCCGGGTTGTCGCGAACGTGCTGCTCTACTGAAGTTCCTGAACCTGTCGGAAAGCGACTACAAGCAATATTGGACGGCCCAGGTGGTTCGTGGCGAGGCCGACTCCGAACCCTTCGTTGTTCCCTCAGCCGGCATGGCGCTGGAGGCGGTCCGGGCCCTTCCCGGTGCCATCAGCCTGATATATGTCGGCGATCTGAAGCCCAGAGTGAAGGTGATCAAGGTCGATGGATTGTTGCCAGGCACCCCGGGCTATCCGCTCCACTCAGGTTTTTTACGCTAGGCAGTCTTCTCAATCCACTCCGCCAGCCGGCAGCCGTCTTCCTCCAGCAGAAACGTTCCCACTCCGAAGCATTCGCCGACGATGCGGTGCGACTCCGGATCGCGAGCGGCCCGCGTGATCCATTGCTGCCCCACGCGATACTGGGAAGCGGTAAACCATTTCTGCGGCAAAACCTCCACCAATCCTGCCTGCGGATAGAAAACAAACAGTGCAAACGCCGGATCATCATTCGACATCGCCTTGTAGCTGGTCGGGACGATCAACTCGTCCACGGTCGAGAATTCCGCGGGGGTTTCGATCTTGTGCATGCCGAGCCCTAACGTCACTGGCACTTCGAAGTCTGCACTTGGAGCCGTCGCCGAATAAATGCGATCGGCGGACGGCTTGAACCAGCCCGCGACCTCCGCCAGATCAAACGCTTTCAGTTGGTCCGGATCGAAGCAGGCCAGTCGAATATTTCGCCCCTCCGGGCACCATATGCCGACGAAATTCGGCGGCACCAGAAACGGCCGGCAGTAAGTGTTGAGCGCCAAGCGCGCCTTGTCCGGCTCTTGCTCAAGGCCAAGAGTAACCAGGTGGGCGATCGGGCCCTGCTCGCCATGATGCGACCAGACGAACCGCTGCTGAGACAAAGAGCGGAAGGCGGGAAAAGTCTTCCAGTACCACGGCACTGGCCCGACAGCGTTTGAGAGGATTTCCCTGGCGCGGGAAGCGTTGATTTCGGCCATCAGCCGGCCGCCGGCACGCCCGGCCCTTTCACGTGCGTACGAATGAACTGAACGATGTCGTCCATGGCCGTGCCCGGCTGGAAAATTGCAGCCACCCCGATCTTCTTCATCCCGTCGATGTCCTGATTCGGGATAATGCCGCCCAGCACCACGATCACATCGTCCATCTTGTTCTGCTTGAGCAGGTCCATCACACGCGGCACGATGGCGTTGTGCGCGCCGGAAAGAATCGACAGCCCGATCACCTGCACGTCCTCCTGCAGCGCCGCGGTCACAATCATCTCCGGCGTCTGCCGCAGGCCCGTATAGATCACTTCCATGCCCGCATCGCGCAGCGCGCGGGCAATCACCTTGGCCCCGCGATCGTGCCCGTCGAGCCCCGGCTTCGCCACCAGCACGCGGATCTTGAGATCAGCCATCGCCAACCATTTAACCACAGAGCGCACAGAGGTTCACAGAGGCAAGCAAGAACAAGAGTTAAGAAGAAGGTTTTCCTCTGTGCCCCTCAGTGACCTCTGTGGTTAAAGATTTTGCGCGCGCCTAAACGGTCTTGATATCCAAACTCCGCCACATATACCAGCAAGCCACACTGCGATACGGTTCCCAGGCCCGCGCGATCTTCTCCATATCTTTCGGTTTAGGTAGCTTGCGTTTCTTGTAGTGTTTCTTGATCGCCACCTGCACGCCGTAGTCGCCGGTAGGCAGCACGTTCGGACGCCGCAGCGAAAACATCAGAAACATGTGCGCGGTCCACACTCCGATGCCTTTCACTTGCGTCAGATGTTCGATTACCTCTTCATCCGACAACTCCGGCAGCCGCGCAAAATCGAGCACACCGGCCGCCGCCTTCGCCGACAGGTCTTTCAGATATGCCGACTTCTGCTTCGACAGCCCTACGCTTCGCAGTTGCTCATCACTCAGTTTGAGAATGCGCTCCGGCGTAAGCGGTTCACCCGCGAGCGCCGCAAAGCGACTGAAGATTGTCGCCGCCGCCGTGCCGTTCAATTGCTGGTAAACAATCGATTCGGCCAGGGCAGAAAACTCCGGCGCTCCAAACTCCATGCGGCATGGCCCCACGCGCTCGATGATGGCACGCAGGATCGGGTCCGATTTCTTGAGATGGTTGACGGCCTTGCGCATGCCAATACATGTACCACAAAAACCTTCGGCAGGCGAACAAAAAACGAATAATCGACGGTTCGCCTACTGCGCCCTCTTCACCGCGATCCCCATTACCTCATATCGTCCGCCACGAAGCAGTTGGTTCGCTCCGATGAACGCGCGCGCTGGATAATCGCCGTGAAAGTAGGTTTTGTACACGCCGTTGAACGTATCGTAGAGCTTCAGGTCGGTGCAGAAAATCTGCACCGAGACCACGTCGTCCATGCTCAACCCGGCGGACTCGACCGTCTGCTTGACCCCGTCCATCACCAGTCGGGCCTCGTCCTCCGGGCCCGCGGGCGGCATGCCCGTCTTCGGGTCCAGCCCAATGTGGCCCGCGATATAGAGCGTGTTGCCCACCAGCACGCCGTCGCTGAACGGCAGCGCCTTCATGTCGCTAGGCCGCGGTTTCACAATGTACTTCCGGTCCGCGGCTCCCGCCACTACACAAAACACGAGAGACAACAGTCCTACAATCGTGCGCAGTTTCATAGTTCTCCACATAAATGTTCTCCTCATGAATGAATCGAAGTTGAACTTATGCTGCCTTGTGTTCACCCTGGCGGAAGTTCTCGATCAGGTGTTCGGAGGTGCGCAGCGAGAACGCCAGAATGCTGATGGTGGTGGTCTTGTCGGTGCAATTCAGAAACACGCTGGCGTCGCATACGTACAAGTTCGGCACATCGTGCGTCTGCCCAAACCGGTTCGTCACAAATTTCCTCGGATCGTTTCCCATCCGGCACGTGCCGGTTTCATGCAGGCTCCAGCCCGGAATTTCCTGCTCGCCGCCGATTTCCTCCACCACCCCGCCCGCCGCGCGCAGCACTTCCGCACTCACCTGCTTGGAGTGCTCCCACATCTTCAGCACGTTTTCGTCCCACTCGAAGTGCATGCGGGCCACGGGAATTCCATAAGGATCTTTGACCTCCGGATCGAGATCCATGAAGTTTGTATCCGAACGTAGCGACGGAGCTTGAATCCCGAAACTGACCGGCGAAGGATACCGCCGCTTGACCTCGCGCTTGAAGGACGATCCGAAACCGTCCATATCGGTCGCAAAGCCCGGAAATTCTTCGCATCCGCCGTCGGGATAGATCGAATATCCGCGAATGAAGTTCTCCTCATGCGGATCCTTCAGATTTTGCCAGCGCGGCATCCACGCAATCGTGCTGTCGCCCACGTGGTCGGGGAAACTGGGCTGGCCGACCAACTGCGGCAAATATCCCCGCGCCGACTCGCCGTAAAGATGATCGCAAAGATTGCGGCCCAACTGCCCGCTGGAATTCGCAATTCCCTCGGCCCAGTGCCGCGATTTTGAATTCAGCATGATGCGCGCCGATTCGATGCACGACGCCGCCACCACCACCGCCCGCCCGTACACTTCAACTTCCTGCTTGGTCTTGCGGTCGATGTAAGCCACTCCCGTCGCCTGCCCGTTCTCATCCACCAGAACGTTTTTCGCCAGTGCATTCGTGCGCAGTTCCAGGTTCTTGGTTGCCTCTGCCTTCGGCAGAAGAAAATATGGCGTCGAAAAAAATGCCCCCACATCGCAACCCGTCGTGCATTCCCCGCAGAAATGGCACGCCGGATGCCCCTCATGCGGCTCGGTAAGCTGCGCGCAACGATCCGGTAAATACGGCACGCCCGCCTTGTTGCATCCAGCCTGCAGAATAAAATCGAGGCAGCGAAACTTGAATGGCCGCAAGTACGAGCCATCTGGATTACTCGGCCGGTTCTGCACCGTGCTGGCCACTCCAATCATTTTTTCCACGCGCGTGTAAAACGGGCTGATCTCCGCATGCGTGATGGGCCAGTCCACGTCGTAGCCGTCGAGCGACGCCGCCTTGAAATCAATATCGCCGAAGCGCGCCGAACTGCGTCCCCAGAAATTCGTCTTGCCGCCCACCGCATTGCAGCGCGGCCACATCCATTTTGTGCCCGGCGCCACTGTGAACGGAATCTCGTGATCCCATGCCGCCTTGGTGTACTCGCCGTCCATGTATCCAAAGGACTTGCCGCGCCGCTTCGGATCGTCGAGCCCGCGGAACTTCATGTCCCACGGCATGCGGTGGTAGCGAAAATCTTTTTCCGGATCGAGCCTGCGCCCGGCGTTCAGCGCGCACACTTTCAGTCCCGCCTCGCACAGCGTCTTGATCGCCATGCCGCCGCCTGCGCCGGTTCCAATCACGATCACATCGTAGGTTTGCTTGGCCATTTTCTATCGGGTCTCGATTGTCAGGAATGGGACTGCGAAAGGTGTGCGTGTTCCGGATCGCCCTTGTGCGGGCATTCCGGCGACTCGGCATAAAACTTCAACGCCGGATTGTCCAGCGCTTTGAATCCGATTTCGCTGGTGTAAAAGCCGGTCACGGTGAACTCGCGCATCAGGTTGAAGAACCGCACGCCGGACTCCACGCCGGGCCGCGCCTTGTCTTTGAACCCAAGCGGTTCGAGCAGGGAAGTCTGCTGTTCCGGCGTCAGCTCCACAAATCGCTTCCCGTTAGTTTGCTCGGCGTGCGCATTCAGCCATGTGAGTCCCACGCGAAAGGGATATTGCGGTTCGGGATCAGTGGCCACCATGAAGTCGATAAACTCCGCGACTCCCGCTTCCTTCGCGCCCGGAGTCTCGTCGCTGGGGATAATAATCTCCGTCAGCCGCTCCACCATGGCATACTCCGCCGCCGTGAAAAATTGCGGACGATACACGGCCGGCTTGATCTGCAAGGCCGCATTGCCGATATGTCCGCAGGCGAATCCCCACTTGCTGAATCCCGGAAACTGCGCCGCAGCCGCGGCCGTCCCCAGAATGCGCAACACTTCCCGCCGCTGAATACCCTGTCCTGCCATCGAGTTCTCCAAAAAAGACTTGTCATTCCAAGCGAAGCGCGGAATCTGCTGTCCTCGCTTACGAAAGGAACTTCACCGTTTCTTCCACCAGTGCCGCCGTCGGTTTATACGGATCGCCCGGCGCGTCGTACTCAATCGAACAATATCCCTTGTACCCGTGTTTCTTGAGGATCGCAAAGGTCTTCGCCAGATCGACGTGCGACGCTTTGCCATCGTCATCCACCTCGCCATCTTTCACGTGGCAGATCCCGTAGGCATGGGAGAACATCGCCTCCATCGCCCGGTCCTGGAATGCTTCGTCGTGGGCCGATAGCGAGTTGCCAAAATCCGGCAGCGCCCGCAACCACGGGCTGTTCACCTTTTCGAGTACCTGCACGATGAAAAACGGATCTTCGCTGACGGGATTA
Organism: uncultured Acidobacteriota bacterium; assembly: GCA_963763155.1. GTDB lineage: Bacteria > Acidobacteriota > Terriglobia > Terriglobales > Acidobacteriaceae > Sulfotelmatobacter. Next base: position 679,481 of record CAVXNI010000007.1, on the reverse strand, counting down.
TCGTTCTCCAGATGAACCACAACATTCTTCATCGCCCCATACTCGGCCACGCGCGTGAGCGTATCCGCCGCTCGTCCCACATCCGGCTTGGAATCCTTGGCGCTGTCAATGTGGGTGCGAATGCTGGGCGAACCGAGTGCCGCCCCAACGTCTATCCAATGTTTGCTCCCGGTTACGGACTGCTCGCGCTCGGCTGCGTCCATCGCATATTGGCTATGACCAGCGTCGACGGCGATATCGACCACCGCGGAGTGCGCTTTCTCGACCGCGGAACGAAGCTGCTCGAGATACTTAGGATCGGTCGATGGAAAGATCGGGCTCCACGGTTCAATCTTGTGGACGTTAAACTTCTCGGCCACATGCGCGGCAAAATCTTTCAACTCCATCTGCTGGGCCAGCGGAACCTTGCTGGGCGTTTTGCCGTCCCATCCCTTCCATCCCACGATGAACTCGCGAAAGGGATACGCCGCTACCGACACCCGATCCCGCGGAGCCGTAGGAAACTGCACTGAGGGTGCGGAATTCCCCGCCGCGCGCGCAAACTGAGGGAAAAGCCAACCTGCCGCAGTCACGCCCGCGCACTGCTCAAGAAATTGTCTTCGATTGGTCGGGTTCATGCGCGCCAGTGTACCAGAGAAGTTCGGCCGCGGCGCCGGATCTCGGCCTTATCAAATAGCAGAATGATCGATTACAATTGGCGGCAATAGAGAAGTGGGGCCGACTGGGGATGTGGGGATGGACCACCCGAAGCTGATTCGCATCCTGAGTGTTGAGGATCATCCGGTCTTCCGCGAAGGGCTAAGTACAATTATTGCGTCGCAGCCAGATATGGTTCTGGTGGCGCAGGCATCCCATGCCGATGAAGCCATGACGGAATTTCGCCGTCATCGGCCCGACATCACCTTGATGGATCTTCGCCTGCCCGGCACCAACGGTACAGACGCTCTGATCGCCATTCGTGGCGAATATCCGCAGGCCCGCGTCATCATTCTCACCACTTCCGACAGCGATGGTGAGATCCAGCGCGCGATGCGAGCGGGCGCGGCCGGGTACCTCTTGAAAAGCATGCCGAAAAACGAATTACTGGGAGTGATCCGGTCGGTGCACGCTGGCCGCCGCCACGTTCCACCCGAAGTCGCCGCCCGCCTTGCCGAGCACATGGGCGAAGATGACCTTACGGCCAGAGAACTCGATGTCCTGCGCCTGGTTCGCGACGGCTTTCGTAACAAGCAAATCGCCGATAAACTCACAATCGCAGAGACCACCGTTAACTTCCATATCAAAAACCTGGTTGACAAACTGGGAGCCAACGATCGGACGCATGCGGTCACCATTGCCGTCCGCCGCGGCCTGCTCCAAATCTGAGCCGACCGCCGGCCACCCTGTAGAAAACTGCAGGACGCCGACTGTAGATCGTCATGTGTCGCGATCGCCAGCATCCGTTGTAAGGTGTACGAGGCTTGCCAAGCGAGCACTTGTTGCTGCGTTGACGAGGTTGGAAGGGTAGCGCACGATTGCATACGAATTCCACGCATCTTCGTTAATCACGCATGTGAGGTCAGGATTCGACGTGAGCGCACTTGAAATGTGTGCCGATTTAATTATCCGGGCCGTCAAATCGAACATTCCGCGATCACTCCCACTCTGCTTTCTATTGTTGTTTTTCACCCTGGGTTCTGCCTGGGGAGTCGATCCCAATAGCCGCATCTCTCAGTACGGACACACCGCCTGGAGAACACAGGATGGCGTCTTCAACGGCTCTCCCATCGTCATTACCCAGACCACCGACGGATATCTGTGGATAGGAACGAACATCGGCTTGGTCCGCTTCGACGGCGTTCGCTTCACCACATGGACTCCGCCAACCGGCAGGCGACTCCTCGACTCCCGAATCTTTTCCCTCCTCGGAACCCGCGATGGCAATCTCTGGATTGGCACTGGCTATAGCATTTCTCGCTGGAGAGATGGAGAACTGACCAACTATCCGGAGCTCAGCGGGCGAATTGAATCCATCGTCGAAGGCGACGATGGTGCGGTGTGGATGGTCCGTACGCAGCCAACCGACAACATGGGCCCGTTGTGCCGCATCAAGAAAGATGAGCCATTACGATGTTATGGCGTGAGCGACGGAATTCCCTTCGCCTTAGCCATCCAATTGAACAAAGGCAGTTCGGGCGAATTATGGGTCGGAGGTTACTCTGAACTCCTTCGTTGGAAGCCGGGATCCTCCGCGAGCTATTTTGCGAAGGCATCCCGGCGTCCCGAAACGTTCGCCTCGTTACGAGGGATCGCCACTGCAGCCGATGGATCGGTTTGGACGGTCATCGATCAATCCCCTACGGCTTTACAACTGGAGCGCTTTGAACACGGAAGCTGGGCCAGCCGAGTCTTTCCAGAAATTCCGATCGGTAACTCAGACGTGACGACTCTGTTTGTCGACCGCAATGAAACTCTGTGGGTGGGAACCGCCAAACACGGAGTCTTTCGCATTCGTGGCCAAAATGTCGATCACTTCGGCAGTGCGGATGGCCTTTCGGGCGATGCCGTGGGACGCTTTTATCAGGATGCCGAGGGAACCCTATGGATCGTGACCTCGGGAGGGATCGACAACTTCCGCGACTTGAAGGTGGCCAGCTATTCCATGCGCGAGGGCTTGTCCGCCGCCGGCGCCAGTTCGGTGCTGGCGTCACGCGACGGTACGGTATGGATCGGCAACTTTCAGGCCCTGGACTTCCTGCCTGCTGGCCGGCTATCCGCGGTTCGCGCGACCCACGGTCTGCCGGGACGAAATGTGACGACCATGCTGGAAGACCATGCGGGCCGGCTCTGGATCGGCGTCGACAATGGGCTCTGGGTCTACGATCGCGGTGTATTCAGCCCGGTCCTCCATGCCGACGGAACTCCTCTCGGCATAATCTTTTCTATTACCGAGGATATTCAGCACAACATTTGGGTTCGCGCCGGACCGCAACACCTTGACCGGATTCGCGATGACCGGATTCATCTCGACCGGGATCATGATTTCAAACTCCAGGAGGAGTTGACCTCCGAGCAGATCGCCACCTCGTACATTCTCGCTTCCAATCCGCGCGGGGGGATTTTTCTAGGGCTGGTGAATGGCGATCTGGTCCAGTACCAGGACGGCAAGACGCAAACCCTTGCTTCCAATGAAGTCGGCAACCGGCGTCAGATTCGAGACCTTCTGGTGGAATCGGATGGCTCGGTGTGGGGTACAACGCTGGACGAACTCGCCCGCTGGAAAGACGGCGTGCGAAAAAATCTCACCACGCGAAATGGTCTTCCCTGTGACGGCATCTTTGCTCTGGTGAAAGACGACCGCGACTCACTTTGGCTGTATACGCAATGCGGACTCATCTCACTTGAAAAGTCGCAGCTGGATAGTTGGTGGGAGCATCCTGACAGTCAGGTGAAGTTTAAGTTATTGGACGCGTTTGACGGTGTGCAGCCAGGCCTGACCCCACTAAAGCCGCAGGCCGTACGCTCTCCCGATGGACGATTGTGGTTCGTGAATGGCCAGATCTTGCAAGAGCTGGACCCGGATCATTTGCCGGAGAATGTGAAGCCGCCCCCGGTGCAGATAGAAGAAGTTGTGGCCGACCGAAAGAACTATCCGCCTGGGAAAAATCTTCGTCTTCCTCCCCTGACGCGTGATCTCGAAATTGAATATACCGCGCTCAGCTTCGTCGTTCCGCAGAAGGTGCGCTTCCGCTACAGATTGGAAGGCCGGGATGCGGGCTGGCAGGAACCAGGAACGCGGCGCCAGGCTTTCTACAGCGATCTTCGCCCAGGATGGTATCGATTTCACGTCATCGCGTGCAACAACGACGGCGTTTGGAACGAAGCGGAGGCAACTCTGGACTTCACCGTCGCGCCGGCCTGGTATCAGACCGACTTGTTCCGATTTCTGTGCGTCGTTGGCGCCATCTTTGTCACGTGGGCGTTCTACCGGTTGCGAGTGCGGGAGATTGCGAAAGTGATCAGCGCTCGCTTCGATGAGCGACTGGCGGAGCGCACTCGCATCGCGCGCGATCTTCATGACACGTTCCTCCAGACCATCCAGGGCAGCAAATTAGTCGCGGATGACGCGCTCGACCCCTCCACCGATCCCATCCGCATGCGTCGAGCCATGGAGCAACTATCGAGGTGGCTCGAGCAAGCGATGCAGGAAGGACGCGCTGCACTGAATTCCCTGCGCACCTCAACCACGCAGCGGAACGATCTCGCCGAGGCATTTCGGCGGGCCACGGAAAATGGCCAGGTCCCCAGTTCCATGGAAACTGCGCTTTCCGTCGTCGGCGATGCCCGGGACATGCACCCGATCGTCCGTGATGAAATCTATCGCATCGGTTATGAAGCCATCCGAAACGCCTATTTGCACTCGCACGCCACTCGATTGGAAGTGGAACTCCGATACGAGCACGACCTCACCATACGAGTGCGCGATAACGGCGTAGGCATCGAACCCACCGTGGCAAACCAAGGCAAAGCCGGACATTTCGGACTGCGCGGAATGCGAGAACGCGCCGCGCGCATCGGGGCTCAGCTCACGATTGTGACCTCGCCCACCTCTGGAACCGATCTCACCGTCGTCGTTCCCGGACGCATCGTCTTTCGAAAGGCGCGCACCACCGTAAACGGAAAGCGTAAAAGCAATCTCTAAGAAAATAATCCGAAGTCCACGTCTTGATCTCCACCACGCTCAACCCTACAGAACCACTCGAACCTGCAGAAAAGTCTAGGACAAATTCTGTGGTTTTTGAGGTTTCTCGAAACCAGGAATCCATTTACGCTGATCGGTACGGAGAGTATTGGGGAATTCACGCCATGCGAAATGTGAAAAAGAACTGCGACGAGCTCATGGTCGGCCTGCTGCCAGAGGCGGAGAGAGAGTTGACCGCATTTGCGCTCGCCGTAACGCAGCTTTTCGGCGCTGAGCAAGCCCGGCAATCGATCGAAGACTGGATGAAACAGCTGGAGCTGATGGATTGGCCGACTGGAGAAGCGCTTCCCGATTGGCGTCGCATCACGATTGCGGCAGCCCTTCGCCTTGCCGGTCGCGTCAACATTCACGGTCTGGAAAAAATTGTGAACGTGAGTTCGTTGCGCGCCAGCGCCTGAAAGTCATCGACGGCAGTGCGCGAGATATTGGAAAAAGAAACAGAAAAACAAGAAATTGAATCCGGGGCAACACCGCGGTTGATCTAACAAAAATCGAGAACCAAGGAGAAACAATTATGCCCACGATCACTACGAAGGATGGTACGCAGATTTTCTACAAAGACTGGGGAACGGGCCAGCCCATCGTGTTCAGTCACGGATGGCCTCTCACCGCCGACGACTGGGACGGACAGATGATGTTCTTCGGCCAGCGCAGCTATCGAGTCATCGCGGCTGACCGGCGAGGCCACGGTCGTTCCAGCCAAACCTGGGATGGCAACGACATGGACACCTACGCCGACGACCTCGCGGCCCTCACCGAAAAGCTTGACTTGAAAAACGCAATCCACGTAGGCCACTCCACGGGCGGCGGGGAGGTCGCGCGTTACATCGGACGGTATGGCTCAAAGCGCGTTGCCATGGCCGTGCTCATCAGTTCAGTTCCGCCGCTGATGGTGAAGACAGCCAAGAATCCCGCGGGCGCGCCGATCGAGGTGTTCGACGGTTTGCGAGCCGCTTATCTGGAAAATCGTCCGCAGTTTTACCGGGACATCACCCTTCCGTTTTATGGCTACAACCGTCCGGGCGCAAAGATTTCCGAAGGCATCCGCGACAAATGGTGGCTGCAAGGGATGATGGGCGGGGTGAAGGCTGGCTACGACTGCATCAAAGCGTTCTCTGAGACTGACTTTACGGAGGACCTCAAGAAGTTCGACGTGCCCACCCTCATCCTTCATGGCGACGACGATCAGATCGTGCCCATCGCCGCCGCAGCCCTGCAGTCCGCAAAGCTGGTGAAGGGCGCAACGCTGAAAGTGTATCCCGGATTTCCGCACGGCATGCCCACAACCAACGCAGACCAGATCAATGGCGACCTGCTGGCATTCATCGAGCAACGCAAGCAAGCAGCAGCTTGAAAGGATCCGGCCTTCCCGCCTGACGGGCAGGACGGATTTCATCACCTTCCGCGGGGAGAGCAGCCAGCCCGCGTCGCAGCGCGCTAAAGGCAATGGTGAGCACACGATCTCACCGTGAAACTACGAGATTAGGATGGACACGCCCAGGTTCCGCCAACCCGACAGGCTGCAAACCGCGAGGAGATATCCATGACCTTCAGCCAAAGCAACGGAATCATCGACAAACCCAGCAATCACTCGGTCGAGCAGACAGTGGAAAAACTCGAGGGAATTTTGCAGGCTAAGGGAGTTGCCCTGTTCGCTCTGGTCGACCATAGCGGAGAAGCGCAAAAGGTTGGGATGAAAATGCCCCCGACCAAACTGCTCATCTTCGGCAACCCCAAGGGCGGCACGCCGCTCATGCTGGCCGCGCCCAGCGTTGCCATCGACCTTCCGCTCAAGATTCTGGTCTGGGAAGATGTGCAAGGCAAAGTCTGGGTCAGCTACAACAGCCCGGCATATCTGCAGGAACGGCACGGCTTTTCGCCTGAACTGCTGAAAAACATCGCAGTAGTCGAAGTGTTTGCGGCCCAGGCGGCAGAATAGGCAAAACGCATCTTGGGGCAGCAGTTAGTGATCCGTTGGCTGTTAACAGACAATCATGCCCCGGACTCTATGAACGGAAGGAGCAACGCAATGAGAGAAAGGCAGGGTCAAATCTCGAACCCGATCTCGAAGTTGGAACTCGACCGTCGGCGATGGCTGAAGCTGGGGATTACTTCCGCTGTAGCGGCCTCGCTGCCAGGTACGCTGTTGGGTGCGCAATCGGCGGCGCAAGCCTGCGCTGCCCCGATCCCGCAGAACCACGAACCATCCAACGGCGGTGCATGCCCGTATCCGATTCCCTGGCTCGACAAGAACGGCAATCACAATCAGATCCCGATGCCGAACGTCGAACTCTCCAGCATCTATCATTTCAGGGGAAAGCTGGCGCGCTGCAACGGCTTTCACGGCATGGGTACCGATAACCAGGGCAACCGCCTCGCCTGGGGCACCTCTAGCACGGACTACAGCTACATGGCGGGAGAGTACTGGGCGGCGCGGCAGGCGCACCAGGCCGTCTTCGCTCATACCTGACTCACCGTATTCAAGGGACCGGCGGTCCCTGCGAATCAGATCCACGATTTCCATTCGCCCATTTCGCCAGAGGGGCTGTATTGGGTGACGCCTGTGCCATCCACCGGCATTACATTCACGGCGGACGGCAAAACGGCCACGCTCCAGATGGCGGACCTGCCCATCATCGACCAACCGCGTTGGCCTGCGATGGATGCGGAAACCAATCCGGCATTTCTGGATTTCAAAGTGGTTTTCACGGCCACCGATGAGCCCGTGAACTACGAAAGCGCGATGCAGCAGTACCGATTCGAAGGCTTCAAGGCAAGCGCACAACTCGAGGCCACGATCCGCGTCCCGTCGATCGATTTCACCTTCAAGACCGATCCACTGGAAACGTCGAAGTGCGACTTCGCCGTCGTGGGTACCGAAGTGAACGGTAGGTACTACGAAGCGAGGAAGATCTGAGGGGATAATTGGCGTGATTCAGAAAGATTAAGGACACGCTCACGCGTACCTGATGGAGGCTGCGTTGCTGCGTCAATCGGATTCCATCCGATCCGGGCGCCGATTTGTTCAGCTGCACTGTGAACTTGATTGGCGACAGCGGCCATAACTCGGGACAGGGATGTCGAATTGGCTTTCGACTCTTGCTGCAGTCTTTTCGACCGTGTCAAACAGTACCGAGTTAATTCCTAAGTGAGCAGCCGCCTCGACGTTTTCGGCGCGATCATCCAGATACAAGATGTCTTGCGGATACACTTTGAGTAGTTCGAGACAATTTCGAAAGATCGCCAGTTCTGGCTTGATGGATCCGTAGTCGCAGGAATAAATCAGGTTTTGAAATGTAGAGAGGCTCGGAAAGGACGTGGTCACATGGCGACTGAGTTCGAGCGGCATGTTTGAGAGAAGGGTTAAGGGGATGCCTTCATGGTGCAGTAGCTTTGCCCATTGCACAGCGCCTTGATTTGGTCGAACGATACTTTCGCTATCGAGCTTGATTAGCGTTGCTATCTGATCGTTGCTCAAACCCACTTGTTGCTGGCCAGCAACCGCTGTCCAGTAGGCCGGTCCATCGGTATCACCCCTGTCGTAGGGCGCCCGTAGCTTCCAGTAGAGTTCTGAGAACCGGTCATGGGGAATGCCGCACACGAGCGCCATGCCTTTCATATCCTCCAGCGTTTGCTCGAGGCAAAGAACGTTTCCGTAATCGAAGACGACTGCCCGAACCGAACGTTTTTGCGAAAGACCTTGTATGACGCTACGTTTGCCAGTATCATGCATAAATCTGACAATACGCGCATATACGTGCACAATCAAGCGTATTCGTGCAACCCTGTAGAATGAAACCAGAAGCAGAAGCAGGCCAGAACGCCCTCAAGGAAGAGCGCCACCAGTACATCTTGGAGCTGCTTGGCAGTGAGGGCCGAGTCCTCGCCGCGGACCTTTGCAGTCGATACAAGGTCTCTGAAGACACGATTCGTCGAGATCTGCGCGAATTGGCGAGTTCGGGAAAGATCCAGCGGGTACACGGCGGCGCCCTGCCTCGCCGTGCCGAGGCCGTTCCTTTCGAGTCTCGCAAACAAATCGACATGGAGAGCAAGATCGGAATTGCTCGAGCGGCGGCTGCGATGATTCGCGACGGCCAGGTGGTGCTGATTGATGGAGGTACCACGAATCTAAGAATTGCTTCCTACCTTTCAAAAGAGCGTTCGGCGACGATTGTCACCAACAGCCCACCGCTTGCGCTGGCGTTGGCGGATCATCCGAAGTTGAGCGTGCTGATGCTCGGAGGAAATTTTCTTAAACAGGCGCGGGTCACGGCCGGCATCGACACCATTCGGGCAATCGAGTCCATCCGCGCTGATCTGTGTTTTCTCGGAATGTGCAGTTTGCACCCGGAGGTCGGAATAACCGTCGGCGACCGAGAAGAAGCGTACGTGAAGCAAGCGATGATCGTGGCTTCAACGGAAGTGGTTGGCCTGATTTCAGTCGGGAAAATGGGGACATCTCTGCCTTACCTGGTCGGTCCTGCTTCCCGACTGACAGGTTTGATCACCGATGCATCCGGCGAAGATGTCCTGAATCCCTACCGCTCGCAAGGCATAGAAGTCACAAGTACGTAAAGCGAAGCGGTTCGGCACTTCTATTAGGATGCACGCGATTGCATTCCGCCTTCACTCGAGGAAAGTTTTCATGCATGAATTCCGCTACGCAAAGGAACACGCAAGAGCTCGAACCTTTCATAAGGCCTTGCGACTAATTGCGAAGTGTTTGCTGTTGGGACTGATGGTCGCAGTCTCGCTTGAAGCGCAACAGAGTGTTCCGTCGCCGCAGGCGTGGGCTGGCATCGTACGCACGGCTGCCGGTGAACCTGTGGCCGGAGCGAAGGTTACGGTATACACGCCGGCCGCTAAAGAGAACCTGACGGCAGTTACGGGAACCGATGGAAGGTTCGCGATTGCGGACATTCGACTCGGGCCACATCAGGTGAGCGTGCAACTGCCCGGGCGACGCCCGACAGCGCCAGCGGCAGTGGATATGTTAGCCCCAACAGTTGTACTGACAGTGTCCGATCAAAACGTGCTGTCGATTGCAGCCAACCCGCAAACTCCCGCGGCAGGAGTCTCGAATGGGAACCCGGGCACAACTTCGAACGCGGCTAGCGGAACGGGCGGCGAAAAACTCGCCAGCCAAAAGGTAAATGAGTTGCCGCTGAATGGACGCGACTTCAGCGCGTTGTTGTTGTTAGCAGCGGGCACGATGACCGACGTGAATGGGCAGACGAATTTCACCCAGCAGTTTGCCATCAACGGACAGCGCGGGGTTGAGGCTGTGTTCGCGATGGACGGTGCGGATGTCAGCGATCCTGAGATGGGCGGCAGTACGTTCACGAATTTCGACGTGGACGCGATTCAGGAATTGCAATCAAGCTCAGGCTGGATGCCGGCGGACATCGGGCGCGGCGCGGCTGGCTTCACCAATATCGTGACACGATCCGGGAAAAGCGGTTTTCACGGGTCATTCTTCGAGTTTTTGAGGAACTCTGCCCTCGATGCACGGAATTATTTCGATCACCCGTCGATTGCCGACCCAGGCCGGATTCCTCCGTTCCGCCGAAACGAGTTTGGAATTACGAACGGCGGGCCGGTCGTGTTGCCACATGTGTATGACGGACGCGACCGCACGTTCTATTTCGTGCAGTACCAGGGATTCCGCCAGGTGTTGGGAACGACCCAGGTTTTGGCTGTGCCAACGGCAGCCGAGCGAGCGGGTCAGGACATGGTGACGTACCCAGACGGCAGCACGGACACGCTGCAAATAGCGGGGAGTTTGAATAGCCCGGGAGTGAATCCGGCAATTGCTTCCATACTGGCGCGCTATCCACTGCCGAATAACCCAACCGGCGCGTATGGTGCGCGAACCTATGCCGCGCCTTCAAACGTGAACACGGACACGGACCAGTTTTCTATCCGCATCGATCAGACAGTTGGCGCAAAAGGACAATTGTTTGGTCGATTCAATTACGACAATCTGACGGGACCGACAACCAATCCAGATCAAACTCTGCTTGACCCGAGCTTTGGCGTGCAGTATGTAGACCGGCAGCGGAACGGAGTCATCACTTACACGCGCACCGCGTCTCCCCACTTTCTCTGGTCGACGTCGGTGAGTTTTACGCGGACGACCCCGTCGTTTGTGACCCCGAACCACACCGATCCGGCCCTCAAGTTCAACGATGGTCTGTATGAGGCGTACAACGGCGCGGCGGGCTCGGTGATGTCAGCGTTCGGGAACTTATTCCAGGGACAACTGAATTTTGCCTGGACGAGCCCGCGGCACGCGGTGAAGTGGGGTGCGGAGGCGCGACTTAATCGCGACACGACATACTTCGGTATCAGTCCCAATGGCGAGTACGATTTTGGCGGCGGAACAGTTTATTCTCCGGTGTTCATTCCTTCTGCGAGTGGACTGCATGATGTGCAGCCGAATCAGCCTCTGCCAGACACCTTGAGCAGTCTGTTGCTGGGGTATCCGTATGGATACACGATCGCGGTGGCGCCGCCCTATGCATCGGATGGCGCGCACATTGGGCCGGCCGCAATCAACCGGAATGACCTGAACGCGTACCTCGAGGACACATGGAAAATCAGTCCGCACTGGACGCTCGATTATGGGCTGCGCTACGAGCTCTACACGCCGATTTCGGAGCGAGCGGACCGAACGTCGAGCTTTCTGAATTCGTTCCCACCCGCGGGCGTTGGCCAGGAATACTTGATCAATCCGCAGCCTACTTATCAAACCGATTGGAACGGTTGGGGGCCGCGTGTTCAGGTCGCCTGGAACGAACCCCACGCGGTGTTGGTGCACGTGGGCGGGGCGATCACAGTGATTCCGCCCAATATCTGGCAGGACAACCTTCTTACGGGGTCAACGCCCTACGTTGTTTATCCTCGTGTCAATGCGGCGCAAAACGGGGAGATTGCCTACGGATTCCAAATTACACCGAACGAGTTGCCGCCTGTCTATAACACCGCTGGCGTGAACGTATTGGCCAGCGGCAATTCGAAAGATGTCCCGGCGAACACGGTGATGGACGTAAATCGATACCAGCAAGAATTGGCAGCGCTGTCGCCGAGCGGTCAGCTCTCGCTGTTGAGTCTGGCCGGGATCGACCGGCGCTTCGGCAATGGCTACCTGCAGACTTGGACGCTCGGGCTGGAACGGGCTTTCGGCGGCCTCACGGCCGATGTCGCGTATGTTGGAACATCGGCATTTCGACTTCCCAGAATGTCATATCCAAATGCATATCCCGGAGCGGGTCCGGAATTTGCGCGATTTACGAACTTCGACAGTAGTGGCGCGGTGACGGGTGGTTTCGGATTCGAGTCTGTGCTGACAGGGACGTCGCACTCGTCGTATAACGCCTTGCAGACCTCACTGTCGGGAAATGTCGGGCACGGCGGTCCGTCATTGCAGGCAGGCTACACCTGGGGCAAATCGCTGGATGATGTCAGCGGCATCCTGGGAGGAGCAGGCACCGGCGCTGTGACGCTGTTTAGTCCGCAAAACCCGTTCGATACGCAAGCGGAAAGAGGACCGTCGAGCTTTGATGTGACGCACGCCTTCACGTTGAGTGCGGCCCAGGATTTGCATTTCGAGCATTTCGGACTTCAGTCGGATCGAACCCACCTGTTGACAAAGGGCTGGGAGTTGCTGAGCATCTCGCACGATCACCAGGGGTTCGCCGTTTACGGTTTATTCGGGGATCCAGCAGACGGGTGCGGGAACGATTGGCGCGGACCGGCCCGACCAGATTGGCACTCCGGACCTCTCGAGCGCTGGCAGTTCCACGCGACCGCGCGACGATTATTTTGGGCGGGGCGCGAACAACGCAAGTTTCTTTTCCATTCCCATCGGGATCGCGGGCGGGACCGGCCCAAACTCCGGGCGCTTTGGAACGCTCGGCCGTAATTCATTTCGCGGCCCCGCCTATTATGATTTCGATTTTGCGTTCATCAAGACAACTCCGATTGGCCACCGGGAAAGCGGTTTGGAGCGAGCGGACCTCCAATTCCGCGCAGAGCTATTTAATCTGTTTAACATCGTCAACATGGGCCTACCCGCGAACACAATCGAGGGTACAGGGTTTGGCATGATCAGCAAAACCGCGGGAACCTCACGGCAAATTCAGTTTTCGCTAAAGCTCATCTATTGAGGCGCGTCAAGCAGTGACTCAGGTTTGGGGGAGGACAGAAACAAGTTTTCAAGAGGATTCTGCATTTTGCCAACATCGACGAATCACAACCTGAGGCATCCTCGACTAAGCGACCCTGATCCTCAAACCGGAAGATGTTCAGCAGGTCCCAAACGACGCGTTGGTCGTTCGGAGGCAGAGATCCCGCCGGTGATTGTGTGAACTTGCAGACAAACGTCCCTTCGATCCACGTTTGGCAGGCGATGTACTTACTCTCGGCGACGATGATCCCTCGGCGAATTGAGCGATCGTCGAACGCCGCACGAATGGCCTTGAAATTGGAATTGGAGTTCCGCGCAGCGGAGTCAACGATCCACAACCCAGCCCGTTGAGACTTAACACTGTCGTTACCACTTCCCAGCCGCACTCGCAGCGAACGTGATCGGCTAGCCTGGCTTTCCTGAGTACCCGTCTGCACGCTGCGCAACACCGCATCCACATTTTGAACTCCCTCATCCGCGACTCGCGGCAACGTTCTGGCTCAAGAGGAGCAAGTAGACTTCCAATTCTCGATTGCCCCAAGCAGCGAAAAGATAGCGCGCTGTTAGCCCCAGAATTGTCCAGTTCGAAAAGGGTGACCGGGACGAGCGGCATTGCGGCACCCTGAAGGGGGGTCCATACTCATCTCTCACACCCAGCTGTTACTTGGAGGTAACCTCTAATTTACGAGAGCTTCGCGCAAGCACTGGCTGCATTTGCCGCGCAATTTTTGCTCGCGCGCGTGCCAGCTGCGCCTTCACCGTTCCGTGTGGCACTCCCAGGATTCGGGTTGTCTCAATGATTGAGAGACCATCCACCACACGAAAGGACTTCGGTTTGACTTGGAATGCGGCCCTCAAGACCGGCGGCATTCTGGTTGGTGACGAAGTCACCATCACTCTTGAGGTTGAGTTCGTGAAGGCCTAATCCCCTCGCGGAGGCAAACACTTATAATTTCCGAGTTAGCCCCCGTCTCAACGGGTTACTTCGAAACAAAATGGTGGAGGCGGCGGGAGTCGAACCCGCGTCCGAAAATGTTACTGGTCAAGAGAACTACATGCTTAGTCGTGTTCATGCCCTGGGCATTACCCCAGGACGTTCGCGGTCCGCGCTCAGAACCGACAAGAAACGCGTCTCGCTAGCCTGTGATCTTAGCCCCCCGTCCCAGACGTAGACGAGAAGAGCAGCCCGCTGTGTGACGTCCGTCGGAGGCCCACGGGCGAAGCCTCCTAGGACGGCTGCCTAAACTAGTTAGGCTGCGTATGCCATCTGTTGATTGGCAATTATCATTTTCCACGCGATTACGGGTGTGTGGACCCCGGCATGCCTCTTGGCCGCAAGCATCTCCGTCGAAGCCGTGACGCCCCCACTGGTGGGATTGGCCGATTCAAAGAACAAGGCTCTAAGAGCCACTTCCAGACTAGGTTGCCCGAGTAGGGAAGTCAATTCATTAGATGATGGGCAGTCGTCCTATGGTTCCGGCCGCTGCCGCTCGGGTCGGGCCCCCCCAATATTTTATACGCGCTCTTTGTAAACTACTGATTTCACGATGGTTAGGTTGAAATTCCGGCAAATTCCTCGCAAAATATTGCGAATAAGGAGTTAGCTGTAAAATCCTCGAAAATAAGGACTTAGCGGCGAATTTGCGCTGGAGCGAACGATCACGGCTGGCGACCAGAATTCAGACTTGATTGCGGATGCGGAGGTCTTGATCGTCACACCCTTCGGGTTGTGGAAAAGGGAATCGGGCGGCAGTTCCCAATAAAGCCGTTCGGGCTCGACCCGGGCGTTTTTCCTGAAAACTCTCGCACTCGTGAGGATCGGACCCGCCATTGCATCAAACGAGAGGATCGAGGGCACTCGACCCGTGTGCGGATGCCGGCGAGGTCAAAAGCGTGGCCACCCGCCCGGGGTCTGTGGTACCCACCTTCCGAAAATCGCGGAAGGTGGGTAAGCCTCTGTGGTCTAGTACCTGGCGATAACCAAACTCTCGCCGGACCGCGCCTTGTTGATCTCTTGTTATGTGGAGTATACTGTGGAATGAGTTACACATATGCAAATCGTGCAAATCGTGCTGGATAAAAAACTGTTAGACGCCGCGGACCAAGCCGCCAAGAGCACGCGGCGAAACCGGTCCGCTCTGGTGCGCGACGCACTGCGGGAACATCTCCGTCGATTGGAACTGCGGGCGAGCGAAGAGCGCGACCGCCAGGGCTACTCGCGACATCCGCAAGCCGAAGCGGAAGCGCGGGGTTGGGAAGCGGAGGCCACGTGGCCGGAAGAATAACCCGAGGGGAAGTTCGGCTCTACCAGTTTGCGGCGCCGGATAAGAAAAGACCGGCCCTCGTGCTCACGCGCAACAGTGCTATCGCGTATTTATCCACCGTCACGGTTGCGCCTGTGACTTCCACGATTCGCGGCGTGCCGTCGGAAGTCATTCTGAATGAGGAGGACGGCATGAAGTCCCCGTGCGCGGTGAACCTGCACAATGCAGTTACGGTGTCGCAACAGCGCCTGGGGAAACGTGTGGCCCAGCTCAGTTCCGCGCGAATGAATGAGGTGTGTGCTGCTCTACGGTTTTCTCTGGGGTGTGATTCGAATTAGTTGCTGAGAACGTCCCGTCTGCCCCCGGATTTCTGTGGAAAACTCTGGATCGGGAGCCCCGGCTTGAGTGGGCCTGGTCTCCGTTCGTTGGAATAACCTGGGTTATTTTGGAATCCATGTGAAGGGGACGGGCTTCACTCCCCGCGCGGCACATTTCCCGCAATCGAATTTCTCCACGTCGTCCTCCATCGCAATCCCCTCTATGCGCTTCTCCGATAGAGGCTATTGAAATCTATTTCATGTCTGCACTTAATACCTGTAAGGCGCTGATCAAGGGCGGGTGGCCCGCCCTTGGATGACGATCGTGTGCGCCATCTATGCTGCGGGTGCCCCGTCCTTGCGTTTTTTGCAAGGGCGGGTAGCGATGCTGCCGACGCTACTCTGTCTCTTCCCGCTCGACACCCTTCGCGCATGCGGTCGCGGTTCCCGCCCTTCGCAAAGTGCAGGACGGGGCACCCACGTTGTTGGTGATGCAAGCGACATAAAAAGCCTGGGCCATGCGCCCCCACTCAAGCCAAAAGACGGCTTGAGTGGGCCACCCGCCCGCGAATCAATTCTGAGACGCCATGCTTACGGCGCCGGATTCGCTGCTTTCGTTCCGATCATGACGGCGTCCTGCATCTGGCGAAACAGGTCGCTGACCGCACCGGGGGAATGCGACATCAGGATCGTGTTGCTGCGGTCGTTGGCGCCGATTTCTTTCATGGTGTCGAGATATTGCGTGACCAGCACCAGCATCATCACATCTTTGGGCGTCGATCCCTCGACCGCTTTGGAAAATGCTTCCACCGAATCTTTCAGCCCTTCGATGATCGCCTTGCGCTGGTTGGCGATGCCCTGGCCTTGCAGCGCTTTGCTTTCCGCTTCGGCTTCGGCCTGCTTCACTTTTAGAATCTTCTCTGCCTCGCCGCGCGCGGTTGCCGCGACCTGCTCGCGCTGCGCGGCATTGATTTCGTTCATCGCCGCTTTTACTTTGTCGTCGGGCTGAATGTCGGTGACCAGCGCCTGGTCGATGGCGTAGCCGTAGGTCCTCATCACGTCGTCGAGGCCCTGCTTGATCGCGACTGCAATGTCGGATTGCTGCAGAAACGCGTCGTCCAGATTCATCTTGGGCACATGGCCGAGAATTACGTTGAACACGTAGGACGAAATCTGCTGGCGCGGGTTGGCCAGCTTGTAAAACGCCTCGTACACATGGTCGGGAATCACGTGATACTGCACCGACACGGGAATCTTGACGAAGACGTTGTCTTTGGTTTTCGTCTCCACGTCGAGCGCTAGTTGCTGGACGCGCAGGTCGATGCGGGCCGCGATCTGATCCAGCCACGGCAGCTTGAAATTGATGCCCGCGCCCGCCACGCGCTGGAATTTGCCCATGCGCTGCACCACGACCGCCTCGGCGGTGTGCACCTGGAAGAAACCGCTCAGGATAGTCCCGAGCACGAAAATGCCAATGATCAGAACAACCCCCCACGATATGACTTCCATGAAATTACTCCCAGCGCGGACAACGCTTTCTCAGTTCGATTCACAAGCGGGAAGGCCCACACGGAATCGCACGCATCATAACGGTTCGGGCGCATTCTCACAATGAGGGAAGTGAGGGATGCGAGCTGGAAATCCGGGCCTCGAGCCGCGCTTTCACCGCCGGCCACTCGTCATCCAGAATGCTGAAGTAGACCGTGTCGCGCACTCGTCCAGTCCAGGTCAACAAGTGCCGGCGCAGCGTGCCTTCTTCTCTTGCGCCGATGCGCAGAATCGCGTTGCGCGACTTCTGGTTGAGCGCGTCGGTCTTGAGTTCCACTCGCATGCATTTCCAAACTTCAAAGGCGTGCCGCAGCATCAGGTATTTTGCCTCAGTGTTGACGGCGGTGCGTTGCCATGCCGGCGCGATCCAGGTCGACCCGATCTCGACTCGTCGGTTGGCGCGGTCGATATTCATGAAGCGCGTGCTGCCGATGGCGCGGCCGGAACTCCGCTCCACCGTCGCGAATACCACGGACTCTCCGCGCTGCTGCTCGTCAAATGCTTTGTCGATCACCCGGCGAAAGTCCTCCGGCGTTTTCATGGAGTAAGGAATCCAGCGGAAAATGTCTTCCAGATCGGTCTGGGCTACCTCCCAAAAGGGTTCGGCGTGTTCGCGGCGAAGCGGTTCGAGACGCACCACCGTTCCTTCCAGCGTTAGTGGCAAAATAATGTTCAGCGGGCCTGCGCTCATGATTTCCTCTCCCGTGCGGCGCTCGACCATTATCTTGCATCTTGCGGCTTTTTCGGGCATCTGTAGTACGGCGTGGCTTGGGGTTTCTTAATTCAGTTCCAACGGAGAGCTTAAACCACAGAGGGCACAGAGGTTCACAGAGGAACCTGAAGGCTTCATCAGAACTTCCTTCGCGAATTGTTTTCCGCAATGTTAACGTTGTTCGTGGGTGATGGCTTCGTGCTTCGAGATGTTGACCTGGAGTGTTGACCCAAGATGATCTCAAACGTCCAACCAGCGGCCATGCGACAGGCATCCCAGCCATGTTGTCGGGAGAACGGCTGTCAGGAGAACGGCTGTCAGGAGAATTCTGAGTGAAGTCGTATTGCCTGCCACTCTCCGAAATCCCGCACACCACGCGCCTGTTCTCTGATTTCCTCGCATACCAGCCAGCGGTTCAGCCGTTCTATCCCAGGCCGCCTCATTTTCATGATGGGCGAAAAGAAGAATGGTTGAAAGAAGAAGCGGCCAGAATTTCCTACGATTCCTCGCGCCGGGAGCGAGTTGCCGCCATCCTCGAACGTCAGAACAAATCGTGGAATGCTTCGCCGAAAACGCTGGCCAATCTCGAGCGCCTGCGCCAAGGCGCTGCAGCGGTCGTGACCGGGCAGCAGGTTGGACTTTTCGGCGGACCGATGTTCTGCATCTACAAGGCGCTCACGGCCGTCAAGCTGGCGGAAGAGGCGACTGCAGGAGGTGTGGATGCGGTCCCGGTTTTCTGGCTTGCCACTTACGATCATGATCTCGCCGAGGTGAACCACGTTTCGATTCCGGGCCCAGACGGCACGCTGCAGGTGCTCACGACCACGAGCCACGACGTTCCTGGAGCGCCAGTCAGTGCGGTTCGTCTCGACGACGACATTCTTGCTCTCGTCGACCAGGCGGCGCAGTTGCTCGGCGATTCCGAGGCCGCGCAGGTTCTGCGTGAGGCGTACCGTCCCGGCGAGTCGCTGGGCACGGCCTTTGCGCTTTTCTACGCGCGCATGTTTGCGGAGTGGGGAGTGATTCTGCTCGACGCCTCCGATGCCGAAATCGATCGCGTGGCTGAGCCCATCTATCGCGCTGCCGTGGAACGTGCCGACGAACTCGCGGGCGCTGTACTGGCGCGGGGCGCGGCCCTCGAAGCGGCAGGCTACCACCAGCAGGTGAAGGTCACTCCGTCATCGGTTCTGCTCTTTACCATGCAAAACGGCGCGCGCACTCCGATTCATCATCGCGGTCACGGGAGCAGCGCGGAATTCGTGATCGGCAGCGACGCCGCGGCGGCAGAAAAGCTTTCGCAAAGTGAGTTGCTCGCCCGTGTCTCTGCCAGCCCGGAACAATTCAGTCCGAACGTTTTGCTGCGCCCCATCGTCGAGGATTACCTGCTGCCCACGCTCGTCTACACCGGAGGCGCTGCCGAGACCGCTTATTTTGCGCAGGCAGGGGCGGTGTATGAAGCTCTTCTGGGCCGCGTGACACCCATTGTCCCGCGCTTCTCCGCCACCATCGTAGAAACGAAAGTGCAGCGGCTGATCGAGCGTCATGGAATCACCGTGTCCGATGTGTTCGCCGGCACCGAAGCGTTGCGCCATCAACTCGCCGAACGCGGACTGCCCGCGGATCTGCAAGCGGCCTTCGAATCTGTAAGAAAATCGATGGATGCGCACCTGTCCGACATCAAAGAGAAGCTGGTGACGCTCGACCGCACGCTGGTCGATGCCGCAGAAACGGCTCGTTCGAAGGTCGAATACCAACTCGAGCGTCTGCAATCCCAGGCCGCCCGCGCGGAAGCGCAGAAAAGCGAACTGGTCACCCGCCACGCCGAAACTTTGAGCCAGGCGCTCTATCCTGACAAAGGACTGCAAGAGCGCGGTATCGCCGGCATTTACTTCCTGGCGCGTTACGGCCGCGAATTTCTGCAGCAGTTGTACGACGCCATCCAGCCTGATTGCCACGACCACCAGATCGTAGAGTTGTAGCGTTCCGCTATTGCTTGAGCCAGGCTTCCAGGCCGGTGAGCGATTCCACGCGCGGGAAGTCGCGCTCGCGATAGGCTCCGGCCACATCGAACAAAACTGCCTGCATTCCGGAGTTGCGGGCTCCGACGTAGTCGACCGAATACACGTCGCCCACGTACAGGCTCTCGCCGGGCGCGGCCTTCATCTCGTGCAGCGCCGCTTCAAAGATCGCGGGATGCGGCTTCTCCTCGCCCACAGTCCCCGAGTCGGTGATGCTGGCAAAGCAATCGACAATTCCGCAGCGCCGCAGCACGGCGTCGATCTTGCCATCGGCGTTCGAAATCACTGCAATCGCATAGTCGCGCCGAATGCGTTCCAGAGCGTCGCGCGTTCCCGGCAGAATCTGGTCCCAGTTGGCAGAGTGCTGCGTATTCGCGATCAGCGCGTCGCGCACGCCGTCGTCCAGAGGATCGTCCAGAGGATCGTCCAGGGAATCGTGCTGGGGACTCAGGCTTTGCAGCAGATAGGTATGAAAAGTCCACCAGAAGCCGTGGTCGACTCTGCCTGCGATCATGCCCCGATCGAATTCCTGCTTGGTTCGGCGCTCCAGAGCCTGCCAGCTCGCGAGCGTGGGATGTTGGTCGACCGGCAGCGGCGCCAGCATGCGCGCGCGATTGGGAAAAAGCAGGGTGTTGCCCACGTCAAAGAAAATGAAACGGGGTTTGGCCATCGATCCATATTAACCAATCTCAACCAAGCCGAAGGAATCCGGCTTGGCTCTTGACCAAAAGGTTGCCCATGGTGGCAGAGCGGTGAATTCGAACCGGGAAAAATGTAATAATCCAGATGCAATAACCCAGATGCAATAACCCAGGCTCAGGCCTGCTGTGGCTTATAGGCCCCGGTTTCAATCGATGGCACTGACTGATGCGGTAACGCTGATTTCGGGTTTTACGCGGACCACGCGGGCGGCATTCGCCGTCTACGCGGTGGCGCGCGCTTATGCCACTGTGATGGTTGGAGTGGCTGTTGCCGTGCTCTATCGCGGGTCGCGGGAGGATGTTTACAACATTCTGTGGGCGGTGGTCTTCGGCTTCGCCACGCTCAACATTCTCACGCTGGCAGCGCGGCGGCTGGAGCCTACTCGCCGTGGGCTGAGCTTCGGGGAACTGATGGCCGTCATGGTGGTTTTGTTGTCGATCTTTCTGCTGGGATGGGAGATGCTGAGCCTGTTTCACATCTTCCCCATCCAGCTAAGACACTAAAACACTGAAAAGGAAGGCGATACTAGAGTTTTCCACAGCGTTCCTGCAGGAACACTGTATGTACAATGGAGTACGTATATTCCGGATTCCCCGCCCGAGACTTCTGGCCCTACGTGGCGGGCCCGTTTTTGCGGTATGATTCGCTGAATGGCGAAGAATCCTCCCAATTTCGACGTGACCTGTCCGTGCTGCAATGCGCTGCTCAAAATCGACGTCGAGACTCGCGCCGTCATCGCTCACACCGCGGCCGTGAAGCCGAAGACTTTTAGCGACATGGAGGCTGCGGTCAAGGCCATGCGCGAGCAGGACAGCCGGCGCGAGTCCATCTTCCAGCAGTCGGTCGAAAATCAGAAGCATGCGTCGGACCTTCTCGATAAAAAATTTCAGGAGGCTTTGAAGAAGGCCAAAGAGACGCCCGACACGGGGAGACCGATTCGGGATTTCGATCTGGACTGATCTCCAGCTAAGGGAGTTCTGGTGAACGTCCAACAGAAAGCTTAAACCACAGAGGACACAGAGGCGCACAGGGGAACCCGGAGACTTAATATGATTCGCGCCTGCTGATTTGCTGCCTCTGATTTGCAGCGCCAGTAATTCGAAGCTTATGAGCCGTCCTCTTCTTCTCGGCCACCGCGGGGCCCGCGCCCTCAAATCGATTCCGGAAAACACTCTCGCCTCCTTCGATCAGGCGTTGGCGGACGGCTGCGACGGCTTCGAATTCGATGTGCGCCTCACCGCCGATGACGAGGCCGTGGTCTGCCATGACCCGAAGACTGGCGGGTTTGAGATATCCCGCGCAACCGCGAAGCAGGTTTCGCAGCTGCCCCGCTTGCGGGACGTGCTGCAACGCTACCGCGACTCGTTTCTCGACATTGAACTCAAGGTCAAGGGGCTGGAGAGAATCACGCTCGATCTTTTCCTCAGGCACAAGCCACGCGGGGGATTCGTGGTCTCATCCTTCATGCCCGGAGCGCTGAAGTCGGTGCGCGCGCTGGATGCCACGCTTCCACTTGGCCTGATTTGTGAGTCCAAGACCCAGCTCCGTTTCTGGAGCGAGCTTCCGGTGCAGTATGTGATTGCCCAGCAGGAACTGGTTGAGCCGGAACTGGTCCGCAAAATAAAGGGAGCCGGAAAGAAAGTGCTGGTGTGGACTGTTAACGAGCCCGCAGACATGCAGCGCTTCGCGGGGTACGGGGTCGACGGCATCATCTCTGACCACACCAGCCTGCTCTGCAAGACGCTTACGAATTAGAAGCCGCTACGTTCCGGATTCACGCATTCAGGTGATCCGCCGCTCGGGAAGTTTCTGATGGGGTCCGACAGAAATCGTTAACCACAGTGGACACAGAGGTGCACGGAGGGATCCAGAGGCTTAATCGGCGGTTCGCTGGTGGCTATTCAGACGTTTGGAATTCCATGTTCTCGTCGACGGAAAGCTGTGCGGGCGTGCCCGAGATGTTTTCGCCGGAGCGGGTAGCGACTACGCGAAAGCCGGCAGAACTGATTTCTACGGCGTAGCTGTACGGGAGACGCTGGCGTGCGACCGTTATGTTGTTGGTCGAGATGAGTTCCTCGAGCGAGGCATATTTTCCCTCGGTGGCAAAGTAGCGGCGCTCGGCCGAGGCGATGCTGACCAGATCGCTCTTCACGCCGGTGATGTTGATGGCCCCGGCCGGGTTGGCGGCACCGGCTTCCGCAGATGAAGTCTGCATCTGCCTGGAATAGATGTACATGCCAATCGCCATCACAATGATGACGCTGAGAAAGCCAAACAGGCGGCTCATGGGTCCCTCCCTAAAAGCAATTCCACCGGGAAACCGAGTGGCTGGCAAGTGACCAGAGGCTATGTCCTTCAAAACGCCGTGGCTGGCGCCCTTCGATCTGATATTTGAGACGGCGAGCCTTTTGTGCTTAAATGTCCGCCATCTTCGTTTCGGGGGTGTGCTATGAAGATTGGTTTCTCTCTGCCTAACATCGGCCCCATCGGCAGCGCGGAAGCGATCACTAAAGTCGCACAACGCGCTGAGGCTCTCGGATACAACAGCCTGTGGACGATCGAGCGCCTGTTGTATCCGCTCAAGTTGCAGAGACCCTATCCCGGCACGCCGGACGGGCACCTCCCTGAAATTTACAAACAAGTGCTGGATCCTCTCGACACCCTCACCTACGTCGCCGCGCACACGAAAAAGATCAAGCTGGGTACCAGCGTACTCGACATGCCCTACCACAACCCGGTCGTGCTGGCTCGCCGGCTTACCACCCTCGATGTCCTTTCCAACGGGCGGCTCTGCGTTGGGTTGGGTCTGGGCTGGAACAAAGACGAGATGGACGCAACCGGCGCCGACATGACGAAACGAGGGGCTCTGGCCGACGAATTTCTGCCGTTGCTCAAAGCCATTTGGACCACGAACCCCGTCGAGTTTCACGGGAAGTTTTTCAACGTGCCCAGGTCTTATATCGATCTCAAGCCGGTGCAGAAACCGCATCCTCCCATTTACCTGGGAGCCTTTGTGCCGGCGGCGCTTAAACGCCTGGCAAATCTGGCTGACGGATGGAACCCGGTTTTCCTTCCGGTGCCTGTCATGGCACAGGTGTTCGGCAGCATCAAGCAAATGGCAAAAGAGGCGGGACGCGATCCGGCAGCGCTGGTCATGATTGTTCATGCCGTCCTGGAAATCACCGACAAACCGTTGGGTCCGGAGCGGCCGATATTTTCCGGTTCGCTCGAACAGATCAGCGAGGATGTTCGAGGCTGCGCCAAAATCGGGGCCGACGAAGTTTTTTTTGACCCGGCGTTTGCTCCCGGCGGGCAGTCACTCGATCGCTGGCTGTCTCTGCTGGAACAACTGCAAGGGATGATGACTGTGAGCTAGTCTGCGCATGGGCAGCCGCGGCTCTAGGGAAGCTCTGATTAAGGTTCCGATAGAAAGCGTAAACCACAGAGGACACAGAGAAATCCGGAGGCTTAATCAGAGCTTCCCTAGATCTTACCCCACGCCGTGATGCGCACAGGCGTAATGCGCAGGACTGGAGCATCGTCGGCGAGCATGTCCACGTTATATTGCGGATACTTCGCTCTCAAGCACTGAATCGCTCGCTTGCGTTCCGCCGAGGCTGAAACCAACTCTGCTTCGCCTCGCACGAGGACGTACCAGAGACGTGTCCAGTCTTCGTCGTAGTGATCCACGAGCAATGCAACCTGCGGCGTCTCTTGAATGTTCTTCAGCCGCTCCAGTCGGCTGGGAGCGACCCGCTTTGGCTTGCGATCGATAGCGGAATAGAAAACCGACCCGTAACAGGCAAAGCAGATAGGAACCACGTGTGGCCCGCGTTCGGCGTCCATCGTGGCCAGGCGTGCGATCCGCGCCGTTTCAAGTTTTGCACGAATCTCGGGCGAGATGAGCGGAAGCTTGTTGGCCATTGCAACTCGGTAAATATCCAATCCATTCTAGTCTCTCCGGGTTTTCCGCTTCTGGTGCGGTTTACGTAACCAGAATTTAACGTCACCTGACTGCCCAAGGCCGCAGAACACCAGTGATTCCGAACCGAATGAACACGCGAGCCAGTACCCGCTACGACCCGCGCCATGTTGGTTTTTCCATTTTGATTTGCGATATTCATAGTAGAGTCCATAGCGTGACCCCTGTGAGGAAGTGCGGCCCGGGCCGGATTGAGACTGTCAGAGTTTGGCCCGGCAGAAGCAACAAGCGTAGAACAAGTAACTTGATCGAAAGGCGGCCATGAGCGATCCCTACACACCGAAAGAGCAGGCGCGGGAATATCATCGGATGCCCCGCGCGGAACGGGAAAAGATTCGCATCGAAGTGGATCGGCGGTTTCGCGAAAAGACGGGTATCACGCGCCTCCTCAATCCCACTTCGAGCCATGATCTCGAATTGCGTCGCATCTGGCTGCGCATCCGCGACGAGGTCATGGATAATCACGACGCCGAGGAGTTCCTCGAAATGCGTCATGAGATGGACGTGGACGGCTTGACCGCAATCCCCGAAGAAATGAGATTCAATGGGTGGGTACAAGGTGCCCAATTGCTCGACACCTGGTTTGAACGGCCGCCGGCCGTCGCCAAGAATTACTCCAATCCGGTTACCGATGTGATCAAGATGGACTGGGTTCTGGGGTTTCCGCGCGCCAAGGAAGTCTACGACTGGATCCTGAACAGCAAACTCTGGACCAGTGATGCCAGCCAGGGGCAGATGGCGAAACTATTGCAGACGATGCCGAAGCCCGGACCCGGTCAGTTCTTGCCGTGGGGCGATCTGTCGCAACCGGTCACCGTGGTCAATGATCTGTCGGTCAATTTTCGCGCTGTGACCAACGGCCTCAACTTCGACGGCCTTTCGGCGGCCTTGGGGGCGTTTGTGTTTAATGTGGCAATTGCCGGAACGGTATTTAGGCCTCCCATGACATCACAGGGTCTAGTGGTGACCGTCGCAGAAGTGGGCATCTACGTCAAAGATTCCTTTGACTTCAATGGGGACCAGTTTCTGGGCTTTTGGGGTTACCGAGACACTCCGACCAACAACAGCGATTTCCGAGAATGGCGGGACCAGAACAACGCCGGTGGCGACTTTCTGGTCTTCTCGGATATCAAGCGCACCCGACTCGCTACCCCAGATGCGGTATCGGTGAAAGGATGACCGAAAGGATGACCGAAAGGTGACCGGAAGGATGACCGATTTCAGTCGTCGGGGTCTCGGCGTCTCCTCCGGGTCGGCCCGACGATAGTGAGCTCTGAGCCGCGGGATTTTGCCGGGGTTCCGAGTTTCTTACGGCGCCTTGGCTGCGAGTGCATTCGGCGAGGACATGGCGGCTTTTGCTTCCTTGATGCCGGCCACGATGTGCTGATCCCAATCGAGATGCGGAATGGGCGAGGACGCGGCGGTCTCGTAGAGAGTGAGCGCGTCTTGCGGGCGGTTCAGACGTTTCAGGCACAGTCGGGCCGCGCTGAGTTGCGCCGTCAGCGCCTGCCGCTCGGCGGGATAGGCCTGGGCGAGTTCATGGTACTCGGCAAAGGCGCGATCGAACTCTTTCATTTCCTCCGCACCCTTGCATAGATCGAGCCAGGTCGACGCCGGCATCTTGCCGCCGGAATCGACGAACTCCGCGTAATCTTTGAACGCGGCTTCGATTTCGTGCGCCTTCAGATGCAGGGCGCAGGTTTTGACGGTCGCATCCAGATAGGACTTGGTGTCGCTCTGGCGCTGATAGATCGTCCGCAGCAAGTTCCAGGCGTCGAGGGAGCCTGGCTTGACGGCAACGTAGTTGGTCAACAGGACCTGGGCCTCCGCGAGCTGGCCGTGGTCCATCATGCCGCTGGCCTGTTCGAGTTCGGGATCGTTAGTCCAGCCGAGTTTTTCTTCGATGGCTTTGTTGGTTTTGTGCTCGATGCCGGAATGCTGAATCGCCAACGCGGCCAGCGCTCCAAACAGAAATCCGCCGACGTGCGCCCAGTGGGCCACGCCACCCGATGACCCGGACAGCGTGCCGAAGAGTATCTCGGTCCCCAGCCACAAAGGCAGTAACCAGAAGACGGATGCCTGAAACCGAAACATCCGGAACGGGTTTCCGGTTCGAAGGAGGTTGGCCATGCTGAACCACCAGATCCACGCCATCTCAATCTTCATCTTGGGGAAGCGCACGAGGAAGGCGCCCATCAGTGCGGCCACGGCGCCGGACGCGCCCAGCGTGGGAGTGATGCTGCCCGGATTCGACCACGCATAGAACTGCAGCGCCACCGCGCCCGCGATCAGATAAAACGCCGAGTACAGCCAGCGTCCCCACACATCTTCCAGCACAAATCCGGCCAGCCACAGGAACCACATATTGCCAATCAAGTGCAGCCAGCCGCCATGCAGGAAGTTCGCGGTCAGATAGCTGATGGCTGTGGGCTGCGCCGGGACGAAGGCATACTGCTCGACGACCGACGTCTTGGCCAGGCTCACAAATTGAGTATTGAGCGAGTCCATCTCAGCCTGCAGCTTCGACGTGTCCTCCATCATTCTGATCTTGGCGTCGTAGGCATTGATGACGTCGCGATACGGGTTCTGCACCTGCTTCCATTGATCGGGATGGTTTTCTTTGAATCCGTCGACCAGGCGCTGGGATTCCGGCTGCATCTTCAACTCGGGATGCAGCGCCGCGAGAATCAGGATGTGTGACTTGACCTCGCCCAGCTCCGGCGTCTCATTGTCGATGGCCGACAGGGTCAACAGAAAGACCGCCACATTGATGGCGATCAATGCGAGGGTGACGACCGGCCAGCGGCGGGCTTCCATGTTTTCGTGCTTAATCGGAATCAGCATCGACTACGTCCCTGTAGGCCGGAAATTCTCGACACACTCGCGCCAGTGTAGTGTTGCGCGGGGGGCATTCCCAGATGACGCAAGGTCGTGACCAATCTTTGGTAACCTGCGGTTGAATGGGATGATCTGGTTGAGCGAGGATTCGATCTCGTCTGCTGCCTGCGATATACTTCCCAGACTTCCGCTTCGAGACACAGGGGATTGTTCGGCCATGGGCGTTGGGGTTCGCACGCAGGATCTGCGCAAGGTGTATCACTCCGCTCCGCCCTTAGGCGCGGGCGGTGGATTTGTGATGCGCGCCGATGCCAAGGGCGCGAAGCAGTCGCCGAAGGGGCAGATCCCGGCGCTCGACGGACTTTCTCTCGAAATTCTTCCGGGAGAAATCTTCGGGCTGCTGGGGCCGAACGGGGCGGGCAAATCGACTACCATCGGAATTTTGACCACCCGGGTGCGGCCAACTTCGGGCCAGGCGTGGATCGGCGAACACGACGTGTGGAAGGAACAGGCCGAGGTCAAGCATTTGATTGGGGTGGTGCCGCAGCGCCCGAATCTGGATTTTTCTCTGACCGCGCGCGAGATTCTGGTTTTTCACGGAGCTTACTTCGGCATCGGGTCCAAGCTGAGAAATGAACGCGCCGATGGACTGCTCGAGAAGTTCAAACTCACCGAGCGCGGCAACCAGATGGTGCGCGGTTTTTCCGGCGGCATGATGCAGCGGCTTTCCATTGCGCGCGCCATGATGCACGATCCGCAGGTGCTGTTTCTCGACGAGCCCAGCGCCGGGCTCGATCCGCAGACCCGGATCTTGTTGTGGGACATTATTCGCGAATATCATCAGGCGGGAAAAACCGTTCTGCTGACCACACACAACATGGAAGAGGCCGACGCGCTGTGCCAGCGGATCGCGATTGTTGACCACGGCCACATGATTGCACTGGGAACGCCGGAGGAGCTGAAGGCGTCGATTCCGGGAGGGTTCCTGTTGCGGCTGCGTTTCGGAAAGCAGACGGAGGAGTTGCTGCAGCGCTTGCAGGCGCTGGCGGGAGTGCGCGAAGTTCGCGGTTTGGATACTGCTTCAAGAGGCGGGTTGCTCAACGCCAAGGAGAGCGCCGAAAAAAGGGCGACAGAGCACAACGGCGTCGACGTCTATGCCGACCGGGGCGGCTCGCTGATCCCTGAGATTGCGAGCCTGGCGGCGAGTTGCGGCGCGGAATTGTCAGACGTTCACATTTCCGAGCCGAGCCTGGAAAATTTGTTCCTGCACCATACCGGAAGGAGCCTGCGCGATTGAACTGGAAAACATTCTTCGCGATGCTGGCGCGCGACGCGCACGTGGCACGGCGCAATGCGATGCAGCTGTTCCTGCAAACCTTTCTGCAGCCGCTGCTGTTCGTTTTCATTTTCGGCAAGGTTATGGTGGGCAGTGGATATATGCCGGCCTCCTACAAAAGCCTCCTGCTGCCCGGCATCATCGCGATCAGCATGACTTTCACGGGAGTATGGGCGGTGGCCATGCCGCTCATCGCCGAGTTTCAGTGGACGCGCGAAATTGAAGACCGCCTGCTCGCGCCCATCAGCGTGGGGTGGATCGCGATCGAGAAAGTCATCGCCGGAATGCTGCAGGCGCTGGTCGCAGGGCTGGTGGTCATCCCGCTGGCGTGGCTCGTGCTGCGGCCTGGAGTTGAGATCAGCATTGGCACGCCGTTTACTTTCGCGCTGATCATTTTGCTGGTCGCGGGGTTTTCCTCTTGTGGAGGACTCGCTTTGGGCAGCAGCATGGATCAGCAGCATATCGGGCTCATGTTCAGCATGGTGATGACTCCGATGATTTTTTTCGGGTGCACGTATTATCCGTGGAGCGCGCTGAATAAGTTCCCTATCCTGCAAAAGGTCGTGCTGGTCAACCCGCTGGTCTATGCCAGCGAAGGATTGCGGGCTGCGCTGGTTCCACAGTTTTCCCACTTACCGACTGCGGCCGTGATCGGGGCTCTGTTTTTCTTTGACGTTTTGTTGCTGGTGGTGGGGTTGCGGCAGTTCGAGAAGAAGGCGATTACTTAGGGACGCTCTGGTTAAGGTCCAAAAGCTTGAACCGCATAGGACATAGAGGAGCCCGAAGGCTTATTGAGAGCTTCCTTGGTGCGCGGTTCGGACAGGAGCGGACCCCAGGGGCTACAGCCCGCGAATTCTTGTGTGCTTGGACGCGGCGCTAAAGCGCCGCTCTTCCACGTTTGCGGCACATCTGCTTCACGTTTGCGCCAGGTTTGCGGCACGTTTGCGCTATCGGCACGGCTAAAGTTGTTCGCTACCCAAAACTATTTAACAGCCGGGCGCTGTGCCCCTACCCAAGTCCTTTTATTAGGAGTTCTAGTCGGCGGCGGCTTCCATGGCAACCGGGCCGCGGGATGGGCGCTGCAGAAATGCTGTGCGCTCGGTTTCAAATGATTCCAGATTTGCGCCGAGGGCCTGCTCATTCCAGCCGAGGACGGCGCCTACGCGCAGTGCCGCTTCGCGGCTGCAGGATTCTGACCAGCACGCGCCCAGCGCGACCGGCACCCGGCGCAGCAGGGCGTCGCCCAGTGTGACTGCAAACTCTTTTCGGAAGGCTTCCACCACTTCGGCCACAATGTGTGACGTGTGCGGACAGATCGGGGCTCGGAGTTCCGCGCTCACCAGGGCCATGCGGGCAATATCCATGGCGCGCCCGCCGTGCCACTCCATCATGCCGCGGGCGGTTTCTTCGCTCACCGACCCGGCTCGGGCGATTTCGAGAGTTTCCTGATCGAGCATGGGATCGAGTGATCTTCCCGGCCCCATCGCAACCATGCCCGGCTCTGCGACTGGGATCCCAATCTTGCGGGCGCATTCGCGCGCTAGCGAAGCAGCAGTGGTCAGCTTGCCGCCAATTACTGAGATCAGCCGCGCTGCGCCGTCGGGGGTGTGGTCGTGCAGGAAATGCTGCCGGGTCACGGCCGCAGTGTCATTCCCCGGCGAGTGGGGCAGAGGCCGCACTCCGGCGAAGGCGTATTTGATGTCGTGCGCAGAAATCTTTGCTTTCGGGAAAAGCTTGGTCACCGTACGCAAGAGATATTCGATTTCTTCAGGGGAAGGCGAAGTCTTGGCCGGATCGCCGGTGTCGGCGACCTCGGTTGTGCCCACCAGCACCTGCTCATTCCAGGGCAAAATGAAAACCGGACGGCCATCCGCGGCTTCGGTGTAGAGCGCCGAACTGGGAGCCCCGGAAAATCGCCCGAGCACGATGTGCGAGCCTCGTACCCCGCCCAGCATCGGCTTGCTGGTACGCACCGCGGAGCGCTGGCAGATTCGGTCGGCCCAGGGGCCGGTGCAGTTCAAAATCCAGGCGGCATCGACGCGCTCGTCTTTGCCGGAAATGCGGTCGCGCAGCAGCACGCCCCGTGCCCGGCCCTGAGCCACGTCGACGGCCAGCACTTCGCAGTGATTGCGGACGACGGCTCCGGCCTCGGCCGCCTCGGTCATCCACTCCGCCACCAGGCGTTCGGGAAACTCGCACTGCGCATCTTCGTAATTGAAAATCGACCACTGATGTCCGGCGTCCAGCGCGCGCTCGACGCGCTTCAACTCCATCTCGGTCAGGTCGGCGGATTTTCTTCCCGCAATGCGCTGGTAGAGCCACAGGCCGGCGCGCACTTTCATGGCGGTACGCTGGCTTTGCTCGTTCAGCAGAAACAGAAAGTGCATGGGCTGCACCAGGTGCGACCGTTCGCGCAGCAAGCGTTCGCGCTCGCGCACCGACTCGCGCACCAGAGCGATCTCCCCATGTTCCAGGTAGCGCAGGCCGCCGTGGATGATGCGAGTCGAGCGGCTGGTGACGCCCGAGGCGAAATCGTTTTGCTCGACCAGCAGCGTACGTTTGCCGGCACGCGCGCACTCGCGGGCCACGGCGACGCCGTTGATGCCGCCGCCAATGATTACCACCTGGAAGTGCTGACTTTCCAATGGTGGTCGAGGTTTAATGGCTAAACTCATGTATTTAAATCGGATGCGAGCGCTTTGCGTGCGAGGGATTGTCGCCCCGAGCAGCGACACGCCCACCTGCTTTCATTGTGCGCCAACCTTGGCAACAAGATAAAGGTGACGATAGTCCCACGGCAATCTGTGCTGATTCCAATCCGCCTGCAGCAAGATGGTGCCAGAAGTAACCAAGGCGACGTAGCGCCGCCGGGGCGGCGGCTGTCGCGAAGGGCATTCTGCACTCGCGCTCTGGAGTTCGATGGGCTCGCGCGGGCGCGGGCGAGACGCCCCCGCGACAGCCGGCGGGACGCCGGCGCTCCTTGTTGTGAGTAACGTCGTCCCAATCGGATTCCTGCGTGCTTGCGCGCATTGCCTCATGGCTCGACGGTCATTTACATTGGTTGCCTCATGTCTGGTACGGGAGAGCGTTTCGAGCGAGCGGTCGCGATTATGGAACGCCTGCGTGCTCCCGGCGGGTGCCCCTGGGATCGCGAACAGACCTTCGATTCCATCAAGCCCTACACCCTGGAAGAGACGTATGAAGTCCTCGAAGCCATCGACAATCGCGACTGGAAAGAACTCGCGGGCGAGCTCGGCGACCTGCTGCTGCAGGTGCTCTTCTATGCCGAAATGGCGAAGGAGCAGGATTCGTTCTCGATTGATGATGTGCTCGACCGGTTGTCGACGAAGCTCATCAACCGCCATCCGCACGTTTTTGGGGATGTGAAGGCCGACACGTCTGCTGAGGTGAAACGAAACTGGGAAGCGATCAAGGTCGAAGAGAAAAAGCTGGAGGAGCAGAAGAAACGGGATGCTGGCGGCGTGGGAGGCGATGTTGCGGCGGCGGCAAAAGAGGAGAAGCGCTCCATACTCGCCGGAGTGTCTTCTGCCATGCCGTCGCTGTTGGAGGCTTACAAGCTGAGTTCGCGGGCTGCGCAGGCCGGATTCGATTGGCCGAACGTTGAAGGGCTGTTCGATAAGCTGAACGAAGAGACCGCCGAACTGCGCGAACAGCTGCAGGAATTTCCCGCGCCGGGACCGCGTCCGCAGGGGCGGGGCATGGCGGGATCGGGGCGGACGGCCGTTCCGGAAGGCCTGCAGGCACGGCTCGAAGGTGAAGTCGGCGATCTGTTCTTTGTGCTGGTGAATCTGGCGCGCTATTTATCGCTCGATCCTGAATCTGCTTTGCGCAAGACCAATCGAAAATTCAAGCGGCGTTTTCAGTGGATGGAGGATCGGTTGCACGAGTCTGGGCGCTCTGCCGATCAGACGCCGATGGAAGAACTGGAATCGCTGTGGCAGCAAGCCAAAGTTGCGGAGCGAGACAATCCGGAGAAGCCTGCGGAGAAGTCAGCGTGACCGCCGACTCCATTGTGCTGCGCCGCTGCCGCGGCATCGAGGAGTTCCACGCCTGCGTCGCGCTGCAGAAAGAAGTCTGGAATTTCACCGACGCGGAACTGGTGCCGCTGCGCATGTTCGTGGTCGCCGACAAGGTTGGGGGCCAGGTGATGGGGGCGTTCGACGGAGGCGTGATGGTCGGCTTCGCGCTCTCCGTTCCTGGCACGCGCACCGGCCACGTCTACCTGCATTCGCACATGCTGGCGGTGCGCAAGGATTATCGCAATGGCGGCCTGGGCCGGCGGCTCAAGTTGATGCAGCGCGAGGACGCGCTGACCCGCGGCATTGAACTGATCGAGTGGACCTTCGATCCGCTGGAAATTAAAAACGCGTATCTGAATCTCGAACGGCTGGGAGCAATCGCGCGGCGCTACAACATCAACCAATACGGGATCACATCGTCGCCGCTGCAAGGAGGCTTGCCCAGCGACCGCCTGATCGCCGAGTGGTGGCTGAAGTCGAAGCGGGTCGAAACCCTGCTGGCCACGGGAAAGAATCCTGCAGTGGAGGGTGAGTCGAGCATTGTGGTGCCGGCGCAGATTTACGCCTGGAAAGCCGCGCCCGAAACCCGCGGTCTGGCGCAGCAGGTGCAGGAGCGTAATCGGGCGCAGTTTCTGATCGCATTCGCCCACGGGCTCGCTGTACTGGGCTATGAGCGGGACCCCGCGGGCAACGGCAAATTTCTGCTGGGACATTGGGATGAGAAGTGGTCGTATGCGTCGGAGGGTTGATTCACGAGATCGATTCACCACAGAGTCACAGAGACACAGAGCAAGGCCAGAAAGCTCAGAACTAAAGCCGAACGCCGAACGCCAGAGACCGCCGGGAGCCGTTGAAGGTTGATTCATAAGATCGATTCACCACAGAGTCACAGAGACACAGAAAAAGGCCGAAAGATAAGAAACCAGAGGGACGCTCAATTTCTCGCTTTTTAAAATATTTCCGGTTTTCTCTGTGTCTCTGTGACTCTGTGGTGAAATAAGGTTTCCTGCCCATGAAAATTGAAGCCATCACGCTGCGCGAAATTCACATGCCGCTCGTCCACTTTTTTGAGACGAGCTTTGGCCGCACCTATAGCCGCCGCATTCTGCTGGTCACCGTGCACAGCGAAGGCGTCGATGGATGGGGAGAGAGCGTCGTCGGCGAAGATCCCTTCTACAGCAGCGAATGGATCGAGAGCGCCTGGCCGACGCTGATCCAGTATCTGATCCCCGCACTCCTGGGAAAGAGCATTGAATCGGCCCGCGAGTGCCCGGGACTGTTCGCCAAAGTGCGCGCCCACCGCATGGCCAAGGCCGGGCTCGAAAACGCTCTCTGGGACGCGGAAGCCGGGCAGAAGCAAGTGCCTTTGTGGAAGTTGTTGGGCGGCACACGCCGCGAGATTCCCTGCGGCGTTTCCATCGGCATTCAGGATTCCGTTGAGCAGTTACTGGACAAGATTCAGATCGAACTTTCCGCCGGGTATCGCCGCATCAAGATCAAGGTCAAGCCGGGATGGGACGTGAATGTGCTGGAAAAAATCCGCTCGCGCTGGGCCGACATTACTCTGAGTTGCGACGCCAATTCCGCGTACACGCTCGATCAGGTCGAGCACCTGCGCAAGTTCGATCAATTCAATCTGCTGATGATCGAGCAGCCGCTGTGGAATGACGACATCTACTATCACGCGCGCCTGCAGAAAGAACTGCGCACCTCGATTTGCTTGGACGAATCGATCGTCAACGTGCGCAGCGCCGCGTTCGCCGTCGAGACCAGCGCCTGCCGCATCATCAACGTCAAGGTGGGCCGGGTCGGCGGATTCTCCGAGGCTCTGAAAGTCCACGACCTCTGCCACGCCCACAACATACCGGTCTGGTGCGGAGGGATGCTCGAGACCGGCATCGGGCGGGCTCACAACATTGCGCTTTCCACGCTAGAGAATTTCCGCCTGCCCGGCGACGTTTCCGCCTCCAAGCGCTACTGGAAGGAAGATATTATCGATCCGGAAGTAGAAGTCTCGGCGCAGGGGATGATCGCCATCCGCGACCTGCCGGGAACCGGGTACCGGGTGAAAGAAGATTTGATTGAGAAGCTGACGGTGAGAAAAGAGACGCTGCGCGCCTAGCAGGTTGCGGAAAAACTGTTCTTCCGCCCCGTAATTGCTCGGATTGATGGTAGTCTGCTTGCCGCATGACAGTTGAAGCAATTTCAACAGCAGTCGTGATCTTTCGGGAGTTGCTAAACTCTTCAGACGAAGAAGTCTTTCGCAAGCTTGTTGGAACTGGCGTCGATAGGCAATATGCAGCGCGTCTGGTCGAGTTCCTTCCCATGGCTTATGGTCGGTTGCTCCTTGGGAAAGCTGGAACGCGCTTTTCTGAGATGTTTCAGAGGATGACACCGAGTGGTGATCTAAGCGCAGAGCGACCTCTGTCCTCCGAACCTGTCTGGGGAGAAGTTGTGTCTTTTGCCCAAGCAGAGGCGGGGCGCGGTGTGTCCCGGAAAGACCTGCTGGCGGTCGCGGGACGCAGCGCAGAGTTGGATGCGGCTAATCAGCTTTTGAGGCAAGGCTCCAAGCTGGAGGGTTTGATCCTGACAACTGCTTTGCTCAAGTGGCCGCAAGAGGGTCCGCCGCTGTGAACTGGTGTACCCGAAAACAGTCTTGTTTCCACAGCACAACCTGGTAAGAAGAAGGCATGCGCGGAAACGACGAGCAGCAGTTGGATGTGTTCAGCTATGTAAGCCCCGAGCAGCGAGTTCCGCAGGATCACCCCTTGCGCCCTCTTCGTGTCATGACGGATGAGGCATTGAGGGAACTGCAACCACGGTTCAACGGGCTGTACGCCAAGACAGGGCGACCTTCGATCGCGCCAGAAAAGTTGTTGCGAGCGCTCCTGCTGCAAGCCCTGTACTCGGTGCGCAGCGAGCGAATGTTGATGGAGCAACTCAACTACAATCTGCTGTTCCGTTGGTTCGTGGGCTTGAACATGGATGACTCGGTCTGGGACGTGACCGTATTCACCAAGAACCGGGAGCGGTTGCTGGATGGGGACATTGCCGAAGCCTTCTTTCAAGCCGTGCTCCAGCAGGCACGCGAGCGGAGTTTGCTCTCGGACGAACACTTCACGGTGGATGGAACGCTACTGGAAGCGTGGGCGAGTGTGAAGAGTTATCAACGCAAGGATGCGAAGAACGACGTCCCGCCGGACGATCCCGGCAATGCGACGGTGGACTTCCACGGAGAAAAGAGGTCGAATCAGACGCACGCGTCGAAGACGGACCCGGATGCGAAGATGGCGCGCAAAGGCAAGGGCAAGGAAGCCAAGCTGAGTTACAACGGGAATCTGCTAGTGGAGAACCGCCACGGGCTGATCGTGAACAGCGAGGTGTTCGAGGCCAACGGAACGGCGGAGCGCGATGCCGCGCTGGTGATGCTCGAACAGATTCCAGGCACGAAACAAGTAACGGTGGGCGGCGACAAGGGGTATGACACGGCGGATTTCGTGGCTGAGTGCAGAAACTTAAAGGTGACGCCGCACGTGGCCCAGAACCTGGGGCGGCCCGGTGGGAGCGCCATTGATGCTCGTACGACGCACCACGCCGGATACGCCATCAGTCAGAGGAAGAGGAAACGCGTTGAAGAGTGCTTCGGCTGGCTGAAGACGATCGCGCTGTTGCGGAAGGTTCGGCACCGTGGAATCTTCAAGGTGGGATGGGTCTTCACCTTCGCTGCCGCAGCCTACAACTTAGTCCGTATGAGGAATCTGGCGATTCAGTCGACGTAAGCCGAGGTCGCTGTTTATCCAACGGCTCGAAAAACGATCTGCGAGCCGCCAGCGAGGCACCCAAGGTCCTTCCCCAAGTCGTGAAATCGCGGGGCCCGAACAGAATCTATGCCGCGACATCTCTTTTTCCGCAGCCTGCTAGGGAAGCTCAGACTAAGGTCCCGACCGAAAGCGTAAACCACAGAGGACACAGAGGCGCACTGAGGAACCCGGAGGCTTAATCAGACCTTCCCTAGCTTACTGCGGTGTTTTCTGTGCCTCGGATGGCTGATCTTGGTGCGACGGGTCTGGATGCATGTTGTGCGCCAGCTTTTCCTGTTCTGCCTTCAACATCTCCACGCCCTGCGCGAACGTTAGATGTTCCGGCATCTTCCGAAAGTCGCTCAGCACCTCGTCCGACGCCATGTTCAGGTTTTTGAGCAGCAGAACTTTGCCCCGAACGTTCAAGCTGATTTCGGTGATGCCCCATGACCCATCGCCCAGGCCCAAGTCGGCCTGTTGAATCAGGAAATGTCCGCCCTTGTCGAGACGGCCGAGAATTCCCCATCCGAAGGAGACGTCGCGGAAGAGCGTGCCATCGATCCTGGTGATGCGGCGTTTTTTTGCGTCGATCAGCAGATAGCCCTGCATGCCGTCCAGAACGTGCTCCACGCGCGATGGCGGCGAGTACGCGGGATTGGGAGTGAAGGTCAGCTTTTCTAGCGGAACTCCGGCTTCGCCCATTCCGGCTTCGCTATTCTCGGTGCCCGCATACTGGTAGAGAAAAGCCTCGGGCAGGGCCTTCACGATTTGCAGGGTCCGTTGTTCGTCTTCTTTTTCGCGCGCATGCTTCTTGTGAAGCTGGTCGGGATTACTCATCAGCCCAGCCAGATGATCGGTCTCGCCTTTTTGTTGCTCCGCGGTCAGTGGCTGGTCGTTGATGGCGATCAGCATCGCGGCCAGGGCGTCCATGGTTTCCACATAGAGCCGGGTTTGCGAAACTCTTGGAGTTTGTTTGTGCGAGCGGAACATGTGCAGAACCCCGGGATGGTTCGATGCCGCTACTTCATTCGCAACCGCAGCCCGCACCAGTTCGCCGGCCGGAAGTTCTGGCGCGTCCTGTGCTTTGGCGTCCTGGGCGAGCGTCGCCGTGGTCGCCAGCAGAGCCATCGTCACGGCGGCTACCAGTAGACGCGGAGTTCGCATTCGGCCTGCGCAATTCATCTGTTGGTTAGTGTAGCAATCCGTCCGCAGGGTTGCAGGTGTACTTCCGAATGCGGGATCGGGCCTGTCTTTCTGACATCCTCGCGGGCAGCGCTTGCCGCATGCTTCCATAGTTGGGTATAGTCGAGACAAGCGACGCGGCCGTTTCCGGTACCTGCCTTCCCAGTTGTCGTGGGGCTTTTCGTGGTACTGCGGTATTCCGCTTCCTTAAGGAGAACATCCATGAGTGCTCCGTTGTCGGCAGATTTGGCGCAGATTGGCAAGTCGGTAGTGATCAAAGGCGAATTGTCGGGCAGCGAAGACCTCTACGTCGATGGACAGGTCGAGGGCAGCATCGCTCTGAAGAACAACAGCTTGACCGTTGGACCTAACGGCTCGGTGAAGGCTACGGTGGAGGCGAAAGCAATCGTGGTGCAGGGCAAACTCGAGGGCAACGTGCAGGCCAGCGACCGCGTCGAATTACGCAAGTCGGCCGTGGTGACCGGCGACATTGCCACCCAGCGGATTTCCATTGAGGAAGGCGCTTACCTCAAGGGCAAGGTCGACATTCAGGGCAAGTCGGAGAAAGCTGGAAAGTAACTCCCCCCGGCGCGGCGCGTGGGTTAAAGTGTTGCTTTTAGAAGTCGATTCAAAGTTAGAGGGCAGAAATCGTCTGGGGCAAGGCGGCGCGACAGTCAGATGGCATCCGTCACGCAGAATTTCATGAAGCTCTTTCGCTCATCGGGCGGGGCAGAGGCGGCAACTCCGCAAGCCGCCCCAAAACTGACTCGCCGTTCCAGCGGGCTCGGTGAACTCTCGCGCATCTGGGAATCGGAGTCGCCGCTATGTGTTCTCGACCTGGGTTCGACGTCTCCCGCGAATATCCGATTTTTCACCGAGGGCAGCCACAAGATTTACAGTGAAGATCTTCTGGTGGCTTCGACCGAGCCACACCTGGTCACCAAAGATGAGCAGGGAACTGTCGTGCTCGACAGCCGGCGATTCCTGGCTGACAACCTAGTGTATCCTGCGGCGCATTTCGATGTGGTGCTGTGCTGGAATCTTCCGGACTATTTGGATGAAAGCCTGGTGCGTCCGGTGATGGGACGGCTGTGGTCGGTGCTGAAGCCGGGAGGGATGCTGCTGGCGTTTTTCCACACCAAAGATGCCGGGCCCGATTCGCCTTGCTACCGCTTTCACATCGTGGGAAAAGATGTGCTTGAAATGCAGCGCATCGTGCTGAAGCGGGAAGCGCGGCGCGGGCCTACCGGGGCGATCCATACGGCGATTACCGACGGATTCAGGCTGCAGAGAGTCTTCAACAACCGGCATATTGAAACTTTGTTTCGGGACTTTGCTTCGATCAAGTTCTTTCTCGCGCGGGACAATGTCAGGGAAGTGCTGGTCGTGCGGTAGATTACCGCAGCTCCATTAACACACTGCGCGCCATTGCTCGGCCACAAGCCTTGGGTTATGATCCGTCCGACCGCGAGGTGTTTGGATGAAACAGTTTCTCCTTCCCGTTCTCTTTTTCTGTTCTGCGGTTTCAGGTCCGCTCTGCGCGCAAGCTGTTGACGCGACCACCTGCGATATTTTGGCTAACCCGCAATCCTTTGATGGGAAGATCGTCCGAGTGAAGGGCACGATCAGTAGTGGCTTTGAGGAATTCGCGTTGAAGGACCCATTATGCGATCAGCCCATCAACGCGATTTGGCTCGCATATCCGGGCGGCACGAAAGGAAAAGCAGGTCCTGCCGCATTTCTGCAACTTCAGCTTGCAAAGAACAATCCTGCTACCGCAACGATTCCAAGTCGCCCCGGCAGTGAAGCTAGACAAGAATAAGGATTTCAAGCAATTCGACTCGCTTCTGTCCACACCCTATAAAACAGGGGGCATGTGCCTCGGATGCACCCGCTATACAGTCACAGCAACCCTCGTGGGGCGGCTTGACGGAGTTAAGGATGCTGGCATCGCACGCGATAGCTCTGGGAAAGTTGTCAGTGCCAACGGCTTTGGAAATCTCAATCTTTACCGAGCACGTTTGGTGCTGCAAAGTGTTGCGGATGTCTCCTCCCACGAAATTGACTATTCAAGAGTGAGTGCTGCTACGAAGGATGATTCGCCACACGATTCCGGTGGCGGAGATCCGGTTGCCGCCGCCCACCAAGCGGCGCGAGCCTTCGGGCCGGACAGCCAGGCCGGAAAGGACGTGGAGAGGGCCGCAGCCGCATACGCGAAAGAGGGTGAAGACAACGGAGTGCAGGTGGGATTCGGGATTCCGAATGAAGTACCGAAGAATGACGGCCCTAAGAGTGACAACAATTCGCCGGACGGGTTAGTGCTCAATTGCACATTCGATATGGACAGGCTAAAAGGCGATGCTCTCGCTCGTGCGATCGCTCACGTTGGCACACACCTCGCCGACTTGCGCGGCCCCAGCCCGGGCGCTCCTGCAGTTACGGCCTACGATCTTGAATATCGAGCGTGGCAGACCACGGTTCTCGGGGCGGTCGCATTCCAGCAGAAGACCCTTACGGCGCCCGGCGGCTATCTGCTTTGGAACTCGGCCTGGCCCGCCGCAGAGCGAAACAAGATGGTCGACGAAGGAATCACAGGCTTGCTCAGAGATGGGGAGGCCCTAAAGAAGTGACTGTTGTATGTGGCTCATAGCTGGGTTCCAAACAATCACGCCCATGCGGAACAAATAGTGTCGCGAAATCTCGATGTTCCGGGCAGACTCCGCACACGTCAGAATCCTCTGCATTTCCTCAGGTACATAAGCCCCTCGCACTGACGCGACTCCATCGAACCGCGAGACGTAGCTGCGCATCAGCGGGAAGCCTGCGTAGACCAGTGCCACGTGCAGCGGGTGGCGGATGAGATCGTTGATCAGGACTGCGCAGCAGCTTACGCGCAGCGCTTCGACGGCGAAGCGTGCGAGTTCGTCCGGCTCCAGGTGATGCGCGAACAGGGTGCTGCTGACCAGATCGAAACTTGAGTCTGGGAAGGGAAGCGCGAGCGCGTCGGCGACTACCGCGCGGTTTCCCGACAGCAGGTGCGAAGGCACGCGATCGAGGAGGGTCACGTCGAGCGTGATTCGTTTGCGGGCTAGTTGCCGGGCCGCGAGTTTTGGGACCTCGCCAAATCCTGCCGCCACTTCCAGCACCGAGAAATGCTTGCGTCCGGTGGCGGAGGCAACGCGCTCGATCAGCTTACGCGTGGTCGCGACGCCGCCGAACCAGCGGTTGATGCGGCTCAGATCGCGCAGCGACGCCTCGATCTCGCGGGGAGGGCAATCGGGGGAGTCGAGGATCTCTGATGTGATGACTCGCTGCATAAGATTTCGAGGCATCCATAAATTGTCATTGCGAAGCGGAGCGAGGAATCTGCTGTCTGCCGACGCCGGCAAAAAGCAGGTTCCTCGCGCCATAAACCCGCGCTCGGAATGACAAAGATCTAGAAAGGTAGATCGCCAGACCTTCCTTAAACTTCGGCTAGCTCTTCTTCCAGCAGTTGCTTGTTATACAGGTCGCTGTAGTAGCCGTTCAAGGCCAGGAGTTCGTCGTGGGTGCCGAGTTCGACGATGCTTCCGCTGTGCAGGACGGCGATGCGGTCGGCGTTGCGAACCGTCGAGACGCGGTGCGAAATGAAGATCGTGGTGCGGCCGTGCATTACGTCGCGCAGGTGGTTGAGAATCTTGTCTTCGGTGTGAGTGTCGACGCTGGAGAGCGCGTCGTCGAGGATGAGAATCTTCGGATTGCGAATCAGGGCGCGGGCAATGGCGGTGCGCTGTTTCTGGCCTCCGGATAGCGTGATGCCGCGTTCGCCGACCATGGTGTTGTAGCCTTCGGGGAAGCTCTCGATGTCGGCGGCGATGTTGGCGGCGTCAGCGGCACGGCGGATTTCCTCATCAGTGGCGGAGTCGACGCCAAGAGCGATGTTCTCGCGGACGCGGTCGCTGAACAGGAAAGTTTCCTGGGGGACGAAGCCGATGTTCTTGCGCAGCGAGGCGAGCGGATAATCGCGAATCGGGCGGCCATCGATTAGGACTGTGCCTGCGTCAGCGTCATAGATGCGCGGGATCAGGCTGACTAGCGTTGTCTTGCCTGAACCGGTGGGGCCGACGATTGCGAGGCTGCTGCCTGCGGGGACGCGCAGGTTCAGGTCGTGCAGCACCGGCTTGCCTTCGTAGCTGAAGTTGAGATTGCGGAATTCGATTTCGCCCGCGATCTCGCGATCGTTCTCGGGGAGTCCCGCGCCGGGCGAGTCTTTGATCTCGGGCTGCTCCTGCATGATTTCGTTGATGCGGATCAGGGACGCGGTGCCGCGTTGGAAAATGTTGATGACCCAGCCCAGGGCGATGATCGGCCAGGTGAGCTGCATCATGTAGGTGCTGAAGGAAACGAATTGCCCGACGCTCATGGCGCCCGAGAGCGAGAGCGTGGTGGTGATGGCGGGAGTCGCAATTCCGCCGATGGATTTCAAGTTCGTGACCAGCGGGACCGTGGAGAGTCCGTGGATGACTTCGCGTCCGCCGAGCCACAGCACGAGCACGACGGCGCAACCCAGCATGAGTTCGAGCGTGGGCCAGAGCATGCCCATGAGGCGAACCAGTTTCAGGCTGCGGCGAATGTATTCCTGATTTTCGGTTTCGAAGGCGCGAATTTCGGCGTCTTCCTGCACGTAGGCGCGGATGAGGCGCGCTCCGGAAAAGTTCTCCTGCGCGCGCGCGGAAATGTCGGAGAACATGGCCTGGATTCGTTCGAAGCG
Organism: uncultured Acidobacteriota bacterium; assembly: GCA_963763155.1. Taxonomy (GTDB): domain Bacteria; phylum Acidobacteriota; class Terriglobia; order Terriglobales; family Acidobacteriaceae; genus Sulfotelmatobacter. The sequence goes on along the minus strand of CAVXNI010000007.1, from coordinate 637,063 downwards.
CTCGTGAATGCGGCGGCCGAAGGTTTGAATCACAATGCTGACGGCGGGCAGCGGCAGGAAGGTGTAGAGCGTGAGCCAGGGACTGATGGAAATCATGAAGGCCAGCGCGCCCGCGGTGTAGACGAACGTGTTGGCCGAGTACATGATGGCGGGGCCGAGCAGCATGCGGACCGCGTTCAGATCGTTGGTGGCGCGGGCCATGATGTCGCCGGTGCGGTGGCGCTGGTAGTAGGAGTAGCTGAGGCTTTCGAGACGCGCGAAAAGATCGTTGCGCAGGTCGAACTCAATGTCGCGGGAAACGCCGATCACGATCCAGCGGGTGAGGAACTGGAAGATTCCTTTGGTCGTGGCAATGGCGAGCAGGATTCCGGCGTAGACCAGGAGTTTGTGGCGGGTTACGCCTTCATGCAGATCGTCGGCGGCCCTGCCGAGCACGAGCGGGAAGAGAATCCAGATACCGTTGGTGAGCAGAACGCATGCCGTGCCCGCGACGTAACCCCAGCGGTAGCGTTTCAGGTAAGGCAGCAGCGGGCGCAAACTCTTGGGCAGCATGCAGATTGAGTAGATGAAATTCTAGCAGGCGGGGTGCCAAGTTTTTGGGGCGTTGGGAGATGGCTTCGATTGAGCCGCGGAGGAAAGTCAAAAGCCCCGCCCTGTCGCATACAACGCGACAAGGACGGGGCACCCAGGGAATCGAACTATTCTTCTGTGGGCGGAGCTAGCGGGGCGTCCGGCATGTGCTGCTGCATGCGGGCTTCGTGCTCCGCTTCCATCTGCTTCAGTTGCGATTGCTGGTCTGCATTCAGCAACTGGTACATCTGGTTGTGAAGCTTGGTCTGGGCTACGGTCAGCTCGACTTCGATTTGCGCTTTCTGCGCGGCGAGGGCTCGAACCTTGGCATCGTTGTAGTTGCCCTCGACATACTGGCGCAGCTGCTGGTCGATCTGGCGTTGCTGCTCGAACAGCGGTTTCATCGCCGGATGCGCCGTGTGCATGATGGTTTTCATCTGCGTCTTCTGGTCATCGGTCAGGTTCAGCTGGTGAGCGAAAAATCCCATCATGTGTTCGCCGCCCATGCCAAATTCATGGCCGTGCATGGGAGGCGGCGCGGCGTCGTCAGCGCTCTGCGCGTTGGCGATGTAGCTGCCTAGAAGAACGGCCATGGCGGCAATCAACAAGCGAGATGTAAACGATTTCATTGGGTCACTCCTGATGTGTCACTTTCTGAAATTGCTTCCGGGCATTGTCCCGGGGGTTTGCCTACCTTCATGGGAACACGGTTCGGAGAGAAAAGGCAGTAAAGAAATGGTCAACCGGCGTAAAGTTTTGTAAAAGGGGAACGGTTTAGAAAAATCCCCACTTTCTCGCGTCAAAGACGCGCGAGAAATGGGGCACCCGGGGGTTTGACAATTCTTTACTACGGGGCGTTGCCGAACGGGTGCACAATAAAGGATGTTATGGAACGAATTCTTGTCATAGACGATGACGTGGAGCTTTGCCATCTGGTGGGGGAATATTTGCGCGCCGAGGGGTTCACCATCGAATGCGTGCACGATGGCGAGAGCGGGCTGAAAAAGGCGACAGCGGGCGAGTATCTGCTGGCGGTGCTGGATGTGATGTTGCCGGGCATTAACGGATTTGAAGTGCTGCGGCGGATCCGCGCGACTTCGCGGCTGCCGGTGCTGTTGCTGACGGCGCGGGGCGAAGATGTGGACCGGATTGTGGGCCTGGAGATTGGGGCCGACGATTATTTGCCGAAGCCGTTTAATCCGCGGGAACTGGTGGCGCGGATTCGGGCGGTGCTGCGGCGGACGCGGGGGGATGGCAGCGGATCGGCTTCGGCACCGGATATGGTGAGCGTGGGCGATGTGGAACTGGATCCGGCGACGCGGACGGTGCGCATGGAGGGCAAGCCAGTCGATCTGACGTCGGTGGAGTTCAATTTGCTCGAAGTGCTGTTGCGCGAAGCGGGGCGCGTGGTGCCACGGGAACGGCTAGTGAACGCGGTGCTGAGCCGCAAATTTTCGCCCTTTGACCGCAGCATCGACATGCACGTCAGTAAGGTGCGCAAGAAGTTGGGGGATACCGACAACGACGAGCATATTAAGACGGTGCGGGGGGTTGGGTATATTTTTGCGCGTCCGCGGGAGAAGGCGAAAGTTTAGGGCGGGGCGCCACAGGGGCTAAAGCCCGCTCTCGTTTGGATGCTTTACGCGGCCCTGAAGGGCCGCTCTTCCACTGCTGCGACGGCGCACGGATCGACGGCGCACGGCTCGGGGCAGGACAAATACGGCTGTCGAACATTGTTGTGGGACATTGAAGAGTCGACTATGAAAAGTCTCTTTCTACGAATCTTTCTGTCGTTCTGGATGGCGCAGGCGTTGTTCGTGGTGCTGGCCATTCTGGTGACGCTGGCGTTCCGGCCACGCGGTTCGTCGTGGGAGGCGCTACGCACCACCGCCTTGAACGACTCGGTGAGCGCCTATGAAGAGGGCGGGCCGAAAGAGGCGGCGGAGTACCTGGAAGGCTTGCAGGCCACACAGCGCGTGCGCGCGTACCTGTTCAACGAACAGGGCGAGGAAGTCTCTCATCGCGGTGCGCCCGACTGGGCGGTGCGGACGCTGAACGGCGGTTCACCGTCGCCTAAGGATGGAATCATTATTCCGGCGCCCAAGGTCTTCAAGGAATCGAGAGCCTCGTCGAATGGGCGACACACGTTCACGCTGGTGATGGGACTGCCTCCGGGTCCGCGCCTTTTCCTGGGAGGGCCGCGGGGGATGCCGTTCCCGGCACTGCTGATTGGAGTGATTACTTCGGGGCTGGTGTGCTATTTGCTGGCGTGGTATTTGACCAAGCCCATCGTGCGGCTGCGGGCGGCGACGCGGCTACTGGCGGCGGGAGATTTGACGGCGCGGAGCGGCTCTCCGGCGAGCAAGAGGCGGGACGAAGTTGCGGGCCTGGTGCGCGACTTTGACGCCATGGCGGAAAGGCTCGAGCTGCTGGTGAAGGCACAATCTCGTTTGCTGAATGACATTTCGCATGAACTGCGTTCGCCGCTGGCGCGGTTGAATGTGGCGCTGGGACTGGCGCGGCAGCGCGCGGGAGTGGAGAGCGCCGACATGCTGGATCGCATCGAGCTCGAAGCCAGCCGTCTGAATGAATTGATCGGCAGGATTCTTACTCTGGCCCGCCTGGAAGACGGAGAACAGAAGGTGCCGCAGACTCCGGTGCCGCTGGGCGAGGTGGTGGCCAACGTTGCCGAAGATGCGGAGTTTGAAGCGCAGGAACGGCGCTGCCACGTGCACATGGTGATCCCGGAGGGAGACTGGGGAGTGCGGGGCAACGATTCGCTGCTGCACAGCGCGGTGGAAAATGTGGTGCGCAACGCCATTCGCTATACGGCGGAGGGTAGTTCGGTGGAGATTGAACTGGCGAGCGAGGAACGGGCGGGGGGGGCGGATGCCGTTCTCCGGGTGAGCGATTCCGGGCCGGGAGTTCCTGAGGACTCGCTGGGAAAGTTGTTTGAGCCGTTCTACCGGCTGGACGATGCCCGTGGACGACTGACCGGAGGGGTTGGGCTGGGATTGGCCATCACCGAGAGAGCGGTGCGCTTCCACGGGGGGAAAGTTCGGGCGTTCAATCGTGCTCAGGGCGGCCTGATGGTGGAGATTCGGCTGCCGTTGATCGGGCGAGGGCAGCAGAGGAGTCTCGCGTCGGCTGAGCCGGTTCCGCTGGCGCGGGAAGCGTAGCGGCAACGACCGGACGGCGACGAATCGCCGCCAGTGCGAGGGCAGGATGCCCTCGCGACAGCCGGCAGGATGCCGGCGCTACGGCTACCCTCCTTCGGCAGGTTCTGCGATCCTCTCGTATACTGGGAACTGGTGGGAAAGCGGGCAACTCCGCGGCGTTCCCATGGTTCCAATAGCGGTTGTGGGGGTTTGCTCTTCCCGCGCATTCCTGATACACAAATGGGTTGAGATTTTCCCGCGTTTTTGAGAGTGTGCAGAACCCGGCCGGCGGGGCGCTGGGCGGTGTGTGCGCACTCTTATACCTCACATAAACATGCTTATATAAACATGCTCAGATAAACATGGAGATCAAGCAGAGAATGTCGAAACGATTTGGCTGGCTGCTCGGGGCGGTAGGACTGGTTTTGATGGGACTGCTGGTGGCTTGCGGGAGCTACTATAACGCTTCCTCCGATGGGTTGCTGCTGGTGGGCAGTCAGGGTTCGGGGCTGATTGAAACCTTCGCCTTCACCCTGAACAGTGGCTCGATCTACGACGTCAGCAATAATCCGAACGACACTTCGAACGAACTCTGCATTCTGAATGGGGTGCCCTCGTCGCTGGTGGTGGATCCGACCGGGACGTATGCGTACACGATCATTAATGCAAGTTCGTTGTGCGGAACGGCTACTGCTCCGAGCACTACGGGCATCCTGGCGTTCAAGATCAATTCAAGTGGGACGACGACGCAGGTCGGAGGCCAGGTGCCATTTTTGCCCGGTCCAGATGCGCCCGTTTTTCCCGGCACGATGGTAATGGACCCAGCTGGAAAGTTTCTATTTGTGGCGGACCGGGCGACGAATCCTTACGGGGGCGGACCGCAGGTGTCGGGTGCTATTTCAGTTTTTCTGATCGGAAGCGGAGGGAGCGTCACAGAAGTCGCGGGCTCGCCTTTCGTCCCGACCGTTCAGAGCACGGTCCCACAGGCGATTATTGACATCGTGAGTGTCGCACCGACGCCGACGGTGTTTCCGGCTATCGGCCTCAATGGAGTGCAGAACGCGGTGTGCTCGGATGTGGGGAACCCTCCGCCAACCCTGGAATACCTGTATGCGGTCGATGGGCTCGGGAACCAGGTGTTTGAATTCTCGGTCAATCCGACGACGGGTGTCTTGACCAACCCGTCGACGGCCCCCTACGAACCGTTTTTTCCGACCGATCCCAATCCCGCCGGTGTGGCTGTCGATCCCTGCAACCGGTTTGTTTACGTGAGCGACAGCTTGACCGACAAAGTTAGCGCCTACAGCATGTGCAACAACACGGTGACCAGCCAGCCGATACCGTGCTCGTCGCTTCCTCTGGGCGCCTTGGTGCCGGTAGTAGGATCGCCGTTCGCTTTACCAGGGACCACGAACGGGCCCGGCCCGCTGGTGGTCGATCCTTACGGGAAGTACGTATATGTGCTGGGGACCCTTTCCAACACAATCAATCCACTTAAAATCAGCCCCATTTCCGGGGCGCTGGCGCCGATCAATCCCGCTACGGTGGCCACGGGCATAGGACCTGTTTCCATCGTGATTCGCGGGGATGACAGCTGGATGTTCGTGGCGAACCACGGTACTGCCGCGATCGGAGGCAACACGGTGTCGCAGTACGCGATTACGCCCGAAACTGGGGTGCTATCGGCGCAGCCGGCCATCCAGACGGATAACTATCCGTGGGGCGTGGCGGTGAAGTAGAGCAAAACAGCAGGCTCCTCCAACTCCGCTACTCATTCCTTAGGGGAATGAGTAGCTCCGGTCGGGATGACAGGTCTTGAAACACTGGCCACTGACCGCGTTCTTCTACGTAGGAACCTTCAAGATTAGATAGCCGCCGACCAATACAAAGATCAGGTCGGGCGACCAGGCGGCCAGGGCTGGTGGAAGCTGGCTGAGGTCTCCCATGGCCTCGAACAGGCGCGACACGACCGTGTAGAAGACGGCAATTCCCACCGCGACGGCTACTCCGGTAATCGCTCCTCTTTTTCCGGTGGAAAGCGAAAAGGGAATAGCGAGGACCGCCATGATCAGCGTGATCAGGGGGTACGACAGCTTCTTGTTGAGTTGTACGCGAAGTCGAACTACGTCGAAACCGCTCTGCTGCAGGTCGCGGATGTAGCGGCTCAACTCTTCATAGTTCATCTCGGTATACTGCTTCACTTCCTTCTTGAAGTAGGAGGGCGTCTCGGGCAGTTCGGGGAACGTGGCCACGTCGAAAACCCGGTAGTTGGCCATGGCGGCGACGTTGAGCGAGCGTTCCCAGCCTTGCTCGTAGACCCAGCGATTGAGATTGTCGGCCCAGTGGGCGCGATCGGCGTGGATGCGGCGCGTGATGACGAAGCTGGCCGGATCAAGCTGAAAGACGGTGACGTTGCCGAACTGGTCGCGATCGGTATCGAAGAACTGGTAGTAGTAGATGTCGTGGTTCTGACCGAAAATCCATTTGCGATCGGGGCGCAGGTAGGTTTGCGGAGGCTTGCCTTTGATCTGGTTGTGCAGGGCCTCCTGGCGCTGGTTGGTGCGGGGCAGGTAGAACTGATCGGCGAAAAATAGTCCCACCGCAATCACGGCGGCGGCGGCGATGACCGGAGTGACGATGCGGTAGATGCTGGTTCCCGCGGCTTTGATCGCCGTAATTTCATTGGAGCGCTGCATCAGGCCGAAGGTGACCAGCACGGCCAGCAGCATGACCAACGGAGCCACGTTATAGATGAGATAGGGCGTGACATTGAGCAGGTATTCCGCCACCACGGCCGGCGGAACCTGGTTGCGAAGAATGTCTCCCAGCAGCTCGAACAGGGTGAATACGATGACGAGCACGAGGAATGTGGAGAGGATCATCCCCAGATAGAGGAAGAAGTCGCGCAGGATGTAGTCGTCGAGCAGGGTGGGAAACGTGGCGCTGAACATGCGGCGGCGGGTGGAGGCGCGCTCGAAAGCGTTCTCGCGCCGGTTGCGCGCGGCCGCTGGCTGCGAAGTTGCCTTGTCTCGCTTCCAGAAAGCCCGGAACGAAGTCAGTTCAATCGGCCGCCTCTCGGCACGGAACAACAGGAACAGACCTAACGCCAGAAACACGAGGTCGGCTAGCCACGCGCCGAACCAGGCGGAGACGCGGCCTTGCCGGGCCAGCGACACTCCGACCAGCGAGACGGTGTAGTACACGAACACCAGCAGGATGGTCAGCACGAATCCGCCGGACTTACCGCTTTTTTTCGACGACAGACCCAGCGGGATGCCGACCAGCGCGAGAACCAGGCAGGCCGTGGGCAACGCGAAGCGCTTGTGAAACGCGATGAGATACCAGCGCGCGGTGACGGCATCGACGCGGGCGGCCTTCTTCCACAAGGCTGGGGTGCTCATCACTTCGGCGGGGAGCGACTCGTCGGGTTTGTTCTCGGAGGAGGCGAGGTCGAGCGGGATGTCGGTCTGCTGAAACGTGGAAATCTCGTAGTGACTTGGGTCGTTAGGGTCGGTCACGTGGGACGAACCGTCGATCAGATGCAGGTGCAGGCGGTCCGGACCTTCGCTGACTACGATGCCCTCTTTGGCCAGGGTTATTTTCGGGTTGGCGGCGTCGCTCAGGTCGGCCATGAACACGCCCTTCCACAGGGCCGCACCCTGGGCGCTCTTCACGTCCTGGACATACAACACGATCTTGGGGAATCCCTCGTAGAAGACCCGGGGCTGGACTTCGAAGGAGACCTGCGAGCCTTTGAGCCGGTCTTCGAGGTGTCCGAGCGCAGCCTGGGCGCGGGGCGCGATGTACAGGCCGTTGACCAACGCCAGAAACCACGCGGCGATGACGAAGATGGAAAGCACGCGCAGGAAGCTCCACACGCCCATGCCACTGGCGCGCATGGCAGTGATTTCACTGTCGGCGGCAAGTCGGCTGAGGCCGATGAGGATGCCGACGAGCACGCTCATGGGTAGGGTATAGGTGAGGGCGAGCGGGACGGTGAAAAAGAAAATCTCGGCGACGCTGGGCAGCGGGGCGCTGGCGCGGACCACCAGTTCGAGAATGCGTCCGAGGTCGCGCGTGAACAGGACGAAAGTGAAGATGGCCACGCCGATCAGCGCATGGGCCGTCACTTCGCGTAGGATGTAGCGGGTCAGAATCCGCATGCGGGCGCGCTGCAGATGAGGATAGCATGAGGCGGGGAAGGAACGGCTAACTCAGGAAAGTTGCCGGGCAATATTCTTCCACAGTTTGGATTCTCGTCCAGTTTCGTGCCACACTGTGAATGCAAGAGGGTCACAGGCGGATGCCGCGACGGGGTGATCAGGAAGACAGTGTTCAACTTCTGAGAAATGCCACTTTTTGAAAATGCCCGCCAGTTGATCCGCGCTAACTTAGAAGAAATTATGTCGGCGAGGCGTCCGAAACGAGTAGAAATCGGAGATTTGTCGGATGAACAACTGGATCAGATCAATGCGTTCCGCGAGACGCACGAGCTCCCTCCAATAATTGCTCGTGTCATGTTTATCGGAAGACACATTCACAGGAGCAGGATTGTTGAGAACGGCTACACGATAGACGACGTAATTGACCAAATAGAAAGTTCTATGCAGTCCTGCGCCGTCGTCAGGGTTACTGAGATACGTACGGCCCTGGAAAACCCGACGAGAAGGATGGATAGGTACGGGAACTCCGTGTGCGACCGAGCAGTGCTGGAATGCACAGCTTACCACCCTTGGCCGGAGCTGTTCTCGGTAATACCCATCGGAGACCAGAAGAGGCCCAAAAGTTCAAAGGGTCATCCACCTGGATGACCCTCTGATGCGATCTTCAAGCGACTCGCCTGGGTAACGAAGTTCTTTCCAGCGCCTCAGCCGCTTGCAGATTAAGTATTCCGCTGTTCTTGCTCTTTGTCAAGCAAATTCGCAACAGTCGTTTCTGTGTAAGCTGATGATTAATATGCACTTATTCCTAATTTTACCATTCAGCAGCGGCCTCGGCTGGAACTAGAGCGAGCTGCGTAGCGTAGATAGGCTGAGAACCAGTGGGGCGGTGGAAATGACATTGCGGAACGCAGAAGAGAGTTTGTGGCACGCCGACCGGCCTTCTCGGGCGGATACTTGGGCGCTGGTGGGGATTGCGGCTGGCGTTGCTATGGTGCATCTGCTGACCAACGGGCGTTTCGGGTTTCATCGCGATGAACTGCAGGTGTTGAGTGATGCGCGGCATCTGGGTTGGGGATTCGTTCCGTATCCGCCGTTTACGCCGTTTGTGGAGCGGATTGGGCTTTCCCTCTTTGGTGTGTCGCTGGTGGGGCTGCGATTATTTTCGGTGATTGCGCAGGCCATTCTGGTGGTGGTTGCGGGGCTGATGGCGCGGGAACTGGGCGGAGGACGGCTGGCGCAGGTGACGGCATCCCTGGCGGTTGCGCTCTCGCCGCTGCCGCTGTTCGAGGGGACGGAGTTTCAATACACGACGTTCGACAATTTGTGGTGGGTGCTGATTGCTTATTTCGTGATCCGGTTGTTGAAGAGCGAGGATCCGCGGTGGTGGCTGGCGATTGGCGCGACGATTGGTATTGGATTTCAGACCAAGTACACAATGGGGTTTTTTCTCTGCGGCGTTCTGGGCGGACTTCTGCTGACGGGGGCCCGGCGCTATCTGGCGAGCGGGTGGTTCTGGGGTGGGATGGCGCTGGGGTTTGTGATCTGTGCGCCGAACTTGATCTGGCAGGTGAAACATGGGTTCATCTCGCTGCATTTCCTGCAGCACATTCATGCGCGGGATGTGGGGGAAGGGCGCGCGGATGATTTTCTGAGCAAGCAATTCTGGATCTGTACCAATCTGTTCGCGGCGCCACTGTGGATTGTCGGCTTGTTGGGTTATTTGCGTGACAAGCGCTATCGCATGCTGGCATGGATGTATCTGATCCCGCTGGCGCTGTTCGCTGTGGGCAAGGGACGGGCGTATTACCTGGCAGCGGCGTATCCGATGCTGGTGGCGATGGGAGCGGTGGTGGGGGCGCGCTGGGTTGCGTCGTTGTCGACGGTGCCGCGGCGCGCGGTGGAGGCAGTGTTCTTCACTGGACTGGTTGGGTTCGGGTTCTACATCGGCGCGATGATTGTTCCGCTGGCTTCCAGCGGGCCGCTGATGAAATTCGTGCTGGAGAATGACGGCGATCTGCGCGAGGAGATTGGTTGGGACGAACTGGTCAAGACGGTGGCCGGGATTCGGGATTCGTTGCCGGCGGAGCAGCGGGAGAATGTCGGAATCATGGTGAGGAACTACGGCGAACAGGGTGCGATCGAGATCCTGGGCCCGGCCTACCACCTACCTCTGCCGATTAGTGGGACGAACTCCGCGTGGCTGCGCGGATATCCGGTGCCGCCGCCTACGACGCTGATTGTGCTGGGTACATCGCGGGAGGATGCGGAGCAGATGTACACCTCATGCCGACTGGCCGGGCACAATGGGAATTCGTTGGGCGTGAAGAATGAGGAGAGCCAGGATCATCCGGACATTTTTGTATGCGGGCCGCCGCGAGTGCCGTGGCCTGAGTTCTGGAAGGACTATCAGGGATTTGGGTAGAGGTGAATCGGACGCGGCGTGCTCGTGGCCGGGAAGACGTAGCAAGCTGCGTCTCTGCGGATCGCTTGGAAGTCCGCTCGGCTTCGCCCCTTCGACAGGCTCAGGGCAGGCTTTCGCGCGACGGACGAATGCGTCCGTCGCCACATGGTCTGCGCCACATGAGACTTACTGCGCTTTGAAGAATAATGCGGCTAGCGGGGGCAGGGTTAGCTCGAGCGAGAAGGGGCGGCCGTGGGTGGGGATTTCTTCGGCCTGCACGCCGCCGAGGTTGCCGAGGCCGCTGCCGGCGTATTCGCGGGCGTCGCTGTTGAGCATTTCGCGCCAGTAGCCGCCGTGGGGGACGCCGACGCGGTATCCCATGCGGGGGACGGGCGTGAAGTTGCAGACCACGAGCACGGTGTCTTGCGGCTTCTCGCTTTTTCGTAACAGCGAGATTGTGCTGGTGGCGTTGTCGTTGGCGTCGACCCACTCGAATCCGGCGGGATCGTTATCGAGCACGTGCATGGCGGGTTCGCTGCGATAAAAACGGTTGAGTTGCTCCATCCAGGCCTGCACACCGCGATGGACCTGATACTGCACGACATCCCAATCGAGGCTGGAGTCGTGGGCCCACTCGCGCACCTGGCCGAATTCGCAGCCCATGAACATCAGCTTTTTGCCGGACTGCGCGTACATGTAGGCGAACAGCAGGCGCAGGTTGGCGAAGCGCTGCCACTCGTCGCCGGGCATCTTGCCGATGAGCGAGCCTTTGCCGTGAACGACTTCGTCGTGGGAGAGCGGCAGCACGAAATTTTCCTGAAACGAATACAGCATGCGGAAGGTGAGATCGTTGTGGTGGTACTTGCGGTGGATGGGATCGTTTTGGAAATAGCGGAGTGTGTCGTGCATCCAGCCCATGTCCCACTTCAGGCCGAAGCCGAGACCGCCGATGTAGACGGGCTTTGAGACCATGGGCCAGGAAGTGGATTCTTCGGCGGTGGTCTGAATTTCGGGATGCTGCCCGTAGGCTTCCTGATTGAAGCGGCGCAAGAAATCGATAGCGTCGAGATTTTCGCGTCCGCCGAACTTGTTGGGAATCCATTCGCCCTGTTTGCGCGAGTAGTCGAGATAGAGCATGGACGCGACCGCATCTACGCGCAGGCCGTCGATGTGATATTTGTCGAGCCAGAACATGGCGCTCGACATCAGGAAACTGCGCACTTCGGGGCGTCCATAATTAAATATGTACGTCTTCCAGTCGGGATGAAATCCCTGGCGCGAGTCCGCGTGCTCGTACAGGTGCGTGCCGTCGAAGTAGGCGAGGCCGTGCTCGTCGGACGGGAAGTGCGACGGGACCCAGTCGAGAATCACGCCGATGCCGTGCTGGTGCAGGTAGTCGACCAGGTACATGAAATCCTGCGGCGTGCCGTAGCGTGACGTGGGCGCGAAGTAGCCGGTGGTCTGGTATCCCCAGGAACCGTAGAAGGGATGCTCCATGACGGGCAGGAACTCGACGTGGGTGAATCCCATTTGGCCGACGTATTCGGCGAGGCGAGGCGCGGTTTCGCGGTAGGTGAGTGGACGATTGTGTTCTTCGGGCACGCGCATCCATGAGCCGAGATGAACTTCATAAATTGACTGCGGCGCACGCAGGGAATTGCGGCCGGCGCGCTTCTGCATCCAGTCGTTGTCGTTCCACTGGTAATCGAGGTCCCATACGACGGAGGCGGTGCGTGGAGGTTTTTCGTGCAGTAGGCCAAGCGGATCGGCTTTGTCGACCTTGTAGCCTTTGCTATGAGATTCGATGTGAAATTTGTAGAGCGCGCCTTTCGCGACCCCGGGGACGAAACCCTCCCAGATGCCGGACGAACCACGAGAGTTGAGGTAATGCGACTTGGGATTCCATCCGTTGAAACTGCCTACAACCGAGACGGTGCGCGCGTTGGGCGCCCATACGCTGAAGACGGTGCCAGACTGGCCGTCGTGATTGAAGAGATGGGCTCCCATCTTTTCGTGCATGCGGTAGTTGCTGCCCTCGTTGAAGAGGTAGAGGTCCTGGTCGGTAAGGAGTTGGGGGGGAGCGAGGGTGGGGTCGGGGGTCATGGGGCGACAAGTCGGGTCCGGTGATTAGTGTACCGGAAGAGAAGGGTAATTCTTGTAACGGATGTGGGTCATGGCGGGGGGAACAAAGAAGCGTCCACCTTAGCGCCTTGTGTGGCAACTCAATGTACATAATTATTGATGCTATGTACATCTAGTGATAAGCTGAGCCAAGTGAGGGGACTGGAAAATGGCAACGACAAGAAATCGAGCGCACAAGCATTTTCAATTGGATGTAGTGAAGATTAAGCGTGCTCAGAGGGCTTTGAACGCCAAGACCGAAACAGAAACGATTGAACGAGCCTTGGATTTCACAATCGATGAGCTGCGAAAGAATCGGGTGCTCGCCGAAGCCAATGAAAGATTTATCCGGAGCGGAGTTGAGATACGGGATGTGTACGGGAATCTGGAGGATTAAATGTCGGGCACACTGTTCGATACCTCCGTTTACGTCACTGCGATGAGGCGTACCGGCGATTGGGTTCGACTCCTGCAACAGTTGAGCGTAGGCGGAAGTCTTTGGCTGAGTGCGGTGGTGCTGGAGGAACTTTACGCTGGAGTGGGCGAACGCTCGAAGGCGTGGGTCGAACGGTTGGAGCGGGAGTTTCTCCGCGAGAATCGCATTCTGGTTCCAAATATCGAGGATTGGACTCAAACGGGCGCAGTCCTGAACCGGTTGGCCCTCAAATACGACTATGAACAAATCGGCAGAGGCCGCCTGACCAATGATGCTCTGATCGCAACCAGCGCTGGCAGGCTCGGCATCCGAGTCCTCACAGCAAACGCAAAGGATTTTCGCAGACTGGCGGAATTCCGAAATTTTCAGTGGGAAGTGGCGGCGATTTAACGCCTCCGGGCAGCTCAGCTTCTTACCGATTCCGCCGTGCTAGACTGACTGCTCCAGCCATGCCTGCCCTGCGCGTCATTCTTCTGTGGCACCAGCACCAGCCGTTTTATAAGGATCTGGTTACGGGAGAGTACCGTCTGCCGTGGACGCGGCTGCACGCGCTCAAAGATTACTACGGCATGGTGAAGCTGCTGGATGAATTTCCCAACGTTCACCAGAACTTTAATCTGGTGCCGTCGCTGATGGTGCAGATTCAGGATTACGTGGCGGGGACGGCGCAGGATCCGTTCTTGAGCGTCGCGGCCAAGCCGGCGAAGGATCTGTCGCTGGACGAGAGGCGGTTCGCGCTGCAGTATTTGTTTCAGGCGAATCCGCTGAACGTGATTGGGCGGTATCCGCGGTACCGCGAGTTGTGGGAACGGTTTCGGGAGCATGGGGACCATCCGGAGCGGGCGGAGCGGTATTTTCAGGCGCAGGATTTTACCGATCTGCAGGTGTTGTCGCAGATTGCGTGGTTCGACGAGTTTTTTCTGGAAGAGAAGGACGTGGCGGCGCTGGTGGCGAAGGGGCATGGCTACTCGCTGGATGATCAGAAATTTGTGATCGCGCAGCGAGCGGGAGTTGATGGGGCGGGTTCTGCCGGCGCACGCCGAGGCGGCGAAAAAGGGTTCGATCGAGTTGTCGACGACGCCGTTTTATCATCCGATTCTGCCGCTGGTGTGCGATACCAACGCGGGAGCCGTGTCGTCGCCGGGTCTGCCGCTGCCGCAGAGCCGGTATCGGCATCCGGAAGACGCGCGCGATCAGCTGGTGCGCGGACTCGATTTGCATGAGAAGGTTTTCGGGATTCGGCCGAAGGGCGTGTGGCCTTCGGAGGGCGGTGTTTCAGAGGAAGTGCTGGCCATCGCGCACAGCGTGGGTGTGCAGTGGATGGCGACCGACGAGGGCGTGTTAGGACGGAGTTCGGGCACGTTCTTCGCGCGCGACGCCAGCGGCCGCTTGCCGGAGCCGTTAGGAGAGAAGCTCTACAACATCCATCGGTATGAGAACGGCTCGGCGGCGATGCACCTGGTGTTTCGCGATCACACGATTTCCGATTTGATCGGGTTTGTGTATTCGGGCATGCCTCCGGCGAACGCGGCGCAGCACTTGATTGGCAACATCAAGGAAGCGGCCCGGCCGGTGCTGGCCAAGGGGCGCGACGCGGTGGTGTCGATCATTCTCGACGGGGAGAATGCGTGGGAATATTATCCGAAGTCGGGGCGGGAATTTTTGCGGCGCTTCTATGACGGGCTGCAGAACGAACCTGGAGTCGAGGCGGTGACGATTTCGGAGGCGATTGCGCGGCACAAGGATTTCGGGAAGATGACGTCGCTGGTGCCGGGGTCGTGGATTGGGGCGAATTTTAATGTGTGGATCGGCGCGCCCGAGGACAATCGCGCCTGGGATTATCTGCACCATGCGCGCGAGTTTTACGCGCAGAACGCGGCGCGGGCGACCGAGGCGCAGCGCAGGCTGGCGTTCGAAGAAATTCTGATCGCCGAGGGCAGCGACTGGAACTGGTGGTACGGGCCGGAACATCACTCGGCCAACGACCGCGATTTTGATGAGCTCTACCGCAAGCATCTTTCGAACGTGTATCAGGCGCTGGGAGCGGTTCCGCCGGACGCGCTGGCGCAGCCCATCAACGGGGCCGAGGTGCGTCCGTCGTTTGTGCCGCAGACGGCATACATTCATCCGCGAGTGGCGGGCGACAAGGTGCGTTATTTCGAGTGGATGGGCGCGGCCATTTATACCGCCGACCACCGAGCCGGGGCAATGCATGGCAAACAGTTTCTGCTGGATGCGGTGTATGCCGGCATCGACTCGACACACGTGTACGGGCGGTTGGATTTCATGGGCAACGTTCCCGAACAAGATTTCGAGCTGGTGGTGAACCTGGAGTCGTGGGCCAGCGGCGAGGCGGGTCCGCGGCGCGCCTTGCGGGTGGAGGCCTCGGTGCATGAGCGCAAGCTGGGCACCTGGAAAGTCGAGAACGGAGCGGAGAAGAAGGTGAAGGCATCGTCGACCCAGCCGGATGAACACGTCAAGCTGGCGCTGCTGCGGAATTTTGAATTCAAGTTGCCTCTGGTTTGGCTGCTGGCGGCTCCGAGCGTGGGCGCTGCGGAACGGGCGTCAGATTGGGCGGCGGATCGGGCGTTAGATCGGGCCTTAGATCGAACGACAGAGGGGAAGTCCGCCGGCGTCGCCTTGGGGGCCACCAGCAAGCTCCGGCTGCGGTTCAGCTTGTGGCAGAACCGGCTGCCGGTGGATTCGTTGCCGCTGGAAGGATGGATCGAACTGCAAGTGGTGAGTGAAGGGGATTTGATTTTCGGGACGTGAGGAGCGCTAAGGATTTTACGAGCGGATTTTCCCCTGAATGATTCTTAGCCCGCGCAAGATCCTTCGCTCCGCTTGAAAAACGGCTACGCTCAGGATGACCTCCGTTTAGGGTTTGTTACAAAGAGAAACGCCGGAGAACGTGTCTCCGGCGCGTGAAAGAACAAGAAGGTCCTTCTACTTGCTGCCGCCGGCTGGAGCAGGGGCTTGGGCTGCGTTGCCCATGGTCAGCGGACGGTTTAGTTCCAGTGTAAGTTCGGTGCCGGCGGGGAGGATGGCGGAACGGTGCTTGGTCAGCCAGTGAGTGGTCGTTCCACCTGCGCCGATGGCGCCGCCGACCAGCACTCCTACCGGACCGCCGACCAATCCACCGATGATCATGCCTCCGGCTGCGCCGCCGCCGACTTCGAGCTGGTCGTGGCTGTCATGGCCTTGTCCTTTGAACTGGCCTTCTGTATTTACGTCGGTGCCGCGGATGTTGGTGTCGACCAAGGTCGCGTCGAGGAAGTAGCGCTCGCCGGTGGGTAGAATCACAGCTTCGGGGAGGATTCCGAGCGTGGGCTTGCCGGCGATGCGGCGCGGCTCATTCACCTTGGTGATACGGCCTTCGATGGTCGATCCCACGGGGATCAGCGTGTTGCCGTTCACTACGACTGCCTGCGTGACTTTTCCCTGGAAGGGATCGCCCACATGGTTGGTGAAAGTGGCGAGCGTGGTATCGAGCCGGACCATCAGGGCCGTCCCTGCGGGCACGGGCGCGCTGGTCTGGGCCGCGACGGCAGCCGCCAGAAGCAGCAGGCCGGGTAGAACTATCCATCTCGTCATCTTCTTAGTCTTCTTAGTCATGGGGGGAACCTCCCGGAAATCTGAAGCACTCTACTTACTGTAGTCCAACCCGAGCGCGGGCGACAATATGCGGTCGGGTCAGGGAACCAGCGGAGATAAGGGCGAGCCGGCAGTGGCCGAAGGGACGGTTCCGAACGCGGAACTTGGGACGAGCAAGCGTGTCGGGCGGCACACTGTGTTCATGGCCATCCGATATAATCGTCGGTTCACTCAGGGGCTAAAGCCGGTAATCGTTTGGATGGGCTTACGGCGCGGCTTGAAGCCGTGCCCTTTCAAAACGAGGCGCGCTCTAATCGGAGCGAGGCGCCGTCTAATCAGCGAGGCACGATTTAATTACTAGATCAGCTTTCGAATTTCTAAATCAAAATTTCTAGACCCAGATTTCTAGATCGAGATTTCTAGATCGAGGAAAAGAGGCTTCATCTATGTCGAATATTGCGGCAATTCATGCACGAGAAGTTCTGGACTCACGCGGCAATCCTACGGTGGAAGCAGAAGTATTTCTGGGCGACGGCTCGATGGGCCGGGCGATTGTTCCGAGCGGCGCGTCGACGGGAGAGCACGAGGCGGTCGAGTTGCGCGACGAAGATACGAACCGGTTTCTCGGCAAAGGCGTGCTCAAGGCGGTCGAGAACGTGAATGGGGAGATCGCCGAGGCGCTGGCGAACTGGGATGCGTTTGATCAGCGCGGGCTCGATGCGCGCATGATCGAGCTTGACGGCACGGAGAACAAAGGGCGACTGGGAGCGAATGCGCTGCTGTCGGTTTCAATGGCGGCGGCGCGAGCGTCGGCGGTGTCTCTGGATGTGCCGCTTTATCGTTATCTCGGCGGAGCTGGGGCTAACACGCTGCCTACGCCGATGATGAACATTCTGAATGGCGGAGCGCATGCCGACAATAACGTTGACTTCCAGGAATTTATGGTTATGCCCGTGGGCGCGCCCTCATTTCATGAGGCGCTGCGCTGGGGCGTGGAAGTTTTCCATACCCTGAAAGGTGTGCTGAAAAAGCGCGGCTATAACACTGCGGTCGGCGACGAAGGCGGATTTGCTCCGTCAGTGAAGTCGAACGTGGAAGCGATCGAAGTCGTGCTGGAGGCGATTTCGAAGGCTGGTTACAAGCCGGGAGAAGAAATTGCGATTGCGCTCGACCCGGCGTCTAGCGAGTTTTTTCAGGACGGGAAATATGTGTTCAAAAAGTCCGACAAGTCGGCCAAAACTTCTGACGAGATGGTCGCGTTCTGGGCGAAGTGGGTGAAGGATTATCCCGCGATTGTGTCGCTCGAAGATGGATTGGCAGAAGGCGACTGGGACGGCTGGCAGAAACTGACGAAGGAACTTGGCGGGAAGATTCAGTTGGTGGGCGACGATATTTTCGTGACCAATATTCAGTTCCTGCAGGAAGGCATCGACAAGGGCGTGGCCAACTCGATTCTGGTGAAGGTGAATCAGATCGGGACGGTCAGCGAGACGCTGGATGCGATCGACCTGGCGCGGCGCAACGGATATACGTCGGTGATTTCGCATCGCTCGGGCGAGACGGAAGACACGTTCATCGCCGACCTTGCCGTGGCCACAGGAGCGGGACAGATCAAGACCGGGTCGGCGTCGCGGACGGACCGCATTGCCAAGTACAACCAGTTGCTGCGGATTGAAGAAGAGCTGGCGGGGACTTCGCGGTTCCTGGGGTTGAAGGCGTTGAACTATAAGGGTTAAATGCCGAGTCCGATCAGAAAGACATTCGTGCCGATTACGTCTGAGGAGTAGTGGTCGAGCAGGTGCTCGACATGGGAATCATCGGAAGTGCGGGGTATAATCTGGAGAAATATGCCCGAAACCGAAATCATTTTTTCCGTGCAGGAATCTCCCGAAGGTGGCTTTGAAGCCCGGGCGCTCGGCTATTCCATCTTCACTCAGGCCGACACGATTGATGAGTTGCGGGCCAATGTGCGGGAGGCGGTGCAGTGCCACTTTGACGAAGGCAAGGCGCCTCCTGTGATTCGCCTGCACACGTTTAAAGACGAGGTAATTTCAACGTGAGATTGCCTCGTGATCTTTCGGGTCACGATCTTATCCGGTTGCTCCGGCATTTTGGGTAGGAACCCACCCGTCAGATCGGCAGCCACATCCGATTGCAGTCAAATTATCGCGGTCGCACACATCATCTGACGGTTCCCGATCACGGCAGCCTGCGGCTCGGAACCTTGAACGCGATCCTCTCTGATGTTGCGGATTATCTGGAAGTCGATCGCTCCAAGCTGATACAGGAGCTGTTCGAAAAATGAAACGTGCTGAATCAACTTCGACTCTATTGAAGTTAGAAGGAAAGCCATGATCACTGATTTACTGCTCTCTGAATTTGACGAAGAAACGAAAAAGACGCGGGCTATGTTGGAGCGCGTTCCGATGAATGCGGATTTTGCGCCGCACGCGAAGTCGATGCCGTTGGGCAAACTGGCTCCGCATGTGGCCGAGTTGGCGGGATTCGGACACACGATCCTGACCACGCCCGAACTGGATTTCGGGACGAGCACGCGAACCCGCGTTCCATTCGAGTCGCCCGAACAACTGGTGAAAGCGTTCGACGAAGGCGCAGCGAAAGTTCGCGAGGCGCTCAAAAACACCAAAGACGAGGCCTGGACTGAAAGCTGGAAGCTGAGCTTTCAAGGCAAGCCCATCTTTGCGGGAACCCGTTTTCTGGCTTATCGGCAGATGTTCCTGAATCACCTGGTGCATCATCGGGCGCAACTCGGGGTCTACCTGCGCTTGAATGACAAGCCGCTGCCGGCTACCTACGGGCCATCGGCGGACGACAAAATGGGCTTCTAACCGGCTTGCTGCCAACGGAAAACGCGGATTTCCATCCGAATGGCCCTCGGATGAATCTAAGTTTGCATGCGCATTCGTAGGGGTATTGTCGGATTTGTAACCGCGATCCAGTCGGTTCTCTTCCTGGTCCATTTTCTTCTGTACCAGACTTGGATTCATTCTGCCGGGCCGGGAACGGATTCGCTCGCCACCCGCATTGGGTTCGTCTTTTTGTCGATCAGCTTTGTTAGCGCCTCGCTGCTCGCATTTCGTTATACGAATCCGCTGGTGCGCGCGTTCTATCGCGTTGCCGCAATCTGGCTCGGATTGCTGACGTTCGTTTTCACGGCGGGGGTTATTTCCTGGATGGTTCTTGCCGTCGCGTCGATCGCCGGCTGGCACTTGAACTTTCACGCGATGGTGGTGTGGCTGTTCGCAATCGCGTCGCTCATCGGTATCGCCGGAGTCGTTAACGCCAGTTGGACGCGGATTAGCCGCATCAACGTCCGCCTCGCGAACCTGCCTGAGGCTTGGCGTGGGCGCAAGGCCGCCCTCATCAGCGATCTCCACCTCGGACATGTGCGCAATGGAAATTTCCTGCGCCGCATGATTGCCAAGATTGCCAACGAAGACCCTGACGCCATCTTCATCGCCGGAGATTTGTTCGATGGCACTGCCATTGACGCCCGCAGCGCCGCCCAGCCGCTCAGCGGACTGAGGGCGCGCCACGGCGTCTATTTCGTGGCCGGGAATCACGAGCAGTTCGGCGATGACAGCAAGTATCTGAACGCGGTGAGAGCCGCCGGCATACGGGTGCTCAACGGTGAAAAGGTCGAAGCCGATGGGTTGCAGATTGCCGGCGTCCCGTACAACCATGCGACACGCGGGGAGCACCTGGCTTCGGCTCTGAAAAAAATCGGTCTCGACCGCGACCGCGCCAGCATCCTGCTCGTCCACGCCCCGGATCATCCTGCAGTCGCCGAAGCCGCTGGAGTCTCGCTGCAACTCTCCGGGCACACGCACGTGGGCCAATTCATCCCGTGGAGTTGGTTCGCGCGAAAAATGTATCGGCAGTTCGTCTACGGCCTGAGCCGGATCGGGGAAATGCAGGTCTTCACTTCGAGCGGGGCAGGCACCTGGGGCCCGCCGCTGCGCCTCGGATCGAATCCGGAAATCGTCGTGCTTCAGTTCGACTAAGCCAATTGACTTAGCTAACTACTTAGTCTATCCTGAGTCCATGGAAGTTAATATTCACGAGGCTAAGACCCATCTTTCCAAGCTTTTAGAGCGAGTCGCAACGGGAGAAGAGGTCATTATTGCCAAGGCGGGAAAACCCGTGGCGAAGTTGGTGGCGATTCCTTCCGAGCGGCCGCGATTCAAACTCGGTTCGGCTAAGGGTGAGTTTGTTGTTCCTGATGACTTTAACGATCCGCTGCCGAGAGAGATCGAAGATCTATTTTACGAATGAAAGTTCTGCTGGATACCCACACGCTGCTTTGGGCGTTGACGGATGAAGCCAAGCTGTCGGAGCGCGTGCGAAAACTTCTGCCGCAAGCCGACACGTGGTTCAGTGTGGCCAGCTTGTGGGAAATCCTGATCAAAGCGCATATCGGAAAAATACCCTTGCCGAGGCCAACCGGGCGGTTCGTGATGTCGAAGTTGCAGCTCAACGGAGTGCGAATTCTCCAGATAACGTCGGGTCACGTCCTGCGGGTCGAGTCATTACCGGATCATCATCGCGATCCCTTCGACCGGATGCTGATCGCACAGAGTCTGGAGGAGCACATTCCCGTGGTAACGGCCGATCGGGTTTTCGCACGCTATCCAGTCGAACTGATCTGGTAGCCAATGATTTTTTTGCAATTCATAACTTTTAGCAGGAGCCGATCTTGTCTCGCCCTAAACCGATAATTCTTACCATTCTCGACGGCTGGGGATACCGGGCCGAAACCAAGGCCAACGCCATCGCGCTCGCGCGCAAGCCGACATACGACCGGCTGCTGCGGGAGTATCCCAACACACTGATTCATACCAGCGGGCCGTTCGTGGGACTGCCCGAGGGGCAGATGGGCAATAGCGAAGTTGGACATCTCAACATTGGCGCGGGACGGATTGTGCACATGGACATCACGCGCATCGATGCGATGATCCAGAACGGGGAATTGTTTTCGCATCCCGTGCTGCTCGATGCTATGAAGAACGCGCGCACGGGCGAGCGGCGGCTGCATCTGTTCGGGTTGCTCTCGGACGGAGGCGTGCACTCGCAGCAGGCGCATCTATATGCGCTGCTGAAGATGGCCAAGCAGAACGGGCTGGATCGTGTTTTCGTCCACGCGTTCATGGACGGGCGCGACACTCTGCCCACTAATGGCGCGGGATACCTGGAGCAGCTGCAGCAGAAGATGCGCGAGTACAACTGCGGCAAGATCGCCACCGTCAACGGCCGCTACTATGCGATGGACCGCGACCGGCGCTGGGAGCGCATTGCGAAGGCCTACAACGCGATGGTGTTGGCCGACGCGGAAGGCGGCAAGCAGGCCGATCCGGTGCAGGGAATGAAGGAGTCTTACAACAAGGGCGTCACCGACGAGTTCGTGATTCCGTTTGTTGTGGAAGAAGCGGGCAAGAGTGCCCGCTCCACACAAACCATTCGCGACGACGACTCGTGCATCTGTTTCAACTTCCGCGCCGACCGGGTTCGCCAGATTACGCGGGCGCTCACTCGCAACAGCGGATTGAACGATAAGGGCGGCAGCGATCTTCCGGGGGCGGCCGATCTGGATGCGGCGATTCCGCGGGACCGCGTGCCGAAAAATCTGCGCTACGTTTGCATGACGCAGTACGACAAGAATTTCAGTCTTCCGGTGGTGATCCCGGCGGAATCGATGGCGAACATTCTGGCCAACGTGATGGGCAATCAGAAAATGCGCAACCTGCGCGTGGCCGAAACCGAGAAGTACGCGCACGTTACGTATTTTTTCAATGGCGGCGTTGAGACTCCATTCCCTGGCGAAGAGCGGCTGCTGGTTCCTTCACAGAAAGTTGCAACCTACGATCTGAAGCCGGAGATGAGTGCCGCGGGGATTGCCGACGCTGTGATCAAGGCCACCGAGGATGGAACGTTCGACGTGATGATCGTGAACTTTGCCAATGCCGACATGGTCGGGCACTCAGGCAAGCTCGAACCCACGATCAAGGCCGTCGAAACCGTGGATGCCTGCCTGAGCCGCATCGAATCTGCGATTCGCGCGAAGGGTGGCGCCATGCTGATCACGGCCGACCACGGCAATGCGGAGTTGATGATCGATCCAGGGACGGGCGGTCCGCACACGGCGCACACCACCAACCCGGTGCCGTTTATCGTGGTCTCGGAGGACTCCAAGAAGTTCACGCTGAAGCCCGGCGGGTCGCTGCGCGATATTTCGCCGACGCTGCTGGGAATGCTGGCAGTCGATGAGCCACACGAAATGACGGGTGCGGACCTGCGCGTACCGGTGAGCACGAAGTGATGAGGATGATTCGGCTAGAGCGATCACGGCTCGAAGCGGGCTGCCTTCGGAGCTCTGGCACGCTCTGATTCACGTCCAAGAGAAAAGCGTAAACCACAGAGTCGCACAGAGGAACCCGGAGGCTTAATCGGAGATTCCCTAGTTCTCCATCAGCGCGGGAGCGGTGGCCAGCAGTCCGGCGACTAATTCCAGATCGTGCAAATCTTCGCGGCTGAAATCCTGAGCAAATTTTGCGTCGAGGGCCTTGCGCGAGATCTGAATCACGCCCACCACAACGGAATCGCGGTCCAAAATCGGCACCGACATCAGTTTCTGAATGGGCGAGGGGTGAACTGGTTCGTCCGAGTCGGTAGCCGACGGTTTAATGGTCTCGAAAATACTGGCGTGCTTTACGCGAGCAAAGTTGTTGAAAATTTCGGCCTTTTTGCTCAGGGCCGTGTGCGCCGCCACCGCCTTGCTGGACAATGGAATCGCACCTGAGGTGCGCAAGTATTCGGGGAACACAAAGAACAGAGACCCCTTCTCCAGCCGCATGAGGGCGACTTCGGTATACTGCACGCGAAAAATCTTTGCCAGGACCATACACAAGTCCAGGGCTGACACTCCCTGGCCGAGCACCGATCCCAAGGGGAGCAGATGTTCAGGAAGAGCGATTTCTTCCATCATCCCGTGATCATTATTTTGGGTCATATAAGTTAGCCCGCTGTCTGCGTTTTCGCCCAGCACACAAACTCTATCGCATTTTTCGCGCCATCAGGTACTTCCCAAAGTAATGAGAAGAGCGCAGGTAAGTCTTGTGTTTTCAATGGGAGACCAAACGAAAGTCGGTGTCTAGCGACGGAAGATACACCGAGTAACCCGCCGCAAACCATCAACCGCCTGACAGATTTTGTCAGTTGCACCATGGATGATGCCTTCGGTGAACTGGCTCGGGTGCGTTGGCCCGTTTCTTCCGCGCCCCAACTCATTTACACTTTCCGCCTATGAGCAACCCGACGCAACCCACCGTGAAGTTAACCAACGGGCCCGACTATCGCGAGACCTACGCCAACAGCGTGCAGATGCGGGTCAACATCTGGGACTTCTTCCTGGTTTTCGGAACACTGCAGCAGCAGACCGATACCCAGGTGGAGATCCGGAACGTGCAGGGCATTTACCTGAGCCCGCAGCAGGCCAAAGCGCTGCTGGGGCTTCTGCAACAGAACGTGGCCGGATACGAGAGCGCCTTTGGAGAGATTAAGCTCGATCCACGCATGGGACCGCAAGGGCCGGTGCACTAAACCGAGCTTGGCCACGGATTTGCGCGGATTAACACGGATCAAAAACAAAATTGGAAATGGTCAAAAGGCTTCCCGTGAAAATCCGTAGCAATCCGTGGCTAGTTCGAGGGTTTGGACGCCATCCCGCCGTGGTGTTCGCGGGGATTTTTGTTGTGATATTTCTGCTGCACGTCCCGTTGCTACAGCTTCCTTATTTCTGGGACGAAGCGGGATACTATGTGCCCGCTGCCCGCGATCTGCTGTTGAGCGGGAGCCTGATTCCGCACACGACCGTGTCGAACGCGCATCCGCCGCTGGTTCTCGCCTGGATTGCGCTGTGGTGGAAATGCGTGGGCTACGCGCCGGTGGTGACGCGATCGGCGATGCTGGTGGTCGCCGCATTCTCGCTGCTGGGAGTGTTTCGCCTGGCCGAGCGCGTGGCGAATGTCCAGGTGGCGATCGCCTCGACGGTGTGTACGGCGCTGTATCCGGTGTTCTTTGCGCAAAGCTCGCTGGCCCAGGTGGATCTGGCCGCGGCAGGGCTCACGTTCTGGGGACTGTGGGCTTATCTGGAGGATCGGCCTGTGGCGACGGCGATCTGGTTCTCGCTGGCCGCGCTGGCTAAGGAGACGGCAATTCTGGCGCCGGCGGGGTTGGCGGCGTGGGAAGGATTGCGCTTCATCGCGCCGCAGCGGTTCGTCCCGCAGTTTTGGGACAGTTCTGTGCGAGGAAGTTCGACGGCACCGGCGCGCCGCATTCTGCCGCTCGTGCTTCCTCTGCTGCCGCTGGCAATGTGGTTCGCCTATCACTACGCGCGTACGGGATATGTCTTCGGCAATCCGGAATTTTTTCGCTACAACGTTGCGGCCACGCTGGATCCTCTGCGCTTTGTTCTGGCGCTGGGGTTGCGCCTATGGCAGGTATTCGGCTACCTGCATTTGTGGCTGCTGACGCTGGCTATGCTGCTGGCCATGCAGTGGCCGCCGCTAAAAGATGACGGCGTCGAGCGTGCGCGCATAACCATTCCCGTACAGATGATCTTTCTGGCGGTTGTGAAAGTGTACGTGGTGGCTATGGCGCTGATCGGCGGCGCAGTATTGGCGCGCTACATGCTGCCGGCGGTGCCGCTGGTGATCATCGTGGCCGTGTCGACTTTGCGCCGACGGTTGCGGTATTGGCCGGCGGCGGTCGCGGTGGTTGCGGTCGGCTTTATTGCGGCGTGGTTCTGGAATCCGCCCTACGGTTTTTCGCCGGAGGACAATCTCGCCTATCGCGATTACGTCGTGTTGCACGAGGATGGAGAGCGCTTCCTCGAAGCCCGCTATCCCATGGCGCACGTGCTTACGGCGTGGCCGGCCTCGGACGAACTGACGCGTCCGTGGCTGGGTTACACGACGCGGCCGATGCAGGTGGTGCGCATCGAAGATTTTTCTCTGGAACAAGTGCTGTCGGCCGCCGATTTCCGTTCGCACTTCGAGGTCGCGCTAGTGTTCTCGACGAAATATGAACCCGCGGATCCGCTGCTGGATCGCTGGGCGAAATGGAATAATCTCAAACGCAGGTTCTTCGGGTTTCATCGTGACTTGCCGGCGGAGGCCGCGGCGCGGATTCTCGGCGGGCATGTCGTCTTCTCGGAAGAACGCAAAGGGCAGTGGGTCGCGGTGATCGAGATGGAACCGATGCAGCAGATGGAGGACGCGAGAGCCGTGGATTCCGGGGATGTCAACGCTCGGCTTCTCAACGAGAGTGGGGTGTTATTTGCGCATGAGGTGGCAGGAGTGGGTCTTGATTACCAGCCACACCTCGTGGTCCGGGGCGAGTTGCAGCGAATCGCGGGCGGCCAGGGTGAGGTGGACTTCCATTTCGATTCTGCACTTCACGCGTGCCACGACGATTACGTCGCGTTGCTCGAGTGAGACGATGCGGCCGGGAATTACGTTGCGCGCGCTTAAGCCAACCGGCGCCGCCGTGGCCAGGAGAATGTCGCCGGCGCGGATTCCCACGCGTAAGGCTTCGCCCACACCTCCGCGCACGAGTGGAGTTTCAAGAAGGATCGGGCCACCGTCTCCTGGGATGAGACATGACATGGTGCCGCGCTCCGGATGTACCGACTCCACGGTGGCGTCGAAAATGTTTTCGAAGCCGACCAACTGCGCGACCGTTTCCTGCAGCGGCGCGGTGATGACTTCGTGGGGCGTGCCCTGGGCCACGATGCGCCCAGCTTCGAGGACGATGACGCGCTCACCCAGGGCGAACACTTCTTCCCGGCTGTGGGTCACATAAAGAATCGGAATGCGGTGAGCCTGGTTCCACTGGCGCAGATCGTCGATGATTCTTGCCTTGGTGGCGGAGTCGAGCGCGGCCAGCGGTTCGTCGAGCAGCAGCACGGCCGGATCGGTCACCAGGGTGCGCGCTAATGCCGTGCGCTGGCTTTCTCCTCCGGAAATCTCTCTGGGATAACGCTGCGCGAGGTGAGGAATTCGAAATGCCCGGAGCATTGCGGAGGCTTGTGCGGACCGCTCAGGCGGCGGCAGAGGCGCGAGGCCATACTGGACGTTCTGTTCTACCGTCAGATGCGGAAACAGGGCGAGGGTTTGAAATACATATCCGACGCGCCGCTTGGCCACCGGCAGCTTGACGGCCGGATTGGCGGCCGGATTGGCGGAAGAATGATCGATGCTTTGTACGGCGTCGAACAGGATACGGTCGCCGATGGCGATACGGCCCGAGTCCGGTTGGGCCAGTCCGGCAACGCAATCGAGCAGAGTTGTCTTACCCGCGCCAGACGGGCCAAAGAGAATCGTAAAACCGGGCGCGGCCTGGAATTCAACTTCCAGGACAAACTGCTGGGCTGGCGCGGCGAAACGCTTGCGGAATCGCGCATCGAGCCGCGGGGCGGCGGGTTCCTGGTTGCGCTGCCCAGCTTGCTGGTGGCTTGGGGACCTGGTCACGTCGTCAGCCGAATCGATGGCGCGAGATTCATTCATCGCAGTTCATTCTAGGGAGACTCGGTTGTGTTGGCAAAGTCGGGCTGAGGAGCATCGGCGAAATTCCCTGACGAGCCAAAGGCAGCCGCTTAGGAATAGGGATCCTTCGACTGCGTGGATGGTTCGCTTCGCGAACCATCCACTTCGCTCAGGATGACATTTTTTTTATGGGTCGGGATGACTACGGCTATTTTTACGGGTCGGGATGACAACGGCTATTTTATGGGGCCGATCAACCATGGCTTGCGGTTCAGGCCGTACACGACGGCCAGCACGGCAAAGCTGAAGGCCAGCAACAGCAGGGCGGTTTCGTTGGCGGTGGCATAGTCGGAGGCTTGGACGCGATCGAAGATATCGATGGAAACCGTCCGCGTGACTCCGGGAATATTTCCGCCCACCATGAGCACGACGCCGAATTCTCCCATGGTGTGGGCAAAGCTGAGGGCCGCGCCGGTGATCAGCCCGGGAATCGAGAGGGGTAGGGTTATCGAGAAAAAAGTTCGCAGAGGGGAAGCGCCCAGGGTGGCCGAAGCCGCAATCAGCTTGCGATCGACGCCGGCGAAGGACGCGGCGAAGGGCTGCACCGCAAACGGCAGACTGTACAGGATGGAACCAATCACCAGGCCGCCGAAGGTGAACGCCAGCGTGTGGCCAGTCAACGCGATCCACCAGCGGCCGAGCGGGCTGCGTGGTCCGAGCGCCACCAGCACATAGAATCCCAGCACGGTCGGGGGCAGCACGATGGGTAGCGCGACTACGGCTTCTACCAGAAACTTCCAGCGCCAGCGGGAGAAGGCAATCCAGTAGGCGATGGGCAGGCCAAGCACCAGCAATGCGGCCGAGACCGTGATTGCCAGTTGCAGCGTCAGCCAGAAGGCTTGCCAGTCGATTGCCATGGTTCGAGGTTGCCTCCGGGCCGAGGGCGAGACGCTCCTTCGCCAAGCTCAGGGCAGGAATTGTTGATTTCTGATTGTTGATTGTTGATTGAAAAACCTGTCCGAGCGCTCTTCAATCAGCAATCAAAAATCAGCAATCGACAATCAATAATCAACAATCTCATTCGGCGAGGCGCCGGCGCTACTAATTCTGCGGCAGCGTAAAGCCGTACTTCCGCAGCAACTCCGCCGCCTCTTTCGCCTTGATGTATGCCAGAAACTCTGCCGCTTCTTTCTTATGGTGCGAGTGCGAGAGCACTACTACTCCCTGGTTGAGGGGAGGATAAAAGTCTGCAGGGACTTCCCAGTATTTTCCTTTGCCGCGCATGGCTGGCGCGACGGCGTGGGCCAGCGCCACGAATCCGGCTTGCGCATTGCCGGACTCGACGAACTGTGCCGCCTGCGCGACGTTCTCGCCCAACACCAGGCGGTCGGCAACGCGACCGTACACCCCGGCGTGCTTCAAAGCCGCCGCTGCGGCCCGCCCATACGGCGCATGCTGCGGGTTGGCAATGGCAATCTTCTTGACTGACGGATCGAGCAGAACGTTGATGCCATTGCGGTCCAGGTCGAGCGGGGAATCCGCCGGAACCCACAGCACCAGCTTGCCGACGGCATATTGATACAGGCTGGCCTGGTCGGCTGCGCCAGAGGCAATCAGCTGGCGCGGATAATCCATGTCAGCCGAGAAAAACAGATCAAAGGGCGCGCCGTTTTGAATTTGCTGGGTGAGAGCTCCGGACGCTCCGAAGGAGAGCTTGAGCTGAACGCCGGACTGCTTCTGGTAACGGTCCCCGATCTCCTGTAGTGCGGCGCTCAAATCGGCGGCTGCCGCCACTACGAGTTGCGAGGCGTCTTTTTCACTTTTCTTGCGCCCAGACCGAGGCCGCGCTCAGAAGAACGCATGCCACCAACAACCTGCACAGAAAAAACCTCATGGAATTGGCTCCCTATCATCAAGACAACCACGGAGAAAAGATTGTACAGGCCCGGCGCGTTTTGGTAGTGGCCAGTTTGAATCTGTCCTTGCGTCATCCCGAACTGCGGCGTAGTTCAGCCGCGGGAGGGATCTCCTAAGGCACGATTTTCAGGGAGATCCCTCTCTCCGCCTGAAAAGCGGCTCCGCTCGGGATGACGCCACGCTTGAAAGTTCAAACTGAGCCACTACCCGCGTTTTCGATGCAAACGGTCGGAGGGTGCTTTTTCCCGAAGTGGTCCATTGCTGTTCATTCCCGGCGCTTTTGCGTTGCTTCGAGCGCGTCTTCTTCCGATACTGGCGGGTGAGCATCAACATGCCGAGTCGGCGTCGTCTTTTTTTGTTACGAGTGCCGGCAGTCATTCTGATTTGTTTCGCCGCGGTTTCGATGGTAGAAGCGCAAGGCGCGAAGCAACCTGCTCCGACACTCCATCCCCGACTCGACGCCGACCACGTCAAAGAGCGCAGCGAATGGTTCTTCCGCGGCCGTCTGGTGCGCGGGAAGGCCTCCGCCGAACTTCGGCGGCGGGCCTATCAGGCCAAGCTCAAAATGCGCGCGCAGCACGCAGCCGCCCTAGCGTCTGGCCTCAGGCTCACGTCCGGCCAGCGTTCCGGTCTCGCTCTCGACCGGTTCGTGGATCGCTGCTCGGCCCGGTGCCGCTGGCCTCCGATGCGACGGGCAACGGCACGCAGGATTACCATCAGGTTTCGGGACGCGCGACCGCCGTGGCGATCGATCCCGCCGACCCGAGCGGGAACACGGTCTACATCGGGGGCGCTCAAAGCGGAGTGTGGAAGTCGACCAGCGCGGCTGACCCGACCGCCAACGGCGTGGCCTGGACTCCCGTGACCGACGATCAAGCCACACTTTCGATCGGAGCAATCGCCATCCAGCCCGGCAACTCCGACCCCGCACAGACCAGTGATTCTGGCCGCGACGGGGGAAGCGGACAACTCCAGCGACTCCTATTTTGGCCTTGGCATCTTGCGCTCCGAAATGCCGGCAGTAGCTGGACGCTGATTTCAACCGCGAACAACGGCGCACTCTCGTTCGCCGGGCTGGGCGGGACGCGCATGGCATTCAGCACGGCCAGCGGGCAAACGAGCACGGTCGTTTCCGCCATGGCCACAACTTCCGAAGGCCTGGTCGACGGCGCCGTTACCGCCAACACCACACGTGGTCTCTACACTTCGCTCGATGCTGGGCAGACCTGGACCTACGATGCGTTGGTCGATCCCGGCGGCGCCACCGACGCTACCTCCGCGACGTCGGTTGTTTACGACGCGAACGCCGGACAGTTCTTCGCCGCGATTCGTTATCACGGATTTTATTCTTCGCCGGATGGAGTGAACTGGACCCCGTCTCGCGGCGCAGCCCGGCGGCGCGGCGCTCAGTCGACGACAGCGTGCCCGCCGCAATCCACGTCGAACAGCTACGCGTGCCCGATTTACCGCGGAGAAATCACAGTCGTTCCGGGACGCAACGAAATGTATGCCTGGTATATTTCGCTGGCTTCGAACGGCAGTCCAGTCGATGGCGGCATTTGGCAGAGCTTGAACGGAGGTGCATCGTGGACATCGATTCCCGACACCTCGATCACGAATTGCGGCGACTTCGACGGCTGCGGCGTCCAACAAGGCTCCTACAACCTGGAACTGCTGGCCGTTCCCAGCGGAGCGGCGACGGATTTGTACGCGGGCGCGGTCAATCTCTACAAGTGCAGTATTACTACCTCGAATCCCACCTGCGCGTCGTTTCCGTTCATGAACCTGACCCACGTCTACGGATGCGACCCGATTGCCGCGCCCTCCCATGTGCATCCTGATCAGCACGCGTTGGCCTATGCGATCCCGACTTCGGGCACCGATGCCGGCAACGCGCTGCTGTACTTTGCCAACGACGGCGGCATTTACCGCGCGCTCGACGGATTTCAGGGGCTCAACACCGGTTCCTGTTCGGGCACGAATCAGTTCGACGATCTCAACCAGAATCTGGGGTCGATGACACAATTCATCAGCTTCTCGCAGCATCCCACGGATCCGAACACGTTGCTCGGCGGAGCGCAGGGTAATGGCTCTCCTGCAACCAGCCAGGCGACGACGAATTCAAGTTGGGGAAATGTTCTGGGCGGCGACGGCGGCTATAACGCGATCGATCCTGAGGCGACCTCAAACTGGTATGCGTCGAACCCGGACGTTCCTCCCGGCGGCCTCGGGGTTCAACTTTGTTCGAGTGGCGTGAACTGCAACGACAGCGGCTTCAGTTTTGTGGTCACCAGCAGCGGGCTCGGCGGCGATGATGGAGCGTTCTATTTTCCTTACATTCTCGATCCGCAATCGTCGACGGCCATGTTGGTCGGCACTTGCCGGGTGTGGCGCGGACCGCGTACCGGCGGGGCTTTCACTTGCTGAGCCCGAACTTCGATAGCTTGAGTTCGGCCACCTGTTCGGGAAGTGAAGTGAACCAGGTTCGCGGGCTGGCTGCGGGAGGGCCGACGGACGCCAGCGGTTCCAGCGTGATCTACGCCACCACCAGCGCTCTGGGTCCGCTGGCGGGAAATTTGTCCTCGCCGGCAGGCGGTCGCGTTTGGGTCACTACGGACGCCTCGGCAGGGATTCCCGCATTCGCGGATGTAACCGACAACGGCCCGCAGGGCGACATCAATCCCAACCAGTTTCCCTTGTCCAGTGTCGCGGTCGACTCGTCCGATGCGACCGGCAACACCGCATACGTGACGGTCATGGGATTTACCGGGGGCGCGGGCCACGTCTGGCGGACCAGCAACGCCGGGGCATCCTGGACCGACGTCACCGGGAACCTTCCCGACTCGCCGGTGAATGCTGTGGTTGTGTATCCCGCAATGTCGCAGGTCTTTGTTGCAACCGACGTTGGGGTTTTCGCCAGTTCGACCTCCGCTGCCAGTTGGACCGAGCTGGGTCCGACCTCCAGCACAGACGCGCCCGGATTTCTGCCCAATGTCGCGGTGACCGCGCTGGCAGTTTTTGATTCTGGCGGGCAGCAGTTGTTGCGGGCATCCACTTATGGCCGCGGCATCTGGCAATTCAATCTGGTCATCACGCCGGACTTTGGGATTTCGGTCTCCAACTCGCCGCAGACCATTTTTCTGGGAGAGAGCGCAACCTTCAACGGCACTGTCAGTGCGTTGAACGGATACGCCAGCTCCGTGACCCTGAGCTGCACCGCCGGCTCTACGGCTCCGCCCAACCCTTGTACTCTCTCGCCATTGACAATGATTCCCGCAGCCAATACGCCATTCACCGTCACAGCGGGTGTTGCGGCCGGCGACTACAGTTTCAACGTGGAGGCGGTTGGGTCTGACCCAGATCAAATTACGCATCAGGTTCCGGTAACGCTCCACGTAGTCAGCTTCGGCCTGACCGCGCCGTCTCCTGCGAGCGTGACCGTTCCGCGGGGAACTACATCTTCTCCAGTAAGTTTTCAGGTAACGGCCGCAGGATCGTTCAATCAGAGCGTAGCCATTACCTGCAGCTCTGGCATTGCCAATGCTATTTGCACCTTGACGCCATCAAGTACCGTGAGCCCGACTGCGAGCGCACCGGTGAATATGACGGCGAGTGTGGCGGTGCCGGCAGGAACGGTGGCGGGCGGCTATTCCGTGATCCTGCAGGCCACGACGGCTGGCGCACCGGCAACGCTCTCGACGTCATTCGAACTGATCGTCACTTCCAACCCGAATTTTATTCTGGGCCCGGTCGCTTTCCCCGAGTTCAATGCAGGCAGCACTGGCGCCAGCGCTCCACTTTCAATCACCGCGCAAGACGGATTCAGCGGCACCGTCACCCTGAGTTGCCCGAACACCTACGGCGCTGGCAGCTGCAGCATCAGCCCGAGTACGGTGAGTGTATTTCCTGCGACTGCGACTCTCACCATCAACGGCACTAGCTTCGCGGCTGGAGCCTATGTGCTCGTGATCACGGGAAGTTCGGGCTCGATCACGAATACTGATTCAGTTTCGTTCAATGTGGGCGACTACTCGATCTCCGGAACGCAGGCGCTTTCCCTAGCGCCGGCCGGACAAGGCATTGCCAGCCTCAAGCTGGCTTCGTTGAACCTGTACAGCGGGAACATCAATGCCACCTGCGATGCGAGCGCTCTGGCCGGCGCCATGTGCGTTTTGTCTCCGGCCAACCCGATCGTGGTCGCCAGCGGCGGGAGCGCCAGCCTCACGGCGACCATCAACGTGACCAACGATGCGGCTCCGGGCAATTACAACATCAACATCAACACCCAGGACACGACGGGAGCGCCCAGCCATTCCTTTACCGTGGCGCTGACGGTGGAGCAGGATTTTACTCTCACCTCTTCGACTGCAAGCCAGACCGTGACCGCGGGCCAGACCAGCGGCGCGTATCAACTGACCATTCAACCGGTCGGATCTACGTTCGGCGCTGCGGTGGCGCTCTCCTGTACGGCTGGACTCCCGGTCCAGGCGCAGTGTGCGTTCAATCCTTCGACGCCCCAAACTCCAGGAGGCTCCGCCGTCGATGCGGTGATGAACATTTCCACGACCTCAGCGAGCAAGGCTCAGCTGCGGACGAATCGACTTGCTACCCTCGGCGCGCGATGGTTGCTACTGCCGGGATTCGCGATCGGCTGGGTAGGGGCAGGTACTCGCGGCCCAACCCGCAAGCGCCGTCGATTGGGCCTTCTGACGTTACTGCTGATTCTGCTGATGTGGTTTCTGCCTTCCTGCGGCGGAATAAGCAACGGGGGCGGCGGCGGAACAGGAACGCCTGTTACCTACAACGTTACCGTGACTGGTACCTCGGGCTCGCTCAGCCACAGCGCGCAGGTGACTCTTATCGTAGACTAGAAAGTCGCTGGGACCAGAGGTAGTGTCAGGTTGAACCTTCAATCGTGGCGTCATCCCGAGCGGAGCCGCTTTTCAGGCGGAGAGAGGGATCTCCCTGAAAATCGTGCCTTGGGAGATCCCTCCCGCGGCTGAACTACGCCGCGGTTCGGGATGACGCAACGACAGATTCAAACTGCACCACTATCGGACTAGAAAGTTGCGGACTGCCGATTGCGCGGAGATTTGGCCCGCGCAAGTTGCAAGCTCCCGGTACTCGTAAGGTAAATGACCGATTCTCCCTACAACGTGGTCGTCATCGGCGGTGGGGTGGTAGGGCTGGGGGTTGCGCTCGAAATCACTCGCCGCTTTCCTAATCAGCGCTTGCTTCTGCTCGAGAAAGAAGATCGCGTGGCCCGCCACCAGAGCGGCCACAACAGCGGCGTAATTCATTCCGGCGTCTACTACAGGCCTGGTTCCATGAAGGCGCGGCTTTGCGTTACGGGCGCCGCAGCCATGGTGGAGTTCTGCCGCGAGCACGGCATTGCTCACGAGGTCTGCGGCAAGGTCATTGTTGCGACCCACGCGGACGAACTTCCGCGTCTGGAGGAATTACGCAGGCGCGGAGAGGCCAATGGCCTGACCGGCCTGCGCATGATCGGCCCTGAAGAGTTGCGGGAGATCGAGCCACACGCCGCTGGTATAAAAGCTCTGGTGGTGCCCGCGACGGGAATCACCGACTACGCCGTGGTGTGCGAGAAATATGCAGAGTTGATTTCGGCAGGCGGCGGAACCGTGCTCACTTCCGCAGCTGCCACGGGCATCCGCCGCTCGGCGAACGAAATTGTCGTCGAGACTTCGCGGGGCGCGTTCTCCACCGATTCGCTGATTAACTGCGCGGGACTGTTCAGTGACCGCATCAGCCGGATGGCGGGCGACGAACCTGGCGTCATGATCGTGCCTTTTCGCGGCGAGTATTATGACCTGACTCCGGAGCGCGCCTCGCTGGTGCGGGCGCTGATCTATCCCGTGCCCGATCCGCGCTTTCCGTTTCTCGGCGTGCATTTCACCCGGCGCATCACCGGCAGAGTGGATGCCGGCCCTAACGCCGTGCTCGCGCTGGCGCGCGAGGGGTACCGTCACCGCGACATCAACCTCCGCGATCTGGGTTCCGCGCTGGCCTTCCCGGGGTTCTGGCGGATGGCGCGGCAGCACTGGCGCAACGGTCTTGACGAATGGCATCGGTCGCTGTCGAAGCCGGCGTTTGTCCGCGCCTTGCAGCGCTTGCTGCCGGAAGTGGGTGAGAACGACCTGGTGCCCGGCGGCTCCGGTGTGCGCGCGCAGGCCCTCAAGCCTGACGGCGCGTTAGTGGACGATTTTCAATTTGTGCCTTCCGGCAAGGTGCTGCACGTTCTCAACGTTCCCTCGCCGGCGGCTACTGCGTCGCTAGCCATCGGCAAGGCGATTGTCGATACGGCGGCTGCGAGTTTTGGTCTCTCCTGAGAACCCTGCCTGCGATCACGTCCCGTTAGAAAACCAAATGGAGCGACATTTGAATCTGCCGCGGATGACCGATGGTTTTGTTGGTGATGCCGAGGCCGCTGAGTGATGGGCAGACGTAAATGGCCGTAAAGTCGGCGTTGCAGGGCGTAGTTGATCCCGCCTGGCCGACGACGGGGAAGCCGTTGAAGTTGATGTTCTGACTCACGTCGTCGATGGGGATATCGAAGCTCGCCGTGTTGGTGAGGTTGAAGACATCCATTTGGTACTTCAACGAGACGCGCTCGGTAAACTGCGTGGTCTTGGAGATCGAGACGTCGGCGTTGCGCTGCCAGGTCTGCCGGAAGATGTTGCGCTCGCCACTGGCGACGAAGTTTGTCTCGTAGGGATCGTTGCTCGGGATAGCTCCGTTCAAGTCGCCCGGATTCAGCAGAGGCAGGCCGAAACAAGTGGCCTTAAGCGCCGGGAGGCCAGGGGTGGCGCCCGAAGCACCGGTGAGCGCCTGCTTGGGAGTGCAACCGGAGAGCGGAACCACGGGGTTCGTGATGCCGTCATTTACGCCGTAGAAGATGCTACCCACGGCTCCGGAATAATCGACGATGCTATAGGGCTGGCCGCTCTGAATCACGGTCAAACCGGAGATCGCCCAGCCATCGACAATCTTGCCCTTCACCGAAGAGAGCGAGAAAAACTTTGGTAGTTGGTACGTGTAGGTGAAATTAAGCACGTGCTTGCGATCGAAGTCAGAGAGTCCGTAGCCGGAACGCAAATCCAGCGGATTGTTGCCGTTGTAGAACAGGCCCAGACCACTCTGCTCGTCGGTGGCGTGGGAGAAAGTGTAGGAGGCGCCAACCGATAAGCCATGACTCAGGCGCTTCTCGAGATGCGCTTGCAGCGCGTGATAAGCGGAGATTCCTGCGGCCGTGTAGGACTCCGACTCGGAGGAGTACCCGATGTAGGGAACGCGCAGGTCAACGTTGCCGCCTTCGAAAGTCTCCTGGTAGGGCTGCGGCGGTTGCCCGTTGGCGCTGGGGAGATTGATCGTGTCGAAGCTGCCCGGAGCAGTGACAATCGAATAACCGTAAGTGTAATCCTGCTCGCCGACGGGACTCCCTGTGAGCAGGGGGTGGGTCGGCGAGGCA
Organism: uncultured Acidobacteriota bacterium; assembly: GCA_963763155.1. GTDB lineage: Bacteria > Acidobacteriota > Terriglobia > Terriglobales > Acidobacteriaceae > Sulfotelmatobacter. Next base: position 600,652 of record CAVXNI010000007.1, on the reverse strand, counting down.
ATCTGCGCCTGGTTGAAGGGCAAGGGGACGACGGCGTGGCGGCCAAGGTTCCCGACGTATCCGATTTCCAGCACCAGATCGTTGCGCGGCTGCCACTGAATATCCAGAGTCTGGTTCATGGTGTAAGGCAACTTGTTGGCGCGGTTGTAGTCGGCAAACGAGAACAGCGGGGCGCCGAACGAGATGTCCCCAGCGTTGGGCAGTTGCAGAAGGGCAGGATTGCCGCTGGGCGGCGGACCGAGAGCGGCGCCCCACGGAGCTTCGAAGTTGCTGCAAACCGTGTACCCGAAAGTGCTGCACGAGGTCTGATTCACCCACGGCGGCGTCTGGTTGACGCCGAACGGTCCGCCGGCAATCACGCCCGACGCGAAGCCTGGGGAGAGGTAGGTGAAGAGTTCTCCGCGATCGTAGTAGAGGCCCCAGCCCCCGCGGACCACAACCTTGTCGTTGAACATGCGCGGGCTCCAGGCGAAGCCCAGACGTGGAGCCAGCCCCCATTGCCGTCCGGTCAGAGTGGAATCGCTGACTCCCTTGGTGGGGAAGTCGGGATTGTTTCCCGCGACAATGAAGCCGTTCGATTGGATGATGTCGTCAACAACGTCGTAGTTGTAGGCTGACGGGTCGAAGTTGAAGATGCGGCCATTCTTTTCCTTGAGGCCGCCGTGATCATCGAAGCGAAGACCAACGCTGAAGCTGAGGTTGGGCCGAATCTGAAATTTATCCTGAATGAATAAACCCGACTCGTTGGAGCGGTAGTAGCGATTGGCGTCGCCTTGCAGGAAGGTGGTTGTAATGAACCCGTCCGCGGTATAGGTGATGGGCGCGCCGGTGAGGAAGTCGTCCCAGTTGACGAATCCGATCATGCCGGAGTTGGGCCGTTGATCCCGAGTGTTGAGCTGGGTATAGGAATAGCTGCCACCGAAGGTGATCGTGTGTTTGCCATGGTTCCAGGTCGCGCTGGCGGAGGGCATCCAGCGGTTTTGAAAAATGCCAGTGAATGCGCCTTGCGAAGCGGCGGTGGAGCCGATGGTGGTTCCGGCGTTGAAAACGTAATTTGTGTTCAACGGAGAAGAGTTCCCCAGATCGTCGACGATGGTGATGCCGGGGAAGACATTGGAACCGAAGTTATTGATGCCCACTGATGCCGGGGAAAACGGCTGGCCGATCGTGCTGTATATCTTTTCTCGACTGAAGCCGATCACTTCGGAAACGCCAAAGTTTGGTCCGATGGATTGAGTGTTCGTAAGGGAGGCAACATGGCCACCAGCGTCCAAGTATTGGGGGAAACCCTCGACTGCAGAGAATCCGAAAGGCGCCGTTGTGGGATCGTGCTGGTAATAGTACTTCAACGACAAAGTGTCTTTGGATGTCGGCTGGTAGTCGATGTCGGCGACGGCCTGATCTGATATGAAATACGCGGGCTGGGTAAGGAAGACATTTTCCGGAAAGTTAAGGCTGGGGGCGATGCCGGGATTTGCCGACGGAAATAAATATTGGCCGTTGGACAGTTTGTATTGCAACAGTGTGAGCGCGGTCGAATCGACCCCGCCTGCGGTGAGACAGGGTATCACGTTGTAACCCGGCGGGACCGGCTGGTTGCAAAGGTAGAGGTTTCCATTAATCGATTGCGTTCGGAAATTCTCGTTGTCGACGGCTGCTAGCGTCGCAGGATCACGCGCGTCCGTAAGGCCGGTTGGAACTGCGGTACGCGAGGTTCCGATTTCCAGGTCGGAAGCGTGGGTGTGCTGGTAGCTGATAAAGCCGAAAAGCTTGTCTTTAATGAGCGCACCGCCCAAGGTTCCTCCCAATGTGTAGCGGTGCAACTGCGGGACATCTTCATTCGCAGGAATGTTGGTATCTTGCTTATAGAAGTACGGCGCGGCGTTGAAAGCGTCGGTGCCGCGGTGAACATACGCCGAACCGTGAATGGTATTGGTGCCCGAGGCGGTGCTCAGGTCGATGTGAGCGCCGCTGGTCGATCCCTGTTGGGCGTCGTACATAGATGTGTTGACGCGAAACTCCTGAACGGTCTCCGGGGCAGGCGTTGGCAAGGCCTGGCCGATGGCGAGATATGGCGACGCGGTGCTCTGAATTACCTCGGCCGTGGTGCTGCCGGCACCCGAAACACCCGTGTTATTTACGACGCGGGCTGAAGCCACCGAACTCGTGCTCTTGCCGTTGAACAGGTTGCTGGTGTCCACGCCGTTCAGAAGGAAAGTGTTGCTGGTGTCGCGTTGGCCGTTGGCCCAGATCGGCTGATTACCCAGGCCCTGGTTCACGCCCGTGCCAGCGGGCAGTTCGGCGTTCACGCCGGGAGAGAGAATGGCCAGTCCGGTGAAACTGCCTGTCGGCAGCGGCACTTCATCGATTTGTTCTTTCTCCAGAATGTAGCCATTGGTAGTGTCGACCGCGTTCATAGCGGGCGCGGCCTGCACTTCGACGGTGGTTCCGACCTGGCCGACCTTCATGGAGATATTCAAGGTTGCGGTACGATCGGCCTGCACCAGAATGGAAGGCAGCTTCTCGGTTTGAAATCCTTCGTGTTCGACGGTGACGGTGTAGGTGCCGATGGGAAGATTGACAAAGTCGTAAGCGCCGGCGCCGTTGGTTTTGAGCGTGCGCGTAAGTTTGGTCGCATCTCCGACGATGGTGACAGTAGTGTTGGGCAGCACACTGCCGCTCTTGTCGGATACGGTTCCGGTAATTCCGCCGAGAGTCTGCTGCGCCAGCATGCTCAGGGATGATCCGAGTAGCACGGCCACCAAGAAAATGCCAAGCTTCATCTTCTTCGTCATCGTCATTGTCATCGTGAATGACCTCATCATCATCAATGTGACCTCGTCAGGGGTAGAAACACTGGTCCAAAGCAGCCGCGAACGGTCGCACCTACTGCGTAAGTGTCTGCATAACTTTCTACGACTTGATCGGGGGAGCTGGTTGGCTCCGCACTTGCTCCGTGGTCTAACTCCGCGCCGACAGGCTGGAAAACTCTGCCGGTAAATGTACGCGAACTCCGGCGAAAGCGGAAGCCGAAGCCTCAGTGAAAATTCTTTTGACCGGAATCACTAATTTTTATGGCTTAGGCGCTGCGATGGTTGCCGCCGGTGCAGTTCGCTTGCTTCGCGTACGAACCGAGAACCATCCCAATCCGGCGATCAAATATGCCAGGAAGATGTAAGGCAGCTTGCCGTAAGGCCCCTCGGGCACGGGATAGAGATTGCCGGCCAGAGCCAGCAGCATGGCCGCCGCAGCCAGCCTGGGTACGATTTGAGCGCCGGACTTGAACGCGCCATGCTGTCGCAGGTAGCGCGGCAGGGCAACGCAAACCAGCGCGTAGGCCACGATGAAGCCGTAGGTCGCCAGCGCGCCCAGCCAGCCATAGACGTCGAGTCCACTAGCACCGCGAGCCGCGAGCACAGCGACCGGCAGAACGGCGGCAATGCCGGTGACGACGACGGCGCGGCTCGGCGTATGGTTGCGGGCATGAGTCGCGCAGAACCACTCATGTGCGAGCCCGTCGTGCGCCATGCGCAACAGCACGCGGGCCGCGGCCGTGATGCAGGCCAGAGTCCCGGCAAACAAGCTCACCAGCGCGCCAATATCGATCAGTAATCCAAGAACCGGCACGCCGCCCACTTGCGCGACCACATGCATGGGCGCGTCGCTTTTGCCCAGATCCTGGCCCACGGTATGGAATCCGAGTATTTCCGCGTAGGCGCATACCGTGAAAAAAGCTCCGGCCAGAACCGCGGTCTGAATCACCGCGCGCGGAATCGTCTGCAGCGGATTGCGCGCCTCCGCGCCCAGCGTGGTCGCGCTCTCAAAGCCGACAAAACTGAACAACGCCAAGACCAGGCCCAGCCGGAGTCCGCTGCCGGTCATGCCACGCAGATGGAGTTGATCGCCGTCGATGTGCCAGCCGTGACGGAACAGTACCAGCGCCACCACGATCACGATTACCGAGACCGACGCGGCTTCAATCCACAACATCAGGCGTGCGGAAATCTTCACGTCGCGATACGCGATCCAGATCGAAACTCCCGTGACCAGCAGCGATAACAACACCGCGGAGAAACCGTGCCCCGTGGCATCGCGCAGCAATAGGTTCGCGTAGTGATAAAAGCCACCGATAACGCTGGACCCCGTGGCCACATAGGCGAGCAAAAGACTCCAGGCGACGGTCGCGGAAAGCCAGGGCGGCAACGTCATCGACGCATAGGTGTAGAGCGAACCTGGGGAAGCGGAATGCAGGGCATAGCGCGCAATGCACAACCCGACCAGAAATATTGCGCCCGTCGCCAGCACATACGCGAGCCAGGTGCCGTTGCCCGCGAGCGCGCAGACCAAGGGGATTGTGGCCGCCGGCGTGGTGGTCGGCGCCATGGTGGAAACCGACTGCGCCAGAGTTTCCATGGGTGAAAGAATTCCGCGCCGCAAACCGTAGTCCGCGCTTTGGGAAACCTCCGGCGTCGTCGATTCCATTCGGTAGTCTGCTCCTTGGTCGTCCGACTTCAATTGGGGTCGGATTGTACAACAGTCATTACTCATTACTCCCTGGAAGACTGAATGGCGCAGACGGTGGAGGAGAGCTAGAAGAAATATCAATCCATGGCAGCCGAAAAGAAGCGCATGAGAGTTGCGAGCTTCGTGCTAGTGTGGCGGTCTGAGTTGCCAGAATCTTTAAGAAATTGGCGTATGTGGGTGCCGCGGCTCGGAGGTTGACATGCGAGTTTGTCCCAACACTGGATGCGTTGCTTTTGGCCGCATTGTCTTCTCGGTTGCGACCCGCTGTCCGCTGTGCCGGTGGGATCTGAAGGCCGCTCTTCCGGCCAGTGAGACGGCGCCCCCGCCGAAGCCGGATCGGCACCCTCCTTCACCGCGCTGATACTTCGGCGCGCTGAGGATGTGGGGTTCGCTCCGCGTCACTTCCCGATATCCTCATTCCACAGATCTGCGTGGGCGTCGATAAATTCGCGCATCAGACGCACGCATTCCGCATTGTTGAGGACCACGACGCCGACTCCGTGTTGCCGGAAGAGATCCTCGGCTCCCAGGAAGTTTTTGTGTTCTCCAATCACGACGCGCGGAATGCGGAATAACAATGCCGCGCCGGTGCACATGATGCAGGGACTGAGAGTGCTGACCAAGGTCAACTCCGCCCAATCACGCCGGCGGCCCGCGTTGCGCAGGCAAACCGTTTCCGCGTGAGCGGTCGGATCGCCGCTCTGCACTCGCAGGTTGCGTCCTCGAGCGACAATCTGGCCCTGCCGGTTCGCGAGAATCGAACCGATCGGCAATCCACCTTCGCGCAGGCCTTGCCGTGCTTCTTCGAGAGCTTCTTCCAGTAGTGCTTGATCGCTGAATGTTTGATCGTTCACGATTCTCCGAACCTTCGGTTCAGCGGCTTGAAGAGAAATCGGGGAAAGCTGACTCGTGGATCGAAGACGGATCTGTTGGTGCGAAAGGGGGGACTCGAACCCCCACGGTTTTACCCGCCAGATCCTAAGTCTGGTGCGTCTGCCAATTCCGCCACTTTCGCACTGCCGGAATGATAGTTTACTTGGTTTGACAGCAGCGGGGAAGACGCGCCTATATGCGCGCGCTGTATGCAAACAATTTCCGGGACAGCTCCAGTTCCCGGGCCCGCTCTAATGGGTCAGGTCCGCGATCTGCACGTGATACGGCTCCAGCAACTCGCCGGTCGCATGATCGAGGCCGGCGACGGCGAGTTGGTAGTTGACCTGGGCCTGCAGCAGACTTAGTTCAGCGCTCGCCAGCTCGGTTTGCGCCTCGAGCACGAAGAAGATCGTTTCCGAACCCAGTTCATACTTGCGCTGCTCGGCGGCCATGGTTTTCTTGGCCAGGTCCAACGCCTCCTTGCCGGCGGCGATGCTGAGTTTGGCTTGCTCGAGTTGGTGGACGGCGTTGCTGACGTCGAGTTGGACCTGTTCACGGAGTTGCCGTTCGTTGTACAAGTCGCTGCGCCGCGACACCAGGGCGTTGCCCATTTCTGCCTTTGCGGCACGGTTCTTGAGGGGGAGGGTTAATGACAGCTGCGCCGCGTAGGTGGGGTAGTTGAAGCCGAAAAGCTGATTGATCGACGAAGTCATGACCGGCACGCTGTTGACGAATTTCGAATTCACTCCATTGCTCGCGTACTGCCCGGTCAGGTCCAGTTCGGGCAAGAGATGATTGTGCGCCAGGCGAATACGGGTTTCGTCATTGGCGAGGGAGGCATGAGCCGCGTCGAGCTCCGGACGCTTCGTCAGCGCTTGCTGCAACGCGGTGGCTGTGTCGATAGTTCGCAACTCTCCTGCCGGGTCAGGTTTTTCGGTAAGTTCCAGATCGAGGGCTTGAATATTCGGATCCTGATCGGCGCCGATGGTCATGCGGAGCGCATCTTCGGCTTGCTTGAGCGCGTACTCGCTCTGGATGACCTGCACCCGCCGGGATGCGACTTGCGACTCCGACCGGTAGATGTCGAGCGGCGGTAACGCGCCCAGTTCCAGCGCGCGTTTATCGCGCTTGTACGTGGCTTCGGCTGCGTCCATCGACCGGCGCGCGACATCCAGGTTTCCTTGTGCTTCGACCACCGACCAATACTGGCCGACGGCTTGCAAAATGTTGTTGCTTACCTCGGCGGCGAAGTTGGCGCGCGATTGTTCAAGGTTGCGGCGCGCAATCACCAGCGGAGCTTGATTGGCGAATAGCCAGCCATTGCGCAGCAGCGGTTGCGTGAACTGGAGATTCAGGATTGAAGTGATCGACGGATTCACCAAGTTGAATGAGTTGTTGGTGAAATTGTTGTTGCTGTTCAGTCCTGCCTGAACATTCGTGCCACTCTCAAACGTTTGCGAATAGTTGAACTGCGCAAACTGCGAGGTCGAGTTGACGGTGGGCGCCGTACCGGTTCCTTGCAACTGGGTGTAAGGCTGGGAGGTCGTACTATTCACGTTGTACGAACTCGTCAGAATGGGATCGAATGGCGAGTGCGCCCCAAGCAGCGAGAATTTCGAAAATTCCACCTGCGTTTCCTGAACCCTGACAAAGCTGTTGTTTTCGAGCGTGAGCACGACGGCATCGCGCAGGCCGAGGGTCAGCTTTCCCTCCACGACATAAGTGCGCAGATGCTCCGGCGCGGCCAGTTTGTCGGCGCGGACCTGCGGCGTGGCCATATCGCCGTATCCCTCGCCCTTTTGCGCCCAGCCGGGCGGAGCGAATAACGCGGCCAGTAGCATGAAGAGCAGGAGCGGGCAAGAGGAAGACAAGAGCCGCAGCCGAGAATGATTCATTCCTCAATTCCTCCAAAGGTGTATTGACTTGACTGGTGCGGTGTGGACGCTGGCCGCTGCCTACTCCCAACGAATGGCTTCCACCGGATCCAGACGCGCGGCTTTGACTGCAGGGTAAATTCCAAAAACCAGGCCAACCGTAATCGAGACGATGAACGCGAGCAGAATGGAACTCAGCGTCACGATCGTCGACCATCCAGCCAGCCAGGCGATCAGCCGCGACATCACGAACCCAAACAAGATGCCGAAACTTCCGCCCACAAAAGAAATCAGCGTGGCTTCGACCACGAACTGGCGAATGATGTCCGACTGTCGAGCGCCCACGGCGCGGCGCACGCCAATCTCGCGGGTGCGTTCCAGTATGCTGGCCAGCATGATGTTCATGATGCCGATGCCGCCCACCAGCAGGGAAATGGAGGCGATCGCGACCATGACGGTGTTGAAAAATCGTTCCGTTCGCTTCTGTTCGGCGAGCAGTTCAGCGGGGACAATCACGCTGAAATCGCCGGCCGAATGATGCGACGAATCCAGAATGGCGCGCACCAGTTGCGCCACCGAGGCCATATCCGCAGTGTCGCGGATGTTCAGATAGATGCCGTCAATCTCATCGCGCACTTGGCTGTAGTTGTCCTCGAGCCGCAGAATGGCCGAGTTCAGTGGAACGTAAATGATGTTGTTGAGATCCTGGGTGGGCACGCCCGCCACTTCGGTCTGGGAACTAAGTTGCGGCGAGGCCACGCCGATCACGCGGAACCAGTTTTCATTGGCCTTCACGTACTGGCCAATCGGATCGGAGGAACCGAACAGACTCGAGCGCGCGGCCGCGCCCAGAACGAAGACGGGAGCGGCGCGGGTTTCTTCGTCCTCATTGAAGAACCGGCCTTGCAGCACGTGCAGGCCAGCGATCTTCAGGTAATCGGGATTGACTCCGTAGACGGTCGGCGGATCCTGCTGCGATTTCGGAATCGTCTTCGACGGAGTCAGGCGCTTGCGGGGCGTGCCGGCGATGATATCGCCCACATCGTCGCGAATGACGCGATAATCCTGAAAGGTAAGTCCCGGGGAAAGCTTGCGAACTTTCTGATGGGCCTGCCACTCCGTGGTTTCTTTCGCCTCGACAATCAGGTTGTGGACGCCCATCTGCTCAATCAGCGCCATTACTTTTTGCCGCGCACCGGCGCCGATCGACAGCATCGAGACCACGGCCGCGACGCCAAAGATCATCCCCAGCATCGTCAGCAAAGAGCGCAGCCGGTGCAGCAGCAGATTCTGCAGCCCCAGTTGCAGGTCGGGGAGCCACTGCTGATACCCGTGCAGCAGCCGTGTGGGAGCGGTAGAAGTGGCTGTCGCCATTAGAGCGTGCCTCCGCCGCCCGGTGACGGCGCGCTGGAATTGGTTGTCTTCCGCGGCGCCGTCGGATCGACGAGTGCGATCTCGGTGCCGGCGCCGACGCCTACGCCGACGACATCAATGGCGGCTCGGCTCTCGTTCTCGGCCTGAATCTTCACCTCGTGCGCGTCGAAGTTGTTTCCGTTGCGCACGTAAACCAGGCGCTTGTTCTCTTTCAAGAACAACGCCTGGCGAGGCACATAGAGCGCGTCTTTTCGCAGATCGCTATTGATAAACAGATGAGCCGTGAGTCCCGGCCGCATCCGCGGGTCTGTGGTGGCGAGCGTAATCGTGACCTCGAACTTGTTGTTCGTATCGTCATCCCAAAACATGTGGGGATTGTTGCCGCCGACAGTTTTGACGGTGCCACGAAACTTAGTTTCCGGAAACGCATCGATCTGGAAGTCGACCGACTGTCCGGCCTTAATATTGTTACCTTCGAGTTCTCCAACCTTGGCCACCAATTCCAGCCCGTTGGGATCGATCACCTGCCCTACGGTTCGTCCTGGTTCAACCTGGTCGCCCTCGCGATACTCCGGGAACGTCTGGCCCGGGAAGCAGCAAAATCCGCCCATGGCACCCTGGTTCTTATCCAGCGCAACCAGGCCATCCATGGGCGACGTCACCCGCATTTTGTCGATGTTCCCCTGGGCCTGGTCCATGGCGAGCTTGGCCTTGTTCCGTTTTTCTTCCGCCAGCGAGATGCTGGCTTGATTTGATGCGCTGCGCGATTTGACGTCTTGCTCCAGTTCGGTGAGCACGCGTTTAGCCTGGTCGAGGGCGAGATCGTTTTTGCGCGCGTCGATGGAGCTGACCAGTTCGTTTTTCTGCACATCCAACTCGGCGCGCCGTACGTCGAAGCGGGCCTTGAGCAGAGCGACTTTGTCCTGGGCCGTCACCACTGCCGCGTCGGCCTTCGCCTTGGTAATCTCCTGTTCGGCTTGCTGCAACTCTGAGCGATTTTGATCGAGCTTGAAATGCTGCTCGCTAGGATCGAATTCCATCACCAGTTCGCCCTTCTTGACGGCCGCGCCGGTGTGCAACAAATGCGTGAGTTGCAGGGCGCCTCCGCCAATCGGCGGCGCAATCATAATCTCCGAATGGCTGGCGCGAAGTTCGCCGGTCACGAACACCTTCATCTCGAGATCGCCGCGTTTGACGAACCCGGTCGGGATATTGTCGCCCGCGGCTGCCGGCGAGGCCCGGCGCACGGCGGCGACCACGCCGACCGTGGCGCAAAGCACCACAACTACCACTCCCCACGTGATCGCACGACGGCTTCTCATTGAATGCTTCTCATCGGATTGCGTCTACTCCTTCACCGAAGGATCTCTCAGCGCCACTTGGTCACCGGCGCTCACGCCGCTGGCTACCAAGATTCTGTCGCCGCTTTTTCTTCCGACTTCAATGTTCCGCTCCTCGAACTCAGTTCCTCGCCAGACATAAGCCACATTCTGTCCTGATTTTTGAAACATCGCTTGGGCAGGGATGGTGATGGCGTTGGGCACACGATCGACGATGACCGTGACCTGCCCTGAGATGCCGGGCTTGAAGCGCGAATCCGTCTGATCGAGAACGATCTCAAGAGTAAAGTTGCGGGTAATCGGCCAACCGCTGGTGAAATCCATGCTGGCGATGGCGCCGATCTGTGAAACATGTCCGGTGAATTGGCGGTCGGGGATGGAGTTCAACTGGACCGTGACCGGCTGATTGGGGGCGAGCCGGCCGCGCTCGGTCTCATCCACGCGCGAGGAAATGCGCAGCGTGGTCGCGTCGGGCAATATGGCAATCGGCGCTCCGGGCCAAGTTCGGTCTCCCGGCCGCCACGGAGCGTCGCTGGAGCCGGTCCAGTGTTGCAGAAGGCTGATGGTTCCTGCCGAAGGCGCGCGCAAGGTCATCAGAGTCAGAGAGCGTTCCGCGCGCGCTACGTCAAACGCGGCTTTCTTGCTGGCCTGCTCGGTGCTCTCGATGGTGGCTTTGTTGAGCGTCTGATCCGATTTCTGCTTGGTCTCGGCCTCGCGCAGCTTCTGCTCGGCGTCGGCAAGTTTCAGGTTGGCCTCTTCGCCTTCAATCTTGGAGACGATCTCCTGCTTGCTGGCCTCCAGCTTGGCTGCTTCCACGTCGTAACTCGCTTTGAGCACCGCGGTCTTGTCTTCTTCTTCGGTCAGGCGCGCTTGCGCTCGGGCCTGGTCGATTCCCGCTTCCGCCGATTTGAGCGTGGACTTGTACTGTGCCAGATCCTGATCCGTCTTCGTCTTGTCGAACTCAACGACCTCGTCGCCCGGTTTCACAGCTGTCCCTTCAGCCGAAACCTTGATAATCTGCAGGTCGCCGGCTTCCGCCGGAGCGCTGATGGTCACCGACTTCAGGGCTTTTATTTCGCCGCGAAATTGCAGCGAGTCGAGAAATTCTCCGCGCTTCACTTCGTAGATGGGAACCGTAGGCGTGCGCTTACCCAACCGGACCGCGCCCAGCACGACGCCGCTTCCGGCCAGTACCAGGATCACGATGGCCAACACCTTGCCTCGCATCGAAAGCTGGCGGAAACGTCGAATCATTACGAGCCACTCCGTGGTTTCTGTGCGCTGGCTTGTCCGGAGCTGTTTTCAGGGCCCGATTGGGCGTTCTGCTTGGCGACGTTGACGTCGACCGCGGCAGAGAGGTCGGGCATCAGCTTGGGGTCATTTCCCTCGATTGCCACAACCACCACAAACGCTCGCAGCTTGCTCGAAAAATCTCCTCCTTCGCCGACGGGGCCCATTTGATCGAGCTTGGCCGGGAACACGAGATCCGGATACGCGTCGAGCCGGACCTTGGCGGTCTGTCCCACCTGCAGGCTGGGAAAGTCCTGCTGGTTGGCCATCACGCGGACTTGCATCGCCGAGGGATTCACCACCTGCATGAACGGCTCACCCGGACGCACCTGGTCGCCTTCCTGCACCTCGCCCATGGTGCCCTGCTTCCAGATCGTGTTGAGCACGACCACGCCGTCGAGCGGCGAACGGATCTGCATCAGGTCAGCGTTGGCCTGGGCGTGCATCATGGTCTGCTGGGTGCGATCGCGCTGAATTTCGAGGATGCGGATCGCGGCCTGGGCCGCCTTGCGCTTCAAGTCAAAGGTTTCGCGCAACTGATCGAACGTGGCTTTGGCTTCGTCGAGGTTCTCCTGATTTTTTTCCGCGTCGATGCGCGAAACGATCTCCGCTTTCTGGATTTCCAGTTCTGTTTTGCGGAGATTATCCTCGGCGGCTTTCAGCTCGGTCTCGTCCTTGGCGCGACCGGCATTCTCCTTCGCCTGTTCCTCTGCCACCTGATCCACCAGTTTGGCGTAGTCGGCCTGTTTGTCGACGAAATCCCGCATCTGGGCCTGCCGGTCAAACTCCACCAGCGGATCGCCCTTCTTCACCCGTGTTCCCGAAGGCGTCAGGTGAATAATGGTGAGGGTCGGAACCGACTGGCCCGCCAGCAGGGGGGCGAGAATCTCACGCGACTGCACCGCCTCGGTGGTTCCCTTGAGGCGCAGAACTTGAGTTGAAGAGATGGCGGCGGACTGCGCCGAGGTTGCGGCAGCAGGAGTTTTGCCCCGCATGGCCACAAACAAAATGGCGACCAGCACAGCGGCGGCCGCGACCACTACCATCGAAACCATCCAGCCGCGCAGCCATCCCGGGCGCGCGCCGCCGTTCGCGGCTTGGCCCGATGAAGGTGGTTGCGGTGGTGTGTGCTCCGGTCGAGTTCCCGGCTGGTCTGGTTGAGACTCAGAGTCGGGAGTCACAGTCGCAGGGACCGAGTGCATGGATGTAATGCTCCCGCCGTAGGAATCTGATTACACGGCAAAAGTTGCCCGCCGTTTCCGGCGCCTACTAAGTTATCTGAGTGAGCGCTGGTTTCCAAGCCTCTTTTAGATCGCGGAAGGTGGTGTGTTCTTGCGCGTCTATTCCTTGTTTTTCTGCCAGGACAACATCGACCACAATCGGCAGAAGATCAGGAAGGGAAGCAACTGCACACTATGGAGCGAGATAGCATCTCCGGCTGCGCGGCTGCGCGAACACGCAAACCCACGCGACCACGACACGGCGTCGCGGCCGCCCTTTGACCCCGCGGGAACTGCGCCCGGATGGCGCCATTCCCAGCAAGGATGCTACTGCACTTCGTTCAGTTTCTGGTAGATCTCCATCGCCACCAGCACCAGCAGAAAGACCCCGGACCCGATGCTGAATACCCACATCGGAACCGTCAGCCGGTTCACTTTGACCAGCAATTCTGTCTGCTCTTCCTGCATGTGCGAATTGTTGTCATCGAGAAACAGCTGGTCATCCTCATGCATGGTGAGAGTGCTCTTGTAAATCAGGAGGACGATCAGACCAACGGCAAACAATCCGAATACTCCTCCAACCATCTCAATTGGCGTCATAAGCCACCTCGGCAGATTCCAAAAACCCAAGCGCAGACGGCATTCCACTTCGTGGTGGGGCACGCAGAACCCGCACCCAGTTCCGGGGAAGGCCCTAACGCCCCGATTATAGCCCCGTTGGCAAGCCTTGGGCACGGAATAAATCCCTTTGTTCGGAGTCTGTTACGGAAGCGGGAAGAATGCGACTTCCCGAGGGAAGCCCGCATCCAACGTATTAAGGATGGCTTCCCCAGGGGGTAGTTCCGAGATCAACCCTTGTGGCGGAAGCAACATTTGCTATAATCGAACAGCTTTAAAGCCAAGGAGATACCAATGGCCACTACCACCGTTCCTGGAGTGTCGACCCCGGAAGTAACCAAGAAAGCCGCGCCCGTCACTCTTTCCGCTAACGCTGTTACCAAGGTGAAAGAGATCATGGGCCAGCAGAACCCCGTTCCCGCCGGCTTGCGCATTGGAGTTGTGGGCGGCGGATGCTCCGGGTTCTCCTATTCCATGCAGTTTGAAAATGGCGCCGGAATGATGGACAAGACTTTCGAAATGGATGGACTCAAGGTGTTCGTCGATGCGACATCGGTCATGTATCTGAATGGCTGCATCGTCGACTACGTCGAGACGCTGGAAGGCGCAGGCTTCAAGTTCGAGAATCCGAACGTGAAAAGCACGTGCGGCTGCGGATCGTCGTTCAGCGTATAAAAGTTCAGCGTGTAAGCTGTCGCGAAGAAATTGTGGAAAGTGAAACGGCCTCATCGTTTGCGATGAGGCCGTTTTCATTTCACCACTCGGCTGCCGACGTTGTCTTTGTCTTTAGCTTTACTGCTGCTGCGGAGGATTGCTCGGCGGATTCTGCTGCGTGCTGAATCCGCCACTCGATGGCGGGTTTGGACTGTTGCCAAACCCCGAGGATGATGAGCCGAACCCGCTGTTGTTGCCGAAGCCGCTGTTGTTGCCTGGTTGCCCGTTGCTGCCGTTCTGGCCGTTGAGATTCGGCGTGCCCGGCTGCCCGAATGTGGCCAGTTGTGGCTGGTAGGGCGTCGTGATCAGGCGTCCTTGGTCTTGCGCCGGATCGTAAACAAACACCCAGTCCTTATATTTCTTCTTGTGATTGAATTCCCGGATGGTCGAGTCCTTGATGGTGCTGTTGCTGGCGACGCCTACAATCGGCCCGCCGATAATTTGGCCGGAACCGATCTGATTGCTCCCAGTGCCAGTTCCGGGGGCGGATGGATTGATCCCATCCGTGGTTCCGGTCGAGGAAGTTTGCGAACCCGGCTGCGCGGGATCCGAACCTGCCGGCGGATTCTCACCAAACGTTGAATTGGAATTCGCCCCGAACCCGCTGCTGCCTCCGAACGCGGAAGTCGGCGAAGAGGTGCTGGCGCCAGCCGGAGTCGCGCCGGGAATCACGCCCCCGCCCATTGCGCTGAGCGTCATTTGCACTTCGCCGAAGTGCAGCAGCTTGAAATCCGCGCACTTCGACTGCTTGCAGTTGAGCGGGTCCTTGTATCGTTTGCGCAGAAAGCGCTGGCGGTTGGTGCTTTCCAGATCCTCAAGCTTTACCGGATACCGCCCGAACTTCGTTGTAGTAGGCGCGGATGGCCCGCGAATACTGGACTCCGCGATGAATCATTTCCTCTTCACGATCGCGCTTGATGTCGAAGGTGATGGTAGGAACAATCGCCCCCGCGAAGATGACCAGCAGCGCAATGGCCAGCAGCAGAGTCAGCATGATGTAGCCGTGGTCCTGGCGGCCAGCTTTCTTCCGCGGACCACTTCGGCGTATTTGAGAACTCAAGCGCATCGCAAATATTGAGTAATTGGGGAACTTAGTAATTGAGTCATTGAAGGACGCACGATTTTCAATTACTCAATTACAAAATTACTCAGTCCTCCTCACCCCTGGGTCAGCGGGATGTTCTGCGGCGGACCGGTGTACACCATGTCCTGAATTGAAACCGAGGTTGGCGTAATGTGAATCACTTTATAACGCCGGTCCACGATCTCGCCTTCGCCGGCAACGAAGACATCGTCGCCCGACTTCAGAAATATCTTCTTCGAAGCTCCCGCGGTACTGGCGAAGCCATAAAACTTCAGCGGAATGGGCGGCGGCGCCCCGGGCATCTGCGGACTGTAGATTGGGCTGCCTCCTGCGATCCCTCCGTTCTTTCCGTGGTCGAGCGCTCCGGAAGACACCGGGTTCTGAATGACGACCTCATCCGGCCGGGAAACAAAAATGTTTCTTCCCGTGCCTTCGTACTCGGTCTGCTCGCTGGCGGCCAGCAAGTCCAGGCGCAGAGTCGGATCCAGATTTTCTACCCGCGGCTTCTTGCTGCCTTTCGTTCCCAGACGCCCCGGCGCATGCGTCGCCGCCGGCAGTTGAGCCGCCGACTCCGCGCTCGCACTCGGCGTCGACGATCCCATGAACATCGGGATCACCTCATACGCCAAAGCCACAACCGCGACCACGCCGAGCACGGCTGCCCACATGGTCTGCTTCTTGTTTTCGAGTCCCAGCTGCACTACGATCCCACCTTCAAATATGTTTCCAGCTTCACGCCCAACTTCACCGGACCCTGCTGCTGGCCGCCCAGCGTGACGCTGTTGATGATGAAAAACACCTGGTCCCGCTCCAGCGCGTTGATAAACTTCGCCAGCGAAGTGTAGTTGCCCGCAAAGTCCGCTTCCATTTCCACCGGCTGCAATCCACCGATTTCCGCATCTTTTACCTTGTATTTTACCTGCTCGATCGACACGCCATTGGCGCTGGTGAGTTTGCCGAGTTCGGTCAAAATCTGGGATTCCTGGGTAGGGAAGCGTTTCTTGTAAAAATCGTTGATCTGGTGACCGGCCAGTACGACTTTTTGCGGCAGATCTTTCAGCGGCGCCACTTGGCGCGTCTTGGTAACGAGTTCGGTCTGCAGCGTGTTCAGTTCTTGCTGACGCGTTTCCGCCGAACCAATTACCGGCGAAAAATAGATAGCGGCTGCCAGCAGGTCGATGCCCGCCATAATGGCCAGCGCGGTTTTCAAGTTCTTCCGGGTTCGGCGCAAGTCAGGCATCAGGGCTTGCTCCGTTTCGGCGCGGCCGTCTTCGGACTCGCTTCTGTTTTCGGTTTCGCATCCGTCTTCGACGATGCGGAGGCAGCGGGCAGTGGCTCAGGAATGTAAATCGCTTCCATATCGAACTGTTCGTTGTCGCCGGTGGTGTTCTGCAAAAAATGTTCCGCAGTGACTTCGGTCTGCGCGAAGCGCTTTGAGTCCTCCATGCGGCGTGCCAACTCCAGCGCCCGGTCGCGCGAATCACCCGCTATCGACATCTTCAGCCCGAGGCGGTTGTCCTCATCCAGTTCCGGACTGATCGCAATCAGGTGCACGCGGGGCGGCATCACCTTCTCCAGACTTTCCAGCACCCGGGTCCAGGAGAACGCCTTGCGCTCGATGAGTTCGTTCAGAAACTGCGACTCATCGCGGGTGGTGCGGTTTTGCGGCAGATTGAGGATGCGTTCGGCTTCGGTGCGCAGTCGGTCGCGGTCGGCAATCATCGCGTTCTTTTCCGCGATGGCCGCCCGATCCCGCCGGGCATTGACCCAGCCCGTGACGTCGAGCGTCAACAGGACCAGCGTGAGCAGCGCCACTGCGCCCACCGCCGTGCCCCAGCGCATCCAAAACTGCTGCGCATCTTCATAGGGCTGGCTCGCGAGATTGATATCCAAACGCATAAATTCAGTGCCGCCGATCGCTGCTACTGCCACTGACACTCAGGTCGCCCCCACCACTCCTGCCATTCTCCAGCGCGGTACGGCCCCGCCGGTACTCGCTCCCAGTTGCGACGACGAGACCAGTTCCTGCACGTCGGCTCCGGTCTGCGCGCGCAGCGCGGGCGCTGCGCCCCCCGACTCCGGCAGGCCGGCAATATAAATCTGCTCGATGTTCAGGTGATACGTATCCTGGAAAAACACGACCGACGGATAAACTTCCTCCGCCAGTTGCTCGCCCGTGATCGTGACCCCGCGCGTGTTTTCGAGAGTACGAAACAGTTGCAGCTGATCTTTCATTCAGGATCGCGATGCTGGTGGTATGCGCATCGACTTTGATCACCAGCGTCGGCTTCTTCGCGTTAGCCGCGCCCAGTGCGGCCAGCGTGGACGGCAGCACCACGCCGGGATTGAACCCGGCATCGCGGAACGCGGCTCGTAGTCTTCGATCACGCTCGCCATGGCCACGGCCGCCACCACTCGCACTTCATCTTTGACCTTCTGCGCGTGATAAGAAACTTTCGCCTTGTCCACATCAAACGGCAGCGACTTCTTCAGCCGGAACCGCACCACGCCGAGAGCCTCTTCCTGATCGGAGGGCAGAGTATCGAATTCCACCAGCATCACGCGAACGGCCGCATCGGGCACGATCGCGATCACATCTTTCGATCGTCCGGCAAGCCGCCCAGCGCCCCTTCAATCGCCCGCGCGAACGGCATCTCGCTGGCGCAGATTATTTTCCACCAGGTCGGGAATCACGCTGCCCGGCGCGAGTTCGCGCGCTGCCGACGCTTCCAGGCCGTCTCCCCGTTCCGGTGAGACGGCCGGCCAGCACGCGGTCCGCCGCGATTTCGCAGGCCAGCTTTGGCTTGGCTATGTTTGAATTTGGACTCATTCCCGACCACGCCCCTGAAAAAACTGTTCTCTAAATCAGAACCCGAATCACCCACAAATGCAATAGCTGAAAGGGCACTCAGCCCCTCGACCAACGGGCCACGTCTTCCACGCGGCTCCTGGCCCGACAGCGTGTGCTGCAATCGTTCGGAACTTGTTTACCGCATGGCCTCGATGAAGGTGACCTTGTTGATCTCTTTCAGCGTGGTCATGCCCAGCCGGACTTTGTCCAATGCGGACTCGCGCAGGAAACGCATGCCTTCTTCCCGCGCGGCGCGCCGGATTTCCGACGTCGGCTTCTTGGCCAGAATCATCTCGCGAATGCGGTCGCTCAAATCCAGCAGTTCGTGAATCGCGGTTCGCCCACGGAATCCCGTGCCCGCGCACTCGATGCAACCCGGCCCTTCATACAGGGGAACGTTGCCCCACTGCGCCGGATCGAGGCCGCTGGCTTCCATCACGTCCGGCGCATAATGCACCTCGGTGCGGCATGACTCGCAAATCAATCGCACCAGCCGCTGCGCCAGAATGCAATTCAACGCCGAAACAAAGTTGTAAGGCTCCACGCCCATGTTCAGGAAGCGTCCAATGACGTCGACCACGTTGTTGGCGTGAACCGTGGTGAAGACCAGGTGTCCAGTCAGCGCCGACTGAATAGCGATCTGCGCGGTTTCGGCGTCGCGGATTTCGCCGACCATGATCTTGTCGGGGTCGTGTCGCAGGATCGATCGCAGCCCGCGAGCGAACGTCAGTCCCTTTTTCTCGTTCACCGGAATCTGAGTAATGCCACGCAGCTGATATTCGACCGGATCTTCAATGGTGATGATCTTGTCTTCGTCGGTCTTGATCTCGTTGACCGCGGCGTAGAGCGTAGTGGTCTTGCCGCTGCCCGTCGGCCCCGTCACCAGCACCATGCCGTAAGGTTCTTTGATGTAGCGGCGGAAGCGGCGCAGGTCGTCCTCGTCAAACCCAACTACATCGAGAGTCAGACTTCTAAACTTCTCGCTCATCGACTCTTTGTCGAGTACGCGGAGCACGGCGTCTTCGCCATGAATCGAGGGCATGATCGAAACGCGGAAGTCGATGGCGCGCCCGTTATATTTCACGCGGAAGCGGCCGTCCTGGGGCACGCGCCGCTCGGAAATGTCGAGCTCGCTCATGACCTTGATACGCGAAATCACGGTGGAATGATGCTCTTTGCCGATGGGCGGCATGGCCTGCGTGAGCACGCCGTCAATGCGGAACTTGATGACTACCGAATCGTCGCGAGTCTCAATGTGAATGTCGGAAGCGCGCCGCTGCAGCGCGGTAAAAATCGTGGTATCGACCAGTCGGATGATCGGGCTGGTATCGCCCGTCGCCGTCAGCTTGTCGATCGACAGCGTTTCTTCGGCGCCCGTATTCTCGTCTTCGCGGATGATCTGGAAGCCTTCGCTGGCTTCTTCGAGCACGCGCTGCGACTGCTCGGTCTTGGTGAGTATGTTGTCGATCTGCTTCAGCGTGGAAACTTTGGTGATGATGCGCTGCTTCAACAGCAGGCTGATTTCGTCGATCATCATCAACTGGCTGGGATCGGCGATCGCGATGGCCAGCTTGCCGTCCGCGGTTTCTTCCAGCGGAACGAATTTGTAGCGGAACATCAACTCGACCGGAATCTTCTTGAACAGCTCGTGATGCAGTTCGAAGCCCGATAGATCGACGAATTCGCAGCGGTAGCGCCGCGCCACGTCCTGCGCGCGCTCCAGATCGGTAATGGGATTTCCAGTCGGGCTGATCGGCCCGCCGTTCCCGCCGCCTACGAACAACGATTTCTTATCGGCTGTTGCCATGCTTCCTTGAATCCTCGCTTACTGACCGAACCCTTGTCATTCCGATCCCAAACTCTTTGTCATTCCGACCGAAGGGAGGAATCTGCTTTTCTCACCGTCTCCGCCGCCCTCAGTGCACGCCCATGCTGAAGATCGGCAAATATAAGCGAGATCAACACCCCGCCCACAAACACCGCCATAATCATCAGAATGATCGGCTCAATCAACGCCATCGACGCGCCCAGCGCTGTCTGCACGTCTTCCTCATAGAATTCCGCCACCGAATTCAGCATGGCCGGCAGTGCTCCGGTGGCCTCGCCGACCTCGATCATCTCCACCGCCAACTCGGGAAAAATCTTCTTGCTCTTCGAGGCTGCTCGCCAGTCCCTGCCCCTCGCGCACCCGAATCGCCCGCCCGCATCACGCCTTTCACAATGCGCCGGCTGGTCATCGACGCACCCGCCGTTTCCATAGCCGGAACCAGCGGCAAGCCGCCCTGCAGCAGCGTCGAAAGCATCCGCGAAAAACCTGCCACCTGATGCTTCACCCGGATATCGCCTAGCAGCGGCAGTGCTCAAAATCATGCGGTCGATGCGATCCGCGCCGCTGTCAGTCTCTTTCCAGCGCCAGGCCGCGAATCCAAACACTACCAAGCCGACGCACACAAACGGACCATATTTCTGTGCGTTCTGCCCCACTGCCAGCATGAACACCGTGATCGCCGGCAGCTTCGCATCCAGGCTGTTGAACAGGTCTGCAAACTTGGGCACAACGTAGGTAAACAGGAACGTCACCATGATCATGACCACGGTGATCAGCAGAGTGGGATAGATCAGCGACACGAACAATCTTCTTGCGGAACGTCATCGCCAGCCGCTGGAAGTTGACGTAGCGGGTCAATACCTCGTCGATGTTGCCGCTCTTCTCGCCCGCCATCAGTGTGGTCGTATAAATCTTGGGGATGATGCCCTGGGCGGCGAACGCATCGGAGAGCGACTCTCCGCCCTTCACGCGCTCCCGCACGTTTTCGAGAATCTGTTTGAGCTGCGGGTCTTTCTGCCGTTTGATCAGCAGTTCGAGCGAATTCAAGATGGGCAGCCCCGCCCGGATCAACGTCAGGAACTGCTGGTTGAATACCAGAAACGTGCTTTGCTTCAGCTTCCGCCGCCGGCGCAGGGAAATTCCGCTGGTCAGCACGCCCTGGGGCTTGACCCAGTAGACCAGATAGCCCTGCTGCGAGAAGCGGTCGCGCACTTCGGCTTCCGAGTAGCCCTGCTCGATGTGCTGCTGCACTCGCCCGCGATCGTCCGCGATTTTTACGATAAACTCCGCCATTTGCCGACTTTTCTGCCAGTTTTCCCGAGCTCAGCCCTAGCGCTCAGTCTAACATTCCCACTTACCATTCTAAGCCGCCGACCGGCTCCAAACTCGGGCCGGTCAGTACGCAAGTAACTTTCGGGCGCAAACAAACATCAGGTCCCTCGACTGCGCGGGACGATCCGTTTCACGGATCGGCTCGCTCCGCTCGGGATGACAGACGTTATAGGGTCGCCAGCGAACCCTACGGCTCCAATCCCTCCACCGCTTCGGTCCCCGCCGGTGGTTTGAACTCAAACCGGCCATCGCCGATCGCCACGTCTTCTTTCATCCCGGCAAAGCGATATTCCGTGGCCGCCCCATCCACTTCCTGGATGACAATGCGCACGATCTGGTGGTCTGGCGTGATCTCGAGCAGAATCTCGCTCACCCGATCGGCCAAGGCCTGCGGAACCCCTCGCAGGACCACATTTCCCGGCGTCAGCGGCTCTACATCTGGAGCTAGAGATAATCCATGTAACTCATTCTCTAGTTTGGTCTTACCTAGCAAGAAAGCCAGTGGAGAGCGGACATCCTCCAGCTTCTTGGCCGCCGTTTTCCGAGCCTGCCGGTCGTCTGGGACGTAAAACCACGCATCTCTCCCGTTGCTGACAAACAGCTTCACCTTGGGAGAACGGTATTCCCAGCGCATCTTGCCGGGTTTTTTCAGCCACAGCGTTCCGCTCTCGGTGCGCTCCATGCCAGACCCGCGATAGACTTCGGTAAACTCCGCCTGCAGCGAGCGCAGGTGGTTGTAATGGGCGTCCACTGCCGCCGCCAGAGTTTTTACGTCCGCCGCCGAGGCGACGGCCAGACAAGCAATCGCCAGACCAGCAATCGAAAGAGCCAACTGCGAGAGCATGAGAGTAAACCTGAAAGATCGCACGTAGGTCTCTTTTTGTCGACGGGAACCGAGTCTCCGGCAACCACGCGCCAAACGAATGCGCCGTTGCTTCCGGAAGCGGGGTTGGGGAACAGACTCTGAACTGATTGTAGCTATTTTTTACCCAATCTGCATGCGTGGCCAGCGCGCTAGCCAGGCGTCAGGTTTTCCGTTGCCCGGCGATGCGCATTATGTGAGAATCGCTTCTCCGAGCCGATCTTCCCCAATTTCCGGCCGGGGGCAAGGGATAGCGTATGTTCCGAGTCCTGCGGTTTGCCCTGCCGTTTGCATTGATTTCAGTTCTTGGCGATGCCCAATCCGTCAGCCCTCCTGCGGGCGCCAAAGACTCTGCTCCGGCGCAGTCAGGGGTGTCACCGGCGAAAGTTGTGGAAGGCTCAGCTGGATCGTCCTCGAAAGATACTGCTGCACCAGTCGCTCCGCTCGACAATCCACTGGGCGAAGCAAGGCTCCTCTACCGCCAAGGTAATTTCCACGGTGCCTTCGCCAAGTACGAACAGGTTATGGAACAGCACCCGCAATCACCAGACGGCTACGCCGGACTGGTGCGCGTCTATCTCAAGCAAAAAGATGTGGAACAGGCGATGCAGACGGCGGAAAGCGGGATAGCTCATTCGGATAGTCCCCGTATGCGCTCGGCGCGCGCAGAAGTCTGGTTCCGGCAGGGCAAGATCCAGGAGGCGGAAAAAGAATGGG
Organism: uncultured Acidobacteriota bacterium; assembly: GCA_963763155.1. GTDB lineage: Bacteria > Acidobacteriota > Terriglobia > Terriglobales > Acidobacteriaceae > Sulfotelmatobacter. The sequence continues at coordinate 578,151 of CAVXNI010000007.1, read as the reverse complement.
TCGGGATTATCAACTCCGGATATCCCGAGGCCCGGGCCTATCTTGGTTTGGCGCGGATACGAGACGCTATCGCCATGTACAAAACCGCGAAGGCCCTGATCGATAAAGCGCACGATCTGGATCCCAAAGATAGCGATATTCAGGAGGCGTGGGTCGGCACACTCTCACGCGCCGAGCGCATCAAATACCTCGAAGACTCGCTGGCTGGCGAAAACAATTGGGACGCAGAAGAGCACGAGGGGGCGAAAGACTATCTGGCGTATATGAAAGAGCGTGCGAACCAGCACAAAGAATCTTGCCGCCTGGTCAGCAAAGTGACTGCCACCGAGACACCTTTGGTTCGACTTCTCATCGATCCAAGTCATCTTCATGGTTATGGACTGTCGGTGGCTCTGAATGGTCACAAGAGTAAGCTGTTGCTGGACACTGGAGCTAGCGGGATTCTGATCTCGCGCTCGATCGCGGAACATGCCGGCATTTCCAAGATAAGCCAGACCAAAGTTTGGGGCGTCGGCGATAAGGGACGCCGCAACGCGTATTTCGGCGTAGCCGACTCTATCAAGGTCGGCGAGCTCGAATTCCAGGACTGCCCTGTGGAAGTCATCGAGCAGCGCTCGGTGGTGGATGATGATGGGCTCATTGGCGCCGACGTGTTCGAAGACTTTCTTGTGGAAATCGACTTCCCCAACGAAAAGCTCAAACTCAGCCAACTCCCAAAGCGCCCCGGCGAAGTCCAACAGAACCTCGCTCTCACCCGAGAAGACGACGACCAGGACGATTCCGACAGCCCGGAGCCCAAGGCCGACGCCAAACCAGGCGACAGCAAGGCGCCAGACGCTAAGACTCCTGACGCTAAGACTTCTGCACCTGCCTCGAGCCCTGCAAGACCGCTACATCGCCCCTGAGATGCAGTCCTATACTCGCGTCTTCCGCTTCGGCCACGATCTGTTAGTTCCAACCGGCATCGGCGACGTGCCCCCCAAGCTGTTCCTGATGGACACTGGAGCCACAATGAATGTCATCTCGCCCGCGGCGGCGCGGGAAGTGACAAAGGTGCACGGCGATTCCGACACGATCATCAAAGGTATCAGCGGCAAAGTGAACAACGTCTTTTCCGCGAACAAAGCAGTACTCGTGTTCGGTCACTTGCGCCAGGAGAACCAGGAAATGACTGCGTTCGACACCAAGAACCTTAGCGACAGACGCCGGAACGGAAATCTCCGGCTTCCTGGGTTTCACAACGCTTCGCCTTCTCGACATCAAGATCGACTATCGCGACGCCCTGGTCGACTTTAAGTACCGCTGAACACTGAGTATTGATGCGCCGCCGACGATCTTTCTCAGCCGCCCGCTCTCGCTCAGCACATGCTCCAGCAGCGGGTTGTGATAGAGCACATAGACCGGTCTGGGATGCGCGCGCAAAGACTGCTCCAGGTTCGCGACTACCTTGCGCATTCCCGATTCCGGGAACGGATTGAACAGAAAAATCACCAGCGGATCCTCGGGAAAAGGGAAGTCCGTGGCATCGGCGCAGATCGATTCGAGCGCGAAGCATTTTTGCGATTCGCTTTTGTACTGGCGCAAATTCTCTTGCGCGATCTCATGCAGTGAAGGCAGAAGTTCCACGCCGATAATCCTGCGGAAGGGATAGTCCGACGCCATCAGCAGCGTGCGTCCCTTGCCCGAGCCGAGATCGATAAAAGTGAAGTCGCGGAAGTTCAGCGTAGCGCCGAGAGAGGCCGGGTCGGAGTTCGGCGTCTGCTGGAGGGCTTGTTGGACGGCATCGAGCATCTCATGAAACGCCGCCGGTTGGGTGGGCTGGTACGCGGAATGGAACATGCCGATCAGCCGGTCGCGCCATCCGACCGCGCCGCTCGTCGTGTTCACCCGGTAATCCCAGTCGTAGTCGGCGTCGCCAAAGCGTTGCCGCAGGCGTTCCGGAGTGGAATCGCGCGCGAACTCCCACAACACTCCGGCAAGGCGTCGCGTGGCGGCGAAGGAGCCCTCGTACGCGGCTGCGTACCTCCACCATTGCCACGCAGTTTTGAGCACGCTGATGGGTGGAGGAGAATCCATGGGACGTGGAAAGCTGTGATTTCTGATTAACGTCGCGACAGAAAGCTTAAACCACAGAGGACACAGAGGAACCCGGAGGCTTCATCGGAGCGGCTTCATTCAGAGCTTCCCTAGACATGATACGGGGAAAACAAAAAACAGTGGCCAGTCAAATGTACGCCGAGCCAAGATCTGATTGCTAACTGTGGCTGTGAAATTTCGGCGGTCCAGGTTTGTATCCCGGAGGCAAACCTTTCGTGATGAAAGGGAAATCGTCGGGGCTCTCGACCAGGACGCGGCCTTCCGGCGTCAACTGGTAAGCGTCGCCGTCAGGATCGACGGGGATGCCGCGCAAATGTGCGGCTGCGACGAGTTCTGCCATGCTTGCGGGATCGCGGCCTGTGCGCTCACGGAACTGGGCAACCAGGGTTTCGAGGTGGGTGACGTCTTCATCCAACTGGATCGCGCGCAGATGTTCGACCGCGTTCTGGCGGATGTTGGATTCGCGGGCGGTCTCGTAGGTGGCGCTCCACAGCATGCGGGCGGTCGCGAAATCGCCGGCGTGCATGGCCATCTGCGCAGCCAGAATCCTCATGAACGGATGCGCATTGGGAACCTTCGAGCCGCGTTCGAACACCTCGGCCGCCTTGTGGTAGTCCTTGAGCTCGGTGTAGTAGACGAAGCCGAGATTGTAATAGAGCTGCCAGTTGTCGGGATTGTTCGCGATGCCATACTCCATAAGATGAATGGCGCGCTCTGGTTGGCCGGCTCCGCCCGGCGGCCGCGGGGCCAGGAAGCTGGCGCCGAACTGGTATGCGGGCAGCAGATGCGGATCGAGCGTGGTGGTGATTTCCAGCAGTGGGGCCAGTTCGTTGTAAGTATGCGCGTAGTCGTAGTGCCGGTGGCCGAAATACTGCACTGTGCGCGTCCAGTAGATGCAGGCCATCAGGCCGTCGAAGCCCAGGCTGGCGCGCTTGATCATTTTCGGGGAGTTGATGTAGAGCACGTCCTCGATGCTGGCTTGCGGACGGATCCGATCAATGTGCCGCAGCAGTAGAACACAGGCGGCCATCGAAACCGCCAGGGTCGCTGCGGCGATGATGGTGGTGCGCTGGCGTGCGGTTGTCATTGTTATTTCAGATTCCTGGTTATTTCAGATTCCTGCGCTCGAAGATCAGGACCGCGCCGCTCAAGGCCATCGCCGTATAGAACAAGGCATAGAGCGTGTTTTGCAGGATGAGTTGCGAGCTCATCGGCTGCTGGTGCGCGACGGCACTGATGACGTTGAGAGCCGAGAAATTGGGTACCAGATAGGCCGCGCCCGGTGGCCACCCAGCGTGTGATGCCGTGAGCCATGCCGGCAAATCCGCGCAGGTCGTCGGCGAAACTTCCGATCACGAACAGAGAGAACGCAAAAACCGCGGAGAGCAGCGGCGAAGAAAACGACGAGAACAACAAGGCCAGTGAACAGATGATCAGAAATTCCAGGACGATGAAATAAAGCGCTACCAGGATCAGCGCGTCGGGCCTGGAGAACTTGTGAGCCACATAGAGCAGCGCGCCGAAGACTCCGATCGCCATGAAGAACGTGTTCACCACCAGCGTTCCAGCCAGGCCAAAAAATTTACCGACAATAAATTCCCAGCGGCGGACAGGGCGCGACAGCACGGTATACAGAGTGCGCTTTTCGATTTCTTTCGAGACCAGCCCGATGCCGATGAAGATGGCGATGACCACTCCAAAAAGCGAGACCGCGGTGAGGCCCAGATTGATAACCACCAGACGCTCGATGTCGATGGAAATCTGGCCCACGAAAATGGCTGCGCCCGAAAGCAGCAGCGCGAAAGCGATCAGGTTGTAAAGCACGCGGTCGCGAACCGCTTCGCGAAACGTGTTGGCGGCAATGTAAACGATGCGTGAGCTCATACGGCGGTCCCCAGAGTCTTCTCCGCGGCGGTTTGCGGGTGCTGCAGCTTTTCGACGAAATAGGCTTCCAGCGAAGTGCGCAGCGGAGTAAGGGAGATCAGCCGGATGCGCTCGCGGCGCAGGGCATCGATGGCGGCGTCCTGCTGGTTTTCCGGGATCACGGCGCGGACGGTGTCCCCGGTGATGTGGCATTCCGCGCCCAGAGCTTTCATCGAGGCCGGAACCTCCGTGCCTTGCCAGACCACTTCCACTTTGCCCTGAACCGTCGCGGTCAAGTCCGCCACCGCGCCCACGCCCCGCAATTCACCTTTATGAATGATGGCGACGCGGTCGCAGAGCGCCTCGGCATCGGAGAGAATGTGAGTCGAAAAAAATACCGTCTTGCCTTCCTGCTTGAGTTGCTCCATCAAGTCGCGAACCTCGCGGCGCCCCAGCGGGTCGAGGCCGGACATCGGTTCGTCGAAGAAAACAAGTTTTGGATTGTGGAGAATCGCCTGCGCGATTCCGGCGCGCTGCAGCATGCCCTTGGAGAACTTGCGCAACTGCACGCCCTTAATGTCGGTCAGCCCCACGCGCTGCAGCACTTCTTCGATGCGGCGCTTGCGGTCTTTGCCGGGAACTCCCGAGAGCTGGCCGTAGTAATCGAGCAATTCGTGCGCCGTCAGATAGTCGTAGAAGTAGGGCTGCTCGGGAAGGAATCCGATCTGCGCTTTGACTTCGGGATCGGTCCATTCGTGACCCAGGATGCGCGCGGTTCCGGCCGTGGGGAACACCAACCCCATCAGCATTTTCAACGTCGTGGTCTTGCCCGCGCCGTTGGGACCGAGGAACCCGAAAATCTCTCCCTCTTCGACGGTGAGATGCAGCGGCTGCAGGGCCCGCTTGGGGCGTTTGCGCCAGAAGCCCACCCTGTAGGTCTTTTCCAGTCCAAGGATTTCAATTGCGGCCATTGTGTATCAGACTTCGTGCATCAGACTTCCGCTAGAAGCATTTTCGGAAATATTATAAGCACCAGAGCGCGGTAGAACATCCCCATGCCAGTTACGACGGTCACTGTGGGCTCGAACTCTAAACCAAGGGCGGAGTTTTGCGGAGCAACGAACCCGTCTAAGCCTAAGCGCGATTCTCAACTTGGGATGAGACTCGGAGTCATCACTGTGTAACGGGGAATGCCAGGCAAGGTGCGATGCTGTTGACCGGAGTGTCGCCGACGTTGCCCATTTGCGAGCGTAGAACGCCATCGTTGGTGGAACAGTAGTCGTGGTTTCCGGTGGAATTCATCAGCACGGGTGCGGCCGCACCGACAAAGGCGGTGTTGTTAATGGCGCCGGCGCTTACAATGCCGGTGGCCAGAAAGACATAGCCGCTCTTGCCGCCGCTGCCGGGGGTAGAGGCGGACAGAAAGCTGTCGAGCAGGCACGCCGTAGTGGAAGACGGAGTGCACGGGGACGGCCCGCCCAGCTCTCCGATGTTGGAGGCATACCCTATTGTCGGATAAGCGGTGGTGTAGGTCACCTCCGAGCTCTTGATGGCGCTGATGGACCCGACGGCCGAGGCCTCATTGGCAGCAAGCCGCGCCTGCAGCAGGTTGGGGATCGCGATGGCGGCAATGATAAGAATAATCGCCACCACAATCAGCAACTCGATCAACGAGAATCCCTTTGTGCAACGCATCCGATATTCCCTTGAATTCTGGCTAAAGTTCGTAGGATACGGCTTGAGTTGCAGTTCGAGCGCCAATTCTGCTGGCAAGGCTGGCACCTTAGTAATCCCTAAGACGTTCGGTGAATCAATGAGTTAGCCGGGGGAGACCAGATCAAGAAGGCAAGGTCGCAGTTCGGTGGCTACAACTCTGACAGAAAATGTCACGCCCCCTGCTAAAACAGGGCCTTGCCGAGGCAAGGCGCCAAGATAATCGACCCAGGATTGCCTGAAGAAATGTCCAAGACAACCGAGGAGCAGCGAACTCGAATTCGCTGCTCCCGCGTCTGTGTGCAAGACTCCGGGATTGAATCTGGGACAGCTGGGGGTGTTACTGGTTCAGCGGATTAAAGCCTTGAATGCCGGCTTCGGTGCCCGAGCAAACTCCAGCGGGGTCGACGCGAATGACGGCATCTTCCTCGGCGCAGAAGCCGCGGATCCCGGTCTGGTTGACCGCAAGCGGGATCCCTTTGATCGTATAGCCCACGTTCACGCCACCCGCGACGGCTCCGGCGCCGGTGGTAAACGAGTAGCCACTCTTGCCGCCGCCTGCGGGATTGCCGTTGTTGGCCAGCACGGAGTCAATCAAACACCCCGTGGTCGAGCTGGGAACGCAAGCTACGCCCAGGGCGCCGCCCAGGTTCACCAGAGCCGAAGCGTATCCAACCGTCGGATAAGCCGTCTGGTAGGTGATCTCTCCGGTGGTGACGGTACGAATGGAAGCGACAGCAGACGACTCATTGGCCGCCATGCGAGCACGCAACAAATTCGGAATCGCAATCGCTGCAATGATCAGGATGATGGCCACCACGATCAGCAGTTCGATCAGTGAGAAACCCTTTTGTTTCCGCATCTTTCCCCCCAACCTCTATCTGAATTTGATTGAGTCACGAACCACGCAGTCGGGATTAATGTTGCATGTGTCTGCCGAAAGCCGCGACTGGCAATGGTTCCGGCGGCATGAGACGAGAGCTTGGCTTGCACCGTCGGACAAGAAATCCAACCCAATTCTACCCCTTTCCCAGGGCGCGTGCCGCCAAAACTGGCGTCGGGCGGACAATTACAGGTCAGCCTGGAAGCAGAACGCGGCGGCCGGTCGCGCTTGCGCTATTACTTTGTATTCGGAGAAGGAGCAGCGTCAAAAGGATTGGCAAGACCCGGCCAGAAAAGTAAAAGGGCAGCGAGTTTGATCTCGCTGCCCTTGGCTTATACCCGCCCCGTGGTATTGGCCAAACTTGCAGTTACTGGTTCAGCGGGTTGAACGTCAGGACGTTCGCTTCCGCGCCGGAGCAAATTCCGGCCGGGTCAACGCGAATCACGGCATCTTCCTCAGCGCAGAAGCCGCGAATACCGGTCTGGTTGACCGCCAGCGGGATCGCTTTGATCGTATAGCCTACGTAGGTGCCGGCAATGGCTGTGCCCGCGCCGCTGGTGAAGGAGTAGCCACTCTTGCCGCCGCCAGCGGGGTTACCGTTGTTGGCGAGCACGGAGTCGATCAAGCAAGCGGTGGTCGAGCTGGGAACGCAGGCCACGCCCAGGGCGCCGCCCAAGTTCACCAGAGCCGAAGAATATCCCACGGTCGGATACGCGGTCTGATAGGTTACTTCGCCCGTAGTAACGGTGCGAACGGAGGCGACAGCAGACGACTCATTGGCCGCCATGCGAGCGCGCAGCAAGTTCGGAATCGCGATTGCTGCGATGATCAGGATGATAGCCACCACGATCAGCAGTTCGATCAGTGAAAAACCCTTCTGTTGTTTCCGCATTTCTTTTTTCTCCCGAGCTTTATTTTGAATTTGAAGTCCAAATCTGGTCACGAATGACTCAGTCGCGATTGTTGTTGCACTTGCCCCACCAAAGCGCCAATCTCGCTAATCCCTTATGGGCGTGGGGGAAACCGTGTGTTCTCATCAGCCGGGCACATACTCGTTCCTCCTCTGGAGGACTCCGAAGTAACCTGTGGTGCCAAAGTGTGGTGGCCCGACTGACACTTCCTGTCAGTGCGGGATTTCTGCCAGAACGCGCGTTGGCTCTCTCCGAATGTATTTCCCACAAAAGGACTTATAGCTCGGGGGAAGACAGCATTTCGGGTGAGCCAGTTCTGCCGATTCTCCAGACAAACCACTCGGAGTACGATCGGAGTACGACGGGACGTAACGTGGCTGTAAGAGCACGCTTTGAGCGGGATTGCCCAGTTCGTGGGGACCCGTCGAAGGGAGATGCTCTGGCCCCAAGCGCCAGAAAAGACAAAAGGCAGCGAGCGTGAGCTCGCTGCCTTTATGGCTTATACCCTCCCCCAGGTATTTGCCAAACTGAATTACTGGTTCAACGGGTTGAAGGTGAGGACGTTCGCTTCGGCGTTCGAGCAAATTCCAGCTGGGTCGACGCGAACCACTGCATCTTCCTCAGCGCAGAAAGCGCGAATACCGGTCTGGTTCACCGCCAGCGGGATGGCAACGACCGTGTAGCCACTGTAGACACCGGCCGTTTGCGTGCCAGCGCCCGTGGTGAAGGAATAGCCGCTCTTGCCGCCGCCAGCGGGGTTACCGTTGTTGGCGAGCACGGAGTCGATCAAGCAAGCGGTGGTCGAGCTGGGAACGCAGGCCACGCCCAGGGCGCCGCCCAAGTTCACCAGAGCCGAAGCATATCCAACGGTCGGATACGCGGTCTGATAGGTTACTTCGCCCGTGGTAACGGTACGAATGGAAGCGACAGCAGACGACTCATTGGCCGCCATGCGGGCGCGAAGCAAGTTCGGAATCGCGATCGCTGCGATGATCAGGATGATTGCCACCACGATCAGCAGCTCGATCAGTGAAAAACCTTTTTGTTTCCGCATCTCTTTAGTTTTCCTCTCGTTTGGTCTGGTTTAACTGCTGGTCACGGATGACGCAGTCGTCACGATATTTGCACTTGCCTCGCCAAAGTCGGTAGTTACGTTAGTTCTGGGCGGAAGTTCGGGAAGGGCTCTATTTTCAGTGGAGAGGAAAACTTTCGTCCCTCTTTTGACCTGCGCCGACTCTGTCATGCTGGCAAAATTCGTCGACCGTCCTGACAATTCGTGTCAGTCTGGAACCGAATTGGGTTCCATATCGGAACCGACCTTCGCGTTCACACTGACGCCGCTCGCACTGACGCCGAAGGATGTGGTTTTTGAACCTTCGGAGGCAGAGATGATTCGAGCACGCCCTACCGGTGCTCGCCTTCTTGATCAGCCAGGGTGACATCGGTAACTGTACCCGGAGGGTGATACGCTCTCGCTTCAAGAACAACTGTGCTAGGTTGGAGTTCCAAGCCATGGCTGCCCCCCAAGATTCTGCACCGCCGTTGTCGCTCGTGGTCCGAACCGCGGTGATAGCCTGGCTGGTCGTGGTCGCCGACATTGCAGCACTGCACTTGGACTTCCGTCAGCCCTTCGTCGGATACGGAATCGGCGGAGCCTGCTTGCTGCTATTGGCCGCTCGCCCGAACTGGCGGCAGGTAGTTATCGTCCTTCTCGCCGCTGCCATGATTGCCTTCTTTGTGGTCCGTCGTATTGAGGACGCAGCCACGCTGGTGATCCAGCTGACCGGATCTTTGGGGCTGGCCAGTCTGCTGTTTCTCTGCTGCAAGGCGGTGTGGGAACCGCGTCAAGCGAGGAGCAAAACGTTTCGCATCCTTCTCCCGTCCTGCGTGCTGACCTTCATGATATTTGGGTCGGTCTACTCGCTGAACATGGCGTCGTATTTGCACGCCAAGACTTTCGATCTTTACACTTTTGTGCTGGATGGCAGTTTCGGCTTTCAGCCGAGTTTTGCCTGTGGGCGGGTGTTAGCGGCCAACTCCTGGCTGATTCCGCCGGTTCGGCTGACCTACGAAGGGATTGTGCTGGTGATGGCTGCGTTCTATGCGGCTTTCATGGCGCGCCGCGAGAAACCCATCTGGGAGTTGATCGAACTCCTGTTCGCGGCTGCGATGGTGGGATACCTGTTCTTCAGCGTGTTTCCGGTTTGCGGTCCAAGGTATGGGTTCCCGGCTTCCTTTCCCGGGGCAGATGTGCCCTATTCCATCCTGGCGGGCTTGAAACTGCAAAGGATTCCGGTGGATTGGCTGATTCCCCGCAACGGAGTGCCATCGCTGCACTTCACCTGGGCCTTGCTGATTTGGTGGAACACTCGAACTCTTCCCCGATGGGGCCGCGCGAGTGCACTCGCATTTGTTTTGGCTACGGCCTTCGATACGATGGCAACGGGAGAACATTATCTGTTCGATCTGATTGCCGCACTTCCGTTTGCTTTGTGCATGCAGGCCAGCATGGTTCGAACCGTCGCCTTTCGAAACCGCGCACGCTGGTTGCCGGTGCTGTGCGGGGGTGCGATGTTTCTGGGATGGTTGATTCTCTGCCGCTTCGGTCTTCCCCTGCTGTTGCTGAGCCAATTTCTGCCCTGGTCTCTGGCGCTTGCATCCTCGGCCATTTCGATCATCTGGGCCTTGCGGTTGCCTGCCTTGATTCCAGAAATGCAGAGCCACTTTGCATCGCTCGCGAAAGTCAAAGCTGCAGCTTCCGCCGGATAGCCGGACAAAACTGTAGACATAGGGAAAGAGTGACGATGCCGGTAAGAGCGTTATGGCCGCCGCACGTGCCGTAGAATGTTGCGGGAAGTTCGTGAGCCCGCATGGATTCATCGAAACCGGCATTTGAAGTCGAAGCCCAGATCGCCCGAGCCTGGACGCTGCCCGCGTCCTTCTACACTGACGGCAGCGTTTTGGTTGCCGAAAAAGAAAAAATATTCGCGCGAACGTGGCAGGTCGTTGGTCACGCCAGCCAGGTTGCCAATCCCGGCGACTACTTCACCACCGATCTGATCGGCGAACCTCTCGTCTTCGTGCGAGGGCTCGATGGAAGGTTACGAGGTTTTTATAACGTCTGCCGGCATCGGGCCGGGCCTCCAGCGGAAGGCTGCGGCTCGCGCAAACTGTTTCGCTGCGGATATCACGGATGGACCTACGGGCTCGACGGCGCGCTGCTCAGCGCGACTGAAATCGAAGGCGTGGAAGGATTTCATCCCGAAGACTTCGCGCTCAAGCCGGTACCGACCGAGGAATGGTTCAACCTCGTGTTTGTGAATCTCGATGCCGCGGCGCGGCCTCTGGGTGAGAGCCTGGGCGCGTTGCCCGAACAGGCGGAAAAATATCCGTTCGCCCAAATGAAGTTGTTCGAGCGCCGCACCTACGATATGAAGTGCAACTGGAAGACGTATGTGGACAACTATCTGGAGGCCTACCACTTGCCCAGCGTGCATCCTGGGCTGAACCGCGAACTGGATTACAACGCGTACGTGGTTGAGCCTCATGCGCGGGGCCATGAGGGATATGTACGCCAGTTCAGTCCGATTCGGGGAGCGCTGCCCGGAGATGCCGCGCCGCGGCGCTACCAGAGCGCGCGCGAAGACTTGTCGCAGAATATGACTGCGGATTACTTCTGGATTTTCCCCAACTGGATGCTGAACTGCTATCCCGACAACGTTTCGCTGAACATTGTGTTGCCGGTAGAGGCCGAGCGGTCGCTGGCAATCTTTGAATGGTATTTACCGGAGCAGGATCATGGCGCCCCGGCGGCCAAGGCGTCGGTGGAGTTCAGCCATCAGATTCAGAAGGAGGATGTCGGCATCTGCGAGACCGTGCAGAAGAACTTGCGGTCGCGAAGTTATTCGCGCGGGCGGTTCAGCGTGAAACAGGAAAAAGGCGTGCACGCCTTTCACCGCATGTACGGAGAGTTCATGCAGGAGTAATTCGCCTGTCATGCCGCTACCCACAATTGTCATTCCGAGCGCTTTGTTTCTGGCGCGAGGAACCTGCTTTTTCTTGATCGGAAGGAACAGAGCAGCAGGTTCCTCCACTACGCCGTCGCGTTCGCTCCGGCTCCGGTCGGAATGACAACCTGTTTATGGTCGCGAGGAGCGTCGCTAGAAGTTCTCGGCCTTCAGCAGCATGCAAGTGACGTCGTCGTGCTGGGGAGTGTTGCCGACGAATAGGTCGAGTTCAGCCATCAGACGCTTGAGCATATCGGCGGGTTCTGTGAATTTTCCAGCTTCAATCGCAGCCAGCAGGCGGGCCTCGCCGAATTCTTCCTGACGAAAATTCTCGGCTTCCACCACTCCATCGGTGAAGATGACCAGCCAGTCGCCGGGCGCCAGCGTGACGGTGGCGGATTCGTATTTCACATCCGGCAGGATGCCGAAGGGAAGGCCGCCGACGTCGAGGCGCTCGAGCTCGCCGCTGGCCCGGCGAAGGATGGGATTGTTGTGGCCGGCGTTGATGTAGTCGACGGTGCGGCGGACGGGATCGTATTCCGCAAGAAACGCAGTGGTGAAACGCAATCCGCCCTGGCTGTTGCCGCAGGCGTAGCGATTCATGTTGGCGGCCAGTTCGGGCAGCGCAACCTGCGCCGTGGAAAGGGTTTTGAGGCTGGCCTGAAATGTGGCCATGAGCATGGCGGCGGGAATGCTCTTGCCGGCGACGTCGGCCACGGCGAGCACCACTCGGTTGTCTTCGTTGGTGCGGCCGGGGCGCGGGAAAACGTCGTAGTAGTCGCCGGCGACGGTGTTGGCGGGGCGGGTGGCGTAGGCGATGGCGAGCCCTGGAATCTGCGGCGGAACGCCAGGCAGGAGCCAGGTCTGGATTTCACGCGCGATCTGCAGGTCGCGCTTCATGACCACGCGATCGGCGATCTCGAGAATGAGAAGCAGCAGCAGAAGCAATCCCGCCCAGAAGTGAAGATCGAATTCGCCGACGTGGACTTCGTGGTGCGCGTCTTGATAGTTAAAACCGCCGCTAGGAATCACGAGCAGGACGAGCGCCAGCAGCAGCAGCACACGGCGCGCGGGCGAGAGCTTCTCGAACACGGCCCAGAAGAATTCCTTTACCACATGCAGACGATGGCCGCGGGCGGTAAGGCCGTCCGGGGTCTTGGCTTCGACGTCTTTGGAGTAAAGGCGATAGCTGGTGCGGGCTTCGGACTCGAACTGCGACCAGAGCTGGCTGACCTCAAGACCATCGGTGACGCGGCGCCAGAACCGGTGCAGGCGACCGCCGAACGTGGCTGGTTGGCCGGGTTGCGGTGCAGGAGGAGAAGCGGTGACCATGCGAATCTTGATTATAGAGGATTGAAGAATTGAAATTGAGGGATTGGGAAATTGTGTAATTGAGTAATTGTGTAATTTGGAATCGCTCAGGATTCACCAATTTTCCAATTCCTGATTTTCCCAATTTCTCAACTTTCAGAACAGTTTTAACTGCTCGTCGAAGGCTTGCACCGGCCACTTGGTGGCGAAGGATGAGCGTTCGCGGCTGGCGTGCGTCATTTTGTATTTTTCCCGCAGACGACTTACGAGTTGCGAAAGGCGTTTGCCATACGCGGTCGGCAGGAAGGCGCGGTCCTGGTAACGCTGGCGGTAGTTCTCGGCGAGGTGCGGGAAATTCTGTTCGAGGAAGGGTAGAAACACGGCGGCCGAGCAGGGCTTCAGAAAAAGCGGATTGGCAAGCACGTAGTCAGCGCCCGCTTCGGCGGCGGCGCGGATCAAGGCCTCCAGGTCTTTGGGAGAATCCGTGATTCCCGGCACGACCGGCGAACAACTCACACCGACGCGCAGTCCCGCCTCGGCCAGCGCGCGCACCGCTTCGATGCGAAGATCGGGACGAGGGGCGCGCGGCTCGAGAATCCGGGCGAGTTCGACGTCGAGCGTGGTGACCGTGATGTGGACTGACAGGCGATTCGTCTTCGCGACATCTTTGAGCAGTTCGAGATCGCGGACGACGAGATTCGACTTGGTGACGATGCCGAGCTCGAATCCGCGATGGCGAGCAAACTCTTCCAGAATCCCACGCGTCACTTCGTAGCGCCGTTCAGCGGGCTGGTAGGGATCGGTAGCGGTACCGAGCGCGATGGCTTCCTCGGGCTTCACGCGGCGCAGGTCGTGACGCAACAATCCGGCGGCGTGTTGCTTGACGTAGATTTTCTGCTCGAATTCCATGCCGTCGCGCATTTCCATGAATTCGTGGGTGTAGCGCGCGTAACAGTATTTGCAGGCGAATTCGCAGCCGCGGTAAGGATTGATGGTCCAGGTAAAGGGCATCTGGCGCTGGCTCACGCAGCGGTTTAGCAGCGACTTGGCGGGCAGGGTGAAGTACTCCACGTTGTGCCCTTCGCGCAGAGATTCGCCCTCGGAGGCCAGACGCGCGATGCCGACCAGCCGGGGTTTGTCAGGAAGCGGGAGCAAGGGCAGAGAAGACATAATATATTCGCCTTTTGTTCGCCTATGGTAATCTGGCTGGATCAGGCTGTCAAGCGGGTGTAGGGGTAGTACCTATCGGGAAAAATTCGGCTACCCCCTCCACCCGCCAGGAGGTTTGGTTTGACCCGGGCTCGCCCGCGACGCGGGATGCGAGGGGATTCGTGCGTGAGTGCGTGGTGACGACCGACCCTTACGTCATCAAGTATCGTGGGACGCACTGAGTTCAGCGTAGAATCACTGCCGTGATTTCCACGCTCTTTCGATAGATGTAGTCTTAGCGCTGAAACAAGGCGAGGCTCCGGGTCCGGCATCGACTAGCCAAGACGTAGCAAGTGCAGGGGCTAGCATGGATTATCGCTGCGAGGAGTTTCATTCTGTGATTCGAAACGTAGGAAATGTTAAGCACATCACGTGTTTGCTTGGGCTGATCGTAATGGGGATGTCGGTCGCCGCTTCGTGTCAAACAGAAACAGTGCTTCACAGTTTCGGCAACACGCCCAGCGATGGTTTTGGACCGGCGGGAGGCGTGCTCGTCGACACTTCGGGCAATCTCTTTGGAACCACAGCCGACGGTTCTACCACCCTCTGTGACCTTGCCGAGGTATTCGGCTGTGGCATAGTTTACGAGTTGGTGAAGTCGTCGAACGGATACACGGAAACAGCCCTCTATAGTTTCGGCAGCAACTCGTCGACGAGTGACGGTGCAAGCCCGTATGCCGGTTTGATCATGGACGCAGCAGGCAACCTCTACGGAACCACGACTTATGGAGGCTCCCCCAATTGCCTCATTGGCCTCGGCGTAGACGGCTGCGGGACCGTGTTCGAGCTGGCCAAATCGTCCACTGGCTACACCGAGACCGTGCTTTACACCTTTACGGGCCCCGATGGTGCTTATCCCTACGCAGGCCTGACAACGGATTCGTCAAGCAATCTTTATGGGACAACTTACAATGGCGGCGCATGTGCTCTCGGAACGGTGTTCGAACTTCTCAAGTCTTCCGAAGGCTACACGGAGAAGGTCCTTTATAGCTTCGGTTGCACCTCCAACGATGGCTGGTACCCTTACGCAGGCTTGATCATTGACTCCGCCGGAAACTTGTACGGCACCACGGAGTCTGCGGGCGCTTCTGGGGATGGAACCGTGTTCGAACTGGTCAACTCGGCCGGTGACTTTACGGAAAAAGTGCTCTACAACTTCAGCGGGGCCGATGGCAACATGCCTGTTGGAGGGGTGATTTTCGACTTGGCGGGTAATCTTTACGGCACTACCGAGGAGGGTGGAGATTACGGCAACGGTTCGGTTTTCGAGCTGGCGAATTCTCAGGGCAGCTATACCGAGCAGGTGCTGTATAGCTTCAAAGGTCCAAGCGACGACGATGGCCAAGCCCCCTTGACGAGCCTCCTTATGGACGCATCAGGCAACCTCTACGGCACAACTAGGCTAGGAGGCACGAACTGCGTATCTCAGGGGTGTGGAATCGTTTTCGAACTAGTGAATTCTTCCGGTACATACACCGAGAAGATTCTGCATAGGTTCGGCGCTGCCGGGGACGGGGAAGACCTGGCCTCACCCTTGGTCATAGACAGTGCGGGTAATCTCTACGGCACGACCGATGCCGGTGGTGCTATCGTCACCTGCGGCTGCGGCACGGTATTTGTGGTCAATCCCACTGCGACTGCGCCCGTTGCGACTCTTTCCGCTATGAGCCTAACTTTTAGCAATCAACTGATCAATATGTCGAGTGCACCACAGTCGGTCACAGTCACGAACACCGGGAGTGCGAATTTGATTTTCGACTCAGACGCCGTGATGATTTCGGGCGGAAATGCAGCGGACTTCAGCATTAACGCGAACACGTGCACTGCGACATCCATCGCGCCGGAGGCGGCATGCTCAGTAATAATCACGTTTAGTCCGTCGATTGTTGGAGACGAAAGTGCCGCTCTCAACTTTGCGGACAATACCTCAAAGAGCCCACAGACAGTTGGCCTTTGGGGGAATGGCATCACGGCACCCGCAGCGACAATGTCGCCCGCGAGCCTTGTGTTTCCCTCACAATCCGTTGGAACGACGAGCACAGGCCAGGCAGTTTCTTTGACGAACCGGGGTGGCAGTCAGTTGAACATCAACAGTGTTATCGTACGCGCTGGCTTTGCCGAGACCAATACTTGTGGACCAAGCTTGGCGGCAGGTGGAAACTGCATGATCAATGTGGTGTTCGCACCGACTACGCTGGGTTCAATCAACGGAACGCTGTCGATTGTCGATAATGCCCCTAATAGTCCGCAGACGGCTACTTTGTCCGGCACGGGAACGGGACCGGCGGCGAGCGTTTCGCCTTCACTGGTTGTGTCTAACAACTTGTTTCTTGCTACCGACTCTTGCCCTGCAAGCTTCTGCCGAATCAGTTCGCGTGTGATGCGCAACGCAGCTCCGGATACATGGGCCAGCGCTTGAGCCCTCCGCAACTTCGCGTCCGACGGTCGCACCGGGCCCGTGGTGGCAAGCACCGAACCATCGCGTTCGAGCATGACAAAACTGGCATCCTGAGCGGCGAGCCATTGCAGAGCGGCGAGCGAAATGAATCCGTCAGCGCCGATGCAGACCAACCGCTTTAGCCCGTGGTTCACACGGGAGAGCCTGATCTTGCGGCGATCCTCGCCGATCCCATCTTCAATGAGTAAATGCCCGCGATCCACGCGGACTTGGATGCCATAGCCGAAGAGTGTCAGAACACCGTGACGTGGCGTCAGCGAATTGTCTGACGGCAATAGTTGGCGTACGTTTTGTGTAGCTGCCATTGGAGCTTATCCTCCTTTGACGGTCAGTGCCTGTTGGTTGCGCTAACAACCGACAGGCCCGTTTCTTTTTAGAACATGTGACTCCCCAAGTTTACTGGGAACAAAATCTCCGCACCGCACTTGGGACACGCATGGTTTTCCGAATGGCCTTTGTAACCGCAAGAACATTCAACGTAGAACTCGTATCGAATGATGTAAGGCGCCCGTTTTGCTTCCTCTTTTGCTGCTCGTTCCTCAGAGCAGATGTCGCGCGATCTGCGAAGAGTGACTAGGCCAACTCCCGCAATGGAATCCGCTAAGAAATTGATTCGTGCTTTTCGCCTCGTCGGGAAACTCGGGTCTTTTACGGCCTTGAGGATCACGGGAGCCAGAGAGGGAAATTCGTGACCTCCTGGCTGAGCGATTTGAAACGCCTTCACGACCTCATCTTCGGTCTGGGCCTTCAGAAGAGGAGCTTCTAGCTCCTCCCAAATCATCGGCAATATGCCGCGATAGTTGTCAGCACGTCCCACCACCGCTGATCGAACAACCATCGGCGGACGGCCTCGACCCCGTTCTGTCGAAAACCTGTCAAGTAGATTTTTTGCGCTTTTCTGCGGGTTTTTCGATTTCGCCATTATTACGGTCACTCCCAGACAACCTCGTCCTAATTATACGTGCAGTTAGGCATAAAATCACGTAAATATGCGGAAACTTCGAAGCGCTACCTATTCCAAGTAATTGGAGGTAAGAGGCTTACCTAACTTTTAGGGTGCATAATGCAACTCAAGTTGCTTATACGTAAGTTTAGGCCTAAGACTGAGGCCAACGCAATAGGGAAACGAGGAGGAGGTCAACACTTTGAAAACTCGAAGGAACAAGTCGACCAGGCGAAATAGCACTACCCGAACGAAATCAACTCGTAAGGGCCAACGCTTGACCTTGCGACAACAGGACGAACAAGTGAAGTGTTTCGGAGCTCTCAATCGAGTTCGTCGGGGCGACGCGAAAACAATTTCCGAAGCCGCACGGCTGAAGGAACAACGCTGAGAGCGATTCGGAAGTGGGTGCCGAAGGCGATTACCCAGAAACATCCCGGCAGTCGCATTCGGGTCACGGAAACTGACCGATATTCAGCCAAAGTGCAAATCCTGATCGACGACGGTGCAGTAACGGCAACAGCACAGGGTTCTCGTCAGCGCGATCTTGCCGGTCAGCATCGTGCAACTTGCATCCGCGTACTTCGTCGCCTAGAACCAAAATCCGCGCTTGAGGAGTATCGCGGCATGAAAGTAGGCGGCCATGAGTTGGTCAGCAACTATGAGCAACTCGTATTGCTTGCTAAGGCTGGTGTCGTAGGCCAGCTCGAAACGCTGTACGTGAGTCCTGATGTTGCTGCATGAAAAATGCCAACCCCATCGCGCGGGCTCGGCGCATTGAGATGCGTCGTAAGCAATTGGGGTACCCGTCTCGCTGTTTTAATTGCGGCGAAACGAATGTGTTTTGCTTTGAGGAAGATCATCCGGTTACCCGCGAACTGGATGACAAATTCAAACGAGTTGTTTGCCGCGATTGCCATCGAAAGACGGAAGCCGATAGAGACATTAAAAGGCTTACCAAAAATGGCCAGCGAGATATAGTCGAATCTGATCATGAAAAGCAACGACGCTACTTGCTGCTGATGGCCGAAGACGAAGAATCACAAGCAGAACTATTGCAGAGTGCGCCTGATACGCCGATCAAACTGATTATTGACGCGTCCCGAGCGAGAGCGGCGTCACTTCGCCGCAAGGCGCGAGAGTTATCATTGTCCAACCCGCCCGTTGCCCAAAGCGGTCGGATTGAGCCTTGATGGCCGACAGACCCACCGAAGAGAAGCAACTCCCCAGAGAAACCCAGCCAGAGCCGACGCCAGTCTTCGTTCGCTCGCATACGCGTGTGAAAGGTGAGAAGCCCCGTAAAGATGGTGAGGGCAAACTCGCGGACAAGTGGGCCAAGTATGCGCTCGTGTTCGATTGCGAAACCACAATTGATATCCGTCAGGACCTCAATTTTCTTTGGTGGCGGTTCTGCGAGCGGAAGCAAGGCACCTACGTTTGTTAACAGGAAGGCCTCGTGCATGCGGATGCCCTTGATGTGGGATCAATCGGCCTGATCCGTAAATACGCAATGAGTAAGAAAGCCGATGTTGAAGACGGCTGTCCCGAAGAAATCCTTGTGCAATCTCGCACGGAGTTTGTAGACGGTGAGTTTTGGACCACTGTGCAGGCTGGCGCTGTCATCGTCTGTTTTAACGCACCGTTTGACCTCAGCAGATTAGCGCTGGAGTACCGCGAGGCTCGCAGGAAGAATTCGGGTTGGTCAATGGTGCTTTGGAGATACGAGGGCAAACCAGACAAGCTCAAGCCGAAGCTGAGAATAAAACCAAAGGATTCGCGTTCAGCGTTTATCAGCTTTGCCGGTGGCGATCCGAACAACCGCACCATCTATCGTGGCCGCTTCCTTGACCTATCCGTTCTGGGCTGGGCATTGCGCAACAGGCATATGACGCTCGCAGGATTTCTCAAGTCGTTTGGTCTTGAGGGAAAACTCGATCACGAGCCTAGTGGACGTGTCACTGAAAAGGAGTTGGCATACGGTCGGCGCGATACAGAGCGAACAGTTGCGCTACTCAATGCCATGAAACGCGAGTATGAGGGGTTCCCGATAGTGTCTTGCCTCAGTTGGAAATGGAGAAGGCGTTCGTCCGTTAAGATAACGGAGCGAACGTATGAGGAAGGAACGGAAGCATTTCACTCCAGAAGAAAAAGTAGCCATCCTGAGGCGGCATCTTGTGGACAAAGTACCCGTCTCGGAGCTGTGTGAAGAACTGGGCCTGCGGCCAACGGTGTTCTACCGCTGGCAGAAGGAACTGTTCGAGAACGGAGCCGCCGCTTTTCAGTCTCAAGAGCGTCCCCACCGCCAAGTGGAGGAGAAGCAGAAGCGGATCGAGTTCTTGGAGAAGAAGGTGCAGACCAAGGACGAGGTCCTAGCTGAGCTGATGGCTGAGCACATCGCGCTAAAAAAAAGTCTTGGGGAACTCTAACCGGTATCTGGGTGCCGCATGATGTGCGGGATCTAGTCGTGGATTTCGTCCGGCGCTGGTCGGAGAAGGCCGAGATCGGCGTCGGACGGTTCATCCCGTGGCTGGGCGTGAGCGCCAGCAAGTTCTATGACTGGCGGCAGCGGTACGGGTGCGTCAACGAGCACAACGGTTGGGTTCCCCGTGATTTCTGGTTGGAACTGTGGGAGAAAGAAGCAATCATCGAGTTCCATCTGAAGAACCCGCTGGAGGGCTATCGGCGGCTGACATTCATGATGCTCGACGCTGACGTTGTAGCGGTTAGTCCGGCAAGTGTTTGGCGAGTGTTGAAGAAAGCTGGATTATTATCGCGGTGGAAGAGCAAACCTTCGCGCAAGGGAACCGGATTCGAACAGCCTCTGCAGCCGCATCAGCACTGGCATATCGACATTTCCTACATCAACCTGAGCGGCACCTTCTATTACTTGTGCAGCGTTCTGGATGGGTTCAGTCGGTTCCTCGTGCATTGGGACCTGCGTGAGTCCATGCGAGAAGCTGATGTCGAAGTGATCCTGCAGCGAGCCAAGGAGAAGTACCCGGAAGCAAAGCCGCGAATCATCTCCGACAATGGTCCGCAGTTCATTGCTCGTGACTTCAAGGAGTTCATTCGCATCTCGGGCATGACGCACGTCCGAACCTCCCCTTATTATCCACAGTCGAACGGCAAGATTGAGCGCTGGCATAAATCGCTGAAAAGCGAGTGCATTCGGCCGGGAACGCCGCTGTCGCTGGAAGACGCACGGCGTCTTGTCGAGGGCTACGTGGAGCATTACAACAACGTCCGCCTGAACAGTGCCACCGGCTACATCACGCCGACGGACGTGCTGGCGGGGCGTCAGCAGGAGATCCACGCAGAACGCGACCGCAGGTTGGAAGCCGCCAGACAGCAGCGCCAGAGTCACCGCCAGCAAGCCGCGTGCTCTACCTCATTCTCGGTAGTCGAGTCGGTAGATAAACCACTCTGGCTCGATGGGCACAACATACAAGCCGGTAGCAACGGCCCCATGTTCCTGAGGAAGTTTCGCGCTATCTAGCAGGTTGCGGAAAAACTGTTCTTCCGCCCCGTAATTGCTCGGATTGATGGTAGTCTGCTTGCCGCATGACAGTTGAAGCAATTTCAACAGCAGTCGTGATCTTTCGGGAGTTGCTAAACTCTTCAGACGAAGAAGTCTTTCGCAAGCTTGTTGGAACTGGCGTCGATAGGCAATATGCAGCGCGTCTGGTCGAGTTCCTTCCCATGGCTTATGGTCGGTTGCTCCTTGGGAAAGCTGGAACGCGCTTTTCTGAGATGTTTCAGAGGATGACACCGAGTGGTGATCTAAGCGCAGAGCGACCTCTGTCCTCCGAACCTGTCTGGGGAGAAGTTGTGTCTTTTGCCCAAGCAGAGGCGGGGCGCGGTGTGTCCCGGAAAGACCTGCTGGCGGTCGCGGGACGCAGCGCAGAGTTGGATGCGGCTAATCAGCTTTTGAGGCAAGGCTCCAAGCTGGAGGGTTTGATCCTGACAACTGCTTTGCTCAAGTGGCCGCAAGAGGGTCCGCCGCTGTGAACTGGTGTACCCGAAAACAGTCTTGTTTCCACAGCACAACCTGGTAAGAAGAAGGCATGCGCGGAAACGACGAGCAGCAGTTGGATGTGTTCAGCTATGTAAGCCCCGAGCAGCGAGTTCCGCAGGATCACCCCTTGCGCCCTCTTCGTGTCATGACGGATGAGGCATTGAGGGAACTGCAACCACGGTTCAACGGGCTGTACGCCAAGACAGGGCGACCTTCGATCGCGCCAGAAAAGTTGTTGCGAGCGCTCCTGCTGCAAGCCCTGTACTCGGTGCGCAGCGAGCGAATGTTGATGGAGCAACTCAACTACAATCTGCTGTTCCGTTGGTTCGTGGGCTTGAACATGGATGACTCGGTCTGGGACGTGACCGTATTCACCAAGAACCGGGAGCGGTTGCTGGATGGGGACATTGCCGAAGCCTTCTTTCAAGCCGTGCTCCAGCAGGCACGCGAGCGGAGTTTGCTCTCGGACGAACACTTCACGGTGGATGGAACGCTACTGGAAGCGTGGGCGAGTGTGAAGAGTTATCAACGCAAGGATGCGAAGAACGACGTCCCGCCGGACGATCCCGGCAATGCGACGGTGGACTTCCACGGAGAAAAGAGGTCGAATCAGACGCACGCGTCGAAGACGGACCCGGATGCGAAGATGGCGCGCAAAGGCAAGGGCAAGGAAGCCAAGCTGAGTTACAACGGGAATCTGCTAGTGGAGAACCGCCACGGGCTGATCGTGAACAGCGAGGTGTTCGAGGCCAACGGAACGGCGGAGCGCGATGCCGCGCTGGTGATGCTCGAACAGATTCCAGGCACGAAACAAGTAACGGTGGGCGGCGACAAGGGGTATGACACGGCGGATTTCGTGGCTGAGTGCAGAAACTTAAAGGTGACGCCGCACGTGGCCCAGAACCTGGGGCGGCCCGGTGGGAGCGCCATTGATGCTCGTACGACGCACCACGCCGGATACGCCATCAGTCAGAGGAAGAGGAAACGCGTTGAAGAGTGCTTCGGCTGGCTGAAGACGATCGCGCTGTTGCGGAAGGTTCGGCACCGTGGAATCTTCAAGGTGGGATGGGTCTTCACCTTCGCTGCCGCAGCCTACAACTTAGTCCGTATGAGGAATCTGGCGATTCAGTCGACGTAAGCCGAGGTCGCTGTTTATCCAACGGCTCGAAAAACGATCTGCGAGCCGCCAGCGAGGCACCCAAGGTCCTTCCCCAAGTCGTGAAATCGCGGGGCCCGAACAGAATCTATGCCGCGACATCTCTTTTTCCGCAGCCTGCTAGAGACGTAACGGCGGTTTGCTCCCATCCCGAGGGAGCATCCGTCCTACGAACCTTCGGGACGTAGCGCACGCCCATGTAAGAATCCGAACAGATCGCGCAACCGGAGCCATAGAGCGAGAACTCAACCGAGCCATCTTCCCGGATCGTCACGAACTTGGCTCCAATCTTGCGAATGAGATGCTCGTATTCCGGTACTGGCTGTGAGTGCACTCCATTAATATCAACTCTACCGTCGCCGTCGATAACGCGATAATGTGCGGATGGATCTCTTTGCAGCAGTGTAGCGAATTGGATGTAAGCGGCCCGGTCGTTCTCAAATTGTTTGCGCACACGTTGCTCGGGTGGAAGATGATATTCGTACTTGAGCCATATGCGGAAACTAGCCGGAACCAAAAGGCAGAGGCCCACGAGGAAAAGGCAGCTATACAGCAAGATCTTGGGAAGTCTCTTCAAAACTCTCCTTCAAGTCGCCGCATCGCAAAGAGCCTTCGTCACGCAATATCGTATTCTGCTCGCAGGTTCATGATTAAGATTAGAGCATTTCAGCGCCAAACTTGCGGCTTACGACGGTAACTGTTGTAACCAAGGCAATTACACTCACGATTTGAGTCTGGCGCGGTCTGGGTTTTGGCGGAATAACAGGCCAACTGGATGTTGAGAAACGGCAGGTCGTTGCGGAGCTACAATGATTTTGCCGGGCGAAACGGAAGCGGGCACTGCGGGGACGCAACCATGCCGAGGGATAGCCCGTGGGCTCATCGAGACGATGAACGGGGGCGCGAGGATTCGTTCTTGCGCCGCCCCAACCTCCATCGGATCGAAAGACCCCATGCCTTGAAAATCCCCGCCCGAAGGGCGGAATACTCACTAACGGAGAACGTCGCTTCTCCATTTCAGGCTGAACCAAGACAATAGACCTTCCGCCCGAACGTGCCATGAGCGCGGCAAGCATCACAAAAGCATTTCTGGACAAGATGGAAGTTGAGCAGCCGTCGCGGAAGTTTGATATATCAGACCACATCTTGGGCAAGTGCATGCAGGCTTATTACGGTGGTCGGAGCGAAATCCGGATTCGCCATGAACAAGGCTAATCGTGGTTTGCGATACGACCTCGGAGTATCCCTCCGTTGCTGGGCTTCTGCGCTTGTGGCCGTTGTTGACTGCCGCCAATGTGGAAGTGGAGGACTGCACCGAAGAGGCTCGCCGCATTCTTGATGGAGTGAACTCTGAAAGTATCCTCGACCCATCGCTATGGCCGCATCTTGGGTTCTTCGCTTCTATGAAACCATCGGGAGACCTCGTTCCGGTACGCGCCATGTATAGCGAAACAGGCGAAACGAATATCGGTTCGAATCCGCTCACGGCAACGGAACCGATTTGGTATGCAGGTCCAGATCTTGCAGCCTCCAAGCTTGCGAGAGAAACGACCCCACAAATCATCGAGGCATTCAGAATCGTTCCCCACGGTGTCCAGCCAGGAATGAAGTCAACTGCAATTGGAACGCGGACGATCGATCCAGTAAAGGATGACTTCTTTCGCGTCGTCATCGAGGAACGAAAGAACTTGCCTAAGTTGCATCCGCATTATCTGCTCTTGAAGATCATTGCAAACGCGCTCTACGGGATTTTCGCAGAGTTGAACAAGGAGGAATTCGGCAAGAACAATAGAAAACAACTGGAAGTGTTTTCCGGTGAATACAAGTTTATTCAACCGACTTTCTCGGTCGAACGTCCAGGCAGATGGCAGTTCCCTCCCGCAGCTGCGCTGGTTACCGCTGGGGGTCGGCTGATGCTGGCTATCTTGGAACGCAAGGCCAAGGAGTTGGGAGGGACATATTTGCTCACCGACACGGATTCCATGTTCTTTGTCGCATCAGAAAAAGGTGGGCTTTATACATGTCCCGGCGGGTCGTACGAGCCTAAGAACGGAACGGCAGCTGTCAAAGCCCTTACTTGGAAGCAGGTAGAAGCGCTCTGTGCAGAGCTTAACAGTCTGAATCCGTACGATCCGAATATCGTTAGCGACATTCTCAAAGTTGAGGATTGCAATTATGCGAGGAATGGAACTCAACATCAATTATTCGGACTCGCGGTCTCGGCCAAACGTTACGTCGTTTACACGCAAAAGCAGAAGGGCAAATTCGAAATCATCAAGCCCAGCGAACACGGCTTGGGAATTGTGTATGTTCCTGACAAGCGCAGCCGTTACACGCCAGCCGATTGCAAGGATCAGGAAACGACATATCCACGTTGGATCGTTGAAACTTGGGAACGTCTGCTTAGTGAACATTTCAAGAATGAAAAAGATCCCACAAACGCACTGATATCACGGCACTTGTGGTTTGACGAGCTGCCCGCTGTCATGCGAGTACGGATCACGACACCGAACGTCTTGAAGGTCTTGAGGAAGCGTAATCCGGAAATTGCCAAGCCGTACAACTTCGTATTGTCGCCGATATTGATTCAGCCATCGCCAGATTGCACCTTAGTTGCCCCTGCCAGCAAACATCCAAACGATTGGCTGACGCGAGAATACACAGAGATTCATGGCGGAGAAACATTAAGGCTGGGAAGCGAATACAACGGAAAGACCCTCACACCGCAAACATTGTCTAACGTTATTTGGCGTCATTTTCTGCATCCAGAAGACAAGTCTCTTTCCCCAGACGGACAATTGTGTAACGCTTACACACGCGGACTTTTATTGCGTCGGCCCGTCGCGGCGATCAGTCCACTGATACCAATAGGAAAGGAAATCGAACGAAGGTCGCAAGAAGGGGAAGACGTCAGCGTTCTGGATCAGGCTGGACCCGTCAGATACCACCCGCGCAAAACCGCGAACACACGTCCCGCAGATGCCGCTTTGATTGAAAGAGCAAAACGGTTTCCTAAGAAACTTCTCGGACGTGAGTCAGGAGTTTCGCAACATGCTATTGGTCGATTCCTAAACGGCGCGCGCATCCACCCGAGCACGAGGAAGAAAGTGGCAGAGAGCGTAAAACAATTGGAGAGCAAACGGAAATGACGGAGCCGGTTAATCTCATCGGCTGGAATGAAGCATGAAAGCTCAGAGTTCTCACCGATATCACTGCACCAAAAGAGGTATCCGTGGTCTAGTAGCTCCTGCAGAGTTTACATCTTGCTTCTTATCTCCTTCCATTCTCCATCCCGAGCACGATCTGGTTATGCTTATAGGCGCATGCGACCCATATTCCCAAATGTGTAGCCGAGTTCTTCTCAGATCGTCGAAATCCCCCACTCGCATCCCGGGCGAGCCCGGGTCAAACCAAACCTCCTGGCAGGTGGAGGGGGTAGCCGAATTTTTCCCGATAGGTACTACCCCGTCAAGCGGGTGTAGGGGCGACGCATGCAGGGAAAAAAAACGCCTCCTCCTGGTCTGCGCAGTACAGTTGCGCAGTAGAGAGGATGCAATATCACTGCGTCTGAACGACGACTGCAACGTCGAACTTTGCGTAGTACTTCTTCACTTCATTGCGCCCGTACTTGCCGCGGAATTTCTCGACCACGGAGGAGACCTGTGACGGATCAGCGATGGGAACGGCCTGAAGTTCTGCTTCCGCGCCGCCCGCTTCGATCCGAATCGTCGGATTCTTGAGCACGTTTTTGTACCACTGCGTATCGGAACCCTTGACCGGCAAGAGATAGAGCTTGTCGCCTTCCAGAACGAACCAGATGGGGATTGAGATCTTGCGTCCTGATCGTCTGCCGGTCACGGTGATGTTGAGCTCGCTCGATTGGGAAAGGCTCTTTCTCAGGGCATCGTTTCGCGTAGGCATGTCAACTCCTATCCCTAACGGATGGCTGAAGCTTATTTGCGGTATTGCTCGTCGCTGACGTGCTCCATCCAGTCGACCGCCTTGCCGTCTTTTCTTTCCTGGATGGCGATGTGCGTCATGGCCGTGGTCGGTGTGGCTCCATGCCAATGTTTTTCTCCGGGAGAGAACCAGACCACGTCACCGGGCCGAATTTCCTCGATCGGTCCGCCTTCGCGCTGTGCCCAGCCGCAGCCGGACATGACAATGAGAGTCTGACCGAGGGGATGGGTGTGCCAGGCAGTCCGCGCGCCGGGTTCGAAGGTTACGGCTGCGCCAGACACAAGCGCGGGATCGGGCGCCTGAAAGAGCGGATCGATCCGTACCGTACCAGTGAACCAATCTGCCGGACCTTTGGCGGAAGGTTGGGTGCCAATTCTCTTTATGTCCATTGCTCAATTCCTTTACGTGTCTGGCTGGTTGCTCTCCATTTTTCCCGTTCCTCCCCATTGGCTGGGGAAATCCGTCACTCAGATTTGAGAGAAGCCATATCGATTGAGAAGCGGTACTTCACGTCCGACTTGAGCAGCCTCTCGTAGGCTTCGTTGACCTTCTGAATGGGGATGACTTCGACATCGGCGGTAATGTTGTGCTGGCCGCAGAAGTCGATCATCTCCTGAGTTTCGGCGATGCCGCCGATCTCGAGCCAGACAGGCTGCGGCGGCGCATAATCAGGCCGAACGCGGCGACGGCGAGAGGCTTCGGCGGTGCGCCGACGAGGGTAAGGTTGCCGTCGCGGCCGAGCAGGTTGAGATAGGCGTTGATGTCGTGATCGGCAGAGACGGCATCGAGGATGAAGTCGAAGCTTCCGGCGTGCTTCTGCATTTCATCGGCATTGCGGGAAAGGACGACTTCGTGGGCGCCTAGGCGCAGCGCGTCTTCCTTTTTGTTCGGCGAAGTCGTGAAGACAACCACCTGGGCTCCGAAGCGCGCGAGCAAACTTCACGGCCATGTGGCCCAATCCTCCGAGGCCGACCACGCCCACTTTCTTGTCTTTGCCGATCTTCGCAGCGGCGCATGGGCGAGTAAGTGGTGATTCCCGCGCAGAGCAAAGGCGCGGTTCCGGCGAGGTGCAGGTTCGCGGGCACGCGCAGCACGAATCGCTGGTCGACGACGACGCTGTCGGAGTAGCCGCCGTAGGTGACGCCTCCGAGGTGCTTGTCGGGCGAATTGAAAGTGAGTGTGAGGTTCGGGCAGAACTGCTCGAGGCCAGCTCTGCATTCGGGGCAAGTGCCGTCAGAGTCGACCATGCAGCCGACGGCCAGCGAGATCGCCGGGCTTGAACTTGGTGACTGCGGAGCCGACCTTGGTCACACGGCCGACGATCTCATGGCCCGGAACAATCGGGTACACGGTGGGCATGAATTCGCTCCACTCGTTGCGCACCGAGTGGAGATCGGAATGGCAGATGCCGCAGAACAGGATTTCGATCTGTACGTCGTGTTCGGTTGGATCGCGCCGCGGGATCGTGGTCGAGGCCATCGGCGATGTTGCACTCGCAGCGGAATAAGCTTTTGCCTTGTACATGCTGGACTTTCCTTTCAGAGACCGGTCATCTTCTCCAGGCGCTCCGGGTAACGAGCGCCTTCCACTGTGATCTTCGACGCGGCGCTTTCGATGTCGCGGAGATCGTCGGCTGTGAGTTCCACTGCCACCGCTCCGATGTTTTCTTCGAGGCGGTTCAGTTTCGTCGTGCCCGGGAATCGGAGCGATCCACGGCTTCTGCGCGAGCAGCCAGGCGAGCGCGATCTGCGCGGGAGTCGCTTTCTTCTGCTTCGCGATGCTGCCGAGCAGGTCAATCAGCGCCTGGTTCGCCTTGAGAGCCTCGGGCGTAAAGCGAGGAAGAGTGCTGCGGAAGTCGGTGCTGTCGAATTTCGTGCTCTCTTTGATCGCTCCCGTCAGGAATCCCTTGCCCAGCGGGCTATAAGGCACGAAACCGATCCCGAGTTCCTCGAGCGTAGGAATCATTTCCTGCTTCGGGCTTTCTCCACCACAGCGAATATTCGCTCTGCAGAGCGGTGACCGGCTGGACGGCGTGAGCGCGACGAATCGTCTTTGCGCCCGCCTCCGACATGCCGAAGTGCTTGACCTTGCCGGCTTGAATCAGTTCCTTCACCGCGCCTGCAACGTCTTCGATCGGCACGTTCGGGTCAACCCGGTGCTGATAGAGCAGGTCGATGGTCTCGACCTTGAGCCGCTTGAGCGAGCCTTCGACAGCCTGCTTGATGTGCTCGGGCTGGCTGTTCACGCCGGCCGCTCCCGGCCGCATGATCGCTGCCACCTACGTCGAACCCGAACTTGGTGGCGATCACCACCTTGCCGCGAAACGGAGCGAGCGCTTCGCCCACAAGCTCTTCGTTCAAGAACGGGCCGTAGACTTCGGCGGTGTCAAAGAATGTGATGCCGCGATCCACGGCGGCATGGAGAAGAGCGGTCATCTCCTTCTTGTCTTTGGGTGGGCCGTAAGAAAAGCTCATTCCCATGCAGCCGAGCCCGAGAGCCGAGACTTCCAGATTGCTTTTTCCAAGTTTGCGTTTTTGCATTGTTCTGGTGTTCTCCTAAAGATCCTATGGATGCTCTGATGTGCTGTTGCGACGCAGTTTTGCTTCCAGGCGGTTCGTCGGTCGAGTCTCTCTTCGTTCTCAGGATTGTTTGGGGAAGAGTTTGCTGGTTTGAGAGCGAGCTAGCGTTCCAGGTTCTTGCGGTCCCAGTCTGCCAGGTCGGCCGCTGCGTCGTAGGTGCTCTGTAGGAATTCCAGCAGGGCTGTTTTTGGAGAGGCGGCGGTGCGCACGTCGTCGTACATCAGCAAGAACTCTTTCAATTGCGGATGATAGAAAGCCGCCTGCGGGCGAACCTTCCGCTGGGCGAAGCCTGGCGGCTCCGGCGCGGCGTAAGAATAGAACGCAGGGCCTGCGATATCGCCTCCGCCTGGCCAGACTCCTGCGCTACTGACTTCGTGCGAGTAGCCTTCCTTGGTGATGGAATCGGCTCCTGGCCGCTCGGGCGCCCGTCGACCGGAGAAGCGCGTGACCGCCAGATCGAACCCTCCCCAGAAAAAATGCGCAGGGCTCACCTTTCCCAGAAAGCTCGTTCGAAAATCCTTGAACACTTGATCGGACCACGCCAGGATGCGCCAAAATTTATTCATGGCGTCCGCATCGTAAGAGGCGTGCACGTCGTCCAGTTGGAACGGAATGGGATCGGCGATCTCGCATGGCTTCGTCCATATCCTGCACGGGACGCCGAGTTCGGCCAGTGCAGCCATGAACTTTCGGTAGAACTCAGCCACGCTCTGCGGCTGGAGTGCGATGGTGACGACACGGCCTTCGCTGGTTTCGATCAAGAGCTTGTGGTCGATAAAATCAAACTGCACTTCGACCGTTGCGCTGACGGTTCCCCGCGAGTAGGGCATGGCGGAAGTGGTCAGCCCGCGCGCGGTCAAGTAGAACGCGACATTCCACCAGTGGTTCACCAGCGGACATAGTTTGAGACGCACTTTTCCGACAATTTGCGTCCACATGTGCACGGTGGCGAGAGTGTCTTTCCAGTTGTCGAAGGGCAGGGCTGGCAGCAGATCGCGGTCGCTTGCGTTGTTCTGGGTCATGTTCATTCCGTCCTGGTTTCAATCCGTCCTGGTGCAGATCCTGGCGAACCAATGTAACCGAAACGCGGGAGCTGCGGTTATTTCAACAGCCCGTAGACCTCGACTTCGCCTCGCGCAGCGAAGTAGACGCGCCCGTTCACGACGACCGGGATGACGAAGCGCGTTGCCATGCCAGCTCGATCGCGTGGCGCTTTTTGCTTCCGAAGTGTAGATGGGGCTGCCCGAGTTTGGTGGCGTCGAAGGCGTAGAGGACTGCGGGTTGGTTGTCGGGGCCGTTCCAGGTTTTGGTGGAGATGGCCCAGACGATGGCGTTCTTGTTGCCGTCGGCGGAAACCGAGGGCGTCGCGCCGGAAGTTACGAATTTCATGGCGGAAGACTCGCTCGGACATGAGCTGGCCGTTCTTGATGGCATAACTGCGCAGGTAGTCGTCGCTGGCGGCGAAATAGACGTGGCCGTTCCAGTAAGCCATTGCGCCGAATCCTTCGCCAGCCATGTGAATCCTCTGGGGGATGGCGTCGCGGTCGGCGTGAAACTTTCCCATTTGGTCGCGATCAATCACATAGAGAATGGAGTGCTTGGTGGGTTGGAGCAGAAGATGACGATGCGGTCCGGGTTGATCGGGGAGCAGCGTGGGACCGCTGGATCCGACGTCGGAATCGCCTGCGAGGATGCCGGCTTGATCGAACGGGGTGAAGTAGTCGCGGACGGCGAGGGATGAGCCGTCGAGCTTGAGAACGGAATCGCCGTAGTCGCGTCCTCCGCTGGTGGCGTCGAATGTGCCATTGCCGGTGGGCACGTAAAGATTGCCTTCGGAATCGACGGCGGGGCCGGTGTCGCTGAGCCAGATTCCGGCTTCGCTGCCGTCGGGATTGACGTTGAGCACGGCTTTTTGCGCGAGCGTTTGCGGATCGTAGGCCATCACCCAGCCGTGGTAGGGATCGACATCGCAGGAGGAAGCCCAGGCCAGATAGACGTTGTTGTTGGCGAGCGTGAGCGCGGCGCGCGGGTTTTCGTGGAGAGGATCGAAGGCGACCTCGCGGTTGGATCTGCCTGCGCCCCGGCCTGGCACCGATGCGGTGATGAGTTTCGGGCCGCCGAATTTTTCCACGCCCGTAGTAATGGCCAGCGCATGGAGATGCTGAAAGTATTCGTTGTCGCTGACCTGCGTGCGGATCATGGTGCGGGCCAGACACAAAGAGTGTTCCGGTCTTGATATCGATGACGGGGGTCGAGGTGATACCGACTTCGGGCCGAATGAACGGACACTGCACCATGTCTTCGGAGAGAGGGATCGTGCCGCGCGCCTTGTCGAGGAAGCTGACCTTCCAGAGTGGAGGATCGCTGGGACGAGTGGCGTCGAAGGCGAAGACGCTGTCGTGCTCGGTGGCGACGAAGAGAACGTCGTGCGTGCCTTTGCCGGGAATTTCAACGGCGGGAATGAACAGCGGCTGGGCATAGACCGCGCCGTCGACTTTGAACGCGCCTAGTTTGCCGAACTGTTTGGCGTTGACGTTCTGGAGCGTGAGAATCTTCTCGGTCAGCGTTGCGCCGGTGCGGGAATTGTCGTATTGCGAAGTAGTGACTTGGGCGAGAGCGGGGACGGCGGCGAGGGCTAGGACGAGAATGGCATAACGGGGAACTGGTGTCATCGAGAATCCTCCAGTTGGGGCTGCTGTGGTGACTGCTTGTGTGGAGCAGACACTCTTGCCTGCTGCTTTTGACTTTGGTTTTGGTGTTGCTTTTGGTCTGAGCTCCTCGAACAGAGTCAAAATCAAAAACAAAGTCAAGGCAGCGGGCAAGAGTGCCGCTCCACACAAACTCACCACACAGTCCGCTTCACACTATCCTTACTCCACACTTGCTAAGACCTACTGTTTTTCTGCCGGGGCCTCCGCGGGCTTGGTGAAAAGCTTGGGATCGAGCGCGGGATTGAGTTCGATCTTCTTGAATTCGGCGATGCTGGTTTCCTGGCCGTTCTGTTTGTTCGCGTGTTTGTAGGGCATGGTCAGGCCGTCGACGGTGCGCCAGTCGGCGAGATTGGTTTCGCCCTCGAAGGGGCCGGATTGTCCCGTGGCTTTGTATTTTTCGCGGAGAATGTATCCGGTCTTGGGATCGACGTACCAGCGCACCCAGGGGATCGGCGCCGTCGATGTCGAGGATGGCGGCGTCGATGTCGCCGATTTTTCTCGGTGCCCGCGCCGTGAAGGTGAAGGCGGGATCGTCGGCGTGCTGCGCGATGTAGACCAGGTCGTGGTGAAGCTGCGAGAGCATCTCGTTTTTCTGTTCGGGCGGCATGCTGCGCGTGCCCATGCCCGCCATGCTCATGAAGGCGGTGTCAGAGGTTGTGACGATGGTGAGCGCGCCCTGCTGCGTTTGCACATCGATGTGCATCCGGTCGGGGAAGGCGAGGGTGACATCGACCGGGCTGGGCGGGGCGCCGCCATCGCTTTCGGCGATGCTGACGTGCATGGCTTTGATGGACTGCAATTTGGGCAGGCCTCCCATGGCGGCGGCGACTTTCGCGGCCAGGGCTTTGCCTTCTGGATTGGAGGCCGCGGGCTTGGCCGCGTCATTATTTTCTGATTTTTCGGCGGGTGGAGGCGGAATCGTGATGTCGATTTCTTTCACAACGCCGAGCGACGATAGCGGCTTGTCGAAGTCCTTGGTGTTGCCCACGACGAGGACAGCGAGTTGATCCTTGTGCAGATATTTGGCGCCCACGCGGTTCACGTCGGCGGCCGTGACTTTCTTGATTTCCGCCTGGTATTTGTCGAGCCAGTCGGGAGGATATCCGTAATATTCGTAGGTCATGCGCTCGCCGAGAATCTTGTCAGGCGAGTCGAGGCGAAAGATGAAGGCGTTGAGAATGCCGTCTTTGGCGTGCTGGATTTCTTCGTCGGTGATGGGGTGCTTGGCCAGGTCGTCGATGTCTTCGTCGGCCGCCTGAATCGCCTCGACAGTGGTGCCGCTCTTGGTTCCGATTGAAATCTGCAGAATGCCGGGATGTCCGAAGTTCGAGCCAATCGAGCCGCTGACGCCGTAAGCCAGCCCGCGCTTGGTCCGGATGTCGTTGAACAGGCGCGAGGAGAAGCCACCGCCGAAAGCTTCATTGAACACGTTGATGGCGTAATAGTCGGGATTGTCGCGCGTGGTGCCGAGGCCGACCATGTGGATGGTGCTCTGGTTCACATCATCTTTCGGGACGAGATAGTAGCCGGGCTTGGCGGGCGTGTATTGAATTTCATCTTTCGGAAGCGCTGGACCTTTCGGCCAGCCGTCGAACGCGGCGCGCAGACGGGCTTCCATGGCGGCGGAATCGAAGTCGCCGCTGATGCCGAGAATGATGTTGTTGGGGTGAACGTAACGGCCGTGCCAATCGATCAAATCCTGACGTGTGACGGCGGCGACGGTAGAGTATTCGGGAACGCGGGCGTAGGGATTGTCCGCGCCGTAGGCCAGTTTGACCGTCTCGCGTTGCGCGATCTCGCCCACGTCATCGTTGCGGCGGGAAATGCCGTCGCCTTCTGCTTTCTGCGCGATGTCGATTTTGTCGGCGCGGAATTCAGGATTCTCCAGGACGTCGACGAAAGCCTTAAAAACATCGTCGAGATCCGCTTTGAGGCAGGAGAAGTTGATGGTGGTGGAGTCGGGGCCTCCGCCGGTTTCGACCTTGGCGGCGCGGACTTCGAGAAAGTCGTCGAGTTGATCGCCGGTCTGGGATTTCGTGCCGCCAGTCCGCCAGACTTCGCTGTAGATGTCGACGAGTCCGGTTTTGCCGGCGGGCTCGTTGACTGAGCCGCCGCGGATGCGGGCGGTGCCGTCGATCAAGGGCAGTTCGTGATCCTCTTGCAGGAAGATCACCATGCCGTTCTCGAGTTCGATGCGCTTGGGTTGCTGCGGTTTGAATGCCGGCAACGGAGGAATCGGAACCTGCTGCCAGCTTGCAGCCTGGGCCGCGGCTTGTGGAATAGTGGTGAAAGTTGCGGCGGCAAACATCATCGTCAGGAGAAGAATCGGAAGAAGAGTCCGCTTCACTGTGCACCTCCCTGAGCGGCGGAGCCACTAGAAGGCTGATCTCCCGGGGACGACGCGCCGGAAGAAGACTCGCCTCCGCCGGGAGCGCCGCCTCCACTTGAGTTTTCGATGACGCCGACGGTGCGGTTGGTGTCGACGAAGACCTCGTTGGCTACGCGGCGGATGTCGGCCTTGGTGACCTGGTCGATGCGGTCGACCGATTTGAATAATTCACGCCAGTTGCCGTAGCGGGTCTGGTAGGTGGCGAGTTGCGTGGCCAGGCCCTCGTTGTCAGCCAGGCCGCGAATCAAGTTGGCTTTGGATCGAGTCTTGATCATCTTCAGCTCGTCGTCGCTGATGTCTTCCTTCTTCAGCTTGTCGATTTCCACGTGGATGGCGTCGGCCATTTCCTGCGGACTGTGGCCGGGAAGCGGGACGGCGAGAAATGCGAACAGGTGGGGATACTTGACGCCGGGATATCCGGTGAGTCCCTCGGAGAACGAGGCGATTTTCTTGTCGCGAACCAGGGCGCGGTAAAGGCGCGAGGTGCGGCCCTCCGACATGAGGTCAGAGATGGCGTCGAACACAGCGTCATCTTTGCTGCGGTAGTCAGGCCGGTGGTAGCCCTCAATGTAAATTGGCTGCGAACGGTCTTTGAGCGTGACTTCGCGTTCAGAATTCTGCGGAGGCTCAGTGGTGGTGGTTTCGTCTGGGTGCGGACGCGTAGGCAGGCGTCCGAAATATTTCTCGAGCATCGGCATGGCCTGGGCAGCTTTTATGTCACCGGCGACGGCCACCACCATGTTCGAGGGCACGTAGTATTTGTCGAAAAAGTTCTGGGCATCGCTGGCGGAGAAGGAGTTCAGGTCCGACATCCATCCGACGGTTGGGCGATGATAAGGATGAGCGGTGAACGCCTCTTCAGTGAACTGCTCGAGCAGGCGGCCGAACGGGCTGCTGTCGGTGCGCATGCGGCGTTCTTCAATGACGACGTTGCGTTCTTTATAAAACTCGCGCATTACGGGATGCAGGAACCGCTCCGACTCGAGATAGGCCCAGAGTTCGAGCCGATTTTCCGGGAGCGAGTAGTGGTATCCGGTCTCGTCATAGGCGGTGAAGGCGTTCATGTCTTCGCCGCCGTTTTGCTCGACGAGTTTGCCGAAAGCGTTGCTGACCACGAATTTGTCGGCGGCTTTAATGTCTTCTTGCCAGGTTTTTTCCAGTTCCTTCAACCTGGCTTCATCGCGGCCCACGGTCTTGTCGCGCTCGACGATGTAGGCGGCGTAGGCGACCTCGACTTTCTCGAGCGCCGGCTTTTCGGCGGCGTAGTCGGTGGTGCCGATTTTGTCGGTGCCCTTGAAGGCCATGTGCTCGAACATGTGGGCCAGTCCGGTGGCGCGCATGGGGTCCTGGGCCGAGCCGGCGTCGACCAGGGTAAAGAAGGAAAAGACGGGAGCTTCCGGGCGCTCGCAGATCATGAGCGTGAGGCCGTTGGGAAGTTTCTTCACCGTGATGCGCTTCTCGAAGGACGCGACGTCCTGGGCCAGTGCAAAGGCCGAGAAAAGAAGGAAGAGAATGACAGTTTTCAAAGTGTGGTGTTTCATTCGGCGTTCCATTGGACCTCCAGCGTTGGGGCGAGCGTGACGGGCATCTTCATGGACAGACATTCTGCGATACACATATGTTGGACGGACGGGCAGGGCAGCAGTTTGAAATTACGTGGAGGGAAGGTAGGTTGTCAAACGGGATGCCGCTAAATTCCGGCGTCCGCACGAGCTTTGCCCCACTCGTCCTCCAGGTGGAGTTCTCTCGTCCACCTTTCGATATAGGAACGGTCCAGGGTTTCCCGCCGCGCCCGCAGAATTGCGGCTGCGTCATCGATTTGTCTTTGCGATTGCGCCAGCCTCGACCATTCCAGCTTGGCAACGACAATGTCTTCCGCACTGGCTACGAAAAGAGAAACGCCTTGCAGATGGACTCGTACGCGACGGCGGAATTCCTCGCGGCTGAAGAGTCGGGACTTGCGCAGGATGAAGTCGATCTTCCATCCCGTAGCCAAGTCAATCACGTTGAACATGGATTCGGCCTCGTGAGCCTGCAGGGCCGCATCCATGTCGGAATAATACTGGTCGACTGCCAGTCCGTGCACAAAGCGGCGCAACTGTTCCGGGGTTGCCTCAATGATTACGTCGATGTCTTGAGTGGACCGTGGCGTGCCGTGGTATGCGCTGGCGAACGATCCGGTCAGCATGTACTCGATATTACTTTGATCGAGTGCAGTAGTGATGCTTTGCAGGACGGCGGAGACACTCATCGCAATCCCGCGGGCAGCGGCTTCGGCAGGAAGGCCAGGCGAAGGAGTTCGCGGGCGACGCGATCCTCGGGCCAGTCCGGGTGCTCCTGCTGAATGCCGGCGCGGGCGAGTTCCCGCGCGAACAAGCTCATCTCGAAGGCCAGCATGACGCGCTGTTCCCCGGTCATCGTACGATGAATCTCATCCTGGATGGCTTGCGCCTCGGGACTGGTATCGCTGATGGCCACGGGAACGATTCTAGTCGTGAGCGATAATAGTTCACAATATCGAAGAGGCATACACGCACCATGGACTCGGCCGTCGACATTCAGGGCAGGCACCTCAAGTTGTCGAACCTGGAGAAGGTGCTCTATCCCGCCGCGGGATTCACCAAGAAGGATGTCATTGATTACTACGCCCGCATTGCGCCCGCGATGATTCCGCATCTCGCGGGGCGGGCGCTCACGCGCAAGCGGTATCCCGACGGCGTGGACGGCGAACCGTTTTTCGAGAAGAACGCGCCCATGCACAAGCCGGATTGGGTGAAGACCGCGCCGATCTGGAGCGGGCGCAACCGGCGGACAATTCATTACGTCCTGGCCGACGATTTGCCGACGCTGGTATGGCTGGCCAATCTGGCGGCGCTGGAATTGCATCCGTCGCTGGCGCTGGCCAAGGACATCACGTGCCCGACGGAAATGGTGTTCGACCTCGATCCCGGGCCGCCGGCCAATATTGTGCAATGCTGCCAGGTCGGGTTGTGGCTGCGCGAGATTTTCGAATACTTCGGGTTGCAGAGCTTTCCGAAAACGTCGGGGTCGAAGGGACTGCAGGTTTACATTCCGCTGAACACGCCTGTAACTTATGACGTCACTAAGATGTTCTCGCACGCGCTGGCGCAATTGCTGGAGCACGATCATCGCGATCTGGTCTTGTCGGAGATGAGCAAGCAGGCTCGCACCGGTAAAGTGTTTGTCGACTGGAGCCAGAACGACGAGCACAAGACGACGGTCGCGGTGTATTCGCTGCGCGCGCGGGAGCATCCCACGGTTTCGACGCCAGTGACGTGGGAGGAAGTCGAGCGGGCGTTCAAGAAGAAGGATGCGAGCCTGCTGGTGTTCGAGGCGCCGCAGGTGGTGGCGCGCGTAGAGAAGCTGGGCGATTTGTTTGAGCCGGTCCTCGAATTAAAGCAGCGGCTGCCCGATCTGAAAGTCGCGGCGAAGCAGCCGGAGCGCATTGAGATTGCGGCGCAGGCGGATGAGGACGATCCAGTGCCGCGCAAGGCCGTGCGTAAGAAGGCTGTGGGGAAGAACTCGGGCCGGAAGTCGCGCAAGGTATAATTCCGGCCTCTGGATGACTCTGATTTCTGTCGGCTCAAAATCCCCATTTCTCGCAAAGAACGCGAGAAATGGGGCACCCGTTTCGGTTGAGAGTTCTGGGTTGAGAGTTAAAGTATGCCGCAATTTTTCGCTGGAACTTCCGGGTGGGCTTATCCGACATGGAAGCCGGATTTTTATCCGGCCAAGCTGGCGCAGAAGAAATTCCTCGGCCACTACGCCACGCAACTCAATACCGTCGAAGTAAATTTCACATTTCGCCAGCTGGTGAAAGAAACGACCATCCAGAACTGGCTGCACGACACGCCCGCGCATTTTCGTTTCGGCATCAAGGCGCATCAGGTCATCACGCATATCAAGCGGCTGAAGGGGACAGAGGACTTTGCGCCGCGATTTCTGGCGACCATTGAGCCGTTGGCGGCCGTGGGTAAACTGGGCCCAGTGCTGTTTCAGCTTCCGCCGAATCTGAAGGCGGATGCCGCGCTGCTCAAGGACTTTCTGGCAATCCTGCCGCGCACCCTGCCGGCGGCGTTTGAATTTCGACATGCTTCCTGGTTCACCGATTCGACCTGGGATCTGCTGAAGTCGAGCAACGTGGCGTTGTGCGTGGCCGAGACCGAGACCATGACCACGCCGGAAGTCGCGACGGCCGGCTTTGTCTATTATCGCTTCCGCAAGCCAAGCTACACGGGCGAGGAACGCCGGTCGATGATCGACCGCATTGGGCAGCAGATTGCCGCGGGGCGCGACGTGTTTGCTTATTTCAAGCATGAAGAAACGCCGGAAGGCGCGCTGTACGCGGTGGATCTGCTGCGCGAAGTGAGTGCCGGGGAGTCGGCTTGAAAAGCGGCATCAGTGCTTCAGTGGTTGTTTGTATCGCGATCTGCCTGGCAGCGGGCAGTGCGGCGGCTCGGGATTCAGAACTTCGCACGGTGCACGTGTTTGTGGCGCTCGCCGACAATCAGAGCCAGGGCATCGTTCCAGTTCCTGCGAAACTCGGAAACGGGGAAGATCCGGAACGCAACCTGTACTGGGGGTCGGCGTATGGGGTGAAGACATTCTTCTCACGCAGCGCAGACTGGGTGCGAATCAGTTGCGGTGAAAAGCCCAAGGCCGAGGTTCTAGAACGTTGCGTATTCAAGCATCGCGCGGCGAATGTGTATCTCGTGGCCGACGCTTATCGTGGGCGGGAGATCCGGCAGGCGATTCTTGATTTCCTATCTTCAGCCGC
The DNA here is from genome assembly GCA_963763155.1 of uncultured Acidobacteriota bacterium. Classification (GTDB taxonomy): domain Bacteria; phylum Acidobacteriota; class Terriglobia; order Terriglobales; family Acidobacteriaceae; genus Sulfotelmatobacter. The sequence continues at coordinate 539,148 of CAVXNI010000007.1, read as the reverse complement.
GGGGGACGGTGCGGAAACACTCAGCCCGCCGGGCGCATCCGGAACTCTTAAACTGCAGATCCGCGGGGGAGCGAATCTTGTGGCCTACATCGGCCACGACGGCTTGATGGACTTTCGGCTTTCGCAGTTTCCTCACCAGAAAAACGAAGTTCATCGCGATGCGGCTGTGCTGGCCTGCGCGAGTAAACAGTTCTTCGCAGAGCCGTTGCGAGCCTCGGGTGCTTATCCGCTGCTGTGGACTACGGGGCTGATGGCTCCCGAAGCCTATACGCTGAAAAGCGCGCTGGATGGCTGGATTGCAGGCGAAAATAACGACCAGATTCGCGATCGGGGCGCGGGGGCGTATGACAAATATCAGAAGTGCGGCTTTCGCGCGGCGCACCGGTTGCTCACCAGCGGTTGGTAATCGGGCGAGAGAGACGTAGCAAGCTACGTCTCTACGAACCAGGTTCTTCCAGCCGCATCTGCTTCATTACTTTTCGCTGGGTCCGATAACGCGCATACTGATGCTCTTCTTCTCTTCCGTTATGGCTTCCGAGGCGAATTCGCGCGTGCTGTCCGGCTTTCTCGACTACCTGCGCATCGAGAAAGGGCTGGCCTCGAATTCGATCACAGCTTATACGACCGACATACTCCAGTTCTCCGAGTTCCTGGAAAAGCATAAACGACTGCTGCTCACCGCGCGGCGCAACGATGTTCGCGAATTTCTGCAGCAACTGTTTTCGTATCAAGTCGACGGGCGCAGCGTGGGGCGCAAGCTTTCGGCGCTTCGTCATCTCTACCGGTATCTGCTACTCGATAAGAGAATCGAGCACGATCCCACGCTGAACATTGAATCGCCCCGGCAATGGAAAGTGTTGCCGAAGTCGCTGGCCCATGATGAAGTGGAGTCGACTCTGGCGTCTCCGGCCGCGCTGCTGGCCAGTGGACATCGCAGTTCGAGCGACGCCGCGGCGTTGGCCGCTCGCGACCGGGCTATGCTGGAAATTTTATACGCGGGCGCGCTGCGGGTTTCGGAACTGGTGAACTCCACACTCGAGGACTTGAAACTGGAATCGGGATACATGCTGGTGCGCGGTAAAGGCGACAAGGAACGCATTGTGCCGCTGGGCAAGCCGGCGCAGGACGCGCTGTCGGAATATCTGGCGCAAGGGCGGCCGCTGCTGGCGGGGTTGCGGGTGAAGGAAAATCCCCACATCTCGCAAAAAGCGCGAGATATGGGGCACCCAGCGAAGAAGGGAAAGGTGCCATTCGTGCCGAGCTCCAGAAATCTTCCCTTTCTGTTCATTGCGCGGGGCGGGCGCAGGCTGACGCGGCAGCGTGTGTGGCAGATGGTGGGTGAAGCGTCGGTAGCGTCGGGGCGGCATGCGTCGCCGCACATGCTGCGACACTCGTGCGCTACGCACATGGTGGAGAACGGCGCCGATCTGCGCACGGTGCAGACGATTCTGGGGCACGCGGATATTTCGACTACGCAGATATACACGCATCTGGCGCTGGACCGCCTGCGAACCGTGTATCAGAAACATCATCCGAGGGCGAAGAGTAAGGGCAATTGCTGATTGTTGATTTTCGATACCGATTGAAAACCAACGGCTCCGCGGTTGGTAAGCTTTTCAATCAACAATCAAAAATCAGCAATCAACAATCAAAGATTGACAATGACTAACGGGAACACGATCGTCAGCAAGGCCGTGGCCGACTTCCTCCGCCATTTGCGGGAGCGCAACGCTTCGCCGCACACGATCAAAGCCTATAGTGGCGACCTGGCGAATTTTGCTGCCTACGCGGGGTCGCGGGGATGGAAATCGATTGACCACATCGCGATTCGGGGATTTCTTTCGCAGCTCTATGAGAAAGGGCTGGGCAAGACTTCGGTCGCGCGCTCGCTGGCGGCGGTGCGATCGCTGTATCGCTGGCTGGCGCGGGAAGGCGTGGTCGAGCAGAATCCAGCCAAGCTGGTGGCGACGCCGCGGCTGCCGAAAAAACTGCCGCGCGTGCCTACCATCGAAGAAATGAATTCTGTTCTCGATGGGCAGATGCCGGAGGTCGCAGTGTTTCCCGAGCGCGACCGGCTCATGCTCGAACTGCTGTATGGATGCGGCATTCGCAATTCTGAGCTTACCGGAATCAATCTCGACGACATCCGTTTGAGCGCGGAGGCGATCCTGATTCGCGGCAAAGGGAAGAAAGAACGCTACGTTCCGTTTGGCGATTCGGTGAAGAATGCGCTGGCAGCCTATCTTCCCGCGCGGCAGGCGACGCTGGCGGAAACGCGCAAGCACGCGGCGGCACTCCTCATTAACCGCCGCGGGGGACGGCTGACCACACGCAGCGTCGGCCGCATCATCAAGAAGATTGCTGTCGCCAAGGGGCTCTCGCCGGACGTGCATCCACACACATTACGTCACGCTTTCGGCACGCACATGCTGGAGGAGGGCGCCGATCTGCGCGCTATTCAGGAGTTGCTGGGCCACGAACGCCTGGCGACGACGCAGCGTTACACGCAACTTTCGATGAAACATGTGCTGCAGGTTTATGACCAGACGCATCCCCGCGCGAAGTAGCAACGGTTCGCAGGCGCGTGAGCTGTCTGGATCACTCGGGGCTTCGCAGTTTCTCCCACATCCCCACGATTCGAGCCTTCACGTCAGCCGTGAGTTTTTCATAGACGGCTTCTGATGCTTCCGATTCCGGCGGCGGAGCGATGGGGTCGCCAAACACCATCTTCAGCGGACGAAACCCCTTGAACGGCCTGTTTCTTGGCCACGCTTCGTAGAAGCCCTCGATGGCCACCGGTACGATCGGCACCTGCAGATGAATGGATAGAATGGCGGCGCCCTTCTTGAAAATTCTGGGCTTGCCGTCAATCGAGCGCTCGCCCTCGGGATAGAGAATGAGTGCCAGGCCATGTCGCAGACCAAACGCGCCGGCGCGCATCGCTGGAACCAAATTCGCGTCGGGATCGAGCACAATGACCTTGATCGTACGAGCCAGGCGGCGCATGAACCCTTCGCCAAAGATTTCGCTCGTGCCCACTGCAAACAGGCGCCGGAACACGTCCTGCGGCATCATGCTGGCCAGGAACAGCGGGTCGAGATAGCTCTGGTGGTTCGACGAAAGGATGTAAGCGCCGTTCTTGGGGAGTTTCTCAATCCCGCTCACCTTCAAATCAAAGCGGTCGAGCGCGATCATTTGGATGAATCGTGACACCACGTACCAGAACGCATCGGTGAATCGATTGGGATGCGCCAGTCTGAGAACATCGGGATCGTCTGGATCTTCGGCCAGGATGGCTTTCCATCCGGCGAAGGCGGTGCGGGATCCGGGAGCGCCAGCGCCGCTGGCCGCGCTTTCGCGCACGGCATCGATTAGATCGCGGACCGTATAGATCTCGGCCAGTTGCGATTCTTCGACGTTGCCGCCGAGTTCCTCTTCGAGATGGCTGAGCACTTCGACGCGCTGCATGGAGTCGAGCCCGAAATCGAGTTCGAGATTGAGTGCGGGCCGCATCGTGGGTGGGAGGGTGCGCGCGGCATCGCGGACGATCTTGAGGCCGCGCTGTACCTCCGGCTGCTCGAGCCATGCGAGTTCGCCGACGGTGAGCGGTTTTTCCGCCGGCAGTTCGGAATCGTCGGCAGCCTTTCGCGCCTGATTTGCTCGTACCCGTTTTTCGACTTCGAAGCGCTTGATTTTGCGGGTGGTGGTGCGCGGCAGATCGTCCTGCCAGATTTCGTAACTGCCAATGCGCTTGGTGGATGCGATCCGGGCCGAGAGCCCTTCAATGTCGAAGCGGATGATTTCCTTCGCGTTGACGATTTTGCGTTGCCGCAGCGCATCGAAGTTCGGAACAATCACGGCGTGCAGGCGGTCACCACCCTCGCCAGGCTTACCTTCGAGCCCCATCACGGCGATTTCTTTGATGAAGGGCGATTTCAGGTAGTGGGCTTCGATCTCTTCGGGGTAAACGTTCTTGCCGTTGCTCAGAACGATCACTTCTTTTTTGCGTCCCGTCAGAAACAGGTGGCTCTTGGCGTCAAAATAACCGAGGTCGCCGGTGAGGAACCATCCGTCGCGGAAGACTGCCGCGGTAGCGTCGGGACGGTTCCAGTAACCCTTCATCACGACCGCGCCTCGGACTGCGAGTTCCCCGACCGGGGGGCCATCTTCCTGCGGTTGCGGGTCGAGGATTTTTCCTTCAACGCCTTTCATCGCCGTGCCGCAGGAGCCAATCACGTTGTCGTTCGGCGAATTCACGTAGATGGCTGCGGTGGTTTCTGTTAGTCCCAGAGCCTGCAAGACATCGATGCCGAGATCATAAAAATCCTGTGCAATCGCAGGATCGAAGCGCGATCCGCCCGTAGCCAGGTAACGCATTTTGGGGCCGAGCGTATGGTGGACTTTCTTGAAAAGGATGGGGCCCGCGTTGATGCCGAACTTGCGCAGTGCACGGTTGAGAGCAAGCAAGGCGGTGAAGACTTTCTGCGTAAGCGCGCCGCGTTTCCCGATTTCCTGGAAGATGCGTTCATGAATCAGGTTGAAGAATTGCGGCACGACTGCGAATACTGTGATGTTGCGCTCGTTCAGAGCTCGCAGCAGTTCGGTGGTATTGAGCGTTTCCAAATAGACGACGCGGCATCCCTTCACCAGCGGCAGCAGCAGGTTGGCCATCAGGGCCAGTACGTGGAAGAGCGGCAGCACGCCCAGCAGAGCATCCGTCGGACCGATGTCGACCCAGTTGAAGACGGCCACAACTTCGCCCAGGAAGTTGGCGTGGGTCAGCATCACGCCCTTGGGGTCGGCGGTGGTTCCGGAAGTGTAGAGCAGGGAAGCGAGGTCGTCGTTGTTTGCGGCAGCCGGTTTGAACTTGCCGGGGCCGGCTTCGAAAATGGCGGGCAGGTTACCCAGCCAGCGATCGTCACCCGGATGATCGTCGATTGGGTGATCGTTGACGGAGTGGCCGGTCATGCGGTCCGGGTCCATCAGGATCAGGCCTACGTTTAGTTCTTTAGCGGCCGGCCGGGCGACCGGAAGATGTTTCGCATCGCAGAAGACAGCCGACGTGCCACTGTCTTTCAGAAGCTTGACGACCTGGTCCTCATGCAAGGCGGTATCGAGCGGAACGGCGGCGCAGCCGGAGGCGATGATTCCCAGGTACGCGGCGACCCAGCGTGGATGATTGTCGGCCAGAATGGCAAGGCGCGATCCCGACGGGAATCTATTTTCCGTAATCCACCGGCCCACGGATTCGGCCATGCGATGAAGCTCAGCGTAAGTGCAGCTTTCGAGGTGATCGTGGCGCTGGAGTTCGAGCGCGACGTTGTCCGGCCAGCGCTCGGCGCATTCCACAAAGCGATCGTAAAAGGTGGGCATTCGTCGAGGCGAATATACACGAAAACTGGGCTTACTGTTGTGCTTCCGGCTGAGCCGGGGATCGTTCGAGAGAACGTGCGACGAGTAGTTTGGTGGTTCTATCTCTTGATCGTCGGAGCCATGAGCGGCATCGAATATGCTAGGCTTTAAAGGTACCCTCGGGCGTGCTGCCCTCTGAAGGATTTCAGGTTGATTAATCAGCTGCTAGGCAAGGTTTTCGGAACCAAGAACGAGCGCGTCGTCAAGTCGCTGATGCCGAAGGTGCTGGCGATGAATGCGCTTGAGCCGGAGATTCAGAAGCTCTCCGACGACGAACTGCGCGCCAAGACGGATGGATTCCGGCTGCGCATTCAGGAGCGGCTGAGCCAGGTGGCGAAGAGTCCACAAATTGAGCCTACCGAACCGGCAGGCGAGGATGAGCCGGATTTTGATGAGCGGAAAGAATTCGAAAAACGAGAATACGAGGCACTTCAAGAGGTTCTCGACGAAATTCTGGTGGAAGCCTTTGCGATAGTTCGCGAGGCCGGGCGGCGCGTGCTCAAGATGCGGCACTTTGATGTGCAGTTGATTGGCGGCATGGTGCTGCACCAGGGCACGATTTCTGAAATGAAGACCGGCGAAGGCAAAACGCTGGTCGCGACCCTTCCGGTCTATCTCAATGCGCTCAGCGGGCGCGGCGTACACGTGGTCACGGTCAACGATTACCTGGCCAAACGCGACTCGGAATGGATGGGAAGGCTCTACCGCTTTCTGGGCCTCACGGTCGGCGTTATCGTCCACGACTTGGACGATGAACAGCGGCGTGCCGCCTACGCGGCCGACGTGACCTACGGAACCAACAACGAGTTCGGCTTCGATTACCTGCGCGACAACATGAAGTTCGACATCAAGGATTGCGTGCAGCGCGGGCACAATTTTGCGATCGTCGACGAAGTTGATTCCATTCTGATTGATGAAGCCCGCACGCCGCTGATTATTTCCGGCGCCAGCGAGGAATCGACCGACAAGTATTACAAGGTCAACCGGATCATCCCCAAGCTGGAAAAAGGCGAAGAGCTTGATGTTGCGCCCGGCGAGCCGGCGCAACTCACTGGCGACTTTGTGGTCGATGAGAAGCACCGCAACATCACGGTCACCGATGAAGGCTGGGTGAAGGTTGAGGGGTTGCTCGGCATCGGGAACATCGCCGATCCTGAGAACTGGGACTTGAAGCATCACGTCGAGACTGGGGTCAAGGCGCACGCGCTCTACCGCAAGGACGTGGAATACGTCATCAAAGACGGCGAGGTCATCATCGTCGACGAATTCACCGGACGCATGATGCCGGGGCGGCGCTGGTCTGACGGCCTGCACCAGGCGATTGAAGCCAAGGAAGGCGTGAAGATCGAGCGTGAGAACCAGACCCTCGCAACCATCACCTTCCAGAATTATTTCCGCATGTTCAAGAAACTGGCCGGGATGACGGGCACGGCGGAAACGGAAGCGGCTGAGTTCGACAACATTTACAAGCTGGACGTGGTGGTGATTCCGACCAACAAGCAGCTGCTGCGGGTCGAGAATCCGGATATCGTCTACCGTACGGAGAAAGAAAAGTATTATGCGGCGGCGGATGAAATCCAGCAACTGGCGGAAAAAGGCCAGCCGGTACTGGTGGGCACGACGTCGGTCGCAAAATCGGAACGCCTGTCGGATCTGCTGAAGAAAAAGGGCATCAAGCACGTGGTGCTGAACGCGAAGTTTCACGAGCGTGAAGCCGAATTCGTCGCTCAGGCCGGGCGCAAAGGGATGGTCACGATCGCGACTAACATGGCGGGTCGCGGCACCGACATCTTGCTCGGCGGCAATCCGGAATTCATGGCCAAGCAGGAACTAGTGAAGAAGGGAATCGCGCAGCAGTTGCGCGTGGCTCAGGGCAAGATCGAAGGGCCGCAGGAAGATGGCGAGACTTCCATCTTCTATTACAACGGGAACGAATACACGGTCCCGACCGACAAGTGGGCGGAGACCCTGACTCGCTACAAAGAGCAGACCGATGTGGAGCACGATGAAGTCACTGCGGTGGGCGGGTTGCACATTCTGGGCACGGAGCGGCACGAGTCACGGCGCATCGATAATCAGCTGCGCGGGCGCGCCGGGCGGCAGGGCGATCCGGGTTCTTCGCGCTTCTACCTTGCGCTCGAAGATGACCTGATGCGCATCTTCGCCAAGGAGTGGATTTCGACCCTGCTGCAAAAATTGGGGATGGAAGAGGGCGTGCCGATCGAGTCGAAAATGATTTCCCGGCGCATCGAGACAGCGCAGAAGGCGGTGGAAGGTCAACATTTCGAATCGCGCAAACACCTGATCGAGTACGACGACGTGATGAACAAGCAGCGCGAGGCCGTGTATGGACTGCGGCGCCGGCTGCTCGAAGGGACCGACCAGAAAGATCTGATTCTTGAGGACTATGTTTCGGCGATTCTTGCTGGGTTGATCGAGGAATACTGTCCGGCCAAGGCGCACGCCTCGGACTGGAATATCAAGGGACTGAAAGACGCAGTGTTCACGCGCTTTGGCGTCGATTTTCTTGCCGAAGGCGTGAAGGGCGATGCGCTGAACCGGCAGGAACTCGGCGACGCCATTTTCGACAAACTGAAAGAGCGCTACGACGCGAAAGAAAAACTTATCGGGCCGGACGCGATGCGCCATCACGAGCGCATGATCATGCTGAGCGTAATCGACCAGCAGTGGAAAGATCACCTGCTCAGCATGGACCACCTGAAGGAAGGCATCGGGCTGCGCGGGTACGGGCAGCACGATCCGCTGGTCGAGTACAAGAAAGAATCGTTCGACATGTTCGAAGCGATGATGCAGCGCTTTCAGGAAGACACGGTTCGGTATTTGTATTTGATGCAAATTCTGGAGCGGCCGCGCAGCGACCAAGGAGGTCCGGCCGGCGCAGGCGATGGGGGTGGCCCACAACCCGGCCCAACTGGACAAGATCCGGAGTCCGGAGTGCCGGCACAGCATGGTGGAGATGGCAACGGGCGGCGTCCTCCGCGTTTGGTCTCGACCTCGGCCGACGAACTGGAAGAAGCCTTCATGCGCCGCAAGCGCCGCGAGCTCGAGCAGGCGCGCATGGCCGGAGCGGGCGATGCGCAGCCGGTGCAGCAGGTCGTCCGTGGGCAGGAAAAAGTGGGACGCAACGATCCTTGCCCCTGTGGTTCGGGGAAGAAGTTTAAGAAGTGCCACGGGGCGTAATTCGGGATCAAGACTGGCTGCCCCACCCTTGTCGCGTTTTCTGCGACAGGGTGGGGCTTTTGATCTTAGTAGGGTCGTGATGAACTTCACGGTCAAAGTCCCCACCCTGTCCCTCCACAAAACGGAGGGACAAGGATGGGGCACCCTCGTCATCGCTTGACGGTTTTAAACGTCATGTCCTCTGCTGAACTCTTTGTCTCCTGCTTCCAGTCTGAGAACAGCGTTGCGTAATTCTTGGTGATGTAGTCTGCGGGAGTGACGAGCAGCTTTTTCGCGGTTGCGTCGATCCAGCGTGGCGGGCCTTCGATCTCGCAGAAATCACCAATGGGAGTTTCGTCGACGACGACCTGACCTTTGCTATCACTCCACTCGGCGCGAAATTTTTCGTAGCGGAATGTGGGTGCGTAGCCCAGGGCTCGAAGAATCAGATCCATCGTTTTTCCGTCGGCGACGCCCGTCTCCAATTCGACGCGGCTGCTGTGGCGGCCCTTCTTGCCGCCGCTTTTATGAGTCAGCGTCCAGGTTGAACCGTACTTGCGAATGCGCAGCAGCTCTTTGCGCAGGCGCAGAATTTCTCCGGGCAAATCGTAGAGTGTGTTCAGTTCGTGAGTTCGCGGCGTGACCAGGCGGAATCCTGCCGCTCGCAGCCTGCGATTCAAAGCGTGCACATCAGCCACACGGAATTTGATTTCGATTTCCCGTTGCATGCAACGAGTGTATTACGGCTGCGACGATTCCGCCGCCGCGCTCACCGGAATGAAAATCTTGCCCCGCGCGTTTTCCCAATCCACTTCGTCCAGCGGACCGACCACGAACCACCAACTGATGCCGCCAATCCAGGCCACGACCGCGGTGATCAGGAATGGCCAATAGAAGGAACCGGTTTTGCCCAAAATAAATCCGGTGAGTGCGGGAGCGACAGCACCGCCAAGATTGCCTACGAAATTCTGCACACCGATCCACCGTCCGACCATGCGGGGGCCGGCCAGCATCTGCGAAATCGCCCAGCTGTTGCAGACGCTGATTCCCAGAAATGCCCCGGTCAAAACCAGCATCGCGGTGAAGAACCGGCCGGGCGCCAGCGCTGTGATGGCGAGACAAATGCCAATGCCCGTGTGGCCGAACAGCATCAGGCCCTTGCGTACCAAAGTAGGAGAGGCTCCTGCGTGGATCCAGAGGTCCGAAAGTTTTCCGGTCACTGCCGAGCAAATCGCGGAAGCCAGAAAAAGCAGACCGCCCGCGTTGGCCACGTCGTGCAGCGAGAGGTGGCGTCCCCGCTGCAGGTAAGAGGGCAACCACGTCACCAGAAAATACAGGAAGTAATTGATGGAGGCCTGCCCGACGCAGGTGCCCCAGGCAGAGCGTTGCCGCAGAATGTCAAGAAAGCCCGCACGATTTTCGTCTGACCGGGAGGGAATGTCTGTTCGGCGCGGCATGCATACCGACCACAGCGGAAGCCAGAGCAAACCTGCCAAGCCGAGCAGAAGAAAAAACGGCCGCCAGCCGAAACGTCCGACGGCGCGTCCTCCGACCCACATTCCGAGTGCAGGGCCAAGCGCCAAGCCCACCATGATCATGGCGTTGGCAAATCCCCGGCGGCTCTCTTTGAAATGGCTGCCCAGAACTTTGCCATACGACGGGAACGCGACCGATTCGCCAAGGCCCAGAATTACGCGGATGATCAATAGCGCGGCGAACCCGTGCAAAAGGCCGGTCACCGCCGTCGAAGCCGACCACAGCAGGAATCCTGCGGCAAAGACCCACTTCACATCGAAGCGATCGACCAGCCAACCGGCGGGAATCTGCATCAATGCGTAAGTCCAGAAGAAGGCCGAGAGCAGAGTTCCGAGTTGAAAATCCGTGATATGAATTTCGTGCTTGATCAACTCGGCGGCGATCGACAGGTTGCTGCGGTCGATGTAGTTGATGAGGACGGAGAGGGCCAGCAGGAAAAGAACGCCGTTCATTCGCGCATTGCTGGGCGCTTCGTGGGTGGTCGGAGCAGTCGTTGAGGCGGAAGTCGTTGAGGCGAAGGTCATGGTGGCAAAGCCGGACAATGCTACACCATCGCCGCAGGTTCGGAGGAGCTTATATTCGCGTGTGGAATGCGACAGCTACCTCGGCGCAGAAGCTTTCCAGTAGCCATTCAATAACCCCCAGTCGTAATGATTCGATTTCCAGGCGATCGCTGCGCTGTCGCCCCAATAGACAGGTCCATACTCGATATTCTGAGGCTCCTGCTGAAGCCGATTCGGTTTCAGCAGACTGCTCCGGCTATTGAGCGAGTGCACGCCTCCTCCATTGTGGCACCAGACGCAGCTTTGTAGTTCGCGGATCGGAGCGCTTGCGATGCCCGGTCTGCTGAACCTGTCTTCAAAGGGATCATCGCCTTTGGTCTGAAACGTCGAGAATTCTGTTTCATCAGGAGTAATCGCCCGCAAGCCTCCGTTCTTGCCGGAAAACAGAAGTGTCCGGCTCAGTTTGAATTCAAAAAATAGTTGTCCACTATTTCTGATGACGTCGGCCATATTACCGTTGCCGAAGTTGCGTTCCTCCGCGGCGGTAATGGCTCGGTAGACACGGATCTGCACACTCTCGGTCAATGAGGATGCTTCCAGGTCGTCCTGATTATCGATCAACGCCATGCGGCGGACCAGCGCCACCTCGGTTCCGGCGGGAAAAGATGGCAGATCGGGATTTTCGAGCGACTGATCGGAGGCAAAACTTGGTCCATGAACCCAGGGTTCTGGAAAATTCCACAGCGACTGGAAATAATTCATGGTCGCCTTGCGGCCTTCCGGAAGCCTGACGAACACGAGAAAGCCAGAGCGTCCAGAGAAATTGAATATGTGCATCTTTGCCACTCCGGAATCCGACTCCGGACTTGACTGGACGCACACCCAGGGGCCGCGCTGGTCAAACAAGTCCGGGGGCAAGAACGGCCGCCCCGGGTTGGCTGGATCATATTCTTTGGCAAACGCGGCTGAGGTTACTGCCTGGGCATAGTTGTCGGGCAGAGACTTCACTTCTTCTGGCGTAATCTCCAATCGCCGGAGCACTTCGGCGAGCCGAGCCTGCAATTCCGCCTTCTCTTTCTTGTATTCTGGCCGATCTTTCCCTGGCGATTGCAGGACCGACCAGTCAAACACTGTCCACAGATCGCGCTGTAAGAGAGCACGTTTCAATGGATCGTGAATCAGATTCTCCGCGTGTGCCTGCAGAAACTCGTCGAGCATCCGGATGGCGCGCTCGTGGGAAGGTCCCGTCAGCAGGTGCTCCGTCTCCGGCCAAAGCAGCGGGTCGAGCGCGTCCGCACCAAACAGCGTTCCGTGGCGGTCTTCGCGGATCAACAGCGCCGCGTAGAGCCGGTTCCACAAGTGCGAGGAATTCGAATCGAAGATGGAAGTGGATGGTTCCGGATGACCGGGCGAGGCCGCAGGTTTCCAGAAGGCGAGTAACACGACGACGAACAGAGCCGAAGGGGCGACGAGGCGCATGGGCGTCTCCAGGTTCCACAGGCTAGGTTTCGGACAGGCTAAGTTTCGGGGAAGCTACGCCCACATCTCGCAAAAAGAAGCGAAACATGGGGCACCCTTACTTGCTTGAACCCGTTGAAAACGAAAAGTTGCGTGCCAGCCGATGCTCACGCTTACGAAAATGTCGGCAGCTTGACCAGGTCGTTCTTGGGGATCGACTCCAGCGGCTGCCCGGCTTTTCGCCAGGCCGCGAGGCCGCCGACAATCACAAACGTGTTGAATCCTTTTTCTTGCAGCAGATGCGCCACCCGGGCGCTTGTCCCTTCGCGCGCTCAAGTGCAGTAGACGTAAATGTCCTTGTCTTTGGGGAGATTCTTGATCTCCTCTTCGAGATTGTTGGGCTCGATGCGAATTGAGCCTTTGATGCGCTCGCCTCCAATATCGTAATAGCCATGGCTGCGCACATCGACGATCTGCACCCGTTCAGCCTCGTCCGAGGCCAGACGCGCGACCAGTTCCTGCACCTGCACCCGCGGCATGACGCGGTATTTCTTATACTTCGCAAATTGCACTGTGCGGTAAATGGCATACACGACCAGGGCGGCAATGACCACGACTTCCATGGCGCTTCCGGCCGCGTGAAACCCCTTCAGAGTGGCCGCCAGAAAGTCTCGGGACAGGTAGCCGATCGTCAGGAAAGTCGTGGAATAGAGCAGCGACCCGGCGAAGTCCAGCTGCAGGAACTGGCCGAAGCGCATTTTCATGCTGCCCGCCAGTGGCGCGGCCATGGTGTTGACACCAGGAATAAACTTGGCGATCACCAGCGTGATCTTGCCGCGCTTGTAGAACGATTCCGCGGAACGAAGTATGCAAGTCTCGGGGTTCAGAGAAAGTCGGCAGAGGAACCCCAGCAAGGCCCAGCCAGAGTAGCGCCCCAGCCAGAACTGCGCTGTGTCGCCGATCAGCAGAGCGATCAAAGCGGCCAGAAGGATGCCAGGCCCCGACAGAGCATGGGATGCGACCGCGGCGCCGGCCGCCACCAGTGCGATCGAGGCCGGGAAGGGCAGGCCTATCGCCTCGGCGAACAGCACGCCGAACGTTAAGACATAGCCGTGCCGCGCCATCAGGGAGAGCAGGTTAACCATCGGTAGTCTTAGATCGGTAGTGCTGGATCAAAGGATCGTGCATTCCCGGAATAGCGACTCACGAAACCTATGATTTGCAGGGATTTTGATTCGGCGAAACCGGGAAAGGGTTCAGTATAAACAAAACCGGGCGTGTTTGATGGGTCGATGGATTCGGGGTCAATCGCGTTTCTGTGCTCGCGCGCACGAGTGCAAGTTCCGTGTGCCCATGGAATCGCTGCTGTCGTACACTGCCTGCTGAGCGTCCGCCAGTTCAACAGGTTATTCAGCATGCAGACCGAATGCGGGCCTTAGGCGTATTGCATTCCCACTCTCGCGTCTTTGCGACGCACATTCCCACGAGGGCAAACCCGCACATCCTGAGCTGGCGCTCTTTGCAAAAGAACATGGGTATGAAGTTGCCTACGATGGGCTCGTTCTGCAGATTTAAGCCGCCGGTTACTTCTCTCTTGCGACTACAAACTCCGGCGCCCACAGCAGGGCTCGCTTGATCTCCGAGTCAGGGAAAGTGCAAATCGATTTCTGCGCGGATTCGGCATAGTGCGCGGCCCGAGCCGTGGCGGCTTCGAGCGATCCGTAGCGTTGCAGGATTTCCAGAATCTCGCCGTGAGTTACGCCGTTGAAGGCGCCGTGGCGCAGAACCGTCTCAATTTTGGATCGTTCTTCGGCGGTGCAGCGTTCCAGCGCATGGATCACCGCCATGGTGGCCTTGCCCTCGCGCAAGTCGCTGGCGACGGGCTTGCCCAGTACATTCTCCGAGGCGGTCAAGTCGAGGACGTCGTCGACAATCTGAAACGCCATCCCCAGGTCGTGCCCGTATTTGCCCAGAGCGGCTTCCTGCGCGGGACTGGCGCCGCCGAGAATTGCTCCCAGCCGCATGCACACTGAAAACAGACAAGCCGTCTTGCGAAAAATCAGATCGAAGTGCTCGTCGAGGGTGATCAGCTTGCCCAGCTTTTCCATCTGCAGCAGTTCGCCCTCAACCATCTGCTGGGTGAGTTCGATCAGGGTGTCGAGAATACGGAAGTTGCGCTCCTGCACCGCGATCTTGAAGGCCTGCATGTAGAGCCAGTCGCCCGCCAGCACGCACTTCGAATTGCCCCACTGCGTGTTGGCCGCGGGACGGCCGCGCCGCGTCTTGGCCTCATCGATAATGTCGTCGTGCACCAGGGTTGCGGTGTGAATGATTTCGACCACCGCGCCCAGTCGGACTGCGCCCTGCCCACGGTAGTCAAGCAACTTCGCGGAAAGCAGTAACAAGGCTGGCCGGATTCTCTTGCCTCCGCCATTTCGAAGATATTCGCCAATCTCGGTGATGGCCTGCACGCCTGAGACCGTGTCGCGACCGAACTCGCCCTCCAGCGCGGCGAGATCGTCCCGCAGCAGGTCGAATACTTCTTTGCCGTTAATGGTTGCTGGCGCGCTCAATTCCTCTGTGTCCTCTGTGGTTAAGCTTTTGACTTAATTCGTTCTGTAGTTCGTAAATTGCAAATCAATTCCGAAATCATGGCCCTTCAGCAACGCTATGGTTTCCTGCAACGCATCGCGATCCTTGCCGCTGATGCGCACCAGGTCGCCCTGGATTGAGGCTTGCGCTTTTTTCTTCGAATCCTTCACCAGTTTGACGATCTCGCGCGCCTTCTCGATGGCGATGCCTTGCTGCATGGTGACTTTGCGCTTGGCCGAGCCTCCGGCCGCCGGCTCGATCGCGCCGTAGGTCAGGCCTTTCAGCGAGACTCCGCGCTTCACCAGTTTCTGCTGCAGGATGTCGTTGACGGCCTTCAGCTTGTATTCGTCGGCAGAGTGCAACACGATGGCATCTTTTTCCAGTTCAATATTCGATTTCGAATCCTTCAGATCGAAGCGCGTGTGAATCTCCTTGAGCGCCTGCTGAATGGCGTTCGAGACCTCGTTCAAGTCGATCTTGCTGACGACGTCGAAGCTGTTATCGGGCATACATTTCTAATCTTTCTGAAATGAGGGAATCTTTACCTGAGGGTAACAGAACTGCGGAGTTTAAGGAGCCGATACTTTGCTTTCAGAGATTTCAACCAATTTGAAAAAATTGTAGAAATTGCGGGAAGTCTGTTCGCCCACGTCTTCCATCGAAAGTGAGCGCAATTCGCCCAGTCGGCGCGCGGTTTCCTTGACGTAAGCCGGTTCGTTGCGCTTGCCCCGGTGCGGGACCGGCGCCAGATACGGCGAGTCGGTCTCGATCAGTATGCGGTCGAGAGGAACCTGCAACGCAGCATCGCGAATCTGCTGAGCCTTTGGGAAAGTCAAATTTCCGGCGAATGAAATCATGAATCCCATGTCGAGGGCGCGGTTAGCCTGTGCCCAAGTTCCTGTAAAACAGTGCAGAATGCCGCCGAGTCCGTGAGGAGCCCACTGCTCCTTAATCATGGTTAAGCAATTTTCCCAGGCATCGTCGCTGCCGTCGGACGGGCGGCAGTGAATCACGATGGGCAGCTTGGCTACCGCCGCCAGTTCCATTTGCCGGGCAAACACCTGCTGCTGCGTGTCCCGCGGAGAATGATCGTAGTAATAATCCAGGCCGATCTCGCCCCACGCGATCACCTTGGGATGCCGCGCCAGCCGCTCCATCGTTTGGTAAGCCGGCTCATCGGCGAGCCGAGCTTCGTGGGGATGAATTCCGATGGTTGCGTACATGAACGGATATTTTTCGGCCAGTAGAATCCCAGCATCGAGCACGGGAGGACCATCGCCGTTGCCGATGGCGACCATGGCCCGCACGCCAGCCTCGCGGGCACGAGCAATGACCGCTCGCGATCGGCATCGAACTGCTTTCCGTCGAGATGTGCGTGAGAATCGATAAACATTGTGATGTGCGATTGTCGGTGATCGGCCTAGTGTGGGGACGTGCTTGTGTGGGGACGGGCGCCTTCGCCCGTCCGGCCAAGCGCAGCGAGGCCAGGTTTTTCCTTGGCTTACTTCAGTCGCGCCCCTACCGGAACATCCTCCAGAAAGCTCGCCAATACTGGCTTTCCGCCCTCGAGCGATGCGGCCACGATCATCCCGTTGGATTCCAGCCCGCGCAGTTTTCGCGGAGCCAGATTGGCCACGATCACCACCTTGCGGCCGATCAGAGTCTCGGGAGCATAGGCTTCCGCGATTCCGGCCAGAACCTGCCGAACTTCAGTGCCGATGTCGATTTCGAGCCGCAGCAGTTTGTCGGCTTTGGGCACACGCTCGGCGACCTTCACCACGCCCACGCGCAGTTCGATCTTGGCGAAGTCGTCGATGGTAATCTTGCCGCCGTCGGCAGCCGCGGAGGGTGCAACTGTCGGCACCGCTGGCGGCGTCTTCACCTCAGGCGCAGCCGGGAGCTTTGTTCCTGGTTCCTTCGATTCTTCAACCGCCGGACCGCGTTGCTGATCTTCCATCTGTTGCATCCTTTCGATGGCGCTTTTGTCGGCGCGCGGAAAAACCGGACTCACGTCACCCAGTTTCGTGCCCAGCGGTAATTGCCCCCAGGCGAGATCGGCCAGAGCTAGTTTCTTGATGTCCCCGAGACCCATCTGCGTCCAGATTTTGGCCGTCGCCTCAGGCATGACGGGATAGGCCAGCGCAGTCGCAATTCGCAGCGCCTCAGCCGATGTGTAAAGCACAGTGGCCAGCCGCGCCCGGCTCTCGTCATCCTGTTTCTCACCCAGCGACCAGGGTTCGTTTTCGACGATGTATTTGTCGACCGCCGCAATCAGTCCCCATGCTGCTTCGAGTGCGCGCGAAAACTGGAATTGATCGAACAGCGTGCCGAATTCGCGAATCGTTCGACGCGCCGTCTCGGCTACCGCTTCATCGGCAGCCGTTTTGGAGGCAGTGCCCGAGGGATAAGGCACTTCACCTTTGAAGTACCGGTTAATCATAGTTAACGTACGGCTGGCCAGATTTCCCAAACCATTGGCGAGATCAGAGTTGTAGCGTTGCACCAGCGCGTCGAACGAAAACGATCCATCCTGCCCGAACACAACTTCGCGCAGCAGGAAGTAACGCAGGGCGTCCGCACCCAGCACATCGAGAATCGTTTCGGTGCGCACGATGTTGCCGCGCGATTTCGACATCTTGCTTTCTTCAAACAACAGCCAGCCGTGCGCCACGATTGCTTTCGGCACAGGCAGCCCGGCCGCCATCAGAAACGCCGGCCAGTATACGCAGTGGAAGCGAACGATTTCTTTGCCAATCATGTGAACGTCGGCCGGCCAGTATTTCTTGAAGGCTTCCTGCGCTCCGGCGTGGGTCGAGCCGTAGCCGATGGCGGTGAGGTAGTTGGCCAGCGCGTCCAGCCAAACGTAAATCACATGCTTGGGATCGTCGGGCACGGGGATGCCCCAGGAAAATGTCGAGCGGCTGATCGACAGGTCGCGCAGTCCGGAGCGGACGAACGAAATCACTTCGTTGCGGCGCGCCTCGGGCCGAATGAATTCCGGATTCGCATAAAGCTCCAGCAGCTTGTCCTGAAACGCCGAGAGCTTGAAGAAGTAATTCTCTTCGTGCACGGTCTCGGTGATGCGCCCACAAGTCGGGCAAAGATCGCCGGGCTGCGCGCCATCCACGTAGAGTTCGTCGGACACGCAGTACTGCCCGGTGTATGTGCCCTTGTAAATGTAGCCGTTATCGCGAATGCGGCGGAACAGTTGCTGCACGCGCTTCTTGTGCCGATCTTCCGTCGTGCGGATGAAGTCGTCGTTCGAAATGCCCATCCGCTTCCAGAGATTGCGGAACTCCGCCGAAATCTCGTCGGCGTACTGCTGCGGAGTCTTGCCGGCGGCCTGCGCTGCGCGCTCGATCTTCTGTCCATGCTCGTCAGTTCCGGTAAGGAAGAACGTGTCCGCGCCCAGCGATCGCTGCCGCCGCGCGATCGTGTCGCAGGCGATCGTCGTATAGGCGTGCCCAATGTGCGGCCGCGCATTCACGTAGTAAATCGGAGTCGTTATGTAAAACTTTCTGGCCATATATTTCTAAACCGCACAGGTCACTGAGGATCATAGAGGCTTTCTCCGTGTTCCTCTGTGGTCAATGTTTTTCGCCTTCCACGAGATACGCTCGTGCCGCTTCCTGCATCACCGTCTTCAGCGGTACATGCTGCTCACTCGCGATGCGCCGGCAATCTTCATACTCGGGCGCGTAGTTCGTCACAGTCCCGTTCATGCTGGCAATTTTGATGCGGACCTCGCCCCATTGGGTGCGCACGTTCTCCCAGCGCCGCGCCAGCGTCTGCCGAACTTCATCGCGGCGCCGCACGCCCAGCGTCGTGGTCTCGGTGAAAACCAGTTGCGTCAGTTTGGCAGCATCTTCCCGCTTGCAAAGGACCGTCAGCAGCGTTCCGGGACGGTTCTTCTTCATCTGTACGGGCATGCCGAACACGTCGAGCGCCCCTTCGTCGAGCAGACGGTCCAACACGTAGCCGAAAACCTGCGGATTCAGATCGTCGAGGTTCGCTTCCAGCACAGTCACAGTGTCCGATGCCGTCTTCGCGGCCAGCGTTGACGCGGCTTCCCCGATCGTCAAGCGCACCACGTTCGGATGTCCTGGGAACTCACGCGAGCCGGCACCGTAGCCCGACTTCTCAACCTTCATCTCGGGGAACGCCGCAAAGCGCTTCGCCAGAATCTTCACGATGGCGGCCCCGGTAGGAGTGACCAACTCCGCCTGCAGGCCCGAGGAATAGACGGGCGCACCTTTGAGCAGTTCGACCGTCGCGGGAGCGGGGACGGGGAACGTGCCATGCGCACACTTCACCATTCCGCCGCCAACGTTTAGAGGCGAGCAGATGATCTCGTCGACTCCCAAGGTCTCCGCACCCACGGCCGCGCACACGATGTCGACCATTGCATCCACTGCGCCGACTTCGTGGAAGTGGACTTTGTCGATGGACGTGGCGTGAATCTTCGCCTCGGCTGCCCCTAGCGCCTCAAAGATCGCGACTGCAATTTTCTTCGCGGCGTCGCTGATGGCGGCCTTGCCGATGATCTCGCGAATCTCGGTCAACCCGCGGCCGTGTTCATGCGAGTGCTCATGTGGCGCGGGCGCTCCCGCCCGCGAAATGCCGGAAGCTGAAGAGAGATCCTGTTCGTGATGATGATTGTGCTCGTGATGATGGTCGTGTTCGTGATCCGGAGCGTGCTCATGGTTAGCGTTTGCGGGCGAGAGCGCCCGCGCCACACTTTGCTTTGCCCAGTATTCCTCACGCGGCAGGTCTTTCTCCACCCACACGTCGACCTTGGTCGCCGAAATGCCGCTGCGCACGACTCGCGAAATCTCCAGCCGCGCACCCACACCCAGCGCCGCCACGGCATCTTCCAGCACTCGCGGCGCAACTCCGGCATCGATGAGGGCGCCAAGGAACATGTCGCCGCTCACGCCGGAAAAACATTCAAGATATGCAATCCGCATAGGATCTAAATCTTAACCACAGTGGACACAGAGAATCACAGAGGAATCAAACTGAGAAGCAACTCGGCGACCTCTGTGTCCTCGGTAGTGAAAAGGTTTGGCCGCCACGAACGACGAACTTTCATCATAGGGAAGCTGGCTATCTCCGTCAAACGTGCGCGTGCCGCCCGCTCTGATAAAATCACTGTTTCTTCAATAGGTTAGAGGGGCTTCTTGTATCGTCATTCGGAACATCGTCTGGCTCGGCGCGTGCTGGAGTGTTTGCAGCGCCGTTATCCCGATGCCACGTTGCCGCGGGTGGTCGTCGAACAGCCTCCGAAGGTTGAACTCGGAGACTTCGCGATTCCGATGTTTCCTTTCGCCAAGCCCCTGCGCTCGGCGCCGCTCAAGATCGCCGAAATGATTCGGGCGGACGTCGGCGCCATCGAAGGCATTGCGGAAATGCAGGTTGCGCCTCCCGGCTATCTGAATGTCAGGGTCGACCGGGGTTGGATGGCCGCTGCGCTCGCCGCCGACGAAAAACCGTCGGTCGACGTTCCATCCGGCAAGATTCTGGTCGAGCATTCCAGCATCAATCCCAACAAGGCCGCGCACATTGGTCACCTGCGCAACGCTATTCTCGGCGACACGTTTGTGCGGCTGTTGCGCCGGGCGGGCAGGGAAGTCGATGTTCAGAACTACATCGATAACACGGGCGTGCAGGTCGCCGATGTGGTTGTTGGCTTCACTCACATCCAGAAGAAAACTCGCGCGGAAATCGAGGCTCTGACCCTTCAGCCGCGCTTCGACTACTACTGCTGGGATCTGTATGCCCGAGTCTCGCAGTGGTACGCGGCCGACAAGCAGAATCTGCAGATACGGCAACAGACGCTGCACGCTATTGAAGATGCAACGACGGAGACCGCTGCCATTGCCGATCTGATTTCGGTTGCCGTGCTGCGCCGGCATCTGGAGACCATGAATCGGCTCGATATTGAATATGATTTCCTGCCACGCGAGAGCGAAATTCTGCACCTGCACTTCTGGGATGCGGCATTCATTAAGCTGAAAGAAGCTGGCGTACTGACGTTCGAGAGCGACGGCAAGAATAAGGGCTGCTGGGTGATGCGGCGGGCGGGGACTGCGAAAACAAATTCCACCACAGAGGACACAGGGGACACAGAGGAAAAGAAAACCACAGAGGAAGACAAGATTACCGAAGAAGATCAGAAAGTGATCGTCCGTTCCAACGGGACCGTCGGTTACGTGGGGAAGGACATCGCTTACCACATGTGGAAGTTTGGGTTGCTGGGGCGCGACTTCGGCTACCGCAAGTTCTACCGCTATCCAAACCAGCACGAGTGCTGGATTTCATCTACTGATGGCGAGAAGGATCATCCTCACTTCGGCGACGTCGCGGAAATCTACAATGTCATCGATGCCCGGCAGTCCGAAGCGCAGAACACAGTCATCGAAGCTCTGCGCGGGCTGGGACACGGCGAGGCTGCGGACCACTACACGCACTTTTCCTACGAGATGGTCGCGCTCACTCCGCGTTGCGCCGCGGAACTCGGTTACCAATTGAGTGAGGAGGACAAGGCGCGCTCCTACATCGAAGTCAGCGGGCGCAAGGGCTTTGGCGTGAAGGCTGACGATCTGCTCGACCAACTCATCGCTTCCGCCAAGAAGGAAGTCGACTCACGGCATCCGCAACTCAGCGAGCAAGAGCGGCAGGAGATTGCCAAGCAGATCGCCATCGGCGCACTGCGCTACTTCATGCTGAAGTACACCAAGCAGTCGGTGATCGCTTTCGATTTCAAAGAGGCGCTCAGCTTCGAGGGTGAGACCGGACCTTACGCGCAATATGTCGTAGTGCGGGCGACCAGCATTTTCCGGAAGGCGGGCTCTGATCCCGAGACTTTTTTCGCAGACGTTTCTGGGAAAATCACGGCCGCTGATCTGGCGAAGTTTCTAAACGGCGATGGGGCCAACGAAATCTGGGAACTGTGGCTGGCGTCGTCCAAGACGTCGACCGTCATCGACCAATCCATTGCCACGACCGAACCGGCGTACCTGGCGAAACATGTTTTCCAGCTCGGTCAGCTTTTCAACACGTTCTACCATCGCCATCCCATCCTGAGCGAACCGGACGAGAAGCGGAAACAGTTCCTGCTGGCCACGGTCGCGGTGGTTCGCCGGGAATTAATCCGCTGTCTGGCGGTCTTGGGCATTACGGCGCCGTCGGTCATGTAGAATACCTGCCACCGGACGCGCATCGCTCGGGGCGCGCATCCAACCCATCATGCACAATGTTGCGCCACCATCGGCGCCGGCTCATTCGC
Organism: uncultured Acidobacteriota bacterium; assembly: GCA_963763155.1. Classification (GTDB taxonomy): domain Bacteria; phylum Acidobacteriota; class Terriglobia; order Terriglobales; family Acidobacteriaceae; genus Sulfotelmatobacter. The sequence goes on along the minus strand of CAVXNI010000007.1, from coordinate 517,179 downwards.
GGCTTCGGCGCAGCGTCTTTAGCCTGCTCGTGATCGTGCTTTTCCTGGCCGTCGCGGGAATGATCTACGAGAATATTTCTGAAGCCCGCGACCAGCGGTTTAATCCCATGCCTGGCAGACGCTTCGACGTGGGCGGGTTCAAAATGCACATTGACTGCACGGGCGAGGGAAGTCCCACGGTAATTCTCGACTCGGGTCTGGGCGACACCTACCTTTCGTGGGTCAAGGTTCAGCCACAGGTCGCGAAATTTACGCGCGTGTGTTCGTACGACCGCGCCGGACTTGGCTATAGCGAATCCAGTTCTCAACCTCGCACCAGCAAAGTGATTGCGACGGAATTGCATGCGCTGCTGCAGGCGGCGGGCATTGCGACGCCTTATGTGCTGGTCGGACATTCCGTCGGTGGATTCAATGTCCGGCTCTACGCCAGCCTGTATCCCACTGAGGTCGCTGGTATGGTGCTGGTCGATGCTTCCCATCCCTCTCAGTTGGAGCGCCTTCCGCCGGGGATTAAGGACATGGAAGCCGATTGGATGCGCAAGGCCGAGTTCACCGAATACACCATGCCTTTCGGCATTCCGCGGCTGCTGGGTCAGTGCGATGACGATCCTGCGGTCCGTGCTGCCGCGTGCAACTGGCACACCGCGGTTGCAGCGGTGGCGGAACTGAAGAGCTTTCCGGAGAGCGCGGCCCAGACTGCAGCTACCGGCTCGCTCGGCGATATACCGCTCTTGGTGGTTTCCCATGATCCCAATAAGCGACTGGGTAGTTTCCCGGCGGGTATCGCCAAACCGGCCAACGAAGCGTGGGAAAAGATGCAGGAGGAATTGGCGCACCTCTCGACGCGAGGGACGCAGGTTGTCGCGGCCGGCAGTTCGCACGATATTCAGTTTGATCGACCCGACGTGGTAATCGAAGGCGTGCGGGGCGTAGTGGAACAACTGCGTGCAGAGCGTCTGGCGCCTGCCCCGAAGTCGAATTGATCTGTCGTCTTGAACTGCCACGGCTGACTCTCCTTCTGCAAACCTGCTAACCTTTTTGCCTCATCCCTAAATTCGCGCGCGGAACTATTTTTCGCCGCATCTCAGGAGTGCCGATGAAAGCAACGAATCGGACGGCAGTTGTCCCGATCGCTCTCCTCTTTTCGTGGAGCTTGGTGATGCCCTTTTTCTCGACCGCGCAGGATGCGGCGCCCGCCGCGGCTCCCGAGACTGCAGCTCGCCGTCCGCGGATTGGTCTGGCTCTCAGCGGCGGAGGCGCGCTGGGCCTGGCCGAAATCGGCGTGATCCAGTGGATGGAACAGAACCACATTCCGGTAGACCGCATTGCCGGAACCAGCATGGGCAGCATCATCGCAGCGATGTATGCCACGGGCATGTCGCCGGCGGAGATCGAAAAATTCGCCGAAAATGTGGACTGGGACGCGGCCTTTCTTCCCGAGCCAACCTATTCCCAGCTTTCTTACCGCCGGAAGCAGGACCGGAGCGATTTTCTGATCGCCGCTCGTCTCGGCCTGAAGCATGGTCTGAGCGGGCCCAACGGCTTCAGTTCCGGCCAGGGCGTAGGGCTGCTGCTGGATCGCATTGCTTTCCCGGAATCCGGCATCGCCAGTTTCGACGATCTGCCCATTCCGTTTCGCTGCGTAGCCACTGACATGCTGAGCGGCGAAGGAGTGGTGCTGCACGACGGTTCGTTGTCCCAGGCGGTGCGGGCCTCCGCGGCCGTCCCCGGAGTATTTACTCCCGTCGAGATCGATGGCCGCGTGTTGGCCGATGGCGGGATGGTGCAGAACATTCCGGTGGAAACCGTCCTGAAGATGGATGCGGACGCCGTGATCGCGGTGGAACTGCGTCTTCCTCCCGGCGACCGGGCTCAACTGGATACTCTCTCCGGCGTGCTCAGTCGTGCTGTCAGTGTCATGATCACGCAGAACGAGCGCCGCTCGCTCGTGCTGGCCAACGCCAAAGTGAGTGTCGATATGACCGGTTTCTCGGCAACCGATTATTCGCGGGTCACAGAACTGATTCGTCTCGGTTACAAGGCCGCGGCCAGCCAGGCGGACGCTCTGTTGCCCTACGCGATTCAGGATGCAGCGCAGTGGCAGGTGTATCTCGGGGCGCGTGCGGCGCGTAAGCGTAAACCGCCCGAGAAGGTGGAGACCGTGGTGGTCACTGGCGCCGATTCCGACACCGACAGCCGGCTGCAGCACAAGCTCAGCAAGGCGCTGAGTGGACCTCTCAATCTCTCCAAGGTCGACACACAACTGACTCACCTTGCCGGCGCAGGCCAGTTCGATCGCCTGGGCTACGAGGGATTTACCCAGGATGGAGTTCCTGCTTTACGCGTTACCACGCACGAGAAGTCCTATGGCCCGCCGTTTGTGGACCTCGCCGTCAATGTGGATGGTTCCGGAGTGGCTGCCTTCGATTTTTCCGCGGGTGCGCGCATTACTTTCATGGATGTTGCCCACCACGGCGGCGAGTGGCGGAACGATCTGCTGTTTGGCTCCAGCAATCTGGCGGCGAGCGAGTTCTACCAGCCCTTGGGCGAATCGCCGTTTTTTGTGGCTCCGTACGTCTTCACGTCCAAGTTCGCGCGAAACTCATTTACCGGATTAACTCGAGTCGCCGTGTTCGGCGACGAGCGCGCGGGAGGCGGCCTCGACGTTGGCTTTAACTCGGGCCGGCGCAGCGAATTCCGCGTTGGCTACGAGCTCTTCGAGGGCAAGCTGAGTCCGCTGATCGGAGCCGCGGGCCTGCCCATCGTCAACGGCAGCACCGGAGAATTTCGCGCACGTTATGTGTGGGACGGGCAGGACAGTCCGGCGGTTCCCAGCCGCGGCAGCCGCGTGATCGCCACGCTCTCACGCGTGCTGCAGAGTCCAGGGCAGGCGCATCCCATTGGGCAACTTGATTTGCAGACTACGAATTTTGTGCCCGTCGGTCCCAAGACGTCACTCTTCTTTGATATTTCCGGCGGAACTACTTTTCGCGGATCCGCCGGACCGTTTCAGGTCTTTGCCCTCGGTGGACCTTTCCGGTTGGGCGCGTACCTTCCGCAGGAATTTCTGGGGAACCACTACGCGTACTCGTCGCTCGGGTTCCGGCGCGAACTTTACCGCTTGCCGCAACTCGTGGGAGGAAGGATCTACTGGGGCGGATGGTATGAGGCCGGAACGGCATTTGGCACGGCTGCGCTCGATCCCGGACCCGTTGCAGTGCGGGGCACATTCAACCTCGGAGTGATCGCCGATACCATTGTCGGCCCCGTTGGGTTGGCCGGCAGCGTCAGCCCTACCGGGCAGAGCCGGGTGAACTTCTCCATCGGAAGAGTGTTCTGAGGCGATCTCTCATTGGTATACTTCGCCCGATATACTTCGCCCCTGGAATCAATGTCGGGGAAGGTTGTCCGGAGGAAAACTGGTGCGTTCATTCATTCTGCGTCTTGTTCTGCCCGTATTGATTTCTATATCTGGCGTCGCGCAGCAGACTCCCGCGCCGCCGCAGCCCGCGGCGAAGCCGCTGTTCAAGCTCGAGGAAGTTATGATTCCGGTGCGCGATGGAGTTCATCTCCAGACCGTTATCCTTACTCCTGTTGGTCAGTCTAGCGACCAGACTGGGCCGCTGCCGATTCTGTTTCGCCGCACCCCTTACGGCGTTCCCGAAAAACCACCCGAGCAGCTCCCCACTTATCTCAAAGAGCTCGCCAAGGACGGCTACATCTTCGTGATCCAGAACCTGCGCGGACGCTTCAAGTCCGAGGGCGTGTTCAATCTTTCGTCGTGGGTCGATTTAAAAGATCCGAAGGCCACCAACGAGACCACCGATGCCTACGACTCGATCGAGTGGCTGGTGAAAAACGTTCCCAATAACAATGGTAAAGTCGGAATTTTCGGCGTTTCTTATGATGGGCTGACGTCCGCGCTCACGCTGCTTCATCCCCACCCGGCGCTCAAAGCGGTCAGCGAGCAGGCCTCGCCCGTCGACCAGTGGATGAACGACGACGACCACCGCTTCGGCGCCTTGCGCGAGAGTTACGACTTCGAATACGCGGTCATGGAGCAAGCTGACAAAAATCAGAACACGCATTTCAATTTTGAGACGTACGACACCTACGAGTGGTATCTCGATCTGGGGCCGCTCTCGAATATCAACTCGAAATATCTTCGCGGATCAATTCCTTACTGGAATTCCACCGTCGAGCATCCCGACTACGACGAATTCTGGAAGAAGGAAGCTTGGGTCAGCCAGTTGCACTCTTCGACCGTGCCCAACCTGAATGTTGCGGGATTCTGGGATCAGGAAGATCCGTGGGGGCCGTGGCAGATTTTCCGCCACGCGGAAGAGAACGATCCGCAGCACACGAATTTTATGGTGGCTGGGCCTTGGTATCACGGGGAGTGGTGGAGTCCGAAGGGCGACGGCATCGGCATTATCCCGTTCAGCGGCCATGAAACTGCCCGTGAGTTCCGCGAAAATATCGAAGCGCCGTTCTTTCGGTATTACCTGCACGGGCAGGGTGAAAAGCCGGCGTGGCAGGCCAGCACTTTTCAGAGCGGATCGAATACCTGGCACACCTACGCCGCGTGGCCTCCGCCGCAGGCGAAGCCGACGAAACTTTATCTGCACGCCGATGGGAGCCTTTCATTCTCGGCGCCAGCCTCGGCCCAGGGCGGCCTGGCTTACCGCGAGTACGTTTCCGATCCCGCCAATCCTGTGCCATATCGCCAGCGCCCCATCACGCCGACGTATCCCGGCGGCGACTGGCGCACCTGGGAAGTGGCCGACCAGCGCTTTGTCGACCATCGGCCTGACGTGCTCTCCTTTGTGAGCGAACCGTTGGATCACGATCTCACCATCACCGGCCCGCTGGCGGCGGATCTCTTTGCCTCCACTTCTGGAACCGACAGCGATTTCGTGGTCAAGCTGATCGATGTGTATCCGCAGGATGCGCAGAAAAATTCCTGGAATCCGGACGAAGGCCCCAGGCCGGGCCAGTATTCCCAGTCGCTGAACGGCTACGAACTACCCATTGCGATGGAGGTACGCCGAGGGCGTTATCTGGCGAGCTACGAGAAGCCGCACCCGCTGACGCCGAACAAGCCGACCGAATGGAACATTTCTCTGCGCGATCATGACCACGTCTTTCTGAAGGGACACCGCGTCATGGTGCAGATTCAGTCAACTTGGTTTCCAGTGATCGACCGCAATCCGCAGAAGTTCGTGCCGAGTATTTATCAGGCCACAGCTTCCGATTTCGTGCCTGCGACCCAGCGCATCTACTGCTCAGCCGATCTGCCTTCGTATCTGTTGCTGCCGATCGTGCCCTGAGACAAAATGCCCTGAGACAAAAAAGTCCAGGACAGCGTTGTCATCCCGAGCGGAGCAAAATCTTTCGCGAAGCGAGAGATTTTGCGCAGTCAAGGGACCTGCTGTCCCGGTCCCGGCTGCGATCTCCTTGATTATTTTCCGCCGGCGGTGGCGTGCTGCTGCCCCAGCCACGACGCCAACCGCGGTTCCTGCTGCGCTTTAAAATCGATGCAGTTGTTGATGCGTTCGATCGATTGTTTGTAGGTGCGTTCCGCCGCCGCGATCTTGTGAGCGGCGAAGAATTCCGTCACTTGATCGCGCATCCCCGCATCACAGAAAACGCTGGTATCGCCCACCACTTCGGCGCTGGCAAACGGACCGCCCGCTTTCGCAATTGCGTCCCAGTGCGTCTGAATGAAATCCCAAGCCAGTTTTTCGCCCGCAGGATTCTCCATCACCGCGTCCACTACCTGAAGCGCATCTTGAGACCGCACCTCGGGCGAGACGGCGAACTCCAACGTGCGCTCCAGCAATTTTTGTTCGTCGAATCGGGGCAGCATGAAAAGGTAGGTGTAATATTGCTCCGGCGATTTGGGGTTCTTCAAGGCTGTCATCACCCGGTCGTAAAATGCCGAGTCCCCAGTCAAGGCCGCGAGATGCAAGGCGCTACCGGCCATCTCGCTATCGACCGACGCAGGATCAGCCAGCGCTTTGTCCGCGATTTTCCGCGCCTGCTCCAGAGTCTCAGGGTCGCGGGCATCGTAACCCAGCGCACCGAACACCCGCGCTCGTAGAGTTCTCTGTTCGTCGCTCTCGCCCGGTTTGGGTTCGTAGCCCATTTCCTTCATGGCCGGAGCCAGATATTGGCGCAGCCATATGCGATACTCGTCGCGATCGCTGCCGCTGACCAGATATTTCCCGATGTAATTGAGATATCCCAGCCCGTCTTCCACGACGGCGCGGTTGCGGTCCGACTGCACACCTTGCGCGAAAGTAAGGTAATCGCCCACCGGTTCGCGTCCGACTCGCACCGAAGCAAAGATGTCGCCCTGCAACGCGAGGCGCTCGGCGGGAGTAAGTTTCGTCTCCGCATCGGTCGCCAGCGCCTGCACCGCATCCGGCTGGTAGCCGGTGCGGTAGTACCCGGTCGCCCCCGCATTCGCCAGAACCCAGGTCGAGCACCCAGGCAGAGTGAAGGTTTCTTCTTTCTTGGTCATCAATTCGCACTTCGCGCCGTCGCCACTGGCCGATCCCTTCAGACAGAGTGGAATCTGCCACAGCTGATCGTTGGCCTCTTCGAACTTGGCACGGTTGCCGTAATACCGCTGTTGGGTCAAACTGACGGTGGTGGAATTACCAGAGCATTGCGCTTTTACATTCACGATCGGAGCACCCGGCTGCTTCACCCATGTCGGCATGATCTGGTCGACAGGCTTTTTCGAGGTTTTCGCCTGCGCATCCCAGAAATCGTCGGCCGTCGCGTTGGCGTACTGGTGCTGTTGCAGATAAGCGTTTACTCCGGCACGGAAGGTTTTTTCGCCGAGATACGACTCGAGCATCCGCAACACCGAAGCTGCCTTGCCGTAAGCGATTCCGTCAAACAATTCCTGGATCTGCGCCGGAGTTTCAGCCGCCTGATGAATCGGCCGCGTATTCTCAAGCGAGTCGACGTTGAGGGTTTGGCCGGTTCCGCTGACTTCATCCAGCGCGTAATTCCATTCCGGTTTCCATTTGGCCACAGGTTTGGTTTCCATCCAGGTGGCAAAACCTTCGTTGAGCCAAATGTCGTCCCACCACTTCATCGTGACCAGATCGCCAAACCACTGATGCGCCATTTCATGCGCGATCACGCTGGCGATCTCCTTCTTGAGCCCGACCGAGCCTTGCTTCTCATCGATCAATAGAATGACTTCGCGGAACGTGATGCAGCCGGTATTTTCCATTGCGCCCGCCGAGAAATCCGGTAGGCCGATCAGGTCCAGCTTCCCGTAGGGATACTTGATGCCGAAATATTTGTCGTAATAGCCGAGAATGTAAGACGCGGCTTCCAGCGCGAACCGGCCCATCTCTTTCTTTCCCGGAGTGCTGTAGACGCGAATGGGAATACCGTCCGCTTCGCCCTCGATGTATTCGAAGTTGCCTACAATGAGCGCGGCCAGGTAGGACGACATTTTGGCCGTGGTGGCGAAGCGCACCGTGTGTTTGTCGCCAGGACCGGGAGTGTCGGAAACAATTTTCTGATTCGAGATCGCAACCAGACCCTTGTCGGCAACGGCGGTGATGTCAAATGTGGCTTTGTAGGCGGGCTCGTCAAACGAAGGGAAGGCGCGCCGGGCGTCGGTGGCTTCAAATTGCGACGCGGCGTATTCACGTCCCTGGTCGTCCTTGCCCAAATATAATCCGCGCATTTCGTCGTTGAGAATGCCGGAGTAGGTAATGTGAATCGTCGCCGGGCCTGCGGCCAAAGCCTTCTCGACGGTCAGCACAACCATTTCCTTTTCTTTAACGGGCGTGACCTTTGCAGTTTGCGTGGAGCCGCCGCTGGTAATGGTGACGTTGTGAAAATCGATGTCGGCCGCATTCAGCGTAATATCGGAGGTCGAGTTCAACACTCGAATCGCGATGGTTTCATCGCCCTCAAATTTGGCCTTGTCGAGGTCTGGCGTGAACGTGAGTTTGTAGTTCTCCGGTCTCGCAATTTCGGGCAACCGCTGCGCGCTCGCCAGCGAAAGTGTCAGAACGACAAAGGTCATGACTGCAAAAATACGTTTCATTCGTTTCCCTCGGGAGATTGAATCAGATTGCTTTCCTTAATGTTTTCTCTGAAGTGATGCGAACGCAGCTAACCATCCCGCTCTAGTTCAAATACGAACGGGGCATCAAGAAAGTTCACGGGCTGGGCGCAACTATCCCATTCAGGACGGTCATCGCACAGTGGTTGGCCCCAAACCAGTAGGGAATTTCGCGGTAATCCTCGACCGCAAATACCGCCAAATCAGCGTCTTTCCCTGGCTCGATGCTGCCCTTGCGTTCCGCGACGCGAAGCGCCGACGCCCCGTTGATCGTGGCGGCCGCGACCGCTTCTGCGGGCGACATCTTCATGTGAGTGCAGGCCAGCGACATGGCCATCGGCACGCTGATGGTCGGCGAAGTGCCCGGATTGTAGTCCGTGGCCAGCGCGACCGGCACGCCCGCATCGATGAGGCGGCGCGCGTTCGGATACTCTTTCAATCCCAGAAAATAGTTTGCGCCCGGCACCAGCGTGGCCACCGTATCGTGCTTGGCCAACTGTGGAATGTCGTCCTCATTCACGTGGTCCATGTGGTCGAATGACGCTGGATGGAAGCGCAAGAACGGCTGCAGACTGGTTTCGGAAAGCTGGCCCATGTGCGCTCGGACGCTCAATCCGTGCTTTTCAGCGGCGGCAAAAATCTGTGCCGTTTCCTCCGCTGTGAATGCTCCCCGGTCGCAGAACACGTCCACAAATTGGGCGAGCTTCCGCCGCGCCGCTACAGGAATCATCTCTTTACAGACGATCTCAACGTACTTTTGTGAGCAGCCCTGAAATTCTTTGGGAACGACGTGGGCTCCCAGTAAAGTGGGAACCACGGTTCCCGGCCAGCGCGAGGCAGCGTCTTTGATGGCCTCCAGCGACTTCAGTTCCGACTCGACTGTAAGCCCATAGCCCGACTTGGCCTCCACGGTCGTCGAGCCCAGCGCAGCCATTTTCTGCAGCGCGGCCAGAACCTTCGAGGCGAGGATGTTCTTCGGTGTCTGGCGAACAGCTTCCAGACTGGATCGGATGCCGCCTCCCGCTGCTGCAATTTCCGAGTATGACGCACCTTCGATGCGTTTCTCGAAATCCACCAGTCGCGGACCCACAAAGACGGGGTGCGTGTGCGAGTCGACGAAGCCCGGCAAGACAACTTTCCCCGCGCAGTCGATCTCGGTGACTCTGGTCCGATGGCCCTTCAGCCAGGGATCGCGCAACGCATCTTTGGTCTTGCCGACGGAGACGATCTTACCGCCCAGGCAGAGCACCGCGCCGTCGTGAATGATCCCGAGGTCCCGCAAAGCAGGCCCGCGGTGAGGTCCAGGTTCGGTCGATGCGGCGCGTAAGGTGAGAAGCTGGCCGATGTTGACCAGAAGAAGGGAATTCACCACGGGAGCTTGTTGTTTCGGGGTCACGCGCGTCTTCTAGTCTAGCAGCACTCAAACAGGAATCGTTTCCTTCGTGAGCCTTAGTGCCCTTTGTGGTTGATGATCTTGGGGTTGGCTCTTGCGGTCCGACGGGTTGTATGAAATCGCAGCCCAGCCTAAGATTTGACCGAGAGCTCCGATCATAATGACTTCCTGGTTTCAGCGCAAAGCGAGAGCCAACTCTGCCGCCTGGCTTCGCGCGGTCACGCTGGCGCTGCTATGCGGAACGGTGTTACAGTCCGGCGCTACGGCTCCGGAAACAGGAGCCGTGTTGCCCGCTGCTGCCACGCTGCGTCAGGCTGCCGAAGCCCGCCACATCGCGATCGGGGCGGCAGCGGCGTCCGCCTATCTTGCCGAAGCGGACTATTCCGCTATTCTCGGCTCGGAGTTCAGCCAACTACAGGCCGAGAATGAAATGAAGTTCGGCGTGATTCATCCGCGGCCCGACTCCGACCCGAATCCTTACAATTTCAAGGGCGGCGATGCGCTGGTCGCCTTTGCTCAGAGTCATAGCATGGTCGTCCGCGGACACACGCTCATCTGGCACAACAACGTCCCGGACTGGGTGAAGAACGGCGGCTACTCCGCGCCGCAGCTTGCCGAGATTCTGCACGGCCACATCCAGACCGTGATGACGCACTACGCGTCCAAGGTCTACGCGTGGGACGTGGTCAACGAAGCCTTCAACAACGACGGCACCATGCGCCACACGATCTGGTACGACCAGCCGGGAATCGGCGCCGGGACGGGCACGAAGTACATCGAACAGGCGCTGCGCTGGGCGCATGAAGCCGACCCGAGCGCCAAGCTGTTCTACAACGACTATGACGCGGAACCGGAGAACCGGAAATCAGACGCCATTTATGCCATGGCAAAGGATTTCAAGAAGCGCGGTGTGCCGCTCGATGGAGTCGGTTTTCAGATGCATGTCAGCTTGAAGTACGACGACCCTGGGAAGTTGGCGTCATTCGCAAGAAATCTGGAGCGGTTCGCAAGACTCGGGCTGGAGCTGCAAATCACCGAACTGGACATTCGGCTCAACGATTCCATCGCCGCCTCGCTGGCTGCGCAGGCAAAGCTCTACGGTGAGATCACGAGCCTCTGTGTGCAGCAGCCCGCCTGCAAGGCACTGCAAACCTGGGGATTCACCGACAAGCACTCGTGGATTCCACAGTTCTACAAAGGGCAGGGATGGGCCTTGCTCTGGGACGAGAAGTATCAGAAGAAACCGGCGTATGAGGCCGTGTACGACGCTCTGGCGAAGTAAAAGTGCTCATGGGAGGACAGCCGCCCAACTATCCTCGCATTGAATGTCGACTTGTCTGAATGTTTGGCATATCGTATAATCAGACATTCAGAGATACGGAGAGTCGGAATTATGCAATCGGCACGAGTCGGGAAACGCGGCGCCATTGTGGTACCAGCAAACCTGCGCAAACGCTTTGGCATAGAGGAAGGCAGCATCGTCATCGCCGAAGAGACAGATGACGGCATCCTCATCCGCCCTGCTATGGTCGTTCCCGTCGAACGATACACTCCTCAGCGTAAGGCGGAATTCCTGCTATCCAACGCCATCGATGAAGCCGACTACCGTCAGGCCCGGAAAGAGGTGCGGAAACTGGGCCTTGATCCCGACTCGATTCCACACCTGCGACCTGAATAAATGGATCGGCTGTTTCTCGACGCCAACGCTCTGTTTTCTGCGGCGCACAAGGTCGACGCGCGGCCTCTCACGCTCTGGAGACTCAGGAACGTGACGCTCTGTACTTCCCACTATGCATTACAGGAAGCAAGGATTAACCTCGCGGGTGAAGATCAGTGGGCGCGACTGACCGAGTTGTCAGGGGCGCTTCATCTGTTTGAAGCGGGACAAACCTTCCTCCAGGAATTTTCCTGCCCGAGAAAGATGTGCCGATCTTCCTCGCAGCCATCGAAGCGCGGGCCACTCACTTGCTGACGGGTGACGTTCGACACTTCCGCGCTTATTTCGGCAAGAAGATTGAAGGAATTACGGTTACGCGTCCGGGAGAGTATCTGCGGCTGCGAGCCGGAAGGGCTTGACGTATCAACCTTCTTCCCCTGGTTGATTTGCGGCAGAGAGTCTGAAGGTTCTCCAGGGCGTTCACTCCATGTTTCGCAACAGGGTGCATGTTGAATGTTCACGACCCCGCCATTGGAATTGTAACGCTATTCTTCTTCGCAAACTGCTTCGCCTCGTCGTATCCCGCGTCCACATGGCGGATCACGCCCATGCCCGGGTCCGTGGTCAGCACGCGCTCGATGCGCTTGGCCATCTCGTCGGTGCCGTCGGCTACAGTGACTTGGCCAGCGTGCAACGAGTAGCCGATGCCTACGCCGCCGCCGTTGTGGATTGACACCCACGATGCGCCCGCGGCGGTATTCAGGAGCGCGTTGAGCAGCGGCCAGTCGGCCACAGCGTCCGAACCGTCTTTCATGCTTTCGGTTTCGCGAAACGGTGACGCCACCGAGCCGCAGTCGAGATGGTCGCGGCCAATCACGATCGGCGCCTTGATCTTGCCCTTCTTTACCAGGTCGTTCATGGCCAGCCCGAACTCTGCACGCTCACCGTACCCCAGCCAGCAGATGCGCGCGGGCAAGCCCTGGAACTTGATGCGCTTGCGCGCCAGATCGATCCAACGGCGCAGAATTCGATTGTCGGGGAATAACTCCAGCACTAAATCGTCGGTTACGTGAATGTCGGACGCTTCGCCCGACAGCGCGACCCAGCGAAACGGCCCGCGGCCCTCGCAGAACAGCGGGCGAATATACTCCGGCACAAAACCGGGGAAGTCGTAGGCATCCTTCACCCCCCGCTGAAACGCAAACGTGCGGATGTTGTTGCCGTAGTCGAATGTGACCGATCCCATCTTCTGGAGACGCAGCATGCCTTCGACGTGCCGCGCTATCGCGTCGAGCGATTTTTCCTGATACGCCCGCGGATCTTTTTTCCGCAACTCGAAAGCCTCTGAGAGCGTCATGCCGTTTGGCACGTATCCGTTCAGCGGATCGTGCGCCGAAGTCTGGTCGGTCAGAATGTCAGGGACAACGCCGCGCTCGGCCAACTCCGGAATCACGTCAGCGCAATTTCCGACCAGCCCGACGGAAACATTCTCTTTCTTGCGAATCGCATTTTTCAGAATGCGCAGCGCTTCGTCCAGCGTAGTGACCATGAAGTCGCAGTAGCCGGTCTTCAGCCGCTTCTTGATGCGCTCGGGATCGACGTCGATGCCCAGAAACGCTGCGCCGGTCATGGTCGCGGCCAGTGGCTGCGCTCCACCCATGCCGCCCATGCCGCCCGAGACAATCAGCTTGCCCGCGAGATCGCCGCCAAAATGTTTCTCTCCCGCCGCGGAAAATGTTTCGAACGTTCCCTGCACAATTCCCTGGGAGCCGATGTATATCCACGATCCGGCCGTCATCTGCCCGTACATCATCAGGCCGGCGCGTTCCAGTTCGTTGAACTTCTCCCAGTTGGACCAGTGGCCGACCAGATTCGAATTGGCGATGAGTACGCGGGGCGCATGATCGTGGGTCTTGAAAACACCTACAGGCTTGCCCGATTGCACCAGCAGAGTTTCGTCGTTCGCCAGATTCTTCAGGGTTGCGACAATGGCGTGGTAGGCTTCCCAACTGCGCGCGGCGCGGCCGGTTCCGCCATAGACAACCAGGTCTTTCGGGCGCTCGGCGACTTCTTCGTCAAGGTTGTTCATCAGCATGCGCATGGCGGCTTCCTGCTGCCAGCCTTTGCAGGTAATCTGATTTCCGCGGGGCGCGCGAATGGATGCGGGCGCCTGAATCTCTGTTTCGACGGCCATAAGGAGATGTTACTGGCTCAGCGCCGCCCAGTTCAAATCGCGCTGTGGTTTTCGGGTAGAGATGCTTCGACTGCGTAGTTGCTTTCGCTTCGCGAGGCGATTTCTCCGCTCAGCATGACAAGTCGTTCACCAGGTGCTGTACGCCGTGCCATCGCTGGCTACTCCGCTGGAGGCGGAGTGCACGTCGTCAATGCCGGGATCCGTCTGGTCCACGGCCATGATCAGGTCTTCCTCTTTCGGCTCCCAGTTAGGTTCCTTGGTCATGGGATCGAGGGGAATCTGGCGCAGGTATCCTGCGGTGACGAGGTCGTCGAGCGACTGGGGGGCTTTCTGCTTGTCGAGGGTGTACTGGGAAATCACGCTTCGCAAGGTGGCCAGATTGGAGCGCAGAACGGATTCTCGAGCCTGCACGATCGACTGGTTGTAGATCGGCACCGCAACGGACATCAGAATCATGATCATGCTGATGACGATCATTAATTCCAGCAGCGTAAAACCGCGGGCTCGGTTGCGCCCGGTGCCGCGGGCCAAAGGACGCCCCGCCTGCCGCCCTCTCCCGCTTGCCGAGTTATTCACGCGCCACTGCATTTACCAGTCCTTGCTTACCAATCCTTGCTTACCAGTCCTTGTATTTCGTTCCGTCGAGCGCCGTTCCGGTCGACTTGGTGTAGACATCGAACACACTCTGCCCGCCAAAGGAGTCAGAGTCAGGATCGTCCTGCATCGACCGCAAGCCCCACTCCTTGCTCTTGGTCATGGGGTCCACGGGAATAGCACGCAGGAAACGAATTTTCTTGCCGCCTTGCGCTTCCACTCCCTTGACCAGTTCCTCGAGATCCGGCGGGTAGCCCCCGCTGTCGAGTTTGGTCTGAAACATGTTGCGATCGGCCGCGTCTTTGTATCGGTCGATGGCGTCCCGCATATCCCACAACGCCCGGCGCAGCTCCTTTTCCCTTTCGCGCTGGACCGTGATCCGCGCCAGCGGCAGCGCCATCATGGTGAGAATCGACAGAATGGCAGCCGCGACGATCAGTTCCATGAGCGTAAAGCCGCGTTCCGCCTTCGCGCCCATTCGGTGATGGAACCTTGCTATCGTCATCGTCTTAATTCCGCCACATATGATCCGCGGAAAACTCCTCTGCATTTCTGCCGGACATTACTACAGCGCGTTTCATAAATGTTCTGGGCCCGCGAGGCACGTTGCGCAGGGGCTAAAGCCCGCATTCTATCGGGCCCTAAATGGCACGGCTCAAGCCGTGCCCTACCCAAAACCAATTTATGAAACCCGTTTTACTGAACATTTCGACCGAACACCACTACTGAACATTCTTACTGGACCGTGACCGAGGCCTGCGCTCCATTGACCGTGATCCCTTGCAAGCCAGGATCGAGCGCTCCACCTCGGGTAATGGTCAGGGGGGTCTGTCCGTCCGCTTTCGCCTGGAACGTGATGCTGACCACCGCGCCCTGCCCGGAAACTCCGCCCGCGCCAGTGGGCCGTGAAGCGGTAATCCTCGACTCGCCCTTGATCTCATCCTCGCGATGAGCCAGGGTTACGATCTGGCCATCTTGCGAGAGGAATCCGCCATTGACCACGTTTACCAGCTGCAGCATCTTCGGGTCGTAGTCCAATTGCACCGGTACGGTATGCACGTTCTGGGCACCGGACAGCAGCAGATTCACCACAAACGTGTTGCCCTTGGCCGCTTGAATGGTTGGCGGATCAAACAGGAAGCTGGCCGGCCTAGCCGCGGAAGGATTCGGAGCGGCGGACTGGCTGGTCGGGGCCGAACTTGCTGGAGGCTGATTTGCCGGAGCCTGATTCACCGGGGGCTGACTAGCCGAGGGTGGCGTTGCGAGGGGCTGGGCTGTCGGCACGCTCGGCTGCGGCGTCTGCACCGGCGCGGCCTGCGGGTGGTTCACGTGGCGCAACGAAATCGTTGTCGAGGTGCCGATATCAATGGCCCGCTGGTTGATCTCGCTTACCTCCGAACCACGGATGACGTGCGGAGTGATGGCGAAGACGGTCTCGTCAGAAGAATGGTCCTGCGTGGTCTGCCCAAACAAGTATTTCAAGATTGGGATCTGGGCCAATCCCGGTATGCCGCTCAGCGACCGGGTCTGCGAGTCGTCCATGATCCCGCCGATCAGGCTGGATTCCCCATCCTTCAATCGGATTTCGCCCAAGTCGACTTTTTTCTGACCGATGATGGGCTGAGTGATGCCGCCGATGCTGGCCTGGCCAATCTCGGATGAGATTTCCATCGTGATTTTCAGCGTGACTTCCCGGTCAGAGTGTACGTGCGGCGTGACGTCGATGTTTACGCCCACATCGATGTACTGAAACTGGGTATTTACGAGAGGGTTAATGCCCACTCCACCGATGCCGGGCTGAAACGAACCCGTGGCCACGGGCAGGCGTTCGCCGATTTTCAGAGACGCCTTCTGGCCGTCAAGCGAGCGAATCTGTGGATTCTGAATCAGCTTGGTGTCGGTATCTCCCATGACCGCCGACAGGTTCGCGGATGGAATGGTGACCTGGAAGTTGGTGGCGTTGAGGTTGCCCAGGTTATTCAGGTTGATGCCGGTTCCGGAACTGGGTGTGGTCGATCCTGTAGTGGTTGACGTGGTGGTGGTGCTGATGTTGTCCTGGAGCGAAACCGTCGCGCTGGTGGGTGGACTAAACCCCAGGGTACGCGACTTGTCTTTGCTGATCTGCATGACCGCGATGTCGATGATTACTTCCGGGCGCGCCTTGTCGAGATCTTCCACCAGTTTTTGCGCGAGCGCGATCTGGTCAGGAGACCCGCGCACGATCAACGCATTCTGTGAGAGCAACTGTTGTACGCGCGTTACATCCAGCACGGCACGAATCGCGTTGACCACATCCTGCAGTTCGGTCGGAGCCGAAAGATTGGTTAGATAAAAAGTTTTGAGGACGCTCTGTTCCAGTTCCTTGCGCTTGGCTATATTGTCCTGCGCCACGAAAATCGTGTTCGGAGTAACCGGCCGCCAGAAGGTTTTTGACTCCAGCGCCGTGATCTCCAGCGCATCTTCCAGGGATACGCCGTTAAGGTCAACGTTGATGGGTTTTGGAATATAGTCCGGGTCGAGCAGCACATTGATCCCGGCGAGCTGGCCGACGGTGCGGTAGACCACATCGGATTTGGTGGCCAGCATCTTAAGGGTTACCGGTACATTCGAGATGGGAGCCAACTCCACCGGCCCGGGCAATTCGTGGACCCGGCGCTCCAGCGCAGCTGGCGGCCCGGCGGGCTGCTGCGTAGGATTGCGCTGCTCCTCGATCATCTTCTGCGTGCGCTCCAACTCCTGCTTGGCGATGAACAATGACGGATCGATCTCGAACGCCTTGCGGAACGCCGCCAGGGCTTCGTCCAGCTTCCCGTCATCGCGCAGCTTCTGCCCCTCATGCACGATTGAGGCCGCAGCCTCGAAACGAATGCGTTCGAAGGACGTCCGGTAGCGCAGGTCTTTGGGTTTGAGGTCGTAGGCTTGCTTGAAGAATTCGTAAGCCGCCACGTACTTCTGGCGAGCCTCCGCATCCTCACCTTTGGCGTAGAGGGTTTTGGCTTTGTCGGCGATGGCGGGGAGCGTTGCAACCGCGACCAGCAACAACAATAGTGCCGGGCGCATCAGGCGTCTCATTCGATAATCCTCACGAGATGATCCTCTTTATACGGTCTTCGCCGGACCAGCGGCTTTTCCGCGCCTTGCGGCGTCGCGTCGGGACGTTTCGAGCGGAAATCTCCACTCGACTGCACTAAAAAAACACTCGGTGACGCGATTATAGCATCGCCGTTTCCGGCTCCCGAAGTGCCTGTGCACATGGGAGTTATACTCTTTAGTCGTAGGACTAGTGGGGAAGCCCGGACCTTGGACCTCAGACCTTTGGACCACCTGGCCCCTTCGGTTCGACGTCTGACGTCTGGGTCCGAGGTCCAAGGTCACGCTGCTGCTAAGATAAAACCCACTGACCATGGCTCGCCAATCCACCCACCAGACCAAGGCCAACCCGGAGAAATCTCCGCGCCGCGACCCCACCGCTTCCGGCGACCGCGACGCTGCTGTCAATAGGATCGCTTCACATAACTACTTCTTGCTGGAAAAATTTGAGGCCGGGGTAGTTTTGACGGGTACCGAAGTAAAGTCCGTACGGGGCGGCCTGGCTAACCTTAAGGATTCCTATGGCTTGGTCAAGGACGATGCGGTTTGGCTGCTGAACGCCCACATCGGTCCCTATGAGCATGGCAACATTCACAATCATGCTCCCCTGCGCACCCGCAAACTGCTGCTGCATCGCGAGGAGATCCGCAAGCTGATCGGTAAGACGCAGCAAAAGGGCCTGACCCTGATTCCCACGCGGCTGTACTTTAAGAACGGCAGAGTCAAGGTGGAACTGGCCCTGGCCAAGGGCAAGCAGCTCTGGGATAAGCGCGAGACGGAGCGGCGGCGGACAGCGGATAAAGAAGCCCGGGATGCCATCAGCCGCAGCCGCAAGACGTAGGGGCAGCGGTTGATTTTGATTCCACCATGCACTACACTGTAGTGCATGAAGACGGAAGTTTACAGCTGGCGTCTATCGGCGAATAGAAAGGCCGAACTCGAGGCACAAGCCCGCCGCGAAGGTACCTCGCTGTCCGCGCTGCTGGACCGTGTCACCGGCGACTGGCTCGCCGAGCGACGCAACGGTCATTCCGCGGACGAATTCGAACAGGCCGCAATTCGGAGGCGCGCGCTGTCGGCGATCGGTTCTGTCGCTGGCGACGATCCGACGCGCTCTGGCCGAACCAGCGAACTCGTACGCGAGATCATAGCCCGCAAACACGAAAAGGAGTCCCGTGCCTTCGCGCGCATCTTCCGCAAAACTGCCCGTCGAGCTGCCAGTGGGGCTGATTGATACTGGCGCCATTCTCGCTCTTGTAGACCGCAACGACGAGTCGCACGGACCGTGTGTCGAGGCCTACAACGCCAGCCGCCTGCCTTGGCTGACTACCGAGGCGGTCCTCGCCGAAACATTTTATCTTGTCCGACGCAACCTCCGCGACGACCGCGGGGTTTGGACGCTGTTACGTTCCGGCGCAATCCGGATGTCCGTCATTGACAACGAAGAACTGCCTCAAATCCACGCCCTCATGACCCAGTACGCCGACTGTCCCATGGATTTCGCCGACGCCACGCTAGTCCATCTGGCCGCCCGAGAGCGCCTCAGCGTAATTTTCACGATCGACCACGACGATTTCGAGACCTATCGCCTGCCGGGACGCAAGAAATTCACAATCCTGCCGCGCCCGTGCAAGCCCTAGCCGTTATATTTTTCATTTACGATGGGCCAGCAGCCGAGGCTTCCCATCAAGACCGTAAACCTCAAGTCCGATATGCCGTCGGTGCCGGAGGCGCTGCAGCGGTTGGAGCGCGAGATGGCGGTTGCCCGCCAGGGCAAACTCGGCTTGCTTAAAGTCATCCACGGTTACGGATCGAGCGGGGCTGGCGGCGACATTCGCACCGCGGTGCAGAGGCGCTTGCACGAACTGGCCCAGGCCGGTCAGATTCGCGGCTGCATTTTCGGGGAGAACTGGTCGAAGGCCGACGACGCGACCTGGCGACTGTTGCAGGCGGAGTCCGCATTGAAGAGTGACTCCGACCTGGGCCGGCGCAATCTCGGTATCACCATCGTACTGCTCTGAGTAAGTCGCGGCAGCTTTCGACCAAACTGCTGCCCAAGCTCTGATTCAAGGTTCGAGCAGAAAAATCCTAACCACGGAGGACACGGAGTCGCACAGAGGAGCTCGGAGGCCTAGGCGGAGCTCTCCTAGAATCCGTCGCCCACCGGCGGCGGATTCGGCACCATCGGAGCCGGATCAGGAGCTGCCGCGACCGGAGCGGGCCGCTGAGTAATCGGCTGCGGCATAATCGGCTGCAAAACCACCACCGGCGCCATCATGTTTTGCTTCCAGTACGAGACGGCGACCCCCCGCTGCCAGAAGCGCGGAATCAACAGCAGGAGCAATATGAGTTGGCTGAGTAGAAACGCTGTGAACCACTTCTCGGGCGCGACGAACTTCATCCAGGCCCGGACGCCGCCCAGCAGAATGATGGCCGCTACCAGCGTGGTCGCTACATAGCTTGTCAGTAAACGCACCAGGCTGCGGAACGTGTGCCGGAACGCCGTTCCGATCGATTTGCGCACGGCCCGCTGGTCACTCAGAACGATATCCGCCTCCGCCAGATCGAACCAGATGCGGAAAGCAGTCATGATCAGAAAAATCACGAACAGGCCGGCAAAACGCACCTCGGGCAGCAGCAATTCATTTGTACTCTCCCCGGCCTTCCGCTCCAGCACACCATGCAGGCCGAACAGTACGCCCGTCGCGATTCCCATCACAATGCCGGCAATGATCATCAGCCGAATGTAGCGCCACAGGTTTCGCCCGCAGGCGCGGAAGAAATCCTCGCGCGGCAGCCGGTAGGTCGACGCGTATCCTTGAAAAACCCCTGGCAGAAAAAGTGCTGTGAAGACGAGGAACAGAAATGCAAAATACATCGCCGGGGTCGTCACCGCCGACATGGGTCCAAACTCAGGACGGGCCAGCAGATTACTCATCACCGCAAGGTCGAATCCATGAAGCAGTCGATCGGCGGCCAGACTGTGGTCGAGGATGGCGTGGGCGCTCTTGCGGAAGCCCGCAGTGCCAAACTCGGCCAGCGTAAGATTCAGCAGCCAGAACCAGAAGATGTAGCGCTTGTTGCGACTGACCATTCTCCAGCCGCTGCTCAGTAAACCTTTTTTGTCGCTCATTCGTTTTTCTATCCTCGATCGGTCCTGCGGCTAAACAGTTTGCTGAAAAACTCGCTGCGGAGGCCCCAGTCAAAGCCGTGGTGCAGTCCGCGTTCGTCAAGCTTCTTACACCGCCCACCAGGCTAGAGCCTGGCCCATCCACTGCGTCACAAAGAGCCAGTAGGTCGACAGTTTGTGCGTCGGTTTGGAATTGGCCTCGACCACGTGGCTGTTGTTGAAGTCGTTGCGGTCGATCTGCACCTTGTGGTCGGGATCGATTTCCGCCGACACGACCTTCGCCTTTTTCAGGTAGCTGAATCGAATCCAGCGGTTCTTGCCGTCCCAGTGCTCGCGAACCTTCTCTTCGTGATTCTTGCTGTCACGGAAAACGATTTCCACTTCGACCGGCATCACGAAGTCTCCCTTGCGATGCAGCGACACGTAAGACTGATAGACCGTATCGTCCGGATCTTTCTGATCTTTATCTTTGTTATCTTTGTCTTTCTTCGCGTCTTTCTTTTCGTCTTCGTACCAGTTCACCGGAAAGGAATCGACGTTGAGCACTTCATAATCCATCACCTGCGACCCGTAGATGGCCTGGTCGAAGTACCAGCGCAGATCCTTGCCGGAAACTTCCTCGATCGTCTTCAGGAAGTCTTCTTTGGTGGGATGCGTGAAGCGATACTTCATGAAGTACACATGCATCGCCTTGGCCATGGTGTCTTCGCCGACGATGCCCTCGAGAGTGAGCAGCACGCTGGCCGTCTTGCCGTAGGTGACGCCGCCATACGAGTTGGAATTGTAGTAGTCGTAGGCCTTCTCGGCGATGGGATCGAGATCGGGGGCGCTGAGATACGCGAGTCTTTGCTCCTCCCGTTCGCCCATGGTCGCGCCCGCGATACTCATGATCGAATTGTTCTTGCCCAGAATCGAATCCAGAACCTTGACTTCGGTGTAGCTGTTGATGCCTTCATCCATCCATGCGTCTTCAAATTCGTTGGTGGCAACCATGCCGTACCAGTACTGGTGTCCGAATTCGTGCTCCACCACCACTTCCGGCAGGTATAAACCCTGCGGCATAAACCAACTGGACTCGCCAGTGATGAATGTCGGGTACTCCATGCCACCCGCCGCCGAGTCCGGCTCCGGATCGACCACGGTCAAAGTCTTGTAGGGATAGGGCCCGTACCATTTTTCAAAGTGATCGAGCGATTCCCGCGTGATTTTTTCGTGCCGCTCGGCTTGGCTCCAGTGCGCGGGCTGCATCAGGAACCGCAACTGGATTGGTCCCATTTGCGACTGGTAGACGCTCTCCCGGACTTTGTAGCGTGGGCTGGCGGTCCAGGCAAAGTCGTGGATGTCGTCCCCGTGATAAGTCACGGTCTTTGTGTGGTCAGGATTGCTTTTTTCCTCGACCATCACTCCGCTGGCGCCGACCACTTCATACTGCGGTACGGTCAGTTTTACGTCGAAGACGCCGAAGTCGGCGAAGAACTCCGTCGTGTTGTGATACTGGTGGCAATTCCAGGCGCCGTGCCACCAGACGCCCACTTTCGGAAACCACTGGCCACCCAGCACAAAATCACGCTTCCATCCCGAACGCGCCTGGGTCTCAGGAAACTTCGTTTTGAACGCAATCTTGAACTGTACGTACGCGCCCGGTGCAATGGCCTTGGGCACATGCAGGTCCACGACCGTCTTATCATCTTTATTGCCGTCGTCGGGCGCGATGTATTGCAACTGCGAGGTCAAATCACCCTGGCCCACCACTTCGAGGCTCTTGATCTCCTCCGAACCGTAAAACTTGTCTTCCCACTTCGCATAGCCCGTGTCGCGGCTGCCCATGAGTTTGGAATCACGCACAAAAGTCGCCTTGGGCTGAAATGCGTTCTGATAAAGGTGGAAAGGGAAGTGGTCGAGCGCATGTCCGGTCAGGTTGTGGTAGGTGAGGATTTCCGTGGCGTCGACGGTATGCGTCGCCGCGTCATACCTGGCGTCGATGTCGTAATGCACCACCCGCTCCGACATAGGCTTGTCGGAATTGATGGCCAGCGTCGTGTCGGGGATCGAGAACTCTGCGGATGCGGCATTTCTCGCGTTCTTTGCGAGGATTGGAGTTGCGGCCGGAGCCGCCGCCTGCGGTGCTGCCGCCGCGGCTTTCCGGTTCATGAGCGCAGAGAGTCCCAAAGCCAGGGCGGCAACGAAGACCACAGCCTTCCATCGAATCTGCATGAAGAACCTCATCGGTACGGACTGCGATTTTGAATCATATCAGGCAGACGGCTCGCGCTACCCGCGGCGACCAGGGTCGTGGGCGTAGATGGCATGTGGAGGTTCCGCTGTCATGTACCCGCTTGCCTAATGGCCGTTCCGCCGACGATACTGGAAGAATCATCTCACGGGCCGCATAACAACTATGAAGACGACAATTTCTCTCTCTACTCCCGCCGCAGTCGAAACCGAATCACTCGTCGCCGTGGTTCTGGACCACTCGAACTCTGCTTCGATCGAGAACGCTTCGAGTGGAAAAGAAAAAGACAAAAAGCCGGAACTCAAAGTCGCGACTACCGACCCTGCCGTGCAGGCGGTCGCTGCCGACCTGCTGGCCAGCGGCGAAGTTGCGGGCAAGCCGTTTGAGACCAACCTGATGCACCGGCCCGTCACCCTGATGGCGAAGCGCCTGCTGCTGGTTTCTGGCGGCAGCGCGAAAAAGTTTTCCAGCTATGACCTGCGGCGCATCGCTGGAACTGCCGCCCGGGCCCTCAAATCGCGCGGCATTCGCAGCTTTGCCTTCGTCGCCCCGCCTGGCATTCCTGCGGAGGAAGCTGTGCGCGCGATTGTGGAAGGCGCGCACGTCGGAAACTTCGATCCCGACTATTACCGCAGCGACCGCAAAGACCAGAAGATTGACGCGCTCACCATCGTGGCCGGCGGCGACAAGACTTCCCTCGAAAAGGCGGCGAACGAAGCGCAAGTCATCGGGGAATCGCAGAATTTCACGCGCGATCTGGTGAATGAGCCTTCGAATCGCATGACGCCCACGATTCTTGGCGAGCGCGCCAAGAAGATGTCGGCCGAAGTCGGCCTGAAGTGCGAAGTCTACGGCGCCGACAAAATTAAGGAACTGAAGATGGGCGCATTCTGGAGCGTGGCCCAGGGTTCCGACGAACCGCCTGCGCTGATCGTCATGCGCTACGAACCGGCCGGCGCGCCCGAGAAGCCAGTCTTAGGTTTAGTGGGGAAGGGAATTACCTTCGACACCGGCGGCATCTCGATCAAGCCCGCCGATGGCATGGAGAAAATGAAATACGATATGGCCGGCGGCGCCACCATGATCGGCGTCATGCGCGCCATCGCGCTGCTGAAGCCGAAAGTCAAAGTCATCGGCATCGTCTGCGCGACGGAAAACATGCCTTCAGGAAAAGCGCAGAAGCCGGGCGACGTGCAGATCGCCATGTCGGGCAAGTCGATCGAGATCATCAACACTGACGCCGAAGGCCGCCTCGTCCTGGCCGACGGGCTTTACTATGCGCGCCAGCTCGGCTGCACCCACCTGGTCGATGCGGCCACGCTGACCGGAGCCGTCGTGGTCGCACTGGGATACACCAACGCCGGAATGTTCACCAACGACGACGACATGTACGAGCGCTTCCACAGCGCCAACGCCAAGGCCGGCGAAAAAATGTGGCGCCTGCCGCTCGACGACGAATATAAGGAGAACATCAAGTCGAGCATCGCTGACATTGTCAACTCCGGTGGACGGTGGGGCGGCGCCATTAACGCGGCCATGTTCCTGAAAGAGTTCGCCGAAGACACACCCTGGATCCATCTCGACATTGCCGGTACCGCCTGGATGGAAGACCAAAAACCGTGGATCGCGAAAGGCCCGTCCGGCATTGCCCTGCGCAGTCTGGTGGAGTTCGTGAAAAGTTTCGTGGGATAAAAGCAGAGGCGCGGGTTTGCGCGGTTGGGCGCGGATATTCTTAGAATGTCATCCGGGAGATCCGAGAAATCCGCCGTCGGTTTCCTTCGCCGAAGAAAAACCCGGGTAGTGGGCTGTTTTGAATTTTCGCCCTGTGGATTCGGCAGTGCGAGTGTGGCATTATGGAGGCATGGTTAAACGGTCAAGCAGAAAAAGGGATTTCGCACAGAATGCGCTTCGCGTGGTGGAGATCGCCACAGGCGCGCCGTTGAAATCGAAGAAGAATCCTCACGCCGTCGCATTGGGAAGAATGGGCGGAAAGGTTGGGGGACAAAGACGGGCAGAGGCATTGACCACAGAGCGCAAGCGGGAGATCGCAAGCAAGGCCGCTCGCGCCCGATGGGGGAAAGAAAACGCCGAATCAACCTAGTTGGTCCTTCAAGTAGTCCGCGTTTTCCGATTCGGGGGAATGCTTGTCCGTTTCAGTGGTCGCGGCGCTAGGCAGGCTCGCATTGGCGGATTCGTCGTCTGCGCGATCTGCCTGCTTCTTCGGCTTGGCCTTTGCTCCGTACCATTCCGGCAAGCCCCAATCTCCGTTGACGTTCACAATGTCCCCCACTTGATTCACGCGACGGCTGAGACTGCCATACATGGACGCGTAGGTCGTGCGCTTTAGACCGCCTTTTTCCAGCGCGTCGATAATCGCGTTAGTGGTTTGTGGTTTTCGGTTCGACATTTGCAGAAACTTCCTTGCCGCGTCTGGAAGGGTCATGTTATAGAACGTGTCCTTCTCAATTTTGGCAGGGGCAATCAAGGGTGCGACGGATGTTAACGCTACCCCAGACATTCGTTCACCGATGTCCTGAAGCTTGGCAATATCCGCGTCGATCTCCGCATTTACTTGGACACGCCGCGCTTCCAGAGCCGCAATCGCGGCTGCAAACGGATTCGTAGTTTCGTTACTCATGGTGGCACCTCGCTACTGAAAAGCTTGAAAATCGGCCTGTTTTATGGTATTTTGTGTACAGCCAATTGGGGGACGAACCACGTCTGGACCGGCCCCCGCATGGCAAGGTTCGTAGGGAGTTTCCTTAACCCTTTACCCTTTCTAGGGGCGGAAGCTTCTTATCATACCAACACCACCTTTCGGGCCATCGGATACTGGGTTGACCGGCCAAAGTCATGACCCATGTCAGATGGCCTGATTCTTTTATACACCACATACATCAAATCGTCAATAGGTTGATTAACCCGCCAGATTTATCTTGACATTGCATTACCGCTCAAGCATAATCCAACTCATGAATCGCTTGAGCACAGAGAAGCGGGCGCAGGTAATCGGGGCCTTAATAGAGGGAAACAGCATTCGATCCACTTGCCGAATGACTGGCGTCTGCAAGGATGCGGTCCTAAAGCTAATCCGCGATATGGGATCGGCCTGCGCGGAGTTCCACAATTCGGCAGTGCGCGGAGTCAAAGTACAGCGCGTGCAGTGTGATGAAGTGTGGTCGTTCTGCTACGCGAAAGAGAAGAACGTTCCCGTAGAGAAGCAAGGGACTGGCGCGGGAAGCGTTTGGACTTGGACCGCTATTGACGCGGATTCCAAGCTAATTCTGTCGTATCTGTGCGGCGAGAGGGATGCAAGCTTGGGCTTGCGAGTTCATGGAGGATTTAGCATCGCGTGTGACCACGCGCATTCAGATCACGACCGATGGCCACAGGGCTTACGCTGAGGCGGTCGAAGGTGCATTCGGGATGGACGTGGATTACGCGATGCTGATAAAGCTGTATGGCTCACCTTCTGACAATCCTGAAAGCCGTTACAGTCCTGCCACGTGCATCGGAACGCGCACGGCTACCCTGAGCGGAAATCCTGACCGGAATCACATTTCTACCAGCTACGTAGAACGACAGAATTTGAACCTGCGAATGGGCGTGCGGCGCTTTACGCGACTCACGAATGCATTCTCCAAGAAATTTGAGAACCACTGCCACATGGTTGCGATCTACCATGCTTATTACAATTTCTGCCGAGTACATCAGACGTTGCGCGTTACCCCCGCGATGGAAGCTGGACTGACGGATCACGTTTGGGGATTGGAGGAACTGATCTCTTTACTAACCACCAAGGCCGTGCTTGAAGTGGCCTGAGTCAATGTGTTGCGTTCAATTGCCGTAACAATCCCTAGTTTGGCAAGATTAAGGGCAGAGTCCATTTGATCTAGAAGTGCGACAAATACGTCTTCGGTTAATGCGCTACTGATAACGACCGATTTAACTACCGTGACAGCGCTGATCGGCATTCCTTCCATGGTATATCCGATGTTTGCCCGAACAAGCTCAAGAGCCACTTCCCTTGAAACCTTCTCCTGTACCGGCCTCGGCATCGCATTCATCGGTGCTTGGTGCTCGGGAGACACCGTTACCCTAGACTGAAAGCTGATGTAGCGATCTCCCATTTTCGGTCGGAAGATCGCAACCGGATTGCCGTTTTTCATGGTTACTGCAATAAGAAAACATGCCGCATCATTCGTCTGCTTCTGAGATGCCAGGCCGAAGTTGTCGAGCCATACTCGAATGTTTGTTTCCAGATTTTCCGGAGTCGTCTGCGGCCGCTGTTTAGAAAAAACTGCGCGTCCGGTAATGGTGAAAGAGATGATGGCGAAGCACGTGACGCTGGCCAACCCGTATAGCACCGGGCTGGCGATATTGGGCCAGTAAACCTTGAGCAGCGCTACACCAGTCCCAACCGCTAGCGCAATCACTGTCCACACCGCATGTCCGAGCAAATGCCCGCGCAACTCTTTCCACTCAATTCCCATGGCGGGGAAATGGTACTCTCAAGCGGATAAAATTCAAAACAGCCCACTACCAAAACCCGGCGAACGTTGAGGGAAATCCGGGCGGTTGTTATAATCGAGTTCGTTCCGCACGCGTCCGGCAAAGCGGTTTCGTTCGGTCGTGAATCCCGCCACAATCAGCGTGAAGCGAACAAGTCCTCGCAGCCCGCGGACTGCGGGTTTCGAAACGTGGCCAGGTAGCTCAGGTGGTAGAGCGCAGCCCTGAAAAGGCTGGCGTCGGGGGTTCAACTCCCTCCCTGGCCACCACATTTTCAATCACTTAGCTCCGCTCCAAAACTCCAACCTGTTTCAATTTGTTCCAAAAAATCTAAAGCTGGCCCTACCGGGTTCGCCTGCTCAGTAGATGTTTGCTGTAAGACGGCAAACTCCAGCGCCGATTTCCGCCTTTGGAAAACACTCACATGACAACATTTTACGTTTCGAGTTCCGGAAGAGATTACCGCCTGCAAAGCGAAGATTGATCCCCAGATATAGAAGCCCACAGACCAAGGCCACGCCCGACATCCCCCACTTGACCGACAGGAGGGTCCAGAATATGCCCACGTAGTTCAGTTCCCGCATCCAGAGAAATTTTTGCAATAAGCCAAGGAGAACGGTTAGAACGATCCCGCATGCGATCAGAACAAATAAACCTCCGCCGCAGCAGATGCCTTTTCCTGGGTGAGGGGTTCTGGCGGACAGGGCCGCGCGGTTCTTTTGGCAGGTGCGTTATCTTCTCAACGGCGGTTGCGCTCATTGTCCATCCCTCCGCTCGGTTTTCTTAAGCCTTCACTATCAAGCAAAATACGACAACGAATCTGGTCAATTGTCAACATCACGCAGACAGACGCACTTATTTAGAAATCAACGGCAGTGACCGGCCCTGAGTAAAGGTGCTTTGTTTCGTGGCTTTTGATGGGCGACTAGGTTGCGATCGAAATGAGGCGGCTCAGATTGCTGACGCCCATCATCTTGCTTACCGAAGCGGCGAATGTTCTGTAGCAAACATCGAACCTAGTAGATGCCCTCATAGCGATGGATCATTTGGCTAGCGAGTTATTGCCTGCGATCGCACAATTATGCGGATCCGAATGTTTCCCACCGTTTTTGTATGACGCGTGACCCCAACCGCAGGTGCAGGTTTCGCGAAAGCTCTCTGAGCCTCGCTGCCTTTTCACCGGAGAACTACTCGCAAGCAGAACGCGAGGCCACAGAGAACGCACGATTGAGCCGCCGAACTCCGCGACGTCGTCGCTCTCGCTCATACTGTCGCCGCTGCCGCCCGCAACAGGAGATCCTCCACTCGCTCATGAATTCACCAGACAGGCGCGCGAAGGATTCCATGACGGACCACGCGCGCTGAAAAAACGCGCCGAAATGTTTTTGTTTTATTGTCGAGAGTGTGCAGTTTTGAACAGTTTCGGGATCGTGATTGATTTTACGATGTGTGCTATTTCGAGGAAATAGCTGAGGAAACGGTCGATGACATCGCCGAACTCGAACTGGGGATCACGAGTTGCCCGGCAGCGCGAAATGACGCGCCCTCGTTAATGAGATGCGACCGAGATATCGGGTGAGATGAAGCCGGGCGGCTTCGAATCTGCGCCCCCCAAAACATCTGTGTCACACCTTCAAGGCAAGCCGCGAATTTCGAAGGGAGCGTGGTAAGACGAATGCCAGCGAATTCTAGCGCCACTCGAGTTCTTCTGTTCTTCGTTCTATCTCTTTTCGCTGTCGCGTCCGCGCGTGGCCAGGCTGGGCAGCAAGTTGCCGACAAGAGCCCACAATCTGCCAACACATCGGCGGCCAGCGTGCATGGCACCGAGACCGGAAAGTATGTGGGAGCGGAGACCTGCAAATCCTGCCACGGGGAAATTTGCAACGCCTGGGCAAAGACGCCGCACTGGGTCACCACACTGAATAAAGAGGGCGGTCCTTCGAAGCAAGGCTGCGAGGGCTGTCACGGTCCCGGCGCCGACCACGTGGCGGGCGGCGGCGACGTAAGCAAGATATTCACCTTCAAAAGTGTTCCGGCCAAGGAAATCAACGCCCGCTGTATGACCTGTCACGCCGGTGGCCCGCAGCACATGAACGCCATCAACTCCGTCCATACCCAAAACAACGTCAGTTGCATCTCCTGCCACTCGCCGCACCATTCGGAAACCAAAGAGTTTCTGTTGGTGAAAGCCCAGCCTGAGCTTTGTTATTCGTGCCATCTACAGAAAAAGGCCGAGTTCGACATGCCATTCCACCATCGCGTCAACGAGGGCCTGGTGCAGTGCACCGATTGCCATAATCCGCACGGCACGGTCGGGCCAAAGCAGGTGCGGACCTCGGCGACACAGGATGCGGTTTGCTTCACCTGCCACACCGACAAGCAGGGGCCCTTCGTGTTCGAGCACGAGCCCGTCAAAATCGAGGGATGCACATCCTGCCATATTCCCCACGGAGGAGCGAATGTTCACATGCTGCGCGTGAGCAACGTCAATTTGCTCTGTCTGCAATGCCACACGAATTCTGCTCCCAACGGTAAAACCGGCGGAGCGCCGGGCACACCTTCGTTTCACAGCCAGGAGACTTTCTTCAAGTCGTGCACCCTGTGCCATAACCAGATCCACGGCTCCAACTTCGACCAAACCTTTTTCAAGTAGGAACCGCTATGAATCTCATCCCAACAGCGCAGAACGAACACCTTCCACACACAGCCAGCTTTGCAATTTTCGTCGTGGCGATGCTGGCTTTTTCGACTTTGTCTCATGCGCAGAACGGATCAGGAGAAACGAAGGGGGTTGATTCGGGGAACTTCAACATTCAGCAATCCATTGAGGCTGGCTACCGGACTAGCTACATCAACGGGAACACGGACACATACGATACCTTCGTGAATCTCGGTCCCGGCCTTCGTCTCTTCGATTACACAGTGGACATGCGCTCGCTGGACCACGACGGTTCTCTATTCGACAATCTCAACTTCAGCAACTTCGGCTACGGGGGTGATCCGAATGACGTGACCCGCCTGCGTGTCGATAAGAACAAATGGTACGACTTTCGAGTGCTGTTTCGCCGGGACAAGAATTTCTGGGATTACAACCTGCTGGCCAACCCGTTGAATCCTTCGACTTCGACTCCCGCTGTGGGCATTGCGACTTCGCCGCATTCGCTGGATCTGGTGCGCAGAATGCAGGATTACAACCTGACGTTGTTCCCCCAATCGCGCGTGAAGCTTCGGTTGGGGTTTTCGCACAATCGGGATCAGGGCCCCGGATTCTTTACAACGGATGGCGGCACCATCCCTCAGTTCAATGAGACTTACAGCTATGCGACCAATTCCTATCGCGCCGGCGTAGACTTCAGGCTCCTGCCGAAGACGACCATCTCTTATGACCAGTTCCTGAGCTACTACAAGCAAGACAACGTAGTCACGGATAATCCGCAGAATTCGGGCTACCAACTCGCCAACGGCACGCCTGTGGACCCCGGCATTATCTGGAGCACAAGCGGACCAGTGGAGATTCTGCCGTGTGCGGCACCGATTGCGACCGCACCAAACATATTCAATCCCAACTGCAACGGTTATCTCTCCTACAGCCAGGCCGCCAGCCCGCGAAATTTCATGCCTATGGAGCGTCTGCGGTTTCAGTCAAATTACTTCAAAAGCTTTGAGACCTCGGGTTCATTCGGCTACAGCGCGGCCAATGACTCAGTCCCGAATTTTAGCGAGATTGTAAACGACTACGTCACACGGAACGGTTCACGTGGAAGCACGGCGGGCGGCCCAGTTGACGCCAAGCGCATCTCAGTGAGCGCGAACTGGTCAGGACTTTATTCAATCAGCGACAAGTTTCGGATCCTAGATTCGTTTCGTTACGACAACTGGCGCACGCCCGGCCTTTGGAATACTTCCGAAACAAATATATTCGGCCAATTGCAGCCGGGGCTGCTGGGTTTAGCACAACCACAGGCTCTATTCACTACCGCTAATTTTATCTCCTTCTGCCCGGCGCCCTATACGGCGGTCACCTGTCCCAGTCATAGCGCGAGTTCTTCCGCCGACATAGTCGACGGCCCCACGTCGAGTTTTCTGGCGCAGAACATTCGCTCGAATACCTTTGAGTTCCAGTACGACTTCAGCAAACGTCTGACCGCCCACATCGGTTACGAGTACACCAACCGCACGATTGCCGATTTCAACGCCACTTTTTATTCGGCGGAAACCTATTTTCCAGGTGGGACCGGGGGTACCGCCGCGAACTACTATTTCGCGGCGCGCGGGGACTGTGCCGTCCCTATGGGTGGTACTTTGCCTCCCGCTGGCTGCACGGAGACCGCGGATCCTGCGACCGGCCAGCTTATTTCACTGACCTTTTCCGGTCCTGCGGCGGGCAATGACACATCTCGTAACATCACCGGCATCAGCGAGAATACGCTGATGGCGGGCTTCACCGCGCGCCCCATGGACACCCTGCGGATCACCGCCGATTTCCAATTCGGCTCGAACAATTACTCCTTTACGCGGATCAGCCCACGGCAGGTGCAGAGCTACAAGATCCGTGCGAATTACAAACCCCGCGCCTGGATCAACCTCGACGGCGCAATCGATATCCATGAGAACCGGGACAACGTTTCTACGGTTAACGATATCGAACACGACCGGACCCACGGTTTTGTCGCTACTCTCATGCCGAAGTCAAAGGTGTTCTTCGATGTTGGTTATACCTACACCGACATCTACACCCAGGCGCAGATCTGCTATTACGACAACGCGTTCGGCCCCCCGCCCGCCACGCAGTGCCCGGCTAGTTTGGGCTACGTGCCGGCCGCAATTCCCGGCTTAGGGACTTACTCCAGCAACCAGCACTTCGCGTACGGCGACGTTACATGGAAGCCCAGGCCGCGAGTCACCGCCACCGTCGGATACGCGGGCACTTTCGTTGGTGGCAATACGCTCGCAATCGATCCGCTGCAAGTGCCCGGCACCGTCGCTTTCAATTATCAGAAACCTTATGTGAGGGCGATTGTCGATTTAGGCAAAGGTTTCAGTTACCGAATGACATGGAATTACTACGGTTATAACGGAAAGGGGCAGGCATCGAACGCGATACCCGGGCTGGCGGCGATTCCCATGCAGGATTTCAACGGCAGCACGGCAGAATTCGCGATCCGTTACGCTTTTTGAATCGGTGGTGGAGAAATCGAGCTGAAAATGTGGAGGTCCGGCCAGTGAAACTTCGCGCGATTGGAATACGGCGGTATCTTCAAGTGTCGAGCATCCTGATTGTTTTGGGTTTGCTCGTGGAATTTGCGAGCCTTCTGTGGGTTCATCCACTTTCGTTTGTGTTCTTTACTTTCGTTGGCACAATTCTAATAGGACTGGGAATCGCAGTCTATCTCATTTCGCTCGTCTTCGCTATTTCCCCGCCCGTCGAAAACCGCGGATGAAATGCTAGGAGGGACGACTAACTTTTGATGGCCACAGGTCTGTGGTCAAGAGCCCAGGAATTCCGGCGAGTGCATCACAAGGAGGCATTGTGTTTGGACTGACTGGAGTCCTCATCGCATTGGTCGTGCTGACGATCGTGCTGGCCGGAGTGTTTCTCGTGCGTCCCTCGATCACGGTGGGAGCCACGGGCAAGATTCTCGCCTTTGTAGGCCTGTGCGTTCTTCCGGTGCTCTGCATTGGCACCGGCATGTCCTTTCACATGCAGCGTTCCCAACAGACGAGCTACTGCATTTCGTGCCACAGCATGGAAAGCCACGGACAAAGTCTGCACGTTGAAGATCCGAATACATCCCTGCGCAACATTTTCAGAACCACCTCGTGCCGCCGGACCAGGCCTGTTATACCTGCCACACCGACTACACCATTTACGGCCCGTTGAAGGACAGGCTCAATGGCCTAAGGTACGTTTATATGGAGTACGTAGGACACCACGCCAAAGACAATCCATTTAAACGGCAAATACAGCAACCTGCAGTGCCTGCACTGCCATGCGGGCTGCCCGCAGACTTTGAGGAACATCTGACCCAAATGCCACCTATCGGCGACGCTCACTACGAATCGGATATCGTGCCTTTCGAGCGGGTGTCACGATATGATTCACAACGCTGCCGAAGTAGGTCACTTGAAAATGTGGAACGGGGGTGCCACATCAACTGCGCTCGCTTCTGGGGCGTCCACACCCGCGCCAGCTAAAGCGGAACCAGTTGCGACAACCGGTCCGTCGAAAGCCGGAAGTTCGGCAGGCGGTGCACCCGCCACCGGAGGGAAGGCCGTTTTTGATTCTCGCGGCTGCGCTGGATGCCATGGCGAGAGCGGGGCCGGTGGCTCCGGGCCAGCGTTGACAAATGTTTCCAGCCAGTATCCCCCCGCTGAGTTGACCGCCGTTCTGAAAGCGCCCACGGCCAAGATGAAGGCTGCTGGCATGGTTCCTCTGACTCTGAGTGCTGCTGACATGAAAGATCTGGTTTCCTATGTGAGCGGCCTTGGGGGCACGCCGGCCTCGGCAGCGATACCCTCTTCCCCCGGCGCATCAGCACGCGCGCCAGCCAAAGCGGAACCAGCTGCGACAGCCGGAACATCGAAGGCGCCAACTGGAGATGCGCCTGGCAGTGCAACTGCCGCCGGGGGAAAGAGTATTTTCGATTCTCACGGCTGCGCTGGATGCCATGGCGAGAGCGGGGCCGGCGGCTCTGGGCCAGCGTTGACGGATATTTCCACCAAATATCCTCCCGCCAAATTGATCGCGGTTCTGAAGGCGCCGACTGCCGGGATGAAAGCTGCCGGCATGGTCCCTCTGAGTCTGAGTGGTGCTGACATGAAATCTCTGGCTTCCTATGTGAGCGGCCTTGGGGGAACGCTGGCCTCGTCGGCCGCCCCCAGTTCGGGTGCGCCCCCATCCGCGCCAGCTAAAACGGAGCCGGATGCGACAGCCGGAACGTCGAAGGTCAAAACTGGAAGTCCGACAAGCGCCGCGACCACCGTCCTGGGTAAGGGCCTCTACCATTCTCACGGCTGCGGCCCATGCCACGGGGCGACGGGGGCTGGCGGCGCCGGGCCGGTGTTGACGGATATTTCCAGTAAGTATCCGCCCGCAAAGCTGACGGCAATTCTGAAGGCACCCACTGCCGGCATGAAAGCCGCTGGCATGATTCCTGTGACGTTGAATGCTGCCGACATGGAAGCTCTGGTTTCCTACGTGACCAGCCTCGGAGGAACGTCGGTGTCCGGGGCGTCCTCACCCCCGCCGGCTAAAGCGGAATCAGATGCGAAAGAGGGAGCCTCGAAGGTGCTAACGGGCGATGCGGCAGGCGCTGCAACTGCCGCCGGGGGAAAGGGCGTTTTTGATTCGCAAGGTTGCGCTGGATGCCACGGAGAGAGCGGCGTCGGGGGTTCGGGGCCGGCGCTGATGCATGTTTCGAGTCAGTATCCCCCCGCTAAGTTGACTGCAATTTTGAAGGCGCCGACTACCAGCATGAAAGCTGCTGGCATGGTTCCGCTAACTTTGAATGCTGCCGATATGAAAGCGCTTGTTTCCTACGTGGGCAGCCTCGGGGGGAAATAGTCGGATACGAACAAAAGCCTTGCACCCCACGCCTAACGCAGATTACTGCGATGCCTAGACTCTTCCAGGCCGCGCTGAATTTGGCCACAGGCGCGACATCTCAGATAATCTTATTGTGCATAGCGTGCATAACGGCCTGGAGCCGGTCGTGTGTTCCCAGCTTGTCGTTGACGTGGTGGAGATGGCTGCGGAGTGTTTGCAAGCTGATCCCAAGTTCCCGCGCGACTTGGGCGGAGTTCTTTCCGCCTGAAAACAGGCGTAGTACGCTTTGCTCCTGTGCAGAGAGCGAGGAAACAGGAGCCAGGCGCCCGACCCCGTTTCAATCCGTTACCGCGATAATTTGTTTGGAGAGGTGAAGCATCTTGTGCAGGAGGTCTTCACTGTACTTCCTTTCGGTGATATCCCGGGACAGATGCACGATGAGTCTCCTGTGAGTTCGGCGATCATTGAAGATCAGGGTAGATAAATCGACCCATATACGACGGCCCGAACGCACTGTTACTTCCAAGTCAAAGTTAGGGATTTTGCAGTGGTCCGCTGTGGCATGGCGGGCGTAAAACTCCCTCGTAGCTGCCGTGGCATAGCAAAACATCACCAACCAGTTCGGAGTAGGCGGCAGTTCAAGCGCGACAAAGGATGATTTCTGTTCAGTTTTGAACACTTTTCCTGATGCAAATGCGTCGACGCGGGTTGCGATGATCTTTGGTATCCCGGCTCTTGCTGGCGGAAAGCCCAACGCGGCGGCTCGTTGGGAGCGCGATGCAACGTTGTGCAACGCTGCTTGGGCATCGCACGAATCCGTCGAAAAACGCAAGGGATGGAGGATCGTCCGAGGCATAGCTTCACAATCTGCAGATCCGGGTTTGGAAGTAATTTCTCGCCAAGATGTGCAACTTTGAACAGATATGCCACCGCTCAGCATGTTTTTATGGGAGCTTCGGGTCTCAAGAACGGAAACTCAAGTCTCGAGGTAGGGCTGCTGGGAGCCAAAAACGGAAATTCCGAAAGCAAGAGTTCGGCTGAATAATGGCTTCAGGCGAGGAGATCGAAGGTGGCCCTATCTCAACGATGGGGCGCAGCAGTTTTGAGTCCGACGGGAGAAAACGCTTTCCCAGCTGACCGCACACCCCGATCGAGGGCTCCAGTGAGGCGTTTCCCGGCCGGAAACAATTCGTCCAAATCGGGAGGGATCGGTCCTCCGGCTCCGGTTCTCGCCTGTTCGTGTGGTAGCTGTTTCAGGAAGACACCGCCGCCGGGAGTCGCAGCGGGGCAACGTAAGGTGCAGAGGAGGTTCAAGAACATGAACATTTTCAGTAGTGCCGCAGCTGTGTCGAGCACACGATTCGGAAAACAGATTTTGGTTTCTCTGTTGTCGTTGGCTGTATCATTCGCGGTCTGCTCTCAGAAGCTCTGGGCCTCCCAAGACGCCCCAGCCCCGGCGGCGCAGGCGCAAGACGATCAGGCTGCGCAGACGCCCCCCTATGCGCAACAGACTCCCGAGCAATTGCAGCAGTTGGTAGCGCCGATTGCGCTGTATCCAGATTCGCTGGTGGCGCAGATTCTGGCGGCCTCGACCTTTCCCGAACAAGTCGTTGAGGCCGACCGATGGGTGCAAGCGCATTCTGATTTGAAAGGCGACGATTTGGGTAGAGCTGTGGATCAGCAGCCCTGGGACCCGAGCGTCAAGGCGCTGGCTGCATTTCCATCTGTTCTGGGAAATATGGACAAGAACTTGTCCTGGGCATCGTCTCTGGGCGACGCATACTACAACCAGCAAGCGAAAGTTATGAATGCCGTACAGGTGATGCGCCGGCGGGCGCAGGAATCGGGCAATCTTAAGACCACGCCGCAGCAAACCGTAGCGACGCAAGACTCGGACATCAGCATTGCGCCTGCCGACCCCGATGAAGTTTACATTCCAGCCTACGATCCGTGGCTGGTTTACGGAGGGCCTGTAATGGCGTGGCCGGGGTGGTACCCCTATCCCGGAATCTGGTTCGGCGGGCCGTACCTCTCGTTCGGAATCGGGGTTCGGAATCGGCTGGTACGGCGGTTTTGGATGGGGCTGGAATAACTGGGGAGTCAACTGGCGCGACGGATATGGAAGGTACGGCGGCGGCCGGTACTACTCTCGCAGCAACACGTTTTACAACCGCAAGAACTACTACCGAGGAGGAGGCGAGCGGGGCGTAGCCAGGAACGTGCAGCGGGGGTCGAACGGCACCCGAGGCGGATCGCATGCTCGCAGCGGATTTAGCGGCGAGCGCGGCGAAGCAAACACCCATTCCGGCGCAACCAGCAGAGCTTTCAACGGAAACCGGCAGGCGGCTCGAGGATACGCCGCACCTCGCGGTCAGAGCGGCGTCCGCTCGGGTGCCTTTAGCGGCTACCAACACGGTGGACAGGCGAGAACCTCTTCCTCACGCGGAAGCGCCAGCATGGGCGGGGGCGCGCGTGGAGGGAGTTCCGGTGGTGGCGGGCACGCCGGTGGTGGCGGGCACGCCGGTGGTGGAGGTCACGGCGGCGGGCATCGGTAATCGAAGGTTTATTAGGCGCCTAATAGCTTGTAAGAGTTAGAAATGGAGAGAAGCCATATGCGACGAACAAAGCTGAATTTCGACAAATTTCATGGGGCCGATTTTCCTAAACTGGCGGCGGTCGCGTTCTTTTTGATGGTGTGTTTTCCCATGCGGTCCATGGCGCAGCCGGGCCAGAAAACATTTTCATCGCCCGAAGATGCGAGCCACGCACTCGTCACGGCAGCACAGGGCAATGACGAGAAAGCGATGCTCGATATTCTTGGAGCGGACGGCAGGCAAATCGTCTCGTCGGGTGACGAAACCGAGGACGCCAACAGCCGCGCTAATTTTGTGGAGAGATATCAGGAAATGCACCGCCTGCTGAAAGAGCCGGATGGCACCACTACCTTATATATCGGCGCGGAGAACTGGCCTACGCCCATACCGCTGGTGCACCAGGGAAACTCGTGGTATTTCGATACCGAAGCGGGCAAGAAAGAAATCTTGTACCGGCGAATTGGCCAGAATGAAATGTCGACCATTCGCGTTTGCCAGGAACTGGCGGCGGCGCAAAAGGAATACTACTCCGCACGGCACAACGAGTACGCCGGGAAAATCTTCAGCGACGAAGGGCAGCACGACGGCCTGTATTGGAAAGCCGCGGACGGCGAACCTCAGAGCCCCATCGGGCCGCTGGTGGCATCGGCGGTTGCGAAGGGCTATGCCAAAGGCCAAGACGGCGCTCCGACACCCTATCAGGGTTACTATTTCCACATCCTGACGCGTCGGGGAAAAGACGGATCAAGCGGCGCGAAGAGTTACGTCGTAAACGGCAAAATGACAGGGGGATTCGCTTTCGTGGCTTATCCCGCAGAATACAGATCGTCCGGCGTGATGACATTTATCGTTAACGAGGACGGAGTAGTTTACGAGAAGGATCTCGGCAAGAAGACTGACGCCGTGGCCAGATCCATGAAGGAATACAACCCCAACTCCAGCTGGCAACAGGCTGAAGAGCAGCAGGAGGAGACTGCTAGCGGCCAGAAAGCCAAATAAAGGGCATTCTGCCGCTGACTCGCTCCAGGGGACACGTGCCCTGCTTTGGAGCCGCACTTCTTATCACTAGATGACATGGCCCCGGTCTGGATCGTCTTTCCGAAAAGGTGGTGAAGGAATGAGGGACGTGACAGACACGAGTACAAAGGGCCTATTGCCAAATTATGGAGAAAACAACAAAAAGTAATCTCATCGGATCGGAGGCGTGACGTGGCTGCCAAGGGTGCAGATCAATTGCTAGAGGCTTTCGGCCGACCCGGGATTCCACCCAGGTGGACATCGAGTTCGAAGGAAGGCATAGGAACGGCTTATTCCACCTCAAGCCGGGTATGGTTCACCATTTCATGCGGAATTCTCGACGAAATCTACTTTCCCACAATCGATCATCCGCAGACCAGGGATATGCAGTTTCTGATTACGGATGGCGAGAGTTTCTTTCACGAGGAACGGCGCGACCTCGACCATGAGATTGAATGCATCGCGGCGGATGCGCTGGGGTATACAGTCACTAGCTCCGATCGCGATCACCGATATCGGCTGGTGAAGGAGATCATCTCCGACCCCCACCAATCGTGTGTCCTTATCAATACCCGACTTGAAGGCGATCCTGAATTTCTGAAGAAATTGCGAGTCTATGCGCTCCTCGCCCCTCACCTGGACATCGGCGGCTACGGAAATTCAGCTCGCCGATGCAAGACTGCTGGCAAAAACTCCTTGGTCGCATGGAAGAACGGAACATTTCTTGCCATGGGGGCCAATGTCGGCTTCAGCAAGACCTCGTGCGGTTACGTCGGATATAGCGATGGGTGGCAGGACCTTCACAAGGACTTCCAACTGTACTGGGAATTCGACAAGGCCGAGAACGGCAATGTAGCCGTGATCGGCGAAGTCAACCTCTCCCGCGGTCGCGAGTTCACGGTTGGCATAGCATTTGGCAACAGTCTTCATGGCGCGACAACAGCTCTCGAACAATCGCTGGCGACTCCGTTTGCGGCACATCGCGAGAAATTTGTTGAGCAGTGGGATCGAGCCTGTAGTCGCATGAAGAAATTGGACGATGTGTCGGGCGACGAGGGAGTCTTGTATCGAACCAGCCGAAACCTGCTATTGGCGCATGAAGATAAGACATTCGCCGGCGCCTTGATTGCGGCCGCCAGTATTCCGTGGGGAAATTTCAAGGGTGACAAAGACCTGGGCGGCTACCACCTGGTATGGACCCGCGATATGGTGAACAGCGCGTTGGCCCTGCTGGCTTGTGATGACAGGGCCACGCCACTGCGCGCCCTTGTGTACCTGGCTTGTTGCCAACAGGCAGACGGTGGATTTGCGCAAAACTTCTGGATTGATGGCACCCCGTATTGGCAAGGTATTCAGCTCGATGAGGTCGCTTTTCCAATTCTCCTGGCTTGGCACCTATGGAAGAAAGACGCGCTTAGAGATTTCGATCCTAACTCGATGGTCAGTTCGGCCGCCGCCTACCTTGTCGGGCATGGGCCAGCCACACAGCAAGAGCGATGGGAAGAGGACAGCGGATATTCACCATCCACCCTTGCGGTCAGCATCGCTGCCCTGGTTTGTGCCGCGGATTTTGCAGCGGCTAGGGGCAAGCAAAACGACGCGAGATTCTTGCTGGACCACTCGGATTTTCTCGAATCCCACATCGAACGCTGGACTGTTACAAGCGACGGATCCCTCGTCCCGGAATTAGACGTCACTATATTCGTATTCATCCCGCTGCGATCGGCGATCCTTCGCCAGATGAGGATCCCAATCACGGATTGCTCACCATTCGGAACCGTCCGCTAGGGCAGCCGTCGCAGTTTCCGGCAAAAGACATCGCTGGTGGTGGTTTCCTCGAGTTGGTCCGATACGGCGTTCGAAAGCCAGGCGATCCTCTGATCGAAGATTCGTTGCGAGTTGTCGATGCCGTTTTGAAAGTGAATACGCCGTTCGGTCCCTGCTGGCACCGTTACAACCACGATGGCTACGGGACCCACGCGGACGGTGGGCCGTTCGACGGCTGGGGCCAGGGCCGAGCTTGGCCGCTGCTGACGGGCGAGCGCGCGCATTACGAGTTCGCCGCGGGACGGGATGTTCGTAAACTGATTCACGCGATGGAACAGTTTGCATTCAAGGGCCGGATGCTGCCGGAGCAGATCTGGGATGGCCCCGACGTGAAATCGGCGGGCATGTATTTCGGCAAGCCGGCAGGATCAGCCATGCCGTTGATGTGGGCCCACGCCGAATATGTCAAGCTATTGCGTTCAGTTGCTGATGGCCACGTTTTCGATTTGATCCCGGTTGTGGCGGAACGATACCTGAAGAAGCGTGGCCGAAAGGACTTGGAGGTTTGGAAGCACACTCGCCAAGTCAGAAAAGTGACCGCAGGGCAGGTATTACGAATCCAA
This sequence comes from uncultured Acidobacteriota bacterium, assembly GCA_963763155.1. GTDB lineage: Bacteria > Acidobacteriota > Terriglobia > Terriglobales > Acidobacteriaceae > Sulfotelmatobacter. The sequence continues at coordinate 476,731 of CAVXNI010000007.1, read as the reverse complement.
GCGCCAGAGTCATTCCGGCTGCATTGGACCAATGACGGGTGGGCTTCGGCGAGCGACACACCGTCAACTTCCACCGGAATCGGAATTGAATTCGCCGATATCGCCATCCACGGCAATCAGGTTGCTCCCTTGCAATTCACGTTCTTCTGGACCGGCCGCAATCGCTGGGAGGGACATAACTATGAAGTGGGTATCAACCAGGGGCACGCCACGGCAGTTGCGGCCTAAATCTGAATTCAACCCGCTCGACTTTGCCGATCGAGTTCTGTCCGCGATGCGGCATGAGTTCGGGGGGCACGTAGAAAAGGCGGCGTGACAGACGAAATGACGAACCTCGATCCGGATGCGTATCTTTTTCTTCGGCATGGCGAGGGATCTACAGCGATAGAATCGCAGCTGGGGTTCCACGAAAACATCCTGATTTTCCTGGAATAACCCGTTGATCCTGTGGAGGCATAGAAATGGTCACAATCACAAGACCCGAAGTTGGCATTATTCCGTTGTGCGAGCGAGCCGCTTGGAAGGCTCTGCGGACGCATTATGCTGAGATACAGAACCTGCATCTCCGCCAGTTGTTCGCGGATAATCCCCAGCGTGCCGAGCACTTCGCGTTTGAGGCGGTAGGTCTCTACTTCGACTACTCAAAAAACCGCATCACCGATGAGACCATCGGCCTGCTGCTTGACCTCGCGAATCAGTCCGGCCTGCGTGAGCGGATCGACGCCATGTTTCACGGCGACAAGATCAACGTCACCGAAAAACGCGCCGTTCTGCACGTCGCATTGCGAACCATGAAGGACGAGTCAATCAAGGTGGACGGCACGAACGTCGTGCCCGAGGTCCATGCCGTGCTCGACCAGATGACGGCATTTGCGAATCAGGTCCGCGATGGCCAATGGAGAGGACATACCGGCAAGCGCATACGCAACGTGATCAACATTGGTATCGGTGGCTCCGATCTGGGCCCGGTCATGGCCTATGAGGCGCTGAAGTACTACAGCCAGCGCCACATGACGTTCCGCTTCGTCTCGAATGTCGACAGCACGGACTTTGCCGAGGCCACGCGTGACCTAAACGCAGACGAGACACTTTTCGTTGTGTCCTCCAAGACCTTCACGACGCTGGAGACGATGACCAATGCTCGCACGGCCCGTGAGTGGGCGCTTCAGGCTCTGGGAGACGAGAAGGCGATCGCGCGCCATTTCGTTGCAGTCTCGACCAACACGGCCGAGGTCAAGAAATTCGGTATCGACACCGCCAACATGTTCCAGTTCTGGGATTGGGTCGGGGGGCGCTACTCGATGGACTCGGCGATTGGTTTGTCGACGATGATCGCGATTGGCGCCCACCATTTCCGCGAGATGCTCGCCGGCTTCCACGCGATGGATGAGCACTTCCGTACTGCTCCTTTCGACCGCAATCTGCCGGTACTGATGGGGCTGCTGGCGGTCTGGTACAACAACTTTTTCGAGTCCCAAACAATCGCTGTTTTGCCCTACGAGCAATACCTCAAACGCTTCCCGGCCTACTTGCAGCAGTTGACCATGGAGAGTAACGGAAAGCACGTGACGCTGGACGGCGCACGCGTGCAATACCAGACTGGGCCGATCTTCTGGGGCGAGCCGGGGACAAACGGGCAGCACTCTTTTTATCAGCTCATTCACCAGGGAACGAAACTCATCCCATGCGATTTCATCGGTTTCTGCCAGGCGCTGAACCCACTGGGCGAGCACCACGACCTGTTGATGTCCAATGTGTTTGCGCAAGCGGAAGCGCTCGCATTCGGTAAGACGCCGGAAGAAGTTCGGGCCGAGGGAACGCCCGATTGGCTGGTTCCGCACCGCACCTTCGAAGGCAATCGTCCGTCCAACGTGATTCTCGGGGAACGGTTGACCCCGGAAACTCTGGGCAAACTAGTCGCACTTTATGAGCACAGCGTGTTTACACAGGGAACGATCTGGCAAATTGATTCGTTTGATCAGTGGGGCGTCGAATTGGGCAAGGTCCTTGCAAACCGGATTATCCCGGAACTTGAGGCGTCCGACGAGCCACCGCTGAAGCATGACAGCTCGACCAATGCACTCATTCGGCGCTACCGCAACCTTAAGCAAGGGGCAGCTCGAATGAAATTCGGCAAGTGACTTAACGAGACTCTGCTAACACATTGGGACGTACGCACAGTGTCGATGCACAAACCGCTATGCGAAACCGCTGCATCAATGGTCCGTTTGCTTCGCGAGTGTGCGCAACCAGTACGTAATAGTGGATGCCATGAAGATTCTGGTCATTGATGTTGGCGGTACCCACGTGAAGGTGCATCGTCCGGGGCACAAGGAGCCTGTGAAGATTCCCTCCGGGAAGAAAATGACTGCGAAGAGAATGGTCGCAGACGTGAAGAAAGTGTCAGCAGGGTGGAAATATTCTGCAGTGTCGATTGGTTATCCAGGCGCGGTTGTTCACGGGCGGCCTGTCATCGAACCGTACCATCTCGGGGGCGGTTGGGTTGGCTTCAATTTCAGGCGGGCATTCGGTCATCCGGTTAAGATTGTCAACGACGCGGCCATGCAGGCTCTGGGGAGCTATGAAGGAGGGCGTATGCTCTTCCTGGGTTTGGGTACCGGGCTGGGGTCGGCACTGATCGTCGATGGAGTGATCGAATCCATGGAACTGGCACACCTGCCTTATAGAAAAGGGCGAACCTTTGAGGACTATGTAGGTTTGGCGGGGCTCAAGCGCCTGGGAAAGAAGAAATGGCGTCACTATGTGGCCGATGTTGTGAAGCGGCTGAAGATGGCGCTACAGGCCGACTATGTCGTGCTCGGCGGAGGCAATGCCCGATTGCTCAAGACGATGCCAGCCAAAGCTTGTTTAGGGGATAACTCCAACGCGTTCCTCGGCGGATCCCGACTTTGGAAAAAACGACGCATCTCTTCCTACAGACGCTCCGGTTCACACGGCAAACGCTCGTCGTAAAAGAGAGTTCGGACCCGCTTTCATCCTTAATTATTATTACGCCGTAATGCGAACAGAGGCAACACCGAGCCTTTGTCAGTGGTGGAGAAGGCGATCGCCGAAGCCACGCAGTTGCAACTCATCCGTCTGCCGGATTCTTCCGCCCCGCGTGATCATGATTGGGTATCGGGAAAGCGCTGCCTGGTCGTAGGGCTGGGCCCGGTTGGCCGCAGCGGCGTTGTGAAGAGAAGCTCGATGAGCCTCAGGCCTGACTCGACGAATGCGAGAGCTTCAAACATGTCCAAAAGAGCATAGTCTTCTATCCTCTGATCGACGAAGATGGGTCTCCAATTACTCTGTGGTTCGGCGAGGAGATCATCATGCTGCAAGCAACTGCCCCCCATTTCGTTCCCACAAAGATTCTGGTACCTGTTGATTTCAGCTCATCCTCCGATGCCGCGCTGGAGACCGCATCCGACCTCGCTCAGCACTTTCATGCTGAACTCTAGCTTTTGAACGTGATTCCGATGCTTCCAATGGGCACAAAGACTGTCTCATTTCCTGAATCGGAGTACCTTCACAAGGCGGAGGACAACGCAGAACGACAGTTAGCCACGTGTGACGCTGCTCTTATTTCCAAGGGAATCAAGGCCAGTTCCAGCATCGAAATTGGCAATGACGTGGGGGGAAACATAATGCAGGTGATCGAACGTGAGCGCATCGACATGATCGTGATTTCTACGCACGGCATCTCTGGCTGGCGCCCGATGATCTTCGGCTCGATCGCGGAGAAGGTCGTCAAGCAGGTGAAGTGCCCGTTGCTGCTGCTTCGCTCTGCAGAACCAGCCGCAGCTGCTTAACCCAGAATTCCTGAAGACTATGCCGGATCTCGCAGACGCTGTCGAGCCCGTGCGAGTCTTCTGAATTTCCAAATCAACGCACTATACCTTTGCTTCCGGGGAGTCTGCGACACCCTCCGCCGGCAAGACATCCGGCAGGTCAAGACGTGCGACACCAATCCGGCTATCGGCCATCCCATAATAGACGTCGAAGCGGGTCGGCAAGCCGAGATCATCGCGCCGGTCGATGCCGGTCGGAAAAACGACGTGAGCGACGGCCCCACTGCATTCCTGCGGCAGTGTTGGGGTCAGCACCGGCTCGACCGAACGATAGCGGATCACTTGCGGATGCTCTTTCGAGAGGACCATCACGCCTGCCGAGTAGCACAGGTTATGTTTGTCCTTGCGCGGATTCTCCAGTTCGCTGACACCGTGGTAAACGATCAGCCAGCCGTGCCGAGTCAGGATTGGCGGAGTGCCACCGCCGATCTTGAGGCGCTCCCAGGGTGACACTGGAGTCGCCAGCCGATGATGAGCCATGAACCGACCGAGGCGATTTGATTCGCGCGACTCCAACGACATTACGCAGTAGGAAATCCAGATGCTTTCCCGATCCAGATCAACCTTACGAGCCGCGGGATGGCGAACGATTTCCTCCGGACGAGTGCCAGGAAAAAGCGGCCGGTGCAGGATCGCCAACTCCGGGTGTCCCGATGGATTCGGAATAGCAACCGGAAAGAGACTGGCGTCCTTGTCATCCATGTCGCCGCATTCGACGCCATGGTAAGGGCCAAAGGTCGCGAGCCCGAGACGTTTCCAGTGGAGCAGGTCCTTCGATAACGCCAGGGCGATTCGCGGGCCTTCCGGCGAAAAAGCCGTGTAAGTCATCATGTAGCCGTGCAACGGTTCCACGAAGGTGATGCGAGGATCTTCGCAGCCACCATCGCCATCGGGCCGGCGCTCATAATCCGCCTCCGGTTCCAGCGCGATGCCGAGCCGCTCGACGCCCGCCGGATCGCCGGCTTTATTGAACCGCACTCGCGCAATGCCAATGCGCGAGTAATTCCCTCGCGCAACCAGCCGCGGGAACAAATAAAGCTCACCGTCCGGGCCACGAGCGGCAGCCGGATTCAGGACCCCTTCGACCTCCTGCGCGTTCCCCGGCTCCGGCTCCATCAACATTCCTAGCCGTTGCAACTTAAGTCCGCTCATCAAAGCCCTTTCGGCGATTGGCATAACTTCACGCCGCCTTACTAACGCTTGCTAGACAGGCGATGATGGTTTGAATAACCCGCTTGGTCTCGTTGGGATCCTTGACCGGGATGCAATCGACTCCGGCTGTTTCAGCAGGGTAGTCATTGCCGCCCACGTACAAGGCGTCGCCGACATAAATCATCTCTTTGATCGAAATACTGAGCAGGTCTCGCAGTTTTCTGATGCCGTAAGCCTTGTCAATCCCAGGCTTCGTAATGTCAACGGATGTCGAGCCCCCGATTCGGACAGAAAACTCGGGAATGAAAGTGTCAAGAATCGCTTTGATCTTCTTTCGCTTGGCGAAATCGGGGTCCCATTTCTCCTTTTCTTCCAAGGGAGCTTGCTGCCCTAAGGCGGAAAATGTTATCTGGCTTCCTCGGTCTTCAATTTGCTCGCCCCAGAGCTTTGCGATCTTGAAGTCTGCAACTCCGATCGCCTTCTTCACGGAATCGAGGATCTTTTCTCTTTGAGCTGTCGTGAAATCTTCCGAATAGATCTTTTTCCAATTTGCCGATTCGTAGCGGTAAAACTTTGTGCCGCAAGTAGGAAGGAGAGATAGATTCGCCAGGAGTTTGTCGTGGGGCAGATTTGAAACGAGTTGCTTTTTAAACTGCGGCCAACCGCCGCCGGAAATCACCGCCACTTTCACGATCGCGAGAAGGTCGTGCAGCAGCCCTGACATTTCCGGATCGACAACCGATTTACTGTCGGCAAGTGTGCCGTCGAGATCAAACACAATCAGCTTTTTCACTATGCCTCCACCTTCTAAATTCTCGCGATCTCAATTCGGTATCGCGATTTCCAGCAAGTTCACTGCACTGCGCGGCCGAAAAACACATTTACCGATCACCGCGGGTAAGAGGAATACGTCGCCTTTTCCGACGGCGTAAGAGATGTCGCAATGTTCAAGATCCCCCGCACCCTCGAGGCATACCAGAACGCGGGGCAAATCTGCCGCGCCGACGGTAAACGGAGACCGTCCGCGTAGCCGCCACAACCAGAAATGTTCACATTGAAAGAGTCTCTCGCGTTCCACCGGGGTCGTTGCTTCCACCACGGGTGCTACCCGACTGACCGGACCTTCGGCGAAATCAATGCAGGCCATCGCTTTATCGACTTGAAGTGGCCGTGGCTTTCCCGTCTTCGTATCAATATGGTCCCAGTCGTACAGGCGAAATGTCACGTCGCTATTCTGCTGAATCTCGAACACCACAAGGTCGCCACCCAGAGAATGAACCGTGCCTGCGCGCAGGAAAACGGCGTCGCCCGGCTTCGGAGTTAACCATGCGAGGTGGTCCGTCACCGTTCCGTTGGCGAGCGCGCGCCGCAGACCCGGTTCCGTGGTATCCGGCTTGAGGCCCGCGTAGATGCGGCTTTGTGTCCCGGCTTCCAGCACGACCCAAGCTTCGGTCTTCGGGGTCTCGCCCGCTGGCAGCAGGTTCGTATTTGCTTTCGTGGGATGCACCTGGACCGAAAGCATTTCATGTACGTCGAGGAACTTCAGCAACAGGGGGAATCTGCGGAAACGCCCGGCCAGCTTTCCCATTATTTGCTTCGGAAACTGCTGTAGCAATTGACCGATGGTCCGTCCCTTGAGCGGTCCATCCGTGACGCGGCTCTGAGGGTCGTCGCGATCGCTGAGTAACCACGCTTCGCCAACTGGTCCGCTCGGTAGAGGGGCAGTGAGCAAATCCCCCAAACGTCGGCCGCCCCACAACCGATACTGATAGATCGGCTCGAATCGCAGAGGATACAGAAGAGCCTGATTCAATGCTCCGTCTCTCTCGTCGACAGCCCGGCTAACGATGGTGTCGATCATGACTGGTTTGAGAATGTCGGATCAGGACGAGGGGGATCAGTTCTGTGATTCTGTTGATCGTGCAATTTGCCCAGGGTATGTTCGATCAATCTGGCTAACTTATTTGCGGCGCCGTCGACTGCCAGGTCCACAGTCGCCGCTTCGTCGGTGACTGCGATGGGCTGACGGCCTTCGAGGCGCGCCTCCATCATGCAACGTTTGTCATTCTTGCCGCTCTTAGGGCCGCGTTCGTCGGTCAGGTGGACCTCCACCCGCGTGATGTGATCGCTCATCCGGCTCAGGGCATTCTCGACTACGCCCCTGATCCGATCGGCCAGTGCCTCGTGACCTTCGATTGTATGGTCCGTATTGACTTGGATCTGCATGCTGATCTCCTGCCTAATTGTTTGATCGGGGAATTGTCTTACGTTTACACATCGCCGCTGCGATCATGGAACTCTGCTACCGGCCGGCATTTCCTTCTGGCGGCCAGAAGGCACCATCGACAAGTCGTTGGTGCCGACGTAGATACCGATGGCAACCAGCATGGCGACAAGTCCGAACCAGAATCGCCAGTCATGATGCGCGCGCCGCCAATAAGGAGTCTGGCCACGGCTATGATGACCCTCGCCGTTCGGATGCAAGTGTTCGGTATTGTGCATGGTCATGCTGGGCTCCAAATCAAGTCGAGGAAGGTGGATGGTGTGCCATCAGTGTAGGCGAAAATCACGGGCCACCCTTTCTGGCAGATGCCGCGCCCTGACCTAAACGCCGCTCAACGAAAGGGCGGCCTTATGGTCCGCGTCATGCAGCCAATAGGGCGGCCGGCCGTAGTGAGTGTAGAGCCGGTCTTCGTACTCGCGAGTGATCGGCGCAGACTCAGCGAACTCCGGCGCGCTTTTGATGGCATCCCGCCAGAGACCGACGTAGACTTTGGATTTTGTCCAACTTACCTTCCGAATCCAAGCGGGCGAAACCAGTACTTTTTTGCCCGGCCACCAATTCCGCGTCAGCACCTCAACGTAGCGGATGGCCCAGGTTTCGTCGTCTACGACGAAGCCCGCCACATGCCCAATCTCGCCATCCTCAGCCTCAATGTGATAGCCCGTGACCGCTCCAGTACTGCGCAGATGCGAATCCATCGACTCTCTACGGATTTTTTCCGCCAGCACATCCTTCGGAGTCGCTATTCGATTCGACAAGCCTGACGGGTAGGGCCCGGGGCCCCACAGGAAGGGTGCGCCCCAGTAGCTGGGATAACCGTAATAACCGAGATATTCGGTCTCGTACTGCCGCGAAACGGGCCGCTGGGTGTCTCTGTTAGGGCTGTTCTCCACTTGCTTTTTCGTCAGCGCCACATCCAACCGCTTGCCTTCCCAATCCACGCTCGTCACAGAGAATGGTGAGATCAAAACTTCCCGGTCGCTCAGCCAGCCTCCGGTTGCAGCCGTCAGGTAGCGAATCGTCCATGTCTCGTCGAAATACAACTGATCTACGGTTCCGATCTCGCCGTCTGTGGTCCGGATCACAAGACCTTTCACGTGCGTAGCGTTCGTTAACATTGTTGCCGGCCTCCTGGGCAATCATCGACTGTATTTCGTTATCACGATCCGCAGATCAGGCAACCTATATTCGCTAGGGTAAGTGCTTAAAGTGCAGCGCTCGTAGTCGCGAAATCGCCTGGCTTGTCATATGGCGAAACCCTCTTGCCATTTTCCCTGACCATTCGACCTTAACAACGGCGCTGCCATTCTTCTGTGCAAGAGTGCTCACTCTCGCCCGACCAAGCGACTTTACGGTCCGAGATCTTCTTTTTGCTGGAAGAGAAAGAGCATGTCTGAGTCGACATCCCCACACCGGTCGCCAAAGCAGGGAACGGTGGGATGTTCCCGAACGATTCTGTGCAATAGGGAACAGTTTTTCCATTAGAGCGCCGTCATACTTTTTGCGAGCTAGGTTTGTGCTCTGAGAAACGACGGCAAGTCGCCGAGGAGATTAGAAAATGTCCACAGAAAACTCAGTTGTCGCGGTTTATCACACTCACACGGATGCGGATCGGGCGGTGAAGGAACTTCAGCGTGGCGGAGTCGACATGCACAAATTGTCGATCGTCGGGAAGGGATATCACACAGATGAGCAGGTGGTCGGCTACTACAATACCGGCGACCGCATGAAATATTGGGGCAAGGTCGGCGCATTCTGGGGAGGTTTTTGGGGGCTTTTGTTCGGATCTGCTCTGTTCATGATTCCGGGTCTCGGCCCAATTTTAGTGGCCGGACCTCTCGTGGCATGGATCGTGGCAGGGTTGGAAGGCGCCGTAGAGGTAGGTGCGTTGGGCGCTTTAGGAGCAGCTCTATTCAGCATAGGCATCCCCAAGGACAGCGTTGTGAAGTACCAAACAGCACTCACAACCGATCAGTTCCTGTTGATCGCTCATGGAACGGCTGCAGAAGTAGCCAAAGCGAAGGAGATCATCGACGGCACGCATCCTGCGCAAAGCACACTGCATGCAGCCGAACCAGTAGCGGCATAGCAACAGTCACGCAAATAGCCTGGACAAGGTTGTCTCGGGGGCTTGCGCGTTGCTATTTCTCTTCGCCGAGTCGCGCCCACAATGCCTATTTAGGAGAAGCACAACATGGACGGCAAATCGCAACTTGGAGACGCACAAGCCGTACTAGTCGTCGAGGCTGACATGCTCGACAGAATGAATGAAACCGATGGGTTGATCGCTGAGCGTGCCTATGAGATCTATCAGTCCCGTGGCGGTGACCACGGCGCTGACCAGGACGATTGGTTCAGGGCGGAAGAAGAGGTTCTGCACCCGCTTGCGATCGAACGCGATGTGACCGACGGCGCATTCCGATTAACGGCGCAAGTTCCCGGCTTTGATGCGGAGGACTTGGAAGTAGCCCTTGGGCATCGACGGGCCGTTATTTGCGGTATTCATTCTGATTCAAATCAGACGGCAGAGAGCGGTCGTCAGAACACAAGGGTTATGCGAATTGTCGAGCTTCCCTTTGATGTTGATCCGGTATTGGCTAGGGCAACACTGCAGAGCGGAACATTGCAGGTCGTATTGCCGCGGTCACGGTGAGCGAGCCTTCTCGGAAAGTGACCCGCAACGAGCCGTTCGACAAGCTGATGGAGAACCTCATGTAGGGGTGACCGCGGCAGAGCCCGCCGATGCAGCGACGCTGGTGAACCTACGCAGACTAGCCACAGCCTACTATGCGGGCGCGTCTGGCCCTTCAGTGCGGACGCACAACTAGGGGTCGTTCGGATCGCGGAATGACGAGGGGCCACTCATGAAGCCATCGAACCCGCGCATTCTCACGATCAATGGCGGCTCGTCGAGCATCAGGTTCGCGTTGTTCGAAGCCGGCGATTCGCTGCGGCGGATTCTGGGGGGCGAGATTGACCGAATTGGACTGCCGGAAGCCACCTTCCATGTGAAAGGTTTGGACCAGGCGGACAACGTTTCGCGGCCAGTCGCGGCGCCCGATCACACGGCGGCGGTAAACGTCCTGATGGATTGGATCGAAGAGCGCAGCCGGCAGGACGCATTGACCGCTGTGGGGCATCGCGTGGTGAGTGGCGGGCCGAAGTATTACAAGCCGCAGCGCATCACTGCGGAAATGGTTGCGGAGTTGCACGTCTCAGTGCGTTTGATCCTGATCATATGCCGGAGGAGATCCTGTTGACCGAGGCGTTTCACCACCGGTTTCCTGATCTGCCTCAAGTGGCATGTTTCGACACGGCTTTTCACCATGACCTGCCGCGCGTGGCACAGTTGCTGCCGATCCCCCGCCGCTACGAGGCGGTACGGGTTTCACGGGCTATCGTATGCGTTTCTAATCGAAGAACTCGCCCGCGTGGCTGGACCGGAAGCAGCACAAGGCCGGGTTATCCTCGCCCACCTCGGCAATGGCGCGAGCCTGGCGGCGGTGCATCATGGCAAATCCCTCGACACGAGCATGAGTTTTACTCCCGCCGCCGGAGTGCCGATGAGCACTCGCTCTGGCGATCTGGATCCCGGACTGGTTTGGTATCTGGCACGCACCGAACAAATGAGCGCCAAGCAATTTAACGAGATGGTCAATTTCCAGTCCGGACTGCTTGGCATCTCCGAAACCAGTTCCGACATGCGTGACTTGCTCAAACATGAGACGCAGGACGTCCGCGCAGCTGAAGCGGTCGCCCTGTTCTGCTACCAGGTCAAGAAATGGATCGGCGCATTCGCAGCGGCGTTAGGCGGGCTGGACACACACGTGTTCGCTGGCGGCATCGGAGAGAACGCGCCCCCGGTCCGCGCCCGGATTTGCGAGGGGCTGAGATTTCTTGGAATCGAACTCGAAGAAAAACGAAACGCAGCGAATGAGGCTGTGATTTCCGAGGCGGTTGGCCGGGTTGCGGTCCGCGTCATTCGCACGGACGAAGAACTCATGATCGCCAAAACAGTTTGCCAGGTTCTCGGACTTAGCTGCAAGAACAAGAAGGAGAATTGAACCATGACACCCGACACACTCACTACAGAACTGCTCGACCAAGAACCCGAGGCAGCAGCGAACAAAAAAGAGCTAACCCTGAATACGAAGACGAAAACCAACACGCTCACTTCAGAACTGCTCCTCAAGATGAATGCTTACTGGCACGCCGCCAACTATGTGTCGGTCGGTCAGATTTATCTTTACGAAAATCCGCTGCTGAAGGAGCCGCTGAAACTATCGCACGTGAAGCCTCTGGTGGTCGGACATTGGGGCACAGTGCCGGGTCAAAACTTCATCTACGTACACCTAAATCGGGTCATCAAGAAGTATGACCTGAACATGTTCTACATCGCCGGTCCGGGTCATGGGGGCGCGGCGCTGGTGGGCAACGTTTATCTCGAAGGCACCTGGAGTGAGGTCTATCCCAACGTCACCCAGGATGAAGCCGGTATGAAGGAACTGTTCAGGCAGTTCTCGTTTCCCGGCGGGATTTCCAGCCACGTCGCGCCGACGACGCCAGGGTCGATTCACGAAGGTGGCGAGCTGGGATACTCGCTCAGCCATGCCTTTGGCGCGGCGTTCGACAATCCCGATCTGATCGTTGCTTGCATCATCGGCGATGGCGAGGCAGAAACGGCGTCTTTAGCGACCGCGTGGCAGTCCAACAAGTTTCTCGACCCAATTACTGACGGAGCCGTGCTGCCCATCCTGCACCTCAATGGATACAAGATCAGCAATCCAACTCTCCTGGCCCGTATCGAGCACGAGGAATTGGAGCAATTTCTGCGAGGCTGCGGCTGGACACCATACTTTGTGGAAGGCGATGAGCCGGAAAAGATGCACGAACTCATGGCCACGACCTTAGAGACGGCGATCGAGGACATACGGCGATTCCAAAGCAACGCCCGGAACAATAACGACACCACTCGGCCGCGCTGGCCCATGATCGTCCTCAAATCACCCAAGGGCTGGACGGGACCGAAATTTGTCGACGGCTTGCAAATCGAGGGCACGTTCCGATCGCACCAAGTACCACTCCTGGTGGATTCCGAGCATCCGGATCATGTCAAGCAACTTGAGAGTTGGATGAAAAGCTACAAGGCCGAGGAACTGTTCGATCAAAACGGTCGACTCATCCCGGAATTGGCCGAACTGGCGCCGAAGGGCGCCCGCCGGATGGGCGCCAATCCCCACGCCAACGGTGGCATTCTGCTGCACGATCTGCGCATGCCGGACTTTCACATCCACGCGGTGACCGTGCCTTCGCCCGGCGCGGTTACCGCCCAAGACACCCTCGTGGTGGGTTCGTTCCTGCGCGATGTTGCCAAACTAAATCAGGATCAGCGTAATTTCCGCGTCTTCGGTCCCGATGAAACAGTCTCGAATCTTCTAGGTGCGGTTTTTGAAGTTACCAACCGTCAGTGGGATGCCCGCGAAGTAAGTAATGACGAATTCCTCGCGCCCGCCGGCCGCGTGCTCGATTCGATGCTCAGCGAGAACCAGTGCGAGGGCTGGTTGGAAGGATATCTTCTCACCGGGCGACACGGCCTGTTTAACAGTTATGAAGCCTTCATTCGCATCATCGACTCGATGTTCAGCCAGCACGCCAAGTGGCTGAAGGTATGCCTGGAACTGCCTTGGCGCAGAAAGATCTCTTCGTTGAATTATCTGCTCGCCTCTCATGTCTGGCAGCAGGATCACAACGGCTTCACGCACCAGGATCCCGGCTTCCTCGACCATGTCATCAACAAGAAGGCGGACATCGTGCGGGTCTACCTCCCGCCCGACGCCAACTGCCTGTTGTCGGTTTTTGATCACTGCTTGCGTAGCCGGAATTACGTCAATGTGGTGGTGGCAGGCAAGCACGCCCTCCCACAATGGCTGACCATGGATGCCGCGGTCGTGCATTGCACGGAAGGAATTGGCATCTGGCAATGGGCCAGCAACGACCAGAGCGCCGAGCCGGATGTGGTGATGGCCTGCTGCGGAGACACGCCCACGCTGGAGATTTTGGCCGCCGTTTCCATCCTTCGCCAGCATCTACCCGATTTGAAAATCCGGGTGATTAATGTCGTTGATCTCATGAAGCTGCAGTCTGCGAGCGAGCACCCGCACGGACTGAGCGAGCAGGATTACGACTCGCTCTTCACCAAAGACAAACACATCATCTTTGGCTTTCATGGATATCCATGGCTAGTCCATCGGCTCACCTATCGCCGGACCAACCGCAACCTCCACGTACGGGGCTACAAGGAAGAGGGCACCATCACCACGCCTTTTGATATGAGGGTACAGAACGACCTGGACCGGTTCCACTTGGTGCAAGATGTGGTCGATCGCTTGCCGCATTTAGGTTCCAAGGGTACCTACCTGAAACAACAAATGCAGGACAAGCTCATCGAGCACAAACACTACATCGACAAACACGGCCAGGACATGCCGGAGATTCGGGACTGGAAGTGGAGCAACGGAAAATGAATGCGCGAGTGAGTCTGCGCATGACAAAGACAGAAAGGAATATCCATTATGAAATCCATTGCTGAATCGACTGAGGCTCCCGTAGCGAAACCCAAGGGTCTAGACCCGAAGTCGGTGTCCAAGCCAGATTCCAAGGACGATCTAAAATCCTTGTCCCTGCCGGAAGTCGAGAAAAAATTGGGATCGTCACCGAAAGGACTGAGCCAAGCCGAGGCAGAGAAACGGCTAGCACAATACGGTCCGAATGAAATCAAAGAGAAGAAAGACAATCTATTCCTGAAATTCCTGGGCTATTTTTGGGGTCCAATTCCATGGATGATTGAAGGGGCAGTAATTCTGTCGGGAGTGGTTCGGCACTGGCTGGATTTCTTCATCATTCTCTTTCTGCTTTTTTCCAACGCGGTTGTAGCGTTTTGGGAGGAACACCAGGCGAACAACGAAATTGCCGCGTTGCGCGCGAAGCTGGCGACTGAGGCCCGCGCCCTGCGGGATGGAAAATGGGCGACTCCCAAGGTGGCGGAACTGGTGCCGGGTGATGTCATTCGGTTGCTATTGGGAGACATCGTTCCAGCAGACGCGCGTCTGTTGGCTGGCGACCCGGTGCAAGTCGATCAGTCTGCGCTGACCGGAGAATCTTTGCCCGCGACGCGCAGACCTGGCGAAGCAGTATTTTCGGGCTCGATCATCAAGCGCGGCGAAACTGACGCGATGGTGTATGCCACCGGGATCAACACCTATTTTGGCAAGACTGCGGAATTGGTGCAGGATGCTCATACCGTCAGCCATTTCCAGCGTGCTGTGCTCAAGATCGGCAATTATCTGATCGTTCTTGCGGTGGCGCTAGTGGCGGTGATCGTTACCACAGCACTCTTCCGCCATGATCCGATTTTGAGCACGTTGGAATTTGCTTTGGTGTTACTGGTGGCCGCGATCCCGGTAGCCATGCCCACAGTGCTATCCGTCACCATGGCGGTTGGCGCGCGTCTCCTGGCAAAAAAGCAGGCAATTGTGACCAAGTTGTCGGCGATCGAGGAACTCGCGGGCGTGGATGTGCTGTGCTCGGACAAAACCGGCACCTTGACCCAGAACAAGCTGACGCTGGGCGATCCATTTTGTGTCGGCGGTGTTACCGCTGATCAAATCATTCTCGACGCCGCACTCGCTTCGCGCGCGGAAGATAAGGACACGATCGATCTGGCTGTAATTGGCGGCGTGAAGAACGATAAGGAACTGAGGAGCTATCAGGTCCTGCATTTCCAGCCATTCGATCCGGTGCATAAGCGCACCGAAGCTACCGTAAAGAGTTCCGACGGAAAACAGTTCAAGGTGGCAAAGGGAGCGCCGCAGGTCATCCTGCAGATAGCGACCAACGTCGCGGATGTAAAACCCGCGGTTGAGAAAGCCGTCAATGAGTTTGCGGCGCGCGGTTTCCGCTCCCTAGGCGTAGCCCGCGCAGATCAGGACGACGAGTGGCAGTTCGTTGGGGTCTTGCCGATGTCCGATCCGCCGCGCGAACAGGCCAAAGCAACCATCGCGAGCGCGGTGCAGATGGGTGTAAAAGTCAAAATGGTCACCGGCGACCAGTTGGCCATAGCCAAGGAAATGTCTCATGAGCTGGGCATGGGCACGAACATCCTGGATGCCACTGTATTGCGGGATAAGCAAAAGAAGGCGGAGACCGCGGCGTCCATCGAGAAAGCGGACGGCTTCGCGCAGGTATTCCCCGAAGACAAATACAACATCGTCGACGTCCTGCAGAAGAACGGCCATATTGTCGGTATGACCGGGGATGGGGTGAACGATGCTCCCGCGCTCAAGCAAGCGAACTGCGGCATCGCAGTTTCCGGCGCGACCGACGCGGCCCGCGCGGCGGCAGACATCGTTCTGCTTGCTTCTGGTCTCTCGGTGATCATCGACGCAATCAAGGAAAGCCGCCGAATCTTCCAACGAATGAACAGCTACGCGATCTACCGTATCGCCGAAACCTTGCGCGTGTTGTTCTTCATGACGCTGGCGATTCTCGTATTTAATTTCTACCCCGTGACCGCGGTGATGATCGTGATGATCGCCGTACTCAACGACGGGGCCATTCTCTCTATCGCGTATGACAAGGTTCATTACAGCGACAGGCCCGAGAAGTGGAATATGCGCCTGGTACTGGGGATCTCGACCGTTCTGGGTGTTATCGGAGTCGTGGCCGCGTTCGGTCTCTTTTATCTTGCCGAGCGCGTATTTCATCTCGACCGCGCACACGCTCAAACGCTGATGTACCTGAAGTTGTCTGTAGCCGGGCATTTGACAATTTTCCTGACGCGCACGCGAGGCCCATTCTGGTCGATACGCCCGGCTCGGATTCTTTGGATAGCGGTGCTCGGCACGCAAACTGTGGCGACGCTAATTGCGGTTTATGGTTTGTTTATGACGCCACTGGGCTGGCGCTGGGCAGGGTTCGTTTGGGTCTATGCGCTGGCGTGGTTCCTACTCAATGACCGAGTGAAACTACTCGCCTATCGGATTTTTGATCCGGCAAAAGCACCCTCGTCAGCCAAGAACCCCGTCGATCTTACACCGCAGATTGCTACGCGGGCCTATGAACTCTATCAGCAGCGAGGCCGGGGCGACGGGAAAGCGAATCAAGACTGGCTTGAGGCGGAGCGAGAAACCCGGAAGGATCAACTGGCAAAGAAAGATGTTGCCTAGCCGTCGTTCCGTGCATTCGGAGCCGTCAAGCGCACCTCATGCAGTTGACCACTGAAGGAAGAAGATGAAAATTCATTCCAAAGACTTCCGGGTACCGCATCACAAGAAAATCGATATCAAACGGTTGCCGACGATCGTGAAGCCATTTTGCCAGTCAAAGAAGGAATATAAAGACCTTCTGGAAGAACATATTGCGGAGTTAACTTCCCTCCAACAACTTCATTACGCGTCCAACCGCTATGCATTGCTGCTGATCTTTCAAGGAATGGACTCTGCCGGCAAAGATGGCGCCATCCGGCACGTGATGTCGGGAGTCAATCCAGAAGGCTGCGAGGTTTTCAGTTTCAAACAACCAAGCGCCGAAGAACTGGAACATGATTTTCTCTGGCGCACGACATGCCGCCTTCCGGAACGCGGACGGATCGGCATCTTCAATCGTTCCTACTATGAGGAAGTCCTGATCGTTCGCGTGCATCCGGAGATTCTACGCACACAGCGGCTTCCAGAAAAGTTGCTCGACGAGAAGCACATCTGGAAGGAACGGTATCGGTCGATCGTTGACCTGGAGCGCCACCTTTACCACAACGGGACGCGGATCGTCAAAATATTCCTAAACCTTTCGTACGAAGAACAGCGCAAGCGGTTTCTCGCGCGCATTGACGAGCCCGACAAAAACTGGAAAGTCAGCTCCTCGGACAATCACGAGCGAAAATACTGGAAGCGTTACATGGAAGCGTATGAGGATTGCCTGAACGCGACCAACACTCATCACGCGCGCTGGTACGCCGTTCCCGCCGATGATAAGGAGAACGCCCGGCTGATCGTCTCCCGTATTGTCCTCGATACGCTTCAGGATCTCAAGATGGCATATCCGAAGACCACGGAGAAGCATCGACTTGAATTGAAAGCGATCGGCAAGGAGCTGGACAAAGAGAAGTAGCGTGAACCTGTCGTCAATCATTTGACCATGGCTGCCCCCGGTGCGAGTGACGTGAAGCACGCAAGTGTTTCGGTCGAGGCTAGGGTCCGGGATCGCCACGCGGACGCAGATTGCGCTGGAGGTCGAAAATGGAATCGACTGGCCACAACCGGCGGGTAGTTGATGGAAAAACTCGGGGTCGGTGACCGTTCAGGCCCTCCGACAAACTGCCACGATGACTACGACAAGCCAGCCAGCTTCTGAGCATCAGCCCGATAAAACGGTCACGCCGCTTCGCGCTCTGGCAGAACAGGCTTTTTCCCGAGCTGCGGGGGCTCCCTTAGTTCCTGGAAATAGGATGAGTGTCCTTCGGGATGCGACCGAAAACTATCCTGCATGGCTGGAAGCGATTCGTTCAGCCGAAAGCAGAGTTCACTTCGAGAACTACATCATTCATTCTGACGATGTCGGCGAGCAGTTTGCCGAAGCGCTGGCTGCCCAAGCGCGCCGAGGGGTCCGTGTACGACTGATCTATGACTGGTTGGGAGCACTGGGCGCAACGTCCAGCCGGTTCTGGAACCCACTGCGTCAGGCAGGAGTGCAAGTTAGGTGCTGCAACCCACCGCGCCTCGATAGTCCTCTGGGCTGGTTGAGTCGCGATCACCGCAAGATGCTTTCGGTCGATAGCCGGATCGCTTTCGTCAGCGGCCTGTGTGTGGGTCGCCCGTGGGTGGGTGATCCAATCCATGGCATCGAACCCTGGCGTGACACAGGTGTTGTGATAGAGGGACCTGCGGTCGTCGATATCGAGCAGGCGTTTGCAAACATGTGGGCAACTCTCGGGTCGCCGATCCCCCAAGAAGAACTCCCTCCCGAGAGAGACGCCATTCCACCGGCTGGCGACGTGGCGCTACGCGTCATGGCCAGCATGCCCACGATCGCCGGTGTTTATCGGTTGGACCAGCTGATTGCCGCGATTGCCCGGCGTTCGATATGGCTGACAGACCCCTACTTTGTAGGAACAACGTCATACGTGGAAGCCCTGAAGGCTGCGGCGAATGATGGCGTGGATGTAAGACTCCTGGTGCCACGGGCTAGCGATATTCCGATGATGCGTGCGGTGTCGCGAGCTGGGTTCCGCGGACTGTTGGAAGGAGGGGTAAGGATATTTGAATGGACTGGTTCCATGGTGCATGCCAAGACGGCAGTCGCTGATGGCCGCTGGGCGCGAGTGGGTTCGACCAACCTCAACCTCGCCAGTTGGATGGGCAACTGGGAACTGGACATCGTCGCGGAGGACGAACGATTTTCACAGAAGATGGAGAACCTGTATTTGCAGGACTTGGATCATTCGATCGAGATTGTCCTGCGAGGAAAGAACCAAGTCCGCCCAGCGGCCGAGCGAACGGGGAATGGGCCCCCACAGAAAACCGCATCCGGAAGCGCCGGGCGTGCTGCCGCCGGAGTTCTTCGGATCGGCAACGCGGTGGGAGCGGCTATCACCAGTCATCGAGTCCTGGGCCCGGCTGAAGCCAGAATCATGTTTATCGTGGCCTGTTTGCTATTGCCACTGACAGTGGTCGCGATTCTCTGGCCTCGGGTGGTTGCGGTTCCGATCGCGGTACTTTGTGGGTGGTTGGCAATTTCGCTGCTCGTAAGAGCCTATCGGCTGCGTGCCAGGCGCAACTGATAAACCACTTGTCGGATCGCCCGGACAAGAGTCGCTGAAATGACAGAGAATTCCGGATGCTCTCCGCCAGCGCGTCATTGGGAGTGGCCATTCGATTCGGCAAGTTCGGCGAGTCGCGCACAAATCGGCTATTCAGAGTGGTTGTCTGTGATCAGATTTTTGTCTTCGACGCCTATATCACCAGTGGCCTTCAGCCGGCTGGTTCTCGCCTTTCTGCAAATCACCGCTCACTCTGTCCTTTGTGAGTCAAGGCATCGGGCGATTCCATGTATCCCTGTTTCGACGCGACGGTGACGGGGAAAGAACGAATTCTCAGCTCAACGCTGCTCGCACCTTGAGGCACTGGCAGCCGCGGTTCCAAGCTCACAACTTCTTCCGGAGTAAAGGGAGAGGGCGTTCGATACACTGCGACGACAATGGCTGTCTGGGCAGTTTGGTCGAACCGGACATCCGTCAGGTAAGCGCCTTTGTGAGTGGTTTTTTCCAGGATGCGACGTACCGAAGCTTGGTAAACCTGCTTGGCAATCAACTCTCGAAGGGCAGTGCCGAGAACGCCCGTGAGAATTAGCAAGAGCGCCACACTGAGCAGATTTCTTTTGAATTGGCTGCCGCGAGTTTTTTCCGAGACCCCGCGGTAGCCGGCGAGCCACATGACCAAAGAACCTGCCACTTGAATAGCCACGATGTTGGTGAATGCCAGGAGTAATGCGCCGAAAGCCAAGCGGTAGTCGCCTCGAGCCAGACATATCCCACTCGAAGCGAGAGGCGGAACCAAGGCAGTCGCAATAGCGACTCCGACGAAGGCGACGCTAAGCCGAGGAGTGATCATCGCGTAGGCTCCGGCGGCGCCGCCACCCAGGCCAATCATCAGATCCATGAAATTGGGCGCCGTCCGCGAATAGATTTCGTCAGTTAACGGGAAATCGTGGTGGATGGCACCAAGTATGAAAGCTACAACGTAGACGACCCCGATGCCTCCTGCGAGCGTCAAGAAGGCCTTCTTCAGCAGGTCATTGTTATTGTCAACGAGTCCGAGCGCGACACTGGAAATAGGTCCAAGAAGCATGGCGATGATCATCGCCCCGATCACAACTGCTGGACTGTTCTCGAATAGTCCATAGGATGCCACCACGGCAGCAAGGCCGTTCATGACTATATATGCGAGGTCGAACTTTGAATTGACCTCTATGTCCGCTCGCGCTGCTGCCCGGGAGTCGGGAATTGCCACAGCTTTCATCGCCATTAGTCCTACCTTTCCTGAAGACCCGCTGCCTCATCGTCGACGAATTAAAGTTACTTTACGTCCGCTCCTTGTCCCGAGAACCTTAGCAATCTGAGCAGGGGTCCGACCGTTAAACCCTGTACAAGCAGGCTGAATAGGACAGCTCCGAAGATCATAAAGATAAATTGCGAGCGGCCGGCTAATCCGGTTGGAAGACTCAACACCAGCGCAATCGAAAGAGAACCGCGAAGTCCGCCCCAGAACAGGACATGCTGCCAGCGAAACGGAACTGAGGAGCCCGCAAGCCGAGTGAGAGGCATCAAGACATAGGCCGCTGCAACACGACCCATGAGCATGGCCAGAACTCCCTACGCGACTGAAGACGCTGCCGTGGCGAGCTGCGGCAAACGTATTTCGAGGCCGATTAGCAGAAACACAAGCGAATTGACAACGAAGGCCGCATACTCCCAAAAGGAGTCCACAGCAACCTGCGTCGTGGCGGACATTCCTTTCTTTCGCCCATAGTTTCCGATTACAAGACCGGCAACGAGTACAGCAATCACGGGCGAAACCTTGAGCCAGTCGGCCGTCAGGAAAGAGCCGTAGGCTGCGATTGTCGTTAGGGTGATTTCCAGGAGACGATCATCAAAATAAGAAGTCAGCGTAGATCCAGCCAACCCCACTGCTGCCCCAACGGCCATTCCACCCAGAACTACCCAAGTGAACTCCTGAAGAGAATGCCAGACGAACTTTCCCGCCGATGGAGCGCTGGTTCCGACAACGAAACTTAGAACGATGCCAAAAACAACTACGGCGGTGCCGTCATTAAACAGACTCTCGCCTTCAATAAGCGTAGCCAACTGCTTGGGCAAGCCGTAGTTCTTGAACAGAGCAAGCACCGATACCGGGTCGGTTGCAGAAATCATTGCTCCAAACAGGAATGCCGAAGACCACGGGATGCCCATAAGTTCATGGACGATGAGACCGACCACCCCGGTGGAAATGCAGACGCCAAATATCGCCAGCGTCAGGATGGACACGGCATTGATTCGCAGTTGCTCCAAGCGGAGATTCAAGGCGGCCTCAAACAGGAGTGCAGGCAGGAAGATGAGCAGGATCAGTTCCGGTGATATGTGGATGTCAGGCAGAAAGTGTAGCGGACTGATGACTAGCCCAACGATCACGAGTGCGAGCGTATAAGGGACCCGCACCCATTTTGTAGCCATTGCCACAGCGGAGGCAATCAGCAACAGAACCATCAGAGCGCTGACGGCGAAATGCACGTCGTTGGTGGGCACAAGGATAGTCACCGGCGAAATGGACCTCCCATACAATCCGCGATCGAGTGAATGTTTTTCGATCTTAGAAAGCGCATGATGGTCGTCGTGACCCTCTAGGTAATTTAACCGAAAACTAGCCTGACGGCCTTCCATCCGGCAGACGCAGCGCAGCGGCCAGCGGCTCAGCAATCGATCTGATGTGGAGATCGCGCTGTGGGAACGGCATCTCGATATTCTCTTTTCGAAATGCCTCGAAAATTGCGAAGTAAAGATCGCTTTGCAGTCGCGCAGGTGTCTGTACTTGCTGGATCGTCCAGACTCGAAGATCGAGGTTTAGCGAACTGTCTCCAAGTCCTACAAAGATGACCTCGGGACTGGGGTCAGCCAGGACATCGGGATGGCTCTTGGCGACTGCGAGCAGAGCCTCTCGAACACTTTTAGGATCGCTGTCGTACGAGACACCGACGGGAAGCGATATCCGGACCTGCCGATCATTCGCGGTCCAATTGGTAACGCGCTGATTGATGAACTCCGAGTTAGGAACGATAATCACGACATTGTCGTTGGTTCGTATCCAGGTGCTGCGTCCACGCAACCGAACCACGTCCCCGTATGTATTACCTACTTCGATCCGGTCCCCGAGTTTGATCGGCTGTTCCAGCAACAGAATCAGTCCAGCGACAAAATTACTGACGATTGCCTGCAGGCCCAATCCAACTCCAATACCGAGCGCGCCGCCTACCACTACCAGACTGCTTAAATTCAGCCCCAGCGATTGCAGGCCGACAATCAGCCCGAGAACAAATACTAGATACGAGATCACTCTTGCGACTGCATATTGCTGTCCAATTGCAAGAGGCATAAGAGTAAGCACTCTCTTCTGCAGCAAGAGCATCGTGAAGTGCGACGCGAGAGTCAGCGCGACAAGAAACATCGCGGCTTTTAAGAGAAAGAAGAATGTTATCGGCAGGCCGCCCAGATTGAATAATGGTCGAAGGAGAAAGTGCTGCAATCGAAGTCCGGCATCCCCCAATAAAGTCGGCGCGTACGAATTTCCGAATACCAGGACAGCGACAAGCAACAACAGCGAAAGCACGAGAAACGTGATTATCCGAAACCGGGACATTTTCATCGCAAGTCCTCTTTCGTTTGCACACGACCTCGTGCTACATCCGTTGCTCGTGTGCAGTTGACCAGAAGTGTCTCACAAGGCCGTGCCACCGTTCTTGCCACGAGGCTCGAGAACATTGATCTTCCGCGACACCGATCCGGGGACGGCAGCCCTAGTCTTGTAGTTGAGGTCCGCCTCGTATGACCAACACGGGACAGCGCGCATGGGAGACCACATCGTACGCTGTTGGTCCAGGCAGATGAGCGGCTAGTCGCGGATAGCGGGCGCCGCGCACACCGAGCACGATCAGTTCGATCTGTAACTTCGCGGCAGTCTCCAGGATGCATTCGGCAGCCAGGGGATTGAACTCAACGTGGTACTCAGGAGTGATTCCTTCTTCCAATGTCCAATGTTTTTCCATGAAGCGCAACCGGAAAAAGTCGGCAGGCTGCATCCGGGTGGAGAGGGGTTCTTTGAATGCATCCTGGGTAACATGCAAGAAGAAAAGCGCGGCACGATATTCCCTGGATAAAGAACACGCAAAGCGCATCGCTGGTTCGGATTCTGGGGAAAAATCTGTGGCGTAGAGGATGCGCCACGGCTTGGCCTCTGTTTCAGTCGGCACGGAATTCTCTGGCCCCACCAGCAAAAGTGGAGTCCTTGCGCACCGCAGAATCTCCTCCGCCGTTGAGCCCAGCAGCAGCTTTTCAACGCCGCGTCGGCCGTGAGTGCCGATGACAATCAGATCGACTTCGTGCTTTTCCACCATTACCGATATCATTGGCCAAACATTTCCGTGATCGACGAGCGCCTCATGCCTGAGTCCCCGAAGAACCGAACTTGCTCGCAATCCAGCCATCTGTTCTTCGACGTGGCCGCGCATATTTTCTAGGGCCGAGTCTCGCTCGGCGGCCGGAATTAAATCAAATGCGTCAGTAGGAATCACGTACGCTAGATAAAGTTTCGCGCCAACATGTCGTGCGATGGCTACGGCATAGGGCAGTGCTGTCGTTGAAGATGGTGAAAAATCGGTCGCAAAAAGGATATGTCTAAAGAGAACTTGAGTCACGGGTTATCGTCCAGCCTTATGTTACACTCCGGCGAAATGCAAGAGGACAGAACCGTGTTCGATCCGTCCTGCCTGTCCTCTGGGAGGTTGTTTTGACAGGTGACCGCACAGCTCAGGTGGCGCGAAGGGTCGGGCCGGCAATCTTGTGGGCGCTCTCGCTGGTGGTTGGGATCGTGGCAGGTCTGGGAGCCGTGTTATTCCGAGCTCTCATTGGGATCTTTCACAATCTTTTCTTTTTGGGCAGGATTTCCGCAGCGTACGACGCCAACACGCATACGCCAGCAGGCCCCTGGGGTCCACTTGTGATTCTTGTCCCGGTCGTCGGGGCCTTCGCTGTGGTTTTCCTGGTGAAGAACTTCGCTCCAGAGGCGAAAGGTCACGGCGTGCCGGAAGTCATCGATGCTGTTTTCTACCATAAAGGGGGTCATTCGCCCGGTTGTGTCGGTCGTCAAGGCGCTCGCGTCCGCGCTGTCGATCGGGAGCGGCGGATCCGTTGGCCGTGAGGGACCTATCATTCAGATTGGTTCTTCTTTTGGTTCGACCATGGGCCAACTCTTGCGTTTGCCTACCTGGCAGGTTGTCACGCTAATCGCGGCTGGCGCAGGTGGGGGAATCGCAGCCACGTTCAATACTCCGGTTGGCGGCGTACTCTTCGCGGTAGAGATCGTCATGCACGAAGTCAGCGCGCGGACACTGGTGCCGGTAGTCACCGCTACGGCGACGGCCACCTACATCGGCCAACTTTTCTTTGGCCCACATCCATCCTTCTCCATCCCCGCTCTTGAAACGACATACTTTCAATTGACCGATCCGAAGGTGCTCGTCGCCTATGCCATTCTTGGTCTGATCGCCGGTCTTGTTTCTGCAGTGTTCATTTCCTCCATTTACGGATTCGAGCGCTTCTTCGAGCATCGTGTCAAAGGTGGATACTACGTGCAGCACGCGGCTGGAATGCTCACGGTGGGGCTCATGCTGTATCTTTTTGTGCGCTTCTCTGGCCACTACTATGTGGAAGGCGTCGGATATGCCACGATTCAGGACGTGCTCGCCGGAGTGCAGTTCCCAATATATTTTCTCGTTCTTCTGTTTATAGCGAAGCTGGTCGCCACTTCTCTAACGCTCGGCTCGGGGGCATCCGGCGGCGTATTTTCCCCGGCACTGTTTCTGGGCGCGACGGGAGGAGACGCATACGGCGTTGTCCTTCACCGGCTGTTCCCCACACTTGACATTAGCGCACCTGCGTTTGCCGTCGCGGGAATGGCTGGTGTTGTAGGTGGGTCGACGGGGGCGGCCATGGCTGCAATCGTGATGATTTTCAAAATGACACGCGACTACACGGTGATCATTCCGATGACTTTGACAGTTGCGATCAGCTATGGCGTACGGAGAAGCGTGATCAAAGACAGCATCTACACGCGCAAGCTGGTTCTGCGGGGGGACCCGGTGCCCGAGTCCCTGCGAGCCGATCTTCAATTCACGCGACGCGCTGCGAGCATCATGAATTCGAAGCTGGAGATCATTCCGGCAGCGACACGTCTGCAAGATCTCCCGTCCAACAGGAATGACGCTTTTGTTGTCATAGACGGGGCTGGCGCAGTGGAGGGAGTGGTCCCCGGAGAGAATCTAGCCGCCCTCGGCCACGCCAGTCCATCCGCAGTAATCGGGGATGTCGTGCAGAGCAATTACATAGTTGTGACGCCGGATAATTCGGTGTGGGACGTTGTTGCTGCAATGCGCTCTACCGACTCCGCCATCGCACTGGTCGCGGCGCACAAGAAGGATTTGTCAGCCGCTAGTGTGCAAGGAATAATAACCCGCAAGGACATCATGGACGCCCTCGCAGTCGATATGGAGGTATTTGGCGTCTAAGATTGTTCACTGAATTCTTGCTATTCTGAATGAAGCGGTCGCTGACTCCAACGGACCACTTCATGCACGCCGAAGTCCCATTCCTGCCAGGAGCCAACGACAATGCTCGTGACCATCGAGGGGAACCGGCGAAACCGCAATCATGCCCTTGCTCTTGCCGGTGCCGCCGCCGTAACGTCGGCAGTTGCGGGGTGGTTTTCCCATCCTGTTCTTCTCTCGCTGGGTCTCTCTCCGTTCATCTATTGGTTGGTTCGACGGCAATACGTAAGGCGGTTGAGGATAATGGAACAACCGTTCCCCGCTTTGTGGGAACAGGTGCTTGAGTCTCACGTCGCCTTTTTCCGAGCGTTGCCGGCAGATGAGAAAGAACGCTTTCAACAGCTTGTCAAAGTCTTCCTGGCTGAGGTCCGAATCACGGGCATCCAGACCGAGGTCGACGACACCGTTCGGGTTTTGGTCGCAGCTAGCGCGGCTATTCCTATCTTCGGATTCCACGATTGGGAATATCATCGCCTGGGAGAAGTGCTCGTCTACCCTGATTCATTCTCTGAGGAGTATCAAACAACCGGGAATGCCGACGTGAACATTCTTGGCATGGTCGGATTAAGGCAAATACGTGGCGTGATGATTCTGTCCAAGCCGTCACTTCTCGCGGGGTTCGACACTCCCTCCCGCACGGACAATGTGGGTATTCATGAATTCGCACATCTGGTGGAGTTGGAAGAGGCCGAAAACGGGCTGCCGCCCGAGGTTCCCTGGCAAGCCGTTAAGCACTGGGTGGAATATGTTGCACGGGAACTTTCCCATCCTTCTAGAAATCACTCCTACATCCGTGGTTACGCATACACGAACGAACATGAATTCTTTGCGGTGCTGGCGGAGTATTTCTTCAAGTCCCCTGAGTTGCTCGAAGAAAAGGATCCTGAATTGTATGAGATGCTCCAGGAGATGTTCCATCAGGACACGGCATCTCTGATGGACCTGACGTTCTCGCCCCGCCCGAGATACCGTCGAAATGCCCCGTGCCCATGCGGGAGTGGGAAGAAGTACAAGCATTGCTGTCTGTTGAAGGCTGTTGAAATGAAGACGCCAAACGGCAAAGCAAACTAACTGGGAATCCTCAGCCGCGCCCATAAGCAATAATTAAATCAAAACGACTCAAATATCACGATCACCGCACGAATGCCATGCCCTCCGTGAGCGGCCGTGAATCTCCGGGCGACCGCATGTTCAATCTTGACCAGACAGGATTCTTCTGGTTGAGTAAATTGTCTGGTTCCTGCTCTTTCAACACGGATTGGACGATAGGTCGGGACCGGTTGCTTTAGCCATTCGACAAAGGCATGGGGGCGAGCCATGCACAGAGGAACTTATGAACACCGGCAAGTCCATCCATCTCTCCCTTTGTCTGCTGTGTGAGTTTGTGATGCTTGCTGTCTGTTGCGTTGCAGGCCAGAGTGCATCCCCGGCTGTATCTAACTCGGTCGCGAACCCCAAATCAGCTTCAAGTGTATCCGCACGGGCGGCGGAGATATCTGGTCCGGCCGCGGCTGACTTGGCGGTGGTCGTCGATGACAACAATGCATTCGCCGTTGCCTTGTACGGACAGTTGCGCAATCAAAGCGGCAATCTCATTTTTTCGCCCGAGAGCATATCGACCGCGCTGGCCATGGCCTATGCAGGGGCACGGGGCAACACCGCTTCCGAAATGGCAAAAACACTGCATTTCACACTATCACCGGACCGGCCGCACTCGGCAATGAGTGCGCTACTGAGCGATCTTAATGTCCCTCATGATGGATACCAGCTTCGCGTTGCCGATGCTCTCTGGGCACAACAAGGCAACATGTTTCTCAATGATTTTCTCCAGTTGATGAAGAATGATTATGGTGCGGGGTTCAATCAGGTGGATTTCAAGGATGCGACCGAGGCGGCGCGCCTAACGATCAACAAATGGGTCGAGCAGAAAACCGACGATAAAATCAAGGATATGCTTCAACCAGGTGTGCTCACTCCTCAGACAAGATTAGTGCTGACGAACGCCATTTATTTCAAAGGAACATGGCAGACGCAATTCGATAAAGCACAGACCAAGGATGAGGATTTCCATTTATCCCAGGCGAATACAATCAAGTCGCCTCTGATGCATCGCGAGGGTCCTTTCAAATATTTCAACGGCGGAACATTTCAGGCTCTGGAGCTTCCTTATAAGAGCGAGGAACTCTCGATGATAGTCTTTCTGCCCAACCATGTAAGCGGTCTGTCTTCCTTGGAACAATCGCTGTCCGCATCGAGCACACAGCTGTGGCTGCGTCAGTTAGTGGCAGTTCCCCAAGTCATTCTGACGATGCCCAAGTTCAAGATGACCCGACAATTCGGACTCAAGGGGGAGCTGGGTGCCCTAGGGATGCCGCAAGCGTTTGAAAGGAACTTAGCAAATTTCTCAGGGATGACCGGAAAGCGCGATTTTGTGATGTCGGCGGTGATCCATAAAGCTTATATCGACGTTAACGAGGAAGGAACCGAAGCAGCAGCGGCGACGGCGGTAGTGATGAATCGAGCGCTGGCGGTTGCGCCGATCCGAGTACAGCCACCCATTTTCCGCGCGGACCACCCGTTCATCTTCCTGATTCGCGACAATCGCTCGGGCAGCATCCTGTTCATGGGCCGCGTGACCGATTCGACAAATGAGAACTAACGATGTTCTGTTCCGAGTGTGGCCTTGCGCTAAGGTCGTCACGGTCTCTTGGTCGCCTCGAGAGATTCTGACGATTCGCGACGAGTCAGCCCAGGAGAAAGGAGAAAAGCTGAGGCGCGAGCGGATGCCCGCGCCTCATACCGGACGTCTGCCTAGCCTTGCGTAGGATGCAAGACGCGGAAAGTGCTTCCGGCGTTGGACCAGACCAGGACCAGGGCATCGCTGTCCTTAGGAATGCTGGAGAGTGCCTTCTGCACATCGGCCGCGGAATGCACGGGTTGGCGGTTTACTTCCGTGATCACCTCACCCTGCTGCAGGCCGGCGTTATCTGCCGGACTGCCGGGAGTGACTTGTTGAATCACGGCACCGTGCACGTCCTCGCCGGCTTGCAGTTGTTGCCGGACGTCAGGCGTCAGGTCTTCCAGGCCAATGCCCCAGCGCGGCTTACCGCGGCCGGCATCGGCGCTTTCACTGTCGTGCTCACCTTTGCCCATCGCCTCCAAGGTAACCGGCACGTCAACCGACTTGCCGTCGCGCAGGGCATTGAGATGGAGCGTGGTTCCGGGCTGCGTTTCTCCGACTTGCACTTGCAACTCACCCGCATCGCTCACGGCTTTGCCGTTGAGTTCGGTAATGACATCGCCAACTTTCAGGCCCGCTTTCGCGCCAGGAGAATTGGGCTCGACCTGAGTGATGACAGCTCCGGAAGCATCGTTCACGTGGAAGAACTTGGCTTCATCGGGCGTAACGTCGCTGATACCAATGCCGATGTAGCCGTGGTTTACCTTTCCGTACTTAATGAGACTGTCGACGGTTGGCTTCACAATCTGCGCGGGAATCGCAAATCCCATGCCAGAAAAGCCTCCGGTCTCGGAGACCAGAAAAGTGTTGATGCCGACGACTTCGCCGTGTGCGTTGACCAGCGGCCCGCCGGAATTGCCGGGGTTGATGGCCGCGTCGGTCTGGATGAACTGGCCAGGCGAACGGCGGTCAGCGGCGTACGGATTGGGACGATTCAATGCGCTGACGATGCCGCGCGTCACCGTGAACTGAAATCCCAGAGGATTGCCGAACGCGAGTACGGTTTGGCCGGGATGCAGTTGCGTAGAATCTCCCAAGGGCGCGCTCGGCAGATTGGTTCCGTCGATTTTAATGACGGCAAGATCCGTGAGAGGATCCGCGCCGATCAGCTTCGCAGGCAGGACTCGACGGTCGGTCATAGTAACGCGAATGTCCACAGCACCGTCGATGACGTGGTTGTTAGTCACGATGTAGCCATCGGGCGAAATAATGACGCCGCTGCCCAGACCGTGTTCAATGTTGGATTGCGGTCCCATGTGTTGACCAAAGCCATGTTGGCCAGGGCCGAACTGCTGACCGAACTGCGGACCAAATTGGTTAAAGAACTGCTGCATGCCGTTGGAGTCGTTGTCGCTGCTGTTGTCTCCACCTTCGGCTGCGTTGGCGGCTCCGGACCGTTTAGAGGTGACGGTTACGTTAACGATTGCCGGAGTGACTCGTGCGGCCAGCGCCTCCATGGCGCGATCGAGTGAAAGCAATGCGCTGACACTGTTATCGTCGAGGGGTGCTGCGGCCGCAGAAGGCGCCGCTGCTGCTTTTGCGGGGTTGTAAAACTCATAGGCCGTAAGCGACAAAACCATCGCAACTGCGGCCAAAGGAACAAGGAAGCGCCGTTTGAGCACTACCTGGCAATATTGAATCCAGCTTTTCATGGTACTCATTCTCCTCTGTTTGTAACTAATTGTTTAGTTGATAGAAGCAAAAAAATTATCCTTAGGTCGAACTCATGATGACGGTCGATTCCAACTGCCTCTCAGGCAAAACTCCTCCTCCTACTCTCCAGATGCAAAGTGTCCAAATCCCAGAGCCGGAATCGTCGTACTCTGCAGTTTGCAGAATGACGAATGTCTCCTGAATAGGAAGCTCTCTCTGCGTTGCCTTTGCGCGCATTATCACAGGCCTGCTTGGCGACGCTACCAACCGTACCGGCACCAAGGCTCCACGCGGATTGAACACGGCCAGAAGCGCTCTAGGCTGCGGTGTCAACCTTGAACGTCGCGCAACACGGGTTGCCACGGGGCGACTCCAGGCCGCGTCCGCGGCTATCGACGACGCTTCAGCGTTGGTCGCTTGGCGCGTCGCATGAATTTGCCGCGTCTCACTCTGGCTCGGTTGAGTGTGGAATGCGACAAACCGCGGCGCGTAAGGCGCAGCACCAAAGACAAGTGCGAGCAGGCCCGCACTCAGCCCCAGAACCGGCTTCCAAATCCCGGTTCGGCTCGACCGTTTTGCATCGAGGATTTGCGTTACGCGCATTGACATCTCATGCACCCGACTCACCAACGCTTGCGCCAGCGCCAGTCCTCGGGCGTTTTGCAATTTCTCGGCAAACGAGATCAGAGACAATGCGTAAGCTCTGGGGCTCGCCGTCTGCGCCAACACCATATCGTCACAGGCCATCTCACGCTCAAGCGTCAAGCGGCCTTCAATCCACCAGACGGCGGGGTGGAAGAAGAACACAGCTTTCACCACCTTCTGGGCCAGATTGGTCCAATCATCCCAGCGCCGAAAATGCGCCAGCTCATGGAGCATAATTACTTTGATCTCCTCAGCCGAGATCTGTGGCAAGAGCCACGCAGGGAAAACAATGGCAGGCCGAAAGAAACCAATTGCTGCCGGAACGGCTACCTCGCTGGAAACGCACAGCTTTACTTGGCGCCGAGACTCGAAGTCTCGAAGCATCCCGGCAATTGCAGGATCGAGACTAGCCAAGTCCACTGCGGAGGACCTCCTGCGGATTTGACTCACACGCCAAAGCCCGACGGTCAGCCTTAGAAGCAACAAACCGGCACCGACACCCCATGCAGCAAACAGATAAGAAGCCCAAGAACTTGAAAGGGTGATTCCTCCGTGCAAGTTCGCGGTAGGAAGAGTCCGGGAATATGAGGCACCGAAGCCTGCCTCGGAAAGAAATGGAAGCGCGACAATCGCGAGAAGCGCCGAAAACCAAATGACAAAACGGGTTCCAGAGTTCTGCCGGCCGATGAGGCGAAGCAACACCCATACCAGGCCGGCGAGAACAATGCCCTCAGCCGCAGTATTGAGCAGCCGTCCCGTGAAGAGTTGCGCTAGCGATTGCAGGTCCGGGCCGGTCATTTCGCATCGCTCCGTTCCAGCATCTCGCGCAAGCGTTGGAGCTTGTCGGCGTCGAGTTCTTCGTCTTGCAGAATGTTCAGTACCAATGCCTCGTGGGAGTTGCGGAAGAAGCGGCCGAGTAGATGTTGAATCTCGAAGCGCGTAGCCTCCTGGCGTCCGATGATCGGCTCGTAAACGTGCGCACGGCCATCTTTTACGTGCTTCACGTGGCCCTTTTTCTCCAAGATGCGGATCGTGGTTAGAACCGAGTTATAGGCCAAAGTGGAGGGATGCCAATCCAGCACCTGCTGGACCGTGCCGGAGCCCTTACGCCAGAGCACGTCCATGATCCGAAGCTCGGCTTCTGTGAAGGTTGCGGACTGCTTTGGCGGCACTGCAGCTCTCCTTAACCCTTAGACACGCGATGCGCGGGAAAGTAACTAATTATTTAGTTGCTAGATGAGGGTGCAAGGATGCCTGACGTCTGCTGATTCAATCGGTACAATTGAGCGAGATGAAAAACTGGGCTCGCCTATTCCCACGCGACGCCGGTCAACGCAGTTGAAGGTTCTGCCTTCATTGCTCGGAGCATGCGCTTGGGAACTCGAAGCCTTGTCGAACTTGAAGCAAATCTCGGCAGGCTCAGATTTGTACCGCTTGGCTCCATTTTGGTTTCAATAAAGAGGACAAAATCAGGCAGTAAATCTAGTCTAAGTCGTGCAGAATCAGCTTCGAGAGAATCCAAGCCCTGAAAAGGCTGGCGTCGGCGGTTCAACTCCGTCCCTGGCCACCATCTTTATCAATCACCTTGCGACATCTCAAGGACGTGTCCGGAATTGATCCCGTAAGTCATCAGGCAACACTGCGCCGCACAGGTGACTGCCAGAGCGGGTCGCTCTTCTCCTGCGATTGGTTGGTCGACAGGTACGAATACTCGGGCACGATCTCTTTGATTCTTGCGCGGACGTCGTCGGGGTCATCCAGGAATAATGCGGCCTCAAGCTCGTCCAACCGTCGCAAGAGGTTGTCCCAGTCTTGGACCGGACCCCGCGCTCTCTTGATCTTGGGAAACGATGTTTCATCGACCCCTTCATTGTCATAGAAGAGTTCCTCGACCAGCTTTTCTCCCTGGCGCAGGCCGGTAAATTGGATGGACACCTGGTTTTCATTTCTTCCCGAGAGTTTGACCAAGGTTCTTGCCAAATGCAGGACCAGCAAAGGCTGCCCCATGTCCAGAACGAAGGTGTCTCCTTTTTCACCGATCGCCGATGCCTGCAGAACAAGCGACACGGCCTCGCGGATGGTCATAAAGAAGCGCCGCATCTCCGGGTGAGTTATGGTGAGCGCCTCGTTATTCCGCAGTTGATGCTGGAGCACGGGAATGACACTTCCGTTCGATCCCAAAACATTGCCAAATCGAACCGATAAACATCGCATGCCGTTGGTTGGCCGGTGAGCGATGATGAGTTCGCCAATCCGCTTCGTTACTCCCATCACATTGCAGGGATTCACTGCCTTATCGGAAGAGACGAGGACGAAACCGTGACATTGATACTCGCTGGCGATTTCGAGCAGGCTCATTAGCCCGAAGACATTATTCTGCAGGGCCGCTGAAACATTCTCTTCCATCAGAGGGACGTGTTTGTAAGCGGCTGCATGAAAAATCGTGTCGGGTCTGCTGACGTGAAAAAGCTGCCTCATCTGCCTGCCATCGCCGGCGTCTGCGACATGACAACGCAGCGATGTTCGCAAGGGTGTTCGCGCGGAGCGGCGCGATAGTTCTCGTTCCAGATAGAACATCCCAGTTTCGCTCTGATCAACACACACCAGTACGCCCGGTTCATGTTCGAGGATCTGGCGGCAAAGTTCCGAGCCGATGGAGCCTGCGGCTCCGGTCACCAGGACCGAGCGTTGATAGATGGCGCTCCGCACAGATTCTTGATCGATCTCAACCGGGTCCCTTCCCAGCAGGTCTTCCACGTCCACGTCGCGGAAATCACTGATGCTCACTCTCTGCGCGATTACATCCCCTAGCGCCGGCACGGTTCGAAACTTCACGCCTGCGCGCTCGCACACTTCCACGAATCGTTGCATCTGTTTGGAAGACGCCGAGGGCACGGCAATCAATACTTCGTCAGGCGGATAAGTGAGCACCAGTTCAGGGAGTTGGTCGACAGTGCCGAGGACAGGAATGTCTTCTATTTTGAGACCCACCTTGGAGCGATCATCGTCTACGTATCCAATTAGAGCGTATTCACTACCGGGGCGGCCAATCTCTCGGACCACCGCTTGGGCTCCGATTCCGGCTCCGATGAGTATTATTTTCTTAGAAGCTGCCAGATCCTGACGCACCGATTCTGCCAGCACCCGAGAAAAGATCCGCACGCCGATCAGGATGCCGGCCGTCAGCAGCGGCTCAAGGACGTAAATTGCCCGCGGAAACGCAGAGAGTCCCGTCAGGTATTGCGTGGCCAGAATGAACACCAGAGAGCCGAGGAATACACATTTCGCAACATCCAGCGCGTCACTCAGGCCGGTGTACCGCCACCATCCGTGCAACAAGCCAAAACGCGCAATCATGATCATTCGAATCAGAATGAGCAAGAGCGCGGACGCGAAGAGCATGCGGCGCTCCGGCAACGCGAAGTCGAATTTCAAGAACCATGCGAGAACCAGCGAGACAAAAATCAGCGCGGCTTGAAACGCACCCACAAACCACGAGTTCTTCCGCAACAGCGTCTGAGCGAGGCTGATAATCTTCATCCGGATGTATGGATCAGTTCAGATGAGAAACAAAAAGTCGTAAAACTCAACTACTCCGACAATCCAGCAACCGTTCGCAACAGGATTCCGAGATCGGAGAGAAAACTGCGCCGCTGTTGATAATCGAGCGAGAGTCGAAGCTTGGCGGGGAGGATCTCCTGTATGTACTGCTGCTCTATTTTTTCGGCGGACAGAATCTGATCTTCGTGCCGATAGGCGAGGCTGGCGGGATCAGTAATTCCGGGGCGATCCTGCAGAAGGACGGCATACTGGAGGCGGAAAAGTTGCACATACCGTTCGACCTCAGGCCGCGCCCCCACTAACTGCATGTCGCCGGCAAGCACGTTGAAAAGTTGCGGGAGTTCATCCAGTTTGTAACGCCGCAACCGCCGTCCAACAGTCGTAAGGCGTGAATCCGCAGAGGCAGTCAGCAAACCGCCGCGATCGGCACCCGGAATCATGCTGCGAAATTTCCAGATGCGAAAGGGCCGGAACGCTCTGCCGATCCGATTCTGAGAAAAAAATACAGGACCACCGTCATCCAGTTTGATGGCCACCGCGATCAAAAGAAAAAGCGGCGAAAGGCCGGCTAGTCCGACGAGTGCGCACAGAAAATCGAACACACGGTGAAGTGAACCTGCGCCCGCCAGCATAGGCCGGGGCCCCGCGATCGATTCTGGTCTTTCAGGCACTGAGGACATCGACGCGTCTCGCAGAACTGTGCTCCTCAACAATGCTGGTCACCGCATCGATCACGTCTTCAACGTCCTGATCGGACATGCGGGCCGATAGCGGCAAAGAAATCAGACGCTTGTACTCGCGCGCTGCGATGGGGAAATCGTTGGGCTTGAAGTTATACCGTTCGCGGTAGTAGCGAAGCAGGTGAACCGGGATGAAGTGCACCGAGCAGCCAATATTGCGACTCTGCATTTCGATCATGAATTGGTCGCGAGTTATCCGCAGCCGATCCAGATTGAGCCGCAACGCGTATAGATGCCAGGCGTGCTGAACGCCACTTCGCTCGGTTGGCACTTCCAACTCGTCAAGAATTCGAAAGGCAGCCTGGTATCGATGGACAATCTCTCTACGCCGGGCGTGGAAGTGCGATAGCTTCCTTAACTGAATGAGCCCCAGCGCGGCTTGAATATCGGTCATGTTGTATTTGTAGCCAGGGCAGTCCACGTCGTAGAACCAAGATCCGCCGGCTCCATAGCGCTTCCACGCATCGCGATTCATGCCGTGCAAACTCCAGCGTCGGGCTTGTTGCAGCAATCCCTTGTGTCCGGTGAGCATTCCCCCTTCCGCGGTGGTCAGGTTCTTGGTGGCGTAGAAAGAGAAGCAGGTCAGCACCGGGACACTTTCCGTAGCGGAAAGCGAACCGATCAGACGGCCCTTATGAGTGGCGGGCAGAGAGTGAGCCGCATCCTCAATTACGGCCAGATGATACTCCGCCGCAATTTTCAGAATCGCGTCGCGATCGCAAGGATGTCCGTACAGATGTACTGGCATGATGGCCTTGACTCGCAAGCCGAGGTCTCTCTCAGTTTTCTCGATTTGCCGGCGAACTCCGTCTGGATCAAGGTTCAAAGTATCGGGCTCGACATCGGCAAAGATCGGTCTGGCCCCCACGTGCTCAATGACGTGAACTCCCGAGCAAAAAGTCAGCGGAGTCGTAATGACGGCATCTCCGGGGCCGATTCCGAGGGCCAAGAGCGACAGATGCAACGCGGCTGTGCATGAGCTCACGGCCAGCGCATCGGGAGCGTGCACGAACTGCGCGAAGTTTTCCTCGAAGCGCTTCACTTTCGGGCCGGTCGTAATCCAGTCGGAGCGCAGGGTGTCGATCACTTCGTTGATCTCTTCTTCTCCGATCAACGGAGGAGAAAACGGCAGTAGCTTATCGCGAAGGATGGGGCGACCTCCTCACCGAATCAGTCTCACCGAATCAGTGACTATCGAACAAGAAATGGTCAACGCTTTTTCAGAAGACACAGATAGTGCGTGCACAGGGGACGAAGTTGCGAAGCAAGATAATAGATCGTTGGTCCGAAGCGACCGATGGTTCTGCCGAGCGGCGGCGCCAGAGTGATTTTGCGCTGCGTCATGGAGAAGCCTGGAAAGAGCCTCCGAATCTCCGCCCGTCCGATGCCCCGAACATCTGGATTGGCGGGATTGTTGAAGGCAAAGTCGTACCAGAGGAGCCGCCCGCCCGGCACAAGCACGCGATTGAGTTCCTCGGCAATGTGGTGTTTCACTTCGGCATCCAACACCGAGGTGAACAACATGAACTGAGACACGAGATCGAAGCTGCCATCGTGAAATGGAAGATGCGAGGCGCTGCCGCAAATAATCTGCAGACCCGGAGAGGCGGAACGAGCCTGCTCGACGAAAGGTGGGAATAAGTCGATTCCCCATAACTGCGACGGATCGGCCTCATACTCAAGGTATTGGCGGAGCGTAGCGCCCCGGCCGCAACCCGCATCGAGAATTCGCAAGCCCGCCAGCGAGCGCAGTCCATCCGCGCGCAGCATTGCCGCCATGGTGACTTCCCGCTCGTGCAGCGCGAACAGGTGGCCGGGGTTGGTTCGTGAGTAGCGATCCGTGGGGACTGAATGACGGCGATGTTCGTAGGCATCGCGCAGACGGTCGAGCTCGCGGCGTTCCTTTTCTCGAACTTCGGACTCGTCAATCGTAGTGGGCATATACGCGGAGCCTAGAAGACCTATGGGAGCGTCACTTGATGCTGGGCAATGTTTCGCGCGAAATCTGACCGCGACTGCTGGCAAAGGGACCCGCCGCATTCTTAAAAGCGAGAGATACATTGATGCCGCAGGTGCACCCTGGACATTCCCTGCGGACCATGGCCACGCAGGCCTGTCGATAGCGCTCAGAACCGACCAGTTCCTCGAGATCTTCCCGCAGAACATTGCCGACCGGTTTAAGCACGTAACATCCCGCGAGCACATCTCCGTTGGAAACCACAAAGAGTTCGATGAAGCCGAGAACACATGGCGGCTCATCCAGCGTTTCGCGGCTGAAATACTTGAATATGTAATCGAGTTCGTAGGCCGGGCGTTTGAGTTTGTCCCGGAGGAAGCGGACAATGTCCGCAATTTCAGTGGGATTCGGCCACAAGTCGGAAGTGGAAGTGTGGCGGAGGAAATAAGAGCGATCGTCGAGGATGTTGAAAGCGAAACCGGCGCCGGCCCGCTTGGCTTCGTCAGCCAGCGCTTCCAACTCGCCGGCGGAGCGGGCGTTGAGCGTCGCCACGATGTGGACCTGCTTGTCTTTGAGAAGCCGAATACCCTCCATCGCTAACTTGAAATATCCCTTAATTCCACGGATAAGATCATTGGAGGCTTCGAGGCCGTCGATTGAGACCGCGACTTTGGTGATGGGAGAATCATTGATTTCTTTACTCAGCTTTTTCAGCAACAGTCCATTGGTTTGCAGAGTGATCCGCTTGAACTTGGACATGTCTGCTTTTTGCATGATCTGAAACAGATCCCGCCGGAGCAAGGGCTCGCCGCCGGTAAAGCGCAGATATCGAATGCCAAAAGTTCCCAGGCGGTTGATGATGTCCACAGCCTTTTCGGTATTGAGGCCGTCTTCCCATCGGGTCTGCCAATAATTGCAGGTGACACATTTTGCCTGACAATTTTCCGTTAGCTTCAGACTGGCGGACAACGGTTTTACCCGCGCTGGCAGCAGGGATTGGGAGAATTGGCTGCCCATCCAGACGCGAGTCAGATATGGCAAGTGAGTCCAAGGGATCGACATAGATAAATTTTATGAGGTCAGTTCAATACGCGATGATCTTTTGATTGCGGAAGGCTTTCACCATCCCAAGCAAAAATCCAATGTTGGCCAGGCAGAAGGAAAACGAATAGCCGAACACCCACGCGGGTCGTTGCTTTCTGGCGAGTCCCCACCCGACCAATGCGGAGAGATAGAAGATGACCTGAAGCCACCAGAGAAAAACAAGGTGTCCGCGCAAGGCCAGCAGCGCATTGCAGGTCAGAATCATTGCCAGGAAAAACGGAGTGAGCCAGCGCAATAGCTTGTGCGAGATCAATCCGAGAGCTGTGAGGGGGAACGACAGCGGGTTTAGAAGGGCCGGTCGGGATAATGTGCCAGTCCAGTTCCGCGAAGTCATGCGGATTCGGGCGCGGAGTTCGCCCTCGATGCTGTGGGGCATGGCGTCGAATACTGTGGCCTCGCGGTCCTGAATGACTCGATATCCCTGTGAACGAACGTCCAGAGGCATGATGCAATCATCGCCGTAACAGTCCGGCAGTGGCCGAAAGAGTTGCCGCCGCACCAGCAGCGCCTGACCGCTTCCGGTCGTGAGGATTCCGAGGTCGGATTCCGCAGTGCGCAAAAAGAGTTCATAGCGCCAGTAGAATCCCTGCCCTTTCTCAACCGCGTCCTGGGCGTGGTCAAAAAGTACCGTCGCGGTGGCCAGGCCCACGCTCGGGTCCGCCAGATTCGCAACCAGAGTCCGCAGAACTCCGGGAGGCATGGCGGTGTTGGCATCGGTAAAAAGAAGAAGATCCCCGCGCGCATGCTGGACCGCAAGATTCTGCGCGCCGCTCTTTCCCACTCGGCGATCGCTTTGGAGCCACTGGATGCGGGAATCCCGCGTAATAAAGCGGCGCACGATTTCCTCGGTTCTGTCGGTCGAGCCATCCGACACGATCAGGATCTCCACCCGGTCATGGGGATAGAGCAGTTCCAGGCAATCTTCCAGTTTGAGAGCGATCTTCTGTTCTTCGTTATGAACGGGAACGATGATGGAGATGAAAGGATCGCTAGCCTGCTCGGGGTCATTACGTTTTCGTGAAAACACCGACGCCAGCGCGAACACGAGCAACGGATATCCTGCCCAGACATATGCGACGAGGCCAAGGGAGAACCAGAAAAGGTAATTCACCACCGTCATCGAATGTGGTCTCCCACGACTGGCATGGCTCCGGCCTCTTGCCCGAGATTGGGGATGACTTCTCTCGCGGAGCGCGTAGCGGCTCCTAACTTCGGGTAGGAACTCTCATATCTCGCAAATGCGTAGGAGAATCCTTCCTTCTGATACCGGTAGACGCTCTTGCTGAGCATGCGTCCAGTGGACCGGCTTCCTTCGTGCCAGACCCGCAACGCCGGCTCATGAATGATGGCCAGGCCCAGGCAGCGGCACATCTCGGCAACCCTGAATTCCTCGGCGTACAGGAAAGAACCATCGTCGATGAAACCGCCAGCTTCAAAGAACTTTCGGCTGAAGATGAGGAATGCGCCGCTTGGAGCGTAGATCGATTTGGCTGCGCGGAAATCGCCGCCGTGCATCCTCTTCTTGAGCGTGTAACGAATTCTGCGCACAAATGGCGATAACCACTGCTTGAACCACATCAGGTAGTAACTGGAAAGCCAGAAGCGATAACGCCACATGCGAAAGCGGCTGGGGCGGTGACGAATGCTCGGATTCTCGTCGAATCCTGTAATGCCGGACACAATCGATGGAGCAATTATTCCCGCGGTGCCAGAGTCTTTCTCAAAGAGACGGTGCAGGATTTTCGGGTCGTCGAAGACAATATCGTTGTTGCACACCACCACCCACTCGGGAGTCTCGTGGCTTTCCAAATAGTTCCGAACCGCCCAATTTGCGCCGCCAAAATAGCCGCTGTTCTGTGGTGAGGCCAGCAGTTCGATATTCCGGAACTGCGCAGCAACCTGACGAATACCAGAAGCAGAGTTGTCATCTGAATTATTGTTGACTACCAGAAGATGGCAGGCCTCGAACCCATCCAACTGTGACGCGCTGTTCAGAAATCGCAGCGTACACTTGTCCTGCCGAAAGTTGACGGTGATGATGAGCGCCTTGGCCCGTTCTTTCATCCAGCCACCCCGCTGCATCCTGAAGGACTTAAAGTTGCCAATCGGAAGCTCAACGCCATTGCACACGCAATCAAGGCGCAGGTGGGATGATCGATCACAGTCGGTTGGGTGATAGACAGAAACAATTGACCTGCGACACTGGCAACGAATCCCACGACTAAAACTCTGGGAATGCCCGCCGGCAGCGCCTTCGAAGCACGCAGAACCATACGGAAATAACGGAAAACTAACCACAGGAGCAAGCCCAGGCCCACCACTCCCATACGAAACGCCGTGACCAGGTAAAGATTGTGAATGAAGTGATTGTCGATGGGATCCCTGGTTCCGGAGTCCAGCACCGCGTAACCACCGATGACGTACGTGGCTCCCAGGCCGTGACCAATCCACGGCTCCGCCAGAATTTGTGGTCCCACGATGGCCATTTCGAGGAAACGCCGCGTCGCCATGCTGTCGGTCCCCGCAAAGCCCTCCTCAACTTGGGCGACTCCGTAGAAGACGCGTTCTTCCAGAATGCTCAACAGGCTGACGTCGGAATCGGAGCCGACCTTCCAAGCTCCCGCTACCAGGACAAGAGCGATCCCCACCAGGGCCGATTTCGCGAACAGCCGCATGCTCACGTTTCGAGATTGCAGAATCAGTGACACAACTGCGGCGACCAACGTGCAAAGCCAAAGGCCTCGCGACAAGCTCAGCGCGATATTTGCCACGGTCGGGATGAGGGCAAGTCCAATCCATAGGCGCTGTCGGCGCGAGCGGGCCGCTGGGTACAGGTTGATCAGCACCGCGAATAAAATCGTTGCGTCAATATCGATCGTTCGCACAATGGATCCGGCAATAAAGCTTCCGTCCCAGGAGGGCAGCAGGTTTCCCGCATCCGGCCCGAGTGCGAATAAAGTTAGCTCCAGAAAAATCGTGATCAGGATCGAAGCCAGCAGCACTTTCAGGATCGTCCGCACTTTGTCGAAGTCGTTGAGCAACTGCGCCACCAGGAAGTACACCGCGGCAAACTCGATGATCTGAAAGCAGTCTCCTAACACGTAACTGATTTCATTTCCAAGCAGCAATCCATAAACGCCGCTCCCGATTCCGTAAAGCGCGAATATGCCGACTGGCAGGAACAGGGGATCGCAGACCATCGATCGGAACGGGGTGCGAACGGCGAAAGCGAGGCTGGCGCCGCCCAGCAGAAAGCCGCTGACTAGCGCTGAACTCTGAAGGCTGAGCAAGAGCGGCGCCGGGCTGGTCATGAACATGAGTGCAATCGCGAGCGTGACCAGCGGTCGCGCATATATCAACAGGGCGAGAACGAGCAAAGCCAATAGGCCCACACCCACGAATGCGTATCCAGAAGCTGCAGGTCCTTGATACGTCACAACTGACAACGAGACCGCAAACCCTGCGGCGACCAGGCCGAGTAGTCCAGAGTGCAAATGTGCGTTTCGTTGTGCGATGGCGCTCATGATGCCAATCGATTTGTGATTGATCTCAGGTCGGGCT
This sequence comes from uncultured Acidobacteriota bacterium, assembly GCA_963763155.1. GTDB lineage: Bacteria > Acidobacteriota > Terriglobia > Terriglobales > Acidobacteriaceae > Sulfotelmatobacter. Next base: position 435,060 of record CAVXNI010000007.1, on the reverse strand, counting down.
GATCGTTTCTGGCGGATCTACTTGGGCCTGGCGAACGAAAGCCGGACAAAAGAAAGCGCGCCCAGCAGCAGGTTCCGATCTCGACTATCCAAGACATGTGTCCACGAAACCAGCACGAAGGCGAGCACGAGGATCGCGGCAACAAGAATTTGCATTGAAAATGGGCCGTGCACCTGCCAAAGAATCGCGAGCGCTATACTCAGGGTGCTCACCGCTGCCAGGGTGCGACGAATACCATTCCGCAAAAGGCTGCTGAGTGAAACCGAGTTCAGCCAGAACACCGCTCCAAACATCAGCAGTGAATCCAGAAGAGCTTTGAGCGTCCACGCCAGAGCTGCACCTGCGATGCCGAAATGCCGAACCAGAAACCAGCAGCAACCGATCTGAAATACGAACTCCACCAAACTGAAGATGCCGGTCAAATCCGGACGTCCCACTCCCTGAAGCAGGCTGAAGGGCACGAGTGTGACGGAGCTGATCAGCATTCCGAGCGACAGAATCTGAAACGTCGATGTGCCTTGGTCGGCAAACTCTGCACCCAGCCACCATCGCAGAATCGGTCTTGCGAAGAGTGCCAGCACCAGCAACGTCGGAGCGGAAACCAGGAGCAATGACTTGAGAGATCGAGCGCATAGCTCTTCGACGCGATGGCGGGAACCGCCCGCATCCAAATTGGTGAAAGCCGGGAACAAGGTTGCAGCTAACGTGGCCGGCACCACCCAGGCTCGATTGATCGCCTCATAGGGCGCCGAATAGTATCCGACGGCGCTCATGGAGACCAGCGAGCCGATAAAGAAACGGTCAGTGTACGCCAGCAGTGGAGTGATGAAATTGGAGACGGTAACCCAGCCTCCGTATACGAGTAGTGGACGGATTGAGCTTCGGTCAGGAAGGTAACTCCCTCGCAGAGCGGGAAAGTATCGCAGACATGCTGCCAGATAGGCGAAGGTCGCACATACCCGCGCCCCGACCAGGAGCCACACGATCCCCGGAAGACTCAGATGAAAGAAAACTCCGAATGCGGGCAGTAGAAACATCGCAGTGTTCGTCGGCACTTTGACGTAGTTGACGATGTTGAACAGTTGCCCCGCTTCCAGAACTCCACGCAGCGCATTGCCGATCAGAACAATACAGAGGGACGTGGAGAGGATGTACAAACCGGTTCTGGTTTCCGCGGTCAGCGTGGGCGATATCTTCAGGTACCGGTTCACCGCGATCGGTATCAGCGACACAGTGATCAAGGTGCCGATTACGCCGAACCCGAGTTGCACCCAAATCGATGCCCACACAACTTTGGGAAGTTTTTCTGGCTCGCGCCGGGCCAATAATTCAGCCACAAATTTTGTGGTGGCTCGTCCCAGGCCGAGGTCGAAGATGCCAAAATAACCGAGCAGCGCCGAAGCGATCGAAAGCACTCCAAACCGTTCCGCGCCCAGGCCACGCACCACGTACGGAATGGCGAACAGGGCAACGGAAAGGGGCACGACCCAACCTAAGAGATTGAGCACCCAGTTTCGTGTGAGCAACTGGCCGCTGATCACTTGGCCGCTGACCACTGCAGGTTCGCTGATTTGTGCGGACGGCATTCGGTCAGTCGGCTGCGATGGCAATTTCACGTTTAAGACGGCGGTTATTCCGGCTGTTTCGCCAGTTCACGCGAGGCATCAAGAGCGTGGAATCCACGCGATCGCGGTGCTCCACAGCAATGTTCACCAGGGAATCGAGCAATGACTCGGAGAGCAGATGCGGCTTCAGACCAAGTTGGGCCAGCTTGGTATGTTTTGCGTTGTAGTAGTGTTCTTCAGCTTCCACCCGAGGATCGGGCAGATGGTCAATAACCACGTTCAATCCCATCCGCTGGCCCGCAGTGCGCACCATCTCGGCGAGTTCCAGCACTGAGAATTGCTCGGTGAATTGATTAAATACTCGGAACTCTCCTCGACCTGCTGGATTCTGGCAAGCCAGTTCAATGCAACGCACCGTGTCGCGAATGTCCAGAAACCCCCGCGTCTGACCTCCTTTGCCGTAGACGGTGATGGGATGCTCGATGGCGGCTTGTACGCAGAAGCGGTTGAGAGCCGTGCCGAAAACTTCGTCGTAGTCGAACCGGTTGACCAGGCCCGTCGTCTAATGCAGTCTCGTCCGTGACCGTGCCGTAGACCACTCCCTGATTCAGGTCCGTGGCGCGGATGCCCCAGATCTTGCAGCAGAAATGGACGTTGTGGCTGTCATGCACTTTCGATAGGTGATAAAAAGACCCGGGTTGTTTGGGGAAGGGCAAGACATCTTCGCGGCCATTGTGCTGAATGCGAATGAAGCCTTCTTCGATGTCGATATTCGGCGTACCGTATTCCCCCATCGTGCCCAGCTTGACCAGGTGGCAGTCAGGCTGGAATTCCTTGATGGCAAACAGAACATTCAAAGTGCCGACGACATTATTCATCTGGCTGAAAACGGCGTGCTGCCGGTCGATCATCGAGTATGGGGCCGACCGCTGCTCGGCAAAATGCACAACCGCCTCTGGCGCGAAGTCCTTCATGACTTGAGCCAGGAATTCATAATCCAGAATGTCACCCACGAAACTGTCAATCTCTTTCCCCGTCAGACGGCGCCAAATTCGTAGCCGGTCAGTTAGAGGGAGAATTGGCGTCAGGGTTTGCGCTCCCAGTTCGTGATCCCAGGAACGACGGACAAAGCTGTCGACGATGGCGATTTCATGGCCGCGGTTGGAGAGGTGCAGAGCCGTTGGCCAGCCACAATAGCCGTCGCCGCCGAGAACTAGAATTCTCATAAGTCTTTCCTCAAAGTTTGCAGATTGGATAGGTAAATCAGAATCAGAATCGATTTACTACGCAACGTTCCCGGCAGACCCGTCCGCGCACATTATCAGATCCGTTTATTCGTCGAGCTTGTTCTGCGAGCGTTTGAACCAGAGAAGTTTGTCTCGCATCTGATGCAGTCGCGTCCCATTCCTGGCGAGCCCAAGGTCTCCCTTGACGATGGTGTAGGCGTCGTGCGCGAGCAGTTTCCCTGGATGTTCGGGATCAAGGTTGTCCCAAGTAGACTTTCCGAGTACCCAAACTGCGCCGATTATCGCTGAGAAAAACATGCCCAGAATCATGATCAGCAATCGCGGGGGGAACGATTTCTTTTCCGGGAGCCTCGCACCATCCAGCACCTTGACGCTCGGAGTTTCTTTGGCTTCCTGCACTTTGGCGAGTTCGCATTGCTGCGTCAGGAGTTCATACACGGTTTCCTGAATCTTGTTGGCGCGATACAGCTCTTCGTAGGTCACGCCCAGCAAGGGCAATTTGCGAATCGAGGGATACAGGCTGTTTCCGGCCGTGCCCTCGGGCGACAAATCGCCGTCTCCCATTTGTTTCAGTTTTGCCTCAAGCTCCTGAATTCGTGCTCGCACCGCGCGGACGCGAACATTGTTATCGGCGTAGATTTGGCGCAGGCCCTCCAGTTCCGATTGCGCAGCAATCAAGTGTCCTTGCAAGGTTGCCGCCGCTTCCAGCATCGCCTTGCCCTGTTCCTTAAGATCAATCGCGGTGTTGTCGCTGGCAAATTTGCTGAACTCCCTGGCAGAAGCGTCGAGATCCTTTTTAACGGACTGAAGACGATCTTCCAGGAAGACGTGCTCGCGGTGGGCCGCAGATGTGTTCAGGTCCACCACTAACCGGTTGAGTTCCGACACGTAGGATTCAGCAATGGCTTTCGCCCTTTGCGGACTGTGGTCGGTCACTCGGATAACGATGATTCCGCTCTTGCGATCTTCAGATATTTCCGTGTTCTCCTCGAGCTGGCGTCTGGCGCCTTGCATTCGCCGTACGCCGTACACAGATTTGAGATCCCACTGGTCGACAATGCGATCTTCGACGGTCTCGCTGCGCAAAATCCCAATGAATAGGGCTCCCGAGGTTTTCAGACCAAGGAAGTCGCCAGCCAGCAAACCGACCCCACCGCCGCTCCGGGTGCTCATCGCCATCAAGGATGCCAACCCGGAGCTTAGTTCGCTGTCGGGCGGCATCAGTTGCATGCGCGCCTCAAACCGCGCGGGAATGAGAAATGCGAGCAGCGTCGACAGCGCCAGGCCATAGGCCGTGACCCGCAAAACAAAGAGACGCTGATCGAGCAGGAGACGAAGACGGCTAAACGCCGTCTGCGGCTCGGTCTCGCCGTAACCAATGATCCGATGCGGATCAATGAGCGTGGTCGAGTCGGCGATTTCCTGGTCGGTTTTTACGCGAATCGGGGCGCCGGGCATTGGGAGGTCTCAATCACTCTGGTGGTTCCGAAATTCACATTGACGTTGATTCACGGTGTTAGTTGGGGAGTTTCACTTTCTCCCCACCTTCGGCAGGTAGCTGAGCTCAAATGACACGGTGATGTTGGATTGTGGGCCCGCCGCCAGCAGCGGTATCTGCCAGCGCTCGTACTGCAAGGCACCTGAAAGTCGGAATCCCGATCGAAGCAGGAAGTCTGAGTTCAACTGCACATCATTCTGGGTTCCACCTTGCGGCAGGAACTGACTGTCGATTTTTCGATGCTTTAGCGCAATTCCAATTTTCCGAGTCGCGCTGAGCCAATAGTTGCTTGTGATCGATTCCCCCTGGGCGGCCCGGCCGATCCAACTTCCCATCAACTGGCCGCCATTGGTGTATCCGTTCACATATTGAAAGTTGTGATAGAAGCAGCCGTTGCAATTGGGAAAATCCACTGGGCTGGTCGAGCCGCCCTCCAACCTTAGATCGAGCTTCGGGATTTTCGGCAGCCGAGCAGAATAGAGCCCGCCTTGCCAGGCGGATTTTTGGGGAGTGTTGAGAGGAGAAATTTCATCTTCACTGAAGCCCTCGCCGTATAAGGTCAGCCAGTTTCGCAGCTTCGGAATGCGATAGGAAAAGTCTGCGACGCTGCGGCCGTCTCCCAGAGGTTCTTTATTAACGTGAATGCCTGCCGAACTCTTCAAAAATGTTGTCCACGTTAGCGGATTGCCCGGGCCGCCGTAAATTGTGGTCTTCGACATGCTGAATTCGAAGTTCTCTGTGAATTTGAAACTGATTCTGGCGCCACTCAGGAAAGGCTGCGAGCTCAGGTTCTTGCCATACTGGCCTTGAGCTACCGTGCCGAGCGTGCTGTTGTTGATAAATTCCTGTCCGGTCAGGCGTCCTAGAAAAAAGTCAAGCCGCAGAGCGCCGAGATAGCCGAGAACCGAAGGCAAGCGAAAAGGCGAAACCCGGTTCACCCGAAACATATCGATGGGCTCGGCGTTGTCTGTAAGCGCCATGGTGCCACCTTCGCTCGGGCCCCACCACAGGCTCTGACGGCCGAAGGAGAGCTGCCAGTTAGCCAGATTCATTCCAACATAAGCGTCCAGCGGCCGGAAGCGGTTGGTGGTCGCGATGGGTGAGGCGGGGGCGTCGGGAGGAAGATAGTCCGCCGTGCTGATAAAGCCAAGCGTAGCCGCTGACGGTGCCGGACCGGAGGGCGCATACTGATATTCTCCTCGACCATATACCACAAACGGTCCAGAGACCGCCCAAGCCGAAAAACCCGACACCATGTTGAACCCTTGCTGAAAAGGGCGGCCGTAGTCGTTGGAGAGCGTTTGGCCAAAATGATAACCATCCGTCAGAGGCGTCCCGGCAATTCCCACCGACCTTTGATACACGGATTCCAGTTGGCCATGAAGATTTTCCTCATCCCCCAAGCGATCAGACTCCGCGGCGAATTCTTCCGAGAGAGCTTGCGATAGTTCTTGCACTTGCGGGGATTCATCGTCATCAACACTAAGGTCAGCGGCTTCGCTGAGCAGGCGCGCACACTCCAGACGCGTCCACGGGCGAACCCCCAGGCTCTCGGTCTTCAGGTACCCTAAGCCCGCCAGTCGTTCCATCGCCGGATAGATCCAGCTGTCCAAAGGAACGTACGGTGATCCCATATGCGGAGGCGTACGCATTGCCGGTTCCGTGACCAATTCGTGCGGCGACTCCCACGCGCCCCCTCCGAGTTCAGGGTCGTGCCTGCGCCGATACACGCTCTGAGAGATCAGGTAACCCAGTGTGCTTCCGATCAATACATCCGACGGAAAGTGTTCGCGCGCGTGAACCCGGGAGAAACTGACTGCAGAAGCCAGCCCGTATGCGAACAACTTGGGCAGTGTTCCGGGATATTCATGCGCGATCACGCCGGCGATCGACCATGCAACCGCGGCGTGCTCCGAAGGCGAAGAAGTTCCGGAACTGAAGAATTGGCCGCTGCCCCCACCCTGATTGGGTCGCTCCCGTTGCAGGGAATACTTGAGCGCCTCCACTTCGATCAGGCTGTTCAGGGCCGCCTCGCCTGCCAGAAATCCAGTCTCTCGCCAATGCGGGTTATGCGTTGGATAACTGAAGAGGTAGAGCCCGGCGCCTGCCCCGATCAAGCTCGCGAGTCCGGCATTCGAAAGTTCTCTGTAGTGGCGAAGCGTCGTAGGATTTTGCGAGAGCGACGCACTGTACTGCCGGTCGGTGGCGAAGAGGCCGGCGGTGATTCCGCCGAGCGGTACCAGCCACGTCGCGTCCGAAAATCGGATTCGTGCCGGACTGGTGATGATCTGCTTCTGATCTTGCACAAGGTCGGCAAAGTGTCCCGCGAAACTCGTATGCGATCCCTCCTCTGATGCGACAAAACGATCAGGGTGGAAGAAATCGTCCGGAGGGCCAGGCAAGTCGGGCATGACGGTTGTGACAGCGCTCTTCTCTTCGTGGGTGTACGGCTCATGCAAGTTCTGCTCGTCCGGGTTCTGCGACTCCGCTCGATTGGCCAGATAGAAGACTGTGACAAGTATCAGGGTCATGAATCTTGCCGTCGCTCTCACGTCGAAGCTCCAGACATCTCCAGACTACGGATGCAGATACCCGATGGTGAGGGCAGCGGTTGAGGCGACCTGCGCCGCCTGCAGAATGGTGGCCCAATTTCGAGAGGCAATCTTCGGCGCCTTCTCCGGCACCACGATCGAGTCACCGGGCTTCAACACGGCGTTCATGGGATCTCCTGACCAGAATCCCGAATTGTTTTTTGCGGACAGCACCGACCCATCGGCACGGACGACAAACACCGCATTCTTGTCCGCGATTTGAGTTACACCCCCAGATTGGCTCAGGTACCACCTTGCGCTTCGGCCCGGCAAGTAGCTGACCGCGGTCGGATTGAATACCTGCCCGCTCACGACAACGTAGTTTGTTCTCTTGGGGATGATCAATTCGTCTCCATCGCGCAAAGCAACGTCGGCCGGAGATTTGGCGAGGGCGCCGAGATTCGAAGGAATATGAACCACCAGGCGTCCGATCGGGGCGGTCGCCTCCAGTTGCTGGAGTGCCGTCTCAGTTTGCGCGATCGCGGTCAGTTTTGCATTTTTCTGATCGGCATCGCCTTCCGGCAGACTCTTCAGATAAGTCTCTTCTGTTTTTATCCGGTTCACCAATTCAAGATGCGACCTCATTTCAACTTCCCGGACTTCCTTGCGAATCAGCACCGCTCCGTAGGGATACGCCTCTGCCGTGAAGCCGTTGCAACGCTTAAGCAGCGAACTCAGGCGCTCTCCAGGTTCGATTCCGTACGTAGCCGGATGCTGGACCTCGCCCCTGACCGTGATGGATGCGCCAAGGTCATTCCACTGTGCGATCTGCCGGATCGCAAGAACATCTCCGTTGCGAAGAGGAACGTCTTCGTTGACGTTTCCAGCCAGAGCAGACGCGAGCTTTACCTCCATCCGCTCGGTGGAGGTGTGGTTGGTCAGGAATCGCGTGAGATCGGCAGTATCCGCGAAAGCGCTGCGCTTGAGTCCGCCCGCAACCCGGATCAAATCTGCCGCCCGCATGTTGGAAGTCAGAGGGTAAAGACCGGGTTTCGCAACCTCCCCCGTCACGTTCACCGTGGGAGCGTCTACGCTCTCGATCTTGCGATGGATCAGCAGACGATCGCGCGCTTGAATCACAACGTTGTCCACAGGATTTCCAGCCAGTGCCTCGCCCAAATCAATGCTCAGAATTCTGAGCGTGCCGTCCGCTTGCGTGCGGAACAATTGTGCCGAGTCAAGGGCTGCATCGGGAGTGATTCCTCCAGCCAGGTAGACTGCATCGCGAAGGTGGGCTTCCCCTGTGGTTCGATAATCCCCGGGGGCGCGGACCGCGCCGCCCACGGAAATGTCTGGCGGACGTTCGAAATCGTAGCGGCTGAAGATTCGCACCGTGTCTAAGCGATTCAGGGCCGGCGCAGAGGCTGGATTGTCCAGAGCGGCGTTGATGTCGAAGCTCTCAACGCTGGGATGAAAATCCGGCGGATTCAGGCGAACAATTTCTGCATAGTGGGGCGCCGGCTCGGGCAGCAGGTCGGCATAAGAGGAAATCAGATCCGTCACTTTCATCCCCGGTTTGTAGGAATAGCGTCCCGGCCTCAGCACATGTCCCTGCAGATAAATCGCATCTTCGTTGTAGGCAGCAATTGGGAAGATGTGAATCTGATCGCCATCCTGAATTTTGAACGTGTCGAGTTGCTTGTCGACCTCCCCGTGGTCAGGATTCGATGCGAGGTCGAGGGTGAGCATGGTGCGCTTTTCGTGGGCTTCAACTCGCTGCACTTCGATGTGGCGAAGCGCCGCTGTCGGAAGAATTCCGCCGGCCAGTGCGAGTACGTCGGCGAGCGAGCCTTCGTCGAGCAGTTCGTAAAGTCCCGGACGGCGCACCATTCCATCGACTGTTATCTGTGGTCCGAGTGGAGGGACAAGTAGAGTGTCGCCATCTTCCAGCCGTTTGAGATCAGCCCGAACGCCATGCAGCAGCAGGTCATAGGCGTCTACTTGTTGCACCAGTTGCGTACCACGCGAATGCCGGAGTGCGCGCAAGGATCCGCGCGCCGTGACTCCGCCCGCGGCAAACAGCGCGTTGAGCGGCGTCGAGAGGGAACTGATGTCATAAGCACCGGGCGTCGTCACATCGCCCACCACGTAAACGCGAACTGTTCTCACTCGCGACAGCGAGACATCCGCCGATACTTCGCGAAACACAGTCCGTAGCGCGTGCTGAATTTCTATTTGGACCTGGCCGAGATTTTTTCCGCTCACCAACAGCGGTCCGGTTTCCGGGAGCGATACGCGCCCCTCTCGATCGACCAGCCGTACCAGTCTCTGCGAGACGCTGCCCCACAAATCGATCGCCAAACTATCGCCCGTTCCGACCACATAGTCCGGTCCCACGGGCAAGTCCATCGGAATCACATCGGGCTGCGTCACGCTGTTGCGGAATACGTCCAGGCCGAAACGTTCTGGCGAACGCTGCGAAACCGATGCCTGCATATACATGTCATACAGGGAAGGCACGTCGGAGTAGGGGTTTGCCGGCCGCATCATCTTCACCGGCGCTACATCTTCCTCCGAGGAGGCGGAGTTTCGCCGCCGACGATTCGAGTACGAAGATCCGCTCTCGGAAAGTTCTTCCCGCGAAGCGCCCGTGCGCTGTTTAGCTGTGTCCGGATACGAAATGCGTTCAGTCGATGGGGCAAGACCCTCCATCGCGAGATAGTCGGAGGTCTGCGATTTGCTGGCGGCATCAATCTGTGATTGCGTTGTTTCGGACGCAAGTTCGATGCCCGAAGACAACCGGACCGAGTCCAGCGGTTCCGTCAGCAGATCCGTCTGCAACGTGTGCGGCGACGAGAGAGGCAAATCCGGCGACAGGCCCGGGTCTGTGTTTCGACGGGACGGCTCATTTCTGCTCGGAGAAGTTGACCTTGTCCGGTGCGAGCCAGCCTTCTCGCAGTCTCGATCTTGCGGATCGCACCCAGCGGAACGCTCTACATCGCGGTCTGTTGGTTCGCGGTTCTCAGACCGCAAAGCGTCGTTATCCTCTTGCGCTTCAATTTGTACCAGCTGCCTCGCTCGTTCTTTCAGCACCAAATCCTGCTCTTTCGCCAGGTTCGAGTCCGGGTTCGCTTGCGGCAGCAAATAGCCATAGCGCTGCAGCAACCGGGTCGCCACGGAACGAAAAGTCACATCCCGGTCGAGTCTTTCGAAGATCGTCTCTTCCGACAGGTTCGACTCTCGCACGACTTGCCCGTTGTCGGTCGCTTCTTTGGCAATCCACCGTCTCAATTCCACGAGCAGCCCTGCGTCCTTTAGCAGGATGTCCCGGATTTGAATCGAGGAAGCCGCGACTTGGTTCTGATTCTCCTTGGCAAGATCGGAGAGCGATCCATCATCACGTCCGGAGTGGGCGCCTGGTTGAGCGCGTGGCCATCCATTCGTCTGGCCGTAGGCCCACTGGCAAAGGATAACGATCAGGAAAACGACGCAACGCGCAGTTCTGCCGAACATCGTTTTAGAAATGAAAGTCCGGTGAGTTGGCATTTGGGTTCTCTCAACTGGCGGCTTGGTGCAGGTCGCCGCGCATTCAGGCGATGAATTCCACATCGCCGCCGTCCACTTCGATCGCCACCGAGCGCATGATCAAATCGATTGACACGACAATGCGGCAGCGGTCTTTCGTCCTCAGGATGATGCCTTTCAATCCCTTGAGGGGGCCACTCCGCACTCGGACGCGGCGTCCGACGCTCAGGTATGGGTGCGGTTCTAAATTTCCTGATACTGAAAGGTGGCTTTGCAGGCTTTCGATTTCGGCATCCGGCAGCGATACGGGTTGTCCGTTAAAAGTCACGAGCCGCACTGCTCCGGTGAGTTGCAGCACGCGCAACCGGTGCTGCAACGCCATTCGCACGAACACGTACCCGGGAAACAAAACCAACGCCACTTCTTTGCGGCGGTCTTTCCAGCGGCGCACCGATCGGTACAGAGGCAGGAAGCAAGCGACACCTTGCTGCTGAATCTGATCGGCCACGCGTTTTTCATGGCGTGGAGCTGTGTACAGTGCGTACCAATTTGTTCCGCTGTCCTCTGCTAACCGGCCTGCTAGCGCGTTCGCGGTTGAAGTTGCAAGTGCGCCCATGGACTTCTCCTGCGGATGTGGCTGGATGTAGCTTCGCCCCCTCACTTACAGGGTGCTGTGAGCTAAACCCTTATTGTTTTTAGCTAACGTTCAAACAACACACAGCCTTCGTTGCCGCTGGCATTCACTAACCGCAAGACATACCGCGGGACATTGCAACGAAGATTGCATGCCTGCAAAAATCCTGGAACACGCATGCTTCCGAGCGGACAGCAACTCGCTTGGGCCGTTCCGCCTTCGACAACCGTTTCTGACTTGAGATCAAAACCCCGCCTGTCGGGAAAGCTGCGGTCGAGCCTCTGTCGCTGCTTCCTGCTGAGGGACAGTGGGTCCGGTGATCTGAGGTCACGAGCCGCATGCGACACCCTTTTAAAATTCGGTTTGCGAAGAGAATTAAACTCTGGGCGTGGGCCGGAATTGTCTTGGAAATGTAAATAAACTGTCATAAATCGCGATGCGAAGTTTGCCTTTTGATCGTTCAACGGACTAGCGGATCGCAACCAACTAAGGCCTTCCTCGAATCCATCCGCGAAGATGAAAGGTGTCGGATGCAGATCGTGTCTGATGAGGACGATGACATCTCGGCGATGACGCGGCGCGCCGCACCAGATCAGAAATCGCTAACAAAACATTACAAGTTGTTGACAAGAATGTGACAAGCCGTGGGCCCGGCTCGACGAATATTGTGTCGCTTTCGCGACAGCGGATTTTCGTTGCGCGAACAGGTCCGACTCTAATGCAGCCGCCGGATTTTCTACACAAGGATGTTGAGACCAAGCTTTGCGAACACTTCGTCGCTGCTGGTGCGTTGTGTAGCCTCTCTACCAATTCCGAATGCATACTCGATGCTGCGCGCAACACGTTCCAGGCTGTTGATTCCGAGCCGGGACCGGTCAACTTTCGGCTGCGCTTTTGGGTTGACCATGAAGACGAGTCGCGGCCTCCGTGGCCGAAGCCTTATGTGCGGGGTCGGGACTATCTCGTGTTTGCCGGCTTTGACGAGTGCAGTTCGATGCTCGCGGAGCTTCGTTTGCATCGCGTAATTGGGCGATTCTCGGCAGGGATGGCAGCTGATCTGGCTCATTGGCAAGCGGTAATTTTCCCCATGCTCCTCACCATCGTGAGCGCTTCTGTGGGCATTGCGGAGTTGCACTGCGCCTGTGTCGCAAAAAACGGGCGGGGTGTGCTTTTGGCCGGACCATCGGGCGCGGGAAAATCGTCCCTCGCATTCGCGCTCTCCCAACAAGGTTTTGGATTCCTATCCGACGACCGGACGTTTTGTTCGATGGAGAAGGGTGAACCGCGGGTCTGGGGGCTGCCGACTCCGCTGAAATTGCGCCCCGGAGCCATCCAATGGTTTGAGGAATTGCGGAAGGAGCAATTGAGCGATACGCGGAGCGGAGGGCCCGCATTCTGGCTCGAACCTGAGCGCATGGTCGGCGTCGAGCGCGTTCGAGAGTGCCGGCCCACTGCACTGATCTTCCTGGAACGTCGAGATTTGGAACGACGAGACGTCCCAGAGTTTCGCCTGAGTTCGCTCTCGTCCTCGGATGCGCGGTACCGGTTAAACCGGGAGTTGATGGCAGAGTCGCCCGAAGCAGACCAGAAGCGCTCGGAGACCATCGAGAAAATAGCCGGGCTTCCCTGTTGGCTCCTGCAGTATGGCGGTTCACCCCGCCTGATCGCGCAACAGATCGCAGAGCAGATGGAGCGTCATCTTGCCGACGTCGGATGACCTACAAATACGCATGGGCGAGAGAAGAGTTCGTCATCACGGAACGCGAGCATGAAACAAATTGTCGAGGCCGCAGCGATTCAAACAGAAATGAACCAAACAGAAATGAACCAAACAGAAATAAATCAGACAGAAATAAATATGCGAGCAGAGATGGCCGGGCTTGAAGACACGCACGCGGGCATAGTCAGAATCGACCCGATGCGCCGCTGCGTGCCCCTTCCGCATTCTGCGCTGCTCCCGGCGATGGGTAGTTCGGTGCGGTTAGAGACCAACAGTTCCAAGCTTCTGAGGCACATGCTTGACCTGTTTGCCCAATATGAAGGAGAACCGGGCGGCAGTGCCAGCTTTCACTGGCGGATTGTCGTCGACTCGGATGTGGAGATCAGTCCGCCGTGGCCTCGAAGATCAACGTTCTCCGACGACGGGCTTCGCTTTGCCCAATTCGGACACAGGAATTTTATTGCAGTGGATCTCGAAGCCCGTGAAGCAGTCGCTTTCGTAGCAGAGGGGCTGCTCGATGACGCGCCAGGATTCACCAGCCCTTTCATTGACACATTGTTTTATATGACGACCGGCTCGTTGGGACTGGTTCCGATCGCGGCCGCGTGTGTCTCCTCGGGGAGCAAGGGTCTTCTCGTAATGGGGGCTCCGAATCAGGGCAAGACCACGTCGAGCTACCTTGCCATCCAGAGCGGGCTTACGTTCCACGCCGATCAGTCGGTCTTTCTCGAAATCGCAAGCGGCGAATTGCGGGCCTGGGGTGACTTTGTTCCTATCGCATTTCGGCCCGAGACGCTTCAATTCCTGCCTGAGCTTGCGCCGAGAACCCGTAGGTTTTCATATTGCGATTTCAACTTTTTCTATATGGACAAACAAAAGCGGGATTCGACGCTGCCGGGCTTTGTAGTGCCAATCTGTTGTGTCGTTCTTGAAAGGGATGCTGCTGCCGTGCCACGTCTGGTACGCCTCGCGAAGAGCGAGTTTTCCAGATCGATCTCCAAGCACGTCGCTTTCAAAGACGACGACCGATTCGAAGAGCAGCGCTTGAAAATTCTTGCGACTTTGGCGCAGGTGCCGGCTTATCAACTTATCTATGGCAGCGATCCGGCAACCGCAGCGCCATTTCTTGCCCATTTGCTTACTCGCCATAACGTGTAAGGATCCGCTCGATTCAGATGGACGTTAAGACAGGACTTCTGCGATGCAAGCCTCTGGCACCCTGATTTGCCCGGCCGAGACTCTCCAGTTGCCTAGTCACGCCGTTAAGGTGTGGGCCGAAAGAGTGTTGCTGGCCGTTTTGCTCGCCTTGTTTGCGGGCAGGGGATTGATTCCTGCATGGAGCCACCTGGATTCCGATTTCGCCAACTACTATTTAGCCGCCCGTCTTTATCGCGAGCACTACCCGGTCGAACGAGTCTATGAGTGGATGTGGTTTCAGCGGCAAAAGGATCATCTAGGACTGGAACGCCCCCTGGTGGGCTTTGCGCCGTCGACTCTGCCTTCAATCCTGCTGATTCTGCCGCTTTCGTGGCTGCCTCCGTTGCAAGCTAACCGCTGTTGGCTGGTGATCAGCCTTGGGAGCCTGTTTCTGGCTGCCGCCGTTCTAAAGAGAATCACAGATTTGACCTGGCGGCGCATCGGCGTGCTTACTTTCCTGGCCATAGCTCCACTCCACACCAACTTTCTTTTGGGGCAGGTGCATGTATTGATGTTGCTGTTGCTGGCGCTGGCAGCTTGGTTGTATTTCAGGAATTGTCCCTTCTCGTCGGGCATAGTATTGGCGGCTGCGGCCGCCATGAAGATTTATCCGGCATTCTTTCTGCTGTTCTTTCTGGTGAAGAGACAGTGGCGGGCCGCGGCCGGTCTGGTTTGCGGTATGGCTGGAGCCTTGTTGCTTTCCGTCTGCCTTTTTGGAAAGACTGCATGCGGCATATATTTTCGGGAAATCCTGCCTGCGGGGCTCCGAGGAGAAATCATTGATCCCTACGCCACAGCATGGGATTCCCTGAATGCATTGCTCCGCCACCTCTTCATCTATGAGTCTGAACTAAACCCCGCGCCAGTAGCGCACTTGCCGGCGTTGTATGCACTACTGCATCCTCTTCTGCATTCTTTGATCCTCGTAGTCTTCCTGTGGGCGATGGGCTTCAGGAAATCCAGCGCGTCCCGGCAAAAGCTGGAATGGGCGATTTACTGTTTTCTTCTGCTGTTTCTCTCTTCGGAACCCCTGCCATACCATTTCGTAATTCTGATTCTGACGGCGGTGCTGTCCGTCGACTACCTTGTGGCGCGGAGGCAATCATGCTGGGCGTTAGCGGTCGTCGTGTTTTATGCACTCGTATGCGTGCCCTATGATCGCGTATACCGCGCAAATCCTCAGGGCTGGCGGGCACTGCTTTGTTTTCCCCGCCTCTTTTGCATGGTCCTGCTTGCCGGAACGTTGCTCGGGATTCTGATTTCAACCGCGGAAGATTCGTTCGCGAACCGGCTTCGGTCCCGCTCTCTGGCTTGGGCAGTGCTGACACTGATTGTCATGACTGCCGCAGGATTCGTTCTGGACCGCCGGCACCTCGCCGGGCAGTTCGATAATTACGCCACGCGCTTAACCACTTCGGTTGGCTCGGCGATTGCGGTAAATCCAGTCGTCACCGCCGATGGCGTCTGGTTTGGAGCCCTGGTTCCGCAGTTTACTTCTGCGCAGGACGCTTACGTCATTCACCGTCTGCGGGCCGGTGAGATCAACTCGTATGGAGGCAACGGCGACTGGTTTTATCCAGCGTCTACGATGGATGGTTCTACAAGCTATGGTTCTGCAAGTTGGGCGGAGGTTGCGTCAAAAGCCGGCTCGCGGATTATTCGCTTTGATCCTGCGAGCGTCGAGACAAGCAGCGAGACCCCGACCACGGAAGCCGTCGATGCCGAGCAGCCAGTCGTTTCGGCGCGCGGTGAACAGTTGGCATACATTCGCGAAGTTGGGGGTCGGGGCAGTCTATGGATTCGTCCGGGTGGGCACGCTGGCACAACTCAGTCCAATCCTGAGCGCGAACTGGCTGGGCCCCGGTATGACGTGCGCGAAGCTGCGTTTTTTCCGGACGCAGAACTTATCTTCAGTTCATCGAGCCCCCAGCGATATCGCCTCTACTCCGTCGACCCGCAATCCGGAAACGTCGTCGAGCTGACGTCTGTGACCTGCTCTGCGCGTTACCCGGCTCCTTCGCCTGATGGACACTGGATCGCCTTCAGTTGTGAGCGCGGCGGAGTCTGGCAACTCATGGTCATGAACCGCTCAGCGGCGGAACAGCGCCAACTCACAAACAGCGATTGCAATTCGATAACCCCCGCGTGGCTGCCCGATTCCAGAAGCCTGATCTACGCAACCGACTGCGGCCGCGCTTTGGGAATCACCGCATTATCGAAGCTCAGCGTTGTACCCTAGTATCCCCTCCCATGCGCGAAGTGATGCAAGATCGACCGTCAAGTCAGGTTGCCACGAGGGATCAAGTGGATCCTTCGCTGTTCCTGTCGGGTTCGCGAAGACTCACGTTTTGTGTCGTTGCTCTGTCGTGCATCTTCATTTATCTCCAGGTGTTCGTTCTTCCGTGCACGCCCCGTGTGGCATCGGGCGATCAGGCCATTTATCTGCACAACGCGACCCGAATGCTGCACGGAGAAATGATCTATCGCGACTACGACCACTTCACTTTCCCCGGCACTGATGTCGTCTATGCCGCGTTGTTCAAGTGTTTTGGCGTGCGTGCCTGGATCCCGCAAGCCGTGCTCGTCGTTCTTGGAGCATCGATGGTATGGCTCATCATCTTTGTTTCTCAAAAGCTGATGGGTGGGTCGTCGGCCTATTTGCCGGCCCTGTTGTTTATCACTCTGCCTTTTTCCAGTTATCTTGATGCCACGCATCACTGGTTCAGTCTGGTCGCGACGACCGCAGCCCTCGCAATTCTGCTCGAAGAGCGGACCCCCACGCGGCTCGCCTGGGCAGGCGCACTGGTGGGAATCGCAACCTTCTTTACCCAGTCGATGGCCCTTCTCATCGTGGGCTTCGCTCTCTTCCTTCTATGGGAGCGTGTTCGGACGAGTGAGGCCTGGCTTGAGTTGTTAAAGAAAGAGGCGGCCCTTTGGGCAGGTTTCCTGGCGACAATCGCGGCTTGTCTTGCATATTTCGTGCGGACTGTGGGAGCAGGAAGGATCTTCTACTTCACCGTTACATTCACGGCGAGATATTATCCCTCGGACTGGTTCAACAACTGGCGGGTTTATATCACGGGGCGCCCGCAACTGCACGCCTGGGCGACCTGGTTCGATCTGCCTGCATTTGTCCTCATTCACTTGATCGTTCCATTCGCCTATGTTGTTTTCTTTGTCGTCTACGCCGTCAGAATGCGAAAGCAACCCTTCGCCGATTCCAGCCGGCTGGTACTCGTCAACATCACTGGATTATTTCTCTTTCTGACAGTCGCGTCCGCTCCCGCCTACAGCCGCCTCTATGTCGTTTCGCCTCCAGCACTTGTGATTCTGGTTTGGCTTCTCAAGTCGGAGCCCGGGGTTTCCCGGGCGTGGTTGAGAGTGGCTTGGGTGGCAGTCTTCATTATGTTGACGGCACGACCGCTGCTGATGCAGGTTCGCTGGAAAGCGTACCTCGACCTTCCCACTGGCCGCAATGCCTTCTACGATCCGTTGCTGTACGAAAAGTGCAAATGGATGTCGGAGCGAACTCACCCTTTCGACTATTTCTTCGGCGATCATTTACTGTCGTTCACGCTTCAGTTGCGCAACGCCGGCCGGGTCGCGTTCCTGCGTCCCACGGACTACACGCGTCCCGAGGAAGTCGCGGATGCCATTCAAGGGCTAGACCGGTTCCATGTGCGCTTTGTCAGCTGGTATATCGGGTTGGATCGTGAGAAGGACGCGGCGCGGCATCCGGAGGGCAATCATCTAGCTCCCATACGGCTGTATCTTCGGGAGCACTACCATGTAGCTCAGACTTTCAGTAACGGGGATCAGATTTGGGAGAGAAATCCCTGACTACGCGAAAAAGACTAGGCGCAAAGAGGATCAGACCGATCGGCCTCGCTCTCGACGGATAATAGGCGTGCTGTGCTTCCGGTAGGGAACCACTTGTCTTTCCATCCTAGAATTGGAGCCTCAATGTACTTCCACGAGAAGCTTGCAAATAGGATTGCTCCGGCGGTCGCCAGACCTCCGGCAAGAATGGCCAGCGTAAGGCTCGACGCGATTGCATCGGGGCCAAACCATCGAACAATCATGAGTTGAACCACCACGTACGTCGGCAAGTGAATCAGATAGATTGTGTAGCTCACCTTTCCCAGGTAGACAGCACCCTTGGACCGGAGCACATGCGACACGCGCCCTAGCCCAGCACCCCAGCGGGCCAGCGCTCCGACGAACGATGCGCACGATGCGGCAAGCAACGAGAAGCCGAAAACGCTGAAAGCCCATGTAGTCCGCACATCGACCCCGCGACTTACTCCGCAAAGGGCAGCCAAAGCGATCAGGCCAATCGGGAAAACAATCGCTGCTGAAATTAATCCCCGATCCAGAAGTTTCCTGGTCACGCGGCCGTGCTCCACTCCCCAGTCCAGGAGTGCGACGCAGCTTCCTGCCGCCAAACTGTCAAACCGAAAGATGAAGCCGATACTTTCCTCAATGTGCGGAGTCGTGTGCGCCAGCCCGCGGAGGAGTGGGCACACCAGCAGAGGCGCGATCGAGCAGAGCAACATCATTCGTCGGCTTCCCTTTAGCATGATCGGAGCCCAGACCAAATAGAAGAGTTCCTCCACCGACAGCGACCAGTAGACTCCAAGGCAGTCCTTGAACTGGAGAAGGGAATACTCCGTGCGTTGAAGCGCGCCCAGTGGGGCGACTGGCGTTGCAAACAAAACTCGATGCACGGCGAGTTTTATCAAACCCGTTTTGGCTGAGGATAAAAACAGTGCGTCACCAATGATCTCCCGATAGTTCAGGCGTTCCGCGTGCGCCAGTGCTAAACCAACAATAAGCCCTAACGCCAGGTAGTACGGTGGGAAGATTCGCAGGGTTCGACGCCAGTAGAAAGTCCGGAAGGCGCGTTCTTTATGCCGCAAACTAATCAGGATGCCGGTGATGAGAAATCCCGAGATGGCGAAAAACAGGTCAACGCCGCACCTACCCAGCCCCAGGGCATTGCTGAGGCGACCGGAGGGAGGCAAGAAATGCGAGGCCAGCACGCCAAGAATAGCGAGCGCTCGAAGTCCGTCTAACTCCTTGATGCGACCCATGACGAGCCTTCCGCTCAAGCAGCGGCTGCTAGGTGCAAGTTGGCGCCGTTTCCGGCTGAAGCCTTTTCGCGTCCACGCTCGGCTTGGGCAATTTCACAATGTTCTTGAGCTGTCGATTAATCCACAGTTCGATCGGAAAACTATAAAAGTCGAAATTCAGGCGGACCCGCGCCGGATATGCAGTAAGATGCTGAACCGCCTTGGCAAAACGTCCATGGCCGGTAGTCGCGATGGGCTCGCGATCGAACGCGATGCGCAGGTAGTCGCGCATGGTCTGCACGCGCTGGTGATCGCTGCCCTTGAGCCAGGGCAGAACCGTGTATCTCGGAAAATAGTCCGCCCAGCCTTCGAGAGTCTTCGGAGCTTCGATTCCCAACTTCGCCGCATGCTGAAAAATCGGCGAGCCGGGGTACGGAGTGAAAATATTCGTCCAGAACTCTGCGCCCGGGAATTTTCTGCAAATGTCCATCATGAAGTTGACCGTCTCGCGTCGCTCTTTCCATCCTTCTCCAGGAAAGCCAAAAATGATGTTGAACGACGGGATTACGCCCGCCTTGATGCAGCGTTCCGTGGACTGGTAAATATCGCCGAGAACCTGAAAGTCTTTGTTCATCAACTTCATGACGGTCGGAGACGCGGTCTCGATTCCCTGGCAGATCTGATGGAGCCCGGAGCGGCGCAACAGCGTCAACTCGCCAATGCTGAGGCGCGCGGTCAGATTTGTGGTGGCTTGCACACTCCACTTGAAATTCGCGCCTGCCCGAATCAATCCCTCCGCGATCTTCAGCGACCGATCGAGGTCAACCAGAAAGTTGTCATCGGCCATCCACAGCAGGTCGAGCCGGTAGCGTCGCGTGAGTTCGACGGTCTCCTCGACCACTTGTTCGACAGGCAGCGCGTTCCACTTGCGACCGTAGACGCCGGCGTTCGTGCAATAGGCGCAATTGAAAGGGCAGGCCAGGCTCGAAACGTACATGGCCCAGCGTCTGCCGCAGATTTTTTCGTAAGCATCGAAGTCGGCGAGCTGATAGGCCTTAGCGGGCATTTCCTCGAGCCGTTTCAGCGGCCGTTCGGCCGTGAAGTGAAGCTTGCCGTCCACCTTGAATCCGATACCGAGAACATCCGCCAGGGAAGCATCGTCGCGCAACCGGTCGGCGACCGCCAGCATGCTTTCTTCCCCTTGGGCGCGAACCACGATGTCCACATAGGGCGCTTCGAGCGTCTGCGTAGGCAGCAGCGAAGGGTGCCATCCCCCAAGAATGACCGGAAAGCTTGGATCCCAGTTCTTGATCGCCTGCGTAACTTCAACCGTCTCGCGGATCATGGGCCCCGTGACCAGGGAAATTCCCAGGCACAACGCGTCTTTTACTTCCTCCATAATCCGCTTTTTGTAGTCGGGAGTAATTGACGCGTCGATGATGCAGATCTCGTATCCCGCATCCAGTAGTGGAGTCGCGATGGCGAGGATCCCCAGCGGGGCAGTCGCCTCGATGCTGGAAAACGATGCGACGAAGAACACGATTTTTTTCGACGATTTCACTGAAGGGCCTTTCGTCGTGTCACGCGTAAGTCAAAACTCGAACTGGAAAGAGAACCCAAAGTACCAACTGGCGGCGCGGCATTTGTCTCAGAATTGTCAAAACTCTGCAAAATCCGGTGGCCGAAAACGGCTGGCTGCGAGATTGTTCGAAGGTTGTTCGGCCCAACATGTTCGGCCGAACATGTTCGACGCAACACTCATGACGCCTTCTTAGACCGATACGACTCACTAGACCGTGGAACGCAGGAAGCAGCCTGCGGGCTCATTCTGTTCCGCCATCGCCAACGGGGAATCTCGGCTACGTAGCGCAACTCCGCCAGGGTATAAAAGATGCTTCGCCGGAACAGGTGTTGGTGTCTCCACCAGTCCGCATTCCAGACCAGCGAAGGATGATCCCTTACGGACAAAGCGATGCGCCTCAGGCGCGACAACGGCGACTGATTATGAGCCTGGAACGCTTGCGCCCGCGATGCGCTTCTGTACTGGTGATGAAGAAATAGAGCGAGTTTTGACTGAGGGAACAAATTGAACTCATAGACGGGGAGCCCACCCAAAGCCCAATCCCGCGCGTAATTATCGATCCATGTGCGCGGTCCCTGACGAATCTCGCGACCCCAACGTTGAACCACCTTGGGAATAGGTGAAGCAAAGAGACGGGCCGCCATTTCCGTTACGATCACGACAAACTCGCGCAACACGGTGCTGTCGCCGGTCCTCTGCTCAATCCCAACCCACAGCTCAAGATCCGCAGCTCGCCGGTGCAGGAAATATCCGATCTCAAACAGGGAAGAGAGTCGTATCCATTGCGTGAAAAGATGATGGCACGCATGCAGCACCTGCAGAAGAAAGGCATCCTCATCGGCTTGAGCCGGAAAACTGAGGCCGTTCCACCGTTTCGTTCTGGCTTGGTGGACCGAGAATAAATTCGGGATCCCGTGCACGCCGTGCATATCGTCGTCCCAGATCTCAGTGTGAAATTCGACCGCGTGGGGCGCGTGCGGAGAATATTGGCCCTCGCTACGCGACGGTGTTTCTCCAGAGCTGACGAAGATCGATTCCTTGCTTGAGCGAGACACCTGTGACTGATACCCGATGCCGGTCAGCAGGCGGCGTGCGGCGGGCAAAGACTGTGCATCGACGAGGTAATCGAGGTCGGCTTGATGCCGAAGAGTGGCCTGGGGACAGAATTGAGGAACCAGAGAGAAACCCTTGATCACCGTGTAGGGCACGCCGGCATCATTCAGTTCGCGATTGATGGTGTCGAACCGCCGCGCCATCTCTTCGATCCGCAGCTGATTGCACGCGAAGTCCCGTTCCAGACGGGACAAGACGGACGGCGGCACACTCCGGCTCACGTGCTCGTCCTTGAGTCTTTGCAGAAAATAGAAAGCTAATCCGGCGTCATCCAGCCACCGAAGAATATGGTCCCACTGGCGCGGCGTGAACTTCTCAATTACGTTGAGTCGTGCGCAGCGGTCGCCGGCAAAACTCAGAAATCCAACGACAGTTTCCACCGGAGTGTTCTTCACGGCTCAGTTCTCCGAAGGCGGTGATCCGTGCCGCCGGAAGTGGCAAACCAGGACTGCCGGCAATCTGCATGCGGCCACGAAAGAGTCCAACTTTCCGGCGCGCTCAAAAATTGATCTTTCCGGTACACCCAGCCACAAAGTCTCATGCATCTTGCACTCAAAACCGTTCCTGCCAAACACGCGCACGATTTCGTCGGCCGTGCGGGGACGAGTCTCGATCTGAATCGCAGTGCCGCCCAGTCGAAAACCGACCCGCCAGCCTCGTGCATACGCTTCCGAATGGAGATCGGTCACGAAGACATCGGCTCCAGCCTTCGTCACGCGCCCCAGTTCTCGCGCGACCGATTCCAGTTGGTGGATATGTCCCACGGCAAACGAGCAGATCGCCAGGTCAAAGCAGTCGACCGGTAGCGGGAGACTGTGGCAATCCGCTCTAGCAAGCCGTCCTCGGATCGCAGGTTTCTCTCCTGCAATTCGCAGCATCGCGATCGAGCAATCGATTCCTACTCCTGACTCGCAGCCCCGCTTCATGAGTCGTTCCAGCCAACGTCCAGTGCCGCAGGCCAGATCCAGTACCGATCTGCTATGAAGGTCCGTCAGCAGAGCCGACAGACATCGCTCTTCCCGCGCCAAGAGTGGATTCGGAGCATGATCATAGGTCGGAGCCCACCATTCATACCCCTCTGCTGCGGAGACCGTGCGAGGCTCGTCGAACGCTGCAGGCTCACCCACCGCGGAAGCGGCATCAACCTTCGCGGAAACCGTCATACTTGGTAAAACCCTCACAGGCTTTCTGCCTTTGGCTTTCGCAGTTCGATGACCTGCTGCATCCACTTCAGTTCGAGCGGCGCTCCATACACCCCAAGTTGATAACGCCAGCTACTCAGCGCCTTCAGCGCCAACCGGCCCCAGCTCGGCAATCGAATGTCCTGTACCGTTGGCCAGCGGGACGATACCACCAGCTCAAAATTGTCGATCAACTGCTTTGTGGTCGGTCGCAGCCACGGCGTCTGCGGATCTTTCTGAGTAGCAAAACGCTGCCACCGCTCTGTAGCCCATTCATCCGGAGTCGTCGGAAACTGGACTTTATCCTCCACGTCGCCATACATGCCAGCGCGTTGCGGCACGGGAGTGTAGTGTTCGACGATGATTTCCGCATCGGGATTCAAGCGCTTCAACTGCCGGATAAACCCGATACAATCGCGAGTGTCGCCTTCCGGATCTTTTGGATTTCCAAAGATGATGGAGAATTCCGGGATTATCCCGAACCGCCGAATGCGCGAGGCCAGCGCCAGAGTGTCTTCCGCGCGCAGATCTTTGTTCATCTCCTTCAGGATTGCGTTCGAGCCTGATTCCGCTCCAAAGAAAATCATGGTGCAGCCGGCACGTCGCAGCGCTTCCAGCGTAGCGTCTGAATACTTCATCATGGTGTCAGCGCGACCCTCGCACCACCAGCGCAGATTGAGGGGCGCCATGCGGTCGGCCAGTTCCCGGGTATGGTCTTCGCGCAGAAAGAAATTGTTGTCGTAGAACTGTACGGCATCGACTCCGTAGGTTTTGACCAGATGTCGCAGCATGCCCTCCGTACGAGAGGGCGCCTCAATTTTTTGCCGGCTGCCGGAAAATGTCACGACTCCGCAGAAGTTGCAGCGGTAGGGACAGCCCAAGCTCGCCTGATGCACCGCCGTCCGCCGCCCCAGGAAAGTGGGCAGAAGGTATTGCTCCGCGGGCAGCCGGTGATACGGATAGGTCGGAAAATCATCCAGACCCCTCATGGGGCGCTCGGGATTGTTGCGCACCGTGCCGTCCGGCAGCTTGTAAGAGAGTCCCGCAACGCTCTTGGGATCGCGTTGACCGCGAATCACCTCCAGCAGTTCGAGGAACGTCTGCTCTCCCTGGCCGCGTACCGCATAGTCCACATAGTTCGCGTTGAGGGCGGCGGCCGTGTAGTTGGAGGCGAAATAACCTCCCCAAACGATCGGCAACTCCGGGAATCGAGAACGAATTTCGCGGCAGCTCGCCACCGCGCCCACGGTTTGCGGCCCTGGCATCACCGTAACCGCAAGCAGTTCGACTCTGTGTTGCTTGAGTAATGCAATCAGGCTTTCAGTGGGGCGAGGGTCCAGGTTGCCATCGATGATTGCGTATTCTTCTTTGCCCTCGACCATTGCGGCGAGCGAGAGGATCGATAGTGGAAATCGGCGATTGCGCGGCCTGGTTGCCTTCGGATTATAGAAAAGGATCATTTCTCCGACACCAAGCGCACCGTTGTTGCAGGAGCAGACGAACTCATTCCCGTGAGACTGGATACGGCCGCAACGATAGCAACTGTGAAGCTGCCATTTGTCTCAGTTTTGTCAAAATTCTGCAATTTTGAACCGCGGCAATCTCGCGGAGTTTGCAGTTCTTCACCTCCACTTGAAAACGTGCGTCTCACCTGCCCCAAAGTGACAGACATTTGACAATCCGATGACAAATCTCATGGGCTGCCAACCTAGAGTTTTGTAGCCGAAGTCTCCAAAAGTGAAGCACTTTGTCCGGGACGAACAAAGTCGTTTTGTTCTATCCGCCCTACGACGGTCCGCCGTTGGGCGCGCCCTTATCCCTGCTTTGTCTCGCATCCCCGTTGCTGCAGGCAGGATTCGAAGTCAAGCTCGTCGATAATCTGCTTTCCCCCGATTACGAGAAGACCATTCTGCGGGAATCGCAAGACGCCCTCCTGCTCGGCATTTCCGTCCTGACCGGTCCGCATATTGGAGCCGCGGTGCGAGTCTCCAAGGCGGTCAAGAAACTTTACCCAACCCTGCCGATCGTCTTCGGAGGATGGCACGCCAGCCTGGCCACCCGGCAGACATTGCAGGAGCCCTTCGTGGATGCGATTGTGCGAGGCCAGGGGGAACTGACTCTGCTCGAACTCGCTCAGCGAATCGCAAATCGGCAAGACTGGCACGGCATCCGCGGCCTGTCTTTCAAAGATGAGGGTGGAAAAATCGTTCACGAACCGGAACGCCCCGTGGCCGACATCAATATCCTGCCGCCACCCGCGTACCATCTTGCCGACCCTGGCATTTATGCTGGCGCCGACGGCGTGCGGCGACTGGCCTACACCAGCAGCGTGGGCTGCCCCTACCAATGCAATTACTGCACCGACCAGGTTTTTTACAAGCGGCGTTTTAACGCCTATGAGGTTGAGCGGGTGGTCAGCGAGTTGGCCGAATTGGTTCCGCGCTACAACATTCAGCACGTACCACTCTTCGACTCTAACTTTCTTGTCGATCGCAAGCGCGCAGTGGCGATCGCGAAGGGAATCATTGCCAGTGGAGTCCGTTTTCAGTGGGACTTTCAAACCTCCACCGATTTTCTCGCGCTGATGAGCGATGACGACGTGCGCCTGCTGGCCGAAAGCGGCGTGCACCACATCGGATTCGGTACGGAGTCGGCCTCCCAGGAAGTACTGGCCCTGATGAACAAGCGCTTTCAACACGTCGAGCAAATGGTCGAGACCGCCCGCAAGACGCACCTGGCCGGGATTCACGTCGTCTTCAACATCATTCTCGGCTACCCCGGCGAGACCGAGGCTCATCGTCAGCAGACGTTCCAGAAGATGAGCGATATCGCCAAAGAGTATCCCAACATCAGCTTCTCGCCCAACATCTTTACGCCTTATCCGGGGATTCCTATCTGGCCACAACTCAAGGAAATGGGGGTCCGCGAGCCTCAGTCCCTCGAAGAATGGGAGACTCTCGCTCTCGGCACCAACGTTCTGCCCTGGCTGCGCGGAGAAGAGCTGCGCAGGCTACGCCGAAGTCTCGAGTACTTCCTGCTGAACAACCAGATTCGCAAGGTCACAAGAAAGATTCCATGGGCGCGGCGCAGTGTGCAGCGGATGCTTGGAGCGCCCGTCCGCTGGCGAATCGGCAGAAGCAGCTACTCGTTTCCGTGGGAACTCTGGCTGTCGCGCGCCGTGGAAAAAGTCGTTACCCGCCGTTCGCTTTTGACCGGGCAACCCCTGGCCGAGCGTACGCAGGAAGTGTGCTGATCGGTTCAGGGACAACGCATTACGGACAACGCATTCGAGACAACAAATATGGCGGATGTACTGCTGACTCATTCGTATCACCTTTACTACGACCGCAAGCAAATGCGGAAGATGCAGCCGTATCCTCCGCTGGGTACGCTCTATGCCGCCGCGCTCTTACGCAGCGCAGGCGTGTCAGTCGCGGTGTTTGACACCATGCTGAACGATCCGGAGGCAGGATTTCAGTCTGCGCTCTTGCAGCATCAGCCGCGAATCGTCGTGGTCTTCGAGGATAATTTCAATTTTCTTTCCAAAATGTGCCTGACGCGCATGCGCGACGTCGCTTATCAGATTCTCGAAACCTCGCGCCAGTCTGGCGCCACTGTACTGGTGAATGGCTCGGATGCTTCCGATCATGCTCTGGACTATCTGCGGAAAGGTTTCCGCTGTGTATTGCTTGGGGAAGCGGAACAGACGTTGCTGGAAGCGGTCAACCATCTGCTGAAGGGAGATGACAAAGCGCTGGACCATGTCGCCGGACTGGCTTACTTGCACAACAAGACTGGACAAGTAGTGAAGACCGAGCGGCGAGGCTTGATGCAAAATCTGGACCATCTGCCTTTTCCCACGCGCGATCTCATCGATACCGATCAGTACCGAAGGGCATGGAAATTGGCTCACGGATATTTTTCACTGAACATTGTGGCCAGCCGTGGTTGCCCCTACCGGTGCAATTGGTGCGCCAAGCCGATTTATGGAGATTCATTTTCCGTTCGCTCGGCAGCCAGCGTTGCGGAAGAGATGCGCCAACTCAAGTACGACTTCGGTGCCGAACACCTCTGGTTCGCTGACGACATCTTCGGATTGCGCCCTAAGTGGGTTCGTGAACTCGCGTCCGAAGTGCAGCGGTTGAACGCCGCGATTCCTTTCAAAATGCAATCCCGCGTGGACTTGATGACTCCCGACAACGTGGCAGCCCTGCGCCGAGCCGGGTGCGCCGAAGTTTGGATGGGCGCGGAATCCGGATCGCAGAAAATTCTGGATGCGATGGACAAAGGCACGCGCGTGGATCAAATCGCCAAGGCCCGCGAAAATCTTCAGGCGCGAAGGGATCCGCGCCTGCTACTTCCTGCAATTCGGATATCCCGGTGAAACCTGGGGTGACATTCAAAACACGATCAAGTTGGTTCGCGACACACGTCCCGACGACATTGGCGTCTCCGTTTCTTACCCGCTTCCCGGAACCAAATTCTTCGACCGTGTCCAGGCGCAACTTGGCGAGAAGACGAACTGGTCGGATAGCGAGGACCTTTCGATGATGTTCCTGGGCGCCTATACCAATGAGTTTTATCGCGCCCTGCACGACGCCCTGCACGCCCAGGTCGACTGCTGGAATTCGGGTTCTGGCACAGCGTCACCGAGAGAAAAGCTTGCCCGCCACGAACCGGAAGAACTATGGCGGCGAGTGATGCAGTTGGAAAAAACTTGCCGTAATCCGAGACCGACCATCCTCGACGGCCACTCGGAGGAAAAGCTAGTGCAGCTTCAAGCCCAAAGCTATGCCACAAACTTCGACGATCTGCTAAACGTTCTCGCTAGTTAACCACCATCATGGACATCCTTCTCACTCACGGTTATTTCCTTTACGAAGATCCCAAGGAACTTCAAATCATGAAGCCCTATCCTCCTTTGGGGATCCTCTACATTTGCTCGCATCTTCGTAAGCAGGGCCTCAACGCTGAGGTGTTCGACTCCACGTTTTCGTCGCGGCACGAGTTGTGGGACCTGCTGCAGAAGGGGCCACCGTCCATTCTCGGAGTCTATGCCAATCTTATGACCCGGCCGAATGTGGTCGAGATTCTCCGAGTCGCCAAACAACAGGGCTGGCAAACCGTCGTCGGAGGACCGGAGCCGGGCGCCTATGTTCAGGAATATCTCGCAGCCGGCGCCGATATTGTCGTAATCGGGGAAGGCGAACTTACCCTGGAAGAACTGGTGCCGGCGTTGCAATCCCATGCGCTCGACAAACTCGACCGGATTGATGGAATCGCCTTCCTGGCGGCGGATGGTTCTGTAATCCGCACCAAGCCACGCGAGCAAATTAAGAATATCGATGCGCAGCCCTGGCCCGCCCGCGAACTGATCGACATGTCTCGTTATGTGGAGGTCTGGCGGACCCACCACGGGATGGGCTCCGTTTCCCTGATCACTGCCCGCGGCTGCCCCTACCACTGTCGCTGGTGCAGCCACGAAGTGTTTGGAAAAACGCATCGCCGCAGAACGCCAGTCTCGGTCGCAGATGAACTCGAGTGGCTGATCGATCGCTACCAGCCGCAAATGGCGTGGATGGCCGACGACGTTTTCACGATCCACCACGGCTGGCTCTTTCAATATGCCGCCGAATTGAAAAGGCGCAGAGTGAAGCTGCCCTTCGAGTGCATTTCACGGGCCGACCGGCTGAATCTTAAAGTTGTCGAAACGCTGGCCGACATGGGATGTTTTCGCGTCTGGATTGGCTCCGAGAGCGGTTCGCAGCGAATCCTTGACGCGATGGAACGCGGCGTCACGGTCGAGGAAGTGCAAACCGCCGTGGCACTTTGCCGGTCGGCAGGCATTCAAACCGGCATGTTCTTGATGTGGGGCTACGAGGGCGAGGAGATGTCCGACATTGAAGCCACCGTGGAGCACGTGAAGAAGACGGATCCTGACATCTTTTTCACCACGGTCGCGTATCCCATCAAGGGCACACCCTATTTTTCTGAAGTAGCTGACCGGGTGGAGGCGCTCAAGCTTTGGAGCGAAAGCTCCGACCGGGACTTTCGCATCCGCAACCGGCACTCGCGCCAGTTCTACAAGTTCGCTGACAAGTTGCTTCGTAGTGAAGTGGAACTCAATCGGCTTGGGCCCAAGCCGGATGCGGACGGCGGGCAGTTGGCCGCGCTGCGAAATGGGATCGCAGAGGCGCGCGCTGGTCTGCAAGCGACTCACAGCGAGGTCGAGGCCTGATTTCAATGCCTGCCATTTCCCACCCAGACCTTGCTCCTCCATTCGATACGATCGCCGGTCGATATGACGAGGCCTTCACCTCGTCGTCGATCGGAGAAGCCCAGCGAGCCGCTGTTTGGCGGAAGTTAGGGAAGACCTATCGGCCTGGCGACCACATTTTGGAAATCGGATGTGGAACCGGCGTTGACGCATGTTTTCTGGCGGAACGCAACATCCGAGTAGCCGCCTGCGATTCTTCGCCGCAGATGATCGACGTGGCGACGCACAGGATTCAACAGAGGGGTCTGCAGAAGCTGGTGCGGCCATTTGTAATGCGCGCCGAAGACATCATGGCTCTTCCAGCGGACGAATTATTCGATGGAGTTTTCTCAAACTTTGGTGTGCTGAATTGTGTCGAAGACCTCAAGGGAGTAGCGCGGCGGGCTCGCCAGATTGCTAAAACCGGGCGCGAGTGCCGTCCTCTGTTGGATGGGGCCCTGTTGTGTATGGGAAATCGGGTGGTATCTCGCACATCGGAACAGAGACAAGGCATTCCGCCGCTTCCGCTCGGGCGGAATCCGCGCCAGAATCGCTGATGGAGCATTCGTCCACGTCCGTTATCCTTCTGTGAAAGTTCTCTCCCGCGCGTTTGCTCCAGAGTTTCGGTTGAAGTCGGTGCAAGGTATCGGAGTCGCCGTTCCCCCCAGTTACCTTGAGCCGTGGGCTCGGCGGCATCCGCGGTTGCTCCAAGTTTGTGGGCAGTTCGATGCGTGTTTCGGGTGTTGCCCGGGAATCCGGTCGCTGGGCGATCACGTATTAGTGCACCTGCAACGCGAGAAGAAGGCTTTCGGCGGTGCTGAAGCATGAGCGCACTGGTATCCATCGCGGCACCGACACAACCACCTGCGCTCACCTTGCACCAGATTCACTCACTGCCTGTGTTGGTCATCTTTCCTCACAACCAGTGCAACTGCCGTTGCGTCATGTGCGACATTTGGCGCATTCGCGAGGCGCAGGAGATTACCCCTTCGATCCTCGAAGAACAAGTGTCTTCCTTCCGAAGCTTGGGAGTGCGCTGGGTGGTTTTTTCCGGGGGTGAACCGCAGTTAAATGAGAAGTGGAGTTCCCTGGCGCAAATCGTCCGCTCGACGGGAAGCCGCGTCACGCTTCTGACCGCTGGATTACTACTGAAATCTCAAGCTCAAGTTGTTGTCGACAGCGTTGACGACGTGATCGTCTCGCTCGATGGGCCTCCTGCTTTGCACAACACCATTCGCCGCATTCCAAACGCCTTCGAGCAACTGGCGGAGGGAGTGAAGGCTCTGCGCCAGCTGCGCCCTGACCTGCCGATTCGAGCCCGCTGTACCGTACAAAAAGCAAATCATCGCGCGCTTCGCGCGGTCGTCGAATCTGCGAGCGAGATCGGATTGAATTCGATTTCTTTCCTGGCGGCCGACCTCATGTCGTCCGCATTCAACCGCCCCGAGGGTTGGCTCCCTGATCAAGCGAACCGCGTCGCCCTGCTCCCTGACGAAGTGGATGCATTGGCGGACGAGGTGGAACGGCTCATCGAAGACCGTCAAGCAGATTTGGAATCAGGATTTGTCGTCGAGAGCGCCGGGAAATTACGCCGCATCGTCCAGCACTTTCGCGCCCATCTGGGTCAAGCCGAGAACGTGGCGCCGCGCTGCAACGCACCCTGGGTCTCGGCCGTGATTGAAGCGTCAGGAGACGTGCGGCCGTGCTTTTTCCATCCCGTCCTGGGGAATATCCACCGTCAGACGTTCACCGACATCATCAACGGTCGGAAGGCGTTGGCTTTCCGAGCGAGCCTGAACGTCGCAACTAACGAAACCTGCAAACGATGCGTGTGCTCACTGTATGTCCCAAAGCAAGATGTCCCGCAGCCAGACGAGCGAGACATGGCCGAAGTTTAACCGCGCTTACTGTTTGAAAGTGAAATCCAGCGATTTCGTCTCACTTGCTCCCACCGTCACTTTCTGCGTCTGTGTCCCCAATTTCTCCTGCCACGCCGTGATCGTATAGGTGCCGGGGGGCAGGTCTTTCAGTTCGAAACTGCCATTCGTGCCGGTCACAGCAAAGTATGGATGTTTGAAGACCGCAATGTAGCCTTTCATCCAGGGATGCACGTTGCACTTTACCGGGATCGCGATTTCCTCGCGCGCGAATGTCTGTTCGAGAGGCGTACCGTGAGGCTGCGTCATATTCCACTCGCGGTTGTTATTCGGACTCGGATGGATATTGTGGGTGGTCTCGTCGCTGTTCACGACATCGAGTTTCTGGTGGGCCTCGAGAGCCAAAACATGCGGTTTGTATTGGCAGCCCTTCTGCTCAAGCACGGCTGGCTGTTCGGGAGGTTGGAAGTCGTGCGTGGTGAGGCCCTCAGAAACAAAGACGACAACATTCTCCAGGCCTCCGCCAGCTCCGACAACGATGTCCTCGGTAGTTGCGGGCGTCGGGTGCGCCTTAGCGCAGAGTGGATCTTGAGACATGTCGATTTTTGCCCGTGTGGGTGCGGGCCCGTCGAACTTCACGACGCCCTTTACCGACGCCGGAGCGTCAGCCGGGGCCGCCCACCCCGCCATCATCCCAACCGATACCGATATGGCGGCTAGACTGCATCCAGAAATAAAAGCCGATTTCAATTTCATGATCTGTCCTTCCATTGTGGAGACTTCAAATACTTAGTTGCTGACTTCAGGTGTCACTTTCCTGCGGGTTCAATCTTCAACCTGGCATGCGTCTTATGGGCGCTGAGAGAGCGGATGTAGTGCACCACGTCCCACCTCTGATCTGCATTCATGGCAGCGGCGAATGAGGGCATCGGGGTTCCATCGAGCCCGGTGACCAAATCACGAAACATGTCTCGATCGGACTCTCCGCACTTGAACCGCGATCCACTGGTGAAGTCGAAAGGAGTGATGGGGTAGCCCTTACTGTCGGTAAGAGTAGCGGCCGATGGTCCATGACCTCGTCCGTCTTTGCCGTGGCAGGACCAGCAATTCATGGTCTGGAAGAGTTCGCTGCCGCGCTGGACGCTCTCCGCTGTAGTCGGCGGCTCCGTTGGAATCTCGACTGGAGTTCCCGGCTTCTCCTCCTCAAAGGCGGAGGAGAACGTTTTTATATAGGCAACCAGGTCCACGCGCTCCTGCCGCAGCAGAGGTTCCCATGAAGGCATGCCGCTGGCATGAACGCCGCGGCTGATCGTGTCGTACAAGTCGCTGTCGAGGGGCAGAGTGCCGCTGGGCGTGGATCGGCACTTGAACAACGCTTTGGTGAAATCACGGGGCTTGGGATCGAGATAAGGCGCGCTTTCACCCTGCCCGTCCCCGTTCGGTCCATGACAAAAAATGCAGTAACGTACATAGAGCGCCTTGCCGTGCTTCGCATTGCCGGAGAGCTTGCCGACGTGACTCTCCTGCGCAGCGCCGCCCGCGCTCCATATCAGGAGGACAAGCAGGAAGACAAGCATCACCGCCGTGCCCGTCCGTTTGAGTTGTATGTGCACGCAGTGTCCTCCTAGAAATCGAAATCAAAGCCCATCAGATAGCTGTTGTGAATTTCGTCTTTGCCGGACAAAGGGGCGGCTCCGGAGTTGATGATCCTTGAATATTCCTGCGTCCAGGCCAGCCCCGCCCGCGGGCTCATGATTGGATACCAACGGTAGCCCGCCGTCCACGTATCAAAATTTCCCGCGTCGCTGCGAATTCCAGGGTTGGCTTGCCGCGAGATGCGATCCAGCTCGTACTTCCCGATCAGGATCAGGCGAGGGTTGGGATTGTAGTGTCCCTCAATGAACCCGCCGTTCCACGTCGGACCCGCTGCTCCCACCGGCAAACTGAACGGCTGATTCGATGGCACTGCATTTCCGAGAAAGACGTTGTCATATCCGTGCATGAAGAAAGTGTAGAAGTCGGTTTTATTTACATACCAGTGTCCATAGGCGCCGATGCGATAGAAACTGCGGTTGCCCGTGCCTGTCCCGGGAATGGGGTTTCCGTTTTGCGTTTGAAAATAAGTTGGGGACTCTCCGAAGAATCCGTAAAGGCCAACCTGCTGCTTTCCGAACCAGGGCGTTTCGAAAGCCTGATTGAAGTTGGCATAGACGTCATAATCCTGATTCCCTGGTGCTCCTCCAGCGCCATTGCTGTCGTTTACAACCGCGACGGAATAGCGGGTGTAATCGTTTGCCGAATGTCCCTGCAACTCGACACCAAGCTGAGGAAAACCAATCCCGGCGAAGAAATTGTTGTCACCGGGCGGAGTGAAGAAATACGTGTAGTAGGCTCCTCCAGTGTTATTGAGGATGAGAGAACGCTCCTGCGAGATGGGTTCGTCAAGTTCGAACCTGCCCATTTTAAGATTGAGCCAGTGCGATCCTGCCAGATTGTCGATCCGAGCCCAGGCCTGAGACAGGTTGATGCTGCTGTTTCCAATGAAGGGCTGAATCAGGAACGAGACGTTCTGGTAAAGCGTGCCGGCAGTGATCACGTCGAGCCCGCCCAGGTCGAAGCCAGAGGTTGTTACCGATGACTCCATCAGCCCGCTGGCGGCGCTGCCCGGAACCGTGTCAACGGCCTGACGATTGTTGTTCTCGCGGTGCCACTGCGGGATCGTCCGAAACATGATCGGCCAGTAAGAAGGTTCCTGGTAGATTGGCGCATCGCGCCCGTTGCCCAGTTGGTATCCGTTGTCTTTGAAGGTCTGGCCAAAATTGTTCAGCATGGGCCAGGCTTCATGACACGCGGAGCAGGGCAGCCCATACTTGCGCGCAAAGGCGGGAACGGCATGTGCCGCTGGGATACTCGCCAGCAGGAGTATCAGCGCCAACGACTTTAGGCCGATCTTCGGGAAGACTCCGATTTTCATTCTCATTCTCATTTGGCCTCCGTGCCCGCAGCCAGCAAGGGCGTTCCGGAGGAGTAACTATCTTCCTGAGGGACAAACTTGTAGCCGACCCCGTGAACCGTTCGAATAAAGAGCGGACGATCAGGATTGCTTTCGATTTTTTGCCGCAGTTTCGCGATGCAGTTATCCACGGTGCGATAACTCGACAGCTTTCGCTTCGGCCAAAGGGAATAGAGAAGCCGTTGGCGGGAAACGACAATCCTGGGCCGGCACACGAGAAATCTCAGCACTTTAAACTCCCGAAGAGTGATCTGAACCGGCTGCCCGGCGCGCGAGAGTTCCATCTTGCGGAAATCCAGGGACATCTCGCCAAACTGCTTCACCTGACTGATGCTGTTGATTTGTAGATCCGACATGTTCAGGTTTGGGGCTGCCGTTGAATGTAACTGCCGCCTACGTTAGCTCCGGCACCGCGGTACACTTGTCACCGAACGGTCACATTCTTGTTAAATTCGTGCACCTGAACCTGCCTTGGGTTCACCCGCGCACTTCGCGCAGAGGCGCGAATCCGGCGGTCCGCACGTGTGTGGACTCGAGAGATGTGAGTGTCTCCTCTTACGGGAAAGTTATGGATAACTTCGATTCTCAGGACGAGCGGGAACTGCTCCGAACACGTGCTATTCAATTGAACCGGGGCTCGGCTGCGATTACAGGCGAGGTCCAGGACCACGTCGTGGTCGCCTGAGAGAATTTGTATGATTGATCAGCAGTCGGGTCGCGAGTCTAGCAACTAACGAACCGGCAGGGCGAGGAAATCACCTACGACCGAGGTACAATCCCACCTGTTTTAGACTGTGAAGTCGTTTGGGTGAAGACGTTTGACCCATGGATCCAAAACCTAGTCATCGGTGGCTGCTCGCAGTTCTGGGCGTTCCCGTGGTTGTTGTTTCCGCAGCTCGAGGACAATCCAACAACGGTGCCGCAGCACGCTCCGATGCACAAATCACGCCGCCGCAGATCGTAAGCGAGCCAGTTGGTGCGGGCCGCTGCCAGTTCTGCCATTCGTCCGAAGTCGAGGGCTACGCACGCTCGGCGATGGCGCACTCCCTGCGTCGCGCGGGGCAGGAGCCGGAGGGCACAGTAACGACGCCCGATGCAAAGATCACGATGGATTCGTCGCCGACTGGATACTGGCAGCGCCTGCAGAGTGGTGGAGAGGTAACGAACTACCGCATCGATTATGTGATTGGATCCGGCAACCACGCCTCCGGCTACCTGCTCGACCTCGCCGGTCATCTGTTCCAATCTCCGGTTGCTTACTACTCGAGTCGCCATGCCTATGATTTGGCGCCCGGCTACGAGGGATTGGCGAATCCGGATTTCACGCGGCCTGTCGCCGAAGGATGCTTGTTCTGCCATTCGGGAACTGCATTACATATTCCTGGCACGTCAAACCAATATCGCTCTCCGGCATTTTCGGAGGAAGCGATCACGTGTGAGCGCTGTCATGGCTCGGCGGAAAAGCATCTCAGTGATCCCAGAGCGGGTACGATCATCAATCCGGCGAAGCTCGAGCCTGCCGCTCGCAACAGCATCTGCGAACAATGTCACTTGTTAGGAGTGGGCAGGGTGCTGAATCCGGGAAAGAAATTTGGCGACTTTCGGCCGGGACAGCCCCTGGAAGATGTCTTCACCACCTACCGCAACGTGTCATCCTCTGGTTCGGACGCGGAAAAATTCAAGGTCATCAGCCACGTGGAGCAACTCGCGAGAAGCACTTGTGCCCGTGAGAGCAGGGGCCGGTTATGGTGCGGAACTTGTCATGATCCGCACGATAAGCCGGCACAGCCGGTCGAGTACTTCCGGTCGAAATGTCTTTCTTGCCACATGGAGAAGTTTCCCGAGTCGCATCCAGGTAAAGAGAGCGATTGCATCAGCTGCCATATGCCTCGACGGGATGCCAAAGATGGAGGACATACCGCATTCACCGACCATCGAATCCAACGACGTCCCGAAGACCAACAAACTCCGCCGGAAACTACTGACATAGCTGCATGGCGCGACCCTGCGCCTGATTTGCAAAAGAGGAATCTGGGTATCGCCTACGTGAATGTCGGCGCAGAACGCCGGTCCCCGCCATTTGTCGTCCGCGGTTACCGCATGCTGACAGAAGTGCAAGACCAGTTCTCCGACGACAGCGCGGTTTTCACCGCCATGGGTACGGCACTGCTCCTAGGAAAGCAATCGACGGAGGCGGAACTGGCTTTCGAGCGCGCACTGCAACTCGATCCGAACTCGGTTGCGGGCGAGACCAATGCAGCGTCAGCCTACCTGCAAGCTGGCGATATCGATCGAGCAGTGGCGCACCTGGAGCGTGCCGTTGCGATGGATCCGTTGCATCTGCCTGCGGATATGCCGCTGATCGATCTGTATAAGCGCCAGGGAAATTCGGCGAAGGCTGCTGAGTTGGCCGACAAAGTGAGTGCGGTCGTCGATCGACAATCTAACGATCGACAATCTAACGATCGGCAATCTGACGAGACTGCGCAGAAAACCTTGCCCGGCAGTTCGCCTGCAATGGCCGAGGCGGTTTTCAAAAACATCCAGGTGCTCAAAGGTGTTTCCTCTGACCAACTGACTCCCGCTATGCGATTCATCACCGCATCCCTCGGAGTGGAGTGCAGTTACTGCCATGTGCAGGATCATTTCGATAAAGACGACAAGAAGCCAAAACAGATCGCGCGCGACATGATGCGAATGATGTTGGCGATCGATAAAGACAGTTTCGCATCGAATCGGGAGGTGACTTGCTACTCCTGCCACAGGGGTTCGCTCAAGCCGGAAGGCGTTCCCGTTGTCGAAGCGGAGTCGAAGCCGCCAGCGGCCACGGTTTCTGGGCTAGAAAAACTTCCCGTTGACATGCCTACAGCAGATCAAGTGATCGACCAGTACATCCGCGCGCTCGGCGGAGCGGATGCGATCGAGAAGATCACCAGCCGCGAGGAGCAGGGCAAGGCGACTATGGGCGGACATGTAGTCCACATCGAAGTTTTCGATCAGGATCCGGACAAGCAGGCCGTGATCCTGCACATGCCCGCAGGAGACAGCATGACTGTTTTCGATGGTCATGCGGGCGATGGCCGTGTGGGCTGGTCCAGCATGCCGGGCCGGCCGGTACGGGACATGCACGGCTCCGATCTTGATGCGGCTCAGATGGATGCGGATCTTCACTTCCCCGTGCACATCAAGCAGGTCTTTGACGAGTTGCAGGTGGAGTATCCGGAAAAGATTGGAGCTCGAGATGCCTACGTGATTTCTTGTAAGAGAGTGGGGCAGCCGCCAGTGAAGTTGTATTTCGATGAAAAGTCCGGGCTGCTGGTGCGACTTGTGCGCTACGCTCAGTCGCCGCTTGGCCTGGTTCCGACTCAAATTGACTACGATGATTACCGGACGATCGACGGGGTGCAGAATCCCTACCGCCGGACGGTTGCTTGTCCCGGCGAAAGTTCGACCATCCAACTGGAACTGATCCGGCAAAATATTCCGATCGATGATGCCAGGTTCGGCAAGCCCACATCCTCGGCAGGGGCAACTGCGCCGGGACCGTGAAGGCGACGTGCGATGTTTTTTGCGCGAACGGCGCCCTCTGAGCCTCGATTCACTGTTCTTCGCATAGAGTTGGTGTATCCTTCCCGGCTATGAGAACAGTTGCGACCATTGATTATTCCGAAGCGAAGCGCGCTGTGGATCTGATCGTAGAGAAAGCATTACAGATGCGGAAGGCCGTCGCGGTCGGAGTTGCGGATTCGCACGGCGACCTGATCTGCTTTGCCCGGATGGACGGCGCGCCGGTGTCTTCCATCCACATCGCCCAGAACAAGGCTTGGACGGCCGCGCGAGAGCGGAAGCCCACAAAGGAAATCGGGGAGAAGGTGAAGCATCCCGAGAAAGGGCACGACATTGCGTACTATGGCGATCCGAGATACGTGGGGTGGGGCGGCGGGATTCCCGTCCGGAAGAACGGCGAAGTGGTGGGCGCCGTCGCGGTCAGCGGCTTGTCGTCGGAGGAAGACGTCGCTTTAGCTTCGCTCGGCGTGGAATTAATTGCCGGTTCTTAGCGTGTGTTTCACTCAGCGCGGCGCAATGTACGAAAGCTCGAAGCCTTTGCCCAGCTACTTAGGCTCCGTGATCCGCAGCGTTTGATTTTCCTCAATCCCGGTGGTCAAGACTTGCTTGCGCCCGGACGGCCAATCGACTTCTACCCGGTCCACCTTGGCAACATCCCCGAGCCCGAAGTAAAGCGGGAGGACGCTTTGAGCCAGATAACCAGGCTTGCCATCGTTGTACTTGGTGTAAGTTTGTCCGCCAGCGCGCACTCGCACGGTTGCACCGAGCCCGTTACGATTTGAGCTCGTACCTTCCAGCACGATTTTCAGCCAGTGAATTTTCTTCCGCTGTGCGAGGTCGCTGACCAGCACCTGCGGCTCGGAATTAAAATCATTGGTCACGATGTCGAGGTCTCCGTCGTTATCCAAATCAAATATGACGGCGGAGCGGCTGGAACGTGGCGCCTTGACGATCGATTTGCCACTCTGGCCGGCGCAGACTTTGCTGTCCAGCTTCTCCTGCGCCTGCCTCTCCTGCGGGTCAGAACAATCGATTTCGAACCATGGCGTATAGAGGTTCTTCCGCGGCTCGATTCCTAGAACGAACTCGGCATCGTCAAACTTTTTTCCTCGGTCGTTCAACAGCGGGGAATTGATGCCATAGCGGTAGGGATAACTCATCCCGGACGCGATAAAGATGTCATCCCAACCGTCCGCGTTCACGTCTCCCACGCTGGGGCCCCACGGCCAGTACGTTTCCACTCCCAGACGATCGGAAACTTCTTCGAATTTCCCGTTGCCCAGATTGTGATAGAGGGCATTGCCCCAGATGTAGTCGGATTTAGTTCCTTGGATATAGGAATCGGTCCAGGTGATGTTGGATTTCGTTTTTTCGTTTTCAGGCCCCGGCTCATCGCTCATGTCGGAGTGCATGTCGGCGATGAAGAGATCCATCAGGCCGTCATTGTCATAGTCGAAAAACTTGATTCCCATCGCTCCCCATGGAGTCTTGGGAAAATACTGATCGGTCTTCTCGACAAACTTCTTGCCCCCCTGGTTTTCGTAGTAGTGGCTGTGTCCCTGCATGTTCAGGAAGAAGATGTCGGGCCAGCCGTCGCGATTCACGTCTGCGAATGTGGCATCGCCGCACCAGCCGTGCGGTTTCAATCCCACCTCAGCGGTCACGTCCTTGAACTGGTTGTGGCCCATGTTCTTATAGAGCACGGGATATTCGTAACGCTCAGGGTGCAGGTGTCCATCAAAGGCATTGGGTATCCCGATGTACTCGCCGTTCGGTCCCTTGTCGTCGTTGTGTACTTGCCAACGTTACAGACCAGAAGGTCGAGCAGGCCGTCGTTGTCGTAGTCGAAGAAAAATGCTCCCGAAGAGTGAGCAACAAGCCCCAGACCCGCTTCCTGGGTAATGTCCTCGAAGTGTCCGCGGCCGTCGTTCTTGAACAGTACATTTCCGCCACGAACTGTGGTGACGAAGAGATCCTGGTGGTCGTTGTTGTCGAGATCTGCGAAGGCTGCCGCCACGCTGATCCGGCCCGATAATCCGACCCCTGCTTCCTGAGTGATGTTCTTAAACTTGCCGCCACCGAGGTTCTTCTACAGTTCGTTGCCGCCCACTTGATTCACAAAATAAATGTCGTAAAGTCCGTCGCCGTCGACGTCTGCCACCGCAACCGCGCCGCCATGGTCGTAGTGGCCCATCCGCATGTGTTTGGTGATGTCGTCCACGGCGTGATGGGTGAAAGTGATCCCGCTCTCCTTCAACTTGTCCGAGAACTGAAATTGATAAAACACTTTGAACTGCCTGGCCGCTTCGAGCTGAGCTTTCTTCCGGGCAGGAAGAGAATCCTTCCCCATGTCGTCTTCGGGATAGCGTTGTCGAATTCCGGAATCGGTGGCGACCGCAGACAGGACGAGGATTACGACTGGGAGTAATCTTTGGGCAAGGATCAGCAAACGATTGCTGCGAAAACTCATCTCGGTCTCCCGAAGAAACAAGATTGTA
Source organism: uncultured Acidobacteriota bacterium (assembly GCA_963763155.1). GTDB lineage: Bacteria > Acidobacteriota > Terriglobia > Terriglobales > Acidobacteriaceae > Sulfotelmatobacter. The sequence goes on along the minus strand of CAVXNI010000007.1, from coordinate 394,984 downwards.
CTGTATAGCCCATAGGCAGCCCCAAATGAGAAAATTGGCTTGAAAGCGACGGCGTGGATGCATGAAGATGGCTATCCGCCGGCGACGCAGGGTTTCGATACGGGGAAACAATTTCCAGAGAAACATTTTTCACCGCTCCAGGGGCGAGGGAAGGGATTGATAATAGCGGGTATGCGTTGCCCCACTTACCGGGTCGTGCTGCCTGCGATGTTGGCTGTAATGTTGGCTGCGTGCCCCGTCAGTTCCGCTCAGACCGCGGCGGAGCGGGTCGCACCTATTACTTCCGCGCTGCGGGCGGCGCAATTCGATCAGGCATTGCAATTGTTGCAGCCCGAACTGCAACTCAGCCCCAAAAATCCGCAACTCTGGGCCTTCCGCGGCATAGCCCTTTCCGGCAAAGGCGATAAGAAGGACGCGCTCAACGCATTTCGCCACGCGCTGGAGAATTCGCCGGACTATCTGCCCGCGCTCGAAGGAGCGGCGCAGATCGAGTACGAGAGCGGGGGCAAAGATGCAGTTGCGTTGCTGCAACATGTTCTGCAGTTGCGTCCGAACGATCCCACCAGCCACGCCATGTTGGCGGTGTTAGCTTACCGGCGTGGCGACTGTGCCGGCGCATTGCCTCACTTCGAGCAGAGCGGTTCGCTGGCGGAATCTCAACCGGGAGCACTGCAGGAGTTCGGCGATTGCCTGGTGCGGATGAAGGAAACGGAGAAGGCAATTCAGGTTTTTACTCGCGCGCTGGCGCAATCGAACTCCGATGCTGGTCTGCGCTGTCAGCTCGCATCCGTCCAGATCATGGCGCAGCATCCCAAAGATGCGATCGCCACATTGCAGCCTTTGCTGCTGGAAAACGCAACTGATCCTAATATCCTCGATCTGGCAGCCTCCGCCTACGAGGCGGATGGAAATACTCCCGAGGCGGTTCGACTTCTCCGTCAGGCCATCGTGGCTGATCCCCACAACGTCAATCTCTATCTCGATTTTGCTAACGTCTCAATCGACCACCAGTCCTTCCAGGTCGGTGTGGATATGATCAACGCTGGACTGAGAGCGGAACCGAAGGCGGCGGCGTTGTATGTGGCGCGCGGCGTCCTCTACGTGCAGCTTGCGCAATATGATAAGGCCGAGGCCGATTTTGCAGCGGCTGACACGCTGGATCCCAGGCAGGCGGTGGGTTCGGCGGCGGAGGGGTTGGCCGCTGTTCAGGAGAACGATCCTGAGCGTGCGCTGGCTACGGTACGATCCAAATTGGTGAAGAAACCGAACGATCCATTTCTGCTTTACTTGCAGGCGGATATTCTGACGCAACGCGGGCCCGATCCGGGCAGTTTGGAATTTCGCGAAGCCGTGACGTCCGCCAAGAAAGCCATCTCGTTCCGCCCTTCGTTGACAGCGGCACATGACGTTCTGGCGAAGCTCTACCTGCAGGCAGGACAGAATGAAGCCGCCATCGAGCAGTGCCGCAAAGCTTTGAGCAGCGACCCCAAGGACCAAACGGCGCTGTATCACCTGATCCAGGGGTTGCGCAAAAGCGGGAAAGCGGGCGAAATTCCGGACTTGCTCAAGCGGTTGGCCGACCTCCGCATGGAGGGCACCAAGGAAGAAGCCGAACATAATCGTTACAAGCTGGTGGAAGAGAAAACTCCGTCCCTGCAGCCACAACGGCCTTGACTATATTCATTAAGACCATCGCCATGAACCGCCGCGACTTTGTACGCCTTTCTCTTGGATCTGCCCTTTTGACGACGGCGCCGGGGTTGATGGCCCAGGGGGTCGCTGCTCACACGGTCAAGCCGGTGGCGCGGCCGGCGCCCTCGGGGCGTCCCTTCTATGCGCACTTCGTTGATGTCGCGGCGGCCGCGGGGCTGCACGCTCCGGTGATCTACGGCGGGGTCGAAAGCAAGAAATACATTCTGGAGGCTACCGGTTGCGGGTGCGCCTTCATCGACTATGACAACGACGGATGGATTGATATTTTTCTGTTGTCTGGGACGCGTTTGGAGGGAGATCCGCCGGAGGCGACCAACCGCCTGTACAAGAACAACCGCGACGGGACCTTCACCGATGTGACCGAGAAGGCCGGACTGAAAGCGGTGGGGTGGGCGTCGGGCGTGTGCATTGGCGACTACAACAACGACGGATTCGAAGATATTTTCTGTACGTACTTCGGGCAGAATCGTCTCTACCGCAACAACGGGGATGGAACGTTTACCGACGTGACCAAGGCTGCCGGCCTTTGGAATGGTCAACCTGGGAACGATCAGCCACGATGGGGAGCGGGATGCAGCTTCCTTGACTACAACCGGGATGGGCACCTGGATCTGTTCGTCTCCAATTACGTGCGGTTTTCTTTCGAACACGCGCCCGTGCCCGGGGAAAATGTGAATTGCAATTGGAAGGGGGTCCCGGTGGAGTGCGGGCCGCGGGGATTGCCCACCGGAAAACATTCGCTGTACCGCAACAAGGGTGACGGCACGTTTACAGACGTGAGCCAAGAGGCTGGGATTGCGAGCGCAACCGGTTGCTACGGAATGACGGTGGTCGCCGCCGATCTCGACGAGGATGGCTGGACCGATATTTTTGTCGCCTGCGATTCCACCCCGAGTTTGCTCTTCATGAACAACCATGACGGAACCTTCCGTGAAGAGGGTGTAGTGCGCGGGGTAGCGCTCAGCGATGACGGCATGGAGCAGGCGGGAATGGGCGTGGGGGTGGGTGATTACGATCTGGACGGCCATCTGGATTTGTTCAAGACTCATTTTGCCGAGGACGCCAACGGCCTTTATCACAACGACGGCAAGGGAAATTTCGACGATATGACACGATCCTCGCGGGTCGCCGTCGATACCCGCTACGTCTGTTGGGGGACCGGCATGGTCGATCTGGACAACGACGGCTACCCCGACCTTTTCGTGAGCACCGGCAACGTGTATCCGGAGGTAGAGCGCAAGTTGCCGCAATATGCCAACAAGACACCGCGCACCGTGTTTCGAAACCTGGGCAATCGTACCTTCGAAGAATTGGGCGAGGAGGCGGGTCCCGGAGTGACCGACGCACACTGCAGCCGAGGGTGCGCATTTGGAGATTTCGACAACGACGGGGATCTCGACATTCTTATCGTCAATATGAATGAGCCGCCGTCTCTGCTGCGCAATGACATGAAGAAAGCGCAGAACTGGATCAAAATCAAACTCGAGGGAGTCAAGTCAAACCGCAGTGCCATTGGAGCGCGGGTGGTGGCCCGGTATGGGGACAAGGCCCAGGCGCAGGCGGTGCTGAGCCAGTCGAGTTTTTACTCCTGTAACGATTCCCGGCTGCATTTTGGCTTGGGCGGATTCAACTCGGTCGAACTCGACATCTACTGGCCCAATGGTCTGCACGAAAAATATAAAGGGCTCTCGGTAAACCGGCTGATAACCCTGCGAGAAGGGGCGGGAATTGTGGAGAATAGGGGCTGGCAGCGAGGTTGATCACCATCCGTTCACAGCGGAGTAGACGCTTGCCCACAGACGTATCCAAGAAAGTTCTTGACAACTGAAATTGCTAGTATTTATATATTAGCCACTTCAAGTAAACGTTTTCTCGTCGCGCTTCTTTGTCGAAGCGGGCCTGGGGGGCATCTATGCAGGGAAGAGTGCAGCCGCGTCGCTCACTGTGGTTGTTGTCGGTCGTCCTATTCAGCACTGCTGCGTTCGCGCAGTTCACCGCCAGCATTCAAGGCGCCGTGCAGGACCCCAGCGGTGCGGGTGTTCCGAAGGCGACCGTTCGACTGGTCAACGCCAACACCGCAGTCTCCGGAGAAACCACAACGGACGCCGCAGGCAACTATCGCTTTGTGAGTCTGGCTCCAGGTCACTATAAAATTACCGTCGAGGCCACAGGCTTTGGCAAGCGCCAGGTCGACATTGAACTGCTGACGGAGCAGAACCTGGCTGTGCCCATCACGCTCAAAGTCGGCTCGACCTCCGAAGCGATTACGGTCACGACCGAGGCTCCAGTGGTTGACACCGCAGACAGCCGCACGCAACTTACTCTGGAGAATCGGGCGGTGGCGGAGTTGCCGATCGTCGGTCGCAACCTGGTCACGCTGGTGACCATGGCGCCTGGAGTTTCTGGTTTAGGAACCAGTGCGTCGGGCAGTCCTGCATCGGGCGTAGACAACTACTCCACGGAAGAGCAAGTTGATGCCAGCGCCAACGGTCAGGGCCAGAATAACAATCAATACGTCGTCGATGGGCTGGACGTGACCAGCGGAATTCGCCAAGGCGTTCTGAATCTGACGCCTCAACCCGAAGCGATTCAAGAGACCAGTGTTCAGGTAAATACGTTCAGCAGTGAATACAGCCGCGCCGCCGGACTGCAAACCATGTTCACCACAAAATCCGGCACGAATGGATTTCACGGCTCAGCATCAGACTATTTCTACTACCAGGGGATGTTTGCTGACCAGCATTTCATAAACGATGCGCAGCACCCGTACGCGCCGTTCCACTCCAACAACATGGATTTTGCGATAGGCGGTCCGATCTTCCCGCACCATAACAGTTTCTTCTACTTTTCGGTGGAACCGCTGCGCTCGTCATCAAGTGCGGGCGGATCTGTGACGTTCGCAGATCCGGCGTTCGTAACATGGGCTCAGGGCAACAATCCGACCCCGACCGCAGGAACGGTAGGGACCGGACTGCTCACCAACTATCAGCCGGTCGGTGTATCCGGCGTCAAGCAGGAAAACGCGGCGACGTACTTCGGCGTCAACTCGGCGCAAGTTCCCATATGCCAAGCGGACCCAGCGTCGGTCGACAACATTCCCTGTGACACGAACGTGCAAGACACGGCTTCATTTGACACCACATCAAAACGCAACGGCACGCAGTATTTCGCTCGCGTTGATCAGGCTTGGAAGAACGACCGGGTGTATGTGAGCCTCTTCCGGACTCTTTTGCTGACTGGCGCGCCGTCAGCCATGCCCCAATTTTCCGCCTTGAACAACACCTGGCAAGTTGCAGGGCAGGCGTCCTGGACGCACACCTTTTCGCCCACGCTGCTGAATGAATTCACCATCGGCCAGAGTCGAGTGGAGGGCGTTCTAGGCAGTGGAGCGCCGGCCGCGAGTTACTATGTTCCATCAATATCGGTCAATACCGGCATCAATGTGGATGCGGGCCAGGCCTTCGGTGTGGGCTTTGCGCAAGGTGATTTCATTCAGCACAACTATCACTGGCGTGACGTTCTCACGCACGTGAAGGGTGCGCACACCCTGAAGTTTGGTTATGAGGGCTGGTATGGCGACGATGTCGAGCCCTTTCAGGGACCGTGGTCACAGCCAAAATTCTCCTTCAACAATCTGCTCACCTTGGCGCAGGATAATCCCGCGGTCGAGAACGGAATCTATTACAACCCGGCGACTGGTACGGAACAATTGTGGAGTTGGGATGCAGCGGCCAGGACCTTTGGACTTTTTGTGGAAGATACCTGGAAGGCGAGGAAAAATTTGACCGTGACCCTGGGCCTGCGCTATGACGACAGCGGCAATCCATGGTCAAAGAGTCCGTCGACCGTGTTTGGAAACTTTTACCTGGGCACGGGGACAACGGAGCAGGAGCAAGTCGCCAACGGCTATGCCAAGGCCACGCACAACGCTCTACTGCACTCGGTCAACAACTTGTTCAGCCCGCGCATTGGCTTCTCTTGGGACCCCACGGGAAAGGCTGATTGGGTGGTGCGCGGTGGTTTTGGCATCTACAACAACTGGTTGACCCAGGCCAACGTGCAGGAAGAGTTCCGCGGCAGCCCCCCGGGAGAGGTTGCAGCGACCTTCTACGCTGGCGGGACAGCATCGGCGCAAGCTCCTATTTTTGCTCTCGGAAACAGCAATAAGGCTCCGTATGGATTTACGTTCCCGACTTTTGGGCCAGGGACAGGTCCCAACCCGCAATCTGGCGGCGGGCTCGACGCGCAAGGAGGAATTGCCGGAGCAGGCTTCGCCATTGGCGGGATTAACCCGCTCTTGAAGTCCCCGAAAGCGGACATCTGGTCGGCAACCCTGGAACGGAAGATTACGAATAACTTCGCGGCCAGTGTCGGCTATAACGGCTCCCATTCCTACAATATCGTCGGCAATGGCAATTCCATCGGCAACGTCTCTTATGGAGTGGACATCAATGCTTTCCCGGGCGATCTGATGGTGAACGCGAACCCGGGCAACGTTCCGACGCGGCTCAATCCCAGCTTCGGTACGATTGCTTATGCCGACAACGACCGCTACGGCAATTACGACGCCCTGATCTTTGATCTTAGAGGGCACTTTGCCCGCGGGTTCGTTGACGCTTCGTACACCCGCTCCAAGTCCCAGGATGATGCGCTCTCCTATCCCGATTCCGAGGGGCTGAATCCTAAGCAGTATTATGGGCCATCCATCTTCGATGTGCCCAACCGCTTCTCCTTCAGCTTCAACTACCAACTGAGAGGCCTGAATGACGGGAGGGGGGCCGTGGGCTATTTGACTGGTGGGTGGGGAATCAGCGGTACAAGCATCTACCAGTCCGGTTATCCCTTGAGCGCTACGAACGGCAATCCTTACGAGCCGGTTTGCGCAAATGCCGCCCTGCCTTGCCCGTCGGCCACGAACCCGGCGATCGGCTATGGCCCCTTCAGTGGTGACTACCTCGGCGACGGGGACAACAACGCCTATCCAAATGCAAGCAGTTACAGCGAGACAGGTTCCAACAAAGATTGGTTCACCACCGGAACCGGACGAATTCCTAAGAGCGAACTCTCCGTTCCCACTTTTTCTAACAGCGGTGCGAACGGAAATGAGAAGTCTAACGGGTTCCGCGGGCCGAACTTTGCGGAAACGAATATCAACTTTTACAAAGACACGCACATTACGGAAAGAGTGAATTTCCAATTCCGGTTTGAGATTTTCAATTTCTTCAACCGCGCAAACTATGCCAACGTCGATACCAATTTCCCGGATGGAAATTTTGGCTTCGCGACGGCGTCGCACGAACCTCGATTCTGGCAACTAGGAGGCAAGATTTCGTTCTAAGCCACGGCAAACCGCCGCGCAACGGCCGGCCCGCTTCGATTGAGGCGGGTCGGCTTTTTTTGTTTGGGAAAGAAGGAACGAGTCCTTTGCATTGGCCGTGCCGCAGGCTCGTGAAGTATAAGCATTAGTGGGAGAGACGGGCCGACGATGACAGACATCCATCCGATCCGAAGGATTTGCAACCTTCTAACTCCGTTGCTTGTCCTGTCCTGCGCATTTTCTCAAACTGCGGGAAACGCTGATCTGATCGCCTCGGCGCTTCAAGACAGAGAATTTGCGAGAGCTCTCGATCTGCTTCGCCCGGCGTTGCAGCAGTCACCCGGGAACGCCCAATTGTGGGCGATGCAAGGTGCGGCCTACGCCGGGGAAGGGCATAAGCAAGATGCGTTGGCTTCATTCCGCGCTGCGCTCAAGATTTCAGCCGATTATCTCCCAGCTCTCAAAGGCGCAATCCAGATTGAGTATGAGAGCGGGAGTAAGGAGGCGATTCCGCTGCTCCAGCGGATGCTTCGCGGTCATCCTGCCGACCAAACCAGCCACGGCATGCTGGCGGTGCTCGAGTATCAGCAGGGAAACTGTCCGGCGGCGGTCGCTCATTTTGAGAAGGCCGGAACGTTGTTTGACTCTCGACCCGACGGGCTGCATGCGTATGCCGCGTGCCTGGTGAAGCTCAGGCAATTCGATAAGGCGGCCGAGGTTTTGCGGCGCACCGTGGCCCTGAACCCGCAAGACGGACGAGAGCGTCATCTTCTTGCAGCTGTCCAGTTGATGTGTCACCAACCGCAGGACGCGCTTTCCACGCTGCAGTCGGCGCTGCAGGCAAGTAATCCGGATGTCGAAACTCTGGAGTTGGCTTCTCGCGCCTATGAGGATTCCAAAGACACGCCACGGGCGGTGAGTGCGCTGCGCCAGGCGATTCTGCTCGACCCGCAGAACGTCAATCTCTACATGGACTTTGCAAATCTGAGCTCGGCGCATGATTCGTCTCAGGTGGGCATTGACGTGGTGAGCGACGGCATCGCCCAGCTGCCCAAGGCGGCGCCGCTCTTCCTGGCGCGTGGCGTTCTTTACGTTCAGTTGGCCGAATACGACAAAGCGGAGGCCGACTTTGAAACGGCCCACGAACTGGATCCCCACCAGTCCCTCAGCGTTGCCGCGCAGGGACTACTCGCGGAGCAGCAGAATAATCTGGAAGGTGCGCTGGCGAAGGTGCAAACCAGACTGGCAGAAAAACCGAATGATCCGGTTCTGCTTTATCTGCGGGCGGACTTCCTCTCGCAACAGGGCGTCGAGCCGGGCACCGCGGAATTTCAATTGGCGATGCAGTCCGCCACACGAGCAGTCGCCTTGCGGCCGGGGCTGAGCGGAGCTCGGACGGTGCTGGCAAAACTTTATTTGCAGACCGGCGATTACCGGCAGGCTGTCGAGCAGTGCCGGAAAGCTCTGGTGCAGGATCCGAAGGACCAGACTGCGTTGTATCACCTGATCCAAGGCCTGCGGAAAACCGGGGACAAAGCTGAGATCCCCGACCTGCTGAAACGACTGGCGCAACTGCGCAAACAAACAGCGCATGAAGAAAGCCAGCGCTACCAGTACAAATTAGTGGAAGAAGACGCCCAGCCCAAGTAGCTGCTAACTCAACGGAATACGACTCCGCGATGCGTCACCCTTTCAGCAATACATACGTGCTGTAGCTTTCTTTGTCGATGTTCATAAACGGACGCATGGTCACGCTGCTGCCGTCGGTGGCCGCGGCGAGCCAATCTCCCGCGGCGTTGTTTGCGGGCTTAGCTTGCAGCAACGTGTTGCGATCAAAACTGGGCTGTGAATCGGCGATGGCGAATAACACTAGAGGGCCCTGCACCAGGGCCACAACGTTAGGATGATTTGCATCCACCGTTTCCAGCCGCACTGGCATGGGGAGTTCCAGTTCGACGCGATCGCCGTCTTTCCAACTCCGCCGGATGCTGGCGAAGGTGCCGGGCTGCACCGGATCTGAAACTCGATTGCCGTTGACAGAAAGGATCGGGTCCGGCGTAGCCCAGCCAGGAATGCGGACATGGAGCGCGAATTCCTTGGGCTGTGAAGCTGACACTTGGATCTGAATTTTGTTGTCGAACGGATACTTGGTTTCCTGCTTCAGTCCGTAGCGCCCAGCGGCGTCATTCCATTGCACGCGGGAAGGCGTGAAGAGATTCACGTACACGCCATCGGCTGCCCGAAGATACGCGCTGATGTGGTAGTCGGCCGCCAGTTGCGGGAAGGTTCCGGAACAGCACGGCCATTTTTGTCCGTACCAGACTTTCTTGCCGGTCGTGGCGTAGTCAGAGTAGTAGAACGAAGTGCCATCGGCCTGAATCGGCCAGGCTCCCAGGATCGTGTTGTACAGTACGCGCTCCATACTGTCGCCATAGCGCGAATCTTTGGTGACACGCAGCAAATAGCGCGTGATTTTGAAATGACCGTACGCGCCGCACGGGGTTTCAAAGCTGGCGTGAGTCGTCGCGAGACTGTCGCCGAGCTGACCGGTTCCTGGTTCGCCGAATGATTCATTCGGGCCCCAGCCGCCGGTCGCGAAGCTTTGTGTCGTCAGCAGCATCTCGAACCCGTTCTTGGCAGCCCGCAAATGCTTTTCGCTTCCCAGCGTGATGTAGGCCTGCATCGCCGAACTGAAGGCATTCACATGGCTGTACGCATGTTCGAAGGGCAGTACGTTATTGCCTTCGGCCAGGGGATTGAAGTAGCTATCATCCTCAAGATATTTCTTCGCCATGTCGCGATAAAAAGTGTCACCGCTGCGTTGATAGGCGAGAAACAGATTTTCGGGCAGAGTGTAAGTCTCGTCCCAGGTGAAGGAAGTATCTTTGTGTGGACGAGAACGTTGTTCTTGTCGGGACAATGCCTTTTCGGGCAGGTAGGCGGCCATGGCGTGGGTCAGCCTTTCGTGAATATCCATGGCCAGCGGATCATGCGTGAACTCGTGGGCGTCGATGAGGCCGCAGGAAAGCTTGTCGTAGGTGTAGGCCGGGAGCCGATAACCGGCGAAGAACTTGGCTTTGGCATCGAGCGTCTCCCCGTAGCCTTTCACTAGGCGATTGACTTTCGCCTTCGTCGGTTCGTCTCCGATCACGGCATAGGCGCGCGCCAGGCCGGAGACATATTGTCCGAAAGTGTGGCCGGCGATGAAGCCATGAAAGTCATTGTGTTCCAGGCTGAAGCCGGTCAGGTCGTACCAGCCGCCCATGTCTTCGCCCGGCGCGGGCAAACCGGCAACCTGACGGAAGACCTTGAGCAGGCGGTCGTCGTCGAGGTTCAGGAAAAGGGCATGGTTTTGTTCGAACTGGCGTTTCATGGGACCGTCGAGCAGTTCCACGTCGGAATAGGCAAAAGTTGTGAGCGGCGTTTGAACAGCGACCGTCCCTTCGCCCACTGCCCCCCACGCGGGAACGATACGAGTTACGCAAGCGGCTGCGGTGGTAGCGGTAGCGGCTTTCACAAAGGTTCTGCGGCTGACGTGGGGAGACATAAAACCACCTCCTGAGCAAAAATTGCAAACAATTTTAGGTTGCAGCAAACGTTTACCAAACCAGCTTCCGCCTCCTGGGTTTATTTGTCAACTCCATCTCTGACGCAACTCCCTATCCACATCAGGTCGCAGATGAAGATGCGATCGCATTGGCCGCGGGAAAAGATTCGGGTGCAACCAGCGTGTTCTCCCGGTGTTTCTCGCGACCCTGTAGCGCGGTAACCAGGTGGTTCAGGGCATAGGAGGCCGTGGAAGGTACGATCACGGTGGCCGCCAGGATCCCCCGCCGCACCCACGCCTGCCCGGTTCCGGGAAGACCGTCGACACCGAGAAAGGGTACCCGCGATTTATTGTTCGCCGTGGGGCCGCTGGTTGGTTGCTCGATCGCTTTCCGCGCGCCGATCGCGAGGAGGTCGTTTTGAGCTTGTACAGCGTGGATCTGTTCCTGGTGCGACGTCGAGAGGCGCAGCCACGATGCGACTGCATGGAAGCCCGCCTCTTCCGTCCAGTTCGCGCTTTTCAAGATCCTGACGCTGATGTTCCCCGGTTTGGTTTCCAGCATACCTGCCGCGCGCTGCTCCGTGACGGTGCTGAGGGAGGGGCCCTGGATGTAGAGAATTGATCCGCCACCAGGCAGCAGGGAGGCGAGTTGGCGCCCTTGAATCCGTCCGACTTCATGATTGTCCGCGCTCACCGCAAATGCCGGAACGGTGCCGCCGAGGCGAAGCGTCCGGAGGTAATCCGCGTTGCAATTCAAGAGGACCCAGGCAATGCCCGATCCGACAGCAGCCTGTGCGATTTTGGGGAAGGCGGTCCGACCGGCAGGCTCGACAAGAATGCCGTTCACATTGGCATTGCGAGACTGGATCACATCCAGAAGTTGCTGACTCTGCTGAATGGCGTCGTTGTTGGCAAAGATCGTCTCCAGTTCGACGCCGAGCTTTGTCGAGGCTTCATGAGCTGTCTCCGCTTGCTGGCGCTGGTAGTCGTTGTCATCGGTGATAAGAGACAGGAGAAAGCGGAGCTTCTTTATATTTTCACCCAATGTTTTTCACCCAGACTGACAAAATCAAATGCAGCAGGAACTGACCGGAATACTCAGGCGGCAAGCCCCTGTTTCAGCGCCTCATCGACTTCTGAGACGTCGCTCGGGAGCAGACGCAACTCTGCTGCTCCGATGATTCCCGAAACTTGCTTTACGCTGCGGAAACCGACAATGGCACCGGTTACGGCCGGATTATTCAGGGTCCAGGCAATCGCCACTTCGCCTGGAGTGCGCCCATGGCGATTTCCGATTTCACGCAGGCGCTCCACCAGTTGCAGGTTCCGCGACAGCAGCGGTTCCTGGAAGTTCGGAAGGTTTCTGCGCCAATCCTCTGCCGTAAAGTTGGCCACCCGCTCGCGCGTCATTGCCCCGGTGAGCAGTCCGGCGGACATCGGCGAATATACGATGACTCCAATGTTGTTTCGTGAAGTGAAAGGCAGGATTTCTTTCTCGATCGCACGAGTGACAATCGAATAGGGCGGCTGGAGCGAGGTGATCGGGGCAATGCTTTGTGCACGCTGCATCTGGGAGACGCTGAAGTTGGAGACCCCGATATAACGCACTTTCCCCTCTTGCTGGAGTCGAGCCAACTCGCCCCAACCTTCCTCGATATCTTCATCCGGCTCAGGCCAATGGATCTGATAGAGATCGATCACATCCGTCCGAAGCCGGCGCAAACTCTCTTCGCATTCACGCCGACTTGATTGAGCCTTCAGGCACGCTCCAATGGTTCCGTTGGCGTCCCACACGCGCTCGCACTTGGTGAAAACATAGGGTTTCGGGCTGCGTCCTGCAAGAGCCCGGGCCACCACTTCTTCAGAATGGCCAAGTCCATACAACCCGGCGGTGTCAATCCAGTTTAGGCCGTGATCTAAGGCGGCGTGAATGGCGGGGATGGAGTCGCTTTCGTTTTGCGGTCCCATGCTCCCGTTCCAGCCACCTCCACCCATGGCCCAGGCGCCAATTCCGATGCGAGTGATGTGGAGGCCGCTGTTTCCCAGTTGGCGTGTTTCCATGGAGAATCCCATTGCGTACGAATGGGGGAAGAATACACTACTTGTGAAATCGCTTGCTCATTAATCTCAAGAAACAGAATTTTAGCCCGCCTGCAAGCATTCGAAACAGGTACTGCAAATGGGGAACCCAGAGTGCAACTCGGGGCGAGTGCTCGTCCGCCATTTTCATAATGGGTGTCGTTGAGGGACAGTCCTTCGTCAGCGCGGAATTGAATTCGCTCGGCATGTCCGACTGAACCCGGTTCAGTCGTGCACTCCTGCCCGGGGACTCTGTGCCATGAGTAGGAAGCACAGAACTCCCGGCAGAACCACTCTAAAATGCTGAAAAAGATTAAGATAGCCAGATGGCTTTCCTGGTGAACGGTATTGTTCGGTGCGAGGGGCTGGCTCGGATCCGCCGTCGAAACCTGGCTGCGACTCTGGCTGCGCGTTTCCTCTGTTCGCGGAAGCAGAGAATGGTCGTCAATGCGAGGTCCTTCGCCGGCTTAGTGTAGCCCGAGGGGAGTGCGGCGAAAAACTTCTTGACAGCCCCTCGGCGACAACGCTATAACCTGTTTTCATTAGACGAGAAATCGTTTACTTTGCGGACCTAACCACCGCGCCGTGGGGGGAACACTGTGGCAAACTCGAAGTCTTCATCTGTTCTGCAGGTGTTGTTCTTTCTGACTCTAGTGTTTTGCGGACTTCCCGCCTTTGCTCAATACAGGAGCTACATTCAAGGTGTAGTCTCCGGGGAACCAGGCGACCTTCAGTTGCGCTTTGATTTTCTGAATGTTTTCAATCAGGGGAACCTGGGCACGGTAGATCCGAACATGGCGGATGGAACTTTCGGCAGAGTCACCAGTACTCTCAACCCATTCGACTCCAGAAAGATTGAGTTGGGGTTGAGGGTGTCGTTCTAGTTGGGGTTGAGGGTCGATTGCATGGCGAGCCGGAGGGTCGAACCTCGGCTCGCTAGTTTTTTGTCCGGCGATAAATGGTGTTTCCAGCGGCGCATCAAAAGAGTAGATTCCGGTAGGATATTCATCGATTGAGGGACACCATGAATCAGTTTTCCGCCTCGAGACGCCGATTTCTAAAACAAGCTTCCAACGTGGGTGTGGCCTGTTCTGCGACGGCGTTATTCGGAAACTCATTGCTGGCGTCTGAGCGCCTGGGCCAGGCTGCGTCCTCCACCAGCGCCAGTGGACCTGCCCGCGTCTATGTCGATTCCAGACGCACCATCGCACCTCTCGATCGCAATCTTTTCGGCTCATTCCTCGAACATCTTGGCCGGGCAATTTATGAGGGGATCTACGATCCTGGTTCCAAGTTGTCCGACTCCAACGGATTCCGCAAAGACGTTCTGAGTGAAATCCGGCAGCTCGGAGTTCCGATCATTCGCTATCCGGGAGGAAATTTTGTTTCCGGCTACAACTGGCTCGATGGCGTCGGTCCGAAGAAAGACCGGCCGCGCGTGCTCGACAAGGCGTGGGACACCACCGAGTCGAACCAGTTCGGAACCAACGAGTTTATGGCCTGGTGTAAAGCTGTGGGCACCGAGCCGCTCATGGGATTGAATCTGGGGACTGGGACGGCGGAAGAAGCGGCAGCACTGGTTGAGTACTGCAACGTCGATAAAGGCACGAAATGGAGCGACCTTCGTCGACAGCATGGCATCGCTGATCCATACAAAGTGCAGCGCTGGTGCCTGGGCAACGAGATGGACGGCCCATGGCAGATCGGACACATGTCGGCTACGGAGTACGGCCTGAAGGCTGCCGATGCCGCGCGGCAGATGCGATACGTGGATCCGTCTCTCAAGCTAATCGCGTGCGGCTCGAGCGGCCCTCTTATGCCGACTTATCTCGAATGGGATCGCGAGGTCCTGGAGCAGTGTTACCAGTATGTAGATGGTCTTTCACTGCATCGCTACTTCGGCAACAACGAGCGCGACACCGGCGGCGACACTTCGAAATATCTGGCCATGAATCTGAGCATGGAGCGGCAGATCGCCGAAACCATCGCGGTTTGCGACCTGGTCCGCGGGCATAAGCGATCTCCTAAGAAGTTGTGGCTGTCTTTTGATGAATGGAATGTGTGGTACCGCACGAACACGGGAGATGCCGTGGATGGGCACCGGCAGGAAGCCCCGCACTTGTTGGAAGAGGTCTACAACCTGGAAGACGCGCTGCTGGTCGGGGGACTCATCAATTCATTGCTGCGCAATGCGGATCGGGTAAAACTCGCCTGCCTCGCACAGTTGATCAACGTCATCGCTCCGATTATGACGGACGCGAACGGGATCGTGCAGCAGACCATCTACTATCCGTATAGCTGGGCGCTGCAATTTGCCAGCGGCGCGGTGCTGGATCTTCTGGTGCAATCTTCGACGTATGACGTTTCCGGCTTCGATCAGGTTGGTCACGTGGATGTCGCTGGTTCACTGGACCGCAAATCCGGCAAACTCGCGCTCTTTATTCTGAACCGCGATCTGTCGAAGGCTCATGACGTAGAGATCGTGTGGGAAGATGCGGCTCCTGCCCGCGTGATCTCTGCGTCGGTACTGACCGGCGACGATCTGAAGGCTGCGAACACATTTGCCGCGCCGCGACGAGTCGTGCCGCAAGCTTTCTCAGCGCCCGCCAGCAGCAACGGGAAAACGAGATTTGAGGTTCCTGCACACTCTTATACGGTCGTTCAATGGTCGTTGTAGAACAGGGATCGTTGTAGAAACAGGGTGAATCGATATGTCTGAGAAAGCAAGCATCTCGCGCAGACAGTTTGTAGCTACGGCAATTTCGGCGGCCGCTGTCTCGTCACTGCCGGCTCATTCAGTTCTTGCTGAGGCCGGAGTGGTCGGGAAAGCTGCGCCGTCGACTCAGGTGGCGCTGACAGATTCGCCGGCGTGGAAAGACCAGGGCGTCGAGAATCTCGCGAAATCTCCGCATGCCAAGCTGCGGGATATCCCGGTGCGTGCCGTGACCATCACCGGAGGTTTCTGGGGGCCACGCCGCGAGATCAACGTGACCAGAAGTATTCCCACCATGCATGACCTGCTGGAAGCCAACGGCCGCATGAATAACTTCCGCCGTCTGGTGGGCAAGAGCAGTGCCGCGCAAATCGGTCCGGTGTTTTCCGATTCCGATGTTTACAAGTGGACCGAGGCCGTGGGGTTCGTGCTGCAATCGGGGGATCGTCCTGAACTTCGGGCGAGCGCTGACAAGCTTATTGACGAAGTGGTTGCCGTTCAGGAGCCGGGCGGCTATCTCAACACTTACTATCAGGATGATCGAAAGTCTTTGCGGATGCTTCCGCAGACCCAGTCGACGGGGCACGAGTTGTACAACATCGGACACATGCTGCAGGGAGCCATTGCCTACTATCGGGCGACCGGCGACCGCAAGCTGCTCGACGCCGGCATTCGTTTCGTTGACGATTTCCTGATTCCGAATTATGGGCCTGCGCCGAAAAAGCCCATTGTTTCGGGGCATCCTGAAATCGAGATGGGATTGATCGAGCTCTACCGTATTACCGGCGACAAGCGTCAGCTTGACCTTGCGGGCTACATCCTGCAGGGAGACGCGCGCATCGAGTTACCGGAGCGTCGCACCGTTTACATGTTCAGTGGAACTCCGTTTACTGCACGGACCAAAATGCAAGGCCACGCGGTGCGAGCGATGTACGCGTGTTGCGGCGCCACGGACTATTACCTGGAGACCGGCGATGCCGAGTATTTCAAGACGCTGAATACTCTCTGGAATGACATGACTGCCACCAAGATGTACGTTACCGGTGGGGTCGGTTCGCGGTCTGACGGGGAAGCGTTCGGAGACGCATACGAGTTACCAAACTTCCGCGCGTACGGCGAGAGCTGTGCCGCCATCGGCAACATGATGTGGAGCTGGCGCATGCTTGCCGCCACGGGTGACGCAAAGTTTACCGATGTCATCGAGCGCGCTTTGTATAACGGGATCAACTCGGGAATGTCGCTCGACGGCACGCTCTACTGCTATCGCAACCCGCTGGCATTCGATCCGTCGACTGGCGATAAGATTCGGAACACCTGGTATGACGTGACCTGCTGTCCTCCCAATCTCGAGCGCACATTCGGATCACTGCCGGGATATTTCTACAGCACCAACGCGGACGGAATTTTCGTACACCTGTACGACAATTCAGAACTCAATTGGGGCCTGGAGAACGGGGTTGGTCTCAAAGTCGTGCAGAAGACGAATTATCCATGGGATGGCAACGTGGAAATCACCGTCACTCCGGCGGAAGCATCGGAGTTCACTTTTTATCTGCGGATTCCCGGCTGGGCTGATCACGCGCAAGCGACGGTGAATGCCAAGGGACTGACGGGCGCGACTCCGGGAACATATCTTCCGATTCGTCGGCGCTGGTCGCCGGGCGACATCATCCAGCTGAAAGTAGAAGTCCTACCCCAGGTTATTGAAGCGAATCCTCGCGTGGCCGATGACACGGGGCGGGTTGCGATCCAGCGCGGACCACTTATTTACTGCCTGGAGGAGATTGATCAACCCAGCGGCATATCTTTGAGCGACGTTGCAATCAATGCGGGACGCCAGCCGGCAGAACAATTTCAAACTGAATTTCGCAGCGACTTGCTGGGGGGCATGGTCGTGCTTCATCACATGGGCGCACTCTACGAACGAGGCACTGCGGAGAAGGCGCTCTATTCGCGCTATGGCAGGGAATCGAAAACGCAAAAAGTTCCGCTTACCTTCATTCCTTATTATGCGTGGGCCAACCGGCAGGCAACCTCAATGCAAGTGTGGAATCTGCTGCTGCAAGCCTAGCGAACGCGCGAGACTCACCAAGTCAGTCGCACCAGAGACAGGCCTTGCCGAGGCAGCATGAACTGCAACTGAATGCTCCCTTGCTGTGCGTCAGTCCATGCAGGTGAATTCAGGAGTTGCAGCTGACCCGCACTTTCAAGGCGTGTGTACTCGCTCTCGGAGGGAGCCTGCGGTAAACCCATTTCTTTCCATGCCGTAAAAGCGTCGCTGTGATTGGAGTCCACACAAAAATGCTCAACCAGGGCGCGTTTTGCGTCGGTGGGTAAGCCGGTTATTTGCAGGTTGATTGGCGCGGCAGGGAAAGGAACGTCGTCGTCCTGATAGTTCCAGACCAGAATTTCGATTTCCCGGTTCTTGCGAGTTGCGATCGCGTTGATGTCAGGCATCGCGCGGACTCCGCCACGCACAATATCCTCAGTTGCCAATCCCCCCGAGTTGGTTACCTTCACGCGCTCAGTGCCCAGGAGCCCGAGCATGCGAAAGGCGTTCATGACGGGCTTGTCCACGCCATTCGTCGCCAACTCGCGAAAGCCGGCGAAATAGGGCTGGTCCTCAAATTCAAATGCCCACGTGACCATCCCGAGAAGATTGACCTGTTCCTGACGTTCCAATGCCAGAATATTATTCAGCACTTCGACTGTGTAGGCGCCGTATAGCGGACCATTGCGGTACAAGTTCTGCGGATTCTTTTCGGCGGAACAAGCAGCGCAACCCTCAGGATCGGATTCGCCCAAAATAATGGGAGTTTGTTTCCACTCCGGAAAAGACGCCACGATCTTGAATCCGCGCTCGATGGCCGCAAGCTGGCGGCTGATTCCCATCTGAACGTGGTCGGCTTGCCACGTAAGAGATCCCTTGGGATGAAAACTGATGAAATCGAGGCGCGATCCTACTTTGCCGCTCGCATAATTCTTCTGATGCGCGCAGTGTTCGAGAAAGGCCTGTAGAAATTTTGCGGCTTTGTCATTGCCGGGGCCCGTAGTGTCTGGCCCTCCAATCCGCGCCTCGGGAAAAGCTCGCAGGACGGCATCGACCGAAAAGTCATAGAGCTTAAAATATTCTTCTGGCGTTCCTTCCCAATAGCCAATATCGGGTTCATTCCATACTTCCCATAACCATGTCTTCACTTCGGCATCGCCATAACGCTCGCGAAGATGGTGAACGAATTGGAAGACGAGGTCGGACCATTTCTGATAGTCATTCGGAGGGTAGGCCCATCCGGTGTAAATGTCGCCGACTTTGCCGCGAGGAAAATCGTGACGGTAGGGCTCGGGGTGCGTCGAGAGC
This sequence comes from uncultured Acidobacteriota bacterium, assembly GCA_963763155.1. Taxonomy (GTDB): domain Bacteria; phylum Acidobacteriota; class Terriglobia; order Terriglobales; family Acidobacteriaceae; genus Sulfotelmatobacter. The sequence goes on along the minus strand of CAVXNI010000007.1, from coordinate 376,257 downwards.
GCCTTCGGCATGAAACCAATTTCCACCAGAGGCTTAACGCCCGCGGCGTGAAAGGTGTCGAAGATCCGATCCAGAATGTCCCACTGATAAATGGGACGACCGGCTGAGTCTTCCGTGTATACATTCGTCGATCCCCATTTCAGAGACGCCGACCCGTCGCCGGTCGTGAGCAGATTGTGCGTTCGTATGTAGACCGGGGCAGCGTTTGCGGCCGCCACTTCGCCGAGTAACTTCTTGCCGTTGGGAGCGTAGGTGTAGTTGGGCTCGTCATAGCCGAAATAGTTCCAGACCGGCGGGAGTTGTCCGTCTGGTTGGTCGACATGCACCTGGATGTTCACGTTCTGCGGCATTTGCTGGGCCCAGCACAGAGGACTGATCAAAAAGAGCAGGACAACGGACGACAGAATATAACGTCGCTTCCCACCCCTGCGGGAGTTGCGTGTTGCCACGCGCTTTCTCAGCGCCGGACGATTTCCGGCGCGCTCAAGGAGTTCGGCAAAGAAAATTCTGGCATCCATTAACGAGTAGAGAAACTGAAGACGGTGACAGTGTGATAGTGCTCGCCGGGCTTTAACTCCGTGGTTGGAAAATCAGGATGATTTGGCGAATCTGGAAAGTGTTGCGTCTCCAGGCACAATGCCGCATGCAGGACATCGGGCTTCCCGCCTTTGCCTTTGATCGACCCATTCAGGAAGTTTCCGCTGTAGAACTGGATTCCCGGCTGATCGGTCAGAACTTTCATCACCCGCCCGCTGCCGGGATCATAGAGTTCCGCGGCTTCCGCCAATTTTCCTTTCCCGCTATCCAGGACCCAGTTGTGGTCGTAGCCATGACCGAGATGAATCTGTTCATCGTCGGCGTTAATCCGTGCTCCGATGGCGGTCGCCTTGCGAAAATCGAACGGAGTTGACTCGACCGATTTCAATTCGCCAGTTGGAATGAGCCCGGCATCGACTGGGGTGAAGCGGGACGCATGGAGCGTGAGTTGATGGTTCAGGATGTCGCCCCGTCCAGCGAGATTGAAATAAGAATGATTTGTCAGATTCACGACGGTGTCTTTGTCTGTCGTGGCCGAATACTCAATCCGCAGTTCGCCTTTCACCAATGTGTACCGAACCACGGCCGACAGGTTGCCTGGATATCCGGCCTCGCCGTCTTTGCTCAGGTAGCTGAGTTCCACTCCATTCTCGATCGGCTTCGCTTTCCAGACAACGTTGTTGAACCCGTGCGGCCCACCATGAAGCGAGTTCGCGCCGTCGTTCAGAGGCAGAGAATATTTCTTTCCATCAAGGGAAAACGTGCCGTGCCCAATGCGATTCGCATAGCGACCAATGATAGCGCCGAAAAACGCGGTGGATGTGCCGTTGAAGTTGTCGACGTAGCCGCTGAGATCATCGAATCCCAGCACCACATCCGCTGAGTTAGCGCTCCGGTCCGGAGCTTTCAAGGAGACCACAATCCCGCCGTAGGTCGCGATGCGAGCTTCGTACGCGCCGTCGCTCAGCGAATAGATTTCTACCGGCGTCCCGTCGGGCATTTTCCCAAATGGCTGAGTTGTCACCTTTGTCTTCGCCTCCGTGGGCATGGGTAACAATGCTAGCCACACACCGCCCACAACGATTGATCGCATGATGTTCTGAAAACTCATGGTTGCTCCCCCTATGCCTCTGCTCTTAGGCCGCGCCTCGGGCAGACTCGGCCACCGCGATTAACGTCGGCAGGATGTCTCCCAGGTCGCCACTTCGCTGTCCTAATGCGAAATACAATTTGCTGTACAAGGCGTACAGAGTGCCGTAAGTTCGTTGCGCCGAATCGTCTGGCAAGAACGCGCGATGAGAAGGGCAAATTCTATCTTGTGCTTCCTCGATCGTCTTGAAAGTGCCGGCCGCTAGAAATGCAAAGATCGCAGATCCAAGACTGACCACGCTCTTGCTGGGAACCAATACCGGGCGCCCCAACACATTGGCATAGACCTGGTTCAGGGCGTCATTTTTCTGAGGAATGCCACCGGCGTTGATCACCCGTTTGATGTGTACTCCATGCCCAGCCATGCGATCGAGAATCACTCTGGTATGAAATGCGGTTCCTTCGATGGCGGCAAAGAGTTCGTCTTGCGCCGTGCTCTGCAGGTTCCATCCCAAGGTGACGCCGCGCAGGTTAGGGTTTACCAGCACCGTACGGTCCCCGTTGTCCCAGGTCATGCGCAGCAACCCGGTCTGGCCGGCACGGTAATTTTCCAGGCCCGTGCTCAATGCGGCGACGTCAGTGCCGGCGCGGGAAGCGATCGCACTGAAAATGTCTCCCACAGCGGAGAGTCCGGCTTCGATTCCGGTGCGCAGAGGATGTACGCTCCCTTGCACCACGCCGCAAACTCCAGGCACTAAGTTTACCGATGGAGTGATCCCAATGATGCACGTCGAAGTGCCGACGACGTTCACCATGTCATCGGTTCGGCATCCTGCGCCGATCGCATCCCAATGCGCATCGAAGGCGCCAACCGGGATTGGAATCCCCGCCTTGAGCCCCAACTTTTCCGCCCAATGTTGCGAGAGTGTGCCGGCGATTTGATCGGAAGTGGCATACTCGCCATCCAGTTGATCGCGAACTCCCTTCAACAGAGGATCTACTTTTACCAGAAAGCTCTCCGGTGGAAGTCCGCCCAGTTGTGCGTTCCACATCCACTTGTGTCCCATGGCGCAGATACTGCGCTTGACGCGCTTGGAGTCGGTGATGCCGCACAGCGTAGCAGCGACCATGTCGCAGTGCTCGAAGGCCGAGACGAACTGCGATCGCTTGTCGGGATTGTGTCGAAGCCAGTGCAACAGCTTCGAAAAACCCCACTCCGAGGAGTAGACTCCGCCGCACCATTGAATGGCCTCCAGGCCTTCCTGGCGCGCCACTTCGGTAATCTCGGCAGCCTCGCCCTTGGCGCGGTGGTCGCACCACAAGTAGTACTCGCCGAGCGGCTGAAGATCTTTGCCGACCGGAATCACCGATGAGCCTGTGGTATCGAGCGCGATGGCCTGCACTTGATCGCCTGCAATGCCCGCCTTTTTCAGGACTGCGCGCGTCGCGGATGCGAGCGCCCGCATGTGGTCGTCATGGGATTGGGTGGCGTATTCGGGATCTTCGCGCTTGCGATGCAGCGGGTACTCGGCGACAGCGGATTCGAGTAGTCCCCGTTCGCTGTCGACCAGGGAAACACGAACGCTCAGCGTTCCGAAATCGACTCCAGCCACGATGGCCATCAGCAGGCTCCGTTTTTCTGGCCGTGATAGCACATATCCCAGCCCAGATACCGAGTACTGGCTTCGTATACCGCGGATGCGACGGTTGAAAGATTCGCGGCTACGTGGTGCTCAAAACCTCTCTCGCAAATGAAATGCAGGAGTTTCTGAAGCTCCTGTATTTCAACCACACCGGCCCCCCCGAAAGTATTCAGCGGGTCATCCGTGAATCGTCCTTCGCCTACATACCCGCGCATCTTACCCGAAGTGTCGTCGGTAGAGAAACGGGCAAAGCTCATTGGCTCCGGTTTGATCAATCCCACGCAGGTTCCGAACGTGTTCTCTTTGCCCACTGTGCCGGCGATGATCTCCTGAAAGTCCATTTTCACGGAGCGAAAGAAATGTTTCGGAAGATTGGAGCAGTGAAAACAGACGGCCTTGTTCGGATCCGATCCATAGTTGTTGTTCCAATCGAGAAGAGCCGAAGGGCTGCCAGATGCGAGTTGCAAAGCATGCATGCCCAGTACGCCACAAATGTCTACCTCGCAAGCGCTCGACAGCAGCTCGTTGCTCATCATACTCATAATGGTGCAGGGCACCACGCCCAGGTTCTCCTCAATCGAGGTCCAGCACTGGACTGCACTGATGGTCACTTCGGTGGCGGCCATCCACTGGTCGACGACGGCGCCCAGTTTCGCCATCTTCATTAGTGCAGCCGCGGGCACGTTGCCGGCATCCACATATTTCTTGATGGCGGCGAGTTTGGCCTCCGCATGCTCGTCACTGTCTTTCATGCGCTCGATGCGGCCCAGAACTTCGGAAAGATCGAGGGTTTCGATTGAGATGCCCTGCGATTCCAGAATTTTCTCGCTATAGCGCACCGTGTTGAATGCCGTCGGACGAGCGCCGATGGCGCCGACACGCAAGTTGCGAAATCCCTTCACCACCCGGCAAACCCCTGAGAACCACTGCAGATCCTTGGCGAACTCGGGTGAGTCGGGACTCTCGGTGTGCAAGGTCGTGATGGAATACGGAATGCCGTACTGCCGAAGATTGTTGCAGGCCGACATTTTTCCGCAGAAGCTGTCGCGGCGCGAGGCGATCGTCATTTTCCTGGGATCGTCGGGTGTGGCCTGAATCAGGACGGGCACTCGCAGATCGGCCAGACGCAACGCGTCGGCAATCGCGCGCTCTTCCCCAAAATTCGGCAAGGTGACGATGATACCGTCGATGTGCTCGCGATTGCGCTTGAACAGGTCGGCGCAGCGGCGGGATTCCTCCCGGGTCTCAACCGCACCGTACTTACTTTCGTTCGGAGTGAGAGCCACCACCTCTACGCCGCCCGCTTCCAGCGCGCGCAGCATCTCCTCGCGGCCCGTCTTGGCCAGATGATCGGGGAAAAATCCGCGGTTGCCCACAATCATACCCATCGTCATCTTTTTCTTGGCCATATATAACTCCCCATTTCGACTGCTAGAGTCTTATGTATTGCCGTCGGGCGAGAACATCATCCTTTGGAGTCCTTCGGCTGCCCGTAATAAGCCTTGCTTCCGTGCTTCCTCAAGTAGTGCTTGTCGTGAAGTGCCTTGCCGACCGAGGCCGCTTCAGGATTTACGCCGATCGTGAGATATGCCATCTTGGCGATCGACTCGAGAATCACGGCGTGATGCGCCGCCGCACTCGCATCCACTCCCCAGGTAAACGGGCCGTGGCTCGCCACCAGCACACCGGGAGTCGCGCTGCTATCTGTCCTTTGCATCGCCCGCACGATCGCGTCTCCGGTTTCTTTCTCGTAATCGCCTGCGATTTCCTGGTCTGACAGATCGGGGGTCACCGGAACCGGACCATGGAAATAGTCTGCGTGCGTGGTGCCAAAACAGGGGATAGGTTTTCGGGCCTGCGCCCAGGCCGTAGCGTATTCCGAGTGAGTGTGAGCGACGCCGCCAATCTCGCGAAAGGCGTTGTACAAGACCAAGTGGGTGGGCAAATCGGACGAAGGCCGGAGTTTGCCCTGTACGACCTTGCCCTTAAGGTCGACCACCACTAAGTGGGCGGGCTTCATCTGTTCGTAAGGTACGCCGCTGGGTTTAATCACCACCAGCCCCTGTTCCCGCAAGATGCCGCTGACATTGCCGAAGGTATAAAGGACCAATCCCCGGCGCACTAATTCCAGATTGGCCTCAAGCACTTGTTCTCGCAAACGCTGTAGCATCGGGCTTTGCCCCATGGTCCCGCCCCACGGACTTCCATTACGGTAATCGTTTACTCAAAAAGACGCAACCGAGATTATCCCCGTCCTTGGTAAGTTGGCAAGCGCTGTGGGCGGAAACTCTTCCCCGGAGGAGGGCCGGCTGAGAGTGGAAGACGTGCGGCCTGTTCTAACGCGGGAACTAGGCTGACGGGGTTCGAGATTTGCCGCTTCCGGCCCTTTTGGGGGAGGTTGCCGGGGCCAGGGCGGTGGACCGCCTGAGCACCAGGCTGGTCGTCAGTTCGTATTCGTGGCGTTCGTGCGAGGAGGGATCGGCTTCGATCTCGTTCAGCAGAGCACGGAAAGCAATCTTGGCCAGTTCCTTTTGGGACATTTGGACCGTGGTCAACGGAGGCGTTGTGAACTCAGCCAAACGGATATCGTCGAACCCGACCACGGAAAGGCCTTCCGGCACCCTGACATTCTGCTCATAGGCTTGCCGCATGACCCCAATCGCGGTCATATCATTGGAGCACAGTACCGCAGTCGGCCGAACGGGCAGGCTGTTCAGTTCAATCAACGCACGCATTCCTCCCTCCATGCGGTGATCTCCGATTATGATCAAGTCAGGAGGGAGTCCGATCTCCACCATGGAGGTCTTGAAGGCCTCTCGCCTGGCCAGGGCAGACTTCAAGTGCGGCGGGCCTGCGACGAACGCGATGCGCGTGTGCCGAAGGGCGGCTAGATGCTGTACCGCCTGTCGGATTCCGCTCTGATAGTTGATCCGGATATTGGCTATCCCTTTTGCATCCGGCCCTACATCAACGAATACCAGCGGAACCTTACGATAACGAAGGTGTTCGAGCAGCGATTCTTCCATGCCGAACGTCAGGATTGCCACCCCATCCACACGGCGTTCAATCATGCGACGAACCGACAATTCCATCCGCTTGGGGTCGTTCACGGTCGAGGTGATTAAGATCTCGTAGTTGTTTTCGACCGCCAGATTTTCAAAAGTTTGGACGATCTCTGGGAAGAAGGGATTGGTGAATTCCGAGACGATCAGGCCAAAAATGCGGCTTCGGCCTGAAACCAAAGCGCGGGCCTGCGTGTTGGGGTAGTAACCTAGTTCATCGATGACCCGCCACACCCGTTTCGCCAGTTGAGGATCGACAGTTGGAACACGGTTAATGGCCCGGGATACGGTGGCGGTGGAAACCTTCGCTCTGCGGGCGATTTCGCGGATATCCATCGGGGCCATTTACCGGGGCTATTTACGAGGAAGAACCAATTTTACCCGAGACATCTTACCATAGCGTACGTGCAGTTTGAGGAAGTCCTGAGTGGTATTGGAGCAAACGTTTTCACGCTCTGCCGGCCCCAGCGCCGCAAATCCCTGCCAAATCAGTGGCCCGTGTTCAGTTCCAGCCAAGTTGTTTCTTTCTGCAGCGGAACCACATAGGCGCCCCGCCGAGACGGCAAGGGCGTCGCGGGATGATAGTCTCCGACGCCGCCAATCCTGGCCGGCTGCTCGATTCGCAGCAGACCTTCGGGCGTGGCGTCGGTGGCCCCGGCGAGTCCCACTCGTACCACCCCGGTACCGGGGTCTACAGCAACACTTTCAAATGCGCCCGCGTCGAGCGTCAGCCATAGTCCCAGGGATGCTATGTAGACGCGAGCCCGAAACGAGTCGCGTGGGGTAACTTTGACCATATCGCCTTGCTTCTCGACGTTTCCGCCAAACGCGATCCAGCCGAATTCAGGGTGATTCAGGAGATAAGTGGCTGTGTTCCGGGCGTGTCCAAAGAAGTTTGGACCGTAGTCGCCGCTGAATGGGTCGACCTTCAGCATATCCGGGAATCCGTGGAAAGCGGCTGCTGCAAACCCCTCCTGGTCGATGTCAGTGAGCGCTCCCAGGGTTCCACCGTAGCCCACTCGCAGCAGATAAAGGTCATCCGGGTGTTCCCGGTATTCGTCCAGCAGCGGAATGGCGTTCAGTCCCGAACCGTAGTGGTGCAGTTGCCGCTCCAGTCGCTGGTCTTTGGCGGCAAAAATGAAATCCCAGTAACGGCGGGCACTGCCGTTGTAGCCCCAGTGAGGAATGGCAGGGTCGTATCCGAGAATTGCGTCCAGCGTAACCTCGGCCTTGTCTTGATAGCCGAAATATTTTGTCCAGGCGTAGACCTCTTCCTGACCGGTGGAATCCCACGGCATTTCGCTGCCGAAAGGGTAGGCCTGCTCTTTCCAGTGGTTGGCCCGTTCGCGCATCGCGCTTTCCATCGCAACGGCTTGCGCGTTCATACCTTCGCGTTTGAGATCGGCCAGGATCTCCACAAAGATCGAACCCTCCATCTGACCAAACGTCGCCAGGTCCCTGGCATAGTTGGTCATGGCCATCGACGTCTCGTAGGCATGATTCAGGTACCAGTCCCAGCCATGGTTGGTGACCAAGCCCTGGTGATTACGAGCCAGACGATAGAGCACCCAGTACGCCGCCGCCACGTGCGGATAGTCATAAGAACGGTCCACGGCTTCCGAGGCTTGCTTATTCCAACTTGTCCATGATTTCCAGTCAAAGTTGCTGTCATAGTAGTTCGGCGGCAGTTGGTCAGGCTGGTAGTAGAAGAGACTCTTGCGTACGCCGTAGGGGTGGGGCCCGTCCTTCGATTGCAGTCCGCCCCATACAACTCCGTCGACGAACTGCTGCAGTTTGTCGAGTTCTTCCTTGTTGGGCTGAACCAGTTGCTTCATGATTGCTGCCAGCCATGAACCGGCGCCGCCTTCGTCGCTCAGTCCTGCTATCCAGACACGGCTGTCCTGCACCACCATGTGGTTGGCTTCCCGGTCATAAGTGATCGCTGAGGGAGCGCGGTGAAACGGATCGCTTGCATCGGTGAACCACTGGCGAGTGGTCAGAAAGTGACCCATATCGGCAACGGCTTGTGCCTCTGGCTTGATGACGAAGTACTGAATGGTTTGCACCGTCCCGTCGCCGTAAGTGACGGTCAACCGCGAGCGTCCCCAGGTCTTGCCTCGCAGGGTATAGGCTCGCAAGTTCCCGTGCGCGGGCGAATCTTCATGAATCTCGATTGCAGATGGAGGGTCAACCTTCAACGAGACGACGGGCTTGTCGTATCTGAGGAAGAGTCGGGCTTCAATGTCCTGGGGCAAGACGTACCCCGGCACTCCAACCGCAACCGGACGGTGATTGTCGGCGAGGGTTTTCTCTATGTGCCGAATGGAATCGGAAACCAGGAACTTGAGCCCGTAGCTTTTCGATTCGCCCGGCGCCAGCGTGAGGCTGGTGGGAGCGTTCCAGGGTTGTGCATTCTTCCATTCGTTTTCAGCATAGGCCTGACTGTGGACCATCCACTCGTAAAATCCTTCGAACGTGATTCCTCGCGGTGTGGGATCAGTAAATACCGGCGCTGCGCCCGAGTGCCCTTTCCTGTCCAGAATGGGGTTGTAAGCCTCGAACGGTGTTTTGCCCTCGGGGACGACTACGAGTGCCGGACCGTGCCCGCTCAGCCGGGTCACTTGCAGGTAGCCTGCGTCCTCGCCGATGTACGGATCGTAGAACGAGCAGATGGCATGGGCCTGATCCAGCGAGCGGTCGTTGAGCACGTTGTTAAAGATCATCGGAAGACCGAGCGCTCCGATCTGAATCGCTTTCGTGGAGGCGTTGGTCAGCGCGAAACGCAGAACGAGTTTGCCTTCATCCACCGCCCAGGTTCTCGTGATGCGCAGAGGAAAATCGGCAGGCAGCGTAGGCGCAAGATCCGCTGCAGCCATGACGTTCGCGGATGTGGGCAACGCGGTCACAGGCTTGCGCGCAGCCGCGGTCGAATAGTTTTTCCAATCGGTTGAGCCTTCCGTACGCAGACGAAGAGTGATGTCACCCAAATGAAAATATCCATTTTGTGAGCGCTCCGTCAGCAGGTCGCCCGGCGTGAAGTCGAAGCCTTCTGCACCCTTTGGCTTGAGCGCGGCGACGGTCTGAGACGAACGCACCAGGGTTAACGTGAAGTCACGAGTGTCATAGTTCGCTACTCCCAGTGCAAGCATCGGGCCCGGAGTTGGAGGCTTCTTTTCGTTGTTCTTGTCGCGCTGTGCGACTGCGTCGACGGACATCAAGCACGGGAGGTATATGGCAAATGCAAAGAGAAAAGTGCGGAATCCAGTGAACTGCATATTCGTTCCTCGCTTCTTGACAGTCATGAGCGCGGCAGTCTTTAACGCGGCAGTCTCTTGGATAATTTAGAAACAGCTGAAAAGTCTTCGTCGCCATGGCCTTCAGCAATCGCCTGTTCGAATACAGCCAGCGCAGCCGCCGCAGTCTGCAGAGCGATGCCCCTCGACGCGGCATCCCGCAGGGCATACGACAGGTCCTTGGCCATCCAGCGCAGGGCAAAGTTTGGCGTGAAGTCATTGGCAGCGATTCGTTCCGCAACTCGCTTCACGATTCCGCTCCCAGGAGCACCGCCAGTAAGAATCGACATGGCCTTGGCGCGGTCAAGCCCGCCAGCATCGATCATGGACACCGCTTCGGCAAACGACGCGGCTTGCACTCCACAGACGAAATTGTTGACCAGCTTCATCAGTGTGCCGCTGCCGGTCGGGCCCAGATGCACCGTATCGCGGCCGAGCACCGAGAACACAGGCCGCGCTGCGTCGAGCGTTTCCGCGGAGCCCCCGACCAGAAAAACCAGTTCGCCGGATGCGGCATGAGGCTTGGTGCCAGTAACGGGCGCATCCAGGAATTGGCAGCCACGCTCGGCGGCTTTGGCCGCCAGTTCGTGTATCCAGTCGCCGCTGAGCGTGCTGGACTCGATCAAAACTGAACCCGCAGACGTTCCGTTCAGCGCTCCTTCGTCTCCGAGCCAGACATCTCGGGACGCAGCGTCATCCGCCACCATACTGAGAATAATCTGGGAACGGGATGCTGCCGCACGCGGCGAATCGGCGAGGAACGCTCCGGCACTGGCGAAGGGAATACTCTTTTCGCGATTGCGGTTGTAGACCGCCAACGGAAAGTTCGCCGCGAGCAGACGATGGGCCATACCCGAGCCCATGATGCCGAGTCCGAGAATGGCAACGCTTGGTTTCGTCATGTTTTGACTCATTGTGTTTCACTCACCATGTTTCATTCATCCCAAAGCAATGACGCTAACAAGAACTGGTTTCGATTTGTCGACGCGCACCGGGTTTCGCAACGGGCGGCCGTAACCCTCGACGGCGATTTGCATGATATCTCCATCTTGCAGGCGAATCTGGTCGCTGAAACTGAGGTAGTCCGTTCCCAGGAAATGAACGTGGACGTCTCCCTGCCGGCGGTGAGCTTCAAACTTGAAATGATGGTGCTCAAGGTTGCGCAAGCTGTGGCACATCTCGGATTCCCCGGTGCGGAACGTCTTGGTCCAGTGAACTTCACCATTCCGCTCGATCGTCGCCGCAACGGGCAGGGATTCGAATTCCGCATCCACCACCAGCTCCGGTCCGAGCGCGCAGGTGCGCAGTTTCGAACCCGCGAGGTTCAGGTAGTTCCGCTTTTCGAAGGCGTGATCGGAAAATTCGTTCCCCATCGCCATGCCGATGCGATACGGTCGCCCATCTGGAGCAATCAGATAAACGCCCGCGATCTCAGCCTCCTCGCCACCGTCCTCAGCATAAGGCGGAATGTCGAGCGGTTCTCCATGTGCGCGCAACGCACTGCCCGTGCCTTTGTGGAACCACTCTGGAGGCGTCCCGATACCTCCTTCGGGCGGGCGGCCGCCTTCCACTCCCCAACGGAACATCTTCATGCTGTCGGTCAGATCCTCGGTAGCTGTCGCGTGCATCGACTGGCGTCCGCGTGCGCTGCCGAGATGAGTTAATCCGGTACCGGAAATCAGGCAACGCGACGGTTCCTCAGGATGATCAATCGCTGGCAGCAGCCGCCATTCCGAGCGGCCCTCATAGATCGGGGTGTAATCCAGGGTTTCGCGTTTGGCTCGCTGTCGCGCCACGTCGCTGAGCTTCATGCCGGCCGTAATCGCGATATGCGCCAGCTCGCAGATCGACGAGCAGGTGTCGAGAAATCGGACGTTCGGTTCTTCGACCAGCGCCACCCGGCGAACCTTGCCTTTTTTGACTTGGATGAGTCGTGTCATGGGATCCATAGAAAGTGCAGGATTATTCGATCACCTCGAACTGCTCGAGCCCGGATTCGTTGATGGTCAGCCCCAGACCCGGAGTGTTGTCATCGAGCTGGATGTAGCCGTCCTTTGCCTTGGGCTCGCCTTGGAAGACGTACCAGAACAACTCATTTCCGACTTCAACGTCGACGATCGGGAAATACTCCGCCATCGGCGAATTCAAACTGGCCATGACGATGTGGTAATTGTGCATCTGGCCGGCGTGCGGAATTACCGGAATGGAATGAGCCTCGGCGAGGGCGGCGATTTTGCGGGCTTGCGTGATTCCGCCCACGCGATTGGTGTCGAACTGGATGTAATCGAGAGCATGCGCTTCCAGCAGCTCACGGAATCCGTAAAGAGTGAACTCATGTTCTCCACCTGCGATGGGAATTTTCCCGTACGACTTCAGTTCTGCATAACCGTGGATATCGTCGGGAATCACAGGCTCTTCCAGCCATCGCAGGTGAAACGGCTCCAGCAACGGCAGTATTCTCTTGGCGTAGTCGAGGGTCCAGCCCATGTATGCGTCCGCCATGACATCAATGCCATCGCCGACGGCTTCGCGGACGGTGCGGACCAATGCAAGATTCCGCTGCATGCCAACCGCGCCGTCGGCGGGTCCCCAGCCGAAGCGCAGCTTCATGGCCTGATAGCCCTCGTCTTTATAGCGCCGGGCTTCCGCTGCCAGTTCGCCGAGTTCCACACTGTAGAGCCGGGAGGCGTAAACCGGGATGCGTGCTTTCGCTCTGCCGCCGAGCAAGCGAAAGACGGGCTGTTTGGCGGATTTGCCGAGCAGATCCCACAGTGCGATGTCGAGGGCGCTGATGGCGACCATGCCGATTCCCTTGCGGCCGAAGGCCATCGTCTTGCGATACATGTGCTGCCACAGCAGTTCGATGTCCCACGGATCTTGGCCGATCAACAAAGGTTTCAGATAGAGATCGATGACCTGTTTTGTGATCGGCGGCGCCAGGGCAGCATTGCCCAGTCCGACATGACCGTCGTCGGTGAACACTTCGACAATCAGCCAGCCATGGAATGTGAAGGTCTGCATCGAGGCTTCGGGCAGTTGAAGCAGATCCATCGGATTGGTGCAGAAGTGGGGAGGTAACGGGACAGTCTTTCCACGCCACCGCACGACTCGAGTACGAATCTCCGTAATCTTCATGGAATCCTCAGTACTTCAGCAGCGGCTCCAATTTCAACGGCAACAGAACTGGAATGGCGATCAAAATAATCAGGAAAGCGGCAATGTGCAGCGTTCCTGCGATGCGAAAAACCGTGCTGTAACCGAAACCGTGGTCCAGCAAGTATCCGACAGCTTCGCCGAAGGCAATTCCTCCCATGGCTCCTCCGAACCCAACCAGGCCGGCAACGGAGCCGACAACATTTTGAGGGAACAGATCCGTGGGAAGAACCATGACCAGAGTCGACCACGATTGCTGACCGAAATACGCCAGGCAAAAAAGCGCGATGGCCCAAGTAACAGGTACATGCGGAATCAGAATGACAAACGGCATGACCGCGGCGCTGAGCCCCAGCGCCAGTTTGCGCGCTACTCCGAGCGAGAAATTCCGGCGCACCAGGTAACTGGAAAACGCGCCACCCAGCAGGCACCCTACGCCTGCTGCCGCGCTGGGCATCCAGGCGAAAGTGCCGACCGCTTTCACGTCAAATCCGCGGGCATCGTAGAGATATTTTGGCAGCCAGAAAAGATAGAAAAACCAGGCGGCATCGCTCAGGAATTTGGCGGTCACCAAACCCCAGGTCTCGCGGATGCGAAACAGCTGAATCCAGGGCAGCCCGGTCGCAGAGTTGGGAGTTGAATCCGTAACACTCCCGGCAAGAGCGGTTGGAGGAGCGTACGTAGAAGAGTAAGACAGCCGCCACCAGACAGCCCATAAGATACCCAGCCCGCCGGTGAGAACGAAAATCCAGCGCCAGTTGGCGTAACCCAGAACGGCAGCGATCAGGGGAGGGGCGGCAACCGCTCCGACGGCGGTCCCGGCATTGATGATGCCCATTGCGGTTGCGCGTTCGGTTGCAGGAAACCATTCTGCGACCGCGCGGGTAGCGGCCGGAAAGCCACCGCCTTCCCCCACGCCGAGGAGGAACCGGCTCGTGAGCAGCATGGCGAAGCTTGCCGCCAGCGCATGACTCGCACACGCGAGCGACCAGAACACCATGATCACCGTAAAACCGCGATGGGTTCCGAGCAGGTCCACTAGCTTGCCGCCGCCCGCGTACATCAGAGCATAGGAGAACAGGAATGCAGACTGAAGGGCTGAAAACTGCCCGTTGGTCAGGGGAATATCTTTGCTGATCGCCTGGACCGCGACCGGCAGGGTCTGCCGGTCAAGGTAGCTGATCGCGATCGCAGCACTGACCAGGATGGCAATTCGCCATCGCAAGTGGATTTCCTCCGTTCCCAAGCCCGGGATGAGAGGGGAATTATACGCGAATGGTAAACGTTTACTCCATTTGTTCGTTTCCGCTACAATCTCCCGATCCCACGGCGGTGACGAATCAATGCCGCGATTGGGAAATTGCGGGTCGCCGACCAGCGGATCCGCCGGAAGCCGGAAAGGGAAGTCAGTTATATGAGTCCACAATGGAATCGTCGCGACGTGTTGAAGGGAATTCTCGCCGCTTCCACTGCCCTTATCGTTCCCAAGCAGGCTGTGGCCCAGGATGCTGCGGCCCAGGATTCCGCCCCGGTTTCCGGGCAGCCAGTTGAAATCCAAATCACTCCTGTCAGCGCTTGTACCCTCCGATTGAGCATCCTTCCCGTGAACCACGGATCGGTTGGCGAGATACCGAGTAACGGATCGCTGGCCAAAGAATCCTGGGGCAGTCCAATCGTAAAGCTGCGGTCTAACCCAACCGAGCTGATTTCGGTTGGCCATTTCCAGCTCAAGATTTCCGTTGAGCCTGTCGACATCGCGGTCGCAAATGAGCACGGCGACGCGATCCAGCAATTCGCGCGGGACGCGAACACGGGCATCCTGTCTTTCCTCGTCGGAAGTTCTCCATTGTTCGGTTTTGGCGAGGGCGGCCCACAATTTGACCGCCGTGGATCGACCGACGCCATGCACAGCGGGCAAGGCGCCTATGAACTCGGGACGCACGGCGGCCGAGTTCCGATTCCATGGATCATCGGAACATCCGGGTGGGCGATATTTTTTCACCAACCCTATGGCGGCTTTGACTTCACTGGACCGCAAGGGAAGTTTCAACCTGCGAGCCCCGATGCCGCGCTCGATCTATTCTTCGTCGCATCACCTGATCCGGCCACGATTATGGCGGAATATGCGCGCATCACCGGCTTCGCTGAGATGCCTCCCCTATGGAGTCTTGGATATCAACAATCACACCGCACACTGGCCAGCCGCGAGGAAGTGCTGGCCGAAGCGAAAACTTTTCGCGAAAAGAAGCTGCCGTGCGATGCGTTGATTTATCTGGGTACGGGCTTTTGTCCCTCGGGCTGGAATACTGAAAATGGCTCGTTTGCATGGAATTCTCGAGTCTTTCCCGATCCCAAGGAGATGCTCGACCAATTGCACCGCGACCATTTTCATGCGGTGGTGCACGCGGTCATTCTTGCGGACAGACTCCACGGGACGGTTCACGATCCCTGCGATTTGGCGCGCTTTGACGAAGAGTCTGCCAGTTGTTATTGGGACGCGCATCGCAAAGACTTTGCTATGGGCATTGACGGATGGTGGCCCGATGAAGGCGATCCACTCGACATCCCGTCGCGACTGGTCCGCAATCGCATGTACTGGGAAGGTCCGCAGATCGATCGGCCAAATGAGCGTCCGTACGCGTTGCATCGCAACGGTTACGCGGGCATGCAGCGTTACGCTTCGTTCCTTTGGTCGGGGGATGTGTATTCCAAGTGGGAGACGCTGAAGACGCACGTTCCCATCGCTCTGAATACCGCGCTCACGGGTATTCCGTATTGGGGGACGGACATCGGCGGCTTCGTTCCGACAGAAGAATTTACCGCAGAGTTGTACCTGCGTTGGTTTCAGTTCGGCGCGTTTTGTCCGCTCTTCCGCTGTCATGGCCGCACCTGGAAATTGCGACTTCCCTGGGGATGGAACACGGGCGATCCCGGCCCGATTGAGATTCGAAATTACAACGGTGCGGCGATTCCTGATTCCAGCCAGTTGCACGATGCGCGGGTCGAAACGATTTGCCGCAAATATTTGGAGCTGCGCTATCGCATGCTGCCCTACCTCTACAGCGCCGTGCATGAATGCGCGACGACCGGAATGCCGATCATGCGGGCTCTGTGGCTGCATTTTCCCGACGATCCGAGGGCAGTCGAGTGCGCGGACCAGTATTTGTGGGGCAGGAATATTCTCGTTGCTCCCGTGGTCGAGAAAGGCGCAACAAGTCGTCGCGTGTACCTTCCACGCGGCGCCTGGTATGACTTTTGGACGCACGAGCGTGTCGAAGGCGGCCGCGAGATCGTCCGCCCGGTGGATCTCGAGACCATACCCCTCTACGTGCGCGCGGGATCGATTCTGCCCCTGGGACCGGTGAAGCAGTTTACCGGCGAGAAAGTCGATGAGCCGATTTCTGTTTCTATTTATCCCGGCGCCGACTCTTCATTCTTGCTCTATGAGGACGACGGTACGTCCTTCGACTATCGCAAGGGTGAATGGATGGGAATCCAAATGGCATGGGACGACAAGCGAAGAACATTCAGCCTGCACCTGGCTCCGGGCTCGCGCCTGCTGCCGGCGGGGCCGCGGGCAATTTTTGTACAGTTCGCCGGAACCTCGCGCACCCTGACTTTTGAGGGAAAGCCCGTCCAGGTCTCGTTCTAACACTACGATTTGTTCGCTGCCGATATTTCGAGTGCGATTGCCTCACCAACCTCGCGAGTCTTGGCTCGGCCGCCGAGATCAGGAGTGTGTAGTTCCGATCGCGCGAGCACCGCTTCAAGAGCCGCTTCCACCGTCAGTGCCGCTTTCGCTTCGCCCAGATGTTGCAACATCATTGCTCCGGACCAGATTTGGGCGATGGGATTGGCGATACCTTTTCCCGCGATGTCAGGCGCGGAACCGTGCACCGGCTCAAACATGGACGGATAACGCCGCTCGGGATTGAGGTTCGCCGAGGGAGCCAATCCGATGGAGCCCACGACTGCGGCGCCAAGATCGGACAGAATGTCCCCGAAGAGATTCGACGCAACTACTACGTCAAACCAGTCTGGATGCTGCACGAAGTGAGCGCTCAGAATATCAATGTGGTATTGATCGGTTCGGACATCGGGAAAATCCTTTGCTACCACCGAGCACCGTTCATCCCAGAACGGCATAGTGTGAATAATTCCATTTGACTTGGTCGCCGAGGTGACATGACTCCTGCGAGTCCGCGCCAGGTCGAACGCGTAACGCAGAATGCGATCACATCCGCGCCGGGTAAAGACGGTCTCCTGCATCGCCAGTTCTGCGTCAGTGTCGCGGTAGAGAAGGCCTCCCACTTCGGAGTATTCGCCTTCGTTGTTTTCGCGTACCACGCAGAAGTCGATTTGCCGGGGTGGGAATCCCTTAATCGGCGATTCGATCCCGCGCATCAGACGCACCGGTCGCAGATTGACATACTGTTGAAACGCGCGCCGGATGGGGATCAACAATCCCCAGAGCGAAACATGATCCGGGACTCCGGGATAGCCTACCGCCCCAAGATAGATCGCATCGAAGGCGCGGAGTTGATCCAGGCCATTCTCCGGCATCATCCGGCCCGTCTTGAGATAGGTTTGGCAACTCCAATCGAAATGATGCCAGTCGAAAGTTATGTCATACCTGCGTGCTGCGGCTTCGAGAACACGAAGACCTTCGGGCACAACTTCATGTCCAATGCCGTCTCCTTCAATGACTGCGATCTTGTGACGACTCACCACGCCTCGCTGTTTTGGAAATGCCTTCGAACTATCTTTCGAGCACTATCCTTTGAGAACTATCTTTTCGAGAACTATCGCACAAGCGCAGATTGCGGCTGCGAATCTATGGCGCCGCATAGCGCTTAGTTTTTTGCGTTCGCGAATTAAAGACCTCAAAACTGCCATCTGGCGAGGCCGTCAATTCGAGATAGTTGCCTGGGTCCGGACCCTCCGGGTTGGCGATGAATTCAGGTGCGACATTGTGCGCGGCTCCTCCTTCCTCGGAAAAGTGCAATTGCCAGAGGTCCTGCAGGCGAGGGGATTTCTCGACAATGTCCCACGCGGAGGGAGTGCCACCTTTCTTGGCTCCGTTGTCCATGATCGCGACGCGGGGAGCGATTGCATGCAGAAAAGCCGGGCTGTTGCTTTGATACCAGCCATGATGAGAGACGATGTAAATATCGATTGTTCCCAGTTTGTTGATCGGACACGCCAGTTCCATTTCCTTGTCGCGGGTCAGATCGCCCAAGTCCAGGATTCTCAGCTTGCCGAAGGTGATGAGCGTGCCCAGCGAGCGCAGGTTCTCGGTCTGGTCGGCAGGGAACTGCTCGGCATTTTTGCAACTCGCATTCTCCTGCCCGGCGCCTGCCAGCGGGTGGTCGATTAAAGCGCCGTCGGAGCTTATGACGGTAGTCTCGATTTCCTGGATTGGCAGGGTGTCTCCCGGCTTAACCGTCAACCGCTTGAACTTTTTCGAGGCCAGCAGTTGCTGGTACGCCTGCCACACCTGTACCGTCGGCGCATCTGTGCTCTCGCGGTTGTCACCGTGGTCGATCACCGTTCCCACCGGAATTCGAGCCACTAACTGCGGCAATCCGCCAACGTGATCTTCGTGGAAGTGGGTGATTAACACGTCATCGATCTTGCTGATCCCGGCTTTCTTGGCGACGGCGACAATTCGGTCGGCGTCCCGTCCGTTGTTTCCGGGCCAGCCGGTGTCGATCAGAAGTGCGTGTTGGTCCGGGGTCACGAATAGAGTTGCCTGTCCGCCTTCGACGTCGACGAAAAATATGCGCAGCGGCTTTTCAGGGTGAGGCGAGGACCAAACCCAAACCGAGGAAAGTAGCGCAAAAGCCAGAACGGCGCGTGACGAATTGCGTAGTCCATACCCGAGTCGCATTCGCGAAAACCGTGGCACACAGGACATGTTCGGAATCCTTTGAAAAAGATGCGGAGCAACGAGATCATCTTCCACTCTTTTCTTCCCGTCAAGAAAAACGTTGAGCTGGGATTACGTTTGCCGCCTGAGTTTGCGCTATCATCGCTGCACGTTATGGCACGGTCGAGTGGAGTTTCAATTCGACCTTTTCAATTGGACCCTAAGGACCGAGTCAATGAAGACACTGCGCAGCCAGGCGTGGTATGGACGAGAGGGCCGCGACGGATTTCTCTATCGAAGTTGGATGAAGAACCAGGGCTGGCCCCACGACCTGTTCGAGGGCCGCCCCGTCATCGGGATTTGCAATACCTGGTCGGAACTGACGCCCTGCAACGGCCACTTTCGTGAGCTCGCCGAATTTGTGAAACGCGGTGTGTGGGAAGCAGGAGGCTTTCCCCTGGAATTTCCGGTCATGTCGTTGGGCGAGACGCAACTGCGCCCGACCGCCATGCTGTTTCGGAACCTGGCCAGCATGGACGTCGAAGAGTCGATTCGCGGCAACCCCATGGACGGAGTCGTTCTGCTGATGGGCTGCGATAAGACCACGCCCTCTTTATTGATGGGCGCGGCTTCCTGCGATCTGCCTACGATTGGTCTTTCCGGCGGCCCCATGCTCTCGGGCAAATTCCAGGGCCGCGACCTGGGATCGGGAACCGGGCTGTGGCAGATGACCGATCTGGTTCGCACGGGAGAAATGAAGGTCGAAGAATTCTTTGAAGCCGAGAGTTGCATGCATCGCTCCAAGGGACATTGCATGACTATGGGCACCGCCTCAACCATGGCCAGCATGGTAGAAGCACTGGGAATGAGCTTGCCGGGCAACGCGGCTATTCCCGCGGTCGATGCGCGGCGCAATACTCTGGCGCAGATGACGGGGCGACGCATTGTCCAGATGGTGCGCGAGGATCTTTGCATCTCACAGATACTGACGCGCGAAGCTTTCGAAAATGCGATTCGCGCGAACGCAGCCATCGGCGGGTCCACCAACGCGGTGATCCATCTGATTGCGATTGCCGGCCGCATCGGCGTGCCTTTGTGTCTCGATGATTTCGATCGACTGGGATCGTCGCTCCCATGCCTGGTCGACATCCAGCCCTCGGGAAAACATCTGATGGAAGATTTCTTCTATGCCGGAGGACTCCCCGTCGTACTCCGCGAACTGGGCGAAGCCGGCGCTCTGAACCGGGAAGCTCTGACGGCGAATGGAGCGCCGATCTGGAACAATGTCGCTGACGCTCGCTGTTGGAATCGCGAAGTGATTCGCCCCTTCTCGGAACCATTCAAGGCGAGCGCTGGAATCGCCGTTTTGCGCGGCAATCTTGCGCCCGACGGCGCCGTCATCAAGCCGTCAGCTGCGAGTCCGCACCTCTTGCAGCACCGCGGGCGAGCCGTTGTGTTCGAAAGCATCGAAGAATTTCACTCCAAGATTAACGACGACAGTTTGGACATCGATGAGACTTGCGTCATGATCCTGAAGAATTGCGGTCCACGCGGCTATCCCGGTATGGCAGAAGTGGGCAACATGATGCTGCCACCCAAGGTTCTTCGCAAGGGCGTGAGCGACATGGTCCGCATCTCTGATGCCCGCATGAGCGGCACTGCCTATGGGACAGTCGTGTTGCATGTTTGCCCGGAAGCCGCTGCCGGCGGGCCGCTCGCGCTGGTGCAATCGGGGGACATGGTCACCCTCGATGTTCCCGAGCGTCTGCTTCGGTTGGATGTCGAGGACAATATTCTCGCCGCGCGCCGGGAAAAGTGGACTCCTCCGCCCCTGCCAGACCGTGGGTGGGTGAGGCTTTATGTGGAGCATGTGCAGCAGGCGGACAAAGGCGCAGATCTGGATTTTCTCGTGGGACGCAGCGGGGCCGGCGTGGCACGCGACTCGCACTGAGGTCGATCGAGCGTTGGTATAGCGTCTCTAACCCAGCCACTGCGGGTGTTGATGCGTCCCATCGAAGTTGTGGGTTGTTTTGTAGAGTTCGTATTCTCCCTTGCCCGCCGCGGATGCAGTTCTAGCCAGCAATTGCGCGACCTCCTCCGGGCCCATAGCGCGGAAGCTGCGGGCAGCATCAAGAGCCTGCTGCAGGATGGGCAACGAATCGCAGCCTGTAATCACGACGCTGGTCGGCAGGTTCATGGCATAGTGTAGACATTCGGTAGCAGAGGCGGTTTTGCTGCGCAGAATAATACTGTCGCCCATGGGCTTCATGCCGAGCACTCCAATGTCATGTTTCAACAGCACGGGCAGCACTTTCTTTTCAAAGCTGTCATAGTGTGCGTCCATGACATTGAGCGGCATCTGCACGGCGTCGAACGTGAACTGGTGGGCGGATGCGGTTTCCAGCATTTTGAGATGAATGTCCGGACTCTTGTGTCCGGTGAAGCCAATGTAACGAATCTTTCCTTGTTTCCTGGCTGCGAGTACCGCCTCCATGCTGCCGCCCTCTCCGAAAATCCGGGCTGGATCGGTTTCGCGAATCACCTCGTGAAATTGCAGAAGGTCGATATGATCGGTTTGCAGCCGGCGAAGCGACTCTTCCAGTTGCTGCTCGGCAGCCTGCCTGGTTTGTCCATCGATTTTGGTCATCAGGAAAGCCTTCTGACGGTAGCCATCGCGCAACGCTTTGCCCATGCGAATTTCGCTGACTCCGCCGTTATAGTCCCAGCAGTTGTCCAGGAAGTTGACGCCACTATCGAGCGCGGTGCGAACGATGCGAATGCTTTCCTGTTCGTCCGACGGGTTTCCTATGTGATAGCCGCCGATGCCAATGAGAGAAACTTTCTCACCTGTGTGGCCCAGTACGCGGTGAGGGAAGGAATCCGCCGCGCCGTACAGCTTCGAACCCAGCGACGCGAGAACCGTTGTTCCTGCCGTCTTCTTAAGAAAGTCTCTGCGATCCATATATATCCTCCCCAATTTATGCTCCCCAGTCATCCTCCGCGGATTCGATTTCGGAGGTCGCCGAAATTGCTACTTGGTTTGTTGACCAATCCAGCTGCTGACTTCCGAGTCCAACACATCGAGCGGAAGCGCACCGTTTCCCAGCACCTCATCGTGGAAGGCGCGGATGTCAAACTTGTCGCCTAGTTCCCGCCGCGCTTGCTCCCGCAATTTCAAGATCTCCAACTGTCCCAGCTTATACGCCAAGGCTTGCCCTGGCCACGCGATGTAGCGATCGACCTCGCTCTGAATGTTCGGTTCATCCATCGCCGTGTAGCGATGGAAGTAAGCCACCATCTGATCGCGGGACCAATGTGTTTCATGCACGCCGGTGTCGATCACGAGACGAATCGCCCGCCACATTTCGTTTTCCAGGCGGCCGTAGTCGCTGTAGGGATCCTGGTAGTGACCGACTTCCTTTCCCAGTCTCTCCGCGTACAGGGCCCAGCCTTCGACGAACGCGGTGTATCCCGCGTGGCGCCGAAACTCGGGTAGGTTTTCCATCTCCTGCGCCAGGGAGAGTTGCAGGTGATGGCCGGGAATCCCTTCGTGGTAGGCGATGGCCTCGATGTTCAGGACCAACCGGTGCTCCGGGTCATACTCGTTCACATTGATGTGGCCGGGACGAGAGCCGTCCGCGGCGCCATCCGTATAGTCCGCCGGCACGGCATTCTTGGATCGCGAAGCTTCCATGGGAATTACGGTGAGCTTGCTCTTGGGCAGGTGGCCGAAGAGCTTGGGTAACTCTGGTTCCATGCCGCGCGCGTAGTTCGTATATAGATCGAGCACCTGTTGGCCGGAGGTTGCGTAAAAGCGCCGGTCATTTTTAATGTGATCGTTCAGACTCGCGAGATCCTTGAATCCCATCTTGTGCGCGTCGGCGAGCATTTCGGCTTCGATCTCGTCAATCTGTTTCAGGCCCAGCGCGTGGATCGCCTCGGGCGTCATGTCAGTAGTGGTGATGCGCCGAATGGCGAAGCGATAGCGGGCCGCTCCATCGGGAAGAGACCAGATTCCCGGATCGATGCGACCGTGTGGCGCGTATTCGTTGCGAACGTAAGCGGCGAAGCGCTGGTAGGCGGGGATGACTTGATCCTTGATCGATGTGAGAACAGCGTCCTTTAGACGCTTCTGCTCGGACGCGGGTATGCCCGACGGGAACTCCGCCACCGGCTTAGCAAACGGACTGCTCGTGCCCGTTTTGCCGGCGATGTCGTCTGCTTCCGCTGCGACCTTCTCTAGAAGATAGCGCGGAGGCATCAGTCCATCGCGTAACCCCTGCCGCATGTTTGCGGTCACCTGATCGAATGCGTGCGGAATCTGATGCAGGCGTGCCAGATAGTTGTCATAGTCGGCTGTTGTCTTGAACGGCGTCAACGCAACCAGATCGGGCAATTCGAGATGCAGTCCGCCCATCTGGTTCACTGGCATTTCCCACGGCTTGAACTGGGCCCCTTCGATCTGCTGCTGCAGTTGGCGGATCATCAGTTCGCGGCTTAACGCGTCTTGCCGTGAAAAGCCCGCGGGATCGATGGCCTGGAAACGGGCCAGGAACTTGCCTCTCTGCTCGATATCGGAATGGGAGAATTCTGGAGAGGCGTCACTCAATCGATTGTTGTAGCGACTGTCGCCCAGCGTCGTTGCCCACTCCGGGTTGCTGCGCAATTCATACTGCCACTCTTCGTCGAATAGGGAGAGGAGTTGCAGGCGCCGGCTGTCGATAGAGGCGGCTGTCGGCTCGCTGCCCTGGGCGAGTGAAGATTGCAGGAACATCGGTGCCAAGGCACAAACCAGAGTCAGGCCGCAAAGAGCGGGCCGAAAGCCGAAAGTCATGACTTGTCCTTCTCCGCTGGAGAGAACGTCTCGTTTCTAAGACGGACTTCCGCGAATCGCCTCATTATTGTGTAGCCATATTGTGTAGCCATTTCCAGTGCTTGACGGTGGATATTGTATACACTACGCTGAACTTTGGCGACCCTCCAAAATGTTGTTCTTGAATCCAGCGTTTCTCTCCCCACCGGCCTGCCCCAGCGGAAGCGCAGGATATACTTCGCGGGAGACGCAGTTGCGGGCCCTACATTCCTCCATGATTAGGTTCTCCAGCGCAGGACTGATTCAGAGTTGCATCTTCCTCTTCTTTTGCGGACTTCTCGCAGTGTCGTCTTCTGCGCAGGTGCCGTCGAAAGCTCCGGCGCCGGACGCCTCATCCTCGGACGACAGAGGCATCGATCTTGCGCAGAAGGGCCGATGCAGGGAAGCGCTGCCTATTCTGAAAAAGGCTGCAGCCCATGTTGGGGATAAGCAACTCAAGTACCGCGCGCTCATGGCAACCGCTCGATGCGCGATGAGTCTTGACCAGACGGAGACCACCGTCGAAGCATTGCTAGTGCTCAACCGCGAGTTTCCCCACGATCCCGACGTGCTCTACAGCACGACCCACTTCTATTCGGAACTCGCTTCCCGGGCTGCGCAGGAGTTGGCTACGTCGGCCCCGAGTTCACATCAGGCGCAACAGTTGGAGGCCGAAGCTTTCGAGTCGCAGCAGAACTGGGACAGGGCAATCGCGGAATACAAGAAGATTTTGGAGCAAGAACCCAAGCTGTCGGGAATTCATTACCGTTTGGGTCGCATCTTTCTTTCGAAATCTCCGCCGGAAGTTGACAACGCCAAAGCAGAATTTGATGAGGAGCTGAAAATCGATCCTGACAATGCTTCAGCGGAGTTCATGCTGGGAGAAATTGCCCGTCAGGCTGGACAGTGGGACGACGCCATCCCACATTTTTTGCGAGCGTCGAAGCTCGATGAAGGATTCCAGGAGGCATATCTGGCGCTAGGAATGTCGCTCAATGCGGCGGGGAAGTTCTCGGAAGCAATTGTGCCGCTACAAAATTATGTAAAGATGCAGCCGGGAGACCCAGCGGGCCACTACCAGTTGGGCACTGCCTACGCGCGCACCGGGCGCAAGCCGGAAGCCGACCGCGAGATGGCGCTGCAACGAGAAATGTCGGAGAAGAGTACGCGGGGAGCGCAGGCACCGAAGTGAGTAAGTGACGGGATCGGGAGGTTCAGTGAATGGCGCAAAGCCGAAGCGAGAGATGGAAGCTGCTTTCCCGCCGTCGCTTCGTTCAAACGCTAAGCATGGCCGGAATCGGCGGCGCACTCGGAAGAACGGGTCGCTTCGCGCCCTCCGTTTTTCCCAACCCGACGCCGTCTCCTGACTTCGAAGAGATTTCTGCTTCCGCCAGCGGCATCTCGTGGGTGCATGTCAATGGGCGTTCCCCCATGGCTCATCTGCCCGAGACGGTTGGAGCCGGCTGCGCGTTTCTCGACTACGACAACGACGGCTGGATGGACATCTATCTGGTCAACAGTGGCCGTTGCGATTTCTACGAACCCGCTCAGCCGCTGCGCAACGCGCTCTATCACAACAATCGCGATGGCACTTTCACCGACGTGACGCAGAAAGCCGGCGTGCCCGGTGATGCCTATGGCATGGGTGTCGCAGTTGGCGACTACGATGGCGACGGGTTCCCCGACCTCTATGTTACGCAGTATCCGCGCAGCATTCTTTACCACAATAACGGAGACGGCACGTTCACTGACGTGACCGCGAAAGCTGGCGTGGCTGCGCCCGGCTGGGCGACCAGCGCGGTGTGGTTCGATTATGACAACGACGGACGTCTCGATCTTTTTGTCTGTCACTTCGTCGACTACGGCAAGGCCAAGCTTAAGTTTTGCGGCGATACCCTGAGTGGTGAGCGTTTCTACTGCATTCCCAGCATCTACGATCCCATGCCATGCTGGCTCTTCCACAACAACGGCGATGGAACCTTCACCGATGTGAGCAAGGAATCGGGGATTTCGCAGTCGCTCGCAAAGGCTTGGGGTGTGGTCGCCGCAGACTTGAACAACGATGGCCGGATGGATCTCTATGTGACCAACGACACCGTTCCCAACTTCCTGTTTGCCAACCGCGGCAAGGGACGGTTTGAAGAAATAGGGCTGCTCGCGGGCGTTGGGGTAAACGTTTTTGGTAAACCACGCTCAGGGATGGGCGTGGATGCCGCGGATTACGATCAGGACGGCTGGATCGATCTATTCGAAGCTAACGTCGATCATGAGATGTACTCCCTCTACCACAATGATGGCAACGAAGCCTTCAGCGATGTTGCCAATCCAACGGGCCTGGGCGCGGCCACGCGCTTGATGAGCGGATGGGGACTTAAATTCTTCGACTACGACAACGATGGCGATCAGGATCTCCTGCTCTGCAATGGTCATCCCGACGACTCAGTCGACAAAAGAGTCGAAGGTGTGAAGTTTCTTGAGCCGTTGCTCCTCTTCCGTAATACCGGGAAAGGTTTCGAGAATGTCAGCCAGCGCAGCGGGCCTGTTTTTTCGAGGGCTCTCTCTGGACGCGGTCTGGCGCTGGGCGACTTCGACAATGATGGTTCGGTCGATGTGCTGGTGACTCAAAATAATGCTGCGCCGGTTCTCCTGCGCAATAACGTTGGCCGCCAAAACCATTGGCTAGGTGTGCGACTGGTGGGCACGAAGGCAAACATTGACGCCATTGGCGCCAAGATTACTTATCAATCTGGCGATTTGAAGCGTCATCAATTCAAGGTGGGCGGAGGCAGCTATCTTTCTTCGCACGATCCGCGCATCGTTCTAGGAGTGGGGAAGAGATCCAAAATCGACTGGCTGGAAATACAATGGCCGCAGCCGAGTGGGAAGACGGAACGGTTTGCGGAATTGCCGATTGATCGCTACATCACGATCATCGAAGGTCAGGGCAAATGGAAATAGTCAAGGATTCCTGCGAGATGCCTTCTGCCCGAAACGACCGCAGAGGGCGGCTGGGTTCAGCATTCAATTTGCGCCGCATCGCGGTTTCCGCAGCCCTCATGCTCGCAGTATTTCAACGCGTAGAAGCCTACGGACAGGCCGCGCCCCAGCGGGAACAGGCCTCGGGCGCGCAGAGTCAGTCAGGTCCAGCGCAGGGGCAGGGGAACGAGTCCGGCCTTGCCCCCGATCGCGAAGCCGATACCGAACTTCAGACTGGGACCGCTCTTACCCGTAGGGGATCTTTTCGCGAGGCGATCCCGCACCTATTGGCGGCACAAGCGGGAGCCTCTCACCAATATGCCGCGAGCTTCAACCTCGCCCTCTGCTATGTGGGAACCAACCAGTTCAAGAAGGCAATTCAGATCCTGAACGATTTGCGGAACGGCGGCCACGACGGCGTCGATGTCGAGAATCTGCTGACACAGGCCTACATCGGAAACGCGCAACCGCAGGAGGCGCTGATATCTCTGCAGAAAGCCGCCGCCCTGTCGCCACGAAACGAGAAGCTCTATGCGTTCGTTGCCGATGCCTGTATGGACAACAAGGATTATCGTCTTGGCCTCAAGGTCGTAGACATCGGACTTCGCGATTTGCCGCAGTCGGCGCGACTCCACTACGAACGAGCCATGTTTCTCACTCAACTCGATCAGTTTGACCAGGCTAAACCAGCGTTTGAGTTGGCGG
Organism: uncultured Acidobacteriota bacterium; assembly: GCA_963763155.1. Classification (GTDB taxonomy): domain Bacteria; phylum Acidobacteriota; class Terriglobia; order Terriglobales; family Acidobacteriaceae; genus Sulfotelmatobacter. The sequence goes on along the minus strand of CAVXNI010000007.1, from coordinate 349,078 downwards.
CCAAACTCGCGCCGGGCAGTGAGATCGGCTACCTGGCTCTTGCTCACGAAGAGCTATTCGAGGGGAGTATTCCCGATGCGATCCGAACCGCACGGGAAGGAGTTGGGAAAGGTTATGAGAATCACGCCTTGTTAACCGTTCTCGGGGAAGCCTTGATTCGTTCCGGGATCAGTCCGGGACAGCCAGAGTTCATCGAGGCGCAAACGGCTCTGGAGAAAGCAGTCGCCGGCCAGCCTAACGATCCGACTTCGCAGATCGCGCTGGGCAGCCTCTACTTGATCGGTGGTCGCCTGGAAGATGCGATTGCGCATCTCGAAATCGCGCGCCATCTTGAGCCTGGCCAACCATCCGTCTACGCCAACCTGGCGAAGGCTTACGAGCGGCATGGAGACGCCAAACATGCGCAAGACGCGCTTGCCGCTCTTGAGAAATTAAATCAGGAACAGGCCAACCGCATTCGTGCCGCTCCCGGCGATCGCAAGACGGGCTATGCAGGTGGAGGATTGCCGGAAGAAACCTCGGCAACACCCCATCCGTAACTGGCGGTCGATAAGTAACGATCGATGACGATCGATCCATCGAGAGGACGTACGCTCATTTCGCGGATACACGAGGAAAGGGGCGCTCCACGATGCCGACTCCTTCTTTGATCGCAATGATCTGGTCGATCTTAAGTTTAGCGAGCTTGGTTATGCTTCCGCTGGGCCAGAAGATTTCAACGGCGTCAACATTCGAACGTTGCCCCAGTCCAAAATGCAGACGCGGATCCTGCGCCGATTGGTAGCTCATGCCGCCTTTTCGCTGGTCGTAAAGGACGAGGTCTCCAGCCGAGAGCTTCACTCGAGCGCCAACCCCGTCGCGGTTGGACTTCGTGCCGATCAGCAGAATCTCCAGCCAGTGATTGGCATTCCCTCCATCATTCCGCAGTAGCTGTGCTGCCTGCCCATTATTGTTCACCAGAATGTCGAGATCGCCGTCGTTGTCGAAGTCGGCGACGGCCGCGCCACGGCTCACCCGGGGCAGCAGAAAATCCGGCCCCATCTGATCACTGACATTTTCAAAAATCCCGCGCCCGTTATTGCGGAACATCAGCTTGGGTTCGGCGTAGCGGCTGTCGGCGTGATAGCGCTCAATGTTGTCGAGGACGTGTCCGTTGGCCATGAAAAGATCACGCGCGCCATCATTGTCGTAGTCGATGAAACGCGCGCCGAACTCGCTCATGTGATAGGTCGCATAGCCGATCTTCGATCGCATGGTCGCGTCATCGAAGGTATGGTCTTCAAGGTTTTGATAGAGCCGCGCGAGTTGCATGTCGAGGTGAGCCACCACCAGGTCCATGCGGCCACTGCCCGTAATGTCGGCGGCGTCGGTTCCCATGCCAGCCTCGAATTGCCCGTCAGAGCTGACGGCGACTCCGGCGGCATATCCCACTTCGCGGAAAGTTCCGTCGCGGTTATTGTGAAACAGAAAATTCGGCATGTGGTCATTGGCAATAAAAATATCCTGCCAGCCGTCATCGTCGTAGTCGAACGTGACGATGCCGAGTCCATTGCCTCCCTTCAACCCCACACCGGAAGATTTGCTGACATCGGTGAAAGTGCCGTCGCCGTTGTTGTGATAGAGCGTCGGCGGCTGGCCATGGAAATCGTCCGGGTGACAATAGCTGCGCAGCCCCGGACCCGTGTCGCCGCAGTAGAAATTGCGATCTGGCGACCAGTCGACGTAGTTGGCGATGACGAGATCAAGCCGCCCGTCGTTGTCGTAGTCGAACCACGCCGCACTCGATGCCCAGCGTCCTGAATTCTCCACGCCCGCGCGCCCAGTCACGTCGGTGAAAGTGCCATCCCCGTTATTGTGGTAAACGATGCATCGCCCGTAGCCCAGCACAAACAAGTCCGGGAAGCCGTCGTTGTCATAGTCGCCTACCGCCACGCCCATGCCAAACAGACCTTCCGCGCCAACGCCCGCTTTGCCGGTGATGTCGGTGAAAGTGCCATCTCCGTTATTCCGGTACAGCGCGCTTCGCAGCGGGCGAGTCGGGTGGTACACGCGAGTCGCGGCTCCGTTTACCAGGTAGAGGTCAAGCAGTCCATCCTGGTCATAGTCAATCCAGCCACAGCCCGAACCCATCGTTTCGATCAAGTACTTTTCCGGGGAAGCTGCGTGGTCATGCTGAAATGTGATTCCAGCGGAACGAGCCACATCAACGAAGGTCACCGCTCTCGTTGGTTCCGGTGAATACCATGCAGGAGGCTTCACAGTGAGCCCCAACCCAATGGCGCCCATGCGCTTGAGCAGGGCCCGTCTCGAAATATGAGAGTCTGTCTTCAAGGTAAACGATTCCTGGAACAATTCCCGCCAGAGTCGTAGGGTACCGCAACTGGACGAATCCGGGGGGCGAAGGGAGGCGTCGCCTGGCACTTCCTTCGCAGTTCCCCCCCCAAATCACTCGGTCCAAGAAAACACTTGGTCTCTGAAACACCAGAAACGGAGAGGTTCGAGCGACCGCGAGAAATATGGTTGACAAACGGATCGAATAAAGTATACAAAATCCCACCATGGGTAAACGTTTCCTTGCGCCGCGGGTCCACGTCGGTCAGGAGTTGCCAAAACGACGAAGTTCGGACGATTTCCGCGACGTTCTTGCGTCAGTTTTTCAGCCTAAAACCTCGCAACGCTCTTTGTTAGCGTGTGATGGAGGACTTATATGTTTTCCACGTCTTTGAGTCGGGTGTGCCGTTGTGTTAGGCCTGCTCTCATGATTCTGCTGGCGCTGTGCGTCGCTCCATCCACCTGGGCGCAATTTGGTTCTACCGGAACGGTGGTGATCACGGTTGTCGACCAGAGCGGTGGCATTGTGGCGGGAGCAGACTTGGAGCTTCGCGACCTGGCCACGAACGATACCCGGAAAGTCCGCGTGCCCGAGTCCGGCGGCTACACTTTCAGCAATTTGGTGAACGGCACCTACAAGCTAACCGTCTCCAAGAGCGGATACGCCAGCGAAGTATTTGACTCCGTGCTGGTGCAAGCCTCCCAGACTACCAACCTCAAAGTAACTCTCAAGGTTGGCGCGGTCACTGAGGTGGTGGAGGTTACGGAGACGGCGACGCCGCTGATCGAGACGACTTCCAACGCAATTGGCACGGCGATCGATCTCAAGCAAATCGAAGATCTCCCGATGGTCGGACGCGACCTGACCCAGTTGTCGTTTTTGGTGCCCGGGTACAGCAACGTTCCGGGCCTAGGTGGTACTTGGAGTGGGCTGCCGCAGATCGCGCAGGGCAACAACATTGATGGTGTCATTTCCAGTACCAGCCGAATGAAGTTCTCCGGCAACGGAGAGCCGGATGTACAACCTCGCCTCGAGAATATTGAGGAAATGACAGTCCAGACCGATCAACTGGACCTGAATCAGGGCTTCGGGGCGGCAAACATGCAGATCAACTTCATCACCCGCCACGGGAGCAATGCATTCCATGGACGTGTGTTCGAAGATTTTCGCAACACCGCACTGAACGCCAATAGTTGGGTGAACGACGCTCTGAGCCTGCCAAAGAATGTCATCATTCTGAACGAGTTTGGCGGCAGCGTGGGTGGCCCCATCATCAAGGACAAGTTGTTCTTCTTTGGCAACTTCTCCATGTCCAAGCAGCCCGGCACCATTAACACGCAGAATACGGTCCTAAATTCCGCGGCGCAGACGGGAATCTTTACCTACATCGACTCAAATGGCAATCAGCAGGCGATCAACGTTCTGCAAGTCGGGGCCAACGCCGGGTATACCGGCATTGTGAATGCAGCAGTCCTCGGGCAAATAAGTGCGATTCAGGGAGTGCTCTCGGCCGGATCGCTAGCGCCGGTCGTGGGCGATCCGAACCTCAGCACGCTGACCTGGCAGGAGCCCGCTTCCCGCACGATCTATTTCCCAACCGTGCGCGTCGATTACGACATCTCGCAAAAATACCGTCTCAACGTCACGTTCAATGAGACCAAAGGGCAGCCGGTGAGCGCGTTCTATTCGACCTACAATCCGCCTCCGTTCCCGGGGGCAGCTTTTGCCAATCGAGGAGCGCACAACCGGGGAAAGTACTACACCGCCGGCTTAGGCTTCGATTGGACGGTGAGTCCGACTATCCTCAACGAGTTTCGTGCCGGCTATTTGTATCACGCGGACTTCAATTCCTACGACGCGCCCCCGCTGTGGCTGGCTCAGCCGCAGGTGAATTGGGCGCTTGCCAACTCCGGCGCGTACTACCAGGTTCCGGTCTCCGACTTCTACCCGACTGTGGGCGCTTCTGACACCGCGACCTGGCAACATGCGGCGCACACGCTGAAGTTTGGTTTCTCGATGTTCCGGGAGCAAGACCACTACTACAACAATCCGGTGGGATGGCCGACGATCAATCTCGGCTTAATCGCCGGCGATCCGGCATTGGGTGCCTTTTCCACCGGCCCGACCGGAACTATTCCCAACGCTAGTGCGCAGCAACTCGGTGAGGCGGAAGCCCTGTACGGAACTCTGGCGGGCAGGGTCACCGGCATCAGCACCTCTTACGCGTATATCCCTGCGACCGGTGGCTACAGTGGCCCCCAAGGCTATTTTCTTGACGAAGTGCAGAAGTCCTGGGGCCTTTTTGCGCAGGATTCCTACCATGTCCGCCGAAATCTGACGTTCAACTATGGCCTGCGCTGGGACTTCACCGGCGACGATCACGATCTGACGGGATCGTATCACCAAGCCCTGCCGTCCGCCGTTTTCGGACCTTCCGGTGTTTGGAATGTCTTCAGCCCCGGCTCACTATCCTCAAACTCCGCCGACCTCAACCCGGCGCTGATTGCAACGTCGCATCAATACAATCCCTGGAACGTAAGCCCTCAGCCGTCCTTTGGTTTCAGCTGGGATCCCTACAACACGGGAAAGACCATCATTCGCGGCGGATTTTCGGTGCGGCGCTATACCGAGCCCTACCAGTATTTCTGGAATAACGCTTCCGACTATGGATCGTTCTTCTATCAGTTCGCGCAAACCAATGCGAGCAATGTAAGCGCCCCGGGATTCTTTCCTTCCGGCAGTCTGGCTTTGGGTACCACCCAACCATGCTACGTAACGGCCGCCACGTGCCCGCCTTACCTGTACGCCCCGTCGACCTATCAGAAGGTCGCGCCGGAGTCGGAGTTCACCTTCCTGAACAATTGGTACGCCAACGATGCGCACGGCATCGACCCCCACATCAAGCAGCCATACACTGAATCGTGGAACCTGGGCATACAGCACGAATTGAGTAAGGACAATGTGATCGAGATCCGCTACGTGGGCAGCCGTAGCATTCATCAGTGGACCTCGTACCAGATCAACGAAGTGAATATCTTTCAACCGGGCGCATACGGGTTCCTGACCAATTTCAAGGCCGCCCAGGCAAATCTGGCAGCCAACAATGCGAGCGGAAATCCGAATTACGCGGGTTCGTTCGCCAGCCATGGCGGTCAGGCAACGCCGCTCTTTGATTCCGCATTTGCTGGAGAATCGGCCGGTGCGGACGGGAGTCTGGGTGATTACACGAACCCATCCTTCGTCCAGTTCTTGACAAATGGGTCCGCCGGGACGTTTGCGCAGGCGATGACCACCACCAACGGAAACGCCGACTATTTCTGCAATCTGGTCGGGTCTTCGTTCGCGCCCTGCACCGCCAATGTAGGCTTCCCGACCGGTGTAGCGGGAGTCGTGCCGATTAACTTCTTCCAGGTGAATCCCTACAATTCCGGCATCGAGACTTCGTACATGACCAACTACGGATACGCGACCCACAACGGGTTGCAGGTGGATTTCCGCCAGAAACAGTGGCATGGTATGCAGTTCGACGCGAACTACACCTGGAGCCACACGCTGGGAATAAATACCGTGAGCAACTGGACGGGAGTAGCTACCCAGTTTTCGCTGCGCGATCCTCACATGAATTATGGTCCAACTCTCGACCTTCGCCACGTGCTCCACGCCAACGGAACGTACGATCTCCCCTTCGGCCGAGGCAAGGCGTTCGTGAATCACAGTGGAGTTCTCGACCGGGTCGTGGGCGGCTGGACTCTGGGAACCATCGTTACCTACCAGACTGGATCTCCCTTTCAGATGGGAGGTGGATTCGGCACGTTTAACGACTACGCCGATGGTGGAATCAATCTGAACGGAGTGACCGTGCAGCAGTTGCAGCAGTCGATCGGCGTGCATCGCGTCAGCTATCAGCAGAACGGAGAAAGCCCGGCTCCATTTGTCGACGTGTTCGATCCGAAGTACATGACGTCGATTTCAGGCGGCCCAGCGAATTCGACCTATCTCACTCCGAATTCGGCGGCTGGCACCTTTGGCCTTCACCCCTGGTTCCACGGACCACATCTTTTCGATACCGACATGTCGCTGAACAAGGCCGTGTCTATCACCGAGCGAGTCAAGTTCAGCCTGCAGGCCGAATTCCTGAACATATTCAACCATCCGAACTTTGGCACTCCAGATGCCGGAGTTCAGGACACCGGATTCGGAACGACGACCGGCACTGTGTCTGCTTATTCGAATTCCCCGAATAGTGGAGCACGCATGCTCGAACTACGAGCGAATTTCGAGTTCTGAGAATCGCTTGACGGATCATTGTCATTGAGATCGAGATTGAGATGCATTCGCCGGATGCGACGATAAGTGTCGTGCCGGCGAATGCATTTTTAGTTCCCCCGGGTTTTTGCGGAAGCCAACATGTGGAAGCCAACATGATGAGATCGATTCGTCGTCCTGGTTCCATCGCGATTCTCTTGCTGTTTCTTGTGCCGCTTGCGGCGCTGGCTCAAGGTACTCTGCAAGACTACCAGCGGGCCGAGCAGTTTCTCCCCGGGAACGTGCGCCATCTGGTTTACGTCGCGGATGTGACGCCCCATTGGATCGAGAAGACCAACCGCTTCTGGTATCGCAAAACTGGAATGAAGCAGTCCGAGTTCGTTCTGGTGGATGCGGAACAGAACACGAGCGGTCCTGCTTTCGATCACGACCGCTTCGCTGCAGCGCTCTCGCAGGCAGCCAAACAAGCGTACTCTGCGTCGGCCTTGCCGTTTTCTGAAATGGAGTTTGTGGAGGGCGGGAAGGCGGTTCGCTTCTCCATCGAGAGCGCGCAATGGACTTGCTCTCTGGCCACCTACGAATGCCAGAAAGAGCCGGCGCATTCGGACCCGCCTAACGAAGTGCTGTCACCCAACAAGCGCTGGGCCGCGTACGTGAAGGAATACAACCTTTACTTCAGAGATGTTTCGACCGGCACAGTGCTGCAGTTGACTCATGATGGCGCAGCGGGGTGGGACTACGCCACTCCTCTGCCCTCATTGCGCTTGATGGTCGATCAGGGAACCGAAGACGTGAAACAGCCCGCAGCGGTATTCTGGTCGCCCGATTCGTCGAAGCTGATTACTTATCGTATCGATTCCAGGAACTCGGGCCGCTTCACCAGTCTGCAATTTGTTCCACCGGACCAGTTGAGGCCGAGGGCATTCACCTACGTTTATCCTCTGCCGGGAGAGGTATTGGCGAAGGCCGAGCCGATCATCTTCGACATTCAGTCGGGCAAGAGGATCGATGTGCCGTCTGCGTCGATCGAGCTTCCTTTCCAGGACGGCCCCGGCTTTGACTGGTTCCCCGACAGCAAGAGTTTCTACTACGACTATGATGAGCGCGGATTCAAGGCCAAGGAATTGCGGGTCGTTGACGCCTCCACCGGAGAACAGAAAGTTCTGGTGCGGGAGCAGTCTGACTCGTACTTGGATCCCGGCGAAACGTTTTACCGCTTCGTCGAGACCACGGGGGGAATTTTATGGTCGTCGGAGCGCGATGGCTGGAATCACCTCTACATCTACAACCAGAAAACCGGGCAGTTGGAGAACCAGATAACCCAGGGACCGTGGGTCGTGCGGCAGATTGAGCATGTGGATGAAAAAAACCGCCGCGTCTATTTTCTCGCCAACGGACGCGAAAAAAACGAAGACCCTTATCAGGCACATCTCTATAGCGTTGGGTTTGATGGAAAAGGGCTGCAGTTGCTTTCTCCGGAGAACGCGGACCATTCCGTAAGCATTTCCCCGGATGGAACTTTCTTCGTGGACAACTATTCGCGTCCAGACTTGCCCGGGCAGGCGGTGTTGCGGCGTACTAAAGATGGCTCGGAGGTCCGCGTTCTGGAGAAGACCGACGCGGGTGAATTGCTGAAGACGGGATGGAAGCTTACGGAGCCATTTCAGGGGAAAGCTGCGGACAGCACCACAGATATCTACGGGCTGATCTGGCGGCCCTCGAATTTCGATCCGGTCAAGAAGTATCCCATCATTGAGTTTGTATACACGGGGCCGCAGGCGTTCTTTGTCCCGAAAACTTTCGGCCGCACGTTGTGGCTGCAGCCGGTGGCTGAGCTAGGCTTTGTGGTGGTGATGGTGGACGGCCGCGGCACTACCGGACGCTCTCGCGCGTTTCATCAATTCTCATACCGGAACCTGGGCGGAGCCTTCGAAGATCACGTTGCCCTGATCAAACAAATGGCCGCGCGCTATCCGTACATGGACGCATCACGAGTCGGAATCTTCGGTACATCCGCGGGCGGTTATGGCGCAGCTCACGCCATGCTGGCCTTCCCCGAGTTCTATAAGGTTGGCGTCTCCACTTCGGGCGATCACGATGCCCGCCTGGATAAAGCGTGGTGGAATGAGGCTTACCAGGGATATCCCGTGCTGGACGATTACGCCGCCCAGTCGAATGTGACCATGGCGGAGCGTCTGCAAGGCCATCTGCTGCTGGAGCACGGCGACATTGATGACAACGTTCATCCCGTGGAGACAATTCGTTTCGTTGATGCGTTGATGAAAGCGAATAAAAACTTCGACATGCTGTTCGTGCCCAACATGTTTCACGGCGAGAGTGGCGAGCATGCGCTCTATCTGGTGCGGCGACGGTGGGACTATTTCGTTCAATACCTGCTCGGAGTAACTCCCCCAGTCGACTTTGAGATCAAGGAAGACCGGGACGCTCTCGGCAACGGCAGGCGTCGAAGGCGTTGAAGGTAAACGCACTCAGAAATCTAACCCAGGGACAAACGAGGATACCCAGCGAGGATACGCATGCGTCGGCGCGACTTTCTGCATGGTTTAGCCACCAGTGCCGTTGGATTTGAGCTTCTGGCGCGCAGTCCGGGGGCATCTGCGCAACCGGGTGCTTCGAATGCGCGGAGCCGCGGCAGCAAGACGACTGCCACCGTCTCAGTGGAAGGTTACACGCTGCTCACCGAATTCAAAGCTGGCGCAAGTTCGTGGAAGGTCTATGAAGATCTGCGGACACGCGAAGGATCGCTGGTATTCCTTTCGTCTTCCGGCGAAACGTCTGGCGAAACGCGAGTGCTCACCAAGAGCGCAGAAGCTTCCATGCCCGAAGGAAGCCCTTACCTGGGGTTTGCTCTCAAGGATATTGGATTGTCTTCCCCTGACCTTCTTGCCGATCGTCTTCTGCAGAATGGAGACCCTGACCCGGAGACGGTGAAATCCGCAGCGCCGCCAATGGCCTCGGCGGAGAAGAATCCGCGCACTTGGACCACGTTCGTCGGCACGAAGGAAGCGTACGACGTTACTCCGGTCTACCGCAGTGGCAGCACGCGCACCTATCATCCGGTTCAATATTCCCCCGAGTTGCGGGAGGCTTTGAAGAACGGGCGACTCTATGACGGTTTGGTTGGCGGATGGATGCCGGCCGTTCGCAAGGTGATTCCCGTCACGGATGAGGTCTACTGGGAAGCGATCGTCTTTGGCGATGTCGGCGCGAGCAAGAACAAGTACATCGTGCACACCTGGCATCGCACGGTGCAGATCGAGAACGGAAAGATTGCCAAGGTCGTTTATGGCCACAGCTACCCTGCGTACCCGCCGGGGCGCGAAGATCCGCAGCCCGACGAGTTCTATCGTGCTCTGCTCGCATTTGCAGAGTATTGGGATGAACAGCTGCGCGATTTTGTGCCGGCGGCGCTTCCGCAAAACGTTTGGGTTGACATGTCAAAACACTCGTTCGCGAAAGAGCTAATGACGCGGCCGGGTGGCGTGTATCCCAAGTATGGCGCGGTCGACCGCGACTACGCGGGTTCGGAGTATGACGGGTTCCAGGACATCTTCACCAGCGCGATCTACACCAACATGGAGTGGGGGCGCCTCGATACGGCGCGGCTTTTCATCGACAACTACTTCACCGAGTATGTCGATGCCAAGGGAATGGTCGACATGCGCGGTCCTGAGACTGCGCAGTTTGGCATGACGCTCTCGCTGTTGGCGCGCTATTTCAGCTACACGCGCGACAGCGCTTTGATATTAAAGCATCGCGGGAAGATCGAAGCCACCGCACAGTTGCTGGCCGAAATGCACGACGAGAGTCTCCGCTTGCCGAATGAAAATCCTGGGTATGGATTGATTCGCGGCTGGAGCGAATCGGACTCCTGCCTGGGCGAGAATCCGTCGCTCTACTGGCAGCCCTACTATGCGAATAGCGCATTTGCGGCGCGCGGTTTCAAAGACATTGCGCGAGCCTGGACGGAACTGGCGCACAGCCACCCGTCGCTGGGAATGGCAAAGCTGGCGCATGGCTGGCTCCAGCGCAGCCAGGTGCTGCAGCAAAGGACCATCGAGAGCATCGAGAAAAATATCCAGAGCGATAAGACGCCGCCCTACATCGGATTATTTCCGGGTACGACGCTGACTTTTCGCGAGTCGATGGAGAAGGAGCGGCCCAGCCCGCAACAGTGGCCGCACCGTCCTTATGCGGAATTGCTTCAGGCGGACGTGCTGCCGCCGCGCCTGGCAAATCTCGTGATCAACTGTATGCGAGCTTACGGCGCGACCACGCTCGGAGTCGTGGCCAACGTGGGGCGCTTCCAGGACGATGGCCGTGAGATTTTGGGTTTCATCTCATATGGCTACGCGCAAGCTCTGCTGCGACTCGACCGCATCGAAGAATTTCTGCTATTTCTCTATTCCCATCGCTATCATGCCCATACCCGCGGAAGTTGGACGGCGGGCGAAGTAACGGGGATTACTGGCGATTCTGGAACCTACTGCGTACCTGCGCAGCAGACCGTACCGCTGCTTGTGCGCTGGATGCTGGTGCTGGAGGATTCCGACGAAGACAGGGTATACCTCGCAAAAGGCGTGCCGCGCGACTGGGTGGTTTCTGGAAAAGAGATTCGGATTGAGCAAGCTCCGACGCGCTGGGGTCGAGTCAGCTTCAGCCTGACGGCAAGAACGGGAGCTCAACGCGTCGTTGGACACGTGGAATTGAAGGGAGAGCGAACGCCCCGGGAAGTATATTTCAAGCTGCGCCTTCCCGAACAGACTGTGCTCCACAGCGTGACGGTGAACGGGCAAGCCGCGTCTCTGGGAGGAACTCACAAGGACACAGTTATCATCACGACGGGCAACGAAAAGGCGTTCGAGGTGGTAGGCGAGCTAGCCTAACCGCAGACTGGACTCAATGATGGCGTCCGTCACAGCGAAGTGCAAGGGACTTTCAAACCATGAAGAAACTTATCCTCATTGCCCTGATTTTCATTGCCCCGATCCTCGGCTCGCCCGCGCGAGGCGCCGAGCCCTCGCGCACGGCATTGACGCCTCCCATGGGATGGAATAGCTGGAATCACTTTGCCTGCAAAGTCACAGCCGACGACGTTCGATCCGCGGCCGACGCCATTGCCAGCAACGGAATGAAAGATGCCGGCTATGTTTACGTGAACATCGACGATTGCTGGCAAGGCGTCCGTGATGAGAAGGGAAGAATTCAACCCAACCAGAAATTTGGCGACATGAAGGCCCTGGTGGACTACGTTCACGCGAAAGGACTGAAGGTCGGCATTTATTCTTCTCCGGGACCCAAGACCTGTGCGGGGTACGAAGGCAGCTACGGACACGAGGAGCAGGACGCGCAACAGTACGCAGACTGGGGATTTGACTACCTGAAGTATGACTGGTGCAGCGCCGAAAAAGTTTATCCGCGTAGCCGGATGCAGGAAGTCTACAAGAAAATGCACGACGCGCTGGTGCGGACCGGCAGACCGATCGTCTTCAGTCTCTGCCAATATGGGTATGGTCGCGTATGGAGGTGGGGTGCAGAGGTTGGCGGAAATCTGTGGCGTACGACTGAGGACATCAACGATCACTACGATCGCATGTCGGTCATCGGATTCGATCAGGATGGCCTGGAGCCATTCGCCGGACCGGGACACTGGAACGATCCTGACATGCTCGAGGTTGGCAACGGCGGCATGAATCATGACGAGTACGTCACCCACATGAGTTTGTGGGCACTGTTGGCCGCTCCGCTGCTGGCCGGCAACGACCTGTCGAAAATGACTCCTGAAACGCTCAGCATTCTCACTAACAAGGAAGTCGTTGCTGTCGACCAGGACACAAAGGGAGTGCAAGGCCGCCGAGTGGCACAGGAAGGTCCGCTCGAGGTCTGGGCCAAACCGCTCGCGGACGGCAGTATCGCGGTCGGTCTTTTTAACCGCGGCGAGTCTACCAACCCTATAACTCTGAGCTATAAAGACATCGGCGTACAGGGCTCAGCGAGGCTCCGCGACCTTTGGCAGCACAAGGACCTCGGTTCTTTCAGCGGCACCTACACCGAAGAGGTCCCGCGCCACGGCGCAATAATGTTACTGATCAAGGTCCAATGAGCATGAACCATCCAATTACGTTCCATCCCATATCCAGACGGCAGTTTGTCGCAGGCACGGCTGCCATGGCGGCGTCGGCGCTGGGGCCCAAGGGTGCGCTGGGAGCGCCAACAGCGGCGACCCAGCGAGTCGTGATCCGCACGGACTCCGAAATTGGAGTCGTCAGGCCCGAATTCCACGGCCATTTCATCGAGCATCTGGGTTCGTGTGTTTATGGCGGCCTATGGGTGGGGCCGAACTCGCGCATTCCAAACATCAATGGATATCGCAAACAGGCGGTCGAATATCTTAAAGCTTTAGGGGTTCCAGTTCTGCGCTGGCCGGGCGGCTGTTTTGCCGACGATTATCATTGGCGCGACGGTATTGGTCCAGCCGCCAGGCGTCCCAAACGCGTGAACATCCACTGGGGAAACTACATCGAGGACGGAAGTTTCGGGACTCATGAATTTATCGGCCTGTGCCGCCTGTTGAGCGCCGAGCCTTACCTGGCGGGAAATGTGGGCAGCAGCACGCCGCACGAACTGCGGGACTGGATCGAATACTGTAACTATCCGTCGGGCAGCACGCTTTCCGATGAGCGCGCGTCCAACGGCTCTCCTGAGCCCTTCCGGGTGCGCTACTGGGGCGTCGGGAACGAGAGTTGGGGCTGTGGCGGAAACATGCGGCCCGAAGAGTATGCGCGTCTTTACCGTGACTTCGCCGTCTATTGCCGCGACTTCGGCGGGACGGAACTTTTCCTGGTGGCCAGCGGACCTTCCGGCAACGATACGCACTGGTCCCGCGGACTGATGGATGGTTTGGGTTGGGAGCGGCCGCAGGGAGTTTCCATGCATTACTACTCCGGCGGCGCCGATCATTCCACTAGTTTCACCATCGACCACATGAATGAGCAACTGGCGTCGTACGCCAAGGTTGAGGAATCGATTGTCCATCAGAGGGCGGTACTCGACAGTTATGAAAACGGCAAGAAGGTTGGCTTGATCCTCGACGAATGGGGCGTTTGGGACAATATTCCCGAAGAGGACGAGAAGCGTTACGGGAAGCTGTGGCAGCAAAGCACGCTACGCAGTGCTGTGGCGGCGGGCCTGGGCTTGAACGTCTTTAACCGTCAGGCCGACAAACTCTACATGTGCAACATCGCGCAAATGGTAAATGTATTACAGTCGCTGCTGCTGACCGACGGACCGGAGGGGGAGCACTGCGTTCGAACCACAACGTATCATGCGTTTAGCCTTTTCAAACCGCACCGCTCCAAGACTGCGCTGCGAGTCGAAACCGAAGCTTCTTCACACCCGGATTCTTCACCCCTGGGCCTCTCCGTCTCAGCGTCCAAGAGTGACAAGGAACTCGTAGTCACGTTCGTAAATCCTCGCCACGATTCCGATTTGCAAGTGGAGTGCACGCTGAAAGGCGGCGTCGCGGACGCGGGCACCGCGCAGATTCTCCACGATGCGGACTGGAATGCCTGCAACAGTTTTGACAATCCCGATCGTGTGGTCCCCAAACCGCACCCTATCCAAGTGAATGGATCGAAGGTCCAACTCGACCTGCCGCCACTGTCCGTGACAACGGCAATCCTCTCTGTGCACTGATTTTCGAGACTTCGATTTAGGAGTTCGATTTTCAGGACTTCGATTTAGGACTTCGAGTGGGCCGCGCCGTTGTCAGAATCGCTTTGCGCGTCGCTGCGCTTCCGTTCCAGGGCTAACTTCAGCGACTCGCCGGCGTATTGGATATGTTCGCGCAAGAGTTTGCAGGCTTGACTTATGTCGCGCTGACGGCAGAACTCCAAAATCTGGTGATGTTCTTCGTTGGCCCGCTTCATCCCGTGGGTGAGATAAAGCTGCAGGCGGGTGTAGCGCTCGCCGTTGTTGTTGACGTTACGGATAATCGCCATGAATCGCGGCTGATTCGCGCGGGAGTAAAGAATCGAATGAAATTGCCAGTTCAACCGCCCCCACGCCGAGACGTGATCGTCGCGCCGCAGTTCGTTTACATATTTGTGCAGAACCGCAGCAGCCTCCGAGAAATCCTCTTTCGTCAACCGTGGAATCGAAAGCTTCAAAACCTCGGGTTCGAGCAAGGCTCGAATCGAAAAGAGCTCTTCGATATCATCGGGCGACAAGGCGGGCACAACTGCGCCCCGGTTGGGAACAATCGCGATCAGCCCCTCGGCATCCAGCTGCCGCAGTGCTTCGCGAACCGGAATACGGCTGACTTGATATTGCGTCGCGATCGCATCCTGCCTGAGCTGCGCGCCCTCCGGGATCTCTCCCCGAATGATTTGATCGCGCAATTTATCGGCAACTGCCGAAGTCAGCGACTGTCGCGGGATGGCGGAATCCGATGCGGTTTCTAGGTCCATGTCGAAAGCGCCGAGTTTAACGTTTCAAAGCTAATGCAATGATCTTCGCCATCTAATATATCGCATGTTGTATCCAATTGGCTCTCTCCGTTTTGTGCCGCCTGCAACTCACTCGGCATCCTCCACATTCACGGCTTGAGCCTGAGAAGCCCGCTCGTCCCGTCTTCGTCCTGCCCAGCCGATCATCAGATAAACGGGAATCCCCAACAGAACAATCAGCAATCCCGGCCATGTCGTCGCTGGGCGATAGGCGAACAGTACGGCCAGAATTGCGCTTGCGACAAGAATATAAAACGCCGGCACCAACGGATATCCAATCGTCCGGTACGGCCGGGGCGCATCCGGGCGCGTTACGCGCAGGCGAAACACCCCGGCCACGGTCAACACATAAAAGATCAGCGCCGCGGAAATTACGTATTCCAGCAAGCTGCTGTACAGGTTTCCCCACGCGCCGGTCGCAGGATCATAGGTGCGAGGAAGCACAAGGAACGCAGCCCACAGACCCTGCAGGCTCAACGAAGAGGCAGGCACGTTCGCCGAGTTAAGTTTGCCGGCAAAAGGGAAGAAAAGCCGCTGCTGAGCCATCGCATAATAGACGCGCGCCCCCGTCAAGGTCAAAGCGTTGATGGTGCCGAAAGTTGAGACCATGATGGCGGCCGCCATCAGCGAGGTGCCAAAACCCGGAACGATCGCCTGCAACGTTGCGGTGCCCACCCAATCCGCTGCTGCATGCTGGATCGCGTCTAATGGGAGCGTGACCAGATACGCAACGTTGGCCAGCAGATAAAGCACAATGACCACGCTTGCGCCGATGACCATGGCAAGCGTGACATTGCGCTCCGGTCGCTTCACCTCGCCGGCCGCGAAGGCAATGTTGTGCCACGAATCGGCCGAGAACAGTGATCCGGTTTGGCTCAGGCAAATTGCGACAAACAGGCCGAAGATCGTTGCCGCAGTGAGCCCGCTTCCCAGGGAATCGACTGCGCCTACGCGCCACGGAGCGGCGAAGTTCGCATGCAACGCGGAGGCGTTGCGTCCGAACAGGATCCCCAGGACAATCAGACCACCCAACGCGACGGTCTTGGCGATGGTAAACACATTCTGAATCAGCTTGCCGTAGCGGAGCCCAAGCGTATTGCTGAACGTCAACAGCGCAATGACGCCGATCGCAAGCAACTGGGCGGTTGAGAGCGACAGGGCGTAATGGCTGGAGAGGCGGATGGGAGCGACCAGATATCTGCTTTCTGAGATCGCCGGCCATAACACGCCCGAAAAACGGGCGAAGGCAACCGCCACCGCAGCAATCGTGCCGGTCTCGATCACGGAGAACAGGGTCCAGCCATAAAGGAAGCCAAAGAGCGGGGAATACGCCTCGCGGAGGTAAACGTACATACCGCCAGCTTGCGGCATCATCGCGGAAAGTTCCCCATAGCACAGGGCTCCTGCAATGGTAAGCGCGCCGGCCACGCCCCAGGCCACCAGCAGCCAGCCTGCGCTCCCTAGGTGACGGGCCATCTCCGCCGGAACAATGAAAATACCGGAGCCAATCATGGCGCCGACCACGACCATGATGGAATCGAATAGACTTAGGCCACGAGCGAAATCGCGTGAATTGCGGTCCTGACCTTCGCGCTCCAGCTCTGCGGTCAATTTCTTGGGACGTGTCTTGGGACATGGGAGAGAAGGAATGAGTTTGACGATTGCATATTGTATCCATAAAATACGACAGGTGCCTACCTTAATAAGGAGGCAGGGCTTTATTCTTCCTGACGGCTCTCAGGCATACAGGAACTCGAACCACTGAACCCGAACGACAGAATATGACGAGCAAAGAATGCCGTAGAGTCCGGGTCATCGATTCTCACACCGGGGGCGAGCCGACCCGGCTGGTCGTGAGCGGTGGGCCCGATCTTGGAGCCGGTTCGCTGGCCGACAGGGTGGAGTGCTTTCGCAGCCGGCACGATGATTTCCGCTCTGCCGTGGTCAACGAGCCGCGAGGCTCCGACGTGATGGTCGGTGCTTTGCTTTGCGATCCGCTCGATCCCGGGTGCGCCGCCGGCGTCATTTTTTTCAACAACGTCGGTTACCTGGGAATGTGTGGCCACGGAACCATCGGATTGGTTGCGACGCTGGCCCACATGAAGCGGATCAACGCCGGGGAACACAAGATCGAAACACCGGTGGGCACCGTGACTGCCGTTCTGCACGAAGGCGGAGAAGTTACGGTCAACAATGTCGCAAGCTATCGCAGCGCGGCAAACGTCGCCGTCGATGTTCCCGGATACGCCGAAGTGCTTGGAGACGTGGCCTGGGGCGGGAACTGGTTCTTTCTGGTGCGCAGTCACAGCCTGGCATTGACCCTGCAGAATGTCGACGAACTCACGTCGTTCACCTGGGCGATCCGGCAGTCTCTTCGCGACCACAGCATCTCCGGCGCTGACGGCAAAGAGATTGACCATGTCGAACTGTATGGCCCATCGCAACTTCCCGGCGTGGACAGCAAGAATTTTGTGCTCTGTCCCGGGAAAGCCTACGATCGTTCTCCCTGCGGCACGGGGACCAGCGCGAAGCTGGCGTGCCTCTACGCAGACGGCAAGCTCCGCGAAGGGCAAACCTGGAGACAGGAAAGCATTGTCGGCAGCGTCTTCGAAGGCAGCGTGCAGGTGCGCGATGGCAAAGTGTATCCCAGCATTAAAGGTTCAGCATTCGTGAACGCGGAGGCCGAGTTGGTGCTCGATCCTCGCGACCCATTGTGCATGGGCATTCGAGCATGAGCATTCGAGTATGAGCGGAGCAGTCTATGACGTTGTCGTGGTCGGCGCCGGCATTGTGGGTGCGGCGTGTGCGGCTGAATTCGCGCGCGGAGGCCGGCGCGTCGCGCTCATCGGAGCGGACATCGTCGGAAGCGGCGCAACCGCCGCTGGGATGGGCCACATCGTGGTCATGGACGACTCCGGCGCGCAGTTTGCGTTGACGCGCTACTCGCAGCAGTTGTGGCAAGCCTTGAGACCTGAATTACCCGATGACGTCGAATACGAGCAATGTGGGACGATCTGGGTGGCCGCCGACGACGAGGAAATGATTGAGGTTCTTCGCAAGCGCGAGTACTACGGCAAGCGCGGAGTTCCGACGGAGGTGCTCGACGCGAAAGCCCTGCAGAGCCTTGAGCCGAACCTGCGCGCGGGAATGGCTGGCGGCCTTCTCGTTCCGGAAGATGGGGTACTGTATCCGCCGTGTGCCGCGCTTTTTCTGGCGCGGCGTGCCCAGTCGCGCGGCGCCAAGCTTCTGCTCGGCGTTACGGTCGCGCAGATCGGCGAAGGCCGAGTACGTTTGACGGACGGATCGGAGATCTCCGCTGAGATCATCGTGAATGCGGCCGGAGCCTCCGCTGTCGATCTTACGCCGGGACTTGAAATCAAGAAGAGGAAGGGCCACCTGGTCATCACCGACCGTTATCCGGAATTCGTCAGGCATCAGCTAGTGGAACTCGGATACTTGAAGAGCGCGCACTCCGTTAGCGGTGATTCGGTCGCATTCAACGTGCAACCTCGCCGTACCGGTCAGATTCTGATCGGATCCTCCCGCCAGTACGGTGCGGAATACAAGGAGGTCGACAACTCCATGCTGGTGCGGATGTTGCAACGCGCGCAGGAATATATGCCCGGCCTGTCCCAAATGTCGACCGTCCGAACGTGGACGGGATTTCGCGCTGCCACACCCGACAAACTTCCGTTGATCGGGCCGTGGGCGGGAGATAAGTCCATATTCCTGGCGACCGGGCACGAGGGCCTGGGAATCACGACTTCTCTGGGAACCGCGCGCATTCTTGCCGACCAGATCAACGGCACAACCCCGGAGATTCCGGTTGAACCGTACCTGCCGTCGCGGATGGCGCGAGCAAACGAGTACGCGCATGCTTAACCAGCTTTCGGTTAACCAGCTCTCGGTGACCGTGAACGGAACGCCGGTCGCTGTGCCTTCGGGCGCGACTGTAGCGGTTGCGGTGGTGCTTGCAGGACAGGCATGCCGCACGTCGGTGAGTGGTGAGCCGCGTGGTCCGCTGTGTGGCATGGGAATTTGTTTTGAGTGTCGCGTGGTCGTCGACGGGAATCCGCATGTTCGGAGCTGTCAAGTTTTGTGCGAGCAGGGCATGGAAGTCAATACCGAAACATAAGCAGATGAGCAGCAGCAGATGAACAGGGAAGCGCATCATTTCGAAGTCCTCGTGATTGGTGGAGGGCCCGCGGGCATGGCGGCCGCTGCGTGCGCAGCGGAGTGTGGCGTCCGCGTCGGGCTCGTCGACGACAATCCCAGGCTCGGTGGTCAGATCTGGCGGAGCGAGTCGAGCAGTCAGCAAGAAAGCGATCATCAAATTGCGGATGCCTCGAAATGGGCTCAGCGAATGAGCGCTGCCGGGGTAACTGCTCTCTGTGGGCTGCGCGTAGTGCACCAGCCGGAGGCAGGTGTCTTGCTCGCGGAAAATCTCAACGGTCTATGCGCGCTGACGTATGAAAAGCTCGTGCTGGCAACCGGCGCGAGGGAACGATTCCTGCCCTTTCCGGGTTGGACGCTACCGAACGTCATGGGCGCCGGTGGACTGCAAGCGATGGTTAAGGGCGGCCTGCCGGTTCGCGGCAAGCGTGTGATTGTGGCTGGCGCCGGTCCTCTGCTGCTGGCGGTTGCAGCCTATCTTCGCAAACATGGCGCTGAGATACCGTTGATTTGCGAGCAAACATCCTGGGGAAGCCTGGCGGCATTCGGCTTGGCCTTGTTTCGCTGGCCGGGAAAAATCATCCAGGCAATACGGCTACAGCGGGATCTCGCAGGGATTCCATTTGCTGCGAACACATGGGTGGTGGCCGCAAACGGTGAGGCAGCTCTCGACAGCGTGGACATTCTCCGGGCTGGCCGAGTCGAGACCGTCCCATGCGATTATCTTGCCTGCGGCTTTCATCTCGTTCCCAACGTGGAATTACCGTTGCTGTTGGGATGTGCCGTCGACCATGGTTGCGTCCAGGTGGACGACTTTCAGAACACGACGGTCGCATCGGTTTTTTGTGCCGGTGAGCCGACATCTGTCGGAGGGGTGGAGCTGGCGATCATCGAAGGCCAGATTGCCGGCCTGGCTGCAGCCGGACACGCAACTGAGGCGAAAGCATTGTTCGCCAAACGTCGGAAGGCGCGCCGTTTTGCACATGCGCTGGACGCTGCATTCCGTCTCCGCCCCGAACTGAAGAGCCTGCCTTTGCCGGAAACCATGGTTTGCCGCTGCGAAGACGTTCCTTATTCGCGTCTGCAGGAGCATACGTCTTGGCGCTCCGCCAAGTTGCATACTCGTTGTGGCATGGGACCCTGCCAGGGACGAGTGTGTGGTCCCGCAACAGAATTTCTTTTCAAGTGGAACCCGGATTCGGTTCGGCCGCCAGTATTTCCTGCTCGCGTCGGAACTTTGGCGTCCGTCGGCGAGCGGTTGGATTTACAGCACAGCGAAGTCATGGGAGTGAAGTAATGGGAGGTCATTGATGAATTGGAAGGGCGTGTTACCCGCAATCACCACAAGTTTTGCCGCAGATCTTCGTGTCGATCACAACTCCGTGACGAGCCATTGCCGCTGGCTCCTCGACAACGGATGCTCGGGGATCGTTGCCTTGGGCTCGTTAGGAGAAGGCGCGACTCTCTCCTTCGATGAGAAAGTGGAGATTCTGCGCACCTGTGTCGGCGCGGCGGAAGGGCGCGCACCCGTTGTGGCTTCCATCTCGGCGCTCACCACTTCTGAAGCCGTGGCCCTGGCGAAAGCGGCCGCGGACCTCGGCTGCGATGCCCTCATGGTGTTGCCACCGTATGTCTACCAGGGCAATTGGCGGGAAATGAAAACCCACGTCGCCACTGTGTTCGAATCCACTCCTCTTTCCTGCATGCTCTACAACAATCCCGTAGCCTACGGAACCGATTTCCTCCCAGAGCAGATCCGCGAACTGGCGGCGGAACACGAAAACTTTGAGGCCGTAAAGGAGTCCAGCACCGACGCCCGACGTGTATCTGCCATTCGCGCGCTGCTCGATCGCCGCTTGGAAATTTCGGTCGGCGTGGATGACGCGGTGCTGGAGGCGATTGGCGTGGGAGCGACCGGATGGATTGCCGGCCTGGCCAACGCATTGCCGCGCGAATCGGTGGACCTGTTCAATTTCGCTATCCATGGGGAGAGTGGCAAGGCCTTTGAGTTGTACCGGTGGTTCTTGCCACTATTACGCATGGACACTGTGCCCAACTTTGTTCAGCTCATCAAGCTGGTGCAGGCGGAAGTCGGAATGGGAAATCCCCGAGTACGTCCGCCACGCCTGGAATTGGTAAGTGATGAGCTGGAGCGGAACCTCAAAATCATTCGCAATGCTTTGTCGGCACAGCCGATGCCCGTGGGCGGCTTTGCTCTGCCCAACAGAAAGTAGTTTCAAGAATGACAAAAATTACAGGTCGGTCGTTAACAGGTCGATCGTTGATAGGTTTTCGCGATGGCAACGGTTCCGGAGAACCGCACAACGCTCCGAATCCCACCACGGGGCGGCGTCTGGAGCCAGGATTCATACCCGCAACCGCGGCAGAAGTGGACCTTGCGGTCCGGCTCGCTGCGCAAGCCTTCGCCGCGTACAGTCGCACGACAGGACAGGAACGGGGCGCGTTCCTGCGCGCAATTGCGGCGAAGATAGAATCCATTTCTGCGGAGATCGTCGAACGCGCACAGCAGGAGACTGCTCTTCCACAAGCGCGTTTGCAGGGCGAGACTGCCCGCACTTGCGCTCAGCTTCGTCTGTTCGCGCAGGTTGCGGAAGAAGGATCGTGGGTGTCCGCGCGCATCGACCGTGCTGACCCAAGCCGCAGGCCTGCTCCCAAACCGGACATCCGCTCCCTGTTGCGTCCCTTAGGCTCGGTCGTGGTGTTCGGCGCAAGTAATTTCCCGCTGGCTTTTTCCGTGGCCGGTGGAGACACCGCCTCGGCGCTAGCATCTGGAAATACTGTCATCGTAAAGGCGCATGCGGCGCACCCGGGCACCAGTGAACTGGTGGGGCAGATGGTGCGAGAAAGCGTTCGGGAGTGTGGCCTGCCAGAGGGCGTCTTTTCGCTGCTGTTTGGCAGTGGCGCCGAGATTGGCACCTCGTTGATGAAACACCCTCTGGTGAAAGCCGGCGGCTTTACCGGGTCCCGCACTGCGGGAAGAATCTTGATGGACATTGCCGCTGCGCGCCCCGAGCCGATTCCGTTCTATGCGGAAATGAGCAGCACAAATCCCGTCTTCATTTTGCCGGGCGCCCTGCGAGAACGAGGTGACGCCATCGCGGCAGGACTGCACACTTCATTCACCATGGGGGCCGGCCAGTTTTGCACGAAGCCGGGAATGGTCTTTCTTCCGCGCGGCCAGGAAGCAGATTCGTTTACAGATCAATTGCAACACCTTGTCGCTGGGTCGACGCCTTTCCATCTCCTGACCAAGACGATTCATACGGCTTATGATTCGGCACTCGCCGAGCGCAAGGCCGATACCTCCGTCGTTCTCGTTGCAGAAGCTCCGCAACCGGCCGAGGTTGCTGGCTTTGCCGCGAACTCCGCCCTCTTTGAAACCGATGCAATCACGTTCCTGGGCTCGGACCTGGCCGCGGAGATCTTTGGCCCAACCACGCTGTTGGTGCGTCATTCAGCGCGCGAGCAGATCCTCGAGATTGCCCGCTCTCTTGAAGGCCAGCTCACGGCAACCATTCATGGCACGGAGCAGGATCTTCGTGACTTCGCCGATCTTATCGCGATCCTTGAAAATAAGGCCGGGCGCCTCGTCTTTAACGGGTTTCCTACCGGAGTCGAAGTATGCCACGCCATGGTGCATGGAGGTCCTTATCCCTCCACATCGGATGGTCGCTCCACGTCGGTGGGAACTCGGGCAATTTTCAGGTTTACCCGACCCGTCTGCTTTCAGGGATTTCCCGACGAAGCCTTGCCGGAGGAGTTGAAGGATTCGAATCCTCTCGGAATCCTGCGCATGGTGGACGGGGAAACAAACCGGTAGGCGAGCGTCCCCTTGCCTCTTAGGAGTGGGACTGCGAGAACTTCTTGTCATCCGATGGACTTGGTTCGCTCCCCAGGTGGAATTTCAACATCAGTGGCAGGACGGAAGACCAATACTTCCAGGTGTGCGCACCCGGTCCAGTCGACCACGAATGTGGAATGCCGAGTTGCGTTAGCTTTTCATGCAACCCGCGCATCATCGAGAAAAGACGATCATCCGTTCCGCAGGCCAGGAAAAGTCTGGGAACCGGGCCGGGCACGACGATGGTATGCTTGCCCCGGCCATGGGAATCGAGCGGCCCGGGCGGCGGCGCTTGCGACGGCCAGAAACTCCACTCGTCATCGACCAATCCACTCACCACACTGACGCTGCCGAACCGGCCAGGAAAGCGCCGCCCCACATCCATCGACAAATATCCGCCGAACGAAAAACCGCCGATGGCCCAATGCTGGCGTTCGAAAGGGATGGCATAGTGTTGTGAGACCGTTCCCGCCACCTCTTCCGCCACCAGCGTCAGATAATTATGGTACGGCGTGCTGTCGGAGAACTCGCGGTAGAAGCTGGCGAAGCGAACGTCGGGCAGAACCACGATCGCGGGTCGCACTTCGCCCCGGCCCAGCATCTCGTCGTACACCTGGTCCACTTTGAGATGCTTCAGCAAATCTTCTGGCCGGTCGCGCCAACCGTGATTCAGGATGAATACTTCCGACGGGGCAGACTTGTTGGGTAACGTCTTCGGTACCAGGGCCAGGAAAAAGCGGGGCTCGTTCATCTCCTTCGACCAGAAACGAACCCGTTCGACGCTCAGGTTCGTGCGCTCCGAGAGCCGCACTACATCGATCTGGCCGGGAGCGAGGGGCGCCTTTTCAAACGCTTCTTTGTGTTGCCGGCAGGTGAGCAGAAGCAGCGTCGCGAGCATTCCCAGTGCCGCGGGCAGTAGCCCCAGTTTCACGCCGTTCCCCACCGCGACACCTCACCGAATCTACTGTCCGATCTATTGTCTGTCCGATCTATGGTCCCGTCCCCGCGGCGCCAGTTTCCCGGCTGGCGAGTTTCTTCCGGATCAGTTCTTCGATCTGCTCCAGAGTATCCAGGTTGTGCGCGTTGACTTCTCTAGGCACGAATTCGACTTGGAAGCGCGATTCCAGAAAAGCCACGAGGCCGATCATACCGATCGAGTCGATCAGACCGCCGGTGACGAGAGGTGTAGCGTCGTCGATCGTAGTCTGATGTACGCCGAGCAGAACATTTTCAGCGATGAATTGACGGACTGCGCTCTTGATCTCCATGGTTTGGTGAAGCAGGGTTCGGTGAAGCATGATTCATCGCAGTATGGTCGAGTGTTTCTGCGATCCTGCCTAAAGCCCGGTAATCGATCTTGCCCCGGTTTCCCTTCGGTATGGCGTCTAAGAACACAATGTGATCGGGCACCATATAAAGCGGGAGCGTCCGCGCACAGTGCGCCTTGGCCTCGATGAGCGAAACAGCGGCCGCAGACCGGGGACGGACAAAAGCCACAATGACGGTTCCCATCTTCCCGTCGTCCTTACCGTCGACGACAGCGACCGCGGCCGCCTCCAGTATATCCTCCAGGCCCGTGAGTGCCGTCTCGATTTCCCCCAGTTCAATGCGGAAACCGCGGCGTTTCACTTGCCGGTCGAGCCGTCCTCGGAACAGGTAGCCGCCGTCCGCCGCACGCGACACACGGTCTCCGGTGCGGTAATACCGTTCCCCCTCCAAGCTGATGAACGCACGTTGCGAATCTTCGGGGCGATTCCAGTATCCGCTCATCAACGAGTCGCCGCCGGCCAGCAATTCTCCACTGGCCGCATCCACCGTCACTTTGGCATAAGGGCAGGGAAGCCCGATCGGCAGCGGCTGTGATCCATCGAAGTCGCCTGGCACGCGGCACCACGTCACCACATTCGTCTCGGTCGGCCCATAGAGGTTCGCGCATACAGCCTGCGGGACCGCAGCCTGCAATCGCGCCACGTTCGCATTGTGAAAGACTTCCCCAGCGAAGAGGATGACGCGCAGGGCAGGATACTGATGCTGCATCATCCGTCCTTCCTCTAACATCCCGGCCAGGATCGACGGCACGGAATACCAGCAAGTGATGCGAGCCTCGCGCACGAACTGCACCAAAAAGCGCGGCATCCACACGCTGTGGCCGGGAACGAGCACGCAGGTGGCGCCGACCAACGCCATGTTGAAAATGTCAAAAGTGGAGAGGTCGAAACTGAGCGGCGACGGGCACGCAATGCGATCCGTGGCAGCGATCTGAAACTCACGTGCCGTCCACTTCACGAAAGCGCTGACCGCGCGGTGGGAAAGAACCACTCCCTTCGGTTGCCCCGTGGACCCCGAGGTAAACAGAATCACAGCCGGATCGGCGGCGTCAGCTCGGGGAAGTGCGTCGTCGTCGGCGAGCGTCGCGGTTGGCGAAACTGTCGCCGCTTGCCAGGGAATGCTTCCGCCGGTCTCGCGATCCGTGATTCGCGGATCGATGATTCGCGGATCAGTGCCTCGCGAATCAATGATCCGCGGCGTCGAACTGTCTCCCTCAATCACCAGTCGCGCCCCGCAATCCGCCAGAGCTGCTTCTACCCGTTCCTTCGGCCACTGCGAGTGGATCGGCACATAGATAGCCCCGGCAAGAAGCGACGCAAACACAGAGACGATCGCTTCGGTAGTCTTCGGTAGAACCAGAGCGATGCGATCTTGCTTTTGAATACCGTGTTCCACGAACCGCGCGGCCAGTGACCGAGACTGTTCGAACAACTCGCGGAAAGTCGTAACCCGATCTTCTTCTACGATCGCCGGCGCATCCGGCGTGGCCGCTGCCGCGCGCCGAAGCCAGTCCGAGAGCAAATCGCTTTCAGGCAGGTCGCGTTCAGGTTGGGTGCTTTCAGGCTCGGGCAAGGGTCACTCCCCAGGTAAAGCCGATCCCTGCGGAAGCGAAGAGCAACAATTGCCCCGGACGAATTTCGCCCTCGCGCCGCATGTGCACATAATTGATGACCAGATCGCTCGCAAACGTGTGACCGTACTCCGCCATCGGAGTTGTGGGCAGGCCGCCCTCGGGCAGTCCCACCATCCGGCGAAAACCCTCGCGATCCCGCTGGCTGATGTTGGAATAAATGAAATGGTCGATATTGCCCAAGCTCAGGGATGACGCCGCCAGAACTTTCTTGACCAGCCAGAACAAGTTCAGATAGTAGACCGGCATGACCTCGTTTTCCATGCATACCGCGTCGACTTTGATCTCAAGGTGGCCGTTGGTCTTGACCAACGCTATAGCATCGTGGAGATGGCCCAGCGTCATCGCTTCCACGCCCAGCAGCAGCGGGCCCTCCGTGCCGTCGCGAGTCAGAATCACGGCGCTCGCCGCGTCGCCTTGCACCGTAATCGGAAGCAGGGAACGGCTGCCGCCAGGCGCGGCATCTCCCGTCACCAGCAGCGCCGTCCGAATGCTTTCATCGGTGCTCATCCAGCCCAGTGCGGTCTTGATCGCCAGGTGCAGCGCTCCACATCCGCCAGATTTGAAGCCTAGGTTCAGCGAAGTTTCCGCCCCCAGTTCGGCGCTGAGTTTGTGCGCGAAGGAAAGATACTGCGAGTTCTCGCCCGGGAAAGTGCTGTAATCCAGAATCAGATTGATGTCCTGCCCCGTAATCCCGGCTTCCGCGATTGCCGTGGAAGCGGCTTCCCGAACCAAATCATAGGGTTGCTTGCCCGCGCACACCCGAACGCGATTGAGTCCGAGGCCTTCTGCGGCCTTCTGTCTGGCTTTCGGGCTCAGCGGGGCGAGCGTTGTCTGCACTCGTTCTCGTTCCCGCTCCAACACCGCTTCGACCGACTCCTCGTCGGGCGGAACGGCATAGGCCGCGGATGCAATTCGCACATTCATGTTCATGCGATCTCCAGCATAAGCGCCGCGAACCCGCCGGTGCCCGGCGTTTCCGAGCCAGATGATCCTACCAAGAGAGCCGGTCCACTGCGCGGCCTCCCACTCAAGGCCAGGATTAAGTGGAGCAGCGCTCCGGCATCAACAAGTCCAGCAGCCACCGCTTGAGCCGGGACGATGGCCGCACCCGGTCCGCTAATCTCGCGGGCGAGAGTAGCCGTAGAACCTGCCGCGCAAGGCGCGCCGTTTCCCGCACAAATAGTGAGACTCGGAACCGAACCACCCGTCATCTGTCGGACGCTCTCGACTGCCTGTCCGCCAGCCGCCCACTGGCCCGTTTTGAAATGAGCGTACGAGCGCGCTTCGCGGCGCCCCGCCGGCTCCAACACCAATGCAGCCACCGCTTCGCTGGGCACGAAACCACGCGCGTCCTCGCCGCCTTCCGGTAGAGGCTCGGCGTTGAAGCAGGCTGGCGACAATAGACCTGCCGTCTCGTACCATTCGTAGACGGCGCGCGTAAGCGCATCCCCCGCCAGCACAATGGCCAGATCCGCCTGCCCGTGGCGCAAAAGCGAAGCGGCTTGGATCAATGCGCACTCCCCCGCAAAGCCCTTGCTGCCGACCGTAATATTAGGCCCGCGCAGCCCATGCCACAGAGCCACATGACTGGCTGGAGAGTTAGCCAGTCCCTCTGGGAAGGGACTGGGGTCGGTCCCGCGCCAGCCATTCACCGCAGCGCTCTGGTAGAAAGCTTCCGTCAGTTCCACGCAGCCGAGGCCGGTGGCGAACACCACGGCGACTCGGGACCGGTCGACCTGACTCAGGTCGATCCCGGCATCCTGAATGGCCAGGGAAGACGCCACCAAAGCCCACGCGGACAGGCGATCCAGACGCCTCGTCTTCAGCCCCGGCACCACGCTGGCGGGGCGAAACGGCTTCACCAGAAACGCGCGCCGCAGTCCGGCGGTTGGCCACGCGGTAATGCATTCGGGTTCCAGGTGGCTCGGCGGAATGAGCCCGGCAAGTGCACCATAGGGACTCACGGATCCGATCCCGGTAATCGAAGTCAGATTCGCAGTCATGAGTGGCCGCGCCCGAACCCGCTTTCCCCGAAGCCGCCGTCGCCAAATATGAGCGCAGCATTGCTCCCGCCAAACCCCGCCGAGACCGACATGGCCAGCGGCAGCGGATGGCGCAGAACTTCTCCCCGCAGCCAGTTCACACTGGGGCTCTCAATCGGATCCGTTAGCCGCAGCGTAGGCAGCAGTGCGCCGCAACGAACGGCCGCGATCGTGATTGCCGCCTCTAGCGCTCCCGCCGCGCCCAGACAGTGTCCGAAATAAGACTTCGTCGAAGATACGGGAATGGGACGGCTGCGTCCGCCGAAAACGGCCTCGTAGGCGTGGGTCTCGGCAATGTCGTTCAGCGGCGTGCCCGTGCCATGGGCATTCACATAGCCGATCTCCTCGCCACTGACCTCCGCCATTTCCATGCAAAGGCGCATGCAATCCGCCAATCCGTTTCCCTGTGCATGGGGCGCGGTGGAATGAAATGCGTCGTTCGTCATGGCCCATCCACGCAGCACGGCCAGAACATTGGCGTGGCGCGCCAGGGCCACGTCGAGCCTCTCGAGCACGAGCACAGCGGCTCCCTCGCCCAGGTTCAACCCTTTACGATTCTGATCAAAAGGCCGGCAAGGCTCCGGGTCCAACGCTTGCAGGGAATTGAACCCGCTCAGCGTGAACGGACACAGTGCATCACTGCCCCCCGCCAGCATCATGGGTGCGGCTCCGTCCAGCAGCAGGTTGGCGGAGAGCGCGATCGCCATCGCTCCCGACGCGCACGCCGCGGAAACGGCGCAGCGCGGTCCAGATACTTGCAGGTGCTCGCCGACGGCGTCCGCAACCCGCGACGGCGGATAGGTGGCCGCTCGCGCGAGCCCGCCGCGCCGGTACCAGCCCCCGGGATCCTCAGCGATTCCAGGATCGATCTCGCTCAAGCCCGCAACCGTGCTTGCCATCACGACGCCGCTCTCGCGGAAGGCAGCGCTCTCGCCGCCGAGATTCGCTACTGCGTCTCGAGCTGCCACCATCGCCAGTCGGTCGCTCCGCGAATATCGGAAACTGGCGCCCTTCGCCTGCGGCGGCAAATCGCCGACCTGCGCGGTGCTGCCCGCGAAGCCAGGATACAGATCCTTCGCGGGCACCAGACAGCACTTGCCCGACAACACGCCTGCCTGCAGGCGGTCCATGCCGATGCCATAGGGGCTGACCACGCCCACGCCGGTAACGACGATGGTTTTCCGAGGGTCATTCATGCGGGGATCGTTCATGCGACGATCTTCCATGCGGCGATCATCAATGCGACGATCAGTCACGCGAGCCAACCGGCCAGAAGTCAAAAAAATTCATCCACTGATCGTAATGGGTGGTCAACGTTTTTTCCAGGAATCGGACCGCTTCGCCCAAAGCCACGTGCAGGCCGGCATCGCCGTCCCCCGCCGGAACCGGCGCGATCGGATCGCCCATGCAAGCCCGGTAGCGCAGCCAACCTTCGCGAATCACGAAACCCGGCAGCACCGGAGCCCCAGAAACCTGCGAGAGCAGGAACGGCCCCAGCGGAAACGCGGCTGGCTGTGAGAAAAATGGGACTTCGCCGCTGTGCCGCTGGTAGACACGATCCCCCTGCATGGCCACAATCTCGTTTCGACGCAAAGCCTGTAAGAGTTCTATGGTCGCCGCCGCCCCGGCGCGGAGATCCACAATTTTGAGCCGCTCGCTGGCCATCAGATTCCGCAGCGTGATTTCCGCCGGCTTGTCCTCGACCACCCGCGCCACGTTAACGGGCCGCCCGTGCATTTCCAGCAGGCGCGAGGCAAATTCCCAATTCCCCACATGCGCCGTCCACACAATCAGCCCATTGCCTACGGCCAGGCATTGCTCAATCTGGGCCGCGCCGCGCTGTGGGTCGACCAGCATCGAGAGCAGTTCCGAATGCGTGGCCTGGGGGACGTAGCAATAGGAAACCATCAGATCGCAAAACGAATAGAAGACCCAGTAAACCTTCCACTGGAGGGCGAGCCCGCGCTTGCCCGAGACTCGCCGCAGATTGCCAGCGACCGCTCGCCGCTCTTTCTTCAACATCAGAAAAAAAATCAGCGCCGTGACCTGCGCGATAGGAGGATGAAGGAAGCGTGGCAGCCTCGGCATGATGGCAAATATGGTCCGCTGCGCTGTGATGTTGTGAAAACGGTGTTCGTACCAGCGCGTCAATTTCCGCCTGCCCTGACGAGGTTGCCAACGTTCTGAATCACTTTCCTCTTTGATAGCGGACACATGAGAACGATCTCCATATCGCCGTGCC
This sequence comes from uncultured Acidobacteriota bacterium, assembly GCA_963763155.1. Lineage (GTDB taxonomy): Bacteria > Acidobacteriota > Terriglobia > Terriglobales > Acidobacteriaceae > Sulfotelmatobacter. The sequence continues at coordinate 318,671 of CAVXNI010000007.1, read as the reverse complement.
CAACGGAGCGGAGGGTACCAGGTGCTCCGTCAACAGCGGGGGCCTAGTTGCAGCCAGCCGAGCTTTGGGCTCTGGTGGACGAATTGGTCTCGCTGCCGGACTTAGTGTCCGTCTGCGTCTCGTTCTGCTTTACCGACACAGCTTCCTTTGTGGTAACGATGATCTTCACTCCCCGGCTCTCCAGCTTCTCAAGTTCTTTTTTCTTATAGTGGCCCTGAATGTCCTTGACAGAAAGATCTCTCGACTCAAGATAGTAGAAGAAGGTTCGAAACGGGCCCTGGCCGGACGCCCCCTCAGGACTAGTGGTAGAAACGGCTAGACACGGATGCGTTTGCTTCGCCTCCGATGGTGGCTTGGGATCCTGTGCAAGCGCAAGGGCGCTGAGTCCCAGTCCCATTAGGATCGTGGCGGTGGTTTTCACGTCCCTCCTATGTCGCTCGGTCCAAGCCGCTGGTGGCACTCGAAAACCGAATCTCGCCAATGGCCGTGCTCGGACAACGTAGAATTGCCTGCCGGGGGATTTTAGGTTTCAGTTGCCGGATGCCGCCATTTTGGATTCAATAATTGCGGCCAAAACGTTGATACTTTCCAGATGTTGCCGGTCGAAGTTGGCGTGCACCAGTTTGATCCCGAAATGCCGCTCAATTTCCAGCACGAGTTGCAGGATGTCGATGGAGTCGATTTCCAGTTCGCCACCCAGCAGCGGCTGATCGTCCCGCAGATCCTCCGGGGTCATGTCGGTGATCCGCAAACTCTTCAATATGATGGGCTTGAGTTGCTCTTTGACGCTGGCCATGTGGTTTCTGTGCAGCCTCAGAGCATACCACAAAGCTGACCCAGGAAAGCGGCCCGCGGGCGCATAACTACAGCAGTCCGCCATCGACGGCGATCACCTGTCCGGTGATGTAGCCCGCCTCCCGAGATCCCAGAAACACGGCCAGCGGAGCTACTTCTTCGGCTTTGCCAAAACGCCCGAGAGGAATTTCCGCGAGCAGGCGTTTCTCCTCTTTCTCAATGTAGCTGGCGGACATGGGACTGGGAATCACGCCTGGGCAGATGGCGTTGACTCGGATATTGAATCGCCCCACCTCGCGCGCCAGCGCCTTGGTGAACGCAATAATGCCGCCCTTCGACGCCGAGTAGTTGCACTGGCCGGCCTGGCCCCGCACTCCGCTGGGCGACACGAGATTGCAAATAGCCCCGCTCCCGCGTCGCATCATGCCTGGCAGCGCCAGCCGCGAACACAAATATGTTCCGCGCAGATTGGTATCGATCACTTCATCCCACTGTTCATCCGACATAAAGGCCAGCAGGGTATCGCGGTTGATGCCCGCGTTATTCACCAAATAATCGACCGGACCGTATTGCCGCTCGACGTGATCGAACATCGGCGCAACGCCCTCCTGGCGCGAGAGATCGGCTTCCACGGCCAGCGCCTGTCCGCCTGCGGCAACGATGCAGTCGACCACTCCGCTCGCGGACTCTTTCCCGTGATGATAATGCACGGCGACGCGGTACCCCGCCCGTCCCAGCGCTTGGGCGATGGCTGCCCCGATCGTTCCCGAAGCGCCCGTCACCAGCGCGGTCTTCCGATCTTCTTTCCGATCCTCCAGCCCGGTTTCAGCCATATGCTCGATCCAGGGAAGCTGATCAAGCCTCCGAGATCCTCGGTGTGCCTCTGTGTCCCCTGTGGTTTGCGCTTTCCCGTTGGACCTTAGTCAGAGCTCCCTTTAGAACGGCTTGAAGATCAAAAGATAAGCTGCCCAGCGCGAATTGTAGCGCGCGATATTCCCGTCCAGCGCATAGGAAACTGTTCCCTGCACCAGGATGCCCTTGGGGCCCGGCACGTTGAAATTAAGCTCCAGGCCATCGAACTTGCGGAAGCGGAACGATTCGTCCAGGTTGCGCGCCCGCGCATAACTGTACATCCCATCGACCTTCATGAAGTCCATCACGTTGAAGCCGTAGTGCACGTCGGCCATCGCAATGGCGTCAAAAGAATCCGTGCCGGGGGGAATGCCGTGCAGGCGCGGCGACGAAAGAAACGAGGGGAAATACCGTGAGAAGCGATCGAGCTGATTCCCACCCCAGTAAGACATATCCCAACCGCCCTTGGTGAACTTACCGATGTAGTAATCCTTGTTGAAGTCCGCGTTATAGAGCGTGAATGCATTTTGCGAACGCTGCTCCAGCAAATCTTGCGAAGCAGAACCACATCCGGCCGGCGGCAGGGCCTGCGAAGTGCATCCGAACGGCCTCCAGTTGATGCGCTCACCCCGCGTCCCCTGCGCGTCGAACACATAACCTTTGCTGTTGTATTTTATTTCCAGCCCCGGAAGCACGTTCAGTCCGTTGCGCGGCAGTTCGTATTGCTCCGCTGCCTGGCTGGTCCGCAGGAAGTTGTCATACGCGAAGTAGGTGGACGCGGTCACGCTCAAATGGGTGCTGGCTTGCCACGAGGCCCGCAGTCCGACGGTTTGCTCCCAAGTCCATACGTCCCCTTGCACGTCTTCCGTGTTGCCACTGTACAAGCGGTTCTCGCCGGGCAGCCCGTTCAGCGACAAATCCAGGGCCAGCCGGAACTTGGGCCGGTACTGCTTGGACAAATCGGAAACCAGGATGGGCCCGGCAAAGAAAGTCGAAAGCTGCGCGCCGCTGTGGTGAAAATCGAAATCCGCAACGCTGATGCCGAGAAACGGAATCGGAAAGTTGAACGTTCCTCCATACATCGCCCCGCCAATCAGGGCTCGGATGCGCTTCGTGCTCTTCTCCACCAAAACCCGCTCGCCGCCTTTCTTCTTCAGCGACCGCAATCCCTCGTCCGTGTCGCGAAACATTGGATCGTCGGAGCTGTGTTCAGCCGCCAGCGTCCCACTGAATTCCGGCGTGTTGATGACGTAATCAGAGAACCGCACTGTCCGCTGCACCACAAAATCGCGTCCCGCGGCATTCAACAACTGCTGTGCCGAGATGGATCGCAGCAAGTTGAACTGGTTCCCCTTGCTGTCGCGGACTAGTTCGAAATTCTGGGTCTCGGTATTGACCAGTACATTGCTCTTCGCCCCGCGCTGATTCAGGTACTGTTTCACCTCGCGAAAAGTAGTGCCGTCGATCCAGATTTTGCCGCTGTAAAGCGCCTCGTCCCGCGTTTTATCCTTGGGCTCGACTCCGATCACATAGCACATAGCCCCGTTCACTTGCTCGGTGCCCAACAGCTTGTAGTCGTAGCGCTCGTTCAGCTTCAATTCGAGGGGTTGGGTCAGAACCTTTTCCGGCTCGATTTGCGGCAGCGGAAACTCACGGTTCTTTCCGAACTTCACGCCGTTGACGTAGAACTCCTTTTGCGCCACTTCCGTCTGCCCCGCCCGGCTGAAAAACTGCGTGAGCTGCATGGAAACGTCAAACCCCGGCCCCAGATTCGTGCCTTCAAAGTGCAGGCTCATGAAACTGGAGGCCAGATAGTTTTCCAGCTTCTGTTTCTGCGCCTCGCGGTTCTGTTGCCAGCGCGCAATGATTTCCTCAACCTTGAGTTCGACTCCGCCTTTCACTTCGACCGTGTTGTAGGCGGTCTGGTCCTCACCTTGCTGATGGACCGAAATCAACGCATACTCGCTGGTGCAGGCGCAGGTCTGCGCAAATCCCTTGTCCGTCCTTGTCATTTCGCCGGCGGGAAGCGGCGCGCCGGTCGCGGGGTCGTACCACTTGATCTCGAACGGTCCCGAGCGAGCACTCTCCAGCCGGATTGTCTTCGGAGAGTCGGGGCTCCCATTCACACGCGCCACAATTACCACGTCGGACTTCCCGCCGCCCGACCACCGGTGCTCGTCTTTCGCTATGTCATCCCCTGCAATACTGAATGGCGACGCCGCCGCATCCGCGGGATACATGTTCGCAGGGATGGAATGCGCCATGAAGCTGTTGGCCGCGCATACCGCGTCTGCGGCTTTGGCGTCCGCCGGTTCCGACCAGACGATTTCGACTGCAGTTCCGCTGGCCGCGAGCATCGCGTGCAAAAACAGCGAACTCCCCGAGTCTGACTTAAGCGCAGCAGACTTAAGCCAGCCTGACTTAAGAATGACGGGCTTGTTCAGCGCCTGTTCCGCGATCCACGCCGCATCCTGGCGCCAGCTCTCGGAATCGGTCGTGCCCAGCAGATCAGCGTAGGTGGCCAACCGCTTTAGCAGATCGCCGTGCCCGCGGATAAATCCGGGCTGGAAGACAAACGCCACGCGCAACCCGCCGTTGCTCGCCTTGGCCGCTAATGCCAGCCGCACCAGCCCGAACGCGAATAAATCGGGAGCCGTCAGCGGTTCCTGAATCTCGACAATCAGTCCCCGCACCGCGGGCGCCGACAGCACCATCGGTTTCAGGAACGCGTCCACCCGCTCCGTAATCTGTTTTTCTGACTCGTTGCCCGCCACCCCGGCTCCCACCACCACATGCAGCCAGACCTCGGACCCCTCCGGCATGCTTTGCACAGCTCGTGCCTGCTCCTCGAAAGTGTTTGCCAGGTTCTCACTGCCCCCGAAATTGAAAGACAATGCCGGCAGCACGATCAGCTTGCCTGGAAATTGGCATTGTTCCGAAGCGTGCAAGCCCGCTGCCAGGTTCTGGTCCGTCGGAATCGAGATGGCAGCGCGAGGCAGAGCAGCTTCCGCGGTCAGCGGCAAGAACAGGAAACCTGAACCCAGCAGAACCGCTGCGGTTCGCTTCAAACCTGTCATTCGCGAGAAGATCCGCAGCGTTGCCGAGCCAAGCAATAATTTCATCACATTCAAATCCGAAACCTGGAATCAGGAACTTGATCGATGTTCATGGAAGGGAACTGTCGTACGCCCGGGGTCTAGCGACGAGTATATACGAACGTTCGCGAGCTACTCGAACTCCCAAGTCGAGGAGGTCATTCAATTGGATGCATAAAGTACGACGGCATCAAGGAGTCCTTCGTGATACTTCGTGCCCCTCTTGGTTCCTGTCGTTTTCTCGCGTCTCAAATGCTGCGTCGTTGTTCCCCCAACAGAATGACCGCGGGAACCAAACATAGGCCCCCGACCAGCGCCAGAGCGACGCCCAGCGACGTCACCAAGCCCATCTCGGCCAAGGGCGCGAAACTCGAGGCCATTAGCGCGCCGAATCCGACGATCGTGGTCAGGTTCGATTGAATCAGCGCTGCCCCCGAAGCCTTGGCGATCGCCAGAATCCCGGTGCTGTCGTTCTCTAGGGGACGGCTCCCCGGGGTACGACTCTCCAGGTAACGGCGCACCAAGTGGATTCCATTGTCAATCCCAATGCCGATGATCAGCGGAATCGCCGTGATCGACATGAAACTAAAGCGGTGCCCTACCAGCAGCAAAAGCCCGAACGTCACCACGATGCCGAATACGATCGGGATCAGCACAATCAGCGACACGCGCAAGTTGCGAAAACAGAGGTAGACAATCAACCCGATGCCGCCCGCAGTCCAAACCAAGGCTCTGCGACTGTCATGCAACACCTGGTTCTGCATATCGCGGTTCATCTTGTCGAAAGAGAACTCCACGAACGGACCAAACTGCTTTTGCCAGGACGCGATCACACTCTCCGGAACCACCTCGATCGCGTCCGGATCCGTCGCATAAAAAGCGATCGCTGCGACATAGCTGCGGTCGCCGGTCTTGCGAATGCTGTTGTCGAGCAGTCCCGGCGGCAGAAACTTGCTGGCTATTTCCAGCGTAATGGGATCATGCTGAATCGAAGCGTAGCCTTGCCCGAGTTTTTTCAGCCGGTCAATAAATGGTTGCAGGGGCTCGATGCGAAAACCATTCTCCCGCAGCGAGTCCTCAAGCGCGCGGGCTGAGGCCGCCAGATTCACGCCCGCCAGCGAACGGGCCCGTTCGCCCTGGGTTTGAATAGAAGGAAGCAGAGCCGTTGGCGAGAAAATGGACTTGATCACCCCGCGCTGCCGATAACTTTCCAGACCGGAGGTCAACTCTTCCGCCCGGCGCAGCACTTCCTCCTCGCCGCCGGCGATCAACAGCACGTTCGGACTGCCCTCAATGTCGAATCTTGCGGAGAGCCGGTTCTGCGCCGCAACCGCAGGATTGTCAGCGCCCGCGATCTCGAACCGCGCTCTCATCTTGATGGCAGGCAGAAAGACTAAAGAGAGCACGAACGCGCCCAACCCCACGCCGACCACCAGCCGTGCGTGCCGTCCCACAAAATCGACCGTTTTCCGCGCGATCCACGGCAGCAACCGGAACGTGATCGTCTCTGGTGCCCGCGGCTTGGAGAATCGCCACCACAATCCCATCAGCGCAGGAACCGTCAACAGTGTGTGGAACATCATCATGAACATTCCCACCGTGAGGATGAACCCGAACTCCGCCACCGCCTTGAAACCGGAGAAAGCCAGCGAGACGGTCGCGGTAGCCGCCGTCACGATGCAGAACACGACGCTAAGCCCGGTCGTTTCGAACGTGCGCAGCACGGCGTCATTCAGCGTCCCACCCTTGGCCCATTCCTGCGGCACCCGATTGAAGAAATGTACGACCTGGTCGTCTCCCAGTCCCGCCAGAATCGCAATAAATGACAGGCTGATCAGATTCACTTCTCCCGGATAGAAACTTGCCACGCCTGTTGTCCACAGAATTCCCAGGCCGGCGGGCAGCAACGACAAAAGCAGCAGGGGAATTCTCGGATAGATCACCAGACATAACAGCAGATTGCCTACGATCGAAATCAGGGAAATCCGGCGAATATTGCTTTCGATGAACCGGTGTTCCTGCTCCGCGTAAACGTAAGCCCCCGCCGCAGTGGCCTGCACTCCGGAGTTCGGCTCCGCGCTCGTCTTCTCAATGTCCTCTTGGATGTGCTCGCGTGTCCAGCGCACGACTTGCTCGGCGAACTTGTAGTCCATCGCCGACTGGCGAGGTTGGGCAATGATCAGCAACGCCTTGTGATCTTTGCTGAAAAATCGATTCCCCGATCCCCAGTTGAGATCGAAATTGGCGAATTGCGAGAATTCGCCGCTGTTGCGCGCCTCCACTTCCATCAGTCCCAGAGGATCGGCAACGAAGTACTCTGTTCCTAAAGATGAAAACGGCGTGACCAGTGCGGTTGCCGCCCGCCGAACCGTTTGATGAATCTGTTGCGGATCCAGCCGCCGCTTCAGTTCGTCCGCCTGCTGTGGCTGCACGAACGACGGAAAATTCCAGGTAAAATACCGCGCCATATTGAGCAGTTCTTCTTCCTGCAAGCCGCAGCGCGCCTGCAGAAACAGCCCGCTCGACAGCATGTCGGCGGTGAGATGGTCGGCTTTTTCCTCCATCTCGTCGGTCGAGTCCGCGCCGTTGTCCGGGGTTCGAGCGTCCGGGGCCTCGATCAGCACGAAGAGCTGGTTGCCATAACCCAGTTCTTCGCCAATCTGGCTCGCGGCTCGCCACTGCGGATCGCGATTTCCAAACAGGTCGGTCAAGTCCGTGCCGGTTCGCAGGTTGTGGATGTTGGCATACAGCAACAAAGTTCCAACCAGGCTCAGGGCCGTCACCAGCCCCGGATGCCCCACCACCAGCCGGCCCACCAGGCGGATGAAACGGGTCATCATGCTTTGCCCCATCATGTTGCGCCCTCCGCCAATGGTTTTTCCGCGATGAATAAAATGTGCGCCAGCGGCAAACGGTTTCGGAATCGCCGCTCCTCCACCTGCATCCCAGCTTTCTCGATCACGCTGCGGTATTCGCCCGCCGGAAGCGTCAGCGGCCGCGTGCCAGTGCGTCCGCTAGCGAAAATGATCCGGTCGAAAGTCAACGTAATCGCGGACCACAGCCCGCGTTCGCGATCGTGCACCCGGAAGATCAATTTCCCCTGAGGCGCGAGCGCCCGACAGCACCGCTTCAGCAAGCCCAACTGCTCCTCGGCAGGCAGATACTGCAAAACATCCAGAATCAGAATCAATCCGGCCGGCGAAAGCTCCAGTCCGCGAACGTCCGCGACTCTCAGGTCGGCATTCAACGCGCTCAGGGCCTGGCGAGCAACCGCGATGCGATGCCCATCCAGATCGCAGCCCACCAGCCGCCGGCTGCTGTCAGCGAAAGCCGCAAAACTCAAAGCCATGCCGTAGCCGCAGCCCAGATCCACCACCGTCCCCGCGCCCAGGTCTTCGGCTGCAAGCAGTCCCGCCAGCAATACGAAGACCCGATCCAACCGCAGTTTCCACCGCACGAATGTGCGATCGCCCCACGCGCATCCGGCAAACATCCCATTCACAAAACGAATGCGTTCCCGTAATTCTGCCTTCGACAATCTGGAATCGGCGGGCGTCCTCAGCCGCACCACAACGGCCGTAATCGCCGCCCCTGCACCCCCGACGAGCGCCCCCAACACCACGCTCCCCATCACCCACGCCAGGAGTTCTTCTTTCATGTGCGGGCCCGTCAACGCGGAAAGATGAAATGGCCGGAATGCTCCGCCCCGCAGAAAATAGCCAATCTCCACCGAGCCCACGACAATCGGGGCCTGCAGCAGCGGATTGTTGATGAATGTGCCCGCCACCGTCAGCGGCTTGTTCAGCCGGAAAAACAACGCCAGTCCGACCGCCGCAAGGGTTTGAAATCCATAAATGGGCACGATCCCGATGAAGAGCCCCAGAAACACCGCGGCCGCGGCTCGGCCCGGCGTAAGATCCTCTTTCAGCAAGGTCGTGACGAATTCCCGCAGGCGAGTCTGAAATCTTCGGATCACAGTGTGCCCGTTGCCCTCGTCCGCCGGATGCATCGCAAACGCATCAGTCGCTGACCCATCCTTCGCCAGCCCATCAGCCCGACACCACCGACAGTTCGCCGTTCGCGACCATCTCCCCGTTTACCCACACCGTGCCCCCGATGCACGCCATTCGCCCAACCTCAGTCAGCAGCTTGGTTTCGATGCGCAGTTCCTGCCCCGGAGTCACCGCCTTGAGAAACTTGAAGCGGTTCACCGCGCCCAGCAGCGCTACTCCTCCGCCCGTCTGACCTGCTCCCAGCATCACTCCCGCCGTCTGCGCCACCGCTTCGATCAGCAGAACCCCCGGCAGAATGGGCTTTGCAGGAAAATGTCCGGCAAAGATCGGATCCGCCGGATCGACCAACTTCACCGCCACGCAACGCACTCCCGGCTCCAGTTCTTCCACCCGGTCGATCCACAGGAACGGCGCGCGATGCGGAATCATCGCCTCGATTTCACTTCGGTCCATCATTCACTTTGCCCCATCACTTCGGCTTGTACACCTCGAATGTTTCCGCCGGAATCTTCGGGTTCAGCGAATTCACGTCGACGACGAATACGCTGTTCACTCCACTCTTGCCGTCCACCTCCAGCGACCGCAGCAGGAAGTCCTTCTTGTCCAGCTTCACCACCAGGTAATTCAGCCGGCGCCGAAACGCATCCGTCCGCGGAACCAGCTTCATGGCGTAATCGCTGCTGTCCTCCTGCACGGTGATCGTAAAATTTTTCTGCAGGTTCCCAATCGAATTTTCCCGGCTGAAATAAGACTGCGTGCGGCGAACGTTGCTCCCAACCTCCAGCACCTCGGTCTTGTCGCCGACCGTAATGTTGAGATAGTCCTGATTGAAGCGAATGCGCACCTTTGACGGCTCGGAGTATTCCAGTGAGAATCGCGTCATGCCCTCGGCGCAGAACTTGCCGTGCAGCACCAAAGGCCTCGCCATCAGGCTGGACGTGCGGGTTTCGGTGATAGTTCCACAACTGCTCGTGTATTTCTTCTGTGCCTGCTGAACCCCGCCCCAAATCTGGTTCAGCAGATCGTCGGATTGCAGATCATGGGCCGGCAGATCATGGGACTGTAGATCATGTGCCTGCGCGGCCAGCACTCCAGAAAGAATCAGCAGGGCCAGCACGGCGCAGCCTAGCCGGTTCCGCGCCGTCGCCATCACGTCACGCCCCTAGAAACCGAAATGCCAGCGACCACAGGCAGACCCGCACCGTGTCCCGCACTGGCTTCATCTTCGAACGCGCCTCGCCGTCGTGATAGATCGTGCTGATCGGCGCATGCGCAATCTTGCAACCCGCGCGCGCCATCTTGATCAGCATTTCCATCTCCAATTCATAGTACCGGCTTCGCAACCTGGTCCCGCGAATTTTATCCAGCCGGATCACCCGAAACCCGCTCTGGCTGTCGCGTATCTCGCGGCCCACCAGCGACGACGCCAACCGGCTGCCAATCGTGTTGGAATAATAACGGGCAGTCGGCATCGACCCGCGGTCGAACGAGCGCGCTCCAATCACCAGGTCCGCTCCCGTCTCTTCCGCCACCCGCAGCATCTTGGGAATATCTTCCGGCGAGTGCTGGCCGTCGCCATCCAGCGTGATCACGTGAGTAAAATTTCGCGCCCGCGCGAACTCGATGCCGATTCGCAGCGCCGACGCCTTCCCGCAATTCCTTGGCGATTGCAGGCAAGTCGCCCCCGCCGCCCGGGCAACCTGCCCTGTCCCGTCCCCTGATCCATCGTCAATCACCACCACTTGCTCAACATGAGGTTGGGTCCCCTTCACCACATCGGCGATGTAAGGGACTTCGTTAAAGGCCGGAATGAGGGCGCAGGTTCGCATGCAGCAGGATTCCAGCGTGGGTGGAGCGGCACAGGGCCAGAACGCTGGAATTTGCTGTGAGTGTATCACGCGTTCGAGTCGGCATATCACTTGCCTTCTCAACCGGACATATCATGTGCTAACGACCCAAACAGGCCAATTCGCCTTGCAATCGATCGCCGAATTGAGTAACCTTTCGCGATAATTGGCCGACCCCGGGAACAGCTTTTCAGCAGTCGGTTTAAGGTTCGCGCAGTCTCAAGACTGAGATAGGATGCGAAGGCTATGAAAGCACTGCTCGTGCAATGCCCCGCAACATCACCCTGGGTCCCAAGACGGCAGTGGGAACCTCCTTCCGTGGCTTTGGCCACGATTGCCGGACAGATCGACAACCACGACGTAAAAGTCCTCGACCTGGCTCCCGCGCGCAAGCGCGCCATCCCCATTCTGATGGAGACCTTGCAGAACGAGCGCCCCGACGTCGTCGGCTTTTCCGGGATGGCTTTTCAGTACGAATGCAATCTCGGCATGGCGTACCTCACCAAGCAGTTCGACCCGCGCATAAAAACCGTGCTCGGTGGCTACCATGCCACGCTCTCCTACGACACCATCGAAGGTTCGCCGGGCGCCGACTACTGGGACTTTATCGTGCGCGGCGAGGGCGACTTCAGTTTCGGTGAACTGCTGGATTCACTCGATGCCCATGGTCGCGGCCTGGACAATGTATTGGGCGTATCCTACAAAACCGAAAACCGTCAGTTCCATCACAACGCCCCGCGTCCCCTGGAGGACGTGACCAAGATCAAGCTTCCCGCCCGCGACAAGCGCATCATCAAAGACTTCCACATGTATTTCCGTCGGGCCGACGTCATCGAGACCTCGCGCGGCTGCCTCTACCACTGCAATTTCTGCAGCATTCACCAAATGTATGGCAGCTCCATCCGCCAGTATCCGCTCGAACGCGTGCTGGCCGATATCGAAGACGCCTACAGCCGCGGCGCCCGCCACATTTTTTGCACCGACGACAACATCACCCAGGACATGCATCGTTTCGAGGAACTGATCGATGGAGTGATCTCGCTTAAACTGAAAAACCTGCGCTTCACCACGCAGGCCACCGTCCTCGGTTTCTCGCAACGTCCGCACGTCATCAAGAAATTGCCCAAGGCCGGGTTCGTCTCGATTTTCCTGGGCATCGAGAATGCCTCTGCCAAGAACCTGCGGGCCATGAAAAAGCCCAACAACCTCGCCCTGATCAAGAAAGCGATCGCCGAGTTGCAGAAGGAAAAAATTGTCGTGATCGCGGGCCTCATCAACGGCCTGCCCGATGACGATCCCGAGAGCATGCGCGAGAATTACCGTTTCATCAAGGAGCAGGGCGTCAGCAGCATCATGGACCAGATCATGACTCCCTATCCCAAGACTCCTTTGCGCGACAACATGCTCCGCGACGGGCAGATCCAGAACCTTTCCGACTTCCGCTGGTATGACGGCTACTTCACCAACGTACGCACTTCCGCGCTGTCCCCGGAAGAACTCAGCTTCGCTCGCTGGAAGATCCGCCGCGAGATCATCGGGATGTGGCGGCCTACGAAGGGTGACTGGAAGTTCTTCAAGGGCTACACCTATCTGTGGATGTTCGGCCTGCGCTACATCATTTGGATGAACGAGCGCATGCTGGAGCTGTTGTTCGGCATCGAAGGCCGCTACAAACTGCAAATGCGCCACTTCATGCAACTCAATGATTTCGGCATCGAAGTCCCCGGCATGGAGCGGACCGACAGTTACCACCCCGTCTACGGCACATCGGACGACCCGTTCCGCGACACGCGCGGTTCGCTGCTGAAGAAGCGGTTGCGTTTCTCCTGGCGAAAGCTGCTCGACACGCCGCGAACGTCCGGGCCTCGGCCTGAACCGGTTCGGCGTGAACCAGTTCGCCCTGAATCGGCGATCCCTGCTTCCCTGCTTTCGAAGCAGCAACCCGCGGAGCAATCGGAGTCCGGGAATACTCTTGTTACAATTGCATCGCCGCGAATGCAATAACGGTGAAGGGAACAATCTGGAAGGTAATAAAAAGCGAGGGTAATGACCGCGAATATATTGAACGCGAAGACAATGGCCGCGAAGGCAACTGCAGTAACAATGTATCGTCCATCCGTTGCCGTTGAATTTCCGCACGCAGAAGTCGGGCTGCGCTGGCGCCAGGGAGGTAGCCGTTGCGCATCCTGCTGCTGAGGCCTTCGCAGGAGACCTCTCAGTTCGGTCTAGCTCCTTTCTTCCAAACCGAACCGCTAGGTCTGCTGTATCTGGCGGCCGCACTTCGTCCAGCAGGCCATTCCGTCACCCTGGCGGATCTGCGTTTTGAACGCCGCAGCATCGCTGAAATTTTGCGCGAGTCCCAGCCCGATCTGGTAGCGATTTCCTGCCTGCATATCCTCGAAGCGCCTACATCGCTCCAGATAGCCGACCAGATCAAAGCGCACAACCCGAAGATTTTCGTGGCCCTCGGCGGCCACGCCATCTCTGCCTATCCCAAAGCTGTCGATCGCAACCGCTCCGTCGATGCAATCTGCATCGGTGAAGGCGAGGCGCTGATGCCCGCGCTGTGCGACGCCATCGTCAACGGCCGCCCGCTCGACACGCTGCCGTCGCTTTTGCTCCCCAAAGGTGACGGCCACTTTCAGGCCACGACCGCAAAACCAGGCCCATGGCTCGATCTGGCCGTGATGCCGCTGCCCGACCGCTCCGTCGTTGCCCGCTACCAGAAGCGCTACTGCTGTTTGAATTACATGCCCATGTGGACCATGGAGACGGCCCGCGGCTGCTCCTACCGCTGCAACTTCTGTTCGGTGTGGCAGCTCTACAAGCGGACCTACCGCTGCCACGCGCCCGATCAGGTCCGCGCCGACTTCGAGGCCACCGGCCGCAACCTTTTCATGGTCGACGATTTGTTCTGGGCCGACCGGAATCGCAGCGAAGAACTAGGCCATACTTTGCTCCGGTCTAACGAGCGCAAGAACTTGCTGCTGGTGCAAACCCGCGCCGATCTGGTCACCGAAAATGCGGACCTGCTGAAGCTCTGGCGCCCGCTGGCCAAGAGTTTCGACATTTTCTTCGGCCTGGAGTCTCACACCAGCCCCGGCCTCAACTCGCTGGTCAAGGACGCCGACATCAGCAAAACCGTCGAAGCCGTCCGCATCGCCCGACAACTCGGGTTCGGCGTCACCGGAAATTTCATTATCGATCCCGATTTCACCGAGGCAGATTTTCAAGGTCTGTGGGATTTTCTTGACGAGCATCAGCTCTATCGCGTGGGGTTCACCATTCTCACCCCATTGCCCGGCACGTACTACTTCGAGCAGAGCAAGAAGAAAATCGACGTCTTCGACTGGACCCAGTACGATCTGCACCATCTTCTATGGCAGCCACGCCTGGGCGTAGAGCGTTTCTTCGAGTTGTATTGTGAATCGTGGCGGCGCAGCGTTCTCAACATCGCGGGAAAAAAGAAGTGGTGGCAGTGGCTCCGGCAGGTTCGGGTGCGCGACATTCCGCGCCTGGCGCAGATTCTTGCCCGCACCCAAACCTTGATGGATCCTCAAGCCTATGTGAAGGAGACCAAACTCCTGCGTTCGAGAAGTGCGGCGCCGGTTCCGGAAACTGACACGGACGATGTCTCGACGGGCGTCCTGCGCGCCTGATTCAAGTAGCGCCGCCGTCCCGGCGGAGACAGTGTGGGACGGACAATCCTGTCCGTCGCCTTTGACCCTGATTTAGCCTTTGATCCTGATTTAGGTTTTGCCCCGGATTTCGACGGCTTGCGTGCGCATCACCCGTGGTGTATGCACGACCGTGGAAGAGCGGCGCTTCAGCGCCGCGTAAAGCGCAAAAACCGGTGCGGGCTTCAGCCCCTGTGGGATGGGCCTTTTAATCTCCGCAACTCCCGACGGCTTCCTGGTCGGCTTCCGCAGGCCTCGCGCCTGGCAAACCAATCTGAATTAAATCCGGCGCCGGTTTTTCTTTCAGCACGAACTCGCGGTAAAGCTTCGCCATCCTGATGTTCTCCGCATCGCGCTCGGCTCGCGCCCGCAACTTTTCCTCGCGCGCATTTTTTGCCACGCCCAGTTGCTCGAGATCGTGCTGAGCCTCGCTGGTGACGATGTCGTCCTTCAACACCAGATGATGCTCCGTGCTGCTGAGCTTCACGCTCTTGCCGCCGGCGAAAATCTCATGCCGCCCATGCTCCTCGTACCACTTGGTCAGCGTCGCAGTCATATGCATCTTCTCGATGATGTTCCGCCAACCCATCCCCGTGTTGTATGCACAGAAGGAGATCTCGCCCTCCTGCGTAGCGTACGGGATAATGCACTGCTCGGTCCGCCGAAAATCATAATTGAACAGATCCTGGAACCACATCCCCGCCACGAACAGCAGGTTCCAGCGGTCGCGCCGCCGGCGTAGGATGTCATCCATCGTTCGCTGGCCCGAGACATCACCGTAGTTGCGTCCGGTTGCGCCCAACCCCTTGTCGAGCTTCCTCAACATGTCGAAAGCGCGGAAATGCTTGGGCGCGCGGAACGCATCGTAATTCCTCACCAGCGCCAGCGCCATCCCCGCCACTGACATCCACCTGCTGCGCGCCCAATCGTTGATCCGGGCAATGTCTTTGGCAAACTGGTCCGCGTTCAGAAACGCCGTCACCGGAACCGCTTCGCGCGTTTCCTTGTCCACCATAATCGCCATCCCAATCCCACAATTAGGGTGACAACCGCAAGCTACCTGGCCCCAGGCGGCTTCGGGGCCATGCACCAGGTCGGCCCAGTCGGAAAAAGTTCCGAGGAACGAGAGCGGGAACCAGTCGCGGACGGGCTCGCCAATGCTCAACTGATTCTTCACATCGTGGGCAAGGTGCGAGAGTGTGTAGCGTTGCGCCCGGCGGCGTTCGTCGGTCACGGCTTCGTCGCGGCCGGTGAAGGAGACCGGCTGGAACGAAACCATGGCGACCTTGTCGGGATTGTCGAGCGCGAATTGAATCACACGCCCCACCTGCTCGTTGTTGATGCCGTTGACCACGGTCGTGACCAGCACGATTTCGACGCCGTTGGAGTGCAGGTTTTCGATGGCCCGCAGCTTCACGTCGAACAGATTACCGACGTTGCGATGGGAATTCGCGGGATTGCCGATGCCATCGAATTGCAGATAGGCGTAGCGCAGACCGGCTTCCGCGGCCTGCCGTGCGAACTCGGGGCTCTTGGCAAACTCGATGCCGTTGGTCGCGGCTTGCACGCTGTCATAACCGAGTTGGCGGGCGTAGCGAATCGCATCCAGAAAATGCGGCGACATGGTCGGCTCGCCCCCGGAAAACTGAACCGACATCTGGCGCCGCGGCTTGATAGAAAACGCGTTGTCGAGCAGCGTCTTGATGTCATCCCAGGCAAGCTCGTGCACGAAGCCAACCTGGTTGGCGTCCATGAAGCAGGGGTCGCACATCATGTTGCAGCGGTTGGTCAAGTCGATGGTGAGAACCGAGCCCCGCCCATGCTTGATGGTGCTGCTGCCGTGGTTGTGGAGCTTTTCGTCGTTATGAGCGCGGATGTCGCGGCCGGGAAACATTTCCTCCAGATGCTGGAAGAATTGCGGATCAATCGAGATCACATCTTCGAATTGCCCGTGCACCGGGCAATCCTTGACCATCAGGATTTTGCCGTTGCGCTCGATGATCTGCGCCTTAATTTCGCCGGGCCTCTCGTTCAACAGGACGAGGTAATCCTGGTGGCCGTCGACGATTTGGCGGCGGATCTCGGGCACGCAACGTGGGCACAACGAATCGGTTTCTCGCGGCCAGCCCAGGGGCGGCTTCGATTTTTCACGCGACTTCAGCAGTGGCTTGTCCGACCACCGGGGCGTGAAGGAAGGATTCTCGGGAACGAGGTCGTTACTCAAAGAAAATATCTGCCACGCCCCACTTGCAACAATGGACATCGCCTTTTCAAGGTATTTGATGGGCTTATGCATTCTTAAAACTCTTGCATTGCGAAGTAGCCATCCTAGTTAGATCTGCTATTTGCTGAAGCCACCGGAAATGCAAGTCCTGGTTTGTCACCCGGCGCGGAGCCAGCCACAATTTCTTCCACATGGTGGAACGGGCGATTTTGAAGAACGCTGTACATATCCACCAGGTCGCGATCCGTGTATCCGTTTTCTCGTAATACCTGCAGCGACCGCACCAGGTGCTGCCGGTTGCGCATTCCGAACCGCGTATGATACTCGATCAGGTGCTTCATCATCTCGTTTTTAGGAAACGTGGATGTTCCCCGGGGCATGTCGTGATACGAGAGCGCGCCGTCCGCCAGGAAGGCGCTGGCATCCCAGCCGGCCTCGGCCGCCTGGTCGACGATTTCGCATCCTTCGTATCCGCGCAGACCAAAATGATAAGGAAGCAGCGAAGGCATGTGCAATTGCGCCAGATATTCGAGCGTCTGCTGGGCATCGGCGCCGGTCTCCGTAGGGAAGCCGTACATGGTGTTGACGTTGACCACCATCCCACGCTCCTGGGAGTAGTTAATGATTTCCGCGGCCCGGTCCAGGTGCATGTTCTTCTTGACCAGCTTTTGGATGCGCGGGCTTCCGGATTCCACGGCGTAGGTAACCCAGGCCGTTCCTGCATCGGCCATCAGGTCCACCAGTCCGCGCGTCATAATGTCGGCCCGCAATCCATTCACGAAATAGAGGCGCCAGTTTTTGTGTAAGCCGATAATCAGGCGAAAGATCGCCTCGGTGCGATGGCGGTCCATATTAAATATGTCGTCGACCACGTAGAAGTCTTCGATGGCATGCTCGCGCGACATTTGTTCCATCTCGGCGACAACGTTTTCCGCGGAGCGCAGCCGCGCCGTCTTGCCCGCAAAAGTATTGCAGTACGTGCACAGGAACGGACAACCCCGGCTGGTGAGCAGGACGCCCTGTCGCCGGTGGTTATAGGCATAACTCAGGTGTTGCTGGTAGCGGCCCAGATCGACCAGGCTGTAGTCGGGGAAGGGAAGTTCGTCGAGATTGTCGACGACATCGCCGTCGCCCAAGTCGACGATCTGATCGCCCTGCCGCAAAACCAGCCCATTGGTCGCGGTGCCAGAGAGCAGACGCGAAAACGGCAACTCGCCTTCGCCTACAACCAAAAGATCGATTCCGGGGATGGCCTTCAGAAGTGGTCCGCGGCGGGCGGTGGCAATGGGGCCACCGGCCACGATGGGGACGTCGAGCACGCTCCTGGTCACCTCGGCGACTCGCTTCAGCTCATCCTCGAACAGGCTGATGCTGCGGATACCCACCAGGTCGGGGCGATAGTCGAGCAGCTTTGCGGCCAGTTCTTCGTCCGACTGCGCGTCTAACGAAGTTTCAAGGATTTCAATGTGCACGCCGGGATTGTGCAGCCGCGCGCTGCTGGCGACGTACATGAGCCCGACGGGTGGGATGTGAACTTCGGGCGTGACCAGTCCACCGACCCAGCGCCGCTGATCGTTAGCCTCAATCAACAGCACCCGGCGGCACCTCGACAGATTGGCCAGAATGTCGGCTTGTGGCTTTAGCTTTGACGAATCGATGGTATACAGCAACGCCCATCCCCCTTGGGTTTCGAAGGTTCCCAGCCCCAGCGAGAGCGACTGCTCCAGCCCACCAGTCAGTGGTCGAAGATTATCAGATCGCGCTCCGTTGCGACAACTTCGATCTTGCCGGGGAGTGCGACCTGGCAACTCCCTAGTGCGTGGCTTAGGGCGTGGTTTGACGGGTGGTTTTTTGTGGCATTGTTTTGAACACCTATGTATCCTCCAACTTCGCTTAAAGTGAAAGACGTCAGCCACTAAGGGCACGAAGGATCACCAAGGACTTCATCTGCCCGGAAAACATCCCCGCCAGTGAAATTGCACTTGCGGACGCCCCATTCGGAACGCGATGAGACGCCGGTCAGCCTGGAAGATTGAGAACTACACCTACCGCGAGTGTCCGCACCCGGACCGCGAGTTCCCCTATGCGGTTTCCCTGCACAACCACTCGTGCCATTCGGTGGAGAAGCTGGCGGCATTGAATCAGGTCGTCAAGCTGGGCTTCATGCGCCCTTTGAGTGGCGTGCTGCAAAGGCGCTTCGGTCTCGGTGGCGTTTCCAATCTGAATTACGCGGAGATCACATTCAATCCGCCGTACACACCCGAAGACGTATATCAGATGGAGTCTGCGGCGGCCGCCCGTTGGGGCTTCGACGGAGTTCACCTGACCATCACCGATCACGACGAATTCGCCGGCAGTCTGGCTCTGCTGCGCGGCCGCCCCGACCTCGACGGCCGCGTCGCAATCGGCGAAGAGCTTTCCCTGTGGTACCAGGGACACTTATTTCACCTCGGACTGAGCGGCCTGCCGGAGAGCGGAATCGATGAAACGCACGCTCGGATTCAATCGGCCGCGCGCGGCTGGACGCTACGACGAATTGTTTGAAACGCTCGCCGCCAGCGGCTGCCTGGTCGTCTTGAACCACCCTCTGGTCGCCTGGGGACCGGGGCCGGAGTCGATCCCCATAACCGATTTGCTCACCCGCTACGGCTGGGCGATTCACGCTTTGGAAGTGAACGGCATGCGGCGGCGCGAGGAGAACGATCGCGTTCTGGAACTCGCCCGCCAGTGGCGGAAGCCGGTGGTGGGCGGAGGCGACAGCCATCTGCTGGTCGCCAGTTCGATCGTCTCGCTGTCGCACGCCGCATCGTTCAAGGACTTCATCGCTGAAGTGAAGAGCGGCCATGCGGTGCCGTTCGTCACGCCCGACTATTTTGCCCCGCTCAATTGGAAACTTTTCTTGCGAGTGTTATTTTTCATGTCCCGCTACCGGCAGATCGCCAGTTATAAAGGACAGCCGGTGGCCGCCATGCTCGAACATCGGCGAGTGTTGCTCGACCCGGTGGGAGCGGCCAGCCGGGCTTTTTTGTCTTTGGTTTCCGCTCTCGGATTAGCTCGCTGACGCGGTTGGCGGATGAGGGATGACACGCCACATCAGGCGAACGCTAGAATCAGCGCGCCGTTTCGGATGCCGCGGGTTCCAGGGTTGCGGCGCCGGCATCCTCACGCGGGCCCGCCAGCACGAATTGAAATCCTCGTTCCCTCAGTTCATCGATGACCCGAGGCAGGGCTTCCAGCATGACATGCGCTCCCCGGGGCAAGTGATCGTGCAGCAGGATGATGTCTCCGCTGGCCGCCCGGTTCAGGATGCGCCGGGCCAGAACGCTGGAATTCCAGGTCAGCGTATCGCGCGTCCGAATGGTCCAGGAAACATACTCCAATCCCGCGTTTTTGAGATACGGCCGCAGAAGCGGATGCCGCATGCCCACCGGCGAGCGAAAAAGACGCGGACGGAATCCGCAGATGCGGCGCACGCTTTCGCTGCCGCGCTCGATCTCCGACCGCAGACGAGCGGGCGTGAGAAAACAGAACAGATGATCATGCGACCAGGTATGGTTGGCGACGAGGTGGCCCTCGGCCCAGGCGCGGCGCACGATTTCCGGATATCTGGTCGGCTCGCTTCCCCACCACAAAGAAGGTCGCCTTTACGCCTTTCTCGCGAAGCAGGTCGAGTAACTTAGGCGTATCCTCGGGATCGGGGCCGTCGTCAAAAGTCAGCGCGATGCAACCCGTATCCACGCGGCAGCGGTTCGAAACCAGCCACTGGTTGCGCGGATGAAACAACAGGTAGAGCGTGAGCAGCGTGCCCACTGAGTAAATGGAGAATGCGAGAAAAAGTCGCGAGAGTGTGAAAGGATACAGGAGGATCAAAGAGGCGTTGGTCGCAAAGACCAACAGGAAAAAGATCGCAGCCCTCGCCATATCGGTTGTCCCGGCCCGAAGGGCATGCGGGAATCGAAGTGCCATTTTAGCATCGGAGGCCATCTTTTCTTCGGGAATGATCTGGCAGCTTCTTGACAAAGTTGCAGCGGGGTCGTTAGGTTTGGCGTCTCGTCCACAAAGGGAACTCGATCTTTAGATTTCGGAGGACCTGCTACGATGACATGTCGACGTTGGGCCGCGCTAGTGATAGTGACGGTGGCAATGCTGGGCCTGAGTTCGCAAGCTTTTACCCAGGACTTAGTTTCGCCGAAGCTGTTACCTCCTGCGGCAGCGTTGCGGACGGGGATTGCAACCCGGAATCTGGCATTCCAAACCGGAGACAATGCCTCGAAGCCGGCTCCGCCGCCCCATCGGCACTGGAGTAAGACGGGAAAGATCCTGACCATCGTGGGCGCGGGCTTGCTCGGCGCCGGAACGGTGGCTCTGGTCCACGGCCAGAATACTCAAGTCGCATGCAACAACGGAACCTGCGTGGACATCGCCTGGCGGGACACCGGAGCGATTTGGGCCGCTACGGGCGCCGTGTTGGTGATCGTCGGCGTCACTCGGCACACCGACGACTAGAGGCGTGCAGCGCACGGACTCCTGCGTCTGGTTTTATTTTTTTGCTGGCGTCTCGCCCGTGACTTCCACTTGCACCTTCGCGCCCACTTCGTCCAGCGCTGCTTTCAGGTAATTCTTTAGACCCCAATCGTTTCCGTAATAGGGCCTCACCGGAATCGTGGCAATTTCGGCGCCGGTCTTTGGATCGATGAAGTGTATCGAGAGAATCAAGTGATAGTTGTTGTAGTCGACGCGGACGTCGGAAAACTTGATGTAGAGGTCGTTGCCTTCCGCGTTCTCGTCCCCCTTGTCTTTGGCGGAGGTAATGGTGCGACCAGGCACCAGGTTTCGTGAAAACGAGGAGTTCAGAGAAGCAATAATGTCGGCCCAGTCCGTCTTGTTCTCGTAGCCGTAGAGAGCCCAATCGTCGGCGCCCAGGTCGACCCATCCAATGAAGATGTGGTTCATCTTGCTCATGTCAACAGTCGATTCCTTGCTCAGGAAGCGCGGCACCTTGTGACGCGCCGCCTGAGTCGGGAGCGGGAAAGAAATACAGAACAAGAGCAGTGCCGCCGTGATCGTGATCCGCTTCATAGGAGAACTCCTTTTTTCGCCCGGACGAACTTCGCTACTCCTTTGTCATGAGAATGGGCCTGCCCTTCGACTTCTCATTCATGAAGCCTTTGGAGTAAGTCCCGTTGAGGCTGCCGTCAGCTTGTGACGTCACCTGCGCGGAGTAGTTGACTCTGTCATGATGGGAGAAGAGCAAAAAGACCTGCTTGCCGCTGACGACGCCCGTGATATCCCATCCATCGCCATCTCCGGTCACGTCTCTGCTACCCTCAGCCTGCATCAGGGTGATCCTGCCCCATTCCTTGGCATGCCATTTGCCGCCGACGCTGATGGCGGCCGCGTCGCTGTGGGGACCGAGCCACGCTTTGCCTTTCGTCTCGAGATCCCCCGCGCTCAGGCTCGTCACAAAAAAGAGAACCATGCCAACTGCCATTAACCGGGAAAAACCTTTTTTCATCTTGGCCTCCTGATGGCAACTCTATCTGGATTGTGTATCGCCTCGAATCGTATCACTTTCACAAAGCTGGGCTCTAGCCGGAGAATCCAGGCCGTCACCGGCGGAGCACGGGTTAAAACTGCGGACGAAATGCGTTCGACGTGAGATCGCCCAGCAGCTTGTGCCAGGGATGGTTCTCGTTCTGCTCGACCTCCGCGACCATGGTGCGCATCTGTTGCAGCACCGGCGGCGCGTCGTCGTCGTACACGTCGCCCTGCAGTAATTTCAGCACGTCCAGACGGTATTTGGGGTCGTTGATGAAGTAGGTGAACAGCACGTTCAAACGGTAGTACACGGTGATGAAGTCGTACCAGTTCTTGGTTCCCACGGCGCAGTGTGTTCTCGAAGGTTGAGAAGCTCTGCCGCGAGAAATCGTTTTTCTCCAGGGCAGCAAGAATGTCTTTGTGCGCGAAGCGTGAGCTGTTGAGTGCAATGCTGACGCCCGTCGAGAAAATCGGGTCGACGAAGCGGCCGGCATCGCCGACCAGTACGAACCGGTCGCCAGCAAAGCTGCTTCATGGCGTAGCTGTAATCGCCTTCGTCCTTAAAGGGACGGATGCGGTCGGCTTTGCGCAAAGTTTCTTCGCAGCATGGGCCGCGCTGCCGACCGATTCCCAGAAGAACTTTTCACGATCGCTCTTTCGATTTCGCAAAGTTCTTTTTCTGCGT
Organism: uncultured Acidobacteriota bacterium; assembly: GCA_963763155.1. GTDB lineage: Bacteria > Acidobacteriota > Terriglobia > Terriglobales > Acidobacteriaceae > Sulfotelmatobacter. The sequence goes on along the minus strand of CAVXNI010000007.1, from coordinate 295,945 downwards.
GACCACGCCCAGGCTGGTCACGGTATCGGTAATCGGAATCTGCCAGATCCAGGTATTGGAAATGGGCAGAAAGTGGATCACGATATAGTCCCGCTGGTCTTCTTGCAGGTTGCCCTGCTGGTTGCGCTCCAGAGTGCCCTCTTGGCTGCCCTGCCTGGAGAACACCCTGCGGTCGTAATTATCGAACCAGCTGTGAATGGCATACTGGTCGAACACGGGATCCTGCACCTTGAGTTTGAGCTGGTTTCCGAGGAAGGTGTTGCGGCCGCTGGCGTCCACCACCATGCGGGCGCTGACGCCCAACTCTCTCCCGTTTTGCCCCATGCTGAAGCGGACCACCGGCTCCTTGGGGCCGAAATCGACGGCGTTGACTCGAACCCCCTCATACACCGCCGCGCCCAACTTGTTGGCATGCTGCAGCAGCATCAGGTCGAACTTGCCGCGGTCCACATGGTAGGTGTAGTTTCTGTCGACGCCAGCCTGTTCGCGCTCGTCAAATCTAATAGCGGCACGAATGTCGGACGTTGTCAGTCAGGAGCCAAACCCTCCCATCCCACTTGGTAGGGAACCTTTTCTTGTCGTTCGGCAGTCCAGACCGCGCCGAACTTGTGCGGAAATTTTGCCTCTTCCATCTGCGGAAGGAAATTGAGGTCTTTGAAGACGCGAGTCGACGAAGGAACCAGCGATTCGCCGACATGCGGGCGGGGAAACAGTTCGCGTTCAAACACTACGCAACTGACGCCGGCCCTGGCCAGGTAGGCGCCCATGGACGATCCGGCTGGCCCGCCGCCAATAATCGCGACATCGAAATCTGGCTTGGTAATGCTCAACGCTCCCTCGTTGCTAACCCTCTTTGCTACGAACTTTCTACGAAGAACGGGCGCTTCGGGCCGCGTCAGCTTTGCGCGCGACCAGGTTGCAGCCCTTGGTTTTGGCGTCGGCTTCGATGGCAGTCAGATGCTCGCGCCCAGCCGTGGCTTGCCCGCTTTTCATTTCGATTTCAGCGAGCGCGAGACGCGCTTCGAGTTCGACCTCCGCGTAGCCAAGTTCCCGAGCCTTCGTGATGATAGCTGCCAGTTCCTTGCTCGCCGCGATCCCGGCGGAATGGGGAAGGTCCTTGTCGGCGATTTCGATCTGGGCGGCGGTGAGCGCGGTCTGCCAGCGAATTCCTGGATTTTGGCTCTTGGCGGAGAGGGACCGCGCGTGTTGCACCGCATCTTTCGCGGCCGCCGCTTTGCCCTGGGCGATCAGAGCGCGGGCGAGCACGCACCATGCGCCGCTTTCGTTGTCGCGAACTTGCTGGGTCTGAAAAACCTCGAGCGCTTGTCGGGCTGCGGCTTCCTGTTCAGCGGGAGAACGCGCCTCCTCCAGCGACAAATCCGCGAGCGCGAGCTGGGTTTCGGCAATGGCAAGCGTATCGCCTGCGGCGGTCCGGATCGCCAGCGCCTGCTCGTACGCCTTGCGGGAGCCCGCGAAGTCGGCTTGCTCGAGTTGCACGCTTGCTAAACTCATTAAGGCGTGGGCGGCGGCGTTGCGATTGCTCTTCTCCTGCCAAAGTTTGACGGATCGTTCGAATCCCTCCCGGGCGCCCGCAAGGTCTCCCTGCAATTGGAGAGCGTAGGCGATGCCGTAGCCGGCGAGGGCTGCATTTTCGGTGTTCGAAGGATCGCCTAGCTGCAACTGCTCCTGATATAAGTGAATCGCCGCGGGTAAATCCCCCTGCTCCATTCGGTCCCGGCCAACGTTGCCCGTGACCACGGCCAGGCGAGCATTGTCGTCGAGCAGCCGAAAACTGGCTTGGGCCTCGCGATACATTCTTTCGGCGGTCGCGAGATCGCCCTCTCTTTCATAAACGCTGCCGAGGTTGTTGTCGACGCTGGCCACGCCGCCTTCGGAGCCGATTTTCTGGAAGATGGGTTGGGCCTGCTGGTATAGACGGATGGCCCCGGGCAAGTCGCCGCTGTTGGAGAGTATGTCCGCAGAAACGCGTAAAGCTCTGCCTTCACCCTGCCGGTCGCCGGCGGCGGCATAAATGTCTTTCGATTCGCGACACAGGGCAATCGCATCCTGGGCGCGCCCAAGGAAGTTGAAGAGCGTAGCCTGATCTTCCAGAGCTTTGGCCAGGATCAGCCGCGCGCCTTGCGTCCTCGCCTTCTCGACCGCGCGATTCAGCGGCGCTTCCTGATGCTTAAAATCGCCGAGCACCCGCCAACCGGTACTTTCCGCCAATTCGATCCGAGGATCTTCCGAAGTGGGAGCAGGAAGTTTACGCAACGACTCGACCGTGGTCAGAGAGTCGTTCCCTTTGTGCCCGCGAGCTTGCACATCTGCCAGTTTTAGCCCGTAGTCGACATTGTCGGGAAACAATGTGAACAGCGCGCGATAGACATCGATCGCGGTTGGATATTGATGATCGATATCGCGATAACGGCCTTCCACCACCAGTTTGTCTTCGCGAGAAAGATTGGTGGAGAGATCGTACGCCTGCTGGGCCTCCTGCCGCGCCTTCTTGTCATAGCCCAGCCGCGACCAGGCTTCCGCCAGGGCCGAGTGAGCCAGCGAATACTTTGGGTCGGCGGCTATCGCGCGCTGCAGAAGATCGCGAGCGTCCAGGGCATCGAACACGCGCAGCCGGGCAAGTCCCTCCGAATAGAGGCGAACGGCGTCCCGGTTGGAAGGCAAGGAGCCGCGGATGCTCACCTCCTCCACCGGAGAAACCGCTTCCACGCCAAGTTTTTCGCGCAACTGGGAACCCGCCTGCGTCACCATGTCAAACAGGTCCGCTTCGCCTCCAACCACGGCGACATCCGCGATTGTCTCCCCTGCGACGGTATCCTGCAGGCGCAGGTCGAGGCGGATGCGGGTGCCCGGCTTTTCACCGAGAGCCGTGTAAGACCCGAGTACGATCAGATCGCTGTTCAGATCCTTGTGCAGCCGCGCCAGCGTGTCTCGGGAGAGGCTGTCGGCGTCAGCCAGAGGAAGATCGAGTTTGGTGCGCGCGATGTCTTCGCCGGAAACCAGACGCAGCTTTTCTCCAGCCTCCAGTTCGGTGCTCAACATTTCCGCCAGGGCCGTGGAGATCCAGCCTTCTTCGGGACGGTCGGACAGATTGCGGAAGCCCAGAACCGCGATGGAGCGCCGGGGCGGCAAGGATAAGGCTAATGGCGGACGAGCGTCCGCTGGCTGGACTCGGTGAGATTGGACCCACAGGTAATATCCTGCAACCGCCAGCGCAGGCACGACTAAGACCGCGATCAGTATCATCGCCGACCGATTCTGCGGTGCTGGCAAGCTGAGCTGTTTCTCTTCCGTAACGATGCTGGTTCGGATCGTCTGCTGCTGGATCAGCACGCCCGTGGGGCCATGGACGGTCGAAACATTGCCGGTCGAAACATGGCCGGCGACGGTTGCCGCCTCCGGGACCACAGCCAGGTTTTTCGGGGCAATCACCTGCACTGGCGAAACAAACTGATATCCCCGCCCCGGCAGGGTGACGATGAAGCTGTTGTCGCCCGGCTTCTCCTCCAGCGCCTTGCGCAGCACGGAGATGCTCTGGGCCAGGCTGTGCTCGTCTACAAAAGTGTCGTGCCAGACATTCTTCAGCAGTTCGTCCCTGGTGAGAGCCCTCCCCGGGTTCTTCACCAGGTAGAGCAGCACATCGAAAGACCGGTAGTTGAGTGTGACAAGCTTTTCCTGCCGCCGCAGGGTGCGGGCCCGGGCATCCATCTGGAACTTGCCGAATTGGAATATCTCCCCTGCTTTCATCGACATCGAGACATTTACAACCCTTGAGAACTTTTGAGAACGAATGACTGGCCTTTTTTCCGCGGCTGCCGCAAGATTCGCGGCGAGTTGAGGGGGGATAGCACGAAGCGACTTTACCAATGGTTGAGCCAGCGGGCAAGTAGTTTCCGTTCCGAGCGGTACACGGGGAACCAGGCCAGCCGCACGGTCCGCACCGAGGTTACGGTCGAGCGGCAGGGTACCACGGTGATCCTGGGGGATATGGGGATGGCGGGGTTCGATACCTGCCCGCTGTGCGGCAGCAAGTTGGCTCGAGAACAAGCGGAACAGGCGCGGCTTCGCCTTCCCCGAGGCCCGATTTCGGCCTGACCGGGAATTTTACAAGATTTTTCATTTGAGGACGCTATGAACAGATTGAGGTTGCTAGCTTCGTCGGGCCTACTGGTCTTCACTTTCGTGTTCGCGACGAGTCTCGCCTACGGGCAGATTACTCCTAGCGCCGACGCCTACACCAACAGCGCGGCTCCGAGCACGAACTACGGTGCCGGGGTGCTGCTCAACGTCAATGGCGCCACCCAGGCGGCCTACATTCAGTTCAACCTGTCGGCGATTCCCTCCAGCTATACCGGCGCCGAAATCGCCCAGGCAACGCTGAAACTCTATGTCAATACAGTGCCCATAGCGGGCAGCTTCAACGTGGACTACGTGAACGGCAGCTGGGTGGAGAACACCATCACTCATAATCTGGCTCCGGCATTGGGAACGACGATTGCCCCCAGTGTGCCCACTACTACTGCGAACAAGAATCAGTTCATCCTGATTGACGTGACCGCGGCGGTGCAAGCGTGGCTGAGCGGAACCCAGAATGACGGCATCGCGCTGGTGGCCAACGGCACGTTCAGTGCCACGTTCGACAGCAAAGAGAGCACTTCGACGAGTCATGCGCCGGAGTTGGACGTTGTGTTTGCCGGGACACTTTCCGGAGTGACCACGGCGAGCGGCAGCGGTCTGACGGGCGGGGGTACGAGCGGCACGCTGAATCTGGGCCTGCTGACCACGTGTGCCAGCGGCCAGGTATTGCAGTGGACCGGAACCGCCTGGGCGTGCGCGACTCCCAAGGGCGCGGGGACGATCACTGGCGTGACGACCGCCAGCGGCAGCGGACTGTCAGGAGGCGGTACGAGCGGCACGCTCGCCCTGAAGGTCAACTCTGCCGTGGTTCCGCTGCTGGCTTCCGCCAACAATTTTACGGCTGCGCAGACGGTTACCGGCAGCAACACGACCCAGATTCTCAATGTCACACAAAACGGCGCGGGTCTGGCCATTGTCGGAACAGGGGGCGTCTCCGGATCGTCAACTGCTTCGGCGGGCAGCGGCGTGACGGGTACCTCAACTGGCACCGCGGGCTATGGCGTATATGGCTCGGATACGGCGACGTTCGGCAACGGCTACGGGGTTTACGGAACGAACAATACGGAGGCTGGCGCCGGGATTGAAGGCTATGCTGCCAACACGACCGCCGGCATCGGCGTCGAAGGAGAGTCGGCAGGGCTTTACAGCATTGGCGTCAGAGGAGACTCGACAGGGCTCTACGGAGTATTCGGGTCCGCGAGCGCGACGTCGGGTGCCACCTACGGTGTTTATGGCACCAGCGCGAGCAATTCCGGCGCCGGAGTCTACGGCACCGGCGCGACCGGCGTCGTGGGGGTTTCGAGCGGCCCCGGCTCCGGCAGCGGCAACCCTGGCGGCAATTTTGCTGGTTACTCGGCTCTGTCGGGCTCGAACGTGGACGGTACAAGTGGAGTCGAGGCGTACGGAGGCAATGGTGACCCGAGCCTCACGGATGCTTCCGAGGCCGGCGCGGGCATTACGGCTGTAGGTGGCTCGGGGACCTCTGGTTCGGCGGCCGGAGGAGGAGGCGTCGGAGGATCCTTCGCCGGCGGCAATTGCACGAACTGCGGCTCCGCTGAAGGGATAGTTGCCGTGGCAGGCGGTGCCGGGGCGAATGTCGGCGACGCTGCCTACTTCTACGGCAATGTCGAGATTCAAGGCACGCTCTACGGGGGAAGCGCCGAGGCAGTTGAAATGGATGACCCCCAGGATCCCGCGAACAAATATCTGGTTCACTCCTCCGTCGAATCCTCCGAGATGAAGAACATCTACGACGGGACCGTGACTACGGACGGCCAAGGCCATGCAACGGTGCAGTTGCCAGAGTGGTTTGAGGTGCTCAACACCGACTTCCGTTACCAGTTGACGGTGATCGGACAATTCGCCCAGGCCATCGTGGCGCACGAAATTGAAGACAACCGGTTCGAGATCGGCACCAGCGTGCCTTATGTCAAGGTGTCATGGCAGGTGACCGGCGTGCGGCAGGACGCCTACGCCAAAGCGCACCCGCTGGTCGTCGAGCAAGAAAAGGACGCCCGGCTGCGCGGCTTCTATATCCATCCCGATTTGTACGGCGCACCGCCCGAGAGGCAGATTGAATGGGCGCGCCATCCCCAGATGATGAAGCGGATCACGGAAGTGCAAGCCAGGCAGTTGGCCGCAGCGCAGAAGCGGGCGCTCGGAGTTGCACCGCGGCCGGTCGCGCAACCTGAGTTGCCGGCGGCAAAGTGAACCGTGAGTCAGCGCAGAGAAATAGGAAAGACCAAGCTCCCTCCAACGCAATACGAAATACGCAGTGCAAAGTGACTTTGAGAGGAAAAAAAAGACCGATGAAAAACTTGAAAATGCAACTCGCGCTACTCTTGCTGTCGGCCCTGTGTTTGTTAACCGGCGCCTACGGGCAAGTTACTCTAGCCAACCACGTAAACGAGAAAGTCGCCAATGGCTCGGCGATCGTGATGAGTCCTTACGACCCCACTCAAAAGCTGCGCCTGGCGCTGGCTCTGCAGCCGCCGCACATGGCTGAGGAGGAGGAATTCCTCGCGGAACTGGAAACCAAGGGCTCACCCAACTTTCACAAGTTTCTAACCGCGGAGGAATGGAACGCCCGTTTTGCGCCCGCCGCCGCAGACGAACAGAAAGTCGTGGACTGGGCAACGAGCCAGGGCCTCACCGTGACCCACCGCTTTGCCAACCGGCTGCTGGTGGATGTGGAAGCTCCCGTCGGAGTGATCCAGAAGGCCTTCGGCGTCGTCATCCGTAACTACCAGGTGGGAAGCGAGGTCGAGTTTTCCAACGACCGCGACCCGGTCGTGCCCTCCGAACTGAGCGGGATCCTGTATTCGGTGGCGGGCCTCAACAGCATCGATAGGCTCCATGGAGGCATGCCCGAAGCCAGAAAAGCTAAAGGACCGGATTATGTGGCCGGCCCCGTCTTCGCAGAGGGCACCTCCTCGCACGGCGACGGCGATCCCAGCAGGAGCTCGGCCGCAGTTTACGCCGCTCGCGCCGCTGGTATGCCCTCGCCGCGACCCGGCTTTACCAACGGCTTTGCCGACCCGGGGGACATCTTCACTTCGCAAGCCTATAACTGGGACGGCCTGGAGCGCTTCAGCCACTGCTGCAACGTCCATAACGACTCAACCGGCTCTCCTGCTGTCTCCTCAATCGCCCTGGCCACCTACGCAGGGTTCAACGGCAGCGATGTAAATACGTTCTTCACGACGTATGGCTTTGCCTGGAATTGGACGCCTTACAACATCGACGGCACCGGCACTCCCCCGTCGGAGTGCGTGGTTGGGACGTCAGGCTGCCCCAGCGTTGCGGTCGACGATGAGGCTACGCTGGACTTGGAGTATTCGACTGCCACATCCAACAGTTACGGCTCCTCAAACATTACCGCGCATGTGTACATCTACGAAGGCGCCAACAATCTGGTCAGCACCTTCCTGGACTTGTACAACTTCATACTGTCGGACGACCATGCCAAGGTCGTATCCACCAGTTGGAGCGGAGCTGAGGTCACCTCAGGAACTCTACTTACCGTATTTGAGCAGCCGGCTCACACCATCTTCAACAGCATGACGGGACAGGGCTGGACGCTGATCGGAGACGCCGACGACCAAGGAACAACCGGAGACTGCGCCACGGTTTCGGTGAATTTCCCGGCCTCCGACAACAACTTTGTGGCCGCCGGCGGCACCGCTTTAATGTTGTACTCCAACGGAGATTGGGACTATGAGAAGGCCTGGACGGGCGGCACGGCCAAGGGCAGTTGCGGCAGTAACAATGGCGGCGGAGGCGGAGGCGTAAGCAAGCTCTGGTCTCAGCCCTCATGGCAGAGCAGGTATCCTGCCCTGGCCGCGCTCGGCACCAATCGCCTGGAACCCGACCTCGCACTGAACGCAGGCGGCATCGGGCAGAACTATTACTACAACGGGAAGCTGAGCCCGGTGGGCGGCACCAGCATCGTCGCTCCTGAGCTGGCGGGATTCTTTGCCCAGGAAAACACTTACCTCAACTTCATCGGCCCCATTTGCGGCTCAGGCACCGATAACTGCACTCCGATCGGCAATCCCAATCCACTACATCTACTACGATGGCGGGTCGGGCGCGCCGCACAATCCCTTCTACGACATCACCACGGGCTGCACATCCAACGACATCACCGCCAAGAACCACCTTACGCCATGGTGCGCGGGCACTGGCTTTGACCTGGCCACCGGCTGGGGCTCGGCGAATATGATGCAGTTGGCCTGGGGCATTAACTGGGAATTGATTCCCGCTTACGGCAACCCCTCGGTCGCCTTCTCGGGACCGGCTATCAACAGCTGGTACAACTCCAACCAACAGGTCGATTGGACCGTATCCGACGCCGGCAGCGGCGGCCTGCCCGCACCTGGCAACGCCGGATTCACCCAAGGCTGGGACTCCATTCCTGCCGACCCTCAAAGCGAAGCTCACGGCGGCACCGGCAACTCGTTCTACAGCGGTCCGGAGTACCCGTTCCACACCACGGGATGCCTCTCGTTCATAGCTGGCGGCTGCTTGGGCGGCGTCAGTCAGGGTTGCCACACCGTGAAGGTCGAGGCCTGGGACAATGAGGGCCGCACCATCACTTCAACCTACGGGCCGCTTTGCTATGACACCGTTCCTCCGGTTGCCACGGCAAGTGTAACCGGCACGAAAGTCGGCGCGGAATATGAGAACCTGGCGCTGGTCACCCTCGCAGCCACCGACTCTGGAGCCCCGTCCACCGGGAGCGGTGTCGGGAATATCTACTTCCAAGCCAACGGCGGACCGCTAACCACGTACGGCTCATCCTTCCTCTTGGGGAAGAACGGCGTCAACACCGTCTCGTATTACGCCGTCGATGTTGCCGGCAACGCTGAGAGCAGCAAGACGCTCACCTTCGGGATCACCAACACCACCAACACCGTCCTCTCGGCGTCACCGAATCCGGTGGGCTCAGGGAAAGCGGTGAAGTTCACGGCTACTGTGTCGGCGACTGCGGGCACAGCGACCGGGAAGGTTACCTTTATGGATGGCGCAACCGTCCTCGGCTCTGCCGCACTGGCAAGCGGAGTGGCGAACTTCAGCACTTCGAAGCTCACCGGCGGCAATCACTCGATCACCGCGTCCTTCCTGGGATCCACCTACTTCGTGGCCAGCGCGTCGAGTGCGCTGACCGAGGTGGTGTCAAACGGCACGACCACAGTCGTTACCTCTTCCGCGAACCCGTCGGTGTACGGCCAAACCGTCACGCTCACGGCTACCATCTCGCACGGCACCACCATACCAACCGGCACGGTGACGTTTAAGGCTGGAGCCACTGTCCTTGCCTCGGCTGCCGTCGGCAGCACCGGCACGGCGACGTATACTTCCTCCGCGTTCACCGTGGGGACGCACGCGATCACCGCCGTGTACAGCGGCGATTCCAACTACGTGGGCAGCACTTCGCCGGCGTTTTCACAAGTTGTGAGCAAGGCGGCCACTACAACCTCGTTCACATCGTCGCTGAATCCTTCCACCTTCGGCCAGTCGGTTACGTTGACCGCGACCGTCAAAGCCGTAGCTCCGGCCACGGGAACTCCGACAGGTTCGGTGCAGTTCTATGACGGAGCGACGTTACTGGGGTCGCACGCACTCGTGAGTGGAGTTGCTGCCTTCCCAACGCCGAAACTGACGACTGGAACGGACAGCGTCACTGCCGTGTATGTGGCCAGTGCCGACTACCTCACCAGCACGTCCAGCGCGCTCTCCGAAGTAGTGGACACGGCGAGCACGAAAACCACAATCGCGGCCTCGCCGAATCCGTCCACTTCCGGCGCGACGGTCACGTTCACAGCCACCTTAGCGGCCGTAGCCCCCGGGGCGGGAACGCCAACGGGAACGGTCACGTTTATGGATGGCGCCACGGTGCTGGGCACCGGGACGCTGGCCAGCAAGAAAGCGACGTTAGCTATCGCGTCGCTGGCGGAGGGAACACACTCGATCACCGCGGTATATGCCGGCGATTCGAACTTCAACGGCAGCACGTCCACAGCGCTGTCCGAGAAGGTGAACCCTTAGCAATCCGTCCCTCGCTTCGGGGGAGGCGTGGGACGGACACAGCCAGGCTGCGCCGCGGTTCGTGGCGGCTCAACCGAAGTAAGCGCCATCAGGCCGATGACGCTTGCGCTGAGAACCGTGGGGCTAAGGCTCGAAGCCTTAGCCCCATGGCATTTTCTGCTTCCCTTCCTGCCGCGTACAATAATCTTTAATCTTTTGCTCCGGTAAGCCAGGTTCTAAAGAGGCTCGGTTCTAAAGAAGCTCGGTTTTAAAGAGGCTCAGTTCGAAAGAGATCGAAAGAAGGCCGCATGACCACTGCTCACCAACCTCGCCCACAAGTCGCCGCGGAGATTCCCGCGGTCCCGCTCACCACCGAAGGCTACAGCGTTCTGCATCAGATGATGCGCCTGCGTTGGCCCGCCTGGCGCGCTTTGCCCGAGGCTGAAAAATCGGCCATCGCGAAAGAGGCGTCCGACGCCCTCTCTGCCATGGGGACTAAAGCGGGTGGCCAGTCTGCTCTCTTCTCGCTGATCGGGCACAAGGGCGACCTCATGCTGATCCACTTCCGCGAGTCATTCGCCGATCTGAACCAGGCCGAACTGAAGCTGGCCAATCTGCGCCTCAGCGATTACCTCGAGCCCACGACTTCCTATCTCTCGATCATCGAACTCGGACTCTACGAGTCCACCGTCAAAATCTACAAAGAGCTTACCGATCAGGGCATCGAGCCGCACTCCGAGCAGTGGAAAGCCGAGATTGCATCCAAACTTGAACGCCACAAGGAAGCCATGCGTCCGCGGCTATACCCTGAGATCCCGCCGCAACGCTACGCCTGCTTCTATCCCATGGACCGGCGCCGCGGCGAAGACAAGAACTGGTACAAGCTGCCCCTAGAAGAACGCGCCCGCCAGATGAACGACCACGGCATGATCGGCCGCCGCTACGCCGGTGAAGTCAAACAGATCATTAGCGGGTCGATCGGATTCGACGATTGGGAGTGGGGCGTCGACCTCTTCGCCGACGAGCCGCTGGTCTTCAAGAAGCTGATCTACGAAATGCGCTTCGACGAAGTCAGCGCGGTTTACGCCCTGTTCGGCCACTTCTATGTGGGCGTAAGAGTTCCAGCGGCGCAACTAGACAAATTGCTGTCCGGCGAGCTGCCAAATAAGTAACGTAGAGACATAACTTGTTACGTCTCTGCCGCCAAGATGCTGCCGTCCGGCGCAGAATTGCCTGGCATTTTTCACCACAGAGTCACAGAGAAACATTTCTTTTGCTTTTCGTTTTTCTCTGTGTCTCTGTGACTCTGTGGTGAAATGATTTCAAAATACACGGAGACCTCATGTCGACCCTCGGCCTCATCGAATACAAAGACGCCAGCCCCGAAGTCCGCGCCGTCTACGACGACATCATGACCACCCGCAAGACCGACTGGATCAACAATTTCTGGAAAGCCATCGCCCACGATCCCGCCACGCTCAAACGCACCTGGGAAGACATCAAGCAGATCATGGCCCCCGGCGCGCTCGATCCGCTGACCAAAGAAATGATCTACGTTGCGATCAGCGTCACCAACCAGTGCCACTACTGCATCGCGTCGCACACCGTTGCCGCGCAAAAGAAAGGCATGACCGACGCCATGTTCAAAGAGCTCATGGCCGTCGTCGGCATGGCCAACGAAACCAACAAAATGGTCACGGGATATCAGGTCGAGATCGACCCGCAATTCAAGAAGTGATTTTGGGAGGTGGAATCGACCGGCAAATCGAGAAGTGGCTTTTGGGTGGCGCAGCGCTTCAGCGCTGCGGTAAAGCTCACTCCAATTGCGGCTTTAGCCGCTGAGGTACTTTCCTGCTCCTCTGTCCCGCGCACGCCACTCATGCGCCTTCATATCCACCCGCCGTCCGCGAAACCGCACTCCCTCGGCCTCCAGCCGCAAACGTTGCTCGATGGCCGAGTCGCCAGTCAACTTGATCTGGCCGCCCGCGCCCAGCACGCGCTGCCAGGGCAATCCAAATCCGCGCCGCAGAGTCGCCGCCACCTGCCGCGCCGCCCCCGGAAATCCGGCTGCCCGCGCCACTCCGCCGTATGTTGAAACTTTCCCGCGCGGAATCGCCCGAACCGCCTGCTCAATCCGCAGACGCATCGCTCCAACTCCGTCCGTCTTTCTTTTTGTCATCCTGCCGAGGCCGGTTCGCCCATGCGAACCGGCCTGCAAGTCGAAGGGTCCCCCGCGTTCTCAATGGTGGCCGAGAAGCGGGTGCCCCATTCTAACGTCGCGTTCTCTGCGACGTTAGAGTGGGGATTCGGACTTTCTGAAAATAGGGCTACGCCGCTTTCCGGAACGCCTCCAGCGCCTCATACTCCGAGTTGTGTACTTCAAACACGGTCAGCAGTTTGGTGACCTGCAGCAGATCGCCCACGCGCTTGGTCAGGTTCGCCAGCTTGATCGTGCCCCCGGCGTTGTGGGCCGAAGTATGCAGCCCCACCAGCGTCCCCAACCCGCCCGAGTCGATGTAGGTCACCTCGCCCAGGTTGAGCACGATGCGCTTTTCTCCATCCGCGATGGCCCGCTTCACCTCTTCTCGCAGCAGGGCAGACTCTTCCCCAAACACAATTCGCCCGTTGGCCTCAATGGCCAGAATTCCATCCACCGTTCGCTTCGTCAGTTTCAACTGCATGGATTACACTCCTCTGCGGCCGTTCGTAGAATCCGCGCCCCAGCCGCTTCTGCACATAAATTCTGTCGCCCCAGCCTATCGTGTGCCGCGCCGCTTCGCAACCCCGACGTTCCTGGCCGGTCTCTGTGCCCTGTGTGGTTAAGGTTTTGCGTATAATCGTCTCTTCCGCCCATGAGTTATACCGTCCTGGCCCGCAAATACCGTCCGCAGAAATTCTCCGAGGTCATCGGACAAGAGCACGTTACCCGCACCCTGCAAAACGCCATCGAACAAGGACGCACCGCGCACGGCTACATTTTCAGCGGCCATCGCGGCATCGGCAAAACCACGGTCGCCCGCATCCTGGCCGTGGCGCTGAACTGCCGCTCGAAAGATCGTCGCCGTCCCCGAGCCCTGCGGCATCTGCGAATCCTGCACTGAGATTCGCGCCGGAAATGCCGTCGACGTCATCGAGATCGACGCCGCCACCAACCGCGGTATCGACGAAATCCGCGAACTCCGCGAGGCGGCGCGCTACCGCCCCGCCCGCGACCGCTTCAAGATCTACATTCTCGACGAAGCGCACCAGATTACCGACGCGGCTTTCAACGCGCTGCTCAAGACGCTGGAAGAGCCGCCCGACCACATCGTCTTCATGCTCGCCACCACGCAGCCCGAGGACATTCCGCAGACCATCCGCTCGCGCTGCCAGCATTTCAGTTTTCGCGCGGTGAAGTTCGACGCCATCGTCGCCCAATTGCGCGACCTGGTCACCCGCGAAAACATTGAAGCCGACGACGATGCTCTCGCCCTGCTCGCCGAAGCCGGCGACGGTTCCATGCGCGACGCGCTCTCCATCCTCGACCAGGCGATCGCGTCGGCCAGCGGACGCGTCACTGCCGATTCAGTGCGCAACCTCGTGGGCGCGGCTCCCGCCCATATTCTGGAGCAGGTCATGCAAGCCGTGTCTGAGAGCCGCAGCGAAGAAATCCTTCGTCAAGTCGACCACTTAATCAGCGAAGGTCACAGCCCCACGCACTTTGCCCGCCAGATGGTGCGTTTCCTGCGCAATGCTACGGTTGCGAAAATTGCGGGCAAAGATTCTCCGTTGCTGCAGGTCTCCAGCGAAGAGCGCGAGCGCGTCGAACGCGTCGCCGCACTATTCGGCGAAGAAGATCTTACTCGCCACCTCCAGATCATGCTCCGCACCCACGGCGAGTTGGGATACAAACAGGAACAGCGTTTCCACCTCGAACTGGGCTTGCTGAAAATGGCGCACGCGCAAAAGCTGCTGCCCATTGAGCAACTGCTCAGCGATGTGGCTGCCGCTCCCACAACCAATGCGCAACGGCCGCCAGCTAGGCCGGCCATTGTCGGAACGACGCCGAGCGAAATCCGCCGCCCGGAGCCAACTCCCGCCGCACGCCCAAATTTTGTTTCTCCGTTTGCCGCCGACTCCGCCCGCAAAGGCACTCCGCGCCAGGAAGCCTCGTCCGATTCAGCGCCCGCCGCCGGACCCCGCATCGTGGCCGCAGCCAGTTCGCCCGAGCCAGTCATCATGGGTTCGGCCGTGCCCGCTGCACAGCGCGAACCGATTCCCGGGCCCGACACAGACGGTGAAGACGCAGCCAGCAGTTTCTCTGGCACCCCAACGTTGCAGTCCTTACCGGATGCAATAGAGAAGGGCACCAGTTCTGCTCGTGCCATTAGAGGCGCTGAAGAACGTGCTTTAGCGCCTGCGGGCCAGCCGACTCCCGAGCCGCAATCGCCTGCGCGCCCCGACGTCGAGCGCCTCCAGAACGCCGTCCTCCAAGCCCTCACCGACGGCAACCAGCGCATCCTGGTCTCCATGCTTTCGGCCGGCGAGTGGAGCGTGCAGGGCAACGAACTCGTCATCAAAATCGCCGAGTCCCAAACCGTGATCGACATGTCGCTCAGCCCCGATGCGCGCCGTCTCGCCATTGCTTCTGCGAGCGGAGTTCTCGGCCGCGCCGTGAAGCTAAGAGTCGTTCCTGGTGCGACAGTCGCCCCGCAAGAAAACAAGCGCAACGGTGACACCCCGCGGCCCTCCGGCCCCGGCGGTCGAGGCCGCGCCGAGCAAGATCCCGTCGTTCGCCGCATGCAGGAAAAATTCAACGCCGAAATTCGCACCGTGATCGACTACAAGGAAAAGCGATGAGGCTGTCATCGCGAGCGAAGCGAAGAGCCTGTTGCGAATGCATTTCGTTGAGCGATAGATTACAGAGGTCTCTTCGCGGTGCTCAGAATGACGATTGAGCGATAAAGATTGAAACGTGAGGTTCTATGGGTGGATTCAACTTGCAAGAGCTGATGTCGAAAGCCAAATCGCAATATGAAGACCTGCAGAAAAAAATGCAGGCCACCGTGGTCGAAGCCACGTCGGGCGGCGGCACCGTTACTGCCAAAATGGACGGCCGCAAGCAATTGCTCAGCCTCCGCATCGACCCCGAGGCCGTGAAATCCGGCGATGTCGAAATGCTGCAGGACCTGGTCCTCGCCGCCGTCAACGAAGCCGCCCGCAAAGTCGACGCGCAAATGCAATCGACCGTGGGCGGAATGCTAGGCGGCCTGGGCATCCCCGGACTGTAGGGATTTTTCTTTTGCTCCTTCGTATAACGATTGTCATCGTAACGCTTGTCCCTCTGAGCGAAGCGAAGGATCTATGCATTCGTCTAAGCGCAAAGTTGCATAGGTTCTTCGCTTCGCTCAGAGTGACCAGCGACAACAGGAAAAGTAAGAATGTCGAAATTTGCTGAACCGATGTCGCGCCTGATCGACGAGCTGAAAAAGCTTCCTGGCGTTGGTGCGAAAAGCGCCCAACGCTTGGCCTTCTACATCCTGCGCTCCAGCGACGAAGACGCAGAGGCCCTCGCCGTCGCCGTGCGCGACGTCAAGGCCAATCTGCGCCTCTGCTCGGTGTGCAACAACATCACCGACGTCGACCCCTGCGCCTATTGCACCAGCGCAACTCGCAACCAGCGCCTGGTCTGCGTGGTCGAGGAACCCACCAACATCGCGGCCATTGAAAAGACCAAACACTTCAACGGAGTCTTTCACGTGCTGCACGGCGCTATCTCGCCGCTGCACGGCATCGGCCCCGAGCAGTTGCGCATCTCGAACTTAATTACTCGCGTCGATGCCGGCAACGTCGACGAAGTCATCGTCGCCACCAATCCCACCGTCGAAGGCGAAGCGACCGCGACCTATCTCTCGCAGCAACTCAAGCGCGCCGGCGTGAAAGTTACTCGCATCGCGATGGGCATCCCCGTCGGCAGCGACATCGAATACACGGATGAAATCACGATGCTGAAAGCGATGGAAGGCCGCAGGGATATGTAGGGAAGGGAATTCGCGGATGGACGCGAGCGTGCAAGCCATGTGCCGGCCTCAGTCTCCCATCAACACGGTACTTCCGGCTCCAGAAACCCATTCATCTCGTCTTCCGTTGCCGCCAATCCTTCCGGCAGCGAGCCGCGGTTGTACTCGGCCATGCGGTTCTTCCACTTCAGGAAGTCGGTGATGCTCTGCGGCTCAATACGCACTTCTACGCGCCGCAGGCTGGCCAGCAGCAGATTCATTTCGTAGCCGAAGCCCCTGGCCGTGCGCAGATTCTTGGCCGAAGCCCGCAGCATTTCGATCCGTCCACGCCGGAATTCCAGCAATCCCCACCCGGCGGGCAGTTCCTCAACCTTCACCAGGGCCGGCGGCGTCAGATAGAAGCGTTCACAGCCGACTCCCTGTGCCGGTTTCTGCCGGAACGGCTTGTCGCGATCCGCCAGGAAATCCGCGCGCGTGATCTTGCACTCCACCAGCACGGAATGGCTGGCCCGCTTCCATCCAAGGGCGTCGGGCATTTCGCCGCTGACGCAGGCTTGCTCCGATATCACCACGCCGCAGCGATAGAGCCGCAGCCAGCGCACCGCCCGTTCCACCAGTTGAGGGTGAGTCATGGGGACAGTCTACGTGGTATCGCGCGGTGGAAAAGTGACTGCGTGGTTTCCCGCTCAGGCGAGCCGCTCGGAGTCGGAGAAGATCTCCGGGGATAGCAGCGCGACTCTGGGTTCAAGGGCTACTCAGAAATCCATGCAAAATATGAGATGACCAACATAGTCATATCTGCTATAGTGGATTCATGCGTACCGTGAACATCAGCGACCTGAAGGCGCAACTCAGTGCGCACATCCAGCGGGTCCGGGATGGCGAGGAAGTGCTGGTTTGCGACCGTAATCAGCCGGTGGCGCGAATTATTCCGTGCCGGATGCAGGATCAGCCGGAGCGCGAGCGGCAACTGGTTGCCAGCGGCGTTCTCACTCCGCCGCTGCAGAAGCGGAGTTCGCCGGTTTCATGGCCCGAACCGCCAGGAACCATTTCCGATGAGGTCATCGAGCGCCTGTGGCGGGAAGAACGGGAAAACCGATAAGCCGGCATTTAGCGTTCTGGGACGCGAGCGCCCTGGTCCCACTGTGTGTCGGCCAAAGCGCTACGCCGCGCGCTATCGCGCTTTACAAGAGTTACGAGGCTGTTGTCTGGTGGGCGACTCCAGTTGAGATTGCGAGCGCTTTGGCGCGACTGCTGCGTATGAAACAACTCGATTCCAGCGACTGGGCAAAGGCTCGCCATCTGGCCGCTGCGCTAGCGGACGCGTGGTTTGTTATCCAGCCCTCGGATGGGCTGCGAGCCAAGGCAACCCAACTCGTGGACCGCTACGACTTGCGCGCCGCGGACGCCCTACAGTTGGCTGCTGCCTTGGAGTGGTGCCAGGACGTGCCGCAAGGCCGGGTTTTCCTGACTGCCGATCAAAAGCTGCGCGAGGCCGCTGTTCTCGCCGGATTCGATGGGAACAGGATGTAACACCAGCGTAACCGCATGCATCACGACGCGATGCTCTTAGGCTCAGTGGGCAACCCCCGGAGCTCTGCACCCTTCATCGCTTTCACCACGACCGGCCTCCGCAATACGGTTTCCAGTAAATATCTTTCGGCGGCGACGGCTTGCGCGGTCGCACTGCCAGCCACGAAGCCTTCAGCAGCGATGACCAGGGCCTGGTTGGGTGGCATCTTCGCGGACTTCCGCAGAAGACCGTTGCTGCGGCGTTTTGGATTTTTCGATGGCATGTCCACACTTTCGATCTTCACGCGGCGAATGTGGCCGTCGTGCGCCGCATCGAACGCATTCGCCAACCGGAGGACCGCGGCCAGTTGAATCGTGATTTTCTGCTCGTCAGGCAGTAAATCGCGCAGGACTTTGTGGTTGCGCATGGGCAAAGCTCCCCCGTGGAAGCGCGCAATGATCGCCGCCCGCTGCAGGTATTCCGGTTTCCACCCCAACGGATTAGTGTGGCTGCGGATCAAGTCGAACGAGGCCTTGTGATGCCCCTTGTTCCCCTCGGACTTGCCAACATCGTGCAGCAGGGCTGCGATTTGCAGGGTGGAGCGCGCCTCGGCGGCATTCGCGAAATCCAGCAATCCTGTGGCGAGCAAGCCGTCATAGAGTTCCATCGCGAAGCGGGACACGCGCTCCGAGTGCGCGAAATCCGGATCGAGCGCCTTCGCCCACAACTTCATGCGAAGCGTCGCCATGGCTTCAACCTGCTTCCCCTGCGGTAGACCGGCGCGCCACGCGTTCCACAGCGAGTCTGGGCCAACCGTCCTCTGGCGATATTCGTCAATCCGCCTGGTCCGCTCTTCCACAATCTGCGCGTGCCAGCTCTTGCGCGAAGCTTCATCGGGAAAAATGTGGCACGCAAGCGCCGTTGCCCACAACACGTCGAGATCATGCACTTCGCCGAGCAAATCCTGCATGTGCTTCAGGTCGTTGCTCCAGGCCTTGTGCTCGGCGGGCAGGAAATTCTCGACGATGTAACGAAACCGCTTGATGCCAATGCGCAAGGTGTGAAACGCAATCTGCGACCGGTTGCGCAGCGCGCGGGTATGTAGTTCGCGAGCAGAGGTCCAGCGTTCCAGGGCGAGATGCTTGAATACGGCGCTACCCGGCCGAATGCGGGCGGAGCGCAGGGGCAGCGAGTGGCTCCACTGCCGCCACTGCTTGCGGTCAAATTCTTCGAGAGCGCTCCGGGCTTCGCGTTTCTGCTCAATTTCGCGCGCGTGAAGAACCTGCAGCAGCACGTTGGCCGCAGGATCGCGCAGGGTCGGTGTGGGCGCGGTCGACTCGCCCGCGCTGCCGGAAGCTGCGGCGAACTCTGGCGATGCCGCGAGCACCGTCGCATCCGTCGTGCTCGGATGCAGCTTCTCAATCCACTCCATCATGATTTGCACATCGCGCAACGCGCCGAGGCGCTGGAACAGGCGCTTGCCCGCCTTCTTCATAGCTTTCCAGTCGCGATCGGGATCCATGGCGATCATGCCGTCGGCCAGGGAGCGGCACCGGCGCAGTGACACTCGCAGATCGTGGACCGGGTCCGCGCTGAAGTCGGCGGCCACATGGTCGCACTCTTGCAGCGCCCGCAGCATCCAGTAGCGCAGTCCCGTGGTTTTAGCGGCGGTCTTCAAGTTTTTGGTTCCGGAATGCGCGGCTGAGAATGTGCGGCCGGGGTCCGCGATTATTCTACTGAAGATGCCGCTTCGCCGGTGCCGCTAGTCGCGCTCTCTTCGTTCACGAGCGCGCAGTTGCGAGTGCGGGCTGCTTTCGAAGGCGCCGGCGGCCGCTCCAGCGGGCGATGATCCATGTGACGCCGATCAGAAACACCGCGAGGATATACAGAAGGTGTGAAGCGATCCACAAAACTGCTTGGATACGTGCGCGCAACTGCATGGCCTTGCGAACTGCTTCGGCCGGGATGGTGACCGATTCGCCCCAATCCACGGTTTTGAGGCGAGACAGGAAACCCTGGCGGACACAGCCCTCGAGATTGTAAACGCCAATGGTGTGAGATAAAGGGAAAGAGAAGTGGTTGGCGACCCTGAGGTCGCGGGAAAATTCGTCCCAGTTCAGGGGAACAAAATGCGGATCGGAGGCGGAACCGGCGGTGCTTCCGACGGCAATGGCTTGGGCGTCGGGGCCGTAGACCCAGATCAGAGCCGAGTCGAGTGCAGGGTTGAAACTGGTGTAAATCATCAGCACTTCCTGATCGCTTTTTAAATCCAGAATGCCGGCTAGCCGTTCGAGCAGCGTTGTGCGCACGGCTCGTTCGTCGGCAATGAAGGGAAACTGGTAAGTCTGAACAGGGTAGCCCCGCGATTGAATCTGCCGGATGAGCGCCGAGTAGGAGACCCTCGCACGCCGGACTCGGCCGACCTCAAAGTAACGGCCAGCCAGGGTTGCAACCAGCCGCCACTTGCTGCCTTGTTTCACGGCTGCGAACTCCTGGATGTTTGGTTCTATGTCGAGGCCAATTTCGGTCCATCGCAAGCCGTAGGTCTCAGTCCAATTTTCGAAGGCAGCGAAGTGCGCGGCGGCCTGCGGCTCATTGCCGGCATTGAGATAGTATCCTTGTTCGCCGGGAAGCGCGAGCCATGCGGCTACGGGGATGCCGGCATCGTTCAATTGACGCACGAGTTGCGCCCGTTCGGGGGTCAGGTCGGGAACGGCGAGAGCGATGCCCGCATGGAGGGCTTGCAGATCGGAAATTACTCCGGGCTGCGAGAACAACGATTCCAAATCGGTGATGGGTCCGTCACAGGCGAACACAAGCACGGGAGATGCCCCTCCCGGCACTAGAACACTGCCGGAGGAACCACCATTCGCTGCGGAGGCTTCGAACAGGAAAAATGGACTCATGAGCGCGGCGGCGCAAGAAAGTGCAAGAGCCAGACGGCGGGCCCAGTTTTCTACGAGCGCCTGCTTGAGGCTGCGATGCTTTCGAGGAGCCTGCCGTCTGGGGCGGTCCGCAAACATGGTACAGAAAGTCCTCCTTCATATTTTAGGCGATGCGACGTATTTGCTGTGCAGATCGTGACAATTCGAGATCCCCAGCGGTGCAGCGCCTGCCCTGAGAGAAGTCTAATGAAGTATCCACACCCACCAGCGGCTGCAGGCTAAGGTCATGGCCTTGCGATTGTCAGGGTCCGCAGCCAATTACCTCCGTAACGTTTTAGCCCTTACCGTTTCGCATTACCCTTGAGCTTCAAACTTGCGCTTTCGAGGAGTTTGCTATCTCCGCCATCAACACATCGCAAGATGCACGCGCCGCGTCGGCGCGCGCCTTTGTTCACAGCCTGAACATCCTGATCAAGTATGCGCGGATGTATGGCTATGAACACAAGCGCACCGAGGCGCAATTTGAAATCGCGTGGAACGAACTGCAGCAGGGGCTGCCCACCGCGGCGATCAGCGGCTTCCTGCTGGGCGTTTCCGACAACAAGCTGCTGCTCGATGGCATTCCGCTGGAAACCGGGAACGCGGAGAAGCAGCTTCGCCACGCTGCTGAACGACGGCCGGACTGGCCAGCCTGCACTTCTCCAAAGACGTCACCGAGGAAGACTTCATTCGCCTGGTGCGCGCCTTTACCGTCGCCGGATCGAAAGCGCACCGATGTTGCCAAGCAGATCAAAGAAGCGCTGGGCGGGGCAAGCAGCACAGTGGCACGATCAAGATCAATGAAGTGAAGTTTGTGGCCGCCGATCCCGCTGACCGGCGATGTGAGCATTGCGGCGCAGATCGCAGCCCAGACGCTGGGACCGGAATTTAAGCAGTGGCTGAATGATCCGCAGAAGTTGTTGCAGTTGATTGCCGCGGCCGAAGGCGCGAACTCCGGGCGGGGGTAAAGCGGCGGAACTGGCGGAGCAGGCACTCCGGATGCCATGGTGCCGCTGGGCAGCGTCGCCGAACATGCCCAAGGTGGACGCCGGTCAGAGGCAGTCAGAAGCTGGTGCGCAGGCGGCGCGGCTGCTGGCGCGGCTCCAGCATGGACCGGCGGCATGGTTCCGCTGCAGGAGCAGGAAGTCATCCAGGCCATCCGCCTGCTGACGCGCTTCGGGCAGGTGCAGCAGGATCCTAGCGTTAAAGGAAGAAGACATCCAGAAGGAACTGACCGAGACGGACCCGAACACGCGGCTGAACCTGCAGCAGTTGCTGGGCAGTCTGGCGGCGAAAGCGTCGTCGGAGGAAGAAGACACGCCACTGCTGATGAAGGCCGCCGAGCACATGGCGATCCGCTTCGCTCTCGAGCGCTACCAGAAGGGCGAGATCAAGGTCAACGCGGTGCACCAGATGATGGAGCACATGAGCCGGCAGATGGATTCGCTGCGCTCCATCCTGAAGCTGCAGGAAGAAAAGATGAGCAAGGCCGGGATCCTGGTGGAGTCGCACGCCGACATCCTGGACCGTATGTTCTGGGCGGAAGTGCCGGAGGCAGGCAAAAAGAGCGTACTGATGTCGAATGAAGCGCCGTGCGTGCCGCCACGCAACCTGCGGCAGTTTGTCGAAATGCTGCTGGACCGCGATGACAAGCAGACCGCAGCCGACATTCTGAACA
The DNA here is from genome assembly GCA_963763155.1 of uncultured Acidobacteriota bacterium. Taxonomy (GTDB): domain Bacteria; phylum Acidobacteriota; class Terriglobia; order Terriglobales; family Acidobacteriaceae; genus Sulfotelmatobacter. The sequence continues at coordinate 273,646 of CAVXNI010000007.1, read as the reverse complement.
ATTATTCGAGTTGCCTGACCGCAAAAGATATCGAACCGCGGCGCAGAACCGCGATCGGTCTCAGCCAGCTGGCCGATCTTTATGCGCGGCTGGGCGGCCAGCCGATGGGCGCAAGCCATCCGCAAGATCAGCGAGCAGACTGATCGTCGAAAAAGATGCCGAGCTGCAAAGCCTGCTCAGCGCGGCGTTTGTGCGCCTGAGCCAGGAAGCCAGCGCGGCCAAGAATTACGCGGCCGTGAACGAAGTTTGCGCCGGCATGGAGTTGATCAGCGTGGAACGGCCGGTGCTGATGAGCGATCTGCGTCCCGCGCGTGGGCGTGGAGAACCGGCTGCCCGAGTTCATTGAAGAAGCCTTGCAGTTGGATCCGATTCCGGCAGGATCTGCTGGCGGTCCTGCGGCGAACGAGCCAGGCCGGAGCGGAGCACCTGGCCGACCGGTTTTTCCGCTGCATGCGCCGCGACGAATGCGACCGCATGATCGAACTGGTGAAGCAGCTGGGATCGCCAGTCCTCGCTGCAGTTGCGCGAAATCCTGCGAACCGGCCAGCCACGGCAGGCCTCGGGCGCAGTGGGCTTGGTCAGCCGCCTCGATGTGGGAACGCTGCTGGAATTGCTGCCCGTGCGCTTGCCGGAGTGGAACCGCTTTTATCACGACATCGTGGTGCGGCAGATCGCCTACGGCGCGGCCGCCCGATCGCGGGCGCACTCTGCTGGAACTGGCGGAAGTTTCTCGATCCGCTGGTGTTGCCCGAGGCGGTCGACGAAATCGGAATGAGCGGAGACCTGACCGCAGTCCCGCCGCTGATCGCCATGGCGCGGCCCGGGGAAGCCGCTTCGCGCTCGCCGTTACATCCAGCTCAAGGCCATTGAATCTCTGGGGCGGCTGAAGGATGCGGAGGCGGTCGGCAACTCTGCGGGAAATTCTGGAAGCCAAGAAGACTTTTGGCTGGGTCCATCATCGCGAATTGCGAATTGCCGCGGCGCAGGCTTTGTCGAAGACCGATCCTCGCTACAGTTCGCAGGTCATGTCAGACAGCGGCCTGGAGCCGGCGGAACTGGCCATTGCCCCGCTGGATATGGCTCCGGCCTGCCCATGGGTCCGGCAGCGGCGCTACGAGCGCCTGGTGCTGGCGAAAACCGTGACGGGAACGATCGGCAGTTCGTGGGGCAAGTCGAGGATTCAGATCCGCGAATTGAGCCTGGGCGGCGGCATGGGAACGAAGGAAGACAACCTCCGCATCGGCAGCGAGGCGGATCTGGAGATTTCGGTGGGAATGCGGTCCAAGATCCGCGCCCATGTGCTGCTGCGCCGGGCGCGGGTCAATGAAGTTGGATTCGAGATCGTGAATACGGATCTGGAAAGCCGCTACCGCCTGCGCCGCCTGCTGGTCGACGCGCTGAACGCACGCGCCACAGAATAAGGGAAAGGAGTGGGGCGGAGAGCGCAAGGTGTAGGGCGACGAGCTCTTGAAATAAAAAGCCTCTGCTTTCGAGCAGAGGCTTTTGTTTATGTAGCGCTCGGCTGTCCCGCACGGCCTCTCGGCGAGGGACGTTTCGCCCTTCGTGTTAACTCCGCTTACTTTACCTTCAGGAAGATGATCGCCAGTGTGTAGAGCGCCAGCGACTCGATCAGCACCAGCCCAGAATCAGAGCAAACTGAATGCCGGGGCGCGCTGCAGGATTGCGGGCCAATGCCTCGGTAGCAGCGGCAGTGGCCTTGCCTTGGGCCAAGCCGCAAATCGGCGGAGGCGATCGCCATGGAAAATCCGGCGGTGATGGCGACCCAGTTGGCTCTCGCTCGCTCCGCCGCCTTGCGCGAAGGCAGGCATGGCGAAGCAGAGAGCCAGATAGACGTCATGAACAGATACGCTAATTTACGCATTGTGTTTCTCCTTGTATGAAATTGCCGCCAGTGGGTGGTTGACGCCATACCGTGCAGACGCCCTCACGCTTACGGCAGTCCAGTGGCCAGTGGTTAGTGGTCAGTAAAATCTGACCCCTGCCGCCGATCGCTCACCATCTTTTTCTCTCCACCACAGGGGCTAAAGCCCCAAATCTATTGCTCAACGCGGCCCTAAGGGCCGCTCTTCAATTAATGCTCTTCCGCGACCGCGCCCGACACATAAATGATCGACAGCAGCATAAACACATAAGCCTGCAGAACAGCGACGCCGATATGCAGGCCGCTGAAAATGATCGGAACGCCGATCGGGATCATGGAAAAGAAAACCAGCGTGACCAGGTCTCCGGCGAAAATATTGGCCCAGAGACGAACCGTCAGCGACAGCAATCGGGCGAGATGGCTGACCAATTCGATCGGAAGCATCAACGCCGCCAGCAAGATGCGCGCAATCGAGCGGCATTCCTTCCATCGGCGGTCCGAAAAAGTGCAACAGATACTTCGGGCCGGCATGCTTGAATCCCTGCGCATGGTAGTAGAGGAACGCACAAATGGCGCATCCCAGCGGAACGATCGGAACGCCGGTCGGCGACTCGAAACCGGGAATCACGTCCGATCAGATTGCAAATCAGAATGAAGATGAAGACGATGGCAAAGAACGCAGTGTAGGGCTCGCTGTGATGGCCGATGATTTCGTGGCTCTGGCTCGAGCACGAATCCTTCAATACTTTCAAACGTGTGCTGCAGCCCCCCGGGCGATTCCACCGACAGCCGCGACCGCACCAGAAGAAACAGAGTCAGCAGGAACACGAAGACCAGCAACTCCATCGCAAAGGAATTCGTGATGGGCGCCTGGGCGGATACTTGGGATGGATGTGGAGCATCCGCAGAAACGCCGTGACCGGGCCGGCGAACAGGCGATTCAGGATTTCGGTAAACCAGAGTTGTTCAGGCATGAGACCGCTTCTAGCTGCTAGCTCCTAGCATTTCCTGACCGGGTGCCCCATTTCTCGCGCGTTCTGTGCGCGAATAGGCCCAAGACTCAAACGCCTCGACTTACCGCCGCATACAGCTCATAAACCGCTTCGCAGGCAATCGCCCCCACGGGCAAAAACAAGCCCGCAAACAGGCCACGAAGGCTTGCGGGAAAACTGGTTAATATACCATACGCCGCGGCTCCCAACAACACGTAGCGCAGCAGGAAGCGGGCAATGATCCCCTTTGCCGGACTGTGCTTTCCCGGAGCCGGTTACGCGGTCGGCTAAGCCGCGAAACGCCGCTTTTGAGCCAGTGAAAGTTGAGGTAGGCGATCACGCATCCCAGAGAAACCCGAGGGCCGCGGGCCGTCCGAATTTCCACCAGCGCGACGGCAGAAACAGCCACGCCCAGCCCGATCATCGAGTGGCGAATGCGATCGAGCGCGCCTGCGTAAAAGGCTTCGGCAGTCGCAGCGGCAACGTCAGGTATTGGCTGATTCCGGGTTCATGTCGAGTTAACGATCGTGTGCCCCGCAATCTCATTTCGTGTCGCGCAGGACGGTGCGAATCAGTTCGATCATCCCCGCCGCAATTCCCAGGAAAAGCCCGACCACGCTGATCCACGAGGTGTGCAGCCACCGGTCGAGAGCCGAGCCCACCAGCCATCCCACTACCGTGCCAGCTGGGAGCATGAGAGCCAGTTGGCTGTAACGGCCGACTTGCACCCAGGGATTCTGTTTCTTGTTAGGGCTGCGGTTGTCGGGGGGCGTGGAAGATGGCATCGGTCGAATGCAGTCGCAATCGATTCTACGCGCGGAGTTGCTCGCGTGGCGATAGCGGATTCGCTTGTTACCGAAGCTCGTCCGCTCCACCGCTGCTGTAATCCGGAGCGAAGCGAAGGACCTATGCAACTTGCCGCCCCAGGCCTCTTAGAGAAGCTCTGATTAAGCCTCCGGGTTCCTCTGTGAACCTCTGTGTCCTCTGTGGTTAGGCTTTTCTGTTGGACCTTAATCAGAGGCTTCTCAGTGCGTCAACTTCGCGACAGCCGGATTCTGTGCGATTCCCAATGCCCAGTTCACGAGTTCGATGAAGCGGTTGGGCATGATGCCGATGTAAAGCGTGGCCAGCCCAGTCAGCCCCAGCGCCGCCCGCATGGTCACGCTGATGGGCAGCCGTTCTTCACCCTTTTCCACTTTGCCCATGAACATGGCGTTGGCGATTTTCAGGTAGTAGTAAAGGCCAAACACAGAGTAGAGGACGCCGAGCGAGGCCAGCACGTAGTGGCCGGTTTCGATCAGGCTGAGGAAGATGAAGTATTTTCCCCAGAAGCCAGCGAGCGGAGGAATGCCCGCCAGCGACAGCATGAAAACCAGCATCAGAACAGCCTCGACCGGCGCACGGGAATAGAGCCCATTGAGGTCGTCGAGTTCGTCGCCAATCACGTTGCGGTGGCGCAGGGACGTGATCACCGCGAACGCACCCAGGTTCATGAAGGTGTAGACCAGCAGGTAAATCAGGATGCCCTTAACACCGTCGGCGTTCAGCTGCGTGGCCGTGCCCGCGATCAGGCCCAGCAACATGTAGCCGACGTGAGCGATTGAGGAATAGGCCAGCAGTCGCTTGGTATTGGTTTGCGTAAGAGCCGCAAAATTCGCGCCGGTCATGGTCGCGATGGAGACGAAGACCAGCACCGGAACCCAGACCGGACGCATGGAGCCGAATCCGATGATGAGGACGCGCAGCAGCATGGCCCATCCCGCAGCTTTGACGGCGACCGACATGAATCCGGTAATGGAGGTTGGCGCGCCCTCGTAGGCGTCCGGCGCCCACTGGTGGAAGGGGATGGCGGCGATTTTAAAGAGCAGGCCAGTGATCGTGGTTAACAGGGCGAGGATTGCGACTGGTTTGTATTGCACGTACCTGGCGTCGTGCATTACAAGGTTGAGCTGGTTGCCAATGGCGCCCAAGTTCGTGCTGCCGGTCAGGCCGTAGAGCAAAGACAATCCATAGGCGAAGATGCCGGAAGAGAACGCGCCGAGCAGCAAATACTTCAAGGCAGCTTCGTTGGAGCGGCGATCGCGTCGCAGGAATCCGACCAACACGTAGGTGGAAATGGCCATCAGTTCGAGGCCGATGAAGATGAGAACGATGTCGAAACCCGCGGCCATGCACATCATTCCGGCGACCGAGAGCAGCATCAGCGCGTAGTATTCGCCGTGATTTTCGTGCTCGGTTTCAAGGTAGCGGACCGACATGAGGATGGCGATGGCCGTGCCCGCGAGGAATAGATACCAGAAATAAAGAGCGAAGCGGTCGACCTGCATGGTGTGCAGCATGCCGGGAGCCCCGGCCGAGTGGGCCAGAAAGAGTTGAATCTTGACGACGCCGGCCGCGGAAAACGCGACGCCGATGAACGCGGTCAGCGCGTTCGCCCACTTCATTTCTTTCGGCAGCATGAGGTCGATCAGCAGAATGCCTAGCGCAAACAGCGCCAGCAGCGTGATCGGCAGCGCCAGAAGATAGTCGGTCCAGACCACTAGTTCTTCCCCTTAGGTGGCGCCTTCACGACCTTTGGACCGTGATACGGATAAGCTCGGTCATCAATAGTTGGCGGAAATGTCGCTGGAAGAGGTGCGTTTCCTTCTCCGGGTTTCACCGAGGCGTTCACCGTCGTACCCGGCAGCGGATAATCAGGCCGCGCCATCGCCATGGTGTGGTTCACCGGCTGCTCGAGAATCTGGAAAAACGGTTTGGGATACAGCCCGATCCAGAAAGCCATAATCAGCAGCGGCACGAACGTCGCGATCTCGCGCGGCGTCAGGTCATGCAGCTTTTCGTTCTTCGGATTCGTAACCGTGCCGAAGAACACGCGCTGGTAGAGCCACAGCAAATACGCCGCGGCCAGCACGACTCCCGGAACTGCCCACGCGCCCCAGCGCCAGTTCTCCATGAACGTGCCCTGCAAAATCGTGAACTCGCCGACGAACCCGTTCAGCAGCGGCAGCCCCATCGACGACAGGAACATAATCATGGTGATGGTCGCGTAAATCGGCATCACGTTCGAAATGCCGCCGTATTCCGCGATCTCGCGCGTGTGGCGCCGCTCATAAAGGATGCCGACAATCAAGAACAGCGCGCCAGTCGAGATGCCGTGGTTGACCTGCTGCAGCACCGATCCGCTCAGTCCCAGCGGCGTGAGCGCGAAAATTCCCAGGGTGCAGAAACCGAGGTGGCTGACGGACGAGTACGCCACCAGCTTCTTCATATCTTTCTGCATCAGCGAAACCAGCGCGCCGTAGATGATGCCGACGATGGAGAGAAAAATCATCCAGCCGCGCACGGTCATGCCGAGGTGGGTCGTGGTATCCGCGAGTACCTGGGGAAAGAAGGGAAGCGAGAAGCGGATGAACCCGTAGGTTCCCATCTTCAGCAAAACGCCGGCCAGGATCACCGACCCCGCCGTGGGTGCTTCCACGTGCGCATCGGGCAGCCAAGTGTGGAACGGAAACATCGGTACTTTGATGGCGAAGGCAAAAAAGAAACTCAGAAACAGTAGCGTCGCCACGTGCGGGCCGTAGTCGGCATAAATGCGCGGCGCAGTTTCGTAGAGTGCGGTGAGGCTGAAGGTGTAGATTCCGGTGACGTGTTGATGGTGGAAGTAGAGAAACAGAATGCCCAGCAGCATCAGCACCGAGCCCGCCAGGGTGTACAGAAAAAACTTGATGGCGGCGTAAAGCTTGCGCGGCCCGCCCCAAATCCCGATCAGCAGGTACATCGGCACCAGCATCGCTTCCCAGAAAACGAAGAAGAGAAAGAAATCGAGCGCCATGAAGACGCCCAGCATGCCCGTCTGCAGTACCAGAAACCAGATGTAGTATTCCTTCACGCGATTCTCAATCGCCGTCCAGGACGAGAGAATCGAGATCCATCCCAGTAGCGTGGTCAGCATGATCAGCAGAAACGAAATGCCGTCGATGCCCAGAACATAGCTGGCGCCGATCGAAGGGACCCAGTTGCCGGGCGCGCCCTCGATGAACTTGAAGCCGGGCTCGAAGCGTTGCGCCCAGAACCACGGCACCAGCGGCAGCGAGACCAGCAGCCCGGCGAGCGCGAAAATGTTCGCAATCCAGCGGACGGCTTCCTTGTTCTCCTTCGGAACGAACAGAAGAACGAGCGCCCCCAGCAGCGGCGTGAAGAGGATGATCGATAAGATGTGGTTTTGCATAGAAAGCTCTTAGCTGTTGGCTCTTGGCCTTAGCTAAGAGCTAAGAGCCAATAGCCAAGAGCCGGTTTATCAGTGGTACACGTAATAAAACACGAAGCCTACCAATCCAGCGGTCATAACCAGCGCATACCATTGCACCAGTCCCCATTCAAACAAGCGCGCGGGATAACTCAACATGCGCGCCAGAATCGCCGGGCCGTTCACGCCTAAGCCGTCAATAATCCACTTATCCCACCAACTGGAGAACGTTGCGGTCAGTCGCGTAATCCAGCCAGCGCCGTTGACCATGCCATCGATCACGTGGGTATCGAACCACGAACTGGCTTCGCCAAGGCCCAGCACGCCGAGCCGGACGTTGCCGATTTTGCGCCGCCCTGTGAAAATGTAGTCGTAGCCTTCGTCCACGTAATACTTGTTCAGCAAAACGTTGTAGACGGGCGGCGCGCCCACCGCGATCGGTTCTGCATATCCCTTATCCGCATTGGCGTATGAGCGCCGCGCCATGAGCCAGCCCACTCCCGCCGCCGCAACCGAAAGGAACATCAACCCGTATTCAATCGGGCTGGTGTGTTCCGCTTCCTTCTCTCCTGCGGCCAGCTGCTTCGCCTTGCCTTCCTCCACCAGAACCTGTGCCTCTTGGTTAAATACGGGATCGAGGAATCTCTCGAATCTTGCGGAACCGCCAAGGCTGGGCGGCCAGCTGAGCCAACCTGCGGAGAGCGAACAAACAGCCAGAACCAGCAGCGGCAAGGCCATCGAGTGCGGACACTCGTGAATATGGTGTTCCACCTCGTGATTCATGCGCGGCTTGCCGAAAAATGTCAGGTAGATCAATCGGAACATGTAGAAGGCGGTCATCAGCGCGGTCGCGTAGCCGATGCCCCACAAGATGCGATACGCGTCCGATTCCTTGGTCCACGTCTGCCAAAGGATTTCGTCTTTCGAGAAAAATCCGGCGAAGGGTGGAATACCGGCGATGGCCAGCGTCGCGACCAGCATGGTGCGATATGTAATCGGAATGCGATGGGCCAGGTCGCCCATGTTCCGCATATCCTGCTCGCCGCTCATCGAGTGAATCACCGCACCCGCGCCAAGGAACAGCAGCGCCTTGAAAAATGCATGCGTGAAAACGTGAAACACGGCAGCCGAGAACGCTCCCACGCCCAGCGCCAGGAACATGTAGCCGAGCTGCGAAATCGTGGAATACGCAAGCACACGCTTGATGTCGTTCTGCACCAGACCGATCGAAGCGGCGAAGATGGCGGTCAGCGCCCCGACAATGGCAACAGTCTTCATCGAGGTCGGCGCCAGCACAAACAGCGCGTTCGAGCGCGCGACCATGTACACGCCCGCCGTCACCATGGTCGCCGCGTGGATCAGCGCTGAGACCGGCGTCGGGCCTTCCATGGCGTCCGGCAGCCAGACATAGAGCGGAAGCTGCGCCGACTTGCCGCAAGCTCCGACGAACAGCAGCAGCGTCGCCGCAGTAATGTACTTCAATGTCTCCGGCGAGTGGTAGCCAATGTGAGCAAACGCATTCACGTCGATGAAGCGAAGAGATCCGCAGAGCCAGGCGATGAAAAACATGCCCAGCAGGAATCCGGCATCGCCAATGCGGTTCACGATAAACGCCTTGTTGCCGGCGTCGGTGGCGGACTTGCGATGAAAATAGAATCCGATCAGCAGATACGAGCACAGCCCCACGCCCTCCCAGCCCACGAACATCAGCACATAATTGTTGGCGAGGATTAGCGTGAGCATGGAAAACATGAAGAGGTTGAGGTATCCGAAAAAGCGGTAGTAGCCGCCTTCATGCGCCATGTAGCCGGTGGAATAAATATGGATCAGCATGCCGACGCCGGTGACGAACAAGAGCCAGATGCTGGAGAGTGGGTCGAGCAGGAACCCAGCGTCCGCCTGCAGCGGAGCCTGGGTTCCGTCGGATTTCAGAAAGTTCAAGTGCCCAGTGTCGGTTCCAAGCCAGGTATAGAGAATCTTCTCGTAGGGCTTGTGGTCGTTCGCGGCGGCCCAGTTCGTATACTGCCAGACCGCGCCGCAAGCCAACAAAAATGCGAGCACAACGGACCCAACGCAGACCGCGCTCACCGTGGATTTCTGCAGTCGCCGCCCGAAAAAAAACATGAGAGCCGCGCCAGCGGCAGGCAGCAGCGGGATGAGCCAGATGTGGGTTAGAAATAGCATTCAGCGCTCAGCACATTCAGCATTCAGCACTCAGCCATCCAGCTGAGCACTTAGCACTTGGCAGTTAGCATTTAGCCGTTCTGAGATTTGCTGACCGCTGCAAGAACCTCGCATGGCTGAATGCTAAGTGCTAACTGCTAAGAGCTGCCCTTCTACCACTTCAACAAATTTACTTCGTCCACATTGACCGTCTCCTTATTACGGAAGAAGGCGATCAGGATGCCGAGGCCAACCGCGGCTTCCGCGGCGGCATCGGTAATTACAAAAATCGCGAAGACCTGGCCGTGCAAAGCCCCGGGACCACCGCCCAGTCGGGCAGGCATTCCCTGCCAGTAGCGGGAGAACGCGACCAGGTTCAGGTTCACCGCGTTCAGGATCAGTTCAATCGACATCAGCACGATGACTACGTTGCGGCGCGTGAGCACGCCGATCACGCCCAGCAGAAACAGGGCAGCGCCCAGGACCAGATAGTGCAGCGTCGTGATGTGCAGCATGGTTTCCATTTGAACTGTCAGCTTCCGGCAATTTAGCACTTAGCAATTAGCAATTAGCATTCGGCCCTGTCAACGTTTTGCCGTTCCTCGCATGAACCCGTCATGGCTAAATGCGAAGTGCTAACTGCTAACGGCTAACTGCCGCTTTCATATCCTCTTCTTCGCCATTACCACCGCCCCGATAATCGCCACCAGCAACAGCAGGGAAGCGATTTCGAAGGCGAACATATATTGTCCAGAGCTGCGATCGAACAGCAGGGCCGCGATCGCCTGCGTGTTCTGCCCTTCGACGTAGCTCACGCGGCCTTGGGGGAATAGCTCGTTGCCGTTCGTCGTCTTCAAGTAAACCGAGATGAACAGCCCGCCCAACGCCAGCGCCGCGACTCCGCCCACCAGCCACTGCTTGTTGAACTGCCGCTCCTTCATATTGCGTTCCAGATTGATCAGCATGATCACAAACAGGAACAGCACCATGATGCCGCCGGCATAAAGAATAATCTGCACGCCAGCGACGAACGGGGCGTACAGCATTAGATAGAGTCCGGCCTGCGCGAGCAGCGCGGTGATCAGCGCCATCGCTGAATGGATGGCGTTCTTGCGCGTGATCACCAGAATGCCGCCAATGATCATGGTGGCAGCCAGCAGGTAAAAGAAAAATGGCGTAGCTACCGGAGGATTCGCGGGATTCATCGCCAGGGGATTCATGGGCGGCCTGCTCCCGTCAATTGTGCCCAGAGGTCGGCGCGCATTCCGACGATCGCAGTCAGGATCAGCAACGCCAATCCCATCGGCAGCAGTACCTTCCATCCGACTTTCATGAGCTGGTCAAAGCGATAACGCGGGAACGTGCCACGATACCAGATATAGAGGTACATAAACGCGGCAACTTTCGCTGCGAACCAGAAAATGTCCTCAACCCGGTCGCGCACCGGCGGAACGAACAGGATCAGGCCGATCAGCGCGAGCACGGCGCCGAATCCCGCCAGGCCCATGGTTTGAATCTTGAACAACGGATGCTTGGGCATGCGCTGCACATTGTAAAAACACATCGCGCCCAAAAGCAGGAACGCGATTCCCGGGCACAGAGCGAACACGAAATCGAACACACCGGCAGACGGATCGGCCGGGGTCCAGATGTAAGGAATCGTGATGCTGGGCCCGTGCACACTGGGAAACGGTCGCAGCCAGCCACCGAGCCACAGCGTCACCGCGATCGACGACACGGCGATCATAGCCGAATATTCCGCCAGGAAAAATAAAGACCAGCGAAAGCCGCTGTATTCGGTATGGAATCCGGCGGTCAATTCCGATTCGGCTTCGGGCAAGTCGAACGGTGCGCGATTGGTCTCGGCCACCATGGCAATGGCAAACATTACGAATCCGATCAGGCCTAGCGGGAAGAATTTGAAGACGAACCAGACGCCCTGTGCTTGTTGCGCCTGCACGATGCCGATCATGCTCAGCGTGCCGGATGCCTGGGAGCCGACAGCACCCACGCCGTAGAGGCCAGTGGCAAGGCCGCCGAGGCTGGTCATCATGATGACCGAAACCACCGCCAGTCCCATGGCCACTTCATACGAAACCATTTGCGCGCTCGAGCGCAGCGCTCCGATCAGCGGATAGTGCGAGTTCGAGGCCCATCCCGCGGTAACGATGCCCAGCACGCTCAGCGATGAAACGCCAAGCATGAATAAAATTCCGATGTTCATGTCGGTGATGGCATGCGTGGGCCCGAAGGGAACGACGACGAAAACCGTGAACGCCGCCAGCACCACGATGAACGGCGCGATCCAGAAAATAATCTTGTCCGCCTCGGCCGGGATGATGTCTTCTTTCAGCAGCAGCTTGATCGCGTCGGCGATGGGCTGCAGCAGGCCGTGCGGGCCCACGCGCATGGGGCCGAGGCGCACTTGCATGTGCGCCAGAATTTTCCGCTCCAGCCAGTTCATGGCAATCACGGCGACCGAGAGCCCTCCAAAAACCAGCAGAATGTATACCGTCGCCCAGAAGATATTTCCCGCGCCACCGGGCGTCAAATCGCTGTGAAGGTAGTCCTGGATGTACTGCATCAGCTCGTGCATCAGCGGTCGACCTCGCCGAGAACAATGTCAAGCGTGCCGATGACAGCGATGACGTCGGCCACCAACTGGCCACGGCACATCACGTCGAGCGCTTGCAGATTCACGAAAGACGGCGGGCGCACCCGCACGCGGTAGGGCTGCGTAGAGCCGTCGCTCACGATGAAATATCCCAGCTCGCCCTTGGGAGCTTCGATGGAGTGATAAACCTCGCCCACCGGCGGCTTCATCACCTTGGGAACCTTGGCCATGATCGGGCCGGCGGGAATGTCTTCGACGGCCTGCTCAATGATGCGCAGCGACTGCCGCATCTCCACCATGCGCACCAGGTACCGGTCGTAGGTATCGCCGTTCTGGCCGGTGGGAATTTCGAAATCGAAATTCTTGTAGATCGCGTAGGGCAGCGCCTTGCGGATATCCCACTTCACGCCGCTGGCCCGCAGCACCGGCCCGGTCACGCCCAGCGCGATGCAATCCTTCCCAGAGATGACCCCGACGCCCTTAGTGCGTTCCAGCCAAATGCGGTTCGTGGTAAGCAGTTCTTCGTATTCGTCGATTTTCGGTTTCACGAAATTGACGAAGGTACGCACTTCTTTTTCAAATCCGTCATAGGCCTCGTATTGCAGGCCGCCAATGCGGAATGCGTGAGTGGTGAGCCGGGCCCCGCAATACTTTTCGAAAATCTTGAGAATCTCTTCCCGGTCGCGGAAGGTATAAAACAGCGGCGTGATCGCGCCAATGTCGAGGGCGTGCGTGCCCAGCCAGAGTTGATGACTGGCCATGCGGTTCAGTTCGGTCAAGATGACGCGGATGTATTGCGCGCGCGGCGGAGCCTCAACGCTCAAAAGTTTTTCGACGGTTTCGCAGTATCCCAGGCCGTTCGAGACCGCGGCAACGTAATCCATGCGGTCGACGTAGGGATTGAACATCGTGTACGTGCGGTGTTCGCCAATTTTTTCGACGCCGCGGTGCAGGTATCCAATGACGCACTCGAGCCCGAGAACTTTTTCGCCGTCGAGCCGCAGAATGACCCGCAGCACGCCATGGGTCGCCGGATGCTGCGGTCCCATGTTGATGACGAGCTCGTTGGTGTCAAGAAACGTCTTGTCGGGCGTTTCCAGATCCAGCGGCGAGAGTGTGTTCGGGTCGGTCATTTCACGAATCGGGTTACAAATCGGGTAGCGAATCGGGAAGGGCACGACTTGAGTCGTGCCGCAAAGGCCGCACAGGAGTCGGGCTTTAGCCCCCGAGGGTCGCTTTGAAGTGCGTTTCGGTAGCCTGCGACTGGAAACCTTGCCTTTGACGCTTTCATTCTCACTGCCCGCTCTCAATTCCCAGGTTGATCTGCACCCACTCATTATCCTGCTGCAAAATCCCGTAGTCTTTGCGCAGGGGATGCCCCTTCCAACCTTCGGGCAACAGAATGCGCTTCAGGTCGGGATGCCCGTCGAACTTGATGCCGAACATGTCAAAGACTTCGCGCTCCAGCCAGTTGGCCGTTACCCAGATAGGAACGGAACTGGCGATGCTCTCGCCGTCAGCGATTTGCGTTGTGACGCGAATACGCTCATTCCGCGCGAACGAGTACAGCACCCACACCACGTCGAACTGCCTCTCGCGCTTCGGATAGTGCACTGCGGTCAAGTCCACGCAGTAGTCGAACTTCTCTTCGTTGCGCAGGATCTGCAGAATCTCGGGGATGGTCGAGCGGTCGACCACCATATAGTTCTGGCCGAGATGAGTCAGAGCTTCGACGCCCGATCCGTACTTCTGCTTAAGCTTGGCGACCATGGGCGAGTCCCAGGGCGTGGGCAAGGGAGCCGCGGGTTTCGGCGGAGCGACGGCGGGTTTGGCGGCCGCCGGCGCGGCAGGCGCGGCCGCTGCAGGTTTCGCTGGAGTGGCAGGAGCGGCGGGAGCGGCGGGAGCGGCTTTCGTTTCCGATTGAACCGAGGGAGTAGCTTTCACCCCGCCCGGGCTGGCGGGCTGTTCCGCCGCCGCTTTCGGTTCACCTTCCGGCGGCGGCGAACTGGGGGATTTGATGTCGTCCGGCATAATCGCGCAGGCACAAACCTACGGCTCACTGTGCATTGAAAAGAACGATAACTTTTATCAGCTTGAGAGTTCGAAGTCAACGGACGGATTTGTCATTTTGAGGGAGTGATTGTGTCGCGAAGCGAACAATCCCGCAGTCACAATTACCAGCCCATGTATTTTTCCAGCAGTGCAGTCAGGTCTTCCTTGCAGGAATAAAACTCTTGATCCAAATCGTTGAAGCCCTCAGCGTGCGGCGAGATCGTCTCCAGGAGGTCTTCCCGTGCGGTGCGTTCTTTTGGTGCCACGCCTCCTGGAAATCTCTGGGCTGCCCGTTTGAGAATGCTCAAGACCGCCGGGGCTTCGATGATTTCTAAAGCCGCAATCATCTCCGCCGTCTCATTCCCGGCAGAATTGCGAAAGAATTGATCGAACCCGCCGTTATTGACCTCGCCATCGAACTTTTCGACCAGTCGCATGATCCGTTCCCGGCTCATGCGCCGGCTTTTTTTTTCGAGCGGCATCTTGCTCACTCAGCGCGATTGTGCCTGATACTTTTCGATCATGTCGCGGATGCGTTGTGCGTCTGCCTTGCGATGTCCGTGGCTGGTGATGGGGTCGGTGCCGCCGGTCGACTCGATGACGATCTCGGCCCAGAACACTCCGGTGGAAATGTGAACAGAAGCGATCTTCGACATCGCAATGCTTTCTTCGTTGCTGCCAAACAGCCGCGACTTGACGCGGGCGACCCGTTGCGGGCTGATGACCAGGCGGGTAGGGAAGAAGAAGTTACCCTGCGTCCAGCGGCTCGCGGCGAACGTCTCGGCAGGAGAAGAATCCATGGTGCTGTGGGGCGTGGCCATATTTCACTCTGTGATTTCGGGCGGAGTCGAAAACCGCTGCCGGATCAGCTCGGAATGACCGGAGACAAAAATGATCCGACCATCTCTACACCCATTCCAAAGCGCCTTTTTGCCAGACCCAGATGTAGCCCACAATCAGGATGGCCAGGAAGATCAGCATCTCGAGCAATCCGAACAGACCGAAAGCCTTGAACTTCACCGCCCAGGGAAAGAGAAAAATTGTTTCCACGTCAAACACGACGAACAGAATCGCAATGATGTAGTAGCGGACGGTATATCGTCCGCGCGCGCTGTCGATGGGGTCAATGCCGCACTCGTAGGGCATGAGCTTGGTCTTGCTGGGATTCGACGGCCGCACGAGTTTGGCGAGCAGCAACGTGATGGGCAGCAGCGACCCAACAATGGCGATGAAGATGAAGATAGGAACGTAATTTTGCGGCATGGCTTTAGTCAGAGTAGCACGTCATCGTAGCGCGGATAGTGCAAGGGATCAAGCAAAGGATTTCCTTCGTGAACCTTCGTGCCCTTCGTGGTTTACGATCCTGCTCCAGTTCCTACGCGAATCCGTTGCGTGTCAGCGGCAACTCCCGCACCCGCTTGCCCGTGGCCGCGAACACGGCGTTGCACAGTGCCGGAACAAACGGCGGTACGCCCGGTTCTCCCACTCCTGCCGGTGCAGCCGTGCTCTCGACGATGTGGACATCGACCTGGCGCGGCGCGTCGTTCATGCGGGCGACTTGATAGTCATTAAAGTTGGATTGGTCGACCGCACCGCCGGTCGCCGTGATCTCCCCTGTGCGCGCGATGCTGGTGCCGAACACAGCCGCACCCTCGAACTGCTGCCGCACCATCTCCGGATTGGCGACGATGCCCGCGTCGACTGCGGTGGTGACGTGCGGGATGCGAATGGTGCCCTGGTCGTCGACTTCCACCTCCACAACCGTGGCCACGTACGTGAAAAAGCTGCGATGAACCGCGATTCCCATGCCGCTGCCTTTGCCGGATTTCTTCTTGCCCCAGTTCGCCTTCTCCGCGGCCAGTTCGGCGACGTGCCGCAGACGGCCGATATCGTAGGAATATTTTTCGGCAACTTCCGGAGGCCCTTGTTGGCCCGCATCGAGCGTCCGCGCCGATCCGATCAGCGTCATCAGGTAATCGTAGGGATCGCGATTCGCGGCATAAGCCAGCTCGTTCGCGAACGACTGAACGGCGAAAGCGTGATAAATATTCGCGACCGACCGCAGCCAGCCGATGCGTACGTGCGCCGTGGCCTGTCCGTTTTCAGAGCGGAAGTTGGCGACGTCGAACGGAACCACATTCCATCCCATCGACATTTCGCCTCCGCTACCGTAGACGGCACTGGTGTCGAAAGTGGAGCCGATGGGAGGGAACACGGAGCGCTGCAGCCATGCCTTCGGCTTGCCCGCGTCATCGAGCGCTGCTTTCAAGTACATGGCCGCGACGGAATGGTAGTAGTCGAACTTAATGTCGTCCTCGCGGCTCCAGATTACCTTTACCGGCTTGCCAGTTTTTTTCGAAAGCACGGCCGCTTCGACGGCATAGTCGGGCTTCGACTTCCGCCCGAATCCGCCGCCGAGAAAAGTTACGTGGCAGACCACGTTTTCTTTCTTGAGCCCCAGCGCCTTCGCCACTTCTTCCTGCACGCCCTGCGGATCCTGCGTGGGCGACCACACCGTGACCTTGTCATCCCGAACATCGGCGACCGCGACCGGAGGCTCCATGGAAGCATGCGCCAGGTGCGGAGCGAAATATTCCGCCTCGACAATCTTGCCGCCCTTGGCGAATTCCGCGTCCGGATCGCCTACCGTATGCACGACTTTGCCCGGTTGGCGCGCAGTCTGCTGCAGTTCCTTTTTATAGTCGGCGGAGTTGTAGCCAGCGTTGGCGCCGTTGTCCCATTCGATTTTGAGTTGCTTGCGCCCTTTGAACGCGGCGAATGTGTTGTCGGCAATTACGGCTACGCCGCCCAGCGGTTGAAACGCATGCGGCGGCTTGAAAGGATCGATCGCGATGGTCTTCTTCACGCCGATCACTTTGAGCGCAGCCGAATCATCGACGGCTTTAACTTTTCCTCCGAGCACGGGCGGATGAGCGATGGCGGCGTAGAGCATGCCGTCGATCCTGACATCCATGCCGAACAGGGGCTTGCCCGAGCAAACTTCCGCGACGTCGTAGCCGGGCGCGGGTTTTCCGATATAACGCCACTGCTGCGGCGCCTTGAACTGCAACTCCTCTTTCTTCGGCACGGGAAGCTTCGCGGCCAAAGCGGCGAGTTCTCCATAGCCGAGCGTGCGGCTGGAACTCTTGTCAGAGACCGTGTGCACAGGATCGGCGACGCACTGCGATTCCGGAATACCCCATTTCTGCGCCGCGGCGCGCACCAGCATCAATCGCGCGGTCGCGCCGGCCTCGCGCAAAACGTCAAAGAATTCGCGCACGGAATGAGATCCATCGGTGTCCTGCGAACCGTAGGCAGCATCGCCGTCGGCCTGCAGCACGGTCACGCGGCTCCAGTCAGCGTCGAGTTCGTCGGCGAGAATTCGCGGCAGGCTGGTGCGGACGCCGTTGCCCATCTCCGACCGATGCGCCACGATGTAGACCATGCCGTCCGTGTGAATGCCGACAAAGATGCCGGGATGGAATGCGGCGCTCTCGATCGATAGGGTCGCGCCCGTCGCCAAAGCGGGTGCCCCATTTCTCGCCGCCTTTGCGAGAAGTGGAGCTGTTCGGGCGCAGAGAACAAACGCGCTGGTCGCGAGCATGCCGTGTAGAAAGTCGCGACGGCCCACATTCACGATAGAGATCTTTTCCGGCGTTTTCTCTACGGTCAGTTTTTCTTCGGTGATCATGCCGTCTCCTTCGCCGCTTCCTTGATCGCGGACCGGATCCGTTGGTAAGTGCCGCAGCGGCAGATGTTTCCCGCCATGACTTCGTCAATGTCGTCGTCAGTCGGCTTCGGTTTCGACGCCAGCAGCGACACCGCCTGCATGATTTGCCCAGGCTGACAGTAGCCGCATTGCGGAACGTTCACCTCCACCCAGGCCTTTTGCACGATGTGCGGACCTTGCGCGGAAACTCCTTCAATCGTCGTGATCTCGAGCCCTTCGACCGTGCTCATCTGTTTGGAACACGAGCGAATGGCCTTTCCGTTTTGCAGCACAGTGCAGGCGCCGCACAAGGCCATGCCGCAGCCGAATTTTGTTCCGGTAAGTCCGAGGATGTCGCGCAGGTACCACAGCAGCGGCATTTCCGGATCGCCGTCGAAAGTCTGGGCGCGGCCGTTCACCTTGAAATGAACCATGAGGCACTTCCTGGATTGGCGTTGGTTAGAAAATTGCAGGTCTATTCTACATGCCAGAACTGGCGAGTTGCACCAGTCGTGTGTTTCGCCAGAAGCCGCATCGTAGAGACGTTGCTCGCAACGTCTCTGCCGCCAGCATCCGCGAACTCAAAGGCTCACTACCACTGATGACGACATTGGCGTCGCGAGCTACGTCTCCGATGGTTACTTTTCCCAATGCGTCGCGCTGAATTGTTGCGGATCGAAAGTTCCGGGGTCGAGTTTCACGTTGGCTTGAATGTCGCTGTAGTCCTCGCTAAACACCAACTTGTCCTCGGAATAGACTTCAACCCGCGCCGCCACCCAGGTGCCGGCCAGCGGCCGGTAGTCGGTGAAACGAATGTCGTCCAGCTTGTTCGGTTCGCCTCGCGCCGGTTCGATGACTCGTACGAACAGCAGTGTGTCCTTCGTTACCCAAAACTGTTTTGATTTTAAATCGCCCTTGTCCGCGCCCACCACGTACGCGGGATGCCCCTCCCAAGTATCCTCGCGCAGTTTGGACAGATCGTAACCCTCGCCCTGAACCACTTTGATCGTGGCCTCGGGGGCCTGCGTGTAGACGTCAAATCCCAGCACCAGCAGCATGTTGACCAGCGGCCGGGTGCCCGCGACCTTGTTGTCTTTCACGATGGTCACCGTGCCGTCGACCAGCACGTAGCCTTTGCCGTCGCTGGCCGGACCGATGTCGATGCGCAACTTTCCCGGAAGCAGCGCCGCCTCATACCAGGTTTCCGCCGTGCTCGTGCCATCCGGCTTGTAAGTCGTGCTCTTCTGCGTGAACGTGATGGTCTGGTACCACGTAGATACGTAGCGGTCGTGCATCGCACGCAGCAGCGCGTCGCCTGTGCGAATCTCCTGCGCGTGGGCCAGCGTGAAGCTCAAGATTGCAGCTGTCAGAACAATGCGGTTCAGAAGTTTCATAGGATTCGTCCGTAGGTGGAAAAGATCCTATCCTATCCCGCTCTTTCAGGCTCCTGTTTCGCGGTCTCGTGGGACGAGTACCCCTTGTCAGGGAAAAGGAAGAGGCCGCGGGCCAGATCGGATTGCAACGTAGCTTCCTGATAATAACGGGCGAGGATCCCGTTCTTCGACATGAGCAAGTCGGAATTCCGGCGCGCAAACTCATCCCATTCGACGGCGGCGGAACGCGCCATGCGTTCGCGGATCAGGAAAAAATAGGCGTAGGTAATGGTCTCGTGGTAACGCTGGGACTTGCCGCGAGCCGCGGCGTGGCGCTTCAAGGCGTTTGAGAACTTGTCGAGCGCTTCGAGCGCCGAGTATCGAGACAGATAGGCGAATGCCAGACGCACATGGTCGGCGTGGTGGAAAGAATCTTCCGGCACCGTGTCGGATTCGAACCGATGGATGAGTTCTTCGACAGTCATGAAGAGCCTAGTTCTTCTTACCGACCGCAACTGCGAACGCCGCTGCGGCGTAGATCACCAGATTTCCGATGCCATACATTCCATGCAGCAGGTGAAGAAGAATGGCCATGATGAACACAGCCACCAGCACCCACGCGCCGCGGATTGCAGTTTGGGGAATCAAGAGCAGCACGCAGCCCAGAATCTCGCCAAATCCCAAAACCATCCGGACGAAGCCGGGCATGTGCGTCCGGGCAAAGTCGTGAGCGGCGCTGGGCAGCACGAACATGACAGCTTCAATCAGGATTACCACCCCAAGCGCCCACTGCAGCACGGTCAGCCCGGTCTTGATTCTCGCAGTGCTCATTAGGTCTCCTATTCTTATTTCTTATTTGCCAGCATTGTCAGAGGCGCGCTTGCGCGGAGATTTTGCCTTGATTTCTTTCAGCCGGTGGCTGGCGCTGGAGTCGAGATCCAGTTCGTAGAACTTCTTCAACTCGCGAATGCGTTCGAGCGAGGCCGGACTGAACGGTGTTTTTCCGTCAAAAGCGTGCAGCACGATTCCTTCCAGCACGTCCCCCAGCGTCATGTCGTGATACTCGGCGAAAGCTTTGAGCACTTTCAGAATGCGTTTCTCGATGCGCACCCCGGTCTGCACCCGCTCCACCAGAAGCTTGGGATCGTCGGTCATATGTACCAAGGTACCACGGTACCAATGTGAAAGCAAATCTCGTGCGTCCTCGGTCAAATCGCAGCCCGCGGAAAAATCCCGCAATTTTGCGCGACCGGAAAGTTTGGGCTGGGGACGTGCTTGCTGGGAAGGTACGATCGGGAAGGTACGGCCGGGAAGGGCACGACTTCAGTCGTGCCGTTAAGTCGTTACAACGCGTACACGCTTCAGCGCCTGAAGTACTCTTTCTATGTCATTGTTTATAATCTCCCTTCCATCGAACCCAACCAAAGGATTCCCTTGGCACTCGACGATCATATTTACGATCTGCGCCGCGAGAAGTTGAAACAGATCGAAGCCCTCGGTCAGGCAACCTATCGCAGTAAGTACGAATTCACTCACACGCTCGAGCGGATTCTGGCCGACTACACTCCAATTACCGCCGAGGAACTGGAACAGGCGCGCGTCAACGTAAGAGTCGCTGGCCGCATCATGGCCATTCGCCTCATGGGCAAGGCCGGATTCGCCCACCTGCAACAGGACGGTAAGAAGCTGCAGATTTACGTCAAGAAAGATGCGGTCGGCGACAAGGGTTTCGACCTCTACAAACTGCTCGACCTCGGCGACCACATCGGCGTCAGCGGATACCTGTTTCGCACCCGCACCGGCGAACTCTCGGTTCACGTCGAGGAGATCACCTTCCTGAGTAAAGATCTGCTGCCGCTGCCCGAAAAATGGCACGGCCTGACCGACGTGGAACTGCGCTATCGCCAGCGCTACGTCGATTTGGTGATGAACCCGGATGTGCGCGAAGTTTTTTTGAAGCGCACAAAACTTGTGCAGTCGATGCGCCGCACGCTCGATGCTCACGGTTTTCTGGAAGTCGAAACGCCGATGATGCAACCCATCGCCGGCGGCGCCGTGGCGCGGCCGTTTGTGACCCATCACAACACGCTCGACATGGATCTTTTTCTGCGCATCGCGCCCGAACTTTATTTGAAGCGGCTGGTGGTGGGCGGATTCGATCGCGTCTACGAAATCAACCGCAACTTCCGCAACGAAGGCCTAGGCTGGCGCTGGAATCCTGAGTTCACCATGCTGGAGTTTTACCAGGCCTACACCGACTATCAGGGTGTGATGGAGCTGACCCAGGAAATCATCACGCAAGCGGCGAAAGATGTTACCGCAGACGCGGAGCATCCTGACGGCGTCACAAAAACCAAGTGGGGCGACGACTGGATCGACTGGTCGAACTGGACGCGCATGACCATGCGCGAGGCCATCATTCATTACTGGCCTGAGCAGGCAGGACCGAAACCGGAGATGAGCGACTTTGCCGGGGCTGGCAAAATCGGCGATCTGTTGGATCGCGGAATCGGCGCACTTCAGGCAGTCACCGAGGTTAAGGGTCCGGCGTTCGCCGGCAAGCGAGAGCACCCGCAGCCTGCGTTCGAACTGATCCGCAGTGAGTTGGACCGAGGTGGTAGCGCGGGCTCAGGAATCGCCGCGCTTTTCGAGGCCGTCGCCGAGGAGCATCTCACGCAGCCCACGATCATCTACGAATTTCCCACCGCGATCTCGCCCCTGTCAAAGCAGAAGCCGGACGAGCCGGACTGGACCGAGCGCTGGGAAATCTTCGCCGGGCAGATGGAAATTTCCAACGGCTTCAGCGAACTCAACGACCCGGAGGATCAGCGCTGCCGGTTCGAAGGCCAACTCAAAGAACGCGAGCGCGGCGACGAGGAAGCGCACCAGATGGATGAGGACTACATTCGAGCGCTGTCTTACGGGATGCCGCCGGCTGGGGGCGTCGGCGTGGGCGTCGACCGCCTATGCATGCTGCTGACCGATTCCCACACCATCCGTGACGTCATTCTGTTCCCCTTGCTGCGGCCGGAGAAAGCCTCAACCACAGAGGACACGGGGGACGGAGAGGAAAGGCCGAAAGCTTAGGACTGGATCGCGCTACAGGTGGTGTGGCGTCATCCCGACCGGAGCCGTCTTTCAGGCGAAGGGAGGGATCCCGTGTGCAACGAATGTATTACACACCCGGCCATTAACCTGCCGGTATCTAGTAATGCACTATGAGTAGTGCAGCCGACTTCCTATACTTTTCCTATCAGTTTTCGGGCTCTGCAATGGCAGCGCTGCCGTAGTGTCCAGTAGCCTTGCAGGACACTGGGTCGGTGGCGCTTTGCTTTTGGAGCCGTTATTTCTTACCTGACGTTTTTTCCGCCAACGTTCGTGGCGGCGCGTACGCAGGCTGCTCCGGGCTGAAGTTCAGGCTGAGATAGTCGATCAGCGCGTCGCGATCGTTCGCATCGACGACCGCTCCCCACTTCACCATCTTATCGACTTCCTTCGTCCATGCAGGCTTGCTGAGCCGTTGCTGCAGGATGATGCGCGCTTCGTGACACTCCAAACACGAAGTAGTCGCCTTCGCCTGCATGGGACCAAGCGGCAGGTCGGCGGCCGGTTTCTGTGAGAACGCCAAGAGAGAGGGTACGGTCGGGATGATAACCGCGAGGATAGTAGCCAGGACGAAACTCCCGCGCTTCGCACCATTCGACTTCCGTTTATGCCACATGGATCTTCACCTGATCGACGACGTTGTACAGATACCCGCTGGGATTCCATAAAGGAGTGGCAGGCTGCGTTCGTCCTTCGGAGTCGGTGGCGCGGGAGAGGATAGTGTAGTCGCCGCCGTTGGCCTTCCACTCATAGGTCCACAGGCGCCAGGCGTAGCGGGCCTGGTCGTGGCCGAGCCTGGCGGAATTCCAGGTGACGCCGCCGTCGGTGGAGATTTCGACTTTCACGATGTTGCTCTCTCCAGCCCACGCAGCTCCGCGGACCGCGATTTTGCCGGCCTTCAGGCTTGCACCATCGAGAGGGCCAGCGATCACCGACTTCACACTCAAAGCGGTGAGCGGGTGAGTATCCTCGGGCTTCACCGCCTCGCCGGGTTTCCCGGGCTGATTGGGAAAGCGATAGCCGGGGCTCATGAAATTGCCGACGAATTCCGAATCGAGGATCTTGATTTCGGTCAGCCATTTGCACGACGCAGCGCCGATCCAGCCCGGCACGAGCGCGCGCGCCGGGAAGCCGTGATGTTTAGTCAGGAGTGCGCCGTTCATATGCGTGGCGACCAGAGTGTCGGAGTCGAGCGCCTTTTCGAGGGGGATGCTGCGAATGAAAGGAGGAACTTTGCCGGGAACCTCGTCGAGTCCGCGGAACATAACGTGCTTGCCGGTAGGCTTGATTCCGGCACGCTGCAGAATGTCGCGCAGTCGCGGACCCGAGAACCGAGCCGTGCCCACCGCGCCCTTGCCCCACTGAATGCCAGGAACCTGCGGGCGGTGCAGGCCGCGTCCATTGCCCGCACATTCCAGCGTGTTGACGACGGAGTGCGCTTCCAGCCGGGAGAGTTCAGAGAGAGTCATGGTCAATGGCCGGTCGACTTCTCCCCCCACGGTCAGATGCCAGTCGCCATTCGCGACATCGCCGCTGAGTTCGCTGGGCTCGTGCATGTGGTTGCGCACGAAGAAGTGGGAGACGGGAGTGAGCCAGGTACTGAAGTACTCGACGGGCGTTTCCAGGTCGACGAAGCGGAAGGAGCGAACGATCAGACCGTCTTCGCCCGGCATGTCGATCGATCCACTCTGGGGAAGCGCCCACGCGAAAACAGACGGAACGGCGCCGAGTGCAAGCGCGGCTCCGGACATCTGCTTCAGAAAATGTCGTCTCGATGGCATAGCACTTTCGCGGGCTGAGTATACTCTAGCGCCCAGTTTGGAATTAACGCCGCCGGCCTGGAAAAGGAGAGTGGCCAAAACCAGGCCGGCGACGATTCTGAAGGGAAGGCACCCCTCAGAATTGGAGAAGCCGTTGAACCATGGCCGTTGAATCACGATGGTCCCGTGCCAACACTGACGCGGGACCATCTCGAGATTCACGTCCGCCTATGGCAAGTAATAACGGAATGACGTAAAGATCATATTGTCGATTCCGTGGGGTTGGCCACCTGCACCGGACCAGGCATTGCGAGTGAGGTAGGCATAGTCCGCGCCGAAGCGGAAGCTGCCTTTCGGGCCGCTGTAAAACTTGTACCAGAATCCGGTGGTGCCTTCGATGACGGCACGCGTGTCGGCCGTGCAGTTGGCCAGAGTGCCCGGAGCGAATCCACCCGAACCGGGTACGTTCTCAGTGAAGCAACCGGCGTTGTTGAATGCAGGAGCGCCATAACCAACCACGGCGCCCCCGCCGGCCTTGCCCAACGGATCGAAGCTGGCCGTACGGCCGGCATACTCAACACCGCCGTACCCGTCGAAATCAAGCTTCTTGGTAAGGTGAATCTCGAGCGTAGTCAGGCCCAAAAGGTTTTTCACGAGATGCAGCGAGCCATCGCCGTTAATAGAAAGGTCGGGAAGACCGCCCGGCCCGTAGCGCCCGACTCCGCTGCCACCGAAGCCCTTGATGCCGATCACGACGCGTTTGGCGATATCGAAGCGCGCGCTTGCGCCGATGCCGCCGCCCTCTTTGGAACTGTTGAACGCTGCTGCCGCCGTGCCTCCGTCGGCCAGAGATGGGCAGGACGGCCCCACCGTCGTAATCACCGGAGGTGTGCCAGCGGTTACGACCTCCGCGCAAGGAAATACCCGACCGGTGAAGCGATCGGCGATACCGAAGATCTCGTAATGTCCGAAACCGGGATCAAAAGCAATCTTGGCGATGATGTCGGGCGACGGGTTGAAGGAATAGTTGGCAGTGGTGTTGTAGCTGTTGCTGGCTCCGGCTTCACCGACCAGGAAGTTGGACGCGTTGCCGTGCGTGGTGAGAGTAGCCTGCGGATTTTCAAGGGCGAATGCGATGGTGACTTTATCACCGAGCTTCTGGGTTACGCGAAGCCCATACTGGCGCGCGAACACAAAACCTACGTTGTACGACGGATCGATGACCTTGGGGCGAGCGTCGTTGGTTTTGCCAAGATCATCGTCAAGGGCAATGCCGCGGCCGTTCTCGGTGACCAGGCTCCACATCTGGCCGGCCGACAGAGTCAACCCGCTATTAAACTTTGCCTGCGCCCAGAACTGGCGAAGCCGAAGTGTGTAGCTGTTGGTCTGGTTGGAGTTGGAGGTAACGCCCGCCGACAGGAAGTCGGCCGAGACGTAGCTGGAAAGGTTGACGCCGCCGACGCGGCCGTCGACGAAGGTACTGATCTTCGACTGGCGGCCGGTGCCGAAGAATTCCGGGATCTGGCTCTGGGATGCACCGGGCATGGTCACAGAGTTGTAGGGCGTCGCTACGTCTGCGGCTAGTGCGCGCGAACGGCGAATGAAAGCGCCTTCGGCGTATCCCCCGGGAGTGATGTTGATGCCACGGAAGTGGATGGTCGTGGTACTTTCCATCTGCTTGTCAAAGGTCTGCGGCGCGTCGTCGGGGTTGGGTGTCTGGCGGGGCGCGGCGGCATCTTGCTGTGCAGGAGTGATCGCATTGCCGCCTTCGATGCCGAGTAAAGCGAGCTGCCTGGGCGGATTCGCGGGAGTCTTCTCGGCCGCGTTGATGGCGGCTTGCTGCGCTTCCTGAAGAGCCTGTTGACGCTGCAGTTGTTGAGTCAGTTGCTGAATCTGGAGTTGCTGTGCGGCCAGCGCGTCTTTCAGAGCCTGAACGTCGGCGGCGGTGACCGGCGGCGGCGAAGCCGGCGCCGCGGTGGTCGTGGGTGCTGCGTTTGCGGGCGCGACGTTAGACGCCGTCTGGGTTTGTGCCCACGCGCCAGCGGTTAATGCCACCAGCGTTAGGGTCGTGAGAAACAGGTGCTTGTTCGGTTTCATGGAAGTACAGTCCTCTCCTTTTGAGTTTGTGTTTGCACCGCTGTTTCCGCGGTGACGATTCGGGAGCCGTTCGCCTCAGGTTTCGCAGCGCCGACTCTTCCTTGTTTCCGGGCCGGCGTTCTTGCTGATTCGACTCGGGTCAGCCCAACTTATAGCATTAATACAATAAACATGATAGGGATACTAGCGAATCTCATCAAGCTTTTCATTACAGGACGGTTAATTTCTGGAGATTCGGACGGAGATCGGCAGCCCTAAGTGGCGGGCGTCAGCCCCCACTTATTTTGCAAATGACGTTCCATCCCTTTGAATACGACGCCATCGACAACGTAGCCGATGGCGATGATCAAGATCATGACCGCGATGACGGCGCTCATGTCGTTCAGATCGCGGCCCATCATCAACACCTGGCCAAGGCCCAGACTTAGATAGAGCATCTCGGCCGTGATGAGTGAACGCCAGGCAAAGGCCCAGCCCTGCTTGAGGCCGGAGACGATGAACGGCAGGCTGGCCGGCAACAGGACGTACCAGAACAGCTTGAATCCTTTGGCGCCGAGGTTGCGCCCAGCCTGGCCAAAGATTTTCGGCATCTGCTTGCGGCCGTCTTCCATGGCCAGCGTCACCGACAGAAGTGAACCCATGACCACGACGAAGAGAATGGCATTCTGATTGAGCCCGAACCAGAGCAGGGCCAGAGGCCACCAGCAGATGCTGGGCAGGCTCTGCAGACTCACGAGCAATCCGCCCATGGTTTCTTCCAGGAATTTGCTGCTGGCCACGCCCAGTCCAAGAATCATGCCGAGCACGACGGAGATGCTGTAGCCGATCAGCACACGCAGCATGCTGACGCGGATCGCGATGAAGTAGGTGTGATCCTGGAATCCTGCGTACAGGGACTGGCCGACACCCCACGGCGTCGGAAACAAGTACGGCGGCCAGATCTTTAATTCAGCGAGCAGCGTCCACAGGCCGAAGAGCGCAGCATAGAAAATGATGAAGCGGGCGGCGCGTTTCATACTCGCACTCCCCCATCGACTCCGGGTTCGACGTGCGGCTTCACGCCCTCGTTGTATTCGGCCTCAAGGGAGCGGTTAATTTCGTCGCGCAACTCGTCGAGAATTTCGCGGGCGGCGCGGGCGACGGTGGGATCTTCGAGATGGCGCGGGCGCGGCAACTCCACAGGGAATTCGTTCTTCACGCGGCCCGGGCGAAAGGTGAGAAGAACGACGCGATCGCCGAGGCGAATGGCCTCGCGCACATTGTGAGTGACGAAAATAATGGTGCGTCCGGTTTCGCTCCAGATGCGCTCCAACTCATCGTGCAGCAGGTCGCGGGTTTGGGCATCCAGCGCGGCGAAGGGTTCGTCCATGAGCAGGACGTCGGGTTCGGTGGCCAGGGCGCGGGCGATGGCAACACGCTGGCGCATGCCGCCGGAAAGCTGATGGATGTAGCTCTTCTCGAACTTTGCCAGGTGAACCAACTTCAAATAGTAGCGAGTCTTCTCTTCGCGCTCAGCCTTGGAGATACCTTTCATCTTCATGCCGAATTCGACATTCTGGCCGACGGTGAGCCAGGGGAACAGGGCATGCTCCTGGAAGATCATGATTCGGTCCGTGCCCGTACCCTGCACGGGTTTACCGTCGATCAGGATCTGCCCGGAGGTCTGCGGATGCAGGCCGGCGATCAAATGCAGCAACGTGGACTTGCCGCAACCGGAAGGACCGACAACGCAGACGAACTCTCCGGCATGCACCTGCAGATTGATGTGGTCGAGAGCCAGCAGGCGCTCTCCGCTTTGAGTGCGGTAGCTCAGGCAGATTTCGCTCAGGCCGACCTTGGCCAGCTCCGACGAAACTGCTGGGACGGGGCGGCGCACCGAGAGTGGCGCCAGCTTGCCGTTTGGACTGCCGTGACCAGGGAAGCGAGGGTCGAAACCAGGACCGGCAGGAATCGGGAACGAGCTGGGGAACTTCTGAATGTTCGTGCTCATTGCATAGCCTTTCGTCCCTTTTCCGCGAGGACCTGGTTGAGGAGTGACAGATCGTAGAGTCCGGCGAGATCGGGCATCTGGCGGCCGAGAAAACCGTCGTCAAAGGCCTGCTGTGCGGCGGTGGTCAACGCGCTGTGCAGCGGGTCGTAGGTGACTTGCATGCGCGAGAACGCTTCATCAAGAACCGCGGGGGGAAGCGCTTTGCTGGTCTCGGCCTGGATCTGCTGGTTCAGAAGTTTCTTGGCTTCGGTCTGGTGGCCGTTGATCCAATCGGTCAACTCAACGTTGGCGCGGATCCAGTTTTTGACCAGGTCGGGATGAGCCTTCAGGAACTTGGTGTTCACCACGAGCAGGCCGATGACGAACTGTCCGTGGGGCCATAGCGTGCGCTCGTCGACGAAGAGTCGGCCATTGCCTTCATGAATCAGCCGCGTTGCCCAGGGTTCGGGAGCCCACGCGGCGTCGAGGTCTTTCTTGAGGAAGAGAGTCAACTGGTCGGGATTGGCCATGGGGACGATCTGCACGTCGCCGCCCTGGTCGTTGGTTTTCATGCCGTGATTCTTGAGCCAGTTGCGCAGCGCTACGTCTTGCGTGTTGCCGAACTGCGGAGAGGCGACGCGCTTGCCGTGGAAATCCTCCGGCTGGTTGATGCCGGAATCGTTGCGCACAATCAGGGATGCGCCTCCGCTGGCGGCGCCGGACATAACGCGAAGAGCTTCGCCGTTGGAGCGGACATAGCCGTTAATCGCCGGATTCGGGCCGACATAAGTCATATCAATCGCGCCGGCAAACAAGGCCTCGATGGCCGAAGGACCCGCGTTGAAACTGGTCCACTGAACTTTGACGTTGCGGGCCCATGGCCTTGTCGAACCAGCCATTGGCCTTGCCGACCATCGCCTGCGCGTGAGTAATGTTGGGGAACGCGCCGACGCGAATCGTGTTGGCGGTGCCCTGAGCCCGTCCTGCGACCGCCGTCGCGAGCCACAACAACCCGATGAAGAAACGTCTACTCACCCTTCTGGCCTCCCACGACCATGGGGAGGAAGCTGGCGGTATCTTTTTTCTGGGTCTTCTGATGCTTGGTGCTTTTGCCGGTGCGCGGGCCGGGGTGGGCGATCAAGTCCGCCAGAGTGGTGTTGTCGAGAATGCGTGCGGCCGCATCGCGAACGTCCAGAAACACCTGGTAGAGGGCGCGGTGCGGCAGGTCGCGATCAATCAGTTCGCGCAACTGCTCGGCATCGCCGAAGGGCGCCAGCGGACCGTCAATCAGGCGAATGATCTCGCTCAGATGAATCTCGGCGGGATCTCGTCGCAACTGGTAGCCGCCCTTCGCTCCACGCACGCTTTCCACCATGCGGGCATTCTTGAGTTCGAGCAGGATCAATTCCAGAAATTTCTCCGGCAGCGCCTCTTCGTAGGCGACGTCGCGGATCTTGATGGCTCCCTGGCGATAATGCCGGGCCAGCATCATCATGGCCTGCAGCGCGTAGAGTCCCTTTTGCGAGATCTTCATAAGATAAGCAATCTCCCTATAAACCCAATCGAAATAATAGACTTTATCGACCTAAATGACAATGCAAGCGAAATTCCATCGAGCCAGAATGCCGATTGTGAATTTCGATTCGTGAAATCAATCAGTTAGACGACTGCTCCACTGCTGCGGTCGGAGGCGGGTGTGCACTAGATTGCAGCTTAGAGCAGGGAAAGTGCAGCTCGGCGGATGGACCCTTCAGGCAGAAACGCGCAAAACCAGCAGCGTGACGTTGTCGGGACCTCCGCGCTCGAGAGCCATGGCCACCAGCTTCTGGCAAGCTTCCGCGGGGGCGTTGGCTCCTACGATCTGGCAGAGTTCCGGATCGCCGACCAGGCCCCAAAGGCCGTCGGTACAAAGCAGAAGGCTATCACCCTGATCGAGAGCAACGGGATGCTCGGGAACGTGCGGCGTAACCTCCCGGCCTGATCCGAGCGCGGCGGTAAGAATGTGGCGCTGCGGGTGCGACTCGGCATCTTCGGAGCGCACAATGCCGCTTTCGACCAGCCGCCCAACGTAAGAATGATCGCGGGTGAGACGCGTGATGTTCTCGCCGCGAATCAGGTAGAGGCGGCTATCCCCAACATGGGCGAAATAGAGTTGACGATCGACGATGGCGACCGCGGTACAGGTAGTTCCCATTCCGTAGAACTGCGGGTGTTCG
Source organism: uncultured Acidobacteriota bacterium (assembly GCA_963763155.1). Taxonomy (GTDB): domain Bacteria; phylum Acidobacteriota; class Terriglobia; order Terriglobales; family Acidobacteriaceae; genus Sulfotelmatobacter. Next base: position 243,468 of record CAVXNI010000007.1, on the reverse strand, counting down.
GTGGCAAAACGCTGAATATTCTGGTGAGCGGACGCGAAGGCCTCGATCAGCGTCTCTTGGGGATCGGCGCCAAACGCGTTGTCGTAGACGCTGCGCACGGTCTCGACGGCGAGGCGGCTGGCTTCCTGCCCGCCTTCGTAACCGCCCATGCCGTCGGCAATTACAGCCAGGCGGCCCTTGCGGCGAAAGTCCTCGTCGGAGCTCGGCTCCCAATAGAGAAAGGAATCCTCGTTATTGGCGCGCTGGTGGCCGACGTCGGTCAGGCTCGCCGCTTCGATTCCGGGCTTTGGAGGTTTGGCGTCAACGGGCATATTCAACGGGCATGGTCAACGGTTTCAGATGAGGCGTCAGCTGTTTCTTTGAAACTCCAGTGCGAGAACCGGCCGCAACAAATTCTTTGCACTGTCGAAAAACTGTTTTGGACCCCGGTCATTATAAGGGAAGCCCACCGCTTTCACCTTTTCTTCCGGCCCTTTCTAGCCCAGCGGTAAGAATTGATGAGCCTATCACTTCCGGCGGGCAATCCGGGCGTCGGGTTTACTTATGTTCCGGAATGCGAAAAAAAGCTGCAGAGGACGCGGCCATTTTCTGCCGGATCCATGCCAGAACATGCCAGAACATGAAAGACTGGAGCGGACACAACCCATGCTGTTCACAAAACATTTTCAATCAACGATCAGCAATCAACAATCAGAAATTCTTTCTGCGGGTGGATAGATCGAGCACAGCGGAGGTCTGAGTAGCATCATGCGGAAGACATTGCTCGTGGTCACTGGTTTGCTCCTACTGACGCTGCCGTTGCTGGGGCAGGGGAAGCGGTTCTGGGTGCTGCGCTCGACGGGAGAAATGGTCGAATACGATCCGGCGACTTTTGCGGTCAAGCAGACCGTGAAGGTTCCGGCCGCGGCGGTGCAGTCGCCAGCAACGATTTCGGTCAACCGTCGCGGCCAATTTCTGTTCGCTCCTGCCGTCTCGCTGCCCCTCTCGGACGAAGACGCCGCGTCCGCGCACAAGCTCTGGATTTGGGATGGGCACAACGCCGTCACGATCGATCAGGGCGTGAAGCGCGACGTCAATACTACGGGTTCGAATCAGGCTGTCACCGAACTGGCTCCCGTGGCCTATCTTTCGGCCGATGGCGGACATTTGTTCTGGTTCGCCAATGAGGCGCGCCGCTTGCAGCGTGAGGATGTGGATCTTTCGACGGTCACGACCTGGCAAGCCTGGCGAACCGATCTGAGCGGCGAGGCCCGCGAAGATCTTGCCCACTCGAAGTTTCCCGACTGCCGCTGTCCGACCGGGACGTGTGAAGAGAGTTGTCCCTACGCTGTGGTTTGGGCGCCCGAAACCGGCGTGGAGAATTTCTTCCTCATGACCCAGTTCGTTGCAGGACAGACCACGCCCGTCTACAAAGCCACCGTTCGTTATCAGGATGAAGGAGGAAAGTGGACCGCGGATCCGCTGGCCGAACCCTTGCAGCGCGTGCTGGACGCGGCATCGGACGGGAAAATTATTGTCGAGGCGATTCCCGATACCGGCTGCTGCGGCTGGTCGAATCAGAGCAACGATCAGACCCTGGTGGTGAGTGACGGCAAAAAACTCACCGTGTTTGACGAGCAGGCGGCCTACAAGAATCCTGACTACGATGTGAGCTTCTACACGTCGAATGCGCGCTTGTCGCCGGAGCTGAGAAACGTGGCGATGACCATCGTTTCAACCGCGGAATCCAATAAGCCCATCCAACTCGCCGAACAAGGGCAGGCCAATCCCGACGAGTCGCAGCGCATTCGCAAGTCGCTGACGGAACTGCCGGCAGTGGAAGTGAAGAGCACGGAAGTGAAGAGCATAGAAGACGCGCCGCGGCGGGTTGCGTTTCTGCCGCATGCGGTGCTGGTCGGCTGGCTGAGTGAGAAGGAAATTCTGATTATCGAAGATCATCTGCTCGCGGCGTACAACGTGGAAACCGGCGCACGGCGAAAGTCGAGCGTGCGGGTGGAGGATGCGGCGCGGGTGTTTCTACGCTAGGTAGGGGGTACTTTTTCGGCGTCCGACGCGGTAAATCATCCAGCCGAGAAGATTAGCTCCCACGACGACGACAGCGATCTTCAGCGAATAGCGCCACGAACTGGCGACATCGATGATGGGAAAAATCGACAACGCGACGAAGATCAAGGTCACGAGAAATCCCGAAGCGGCCGCCACGCGCAATCCAAGGCGAGGGCGGATTCCGCTGGCCTTCGGCGCGAGCAGCGGAATGGCAAACAGCGCCAGATATGCAATGCCGTAAAACGTAAAGCCCCAGGTCAGCAGAAGCTCATAAGCCTCCTGCTCGCCGACGCCGATCAGGGCCGCAAGGCTGGCGGCGAGAGTTGCGCCTCCCAGAAAGAGAATCGAGTTTACCGGCGTTTTGTAGCGGGAGTGCAGGCGTGAGAACCATGCCGGCAGTAGATCATCCCAGCCCGCCGCCATGGGCAAGCGGGCGCTGCCGCTGAAATAGAGGCTGAAGGTCGAAAGATAATTGGCCAGCAGGAGGAAGATAGCCACAGGAACCATCACCGCGCCGAAGTTTCCGAAGCCGCGCCGCAGCGCCTGCGGTATGGGACCGATCACGTCGACCGCATCGGGCGAAACGTAAGCCAGGATCGCACTGGTTGTGAAAATATAAATCAGCGCGATGACCGGCGCAGTAATCAGGATGGAGCGTCCAATATTGCGCGCCGGGTTGCGCGATTCTCCGGCGAAGATGGCGACGTATTCAAAGCCGCTGAGCGCGCCAAACGTCATCTTGCTGAAGACGCTGAGAGTGAAAACCGTAAGCGGCGGCGCCACCAGGTGTAGCGGATGAAATGCGGGCGCTCCGTGCGAAGCGTTCACCAGCGGAAGTCCTACCAGTACGGCAACCGTAATCAGCACAGCAATACTGCCGGCATTATTAAACCACTTGCCAATGCCAAAACCGATGCTGGCCAGCAGCATTTGCAGCAGCGATCAAAACCACTGACGCCGCCAGCACGGCCCACCTGCTGTCAGCCATCCAAGCCAGCGAAGGCACGGCATAGGCAAGGAAGGTCGTGGTCACCAAACCGATGACCGCGACGTACAGCATGATGAACAGCCACAGATTCCACGCGACGAGAAAACCGATCTGATCGTTAAAGGCCAGGCGCGCCCATTCATAGAGGCCGCCTTCAAGCGGCATCAGTCGATTGAGATGGGCGACGATCAGCGCCAGCGGGATGAAGAACAGCAGCATGGCTGCAAGCCACAGCACCACGTGGGCAGGACCTGCCTTAACCGCCGTACCGAAAAAGTCGGGGACGATCACCAGCAGAATCTGAGCGAGAACCAGGTCAAGCAGGCCGAGCTCGCGCCGCAGGCCTGCGCTATGCGATCGGACCGCGGCCTCAGCGGTTTCGAGGGACGGATTATTTTCGGTCGTCACGATTCGGTTTCAGCAGCAAGTCCTGATAGTCGAAGCTGAAGTCGGCCAACGGAGAGACCGCAGCCATTCGGGCGCTGTCGATCGTGCCATCTGGGTTGAGCGTGAAAGTCACGAACGCGTCTTCGATGGTACGGTCGCGCCAGTGGGCTTTGAAAGTATCGTATTGCCAGTGTTGCAGGTCGCCGACCATGGTGGGGGTGTGATCGAAGGTAATGACCAGACTGTTACTTTCCATCCGGATAGTAATCGGTCCGTACCAGGCGTCGTGATAGACGCCGGCATATTTTTCCGAGAGGAAGGGAAGGTTTGGAATCAGCGGCGCGCGCGCCTTCTGCCTTCTTCATGGCTTCTGCGGCGTCTTTTTGCTGTTTGTCTTCCACGCTCTTGTATGCGTTGATCCAGTCCGTCGGCGGCAAACGAAAGTAGTGATCCAGCACGTGGTAGAGAATGGAATCGAACGCTCCGTCTTCCTCGGCGTTGGTCAGCACGACTACCCCCAGATTTTCTTCGGGCACGAGCATCACGCGCGAGACGAATCCGGCAACGCCGCCGGTGTGACCGACCAGCTTCCGGCCGTGATAATCGCGCAATCCCCAGCCCAGAGCGTAATCGGCAAAGTTGGCCTTCAGTCCGGCCAACGAGGGCGGCGGATCGCCGATCGGAAGAATCGTCTGCGGCGTCCACATTTCTTTCGAGCGTTGCTCGCTGAACAGCCGGCCGTCTTGTTCGGTACCAGCGCGGTCCACGAACTTGCCGCGATTGAGTTGCAACTGCACCCACTTCGCCATGTCGGCCGCGCAAGAATTGATCGCTCCGGCCGGGGCGGCGTTGTCGAGGATTTCAAAATGGATGACTTGCAGCTTGTCGTCCATGCGCGAGTGGGGAAAGGCAACATTGTCGCCGGGCTTGATCGCGGCATTGCTGACGTTGGAGTGATTCATCCCCAGCGGCGCAAAAATGTGCTGGCGAATGTAGTCGTCCCACGATACGCCAGTCACCGCAGGGATGATCTGCCCTGCGGTCATATAGAGCAGATTGTCGTAGGCGTAGTGGCTGCGGAAACTGGATGCGGGCTTCATGAAGCGCAGCTTGTAAATCACTTCTTCGCGCGTGTAGGTGGAGTGCGGCCAGAAGAGAAGATCGCCTTCGCCGAGCCCCATGCCGCTACGATGAGTGAGCAGATCGCGAATCGTCATCTCGTGCGAAACGTAGGGGTCGTACATGACGAAGCCGGGCAGGCGCTGGTAGACCGGATCGTCCCAGGCGAGCTTGCCTTCATCGACCAGCGTAGCCAGGGCGGCGGTGGTGAATGCCTTGGTGTTTGATCCGATGCCGAACAGGGTAAACTCGTCGACCGGAGTGGGGTCGCCCAGTTTGCGCACGCCGTAGCCCTTGGCGACGACAATTTTGTCATCTTTCACGATCGCCACGGCCATGCCCGGGACGTCGAACGTTTTCATCGAAGAGGCAACGTAGGCGTCGAGGTCGGAGGGAGGCGCGGTCGAGGCCGGCGACTGCGCCCAACCCGCACTCACCAGAGTTACCGCAACGATAGCGATCGCGAACTGTCTCAAGAAAGTGTTTAGCATGGGGTCTCCTCGGACGATGCCGCGTGCAGAATTACAACGCGGAGATTAGAACACAGAATTGGAGAATTCTCCGGGAGGCAGTCTGAAGTACGCATCTGAAGTCCGCTGTACAAACCCGCAAGCTTCGTATACAAACTCTGAAAGCATGCCGTGGCGCAAGCGGCTGCAGCACACGCGCTGTGGGGCGCGTTGTTTCGGGGGTCAGGTTCTTGTATCTCAAGCCAAAAACGCTCGACGAGGCAGTCTCTCTCCTGGCTTCTCCGGGCGGGCAGATTCTGGCAGGCGGCACCGATTTTTATCCAGCCCTGGGCGAGCGGTCGCCGCGCGGCCCGGTGGTCGACATTACCGCGCTGGGCGAGATCCGAGGCATCTCGACCGAGAGCGAGCACATCCGCATTGGCGGGCTCACCACCTGGAGCGAGGTCATTCACTCTCAGTTGCCACGCGGTTTTGACGCGCTGAAAGCTGCGGCGCGAGAAGTAGGATCGCTCCAGATTCAGAATCGCGGCACCGTGGCTGGCAACTTGTGCAACGCTTCTCCAGCAGCAGATGGTGTTCCGCCGTTGCTCGCCCTTGATGCAGAGGTGGAACTGGCTTCGGCGGCGGGAACGCGACGCTTGCCGCTGGCGCAGTTCCTCGCAGGCAATCGCAAGACCTTGCGGCACGCGGATGAGATTTTGTCGGCCGTGCTGGTCCCGCGTCGAATGGAACACGCGGCCTCCGCGTTTCTGAAACTCGGCGCGCGCCGTTATCTGGTGATTTCCATTTCGATGGTGGCGGCTGCGCTCGAGGCAGACGACGCCGGCCGCGTGGCTGAAGTCCACATCGCAGTGGGATCCTGTTCGGCGACGGCGCAGCGTTTGGATGATTTGGAAAATGATCTCGTGGGATTGCCGGCGAAGCCGGGCATCGGCGCCAGTGTCAGGGCCGAGCATCTTCGGTCTCTTTCTCCGATTGATGATGTGCGCGCCACGGGAGACTACCGGCGCGATGCGTCGCTGACCCTGGTGCAACGCGCGCTGGAAGCCTGCGTGGGGAGCCGCTGATGGCCGCAACGAGAAGCTCCCGGCGCCCGCAACGGAGTTGATTTCGTTCTCCGTGAACGGACGCGCAATCGAAGTGACGGTGCCGGGTGCGCGGCGGCTCTCACGCGTGTTGCGCGACCAACTTGGGCTGACCGGGACGAAAGTGGGATGCGACGCGGGCGACTGCGGCGCCTGCACGGTATTGCTGAACGGTGACCCGGTTTGCGCTTGCCTGGTTGCCGCCGGGCAGGTTGCCGGATGCGACATCACCACCGTGGAAGGCCTGGCGGGGCGTCCACCGCTGCACGGCCGACTGCAACAATCATTTCTTTTGCATGGCGCTGCGCAATGCGGCGCGTGTACTCCCGGAATGCTGGTGGCCGCGACGGCTCTGCTCGAGAAGAATCCGTCGCCGAGCGAGAGCGAAGTGTTGGATACGATTGGCGGCGTGCTCTGCCGTTGCACCGGATATCGCAAGATTATCACCGCAATTGTGGAAGCGGGACCAGCGCGGCAGGGCGCAGCTTCCGCCGCAGCGGGCAGCCGTTGGCGCACGGCTGGTGCGGCTCGATGGCAAGAAGAAAGTTGAAGGCACGGATATCTTCGGGGCCGACGAAACTCCCGCGGGTGCGCTGGGCGTGCGAGTGATTCGCTGTCCTCATCACCGGGCGCGTTTTCAGTTGCGTGATCTCGACCAATTTGTCGCGACTCATCCGGGACTGCATGCTTGTTCTTACGGCGAGGGATGTTCCCGGCATCGATTGTTACGGCGTGATTCCAAGATTTGCCGATCAGCCAGTGTTTGCCCATCACGAAGCGCGATTCCGCGGAGAGGCAATCGCCGCTGTTGTCGGCGAGACGGATGCGCTGGAAGCGCTTGACCTGGCCGAGTTTCCCGTCCGATGGGAAGAATTGCCGCCGCTCAAGACCATCGATGACGCGCTGGCACGCCGATGCTCTTCGGATCCACGCGCATCGGGAAGGAAATATTTTGGTGCGCGGGCGCGTGGTTTGCGGTGACGTCGAGAGAGCGCTTGCTGCAGCGGACTTTGTGGTCGAGGGCGACTACGAGACGGGATTCGTCGAGCACGCCTACATCGAGCCGGAGGCCGGTTTTGCGCGGCGCATCGGCGACACATCGAAATTCAGGCGTGCACGCAATCTCCGTACATGGACCGCGCCGACATCGCAAAGATTTTGGGAATTCGCGCCGGAGAAAGTTCGAATTATTCCCACCGCGGTGGGCGGAGGATTTGGATCGAAGCTCGATCTCTCAGTGCAGCCCTTCGTCGCGCTCGCCGCGTGGAAGCTGGAGCGTCCGGTGCGCATGGTGTATTCGCGGACGGAATCGATCGTGTCCGACGACGAAACGTCATCCCGCGCGGATGCGGCTGCGGGCTGCGGCGACCGCGCGACGGCAAACTGACCGCTCTCGATTTCTCAGCGGACTTCAACACGGGCGCGTATTCTTCGTGGGGACCGACGGTTGCGGGCCGCGTTCCGGTGCACGCTTCGGGACCGTATTGCGTTCCGAACTATCGTGCGCTCACTCGCGCCGTTCACACCAACATCGTTCCTGCGGGGGCTTTTCGCGGTTTCGGCGTTCCTCAGGCCGCGATTGCGCAAGAACAGCTCTATGACGATCTCGCCGACCGAGTCGGCATGGACCGGCTGGAGTTTCGCATTCTGAACGCGCTCGAGAACACACTCCCGACGGTGACCGGACAAGTTCTCGGCGAGGGCGTGGGCATTCGCGCTTGCTTCGAGGCGCTGCGGCCGAAGTGGCAAACTGCGCGGGAAGAGGCGGCACGTATTCAACTCTGAGCGCAATCGGGTCTCTCCGGCGCGGAGTTGGCGTTGCGGGTATGTGGTATGGCTGCGGGAATACGTCGCTGCCCAATCCGTCGACCGTGCGCATCGGATTGAAGCACGACGGCCGCATCGCGTTGCATCAGGGCGCGGTCGATATCGGGCAGGGATCGAATACGATCGTCACTCAGATTTGCGCCGATGCTCTCGGGGCCCCGTGGCCCAGTTCGATCTGGTCTCGGGCGACACGGCGATCTCTCCCGATTGTGGCAAGACTTCCGCGTCGCGGCAGACTTTCGTGACCGGCAAAGCCGCGCACATGGCGGGGAGCGAAATTACGCCGGCGAGATTCTTGAACTTGGCGGGCGCGTGCGAGTGCGCAACCATCGAGTTTCACGATGGCACATTGACGGTTGCAGAAAATGGAGAAACGCCGGTCCCTGCTCTGAAAGACTTGCCGACTCGACTCAGCATGGTTACGTGATCACGGGCGAGGCGACGTTTGATCCGCCAACCAGTCCGCTGGACGAAAATGGGCAGGGAAATCCCTACGCTGTATTCGGATTTGGCGCGCACATGGCGGAGATTGAGGTCGATATCGAGCTCGGCACCGTGCGCGTCCTGAAAGTCACGGCCGCACACGACGTGGGACGCGCCATTAATCCGACGCTGATTGAAGGACAGATTGAGGGCGGCGTTGCGCAAGGCCTGGGCATGGCTCTGATGGAAGAATTTTTTCCCGGCAAAGGCGAAAATCTGCACGACTATCTGATCCCCTCAGCCGGCGACATTCCTCCGATCGAATCGATCCTGATTGAAGACCCTTCGTCGATCGGGCCGTTTGGCGCGAAAGGAATCGGCGAGCAGGCCGTGATTCCGACCGCGCCGGCGATCCTGAACGCGATTCACGACGCCATTGGCGTGCGCATCCACAAAGTTCCGGCGACGCCCGACCGCGTGCGGGCCGCAATTCTCGCGAAGGACGCAACGGGAGGCGCGCGTGGCTGACGATGCCATCCGCTGCGATGCCTGTCCCGTGCTGTGCTACATCAAGCCAGGGCGCACGGGATCGTGCGACCGCTACGGCAATCACGAAGGCAAATTGGTGCGGCTTGATCCGCACGTGGTGCTCGATCGCGCGCTGGAGCGGGGAGATTCCGTCGTGCCGTTTCTCGAGCGCGGGCGCGATTGGGACGGAACCCTAATCAGCCACAGTGACGTTATACACCGAGACTTTTGTGACCGCGATCGGCGCAGGTACGACCTATCCGGATTACAAGCCCGCGCCCTTCATCATCTCGTCGCAGGTGGAAGGCATTGACATGGTCACGGTAGTGACCGAGGGAATTTTCAGTTACTGCGGCGTCAAAGTGAAGATCGACACCGACCGGCATCTCGGCGCGGAGTGCAGCACGGTCCGCGCCCAGGGAGAAGCCGTCGGCCATGTGACCACCAGCGAATACGGCTCGCAGATGCTGTCGCTCGGCGGCGTGCGGCACTTGACCGGAGGCAGCCGGCATGAAGGCACGGCCACTTGCGACACGCTGTTGCATTTGTGCAACGGACAGGCGGTCGAACTGAAGATTGATGACGGCGCCAACGTCGTGGTGCAGGCTGGCAAGCCGCCGATCGTCGACGGCGCGCAGGAAGAGCGCATGCGCGTGGGCTGTGGCTCGGCCACGATTGGTATGTTCGCCAAGCAATGGTTCGGCAAGGTTGACGAAGTTGTGGTCGTCGACGATCACATCACCGGCGTGTTGTCGGAGCATCAGGCCGGCAAACTTCTCGGCGTGCCGAGACCGGGATCAAACTGAAGGGCAGGCGCTCGACGCCGGGAAGATATTTTCAGGTTGCCGAGCCGGGAACATCTTGGGGCGGAACCGATATTGATGATCCGCTCTCGATTCTCGGGAAATTCAATCGCGAAGCAGGCCTGGCCTGGGCTACGCCTGCTGATGGTGAGCACGACCGGCGAACACTCCTGCGTATTTCGAATTGGGTGACGATCTCAAGCCGATGGAAAAAGAATTGCCTGCCAACTCTGCGGGAGTCGGTCGCGCGCATCAAGGAAAATTGCGAGCCGGCGCTATGCACGGTGCTGTTCATGGGCGGCGCAGGTGGATCGCTGCGCGCCGGAGTCACCGAGAATCCCGTGAAACTGACGCATTCGGTGCGCGACTGCTCTGACTCGCGTGACCTGCGGAGGCGCGCCGGTTTACGTCTGGCCGGGCGGCGGGATCACTTTCATGGCTGACGTGACCCGCATGCCCCAGCAATGCTTTTGGATATGTGCCGACTCCGGCGCTGGTTGCGCCGATCGAATTCACTCTGAGGCTGTGCGGACTACGCCGCTTTAGGCGGTTATATGGAGCATCGTTCGCCCGCTGAATTCGATTGTCTCCACGACGGATGGACAGCAAAGAGTCGACTTCGCACGCCGGTAATCCGTGGCCGCTGGAATCCGGAATGGAGGAAAGCAAAAAACGATCGGAGCGATGAATCCACGCGCGCAAATCCGGACTGCTCGCCGGACGGACGCCGCCTGCATCTGCACGATGGGCCGATCGACCTGATTGTCGAGGCGTTTGGTGCGAACCAGGCGAAATCGAGGCCGCTTACCGCGCGGCTGGCGGCGCGTTTCGTGACCGTCCTGGATGAATTGTGCAGCGAACTTCCGCTGTTGCTGCCAGGCGTGGTCTTCAGAAGCAGCCTGGCCGCGTGGCACGGTCGCGCGCAGGATGGTCGCGGCCGTCATGCCCTACGCGCCGCGTTATTTCATCACTCCCATGGCAGCCGTGGCTGGAGCTGTGGCCGAAGAAATTCTGGCCGCGATGGTTTTCGTCGGCGAACTTTCTCGCGCCTATGTCAACGACGGCGGGGATATCGCTATGCATTTGAGCGGGGGCGAGAAATTTATCGTCGGCATGGTGGAGCGGCAGGATCGTCCTTCGCTGTTGGAGACGTTCCTGAGCATGACGACGCTGCACTCGACGGACCCGGTGCGCGGCATTGCGACCAGCGGATGGCGTGGCCGCAGTTTCTCTTTTGGGATTGCCGACGCGGTGACGGTGCTCGCCGACCGTGCCGCTGCTGCCGACGCCGCAGCCACGATCATTGCCAACGCGGTCGACCTGCCCGGCCATCCTGCGATTGTTCGTGTTCCGGCCTGTGAGCTCGCGCCCGACAGCGATCTCGGAGATCGGCTAGTGACACAGGCCGTGGGCTAGTTGACCTGACGAAGTGAACCGGGCTCTGCAGGCGGGCGCGAGCACGGCAAAACTTTTGCTGAGAATGGGATTGATCCAATCGACTGCTCTGAGTCTGCAAGGGGAAACACGCATCGTTGGAGTCTTGGGACAATCGCGAATGATTGCGACTCCTGTGCGCGAAAGGGGCCTGGTGCATGCCTGAGGTGGTGATCCGCAAAAGGACGATCTGCGTCGAAGAAATTTTCCACGAGGGAGGACCGGTGGCGGAAAAGCCTCTTCGCCGCGCCGCCGCGATTGCAGTCATTCGCAATCCATTTGCCGGCTCGTACGTCGCCAATATTCAAGGCTTCATGGAAGACCTGAAACCTCTCGGATTGGAAATGGCGCGCCAGTTGGTCGCGGCGCTGGGTGGAGACGCGAAGGCCGTCGAGGGTTACGGCAAAGGCGCGATCGTGGGATCCGCGGGCGAACTCGAGCACGGAGCCTTGTGGCATGTGCCCGGCGGGTACGCCATGCGCGAAGTGCTGGGCGGGGCGAAGGCGATTGTGGCTTCGACGAAAAAAGTTGGCGGGCCGGGAACGCGGCTCGATGTTCCCATCGCGCACATCAATGCGTCGTATGTGCGCAGTCACTTTGATTCCATGGAAGTCGGCGTGAACGATGCGCCGCGCGGCGACGAACTTCTGCTGGCGCTGGTGATGACGACTGGAGCCCGCGTGCATGCCCGAGTTGGCGGCCTCAAGGCGTCCGAAATAAAAGGCGAAGACGGCCTGCGCTGAAGAAGAAACGCTGAGGAAGAAACGCTCAGGAAGAAAATGAAAACGAAGATCCGCAAGATTGTGACGTTCGTCGAAGAAACGCAGCGCGAGATGGATCGTGAAATTGTCCCTCCGACGCGGCGTGCGGCCGCTGTGGCCGTAATCGAGAATCCGTATGCCGGAAAATACGTGGAGGATCTTTCGGAGTTGATGGCGATTGGCGAGGAACTCGGAGAACTGCTGACGGCGCGGGCAGTCGCCGCGCTGGGAATCTCAGGTCCGGCCGCAGAGAGTTACGGCAAGGCTGCTGCTGTCGGTGAGAACGGCGAACTCGAACACGCGGCGGCGATTCTTCATCCCAAGCTGGGGACGCCGGTGCGGCGCGTGCTGGGCAAGGGAGCGGCGCTGATCCCATCTTCGAAGAAGCGCGGCGGCATGGGCGTCGTCGTCGACATTCCGCTCGGGCACAAGGACGCGGCGTTTGTACGCAGCCACTTCGATGGCATGGAAGTGCGAATCAACGACGCTCCGCGCGCCAACGAAATCATGGTGGCAATTGCGGTGACCGACAGCGGGCGTCCGTTGGCGCGCGTGGGCGGCCTGACCAAGGATCAGATCAAAGGCGAAGACGGATTGCGTTAATCGGTCGTCATGATGTTCGATCAGTGACTATCTGGCGCGCGCATCAAGAAAGAAATGGCGCCGACTCTGTACAGAACCTTCCCTGGGGAATCTGGCGTCGCAGGCGTCTTTCCGGAACGCACCTCATCGAATGCAGCCACGAGTTGTGCCAGAACCGTTGGCGGCGCAACGGGAATGTTGTGCGCGCCCAGAACCAACTTGATCTGCGGGGCCAGCGCAGCCAGTCGACGAATCGATGCGGCGTACGCGTCGAGATCGGTCTCCGGCCGAAACAGCCAGATGGGCGCGGGATAGTACGTGTCGCCGGTGAACAGCAACCCGTTGGCGCGATCGATCAGGGAAATGGCGTCTGGAGTGTGGCCGGGCGTGGTGATCACTTCCAGAGTACGGCCGCCGAGATCGAAGTGATCCCCGTCGTGGGTGTAATTCGTGATTTTCCACGGCCGGGTTGTGTAGGCACGTGGGTCGAATCCCTTCGGGAGTGTGCCGCAGATCTGATCGGGCGTGACTTCCGCCTGCGCGTCTTCGCGCGAGCCTTGCGCGTTCTTGCGGGTAAAGTCCGTATCCATTGCGTAGATCGTGTCGAATTCCCAGTTGTCGCCAACGTGATCGTCGTGGGTATGAGAGTTCAGCACGACGATCGGCAGGCTCGTGAGTTCCGCCGTAACTTTCTTGATGTCGCTCATCCCCATGCCGGTGTCGAATAGCAGGGCGCGTTTCTGGCCGACGATCAGGTAGCTGATCACTTCTTCGGCCTGCTGCGGTTCGTAGATGGCGAAGACGCCGGGCGCCGGCTTGTAGACTTCGAACCACGGATCACTGACGGGGACGCGTTCGAGAGTTTTGTATTCCGGGCGTGGCAGAGCGCGGCACCAGTCCGGGATCGTAGCCTGCGCGAGCACCGAGGGTAACAGGAGAGTTATGTACACAGCGAGTATGTGCATACTTATCATCAAGAGTTTACGCATGCACGTCCTCTGGCACGCGCGTGGCTGGCGGCGTATTGCGGCTGCGCTGGATGCTAATTGCCCCGTCAATAATCACCATGCCAACCCCCGCCAGGTCTCCTTTTTGAATGCTGTCGAGCAGGTTCTTGCCGGCGGATTGTTGCGCGGTATCGAGAAAGACGAAAGTCGCTTCGCGTCCGGCGGCGACGAGGCCACAGTTGAGGCTGCGCATTTTCGCGGTGTTTCCCGTGGCCAGACAAATGGCGACTTCCGCCGGAATTTCTCCAAGGGACGACAGCATCGAGATCATCCGCAGAATCCCAAGAGGTTGCACGCCGGAACCGGCGGGCGAATCGGTGCCAAGAATCACGCGACGAAGTTGCTTGAGTTCCTTCGCCGTACGCAAGGCCAGCAGTCCCGCTCGTTCATTGCCATTGTGGACAATCTCCAGAGCGCGGGGCGAACGCTCGCACAGCGCAACGATTTGATCGTCGGGAAGCGCAGTGTGGCCTCCGTTGACGTGCCCGATGACATCGGCGTCGGTTTCGAGCACCATATCTTTGTCGATCAGGCTCGATCCTGGAATCGACGGGCCGCCAGTGTGAATCGTGCTCTGGATGCCGTATTTGCGGGCCCAGTGGACCATGCGGCGTCCCGTGATTCCGTCCTTCACGCTGCCCAGACCAACTTCGCCGAGAAACTTTACCCCCGCGGCCGCAAGCTCCCTGAAGTCATCTTCAACCATGCCCTGTTCGAGCACCGGCGCGCCGGCGTAAACCTTAACGCCTCCCGGACGAAACGCGTGGAACGCTCGCTGCGCGAAAATCGCCATCGCTTTCAGGCCGACAATATCTTTAGGACGGCCCGGGGTGTGAACTTCTCCGGCAGAAACCATGGTAGTGACGCCGCCGTGCAGGCAGCTATCGATCCATCCCAGTTGATTCTGGCGCGGAGTCCAATCGCCGCACACCGGATGTACGTGGCTGTCGATGAGTCCGGGAGCGAGCGCCGTGCCCTTGGCGTCAATCGTAGTAGTCGCGCCAGCTGTGTCGAGATCTTTCTCTTTGCCGACCGCATGGATGAAGCCGTCCACGGCAACCACGGTGTCGGCGTCGAGAATGGGATGGTCGAGATCGCCGCTGAGCAGAAGGCCGATGTGGCGAATTACCAGTTTGTTGGGGCCTGCGGATTTTGCGGAGGCATCGTGGCTCATGGAATCGTTCTTCAAGAAATTGCGAACTCGCAAATCATACCTGACGCCAGGCCGCGCTGCGACGTTTCTAAACATGAAGATGTTTGTCAGCGTGAAAGCGATAGTGGTACGCTCGGCCTTCGCACTTAAAGGAGAGCCATGGTTTCGCAGGACTTCATTTTCTGGGAAGTGGATGTGCAGGCCGATTTCATGTTGCCGGGAGGAAAGCTGTATGTGCCGGGCGCGGAAAAGTTGCTGCCTAACATTCGACGTCTCACCAATGCGGCGCGGCACGGGCAGGTATTCCTGGTGTCGCATGGCTGCTTCCACACGCCCGATGATCCCGAATTCAAAATCTTTCCGCCGCATTGCGTCAAGGAAACTGCCGGGGCGGAGCTTCTACCCGAAGCCCTGACGGACAAGGTTGTGCGCGTACCGAACGACGCCGAGGCGAAACTGCCGGAAGACTTGTCGCGTTACCAGCAGATCCTGCTGGAAAAGCAGACGCTGAATATTTTCGAAAGCCGGCACGCGGACGCTCTCGTCGAACGGCTCGGAACACAAGCGGAATTTGTCGTGTTTGGCGTGGTCACGGAATATTGCGTGAACTTTGCCGCGAAGGGCCTGCTCGAACGGGGAAGGCGCGTGGCAATAGTGCAGGACGCGATCGAGACCCTGAAGTCAGAAGACGGGCAGAAAACCGTTGCCGCGCTCGAGCACCTGGGGGCGCGACTGATTACCACCGACCAGGCTCTCAGCGTACTCAGCCGCTGAGAGCCTGGCTCCGGTCTAGTCTGGTTTTGGCCTAGTGATGGTCGCCGTGGTTGTGGCGCCAGGTCCAATATTCTTTCTGCTCATCCTTGTTGAGCCTGCGGAAATCGCGGTGAGGGTCGCGATGGTTTTCAGCGGCCCAACGATTGTAGAAAACCACTTCATCGTCGTTCCACACGTGATAGTCGGTGTAGTACGGGTCGTAAACGCGATAGTAGTGATGCCCGCCGCATGCCATTCCTGCCAGCGACGAAGCCAGCGCGGCAGCCAGCAACAGCGAACTCAGGGGATTGGAACCACGGCTCATGTTTTTCTCCTTCGAGATACAAAAACACATCTCAGGCTGATTAGTTGCTGAAAGGGTCGTAATCCCAGTTACAGCAAGATTGTACTTCTCGATACGATACTACCTGTAGGATGCGCTCCGGCCAGCCTCTAACGTTTTCTTCCGAACTCGATTTCCTTTTCTTTCGATTACTTTTCAACCAAGCGGGATTGTAATAGACTTGGGCACGAGGAGATTTCACGTTGGGCGATCCGTTGCGCACGCTGCTGGACTTGCCGGAGCAGGAACGAACCGAGCGCGGGCTGGAACACACGCCCCGCGAAATCTGGCAGCAGCCGGACACCTGGGCTAAGACGTACCAACGCTGCCTCGACCACCGCGCCGAGTTGAACGATGCGCTGCGGCGCGCCGGTATCGGCCGCGGCAACACTTCTTCGCCGACTGTCTATCTGGTCGGCGCCGGCACCTCTGATTACACAGGCCGGGCGCTGGCTCCGCTGCTGCGCCGGCGCTGGGGCTTGTGATGTTTGGCCGATCCCCAGCACGACTCTGCTCACCGAATTCGATGAGTTCCATCGTCCGGGAAGAGAGTATCTCTGGATTTCGTTTTCCCGCTCAGGGCAGAGTCCAGAGGGCGTGGCGCTGCTGGAGCAGGCGCTCGATCGGAATCGCGCCATCCGTCATTTGGTGATTACCTGCAACCAGCAGGGGCCGATGGCTCAACTGTGCGCGCGTTATCCCGACCGCGCCGTAGCCCTGGTGCTCGATGACGCGGTCAACGATCGCGGCCTCGCCATGACGAGTTCATTCAGCAACATGGTTCTGGCCGGACAGTGCGTGGGAAATCTGGAAGAGTTCGACCAGTTCGGCGAAGTGGTGGCGCAAATGGGCGAGACCGGCCGCCAGTTCCTTCCGACCGCGGCCGAAGCAGCGGCGGCCATTACCTTGCTGGGTTGCACGCGCACTTGTTTTGTGGGCGCAGGAGTGTTGCGGGCCGTGGCCGATGAATCTGCACTGAAGGTCGTTGAACTGAGTGCCGGCAAAGTTACCACCATGGCGGAGACGCCGCTCGGACTGCGTCACGGGCCCATGTCGAGCGTCGACAGCAAGACGCTGTTCGTTGCCTTTCTTTCCAGTGAAACGCAGCCGCCGCGGATACGAACTGGATTTATTGCGGGAGATCGATCGCAAACGTCTGGGACGGGTGCGCGCGGTGGTTACAGCGCGAGGCGACAGCGATGTGTCGTCCCTGGCCGACTACTCTTTGTCGTTGAACTGTGCCGCTGATTTTCCCGATTACTATCGCCCCATGCTCGATGTGATGCTGGGCCAGTTGATCGGCCTGTTCGCTTCCATGCGATGCGGCCTCAAGCCCGACCAACCCAGTCCCGGTGGAACCATCACGCGGGTGGTTGCTCCCATCAAGTTGTATTCGTAACTCGTTCCGCTCCGCATCGCTCCCGTCCACTCGTTTCCTGTCCAGCGGAAGATGGAATACAATTTCCATCGCGAGTGGGGAGCGCTCTTGCCATGTCAAATCTGATTCCTTCCGGTGGCGCGAACTACATTGGCGTCCATGATGTCGCGGCGGCGGCAGCCTGGTACATGGAAAAGCTCGGCCTGCGCAAGATCAACGTCGAAATGGACGAAGGCGAAGGCTGCCTTGCGCTGGGATTCTCCAAAGACGAATACGCTCTAACCCTTGGCCCTCGGGGCAAGCCCACCGATGAAACCAGCGTGCTGCTGTACGCGTCGAATGTGAAGAAGGCGCGAGAGTTTCTGAGCTCGCGAAGCGTGACTGTGAGCGAGATTCAGCAGGATCGGCAGGGAACTCATTACTTCGAGATGAGCGATCTGGAAGGAAACACGATCGAAATCTGCGAAGTACCCTAAACCTGTAGCCGCGGACGCATTCGTCCGCGGGCGCCTCCGGCGATCTCACCGCTCGCATCTCACTCTCGCGCATCGCCAATCTGCTAGCTCGTAACGGGTGCTGCGGCAGGCTCGTAGTTGCAGAACGGGTCCGTGCCCAGCGCGTCTCCCGTGTACGCGTAAGCGCGGGCGCGCGATCCGCCGCAGATGTGGCTGTATTCGCAGTCGCCGCATTTTCCGTGGAACGTGTCGGGGGAGTGCAGCGCCCGGAAGACCTCGGAGTCGCGGTAGACGTCGACCAGCGAACCGGTGCGAACGTTGCCGCAGCGCAGTGGCAGGAATCCGGAAGGATAAATGTCGCCCAGGTTCGAGACGAAAACAATGCCGTGGCCGTCGCGAATCTGGAAGCCTTTGTAAACCGAAGTGGCTTTCATTTCCTGAGTCGGCATGGCAGACGCGCGCATGGTTTCAATCGCGATGCGGCGATAGGACGGGGCTTCGGTGGTCTTGATGGCGAACGGGGAGTGCGGCGAGAGATCGAACACCCACTTCATAATCGACTCGCCCCGTTCGGCGGAAACCTCATTCAGAGCCTTGCCGCGTCCCACGGAGATCAGCATGAACAGGCTCCAGCGCATCACGGGGAAACTGGTGCGCAACAATTCGTAGATCGCGGGCAGGTCGTCGGCGGTTTCTTCCGCGACCAGAGTGTTCACCTGGATGGGGAGGCCGAGCCGTCCACAGTGCCGCGCCGCTTCCATGGTGCGCTCAAACGTTCCCGGAACCGCGCGGATGTTATCGTGCCGCTCCACGTTGGAGCCGTCGAGGCTAAGTCCCATGCTTTGAATTCCGTGCTCCTTGAGCTTGCTGATGGCGTCGTTGGTCAGCTCGGGAGTGGCACTGGGAGTAATGGAAACTTCAAGGCCGAGCGAGTTGGCGTAGTCGATCAGCGGATAAATATCTTTGCGGCTGAGCGGATCGCCTCCGGTCAGAATCAAGTGCGGCAGCGGATCGCCGAATCCCACCAGTTGGCTGATGAACTTCTTGCTCTCTTCTGTGTTCAGCTCCAGCGGATGCGCCTTCGGCATGGCTTCGGCGCGGCAGTGTTTACAGGCCAGCCCGCAAGCCTGGGTCATCTCCCAGTACACCAGCATCGGATTGCGAGAAAAATCGTGAGCCCCACGGCCCATGATTGGATGAGTTGCTACGGAATGATTACCGACTGGATGATTGCCGCTCCCATGATTAGTAGTCCCCATGACGTTCCCCCTTCGGCGGATGACGCTAAAAGAACTCCCACAAGCAAGGTCAGATTACTGTCCGAAACGGGAAAAGGCTGTGATTACAATCACAGTGAGGAGTGACGGATTTCGCAAAAAGCAGCGGAATCATCAACTTCGACGAGAATTCGACAATTAATCTATCGGCTGCAATCACTTAGAGCAAAATCATGAGCCGCAAGGAGTTATGGTTTAACGGTAATTCTTGATGCCAGGCGATTCTTCGGAAGAGCATGTCTGTCTGGCAATCGTGCTACTCCAATTTTTTCTTGGATTGATGATCGATTCAACGGCTGTTTTGCGCAGTTAAGGGTGAGACAGATTGTACAGGCACATTTTGGGAGGGCTTGATGCGAAAGTTCGGGGCATATCCGATCGTTGTCAATTTCAACCTGCATATGCAATTGCGTAACAATCGTAAAGAAGACGACCTGTATCTGGCGGGACGACCGGAGGATACAAAACAGCTTTTCATCAAGACCACTACGACCTCGGATTCAACCATAGAAAATAATCTTTGGAAGCAGGAGATCGATCAGTACGAAACGACGATCTGCCAATGCCTCCGAAAGATCGAGGGTAATCCAGTAGGGCGAATGGTGCTGGGGCTGATCAACAAGCAGACTAAGGTCTGGATCATTCCAAAAACGGCTGATGATCTGAAGATGTGTACTTGCTCGCAGACGGGTCCGCTGAACTATGAGATACAACCGGGGAGCGTCGCTCGCGGGGTTGGTTTTGGTGATACGGTCATACAATTCCAGCCAGATTTTGGGGACGATACGCTGTTTCATGAACTGGTGCACGCCTACCGGTACTCCCATAAGAAGTTCAGTCCAATGTGCATCGACTACCTGAGCCGCAAGGGCTGGGCGTGCGGGAGCAGCGAGGAGTTTCTTGCGCACCAGATGACGAATATCTACATGTCTCAGGCGAATCGGACCCTGACGCTGGATTATTATGATGAGTCGGTTGGGAGCAAAGACGAGGTCTACGATTATCTGCTGAATCACGTGGACAGGCTGGAGGCCGTCAAATACTTTTTGCGCCACGAATACCTGGCGATGCTCGCCGCGCATACCTTTACCGCGGTTGACTGCAATCCATTCCGCGACTACGCGAAGCTGGAGGCGAAACTTCTGAAGGACTTTTCAATACAAGCATTGCCTGAATTGGGCAGTGCGATAGGATACTGAGAAGATCTTACGAGGGACAAAGTTCGATAGAAGACGCGCGGCTGGCGAACACGAACGATCGGTCATACGAAAGCGGGCCGGGGGCTCATTCCACGGCCCTGATCGTCTTCGCAAAGATCGGCCTTCACAAGAATCAGGCTTCACAAAAACCAAAGACTGCCTTGATGCCGTCGACTTCGATTACGTTACCCGGTTCGAGTTGCTTTTTGCCGCCCTCGACCACGACGTCATTCACTTTGACCTTTATCTTGTCTCCGGAAGCGGCGATGAAGTATCCGTCCTCGGATCGGTAAATCGAGGCGGCGACGTGGGGAGCGAACCAGCGCTTCAGCCGAATCCCGGCCATCTTCGATTTTCCGATTACGGTCAGTCGACTGGTCAAGACGTAGGATTTCTGATCGGTTCGGCCTTCCATGATGGTCAGCGTGCCAATGGTCTGATGGGCCACGTGCGCATCGGGAGCGGCCCCCGGCGTCTGAGCAGTGCCTTTGGTCTGGACCGCTGCTGCGCCGCCGGAGGAAGAGGCCGCGACCGCCATAGCAATCAGCTCTTTGGCTTTTGCGGTGTCTAAAAAAGCCGTGCGATCAAGCTGCGGCAGCTTGGCCTTCGCCCCTGAAGCTTGCCCATCGACGGTGCTTACAGAGCCGTGCCAGACCTCTTGTTGATCGCTGAACTCGATGGTGTGCTTGCCGATCAGGGCCTTGTCTCCGCCCTTAAGTATTACCTTACTAATGCGTTGACTATTAACGTAGGTGCCATTAAAGCTCTCGGCATCCTCGAGCACGTAGTGACCGCCTTCCGAGTAGACCTTGGCGTGATATCCGGAGACGGCAGGATTATCGATGCGCAGGACGTTATCGGGCTGACGGCCAATGGTTACGGTGCCGCCGGAAAGAGGGACTTCCTGAATGACTTGGTCGTCAAACTTGAGAAACAGTTTTGCCATGGCCCAGGCTCCAAGATGCGCAATCTGGAATGATCACCATCTATTGTGCTTACCAATGAGCGCAAAGAAAGAGTACGAAGGTACCCGCCGCTCTGATTAAGATCCAACAGAAGGCTTAAACCACAGGGGACACAGAGGTGCACAGAGGAACCCAAAGGCTTAATCAGGGTTTCCCTCGCGTCGGATCAGGCCCGCCCCGCGAACTCCCGCGTCTCGGTGGATACTTTGATTTTTTCGCCCTGTTTAATGAAGAGGGGGACGCGGATCTCGATGCCAGTCTCCAGTTTCGCTGGCTTGGTTACACTGCCACTGGAGGAGTCGCCGCGGGCGCCGGGCTCGGTATAGGCGACGTTCAATTCCACATGGGCGGGCAGTTGCAACCCGATGGGGTTGCCGTTGTACTTATGCAGCTCGAGGATGGCTCCCTCCACGATAAAGTCCAGAGTGTCGCCGATCATCTCGCGGGGAAGAGTGTGGGTCTCGAAGCTTTCCTGATCCATGAAATGGAAACCAGATCCGTCGCCGTACAGGTAGGATGCCGGGACGATCTGAAGGTCCGGTTCTTTGAACTTATCGCTGGCCTTAAACGTCTTGTCAAAAACTGCCTGGGTGAGAAGGTTGCGCATCTTCAGGCGGACCAGAGTCTGTGCGCCGCGGGCGGTTGGAGTAGAAACCTCCGCGTCCAGGCACACGAATGGGATGTTTTCAATTTCGAAGAACATCTTGCGCTTTACGTCGATGGCATCGATCAATGCGGCCATGAGTTCCTCGAAGGCCCGGGCCCGTAGCAGGAAATCCGACCGGGTCTGGCTCAGCTTCTTCGTTAGGGCACCTCTGATTAAGGTCCAACAGAAAGCCTCAACCACAGAGGACACAGAGGTGCACAGAGGCACCTAATCAGAGCTTCCTCTAGGATAACAGGTCGATCTGGCCATCGATTTCCGACGATTCGCCTTTGGGCGAATGTTCACCGCAATTTCCCGAAATCGCGATGGACGGAGCAAATAAATGCCCGGGCCTAGGGTGAGCACGTAGACCCGGGCTGGCCGTTCCGTGTTTGTGGCGAATTGAGGAGGGGACGTCCGGCGACGGATTGGGCCAGAACTCGCCGGGAGCGGATTATTCACCCTCGCATTCATGCGATCTGCCCGTTTCGGCAGATGGCTTCGCCGTTCGGAACAGCGATCTTACTGGGCAAGCCGCTCGCACACTGCTGCTGCAAAACCGCCGGAACGCCAACTACTTTTTCTGCGCTTCGCGGATGTAGGACACGACCATCTTGATCTGGTCCGGAGTCACGCCCTTGTTTGCGAACGCATGCATGGCTTTCTTGTCTTTGCCGCCGTTGGCGATCATGTCGGTCAAATCGGCGTCGGAGGCTTTCTTGGCATCGTCGCCGACCAGGCTGGGAATCTTGGCGGCCGGTTTGCCGGCGAGGTCGGCGCCATGGCACATCGCGCACTTTGCCTTAAAGATCGCCGCGCCATCATCCGCTGCCCACGACAGGCTGGGCAAAACCAGGAACAGCGCCAGAGCGATCATCACGATCAGGATTACAAGCTTCGTCATCTTCATGATTGCGTTTCCTTTCAGAACCTATAGTTGTCTCGCTCGTGCGCGCTGAAGCTGAGGAATCTCGTGCACGCGTTTCGAGACTGGATAAGAACTTACTAATCGTCATGCAGTTTCAGGCACGCGAGAATTTTGGTCTGTGATTGCGGTCACTGCGGCTCGTGATCGTAGTCTGGGCAGTAGGTGAATGCGGGACAGGCAGATCGCGTCAAAACACTCGCGTTTCCGCGCCATATGCCGCACCGCCGGCACTTCTGCCGGATTGCTGTCCCTGACGACAACACGCAAGCTATTGAAAACGCTGGAATTGGCGTGATCGATTGCGTCCGATTCTTTGGCAAACCGCTTGCGCTTCCATGTTTGCAACTTGCCGGTTGCAACTTGCGCCCGAGGTGTTTGTCTTGGAACCTACGCTCATGGTGATCGGCTTGAACCACCGCACGGCCCCGCTGGCCATGAGAGAACGTTTCTGGATCAGCGAAAACCGGCGCTACGAAGTGTTGCGGCAGCTGAAGAGTGCGGAAGGCATTGAAGAAGTAGTCGTTCTTTCCACCTGTTGCCGCACGGAATTTCTTCTCTGGGCCGGCGAGCCCACGCTGGCGGCGAATTCGCTGCTCAATTTCCTGGGCACCGAACATGGCCTGAAACTGACCGAATGGCAGCACTTCTATCGCCTGCTGGATGAATGCGCTCTGGCCCACATTTTCCGAGTCACGTCCGGACTTGATTCCCTGGTTTTAGGCGAGCCGCAGATTGTGACCCAGGTGAAGGCCGCTTGGGAGCAGGCGCGAACCGTCGGCGCCGCCGGGCATTTTCTCGACGCCGTGCTGGAGAAGGCGCTCAGCGTTTCCAAACAAGTTCGCAACGAGACTGCAGTCGAGAAGCTGGCGGTCTCCGATTCCCACCGCGGCGCTCGAGCTGGCCCGGCAGATCTTTGGGTCGCTGGATGGCCGTAGCGTGTTGCTGCTGGGCACGGGCAAGATGAGCGAACTTTCGGCCCGGCAAATGGTGGAGAACGGCGCGGCATCGGTGGTGGTGATCGACCAGTCCCCGGCCCGCGCACAAGAGATTGCGGAGAAGTTAGGCGGCACGCCGGCCACGCTGGCTGATCGCTGGAAATTCATGCTGCAGGCCGACATCGTAATCAGCGCCACGGGATGCCCGCATTATCTGCTGAGCCGCGAGGAAGCGGAGCGCATCGCCGAGGAGCGCAACCGCGTGGCGCTTGTCATCATCGATATCGGCATGCCGCGCGATGTGGATCCGGAAGTGCGCCGGGTCGACGGAATCCTGCTCTACGACCTGGATGGTCTGGAGCACGTGGTCAAGAACAATGCCGAGGAATGCACGGCGGCGGTCGCGGAAGCCGAGAAGATTGTGGCCGCGCAGACGCAAGCCTTTCGCAACAAACTGCAGGCGGAAACCGTGGTGCCGACCATGGTGGCGCTGCGCTACCGCCTCGACCAAATTTGCCGGCAAGAACTGGAGTCCTTCATCGAAGCGCGCGGGCCGTTTACCCGGGAGCAGGATCAGTCGCTGCACGCAATCACAGCCCAAGTTATCCAAAAGATTGCCAGCTCCCTGGCTCGCGAACTCAAGGAACTTCCAGAGAAGGAGGAACAGGAGCAGATGACCGCTGCGGTCACGCGCCTGTTTCACCTGGAATCGCCAAAACCGGCGCTTGCCGGCACCAGATCGGAGAACGAAGCCAATGACCGAAGCAAAAATGAACGAGATAAAGCCCGACCCGTCGCCATCCACTACTAACTCCACCGGCGCCGGCGTCTCGTGGACAAGCGCGCAGGCCTATGTGCTGGCGGCATTCTGTCTGCTGCTGGGCGTGGCCCTGGGATATTTGTTCCGCGGGTCGGCATCGCCTGCGACAACCCAGGCCGCCACCGCGACTACCACGCAGCCAGCCAGCGCCCAGCAGGGTCAAGCCCAACAGGGTCAAACCCAACAAGACCAACTGAACCCGAACCTGCAAGCCGTGCTGGCGCAGGCTGCAGCGCCCTTGCTCGAGGCCGTCACCAAAGATCCCAAGGATTTTGATTCGCTGGTGAAGCTGGGCAACCTGTATTACGACGGCAAACAATTTCCCAGCGCGATTCAGTACTACGAGCGGGCGCTGGCGATTCATCCCGAAAATCCCGATGTCCGCACCGACATGGGCACGGCGTACTGGTATACCGGCGACGCCGAGAAAGCCCTGGCCGCGATGGAAACTTCCTTGAAATACCGGCCGGGACATCCGCAGACCTTGTTCAACCTGGGCTGGGTACGCTGGCAAGGCAAGCAGGATCCCCAAGGGCGCGATTCGAGGCCTGGCAGGACTTGCTCAAAGCGAATCCGGATTATCCGCAACGGCAACAGGTCGAGCAGTACATTGCCAAGGCGAAAGAGCATGCTTCGCGCGGTTAGACAATCAGCGGCGAACACACACGAGCACCTTCGTGATACTTCGTGTCCTTCGTGGTTGACGGTTTTTCTTCCTGCGTCGATCTGATCCACGACATCCCGCGCCTGCGAACATCGAAGCGGAACGGTCTAGGCTCCGTCTAGGCTTCGGTGGGTGTCGAGTCCGCGGGTTCTTCGTCGCCGGCGGGCACCAGTTCAAATTTCTTCAGCTTGTAGCGCAGCGCGTCGCGGCTGATGTCGAGCAGGCGGGCGGCGTGGGTCTGGTTGCCGTTGGCCTGCTTCATGGCCAGTTCCACCATGGCGCGCTCGACTTCTTCGAGCGATGTGCCTTCTTCCGGAATGTAGAGGCGCGGAAGCACGCGGCCATTGGCCAGCGATTTGCCGCCGCCATCGGCGGGCGTGCTGCTGTGCTCGAACGCGGTCTGGCCGCTGCGGGCCGCTTCTCCTACGGCAAACGGCATGTAGACCGGGCGCAGAATCGACTCCTCTTCCAGAATCATGGCGCGCTCAATCGAATTCTTCAGCTCGCGGACATTTCCCGGCCAGTCGTGAGCCAGCAGCAGGCGGCGCGTCTCAGGGCTGATGCCGCGCACGGCTTTCCTGAACTTGCGGTTGTACCAGTCGATGAAGAACTCGACCAGCGGCAGAATGTCTTCGGTACGCTCGCGCAGCGGCGGAATGAAGATGGCGATGATCGCCAGCCGGTAGTAAAGATCCTGGCGGAAATGGCCTTCGCGCACGGCTCTTTCCAGGTCGCGATTGGAGGCGGCGATGACGCGCACATCCACCTGCATATCGCGCACGCCGCCGACGCGGCGGATGACCTGATCCTCGAGCACGCGCAGCAGTTTGGCCTGCAGCAGCGGCGACAGCTCTCCGATTTCATCGAGGAATAGCGTGCCGCCGTTGGCGGTCTCAAACAGGCCTTTCTTCATCTGCTTGGCGTCGGTGAAGGCGCCGCGCTCGTGGCCGAACAGTTCGGCTTCCATCAACGTTTCAGGAATGGCCGAACAGTTGATGGCGACGAAGGGCCCGTTCTGGCGGGTGCTTTCGTAGTGAATCGCCTTGGCGATCAGGTCTTTGCCGGTGCCGCTTTCGCCCTGAATCAGAATCGTGGTGGCCTCGCTGGCCGCGACCTTCCGCACGAAGCTCATCAGCTCCGTCATTTTCGGCGACACGGCGATAATCTCGTGATAACCGGTGTTGCGCCGCACCTCGCCGCGCAGCGACTTCACTTCGGTGCGCAGCCGCGAAGCTTCCAGCGCATTCTGGATGGTGACGCGCAGTTCCTCGAAGTCGAGCGGCTTGCCGATGAAATCATATGCGCCCAGCTTGAGCGCGAGTCTTTACGTCGTCCAGTTGCGGGTCGGCGGTGATCATGATGACCGCCGGCGCGTCGGCAGTTTTTTTGAGCTGTTCGAGAACCTGGATGCCGTTCAAGTCGGGCATGCGCACGTCGAGCAGAACGAGGTCGGGAGATTCCTGCTGCGCCATGCGCAGACCGGGCTCGCCGGCAACGGCCTCGGAAACGTGGTATCCCCACTCTTCGCACTTCTGGCGCAGCGACCAGCGCACCAGACGCTCGTCGTCAATGATCAGAATCTTCTCCGCAGGCATGCCTGCTTAGCTTACTACGGAAGGCCAGTGAGGGCACGCGGGGCCAGAGCCTCGTATCGCGTTCCAGGAAAGCGCACTACCCAGGATCACTACCCCAAGATTACTACCCCAGGATTTCTTGGCCGGATTCAGCAATTCCAGAATTCCACCTTGACCATGTGGGGGCCGTCCTTTGGTGCAGAAGGACCAAAATCGGCAAAATAGTGATGTTCACCTTCGAACAGGCCTTGCGATCCGTCCCAAAGAGTGAAGTGCCCGCGTGCATCCGACCAGCCGTCAATGAGCCACGCGATGATGCCTTTACTGGTAAAGGATTCAGGCTTCATGTCTGCACCCGTTTTGACAAGATCAGGCTCACGGTACTGGTTATGCAGGTAGGCGATGAACTCGATGACACGGATGGCGTAATTCTTTCCGTCCGCGCCCTTCACGGTTAACAATCCCCCCGGCGATTTCGGAATCTCATGGTCTTTGCCGGCGTAATTGAAGGCTTTCGACATTCGCATCACGCACGAGTTAGGACCGACCCAGGATTGCGTCAGCTCACCGCCGATCTGCTGAATTACTTTCGGACTATCGGAATCCGTTGGGTAGTTTGCCGAGAGTAACGCGAAGGCGGGAAGGGCACGATTGCTCATGGATTTTTCCCCCTGTCATGCCTGGGTAGCATGGCTTCCAGGTCAGATGAATATAGGAACTCAGACAAGTCGGTTGCGGTTTCCCAATCGGGCGGGGCGAATCGGGGCGAACGTTTGCGAAGAAACACGATCAGGTTCGCGTGCAGGTACTCGCTGCTGTAGCGGTCCCCTTCTCGAAACGATGCGTACGAGATTAAGTCGCCGGGTTTGAATGGACCGCGATAGCTAACGCTCACCCGGAAATTGGCAACCGTCACTCCTGGATGAGGTGCTTCCGATGTTTCAATCATGCCCTTGACGATCACGGACGCCTTCTTAATGTTCTCGCGCACCAGAGATTTTGGTGGAACGTCGCTACCACTCGCCAGCAGGACTGCAATAGCTGTAATCGCCAATGCCCTCGAAAACATGGACGGCATTATAACGCGGGTGTAAAGCCTTGCGCTGAAGACGCTCGCTGTCGGAGTTGGAGGGCCCGACACGAAGCGTACGGTATGT
The DNA here is from genome assembly GCA_963763155.1 of uncultured Acidobacteriota bacterium. Taxonomy (GTDB): domain Bacteria; phylum Acidobacteriota; class Terriglobia; order Terriglobales; family Acidobacteriaceae; genus Sulfotelmatobacter. Next base: position 215,761 of record CAVXNI010000007.1, on the reverse strand, counting down.
AAGTCAGCCGAAGCTCCCATTCACCGCCCAGGGAATGTGAGTGGAAGTGGAATCGATTGACGTACGATACCGACCCTAAGACGCCGAGGCTGTGGCTGCTGACCTCTGCAACGGCAGCACGACCGCAAAGGTCGTGCCTTTGCCGAGGGCGCTGGAGACCTCGATGCGGCCATGGTGATCTTCGACGATGCGGCGAGCCAGGGACAATCCCAGTCCGGTGCCGTCGCCCTTGGTGGTATAGAACGGGCGGAAAATGTTGGGCAGATGATCGGGGGCGATGCCGCGACCGTTGTCGGCAACTTCTACTACTGCCATGGAACCTTGCGGCCTCACCGTGACTGTGATCTTTCCATTGTGGCCGGCTGCCGGGAAATCGAGCGCTTGCAGTGCATTGAGCAGCAGGTTGAGCAGCACCTGGTGAATCTGATCGCCGTCATGCTCCACTTCCGGCAAGCTGGAGTCTTTGTGGAGTTCGATCTCGACTGACTTCGCCATCGCCTGCTGGCGGCCCAGCATCACGGCATGTTCGACGGTGGTATTCAAATCGCTCTTGCGGACGGTGGGAGGATGAGGCCGCGCCGTCTGCAGCAGGTCGGTCACGATGTGATTGATGCGGGCAATCTCCTGGCGCACGTCTTTCACCACGGCGCGCGCCGGGCTGGTCGAGGGCAAGTCGCGGCCAATAATTTCGATAACGCCGGCAATCCCTGCCAGCGGGTTGCGGATTTCGTGGGCGAGTCCGGTAGCCATTTCACCGAGAGTGGCCAGGTGCTCGGCGCGCGACATTTGCGTGCGGTGCAGGCGTTCGATCTCTTCGCGGTTTTCGCGGAGCTGGACCACCATCTGATTGAAATTGCGGCCGAGGTCTCCAATCTCATCATTGCGGTGAGAAAAACTGACGGCTACGTTCAGATCGCCGCCGCCGAGCTGTGCGATTTTCTGCTGCAGTTCGACCATCGGCCGCTGCACCGTGTAAGTGAGCACGACCAGCAGCGCGCCGCAAATCGCGACTGCGCCCGCACCCGCGACTAAGAGTACGAGATGGCGTTCGGGATCGCGCCAGGACAGCGTCGCCAACAGAAACAGCAACATTCCGCCCAGTAGAACGCAGGCGATCGGAACCAGAGCCTTGATCTCCCAGGTAATGTTCAGCCAGGGCGACTCGATATCCTCCGGTGCCGCCGCAGCCTTGGCAGAATCGTTACCAGGATCATCCGCGCCAGTCGAAATCGGATCGGACGAAATCGGGTCGGACAACGACGACGCGCTCGAATACGCCGTACTGAAAAAGCCGGTACGGGAGCGCGGAGCGGCCGCCGCGGGGATCTCTTCAGCCGGAATGTTCGGATCCAGTTGTGCAGTCATAGTCTCAGGCATACGCGTGCAGTCCAGGTAACAAATAGGTGACGCCGAAGAAGGTGAACATCACCACCGCGAAACCGAGGATGGCGAAGTAGGCGGCGACGCCGCCCCCGCATGCCGCGGGTGATGCGCATATGCAGATAGCCGGCATAGACCAGCCAGGTAATCGCCGCCCAGGTTTCTTTGGGATCCCAGTTCCAGTAGGAACCCCAGGCCCGGTTAGCCCAGTACGCGCCGGCGGCGATCATCAGGGTGAGTAAAGGGAAAGCAATGCAAATCGTCTTGTAGGTGATGCGGTCGAGCGTGTCGGCGTCGGGGAGAAGTCTTTCCAGATCGGCGCGCCGCCAGAGCAGCAGAAGGTATAGGAGATTGGCGAAGATTCCGCCCACCAGTGCCGAAAGAATGAACGGGCTCGCCGCCAGGCTGGTAGGGTACAAGCCGTCAGCGTCGAGCGAGGGATACTGTCCGCCGCGCACCCGCACCAGGAAAAATACCAGCGCCAGAATCTGCAGCAGAATGCTGATGAAGACTGCACGATCGGCTACGGCCAGCAAGCTTTGATTCTTCTGCGCGTCATTCTTTTTGACCAGTGACAGAATATAGAGCACCAGCGGAGCCAGCACGGCGGCGAAGACCAGAAGCATCAGCCAGCCGAGATCGGGAATCGTCACGAACAGCCGCACGCCGCGCGACACGAACACTTCCGCTTTATTCTGGGCGTCCCAGGCGACTACGTTGAGGCCGCCCCATTTTTCAAAGCGGGTCAGGACCGCGCCGTAGATTCCCACGCGTAAATATGCTGGTGGCGGCCAGGAACAATCTCCGTCTTCACTTTGTCCTGGATCAGGAACATCATGGCCAGCGCAAAACTCAACGCGCACGCCGCATACGCCAGCATGGCCAGCGTCACGTGCACGTGCAGCCAGGTGGATTGCAGTGCGGGCACCAGTGGCCGCACTTCGCTGGGCAGAAGCTGCATCAGGATGACGCCGACGATCGCGACCGGCATGGTGACTGTGCCGATAACTTTCACGCCATAGCGTTTCTCGGCGATCAGGGTGAGCGCGGCCAGGGTCCACACAAAGCTCAGCAGCATTTCATAGATGCTGGCGAACGGCGGATGGCCCGCCTCATACCAGCGATGCGCCACGGCCGCGGTGTTGGCCAGCAGTCCCGCCCAGGTCATGAGCGAGGCGAACTTGATGTAGGAGTCGGTTCCGGTCACGCCAAAGCCCAGATAGAGCGCTCCTGCGCCCGCGTAGAAAACCAGCGTGGCAAACAACAGGTTGGCTTCGCTCAGAATGTTTCCGCTCTTCACCACATTCAGAAAAGCCATGAACAGCAGGAAGGCCATTCCCAACCCCACCATGACGACCAGCGTTGTGCCGGTCGCGGGATGCTGTTCAACTTTTGTGCGTGCCATACATTTTCCTCCGTTGCCGGGCTCACCTTCCGGCGATGGTTGTTCTCGAGTTCGCGGCTCCTGAAATCGTTGTTGCCTCCGACGCGGCGGCATTCGACAAGTCGGGTTTGAGTTCTTTCTGAATCTGTTCGACGACGGTTTTGAATTTCAGTTCGAAAGCGTCGCGATTGCGATTCGCCGTGCCGCCGACCCACAGCACCATGCCGCCCTGCGCGTCGCGCACTGGGACAACCCAGAAGCGCATGTGCACTACATAAAAAACAAAAGTCAGGCCGATGGCCATCAGCATCACTCCGGCCCATACCGCGAACTGGCCGGGTTCGTGCGAAACCTGCAGGCCGGTGTAAACGCCAGTCTTCAAGTCTTTCGGGTCGAAGGTGTACGGGGAGGATGCGTTCTCGTCGATTCCGGGCATCGGGGGCAGCCACACGTTCACAGTCGCACTCAACCTGCTGTGGGCTTTCTTCGAAGTCACGATCAGGTGAACCGCGGGATTCACAATGTCCTTGCTGCGGGCGTAGACCTGGCCATCCTGCAGCACGAAATCTGGAATGAAATCCGCTAGTTGCACGCTGGTGTCGGGGTCGAGCGCAACCGTCTGGTTCATGGCCAGGGAAATTTCCTGCGGCGTGCTGGTGACGTTGTTGGCGGGAGCCGCATTGTTCGCGGGAGTCGCCTCAAGGATGAGCTGATCGAGTTTGCCGGTGCGGCCGTAGCTGGCTTGATAGAAACGCAATCCGTGATAGACCAGCGGATCGTTGACCACAATCTCTTTGCGCGAAATCTCGCGTCCGCCATCGACTACGGCCAGCTTAGACCAATATTTTTTGGGAGTGCCGTCGGGGTAAGTTTCTTCGCCGGTGCCATCGCAGCGGATGGAGAACGGAATCGTCCGCATCGAGCCGTTTTTCATTTCGATCTGGTTGCTGGCCATTCCCGGACTCAGCATCAGGAATCCGCGCCAGCCGTAGAGCGAGTCCACGATGAAGCCAAGGAAAATCAGCAGCAGGCTGGCGTGAACGATGTAGACCGCCATTTCCGAGATGCGACTGCGTTCCGAGAACAACGAGAAGCTGTTGGTGCGTACGATTCGTTCGGTTTTCAGTCCCAGGTGCTTGAAGGCGCGTTCGGCGGCGCTCAATCCATGCTCTTCCTCGCCGTTGGGAACCGCAATATGGGCCTGCGTCGGCAGAACTCTACGGAAACTCTCGTCGGGACTCTTATAAGGGCGCGCGAAGAATCGCCAGGCGTTGGGGAAGCGCTGCACCGAAGCGGCAATAATGCTGAAGCTCACCAGAATCAACAACGCTACAAACCAGCGGGTATGGAAAACGTCGGTCAGGCCCGCGGCATCGAGAAAGCGCAGCATGGCCGGCGAGTAAGCGCGCTCCATGTCGTCGGCGTCGGTCATGGGGCGTTGCAGAATGACCGTTCCTGCCGCTGAAAAGATGACGACCAGAATGATGAGAACGACGCCGGTCTTGATGGAACTCAGGGTCTGCCAGATTTTGCGGAGTGCCGAGCCGGGGGCCGAGTGAGGTGCCGAGCGAAGTGACAGGGCCATATCTTTCCTCTTCCTTCACATCCTTCCTTCACAAGAGGCGATGCACGTTCTGCGCCAACGCTCCGACTGCAAGTGAATTACTGTGTTATCAATGGATTGCGCCCGATCGCGCGGGTTCCTGCAAGCGCTTGCATGAGCCATAACACTCATCCCTGCAAGGCTTTGCTGCGATTTCACCCACAGCGGAAAGGCTGTGATTTCAATCACAAATAGCTGCAAAATCAAGGAAGAAGCGGTCGGTGGGACTGTGCCACGAGAGCGTGCGCGATTTCACCGATGGAGTGAGGCAGAAGGCCCATTTTGGAAAAACTCCATCCGGCGTGCGGGAATTTCCGTCGTCGTCGCAGGGGATCGGAAGATGAGTTGTTGCAATAATTTACAACTCAATTAAGAATTTGCAGACGGTTCGCGTCAGGAAGGCGACGATCGTGCAAATGCAACGGTTGGCAATGGTCCCAGCAGTTCCAAATCGTACTACTATGAACCGGAAAGCCAGCAGCGCAGCGCTCCCCCGCATCTTCTTGTTGGTTTTCTTGTTCGCGCTTGCGGCAATTCCGACGTGGGCCAAGGAACATCCGGTTCCACTCGACAAGAATGTCGACTCGGCGAAGTGTCTTGAGTGCCACGAGGATAAAACGAAAGGCAAGTCCGTCCACTCCGCGATCGCCATGGGCTGCCTGAGCTGCCACGAAGTTCGAGTCAACAAAGACATCACGCGCATCAAGCTCATCACGACGACTCCGCAGGCGCTCTGCCTGACTTGCCACGCCGAGAAAGACGCCGCCACGCTAAAAGGAACGGTGCATCCGCCGGCGGTGCGCGACTGCATCAAGTGCCACGACCCGCACACCAGCGACAACAAGAATCAGTTACTGAAAGCCGGAGTCCGGCGACAAGGGCAAGAATCTTTGCCTCGATTGCCACAAGCAAGGGCTGAACGTCCCCGAAAAAGGCAGCCGCCATGCCGCGCTCGACATGGGATGCGACACCTGCCACACGACCCACAAAACCGGCGAAGTGGGCAAAGCCGAGTTTGACTTTCACCTGACCAAGGCCGCTCCGGCACTCTGCATCGACTGCCACGACGTCAAGGACGCCAGCCTGCATGAAGGCTCATCACGGCCAGCCTTTCGCGACCGCGAACTGCACCAGTGCCATGATCCTCACCAGTCGGCTGTACCGAAGCTGATGCGGCAGTTCCTGCATCCGCCCTTCGCCGATAAAGTCCTGCGACACCTGCCACGCGCCCGCCAAAGACGGCAAAGTTGTGCTTGACGCAAGCCGACGTGAAATCGATCTGCGTGACCTGCCACAGCGATCAGGCGGAGAAGATTGACAAGGCCAAGGTGCAGCATCCCGGAGCTGCAGGGGAGTGCACCGACTGCCACAATCCGCATGCCAGCCGCCAGCCGGGCCTGCCCAAGACCAATGCGGTCGACATCTGCCTGGCCTGCCATACCGACCAGGCCGACCAGTTCAAGAAGGCACTTCCTGCATCAGCCGGCGTTCAAGCAGGGATGCGCCATCTGCCACGAGCCCCACGGCGGCGACAACGATCATCTGCTGCGCAGCCAAGAGTACGAACGGGCTCTGCCTGGAGTGCCACGGTCCCGATTCGCAGCCGAAGAAGCTCGAAGCCGAACACGTGCTCACAATTTTCAACGGCACGCGTAAGGCTGCCGGAGGATTACTTCACCAAGAATAAAGTGGTGTGCTGCCCTTGAAGTTCGGCCGCGGACATCCCGTCGAAGGCCACCCATCGCCGATGTGGTCGACCCGACCGACGTCACCAAGATACTCGCGAAGATCGACTGCCTGTCCTGCCACCAGCCGCATTCCTCGGCGCAGCCCGACCTGCTGGTCAAGGACCAGGTGAACAACGCCCAATTCTGCGCCAGCTGTCACAAGGATCTGACGAAACAGGTAACGTCATGGGGCAGAAATGACGACATGAGGAGAATCAGAATGATCCATGTCTGAACTGTCGAGGCAAGCTTGATTCGACAATCGCAAGGCGCCGGCTCAGCGATCGTACCATGTCTGTGTCTTACGCTCGGCCTGGCGCTGCTGGCACCCAGCTCCGCATTCGCCGACAAGAAGAAGAACGGCCGCGCGCCAAGACCGGTTCCCGTCATCGATTATTCGAACATCGTCTGGCCCAATCCTCCTGCCATCGCCCGCATCCGCTACCCGGCATTCTATGCGGCGGAAAAGATCTCGCAAGTCGAGGCCGGCAACGACAGCAAGAAAGCGAAATGGATGGACCGGCTGGCGGGCACGCAGCCGCAGAGCGAGAGCACAAGGTGCTGTACCAACTCGCCGAACCCTACGGCCTCGCCGTCGATTCCAAGAACAACTTGTACATTGCCGATCAGAAGGTTGGCGCCATCTTCATTTTCAACACCGAGACGCGCGACCTCGACATGATCAAGAACAAGACGCACGCGCCATTTCGTCCGCATCATCGGGCTGGCCATGGACGACGGCGATCGTCTGTTTGTCTCCGATCCCGGCCTGCGCCATGTTCTTGTTTTCAATCGCCGCCCACGTAGCCGAAGACGTGATCACCGATGGACTGGTCGATCCGGGTGCGCTGGCCATCGATCGCGAGAACCGGCTGCTCTATGTGTCTGACATCGAACTCGATCAGGTGCTGGTGTACGACGCCGACTCGCTCAAACTGCTGCGCAAGATCGGCACCACCGGACACAACCATGAACTCACCACTCCCGGAGATTTCGCCAGAGCCCACCGGGCTGGCGGTCGATGCGGACGGCAATCTCTACGTCTGCGATACGCTGAACGACCGCATGGAGATCTTTGATGCCGACGGCAAGTTCATCTCGACCTACGGCAAAAACGGCGACGGCCCGGGATACTTCGCGCCGCCCCAAAGGCATCGCCATCGACAGCGACGGCCACATCTGGGTCGCCGACGGCATGCAGGACCGGGTACAGGTCTTCAATCAGCGAATGGCAACTGCTCATCACTTTTGGCGGCCACGGCCTGCTGCCCGGGCAGTTTCAGGGAATCGTCAACATCGCCACCGACAAGAACAACCGCGTCTTCACTTCCGAGATCTATCCCGGACGCGTGCAGCAGTTCCGCTACGTGACCGACGCCGAGGCCGAGCAAGCTACGCAAGGAAAAAGAAGAGCAGCGCGCGAAAAAAGCGGCGGGGCAGAAAGAAGCAGTGCCAGTCACCCCGCCGGCAGCGCCGGAAGCTCAAGGCTCCCCAACCAGCTGATGGGAGGCGGGACTGATGCTCATCCCATCTCTGTAGAGACGAAGCTTGCTCCGTCTTTGCCGGCGGCAGTGCCAGACAATGATTCGCTTCATACCGCGTTCTTGGCGTACCGAATCGTCTCGCGGCCGACTCCTTCATTTTCTGTAACACCTCTGTTGCAGTTACCTCAAACTGCGGTATTTGACCAAGCGGCCCTCTGTAAGTGGTTGTTTTCCCCCACTTTGCAGTGATCTGATTCCGGAGAGCCGCTGTCCGATACGTTGCAAAGATAACAGCTATTAATTGAATAACTTACAGGAAATTTCGAGAAATGGCCGTCTGAGGCCGGTTTCGGGCGGCCACGTTGCACTAATTAGGAGCTGAGGGGCGGCTGCGACGAGTGCCCAGGCACCAAACGCAGCCCACGGCCTAAGCCTCTGGGAGTTTAGGAATAAGCTGCAAACATCTTTTCATGGAGGTCTGGAATTTTATGAAGAAAGCGATGTTGGTTGTAATGTTCATTCTCGCAGTCGGGGGCTGATGATGGCGCAGAATTGGTCATCGCCCAGTTGACGTCCTGGGCGCGCACAATAACAACGGCCGCGGCTGCGCGGGCTGCCACTCTCCGCACAGCGGCTCTTTCGGTTCCGGTCATGCCGGCGCGGCCGATACCGGCAGCTATGCATTGTGGGGACAGGACGCCAGCCCACTGTACGGCAAGACGATCGCATTCGGCGACAGCGGCACGCTACACGGAAGTTCTGCCCAGCACCATCGCCGGTGGCAGCAAGAAGTCGGCGGCATCCTGCTCTGCCTCAGCTGCCATGATGGCAACGTGACGGCCAGCAACATGATGGTCAACCAGTCTTATGAACAAAGGATCGGCTTCTGACCAACACCACTTACGGCAGCGGCAAGATCCCGACCCTGCTCGGCAATGACGGCACGACGGCCGGCAACTACACCAACGATCACCCAGTGGGCCAGAATGCCACCATCAGCACCGGCAGCGGCCTGGTCTAGCACCGCGGGCGTTCTGTCCGTAACCGCTGGCACGCCCCTATGCTCAGTTCGTAGCCAACTACGGCTGGCCGGCTCTGGCGCCTGGCACATGGTCGAACCCCTACGGCATCAACGCCGCTGGGCAAACCCTACGTGCTCTGCACCACCTGCCACAACCAGCACGTGATGACCGTGTACACGTCGAGCGCCGACGAGCCCAATCGCGAGCGACGGCGGCGGCAAGTACTATGCCACCTTCTTCTTCGTGAACGGCCCCTACAACCCGAACCTGCAAGCAACGCTCGGCCAACACAAGCGCCTTCGACCACTCAGTTCTGCCGTCAGTGCCACTTTGGCGAGTCGAACGAAGCCAACAATACCAACAACATCACGACGGTCTTCCAGTAGACCTAACTGGCGTAGGCAAGCGGGGGAGAGATTCTCTCTCCCCTTTTTTTCGAGCCAGTTCAGTTAGTAGTACTGTAATCAGAACCAAGCGAGGATTTATGAAATACCATCTCCCCATCTGCGCCGTACTTCTGCCATGGCGCTGGCGTTCTCGGTCAGCATAGGTCGCCGTCGCACTCGGCCCAACTGGCTCGCATCGCGCCGAGCCGACGTCACCAAAACGGCTTCTGCTCTCGCCGCAGGTGCCGCCGCTCCAGGTCAGCGACAAACCGGTGGCCCGGGTGAATGGCGCCGTGCTGACCGATCGCGACCTGCTGCGGGAGATGTTCACCATCTTCCCCTACGCGCACCAGCACAACGGATTCCCCAAGGCGCAGGAAGCGGCCATCCGGCAGGGCGCGCTGGAGATGATCATTTTCGAAGAGCTGGTGTACCAGGAAGCGGTGCGGCGCAAGCTGACGGTTTCCGCCGGCAAAGCTCAATCACGCAGCGGCCGATTTTCGCACCCAGTTCAAGAGTCCTGACCAATACCAGCAATATCTGCAAACCGAAATGCACGGCTCCGAGCAGCAACTGCGTCAGAGATGAAGCGCTCGTTGCTCGATCGAGCAGGTTCTGAAAACCGACGTGGAAGACGAAATCGGCGGTGATCGCTGGCTGAGGTGCAGGCCTACTACGACAAGAATCCGGCGCGATTCCAGCAGTCGGAGTCGTTCAGCTTCCAGAGCATCTCCATTGTTCCTCCGCTGAAGCCGACGCCGGAACAAGCGAAAAACGCCCAGCAAGAAAGGCCGAGGACGCGTTGCAGCAAGCCAAGGCGACCAAGAACTATCAGGATTTCGGACTGCTGGCGGAGAAGCTTTCCGAAGACGATTTCCGGGTTAACATGGGCGACCACAAATTGGTGGACGGCCGACAAACTGCCGCCGCAGGTGGTCAAAGCTTTGCGGGCCTGCAGTCCGGACAGGTCAGCGGATTGATTCAGATTGAATCGGCTTACACCATCGTCCGGGTGAATGCGCATAATCCGGCGCGGAGGCGCCCGTTCGCCGAAGTGAAGAACGAGCTGAAGACGAACCTCAAAAGATCAAGTACGAGAAGCTGCGCTCGGGCCTGGCGAAGCAACTGCGCGCCAAAGCCAAGATCGAAGAAGTGTAATCGGCGTTTTGTCATCGGCAGCTTGTATCCTGAGTGAAGCGAAGGACCTGTGCAATCGCCAGCCAATTGCAAGGGCCTTCGCTTTGCTCAGGATGAAACCGCTGGGTGCTCTTGAGCGGTCGTGGTTTCAACTCGCCGGCCGGGTGATATGCCGCACCGCGCGAAATTCAGGGCAAATGCACGCGCCCACCGAAGCTGCAACCATTGTTTTCAATCCGTTAGAAAGTTCGACCCGCAGGACTTTGGCAATTGTTGTGCCTTTTCAAGGCAAGAGCTAAGTGCAAGCGGGTTTCTGAGCCTCTGGCCGGAAGGGGTAGCGGCGAAATGAAGGTCGCGAATCGCATCATCGGGCTGGCGGTGCTGGCGATGGCGCAACTCGTCTCGCGCAGCAGTCGCAATCGCAGACCCCTGAACTTCGCATCGGCGAAAACACGAAGCTGAAGGCCGGTGGGCTGTTTACCTTCGGCTACAGCGGCGACTATGGCGACGCCTCCCCTCCGACCACGGACTGAACGTTGGAGTCGACGGCAAGTTCTCCGGCTACTACTACAACCCGAATTTCCTTTCGTTCACGGCGCACTCCGTACTACAACCAGTCGCGGGACGACTCCAGCTATCAATCGCTGACCGGCGCCAGCGGCATCGATGGGACCGCGAACTTCTTCACCGGCAGCCATTTTCCTGGCTCGGTAACTACCACTACGACCGCAACAGCAGCGGGACATTTGGGCTGGCCGGACAGCCCAACTTCACGACCGTTGGCAAGGCGATGGCTTCGCGATCAACTGGAGCGCATTATTTCCCGACTTGCCGACGCTTTCGGTGGGGTATTCGCAGGGCAGACGGCAGCGGCACGATCTTACGGCACCGACCAGAGACGCAATTCGAACACGCGCCTGTTTAACGTGCGCTCGAATTATCAGATCGCCGGCTTCCGCCTCAACGGCTTCTACACCACAATAGTTTGAATTCGCAATATCCGGAATTTCTGGCGGAGCGGCGGAGTCGCATGCAGGATTCACCGGGCAAAGCCTCGGATTTGGCGCGCAACACTGCCTTGCCGCTCCATGGACGCTTTATGCCAAATTACGACCGGTCTTCGTTCGACGAGCGACTATTTTTCGAGCACAGGGCAGAGTTCCGACGCATCCAAATATACCGACGACATCGGAAACGCTGGCGCCAGCTTTCACCCCACGCCGAAGCTGCGCTGAATGTCACCGAGAACTACACCAGCAATTTGAGCGGATATCTGGCGCAGAGCCTAGCAGCAATGGAGCCGTGCAGCCGGGATGGATCTGGGATCGGGCGCGCATTCGTCCACCATCGGCGGAGGCGCGAACTACCAGTTCACCAATAATCTTTCGGCGTCGGCCCAGGCCACATATTACGATCAGTTCTACTTCGGGAAGACTTATACCGGTACATTTCTTGAGTGGCACGGTGAACTACGGCAAGAGGCTCTTCAACATGTTCACCTTCTCCGCTTCGGTGCTCGACAGCACAACGGCCAGGGCAACAATGCGGTGGGCTTCGTTGGCAACGTGAACTTCTTTCGCCGCTTTCGCGGGCTGGCAAACGTCAGCCCAGTTCAGTTACGCGCAGAACGTGCAGACGCTGCTGGTTACCTACACAACTTCCTATTACAACTACAGCGCGAATGTGCGCCGCCGATTGCCGCGACGGACGAACTGGACGGCGGCTTTCAACGGAACCACAGCGGGTTGACCAACTAGCCAGGGCACCAGCAGTGACAGCGAGGCTTATTCGAGCTCGTTCGGATCCGCCAAGATTCACCGTCACGGGCAATTATACTCAATCGACCGGAATTTCGCTGCTGGGGGCGGGGCGGCTTCGTGCCGACGCCGCCACGCCGGGTTGACCAACTTCATTACCTTTCGGCGGATCCAGCTACGGTGGCGGCATCTCGGTGACGCCGATCCGGCATCTGGTCATCGCGGGAATCTTCAGCCGGGCCATCAGCAATACGGTCGGGACAGACCCTCTCGCACAACAACACGGAGATCTACAACGGCCAATTGCAGTACCATCTGAGAAGGATCGGACTGCAGGCGGGATATACGCGCTTCACGCAAGGCATCAGCGCAATAGGCGCGCCCGCCAGCACCACGTCGTATTTTGTGGGATAACCAGATGGTTCGACTTCTTCTAGGGCAGCGAATCAAGTCCGCGCAGGAAGCCGCCGCGGGCGGATCGTCGCCGGGCTAGCGTCTTGACTGGCAATTCCGCTGGCGATGCTCGCTCCGATCTCACGCCGCGGCGCGCGTCGCGAAGAGTCCAAGGAAACAGGTCCCGCCGCCGGCCCCCGACTTGCTGCATGGACGGCGGACGCAAACTTTCCTTCGAGCGCAGCTTCAGCCTGGAGCGCGAGGTCAAGCCCAAGCGCAGCTTCTGGACGCGGGTGGTGGACGTGATCGCGGGCCAGCCCGATTTCCACTACCTGGTCAGTCCCTACAGCGTGGTCACCGATTCGCACGGACGCATCCTCGTCACCGACGTGGCGGCCGGCCGGAGTTCACATCTTCGATTTCGACCAGCAGAAATATAAGTTCATTTCGCGGCGCGACGCCGGGAAAGATCCGATGCTCACGCCGCAGTGCGTGGCGGTCGACGCGCAAGACAATATCTACGTGACCGATTCGCAGGCCGGCAAGGTTTTCGTGTTCGATGCCAGCGGCAAATATCCGGCGCGCCATCGGCAGCCTGAAAGGCGGCGAGGGATATTTCAAGCGTCCCACGGGAATCGCGGTGGACTCCGCGGCGCAACGCATCTACGTCACCGACACGCTGCGCAACAAGATCTTCATGATGGACATGCAGGGCAGCGTGCTCGCAGATGATCGGAAAGACGGGGACGGGCGACGGCGAGTTCAATTACCCCACGGAATTGCGACTAAATGGCTCAGGACCTGGCGGTGGTCGACGCCATGAATTTCCGGGTGCAGGTACTCGATCGCGTCGGGCACGTTCCGCTATGCGATCGGCAAGGTCGGAGACGGAGCGGGATGGATTTTCCGGCCGAAAGGGATTGGCTTCGATTCCGAAGGTCATCTCTACGTGGTCGACGGACAGTGGGACATCGTGCAGGTCTTCGACCAGCAGGGCCGCTGCTCTATTACTTCGGAGAGAAGGGAACGGGAGCCAGGACAGTTTCAACTGCCTAGCCGGACTGCAGATTGATAAGCAGGATCGCATCTACGTGGTGGATTCGTTTAATCGGCGCGTGCAGATATTTCACTACTACGGCATCGCGCCACGGCGGACGGGGGGAAGCAGTGAGAAGAATCCTGTCGCTGGCTTGGCGTTGCTGATGACCGTCCTGGCAATATTCTGGCGCATGGTTTCTGCTCGCCGCGCAGCCACCGACCGCCGATGTGCTGGGCATGCACAATCTGACGGCGGGGCAGTGGAGCGTCGGTTTATTCCCAGGGAGCTCTGGGTTGCACGATTCTGTCACGCTCCGCACAGCGGATTGGGCGGCATCTCGCCGCTCTGGAACCAGAAGTTGTCGCAGGTTCGACCTACACGCCCTACACCAGTTCGACCTACGTCGAACAAGGCAAGACGCAGCCGACGCTCGGAACGACCAGCAGCCTGTGCCTGAGTTGTCACGATGGCACGGTAGGCGTGGGACAATCGTCAGTCTATGGACCGATTCCCGTGATCGGATCATTGAATGGCGTTGACTCGTTCGGCACCACGTTGACCGGTTCGCACCCGTTCAGTCTGGTGCTCCCATGAAAGACGCATCGAATCTGGTGGCGTCGCTGGTCTCGCAGGGCATGACGGCCGATCCCACCGGCGCTGTGAAGCTCGTGAACGGCAATATCGAATGCACCAGTTGCCACTCGCCGCACGTTCAAGCGATCGACAAGATCGCGCAGAATTTTCTGGTCCGCGACAGCTCGAACGGGCAGATGTGTCTGGCCTGTCACGATCCTAACCGGGTGGTGCAGGGCAAGATCAATCCGCTCGCCGGCTTCACGGGAAGTGTTCATCAGACGGCGACCAACCAGGTTTCGCCGGATGGCACATCGGTTCGTATCCGACCGTGGGAGTGAATGCGTGCACCTCGTGTCACATGTCGCATGACTCCGTTGCGCCCGCCCGGTTGCTGCGTCCGGCCACACCCGCGGCTCCGGCACTACGATCCGGTCACGCAGAATTGCATGACGTGTCACGACGGCGGCACGTATGTGTCGCCGGCGCCCCTGAACATTCATGGCGAGGTGGCGAAGATCAGTCATCCACTGCCATCCGGGAATCAACTTCCACGATGCTGCCGAAGCTCCGCTGCTCAACCACAACCGGCATGCCACTTGCGTCGATTGCCACAACGCTCACGCCTCCAACGCAGACGTGCACTTTCTCCGCGCCGCCGCAATTGCGTCCTTCGCAGGCAGGCGTACTGGGATCAGCGCGCTCGGATGGTGTAACGGCTCTTACTCCGGCGATCAATCAATATGAAAATTGCCTACGCTGCCACGGCACCAGCCTGGGCAAGCAGCGACTGCTCATCTACGGCTATGCGCCCATTGCGAGTGGTTGTCGGCGCCGGATCCGCTGAACGTGATTCCGCAATTCGCTCAGACCGCAACCTCGAGCCACCCCGTGACCCATGCCGAGCTAGCCCCCTGCCGCAGCCCAGCCTTCTGGTGAACATGCTGAATCTGAATGCGGCCGCCTTCCGCGCGGCTGGTGGGCAGCGGCACGTTATCTTCTGCACCGATTGCCATAACAGCGACGACAATCGCGAATTCGGCGGCGCGGGCCCCAACGGTCCCCATGGATCGAGTGAACTCGCACCTCCTGGAGCGGCAACTATCAATTCAGCCAGGCCGCCGCACCCGGCGGCTCGTCACGAATCTTTTCCCAATCCCGACACGAGCGTCGAACGGGCCGTATGCGCATGTGCGCGAAAGTGTCATAACCTGACGCAGATCCTCTCCAACACCAGCTTCACGCAGCACAGTCTGCACGTTTCGCAGTACGGCTTCAGTTGCGGTATGCCACACCGCCCACGGCATGGGCGCCACTTCCCCGACTTTCACCGGCGAGCGGCTGGTGAATTTTGATGGCAACGTGGTGGGGCAGAACGGCGCCACTCCCATCGCCTACAACCGCAACACCAACACATGCACGCTGATGTGTCACAACGCCGCGCATAACGCGAATGGATCCGTCACTGGGTCGGGCCAGCAGACGCGCAAGGGCCGGATCAAGTAACGGCGAAATCCGGTAGTCGTGCAATTTTGAGGAGAACGATCCGCATCAGGGCAGCGCTTTAGCGATGCCGCCAAAGGCCGCGAGGGTTGTAACGGCTTTAGCCGCGAGGCTTGGCTCGAATAGCGGCGCTTGCATTTCGTTTTTATTTTTCCGGCGTGACGATTTCCGCGTTGTAACGTGGAACGTCGCATGCACGGTAACCGGCAGGGCTGGGCGATGTTGGATCCGACGACGTGGTTAGGCCTACGGAATCGGATCGGGTCCAGCCCTGTATCGTGAAATCTGCAGTTCAGGAAAAACGCGCAGCAGAGAACAATCCCAGAGAATAATCGGATCGATTGAAGATGGCCTCACCTGCAGACCCAGCGCCCACGAAGACGCCCACGAAGACGCCAGCGAAGAATGAACGCCCCGGCCGGCGCAGAAATTACTGGCCGCAGATCGCCAGCGCCATCGTCGTGCCGATCTTGCTGTTGGGAATGATTGAGGGAGGGTTGCGCCTGTTCGGCGTAGGATTTTCCACTGATCTTTTGGTGCCCTGCACCCAGCAGGGCCGCGCCGCTGCCTGCTACAACCTGTTCTTCCCCGCGCCCTTCTTTCCGCCGGGCATGATCAAGACGCCGCAGGCGTACGCGATTCCGGCAGAGAAGCCGCAGGGGACTTTTCGAATCTTTGTGCTTGGGGAATCCGCGGCCATGGGCGATCCCGATCCGGCCTACGGTTTCAGCCGCTACCTGGAAGTGATGTTGCGCGAGCGCTACCCGGCGACGAAATTCGAAGTTGTGAATACGGGTAGCGTGGCCATCAATTCGCACGTGCTGCTGCCCATCGCAAAAGGGCTGGCGGAACAGCGTCCTGACCTGTTCATCATTTACTCGGGCAATAACGAAGTTGTGGGACCGTACGGACCTGGGACTGCGCTGACCTCGACTTCCTCCAGCATGAGCCTGCCAGTGATCCGCGCCAGCATGTTCGTGCGTGCTACCCGCATCGGCCAACTTCTGACCAGGGTGGGAACCCAGAAGCGCGAGTGGGGCGGGATGGAGATGTTTCTCGACAAGCAGGTGCGCGAGAATTCGCCGCTCATGAAGTATACGTACCAGAACTTTGAGGCCAACCTGCGCGACACGGTCGCGGTCGCGCGCAGTTCCGGCGCGAGAGTGATTGTCAGCACGGTGGCCACGAATCTGAAAGACTGCGGGCCGTTCTCATCCCTGCATCGCGAGAATCTGGAAGTCGGATGAATTACGTTCCTGGACCGCGCTGGTGCAGCAGGGCGCGGACCTGGAAAACGCCCGCGCCTACGCCGAAGCGTTGAAGGCCTACCAGGCGGCGACCAAGATCGACGACCAGTATGCCGAACTGGAGTTCCGCACGGCTCGCGCCCTCTGGATGGTAGGAGATTACGCAGGAGCCAGGGAGCATTATCTCCGGGCCCGCGATCTCGACACGCTGCGTTTTCGCGCCGACAGCAGGATCAACGATATCAATCGCGCGGTGGCGGCTTCGTCCGCGGCCGAACTGGTGGATGCCGAAGCCGTTTTTTCCAAAGCTAGCCCGAACGGAATCATTGGCAGCGAACTGATCTATGAACATGTGCACATGACGCCGCAAGGTAATTACCTGCTGGCACGCGCCATGTTTCTGCAGATCGCGAGCAAGATCGCGTCTGAGTCCGGCCACTCGCTGACGGAATCCGACGTTCGTTCTGAGGACGTTCCTTCAGAAATTGAGTGCGAGCAACTGCTGGCCTTCACCGGGCACGATCGTGCTCGCATTGCCGGCGAAATGTTGCAGCGCGTGCAGAAGCCGCCTTTTACCAACCAACTGAACCACTCCGACCAAGTGTTACGGTTAACATTCAAGGCGCAGGACGTCGGCGAAACTCCGGACGAAACCGCCGCGCAGTATGAGTGGGCCCTGCGCAAAAATCCGGACGATCGCGTCCTGCACTACAACTACGGACTCTTCCTGTTCGAGTTCAACCGCACGGCTGCGCTGCAGCAGTTAAGCCTGTCCCGGCCATGGGATGGGTTCCCGGTTTTTGCCCCGGACGGCATGCCGGTGGAATAGCGCGCGGTTTTCGTCTCTAGAATTTGTTGTACATAAACTGCGCGGTGCTCGCGCTGCCGGTCAGCGTGACGATGAGTAGAAGAATTAATGCCAGCGCGTAAAGCGGCGGAATCCAAAACCAGCGCCAGCGTGCCGCCAGTGCGACCAGTCCCGTGTCGGCGTCTACGGTCTGACCGTGCGAGGTTTCGGCCTCGGCCGAATACCGGTCGAGTGCGTGGATGACGCACAGCACGATGCCGTATCCCACCGCCACGGCCACGACCAGCAGATACAGGCTTCCGCTGAGAACGTGCGAGCCATAGCCCGTCGGCGACGCGACCGCCGACAACATCTGCCGGGCCGCAGTCACAGAGTTGCCGCGGAACAAGATCCATCCCAGGTTAACGAGAGCCATGGTCGTGAGCCAGGAGATGGGAGTCCACAAGATCGGCGGAGGGTCCCGATCGAAGCTGCGCTTTGCTTGCTGTAACTGACGATGCAAAACCAGCAGCACTCCGTGATAGCAACCCCACAGCAAGAAGAGCAGGCTCGCTTGATGCCACAATCCGAACAGGACCATCGCAATGACTAAAGCTAGATTGCGCCACCATACTTCGCGGCGCAACGTCGCCAAGGGAAGAAAAACGTAATCGCGAATCCAGAAGGACAGCGACATATGCCAGCGCGTCCAAAAGATCGAGGGATTGGTGGACTGAAAGGGACGAGCGAAGTTTTCGGGCACGGTAAAGCCCAGCGCTTTCGCGGCGCCGATCGCAATGTGCGAATATCCGGCGAAATCGAGGAAGAGTTGCAATCCGTATCCCAGAGCGAGGCACCAGACATCGGGGCCGCTCCATCGCGTGACGTGGTCGAACCCGGAAGTGATTCCGTCGCCGCCGAGGATTCCTTGCCCTAACAATTTTGCCAGTTGCACCATGAGCACGCCGGTCGCGATGCGCCTCAAGCCGTGTCCGATGTCGCGCGAAGGTGTGGGTTCCTGGGAGCGAAATTGCGGCAGCATGTCGGGCAGGCGGCAGATCGGGCCGGAAATCGTTACCGGAAAGAAAACCATGTACAGGGCAAACTCAAAGAACGACGGGTCGAGATCTTCCTCTCGGTAAAGGTCAAACAGGTAACTCATGGCCTGAAACGTCCAGAACGAGAGTCCCAGGGGAAGCGCTAGATGCGCGAACTTCTGCAACGACGACAGAGGAATATGGGGCGCAGCTTCCGGGATGTATTTGAAAGTGCCCCAAAGCGCCAGGTTGAAAAGAATGCCGAGAAATAGAATAGCCCCGGAAGTCCTGTGCCGCAGCCACTGTCCAATCAGAAAGTTCACGACAGTCGAAGTAAGAAGAACGGCCGCGAACCATGGTCCCCAGGTGAGGTAGAGGGCATAGCTGGCAACCAGCAGCACCGCCTGCCGCACGCCTCGCGAACGGACCTTGGCGAGGACCGCTGCGCAAAGCAGGAACAGCAGACCGTAGGCGAGGCTCTGAAACACAGTGCTCCTTGGATTGCAATTGTGCCGGCGCGGGATCGGCGACGCCGCCGGAGACAGCGAACCAGAATAAGCGAACCAGAATAAAGCTCCGATTCGTCAGTTACAACAAAACTCGCTGGCTCGGATGCAATTTGCTCCGAATGCAATAATGTTGAGTGCAATTCCTCAATCTGATCGAAGCTCTCGATGCGGCTCCCGGCGACCGCCAGTTTATTACTGCGTGGATCGACGAAGACGAGCGGGAGGCGGTCACTTTCGGCGAGTTTCGCGGCCGCGCCCGCGGGCAGGCTGCCCTACTAAGGAAACACGGTGTGACCGCTGGCGACCGCGTGGTGATCATCATGCCGCAGAGCGTTGCCGCGATGGCCACGTTTGTTGGCGCGATAATGCTGGGCGCGGCGCCCACGTTCCTCGCCTATCCCAACTTCAAGATCGAGCCGGATAAATATCGTTCCGGATTGGCCGGAGTTACGGCAAACCTCAACGCCAACGTAGTTGTGATTGACGAAGAATTTCCTGACGAGATGCTGGGCCATGTAACTCTCGGCGCGGAAACTAACCTGCTGCGCGCCGGAAACGTTGATGAGGAGAGCGGCGAACCAGAACTGCCAGTTCCTCCGATTCAAGCCGAGAGTGTCGCGTTCATTCAGCATTCGGCGGGCACAACCGGACTGCAGAAGGGAGTGGCCCTGACCCACGCGGCCGTGCTGCAGCAACTCGGCCACCTCACGCGAGCCTTGCAGATCGATGCAGCCAACGACCACATTTACAGCTGGCTGCCGCTCTATCACGACATGGGGCTGATTGCGTGTTTCATGCTGCCGATGGTGGCGCACATCCCGGTGGTGATGCAATCGCCGCTCGACTGGGTGATGCACCCTGAAACCATGCTGCAGATTATCGACGAATATAAGTGCACGCTTGCGTGGCTGCCGAATTTTGCGTTTCAGTTTGTACCCCGGCGCACGCCGCAGAACCGGCGGGCGCACTACGATCTGTCGTCGATGCGCGCGCTGATCAATTGTTCCGAGCCGGTCCGCGCCAGCAGCATGCTTGAATTTCAGACCGCGTTTGCGGCCGCTGGATTCAAGGCTGCGGCCCTGCACTCGTCCTACGCCATGGCCGAGAATGTATTTGCCGTCACTCAATCGGAGATCCATGGGCACCACGTGGGCCCGACGCGCGTCTGGGCGGATGGTCCACAATTTCGTGGCGCCCATCAGATCGTTCCCGTCCCGGAAGGCAGCCCCGGTGCCGTTGCGTTCACTTCGTCAGGACGATTGCTGCCGGGTCATGAAATTCGCGTTGTGGCGGATGCTGACGCCGTCCTCGGTGACGGCCATGTCGGCGAGATTCTGGTCCGGAGCGATTGTCTGTTCAGCGGCTACTATAACCGCCCTGACCTCACGGCGCAGGCGATGGTCGACGGCTGGTACCGCACCGGGGATCTTGGTTTTTGTCTGGCGGGCGAACTCTATGTGGTCGGCCGGAAAAAAGATCTGCTGATTATCGGCGGCGAAAATATTTATCCTCAAGATATCGAGGAGATTGTCGGCGGCCATCCCGCGGTTCATGACGGCCGCGTGATCGCGATGGGCGTGTACAATCCCGATCTCGGGACAGAAGACATTGTGGTGGTCGCGGAAATAGAACGCGAAGAACTTCTTGCGAATGACGCGGAGATCGACAGCGAGATCCGGCGACGGGTCGTAGCGGGCATGGGAGTGGCGATTCGTACGATTTTTCTGATGCCGCCAAAATGGATCGTGAAGAGCACCGCCGGGAAAGCCGCGCGGTCCGCCACTCGCGAGAAGCTTTTGCGGGAGCATCCGGAACTTGGGGTTGAAGCATGAAGTCGAGGCTTAATATGAAGCTCTGATTCAGTTCCCGACCGAAGGCGTAAACCACAGAGGACACAGAGGCGCACAGAGGAAACCCGGAGGCTTGATCACAGCTTCCTTAGGAGAGGATGTCGGCATGACCGAGGAAGCACAGCAAATGATTGAGCACATTGCCCGGCTCATCCGCAAACCGGGCGTGGCCCTGGACGAGGACACTCCGCTGGTTTCCTCAGGCCTCATCGACTCGATGGCGCTGGTCGATCTATTGCTGAAACTGGAAGACCTGGTGCACGTGCGCATCCCGGCGGGCAAGGTGCAGCCGAAAGATCTGGACACAGTCGCGAAGATGTTTGCGACCGCGCAGCGGGTGGGGAAGCCGCGCAAGTAAACTCGCTCTGCGACTGCGCGGTTCACAACTCATCTCTTCGATTCTTCTGTTCCTCTGTCTACTTCTTTAGGTGGAACTACTGGGCCGCACGGCCCGCTATTCGCTGACCTTGGGTTTTCGGGTTTGGGCAATCAACTTCTGGACGGCGGCTTTCTTGTCGCCAGCCAGCGCAGGATTCAACTTCAGTAATTGCTGCCATGCCGCAATCGCGCCGTGAGGATCATTTTTCGCCTGCAGGCGGATCATCCCCAGGTTGAAGAGTGAATTGGCGTCCTTGGGGTCGTAGCTGAGAGATTGCTGCAACTGCTGGATGGCGCCGTCGGCGTCGCCTTCATAGAACAGGCACGAAGCCAAGTCGGTGCGGGCCGCTACGTTTTTAGGGTCGGCATCGACTGCTTTCTGGAAATATCCTGCCGCATCTTTGAACTGATGGGTTGCCTTGTAGAGCATCCCAATCTGATTGAGCAGTTGTGAGTTGTTGGGATCGGTCTTCAATTTTGCGAGCAGCGGCTCGGCCTTCTTGTCAGCCATGTGCTTCATGTCGTCCAGGCTGGGCATTTGCGGGTGCGCGCCTGGAGGCGCTGAGTTAGCAGACGCTGCGCCCGCCGGACCCGGAGCGGGAATCGAAGCGGGCTGTGAGGTTGAAGCCGTTCGAGACGACGACCCGCGGAACAAGTATCCCAGGGCGAGCCCGATGACCAGACAGACGCTGGCCATGGCATAGACTTGCGTGGTTCTCCAGCCGCGAGGCACGCCGGGTTCTGCTTCGTTCGCCATAGTGGTCATCGGCATTAAAGCACGCCGCACGCCAACGTGGGTGCCGCTGCTTTTGCTTGTGTTTTCAATCGCTTGCGTGGACGTCGTTTCAGCGTGGAATCGACCTCATCCGGGGAGATCGCGTCTTTCTTCGCAGCCTTTGCGTTTTTTCGCGCGTTGTTGCCTGAACTTTGGGGAAGGCCGAAAAGGCTGGTGACAAAACGGGAAACGGCTTTAATCCGCCACTGGCTCGCAATGCTCCCGAGTGACATTCAAAATGGTTGGAGCGGCCGGTGCAGGCGATTGGGGTTTCTTCGCCTCCTTCAGGTGCGAGAGGTATTGAGGGAATTGCGCTGTGTACGTGGTCAGCAAGTCGGGAGAAGACAAAACCAAGTAACCGGTTATTCCGAGGAGTTCCCATGGCGACTCAGATTCGATGGATTCAATCAAAAAATTGTCGCCATGAGCGCGCACTTGATCGATCAGGAATTGTTTGTTCGCCGCCGAGCGGGTGTCGCGACTGTGGACAGTAAATGCCGGATATTCACTCTGCCAGGATGTGCTGGAGCAGGAGAATTTCTGCTCGTCGTCCGGAACCGAAGTTCGTCGAGCTTCAAGGTCGGATACCTGTTCGATCACGAACAAATGGCAGCAACCCATGTGGCCGAAGCCCCCTGCAATCGTGCGCCCGGGCATCTTTTTGCCCGCGAAGAATCTGCCGGTATAGGTCGCGACGACATCGTAGTAGGCGCATTGCCGGTGAGAACGGCACGCCTCTCCGTCTGGCTTCTTACTCCGGCGGGCGCGAATGCGTTCATCAAACTCTTCAAATTGCGGATCCCTGAGAACCGGCGAGGTCAACGCGTGGATCTTCTTCATCGCGGGCTGATGCGCTAGCAGGGACTCGCCACCGTAGGTCCACCAAACTCCAGTATGAAACAAGGGCAGTCCGCAGGCGTTGTCATCGACGGCGAGGTCTTCGAACTCGAATTCCAGTCGTCCTCGAAAGCGCACCCTCTGGCCATCGAACGCAGCCGGGTCGCTCAGTATCTGACAGACTTCCACATCACGAATCGGCTCGTTGGGCGGGGCCTGACTAAGAGAGAAGCATGGAAGAGCGATCAGAGGGAGCAGCAGGCTACATCTGAGGAGCATCGAGCATTTGTTGGCGAGCATAGCGTGATGGCTATGTGATGCTGACTTCGGTATATGTGCCGTACACCTGCCGCAGGGCTTCACAGATTTCGCCCACGGTGGCATAGGCGCGGACCGCGTCCACGATGTAGGGCATGGTGTTGGCCGAGGAGACATTGCCGTTGGTTCCCGCGTTCGGCTCCTGCGCCGCAGCCTTCTTCAGTGCGTCCAGCGCCCGGTTCACGTCATCATTGGAGCGGCGGGCACGCAAGGTCTTCAGCTTCGCAGTTTGCTGCCGCGCCACGCTCTCGTCGATGTAGAGAATGTGCGGCGACTCTTCTTCGATCACGAATTCATTGACGCCGACGATCACTTTCTCGCGGGCCTCGGCCGCGCGCTGGTATTGGTACGACGCTTCAGCAATCTCTTTCTGCGGATAGCCGCGCTCGATAGCTTTCACCATCCCGCCCATGGCGTCGAGCTTGCTGAAATAGTCGAAGGCGCCGTTTTCCATCTGCAGCGTTAAGGTTTCTAAGAAGTATGATCCGCCCAGAGGATCGACCGTCTGCGCGACTCCTGACTCATAGGCGATAATCTGCTGCGTGCGCAGCGCGATGCGCGCCGCTTCTTCGGTAGGCAGCGCCAGAGCTTCATCGTAGGAATCGGTGTGCAGCGACTGGGTTCCGCCCAGAACCGCTGCCAGCGCCTGCACGGCCACCCGGGCAATATTATTCATGGGCTGCTGCGCCGGCAAAGACACTCCCGCAGTCTGCGTGTGGAAGCGCATGAGCCAGGTGCGCGGGTTCTTCGCGCCGAAGCGGGTCTTCATTACCTGCCCCCAAACCTTCCGGGCAGCGCGGTATTTGGCGATCTCTTCGAAGAAGTCGTTGTGGGCGTTGAAGAAAAAGCTCAGCCGCGGGCCGAACTCGTCCACGTCTAGCCCGCGCCTCTTGGCCCACTCCACATACTCCACGCCGTCATACAGCGTGAATGCCAGTTCCTGCAGAGCTGTCGACCCGGCCTCGCGAATGTGGTATCCGCTGATCGAAATAGTGTTGAAGCGCGGCGTGAACTTCGATCCGAACTCGAAGGTATCGATCACCAGCCGCATCGACGGCGCCGGAGGATAGATGTATTCCTTTTGCGCGATGTATTCCTTGAGAATGTCGTTCTGAATGGTGCCGGAAATCTTCTTCCAGTCGGCGCCCTGTTTTTCGGCGACGACCAGGTACATGGCCCACAGCACCGACGCGGGCGAGTTGATGGTCATCGAGACCGTGGTTTTTTCGAGGTCGATGCCGCCGAAAAGAATCTCCATGTCTTCGAGCGAATCGATGGCCACGCCGCACTTTCCGACTTCGCCTTCGCTCGCGGGATGATCGGAGTCGTAGCCCATCAGCGTGGGCAGATCGAATGCAACCGAAAGTCCGCTGCCTCCATGCTCGAGCAAATATTTGTAGCGCTGGTTAGTCTCCTCCGGCGAAGCGAAGCCGGAGAACTGGCGCATGGTGAAAAGTTTGCCGCGATATCCGGTGGCGTGAATGCCGCGCGTGTAGGGCGCCTGGCCGGGGAAGCCGAGATATTTCTCTTCGCTCCAGTCGGCGGGAAGATCGGCTTGCGTGTAAAGCCGGCGAATCGGCAAGCCGGAAATTGTGGTGAAGCGTGCGTGGCCGTGCTGGTCAAGATTCACGCCAGTGGGCGCGCCAATCGGCCGCTCGGGAGCTTTTTCGAGCGTGGGCGCGAGCGTCTTCTCCGCCCAATTTTTTTCGGCCTCGGAAGGATGGCGGTTTTCAAAAACGTCCGCGACTGGACTCTCGGCGACTTGCGGCTTCAGCGGCTTGTTTTCCATGCGTGCTTTTCCCCGTCGTGCTTTCCCCATCAAACCCGGTACTCTGTCTCGATGATAGGGAAGTGACGGCGCTGGAGCAAGGCATGTACGGGGCGGTCAGAACGACCGGTCGGTTTGCTACCACAGCTCATTTCACGTCTGAGCGAAGTGGGAAGTTCGCGAAGGCGAACTTCCCACGCAGTCGAAGGATCCCTATGTTCCCATCGTCGAGAGGTGCTTCTTCCATGTTCTCTTAGATGGCTCCTGGATGGTCCCTCGGCCGTAGTAAGGCTATAGGGATCCTTCGACTGCGTAACTGCTTCGCATTCGCGAAGCAGCTACTCCGCTCAGGACGACAGGCGGCGCTCCTTGGGGTGGCGCGAGAGTTCCCAGGCTTTGGCGTATTTCCAGGAGACGTAAACCGCGTGGTAGAGGTGCAGCAGCAGACCTTCGCGGCCATCGAGGAACCCGAGGCGAAAAAAATAGTTGTAGATGAAGGTGAACAGCGGTCGCAGGACGATGTTGATGACGCTGAACCGGACCTTGCCATTGGCCTTGTCCACAACCATCTCGCGCGCCCAGCGACGAGTAGCGGTTCATGTGCTCGATGTAGTCGGAGAGCGTGGGGTAGGAGTGGTGGATGAGGGGGTAATATAGCTCGCCTAAGCGTCCAGTTACCTGAAACGTTTCGTGCACTGCCCGGGTTTCCACTCGACCCATGCCGCGCCGAAACAGTCGCAGCTTGGGATCTGGCCAGAAGCCGCCACGTCGCAACGGGCGGCCAAGGAAATAATTTCGGCGCTTAAGCCAATATCCATTTTCTGATCCAAATCCATCCTCCGCGGGACCTTGGCAGATCTCCTCGATTTCTTTCGTTAATCCGTCGGAGACTTCCTCATCCGCATCCAGGCTCAGTATCCAGTCGCCCGTTGCCTTGTCGATGGCCGAATTCTTCTGCGCGGCGAAGCCCTTCCATTCTTCGACGAACACTTTCGCGCCGAACGATTTCGCGATCTCGACGGTGCGGTCGGTCGAGCCCGAGTCGACGACGATGATCTCTCCCTTGCCGTCGGCCACCAGCGGCTGCACGCTGGCCAGCGTGCGGCCGATATTCGCTTCTTCGTTGAACGTAATCATTACGACGGAAAGGGTCATAGGTGGAATGCGGAGATTCCAAGTTCACGGATGCGAAGGCGTAGTTTATCAGGGCGCGTGGGCGCGCACGTGTCGCGCACAGCCTTCTGGGCAACAGCAGGTCCCTCGACTCCGCAGTGCGATTGCTAAGCGCAATCGCACTGCTGCGCTCGGGATGACACAAATACCCAACTCGATGACACAGATGCATCTTCGGGATCACAGAGGAGGTGAGACTACATTTGGCCTCCGGGCTGCGCGGGCGGAGCTGGCTGTGCGGGCGCGGACGATGGCGATCCCGCCGGAACCGCATCCGGGCGCGGCGCGACATAGGGCACGGTGGGCAGGTGCGTGACCTGGCCGCGGGTCGCGTCGGCGACGTTGATGTTGGCGTGGTCGAGCAGCAATCCGGTGGCGCGATCGAGTTCGATGGCCGACTTTTCATAAGCCGCCTTCGCCGAAACCAGATTCGACTCGCCTGTGGTCAACGTGGCCGCATCCTGCAGAATGGCGGTCTGCGTGGTGAGTCCGACTTTCAGTTTCTGCAGGTCGGCGTCGAGCGTCTGGCGGGCCAGGTCGACGGCGGATTGCGCCGCCTGCACCGCGACCCGGTTTTGCTTGACATCAAATTGCGCGTTGCGCACTTCGATCCGCACCTGATTTTCCAGCTGAAGTTCGCGCACCTGCGCCTGGCGGTATTCCAGTTCGGCGCGCACCTGGTTCGATTGCGCCTCGCGGTTGCGAAGGGGAATGGAGAGCGTCAGGCCGATGCCCTTGTCGGGCGCGGTCGAATTCACCAGTTGCTGCAAGGTTCCCCCATAACTTACGGGACCGCCGTTGCGAAACGGTGGCGGCGCGTTGGCGGAGTTGAAACACGGATTTCCTCCGAACAGAGCAATTGGGGTTCATATTGCCCCCGACGCCGGAGCCGCCGTAGTAGGCAAACGCATCCAGAGTGGGCAGCATCGCATTGCGCACGGCCTTGGTGTTGAGGTCGCGCGACTGCAGGTCAATCCTCGACTCGACCAGTTCGGCGCGATGGCGAAGCGCGTCGTTGATCATGTCCTGGATGGGCGTGACGGGCTCTTGCTGCGGAATCTGCATGGTCGAAGTGGGGATGACGTCGGCTTCGGCGAGCACCGGATCTTCGATGCTGCGGCTGAGAGCGTTCTTCATCAGCAGTTGCTGCAGCTGCAAGTTATTTTGCAGCGACGATGAGATTTTGCTGGTACGGTGGCCACGGTGCTCTGCGAACTCACGACCTGAATCGGAGGTGCGGTGCCGACTTGCGCCTGGCGCCTGGAGTCGTCCAGCGCTTTCTGCGCGTAGGTCAGGGATTCCTGCTGCACGCGAACATTTTCGTAGGCGTAGACCAGATCCCAATACATGTTTTCGATCTGGTCGACGGTGGTAATGATTTGCAGCCGGAAGGCTACGTCGGAAATCTCGCGGTTGTTCTTGGCGATGCGAATGAATCGGGTGTTTGGCAGAGAGCCGAAGCCTTGCAGCAGGTTCTGCGTGAGTCTGGCCTGGAAGTTGGATCCCAATTGGGGGTGAGCAGGACGGTGGTGCTGTTGGTGGTGAGGTGGGTGTTGTTGAATGCCATCGATAACGCGCGTTCCCCACTCGAACCCCTGCGTGTAGGTGAAGTCCGAGGTGTAGGTGTTCTGGGAGACGACGGGCACGGGGCTGAACGGGCTGGTGGATTCTGTATCGTTCTTGTCGAGCTGGAATGTGCTGGTAAGTTGCGGATCGAAACTGGTGATAGGCGAGCCGATGCCGAGGGTGGAACTGACCAGACCGTTGGTGCCGGAACCGGCGCCGCCGGCCGCGACAGTGGTGCCGCCGGTGCCGGAGCCGACCGTGCCCCCGAGCCCGCCAACGCCGCCTCCGGGCGTGTTCTGCACGATGCCGGTATTGACGCCGAGAATGCTGGCGCCGGATTTCGCGCGCAGCAGATCGGCATCGGCGATATTCAGGTTATAGCGGGCGATGTCGATGTCGAGATTGTTCTCGAGCGCCAGCGCCACGGCGTCATCGATCGAGAGATAGATTTTGCCATCCTTCATGAGGGAGTCGATGCGCGACGAATTGCCCAGAATCGGCGGGGCGACTTCCTCCGGCAGGTAGGGCTGCAGCACGCGAGGAAACGCCGAGCGCGGAACGGAGTAGTCCTTCAGATGAACCGGCTGCGCCTGGGCGGGCTGAGGCGCCGACGGCGCCGCCGGAGGTTCTTGGCCTCGCAAAGCGGCCGGAATGATCGTCAGGAACAGGACAGAAGCTAGAGAAATCGGCAGCCGCCGGAGCATAAAACCGAAACCAAGATTGAAATTGAAATTCAAACGCGGGAAACGCATGAGTATTCTCCTTGCATAAGAGCGGCGCGCCTGCTTGTCCAACAGAAGCTTGTCCAACAGAAGCTGGCACAACAAGAATTCGATGATGCCAATCTTGGATGCAAGACGCGAAAACCAAGTCTCTTCATCTTAGCGGGAGAACTTTCGGGGAAAGAGCCGGAGATTGTAAAGAATTGTGAGCAAGAAATAGCGCCGCTGCCCGGTTTGGACAGCGGCGCCGGAGCATCTGGAATGGCCTACTGCTGCGCCGCCGCTGGCGGCGTCGAAGGCACATCTTTGCGCGGCGCAACGTAAGGAACGTTGGGCAGGCGGTTGACCTGGCCCTTGGCCGCGTCGTCGATGCTGATGCCGGCATGATCGAGCGTGACGCCCACTGCGCGGTCCAACTCGATGCGCGATTTTTCGTAGGCGGCCATGGCTGACATCAACGTGGACTCGGCTGTGGCCAGCGCGCTCTGCGTCTGCAGGACCAACGTTGTGGTCGAGGTGCCGAACTGATACTTCTTCTGTTCAGCGTCGAGCGACTGTTTGGCGAAGTCCACCGCGGCTTGGGCGGAGGCGACGCTAGCGCGGTTCTGTTCGACTCCGAACTGAGCGTTGCGGACCTCAATGCTGATGCGGTTCTCGGTTTGCTGCAGCGCCATCTGGGCCTGCTGATATTCCAGTTCCGAGCGGATCTGCACTGCCTGGGCCGCACGGTTGCGCAGGGGTATGTTGAGTTGCAACCCGATGCCTTTATCAGGCGAAGTAGAATTAACGAGTTGGTTCAGCGTGCTGGCATAACCTACCGTCGGAGCGATCTGGTCAGGGTCCAGCGGATTGTTGCTGGCGCATCCGAATTCCTGCTGCAGCGGCGTCAGGGGGTTGGAGCATACGTTGCCGGGATTCTGTGAACCTCCGAGCCCGGCACCGCCATAATAGGCATATATGTCAAGGGTAGGCAGAAGCGCGCTGCGCACCGCCTTGTTGCTGATCTCCGTCGTGTTGAGTTGGATGCGCGATTCCACAAGATCGGCACGACGGCGCAGCGCGTCAGCGATCAGGTCTTGCGTGGGCTGAATGGGTTCGCTGTCTGGAACCTCCATAGTCGACGTGGGGATTACTTCGGCCCCAGCCAAGATCTGGTTGCGCAGGGTGCGGCTAAGCGCGTTCTTCATGAGCAACTGTTCCAACTCGAGGTTGGTGAGGGCAATCGTCAGAGCTTGCTGATCTTGGGCCACAGTGCTCTGGGCCCGGACCACTTCGATGGGCGCCAGGCTGCCGATGTCGACCTGTTTCTTCGTATCGGACGATGTCTTCTCGGCGAAGGCCAGCGATTCTTTCTGCACGCGGACGTTTTCGTATGCATAAACCAGATCCCAGTACATGGACTGAATCTGATTGACGGTCGTAATCACTTGCAGCCGGAAGGCTACATCGGATAGCTCACGGTTGTTCTTGGCAATGCGAATGAAACGCGTGTTAGGAGCGAAACCAAATCCTTGCAGCAGATGCTGCGTGAATTGAGCCTTGAAGTTCGAAGCCAGCTGCGGGCTCAAACCTTGAAAAAAGCTATTGGTGGTGCCGCGCGTGTTGTTAAAACCTACTGTCAAGTTTGTGCCCCAGGCAAAAGCCTGCTGGTAGGCAAAGTTGACTGTCCCCGTGTTCTGAACCAGGCTCGTGCCTGGGAGTACACCCTGGAAGATGGTGGAGGACAGCTGTTTGAAGTGATCTTCTTGCAGCGTCCCAGTGAGCACCGGATCGAAACTGTTGATAATCGGCCCCAAGCCGAGCGTAGAGCCCACGAGTCCGCCAGCGCCAGCGCCAGCGCCACCAGCACCGAGACTGGTGCCGCCTGTACCGGAGCCGACTTGCCCGCCGAGTCCGCCGACACCGCCGCCGGGAGTATTTTGCACGATGCCGCTCGGAACGCCGAGAATCGAAGCACCGGCCCGGGCCCGCAGGACGTCCGTGTCGGCGATATTCAGGTTGTAGCGCGCGATGGCGATATCGAGATTGTTTTCGAGCGCGAGCGCAATCGCATCATTCAACGACAGGTAGAGCTTGCCATCGTGCATGAGTTGATCGATGCGCGCGGTGTTGGCGAGATTCGGCGGGGCCAGGTGCCGGGATGTGTAGGGCCCGATCGGATTGGGGAAGTGCGACACCGGCTTGGCATAGTTCAACACCGGCAGGGGCCGCGCTTCCGGCGTGTTCTGCGGGGTGGGAGCCGCGGGCGCTTCCTGGGCCCAACCCGCGAGGCTCAGCATTGCGAACAGGCTGGCAGCGGCGGCGAGCCGGACGGTCGAGGTTAAACGTGCGAATGGCATCTACTCATCTCCGTTCGTTAGCACAAGTTCGTTAAAACCAGTTCGTTTAGTTCCAATTCGTTTAAAAACCGACCGATGAAGACGTTGCTGCGACTACGTTTGGCGGCGATAACCACTGGGTTTCGCCCGAGACACCCGGACCACAATCAAGTCCTGCTCAGGCATTGGTACGCAAAGAACCAGCCGAAGGTTCCTGAAATCTGGTTCTAGCAATCTGGTCCCTGAAATCTCGAGAAACAAACCTTTCCCCGCGCTACGCCTGTTGCGTCCTGGTCCCGCTAGTTCGGCTCTCGGTGTTTCCGGGGACGTAGCGGCAGAGAGGTTTCCATCCTTGAGACCGGAATTCCGCGGAAACCATCCAGTATATCCGAGGGGAACTGTTCTTGACTTGCCCCAAGCCTTCCATGGAACTGATAAATGCGAAACTGATAAACATGAGACCGATAAACATGAGACCGATAAACATGGAACTGGTAGATTGCTGGCAACTCCTGAATCGGTTTGGATGACGCGTCGACGGTGCGGGACTCGAAAGATCGCAACATAAAAGATCGCATGCGCAATCTCAAAGTGACTCTCTCCTATGACGGGGCGGAATTCTCCGGCTGGCAAGTGCAGCCCGACGCCAACACGGTGCAGGGCACGCTTGCCTCAGCCATTGGACGGATTACAGGGGAAAAGGTATTGCCGCAGGGCTCGGGACGAACCGATGCCGGAGTGCATGCGCTGGCCCAGGTTATGACATTTGTCACCCAGTCGTCGGTCCCCACCGGGAATTTTCTGAAGGCGATGAACGACATTCTGCCGGCGTCGGTGCGCGTGCTGGAAGTGAAGGAAGCGCCGCCGGAATTCCACGCGCGGCATTCGGCGCGCGCGAAAACCTATCGCTATCGAATTTACCGGGAGTCGATTTGTCCGCCATTTCTGGCGCGCTATGTGTGGCACTATCCTTACCGGCTGGCGGAGACGGAGATGGAGCGGGCGGCGGAGTTGGTGATTGGGGAACATGATTTCACGTCGTTCGCGGCTGTTGACCCGGAGCGGGGGCGCGAGGATGTCCCGGTCTCCGGCGTGTCCAATGTGAGGAAAATATTTTCGTCCTCGTGGAAGCGGGTTGAGAACGAGTTGGTCTACACGGTTCGCGGCTCGGGATTTCTGCACCACATGGTCCGCAATCTGGTGGGCACATTCATTCTGGTGGGAAAGGGAACGTTGCAGGTTGAGGATGTGACCCGCATCCTCGCGGCGCGGAACCGCTCGGCCGCGGGTGCGACTGCACCCTCCAGTGGATTGTATCTGGTGAATGTTGAGTACTAATGTTGAGTACCAACGTTGAGCATTAACGTCGAGTATTAGAGGATGCTTGCCCGTACGGGGTTGTCAGTCGTCAATCCGGTCGCCATGACTTCGCGGGTGCGAGATCACAAGGAACCGTACCGGCACCGACGAGGGATTGCGGATCTGATGGCGTTTTCCCGGCAGCACGCGGATGCCCGTTCCGGCGGCCAGCAGCGTGGTTTGACCTTCCACTTCCAGGATCACTTCGCCCGAGAGGATGAAGAAAAACTGCTGCGCTTTCTGGTGGTGATGGCGAATCTCGGCCGCGCCCGGCGGCATGAACTCCTCAATCACGCTGAGTTGCTCGTCGTTGACCAGATACCAGGCGTCGCAATCCACTCCCCAGCGATAATGCTCGGCATTCTTCCGGCTCACCGGGCCCGGAAGGTCCGGGCTGGCTTGAACGGGGCTTCGTTGGGTCGTTGAAATTTTCTTCGCCATGCTTTTCTCCTGCGGTCGGACCAGTGTAATCTGATTCGCCATGAGTGAACCTGTGAATTCCAATCCTCCTCGTCCTCATTCGGGCCCGGCTCATTTCGAGCCGGGCGCCGATCCCAAGCGCGAACTGTTGCGGCACACCCTGGCCACCATCGCCTATCGCGGCGGGAAAGCCGTGCGCCAGGCTCCCGAGGGTTTTGCCAACTTTCAGGCCGGCGAGGCAGTGCGCACGCCCGGCCAAATTCTGGCGCATATCGGAGATTTGATTGACTGGGCTTTATCGATTGCCATGGGCCAGCAGAAGTGGCACGACTCGAAACCGTTGCCGTGGGAGCAGGAAGTCGAGCGCTTTTTCGCGACGCTGAAGAAGTTCGACGAATTCCTCGCTTCCGGCGAGCCGCTGCACGCTCCGCCCGAAAAGCTGTTTCAAGGGCCAATTGCCGATGCGCTGACCCACGTCGGCCAGATAAACATCCTGCGGCGCCTGGCTCAAACGCCGGTGAAGGGCGAGAGTTATTACGTCGCGGAAATCGAGACTGGGCGAGTGGGCGCGGAGCAGGCCAAGCCGAAGCGGGAGTTCTGAGCGTTGTGCTGACGGATTACTTGGCGCGGTTGCGGTATAAGGACGCGTCCACCTGTTGGATCATCGCTTCGACGTCGAGTGGGACTTCCAGAAACTCGGCGAGTTGCTGCGCGACATCTTTCGGATGGCTCAGCACGTCATGATATGACACGCGGATGGCTTTCACGTGGGGCTTGCCGTCGAGCCATGCGTAGACCTCGAGCAGATGCTTCTCAAAGGCGGCGGAGATAGCAGCGGAATCAGCGCCTTCCTTGTAGGTCCCGCGGCGGCGCAACATCTGATCTTGCGACGCCAGCACTTCCGGCAGTGGCCGCTGCATGAAGATGACTTTGTATTCGTGGCCGGCGGGCAGCGACAGCAGCAGCCGCGAGATCACTTTGACCACTTTGCCTTCGCCTTCGGCGATGCAGCCCGGATCGTTGGGCAGTTGCTTGATGCGCTCCCACTCGAGATAGCCGCGCGGATTGTCGGTGTCGGCGCGGCGTTCGCCGTCAGAGAGCGCGGGCATTCCTCCCGCCACCAGCATTTGCATCATGAGAGACGTGCCCGAGCGCGGCAGCCCCGAAACGATCGTGATCATACGTTCCTTAGTTCCTCAGAAGTTATGAGTCACCGAAGCGGAAGCCCGTCCGGCGCACGAGTTTGGGAACAAAAAGACAGACTAGCAGAGACGATGTTTTTCCATATCGAAACCGTGAGGCACTCGAGCATGACGAAGTCCTTCGTGTACCTTCGTGTCCTTAGTGGTTCAAGACTTGAACTTGTTTCTCCCGCCGCGTTTCGACTACCGGGTTTTCATTTACAATGACCGCGTAAGGCCGAATCCGGCGGCGTTTGGGCCGCTCGAACGAGGGGTACGTCCTTGGCGACTAGCGAAGTAACCGCGTCCGGCTCTCAGAATATTCCGCAGCTTCCTCACCACAAAGTGAAAGTCAAGAAGGCCGGGCAGCGCGCCTGCAACGAAAAAAATGAGAAGGGAAAATTCTGTGGCGGGCATTTGAAGCTCTGGTCTTATATGACCGACGCCGTCGAGCGCGAGTGCGGCGACGTGGAAAAAGCCTGGGGACCGAAGGCGGAAGTGTATCGCTGCGAACATTGCAAGACGTTATATCTCCCGAATCCTTCAGAAGCGACGGTCAACGTCGCAGGCCAGGGCATGATTTCAGTATTCGGCCTGACGCTGCCGCCGAAAGAGAAGTGAAGCGACTAGCTTCGCTACTAGCTTCTAGCTAAAAAGCAGGTACGAAGATTGGCCTCTGACGATTTAGAAAAACAGCCGAGCGTCGTTGGGCCGAAGCCTGCTAGGAGCTAGAAGCTAGCAGCTGTTTTCCATGACCACTCCCGACCTCATCTACGACTGGAACAAGCAACATCCGCCGGGACTGATGCCGCCGGGGCCGGTGCTGATCAACGACGAGACCTTGCGCGACGGGCTGCAATCGCCGTCGGTGCGCGATCCTTCGATCGCCGAAAAAATTGAAATCCTTCATCTGATGGAGGCACTGGGGATCCATTCGTTGGCGCTTGGACTTCCGGGCGCCGGGCCGCGCGCAGTTGAGGCCGTCACCGCGCTGGCCCGTGAGATCGTCGCGCACAAGATGAAGATTCGCGCCAACTGCGCCGCGCGAACTCATGAGAACGACATTCGCCCGATTGCCGAGATCGTGCAGAAAACCGGCTTGCCGATCGAGGCCGCGACATTCATCGGATCGAGCCCCATTCGCCGATTCACCGAAGGGTGGACCGACGACTTTCTCCTGCAGACGACCGAGAAGGCCGTGAAATATGCGGTGTCGCTCGGACTCGACGTCATGTATGTCACCGAAGATACGAGCCGCTGCGATCCGGAGACGGTAAAGCGGCTGTATGCCACGGCGATCCAGTATGGCGCGCGGGCGATCTGCATCTGCGATACCGCCGGGCACGCCACGCCCATGGGCGCGCTCGCGCTGGTGCGTTTTGTGATCGAAGAAGTCGTGAAGCCCTCGGGCGAGAAGATTCGCGTGGACTGGCACGGACATAACGACCGCGGCCTGGCGATTGCGAATTCGATGGCGGCGATCATCGCCGGCGCAAATTGCGTTCATGGATGCGCCATTGGCCTGGGCGAGCGCGTCGGCAATACGCAGATCGACCAGATGCTGGTGAATCTCAAGTTGATGGGCATCGCGCCCTGGGATCAGCAGGACCTGACGAAGCTAAAGCCGTATTGCCAGGCCGTGTCGCGGGCGACGGGCGTGCCGATTCCGGCGAATTATCCCGTGGTCGGCGACGATGCTTTCCGCACGGCAACCGGCGTGCATGCGGCCGCGATCATCAAGGCGTATCACAAAGATGATGTCGTACTGGCGAATACCGTGTATTCGGGCGTGCCCTCGCATTTGTTCGGATTGGAGCAGATCATCGACATTGGTCCGATGAGCGGAAAGTCGAATGTGCTGTGGTGGCTGGAACGGCGCGGCATTCCGCCGACGGACGAGGTCGTCGACCGCATTCTACCAGAGTGCCAAAGCAGAGCGACCACACGCTGAGCGAAGCGGAAATTCTGGAATGCGTGCCGGCCGCGGCGCAGAAGAAATGACAGCGCGCATGGCCCCTGCGCGGTCACAGGGGATGTCGCAGACGAGGTCACAATTATGAAACACGCGATTCTCGGTGCCGGCGGAATTGGCGGTTTGGTCGGCGCGTGCCTGGCACGATCGGGAGCCCCGGTCACCATGGTGGTGAGGCCTGAGTCGCTCGCACAGCTATCCAGAAAAACTTCATCTGGAAAGCGCTTTTGGCAATTTTACGGTGCCGGTGGCGTGCGCCGCGGAGGTTCCGCCCGCCGACGTGCTCTGGATTACCGTGAAAGCGACGCAACTGGAAGCGGCCCTGACTTCTTTCACGAAGCCCGAGACAGTGGGCGCGATCGTTCCGCTGCTCAACGGCATCGACCATCTCGCGTTGCTGCGCGCGCGATATGGCGCGGAGCGCGTGATTGCCGCGACCATCGCCGTCGAGTCCGAACGCGTGTCGCCGGGACACATCGTCCATCGCTCGCCGTTTGCCAATCTGAATATGTCATCGGCAGGGCGAACTCTGCTCAGCCCCACCCTCGACGAGTTGCAGAAAATGGGTTTCACCTGCCGGTTCATTGACCACGAGCCTACGTTGATGTGGAGCAAGCTGGTTTTTCTGGCCGCGTTCGCGCTGGCCACAACCGCCTCCGACAAGACTACGGGCGAAATCCTCAGTGATCCCACCTGGAGGCAGCTCGGATTGTCCTGCATCCGCGAGGCGAGTGCCGTGGCGAATGCCGAAGGCGCGAAAATCGACGCCGATTCCGTAATTGCGGCTGTCGTGAAAATGCCAGGGAACATTCGCAGTTCCATGCAGAAGGACGTGGAACAAGGCAAGACTCCGGAATTGGACGCGATTGCCGGACCCATCCTGCGGGGCGCCGCTCGGCACGGGATCGACGTGCCGGCAACGAAGAAGCTGACCGCAGCGGTCGAGCAACGAGCCGGTTATTCGCCTTCGCTTTTATCAATTCCCGTGTAGCATTTCGAAATGACCTGGACGGAAATCCTGGGCTTTGTGACAGGCGCGGCGTCGGTTCTGCTGGCGGTGCGAGAGAGCGCGTGGAACTGGCCGGTCGGAATCGCCAACAATATCTTCTTTCTGATTCTCTTCTGGAAGGCGAGACTTTACGCCGACGCCATCCTGCAAATCGTCTACATCGTCATCTCGATCTTTGGCTGGTGGAACTGGGTGCGCGGCGGTGCGGGCCACACGGAACTGCCGGTCGGCCGAACCGCGGCGCGAACGGGAATCGTTCTGGCCCTGCTCACCGCCGCGGCCACGGTGCTGCTCACCGCGGCTCTGCGCCGCTTTACCGATAGTACCGCGCCCTTCGGAGACGGCATTACCACGGCCCTCAGCCTGACCGCGCAATACATGCTCAGCCGGAAATTGCTGGAAAACTGGTGGGTGTGGATGAGCGCCGACGTGATCTACATCGGCCTCTACTGTTACAAATCGCTCTACCTGACTGGCGTGCTGTATGCCTTATTTTTTGCGATGTGTATTGCGGGGTATGTGGGCTGGCGAAAATCCTGGGCGTTGCGAGCGGGCGACCCGCAGGAGGCGGTTGCTTCGTGACCCGCGGACTGGTGATCGGCAAATTCTATCCGCCTCATCGCGGGCATAAGTTTCTCATTGAGACGGCGCTGGCCCAGGTGGACCATCTCGATGTGTTGATCTGCGTGCGTGCCGAACAGACGATCCCGGGAGAACTTCGGGAGCGATGGCTGCGCGAGATGCATCCTGCGGCTTTCGTGCTCGCCATCGACGATCCCGGCGAAGATGATAATTCCGAGTTCTGGGCCCAATACACGGTGCAAATTCTAGGCAGCGCGCCCGACGTGGTATTCACTTCCGAGGATTATGGCGAGAGCTACGCGCATTTCCTGGGCTGCCGGCACGCGATGGTCGATCGCGAGCGATCGCACGTGCCGGTTTCGGCACGCGCGATTCGGGCAGCTCCGCTGCGGCACTGGGAATATCTCGAGCCCTGCGTGCGCGCCTATTTTGCCCGGCGAATCAGCGTAGTCGGCTCCGAATCTACCGGCACCACCACGCTCGCGCGCGACCTGGCCGCGCATTACAACACTGTCTGGGTGCCCGAGTATGGCCGCGAATACTGCGAGAAGTTACAGACGGCGGGCATGGACCTGTGGACCTATCAGTGGCGCAGCGCGGAGTTCACCGAAATCGCCCGCAAGCAGCAGGAAATGGAAAATGACTTGGCGCGCGCAGCCAACTGCATCCTGATCTGCGACACCGATGTTCTGGCCACGGGAATCTGGCATGAGCGCTACCTGCGGACCAGCGCTCCGGACGTCGAGGCCATTGCCGCGGCACATCGGCACGATCTCTACCTGCTTACGGACTGCGATCTTCCCTTCGTGCAAGATGGGCTGCGGGACGGAGAGACCATCCGGCAGTGGATGACGCGGCGGTTCGAGGAAGTGCTGACGGAGCGCGGCCTTCCGTGGGTCAAGATTTCCGGCTTCGGGGAACAACGACTGGCTGCGGCCATCCGCGAGGTCGACAAGATTCTTCTGTAAGCTGGGCGCAGTCATGGCTTCTGAGTTCTTGCCCTGATATTTGTCATCCTGAAGCGGCGTCTTCGCGAATGCGAAGACGCTGCGCAGTCGAGGGATCCCTAGCGCCGACGCAGCTTCCGTAGTGGTAGAGATCCTTCGATTCCGCACGTGGTTCGCATAGCGAACCACATGCTCCGCTCAGCATGACAGGGCCGAGAGAGGGGTCCGGAAACGCCCAGAAGCCCGCCCAAAGGTGACGGTTCTTTGACACGCATTGATACCGCCCTGCCGTAACGGCGCCGTTCCACATTAGCCAATCCTATTCCCTTCCCACGCGTTGTAAACTAAACCGATATCTCCCATGAGCCCGAATGCCCCCCGCCCGGACTTGCCGGAGCTTGCGTCTTCGGCGCAAGTGCAGCAAGAAGTGGCGCGCCTGGCCGCTTCGCCCGAGGTGCGTTCGGCGTTCAACTGGTTTCGCCTGCAGGAGCCGCAATTGGCGCAGTGGCAAATGGAGATGGCGCGGATTCCGGCGCCTCCGTTTGGCGAGTCGGCGCGGGCGGCGTGGCTGGCGGAGCGCTTTCGCGAAGTTGGCTTGGACGATGTGCGCATCGACGACGTGGGCAACGTCTTCGGCACGCATCCTGGGTTTGGGCGCCGTTATGTGGCTGCTGAGCGCGCATATTGATACCGTGTTTCCGGCCAACACGCCGCTGAATATTCGCCAGCAGGGAAGCCGCATCTACGGGCCGGGAGTCTCCGACAATGGCGCAGGAGTGGCTGCGCTGCTGGGGATTGCGGCGCTGCTGCGGGCGGTGCGCATCCGGCATGCGCTGCCGTTTGTTTTTATCGGCAACGTGGGCGAAGAGGGCGAAGGCGACCTGCGCGGCATGCGGCACATTTTTTCGACGCCGCGCTGGAAAGATTCGATTGCCTACAGTCTCGTCCTCGACGGCGCGGGCGCCGACACGATTGTGGCCGAAGCCCTGGGCAGCCGCCGCTTTGAAGTGATCGTGCGCGGGCCGGGTGGGCACTCGTGGAGCGATTTCGGCGCGCCCAATCCCATTGTGATTCTGGCCAAGGCGATTGATACCTTCGCGGCGACGCCGGTTCCAACCACGCCCAAGACGACGTTCAACATTGGAGTGATTCGCGGCGGGACCTCGGTGAATTCCATTCCCGAGTCGGCCAGCATGAAGGTGGATATTCGCTCGACGTCGATGACCGAGATGGAGCGGCTGGAGCAGTCGCTGCGCCTGGCGCTCAATCGCGCGGTGGAAGATGAAACCATGGCTGCCGAAATGAGGTCTTCCGCGCAGAAGCGGCCGGCGGGGGTGAGTTGCGAGGTGGTGGTGATCGGCAACCGTCCCGCGGGCGAATTGCCGGCGGGAGCGCGGATTTTGCAGGTGGTGCGCGCGGTCGATGCGCAACTGGCCAACGCCGCGCAGGTGCAGCGCGCATCCACCGACGCGAATATTCCTCTGTCGCTGGGTCGGGAAGCGATTGCCATCGGCGGCGGTGGGTCGGGCGGCGGGGCACACACTTTGCAGGAGTGGTTCGATTCCAATGGACGCGAATTGGGCCTGAAACGGATTTTGCTGACGATGCTGGCGCTGGCGGGGGTGGGCGAATGAAGATGAGTCCAAGGGGAGTGTTGACGGGGTCGGACAAGAGAACTACGCGGCTGGAACTTTGGGATTCTGCTGGGCTGGCTCACCGTATTCTGTCTGGCCGGCGCGGCGCAGACCTTCTCGAACGAACCTGCGCAGGGCGCTAAGCCGAGGGCCGACATCATTTTCGAGCATGCGAATGTTTATACGGGCGTGCCTGACAACACGCCGTTCAGCTCGATTCTGCGAGAGGAAGCGATTGCGGTGCGCGGCGACCGCATTCAGGCGGTGGGCAAGACCTTTGAGATTCAAAAGCTGAAAGGGCCGCAGACTCGAGGTCATCGACCTCGGCGGACATTTCCTGATGCCCGGATTCAACGATGCCCACCTGCATCTTGACGATGCTGGAATGACCAAGCTGACCGTTGATTTGACGGGCGTGAAGTCGCTCGATGAACTGCGCGCGCGGGTGGGGAAAAAGGTTGAAGAGTCCCAGGCCGGCGATTGGATTCTTGGATCGGGCTGGGACGAAACGCTGTGGCCGGTGAAAGTCACGCCCACGCGCTGGGATCTGGACGAAGTGTCCGGCGGGCATCCTGTATTTCTGGTGCGGATCGATGGGCACATCGCGGTGGCTAATACGCGGGCGCTGCAATTGGGCAGCATCACGCTGGCCAGCCGCGATCCGCAGGGCGGGCACATCGATCGCAACGAGAATGGCGAGCCCACCGGCATTTTGCGCGAAACCGCGCAGGCGGCAGTGCTGGGAGTGATTCCCAAGCCGACGCACCGGTTGCGCCGCAACGCTCTTGAACTGCGCTCTGCCGATCTGGCCGAGCATGGAGTGACCTCCGCGCAGGATTATTCACCGAACTGGGAAAATTTCGAGATCTACGAAGAGCTCGAAAAAGAAGGCAAGCTGACGGCGCGCATCACGGAATGGCTGCCCTTTGACGATCCGCTGGAAGAGTTGAGCCGCAAGCGCAACGCCCATCCGCAATCTGATCTGATGCTGCATACCGGCATGCTCAAGGGATTTATGGATGGCTCCCTGGGATCGCACACGGCGGCGCTGCTGGAGCCCTACGCAGACGATCCCAAGAACTCCGGCTTGCCGCGCTACGAAGCGGCAGAAGCTGAACGACATGACGAAGGAGCGCGTGCTGGCGGGCTTCCAGATTGGTTTCCATGCCATTGGCGACAAGGGCATACAGATGGCACTCGATGCTTTTGCCGTAGCCGAGAAGGCCGCGCGTGAAGCGCATGTGAAAGCGCCCGATGGCGGCGACGACTTCCGCCTGCGCATTGAACACGCGCAAGTCACAACGCTGGCGCAGATCGCCCAATTCAAAACCTCTGAAAGTCATCGCCTCCATGCAGCCCAGCCATGTGCTGACCGACATTCGTTGGGCGCAGGACCGGCTGGGGCCGAAGCGGGCGGCGACTTCCTATGCCTGGCTGGCTTTCTGAATAAAGGTGTGACTCTGGCTTTTGGAACCGATTATCCCGTGGAACCAGTCACCGCCGTTC
This sequence comes from uncultured Acidobacteriota bacterium, assembly GCA_963763155.1. Classification (GTDB taxonomy): domain Bacteria; phylum Acidobacteriota; class Terriglobia; order Terriglobales; family Acidobacteriaceae; genus Sulfotelmatobacter. Next base: position 174,478 of record CAVXNI010000007.1, on the reverse strand, counting down.
CGCGGGCTTTATGCCGCCGTCACGCGCAAGAGCGAAGATGGCAAGCAGGAATATTTTCCCGCGCAGCGGCTCACCATGGATCAGGCGATTTCCGCGTACACGACAGGTTCAGCCTTCGCAGAATTCGAGGACAAAGAAAAAGGCAAGCTGATGCCGGGGATGCTCGCGGATTTTATCGTCCTCGACCGGGACATAACCGGAGCCTCACCGGAGAAGTTGCTGGGCACGAAAGTCCTTCGAACCGTTGTCGGAGGCAAGACGGTGTACGAAGCGAAGTAGGCCCTGGCCCTGGGCTTGTAAGGGTCTCAAGTTCGGATTTCAGTTCGATGAAAAACGATTCGTATCAGGACACGCCTTCAGGCGTGCCACGTTCGACAAGCAGCTGCACACCCGCTTTAGCGGCTGCATGCTGTCATGTGGCGAGCCACAGCGGCTAAAGCCGTTCGTGTTTCGCGTGTCTGGGGGCATCGCGCTAAAGCGATGCCCTGATACGAATCCTTTTCCTCAAAACTGCAACCGCCTAACTTGGTCGCTAGAGAGATTCGGCCCGCAGCGCTTTATTCCAATCCAGCGAGTCATCAAACGGTTTCGCGGGTTTATGCGTCTAAGTGAAAGCCCCGGCCGCAGGGATAGGCATGCTATCGTGCGCATCCCGGCGTCGGGTAAATGGGTATAATAAAAAAGTTTGGGTGTTTTGGAGGAAGTGGACATATGGATTCGGGCGCAATGTGGATGCGCATGAAGGCTCATGGCTGGGCCTACACGCTGAGTATTCTGGCAACGCTTTCCGTCGGCATTCTGATCGGGACGGTGATTTCCTACGGGGTCAAAGGGAAAGAAGGGCAAGGACAAAAGAGCGATGCGACGCCGCTCACTATGCCTTCGCCGCAGCAGATGTCCAACACGTTTTCGCAGATTGCGAAGCAGCTGGAACCGAGCGTGGTCAATATCAATACGGAATCGACCATCAAGAACGTCCACCGGCGTCGCCCGGGCAAGTCAAGATGACGAAGAGAGCGGCGGCGATGGCAGCGGCGGCATGGACGACTTCTTCAACCACTTCTTCGGTGGTCCGGGCGGCCAGGCGGGGCCTCCGGTGGTCCAGGGGGATGGCGCCATCCGCGAGCGTTCGCTGGGTTCAGGCGTAATCGTCGATCCCAAGGGATACATTGTTACCAACCGGCACGTGATTGAGAAAGCCGACCGCATTCGTGTTCGCTTCGAAGACGATCCGCCGGGCGTGCAGCACGACGCCAAGGTGATTGGCGCCGACCAGGAAACCGACCTCGCGGTAATCAAAGTTGACCTGGACCGTCCGCTGCCGGCCGCGAAGATGGGCAATTCTGACAGCATGCAGGTGGGCGACTGGGTTCTGGCCGTGGGCAGCCCGTTCGGGTTATCCGAGACAGTGACGGCGGGAATCGTTTCGGCCAAGGGCCGCGACATTGTGCCCGGCCGCCAGTTCCAGACTTTCATTCAGACCGATGCGGCCATCAATCCCGGCAACTCCGGCGGACCGCTGGTCAATATGAACGGCGAAGTGATCGGCATCAACACCGCGATTCTGAGCGAGACCAACGCCTATGCGGGTGTGGGTTTTGCCCTGCCGTCGAAAACCGTGGTCGATGTCTACAACCAGCTGACCGGGCCGGAGCACAAGTGTTTCTCGCGGTTCGATCGGCATCATGTTTGACGCGGTGGAAAATCCGGCGATCATGCCCGCGTTTACGGCAATGGATCGGGAGTGACAGTTTCGAGCGTCGTGGCGGGAAGCCCGGCCGACCAGGCGGGACTGAAAGTCGGCGACACCATCACCCTCGTCGACGGCAAGAAGGTGGCAAAGGCGCCGAACTGGTGGCCGACATCGCTTCCCGCAAGCCGGGATCGAAAGTTGACTCTGGCGCTTCCTACGCAACGGCAAATCGCAGGAAACTGCGGTAACCATTGCCGATCGCGCCAAATTGTTTGCTGGCGCGGCTCGGAGACGCCCAGGACAACGATGACGAGAGCACTCCCAAGCAGAGCAAATTCGGAGTGACCGTTCGCAAGGTGACGCCAGAGATGGCCGACCGTCTCGACATTGGCTCCGGGAAAAGGCGTGATCGTGCAGGACGTCAAGCCCAGTTCGTTTGCCGAAGACGTGAACCTGGGACGCGGCGACATCATTCTGGAAATCAACAAGCAGCCGGTCAACAGCGAAGAAGATTTCGCCAGATTGAGTCGAGCCTGAAGAGCGGCCAGGACGTTGTGTTCCTGGTGCGGCAGCGGGGTTCGACCCGGCAGGACGGCACCATCTTCCTGGCCGGCACACTTCAGTAACTGCCAAAGGCCCAACGGGAACTGGCACTGTACGCGTCCATGGAGGATGATTACAATGCCAGCGTTCGCTGGGCCTTTTATTTTTTGCGGTAGTTCCTGGGCTGCGGGATTTGCGGGAGGCCGAGGTTGTGCCGTTTGATGAGCTTGGGCTGAAATTTCGCGAGTGCCCGTTTCCTCGACCGGGTGTGCGGTGCAGATGTGCGCGCCAGGTCTGCGGCCCTATGCGCGCTGGCGATGTGCGCGTGCGTTCCAGCGGCCACTGCGCTGCAGACTTCGACCGGAGACGCCGCCGCCCAGCCCACGACCACAAGCACCACAACGCCCACTCATCACCCTCACGGCAAAGTCCTCTGCTCCGGCGACAGGCGCGAAGAAATCCACCGCGGCAAGAAGTTCGAAGAAAACAGTTCAACGAACGGCACGACTCGAACTCACACCGCGTCGTCGGAGAGACGCTCCTCGAGAAAAAAATCAGTGCGCGCACGCGGCCAGCAGAAAATCGACTCCGAACGGGCCCAGGCCATTCAGGAAGCTCTGATCCGCGACATTACTGACTGGCGAAGCCACGGGACCTGGAACCAGGCCAGTGAAGAAGCCATGCGCCGCTATCAGGCCGATCACGGCTGGCAAAGCAAGGAAGTACCCGACTCGCGGGCACTGATCAAGCTGGGTCTGGGGCCAAGCAAAGACCATCTGTTGAATCCCGAAAGCGCCATGACCACGGTGCCAGATCCGCCGCGCGCGGAGCCGATGCCAACCACCTCGCATAGCGCGGCGCCGGGGACCGCTCCAACCCCGCTAAAAATCCGAACCAAAGCGATTCGTCCTCCAGACCGCAATAGAAATCAGCACTTGGCAGTTAGCACTTAGCATTTAGTGGGCTAGATTCTGCTCCGAGGCCCCGAAGGCTTCGATCCTGTGATTTGGAAAAGCGCTCGGCCAAATGCTGATGGCCAAAAATGCCAACGGCTAACTGCTAAGCGCTAGTTCTTCTTGTAGCTCGTCATCACCGGCCGCGGGAAATACGGCAGAGGCTGGTTGGTGATGATGGCACGCGGATTCGCCTTCGACCAGCGCTTCGGCGATTTCCTCGCCGCAGATTTCGGCAGCGGCCTCGCGCGCACTGGAAAGAATCGGGACACGCTTTTCCAGATCATGGGCATCGGTGGCGAGTACGTGCACGGCCTGATGTTCGAGCAGCCAAACCGCGGCGCGGTGCGGTCCGCTCTCCCCAGAATCCGGTCAGCGCCGAGCCCGTCATCTGCACTACGCAGCCCTGTTCCGCCCACTCCACCACGCGTTGCAGGTTCTCGCGCAAGATCGGGTTGCGCTCGGGATGGGTGATAACCGCCGTAATTCCGTGGTCCCCCAGCTTGAAAAAAGAATCCGTGGTGTGTTCTGGAATGCTGTAATTGCTGAACTCCACCAGCAGATAGCGCGTGTCTTCGATGACGTAACGCGTGGGATGGGCCAGCGCGTCCTGCAGATTTTCGTAAGACAGATGAAAATCGCAGCCCAGCAGAGCTTCGGTGCATCGCCGGTCAGGGGTTGCAGGTGGTCGACCAAAGTCTTCAAATACTCGCGATCATAGTGATAGCGGTCATTGGCGTGGGGCGTGGCCACCATGTGCGTGATGCCGTCGGCGGCTGCCACGCGGCACATCGCGACCGAGACGTCCCAGGACTTGGGGCCATCGTCCACTTCCGGCAGGATGTGAGAATGAATGTCGACCACGGTTACAGAAACACTGAGCGCGCCCCGCAGTTGCGCTGCCTTAATTTAAGCAGATTCGCGGGGAAAGAGAAAGCTCAAGGATTTGACCACAGAGGCCGCCGGGAAAGCTGCTGAAAGGAAGTCTCTCGTTTCGCCCGATCGTTGCGTTACCAGATGGTGGTCCGCCAGCCAGACGACCCAGGGATTCGTAGACTAAAATCACCCAGAGGTTTCGAAAAGTATGTCGAGTCCAACTCCGCTCGCCCTCGCTACGCTGTTCGGCGTGATTCTGTGCTGGCTCGGGTTCGTCGGGATCTTCCTGCTTCGCAAGCGGCCTCCGAAAGCACCCGAGACCAAACGGGACAGGCTCGCTACCCTGGGCATCGCCCTGCAGATGTGTGCCTATTTCCTGGTGTGGTTTCAACCTCCGTGGCGGCCATTCCTCCCGGCGGTCGCGGCGCTTTCGGGAATCGCCGGAAGCGTCTTTTTTGTCTTCACCGTGGCCATCGCAGCGGGATCGGTTTGGCTGGTCGCAGCCGCTGTGCGCACGCTCGGGAAGCAGTGGGCAGTCCCAGCACGCCTGGTCGAGGGCCACAAGCTCATTACGGTCGGACCTTACGCCTACGTTCGCAATCCGATTTACACCGGAATGCTCGGGATGCTGATCGCTACTGGGCTGGCGATGGAACACTGGATCGCAACGATTGCCGCGATTGTTATTTTCGGTATCGGTCTGCTCATCCGTGTACGCAGCGAAGAGAAATTGCTGCGGGCTGCGTTTGGACAGGAATTCGAGGACTATGCCAGGCGCGTGCCCGCTGTCATTCCCGGGTTTTATTGAGGACTTGAGCGCATTACCAGATCGTCGAAACTGCCCGCGACTTGCGGATTGCTTGGTCCGCGGTGATAAGGGGCAGGTCATGGATCAATGCGGTCGCGCCGATGATGCGGTCGGCAGGATCTTTGGGATACCTGGCTGGCAGAGTGTAAGCCTGGATGGCAATATTGGCTGTGATTGGAAGAATGGTGAAGCGGCGCTCAACTTCGGCAAGAACCGTCTCCGCGTCAGGCTTCAAAGAAAGTTGTCCGCAGCTTGCAAGACGGGCGATTTCGACCAGGGCGATGCTGGAGACTGCCAATCCGCTGTCTTTCTTGCGAGCGTCTTTGATGGCTGACTGCGCTTTCGTGGATATTCGACGATAATCCTGGGCGAGCCATATCACCACGTGAGTGTCGAGCAGAATCAATAGAGATCGCCCCACTCTTCCGGAGTGAGTATGGGGAGACAATATCGCCCTTGATCTCAATCGTGCCTTTGCCCTTCATGAAGCCGAAGATGTCGTCCTTCTCCTGCTCTACGGGAACGAGTTTGGCCACCGGCTTCCCGCGCTTGGTGATGATGACGGATTCGCGCTTGGACTGCACTTCATCCATGATTGCGTAGGCAATGGACTTTGAACTCTCCCGCCGCCATCTTTTTCATGGACGAATATCCTTTCGATCATGGTCATTATACCATGGTCATATCAATCTATCGGTTTCACATCGGTAGGGCCTAAATCCGCAAAGCGGTCGATGAGTGCCCAGCATGCTTCGAAGATTTGATCTCGAAATTGCTGGTTGATTCTCTCGATTTCGACATCTTTCTGCCGAAGGACCTCACGATTCCAATGCAAACGTTCCGAGCCGATCGGCAAGTTTCGGACATTATTCAGATACTCTCCGAATATCGTCGGTAAGTTTGTTTCATAGGGCGCAAGCCAACAAAATGTACGGGCCATTCTCCGGCAGCCGACTGAGAGGCCGATTTGATAAGTGACTATTGATCGCGCCACTGCAACCACTTTGCTCGCGGCAGAGTCCCGTTTCGTTGGGTTCGCCATAGTGGGTCAAGAATTTCCATACCGTTCGCGAATGAAGTCCGCAATTCCGGCATACGCCTTGGTCAGAGTCTTTTCATCCGGCAGGAAGACGATGCGGAAGTGCTGTGTGCCGGGTTTCTGGCCGAAGCCGGAGCCGTGGACAACCATGACATGTTTCTGGCGAATCAGTTCCTTCACGAAAATCTCGTCGCTCTCCGGGATATCGATTTTGGGGTAAGCATAAAAAGCCCCGCGTGGGGCGACGCAACTCACGCGCGGCGTGGCCTCGCACCATTTCTGCGTGAGATCGCGGCGCGAACGCAGCTTGCGCTGCACTTCGATCAGATGATCCTGCGGGCCTTCCAGCGCGGGCCGGATCGCATACTGCTCGGGATGATTGGCGCAAAGCCGCGCCCGCAGCAGCCGGTGCACGCCCTCGGTATAGGCTTTCACGGCGGTGGACTCGCCGGAAACGATGCCCCATCCGATGCGCCATCCCGGGACCAGATAATTTTTCGACATTCCGCCGAAGGTTACGCAGGGCACGTCGGGGGCGACCGCGGCAAAGGCGAGGTGCGGCGTGGCATCTCCGTTCGCATCGGGGAGAATTAACTTGTCGTAGATTTCGTCCGAGAAAACAATCAGATTGTGGCGGCGCGCCAGTTCCGCAACTTGCTCCAGCATCTGCCGGGTGCACAGCGATCCGGTCGGGTTGTTGGGATTAATCAGTACGATGCCACGGGTGCGCGGCGTGAGCTTGCGCGCAATATCGGCCAGTTCGGGCTGCCACGCGTCCTCTTCATTCAGGTCGTAGGCGTTGAGGCCGATGCCCAACTTGCAGAGCACCGCTGAATACAGCGGATAGTCGGGGCAGGGAGTGAGCACGTCTTCGCCAGGATTCACCAGCGCCGACAGGCACAGATCGACCGTTTCACTCACCCCGGCCGTGACGAAAACATCCTGCACCGTAGTGATGCCCTTGCGCCCGGCCTCGCCGCGAATGGCCTCGATTGCCTCGGGAACTCCGGGCGACTGCGCGTATCCATTCTTGCCGTCGCGCATGGCCTTGTAGACCGCCTCGATGAGGTGCGGCGGCGTCTGGAAATCGAAGTTCAACGGATCCCCGACGTTGAGCGGCAGAACTTTGTGTCCCTGCTTCACAACTTCGTCGGCAACGCAGGCCAGGTCGCGGATGGCATAGCGAACATGTTCCAGGCGGGAAGCGGCGGAAATCTCGTGGGCTTCGGTCGAGGGCATAAAACAAATTCTAATCGCAGCCGGCGCGATGGGCGCAGGGAAATCGAGGGGAAATCAAAATCCCCACCCTCTCGCAGAAAACGCGAGAAGGGTGGGGCACCGTCGGGCTGGTGGTTTGCCGAGTCGGCTTTGCCAGGCTAGTGTTGGATTCGCTCGCCCGCTCAGTGAGGGTTGAAGCTGAGCGAGATTTCTTCGATGGTCTTGTCCGGGGCGGGCGCGTATTTCCAGCTCTTGACCGCGGTTACCGCTCGTTCCGCCAGGATGGGATTGCCCCCTAGAATCTCGACATTGGTGACCGCGCCATTGGCCAGGACGGTCGCCTTTAGCCGGACCACGCCGCCGACCTGCGCGTGCCTGAGGAGTTCGGGGTACTCGGGTTTGACGGTCACAATTACTTTGCGGTCGGCCTTCTGGGCCAGCGAAATGGGGACGAAAGCGGCCGCCAAGCAGAGCGCAAGCGGAAGAATGGCAAACGACAGCCTTCGTGGAATCATCTGGAATTTTTTGCTAAGCTGGCAGACCCGCATGACAACACCTGTGGCCAGAACCCCAAACCGATTGAAATCCCCAGTGCTCACGGTAGGTGCTCGACGGTACCACGGCAAGATTACCGAGGTACTCACGCCAGCCGGCGGTCGAGCGCGATTAGGAGATTCTAAGAGAAAAAGCCTGAACCACAGAGGGCACAGGAAACACTGAGGACTTGAATCTCCAGTTTCCTCTGTGTCCCCTGTGGTGAAAGGTTTTAATCTTCTCGATCGATCTGCGCTTTCTGCAGCTTGTCGGAGTAGTCGACGTAAACCGACTTCCACTCGGTGTAGAAATCGATCGCACCGATGCCGCCCTCGCGGTGGCCGTTGCCCGTCGCTTTGGTCCCGCCGAAAGGCAGATGCACTTCCGCACCGATGGTCGGCGCGTTGATGTAGGTGATGCCGGCATACAGATCGCGAATCGCCGAAAACGCCTTGTTCACATCCTTGGTGTACAGCGCCGACGACAGGCCGTACTCGATTCCGTTGGCGATTTCGATGGCGTCCTCGAGATCGTCGCAAGGAATAATCGAAACCACCGGGCCGAAGATTTCCTCCTGCGCAATGCGCATCTTGGGGTCGACATCGGTAAACACGGTCGGCTCCATGAACCAGCCGTACTGGTAGTCGCCCTGGTCGAGGCGGTTGCCGCCGCATACCAGCTTCGCGCCTTCATTCTTGCCGATCTCGACGTAGCTCAGATCAGTCTGCAGCTGTTTCTCGTTGACCGCCGGGCCCATCTGCACGGTTTCATCCAGGCCGTTGCCCACTTTCAACTTCCTGGCACGCTCGACCAGGCGCTCGACGAACTCGCGATACACGCCTTTCTGCACGATCATGCGACTGGTCGCGGTGCAGCGCTGGCCGGTGGTGCCGAAGGCTCCCCAGAGTCCCCCTTCGATGGCGAGCTCGAGGTTGGCGTCGTCGAGAACGATCATGGGATTCTTGCCGCCCAGTTCGAGCGAGCAATGCTTGAAACTCTGCGCCGCGATGCCGCCGATGATGCGGCCAACCGCAGACGATCCCGTTAGAGAAACGGCCCTAACGTCGGCATGTTCCGCGATGGGCGTGCCTACCTCGGCACCAAATCCCAGCCACGACGTTGATAACGCCCTTGGGTAGGCCCGCGTCAGTGAGAGCGCGGACGAGATTGAACGTGGAGAGCGGAGTGTCTTGCGCCGGCTTAATGACGCAGGTGTTGCCGCAGACGATGGCCGGCAACAGCTTCCAGGATGAAATCGCCATGGGAAAATTCCACGGCGTGATCATGCCGCATACCCCGATCGGCTGCCGCACGGCCATGGCGAATTTGTTGGGCATTTCCGACGGCACGGTGGGACCGAACAGGCGTCGGCCCTCGCCGGCGTTGTAGTAGGCAGCGTCGATGGCTTCCTGCACATCGCCGCGCGTCTCGGCCAGAACCTTGCCCATTTCGCGGGTCATTTCCCGGGCATACTCTTCCTTGCGTCCGATCAAAATCTCAGCGGCGCGGAACACGATCTCAGCGCGGCGCGGCGCGGGCACCAGGCGCCACTTGGTAAAAGCACGCTTGGCGGCGGCAACGGCGGCATCCACGTCGGCCTTGGCGGATTTCTGGAAAATCCCGACCAGATCGCGGGTGTCGGCGGGATTACGATTCTCAAACGTCTCGCCCGTCGAAGCCTCGACCCACTCGCCGTCAATAAAATTCTTGAGAACTTTGGTCGTGCCGTAGCTGAGCGTGGCCGGACTGGTCAAAGTATCGGTAGCCATGATTTCTCCTTATGAATGCCTCGATATTGATGCTACAACCCGCAAGGAAGGTGCGGCAAGGCTGAGGAGAAGTGATGGGTAGAAGTGACGGAAATGGTTACTTGATATATTTACTTTTAATTAATATAATGGAGTATGATGGACAGGAATCCAAAAATGCTCATGGCCTCGGTGGCAGCGCTTCGTTCGAAGCTCGCTCAAAGGGTCAAGGAGCGGGATCGGATAAACATGGAGATCATGGAGATTGAAAAAAATCTACGCAACCTTGAGGTGTTTCTGTTCAAAAGCGCGGTTGCAGACAAACGGAGGCCGCCAGCGGAGGTTGGTATCACGGAAGCGGTCTGCATGGTCCTGCGCCAAAGTGCAGATCCGATAATGAGCCCTGCTGATGTCAAACAGGCCCTTGGCTTTATTGGCTTTGATCTGAACCGCTTGGGGAAAAACTCCTCAGCGACGATTCACAACACTCTGATACGGTTGGAAAGGCAGGGACAGGTGAACGCTGTAAAGGATTCTCATGGCCGAACAAAAGCTTACTTCCTCATCCGACAGGCCGAGGTTCCTTATGTGAACGCAAGTGGGGGACTGAAGTGACTTCAAGTTACGAGCAATGCCGCTGAGGTTCGGAATAATACTTCAGGTAACCCCAGAAGACCAACGTAACACGTGGTCGCCTAGGTGCGTTCGGGTAGGTCGTGGAGCGAACCACAATGAAAAAAATCTGGCGAGGCTTCAGAGGGGCTGCCGACGCACAGGAGCGACAAGATAGGGTCAAAGTCCGAAAGGAACAGCTCGAAAAGTTGCGTCACCTACTCGATGTAGGCGGTCACGAGGCGGAGCCAGAGTTCGTCCAAGCAATCAAAGATTGGAAACCAGATATTACGAAGGCAGAATTGGCGGAGCGGATCAGGCAGTACCACGCCGCCGTGAGTGAGCGGCAATCGCGCGATCGAGAGTCTCGTTAGACTTGTTGGCTGCCTTGGTGAATTCCTCGTCCGTCATTGTTTCTGCAGCCGAATCAATCAGATTTCCAAAGCTATCCAACAGTTCATCCTCAGCGGATTTTTGTTTGCGTGCTGGCACGGTTGCCATGTCTGGTCCTTTTCTAGGAGGAGGATCGGTGTTGGACATACAGTGTACCGTAATCGTCCAGAGGCGCTAAATCATTTTACTTCGGTAACCTCTTAGATTACGAGTGGACGTGCCGGGTTGGCTCGTTAAGCCCTGTCTTTGCAGCGCGACTGCGAAGGCCTCATTGACCCATAACTTCGTGCTCATCGCCAGCGTTTCAACTGGGGCCAGAGCTGGGTGAGCGTGCCGAACTTCGCCCCTCGGCAGATGTAGACACTGATCTGTGATTCCAAGGCCCACGGATTATCGGCGGAAATGCCGACGAATTCGACTTGATTGAAAAGCTCCTCCAGACGCTCTCTTCTGTCGCCGAGAACGATCAGGCAGTTGCCGGAATAGCCGCGCGGCCCCCAGAGAAACCACGTTTGATGGCCGCTGAGCGAGGCCGGCAGCCCATACCGGCGGCCGAGAAAATCGATGGCCCCGGCCTGCCCGTAGTCTTGGGCGAAGATGCCGCAGTCTTTCCGCTCGTCCGGCGCCAGGCGGTTCCACGCGACCGCGGTTTCGTCAACGATCTCTTGCCAGCCGAACTGGTCGGCATACCACTGCGGCAAAGCGGCGCGTGCGTGGGAGTGCTCCATCACCGGGAGTTTGAACGGGAGATACTTCGTGTATGCGAGGAAGTGATCAGGAGAGAGAATCGGAATGACGATGGGCGAGAGATACACGCCGTTGGCCAGCAGAACAACGACAATCACGGGCTTCAACCACTGCAGGCGCCGCCGCCAGCTCTGCGCAGGAACGTCGGTTCGAGCACTCGCTCTACCATCGATCGCCCCCTCGATGACCACCGCACCCGCCGCCAGCAGCATGGGATAGACCGGTGCCAGGTAATAGCTCTTACCGTGCAGCACGAAGAAAACGGCGTAGCAAACCAGATAGCACCATCCCAGCGCGCGGTACGGCCTGAGCCGCGCCGAGAACAGAAGAAAGAGCAATCCCCTCAGCCAGATCGGCAAGGTGAGCGGGTTCACCAGCAGGATCTGCTGCCAAAGAAATCCAAATGGCCCCAGTACCACATCGCGACCGTCCGCCTTGATGTTGTGGATTAGTTGTACGAACGGCCAGTCATAATGAATGTTCCACAGCAGGTTCGGCAGAAAAATCAGAAAAGCGGCCAGCCCGCCCAGCCAGATCCATTTGTCGAGAAATACCCGTCGCTGTTCGGTCAGCAGTAAGCCCACTACGATTCCCAGACCGAAGACGGCAATGGAATATTTCTCCTCCATCCCAAGGCCGGCCACCACCCCGAACCATACCCAATACCGCGGCTCGTTTCTCTTGATGGCGAGAATGGCGAAGTAAGCACAGCCCATCCACAGGTTGGGTTCGAGGCAGTTCGTGCCGAGTAGACTGCCATTCGAAAGATACTGTGGCACGATGACCGCGGAGATCGCGCTGATCAGCACGGCAAAGCGGCGTCCTCCCAGTTCGCGGGCGAGAACCGCGGTCTGCACTACGAGCAGCGACGACGCCAGGGCAGGAATGAACCGAACGCTGCGCAGCGAGTCTCCGAGCACCGCCCGGCACAAGTGGATCAGAAACGGAATGAGCGGAGGCTGGTCGACGTAGCCCCACTGCAGGTGGTCGCCGCATGACATGTAATCGAATTCATCGCGAAAATAGCCATAGCGGTTGTTGAAGTAAATGTGGAAGACGAGCTTCGCCAGGGCGATGCCCCAGACGATAGCCATTCCAGACGCGAGGCCACGCTCGAGGCCAGACCCGAGAAACGATTGCCGCTCGCGATCCGGCACCGAGGATCCTGGAAGAGTGCTAACCATGGGAAAGCAAGAATACCCGATGGCCGCGAAGGTTTCACGAGGGAAGCGACCTGCACTTCCGTAACGTCCCAAACTGATAACCTGTGTTTTCCGGTGTTTTGCTTGTGCTAACGTTGATCTTTACCGCATATTTACTGAGGTTTCCTGGTCCAAAGTGTCTTCCGACAATCGCAAATCGGGGATCCACGTTGCGTGGACGACCATCACGTACCGCAGTGTGATCCTGCTGATCCTGGCAGGCGTCGCGATTTTGTTCATCGCCATGCGGTTCGCGTTTCCGCAATTCACTCAGAACAGCGTAAAGGCGGGCGAAAATTTAGCCGGCAAACTGCTGGAACATGTGGAAGGCATGGCTCCAGCGGCGGGTTCGGGCACTTCGACCGCCCAGCAGGCGCACTTCACGGCGCTCGACGGCACGGTGCGGGTGAAGAAGGGCAACGGGAACAGTTGGGTGACCGGCCGACTACAACATCCCTCTGGAAAAAGGCGACGTCGTGCAGACCGGGTCGGAAGGCATGGCGAAGGTTGTCTTCAACGACGGCACCAGCTACACCGTGAAACAGGATTCGCTGATCGTCATCGAAGAAAACTCGGCCAACGACCAGCAGCAGACCAATGTGGCGTTGACGGTGAGCACGGGAACCGTCGATCTTTCGACCGCGACTTACAGCCAGGGTTCGAAATCGCAGGTGATTGTGGCGGGCGCTACGGCTTCGCTGTCTCCCGAGTCGGCGGCGCAGGTGCATAACGATCCCAAGGCTGACCAGCACGAGATCCTGATGAAAAAAGGTACGGGCGAGGTCACCCGCAACGGCGAGACCGTGCAACTGGCCAACTGGGAAAAAGTCAGCTTCCAGGGGCAGCAGTCGCAGATGGAGAAAGACAAGGAAATTGGTCCGCCCACGCCGATCGCTCCCGCCAACATGGCGCCGCTGTTTTCCGCGGGCGAGGCCACCAAGGACGTGGAATTCTCCTGGACGGCCGATGGCGAATGCAGTTGGTTACCGCCTGCGCATCTCCCGCAACCCATATTTTTCTTCTACACTGGTTGATAAGAAGGTTAATACAGCAGCGGTAACGGTCACGAGCCTGGGGGAAGGCGCTTATTACTGGATGGTGCAGTCCTACGACGCGAGCGGGGAAGGAGTCGGTGGAGAGCGAGAAGAATCGCTTCACCATCATTTCCAAGGGCAAAGATAACGAAGCCATCGAACTGGAACTGGATCCTTTCATTCAGCACGGGCACGTGATTGAAGTGACGGGCAAGACCCAGACGGGCGCGCGAGTCATGGTGAATGGCAGTGAAGTTCCGATGATCAACGCGGATGGGGGTTTCCATTATTTCACCCCGCCGCTGCCGACCGGAGAAGCCGTGATTACGGTGACGGCGCAGACGGCGCAGGGCGGAGTGAATACGCAGCAGAAGAAGATCCTTATTCAGTAGCGAGGCAGTTTTGTTGTTTTTCAGACTTTGAGAAACTCTGAGACTTGAGACTTTTCGATTTTGAGCAGGGTTGCCGGGCATCTCGTAGAATAAGGACAGCCAGCATCCTAACAGCGAAAAAGAAAATCCGGGAGATTCCCGGAAAGAGCGGTACGCAAGAAAGACGCGGGAACATTTCGTCATGTCAAAGAACGGATTTCATTCAGGCCCGACGCGCAGTCACAATCTCCGATCGCTGTTCAGCATTTTTTCCAGCGATCTGGCCATCGACCTCGGCACCGCCAATACGCTCGTGTATGCGCGCGGCAAAGGCATTGTGGTCAACGAGCCCTCCATCGTCGCCATCAATAAAAATACGGGCGAAGTGGAGGCCGTCGGCAAAGAGGCGAAAGAAATGCTGGGCCGCACGCCCGGCAACATCGTCGCCATCAAGCCCATGAAAGACGGCGTGATCGCCGACTTCAAAGTCACCGAGAAGATGCTGAACTATTTCATCCAGAAGGCGCACAACCGCAAGATGCTGGTGCATCCGCGGATCGTGATCGGCGTGCCTTCGGAAATTACGCAGGTGGAAAAGCGCGCGGTCATGGATTCCGCCTATCGCGCCAAGGCCAGCGAAGTGCATCTGGTCGAGCAGGCCATGGTCGCCGCGATCGGCGCGGGACTGCCCATCACCGAGCCCAGCGGCAACATGGTGGTTGATATTGGCGGCGGCACCACCGACATCGCAGTCATCTCTTTGAGCGGCATCGTCTATTCGCGTTCCGTGCGCATGGCCGGCAACCAGATGGACGAAGCGGTCATGAATTATCTGAAGCGGAAATACAACCTGCTGATCGGCGAACGCACCGCCGAGCAGATCAAGATGGAAATCGGCTCCGCCCACCAGCTCGACAAGCCGATGACCATGGAAATCAAAGGCCGCAACCTGATCGAGGGCGTGCCCAAGACGATCACCGTCGATGACGGCGAAATCCGCGAGGCCCTCAGCGAATGTGTTTCGACCATCATGAACGCGATCCGCGTCGCGCTCGAGCGTACGCCTCCGGAACTTTCCGCCGACATCAGCGATCGCGGCATCGTGCTCACCGGCGGCGGCGCGCTGCTCAAGAATCTCGACAAGCGCATCCGCGAAGAAACCGGGCTGCCGGTTTCCATTGCCGACGATCCGCTGTGCAGCGTGGTGCTGGGCACCGGCAAAATGCTCTCGCGATTTCAAACTGCTGAGAAAAATCTCGATCGAATAGAGACCAGTTGCGAGTTGCCAGTTTCGTGGCTTCCGGAGTTCCGGAACCAACTGGAAACTTGAAACCAGAAACTTGAAACTGCTTTCATGGAATCCGTACTCGGCCGCTATCGCAACCTGATCATCCTGGTAGGAGTGCTGTTTCTGCAGGTGCTGGGGCTGGCGACGCAAGTCAAACGCGGCGGCAACGGCAATGATCCGGAAAATACGCGCCTGATCCGCATCTGGGCGGTCGGCGCAATCACTCCTTTCGAGCGCGCCCTGGTCTGGGCGCAGAACGGCACCAGCAACCTCTGGCACAACTATTTTTACCTGCGCGGAGTGCGCGCCGAAAACCGCCAGCTGAAAGACCAGATTGAGCAGATGCGGCTGGAACAGGTGCGGCTCAGCGAAGACGCCGCCCAGGCCCGCCGCCTGCAATCCCTGGTCGCCTTCAAAGAACAGTTCATCTCCCGCACCGTGGCCGCGCAGGTCATCGGTTCCAGCGGCAGCGATCTTTCCCGCACCGTCTATATCGATAAAGGCGAGAATGCCGGCATCAAACGCGACATGGCGGTCATGACGGCCGACGGAATTGTGGGCAAGGTGCTGGTGGCCTATCCGTCGGTTTCGCAGGTGCTGTTGATCAGCGATCAAAGCAGCGGCGTCGGCGCCCTGCTCGAGAAGACGCGGCTGCAAGGCGTGCTGCGCGGTACCGCCAACGGCGAAGTCGTGCTCGAACGCGTGATGAGCGATGAGCAGGTTCCGGTCGGGGAAACCGTGCTGACCAGCGGCGGCGACCAGATTTTTCCCAAGGGCTTGCCCGTCGGCACCGTCACCAAAGTCGGAAACGGCAAGGACCTGTTTCTGAATATCAAAGTCAAGCCCGCCGCGAACCTCAGCAAGCTGGAAGAAGTGCTGGTGCTGGTCGAGAAGCAGGAACGGCAGGCCACTGCGGAAGAAAATGTTCGAGTCCGCGCCGCTGATATTCTGGCGCAACGGTCTGCCGTCCGTGCCCGACAAGCCGGCCACGGATGCGAACTCCGACCGCGGGCGCTGCCACCGGGGGACACGCGACCAAAGCCGGTTGACCAAAGCCCGAACCGGTTCAACCAAACCGGCAGTGACGGAGACTGCGGCCAAACCAACGCAAGCCGCGACCACGACCACACCGGCTTCCAAGAATCCGTCCGGCACGAGCACCGCTCCGGGCGCGTCCGGCGCGGGTCCGGCTGGGAAGCCAACCGTGAGTTCGTCGGCTCCGACTTCCGCGGCCGCGACTTCCTCGACAAAGAAAAGTGTGACTGCCCCGGCTGGCACCGCGCCGGCATCAAAGCCGGACGCAACGCAGACGGCACCCGCGAGCGAGCCGCCGAAATCAGCAGACCCGACTCCACCCAGCGCTCCAGATAATTCGCAGCCGCCCGCTGCCGAAAGCAGCCCCCAATAGCGTGCCTATCACTTACACATCCAAGGAGCAGGTTGAGGTCTACCGGTTCAGCATTCCGGTAACCATCGGTGTTCCGCTGTTGGCGCTGTTTGTGCAGGCGTTCGTGCCGCTGCGGTTTCCGCGTTTCGCGGTGTATTTTGACCTGCCGCTGCTGGTGACCATTTTTTTTGCCATGGCCCGTCGCAATCCGGTTGCCGGCTTGTTCACTGGGGCCGTGATCGGCCTGGCGCAGGACATGCTCGGCCACAATCCCATCGGAATCTACGGCATCGCCAAAACCGTCGTGGGCTACGGAGCCTCGTCGCTGGGCGTGAAGCTCGACGTGGAAAACGCCGGCGCCCGCTTCCTGGTGACGCTGGGGTTTTATCTGGTCCATTCCGCGGTCTATTTCACCGTAGCCCGCGGACTGGTCAACATGACGCAGACCTGGAGCTGGCTGCACGGCATGCTGGCCGGCCTGGCCAACGCTGTCCTCGGCGTGGTGCTGTTCTTCCTGCTCGACAAGTTTAAGCAGAGAACGTGAAGAAGGTTCTCAGTCCCCGGTTCTCAGTTCTGAGTCCTCAGTTCTGAGTAGACGGGGATTGTGACTTACGTCACTGCTTGAGCAATAGGCGGATGCCCGCTGGGATTAGAATTGATCTAAAGCATTCCCGGTTTTCTGCTCTTTCGGCGTGGCCCCACAAAGTGAGCGGCTCCGCAAACGAGAACTGAGAACTGAGAACCGAGAACTGAGAACTGATGTTCGGCCGTGACGAAAAAGTTTCCGAAATCCGCCTGACGGCGGCGCAGTACATCATCCTCGGCATCTTCCTGGTGCTCGCCTACGGATTGTGGAAGCTGCAGGTGATGGAGAGCGGGTATTACGCCTCGGCGGCCGAGAAGAATCGCGTTCGCAACGTACCGTTCTGGCTCCCCGCGGCAAGATTCTGGATCGCAACGGCCGCATCATCGTGGATAACTATCCTTCGATCTCGGCACTGCTGTTGCGCGATTCCTCTCGCGATCTGGCTGCCGATGCGGACTTGATTGCGCAGGGCCTGCATCTGGATCCGAACGAAGTGCGGACGCGCATTCGCCACTTCGCCGCGATGCCGCAGTACCAGCCGATTTTTTTGAAGGAAGACATCACCCCTGACGAACTGCAGTTCATCGAAGCCCATCGCAACGAGTTGCCGGAACTGGACACCATCGATGCCGCACGGCGCCTGTATCCGCGCAACGGGTTCCTGGCGCACCTGATCGGCTACGTTGGCGAAGTCAGCGAAGACATGCTGAACCAGCCCCAGTTCGAGCTATACAACGCGGGCGACGTGGTCGGCATTTCTGGGGTCGAGCGCCAGTACAACACGCTGCTGATGGGCCAGAACGGATCGCGCCAGGCGCTGGTCGACAGTCATGGCCGCGAAGTCGGACGCCTGGGCGAGACCGACGCTGTGGCCGGTAAACCGCTCAAGTTGACGGTGGATATCGATTTACAAATCGCCGCCGAGGAGGCTCTGGGCGACAAGAATGGAGCCATCGTCGCCATGGATCCGCACACCGGAGAGATTCTGGCGATGGTGAGCCGGCCAACTTTCGATCCCAACGATTTTGCCGTGCATGTGTCGCGCGATCAATGGGCCAAGTTGAGAGACCGATCCCGATAAGCCGCTGATGAACAAAGCCATTCAGGCGCAACTGGCGCCCGGATCGACGTTCAAGATCATCATGTCGTTTGCCGGCTGGCAAGAAGGCATTGCCCAGAATATGCACGTGCACTGCAACGGCAGTGCCGACTTCTACGGCAGGAATTCGAAATGCTGGGTCTACTTCAAGCACCTGACCCATGGGGATGTGGACCTGGAAAAGGCGATTTATCAGTCGTGCGACATTTTCTTCTACACGTTGGCCGACAAGCTCGGAATTAATCGCATCGCCAAATATGCGACCGAATTAGGGTTGGGACAGAAGACGGGCATTGACCTTCCGCAGGAAGCCAGCGGTATCGTTCCTTCCGAAGAATGGAAAGCGCGCACCTTCCATCAGAAATGGTATGCGGGTGAGACCATCTTCGTCGGCATTGGGCAGGGTGCGATCACTGTCACGCCGGTGCAGTTGTTGCGCGCGATCAGCGCCATCTCCATGGGCGGGAAGATGGTGGTGCCGCACGTGATCAATCCCACGGACTTGCCGCCGAATTACCTGGAGGCGGCGCACTTCACAGACGTGACCAGCGTTCCTCTCGATCCCAGTGGTTGGAACTACATTACCGACGCGATGGGACGAGTGTTGCTGCCGGAAGGGACAGCCCCAAGGGCACATATTGAGGGCATTGACATCGCGGGCAAAACTGGATCGGCGCAGGTGGTGTCACTCGAGAATCGCGCCAAGCACAAGGACGACGCCGATCTGGCGCAGAACGGATGGTTCGTGGGCTTCACGCCACGGCGCAATCCCGACATCGTAGTCTGCGTCCTGTTCCAGGGCGGGGAGCACGGCCGGCTGGCGGCGAACGTGGCCACGCAGGTGATCAAGGCCTTCGTCGACAAGCAACGCCGCACCCCGCAGAAGATGGTGGAAAAGCCGAAGGGCAAAGGAACGGTCGACATCGGCGCTCTGTGGACAGAGCCAGGTTCCGATGGAGATAAAGATAAGCTGACGGGTGGCCGCTTCGTTCTCGATTTGCCGAAGAAGCCGCTGGCAGTGGCCGTCGCCGCCCCGGGAATGCAGTAATCGTGATTCTTGCGAAGGGAGTTTCCGGCGCTGTCGGTTGCGGTGGGAGGGTAGGGATCCTTCGACTGCGTTGTCGTCCGCTGTTCGCGGACGACAACTTCGCTCAGGATGACATTCGGTAGGTGAAAGCAAGAAGTTAAGAGCTAAGAGCTAAGAGCTAGAAGCTGTTCTTATGGCACGCTACGTCTCATACCGCGATTTCGACTGGGTTCTGCTGGGCTTCGTGCTCATTATCTGCGGGCTGGGAGTCATGGAGATCCACAGCGCCACCATGCACACCAAGTTTGCCGGAGCCCATGTCAAGCAGGTCTACTGGGTGCTGGCCGGTTTGGGGGCTATGTTCCTGGTCAGCCTGATCAACTACCAGGCGCTGCTCGATCAGATTCACTGGTTCTACATCGCCGGCGTTTCTTCTCTGATGGCCGTGCTCCTGTTCGGACAACGGTACCTCGGCGCCAAGCGCTGGATCCACATGCCCGGCGGCAACCACTTCCAGCCTTCGGAATGGGTCAAGCTCATCCTCATCCTCGCCGTCGCCAAGTATTTTGCCGACATGCGCCAGCGCGAGCTCTCCTGGTCCGACTTCATGAAGGCCGGAGCCATCGTCGGGGTTCCCATGCTGATGGTGCTGGCCCAGCCTGACCTCGGCACCGCCTTGACTTACGTCCCTATTGCCGTCATGGGAGTGTTTCTGGGCGGGTTGCAATGGAAGCAGGGGCTGACTGTGGCCCTGCTGGCGGCGGTCGGAGTCGGAGCAGTCTTTCTCGTTCCCCGGGTTCACGTTCTGAAGTCGTACCAGAAGCAGCGGTTGACCAGTTTTATCGACCCAGAACTCGATCCTCAAGGCTCGGGGTACCAAGTTGAGCAATCCAAGATTGCCGTGGGTTCCGGTGGCCTTTGGGGCGGGAAAGGCTCGCAAACACACGGGAATTTTCTTCCGGTTCCCCAAACGGACTTCATTTTCGCGGCTTTTGCCGAGGAACATGGATTCGTAGGCGCGCTCGGGGTTCTGCTGTTATACTTCATAGTGCTGATGCGTTTGACCCAGAACGCGCAAACAGCGCCCGACCGCGCTGGCACGTTCGTGGTGATGGGTGTGGTGGCTGTGCTTAGCTTCCATATCCTGGTCAATGTCGGCATGGTGGTTGGCTTTATGCCGGTCACCGGAATACCCTTGCCGTTGATGAGTTATGGTGGGTCTTCCGTGTTGTTCATGTTCCTGGCGCTGGGGATGGTTATGAATGTTCGTATGCGCCGCTTCGTAAACTAGCTCTCGTGAGTGGTTTACGGGGAATATTGAACGGGGAAGAACGGCAGGAAAAGCAGTTTTGCTGCGCTCGCAGGCGCAGCCCCAAAAATATCGATCTTCAAATATCGATCTCTAAAAATATCGCCCGCCCTCGCGTAAAGGGGGCATTTCACCGGCTAGTCGAGTTGTAGAAGGCCGGGCAGGATTGAAGTTGAGCAGCCGGGCAGGGAACGGCCCCCCGACCCCAATTGGGTCTGAGAGTGCGGTCACAAACCCCGGCAAGAATTAGCGAGATAAGTGCAAAAGATTCCCAAGCTTGTGCAGCGGACTCGGCAGGAAGAGAGAGAGAGTAGAACTCTCCAGTCCCAGTCTGTCCCCATGTTCGGGGCGCATCGCAACGCTCGTTGCTTCATCCTCCCCATCCTTACCTGACTCCGCCCCGGTGAACCCCGGCCGACCTGAATGAGTCGGCGGGACCGGAGTGTTTGATGAACAAAGAACTATTTGTCTCTTCTACCCCCCACGAAACCAAAGTGGGCATGGTGGAAGACGATCTGCTCGCGGAAGTCTATCTAGAGCGCGAGAACGAGTACACCCTGGCCGGATCCATCTACAAAGGCCGCGTAACCCGCGTGCTGCCTGGCATGCAGTCGGCTTTCGTCGATATCGGTCTGGAGCGCGACGCCTTCCTCTACGTTTCCGACTTCATGGAGTTGGAAGAGCACGACGACGATCTGACCGACGTCATCCCAGCGACCCGCACCGTGCCTGACTTGCGCCAGCCGGCGCCGAAGGCCGACGTGGAGGCCGCGTCGGAGGATGGAGCGGATGCCGAAGTCGAGTTGTTGCCCATCACCGACGAAGGAACCTTCGAAGCCGAAACCCTCAGTGAGGGGCAGGCGGCGCCAGCCGGAGAATCCACCGAGTTAGGCAATGCTGAGGATTCGCAGAACCGCGAGCGCGGAGGCTTCCGTGGCCGCCGCCGCCGCCGTGGCGGACGCCGCGATGGTCGCGGGGATGGCCGAGATCGGGGTCCGGAGAAAACTCCCGATCGAGCCTTGGACCGGGGTTCGGAACGAAGTTCAGAACGAGGTTCAGAACGCAGGCTCAGAACGCACCCCGGAGCCGCGCTTTGCTCGCCCGGTCGAGCCAACCCGCCCAGTCGAGTCCAGCCGGAACCAGCCTTCTGGTCCGCCTCCTGGATACCAGCCGATGCTGCTGCCCGGCGAGTCGATTTCGAAGTACCAGCGTTTTGAGCAACCACCGTCTGCGCCGCAGCCGCCGCTACGACAGGCCGTCGCTCAAGTCGAGCCGGACGTCCACACCGAGCCCGCACAGCCCCTCGCCGCAACATTTCCCGGGGACGAGCCCATCTTTGCCGCTAACGAGTCGGCAGCCGAGCCCCTGCATGAGGAGCACGACGACGACACTCGCGGGAACCGTGAGGAACAAATCGAGCACGAGCAGGTCGAGCACCTGGCTTCGGCCTCAACCACGGCCGACTGGAATCAGGAATTCCGCCGGCCCGAGGCGGCTTTGGAGCCAAGCCCGGAAGTAAACGATGTGCCTTCTCTCGGTTGGCCGGGTGAGGCCATCGTGGCCATTGAAGAGGAAGCTCAGAGGGAATCGATGGAGGAGTTTCCGCGGGGATCTTCCAATGTATCTTCTCCAGAGATTGAACAAGAGACCGAGGTAGCACACGACAGCCAGGTGGCCGCCTCCGACCAATCCGCGCATTCTCGTCACGA
Organism: uncultured Acidobacteriota bacterium; assembly: GCA_963763155.1. GTDB lineage: Bacteria > Acidobacteriota > Terriglobia > Terriglobales > Acidobacteriaceae > Sulfotelmatobacter. Next base: position 152,302 of record CAVXNI010000007.1, on the reverse strand, counting down.
GGCTCCGGTTTTCGCCGCCCCCGGCACCCTGGAAGAAGAAACCATCGACGAGGAAGAAGCGGGCACCCTTCATTACGAAGCTTCTTCCGATGAAGGTTACGAGGAATTCGAAGAAGAAACCCAGGCCGGCCCCGGACATTTGAACGGCGAGGCCCGGGAGACGGTTGCTGAGATTCATCAGGCGTCGCTCACCGATTCTGGCGAGGCGCATCCCACCGAAGCCGCACACCCGGAAGGCGAAGACGACAGCGAGGAAATCGAACTCGAAGAGGCGCAAGCCGAAGCGGAAGCCCTGCTCGACGCAGAGGCTCGCGGCAACGGCACCACGGATGGACGGATCGAAGATGCCCGCGTGGAGGTTCGTGCTCCAGCTGGAACTGCCGGGTATACACAACGCACCCAACGCCCGCGTCCCGGCTACGACCGTGACCGCCAAGGTGGCCCGCGCGACCGCCAGCGCCGCGGTGGTGGTGGCGGTGATCGAGGGCGTGGCCGTTTCCGTCGCCGCGAGAATGCTCCAGTTCCCCTGATCAGCGACTTGCTCAAGGAAGGCCAGGAAATTCTGGTTCAGATCGCGAAAGAACCCATCGGCAAGAAAGGCGCGCGCATCACCAGCCACATCGCGCTCCCGGGCCGCTTCCTGGTCTACATGCCCACGGTGAACCACACCGGCGTCTCGCGCAAAATTTCTTCCGAGGAAGAGCGCCAGCGCCTCAAGCGGATCATCATGAGCGAACGCGAAAACGGTCACGGTGGCTTCATCGTCCGCACTGCCGCGCAGAGCGCCAGCGAGGAAGAACTCCGCGCCGACATCCGTTTCCTGAAGGGCTTGTGGCAGGACATCAAGGCTCGCGCCGAGAGTTCGAAGCCGCCCGCGCTGATCTATCACGATCTCAACGTGGTCGAGCGCGTGCTGCGCGATCAGGTCACTTCCGACTTCAGCGTAATTTGGGTCGACACCGAACCCGAATACGAGCGCGTGCTGCGCTTCTTCAACCGCTTCCAGCCACAGATGGTCAAGCGCGTGAAGCTCTACACCAAAGAAACGCCGCTATTCGAACAGTTCGGCCTGGCCGCGGAAATGGACAAGGCGCTCAAGTCGAAAGTATGGCTCAAGAGCGGTGGCTACATTGTCATCAACCAGACCGAAGCGCTGGTCGCGATCGACATCAACACCGGCAAGTATGTCGGCAAGACCGCGCGTCTGGAAGACACCATCGTCAAGACCAACGTCGACGCGATCAAAGAAATCGTACGCCAGATCCGGCTGCGCGATCTGGGCGGCATCATCATCATCGACTTCATCGACATGGATGAGCGCCGCAACCGCCAGCGCGTGATGCAGGCTCTGGAAGAAGAACTTCGCCACGACCGCGCGCCTTCAAAGACGCTGCAGTTTAACGATTTCGGCCTGGTCGCCATTACCCGCAAGCGCGTCAAGCAGTCGCTGGAACGCACCATCGGCGCGCCTTGCCCGTACTGCGAGTCAACCGGATATGTGAAGTCCGTGACCACGGTCTGCAACGAGATTTACGTCGAGATGCGCAAGATTGCCAAGCACCTCGAACATGAAGACGTCATGCTCCGCGTCCATCCGGATGTGGCCAAGGAATTGAAAGGCAACAATGGCCGCTTACTCAATGAGATGGAAGAACTGACCAAACGCACCATCATCGTGAAGAGCGACGCAGCCGTGCACCAGCAGCAGTTCGACATCAACTGAGCTCTCAGCCATCAGCCATCAGAAAAGACGGGCGAGAAATCGCCCGTCTTTTTTCTGCGATCGCCAGTGCGACTCAGATCGCAGACCCCGCGCGATGAGTGATAAGGCGATGTTACGTTAGCTACACAGTGCGGCGTACCCTCCGCTACGTTACTTCTTGGGACTCGAAAGGCTCAGCGGAAAGGAGGCAATGAGATATTTGCCTTGATCGCTGTCGATCGAATTAAGCTCTAACAGCTCCACACTTCGCGACATGATAAGTCGCGTGCGGTAGTAATAAACTTTGTCCGCCTCGGCTGTGAAATGTGCCAGTTCCACGCGCTGGGCGACCAGCGATGATTGCAGGGTGACGCACACGTGATGCTCTCCGGGCTCGACGGACACTGAGAAATAGGAGTTGCCGTGGTTTGCGCCTACCCACGCTCCGTCGATCGCGAATTTCACGGTTGGATATCCTAAGGTTATGGGAGTACCGGCATCCTGAAAAAAGTAAACCTGCGCCTTCCCTGGTTCTGGCTGCGCCAGCGTGTGGTGGGGATCGTCCAGTTTGACCTTGAAACTGACATTCGCCGGGCCACACCCTGCGGTAGAAGCAGCCGGCGGGGCCTGCGAAAATGCAGGTGCCGCAAGAAGTAATGCAATGAGAGCGACTTTCATTGGGAACCCCTTCTTGAGCGCCGTTAGACGAGCGCACGCTCGTGCAGAGAGGGGCCTGTCTGCCGGCTTTTCCTCACAGGCCGAGGTATAGCACAGCGCATTCACGATGAACAGTAAAGTGTTGTAATGAGGGTGGTTTTGCCAAGTCAGGCGTGTGTCTACCGCCGCCTGCGGGCCGCGTGGTTGAAAGGTGTCAGCTGTTCGCCTTCACTCTAAGAGGTGCTTCGGTTGGAGGGTGTTTATATGAGCATCTTGCTCTGCTGGCGGCGGCCAGGATGGTTGGGGTCGATGAATTCGAGCAGTTCGATGGGCGCGCCGTTTTCGACTATGAACGCGACGCGGACGCCGTCAGATGGGCTGTTGGGAGGAATCAGGATTTCGCGGCCAGCAAGCTCGGAGGCGAGATCAGCCACCTCAAACGCGACGTGCGGAACTTGCCGGACGAGATCAGGGACCGCCGCGTCTGCTTCGAAACGCATCCACTCCACGCCAAATTCGCTTTTCTCGTGGCTGACGACAAAGAGTTTCAGGTGTTTCAAGTGGGTCTCGCCAGGCTTCACTTCAGTAGTGGGAATTCCGATGTGATGGTACCGGCGCATTGTTTTTCGCTCTCCGTGGAATTGGTACAAATTCTACGCTGTCGTTATCGAGTTTGAAACCGCGTTTGAAACCGCGCGCCTCGTGACCGGACTTTTGAGGCACGAAGTCAAATGGTACTTCACTGGTTTGGGCACAAGGCAGATTTCGGAATGGCTGACGGGCTAACAGGCAGGTGAAACGGATGGGCATGCTTTTTATCCCACCTCCGCTGGTATGCTATCTGGGATGGCAAGTGACATGGTAAAATGCCATTATGAATGCCACTCTAACGGTAGATAAAGCCGGGCGGGTCGTTCTGCCCAAACCGGTGCGGGATGAGTTGCAACTCCGAGCGGGCGATTCTCTGGAACTGGAAAGCTCGGACGACCGCATTGTGCTGCGTCCACGCAGGGGAGAATCTGGGCTGCACAGGAAACAAGGCATTTGGGTTTTCAGCACTGGCGAGCCGATTTCGGCGGAAGCTACTGACGAGGTGCTGCGGCAGATTCGCCGCGAGCGCGAACTTGGTTTTCTAGGCAATCGCCCCGTGCGAGCCTCTCGACGGAGGAAGCGCCGGTGAAATGGTTTTTCGACAGCTCCGTCCTGGTACCGGCACTCTTGCCAGATCATGTACACCACGCCCGCAGCTTCGCCGCCTTCGCTGCCGCGAGTCGTAAGAATGCAGGGTGTGCCGCTCACAGCCTCGCTGAAGTGTATTCGACGCTCACCAGATATCCGGGAAAACAACGCCTAAGCGCCGAATCCGCCGCTCTACTCGTGCAAGAAATTGAGCACAGACTAACGTTAATATGGCTTGACGGCGATGAGTATCTCGCCGCTATCAACCGCATCGCCGGGCTCGGAATTCTAGGCAGAGCGGTTTACGACGCGCTGATAGCTGCCTGCGCCCGCAAAGCCAAGGCCGACGTTGTCTACACCTGGAATACTGCACATTTCATTTTGTTGGGAGACGAAGTAGCCCGAAAGGTGAGCACGCCCTAGCGTCTGAATACCGAGCCTGACAACGGGGTACTGAGAGCAGCGCGTAGTCCTTCGAAGTTACCAACTCAGTTTCCAGCCTAGAACCCCACCCGCGCTTTAAAATCGCGCGCCCGGTCGCGCGCGACCGTCAGGTCCGTGTCCTTGCCATCTTTCAGGCGAATATTCAAAGCTCCTCCGGGAAGGGACGCGACTTCCTTGATCCAGTCCACGTTCACTACTGTGCTCCGGTGGATCCGGAGAAATTTCTTCGGGTCGAGCTTCTTCTCTAACTCCGTGATCGCGTAATCGACACAATAAGCCTTGCCCTCCGACACCGCGTACGTCAGTTTGTCCTCGGAATAGAAATGCGTTACCCGCGCCAGGTCGAGGAACCAGAGCCGGTCCCCCAGCCGCGAGGCAATGCGCTCGGGACATTCCGGCTTAGCCTCGCGCAGCGAGTCGGTGAACTTCTTAAGCAGAGCTGGTAAGTCCGACTGCGCCAGTTGGCCCGAGCCCCGCAGCCGTTCAACTTTCTGAAGGGCGCGATCCAGGGACTCCGGTTCCACCGGCTTCAGCAAATAGTCAACCGAGTTCACGCCGAACGCCTTCAGCGCGTACTGATCGTGGGCGGTGGTGAAAATCACGATGGGCTGGATGGGCAGTCGCGCCAGGACCTCGAAACCATTGAGCCGCGGCATCTGAATATCCAAGAAACACACGTCGGGTGGGTCGGCCGCCAATTCGGCCACTGCTTTCTCGGGTTCCGTGGTGCTGCCGATTACCTCCACGGTGAACTGGTAGCTGCGGGGACCGTTGTCCTTCACGGTTGTTCCCTGCGGTAGAGTCCATCCCTGCACAGGCTGGGATTGCGCAACCAGAGATGGGACAAACAGTGACTGCCCGAGCGCACTGAAGACCGCCCCTAGGACAGGTCCGCAAATCAAAGCTGCTATCGTTCTGCTTCGCATTGGTGATACCTCCAATGCAGAGTGTGCTACTGGCGGGACAGGGAGGGCATCTCCTCAGCGACGAAAGGCACAATTCCCGACGGCGGGTCGTCAAACCCGGACGAGTCGCGGCAGCGAATTCTCCTGAAACGCGAATTGATCGTCGCGGCTCACGCTCGCGCCCTGACCCTCGCGCCTCATGCTGAAACCCGGCGAATAGATTTTGAAGATAACGTTTTAGCTAACGTTGGCGAGAGTCTTCACGGCTATATCGGCATGGTTGCGCAGCTTGTGGGCCGAGTCGTGGATGGCTCGAGCCGCCGCGCCTGCGCCGCTCTGATCGGCCGTCTTCCCAATGCTGCCCGCATCTTCGATGGAAGTGCTGGCCATATCCAGCAGGATCACTACGGAGTCGGCGTGCAGCTTCCACAGGGAGGACATCTTTTGACTGCGCTTCAGTTCTTCGAGTTCGGTGCTGATGCGCGCGGAAACCGACACCATCCGAATCAGCGTGCGGGCCACGTCGGCGCGCAGACTCTTTTCTTCCAGGAACGGAGCACCGTACGCTTCGGCCTCCGCCGTGGTTAAAGTCAGGTTGAAGAAGCGCATGGGCACGACCTGCCGGTATTTCGGATCGGCGACGCGCACAAACACGCGAATCGATTCCTCGACGCGCCGCAGTTTGGACTCCTCGGCTGAGAGTTGCTGCGGGGTGATCGCAGGCGGCTGGAACACGGGCGGCGCCGCGGGAGCTTTCGCCGCCGCTGCCGCCGCCTTGGCCGCCTTGGGCGCGGCTGCCGCGCCACTCCCTGAAGTTCGCGACGCCTTCGCCGCCGGCGTCAGCAACGACCGCCGGATGGGCGGACGCCGGTCCAGTTCCTTCTTCAGCTTCGAAACCCGTCGAAATTTTTCGAACGTGCTGCCATAGTCGGCATCGAGCAGCTGTTTTTCTTGAATCGCAGCCACATGTTCGACGGTGACTTCCACTCCGTCCACCGTTGTCAGAATCGTTCCACCCATTTCCTCCAGTGCTTGTCCGAAGGTCTTGATTTCGGTCAGGGCCTTGGCGAACAACTCGTCAAACTTCTTGCCGAAATGTGCGTTGTGCGCTGAAACCGTGGCCAGCACGCCGGGATGATAGAACGAAGCATCCAGCCACTCCTTCAGTTCCCGCACCCGCCCGATAATGCCGGAATCGATCAGAGTGTTGAAGTCGCGAAAGCGCGAAATTTCGTCGCGCAGGGGATCGAATCGTCGCAGCAGTTGCACGTGCTCCTCGGGCAGGGAAGGCACGTCGGAGTCGGCAAGAATTTCAATCAGCGCGATTTCGAAGGGCGACAGCGGCAGTGCGCCGTCAAGCCCGTACCCGGTCTGCTCCCACTGTCCTGGTACGCGCGGGTGACGGTATAAGAAGGTCGCGATCAGATCGGTCTTGTCGCGGTTGACGTCGCTGGGCTCACGGCGCCGCACAAAATATCGCAGCAGAGCCTCAGCCACTTCCGAATCCGTGTCGGGAGTCAGCGCCTGCCGCACCATGGCCGGCGTGATCGCCATGTCCAGCAGATGCAGCCAGCGGTACATCCGCGACAGCGTAGTCGGAAGTTCGCGCTCGGAATGGCGCAGCGCATCCTCGTCGAGACCGCTGGGAATGGGGACGTCCCCACCCAGCGCATCCCGCATGAGCCTCTGGTAGAAGCCCTGGACGGTCGCCAGAATGGCTAATTCAAACCGAAGATCTTCGGCCAAACGTGCCCCCGAGAGCAAGAGTTCCCTTCTGAAACTTTACTAATGCTTCCAGTAAAAACGAAAAGTTACTACTGGTGCAAGTTACCACCGGAGCGAGGCTTCATGCGGGGAATGGAGCCTTCGAAAGTACATGCACTTCCGCGCCAAAGGGGCGGGGTGATAGTCGTCGGCAGTGCGCTCTGGAAGGAGAAGATTGGTTTGACGATCTTTGGTTTTGGACAATCTTGGTGGACGGTCTTTGGTGGTGAACAATCTTGGACGATCTTTGGTTGAGGGCGGTGTCGGTAGGACGGTCTTGGATTAAGGCGGTCTTGGATTAAGGCGGTCTTGGCTTAGGACGACGTCAGTTTGGGGCGATATTGCTTTGAGGACGATCTTGGTTTTGGGTGGCGCAGCGCTTCCAGCGCTGCGATCAAGCCCGCTATTTCTCCGTGGGCTTTAGCCCCTGAGGAACGCCGTCGCAGCTCAAAACACGACCGTCTTGTTCCCATAAACCAGCACGCGGCTTTCAACATGCCAGCGCACGGCCCGCGAGAGCACAACCTTTTCCAGGTCGCGGCCCTTGCGGACGAGGTCTTCGACGGTGTCGCGATGCGACACCCGCACCACGTCCTGCTCGATGATGGGACCATCATCGAGCACGTCGGTGACGTAATGGCTGGTCGCGCCAATCAGTTTCACGCCGCGTTCGAATGCCTGGTGATAAGGCCGGGCACCCACAAATGCCGGAAGAAAAGAATGATGAATGTTGATAATCCGCTGCGGATAGCGGTGCACGAACTGGTTCGACAGAATCTGCATGTACCGCGCCAGCACCAGGAAGTCCGGCTTCTGCTCGTCAATCAGCGCCTGAATCTTTGCCTCGGCGGCGCTCTTGTTGTCCTTGGTGACCGGAACGATCGCATAAGGAATCTTGTAGAAGTCAGCGATCGCCTGATTGTCGGCATGATTGGAAATAATCAGTGGAATGTCGCAGGCCAGTTCGCCGCTCTTGTGGCGATACAGCAGATCGACTAGGCAGTGGTCATACTTCGAGACCAGAATGATCATGCGCTGCCGCTGCGATGTCTGCGCCAGCCGCCATCGCATATTGAAAGCTCCGGCGATAGGTGAGAAGTGCCTGCTGAAGTCAGTCAGATCCGCCTGAGAAAGATCAATGTCGAACTCCTTCGGATCGAACTCGACTCGCATCAGAAACAGCCCCGACTCTTCGTCGGCGTGCTCGTCGGCGTGTAGGATGTTGCCGTTATGCCGGAACACGAAGTCGGCAATGGTCGCGACCTCGCCCTTGCGGTCAGGACAGGAGATCAGCAGGATCGCGGAATTCTTCATGGTTTGTGTGGAGCGTAGTTTGTGTGGAGCGGGCACCCTTGCCCGTTGGTTCTTGCCACTGTAGAGAAGCGAGCAGGAGTGCCCGCTCCGCATGCTACTTCTTCAGTTCCTTCAAGATCTCCCGCGCCGCGTTCGTTCCAGATCCGCCGGTCAGCCCCGCTCCCGGATGCGTCCCACTCCCGCACAAATACAGTTTCTCAATCGGCGTCCGGTACTGCGCCCAGTCGAGCAGCGGACGCATAGTGAAAAACTGGTCCAGCGCCAGGTCTCCGTGAAAAATCTGTCCGCCGGTCAGCCCGTATTTTTCTTCCAAGTCGAGCGGCGTAATGATCTGGTGCGTCAGAATCAATTCCGGTAAGTTCGGCGCGTACTGCGCGAGAGTTTGCACCACCGTCTGGCCAAGCGCCTTACGCTGTTCTTCCCAGTCACCTTTTAGCTTATAAGGCGCGTACTGCATGTAGATCGACATCACGTGCTTGCCTTCCGGCGCCAGCGTCGGATCGGTCAGCGACGGAATCGTGGCTTCAAGATACGGCTGCCGCGAGAAGTTGCCATACTTCGATTCGTCGAACGCCCGCTCCAGGTAATCAATCTCGTTGCCAATGTGAATGCGCCCCTTGAGTGCCGCTGCATCGCCGTCTTTCAATGCGGTAAACTTCGGCAGGCTGGAGAGCGCAAGGTTCACCTTGGCGACGGTCCCGTTCCCGCGGTAATGCTGCAACCTCTGGACGAAGTCCGGCGAAAGATGCGTGGGATCGGTCAGCTTGAGCAGAGTGCGCTTGGGATCAGCATTGGAGATCACCGCCTTGGCGTGAATCTCTTCGCCCGTCGAAAGCAGCACGCCCGTGGCCGCTCCGTTCTGCACGCGAATCTCAATAACCTCCGCGCCGGTGCGAATCTCCACGCCCGCGGCCTTGGCCGCCGATGCCATGGCCTGCGTAACTGCGCCCATGCCGCCTGCGGCCAACGCCGCCGCGCCCGCGGGATGCGGATCTCCGGCTGCCCTGATTAACAACACCAGCGCGCTTCCCGCAGACCAGGGTCCAAGAAATGTTCCGAAAACACCGCGCGCCGCGATCACCGCACGCAACAGTTCCGTCTCAAAATATTCCGATGCCAGATCGGCTACGGCCATCGGCCCCCAGCGCAGCAGGCGAAACATATCCTTCTTGCCCAGCTTGCGGATTGCGCGCCCCGTCTTCAGCATGCTCCACAGGTCGCTGCCGCTGGGATGGTCGATGTCGGGCGGCGTCGTCGCCAGCGCATCACCAATCACTTTGCCAATCTTTCCCAGCGATTGCGCGAATTCCGGATACTTTGCCGCATCCTTCTTCGAAAACGCCGCGATCTCCTGCGCCGATTTGCCCGCATCCTGGTAAAGCGAAAGCGCGCGCCCGTCGGGCGAAAGCGCCGTCACACAAACTTCTGGCGTAATCAGTCTGAGCCCGTGCTTTTCCAGTTGCATGTCGCGCAAAACATTTGGCAGGATGGGCCCCGCCGTGTGGGCCAGCGTCGAACAACGAAACCCAGGATGAAATTCATCGGTCACCGCGGCCCCGCCGACCTGCGCGCCGCGCTCGATCACGAGTGGCTTGTACCCGGCCTTGGCTAGGTAGAATGCGGTGACCAGACCGTTGTGGCCGCCGCCGATGATGACGATGTCGCGGGTTTGGCTCGTCATGCTATGCCGCTCCCTTGATGTCTTTCAGAATTTCCAGCGCCGCCAGCCGCCCGTTCGCGCCCATGATTCCGCCACCCGGATGCGTCGCGGACCCGCACATATAAAGGTTCTTGATCGGCGTGCGGTATTGCGCCCAGCCCGGCACCGGACGCAGGAAGAAAAGCTGTTCCAGCGAAAGCTCGCCCTGAAAAATGTTGCCCTCGCTCAACCCCCACTCGCGTTCCAGATCGAGTGGTGTGATTACCTGCCGGTGAAGAATGATGTCCTTGATGTTCGGCGCGTATTCGGCAATCGTGTTCACCACCGTGTCGCCGAACACTTCCTTCTGGTCGTCCCAGTTAAGCCCGGGGCGCAGCTTATAGGGCGCATACTGCACAAAGCACGACAGCACATGCTTTCCCGGAGGCGCTACCGAAGGATCGGTCAACGAAGGAATGACCATGTCGATATACGGATGCCGCGAGAAGTTTCCATACTTCGCATCGTCATACGCCCGCTCCATGTACTCGACCGACGGCGAAATGGAAATCGCGCCGCGCAAGTGTGCGCCCGGTCCCGGCATGCACTTGAAATTCGGCAGCCCGTCCAGCGCCATGTTTACTTTGCCCGAAGATCCACGAAACTTAAAGCGGTTCACATCTTCCAGAAAATCGCCCGGCAGATGCTCGGCTTCAATAAACTTCGTGAAAGTCAGTCGCGGATCGACGCTGGAAGAAACCACATCGGCGTAGATTTCATCGCCGTTCGCGAGAACCACGCCCTTTGCTTTGCCGTTCTTCACAATAATCTGCGAAATGCCCGCCTTCGTGCGGATCTCGACGCCCGCCTCGCGCGCCGCATCCGCAATCGCATTCGAAATCGCGCCCGTACCGCCGCGCGCAAATCCCCAGGCCCGGAACGCGCCGTCGATCTCTCCCATGTAATGATGCAGCAGAACGTAGGCCGTTCCCGGTGAGCGCACGCCCAGAAACGTTCCAATAATTCCCGAAGCCGACATCGTCGCTTTCAGCACGTCCGTCTCAAACCACTGATCGAGAAAATCAATGGCAGACATCGTCATCAGCTGGACCTGGTTGTATTTGTCGTAGCTGGACATGCCCTGAAAACGCCGTCCGATAAACAAGAGCTTCATCAGTTCGCGCGGATCGAGTGTCGTCGGGTCCGGCGGCACCATGCTCAGGATCGGTTTCACGAACCGGCACATCGCCTGCATGGCCTTGCCGAATTCGTCGTAGGCTTCGGCGTCCACCCGCGAGTGGCGGGCGATTTCGCGGTGCGTCTTGCCATGATCATTCACGCGCCACAAATAATCGCCACTGGGCATGGGCGTAAATGTGCCGTCGAGGGGAAGAATCTCCAGACCGTGGCGGGGAAGATCGAGATCGCGAATAATTTCGGGTCGCAGCAGCGACACGACATACGAGCAGACCGAGAACTTGAATCCCGGGAAAATCTCTTCGGTGCAGGCCGCGCCACCGAGCACGTGCCGCCGTTCGAGCACCAGCACCTTCTTGCCCGCGCGCTGCAGATACGCGGCGTTAACCAGGCCGTTGTGCCCGCCGCCGACCACGATTACGTCGTAAGAATTCGAACCAGCCATTCGCTTCTAGCTCCTAAAGCTTTTAGCTTTCACGATCGGGTAGAGGGAAACGCAATAATACTCGCGTAGGGAAACGGGCGGAAGAGAAGATCAGAGCCCGCTGGGCAGGACGGTCCAGCTTCGAAGGATGCTGCACAAATTGGCCATGAACATGCGCATACGTGACCGAAAGTCGAATCGACATTCTATCGGGAAGCGCGCGTTTTGTCTGCATATTTGCGGTGCTCCTGACTGTAAGTCACGCACATTCGCTGTTGCCGCGCAAGCACGCAGGTGAATATAATCCGACGTCGGCGATTTCCTTCGTGCTCCTTCGTGTCCTTCGTGGTTGGTGGTTTCCGCTGGGGACAAAAATGATGCATCAAGCGAAGCCGCCCGAACGAGGAACTCCTTTGCCCATCGGAACCGCATTTCACGAGAGAACCTTTCCCCTCTGCCACAGCCTGAACTACCGCGAGTGGTCCGGCTACTACACCGTGAGCGTGTACGAAGTTCACCATGAGCATGAGTACAACGCCATTCGCAACGCCGCCGCGCTCATCGATATTTCACCACTCTACAAGTATCGGATCACCGGCAAAGACGCGACTCGTCTGGTGAACCGCGTCATCACGCGCGACATAAATAAAGTGAAAGTGGGCCAGGTCATTTACTGCTGCTGGTGCGATGAAGAGGGCAAGGTCATCGACGACGGCACGATTTCGCGCCTCGAGGAAAACGTCTATCGCTGGACCGCAGCCGATCCGAGCCTGCGCTGGTTCCGCCAAAACGGCCTGAATATGGACGTGCAGGTCGAAGACATTTCCGAAAAAGTCGCGGCTCTCGCTCTGCAAGGTCCGACTTCAGCCAAGTTGCTGAAGGCCGTTGCTGAAGCCGATATTGCCAACCTGAAATATTTCCGCGTCACTCGCGGCAAAATTGCCGGCATTCCCGTCGACATATCCCGCACCGGTTACACCGGCGATCTCGGATATGAGATCTGGGTTCCACTCAGCGATAGTTCTAATGCAGTGAAAGTCTGGGACGCACTCGCCGAGACCGGCAAGCAATTCGATCTGCACGCTGCCGGCATGCTCGCGCTCGACGTTGCCCGCGTAGAAGCTGGTCTGCTGCTCATCGAAGTCGATTACACCAGTTCTAAGAAGGCGCTGATTCCGTCGCAGAAGTTCTCGCCCTACGAACTGGGCTTCGCGAAAATGGTCCACCTCGACAAAGAAAACTTCATCGGCAAGCGCGCTCTCGAACAAGACGCGAAAAACGGCGTGTCCCGGCAGTTGGTTGGCCTCGAAGTCGATTGGACCGACATCGAGCAGCTTTACGACCGTTACGGCCTCACCCCCGCAGCGCCAGCGCAGGCCTCGCGCGTCGCCGTCCCCGTGTACTCGGGCGAGAAGCAGGTCGGCAAAGCGACCACCACCAGTTGGTCGCCCATCCTGAAGAAACTGATCGCGCTGGCCAGCGTCGAAACGGAATTTGCGAAGGCGGGCACTTCACTGCAAATGGAAATCACCATCGAGGCCATGCGCCTCAAAACGAACGTGCAGGTAACAAATTTGCCGTTCTTCAATCCCCCGAGAAAAACCGCTACGCCCGCGTAAATCACGTGGCGGCGGATGCGTTCGTCCGCCCCCGCGTCTCATCAGTGAGCCCGGACGAATGCGTCCGGGCCTATGTGATCCCGCTCAATTCCCGCGCAGCCCGGCGCTTGCCCGCCCAATAAATCCACGCTCCAATCAGCACCAGCGCTCCCGTTCCGCCTACAATCTTAAACAGCGCCAGTGGCTTGTTCGGTTCGTCCGGCTGCGGAATCAGCGACAGCACGATCGTCAGCGCGGTGGTCAGAAATCCCACGGTTGCGACCAGTTTCGCCACGACTTTTCCTCCCGGCACTCGAATCACGTCAGGCCCCGCCGGTTCGCGCTGCAGTTTGATCATGGCCGCGAACAAATACAGGTACGGAATGAAATACGTAATCACTCCCAGGCTGACCAGAACATCGTAAGCGCCCTTGACGCTGGTGCCCGCTTGTCCCAAAAAAATAAAAACTATGCCGAGAAGTAACTGTGTCAGCAGCGCCACCCACGGAGTCTTCCACCGCGGATGCAGTGCTCCAAACGCCGGCGGCAGAAATCGATCCAGCCCGGCAACGAAGGGAAGCCGCGCTACCGCCGCCAGGTAAGCTCCGGCCGCGCCCACGTTGCTGAGCGCAATCAGAAATGCCACCAGCGGCAATATCCCGGGAAATCCCACGCGCGACGCGGTTTTCGACACGGCCTGCACCAGTCCCTGCAGGTCGTTCACTTCCGTCGACGGCAGCGCCAGCAGCACGCAAACCGTCCCCAGGATGTAGCAGATCGTGACCGTAATTCCTCCCGAAAGCAGCGCCAGCGGAATTGTGCGCCGGGCGTTCTTGATTTCTTCCCCCATCAAGGACGCCGTTTCGCACCCGCTAAATGCAAACGTCAGTACCGACCAAAAAATAATGTCGTTGAGGTGCGTGCGGGGAATCATGGAATGCAGCGTGAACGAAGTCGCCGACCCGTAGCGATGCCACGCCACCAATCCCATCACGACCACAATGCTCACCGGAATCCACATGGCGAGCGCGCCAATGTTGTGCAGCCATTTGCCGACGTCGAGCCCAACCACGTTCAGCAGCGCGGCGGCGCTCAGCGTGAGCACGGAAAACACAATATAAAACGTCGCATTTCCGGACAGATGCTCCCATTTCGCCTGCCGCATAAACAGCACGTTGCTGGCCGCGAAATAGAGCACAGCGGGGAAGTAGGGCAGATTGCTGGTCCAATACGTCCAGGCCGACATGAAGCCGGAGAAATCACCGAACGCGCGCTTGCTCCAAACATAAATCCCGCCTTCATTGGGATAGCGCGATGAAAGCTCAAGCACCGAGAGCGCCAGCGGCGTGTAGAAGCACAACCAGGCTCCGACCCAGATCACGATGGAACTCGGCCCCGCCGCCGCCGCCGTTGCAATCCAGCGCAGGCTGATGCCGGTGATCACATAAAACAGCACCAGGTCGCGGAATCCCATCACCTGCCGCGGCCGGTTCGGGTCTTCAACCTCTGCGATGGAAACGCCGGGCGCGAGAAAGCCGATGTCGTCGGGTGAGGAATCCATTAGCCGATTCCGAGCTCGTCGGACGATTCCAGCGCCGTGCCGCAGCGCCGGCAAATCACCGACGAGCAGTCCCCGCAGGTCAGCGGATCCGTAACCTCTTCTGCGCAGTTCGGGCAGTAGAGTGACCCGGGTTCGGACTCTGGCGCGGGATTCGGCGGATGTGTCGCCATGAAGAGGGAAACTGTAGCACAAGTCGCAGTCCTTCGTGCTCCTTCGTGCCCTTGGTGGTTATAGAATCTAAATCGCGGTCACAAACGACACGAAGGTCTATAAAGAGGGCCATGCCTGACAAACCGCAAACCCCCGACGAAAAGCTGCAGCACGAATTCAACCGATGGGCTGCGGCCGGCGAAGGCGAGAAGATGGAGCGCCATCATCTCGACATCACCGAAAAGACGATTCGCCTCATGAATCTGCGTCCCGGCGAGCGCCTGCTCGATCTGGGCTGCGGTTCAGGATGGGCCACGCGCCTGCTGGCGCGCCTGGTCGGCGAGGGTCCCGAAGGATTCGGCCAGGTCGTGGGCCTCGACGTCGCCGACGAAATGGTTCGCCAGGCCCGCGAGGCCTCAAAAGATTTTGAGAATATTCTTTACGTTTGGGGATCGGCGCAGCAGATTCCGTGGGAAGAAAACTTCTTTGACAAAGTGTTGTCGGTGGAGTCGTTCTACTACTATCCCGACCAGGACCGCGCGCTGATGGAGTTATTTCGCGTGATGGCGCCGCGCGGCCGGCTGTTCATTCTGATCAATCTCTACAAAGACAACCAGTATTCACTGCAGTGGGTCGACCAGCTGAAGGTCCCGGTACACGTGCGATCTGCCGCCGAGTATGTCGAACTTTTCAAGAAACACGCGTTCGAGGACGTGCAGGCCGTCCGCATCCCGGATGACACGCCCACTCCCGACGACTACAAAACCAAGTCGTTCAACAGCCTTGAAGATCTACGCGCGTTCAAGCGGGAGGGCGCGCTGCTGCTGATGGCTTCAAAGCCCGACCTACGCACGCCGCTCCCGGGATACACAATCTACTAGTAGCGCCGCCGTCCCGGCGGCATCTCGCCGCCACCCGCGAGAGCAAGACGCCCTCGTTATGGTTTTGCGAAACACCTAGATCGAGCTGTCGTCATCATCATCGTCCTTGTCGCCGTGGCTGAGATCCTTCACAGGACTGAGCGCCCGCCCGTCCTCGGCATGATGAATCGCAATTCTGCCATTCACGTTGTTCAGCTTAATGCGAGTCCCGCCCGTGCCCAGTTCTCCGCGCAGGTCGTGGCCGACGAACTGGTGATGATTTATGTGCAGCCCGAAATCGTTGCTGATTCCACCGGAGACTGTGCTGGCCTCAAGCTCCGCTTTCGAGTCGGAAGGAATCGTCAACTCGACGGAGCCGTTCACCGAATTTAGCTCGACTGAATTTCCGGCCAGCTCGTCAAACCGCGCGTCCAGCTTCCCGTTGATCGTCGACAAGTGGGCGCGTCCCGCAAGATTGTGCGCTTCCAGCCGTCCATTAATGAGGGATGCGTTCACTTCTCCGCTCACTCCGGTCACGTCCAGCGCTCCATTGATCAGCTTGATTTCATCCAGCCGGATGGTCCGCGGAACCGTCAGCGTGTACTCAACCCCAGCGGGATTATTGTGCGAGCCCGAGTTCCAGGTGTGGTCGTGGTCGGGATACTTGGTTCGAATCGAGATCGCATCGGCGGTTGCGTCAATCTCGATCTTCGCCTCGTCGAGCCGCTCTTTCGTGTCGGCGTATTTCACCGCGTCCACTTTCACTTCGTTCCGGTCCCAACTGGAGATGTGAACGTCGCCGTTGATGTTATCGAGATCAATGCGGCCATTGGCCGTGATGGTATAAGTCTGATGCAGTTCCTCGGTCAGCGCGCCGCGATGGTCCGAAACATGTTCCGACGCATGCGCCCCGAGCGCAAGCACGAGCAGGGCGCAAACCGTTCCCAGGGTTGCTCCTAACCAGGTGGCAGATCGGCGATGGCGATTCATGATTCTCCTCCGTTTTCTTTCTCCTGGGTTAGACGACGACTCCCGCCAATTGGTGAGAGCTTCAAAGCCGGAAAACCTTTGGCTCGGCATTTTGCCCCGGCACATTTCCCGGCACTCTTGTCCGGCACCACAGGATACGAAAGTTACCCTCCGTGACGTTCCCCTCCGCGCGGCGACTGAAGGACAATGCCATCAAGAGCTTGACTGGGGTTCCTTTTGCCGTATCGATACCAAAAACAGCGCAGCACCGCGCCCGCAGGGAATCGCCCTGTCGAGCCTCGCGCTCTTGTTCTTGCTTTGCGCTCGCTTCGATCGCCGCCCAGACTCCCGATTCCGACAAGCCAGTTCCCATCCTCACCGGCAGTATTGGAACGTTCAGCTTCGTCACGGGCGGTCAGAATCTGATCGACACCCAGATCAACCCCATTCTCCTTGTGCCGCTGGGAGATCGCTGGCTGATCGAGTCGCGCGCGGAATTCGAAGGTCAGTTCCAGCGCCCGCTCACTGGCGGACCTTACCAGGGTCCGGTCACCAAGCACGTCGACTACGCCCAGATCGATTACATCGCCAGCCCCTACGTCACCATCACCGCGGGCCGCTTCCTCACGCCCTTTGGAATCTTTAACGAGCGCCTTTATCCCGTGTGGATCCGCTTCCTGCAGCCCGACCCACTGATTCTTCCCATCAACACGGTCGATAGCGACGGAGTCATGCTGCGGGGCGGTTTTCCGGTCAACGCCCAGGGCGACGTCAATATGAACTACGCCGTTTACGTCTCCGCCACCAGCATTGGCCTCAGCAGTGTGGACTCCGAGCGCCACGTCGGCGGGCGCGTGGGATTCTTCTTTCCCGGCTCGCGTCTGGAAGCCGGCGGGTCCTTCCAGAGGACTCTGCAGGACGCGCGCAAAAACGCCTTCGGTTTCCACATGGGCTGGCAGTCGTCGAAGGCGCCGTTGAGCGTGCGCTCAGAATTCGCCCGCTCGTTTGAAGGCAGCGGATACTGGGTCGAGGGCGCGTACCGCCTCAGCCAGGCGAGCTTCTGGCAGAAGGCCATGCGCCACACGGAACTCGTCGCCCGCGCCCAGCAGTTCTATACCGGGGGGATCAGCGCCGATGGCGCGGCCGCACTGGGCCTGCCCAGCGCCAATACTCGCGAAGCCGATTTTGGAGTCAATTACTGGTTTCGCGACGGACTGAAAGGCATCGCCAGCTACGGCCGCCAGTTCAGTTCGGCCGGAAACGCTAATCAGTGGAGCTTTGGCCTGGCTTACCGGTTTCTGGTTCCTCTTGGCCGTGTGGGGACGCAACCATGAAGTCGACTCTCCACGGCAAGATATCGCTGACGATTCTTTGCTCCCTGGCGCTGACGTTCGCATCTTCTGTTTTCGCCGCACCGCCCTCTGGCGGAAAAAATTCTTCTACCGCTGCGGCGGTATCGCACATCACCGATCCCGACAGGATGCGAGTCGCGGGGGAGCAGCGCTTTCGCGCCAACTGCGGCCGCTGCCACAACGCTCCACAAAAATTCTCGCCGAGCATGATGGCGACCATTCTCCGCCACATGCGCGTCCGGGCCACGATCACCGACGAAGACCAGCGCCTGATCGTGTTTTACATGACCCAGTAACCGCCGAGATAACCTCATCCCACTTATGAAAAATCTATCCCAGATTCGGCGTACTGTAGTGTGGACCGCGGTCGCGAGCGCTTTGCTGGTTGCGGTGCCTCGAGCCAACGCACAAGGACCCAGCGCGCAAGTCCACGTCATCGAGGTAACCGCCGACAGCGACAGCCGCTATAAGATTACAGGCGAGCGCACGCCGGAGATCACTGTCAAAGCCGGTGAGCCAGTGCTTTTGCGGGTCACGGCACACCGCGCCAAGTCGTGGAATCGCGATGGCTCGATTCATGGCTTTACTCTGCTTCGAGCCAAGGACCGGACCAAGGTCGACGGTTGGGACCTGCTCTTCAAGCCCGGCAAACAGGAATTTACTCTCACTGCTCCGAACGAACCGGGCGAGTATATAGTAGTCTGCACGGTCATTTGCAGCGAAGACCATGAAGGCATGCACATGAAATTCACGGTGCTGCCCTGAGCCAATCGAAGCGGGGAGTCTCTATGAACTCAATCAGGTCCCGTTCGAAATTTCGGTTCGTTGAGTTTCGAAGCATGAAGTTCCGCAGCATGATTTGCTGCGCCGCCGGCATGCTGTTCTTGGCCAGCGCCGCCTGCGGGCAGAGCTCTCACACCTATCGCGGAGAAGTTTCTGACAGCCAGTGCGCCTTGAACGTGCACTCGCTCACGCGCTCTCATCAGGAAATGCTGAAGTCGAAGGAGATGGGCGGCACGTCGAATACGTGCGCTGTGTATTGCATCGAACATCTGGGCGGATATGTCGTCCTCGCCGCCGGAAAAAACGTGTACCGCCTCGACCGGGCCGATCTGGTGCATGGCTTCGAGGGGCAGCGGGTGGTGATCACGGGCACTCTCGACCCCAAGCTCAATCAGATCCACGTTCTGAAGATTGATCTCGAGAACAAGCCTTAGGTGAAGAGAGAAAAACAAAGCCTAACCACAGAGGATGCAGGGGTCACAGAGAAAATCAAGGCCTGCCCCTGTTCGCCTCAGTGCCCTCTGTGGTTCTGGTTTTTCCGGCGATCGTCCGTAAACCCGACTCGGTGACCAGGAACACAGCCAGAATAGCCATCTCCGGCTCAATGGGATGCCGGTAGCGCGGGATGCAATACACAAAGTAATAAATCGCAGGATAAAGAAGAAACAGCCAGAACAGCAGCCAGGAGCCCGGTTTGCGCAGACGCAAAACCCGGCCCAATCCCCAGAGCGCCAGCACCGACCAGGCCAGAAACAGAGAATTTTTCGCCGCGCCCATCCATGGCGGCAGCGTGTCCTTCGGCGGACCTGCCCAGAAATAAACAAATCGCCTCACGCACAGTTTCGCGAATCGTTTATAGTCGGCGCGGATGTAGTCGAGGGCCTGCTGCCTGCGCATGGCGATGTAGGGCAGCTCGCCCATCGCCTGAAATTGCCGCATCGCGTAGGGGTCATGAGTCGCGTCCAGATACAGCATCAACGTGCCGTCCGCGCCGTTGCCGTTCCCCAGCCGAAGTTCAGCTCCGAAGTTGTCGCGAATGAAAATAAATTTGCCGAAGGTGTCATAATTCCGCACCAGCCATGGCGCGATGCAGGCAAAGAAGACCACCGACGCCAGCACGACTCCCGCGAATGACGGCTTGCCGCGCCGCCCGCGCCGGTACCACGCCCACAATCCCGCAGCCGGCAGAAACGACAGCAGGGAAGTGCTGCTCAGCGCGGTAATGCCCCACAGCAGCCCGAACTGAAGCCAGGGCAGCCATCCCTCGCGATCTTCCAAAGTCAGCGCCAACCAGAAAATCGTGGTCAGCAGCAGCGCCGCCAGACTGGTCTCCCAGATCGCCCGCGTGCACCAGAAAACAATGTTGGGCAGCAGAGCCCACGCCCAGGCCGAGCCGATTGCAACCTCGTCAGAAAACATTCGGCGCGCAATCAGAAAAATCGGAATGCAGGTCAGCGCCGAAAAGACGCTGTTGAGCGACAGCAACACGAACGCCGACGCCTTGGAATAAATGCCGAAAATCAGAAATACTCCCGCCGTCAGATACGGGTACAGCGGAGGCTCCCACGCCGTGGGGCCGGTCGCGGGTCCAAACGGACTGCTGAAGCCGTGACCCGACGCCAGCGACGCTGCGATGCGTCCCATTTCCCACCCGAAGCCAAAATTGTCGTCGGTGTTCTTGAACTTATAGGTATGTGCGATGACGATCCAGCCAACGCGCAGAAGCAGGGCGATCGTGACGATCCATGCTGGCGAAGTCCATGCCGGCGACATCAAGATGCGCGTCCAAGCGCTTACCGGCGGACCGGAAGTTTCTGCGCGGAGGTCGTGTCCCGGCGATCCGGATTCCATGAGTGGTTCTATTTGTAGCTGAGGCGAGGCCATGGGGCAAATTGAGGTACTCTTGCAAAAGTCTCCGCAGGATGACTATAATGACCATGATGACCTTTTGGACGAAAGGGAACTACCATGGGCGCACCGAACTGGACCGTCGCCGAAGCCAAAGCAAAATTCAGTGAAATCATTGAGCGCGCCATGTCGGAAGGCCCGCAAACCATCACCCGGAAGGGCCGCACCGCCGCGGTTGTGGTCGGGGCCGAAGAGTGGCAGCGCAAGACCAAGCGCGCGGGAAATCTGGCCGAGTTCTTCGCGGGATCTCCGCTGCGGGGATCGGGACTGAAGGTAACCCGAAGCAAAGCGAAGCCACGCAAGATTGATCTCTGAGCGTTTTTGCGATGAACTTTCTGCTCGATACGAATGCGGTCTCCGAATGGGTGAAGCCGCGGCCCAACCCAGGCTTAATTGGCTGGATGGAGTCTGCCGACGAGGATCGAGTCTTCCTGAGTGTGATTTCGTTGGCGGAGTTGCGTTACGGTGTCGAGCGCATGGCAGCAGGAGCGCGGCGCACTCGGCTGGAGCAGTGGCTACAGGATGAATTGCCGTTGCGCTTTGAAGGCCGAATTCTTGCCGTCGATCCCAATGTTGCGGAGGCATGGGGAAGGACCGTGGCGCGCTGCGAGGCTTTGGGGCGTCCCGTGGGCGCAATGGACGCTTTTCTGTCGGCAACTGCGGAAATTCATCGGCTCGCGCTGGTTACGCGCAATGTTTCTGACTTTCCAACCCTGAAGACGGTTGTGAACCCTTGGTCCTAACGCGAATCCGCTGCCAAAGATGCTCGCCCGACCTACGAGCCCCGATCCGGTAAAATGGAAGTTTCCCCAGGACGCCTCGTTGATTTCTGATCTCATCCTCACCGCGACGCTGGCCGCATCGACTGCCCCCAAGGGCGGCGTCGTGCCCTACATCCGCCAGCATTTTCTCGATACCACATTTCGCGGACTCTACCGCGCCAACGCATTCGATGTGGCGCTGCTGATCCCGTACTTTATTGTTCTGATTCTGCTGGCGGGCTATGGCGTGCACCGCTACGTTCTTGTGTACCTGTATTACAAGCACCGCAAGAACGGCACGACCGAGCCGGCCGCGTATTTTGAAGAGCTGCCGCGGGTCACGGTGCAACTCCCGATTTTCAACGAGCAATACGTGGTCGATCGCTTGCTGGAGTCGATCTGCAAGCTGAAATATCCCAAGGACAAGCTCGACATTCAGGTGCTCGACGATTCGACCGACGAAACCGTCGAGGTGGCCCGCAGTCTGGTCGAGCGCTACGCCGCGCTGGGCAATCCCATCAGCTATCTTCACCGGACCAACCGCGAAGGCTACAAAGCGGGTGCGCTCGCCGAAGGGCTGAACACGGCGAAGGGCGAGTTCGTCGCCATCTTCGATGCCGACTTCACTCCGCCCGAAGATTTTCTGATGCGCGTCATCCATCACTTCTGCGATCCGAAGGTCGGGATGGTGCAGACCCGCTGGACCCACATCAACCGCAATTATTCCTTCCTGACCGAAGTCGAGGCCATCCTGCTCGATGGCCACTTCGTGCTCGAGCACTCCGGCCGCGCCCGTACCGGACTGTTCTTCAACTTCAACGGCACCGCCGGCATGTGGCGCCGCACGGCCATCGACGAAGCCGGCGGCTGGCAGCACGACACGTTAACCGAAGACACCGACCTCTCCTATCGCGCGCAGCTCAAAGGCTGGAAATTTATTTATCTGCAGGATGTCGAATGCCCCGCCGAACTTCCGGTGGAGATGACTGCCTTCAAAACGCAGCAGGCGCGCTGGGCCAAAGGTCTGATTCAGACCGGAAAAAAGATTCTGCCGCGGGTGCTGCGCAGCGACGCCCCGCTGCATACCAAGATCGAAGCCTGGTATCACCTGACCGCCAACATCAGCTATCCGCTGATGATCCTGCTTTCGGTGCTGCTGTTACCGGCCATGATCATTCGCTTTTATCAAGGCTGGTTTCAGATGCTCTACATCGACCTGCCGCTGTTCATGGCCTCGACGTTTTCGATTTCCAGTTTCTACCTGGTTTCGCAGCGCGAACTCTTTCCGCGGAGTTGGCCGCGCGCCCTGCTATATCTGCCGTTTCTGATGGCGCTCGGCATCGGCCTGACCATCACCAACACGAAAGCAGTGATCGAAGCGCTGATCGGCAAACAGAGCGCGTTCGCGCGAACCCCCAAATACAGCGTGGTCTCGAAGCAGGACAAAATCGGCGCCACCAAATACCGCAAACGCCTGGGATGGGTTCCGTGGCTGGAACTGCTGATTGGCACCTACTTCGCGGCCACGGTCTACTACGCCATCGACAACGAAAACTACATCACAGTTCCGTTCCTGCTCCTCTTCGTCGTCGGCTACTGGTACACCGGATTGATGTCTCTGCTGCAAGGCCGCTTTGGAGGCGCCTCTCTCCGTGCCACCACCCACACCAAACCTTTTCCCGTCGGAGTCTAGACTGTACGAGACCCTCGCTATTTCGTTGAGGTTGACCGCTCGTTTACAATCCACTCGCTGAAGGCTCTCATGTGCGGCAACGCATCAGTCCGCGATGAGAGATGAAGATGTTCCGAAAGGAGGATGCGATGTTCCGCGCGCGCAAAATTCTCCACTCCGGCGCTCTCGCAATCCTGCTGGGATTGATCCTGAGTTGCGGTTCGGCCCACGACTCCGACGAATACTTTGTGCTGGTCTCGGCGAATCTGCAGCTCCCTTACTGGAAGGCCGCGGGCGCAGGATTCTCCAATGCGGCGTCGCAGATGAAAGTTCGTTTCGATTTCACCGGACCGCAAAACTACGATCCCAAGGCCGAGCGCGACGCTCTGGATCAGGCCGTCCAGAAAAAAGCGACCGGCATCCTGCTGGCCGTGACCGATCCCGGCCTGCTCCAAGACAGCATCGATAAGGCAATCGCCGCCGGCATTCCGGTGATTACCATCGACTCGGATGCTCCCTCGAGCAAGCGCCTGTTTTTCATCGGTACGAATAACTATCAGGCCGGCTTCACCGGCGGGCAGCGCCTGGCGCAGGAACTCAAGGGCAAAGGCAACGTGGTCGTCTTCACCATGCCCGACCAGTCGAACTTGCAGGACCGCCTGCGCGGCTACAAAGACGCTCTAGCCAAAACGCCCGAGATCAAAGTTACCCGCGTGGTCGACATCCAGGGCGACCCACGTATCGCTTTCGACACCGCAACCGAGATCGTCGGCAAAGAGCGCGACAAGGTTGACGGCTTCGTTTGTCTGGAAGCGCAATCCGGCAAGGAAGTCGCTGGCGTGCTCAACAGCTATCACGTCACCGGGAAAGTCGTAATCGCCATGGACACCGACCAGGAGACGCTCGACTGGATCCGGAAGGGCGCGATCGCCGCCACCATCGCCCAGAAGCCCTATACCATGGCCTTTGTCGGCATGCAGGCGCTCGACAATCTGCATCATCACAAGCCGTCTTCGCTCGACACGGATTGGTCCAACGATAGCTTCTCTCCGATTCCCAGCTTCGTCGACACCGGCTCGGCCATGATCGATAAGACCAACGTGCAATCGTTTATTGATGCAGGGAAGAATTTAGCTTCGGCGTCGAAGTGAAGAAAAACATAGAGGAATTGGCACATTTGGGCCGGGAAGTTTTCAATGACTCAATGACTCAATCTCCCAATGACTCAATCCCTATGAGATGTACTCCCGAATGTACTCGTCCTTGCTGTGCTCCAATTGCCGCACGTCGCCGTCAAAGATGACTTTGCCGTCGCGCAAAAGCAGGAAACTCATGGGCACGTCGCAGTACTGCCCGCGCGGCAGCACGCGCACCTGATTGGTTCGCGGATCGAATTCATGGGTGGCCAGCGTGAAGGCGTCTTGCAGGCGG
Organism: uncultured Acidobacteriota bacterium; assembly: GCA_963763155.1. GTDB lineage: Bacteria > Acidobacteriota > Terriglobia > Terriglobales > Acidobacteriaceae > Sulfotelmatobacter. The sequence continues at coordinate 128,032 of CAVXNI010000007.1, read as the reverse complement.
TGCGTCACCAGCAGGGAACTGGTACGGGAAACATCGCGCTGCTTCATGATCAATTCAACGATGGTATTGGAGGTGACCGGATCAAGCCCGCCGGTTGGCGAATCATACAGCAGCAGTTCCGGCTGCGAGATGATGGCGCGGGCAATCGCGACGCGCCGCCGCATGCCTCCGGAAAGTTCCGAGGGAAACATTTCGACGGTGTGCTCCAGCTCCACGAAGCGGAGCGATTCCCGCACCCGTTTGTCGATCGAGTCGTTGTAGACACCGTGCTCTTCCATCAGCCGGTAAGCGACATTCTCGCGCACGGTCAGCGAATCGAACAACGCGCTCTCCTGAAACACGATGCCGAGCTTGCTGCGCAGTGGGAATAGATCCTGCTCTCCATTTCAGTAATCTGGTTGCCCATCACGGTGATTCGGCCGGAGCCCGGTTTGAGCAAACCCAGCGCCAGCTTCAGAATCGTACTCTTGCCTGATCCGGCGACGCCGAAGAGCGCTTTGGTTTCTCCGAGCGGGAGCCGGAATGAAACACCGCGCAGAACTTCATTGTCTCCAAACGCGAGATGCACGTCATCGAAAACCAGGGCCACGCCGCCCTGATTCGGGGTGGGAGCGGCGGCGCAATCGACAGGCAAAGTCGGGGCAGACATAAGTGATCACCGGCACCGCATTACAAATCAGATCATGAACAGTGAAGAGTTCAGCATGCCGCGCATGCGTCAAGTTGCTCCAAGAATCACCATCAGCAGCCTGGTCACAACCACGTCCACTGCGATAATCAGGATCATGGCTGCCACCACGGCCTCTGTGGTGGCGCGGCCCACACCCTGCGTCCCACCGGTGGTTGACAATCCGTAGTAACAGCCGATGGTGGCGACAATAAACCCGAAGATCACGGGCTTGACCAGCCCGATAAACACGTCCGCAAAAACCAGAGACTGCCAGGCGGTATTCCAATACTGCCGGGAATCCAACCCCAGCAACACGCTCGCGACCATGTTCCCGCCAATCAGGCCCATCAAGTCGCCAAGAATCGTGAGGAAGAAGAGCATGAACATCGCGGAGATCACCCGCGGCGTGACCAGCTTCTTCATCGGATCGGTGCCGAGGGCCCGCATGGCGTCAATCTGTTCGGTCACCACCATCGAGCCGAGTTCGCTGGCCATGCCGGAGGCGTTCCGCCCCGCCACCACCAGGCCGGCCAGCAACGGGCCCAGTTCCCGCACCACCCCGATGGCAACCAGTTCTCCGATCAAAGTCCGCGCCCCGAACCGGCCCAGAGTCGTAGCGCTATTTAATGCCAGCGCGACTCCGATGAAGAAACAGGCGGACAACACGATCGAAATCGACCCCACCCCGATCTGGTCAGCCTGCTGGACCATATCGCCCGTGTAAATCGGCCGCTTGAAGAGGTTTATGAGCGACCGCCCTGCAAGAAAGGTGTATTCCTGAACCGACCGGACCTTCTGCTTGGCTAACTCCGTGGGCGAGATGAGTTCCATGCGATTCGGAAGGCCGGGCGTCGCGGGCGAGGCACTGGCTTGACCGAACTATAACAGAGAAGGCTCTCCGTAATCAGCCGTCAGCTTTCGGCCCGTGTGTTTAGGGGCCCGCTTCTTATCAATGAGCTCGGTTGCGATTACCTAAACCATCCAGACTCTCTCTCCAAAAGCCAGGGCTTTGAGTTGTGAGGTATTTCCGGTTTGCTCCGTGATACGGGTGTAAGCCGCGGGCGCCAGGCGGGTGGGCCCGAGACCGCGAGATCGAAGATTGATTCTCCAATCCCAGGATCCGTGGCGGTGAGGGTAACTTTCGTTCCAGCTCACCCCGGGGATAAGCGAATACAATGAAAGATGTGAGACATTACACCATCAAAGCGATGAACGGTTTTTCTGTGTTCAAGTGCCCGCTTTGTAAACACTCCGTCACTACCCGGGATTTCAGCAGCAAAAACGGAAACTGCCGCACTCAATCCGCCAGAGCAATGAACGAGCACGCCGCGGCTGTACATGGCCGCAACGCATCCTTCGCTTCGCCGGATGCGCCGATGTGGCATACCGATTGAACGCGCTCGGGAACCACTTCCCCTTGTCGTTCCAACCTTAACGGGAAAGCTTGATCGATACGATCATGCTTTGATTGCTGCAAAGAGTGAGTCGTTGGCAAGTTCAGGCGGACGCTCCCGTTGCTTCCACCTCCTGCATCATCAGAAAGCTGTCGATGCTCTGCGCCAATTGAGAGTCTACCTCGTCCGCGATGAGCATGATGTCGGGCAGTACTAAACCGAAATCCACCGTCGCCAGATTCCGTTGGATGGTCTCGAAAATACACACCTGCAGGATGCGCGACTCCTGCACGAGTAGCGGCGCCGTATAGCCTTGACGATAGCGGAGTTCTCCGTGCGCCACGGCCGCAGGCGAGGGGATGGCAATCGCTTCGATGGCGCGTGCTTTCCGCAGGCGTGTGGCGATGTTTCCGATGATCTCGCGAAGATGGTCCGTGCGCTCGTCCGCGGTCAATGGAAGGCAAGACAATTCTCCTACCTGTTCGACCCGTGACAACCAACGCTCCATGGTGATGGGGGCATCGCGCTCCAGAATGGAGGCGACACTCTCCCTGTCCTTTTTCGGAGATGCTTTTACGAGCACTACCTTCTTGCGCAAGAGGTCAGCTAGTTGCTCGATGTCGAAGGGCTTCACCAGAACTTCATCCGCCTGCAGAAGGATGGCGGACAGGGATTGTTGCACATCCGGAAAACCGCTCACCACTAAGGTCAAGGCCTCGGGTTGAGAGTGACGCATGGCAGTGACCACCGCGAATCCATCGCCGGGATCCGGAATGTGAAGATCGGTGATCAGCACATCGAAGGGTTGGGTGGCGATCTGCTTGAAAGCCTCCGTGACGCTGGTTACCGCCACCACCTGAAAGTTCTTCTTCTCCAGCGAACGTTGCGTCAGGAAGATGTCGTCCTTATCGTCATCGACGAGGAGAACTCTAGCTGCCGTCATTGGATACCCTCCACCTTAGCCGTTACTCTGCTCTTACAGGGCCGAGGCTGCCGCCCATAGGTTTCTGTCATTTTATAGTGGTCGCGGTACGGAGCCTCATGAATGATGCGCACGAAAGGCTTTTGCGGCTCCAGGTTTCCCGTTCTGGAACTCTGGTCCGAACTGTGACTGGTCTAAACTATGAATTGTTCGTTGCCGTCCTCTTCGACTGCTCATCTTCATCGCAGACCCGCACCCCATGGGTGGGCGAGGTTTGCCAGGGTGCGACGACCGTTTGTGGGTGAGAGAAAGTCTGAGCTTGCCCCATTCACAAGAAGAAAACCCCGCCTAATTCTTTTGCAGGATTTACCGATAGTGACTCCGAGAGAGTTCCCCATGTGCGTCGAGCTGGTGTACGTCGAGGTGGATTGCAGTTGACGCGGGCGATGGAAAGCTGCATGAATGTTGTATGGACACCGGCGGCAGCGGAGCCGCTCTGCCGCCCTCAAGCGAGGCAAGAACAAAGACAATGAAGACCAAAACATGGACGGTGATTGCCAACACAGGCAAGCAGGCAGACCTGGAGTCTGACCTTGAGAAAAAAGAAGTTCAAAAGCCGACCCACATCAGCGCCCGGGAGTTTGTTCATTGGCTGGCGCCGGAGAGCCGGATTGATGACAGTTCATTGCAATCGCTATTTAAGCTGTAAGATCTCGCATCGGAACCGCCAGTCGATTCGATCGTCCCACATCTCGCTTCTGCGAAACGTTGCCGTGTAACATCGCTGCGAACCATCGCCGTGGAACTCATTGACTGAGAGTCGCTGACTGAAAATCGCTTCTAGCTTCTGCCTTTTTTCTTGATCTCAATATTCAGTCTGCGGATTTTCTGGTTCAGCGTCGACAGCGGCACGTGAAACCGCTCCGCCGCTTCGGTCTGATTCCAGTTGCAGCGTTCGAGCATGTCGGTGATCACGCGGCGCTCCACGTCTTCCACAATTTCAAATAGCGACGCGTCCGACGGCGGATCGTGCAGGGTGAGTGAGGAGCCGCGCCCCATCATCGAGTCGGGCAGCAGGTCCATACTGATCTCCGGCCCGGAAGACAGCACGACGGCGCGTTCGATCACGTTTTCCAGTTCGCGCACATTTCCCGGCCAGGAGTAGGCCATCAGCGGACGCAGCGCTTCGGGAGTAATGCGCGGCGCGGCGCGGCTATTTTCTTCCGCATACCTCTTCAGGAAGAATTCCACCAGCAGCGGAATGTCCTCCTTGCGCTGCCGCAGCGGCGGAAGCTCGATGGTGATCACATTGAGGCGATAAAAAAGATCTTCGCGGAAGCGGCCCTCGCGCACCATGTGCCGCAAGTCGATGTTGGTGGCGGCGATGATGCGCACGTCGACCTGAATTTCCTGAATGCCGCCCAGATGCATGAACCGCCGGTCCTGCAGCACGCGCAGAATCTTGGCCTGGGTCTCCAGACCCATGGTGGCGATTTCGTCGAGGAACAGCGTGCCCTTGTCCGCCACTTCGAACAAACCTTTTTTCGATGCGATGGCGCTGGTGAACGCGCCTTTGACGTGGCCGAAAAGCGTCGACTCCAGCAAGTCGGTCGGCATCGACCCGGTATTGACTGGAACGAACGGTCGATCGCGGCGCGGCGAGTTCAGGTGAATGGCCTTGGCAATCACTTCCTTACCCGTGCCGCTCTCGCCCTGCAACAGCACGGTCGAGCGGCTGTTGGCCACCTGCGCCACCAGGTCGAAAATCTTCAGCATGGGCTCGCTCTTGCCCACGATGTTTTCGAAGTTGTAGCGCTGCTTCAGCGCGCGCTTGAGCTGGATGTTCTCTTCTTCCGCGCGCCGCCAGCCCACCGCGGCGCGCACGTCGGCCAGAAGTTTTTCGTTGTCCCACGGCTTCTGTACGAAATTCGCCGCGCCCGACTGCATGGCCCGCACCGCATTCTCCACCGTGCCGTACGCCGTAATCATGATCACCGGCAGGCGCGGCATCATGAGCGCGAATCTCGGAAAGAATCTCCATCCCGTTGCGCCCGGGCAGAGCCAGATCGAGCAGCACCAGGTCAAACGGATGATCCGCCATTTGCGCCAGGCCGTCTTCGCCGCTCACCGCGGTCTCTACTTCGAACGCCTTCCATCTCCAGCAGTGTCTGCAACGATTCGCGAATCTCGGCCTCGTCGTCGATGATCAGCACCGAGCCTGACGGCGACGGACGGCCGTTCGCGGTCCCGTTCGTCGTTCCGGAGTTCGTGGTGCCGCGCGCGATGACTGCTGCCTCAGACATGCACTGCCTTCCTGCTCAGCGGAAAGTCCAGGGCAAAGGTCGTCCCGGCTCCCGGATTGCTTTCCACTCGAATCTTTCCCGCATGTTCCTGGATGATGCCGTAGGTCACCGACAATCCCAGCCCCGTGCCGCGGTTCTGGCCCTCTTTGGGCGCGGTCTTTGTCGTAAAGAACGGATCGTAAATGCGCTGAATGTGTTCGGGCGCAATGCCCGATCCGGTGTCGGAAACGCGCACGCTCACCATGTCGCCATTGCTGGTCGCCACATTGAGCCGGCCGCCGCCCGGCATCGCGTCCTTGGCGTTGAGAAACAGGTTCAGAAACACCTGCTGCAATCGTCCCTGATTTCCCTGAATGGCTGAAATCCCCGCGGTCAGGTCGGACTGCACTTGAATTTTCGCCGTCTTGAATTGGTGCTCCAGCAAGGCCAGCGTATCGATAATGATCTTGTTGACGTCTACGTCGGCGAACTCGGTGCCGCTGGTACGCGAAAAGTTCAGCAGGTTATTGACGATTTCCGAGGCGCGGAAAGTCTGGCGCGTGATCTTATCCAGCAATCCTGATTTCTGCGGATCGCCCTGGAGTTGCTTGGCCAGCATCTGCGTGTAGGACGAAATCACGGCCAGTGGCGTGTTCACTTCGTGGGCCACGCCCGCGGCCAGCAGACCGATCGACGACAGCTTGTCGGCCTGCGAAAGCTGGCCCTCGAGTTCCACCCGCTCCGTGATGTCGTCCATGATGACCAGCCGGCCGATCACCTGGAACTTGCGTGTCACCAGCGGCGCAATCGCCACATTGACCGTGCGCGTCTCGCCCGCCGGAGTCTGCAGCCGGAATTTGTATAAATTATTGATGCCGGCGTTCTGCCGCACCCGGTAGAACTCTTCCACGAATTCCGCCGGGAAAATGCTGCGCACCGGTTGGGTCAGCGCCTGCCAGCGCGGTAGCGCGTACATGACTTCCATCTGCGCGTTCCAGCTCTCGATGCGGTCTTCCATGTCGAGCGCCATCACGCCCACATTGATCGACTCCACGATGTTCTCGTTGAAGTCCTTCAGACGCTCGTACTCCGCCATCTTCTGCTGCAGCGACGCGTACAGCCGCCCATTCTGGATGGCGATGCCGAGATAGCCGCCCAGAGTCTCCAGCAACTCGATGTCTTCGCTGGAAAGGTAGTCGCCCTTGCTGGTTTTTCCCAGGCCCAGCACAGCCACGGTTTTCTGCTGCGCGCGGCAGGGGATGTAGTAATTCAAATCCAGCCGGGCAATCGCATCCTGCGATCCTTCGGTCTCGCGCGGTACCTGGTGCGTGTTCTCAAAGAACATGTGCCCCGCGGGCTCCGGCCGGGGCGCGCTCAGGAAAGTGAGGTCCAGCTTGCCCATGGGATTCACGCCGATGGATTTAGCGACTAAGAAATGTTCGGCGCCCTCTTCGCGGCGCAAGAAAATTGCAATGTGGTCGACGGCCAGGGTCCGCGATAGCCGGTCCAGCACCGACGAGAGCAACGCATTCAAGTCCGTTTCCGCACCGAGTTCCCGCCCAAACTCCAGCAGCGTTCGCCGGTAGTCATACACCGTGCGATAGAAAACGTGGTCGACCCGCTCCTGAATCCACTTGCGCACCGGGTCAAACAGCAGCGCCGTAACCACTACGGCCAGGATCAAACCCAACCGGTCCGGTGCTGGGCTGCCGCATCTGCACCAGAGTGGCCACGCCCGCGACCAGCGCAAAATACATGCCCACCATGGTCGCGGCGGCCAGGGTGTAAACCACTCCACGCTTGAAGATCAGGTCCACGTCCATCAGGCGGTAACGGAAGATGGCGTAGCCGAACGTCAGCGGCAGCAATCCCAGCAACAAGACCGACAGTTTTCCGATCGTCCCGGGCAGCGAACCCATCAAGTAGGGAACTACATAGAACAGCGTGTAGGGAACGACCGCGAGAATGGTCCCGCGCGTCACCCACTTCAATTGCTGCCGCAGGATGGTGGTACTCGCCAGACGGTAGCTCTGCCACAACACGGCGGCCGCGATGACGAATAACACCGCGCCGTAGGCCATTTCCTGCCGATCCATGTCCCAGCGCAAGTGCCCGCTTGCCTGCGCCAGCCGCAAGGCAAAAATATGCCTGGCCAGCAGCATGGCGCCCGGGACATACGCCAGGGCCAGCAGCCACGGACGCTGGCGCACGAATTGCCGCTTCTCCGGGAAGGTCAGAACAAAGTGCAGGAACAACGCCGGCTGCAACACCCAGGCCACGATGTTGCTCCAGTAAATCGTCCAGTCAAAATCGTTGAACTTGCCGGTGTACTTGAACGAATACGCGATGAACGATACCAGGCAGAAAATATAAAAGTGCGTGGAGCCGGGAGCGGTCCAGCGTCGCAGCAGGACGTAGACCCCGATTCCCAGATAAATCATGGCAATCAGCCGCAGCCAATTGTTCAGGGAGCGATCGGCGGGAACCAGGATGACGCTGGAATCGAGCGGAACCGAATCACGAACCAGCGAATAGGTCGCCTTCGCCCAAATTCCCGTGTGGTAGAGCTGGCGCACCAGCCCCGGCGTGCCTTTAATTTCCTGGCCGTTGACCGAGACCAACTCATCGCCGGCCTTAATGCCGGCTTTCGCCCCCGGTCCGTTCGGGTCCACCCGATCCGCCACCAACCGCCCGTTGTGCTCTACCCACCAGACGCCGTCGTCCGGGGCGCTCGAGTTCTGCTCAGTCTGGAAATTGAAGCCGGCAAATACCACGGCAGCCACTGTCAGTAGGAATAACAGGACTGCAACAAAGCGAGCTTGGCTTTCCCGATTCATGGGCTTCGGCGCTGGCCCCGATCTCCCAGGGGGCTGTGGAGGCGTGGAAGAGACATCCCACCCGTCCTCAATGAGCAACTTCGCTGCCACGGCAAGCCCCGTTTCGGGACGGCTAAGTCCCATAGATAAAACTACTTCCGAAATTATAGATGCATTTTCGAACGATATGTATGTCTTTCTGGAGGTTTCTGTGAAATTCAGTATCTGCTTCCCCTTGAGTTTCTTGGGCTTATGGCCCGGTGATTCGTTTGAAGGATTCAAGGCTCCTGCGGGGATATGATGACGAAGAGGCGGCTACGGGATGTTGGAGGGCATGGAAGGTACGAAATGATTAAGACCGCGACTCCGACTCACACAATAATCCTCGTGTCTTTGGTTGTTATGTTGCTGCCGGCCGCGAAGGCGTCGGACGTGAACTCCCGAACCTCCGCTGCGGCAACGTACGTAAGACCCGCGATCTTCTGCTGAAGTCGGGATTTCCGGTTCACTATGTGGAATTCGTGAATCACGACCACAACTACTACGCAAAGGCGGATGAGATCAACGCCGATGCCTGGAAATTTCTGGTGGACAATCGTTTGCCAGATCACGCGCAGTAGTTGGCTTTCCCGGCCGCCTGAGATTTTCTTTCGAAAATATTTTATGGCCGCCTGAAACTTTTCCCGGACCGAAAACTCCGATCATCGCGCAACTAAGCTCCCGGCACTCGATCGTCTCCGCTCGGACGGTCGCGCGCCCAGGGTTGGATGGTTGCGTCAATCGTCAAATCGATCCTCGTCAAGTCTAAGGAGCTTTCCATGTTCAAGACGTCGCACCTTCTACTCTCCGCTGTGCTGGCAGTGAGCGCACTGTTGCCGGCCCGTAGCCACGCCCAAACCGTTAGCCCCGCCGGCGCAGTCTTCGTCATGACCAATGCGGCCGACCACAATGAAATCATCACTTACAAACGAGGTACGGATGGATCGCTACAGGAGCGTCAGAGTTTTCGAACCGAAGGCCGAGGCAGCGGCGGGGTCACCGATCCGTTGGCTTCACAAGGATCTCTTACCCTCAGCCAGGATCACTCTTTGCTGTTCGCGGTGAACGCAGGAAGTGGCGATATTTCGGTGTTTCAGGTCCACGGAGCAAATCTCTCTCTGGCGGGAAAGGTAGCGTGCGGGGGCAGTGAACCGGTCGCCGTGGCCCAGCACGGAAGTCTCGTCTACGTGGTCAATGCCGGCGGGTCGAGCAACCTGCAGGGCTTTTACCTGCACAAAGATGGATCGCTCAAGCACATTGCCGATTCCACCGCTTATCTCAGCACGGGTAATTCCGGTGCCTCGTCGTTGTCGTTCAGTCCTGACGGTCAGTTCCTTCTGGTCACCGAGAAGGTCACCAATAAGATCGACGCCTTCCACGTGCAGATTGACGGCACGCTGGCTCCGATCGTAGTCAACGCGAGTGCGGGTCCCGGCCTGTTCGCCGTGTTGTTTGCTCCCAATGGATTGGCCATCGCCGCGGAAACCGGGCCGGCTGGAGCTACCGACGCGTCTGCCGTCTCCTCGTATTGGGTGCAGGCCAATGGTACTCTCTCAGCCGTCAGCACGAGCGTGCCAACCCTGGGCGCCGCGACCTGCTGGCATGTGGTCACGCCGGATGGCCGCTTCGTTTACACCTCGAATTCGGCCACCAGCACGATTTCCGGTTTTGCCATCGGTTCAACCGGAACTCTTACCGCGTTGGCTGGGACGATCGTAGGAACGAATCCGACTGGGAGCATAAATCTCGACCTTGCCCTCAGTGCCGATGGCAAATTCCTCTTCACGCTGAATTCGGGCACGGGAACGGTCAGCATTTTTGGTGTCAATCAGGATGGCACACTGACCAGCCTGGGCGATGCGGACGGTCTGTCTGCGTCGGCCGGCTTCAACGGAATCGCGGCTTTCTAAGCGTTTCCAGATTGTTAAGGCAGCGCTTTGCAGTCCGTGCGTCGAGTGCCCCATTTCTCGCGTCCTTTGCGAGAAGTGGGGCCTTTGAACTGTGCTACCACATTTTCACCGAGATCTACCCGGCTTTGCGGTCATCCTTGTTAGGAATTTCGAGGATCGGGTCATCGTCCCACTCGAACGACAGTGCCCGCGCGGTAGTCTCAATCGGCTCCAGTTCCGGAATGTCTTCCGCCACCGACGCTCCCAGCTCCGTGAATTTTCGCGCCGAGACCAGCACCCGGTTTTCCAGCGACCCGACCGCCTGGTTATAGGCCTCGACGGCGCGGTCGAGGTTGCTGCCCACCGCAGTGATGTGTCCGGCGAGTTTGCGCAAGCGGTCGTGCAGCTCTTTTCCCAGCGCGCTGATCTGCTGCGCGTTGCGCGCCAGTTTTTCCTGGTTCCAGCCATACGCCACGGCCTTCAGCAGCGCAATCAACGTCGTGGGAGAGGCCGGAATCACCCGCTGCAGAACTCCCTGTTCGATCAGGCTGGGATCCTGTTCGAGTGCGGCGCTGAAAAATGTTTCGCCCGGCAGGAACATCACCACGAACTCGGGCGTGGCCTCGAATTGCTCCCAATAATTCTTGCCGCTCAGCGTCTTCATGTGGTCGCGCACCTGCCGCGCATGATTCGCCAGGCACACCCGACGCGCCTCTTCGTCGGTAGTTTCGAAGGCGTCCAGAAACGCCTGCAAAGGCGTCTTGGCATCGACCACCACTACCTTGCCGCCCGGCAACTTGACCACCAGATCGGGCCGCAGCCGCCCAGCTTCGCTCGTCACGGTTTCCTGTTCGGCAAAATCGCAATAAGAAAGCATGCCCGCAATCTCTACCACCCGCCGCAGCTGGATTTCTCCCCAGCGCCCGCGCACGTTCGGAGTGCGCAATGCCCGCACCAGGTTGCCGGTTTCCGATTGCAATTCTCTTTGCGTGCTGATGAGCGATTGCACCTGCGCCTTGAGATCGCCGTAAGCCTCACCGCGCGCGATTTCCATCTGCTGAATCTGCGCGTCCACCTTGCTCAGCGACTCGCGCACCGGCGTGACCAGGTCGGCGACCGCCTTCTGCCGCGCATCGAGATCGCCCCGGGCCTCGCTCTGAAAGCGCTTCAACGTTTCCTGAGCGATCTGCAGAAACGAAGAATTGTTGTTCTTGAGCGCATCCGCGGCCAGGGCCTTGAACGCATTCTGCAAGTCGGCGGCGGCGCCTTCCCTGGTTTTCGTCAGCAATTCGATCTTCTCGTCGCTGGTCTTTCGTTCCGATTCGAGAGCCGATTCGAACCGCGCCCGGCTCTCCAACAGGTTGCGCTGATCCTCCAAAAGCCGCGCCAGATCGGCCTTTGCGGCCGCTAATTCCTTCTCCGTCAACGACAAACGCTCCTGCAGCGCAGCCGTGCGCGAGCGCAGCGCCAGCCAAGCAAGCAAGATGCCAAACAACAGGCCAATGCCCCCACTGATCCCTAGTTCAACAGTCACAGGTAACTTCTCCACCTCATACCCAGCCCCTAGCCTAGCACCAGCGACAAAGTTTGCGCCGGAACGAACTTGAGTCTGAACCGGTTGCAAGGGAACCGATCCCTCCCAGGATCTCGTTGCGTGGGCCAAACTGGATGCATAGAGCCCCCAGACTATTGTTGGCGTTCCTGCTGGTCACGGGCGCCGCGACCGTACAGCCCGAGAATCGCTTACTAGCCGCCCAGACCCCGGGAACTGCCGGCCAACCGCCGCAAGCCACTCTGCGGCCCGCCGCCGCCAAAGCTCCCGACATTCCCTTCACCGATTACGAGTTTCACAGTGAGGACCAGCTTCTGGCCTTAGCCAACCAGTCGCGCCACCAAGCCGGTGCGCCGCCGCTCAAGCTCGACGCCGGACTCTCTCAAGCAGCCCGTACGCATGCTTTGGCCATGCTCGAAGCCCATCAGCTTTCGCATCAATTTGTCGGCGAGCCCTCCCTGGCCGTGCGCCTCGCGGCCACGACGAAACTCCAGCTTGATCAGGAGGGTGAAAACGTCGCGCTCGACTATGACGCTGTCCATGGACACGAACATCTCATGCTCTCCCCGCCGCATCGCGCCAACCTGCTCAACCCCGCCTACAACGTGATCGGCCTGGGCGTGATTCGCAGCGGAGACCGGCTCTACATCGTCCAGGACTTCGGCCATGCCCTCCCCAACTATTCCTCCGCCGAAGTGAAAGATCGCATCGCGCAGGCGGTCAGCCAGACGCGTCATCAGAACGGCCAGCCCGCTCTCCTGCGCCACGACTTGCCCGTAGCCGACGAGGCCGCCTGCTCCATGGCGCAAGCCGATAAGCTCGGAACCTCCCCTGTTCAGAAGCTTACCGAACGCGCCACGGTTCTTACCTATACCAGCCTCCATCCCGAGACCCTCCCCGGCGGAAGCACCCACGCCATCGCCAGCCCCAACCTGCACAGCTTCTCCGTCGGCGTCTGCTATGCGCGCACCGAAACCTATCCCACGGGAGTGCATTGGGTCGTGCTGTCGCTGGAGTGAGTGGCGCGGTCAGCGTAGAATAACGACATGACATTGCGGAAGGTATCGGACGATTAGTCCACACCGCAGAGCTGCACCAGAACCGTCTCGATGGCCACAGCGACCGCCTAGACAACCTCGAAAACACACAGCGCGGCGAATGGATTCAAATCCGCACGCTGGTTTGCAAAGAACTGTAAAATCTCTGGCTTTTTTTCCGCTCCTGCCCCAAGCTAATTCCAAGTCGCCAGTTTGGTCAGGTGGCCAGTGGTTGGCCCGATTGACGCGCACTCCTGGCGTTCCTTCCATACTGGCCGTTTTCGCTACAATTCCAATATCTGATTTTTGTCCGGAGATTTTTGCCATGCTTCGTAGTGGGGTTTCCGTCTCTGCCATTACCGCCGTGATTCTGGGATGCGCACTGGCGCATCCAGTCGCGGCGGCCGCGCAGCGTCACGGTGGCGGAGGCAGCAGCACGGGCGGCGGAATTAATGGCAGTGTTTCCGGTTCCAATCGCCCCACCGGAATCGACGAAAAGGACGCCGCGTTAAAAGACTTTCAGCAGACGCTCGCCGAGCAGGCCACCAGCCTGCAAATTGCCGAGTTTCAGGCTCTGGTGAAGAGTACGCTGGCAGCGCAATCGGAACTGCAATCGCTCCTCCAACAGTTGCGCGGCGCGAGCGCCACGCCGGATTCCGCTCGTCGCAGCACTCTCGACCCGGCCCTCGAAGACGCGCGCAACCGAAATAAAAAGTTCCAGGAAGGATTCTCCGAGCCCCAGAAGTCCGGATTGAAAGACATCGCCAAACGGCTCGCCAAAGCCGACTCCGACCTGGAGCAGGAAGAAAAAAAGCTGGATCAAAGTCTTGATCTCAAGTCTCCCTCCCCGGATCTTGTCGCGCACGCCGAATCTCTCGACAAAGCGCTCACCGATTTCTTCAACCAGCAACTTGCGCTCGGCCGGGAAATGAGCATCACGCTGGCCAACGCCCAGGACGTTGCCTTCACCCTTTCCCAGGTGAAGACTGTGGTCCGCATCGGCCGTCAAACCATTCCGATTGCGGTCTCGGGCGTGCTGTCGCAAATCGCGGCCCAGGGCGGCCAGCGCACCTTCCAACTCGAACTGGTCGCCGATCTCTCCCCACTGCAACAGAACATTACCGATGTCATGCGCGCGCAACTCGAGACGTCCGCGACTTGCGGCGAGCGCCTCGCCATTCGCCAGGCCACGCTCACGCCCTCGGCTCCCGCTACCGTTCTGACCTTGTGGTTGCACTACGAGCGCTGGCTCTGCACTGGCGGCCCGCGAACCGCGACCGAACTGGCGGAAGGCGACGGAAAAGCCGAGTTCAAGCTCACCACCACCCTGGGCCAACCGAACACGGGCCAACCGAACACGGGCCAACCGAACACGGGCCAACCCACACTGGACGCGCCGAATACATTGAAGGTGACGGCCGTGTTTGGCCGCATCGATGCCACTGGCATGTTCGCGGAAGCGCTGCGCTCCGGCTCGCTCGGCGACGACCTACGCGATCAGGTGGCTCAGTCGGTTCTGTCGGCGGTGCGTGCCGCATCCGATTTCAAAGTCGCCCTTCCCCCCGCGATCCAGAATTCCGCCGTCCTCCAAACCGCCAAGTTCCAGAATTGGGGCGCAGGCGGCCTGAGCGTTGTCGTCGAAGGCCGCATCGAACTCTCCAACGAACAAACCACCCAGTTGGCCGCTCAGCTCAATCAAGCCCTCTCTGCGCAGGGCACTCCAGCTCAAGGAACAACGCCCTAATCGCTCAACCACCCTGCAATGCCCGAGAACCGGAAGCCAGAAACTGACAACCCAGAACTGAGAACTGAGAACTGAGAACTGAGAACTGAGAACTGAGAACTGAGAACTGGTCCACTCCTGTGCTACCCTTGCCCTGCCTTCGTCTGCGGTTCCATTCATGGAATCCACGGCACAGCCTCGCGCACTTCCGATTCAACCCAGCCAGGTTCAACCCAGCCAGGTTCAACCCAGGCGGGTTCAACCCAGCCCTGTTCATCCCAGCCAGGTCCGCATCGGCACCGCCGGTTGGTCTTACAAAGACTGGGACGGCATCTTCTATCCCTCGGGCATGCGACGCCGCAAACTGCATCCTCTCGAATATCTCGCCCGCTTCTTCGATACCACCGAAATCAATACTTCCTTCTACGGACCGCTGAAGCCCGAACTAGCCAAGCTCTGGTGCCGCAAAGTCGCTGCCGTGAATCCCGGATTTCTTTTTACTGCCAAGCTCTATCGCGCCTTCACACACTCGCCGCTTGCGGTAATGGAGCCCACGTCCGCCGCGACCATTCGTCCCACCGACGAAGACGAAGCCCGCACCCGCGAAGGCCTCGACGCTCTGGCCGCCGAAGGCCGGCTCGGCGCGCTCCTCATCCAGTTTCCCGTCTCCTTCAAAAACACTTCGCTGAACCGCGAATATCTCGACCGCCTGTTGCGCCAGTTCATCGAATATCCGCGCGCCGTGGAAGTGCGCGACTCCAGCTGGAATAATCCCGAAACCCTCGCAGCGTTCACTCAGAAAAATGTCGCCTTCTGCAACATCGATCAGCCTGTGCTTGGCAACTCGCTCGCCCCCACCGAACACGTCACCGCGCCCCTCGCCTACGTGCGCCTGCACGGCCGCAACTACGACCACTGGTTTGTTGAATCAGGCTCCGATAAATATGGGCCCGATTCCGACAATCGCAACGACCGCTACAACTATCTCTACAACGAGAGGGAACTGGCGGGCTGGAAGGACCGCATCGAAAACGTCGCCGGGCGCGCCCAGACCACCTACGTCATCACCAACAACCACTTCGAAAGCAAGGCCGGCGTCAACGCCCTGGAGTTGAAAGCCATGGTTTCCGGCAAGCGCGTCTTAGCGCCCCAGTCGCTGATTCAAAAATATCCAGAGCTGCGACGATTCGACGATCCAGCCGACGACTCCGACGCCCCGTCTCCCGGCAATCAGTTCTCGTTGCTGGCCTGAACGATTGGGGAATGTGAACAACGGTGAATGAGTGAAGTCGCCGGTTATGCCGACCACGGATTCTCTTGACAGGGTCGGCTGCCGGCGGTATTGTCCGCAGTTAGATTGCTGCGGATAGCTCGGGCTCGCAGGCGATCTGGCCTTCCTCTTCCTCCCCAGCCCCGAGGATTCCGTTTGCATGCGGCTGCATGCCGGTCGGGGTAGAGCCATGTCTTCAGGGCATTCATTTCGCTTTCCCGCAGTGACGTTCGTTATTCTTTCACTATTCACAATCAGCTTTCTGGTCCCGCTATCGGCGTGGGCCGGCATTGGCTTTCAGCCCGTCGATCCCGACGAGCTGAAGATGACGAGCGAACCACACGCTCCCGGCGCGCCCGCCGTCATCCTGTTCCGCCAGGTGGATCGGGACGACGACCGCTACACTCCGCATGAAGACAACTATCTTCGTATCAAGATCCTGACCGAGGAAGGCCGCAAGTATGCCAACGTGGAAATCCCTTTTTCCAGAGGATACGAGAATATCGTCGGCCTTCGCGCGCGGACCATCAAACCAGACGGATCAATCGTCGAGTTCTCCGGCAACGTCTTTGAGAAGGCGATCGCCAAGAGCCGGAGTGCGGCCTATCTGGTGAAGACCTTTACCCTGCCTGCGGTCGAAGTCGGCGGCATCATTGAGTACTACTACACGATCGATTTGAAGGAACATTACATCTTCGATTCGCAGTGGATTCTCAGCCAGGAACTATTCACCCGGGTAGCCAGATTTATGCTTAAGCCTTATTCGAGCCCATACAACGAGTTTCATCTGCGCTGGACCTGGCAACAGTTGCCGGCAGGGGCCGATCCCAAGCAAGCGCCGAATGGCATTGTGAGCATGGACGCCCAAAACATTCCTGCGTTCACTCCCGAAGACTATATGCCCCCCGAGAATGAAATGAAGGCGCGCGTGGACTTCGTGTACGACGGGGAAATCCCGGAGTCAGATCCGGACAAGTACTGGCGGAATGTTGGCAAGAAGCGGAATGTAGCCCTGGAGAGTTTCGTCGGAAAACGCAGGGCCATGGAAGAAGCTGTGTCGCAGATCACCGCCCCCGGCGACGCGCCGGAAGTGAAACTGCGAAAGATCTATGACCGGGTGCAGCACCTGCGCAACACCAGCTACGAGATCCGTAAGACTGAGCAGGAGGAAAAGCGCGATAAAGAAAAGGAGATCAACAACGTCGAAGAGCTCTGGAAGCGGGGTTACGGCAACGGCCAGCAATTGACGTGGCTCTTCCTGGGGCTGGTGCGAGCCGCGGGCTTTGAGGCTTACGGGTGTTTGGTGTCGGATCGCCGGCAATATTTTTTCAACCCGAAGATGAAGCAGAGCGGAAAGCTGGATGCGAATGTCGTTCTAGTCAAAGTGAACGGAAAGGACATGTATTTTGATCCCGGCGGGGCATTCACTCCCTTTGGACTCCTGACCTGGTCCGAAACCGGCGTGCAAGGGCTGCGGCTGGATGCTGACGGGGGAACTTGGATCACCACTACGCTGCCCCAGGCTTCGGAATCGCAGATTCATCGCGAAGCCAAGCTGAAGCTGTCGGACGCGGGCGATTTGGAAGGGAAGCTGACCGTCACCTACACCGGGCTGGAAGCCATGTACCGCCGGCTGGAAGAACGGCATGAAGACGACACCGCGCGCAAGAAATATCTCGAGGACTCGATCAAGGAGCAGATCCCGTCCGCGGCGGACGCGGAACTGACGAACAAGCCGGACTGGTCCGGCACAGAAACGCCGCTGATCACGGAATTTGAGCTGAAGATCCCCGGCTGGGTGTCGAGCGCGGGAAGACGCGCCCTGCTGCCCGCGGGATTTTTTACCGAACGTGAGAAACATACGTTCGAACATGCCAACCGCGTGTTCCAGATCTACTTTGAGTATCCCTACCAGAAAGTCGACGACGTGACGGTGGAACTTCCGGAAGGATGGAAGATTGACAGCATACCGCCGCAGAAGACGCAAGACGCCAAGGTCCTGTTCTACGATTTGAAAGTGGAAAACGGCGGTGGCACGGTGCGGATTGTCAGGCAATTCAATGTCGACCTCCTCTTACTGGATCCCAAGTACTATCCTGCCCTGCGGCAATTCTACGAGGTGATAAGAACCGGTGACGAACAACAGATTCTCTTGCAACCTGCCTCGTCTGCTGCGGCCAACTAGCCGGCTGGGCGTTCTCGCACTGGCCAGTCTTGCTTTGCTCGGTGGCGTGCCCTGCATGGCCGGAGATGCTCCGCAGTGGATGCACGCGCAAGTGAATGTGCCGCTTCCGGCTTACGATGACAAAACGAGTGCGGTCTTGTTGTATTCACAGACTGAGGTCACGGTGGTTTCGGCGGACAAGATCAAGACCACGGTGCGCGAAGCCTACAAGATTCTGCGGCCCGACGGGCGCAGCCACGGCGTTGTGTACGTTCATTTCGATCCCGAAAGAAAAATCAAGAGCCTCCACGGTTGGTGCATTCCTGCGCAGGGAAAAGACTTCGAGGTGAAAGACAAAGATGCAGTCGAGGTTTCGCCAGACATCGATGGCGCGGAACTGATCTCGGATGTGAAATACAAGGTGCTGCGAATTCCAGCCGCGGATCCTGGGAATATTGTCGGCTACGAATATGAAGTCGAAGAACGGCCATTCTTCATGCAAGACTGGTGGGAATTCCAGGAAACGGACCCGGTGCGGGAAAGCCACTACTCGCTGCAGCTGCCGCCCGGTTGGGAGTACAAGGCGTCATGGATGAACCATGCCGAAGTCAAGGCAACGGAAGCGGGTAACAACCGATGGGAATGGACTGTGGCCGATCTGAGTCCCATTCGTCATGAGCCTGAGATGCCCCCTTACGTCGGCATCGCCGGTCAGATGGTGGTGACTCTTTTTCCGTCGGGGGGAAAGTCTCCAACGAGTTTTGCGGCATGGGATGAAATGGGAAAGTGGTATTCGACATTGGTGGCTGGACGCGTTGCTGCGTCTCCCCAGATTCAGCAGCAAGTTGCGACGCTGACGGCGGGGAAGACTACGCAGCTTGCCAAGATGCAGGCGCTTGCTTACTTCGTGCAGCACGACATTCGCTACGTGGCCATCGAACTCGGCATCGGTGGTTGGCAACCGCATCCGGCCCCAGAGGTGTTTGCGAACCGCTATGGAGACTGTAAAGACAAAGCGACGCTGATGCGCTCCATGCTGCACGAGATCGGCATTGAGTCTTATCATGTGGTCATCAATGATCGACGAGGCGCGGTTACGGCGGAGACTCCCGCATACCATGTCTTCAACCACGTGATCATTGCCGTGAAACTTCCCGAGGGGCTGAATGATCCGTCGCTGGTCGCGACAGTGCAGCATCCGAAGCTGGGTAGAATTTTGTACTTCGATCCCACGGACGATATGATTCCGTTTGGTCAGATTCGCGGGGAATTGCAGGCCAACTACGCGCTGCTGGTCACACCCGACGGCGGAGAACTGACCCGGTTGCCGCAACAACCCTCGGCCATGAACAGCATCGAGCGGACGGGCAAGCTGGCGCTGGACGCGAATGGCACGTTGACCGGCCAGGTCACCGAAACGCGTCTCGGAGAGCGGGCCTCTTCCGAGCGCTGGGCTCTGCGCAACGTCACGAATGACAAGGACCGCATCAAACCGATCGAGAGTCTTTTGGCAAGTTCACTGCCGGCGTTCAACATCACTCACGCCATCCTCATCAATCTAAGCCTGACCGATCAGCCGTTTGGCTTCGATTATTCGTTCCAGGCAGCCAACTATGCCAAGAACGCAGGTGGATTATTGCTGGTGCGCCCGCGCGTGCTAGGCAACAAGGGACAAGGCATCCTCGAAACCAAGGAACCCCGGAAGTTCCCCGTCGAGTTCGAAGGACCGGCACGGGATACAGATAACTTCGAGATCACGATTCCGACCGGCTATGTGGTGGATGACGTACCGCCGCCGGTCGACGCCGATTACGGGTTCGCCAGTTATCACTCCAAGACCGAAGTGAAGGGCAACGTGATCAATTACCAGCGCACGTTTGAGGTGAAGGAACTCAGCGTTCCGGTCAGCCGGGCGGACGAGTTGAAAAAGTTCTATCGCATCATTGCCGGCGATGAGCGCAACACAGTCGTGCTGAAAACTGGGGCAAAGTAGCAACTCCGGAAAACATGGGGACGGAAACCCGGCTGTTCCCGCTTTTTCTGTTTCTCCACCAGCGAGGCCTGTACCGAATGAACTGGAACACGCTTAGCTGGAACATCGGAGAATAGGGGCGATGCGGATCGCAAGCGCGGGTCACGCGGTCTTTGCGGCAACCATGATCGGCCTCGGAATCATGGGACTGATCAAAGGCGATTTCACCCCGATATGGCAGCCGGTGCCCACGAGTGCGCCCGCACGCGAGGTACTGGTTTATCTCTGCGTCTTCATCTCCGTGGCATGTGGCATAGGCCTGCTGTGGAAGCGCACAGCCGCCCTCGCCGCCCGCGTGCTGCTCGCTTATCTTCTTCTTTGGTTGCTGTTCTTCAGATTGCCTGGCATGTTCCGCACGCCCACTGCGGTCGACGTCTACTGGTCATGCTGCGAAACCTCGGTGATGGTGGCGGCTGCCTGGGTACTGTATGTCTGGTTCGCTACGGATTGGGACAAGCGGCGTCTCGCTTTCGCCACCGGCGACAAAGGTCTCCGCATCGCGAGGGCGCTCTACGGCCTGGCCCTGATCCCCTTCGGCATCGCCCATTTCACTTATGTCGAACACACTGCCGAACTGGTGCCGGGATGGCTGCCATGGCATATGGCCTGGGCGTATTTCACCGGCGGCGCTTTGATCGTGGCGGGCGTAGCGGTGCTCATCGGTGTGTATGCACGGCTGGCGGCCGCGCTCGCAGCATTCGAGATCGGCATGTTTACGCTGCTGGTGTGGGTACCCGTCGTGGCCGCGGGCTCCAAAGACGCCTTCGATTGGAGCGAGACCATCGTCTCTGTGGCGCTGACGGCTGGCGCCTGGGTGGTGGCGGATTCCTACCGCGACATGCCATGGCTCGCCGTGAAGAAGCTCGCCGTGAAGAAGCGCTGAGCACTGGTGCACCGGTAGACTGGTGCAGCGGCAGACTGACCATGGCCGGTCGGTTCACTCGGACAAACGTCACTGTTGCAAAATCTCGAAAGTATTCGTTGACCCGGTTCAGCGACCTGGTTCGGCTCGTACCGTCCGGACGCCAAAGACTCCGCGGATTTCATTTCCATCCGTTGCCTGGAAGCGCACCGTTACTTTGCGCTTCTCTCCAAGCAACTCCGCCGGGATTGCATAATTGACGTCGACAAAATGGGCGTCCTGCTCGGGGCTGCGTGGCAGCGGGACGTAATCGCCAATCTTGTGTCCGTCGATCAGAATGTCGAGTGTGCTCTTCCGCCAACCTTCGCCGCCGTAGGTCACCCACAATGCGATTGGCCGCGAATTCTCGACCGGCATGTCGAAGGAGAACCAGCCTTTGCCACCGCGTCCATGGCGGCTCCGCCAGAGAACCGGAGCAGAATCCTCTCCTTGCTCGTTGAAGTCGCGCTCCGACTGCATCTCGCCGGGCTGGGCAAAAGCAATCGTGGCTGCCTGCAGCTTCTGTTGCTTGTCTTGCTCCGCTTTATATTCGGCCGAGCGCTTGTTCCATTCTTCCGGAGTGAAAACGTCCCAATAGACGGCATACTTTCGGCGGGGAAGTTGGTAGAACGGCGCAAATTCGATGTCCTGAGAAAGACCAACGCCGGTCGTCTTAAACCACCCTGGTTTTCCAGACTCCGGCTTGAGCCACTGCTCCAGCGGTTCATTGCCCACGACAATCGCGGGAGCCGAGGGCCCATGCGGTTTGTCTTCATCGTCATCGTCCCCGCGGACGTCCGGTCCGAGGTCACCGGCCAGTACGAGCGGGCCCCACATCAGCGCCGTGCGGGTGGGGTTATCCGGCAGCGGTTCCTTGCGCAGGACTTTCGGAAGCGTGAGGTCAACCACGTCACCTTGGCGCCACTCGCGAGTAATTTTGACGTACGAATCAGCCGGTGGAATATCTTTCAGTGCTTGACCGTTCACTCGAATGCTGAAACCGTCTCCCGCCCAATAGGGCCGGCGCAACGCCAGCATGAACTTCGCTGGTTTCTGGGTTCGGATTTTCACCGAAGCCGAGGTACCGAGGGGAAAATCGGTCGTCGTCTCCACTTCGACTCCGGCCCTATCCCATTTCGCAATCGACGGAGCGTAGAGGCCGATCCAGAATTCCGTTGACCCTTTGTAGTAATAGATTCCTGCCCCGTGCAGCGCGTGGCTTTCCATGCTCGTCCCCACGCAGCAGGTAAAGTCCTCGAACTTGCGTTGATATTCGTGTTGCACGCCGCGGCCGACGGGCAGCATGTACGAGGTGGTTCCGTCGTTCGGATCCTGCGAGGCCAGAATGTGATTGAACAATGCCCGTTCGTGGAAATCGGCATAGCGGATGTCAGGCGCGACCGAAAACAAAGTGCGAGTCATCTTCAGCATGTTGTAGACGTTGCAGGTCTCCGCCGTTCGGCCGTCCACCATGTCGTTCAGCTTGTCGGGCTCGCCGAAGTATTCGTTCTTGCCGTGCCCGCCAGTCGCGAAGCTGTAGTGGTAAACGACGCGATCCCAGAAATATTTCGCGGCCTCCTCATCCGACGGATTACCGGTGTACACATACCTCATGAGCACGCCATAGAGTTTAGGAACCTGCGTGTTGCCGTGCGTGTGAGAGATCGAATCCTTGTCTTCCGAGAGCGGATCGACGATGGCTTTCTGATGGAATTTGTCGGCGAGTACGAGCCAGCGGTCGTCCGCAGTGTCGGCATAAAGCTCGGCCAGGACTTCATTCATTCCTCCGAATTCGGTTGCCAGCATGTGTTGCAGCTGATCATCGTTCAGCCTGGAGAGTGTCTTGTCGACCCAGCCCGCAAACTTGATCTCGACCTGCAGTGCGGTGGCATTATCGGTGTACCGGTATGCGTCTCTGAGGCCGGCGAAGAGTTTGTGTTCAACGTACCACGGCGACCAGAGACCGTTGAGATCGAAACCTTCCGACCGGATGACTCCATTGCTCAGATCGACGAAGCGTTGCTTTCCATCGACGCCCTGGCCGTCCAGCAGGGCACCAATGTACCCGTCGCCCTGCGCATCTTGAATCTCTTTCAACTGTTCGACAATGTAGTTCGCCCGCTCTTTGAAGCGGACGTCGCCAGTCGCCGCCCACATCAGGCTGACAGCCGATAGGTAATGTCCAGCGATGTGTCCAGTCAGGTTGCGACCGGGCCCATCCCATCCGCCGTAGCCTTCCGCTTTGGGCTTGAGCCCGGCACGCAGCCGAAGGAAAGCAAGCATGCGATCCGGCTCGAGCTCCAGCAGATATTTCGCGTCGGCGTCCTGAGCCGCCTTGAGCGGACCTCCCGTCAGCCTCACATGATTGAGCGGGATAGGATCCAACTGGATCGTCTTGCTGCTTTCCAGTTGAGCGGGATTTTCATTCTGAGCGGATGCCTGCGGCAGCAGCATTACGCAGGCCAGTAAGCAGATCAGGAGGACACTCGAGAGATTGGTGGCTTTCATGTCATCGGCTCTGTTTCATGGTTTTCTTTCAATTCGTCCGTAGCCGTAAGTACCAGAGCGAGCTTCGGATCAAGTATGGATATTGTATACAGCGTATCATGCATCACCGGGGCACCAGGTTGCAAGCGTTGACCCGATCGAATATTTCCACAACCACAATAGTTAGGTCGGGTCTGGTCTGGTCTGGTCTGGTCTGGTCTGGTCTGATAACGAACAACCTTGACCGAGCCCATAGATACTTCACAATGGGAATCGCGCCGTGGTCGCTGCGTGGGCGACCTGGCAGCGTCCGTGGAGGTCAAGCCTGGGAAACTGCCGGTAGTGGCTCAGTTTCAATTTTCAGGCATGGCGTCATCCCGAGCGGAGCCGCTTTTCAGGCGGAGAGAGGGATCTCCCTGCAAAATCGTGCCTTGGGAGATCCCTCCCGCGGCTGAACTACGCCGCGGTTCGGGATGACGCAAGGACAGATTCAAACTGAGGCACTACCGAACTGCCGCGGGTTTTAAGGATTTGGATTATTCAGCAAAAAAATGATGAGAGGTGGTCTGCAGGCTCCAACGCCCTGCCGGGCGTGGCCTTCGCGCCCGACCGGCGAGCGGTTGATTCGAGAATGCTAAGTGGCGACTGCCTCTACGCCCCCACCGCCGCATGATCGGCCATCCGCCGTTTGTTGTAGCGCAAGGCGACGTTCATGAAGACATTGCCGAGGGAGGTCTCGAAGCAGATCATCAACGCTTCTGTATCTTCACTGGTCTTGTCGCCCTCCTGCGGCGGTCAGAAGGAGCGGGGGATGTACGCGGAAATGGAACCCCTGGTCGTTGAGCGCCGAGATAGCATTGCCCACGACCTGATTCGCCAGTTCGAAGATGGTTTCCTTGATCAGCGCATCGGACTCGGGCAGTTCGGCGCCCGGCATAGTGGCTGGCCACCTTGACTGCCGTCTGCGGCTCCAGATCGAGCACGATCCGGCCTTCGATGTCGCCAGTCAGCGCGATCATGCCCGCAACGCCTTTGCGGCGATAGGCGTCCTCTTCCATGGTGAGGTTGCCCACCTTGGTCGTGCCCTGCAGACCTTGCGACAACACGGCGTCCGCCGCGTTGATGAAAGGCTGGATCAGTTCCATCTTCATGGACGTTAGACTCCCGCTCCGGCTGCGTTGGCCACCGCTCCATCTTCGCCCAGCACGTACTTGATGACTTCGTAGAGCACTTCCGGCTTTACCGGTTTCTGCACGAAATGCCGTGCGCCCCGCTGCAGCGCCGCCACGATGTTCTCCTGGTATCCCACCGAGGAGACCATCACGATGCGCGCTTCGGGATGCTGTTGAACGATCCGTTCGGCCGCCTCGATCCCTTCCATCTGCGGCATGGTGATATCCATGAGCACGATGTCGGGATGCGTGCGGTCGAACTCGCTGATAGCGGTCAAGCCGTCGCCGGCCTCGGCCGCCACCTGCCCGCCGAACGTTTCGATCATGCGGGCCAGATTCTTGCGGGCAAACACGGAGTCGTCCACGATCAAGTAGCGGACCGGCTGGCCGTCTTTGCTGCGTTTTACTGGTGCAAACTGCTCCATACAGACCTCCCCTGTCTACTGCATATCATGCCCGGCTCGTCCCGGCCAGATCACGCTGGTCACGGGTCTTGCCGTGCCCGATTCTAGTTTCCGGCGCGTACCGCGCGTCCGGCGATCGCTTCGGACCCGATGTTCCGTCCGCAGATCGCCTGCAGCGTCGCCCCCATGACGTCCAGACCAACCACGCGGATGGCGTATCCCCGTTCGATCGCCGCTTTCGGCATGCCATACACCACGCAGGACTCTTCGCTCTGCGCGATGGTCATGCCGCCTTCTTTCTTGATCGGCTCCAAGCCTTCGGCGCCATCGTCGCCCATGCCCGTCATCAGCACGCCAACCGCGTTGCTCTCGAATTCCTCCGCCACGCTGCGCAACAGTACGTCCGCGCTCGGACGGTGCCCGTTCACTCGCGGTTCGTCGCTCAGCACCGCGATGTCCCCCAACGGCAAGCCGTTTCACTTTCATGTGCCGGCTTCCCGGACAGATCAGGACCCGCCCCGGCTGCAGCAGATCTCCCGACTGCGCTTCCTTCACCCGCAACGGGCAAATTTCATCCAGCCGCCGCGCGAACATGTCGGTAAATCCGTCCGGCATGTGCTGCACCACCGCGATGGCCCCCGGAAAATCTCCCGGCAGTTGCGACAGCACGTACTCCAGCGCCTGCGGGCCTCCGGTGGATACGCCGATCGCGACGATCTTGTTCGGAGATGCCGCCGACGCCGGCACTTTCTCCGGCTTCGGCGGAACTCCGGCAGCATCCGCGGCTTCAGCTTGCACTCCGCCGCCGCCTTCACCTTCGCGATCAATTCCCGCGCCGTCTCCGCCATGTGCGCGGAGGCGTCTTTGGGCTTGGTGACGAAGTCGAATGCTCCCAGCCCCAGCGCCTTCATGGTGACCGAGGCGCCTTCGATGCTGTGCGAGCTGAACACGATGACCGGCACCGGCTGCCGCCGCATGATCTCCTTCAGCGTGTCGATGCCGTTCATCCCCGGCATTTCCAGATCGAGCGTGACCACGTTCGGCTTCAGTTCCTCGATCTTCTTCAGGCAGAACGTGCCATCCATCGCGGTGCCGACCACTTCGATGGATTCATCGGCGGCCAGCATCTGCGGAATCAGCTTGCGCATCAGCGCCGAATCGTCGACCACCAGCACGCGCACCGATTTTTCTCTCATGCCTGGCCTCCCACGGCCGGAGTCAACGCCAGCCGCATGCGGTCGGTGTGCGTCAACAACAGGCCGGAATTGCACTGGCCCAGTCTCTCACCGGCCGCAGCGCGGGCCACGTGCTCCACCACGGCGGGCAGATTGAGAATCAGTACCACGCGTCCGTCGCCCAGAATCGAAGCGCCGGACACCAGATCGGTCGTGAACGTCTGGTCGTCCAGCGCCTTGATGACCAGTTCCTCTTCGCCTTCCAGCGCATCGACAATCAATCCGTACTTCCTCTCTCCGACAGTAATGACGAGCACAAAGAGCTTGGACTTTCGGTCTCCCTCGACCGCCGCACGGCCCAGCCGCAGCAGCGGCAGCACCTGATTGCGCAACTGCAACACTTCGTAGTTGTCGACCTGATGCACTTCGGTTTCGAACGTCCGCGCAATCTCCAGGACGGCGTTCAACGGAATCGCATACAGCCGCTGCTCCACCCAGAACAGCAACGCCTTGATGATGGCCAGCGTCAGCGGCAGCTTCAGCCGGAAAGTCGTGCCTTGACCAGGACGCGTCTCCACGCTGATCGCCGCCTTCAGGCGATGCAGCACGCTCTGCACCACGTCCATGCCCACGCCGCGCCCGGAGACTTCGGTGACCTGCTCGGCGGTCGAGAAGCCGGGCCGGAAGATGAAATCGAGAGTCTCCGCTTCGGTCAGCCGCGCCGCTTCTTCCGGCGTGGTCATGCCGAGTTCGATGGCCTTGGCGCGAATCTTCTGGGCATCGATGCCGCGGCCATCGTCGCTGACTTCGACGATCACCTGGTTGCCATGGTGATAGGCGTTGAGCCGGACGTTCCCCGTGCGCAGCCTTGCCCAGCTTGCGGCGCTCTTCGGGCGTCTCGATGCCGTGGCTGATGGCGTTGCGGACCAGATGCGTCAGAGGCTCGGCGATGGCGTCGAGAATTCCTTTGTCGAGATCGGTGTCCTGCCCGCTGATGTCGAGTTCCACTTCGCGCCCGCATTGCCGCGACACATCGCGCACCATGCGCGGGAAGCGGCGGAACAGTTGGTCGACGGGCACCATGCGGATCTTCATCACCGAGCGCTGCAGATCGTTCAGCACCCGCGCCTGGAACGCCATGGCGTCGGCGAACTTGCCGCGCAGCAACTCTTTCGGATAGCGCTTGGAGAACTCGTTCAGCGCCTGCTGCAGCATCGACTTGCCGATAATCAGTTCGCCCACCAGGTTCAGCACGTTGTCGATGCGGCCGGCTTCGACCCGCAGCAGATTTTCCTGCATCGCGGGAACAGCCGCTGCCGGGTTGCGAGCGGCAGGCGGTGCTCCGGCGTACTCGCCGCGGACTGCGAAGACTGTCTTCGACGTCTGTCTCGGGCGCCGCTTCCGGCTCGGGACCGATTTCTTCTAGCGATGTTTGCGGCGCCGAGACTCGGCGCCAGCATCAGTTCAACCGTGACTTCCTCGGAGATGGTGGGAATCTGGCCCTTGGCCTGATCTGCCCGACCGTTGCGCGCTGGCCAGCACGAACTCGACCTGCTTGGAGGCCGCCGGAGACTTCGCGTCGGGACGCACGGCGATCACCTGGCCCACTGCGCCCAGAGCGTTGTGAATCAACTGGCGTCCGGCGATCGGCATGGCGCAGTGCGGATCGATCTTGACCACCACGTGATAGACCGCCAGGCCGTCGGCCTGAGCCTTGTTCATGGCCAGCTTTTCGTACTCGGTCCAGTGCGCGGCGGCCTTCGTCGCAGTGCGAGCGGCCGAAACTTTCGTCGCGGAGGTTTTGGCAGGTGTCTTCTCAAGTGCCTTGGCGCTCGTTTTCGCAGACGGGGCCTTGCCCGTGGTTGTGCGCGCGCGCCTGGTCTTTCGCGGCGGCCGGCGCCGCGGTCAAATCCTGAATCTTCTTGCTCAGATTTTTCGTCGAAGGCAGTTTGCCGCCGTTGCGGTACGCCGCAATCATCTCGGTAAACACGTCGGCGGCCGCAAAAGCGATTTCGGCCACTGCGGTTTGCGTGGCCGTACCTTCCAGCGACAGCGCATCCTCGAACTGGTGCGCCAGTTCGCTCAACTCGCGCATGCCGCAGGCCGCCGAGTCGCCTTTCAAGGTGTGCACCGTGCGGCGAATTACGCGCACGATTTCCTCGTCGCCGGGCTTTTTCTCCAGCTTCAATGCTTCGTCGTTCAGCGCCTGCAGCAGTTCCTGCGAAGTCTCGAAAAAGAGCTCTCGCAGTTCCAGGCCGCGCTCGTCTGGGGGATGATCCGTCATCGCTTACTCTCTCACCTCAAGCCGCTGGTAGGCCGTGCCGCTGTCTTTGTGGAGCATCTGGAATTTCTTGGTCAGCCCCAGAAGGCTTTCCGCATGTCCCACAAACAGATAGCCGCCGGCATTCAAGCAGCGGTAGAACTTTTCGATCAGCCGCTTCTGCTCGGCCTCATCGAAGTACATCATCACGTTGCGGCAGAAGATCACGTCGTTGCGCTGGGGCAGGTACTCGGTCTTCAGATTGTGAAAGTCGAAGTGGACCATTTCTTTCAGCGGCTTCTTGATGGCATAGCGCTCGCCCACTTTGTCGAAGTAGCGCAGGCGGTAGCCGTAATCGACCATCGACATCTGATTCTCGCTGTAGGCGCCTTCCTGGCCATGCCGCAACACGGAATAGGCGATGTCGCGAGGCCAGAATTTCCACCCGCCACGGCGGCGGCACCAGCGGCTTGGGCAACGGCAAATCGATAGGAAGCGGATTGCGCAGGTAGTAGTAGGCCAAGGCATCGGTGACCAGCATGGCCAGGGTGTAGGCTTCCTGCCCGGTGGAACAGCCCGCGCTCCAGATGCGGATCGAATATTCGCGCCGCGAGCTTTTGTGCCTGAACATTTCCTCCAGCACGGTTTTCTGAAACAAATCCAGCTGCGCCTTGTGGCGGAAGAAGCTGGTCTCGTTGACCGTCAGGTTCTCCAGCAGCTTGGCCAGTTCGTCCTTGCCCTGCTGGCTGATGAGCAGCCGGTAGTAGGAATAGAAGGAATCGACGCGGCACTCCTTCAGGCGGCGCAGCAGCCGGTCCTGGAGAAAGTGGGTGCGCCGCTCGTCGAAGTGCATGCCGCACTCCTGATAGACGAGAGCCTGCAACAGTTTCAATTCCGCTTCCGTCAGTATGGGAGCAGGTGCCGCTCCGGATGTACTCATTCGTTTTCCCGTTCTCGCCAGAAACTGAATTTGATCCTGCAACGACCGCGCTGGTTACCGGGCCGCGGCGCCCCGCGCCTCGGCCTTGGCCGCTGTTTTCTTCTCTGCCTTCTTTTCCCCGGTCTCACTCGTGACTTGCAGGCTGCCCGGAGCCAGCAGTTTGCTCATGTCGAGCAGCACTACCAGCCGTCCGGCCACCTTGCCGAGTCCGGTCACACAGTTCAAGCCGCCCTCCTGAAACACAGCTGGCGGAGGTTCCACGGCATCGGCTGGAATTTTCAATACTTCCGAGGCCGAATCCACAATCAGCCCAGCCAGCCGTCCCGCATGCTCGACCACCAGAATGCGATTATGCCGGCTCAGCTTGGCCTCGTTTTCTCCGAAGCGCTTGCGCAGGTCCATGACGGAAACGATCTTGCCCCGCAGGTTGATCACACCCTCCAGATAGTCGGGCGCATCGGGCACGGCGGTGATTTCCGGCACCCGCACGATTTCGTGCAGGGAAGTGATGGGCACGCCATACGTCTCGCGGCCCACCTTGAAACCTACGATATGAAGTTCACGGCTCATATGTTCAGCCTCCGGTGCAGGCTCCCAGATTCGGGAACCCAGATTCGGGAACCAGATTGGAACCCAGGTGCAGGCTCCTCGAACCACGGCTCTTAGTACTGGGCTCCGGCAGCGGCCCGGCGCGCGTTGCCGCGGCCGAAGTCTCCGCTGCCCGCCTGCCCGCGCGAAGTCTCCGCCAGCGAGAAGCGGTCGATGAATTCCTGCAAGCCGCGCGACATCTTCGACATCTGTTCCGACGAGGCCGCCAGCTCGGTTGAACCTGAGGTGGACTGCTGCACCAACTCCCGCATGCGCTCCATGGCCTTGACCACGGCCTGCGCTCCGGAAGCCTGCTCTTCGACGGCAGAGTTGATTTCGTGGGTGATTTCGTTCAGCCGCGTGGTGGCGCGCGCAATCTGCGACGAGCCGTGCGATTGTTCGTTGGTGGCCGCGCCGATTTCCTGCGCGAATTTATAGACTTCCGTGACTACGTTCGAAATCTTGCGCAGCGCCGCGTTCAGTTCGCCGCCCAGTTCCAGGCCTTCGTTCACGATGGTGGTGGAGCGGTCCATGTTCTCGACCGCCTTGCGCGCTTCTTTCTGAATGCTCTGAATCAGTTCCGAAATTTCCTTGGTCGATTGCGCCGATTTTTCGGCCAGCTTGCGGACTTCGTCGGCCACCACCGCGAATCCCAGGCCATGCTCGCCGGCGCGCGCGGCTTCAATCGCGGCGTTCAGGGCCAGCAGGTTGGTCTGTTCGGCCAGATCGTCGATGACTTCGATGATCTTGCCAATATCGTCGGCGCGTTGTCCCAGGGCGCCAATGATTTCGCCGGAAGAGTTGATGGTGGTGTTGATGCGGTTCAGGCCGTCAGTGGCCTTCTCCATGGTGCCAATGCCGTTGTGCACTTCCTCGCGCGAGCGGTTGGAAATGTCGAGCAGCACTTTGGCGGTGTCGGCTACGCGCTGAATCGAAGCCACCATCTGGTCAATCGACGCAGAGGTCTCGCTGACGCTGGAAGCCTGCACCTGCGTGCTCTTCACCATGTTCTGCACGTTGACGCTCATCTCGTGCATGGTGCTGGTGACTTCGTCGATGGCGGAGGAGGCCTGCAATCCAATCTTGGCCGCGTCGTCGGAGGCGCTGGCTACCTGGTTGGAGGCGCTGGCCACCTGCGAAGAGGCGTCGCGCACGCTGCGTACCAGGCCCGCCAGACCGTCGATCATGCGGGAGAAGGCGTTGCCCAGGGTGTCATGGGACGACCGGGGCTTCACTTCCACCGCCAGGTCGCCGCCGGCGATGGATTCGGAGATGCCCGCCATTTCCTTCAGATAGGTGACCATCTTGTGGAAGGTGCGGGCCAGTTCGCCGATTTCGTCGTCGCGGTTCAGTTCAATGTTGTGTTCCAGATCGCCGGTGTTGCCGATGCCGTTGGCTACGCTCATCAGGTTGGCGAGCGGCTGGGTGATGGAGCGGGCGGTGCGGAAGGCGATTAGGCCGCCCAGAGACAGTGCCAGCAGAGTGCCCAGCAGCGAGATGATGACGGTCGCGCTGGCCGCTCGGTCATCCGAGGCGCGGCGTTCGTCCACCAGTTTGCGGTTCTCGCTTTCGGCGACGTCCAGCGAGTCGGTGGAGTTCTTGACCCAGGATGAAGCGTCTTTCTGGAGGTAGTAGATCTGCAGTTCGGCCACGGTGGCATTGCCGGAGTCGACATCTTTCCGCTTGTCGATCAAAGTTTGCGCGAACTCCTTGCCCCAAGCCTGCTCGAGTTGCTGCACCTTGGTCAGGGCGGTTTTGACCTGATCGGAGTTGGCCAGGGCCTTGCCCTGTTCCAGTTTGTCGTTGAGGGCGCGCAGGCCCTCATTCATGCGGTCGACTTCGCGGGTGTCGCCGCTTAACAGGTAGTTGCTCAAGTAGAGGCGGTTCAGCATCATCTGGGAGCGGACTGCGGTGGTGGCGTCGGCCAGTTCCGTGGACGCCGCCGCAGCGGCTTTAGCGGCGTGCTCCCGCTGCACCGCAAACCAGTTCACCAGGAACAGCACCACCACCATGGTGAGGATGATGCCGAAATTCGTATACAGCTTTTTCCCGATCGTCATGTCCGTCTCCTCCGCGGCCGTCTGACTACCGCGGCTCAAACTTAAAGTCGATTACTCCCGAGGTTTCTACCGCGGCGGGTTCAAAGCGCCATTTCCTGGCGGCCTCCAGCGCGGCGGTCGCCAAAACCGGGTGCCCGCCCACGATGCGGGCGTCTTTCACCGTGCCATTGGGTGCGACCACAACTTCGATCTTGACCGTGCCCGCGATGTTCATCTTTTTCGCCAGCGCGGGGTATTCAGGCTGCACCTTGCTCTTGGCGCGGCGGACGATCTCATCGTTCTGGGCCTGCTGCGCCCTCCCATGAATCGCGCCCAGGGTCACCGCCAAGGTCAGGATCGACAGCAGGGCTATCGCAGTTCTTCGAGACACAATTCCTCCTCGCCTACAAGAAGCTGTTCAACCTAGGCGTGCAACGGCTGGGCCACCTGTACCTTCTTGAAAAAACCAAAGTAATGGCCTGTATGTATAAGTAAATGTGCTTGTTAGTCAGTATCGAAATGAACTTCGAAAGCCTGGTCTACATGAGAACCGTCTCATTCACGCCCAACCCGCCGCCGCTTCTCAGTCTGAGACGGAATCTCACTCCCGTCTCGGGATTTCACACTCAGGCACCCCCTTTCCCATTTTCACTTGACTCAAATTGAGATGACAGGTAGTTTCCCAATAGATTCAAGCACTTGTGAATCACGATCCCTATTCCTCAATTGTCGGAGCGGGCCTGAGTCTTTCTGGTGCCTTGCCCATCATTGCCGCGGAGCGCAGTCTCACCCCGAGCTCCGAGGAGGGCTTCCAGGCGCTTCTGCTGCGCCTCGCCGCCGATGGCGTCAATCTCTCCGACGCGCCTTCCTTGATTCAGTTGTTCTGCCGGGCTACGCGCGAGTTTTTCCAGGTCTCCGGTGCGTACTTTTGGCGCAGTGTCGGCGGCGAACTGGTGGGCGAACAAGCCGACGGCAAGCTGGCCGATCGCATCGCCGGGGTCCGCATGGCGCCTGACCAGAGCGGGGTGACCGGCACTGCGGTGCGGCAGCGGCGCACCATTTACGCCAATCATCTGCAGTCTGCCGCTTTCCCGCCGGCGCCTGAATTTGAGGCGCGCTCGCTTCTGGCGGCGCCCTTGATGGTCTTCAACGAAGTGATCGGCGCCGTCGCATTTCTGCACGATGCCGACGACGATTTCTTTAACGAAGATCGCGCCGCCAAGGCCACCATCCTGGCCGGCCAGTTGGGTGGATTGCTGGAAGCGTTTCGACTGCATGAGGCTTCGCGCGAAGAGCACCGGCGCGCGGAAATTCTGGCCGACGTCGCGCACGCGCTGCATGGAACGCCGGATGTCTCGGCGGTGATCGAGGCCCTGGCCGACCGCCTGCGGCTGCTGCTGCGCACCAAGCTGGTTTGTGTGCTGCTGCGCCGCGAGGGACCTTTTGAATTGAAGGCGGTCTCGGCCGAGACTCCGCAACTGGCGAACGCAGCCCGGGCGCGTCATGACCGGCAAACCCTGCGTTTCGCGGCGGATTTGGCGCAGCGTGCCGTGGCCGCCGGAGAGCTCATCACGCTGTCGATCGGGGCCGACGTGCACTCGCTGGGCAATCTGGTGTCCCCCGGAATGCTGATCGCCGCTCCGTTTCGGACTTCGCGTACCCAGGGCGCGATCCTGCTCTACCCGCGCCAGGACAGCATGTTCACCGCGGAGGAAAAAGCGCTGGTGGCGGGCATCGCCGGGTTCGGCGCCGTAGCCGTTGCCCATGCGGAACTGTATGCCACGTCTCATGCCCAGGCGCACGAGATGCACCAGTTGCTGGAAATTTCCTCGGAACTCAATTCCAGCAGCAATCTGGAGCAGGTCCTGCAGGCTTTTGTGGTGCGGGCTGCGGATTTCCTCGGGTTCGGGCGCTGCTTCATCGCCTTGGAAGAGGGAGGCGAGTTTCGAGTGTGCTATGCCGTCGAGAAAGGCGAACCACGGCGCGCGGACACGCTGTTCCCTGAAGGGATTGCCACGCGTGCCCTGCGCGCCAAAGAAGTTTTCTGGACCAACGAAGCCAGCCGTACTCCCGGAATCAATCTCGAAGTGGTTACGAAATACAAAGTGCAGCAACTGCTCACCGTGCCGCTGCTGGGCACGAGCGGAACGGTACTGGGCATGTTCGGTGTGATCGACCGGGTGGACGGCATCGGCATCTCGCAGGAGGACATTCGCCGCGCGCGCGCGCTGTCGAATCAGGCTGCGGTTGTGCTGGAATCGGCCCGCAATCTGCATCTCTCGGAGCAGCACCGGCGCCGTGCCGAAGCGCTGATCGAACTGGCTCGCGAAATCGACGGCACTCTGCACCTCCCGGAGTTCGCGCGGCGATTCGTTTCGCGGACCGCAGAGTTGACCGGTGCCCGCGCCGGGTTGCTTGCATTACTGCAGGACGGCCGCTGGCAGGTGGCGGCGTTGCACACCGGGGCGGAAGCGTCTACCGGGACAACGACCGCCGGAACAGCGACCGCCGGAACAACGACTGCGGTGACTGCACCCGCTGATCCTGGCCGCACGACGTCGCCGACGCAAGAAAATCAAAGTGTCACGCCGGCGGACAGTTTGCCGGCGAAGCTTGCTGCTGAACCGGTGCCGGATCGTGGGCTGGATCGGGCTCTGGGCGCGGCTCTCGCCGAGTTCGCGGCCCAGCATACCGAGACCGTGGTCTCGGCGTCGGCGGAACAGATATTGGGCTCGGAGGCTGCTGCCCGCTTACGCTGGGCCGATTGCACGCTGGTGCGCCTGCCCGGCGCGAACGGAGAATTGGCCGGATTGCTGTGCCTTTCCGGACGCTCGTCTCCGCTCAATGCGGAAGATCGGGTTTTTCTTGAGACCATGGCGGCTCACGCAGCCATGGCGCTGGCGAACGCGCGGCTGTTCACCCAGATCGAACAAGCCAACCGGCACTGGATGGAGATCTTCGACGCGATCACCGACTTCATCGTGGTGCACGACGAAGCCGACAAAGTGCTGCGCGTGAATCGCTCGCTGGCTGCGATGATCGGGGTGTCGCCCGCCGAGTTGATCGGCGTGAATATGCGCGCGCTCATGGCCTTGACCAGCGACACCGCTTCGTACTCGTGTCCGTTCTGCCGCTCCATGGCCGAGGACTCGGACGAATTCGCCCACCCGGTGTTCGATCGCACCTATCTGGTTTCCACTTCGCGGGTACATGGCGGGTCCGGCGAAAGCCCGCAGACGATTCACGTGTTGAAAGATATTTCGGACCGGCGCGAGGCCGAGCGTCGTTACCGCGAACTCTTCGACAATATTCAGGAAGGCCTGTTCTTCAGTACGCCTGGCGGGCGCTTCATTGAAGTCAACGACGCCATGGTGCGGATGCTGGGCTACAGCAGCCGGGAAGAATTGCTGCAGATCGATATTCCGACGCAACTTTATCTTTCTCCAGGGCAGCAGCGAGCGGCACTCGGAACTGATCAAAGAGCAAGGCCACTTGCGCAATCATCGAAGCGACGCTGCGGCGCAAGGACGGATCGCCGATTCACGTCCTCATCAACGCCTTCGGCCTCTACGATAGTCTGGGCCGCATCCTGCAGATTCGCGGCTTGATGCTGGATGTGACCGGGCTGCGCACCTACCAGTCGGAGTTGCACCGGGAGCGCGATTTCTCCGGCAAAATTCTCAACCATACGCAGAACCTGATTCTGGTTGCCGATACCGCGGGTCTGATCAGCTATGCCAACCGGCGCTGGTATGACGCGGGATTCGAACAGCGGGAACTGCTGGGGCGGCCGTTGCTCGAACTGGCCGGATCCGCTTTTGTCTGCTCCGCTGGCCGATGCCCTGCGGAGCACGCTCGATAGCCAGCAAGTCGACAATCTTGAGTTAGAGATTGTGCGGGGCAACGTTACGGCCGGAAAGTTCTCGGCCAATCTCAGCCCCATGCGCGACGAGCAGGGCACGGTCACCAGCATCGTGGTCGTGCTGACCGACATTACCGATTCTGCCGTGCTGCGCGACAAGTTAGTGCACGCCGAGAAAATGGCTGCGGTCGGCCAGTTGGTTTCCGGCGTGGCTCACGAAGTCAACAACCCGCTCACCGCAATTCTGGGCTTCGCCGATCTGCTGATGGAGAACACCGAGCTGCCCGAAACCGCCCGCAAAGATCTGCGGGTGATTCTGCAGGAAGCCCAGCGCACCAAGCAGATCGTGCAGAATCTGCTCAGTTTTGCCCGCCAGATGCCGCCGCAGCGCAGTTCCGTGCAATTGAACGCCATCCTGCGCCGGACCCTGCAATTGCGTTCCTACGACTTCAGCAGTCACGGCGTCGACGTGGTGGAACATTTGGACGAGGAACTGCCCGAGGTGATGGGCGACCCGCACCAATTGCAGCAGGTTTTTCTCAATATTCTGAACAATGCCTACGACGCCGTGCATGAAGTCGGCCGACCGGCGCGCAT
This sequence comes from uncultured Acidobacteriota bacterium, assembly GCA_963763155.1. Taxonomy (GTDB): domain Bacteria; phylum Acidobacteriota; class Terriglobia; order Terriglobales; family Acidobacteriaceae; genus Sulfotelmatobacter. The sequence goes on along the minus strand of CAVXNI010000007.1, from coordinate 91,817 downwards.
TGAGATCATGTCGACCAAAGCCGGAGATGCCGTCGAAGTCTCTTTCCGCGACAACGGCGACGGAATCTCTCATCCCGACAAGATTTTCGACCCGTTCTTCACCACGAAAGAGGTTGGCAAAGGCACCGGACTCGGCCTCAGCATCTGCTACGGAATCCTGAAAGAACACGGGGGAGAAATCCTCTGCCACAACAATACGGACCGGCCGGGCGCTACCTTCGTCGTCCGCCTGCCCGCAGCGCCCCACACCGCGTCGAAGGGTGTGGCGGCAGGAGTGATACAACCATGAGCCTACCTGCTCTGAAACTTCAGCCCTTGCCCGTGCTGCTCATCGAGGATGAGCCCGCCGTCATGGCCTACGTTCAAGCTGCTCTGGAGCGCAGCGGATATCCTGTGGTCTGCTGCGAGTCGGGCGTCGACGCTCTGCGCATGCTGGAAAACGGATCATTCCTGGGCATTGTGTCGGACATGCGCACGCCCGGCGGAGTGGACGGTGGCCAGGTGCATGCGTGGATTGCGCAACATCGTCCCGATCTGGCTTCGCGAATCATTTTTATCACGGGCGACATCGCCAACGAGGAGACCGTCGCCACGTTGCGGGAAACCGGCGCTCCCTGCGTGGAGAAGCCGTTCCGGGTGCAGCCGTTTATCGATATCGTCGCGAAGACGTTTGGGAAGGCCGAGTGAACAACTCAGGGAGCAAGGAAGATCTTCGCATTCGGCTGCTGATCGTCGACGACGAGCAGAGCATTCGCAAACTCTGCGTCACCGTCGGCGAGGCGCTGGGCTTTGTCTGCCTGGAGGCGGAAAGCGGCGAGTCCGCGCTGGCGCTGCTCGAAGAGCAGTCGGTCCACATCGTGCTGAGCGACATGGTAATGCCGCACATGTCGGGCCTGGAATTTCTGGAGAAGGTAAAGAAGCTGCTACCCGCGCACCGAAGTTGCGCTCATGACCGGGCACGGGTCGATTGAAACCGCGGTCCAGGCCATGAAGCTGGGGGCCTACGACTACATCACCAAGCCGTTTTCGCCGCTGGAAGAACTTCGGCTGTTTCTGCGGCGCATGGCGGAAAAAATCCGGCTGGTCGAGGAAAACGAATTCCTGCGGCAGCGCATGGATTCGGAAACCGCGGTGCATGGCATCATCGGATCATCCACCAAAATCCAGGACGTGCTGCGCATGGTCGCCCGCCTGAAAGACACGCGCACCCCGGTGCTCATCTACGGCGAAAGTGGAACCGGCAAAGAGCTGGTGGCCCGCGCCATGCACTTCCGCGGCGCGTTCTCCAATCGGCCGTTCGTGGCCGTCGACTGCGGATCGCTGGTGCCGACGCTGATCGAAAGCGAACTCTTCGGCTATGAAAAAGGCGCGTTTCACCGGCGCGCTGAAATCGAAGCAGGGATTATTTCAGGCGGCCGATGGCGGAACCATTTTTCTCGACGAAGTCGGCGAACTGCCGCTCGAATTGCAGGCCAAACTGCTGCGCGTGCTGCAGGAAAAAGAAGTTCGCCCGGTGGGCAGCAACCAGAGCATTAAAGTGGACGTGCGCGTGATCGCCGCCACCAACCGCGATCTCGAAGCCGCCTACAAGAACGGAACCTTCCGCAAAGATCTTTATTTCCGGCTCAACGTGGTGACGCTATACGTTCCCGCCCTGCGCGAGCGCCGCAGCGACACGCCCATGCTGGTGCATTGGTTCCTGGAACGCTATGCCCCGGGCGGGGAGCTGCACGTCACCAGCGCCGCCATGAAGGCCATGATGCAGTACGACTGGCCGGGTAACGTGCGCGAGCTGGAAAACTGCGTCGAGCGCGCGGTCGCGCTGGGCAACGGACAGATCATCGACCTGGGCGACCTTCCCCCGTCCATTGCTTCGGGAGCGGCCGCGGGAGCTGCCGGGCCGGGAACCGCCGGAGCCGGAGGAAGAATGGCGGCGGATCGTCCGACCGTGCTCGATCCTGATCTGGCTGCGGCGCAGGCCGCATCCGAATCGCCGCGGGCGCCGCTTGCGACGCTTCCTACCACCGATCTGGAAGACATTGAGCGAGCCACTATCCAGCGTGTCTTCGAACAGGTCAAAGGCGACAAGGCACTCGCCGGACGTATGCTCGGCATCAGCCGCGCCACGCTCTACCGCAAGCTGAAACGCTACAACATCAGCGGAGGCGGTTCCGGGTCGGGGTCGTCGAGCCACACGCTGCAGTAACCCCATCCCCCAACTCACCTTCCGGTTGGCCGGCAATGTAGGAGCTATGTCCGCCAAGTTGTGATTCTCGCTGATATTTGGCGGCTTTCTCGCGCGAGCCGACGCTTGGAAGCCAGCAAGGTGAAAATGTACAGATAGGCAGCTTCCTGGCATTCCTGCGCGTGCTCCAACAACAACGAACAAGCTCGGCACACAAAAAAAGGCAGCCGATTCGAGCTGCCTTCATTCGAGTGATGAGTATTCCTTTGCGTTACGGCTTGTAGTTGCTAGACCGGACCTGTCTTATCGCACCGAGTGTGCCGCTTTACGGAACCGGAACTGGAACGGCGGATGAGGTGACCTTCGTCAACAACCACCGCCCGTTGATCTTTCTGGCTTCTCCGTCGAGGTCAACGTGACTCTTCGCTGCCCATAGCGGCAAGCCAGTAGTCGGATCCAAGGACACGTCGAAGTAATGGCATTCGAAGTACACCGATGATTTCCAGTGGCCGTCATCATCCCTTGCAGGGACATACTTCGTTTTGTAAGCCGGGGAAAGCGACACAAACTTATTGGTTGGCTGCAACCCGCCGGAAACATACTTGAAGAACGTGCACAGCGTGCCCTGTTGACCGGTGGCAGACGTGTCGCCCGAGGGTAGAGGGCAACTTGTGGGATCATCCGGATCGCCGTTGCCGATATAGTTTCCCGCCGCGGCAGTGGTGTTGACAACCGTGAGTTCGGCGTCTTTAGTCCAGATCGAGAGTACGTCGCGGATTCGCTGGGTAATCACTTCCGGCGAATCGCCATTTATCGGATCGTGCACGCTGACTGCCGCGTGAAAGGTCGCGTGAATTTGCTGTTCCAATTCAGCTACTTGGACTAGTTGATCGTCATCGCCTCGCCAGCCACCTGCATGGGCGACTCCTATGGCCCCGGTAATTCCAAGAGTGAGCAATGCCGCAAAGCATGTGTACTTCCCAACAATTCGCATCGATGTATTGGATTTCATCATGTCTCCTTTGTATCGAGCCGCGCTAAACGCTGGCGGCCGAGGGGCGAATCGTGACCTAAAGGGCGCAACAAGGCAAGGACTGGCGAATGAATTGAGGTGAAGAAAGGTGAAGCTGTAAGTTGCTGATTTGGCAGGTTGTCTACTCCTTGATTCCAATCAATGGTATATTTACTACCCCAATTGTTGGAGTGTCGTGCCTGCGCCCACCTACAACTTCGGCGATTTTGAACTGGTTAGCTCCCGTCTTGAATTGCGATGCCATGATCGCCCTCAGAAGCTCGAACGCATTCCCATGGAATTGCTCATCCTGCTGCTGGAAAAAAATGGACAGGTGGTGTGCCGGCAGGAGATCATCGAGCGACTTTGGGGCAAAGATGTTTTCCTGGATACCGAGCACGGCATTAATACTGCCATTCGCAAGATTCGGGCCGCGCTGCGGGAAGACGTAGAGCGGCCGCGGTTCATACAGACGGTCTCAGGCAAGGGTTACAGGTTTGCATCTGACGCTGTGAGTACGAACGCGAATGGAACGGCTGCGTCCGCGAAAATCCTCCCTTCCGCAAATCCGGTTCCCGAGAATGAGGTCTCAACGCCAGCGAGCGTGGAAGCTGGCCCGATCAGTGCTGGCGAAGGTTTGGCATCACGAAAGTGGCCCCGGGCGGTGGTTGCTTTGCTCGTGGCGGCGGGCGCGACGTTGGCGCTAAATGTTGCGGGGCTGCGCGACCGGGTTTTTGTGAAAAACAGCATCGGCCCGATTCACTCCATCGCGGTGCTCCCTCTGGTCAATATGTCGGGCGATGCTTCGCAGGATTACTACGCAGACGGGATGACGGACGAGTTGATCACGGCCCTTGCGCGGAATAGGTCCTTGCGAGTGGTGTCGCGCACGTCCGCCATGCAATACAAAGGGGTAAACAAGCCGTTGCGTGGCATCGCGCAATCGCTCGGAGTGGACGGGATACTGGAAGGATCGGTTGCGCGCAATGGCGGCCGAGTTCACATAAATCTGCAGCTTATTTACGGGCCAACTGATACCCACATGTGGGCCGATAGCTACGACCGCGATCTTAGTCAGGCCTACTTGTTGCCGGAAGAGCTCTCACAAACCATCGCCCGCGAAGCCAAAGCCGCCTCATCGCTTGCGCCGACGCATCACTACATCAGTCCCGAAGCCCACGACGATTACATGCAAGGGCTCTATTTTTGGAACGGAAGCGATCCTGACCGCAGCCTGGAATATTACGAAAAGGCGATTGGTCTACAGCCCGACTATGCTGCTGCATGGAGCGGCGTGGCTAACTCTTACGCAGCCCAGGTCATCCTCGACGAATTTCCGGCCGGGAACGTGGCGTCGAAGATGGAAGAAGCCGCCCGCAAAGCCGTCGCCATCGATGACTCTTCGCCAGAAGCTCACAATGCGCTGGCTATGTGGTATCTCCTCTTCGCGTGGGACGTTGCCGACGCGGATGCCGAGTCGCGGCGCAGCCTCCAATTAAATCCCAACCTCGCTGAAACACACCGGATGCGCGCTTGGGTTTTAGACGCCATGCATGAGCCCGATGAGTCATTCCGAGAGGTGAAGCAGGCGATCACACTGGATCCCATGCAGTACATTACCGACCTTGGTGAAGCTTACATAGCGCGCGGGCAATTTGACGATGCTATTGCCGAACTGCGGCGGCGAAGCGAAACTGAGCCTGATAATCGGTTCATCCAATTTGATCTGGTCGAGATTTACTGGCTCAAAGGCATGAAGAAGGAGGCAGTCGAAGAATTGGAAAAAATAGTCCGAGACGAACCCGCTAAAGCGTCCGCTGTACGCCGGGCTTACACCCGTGGCGGATCACCGGCGGTGGCGCAGTGGATGATGGACGATTTCAAAGCCGATGCCGTTCGCAAAAAATATCTTTCACCCTTCGAAATGGCCCGCCACTACGCTCTTCTCGGCGACAAGCCGAACGCCCTGAAGTTTCTTGAAGCTTCCTACGATCAGGGTTATCCTTACCTGATCATGGTGCAGAGCGAACGTATGTTCGACCTTGTGCATTCCGAACCTCGCTATCAGGCGCTGATCAAGAAAATGGGCCTGCCGCCAGCGTATTGAGTGAAGCGGCAGATTTGAGAATCGCGTCGCATACTGAGACTGTCGAAGACGTCTTTCGTCGTCCACGACATTGGACCCGGGCCCTAACCCGCTGAAAATGCACTCACCTCAGTGCTAGTCCTTCCGTTCCCAGAGATGGCTGCCGTGTTGCTCCTCCTTTTCTGAACCGCGGAATCTGGCTCCCCACAGCTCTTCCTAACCGGGAAGAGGGGAGCCCAACCGCATTTCAATCGGCAGAACGAGTTCGGGCAGAACGAGTCTGGTTCAGAACGAAGTCTGGTTTTAAGAAGAAGGGGAGTCTGATCGCTTGGCGCAACAAGCCACAGCAACCGCACGCGCCGCACAGAACACCAGCACCGTGGCGGGACTGGCCCGTTTCTTCCCCGAGGCTTCGCCCGTCCGCATGCCGGTTCAACTGGCCCGCGGTCCTGCCGGGCAGCGACCTCGTGCCGCGCCTTTCACCGAAAGTATCGTCATTGAATTTGGCACTCCCCGCGAAGTTCTTTTCGAGTGCAACACGCCGCTGGAGTTCGGCGATGATCTTCGCCTGCGCAACTCCGACGGTTCGCTCGATGTGGCCGCTTCGGTAGTCGCGGTGCAGTATCACCCCGGCAAAACCGTCGTGGCCGCGCGCTTTCGTGGAGAAGTGCCCAACTGGATCGTGAAATCATGACTCCTACCACACCTGTACAGGATCTCGCCACCCAATGGAAGTCCGCCCGGCGGTTATATCCCATCTATTCCGAACTGGCGCGCGAGTTCGCCATCGACGTGAAACCTTGCGCCGAGCTGGAAGCCGGCGTCGACACGCCCGGCAAAGAGGTGGTCGAACAGGCCAACCACTGGCTCGAGCAAATGGACGAGCTCGTCCAGGTGCACCAGTTGCGCCAGTTCCTGCAAACCAGTTCGCTCGTCGAACGAGGAAGGGATTGAGAGCCTGCTGGAGCACTTCCTGGCCAAGCCGCACAAGACCGACGTCATCCGCGACAAGATTGATTTTCTGCTGGTGCAGTATTTCAGCCAGCTCGCGCCCACCGGTCTGACCGACGCCGAAGTGGATCTCGCCTATGTGGCCCAGGCGCTGGAGCCGGTGCTGGGTGCGGTGGAACTGAAGCCTCCGGTCTGGCTCAACGCGCTGGACCGCGTGCTGGAATCGTCACGCGCGCAAATGCCGTTCGCTCGATGAACTGCTGCATGGCGGCATTCTCGAGCAGGGACGCAAAGCCAAGGGCCAGGCCGGCGACTTGTTCTATCTGCCGGTCGCGCTGGTGGCCTTCACCCGCTTCGGATACCTCATGCGGCGCGTCTTTCTTCCGCCTCATGCTGGGCGATCTGAACGGGATTCTGGACGGGCTGACCGAGCTTGAGGAGAAAGGCGTGCAGACCATCGACTGCCGGCGCGCCCAGTTTTCCGCGCAGGAGCCGATCATTCGCTTGCGCGTGATCTGCCAGTCCTGGAAGGTGATGTTTCAGGCCGAATATTCCTCGGGCTCGCCGTTGCGCATGCTGGTCGATCTGCGCGCCTCGGTCGAGCACGCTCTCGGTCGCGGCAAAGCTGCCGAAGCGGAAGTGAAAGCCGCGCCCGCTGCCGCGCAAAGCCGCGCCAGTCGTGAAACCGGCTGCGAAACCCGGTCGCAGTCAAACCGGCAGTGGCTCCGGCAAAACCGGCTGCTCGGCGGCAACCGCGCGCGCATCGAAGGCGCCAGCCGCAGGCCGTCGCGCCCGCTGCGCCTGCGAAGCCCAAGGCCGCGGCCAGCCCTGCGGCGCTGAGTCTGAGGTTTCCGTAGCCCGGCTGAAGCGGACCAGCGTCCGCCGAGAAGAAGTGATCCCGAATTCGAAGTTTCGAGCACTGCCCGGCTGGGATCCAGAATCCGCGTCGCCGCAGAAGCAAGAGCTGAAGCGCTGTTCAGGCGGAATCAGCTCTCGAGATCCGGATCGGCTAAATCTGGATCGACAGAAATCAAGATTGCAAGGCAAGAGGAAGTTTGCGACGTGCAGGCGCCGACCGTACTGATCATCTCCGACGAAGTCGATTTCTCCCGCCGCGTGACGGCGCGCTGGCAGATGGAGCGCAACGTTCCGACGTTCACGCTGCTGAGCGGAGAGCTTGTGGCCGCGCTTTGCGGTCGATGTGTTCGACGTGGCCATTGTCGGGGAGTTGCGGCGCGACCTGCTCTCGGTGGTTCTGGAGCCGCTGCATTCCACCGGCCAGCCCGATTTTCTGTGTCTGCCACGATACCGCCACCGCCCAGCTGGTGCACGAACGCTGGCCGCGGATTTCGATCCTGCGTGCACAGCGAGCACTGGCTGGAAACCTGGTGTTGGCGCCAGCGAAGCCGTGCACCGTTCGCGCGCCGAATCCCGCGCCCGCGCCGCAGAGTCTGCCTGCGCCACGCTCGATCGCCAGGCCACGCTGGGCCGCTACATGGTGGAAATGCGGCACAACCTGAACAACGCTCTGACTTCGGTGCTGGGAAACTCGGACCTGCTGCTGCTCGAACCCGGCAGCCTCTCCGCCCAGACTCGCGCCCAGATCGAGACCATTCGCAACATGACGCTGCGCATTCACGAAATCATGCAGCGCTTTTCTTCCTTGGAAAAAGAAATGAACGTGGTGGCGCAGCAGGCCGAACAGGATTCCGGCAAGTCGTACGCGGCGCTGGCTGGCACCTAAGAACTGGCAACTGAACACTGGCAACTGGCAACTGAATTTTGATCCTCCCCTAGCGCGGTTGTATGGCGCCGAGACCGAAACGGCTCGAGCGAAAATGTTTCGGCGCATCCGTATTGCGCACCCTCGTTGAGGGAAGGATTTATGCATAGATTGATGGCGGGCGTTACCATTCTCGAGCACGAACTCTCCGAGCTGCGCCTGCTGGTCGAGCGCCAGACGGGAATTCTGCTCGATTGTCCCAACAGCGCTTTAGCCGCGCACGTGGCCGAGTATCTGGAGAGCCACGAACTGGAATCTCCCGCGCGCGTTGCTCGACCGACTGCGCGCTTCCGATCGGGATCCGTCCGTGCTGCCCGTGTTTCTCGACGGCGTGCTGAACGTCAATACCGGTTTCTTCCGCCATCCCGGAGCCATGAATGCGCTGGCCCGGCAGGTGATTCCGCAACTCTACGCGCCGCAAATCGGACGACGGTCCCAGCACGCTGCGCATCTGGAGCGCGGGTTGCGGCACCGGCGAAGAAGCCTATTCGATTGCCATGGCGCTGTGCGAAGCGCTGCCCGGCGGCGAACGGAAATGGATCAGCAAAAGCAGTGCAACGGTGATCGAGCAATGGCTCGAACGGCCGCCTCAAATAACGGCAACGGCAGCAAGGACGCCAGGGAAAAAAAGCGGCCGGCAATGGCGGCATCGCGGAGAATTGTGTCGCGCTCCGGCCGACAGGGTCCACGGGAACCAAAGACTGGTCGATTCACATCGTCGGCAGCGACCTGCTGCCTTCGGCGATTGAAGTCGCCGAACGCGGACTGTATCCGCAGTCGGCGCTGACGGGATTGCCTCCGGCCGCCATTCGCGCCTGCTTCTCGAAAATCGGCAGCCCCAACGGCGGCTCGAACGGCTCTGCGGACGCTTCGCACAACGGAGCCGACAACGGCTCCGGCAATGGTTCGCCAAACGGCACATCGAGGGCAATGGCCGCGAACAATGGCTCAGACAACGGCGCGCACCTGCTGGTCAAGCCGCGACTGCGCAGCCTGGTCACCTTCAACACCATGAACCTGACCAAGCCGGTCTACATCGGACGCTTCGACTGCATCTTCTGCATGGACGTGCTGCCGCACCTCTCGCGCGTCCAGCGCACCGCGCTGATCGAGCGCCTGCATCTCTATCTCGAGCCCGGCGGATACCTTTTCCTCAGCCAGACCGAAAAGCTCCAAGCCCCCAACCTGAACTTCCGCTCCGAAACCTTCGACGGCTATACCTTCCACCGCAAACCCACTGGCCGCCAGCGCGGCCTACGGACGGTAACCGGAAAAAGAGAACCACGGAGGACACAGGGGACACAGAGTAAATCCACATTCCTCTGTGTCCTCCGTATCCTCCGTGGTTCAAGCTTTCTTCACGCGAACAAAAACTCCTTCGTCCTCAACTCCTTGATCGTATCCCTCAGCTTCGCCGCCTTCTCGAACTCAAACTTCTTCGCCGCCTCGCGCATGTCGCTTTCGAGTTTGCCGATGTAAGCATCCACTTCTTCCTGCGACTTGAACTCCGGCATGCCCTCGGCTTCGCCGCCGGTCAGGTCGGCGTAGTCCGCGGCTACGATTCCCGCCAGCGTCATGTCCAGCGGACGCACAATCGACTCCGGCGTGATTCCATTCTCTTCGTTGTAGGCCGTCTGAATGGCGCGGCGGCGCATAGTCTCGTCCATGGCGCGCTTCATCGAATCAGTCTGGCGATCGGCATAAAGAATCGCCCGACCGTTCAAATGGCGCGCGCAGCGACCGATGGTCTGGATCAGCGATCCCGTCGACCGCAGAAAGCCTTCTTTATCCGCATCCAGAATCGCCACCAGCGAAACTTCCGGCAGATCCAAGCCCTCGCGCAGCAGATTGATGCCGATCAATACATCGAACTCGCCCTTGCGCAGATCGCGCAGAATCTTCACGCGCTCCAGCGTCTCGATTTCCGAATGCATGTAGCGGCACTTCACGCCGACTTCGGCGTAGTACTCCGCCAGATCCTCCGACATGCGCTTGGTCAGCGTGGTCACCAGCACGCGCTGCCCCAGTTCCACGCGACGCGCGAATCTCGTGCAGCAGATCGTCAATCTGCCCCTTCACCGGGCGCACTTCCACCGGCGGATCAATCAGTCCCGTCGGCCGGATGATCTGCTCCACCACCACGCCCGCCGACTTGGTCAGCTCATACGGCCCCGGCGTTGCCGAAACGTAAATCATCTGATTGGTGCGGTGCTCAAATTCCTCGAACGTCAGCGGACGGTTATCCAGCGCCGATGGCATGCGAAAGCCATACTCCACCAAAGTTTCCTTGCGCGAGCGGTCGCCGGCATACATGCCGCGCAACTGCGGCACGGTCCCGTGCGACTCGTCGATAAACATCAGGAAATCGCGCGGAAAATAATCCAGCAGCGTGGGCGGAGGCTCGCCCGGCAGCCGTCCCGTAAAGTGCCGCGAATAATTTTCGATGCCGTGGCAGAAGCCCATGGCCTTGATCATTTCCAGATCAAACATGGTCCGCTGATGAATGCGCTGCGCCTCGACCAGCCGGCCCTGCTTCTCCAACTCGACTTCCCACCACGCCAGCTCTTGCTTGATTGACGCCACGGCCGACGCTCGCGTCTCTTCCTTCATCACATAATGCGTCTTGGGATAAATCGGCAGCCGCATATATTTCTGCTTGACCGTGCCGAAACAGCGGATCGATCTGCGTGAGCGACGAAATCTCATCGCCCCACAATTCGATGCGGTAAGCCATGTCGTCGTAAGTAGGGAAGACCTCGATGACATCGCCGCGCACGCGAAATGTGCCGCGGCGGAAATCACTGTTGGTGCGTTCGTAGAGAATGTCGACCAGCCGGCGCGTGATGTCCTCGCGCTTGATCTTCTGGCCCTTCTCCAGAAACATCATCATCCCGTAATAGGCTTCCGGCGAGCCCAGGCCGTAGATGCAACTCACCGAAGCCACGATCAGCGCGTCGCGCCGCTCAAACAGCGACCGCGTCGCCGACAGCCGCAGCTTGTCGAGTTCATCATTGATGGTCGCTTCTTTTTCGATGTAGAGATCGGCGGCGGGAACGTAGGCTTCAGGCTGGTAGTAGTCGTAGTACGAGACGAAATATTCGACCGCGTTGTGCGGGAAAAAATTCTTGAACTCGTGATAGAGCTGCGCGGCCAGCGTCTTGTTATGCGCCATGACCAGCGTCGGACGGTTCGCGGCCTCGATCACCTTGGCCATGGTGAACGTCTTGCCCGACCCGGTGACGCCCGAGCAGGACCTGATGCTGCTCGCGGTCATACACGCCACGCAACAGCGACTCGATGGCGCGCCCCTGGTCGCCTTGCGGCTTGTAACTGGAAACGAGTTTGAAATCCATAAAAAAGCCCTTGGCTCTTAGTTGTTAGGTTGTGTGGGCACGGGCGCCTGCGCCCGTCCGGTCAAGCGCAGCGAGGCCAGGTTTTCGCCGGAAGCCCCACAGAAGCCAATTTTGCCCACAGAGAATCTTTCTATTATAACGTCCCAGCGGAAAAGGCGAGGGGGGGGGCGCGACTACTTATGCAGTTCGACGGAGAGCAGGTGCGGCGGATCGGATTTATCGGCGGATTCCACATACTCAACCTTGGCGGACCGGTTTTCTAGGTCGTGACAGGGGTTGAGATCGCCGCTGGGCTGGAACCCCAGGGCCGTGAATGAAATCTTGAAATAATTATCGCTATGGAGCGTGATCGTCTTCGCGCCGGATGTGACTGCCAGGTCCAGGTTCGGGTTATCGCAATGCACATTCTTTAACATTCCCACCACGAAACGGTGAGGTCCGCTGGGTACAAATGGTTTGCGACGGACGAGGCGCGGTACATCCGTCTCCGTCGAAGTAATTTGTGCCGGAGCAGCTTCCCCGTCGCCTTGTTTGACGATCTGATTCTGTTGAGCGGCGCGCGCTTGCGCTTCGGCGTAGTCCTGGGCACCGATGCGCAGAGTTTCGATCGCTTGCACTTCCTCAGGCGACTTCGCCAGTTTTGCGGCATTGTCGAGCACTTTAATCGCATTCTGGCTCTGTCCCATGGCCAGCAGAACATTGGCGACATTCATGCGGTAACCGGCGTTGGCGGGGTCAAGGGAAACGGCTGTCAATCCCATCATTCGTGCCTCTTCGAGATTGCGGCGGCGGGCCCCCAGAAAAGCAGCGAGCCGGTCGTAGGATGGCGCAAACGAAGGATTCAACTTGATGGAAGCTCGCAGGCTGCTTTCGATCTGCGCCTCGTCCGACGGGGCTACCGAACTCATCATCGAAATGGCAGCAAAATAATAATGCGCCAGAAAACTCTGAGAATCGAGTTGTACGGCTTGCGCGTAGCGCCGGCGCGCTTCGTCCAGATGGTGCTGCTGCAATTCCATGAAGCCGAGAGTTTCCTGTGCCAGAACGTTGTTCGCATCTTCCTGCAGAACGTGATCGACAAGAGCCCGCGCATCGGTGGTTCTTTGGTTGTAGGCCAGGAAGTCGGCGCGAACCGCGTCGGCATGACCGGGCGTCATCACGTCCACCTGGAACGCCGATTCATCGACAGCGGTGGTTGTTGCCATCTTGTAATAATTGAACAAGGCTTGATGGATATAGCTTTCCAGCGCCGACTGCAATTGTTTCAAATCGCCAAAGGCGCGCGTGGCAGCGGTAACCGGGTCGACTTTCTGAATCAATAGATCCGAATATTGGGTTAGGCGCAAAGCTTTGTCTTGGTGGTCTTTGATTTCGATGTAATGCATCAGGGCCCAGGACTCAGCGTAGAAAATCGAGCCCTTGTTCTCCTCGTGGTAATAGGGGGAATTCTGATCGACGGTAAATAGCGTTGCCAACGGAAGCAGCCTCGTCTGCCGCAGCAGCAAGATGTCGTCTCTGCTCGGTTCACCCAGCAAAGCATCTTTGTCGCGAATTTCCGTGTTTTGGTAGAACTCGGCCAGGCCTTCGTTCATCCACAACGGCATCCACTCCGCTGCCTTGCCCACGAGCAGATGCGTATATTCGTGGTACACGACCGAGTATGGATGCTCGCCTTCGGCATCAAGCCGCATCAGGACGTAATTCTTGTCGGGCGCACGCAGGAACAACCCGCCCAGCTTCAGCGAGCCCTTGGCCAGGTAGGCTTCGGGTTCGAGAGCTTTGAATTCCTTTTCGTCCTTGACGGCCAGGACGATGATGGGCGAGCCGGGATCAATCTGCAGCTTCGGGAACGCGGTGTGAAACACGTCTCGCATGCGCTCGAATTGATCGGCGACGCGGCGCCCTTGTTTATCATTGGAGTTGGTGACGACGACAAAGTGCGGGCTGCGCACTTCGGTCCAAGTCTCAGCCTTGTCCCGCGCCGAAGCCGACGCGGCCGCCAGGAGCAGTAAGACCAAAACAATGTGCTTCGGCATAGCGGCGAGCCATACAGATACACCGCAATTCGTGGCGAGTCAAATGAAATAAAACAGCCGGCTTTGTATTTGCCTACGCCACTGTTGGCCTGCAGTTCGACTTTCTTCGTCGTAATCGTCAACTGTGTCGGCTGGTAATTTCGGCGGAGGCCAAGATTCGGTGAAGGCCTCAACCGTGATCGTCCCCGGAGTCTTGCTGGACTGCACGATCACCTGCGCCAGCCCGTTGAACAAGCTGCGCTTGGGCTCTTTGTCGGACTCCTGGCAATTCGGATCGCCATTGCCCACGCCGATCAGCGCGCCTTCGCCGGTGACTTTGAAGCTGATCATGTTCGCTGCCGTGGGAAGCGCGCGGCCTTCTTTGTCGAGCACTTCCACTCGTCAGGACGGCGACGTCCTCGCCGTCGGCGTTGATCTCGGTGCGGTCGGCCGTCAGCCTGATCGACTCCGGTTTGCCCGTGGTCTCGCGCTTCTCCGTCAGCACGACTTTGCCGTCTTTCGTGCCGCGCGCCTCGATCACGCCGGGTTCGTATTTCACGCTCCATTCCAGGTGGGTCAGCGGCTCAACTTTCTGCGAGCCCTGGCTCTTGCCGTTCAGGAAAAGTTCGACCGAATCCAGATTCGAATGCACCCACACCGGAGATCGGCTCGCCGTCGCGCTCGTCCCAATTCCAGTGCGGAAACAGATGCAGCACCGGCTCCGTGCCCCACCACGCCTTGTAGTAATAAAAGTTGTCCTTGGGAAAGCCGCACATGTCGACGATGCCGAACTGCGAGTTGATTGACGGCCAGCCGTAAGGCGTGGGCTCGCCGCGATAGTCGAAGCCGGTCCAGGCAAAGCCGCCGGACAGCCATTCGCGCGCCGCGTAAAATTTCCACCACTCCTCGGCCAGTTCCGACCAATCCGTATGGTTCAGGTCGTAGGCGCTGACCCAGTTGCGCAACTTGTCGGTGGAATAAATGCCGCGCGTGGAAACCGTGCTCGCCGTTTCCGATCCCACGCTGGGCTGCTTGGGATGCTTGGCGTGATACGCGTCGATCTCCTTCAGGTTGTAGTTGAAGCCCATCACGTCGAGCTCTTCCGGGAAATGGCGTCTGGAAAGCGGTATTCACCGCGGCCGTGCACAGCCGCGTCGGATCCAGTTCGTGGGTGCGCGCGATCATGTCGTCGATCACGCGCGGGCCCTGCGGCTGGTACATCATCGTCCACTCTTCGTTGCCCATCGACCACAAAATGATCGACGGCGAATTGCGATAGCGCTTTACCATCGCTTCCAGTTGCGCCATGCCTTCGGGATTCGAACTCATCAGGCGCGTCTCGCACATCATCATCATGCCCATGCGATCGCAGGCCTCCACCCACTCCGGCGTCGGCATGTTGTGCGAAGTGCGCACGGCATTGCCGCCCATGTCTTTCAACACGCCGAGCCGGTACCACTGCAGTCGGTCGGGCAGCGCCGCACCGACGCCGGCGTGGTCGTGATGATTGCAGGTGCCTTTGATCTTGACCGATTTGCCGTTGAGGAAGAATCCCTTGTCCGCGTCCCAACTTGAGGTGCGCACGCCGAAGCTGATCCGCTCGGCGTCGCGGGACTTGCCGCCGGATTCGACCGTCACCACCGCCGAATAAAGATTCGGCGTCTCCGGCGACCACAGCGCGGGATTCGGCAATCGTCGCGCTGGCCGCGAAGCTGGCCGATCCATCGGCCGCAGACCGACTGCGGGGCGGACGTCCGCGGTGGCCACAGCTTTTCCCGCCGCATCGAAAATCTGCCAGCGCACGCGGCAACTCTCCGCCTGCTGCCCTTGGTTCTGCACGACGGTTCGCGAGACTCAGTGTCGCGGCCTGCCTTTGATCGGTAGTGTCGAACCTAGCTCTCCCACTGTCCCAGATGCAGCGCATCCGTCTTGGTCAGCCACACATGCCGGTAAATTCCCGCGCCTTCGTAAAACCAGCCATCGCCAAAGCTGGCGTCCATGCGCACCATCAGAAAATTCTTGCCGCCATAATTCAGGAAGTCCGTCACATCGAAGCGAAAGGGGCGTAACCGTTGTCGTTGCGCCCGATGAAATATCCGTTGAGAAAACACGAGCGCGCTGCGAAACGCGCCGTCAAACTCAACCGCGACGCGGCGTCCCTCGTCTTCTTTCGGAATATCGAAGGTGCGCCGGTACCAGCCCACGCTGGTCTCCGGATAGCGCCGTCCCAGCGGCTTATAGCCGTGACTTTGCTGTTCTTCGTCGTGCACAAACGGCAACTCGACCGCCCAGTCGTGCGGCAGGTTCAGGGCACGCCATTTGGAGTCGTCAAATTTCGCCGTGGCAAACTCGAACTCGCCCGACTTGGCAAAGTCTCCCTGGCCCATGCCGAATCCCAGATCGCGCAGCGGGTCGCTGCCATGTCCCTGAAAAAACTTCCAGCCAAAATCGAACAGCAAATGCTCCCGCGGAGCCACTGCCGACATCGTTTCCGCCGATCGCGGCAGTCGGGTAGCCGGCGAGCAACGCATGGCGCACGCTCAGCGAAGCGGCACAAGCGTGGAGGCAGAAACAGCCAGACCGAACGCAGCAGATCACGACGGGTAAGGGAAGACATGCGTGGCCCTCGCGGATTCTGAGATGCGGATTGAACTGGCCGAAGTAACGAAGAAGTGCACGCGCAGGAGCCGGCGCTATAAGAGGGCCGGGATGGTCATCGCGATCTGAACGATGCCGCTTCCCTCTTGAGCCGGATCTCTGCACTGATGTCTGCCTGATGTCTACGACTTAAACCGACCACTTGCTCCCGCCGCCTTCCTTGCATACTATCTACCTCGTTTTCGCTGGATCAGCACCGCGGGGCGCGTGGCTGCCAACCCTCTCTGGCGGCCCGCCGGTCAACCTCACCTCATCTCGAGGACGAACTAATACGCGGATGAACTAATCATGACTCATCGTCCCGCTTTCTCCTCGTCGCCGCATTCTGGCTCTCCGGCCTGCCCGCCCTCGCCCAGCAGCCTGCAAGTCGTCCGGACCCGCAGTTCCACGTCATTGAAAAAATCTTCGGCCCCACCAAGCAGGTCTAAGTCCGCGACCCTTTCTACAACAACTGGTCGCCTTCACCATCGCGATTCCCAAGGACTGGGTCTTCGAAGGTACCGTGCTGCATGGGCCGGGCTGCACCGGCTCCTACTACCAGAGATCGCGTTCCGGGCTTACAGTCCCGACGCTCCATTCGGCGTGCAGTTCATGACCCCGCGGCGACTATTACTATTGGGAGGAGACAAGATGCGCGCCCGATGGGGGCGGCCTGCAAGTTCTTTGCTCCCATGTCATCTGCCGACTATGCCGGATGTTCGCCTACCGTAAGCGTCCCAAGCCGGAAATCGACAAAAACGAACCGGTCACCCGACGCCCAGCAGGCCAACGAACACTTGACAAAAACAAACAGAAAATGGCGCAGCGGCGCACCGGCTCGGCATACCTCCCATACGACAAGCCCCGACTTCACCCGCAACCGCGTCGCACTACGAGTGGGAGGGCTACCAGGAAGAGGAATGGCTCCGGGTCGAGATGGTTTATAAGGACTATCCCAAATCCGTCTTCGTCTACAACGGCGGACCCCACCCCGGACACCCGGACTGGCGGCATTTTCTCGGCGTCTCGACCTCGCTCTACTCGTCGCCGCGCGCCCAGGGGCAAGCTCGATCAATACGACCCGGCATTGAATGCGATCATCGGCAGCGTGCAGCGCACCCAGGAATTCATCCAGGCCACCACCAACCGTCAGCAGCAACTCTCCAACATGATCATCCACTCCATCCAGACCCAGACCATGATCAACCAGCAGAACTCGCAGGCCTTCATGAATGCCATGACGCAACAGCATCAGAACTTCATGGCCAGCCAGCAGCGGAGTTTCCAGATCAGCCAGCAGAATGCTACGGCGCAGATGGACCGGCAGACGCAGCAGGCCCACAACTTCACCGCGCAGATGAATCAGAGTACGGCCCACACCCGCGACTATCAGGACATCCTGCTCGACCAGCAGTACTACGTGAATCCGCAGAGCGGCGAGACTTCGACCGTAAGCGGACGCTTCAATCACACCTTCGTCAACGGCCCGGCCACCAGCAACGCCACCAGCGTCGTCCAGACGGATTCAAACTTCAATCCCAATGGTGCTGCCGGTTACAACTGGACCGAACTCATGCCCACCCATCATTGAAGCGAAGCTCGCAGGACTACGGCGAAGATACGTCCCGTGTCATCCCGAGGCCCGCGTTCTTTTCCTCCGACAGAAAACTCTTATCCTGTCATGCTGAGCGAAGGAGAATCGTCCAAAGGAACGATTCTCCGCAGTCGAAGCATCCCTACCTCCTATAACTCCTCGAGAAAGACGAACCTGCTGCAGAAGGAAAACGGTTGAAAGAGTCCTCTTGAAGTAGGGATGCTTCGACTCCGCGGGACGGTCTTGGCGACCGTCCCCGCTGCGCTCAGCCTGACAACTACGGGGGGCTACTTCTGCTCTTTCACTTCGCCCATGCCCACGATCTTCGACGACGTGCGGAATTTCCTGTAGTCGCGATATTCCTGGTCGCCGTCGATGTTGTAGCCCTTGAATAGGGCGACGCGCGCGTCGAATTTGAAAGTCACATGCCGCGGCAGCCAGACTTCGTCGTTGACCCGGGTCTGTTCGAGCATCATGCGCGTGCCCTTGTGGATGCGCGCCAGCACCCATCCAAACGACATCGTGTCGAGGATCTCGATGTCCATCTTGGCCAGTTGCAGATCGCTTTTGTCGATCCATACCCGCCCATGGATCTTGGAGAGAAACTTCGCCTCCTTCATTTGCGGTTCGAACCCCGGCCGCGGTTCGCCTTCGATTACCCAGGCCTCGCGTCCGTCCACTTTTTCTGTGCCCACCAGTTCGAAGTCATAGGCATCGGCCACTTCGCGGACGAACTTCCGGTGATCCTCGCGTTCTGTTGTTTCTTTTTCTTCGCGCTTCCGACGCTCGTCGTCGGATTCGTCCTTGCGCGTGTCGATGATCTGCTGGATCTTCGCTTCTTCCTTGGCCGCTTCCTTGGCGTCCAGCGGCTTGTCGTCTTTTTCGATAAGCCGCTGTACCTGCTCACCGTAGATTTCCAGAATCTCGTAGGTCTTCACTTCCGTGGACTTGGTCTTGCCCTTGCCGTCAAGAGTGTTCTCCACTTCGCGATCGATATAGGTGTAGTCGCGCCGCCGCTTGTCGTTCTCTATGTGCTTATCCGCAACCACGCGTAACAATTGCCGCATCTGTTCCTGCGAGAGCTTGCCGTCCGGTCCTGGGGTGAGATCGGGGACCGGAGTGTCTGCCGAGTTCGCTGTCGCGGGAAGCTTGTCCGGCGAGGCGGCGGAGGGTTGTCTCTGCTGGCCGGACGCCAGCAATGTACAAAGAAGAATGAACCAGCCCGGGTGAAAAACCCTCATGCCTTTACCTTAACGCATGAGAGCAAGAGAAGTTTCGTTCCGGAAGTTGCAGGGCATTGCGGCTGACATAACACCAACACTTAAGGAAGCTCTGATGATGGTCCAACCGAAAGCGTAAACCACAGGGGACACAGAGGTGCACAGAGGAACCTGGAGGCCTAGTCGGAGCTTCGTTAAGTCCTAAGACCCAACACCTGACCCCTAAGACCCGGCCCCGCGTTCTTCCCGCCCGGCCAGTCCCACCGCAAGGTCGCGGCAAGTGCGCCCAATGATGTCATGGGACGAACTGGCTTCGACGAACTGGAAGCCATAGCGGAAGGCGTTTCGTTGGCGAACCACGGCGTGAGCCTCCACGTCGCCCAGCGGCAGCGTGAGTTCCAGCCGAACCACTTCGCCCAGCGGAACTTCCACGCGCAGTATGGCCGAAATCCCCGATTTGCTGATGTCTACGGTCTGTCCCCGGACCACGGGGCAGTCGCGCGCATACACGCGGATGTCCACTGCCAGTTTGAACCGGGGATGGCGGCGGGGATCCACCATTTCGTACCTCGGGCCAGTTCCAAATTCGCTGCGCGGTTCCAAGTCGAGTGCCTCCCGGACACGCGCTTTGCCGGGTTCGACCGGGCGGCCTGGCTATCCAGATTGCGTCCAACCAGATTGCGTCCATCTAGATTGCGTCGATCTAGATTGCGTCGATCTAGATTATTATTCGTCGATCTAGAGTGCGTCCAGAGGCGCGGCAAAACAAGCGCAAAGGTCCGTTGTAGTAATCGGCCGAATGTCGTCGGGACTTTAGCGGACCTTTCCGCGTGTGCCCCGGAAGTCAGTCTCTGACCTTGTGGGCCTTACCCAGACACTCTGCCTGGAAGAGCCGCTCGTCCACGCGATGCAGTTTCTTCTCCTGGGCCTTGGTTAGAAGGGAATAATGCTTGATGTCGAACAGGTGATAGACGATGAACCAGATCGGCTGGTCGGTGGTCATCCAGTGCTGCCGGTCGAAGCGCTTCAGGTTCACCGGACCCGAGTAGCGCCGCAGCGTGCGCTCTCGGCGCAGGTTGAAGTAGGCATTGAAATAGCTCAGCGCCAGTTCGCGCAGGGTGCGATACACCGGTTCGCGCCATCGGCATCCCGTGTAGTTCGATTTGGCGACTGCGCCCCAGCAGCCATCTTCGCGGTAAATGGCGATCACATGGTCGGTGTCGTGTTCGGCTTCGAAATCCAACAGCAGCGGCGGATATCCGTTGGCCCGCAACGCTGCCGCGGCAAAAATCGCGCCTTCCAGGCAGTGCGACGACTGCTCGGCCAGCACCTTGCGCGGTGACCACGCCGTGTCTTCCAGGTGATACGGCATGTCATCGAGCATCTTCTGAATGCCGTAGGGATTCTTCAGGCTGCGCAGCTTGCGCAATTCCATTCGCGGTGAAACCGCTGGTGAGGCCAGAGTTGGTGGAAGTCATAGTTTGTCGTGCGGCATCTCTGTTTGTCGAAGAAGTGTATCGCGGACTCACCTCTGGGATTTTCCGGAGAAGACTGCGCCCAGTTCTTCCGGGCGGTCTACGAGTATGTCCGGAGGTTCGTCTTGCAGGGTGTGCGGAGCGAAGCCGTAGGTCACGCCAATCGTCCACAGGCCGGCATTGCGGCCGGTTTCGACGTCGGTGTGCGAATCTCCCACCATGACCGCGTGCTCAGCGCGTACTCCGCTTTCTTCCAGCAATTTGTGTGCGCCCTCGGGATCGGGCTTCTTGCTGGTAAAGCTGTTGCCGCCGTATATCTGCGAGAAGAATTTCCCCAGCCCCAGCGCCTCGACGATAGCCTGCGAAGGCTTGACCGGCTTATTCGAAAGCACCGCCATCTTGCGCGGATTCCCGTTCGCTGAATTTTGAATAGCCGTAAGCGACTCTGCAATTCCCGAGTACACGGTCGTGTGGTCGAGCTTGTGCTCGCGATAGTAGGAAAGAAAATACTCCAAGCCCTTGCGCACCAGCGCCTCGTCAACCGTGTCGCCGCCCAGCGCCCGCTGAATCAGGATGGGCGCGCCATCCCCCACATAGCTGGCAATCACGTCATCGGGCAGCGCGGCCCGCCCGATGTGGCGCAGTGCGGCATTGACCGAATGCACTAAGTCCAGGCGCGAGTCAATCAGCGTGCCGTCGAGGTCGAAGATAACGAGTTGGATGGAGTGCGGGTCGAAGGCGCGGAGAGTGCGAATCATCTGTATCCAGAATAAAGCACGCGGCACTCAGCCGTCAGCATGCGGGTCCGTGTGGGTGCGGGTCTCAGGGCTGGACGGGCTGAGCAAAGCTCAGTCTGCTGTGAATCACTGCGGGTCGGAGCGGTCAGCAGACTGGACCGGGGCGCTCGACTGTCCACCGGGCGCATCTGAGGGAATCCGGCGCAGGAGCATGACCGTAAAAAAGATGCCGATGCCGACGTAAGCCGAACAAAGAAGGAAGGAACTGGGCCATCGGTAGGCCAGCCTGTCCTGCAGTAGCCGCTGGGTCCCGTCCGCGACATAGTATCCGCCGAAAAACCAGCAAAATATCAAGGTGAACACCAAGCTTCGTGTCGAGCGCTTGTGGACGCTGCTGAGATCCATGACAGACTCCTGCTGGCTCGCATCTTAGCGCAGATTGACGTTAATCCATATTTCCGGTAATATCGAAATATGTCAGCGACCACGAAGAGCTCTTCTCCCAGCAAATCCAGCGAACGCGTCGCCAAATACGCGGACATGTTTTCCGCCATGGGAACCGAGCCGCGCCTGCGCATCATGCAGTTGCTGCTGACGGCGCATCCCGAGGGGCTCGTAGTTAGCGACATTCAAGGAGAACTTGAAATCCCTAATTCGACTCTTTCTCATCATCTGGACAAGCTGCGCACCGAAGGCCTGGTCAACGTGCGACGCGAGGGAACTTTCCTTCGTTACACGGCCAACACCGCCGCTCTGCAGGAATTGCTGCAATTCCTCTATGCCGAATGTTGCACCCGCAATCAAGCCCTCAAGCCTCGCGACATCATTCAAATCTGCAAGTAGGAGCATTGATTATGACTACGCGAGTGAATGTCGAGGAAGTCCATCAGGGGCTAAAGCCCGCATCCTTTCCCGCTCTGGACGGCACGGCTGAAGCCGTGCCCTACCCAAAACCTGCAGCTGACGCCGCGCCCTACCCAAAACCTGCGGTTGCAGCCGCGCCCTACCCAAAACCTGCAGCTGAAGCCGTGCGTTCTCCAAGACCTGGGGCTGCGGCCGCGCCTTCTCAAGACTGCTCCGACAAAGCTGCAGATGCCGATCAGACCATCGGCATTCAGCAAATCGTTAAACAGAAATATGGCGAAGCCGCGTTGCGCGTTAAATCCGGGGGCAGTTCCTGCTGTGGTGCGACGGCCAGCATGAGTGGTTGCGATCCCATCACCACCAACCTCTACGACGCGGCGCAGGCCGGGCAGATTCCCGCTGAAGCCCTGCTGGCCTCGCTGGGCTGCGGCAATCCCACGGCGCTGGCTCAGTTGAAAACCGGGGAGATCGTTCTCGATCTCGGTTCCGGCGGCGGCATCGACGTGCTGCTGTCCGCGCGCCGCGTCGGTCCCACCGGCAAAGCCTACGGTCTCGACATGACCGACGAAATGCTGGCGCTGGCCAACGACAACAGGCGCAAAGCGGGCATCGCGAACGTCGAATTTCTGAAGGGCGAAATCGAGAACATTCCGTTGCCCGACAATTCGGTCGACGTCATCATCTCCAACTGCGTGATCAATCTCTCGGCTGACAAAGATAAAGTTTTGCGCGAGGCCTATCGGGTGCTGAAGCCGGGCGGACGTTTCGCCGTGTCCGATGTCGTAACCCGCGGAGAAATTCTGCCCCAGATCCGACAGAGCGTGCTGGCGTGGGTGGGTTGCATCGCTGGAGCGCTGGAAGAAAATGACTATCGCAGCAAGTTGGCTGCGGCCGGCTTCACGCAGATTGAAGTCGAGCCCACGCGCATTTATCGCGCCGAGGACGCCCGCGAATTTCTCTCGGGGCAGGGAATCGACGTTGACGCCCTCGCTCCGCAGGTCGACGGAAAATTTCTGAGCGCCTTCTTGCGTGCCGTGAAACCAGACCTCGTCAAACCTAGTTCCGCGAAGGATGCGTGCTGTGGTCCAACGTGCTGCAACTGAGGATTCAGGAGAACAGGATGCAAGGGCACTACAACGTTTTGTTTCTGTGTACCGGGAACTCAGCGCGATCCATCCTGGCCGAGGCCATCCTGAACCAGAAGGCCCGGCCGAACTTCACCGCATACAGCGCGGGCAGCCGCCCGACTGGGACAGTCCGCGCTGAGGCGCTACGGCAATTGGAGGCGGCGCACTTGCCGACGACTGGTCTTCGCAGCAAGAGTTGGGACGAGTTCGCCCAAGCGGACGCGCCCCGGCTCGATTTTGTTTTTACAGTTTGTGATAACGCGGCCAACGAAGTCTGCCCGGTCTGGCCGGGGCAACCGATTACGGCGCATTGGGGAGTTCCCGACCCTGCTGCAGTGCAGGGAACACAGGAGCAGATCGAAAGGGCTTTTCGCGAGGCATTTTTTCTGCTCGACCGCAGAATCAGCCTGTTCCTGAGCCTCCCGCTCTCGACCCTCGACCGTTTTTCACTCAAGAAGGAAATCGAGAACATCGGCCGGCAATAAATTTCATCCCATGAACTTTACCTTGCGCTCCCGTGTGGTTGTCGAGTTTGTCGGTACCGCATTTCTGCTGATGGCCGTGGTGGGCTCGGGCATCATGGGCGAGCGACTGTGTGCAGGCAATGCCGGCCTCGAGCTTCTCGCCAATTCCCTGGCCACCGGAGCGGCGCTGGTGGCGTTGATATTGGCGCTGGGTCCGATATCCGGCGCTCACTTCAACCCACTGGTCACGCTCGCGGAGGCCATGCAAGGCCGCATCGCATGGCGCGACGTGCCCGGCTATATCGTCGGCCAAATCACCGGAGCCTTCGGCGGCGTGGCGGCGGCGCATGGGATGTTCGGACTGCCGCTATTTTTCGCCTCCCATCGTGCGCGAACTGGCCCTGCTCTTCTGTCGAGCGAATTCATCGCCACGTTCGGTCTGCTCGCGGTGATCTGGGGATGTGCTCGCGTCCGGGCGACCGCCGTCCCGTTTGCCGTAGGCGCCTACATTGCGGCAGCCTACTGGTTCACCTCGTCCACCTCGTTTGCCAATCCCGCCGTGACGCTGGCGCGCGCCGCCAGTGACACCTTCGCCGGCATCCGTCCCGTGGACGTTCCCGGGTTCATCCTGGCGCAGATCGCGGGCGCCGTTGTCGCCGCATTCTGCTTTCGCAGGCTGGCCCTTGCAGAACTCAGTCAAGCCAAGGAAAAGGCCTGAACGTCTCAAGCTGCCCCCGCATCCTATGGTGCAATGGTCTGACCCGTTCCAGAAAATTCGGAATTTCGGTGCTTTTCCAACCCCCCGTTTCCATTTACAATCCAACAGGTTCTGTGGAGCATCACGGAATCGAAGCGCGGCTGCCAGGAATCTAAGCGAAGCGGGACCCACGAACCGGATGGCCACGACAAAGACCGACCCTAAGCTGGCCCTTGCGGCCAACGGCGCTAACTCGAAGAAGAGCCAAGCTTTATGAAGGACTTACGCGCGAGCAGCTCATCCAGGCCTACCGCGTTATGTACACCTCCCGGCGCGTTGACGACCGGGAGATCCTGCTCAAACGCCAGCAAAAGATCTACTTTCAGATGTCGGGCGCGGGGCATGAGGGCATTGGCGTAGCTGCCGGCCTGGCGCTGAAACCGGGTTACGACTGGTTTTATCCTTACTACCGCGACCGCGCGCTGTGCCTGGCCCTTGGGGTCAAGCCCTACGACATGTTCCTGCAGGGCGTGGGAGCGGCCAGACGACCCTAGTTCTGGCGGCCGACAGATGCCCTCGCACTGGAGCTATCCCAGCCTGCATATTGTGACCCAGTCGTCGCCGACCGGTTCGCAGATTCTGCAGGCGGTCGGGTGCGCCGAAGGCGGACGCTATTTCTGCGCGCCATCCCAAGGCCGCGCGGTTCCCGAGTCTGACGCTCGGTCGATTACCGCCAATTCAAGAACGTCCGGTTTCAGGGCGATGAAGTCACCTATGTTTCACTCGGCGACGGCACTTCGAGCGAAGGCGAATTCTGGGAGGCTATGAACGCCGCCGCTCTGGAAAAGCTTGCCGGTCGATTTTCTGCGTGCAAGACAACGGCTACGCGATCTCGGTGCCGGTCGAAGTGCAGACCGCGGGCGGAAGCATTTCGCGGCTGGTTTCCGGATTCCCGAACTTTCATTTCGAAGAAGTCGACGGCACCGATCCGGTAGCCAGCTACGCCGCGTTCGATCGCGCCGTGCGGCATTGCCGCGAAGGGCACGGTCCGGCGTTTGTGCATGCGCATGTGATCCGGCCGTATTCGCACTCCTTGTCGGACGATGAACGCCTGTACCGTCCTGACGCCGAGCGCGAACGCGATGCGCAGCGCGATCCGGTCACGCGCACGCAGATGTTTCTGTTGCGCGAAGGCATTCTCGACGAGAAGGGCATCAACCAGCTCGAGAAAGAAGTCGAAGCCGAGTTGCAGATTCGCGGTTGACCTGGCGCTGGAAGCGCTGCCGCCCGCTCCCGAGAGCATCATGAAGTTTGTGTATTCGCCCGATTTCGATCCCGCGTCGTCATTCGTTCGACACGCAGCCGGTAGCGCCGGAAGTTCCCGCCGACGGCAAGAAGCCTGCCGCGAAAACCATGGCCGACCTGATCACCGCGACGCTGCGCGATGAAATGAAGCGCGACGAGCGCATCGTGATATTCGGCGAAGACGTGGCCGACTGCAGCCGCGAAGAGTACCTGAAGCGCAAGCTGGTCAAAGGCAAGGGCGGAGTCTTCAAACTCACCTTCGGCCTGCAGAACGAGTTCGGGCACGGACCGCGTATTCAACGCTCCGCTGGCCGAGGCTGCGATTGTGGGACGCGCTACCGGGCATGGCCACGCGAGGATTGAAACCGGTGGTCGAAATTCAGTTCTTCGACTACATCTGGCCCGCGATGATGCAGATTCGCGACGAGCTCAGCGTGATCCGCTGGCGCTCGAACAATGGATTCTCGTGCCCCGTCGTGATTCGCGTCGCCATTGGCGGATACCTGACGGGCGGCGCCATCTATCACTCGCAATGCGGCGAGAGCGTGTTCACGCATATTCCCGGCCTGCGGGTCGTGTTCCCGTCGAACTCGCAGGATGCCGCCGGGCTGTTGCGCACCGCGATTCGCTGCGACGATCCGGTGCTGTTTCTTGAACACAAGCGGCTGTACCGTGAATCGTTCGGCCGCGCCGCTTATCCCGGCCCTGACTACATGATTCCGTTCGGCAAGGCGAAGATCGTGCATCCCGGCACGGACCTGACGGTGATCACTTACGGTGCAGTCGTGCCGCGTGCTCTGCAAGCCGCGCAGAAACTCGAGCGCGAACAGGGAGTGAAAGTGGAGCTGATCGACTTGCGCTGCCTGAATCCGTTTGACTGGGACACGATCGCAGCTTCGGTCGCCAAGACGAATCGCGCGCTAGTCGCCTACGAAGACACTTTGAGCTGGGGCTACGGAGCCGAAATCGCCGCCCGCCTCGCCGACCAGCTATTCGACAAACTCGACGCCCCCGTCCGCCGCGTGGCCGCGAAAGACGTGTTCGTCGCCTACCAGCCGATTCTCGAAGACGCGATCCTTCCGCAGCCGAACGATTTGTATCTGGCGATGAAGGAACTCTCGGAGTACTGAAAAGCAGCGGCCAGGGGATAGTGTCAGGGATCAGGAAGAATCTTCGCCACGGATTTTCGCAGATCTACACGGATGACCCAAGACAAATTCTTGAAGTATCCGTGTTGATCCGCGTGAATCCGTGGCTGATTTGTGTTCTTCGAACGCGGGTTGGCGTTATCCCTTCGACTTGGCTTCTGCTGCCATTGCGCTTCTTACGGTCGGCTCCGGATCCTGCGAGAAAAGAGATCCATAAATGCCGCCGCCTAGCGCGCCGCCGATCAGGGGGGCGACCCAGAACATCCACAACTGCTGCAGCGCCCAGCCCCCGGCAAAGATCGCTGGTCCCGTGCTGCGCGCCGGATTCACTGAAGTGTTGGTTACAGGAATGCCGACCAGATGAATCAAAGTCAGGCACAGTCCGATGGCGATGGGCGCGAATCCCTTGGGCGCGCGAATGTCGGTGGCGCCCATGATCACCATCAGGAAAAATGCCGTCAGCACGACTTCGGCGACGAAGCCCGCCAGCAGGGAATAGCCGCCGGGAGAATGCTCGGCGTAACCGTTGGAGGCGAACCCGGCATGTACGTCGAAGCTGGGCACTCCGCTGGCGATGATGTAGAGCACTCCCGCCGCGGCGATCGCGCCCACGACCTGAGCGACCACGTAGGGGAGCAATTCCGAAGCCGGGAAGCGCTTGCCCACGACCAACCCTAAGCTGACTGCCGGGATTCAAATGGCATCCGGAGATGTGTCCGATGGCAAACGCCATGGTGAGAACGGTAAGCCCGAAGGCGAGAGCGACGCCGGCGAATCCGATGCCGACGGTGGGAAAGCCGGCGGCGAGCACGGCTGCGCCGCATCCGCCAAAGACCAGCCAGAAAGTTCCAAAGAATTCCGCTGCTGCACGTTTACCGATGGGCATGGGATCTCCTTGATCTCGATGTGTGGAAACGCAAGTTAAGGGGCCTGGTTTCCTGCGAGTGGCCGAGAAGATTAGCACAAGAAAATCGGAATCAGAAGGATTCAACTGGTTGGCGAAATGCCGCCGCCATTGCCCAACCTCTTCTGCGATGTCATCCTGAACGCTGCCGAAGCCATCGTGAGGGCTCTATCTTCAGCCAGCCGGCTCGACGCAGTGGACGGGATCATTGCGTGGTGCATGCGTCATCTCCATTCCTGCCGGCGGTACTGCCCATCTTCGCTGTCGTAGGGTCCCCTCACCGCGCTTCGCCCGGTTTCTGGATGACAGTTCGCTTTGGTTACGAACGCTTTCCCCGCAAGCCGATCCTGATTGTCCGTTCCTCCGGAGAATGCTAGGCTCGAAAGAAGTGGGTTCTGCGTACGCCAATCCGTTGAAATCGAACCCTTCCGTGCCCAGTCGTCGCTGCCGTACCGGCTGGCGCAGTGGCTGCAGTCGGCCTCGGCGGAAGTGTGGGTCAAATTCCTGCTCGCGCTGGTGGGCTTGGGACTGGCCTTCGGCGCGGCGCTGTTCTCCACCGTTTCGCGCGATGCCGGCAACCTCTGGGCCACCATCATTCTGGCCTCGACTTCGCTGGTGCTCGCCACTTTGGTGGGACTGGTCACGGTGCCCTATCTGGCGCGCCGCGTGGCGGTTGAGCGCCTGCGCGAGTCCTTTGATTACGACGTGACCCGCGCCGGCATCGTGTACGTGATCGTGACGTCTGGTGATCGGCATCGCCGCGCTCAACACCGGCAACAATCTTCTCTACATTGTGGTGGCGGCCATGCTGGCGGCGATCCTGGTTTCTGGAGTCGTCTCCGCCTGGGTGCTGCGCTGGCTGGAACTCGATGTCCGCCTGCCCGAGCATGTTTTCGCCGGACGCCCGGTGGTCGGGCGCATTGTCGTGCACAATCCGCGGCGCTATCTGCCGTCGTTTTCCATCCGCGTCGTTTCCACGCGCAAGAAACGAAAGAAAGCCGGCAAGCAATGGAAGTGGGAAGCCACCACCTTTGCCTTCCCGTTTAACCGTCCGCCGGACCAGCAGTGGCTGCGTCTGCCCGACCGCCGGTTGCGCCGCGTCACCGTGGTTGCCGCCGCCCCCGGGAATTTTTCAGGGGATGGCTTACTTCCCCTTTGTTCCGCCGCAAGCCGAATTGTCGGCCGACCTGGAATTGAGGTTCGATCAGCGCGGCCGCTATCGCGAAGACAGCTTCGGACTGGCGACGCGTTTTCCTTTCGCGTTCCTCACCAAGACCCGGCATGTGTCATTGCCGAGAGAAGTGCTGGTTTATCCGCGCATCGAGCCGACCGACGAAGTGTTTGAAATTCTGCCGCTGGTGCGAGGCGAGTGGGAGAGCTTCGTCCGCGGCCGCGGTTCCGACTTGTACCGCATCCGCGAATACTATGCCGGAAGACTCGGCCCGCCACGTGGACTGGAAAGCGACCGCCAAGTCGGGCTCGCTGAAGGTGCGCGAGTTCGCCCGCGAAGACGAGCGCAAACTGTGCATCGCCTTCGACAATCCCGAGCCGGGGCTGATTTCCGAGCGAGCCTACGAAAAAGCCGTCGATCTAACGGCGTCCCTGGCCTGGCATTTTTCCACGCAAGAGGCGGAGGTGTCTTTCGCTATTCCCGGCCGTCCCCGCACCCGCGATCTGCACGAGTTTCTGGCCTGGTTGGCCGTGTGGAACCGGGCATGATCGAAGCCGGAGCTGCGAAAAAACGCGCCGGCCGGAGACGCGCTGCAGGAAATGAACCTGGGCGCGTCGGACGAATACAACATCATGGTCACTGCCCGCCCGCGCGGCAGCCTGCCCACGGCGCTGTGGAACTCGTCGTACTTTGTATTCGCCGGCGAGGACACGTTCGACAAGAAGACCTCGCGCCCCTAGATCCCGAGCGGGATGATTCCCCTCGAGATCCAGCCCGATTTGGGCCAACCTTCCTCTCTGGCCAACCTTTTTTCGCTTTCTTTTCATCTCCTTTCAGGCATATACTCGCGCCCCGATAGATGCTTTTGGACAGCTCGGAACTCTGTACGCCGGGAGGTGTCAAAATGCGTATCTGCGACCTGATCAAAGCATCAGGACACGTATCAAGGGGAACTGGGCCATACCGTGCTCGAAACCGTGCGGGCCATGGTCGAGCGCAACATCGGCGCCGTGCCCGTCCTGCACAACGGCAAACTGGTCGGAATCTTCTCGGAGCGCGACCTCATGCGGCGCGTGGTGGCCGAGGGCCGCGACCCCCGCAGCACCTGCATGGCGGAGGTCATGACCGACGATCCCCTCACCATCAGCATGAACGAAGACCTGGCGAACTGCATGGCCCTGATGCGGCGCCACGGTTTCCGCCACCTGCCCGTCTGCCATGATGGACAGTTGATCGGCATGGTCTCGCTGCGCGACATCCTATTGCACGATTTGGATGAGAAGGATGACGAGGTTCGTATGATGCGCGCCTACATCCACTCCATGCCCGACGCCTAACGACTGACCTGCGCGCGCGGACGGGCGAGTCGCCCGTCCCCACAGACGTTCGCTACCGGGCCCATCGGGCCGAAGCTTCCTGCGCCGCTCGCGGTGTCTTCGCAGGTTCGGTTACCAAGGTAACCTTGCGCCGGAGGCGCCTCCAAAAGTAACGTTACTTGCGGTGACCGCAGTACATTGAACACACGGTCGGAACAGGTTACCGTTTTTTTACATGGTTTTGAGTGGAGGTTGTGGGCTTGATCGGAGGTGTCCGCCAAGCCAGCCGCTGTGAGCCTTGCCGTTAAGCGAGAAGATGATCGACAAAATTCAACTTCTTTACTACGCGCTCTGGATCGCGCATCCCGTCCTGGAGATGGGAATCGCTGCGTTCATGCTGCGGCGCGGCCTGCATCGCAAGTTTAAGTTCTTTTTTGGCTACATTCTCGTTCAACTGGCAACCTTCGCGGTACTGTTCCTCGCCACGTGGCGCAGCTATTCCGCTACCTTTTACCTGTACTGGTGTTTGGACGCGCTCAGTGTGTTCTTTGGCTTCGCCGTGATTCACGAAGTGTTTGTCGACGTGTTCCAGGCCTTTCAGATTCTGCGCGATCTGGGCACGGTGCTGTTCAAGTGGGCGGGTCTGGTCATGCTGCTCATGGCTGGCGTGGTTTCGATTTCCACCAATTCGCCGGCGACGGCGCCCTGGATGCAGGCCATTATCACGTCGCAGCGATGTGTGCGCATCATTCAGGTCGGGATGATCCTGTTCCTCCTGTTCTTCTCGCACTATGTGGGGGTGAGCCGCCGCCAGCACAGCTTCGGCATTGCCCTGGGATTTGGCTCATTTGCCGTGCTTGAACTGGTGCTGATCTCTTCCTGGATCGGCAATCACCTGGGCGGGACCTGGATGAGCATCCTCAATATGGCCGCCTACAACAGCAGTCTGATGGTGTGGGTGACCTACGTTGCCGTGAAGAGGTCGGCTCGCGATTCCTCGCAGTCGCTTCTGCAACCGCAGCGCTGGGAGCAGAGCCTGTCCGATTTACAACATCCGCTTCCCGCCGACTCACTGATTCCCATGTTCGAAGGGATGGTGGACCGCGCGCTTTCGCGCGTACACCGGGATGCGCCGCTCATCCACGAAGATCAGGCGATGGCCGCCGCTCAAGGCGCAGGCCCAACCCACGGCGTGGTTATTCCAGCCGTGCGGGTCGTTTCCGAACCCTAAAGCATCTCTGATTAAACCTCCGGCTTCCTCTGTGCGCCTCCGTGTCCTCTGTGGTTATGCTTTCTGTCGGGACCCTTAATCAGAGCCTCCTGAGTTTGTCTGGCCCCCCGCTTCGACCGCCCGGCGCAGCTCCGCCGCATCGAAAACTGGCGGCTGGCAGGTCGATCCAGAGCACAGCACCGCGAACGATTTTCCCGAGCCCAAGGCCGGAAGGCTGGGAATCGTTGCCGCCAACACGGGTGGAAGATTCTCCCGAACCGCCTGATTCGGCGCCAGGCGGAGCACGGTCTTGCCAAAGGAAAAATGCGCGACGGCCGCTGTGTGCAGGTCGTCTGCCATTTTTGGATCTCCGTCGCCGGCAATCACGACGATCTGCAATGGACTCTCCAGCAGATGCGCGACTGCAATTCCGTAGGTCGCGGCGAAGATGCCAAACTGTTCGGCCACTCCGGCAAACGTTTCCAGCGTCTGCTCCGCCTGGTCGCGATACCCGGCGTCGCCGGTGTAATGATGCAGCCGAGTCAGGGCAATCGCCGCCATCGGATTGCCCGCCGGCGTAGGCGAGTCCTGCAAGGGCTTACGCCGCGTCGCCAGCACGCCCAGGCTCTGGCCCTCGGCCGCAGGCTCGGCGTCAAAGAATCCTCCGGAAGTCGCGTCATAGAAGCGGGAAATCATCGCATCCGTAATCTGGTGGGCAAACTTGAAGTAGCTGAGATCGGCTGTCGCCTCGTAGGCATCAAGGCAGGCCAGCGCCGTGAACCCATAATCCTCGAGCAGCCCCGGAACCTCGCGGTACGAAGCCGCTGGATCCGAGTAAGAGACCACATGCAGCAACAGCCCAGCCTGTGTGGGCGCGGCCGGTGTGGACCGGGCCAGTGTGGGGGCGGGCGACTCGCCCGCGCGCTTTTCCTCGTGCGCTCGCGGCTTCCAGGCTTCTCCGAGCACCCGATCCAACGACCGCAAAGCAAACCGCCGCGCGTCCGCCAGCCCAAGCACCTTCCCCGCCTCCAGGTAAGCCGAAATGCACAAGCTGTTCCAGCCGACATAAACCGTCTTGTCGATGTAGGGCGTGGGCCGCTGAAGCCGCGCCGCATACATCTTTTTCTTCGCCGATGCGAGCAACTGTGTGACCGCGTCGGTCGTCCGGTTCATGCGCTGCGCAATCTCCTCCACCGAAGCTCGCACGTAGAGCACATTCTTCGCCGGATCGTGATGCATCTCTCCGACTTCGTTGATGTCATAATGCAGAGCCGCGACCTGCGCCTCATCTTCAGTCAAAACCGCGCGCGCTTCGTCGAGCGTCCAGGTGAAGTAGTCGCCGTCGTCGTCCATGTTGATGTCGGCATCCTGCGAGGCGTAGAACCCGCCACGCTCGCGGTCGCTCAGCCACTCGTCCATCCAGCGAATGATGTCGCGCGCCACGTCGGCGAAGAATGGTTCGCCCGTAGCCTGATACCCGTGGACATAATTCTTCAGCAATTCGGAATTGTCGTAACACATCTTCTCGAAATGCGGCACCACCCAGCGCTCATCGACCGAGTAACGATGGAATCCTCCGGCGAGTTGGTCGTACACGCCGCCGTTGGCCATGTGCTCCAGGGTCGTGACGATGAGGTTGTCTAAATCGTCGTCGCCAGTGCGCGGAGGGTGCCCCATCCTATCGCGCTCTTTGCGATAGGGTGGGAGTTCGGTGTCGCCTGTAGCGCTAGTCCCGCGCGCATACCGCTCAATCAGCAAGTCCAGCGCCGACGGATGCGGAAACTTTGGCGCCTGCCCAAACCCTCCATGCTGCGGATCAAACATGCGAAACGCCGAAGTCTGAATCGCCGCGATCACACTGGCCGA
Organism: uncultured Acidobacteriota bacterium; assembly: GCA_963763155.1. Classification (GTDB taxonomy): domain Bacteria; phylum Acidobacteriota; class Terriglobia; order Terriglobales; family Acidobacteriaceae; genus Sulfotelmatobacter. Next base: position 58,697 of record CAVXNI010000007.1, on the reverse strand, counting down.
AACCCGCCCGTCTTTTCCGGCAAACGATTCGGATTGCGCAATCGCGCTCTCGACCATCCTGGCCTGATCCACCACGTCGCCATGCTTTTCCGCGTAAGACTTGGCAATGCTCAGCAGCACTCGCCGAAAACTCGGGCGCCCATATCCATCGTGGGGTGGGAAGTAGGTCCCGCCATAGAACGGTTTTCCATCGGGAGTAAGAAACGCCGTCAGCGGCCATCCGCCCTGCCCGCTCACCGCCTGCACCGCCGCCTGATACCGGCTGTCAATGTCGGGATGCTCATCCCGATCGACTTTCACCGCAATGAAGTGCTGGTTCACAATCGCCGCAATCTCAGGGTCGTCATACGACTCCCGATCCATCACATGACACCAGTGGCACCACACCGCGCCGATGTCGAGCAGCATCGGCTTGTTGTCGCGCTGCGCCGCCGCAAACGCCTCCAGCCCCCACTCATGCCACTGAATGGGCTGATGCATGGCGGAGCGGAGATAAGCGGAGGAAGCGCGGGATAGGGAGTTGAGCGTCGGGGTGGTCATGATCTTCCCAGTCTATAACTGCGGACTCTAGCACTGTCATCCCGAGCGCAGTCGAAGGATCCCTTGCATCGAAGGGAACTCCTCGACGTGGCGCCGTCATCCCATGCTCGCGAGGAATCCTTCGACTGCGGAGCGGCTTCGCTTCGCGGAGCCGCTCCTTCGCTCAGGATGACAATCCCGGAAACATTTCGGGACATCACTCGATCAGGTGTTTCGCGATCTTGCAGTACAGATCGATCGACTCCGCCAGTTGCTGCTTCTCGATGTACTCGCCCTCAGTATGCGCCACATGAATCGATCCCGGACCGAGCAGTAGCGGTTCGCCCCAGTTGGTCAGCTTTGGAATGTCGGTGGTAAACGCCGCGATCATGGTCGGCAATCCGTCCACCGTACGCAGACGAAGGAAGGGAAGCTCCAGCGGAAACGTTGCCTGCACGGAATCGCCCGCAGCCGCGAGGATCTGTCGCCGCAAGTCGTCGGAGGGACCAATCAGCCGGTAGAGCAAATCCGCGTGCGCGTAATCTGGAATCACGTTGGGGGCGCGTCCGCCCCCAATCAGCCCGATGTTCAACGTGCACGGCCCAACTTCCGGATCGGATGGAAGCGGCATCGCGCGCAACCGCGTGAGCGCCGGAATCAGCTTGTCGATGGCCGACTCGCCCAACTCCGGATAGGCCGAGTGCGCCATGCGTCCGGTCGCGGTGATCTCGACGCGCAGCGTGCCTTTCGAGGCCAGCGCGAGCCGATTCTCCGTGGGCTCGCCGTTAATCAGAAATCGGCAGCGCGCACCCTGACTGCTGGCCGCATATTCATTCGCCGCCTGCGCGCCCAGACTGTCGCGCTCTTCGCCGACCACGAACAGCAATCCAACGTAAACGTTCTGCTGGCGCAGTCGTTCTGCGGCCGCGATTTGCGCGGCGATGATGCCTTTGGCGTCGCACGACCCGCGCCCGTAAATGCGTCCCGCATCCTCCGACGACGGAATGAAGGGAGGCACGGTATCCATGTGCGTGGAGAACGCGACCGCGGGATGCGGATGCTCCGCCGAGGTCGCGTAGATATTGAAGCGATTCTCTTCGACCGGCATCTTCTTGGTCTGATAGCCGAGCCGGCAAAGCTCTCCGTAAAGATAATTCCCCACGGCGGCTTCGTTGCCGGTGATGGACTCGATGTCGACGAGTTGACGCGTGAGCGTGACGGCATCCATGCGGATAAGAATAACCCACGCGGCGTCGCTAAAGCTTGCGGGTTAACGAAACGGCCTGTCATGCCGAGCAGCGCGAGGGACCTGGGTTTTCGCAGGCATCATCGGTGCTGGCGACGAAAACCGAGGTCCCTCGCTTTGCTCGGGATGACAGGCGAGTTGCTTATTATGCAATCCAAATCATGTAATCTTGAGAGGTGCTGCCTGCTTCTTCATCCATTCGTTCGCTGACTCTCGACGGTCCTGCCGGACGGCTGGAAGCGCTGCTCAATGGTGGCGCGGAGAATGCCACGCATGCGGCGGTGGTCTGCCATCCCCATCCGCTATTTGGCGGGACGCTGCACAACAAAGTCGTCTTTCACACCATGAAGGCACTGAACAGTTTTGGTTTTCCTGTGCTGCGCTTCAACTTTCGTGGAACTGGATTGAGCCAGGGCGAACATGACCACGGCAATGGGGAAGTCGACGACGTTCGCGCCGCGCTCGACTGGCTCGATGCTGAGTATCATTGCCGCTGGTGTTTGCGGGATTTTCTTTTGGTGCAGCCGTCGGGTTGCGCGCCGCCTGCCCGGACGCTCGGGTTCGTGCGGTCATTGGGGTCGGAACGCCCGTCGGTCCGCTGGCCGCCGAGACTGAAGTGCCGCGCATATACACGTTTGACTTCCTGCGCGACTGCGCGAAGCCAAAGTTGTTTGTCAGCGGAGCGCGCGATCAGTTTGGCCCGCGAGCCAACTGGAAGCACTGGTGGCGTCCGTGCCAGAGCCGAAGAAGTTGGTGGTGATCGAAGGTGCGGATCATTTCTTCGAAGGACGCCTGCGCGAGCTGCGGGAGGCCATTGAAGCGTGGGTGAGAGACTGTCAGCTGTCAGCCCTCGGTTTTCAGCTAAGCCTCATCGTTCTCACCCTCATCCTTGTCCTCCTGAGCGGAGGGATTGCGAGCGCCAGCGAACCAATCACGCAGTAGAATCTCTACGCAAGCACGGAACTCGAGGTGAAGACCAGCAGCCAGGATTGAACGATAGCTGACAGCTGAGAGCCGACCTCTCCTTATAATTCCACTCCGCATGTCTGATCCCGATCGCGAGTCTCAAGTCACGCGAGATGCGCGAAGCTGCGCGCTCAATTTTCCAGCAGGCCTCTGGCCGAAGCTTCGATCGGAAGGGCTTCGGGCGGCACGTGCATTGCGAGCGCGGGAGTTTTGCGTGTGTGCGAGGACCTTTACGATCTGCACTCGTATTCGCGTGTGCTGGTGATGTCGCTGGGCAAGGCGGGCACACGATGGTCGAGGCGCTGGCTCGGCCCATGTCGGAGTTCGCTCGAAGGAATCGTGGCCAGTCCGGTCGTAGCCAGTTCGGTTGAGCCTGCGACGCAAGTTCACGGCTTCCGGTATTTTCGCGGCGGACATCCGACGCCGAATGCGGAGTCGATCCAGGCGGCGAGTGCGATGCTGCGAGTCGCTCGAGGCACAGCCGGCTTCGGCGCTGGTGATCTTTCTGATCAGCGGCGGAGGATCGTCGATCGTCGAGAAGCCGATCGACGACGAGATTTCGCTCGACGATCTCATCGCGACGTATCGCGCGCTGGTGCATTCCGGAGCGCCGATTGCTGAAATCAACGCGGTGCGCAAACATCTTTCCGCAGTGAAGGGTGGACGGCTGGCGCAGGCGGCGTCTCCGGCGCAGCAGGTTTCGCTGCTGGTGTCGGATGTGCCCGACAGCACGCCCGACGCGCTTGCTTCCGGTCCGACCATGCCCGATTCGACTACGGTCGAGGATTGTTATCGCATCGCCGAGAAGTACGATCTGCTGAAACAATTTCCGCAGTCGACGCGGGAACTGTTTGAGCGCCACTGCGTTGGAGGAGACGCCGAAGTCGGACGATCCTGCGTTTCTTCGCGCGCGCTGGTGGCCCGTGCTCTCGAACCAGACGGCGATTGAAGAGGCCAGCGTTGCGGCGGACGCGCCGGCTTCGGCTTCATCGTGCATGTGGACAATTCCTGCGACGATTGGGATTACGAAAAAGCTGCAGACTACTTGCTGCGGCGCGTGCGCGAGTTGAGGAAGCAGTTTTCGCCGGTGTGTCTGATTTCTGGCGGAGAAGTCACGGTGAAAGTCACGAACGGAGGAGTGGGCGGACGCAACCAGCAGTTTGCGCTGGCGTGCGCGGAGAAGATCGCGGGAGAGAACATCACCGTGCTCAGTGCGGGGACTGACGGAGTGGACGGAAATAGTCCGGCCGCAGGAGCGGTTGTGGATGGCACGACTGCTCGAGCGGGCGCGAAACCGCGGGCTGGATGTGCGCGATGCGCTCGACAAGTTTGATGCGTATCCGTTTTTAAAGGCGCTGGGAGATGCGATTGAGATCGGGCCCACGGGAAATAATCTGCGGGATTTGAGAATTCTGCTGGCGTATTGAGTGGTGCGAGTGAATGCCGCGCGGGCTTTGCCCGACGCGCGGACGGGCTAACGGTCGCCTCGTTCGCCACGACGAGCATTGATGGCTTACGATCCGAGGACTTCTTCGACTGGCTCGTAGTTACGCGGTCTTCTGCATTTTCTGGCCATGGCTTCGTCCATGCTGTGTTTCATTTCATCCATCGACAGGTCTTTGGTGTGAGTGGCGATCGACCACTTGTGGCCGAAGGGATCTTTCAGCTTGCCGTAGCGGTCGCCCCAGAACTGGTCCATCACGGGCATTTCGACTTCTGCGCCGGCTTTCACGGCGCGATCGAAGGCGGCGTCGACGCCGTCGACGTAGATGTGCAGACCCATGCCTGCGCCGCCGGTGCTTAACGGAGAGAGCGCACCGAATTCAGGCCACTCGTCGCTGAGCATGATGATGGAGTCGCCGATCTTTAATTCGGCGTGCATGATTTTGCCGTCGGGCCCTTTCATGACGCCTCGTTCTTGTGCGCCGAAGGCTGCTTTGTAGAATTCGATGGCGCGGGCAGCGTCGCGCACGGTGAGAAATGGGGTGAGAGTGTGATATCCGTCGGGAATTGGCTTTACTGGCATACGACCTCCTTTAGGGAGAACATTTAGCGAAAGGCAGTGTACACCAAAAGGCAGCTGTGTACAAGGTTAAGCGAGAACAATTACGCAGAGCTCGCTCCGGAACTTGATGTGAACCCGCAGTGCCGTACAGCCAAGCAGTGTGCGGCGGAAGGAGAAATGAATGAGGCAACATGTTTGTGGCTTCGTTGGCCAATAACGATGTTGAGTGCGTCGCTGGCGGTTGGGCAACAGTCGACCGTCACACGGCTGGATGGCAGCACCATCTCGGCGGCGGAAATCGATGCAACGGTGACACGGTTGATGAAGGCGGCCGAGGTGACGGGCGCGGGGATTGCGGTCTTCAACCACGGAAAGATCGCTTATATGAAGGCTTATGGATTCCGCGATAAAGACAAGAATCTGCCGCTGACCGTGGATTCGGTGATGTCCGCGGCTTCGCTGTCCAAAGTGGCGTTCACCTACCTGGTGCTGCAACTGGTCGATCAAGGGAGTGCTCGATCTGGACAAGCCGGTCTACCAGTATTTGCCCAAGCCCCTGCCGGAGTATCCGAATTATGCCGATCTGGCGAACGACCCGCGCTACAAGCGCATCACCGCGCGCATGTTGTTGAGCCACACCAGCGGCTTTGCCAATTGGCGCTGGTTTGAGGACGACCGCAAACTGAGAATCCATTTTGAGCCGGGATCACGGTATGCGTATTCGGGCGAGGGAATCAGCCTGCTGCAATTGGTGGTGGAGACCGTTACGAAAACGCCGCTGGAAGAACTCATGCAGCAGCGCGTCTTTCAGCCGTTGGGCATGAGCCGGACCAGCATGGTCTGGCAAGATCGCTTCGAGAGCGACTATGCGAATGGCTATGACGAATACGGACGCTCGCTGGGCCCGCTGAAGCAACACAAAGCGGGCGCGGCGGGTTCGATGTCAACCACGCTTGCCGATTTTTCGCGGTTCATGCAGGCCGTGCTGGATGGCCGACTGCTGCGCCCTAAAACGCGAGAGCAGATGCTCAGCCCGCAGATTCAAATCGTGTCGAAGCACATGTTTCCCACGCTCAGCGAAGAGACTACGGAGGAGAACAAGGCAATCCGGCTCAGCTCCGGACTGGGGTGGACCCTTTACTGGACGCCTTATGGCGAGGCGTTCTCCAAAGGAGGTCATGACGACGGCTGGAGGCATTACACGGTCTGCTTTGACAAGCCGAAGACTGGAATCGTGATCATGACCAACAGCGGAAACGGCGAAGGCATCTTTGAATATCTGCAGGAAACGATTCTGAAAAACACCTTCGACCCCATTGCATGGGAAAACTACACGCCTTATGACAAATTGCCGCCACGCCCGCCGCTTCAACAACACAAACAGGTCGCTGTGGACGGAAAGGTGTTGGACCGGTATGTGGGACGCTACTCGCTCCCGCCCAACGTCATTGAGACGGTGCGCCGCGAAGGTGATCATCTTTCCATTCAGGAATCTGTAGACGCGAACCCTGAGCCGAAACAGGATCTGCTGCCGGAGAGTGATACCGACTTCTTCTCGGCGACGGCCGACGACACTTACACCTTCCAAAGTGACAGCAACGGGAAGATTACCGCGATGATTCTGCATGCGGATGGGAAAGATATTTCCATCAAGCGGATCGAGTAGCGCTGAGTCCCGGCTAGAAGAACCCGATTCTTAGAAGAATCGGGTTACGCCTTCTTCCATCACCACGACGCGGTCCTTGGTTCCGGCGGCGCGGGCTTCCTGGTCGAGCAGTTGCAGCGGCTCGTCCACTGGTTCGTGCGAGAGGCGGAAAGTGCCGTAGTGCATGGGAACCATCCAGCGCGACTTGAGATCGAGGAAGGCGCGCATGGCGTCGGCGGGATTGGTGTGGACGTTGCGAAACTGCGGTGGATTGTAGGCGCCGATGGGGAGCAGGGCGAGTTCGGGAGCGAGGCGGCGTCCGATTTCGCTGAAGCCGGCGAAGTAAGCGGTGTCGCCGGCGTGATAGACGGAGTGTTTGCCGGCCTTCAGCACGAAGCCGCCGTAGCCGCGATGCGAATCTTTCAGAATGCGCGCGCCCCAGTGGCGCGAAGGCACGTGCGTGACTGACAGGTTGCGATGGCGCGAAGTCTTCCACCAATCGAGTTCGATGATCTCGGAGAAACCGAGATCGGAGACCAGATCGGAAACATGAGTCGGAATGATGATCGCGGGGGCAACGCCGCGCGTGCGCAGATTGTTCTGCACGATGGCGCGCAGCGACGGGCGATGCAGATGATCGAAGTGAGCGTGCGAAACCAGCACCAGATCGATGGCCGGCAGATCGGCGATGCGCAGGCCGGGACGGCGCAGGCGTTTCAGCACGAAAAGCCAGCGCGCGAAGTTGGGATCGATCATCGACGCTCTGTCCGCCAATTTGCACGAAGAAGCTGGCGTGGCCGATGAAGGTGACGCCGAGTTCTCCGTTGGTGGCGAGGCGGGGTTTGTAGGTCTGCCGCAGCGCGGAGTTACGGCGGAGTGGCGCACCAGACGTCCGAACTGGGTGGCGCGTTTACGAAGGGCCGGATTGCGAAGCGTTTGCTTGATCATCCTGCTACAGAGCCCGGGGGTGGACCGGAAGCAGCCTCAGCCCCTTCATACTAGTCCCGATCGCCGCGAGAGCAGAGTGATAAGAACGATGCGGCGGAATTATTTAGCGTCTCAATCTGTAATCTTAGATGAAGGCGAGGAATCGCGGGCTGCTTTTTATTTCACGGGCCGTAACGGCAGTAATGTGGTGTGCGAATGTTCTGTTGTGCGAGAAAAAGCGTCAACCACGAAGGACACGAGGTATCACGAAGAGCTTTGTGTATAGGCGTTTTCCTTCGTGGGACTTCGTGTCCGTCGTGGCAAAGATCTTCAAACTGACCCACAGTGCGTTGCGCTGCTTGCTTGACCTTGATCGCGCCAGTCATATCTAATTCGAGGACGTTCTTTATTGTGTTTTCTTCCGGAACGTTTTCAGGAAAGAAGGAGAAGTTCGCATGCGAGTTGCATTTCTGGGGTTGGGAATCATGGGGCACGCCATGGCGACGAATCTGGTGAAGGCCGGCCACGAAGTGACGGTATGGAATCGCACGCCGGGAAAACTGGTGGAGGGCGCGGGAGTGGCCCCGACTCCGGCGGCGGCGGCGCAGGGCGCGGAAGTGGTGTGGCTGTGCGTGTCCGACACCGATGCGGTCGAGAGCGTGATCTTCGGAGCGGAGGGCGCGGAGGCGTCGCTGACGGAGGGCATGATCATCGCGGATTCGAGCACGATTTCTCCTTCGGCGACGGTGAAGTTTGCGGAGCGCGTGGCGGCGAAAGGCGTGGCGTGGGTGGATGCTCCGATGACGGGATCGAAGATCGGCGCGCGCGATGGGACGCTGGTGTTCATTGTGGGAGGAAGCGAAGAGACGGTCGATCGGCTCAAGCCGCTGTTTGCGGCGATGGGGAAGAAGATTTTCCGCATGGGCGAAACCGGCAAGGGACAGGCTACGAAGCTCGCCATGAACTTGCAGATCGCGCTGATTTTTGAAGGATTCGCCGAGGCGCTGACCCTGGCCACCAAACTGGGCGTGGATACGCAGCAGTTGCTGTCGCTGATTGAGGCCACGATGGTGCGGTCGGGGGTGGTGGATTACAAAGGCCCGTTCATTTTGCAGCGCGACTTCACGCCGAATTTTCCGCTGCGGCTGATGCATAAGGATATCAAGCTGACGCTGGAGGCGGCGAAGGAAGCGCGAGTGAAACTGCCGGCGCTGGAAACAGTGGAAGAAATCTACGAGATGGCCACCGGAAGACGGGCACCAGGATCTCGACTACGCGGCCACGCTGACGCTGCTGGAGAAGTGGGCGGGCGTGCAGGTGAAGGGGAAGGCCGCGTAAGGGACGCTACCATGCGCTGGTATCACTATTTAGTCGTACTTCTTCGGGGGCGCGTTCCTGGCGAATGCGCTGCCCCATCTTGGAATGGAATTTCCGGGCATGCTTTCCAGAGCCCCTTCGCATCGCCACCCGGCGTAGGCTCTGTCCTCCTCGACGGTCAATGTTTTGTGGGGCCTGTTCATCCTTGCCGTCGGCTACCTGCTGGTCTGTCGTGTCGGCAGTTTCGATCTGCGCAAGACCTAGCACGTCCTCGTCCTCGGGAGCGGGGATCCTGATCACTTCGCTCATGGCTTGCCCACACATTCGGAATGCTTCACGGTGGTCGCTGAGGCTCGCTTCAACGTGAGGCCGCCCCGACGATCAATCTTGCGGCGCACTTTATCGGCGACGCGGCAGCCCAAAAACAGCCCGATTACCTTCCCGTTACCCCCGTAATCGCGGAAATTACACAAGTATTACAGTGAGCCTCTCCTCCTCTTGGTAGGTTAGCTGTGGGGCTGATCGAACTCAAACCGACCACGAAACGGGGACCTTCCTTGGATATGGAACTTCAAGATCTGGAAAAACGACAAGCGGAAAAAGACGAAGTGAATTGGATCACGGCGATCTTCATGGCGGCGTTTCACATCGGGGCCATCGCCGCACTTTTCTTTTTCACCTGGAAGGCGTTGTTTGTCGCGATGTTTCTGTGGTGGGTTTCGGGCAGCCTGGGCATTGGGATGAGTTATCACCGGCTGCTGACGCACCGCGGATATAAGACTCCGAAGTGGGTGGAATATTTTCTGACCGTTTGCGCCACGCTCGCCCTGGAAGGCGGGCCGATTTTCTGGGTGGCGACGCACCGCATTCATCACCAGTATTCGGATCAGGATGGCGATCCGCATTCCCCGATCGACGGCAAGTGGTGGGCGCACATGGGATGGATTCTCATGGGCAAGTCGATGCACCACGACACGACCACGCTGTCGCGCTACGTCCCAGACCTGGCCAAAGACAAGTTTCACGTCTGGATCACGAAATATCATTACGTTCCGCATGATTGTGCTCGGGGTAATCCTGTTCGCCGTCGGCGGACTGCCGTGCTGCTGTGGGGCATCTTCGTGCGCACGGTGGTTGGACTGCACGCGACCTGGCTGGTGAATTCGGCGACCCACTCCTGGGGAACGCGGCGCTTCGCGACTCGCGATCTTTCGACCAACAGCTGGTGGGTTGCGCTGCTGACGTTCGGCGAAGGCTGGCACAATAATCATCATGCGCATCCGACGGCGGCGCAGCATGGCTTCAAGTGGTATGAAGTCGACATGAACTGGTATGGCATCTGGGCGCTGAAGACGCTAGGTCTGGCCTGGGACATCAAGCGAGTGAAGTTGGACGAAGTCGAACGCGGCCTGGTGCCGACGCCGAATGGGCGCCTGATTACCGCGGCCCTGCCGGAAGTTTCGGTTGCGGCAGGCGACTAGCGACTCGATTCAGTTTTAGAAAAAGCCCCGGCTTTTTGGCCGGGGCTTTTTCGTGGGCGGATGTCAGGCTCTGGTTCGACAAGGCTGGGTCACACGCGGATGATCATGACTTCAGTGGCCTTGATCAGGGCGGCTGCGGTTTGGCCCTTCTTTCAGTTGCATCTCGCGGGCGGAGGTCGCGGTGATGATCGAGGTGATCTGCTGGCCACCGATGGAAATCTTGACTTCCGCCATCAGGCCGCTGATGCGGACCGAATCGATGCGCCCGACCAATTGATTGCGGCCGCTGACGCGGCGGATGACTTGCTGCCGCTCTTTTTCGGTTTTCCCGCGGGTTCGGAAGAGAAGCTTGTCCACTTCGCTCTGCGGGATGCGGTGGTGGCCCCCAGCGGTTTGCACGCTGCGAATCTTCTTCTTGTAAATCCACTGCTTGATGGTGGGGAAGCTGATGCCCAGCTGCAAAGCGGCGTCGCGAAGTTGGAGCAGTCGTCCGTTGGTTGCGGACTTGATGTTCTCGGCATCGGAACCAAATCCTACCGTCAGCACAGAGCCCGGTCAATATGCGGCCTCTGCGCTGCGGATGCATTCAAGCCAATGTCGAAATGGACTATACTGTATAGTTTTGGACACAGGAACTGTATTTCATGTACACTTCCATTCATTGACACTCAATCTTGAATTTGGAGGCTTGAATGCGGTGTATTGCTCTGTTGTCGTCCTGCTGGCGATTTGTTTCTCCGCGTTGTCCTCGGCGCAGTAGGCCTAAGTCGACACTAAGACGCAGAGACCCCCGACCCCTGCGCGAGCGGCCACGAGTTCGCCACCACCGATTGCGCGCTGACCTGGCACGGCATCACGCTGTACGGCGCGTATGACGTCGGCGTCGGCTGGGTCAGCCACGGCTTACCGGAAAACGGCTATAACTATGAAGGCGAATCGCTGGTGAACCGAAACGGCTATCAACATCGATTCCTCGTCGCACCGAACAACCTGTCGCAGACGGGTCTGGGCATCCGGGGCAAGGAAGAGTTTCTGCCGGGCTGGTCGGTTGTGTTCAACGCTTCCACTGGCATCAATCCGCAGTCCGGCCTGCTCGCCAATGCGTCGGCGACCGACATCATCAACAACGGCCTTCCCAGGAGCAGCTATTCGATCGCCATCGACGGCGCGCGCGCGGGCCAACCCTTCAATGACGAATACTATGGCGGCATATCGTCCAAGCATTTCGGCACGCTGACCTTCGGTCGCCAGCGCTCTCTCGGCACCGATGCGATGCTGCTTTACGATCCGGCCAGCGGCGCCTATGCCTTTTCCTACATCGGGTATAACGGCACGATGGCCGGCGGCGGCGACACCGAGGACAGCCGTTGGGACGACGCCGTGAAGTATCGCATCGCCTATGGCCCGGTCCATTTCGGCGCGATGTATAAATTCGCCGATGGTTCTGGCCGGCTGCTACTCGGCCTCCGCAACCTGGACTGCCGCCACCTGTACGCCGGAATAGGCGCATAACAACGCCTATGGATTCGACCTCGGCGGAGAGCGACAGGCAAGTTCTCCGCCGACCTCGTCTTCCAACATTACAACCAGGCGATCAGCGTATTGAACCCCTTGCTGGGGCCGCAGAGTCCAGCGGCGGCGCACTATCAGTCGACCACCGACAGCATCAATACAAACCCCATCACCGGGAGCCAATCTGATCGATCACGAATAACACCGTATATGGCATCGTGACCGACAACAACGCAGTGATGGTCGCTGCCAAGTACGCGTGGGACCCGTTCAAGTTTTTTGCCGGCTACGAATACATCTGGCAGAACAACCCGAAGAACCCGTTGGGCGTTGGCGCCTCGGACCAGGGCGGCTATTTCATGAGCGGGGTCGAAGACAACAATCTTGATTCTGAAAAGTTGGTGAATATCTGGTGGACGGGCGCGAAGTACACCTACCGCAGCAAAACCGACTTCACTTTCGCCTGGTATCAACAGCGGCAGAACGACTTCCGTGTTCCGCCGACCTGCTCGCCCAGCCAGTTTCCGCGCTTCCTGCGCGGGCACCCTCAACGAGGGGTCGCTCTATGTGGATCATCACTTCACCAAGCGTTTCGACGGTTTTGCCGGAATTGCGTATTCCTGGGTGAGCGGCGGTCTGGCCATCGCCATTCCTCATGGCCCCGGCGTCCCCTATAACTCCAACAACAACTTTGCTCCGACAGTCGGTGGTCGTTTCACCTTCTGATCTCGATTGACTTTTGCGAAGAGTTTCTCCGAAGAAGATCGACTGAGATAACGGTGTATCCCGGCCGCCTGACTGGCGTGACCGGAGTCGCCCCAGCCATAATGCTGGGTATGCACGTTCATGGTTCCTGGATTTTTCTGATCTTCATCGGCGTACTGACCGTTCTGATTCTTCTGCTGCTGTACTTGACCAAGCTGGGGCTGCTGATCCACCAGCGCATCCTGATCGGCCCCATCGGCGGCTCTTCCTGGCCTCGGTGAGCTTCTTTTTAACGTTCGTTATGGTGCAGTTGCTGGTCGCCTCGATCACTCACCATGTTGGCCCCTTCGGTTGGGTGGAGATGGGCGGACATCACGTCCATCACCTGGTGTGGGGGATTCTTCTGCTGCTCATCACCGGGTACGCGGAACTTGCGGAGATGGGGACGGGCGATAGCTCGGTTGCAATTTTTCAGAGTCGATTGCTGGCGCTGGCTTATGGTATTGGAGCCGCGCTGACCCTGGACGAGTTCGCGCTTTGGCTGAATCTCGATCCGGCCGCGTCTGGTCCCGGGAGGGCCGCGAGAGCATTGATGCCGTGGTGCTGTTTGGGGCGCTGCTGGCAATGGGCACGTGGGGTGCGCCGCTATTTCGCTGGGTTGATCCGTCTGAAAGTAAGCGTAAGGGTGGGCGCGCGGAAAAATGAGAAGCGTCCTCGTGTGCTTCTCATAACGCGTGGCCTCGGACGCGGTAAAATCTGGCTGAGTCATCTATGCGCATCTCGAGCCGCCGCGGAACCATCGTTTTCTTCCTCTGCCTGGGCGTAGGCCTGGTGGCGCTGGCCGTCGCCCTCAACGTCGGCTGGATCATCCTCAACTGGCGCGAAGGCGTGCTGCTGTTTTTCGGCATCGTCTTTTTCGCCCTCATCATTGCGGGAATGGTGGTGAATACGATTTTTCTGGTGCGCGAACTGCGGCGCAGTGAACAGCACGACAGCTTCATCAACGCCGTTACTCACGAATTGAAGACGCCGGTGGCCTCGATCCGGCTGCACCTGGAAACCCTGCAGCGGCGCGAACTGCCGGAAGCCCAGAAGCAGGATTTTTACCGGTGATGCTCAGCGATACCGACCGGCTGACCGAGACTGTGGAGCAGGTTTTGCGAGCGGGTCGGGCGGGGGATAAGAAAGCGGGACAGGAAAAAGCGGAGGTCGATTTCGGACAGCTGGTTCGCGACTGCATGGACGCCACCCGGGCGCGCCATCACCTGCAGCCGGAGGCTATCCGCTATGAGGAGACAGCGTCGCGACAGACCTCGACCGATGGATATCGAGCAACGGGAACGGACTGCGGGTGCGGGGCAGCGCGGAAGATTTGCGCACCGCGGTTTCCAACGTGCTCGACAATGCTGTGAAATATTCTGGCGACAGCGTCGACGTGCGGGTGCGGCTGGAAACTCCCGACGAAAAACGCATTGTGCTGCGCGTGCAGGACCAGGGAGTGGGCATTCCTCCCGATGACATGAAGCGCATCTTTAAGCGATTTTATCGGGTTACGCACCGCTCGCTCGCGCATGTGAAGGGAACCGGGCTGGGACTGTTTATCGTGAAGGCGATTGCGCAGAAGCACGGCGGCAAAGTTTTTGCCGAGAGCGACGGCGAAGGCCAGGGAACCACGATCGTGCTGGAACTGCCGAGGTGGGCGGCATGAGGTGCGTGGCTTGAGGTATAGAGCATGAGCCGGGTTCTTGTCGTGGAAGATGAAGCCCATCTGGCGCAGGGGTTGCGTTTCAATCTGGAAGCCGAAGGTTACGCGGCGGAAGTGGTGGGCGATGGCGAGGCGGCTACCGATCGTCTGCTGGAGAAGAAAGAGAATTTCGATGCTGTGGTGCTCGACATCATGCTGCCGGGAAAAGATGGATTCAGCGTGGTGTCAGAACTGCGGGCGGCGCGGAATTATGTGCCGGTGCTGATGCTGACGGCGCGGGGACGTCCGGAAGATGTGCTGAAGGGATTTGCCTCCGGCGCGGACGACTATCTGGCGAAGCCGTTTGATCTTTCGATTCTGCTGGCGCGGTTGCAGGGATTGCTGCGGCGCAGCCAGTGGATTCGTGGCGAGCAGGAGCCGCGACCAGATGAGGCGCGGGCTGATGCCGGTGGCGTGGGCGACTTCGGGACATTTTCATTCAGTGGCAAAACGATCGATTTCGGCGCGCTGGAGTTGCGGTCGGGCGAGAGCACGATTCATCTCACGCTGATGGAGTCGGAGTTGCTGCGGCATCTGGTGCGCAATGACGGCAAGATCGTTTCGCGCAAACAGATTCTGGAAGAAGTGTGGGGGCTGCACGAGGATACCGACACGCGCGCCATCGACAATTTTGTGGTGCGGCTGCGGCGCTATATTGAGGATGATCCGGCGAATCCGCGGCATCTGCTTACGGTGCGCGGGGTGGGGTACCGGTTTCTGGCGAAGCCGGAGAAAGCATAAGAGCCCTGCATGACAATTCTCAACGCTAATTCTTACCGAGTTGAGAACTCCCGAGCCAAAAACCCTCCCCTGCGCCGTCGAGCGCTCCGGCTTCGGTCGGGATGACAATCAGATTTAGACAGCTAGGCTTAATACAGCCAACGTTAGGCTGCTAGGCGCGGCATAGTTCTGCCAGCAGCGTCTCTCTCGGCGCTCGATTGCGATGCCATCGATGCGGCGCAGCATGACCATCATAAATCGGGATTGAGATCGCCGCCAGCACAAGGAATAACAGCGCAGCGATCCACAGATTCTTATAGAGCCGCGCGATAGCAAACACTGCGACGCCGAATGCCCATGATCACGGTCTGCACGCCCAGGCTCGCGAGCACAGTCGTCTGCGAAACGTTCTGGCGGCCGAAAGGTGGCGAAATCGCGCTTCTTGGGCGAATAGATCGAGAGCAGATTGCCGGCGGTGAAGTTCAGGGGTGCCGCGAAAAGCAGTCCAGCCACGGTGGCAATCGTAGACGGCGAGGTGCGGAGTGCCGTAAAGGTAGGTGACGGCGAGCCAGGCAATGCCGTATTCGCGGCGAGAATGCTGGCATGGATGAGGTTTTTCCCCAGCATGATCTGGCGGAAACTGAACTGGCGACGCATAGTAAAACTGCACGCCGGCGGCGTCGCCGCCGAAACTGTTGAACACCAGGTTGGTCAGCACCAGGATCGCGTAGGCGGCCGCCCCGGGGAAGGCCATATCGGGCGTGCGGCCCAGGAAGCTCGACCGCGCATGGGGTTGACCGGTCCCAGGCGAAACATCAACCAGCATGAAGATCGGCATGACCAGGGTCAGCAGCATGGGGCCGCTGCGCGCTAGATAGCGGACTTCCTTTTCGAACACGGCCGCGACCGGCTGCGAAAATCCTGACAGATTCCATCCCACTTGCAGGCCCTGGGGTTGGGCGACGACGGGGCGGGCCGCGGCTTCGCTGAGATTCTCACCGCGAAACTGCGCGCGCAAGCGGATGTTAGCAGCGATCCGACGGCCGCGGTTAGCGCTCCTAAAAAGAGCAGGGAACTGAAACCGACCAGGAAGTGGGAACGGGTAGTCTGCGCGATCGCGTCGGCGGCGAGGCCGGGCGGCAACACTGCCTGGACCTGGGCCGCGATCTGGGTTGCGCGGCCCAGTTCGGGGCGTGGCTTTTTCTGAACCCGCTCTATCATCGGGCCGATCAATTGAAAGCTCAGCATTACCAGGATGAATAGGACGCCCATGATTTCGCGGGTGCGGCGCTGCGCCAGCCAGCGTTCGAGCCAGGCAAAGATCGTCTGCATCAGAACCAGGTTGAAGAGTGCGAAGGTCAACAGCACCAGAAGCGCCCAGGGAAACAGCGCCGGGCGCGCCACGCTGACGCCAAGCAGAATTCCGAACAGGGCCACGCAGCCCAGCGCGCTGGCCGGATCGAAGAAGCCGTAGGCCAGGCGAATCAGAAAATACGAACTGTAGTTGAGCGGGAAACGCAGCAACTCGCCGGAGTCCGGATTGTTGGTGAAGGCGGTCGCCATCACGGGAAAGACTTGCCAGAAGAAAAAGATAGGCCACAACAGGGTCGCGAGATATTCGGCCTTGCCATGCGAGATGAAATACCAGGAGAATCCAGTCGCGGCAGCGAAGCCGCCGAGTCCGCCGAGAGCGAAGGCCGCGGTGACGATGACGCGCGAGACCAGCTCCATCTTGCCGCGCTTGCTGCGCAGGCCATTGACGAACATGCGCCAGCGCAGTTCGGCGATGGCGGCGAGCTGGGCGCGGCGGTGGAGAGCGGGGGTCATTTTAGTTACAGATAGTCACGCGACAGCGAGTGATCGTGCACAGCGCGGCGGCGGGGACGCCCGCCGGACGGCCGGCGGGACGCCGGCGCTACGACTCGGCGCTTGCATCATTCCAGCCATGAAAGCTCCTGCTCGGGGCGGCGATCTCCGCCGACGATACGCAGGAAGAGTTGTTCGAGCGTTAGCTTCTCACCGGAAACCCCGTCATCGTCTGATCCGGCTGGAGTCTGGGCCTCGACGCCCGCGCGCAGTTCTTCGAGCGAACCCTGAGCGACCAGACGTCCCTGATGAATGATGGCGACGTGGCTGCACAGGCGCTCCACGATTTCGAGCACGTGCGAGGTCAGGAAGATCGTGGCGCCCTTGGCGATCATGCCTTGCAGCATGGATTTCAGCGTGCCGGCGGCGATCGCGTCCACGCCTTCGAAAGGCTCATCGAGAAACAAAACTTTCGGCCCATGAATCACGGCGGCGGCGAGCGCCAGCTTTTTCTGCATGCCGTGGGAGTAGTCGGTAACCAGTTTTTTCCGCTGGTCGGCGAGTTGCATGAATTCGAGCAACTCGGCAGCGCGCTTGGCCGCAGTGGTGCGGTCAAGACCGTACATGCGTCCGGCGAAACTCAAGAACTCGGCGCCGGTGAGGCGCCCGAACAGCGCCATGCCTTCCGGGACGACGCCGATCTGGCGTTTCACTTCGACGGAATGCGCGTTGAGATCGATGCCGAGGATTTCGATGCGGCCGGAACTGGGCGCGAGCAGCCCGGTGAGCATCTTGATGGTGGTGGATTTTCCTGCGCCATTGGGGCCGAGGAACCCGAAGAACTGCCCCGGAGCGACGCGCAGATCCACGCCGTCGACGGCCACGAGTTCGCCGAAGCGGCGGCTGAGGCCCTGGGTTGAGATGGTAGGTGCGGAGTCCATGAAACTTCTGAATTTAGCATACTGGCGGAGGTTCGCCCGACTGCTGCGGGCGCTATTTCTTGGCCGGAGGGTCTTCCGACCAGGGCGGAACCACTCCGTTGATGCGGGCGTAGGCGATCGCTTGTCCGAGATGTTCTGCGATGTGGGGGACAATGTAGAGAAGCATGCCGCGTTGGGTGATGGTTCCGCCGAGCCAGGGCATAGTTTTTTCGAGGTTGGCGTCGGGCATGTCAGTGATGGCTTGCTTGGCGTGCGCGTAGGAGAGCTTCAGCGTCGCGATGACTTTGGCTTTGTCGGTGGTCGATTCTTCCATCCCTGCCACGTCGAGCCCTGCGGGAAAAGGTGCGCCCACCAGTTTGTACATGTTGTAATTCGCGGCGCTGACATGGAGGAAGCACTCGGCGACGGATTTCACGCCGGGCGCGGGACGCCAGGTGTACTTCTCGGCGGGGAAGGCTTCGGCGAGGCGAAGGAATTCGTTTTCCTGAATCATGACCAGGGCCAGCACTTCGGAGCGATAGCCAGTCACGCCGGGTGTGCCGTCCCGAAAAGGATGCACTTGCTGCAACTGCGCTGCGACCGGAAGTGCGCTGCACGCCAGTACGACCAAGCAAAGTGAGCAGTAGATGCGATTCATCGAGGAGGCTCCGTAGGTATCTCGCCATTCTAGCGATTTGGAGAACGCTGTCTAGCACTTCCTGCCACCGCATGCTCCCAACGGCTGGCTTTCGACGCAGCGGAAGTGGGTGGTGCGCCAGAGGTCGATTCCGCAAGCTGCCAGCAGAGCGAGCATGGCGACGGTGAGCGCGGCTGCCCAGGTTAAAGCAATGTCCATGTGCGGGAGCCTCGCCATCGCCGCAAGAACCGCAAACAAGCCTGTCGCGCCGAGATCAGGAGCCCATCGAGAAAAGCGCAGCGGGTGAGCGCGCTTCCGTAGGCGCGGCCCTCCATGCTGGCTCGAACATACTTACAGGATCAGCACTTACTCCATGATCGTGTAGATATCTTCGTGGGGGTCGATGACTCGCGAGCCGCCGCCGGCGTAGAAGCTGTACACGGTTCCTTCGAATTCGTCGATCTGGCCGGATCGCCCGACCACCACGCGATATCCTCCCCAGATGCCCGTATCCTGGTCATCTTCGCTGGCCACCACTTGGTAGCCGCTGGCTTGGGCGATGTTACTGCAGAGTAGTTTCCCTGCCGAGCCGGCCGCCGCCTGGCAGGCAACGATCCAGATCGTTCCGGTCAGATGCCGGTTGTTTCGCAGAAACGAAAACTTGGAGGCATTTGCATTGTCGATGCCGTCCTTCCCCTTGCCGCCGATGGAAATCTTGCCTCCGCCCTCGAGGCCGTGGCTGTTGATGATGATGTTGCGCAGGCTGGTTTGTTTCTGCTCCCACGCGCTGCGATTGGCCTCGGCGATTATGCCGATAAGGTCGTCGATGGTGGTTCCGACGTCGCCATCTTCGGTAGCCCACATCTTGTAAGTCGGCCACGGAACGTCGACCGAGTTGAACACGAATGAAGGATTTTGCATGAAGATCATGACCGCTCCCTGATCTTGCTGTGATTTGTACGGCTGCGGGGAAAATCGTTTCCGCCCCCGTGTCTAATCAGCGCAAAGCGACAGTCAAATTTATCATCGTCGGCAAAATTCCTTGTTACGGCTGGTTGGAAGCGGATGAAGACCGACCCCCCTAACCGGCGTGGGCCCCCGACCGTACATCCTTGAGCACTTACGCGCTATTCCAGATTTCCTACAGCGGCAATCGTTGTAAATTGGTTGACGTGGTACACATCGCCTTTGGTGGAGAAATGAATGGAATGCCAGACCAAGGATGAACTTGAGCAACACCTGTCGGATATTCGCAGACTTGCAACCAACCGAGCCCTTACTCCTGAGGAAAAGGACGCGGCTGCGCGGGCTGAGCGGTTTGCCATCGGCCTGCTGAGGGAGCACGATCAGGCGGGGCACCACGGCAAGCGATGCCCCTTCGCCACACGGTGCGAATGATCTCGAAAGAAATAGCCCTTCTGGTCAAGGGATGGCCAGTAGGGTCTGCATGACTTCACGGCTCCGCGCCAATTTTGCGAGCCCCGTTCCACCCTCGCCTCGCATGGCGCAAGGATGGAACCCTCTTTACCTCTACAAGCCCGTTCCACTCAACGCAACGGTCTGTGGGGTGCCAGCAGCGCTGTCGGCGACCTTTAACGTCGCGCTGCGAGTTCCCGCCAGAGTCGGCATAAAGGTCACGCTGATCGTGCAACTCGCGCCGGCCGCCAACGAACTTCCACATGTGCGCGTTTGTGCATAATCACCAGCTGCGGTCCCCGCGATCGTGACACTGGTGATTGTGATCGCCGTGGTGCCCACGTTCTTGAGCGTCACCGTCTGGGCGGCGCTGGTGGTGCCGACGTTCACCGAGCCAAACTTCAGAGTGGTAGGAGAAAGCTCGGCGGTGGTACCGATTCCGCTCAACGGCACTTGCTGAGGACTGCCGCTGGCATTGTCGGTGACCGTTAAACTCGCGCTGCGAGCGCCCGTCGTCGATGGCTTGAACGTCAGGCTGACCGTGCAACCCTTCGCCGCCGCCAGCGAACTTCCGCAGGTCGTTGCTGTCTCTGGGAAATCTCCGGCATCGGCCCCGGTGACCGCGATACTGGTGATCGTCAGCGCGGTCGTGCCGACGTTGGTCAGCGTCACTTTCTTGACCACACTGGTCAAGCCCACCGCCAACGTACCGAAGCCCAAGGGGGTGGGCGCTAGCTTGGCGGTGGTGCCGTTTCCGCTCAGCGGCGCCTGCTGCGGGCTGCCCGCCGCATTGTCGCTGATGCTGACCGCCGCGCTGCGAGCGCCAATCGCCGATGGCTTGAACTGAACCTTGATGATGCAAGTCTTCCCCGCCGCCAGCGAACTTAGGCAGGTGGTCGTTTCGGGGAAGTCACCAATGTTGGTTCCCGTGATGGTAATCGCGGTGATCGTCAGCGTGGCTTTGCCGGAGTTCTTCAGGGTCACCGTTTTTACTGCGCTGGTTACGCCTGTGGCTACATTGCCAAAGTTCAGGCTGGTGGGCGTTAGCGTCACCGCAGGGCTGCTGGTCGAATTGAATGTGGCGGTCACGGCTTTGGCCGCACTCATGGTCACGCTGCAGGTACCGGTGCCGGTGCAGGCACCGCTCCAGCCGGCAAAGGTCGAACCAGAGCCAACCACGGCGGTCAGAATCACGACTGTCCCGCTATTGAAGTTAGCGCTGCAGGTGCTCGGACAGCTAATGCCGGTCGGGCTGCTGCTGACTGTACCCGTTCCGGTTCCCGCCGACGTTACCGAGAGTGCGAAAGTCGTCACGGTGGTATTAAAGGTGGCAGTTACGGCTTTAGCGGCACTCATGGTCACGCTGCAGGTGCCGGTGCCAGAGCAAGCTCCGCTCCAGCCTGCAAATGTCGAACCAGTGCCGGTAACTGCCGTCAAAGTCACGACCGTGCCGCTATTGAAGTTAGCGCTGCAGGTGCTCGGGCAGGCGATGCCGCTGGGACTGCTGCTCACCGAGCCGGTGCCAGTCCCGGCCAAGGTGACGGAGAGAGTTTCGGCGGAAGTGACCGTGACGGTCACGATGCTGGAAGTGGAGGTGGGATACGTCCCGCTGCCCAGGAAGGTTGCGGTCACTGAATTGGCGCCCGCCTGAAGCGCCGTTCCAGGGACGGACAGCGAGCAGGTGCCGGCACTCAATGTGCAACTGCCGAGAGTAGTCGATCCGGCGGCAAAGCTGGCGGTGCCGGTAAGCGCGGGAGGCGTGTCGACATACCCTGTCGGAGTTCCACCCGTTACCGTCGCGGTCAATTGTGTGGATTGGCTGGAGGTGATGGAAGTGGGTGAGGCTTTGAGACCGGTTGTGCTAGTGAATGCCGTGTTCCACTTGGTGAGCAGGTTATTGACGTTCACCGTCCCAATGCCGGCAGTCTGATCAAAACCGGGCGTGGAGGGGTAAGCCACGCTCAGCGACGTCGAGCCGTTTGTCGACAACATGCCGAAGGTGGCGCCCGAGTTAACGAAGCATTTGGTCGACCCTACCTTGCAGGGCACGTCATTGTTGCTGGTGGTGACGTCGTTGAAGATGCACGCCGCAGCGGGCAGGCCGGTGGTTACGCCCGCATTCGCGGTCTGACCATTGGAGTAGCACGCCGTCTTCGTGGCTGCCGCGGTGTATTGCGCTTTGCCCAACGCGTAGAGCGCCGGATTGAGCAGGCCCTGGCGCGAGCCCGTGTAGTCGACCAGCAAACCGGCGACACCCGCCAGGTAGGGGGCGACAAAGGATGTGCCTCCGGCTTCCCCGAAGTTGGCATCGGAAGTACAGCCGCTGGTTGAAGCATCGACAGAGTTCGAATCGCAGAAGATGAGCGCGTGACCCCACCAGCCACTGGAGGCGAATCCGGCAATGTCGGGGATCGAGTGTTTGGCGTTTGAGTAACCGGAGATGCCCGTCTGCCAGGCCGGTACAGCATAGTGAGTACTGATGCCGCCCGAGCCGCCCACCACGCTGCCATCGATTTCGCCAGCCGTTAGACTGGCGCAATAGCCCGCTCCGGTGAAGCCCCCTGCCAGGTTTGCCAGAATGCTGCTGGTACAACTGTTGTTCCAGGGCGTTTCCGGAACGTACCCCAGGGCGCTGCCGAAGTGGGTGGTGTTCGTAGTGCTCCAGTAGGTCGCTTGTGCCGGGCCTCCCTCAAGAGAGTCATAAACGTCAGAGAAGTCCGTGCCCCCGGCCACCGTAACCGTCGGTGCCGCGAAAGCACTAATGTTGATTCCGGAGGTTGCCGTGCCAGAGGTATTCTGATCTGCGGAATCGGAGCCGGAATCGCCCGATGATACGAAGAACGACTGGCCCTGCGTGGCCGCCTGCGCATACAACGTGTCCTGCGCAGTGTAATCCGCAGTGACGAATTCGAGTTCGCTTGCGCCGTAGCTCAGGCTCATGACGTCGGAGAGATTGTTGTCGATCAGCGCCGTCTCTGAGGTGATGATGCCGTTATCGGGGTCCTGATCGCAGGACATGAAGATCAGGTTGGCGGAGGGAGCGGTTGCGTTGATCCACTCGGCATCGAGCGACGCCTCGACATCTTCGCCGATGTCGTCCGGGTCGATGCCGGGGTCGGTGCAGGTGACCGTCCCGAAGCCGTGAAAAACGTGCATCGTCAACTTGCCGGGCACGCCAAAAAGGCTGCGGAAGGTGGCCACGTCGCCGCCCGTGGCTACTCCTGTAGGTGAGGTGACGGTGCCATACTCGATGTCGCTTTCTTCGATCACGGCCACCGTCGCCGTCGCGGCCAGATGTCCGCCGGTGAACACCGGGTTGACGTTGTAGATGGTGTACAAATCTTGCGGGCTGACATCTAAGTCGCCGTCGGGGTCGTCGAACGCGGGGTTGGCCCCGGCTTTTCCGGCGGTGTCTACGGTGTGCCAGCGATGAGTCTGCGCGTCATACGATGCCTGACGAACCGGGGTATGGTTGGTATGCGCAGGAATCTTGCTGAGTCCTTTTATTCCCGCCACAACTGGCGCCAGCGCCGCGGGAATCTGGGGGTCCTTCACGTTGGCGGGATATTTGCCGCCCTGTATGTTGAAGTAATGCAGTTCGGTGTGGAATGTATCGCGCACCTGCCCGGCGGAGGCTTCGAAGTCGATCATGCTGGCGTTGTTCAGCACGCTGCGAACCTTGAAGCCGTGCGACTCGAGCCATGCAGTGACCTTGGCAATGTCTTCCGGCGAAGCGCCGAAACGCGCTCCGAATTCTTTGGGAGTCAGCCACCTGTGATATTCCGGCGCGGTCACCTGCTGCTGGCGCTGAATCAGATTGTCCAGGTCGGCTTGTTGCGCGGTGGTGCGCTGCAGCAGCAGATAGAGGTGCAATAGCTTCCCGTCCTCCACTGGACCAAGGTCTGGCACAGTAGCGAGGTCCTGGCGGACATTGCCCTTGAAGGTGACGCGGACATTCTCGTCAATGGGCTGGATAATGCGCGAGGTGATGTGCGGGGCAACGAGCGATGCGCTCGTCTGCGCGCCTAGCGTGGCGGGCGCGATGATCGCAAGGGCCGCCAACGCGAAGGCAATCGATCTTCGGGAGCGGAACATCTCCAACAGGAAGGCGAACCGCGCGGTCAAGGTCTTCATAGGGTGCTCCAGTTGTTTTTCGCGAAAAATCGAATTTAGTTCAGGGGGGATCCCGGTTGCTTTTGATTGCAATTTAAGAGCACGGACGAAAAATGGCGTTTCGGGCAACGGAGGGGGGCAGGCGTGTCCAAAACTTGCGCCCGATTATGCTGGGTGGCGTTACCTTTGTCAATGTGCAAGTAATTGCGGTAGTTTGAAGGTCTTGAACCACGAAGGGCACGAAGTCACACCAAGGAATTCCAAGAAACGAAGTCCTTCGTGCCCTTAGTGGTTGGCGGTTTCTGCTTCAAGGCCACGAGCGTCATATCAGCGCATAAGTGCCACTCGCTTATGCAAAACAAAACGCCCCGGCCGTTCGACCGGGGCGTGCGCTGCAGAACTGGGCAGCGGTTTAGAACAGATTCCACAGGAACTGGTTGTAGACCTCGTGGTGGAACTGGACTTCCGGCGCCTTGACGAAGGTTCCGAGGGCGCGGGGGCAGCGGTCGGCGGCGGCCTGTTTCAGGTCGGCGTAGCGGCCCTTGACGTCTTCGCCGAGGAGTGTCGTGGTCCACTCGGCCTTGCGGAAGTCGTCCAGCGCGTCGTAGATGTTGTCGGGCAGGTAGCGCTCGGCCTGGCGCAGGTTCTTGATCTTCGAGGTCTCGCCGTCGAGGCCGGTCTTGAAGATCGAGTACATCACCATGTAAGGATTGGCGTCGGGGGCGACGGAGCGCACTTCGACGCGCATGCTCTTCTCGTTGCCGATCGGAATGCGGATCATCGAGCCGCGATCGACCGCCGACGCCTTGATCTGGTTGGGCGCTTCGAAGTGCGGATCGAGGCGGCGATAGGCGTTCACGCTGGCGTTGAGCAGCAGGCAGATGTCGTTGCCGTGGGTGAGGATGCGGTCGATGAAGGCCCAGCCCATCTTGCTGAGCTTCTCTTCGCCCTTCGCGTCCCAGAACAGGTTCTTGCCGTTTTCGCTGATCGAAACGTTGGTGTGCATGCCGCTGCCGTTCACGCCCACGACCGGCTTGGGCAGGAACGATGCGGTCAGTCCCATGTGGGTCGCGACCTGGCGGCAGATCAGCTTGTAGAGCTGGATCTGGTCGGCGGCGGCGACGACTTCGCCGTAACCGTAGTTGATTTCAAACTGCGAGGGCGCAACTTCGGGATGGTCCTTTTCGTTCTGGAATCCCATCGCGCGCTGCACTTCGGCAGCGGTGTCGATGAAGGTGCGCAGCGGATCGCCGGGCAGCGAGTGATAGTAGCCGCCGGTGTTGACGTATTCGAACTTGCCGCGGCTTCGTGATAGTGGCGCTCGGCGTCGGGGCCCTTGAACAGGAAGCCTTCGATTTCGTTGGCGGCGTTGAGCGTGTAGCCCTTTTTCTTGTGCAGTTCGTCGGCGTATCCCTTGAGCACGCCGCGAATGTCGGCGGCGTAAGGTGTGCCGCCCTTGTCGATGACTTCGCCGAACACCAGCACCTTGCCGGAGCCGAAGACGTCCGCCGGCGCCCAGTAGAACGCGCCCCAGTCGATGCCCAGGCGCAGATCGCTCTCGCGCTGCGCGGTGAAGCCGCGGATGGAGGAGCCGTCGAAGGTCAGGTTGTCATAGCTCTTGAGCAGGAACTTCTTGTCGTAGTCGAGCATGTGCAGCCGGCCCTCAAGATCGCTGAAGAGCACGGTCACGGCCTTGATCCGCTTCTCGTCGGTCAGGTACTTGAGCCGTTCCTC
Source organism: uncultured Acidobacteriota bacterium (assembly GCA_963763155.1). Lineage (GTDB taxonomy): Bacteria > Acidobacteriota > Terriglobia > Terriglobales > Acidobacteriaceae > Sulfotelmatobacter. Next base: position 33,284 of record CAVXNI010000007.1, on the reverse strand, counting down.
CTGGATCTTGTGAGCTGCGACGCGCTTCCTGCGCTGCTCTTTCGCCGAGAGGTTCAGTTCTTCCAGTTCATCGTAGGTGAGTGCCAGGAAATTGCGCAGTTCAGTGGACATGGATGTCGTTCCGTCTCCTTCGACTTAGAAACTATGATTTGAGCAAAACCGTTTTGAGCAAAACTTCTTGAGCAAAACCGCATCCGCTACAGGAAAGTTGAAATGGCTGGTTTCAACCGTTTGAGTTGAAACTCGGCGACTTGTAGCGGCGACTTGTAACGAGGAAGAATAGCGCGGGAGTTGGACACCCGCCAATCGAAAAAGCTGATGAGACACATAAAAGAGATTTATTCAGCCGCGCCAGTTGATCGAGTACCCGTTAAAGCTTCATACGCAGGTTCGGCAGGCATTCTACTCCGAAGTGCCAGAGTCAAAGTTAGTTGATGCCGAGGCCTTGCCCGGGCATCATGCGTAGGATTACGCCAAGGGCGGTCAGCACGGCGATGAAGTAGAGGATGGTTGCGCGGCTGGGATGCGGTGGAAGATCTCGGGCAAAAAATGCCGCGTAACCTGCGCCAGCGGCGACTAAGAAGAAGACGCCCTGGCCGAGCACCAGCCACAGAGCGAGACATGCGGTGAGCAGGATGATGCGTTCCGTCTTGCTGAGTGCCAGCGCGGCTTGGCCGCCATCGAGCACCCACACCGGGGTAAGGTTGAGAATGTTGAGAACGGCGCCAGCGCGCGCCAGCGCGGCCCACAAGGGATTGCCCGTATGCCACCACAGGATTGCGCAAGCGACGGCTGCAAGAAATCCGGCAAGCGGCCCGGCCAGACTGACCGCGGCTCGCGTCTCCAGCGAAACCCCCAGAGCCTGCCAACGGACGTAAGCTCCGAAGCCGGGCAGAAATACGGGCATATCCGCGGGCAGTCCGCGGCGTCGGACGTCAATGTAGTGGCCCATCTCGTGAATCAGAATCAGAACCGCGAAGCCGATGCCGAACTTCGCTCCGAACATCGCCCAGTAAAGACCGAAGAAGGCGAAGAAGCTGAGCAAAAATTTTAGCTTGAAGATTGCGCCCAGCAGAAATTTTCCCTTCGCCAGCAGGATCGCGAGCGGACCGACGGGCCCGAGGCGCTGCGCCCACTTGTTCTCGCTGGGCGGCGGAGCGGGCTGAATGCGCTCGGCGAGGGCATCGAGAGAGCGAGCGTGCTGCACAATCCACTCGGCTTGCCGCGAATTCGGAGGCAGTAACGGAAGTCCCATCAGCCAGCGCTCGCGCGCCTGCCGGGGATCGCCCTTGGCCTCGAGAGCCTTGGCTTCCGCCGCCAGTTTGTCCAGTTGCTCGGAGTGCACCAGGGCATGACACTGGTCGCACACCAGCGTTCCGGGCGCAAGCTCGCGCGAGCAGCGCCGGCAATTGCGAATCAGTTCAGGTGTGGTGGTGGACACGATTTCGGAGAAGAACTGGCCTCATTCTACGCGAGAGGGCCGCGTGTTTGCTCCCGAGTTCCCGCGAATTAGCGCGGCCCCGGCGGAGAATTCTCGAACGGTCCGAAGACTTGCAACGGCTTGGCGCCCGTCATCTTCCAGGCGAATTGCATGCCGACGAATAGGATTACGAGGCCGATCAACGCGCCCAGGGGATTGCCGGAGAATTCGAGAAACGGGGAAGCCAACCCCAGCAACGCCAATGTTCCCAGCGCCGCCAACCGCGAGGGCCGCGGGGGCGGCGGGCCGTCTAAGTCATCCTGCTGGCCAGATTCTGAATCTTGCGCAGGCTTCGCAGCCTTTGTTGCTGGCTGTCCGATGTTCGCCGGCATAGTGAATCCAGACGGGAATCGCGGCGGTTGAGACCGCAGCGTAGGTGAGTAGAACTGCGGCGATCTGATAACGTCTTCCACCTACTCCGTTCGATCCCGTGATCATGGCCTTGCCCACCAGCCACCCGACGGCCAGCGCTGCGTAGCCGATCACGATGCCGGTTTGAATGGCGAACGTGGCATACAGGATCATCCCCAGAATCGCGGCTCCGATCCCGAAGACAATGGCGCGCACATAGGCGGCGTGCGTGTCTTTGGCCAATTCGCCGCGCATTTTCTCCGCGCATTCCGGACACGCCATGGCGCCGTTGGCCCGATAGTACTTTCCGCCGATCGGCTGATGGCAGAACTGGCAGTGGTCGGCGCCGGGAGCCCCGACGTATTCGGCGGTGCCGAATTGCGGAGTGGGGTTGTTGAAGTCCGTCATGGCCCGGAACAATACCACAGAAAGAAGAGGGCGGTTAGTGAGAAATAGCGGTAAGAAATGGAGAACGAGAAACGAGTCTACTGGCGGTGGGCCGAGGCGCCGGCGGCCAACTCGCGCAGCGTGGTGAGGAAGCCGGCGGCGGTGCGCGGATCGTAGAGCGCGTCCAGCGCGATCGTGGCCGAGAACTGCGGAGACTGCGGGCGGAAGCTGACCTGCAGCACGTCTTGCTGGCGTACGGTCATCAGCGTATTTAGTTCAGGAGTGGAATCCTGCTTCCAGTGGGTGCGCGTGGTTAGAATGACGGGGCCGGGTTCGTAGATGTCCCACTCGCGCTCATCGCGGCGGCGGGCCGTGACGCCGCGGCTGTGCGCGCACCAGCGGTGGCGCACCACTTCCAGATGGAAGCTGGGCGAACCGCCCAGGTCGGCCTCAAAAGTCAGGGTTTCTTTCTGCTTGCGGTAGCAGCTCAGCAGCCACTGGAGGGGTGTAGCGCGCGGCCGGAACTTCATGGTGACGTGGGCATTTTCGAAGCTGCGGGAAGGAAACTGCAGGCGGGCGTGCAGCCGGTAACTGTTCAGCCAGCGCGAGTCGAGGATGCGCCCTTTGCCGGCGCAGGCCGATTGCACCCAGCTCAGCGCTTCGGTTCCTTTGCGGCGGTTGTAGGCGGAGAAAAGGAAGTACCAGATCCCCAAGACCACAACCGCGCCGACAACGTCAATTAGAACGTCAATTAGAAGGCGTTCCACCACGTCTTCCTCGGTGTTTCTGATGCTGATGGTACGTCCGAAGTTGCGGTCCGGGCAAGAGGACAATCGTCCCCCGAGCAATTTTTTTCCGGGAATGATTCGGCCTGCTGTGGAAAACCCGTCCGCCTGCCTGGGCGAGACCGTCGGCGAGGCTTTCCTGTCGGCCTCTTTAATGCTCTGCCCGCTACAATGTCGCGGTGGCCGCATCGTCCGCAACTCTAATATCGATATCCGCGAGTTCAGCATCCGCGACTTCGTGCCTAAAGACTTCGAAACGCTTTGGCGCATGGACCAGCAATGCTTTCCGCCGGGAATCGCATATTCAAAGCGGGAACTGAAGGCCTACATTCAGGAGAAGGGGGCGTTTACTTTGATTGCCGAGGGCGGAGCAAAGATTGCTGAAGACAAAGCAAAGAATGCGCGCACGATTACTGCTGCCGGCTTCATCGTGGCGTATCACGGCCCCACCGGGCATGTCATCACGATTGACGTAATCGCAGCGGCCCGGCGCTCGGGCGTGGGCTCGCTGCTGCTGCAGGCCGCGGAAGAGCGGCTGCGAGCTGGCGGATCCCGCGCGGTTGGCCTGGAAACCGCCGTCGACAATCTGGCGGCCCTGTCGTTCTACAAGCGCCACGGATACAGCGTGATCCGGACCTGGCCGCGGTATTATTCGAATGGCCTCGACGCGCTGGTGATGAGGAAGGAACTGACCTGACCAGCCGCAAGGAACATTTGCGCCGGCGTGCCTGCTCCAGATACCTTGCACTATTCAGAAAAATATGTTCAGGAAAGTTAGGTCAGGAAAGTTGCCGTCATGAGAGTTGCCATCCAGGGGGAACTCGGGAGTTTCAGTCACGAAGCGGCGGAGAAGATGCTGCCGCGGTGCACAGTGGTGCCGTGTGCGCGCTCGGCGGAAGTGTTCGAGCGCCTGGAGCGCGAGTCGGTGGGTGCAGCCGTTATCCCGATCGAGAACACGCTGGCCGGAACCGTTGCGGAGCACGCCGATCTTATGCTGACCCGCGACGTTTTCATCCAGGGCGAATATCTGCTGCGCATCGTGCACAACGTGATTGCCATGCCGGGAGTGCGGTTGGGGACGTTACGGCGTGTGCTGTCGCATCCGGTGGCGCTTGACCAGTGCCGCGATTTTTTCCAGCGCCATCCGAAAATCGTAGCGGTGCCGTTCTACGATACGGCGGGCAGCGTGAAGCACGTGATCGCAGAAAAATTGCGAGACGCCGCAGGAATCGCCGGAAAGCAGGCAGCGCGCGAATATTCGGGAAATATTGTTCAGTCGAGCGTGGAAGACGATAAAAGCAATTTCACGCGCTTCTTCTTGATTCGCAAACTCCGCCAGGACGGGCGCCAGTACGGAGGCCGATCCACTAGAAAGCAGGGAAGCGCCCAATATCACCGGCTAATTCCGCGCGGCGCGAACAAAACATCCATTGTGTTCAAAGTCCAGAACGTGCCCGGCGCGCTGTTCAAATCGCTCAGCGTGTTCGCGCTGCGCGATATCAGCTTGAGCAAGATCGAATCGCGGCCCATGCGAGGGCGGCCGTGGGAGTACGTTTTCTACGTCGACTTTTTACGCGGCGACGACGAGCCCGCGCGCAACGCCCTGCGACATCTCGGCGAAGTGGCGGAGTTCGTGAAAGTGCTGGGGATTTATCCCGCGGCGTAGGATCACGACAGATCACGTAGCCCCCGACGCATTCGTCCGGGGAGCAGCGCTACGGCACTTTCCGTTTCTTGCTTTTTTCTTTCTGGGCCGCCGGACGAATGCGTCCGGCTCCACGTGAGTTTCCTCATTTCCCGGCGGACGTCCGCGGCTCCACGGGTCTTTTCCCAATTTAGGGCTTGGCAAGAATGGGTACTCCGCGTTAGCCTCTGCACCTTAGGCACGTTCCACTGGGCCCGTAACAGAATAGAATTCAAGCTCTTGCGCGAATGCCCTCGGAGGGCTTCTGAAACCTTTCCCCGAGGAGTATCATCTAAACTTGAGCGAGTTACACTCAAGGAGACCTAATGAGTCAGCAGACGCCAGTCGAGCGCACTCCTAAGCATAAGGAAACAAAGGAAGCAAGCGAGCAGAAGGCGCTTCCGGTGCTCCCCGTACGGGACACCGTATTATTCCCCCATGCCGTTTTGCCCCTGACCGTGGGCCGGGAGAGCTCGGTTCAACTAATCAATTCTCTTGGGGAAGACAAGACCATCATCGTCGTGGCCCAGCGCGAAGCGCGGGTCGACTCCCCCCAACCCAGCGACCTTTATACGGTGGGAACCTCCGCCGTAGTGCATAAAGTCGTGAAGATGCCCAACCAGAGCCTGTTTGTGTTTGCTGAGGGCCTGGAGCGAATCAAGCTGAGCGAGTTCACACAGTTGGCGCCGTTCATGAGCGCGCATTATTCCGTTTTGCCCGAGGGCACGGCCCCCGTCGCCACCTCGGAAATCGAGGCGCTGCAGCGCAATGTGCTGACTCTGTTTCAGCAGATCGTTGCCGGTTCACCCACGCTGTCGGATGAACTCTCAACCGTGGCCATGAACATTGACGAACCTGGCCGCCTGGTGGATTTCATCGCGTCATCGCTGCCGTCGCTCTCGACTCCTGATAAGCAGGACACGCTGGAGACGCTCGACATTCACGTGCGTCTCGAGAAAATAAACCAGCATCTTGCGAAGGAACTCGAAGTCCAGCAACTGCGCAACAAGATTCAAAGCGAAGTGCAGGACCGCGTGCAGCAAACCCAGCGCGAGTATTACCTGCGCGAGCAGATGAAGGCCATCCAGAAAGAACTGGGCGAGCAGGACGAAGGCCAGCGCGACGTCGAAGATCTGAAGAAGAAGATCGACGAAGCCGGTATGCCCGATGAAGTGAAGAAGGAAGCGCTCAAGGAATTGGGCCGCCTTTCCCGCATGTCGCCGATGGCAGCCGACTATTCACTGACGCGCAACTATGTCGAGTGGCTCGCTGTGCTGCCCTGGAACAAGACTTCAGGGCAGGAAATCGAGATCCTGAAGGCGAAAGAAATTCTCGACACCGATCATTATGACCTCGAGAAGGTGAAGGATCGCATCCTTGACTATCTTTCCGTGCGCCGGTTGAAGCCCAACATGAAGGGACCGATTCTGTGCTTTGTCGGACCTCCGGGCGTAGGCAAGACTTCGCTGGGCAAGTCGATTGCGCGGGCTCTAGGGCGCAAGTTTGTCCGACTCTCGCTGGGCGGCGTGCATGATGAAGCGGAAATTCGCGGCCATCGGCGCACCTACATTGGAGCTTTGCCCGGGCAGATTATTCAGGGTATTCGCCGCGCGGAGACGAAAGATCCCGTGTTCATGCTCGACGAAATCGATAAAGTGGGGCGCGACTTCCGTGGCGATCCGGCTTCGGCGTTGCTCGAAGCGCTCGATCCCGAGCAGAACTCGACCTTCCGCGACAACTATCTCGACGTCACGTTTGACTTGTCTAAGGTGCTGTTCATTACCACTGCAAATATGCTCGATCCGATCGCCGAGCCGTTGCGCGATCGTATGGAGATCATCGAACTGCAGGGCTACAGCGAGGAAGAAAAAGTTCACATCGCGTTCCGTTACCTGATTCCGCGCCAGATCGAGGAAAACGGTATTACCGTCGACCAGATCGAGTTTCCGGAAGAGGGAGTGCGCTATACCATCCGGCACTACACGCGGGAAGCGGGCGTGCGCAGCCTGGAACGCACCATCGGTACGATCTGCCGCAAGCAGGCGCGGCGCCTGGCCGAGGGCAAGACTGACAAATTGATCGTCACCAAGGAAGTGATTCAGGAATTCCTTGGCGGCATCAAGATTCGCAGCGAAGGTGAGATCGCTGAACGAACGGAACGGCCGGGAGTAGCTGTGGGGTTGGCGTGGACTCCGTCCGGCGGCGACGTCTTATTCGTCGAAGCCAATGCCATGAAAGGCAAAGGCGGATTCACCATGACCGGACAGATTGGCCAGGTCATGCAGGAATCGATGCAGGCGGCGCTGACCTGGGTGCGGTCCAATGCGGACCGGTTGGGCATTGCTGAGGATTTCTTCGCCAGCCACGACATCCACATGCACGTGCCGGCGGGGGCGATTCCGAAAGACGGACCCTCGGCCGGAGTGACCATGGCGACCACCCTGGTATCGTTGCTGACCAAGCGCCGCATTACGCCACTGCTGGCTATGACTGGCGAAATCACGTTGAGTGGGAACGTTCTTCCCGTCGGCGGGATCAAAGAAAAAGTACTGGCCGCAAAACGCGCGGGCGTGACTGACGTGATTCTGCCCGCGGAAAACAAGATGAACGTCGACGAGGACCTCACGCCAGAGCAACTCGATCATCTGACCGTTCATTACGTGAAGACGATTGACGAGGCCCTGCGATTCTCGCTGCCTCAGGTGGAGAAGGATGCGACGGTCGTCGTATCTGCGCCGGTGAAAGAACCGAAAGTGGATCACGATAAAGTACTGGCGCAAGCCTGAAGGTCGTCTCGATAACGGGTGCCCCATTTCTCGCGTGTTTTTTGCGCGAGAAGTGGGGCTTTTGATTTTGCGGGCCGATTTCGTGATCCACGCGTCTTCTGCCCAAACTCGCGATAAGCGGTAAACTGAACGCCCATGCGAGTGCGCGTCCTCTTTTTCGGCGTATTGAAAGATCTGGCGAGCAAGTCCGGCGACTCGCTTGACCTTCCCGACGGATCCTCGGTCCGCGATCTTCTGGCGCAGTATGAAGGGCAAATTCCGCGGCTGAAAGCCCTGCTGCCGTCACTCGCCTTGGCGGTGAATCAACAGTATGCTGGGCCGGATACGAAGTTGAAGGCCGACGACGAAGTTGCCTTGCTGCCACCGGTCAGCGGCGGCGCGCCTGACGCAGCGGGCGGGATGCCCGCTGGACAGCCGGCGGGACAGAATGCGCAACGACCGCGCTACGCGCTCATCGTGCGCGACGTGATTGAAACCGAGCGCATCGTTGCCGGCCTCAAACGCGGGGAAGATGGCGCGGTGCTCGTGTTTGAGGGCGTGGTCCGCAACCAGACGCGCGGACGGCACACCCTTTATCTTGACTATGAGGCTTACGAAGAAATGGCGCTGGAGCAGATGGAGTTGTTGGCACGCCAGGCGCTTGAACAATTCCAGATTCGCGATCTGGCCATTGTCCACCGGCTGGGGCGCCTCGAGATCGGCGAGACCAGCGTGCTGATCGCGGTTTTGTCGGCGCACCGCGCGGCTGCGTTTGAAGCCTGCCGCTGGTTGATCGATACCCTCAAGCGCACGGTGCCCATCTGGAAGAAGGAGCACTTTGAGGATGGGGCCACCTGGGCCGATGGAGAGCCTTTCCCGGCGGAAATCCCACGCGCAAATTCTGGAGCCTGAGGCAGCCCGGCACCGCGAGCCGCATCTAACTGCACGGCCAAAGTTGGGGCGCCTTTGCCTTAAGATCTTGTGGTCGCGGGAACCGCTGCCATTGGCAAAGGTATAATTCCACTAGTCGATGAGAAAACCCGCCACGCGTCTGCTCCCGATGGGCCTGCTCTTGTCTCTCTCTTGCGGCCTATGGGCGCAGCAGACGTCGCCGTCGCAGACGCCCTCGCAGACCGCGAACCCGCAGACCCCGAACCCGCAGACTTCGACTCCGCAGACTTCGAACCAGAAAGATCCGGCCCCACAGAATCCGGCCCACGCCGACCGGCAATCCGAGCCGACCACCACGCTGCGGGTGGACGTGAACCTGGTCAACGTGTTCGTGACCGTGACCGACGCGCACGGCGCTCCCATCGGCGGGCTGCTGAAAGAAAATTTTGTTCTGCTGGAAGACGACCTGCAGCAGAAAATCTCGGTCTTCGACAAGGAGTCGGCACTGCCGCTTTCGATTGCCCTGGCCATCGATACGAGTCTGACGACGCATCACGATTTGCCGCTGGAACAGGCTTCGGCCAAGCGTTTCTCGCATGCCATCCTGCGGCCCATCGACGGGCTCTCTGTGTATGGCTTTAACGAAGACGTGCACGAATTCACCCACGGCTACACTTCCGACCTGAAACGCATCGACGAGGCTATCGAGCACATCCGCCCCGGCGCGGCCACGGCGCTCTATGACGCGATTTATATGGTCTCGCGGGCGCTCGACCGCCGCAAGGGACGGAAAGTCGTCGTCCTGATTACCGACGGCGGCGACACCTGGAGCAAGATCAGCTACCAGGAGGCCGTACGCGCGGCGGTAGAGGCAGAAGCGATTGTCTACTCGATCATCATCGTGCCCATTGAGAGCAGCGCCGGACGCGAGACCGGCGGCGAGCACGCCCTGATCCAGCTTTCGGAAGACACTGGCGGGAAATATTACTATGCGACCTCCGCCATCCAGCTCGACGATGCCTTCCGTAAAATCAGCGACGAACTGCGCACGCAGTATCTACTCGCGTATTATCCGTCACAGCGTACATCGTTCTCGGAGTTTCGCCGCATCCAGGTCAAAGTGGCGGGCGTGCCCGATGGGCCCGGCTATCGAGTCCGCCACCGCGCGGGCTACTACACCGTAAAATCAGAGGAATAACCGTGGCGGATTTTTGCCACAAAGCATCCGGATGTGATTATCTGGAAGCAGATGACAAAGTAAGAAAGGTGGACATGCTGAACCTTTATTGCATCCCCAGCAAGAAAATCCGGCTGCTGGCGTGGATGACTCTTTGTACGACCTTGCTTTCTTCAGGAATGTTGCTGGGACAGTCGACCGTGAGCACGGGCGCCATCCGAGGAACCGTCAGCGACCAAGCGGGCGCGGGACTGGCTGGCGCGAAAGTCATCCTTACGTACAAGGCTACGGCCCGGGTGGTTCAGCTCGTGACTTCCGACAAAGGGATGTTTTCCACGGGTCCGCTCCAGCCAGGAGACTACGCCGTGCGGGTCGAAGCCAAGGGGTTCAAGACCGCCGAGCTTTCGGTGATAGCCCAGGCTGGCGTGGTTTCGTCGGGCAACGTCCACCTGGAACCCGGGCCGGAGACCGCCGTGGTTCATGCAGACGCGTCAACGCTCAATCTGGAGCAACCCGGGGTGCAGGATGTGCTCGCAGGCGAGCAGATCGAACTTCTGCCCATCAACGGGCGCAATTACCTCGATCTGGCGCAATTCGTGCCCGGCGTCCAGATGCAGGACGGAGGCGTCATCGACGCCAGCAAGAGTGGGTTGTCATCGCCGTCGTTCACGGGAAGGTTTGGCCGCGCGGCCCGCGTCGATGTCGATGGCGTGGACGTCTCCGATGAGATTGTCGGAACCACCACCCAGAACATTGCGGCGAGCGCGATCCAGGAGTTCAATCTTTCCCAATCCACGCTCGATCTCTCGACCGGGCTGACTTCCTCCGGTGCAATCAGCGTCACGACTCGTTCCGGCGGCAACGCCCCCCACGGTGAAGTATTTGGCGTTTTTCGAGGAGACAAGGGCGCCGCGTCTCTGCCGGGCTCGGTCTCGCCGCAATTTAGCCGGGAGCAGTTCGGGGCGCGGGCCGGGGGCGCTCTCATCAAAGACCAGATCTTCTTCTTTCTCGATGCCGAGCGCAGCAAGCAAGACTTGACCGCTCCGGAGCCTCTCTCGTCCCCATTTAATACGCTGCAGATCGCCATGACCGAGCCGTTCCGCGAACTGATGGCCGATGGCAGGCTGGACTGGCAGGGTCGCAAGGATACCCATGCCTTTTACCGGTTCAATTTCGATGAGGTGAGCCAGATTGGTCCTTTCGGCGCTTTCAGTTCTCTGCAAGGCCTGAAGAACGCGATGCACACGCCATCGCAGACTTTCGGTTACGACTTCACGACCGGCGCTTACACCCACAGCATCCGCTTCGAATATTTGCGGATGGGCGACGGCGTAAGCGATGTCACCAGCGGGATTCCGGTGGGCGTCGGCAATCCGATTCCCGGTCTCGGGATCAACATTGCAGCGTCCGTCGCTGGCAGTTGCCGATTCAGCGCAGGAGGTGCGTATTGCGGTGGACCGGGCTTGGCGGCGCCGCAAACCACGTTTCAGTCCAACATGGAAATCAAGTATGACGGCAGCCGGGTGTTCGGACGCCACCTGCTCCGCTACGGTGCGACGCTCAACCGCATGCAAGGTGGAGGATCGGCCGCATTCGCGACTTCTCCGCAGGTGGGTACGACCAGCATCTGCGTGATGCCGGGAGCGGATCCTTTGAATTGCGCCACCAGCAGCGACCCCACTGCCTATGCAGCGCAGTTCGTCCAGTTGGGCAATGGAATCGGCTTCTCCACTCCACGGTCCGCATTCGGTCTACCCCGGCGGAGGATTGGGGCCCGACAACCGTTTCGAGGGCTATGTCGGCGACAGTTTTAAGGCCTCGAGAAATGTCACATTGACCTACGGCCTGCACTACGTGCGCGATTCCCACGAGGACAGCAATCTGGGTGCAACGTCCCCGCTGAGCCTGTGGGCGCCAGGACTGGGAGATCAGGTTCGCACTCCGAACACTGACTTTGCTCCTGTAGCCGGTTTTGCCTGGGATCTGAACGGCGCCGGCAAAACTGTGATCCGCGGCGGCGGCGGTCTGTATTACGAGAATTCACTCTGGAACTACGCGCGGTTTGATAGTCCGGCACGGCAGGAAACCGGAGTGTTCTCCTACACCCCGGAAGTTTGCTCCTCGGGGAGCCCGAGTAACTTCACTTGGCCGACCAACCCGGGCACTGTGGGAACGCCCATTGCGGGAGGGGCGGGAATCGTAGTTGCCGGCACAAATCAGGTTCAGCCGACTTTTTGCGGAGGAACCATTTCGTCGGTTGCCGGCGATATTCTGGCGCTGAGCAGCGCCTTCCAGTCGGCCGCGGCTTCGAACGCTACCGGCCAGCCGAATCCGAACTACGTGGGAACGACCCTCAGCGCGGCCAACGTCAGCGGTTTCGATGTATTCGATCCCAACTACCGTACTCCCCGCTCCTGGCAAGGGAATCTCGGTTTCCAGCAGGAACTTCGCCCCGGGGTGGTGTTCAGCGCGGACTACATCCGCAATGTCGGGGAGCATTATCTGCTCGGGGTAGACCGGAATCACAGCGGCGCGGCGCGATCGTTCAACCTGGCCAACGCTCAGGCGGATCGTGACGCGGCCCAGTTGGCTAACGGCTGCCTGGCGGGATTCAACCAGGCGAACTGCATGGTCGGCAACCTGGGCTTGGCGGGCGCTCAGGCGGCGTATTCCGCGGCGGGCCTCGACTCCAACAACGCGGTTACCGGCGGAGGTCCGTGTCCCAGTTGCGCCTTCCCCGGCATTACTCCCGCTGGGATTAACAACACGGGCAACGGCTCGGGAAATGGTTCGCTGGGAACGCTCGACACGCTGGAACCCGTTGGCCACTCGGTTTACAGCGGCTTTCAGTTTAAGTTAGTGGATAGTGTGGCGAACCCGTGGCCGCTGGTGAGGGCGGCACACTTACAGGTTTCGTACTCGTTGTCGAAATTTGTCAGCCAGGCGCAGGACCAGGACTTCATCAACCTCGCCACTAACAATGACAAGCCGCTGCAGTTTACCGGACCGAGCGCGCTCGATCGCCGGCACCAGGTTTCTTTCGGCGGAGCCTTCGATCTGCCGTTTTTCACGCGGGTGAGCATGATCGGGCATTTCTACAGCCCGCTGCCCCAGAACCTGCAACTTCCGGAACTCACCAACGGCGGGGAGATTTTCGCCACCGACTGGCTGGGCTCCGGACTCGGTTCCGGAGGAGCGCCTGAGCCCTTGCCGGGCACGCAGCTCGGCCAGTTCATGCGCAGCACTGACAACAGCAACCTGCACACTGTAATCAGCAACTACAACACGCACTTTGCCGGTCAGTTGACGCCCGCCGGCCTATGTCTGGTGGGTAGCCAATCGTGTCCGGGCTCTGGAACCATCCCAGTGATGACGCAGAACGACATGAACGCGCTGGGCTGGGTGATGCCGCAGGTCGCAGCCGTCGGCCCGACCGCGGCGAACTTTCCCTGGCTGAAGTCGATGGACCTCAGGGTCGCGTGGCCCATCAAGCTCAAGATATGGGATCAGTCGATTACGCTAGAACCCAGCGCCAACGTCTTCAACGTATTCAACTTTGCCAATTCGTTTCTGCCCGGGAACCTGCCCACGGCGTCGTTGCTGCCCGGCGGGCCGAATGGAACTCTGGCGCCCAATGCGGTGGGAGGCGTGACGGGAGCAGGCACTACCCCGTACCGTGCCAACTTCCAGTCCGGAACCTATGCCGTGGGCGCTCCGCGCCAGTTCGAGTTTGGACTGCGCATCGCGTTCTGATCGGCTTTCAGTTGTTGGTTTTCGCGCGGCCGTGGCGGAAATTCCGTCACGGCTTTTCTTTATCGCGAAATGCTCGCGGTGACCGGCGGCTTGAAATGTTTTTCGCCTTCAGGCTTACGGGTTCAATTCCGTCCGCAGGTGCTTGGATAGTTTTTCGATCTGCTTCAGTTTTTCGATTACGTCTTTGGGCAGCATGCCTTTGCGAACGTTGGCTACGTCTCCCGGAATGGTTTGTGCGGTGCGCGAAAGGTCGTCGGCGTCGCGCTGCAGTTGCACAAGATCGAGGCGCCGCGAGGTAGCGGCGCTGGTCTTGTCGGGCGCTTGAGGATCGAGCGGTGGCGGGGGAGTCGGGAAATGATGTTCACTGATCTGGAGAGCAAAGATCTGCGGAGGAAAGATCTGCGGAACAGCGGCTTGCGGCACGGCCAGAATTAACAGCCCAAGCACTGCGGGCAGTGCCAGCCAGGCAGATTTCTTCATCGCGCACCCTCCTGCCGGAACGGCGAACCAAGTTTCAGGCATTGTAACCCCGGTGCGGGCCGCCGCTTACTCTTCGCCGGATTCCCGTGCTGAGCGCTTTGTGTACAATGTCTGGATGCCGCTGCGTGCTCCGCAAGGGAATCCTAAAGCCGTCAAACACAGCCGAACTCCTCCTCCCGAAGATACCTTCGAGGAGCCTGCATACCTCAAGGCGCTCGGAGAGAAGCAGAAATCAGTTTCGCTGAAGCTGATGGACGGCCAAACCGTTTCCGGATGGATCGAGTATTACGACAAGAATATGGTACGCCTGACGCGTGAGGGCGCGCCCAATCTCTTCATCTTCAAGCACGAGATTATGTACATCGCCGAGGATGGCGGGAAGCGGAAGTAAGCTCGGCTCCCGATTTTCGAACCCAGATGTCATCCACCGTACAAAATTCAGCGACGTTTCTCCCCACCATGTCGGCCATTGCCCGCGAGGCCGGAGCTCTGCTCATGCAGTATTTCCATCAGGGACTCAAGATTGAGTACAAGGGCGATGCCGATCTGGTGACCGCGGCGGACCGCGCTTCCGAAAAACTGATCCGCGAGCGCATCAGCGCGAAGTTTCCGGGGCATGACGTGTTGGGCGAAGAGCAGGGACTGAACGATCAGGGCAGCGACTACCGCTGGTACGTCGATCCGCTTGATGGCACGACGAACTTTGCCCACGGATATCCTGTGTTCTGCGTGTCCATGGCTCTGGAACACAGGGCGTTGGAAAACCGGGCACTGGAACACCAGAGTCTGGAACAGGGTTCGGGGGCTGGAGCAAAGCGCGTCGCCGGGGTGGTCTACGATCCCACGCGCGACGAGTTGTTCGCTGCCGAGCAGGGACGAGGCGCGCACCTCAATGGCCAGCCGATCCACGTGTCGAAGACCGCGCAACTGAAAGAATGCCTGGTGGCTACCGGCTTTCCCAGCCACAAGCGGCATAAGAATCCAAACATTCACTTCTATCACCAGATCACGCTGCGCACCCATGGCGTGCGGCGCGCCGGATCGGCCGCGCTCGATTTGTGCAACGTGGCCAGCGGCCGCTTCGACGGCTTCTGGGAATTCAATCTCAATCCGTGGGATACCGCCGCAGGCGTGCTCATCGTGGAAGAAGCCGGCGGCAAGGTGAGCCGCTTCGACGGATCTCCGTTCAGGATCGACAGCAGCGAAACCCTGGCATCGAATGGTCTGGTGCACGACGCGCTGCTGCACGAATTTGCGGAAATCTTTGCCGGGCGCGGGCTCGATCCGTTGCCTGAGCCCAGCCAGTATCGTTGATTGTTGATTGCTGATTTTTGATTGTTGATTGAAGAACCACAGACGCGAATTTCAATCAACAATCAGAAATCAACAATCAGCAATTTCCAGTGCTGGCAATACGCTCTCTGCCAACGATTCACGGCTTGTTACAATGAACCCGTAGGGACGCAGGCCCGCTCCGGGCTGCGGCCAATTCTAACAACACTGCAGGGTCAACGTGATCGATTCTCTCCTCGCACGCAAGATCGAAAAGCGGCCGAACCAAGTCCGGCTGCAGGGACGCATCCTGTTTCTTACCGAAGATCCGGAACTGATCAAGCGGCAACTCGCGGGCGAAGACCTGCCCTGGGATTCGGCGAATCCAGCGAACAATCCGAAACTGCGCGACGACATTTCTACCGACGAAATCACTCCGGCCCACTATTGCTTTTACTTTGACGAGACGCTGGGCGAGATTCCTTATCTCGGGCTGAAATGCGGCAACGCGACGCCGATTGGCCGCGGCGACGTGAAGCGCGGCGGATTCGTGTGCGCGGTGAGCGGCAAGCGCCGCGGCAAGGGCTCGAGCCGCGAGCAGTCTCCTTATGCCGAGATGTGCGCCGGCATCCGCGTGGTGATTGCCGAAAACATCGAGCGCATCTACAAGCAGAATTGCCAGAATCTGGGCTTGCTGACTTCGACGAACTTCTCTCTGATCGACCGCATTCGCGGTGGGGAAGAAATCGCGCTGAGCGAATTTACCGCTGGGGAAGATGAGATCACGCGGCAGGTCATCGAGTACGGCGGGCTGTTCCCGTTCAACGTGGCGAGAATGCAGGGAAAAGTTTTCTTGCCGCCGATCGAAAACGCGGGGGGGAGCGCCCGCGCCACACGGGCGATGACTCTCGCCGAGAAGATCTTCGCGCGCCACATGATTCAACCTACAGGACATTCCACGGACCATGTGGGGACGGGCGCATTCGACCGTCCCGCCGAGCGCAGCGAGGCGGCTCTTGAAGTCGGCGTGCCATCCGTCAAGCCCGGCGATACCGGTTTTGCCCGCGCCGATCTCCGCTTCAGCCACGAATACGTCACACCCATGGCAGCCATTTTCTTCGAGCGCTACGTCGGCAAAGATGCGAAGGTCAACGATCCCTCGAGCATACTGTTCTTCCGCGATCACCTGACATTTCTCGACGAGGTAATTTCCGAAGAGAAGAAAAAGCTCGGCCTGCTCGACCTGGCGACGCAACTCAAATTTAAGCAGCAGGATTTCGCCGCCAAGCAGGGAATTCGACTACACGGTGAATTGACCGACCGCAAAGGATCGGAGGGCATCTGCCACTCGATCGTGCTCGAAAGCTACGCGCTGCCGGGGCAGTTGAATATCGGCTCCGACTCGCACACGCCGCATGTGGGCGCGATTGGCTGCGTGGCCTTCGGCATCGGCACTACCGATGTGTTCAATTCGTGGATCACGAAAGATGTGCGGGTGAAAGTGCCAGAGTCGGTGCGAATCGTGATTCGCGGCAAGAAGCACGCGAACGTGACCGCGAAAGATTTCATCCTGAAGATTCTGAGCCTCGACTATGTGCGCAGCGGCAAGGCTCTGGCCAAAGTCATGGAGTACGCGGGCGAAGCCATCGAAGAGTTGAGCGTCGACGAACGCGCCACCATGACCAACATGGCGGCAGAAATTGGCGGCTTCACCGGCATCGTCGCGCCCGATAAGAAGGCCGTCGATTTCCTGGTCGAGCGCCGCAGCATGGATCGTGCGAAAGGCCGAGTCGATGATCGAGGGCCTGTACAGCGATCCTGGCGCGCAATACGCGCATGTGATCGAACTCGATGCCGCCGAGATTACGCCCATGGTGGCCACGCCCGGCGATCCGGGAAACGGAAAATATGTTCGCGAGTTGAACACGCCCGTTCCGGTCGAGATCGCCTACGGCGGCACCTGCACCGCGGGCAAGAACGAAGACATGGATATGTACGCCGCCGTGCTCGCCGATGCGCTCAAACAGGGCAAGCGAGTAGCCAACTCGGTGAAGTTCTACATTCAGTTCGGATCGCAGGAAACGCGCGAATATTGCCTGCGCAAGGGATATCTGGAAATTTTTCAGAAGTCCGGAGCGCAGGTGATCGAGCCCAGTTGCGGAGCCTGCATCAACGCTGGACCGGGAGTTTCCACGCGTCCCGACCAGGTCGTGATCAGCGCGCAGAACCGCAATTTCCCCGGCCGCAGCGGCCCGGGGCAGATGTACCTGGCCTCGCCTGTCACAGTGGCCGCCAGCGCGGTCGCCGGCTACATCGTGGAATACGAACCCAGCGAGAAGAAGGAACTTGTGGGAGTGTAGGGATGGGCGCTCACGAGCGCTGCCAGTCACCGAAATGTCAGATGCCGAAGTGGAAGGACATTCAGAGTAAGACGCCGAAGCGCGACCGTTAGCGGAGGTTCTTCTGGGCAAACTGGCGAAACAGGAACTCGAATTCCTCAGGCGAATAGATGCCCTTCTGAACCAGCAGAGTATTCATGGCATACACCGTGGATCGGAAACGTTCTTCGCGCGACAGCCTCTCCATAGCCTCATCGAAGCTGATGAGTTCCTTTTCCTGAGATGTCGCTTGCTCGGACCGACCGACCTGCGTAGTCGCCATGGGATCCTCCCCGAAAACAGCATTCTATCCTGTCGTGCCGTGATCTGCTAACCGTGACTGAACTCGGGAGTCTGACCTTCGAGGAGAACTCCCATGACCCGCTCCCGCCTGCTTCTCGTCGCTTGCATCACCGTCAGTTTCGTTGTTACCGCTGCTGCGTTCCGCGCGAACTCTACCTCGGCTTCCAACTCGGCAGCTTTCGCCGCTGGATCGCTGCATTCTGCGTCCCCGATGCTCGAGCCCCGCTCCGGCCATACTGCAACGCTGCTGCCCGACGGCAAGGTTCTGATCGCCGGCGGGATGCGGCGCAATCAGGATTTCTACAAGTCTGCCGAACTGTACGATCCGGCCACAGGAAAATTTCAGCCCACCGGCGAGATGAGCATCGGGCGAGTGGGACTGGCTGCGGTGCTGCTGCGATCTGGAAAGGTGCTGATCGCTGGAGGATGGATTGGCCACGGCACGACCGACTCCGCCGAGTTGTACGACCCGGCGACCAGCAAGTTCACCCTCCTACCCCATATGACCACGCGACGCGCTCGGCCCAGCATCACGCTGCTGAATGACGGCGATGTGCTCCTCGCGGGAGGCGACGATCATGACAGCCGCGATGCGGCAATCGCATCGGCGGAGATTTTCCGTGCCAACACATTGCAATTTCAGGCGACGGGATCGCTGCACCGTCCTCGCCAGGGTCAGACGGCGACTTTGCTGAAGGATGGCAGGGTTCTCATGGCCGGCGGCACTGGTGGCGAACTCCTAGCTCGCGCTGAACTATATGATCCTAAGACCGGAACCTTCAGCGAGACCGGCAGTCTCAATACTCCACGCTACAAACATACAGCCGGCTTGCTGCCTGATGGACGGGTGCTGATCGCCGGCGGCTCCGACGAACACGACTGGGGCGGAACTATGAACAGCGCGGAAATTTACGATCCCCACACGGGCAAGTTCACGGCGACATCGCCGTTGAACGACGGCCGGTTCAAGCTGCCGGACGAAGCGGTACAGCTGCCTTCCGGGAAGTTGTTGATCGCAGGCGGCAGCAAACAAGCGGAAGTCTTTGATCCGGCGAGCGGAAAATTCATGCCTGTTGCCGGCCAGATGAGCGACAATTGGCATTACATGTCGGAAACGAAGCTGCTCGACGGCAGTGTGCTGTTGGCGGGCGGCTATCCTAATAGCGATCAGACCACGAGCCAGACCTGGATTTACCGCCCTTAAGATTGATCCGCAGCGAAGGCTGCCAGGAAGGTGCCGGTTCGGGCCCTCCCTCGTAAGTGGCTGAATTTAACCGGGATGGTTGAAATCAGCCACCCCAGTTCCCGAAACTTTTCTCCCCCTACGGCGTTCCAATACATAGAGAGATTGGAAAGGGCTTTCGGATCGGGAAGTTCAGAAGATCCAAAGCCAGGAGGTGGGTATGCGGTACATGAAATATTTGGCGGTGTTGGCGGTGATGACGGTAATGCCGCTTGTTTATTCGCAAGCGCAAGTGGGTGTGGGAATTGGCGTCGACGTCGGGCCGGGATACGCAGCCGGGCCTCCGGTCTGTGAGTACGGATACTACGGATATGCTCCTTACGGCTGCGCGCCTTACGGCTACTACGGTGCCGACTGGTTTGCGGGTGGGCTCTTTGTCGGAGCTGGCCCGTGGTTCCACGGGCCCGGTTGGCTGGGAGGCTGGGGACGGGCGAACGGATGGTACGGTCGTCCGTGGTACGGTAACCCAGGCTGGGGTCGCGGCTGGTATGGCGGACGCGGCGCATACTACGGTCGCGGGGGCTATCGCGGCGGCTATGCCCGAGGAGCGTATGGGCGCGGCTATGCTGGTCGCGGATTTCACGGCGGCGCGGTCCGCGGTGGCGGCGGATTCCACGGCGGTGCGGTTCGCGGCGGCGGTGGCTTCCATGGCGGCGGCGGATTCCACGGCGGTGGTGGGCACGCTGGAGGCGGGCACGGCGGACGCCGGTAACGTCCTACGCTTGAAGCTTGAAAAGGCTGGCAGCCTGGTGCTGCCAGCCTTTTTCTTTTTTCTTTTTTCTTTGCCCACCTGTTCTTGGCCAATCGTCTTCTTGGATAATTTTTGGTGCCCAGGTCGGAGCAGCCTCGGTCGGAATAGCTTCGGTCGGGACCTGGGCGCACAGCTACGAAGTTTGTGCTGTCTGGCTCCGCACCTTTTGCAGTTCCTTCAAAGCTGGGTAGGAATGAGGAGCCACGACCGTGCGTTCCTGCGGCTGCGAACCTGCGGCGAGGGCTGAGGCCAGCAACTGCATGGCATCTCCGAGCAGGGGAGGCGAGACAACCGTGGCCGAGAGTCGCCCCTGACGAACCCATTCCTGACCGGACTTGGGCACACCATCGCATCCCGTGATCGGACGCCGGAGCCAGGCATCACGCTCGCGCAAATCCCCCAGTTCCTCAAAGGCGCGGCGCGCCCCCATGGCCATGTCATCGTTCTGGCAGGCGATCATCCCGACGTTGAGCTGCCTCGATGTACTCAGTGACAGCCACGACTTGATCGCGTGATAGCCGCTGTTCTGCGTCCAGTCTCCTCGAAGAGTTTTCACCTCGACCCGGTGCGGCTTGGTCGCGAGCATGCCCTTGGCGCGGATCTTCGCCACGTCGCGCACCGAAGGGCCTTCCACGGATAGGACGCATCCCTGCTCACCCAGGAGCACGCCGATCTGCTGGCCCTGAATCTTTCCGATGGCTTCGTGGTCCGAGAGCACGGCGAAAACCGGAACCAGAGCGTGTTGCCGAAGCTGCGCGATGTAATCAACGTCGGTATTGATAATCGCCCAGGCGATACCGGCGCCTACCGCCGCCCTCGCGATCTGGGCCATCCCTGTGCCTACGGGTTCGGCCAGGATGGCGTCGGGACGCCTGGCAGGATCCTGGATGAAGCTCAGAATCTGCTGGGTCTGCTGCACGGCGTCGTTGCCGGAGTAGATGATCTCAACCGTGGCCCCGAGTTTGATGGCGGCGGCCTGGGCCGAGGCCGCCTGTTCGAGTTGATAGTCGTTGTCTTCTGTAATCAGGGAAACCAGAACTTTGAGCTTATTCATGGGGGCGCGATTTCACCGGCGGTCCGCACAGCACGTCTGCGTTTATTAAACGCATCTCAGGACAGGCGCGACAGATTACTACCGTCATGAGGTGTAGTGGCATTTCGGGAAGGCCGGCGACGCCTTGGGACCCGCCGGACTCCCAAGCCGGACGCCGCCGACACCCCTGTACCCGCCGCCCGCATTCTTGCTAGAATGTCCGGTCACCAAACCGCCGCGGTAGTAAAATAAACGCAGAGACTCTCAGGAGACTGGAACCTTTATGACCTACGTGATTGCTGAGCCGTGCATTGGCACCAAAGACACCGCATGCGTGGATGCGTGTCCGGTGGACTGCATTCATCCCAAGAAGGACGAGCCCGCCTACGCGACCGAGCAGTTGCTGTATATCGATCCGGTGGAATGTATCGACTGCGGCGCCTGCGTTCCCGTGTGCCCGGTCTCGGCCATCTTTGCCCTCGACGACCTGCCGGAAAAGTGGAACTCCTTCACCGAGCTTAACGCCAAGTACTTCGGGCGGTAAGAGGGTCTCGGCTCAGATTTTTGCTGGGCTGGGTCAGACTTTGCTGGGTCAGACCTTGCTGGACCAGATGATGCAACCAGAGGCGCGCGTCCCTTGGACGTGCGCCTTACTTTTTTGTGGGGCGTGCCTAATTAAGTTTTTATGTTTATCGCGCGTGCCGATCTCCACCCTGCACCTTGTCGGCGTTGCCCAGAACTTCTGCGTCGATTCCGGTGTGGGCTTTCAATGCATCCAGAATGTGTATGTAGTCGCGCTTTTCCATGAGCAGGACTAGCACTTTGTGGGCGTCCTGGTCCCGATAGTCGATCTGCAGCCAGTGGGTTTTCACCGAAAGCACTTCGGTGAACTCGTAGGAGGCTTTGTCGATCTGGCTGAAGGGAACGGTTACGGCGCTGCCCCTGGCCGGGCGCACTTCCACCGCTTTGTCATTGTCGCTGAACGTCAGTACCGCTTTGATGCGCTTGCCTTTCAGGTTGGGCATTCGCACCCGCCGGAACGAAGTCTCTTCGGCGAACCCCAGCGATGCGACAATGAAGATCACGAGCAGAACGGCAACAATTCTTTTCACAGTCTTAGAAGTATATCGAAACATGAGAAGCGCGAAGGCCCGCGCCGGTTGCCCCAGTCCCAGCCGGTTGGCCCATTTCTCGCGTTTTCTACGAGAAGTCGGGATTCTTGGGGACGGATCCTTCAACACTCTCCGGCAGCCAAGAGCTGACCGCCGAAACCTGACGGCTGAAAGCTGCATCCACTAGAATCAAGCCTTCACCCTCGAATCCCATGGCCCTTAGAGAGTCGGAAGCGATTGTGCTGCGCAGCTATCCCTTGCGCGAGGCCGATCTGCTGGTTACATTCTTCACGCGTGCCGAGGGCAAGGTTCGCGGGGTAGCGCGCTCGGCCAAGAAATCCAAGCGCCGTTTCGGCGGAGCACTCGAGCCCCTGACTTATGTCCGCGCGTTTTACGACGTGCGCGAAGGGCAGGAATTGGCGCGGCTGGATTCCTGCGAAGTGCTCGAATCTCCGATGGCCTCGGAGGTCAGCTACGCGCGGGCGGTGGCGCTGGGCCACATCGCTGAACTGCTCGACGAACTTCTCCCTGACCGCGAGGCCAACGACGCTGTCTTTCGCCTCACGCTTTCGGTGCTGCATGTGCTAGACCCAAGGCTAGACCCGAGAACGGCCGGCCCCGACGTATGGATGCCGATCACCTACTTCGAATTGTGGCTGACGCGTCTGGTTGGCTTTCTGCCCGAGTTGACCGAGTGCACCGTCTGCGGCCGCAGTCTCAACGGCAGCCGCGCCTATTTCCATGCCCTGGCCGATGGCCTGATGTGCCCCGACGACAAGCGCCTGGCGTCCTCCGAGATTTCGAGCGAATCGCGCATATTGGCCGCGCAAATGTTTCGCGCCCCGGTAGAAAGTTTTGCCGCGATGCCGTGGCCCAAGGCCCAAGCCGCCGACCTGCGCAAATTTCTGATCCAAATTCTGCAACGGCATCTGGAGAAAAAGCTGGTGACGGCGGGCATGCTCGAGAAGGGGAGCTTCTAAGGTCGATCCCCAGCGCCGTGGAAGAGCGGCGCTTCAGCGCCGCGTTAAAAGCGACCGTTGGAATATGGGCTGTCTAGCCCCAGTGGATTCGGGGCCGCGGGAATCTGCCGAAAAAACGACCGGGCTGAAATCCCCGTCGCGGCGACCACTGAACACGGCCTTGAAACGCCGCTCTTCCACAGTGCCGCAAATGAGAACAGGCGGCGCGCGAGGTTCGTGTTATAACTTCAGGCCACTGAGATCACCATGGCTGACAAATGGGGAAGGCGGCTTTTCACAGCCGGCGGGGTTGTGCTGTTACTACTAGGATTGGTGCACTCGTTGTCCCTCATAGGAAAACCAGTTCCTGCGAATGACACCGAGCGGCAGTTGCTCGACCTGATGTCCAACTACAAATTCAACGTGATGGGCTCGATGCGCAGCATGGATAATTTCCTGCGCGGGTTCAGCATCTCGTTCATGCTGGGGGTGTTCTGTATTGGAGCGCTCAATCTGGCGCTGGCCCGCGAGCGCTCAGGACTGCTGAAGCGCGTGGCTCTGATCAACTCCATCTGGCTGGCCGCGATGATCGCCGTGGGCCTGCGTTATTTCTTCGTTGCGCCTACGTCATTCCTGGCAGTCGCCCTGATTATCTTCGCGGCGGCCTGGCTGAACCTGTCGAGCCAAGCAGAGAGCTAGCGGAAGCTGGTCACGGCGGGAATGCTGGAGCAGGCGAAGCCGGGTTCGAGCAACGCCGCAATTTCTCAGTGGGAGTGCAAAACCATGGGACGATTTCTTGTGACGAACGCGGCAATCACCGCCAGCCTGCTGACCGCCCTCGCAGTCTGCCAAGCCGACAAAAAGTCCCCGGCCACGAACCTGGCCACGCGGCCTGCTGCTGCACGGGCTCAAAGAACGGAACCGAAGCCCGGGGCTCAGATCGAGAAATTGTTGCACGCCTTCGAGGGAACCTGGTCGATCCATGAAAAACTCGCACCCGATTCCACTCAGCCGAACGGTGCGACCGGTGCGGGACGAATCGTCTGGCGCCCCGGCCCCGGTGGCTTCTCCGTGGTCGAGGACTATCAGTCGAAGCAGGGCGATCGGCAAGTCACCGGCCTTGGCGTGTTCTGGTGGGACGATTCCGTCGGTGGTTTCCGCACGATCTGGTGTGACAGCACCAATCCCGGAGGCTGCATTTCCTTCAAGAACGTCGCCCACTGGGATGGCGCGCAACTCGTGCTCGTCGAAGACTACGAGGTCAACGGCAAGAAGTCCACGTTCAAGGAAGTGTTTGGCGACATCACCTCGACGGGATTCACCCAAACGTTGTACGGCGCCGAGTCCGGCAAGGAACTGAAGGTCGATCAAACGATTCGCGCGACGAAGATCCGATCCGAGGAGCCGAAATAATGTCAAGTCCACTTTCGTAGGTAAAAAGCTGCTTAAAAGCTCCACGAAAGTAGACATGTTCTCCTCAACCTAACTCCCATCCCTTCAACGCAGCCTGAAATTATCAACGACTTGCGGCGCTTTCTTCTGTCGTTATCCACAGTGTTCCCGCAGGAACGTTTTCCGGGCCCGATGCTGACGGGTGCCCACCGCTTCCATTACAATCGTGGATTAACCTGCTGACTCCGGCTGCGCTGTAAGCCAGCTTCTAGCTCCTAGCCTCTGGTTTCCATCGGGCAATGCGAGATTAGCTAGACGCTGGGAGCCAGAAGCTAGCGCTTCACCCGATGACTGCATCCTCCCCCAACCCGCTGACGTTTCAGGAACTCATCCTGCGCCTGCAGACATTCTGGGCCGACCGCGGATGCGTGCTGCAGCAGCCTTACGATGTGGAAGTCGGCGCGGGCACCATGGCGCCCGAAACTTTTCTTCGTGTGCTGGGGCCGAAGCCTTACAAGGTCGCGTATGTGCAGCCTTCGCGCCGTCCGGCCGACGGGCGCTATGGGGAGAATCCCAACCGGCTATTCAAGCACATGCAACTGCAGGTGATCCTGAAGCCACCGCCGGAAAATGTGCAGGAGTTGTATCTGGAATCGCTGACTGCGATCGGTATCGACCTGCGCCAGCACGACATCAAGTTCGAAGAGGACAACTGGGAAGCGCCCACGCTGAGCGCGTGGGGCGTGGGCTGGCAGGTCATGCTCGACGGACTCGAGATCACGCAGTTCACTTACTTCCAGCAGTGCGGCGGCGTCGACCTGTTTCCGATTTCAGCCGAGCTCACCTACGGTCTGGAGCGCATTGGCGCGTTTCTGCAGGATGTGGATTCGATTTACGACATCGTGTGGGCGCGCGATCCCGAGACTGGCGCGGTGGTGAAGTATGGCGACGTGCGCTTGGCCGACGAACTGCAGTTTTCGGTGTACAACTTCGAACTGGCCGACGTCGAGAAGGCCTGGAAGCATTTCGATCTTTACGAGGCGGAATGCAAGGGATTGATCGAGCAATATGCGGCGTTGACGAAGGATGAAGAAAATCCCCACTTCTCGCAAAAGACGCGAGAAATGGGGCACCCCGATTTTGCTCGCGACAAGGCCCGGTTTCCGCTGCTGGGTGCGTACGATCTCTGTCTGAAGTGCTCGCACCTGTTCAACATTCTCGATGCGCGCGGAGCCATTTCGGTGACCGAGCGCGTAGGCGTGATCGCGCGCGTGCGAGCCCTGGCGGTGGGGATCGCGAAGGCTTGGGTGGATCAACAGAAGAACGATCAGCAGAAGAGTGAGTCTGCACCTGACAGTCCGACGAGCCTGCGCCGGATCGCGATAAGAAGCCGAAGAAGGAGAAGTTAGTGCCTGCGGCAATTTGATCTTAGGTTATGTCATCCTGAGCGGAGTGGAAAATTCACGAAGTGAATTTCCCACGCAGTCGAAGGAGCCCTATGAGCGTACGGCCTTCGGCGAGCGATGGGCGTTTGAGTGCGGCAAGGTTCGAGGTAGGGATCCTTCGACTCCGCAGAACGATTCGCTTCGCGAATCATTCTGCTGCGCTCATGATGACAATGCAGTACATGTGTGATTGCGGTCACTACGACGGGACCGCGGACTTGCGATAATTAAGGGTTTTCTGTATGCCAGACTTTCTGCTAGAGATCGGATGCGAAGAAATTCCGGCGCGGATGATTGCGGCGGCGTCCGCGGAGTTGCGCGAACGGGTCGCGGCGCTGCTGACCCGCGAGCGGCTGTCGGGCGGCGAAGTCACGCGCGAGTTACACACGAAGTTACGCACTTCGATACGCCGCGACGGCTGGCGGTGTTGGCAACTGGCATTGCTGCTGCGCAGGCCGACGTGGTCGAGCAAGTCACCGGGCCTTCGGTTCACGTTGCCTATAAGGATGGCCACCCCACGCCTGCGGCCCATGCATTCGCCAAGAAGGCTGGCGTCCACGTGGAGCATCTGGAAAAAATCACGACCGCCAAGGGTGAATACCTGGCTGCGAAGATCACGAGAAAAGGCCGCAGCGCAGCGGAGATTCTCGCCGAGAGCCTGCCCAAGGAACTCTCCGCCATTTACTGGCCCAAGAATATGTACTGGCGAAGCCGAACGAGCGCTTTGTGCGGCCCGTGCGCTGGCTGGTCGCGATGCTCGACGCAGAGACGATTCCGCTGGAATTCGATGGCATTCGAGCAGGTAACACTTCGCGTGGGCACAGAATTTTGACCGAAGCTTCAGTTGACCATTCCGCGGGCAGGAGCGGCGTACTTTGACTCTTTGCGCGCCGCCAAAGTGCTGAGCCGCGGTGAACGCGAGCATCAGATCCGCAAGGCTCTGGATGCCGCGACCCGCACTGTTCCCGGCGCGCGCTGGCGCGAAGACGCGGCGTTGCTCGATACGGTCGTGAATCTGACCGAATTTCCGTCGGCGATTCTGGGCAGTTTCGATCCGCAATTTCTGGCGCTGCCGGAAGAAGTGCTGGTTACGGTGATGCGCGATCACCAGAAATATTTCGCGGTTGAAGATGCGCACGGCAAACTGGCTCCGCATTTTCTGGCCGTGCTGAATACCGACAGCGACCCCCAGGGACTGATCCGTCACGGCAACGAGCGCGTGTTGCGGGCGCGCTTCAACGATGCGCGCTTCTTCTGGCAGACCGATCAGAAGAAATCTCTGCTGGAGCGGCTGGAGTTGCTGAAGCATGTCACCTTCCAGAAAGATCTGGGCAGTTACTTTGAAAAGACGCAGCGCGTGCAGCGACTGTGCAGTTGGCTGAGCGAGATCCTCAAGCAGGGCGGGATTGCGGTGCGGCCGGGAGTAATCCACAAGGCAGCCTGCCTGGCGAAGACCGACTTGACCACCGAACTGGTGAAGGAATTTACCGAGTTGCAGGGAATTGTGGGCGGGCTGTACGCGCGGGCACAGCAACTGGATTCGAGGACTGCCCGAAGCGACGCGGTTTGCCATTGCGGACGCGATTTACGATCACTACAAGCCGGAATCGACTGACGACGATGTTCCGCGGTCGATCGAAGGCGCGGTGCTTTCGATCGGCGACAAAGCAGATACGATTGCGGGGATGTTTGCGCTTGGGCTGGTGCCGAGCGGGTCGAAAGATCCGTTTGCGCTGCGGCGGCAGGCGAACGCCATCGTGAAAGTGATTGCAGAGAAAAAGTTGCCTTTGCGCTTGGGCGATCTAATGCGGGATGCGCGGGCGGGGTATCAGCGCTCCGAGGCGGAGAAGAAGTTTGTCGAAGACGCCGAAGTATGCCGAGTCGGTCGCAGCATTCTTCCGGGAGCGGCTGGAATTTTATCTGCGCGATGTCTGCGGATATTCTTATGACGTGGTGAAAGCCGTGCTGGGGGCCGATGCGGAAGATGTGGTCGATGCGGTGCGCCGGGCCGAGGCGGTCAAGCAGGTGTTGCACATGCCTGAGTTTCAGGCGATTGGGGCGGCCTGCAAGCGCATGCGGAATATTTTGAAACAGGCGGAGGAGAAGGGAATCACGCCGGCGACGACATTCGAATACCTGCCGGATTCCGCGCAGGAAGAGAAGAATCTGGCGGCCTACGTCGAGACGAATGGCGCTAGAGTGGAAGCGCTTCGCGGCAAGAAGGAATACTTCGATGCTCTCATGTTGCTGTCTGGTGTCCGAGAACCTTTGGACCGGTTTTTCGACAAAGTAATGGTCATGGTTGACGACGCAAAGGTGCGTGCGAACCGACTGGCGCTGCTGCGGACGTTGTTGAAGGAGTTTTCCACGATCGCAGATTTTTCGGAAATCGTGACGGAGAACAAGGGTGCGGGAAGCTGAGGTCCCGCAGGGGCTAAAGCCCACGCTGAGGGGAGGTTATTGCAGCGCTGAAAGCGCTGCGCCACCCAAAATCGGAGCGGACGTATCGGAACGAACAGAGTTTAGACAGAGTTAGATTCAATTCCGCAAAATCACGAGACAAAGGACTCATAGTCATGGCGACGATTACTCTCCCCGAAGTTGAAGCGCAGGAAAGCAAGAAATCCACAACCAAATACGTTTACTTTTTTGGCGGCGGCAAGGCCGACGGAAACGGCAAGATGAAAGATGTTCTCGGCGGCAAGGGCGCTGGCCTCGCCGAGATGACCAACGCCGGCCTGCCCGTGCCTCCGGGATTCACCATTCAGACCGACGCTTGTCGCGAGTACATGAGGACGGGCGCGGCGTCGAAAGACGTTGACCGGCAAATGGACGAGGCACTGGCCAAGTTGGAAGCGCTGCAGGGCCAGAAGCTGGGCACGGGTGAGAATCCGCTGCTG
This sequence comes from uncultured Acidobacteriota bacterium, assembly GCA_963763155.1. Taxonomy (GTDB): domain Bacteria; phylum Acidobacteriota; class Terriglobia; order Terriglobales; family Acidobacteriaceae; genus Sulfotelmatobacter. The sequence goes on along the minus strand of CAVXNI010000007.1, from coordinate 4,743 downwards.
GTGAGCGTCCGCTCAGGGGCGAAGTTTTCCATGCCGGGCATGATGGATACGATTCTCAATCTCGGGCTGAACGACAAGAGCGTAGAAGCGCTGGCCAAGCGCAGCAACAATCCGCGGTTCGCGGCTGATTCCTACCGTCGGCTGATTCAGATGTTCGGCAACGTTGTGCTCGACATCGAGAAGCCGGCGTTCGACGAAGTGTTTGACGCGAAGAAAAAACAGACGCAAGACCAAGTTCGATACCGATCTGACCGCCAAAGATCTTCAGGAAGTGATTGTCGAGTACAAGAAAGTCGTCAAGAAGCACGCCAAGCGCGACTTCCCGCAGGATCCGCGCGAACAGCTGATGATGGCTCGCGACGCCGTGTTCCGCTCCTGGCAGAACGACCGCGCCAAGTCCTATCGCCGCATCAACAATATCGACGACATGCTCGGCACCGCGGTCAACGTGCAGGCGATGGTTTATGGCAACCTCGGCGACACCAGCGGCACGGGCGTAGGCTTCACGCGCAACCCGGCGACCGGCACGAAAGAGTTCTACGGCGAATTTCTGATGAACGCGCAGGGCGAAGATGTAGTTTCCGGCGTGCGTACCCCGGTGCCGATTCTTGAACTGCAGAAGATCATGCCCGACGTCTACGACCAGTTACGCGACATCACTACGCGGCTGGAGAAGCATTACAAAGACATGCAGGATTTCGAGTTCACCATCCAGGACGAAAAGCTCTACATGCTGCAAACGCGCAACGGCAAGCGCACGGGACTGGCCGCGGTGCGAGTTGCGATTCAGATGGTGGAAGAAGGGCTGATCACGAAAGAAGAAGCAATCTTCCGGGTCGAACCCAATCAACTTTATGACTTCCTGGTGCCACGACTGGATGAGAAAAGCACGAAAGTGGAAGTGCTCGCCACCGGGCTGCCGGCGTCGCCGGGAGCGGCCGTCGGACAAATCGTGTTCACTGCGGACGAGGCGGTGAAGATGGCAGGACACGACTCGGTGAAGAAGCCAGTGATTCTGGTGCGTGCGGAGACGACGCCGGAAGACATTGACGGCATGGAAGTCGCGAAAGGCATTCTCACTTCGCGCGGCGGCATGACCAGTCACGCGGCGGTTGTGACGCGCGGCATGGGCAAGTGCTGCGTGGCAGGCGCGGGCGATATCGACGTCAACGAAAAGGCGCGCGAGATGCGGGTCAAGGGCCAGACGTTCAAAGAAGGCGACTGGATTTCGCTCGACGGCACCACGGGCCGCGTGATCAAGGGTAAGCTGGGCACACTCGACCCGTCGCCGGACGATCCGGAGCTGCAGAAGTTTATGAACTGGGCCGACCCGCACCGCAAGATGAAAGTGCGCGCGAATGCGGACATTCCGCGGGATGCGATTCAGGCGCGGACGTTCGGAGCGGAAGGCATCGGGTTATGCCGAACCGAACACATGTTCTTCGGCGAAGACAAGATTCGCGCACATGCGGGCCATGATTTTGGCGGACAACGAAAAAGACCGGCGCGCGGCGCTCAAGAAATTGTTGCCACTGCAGCGCAAAGATTTTGCCGGAGTGTTCAAGGCGATGGATGGACTGCCGGTCACGATCCGCACGCTGGATCCGCCGCTGCACGAGTTCCTGCCGCGCCGCGAAGACTTGATGGTGGAAATCGCCACGCTTCCGTACGCGGATGCAAAAGGGAAGAAGGAACTGGTGAAACGCTATGCCGACTACGGCGCGAAGAGCGTCGGCGGATCTGAAGAAGCTTTTGACCACGCTGCTGGCGCGGGTGGAACAGTTGCACGAGTTCAATCCCATGCTCGGGCATCGCGGCTGCCGCCTTGGCATTACGTATCCGGAAATTACCGAGATGCAGGCGCGCGCCATTTTCGAGGCGGCGGTCGATTGCACTAAGAAGGGCATCAAGGTGCTGCCTGAAGTCATGATTCCGCTGGTCGCCACGGTGAAGGAAATGGCGAACCAGGCCGCGATCGTGCGGCGGGTGGCCGAGGAAGTATTCAAAGAAAAGGGGATGAAGATCGAGTACATGGTCGGCACGATGATCGAGTTGCCGCGCGCGGCGCTGGTGGCAGACGAGATCGCCAAAGAGGCGGAGTTCTTCTCGTTCGGCACGAATGATCTCACGCAGACCACGTTCGGCTTCTCGCGCGACGACGTGAACAAGGTGCTGCCGACGTATCTGGCGGAGGGCATTCTGAAGCAGGATCCGTTTGCCGCGCTCGATCAGGAAGGTGTGGGACAGCTGGTGAAGATGGCGACCGAACGCGGCCGCAAGACGCGGCCGACGCTGAAAGTTGGAATCTGCGGAGAACACGGCGGCGAGCCGTCATCCGTGGAATTCTGCTATCGCACCGGCTTGAACTACGTGTCGTGCTCCCCGTTCCGCGTGCTGACGGCGCGACTGGCGGCGGCGCAAGCGGCTGCGACCGAGACGCTGAAGGTCGAGGGCGGGAGAACGAAGTAGACCTTTAACCACAGAGGGCGCAGAGGTCTCGAACCACCTTCTATTCCTCCGTGCCCTCTGTGGTTACTGCACTTTTTGTAGCCGCGCGATCAGTTTTTGCGGAAGGCTTTCTTCCGATTCCGACCATAGGCGGCGCGAGGTGGCGCGGGTGTTCATTTCTACTTTTTTCGTGAACTCGACCAGCTTGGCGACATTGTCGCGAATCTTGGCCTGGGTTTCTTCGGTGAGTTCAACGTTTTCCTGCACGAATAGCGAGTCGAGGCCGAAATCAATTTCAATGTGGCCGGTCTCCTGATAAGTTCCGTCGTCGAATTCTTCGCCTTGCACAATGAACTTGACCAGACTGGGGATGAGCAGCCACTGGCGGCCGGTTTCGTCGGGCGTCCACAGGTCCCAGTACACATCGAAGACGTAAGCGTAGTCGTCATGAATCAGATCAGCCGCGACGACGACCGCTTCCTCCGGCGTAATGCCGGGCAAGAAGCGACGCTCCAGCACACTGGCTTCATTCCAGGAGACGGGCTGCACGGCGCCGTAAGTGATCCCGGGACGCTGCGCCGAGAAAGGGAACTGCTGCAGCACGGCGAACAGATGAGGCAGCATCGCCGGCCCGGAAAAGTCGGGAAACCAGAGGCTCAGGTATAGAGGATCAGGCATAGGGTTCAGAGGAAACTGCACGGCCTCGACACCGATTGTAAATGCGACTCCTCAGAGTGCGCATGACAGTTCGTCGGCGGGTAGTGAAATGTTCGAGGATCTTTACGGTGCAGCAGGCGAGTTACGGGAGGGAATCGGTTGCGCCCAAAGAGAAAGGCTTGATCGAAGAATCTTGACAATGAAATTTTGACAGTGAGTTCCAACGGCTGCTACCTCAAAAGTTCGCCGGCAATCCAGCCTCTGAAATCGTCCCCGTCGTCTAGCCCGGCCTAGGACATCGCCCTTTCACGGCGGTAACACGGGTTCAAATCCCGTCGGGGACGCCAAACCTTTCAATGACTTACGCGAGAATTCGCCGGAAACTCGCGGTACAACGACGGTACAACTTGGTTTCGGGCGGATCATGCCCACAACCTTGCTCTGGGCGGCCCGCTTCTGCGGACTCAGGGCCTGCGTGTAGGTGTCCAACGTCATTTTCGCCGTTGCGTGACGCAACAGCTCCTGCACGACTTTGACATCCTCACCATTGGCCTTGAGGAACGACGAAAATGTGTGGCGAAAGGTGTGCCACGACATCTTCTTGTTGATCCCCAACTTCCGAGCCACGGGTTGGATATGGTCGCGCATAACGGTGCTGAGCCAAACTGGCTGCTTGCCCCGCTTAGCTCCGGCCCGGTTGGCATCGGTGGCCCACACATAATCGGATGGTTTTTTGTAGGGGGTCACCTCGTACCAAGCCAACAGATCATGAGCCACATACTCGTCAATCGGCATCAGTTTTCTTGATGCTTCCGTTTTTACCGGGCCCACTTGCTGCTCGACTAGCGACCGAGTCACGCTTACATGGAGATCTCTTGAAATCGAAATCCTCCCATTTCAGCCCAGCCAGTTCCCCCCGGCGGAGACCAGTGGGCATGTCGAGAAACACCATGGCTTTCTCCCGAATTCCGAGTGCTGTAAGGAGCAGTTGCATTTCTCCGACCTCGAGAATGTCAGGTGTCCGTTCGCGTTTGGCCGAGACCCGAACACCTGAGCCCTTGACCGGACCCGTGATTGGATTGCGGTCCGTGAAGTCCCACCGAATTGCATGATTGAAAACGCTACTCATCGCGTCGCGAATTTTCTCCCTCGTGCCGCCTGCAAGAGGTTTGGGTTTACCAAACTTGTTCGTGGTAAGCGTTCTAAGCCATTGTTCAACTCGCAACGGTTTTGATGGCTCGCATTTCGAGTCTTCCCCAATGAGGGAGCACCCACCGGTTCAGAACCTGCGTCTTTCGGCTGCGGGTCGAATATGCCTTGCCGTCCCGGCCACAGTCAGCAAGCTCGTGGAGTTTGTAATGCTCCACAGCTTCTGCCATGGTGATCGAAGTTAACTCGGTCGGGCCATCGGTGTTGATATTTAGCCGCAGTCCAGCCAGCAAATCCTGCAGCTTCTTACTGTTTTCGGGATAGTCCTTGACCGGTCCGATGGTTTTCTTGCGCTCGCGTGAAATGCCGTCCGCCCCTTTGTTGAGCCAGCGGAACTGCCATCTCTCCACTCCATCCTTCCGGATTATTTTTTGGAGACAACCGTTCTGGTAACGCGCCAGCATTCATTTGCTCCTTGAATTCTGGCAG
>CAVXNI010000006.1:0-160335 GCA_963763155.1 uncultured Acidobacteriota bacterium | reverse complement strand
CTAATGATGTTGGAAACGAAGACGTTCGCCGGGTGGTGACACGCACCATTCAGATGCTAAGGAACCCGGCTCAAAAGCGGCGCAAACCGATCCTCGCAGTGCGGAATCTCTATCGACTTCTTGATGAGGAACAATTCCCGAATATTGAGAAGCTGAACGATGCACTTTGGAAGCATTGGACGGCTCTGTGGAAGGTGTGCGCGCGCGGCCACTATTCGCTTCACCGAAAGCCCCTGCGGGAAAAGGCGCCTGCGGAGACAAACGACGAGGATTTTGAGCTTGCGGTTCAGCCGGCATTGCCCTCCTTGGAAGAAGGCGGATACCGCCTCGATCTGGTGCGGGAAGAGGGGAATGAATTCTCCCCTCGTTTGGAGTTTCCCGGAACCCTTACCCCGCGGTATCCGGTGGTTGGATATCCGAGGATTGCGGAGTTCCGAAGGCTGCTGGAGGAGCTCGATTTGGAGCGGGACCTTTGCCAATGGCAAGGCTACTACTTCTACGCGCACACGGCGATCGTGGAAAACGAGCAGAGGGGCGTATTTTTCTTTGCGCGGGAGAACGGAATCGCTTTCCGATTCCCGATGGAGCACTGGCAGTCGATTCGGAATCTGTTCCGCCGCGCTTGGCAGGCCCCCGAAGTGATCCATACGTGGGAGGCTCAGATGCTGGAATATGGCGAGCTGTAAAAACGCGGTGCTTCGCACCGGAAGAAGTGGGGACACGTCACCCCCAAATTGGGAGCTGCGGAACGCCAGATGAAACTTCGGCGTTTACGCAGGTTAACTTTCGCTGCGTCAACAAAATTCGTCTCCGCTGGGTGACTGCGATATCGAACGATGAAGTTTGTTTGAGACAGGTGGCCCCAGAGCGTCGAATCGCGTAAACGTGTTGAAGCGCAGGAGCTTCCTGTGAACTAACAATTACGCAGTTTAATCACAGCGGAATCAAGCACAGTAGTGCAACAAGGCGGTTCGTCCAATGAGTAGTCCTCGCGCTCAAGCTAATCCGCAGTCCAGTTTGCCGTTCGGAGATGAAGCGAATCCCGGCTTCCGCACCAAGACCGCGGCCACGAGACTGACTCCCAAAGAACTAGGAGAATTAGAAGCTGCCGCCGAAAGCGCGGGACAGGCTCTCTCCGAGTGGCTGCGCGGGACCGCTCTGCGCGCCGCGCGACAGCGGCCCGCCGATCCCAGCGAACTGGTATTGGCCGAAGTCTGGGCGGTGCGCTACGCGCTCTTGAATCTCTTCCATGCAGCCGCCGAGGCCGCAGCGGAAGGGAGACAATTGTCGCCGGATTCTGTCCTCAAAATCCGCGACCAATCCGACGCACGAAAGCTCCATCAGGGCCGCAAACTTCTCGAAGAATTCTTTGCCCGCGAGGGCAAGGAAAGAGCTCGTATGCCATGAGTGCCATGTCTTTTGCCAGAAGCTTTTCGCTCTCAACGGCTCTGCTATGGGTAGGAGCGATCTTCTTTTTGCTACTGGCTGTCCGGAGTGTGTTGCAGAACTGGTCCCCACGTAAATTGCGGGATAGGGAGACGATCGAATGGGGCCCGCCTCGGCCAACTTTGATCCAGAGATGGAGGACAAAGATGGGCAAAATCCGATTCAGATTGCCGAGATTTTCGCTGCGGCAGACGCCAGAGATCGCGCCAGAACCAGCGCCATCACTGCCCGCGAATGCTCCCGCCGATCCGCTGAAGAAGCCGACCCAACCGATGCTCGCCCTCTTTGGTCCGACCAGCGGCGCGCCCGAGATCAAACCCAAAGAGGCATTCGCCTGGGAGAAAGCGAAGGGAATCGAATGAGAGACAGATTGCCAAGAACACCACTTGACGCTTGAGGAACCCTCGGTATGCTCACGATCTCGAAACCGCTGTCAGCCAGCCAGGCGCAGACCTACCATGTGCGGGAGTTTGTCTCGCAGGAACAGAACTACTGGAGCCGCGATCAGCAGGGGCACAGTGAGTGGCAGGGCAGGCTCGCCGAGCAGTGGGGGTTGCAAGGTGGCGTTGGCTCCGAACACTTTGCACGACTGAGTGAAGGCCAACATCCGCACACCGAAGAGCAGCTCGTGCGGCATCAAGTTTCGAGAACCTATGAAGGCAAGTTCGGCGGAGAGGTAACCAGCGTCGAGCATCGCGCCGGGTGGGATGCCACATTCTCTGCGCCGAAGTCGGTATCGCTTACCGCTCTCGTCGGCGGCGATGATCGGGTGCGGGAAGCCCATCGGGAGAGTGTACGCGCGGCACTTCAAGAACTTGAGCGTTACACGCAGGCGCGGATCGGCAATGTACATGCCCCGGAGACGACCGGAAAATTCATCGCCGCCACGTTCGAGCACGACACCGCGCGGCCCGTCGATGGCTATGCTGCGCCCCAGCTTCATACTCATGCCGTGATCTTCAACATGACCGAGCGCGAGAACGGTCTCGAAAATGGGAAACAGATGCGAGCTTTGCAGCCGCACGAGATGTTCGTGTCACAGCGCTACGTCACGGCGGTCTACCGATCCGAGTTGGCTCTGCGTCTGGAAAAGCTGGGCTACGAACTGGAGCGCGGCAAGCATGGACAGCCGGAAGTAAAAGGCTACACGAAGGAATATCTGGAGGCTTCCAGTCCGCGACGTGAACAGATCAAAGACCATCTCCGGGAACAAGGAATCGACGGAGCCGCGGCGGCACAGATTGCGGCCCACCATACGCGCGACCGCAAGGAACTGCTGTCGCCTGGAGAAGTCCTACAGCGGCACCGCGAGTTGGCCGCACAGTACGGGCATCAGGCCGACCGCGTCGTCGCACAGGCGCGCCAACATAGGCAATACCAGATGCCAGAGCCAGAGGTTCAGGCGAAGCAGGCCGTGACCTGGGCGCGCGATCATGTCTTCGAGAGATCGGCTGTGCAGGACCGCCGCGCGATCCTTGAAACAGCACTGGTGCGCGGCATGGGAGAAACCACCTATTCCCAGGTCCGGCAGGAGTTCGAGCGCCGGATCGAGGCCGGGGAGTTCCGCGAAGTCTCGCATGTTGGTGCTGGCAGACAGTACACAACCGCCGTGATGGTTCGCATGGAGCGTGAGATCGTTGGCCGGATGCAGGAAGGCAATCGGCGCGACTACGGCGATCCCATGCTGGTCTCGCCGCAAGTGCGCATCGCCACGGAAGACCGCCACCCGGAGTTGAATGCGTCGCAGCGCAAGGCAGTAGACGAAATCTTTCTTTCGCGGGAGAAGATTGTCGGTTTAGATGGCATCGCAGGCGCGGGCAAGTCCATGAGATTCAAGGCCACGACGAGCGCATCACCGCGATTGCGAAGGACTATGCAAAATCCCCGGAGAACACGCTGGTGATTTCTCCCGATAATCGCTCTCGCATGGAGATCAACAAGCGCGTCCATGCGGAATTGCAGCGGAGTGGTCTCGTCGGCATCGAGGAGCACCGCATCCAGACGCTGGTGCCCCGCCAAGATCTCACCGGCGCCGACCGCACATGGGCCGAACGGTATGAGGTCGGCGATGTGCTGCGCTACTCGCGCGCATCGAAGGAGACCGGGATCGGGAAAGGCGCGTACGCACAGGTGAAGAGCATCGATGCTCCGAGCAACCGGCTGACGGTTGAACGGCAGGACGGCACGAAGCGCACCTACGATCCACGCAGACAGCAGGGCGTCTCCGTCTTTCGGGAGGAGATGCGGAGTTTTTCAGTGGGCGACCGCATCCAGTTCACCGCGCCGGCCAACGAACTGAAAGTTGCGAACCGCGAGTTGGGAACCATCGAGAACTATCGACGAAGACGGGCGGCTGCGCCTGAAAATGGACGGTGGCCGTATGGTCGAACTCGATCCGGGCAAGCATCTGCATCTCGACCATGGATATGCAATGACCAGCCACTCCAGCCAGGGACAGACTGCCGACCGTGTCCTGATTCACGTGGACACGGAGTTGGGCGCTAAGGATCTGCTGAACAGCCGCATGGCCTACGTCGCTGTCTCGCGTGGACGCTATGACGCGCAGATTTATGCGAACAATGCACCGGCGCTGGCGCAGGCGCTCAGCCGCGATGTGTCCCATTCCTCCCGCGATTCAGCAGGAGCCAGTGGCGCAAAAGATAGAGCCACAGCACACGAATGAGATCGGTCAGGGTTTCGGCCTTGGTTTGTGATGCAGCATTCCCGAATGACATGCCCCGGATAGCCAGAGCATAGCCGAGGCCCGGCCAGTGTCAAGGCCGCGCTTCGCGCGCCGCGTTCGCGGTCAAGAGCCTTGACACTGGCCTTTGCGCCTCGGCTTATTATTCAGCTATCCGGGGGATGTCAGATTCTAGTTCTACGAACCGGACTCCGCACTGCGTTATGCTGCGCCGGTCGGCCCGGTGCAGTACCCGTTCCGTGGTCACATTCCGACGTTTCCTCCAACTAAGGGTAAGCAAAGTCGCGAGGGCCAGCACCATGCAGATATCTTTTGCGAACTACAATCGATTTCAGAGACTTCTTCGCTGGAGAACGGAAGTTGATTCGTAGCGACTGGGATCTGCGGGGGCTTGAAGCGGAGACCCCAATTAGGGTACACTTGTACCCATTATGAGTACAGGCATAGATTACGAAGTTGCGGGCCGAGGGCTTTTTGGCCAGACGCGTAGCGCACTGCTCGCCATGCTTTACGGCCACGCGGACGAGTCATTCTATCTGCGCCAGCTTGCCCGGGCGGTTGGTTCCGGCCACGGCGCTCTTCAGAGAGAACTCAAACATCTCACGGATATGGGACTAATTCTCCGAAGAACTCAGGGCAATCAAGTCTTGTATCAGGCTAATTTGCAGAGCCCGATCTTTTCGGAAATCAAGAGTCTGATTTCCAAGACCGTCGGCATCCACGACGTCATCCGTTCGGCCTTGGCATCTTTGGGAGCAGAGATTCAAGTCGCTTTCGTATACGGGTCAGTTGCACATCAGAAAGAGCGAGCGGATAGTGATGTGGATTTAATGGTTTTGGGTGATGCACCGTTCAGCGACGTTGTTGCCGCGCTGAGTCCGGCACAGCGGGCGCTCGGCAGGGAGATCAACCCGACCGTTTTTCCGGTGTCTGAATTCCGATCAAAGCTGGCGGCTGGGAACCATTTCCTGCGTAGTGTAATGAAAGAGAAGAGACTTTTCGTGTTGGGGACCGAGAATGAGCTTGCAAAGTTGGCTTCAAAATAGTTGGTTGGTTCAGCACACAACAAGCCCGGAAGAGACCAAGAACCTGTTGGCGATTTCGGATCGGGACCTCTCGGCTTGCCAAGTGAAACAGTTGCCCGCCGACTGGCGGTGCACGATCGCCTACAATGCGGCACTCCAGGCGGCAACCGCCGCTCTGGCTGCTGCGGGCTACAGGGCTGCACGGGACAATCATCACTACCGCGTTATCCAATCGCTGGAGTTCACGACGGCACCGGGCAGAAAATTCATCGACACCCTAGATAGCTTTCGCAAGAAGCGCAACGTGAGCAGCTACGATGTAGCTGGGGCCGTGTCGGACAAAGAAGCGGACGAAATGTTCAAACTCGCGACCAGCCTGCGCGCAGACGTGGAAAAGTGGATGAGGGAGACTCGCCCGGAACTATTTAAACCTACGGTCTAGCGGCGCAGCGGCCTCCCCGACGACAATAGACGGCGGGGTTGTCATGAGATTTCAAAGATCCGCAACTGCCCCCACTTGCATTTTGGTGGAAGATCGCTCCTCCGCTCCTCCGGGAACTTACCCCGCATCCTTGTCTACAACGGGGATGGGAACTGACTCCGAGCCGCGCTGGATGCGGATAGTTGCTGTCAACAAACGTTAGCGGTCAGAACCCTCTGAAGGAGTGATGGCGCGATCTTTCGTCAACCATGCAAGTCTTGCGGAATCGTGCTTTTAGGGTTTGGCCGGGGTCTTAGGAACGTTCGGCGTCAACTTCCGGATGAGAAATTCTTGAAACAGACTGGAGATGGCAGTGGCGCCAATCGCGAGGCCCGCGTTTTCGAACGTTAATCCCGCTCCATTGCGATCTTGCGCTGGATAGTAGAGATTTGAAATACCGCCAGCCGCCAGGCTTCCGAGGATAGTCGAGTAATTTGGCTGCCAGCGTCCATTGTCGCCCTTGCAGATAACTGAATTCGCGATCGCATACAGAATCCGCGATCGCTTGCTACCGCTTCCCTTGTAGAAATAGCGCGGATCTTGTTTCAGAAGCGATGGCAGGATGGCGCTTCCGATGAACGTGCCCGTGACCGTGTCGGCATAGGCGGCACCGAAGCGCTTTCCATATCCTTGCGCGCCTTGCCCATATCCGGCGAAGTGATTTTGCGCCTGCTCAACTCCCGCAACGCCCCCTGTAAATACGAAGGTGGATGGATCCACCGCCGTCTTCCAGGCCAGCTCGAACTTTTGCTTCGAGTTGAGGGGAGCTGCATCGGGGATGTAGCTGACATAGAAATTTGGAATGACGCCAAGCACACGCTGCTTCTCCTCAACCTTGATCTGCTCTTCAGCCACTTCGGTCTGTGAGAGTCCGACCTGCACCTCGGTGAGAACCTCAGCAACACCCAAGACGATCGGGACCGTGTCGATCTCCCCCGAACGCAGGATTCCAGAAAAGGTTTGGGCCGCGAAGCCCGCCGACGTAATGGTGAGATGGAAAGGTCCGGGAGCGATGTTGGAAAAGGAGAATTGCCCATCCTTGCCTGATAGCAGCTCTTCGTTTAGGGATCGATCTTCACCGTTAAGCCTGACCAGGGCTCCGGCGACGACAGCTCCGCTTTGATCAACGATGGTTCCGCTGATGCTTCCGGACAATGCCGGACCGGGCTGTTGCGCGCCAGCTGAGGCCGTTCCCAGTTGTTCCGGACGGTGCTGTTCCGGACCAAGCACAGGCGTCTGCTGAGGGGTCTCTCCTAAGCAGGACGACGTCCAACCCAGAGTGACAAACGCAAAAACTATGAGTCCAGACTTGAATTGGAGGTCCATGAATAACTTGACTCTATCCTTTACCGTATTTCCTACCCAAATCACGAAAGTTGATCCATTCCCGCGCCCCTGCACCGAAACCGAAGCGCCGGTTGCAGCACACGCCTTCGCTGCCAATCCCAGCATGGCCTGCTCGCTTCTCGAATCCCGCTCGGCGAACCTTGATGCTTGATGCAACCAGATGGGATGAGAAAGCCGGTCTCCGGCGGGATGCAATACGCTCCCAATTATCGACGCGCTCGAAGCGATAGAGATAAAGGAGACCGGCAAAGAAGAAGACTAGCACCGCCGCGGCACAGGAGATGGAAAAAGTTGAAGGTCAGAAACTGACGATCAGGCTGGATCTGGGAGACCGGACGAGCTGGGGCTGCGTTCTGGTTCTCTCTTGTGGCCGGCCAGAAATTCCGCCCGCGATCACGGGAATACAATCCCTTTTCCGAGATCGGACGAACGATATTCGTGGTAGATTGCGTTTGCAGATGCACGGCACAGTCACAGAGACACAGTGTTGCCAGCTTCGCAGTGCTCCATTTTCTTCTGGCTCTCTTGAGACGAGAAACGCTCATGCGTTTGCTCTCCACGACTTGTCGAACGTCAGAGGCGCACGAGGAGGCTGTATCAACGTTGGACCGTTTCATCTAGAGATTCTTCGCACCGAAGTCGAAGGCTTGAAGAGAATCTTATGATCCAGGTAAAGAATGTCGCCAAACGGTACGAGGGGAAACGTACCGTTCATGCGCTGCGGGGAGTTTCGCTCAACGTCGCCAGAGGCGAGATGGTGGCCATGATGGGGCCGTCAGGTTGCGGCAAATCGACGTTGCTCAATATCATCGGGGGGCTGGACCGACCGAGCGAAGGGTCCGTCACCGTCGATGGCACCGATTTAGGCGCCCTCGACGACAACACGCTAAGCCGCCTGAGGCGGGAGAAGATAGGGTTTATCTTCCAATTCTTCAATCTTCTCCCAACGCTTACGGCCCAGGAGAATGTAGCGCTCCCCTTACACCTCGCACGGATCCGCCGCAATGAGACTGCCGTGCGGTCGGCCGAGCTGCTGAAAACAGTCGGTCTTGAGGACCGGTTCGATCATCTCCCCGACGAGCTTTCAGGAGGCGAGCAACAGCGTGTTGCTATGGCCCGCGCGCTTGCTCTGCAGCCGTCGGTCATCCTTGCGGACGAGCCGACCGGTAACCTCGACTCAAACACAGGGCAGGAAGTGCTGATGCTGCTCAAGAAGTTGCAGGAGCAATTCGGCGTCACAGTCATCATGGTGACTCATGACTCGGTGGCTGCGGGTTCTTGCGGCCGGATTCTATTCATGCGCGACGGTCAGTTAGTAGACGGAAGGGAATAATCGATGCTCATCCTTCTGCGCCGCATCAGCATTGCCGAATTCCGCAGGCATTTGCTGCGCAATATCCTTACCACGTTCGGCATCATTCTCGGCGTCGCCATCTTTTCAGCCATGCGGTCAGCCAACTCGTCTTTGGGAAAATCTCTGAGCGATACGATCGGTCAGATCGCCGGGAAAGCGGTTCTGCAAGTGACGGCGGGGCCTGGTGGGCTGCCTGAGGAAGTGGTCGACAAAGTGCGTGCGGTACGCGGTGTCAATGCCGCCGTACCGGTGATCGAAGCCGTCGTGCATACATCCGATGCGACGCAGGGAAACATACTCATCTTGGGCGTGGATATGGCGGGCGACGGCTCCATGCGCGATTACGCGCTTGAGGGGGAGGATGCCGTTTCCGACCCGCTCGGTTTCCTGGCGCAGCCCGATAGCATCCTGCTCTCGAAGGAGTTTGCGGCACGGAACAACCTCAGCGAAGGCAGCTCGATTGAGATGGTCACCGCCCTGGGCAAAAAGAAGTTCACCGTGAGGGGGATCATGCAGCCGAACGGCATCGCAAAAGCGTTCGGCGGCAACATCGGGGTGATGGATATATACGCCGCGGAATTTGTGTTCAGCCGCGGGCGGACCATCGACCGCGTGGACATTGCGTTGGACGAAGGGGTAAAAATCGACGACGTGCTGCCACAGCTGCAGTCGAACCTCGGTCCCGGCTACAAAATCGAGCCGCCGCTGCGTCGTGGCCGGCAGACAGAAAGCCTGATAGGGGCCTACAGCCGGCTGCTGTTCTTCTCGAGCCTGCTCGCCCTGCTGATCGGGGTGTTCTTGATCTTCAACGCGTTCTCAGTGAGTGTTGCGCAACGCCGGGTTCAGATCGGCATCTTGCGGGCTCTAGGGCAGACCCGACTGCAGATCCAGGGACTGTTTCTCGGCGAAAGTCTAATTCTCGGCGCAATAGGGTCCTTCGTGGGCGTTGTCGTGGGCGTATGGATCGGCCATGCCACGATGGTCTTCATGTCGAGGGTTGTGGAGCAGAATTACGGCATCCCGATACATATCGACGAACTTCACGTGGACAAATTCTGGGTGGGCATCGCCTTCCTGCTGGGGATGGCGGCGTCGGCTGTCGGCGCTTTTCTGCCTGCGCGTGCTGCGGGCCACGTTGATCCGGCACTGGCGCTTCAGAAAGGCAAGTACCAGGCGCTCTCTCTGGGAGAGAACCGGTTTCGGCGGTGGCTCGGAATGGCGTTGGCAATTGCCTGTATGGCCGGTGGTTTCTCGCCATGGGCAAAGTCAATCCAGGCTCAGTTCATCATCTTTTCCGTTCTGTTTGTGAGCCTTGGGCTGCTGGTGCCTACGTTCTCTCACCTACTCGCAAGGGTGCTGCGCGGGCCTATGGGGCTGCTATTCGGAGCGGAAGGACGGCTGGCGAGCGACAGTCTCGTTCAGGCTCCGCGCCGCACCAGTGCAACCGTGGCGGCGCTCACGTTCGGCCTCGCATGTACACTCGTGATGGCCAGTTTCAGCGTCAGCATCAAGGCTTCCTTGACGAGATGGGAGGACTTTGTAATAAACCCGGACCTCAATGTTTCTCCCTCCGAGAGCCTGACCGCGCGCACGTTCCAGTTTCCAGCCTCGCTCGGCGAAGAGCTGAAAGCGGTGCCGGGGGTGCGGCAGGTGGATTCGTTGCGCATGCTTGAAATCGAGTATCACGGCAGGACTCCACTGCTGGTGTCGATCGAGCTGAACCAGTGGCTCCGCCGCAGTACGCCGCTCTTGGACGAAGGGCGCGTCGACGATCTGATCCCCTCGATGGTTGGGAAAAGCGGTGTCCTGATCTCCAACAACTTCGCCCGCATCTTCAACGTCAGGAAAGGAAGCCGAATTCTCCTCGACACACCGACCGGACCCCAACAGTTCGAGGTGGCCGGAGTACAGGTCGACTACATGTCCGAGAATGGTTCGCTATTGGTCGACCGCCAGACATACGAGCGGTTCTGGAAGGATGACCGGATCGATGATTTCCAGCTAATGGTGGAGCGCGGTTACGATCCGGACACTGTGAAGCGCGAGATTCAGTCGCGGTTAGCCGGCTCCCGCAATCTTTTCGTTCTGACCAACAAGGAAATGCGCGCGGAGTTTACACGCCTCCTGGACCAGTTCCTGAAACTGCAGTATGTGGAAATGATCATCGCGGTGCTGGTCGCTACTTTAGGAATCGTCAATTCACTGATCGTCTCGATCACCGAGCGCAAACGTGAGATCGGCATTCTGCGCGCCCTGGGCGGCGAACGCAGACAGGTGCGCGAAGCGATCATGATCGAGGCGGTTTGCATTGGGCTCGTCGGAGTGACCCTCGGCATCGCCAGCGGATCGATTCTCGGTTACTATTCCGTGGCTTCGCTCAACGCTGTTTTTAACGGATGGGTGTTTCCTTACCGGTTCCCGACTGCCTGGTCGTTGTCGCTCATTCCAGCCGTCATAGTCATCTCCTTGTTGGCAGCCTGGTATCCCTGTTCCGTGGCATTGAAGACTGCCATCGTGGACGCACTGAATTATGAATAAAGGTCAAACGAAACATTGGCGGCAACAAGAAACAGGAGTCTCTCGCCGCTTTGGAAGGCCTCAAGATTGAACTGGCGATTGCAATTGAACCGGACAATTTCGATGCCTAAGGATCTGTCCGCCGTAACTAGATACGATCCCACACAAGAGACAGCTCCGAGTCAGGTAGGGCTAACTCAGGATGGCATCGACGCAATCTGGAATAAAGTGACAGACCTGTATCGAACGGGGATCCATCCGGCCATATCGCTTTGTCTTCGACGTCATGGAAAGGTCGTATTGAAACGGTCGATCGGTCATACCAGGGGCAATGGACCGGGTGATTCTCCGCTTGCCGAGAAACTCGTGGCGACCCCTGAAACGCCCTACTGCACTTATTCCGCTTCCAAAGCCGTCACGGCGATGTTGATTCATCTGCTCGTGGAGCGACATAAGATTCGTCTCGCCGACTATGTTAGCGATTATATTCCGGAGTTCGGGGTTCATGGAAAACACAAGATTACAATTCACGACCTTCTATCACACCGAGCCGGTTTCCCTGCAATGCCGAAAGAAGTTGATTGGGATACTCTGTTGAACTTTGACGCTTGTCTAAGATTGATATGCAACTGCAAACCAAAGTACCCGGTGGGCAAGAGAATCGCCTACCATACGTTGACATCGGGATTTGTACTTGGGGAAATTATCAGACGCGTCGCCGGAAAAGATATTCGAGAATTCTTACGTGAGACGCTTCAAGAACCTCTCGGTTTCAAGTACTTCAATTTTGGTGTTAGGGATGAATGTATTCCGGACGTTGCAGACAATTACGTTACAGGCCTGCCGATTCCCCGTTTCTTGTCTTCTCTAACCAAGCAGGCAACTGGATTAGACTGGCATTCCTATGTTGGTATCACCAACGATCAGAAGTACCTGCGGGCCATAGTTCCCTCGGGAAATTTGATCGCGACTGCGGATGAAATGTCGCGGTTTTACCAACTGCTATTAAATGAAGGCGAGTTGGACGGTAAGCGAATATTTGAGCCTGAAACCGTGCATCAGGCGACCAGGCCGGCTTCCGAAACATTGATTGATGGGACTACTTATTTGTCGGTGCGCTATAGCGAGGGCCTTATGTTGGGGAATAAGTCTTTCAGTCTGTACTTACCCTATTATGAGGAGGCATTCGGTCATTGGGGATTCGTCGGCATATTTTGCTGGGCCGACCCCACACGGGATATTGTTGTCTCGCTGATGAATAGCGGCAAAGCGTTCCTGGGATTATACGTACTGACGCATTTTCGCTTGGTGGGATTGATTAAGAAGCATTGCCCGAAAGTAAAGGAAGGTTATCACTCAAGAGGAAACGGATAAAAGAGTTCAGAACTCCTGAAGTCAAACCATGCCCCAATTGTCGTGCGCACGTGAAATCTCAGTTGCCGCGCGGCACCAAGGGGCTGGAATCACAGACCCTGAGCGGGGCTCACGGGATTTTACGCAGGTTGCCGACGGTGAACCATTCCGGGTCGAACCTGACATTGTATTTGACGTTCGAGGTGCGAATGCGGGTCATCGAGCCGCGTGCCAGGTCTTTCATCTCCAGCAGAAGCGGCGTCCAGATGCCTTGAATCTGCTGCCAATCGTCCCGAAGCAGGGTCTTCCGCAACTTGCCATCAACATAGAACTCCATGAATGTGGTCGCCAGGATGTCTTTGCGCACGTAGAGGATCAGCTGCGAGTACTGGGTGCTGTTCCGATTCTTGCAAACCGCCTTAATCTCATAGACCGGTTGGCCCGCGAAGCTCTTCTCCCCGACGAGATCGTAGTCGTAATCCTCGGCAGGACGTTCCTCGATATTCTCGTGGTTGAGGTCTGTGCCCATAAACCGCCGCGATCTATCTTGCACCGCCAGACGCCGCTCGCGCTCGATTGAGGGTGTGTAAAGCCACTGCTCCGGAGGGAGATTCGGAGAATTCAAAATGAGCACCCCTACGCCGCGCAATTCTGGAGGTGTGTCGAACCTCAACAGAAGTTTGCCTTTGCCATCGTTCCCCTGGCGCCACAATTGCCAGCTTCTCTTCATCACCTTTCCGTTTGGTTCGACCACCTCGATCGCGCCGTCGTAACTTTGACTGTCCGCCTGTCCCCGTTTTTCGACCTCCCTCATGATCTCGACAGCTCTGTCTGACGACGCCGCCGAGGCCGCCACCGCGCAGGCCAGGGAGAGCGATAAGAGAGGGCCCCGGCATCTTCGGGGCCCGCGCGGCTTCATTCGACGTCGATTCATTGCGAAGGCCTCCATTTTTGGCGTCATGGGAACCCACCATCGCCAGGGAGCATGAGGATGGGCGCGACTCCGGTGCCAGCTTTGGTGTATTTCTGAGCTCGGGATGCCTCCATCCACCACGGACTGGTTTTGGACGGTAACCGCGAACCTCGCAGCTATAATCGCCGGATGATCCCGTCTGCGGCCACTCAAGTCCACGTGCAGATTCTTCCCCTGGACAGTCGGCACAACGACGCAATGCTTGCCATCCTACACCAATCCCCCATTGAGACCGGTGGTCTTTCCATTTGTTTTGACCGGTTGCCGAATATTTTCGCCATGGCTGATCTCAAGTACACCCCAGCGGTTTGGGATGGCTTTTTTTATGACGGCAAACTCGAAGGTTTTGTCATGGTTGGTCATCATAAAGCTTACGTGAACGGCTCGGTGACCCATGTGATGCACATTACCGACTGTTACATCAAGCCTGGATCCCGAGGGCGTGGCTATTTGAAGCAAGCAATTCCCTTTTTCTTCAGCGGGGGCTGCGGAGGCGCTTCTTTGGGCTATGCGGTCGTCATGAAGGGGAATCGGGCCGCCGAGGCCCAGGTGGGAGATCGATTTGCCGCCGAGCCCTGGTCTTTAAAAAGCAGAATCGTTGGCGCCTTGGTGGCCAAAAACATCCTGATCACTTTTGCGCGCAGGAAACAGCCGCGCTTTCCGGTGCGGGCTGCGCGGGTCGAAGATATCGACGATATCGTCGCATTGCTGCGGGCCGAACACTCCCATCGCCTTTTCGGCCTTTTTGTCGACCGCGACCAATTTGTCGCTCAACTCAAACAACGGCCCGGCCTATCCATTGATGATTACTACGTTGTTGAGAGGGACGGGAAACTTGCCGGTGTTTGCGCCGCGTGGGATACCAGCGCGTTCAAACAGAACCGCGTTGTTCGATACGGTTGGGGATTGAATGTTGTGCGGGCGATGAACCTTGTCACCGCGCCCATTGGCGGATTCTCTACCCTGCCCGCACCTGGGAAGGCATTTCAAAGATGTCTTCATCACTGACTGGGCTGCGCGCGACCGCTCCGTGGAAGTGATGGAGACCTTACTTGAGCATATCTACAGTGAATACCGGAGCCGTCGTTACCATACCCTGATTTTTGGCTCTGCTGTGGGGGATCCAATGATCGAGGCGACGCGGGGGTTTCGGACGACGAGTATCGTCTCCATGTAGTGGTAATCCCGCTGGAAAAGAGATGGCAGGAAGACGGCGCAATCGATACACGTTCTCCCGCATATCGATCTGGCGTTGTTATGATCCCGATTCAACAACGTTCAAGAAATCTCGCGTGGGACTTTCTTGTATTTGCTGAGATCGTTCTGTACTGGCCATTTGCCTTTCTCGTGATGCGCCCGTCCCAACGATTCGACCGGCGTTCGGCACCAGAACTCTTTCCACATTGGACAAGACGATGCGCGCCATTGCGGACCTATAACTATGAAAACCATACTCATGATTGCAGCCGCGTTTTCAGGATTGTTTGTCGCCTGGCGGTTTGTTGTTTTTACGAAATCCGTCTCGTCAAGATAAACGCGACGACCGGGTTATTCTCTCTCCTGCCGATGGTTTTGTCGTTTACGTGCGCCGAGTCATGCCAGGCGAAGAACTGATGTCGATCAAGAATGGAGTACCGATCCTTCTCAACGACCTGATGGAGCTCGACGATCCCGCCCTACCGCGTCAAGGATGGTTGGTGGGCATTTTCATGTCCCCAATTGATGTTCACTACAATCGTGCGCCGATCCGCGGCGTCATTCGGAAAATCGCGCACTGCTTCCCGGTGAAATCTCGTGGCGCAACTCAAACATGTTCCATGGCCAAAGCAATCTGTTTTTTGACCTGCGGCCGTATTGGCAGGGTTGTGACTATTTGATTCACAACGAGCGTGCGTCCTACGTGATCACGAATGACAAGCTATCTGTGTACGTTACGCAGATAGCTGACCGTTGGATACGGAAGATCGTGACCTTTCGCGATGGAGTGGCAGTTGCACAGGGGGAAGTGTTCGGGTTGATTCGGATGGGCTCGCAGGTGGATTTGTTTGTCCCCGACGCTGAAGGCCGCATGGAAGTACTGGTCGCCGAGCGAACGCATGTTCGTGCCGGCATTGACGGGCTGCTTCGAATCTCCGGCTGAGAGTACAGCCTTAGATGGCGGACCCGCGAGATCGGCCTGGCGCCGAGGAAGACCGATGAATGAATGCTAAAATGCGCCATGCTTTCTTCGCACTCCGTCGATTTCGCGGAAGTGATTTCTTCCCCGCTGACGCTCGCCAATGCGCGCCGCCCCGCTTCTCTGGCAGAACTGATCTTCAGGCGCTCCCCAGAGGAAGATGATACACAGCCTATCATTCTCGGGACAAACAACCATCGCCCGCTCACAATCTCTCTGCGGTCTTATCGTTGCATCGCAGTGCGAGTGAGCGAACGCCTGAAAGCGCTTGGCCTCTCCAAGGGAGACAGCGTTTGCCTGGCGCGACTGCCGCGCACCAGCGAAACGCTTGCCGCAGTGCTCTATGGCGCTCTTGCCGCATCGGGGATGCGGGTACTATTTCCAATGTATCTCGACTCCGAGTCGTTCGGGGAATGGCTGGCAATCGCAAAGGCAAAAGCGGTGATGTGGGCAGCCGGCGAATTGCAACATGAAGAAGGCCATGAAGCAGACCGCGGGCTGTTGCGAAGGCTCGAAGCTACAGTGCGCGAGATGAACATTCCCGCATACTGCTTTGAAAAGGATCTCCTACTGTCTGCACTTCTCGATCGGCCAGCCCAGTCGTACGACCTATCCTCTCCTGAGGTGCAGGCTCTGTGCAATTCATCGACCGTCGACGATGTCACTTTATTCCTCACCACGTCAGGGACGAGTGGTCGAGCCAAGCTAGTCGGTTATCGACAACGCGCGCTCCTGAATTGTTGCGCTTCCTGGTCCGTTGCCGGTTTCTTTTCACCAGACAAGTTGGGTGGCCGGTGCCTTTGCCTTCTCCTGGCTCACTCGATGGGCTTGCGTGCCTTCTGGAATGCCATCTGGACGCGGCAAGCGCTCTGCCTGATACCGCCTGAATGGTTTTTCGAGCATCCGAATCGGGTACGAGCATTGCTCGTGGAAATGAAGCCGCAGCATGTGACGGGCGGACCGGCCACCTTCCACACCATCCTTGAATTGAGCCGGATTTTCCCCCAACTGAAGGACACTTGTTTTCAGCATCTGCGCAGTGCCGTTTCCAATGGCGCGCCGTTCGATCCGACTCTTGCTCAGCAAATTCGGACTGCTCTCGGCCTGCAGCTTGAGAATGGGTTCGGCATGACCGAAACGATGCAAGTGGTTTCCACTCTCGCCGAAGGTCCTCTGGGTCGAACAGCGGGGCTGATGGGCAATCCCCTCCCCGGCGTGGAAATTGGCTTGGAAGCCGCTCCTCGAAGCGGTGAACGTGTTTTCAAATTGTGGTTGCGCAGCCCATTTGGGTTCGACCGCTATTTCCGCGCGGGGAATGGCGAAGCTCGCGCCGAGTCCCTCGCCGAAACAGGAGGCTGGTTTTATACCGGCGATCTGGTCGAGCGCAATCCTGCAGGTTTGAAATATGTGGGCCGTGAACAGACCGACTTCGTCAAAGACGGATTCGGCGTGAAAGTGCCTCTTGCGCTGTTGCACGAACGCTACCGGGATCTCGACGTCGGCGTGCGCCATGTGGAAGTGTTTCCGCTGGCCGAAGAGCCGGGGCTGGCGGCACTCGTGTTCATGGATGGGCGACCTGGCGATGGCGCAGACGAGAGCCCGACCATACACACGACGCCGTGGTTGAAAAATCGTCGAATCTGCCAGCGCATCCGCGGAAAAATCGAGGCGCGCCACGAAAAGCTGCTCGCGGTTCTCGATGACTTCGAGTTGCGCCATCTGACGATCGCCCGCTTCGCCTGTGTTGCCGAACCACCCCCGTTGACTGTAAAGGGCAGTGTTGTCCGGCAACAAATCGAAAGCAAATATCCGGAGGCCTTGAAAGTGCTCACCGGCCGACTGGTTCGCGCGGACGGTGTGGTACGGATCAAGCGCGAGCATTTGCTCCAGTCAGCCTACACACGTCTGACCAGCCCGCGGCGCGGCGAACTGCTGCATTTGGCGCGCCTCGACAAGAACTACGTTCGAGCCGAAGGAGACTACCTCTATTACGAGCAATGGGGGGAGCTAAAACGGGTTCTGGACCTGGTTGGCGGTTTTGGAATAAACCTGTTTGGCCATCGGCATCCGGCGCTCGTCGCTGCCGCCGCGCAATTCGCCCAGGGACATCTCCCTTGGATTGCCGACCAGGGCTCGCTCAGGCGCCATGAAGGCGAACTCGCGACGCGTCTGGCGCTCGCCGTCGGGGACATCACCGGGCAGGCGTACGTCGTGCGGCTCGGATCCACGGGCGCAGAAGCCGTGGAAATGGCGCTCGCACACGCCTTTCTTGAGCGACAGGAGCGCTGGAGCAGATGGAAGCGCTCGCAGCAGCGCCGTTTCGGCCACCGTGCTCCGCAACAATTGAAGCAAATTCTGGAGGCTGCCGAGCAGAAACTGGCCGAAGCACCTCCGCACGTGGTCGCTTTCGAGGGGAGCTTCCACGGTTACAGCCTGGGCGCGCGCTCGCTGCTGGCGGGCGGCAAGAACCGGCTTTTTTCGCCCATGACTCGTTTGGTGCGCGTTGAGTTACCTCGGAGCGATGATGCGGACGTGGAGTCATTCCTCGCCGCCCACGACCTCATGCTTCCGGCGTTGGCCGAGGAGAATGGCAAGGTAATCGAGAGCGAAGAGCGCTTCTCCTCAATCATTGCCGCCATTTATGAGCCCATCCGGGGGGAAGGCGGAATTTCCGAGACTCCCAATGCGCTGGTACGGCAACTCGAACACCGGGAGTTCCCGCTGATTGCCGACGAGATCCAGTGTGGCCTCGGACGGGCCGGTTCCTTTCTCGCCTCCGCAGGTATCGATGCAAATTATTACCTGTTCGCTAAGGCGCTGGGCGGCGGGATCGCCAAAATCTCCGCCTTGCTGATTGAACAGCCCCGTTACGTCCCGCGGTTCGATGAACACTACTCTACGACTTTTGGCGGCGATGCATTCTCCTGTGCGATTGCCTGCCGTGTCCTCGAACTGATTAAACAAGAGGATGTTCCCGCCAGAGCCGCTGCTCGGGGTGCGGTGCTCAAAGAAAGGCTCACCCGGCTTGCGGCGGCACACCCGCTGGCAATCCGCAACGTCACCGGCCGTGGGTTAATGTTGGGAATAAACCTCGAACCGGCAGCCGGCGACAGGATGTTCAGCCTGCGGCTGGCTGAGCGCCATGAACTGCTTGGCCTTGCCGCGGCTGCATATTTGCTCAACCGCCATCAATTGCGCCTTCTGCCCACTCTTTCCGCCTGCAATACTCTTCGCATCGAGCCCAGCGTCAACATTAGCGATGACGATATTCGGCTTCTTGAACGCGGGCTGGAGGCTTTCTGTTACGCGGTGGAGCGCTGCGACTCTGCCGAACTGTTCGGTTGCCTGGTCGAGGAGGAACTCGGCTTGCCGGGGGCGGCGCGCGGAGAACGCGATCTGCCGGTCTTTTCCTGCGCGCTTGAGGAGCCATCGCCAAAAGCGCGGCGAGTGGCCTTTCTCGGACATTTTGTTCTGCCGGAACGCGAAATCGCGATGGTGGATCCGGCCCTGGCAAAGTTGCCGCGCGCGGCGCGGGGATTGCTCATTCAACAACTGATGGTTCTTACTGAAATGAAGCCAACACCGTTGATGGCCCGCAACCTGTTCAACGGGCAGGTCTGGTTCTCTTTCATCATGATTGGCGCCGACGCCGCGACGATCGAGGAGATGCAACGCAGTGGGAAACGCAGCGATCTCATCTCTCGCATTCAGGAGGGCGTCGAATTGGCAGCCCGGCAGGGGTGTGAAGTACTTTCTTTGGGAGCATACACGAGCGCTGTCACATCTGACGGAAGGGCCATCCACGCACCGCGCGGACTTCGCGTAACCACGGGCAACTCACTGACCGTAGCGGTTGGGTCAAGGCGCATTTTGCTGGCCTGCAGCGATCGAGGAATGACTCCTGGCTCGGCCTCAACGATTGCTGTGATAGGCGCAACCGGAAACATCGGTTCGGCACTGACCCGCCACTTGCTCGATCAGGGGCATCCGTTTTCGCAAGTGATTCTGGTTGCGCGAGATGTACGACGGCTGCGAACCCTTGCGGATGCGGTCGTTGCGCGGACTCCCGCAGTGTCGGTGAAAATCTCGAAGGATCTGGCAGCGATCCGCGGAGCCGATGTGATTGTGGTCGCGGTCGGCACCAATGAGCCGCTGGTCTATCCCCACCACATCGAATCCGGCCGTCCGACCGTGGTGGCTGACATATCGGTGCCTGGGGCAATATCGCCGATTGTGCAGCAACTCAAAAACGTGCACATGATTCCCCTCGCCGGAACCTTGGTGCTCCCGGGTGAGCCCGATTTTGCGATGGCTTCGCATATTCCTCCCGGAACGGCATTTTGCTGCGCCGCGGAAGCCATGCTGCTCGGCCTGGCCCCGCCTTCGTTGGTGGAATCCTTGCGCTTGCTCGGCCCGGTAGAGCCGCGAACGGTAGATATTCTGGCCAGACTGGCCGATCAGCAAGGCTTCTTTTCGGGCCTTGGTGCCGATGAGTTGTGCTCCGAAGTGGTGGCATGACTCATAGACTCAATTTTGGCTTTTCTCAAGAGGATGAATTCACCGAAGCCGCCGCCTTACGTGTCGAGGACGGCATCGTTCTGTCGGTAGCCAGCGCCGGAGACACAGCCCTTTCGCTGCTGGCCCTGGGCGCTCGCCAGGTGATCGCGGTGGACATTAACGAGCCACAGCTTCACTTGTGCCGGCTGAAAGCCGCTGCCATTGAATGCCTGGAGCGCGAGGCCGCAGCGGCCCTCCTCGGGTTCACGGTTGGGTCGACATCGAATCGGCAGCGATGGTTTACCCAATGTACAAACGCTCTACCCGCGGCGACCGAGGAGTTTTGGCGAGCTCATGAAGACGCGCTCTGTAGTCGAGGGGCCATCTGGTGTGGCCGTTATGAACAGTTTATTCGCCGAGTACAGCGGATCCTGCATCCTCTGCTCGGCCGTACCTTTGCCGAACTGTTCCATTGCACTACAAGTTCCGAACAAAGGGAGTTGTTTGACGATCGAATTGGCCGGCCCTGGCTGAAGGCGTTTTTCCGCCTTGCCTTTCATCCGAGCATCTTTTCGCGTTGTGGCATCGATCCACAAAGCCTGGAGCACCGGCAGAATCTCATTCCTCTCGGGGAGCAATACTGGGCAACGTTCCGATCGTTCTGCATCGATACGCCTGCCTCGCTCAACCCATGGTTGCAGTTGCATACCATCGGCCGTCTGGTCTCTCTCGATGCGGTCCCCTCTTACCTGACCGCTCCTGGGTTCGCGAAGGTGAAACAAGGACTGGGCAGGTTGCGCTGGGTGAACTGTGACCTGCTCGCTTACGTGCGTGACCAATTGCCGGCCGAGGTCAACAAGGTTCATCTTTCTAATATCCCCGACTGGTTTGGCGCGGAGGAATTTGGGCAGGTACTGTGCGACCTCGCGGGGAAACTGCAGCCACAAAGCCGTCTGGTCTGGAGGTATTTGCACGTGAATCGCCAGTTGCCGGCGCAGCTTCCCCGTCCCGTGTACATCGATAGTGACCTTGGCAGCCGACTGCGCGAGAAAGATCGATTTCCGTTCTACACAATCGTTCCGGCACAAATTGCCTGAGCTTCGCGATGGTCTGATACCCTCTGTTTAGAATAAGTCGTCCCGACGATGTAATTGGCGGTGGAGCGGTGCGTGCGGTAATCCGAGCTTGACGCCATAATGATGCCGGGCATATGGTTTGCGCAAACATAGAGTTGAAATCGAAATCCCGGATGCAATGGCCACGAAGCTAGTCGAAGAGAAAACAACGGGCTTGCTGCCGAGTCGCGCGGAGAGATGGGGAATATTTGTCGCGCTCGGCCTTTTGTTAACCGTCCCTTATTTCACGATCCAGCACCATGTGTTGTTTCCGGTAAGGGTTGTGCCGCTCACGCAACTGGATCGCTTGGTGCCTCTTTTCCAGCCGGCGGTTTACGTCTACTTATCGCTCGACCTGCTGCTGACATTGCCGCTCTTGCTGGCCCGCGATTCCCGGAACCTGCGACAAATGGCGTTCGGATTTGCTTTGGTCACCTGCGTGTCGCATCTTTTCTTCTTCCTCTGGCCGACAGCGATTCCATGGATGGTTTCCGACCCGGACGTAACCAATCCCCTGCTGCGAATGGTTGTGGCGGTTGATACGAGGCTTAACGCCTGCCCCTCCCTGCATGCTTCGCTCGCAATCTATTGCGCCCTATGCTCCTCTCGGCTCTTGAAATCTAGCAAACGGCAGGCCGGGGTTTGGCTGTGGACGTTCCTGATACTGGCTTCGACGCTGCTTACGAAGCGGCATGTCGTCCTGGATCTCATCGCGGGTGGGGCACTCGGAGTTGCTGTTTACACCGCTCTGTTCCGTGGACAACCGAGCGAAGCCGCCAGCTCCGAGGCGATGCAGGCAACGTTACCCGCGCGCGAGCACGCCTCGTAAGCAGTCACGCGGCCGAGCTCGAAGGTTCAGACTTCGCAAGACTAGCGCAAGCTGCCAGAGAGTTTTTATGCTTTGGGGCGCTCGGGACTTGTGGCGTTTGGCGGACGATTACACGAAGTGCCAACTTGGAATTACGTCGTTGTGCATGCCTATGGCTCCCTGAAGGTGATCCAGGACGACCATTGGCTGCCGAACGTGGAGAAACTGACCAACATCCAACGTCGGCTTCATCCAGATGGGTCAATCGGCTCGACCGCAAGCACGCTGGAAAGCTGTCCACCCGGCCCCAGATCCCGGCCCAAGATAAGCCTGTCACCCGCGACTTCCAAAGCACTTACGCAGCCACCTAAGACCTGTTAAGTCGTTGTAAATACTCATTAACGCCACTCTGAAAAAGCTACGTCAGAGCTCCCAGGCTCTCCCGGTCTGTGTGGCCTTTCTCTTTCAACGTAATCGACGCAGAGCGCCTCCTCATAGTGTCCCAAGGAACTGCACCGGATTTTGCACCGACTGCCTGCATCCGGGGCTTACTGGCCTCTACTGGCCGTTCCGCTGGACATCGTCGGAAGTGATTGAGGCGAAAGGTAGAAGGGTTATTATCAGCAGCTTGTAGAGAATTGCTAAAGCGATGCAGTTAGATGGTGTGTCTGCCAGTTCCACCACTTCCGCACAACCTCGAAATGCGGGCAGCGCTTCATTATAGCAAAGCAGGGCGGACGCCGATAACCGCACGCAACCGACGGGGATCGGATTGACGCTGGGAGAGAGAAACGTAAATCACGAAGGGCGCGAAGGATCACGAAGGAAAGACACGAAGGAAAGACACGAAGAAAAGACACGAAGAATGGAATCCTTTCAATGGCGTAAACTCGTGACTCGGCGTCTGAGCACGGCGAAAGTTTTCTCTTTCCGATGTTCTGTGACCAATGTTCTGTGACCAACTTTCTATGACCGACCACGATTGCACCCGCGAAGTCGTTGACTACTACGACCATCAGGACGAGTCCTCGCGCCTGAGTAGCGGCTGGTTTCAACTCGAACAGACCCGCACGCAGGAACTGATTCTCCGGCATCTGCCGCCAGCTCCGGCCACGGTCGTCGACGCCGGCGGAGGCGCCGGAATTTATGCCTGCTGGCTTGCTGCTCGCGGCTATCAAGTGCATTTAATTGATCCTGTGCTGAAGCATGTGGAGCAAGCGCGGGAGGCGGGGTCGCGCCAGCCGCAGCATCCTCTGGCGTCTGCTGAGCTTGGCGATGCGCGCCACCTGCCTCAAGGCGATGCCACCGCGGACGCGGTTCTGCTGCTGGGCCCGCTCTACCATCTTGTCGAAAGGGAAGACCGGATAGCTTGCCTGCGCGAAGCTCACCGCGTGCTGCGACCGGGAGGTTTGGTGTGGGGCGCGGGCATCAGCCGCTTTGCGTCGCTGTTCGATTCGCTGTCGGGCGGTTTTTTCGATGATCCGGCGTTCGCGCCGATCCTGGCGCGCGATCTGGAAGAAGGCCAACACCGCAACTCCACAGGCAATCCGCTGTACTTCACCGACGCTTTCTTTCATCGGCCCGGCGAATTGTCGCGAGACTTTCTGGCGGCAGGATTTCAGGTGCTGGAGATCGTGGCCATCGAGGGCCCGGGCTGGCTGGCCCGCGAGTTCGACCGCATGTGGAACGATCCACTTCAGCGCGAACGTATGTTGGCCGCAGTGCGCAAGGTCGAGCGTGAGCCTTCCGTACTGGGCGCAAGCGCGCACATCATGGCCATCGGAAGGAAATAGAAAAACAATTCCTTGGCTCCGTGATAGGGGACGCTATTTGCCCAAGCCACGTCTTGCGGTGACCGACATCTCTGCCTTCGTCATATCTTGCTAGAGTTGCGCTGGTGTGTGCAGGTTTTGGATCAATCCTTTTCGCTGGCCAGCGGCAAGCGGGCTGCTGCGGACCACATCCCGGAGTTGTCGCTGGTTATGAGGCAGACTTCCCGGGCTACGCAGCGGATGGGCAGTTGACCAGCAAGAGCGTCATCGACTCTGCCTAGTATTTCGTTGCTCACCTTGTCGGCCACGGTCAAATGCGGAACGACTTCGGCAAAGGCTCCGCCATACGGTCGGCAATCTGGCCAAAGTTCCATTAGGTGTTTTGTAATTTGCACGAACCTTTCGGATTCGTCCGGGTGCAAATAGGCTGTGGCCGGAAACCGGCGCACTTCGATGAACGAGAATGAGAAAGCCTCGATCGACGCACAGAGTCTTCTCAGCTTTTCGATTTCCCCGATGGCGGCGTCGGCAGGGCGAAACGGATAGAGCAAGGTGACGTGCGCCGGCACACCGAGAACGGCTGCCCGGTCGTGTTGCAATCGCAGCGGCCCGACAATCGGTTCAACTTCAGGAATCGGAATGATCAACGCCGACTCGTTGGCCATCGGCAGTTATCCCATCCAGGGTTGGTTTCAGAGGCGCAATCGTCTGTGGCGGACTCTTACCTCAGTACTTCACCAGCGCGGCAAACGATTTCGGATCGAGCGAGGCTCCGCCCACCAGCGCACCGTCAATTTCCTCTTGTGCCATGAGCGAGGAAACATTGTCCGGCTTTACCGAGCCACCGTAGAGAATGCGCAACTGCGCGGCAAACTCTTCGCCGAAAACCTCGCTGGCCTCGCTCCGTATCACCGCATGCGCCGCCGCTGCGAGTTCCGGAGTCGCGGTCTTGCCGGTGCCGATGGCCCAGACCGGTTCGTACGCGACGATCATCTTCGCGGCCTTCTTAGCGGAAATTGCATGGAACGCGCGCATGCACTGGCGGCGGAGAACGTCGTCGGTGAGTCCAGCCTCGCGCTCTTCCAGCACTTCGCCGACGCAGCAGATCGGTGTAAGTCCGGCTTCCAACGCGGCTTTCAGGCGCAGGTTGACGGTGTCGTCAGTCTCGCCAAAATACTGGCGTCGCTCGGAGTGCCCGACGATCACGTGGGTCACGCCCAGACACAACAACATGGGCGCGGAAATCTCCCCAGTGTAAGCCCCGTCGGCCTTCCAGTGAACATTCTGCACACCGATGGCGACGTTGCTGCCGCGGGCAATTGCGATGGCGGCGTCCACATCCGTGTAAGGCGGGCAGACCACGATCTCGTCTCGGTCATGGCCCGCGACCATGGGCAGGAACTCGTTGAAATAATCCCGCGTGTCATCCGGGGTCTTGTTCATTTTCCAGTTGGCAGCCATTACTTTTTTTCGCATCAGTCAGTTTTCCTTCTGAATCAGCCTTTTCCTTCTAAATGGACGAGCGGATCAGTTTATTTTATTTCTTGTCGGTGAGGGCTTCGACTCCCGGCAGTTTCTTGCCTTCCAGGAATTCCAGCGACGCGCCGCCTCCGGTGGAGATGTGAGTGATCTTGTCGGCAACGTTGGCGGCATGCACCGCCGCGACCGAATCGCCGCCGCCCACAATCGAAATGGCACCGCCATTGTCCGCAACGGCATGGGCAATCTTGAACGTTCCGCGGGAGAACCCTGGAACCTCGAACACGCCCATGGGCCCGTTCCACACGATGGTGCGCGCGGTCGAAATTTCCTCGGAGAAAAGTTCAATCGTCTTCGGCCCGATGTCGAGCGCCATCTTGTCGGCCGGGATGGGCTGGCCTTCACCAATCTGCGTTATCACGGCGTTGGCCTCCGGCTTGAGCGCGACCACGTGATCGATGGGCAACAGGAATTTCAGATTTCGTTTCTTCGCCTCCGCCAGCAACTGTTTGGCGAGATCAACTTTGTCAGCTTCGAGCAGCGACTTGCCGATCTCGTGTCCTTGCGCCTTGAGGAAGGTATAGGCCATGCCGCCGCCGATGATCAGCGCCTGCACTTTGTCCATCAGGTTGCGAATCACGCCGATCTTGTCGCCCACCTTCGCGCCGCCGAGGATTGCCACGAACGGTTCCTCGGGATGCTGCAGCGCCTTGCCCAGATATTTCAGTTCTTTTTCCATGAGCAATCCGGCGGCGGATTGTTTCACGAACTTGGTGATCCCGACGGTCGAGGCGTGGGCACGATGCGCGGTGCCGAAGGCATCGTTGACGTAGTACTCGGCCAGTTTCGCGAGTAGCCTGGAAAAGTGTTCGTCGTTCGCTTCTTCTTCGGTATGAAAGCGCAGGTTCTCCAGCAGAAGTGTCTGGCCCTTTTCCAGTTGCGTCGCAACTTCCTCAGCTTCGGGTCCAACGCATTCGGGGCAGAAGCCGACGTTTTCGCCGCGCGCCAGTTCCTTGTCGAGCAGCATGCGCAACCGCTCGGCCACCGGCTTCAAGCTCAGTTTCGGATTGGGCTTGCCTTTGGGCCGTCCAAGGTGGGAGGCCAGGATGAGGCGCGCGCCGTGGCGGAGGGCGTATTCGATGGTAGGCAGGGTTTCGCGGATGCGGGTGTCGTCCATGACGCGCCCGTCTTCCAGCGGCACATTGAAATCGACGCGCATGAAGATCCGGGTGCCGTTGAGGGGAAGATCACGAATGGAAAGCTTGGACATGGCTGGTCGTCCTTCTTTTGCAGGTGACATGACGATGCGCGGTGCCCCATCCTAACGTCGCGTTCTTTGCGACGTTAGGGTGGGTCTCCGCAAATCTTTACAGGCCCTTGCTTGCCATGTAGTTGATCAGGTCGCGTACGCGGCAGGAGTATCCCCACTCGTTGTCGTACCAGGAGATCACCTTGACGCAGTTGCCGCCGACCACCAGGGTCATGGGCGCATCTACGATCGACGAGAAGGAGTTGCCTTTGAAATCCGACGACACCAACTCCTGTTCCTCGTAGGACGAGATAGCCCTTCAACGGCCCCGACTGGGTTGCCTTCTTCAGCGCGGCATTGACTTCTTCCTTGGTCGTCTTTTTCTCAACCCATACCACCAGGTCGACCACCGAAACGTTCGGCGTGGGCACGCGCATGGAGAATCCGTCGACCTTGCCACCGAGTTCCGGAATCACCAGCTTCAGTGCCTTGGCCGCCCCTGTGGTCGTCGGAATCATATTCAGTGCGGCCGCACGCGCACGCCGCAAGTCCTTGTGCGGGAAGTCGAGAATCACCTGGTCGTTGGTGTAAGAGTGAATGGTCGTCATAGTGCCGCTAACGATCTTGAACTCGTCGTTGATGACCTTGGCCACCGGCGCCAGGCAGTTCGTGGTGCAGGAAGCGTTCGAAAGAATGTGGTGCTTGGCGGCGTCATACTTCTCGTGGTTCACGCCCAGCACCAGCGTGATGTCTTCATTCTTCGCCGGAGCGGAGATGATGACTTTTTTCACCGTCCCTCGCATATGCTTCTTGGCGTCGTTGGCGTCGGTGAAGTGGCCGGTCGACTCGACCACCACCTGCGCGCCTACGGACTCCCAGGGCAGCGCTCCCGGATCCCTCTCTTTGAAGACTTTGATCGTCTTGCCGTCGACGGTAATGCTGTCGGGTCCGGCGGAGACTTG
This sequence comes from uncultured Acidobacteriota bacterium, assembly GCA_963763155.1. Lineage (GTDB taxonomy): Bacteria > Acidobacteriota > Terriglobia > Terriglobales > Acidobacteriaceae > Sulfotelmatobacter. The sequence goes on along the minus strand of CAVXNI010000006.1, from coordinate 133,080 downwards.
GTTGGGCAGGTTGCCCAGAACCGAGTCGTACTTCAGCAAGATGGGCCAGCGTTTTCGGGTCCGTCAGGTCGTTTACCGCGACGAAATCCAGGTTGGGGTCTTTCAGGGAAGCGCGGAACACGTTGCGGCCGATTCGGCCGAAGCCGTTGATGCCAACTTTAATTGCCATGTTTCCTCCGTAAAGTTTATGAAGGCGTATTCAGGTTTGGTTGCCGGTTGAGTGGTAAACACATGATGTTAGCAGGGAAGGGGAAGCGTCGTAAATGACGGCGGTTTGCTTTTCGAGATACCGCAGTTTCAATCACGGAATCGCGTGCGCGGTCACTAACTTTGCGGTAGCGCCCGCAGCCCTCGGGGCTTGCCCCACAGTACAACCGCAAACGAAGCGTAGCGACGCTGGCAAGGAAAGGTCATTCCTGGGGTAGAGGCAATTTTTCGGGAAGAGGCAATTTCTTTCGCTGCGCAGACGAATCTTCCGGGTTCGGGAAATCTCTGGTGTCGAATAAGCGCCACGATCGTCCCGGAGGCTTAACCAGCAGAACCAGAGCCACCTCCGTGCGAGGACCCTGAAAGTAGGACACTCGAATGTCGTGGGCACCGGCTGCGAGCCGAAGCGTGCCCCGTGAACCCTGGGCCGAGTGCAGGGTGTCGTCGCTCACGATCAGTTTCTTATCGATGTAGACTTTGGCGCCGTCGTCCGAGAGCAGATCAAACTCGTACTTGCCGGGCCGATCGACGCCGAAGACTCCCCAGTAATTCACTCCGAACCACTCGGTGCGGCTGGTTACGCCGGGAATGCCGAGGGTGAAGAAGCGCGAGTAAACGCCCAGAGAAGTTGTGTAGATCGGGGCCAGGGAGTCGAACTCTGAGAAACGGGGAAGGTGCGTCGTCCAAGGCGCCAGCTGGTAGACGTCGCCGCACAATGCGAGTGGCGTATCCCGGCTCGTCGTCCCGAAGAGCGAGTTGGTTTGCCCCTCGGGGATGGGGGCCGGGAATGGATCTCTGCTGAGGGGGAGCAACAGGATTTCGCCCGCGCCCAACGCTCCGGTATTGCGATCACGAACCACCAGCCGGGCCGAAAGGGCATATCCGGCTAGGGTTTGCGGGTCGAAGGTGATGGCTTGTGCGAATCCACTGCTGCCGATTGATGCGCGATTCTCCGGAGTCGTTCCCACCTGCGCCGTTCCGTCAAAGTGGCTGAGCGGATGTCCGCCAGATTCAAACGTGCAGAGCGAATAATCCAAGAGCGTAGGGTGATTGCGGCCGGCCTCCGGGAGCGAGGCGAAATAACTGGCGGGCACAACGAACTCATAAGTCTTGCCTTGTTTTGAGTTCAGCTTTTGCAGTCCCAGCTGGAAAGCCGTGGTATTCAGAGCGTCATAGCACGCGATCAGCGGCAGCTCCAGTTCTGGATGCTTTTTTCGGGCGACTTCCAAAGCTTGCTGTTCTTGCTGTTGAGCGTTGGTGTGCGGGGTGGGCAGTTCGCCGGGCCGCACTTCCGCAGGCTTGTCCGCCTCGATTTTGTAGCCCGGACGAAAATAGAGCGTCAGGTCGTCGCGGGAAGTAGTCACGGAGATGCGGTGCAAGCCATCCTTGCGGGTCTCCGGTGAAAGGTAGTACGACAGTTCGTAAGCTCCTGTCAGCGCGCAGTAGGACTTGTGCAGCCAGCCTAGAACAATTCCATTTGACTTGTCCGCGTTCTGGACCAATGGCTCAGTGATCGCGCGGAACGAAGCAATCCTTTCGGGCAGTTTTTTCGAATCGCCAATGGTCTCGAAGATCCGCAAGTCTTTGGCGGTGAGATTTCGCACCGGATTGTCCGCACGGTCGCGAACAACAACCTCGACGATGACCATGCGAGTGACCACTTTGAAAGTGAAAGATGGCGCTTCGGCTTGAGATTGTCCGGAGACCGGCTGTGGAGGGACTGGCGCAGGTGGGTGCGCGTTTTCGTTGTCGCTCTGCGCGAAACAGATAAGCCCACTGGCGAGAAACACTGTGGCGAGAGTTCGCACAAACGCGAATACTCTTCGTGGAGGCGAACCGTGGCCAAGCGTCTGGGACCTACGACAGTTTGAGATGGCTGCGGTCATCCCGATCGATTGCTAACCCAAGCAAGGCATTTTACTCCCTGTGCCCAGAGCCCGATCAGGCGGCGACTCGCGCCGCAATCCTTGCGGGCGCCCTTGCTGGGAGGATGTCGCACTACTCTGCGTCTGCACCGTTTACATCCGTTTACAAACTTCGGCTGACCGCGCGAGCCGGAAAATGCTCAACCGGGAGCGACCTGCTCGCCCCCAACTGCATCTTACTGGTAAAGTGGAAAGATAAGTTTCCTCGCCAGGGATGCGATCCGGCGCGGAAATCTTCCGGTAATTGGGGAGCTGACCGCAGAGTCTGGCGGACGACTCGTTGAATCTCGGGATTTACCAGGGCTGGCATGCTTGGGGGAGAGCAGAGTCTGTTTGCGGGGAAGGGTCTGCCAACAGTGGACCACCAACATCGCCTTGGCGACATCTCAATCAACTGGAATTAATCAGCTGGACCGGGAGCCATCATCAATTTGAAACTCAGCAAATCAGCGCGTGTAGGCCTACTGAGCGTGTCGATCTTATTTTTTGCGGCTTTTTGCGCAGGTCAAAGCACCCCGCAGACTCCAACATCGGACCCTCCTCAATCCGCCCCACCGCCCGCGGCCAATCCTCCCGGGCAGGACAAGCCCGCAGACCAGCCGTCAGCCCAGAATTCTCAGGGTCAAAACAGTCCGTCCCCGGAAGAACCAAAGAAAAGCGAAGACGCGAAGAAGGACGATGCCAAGAAGGATGATGCGAAGAAGAAAGATGACCGGATGTTTTACGTGATGCCGAACTACCTGACGGTGGATGGCCAATCGCAGGTGCCGCCAGTCACATGGAAAGAGAAGTTCTCCATGGCGGCGAAGGGCTCCTTCGATCCCTACGAATTCACGCTCGTCGGCGTTGTGGCGGGCATTCACCAAGCGGTAGATACCGATGCGGGGTTCGGGCAGGGATTCAAGGGATATGCGAAGCGCTATGGAGCGGCTTTCGCCGATCAGGTGGATGGCAATATCATGGTGGGCGGCGTTTACCCCACAATCCTGAAAATCGACCCTCGCTATTATCGATTGGGCAGGGGATCGTTCGCGCACCGTTTTGGCTATGCCATCGACCGTCTCGTAATCGCTCGGAAAGACTCCGGGGCTCACATGTTCAACGTTCCAGAGTTTGCCGGTAACGCGACGGCGATTGCCATTTCCAACGTCTACTATCCCGAGGTCGATCGGAACGTTTCAGGGAATATCAACAATTGGGGGACCCAAATGGGTCTCGACGCCTTCGGAAATGTGCTGAAGGAGTTTTGGCCCGACATTCACGCCTATTTGCAGAAGAGACAAGAGATCCAACTGCAGAAGAAGCTGCAGAAAGCCCAGCAGAAAACACCGAAGTAACGCTCCCCATTCGGAATTCCACGCTTACCCGTTTTCTCCACTTGAGTGCATCCAAACGCCGAGTCAGGCAATCCAATTGTCGTTACCGAAGGAATTGTTTGAAAGGCACGGCAGATCAGGCCGAAGCGCGCAAATAAGAGCGCGCAAATAAAGATGTGGGGGGAGACTTGAAAGCGATTCGATTCGTTTGCATGGCGGCAGTGGTGTCCGGGATGTTGGCAGTGGCATCTGTACGGGCTCAGGAACCAGCGAGCGCGCGGGAACAACTGGGAGAAGGAACGGTAGAGTCGGGTCTGGACGGCGTTTCGGGGGTCCCCGGTATTGCGCCGGCCGATGTTGCGCAAATTATTGTTGCGCAAATCACGGTTGCGCAAATCGATCTTTCGCAAATCGACGCAGCGCGCACCAATGCTTGGCAAGGCCAGGACGCACCGCCAGCCGCGCCAACTACGGATGGAAAGTCCTCCTCGCCCGACGCGCCGAAGCCCCAGGCCAGCCCTTCAACTCCAGGTAACCCCGATGAAGATTATGGCAAACAAAACAAGAGAATTCTGGGGATCGTTCCAAATTACCGTGCGGTCAGCGCCAACACCCATTTGCCGCCAATGAGTTTCCCGAGCGAGCTCTGGCTGGCGACCCAGGATACCTTCGACTACTCCGACTTTATTTTCGTGGCAGCGCTCTCCGGCATTGACCTGGCGGGCAAGTCGCAGCCGACGTTTGGGCAGGGCGCGGAGGGCTACAGCAAATACTACTGGCACGTCTTTGCCGATACTGGCATCGAGAACTACATGGCGGAAGCGATCGTGCCTTGGGCGACGAGAGAAGACCCGAGATACTACACCATGGGCAAAGGTGGATTCCCGAAGCGGGCCGGTTATGCGTTAGGTCGGCTGTTTGTCACCAGGACGAACTCGGGTAAGAGCACTTTCAATCTAGCGGAGATCGTGGGGGCCGGAGGGGCAGCGGGCATCGGCAATTTGTATTATCCGGAGCAATCCAATCCGTGGGTGAAAACGTACCAACGTTGGGGAACGCAGGTAGTTTTGGACGGCGTGTTCAACATGGTGAAAGAGTTCTGGCCTGACATCAATAAGGCCATATTTCGCGGAAAATATTAGTTTCGCCGCAGCCGCATTCCGAAAACCGCCTGAAAAGCAAAAAGGCGACCCGCTTCAGGGTCGCCTTTTCTGGCTTGGGCGAATTGCCTTTAGAAATGAAACGCCAGTTGGGCGGTTAGGGTTCGGGGCGTCACGTAATGCGTGCCGCTGAACGTGGAAAGGAAGTTGTAGAGCGCGTACTTGTTGGTTACGTTAATGACGGTGAGTTGCACACTCCATTTGTATTTATCGCCGCGAAACAGGTTGTCGTGTCCCAGCGAGACATCGAATAGATTGCGCGGGGCGATCCGCGGCGGATTGTGGTCGTCATTCTCGGTTCCGACCTCCGGAACCTGGATAAGACTCGTGCCGAATTGCGATGCCAGGCAAGCGGAGGGCAACGCCGTGGTGGGGGTTGCGCGGACGCCATTGCAGGTGAACCCGGCCTGAAACTCCTGATCAGCGCTTAACGGGTTTCCAAAAACGTCCTGCAACAGAACCGCTGGCAGCCCTCCGATGGTGGTGGATTGCGGGCAATCGTTGCTTGCACCGCTCCCGTAGCAGGGCGCATTGCCTGCGACCAGGCCGCTGTCATATCGCCAGTTAAAACCAGTCCAGGGTCCGCGCTTCCAAGGCTGGTACTGGAAGTGGGTGGTCTGGTTGAACTTCTCGTCGTGGTCAATGCGGAAGGGAAGTCCCGCAGCAGTCTCCACCGTCGCGCCCGCTCCGCCGATCTGGGGTTGGAAGAATCGTGCCGCTACGCTGGAAAAGACCATTAGCGCCGAGAAGCCATGGATATCGGGAACGCTCACGCGCCCCGCATATCCGGGAATCTTCGAGTTGTGCCATTCAATCGGGAAAGTGATCGGGGTGTTGCCGAGCACGCTGAAGTCGTAGCCATTGTGCGTGTATTTCGTGATGTACTCGCCGGAAAATACCAGGAACCGTCCGAACGCCTGCTCGATGCCAGCGTGGAACTCGTTGCGAAAGCCGGGATTCAACGCCCCGCTCGCTCCGGGCGAACAGAGGAGAAGCGGAGACAGGACCGCATTTTCGCATCCAATACTCGAGAGAACGAGATTCTCGTTGAAAGGAGATTCCAGCGTGCGGGCATACGAAACTCGAAGCACCGTGCTGGTCTTCTTGATGTTGTAAGCCACGCCAACTCTGGGCTCGGCCTGGCGCGCGACGGTCAGTCCGTTGTAAAGGTCACCGCGCAAGCCAAGATTCAACGACCACTTTCCCTTGGTGATGTTGTCCCGGACGTACAACGCGAGTTCCTTCACGTCGGTGTGGCCGTTGAAATCGTACAGGACTCCGCCGCGGGTCAAGTCGTATGGCAGGAGCGTCGGGTTGAAATTCGGATAAAGCGCCGAGCCCGGCGCATTCGGATTGGCGGCGATGTTTGCCTGAAGCGTTCCGGCGCATTGCGTGGGACTGGTGATTCCCGGCGCAGGCGCGGCCACATATTGCTGCTGGTCGTTGGAAAATGTTATGCAGGGCGCATTGTAGGTTGGGTCGACAATGCCCAGGGTGTCGTTTTCGTTGAGGAAAGTTTGTTCGTAGGTGACTCCGGCCTTGATGTTGTTGATCCCCTTCACGTAGGAGATGTCCGATCGAATCCCGGCATTGGTGAGTGTCCGGTTCTGACCCACCGACTGCCGTTGCAGCCCAGGAGGTCCAAGGTCGGCGAAAGGATCGCTGCTGGGGTAGTAGTTATAGTCGTCGCGCCGCACAAATGTGCCCAGAGTGAATACGGCGTTCGTACTCAGCAGGCGCGTCCACGAAGGAGCGATGTTGAAGGTGCCAATCTTGGAGCGTTGGTCGGTCGCTCCGACGACAAGGCCATTGGGAGCGACGCCTCCATAGTTGTTTACATCCTGCGCATCCACGCCGCCCAGCCCGCTCCAGGCGGTCGCGTTCTGAGCATCGAAGGAATTCGGTGTCTGGAACCAGCTGCGGCTATAGCCGAGGTTCAGGTGAATGGAGTCGGCGGTTGAGACCTGGTAGTCGACACGGTCGAACAGGTTCTGCTCGTTGCCCTTGTCGTGCAGCACTGTGAATTCTGGCGGGTCGAGGAATCGCCCAGTATTCAAGCCGCCCGCGGAGATAAAATTTCCCCAATTCTTGCCGCCATACGCAAGCTCAGCCGCCAGTGTGGACGTTCCAAACGTTCCATAGGAAGCGGTCACGCTGCCATGGGGTGTGGTTACGCCCTGGCCCGAGCGCGTGGTCGCTACAATGACGACGCTGGTCTTTCCCCCGTATTCGGCTCCCGGCGCACCCGAGATCACTTCCAACGATTGGATCGAATCGAGCGGAACCTGATTCGAGAACACCTTGCTCTGTTGGTCGGTGATGGGCTGGCCGTCAACGGAGAACGAGTTCTCGGCATGATCGCCGAGCCCATGAAAAAGGCCGTTGGAATCCGCAGCGATACCCGGAGTTGAAAGGGTCACCAGCGAACTCAGTGACGACGATGCGCTCTCCAAAGGAAGTTTGTCGAACAGGTTCCTGTCTACGTCAGTATGGAAAGTGGAGTCGTTCTCAACCAAATCCCCGCCGTTAGCCTCGACCGTTACTGAGGTGGTCGAGGTTGCCACGTCCAATTTCACGACGATATTCACGGGTACAGCCGAGCGCGGCTCGACGTCCTGCACTGAGGCCGCAAAGCCTTCCGCAGTGACCACGAGGTGATAAGGGTTGAAAGGAATGTTGGTGAAGGCAAACTTTCCCGATGCGTCAGAGGTGGTGGAGCGATCGAACCCGCTGACGGGGTTGCGGATTTCGATGGTGGCTTTGGGGATGACGGCGCCCGTAGGATCGACCACGCTCCCATTGATGGAACCTGAGTTTCCCACGGACTGCGCGCCCGATAATGTGACCGCAATAGATAACGCGAACGCCGCCAATGCGACGAAGCGCCTGCTATGAAAAGTAGGCATATGCCCTCCTGTATGAAAAGGAAAAATAGGGAAATAGCCCGGCCTCGACTTACACCTCGAGCCGGATCATTCGATTTTGTGGGAATCCCTACAGGGCAGGAGGACCGCGAATTCCCAGTTCCGAGAAATCGAACCGGGACTTCGGAATGACGTCTTCTTCACGCAGCAGACCGATCGCGGCGAATACCGGAGCGGTCTGGATAGAACTTACGGTGGGGCTGGCGCTGTGCGCCGCCACGCAGATCGAGCAGGAGGCGGACTCTGTCTGGTTGGGGTGATTGTGGGTAGACTCCGCTGCGACTGTCCACAACATCAGGAACAGTCCGAGCCACGCCGACCATTTCACCCACAAACGCATGAACGAACCCCAGACCTCGGCTTTCCTGCTTTGGATTAGACTCTCTTGAGCTTATAACGGTTAGCCGCCGCAAGGCAATGTCAGACACGTTACTATAGACAGGGCGTTTATCCTGCCCACAGGACAATCGCCGGTATGCACTCATTTCAATTGCGAGGGAAGCATGTCTGAACCAACCTACGAAGAACTCAAAGCCAAGTTGTCTCAGCTCGAAAAAGAAGTCGAAACCAAAAAGCGCAGTGGAGACCTGATCTTTAAAGTCGGCGAAAAAGGCGGGGTCAGCGTCTATGGCCTGGGCCGCTTCCCGGTCACTCTCTACTACGAACAATGGAACCGCCTGCTCGGCGCGGCCAACGAAATCAAGGCTTTCATGGAAGACAACAAGTCGCGGCTGAAACTGAAAGAACAGGGCTGATGACCAAGAATGATCGGAAAGATGCTGCTCACGTTCTATCAGTGGAAAAAGGGGTGGTCGCGGCGTAAACGTGGCAGTAGCCCGAAGGTACCCAACTGAGAACTGAGAACCGGGAACTGAGAACTGTTTTTCGGTCTATAATAAGCAGACTGTGCCCAAGTACTCCATCGTCGTCCCGCTGCACAACGAGCAGGAAAACGTCACCGACCTCTACGATCGCCTGAAGGCGGTCATGGAGTCCCACGGCGAGACCTTCGAGATCGTGCTGGTGGACGATGGATCGAACGACCACACCTTCGCCATGCTGCGCGAAATCGCGGCGGTCGACAGCCGCGTGACGGTGGTCAAGCTGCGCCGCAACTTTGGCCAGACCGCAGGATTAGCGGCCGGTTTCGACCATGCCCGCGGCGAGTACATCATCGCCATGGATGGCGATTTGCAGCACGATCCCAACGACATTCCACTGTTTCTGGAAAAGATTGCCGCCGGCTACGACATCGTCAGCGGATGGCGCAAAGTGCGGGTCGACAATTTCTGGATGCGCCGCATCCCGTCGCGCATCGCCAACTGGATGATGGCCAAGATCAGCGGCGTCGATATCCACGACTTCGGCACCACGTTCAAAGCCTACCGCCGCGACATTCTGGAGCAGGTGCCGCTCTACGGCGAACTGCACCGCTTCATTCCGGCGCTGGCCTCGTGGCATGGCGCGACGATCTGCGAAGTGCCTATCCGCAATGTAAACCGCGAGCGCGGCGTTTCGCACTACGGCATCACGCGCACCTTCCGCGTGTTCTTCGATCTGCTGACGATCCGCTTCCTGCTGCGCTATCTTTCGCGCCCGCTGCACTTCTTCGGCAGCATTCGGCATGATGAGCATCTTCGGCGGCAGCGGCATCGTGCTCTGGCTGGGAGTGGAAAAGTTCCTGCGCCACGTTCCGGTCATGGCCGAACACGGCCCGCTGATGATGGCCGCTCTCGGCCTGCTGCTCGGCGGCCTGAATCTGCTCGCGATCGGCCTGCTCGGCGAAATGCAAGTCCGCCACTACCACGAACCCAGCCGCCGCGCCCCCTACTCCGTCGACCGCGTCCTGCGCGCGCAAAACGAAGAACACAGCGTCTCGGAATAATCTCTCTGCTAGCTCATTTTCACTTGCGATCATCGGTTAGAGAATCGTTGTAGGAGTGTAACGCCCATCCGGCATAGTGCGGGTTCGCGCCGTGGGCCTTATCCAGAGCGGCCAGCATCTGCGGCAACAGTTCTCGGTAGTCCGGAGTGCGCAGGCCGATGACAATTTTCGCCAGGCTCGCGCTCTGCAATCCGTCGTAAGCAGTATCCAGAAGTTTCTGACTTTCCGTCTGGAGATTCTCGATCTTTTCCTGCTCACTCTTCCCGTCATTCGGACTGCTGACCTCGTAAAGCATCAGCGTGAGCCGCGGCAACGAAGAGAGCAGTAATTTGCGTTGTGCGGCGTCACCCTTCAGCAGTTTCTTCTGGATGTCGGCATTCACCGTCAACTGCGCCGGTTCGGCAATCCCGCGCACCGCGCGATACGCATCCACCAGGCCGGGCAGAAATTGAAGATTGCCAGCGCCTTTATTCTCCGGGCGCTGCTGCGGTTCGAGGTCGAGGTGAATGCCGTCGAAGCGATGCGCGGGCTGCCGCTGGTTGAAGCTCACGATGGCCCGCGCCTGGTCGAGCAGTTTGTCGCGATGCCGGCCAGGTTCGTCGGCTTCCTCATTCGAAAGCAAGGCCTCGACATGGATGCTCGAACGATGGAGAAGGTCGATGAGATGCGGGAAGTCGCCCGGCAGCATTGTGCCACTCGAAGAAACCGAGATGTAGACTTCGTTGATGTTCCTGGATTGGCAGAAATCGCGTAGCTTCTCCGCGCCCCGCGGCTCTCTACGATCGACGGTCCCTTCCACACCCAAAGACCGTGGACGGGAGAGGCGGCCTGCGCCGAGGCGGAGAGCGCGAAGGCTGGGAAGAAAGCGGCGAGGCCTGAGCACCCACGGGAACGCGAGTCGTACCGCGCGCGTCGCGTCAAGTAGAGGCTGATCAATCGGCGGCAGACTGGAATTGATGTGATTCTGAGAGACTGCCTGGGATTAATTCTTCTCATGGGCCACCTCCGGTTTCGTCCGTGACGATTTTTACTTACGCGGACATTATTAGTCATCACTGGCTCGCGAAACCTGCAGCTCACCTCACCAGTTTGCCGCCGGTTGACCGTCCCGCAGCCAGACGATGAAGTCGGTCATGGGAGGCACGCCGCCCAACTCCCGCAAGCGCGTGGCGTTTTGCCCGCGATGGTAGTGGCTGTGCATGGCCGCCTGCATGAACGCGTGGCGCACACTGATCTTCAGCGGCGGCTTGAACCACGGCACTTCGACCAGTTCTTCCATCCGCTCCTGATTCGTGTTCTTCAACAGCTCATTGATGTCGTCGAGACCTTGACGCGCGTACTGCTTCAGATCCGCCATGGAAGGGAAGTCTTCCAGCTTCTTGAAGGCGAACTCGGACCGCTGCGGACTGGTCACCCACAGAAATCCGTGCTGCACCAGGTGAATGTGCAGCAGTCGTTCGCGAATCGCTGTATCCTCCAGCGCAGCGGGATGCGCTTCAAAGGCGCGCCAGTGCTCGGCGTCGGCCCATTCCTGGTGCGCATAAAGTTCGTCAAGATAGGAGCCCATCGGTTCCTCCATGTGTGGCCCGCTAGTTTACTCCGGCGAATTGCAAAGCATGAACCACGAAGGCCACGAAGTATCACGAAGATGCCTGATTTATAGAGTTTTCCTTCGTGAACCTTCGTGGCCTTCGTGGTTTATGCCCTCGCCGGCGGGCGTATAATGTGCCGTTTGACCTGCTCAGGAGTCTTGTCATCATGCCACAAACCACTGCAACACGAATTGCAGTCTTGCCCGCCGCATGTCGCGGCTGGGCACCGAAACCGCCTTTGAGGTTTTGAACAAAGCCCGCGCGCTGGAGCGCCAGGGCAAAAGCATCATTCACCTGGAAATCGGCGAGCCGGATTTCGACACGCCCGCGAACGTGGTCGAAGCGGGCATCGACGCCCTGCGCAAAGGCTGGACGCATTACGGACCTTCGGCCGGACTTGCCCGATTTACGTCAGGCGCTGGCCGAATATGTCAGCCGCACTCGGGGCGTGAAAGTCATCGAGCGACGAAGTGGTCGTCGTCCCCGGCGGCAAGCCGATTATTTTCTTCACGATCCTTTCGCTGATTGATGAGGGAGATGAAGTCATCTATCCCAATCCCGGATTTCCCATCTATGAGTCGATGATTCACTACGTCGGCGGGCGCGCCGTGCCGATTCAACTGCGCGAGGAGCGCGACTTCTCGCTTGACGTGAACGAACTGGCCGCGCTCATCAACGACCGCACCCGGCTGATCATTTTGAATTCGCCGGAGAATCCTACGGGCGGAGTTCTGGAGCGCCGCGACCTCGAGCAGATTGCCAAGTTGATCGGCGACCGCAACATCATGATCCTGTCGGACGAAATCTACAGCCGCCTGCTGTTCGACGGGGGCCAGCACTTTTCGATCATGTCGGTGCCGGGGATGCAGGAGCGCACCATCTTGCTCGACGGCTTCTCGAAAACCTACGCCATGACGGGATGGCGCATGGGCTATGGCGTGATGCGCGCCGACCTGGCCGCGCACATGACGCGGCTGATGACCAACTCCAACTCGTGCACGGCGAGCTTCACGCAAGTTGCGGGTATCGAGGCGATCCGCGGCGATCAGAGTTCCGTCGATCACATGCGCGACGAGTTCCAGCGGCGGCGCGATGTGTTCGTAGCCGGACTCAACAAAATCAAGGGATTTTCCTGCCGCATGCCGAAAGGCGCGTTCTACGTGTTCCCCAACATCACGAAGACAGGATGGAAGTCGAAGCCGCTGGCCGACGCCCTGCTGGAGCAAGCAGGAGTGGCTGCGCTGTCGGGTACGGCGTTCGGCGAATTCGGCGAAGGCTACCTGCGCTTCAGCGTGGCCAATTCGCTGGAGAACCTGCAGCAGGCTCTCGACCGCATCGATCAGTGGACGAAGAAGAACCTGTAGTCTGCGCCCGGAGCGACGTTACGCGGACCACCGAATGAAGGCGCCTGGAGATTATGAACGTTTGGCAGACCATCGCCGAGGTCGAGGCCATGTTGCCTGGACAGGCTGCTCCCGAAGAACAAGAGATCGATCCGCGCTGGCAGGCCATTGTCAGAATCGAGGATTTCATCCGAGAGGAGCCGGAAGCGGTTTGGACATTTATTCTGCGCTGGGGCTGCCACGAAGATGAAGACCTTCGTGCGGCTGTGGCAACGGTCTTGATGGAGCATCTGCTGGAGCACCACTTCGCGAACTTTTTCCCGGAAGTTAAGACAGCGGTCGAGAAGAACTTCTTGTTTGCAGATACCTTTGCGAGATGCTGGAAAGTTGGCCAGTCGAAGCAAGAGGGAAATGCCAAGCTCTTCGATGGTTTACAGAAGAAATGCCATCTCCAACGTTAACAATTTCGCCAGTCCCTTTCCGACGCGAGCTCGCCCGGGAAAAATGATGCTGGCTCAGAAAATGCGGATTGCATCCCCAAAGCCCAGCCGTCCGCGACGCGCCCGGTTACGGCTTCCCCAAGGGCAGCAAGGGATTGCTGCCGTGGTCATGGGCTGAACAGCGCCTGAAAAAATCGCATAACTACTGGATCACGACCGTTAAACCTGACGGCTCGCCCCACACGATGGTGGTCTGGGGCCTGTGGCAGGACGGTCGTTTCCTGTTCAGCACCGGGAGCAAGTCGCGCAAGGCGCGCAACCTGGCGCGAAACACGAATTGCGTCGTTTGCACGGAACACGCGCAGGAAGCGGTGATCGTCGAAGGCGTCGCGGAGATCGCCGACGCCCCCGCGCGACGCAAGTTCCTTCCGGTGTACGGAAAGAAGTACAAGTTCGATATGTCGTCGATGAAAGACGACATTCTGTCGATGAAGGAACCCGTGTTCTCCGTGCGGCCGCGAGTCGTGTTCGGATTGTGGGAGAAGCATTTCCAGAGCAAATCGACGCGCTGGAAATTCGAATAGCGAGATTTTCCGCTCGTTACCTTCGTTACCCCTCCTGCATCTCTGCAGTTACGCGTTGTCGCGATTCCCCCACCTATAATTTGACAGCTGCGGTAGTGAATCGCCGTTATGGGGAAAATCGCGACTGAATTCGAAGGAACAAGCCTCGCCCTGGATCTACAATCCGGGGCTCGACTTGATTGTGGGCTGCGGAGCGTGGTCGGCGCCGTTGCTGCTGCTTTCGTACTTTTCCATGGCTTCAAGCGCGCGCGCCTGGTCGGTTGCATTCTACGTGCTGGCGCTGTTTTTTAACTATCCGCACTACATGGCGACGATTTATCGCGCCTACCATCGCAGCGAAGACTTTCAGAAGTACCGCATCTTCACCGTCCACATCACCGGCCTAATTTTGCTGACGCTGCTGCTGTCGCATTTCTGGCTGCGACTTCTGCCCTTGATTTTCACCATCTACCTGACGTGGAGTCCGTGGCACTACAGCGGACAGAACTACGGGCTGTTCATGATGTTCGCGCGCCGGGCAGGAGCCGACCCGATAAGAGCACGCGACGGGCGTTATACGGCGCTTTCGTCGTTTCGTATCTGATTCTGTTTCTCGGCTTCCATACCGGGCCGTCGACGGACCCGCTATTCATATCGCTGGGAATCCCGGCGGTCGTGAGCCGCTGGGAGCAGATCATTCTCATGGTGGCCTTCGTCGCGTTGTCGGGGTTTGGGCTGTCGCGGCTGGCTGCGCGCGACGGGATGGCGGAAACTGATCTCCGTCCCTTACGCTATTTTCTTCGCAGTTCTCTGTGGTTCCTGCTGCCGGCAGCGATTTCGCTGATCAAAGGTCTGGAGATTCCGCAGAACCGCTACAGCTACGGGCGTTCTCGCGGTGATGCACTCGGCGCAATATTTGTGGATCACGAGTTACTATGCGCGCCGTGAGGCCTCGGGCGAACGCTCGGCGGTACTGCGGGAAGGCTTCGCGCAACTGGCGTCCACTGGCCTATTTCGGGGTGCTGGTCGTGGGCGGCATTGCGTTATTTGTGCCCGGACCGTGGCTGGCCAGCCGCGTGCTTCATCATGATTTCACCGCCAGCTTCCTGATCTTTACGGCGCTGGTGAATATTCACCACTTCATTCTGGATGGCGCCATCTGGAAGCTGCGCGATGGACGCATCGCTTCGCTCTTGCTGAATTCTCGGGAACGCATCTCAGATGCCGCGGGAGAAGCCGGCGGACAGTTTGCCGCTGCGTGCCGTTGGCTGGTTGGCGGCAGCTCCGGTGCCCGTTCGCTGCGAGTGAGCGCGGCATTGCTCCTGCTGGTTTGGGGAACGGTTGATCAGGCACGATATTATCTGGCGCTTCGACGCCGACGACTTGCATGACCTGCAGCGGGCCGAGGCTCTTAATTCGTTCGACAGTTCTCTGCAGATGCGGCTGGCGCGCCGGGCGATGGAAGACGGCCAGCCGCAGCAGGCAGAAGCTGCATGGAGACGGGCGATGCAGGCCAATCCGGCCGATCCCGCTCCGCGGCAGGGACTGCTGCAATTGCTCATCGATCAGGACCGTTTCGACGAAGCCATCAGCCTGACCGACGCATCGCTCAAGTACGCGCCAAAGGATGCCAATCTTCTGGTCGACCGTGGTTTGCTCGCGCTGCGGAGCGGGCACGCCGACCAGGCTCTGGCGAATTGGGAATCGGCCCTCGTCGTCGATCCGGGACAAAAGCTCGCCCATCTGTATCTGGCGGACGAACTGGATCGCGAAGGCAAGGCGCAGGCTGCGGCTTCGCATTACAACTCTTTCCTCGAACAGATCGCCTCGCAGCCCTCGCAAGCTCGCACAGGAGACGATCGTCCCGCACCCGAGAAAGTCATCGCGATCGTATTGCGCATGGCGGATTGCCAGGCGCGTTCGTCGCAGACCGAACTCGCGCTGAAGTCGTATCACCTGGCGGAGAAACTGGCGGCACAAACCCGCCAGCCCAAGCTGGAGAGCGTGGCCGACGTGAATGAAGCGGCATTGCAGTCGAAGGCCGGGAAACTGGACGAGGCGTTGCGGCTCTACCAGCAAGCGCTGCGGCTCGATGATTCGATCGCCGACACCAGCGCCAGCGCCCAAGACTGGTTGCCTACGGGCGATTTCTCGATGATGCTGGATTCCCGGCGCGGCTGGCCTATGCCTGCATGGTGAAATCGGAAATCGCTGACGCAGTCGCTTCCCAACACGGCGGTTCCGGTCGCGTTGGCCGCGGCGCGGCAGCAAATCGAGAAGCGGCTCGGGCGGCGGCGGCCGCAGTCCGCCGCGATCCCGAACCTGCTCTTGCAGGAGGCCCTGGCGCTTCGCCGTTAAGACGAATTCCGTTCGCGAAGCACATCTGACATCCAGCGTGCCAATTGACACTGTGGTGATCCTGCTCAACAATTGACACATATCCCTGCAATTCAATTACTTTAGCTTCCGAGGAGGAAGAGTGTATGGCCGATGAAGGCGATCAGATACAGATGGAACATCAGTCGAACGCCGGCAAGTGGATTCTGATGGTGCTGGCGATTCTGGTGGTGGCGGCTTCTGGATACGCCCACTATGCCACGCATCTGGCGGTCGTAGAAACTGACCAGCGATCTGAGCGGCAGCCAGGCGCAGGTGAAAGATCTGCAGAATCGGATTGCAGACGGCCGAAGCGACGAACAGACGCCTTGGCGACGGCAAGCCGGCATGACCAAACAGGAACTTGCGCAGCGCACCGCCGAGTTGCAGCGCCGAACAGAAAGCCACGGAGAGCCCGCCTGGAGAAGGAACAGAAGGCGCAGATCAACGCGGTCGGCAGTCTCGGTGAAATCTCGGGCGTGAAGACCGACGTTGGCGGAGTGAAAACCGATTCGCTCGACCAAGGCCGATCTCGAAGCCACGAAAGCCAAAGCTGCAGAGCACGATTGGCGATCTGGGCGTGCAGAGCGGACTGATCGCCCACACGCGCCGGCGATCTGGAAATTCTGAAGCACAAAGGCGACCGCAACTACTACGAGTTCACGCTGCTCAAGGGCGCCAAGCCGCAGCCGGTTTCGACCGTCAGCCTGCAGCTGAAGAAGACCGATGGCAAGAAGGGCAAGTTCACCCTGAACGTGACCTCCGACGACAAGACGATCGAGAAGAAAGATCGCAACGTCGCCGAGCCCATTCAGTTCTACTCGGGCCGCGACCACCTGCTGTTTGAATTGGTGGTGTGGACGGTCGACAAGAACAAAGCCACCGGATATTTGAGCACGCCGAAGGGCGCTCCCGTGCCGGTGACGGCGAACTAAGCCGAAACGGATATTCGATGGGACGAAAAAACGGGGCGCTGAAAAACGGGGCAACTGAACAATGACCGGAGCGTTCTTCCCCGGAATCCACGTGCTGCTGCAGATCGTGCTGCGCACGGGCGTGATCTATCTGCTGGTGCTGATTGGGGTGCGTTTAAGCGGCAAGCGTGAAGTCGGGCAGATGACCCCGTTCGACCTGACGCTGCTGCTCCTGCTGTCGAACTCCGTACAGAATGCTATGACCGGGCCCGACACGTCGCTGCTGGGCGGCGCGGTCGCGGCTAGCTACGCTGCTGTTGCTGAATTATCTGGTCGCGAATGTTTCGGGCGGAAACCGGCGCTGCGGCGTCTGATCGAAGGCGAGCCTTCGCTGCTGGTTCATGACGGCAAGGTCATTGATTCCCACATGGCACGGGAACACGTCAGCATGGACGAATTGAACCGCGCCCTGCGCGAGCATGGCATCAACAGCTGCGATCAAGTCGCGCTGGCTGTGCTAGAAGTGGATGGATCGATCTCATGCCTGAAGTATGACGAGATCAAGCCGGACGCGAACACGCATCTGGCGCGGCGCAAGGGGATTCAGAGGAAACGTAGTAGGACGAGCCACTCCGCGAGGATCGCCAGCGTTGTGGTGCGGTCGCGCCCGTTGGATAGCGTTACGAAAATGCGAAGCAGCCTGGATAGCTTGTCTTAATCCTCCTCCCGCCTTTGGGCGTGCGGCGAAAGTACTGAAGCCCACCTGCGCCGCATGGGCACCGCACTGCCCCTGCGAATAAACAACTGCAACGGTATGCGCTTTCTCAAAATCCAACGGCTGAAAACAGCGACGTAACCAGCGAAGTCCGGATACCTCTGTCGAAACTGCTTCCACCCTTCTACTATGCCGGGCCTGAATATCGAACCAATTTCCGTTTCGCTGATGGTCCTCTGCTGCCGGAGTTCCTCCGATAAATCCCAGTTCTGTTTATCCACATCGTTAAAAGCTTCCATCGCTTCGCGAAACGCAGGGTCGGGAATCTCCTTAGGGTTCACTGAGCAAGTTCCTGATTGAGCATTTGTGGTGAGGGTGAGCACCTTCTGATGTCGTGCTGAACTCAAAACTTGTGTCCGCGCAGAATCGGGTTCGGAATCGACTTTCCATGAGTCTACTTGCGCACCACTAGCGCCATTGCGGGCCAGAGTAAAACAGAGCAGGGCATATTACGAATGCATTACTCATCTTGACTCTCATCGGTATCACAGGCTCACTCCACCGCCACGAACTTCAAACAAACCGGCGAGCCGCTACTTCGAGCATTTGTCCAGTCGTCGTCAATAGCCGGTTTTCGCGTCGATCTTAAACACGACAATGTTGTCCGATTTCTGATTCTGCGCGAAAAGCAGCGCGCCCGTCGGATCGATCTCGAAGCTGCGCGGCTCCTTGCCTCCCGTAGGAACCCTTCCGACTTGCGTCAGCGTTCCCTTGCTCTCGTCGATCGCATAAATAGCAATGCTGTCGTCGCCGCGGTTTGAGGCGTAAAGAAACTTGCCGGAAGGATGCATCTGCAATTTCTGCGTTGTCGTTGCGGCCCGTGAAACCCTTGGGCAGGGTGGTGATCGTCTGTAAGACTTTGAGCTTTCCGTTAGCCGCATCGTTCGCGAACACAGTAACGGTATGTCCCATTTCACTGATCACGTAGGCAAACTTGCCATCGGGACGAAGGGCGAAATGCCGCGGTCCGGAGCCGTCATCGATTTTGGTGAATGGAGGATCGTTGGGCGTGAGTGAGCCCTTGGCGGCGTCGAACTTGTAGACGAGCAACTCGTCGAGGCCGAGATCGTCGACCATGGCGAAGCGGTTGTCGGGTGAGAGGTCGATCGAATGCGCGTGCGGTCCCTCCTGCCGTTCGGGATTCGTGCCGTGGCCAGTGTGCTGCACGAAGGCCACAGCCTCGCCGAGCTTGCCATCGGCGAGCACGGGAAATACGGCAACGCTCCCTCCCGTGTAATTCGCCACGAATACATATTTTCCGGTTTTGTCGACCGTGATGTAGCAGGGGTCGGCGCCGCGTGAAGCCACTTCATTCAGGAAATGTCAGCTTGCCGGTTGCACGATCAATCGAGAACGCGCTGACGCCTCCGCTATTCGGGCCCTTGTAGTTGCCAACTTCATTCACCGCATAGAGGAACCGGCCGTTCGGGTGCGGCGCCACGAACGACGGATTGGTCGTTTCCGCCGCCAGGCCAAGCGGCGTGATCTGGCCTGTGCTCGCGTCATAGCGGAAGGCGTAGATGCCTTTGCTCTTGCTACCTTCCTCGGTGTAGGTGCCCACGAAGAAAAGATATTTGGCCGGCTTCTCAGCGGCCGCGGCGCAGCAGAGTCAAGAGACGAACCCGATCAGCACTGCGACTGGAGCGGACAGAATGCGAAGAATGTGTCATCCGGATATAGAAACGCATTTACATGGATTCACGCAAGAGGCGAAGCAGCTCCTTTGGATCTGAAACTCCCGGCGTGCTACTTCGTCACGTGACCGGCACCGTTTCGTTATAGGGCCAGATCATGGCACTGGTTGAAGTCCGCTGATTGAACGCGTCGAGAGTCACGGGAAACGCCACGATGATCGTTCCAGCCAGCGCTTCGCCGGGCTGAATCTTGGTTTCCGGCGGCATAGCGCGGCTGTGCGCCGCTTTTCAGCGCAGGGAAGGCCTGAAAATAGCGATCGAAATCGATGGCAGAGACGGCGTCGGCGGAGACGTCTCCGCTGGGCGTCTTGATTGTGCCCTGCAGGCTACGGACGTAGAGATCTTGTCGCTGGTGTTGCGCAGGGTGAAGGTCAACGCCACCATGGTCGAGGTCTGTCCAGGAATCTCCACGGCGACTACGTTATCGAGAGATCCCGAGGCCTGCGGCTTGGCACGCTTCAGGAAAGAAGCGATCAGCACGACGACCAGCACCGCGGCAATCGCGATCAGCACGATTTTGGCAGGCGGCAGATTTTTCTTGGCCGTGCCGTATTCTTCGCCGATGTGGATGGTCGGACCGGCGGGTGCGGCTGGGGGCGCTGGCGGATTCGCGGGCGGGAGGGGTGTCTGATCAGGCATGGCGGTGGTCGTCACTGCTGATTCTACGCTTGTCGGCGACCCCGGACGAGGCGTCTGGGGCTCCATTTTGATTCAAAGGCCTGCTGTGTCTACCAGGCGTGCTTCATGGCCTTCGCGAATTTCTGTGCAGGCAAAGTGTTGAGCACGTCATCTTTGGTCAGCCAGGCGCGTCGGGCTTGCAGGATGCCGTAGCGGATCTTTTCCATGTGCGACGTGTGGTGCGAGTCGGTGTTGATGACGATCTTCACGCCCTGCTGTTTGGCCTGGCGCAGATGCACGTCGTTGAGGTCGAGCCGGTCGGGATAGGAGTTCAGTTCCATGGCGACTTTGTGCTTCGCGGCCGCGGTCAGGATGGCGTGCATGTCGAAGTTCGTAGGAGTCGCGGCGCAGCTGGATGCGGCCCGTGGGATGTCCGATGATCGAAGTGTTCGGGATTCTCGAATCGCCTTGAGCAGGCGCTCAGTCATCTTTGCCGGTTCCTGATTGAATACCGAGTGAACGCTGGCGATGACGAGGTCCATTTGGGCCAGCACGTCGTCGGAGAGATCGAGATCGCCGTCGGCCAGGATGTCGACTTCGATGCCGGCAAAGATCGTGATGCCCTCGATCTGCTTGCCCGCCGCGCGAATGCGCGCGATGTGCTCGACGGCGCGCTTGTCGTCGAGTCCGTTGGCGAAGGCCAGATTCTTGGAGTGGTCGGTGATGGCCATGTATTTGTAGCCGCGCGCTTTGGCGGCTTCGGCCATTTCTTCGATCGTATTCTTGCCGTCGGTTTCGATGGTGTGCATGTGGACGTCGCCCTTGAGATCGGCCTGCGTGATCAACTGCGGCAGAGCATGATTCTGGGCGAGGTCGATTTCGCCGAGGTTCTCGCGCATCTCGGGCGGAATGTAGTCGAGCTTCAGCTTGGCGTAGATTTCTTCCTCGGTCTTTCCCGCGACCGGCTTTTCGCCTTCCAGGAGTTCGGCCAGGCTGTATTCGTTCAGCGTGTATCCCATCTTGAGCGCGCGCTGGCGCAGCGCGACGTTGTGCGCTCTTCGATCCGGTGAAGTATTGCATGGCCGCGCCGAACGATTCCGGCGGCAGAAGGCGCACGTCGACCTGCATGCCGCTGCGCAGGTGGAAGCTGATCTTGTTGTCACCGCTGGCGATGACGTCCATCAACGGCGGATATTTCGCGACGTGGGCGATCGCCTGCTGGCGGCCTTCTTCGGTGGTGCAGGCTTTTCCGGTGACCAGGATGTCGAGATCGCCGACGGTTTCGCGGCCGCGGCGCAGCGATCCGGCGGGCGTGATCTTGTCGATGCCGGGAAATTTCTCGAGATATGCAGTGAGCTTTTCGGCCTCTTCTTCGGCGGCGTCGATCAGGAAACGCCCGCTGATGCGGCGATAGTCTTCGATGGCCTTGAGCAGCTTGGCTTCATGCTTTTCGCCCATGCGGGGCAGTTCGCGGATTTTGTCCTGCGCGCGCCAGTTTCTCGACGCCGTCGACGTCGCTGACTTTGTAGGCGCTCCAAATCAGCGCGATGGTCTTCGGTCCGAGGCCTTGAATCTTCAGCAACTGCAGCATCGAGGGATGATATTTCTCGAGCAGTTCGGTCTGAACCGCGAGCTTGCCGTCCTGAAAAGCTCCTGCAGATTGCGCAGCATGCTTTTGCCGATGCCGGGAATGGCGAGCACCTGCTTGGGATCGGCAATGAGCGTGTTTGATCTGCTGCGAGTGATTCTCGATGGCCTGCGCGGCGTTGCGGTAAGAACGGATGCGGAACGAATCCTGCCCATCGATTTCGAGCAGGTCGGCAGTTTCGTAGAGAATGTTGGCGATGGCCTTGTTGTCCATGGCGATTGTCCGAACAAGGTTATATGAGTTGAATCAAGAGAGCCAACAGAGTCCGAAGACAATCGGATTCGTGGCAGTGGCCGTGAGTGGTGACCAGCTGACGCTGGGCCACGCAAGTTGCATCCGCGCTCACGGAGCGAGATTTGGTTGGCAAGCGGCGTCGCTAGCTGGCGCTTTGTGACGTTCGCCGCCTGCGGGCCTTTCTGACCCTCGGTGATTTCGAACTCCACCGGGTCGCCTTCCTGCAGGCTCTTATATCCCTCGGACGTGATCGCGCTGTAGTGAACAAAAACATCCGGCCCATCCGCGCGACCGATGAACCCGTACCCCTTGGCGTTATTGAACCACTTGACGGTTCCTTTCAGACGTTCCACGCACCCCCCTCTTTCTGCACGTCCTTTGACTGGGGGCCCCAAGGACGTGCCCCAGTCAATACCAATAAGATGCATTTTGGAACGCCAGGGTGGGCTGTCAAGGTGAATGTGTACCATGAAAACGGCAATCAAGCAAGAACGAACACTCAGCGGATCGCGCTTCCAGCTCAGGAGTTCTAGGTGCCGAATCGGCTGCCTACTCTTTGCGCTTCGGCGTTTCTGTCCCGTGCGCGATATGTGATCGAGCCATAACACGGAAGAGATGGTCTTGGCGTCGCGGATGGTTCCGCTCACCACCATGCTGACCGCCGTCGGCAAGTGGAACCATCCGGATGTGGATGATCTCGTCTTCTTCGGGTTGCGCCTCGCCGGCGCGCAGGCCGGTGGCGAGAAACACCGACATGGTTTCGGCGACGAAACCGGGGCTGGCATAGAACTTCAGAATGCGGCGCCAGCGGGCGCGGTGTATCCGGTTTCTTCCAGCAGTTCGCGCTTGGCGGCTTTGAGTTCGTGCTCGCCGGGATCGATGCGGCCGGCCGGCATTTCCCACAGATAGTCGGTAGCGGCGTGGCGATATTGCCGTTCCAGAAGGACGCGGGGCGTCGCACCGGAATCGTCTACAGCCAGCACAACGACGGAGCCGGAATGGTGGATGACGTCGCGGCGGGCGCGCACGCCGTTCGGTTCCTCGACGTCATCGGTGGTCACTGAGAAAACCGGGCCACGTAGACGGTTCGGGAGGAAACGATGCGCTCTTTAGTTCGCTTGCGGCTTTGCTTGCGGCGGGCAGTTTGCGGAAGATTTGGCCATGCCAACAATATAACGGCTTCCGGCTGTCCGGCGTCCGGCTTCCGGAATGCCGAACGGTGGCAACCGGAAGCCGGCAACCGGTTCTGCTATGCTGCCGGGCATGGCCGCGAAGCCGCAGAGTCGCGATCGTCGGAGCGGGGAATCTCGGGACCGCGCTTGCGCTGGCGCTGCGCGATGCGGGATACGCGATCGATGCGGTGATCGCGCGTTCTCGCAGTGGATCACTTCGGAATGGCTGAAAAAAGGGCGCAGAGGCTGGCCAAGCGGGTGGGTGCGCGTGCGTCGACCGATCTGTCGGATGTGCGAGCCGAATTGATATGGTTCTGCGTGCCGGATGCCGAAATCGCGCGGTCAGCGAAGTCGCTCGCCGGAAAAGTTGAGTGGCAGGGAAGAGTTGCGTTGCATTCCAGCGGAGCGCTTACGAGCGATGAACTGGACGCATTGCGCAGCGCGGAGCGGCGGTTGCGTCGGTGCATCCGCTGATGACGTTTGTGCGGAGCTCGCAGCCTTCGCTGACGGGAGTCCCGTTTGCGGTTGAAGGCGATGCGCGCGCGGTGCGGTGGCGCGCCGCTTGGTGAAAGACCTGGGCGGTCGCGCCTATTCGATTCGCAAGGAAGATAAAGCTGCCTATCACGCCTGGGGAACTTTTGCTTCGCCGCTGTTTACCGCGCTGCTCGCGACCACCGAGCAGGTTGCAGCGTTGGCGGGAGTGAATCGGAAAGCGGCGAGGCAGCGGATGATTCCGATCCTGCGGCAGACGCTCGCGAACTATGCTGCCTTCGGCGCGGCGGGCGGGTTCAGCGGACCGCTCGTCCGCGGCGACGAGGATACCGTTAAGCGCCATCTGCACGTGCTGCGCGGCACGCCCGCTGCCGAAGTGTTACTCAGCCTTGGCGCGCGCGGCCCTGCAGTACCTGCCCGCCAAGACATAAAAGAGTCGCTCAAGCGGATTCTGGATTCCTCGCGGGATTGATTTGCTCAGGATTGAGTCGCGCGGCAGTGATTCGCGTGGAAGTGACTCGCATGGTCCACGCGAGCAGCGCGAGCACAGCAAAGGGAAGCGAAGCCGCGGTGCGAATCGGCAGCGCGAAAATTGCGGTGGAATCGAAAGCTCGCGGGCGCCAGCAAAGGCCGCAGCAGGATCAGCACAAACGCGGCGATCCAGGGCCAGAAAAGAACGAGCGCGCCCATCGACAGCAGAACCCGAGGAACGACTCCGCCGTCGAGGATTATCCGTCGGTAGCGCAGCCAGCAACAAAATTCCCGGGAACAGAATCACATGATCGTAAATCGGCCTGCCCGGGCAGGATGGTTATCGTCGTGATGGAGAGCAAGAGAGCTCAGTGTCAGCCAGAAGGCGAACGAACCGTAGGCGGCCGCACGATTGCGCCAGGCCAGCAAAATCGCGATGACAATTGAGGCCGCGGTCAGACCAAAGTTCCCGGACCAGCGAGGCGCGTCCCAAGTGCGACCCGAGCACTTCCGTCACCAGCGGAGGCCGGGTATAGTGACGGTAAGCGAGGACGGTGTACGTCCAGGACTGGATCCAGTGCGGCAGGGCCAGCGAGCGACGCCCCGACTAACAGCGTGAGCGTCGCAAAGAATCCACAGGCAAAGCCTCGCCGCGGTCGCCAGTCGTATGCGCTCCAGAGCAAAAGATATAGGATTGCCAGCGCGGTCATCTGCGGCTTGATCGTCGCAAGCGCCATCAGGATTCCGGCGAACAGGAACCGGTCCCGCTGCAGCGCGACCAGCGACGCGGCCAGCAGAAATGCGACCAGCAGTCCCAATTGCGCCGCAAAAAGGCCCTCCAGCGCCGGATAGCTGCGACAACGTACAGAAGAATTACGGCGATCCACTTCGCGCCGAGGTGCCAGTCAAGCGCGCACAGCCATAAGGCAACGCTCGCCAAGTCAACGCAGCCAGCACACAGAGACCGCGACGCGCAAAGGGGCGAAAGGGAAATTCAGCTGCCGGCCAGAACAGCAGATCCGTGTATGCGGGATAGGGGAACACGCGTCGGTCACCGGATCAGTAGGACGGTTCGGATCGAGAGGCCGGCCGTACAATCCGGTCTGAATTTCGCGAGTCATCTCCGGGCTGTAGGGATCACGGCCCTGGCGCAGCCAGTCCTCGCGAAGTGAGCCATATCTGGTAGAAGTCGTTGCCGAACGAATAACCGTTCCCCAAGCCCCGCTGCCGCTCGCACACTACACGTGAGGCATGAAGAGTCCCTGATGGTAGTAGATCATCGAAGCTGCGCCGACCAGGGCAAGGCAGAGTACAAGACTGGACGAGAACAGGCGGAATCCGGATCGAGGTGCGGGCATCAACAGGTAGTCGAGCGAGATTAGAGCACGCGGTGAGAATCCGTGCAAGTTTGACCACGAAGGGCACGAAGATACAGCCGCAAAGGATTTCTTGGATGTGTTTCGTTCGTCAACCTTCGTGGTTGAAGCTCTTCTCTGGCAGACGAGAGCCGCTTCTAGCTCGACGTGAACAGGTGCCCGAGCTTCTCTTTCTTGGTCTTGAGATATTCTTCGGCGTGCGGGCTGGGAGTGACTTCGCAGGGAACGCGCTCCACCACCTGCACTCCAGCGCGTTCCAGGGCCTCAACTTTTTCGGGATTGTTCGACAGCAGGCGCACGCGCGTGACTCCCAGCGCCTTGAGAATCTCGGCGGGTAGGGTGAAGTCGCGGTAGTCGTTCTTGAAGCCGAGGCGTTCGTTGGCTTCGACGGTGTCGAGTCCTGAGTCCTGCAGTTCGTAGGCCTGCAGCTTGGCCATCAGGCCGATGCCGCGGCCTTCCTGCTGCTCGTAGATCAGGACGCCTGCTCCTTCCTCGGCAATCATCGAGAGTGAAAGTTCCAGCTGCTGGCGGCAATCGCAGCGCAGGGAATGAAAAACGTCGCCGGTCAGGCACTGCGAATGAATGCGCACCAGCGGCGGGGCTGACTTCACGTCGCCCATCACCAGAGCGACGGCTTCTTCCACGCGGACGATGCGCCATCGGAACCGGACTGGCCGCGAAAGCCGTAAATGCGGAATTGGCCCCAGCGGGTAGGAAAATCCGCCGATGCGACCTGCTCGATTTCGTTTTCGCTCACCACTTTCATTATAGCGGGCGGGGTGACGTGGACAGCGCCCTTAGAATGGTAGATCACGAAAAAGCGGCCGTCGTTCCGGCGGCCGATCCGATTCAATTCCTAAAACTAGATCACATCTCTCAAAATCATCACAGAGAAACGGCGCGTCGCAGTTTGTGTTCACAGAGTAGAATTGAACTGAAAAAGGATGGGCTCGGAAATTTTGAATGTGAGCGTCCGGCCTCAAAGTCGGAGTTCTGGATCAACCGCGGGCGCTGAAGGGGAAGACCGCATCTTGTTTTGAGGGAATGGGAGCACCATTGCGCGTGGCAGGATGAAAGTGCCAGTTCTCCAGCGCGGCAAGGCACTTGTCATCGATGTCGGGACCGAGGCTCTGCAGCACGGTCTTGCGGACGATTTCTCCGCGCTCATCGATGGTGATTTCGATCACCTCGTTGCCGCCATCGTCGGGCAACTGCCAGGGATAGACCACTGGATCGGAAGTCGCGATCGGCAGAGCCGGACGAACCTCGTCGCCAAACAACGGGCCACGATTGAGCGATCCATAGGTGGTCCTGCCTGCGCTCCATGACCCGCAGCTGAAAGTGTCTGAGTCTTGGAATTGTCCTCAGCGTTGGTGTGAGCCAACGGATTCTTGGGAGCCGCGGACTTGGCGGTTTGAGGCGATGGCTTCCACGTCAACTTGTTGTGGCTCAAGCGCTGGTGGCGGTAACGCTGGGTCGCGTTGTCGGAGGAACTCTGAGTGCTGTCGTCGGGCGATTTGCTGGGCCAGTAAAGCCGCGTCACGGATTTGCCGTTCTGTCCTGACGCAACCGAGGAGGCGGAGATCAGCTGAGGTTCGGGCGTGTGCAGCAGCCACGCCAACAATAGCGCATGAATCGCGAGCGAACCGATGCGGAGCCAGCGCTGCCGGCGCGCGGTCGCGAAATTCAGTTGCGCGAACATCGAAGGCGTCTCGCGACAGACGGCGTCCGTCGCAGCTCAGTGTTAGTTAGACGTAAGTGAGGGGATTTCGTCAAGGGAATTTTTGAGCCGGCACCGTTACAGTTTGAGATCTGTAACAGTACCTCCGGGCTGAGTGGGCGACTTAACCTGTGCTCGAGGCTGCCGAGGCGGTCCGTCCGGTTGGTGCCGATTCCGGATCGCTGATAAAATAACGAAGCAGCACACCCACCCACACGCGGGGCTATAGCTCAGCTGGGAGAGCGCATCGTTCGCAACGATGAGGTCGTCGGTTCGATCCCGACTAGCTCCACCAAATTTCCAGGAAAAAAGTTCTACAATCGTGCTGGTTCACTTCAGGCAGTGCCAGCGGAATAGTTCTTGGCGCTGGCCGCCGGTTCCCGACGGAGGGGTCCATGTCGCCCTTGGATAAGTCGACTCGCAGAGAGTTCATGGTGGTCACTTCCACTGCGGCGTTGGGGGCAGCCGTGCCTTTGGCGGACGCTCAGCCCGCTGTGCCGGTCCCAAACCCTGATTCGATTCCAGTTTCTGGGGAGACCCCTTACTCGTCGAAAGAACTCTTCGCCACTGGACCGCAGCGCACTTTCAGCGGTGACAGCGCCACCCAGGTCGCGATGCCGGTGGGTGGCATTGGAGGCGGTTGCGTCTGTTTGAACGGCTACGGCGGGTTGCAGGATTTTTCTATTGGCAACCGTCCTTCGACGACTGCGCTACCGGAAGGCTACGCGTCTTCCCAGGCCGCCTTCGCCGTTCTCCATATAAAAGGGGCATCTCCGGTGACGAGGCTGGTCGAGGGGTCCTTCCCGATTTTCAAAATCTTCGATCAGGGATTGCAGGGAGAGGGATATCGCCGCGGCGGGTTCGAGGGTTTCCCGCGTTTTCAGAAGTGTGTCTTCCAGGGGGAGTATCCCTTCGGAGAAGCTAAGATCACCGATCCATCTGTGCCGTTGCAGGTCTGGCTCCGTGCCTGGAATCCTTTCATCCCGCTCGATGACAAGAACTCGGGGATCCCGTGCGCCATCCTGGAATACACGCTGCACAACAGTTCCGCCTAAAGCTGTGGAGTATGAATTCTCCTACCATCTTTCTCACCTGGCGCCGGGATGCGGCGAAGAGCAATCGACCAGCCGCAACACCGTGATTCCGGAGCGGGGCGTGTTTCTGCACAATGTGGAGAAGCCCCATGCCGAAGGTTATGGCAGCGCCTGCCTGACCGCCATCGGCAACCACCCGCGCATCAAGGGCATGTGGTTGCGCAGCCCCGGATGGGAATTCGATTCTCTGTCAGCACTGTGGCGCGAAGTTTCGACGGGAACATTTACTGCCAACGACGGCTCCAATGAAATCGATACTCGAGGACGGAATGGCGGATCGATTCTGCTGGCGGGGGCATTGGCTCCGGGAGAATCGCGAACGTATCCAATTTTGATTGCGTGGCATTTTCCGAATTGCTATTCGCGAGGCTGGAGGACTTCCGCTGGCTGAAGCGCAGGGCGATGCCGGGTGTCGTACTTTCCGCCGAGGGAGCGGCGCCACGGTGGCGGCCGTACTACGCGTCGGTTTGGAATGACGCTCGCGAAGTCGCGCTCTACGTCGACGAGAATTACGCGTCGTTGCGCGCGCGCACACTGGCATTCAAGGAAGCGCTCTTTTCTTCGACTCTGCCGACGTATGTGCTGGATGCGGTTTCCGCCAACCTGGCCATCCTGAAATCTCCCACCGTGCTGCGTCTGGAGAATGGCGACCTTTGGGGATGGGAAGGATGCTTTCCTGACGCCGGTTGCTGCCATGGTTCCTGCACGCACGTGTGGAACTACGCACAGGCTTTTGCTCACCTTTACCCGCAGCTGGAGCGGACTCTGCGCGAGCAGGAATTGGTCCGCTCGATGGATGAAAACGGTCACGTCACATTTCGTTCAGCGCTTCCCGAGGGCCCGGTCAAACATGACTTCCACGCAGCCTCGGACGGGCAGTTGGGCGGAATCATGAAAGTGTTTCGCGACTGGCAGATTTCCGGAGACACGGATTGGCTGAGGAAGATGTATCCGCTGGCCAAACGCAGCCTGGACTACTGCATTCGCACCTGGGATCCGGATCACCATGGAGGTTTGTTCGAGCCTCATCACAACACTTATGACATCGAATTCTGGGGGCCGGACGGAATGTGCACCAGCATTTATCTGGGTGCGCTCTCGGCGATGGCAGAGATGGCGAAAGCAGTCGGCCAAACTCAGGACGCGACGTTTTACGGCGATCTGGCCCAACGTTGCGCGCACTTCATGGAAGAGCAACTCTTCAATGGCGAATACTTTCAGCAGAAGGTTCAATATCTGGGATCTGCGCAACACTTCGTTCGCAGCGATGGTCGCCCAGGTCGACGAACACAGCAGCGAAATGCAGAGACTGCTGAAGCGCGAAGGCCCCAAATATCAATATGGAAACGGATGTCTGTCGGACGGAGTGATTGGCGCATGGATGGCGCAAATCTACGGAATCGAAACGCCGCTGGCGCGCGAGAACGTGCGCAAGACACTGCAGGCCATCTTCAAGAACAACTTCAAGACTGACCTGAGCATGCACGCCAATGCACAGCGCCCAGGCTATGCCATGGGGCACGAGCCAGGGTTGCTGTTGTGCAGTTGGCCTCAGGGCGGCAAACCCACGTTGCCATTTGTTTACTCCGACGAAGTCTGGACGGGAATCGAATACCAGGTCGCCTCGCATCTCATCACCGAGGGTTTCGTGACCGAAGGGTTAACCATAGTTAAGGCCCTGCGCAGCCGCTACGACGGGCGGAGTCGTAATCCATGGAACGAGTATGAGTGCGGCAATTATTATGCTCGCGCCATGGCCAGTTATGCCTTGCTGGGTGCGCTGGCCGGGTTCCAGTATTCGGCCGTGAAGCGGACGCTCTGGTTTGGTCCCCAGCTCACAGTTCGCCCGTTCAAGACTTTTTTCTCGGCGGCTTCTGGTTTTGGCACCATTGAGCTTGGCAGCCAGTCGCTCCGCATTCAGTTGTTAGAGGGGACGCTTCCGCTGGAGAAGGTAGTGCTCATCGATGGAGGGCGAACCCGGACTCTGGAATGGAACGCGACGCTCCAGCCGGGCACCGCCGCGATCAAGAACATCTGAAACCTAGCGGCTATTTCAAGAATCTTGCAGGTTCTCGCACAGCGTCCGCAAGGTCGCTCAGAAACAGCGCGGCACGGGCGCCGTCGGCAACGCGGTGATCGCAGGAGACCGTGAGCGTCATCATGGACCGGATTTCGACTTCGCCGTGCACCGCCACGAGCCGGTCTGCAATGCCACCGACCGCGAGAATCGCGGCTTGCGGCGGCGTGATGATCGCGCTGAATTGGTCGACGTGATACATGCCGAGATTGCTGATAGTGAATGTGGCATCGGCGATGTCCGCGGGGCGCAACTTGCCGGCCCGCGCGCGCTCGGCAACATCGCGCCGCCCGATCGCAATATCAGCCAGACTCGCAGTATGCGCGTTGGGAACGACCGCAGCGACCACGCCATCTTTGACGGCAATCGCGATTCCCATGTTGACGTGGTCGTGCAGGCGAATCCCTTCGGCGCTCCAGCTCGCGTTCAATCGCGGGTGCTTCAACAAGACGCGGGCCGTAAGCGCCACCAGCAGATCGGTATGCGTAATGCGAACTTGATGCGAACTCTCGATTTCAGCCACCACGCGGTCGCGATATTCGTTGAGCCCGGTGGCTTCGATCTCGCGGGTCACGAAGAAGTGCGGGACGGTGGTCCAGCTCTGGGTCGTGCGCTCGGCCATGATGCGGCCGAGTGAACTGGGCACTTCGAGGCTTCCAGATTGGTTCTCAGCGGGGCTGGATGCCGCGGGCGCTGCCGCCGCGGCCTGCACATCCGATGCGAGAATCTCTCCACCCGGACCCGAGCCGCGCACGGTGGCTATGTCTACACCCATTTCTTTGGCCAGGCGGCGGGCCTTGGGAGAGATTCTTGCGCTCTGTGCCGGCGGATGTGGAGTACTGCTGGTTTCGGTCGCCGCCGCGTGGGAAGGCTCGGCCGTCGTGTGCGACCCGGCGCGTGCTGCCGGCGCGGAAGATTGATTTTCGACAGGTGGGGTTTCGCCGGGCGCGACGATCCACGCAATGATCTGCCCGACGGGAATGTCCGCGCCAGCCATTGCCTTGATTCCCGCGAGAATGCCGTCGGCGGGCGCTTCTACTTCGACCACCGCTTTGTCGGTTTCGATTTCGAGCAGAGGCTCGCCCTTGGTAACGCGGTCGCCTTCCTTCTTCCGCCAGGCGAGGACCTTGCCGGTTTCCTGCGCCATCTCGAGGGCGGGCATGACCACGCTGAAAGCCATAGTCGCTTAGGTGGACCGTTTATCGATGCAAACTACAAAGTGCGGCCTTCAGCCCGGAACTCCAACCCGCTCAGTTTTCGCGCTGGTCTCGATCATCTCGAGCACGCGTTCGCTGGGCGCCGATTCACTGTCTCGGGTCGTCGGCAGTGGGCCGTTCACCGTGTAGTAGTGCGCGCCCGCGACCAGCAGTTGCTCGGCAGGGAAGCGGGTGATGACCTCGTGGCCGGTGGGTGTGACCACGATTTCTTCCTCGATGCGCGCCGCGCTCCAGCCGTCGGTCGAGGGCCAGAATGTTTCGAGCGCAAACACCATGCCGGGCTTGATCTCCACCGGATGCTCGAACGAAACCAGGCGGCTGATCACCGGCTTCTCCCAGATCGCGAGCCCGATGCCGTGGCCGTATTGCAAGGCGAACGCGTCTTCTTCATTCTGAAAACCGAAGTCCTGCGCCTTCGGCCAGACTGCCGCGATCTCGGCGGTGGTGCGGCCGGGGCGCACCAGTTCAATCGCGGCGTCGAGATAGTCGCGGCAGCGCTTGTAGGCATCGACCATGGCATGTGACGCGTAGCCGACTGTGAAGCAGCGGTAGTAGCAAGTGCGATAGCCCATGTAGGAATGCAGGATGTCGTAGTACACCGGATCGCCGGGCCGCAGCACGCGATCGGAAAACACGTGTGGATGCGGATTGCAGCGTTCGCCGGAAATCGCGTTCACCGCTTCCACGTACTCCGAACCCAAGTCGTAAAGCACCTTGCTGACCAGACCGACGGCTTCGTTTTCGCGAAGGCCCGGTTTCATCGCCCGGTAGAGTTCGTCGTAGGCGGCATCTACCATCATGGCCGAAGTATTGAGCAGGGAAATTTCATCCTGGGTCTTGATGACGCGGGCTTCGGACATCAGTGCCTGGCCGTCGACGACTTCGATGCCTTCTTTTTGCAGCGCGAACAGAACTGGCAGCTCAACGATGTCGATTCCGACGGGCTCTTTGTGCAGGCCACGTTTTTCCAGTTCGATGCGAATTTTCCTGGCGACGTTTTCGGCGCGGCCCATTTCCGGCGTCATGGCGCCCCGCAGCACGGAAATTCCGGAGTGTGAGCGGCCGTCGAGCCACGGGCAATTCAGCTGATGATGCTTGGCGGCCGACCCGAAATCCCACAGGATGGGTTCATCATTCTGCGGCAGCAGCGTAAAGCGGTTGGCCTTGTCCTGCGCCCAGGTGCCGATGTGCGTCGAGGTGAGGTAGCGCACGTTGTTCATGTCGAAGCAAAGCAGCGCGCCCATCGACGATTGCTTCAGCAGGTCTTTCGCTTTTTGCAGACGCTCGCGACGGAGGCGATCGAAATCGATCCGGTTCTCCCAGTCGACAGCCATTGTTCCGTGAGTCTTCAGTCCCATAAATCAGCTCCTAAGCTGCTAGCTTCTGGCTGCTACGAAGCGAGGGCGAGACGCCCTCGCGACAGCCGGCGCTACGCCTTGTTGCACATTTGTCGCGCGGCTTCCGTCACCGTTTCTTCCGTTGGGACGGTCACATCCTCCAACGGAGGCGAAAATGGAATTGGTACATGCATCGCGCCCATGCGCTTCACCGGCGCGTCGAGATCGTAGAACGCGCCTTCGGCGATCACCGCCGCC
This sequence comes from uncultured Acidobacteriota bacterium, assembly GCA_963763155.1. GTDB lineage: Bacteria > Acidobacteriota > Terriglobia > Terriglobales > Acidobacteriaceae > Sulfotelmatobacter. Next base: position 100,252 of record CAVXNI010000006.1, on the reverse strand, counting down.
AGTTCCGCCGTCACGCCGTATCTGCCATAGCCTTCATCGAGCACGATCACTCGCGACGTTTTCTTCGCCGACTCGATGATAGTCTTTTCATCGAGCGGCCACGTGGTGCGTGGATCCACCACTTCCGCGCTGATGCCTTCTTTTTCCAGAATAATTGCCGCACCCAGCGCGATCTGCACCATGCTGCTGGTCGCCACCAGAGTGATGTCGTCGCCCTTCCGCTTCACGTCGGCCACGCCCAGCGGGATCGTGTAATCCTCGGCGGGAACAGGGCCTTTCAACTTGTACATCATCTTGTCCTCGAAAAAAATGACTGGGTTCTCGTCGCGGATGGCGGTCTTCAGCAGACCCTTCGCGTCATACGGCGTTGAAGGCAGTACAACTTTTAATCCGGGCACGTGGCTGAACCAGGCGTGCAGCGACTGCGAATGCTGCGCCGCCGACCGCCGCGTCGCGCCCAACGTAGTGCGCATCACCATAGGAACCCGCCAGTGCCCGCCCGACATGTAGTGAGCTTTGGCGGCCTGGTTCACCATCTGGTCCATGGTCAGCGTGAGAAAATCTCCGAACATGATATCGACCACGGGACGCAAGCCGGTCATCGCGGCGCCCACGCCAACGCCAGTGAAGCCAGCTTCGGAGATTGGCGTGTCGACCACTCGCTCGGCGCCGAATTCTTCCACCAGGCCCGAGAGCACTTTGAACGGCGTTCCGGCCTCGGCCACGTCTTCGCCAAAAATACACACGCGCGAATCGCGGCGCATTTCTTCGGCCAGTGCCTCGCGCACCGCCTGCGCAAAGGTGAGTTGACGCTCAGACATAAATCCGCTCGGGCATTAAACCTTCAGGCATACACATCCTGCTCGACTTGATCGATGCTAGGATAGGGCGCGGCAACGGCGAATTTCACGGCGGCTTCCATCTCCGCGCGGGCTTCGGCGGCAATCTGATCGAGCGCGGCGGCGTCAGCGTGTCCCTGCGCCAGCAGCCAGTTCGCATGGAGTTTGATGGGATCCCGATCGGTCTTCCAGTGCTGCTCTTCCTGCTTTGAGCGGTAGTACTCGCGGTTGATATCGCCGACGTGATGACCGCCGTAGCGGTAGGTATCCGCCTGCAGGAACGCGGGTCCTTCGCCTGCACGCGCCCGCTTGACCAGCCGGGTTGCGATCTCGTTCACGGCGAGCACGTCCTGGCCATCGACCAATGCCGATTCAATCCCGAAAGCGGCAGCGCGTCCGAGAATCGTTCCAGCCGTCGTTTCCGAGAAGTGTGTGTACTCGTTGTAGAGATTGTTTTCGCAGACGTAGATCACGGGCAGCTTCCAAAGCTGCGCCAGGTTCATCACCTCATAGAGCGATCCCTGGCCGAGCGCGCCTTCGCCAAAAAAACAAACGGCCACGCGTCCGTTGCCTAACCGCTTCGAGGCAAACGCCGCGCCGGTGGCGATTCCCACGCTACCACCAACAATCGCGTTTGCGCCCAGGTTCCCGGTCGCGGGATCGGCGATGTGCATCGATCCACCTTTGCCGCGGCAATAGCCCGCTTCTTTCCCCAGCAACTCGGCAAACATGCGGTCAGGGCAAGCGCCCTTGGCCAGGCAGTGTCCGTGGCCGCGGTGCGTGCTCGTGATGTAGTCGTCGATCCGAAGCGCTTCGCAAATGCCCACCGCGACGGCTTCTTGGCCGCTGTATAGATGCGCCAGGCCCGGCATCAGCGCGCGGGTGTAGAGTTCGTTCACCTGCTCTTCAAACAGGCGGATCCGCACCATCTGGCGATAGGCGCGCAGCCACCTGTTTTCAGAGGTTGCCTCACGACTCGCTTCCGGCCTGGAAGTAGCGGTGGTCACTTCTTCGGTCCTCTTGCGGTGACGGGTGTGGTCACGCCAGACATGGCTGCCAGCACGTCGAACATGCAGGCGAAATCATATTTGGTCCAGCCCATGCCGCGGGCCGCCGTCAGAAACTCGTTGCTCACGGCCGTCGTCGGCAGTGGCACATCGAGTTGCCGGCCCAGGTCCATCGCCAGCACCATGTCTTTCTGCATCATGTTCACGTCGAACCAGGCTTCTTCGGGTTGTTGCAGGACGAATGGACCGCGGTACTTGATCATCGGTGAGGCCACGGCGCTATTCACCAGCACATCGACTGCGACTTCGCGGGCGATGCCGCTTTTTTCCGCCAGCAGCACGCCTTCGGAAAATGCCAGCATTTGCACCGCGAGACTCAGGTTGACGGCGATCTTCATGGAGAGCGCCAGCCCGTTGTCGCCTACATAACTGACCTTGGGGCCGATGTCGAGCAGCAGCGGTTTGATCTGGTCGAAGGTTTCTTTCTTACCGCCGACCATCACTGACAACTTTCCTTCCTGCAGCGTGATCACGCTGCCGGACACCGGCGAATCGACCATGTCGGCGCCGATGGCGCGCACTTTCGCCGCCAGCGCGCGGCTCACTGTCGGACTCACCGTGCTCATGTCGATGAGAATCTTGCCGGCACTGAGTCCGGCCAGCAGCCCGTCCGGGCCCTCGGTGATGGAAGCAATCGCCGCGGCGTTGGTCACCATGGCGAAGGTATAGTCCGACGCGCTGGCTACGGCGCGCGGCGAGTCGGCCCACTGCATGCCCTTTTCCACCAGCCACTGCGCCTTGGCCCGCGTGCGGTTGTAACCGGTCACCGCGTGACCCTTGCTCAGCAGCCGGTTCACCATCTGGCTGCCCATTACCCCCAAACCGACAAATCCGACTTTCGCCATCTGCCGCTCCCTCCAGAATCTTCCCCCAGATTTCTATTGGGCTGTGTGCTTGCCGGGATTGCGTTTCGCCTCCGGTGCCCGGCTGTCGTCGCGCACCTGGCAAAGATGCGCTTGCATCGCTTCGCGCGCGCTCTCGGCGTCATGCCGCTCGACCGCGTCAAGAATTCGCTTGTGATGAACCTGCCCGCGCTCGGGACCACCGGGTACTTTGAAAATTCGCAGCCGCTGTTCGCGCAGAAGAGCAACGATGGAATCCAGCAGGGAAAGGATGATGGGGTTGTCCGCACCCTCGGCCAGCGCCAGATGAAAATCAAGATCGGCTTCGATGTAGGTTTCCGGATCCTGCCCGGCCCGGTCCATGGTGGCCACCGCCTCCCGCATGGTGGCGAGTTCGGGTTCCTGAATGCGCTCCGCCGCGAGCGCCGCAATCTCGGGCTCGAGAATTGCTCGCGCTTCCGCCAGATGGGTCGAGCCTTCCGGTTGACCGATCTTCACCATCAGATCGAAGGACTGGCGAACTGCCTGCGTAGTGCCGTCGGTGATGAAAGTGCCGCGGCCGGAATAGGCTTCGACCAAACCTTTTTCGCGCAGGGCTTTTACCGCCTCGCGCACGGCCGTGCGGCTCACGCCGAAACGCTGGGCCAGTTCGCGTTCCGCGGGGAGTTGATCTCCCGCCTTCACATCGCCTTTGACGATGGACTCTTCAATCTGCTGAACGATTTGCTCGTAGAGTCGCGACGTACGAACCAGTTTGTACACAACTTCGCCCCCCGCACTTGGTGACGCGCAGCCGAACCCCAGGCCGACTATGGTCCGGCTACTATACCTCACATCCACAAGGTGTTGGCGCGTTTGTTGAGCGAAAGACATGAGGCAGACCAAAGGTATGGTGGTATGACCACTGCAACGATACTATACCCGATGTCAGGACGCAAACCGAAACAGCAAATCACAGCCACCACCAGAGTCGGGATGCCGCCTTCTAATCTCCCATAGGCGACGAGACGATGTAAGCTCCAGCCCCGACGCAAAATTTGGGTAGAGTGCCTCAACTGAGGCACTACCAGAATTTGAATGTCCTTGACACCGTTTCTCCGATGATGGTATGGCTGTCGGACCAGAAATACGGAGAGGTTCTCTAAATGCTATTCCGCACGGTCAATGCCGCCTCGTCTCGCGACGTCCGGAGGACTGCAGCTTCCCCGTTTGCATTCGGGGCCTTCATGCTGTTTCTGTTCGCTGCCTCCGCTCTGGCCCAGACCACTGCGGGACGCATTCTCGGCACCGTGACTGACCAGAGCGGGGCTGCAGTCGGAGGCGCCACGGTAGTGGTCACCGACGTTGAGCGGGGCATCTCGCGTACGCTGGCCACGGACGATTCCGGCGGATATGTTGCCCCCGAACTGCTGCCCGGCACCTACAAGATCCATGTGGAAGCCAAAGGCTTCAAGACCAGCGAGCGGCCGAATATTGGCGTTGAAGTTGCCACCGACGTGCGCGTCGACTTCGCCCTGCAACCCGGGCAGGTTTCGCAGGTTATCGTCGTGGAAGACGCGGTTCCCCTGGTCAACACAACATCCGCGACCCTGGGCGGCACGCTCAGCAACCAGGAGATCAATGACCTGCCGCTGAGCGGGCGCAACTATGAGAATCTGCTGCAACTGCGTCCCGGCGTGATCCGCTATCCGGGCGGCGGATTCTCGACGACCAGCGCCAACGGCCTGCGCGCCGAAGACAACGGTTATTACATCGAAGGTCTGTTCGACAGCGAACCTTACTCCGGGCAATCCATCGTGAACGGTGCCGGAATCGCGGGAGACTCGGCAACGATTCTCCCCATTGACGCGATTCAGGAATTCAACTTGCAGAGTAATCCGCCCGCAGAATATGGATACAAGCCCGGAGCGGTGGTGAACGTGGGCCTGAAGTCGGGAACTAACAAGGTGCACGGATCGGCGTTTGGTTTCGGCCGCGACGGATCTCTGGATGCGCGCAACTTCTTCAACGCCGCCCCCAATCCGAAATTGACTCGGACGCTGGAGCAGTTTGGCGGCAGTTTAGGCGGAGCGCTCATCAAGGACAAAGCGTTCTTCTTTGGCGCCTATGAGGGCCAGCGTTACAACGTGGGCAACTCCTACGGAGGAATCACCAGTCCCTCGATGGTATCGATGCCGACGAACGGTTCCTGTTCGTTTCTCGCGACTGGCGACTGTGCCGACAGCATTCCCGATGTGATCGCTGACCTGCTGTCGCCTGCAAACAACTCGGGGTTCACGGTCGATGCGGCGAGTCTGAACATTGCGGGTTGTGCGCTTTCCGGAGCCACCGTCACCTGCGCGGGCACGGGATTTCCTCTGAACAACGCCCCGAACATCAATATCACGAACGGATTTAACAATGTTGTGCACGTCGACAACCTGGTCGCGAAAGTGGACTACCGGGTGAACGACCAGCACTCCATCAGCGGGACGTATTTTTTCGGCAACAATTCTGGAACGGTCGAAGATTTTCCCGAGCTGCAGCAGAAGTGGCTTTCCGACATTCACACTCGCGCGCAAGTGGTGGGCGGCGACTGGATTTGGACTCCGAGCTCCCGCTGGGTCAACGAAGTGCGTGCCGGCTACAACCGGTTGTACCAGCCGACGCTGCCCGGCGATCTCAATACTCCGGCGTCATCGTACGGCCTGAACACCGGGGCCAGCGGACCTAATACGGGAGGCCTGCCGCGCATCGGCTTTGGTGGTTACTTCTTCCCGGGGCTGGGCGGTTTCAAATGGCCAAAGTTCCAGGGCCCCGATTCGATCACGCAGTTTGTCGATCAAGTGACTTACAGCATGGGCAAGCACTCCATAAAGTTCGGCGGCGATCTGCACTACAACAAAGTGACGAACGCGGCCTACGGCAACGCACGCGGCAGCATTACCTTTCTGGGCGGAGTGGCATCCGGCGCCGGAGCTGGATCAACTCCGCTCGAAGATTTCTTTGCGGGCTTGCCCTTCAAGTCGTCGGTCGAAGTGGGCAATCCGACCTTGCATCTGCACAACTGGGCGTATGCGGGTTTCTTCCAGGATGACTGGCGGGCCACGAAGAACTTGACCATCAACTTTGGAGTTCGCTACGAGTTCAGCAGTGTTCCGCAGGAAGCCAACAATCTGCTGGGAAATTTTGATCCTAACGTGGGCATGGTGCAGGTGGGCCACGGCATCAGCAGCCTGTATAACCCTTATCACAAGAGCTTTGGACCGCGCGGCGGCTTTGCGTGGGACATCCTCGGTAACGGCCGCACGGTGCTGCGCGGCGGCGGCGGGCTGATGTATGAAACCGTAAACTGGCAATCATTCGTCGCCTTCAACAATGCCTTCGGTCCGGGCAGCGTTCCAACCGGAGCGCCGATCGACGCCGCGGGCGACACGTCCGGCGGGACCATTACCACCGGAAATGCCACCATCAAGAATTTCCTGAACCCCGTTCCCTGGGACACTGCGGGCGCTCCACTCTACGGCGGCGGTTCCATCAATTGCTTCCTGAGTCCGTGCCCCATCATGACCGTGGATCGCAATCTCACCACGCCCTACGTGTGGAACTGGACTCTCAATCTGCAACATGCGTTCACGCAGAACGTGTCCATGGAATTCGCGTACGTGGGCAATCGCGGAACGAATCTGACGGGCATTCGCGACATCAACCAGCCGCCTGTGGGCTCGGGCTGGCCGGCGGCGAATGTTGCCACTTGCAACCTAGTGACGAATCTCACCCCCTCCGGCAATTACGACACGGGGAACAATCCTGCCTGCCAGGTCGCGGCAGAAGTGGGGCCGTTCACGCAGTTCCCCTATTTGGCCAACATCTTCCAGATGGGCAATGTTTATCGCTCGAACTACAACGCTCTGCAAGTCACGCTGAACGCGCGCAACTACCACGGCCTCAGCATGGTTGCGGGCTACACTTACTCGCATGCTCTGGATGACGTAGGCGCGAACTGGGATTTCGGCTACGGCTCGGGCCTGCCGCAGAACGCGCACAACGTCGCCGCCGAGTATGCCAACAGCGATTTCGACATGCGCCACCGTCTGACGGTGTCGCTTACCTATGCAATTCCTGGCCGCAAGGGATATGGGCAAATGGCGGAAGGCTGGGAGCTCAACACCATTACGACGCTGGAGACCCCACAATACTGGGGTCCGATGGACGAGGGAACGGACGCGGCAGGCATTGGGCCATTGCCCACGAGCCCGCCCGCGAACTCACCCATTCGTTGGAGCTTCTACGGCAAGACCTCCGACTTCAAGTCTCAGAAGGGGACTGGGATTCCGTACTTCCCCGGCAACAACGAGCCGACAATCCCTAGCATGAATCTCCAAGCCAGCGGCAACTCGGCCTGCAACGCGCAGGCTCTCACGCTTGACGGAGGCAATCCTGGAGCGGCGACCGAGTCGCTCGCCTTCTTTGGCTGCTACGCCAATGGCAATTCGATTATGCTACCGCCGCCGCTCGGCCAGTTTGGAAACATGAGCAGGAATATGTTCCAGGACACCGGCTTCAAGAACTTCGATTTCTCGGTAGCCAAGAGTTTTCATTTCGCAGAAGCGATGCGCCTGCAGCTCCGCGCCGAGTTCTTCAACATTTTCAACCACCCGAACTTCGCCAATCCGTACGGCGGGCAGAACGGCTTCGGTCTGAACGATCCCTCGGCGGGAGGCTTCGGTTGCGGTTGCGCTACCCCCGACATCGCGGCCGCCAATCCTGCGATCGGCTCCGGTGGTCCGCGTTCGATTCAACTGGGAGCGAAATTCATTTTCTGATGCCGATCGATTTCTGTTGCCGACCAAGATGCTTTTGTCGAGTAAGAGGCTTTGAAAGGGCGCGGCCTCAAGCCGCACCGTAAGGGCCATTCAAATTCCACTCGGGCTTCAGCCCCTGAGGGTAGCGTCTACTTTTTCTCGCCGCCGCGCCAAATGTGAAGGACTGCCTATCATGTCGAAGAAACTTCATTCCGCTTTTCTAGTGCTCCTCATTGTCGCCGCACTCGCGTATTCGCCGGTCGCCCAAGCCCAAGACCAACCCGGCCCCCGCCGCGAGCGCACCATCGATGAAGTCAAGACGGAGGCCATCCATCGCGCCGAAGTTGGGCAGTATCCGCTGATCGGCCTCGACCCCGCCGACATCAAAGAAGCCTTCGAGAGCATCCACACCGCCGACAAAGACGAGTGGGCCGCCGGATTCATGCGCATCGCCGATCGTTATTTCAACGAGGCAAAATCACTCGAGAGAACCGATCCGGCAAAGGCCAATGCCGACTACATCCGCGCCTGGCGCCTCTATTCCTTCGGACGCTGGCCCATTCCTGCGTCGCCCGGCAAGCAGCACTCTTACGAAAAGGCCATCGAGGCATTCCTGGCACACGCGAAGTTTTTCGATCCGCCGCTCGAAGTCGTACACATTCCTTTCGAGGGCAAAGAGATCATCGGCTATCTGCGCCTGCCGAAAAATACGCAAGGTCCCGTGCCGCTGGTCATCGCCGTCAATGGCCTCGACAGCCGCAAGGAAGATTTGACCGAAAGCTTCAGCGCGATCCTGCCCTTCGGTATCGGATATCTCGCCGTCGATGGCCCCGGCACCGGACAGGCGCCAATCAAGGTGAGCGAAACTTCCGAGCGCATGCTTTCGAAAGTCCTCGACTACGCGCAGTCCCGCCCGGAGATCGACAAAAACCGCCTCGCCCTGCACGGCGTGAGTTGGGGAGCATACTGGGCGACGAAAATGGCAATCGTCGAGCGCGGCCGCCTGCGCGGCTGCAGCGCGCAGTCGCCGCCCGTTGACAGATTTTTTCAGAAAGATTTCCTGATGAACTCACTGCTGGGCAACCGCGAGTATCTCTTCGATCAAGTGCCCGCGCTCATGAATATTCTCGAAGGGGTGCATTCACTCGACGAGATGGGCGAGTACCTGCCGAAAATGTCGCTGGTGCATCAGGGATTGTTGGGCAGGCAGATGGCGCCCATGCTCATCCTCGCGGGTGTGCTCGATACGCAGGTTCCCATCGAGGACGAATACTTGCTGCTGAATCAAGGCGACGTACCGAAAGAGGCCTGGATCAATCCACGCGGCGGCCATCTTGGCCGGCAAGTCGGCGTCTGGCCCGATCCCAGAATTTTTAAAGAAGTGATTATTCCCTGGCTGGTGAAAACCCTGCAGGCGCCAGCGAACTAGAGGCATATAACCACGAAGGACACGAAGTATCACGAAGGACTTCAGGTCTATGGGATTCCTTCGAGACACTTCGTGTCCTTCGTGGTTTAAGCCCTTAAGCTCAGCCCCCACCGGAACGCCGGACCTCATTTCGCAGCGCCTAAGAGCGCCGCGGCCACCAGCTTCTTCGTCTGCTCATCTATCTCCGAACCGGCGTTCGAACCGCGCACGTTGAGTTCAGTCGACAGCCGCTTGTCTTTGATTCCGATATAGACGGCGTTGTAGGCCGAATCTCCCAGATTTTCCACGGTGTGTTTGAAGGGTGGAAACCAACGCGGATCGCCTGGCTTGGCGTGCAGTTCCTGGACTTTTCCATTTTCGTCGGTGAACCGCAGGTGCCCGGCGGTGAGAACGACGACCACGCCTCCCATGTGCGCGTGCAGAGCCGACCTCTCGTGCGGCCCATAGTGTACGTTCACAACCTGTACGTACTCGTTCTCAAAAGCCAGTTTGTAATGCGTGGGCTCAACTTTCAGGGGATCCTGCGCGACCGCCGTGATGCAGAAAAGCAAGCTTACGCACACGCAGCGAAACGCCCTGCTTTGAAAAAGCTTCATGGGAAATGGCCTCGGGGGTTCTGGAATATTTTTTCAAGCTTATCGCATCCTGAGCGGCTGTCAATCGTCGAAGGGCCACGTCGGACCAAACTGGTAAGAAGGCAGCGTTTCCGGCGGCATGCTCTGCGGGCCAGCGAAGAATCGAAAGTAAATCGCTGCGTCTCTTCGATTCAATATTCGAGTTCGATATTCGCTACCCCCGGACATATATTGTGCAAACGGCTGCACTGTCTGCTAACATTCTGGTCGTCAGAGCCTATATCCTCTGCGAATTGAGAAGGTTGTGGCGTTTGGCGATGGCCCTTGAACTGCACATATGGTTCACGGCGAAGTGTCTTTCAGTCGGCAGCTCAGGAACCGGACGTTAAAAGGCAGGTAGAAGTTGGACAATCAACCGGAGTCGGGAGTGGAGCTTGGAATCCGGCGTCGCCGGACTCGGCGCCATCGTCGGAATCGCAAGATTCGACGCATCCTGCTGATGGTTTTCTGCGCCGGGCTGGCTATCGGATTCGCCTTCGTCGCTCCTCAGTTTCTATCTCCGTTCCACGCTTCCCGTTCCGTCCAGCCTGACTTTCAAGCCGTTGAGGCCAGCCGGGACAACCTCTTGCGCGCCGGACAGGAATCCCTGCGGCCGGCGGAAGGCCGTCCGGTCTATCCATATTCGATTGTGCCCGGCGGAGTGCAGGACGCGCGCGAACTGAAGTGGGTAGCGGAACATGATCCGGTAGTGGCGGCTCACTATGCCGGATTCGATTACGATCATGCCCGCGTGGTGCGACTCGTGCTGGCGCGGACGGCTTACGTTTCCTACCGGATCGGCAATAAAGTCTATTGGACAAGGCACCGGATCACGCTCCACAAGGGCGAAACGGTGATCACCGATGGCAAGATCACCGCGCGTTCGCGCTGTGCGAATCGGGTCGAAGAAGTTCCCCAGCAGGCGACGTCCTCGTCGGAACCGCCGGCCGCCAAGTTTGAAGAGCCCGTCCATCCATCCACCGGCACTGCGGTCGCGAATCCTCCCGTTGCATTCCAGTCCGCCCTGATGAACCGTCCTGGGCTGCCGGGATTAGGACCAGCGCCCCCGCTCACTTCGTATGATCCCCTCGGAGGCGGCACTTGGATCCCGATTTCCCCGCCGCCGCTCCCCAGCGTTTGCGGCGTCGGAAAGAAACCGAAGGGCACGAGTTCCGCAGAAGACTTTTTCCCCACGAAGAAGAGGAAGGCCGATCCCTGCGGCAACGGAGGCGGCGGAGGCGAAGTTCCAGAGCCTGGCACATGGGTGCTGGTGGCGGCTGGCCTGGCCGCGATTTACTGGAAGGCTCGTCACCGGTTCGCCCGAACTTAGATTCGCCTGTACTTAGGTTCGCCCGGACTTAGGTTCGCCCGGACTTAGGTTCGCTCGAACGCAAGCTTCCATCGGGATTTTACCTCTTGCACTCGCTGACATTTTTTCGGTAGCCTTCTGCCTTCGCTTCCCACCGGAGGGGTTTCCAATGCGTTTTGCTGGTGTGCGCTGGTTGTGTGGCCAGAGCCTGCCGCTTTTCTTGTTCTTTTTCGCGCCGAATCTAACTGCTCAAGCCATCCGGCTGCACGTTGATTTGACCGACGCTCCCCGCAACATCTACCACGCGCATCTGGAGATTCCTGCCCACGCTGGGGAAATGTCGCTGGTCTTCCCTAAATTCATTCCCGGGAATCACCGTCCCAGCGGGCCCATCGGCGCGCTGACCGGAATTCGTATGGAGGCTGGGGGAAGCCCGCTCTCCTGGCAACGCGATTCCGTCGACAGCTACGAGTTTCACGTCAGCGTTCCCGCGGGCGCAACTACTATCGAGGTTGCTTTGGATGCGATCACGACGCAGGACAGCGCCGGCAGTGGCGGACCCGCAGCGTCCAGCAACATTCTCGATCTGAACTGGAACGCAGTCGTGCTTTATCCGAAGGGCGCGCGCTCCGACGACGTGAACTTCGTTCCGTCCGTCACCCTGCCCGCAGGATGGAAGTCTGGCACAGCACTGACCGCGACGCACAGCACCGGCGACGAAGTGGAGTTCGCGCCGGTCTCACTCACCACGCTCGTCGATTCGCCCCTGATCGCCGGAGTTCATTACCGCAAGATCGAATTGACTAAGCCGGGAGAAACGCCCGTCCACGTGATGGATCTCGTCGCCGACGCGGAAGCCGACCTGGCGATGACGCCGCAGGATCTCGCCTCGTTCCAGAAGCTAGTGGCGGAGACAGGAGAGCTCTTCGGAGCCCGGCACTATCGCCATTATGATTTTCTTCTGACCTTGAGCGATCAAGTCGGCGGCCATGGACTCGAGCATCACGAGTCCAACGATAGCGCGGCTGCAGAGCGCACGCTGCTCGACCCAGACCTGCACATGCTCTACGCCGACCTCGTGCCGCACGAGTTTGTCCATTCGTGGAATGGAAAATATCGGCGTCCCGCGGGACTCGCCACCCCGAATTATCAGGAGCCCATGATCGGCGATCTGCTCTGGGTTTATGAGGGACTGACGCAATATCTTGGCACCGTGCTGGCCGAGCGCAGCGGATTCTGGACCGACGAGCAGTATCGAGAATCCCTGGCGCTCACCGCCGCAGAACTCGATCATGAGCCCGGCCGCACCTGGAGGCCGCTCGAAGACACGGCGCGCTCGGTGCAGATGTTGCGCTTCGCGGGAGCGCAATGGCGAAGTTGGCGGCGCGGGCTCGACTACTATCCCGAGAGCCAGTTGATTTGGCTGGAAGTGGATTCGATCATCCGGCAGCAGACGCGCGGCCAGCGCTCGTTGAACGATTTTTGCCGGCGCTTCCACGGCGGCGAGAGCGGTCCGCCTAAGGTCGTCACTTATACGTTCGACGATGTGGTGCGCACGCTCAACGAGGTCGCGCCCTACGACTGGGCGAAACTTCTGCGCGAGCGGGTCGACGCCACCAGCACCCACGCGCCGCTGGGCGGCATCGAGCGGGGCGGCTGGAAGCTGGTCTACAACGACAAGCCCAACTTGTTCACTCAAGCCGGGGAGAAACTAGCGCACGTCGCCAGTTTCTACTACTCGCTCGGATTTTCGGTCAGCGAAGATGGCAAGCTTGGTGACGTCATTGTAGGGTCGCCCGCCTACCAGTCGGGAATGGGCCCGGGCATGAAACTGGTCGCGGTCAATGGACGGAAGCTTACGCCTGCCGTGCTGCGCGCGGCCCTGAAAGCGGCGCAGGGGAGCGATCGGCCGATCGATTTGCTGGTCGAGAATGCACAGTTTTTCAAGACCTATACGGTCATGTATCACGACGGCGAGAGGAATCCGCACCTGGAGCGCGTGTCGGACCAACCCGACATTTTGGGGGACATTCTGAAGCCGTTGACGCACTGAACGTTGACGCTTCGAAGAATGAAACGCAGAGATGACTCATAAGTTCTAATACCAAGGTAAGCCCCTGCTGCAGGCATCGCTGCTACAATCGCGCTAGAATTCGTTCTAACTAGTAGTAGCAAAAGATCAAACGGTAGGGACACGCTTGGACACCGTCCAAGGCGCAGGCATTTGATGCACAAGTTTCCGCGAATCGTCGTGAGTCGGCTGCTCGTAGCCGGGCTCTGTGCTCCGCTGGTGGGGTCTGCTCTGCTGGCGCAAACCTCCGCGCCGCCGGCCTCCGCAGGCCAGGTCTCGGTTCGCTCGGTGAAGGTTCTCGGCAGCAAAGACGCGGTTGAAATTGAAGTGGAAGCCAGCGACCGAATCGTCCCGCAGACGCGAGTCCTGACTGGCCCCGATCGTCTGGTGGTCGATTTTCCCAACGCTGTTCCCAGTAGCCAGTTGCGCAGTCAGTCGGTGGATCGCGGAGAAGTGAAAGATTTGCGCATTGGCCTGTTTCAGTCGCAGCCCCCAGTCACACGGGTCGTACTCGATTTGAAGAGCGCGCAGTCATTCCAGATTTTTCCCTCGGGCCGCACCGTCATCATCAAGGTCATGGGCGGCGCTTCCTCCCAGGCCGACGATCTCTCCTCAGCCCCGGCCTCCGCATCGGCACCGGCCAAGCGGGCCAGCCTGGTGGTTGCCAATTACACCACTCGGGTGGAACCCGTGCAGGTCGAAGCATCGGCCCAGCCGCTGCTCGAGGTCACTTTTCGCGATGGCCTGCTGGGGATTCGAGCCAACAAGGTAACGCTCTCCGAGGTCTTGTTCGCAGTGCAACAACGTACCGGAGCCCAGGTTGCCATTGCCGCCGGAGCGGAACAGGAACAAGTGGTGGCGGATATTGCACCAGCGCCCGCGCCCGAAGTTCTGGCGCGGCTGCTCAATGGTTCGAGATTTAATTTTCTGATCTTGAGCGGGGCCAACGATCCGCAGCGGCTGGATCGCGTGATCCTCACCCCTCGCCCTGAAGGCGCGTTTATACCTCAGCCTTCCGCTGCCCGCGTGCAAAACGACGACCCGGAAGAAGCTGAACCAGCGGCCAATCAGCAGGCCAATCGGGCCCAGGTAACCGCGCAGCCATCAGAGCAACCTGAAGTCAAGCTTCCGCCCGACGCCAACGCGACGCCCGACCAATAATCTTTTTTCACTTTCAGTGGAACTTCGAGTTGTGAGCCAGTCGCAGAAAGGCTCTCCCGCGCCTACGGCGTGATCAAGCGGACCGGCACTGGCGAAGAGCCGGTGATGGCGGTAGAACCGACAGGCATACCAGTGCCACTACCGCAACCTGCCACATTCAGGATGGTCACGCTCACGTTTCCATACTGATCGACCTGGTTCATGAACACCTGCAGGAATCCTACGACGGTGACCGGGCTGGTGCCAGCGCCAGCAATCATATTGGCGGTATCGTAGATGGGCAGGGAGACGACGGAATTGCTGCTCGTGATGGCGTTTCCGGCCAGTCCAGAGAGCGGGGTAGCGGTCCCGGCAAGAATCTGGAATGGATATGAGTTGGTGATCGAATCCTGGCCATCGTGCAGCACGTTCAAATCGGCCTCACGAATGAGGGGCAGCACGGCGTCGGCGGTCTCGAAGTCGATATTTCCCCTGCCCCCACCCAATTCGACCGTGCTCTGAACTCCGCACTGATAGACGGTCGACTGGTCGCACCCGGCGATCGACTGTTCATAAAAATCCATGCCGGTTGCCCATGAAGGCACCGCTACAGGAGTCGACGGGGGATCTGTTCCAGGGACGAACTGCAAGTTCGGGGGCCCCTGCACGTACCCGGCCCGGACATAATTCGCTCCGGGCTGGGGCTGACGCAGCCCGCACGCCGAGCCCGTGTGCACGCAGTCCGGCGACAGCCAGAAAGTTTCGCCGATAATGCCATTCGCGCCGTCGCCAATCGGTGAGATTCCGGCGTGAGTGATCGATCCGTCGGTGGTGCTAACCAGTGAGGCACACGCTCCAGGGCCACCGGCTTGGCTGCAGTAGAGGTAGCCACTGGGAAATTGTGGGACTGGCTGGGGGTTCAGCGGGTCTCGATTGGGCACGAGCCACGGTTTGACGCATCGCGGCTGCACCGGAGTGATCGTTCCGGTGGTGCCATTGCCGACATTGCCCGAGTTTGACGGGTTAAAGGCTTCGGCCGTGGCGCTTGCGCTGACGGTGCTGCCACCGCTTCCCCAGATGCGCGAGAAGAACGTGGGCAAGCTGGGGCGCGTGAACTGCACGGTCACCATGGGATTCACGGCAAACGCCGGCGGCAGACCGGAGCAGTCGGTACTCGACATGGCACTGACGCCGCTTCCGGCTGAGTAGGTCACGGTGGGCGTGGGCACGGCAGAGCCCGCGACGGCGCTTTGCTGTGCCACGGCGATTGCCACTTGCGAGGCGGGACTCGTCGATCCACCGCATATCGCCTGCCAGGAAAGAGCAGAGTTATTGGGATCGCCGGTCATGCCGGAAAGCGAAATCACGCGAGCTGCCGCCAGCGCTGCTTGATCGGCGGATCGTTGCGCTTCCTCGCGCGCCAGGTAGAGTGTGATGACGTCAATCGAGAGCGCGGCCATGGCGATGATGGCAATCATGGCCAGCGCGACCAGGATCATGGTGACGCCCCGCTCGCCGTGGTCCGACTGGCGCGGCGTGCTCGATCGGGGAGTCCATGATCTGTGAACCCATGATCTGCGAATCTGCGATCTGCGAATTAGAGGTCGCTGCATGTCGGTTCTCAGTTCTCGTTCATCGCTACAGCCGCAGCCGTGATCTGCGTGGGCAGGGGTGCGGCTGAACCCAGCAGGCTGGCGACCTTACCAAACCGCCACGGGTAGGCGTACTGAATGCTCACACAGGTGCCGATCACTGCCGTCTGCCCAGCGAGAGGCTGCGAGGTGCACGTCACGGAGGCAAGAGTGGTGCTGCTCGCAGGGAAATAGTAGCCCCGGTTGATGGTGATGGTCAGTCCGCCGGGAGGACAGTTGGCGGTTCCGGTATAAGTCCAAGTCAGCCCCGTCGTGGTAGTGGGCGCGTTGGCGTTGGGGATGCCGCAGTCGTTGATGTTGTTCGCAAGGAGATTGTTGTGAACCACTTGATACGCGTCAATCACCGAGGATGGAGCGAGGGTTGCGGGGGACGACAAATCGTTCGCCGGATCGGCGGCGGCCACACGGGCTCCGTCGCGCGCCGCGTTCGTAAGTTTTTGTTTGAGCGTGAAGGCGTTGCTGAAGTCGAAGATGCCGACCACAAACACTACCAGCAGGGGAAGCGAGACGGCGAACTCCACCAACTGCGCGGCCCGGTCGTCGCGCCATACGCGCCCGGCCAGGTTGCGGAGCCAGCTTCCGCAGAGCAAGGTTCCGAGGTGAGGTAGTCGAGTCACTGCGTCTCCGTTCGCACGCGCGCCGACGTGGTCAGCAGGATTCTTTGCTTGTTCAGCGACGTGAACGGCAGCCAGAACTGGAACGGGTATTGGAACGATACGGAAATCCCGCACACCCCGGTGCCCCCGGTGGCGGTTGGCGACAACTGCACCGGGCCCTGCACGCAGACGTTAGAACCCGTAACGGTCGCACACGTATTCGTGCCCCCGGTGCAGGCGGTGAAGACTGGGGTTGAGGACGGCGCCGGTATCTTGGTGGGATCGAGTTTGGAAGCGAGCAGATCGGCATTGACCGCGGCAACCGCATTGGCGGCAGCCGTGCCTACGCTGCTGCAGGTCGAGCAGGATGGGGCGGCGCCAGCCCGCGCGCCATCCTGCGCCGCGCGCGTGATTGCGCCATAGATGCTGAACGCCTGTCCGAACCAGAAGATTCCCAGCAGCATCATGAACATCAGGGGCAGCACGGCGGCGGCTTCGGCAATCTCGGCCCCGCGAACTTCGGCGGCGAGCCTTCGAGTGGTTTGGTGAATCCACCTGTTCATGCAGCAACCCCCCAAACGTGAGCGACGCAGTAAAGCACTACCGTCAGCGCCAAGGCTACGCCTTTTGGAATTTTTAACGCGTTCTGGGTCATCGAGCGTAACGTGCGACCCAGGCAGGCGGAAAGTCACCAGCGAAATCAAGATATGCCCGATATTTCGCATCGTCTGCAGAAACCGCCGTTTGTATATCACCAGAGTCAACGCCATGGCTCCTGCCACGAAGACCGATGTTAACAGCAGATCGAGCAGCAACCCTGGGCCGGTAAAACCGCCCAAAGCGATGGCAAATTTCCAGTCCCCCGCTCCTAAGCTGCGAAGGAGGACGAACGGCAGCAGCAACGCTAGCCCCACGGCCGCACCCTTTAATGAAGCTGCTAGCCCGCTCCAGCCCCCGAAGACCGTGTTGGCAACCACTCCGATCACCAACCCAGGCACGGTAAGCCAGTTCGGAATGCGACGACTGCGCAGGTCCGTCCAGCCTGCGATCAGCGAGAGAATGACCGCCCCTCCCAGAATGACCGGTCTCAAACGAGCCTCAGGCCGAACCCGCTGGCGAGCTGCATTCCTGCGCGTTTTCCATGGTATTGAAAAAGATCCATTCGCTTACGCTCAGAAATCGCCGGCTCCAGGGGATCGTTGGCTCCCGGCGCCCCTCGCTTCATCCCGCGAAAGCTGCCGCTTGCGCGGATTCTCACACAGCAGGGAAGCGAAGTCAATGAACTGGTGGATGCCCGCCTCCCCGCCAACTTGCACGCCAGGGCGATCAAAATAAAAGGCCCGGAGCGCGTCCGGGCCTTTCGGAAAACGGCTGCGCCATCACCGGTTAAACGCCGGCGCTGTGTTGTGCTCGGCGATGATCTTGCGGGCGTTGTCGGCCAGAGCTTTTGCCTGCGGCAGAAGCTCCAAGACCCTTGATGATCTCCGGGTCGGACTCGGCGCGAACCTTCATGCCCTCGTCCTGCCCAAAGGCATCGACGAAAATCTCCGACTTGATGCTCGACCTGATCCAGTCAGCTGTTGTCGAGCAGTTCGGCCTGCGTGTAAGGAATGTTGTCCTCGTCGAGCGACTTGCGGAACTCCAGCAGGGTTGCGTCGTCCACCTCAAAGCTCTTCGTCGGATGGTGGTCCACGACGTAGCGTCTTGGCGAAATTGAAGAACGCGTAATGCTGCAGCAGCGTGTCCTGGAAGTGATTGCCCTTCACTGGGGGAATGTTTACGTCGGGAGTAATGCCGCCTCCGCCGTAAACCGTACGCCCGCTGTCAGTAAGCTTCACCTCGCGGTTGGCCGTGTTCGAACTCTCGGCACTATCGCGACTGTAGTAGTAGTCGTAGAGCGAAATGTTGCTGTAGTCGCGCTGGATGAGGCGTCCGCTCGGCGTGTAATAGTGGGCCGTGGTCAGGGCCAGGCCAGTGTTTTCCGACAGCGGATACACCGTCTGTACCAGACCCTTGCCGAAGGTAACTTCGCCGGCGATCAAGCCGCGATCATGATCCTGAATGGCTCCAGAAACAATCTCCGCCGCCGATGCCGTGAGCCGGTTCACCAGGACAACGATGGGATAATCTTTGCCGCCATTGCCATGCTGCGCGATGTATCGTTTTTCGGCAGAAGCGCGGCCGTGGTGAGAGACGATGAGCTGTCCCTTCTTCAGAAACTTATCGGCGACGCCGACGCCTTCGCTGAGCAGGCCGCCGGGATTGCCGCGCAGGTCAAGGATCAATCCCTTCAGATCGCCGAACGAGTCGAGCGCGTCGGAAACTTCATGCTCAGTGGTTTCGTTGAAGCCGTTGACGTGCATATAGCCAACGCCCGGCTTGATCAGGAAATGAACGTCGACGCTGTAGCGCGGAATCTCGTCGCGGACGAGCGTGAACTCCATCGGCTTCTCGACGCCGTCGCGCGCGATGCTGATGTGAACCGTCGTTCCCTTGGGGCCTTTCAGCAGATCGGCCACGTCGCTAGTGGACATATTCTCTGTCGATTTGCCGTCAACCGCGATGATGACGTCGCCGGGATGAATTCCGGCCTTGTAGGCTGGCGTCCCGGTGAAGGGATAGATCACGATCACTTTATTGTTGCGCGGACCGACCGTCATACCCACGCCGTAGTACTTGCCGCGCTGGTCCTCGCGCATGAGCGCGTACGATTTCGGATCGAAGAAATTCGAGTGCGGATCGAGCGCGTGCAGCATGCCCGGAATCGCCCCGTTATAGATCGCCTTGTCGGCGTTCACCGGCTCGGCGTAGTTGTCCTCGATCAGGGCATAGACGTCAGTGAACTGCTTCAGGCTGTCCTTGACCTCGGAGTCGCCGGTCATCGACGACTGCTGGCCGGAACGCTGGGCAAACATAATTCCCAGGAAACCGCAGGCCAGCAGAAAAAAACCTACCAGGAAGAGTGAACGGCGAGAACTACGTGCCATCGTGAGATTTCCTTCGTTGAGGGCTTGCTTCCACCCCAGCTACCGCGCTAATTCCGCAGTATATCACCAACTTAGACTGCCTCGAATCGGGATAGTTACCAACGGTAACCATCCCAAAAACCAGCTTTGTGAGTGAGATGCGGGGACCGAGCAATTGGGTTCTCGACGACTCGAAAACAGCCCAAATTAAGGCTGTGCGGCGGTTTTCGGCGTTGGAGCGGCTTCTGCATTGGGCCCGAGAATGGACGGGGCTGCCTCCACGGAAGCGGTTTGCTGGGGCGGATCAGGGGCCCGGCTGGGTTTGGCGGATTTGCGGGCGGCCGCGTCTTCATCATCATCATCGCGCGGCCAGCGATGCCAGTACGGCCCCCGGGACGGGAAGGACGGGACCGACAACCCCACGGCTGCTCCGAGACCCGCTCCAACTGTCGCGATGCCGAGGGTGGCGCGCGCACCGGAGCTTCCCTTGGCGGCAACTGCCCATCCCAGGAGGCCTCCGATCACAGCCCCGATTAGAGCGTGGCGGCCGTTGGGCTCAGATTGCCACATGCCAGGATAGCCAGCCCGCCCCATCGGTCCGCGAGGCCCGAAGCCAGGGCCGGGGCCGCGGCGGGGAAGCTGTGCCAATGTAGCGTCGTCGATCGCACCGCGAGGAGCCTGCGCAGAATCATTTCCACGGGCGCGGGCGCAGTTCGTGTCACTGAATGTGTATTGGCAGCGGGCCGCAGCGATCGAACTGGAAGGTTCATTCGCGGCTTGGGGATTCTCCGTTTGCGCCATAGCGTTCGCAGCCAGCAGGACCACGGTCGCCAGCAATACCAGCAATAAACGCAGAGGAGAGGAAGCTGCTGTTGAGTCTTTCATGACGCCATCGTAGGACGGATGCCGCAACGATGGTGGCGCGCTTAGGGCAGTTTCTGAAGTGTCACAGACCCTGGCGAAGCACCCACCCCTCGAGCTCACTTGCTCTTGCCGCATGGCCAGCATGGTTTGCGGGAGCGTGGAGCCCGCGTCTGCAGCACCGCCTGTAGGGTGCGCGGCATTTGTTTGGGCACTTCGAACACAGCCGCCTGCACCACATTGCTGGAATCGCGATAAGAGAAGCGGAAGAAATGCCGACGCTGCCGCATCTTGAAGAGTCCAACCGCAATCGCGGGCAGCACGCCCAAATGCCACGTCACCTCTTTGGAATATTCATACGACTCGATCGAGGCGTACGGAATCTCCAGCTTGTTTCCGGCCCGCTCGAAGGTCAGCGATGTTTGCGCAGTGGTATCCAGCCGCCCGACAACGCCGGCGGGCAGGCCGGGCACAGTGCCGCCAACATACTTTGCATGGCCATCCTCCAGAGCCGAGGCCGACAGCGACAGAAGCAGGAAGAAACAAAACTGTAAGAAAGTTTTCAAGCTGCACCTCCTCAGGTGTTGCTAAGGGCAGCGTAGAGGATTAGGTCATTCTGGCGGGCCGGTTTGGGATGGTTTTGCGAGTGTCACAACGTTTCGATCGGCTGGTTGATGAATTCTTCGTAGCGCCGCAGTTCTGCGATGGATGTTTCCGACAGCAGAGAGAAGGGAATCGCCCGGCAGCCTTCCGGAAGCTCTGCCGCGGTCAGCAGATCGCACACGACCGCTGCGGTCTGCTTCAGGCCGCGCTGCCAGTTGGGTTCGCGCGCGTCGCGCAAGACGAGGCTGTCGGGATGGAATCCGGCCGCGGTCAACACCGCGCGCGCCACCTTCAAAAACTCCGGCCATCGCGAAGCCACGCCCACCAGAGCGCCCGAAGGCGCAGGCAGGTATCCGGCGAGGGAAGTGGGTACAGAGCGAATCCGCAGAGTGATCAACTCCGCGCCCGGCGGCAACGACTCCCGCGCCGTCGCCACGCGGTTGGGCAGCGCGACCGGCATGCCGCCCTCTGGCGTTTTCGGACAGTCCTGCGGCCCGCACGACTCGACCGGGAAAGTCACAGCGCGGGCAATCTCCGCCGCCAGGATTCGCCGCAACTCTTCGTCGGGCTCAATCAGCAGAAAATGGTCGGGAGGCTGCAGTTCGAGCCACTGGCGCAGCCGGGTCCGCAGCAGCGGCAACGTCACGCCGAGTTTGCGCGCCGACCGGAACAGCCGCGCAATCATTTGCTCGAGCGCCAGGCCCGGCGTGGGCACGACTTCTGGCTTGCTGGCTCGAACGTAAACCCCGCTGCCGCGCCGGAACTCGACCCAGCGATCGCGTTGCAGCTGGCGGTATCCGGCGCTGATGGTGTTGGGATGCAGGTGGAATCGCCGTGCCAGTTCACGCGTCGAAGGCAGCCGCTGCCCCGGCGCCAGGTCGTCGCTCAAGATGCCGAGCACGACCTGGGTCACCAGCTGTTCGCGGATCGAGACTTCGCTGCCGCGTGCAAACCAGAATTGCATGGCGGCAATATCATAAGCTGGCTGCCGCCGCCGGTCGAGTTTCTCTGACGCCGGTTATGCGCTGCTGGTTAAGTGCTGCTGGTTAAGTGCTTACGTTAGACGCTAAATGAAACACTGCTGGAACTTGATGTCGCCGGCTCCAGCGCCGGAGTCAGCGCGTCGCCTGAGCCGATCTGCTGAAAATCCTGCAACAGCGAATTGTAAGCCGTCTGTACGGCTGAGAGCTTGCCCGTTTGCGGCACCTGTCCCCACGGGCTGACCGGCTGGTTGCCTCCTTCCCAACCTTGCTCGTGGTGCCGAAGATTGTTGTGCCCCTGATCGACCTTCTGGAAATCCTGTTTCAGCGTGCCATAGTCCTGCTGCGCGGCGGAAATGTTTCCCGATTGAAGATCCTGCGCCAGCTGGTTGAAGGCTTGCACGATGGGATTGCTGCTGGCAGTGGACGAAGTCGAGCTGATCTGGGTCGCAGACCCCGGCAAATTCGAGAGGTCCTGCTGGGCCGCAGACAAGTTGCCGGCCTGCAGATCGGTGCCGAGCTGTTGGAACTCCTGCTGAAACTGCCGCAGTTTGTTCTGAATGTTCTGGTTGACGGAGTCGATGAGAGTGCTGGTAGAAGCATTGGGAACAGCTGACACGGACATGGGCATCTCCTCTAACGGAACGGTTCGTCCCGGATGGTTGACGGCGCAGTGCCGGAGGAAAACTCCGGGTGCTGTTGCTCGCCGCCAATTCGGCTTGGATGTGGCACTCTCCATGCCAAACGCGCGCTCCGCGGAATCGGAGCGAATCTGTTCATTTCACGATAGTTCGCTACTCGGCGAACCCAACGCGGCTGTTCGGAGAAGCGCAACCGGGCAAGACATGCCTATGACAAACCCGGAAAATCATGCCCACCTGCCACACAAACCGCCTCGCACATTGCCGCTTTTCCTTTTCCGGCAGTATGATGAATCGCATGAGCTTTTCCGAGACGATCTTCCTGTTTCTGTTGGCCCTCATCATTTTTGGGCCCAAGAAGTTGCCGGAGATCGCACGCCAGGTTGGCAAGTACATGAACGAATTCAAGCGCGCTTCGAACGAATTCAAAGCGCAAATCGAGCAGGAGATTTCTCACCTGGAAGTCGAAAACCGGCAGACAATTCTGCCGCCCAGCTCGCCCCCGGCGGGGGTTGCCAGCCGCTCGTTGAATGCCGCGCCTGCTGAGACCGCCGCGGCAGAAGCGCCCGCAGCCGAGGCCTCCACGAAGCCAACCCTGGACGCTTCCGACGACGAACCGCTCTTCGCGGCCGGTACGGGGGCGTCTGAGCCGTTCACGGGCGCCACCGAAGCGGTTTCGCCCGACGCAACGCCCCCGGCCACGCAAGACTCGCATGTTTGATTTCGGATTCGCGGGCAGCCGCGGCGACAATGACAAAGAGAAAGAGCCCATGACGACCATGGGCTTTCTCGATCATCTCGAAGAACTCCGCAAGCGCCTCGTCTATTCCATCATGGCGGTAGCGGTCGGGTTTGGCGCTTGTTGGGGATACCGCGAGCGCATTTACTCCATCATGGAGCGCCCCATCGTCGACGCGCTCCGGGCCAATGGCTTGCCTGACAAACTGGTCTACCTGAATCCCACCGAGCCTTTCAATCTTTACCTGAAGATCGCCGCGCTGGCCGGATTGTTTCTGACTTCGCCGTTTGTGCTTTACCAGGTGTGGATGTTTATCTCGCCGGGGCTCTATCGCAACGAGAAGCGCTACGTCGTTCCGTTCATGGTTTCGACCATCACGCTGTTCTCGGCCGGGGGATACTTCGGATACCGGATCGCCTATCCGCGCGCCCTGAAATTCCTGATCGATTTCAGCAAGCAGTTCACTCCGATGATTACGATCGGGGAGTATACGTCGTTGTTCATGAGCATTGTGCTGGGCATGGGCCTGATCTTCGAGTTGCCGATCCTGGTTTTCTTTCTGGCACTCATGGGGATCGTGAGCCCCGGCTTCATGTGGAAGAACTTCCGCTATGCGATTTTGGTGATCTTCATCATTGCCGCCATCGTGACCCCAACTCCGGATGTAGTCAACATGTGCATCTTCGCGGCCCCCATGCTTGCCCTGTATGCCATGAGCATCGGCGTGGCGTGGCTGGTGCATCCCGATCAGCGCGCGGCGCGCAAAGCAAAGCAGGCGTCATGACGGGATTGAAAATACCGGGGTCGAAGTCGCTCCGATGGATCCTGCTGGCGGTTCTGTTGGTGGTGGTGGCGTGCGACCGCGACAAGGCCGCCGCGCGGGAGCAGGAGAATAAGAAAGACCAGGCTTCCGTGCCCACGGCGGCAACTACTCCGGCTCTGAATCTTCCGCCCGATTCGGGCCCGCCGCCCGCGTTCGACGGCACTCGCGCCCTGCAGTACGCAAAAGAGATTGTGAAGTTCGGCCCGCGCCCGCTAGGCAGTGCCAATCACAAGAAGGTCGAGGACTATATCGACTCTCGCCTGAAAGGCGATCAGGTCGAGGACGACATCTTCACCGCCGACACGCCCGAAGGCAAGTTCCCGGTGCACAACATCATCGCCAAGTATCCCGGCACCAAAGACGGCATCATCGTCATTGCCAGCCATTACGACACCAACTACCCGTTGCGCAAGACGCACTATGTCGGCGCGAATGACGGCGCTTCGTCGAGCGCGCTGCTACTGGAATTTGCCAACCAGCTGCGCGGCAAGACCCGCGACGGCTACAGCGTTTGGCTGGTGTGGGACGATGCTGAAGAAGCCATGAAGCCCGACACGGAAATGCCGTTCATGGACGACAGCCTGTACGGCATTGAACATGTGGCGCAGAAATGGCAAGCCGACGGAACGCTGAAGAAAATCAAAGCATTCCTGCTGGCCGACATGATTGGCGACGCCGATCTCGACATTGATCGCGATCAGAACTCGACGCCCTGGCTGGAAGATGTGGTCGGCGAAGCGGCGAAGCGCCTGGGCTATCAGTCGCATTTTTTCGCGCGGAATAATCAGGTGAGCGACGATCACCTGCCCTTCATGAAACGCGGCGTGCCCTGCGCCGACCTGATCGATTTCACCTACGGCTACAACAACGTCTTCTGGCACACCCCGCAGGACACAGTCGACAAACTCAGCCCGCAAAGCCTGGAAATCGTGGGCAGCGTGATGATCGAATCCATGCGCATCCTCGACAAGATGGAGCCGCTGCCGCCGAAGTGATCGCGGCAGCCGAGCTTGGTACGTTGCAATGAGTGAAATTGCAATTTTTTGCAAACTACGGGGCTGACTGACAATAAAACCGCCGCTTTCATTGGAGTCTCCCCCAGCCTCCCCGCCATCCGAGTCTACGCGTAAAAGTACGCGATACTCCAAACCAAAGAAAGCGAGATACCCGCTAAACAAACAATCACACGAGAACGACCCTTGCCTACGGCCGCTGCAATCACAGAAAAGACTGACAATGGGCCGCTCGCATAGACCGCCGCAACCGCCAGACGGTGTTCATTCGCGGAGCCGATATGGGCAAGCCGCACGTAAAAGAGGACACCATACAGGCACAATGCTGACATCGAGGCGGTAGCTAATCCCCACGCGATCGCATAATTCCGCCAGTGCCTAGGAGGGTGGACGCGCAGCCATCGCACCCATCCGAAAACAAGAAGCATGCAGGGAGACAAGACGATGGTGTTCCCCACTATCTTCCCAAGCATCGCGGGCGACTTCTCAACTCCTTCCAATGCGACAAACAGCTTCACGAAGCAGATTGCGAAGAACAGCCAGTAAATCCATGCGATTCGTTTAGTGCTTCCCTGAATATTCGGATTGCGGCGAATCCAAAAGAAGGCCCACACGATGACCGAGGCCGTCGCCAGCGACGACGGTATGACGACAATGGGCGACGTTGCCCAGAGCATGATCACGAACAGGAGCAGTCCTGCCGCCATGAAGGCACGATACTTTTGCCACTGCTCGATCTTCCGTACACGCACTGGGCAAATGGAGGAAATCGTCTTCAGGACCTCGCCAAATTGGTCGATACCTTCCGGTATGGCGATGACGTGATTCCTGCTCTCTCCGATCACACGCACGTATCGCCCCTGAACATGCTCGACCGTTTTCACCTGATCGAATTGCAAACGGAGGTCCGGCGTGTCCGCCTGTCGCCGCAGCAGATAGTCATTGCCAATTTCCAGGTCATACGTTTCCCAACACCTGATCAAGCGTCGCCTCAATTTTCGCGGATACCAAATGACCAAATACGCTATGCATGCGGCCATCATGAGGCCGTAAATCGTCATCGACTTCGGTGTGGCCCCTTTGCTAAGTCCGAGGGCGACACATACGACGGTAGAAGCCACCACGACCAGGACCAGGGTCGGCACGTAAGAAGTGCGAATGCGTTTTTCCTCGCCCGGAAGGGCGATTGCCAATAAACGGTAATGCAAGGCTATGTCCGGCATGGGGGATTTTACACGCGGTCGCCGCAACTCAGGAGCGAATCGGATCGCAGGAGGACAAACTTTCTGCCGTCTTCATTTTTGCGCTTTTCAAGCATTTCATTTCTAATGCACCCCATATGCGAACTGTGAAGACCCTGCTGTTTGCCGGCATCTTCTGTTTCACCTGCCTTGCTGCTGATACCACTGCCGATACGAGCGAAGCGAATCAAGTCATCCAGGCGGCGCTGCAGCCTTCGCCGCTGGAAGCGAACCTGCATCGCTTGACCGACGAAATCGGCGGGCGCGTCCCGGGCACGGTTGCGATGCAGCATGCGGTGACCTGGGGAGTGCAAGCCTTCACGGCCGCCGGAGCCGACAGCGTCCATACCGAAGGATTCACCATTCCGAATTCCTGGGCCGAAGGCGCAACCGTGATGACGCGCGACCACGGCGTACCAGGTCGATCCTACGAAGGTGGGCGGCGGAACTGTGCTCTCGCCCTTCGTGGTGCGCGCGGTTTCGGTGGCATGGGCTCCCGCGCTCGCTCCGGTGAAGCACGTTCCGGTCGTCGACGTAGGCGACGGTACTGCAGCCGATTTCCAGAAGGCAGGCGACATTTCCGGCAAGCTCGTTCTGGTTCATACCATCGTTCTCAAAACTTGGGACGACTTGTTCGCCGAATACTCGAAGGCTCCGCCAGTGATCGACCTTGCCGTGAAAGCGAAAGCCAAGGCCATCGCGTTCATGGCCACGCGCGAGCACGACATTCTCTACCGGCACACCAACGCCGGCGCGGGAGAAATTGATCGCCTGCCCATGGTCATCGTGGCGCGTGAAGATGGCGAGCGCATGGCACGCCTGCTGGCCGCCGGAAATTTAGTGTGGGCCGACCTCTCGATTCCCAACCAGCTGGGCGGGCCGGTCAAGACGTCGAACGTGATCGCAGAAATCCGAGGCAGCGAGAAGCCCGACGAGTTCGTGATCCTGGGTGCGCACCTCGATTCATGGGAACTGGGCACGGGCGCACTCGACAACGGCTGCAATGCGGCCCTGGTCGTCGATGCGCTGCGAGCCATCAAGGCTTCGGGCGTAAAGCCGCGGCGCACCATCCGCTTCGTTCTTTTCTCCGGCGAAGAGCAGGGATTGATCGGCTCTCGCGTCTACGCCTTCAGTCATCGCGCCGAACTCGACAAGGCCGCGGGAGTGATTATTTACGACTCGGGCACGGGAAAAACCACGGGCTTTTCGCTCGGCGGACGCAAAGACGTTGTCTACACCGCGAAGGATCTGATTGCTCCGCTGGCGCAGTTCGGCGTGAAAGACGTGCTCACCACCATGGAATGGGGTACTGACCACTTCGATTTCATGCTGGAGGGCGTGCCTACCTTCGTCGCCGAGCAGGAGGAGGCGAACTATCTCGAAAATTACCACGCCGTCTCCGACACCTACGACAAAGTGGATTTCGCGCAATTGAAGAAGCACGTGGCCGAGGCCGCGTGGCTGAGCGTTGGCATCGCCGATCTGCCGGCGAGGACCTGGCCGCGCCTTACCCATGATCAGATTGAGCAGACCATGCGCGAGTCCAACAGCGTGGAGATGCTAAAAGCCGACGGCATCTGGGATGATTGGGTCAGCGGCCAGCGGGGGCAGGGCGAAATAAAGAAATTGTTGATTGTTGATTGTTGATTGCTAATTGAAACGCACTCGCTCCGCGACGTTCTTGGTTTTCAATCAACAATCAAAAATCATCAATCAACAATTGATTTCCGTAACGGAATTCCATTGCTCTATTTCTGGATTCTCTTCAACGTCTTCGTGTTCGGCATGCTGGCGCTGGATCTGCGCGTCTTCCACCGCCGCGGGCACGTCATCCAATTCCGTGAGGCGCTGCGCTGGACGGCTGTGTATGTTGGCTGGGCGGCCGCGTTTGCCATAGGACTGTATTTCTGGCTGGGCCACCAGGCGGCGCTGGAGTTCGTTACCGGCTATGTTCTGGAGGTTTCGCTCAGCGTCGATAACCTCTTCGTCTTCCTCGTGATTTTTAACTATTTCGCGGTTCCGGAAGAACTGCAGCATCGCGTGCTGTTCTGGGGAGTGGTGGGCGCGCTGATCATGCGCGGCATCTTTATCGGCGCGGGCGTCGGCCTGATCTCCCGGGTTCACTGGGTGCTCTACATCTTCGGCGGGCTGCTGATCTTCAGCGGCATCCGCTTCCTCGTGATGGGGGAACACAAGGTCGATCCCAGAAAGAATCCGTTGGTGAAGGCGCTACGCCGCTTTATCCCGGTAACCAGCGACTATCGAGGTGAAAAATTCTTCGTCCGCAAACCGCAGGAGAGCTCACGCCTCTATGCGACTCCGCTGCTGGTCGTGCTTCTGGTAATCGAAACCACCGACATTG
Organism: uncultured Acidobacteriota bacterium; assembly: GCA_963763155.1. Lineage (GTDB taxonomy): Bacteria > Acidobacteriota > Terriglobia > Terriglobales > Acidobacteriaceae > Sulfotelmatobacter. Next base: position 71,680 of record CAVXNI010000006.1, on the reverse strand, counting down.
TTTTCTCGGTCGATTCCATTCCTGCGATTCTGGCCATCACCCTGAATGCCTTCATCGTCTACACCTCGAATGTTTTCGCGATCCTGGGACTGCGCTCCATGTACTTCGCGGTGTCGGGACTGATGAAGGTCTTTCGCTTCCTGCACTACGGGCTGGCGCTGGTGCTGATCCTGGTGGGCCTGAAGATGCTCGCCGCCGACCATTTCCGGGTTCCTACCCAGGCGATGCTGGCGGTTGTGGCCGGAGTGCTCCTGATTTCAATTCTGGCTTCGGTCGCGTTTCCGGCCAAACGACCGGCGTGAAGGCCCCGAGTGAAATAGGCATATCAGCAAAGGCGCGGTCTTTTTTCTCGTCTGTGCATTTTCTTTCATCCAGGGGCGTCCGGCGTGGTTGATCCTACCCGTAACTCCATCCTGAGCAACAATATGCCGGTGATCGGGAGTGGACCTCGATTTGCCACTTAGAGTTGGAGCAAACCCCCTAAGCTCCACAAGGAAGGCGCAAAACACTCATGCAACGTCGCATCTGGCCTGCGATTCTCGTGATGGTGCCCGTGGTTGCCCTGGCGGTGAGCACTCCCGCGGCCCATGTCCCATCGGCAACGCTCGCACAGCGTGAGAACCAGGTATCGCGAACCCTAACCCGCGCTTCCCAGTTCGTCGATGTGCGCCACATCAGCTCGCGGCCGGACTGCGAAGAGGTTCGACCGCCCGAGGCCCTGACCACGCCCGATCCGCTTTTCACTCCGTCGGCTCACGGCAAGAAAGTGAAAGTCAGCTTCATTATTGGAACCGACGGACGGGTGCATAGCCCGCTCATTCTGGAGAGCGCCGGCCTCGCCGGTGACCGCCACGTGCTGCAGACCGTGCGTACCTGGAGATATCGTCCCGCAACCTGCAACGGGGTTCCGACCGAGACCGAAGGCAAGATCGAGTTCTCGAGTCGATAAGGGGTCGATAGTGCACCGATAGCGCGAGGCCAAGCGGCTGGGCTAGAATGACCGCAGCCGCAGGGCAACGCGAGTCAGCGGCGGATTTCGCAGCGTAGTCCGATTCGCGGACCGGATTCGTGGATCGGCTTCTGGATCGACTTTGTGGATCGACTGAGTGGATAAAGACAAGAAAAATCCCATTGCTTCCGGTGTGCCCTCGGATACGCCTGAGCCGAATCCTGAGATGGACGAACTGTTCCGCAAGCTGCAGCCGGAAATGCGGCGTCCCAAGCCCGGTGCCGACGCCATTGCCGCGGCGCTCGAAGCCGCGCAGCGCCTGGCCGCCGAAGCCGACGCAGAAGGGTCTGCGGATGATGCGCTACAGGAGCTCATCGGCGATTCCGCTACAACCGTCTGCGGCGTGTGTGGGCACCGCAATCGCGAAGGCAACAAGTTCTGTGGCATGTGCGGCATCTCGGCGAGGGCAACCGCAGAATCTGCATCTCCCGTCGCGCCGCATCGTCCTGCGTCGCGCGAGCTGGCGCTCCCGCAAGATTTATTTCTCGACCACGAGCCCGAAGCCAGGCCAGCAACCACGCGGCCGACGGGGCAGGAAACTCACCACTACCACCATCACTATCATCACCACTATTTTCCGGGTGGGGAGGCGATGGCAGCGCGGTCCGCGGCCGATCCGGTGCGGGATGTAGCGCGGGAGCCGGTGCGGGATTCGAGCAGGGAAGACAAGATGCGGCCGATCGCGGCACTGCGTGGCGATATGAGCCGCGCCGAGGCCGCGGTGCGGCGCATCGCCCACGAATGGGTGCTGGCCTGCAACACCAAGCACCTCGACGATCTGCTCGAACTGTACGTGCCCGATGCGCTGGTGCTGCGGTCGAATTGTCCTCCAGTGCGGGGCGCGGCGGCGGTTCGCGAATTCTTCTTCGGCGCTCTCGACGCCGGGCTGGGAGAAGCGGAAGTGGAACCGCTGCGCGTGGAAGTCGTCGGCGATCTGGCATACGAGGCAGGACGCTGCAAGGCGCTGATTCCCGGCGCCACCGGCAAGCGGCGCGAGGAACGCGGCAAATACCTGTGGGTGTGCGCGCGCCAGAGTAACGGCGAATGGAAGCTGGCCGCCGATTGCTGGTCCAGCGATCTGACACTCAGCACGCTGGAATCGGACGCTCCGCAAAATGCCGGAGTCAAGACCGCCCAGCCGCGCAAGACTCCATAAGCGCGGTTGTTACGGGCAAGGAATTCCGGGGGCTGAAGCCCATTTTGATTTTGGTCACGCTACGCGGCGCTGAAGCGCCGCTCTTCCACGGCACACGCGGCCATTCTTCCCAGCCAGATTAGAGGGTCACGCCCAATTTCGCCAGGTCCCCGCGCAGCTGATCCAATCCCTGCATCTGGATGGTGTGCATGCCGAGTTTAGCGGCGCATTCCAGGTTCAGGGCGCGATCGTCAATGAAGCAGCACTCGTCCGCGGGGATCTGCGTCGTTTCCAGCGCCAGCCGATAAATATCCCCCTCCGGCTTGCGGAATCCCACAAAGCAGGAACTCACAAACAGCCGAAAGATCTTCCGCAGCCCAAACTTTTCAATCCGCTGGTCATTGAGCTCACGCGACTCGTTGTTGAGCGTGCCCATGAAATATTTACCGGAGTCGCTGAGCGCCTGCGCGAACGCGAGCACCTCAGGAAAGGGTCGCGACAAAGAAAACATGTAGTCTCGGAACGCGCCGCACTCGAAGGGCCGCGGGCGATAGAACACGGTGCGGTCTAGGTATTCGTCGAGCGTGATCTTCCCGCGCTCAAAAGACGAGACGACCAGCTCGTGACGATCGTGAAATTCTGCCTCGTCGAGGTGAAAGTGTTCGAGCGCTTTCGCGCGTTCGGTGCGATCCCACGCATTGGTGAGCAGCACGCCGCCAACATCCCAAAAAATAGCGCGAATGGCAGGCAAGGGTCGGTCCTCTCGATTAGAAATGATCTCAGAAGTGATCTCAGAGAGTGTAGAGGAAGGCCCGCCGGAATGTCTGAGGCCGGAAAAGGAAAAATAACGCTTGACATATGCCGATATAGGCATATATATTCCTGTCCATGGCCAGAGCGGCAACTACCTCGGATGCGTTCAATGCGGTGGCGGAGCCGCGCCGCCGCGACATCTTGAACTATCTGGCGCTCCAGGAGCGGGCGGTGGGGGACATCGTGACGAGCCTGGGCATGGAACAGCCTTCGGTCTCGAAGCATCTGGGAGTGCTGCGCCGGGTTGGCCTGGTCCGGGTGCGGCGGAACGGCCGCCACATGTTTTATCGCACCAACGCGGAAGCGATCCGCCCGCTCCACGACTGGACCAAGACCTTCGAACGGCTCTGGCAGCATCAGTTGAACCGGGTGAAAGACCTGGCCGAGGCGAAACAGAAATCGGTGGACAATGTGTGACCAAACCGAGCCTGCTTAAACCCAGCCTGATCAAACCGGGCCTGTTCAACCCGAATTCGATCAGGAACCGACTCTGACGAACGACTCTGACGAAATACGAATCTGAGAACGAATGAAGAGATCACAAGGAGGAACGATGACTTCGACCGCAACCGCAGGCACTGAGAATCTAACCGTAACCATCGAACAGGAGATCCACGTACGCGCGTCGCTGGAGGTGACGTTCGCGGCGCTGCTGGAACAACTGGGTCCGGAAAACTCTACGCCAGAACGGCCCATGCCGATGAAGCTCGAGGCCTGGCCGGGCGGACGATGGTACCGCGACCTGGGCGATAACAACGGCCATTTCTGGGGGCATGTGCAGGCCATCAAGCGGCCCACGCTGCTGGAAATCACGGGGCCGCTGTTCATGTCCTATGCCGCCGTCTCGAATTTACAGTACCGGCTCAGTGAGAAGGACGGTGGAACGCTCATCAAGTTTCACCACATCGCTCTGGGCGCGATTCCGGAGGAGCACAAGCAAGGCATGCAGAAGGGCTGGGGCCAGATGCACGCGCGGGTTCGAGAGCGGGCCGAGGCCAAGTGAGGCCAATTGTTGATTGTTGATTTCTGATTGTTGATTTCTGATTGTTGATTGGAAACCGTCGCGCCGGTGAATGGAAAGATTCCAGCGAAGGCCCTTCAATCAGCAATCAACAATCATCAATCAACAATGCAAGGAGGAGTCTATGTGTCCGGCATGTATGGCCAGCGCAGCGCTGATGGCGGGTAGTGTGATGTCGACCGGCGGAATCGCCGCGCTCGCCGTAAGAATCGTTCGCGGAAAAAAGAGTGGCGAGAAAGACAATTCGAAGCAAGTGACAAAAAGGAGCAATGACGATGGCAACGACGAACGTAGCAACGATCAACATGGCAACGACGAACATGGCATCCACGAACCCGGAAACGACGAGTAGCAAGAGGGAACAGCACGCAGTCGTGCCTTCCGGGGAATGGGTGGCTGCTCGCAAGGACCTTTTGCGCAAAGAGAAAGAGTTCACGCGGCTGCGCGATGAAATCAGCCGGCGACGGCGCGCTCTGCCGTGGGAAAAAGTCGAGAAGGAATATGTTTTCGACGGACCCCGTGGCAAGGAGACGCTGGCCGACCTGTTCGGCGGACGCAGCCAGTTGATGGTCTATCACTTCATGTTTGGACCGGGATGGAAAGAGGGTTGCCCGAGCTGCTCGTTCCTGGCCGATACGTTTGACGGCGCGGCGGTGCATCTGGCGCACCGTGACGTGACCTTCATGGCGATCTCCCGCGCGACCCTGCCAGAGATCGAAGCCTTCCAGAAGCGCATGGGATGGCAGTTTAAGTGGGTTTCATCGTTCGGCAGCGAGTTTAATCATGACTATCAGGCGTCGTTTTCGAAGGAGCAACTGGCGCAGGGCAAGGTGTACTACAACTACGAGATGACGGAATTTCCGTCGGAGGAAGGTCCGGGCGCGAGCGTGTTCTACAAGAATCCGGCCGGTGAGATCTTCCACACCTATTCCACCTATGCGCGCGGGCTGGATGCGATGGTGGGCACTTACAACTGGCTCGACCTGGCGCCCAAGGGACGCGACGAAGACGGGCTGGCGTTCACCATGGCATGGGTTCGCCACCACGACAAATACGAGGGCCAGGTGGTCGACCCGAAACAGTTGTACGTACAGCCCGCGAAGTCGGAGTCCTCGTGCTGTTCTGACAAAGAACACGCCTAGAGGCGGGTGAGGCAGTCGTGCCCGCGAACAGTTCTGCCGATTGTAGCGATCCTTTGACTGCGTGTTCGTCCGCTAGTTGCGGACGAACACTTCGCTCAGGATAACAAGAGGCTGGAGTTAGCGCTTGTAGATGGTTGTGTCAGGATGATAGTTGCGCCAGTCGAACCAGTAATCTTTCAGGGCGGGGACGCGGTCCAGGCACTTGCCCTGCGAAGGTCCGGAGACGGCGCAGCCCTGGAAATTCCATTCGCTGGTGGTCGCGGTGTCGAGCAAGAGCCAGGGTTTGGCGGGAACTGATGGCGCGCTGCCCGGATTTGCGGGCTTGGACGCAGGCGAAGCATCGGCTTTCGCGTCAGGTGCTTTCGCATCGGCTGACGCTGAGGGTTTTTCTTCTGCCTGCTTCTCCGGCTTCGCAGCGCCCGGAGTCTCGAAATTCCTTTCGCCCGCCGTATCGCCGTAGGCCTCCGCTTTCAAGAAGAATTCTGCATCCTTGCCGTCGATGCGGCTGACGAACACGCGGAATGATTTTCCATCAGGGCCGACCGCTACCAGCAGTGGCGTGCCGCGCACGCGGTCGAGAACCGGCGACTGTTTCACCAGAGTGCTCCACGGATAGGCGCGGCTCGTGCCGCCGATCTCGAGGCCTACGACCACGTCGCGTGACTTCAGTTCAGTCCCGGGAAAGCTGATCACCACTGGAAGCTTGGCGACCTCGGGCTCCCAGTTGCTGTCGTATTCCTTTGCATACTTCGGCACTTCTTTCAGCACTTCCGGCAGCGCTGTGCCGTCGGAAACTTCGGACTTCCATTCGCCGAAGGTCAGTTCGTCACTCAAAACCAGTTCCAGCGACGCGCCTTGCAACGGGCCGTAGAGGGCTTTGCCGGTGATCTGCTGCCACCACGTGCCGGTTTCTTTATCGCGCATGAGGAAATTCTGGTTGTTGATGCCGGCCAGATAAAAATGCAGAACTCTTCCATTCACGGTTCGTGTCCACACCAGACCGGTGTGACACAGCGTTCAATAGGTGACAGCCACCGGGACGCCGCCGACCACGTCGTTCAACACATGATGGTAAGCCATTTCCCGGATGGGGTAGGCGCGGGCATCAGAACCGAAACGGATGGCGAGAATCATTTCTCCGCGATCGAGCCTGCTGGCCGACGCGGATTCGAACTGCGCGCTATCCACGGGATGAAACATCCACTCAAAATAGTTCACGCGAGCCATGACGGCCGAGAACGCCACCAGCACCATCACCAAGGCGAGCACGATCTTCTGCCATCTCCTGATGCCGGCCCACAATGCGACTGCGAACATGAGGCAGCCGCAGGCAGCCGCCAGAGTCACCCAGGGAGCGCGCTGCCGCAGGGCCATCGCCAGAGCCAGTTCCACTGGAGTCTGATGGCTGAACGGCCGGATGATGAAGGCGGGAACGAAAAACCATCCAATGCAAACGATGGCCGACGCGCCGAACAGGAACCAGGAATAACCGCGACGATCGGAATTCTGTGCCATTGTGGTTTAGCTGTGGCGCCGGTCTGGGCTGCGGGGCGCCGTACCCCATGATTGTATTGAACGCGCAAATAAAATGCCCCGGCTGCGCAGAAGCGAAACCGGGGCATTGCAACGAGTTTGCTTACGGTTACTGCGGTGTAAAGTTCTGGTGATAGCTCAAGTTGTCGATGTCCTGGAACTGCGGTGTAGCCGGCGGCAAGTTGCCCGGCGTCAGGAACAGCACATCGAAGTAATAGTTTCGTGGCGGAGGAGCGTATACGTCGCCGCCAGGACCGTCTTTGTACGTCCCCGTGTTGTACTCGGAGTAGTACATGCTGACCAGCGAGCCGTCGTAATTCAGCGTCTGGCCCCAGCTCTCCAGGTAGCGCAGGAAGTTGTGCATGCCTCCGTCGGTTCCGAAGTCATTGGCAACGCTAGCGAAGCCCGGTTGCGGGAAGGGAACGCTCTTGCCGGCGGAGATCGCGGTGCGGTAATAGGCTTGGGCAGCCGGAGTGCGGTTGCCCGAGACGTCAGGGTAAACCAGGCTGGTAAAGTCGCTCCATGAGTTCGACAGAACCGTGACCGAGTCCGCGACGATGGATGACGCTGAGTGAGGCGTCTGAGTCGGGGTTGCGGCCGTGGCCGTGCCCCAGAACGGATCTACCGCACTACTGTTGTAGTTGCCCTGGATGTACACCGGGTTCTCGGAAACGATGGTGAACCCGCCGCAACCCGTGGGGTTGGCCGCGCTTTGCGTGCATCCGCTGGCGGGCGGCGTTATGGGCAGATAGCTCAGTCCGGCCGCGCTCATGCCACCATCCACCAGCTTCAATACGTGGCGGGCTCCGCTCACCGGATTGGCCGCGCCTTCCTGGTCGCTGGCGTTGGTAAGCAGCGCGCCGGTGGACGTGTTATAAGAGGCGCAGTCTACGGAAGTTGCCAGGCCTGCGTTGGCGACGTTAATTCGCTTGTATCCGTTCAGCGGAACGGAGTTGGTGTTGATGCCGAACCCGTAGCCCAGGTTCTTCTCGCCCCAGTTGTCGAGGAATCCGTTCTGATCGGCGTCCTCCGGCGAGTACGAATAGTAGGTCTTAGGCTCCAGAACTCCATCCGGCGTGGTCGAGGTCAGGATGGCCGCCGAGTTGATCACATCCTCCAGACCTGATTCTCCGCTATGCACGCCGGCCGGAGTCTGGCCGCCGTTGGAGGCGTAAGGATCGGTGATCATGCCACGGTGGTCGGAGAAGTAGAGCACGTAGCCGTTGTTGGCACTGTAGTTCACGTTGGCCCCGCTGCCCGCGATGTGGCCACCGGGCAAGGTCGTGCCACTGTTCAGCCAGCGGGACAGGTTGCCCACATCCAACTCCACTGCGTTCATGATGCCCTGAACCGAGCAGGAAGAATATGTGTTGTTGCCGTTCACAGTGTTGGCCACCACGTTGTCGCGCATTTCGCCTTCGCGCGCATCGTAGAGGTTAATGGGCCACCAGTTGCCCGCAGTGGCCACGCCACCATGGCCCGTAGCCGAGCCCAGCGTGGGGCGAAGCTGCTGCAGGATGAGAATAGCATTGGGATCGACCGCATTCGAATTCGGAGTGGTGGACGGATTGTTGAAGATGCGGCCGAAGCCCAGTCCCAGCCACTCGCTGGTGATGCCCACCCAGCCGGCCCCGTTGTTGTATTCCACGCGGATCCACGGACCGCCGGTCGCGGCGCTAGCCATTTGGGCCACGCTGGTGGGATTGCTGGTCAATTCGCCGATCAGCGGAAATCCCGTTGCGGTCCAGTTTTTCAGTCCGGTATCGGTGTAAGGATTGACCCAGCCGTTGTTGCCGAGAGTGCCGGCGCCCGGAGTTGCCCAGCCAAAATATTCGGTCCCGCCCGCCGTGAGAGCGACGCTGGTCGCCGCGGCAGTAGGGAACTCGTAGTCCTGCGCATCGAGCGTACCAAGGGAGCGCTCGGGATGCAGATCGGCGATGGTGTCGGCGATCAGAATCCGGATTTGCGCCTTGTTGTACAGCCGCGAAGTGCCGAGCGCGCTGGTACTGGACTCGCCGGGCTGCGGCTTGCGGATAATCGAAATCGGATCGGTGCAGGGCGGCGGATTGCTGACGCAGCTGTTCTGCACAAAGGGCAACTGCATGTTCTTGGCGCCAGTGAGCGAGTTGGTCAGAAAGCCGTTCAGCGTGCCCGAGGAAATGCTGGGAAAGTTGATATTGGTCGATCCGCCTACCGTGGGATAGCCGCCGCTCCAGCTGGCATCGCCGGGAATCGTTCCTGAGCCGGGAAGAGCCACACAGTTCGGCTCGCCCGTAGGCGGGATCGGGCTGAGAGCGCAGCCACCGCTGGCTTTGGGAACGTAGACAGTTCCAGCGTATCCCACTGTGGTCGAGTGCCCGTTTTCCAGCTGATCCATCACGATCTGCTGGTAGGCGGAAATCTTGTCGTTGAACACGAGGTCGGCGCCCGAAGCCAGGAAAAGGTTTTGGTTGGTGTGAACGCGGCCGCCGAAAGCGAAGTTCGGGCCGGCAAAATAAGAGCAGTCATAACCGCAGAATACGCCAAACTGAAAGACTGGAATCAGCGCGACTTCGATGTTTCGCGTGACGTTGATCTCGGCTCCCGACGGACGGTTCGCGATTACCTGCAGCGTCATGGGAATCAGTTCCGCGTACAGCCCCTGATTGGAACCGGAGCTGACCGTGTTCCAGCTGCTGACCGGCTCGCCGGAGCCGTTCAACGGATAGGTGATGTACTCGTGGTAAGTCATGTTCGGGACCATGGCCGCGGTGGGGTTGTTCGCGGTCGCAGCCAGATTCTGAATCTGGGTGTTGGTGGGGACCTGATACTGGCTGTACAGCGCAGACAGGTCCGAGGTCAGTTTCTCCATACCGGACTCAGCGCCGTAGAAGGCCAGATTCGACTCCATGTCGTTGCCGCCCATACGGGCTTCGTTGGTGACCATGAAGAGAAGCCCGGCCGCCACTCCCGAAAGCAGCACCATAATGAGCAGCGCTGCAATCAGTGTGAAACCCTTCGAACTGTTATTTCCCTGTCCCATGAGTTAGTCTCCTGCCCCAAGAAAGCGTTACTGATAACTATTGCGAAATGCCATGTTGCGCGCGCTGATGTCGGTCGCCAGATACATGTTCTGCGATTTGTTGCCGTTGTTGATGATGCTCTGGCCCATCACCACCAGGTTGATCTTCTGGATATTGTTGGGCGACTCGCCCACGCCGATGGGATTGGCCTGATTGGCATCCAGGGCCGCGGTCACCGAGTTATAGGTGTCGTAGGCGACTTGCAGGTTGATGATGTCATCGGCCACGGGCACGGGTGTAAGACCGTTGACCTGGCGCATCAGGCGCGGGGTCTGGCCGGCGCCGGGAACGGTCAGGTAATAGGTCACCGCAAACAGGCGGTACGCCACCGTGTTCGATCCCCCGGCAATGGCCTTGATGTTGTTGGAGGTGGCTCCGTTCTGATTGATGTTGAGGGGATCGAGATTGGCAAAGGCGATGCTCGTCGCGGTTAGCCCCGTAACTTCGCCCACCGCCGTGCCCAGGTTGTTGCTGAGCATGACGAGATCGCCGACTTGAATCGCTCCGGCCGAATTGATCGCGGCCGGCACCGGGCTGTAGGCCGGATTGGGCAGGAGCGTGATGCCGGTTCCGCTGGCGGGGTTGGGGAAGGTGATGAGGTACTCAAACAGCGGAAAGTTGTAGTCACAATAGACCACGGTGACGGCGTCGTTGACCGCCGGGGCGGGCGCTGCAGGAATGCTGGCGCCCCCTTCCACACCGTCCAGGAACCCGGGAACGATTCCGTACATGTAGTTACCGGGGTAGTTGAACGAGGTGACATGGCAAGTGCCGCCCTGGTCGCAGCCGAACTTCGACAGCGTGCCGCCCAGAGGCAACTGGATTCCTCCCGAGGGCAGTCCGGCGCCTGCCATGCTGAGGTCTTTCGTCATCAGATCGATGGCCGCGCGCATGTCCTGCTGGTTCTCGGCGCGTTGCGTGACCAGCATGACGGAGTTCATGCCACTCTTGAACAGGCTGGCCATGGCCGTCATAACCAGCAGCCCCAGCGCCATGGCCACCAAGAGTTCCATCAGCGAGAAGCCCTGTTTCGGGTTTTGTTTTTGCGTTCTCATGTTTTCCATTCCTGGCCTCTAGCGGAAAGCTGAAATCAACGCGTCCACGGTGTAGACCCGCGGAACCGAGGACGTACCGCTGATGTAAGTGACGGTCACATTGATCTGCCTGAGATTGGGGTTGATAGAGCCGTCCGAGTTAAGCACCGGGGAGATCGTAATCTGGCGCGTAAAGTTCGCCAGACTCATGCCCACGTCATCGGCTGTGCCCAGAATGCCGTCGGGACCGGGCAGCACCACACATTCCGGTCCGGTGGCGCACGGTCCAGACGCGGCGTAGTTGAGGTCGTCAGCCGTATTCACCAGTCCGTCGGGACCGGGGTTCAGAAGCTGGGTTGCGGCGTTGGTAAAAATTCCGCCGTTGGAGATATTGGCGATTTGCGCAAAGCTGATCTGTTGCGTGTTGCGCGCCGTGTAGACGCTCTCCAGGGCTTGCAGTGTCTTTTCCCGGGCGATGAGGTTGAGCTGCGCGTTCTGGGTGGAACCGACCGCCGCGGCAAAGCTGGCGACCAGGGTCAGGATTCCGATGCCCATAATGGCGATCGCGATCATGACTTCAATCAGCGTAAAACCGCCCTGCGCCGAAGAATGAGGTTTGCGTTCGATCATTGTTGCACCCACTTGTTGGAGCCGCCCTGCAGGTAGACCCGCCAGCCCCGGATTCTTCCCGTCGTTCCCCATACCGTTAGAGCGCGCGACCGGTAGTAATCGTTGATCCGGGTGACATAGACGATGCCGCTGTCGTAGTTGCCCAGGGTGTCCTGCGCGGAACCATCGGGCATGAACATCACATAGTTCTGGCTGCCCAGGCCCATGCCTTGGTCGAAATCAATGGCGGTGGTGCCCACGCCGAATCCATCCGGCGCTGCTGCCGGGAACCCGGGCTGAACCGCGAACTGGATGTCAGGCGGCAATGTGTACGTGGCCACGAACACCGGAACCGGCGACACCGGAATTGCGTAGTCCCAACGCGTCACCGTAATGGTTCCGGGAGCGGTGAAGGTGACGATGTAGCGTTTGCTGGTGGAGACGGCCAGGTTCCGGTAATTCCGCAGAACCGACAACGTGGTGTCGTACGCCTGATCCACGTGCGTCTCTTGCATCATCGGCATCAGCGCCATGATGCTGATGCCCGCCACTGTCATGCCGATGGCCAGCACGATCATCATTTCCAGCAGCGAGAACCCGCGATTTTTTCTCAATGTCATAAGTATCTTTCGAGGGAGGAAGAGCGGTCTCTAGAAACGCGCTCGCACTCCCGTTAGCCTCGCCAACACGGAGCAGGATCGCCACTTCCCGCGCAAACAACAGAGCGGGGGCTTTCCTTCATCGCGTCAATGGTCATCGTAGGAACAGATTGCAGTCGCGTCAAAGCACGACAGGTCAATGCCTGCGTGTTGGCCTTTGGAGAGGACCCTGGTTACTGAGGTCACTGATTGAGAACGCATTAGTTAAGGGCAACTAACCCGCGCCGATCCCCTCCGAGCGTGACCCTGGTAACTTGTCGCCGGAACGGGTGGAAACCTAGGATGGAGTCCAGGTATGACTCTATCTGCCCTGCTAGTGTGCGTTGAAGAGGCTCCGGCCGAGGTATTGCGCCGTGTCCTGGAAGAACTCAGCATTCGGGTCGAGCCTTGTCCGGACTTTGTCCGCGCCGCCATGCGGCTCGCCCAAGAACGTTTCGATGTGGTGATTCTCGACGGGGATTCCAACCGGGAAGTGATTTCTCTGCTGCGCGAAACCCGACTGTCCCGGCTGAACGATGCCACACTGGCCGTCGCCGTGGTGGCCGGGCAGGAGCACATCCGCGAACTGTTCTCCCTGGGCATCAATTTCGTTCTCTACAAGCCGGTGGCCTATGACCGGGCGGTGAGCAGCCTGCGCGCCGCGCGCGCGGTGATGCGCAAGGAAAAACGCAAGAGCGCCCGCGCCGCCGTGCACACCCAGGCCACCGTCGATTACGCCAACGTCCAGCAGGATCGGGCTACGCTGATCGATCTGGCGCAGGAGGGGATGCAGGTGCAGTTCGGGAAAAAACTTCCGCCTACTACCAAGGTTTATTTCCAGTTCAAGCTGCCCGGCCAGTCGGCCAGCGTCCGGCTGTCAGGTCAGATGATGTGGCAGGACTGGAACGGCCGCGCCGGCGTGCAGTTCGTGGACGTGCCCACGTCCTCCCGCCGCCTGCTGACCGAGTTTCTAGGGGCCAATTTGCCCAGCAAAGTTCAGAGGAAACAGTTTTCGGATGTGACAGTGGAAATAGAAGAACCGCGGCAACTGGCCACTCTGTCCGTTGCCGATCTAACCCACGGCAGCCGGAGGGAGCGAGGCCCTGCGTTGGCCGACGCTCGGGAATCTGCGTCGGGAGCTTCCGATCCGGACCACCGCCGGGAAATCCGCTACGCCTGCCGCCTGGGTGCTGAGGTCTACCGCGCTGGGGTTGGTGTACCGCATCACTGCTGCCTGACCGACCTGAGCTTCGGCGGATGCTACCTGGAAGTGCCGGCACGGTTTCCCGAGGGCGTGACCGTCGAGATTGTGGTGCGAACCTACGACATGAAATTGCGCGTGCGGGGCAAGGTGCAGGCCTCTCATCCCGGCTTCGGGATCGGCGTGGCGTTTGAGTTGACCAGCCGCGAAGAACGGGACAGCGTGAAGCAGTTGACCGACTTCGTGGCGTCGACCACGGAACCTTCCAACTAGACTGCACGACGCTCACGTTCGAGCTTTTCCTCCGTCGAAACGTTCATGCGACGCCTGATCATTCTGCTGCTGCTCGTCATCCCTGCTGTTTCTCAAGAGGTTTCAGGCCCGCAACTGCCCGCACCAGACGCGATTCGGATCAAAGAGTTTTACCGGCTGGCTTCTGCGATTCAGGATGGAATTTGGCCGGAGTGGAGCAAAACCCCGGCACCGCTGATGCTAGTGACTTCAGAGACCGAGTTCCTGACCCACCATCCCGCGCCTCCCAAGGAGTTCAAGAGGGTCGGGGATAATCTCTATGCCCGCCCGCGTCAGTTTCCCGCCAACCTCCAGGCGACGTTTCCCGCGTTTGGGCCGCCCTCGGTGATCGTCATCGGAGAGCCGGTCAACACTCAGAGCAAGACCAGCACGCCCTGGCTCATCACCGTGATGCACGAACATTTTCATCAACTGCAGAATGCGCAGCCTGGGTATTTCAAGGCGGTTGACGATCTAGGTCTGAGCCGCGGGGACACGACAGGAATGTGGATGTTGAACTACCCGTTTCCGTACGAGAAGCCCGAGGTAGCGCAGGCTTTCAGCCAGTTGCGGGATCTGTTGCTGCGTGCGCTGAATGAAACGAACGGCGCGACGTTCAAGAAGCTCGCGAAAGAATACATTGAGCAGCGCAAGAAGTTCCTGGCGCAGCTTTCCCCGGACGATCACAAGTATCTCGGCTTCCAGCTCTGGCAGGAGGGAATAGCCCGCTATACGGAGATCAAGTGTGCCGAGGCGGCTGCGCAATATGATCCTACCCAAGAGTTTGCCGCTCTTGCCGACTTCGAATCGTTCGCGAGTCTTGCCGCAAAGGCGCGAGCGAACACTTTGGATGAACTCAAGAGTGCCGATCTGGCTACCTGGAAACGTTTGGCGGTTTATTCGTTCGGCGGAGCGGAGGGTTTGCTGCTCGACCGCATCCATCCCAAGTGGAAAGACGAGTACTTTCGACGGATGTTATCGACCGACTCCTATTTCGAGATCACGAAGTAGCGCTACTTCACCGCTGCCTCTTCGGCCACGGCCTGCTTGAAGTAATCCAGCGAGAGGCGCAGACCAGTCTCCAAATTGATCTTCGGTTCCCAGCCCAGCAACTGGCGCGCCCGCGTGATGTCGGGGCAGCGCTGCTTAGGATCATCCTGGGGCAGCGGTTCGTGGCGAACCTGGCTCTTCGACCCCGTCACTTTCAACACCATCTGGGCGCATTCGAGAATCGTGAATTCGTTGGGATTGCCAATGTTCACGGGCAGATGCTCGTCGGATTTCGCGAGGCGGAGAAAACCGTCAATCTCATCGCTCACGTAGCAGAAGCTGCGAGTCTGGCGGCCGTCGCCGTAGACGGTAAGGTCTTCGCCGCGCAGAGCCTGCTTCACAAAATTCGGCACCACTCGGCCGTCGTTGATTTGCATGCGCGGCCCGTACGTATTGAAGATGCGGACGATGCGCGTATCCACCTGGTGATAGCGGTGGTAGGCCATGGTCACGGCCTCCGTGAAGCGCTTGGCCTCATCGTAGACGGAACGCGGGCCGATGGGATTGACGTGGCCCCAGTAGGTCTCGGTCTGCGGATGCTCAAGCGGATCGCCGTAACATTCCGAAGTGGACGACACCAGATATTTCGCGCCGTACCTGCGAGCCAGGTCGAGGGCGTGAAACGTGCCGAGCGAGCCCACCTTCAGCGTGGGAATGCCGTGGATCATGTAGTCGACGGGACTGGCAGGGCTGGCGAAGTGAAAAACGTAGTCGACGCGGCCCACGTCGAACGGTTCGCAAATGTCTTTTTCGATGAATTCAAAGCGCGAATCGTTTTTCAGGTGTGCGAGCTTTAGGTGGGCGAGGTTGGCGCGGCGGCCGGTGAGCAGGTTGTCGACGGCGACCACATGCCAGCCTTCGCCGAGCAGTGCGTCGCAAAGATGGGATCCCAGAAATCCAGCGCCACCCGTGACGACCGCGCGTTTCGCCGTCATGCTTTGTTGCCGTTCTTCAGCATGTTCCTGGAAACCACTGTGGCGGGAACGCCGTCGGGATGCGCGGCGGCGCGCCCCACACTATAGTAAGTGAAGCCTTGCGCCGCCATCACCTCGGGATCATACAGGTTCCGGCCGTCAATCACGATGGGATACTTGAGTTCCTGGCGCAGACGGCGGAGATCGAGGTTGGCGAATTCCTCCCATTCGGTGAGGATCAACAAGGCGTCGGCGCCGTGGGCCGCTTCGTAAGCCGAGTTGGCGAAGGCGATGCCGGAAGGCATGATCTGCTGGGTTCGCTCCATGGCCGCAGGATCGTAAGCAGTGACTTTGCTGCCTTCCTGCAATAGTGATTTCACCAGAAACAGCGCGGGCGATTCGCGGATATCGTCAGTTCCACCCTTGAAGGCCAGACCGAGTACGCCCAGGTTCTTGCCGCGCAGGGTCCAGAGCGCGCTGTGCACTTTGCGGAGAAAGCGCTGGCGTTGGTCTTCGTTGATTTTCATGACTTCATCGAGCAGGCGGAAATCGTAGCCGCTCTCGCGGGCCACAGCGCGAAAGGCCATCACATCCTTGGGGAAGCAAGAGCCGCCGTAGCCGATACCTGGGTTCAGGAACCGGGCCCCGATGCGCGAATCGGTTCCGACCCCATGAGCTACTTCGTTCACATCGGCTCCCACGGCCTCGCAGACCGAAGCCACCGCATTGATGAACGAAATCTTCATGGCCAGAAAAGCATTGGAGGCGTGCTTGATCAGTTCGGCGCTTTTGGTGCTGGTCACGATGACCGGGGGCGGAATCAGGGCGCGGTCGGGTTGGGGAATGCCATCGCTGCGCCGGTAGTAGCTGCCGCCGGTCAGCGGCTCGTAGACTTCGCGCAAAACTTCAGCGGAGCGGTTGTGGTCGGAGCCGATCACAATGCGATCGGGAAACATGAAGTCGGTAACGGCGGAGCCTTCGCGCAGAAATTCCGGGTTGGAGACGACGTCGAACAACTCCGGGTCGGTGCCATTCTGCAGAATGATGCGGCGCACCCAGTCGCTGGTGTAAACCGGAACCGTGCTTTTCTCGACGATGACCTTGTAGCTGTCAATGCCCCCGGAAATTTCGCGGGCCACCGACTCCAGGTAAGACATATCGGCTTCTCCGCTCTCGGTGGCCGGCGTGCCGACGGCGATGAAAATTACTGAACTCAGGCGAGCCGCTTCGGTCAGATTGTCTGAGAAAGTGAGGCGCTGGCCGCGATGGCGGCTGAGAAGCTCAGGCAGAAACTTCTCGTGAATGGGTACTTCGCCGTTGCGCAAGGCTGCCAGCTTGGGTTGATCGTTGTCTACCAGGATGACGTCGTGTCCGAGATCGGCAAAACACGCGCCCGCCACCAACCCAACGTATCCCGAACCCACCACCGCAATCCGCATCGGCTTAATCCTCGCGAAGATTCAAGAATAGTATTGAGAGACGAGCGCCGATTGGAATTTTACCGGGCCGCTTTGATTTTACAAACTCTTGGGCATGGTTCGCGTTCTGACGAAGAAATACTTGTAAGCGCGCGTGCGTGATCGCCAAAACGGGAAACGAGCGCACGCCGACTGCGAGATTACACGTGGCGTTTGTCTTCGTTTGGTGGATTTCCTTCGTGATCCTTCGTGCCCTTCCTGGTTAAAGATCTTCAAACTGCAGCACTACCGCTTTGCCTTTGAGGTTGACTTCCTTGGAGATTCGCGCAAGACTCCGCATAATGACGGACAGCCACTGACCGGTTATGCCTCAAAACCCCATGCTACAGCCGGATTCGTACGGTACGCCAACCTCCTGGGATGAGAAGTCGCGTGAGAAATTGCGTGAGGAATCGCGTGAGAAATCAGATGACAAATCCGGAGCAGAGAAATCCTCCGCCCAGGTAGGCGATGTCGTTTCCGCGAGAGATCCCCGGGACGTAGCGGAAGTGGCGCGTGCGCTGGCGGCCCATGGCGGTGGAGAGGCGTCGTTCGAACTGGCCCTGGACTTGGTTCTGCACGACGTGGTCGAGCAAGCGCGTCTGGCCACGGGAGCGAGCGGAGCCGCCATCGCCCTGGCGCGCGCGGGCGAGATGGTGTGTCGCGCGACCAGCGGTCCGGATGCTCCGGATCTGGGGGTTCGGCTGGAGACCACTTCGGGTCTTTCGGGAGCGTGCCTGCAGACGGGAAGCATTCAACTATGCGGCGACACCGAGACCGACCCGCGGGTGGATGCCGAGGCCTGCCGGCGCCTGGGGGTGCGATCGATTCTGGTGCTGCCGCTGGGCGAGGGGCCAGAGCCGTTTGGAATCCTGGAGGTTTTTTCTTCGCTGCTCGATGCCTTCGGTGATCAGGATGTGAGCTCGCTCAGAAACTTGGCGCGACGCGTGGTGGCCAACAACGTCACAGAGAGCGAGAACCGCGTCCCGAGTAACCTGGCGAACCAGATTGGATCTGACTCGGTCACTCCCGTTCTTGCCGATGTCGAGCGTGCCGCCGTCGAGGAAGAGTCGTTCGCGCCGGAGATTGCGCCGGAGCTTGTGTCGGAGATTGTGTCGGAGAATAAACAGAAGACGCCGCCGGATCCTGAACCGATTGCGGAAATCGTTGGCGCGCCGCCTGCGGAGGAAGCCTTCAGGAGAGGGCAAGATCTTTGGACGGCGATCCTGGGCGTTCTGGTGATTTTGACAGCAATCGTGCTCGGACTTGCGCTGGGATGGCGAGGAGCGCTTGTCCGCGGTTTCAACGGAAGATCGAACGGGGGATCGAACGGAGGGTCGCAGGCGCCCACGAACGCTTCGCCGGCTGAGAAAACGGATGGTGGGGCCGATTCCATAGCAGAACCGGGCGCGCCGTCTAGTGATCTGGCGCCGGCGAAAAGTGATTCGCAGCCGCAGCAGGGAAGTTCGAAGGCCGCGACCTCCGTCGAACCCCCCAATGGCGGCCTCGTGGTGACTCAAAATGGCAAAGTGATTTATCGCTTCGCGCCTGGACAGCTAACGCCCGAGAAGGGCCGCGCGACTGGGTCAAATGGGATTGGGCATGCCCCGGAGCAAGCCGGGGCAGATGGAGTTTCCAGGACGCGATTGGTCCATCGCGTGGAACCGCAGTATCCGGAGGAAGCACGAACCCAGCGCATTCAAGGCTTGGTGACGTTGGATGTTCAAATCGGAGGAGAGGGAGCCGTCCACAACATAGCTGTGGTGGAAGGGAACCCGTTATTGGCTGAGGCGGCCGTTGAGGCGGTTAGGCAGTGGAGGTATCAACCGTATTCCGTAGACGGGCGGCCGGTCGAGATGCAGACGCGAATCACCATCCGCTTCACGCTTCCCCCCGCCTAGGGCAGGCGCCATGGCCCTAAAGGTGTAGGCAAGATCGGGCGACTTTTTCTTTGTCATTGAAAACAAGCCACTTAGCTCCGAGCGTTAATTTTCGGTTACTACCACCTTCTTGCCATTGCAGAGGCCGCAGAACTGGATTAGACTGACGCTGGCTGATATAAGATTTGCACGCCGAGTTAGGCGATGGTCGTGTTTGACACTCCACGAATGAAGCCCCACGACGGGTCTCCAGATTCAAATCGACGCAGAGTTAGCGTCCATGGGCCATTAGTTAGTGCCAAGAATTTGTAACTGAGAGGGCGAAGCCACGAACGTAGAGACTTCGCCAACGCGAAGAAATAAAATTTAGTTGTGAAGCGGACGTAAGTCCGCTGCTCCCCCCGCAACACCAGAACCTCCTCCCCCCCAGGTTCAGGAAGTAATCCGTACGGATTTCGTCAGGATTCCCTATGCATGTAAATCGCAGACTGTATACGAACGGGGTCAAACTGTTTGACCTGTTCTTGATGGCGATTTGTTTCGCCGTGTCTACCGTGCCTCAGTACCGGGTGGGGAGCTTCAGCTTAGCCGAGTTCTTCGAGATGCGGGTGAAGCTCGGCAACGTTGTGTGGTTTGCGTTTTTTCTGCTGATCTGGCATCTCCTTTTCAACTGGTTCGGGTTCTATGTCTCGAGACGGTTTGCGGCGAGCCGATTTGAAGAAATCTGGGACATTATCAAAGCCGCCACAGTGGCAACGTTGGTGGTTGCCGTGTCCGGCATAACGTTTCATCTCTCGCTGGTGAACCGAACCTTCCTGGTTGTATTTTGGTCGGCAGCGACCGTGTTACTGGTGCTGAGCCGGATGGTGATTCGAGCCGGGCTGTCCTACGCACGGCGGCATGGACACAATACCCGCAACATGCTGGTGATTGGAACCAATGCGCGCGCGGTGCAGATGGTGCAACGAATTCAACGCAAGCCGGAACTGGGCTACCGCGTCCTCGGATTCGCCGACGAAGAGTGGCTAGGGATGGAGGAATTCCGGAAGCACGGTCATTCCCTGGTTTCCGACCTCGATGCCTTGCCCACCTATGTTCGCCGCAACGTGGTGGATGAAGTGGTGATCGCACTGCCCATTCGTTCCTACCACACGTTCGCATCGGAAGTCGCGTCGGCCTGCGAACAGCAGGGCATCGTGGTGCGATTCCAGTCGAACATTTTCGATTTGAAAGAGGCGCGGCAGCGAACCGAGGAACTCGACGGCGATCCGCTCGTCAGCCACGAAAGCACGATCACCGATTTCTGGGGATTGATGGTTAAGCGCGCGATCGACATCGTGGTCTCGTCGATCGCGATCATTGTCTGTTCCCCTGTCCTGCTGTTCACCGCCCTGCTGGTGAAGCTGACTTCGCCGGGTCCGGTTCTGTTCGTGCAGAAGCGGCTGGGACTGAACAAGAGGATGTTCAACATCTACAAGTTCCGCACCATGGTGGCCGACGCCGAGGCACGACTAAAAGATCTCGAGCATCAGAATGAAGCCGATGGGGCGGTGTTCAAAATCAAGAAAGACCCGCGCATTACGCCCATCGGCGCCTTCCTGCGCAAGACCAGCATCGACGAACTTCCGCAGCTCTTCAACGTCCTGAGGGGCGAGATGAGCCTGGTCGGTCCGCGGCCCTTGCAGGTGCGCGATTACGAACTGTTCGAAGTCCATTGCCAGGACTGGCAACGCAAGCGTTTTAGCGTCCGCCCTGGAATCACTTGCCTCTGGCAGATCATGGGACGCAGTTCCACGACCTTCGAGCGGTGGATGGAACTGGATTTGCAATACATCCGGACCTGGTCGGTGTGGCTTGACCTGGAAATTTTGGCCAAGACCCTTCCAGCCGTGCTGCGGGGCTCTGGAGCTGCATAAGCTGTAGAAGTTAATCCGGCCAGGCTTTACTTTTCAAAATCCCACTGCGACTCGGGTCCGAAACTCGACCTAAAGTCGCAGTGGGATTTGTGTTTTGGGGAGCCTTTCTTACCTCATGGCATTGGCCATCGCCGCGGTAGCGGCTCAGTTGGAACCTTCAAGCGTGGGGTCATCCCGAGCGGAGCCGCTTTTCAGGCGGAGAGAGGGGATCTCCCTGCAAAGTCGTGTCTTGGGAGATCCCTCCCGCGGCTGAACTACGCCGCGGTTCGGGATGACGCAAAGACAGGGTCAAACTGAGCCGCCACCAGCGCCGCCAGCGCGGCGGGTCCGCGGCCGGGGCGTGGTACACTCGTTCCACTAAAACTGGATCTCAGCCGGGTCTTGGGCTGCTCCGGTTGCTGCTTTTGAGGAAATTATGAAACCAGCCATCGAGACGCCGGGCGGCGTCTCTGTCGATCCCTATCAGAAGACGGTTTGCTGCCTGCGTTGTGAACAGAAGCTGCAACGCTACCAACTGATGCGCGCCAGCCTGGCGCCCGGCGTCTCCGGCCATGCCATTCTCTCCTGCCCGCGCTGCGGACATGTGGAATTTGTTGCGGATTCGAGTCCGCTGCTGCAGAGCCTGGAATTGGTTACGGTTGACACCGGAGATGGCGACTGACGAGATAGTGATTCCGGTCTCCGCATTCCGGATTGGCATTGGCCGTGAAGGGGAGGACGCCCCCATCCGCCCAGGCAGCACAACGCCTTCAAGGGATGCTATCTTGTTCTTCCGGCCCGAAGACTCTGCCCGTTCTGAGTGTGACTGACTTATGCGTCTGCTTCTGATTGGCGGAAATGGCTTCATTGGGCGGTTCGTCGCCACTGCGCTGCAGCGGCAAGGGCACACCGTTGCCGTTTTCCATCGAGGCACCACGGCTGCGCCCGATGGCGTCGACGAGATTCGAGGTGACCACAACCAACTGCGTGCCAGCGCTCAGGAATTGCAACGCTTTGCTCCCGACGTGGTAATCGACTTGGTACTCAGCTCGGGCCTGCAGGCGGAAGAACTGATGAATGTCTTCCGCGGCGCCACGCGACGGGTGGTTATGCTGAGCAGCATGGACGTTTACCGCGCGGCGGGCATTTTGCACGGTACAGAAAGCGGGCCGTTGCAGGATGTGCCCCTCACGGAAGAGTCGGAGCTGCGACGCTGTTTGCATCCCTACCCACCTGAGAGCCTGCAGTTCCTGCGCAAGATTTTCACCTGGGTGACCGACGACTACGACAAGATTCCAGCGGAGCGCATCGTGATGAACGACCCGGAACTTCCCGGGACGGTGCTGCGCCTTCCCATGGTGTATGGACCGGGCGATCCGCTGCATCGTTTTTATCCTGTGGTGAAGCGCGTTCTCGACCAGCGTCGGCATATCATCTTTTCCGAAACGCTGGCTGAGTGGCGCTCGCCGCGAGGCTACGTCGAGAATGTGGCCGCAGCCATCGCTCTCACCGCCACCGATGATCGCGCCGCCCGGCGCATCTTCAACGTGTGCGAGGAACCATTGTTTGGCGAACCATCCTTTAGCGAACTGGCGTTCAGTGAACTGGAATGGGCGAAGAGAATTGCCGGCGAGATGCGGTGGGACGGCGAGTTCGTGGTCCTGCCAGTGGATCGCACACCGCGCCACCTGCTCAAGCCCGGCAACGCGGCGCAGGATTGGACGGCGAGTTCAGCGCGCATCCGTCACGAACTGGGGTACGAGGAACCGGTTGCGATCGATGAGGCGATCCGGCGAACCATAGCCTGGCAGCGGGAGAATGCCCCGGCGGTAGAGTTCCTGGCGCAGTTCGACTACGCAGCGGAAGACGCGGCAGTCGCAGATCGCCACAGCTAACCAGTCTGCCATAAACAAAATTTGTCATCCTTCGCTTTGTTCAGGATGACAAGCCGCGTTGGAGGTGCCCAACCGCGGGGATGCACGCTAGAACGGAATATCTTCGTCCGTGATCGGCCCCGACGCAGCCGGCTCGGGCTCGGGAGTACGCTGGTCGAAGTTGTTGCCACCGCCGCCCGAGGCCTGTGACGCTCCGCGCGAGCTTCCTGCAAAATCGCCGCCTCCGCCGCCCTCGCCGCGTCCGCCCAGCAGGATGAGGTCGCTGGCCACGACTTCGGTCATGTACTTCTTCTGGCCGCTGGTCTTGTCGTCCCAGGAGCGGGTCTGCAGGCGCCCTTCGATGTAGACTTTTCCGCCCTTCTTCAAATACTCTCCGGCAATCTCTGCCAGGCGCTGCCAGAGCACCACGTTGTGCCACTCGGTGCGGTCCTGCCACTCGCCGGCTTTGTCCTTAAAGCGCTCATTGGTGGCGATGGTGAGCTTGGCCACGGGTGTGCCTTGCGGCGTGTATTTCACTTCAGGATCCTTGCCAAGATTTCCGATCAGTTGAACCCGGTTCAGACTCTTGCCTGCCATGTCGATGCTCCTTCCGCCGGGGTTCACTATAACAGAATGAGCCCGGTGGAGATCGTGTGGGACTCGCAAACTCGGGCGGGGAGTATCATTTTGGGCGGGGGCCTTGGGGCCTCGCTTCAACTCCCATTTTTCGCAGGAGGGTGTATGTCAGTTCCCGCTCTTGTTCGTTCTTGCGGCATCCCGCGAATTGTCGCAATCGGGTTTGTGTTCATCTGCCTGGTCCTGTTGTCAGGATGTCCAGTAAAGTCCCTCAACGGTCTGGACGAAGGAAGCAACGATCCGGACATGGTTTTCGACGCAAGACTCTTGGGAGTGTGGCCCAATGTAGGCAAGAAATGTACTTCAACAGAAACCATTACTGCCCACGAGAAAGTCTACAGCTTGCAGTATTTGGATTGTGAGAGCAACGAGAAAACCTCCTATGAGGCTGGCCTGTTCAAGCTGGACCAGCATTATTTCCTCGACATGACAGCCGCATCGGAGGAAGTGTGCGACTTGTGCGTCGGCATCCATTTGATCTATCGGGTGCAGTTCGAAAAGGACTCGGTGTCGCTGGCCCCCCTCGACTACGACTGGTTCAAGACGGCCGAACAAAAGAAGCGTGTAAAGCTGGCAACGCTGCCCGACGACCCAGGGACAATCACCGCTCCACCGAAGGACTTGAAGGCCTTCTGTCGCAAGTACGCTGACAACAATGAAGCCTTCAAGCCCGATCCGGACGAGGTACTCAAGCGCCAGTAGAAAGAGACCGAGCCACAGACTAACGGGCTCGAGCCAAGAGCTAAAGGCTAAGAGCTAAGGGCATCTTCAGGTATAATTCGGGCCATGCCTCCTGCACCCGGCGCCACCAGAGCTGTTGGGATGGTTCCCGACGAGCTCAAGTTTGAACCGAAGTCCAAGGGCTTGGCCACGCCTCGGAAGAAGAAGCCGAAGGAACTGGCCGTCATCACCGAGTGCTGTACCGGATGCGCCGGCTCGCCTGCCTGCGTGGAATATTGTCCGGTGGAAGACTGCATGTTCTGGGTGCCCGACGAGGACAATCCGCCGTTTGGCCGCATCCAGATCGACCCCATCCTCTGCATCGGCTGCAAGAAGTGCCTGAGCAAGGGCCCCGACGGCTGCTTCCTCGACGGCTGCCCCTGGGACGCCATCGCCATGGTGGATACGGTTGAGGTGGAAAAAGAAGTCGGGCCGATGGCGATCTAGAAAGCTAGCTCTTGGCTCAGCCATTAGCTCTCAGCCATTGGTTCTCAGCTTGAACCTTCCGACTCCCCAAACCGTCTTGTCATCCTGAGCGGAGGTGCGGGATTCGCGAAGCGAATGCCGCGCCGGAGTCGAAGGATCCCTACCCGATTACGACTTGGCCCGCAGCCGGATCGCTTTCTCCGTCTCGACGGCCTGCTGGCGCACATCGTTGGAAATGTCCGGCAGGTCGCGCTCGTAGGGAAGAACCGCCGCCAGGTCGTCCATCTGCCCCACCAGATAGAGCGCGCGCAGCGCCTCCCACACCTGCTCGGTTCCGGGTCAACTACTGCGACCTGAGAGCCCGCCGCGACGTTTGCGCCCGGTTGCGAAACCGAGCGAATCCGTCCTGGGATCGGCGAGCGAATCTCGACTGGCGTCGCAGATCCCGGCAGCGGCGAGCTTCGCCAGCAATCCGCCTTGACGGATGACCGTGCCGGGACGATCCGCATCGACGATGCGACCATCGGCTGGCGCGCTGATCCGCGCGGGTTGCAGCAGCGCCACAATCTGCGGACGTCCGGTCGAATCGCCGAACCGCACCAGCGACAGCGCCGCGTTTCCGCGCACCATGGGCGAAGCATCGGCCAGCATCTTCAGCAGCGTTTCGTGAAAGCCCGCCACCGAGTTGTCCTGTCCCATGACCCACGCGTCGGTGTTGCGCACTTCTTCCACCGGATAGTTGGACAGACGCATCAGCTCGGGATACCATTGCTTCACGGCATCCGATTGCTTTGTCCTGCCGCGTCTGATTGGCCAATCTTATCCCCGCGCCTATGCGATCGCTGATTTGCACCAGCGCCTGCTGGATGTGCCGCGGCTTCTTATCGTCGTGGAGATATTCGGTCACCTGCCGGTCGGAAAGATTCCGCCCAAACCAGGTGTTCCACCAGAACAGAAACGGCATGAGCACGATCAGCCAGCCGGTGGCAAAGAAGAGAATTTTCTGCGTGCGCGACATCGGGCGCTTGGGCTTGGGCTCGGTGCCGCCGGCAGCGGGAATTGGAACGGAGTCTTCTGATTGAACCGACATGAAATCCCGGAAAGGAATATAGCAGAACGGAGGCTCACAAAAGGGCGCTACTCGCAGCCTGCCCTCGGCTTGCGATCCGGGCGGACCTATTCTTCCCGCAGCATGTACCACGAACTCAGCGCGATGCCGAGGAGCGTTGCGGTAATACCGACGAGCATAGTGCCGGTCAAAGCGGCCAGCCAGCTGCCATCGATTGAGGTCAGAGCTCTCGAAGTCAGATCGATTGACGTCAGATCGATCGACATCACATGCCGCAATCCAAGGTCAGGCAGCCACGAAGGGCGCCCCGAGAACTCAAGAACCGTCCATGGTACCGCGAGGATCGCAAGCGCATAGGCGCACGTGCGGGCGATTCGGATCGGTAAAGTTGCTTTGGCTAGCGCTTTTTCCCTTGCCCTGGCCTGCGCTTTTCGCCAGATCACGGTTGCATCTGGAAGCTGCAACTCGCGATCGAAGGATGCGCTCTCTTCGCGCAGGAACTCCGCGACCAGCAGAATTTCCGAGCACACTGCGCAACTGCCAGCATGACCTAGAAGCTCGGTGTTCAGCGTTCCGCCGTGCAGCGCCGCAACCAAGTCTTGTTCTCTCTCGCAATTACTTTCTTTCATTTGCTCTCCTCCCGATCGGCCCTGCGCGAGCTTGCGCCAATCAGCTCCGCCAGTTTCCGCCGGGCGCGGAACAGCAACAAGCGGATGCTGCCCGCCTGCAGTCCGGTGCAAGCTGCGATCTCCTTGTGATTCGAGCCTTCGACATATGCCAGCCACAACAATTGGCGCTCGCGGGGTTTTAGTCGGTCAAAAGCCTGTCGCATTCCCAGCTTCAGGTCGAGCGGCGGCTCGTTCGATGTTGCTTCTGGAACGTCCTCAGCCGGAGCCTCTTCTCGCGGACGGCGCCAGCGGTCACGCATTAAATTGGTGGCGATCTGAAACAGATAGCTCCGGGCCTGGCGCTCGTCCATTTCCGGCGTCTCGGAGGTCAGGAATCGGCAATAAGTTTCCTGCCACAGATCCTCCGCCAGAGCGCGTTCTCCGCAGGCGCGGATCAGATATCCCAGCAGCGGTCCCGCAGTCCGCTCATAGAACGCGCGGAAAACGGGCTCGTCCATGCGCAGTCCGCTCTTCACGCGCGACTCGTCCACTTCATCACATGCAGAATCGGATGCGGAATCCGATGCGGAGAGTGCGATGGCAAAATTCATGGCACGAGGCTGAGGCTCATCCGGCATTGCGGCTCTGGGGCGGCTAAGCGCGGCTGCCGTTGATCAACCCGAAAGACTTCGACAAATAATAGGAAACCGCAGCCGACAGCCCAAAGCCTACTCCGAGCACGGTGATCAAGGTGCCAAACAGCAGGAAACCCTCTTCCGTCCCGGATATGTGGCCACGCAGGAATAGCAGGGCCAGGCCCACGCAGATCATCACGATCGCAGTCTGCAGGGCTCCGATGATGCGCCCGTACGGAGAAGCGGAGCTTTCGACCCGCAGCGATTCCAGCAACTGCTTTCCGGCGTCGGTTTGAGCATACGCCAGCAACTCCTGGCCGGACCCGACTTTTTCGAGCATCTTGCTCTGTACCTCGGCTTGCAGCCTGGCAATCTTAAGTCGACGGAGGGTGCTGAACATCAACCAGACGAACCACGCGAAAAAAGCGAAGAGGACGAATTCAGGGCGCATTGGATCTCCTTTTGGGCGTGGCCGATTTGTCGACCGGGGTATCGTCCGCCCTCACCTCTTAAAACGTTTGGCGGGGCACTTGGTTAACAGTTCGCTCGATAATTTGTACAGGTTCCGGAGACCTGGGGACGCGGCGCAGGGACTACTCTACGTCCGCGTCGAGCACGCGTTCCTGCTCGAGATAGTGCGACATGGCATACTGCGCCAAAAGCGGCGTCTGGAGCCGGACTTCAGCGCCAATCCACTCGCCTTTGCCGTGCGGAGCATCGGGCTGATGTTTGCATCGTCCGCCGCTGCCGAATTGCGGGCCGAAGTCGGCGCTCTGAATCTGATCAAACTGGTTGATCTCGCGCCAGGCGGCGTCGCCAACAGTGCCGGAAACGTCGATCTTTAGTTTCAGGACAGACATTAAAATCAATTCACCACAGAGTCACAGAGGCGCTGAGAAAACAAAAGCAAAGGCTCGTTGCAAGTTTTTGGAGCTCCGTTTTTTGGTCTTTACTTCCGTTGAATCAGTTCGTTGCGCCTAGCTATGCGGGAACCATTGGTACAGCATGAAGTACACAATCACGCCCGTCACGGAAACATACATCCACAGCGGCCAAGTCCAGCGGGCGATGGCCCGGTGCTGGGGATAACGGGCCTTCAGTCCGCGGCTCAGCGTGATGATGGCCATCGGCACGATCACGATCGCCAACGTGACATGCGAAATCAGAATCAAAAAATAAACTCGACGTGCCCAACCCTGGCCAAGAAAACGAATGTCTCCGACTTCGAAGTGGAAGAATAAATAGCACGCCAGAAACAACGCCGACGCGACCATCGCGGCGATCATGCAGGCCCGGTGCGCCGCCATGCGCCCGCGCGCGATCAGGATTCGTCCGGCGAGCAACAGCACCCCGCTGGTTCCGTTCAAGGTGGCGTTGAGGGCAGGGAAGTAGGCGTATTGTTCGGCGATCGAAGTTGCAGCGATCAAGCGGCCGGCCTCGTGCTTCGGCGATTTACCATCAGGAACGCCAGCCCGAACATGACCAGTGAAAACAGCAGCAGAGTTGCCATGTCGTAAGAGAGCGGAAAGTCGGAGCCCGTGCCGGGATACATCAGGCCGCGCAGCGCCTCCACTCCATAGGTCAGGGGATTCAGTCGCATGATCACTGAATCCACTTCGAGGCTCCGGTGATGGAGAACAGCGCTCCCGACACCAGCCACAGCGGAATCAGGAACAGATTTACGATGCCGTGAAAAGCTTGCGACGAATCCATGGGCCAGGCAATCGCGAAGCCCAGCGCGGTCAGAGAAAACGAAACCAGAAACACCACCACCCCGACCAGCAGCACCTGCACCAGGTCGAGATGCACGCCGGCGAAGGGCGCGAAGACCAGAAAAATCATGCCCTGCACCGCGGCCAGCGTGGTGCCACCCAGCACTTTGCCCAGCACAATCGCGGTGCGCGACACCGGGGCAACCAGCACGGACAACAGGAAACCTTCTTTGCGGTCGTCGATCACCGACATCATGGTGAAGATTGAAGTGAATAACACGATCAGGATCAGCGTGCCGGGATAAAAATAATCCAGATAGTGCTGCTGGCCCTCACCGCCCGGAGAGCGGAACGAGTTGCCAAATCCCGAGCCCAGCACCATCCAGAACACCAGTGGCGACGCCAGCACGCCGACCACGCGCATGGGTTGGCGATAGAAGCGCACGATCTCCCGCCACCAGAGCGTGAATGCGGGCAGCATTACGCCGGTGGATGGTGGGTTCCATCGCCCGGGGCAAAGTTGTTGCCTGGGTTGCCATCGTTTAACTCGCCTTTGCCGCGGGAGTCTTGGCCGGCGGAGCCTTCTTTTTGCCAAGCATTCCGCGGTCACGCATTTCCCAGAACGCATTCAGCAGAAAGCATGCGGAAAGCGTGAGCAGGATCAACGTCATGAACAGGCCGTCCATCGTGACTGAAAACGGCCTAAGAACGATCATTCCGGCTCGCAAAGATCCATACCACTCCCGCCAACGGAACCATACCGAGCACCAGAGAAAGCACCAGAATCATGGGACGCAAGTTAGCTCCTCTTCTTCTTCTTTTGTTTCTTTTCGTCTTCTGAACTTGCTTCGCGCTCTTCACTCCAGAACTTGTGGCCGGTGCGGCGGATGAACACATCCTCCAGCGCGGGTTTGCTCACCGAAATCGCCTGAATCTCGCCGGGAAACGCCTCGACTACATCGGGAACGAACCGGTGCCCGCCCTCGCGCTCAATGCGCACCTGATTTCCCAGGACGGTAGTTTCCACATCGAATCGCGCCCGAATATGCTCGGCCAGCAAAGCGGCGTCGTGCGCGGCGTCGAGCAGGATCACGTCACCGCCGATTTCGCTCTTCAGTTCCGCCGGAGTTCCCAACGCCACCAGATTTCCCTCATTCATGATGGCCAGGCGGTCGCAGCGTTCGGCTTCTTCCATCAGGTGCGTGGTTACCAGCACAGAAACATGCTCTTCATCGCGCAGCATTTGCAGGTACTGCCACAAATCGCGGCGGGCGCCGGGGTCGAGCCCAGTTGTCGGCTCATCCAGCAGCAGGACGCCGGGATGATGCAGTAGTCCCTTGGCCAGTTCGATCCGCCGCTGCATGCCGCCGGAAAATGTTTCCACGCGCTCCTTTGCGCGGTCCGCTAAGCCGACGCGACCCAGGATTTCTGCCACTCGCTTCTTGAGCGCCGGTCCGCGCAGGCCGTACAGATGCCCCTGATGCCACAGGTTCTCGTAGGCCGTCAATTTTGCGTCGACGCTCGGCGCCTGAAAGACCACGCCGATCTGGCGGCGCAGACTTGCGGCTTCCTGTCGCTGCATCGCATCCCATGACTACGGCGTGGCCGGCCGTAGGAATCATCAATGTTGAGAGAATGCGAAACAGGGTCGTCTTACCGCTGCCGTTAGGACCGAGTAGTCCAAACAATTCCGCTGGGCGCACGTCGAACGAAACCCCGTTTAACGCCGTGCGGTTCTCGTAGCGATGGACCAGATTCTGTACGGAAATGACCGGCGCGGCGGAGGCCTGCTCCACTTCCGGACCGGCTTCGACGAGTGCAGCGACTTTCGAGACCAAAAGGAGACTCCGGGGACTGTTACCAGTTTACGACATCACGCTCGCGATCGCGGCGCGGAACCACTCTGACAAGTCGAACCCTGCAGCATGCGAGAAGTTGTGCCTCGTCTTGGTTTTGACGGCATGACATGATTATGCTGCGGATGGATCCCGTTGCGCCTGCGGCAAGCTCTCTTCAAAAGCCACCGGAACATGCCTCCACACCTGGATCGCGAGGATCACGGCCGTGGCCAGCAGAAGCGCGCCTACCGCTACGTGAGCCACGGTCGCCATCACCATGGGAAGCTCCGGCTGCACCGCGTTCCGGCCCCACGCCACGCGCGTCAGAAATGCGGTAAAGCCCAGGCAGAGCTGGGCGATGACCAACGACAGCATCAGAATCGCAGGGCGACGCACCGCCTCAATGTGCGAATAGACCGTCAGCGCCCGCACTGCCGTCCACGCCAGAACGAACGACACGACCACGGCATTCACCACGTGCGGCCACCAGCTCATCCCGTGATGACGGAACATCGCGCCCAGAATGAGCTGTACGTAAAGACAAAGATGGATAGCAGCGTCAGGGTGAATAGGCTTGGGTCGCCGCCGGTCGAACTCCACTCGTGGTTGTTCCTCCACCCACTTGCGGCCAGTAAACAATGCAATCGCAACCGCAATGCAGAAGAACGTCTGCGCCACTGCCGCATGAGCCGATGAAACGGCGGGAGGCAGGAAGAGCAGAACGGTAAGACCGCCGAGCACCCCTTGGGCAATGACCGTGCCGAAAGCGCCGATCGCCAGCCAGCGCATCCAGCGTCGCCTGTCGACGATCAGAGTCCAGATCGCGATCGCCAGAGTCAACGTCATGAGCGATCCCGCCAACATGCGGTGGGTCCATTCAAACGTACTCCGCCCACCAATTGCGGAACTTTGATGAGGTAGCCGAAAGAAGTCGGCCAGTCCGGCACCGACAGCCCTGCATCGTTGCTGGTTACGAGAGCTCCGGCAATGATGAAGACGAGGGTAGCGCAAGCCGTAAACACGGCGAAGCCATGATGGGCCCGGTTGTAAACTGTCGCGATGGCTTTCAGAGTAGTGCCCCTTGGCGTTATACCGTCCCTGTACTAAGAGGGCAGAGCAGGTCACAAATGCGGGCAACCTGCTCTGTCCAACGCGGTATTTTATCAACCGGAGCTGCTACTCGGCAGCGGGCTTGAAGCTCTGGTCCACGGTCTTCGAATCTTTCGCCGCAACGGTGACCTTCTGGTCCTGCTCACCTAGTTTCTCTTGCACGAACGCGATCGTGTAATCGCCCGGCGGCAGGCCCTTGATTTCATACTTGCCGTCTTTGCCGGTCACGGCGAAGAACGGGCTCTTTACCACGTTGATGTACATTTTCATCCAGGGGTGCTGGTTGCACTTGACCGGCAGCATGATCTCTTCGCGCGCGAAATTCTTTTCAATGGCCGGAGAAGACGGCGGCTGCGACTCGTTCCACTCGCGATTATCTTTCGGCGTGGGATGGATGTTGTGCGTCGTCGGATCGGAATTCTTGATCTGCACCGTCTGCCCAGCCATCACGCCGAGAACGTGCGGATGATACTTGCAGCCCTTCTGCTCGAGCACCACTGGATCCTTCGGAACGTCGAAGGCGCGGTTACCCAATCCATCTTTCACGTAGACGAAGACATTAGCGAGATCGCCGCCGTTCACGACTACGTTCTCGGCTTCGTTCATGCCCTTGCAGCCGGGATCCTGGCTCATGTCGATCTTCGACACCTTCGGAGCCGGGCCGTCAAACTTTACCGTGCCGCTGATTGTCGCCACGGTTGCGGGATCGATGGGGGTCGCTGCTGGTGCTGACGTAGCCGGCTGCTCGGCCATGCCGGATTCGCCGCCGGAGTCTCCTCCTTTTTGCTGCAAGCTGCCAGCACTAACAATGCGCACAATGCCAGTATGCAAACCGTAATTCCTGCCCAACCTGTCTTCTTATTCATGATGTCGTCCTTTCAGGGAAGCTGTTGCGCAGCGTCTCGCCGGCTGTCGCGCGGGCGTCCTCGCCCACGCTGTAGATAGCTAACAAAATGGAATCCACTCACTAAACCGCACAATTCTACCGCGAACCGCCGCTCACCGCATGCGGCGACTCCACGGCTGCCTGCTTTCGTTTAGTAGAGGGCTGCACCGCGGCCCGAGCATGCGGCATCGACGCCGCCACCCGCCGCTGTTCTTCCGCCGTTAACTGGAAGATGTAGTCGGTCAGCAGTTTACGATGATCGCCTTGGTAGCCATTAAATCTCGGCGGCGTCGGCCCGGCAAACACGTATCGATCGCCCTCCGCCTTGAACAGTCCAGATGGCATCGATGTCCCCGGACTGACTGCCGCAGGATCCGTAATCCATCGCTCCACCCAGTCAGGCTTTAAACGCTCTTTTGCTAGCAGGAAGTTCGGTGCCGTCGCGATCTTGTCGTGCGTCGGATCGCCCGTAGTGTGGCATTTCAGGCAAGGCGCGGCTGTGCTCGAGAATAAACTCCGCGCCATATCCGTTTCCTTGGTCGTGAGCGTCGGCACTTCTTCCGGAATATAGGGAAGCGGTTGCTGCGACAGAGCTTCGAAGAATCGCACCAACTTTCGAAGCTCATTGTCGGAGAATGAGAACGTGGGCATTCGAACTTTCAAATATGGCCGCACGCCATTGCGATTCGTATCGGTCGCGCTCAGCGCCGGGTTCGACAGAAATTTCCGCAGCCACTCCGGGTCGACGCGCGCACCCTCGGTCAGCAGTTTTGGCGGCAACTGTTCCTGCACATCCTGATACTGCTTCAGCCCCATCAGAATCGTGCGCTGCCCTGGAATGAACTGGTGGCATCCCATGCAGTTGTATTTCTTGACGACCCACCAGCCTTCCTGAATGTCATGCCGAGCGTCGCCGGGCTTGTACTGATAACTCTGGGGCAAGGAAGTTTCCTGGCTGCCCAGCAGGAAGGTGGTGAGATCGAGCACCTGATCCTTGGTGAGGTGCAGGTTCGGCATGCGCAGAGCTTCGGTCTCGCTCTTCACTTTGTCTTGATCGTAAATGTTCGGTTCGGCCAACTTGTGCTCAAAGAATCCTTTGTGGTCGTACCAGGGTTCGGTCGCGGGACCATCGGGAAGCCGCGCCAGATCATCTTTATCTTTGATCGGCTCAGCATTCTTGCCGCCGCGCTGCGCGACTTCGGTGAACAACGCGAAATCGAGGCGTTCGATCGGCTTGCTGCCTTCATACGTCAGTTCCGTGCCGATACGGCCTTCATCCTCGAAGCCTGCAATCTCGTGGCATCCTGCGCAGCCGTAATGCCGCACCCACTTCTTGCCTTCCTCTTTCAGGGCCGGATCGTCCATGAACGACGCAGACGCGTAGGATGACGGCTCCTGCTTCTTCTGCGCCATCAGATATGTGGCGATGTCTTCTGCATCTTCCGGACTCAGGCGCAGGCTTGGCATCACCGTCATGTTCTGCACTTGCAGTTCGTGACCGTCGTTCGGGCACTTGCTGTGATCCAGATCGAACTGGTAGGGCAATCCCTTCTTCGCGTAATCTTCGGGACCGATGTCTTTCTTCTCGTACGGACAATATGGCCGCGTGCGTTGCCGGGCATTGTGTATCCAGCGCACCAGGTAGTCGTAGTTCGCTTTTTCTCCTACGCGCGTCAGGTTTGCGGCAAACGTTCCACCCTGCATCTGATCGCCTTCGCCGATCGAGTGGCAGGCCAGGCAGCCGCGTTCCTCGAATAATTCTTTTCCGTGTGCGGCATTTCCTGGCTTGTGTTTCGGCAGTTCGTCGGTAAAACCCGATTGCCAGATATACGCCGAGATGGCCTGAATCTGATGGTCGGTGAGGCGGAAGTTCGGCATCTTTGTCGTCGGCCGGAAATCGGAGGGCTTCTTCAGCCACACCGGAATCCAGTTCTTGTTCAGCTTGAGCCGCACATCCTTCAGGTTGGGGCCCACTTTTTTCTGATCCTGCATCAGGCTGTGCGACTGGAAGTCGAGCTGCTGCAAGCGCCCGTCGAGCTTGCTGTTGGCGACTTTCAGATCGATGGCCTTGGTGTTCAGCGCGTTGGCTTCGTCGTTCGATTCGGCGGCGTCGGCCTGCTTCATGAAGTCCGCCGTATTCTTCACGTTCTCTTTTTTCTGGGTTTCAATCTGCTTGATCTGCTGGCCGACGGAGTTCAAGTCTTCCGGCTCTTTGTCGTAACCTTCGTAGCGATGGCAGCCCATGCAGCCGCGCTGCCGGAACAAATCCTTGCCATTGTTGATGGTGAGAAACTGGGTGTCGCCGCTGGCCAGCACCATGTCGGCGGCGTGGCAAGCCTGGCAACCGGCCTGCGAATTTTCCTTGGGATAAAGCGGCCACAGCCAGTGCTCGTAATTTCCGTGGGCCTTCTCGACGCTAGTGGTGGCGCGGCCATTGCCCTGGTGGCAGGGCGAGCAGCCAAACTTTTCTGGATCGTGAATCTGCAGTAGCTCCGGCTCGGTATGACTCGCAAAAGCTTTGGCGTATTCATCCGGCTGCTTCGCTCCCTTTGCGACCATCGCGGCCTCGGTAATCTTCAGCGGCTCGCGCGTGTTCATGTGGCAGGACTCGCACCGATCCACAATGTTGGCATCAGCCACATTGATCTGTACGATTGCCGGATCCCACTCCGTTGCTCTCTTCTTAAGACCTTCGATCTGCGCCGGGGTCAGGTCGACCATGTGGTCCGAGATGTACTCGTCCATTTTGGCCTTGGCCGCGGTTACCGGCTTCAGCACGTCGCCGAGTTCGAGGCTTAGCTTGGTGCGTTCGTCGCGGATTTCGTTGTACTTCTCCTCCAGTTGCGGGAAGGTGAATTTCTGCTTGGTGCCGTCGGGGAATTCAACAGTTGCCTGCTCGGCTTTATAGGCGTCAATTTCTTTCTGCTTGCTGGCTTTGGAAGGAGCGCTGGTGCTGGTTTCGAGTTCGTAGGTCAGCGCGTTCACATAGGCGCGGCGGTCGGTGAACACGCTCTGCACGGCGAGCAGGCGGGCGCTGGCATCGTCGAGTTTCTTGCGCGCCTCGTCGCCGGCGGCCTTCGAATCCTGATATTTCTTCTCGTATTCCTGCTTCAGCGCGGCGTATTGCGAATCCTGCTCGACCGATTGCTCGGACTTCGCCGACGTTGACTTCTCCGTGTTGAGGAACGCGCTGTAGCGATCCTTCCACTCATCCTGAAAGGCCTTCCACGGCCGCTGCCCCCAGGCTTCGTCGTATAAAGCCCAGAACAGCGTGCCAATCAGAATCACCGTCGCGATCAGGTAATGAAGCGCGTACGATTTTCCGGTTATCGGATCCTGCTCGGGAGTCGGTTTATCAGGCACCAGTTCCTCCGGCTGCGTTGAAACCTTACTTTTCTACTGTCGTTCTAAGCGCTTTGTTTCTGGCGCGAAGAATCTCTACTCCCGGCAATTCCCGCTCGGGTAGGGATGCTTCGACTTCGGTGGAATCTCGCTTCGCGAGATTCCACCTCCGCTCAGCATGACAAAACACTCACACGTTGAACCACGGCGTAATCCACACGTACTTGATGTGCCAGACCAGGCGCAGCGCCATCTTGAGCGGCAGGGCCAGCATGGTCAGCCACAAAAAAGCCATCAGCGAAAACTGCAGCAGGCTCATGCGCTGAAAATCCTTCGGCATTTTTCGACGGAACAGAGAATACACGGCGCCGGCGCCGACCACATAGAATCCCCCCACCACAATCGCGCCAAAGATTGCCTTGCCCATGTTCGACGTGATGTTAAACAGGTCGGGCAGATCGCGGTTCACTTCGTAAATCAGCCGGTTGTGATCCCAGGTTTGCCCCGGCCAGAACCACTGCCAGCCGGGCCCGCGGATGAACGTTCCGATAATGATCATCGCGACCCACAAGACGACAAACCCGAACATGAATGTCGAAATCGAAAACTTCCGCTGCTTCCAGGTGTAGTAGCCGCTGCCCAGCGGGTTGGTATCGATGTAGGGAATCACCATCAGACCGACGATGATCATGGTCGGCATGACTACGCCCGCAATCCACGGATCGAAATAGACGAGCATCTCCTGCAGTCCGAGGAAGTACCACGGAGCCTTCGCCGGATTCATGGTCAGGTTAGGATTCGCCGGCTCTTCCAGCGGCGCGTTCAGCGTGATCGACCAGATCATCAGGATGATGGTGATGATGATGGCGGCGAGAAACTCGATGCGCAGTAGAAACGGCCAGACATGCACTTCCTTCGCCCAGCCCGGCTTGAAGGGCCAGGTCTTGCGATGATGCGTCTTGGCCATCGCGGGATCGGCTTCGAGCTGCGCGATCAGCACATCGTTGGCTCGCGCCTGCTTCACGGCCAGATAAATGTAGAAGCCCAGCAGCGGGATCAAGCCCACGATCGGCACGTTGTCCGGCGCCGAACAAATTTCCCAAAGTTGTCGCCAATCCATAATGTCTAATCTCTCTCGAATCTTACGATCCAGATGTCATTCCGAACCGGGCTGAAAGCCCGGTGAGGAACCTGCTTTGCTTGCCTGTGCCGGCACAAAAGCAGGTTCCTCACCGATCTTTCAGACCGGTTCGGAATGACATCGTATACAAAAGAAATCTCCATCATTCTCCCGCCGCCTTCGGTCCGCGGCGTGGCTTGTCCGCCTCAGCCTCCAGGATCACCGGAGCCGGACCCGAAATCCCGCCGTCTTTGCGCACGCGCCAGAAGTGAACAATCATCAGCACCGATGCCACAATCGGAATCCCGATGCAATGCCAGATGTAAGACCGCAACAGCGCGTTCGCATCGACGATCGATCCGCCCAGCAACCCGAAGCGCACGTCGTTGTAGGGCGTCATACCCAGCATCGACCCGAACGGTCCTTCGTGCCCCAGCAGAGGCGTAGCGCGTGCCATGTTCGTTCCCACCGTGACTGCCCAGAATCCGAGCTGATCGTCGGGCAACAAATATCCCGTGAATGAGAGCAGCAAGGTAAACACCAGCAGCAGCACGCCGATATTCCAGTTGAACTCTCGCGGCTTTTTGTACGACCCAGTCAGGAACACGCGGAACATGTGCAGCCAGACGGCGATCACCATCAGGTGAGCAGCCCAGCGGTGCATGTTGCGCAGGATCTTCCCGAACGGCACATCGTGTTCGAGATAGAGCACGTCGCGAAACGCCTGCACCTTGCTGGGGTGGTAATAAAACATCAGCAACACGCCGGTGTAGGTCAGGATGATGAACAGGTAAAACGTGATGCCGCCCATGCCCCAGGTGTAGCTGTAGCGCACCGCGTCGCGATTGATCTTCGCCGGATGCAAATGCAGGAACACGTTGGAAAGCACGCCCAGCGCCCGGTTCCGCGGCGTGTCGTCGTGCTTGTGGCGGAAGATCGAGGTGTAGACCTGCGTCTTGGTCGGATCTTTCAGGCCCTCGATCTGTTCCTTCGCCTTGGCGGGGATGTCGGTCTTGAGCGCCTGAACATCATCCTTCACACCGGTGGTCACGCGCTCGACCAGCCCGACTTTCCCATTCTTACCGGGAGAGCCGCCAGGAGAGCCGCCGTTAGAGCCGTTCGGATTGTTTTCGTCAGCCATATGATTCCTGAAAATGAAATTGACTCAATGAATCAATGAGTCATTGACTCAATGCTTACACTCCGGTCAAAAATGCTCCGGGATCGTTAAAGTGCGTCGGCTGCCCTTTCGGCCACTGGTACAGCCGCGAAGTATCTACGATGATCTGGCCATCGGGCGCCAGTTCGACCTTTGCCCGGTCCATGGGGCGCGGGGCCGGCCCTTCAAAATTGATTCCTTCGCTGTCATAGCCGCTGCCGTGGCAGGGGCACTTGAATTTGTTCTCGCTGGGCTTCCAGTCCGGAGTGCATCCCAGATGCGTGCAACGCGCGTAGATCACGAACAGCCGGTCGGGGGTGCGATCGACCCAGATGCGAAACTTCTGCTGAAACTTGGTGTCGACCCCGAGAGCGAATTCCGAGGGGTAGCCGATTTTGAAAACTGAGTTGGGTTCAAACAGCGTGCGCGGCAGAAAGAAGCGGAAGAACGCCAGGAACCACGCCATCAGGAATCCGGTGACCATGGTCCACACGAAGCGGCGGCGATGGCGGTCAATCTCGGTCGAGGGAGCGGTCGCGCCCACTCCGGCCGCTGCCGCCGCTTTCGAGGTTCCCACCGCAGGTGTGCCCACATACTTGGTGGCATCCTGCTTGGTGGCATCCTGCGTTCCCGGTGCCGCGGGTTTCGCGACAGGTTTCGCTACCTCGGGACTCGGATTGACCTTCCCGGTCTCCTCCGCCATGAACTCCCTCCTCTGAGCGTTGAACCGACGACTTAATTATTGGCTCTAGTCCAAACCGGCGGCGGCCGCGTACTGCGGTGCCGCCAATGTCTTGCCTGTGTTACGAATCGGAACCAATGTATGCACCGCCTGACCCAGGGTCTCGTGCACGATCTGGGTCAGCGCTCCGATGAATTTCTCAGAGTCGTTCAGCCCGGCGCTCATTTCAAACTGAGTCATGCCGAGGCGCTGGGCCTGTTCTCGCGCCTCGTGATCAATTTCTCCTAAAGTCTCCACGTGATCCGAAACGAACGCCACCGGCACGACGCACATCTCGCGCACGCGCTCCTCCGCCAGTTGACGCACCGTCTGGTGCAGGGAAGGCTGCAGCCAGCGGCTGGCTCCGACTTTGCTCTGATAGCACAGACGATGCGGATTGACCCATGCTCCGCGCTCGACCAGAAGCCGCACCGTCTCTTCGATCTGCCGCTGGTAGGGATCACCTTTCTCAACTACCGACATGGGTATGCTGTGCGCGCTGAAAATAATCTCCGGCCGCGCGGGCACGGGGAAACGCGACAGGGCCTCGTTCACTTTTTCGATCACGGCATCAAGATACATCGTATTACGATAGAACGGCTCCGCGCAACGCACCGGCACATCTTCGGCGAACAGACGCCGCCATTCATTCAAACTCGATCCCGTGGTGGTCGACGAATACTGTGGATACATGGGCAGACAGCACTACTCCCTCGCACTGGGCGGCCCGTAGTTGCTCGATCGCCTCACGAGTAAACGGATGCCAGTAGCGCATGGCGACGAAACAGTGCGCATCGACGCCCTGGCCCCGCAGTTCGGTTTCGAGCGCACGCGCCTGCTGTTCCGTATGCCGACGAATCGGCGAACCTCCGCCGATGCTGGCGTAGTGATGTTGCACCTTGCGTGCGCGTGTGGTCGAAATCAGTTTGGCGAGCGGCTTTCGCCCGATGCGGGCGAAAGGGAAGTCAATAATATCGGGGTCGCAGAAAAGGTTGTACAAAAATGGTTCGATCGCTTCCAGCGTGTCGGGTCCGCCGAGCTGAAAGAGAACTATCCCCACACGCCGTGGTGTGCGCGTCATTTTCCCCAGTATCCCCAGAACGGTGCAATGTACTCTAACCGAGCGCGCGAGTCAATGGCGGATTTAGCAAATTTGAACAATTTGCAGCCGACCGGGAGTTCCCCGCTGTTGAAAAAATCTAGGTCTCGATGAATCTGGTATGCTCATGCCGGAGCTGCCCGACATTGCCGCGTACATCAGCGCGCTTGAATCACGCATCGTCGGCCAACCGTTGCAGCGGATCCGCCTGGCGAGCCCCTTCCTGCTGCGAACCGCCCAGCCTCCGCTGACAAGTGCGGAAGGGCGTCGGTGGAAGAATTGCGGCGCATCGGCAAGCGCATCGCCATTGGCGTGGGCGGCGAACTCTGGCTGGTCCTGCATCTGATGATCGCAGGGCGGCTGCACTGGCGGGCTCCCGACGCGAAGCTGGCGGGCCGTCAGAATTTGGCAGCCTTTGATTTTCCCCTGGTTCGCTCGTGCTCACCGAGGCGGGCGCCAAGCACCGCGCGTCGTTGCATGTGGTCAGCGGAGAGGAAACCTTGCGCTCTTTCGACGCCGGAGGAATCGATGTCTTTGCCGCCGATCTAGAGTCCTTCCGCGCCGTGCTCACCGCTGAAAATCATACCCTGAAGCGGGCGCTGACCGACCCGCGCCTGCTCAGCGGCATCGGCAACGCCTACTCTGACGAGATCCTGCATGCGGCGCAACTCTCCCCGATCCTGCTCACCGGCAAGCTTGCGCCCGACGAGTGGGAACGGCTGTTCGCGGCGACCCGGAAAACCTTGCAACTCTGGATCACGCGGCTGGGCGCGGATGCGGAGGCTGCATTTCCAGAAAAAGTTACTGCGTTTCGCAAAGAGATGGCCGTGCATGGCCGCTATGGCCAGCCTTGCCCCAGGTGTGGCGACAAAGTTCTGCGGATTCGTTATGCCGACAAGGAAACAAACTACTGCGCGCGCTGCCAGACCGGCGGCAAGGTTCTTGCCGATCGCAGTCTTTCCCGCCTATTGGGATCGGACTGGCCCCGCACCTTGGACGAGTTAGAGGCTCTGAAGCGCCGGTGAATGCGGATTGCTGATTGTTATTTCCGATTGTTGATTGAAAAACTGCTCCAGCGGGTCCTTAATCAACAATCAGCAAACAACAATCAGCAATTCCTCTACGCTCCTGCGCCCTTCTGCATCTCCTCGATCACCGAATCGGCAAACTCCGCAGTTCCAGCCTTACCGCCAATGTCGCGCGTCAGCTTTTCCGGGTGACGATAAACTCTTTCGAGCGCATTCCGAATCTGTGTCGAGGCGGCGTGCTCCCCGAGATGCCGCACCATCAGCAAGGCCGAGCGCAGCAGCGCCGTCGGGTTCGCCAAATTCTTGCCCGCAATGTCGGGCGCCGATCCGTGCACCGCCTCAAAAATCGCGCATTCATCCCCCAGGTTGGCGCTGGGCACAAATCCCAGTCCGCCCACAAAGGCGGCGCACAAGTCCGAGAGAATATCGCCGTACAGATTTTCCATGACCAGCATGTCGTACTGGTACGGATTCATCACCAGCTGCATGCAGGTGTTGTCCACAATGTGTTCGCCGTAGGTGATCTCGGGATAGTCCTTCGCAACATTCCGGGTGCAGCGCAGGAACAGTCCATCCGACAGCTTCATGATGTTCGCTTTGTGAATGCAGTGAATCTTCTTGCGCTGGTTCTTGCGCGCGTACGCGAACGCAAACTTCGCGATGCGCGTCGATGCCTTCTCGGTGATGATCTTCAGGCTCTCCACCACGCCCGGCACCACTTCGTGTTCCAGTCCGGAATAAAGCCCCTCGGTATTCTCGCGGACGATAATCAGGTCCACGTCCGGATAGCGCGTCGGAATGTGCGGCAAATTACGAATCGGCCGGAAGTTCGCATACAGCTCAAATTTCTTTCGCAGCGCGACGTTGATGCTGGGGAAGCCTCCTCCCACGGGCGTAGTAACCGGACCTTTGAGGCCCACGCGCGTCCGCTCGATCGACTCGATCAAATCCTTGGGGATGTACTCGCCGGACTTCTCATAAGCCTCGGCGCCCACCGCAAACTC
Organism: uncultured Acidobacteriota bacterium; assembly: GCA_963763155.1. Lineage (GTDB taxonomy): Bacteria > Acidobacteriota > Terriglobia > Terriglobales > Acidobacteriaceae > Sulfotelmatobacter. Next base: position 30,009 of record CAVXNI010000006.1, on the reverse strand, counting down.
TTCCCACTCAAACTTCACGCCGGTCGCTTCCAGAACGCGCACCACTGCCTGCGTCACTTCCGGCCCAATTCCGTCTCCCGGGATCAGCGTTACCTTGTGACTCATCAATCCATTTCCTCAACGATGGAGTGCAATGACAAACCGTTATACTGTCTTCACTTTCACCAAATCCTTCAACTCATTCATGAACTCTTTCACATCCTTGAAATCCAAGTACACCGACGCGAAGCGCACATAGGCAACCTTGTCGTAGCGCCGCAGCCGGTTCATGATCAGCTCGCCCAACTCGCTGGTCTTGCGCTCGCGCTCCGCCGACTCGGTCACGAACGATTCCGCCTCGTTCACAATCTGCTCCAGTTTGCTGATCGGCACCGGACGCTTTTCGCAGGCCCGCAGCAATCCGTTGAGGACTTTCTGCCGGTCAAACTTCTCCCGGCGGCCGTCTTTCTTCACCACCATGTAGGGGATTTCGTCGATGCGCTCGTAGGTCGTGAAGCGCTTGCTGCACTTCAGGCACTCGCGCCTCCGCCGGATGGCGTCCGCTTCTTTGCTCTCGCGCGAGTCCACCACTTTATCGTTCGCAAAACCGCAAAAAGGACATTTCATAGGTGCTGAGTTTCAAAATCCGGCTTACAACTCTCCTTGTCATTCCGACGCCTGAGCTCAGCGAAGACAAGGAGGAATCTGTTTCCCTGTCCGGTCCACAAAATTGTAACAGTAAGGTGAGAACTCGAGCGGCTGCCCGCCACGTACCGGTGCCGAAGGAGTACCTGCTGGAGTGAAGGACGTTCCGAGAAACAAACCGGCGCTCGCACCCCCTGCGGTACGAGCGCCAGTTTTCCCCCATGCCTTCCCGGTGACGGAAGGCGTGAAGCCTCCGATCCCAATTTGCGGACGTGCAGTCCGCCAAATCTGGATCTGAGTACAAGGTGCCCCAGAGCCCGCCTGGTTTTGTCACCAAACTGTCGCGAGTTTGTAAAAAATCACGCTGGAAACGCGGGCGTCCTGGCTGCCGTAGTAGTGCTTTTTGACGATTGCAGAAGAAAACCGCCAACCACAAAGGGCACCCTTCGACTCCGCTCAGGGCAGGTTCCAGATCACGAAGGACTTCGTTTGGGTCGACTTCCCTTGTGTGACTTCGTTGGCCTTCGTGGTTCAATATCTTCAAACTGCACCGCTATCTGGCCGCCGTTTGCAATCCAGCCGTTTGCATGTGGCTGGTATCATAAAGACTCCCCAGGACCGAAGCCTTGCGTTGGCTGCGCCATCTCGGAGTCGTCTTGCTGGCTCTACCGCTGTACGCGCAGAGCAACGCTGGAGAACTCCGGCTGAAGGTTGCTGACCCTCGGGGCTTGGGGGTGAAAGCGTCGGTCACAATCACCAGCGACGCGGCGCAACTGCACCGCATCCTCGTGACCGACGATGCCGGGTTCCTTACCGCGCGCAACCTTCCCTTCGGTCCGTACCAGCTCAGGGTGGAAAGCGACGGCTTTTCTCCGTTCGTCGACGTCATCGAGATTCGCTCCGCACTACCCAAGGACTATCTGGCGAAGCTGAGCATTGCCTCCCTGAGCACCGCCGTGAACGTGAGTGCACAAATCCCTTTGCTCGATCCCCAGCAAACCGGCTCTTCCAATCACCTGGATCAGCAGGAAATCTCCGCGCGCCCCGCCTCGATTCCTGGGCGCGCCATGGCCGATCTCATCAATTCGCAGCCGGGCTGGCTCTATGAAGGCAACGCCGTGCTTCATCCCCGAGGCTCCGAGTACCAGACGCAGTTCGTGGTCGACGGCATTCCACTCACCGACAATCGTTCGCCCAGCTTCGGCCCCGAAATTGAAGCAGAGGATGTGGACTCGCTCACGATTTACACCGCCGGCATTCCGGCTGAATATGGGCGCAAGATGGGCGGCGTCGTCGAAGTCAATACTCTTCGCGACGAACAGAAGGGCCTGCATGGCGAAGCCGTTCTTTCGGGTGGCAGCTTCGACACGGCCAGCGCCTTCGCTCAGGCGCAATATGGCTGGGGGCACAACACGCTCGCGGTCAGCGCAACTGGAAATATGACGGCCCACTACCTCAATCCCGTGGTTCCCGAGAATTACACCAACCGGGGTACCATTGGAGACTTCTCCTTGGGCTATGAGTCGAGACTTTACGCCCAAAGACCGCCTCACTCTCAGCGTCCGCCGCGACCTGGCGCGCTACGAGATTCCCAACGAACTGGTGCAGCAAAACGGAGCGTATGTGCCGAACGCGGACAACACCGTCGGTTGTCCACCCGGTCCTGCCGGAGAGCCACCCGTCGACTGCGTGTTCATTCCTGGGGGGCAGCTGCAGACGGGCGACAACTTTGAAACCATGGGGAGCGTTTCCTACCAGCACATTTTTTCGTCCGATGCGATCGGCTCATTGCGCGGAATGGTCCGCGACAACTCCAACGATTTCTATTCCAACCCGTCGTCATGGCCCCTGATTGCAACCCAGCACAATGACTTCAAGGAGATCTATTTCAACGGCAGCGTTTCCGTCCATCACGGCAGGCAAGAATGGAAGGCGGGCGTCGAATCCGACGCCACCTTCCTGCACGAAAACTTCAACTATCTGATGCCCGACTGCGCCAACGCTTCGGACCCTCAATGCCCGATCACTCTGGGGATCTTGGACGCCGGTGCGACGACCTTTGCTTTTACCGGCAGGCGGCCGGACCTCGAACAATCGGCCTATGTTCAGGACCTGGTCCGCTTCGGCAATTGGACGGTCAACGCGGGCCTCCGCTGGGACCACTACCAATTGCTGGTAAACCAGAATGCGGTGAGTCCGCGTGTTGCCGTCTCGCGCTACTTCCCTTCCGATCGGCGTGAATCTTCACGCCTCGTATGACCGGATCTTCCAGACGCCGTCCTTCGAAAACATTCTCTTAGCCAGTTCTCCGGCTGCGGAGGCCCTGGACACCAGCGTTCCCGCAGTGCAATTGCCGGTCCAGCCTTCTCACGGAAACTACTATGAATTCGGAGCGACGAAAGCATTCTTCGGGAAACTGCGGCTGGACACGAATATTTTCCGCCGTGACGTGAACAATTACGCCGACGACTCTCAGGTTCTGAGCACCGGAATCAGCTTCCCCATCGCTTTTCGAGAAAGGCATTCTCTACGGCGCGGAGGCGAAGCTGGAGGTTCAGCACTGGGGACGATTTTCCGGCTTCGCCAGCTACTCCTACATCGTGGGGAATGTCTGGAACCCGGTAACCGGCGGTCTGTTTCTTGGGGATGACGCTGCCAGCGCGACGACCCAGCTCACTGGACATTTTCCCGATTCGCAGGACCAGCGGAACACGCTGCGCGCCCGCGTCCGCTATCAGGTCGCGCCGCGGTTGTGGATCGCCGTGGGAGCCGATTACAACAGCGGACTACCGTTTCAACCGGATCTAACGCCTCAGCAATATGCCACGGAATACGGTCAGGTGGTGATCAATCACCTCAACTTCAATCGCGGCCGCATCGACCCGTACCTCACGGAGAATGTTTCGCTGGAGGCCGATCTGTACCGGCGGGAAAAACGTTCGCTACGATTCCAGGCCGACGCCGAGAACCTGAGCAACGAACTCGAAGTGATCGACTTCGGAGGGTTGTTCTCTGGCAACGCACTCGGCCCGTCGCGCCAGTTTACCCTTCGCATGGTTACGACGTTCTAGATTCGTTTCGCGCTGAGAAACGCCAAGAGTTTTCCTCTGTGTCCCCCGTGTCCTTTGTGGTGAAGACTTTTCTACACCACGAAATACTTCGCCCCCGGATGATGCACCACGATCGCCGAAGTGCTCTGCTCCGGCTCGAGCAGAAATCCGGAAGTCAGCCGCACGCCCACATTCTCCTCCGGCTTGAGCAGCGCAAACAGCTTCGTCTGATCCTCCAGATTCGGACATGCCGGATATCCAAACGAAAACCGCGACCCGCGATACTTCTGATGAAACAGATCGCGAATGTCGGCGGCGTCCTCGCCCGGCAATTCCCAATTCCTCGCGCATCTTCTTGTGATGGAACTCCGCCAGCGCCTCGGCGGTCTCAACGCTCAGCCCGTGCAGGTAGAGATACTTCGTGTACTCTCCGCCCTCGAATAATCGTCTGCGTCTCGACGCTGGGCTTTGGACCGATGGTTACGAGCGATAGGCCGATCACGTCCATCTTTCCGGACGATTTCGGCGCAGAAGAAATCCGAAATGCACAACCGGCGGCCCTCGCGCTGCCGCGGAAAAGTGAAGCGCAGGAACTCGCGCTGAGTCTGCGGGCTGTGGCAGCGTCCGCTGTTCGCGCCGCCTTCGGATACACCACCACATCATTTCCGTCCGCCTGCGCAGGGAAGTATCCATAGACGACTGCCGGTTCGAGCAGGCCAGAGGCCGGCAGTCTCATCTTCCAGTTTGCACAGGATGGGACGAAACTTTTCTTCGACCAGACGCAGATAGTCTGCTTGCGAAGCAGTCTTCAGCTGCCACTGATTCTTGAACAGCGCGGTCTCGTTGATGTATCGAAACACTTCGCGCAAATCGTAGTCCTTGCGCACGCGCACGCCCCAGAACGGAGGCACCGGAATATTCGGAGCATCCCTGACCACCGGACTTCTTTCAGCAAACACCGGCCCGGTCTTCTTCGTCGACCGCCGCGGCCTTCGCGTACTCCTTTACCGTGCGTCCTTCGGTCAGCCGCTTCTGCTTCGCGCCGTTGTCGGTCGCGAGGTCTTCCATGATGTGCAGGCCGGCGAAAGCATCGTCGGCGTAGAAGACGGCATTCGCGTACTCGCGGCGCAAATCATCCTCGACATACTTTCGCGTGAGAGCCGCACCGCCGCAAATCACCGGAAACTCAAGCTTCTGCCGCTCCAGGTCCTGGATGACATATTTCATCTCCAGAGTCGACTTCACCAGCAGCCCACTCAGTCCGATCGCGTCCGCCTGATGTTCCTGCGCCGCCCGGATGATCGTGTCTCCCGGCTGCTTGATGCCAAGATTGACGACCTTGTATCCGTTGTTCGATAGAATGATGTCGACCAGATTCTTGCCGATGTCGTGCACGTCGCCCTTCACCGTCGCCAGTACGATCGTGCCCTTCTGCGAACCGGCCTTCTTCTCCATCTTCGGCTCGAGATACGCGACCGCCGCTTTCATGACTCCAGCCGAATCCAGCACTGACGGCAATTGCATCTTGCGCGCACCGAACAAGTCGCCCACGGTCTTCATGCCATCGAGCAGGACCGTGTTGATCAATTCCAGAGCGGAGTAACTCGCCAGCGCTTCCTCCAGCAACGCTTCCAGTGATTTCTTGTTGCGCGCCTTCGCCCACCGACTTCTCGCCGTTGATGATGGCGAACTTCAGCTTGTCCTCGACCGAAAGCGTATCCACATGCGCGGTGGTCGAAGCCGGCGGGCTTGCCCTTCATGCCCGCGAAGTGCTGCATGTATTTCTGCAGCGGATCGCCGTCAGATCGGCATCCCGAAAAATCAGCTTGCGCGCCAGCTCAACTTCTTCCTGCGGAATCTTGTAGAGCGGATAGATCTTGGTGTAGTTAACGATGGCCATGTCGAGGCCCATGGTCGACCGCTTCGTGCATGAACACCGAATTCAGCACCCGCCGCGGATAAGCGTCGAGGCCAAACGAAATATTGCTGACGCCGAGAATGGTCTTCACTTCGGGCAGTTCCTTCTTGATGCGCTCGACGGCATTCAGCGTCTCGATGCCGGCGGTACGGTACTCTTCCTGCCCGGTCGAAATCGGCAGGGTCAGGGCATCAAAAATCAGGTCGGTGCGGTCGCAGACCGTATTTCTTGGTCGCCAGATCGTGTATGCGGTGCGCGATGGCGACTTTCTTGTCCGCGGTCAGCGCCATGCCATCTTCATCGATGGTCAGCGCAATCACCGCCGCGCCGTAGCGCTTGGCCATGGGCAGAACTTTCGACGTGCGCTTCTCGCCGTCTTCCAGATTGATCGAGTTGATGATGGCGCGGCCGGGAATACGCTTCAGCGCCTCTTCCACCACGTCGGCCTCGGTCGAATCCACGAGAATCGGCGCGGGAACGCGCGTGGCAATCTTTTCCAGAATCGAAGTGATGTATTCCTTCTCGTCCTCGCCGACGATCGCGCAGCACAGGTCGAGCATGTGCGAACCTTCGTTCACCAGTTTTTTCGCCAGCGCCAGAATGTCGTCGTACTTCTTGCCCTGCACCAGCGTTGCGGAAATGCTCGACGCGCGTGGTCGTGTTCATTTCCTCGGCGACGATCAGCGGCTTGGGATCGAGATCGAGAGGAACCGTCGTATACGCGCTCGAAGCCGCGCCCACGCGCTTCACTTCGCGCTTGGCGGGCTCCACGCCAGAAACCGCGTCCACCACGGCCTTCAGATGCTCCGGCGTCGTGCCGCAGCAGCCGCCGACGATGCGGACGCCGTAGTCCTGCACGAAGTGCTTGTGATATTCCGCCAGCTCTTCGGGCGAAAGCTTGTAGACCGCGTGCCCGCCTACGTTTTGCGGCAATCCCGCATTGGGCAGCACCGAAACTTCCTTGGTGGAATTCAGCGCCAGATAGCGGACGGCATCGTTCATCTCCTTCGGCCCGGTCGCGCAATTCAAACCAATGGCGTCGACGTCAAAGGGTTCGAGCGCGGTAAGGGCCGCGCCGATTTCCGTGCCCAGCAGCATGGTGCCGGATTCCTGCAGCGTTACCTGCACCTGCAACCGGCAGGCGCTTGCCCGCCTTCCGCATGGCATCCAGCACGCCGATGGTGGCGATCTTCGCCTGCAGCAAATCCTGCGCGGTCTCGATCAGCAGCATGTCGACGCCGCCTTCGATCAGCGCGAGCGGCCTGCTCTTCATAGGCCGCCACCATCGCGTCGAAGCCGATATGCCCCAGCGATGGCAGCTTGGTCGTCGGCCCCATCGACCCGGCCACGAACCGGGGATGGTCTTTGGTTGAAAATTGCTGCGCCACTTCTTTGGCCAGCTTCCGCGGCCTTAGGTTGATTTCGCGCACCCGGTCGCGCAGCTCGAATTCTCCGAGAACGATCCGCGGTTCCGCCGAAGGTGTTGGTCTCAACGACGTCGCAGCCCACGCGGAAAAAGTCCGCATGAATGTCGCGAATAATGTCGGGACGGCTCAACACCAGCACTTCGCTGCAATTCTCCTTGCCCCAGTAATCATCCAGGGTAGGATTGCGCGTCTGGATGTTGGTCCCCATCGCGCCGTCGTAAACGACGACGCGTTCTTTTACGGTTTGTAGAAAGTCAGCCATTGCAGATTCCCGCTCCTAGACCTCGTTAGCTGTCTGGCCACTTCGCTCTTGATGTCTCCGTGCGGCATCCGCGTGAATCGCGTCGGCCAAGAAGTTCCTGCCACATGCACGAACGCCGGCCGCGTGGACCGGCGTTGGTTGCATTCGAAACCTGCTTCGAAGTTAGCTCCCCTGGCACCATTTGCGCTGGCGCCCCGCCGTCCACTTCGGCCTGATTGAAGATGACGTTCGCCCCCATGTGTGCTGGCCGGGGGGCCAGCATTTGCTCCTTGCGGTAAACCAGATTGCTGGCATTGAAAGTCGCCAGCTCAAATCCATGGCCGTGCGTGATCGCGTCGGTCGGGCAAGCTTCCACGCAATATCCGCAAAAAATGCAGCGGTTGTAATCGATGTTGTAAACCTTGGCGTAACGCTCGGCGCCGCTGACCCGGTTTTCCGCGGTATTTTCGGCGGCTTCGATGTAGATGCAATTTGACGGGCAAGCCGCCGCGCACAGGAAGCAGGCCACGCACTTTTCCAGTCCGTTCTCATCGCGCTGCAGCACGTGCGCGCCGCGGAAGCGGGCTTCAAAACGCGCGCCCTTCAGCGGCCCCTTGCCGTCGGGATAGTTCTCCACCGTCGTGGGCTGGAACATCTCCATGAAGGTGATGCTCATGCCCTTGGCAATGGCGGCAATGTTTTTCAGAACCGGCATACGCTTCTAGTATACCGAATCCAGCGTCGGACCGCCGCGTTGCTTGTGAACAGAAGGAAAAGCTGGACCGCCCCCTGCAGCTCACGCGCAAAGAAACTGAGGCATTCCGGGTTTACGCCGGAATGCCCCCGTGAATCCACTAGCGGGAAATCAGAACGCTAAATGCAGCGACAGCTGCAGGAAGCGTGGGCTGCCAACCGTGTGCTGGATGACGCCCAAGCTACCTTGCGGAGGAATCGACGGCGGACCTTCGTAATTGGGAAAGAAGTTCACGTCGTTGTTCGGGGCGTCGAAATCAGGGTGGTTGAAAACATTGAAAGCATCAGCTTCAAACTTCAGCCCGTAGCGTTCTTTGAACCGGAACTGCTTGGCCAGGCTCACGTCGAAGCGCACCTGGAATGGGCCTCGAAAAGTGTTCCGGCCCGTTGTTCCAAACAAGGACTCATAATTATCGCACCCGGTAGCGTCGCAAGCTGGAACCCCAAATGTCCCCGGAGCCAGGAACTGGGGTGAGAAATCAGCGGAATTGAGCTTGCAAAGTTCCGTCGAAACTCCCGCGCAATTCGCGCCAGGACGTGCTGCCTGCTTGGGAGTTACGCCCGGTACCAGCGGCACAATAGGATTCCCAATATAGTTGCTGGTGCCGTAGTACTGACTCGCCACCGAGCCCGAATAGTCATAGACGCTGTAAGGCTGGCCGCTTTCCGCCACAGTCTGGCCGCCGATAGCCCAACCATTCACCGCGTAGCCTAAAGCCCGGTTGTTCACGAGGTTCGGAATCGTATAGCTGTAGTTGACCAGGAAAACGTGGGTCTGATCGAAATCCGAGGAACCATAGTTGGCTCGGGGAGTAGCTGGATTGTTCCCGGTGAAAAACAGTCCCAGGCCGCTCTGCTCGTCGAGCGAATGAGACCAGGTGTAGGACGTGGTGAATTGCAGGCCGTTGGACAGGCGCTTGTGGACCTGCAGCTGCAATGCGTTGAAGTTCGATGTGCCCTCCGCCTTATACGACACCGCGTTCATGTCATAACCGGGATAGGGGACGCGGATCGGAGCATTGCCTGCGTATTCGTTGGTATAGATGGGCTCGGTATCGAGGGGAAGAGGCGTCCCACCGTAATAGTTCTGGTTGGCCAAGGGGCTGGTGCCCCCGTAGGAACTGGTCTGCCCGTTCACCACATTGGTTGGTGTGGCAATGAGTGGTTGGTTGAAGGGAATGGGCAGCACTAAGTGGGTACCGTGACTGCCAACGTAGCCGGCCTCGATCATCCAGCTGTTGGAGGGCTGAAATTGGAAATCAAGTGTCCAGTTCTGCGTATAAGGCAGTTTGTTCGCGGTATCGTAACCGCCATAGAGGAACGGACCATAAAGATTGCCGGTCGGCCAGCATCCCGGATAACCGCAAGCCGTCTGCTGGAGGTTCGGCAGGTAGGCCAGGAAGGCTGCTCCCGTAGCTGGCGGCGGCGGCGGCAGAGTTGTCCCGAAGGGCTGATCGAGCGTCGCGTTCTTCGCGACGGAGATCGGCTGGACGAACGGAGGCTCCAGTGTAACGCCGAAGGGGCCGTTAAATCCGGACCCTGCACTCGGTGAGAAGTAGCTGAATAGCTCGCCGCGGTCGTAGTACATGCCGTACCCTGTGCGCACGGTGAGCTTGGACGTGGGAGACCAGGCGATGCCGATGCGGGGCGCGAAGCCCCATTGGTGATTTTTCAGGAGCGAATTGTTGGCTCCGGGCGTGGCCCCCGTCCTGTTATTCCCGGCTATGAGCAGACCAGAGTTGTTAATTACGTCAGTCCCTGCGTCGCAACTGCCGTAGTTGTACTCGGTCAAAGCCGGGTCGGCTGGAACCCCGCCAACGGTGCATTGGGTGTAACTGTACTTGGAGGGGTCGAAGCTCGTCAGCAGGCCGTATTTCTCTGTGAGCGGCCCGTCGATGTCCCAACGCAAACCGGCGGTTACCGTCAGGTTTCTCATCACCTTGAAGTTGTCGTTAATGTAGGTGCCGACCGTATCGGCGCGGTAGTAACGATGAGCCGAACCAACGAACTCATCGCCGCCGTGCAAGTTGCCTTCTACGAAGTTCGCAAAGGTCGTGAAATCAAGGTTATCGGTATTGGTGTTGTTGTTGAGGATATTGAGCTGAGTATGGTCCCACGTCGTCCCTACGCTGACGATATGCTTCCCCTTTACCCAACTCATGGAGGTCCCGTATTCCCATTGGTTCTGAATCATGCCGCCATCTCCAAAGCTGGGGCTGGGGCCAAACTCTAAACCAGCACTAACCGTAGGGTCCGAGTTGGAGATCTCGAACTGGGGAAAAGTCGCCGAGCCCGGCAGGGTAATGCCCTGCGAACTTGGAGTAAAGGCTTTTGTCGTACTGGCATAGGCGCGCAGGCGAGTGAAGCCTACATGCTGTTCCCAGGTGAGGTTTGGAGAGAGCACGACGGAGTTCGAGAGGGAAAACACCTGGCTGCCAGCAGACAGCTGTTTGGCCAAATCCGAGCAGCGAACCGACCGAACCAAAAGGATTGTTGGTGGGATTGCTTTGAATGTAATATCTCGCGGCCAAGCGATCCTTGGAGCTTATAACATAATCGATTCCGGCGATCCCTTGGCTTACGGTGGCTTGCGTATTTGGGCCTTGCACGACGGCATCGAAGCCCAGTCCCTGCGCCGATAACCTGCGCCGAAGTGTACTGCGCGCTTGGTATCAGATACTGCCCGTTCGGCAGTTTGGCATTCAGGAGATTGCGCGGCAGCGGTATTGATCTGGCCCGCGGTAATCGTAATCGGGGGGGTGCGAGTTAGCGTAGGTTGCCTGAATCATGTTGATGATGCCCTGCGTGCTGCGGTCATCCGTCAGACCCAGAGGCACGGTCACAAGTTTGGTGGAAGCTTCCGCATCGGAAATGCGCACTCCCTGATAGGACCCAAAGAAGAACAACTTGTCCTTGATAATCGGACCACCGATGGTTCCGCCAAAAGCGTTCCGGTTCAGGAAGGGACGAGGAATGCCGACGTAGTTGTAGAAGAACGGGTTGGCGTTCATATCGCTGTTCTGCCACTGTTCCCACAGCGAACCATGCAGCGCGTTCGTGCCGGACTTAGTGAGTACGCTGATGTGCGCGCCGCTGTTGTTGCCCTGGGTGGCGTCGTACTGCGAAGAGTTGACAGCGATCTCCTGAATGGCATCCGCTGGCGGAGTGGGAAGAGCTTGGCCAATCGCGTCAGTCACCGACGTGCTGGTTTGGATGGTACCGCCCGCTCCGAAGTTCTCACCGGTGTTGAGCACGAAGCGGTTCTCACCCACCTGGCTGCTGGAATTGCCGTTAAAGAGGTTGTTGGTGCTGATGCCGTTCAGGGAAAAGCTATTGCTGGTGTCCCGGTTTCCGTTGGCGAAGATGGCCTGATTGCCCAGGCCGGTGTTGGCGCCCCCTCCACCCAGGAAGTCTGAATGAACGCCGGGGCTGAGAATCGCCAATTGCGTGAAGCTGCCTGTGCCTAGAGGAGTCGTTTCGATGGTGTTGGCATCGACGACATAACCGATCGTGGTGTCCACCTGGTTCATCAAAGGAACGGCGGTCACTTCCACCGTGGTCCCGGTCGAGCCCACCACCAGAGTCGTATCCACTGTCGTGGTACGGGCACCGAACACTAGGATTTTCGTGTGGTTTTCGGTTTTGAAGCCTTCCTTGGTGACGGTGACTCGATAAGTTCCGGCAGGAAGATCCGGGATCTGGAAAGAACCGTTCTTGGTGTGAGCAACAACTTCGAGATTGGTCTCGATATCGACCGCTTTCACAGTGGCGTCGGACACGACAGCTCCCGACGGATCAGTCACCGTGCCGGTGATGGCGCCCAAAGTTTGCTGGGCGGAGGCAATCTGCGTGAGAAAAGCGAGCGCCATGACCATCGCAAAAAGGGCGCGCAAAGACCTCGAACGAAATGCCAATACACGCAAAGCAGGCGATCGCACGGTCAAACCTCCTGTAATGGAAGGCACTTATAGCAAAAGGAAATGCACAGATTCAAGGTGATTCGGTGTAAGAATGCGTCAATGTCCATGAATTTTTCTTATAGGTTTGATGGCGAAACGCTTCTGCCGCTGGTGGTACGAGGGTTTCGGACTTGCGCTGGCAGGCTGCCCGATTGCCGGCATATAGCGGAGAGTTATCCTCTAAGAGTGAAGGAGAGAAACGAAGCTCCGCAGCCCGGCATCGGTTTGTGCGCCGATTGTGAGTTCATGCGCCGGATCGCGTCTGACCGGGGATCGACTTTTTATCGGTGTGAACGCTCCGCGACCGACCCAAGCTTCGCCAAGTATCCGCGCCTGCCGGTGCTGCGGTGCGCCGGGTATCAGCAGTCGAGTGCCGAGAGCGATCCCGAGCACCGATAGCTCCTGCAATAGCCCTGGAGCGACTTCCGGATCACGCCATGCCGAGTTCTTTGGCCAGCGCCTTCCACTTGCTGTCGACCAGCGCCTTGGTCTTCGTATCCATCACGATCTCGTCGGGCCAGGGTCGAGTGAAGCCTTCGCTGGACCACTTGCGCGTGGCGTCGATGCCCATTTTCGATCCGTAATTCGGCAGGCGCGAGGCGTGGTCGAGCGAATCCACTGGGCCCAGCGTGAATTGAATGTCGCGCTCCGGGTCGATGTGGTTCAAAACTTTCAGCGTGACGTCGCCAATATCCTGCACATCGACATCCTCGTCCACCACCACGATGCACTTGGTGAACATGGCCTGGCCGAGCGACCAGATGGCGTTCATTACCTTGCGGGCCTGCCCCGGGTACGACTTCTTGATCGAGACGATCATCAAGATTGTGAAACACGCCTTCGATCGGCAGGTTGATGTCGACCAGCTCTGGAATCGTCAGCTTCATCAGCGGCAGAAAGATGCGCTCCACCGCCTTGCCCATGTAAGCGTCTTCCTGCGGAGGCTTGCCCACGATCGTGGTCGCGTAAATCGGATCTTTCCGGTGCGTGACGCAAGTGACGTGAAAGACGGGATATAGATCTTCGAGGGAGTAGAAGCCGGTGTGGTCGCCGAACGGGCCCTCGCTGCGCAGTTCGTCGAGATTCACATAACCTTCCAGCACGATTTCGCTGGCTGCCGGAACTTCCAGGTCGACGGTTTCGCATTTCACCAGTTCGACCGGGGCTCCGCGCAGGAAGCCGGCGATCAGATATTCTTCGATCTCCGGAGGCGCGGGAACAATCGCGGAAAACGTCACTGCGGGCTCGGTGCCGATCGCAACCGCAACTTCCATTTTCCCGGACGGCCGGCCGCCCTCCGCAAGCACCGAGCCTCCCGACGAACGCGCCATGATGTCGACCGCCGCGCGGGCGGACTCGGAGCCGGCTGGACGGACGAATGAGTCCGTCCCTACGTGTTCGGCGCCGCTCCCCACGGCTACGCGCATGTGCTCGCGGGCGTGCTCCGCCGCATTTTTCTGACGCTGCCAGTGCATTCCCGTGGTGCGCTCGTCATACACCTGCATGCGGTACATGCCCAGATTGCGCTTGCCCGACCTGGGGTCGCGCGTGGTGACGCAGGGCAGAGTGATGAATCGTCCGCCATCTTTCGGCCAGCATTGCAGGATGGGAAAATCGAGCAATGAAAATTTCTCGCGCAGGATCACTTCTTTGCAGGGTCCAGTCGCAACGGTGCGCGGAAAGAACTTGCCCGCTTCGGTCAGCAGAGGAAGCATCTTCAGCTTGTCGAGAAAACCCTGCGGAGATTTCACATCCATGAACATGCGGATGCGGCCCGCGATCTCGTCGAACGAATTAACTCCGAGCGCGAGCTTCATGCGGGCGTCGGACCCGAATTGATTGATCAGAACTTGGGACCCGGGATGACCCTTGAGGTTCTGAAAAAGCAGCGCGGGTCCACCCTGAACGCCCTTGCTATCGCGGCTTTTAGAGACGCGGTCGGTGATTTCCGCCATCTCAAGAATCGGATCGGCTTCGGTCTGGATGCGCTTGAGTTGGCCGGCGCGGTCGAGCGCTGCGATCCACTGGCGAAGGTCGTCGAAGGGCAAAGGATTCCTCGTCTATTTCTATGTGACCGAGATCATAAGGGATTTAGACAACGAAAACTTCCGCGACCGCGATTCCCGCGGATCAGCGCGGATTCTCAACGAAGGCCTCAACTTTTACAGTACGCATCAAGCCACGAGTTGCAGCACTGTCTCCTCGACCCGCTTCCATGCCTGAGTGCGCGGATCGATCAGGTCGAAGTGTCCAGCACCCGCAAATTTCGAGCAGTGCGCATCCTCTTTTTCTTTGCCCGGCCGCTTCTGTTTGGCGGCAACATAATCGCGGCTGAAGTCCGGAGGAACCACGTCATCGGCGGAGCCGTGAATCAGCCACTGCCGAGACTGCGGAACGGAAAGCTGCATGGGGTCAGCTTCGCGATAGTGGTCGGGAACTTCGCGGGGTGTGCCGCCGAGAAACTCGACCACGGCGTCGTTGCTCAGATGAAGCTGGTATGCGCGTTGCAGATCGACAACGCCCGCCAGCGACACGACGCGTGTGACGCTGGGCTCGTGAGCGGCAAGGCAAAGCGCGAGCTGGCTCCGGCGGAGTGGCCCATCACGATCATTCGTTGCAGCGTCCAAGTTGTGCGCAGGCGCATTTTGCGTAAGAAAACGATAGGCCGAACGGATGTCGGCAAAAGTGCCGGGCCATGCCCCGCCGTCGTTGCCCACGCGGCGGTATTCCAGGTTCGCCGTCGCGAATCCGCGCGCGGTGAGCGCCGCGCATAAGTGGCCGGCATGATCGAGATTATATTTCGCGCGCCAGTAGCCGCCGTGGATGTTGATGACCAATATTGTGGCGCAGGCGATCCTTTAGCTTTTTCTGGACGAGGCAAGCGCAAATCAAGAAACTGGTTCGGATCTGGAGCCGTAAGCGAGGCGCGCATCGGCCGGAGGCGGAGGCAGACTGAGGATGTCGTCTGACATGACGAAGCGTCGATTCGAATCGTGCATTCTAACCGCGCCCGCGCCCTGGCTCACTCGTAGCGCAGGGCTTCGATGGGATCAAGATTCGCGGCGCGCAGCGCCGGAACCATTCCGCTGATCACTCCGACCACCGCCAGAATCGAAGTCGCCACGATAAGAATCATGGGCGACACAATCAGGCGAATGTCGGCGGCCTCAGCATGCGAGGCCATGGCGCTATAAAACGTAATGCGGCCCGCTACGATGGACACCGCATAAGAAAGAATAATTCCCAGCACTCCCCCGGCGGCCGTGATGACCATAGCCTCCGCCAGAAACTGAAAAAGAATGTCATGCCGGCGCGCCCCCAGAGCCTTTTCCACGCCAATTTCCCGCGTGCGCTGCGTCACCGATACCAGCATGATGTTCATTAATCCCACGCCGCCTATGCCCAGCGTGACGGTCCCGATGAACGCCAGCAGAACTTTCAATGCCGTCGAGATGATGCCGAACTGTGCCAGCTGTTTCTGCGCGTCGAAAACAAAAACCGCGCGCTGATCGTCCGGCTTGAAGCTATGCGCCGTGGCCAGCGAGTCCCGAATCGTCTTATCCATCTTGTCGTGGTCGAGCCCCATCGAGTCCATCCAGATGCCGTCGAGATAATGATTATCTTTGATCACATCCATGGAGTTATAGGGGACGTAGATCGCCCGGTTATTGTCGCTGTCAGCCTCCTGCATGCGGGGCGCGCCTACGCCGATCACCTCAAACGTCACGCCGTCGATCCGAATGGATTCGCCGATGGCCGGCATGCCGGAGAAAAGCTTGTCGCGAGCCTCCGACCCGATGACGGCATACAGTCCGTGCTGCATATTGTCGGCATCATCGAGAAATCTTCCTTCCGCGATGTCGAGATTCCATATTCCCTGAATCGACGGATCCAGCCCCATCACGGGAAATGTGAACGATCGATTGTTGTTCTGAACCGTGCAATCTTTTTGCGACATGCGCACTATGTGACGGGCCAGGGGCACGTTGTTGCGCAACAGTTCGATGTCGTCGTTGGTGAACCGAACCGACACCCCGGCCTTGTTGCCTCCCGCCTGCTGCGAAGTGCGCCCGGGGAAAATGCCCACCGCCGTGGCGCCGAAGCTCTCGAAAATAGCTTCGATGGCCTTGCCGAAGCCGTTGCCGTAAGAGAGCAGCAGCACGACCGTGGCGATGCCCCACGCCATTCCCGCCATGGTGAGCAGGGTGCGGCGCAAATCGTGACGCATGGCCGAATACGCTTGTTTTAGAAGATCGCTGTGCATAAATTATCTCGTTACGCGTTATTCCTTGCGGAGGGCCTCCACCGGTTCGAGCATGGCGGCGCGCCGCGCGGGATACAGTCCGGCAGCCACGCCCGCCACCCCAAGCGAAATTACCGCCAGCGCTGCCGTGGACGCGACCAGTTTGGGTGGATCGAATCCTTCGCCCAGACTAACTCCGGAAAGCAACGCCATCAGCCCCGCTGCACCGGCAATGCCAATGCCCCCACTCAGCAGGGTCAGAAAAGCTCCTTCCACAAAAAACTGAAACATGATGCTCGAGTTGGTCGCGCCCACGGCCTTACGCAACCCAATTTCCCGCGTACGGTCGGCCACCGCGACCAGCATGATGTTGACGATGCCGATCGCACCCAGCGCCAGCGTAACCAGTCCCACGCTGCCCAGGAACATGTTCATCGCGTCAAAAATCTTGCCGATCTGGTCGACCGTCTTGATCGTATCCCACTCATCGAACGCATCCGGACTGCTGGGGTCAAAGCCGTGGTTGCGGGCGATGATTTTGTGGACTTCCTGCTGCGCCTGCTCGTGCAGCGCCCGCGACCTGGGTTGATAGTTGATGAACGAAATCACATCGGTGTCAATCCCGGCATTCAGAGGACGGAAATATTCCTGCATCGAATGAAACGGCACATAAGCTCTGCAGATTCTGGTTCATGTTGTCCCCGTGGCCGATGCGCTGCAGGGTGCCGATGACTTCGAAGCGGATCCCGTTGAGAAGAACGGTGGCGCCGACCGCCGGCCGACCCAGAAACAGGGTCCGCCGGGCTTCGTCGCCCAGAACGATCACCGGACGCTCCTGGGCATCGTCCATCTCGTTCAGCCAGCGGCCCTCATTCATGGGCAGGTAGCGAATCTCATTGAAACTGGCGGGAACTCCCATGATCGGGCCGCTGGCCTGGTAGAAGTCGCTGACCGCGCGGATGTCTCCGCGCCGAATCACGGGCACGGCCGCGCTGACGCTGGGGCACTCGCTGAGAATGTCTTCGTAATCGCGGTAGGTCAGGTAATACTGGCGCAGAGCGGTGAAACTGCCCTGCATCACCGGGGCCCGGCCCGACCAGATGAACATTACGTTCTCGCCCAGGGAATCGAACTGCTTCCGGTTGCCGGCGCGGAACCCTTCGCCCAGACCCACCAGCAGCAGCAGGGAACCCACTCCCCACGCGATGCCGAACATGGTGAGGAAGGAGCGCAATTTATGCGCCCACAGGACCCGGAGGGTCTGTCCGATGATGTCGAAGATGAGGCGCACGCTACGGAATTACGCTGCTGCAATATTATACGGGGCGCGCGGCCGGTTGCGTTCCGGGGCTTCAGATCCCCAGACCTCGACCTGAATCCTCAGACTTTCTCCCACTGGGAGGAAACGACGTCAACGGGCCGCCGCGGTTGAGGTCCGAGGTTCCAAGTCTGAAGTCCGCCTCTCGATTTTCGTTCCGAATCGCCTGCGAGTTGGATATTCTCTAGCGGGATGTTGACCCTTGCCCTCAGCGAACTGCTCGGTGCCACGGTGTATGACCCGTCGGGCGCCACCGGACGGGTGCGCGAAGTGACGCTCGCCCCGCAAGAGGACCGTTCCCGCATCTCGGCTCGCTCATCGTGAAGACGAAGTCCGGCAATCGGATTCTTCCATTCACGGCCGTGGCGTCGATCAACGGCGGCATTCGGGCGACGACCATGGCGGCCGAGTGGCCGGCGGTCAACGGAACCGAGGGCCTGTTTCTGTTGGAACGCGACCTGCTCGACCAGCAGGTGATCGACATCAACGGACGAAAGGTCGTCCGCGTCAATGATGTCGACCTGCAGGTCGACGCCCCGAAGGGTAACGTAAAGACAAAGATAAAGACAGAGAACAAAAGAGTACAAGGACAAAGACGCCGGCACGCATCCCGTGTTGCGCGTCCATTCCGTCGACGTGGGAGCTCGCGGCGCCGTCCGCCGCCTGCTGCGCGGGGTCGCACCCCACTCGGCCTTGCAGGCCCTGCTCGGCCGAATTCCTCCTCGCAGCATTCCGTGGAATTTCGTCGACGTGATCGAGACCGATCCCGCTCGCCGGGTCAAGCTGAAGATCTCGAACGAAATGCTGGCCACACTGCATCCGGCCGATATTGCCGACATCATCGAAGACCTCGCGCCCGATGAGCGCCGGGCCGTGTTTCAGACTCTGGACGAAGAGACTGCGGCCGAAGCCCTCGAGGAGGTCGAGCCCAAGGTTCAGAAAGCGATCGTGGAGTCGCTCGATTCCGGCCGAGCCGCCGACATCGTCGAGGAGATGGATCCTGACGCGGCCGCCGACCTGCTCGCCGATCTCTCCGAGGATCGCACCGAACAGATTCTGGTCCAGATGGAACCGGAGGCGCAACAGGACGTCGTCGAACTGCTGGAGCATCGCGAAGAAACCGCCGCTGGCCGTATGACCACCGAGTTCCTCGCCCTGCCGGTTGCCGCGACGGTACAGAACGCCATCGACTCGCTGCGCGAATTCGAAGGCGGGGTCGAAGCGGTCAGCACCATCTACCTGGTGGATTCTCACGGAACCCTGGCTGGCGCGGTTCCGCTGGCAAGACTGGTGCTCGCGCCGCTGTCAACGCCCATGCTGTCGCTACTCCAGGAGCCGCTGGTCCTTGCTCATGAGGGCGTCGAAGAGAACGAGGTCGCCGAACTGTTCGACAAGTACAACCTGCAGACTTTGCCGGTCGTCAATGCGCAAAACAGGCTGACCGGAGTGATCACCGCTGACGACGTGATCAGCATGTTGCGGGCAAAGCTGTAAGAAACAAGAAAGCGGTGTTGGGTCTTAGGGGACATGGAAAAGCATGTTTGAGGACCTGCGCTACAGCTTGCGAGCACTTGCGAGGAGCCCCAGCTTTACCCTGGTGGCCGTAATGGGCTTGGCCTTGGGGATTGGTGCGAACAGCGCCATTTTCACCGCGATGAATGCCGTCCTGCTTCGCCCTCTTCGGTACAAGGATGCGGAGCAGTTGGTTCTGTTGTGGCAACTCAACCGGCACAACGGAGACCACGAAATTAAGCTGAGTGCTCCTGACTACATCGACTGGAAGGAACAGAACAGCGTCTTTCAGGATATCGCAGCGTTTAATGCGAACTCTGGTCTTGGGCTGAACTTCAGTGGGGTCGGTCAGAGTGGGATCGATCAGAGCAGGGCAGGTCACCCCGAAAGAATTTCTGCGACGTCGGTTACAGGTAACCTCTTTTCAGTTCTGGGTGTCACGCCAGCGTTAGGCCGGTCATTCCTCCCGGATGAGGAGCGCCCAGGCTCCGCTCCGGTTTGCATTCTCAGCGATGGTCTTTGGAGGCGGCGATTTGGCTCCGATCCG
This sequence comes from uncultured Acidobacteriota bacterium, assembly GCA_963763155.1. Taxonomy (GTDB): domain Bacteria; phylum Acidobacteriota; class Terriglobia; order Terriglobales; family Acidobacteriaceae; genus Sulfotelmatobacter. Next base: position 10,417 of record CAVXNI010000006.1, on the reverse strand, counting down.
AAAATCCTCGGGAAGGCAATCACGTTGAATGGCGGGATGTGGACCGTAGTTGGCGTCATGCCGGCGGGTTTCCGTTTCCTCCAGAGTGTCGATCATGTCGATCTATGGGTGCCTGCAATGGTCCGGTCGACTGCAAGGACGAAGCGCGCCCAACACTATCTTGGCGTCATAGCACGGCTTAAGCCAGGACTTTCTCTTGATCATGCACAAGCCGAATTGGATGCACTTGCCCGTCGGATGGAATTGCAATATCCGGAGACCAACGCGGGGCTCGGAATCAGACTTGTCCCCCTACGTAAACAAATAACGGGGAACATCCGTCCAGCCCTTCTGGTTCTCTTCGGAGCGACCGCTTTTGTTTTGCTCATTGCGTGTACAAACCTGGCTAATCTGTTGCTCGTGCGCGCCACGGTGCGTCAGGCGGAAATGTCGTTGCGCCTTGCCTTGGGTGCTTCACGGACGCGACTAGTACGGCAACTACTCACCGAGAGTGCGCTGCTTGGACTATGCGGCGGCATTTTGGGATTAATCCTGGCCTTCGCGGGGACGCGCCTCCTCTTGAATCACAGCCCCAGCAACTTTCCCCGGACGAATGAGATCGCCGTCGACGGCCGAGTGCTCGCATTTACTCTTGGCCTGTCGGTCTGCACAGCGGTTCTCTTCGGTGTGGTGCCTGCGCTCCAGGCTTCGAAACCGGATCTCATCAAGACACTCAAGGTGGGGGGCAGCGGATTCACCGTGGGACAGGGCTGGCAACGCCTCCGCCTCCTGCTGGTAGCTTCCGAGATGGCTCTGGCCTTGGTGTTGCTGATTGGCGCAAGCCTGATGATCAGAAGCTTCTTTCGTCTTCAGGAAGTGAATCTCGGGCTCGATCCGCTCAACGTATTAACCATGAATACGACTCTCACCGTTGATCGATATCCGGCGCCTCGCCAGATCGCTTTCTATCGGGATGTAGTAGAACGAATCGGTGCTCTGCCCGGGGTCACGTCCGCCGGCGCGATTGATAATCTTCCTCTGGGCGGGAGTGATGTCCACAGCTTCGGCATTGCGGGGCGCTCTGCTTGGGATCCGGGCGATGAACCCTCTGGTGAATTCGGCGTTGTAACCCCGCAGTACTTCAACGCGATCGGCATTCCTCTTACCAGAGGTCGTTACTTTACTGAGGCTGACGGCGATGAGACCCCCAGGGTCGCGATCATCAATGACGCGGTGGCCAGCCGTTACTGGCCGCAAGAAGATCCCCTCGGCAAGAAAATCACAATCGACTTCGAACGAGAGCCACGAGAAATCGTGGGCGTGGTAGGAAACGTAAGGCACCTGGGGATTGACCAACAGGAACCGCTGCAGGTGTACATACCACATTCGCAAAGGGGCGGAGCAGCGATGTATTTGGTGGTTCGCACCACTTCGGACCCGCTGAACCTGGTGCCATCAGTTCGTGCCGCAGTCGAAGCCGTCGATAACGATCAGCCCGTTTACGATATTCAGACCATGGAGCAACGTCTCTCAGATTCCGTATCGCCCAGGCGTTTTAATATGCTTCTCTTAGGAATATTTGCCGCGATAGCGCTCCTCTTGGCGGGCGGGGGGACGTATGGAGTCATGTCCTATTACGTTACGCAACAGACTCATGAGATTGGCATTCGCATGGCGATGGGCGCCGACCAGGTCAAGGTACTCACCCTTGTTGTGGGGAAAGGTCTCGTCATTTTGTTCTACGCATTGGCGGTTGGCGTGGCCGTGGCGCTGGCACTTTCGCGGGTCATGTCCGGCTTACTGTTCGGCATCAGTGCCCTCGACCTTGCGAGCATATTCGGCGCCTCGTTCCTGTTAACCACGGTGGGGCTTTTGGCTTGCTACATTCCGGCCCGCCGGGCTTCCAGGGTTGACCCTATGGTTGCCTTGCGGTACGAGTAGCCAATCGCGGACCACCCCGCACCAACTCCGCCATCTCTATTTTCACTGCCTGAGCACTTTTTGTTTGGTTAGATTCCCCGCATGCGTTTATCCTGTGGCGTCGTTCGCGGCAAATTGTTTCATCTCTATGTCAGCGAAAAGCGCGCATGAAGTTCCTGAAACGCTCGAAAACCCGGATACTGTTGTTCCTCGCCGTCGTCGGACCGGGTTTTATCACCGCGAACGTTGACAACGATTCCGGCGGCATCTTTACCTACTCCGACGCGGGCGCCCGATTCGGACTTCATCTGCTCTGGACCATGATCCCGATCACGCTTGCGCTGATCGTGGTGCAGGAAATGTGCGCTCGCATGGGCGCCGTCACCGGCAAGGGGTTGAGCGATCTGATCCGTGAAGAGTTCGGCTTCCGGATCACGTTTCTGATGATGATCGGAATCCTGATCATCAACTTCGGCAACATCCTTACCGAATTTATCGGCATTGCCACCAGTTTGGGGCTATTCGGGTTCTCCAAATTCATCACCGTGCCGGTGTGCGCCGTGATTGTCTGGCTGATCGTGGTCAAGGGCCAGTACAAGAGCGTGGAGAAAGTTTTTCTGGCGGCGTCATTTTTCTACGTGACCTATATTGTGGCCGGGGTTCTGGCCAAGCCGGCGTGGCTCGAAGCCTCGAAGGCGACCATCACTCCTCCCGCCCTGCACGACCTCCGCAGCCAGGCCTACCTTTTCGCCGTGATTGGAGTGGTGGGCACCACGATTGCCCCCTGGATGCAGTTTTACCTGCAGGCGTCGATTGTGGAGAAGGGCGTGACCAAGCGCGGCTACAATGCCTCCCGCCTCGACGTGATCGTGGGCTGCATCTTCACCGATGTTGTGGCCTGGTTCATTATTGTGGCCTGCGCGGCGACGCTCTACGTCCACGGATTCCGCAACATCAATACCGCGGCGGATGCCGCGCAAGCGCTGCGTCCGTTGGCCGGGGACTATACCTACATTCTGTTCGCCGTCGGGTTGTTCAACGCGTCGCTGTTCGCGGCGTCGATCCTGCCGCTGTCGACTGCCTACACCGTTTGCGAAGGGCTGGGGTTCGAGTCTGGCGTGGGGATGAAGTTCAGCGAGGCTCCAGCATTTTACTGGCTCTATACACTGTTGATCGTGGCGGGCGCGGCCTTGGAAATGTTGATTCCGGAAGCGCGCCTGATCAGAATTGCCCTGCTCTCGCAGGTGTTGAACGGCGTTGTGCTGCCCTTTGTGCTGGTGTTCATGATCGTGCTCATTAATAAAAAGGAACTCATGGGCGAATACGTGAACACACGCCTGTTCAACGTAGTGGCATGGCTGACCACCGTGATCATGATTGTCTTGAGCCTGGGATACTTCTGGACATTGTTGGCGGGTTAGATCAGTTTCCCCGCTGCCAGTTCTTTCACCAGCGTCAGATCGGCTTCCAGGAAGTCGAACTTCGGCAGATCCTTCGGCTCGGCCCACTGCATATCTTTGAAGATGCGGTTCTCGATTTCCCGTTCGTATTTACGCACGACATAGAAACGCAGCTCAACCATGCCCCCGTTGGGATACTCGTGCTGAATGCGTTTGACTTCATCTCCCACCGAAGCCAGGATTCCGAGTTCCTCTTCCAGTTCGCGCCGTAGAGCATCGCGCGGCTGTTCGCCTTCTTCAATTTTTCCGCCGGGGAACTCCCACTTCAGCGGCATGGTCTGGTGGCGCGTGCGCTGGCACACCAGCAGCTTGCCGTCTTTCACGATCAGGCCTGCGACTACGCGCTTCATATATTGGACACATCCTCGGGCACGCTGGCGGTCTCGAGCGCGCTGGCCACGGGATCGACGCAACTGGTGAAGGTGAAGGCGAAAGCGGCAACGCCCGTCGAGCAGCGCAGTTCCAGTTCATGCTCGCCAAATTCGTGATTGTCTATCAGAAAATACATGCGCGCCGTGTCGACTACGACATAGCTTTCTTCTGCGCCTCCGTTCGCGCTGGGACGGAAACAGGTGTCGCGAGTCGCCTGCCGGCGGGTGAGCGGCTTGCCGTCTTGCAAGACAATAACTTCGGCCGACGTGGCGTGCGGGCAAGCCATCACCATGTTTACGGCGACCGCATCGCATTTCAACCGCAAACTATGGGGCCCGGTTTCGGCCGCTTCGAAATACTCAGCCGTCGACGCCCATCGCCCATTCGCGTAAAAGAAGTTCTCCTCGGGCTTACCCGCGAAGACGTAGTCGGCGATTTGATCTTCCTTGAATCCGCCTTCATTGCCGATCCGCCCGCGGCGATGTCCCAGGTAGAGTTCTCCCGACGCGCGGTAGCAGACGGCGCCGGCGTGATCTTCTTCGCGCAGCGGCTCCATCAACGGCGGGAGTTCCATCGCCGGATCAATCTCCCGCAGCAACTCCTGAATCACCAACTCGCACTCCCCATACCCGCCTTCGCCAAAGTGCCCGTAGCGCAGGTATCCATCTTTGTCGAGCAGGTATTTGGTCGGCCAGTAGCGATTGGCAAACGCCTTCCAGATTTCGCGATTGCTGTCGATCACGATCGGATAGGTGAGCCCGAATTCGCGAATCCCACGCTCCACGTTCGACTCGTATTGCGCGAACGTAAACTCCGGCGTGTGCACTCCGATCACGGTCAGCCCTTTATCCCGGTAGCGCTCGTACCACGCCTGCACGTAAGGCAGCGTGCGAATGCAGTTGACGCAGGTGTAATCCCAGAAATCGACCAGCACGGCGCGCCCGCGCAATTGCCGGAAACTCAACGGAGCCGAATTCAGCCATACCCGGCCGATCTCCGGCGCGCGCACTTTGCCCTTTTCGACTCTCATGCTTTCGCTTTCATGGTTTCGAGGACTCTCGGCTCTGGGATTTTATTTTCCGGAGGTTTCCAGCTTTTTTCCCACCAGCATGGCGCAGTGCTGCACCAGATCCTGATGTTCGGGAGTGAAGGCGGCCGGGAAGTGGCTGTCGATATCGAGCTCTCCCACGACTTTGCCGTGGACAAACACGGGCACAACAATCTCCGACCGGGTTTCGAGCGAACACGCCAGATAGCGCGGGTCTTTGCTGACATCGTCCACCACCACCGTCTGTCCGCTCGACGCGGCCGCGCCGCAAATGCCTTGATTGAGCGGAATGCGCGTGTGCGGCGTCATGGCGCCCTCAAACGCCCCCAGTACGAGCATCGGCGGATTCGCGCCCGGTTCCAGCATGTAGAAACCCACCCAGTTATATTTCAGCATGCGATCATGCAACAGTTGCGCCATTGCCTGCATGAGTTCCTGGGCGGTTGGAACAGCCTGGGCCAACTCGGTGAGGTCGTTGCGAATCTCTTCGATTCTCTGGGCTACCGGCATGACTGAAATCTTAACTCACGGCGTGAATATCATCTATTGGAAGCGGAAACATCAGTAATCCGCCTGATTCCTTTCGTGCCGGGCCCGAATTTGTTCAAGTCAGGAAAGATTTCAGGATGAATGGCGAACGCCAGCGCCTGTAAGCCTTGCAGCAGCGTCGGTGCGGGAGTATTCAGGATATTCATCCCGAATGCAAAAGACCCGCCCAGAAACCGCCGCTGTGGTTTGCTGCCAGGCCCGCCCCACCATGATCTTCTCCAGGGGAACACGGTCTCCCGCGCCGCACCAAGCCGCGATCATTACTTCCGGATCGAGCCGCTGGACTTCTTCTGCAGTAGTCTGGCGTCCGGCAGCGCCTACGAATTGCCCACCCGCAGCCTCGACCAGTTCCGCAACCCATTCCTGCGAAGCGATCAAGGGCTTGCCCCACTCCTCGCACCAGACCCTGGGGCTGGGCGCTTGCGTCGGTCCGGCTGCGCATTTCTTCGATGGCGCGCTGCATGGCGGCAATCACTTCTTGTCCTCGATCCATCGCGCCCACCGCTCCCGCGATGTCGCGATGTCCGCGTAGATGTCCGCCAGCGTCCTCGGAGCCAGGCCGAGAAAGCGCGCACCTGCCCTGAGGATTTCGCTGACCGCCTTCTCTTGATAGGGAACTGACGCAATCACCAGATCAGGCTGCGCGGCCGCGATCTCGGCCGCATCGGCCGTCCATGAGTCGGCCAGAATTATGCGCGAACCGTCACCGGCCTTGGGCACCACGTCAGCGCAATAGCGCGTACACGCCACGACGCGTCCCAGTTCGCCGATGGCGTTGAGAATGACGGTCGCACTCGGCTGCAGACAGGCGATGCGGCGAGGACTGTGAGAACCAGGCATGATCAGGTTAAGATTTGAGTTGGCCCAGCGCCGCGGAAAATGTGTCCAGCGCCAGTTGCGCCGCGTGCGTTGAAGCCTGCGGCAGGCCGCCCACCGCGGCAATCAAAGTGTCGCGATTCAGAGATCGAACTTCATCCGGAGTTCGCCCCGCCACCAGTTCCGTCAAAGCCGATGCGCACGCCATCGAAGGCACGCATCCCTTGGCCTTGAACCGGATCTCCACGATTCGCCCGGCTGCGATTTTCAAAGTCAGTCGAAGAATGTCTCCGCACGCCGGATTCTCAATCTGCGCCGCGGCGTCAGGGTCAACAACCTCGCCGGCGTTCCGCGGATTCTGGAAGTGATCCAGCATCTGGGTCGAATACATGCCATTCAAATTGTAAACGCCGCGCGCCGGTTGACGCTGAAGGCAAAATCGTTAACCACGAAGGCCACGAAGTATCACGAAGGATTCTTGATTTGTCTTTGCCTTCCTTCGTGAACCTTCGTGGCCTTCATGGTTGAAGATTTTGGCCGAAAAACATGAAACCATCGCTGCCGATCGCCAGTAAGCGTATATAGAAGGAAAATGGAACGGTTGGAACAGCCTCCGAAACTCTTGGCGCAGTTCGCTGCAGGCGAGCTCGGGGCCTTCGAAATGCTGTTCTAGGCCCGCGTTCCATCCGGAAAATAAATGGTCCAGCCGCGTTGGCGCGCCGTTGTTTCAAGGTCGGGATTGGGATTGACCGCAAACGCACGTTTGGCGGTGGCCAGCATGTCAGCATCCCACCGCGAGTTGCCGAAGGCCGCGTCGACTTCTTTCTTCGCTACTTCGCGCAGCGCCTCAGTTTTTCCAGGCCCCGACGGCACACGGACCAGCCGGTCGGTGATCACCCCGTTCTCGATTTCAATCTTGGTGGCCAGGATGTGGTCTTCGGGAATTCCAAACTGCCGCATGCCGGCGCGGATGACCCATTCGTTGGATGACGAAACCGCCCACACCTCGCAGCCGTCCTGTCGCAGCCGCCCCACCAGTTCTCGCATCTCGGCAAAGATTCGCCCGGGAAAAGCATGCGCCATGAACTCCGCAGCGGCTTGCATCATTACGGCCTCGGGGATTCCCTTGTGCATGGTGACCATTTCACCGCACATTTCGTCTTCGCTGACCTTGCCAGCCTGGTACTCGGTGTAGCGGGCGCGTATCGACTGCGCGACTTTGTCCGAGACAATGCCCGTTCGATCTCCCAATCGAAGAACGTCACGCCGGCGTCGCCCGACCAGAGTGTGCCGTCGCAATCAAAAGCCGCGACTCGCGGTTCCAGTCGCAGAACGGATTCCAGAAATTCCTGCCGGGTAGGATCGAGCGTTTGTGCTCCAACGGTTTCCATGCTCTTCGACGATAACGTGAGAAAGCCAGAACGCGCAATTGCGCGGAAAGAAAACAAAATGAGCACAAGGCGAAAAGAAACGATACGAATGCGCCCAGCAACGTGGAAGAGCGGCCCTTCAGGACCGCGTTCAAGTGCAGGGAATAAAGTGGGCTTCAGCCCCTGAGGCACAATGCCGCGTAATCCTCAGGAGTATTGATATTCAACGCCACGAACGGATCACTGACTTCCACATACTGAATGTGGTCCTGACAGCGATGCTCAACCTCGCGAGCGCTTGCGGTCGGGGCCGCCTGCAGAAAAGCTTCCATCAACTCGCGCCCCGCGAGATAAGGATGCCCATGCTTGCCGGAAAACTCGGGCACGACCGCCCAGACGTTCTCCGGAGCGGCGTCGAAGGCATCCCGCAGCAATTGCACCGTTGCCGCGCTCACCGGAGGCCGATCCACCAGCGTGATGATGGCCGCGTCGCGCCCGCGGTTCAGCACTTCGTGCAATCCCAGCTGCAGGGAACTGAACTGGCCCCGGCCGGGGTCAGGATTGGTCACCAGCGACGCTCCGCTGGCATAGACAATCGGCGCCAGAGCCGGCTCGTTCTTGCCCGCCACGATCAGCACGAAGTCGGTGGCCGACATCAGCGAAGCAATGGCAGCCGAAAGAAAAGTATCGTTCGACGTCGGCTGCCCCGCGGCGTGCGGCGGCCAGGGCAGCAGGGCTTTGTCCGTGCCCATGCGCGAAGAATCGCCCGCGGCCAGAATCACACCGGCGAAACTCTCAGAGCGCGCCATATTGCGGAAGATAGCAGAAAGTCAGCGGAAAGTCAGTGAGCGGAAATAGTGAAATTTTGAGGAGAACGATCCGGATCAGGGCATCGCTTAGCGGTGCCGCCAAATTCAATAGTGTAACGGCTTTAGCCGCTGAGGCTTGCATCGACAGCGGCTGAAGCCTGGTGTGAACTGTGTTCCGGTGCGGCATGCCTGAAGGCATGCCCTGATACGAACCTTCTTCTCAGAGCTGCACCACTACCCGGTGACCGGAAACCGTCAGCGGTGGCCGTCGCCTTCGTCGATCGCATTCTCGATCGCCTCGGCCGTTGCGCCTGCACCAGACTCCTCCCGTGCCCCTTGAAACCAGCTGAGATGCGGCAGCGCCCCGCTCGCATGCCGGCGCACCGCGATCAGCTCCGCCGTGATGGCAACCGCGATCTCCTCCGGCGTGACGGCCCCAATATCAAGACCGATGGGCGCATGCACCCGGCCGAACAGATGCGCTGGCACGCCCTCATCCCGCAGCGATTTGAAGATCCCGATTACTTTGCGCTTCGACCCGATCATCCCCACATAGCGCGCCCGCGTCTGCACCGCCCAGCGCAGGATGCGCATGTCGTCGCGGTGCCCACGCGTCACGATCACGATGAAGGAAGCTTCGTTCGGATCGAGTTTTTGCAGAGCTTCTTCGAAATCCAGCGCGTGAACTTCGCGTGCAGCAGGGAACCGTTCTTTGGTCGCGTACGAGGACCGGTCATCAGTCACGGTCACGTCAAATCCAGCATTCGCTGCAGCCTGGCAAAGGTTTAGGGCTACGTGACCTGCACCGAAAATATAAAGTAACGCTGGAGGTAATACGGGCTCGATAAAAACTTCCAGCGTCCCGCCGCAAACCAGGCCGGTGTCGTACTTTGGGTCCTGGTTCAAGTCAAACTTTAAGGTTCGCGGCTTCTCCGATTCCATGACTTCGCGGGCCGCCTGCCACACGTCGGCCTCTACGCACCCGCCGCCAATCGTGCCCACAATCGAGCCATCATCGCGCACCAGCATCTTGGCCGTCTGGAACGATGGAATCGATCCGCGCACGTTGACGATGGTGGCCACGGCCCCGCGGCGACCACCGTGGCGCAGCTCGACGATCTGTTCGTAAATATCCATTGTGAGCGTCAATTATCGGGGCGCGAGAAATGTGCTTTAATCTACTGGGACATGTTCTCACTGATTTGACATTCTGGTATGATAAATCGAGGGTTTTGGAATGCCAAAAGCAAATGATCAAATGCCTGACTTGGGGAAATCTATTAACGTTTTCAACAACGACCCCAATGTTAAGAACCCCTTCTTGAGGGGTGGTGGCCCGAAACAGCAGCAGCCGATCGAGGCACCTGCGCGGTCGAACCAGTCGTCTGAACAATCTACCGATAACCCGCGCCCCGGAACATAGCGGATGCAATTCGACATAACTGGGCTCTTGATTTTTTTGGTATTCATTTTGCCCGGTCTTCTTGCGCAGCGGGCACGCCGCTCTCTCGTCCCGCAGTCCCTAAAACCTCTATCCACCGTTGCGGAAGTGGGTGAGTACGTGCTTTCCGGAGTGTGGGTGCACGTTTTCATGCTCTTTGCGTTCTGGGTGTGGTGCTGGATATTCAACCGACAATACCTCGAAGCTCTTACAAACAGCTTGTCTTTTGGCTCATTCCCAAACTTTCTCCGGGCGTATCGCGCCTTCGTCTTCTATTACTTAGTTGCCTCGCTCGTGATTGGTTACAGCCTTGGCTTTGTCCAAGGATGGTTGATCCTAAGACAGCCAATTAGATCCTGGATGGTGCGCCAACAGTCAATCAATCGAGTATTGAACACATTCGGAATCCCTGGGTTCCTTCAGGAAGACCCGGTGTGGTACTTCGTGTTAAAGCAGCAGAGCGCCAACACAATGGTCTTCGTCGAAGTAGAAATGAAGGGTGGCGTCGGCTTCTACACGGGAAGGCTTCGGAGCTACGGTATTCTTGATGATTCTGTAAAGAGCAAGGATTTCTACTTGGAAGGCGTTTACTTCAAGGAAAGCCGCTCGGCTTCATTCGCCGCTGTGGATTGCGACGGGCTCCTCCTGAATTT
>CAVXNI010000005.1:0-37709 GCA_963763155.1 uncultured Acidobacteriota bacterium | reverse complement strand
CTATAATCGGGACCAGTGTCCCGCTAATCATCCGGGACGACTGTCCCGTTTGTCAAGATGAGCGGAAGAAAGTGGCTGGCGAATGGCTGAGGCACCGGTGCGAGCCGAAGGCCGGACCGATGTCCAGGAAGGCGACGCTCAGCAGGTGGACGTCCAGCAGGCCGACACCCAGCAGGCCGACACCCAGCAGGCCGACACCCAGCAGGCCGACACCCAGCAGGCCGACACCCAGCAGGCCGACACCCAGCAGGCCGACACCCAGCAGGGCGCTATTCAGGCCGCCGGGGCGGCTCGTGGCGCCGACCGGACTCGGCACCTGCGCGCCGACGCGCGGCGTAATCGGGAGCGAGTGCTCGAGACCGCATTTAACGCGTTCGCGACCGAAGGACTGTCGGTGTCGGTCCACGAGATCGCTCGGCGGGCAGGCGTCGGCACCGGGACCGTGAGCCGCCACTTCCCCACGAAAGAGGCCCTCTTCGAGGCGGTCTTCGTCAGCCGGGTCGAGCGACTGGTCGCCATGGCCGGGCAACTCAGCGAGGCGGAGGATGCGGGGCGGCGTTCTTCAGCTTTTTCGCGGCGATTGTCGCGGAAGGGGCTGCTAACCGGGGCCTGGCCGACGCGCTGGCCGGCGCTGGCTTCGATATCAAGACCGCCACGTCGGAGCCGGAGCACGACGTCATGAGTGCGCTGGGTGGCCTGCTGTCCCGGGCCCAGCAGGCGGGATCGGTCCGGTGCGACATCGACACCGGCGACGTGATTGCCCTGATTACCGGGTGCCTGGCCCGGGAACCCGATCCGGAGGTCCCGGCCGCGCGGCACCGCCTGATCTCCGTTGTCCGGGACGGCCTCCGTTCCGGGCGGTGACCCGCGCCGGTCGCGGCGACCGCAGGTCCCGGAACGGGACCGGCGTGGGTCTGTGTCCTGGTCAGATGGGGTACCGGGTTGGTTCGGTGTCGTACTGGCGGCCGGAGGGGGCGGTCCGGCGGAAGGTTCCCGGGGTGATCTGCTCGACTTTCCACCGGGGGTGCTGCTTGAGCCGGTGGTCGTGACGGCAGGTCGGGCCGCCGTTACACAGGCACGTCCGGCCGCCTGCCTCGTACGGGATGTTGTGTTCGAAGTCGGCAGTTGCTGGCGGGCCTGCGGCAGGTCGGGCCGGTACAGGTGGCGTGCCGGATCTGGGTCAGGTGCCGGAGCTTGACCCCCGGATCATGGCCGCGGGCCTCGAACCGGTGATCACAGGTGTCCAGGGCGATCGGGTCCAGGGCGATCAGCAGGTCCGGCTGCCCGGGGATCCCGGTGGACAGCCGCCAGGTGCCGTACCCGCCGGGCGGCCCGTGCTCGCCGGAGGCGGTGAAGGTGAACCCCGGCGGCGGGGCCGGTGCCGGGCGGGTCATGCGCCGGGCGGATCGTGGCCGCCGGGCGGGTCGTGGCCGCCGGGCGGGGCGGCGTCGGTGCCGTGGGCGGGGCGGGTGCGGTTTCTGGGTTCGGGTCGGGCGCAGCCGTGGCCGATGGCGTGGCCGTGCTCGTCGGTGACGGTGAGGCACCAGGTGGTCCGGGGGTTGGCGGCGGCGGCGCGGGCCAGGTCGCGGGCCAGGGCGGGGTCGACGGGGCCCAGGCCGGATAGCTCGCCGGGCCGTTCGGCCAGGCCGAGCAGGGTGGCCAGGGGGATGGTCAGGTTGATCCGGCCGGCGAACCCGGCCGGGAGCACGCGGCCGCCGCGGCGGGACGTGCGGGCCGGCCGGATCCGGGGCCTGCGACCCGCCATCTCCGGCTCGTCCGGCGTCGCCGGTCGCCGCCGTCGCCGGGCTGCCGCCGGCCTGCCGGGCGCGCCGTCCTCGCTGTCCCGCGCTGTCCTGGCCTGCGCCGGGCTGGGCTGGCGGGGCGGCGGGCCGGGAGTCCTTGGCCAGGAGCAGGTCCAGGTAGGCCCGCGCCCGCAGGACGTCCATGTCCCCGTCCAGCCCGGCTTTCCTCAGTTCCGTCGCCCACCAGGTGATCCGCTGGTCCGCGGCGAGCACCTCGGCGGGGGGCAGTTCCCGGCCCATCAGCGCGGCGTTGCCGGAGTCTTCGCGCCACCGCTGCACCCGGGCGTCCCGCTGGGCCTGCTCCCGCCGTTTGCGGGCCTTGTCCGGCGCGACCTCCATGACCGCGCGGGCGATCGCGGCGCGCAGCCCGCCCGGGGTCAGCCGCCCCGCCCGGCCCAGCACCAGCGCCTCGGCCGCGCGGGCCTCGGCCGGGGTCCAGGTTCGCGGTGGCCGCGGCGATGATCTGCACCTTAGAGTGGCGCAGCGCCCCGGCGCGGAACGCGGCCCTGGTGCCGGGCAGCTTGACCTCCAGGTCGTGGGCCAGGGACAGCATCGCCTCGGCCTGCCAGCGGGTCTCGGCCAGCGCGTCGGTCAGCTCGGCCTCGGTGAACTCCTCCCAGACCAGCGGCATCTGCGCCGGGCCGGCAGCAGCGGGCAGCCCGGCTCGGGACGGCGCCGGATCAGCTCGGCGACCGCGGCGTGCTTGAGCGCGCACGCCGAGGCCTCGGCCCGGTCCAGCGCGCACAGCACCCCGATCAGCTCATTATCGGAGGCCCCGGCGAACCGGTCCCCGGACCCGGCGGCGTACTCGGCCAGCCCCTGCAGCGCGGCGCTGCCGGGCGCGACATCCAGGGGCTGCCCGGCGGCGAACGCGCCGGCCGGGCCGGGTGAGTCCCCGCCGGACCCGCCGGGCGGAGCCGGGCTCCCCGGGACCCCGGCGGGCCGACGGCGGCCGCGGGGACCCCGCCGGGGCCCGGGACCCCTGACCGGGCCGGGGCCCCCGCCCCTTACGGGCGGGCGGGGGCGGGTCCTCGGGATCGGGTTCTTCGCCGGGCGCCGCGGGATCTCATCACGATCGACGGCCAGCCACGCCACCCACTCTTCCTCGGTCAGGCAGTCCTCGTCGAGGGAGGCGGCTCCCGCCCGTCCGCACCGGGGAACTCGTCCGGGGCGGGCTGAGAACCGCCGCCGGGCCCGCGGGGGGGGCGCGCCGGACTGGGACGCGGCCGGGCTCGCCAGGCGCCGGGCGGGGTCGTCGTCCCGCCCGGGGTCTGGGGAAACCGGTCCTTGGGTCACGCACCACCGTCCGTTCGGGAAAATGAATTTGACTTGACCTTTAGGCTCTTATCAAACATAATAGCGAATAGGGTCCTAGGCTGCAAGCCTATTACCTTGGTGGGAGGAAATATCGAATTAGACACTAGCGTGGTTGGTGTGACGCAGTGGGATCGGCGGACCGTTTCCCGGGGCCGGATGGCTACGGGATCGGCGCGCATGGCGCGGGCGAAGGCCTCGCCGCGGTCACGGTAGTCGCGGAACTGGCCGAAGCTGGGCGCGGCCGGAGACAGCAGGACCACGCCATCGGGTCTGGCCCACCGGTACGCCGCCGCCACCGCCGACTCCAGGTCCGGGCGGTCGGTTACGCCCGCGAAAAGCGGGGCCTGATCTGGCGCTTGGTTCCTGGCGGCCTGGTCGAGGGCAGCCTGGTCAATCTCGGCGCGGATGCGGGGGCCGCTGTCGGGGAGGGTCAGCACGTAGGTCGACGACGGGCGAGCCACAATACCGGAGGCGAGCGGAGCGTAGTCGATGCCGCGGTCGTGACCGCCGACGATCAGCGCGATCCGGCGGCCGGGGAAAGAGTCGAGCGCAGCCAGAGTGGGCAGCACGTTCGTGGACAGGCTGTCGTCGACGAAGGTGACGCCGCTGACCGTGCCGATGACGCGAGCCGGCTCGGCAGGGGCCGGTAACCGGCGGCGGCGGCGCGCAGCCGGGTGTCATCGGCGGCGCCGGGCACGCCCATGGCGACCAGGCTGCGGCGGGCGATGAGCGCGTTACGGCGATTGTGGCGCCCGGGCAGCCCGAGCGGCTCCATCCAGTCCGACCCGGAGACGCCGGGATCGTCGTCCGCGGACACCCACTCCACCCGCGGGCCGAGCAGCGCCACCCGCTCGGCGAGCAGGTCGCTGTCGCCGTTGGCCACCGTTAGTTCGGCACCGGGCTGCGAGCACGCGGACAGCTTGTCCCGGTAGTACTGCTCCACCCCGCCGTGCCAGTCGAGGTGGTCAGGGTGCAGCGAGGTGACCGCGACCACGGGCGGAGAGTACGGCAGGTCGGTGGCCTGGTAGCTGGACACCTCGATGACCCAGTAGTCGAAGCCGCCCGACCCGGAGTTCTCGGCGGGGTCGTATGGCAACGCACCGATATTCCCGCCGACCATGCACCGCCAGCCCAGCTGAGTCAGCAGATGCCCGGTGATCGACGACGTGGTGCTCTTGCCTTTGGTTCCCGTCACGCATAGGACGCGGCGCAGGTCGGCTTCGGCGAGCCACAGGCCCAGGCCGCCGACCACCGGGATGCCCAGACCCGACAGGCGGGCCACCTCGGGCCGGTACCGGCTCAGGCCCGGCGTCTTCACCACCACGTCGCACTGTTCCAGGGCGGCGAGCCCGCCCTCGCCGGTGGCGAGCACCGGGCGGCCGTCAGGGTTGGCGGGAGGGTGGTCATCGACCAGGACCGGCTCGACGCCCAGCGAGACTAGCTTGCGCAGGTTCGCGTGGCCCTCGCGGCCCAGCCCCCAGATGCCGACACGGGCTCCCGCCAGGTCAGACCAGGAGAGTTTCGCCCTGGTCATCGGTAGCCGACCGGGATAAGTTCTCGCCCACCGGGGCCAGCATGGCGACGGCGTCCGCGGCGGACGGCGCGTCCGGCCAGGCGCCGACCTCGAGCGCAAGTTCGGCGAGCAGCGCGTGACCGGCGCGGTCGTCCCGGCGCGCGGCCAGCAGGACCGCGGCCCGGCACTCGCTGACCTCGCCGACGCACTCGAACGGCTTGGCGCCCGCGCCGAGCAGCGCCCGGAACTTCCCGGCCAGCGCCGGATTATCGAGCGGTTCCCCGGTTACCGCGAATATCCGCCGCAGCGCCCCGGCCGGCAGGAACGGCGCGAGGATCAGGTCGATGAAACAGCACTTGTCGCACTGGCCGCACCAGTGATCAAGTCGACGGGCCTTGTCACTGTAAAAAGCCTTATTACAACTACGGAACGAACCGTGGTACTGCTCAAGCGCCGCGAATTCCTGCCCGACCCAGAGCTCGGTCCGGTTTCTCAGCCAGGAAAAGTACTCCGGTAGCCGTGGCGGGGCGGGGTTGGGGCCCGCGGCGGGGTCGGGTCGGCGCTGGCGCGGCCAGGACGTGGCGGAAGGCAGCCTCGAATATGTCGCTCTTGGAGAACTGGTGGTTCACCGGCCGCCCGTCTACTCGAGCGTGGGGACCGACGCCGACCATTCGTTGGACATCACCACCGCGTCCCGGTCTTCGAGCACCGCGGCCAGGACCGCGATCGCGGACAGGATGCCGGTCACCGGTACGTGCCCGTTCAGGAAGCCGAGCTCGGCAGAGCGAAGCAGCTGGATCGATCTCTCGTTCCGCGCGGACGATGGGCAGTCCGGTCACCGCGGCCGGCGCCTCGATGGCCGCGAACCGGTCGGCGGGCCGGTTCCCCACGAAACAACGCCACGTCCGAAATTGCGGCAGAACAGATCAAGAAGATCGAGTGAGCGCGAAAGTTCGACGTCTTTCAAGCGGGTGGCTTTTCTCGCTATCGCGCAAGCCCTCGGGAACTCACACACCTCGACGAGGGCCGATACTGCTTTCATGTTATTGACTGGACGCGGTGGGTTTTTATAATACTCGCGTTCTGTGGGACGACTCTGAGCGTCACTGCATGTTCGCTGCAGGGATGGCTTCGTCTTCGACTGACTCCGAGCGACTCAAAGAAGATGGATCGCGCAAACCGCTGGCTGAATTAGGGAAGGGTTGTCACAGTTGAATTCCAGCGGCAGGAGGCCGCTTACACAATGTCAGAAAGCAAAGTGATCGCTAATCAGAAAACGATTGTCCACAATCAGAAGACCATCATCGCCAATCAGGCGGCCCTGCGTGCGAATCAGACCACGATCAAAAAGAATCAGGCGAGCATTCTGAAAAACCAGTCGGCTATTCTCAAGAATCAGAGCGCGCTCCAGGCGATCATCGAAAATCAAAAGAAAATTCTCGCCCGACTGAACAGGTGATTCGCGCGCGAGAGTTGGCTTATCACTTTTGCGAGGGAGCTGTCGTCGAAGGCAGCGCGGAGCCGGCCCTGGAAAAAACAATGGATTGGGCTGCAGTAATGCCTTTGCCTTCCTTCACGGTGATGAACTGATTGGGCTTGACTTCCGGGATGGTATCTTTCTGGCCGCTGGGCCAGACGATCTCCAGGCTCACGATCTTGCCAGCCTCCGGTTTTCCCAGGCCGAAGGTGAGGGGCAACTCGCTTTGAGATAAATAGCTCGAACCTGTTTTCACCATGGCAAACAGGCGCGCTCCTGTGTTTGTCTTGACCGTGACTTTTGCTCCGATGCCATCGCGGTTCGATCGTGTGCCAATGGTCTTCACGCGAAGCATGTCGTTCTGGTTTCCATTGTCATTGCGCAGCAATCGCGCGGGCCCATTGTTGGCAGTTATCAATAAGTCCAAGTCTCCGTCGTTATCGAAATCTCCGTAGGCCGCGCCACGGCCCACGATCGGGCGTTGCAGCGCAGAGCCGAGCTTCGTGGTTACCTCTTCAAACTTGTTCTTGCCGAGGTTGCGGCCGAGGTTGCGGAAAAGATGCGGCGCTTGCGCGTACCTGACGTTGGGCTGCACCACGCTGATGTCGTCGGAGACGTGGCCGTTGACGGCGAGAATGTCGGGGCGGCCATCCAGATCGTAGTCAAAAAAGAAAGTGCCGAACGTCAGTGACTTCGTCGATATTCTGCTGATGCCCGTCGCGGGCGCTTCGTCGGTAAACAATCCCGAGCCATCGTTGTGATAGAGGGCCATCCCTTCGTTGGTGAAGTTTCCGATCACCAGGCTCTGCCAGCCGGAGTCGTCGTAGTCGGCCGCATCGGTTCCCATCCCGGCGCGTACCGTGCCCGCTTCGCTATAGGCCACACCGGCTGCGACTGCGACATCGGTGAAGGTTCCGTTGCGATTATTGTGGTAGAGCTTGTTCGGTTCGGTATCGTTCGAAACAAACAGGTCGAGCCAGCCATCGTTGTCATAGTCCAACAACGCAATCCCGAGCGACTTGCTCGTGGGATCATAGAGGCCGGCGCGGCGGGTGACGTTCTCAAACGTTCCATCGCCCTTGTTGTGGAACAGCGCCGAGCTTTGGCCCTTGTACCTTTGCGGAGTGCAGTAGGATTTGTTCTTATTGTCGAGCGAGCAGTATTGGTCGGTCTCAATGGACCAGTCGATATAATGCGCGACGAAAAGGTCCAGCTTGCCGTCGTTGTCATAATCGAACCACACCGCGCTCGCGGAAAATCCCGGGTCGGCTACTCCGGCCTTGGCGGTTACGTCGGCAAACTTGCCATTGCCCAGATTGTGGAAAAGATGATTGGATCCGACGGTCGTGATGTAGATATCGTCGTAGCCGTCGTTGTCGTAGTCGCCGACGGCGCAGCCGAGCCCGTACATTTCCACCGCAAGGCCGGCCTGCCGGGTCACATTGGTAAACGTGCCGTCTCTATTGTTGTGATACAGCGCGGGGAAGGATTTGCCTGACTTATGTCCCGGCCAGTCCATGGAATTGACCAGCAAGAATATCCTGCCAGCCGTCATTGTCGTAATCCAAGAAGCAAACGCCGCTGCCCATGGTTTCCGGAAGATACTTCTTCCCGAACGCGCCGCTATTGTGTTTGAAATGGATGCCAGCCTGCGCGGTGACGTCGGTGAACTCGATGGGACCGGACGGACGAGAATGCTTCGCAGTCGAGTCGAGCGATGGGGACGCAGGTTCAGACCCTGATCGAATGGGCGTCTGCGGCCGGTGTTGCGGGGGCAGCTTTCGGCTCGTTCGATGCCCTCGGCTTGCAACTCACCGATAGGAGCAAACTAACCAGCAGCAGGGAATGATGACACTGAGTAGTGGCCTCCGAGTTCGATTCCGCTCACGAACCGTCACTGAGCCACCGTTCGTTTCGCTGCGTTCGCGCGGCGTGAGTCCAGCCAAATCTCGACCAGCATGGCCGTTGGGCCTACGACGAAGAGTGCATAAAAAGGTGCGTAGACGATCTGGTCTAAGCGCAGAACCATTTCCACCACAGCGACCAGAAACACGACCAGACATTGGCCTCGCTTGGATCGCACCGTGGTCTTGGGATCGGTGATCATGAAAAAAATGAAGAGTTGATACATGGGACCGGTAATCGGCGCAATCTCCGATTGCCAGGGGCTTCCGGTCATCCAGCTTCGCAAAAATGCGAACGCGATGAACGACACGACATAAATGCCCGTGATATGAAAACGCCGCAGACGCCAGATGATGACTGAGCCCAGCGCCCAGATGACCAGCATCGGCAAGAGGTAATTGCCCCACTGGATGCTCAGCGTGGCCACGGTCTCGGCAGCCAGAAACAACATCACGGAAATGCCGAAGTTGGACGGGTTCCAGATGTGGCGGCCCTTCACCCGCAACACATATTTGGACGTGATAGAGATCGCGCTGCACAGAGCATACGGCCAAAAGGCGGGCGAACGGATCAGGATTCCGACGCTGATTCCAGAAATATAAGCGCTGGCGGGATGCACCCATTTGTGAAAGAAAATCCGGCCGAGCACGAGTTCGAGCCCAATACTCGTAACGATCGCCAGCAGGGTCTTCTGATAGCTCTCGAGAATTCCGAATGACAAATGGCCAGCCAACAATATGCACGTAATAAAAGCTGGCGCGATGTAGCGATTGTCGAGGCTGAACCAGTGCGTCTTCTGGGTTGGCGCCTGGGAGGGCAAACCTGGCGCGCTCGTCGGCTGGCTCATGCAGGCTCCTTCATCTTGTGCAACTGATTGGCGGCAGGTTTGTCGATGGTCTGAAGTTTGCCCGAGGGCCAGCGAATGACGGCCTTGTCAATGCGCGGATTCTGGCCCAGGCCGAAATGCAGCCGACGGTCGTTCTGGGCAGCAAATCCGCTGCCGCCGGAGACTTCCTGCACTTGCTGCTGACCATTCCAGAATAGCGTCACCTGAGCGCCGATCGCGCTGCGGTTGCTGCCGCCGTGATTTGAGTTCGTTCCTTCCAACTCGAACTCGATCCACTCGTTTTCTGGGGCGACAGTGTTTTTGTAAAGCAACAACGGCCCATTCTGGTTGGCCACAACCACGTCGAGCACACCGCAATTCCACAAATCGACCAGCGCTACCGATCGTCCGTCGTAGGTATCGCTAGCTCCCACGGCCTGCGCGACATCGACGAACTTGCCAGCGCCATCATTCAGCCAGACTCGCTTGGTTTGATAGCCCGACAAACTGCGTCCTTCAAACGCCGGCCAGTTCTTCGCGTCGCCGATGATGCTACTGTTTCCCCCGGCAACTTTCGAGAAGTCGTACCAGTAGCTCCGATTCCGGTCGAGAGAGATGTAACCGTTCGTTAGATACAGGTCAAGCGTTCCATCGTTATTCAAGTCGCCAAACTGCGCGCCAAAACTCCATCCGCCCAGTTCCACGCCAAAGTCGCGCGCCAGATTCTGATACTTGATAGCATCGCCGGCAGTGCCTTCCTTCGGCACCCACAAGTTATTTCCCTGGATGAGAATGCCGTCTTCGGAAATATTGGAAACATAAACGGCGTATCTGCCCTGATTGAGGATGTCGCCGAACGCGGCATTCATGCCGCTTTTGGGGGCGAAGCCAACACCGGTTTGTTCGCCGACCTCGTGGAAGCGTTTGCCGTCGTTGAAGTAGAGTTCCGACACTCCGTAGTCGTTCGCCACAAACAAATCAGGATGGCCAGTGCCTCGCAAATCTGCAGCGGCGGCAGCCAATGCCCAGCGCCGACTGTTGATGCCAAGCTGCGAGCTGACTTCTTCAAACTTTCCGTTGCCGAGATTGTGAAATAGATATTTCCGCCCGCCATTCTTGGCATACTCAAAACTCTCGGGCATGATGCGCGTCGTCGTGAGATGCCACAGATCGATGTCTTCCGAATAGTAGCCGCCGACGAAAAGATCCAGAAGTCCATCGCCGTCATAGTCCAGCCAGATGGCGGTGTTGGCGTTGATCCAGGGAGGCAGGCCCGCCTGTTGGGTTACGCGGGTGAAGCCATGGCCCTGGTCGTTGTGAAACAACTCCGGACGTCCCCACTTGATCAGAAAGAGATCTTCGTACCCATCATTGTCATAGTCGCCCCAAACCGCGCCCGTCGAAACTCCGGTACCAGGCTGGTTGACATCGGCAATGCCGAGTTCGCCGGCTACATCTTTGAATGTGCCGTCGTGCATGTTGCGGTAGAGGGCATTCTTGCTGCCGATGGCGCTGTTCGTAACGTAGATGTCGGGCCAGCCGTCACGATCGAAATCGACGATCGACACCGATGCTCCCATCGACGCAACCTCCGGCATGATGGGATCTAACTTGGGATCGAGTTTAGGAGACTGATGAACAAAATTGATCCCCGCCGCATGCGAGACTTCCTCCAGATAAAATCCGTGGCGGGCCAGGGCTGTCTTCGAATCCGCTTTCGACTTGTCAGAGTCCCGTGCGGCCGATATCCGTTTCATGGCGAAAGGCGTCGCCAGGAGCCCAATAAAGAAGATAACTAGACACGCCTTCGCGATCCGGTTGTCAGTCATTTTCCGGTCTGATCCCTCAATGCGTTTTTGAAAACGTCGGGAGTGACATAACGGGTGTGATAGTTCTTCCAGTCATCGGGATGTTCTTGATAGACCCACTCATCCTCAAGGCGGCCGGGTCTGACCGTGTACTCATTCTTTGCGTGATACGGCAGGGGCAACACGGTCTTCGAGAAGGTCGAATTGTAGTCGCCGTCTTTGATCCAGCCGTCGCCGACGATCACGAAGTCGCGGACCCAACCTGTTGGCGGAGGCGGTTGCTCGGCGAAATGCAACGACAACTCATCGCCGGAATTCACAATTACGTACCGGTCGTCGATGTGGTCGACAAGTTCGCGCACGTCGCCGTAGCGAGTGTAGTAGCCGATCAGATCGCGCCAACGCTGCTTGGTGCCTTCGATCTGGTTGTAATCGGGCACCTCGGGCGCTCGCGCGGCCCCCGGCATATGCATGACGGAGTATCCGCGATACTGCAGATCGGCCACACTCGGATTTAGAGTTACCGTCTTCAGCTGAGTGTCTGGCGCGCCCTGTGCCCAATGAATGGCGTCCCAGTAAATTTCCAGATTGGTGCGGATGCGCACGCGGCGCGGAGTGCCCGGCCGAAAGACGTTGGTCAGATTGAAAAGAATTGTCTTCTTCCGTCCGGCAGGAAAGCCCAGATTGTCTTGTGCGGTTACCCAGCCACCACGGCCATCCGGAACCTCCAGGCTCAATCCGTGAGCCCGCCAGCGGTTGCCTTGGGTGATGGCCACGTTCACCGACGATTCGGTGTCATGGATCGATCCCTGTGCGATGAGATAAAGCGGGCCGCTTTTCGGGGCGTCCTCGCCGAGGTCCACTTCAAGATAATGATCCCGCGTGATGCCCTGATACTGGCCGCGCCCGAAGCTGGCAAGGGCCTTTCCGTCGAGCGTACGGACGATGTCGGTAACGTCCTGGCCTGTGTCGTCGATGGCCCGCGCAATTTCGTGCGGTGTATCGACTGTGGTGAGACCAAGCTTCAGCGGAGGAATCACGAAACGCTCGTCGACAAAAATCTCCGTGCCCACCGGATGGTCGACCGTCATAAGTGCCAGATAATCGTAGTAATAAACCTCCCACAACTCCGCCGTAATTCGCAGGTCGTAGTAGCCGTCGTGGGGCACGAGTTGGTCGCGGCCAATCTTGTACCATTCACCAGTCGCCGCGATTTGCGCAGAACCCAGAGTATTAATGCGTAGGCCGATCGCCGAGCCCCAGGGAACCGCGTCTTTCACGAATTCCATTTGCTTGCCGTTATACGCGAAGAGGAATGGACACGAAGCCTTCAGGCGCTGCTCGGTCACAATTTCCGTGTCCGCTTTCACGCCGAACTCGGCGCGGACGGTTCCATTCGGCCAGACTACCTGCACAATCTCTGCCTCGGTCTGCTCTCCTAATCCGAAATGCAGTTGCGGACCGGTGATCGGTTGCTTCTGCACCAGCAACCCGGATCGAATTTCAACTTCGCCCCCGATCCCGAATGGGTTGATGCGCTGGTCGCCAACCGCTTGTACGGCGTGCGGTCGAACCACCTGCCAGTGATAATTCTTCGAGCCGTGATTCATTGCTTGGACGGGCTCTCCCTCAGCGGAAAGACCCAGCAGGTCGAGCTTGCCATCGCCGTTCAAGTCGGCGGCGTCAAACACCAACGCCGGACCTGAGGGATGGCCCAGCGGCACGAAGTTGCCTTTGTCATCGCCGAGCCAGATTAGCGCGCCAGGTGCACCAGACGCGGGCTTTGTCGGAGCGAGAAACAGATCGAGCGCTCCGTTGTTGTCGAGGTCAGCGATGTGGAGTCGCACCTCTCCGGTAAGATTGTTGGCGGCATTCGGGACTCTGGCAATCTCCGCCGTGTCCCAGCTTTGTCCTTCGTTCTTGTCGGAAATGCGAAGGATAGCGCCGTCGGCCTGGACCGCGAGCAGATCCAGAACTCCGTCGTTGTTTGCGTCAGCTACCGCAATCGCTTTGATGAGCGCCAGCCCGGCGGGAAGGGCGCGCTCGCGGAACTGGCCTTGCCGTTCATTCATAAAAACGTGCAGCCGGCCCGCACCATCGATGATGGCGGCATCCGGATTTCCGTCGCCGTCAAGATCGGCCCAGGCAAATCCGCGCACGCCCGCAATTCCGGCAAAAGGATGAATCGCCAGAAACGTGCCGTCGCCGTTGTTCCGCAGCACGACCGGCAGTCCTTCGCTCGCCCCCATCACGATATCGAGATCGCCGTCCGCTTCGATGTCGACGGCCCAGGCTCCGGTGTAGCGGGCATTCGTCACGGACTTCGGCAACTTGGTTTGCACAGTTACATCGGTGAACGCGTTCGGACTGTCTTGGCGAAATAGGCGCACGCCTCCCGCGCCCGCGAGGACGAGATCTGTCTTGAAGTCGTAGTTGAAGTCGACCTGCAGAATTCCTTCCGGCAACGGCGGAATGAAAGTTGGTCCACCGGGGAAGGGAAGCGTTGCGCCGGTCGGCAAATGCACTTCGCGGCCATTGGCTTCAGCAATGACTGGGGCGCCTGCGGTGCCGAGTTGGATCGCTCCAATCCAATTCCAATTTCGATGACCATTGCCGGCATCTGCAACCGGCTGAGCCGCGAACTGGAGCGATGCATCCGCGGGCGCAGGCTTGAAGACCGGTGATTCCATTCGCACGAAGTGGGTGAAGGGCTGGGCTTCTTCCCCAGCAGGCGCTTTAATGACCGAGAGGCTCTGGCGGTACTCGGGAACGCGCATGAGGACGTTGCGCAGAAACGTGGTTCGCGTCGCGGCGGCGCGTAGATCCGTTCCCGCCGCCGCTGCCTGTACTGCCGCAAGTTGCTGCTGCACCTCGGGCGGCCATGCCGACGAACGGGCGCTAATTTGAGCAACGGCCGACTTCAGCGTACTGGCATCACCGCGCTTCGCGGCCACACGCGTTAGTTCAAGCAAGGCGGCGAGATTGTCCGGCTGCGCGGCAAGAATCTTCCGAATCACTTCCTGGAATTCCGCTTCGCTGTTGGCATCGCCTTGCCGTTCAATTTCTTCCGCCAGCGCGTACGCGGCCCGCAGGTTTTTCGGATTGAGGTCCACGGACTTCCGGAGGTCAGCGATCGCTTCTGGAGAATGGCCACGATCAGCTTCAAGAATTCCCAGCAGGTCGTAGATTTGATCGTTCTGCGGAGCAAGATCGCGGGCTCGTTCAAACCTTTGCGCGGCCAAGTCGTAGTTTCGCTGGCGCAACGCCAGCACGCCCCAGTTGGCCCATCCCGCAGGTTCAGCAGGCACGAGCTGCGTTACTTCCGAAAGTTCGTCCTCAGCATGAACGTCATCGCCAACCTGCAGCGCCGCCAGTCCCACATAGAAGGCAGAAACCACATCCGCGTATGCTTTTGATCCTCTCTCGGGCAGGTTCGCCTTGGAATGGCATCCCGAGAGCACCGCCGCAAGGCTTGCCAGAAGCAGCCATGAAGCGCACCGGCGAAACGAGTTAACGGGCATTAACCACCAGCCTCTAACAGCAGCCGCGTTTCGAGAAATCGCATTGTCAATTGGCATGGTTCGCTGTGCCTGCTGGCTGTGCGCTTTTTGCGCCAACCCTTTCTCGCAGTTGGGCGTTTCTGCGGCGCCGCGCGCGTGAAATACCGCGGAACCACAAGAATGCCACCAAAAGAAACGGTAAAAGATACAACAAAAGATCCCACCGGCCGAATCCCGGTGGAGTCACTTCGACCTCGGTCGTTGCTTCGCCGCCGCATTGTGCACTCTGAATCACAAGATGCACCCGCCACAACTCCTGGCGATCGAAATTGGCTTGTGCGTTATATTGCACCGGGCCGTGCGATTTCACGCGATCGGCGTCATAAAATGTCTCGGCCAGTCGACCGGTTGCTGGCTGAACGCCTATCTTGATCTTCAGATCGGACGGAAGCGTACTGCCCGGGGCCGGTTCCACGAACACATAAAAGGCTCCGGTGCCAACGTCAGGATGCGTCCAGAGAGCAACTATACAAGGCCCAAATTTCTTGTTCTCAATAATGGGAAACGGCGGGCCGTTGTGTGCGCCGGCTTGCGTCGGCAACAGCAGCAAGAGCACGACCACAAGCCCAACCGAAATTTCTTGCGCGCCTTTGCGACGATTCAGCATCCTCTGCAACCAACAATCCCAGACCACGACTTTGTGGAACGTCTATCCGCTCATCTTTATTCGCTCATGCTTATCCGCTCATCTTTACCCGCTCATCATTGTGGCCCGCATTTCCATGGGCTGAAACATGAGCCACATCGATGCCAACCAGAGAATCAGACAAACCGACGCCCACGGAAGGAAGGCCCGCAGCGGCCGATTCGGGGAGTCGTCTTCCGCCAGGCTGTAGGTCACCACCAGGGAACCCGCAAATCCGAGCACCAGGAATCCGATCTCGACAACCTGCACGATGTTGGCCGGCAATCCTGTTAGCGCCCAACGGGGCTCTCCCAGGAAGGGCCGGCCCAGACTCGCTATCGCGTTTTGCGTGACCGGGATCAGCGTATAGAGCCCGGTCAAGAAATGAAAAGAATAGTGAGCCAACCACATGCCGAAGCCCAGCGGAACGAGGCCATAGGTGTATCTGACTGCCAGTGGCAACAGCGCCCGCGGACTGCGAGCCCACACGTGAGTCAACCATGCGGCGAGACCAATCAGCAGAACCGGCTCCAGAATCAGGAAAAATGTGAAGATCAGGCCGAGCACAGGGGCTTCATGATTGACGTGGAGCATTCTCCCCAGCCAAGTCTCGACTGCGTAAACCGGACTGACCATTCCAAACGCATTCAACAGCGCCCCAAACGTGAACACGATTGCCAGTGCCGCCAGATCCTTTCGTCGCGAGAAGTACCCGATTCCTGATCGGATGGGATCCACCATCAGCTCACTCCCCGGCAGGCGACTCAAGATGCCAATGTTGTCGTGCGGGCAGGCATGCACGCAGTCCAGGCAGAAGGTGCAATCCATGTTGCCGACTTTACTGGGCTGGAAGAGGGCGAGTTCGCAGCCGCGGATCACCACCAGATCCGAGACTGGCTCCCGGCGGCCGCGGATACAGTCTTTGGTATGGCAGCTCGTGCAAACATCCTGCTCACGCACTTTCACTTCGAATGGCGAAAGTGTGGAAGCCACAAAGTTGAATTGGCCGATCGGGCAAACGAACTTGCAGAATGAAGCGTGTTTGAAGAAACCATCCACCACGAGCACCGATAGAAAGTAGGCGACGATCAGCCAGGCCGTCCACCACGGCGAAGACCACAGATCGAACAGCTCGTAAGTAAAGAGGATTAGCACGAAAAGACCAACCGAAAGCCACTTGTTGCGCAACGCCCGAGGCCAGGTGAAGCGGGGCTTGAGGAATCGTCGCGCCGCTTGACGCACCAGCATGAAGGGGCAGGCCAGGCAGAAAAAATTGCCTGCGCACAATAAGACCAGAACCAGCACGCCGCGGAAGTGAAGCCAGCTCAGGGTCGTCGCCAGGTTCTTGGGCGCCAGAGAGGGGCCGAGCAGCCCGTGCAGAATCATGATCAGGCTGAGGACGAGGAGTGGCGCCTGAAGCAGTGGCCGGGCATATCGCCAGCGGAATAAATGGCCCAGACCCGGCACCCGCATCAGGTCAAAGGGAAGCGACTCGGGTGTTTCCAGGGCCGGGATGGAGGATGGATTCAACAGCTTGCCTAGTTCGGTGGGACGCCGGGTCGGACGCCCCTCACGTCGATTTGCCGTTCCAGTCTTTTTCCGCCGGGCAATATGATATGGAGGAGGATAACCCAGTCCCCGGCCATCTGAAACGCAAGGTGAGCTTCGTAGCGGCCCGGTTCTGTCTCTTTCGCATCCGTGAATAGGGGACTCATCCCCGGGTGCGACATGTCAGCCTCAACCGCAATGTGCGCCCCGGTGATGGTTTTGCCGGCGCTATCGGCTAATTTGAGGGTGACCGTAGCGGGACCGACCCGAGCTGGTTGCGGCGAAATTGCCTGCTCAATCTCCACAACCGGAACAGATTCCGCCGGTCGAGAACAGCCAATCATCAGCAAGGTTGAGGCGCAGGCGATTCCCGTCAGCCATTTCGCCAGCCCTTGTCTGAAAACGCGATCCGAACACTGCCTGATCAATCGGCCTTCGCTGAATCGTGCCGTCCCCACTCGCAAGTGCAAGCCATGTTCCCGTGCTGACCTTCCGGCGGGAACACGTGGTAGTACATGGCGATGACCATTGGGATGAACACGATCGAGTTGTAGAAAAGATGTAATTCGACCCGCGGGAAAATTAGCTGCAGAAAGCTGCAGGGTACCGGCCTTCCCCAGAAATTGTGGTGAATCGTCGCCTGCAAGATGAGCAGAAAATGTTCAATGTGATGCCAGAACTGGATCCAGAACGACACCATCCACCAGGTGTGAGAAACTCCCGTGAATCCCTTCCGGAACACCCAAATGCCGATGAGCATCACCAAGGCGTAGCTGTAGTGCAGCGTTTCGGATTTGATCAACCACGGGTACCACAAACCTAGAAGACCATTCGCCCGCGGACGCGGCCATCCCATGACATATATCTGATAAGCCTGGAAGAGGTGCTCGCCCCAGTGCGCCAACACAACCAACATGAAGAGCTGCAGCCCACGCTCATGCCAACGGGTATTGAGCTTTTCGAAAAAGCCGCCGTTCGCTCCCGTTGCGCTATGAATGTTAGGAACCGCAGGATTCGAGACTGCCATTACCGATCCTCCCCTAAACTCATTTCAAAATGTGACCACGATCACATTTCAGCCGTGGTGGGTCAATAGTGTAATTATATTAGCGATGCACGGGGCTCATCCGAACCTTAGAAATGGAAGTTGGTCTCCAGAAAAATGAGTTGCCCGTTCGGGTTATTTGGGTAAATCGCCGAAATCACGCCCTTACCCCAGGCATGACCGTAGTAGAAGGTGGAACTGAAGGCGCGCGTAATTTGATAGTCCGCGCTGAGGTCCCAAACGTTGGCCAGGCCGCGGTTGCCGTTGCTGGGACGGCCCGTAAATCCGAAGGTTTTCGGCTGAAATGCGCCGCCGCCGGAATACCAAAAATCGGCGGAATTCGCCAGTCGCAGCGTATGCACTTCGCTGCGCAGGCCTAACTTGGAAACTGGACGCAGATTCAGACTGGCGTATAAGTCCTCGTTGTTCATCATATTGTAGAAGGGGAATCGCGCGTACTGGCGAGGCGTGGGCAGAACTTGAAAAAAAGTTCCGTGACTCGAATCATTGGGGTTCCCATCGCCGCTGCCATACGAATAGCCCGCGCTAATCCAGGGCTTCAGCACTTTAACCGGTGGCTGCCACCCGGCCTCCGTCACGAACGCGCCCGCATGTTGCGCGAGGCTGCCCCAGGAGCCGGTTTGCAATGCGCCCCAGAACAGAAAATCGAACTTGCCGGCATTCGTCGTGTTGAAGACATGCGCGTAGTCCGCGCCCCAAGTGGCAATTTCAATCTTGCCCAGGTCGGCCGCGCGAACCGACGCAGGGCGATTATCGGTCTTCAGCACCGTCGTACGATGATCGATGTAGCCCAGCGCAAACACGCGTAGTTCTCCCGCGCTCTGCGCCGTTGTGACCGAGCGGGTGTAGGCGCCAGAGTAGATGTCCACATCCAGTTCGTCCATCCCCTTCACTTGAAAGACTCCCTGCGTCGGCCGAGCCCCGAAGAAGGTAAGGTTGTTCTGCCCGAAATTCGCGGAGAGTTGGACACCATCGAATGAACGCTGGACAGCGGTGAAAGCGAAATTCGAAATCAAGCGGCTGGAAATGCGGGTCTGAATCACCGTCGCCAACAGCGGGTCTTTGGGCGTCACTTCAAGACCGTCAAAATATTCAAAGCGGCCCAATTTCAGGCCCGCTGGTCCGAGGTGCTTGAAGTTCACAAATGCCTGTTTCACGAATCCGTTGGCGACGTTGGTGTGATTGTTGTTCGCCGCATAATAGTTGCCGCCCAGGCCGAGTTGGCCTTGCGGAGCAGCGACCACCGCGTCGTTTGGCAGCCCCAGAATCGACGGCTGTTCGCCCTCGATGAACCAATCGAAGTGTTCGCCGGTTTGCCCGATGCCCAAGCGCAACAATGAATCCCACAGCCCGTAGTCGCTGTCTCCGGAGGGGCCCTCGAACCAGTACCAACCCTCTGCGCGGGTGCGCCAGTTCACCGAGATCTCAAGCGGGCCCAGCATGTGCTTTGGCGGCGTGGCCGCTGCCGTCTGCGGAGGTGTTGCGGTCGCTTGCTGCGGTGAAGTCGCTGGTGAAGACCCTGCAGTAGGCGCGGCCTGCGGCGCTGGCGAGTCCGGAGTTTCTGTCGCGGACAGAGCCTGTTGAGCGAAGACGGAACTCGCTACAGACAAGACCATCCCCAAGCCGCATACGAATCGTAGTTTCATGTGATCCCCAGTTTGAATGTTTCGTACGGTTCCGAACGCTGCGATTCCGCCGCCGGCAGACCTGACGTGCGCGCGGTTTTACCGGTGCGCAGCCGACTTCCTGGAATTTAAATCGTGAATTTCGCAGCGTTGTTTAAGACATGCTCCCCACATGAGTTGGTCCGGATTGTCAGGGGATTTACGGCGATGGGTCAATAACGGATTCATACTAGCGCGCGTGAAATGCCGCCGTAGTGGGCGGTTCTCAGCGAGATAGTTGGAATTCGCGAATCGCGTCGCCGGCGCCGCTGAGGTCGGCGAGGCGCATCTCGGAATACTTGCGAGATAGAATCACGCCGGGCGCGCCGGCGCGGAAAGCCGCTAGGACTGCTTCTTTCACGCTTTGCGGAGTGCATTTGCTGTTGTGGGGTTCGGTCGGGATATCGATATCAATGCCTGGCCAAATCAGAGTGTTCGTGCCCGCAACGCCCTCCAGCGCGCGTTTGTCTCGCGGTAGACGTAATCCGCCGAAAGCCCCGTGTGAGGAATCTGTTCGTAGCTGCCCTCTTTCAATCCCATCACCGCATAGTTGAAATCGAGCAGGCCCTGCTTCGAGAGATCTGCATAAAGTGTCGAGCCGATATTGTCGGCATACAGCGCCATCCGCTCGCCGCCGCAGTTGTTGTACATCACGACCTTAATGAAATCAGAATAATTCGAGAGCTCGTGAAGGTCCTGTTCGGCACGGTAGATCGGATTGAAAGAATTGTTGTGCCAGATGTGCCAACCCACTGGCACCGTCGGTTTCGCTGTCTTTACCGTTTTGTAGATTGCGGCATAGGTCTCGCGAAGGCTGTCCGTCCACAGCATTTCCCATGCGGCGAGTTCGGGATACCGCAACAGCAGCCGCCAGAATTGAACGTAGTAGCCGTCCACGGGGCGTTTGCCGCCCCGCGCCGAGCGAACGAATTTCTCCAACTCCAGAAATCCTTGCCGGGCGCGCTCCACGTTGATGCCTTGCTGTTTCGCTTTGCTCTGGCAGAACTCGCAGAAGCAGGTCACGTTGCCCGGATCGATCGGCGGCGTGTCATGGGTGGCGCCCAGGCTGTCGCAAAGTGCGCCCTGCCGTTCCGATCCCCACATGATTCCGTCGATGTCATAGGAACGGGCATAGTCCTCGACCAGGCCGGTCAGGAAATTCCGGTAGTCCGGATTGTTGACGCACAGCGTCTCGGCGTTTCGCCCGTACAGATCGCGCTCCTGCAGTTTCTCGATGTTCGGCAAGTCGGTGCGAAACACGTCCTCAAGCCAGCAGATGACTTTCATGCCGCGCTTCTTAGCCGCGGGGAGCACTTCGGCCAGGATATCGAGATTGCCGTGGTCGGGCGCGCGAGTGTCCTTGAGAACCGTGTTCTTGTAGTACTGCGGATGAGGAGTGGCGAAATTCCCGCCGTGAAAATTGAGATCGTACTCCTGCTTGCCGTGATCGGGCAGCGGTTGGCCGGGAATCTGTCTTCCGGCAATGCCGCGGCCATAGGTGAATACCGCAAGAAACAGCGTATTTACGCAGGCACGTTCCTGAAGCACGTCGAGGACTTTCTCGGTGCCTTCATCCACAAACGAAACCGCTCCGACCTGGATGCCGATCATTTTGGAGGAGGACTGCAGAATACGCGGGGGTTGGCATGGCCAAGGCGGCGCCGGCTCCAGCCGTGATCTTCATGAATTCGCGGCGATTCACGTCCGATCTCAACATGGACTACTCCTGGTTTCGTTGGTAGCAGCCGATGTCTATGTGTCCAGATTTAACCCGGGGTGAGCCATCAAGATCCAGTTCGCCCACCGGGAATGCGTCGGTTGTGCCGGCAGCGAGCGCGGGAGAATCGGACTGCAGATGAAAGTCGTGCGCGGCGGAATTGATAAAATGCGGATTCAGAAAACTGGAATGGCGGTCATTCTCAGTGGCCTCGACATATTTGTCGAATCCGGTCTCGGTAGCGGAAGCTCCTGCCCATGCGCTTGTCTTAGCTCCGGAAGCGCAGTAATAAAGGTTGTGATCAATAAGGACGGGCGGTTGTTTTTTGTCGACCTGAGATCTGGTGAGCGTGAAGAGGCAGCGCGGGCCGGCATAGACGATGTTGTTCGCAAAAATATTGTCCGCCATGTTCCACTGCATCTGAAACTCGCCGGAGCCTGTCGCCGACGTGTCATTCTCGTAGAGTGTGTTGTTGACGACGGTGCAGTGGTCGGTGTGTCCGCGCTCCGGCGCATAACCGCCGATCGAAACTCCTGCCGTATGGCTGTGATAGATGAGGTTGTTCCGTGCCGTGATGTAACTGGTGGCGCGGTCTTTGTGCTCGCTGGCCAGTTCGATTCCAAAATCCACATCGTGCATGACGTTCTGTTCGATCAGGATTCGGGTGCCGCCGTCCACGTAAATACCATCGGAAGATTCATCGTTGCGATATGCTGGATTGCCGCGCGAAGTAATGTTGTAAACCAGATTGCCGCTGACCACTCCGTCGCGAGCCTGGTCGACGGCAGGGTCGGGCGCCGTGCGCTCAAAACCGATGACGTCGATGCCGATGTTGTTATTGTCGTGAACAACATTGTGCGTGATACGGAAATTCGTAACGTTCCCATTCACGACCAGCGACTCGCTCGAACCGGTTTGGAGGTGATGCACCTCATTCCCGTCAATGATCAAGTCGGTGATGGGCGACTTGGCGTCGGTACCGTACACGGCAATGCCAAAGCCGTTGCCGCCGCTTCCCGGAGCATCGCGGCCTTGAAACGTCTGCTCAATATGATGGACGTTATTTTTCAGCAGTTCGATGTGCGAGCCGGCCCCCATAACGCTGATGCCCAAGGGAGCCAGCCGATGT
The DNA here is from genome assembly GCA_963763155.1 of uncultured Acidobacteriota bacterium. Lineage (GTDB taxonomy): Bacteria > Acidobacteriota > Terriglobia > Terriglobales > Acidobacteriaceae > Sulfotelmatobacter. The sequence goes on along the minus strand of CAVXNI010000005.1, from coordinate 15,752 downwards.
TCGGCGGTGTGGAAGTTGCGAATTTCAAATCCTTCGATCCTGATGTAGCTTTTGTCCTGGATGGTAAGTATGGCGCTTCTTCCTGCGGGAGTGAAATGCGCTGCGTCGAGCACGGCCGTCTCGCCGGGATAGCTTCGGAAAGTAATGAATCCATCGCTCGCGTTGCCGGATGCCTTCATGCTGACGAGCTCTTCATAGACTCCACCCCGCACATTGACGGTACTACCCGCACGCACAGTGTCTGCGGCATGTTGAACGGTGCGCCAAGGCGCCGCCTGAGTGCCCGGATTCGAATCATTCCCGGATGTCGACACATAGAAAGAGGCATTGGACTGGCCTAACGCTCCCCTGGCGGATGCACACAGCAGAAGAAGAATTGCGAGTTTCAGATTCACTTTATCATTCCTCATTGTGGCCGTACTTCCAGCGACGTATGAAATTGAACGAAATCGAACGCAACTATTCGTAATACAAGGAAAGGTCGGCAAAGTCAAACAATTTGGAGCCTCAGAGGCAAGAGGTCAAGACTGCGGAATCATTTCCATGGCCAGAGGATTCGTGCAGACGTCACTCAGCTACGGCCGGGACCAGTACTGGTTGAAACCTTCATAGTCCGAGGGCAAGTTCGCCAAAATTGTTCTTCTCAACTCGAGTATGTCCACCGAGCCCTGTTTCGAGTAAAGAACGTTTCCCTCGGGAGAAATCAAGACGGTGTAGGGAACCGCCGACTCCCACTTGGGATCGAATGCGGCCTGTAGGGCGGCCGTGTCGGTGGAGGCGAAAAGCAAGTTGCGGCTGGTGGCATGCATTTTGTCGAGGATTCGCAACACTGAGTTTTTTTCGTCGGGCATGTTGGCGGCTACCGTCACCAACTCCAGATCGCGCATGGAGTACATGCGGAACGTGTCCTCGAAGTCGGGAAATTCGTGGAGGCACGAGCCGCACCAGGTTGCCCAGAAACTTATCAGCAACATTTTATGCGTCGGGTTCGTTCGCAGAGTCTTCAAGTCCGCGGCCGAAGCCAGTTCGACCTGGACGGGCTGCGCTTCGATTTTGCGGATAGCCTCGAGACGAGTAGTCTGTTTTTCCTTCCATTTGGTGGAGCATCCGAAGACGCCGGTGTGTTTCACTGCCACTTCTCTCCCGGCTAGGAGTGCGTCGACTGCGTCGCGCGCTTCATGAGTCTTGACCAGTTCGGTGCGATAGCTGTCGTCCATACGGCCTTCGTAACGGAGATGGCGATCGCGGTCGAAGACAAAGACGTGCGGTGTCGCCTGCGGGCCATAGGCTTCCGCTACCGACTGGGTTTCGCCGTCGTAGAGATAGGGATACGTCAGTTGCTTGTACTGCGCGCGGATCTTCATCTCATCGAGACTGTCGCTGAGGTCCGAGGAGTCGAGTTCGTCGATTCTGATGGCTTTCGGATCGTTGGGTTGAATCGCAACCACGGCGACGCCGCGGTCCCGATAGTCGGTAACGAGTTGCGTGATGCGCCGTTCATACATTTGTGCGATGGGGCAGTGATCGCAGGTGAAGATCACGACCAGGACAGGACTGGAAGAGTAGTCGGAGAGCTTGTGAATGGCTCCGTCGATGCCGGGAAGTTCAAAGTTGGGTGCTGGCGAACCGAGCGCGAGGATGGGATGCGATTCCTGAGCCCACGATTTCTGGGCCCACCCAAATGGCGCCAGCGCCAGCGTCAGCGATAACAGAACTCTCCACATGTTCAATCTCTCCTGAATAAGGACAAACCGTTCATTTAACAGTTGGCATGGCCGCCGTAGTTGCGGCCAGCGTTTTTCCATCAATCACGGTAACAGTGCCACCCGCCAGATTCTCCACAAAAGCCTTATCGGTAGCGCTATTCACCGCGATCGCGTAAGGGCCGCTTCCGGTTTTCACGGTCGCCAACACGGAATTTGTCGCACCGTTGATTGTCGCTCCGTCAATTATAGTTGCGGTGTTGTCACGGCTGTTGGCGACGTAGACTCTGTGGCTTGCTGAATCGACCGCAATCGCTTGGGGGCGTGATCCTACTCTGACCGTTGCAATCACAGAGTTGCTACCACCATCGATCACGGTGACGTCGTCGGTTGCATAGTTCGCGATGAAGACTCGGCCCGTAGACGAATCCACCGCTACCGCGCAAGGAACTCCTCCCGCGGTGACTGATGCGGTTGTGTTGTGTTTTCCGTCGATCACCGTAACCCTCGAACTCCCGGTGCCGGTCAGATAGATCTTGTGGGTCGCCGGATTCACCGCGATGCCCCAAAGATGGATTTCGGCAGCTACGGCTGTGTCTTTATCGGTGGCGCCGTCGAGCACCGTTACGTCGTGGCTTTCATAGTTGAGGAGGTAGAGTTTGTTGGCGCCGGGGTCGACGGCAATCGCATCGGCTTGCATGCCCGCCTTGAGAGAACTCGTGACATGGTTTGCACCATCTATCACCGTGATCGTGTTGCTGAAGGTCTTCGCAATATAGATCTTGTTGGTTACCGGATTGGCGGCAATGACGTAAGGCAAATCGCCCACGGGCACGGTTGCCATGACCTTGTCCGTCGCGCCGTCGATGACGCTTACATTGCCGCTGCCTTCGTTGGCTACATAGATTCTGTTCGTGACTGAGTCAATCGCGATTGCTCCTGGCCCGGTTCCCACCTTTACCGCAGCCGCATAGTGTCCGGCTGCATCGAGGACTGCCACACAGTCGTTCTCAGGGTCCACCGCATACGTTTTGCCGGTTTTCGGATTTACCGCGATTGCATGAGAGCTGATTCGCTTTCCACTGGCCGCTGGATAACTTTCGGAGGCAGGGGTTGTTCCGAGCCAGTTGACCGCATTCTCGATGAACCGGTTCTGAATGGGATGGGTGAAGATCTTGTCTCCGTGCCCCATGTTCATGTAGATCATTTTGTACTTCGTGTTCGTCCACGCAACGGGAAGGTCGCCGCTCTGGAGGACGTCCTTCAGACCGAGGGGATAATTCGACGGATCGAGCGTCGCCAGGATGCGCACATCTTTATTCAATCGCGGACTGGGTTTCCAAACGTACCATTCGTTGTTGGGGGAGTCGTAGGTGTGGGGAATGCCCGCGGCGGTTGGATGAGCCGCGTCGTCGATGATCAGCTTGGCGGGCAGCGGTGGCCAGCTATTGATGTGGAATACTGCTCCTCCCATGAGATCGACGAACCAGGGCCAGTTCGTGTCCTGATCGTTATATCCGGCGGCGTGAAAGCCCAGCCATGCGCCTCCGTTTTCCATATAGCGCTGGAACGCGCGTCGTTGCTTCGCGTCGCCCGGCGAATCGTTAAGCCACACCACCAACTGATAGGGTTTCAAGTATTCATCATTCAGGTTCGCCCAATCGGTGGTTGCATCAAACGTAAAGCCATCTTTCGCTGCGCATTCGGTGAAGAACTTCAGAGCGCTTTCGGCGAACAGCACGTGGTCCGGTTCTGCATGAGGTGAATAAAACGCGAGAACCTTAAATCGTGGCTGTTCGCCCACACTCGCAGTTACCAGCGAGAGCACTGCCAGACCCAGCATAAGGAGAACGCGTTTGTTCATTGGCGGGCCGCCCAAAGAATCGAATTTCTGAAGATGGTTGTGAACGCGGGATTTTGGAACAATTCTGGATGGTGGCCCATGAAGATGTAAACATTTCGGGCCTTGTAGTGCTCGTTCGTCCAGATGACCGGATGATCGCCGCCCATCTTGGTGCGGGTGTCGGGCGAATACGTGGACTCGTCCACCCGCGCCAGAACGTGCACGTTCGGGCGCGGCGATTTGTCCCACGTGTACCACTCCTCCTGATCCACGACAAACGTTGCGGGCAAGCCCTTCATGACCGCGTGCGACGCATCTTCGACAACGACAGTGGCCGTGGCAAACTTCGGAATGTAGTCGGTGAATCGTATGCCACCCATGAACTGCGAGAACCACGGCCATATCGGGTATCCATCAAATTCTCCCAGCAACGTGGCGTGATGGAAGCCGATCCATCCGCCTCGGCCTTCCTCAATGTACTTCGTGAACGCGGCCACAGCGGTTGGAGTCCAGCCATAAGGGGGATAGTTGAGCTGGACAAAGACCTGGTATCGCGACAGAAAGGCATCGTCGATCTTCTCCGTATCCTGAATGTAGTCGATGGAGAAGTTATCGGTAGCGGCTTCCTTTTCCAGCCAGACTTTCGCGGCACTGACGAAAGGCAGATGAATGCCGCCAGCCTCCGCCAGTACGACGATCCTGAATTTAGGGTTTGCATTCTCTGCCAGGCTGGCACAGCAGAAGAACAACAGAAGGGCGACGATCCACGCGCAACCACGCGAGGTGATCCGTAGAAATTGGCGAGGGAAAGGCATGTCGATTTCCATATCTGTGCTTCGAAATCTGCGGTTCGAAATCTGGGTTCGAAATCTGGGTTCGAACTCTGGCGACGCGGGACCACCTTTGGCAGAACCTTCGCCAGGAACTCAATCGGATTGTACGCCGCGGTAGGAACGAAGGATCACGAAGGACTTCGTTTGGGTGGATTTTCTTCGTGTGACTTCGCGCCCTCCGTGGTTAAAGATCGTCAAACTGCAACACTACCACGCCGTATTAGACGTCCATCATGATTCCGCAACCGCCCGCCGCAGTAGTACAGGTACTACATTACCCGCCCGATGCGCCGAAGGCCAAGGCATGGCTATATCGTCCGGGCAGGCAAAGCCCGGTCTTGCCTCAAGGTTCGAGAAAAGGTGCCGATGGCCAGAGTAGGCGACTTGAAGTCGGGTTGTTGTCGCCTGTCAACGTGTCATCCGAATTGTCAGATGAGTTTTGTGCAGATCAGTTTTGCAGATCAGAGGGATGGAGGCTCCAACGTTAACCGGATCTAATGCATACGACACAGGTCTTCCGGCAGAGCATCGTCTTGGTCAGGACCCTCGACCATCGCAGACCAGTTCATCGCAGACCAGTTCCGCTTTGGGCACGGCCCCGCGGGTTTCATTGGCCGGCGACCCCGAAGGCGCCTCAACAGCGTTGCCGGAGGAACCCGACGACCGCGCCCGAAAGCTGCGAGTACTGATCGTCGAGGACGAACCGGCCGACGTCGAAATGGAGATGCGTGCTCTGCGGCAGGCCGGCCTGGAGGCCGACGAGGAGGTCGCGCAGACGGAGGAAGAATTCACTGCCTTGGTGCGCCGGAACTCTTACGACGTAATCCTGGCGGACTACAAGCTGCCCGGCTGGAATGGAATGCAATCGGTAGAGATTCTGCGCCAGGAAGCACTCGACATTCCGGTCATCCTGGTTTCGGGCGCGCTGGGCGAGCTGACCGCAGTGGAATGCATCAAGCAAGGTGCCGCAGATTATGTACTCAAAGACCAATTGGCCCGTCTGCCAGAGTCGGTGCGACGCGCCATGCGCGAGAGAGCCCTGCGGCGAGAGAACAAACAGGGGCAAGAGGAATTGGCCCGCTCCAATCGCGACCTGGAACAGTTTGCCTATGTAGCCTCGCACGATCTGCAGGAGCCCCTGCGCATGGTTGCCACCTATACCCAACTGCTGGCCGATCGGTATCAGGGCAAACTGGACGCCGACGCGGACAAATACATTCACTATGCGGTCGACGGGGCCCTGCGCATGCAGAAACTGGTGCAGGACCTGCTCGCTTTTTCGCGGGTAGGAAGGCAAGGCATGGCGCCTGAGAGTTTCGACTGCAATGCGGTGCTGCAGGCCAGCCTGTTGAATCTGGAGGCGGCCATTCAGGAAAGCGGAGCAGTGGTCGAGCCCACTCAACTTCCGCAGGTAATCGCCGATAGGTCCCTAATCCTGCAGGTTTTTCAGAACCTGATCGGAAACGCCATCAAGTTCCGCGGTCCGCAGCCGCCCGCGATTCGAGTGAGCGCGGAAGCCAAGGGCAAGGAATGGGTCTTTTCAGTGGCGGACAACGGGATTGGCGTTGCAGCCGAGCAGGCGGAGAACGTGTTCGTTATTTTCCGGCGTTTGCATACGCGTCAAGAATATCCCGGGAACGGAATCGGGCTGTCCATCTGCAAAAAGATTATCGAACAACACGGAGGCAGAATCTGGGTCGAATCCGAGCCCGGTCACGGGTCAACCTTCCGGTTCACACTTCCGGTCAAAACCACTACAAGGGGAGGCAACGGTCAGAACAATGAAAACTCCTGAAATCCTGCTGGTCGACGACAATCCGGCGGACATCGACTTGACCAGCGAAGTGCTGGCTCAGAGCAATCAACCTTTCCACGTAAACGCAGTGAGCGACGGAGCGGAGGCAATTTCCTTTCTGCGTCATGAGGGTAAACATGCCAAGGCACCGGTGCCCGACCTGGTCGTTCTCGACCTGAACCTGCCGCGCAAGGACGGATGCGACGTGCTTTCCGATATCAAGGCCGACCCCGCTCTGGCGAATATTCCGGTGGTGATCTTTACCACCTCGCAAGCCAGTTCCGATATTGCGCGAAGCTACAAACTGGGAGCGAATTGCTATCTGAAAAAGCCCGGAAATCTTCCGGAATTCGTGGCCGCGGTTCAATCCATGGCGGAGTTCTGGCTGGGCTTTGCCAGTCTGCCGCGGAAGGAGAAACGATGAACGATCAACTCGCCCATGTCTTACTGATCGAAGACAATCCGGGAGATGCCGACCTGGTTCGCCTGCGACTGGTGGACGGCAACACCAAGGCAGAGGTGAACTGCGTCAGTCGTTTGTCCGAAGGGCTAGCCTCCATTCAGGAAAAATGGCCCTCTGTGATCTTGCTGGACCTGAACCTGCCCGACAGCCAGGGAGCAGAAACCTTTCGCAAAGTGCGGGAGAAGGCGCCGGACGTGCCCATTGTCATCCTGTCCGGACAGGACGATGAGGCCCTGGCCATGAAAGCGCTACATCAGGGGGTGCAGGATTACCTGGTGAAAGGCGCCATCTCCAGCAATAGTTTGGACCGGGCTATGCGCTACGCGGTAGAGCGGCAAGCCCTGCTGCGCTCCCTGGAGATGAGCCAGAAGCAGCAACTGGGGTTCAAGAACCAGTTCCTCTCTCACGTTTCGCACGAATTGCGCACCCCGCTAACCTGCATTCATCAGTTCACCACCATTCTGCTCGATGGCCTGGCCGGCGAAATCGGCCCGGAACAGCGCGATCATCTCAAGACGATTCTGAAGAGCGTGAATCAACTGGGAGCTATGGTTCGCGATCTGCTGGAGGCCAGCCGGGCGGAGTCGGGGAAGATCCGGATTGAACCACGCTGCGTCGTGGTCGGAGATCTGATCCGGCAAGCCGTCGCCATGATGCAACCGATCGCGCACGAAAAAGAAGTCGGGCTGGAAGTAGGAGTGGACACCAGGATTCCGTTCGCGCACGGGGATCCCGGCCGCATTCTCGAAGTGCTGATCAACCTGATCGAGAACGCCATCAAGTTCACTCCCCAGGGTGGGGCGGTTACGGTGCAAGCTTCGCTGGTGCCGACTGATTCCGACTTTGTCTATGTCGCGGTGACGGATACCGGTTGTGGGATCGCTCCGGAAGCCCGAGCCCTGATCTTTGAACGGCTATACCAGGATCCGAATGCGGTCGATAACAGTCGCAAGGGATTGGGACTCGGCTTGTTTATTGCCAAGGAACTGGTCAACCTCCACGGCGGACGCATCTGGGTCGCCAGTGAGGTGGGCAATGGCAGCACGTTCTCGTTTACCTTGCCGGTGTACTCCCTGGCCAAGCTGCTGTTCCCGGTGATCACCCACCAGGCCCGGATGCGGGATTCCATTGTTCTGGTGAAGGTTGTCCTGCACCCGCTCTATAGCCCGGTTCGGGCCAACTGGAAAGAGACTTGTCAGCGCTGCCTGGAGGTTCTGCAGCGCTGCGTTTATCTCGACAAGGATCTGGTGTTGCCTCCCATCACCGCCAGCGGCGCCGAGGAGACCTATCTGGTGGTGGCCTCGACCGATCTGGACAGTGCCAACACCATGATGGCGCGGATTCGCGAACAACTGGAGAAAGTGGCGGGCCTGAACGGCGCCGGGAACCTGGAAGTGTCCGCCCTGGCGGTGCCGGTTCCCGATCGCGGCCCAGACCAGTCCCTGGAAGCGCAGGTGAAGGAAGTGGCCCGGGTGGTCAGCGAAATGGTGGCCACGGTTCCTCGAGGAAAACAGGATTCGCCCAAACACAAGCCCGACCAGAATTAAGACGGCATGAAATACACGCTGACCGACTCGGCGTGACTTTGAAATGGAGGACGAAAAACATGGCAAACACAAAAATCATGATCGTGGACGACGATCCCGATCTCCGGCAGGCGCTGCGACTGCGTCTGCGCGCCAACCACTACGATACGGTGAATGCGGGGGACGGCTACACCGCCATCGCGACCGCCTACAAGGAGCGTCCGGACCTGATCATCCTGGATCTCGGCTTGCCCGCGGGGGACGGCTTTGTCGTACTCGACCGGCTGCAGAAGGATGACAAGCTCTCGGCCATCCCGGTCATCGTGCTGACGGCCCGCGATCCGCAAAGCAGCGAGCAACGAGCCCTGCAGGCCGGTGCGGCCGCTTTTTTTCAGAAGCCGGCGGACAACGCGGAATTGCTGGAAGTCATTCGGGCGACGCTGCCCCGATCGGCAACCGGAACGAATTAGCCGTCCTAAGAGTTGCGCACGCGGAGTCGATGCGAGGAGGACATTTTCCATGTCACCCGGTATGTCGCCCGATCTGTATTCTGCACGACCTGCGGACCCCGAGCCCAGACCGCTCCAGCGATATCCGCGGGCTCTGTTCAGCGTCCCGGCAAGGTTCCAATACTTGTTGCCGGGCGGAATCCGGTCATCGCGTGGGACCACCCTCGATATCAGCGAGGGCGGTCTCGGTGCCATCGTGTCCGGGGAATTACGGGTTGGCGACATGGTGGAAATTGACGTCCGCATCGCGGAAGCTACGCTCACTATCGTCGCCATCGTGCGCCACTCTTCCAAGGTGCAGTCCGGATTCGAGTTTGTGGGGCTGACTCCGGAAGAACGGCAGCAGATCACGAGCGTTATCGGGAGCGCCTGAACCGAGGCAGCTGGGCTGCGCCCGCACCGGAAACACGGTTCCACTTCGGGATGCCGGCGTCTTTCGTGTCATCGTCCTCACCGTCCCCTACCGCCCTCCCAGCCGATAATGAATGCGTGGCTGCAACATCTGGGCAAATATTCACCAGCATCCATTTACATCAGAAATGATGAGCCGCTCCAATTCGCCGAAGAAGTCAGACCAACTGGTGGAGGCTGCGCTTAAAGAACTGGCCGACCAGAAGTTCGCCCTCGATCAACATGCCATCGTGGCCACGACCGACGTTCAGGGAACGATTACGTATGTGAATGACAAGTTCTGCGCTATCAGCAAATACTCTCGAGACGAACTGATCGGCCAGAACCATCGCATCCTGAACTCCGGCCACCACTCCAAGGAATTTTTCCAACAGATGTACCAGACTATCGCCAACGGCAAGGTCTGGCGGGGCGAGATCTGCAACCGGGCCAAAGATGGGTCGATTTACTGGGTCGATGCAACCATCGTTCCTTTCCTCGGGGCCGACCGAAGGCCATGCCAGTACATAGCGATCCGCACCGACATCACAGAGCGCAAGCGGGAGGAGGAGGCTCGCGGCTGGCTGGCCGCCATCGTCGAGTCCTCCGAAGACGCCATTATCAGCAAGGACCTGAGCGGAACTATCAGCGCGTGGAATCGCGGCGCCGAGAAAATATTCGGTTATTCGGCCGCGGAGGCCGTAGGGAGGCCGATGCTCATGCTGTTTCCGCCAGATCGCATCCATGAGGAATCCGACATTCTGGAGCGCATCCGGCGGGGCGAGAAGGTTGAGCATTTCGAAAGCGTCCGAGTCAGAAAGGATGGTAAGAAAATTGACATTTCCGCGACGGTCTCCCCGCTCAGGGATAGGGCCGGGGTGATTGTCGGTGCCTCAAAGATTGCCCGCGACATTACTGCGCGCAACCACGCGGACGCGGCGTTGCGCCAGAGTGACGCAAGGAGACAATTTGCCCTGGAAACCGCAAAACTTGGCGACTGGGAGCTGAACCTCACGACGCTGCAAGCCACCCGGTGCTTCCTGCACGACGAGATCTTTGGGTATGAATCGCCTGCGCCGGAATGGTCTTTTGACATTTTTCTCAACCATGTCCATCCTGCCGATCGGGAGAGGGTCCGCGAGAATTTTCAGAGTTGCATGATCCAGCGCAAGCGATTGGAGTTTGAATGCAGAATCCTCCGTCTGGACGGGGAAATGCGATGGATCTGGGTCTGTGGGGATCAGCAGCCGAGTCTGTCCGGTGACGCAGCTCGAATGTTTGGCATAGTCGAGGACATTACAGAGCAGAAGGCCACGGGGGATGCGCTAGCCGGACAGGCGGAGGAGCTCTCGCGGCAGGCCGCGGAATTGCTCCGCTCGCAGCAGGCTCTCGAAAACCAGACGCTTATGCTCCAGTCCGTGTTGGACAGCATGGCCGAAGGACTGGTCGCAGCCGATGTGCAGGGGAAATTCATTCTCTGGAACTCTGCAGCGCGGAAAATTCTGGGGATGGATGCGACAGACTTACCTACCTCGGAGTGGACCCCGCACTACGGCCTCTACCTGGACGATATGGCGACACCGTTCCCCACCGAGCAACTGCCTCTGGCTCGCGCGATTCGCGGGGAATCGAGTTCCGCCGAGATGTTTGTCCACAATCCCCAACTCGATCAGGGAGTCTGGATCGAGGTCAGCGGCGGTCCCTTAAAAGACAAGGACGAGACGCTGCGGGGCGGAGTGGTCGCCTTCCGCGACATCACGCAGAAACGAGCGACCGAGCGCGAAATCCGCAAACTCTACGAAGAACTCGAATTGCGAGTCGTGCAGCGCACCACGCAGCTGGCAGCCGCGAATCAGGAATTGGAAGCCTTCACCTATTCGGTTTCTCACGACTTGCGCGCTCCGTTGCGGCATATCAGCGGCTTCTCCAAACTTCTGGCTGAGGAATGTGGCGCGACACTGCCCCCCGAGGCCCAACATCAATTGCAGCGCATCCAGGAAGGCGCGAAGCGCATGGGGCTGCTGGTCGATGACTTGTTGAAATTGGCCCACATAGGCCGTCACAGTCTGAGCTTGCAATCCATGGAATTGAAAACCATCGTGAATCAAGTCATAGACGAACTGGCACCCGACTGTGAGGGGCGGCAGATCGATTGGAAAATTGGCGAACTGCCCGTCGTGCAGTGCGATCCCGGCTTGCTGAAGCAGGTTTTTCAGAACCTGCTGTTGAACGCGATCAAGTTCACCCGGTCCCGGCCTAAGGCTCTGATTGAAGTTGGGCAGAATGATGGGCCGGCAAGGCCGGTCGTTTTCGTGCGGGATAACGGGGTGGGCTTCAGCATGAAGCACTCCGACAAGCTTTTTGGCGTTTTTCAACGCCTGCATCGCCAGGAAGATTTCGAAGGCACGGGCGTAGGGCTGGCCACGGTCCAGCGCATCATTCAGAAACACGGCGGCCGCGTCTGGGCGGAAGCTGAACTGGACCAGGGCGCAACTTTTTATTTCACCCTCAGAGCGTCGGAGAAAGACGAACTCAAAACCAAAGCTGCCACGGCAGGAGATGCATCATGACCCAACAACAGATTGAAATTCTACTGGTGGAAGATAATCCCGATGACTTGGAGCTTACTCTCCACGCTCTCCGCAAAGAAAAACTGGCCAACCGCATCCACGTGGCGCGCGATGGGGAAGAAGCTCTGGAATTCTTGTTCCATACCGGCGTTCATGCTGAGCGCTCCAGCGAACATCCACCGAAGCTGATCCTGCTGGATCTCAAATTGCCCAAAGTAGACGGCATGGAAGTTCTCAAGCGCATCAAGAATGATCCGCGGACGAAAACCATTCCGGTGGTGATTCTGACCTCGTCGAAAGAAGAGCGCGACCTGATCCAGGGATACGGGCTGGGTGCCAACAGTTACATCCAGAAGCCGGTCGACTTCGACCAGTTCCGAGAAATGGTCAAGAACGTTGGACTGTACTGGCTGGTGATCAACCAGGCGCCGGTGTCCGAGGGGTTCGATGAACGGGCGTCGAAGGCTGCGACTGCCGAGTGACTGCGACGATTCCGTGAAGTGATCTTACAAAAATGTGCCCCCAAGCGTGAAGACCTCCATGATTGCGGGGCAACGATTGCACTGCAACATGCGGCCGACGGTCGGCGGGGCATGCGGCTTGCCCTAACGCCGGCGACGTGCGTATTGTTACGGAGTGAAGTTTCTGCGATGTAGTGGCGTTCTGCTGCATTTCACTTCCTTGCCTGGACCGTTCGGCATCGGCGACCTTGGGCCCTGCGCCTACGAATTCGCAGACTTCCTCTCCGCCGCCGGACAGAAGTTGTGGCAGGTGTTGCCGCTGAATCCCACCGGCTACGGAGATTCTCCTTACCAGTGTTTCTCCGCATTTGCCGGCAACCCCATGTTGCTCAGCCTTGAGCGCATGCGGGAGCAGGGCCTGCTTCAGCAATCAGACCTGGCTCAGTCGCCCGCGTTTCCAGAAGACTTCGTCGACTACGGGCGGGTGATCAAGTTTCGAATGGCGGCGCTACGCCGGGCGGCGCAGGTTTTTTTCGCCGACGCCTCCCGCACCGATCGTGCGGCGTTCGACGGTTTTTGCGAAGCCTAGTCCCTGGCTCAACGACTACGCGCTGTTCATGGCTTGCAAAGATGCACACGGGGGAACGATGTGGACCTTGTGGGAGCCGGAAATTCGCGGGCGTGACCAGCGCGCCGTGAGCGAGTGGTCTACAAGACTGGCGTCAGAACTGCAGGCATACAAGTATTGGCAGTTCGAATTCTTTCGGCAGTGGGAACATCTTAAGAGCTATTGCCAGCAACGCGGCATCCGTTTCATGGGCGACATCCCGATCTACGTTGCGCACGACAGTGCGGACGTTTGGGCGCATCCCGAACTGTTCTATCTCGACGATCAGGGCCGGCCCACGGTGGTCTCGGGCGTGCCTCCGGATTACTTCAGCGCCACCGGGCAACTCTGGGGAAATCCTATTTATCGCTGGGACGTGCTCGCCGCCAACGGATACCAGTGGTGGATCGAACGCTTCCGCGCCTCGCTCGCTCTTTTCGACATGGTGCGCCTCGATCATTTTCGCGGCTTCGAGGCCTACTGGGAAGTTCCGGGCCATGAGACGACCGCCATGCATGGGCGCTGGGTGAAAGGGCCGGGGGAAAGCCTTCTGTTGGCGCTGCAGAACGCTTTTGGCAGCCTTCCGATTGTGGCGGAAAATCTGGGCGTGATCACTCCAGAGGTGGAGAAGTTGCGACAACAGTTTGGCCTGCCGGGCATGAGTCTTTTGCAATTCGCGTTTGGCACCGATCCGCAGGGGCCATCGTTTCGTCCGCATAATTACAGCCGCGATCTGGTGGCCTACACCGGCGGCCACGACAACGACACAACCGTGGGCTGGTGGTCGAGTTCAGGCGCGGGCGACAGCACACGTACTCCCGAGGATGTCCGCAAAGAGCACGCATTCGCTCGTGCGTACCTGAACATGAACATCAATGAAGATTCCGAGATCAACTGGGTTATGATCAGGGCCGTTCTCGCGTCGGTTGCCGATGTGGCGATTGTCCCGTTGCAGGATGTGCTGGGCCTGGGCAGCGAAGCGCGCATGAATCTTCCCGGCAAGGTTAGCGGAAACTGGAAGTGGCGTTATCGTCCGGGAGCGTTGAGCGCTGAGTTGAGTGACCGGCTGCGATCGCTGGTCACGCTCTACGATCGGTAGGGAAGCTCTGGTTACGGTCCAACAGAAGGCTTAAACCACAGAGGACACAGAGGTGCACAGAGGAATCTGGAGGCTTTAATCAGAGCTTCCCCATCGAGATCGCTAAGAAGATCGCCATGAAGCATTCGTCGATCAGAGAAATCCGCCGCAGGAAAGTCGGCGGCGGGACAGCGGTCAGCAGACAACCCATGGACAAGCCACCACGCACCTTCTGGCAAATCTGGAACATGAGTTTCGGTTTCCTCGGCATCCAGTTTGGCTGGGGATTGCAGATGGCGAACATGAGCGCCATCTACGAATACCTGGGTGCCAGGGCCGACCAGATTCCCATTCTCTGGCTGGCCGCGCCGCTGACCGGATTGATCGTGCAACCCATCATCGGCCACGCCAGCGACCGCACCTGGGGCCGCTTGGGCCGGCGCCGCCCTTATTTTCTTGGCGGCGCGATTCTGAGTTCGATGGCGCTCATTCTGATGCCGCGCAGCTCCGCCCTCTGGATGGCGGCGGGTCTGCTGTGGGTGCTCGATGCCTGCATCAACATCAGCATGGAACCTTTTCGTGCGTTTCGTCGCCGACCTCCTGCCGGAATCTCAGCGCACGCGCGGCTTTGCCATGCAGAGTCTGTTCATCGGGCTGGGGGCGGTGATTGCCTCGGCGCTGCCGTACCTGCTCACCAATGTCTTTCACGTGGGAGGGACCAGAGCCGCGGGGACGATTCCGTTCACCGTGCGCCTTTCTTTTTACATTGGAGCCGCGGCTTTCCTGGGCGCTGTGCTGTGGACGATTTTCACGACCAAGGAATATCCACCCGACGATCTGGCCGAATTTCAGAAACAGAAAAAGAGGGCGCGGGCCTGGCGCGCGGAGCGCACGGAAATCCTGGAGTCCATCCGCGAGATGCCCGCGTACCATGCGGCAACTCGCCTGGGTGCAGATCTGCACCTGGCTGGGATTGTTCTGCATGTGGCTTTACTTTCCAGTCGCCGTGGCGCGCAACGTGTTCGGTGCCGCCGACACGAATTCTCCGTTGTATTCCGCGGGAGTGGAATGGGCAGGCATTTGTTTCGGAATGTACTCGCTGGTATGTTTCGGATTTTCATTTCGTGCTGCCCGCACTCGCCCGCCAGTTCGGACGCAAGACCACCCACAGCTTCTGCCTGATGTGCGGCGGCCTCGGACTGCTTTCGGTGGCCATGATTCACAATAAATATCTTCTGTTGCTCTCCATGACGGGAGTCGGGATCGCATGGGCGAGCACGCTCTCCATGCCCTACTCCATTCTTGCTGGATCGCTGCCGCGCGGAAAGACCGGAGTTTATATGGGAATTTTCAACTTCTTCATCGTGATTCCCGAGATCACGGCCTCGCTCGGATTCGGCTGGGTCATGGGGCATCTGCTGAACAACAACCGCATTGCCGCTGTGGTGGCGGGCGGAGTCTTCTTCATGCTGGCGGCGATCTTGACGCAACGGGTGGAGGACTTGCACGACCTGCGGCAGGAGAGCAATTCATCGCCCGGGAATGCAGTTGCGGCAAAATCCTGAAAGAGTAAAGAGTTAAGTTCACCACCGGACTCATCGCGCCCGCACGCTTACCAGTTCGGTTGCGACGGGAACGCCGCGAGCGATTTTTACTCTCACCAGCGCCTCGAAGGGCCCGACCGGTCCGGTCCCCGAGCCGGGAATCTCGTGCAGCAGTTTTTCCACCGACTCCTGCCGGCACACAAACTCTACTACGCCCTGCGTCCCGAACGTGGTGGTCCCCGCCAGAATCATGACGTACCGCCCCGATCCGACTCCGGGTACCAGTCCGACCACCGAATAATCCTCGGTCAGCGGCGCATCGGAAGGACTTGCCAGGTAGGCGCTGGCCTCTCCCGGCTTGGGATGTTTGTTGACGATCGAAAGATCGCCGTGGCGCGGCCCCGACGCCACTCTTTGAAAAACGAATTCC
>CAVXNI010000004.1:0-59362 GCA_963763155.1 uncultured Acidobacteriota bacterium | reverse complement strand
CCGACTGTTATGGTGGTTACTGTGGAGTGCCTGATGTGTGGGGTGATGCTGCTGCTCGTGTGGATGTTGGTGTGCTGGATTGTGTTGAGTAGTTGGTTGTTGTGGTCGACATGCGCCATCACCGGTGATGATGTGGTTATCAGGTTGCTCCGCGCTCGTCCTTGCTGAATCTGATGTTGAACGACGAGCATTTGTCTTCTTGGGGGTGATGACTGAATGTCAACGTCGAGTGGTATGAGATGGAGGATCTTGTTGTTTACGACGGGGTGGTGATCATCATCTCGTCGGAGGTGATATGACGGGATGAGTGATGTGTTGTGCCTGATTGTTGTGAATGAGTGATGTGTGGATATGTGCACTACTGTTGTTGCCATGAATGGTATGTGATTTGATGGTGTGGATGTCGTCGAGTTTGGTGCTGCTGCTCCATTTTTGCTGAGCAATGTATGAGTTGTGCCCTAGATCCGTATCGTGATTTTCTGAGCCGTAGCCACCTGGCGCGTGGTGTGCGGAGGATTTTGCAGCGCACCGGCGAACGCCTTCTCCTTGCCGCCTTTCTGCATCAGCTTGACGATGAATTCCATGCCATAGCTGTAAGGAAATGTCAGCGACTCTTTCAGGAAAATGGGAGCATCGTTGAAAACCTTGGTGCCGGGCGTTCCCGTCAGTGTCTCCTCTACCATCGACCCGACCAGTGCCGGCGAAGAGCGATGGTGTGGCCGGTCGGAGCCATGGCATATTGAAACATCATGGCCTGGGCCTGGCCTTCGATGACGGCTTCGCGGGCGTTGTCGATCTCGTCGTTTTCGATGTCGGTGGGAGTGGGATCTTTTCTGATTTCGGCCAGATCTTTTTCACCTTTCTTCATCCACTTTTCCATGCCGAATGATTGATCCTGCAGCGCGTGGGTCAATTCGTGGGCCATGACCGGCTCCTGCTCCTCCATGGGCACCCAGTCGAGCAGGTTTACGGTTTTTGTTTTGGGATCGTAGTAGCCGGCTATTTCTTCGCGCAAGAGCGCGACGAGAAACGTCTCCAGATCGAAATCGCGGCGGAAGCAGGCCGAATTTCTTCAGCACCAGTTCCGAGCGGCGCAGGCGTTTGGTGTCTTCGTCGTCCATGTGCTTGGTGAGGAAGGAGACAACTTGGTCGCGGCTGGTCAGTTTGCGTTTGACTTTCATGTTTGATGGGCAGGCCGGTCTGCTTGCTGTCGAATTCCAGAATTTCATCGACGGAGTGGAAAAGTTCTTCGGCTTGGCGGGGAGTGATTTTGACTTCGCTTTTTCTTCAGGGGGCGCGGCCTTGCGATTCTCCCCGGGCGGGCTGGTGGCCTGAGTCTGGTGTGGGGGGGACACTCTTTTCCGCCGGCTTTTGATCTTGCGGTGGCTGAGTCTGTTCCTGAACCGGAGCCTGCGCCGCCTGATCTTGCGCCTGCAGCCATCGCGTCCCATCAGCATGACCACCAGACCAACCGCAAAAAGCAGCCGACGAATCCCTGAGGCGCGCCCTTTAACTGTATTCATTGAGATTGAGTTTATACGCTTCCGTATACTTTTCCCTCATGACTAGCAACAAGCCTGTCAATCTCTGGACCTCGAGCGAACACGCCCGCGACTATCTGGAGCGGGCTGACTCGATTTCCCATCGTGGCGAAGGGGAGGCGGCACTGCTGGAATTCATTCCGCCGGACACGCGGCGGATTCTCGACCTGGGCACCGGCGATGGACGGCTGCTGGCGTCTGGTTCGCGAGGAATTGGCCCGGCGCGGGCAGCCTGAGACCGAAGCCGTGGCCGTGGATTTTTCTCCGACGATGCTGGAAGCCGTGCGCAAGCGCTTTGCCGAGGAAAGTCCCGTGCGCGTCGTCGCTCACAATATGGACGAACCACTTCCCGCTCGCGGCAAGTTCGATGCGGTGATCTCGAGTTTTGCGATTCATCATCTGGTGCACGAACGCAAGCGGGCGCTTTACGCGGAGATTTATAGCCTGCTGAATGCGGGCGGCGTTTTCTGCAATCTGGAGCATGTGGCCTCGCCTACTGCGCGGCTGCATGAGGAATTTATGCGCTGCCTCGGACATACGGTGGAGACTGAAGATCCGTCGAACAAGCTGTTAGATGTCGAAACCCAGCTGGGATGGTTGCGCGAGATTGGGTTTGTGGATGTCGATTGTGCTGGAAGTGGCGGGAGTTGGCGCTGCTGGTGGGACGGAAACCGTAGATCTCATGTGAACTCGTAAGCTGTCATCCTGAGCGGAGGATCGGCCTTTCCGAAGCGAAGCGCCGCTGCGCAGTCGAAGGATCCCTTGCACCGCTGCTCCGACAGATACATCAGGGTAGTTCTCTCGACCTTGGATTCTTACGCCGGCGTGCGTCGTGAGAACTCCCTTTCACATTGCGAGCGGAATCTGCGCGTGCACGTAGGGGTCCTTCGACTGCGTGAGCCGATTCGCTTTCGCGAATCGGCTCACTTCGCTCAGGATGACAAGAACCTTGGCAGGTTTTCAAGCACGGCTGACGAAATTCGCAACCCATTCGCCTGCTTCCCGCGTCCCGAGCGGGCCGCCGATGTCTTGCGTGGTCTTTTTCTGGCGGACGGCTTCGAGCACGGCGGCTTCGATCTTGTCCGCTTCTTTCGCCAAGCCCAGATGCGACAGCATCATCGCCGCCGTCAGAATCGCGCCGAAGGGATTCGCCATGTTCTTGCCCGCGATCGGCGGGGCGGAGCCGTGGACGGGCTCGAACATCGACGTGCTTTCCCGGATGAATGTTGCCGCTGGCGGCCATGCCGAGGCCGCCCTGCAGGCCGGCGGCGAGGTCGGTGATGATGTCGCCGAACATATTGTTGGTGACGATGACGTCGAACTGGCGCGGATCGCGGACCATCTGCATGCAGAGCGCGTCGACATACATGTGCTGCGCGGTGATTTGCGGATACTCGCCGCTGACTTCTTTGAAGACGCGCTGCCACAGGCCGCCGGCGTGGGTCATGGCGTTGGACTTGTCGCACATCAGGACTTTGTTGCGAGGCGAGCCGTCGAGCTTGGTGTGACGCTCGCAATATTGGAAGGCGTAGCGGATGATGCGCTCGACGCCTTTGCGCGTGTTGATGTCTTCCTGCGTGGCGATTTCGTCGGGCGTGCCTTGCTTGAAGACGCCGCCGGCGTCGGTGTAGACGCCTTCGGTGTTTTCGCGGAGCACGACGAAGTCGATATCTTTCGGCTCGATTCCTTTCAACGGACAGAGCGCGGCATCGAGCAAGCGGACGGGGCGCACGTTGGCGTAGAGATCCATTTTGAAGCGCATGCCGAGCAGAATTTCTTTGGCGTGGATGTTGGTCTTGACCCGCGGATCGCCGAAGGCGCCGACGAAGATGGCGTCGAAGTCGCGAGCCAGCATGGCGAAGCCATCGGGGGAACCGTGATGCCGTCGCGCAGGTAGCGATCGGCTCCCCAGTCGAAATCGGTCAACTCAACCGCGGCGCCGGAGGCCTGGATGACCTTCACGGCCTGGGGGATGACTTCCTGGCCGATGCCGTCTCCGGGGATGACGGCGATGCGTTTTTTTCTAGGTTCTTGGTATCCTTTTTTGAGTCCACGGCAGGAAAGTTAACACAATCGCTATAATCGAACTACAGCTATGGGGATATCGACGGCACTTCAAGCTCAGACGGCACATCAAACTCATGGCGAGGGATTAGGCGCGGTGAGCGTCGGCGAGTATCGCGGCGCGACGACGGCGGCGCGCTTCGGCGATCCGCAGGCGGAGTTTGCGGCCTTGCGCGACGCGTGCGGCGTTTATGACCTCGGGTTCCGGGCCGAAGATTTCGCTTACTGGCGGCGACCGCGTCCGCTGGCTGAATGGGATGGTTACTAACAATATTCGCGACCTGGGCGTGGATCGGGGCGTGTACGCTTTCTTGCTGAATCCGCAGGGGCACATTCTCGGAGATATCTACGCTATATAACCGCGGCGAGTCGATTATGGTTGACACCGACCGCGGGCAGGCGGAAAAGATTCTGGCGACGTTCGACCACTACATCATCATGGATGACGTTGAGGTCACGAATCTTAGCGAGCAACTTACGGCGCTGGGGATTGCCGGGCCGAAGTCGCGCGATGTTTTGGCGGCGGCTGGGATTCGAGATTTCCGAGATGCAAGCTTTGCAGATGGACGCTTTGCAGGTGAAATCCGTGATGTGGCAAGGTACGGAGTGCACGGTGGTGCGGGGCGAAGACGCGGAGCATGTTTCGTATGAGATTTGGATTGCGCCGGACAGCGTGCGGCTACTCTGGGATGCTTTGGTGGGCGCTGGCGCTGCGGTCGTTGGTTCGGAGGCACTGGAGATGCAGCGCATCGTTTCCGGCATTCCGCGCTATGGCGTGGACATCCGCGAGCGCGATCTTGCCGCAGGAGACGGAACAGGCGCGCGCTTTGAACTTCAACAAGGGATGCTACGTTGGGCAGGAGATCGTCGAGCGCATTCGGTCGCGGGGAGCGGTGCATCGGAAGTTCACGGGATTTGTTGGCGACGGCGCGGCTCAGATGGCTGCCGGGCACCAAGATTGTCGCGGGGGAAAAAGAAGTCGGAGAGATTACCAGCGCCGCTTCCCTGCATCTGGCAGGCGGAGAGAAGACGGTGGCGCTGGGATACATCCGGCGCGAAGTGGGAGTGCCGGGACGTGAGGTTGACCATTGGCTCGGCGACAGGCGACCGTGGTTCAGTTGCCGGTGACGGATGACAGTGATTGTTGCAGGACGCGAATTCGAACAAGTCGCTTGAAAGATCGCTGAGCCTGAGAAAACCGATCCGAGCGTGATGGCGAAGATTTCTTGATGGGGAAAGGATGTATGGCTGAGAAAAGACACGAACAATCTGGTTTCAAAGTAACGGATAGGCGGCTGTTCACTTCTGAGGGCGAGTTGCGCGGTGAGGTGACCGAGGAACGCATCAGGAAGCCGCGGCAAAATCGGAGACGCCGAAAGTGGCGCCGCGCCGAGGCCAAGCAGGCTCCTGCTGCGGAAAAGGCTGCAGCGCCCTCTGGCAGCAGAGGGCGCGGCGCCAGGCGGGGAAACTGGATCGGGAAATGCCCCCGCCGCCCACCAGCGCGGAGCAGGATGCGCAGGCAGCCGCGTACAAGCAGTCTTCGAAGGATCTCGACACCCAGGTCGAACTCAGCGGGCATTCCGCCAAGGACTTCGAGATTACGTTCGAGCGTTTTATGGCCTCGCTCTATATGACGGCCATGATGCAGCTGGGATTGATGCGGCAACAGGACGAACAGCCGCGAGTTGATTTGATTGGAGCGCGCCAGACCATCGACACGCTGAGCCTGATCGCGGAAAAAACCAAGGACAATCTCACTCCGGTGGAAGAGGGCTTTCTGCAGAATAGTCTTTATGAGCTGCGCATGGCGTATGTGGAAGTGACCAACGCGCTGGCGCGGCCGCCGCAACCCGGTCCTGCGACGGGATAACCTGAGCAGGACCGGAACCCGAGGAAAATGAAAGCGACCTTGACCGTGCTGGGCAGTGGGACGTCGATGGGCGTGCCCACGCTGGGATGCGACTGTGCGGTCTGCCATTCGACCGATCCGCACGACCGGCGGACGCGGCCGTCGATCATGCTGGAGTACGGCGGCAAGGTCGTGCTGATCGACACCACTCCGGATTTTTACACGCAGGCCGTGCGCGAGAATATTACGCGCGTCGACGCCGTGCTCTACACCCACACCCACGCCGACCATATTCTGGGCATCGACGACTTGCGGCCGTCTCAGCTACCGGCACAAGCCGGAAAAGCTGCCGCTCTATGCGCGGCCCGAGGCGGCGGCGTTTCTGCGCAAGCATGTTCAGCTACATTTTTGACGGCGACTACAAATTCGGCGGGCTGCCGCAACTGGAACTGCGACCCGATCGACGGGCCGGTCGATGTGTTGGGAGTGCGCTTCGATCCGGTCGACTGCTGATTCATGGCGACACCCAGATTTACGGATACCGCTTCGGCTCGGCGGCGTATCTGACCGATCACAGCGAAATTCCAGAATCGTCGCTGCATCAACTGGAAGGCCTGGACATTCTGTTTCTGGATGCGCTGCGGCACAAACCTCATCCGACGCACTCGACGGTGAAGAATTCGCTGGCGATTGTCGACCGGCTGAAACCGAAGCGGGCGTTCTTCACCCACATTTGCCACGATCTGGCGCATGAAGCAACGAACGCCACACTGCCGCGGCACGTGCGGCTGTCGCATGACGGGATGAAACTGGAATTCGAGATCTGATCGACGATTTGGAATTGTTGATTGCTGATTGTTGATTGTTGATTGAAGAACACGGCCTTGGGCTGTTGATCAGCAATCAGAAATCAACAATCAGAAATTGCCTCCCGCTATCGGCCTCCAAGAAATCGAGAGTATGCAAGTTTTTCACAAACTCGACGACGTTCCTGGCGACTTCGGGCCCACGCTGGTCAGTGTGGGCAATTTTGATGGCGTGCACCGGGCTCATGCGCACGTGCTGCGGGAAATCGTTGCGCGGGCGCGGACTACCGGGGCCAAGGCCGTGGCGGTCACGTTTGAGCCGCATCCCACGCGCATTTTGCGGCCGGAGGCGGGGTTGAAGCTGCTTACGCCCACTCCCGAAAAGCTGCGCTGGCTCGAAGGCACCGGAATCGACGCGGTGCTGCTGCTTCCGTTTGGCCGCGATCTTTCGCTGATGACGCCGCGGGAGTTTGCCGAGCAGATTCTGAAGGGAAAGCTGCATGCCCGCGAGGTGCATGAAGGATTCAATTTCCGTTTTGGCCATAAGGCGGCGGGCGACATGCTCCTGCTGGCTGAATTCGGGCGCGAGATGGGATTCGAGGTCAAGGTTTATCCTGAGATGACATTGCGCGGGGAATCGGTTTCAAGCAGCCAGATTCGCAGGCTGCTGACTGCCGGGCGCGTGAGCCGGGCGCGGCATCTGCTGGCGCGGCCATTTTGCATTCTGGGAACGCCGGGACGCGGCCGCGGTTACGGATCAAAGTACACGGTACCGACCATCAATCTGGCGCGCTACGAAGAGCTGGTGCCGAAGGACGGCGTCTATATCACATGGACGCGGGTCGGAGCGGAGCGCTTTGATTCGGTCACCAATGTGGGCAATCGCCCGACCTTCGGGGCGGAATTGTTTGCCATTGAAACCCACCTGCTGAATTTCCATCCCATTGAATTGAACCCGGAGACAGAGGTGGAGATCTGTTTTCTGGAGCGGCTGCGGGATGAAATAAAGTTTCCGTCGGTGGATGCTCTGCGCGAGCAGATTGGGCGCGATGTAAACAAGGCGCGGCGATATTTTCATTTGCTGCAACGGGTCAGCGGCACAAGCTGAGGCCGCATCGTGCGGGACGCGTTTTTAGTGAGGCAAATAGCCGGACTCCATGGGCAGCTTGCCGTCGACATGGACCACGTTGATGCTGTTGTCGATGGAGTGCACTTCAATCAGACCAACGGCACCGGGTTCGGCCTGCACCGCTTTGAGGACGTCGGCGTCGGTGTCCACGAACAGGATTGAATCCCTGTGCGCCAGGAGAAAACTCTTCCACTCGGCGTCAGACATCTTGTTCAGCCGCTCCAGAGTTTCGGTTTCGCCAGCAGAGTCTTTGTGAAGCACCAGGACGATGTTCTTGCCGTCGGGCCACTTCTTGATTTCGCCGCGAATAATCTTCGCGAGGTGAGCAGAAGTGACATTTTCAACTGTGTTGTCTTTGTTCACCACGACGGCCGTGTGGTGCGCGAAACAAGGCGTAAGACAAGCCGATAGAAACGCGAGAACATAGATTGCGGAACGGATTTTCATCGCATCAACCTCGAAACTGTCTTTGGGGGATAGTCTTAGGCTAGCGAAATATCCACAGTCAGGTTGTCAAAAAGATGTCAACGGCCGCACCGAAGTAATGCGGGAGTAACCGGTTCTGCGGCTCGGGCCGGCCACTTTGCAGACAAACAGGTCCCTCCACTCCGCTTCCTTCCTTTCAGGACGGCAAGCTCCGGTCGGGATGACAAGTTGAGAAATGGGATGACAGTGCGGGAGACGGCTCACTCGATGGGCTCGACCATTACTCCGTCGTCTCGGGTGGCCGCATTTCGGCCCGGAAGCTGCACGATCACGATCGCCGATAACACCAGAACGATTCCCAACGTCTGGATGGGACCCAGGCCTTCGCCCAAAAATGCGGCGGCCAGCAGGATGGAGAATACCGGCTCCAGGCAACTGGCGATGATGGCGCGCGTAGGCTCGAGATGCTGCAGGCCGAGGAAGTAGAGCGAGAACGATCCCAGCACGGAAATCATGGAGAAGACGAACAGGAATCCCCACTGCGCGGGTGCATAGTGCTGCGGCCACAACCTTCCATGGAGGATTCACAGAACAGCCAGAAGACCGCGGCGGAAATCAGCGTCCAGACCAGAACGCGCCAGCGGTCGTAACGGGCGAGCATGCGGTGTCCGCCGACGTTGTAGAACGCGAACGAAAACGAAGCCATCAGCGCGGCGAATAAGACCATAGGAGTCGAGATGCAGAGGCCGTTGCCGATTTTCCACCGGACTTCGCACCGACGATGCCGATGGTCAAGGCGATGCCGGCGATCGCGACCGCGACGGCGGCGACTTTCTGCAGCGAAAGTTTTTGCTGGCCGCGGGCGACCACGATACAGCAGCACCCAGACCGGCGCCGTGTATTGCACGATGATGGCGATGGCGACGCTCGTCCTCTGAATGGCGACGTAATAGAAATAATTCGAAGCGGCCACGCCCAGCATGCCCGAGCACGAGGCATTGAATGAGATCGGGCGTTGGGAGTTTGATGCGCTGCCAGCCGCGGCGGCCCACCAGCAGCGGAAGCAACACCAGCAGCGAAAATGAGGTCCGGGTTTGCGACAGGATGAGCGGGTCGATGGGATGCAGAGCCTGGCCGGTCAGCGGAAGTTCGTCCAGTGAAAACGGCGCGGCCGAGCGCGGCGCAGACTCCCCAGAGAAACGCCGCAGACGCGATGAAGAAATATCCGCGCAGGGGATGAGGCAGATTTCGACTGGAGTGGCCGGAGTTCAGGATTCAGTCACCGAATCCGAGGATGGGGCCGAATCGAGCAACTGGTCAAAACGCACGGGATCAAAGCCGACAATCACTTCCTGCAGTTCGCCGGAAAAAATTACCAGGGTTGGGGTTTCGGCGCTGCCGTGCTGTTCCATCATCAGCCGGCGAGCCTCGATGTCGGTGCTGATGTCGCGCTCCTCGAATGCGATCTGCCTTGGTCTCGAGGAACACCTTCATCAGTTCGCAGGAGAAGCAGCCGGGTTGGGTGAAAAAAAGTACACGCATGGGCATTTGATTTTCTGCTCTAGTCTTGGGTCGTCTCTTATGTCGTGCCTCCGGGACTAATTAACGTACGTCGGCCTGCCCCAGCGCTGAAGCGCTGGGCCAGATTGTTTTCGCCCCTCGGCTCCCGTTCAACGGCTAAGCCTTCCATCCGCTTATTCCACCAGTTCGATCTTAAAGCTGATTTTGGCGGTCTTTTCCAGCATGGCGGAAACCGAACAATATTTCTCTTTCGAAAGGCGAACCGCATCTTCCGCCGCTTTGCGAGAAACTTTACCAGCGATGCGATAGACGAGGTTGATTTCCGTGTACACGGCCGGATAGCCTGCCGCGCGCTCGCCGCTGGCGCTGACTTCGAGGCTGGTAAACGGCTCGCGCTTTTTCCGAAGAATTCCAACCACGTCGGAAGCCGTACATCCGCAGAGAGCGATCAGCACGAGTTCCATGGGAGAGTTGGCCGATTTCTCAGCTGCAGTATCCATCACGATGGCATGGTGCGAGCTGGCCTCGCCGATGTAGCGCTCGTTATCGGTCCAGATCGTTTTAGCGGTGATCATCGCGCGTGCTACCTCCGGTTGTCGGTGCTGGGCTCGGGGTGAATCAGAACGCGGAACAACTCGGGCGCGTCCTGCTTGAAGCGGATCTCCAGCTCGGTTTGGATGTCGTGCACGCGGGCCAGGGAAAGATCGTCCGGCAGCGTGCAATGACAAGAGAGATACATGCGGCCGCGGACGCGCTTGATGACGAACTCGTGCACGTCGAGAACTTCGGGAAAGTGCGAGGCCACGGCCTTGAGGCGATGCTCGAGTTCGGCGTCGCTGACGACTTCTTCGGGGCTTTCGATGGTCGCGGGCTCGCTCTCGATGTGGGTGAGGATGTCGGCGATTTCCGGAACGTCGCGGCGCATGTCGGCTTCGAGTTCGGTGACCTGATCGTGGGCGTCTTTGAGTGTCATGTGTTCTTCGAGTTCGATGTGCTGCTCGACATGGAGGCGGCCGGCGAAATCCTGCACGCTGATGTCGTGCACGTTGAGATTATTGTTGGTAGCGACGGCCCGGATGCGATCGAAAATATTCTCCGAGCGTTGCGCGCGCGGAACCGGCTGCACGGTTACATCGGCGTCGGGAAGCACCTTGTGAACCGCCTCGGTGACGGACGCGGTCAACTGGCCGGAGCGCTGAAAGGTGACGGTGCGCGCGAGTCCCACGGCGAGATCGGCGAAATAGCGGTTGCCGGCGCGGCGGATGCGGATGCGGTCGACTTCGAGGACGCCGTCGACCCGCAAGACCGCGTCGTAGATCTGGGATCGTACTCCCGGGCGGAGCGGCGTCGAGCAGGGCATCGACGGTGCGGCGGGCCAGGCGCCAACTCACGGAAACCACCACGCCGGCCACGAACAGACCGGCGACAGGATCGGAATCGCGCAGCCACTCGATGCGATAGGTGCGGCCGACGAGAACCAGCACCAGCCCAAGCACGACCACCCCGGCGGACCAGATGTCGGTGGAAAAATGCAGCGCGTCCGCTTCCAGCGCCTGGCTGTCGTATTTGGTGGCGATGCGGCCAAGCACGCGCGAGCGCCACCAGTCCAGTCCCATCGAGAACAGCATCACGGCAAAAGCCGCGATGGAGGGCTCAATGTCGATGTGGCGAAAGAACAGGCGCAACACCGCTTCGTAGATGATCCAGGCGCAGGTCAGCAGAAGCAGGCCGGTTTCGACGAAAGCCGAAAAGTTCTCGACTTTGCCGTGACCGTATTGATGTTCGGCGTCGGCGGGCTTGTCGGAAACTCCGACCGAGAAAAAAGTGAGAAGAGATGCGATCAAGTCGAGCCCGGAGTGCGCGGCTTCCGAGAGAATGCCCAGACTTCCGGTGCTGACTCCGACGAAAATCTTGAGGCTGGTGATGACCACCGCGGCCAGAACGGAGTTTCCCGCGGCCGAGCGCTTCTCTGAGCGCATCAACTCGGACGAAAACGCGGAGCTTCCGGACATGCAGGAATTATCGCCTCTGCGAGCGGAAATCGCCAAGCAAATCGCGGCGGCGCGGTCGCTTGGGACGGCCGCAGAGGCTGGCTGACGAAAAGCAGGTCCCTCCACTCCGCCGTCGCTCGCGCTCCGGACTCCGGTCGGGATGACAGAGTTCTTAAGATATGCAGGCAGGCGGGAAAAGACGGGCGCTTGTGCTAGGATTTGTTGCTGGGTATTTTCATCTTTCTGATGCACCAATCCTGGAGGAAATGACTTATGCGTAAGAGTTGGCTGATGTGTGTTTTGCTGGGGACTCTGGCCTGGGGACAAGCCGCCCCGAGCGCTCCTCCGCCGGCCGCAGCGGGCAGAATTCCGGCCAGCGCGATGGCAGATCCGAGGGCGGCGGCACCAGATACGGCCGCTTCGGTTCCGGATGATGCGGCGGTGATCACGGTGACCGGCGTGTGTGCGGAGCAGACCGCCAATAATGCGGCCCAGGCCCAGAGCGTTCCGGCGATTGACTGCAAGACGGTCATCACCAAAGCACAGTTTGAGACGCTGGCGAACAATCTAGCCCCGAACATAACTCCGCAGCAGAAAAAGCAGTTGGCAGGCCTGCTGCCGCGCTGGATCGCGATGTCGGATCAGGCCACGAAGAAAGGCTTGAACAAGACTCCGCAATTTGAAGATAAACTCAAGATCGCGAGGATGCAGATTCTGACCACAGAAGCTGCAGCAAGACATCTCGAAGGAGGCGGCGAAGATTCCGCCAGGAGGAAATCGAAGAATACTACAAAGAACATGCCGATACCTTCGAACAATTCAATGTGGACCGGATGTTTGTGCCACGCACCAAGCAGCCGTCGGCCGAGGCCAAGGAAGAAAAGGACGACGCCAGAAGGACAAGAATCTGAGCGAAGAGGCCAAGAAGGCCAAAGAAGCCGAGGAAAAGGCGAAGGCCGACAAAGCCGAACAGGCGATGACCAAGCTGGCCGAGAGCCTGCGAGCGCGGGCCGCGGCCGGAGAAGACTTCGTAAAGTTGCAGAAGGAGGCGTTTGAAGCCGCCGGAATGAAGATCGAATCTCCCACCGTGAATCTGCCGAGCGTGCGCCGCGGTGGCTTGCAGCGCCGGCCATGCCGCCGTGTTCGACTTGAAGCCGGGCGAGGTTTCGCAAGTCATCAACGACGCGGGCGGACACTACATCTACAAGGTAAACAGCAAGGACCGAGATTACGCTCGATCAGGCCGACGAAAGAAATCCGGGGCAAGTTGCAAAACGATCGGACGCGCGAAATGATGGACAAGATGAACAATTCGTTCAAAGTGGAAACCAACGACGAGTACTTCGGTCCGGGGGGAGTCGGGGCGCCGGGACCGCCGCGACGACCGGGCGGAATGGACATGGCGCCGCCACGAGGCCCGCGGTCGGCGCAGCCTCCTGCTCCGGCGACTCCGCAAACGCCGGCCCCGGCGCAAGCTCCGGCGGCACAAACTCCGGCATCCCAACCGAACTGATGGCTAAACCTGTCGTCGTCGTAACCGGTGTGTCGGGCAACCTGGGTTCCAGGCTTCTGCCGCTGCTGGGGAGTTATTCGGTGATTGGGGTGGACCTGCATCCACCCCAAACCGACTCCGAGTTGCAGTTTGAGAGCATGGACCTGGGTCAGGAATCGTCTACCCGGGTGCTGTACGAACTGCTGCGTGATACGCACGCCTACGCGGTGGTTCATCTTGCGTTCGTGATCGATCCCGTGCGCACGGGCGTGGTCGACGTCGAGCGGATGTGGCAGATTAATGTTGCGGGAACGGCTCGCGTGATGGAAGCCGTCACCGAGGCCAATCGCACGACCGACGACGGGGTGAAGCAATTCATTTTTCCCAGCAGTGTCTCCGCCTACGGGTCGAACCTGCCTGAGCCGGCGACAGAAGAGTCGCCGCTGGCGGCGCACACTCTGCCCTACGCGATGCACAAGAAGCAGTCCGACGAAGTGGTGCAAACGCGCTCCCACGCCCTGCGCGGTTGCAGCGTTATATTTTGCGGCCGCACATTTTTGCCGGCACGCGCGTCGAGAATTACCTGATAGGAGCGCTCCGCGGCACGCCCAACGGCAAAGGCGCGCGCGCGGAGAAAATGCGGGCGAGGGTAAGACGCCTCCCGTGCCTGCTTCCGCGCGGCCAGCAATATCTCGACAACAAGATTCAGTTTGTCCATGTCGACGACATGGCACGGCTCGATCCGGCATATCCTGCAGCGCGAACCCGAAACCCAGCGACTGACCGTACTGAATGTCGCCGGCCGCGGCGAGCCTCTGAGCTTCGGCCGCTGCATCGAAATGGCCCAGGCAAAACTGGTGCGCGTCCCGGGAAAGTGGGCCATGCGGCAGGTGCTGGCGTTCCTCTGGAAGCAGAAGATTTCCGCCATCCCGCCTGACGCCCTTCCCTACATGACCGGGGAGTACATCATGAATACGGACCGCCTGCGCCGGTTCCTGGGCCCGGAGTACGAGCACGTGATCCGCTACACGATTGCCGACGCGTTCGCCGATCTTCCCGTTCGGCGGGCTGACCTCGGCCCGCCACCGACCTGAACTTTTTCGCGCGCTCGTTGCGCGCTTTTTCGCGAGCAGAGCGTCCAGCGACCATCGTCCCGGACCGTTGATCATTAAGAATAACACCGTGAGCAGTTGAGCGTATTCGGAGCGGACTTCATGCAGAACGGCCCACATACCCACTTTCGGGGGTGCTGCCGGAAGCGGCAAAGGCGAAGTACCAAGGTAGAGCGAGATTTTGGTGGACAGTATGGCAACGATCATCTCGACAATGAACGGAACCGCGATCAGCCGCGTCAGCAGTCCGGAGAGCAGGAGCAATCCGCCAACGATTTCCAGGCAGGCCACGAAGTCGGCGGTGAAATGGGGCAGCGGCATGCCGAGCTTGGTGAAGCGGCCAATTCCCTGGTTGGCGTAGACGAACTTCAAGATTCCTTCCCAGAAGAAGACGCCTCCCGCCATTAAACGCAGGGTTATTGTCGACTTCGGTCCGTCGGTGGGGGAATTCGTGAAGCCATTGCAGTATGTTTTTCATCAGGCCTCCTAGAGATTTATTGTGTCGATTGCGTCGTTTGTTTGTACATCCTGATAACTGGGAAGGCGTGACTTTATTCCCGCAAGAATTTGCCGTTGAGAGGGAATAAATTAGCGTGGGTCTGGTTTACCTATGAAGGCGCCAGAAAAGCACGTGTGCCGCGACGTTGGCTCCGACATTTGAAGAACTGGCCATGCCTTTGTTCGACCAGCTCTACAACTTCGCGCGCTGGCTGACGCAAGATACGGCCGAGGCCGAGGATCTGGTGCAGGAGACCTACACCAAGGCTCTGCGCGGATTTTCGTCATTTCAAGCGGGCACGAATTTCCGGGCGTGGATGTATCGCATCCTGCGAAATTCATTCTTGAGTTCGCGGACGGGACTCAAGACCATGGTGGCTATCGACGGAGAGGCTGAGGAGAATCTGCTGCCCGCCGAGAGTACGACGCCGGAGAGCCTCCTGATCGAGCAGGCGGACCGCGAGATGGTGCAGCAGGCGCTGGCAGAGTTGCCCGTGCCGTCGCGCGAAATTTTGCTGCTGTGCGAGGTTGAGGAGATGTCCTACCAGGAGATTGCGGAAACGCTTGCCATTCCGGTCGGCACCGTAATGTCGCGCTTGTTTCGGGCACGGAAGGCGCTGCGCGACTTGCTGCGGAAGCAGAGCGAGGGAGGTCGAGATGGGGTGTGAGCAATGGGGCAGCAAGCTCGATGCCTACGTCGATAGCGAACTCGATCTCGCAGAGGCCAGCGTCGTCGGTGAGCACCTGCGAAGTTGCGCGGCCTGCGCGGCGGACGCGCTCGGACGAGTGCAAATGAAACACACGGTACAGACGGCCGGGAAGCGCTATGCCGCGAGCGCCGAACTGCGCAATCGGATCGCGAAGTCGTTGACCCCGAAACCGAGCCGGCACGTCTGGCACTGGCAGGTTCTCGCGGCACCCGCTCTCGTGCTGCTGATGCTTTCGGTCGCGACGACTTTTTATATGGGCCGCGAGGGCGCCAGCCGGCAGCGCGTCTACAGCGAACTGGCTGACCTTCACGTTGCTGCTCTGGCCAGCGCGACGCAGGTCGATGTCGTCTCCACGGACCGCCATACCG
Organism: uncultured Acidobacteriota bacterium; assembly: GCA_963763155.1. Classification (GTDB taxonomy): domain Bacteria; phylum Acidobacteriota; class Terriglobia; order Terriglobales; family Acidobacteriaceae; genus Sulfotelmatobacter. The sequence continues at coordinate 43,855 of CAVXNI010000004.1, read as the reverse complement.
TGAAGCCGTGGTTTCAGGGGAAGATTCCATTCACCTTCAATCTGCCGGAGCTGCAAGGATCGGAATTCACGCTGCTGGGCGGGCGAGTCACGTATCTCGCGCAAACGCCGGGAGCGCATCTGATCTATCAAGTGCGCAAGCACGAAATCTCGGTTTTCATTTTTCAGGAGCGTGCCTTTGAAGATCGCGGCGAAGCGACGGCCAGCTTGCCCTTGGGCGCGGTGCACGCGCTCTCGTTTAACCTGGAGAACTGGACGCAAGATGGGCTGCGGTATTTCGTGGTGGGAGACGTGGGCGCGGTCGATATTCAGGCGCTGAGCAAACTGCTGCAAGAGGCGCGGTAGTCCGCCGACCTTGTGCGCTACTTCTTCGCCGCGATACAGACCTGCGATTCCGAACGTGTAGGGCGTCCAGGTGGCTTCGGCAAAGCCGGCGCGTTTCATCCTGGCGAGCATTTCTTCGGGCGCCGGGAAACGCTCGACCGATGCGGGGAGATAGGCATAGGGACCGCGGACGCCGGAAATCACGGTTCCCACGCGCGGCAGGATTTGTTTGAAATAAATGCGGTAGAGCGCCCCCATCATTCCATCGGGCTCGCCGAAATCGAGGATGCCGCACTCTCCGCCGGGACGCAGCACGCGGACGATCTCGCGCAATCCAGCATCGTAGTCGGCGAGATTGCGGAAACCGAAAGCTGAAGTCACTAAATCGAAGTGAGCGGTCGGGAATCGGCAGGTTGAGGGCGTCGGCTTCGATCCATCCTGGTCTGTCGACCTTTGGTCGACGGCTGCAGCGGATTTCGCAGCGGCGCGCTGCAGCATGGCGTGCGAGAAATCGGCGCCGAGAATCTGCGGCGAAGAGTTCCCTGCTTGCCGCTGCAGCGCGAACGCCATGTCCCCGGTTCCGCAGCACAAGTCGAGAATGCGTGCGTCGGGGCGAGACAGAATGTGCGCGGAAAGCGCGTGCGGTGCGGCGCCACCACATGCGGTCGATATTGAACGACAACACGTGATTGAGCAGATCGTAGCGGGGCGCGATCGCAGTAAACATCTCGCGAACGGCGCGCGCGGCTGATCGAGGGTCGCTGGCGCCTTCCGGCGCAGCGCCGACTACGACCGCAGATTTGCCGATTTCCTGCATCATTAGATCCAGCGTTCGTGCACTGCGGCCCGCGAATTACCTTCGCTTCGTTTTCTTGCCGGCGGTCTTCTTACCGCCGCTTTTCCGGCGAGCGCTCTTCAGCTGCGCGGCAATGCCTTCGACCTGCAGGATGTGGTTGGTATCGTGCCCGGCAAACATGCGCGCGAGGTGGGCGATGGTTTCCTTGCCGCGCTCGGCGTGCATGCCGTAGTTGTCCCAGCTCTCGGGCGGAAGCGCCTTCAGCATCGCCAGGTTGTTCTCGCGCAGCACCCGGAAGACCTCGACCGACTGCTTCCCGCATCACGCTTACTGTATTGAAACACCGACGCCCACACGTCCTGATCAAAAGCCTGGATCGGCGTTCCATTCGCGCCGAGCACGGAGCGCATGCGCCAGCTGGCGACGATCTCAGCGTCGGCCAGGTGAGCTACGATCTCAGAGATCGACCACTTCCCGGGCTCCGGCCTCCACTTCAGTTCCTTGGGCGTCAGCCCATGGATTAGTTTTTTCAGCTTCGCGGCGGTTGCCCGCTGCACTTTGATGGCGTCCTGGCCGTCTACGTGACCCAAGATTCGCTGGATGTACTGCTGCGCTGTCTCCGGCATATTTTCCTCTGTCAGGTGTTTACGATTTTCCCCAAACCCGATTTTCCCCAAACCCAGCCGCCGCGCGACAGGCGGCGCAATTCTTCCACGGCGTCAACCACGGCGCTTGCGGGCACGTCGCTGGCAACTTCCACCTTGCCGATTTCGCGGGGCAGGATGAAGTGCACCACGCCATTCTGCGTTTTCTTGTCGGACTGCAGACCGGGCGAGAATTTTGCGCGAGCTGACATTGACTTCCGGCAAGCGGCCCAGGCTCAACACGGCGTCGGCGATGCGGCCCGCGGTTACGCTGTCGGTGCGGCCCACGCTGAGCGCAATATTAGTGGCGGCGATCATGCCCCACGCAACGGCTTCACCGTGCAGCAGGCGCCGGTAGCCGGTTTCAGCCTCGAGTGCGTGGCCGATGGTATGGCCCAGGTTGAGCACGCGGCGCAGACCGCCCTCGCGCTCGTCCGCGGAAACCACCTCGGCTTTCAGTCTGACCGATTGCGCGATGAGCCACTCCAATTCCGCGGGATCGCGCTTCAGGATGCGGGCGCGATTCTGCTCAAAGCGCAAAAATAATTCGATGTTTCCGATGATGCCGCACTTCAGCGCTTCATAGAGTCCGGCGCGAAACTCGCGATCGGGCAGAGTATTCAGCACGGTGGGATCGATCAGCACCACTCGCGGATGGTGGAACGTCCCGATCATATTTTTGCCGGCAACGAGATTGACTCCCGTTTTACCGCCGATCGAGGCGTCGACCTGCGCCAGCACGGTCGTGGGAATTTGCACCAACTCGATGCCGCGCATATACAGCGAGGCCAGCAGTCCGCCGACGTCGCCGACGACTCCTCCGCCCAGAGCGACGATCGACAGCCTTGCGATCGGCGCCCGAGGCGCACCAGCTTATCGGCGAGAGCCTCTACGGTCGCCAGGCGCTTGGTGCGGCTCGCCATCGGGCATGGCAATCACTTGCGGCGTGAAGCCGCTGGCCTTCAGGGAACTGACGAGTTTCGACTCCCCAGCGCTTACGCACCGGAGGAACGGTCACCACAAAAATTCGGCTGGCCTGCGGCAGGAGTTCGCTCAGCACCGAACCCGCTCGCGTGAGCAGACCATTCTCAATCCAGGCTTGATATGGCCGGGGAGGGACATGGATGGTGACTTGCGGCATGCGTTTTCCATCATAGCGTATGTGCTCAAATCACTGCCCGGCGTCGGCGGGAGTGTTGACGGATAGTGCTGGTAGATAATCAGCCGATAGTGTTGACGCCCCGCGCCGGCGACGGACGCGAGCATCAACCCACGGCGCGCCGCAGAGTGAGCAGCGTGATTTCGGGAGGGCAATTCCAGCGGACGGGAAGATCGACTGTGCCCAGTCCCGGGTTGGTGTAAAGAGTGAGACCGCCGATCTTGTATAGCCCCCAGATATACTTCTTGGCCATGGCCGGAAGGAAAACCGGGCCGACCAGCGGGGCCCGCACCTGGCCTCCATGAGAGTGCCCTGAGATCTGCAGATCGATGGGAAAGCGCGCAACATAGTCGGCGTAGTCGGGCTCGTGAGCTAACAGGACGGAAGCTTCGTCCGCAGGAACGTCGTGCAGAGTCGCGGCAAGGTCGGCGCCGCCGCACAGCACGTCGTCTACGCCTCCGAGCCAGAACCGGCCGCCGGCACCGCCGGCCCCGGCGGCCTCAATGGGAACGGACTGGTTGGAGAGGACCTGAATGCCCTCGGCGCGAAGCGCGCTGGTCACACGATCGGAATCGGTGAAACAATCGTGGTTTCCCATCACAGCCCAAAGTCCGTGCGGAGCCTTCATTTGCCGCAGCAGTTGTGCGCAAGGTTCGGCGGCAGACGCTGCCGCGGCCGGATCGCCGAACAAAGGCACGCTCACGAAATCCCCGGCCAGCACGATCAGTTCGGGATGCAGACCGTTCACCATGGCAATGGAAGCGCGCAGGGGATGGACGGAAAAATAAGGATCGTAATGAAAGTCGCTGAGCACCGCGATGGTGAAGCCTTCCAGCCGTGCTGGCCAGCGCCGGAGGGCAATCTCCCGGCGCACAATCTGCGGCCGGTTGGGCTCGATGAGAGTGGAATCAACGGCCAGGGCGGCCACGCCAGCGGCCGCTGCAAGGCGGATAAATCTCCGCCTGGTCGTAGGAAGAATTGGCAATCGGTCTCGCACCCTTACGCTTTGGATGGCGCGGCGCGAACGCCGCGCTATTCAAAGATAACGCTGCCCGCCGGTTCGCGATATGACGAGAGGAGTGCTCCCGGTCAGAAGGCGAAAGTGGCTTGCAGTTCAATGCGGCGGTTCGACGAACTGCCCTGTGAAAAAGGGCCGCCCTGCAGAGCGTTGGAGACATCAAAAAACCTGGAGCCCAAAACCGCGTTCGGGTTGGCCACATTCACGTTGTTAAAGGCATTGCGGGCGCCTACACCGAGGGTGAGATTGTAACGGCGGTCGGAATTGGACGACGTGTTGAATCCACCCCCGCCGCCGAACAGCGGCCCGCGCGGACCACCACCACCTCGACCTCCACCACCGCCCGGCGGGCCACCTTGGCCCTGATTGCTCGTCGCCGATTTTATTTTGGGCCCGACTCCGAAGGTTTTGGTGAAACGCAGATTTAGCACGAAGTGGCTTGGGCCGGTCTCGGAGTTAATACGGAGGGGCGTGCCGGTGGTGCCCGAGGCATCGAAAGTTCCCAGCTGCGTGCAGTAGATGGTCGAACCCTGCGCGGGATTCACGCCTGCCGGGCAAGTGGTGGAAGAGACAAACCCCGGACGATCGTTGTACTGGAAATCTCCGTTCTCGTCGATCGGCGACATGACGGAAAACGGCGAGCCGGAACTGATCACCATGAACGGACTCAGACGGATCAGATACGGCAAGGCCAGGCTGCCGCCGAGAAAGAGCCGGTGCCGAACATCGAACGAAGCGCGGCCCCAGTCCTGGCTGATGTCATAGGAATTCGACGGGAAACTGGAAACACCGGAAGTATCGCTATTGGCGTAGCCAAAAGTATAAAACCCGAACAGTTGGAGCTTGGTTCCGACGCGAATGTTGGTGTTCAAGATCAGCTGGTTTTGTTTGAAATTACCTTCCGAAATATAACGGTACAGGTTGCCGCCACTCGGCGTTATGCAGTCGGGATAGCAGGGGGTTCCGGGGTACGGTGCGTTCGCGTTAACGGTAATGAACTGGTCGAAGCCGCGCGAGTTCAAATAGGTAGCCGAAACGGTTGCCGACTTGGTGACCTGACGTTCCACGCTCACCGCGCCTTGCAGGGTGTAAGGGGCGTGCAATGTGGGGCTGATCTGATAAACAGCCGACGAACTCGAGGTGGTGGGACCGCAATTCGAGAAGCTGGTGAGAGCCACGTTCAGACCCGGGAAACAGGTCGGGTTGTCGATAATGAACTGCTGCTGGACGACGCCGTTGAGGCGATCTGCCTGCAGGATTTGTCCCGACCCAAAACGGTTATAGAAAATGCCGTAACCACCGCGAATCACGACGATCGGCGGATTGCTGCGGCCGCGGACGCCCCAGGCAAAACCCAGGCGAGGAGCAAAGTCGCCATGGTCGTGTATTGCGTTCTGGGTCTCGAAGCGGAGGCCCGCGCTGAGCGTGATGTTCGGCCGTATCCGCCAATCGTCCTGGACATACGGTTCGAAGTCATAGTAAGTGACCTCGGCGTTCGGCGAACCCTCGGTAAACGTAAGCAGTTGCGGGGCTGCACCAGACAGGCCCTGGCACGCGGGCGGCGGCGAGGTCAAGGTCGCACATTGCGCCTGCTGAAACTCCGTAAGCGTGGAGAAGGTGAATGAGCCGTTGAATCCACCCTGGGAATAATTCGTATCTTGCGTCGCACGGAACCGACCGCCGAACTTCAGCACATGATTGCCGTGAATGAGCGAAGTGTAGTTCTGCAGCTCATAGTGGTTTTGGCGGTCGTTCGAGTTACCGCCGCCGTTGCCCCCGCCGCCGAAGGCGCCGATCACGCTAACCGTGGGATTGGAGTCACCCGGATTCTGGCTACTGTCGTCGCGGATGTACTGAAAGCGCGTCTCATTCACGATCTTCGAGCCGTAGACCTGGGTATCGCCAATCTGGAGGGTGTCCTCCGTGGACTTGGTTGAGCAAGCCTGGGACGGGAGGCTAAATAGGCCTACGCAGTCATTGGTTTCGGTGTCGCGATAGTACTGGTAGCGAGCGGTGAGCGTGTTGTTTTTTGACAGTGCCCAATCCAAACGGGGACTCAGGTTGGTGCGCTGGCGCGGGTTGGGAATCGACTCGGCCAATGTGGTTGGAGCCAAAGTGGTGGGATCAAGGTACGGAGTGTTGATGACTGCGAGTTCATTGATGTTGCGGCGTTCGAGGTTAAAAAAAAATGACGCACTCTTGCTGAGCGGGCCACCAACGCTTCCGTTGTATTGAGTAGTGTCGTAGGGCGGCTCAGAGCCGGCGAAAGGGTTGGATGAGTTGAAAGCTGAGTCGTTGCCGATGATAAACAATTGCCCGTGGTATTTGTCAGTGCCAGGTTTGGTGAAGATTTCGATGCGGCCGTAGCCCAACTGGTCGTACTCGGCGGAAAACGGATTCTGGTTGATGCGGATTTCGCGAATGGACGACTTGGGCGGAAGCTGGCCGGCGGTGAAACCGTCGATATACATCTGCCCGCCGCTGGGCCCGGCGGACGGTCCGGCGAGCGCTTCCAGATCGGATTGCAGCTCATCGGGATCGTCGGGCAGAGCTTCGAGTTCCTTGCCGGAGATCACAATCGCGCCGGCGTTGTTCGTAGGATTCACGTCGACGGTGGGCGCGGTATCGGAGACTTGAATTTTCTGGGTCTCCACTTCGATGGCCATGGTGACGTTGAGCCGGAGCGGCTGCGCGGCGATCACGACATTGTCGTTTTCGTAAAGGGAGAATCCGGTCGCGGCGACGGTGAGCGTGTACGTGCCGGCAGCTAGAGTCTTGAACTCATACATTCCCTGGGCGTCGCTCTGCACCACAATCGGAGACCCGGCCGCAGGAGTCATGATCACGCCCGCCGCCGGAATGACCGCGCCGGTGGGATCGGCCACCTGTCCGCGGAGAGATCCCGGGGCCGTCTGCGCCAGCAACGCACTCACCGACAGCATAAATAAAAACGTTATGAGGAGGAAACGCGGGTACTTCTCAACCATCACTCTTATCTTCTTTTCCAAATTCTTATCTTCCATTTCCAACGAATCTTATGTTCGTATGAGTCGTAATTTTTCTTAGACGCCTGATGCTTAGGATCGTTTATGAGTCTGGGTTCTCGCCAGCCTGTCAATCGCGAGCCGGACTTTGTGAACAGCCAATGCTACTGACCTGAATCGCCGCCAGGAGCGCCCCCTAAACTCCAGGGGGCCAGCATCATGGCCTGGCTGCCATTCGGAGTGGCCTGAAGAATCGGTTCGACTCCGGCAACCAACTTAATGACAGTGCTTCCGCCGGAGGACGTGCCTTCGGTGGTGAGAACATACACGGCGTCACCCTTGTGCAGATCAGCCAGCGCCACGGCAGGCGTCTGATCGAGCAATCGCTGGAAGTCGAACGCGCCACCGGGGCGCGCCCCACCGGGATTCCCTCCTCCACCACTTGCCCCGGAACCCTGGTACGAACCGCCGGATTGGGCGCCCGGCTGCGAATTCGCGGCGGCGGGCGGAGCTGAACCTGACGAAGCCCTTGAGGCTGCTCCGGGCGTTCCAGGGGGCATGCCCCCCTTCAACCGCGCTGCAAATCGCTGCGCCATTTCGGCGGGGATCTTATGAAGCTGCGAATCGGCGGTGATTTTTAACTCCACAGTTTTCTTGCTCACCAAATCTTGAACGCTAAGCGTTCCCGCACTTGCGTCGACCGACTTAATCAAACTCGGAAATTGGGGGAAGACGCCGGTAAAGATTTCCTCGGCGGCCAATTCGCTGCCGTCGGCGCTACGGTTTCCCCGCGCACGCAATTGGTCGTCGATATGCACATCCTGAAGCGCGACCACCTTCGCATCCTCAGGTTTGGCGGAGTCTGGAGCGTAACGGTGAATCACCGTAGTCTTCGATGTGTGTACGATGATCGTCTTTTTCCCGCCCATGCTTGAGACTGTGATGGTCACCGTTCCTGCAGCGGGGTCAACGGCGCTGACCGGACCTCCAAGTCCGCGCTTCTGCCAGTCCTGCCGGATTTGATCGCTAACTGACTGGACCGCCGAACGCGTGATCACAATAATTTCCAGGGCGGCGATCGACTTGCCGTCGTCCGAGGCCTGGCCACGCGCCCGAATGGTGTCGCCGACCTGCAGATCCTGCAATTGGATCGGGGTCGCGTTCTTGAGATCCTTATCAGCTCCCAGGCGCAGGAGGCGCGCACTGGGCTGGACCGTGACTGTGATTTCCGGACCAGATGAATCCGCCGCCAGCGTCAGGACGTTTCCGCTGATCGTTTTGATGGCTCCGATGCGCTTGGCAATCGCGGGCTGACCCGAACTCTGAGGCTGGCTGGCAACTGACGCAAACGACGAAGGCGAAAGACTCGAACCTGCAACGCCGATTAGGCAAGACAGGATTGTCACGATTGCTGCGTTCTTTTTGTTCTTCATACACCCACTCTCTAATTTACATGGCTGCGAGCCGCGAAACCGCATGTTTACAAAGTTTTACGCAGAAATTAAGAGTTGTTACAAGGATGCGAACCGCTGCGCTCGGCGAATCCGACATCCGCTGGCACCCTGAGAGCCAATAGACGAATGCGGGCACGTCCGGCTACGATTTTTCTTGGGAAGTTTGCGCAAATTGGTCTTCGGAATGCGATTCTCTATCTTACGCGGGTTTCTATGCTGGACGATGTTTGTGATCGTGCCGGTGTCTTTGCTGGGCCAACCTGAATTGGGTCAGACCGAACCGGCTCAAACCGGGCTCGGTCAAACCGGATTGAGTCAGACCGCACCAGCTCAAACGGAGCCAGGTCAAAATACACCGAGTCAAGACGCACCGGCTCAAAACCCTCCGGGTCAGACGGGTGGGGCCGCTGCGGCGATTCTGCACACGCAAGGTGGAGTGTGGGTGAACGGCTACGAGGCCAAGGATTCGTCTGCGATATTTCCCGGGGACTTGATGGAAACCAAGCCCGGGTCTCCGGCGAACTTGACTCTCGACGGAGCGACAGTTCTGATCCAGCCGGAATCGGTGGCCCGGCTGCAATCCAATTTCCTGGAACTCGATCATGGCGGAGTTTCCGTGGGAACTTCGAAGCGCTTCAAGGTGAAGGTGAACTGCATCACCGTAACTCCGGTCGTGAACGAATGGACGCAATACGAAGTGAGCAACGTGAATGGAACCGTTCAAGTGGCGGCGCGCAAGAATGATGTACAAGTGGAGCGCGAAGCGGATGGCAAGAAGCCGCCGACGACGGTCACGGAAGCGTCTCATGGAGCCACCGTTCACGAGGGAGAACAAAAGAGTTTCGACCTGTCAGAACTGTGTGGAGCGGCAGCACCCATCAAGGGAGCCGGCACAGGTCTGAACCCAAAATGGATTGCCTACGGAGCTGGGGGCACGGGCATCCTACTCTGCGTTCTGCTCTGTCATGGCAATGGCGGGAAGACTCCGGTCAGCTCGTCGTCAGCCCTGATTTACTCACATCCCGGTCTCAGTCGATTGTCAATCCTCACCGTATTCGACTAGTCGCGCATCACAGAATTCTTTCATGCGTGTAGCCGGCGGAAACCAGAGCGGCCAGAAGCTCTGCGATGTGATCCGGGCCTCGCGTCTCCATGGTGATGTCGATGGCAGTGTCCCCCAGATTGACGCCGTGGTAGGCGCGGTCGTACGCGGTCTCGACAATGTTGGCGCGATGATCGGCGAGGATTCCGGTGAGGCGGTGTAGCGCGCCGGGATAGTCAGGCAGATGAACGCGGAGACGGACGAGGCGCCCGTCTTTGACCAGGCCGCGCTCGATGATGCGTGAGAGCAACGTTACGTCGATATTTCCACCACACACGAGGACGGCGATTTTCTTGCCCAGCAACGGCAGCCTGCGATTGAGGACGGCGGCGATCGCGGCCGCTCCCGCACCTTCCGCGAGGGTCTTCTCGCGCTCCAGCAGCAGCAGAATTGCGTTCGCGATTTCTTCCTCTTCGACGGTGACGATGTCGTCTACATATTTTTGAACCAGCGGGAGCGTGCGCTCTCCGGCGCGGCGCACGGCAATGCCATCCGCAATCGTCTTGGCGGACGCCAGCGTGACGGGCTTGCCCGCGGCCACCGCGGCTTTCATGGATGGAATTCTGGAAGGCTGTACTCCGAACACCTGGATCGCTGGATTTGTTTCTTTGACCGCGCAGGAAATTCCGCCGATCAGTCCTCCGCCGCCAATGGGGGCGACGATGACTTCAATCTCAGGATGCTGCTGCAGGATTTCAAGTCCCACAGTTCCCTGCCCGGCGATGACTGCATCGTCGTCGAAGGCGTGAATCAGCGTGAGTCCGTGTTCCCGGCTCTGCTCGACTGCCTTGTCGTAGGCTTCATCGTAATTGGCGCCGTGCAGCAAGACCTCGGCGCCGTACGCTCGCGTCGCCGAAACTTTCGTGAGCGGCGTCGGAAGCGGCATGACGATGCGCGCCTTGATATTGTGCCGTCCCGCGTGGTAAGCGACGCCTTGCGCATGATTACCGGCGGATGCGGCGATCACGCCATGGGCTCGTTCGACTTGATTCAGGGTGAGCAGTTTGTTCAGAGCGCCGCGTTCTTTGAAGGCTCCGGTGCGTTGCTGATTGTCGAGCTTGAGGAAGATGGAATTGTTGGTCAGTCCGGAGAATGTTTCCGAGTGGGTGCAGGAAGAAACGCGAATGTCGGAGCGGATCCGTTCGAGAGCAGCCTGGATGTCGGCGAGTTGGATCATGACGGACCGGACGAAGAAATGTGCGCAGCCATCTTACTGCATCTGTCTCGAGTCAGAGTCGGAATGAGGGTTTGAAATCCATAAACCACGAAGAACGCCCTTCGGCTTCGCTCAGGGCAGGCTTCGGTACACGAAGGAGTTCGATGATTGTCGGTCTTCGATGGTTGGAATGTCACGAAGCGATAGGGCGAGCGGCCGCAGCCAAAGAAGCAACCGGGCGGAGGGCGAGCGACTTCAAGTAGGCATCGACAGAGGCGGCAGCTTTGCGGCCCTCGGAGATCGCCCATACGACAAGCGACTGGCCGCGGCGCATGTCGCCCGCGGCGAACACACCGGGAACCGACGACATGTAATTCTGATCGGTCGCCACGTTGCCGCGGTTATCGAGTTGAACGCCTAACTGCTCGATCATTCCACGGCGCACCGGGCCGAGGAAGCCCATGGCGATGAGGATCAGGTCAGCATCCATGGTGAACTCGGTGCCGGCGATGGGGTCAAACTTCGGAGGAGGGCCGACCCTAACGGCGTGAAGTTGTTGCACATTACCTGTACCTGTACCTGTGCCATTCTCGTTGTCGTTGCCGGTGAATTTTGTAGTGGCGATGCTCCAGTCGCGCACGCCACCTTCTTCGTGCGCGCCTTCGATGCGCAGTTGCATCGGCCAGAGTGGCCACGGGGTTTGCGGCGAGCGCTCGTCGGGCGGCTTCGGCATGATTTCAAATTGATGCACCGAGATCGGCTTCTGGCGATGGACGGTGCCCAGGCAGTCGGCGCCGGTGTCGCCACCGCCGATGATAACCACCCGCTTGCCGGAGGCAAGAATATCGATGGCAGGGTCGAGTGTGTCGCCATGGCAGCGCTTGTTCTGCTGCGGCAGGAACTCCATCGCGTAGTGAATTCCCTTCAGCTCGCGGCCGGGAATTTCCAAGTCGCGGGGATGCTCGGAGCCGCCCGCCAGAACAATGGCGTCGAAGTCGCGGCGGAGATCTTCCACCGGAATCTTGCTGCCGACCTCAGCGTTGGTAACGAACTTCACGCCCTCGGCGGACATCTGCTCGAGACGGCGATCGATGATATGTTTTTCCAGCTTGAATTCGGGAATGCCGTAACGCAGCAATCCGCCGATGCGGTCATTTTTCTCATAAACCGAAACCGTATGGCCGGCGCGGCACAACTGTTGCGCAGCCGCGAGTCCGGCCGGACCCGAACCGACGACGGCAACTTTCTTTCCGCTGCGAAGTTTCGCGGGCTCAGGGCCAATCCAGCCTTCGAGGAATCCACGCTCCACGATATTCTTTTCGTTCTGCTTGATCGTGACCGGAGGCTGGTTGATGCCGAGCACGCACGAGGCCTCGCAGGGCGCAGGACAGATTCGGCCGGTGAACTCGGGAAAATTATTTGTTGCGTGCAACTGGCGGACCGCCTCTTTCCAACGCCCGCGATAAACCAGATCGTTCCAGTCGGGAATGAGATTGCTGACGGGACATCCGGTTTGGCAGAACGGCACGCCGCAATCCATGCAGCGCGCGCCCTGCTTGCGCAGTTTCTCTTCCGGAAAATCCTGGTAGATCTCAAACCAGTCGTTCACGCGCTCGGCGACCGGGCGCCGCGGAGCCAATTCGCGCGAGTAATCCATGAAGCCGGTAGTCTTACCCATGTAGGACCTGCCCGTGCTGCAGCGGCTCGTGTCGAAGAGGCTCGCCGGTCTCCATGAGAGGCACGAGTTGGCTCGGAATATAAGCTTCCTCGTTGCGGGCCACGCTCAGCACGCGCTTGAATTCGTGCGGAAAGACTTTGATGAAGCGCGAGACCATTTCCGGCCAGCTATCGAGAATCCACTTGGCACGCCGGCTCGCAGTCAACTCCAGGTGACACAAGAGAAGATCTTTGACAATCTGCACATCCGACTCGTCGACCAAGGGATCGAGATCCACGGACTCCAGATTACACCGCTTCTCGGTAAAGTCTCCGCGCTCGTCGAAGACGTAGGCGACGCCACCGCTCATGCCGGCGGCGAAATTTCTGCCGCAAGCGCCCAGCACCAGCACGATTCCGTTCGTCATGTACTCGCAACCGTGATCGCCAACGCCCTCGACCACCGCCGTGGCTCCGGAGTTGCGGACGGCGAAACGCTCGCCCGCCACTCCGTTGAAAAACGCTTCGCCGCTGGTCGCTCCATAAAGGGCGACGTTGCCGATGAGAATATTTTCTTCCGGCGCGAAGCCGGAGGCGCGCGGCGGAAACACCATGATCCTGCCGCCCGACAGGCCCTTGCCAACGTAGTCGTTGGCCTCACCCTCGAGCGAAAGCGTGACTCCCCGCGCGAGAAACGCGCCCAGGCTCTGACCAGCCGAGCCCGTAAGGTGAATGCGGACAGTGTCATCGGGCAGCCCCGCAGAGCCGTAGCGGCGCGCGATCTCGCCGCTCAGCATGGTGCCAACCGAGCGGTGAATGTTGCGTACCGGAAACTTGACTTCAATCGGCGCCAGGGTTTCGAGAGTGGGAGCCACCCGCCCGAGAATTTTGTGATCGAGGGCCTGCTCCAGGCCGTGATCCTGCGCTTGCACGCGGCGGCGAGCCACGCGCGACGGTACCGGCGGGTTGTAGAGAATCGCTGAGAAGTCGAGACCGCGGGCCTTCCAATGATCTTTCCAATGATCGACCGCGGGTTCCACGTCGAGCATGTCGACGCGGCCCACCATTTCGTCGACGGTGCGGAATCCCAGGTCCGCCATGTACTGGCGAAGCTGTTCGGCGATGAAGAAAAAGAAATTAATGACGTGCTCGGGCTGCCCCTTGAACAGCTTGCGCAATTCCGGATCCTGCGTGGCGATGCCCACCGAGCAGGTGTTGAGATGGCACTTGCGCATCATGATGCAGCCCATCGCGATCAGAGGCGTAGTGGCAAATCCGAATTCTTCAGCGCCCAGCAATGCGGCTATGGCCACGTCGCGGCCAGTCTGCAGTTTGCCGTCGGTTTGCACGCGAATCCGGCTGCGCAGATCGTTCAACAACAGAACCTGCTGCGTTTCCGCCAGGCCAAGCTCCCACGGAATGCCCGCATGCTTGATGGAACTCAAGGGCGACGCACCAGTGCCACCGGTGTCGCCGCTGATGAGGACAACGTCCGCGTGCGCCTTGGCCACGCCCGCCGCGACCGTGCCGACACCGACTTCCGCCACCAACTTCACGGCAATGCGGGCGTGCGGGTTCACGTTTTTCAGATCGTAGATCAGCTGCGCAAGGTCCTCGATTGAATAAATGTCGTGATGTGGCGGCGGAGAGATCAGGCCCACACCGGGGATGGAATGCCGGATGCGCGCGATTACTTCGTCGACTTTGTGGCCGGGGAGTTGGCCGCCCTCGCCGGGCTTCGCGCCCTGAGCCATTTTTATTTGTAACTCGTCGGCGTTCACCAGGTAGTTTGCGGTCACGCCGAAACGGGCCGACGCGACCTGCTTGACGGCGCTTCGCCGCAAGTCGCCGTTCGGGTCAGGCGTGAAGCGCGCTTCATCTTCTCCACCCTCGCCCGTGTTCGACTTGCCGCCGATGCGGTTCATCGCGATGGCCAGCGTCTCGTGCGCTTCCTTGCTGATCGATCCGAACGACATGGCGCCGGTGGTGAAGCGTTTGACGATTTCCTTGGCGAGCTCAACTTCCTCGAGCGGAACCGGACTGTCGGTTTTCTTGAACTTCATCAAGCCGCGCAGGGTGCAAAGGTGGGCGTTCTGGTTGTCGATGAGATCGGTGTATTCCTGGAACGTCTTAGAGCTGTCTTGTCTTACGGCTTGTTGAAGCTTGCTGATGGTCTGCGGATTGAGTAGATGATATTCGCCGTCGACGCGCTGGTGATAACTGCCTCCGACCGCGAGCTCGGTTTCAAATTCGGTCAGCGGACGGAAGGCGTACTCGTGCTTCAGCTGGGCTTCGGTGGCCAGAACCGAGAGTCCGATTCCCTCGATCCGCGAAGCGGTTCCAACAAAGTAGGCGTCGATCAATTCCTTGTTCAGGCCAATGGCTTCGAACACTTGTGCGCCTTGATAACTTTGCAGCGTGGAGATCCCCATTTTCGAGAACGTCTTCAGCAAGCCCTTCTTGATGGCCTTCATGAAGTGCTTGGCGGCCAGTTCCGGAGTCGTGTCGTCGCCCAGTTCTCCGCGCCGCGCCAGGTTCTCAACGCTCTCGAGCGCCAGGTATGGATTGATTGCGCTGGCCCCGTAGCCGCTGAGCAGGGCGAAGTGCATGACTTCGCGGGGCTCGCCGGATTCGGTGATCAGCGCCACTTGGGTTCGCGTTTCTTCCCGCACGAGCAAGTTGTGAACCGCCGCCAGCGCGAGCAGGCAGGGGATGGGAGCGTAGTCCTTGTCCACGCCGCGATCGGAAAGAATCATCAGCGAGTAGCCGGCCTTCACCGCCAGCGAGGCTCGCTGGCACAATTCGTCGAGAGCGCGCTTGAGTCCCTCTTCGCCGTCTTTCGCCCGGAACAGCGCGGGCAGCGTGGTCGCCAGCAAGTCACGATTCGAAACCCGGCGCAGCTTTTCCAGTTCGCGATTGGAGAGCAAGGGATGCGCCAGCTTCAGCATGTGACAGTTCTCGGGCGCTTCTTCGAGAATGTTCCGCTCGCTGCCGATGTAGCTGATGAGCGACATCACCATCTCTTCGCGGATGGGATCAATCGGAGGGTTGGTCACCTGCGCAAACAATTGCTTAAAGTAATTGAACAACGACTGCGGCTTGTCGGAGAGACAGGCCAGCGGCGTGTCGGTGCCCATCGAACCAATCGGTTCTTCGCTTTTCAAAGCCATGGGGCCGAGGATCATGCGCAGATCTTCATCGCTGTAGCCGAAGGCACGCTGGCGGCGGAGAAGCGTTTCGGCGTCCGGGTGGTGCATGCGCGAAGGGTCGGGCAACTGGTCGATGGTGATCTGATTTTCCTTCAGCCACTCGGCGTAGGGCTGCCGCGACGAGAGCTTTTGCTTGATCTCCTTGTCGGAGATGATGCGGCCTTCGACGGTATCGACCAGGAACATCTTTCCCGGCTGCAGGCGCCCCTTGCTCTTGACCTGCTCAGGCGCGATGTCAAGCACGCCGGCTTCGGACGCCATCACGACCAGATCGTCATGGGTGACGACGTAGCGTCCGGGGCGCAGGCCGTTGCGGTCGAGGGTCGCGCCGATCACGCGGCCATCGGTGAAGGCAATCGCGGCGGGACCGTCCCACGGCTCCATCAGACAAGCGTGGTACTCGTAGAAGGCGCGCTTCTCCGGCTTCATGTGCGGATTGCCCGACCAGGCTTCGGGAATCAGCATGGCCATGACGTGCGGCAGACTGCGTCCGGACTGCAGAAGCAACTCGACTGCGTTATCGAAATTTGACGAATCGCTGCCGTCGGGAGCGATGACGGGAAGAAGCTTCTTGAGGTCGTCGCCGAAGAGCGGGGACTCGCAGCAGCGACTGCCGGGCTTGCATCCAGTTGACGTTGCCGCGGAGCGTGTTGATCTCGCCGTTGTGGGCGATATAGCGGTAAGGATGCGCCCGCTGCCAACTGGGAAACGTATTGGTCGAGAAACGCTGGTGCACCAGACACAACGCGCTGACCGCATCGGGATCGGAAAGTTCGCGGTAAAAGTTCGCGATCTGCGGAGCGAGCAGCAAGCCCTTGTAAACGATGGTGCGACAGGAAAGCGAAGGGATGTAAAACATCTCCGCGTCTTCGATGCCGGACTCGCGAATCTCGTTCTCAGCCCGCTTGCGGACGACGTAGAGCTTGCGCTCGAAAGCGTCCTCGTCCATGCCTGGAGCGCAACGCACGAAAATCTGCTGGATGTAGGGCTGCGAAGCGCGCGCCACGCGGCCGATTGCCGAGGCATAAACCGGGGTATCGCGCCAGCCGAGCAAGGTCAGACCTTCTTCGCGGACGATGCGCTCGAGAATTCCCTCGCACTGCAGGCGCTGGTGCTTCTCGACGGGCAGAAACGTCATGCCGACGCCGTAGGTGCCAGGTTTCGGCAGCGCGAAGCCGAGCTTCTCGCATTCGCGCGCGAAGAACTTGTGCGGAATCTGGATGAGGACGCCGGCGCCGTCGCCGGTTTCCGGATCGCAGCCGCAAGCGCCGCGATGCGCCAGGTTGAGCAGACACCTGGATTCCCTTGCGGATGATGTCGTGACTCTTTTGGCCGCGGATGCTGGCGACAAAGCCGATCCCGCAGGCGTCGTGCTCGTGGGCAGGATCGTAGAGTCCCTGCGCGGCGGCAGGCCATTCTCTTCAGACATTTTTCGGGTTGAGACGCGTCGTCATGTCGTCATCTCGCCTGGAATCCGACTTCGGCCGGCGGACTGAACTCCTTTCGAATCAGTTGTTCTTGGGCGCAGCTCGCGAGGGCGACGGAGCGTCGCACACTTCTGCTCAGGAACAGACTTTCGGTATTCTCTGTGCCTGCGGGCAAGCAAAGTACAATGCAGAATTTCGATGCAAGTCATGCAAATTTCAGGGCTCGGCACGCCCGGTGGATTCCGAGTAATTAACCTCGAAGCGCAGTGGAAGTTCGCTATAATTCGCTGAAACCACAATGGACTTCGATCAACTCATCACGTTCCTGGAAGTGGCACGGCAGGGCAGTTTTTCGCGTGCCGGAGAAAAGGTTTTCCGGTCGCAGTCGGCGGTCAGCGCCCAAATCCGCCAACTGGAGCAGGAGTATGGCGACCGGCTGCTCGACCGCTCGGGAAAGACCGTCAAACTGACCCCGGCCGGGCAGGTGTTTTTACGAATATGCCGAGCGCTTGAAGGCGCTGCGGGACGAGTCGTTGATGGCGGTGGCCGACCACAGCGGCACGCCTCGCGGCACGCTGCGAGTGGGGGCGAACGAGGCCACCTGTTTGTACGTTCTTGCCCGAAGTTTTCGGCGAATATTGCCGGCGCTATCCGCCGGTGCAGATCAGCATCTACCGGAATTTCAGCTACAAAATCGTGGAGAAGCTGGAAAACGGCAGGTGGAAGTCGGCATTCTGACCCTGCCGATTCAGTCTCCGAGCCTGAAGATCCAGCCGATTTTCCGCGACAAGCTGATGTTGATGGTCAGCCCGAAGAATCCGCTGGCCAAGTTCAAGGTGGTTCCAGTCAGCGAGATCGTCAAGCATCCGCTTCTGTTCCCGAAGACCGGGCATACGCGGAGGCTGCTGGACAAGCTGTTTCGGCCCTACAACGCGGAACTGCAGGTGCGGATGGAACTGCCCAGCATTGGCATGATCAAGAGCTTCGTGGCCGCCGATCTGGGAGTATCGCTGATCAGCGCATCGTTTGCCCGCGACGAAGTGGACGTCGGGCCGGGTCAAACTGATTGATCTGGAGGACGCGGAGCTCTATCGGGAATTGGGCCTGGCTTACCGGCGCGACCGAACGCTTTCCGTCGCCTCGACGGCGTTTGTCGCGCTGCTGCGGCAGTTTGCCACGCAGATGAAGAACGACAGCTTAGCCCGGCTGGTAGCGGCTGTAAATTTCGATACGTTCCATCGTAATTTTGAATTTCTTCCCTGGCCCTGCTGGTCGCTAGCTTACGGTTGCTGCAGTTTTCCGAGAGTTAAGACCGATATTTCATGAATCCTCCATCCAGAAGGCCACGCGAATTACATCGACAGGCACAGGTATGTCGACACGAATTACGTGTCTTCTGGAGGACGGGATCGGATGAAGTAAAGCAATCTTAAGAGAATTCACCCGAACCCACCGCCAGAAGCAATCTGGCGGTGGGTTTTTCTTTGCGCCAAAACGAGAAACGGAGCTGGACATGAGCGGAATAAGCAAGGACTCACAGCGACAAAGCAGATTCGAGCAGCGGCGACGATGTGGTGGTCATGAAGTTCGGTGGCACGTCGGTGGAAGACGCGGCAGCGATTCGCCGGCTCATCGGCGATCGTCGAAGCAGGCCGCAACGCGCACCCGGTGGTCGTGGTCAGCGCACTGGCGAGAGTCACCGACCAACTGCTGGAGGCCGGGAACGCCGCAGCGAACGGCCACCTCGGCGCGGCCCTGGCAATGGTGCGGAACATCTATGTTCGGCATGAGCAGCTGGCCGACTCGCTCGTCGACGGCTCCGCCTACAGCGCGCTCGACCGGCGAACTGCGAAGCGAGTTTCGGGCTCTGGAATCGCTCCTTGCATCGACCTGGAAGCTTCGCGCCAGCTCGATCTCAAATCGCAGGATCATCTACTGGGATTTGGAGAGTGCTTTTCGAGCAGGCTGGTGAAGGAAGCGCTGTGCCAAGCAGGGATAAGCGCAGCTCATGTCGACGCGCGAGCCTGCATCGTCACCGACGCACGCCACGGCCAGGCGAGTCCGTTATGGGACGTGACCGAGCAGCGACTGCAGGAGACTCTGAGTCCGTTCTGGAGTCGGGCGCAGTGCCGGTGCTGGGCGGGTTCATTGCGTCCACCGTCGACGGTGTTCCGACCACGCTGGGCCGCGGCGGGTCCGACTTCAGCGCAGCGATCGTGGGCGCCGCGCTCTGGCGCGCCCGCGTGGAGATATGGACCGACGTGGATGGCATGATGACGGCCGATCCCGAAGATTTGCCCCGAGGCGCGGGTCATTCCGCAAGATGAGTTTCGATGAGGCTGCGGAACTGGCGCACTTTGGAGCGAAGGTGCTGCATCCGGCGACTCTTGCTCCGGCGATGCGCGAGAATATCCCCGTGTATGTGTTGAATTCGCGACGGCCGGATGGAGCGGGCACGGAAATTGGCGCGCGCGAGCAAGGCACGGCAGATGACAAATCGGTTAGCGCCATCACCGCGAAGCGAAATGTCGCCGCGGTGGAAATTGAATCCGCTCGCGGGATCGATTCAAACCTACTGCATGCTGTGTCTATGCGGCCTTCGAACGGCATCACTGCTCCGTCGATGTGATGGCGACTTCTCCGGGCCGCATGTCGTTGCTGGTCGCGTCGACTGCGGCCTTGCCAGCGATTGCCGCCGATCTTCGGGGCGTCGCCGACGTGCGATGGGAAAATCACAAGCGCGCTGGTGTGCCTGGTGGGAGAGAACATTCGACATCAGCCGGAAGTGGCCAGCCGAGTGTTTGCGGCGGTTTCAGACATGGATGTCACGTGCTTTGCCAGGGACGCTTCCGACCGCACGATTTCATTTCTGGTGGAAGAATCGAAGGTCGAGGAGGCGGTGCAGCGCCTGCACCATATGTTTTTCCCGAGCAATCCGGACCGGGAGGAACTCCAGCGACTGCGGCGGGTTGAGCGGAAGGTCTCACGAAGACACGAGGCGTTCGTGCAAGTTGCCGATCCGGAGCCGCCTGGATCGAAGGGGCCCTTCGGGCGGGCTTCAGTTGCCGATTTTGGCGGCTTTCGATGCGGCCGCTTCAGTCGCTTCCGGCACCGGCTCAATGATGTGCAGACCGCATTCGGTCTTGGCGAATCCTGGCCAGCGTCCGGCGCGTGGATCTTCTCCGGGCCGCACGGCGCGCGTGCAATGCGTGCAGCCGATGCTGGGATAGTCCTGATTGTGCAGTGCGTTGTAAGGCACGTCGTGATCGTGGATATAGCGCCACACCTGTTTCGAGCTCCAGTCGACGATTGGATTGATCTTCACCAGGCCGAATTTCGCGTCCCATTCGATTCGTTGTGCGGTCGAACCGGACCGAGGTCTGGTCGCGGCGAATGCTGGTGATCCAAGCGCTCAGTTCGCCAAGTTTGCGGCGAAGCGGCTCCACTTTCCGAAGATCGCAGCAAGGTCGGGATCGCGCGTCCATAGGGCAGTTCCGTGCGTACGCTCCTGCTCCTCGGGAGAGAGCACGAGAATAAACTTTCTCGATGGTGATGCCGTATTTTTCTTCGATCCGGTCCATTAGGCTGTAAGTTTCGGGAAACAGAAATTCGGTATCGATGGTGAAAAGACGAAAATCCTTACGAACGCGCGACGCCATATCGATCAGCACCATTCCTTCGGCGCCGAATGCCGAAGAAATTGCCACGCGGTTTCCGAAGGTTTCGAACGCCCAGGCCAGAGTGCGCTGCGGCGTCCAGTTCTCGGCTGCATGCTGAACGCTCTGCGATATCTGCCGCGGTTCGGGTTCTTAGCTGATCTTGCGTTGGAGACTTCACGCGATTGGCTCCTCATCTCCGGCGAAGATTACGCGCGAGGGGTAGTCGGCAAAAAAGCTGCCGGCAATGAAAACGCCGTTTGCGATGAGATGTCCGAACAATTGCTGCATCGAGACTCAGGATCAGCAAATCGGACAACTTCGCCGACCACTAGCAGAGTCGGAGAAACAAATTTGGGAGCACGGTGCAACTCGCCGATCGTAGTGCGATGCGTTGTCTGGCGCGCGGTGGTCGCGCGCGAGATGACGACGCACGGAGTCTCGCCGCAAGCCCGGCAGCTCTCAGCTTCGCAGCCATCTCCGCGTAGTTCTGACCCGGCATGTAGATGACCAGCGTGGCACCGCTTCCAGCCAGCTTGCTCCAATTCGCGGTATCGCTCTCCGCTAGCCTGATGGGCGGTGAGAAGAACGAGCGCGGAGGACGCATGACGGTGAGTCAGGGGAATCCCGCGCCACGGCGGCGGCGCCCAGGCAGAAGTCACTCCGGGAACCATTTCGTACGGAATGTCCGCCCGGCGTAGTGATTCCATCTCTTCCCCAGCTCGACCGAACATCAGCGGATCGCCGCTTTCAGCCGAACGACTCGCAGATCCGGAGTCGGCGAGGGCAATCATCAGAAAGTTGATTTCCTCCTGCAGGATTTTCTTTTTGCCGCAGCGCTTGCCCACGTTGTGAATTTGCGCGGTCTGCGGAATGAGTCTCAGTATCTCGGGCGCGACCAGGTCGTCGTGCAGCACGGCATCCGCGTTCTGCAGTACAGCGCAGCGCCTTCACGGTGAGCAGTTCCGGATCGCCCGGCCCTGCACCCACCAGATAAACTTTCCCCTTCATGCGCCCTCTCCTTTGGCAGCGAGTTCCGGGAAGTTCGGCAAGGGCAGCTTCGACTGCTTCCCTGCTGGCCAGCGAATGCAGCAAATCGAGCTTGCGTTCTTTATCGAGATCGCTGGCAAGAATCAGCTTTCGCGTTTCGCCAAGTTCCGCCACCCATGCGGCATAGCCCGGTCCAAATTGTTTTTCGAGCTGCTGGCGAATTTTCTGAGCCAGCGATGGACTCTGCCCGGCAGTGGAAACCGCGATTTGAAGATCGCCACGGCGCACCACGGACGGATAGAAGAAATCGCAGAGATCCGGAACATCCACCACATTGCACAGGACGCCGCGTCTTTGAGCTTCGGAATAGACGCGCTCGTTGAGCGTGCGCGAATCCGTCGCCACCACGGCGAGAAACGCGCCGTCCAGATCGTCGGCCGAAAAGGCGCGAAGCTCGAGTTCGATCTTTCCGGCGCGCGCCCATTCGCGTACCGCAGGACTCGCTTCGAGCGCTACGACGCGGATGCGCGCACCGGTTTCGAGCAAGCCGCCAATTTTTGGCTCCCCAACCTTGCCCGCGCCGACCACCAGGCACCGCCTTCCCTTCCAGCTTCAGGAACATGGGAAATAAGTTAGTCACCGATCCCTCCTGCAGCACTGGATCCGTCAACCCTGTCTGTCCGGCAGATCGCGAGCAACCGCGGCCACCGCCTCTCCAGCCAGAAATTCCCGCAGCTGAGTATCGCTGTGGCGGACAAAGAAACGGCGCAGATTTTCGCCTGGCTCGCGCTCGGCCAGATAGCGGCCCAACAAGCGCTCGAGGCGCTCCGGCACTTCCGTGGCGGCGCAGCGATATCCCACGGGCCGGGCCGTGGCTTGATGAAGGCCGAGAGCGCCGCCGACGCAGAAGTAGTACGCGTCCACCATCTGGTCGTTCACTTTGATTTTCTTGCCCTCGATGCCGATGTCGGCGATCCAGTGCTGGCCGCAACTGTTCGGGCAACCAGTGACGTGGAGCTTCAGGTGCTGATCGAATCCGGGAAGACGCTCTTCCAGTTCCTCGACCAGCCATCGCGAGAAACTTTTGGTTTCAGTGATCGCAAGCTTGCAGAATTCCGTACCGCTGCAAGCGACCGTGCCGCGCGAGAAACGATGAGCCGCCCGCCCGCAGTCCGATTGCGTCCAGTTCTTTCGCCAGTGGCTCGGCGTTGATCGTTGGCACGTTCACAACCAGCAGGTTCTGCATGTTGGTAGCGCGGAGTTCCCCTCCCGCAAAGCGTTCAGCGAGATCCGCGGCCGAGTGCATCTGTTCCGCCGTTATACGCCCGCGCAGCGCAACCGCGCCAACGTAAGAAAGTCCGCGCTGCTTCTGGGCGTGAATTCCGACATGGTCGCGGTAAACGTCGTCGGGCGGATTCTCTTCGACCGCGGGATCGAGCTCGAATCCGATGCGCTCCTGCAGTTCGTCGAGAAAGCGGTCCGCGGTCCATCCATGGCGCAGAAAGAGAAACTTCAATCGGGCGCGCTCGCGATGTTCGCGGAGAACATCAGAATCGCGAAACAGCTCGGCAATCCCTTTGATCGACGGGCAGGACCTGGTTCCAGCGAACGAACGCGTTCAGACGGGCGCCGAGATAGGGCTCGGTTGAAAGGCCGCCAGCTACGCGCAGAGAGAATCCAACTTCTGGCTTTCCGCCAATGTGGCGCGTGATCGCAGTGAGGCCGACGTCGTTGATCTCGGGATAGGAGCACCACGAGCGGCATCCCGTGATCGAGATTTTGAATTTGCGCGGCAGATTGTAGAACTCGGCGTTTCCCGCCAACAACTTGGACGGCTTCAAGCACCAGCGGCGAAGCGTCGACAATCTCTTCCGCGTCCACGCCGGCAACCGGGCAACCTGTGACGTTGCGCACGACGTCGCCGCAAGCGCCGGTCGTGTTGAGTCCGACTTGCCACAGGCCGTCGAGAACCTCCGGCAGCGACTCGATCGTGACCCAGTGCAGCTGAATATTCTGGCGAACGGTGAGGTCGGCGATTCCGTTGGCGTGTTGGCGGGTTAGATCGGCAATGGCGCGCAGTTGATGGGAAGTCATCATGCCGTTGGGAATGCGGATGCGCACCATGAAACGCTGCAGAGCGTGCCCCACGCCGCCCGTGCCACCCGTTACGCCTGCTCCATCTCCCTGGGTGTAAACGCCCCACCAGCGGAAATAAGTTCCGATCCATTCCGCGGGGATGGATTCGAAATCCCTCGCGGGCGAAGCGCCGGATTTCGTCCAGTCCTTCCCAAGGGTTCGTGGCGCGCTTCAGACGCTCGACTCGCTGCGCTGTGGTTTCTTTTTCTCGGCGTCGACGGCGGCTGTCTTGTGAGTGTCTGTGTCATAAGTCTCTGCTTCACGTTTTGGGGCAAATAAAAAACCCACCGCCAGGTTCGTCTGGCGATGGGTTTATGAGTGCCTGAGTTAAGAAAGAATTCTTAGGTCAGCAGCCTCCCCGCGCCAGTGCACACGCATGCACAACAACAACAAGTGCAGCAGCACATCGCGCGAAGATTGCAGTTCTCTGACATTGGAGCTTGAATTGTAAGTTGGGCGGCCCGCGCCGTCAACAATCTTACGTAACGGCTTGGATTCATAATTCCGATGGAACGAATCATAATTTTTGCAGGCTCGCGCGGGCAGGCTCAGGTCGCTGTAGAATCAACAACTTAGAATTCTTCGACCTGAATTTGTCAATCAAGGGTTGAGTGATAATCTCTGGTGGCTCGCAAATACAGGGGCCGCAATCTTCTAGCTCGCTCGAAAGGTGTGTTCTCTATGAAGCGTTCGCTCGTCTTCTTATTTGCAATTCTGTTGCACGCGGCTTTTGCGGTTTCCCAGGCTTCCAGCGCTCCCGATCCTTACAAGTCGACGCTCGATCGTTTAGGGGCGCTCACTCGTCAGGCCGAGGCGGAATGGCGATTTCATGACGACGTTCCGCATCCGGAGGATCCGTGGCTGGACGACTCCAGCTGGGGCGTGCTCAAGGTGAAGAACGAATCCGGGCCGGGGGGAAGAATGCGAACGAGGAGCATTGGGCGGGAACCCACGTGTTCCGCCGCTGGATTCAGATTCCCGAGAAGATCAACGGTTACCCTACGCAAGGCTCGCGGGTGTCGATTGATCTGCGCTTTGGCAGTCCGGATAGCTTGAGGATCACTGTGTTTTCGAACGAAGCGATTCTCTATCGGGGCAGCGACGACGATATTCTGCCCGTGCTTTTGACCTCAAACGCGCAGCCGGGCCAGAAATTTCTGGTCGCGGCGAGGGTAGTCGCAGGAGACGCAGTACAGGCCGAATTTTTTCACAGCGAGCTCACGATCGAGCCTCCGCACACCCGTCCCGACCCTGCGTTTCTTCGCACGGAGATTCTCGCTGCCCGCCCCATCATTGCTGCCTACGAGGAAGGTAAGAGTGCGCGCCAGCAGCAACTCGACGCTGCGGTGAAAGCCGTTGACTTCTCCCCGCTCGATCATGGAGATCAAGCTGCGTTCGATGACTCGCTCAAACAGGCCCAGGCCAAACTCGAAGTGCTGAAGCCGTGGCTGCAGCAGTTCAACATTCGCATCGTGGGCAACTCGCATATCGACATGGCATGGTTGTGGCCGTGGACCGAGACCGTCGAAGTGGTGCGCAATACGTTCCAGAGTGTGCTCGACCTGATGCGCGAGTATCCCGACTTCAAGTTCACCATGTCTTCCGCGCGGACCTATGAATGGATGCAGGAGAAGTATCCCGACCTCTTTAAGCAGATTGAGCAACGCGTGAAGGAGGGCCGGTGGGAAATCATTGGCGGAATGTGGGTCGAGCCGGATTTAAATATGCCCGATGGAGAATCACTGGTCCGCCAGATTCTGGTCGGCAAGCGATATTTTCAACAGAACTTCGGCGTCGATGTGAAGATCGGCTGGAACCCGGATTCGTTTGGATACAACTACCAACTGCCGCAGATCTACAAAAAGTCGGGCATGGATTACTTCGTCACCCAGAAGCTGCTCTGGGCACACGAGTTCACGGTGTTCCCCTACAAGCTGTTCTGGTGGCAGGCGCCCGACGGCAGCCGGTTGCTCACATATTTTCCGCATGATTATGCGGGTGGCATCGACGCCGAGTCTCTTGCCACTGATGTATCGATCTGGATGCCGTCGATCTACGGCAAAACCGTCCCGGACAAACCGGAAATGATGCACCTCTATGGCGTGGGAGATCACGGCGGCGGGCCGACGCGGATCATGCTCGACAATGCCGACCGGCTGCGGGCTCCGGATGCGGTATTTCCGAAACTCGAGTTCAGTTTTGCCCGCGACTTCTTCAGCGATCTGGAGAAAAAACTCCCCAGCATGCAGGTTCCGACCTGGGATGGCGAACTCTACTTCGCGTATCACCGGGGAGTGTTCACGACCCAGGCCGAAACCAAACGCAGAATCCGGCGGGCTGAAGAAACCGTGCTCAACGCCGAGAAGTTCGCATCGCTGGCCTCGCTCTACGGACGGGCGTACCCGCAGGACGGGATGGAACTGACCTGGAAAAATCTGCTGTTCGATCACTTCCACGACATCATGCCGGGCTCCGGGATCGCGGTGAATTATCTCGATGCCAAGCGCAATCTGGAAGATGTGGATCGCGCCGCCAACGATGTGACCATGGGATCGCTGCGCGAACTTGCCGCGCACGTTAACACGCAAGGCGGGAACATTCAAAGCGAGGTTCCAGTTCTGATTTTCAATTCGCTCTCCTGGCCGCGAACCGAGGTGACGGAAGTTGAGGTCCAACTGCCGGCGCCGGCAAATCAGATCGAAGTGGCGGACTCGACCGGAAAGCTGGTGCCATCGCAACTGCTTTCCGTCGACGCCGAAACGCACCGCGTGCGGTTGTTGCTATTGGCCAACACGCCGTCGCTTGGCTACCACACTTATTTCGTGCGACCTGTCATGAGCGCGCAGATGCGCCCTTCACCTCTGAGAGCCTCTGCCGATAGCCTCGAGAACGAGTTCATTCGCGTGAAGATCGATCCACAGACGGGCTGCATGACCAGCCTGTTCGATAAACGCAGCGGCACGGAATCGCTGGCGCCCGCGGAAACCGACACCGGCGGCCCGAAAACTTCAACCTGCGGAAACCTGCTGCAGGCTTTCGTCGACAAGCCCAAGCAATGGGACGCGTGGAATATCGACGCCGACTTCGAGAAGCAGCATTGGGATCTGGACAAGGCGGATGAAGTGAAGCTGGTGGAGAGCGGCCCGCTGCGGGCGGTCATCCAGATCAAGAATCATTTCCAGAATTCAACTTTTTTGCGCGACGTTATCCTGTACGCGGGCGAGCCCCGCGTCGATGTGAAGATGCAGGCGGAATGGCATGAGAAGCACATCCTGCTGAAGGTTGCGTTCCCGGTCAGCGCGCACAGTGACAAAGCGGCGTTTGAAATTCCATTTGGCTCGGTCGAGCGACCCACAACTCGAAACACTCCCGCCGAGCAGGCGCAGTTTGAAGTTCCGGCGCAACGCTGGGCAGATATCTCGGACTCAACGCACGGCTTCAGTCTGCTGAATGACTGTAAATACGGATATGACGCGAAGGGAAATGTGTTGCGCCTGTCGCTGCTGCGCTCGCCGGAATGGCCCGATCCTCACGCGGACGAGGGTCATCACGAGTTCACCTATTCGCTGTATCCGCACGGTGGAGGCTGGAAAGATGCGCTCACCATTCGCCGCGGCTACGAACTGAATTACAAACTGATTTCGCTGCCGTTCGGGAAGCACGAGGGAGCGCTCGCGGCGGAGCACTCGTTTCTGCAAGCCCAGCCGGACAACGTCATCGTAACCGCGCTGAAAAAAGCTGAGGACGAGAACGCGCTGGTTCTGCGCTACTACGAATGGGCCGGCAAGGATGGCGACGTTACAATTCAACTTCCGCCGGGAGCGGAATCGGCGGCGGAAACCGATCTGATGGAAAGAGCGACAGGAGGCATTCCGATTCGCAATGGCGGAGTTACGTTGCACACCAAGCCATACGAAATCAAGACCATCAAGGTGCAGTTCTCTTCCCTGCCGCAGATGGCGGCAACGCCTAAGCCATGAGTGAGAATTCAAAACCTGGCAGTCCAATTCTCGGCGTCGATATTGGCGGCACGAAAGTTGCCGTCGGGTTGGTGGACCTCGAAGGCAAAATACTCGCGCAGGGCCGCAAGCCGATGGTGGCCAACGGCACGGCCGAAGCGGCTTTGCATGCGGTCGCAGGGGCGATTGATTCCATGACGGCGGCCGCCGCCCCGTACGGTGGATTTCACAGCATCGGAATCTGCGCCCCGGGGCCACTCGACCCGAAGACGGGTGTCGTTCTTAATCCGCCGAATCTGCCCTGCTGGCGGAATTTTCCTCTGGCCGACAAAATCGTGGAGATCTATCACGTGCCCGTCAAAGTGGACAACGACGCCAATGCCGCGGCGCTAGCGGAAACGCGTTGGGGCGCGGCCCGCGGCTACCGCTACGTTTTCTATGCCACGATTGGAACCGGCATCGGCACCGGCATTGTTCTGGATGGCCGCATTTACCACGGCAACACCGGTGCGGCGGGCGAAGGCGGCCATGTGAGCATCGATTATCGCGGCCCGCGCTGCACCTGCGGAAAGCTGGGATGCATTGAGATACTGGCGGCGGGTCCTGCGATTGGTGCGCGTGCGCGAAGCAAGTTTAAGGACAATCCATCGCAGCGGTCGGCCATTCTCGATCTGGCGAATGGCGAAGTTGGGGCCATCACCAGCGAAATGGTAGGCAAAGCTTATGCGGCAGGAGATGCGCTGGCGCGGGAAATTCTGCAAGAGACGGTTGACCTCTTAACGCCCTGGCTCGGCAACATCGTCGACCTGCTCGACCCCGACGTTCTGGTAATGGGCGGCGGCGTGGCGGCCATGCTGAAACCGTTCTTCGATGACATCAAAAAACGTCTTCCCAGTTGGTGCGTGAATCCGCGCGCTTCCGAAATTCCGCTGTTGATGGCGCACTACGGGGCTGATGCTGGAATTGCCGGAGGCGCCGCTTTATGCTCCGGTGACAATTCATAACCAACCACACTTGATCGCGAGGACTTGAATGTTTTTTCCCCAGTGTTTCCGTCGGTTCGTGTCAACGGCTATTTTCGCGCTGCTCTTCAGTGCGCGCTTACTCTTGCACGGGCAGGATCTGCCCAAGGCTCCTCAGGCCCAGGTCTTTCCCCTCACGCCGACGGTGGGGCCCTTCACGGAGCCGTCGATCGCTGTGAATCCGAAAAATCCGCAGGAGGTGGTGGCCGTCTTTCAGGACAATGTTCACGCGTCCTACTCGCAGGACGCGGGTCACACCTGGCAACTGGCCGAGGGTGTGGATCCTAAGAATTATCGCGTGTCGGGCGATGTGTCGGCGGCCTTCGATAACCAGGGCCACGCGTTTGTGTGTTACATCGCATTCGATAAGCTGGGGACGTTTAACTACTGGGCGCATGGTGCGACCCGCAACGGAATTTTTGTGCGGCGCTCGCTCGATGGCGGAAAGACCTGGGAAGCAGATCACTTCCCGGTCGCCGAACAGCCGAGTTCGCCGGGAATTCCATTTGAAGACAAGCCATACATTATTGCGGACGACACCCAGAGCCGTTATGCGGGCAATCTCTATGTGGGGTGGACGCGGTGGAGGTTGACCGATTCGCAGATGGTGCTCTCCCGCTCCACTGACGACGGCAAGACTTGGTCGCAGCCGGTTGAGATCGATGCGCATCCCGGATTGCCGCGCGATGACAACGGCGCCGCCGAAGGCTTCGCCGGCGTGGTTGGTCCGGATGGCACGCTCTACGCGATTTGGAGCCAGGATGACGCGATCATGCTGGCCACGTCCCGCGACGGCGGCGTGAGCTTTTCCCGGGCACGGGCCGTCATTCATACCGCGCCCATCATGTTCGCGATCCAAACCCTCGAACGCGCCAATGGGTTCCCGCAGATTGCCATCGACCCGAAAAGTAAACGTCTGTATGTGACCTGGAGCGACTACCGCAACGGCGAGCTTGATGTTTTGCTGGCGACTTCCGACGACGGCGGCAAGCATTGGTCTGCGCCCATGCGCGTGAACGACGACCCGATTCACGATGGCGCGGACCATTTCTTTCAATGGCTCGCCGTGGACCCGACCGACGGCTCCATCGACGTAATTTTTTATGATCGCCGGCGCGATCCTCTGAACCGCAAGCAGATCGTAGTGCTGGCGCGCTCCACCGATAGCGGCCACAGCTTCAACAACTACGCCTGGACCGACGAAGCGTTTGAGGTGGGAAGCGTTTTCTTCGGTGACTACAGCGGAATCGCCGCTTATGGTGGACGCGTCTACGGCGTCTGGACGGAAGAGCCAGCGCCCGCCCCTGAAGTGAAGCCCAAGCCTGAGGAAGGCAAAGAAGCGAAAGAATCGAAAGAAGCGAAACCGCAGCCTCGCGGAACCATCGTCAAAGTTGGAACTGCGGACTTTGCAACGCCGGACCACTCTAAGTGAGGCTGCCCCACCTGTCGCGGTTTTCGACAGGTGGGAACCACGGACCTCGGAGCGGTGGTCCAAAGATGGGCCATAGCTGAACTGGTTGTAGGAGTACCCACCCGTCGAACACCACGACGGGTGGGGCAGCCTATCTCGCGGCGGTGTCAACGCGTTGAAAAAATGAAAAGGCGATCTCCGGAGAGATCGCCCTTCCGATTCCGGGATGAGGTTACAGCGGCTGGACGTTCTCCGCCTGCCAGCCCTTGGGCCCCTTGGTCACGTCGAATTGCACTGTCTGGCCCTCCTGCAGGCTCTTGAAGCCGCCCGCCTGGATCGCTGAGAAGTGCACAAAAACATCCTCGCCATTTTGCCGGCTGATAAAGCCATAGCCCTTGGCGTCATTGAACCACTTGACTGTTCCTTGTTCTGCCATATAGATCCGGTGTTCCTTTCGATCAATTTGCAATTTACGCTGGAGAGATTCGGAGGTACGGCTCGGCAGGTACTGGCTGATTAGGCGAGAACTGCTCACGACCGACTCGGTCTAACGCACAGGGGAATGCTACGCCGCTGGCCATAGGTTAGCAAGAGAATTGCTGCGGGAATCTTGCTTACCTCGACGTCCCGCCCAGGTTCGGACCACCATCCTGCGTGGCCTTGGACTCCCGGCTTTCCAGCTCCGCCTGACGAAGCTCAGTGGCCTCGGCCGGGTCCGTGCCCGCTTTCAGGTTGCTCTTTTCAAGGAAATAGCGCCAGCCTTCGTGCCGATCGGAGGAGCTTTGGTTGATTTCGAACTTCTTCAACGTGGACTCTGCGTTGGTTCGTCCCTTGACTACCTCGACCACTCCCGCCGATTCATACGTACGGACGTTGTGGCGGATCACAACGTAAGAAGCCTTCATTTCGTCGTGTGTCAGATGTTCTCCCTTGGCAGCCGCAAATCAGACCTACTCTGAGAGTATGCGCCGAAGTCATGATTAGCAAGTTGATTGCGCCGAGGCGACCGCCCACGTCCGGTCGATCTGCAATGTTCATTCGCGTGGGATTTCAGAAGAAGTCAATCTCTTTGCCGACTCGCGCTGCTCATTTTCTGTTCTTGACGGGGCCCAGGTCATGTGTTACACATTGTAACGCTACAATGACTAACATAAAGACAGCGCGTCTAAAGAACATGGGAGAAGTCGAGCAGTTCGTCATGGACTACATCTGGGCGCATGGTCCGTGTTCGTCCGAAGCTTGCCGCGAAGGGCTGGCCGCTTCCCGACCGATGAAGGACTCCACCATTCGCACGGTCCTGCGCCGGCTGGAAGAAAAAGGATTCCTGACGCACGAGACCGAAGGCCGCACATTTATTTACAAAGCTTCAGACGCGCGCCAGAATGTTGCCGTCCGGGCCGTAAAAGCCATTATCGATCGTTTCTGCGGCGGGTCCGCCGAGCAGTTGGTACTCGGCATGGTCGACAACGCCGTGCTCAACCGTAAGCAACTGGAACGCCTCGCCCGCAAGATTGGCGAGAAGAAGATTGCCGAAAGAACGAACGTCGATAAATAACATCGAGAAATAAGGAAGGAAACTCATGACGCTCATCGCCGCGATTTCAGCGTCCACCAGCGTTCTCGAATTGCTTGCGAATTCCGCGGTGCGCGCTCTGGCGCTGGCTGGAGCAGCGGGTCTCGCGCTGGCTGCGTTCCGCGTGAAGAGCACGACTATGCGACTGTTCACCTGGACCGCGGTACTCTATGCCTCCCTCGCCATGCCCTTGCTGCAATCGATGCTGCCACCCGTGGCCGTGCCCACCCCGGCGATATTTCAATCGGGAGCAGCGCACGTCGTAACCCCCGCCCTGCAATCCTCTTCTACTCCTACGGGCATGCTTGTTCTGCCGCCAGCGGAAGCGGCATCTTCCATCGCGCCTACCCATCCCTTTCGTGCGAATCGTAAAGCGGCGCAGTACGACGATACGGCGCGCATCGTAGCCGGTCATGCGGGCACACCATCGCTTGTGTCTTCGCTTCCCTCTTCATTTCTGTCCTCGGTTCCGTGGAGAACTGTCGCCGCGGGAATTTATTTCGGCATTGTGTGGCTGTTGCTGGCGCGCTTCGGAATAGGGTTCGCCTTTGGCCGGCGACTCGCGCAAGCATCCCAAGAGATTGACGATCCCCGCGTAACTTCGAGAATTGCTTCCCGTTCGCTGGCCTTGAGGCTTGCCTCCATGCCACGGGTCGCCGTGTCCGAACTCATTTCCGTGCCGCTCACGCTGGGCGTGCTGCGCTCGACGATTCTGCTGCCTATGGGCTGGCCGGAATGGGACAATGCCAAACTGGATGCCGTCGTGGCGCACGAAGTGTCACATGTCGCGCGGCGCGATGCGCTCACGCAGCGTCTGTCTCTTTTGCATCGAGCAGTTTTCTGGTTCAATCCGCTGGCCTGGTGGCTCGACCGGCATCTCGCCAACCTCGCGGAGCAGGCTAGTGACGAGGCCGCACTGAGCTGCGGCGCCGATCGTAAGGATTACGCCAGAACCTTGCTGGAATTTTTCGAAGCCCTGCAGGCCGCGCCTGGGCGCGTGTGGTGGCAAGGGGTTGCAATGGCCAAGGCTGGTCAGGCGGAAAAAAGATTAGAAAGAATTCTCTCCTGGAAAGGATCTGTTGCCATGCGTCTCCAGAAATCGATTGCGGTCATGGTGCTTGCACTCGGGGTTCCGCTGGTCTATCTCGTAGCATCGGTGCACGCCGCCAGCCAGGGGGTCCCCCTGCGCAGCGTAATCGGACAGGACCAGACCCCGCCAGCGGCGCCGCCCACCGCGCCTGCGCCCAAGGCCTTGGCAGAGCCTGCACCCGAGCCCGCGCCAGCTCCCGAGTCGGACGCGACAGCCCCGCCCGAACCAGCTTCACTTCCTGATTCCCCGCCAGCGCCGCGCGCGGTCACCGGAGCGATCAGTGGAGGGATCGCCGGCCGGGTCACTGGAGTAATCCCGAGCCCGGCAGCGCCCGGCGTAGCTCCGGTTGCGCCGATTAGCGCGATGGCCCCGAAGGCGCCCATGTCGCTGATCGCGCCCATCGCGCCGCTCCCGCCGATGCCGGCAGCGGGCTGGCGCGGCCAATCCTCGCATTCCGGGTCGTCGTCCGGCCACGGATATTCTTACTCCTACGGCTACGACGACGAACAGCGCTTCGTCATCGTCTCCGGCAAGACCGATGCCCTGACCATGTCAGGCTCGGAAGAAGATGCCCGTCATGTCGAGAAACTCCGGAAGACGATTCCCGGCGACTTCATCTGGTTCCAGCGCGACGAAAAATCCTACGTCATTCGCGATCAGGCCACCATCGATCGCGCGAAGAAACTCTGGGCTCCGCAAGAAGAGATTGGGAAGAAGCAGGAAGAACTTGGCAAGCAGCAGGAAGCTTTGGGAAAGCAACAGGAAGAACTGGGCGCGAAAATGGAGCAGGTTCATGTGAACGTGCCCGACATGACGGCAGAACTCGACAAGCTCAAAGCGGAATTGAAGAAACTCAGTTCCGGCGCCACCATGGAGCAGGTGGGTGAAGTTCAATCGGAAATTGGGGAGCTTCAGAGCAAGATCGGTGAGATCCAATCCCGAGCCGGCGATCAGCAGGGGGTGCTTGGTGAGCAGATGGGGGCGCTCGGGGAAAAGCAAGGAAAACTCGGCGAAGAACAAGGCAAGCTCGGCGAACAGCAAGGCCAACTGGCGCGAGAAGCATCCCGACAAATGAAGCAGCTTCTCGATGAAGCGATTACGAAGGGCATCGCTCAACTCGAACTGTAAAACGCCAGAAATTCCAGCGACGCGCGCCTCCTCTGCAAATGAGCAGCCCTCCCTGGGAGGGAAATACCGACTTCGATCCCGGGTAAACCAGTTTCAATTCCTTTTATTCGACAAAATATTGCCGAGGCACCCGCGGCCCACGGTGTAACGCTCCTTGTTTTCCTTCGTTCGTAAGTCGTAACAACCAACGAAAAGTAGATCCGCCGACTTGACACGTCGATTCGAGGATTCGCCGCATGTGGGTCGTGCACTGTTCGTGATTCGTAACGCCAAATATTCACAAGTGACATTGGACCAGTTGTGCTTTATACGTGGTTTTCAATTGAGAATTGGGGGAAAGTCAAGATGCGATGCTCCCCCTGCGAGCGCTGAGTCACGGGGACTGCGGTCGCTATCGACCGATGAACATAAGAACAGCCAAGCCTAACCTTCCCAGGCTCTAGACTTGGCGGGTGAGCAATTCGGGCGGACTTTCGTTTTGCCCAAGCACACTTGACCGGTGGGAGCTACGAAAGGTGATGCCTTATGAAGCTCGACAAGGCTGCCAATCTGGCGGTGATTCTCGGAATAGCTGTCTTTCTGGTGGTCGTGGGGCGTAACGAACTTACGCGTCACAAACCACGAGTCACTTCGCCTGACGCACTGACGGGAAAAACGATCAGCCTTCCCGGAGTTCATTTTCCCCAAGCACGCAACTCGTTTGTGCTGGTGCTCTCGACAGGTTGTCATTTCTGCCAAGCCAGTCTCCCTTTCTACCGAGAGCTTGCCTCAAAGTCGCAAGGCCAACTGGATATGCTGGCCGTCTTTCCCCAGCCTCAGACAGAGGCCCAGGCATTTCTCCAAAATGCCTCCGTGACGACGACACAAGTGATTTCAGCCAGCCTCGATAGCGTAGGTGTATCTGCCACCCCCACCTTGCTTCTTGTAGACGGAACAGGAAAAGTGCAAGCAGCATGGATCGGCCTCTTAGATGAGAAGAGACAACAGCAAGTGTTCTCGCATGTCTTGCTGAAATCAAGCTCCGCCAGCAATCAGTCATTGCTGTCGGTTGACGGTACCGTCGAGAATCGATAATTGAAAAGGAGGGAAAACGATGAACTCGGTCATGAAGTCGATGTTGAAACTGGCGGGCGTCGCGATCCTTTTGGCTTGGGCAGCGCACGTACACGCGGCTGGCTGCGTCAATCCACAAGGGTACACGGAATGCATGAACGGCAACTACTACTCGTGCTCGCCGGTTATGCAGAGGTGCTCAGAAAACTGCCAGTGCCCAGAAGATCCGGCTCAATGTGCGCCGAATCCACCGCCAGGCTCTTGCATGGCAGCCTGCGTCGCACAAATCAACGCCTGCGAAGCCGCGTGCAACCAGGAGTATTGCGAGTAATCTGCGCCGGGCGCCGGCAGATCGGACATTGTCCGCCGGCGCTCAACGCAAGCCGCCAGTATTCCAGTAGCAGTCTGCATTCTCTAGAACCTTCTATAAACAGCGTGGAGCATGGTCAGGCCGCTGGGTGGGGTATTGATCGATCCTATTTTTGCGGGAGATTGGCCGACATACTCCGCGCCAGCTCCGTTTGCCCGTTGCGCTGGAGCAGGTCGATCAGGCCTTTCATGAGTTCCACGTTGTCTCTGCCGTACGCCTCTGCGGTTTCGGCGGTCAAGTCCGCATCCGAAACTTTCCCCGTGCGGAAGTAAGAATCGCACAGCATGTAAAGCAATTCCGGCGTCATGGTTCTGGACTTCGCCAGTTGTTCCGCCGCGTCGGAATAGCGCCCCTGGTGGTAGCGGACTTCACCGATTTCGGCAATCGCCGCCTGATAGCTTGGATCGTTTGCGAGTTCTGCCTTAAAGTCATTCTCGGCCCCGCTCAGGTCGTCGTGCTTCAACGCCAGGATTCCTTCATAGGTGTGAGCGCCGCGAACCGTGGGCTGCAGTTCGAGCGCATGATGAAGACAGCGCAGGCCGTCCGCCTCACTTCCCAGCGTGAGATACAGTTTCCCAATAAACACGTAAGCATCGGCCAGAGTCGCGGCCGTGCCCTGGAAGCGCTTGCGATAGAGCTGCAACGCATCCTCTTCGTGATGATCTGCGAGCAACTGCTCAGCCTGAGCCTTGATGGGGCTTTCGCTTCCCTCGCGCTCGACGGAACGGACGAACGTCATCTGCTCCATCATCAACTGATGCAGCGCTGCCTCGTGCTGCGCGTCCGCCGTCCTGCCCATTCCGGCATACGCCCGTGACAAATAGAAATGGGCCAGCAGGCGGGTCGGCGCCAACCGCAGCACCAATTGCAATTTGTCGACGGCGGCTGCGTAGTCCTTCAGTTCCACTTCGCATTGGCCCAGCCCCAGCAACGCATCCACATCGTCGACCTTGAGTGCGAGGACGCGTTCGAATGCGCTCTTCGCCTCTTGCCATTTGGCCAGCTTCACATCCGCGCTGGCCAGCAGTTGCAAAGCCGATACATCGTTGGGCTGGGATTCGACCGCCCGCGCGCCATACTGCGAGGCTCCGGCGAGGTCCATCAATTTCAAGTCCGTGACGGCAATGTCGTAATCGAGGCGCGGCCGCTTGGCATCCGCGTGCTGCGCCTTGAGCAGCCATTTCAGGCCTCCCTCGCAATCTCCCGTCACACACAACAGTTCTCCATACTTCTGCCACACGTCGACGTTGTCGGGCTCGGCCTTCAAACTCTGCCGGATAGCCCCCAGCGCCAAGTCCTCCTGCCCATTCAGGTGATAGGCCTGGGCGAGATAAAACTCGGCGTCGCCGTCGCCGGGAACAACGCGCAGACAATGCTCCAGCAGTTGGATGGCTTCTTCTTTCTGGCCCGCAGCCAGTTTGTACATCCCCGCTTTCAGGAGGAGATCGCCGTCGTTCGGCGCCAGCTTCAGAGCCTCTTCGTAAGCGGCTGCCGCCTCGGAGGTGCGGCCCGACTCCTCCAGCAACAGGCCCTTCAGCTTGATGGCCTGCGCAAAGTCCGGATGTTGCTCCAACAGACGCAGAACAAGATTCATCGCCCCCTGCCGGTCCCCGTGATCGTTGAGGCTGAGTGCCTGGCGGAGCTGCGGCATGAGAGAAGACTCAGCGGGACGGCCGTTCTGCGCCGACAGGCTGGCCGCTGCGGCGAACAGCGTCACCAAACACACGATCACGCGGAGATGATTGGCCAGCCAGGAATGGGTTCTCAATTGTGGCAAACCTTCTGTGGCAAATCTTCGACAAGATCACAGAACATTATGATCGAGATTCCGCCGGTGACCAACAAAAAGTCAACATCCGACCGGATGTGGATCCGCTGGCGCGCTATCGCACAGTGAACACGGAAAGTGTCTGCGCCGGCAGTGAAACGCGCACCTGGCCGCTCACAATTTCCGCGGGGCTCGTTCCAAACACCGTCTGCAACTGGTGGGCAGTTTCGAGCGGCGTGTCCGCCAGCGGAATCGTCAGGTCGCGACTGGAAGATGCGTTGTTGTAGACAACTAGAAGCTTCTCTTCCGGCGACTCCCGCAGGAAAGCGTAATAGGTGGCATCCCATCCGATGTGCCACTGCTTTCCGGTGCGCAGAGCGGCGTGGTTGTGGCGCAACGCCAGCAGCGACTGCACGTAGGTGAATGCATCCTGCTGTTCGGCCGTGCGGCCACTGGCGGTGAAGGCATTGTGCGGATCCCCCGGAAACCCTCCCGGAAAATCACGCCGGTTATCGGGATCGTCGCCGCCCGGCATCGCGATTTCGTCGCCCGAATAAATCTGCGGAATCCCGCGCAGGGTCAGCAGCAGCGCCGTTGACGCTTTAAGTTTTGCCGGATTGCTGCCTTTCTCACTCAGGAAGCGCCGCTGGTCGTGATTTCCGATGAAAGTAACCAGCATTTCAGGATGCGGATAGAGTTCGTCGTGCCGGAGAACCTCGACGATCTTGTCCATCGGCGCGCCTTCGATAACCACATTGCGCAAGGCATAGCAGAGCGGGAAGTCGAAGACCGTTGCCAGGCCGGAGTCGATGCCGTCAAATTGTTTTCGTCCGCCTTCGAAAAATGATGTGATGATGGAATCGGGGTCGGAAACCTCGCCGATGGCGTTGATCTGTGGATAGACCTGGCCGAGCCGTTCGAACCATCCCCTCCAGAACTGGCGCGAGGAATAAGGAAACGTGTCGAGCCGGAAACCATCCAACTGCGCTATCTCGGTCCACCACATCGCATTCTGCGCCAGGTAGAGAGCAAGCGCGGGATCGTCCGGATTCAGGTCTGGCAACTTGCCCGCGAACCAGCCGTCGAGCGTGTTGCGATACTCGCGCGGCGAAGCATGCGGATCGACCAGCCCGTTGAAGCTGTAGGCGGGCTCCAGATGATGCGCCGGCGTGCCATGAAACCACGTCGGCGTCGGGGGATCGTTGGCCCAGGGATGGTGAGGGCCGGTGTGGTTGACCACGTAATCGATCAGCACCTTCATGCCCAGCCCGTGGGCGTCGGCGACCAATGCCTGGTATTCCGGCATGGAGCCCATGTGATCGTCGAGGGCGTAGAAATCGACGACGTGGTAGCCGTGATAGTCGGCGTCGGTATTCTTCCAGACCGGAGTGAGCCAAATCGTGGTCACGCCGAGATCGTGCAGGTATCCCAGATGCTCGCGCACCCCGCGCAGATCGCCGCCGTGATACGCCATCGGCTTGCCGCGGTCATAGAAGGGCCGATCGTTCGCAGGATCTCCGTCGGCAAAGCGGTCGGGCATGATTAGGTAAATGACGTCGTCGCGGGAGACACCTTCGAATCGGCCGCGCGCATCGGCGCGAGCCAGCAGAGGCAACGCGACCGTCGTCGAGCCCCCCGAGGTAGTCAGATGAAGAGTGACCGTTCCTGCAGCCAGACTGGAACCGAGTTGCAGGTGGACGAAGAGATAATGCCCGTTGGCAGAAGCTTCCGCGCCGAACACAGTCACATCTTTCGTCGGACTCTCCACGCGCGCGCTGCTTAAGTTTTCACCGGTGAGCAGCAACGTGAGTTCGGGCGTGTAGTTCACCCACCAGTTGGGCGGCTCGATTTTCTGAACCACTGGCTTCTGAACCACCGGGGCTTGCAGCGCTCCCGCAGACGCTTGCGGCCATGCCGGCAGCGCGAGCAGGCAGACCACGATCAGAAGCAGCGCGATGGCACGCGTATTTTTCATGGCAGTTACCGGAGCCCGGATTGAGACCAACCAATCGAGGCGCAGCTACCGACCGACTTGGACAAAACCGCTAGGAAAGGAGAGTCAGCGCGTCTCCTGCTGCCCGGCTCAAGTGAATCAGGGAGACGCTTGAGAACCGTTCTCAAGCGTCTCCTCTGGGCTTTCAGTTACCACGAAACGCGCAACGCCAGTTCGAGCTCGCGATTCGGGGGGAGACCCGAGGGCTGAGCAGCTGCCCGAACTGCCCGTTACCGATGCTGGTGTTCGGGTTCTGGAACTGTGGCGTGTTTAGCAGGTTGTAGACTTGGGCGCGCAACTGCGTCGTCACCCGCTCGCCGATCGTGATGTTCTTTACGAGTGATGTGTCCCAGGTGTAGGTCCCTGGCCCCGGGAAGGCGTTTCGCGGCAGATCGCCAACCAGGCCGACGGGAGTTGAGAATGCGCCGGCTGAACAGGCGATCCACACATGCCACGAGGAGTTTGTTTTGCATCCCCCGTTGTAATCCGGGCGGCCGTTCGCTCCCCCGCCGTTCGAAATGTCCAGCGGCGTGCCGGTAGTCAGTATGACGACGTTGTTCCACTGCCAGCCGCCGATCACGTAATCCACGGCCTTCGGAGCGTCGTGGGCGAGGAGTCTTCCCCGTCCGAAAGGTAGCTCATAGAGAGAGCTCAAGGTAAAGAGCTGGCGCTGATCCGTGTCGGAGTTGCCGCGCTCATACTGCAGCAGTGGAGTTCCGTTGGGGCCGTCCAAGACGCCGCCAGATTGGCCGAATGCGGAGGCGGAGTTATCCAGGGTGTGCGCCCAGGTGTAGGCCGCTGTGATTTGAAGTCCGCTTTTCATGCGGCGCGTCAGTTTCGACTGCAGGCTGTTGTAGCTTCCACTGCCGATCATCTCAGTCGCATTGATGTTGCCGACACCGCTCGGGTTGATAGCACCCCCAACCGGGAACCAGCTCGTCCCGGCGGGACAGCCCGTACAACCAGTACCCAGAACCGTCTCGTTGGCGTTGAACGTGGTAGCGAGATTTCCCATCTTCGTTCCAACGTAGGCAATGTCAAACGATGTCTGGCTGTCCAAGGCTTGCTCGACTTGAATATTCCATTCGTGGACATGCGAGTTGGGGCTGTTTTCGGGATAGTAAATCACGTTGTTGTTGGTGGTCACCGCATTCGGGGCGATGCCAATTTTCGCCGGAAGAGCTCCCGTGGCGGTGGTGGGATCGGTAGCTCCGGCGGCGGCTGCTCCCGTGAACGCAAATCGGTAGCCGCTTCCGCAGGTCGTCGCCGTCGGACAGGAGTAATAGGTCGAAGTCCCGTTAAAGTCGGCATTGTTAGAGAGCTCGTTGCCAACACCACCCCGGTCGGGGAAGTAGAACAAGCCGTAGCCTCCGCGGATCACCGTTTTGCCGTCGCCCTTCAAGTCATATGCGAAGCCAATCCGCGGACCGAAATCCTTTTTCGGGGTGTTGATTAAAGCAGCAGGAAAGCCGCTGGTTCCGGCCTCAACCAGTTCCCCGGTTGCGGGATTGAAGTCGGACTCGTGGTTGCTGGCTTCCTTCGGCCAGCTGAGGATGTCGTAGCGCAGGCCTAGGTTCAGGATCAGCTTGCGGGTAACTCGCCAATCGTCTTGCCCAAAGAAGCCGTTCTCCCAGCTGCGGGTCTGAAAGTACCCGCTAAATGCGCCAACCGAGTAGGCGCCCATAAACCCGGCAAGCAGTTCGGAAGTCTCATATCCGGTGAACGTTCCGTGACCGGAAGTGTGGGCTGGATAGGCGCCATAGTTGCCATCATCGATCCAGTAGTAGCCCTTGGCATTGTTGCCCTGATCCCAGTTCACATCCCGATGAATAATGCTGGCGCCAAACTTGAACGTGTGTTTCCCCTTCGTCCAGCTCACTGAATCGGAGAACTGCTGGGTGGGTTCGATCACGAGATAGGGGCCGCCGTCACCGATGTAGCTGATGTTCCCAAACCAGCCGCCGATGATGGGCATGCCGCCGAGCAGCGAAGAAGTGTTGGCATTCTGAATGCCAATATTGGCGGCCGTCGGAATGCTGCCGTTAGGCTGCTGGTAACCGAGAAGATCGCGAATGTAGCCATAATGAAACTCGTTGATGATCGTGGGGCTCAGAATGTGGGTCCAGCCCAAGCCAGCCTGACGTGGATGGGACGGGTTGAGTCCGCCGGCGGAGGCCAGGTTGTGAGTGGAGTCGCTCAGAAATTGCGTGCCATCCAGGAAATCCGTGCCCAGGCTGTAACGGGCGAAGACTGTGTCCCGGGAAGTGACCACAAAGTCCAGGCGCGCGTCGTAATCGTTTTCATTGATTACGTCCTTTTGTGGTTCCGTGAAGTTGATGTCGTTGGTCGCGACGTTCGCACCCGCGACATTCGGGAGCGGAAACAAGCCCAGATAGCTGACTGCGGGCTGAATCTGGTTGGCAGACGGAATCATGTTGATGGTGGGGCCGGGCGCGTCGGTGGTAGTGTTCCACCCAAAAGGCAGGCAGGTTGTCGGATTGAAGACGTACCCATAGTTCCCGCTCGAAGTGGTGGCAAACGCGTTAGGCTGAGCCGTCATCGCGGCCGAGCATCCGGGGAGCCCGGAATACGGGAGGCTCGTCGCAGTGCCATCGCCCGCCACGCTGAGCAGTTCGGTGAAATCGCCGGTGCGCATCAGAGCCGTCGGTACTCGGGTAATGGCAGGGCTAGCCGGCAGAACTTGGCGCCAACCCTGGTAATCCACGAAGGCGAACACCTTCTGCTTCCAGATGGGTCCGCCCAGCGACACGCCGAACTGGTTGCGGCTCAGATCTGGAAGGGCCACACAGCCTTGCTCGCCAAGGGAAGTGCACTGTTTTTCGTCGGTGTAGTTAAACTGATCCGCGGCAGCGATTTTGGAACGGTTGAACCAATACGCGGAGCCGTGTATCTGGTTGGTTCCGGACTTGGTAACAACCTGGACGACCGCGCCTCCCGCGCGTCCAAACTCCGCCGGCGCAACGTTGGTGGTGGTCTTGAATTCCGCGATGTCTTCGATCGCCGGAAAGATCACGATCGAGTTCACTAACGACTCGTTGTTGTCAATGCCGTCCATAAGATAGTTGTCAGCCTGAGGTCGCAGGCCGTTTACCGCCAAAGCCCCTCCACCCGAATCGTAGTTGCGCCAAGTCTCGGCTGCGGCTCCCCCAGGGCCGATGCCGGCCGCGACATTGGAGTAAGCACCGCGGCTGACGCCGGGGGTCATCAAGGCCAGCGACGAGAAGTTGCGTCCGTTGAGCGGCAGGTCGACCACTTGCCGTCCTTCAATGACCTCGCCGACACTCGACGTAGCGGTATCTACCACCGGAACGTCGCCCGTCACCTCAACCGTGGTAGTTGCCGATCCGGTTTCCAATTTGAGGCTGATCTCGAGAACCTGGGACACTTCAAGCGGGAAGTCGGCGCTGGCCGTCTTAAAACCTTCCTGCTTCACTTGGAGATGATACTTCCCGATCGGCAAAGCATTAAGAGCATAGCTGCCCGAGGCGCTCGTCTGCGCGGTTACTACCCGTCCGGTCGCGGCGTCGGTGAGAGTGATGGTCGCGTTCGGGACCACCGCGCCGGTGGGATCAGTGATGGTTCCGAAGAGGCGGGCAGTATCGGTCTGAGCCAGCGCCAGTCCGGCC
Source organism: uncultured Acidobacteriota bacterium (assembly GCA_963763155.1). GTDB lineage: Bacteria > Acidobacteriota > Terriglobia > Terriglobales > Acidobacteriaceae > Sulfotelmatobacter. The sequence goes on along the minus strand of CAVXNI010000004.1, from coordinate 1,131 downwards.
AGGCACAGAACAACGATGAGAACCAGAGAGAACTTAACTTTCATGTTTCCTCCAAATCGGAGACGTCTTCACGGACGTCGGGAGACTTTTTCCACGCAGAACTCTTTGAGAGTGCAACTTGTAGTACAAAACCAGTACGGGGTGACGTTTCACTAGGTTTTAAACGGTTACTGCGGTAAAATGCTGCTGCTGCAACAGCATACGATCCCTGTTAGATCGGTGTTACATGGTTGTGACACACACTTTCGCCGCCGGGCCGGAACAATTCTCCCAACAAATAGATAACATTATTAAAAGTCATAGCCTGCGCGGTTCAGAATCCCTGTGCAAGCTGCTGCAATATTTGGCGAAACAGTCCCTCGCTCATCCCGAAGCGCCGCTGAAGGAATATCAGATTGCCACCGAGGTGTATGGGCGACCGGCGGACTTTGATCCTCAAACCGACTCCACCATCCGCGTGCAAGCCGGACGTCTGCGTGTGAAGTTGGCGGACTATTACGCTACCGAGGGAGCCGCGGATCCCATCGTGGTGAAGATTCCCAAGGGTAGCTATCACCTGATATTTGAGGCGCGGTCGGCAGAAGCGAAGTCCGTCGATTCCGGCACACAGCCCCGGGACCTGCTTGCTCGCGAAGCACGAGGAAGTGTCGTGGTCGAAGTGGTCCCGGCGCGCTGGCGCATGGCTGTCGTTCTGCTGCTGATCGGCCTCGTCGCCTCACTGATCGTCTTGGGAACCGTGCTCTTGAACCGCAGGCAGGAATCCACTACCGCCAAGTCAGCCGCGGCGGGCGCCACCGGCCCTCTCGCTGATTTTTGGCGGCCTTTTACCTCCGTAGCCGACGAGCCGTGGGTGATCTTCAGCAACGCCGCCTTCGTGGGACGGCCGGAAACGGGCATGCGGTATTTCAACTCACGCCGGGACTCAAACGTCGCGGTGTACGACCATTACACCGGTGTAGGCGAGGTATTGGCCATCCACGCGCTCGATGAGGCGTTCGGCACGCTGGGGCGAAAGGTTCTCGTGAAGCGCGGCAGTCTGTTCACGCTCGACGACGTGAAGAATAATAATCTGATCTTTGTCGGCTCACCGTCGGAGAATCTTTCGCTGCTCGACATTCCCAACACGCAGAT
>CAVXNI010000003.1:707500-1419397 GCA_963763155.1 uncultured Acidobacteriota bacterium | reverse complement strand
GTACGGCGACGATGACACACTCCGGTATCCTGCGGCCAAGGTGGACCGAGTGCTGCATGACGGCGACGAAGTAAAACTCGGCGAGACCGTGCTGACGGCGCACAAGACCGCCGGGCATACCCGCGGCTGCACCACCTGGACCTTACGAGTCCGCGAGGCAGGTAAGACTTACGACGTAGTGATCGTGGGCAGCCCGAACGTCAATCCCGGATACAAACTGGTGAACAATGTCCTCTATCCCGAAATCGCCGACGATTACGCGCGCGGCTTTCGGGTACTCAAGTCGCTGCCCTGCGACGTTTTCCTGGGCGCGCATGGCAGTTACTACGGAATGGAAGCGAAGTACGCCCGGTTGAACGCCGGCGGCCCGAACCCATACATTGATTCCGAGGGCTATAAGAATTATGTAGCGGACCGGGAACAGGCATTCCTTTCTGAATTGCAGAAACAAACAGCGGCTGCGAAAAAACAGTAGTCCGTACCTCGAACCATCACAATATGGGTGCCATTGCCACCAGCGTGCTTCTCGGATTGACTGCCGCCGCCGCCAACGTCTTCGGCGGCGCCATCATTGTGCAGCGGCATTGGGAGCGGCGCTACCTTCGCTACTTTGTCGCGCTGGGCGCGGGCTTCATGCTGGCCACCGCACTGGTCGAGATGGTTCCCGAAAGCCTTGAGCTGCACGGACGGTCCGCCGCATTTCTTGTGTTACTCGGCTACCTGATCATTCACTTCTTCGAGCACACGGTCACCCCGCACTTCCACTTTGGCGAAGAAACGCATCGCGACGAGTTCATGCATTCCCACAAGGGATATTCCGTGCTCTTCGGCCTCATCATCCACACGTTCTTCGACGGCATCGCCATCGCTTCCGGATTTCTGGTATCGAGCTGGCTGGGCTGGCTGATTTTTTTCGCGATTTTTCTGCACAAGATTCCCGAAGGTTTCACTGTGAGTTCGGTGATGCTGGCCAGCGGACGCAGCCGGCGCACAGCTTGGGGCGCATCGGTCGTGCTGGGAGGTTCAACCCTGGCGGGCGTTCTGACCATGGCGCTGTTTCGCCATCATGTAGGCGCCGGGCTGCCCCTGGCGGCGGGAGTCACGATTTACGTCGCAGCTTCTGACCTGATTCCTGAGGTCAACAAAGAGCCTGCGATGAAAATGGCTCTGCTGGTCTTCGTGGGCGCTGGCGTCTTCTTGCTGCTCGATCACCTGTTCCACAGCCTCTGAATCAAGGTAGCAAGCTAGTGAGTAATGTCATTCCGAGCGAAGAGCGCCCGCGAAACGGACGATCTTCGCAATCGAGGAACCTGCTTTTTCTTTCAGGCAGTAAAAAGCAGGTCCCTCGACTGCGCATTGCGATTGAACGGCAATCGCAATGCTCCGCTCGGGATGACAAGAGGTATAGGCTAAGGTTCGCTTGGCGAAATGATTCGACCGACGGGCCAGGCTTCTTAGTCCACCGTGTGTTTCGCCGTGTAGCCGTCGCGCGAGACCACTTCGACTTTTACGTCTTTACCCTTCTGGTCTCTTATTTTCAGCGGGCCGCCATCCGGCGCCACCAACTGGACTTTCAGCTTGCGGTAGGTTCCGTCCAGCTTCGAATTGGTGGGCGCGTAGGAGACCGTGTACTCGTTGCGAATGTCGTTGGAAATGTCCTGAAACTCCTCGCCATACTCCGCCTGAAAGCGCGGGAAATAGGCGCGGCCTCCGGTCATGGCCGCGAAGGTACGCATTTCGTTGTCGCCTTGCAGGTAGTCCATCTGCCCGACCGGAATACCCATGCCGTGCGCGTTGCGGCAGGCGCCGGGACGCATCTCGCAATAGTTCCGCAACATCCACCCCACGCTGATGGGGAAGATGGTCACATCCTTGGTGTCTTTGACCTTCTTCATGATTTTGTCGAGCGTGAGCCGGCTGAAGGTGTCGACGCCGGTAGTCACCAGAATGACGTACTTCTTCCCTTCCACGCGGTCGAGGCGATCGAGCGTGTCATAAAGAGCGTCGAAAAGATTGGTTTCGGAGAAGCCCGGGATGCGCAACTCATTCAGCGCCCCCATCACAGCCCGCTTGTCCTGCGTGAAGTCCACCAGAATGTGCGGCTGCATGTCGTAGTACGACACGGCGACCCAGTCGTCTTTCTTCAGCGTGTTGGCGAAGGCGTACGACGCCTGCAGAGCGTCCCTCAGAAAGGTGTAGCTCGTCGAGGCAAACTCCACCAGCAGCACCGCCGTAATGGGAGCCTGCGACACACCGAAGTGTGTCACGTGCTGCGGTACGCCGTCTTCCATGATGCGGAAGTTCTCTTGCTTTAATCCAGGAATGAACTGCCCGTCTTTCGATGTCACCAGCACGTCCACGTTGACCAGCGGCACGTTCACTTTCAGCGAATAGTCGGGAATATCCTCGACCTTTTTGGGAGTGACCGGCGGCGGGGGCGGCGGAGCGTCATCGGTCTTTTTCTTTGGGATCGCATACGGACTCGCGTTGTCGGTGGGACCTCCGGCATCGTCGGGCACATCCTGCTTGGGCTTGCCGTTGTCCGGAGTCTGGGCCGCCGGAGTTTGGGCCGCCGGCGCCTGCGATTGAGTCTGCTGACCCGACTGGTCCTGGGCCGCGAGCGGCAAACCAGCGAGCACCACCAGGGAGATTGCCAGCCCTAAAGCCGCTGCCGCACTCTTCCCACCTCTGAGCTTTGCATGGTCTTTTTGACGATTCAACATGGGGAACCCCGAAAAGTCTCTGTGCTAGTATAGACGCAAGGATTCGCAATTGGGATGTTTCGCCCGGTCCCAGATCTCTCCCCGCCTGGCCCATCCTGGCAACGAATCACGGTTGGCCCGAGTCTAATCTGTCGTGGGATCCGTTGGCGGGTCCTCCGTGGGATTCACATGAGAAAAGTAGTTCTCGCGCTTCTCGTCTCCTTTCTCTCTTTGTCTGCAAATCTATCTTTCCCCACAAATCTGGCCGCCCAAAGCCCGCAGCCGACCATCCCGGTGGACCAGATCCACGCCGGCATGCGCGGCTACGCCCTCACCGTATTTGAGGGCGTGAAGCCGGAATCCATGGACGTGGAAGTCCTCGGCGTTCTGCGCAACGCGAACGGACCCAAGGGCGACATTATCCTGATCCGCTTGCACGGGACGAAGGTGGAATACACTGGCGTCGTCGCGGGCATGAGTGGAAGCCCCGTATACCTCGATGGCAAACTCGCGGGCGCACTCGCCTTCCGCATCGGCGAATTCTCCAAAGAGCCGATCGCCGGCGTTACCCCCATCGCCGACATGCTCGAGATCAACGCCCTCGACAAGTCGCCAGCAGAAGAGGCCGCCGCCACCAAGCCGACCGTGACCACCGCCGCCGGAAAAACCGCGGCACCCGGCGACAGCGCGGCGCTTCCCGGCTCAACGCAGGACTACGCCAATTACCTCCAACCCATCGCTGCGCCCCTGGTCTTCAACGGATTCTCCGAAGACACCGTGCGCCTCTTCGCCGGTCAATTCGCCTCTGTCGGAGTCGTTCCGGTAATGGGCGCAGGCTCGGTGAGTGAAGACAAGCAACCGGAGCCACTCGAAGCCGGCTCCGCCGTCAGCGCGATTCTGGTTCGCGGCGATATGGATATTGCCGCCACCTGCACCGTCACCTACATCGACCCTCAGCGCTTACTGGCCTGCGGACATCCTCTGCTGCAGTTCGGCTCCGTCGATCTGCCCATGAATAAGGCGCAGGTGCTGGCCACGCTGGCCTCGCCGCTGAACGCCTTCAAGATCGTCAATACCACCGAGCAAGCCGGAGTCTTCGTACAGGATCGCCACACCGGCATCCTGGGCGTCTTCAACAAACAGCCGGAGATGATTCCGGTGACGCTGACCATCCACACCGCCAGCGGCGCGCCGCAAAAGGACTTTCATTTCGAAGTGCTCAACAACCCGCGTCTGAGTCCGGTCGCGATTATGGCAACTGTTTTCAATGCCCTGCATGGCGTGAATGAATACGGCGAAGAAATCACCTACCGGCTCAACGGCAGCATCAACGTCAAGGGCTTTCCCGAAGTCGCGCTGAAGAACATGTTCGTGCCCGCGGATAACGGTCAGCCTGCCGCCTTGGCCGCCGCGCTCTCGCTCGGCGAACGCTTCGGACGCATCTACGACAACCCTTACAACGCGCCCGCGGTTAAGAGCGTGAAGCTCGACTTTGACCTGGTCCGCGAGCGCCGCTGGGCGCGCCTGGAAAGCGCCCGCACCGACGTGACCGAAGTGCGGCCGGGCGATGAGATCATCGTCGAAACCGTGCTCGCTCCCTATCGTGGCGAACGCGTGGTACGCCAGATTCCGGTGAAAATTCCCACCTCAGCCGGCAAAGGACCCCTGCGCATTTTAGTGAGCGACGGCGACACGCTCGATCGCGTGGGCCGCACCAACCAGGCCTTCGGCCGCAAACTCGACCTCGCCTCGACAATCGCCCTGCTCAACAAGGAGCACGCCAACAATCGCCTCTACGTTTCGCTGCTGGAAGCCGATCCGGAGGCCCGCGTGGCCGACAAAGTCATGCCCACGCTGCCCATCTCAGTGATGAATATCATGGACGGCATGCGCGGCAACCAGGAAATGATCGTCAGCGGCGAATCCAGCGTCGACGAAACCGCGACCCCGCCCCTGGATTATGTAGTAAGCGGCGCCCAGTTACTGACCGTCACGGTGAAGTAGATCTGCGAGGAGATTGCCGGTTTTGATTTGGGAGTCTTTGGTTTTGATTCGGGCGTCTTTGGTTTTGATTTGTGGAAGGGCACGGCTTTAGCCGTGCCGTTAGTGGCTCATTTAGACGAAGGGCTTCAGCCCCTGCGGGCACGACCGGGTGCCCCATTTCTCGCGTCTCTTTGCGAGAAGTGGGGCTTTTGAATTCCAGCTTTATTCTTCCTTGTGCTCGCCCATTTGCTGCGTCAAATAGCGCTCATACCCGATCTCTTTGATCAGGTGCACCTGGGCTTCGAGAAAGTCGACGTGACTTTCTTCGTCCTTGAGCAGGGTCACGAACAGATCGCGTGATCCGTTATCGCCTTCTTTCGTGGCGATGGCGACCGCGTCGTTATACTGCTTCACCGCTCCGACCTCCAGCTTCAGATCGCTTTCGATCATCTCTTTGACCGTGCGGCCGACCGTCAGATCCAGCGGTTGCATCGACGGGCTGCCATCCAGAAACAGAATCCTCTCAATCAGCACTTCGGCGTGCTTCATCTCGCCGATGGATTGTTTCTTGATGAAATCGGAGAGCTTATGATATCCCCAGTTTTCGCACATTTCCGCGTGCAGAAAATACTGGTTGATCGCGGTCAGCTCTTCTCGCAGTGCCTTGTTCAGCTCAGCAATAACTTTAGGATTGCCTTTCATAGCGTCCCGAGTATCGCAAATGCACGCCTTCCAGATCAATGGCAGCGGCTGGAAAAACGGCGCTGTACTCTCTCCTGCCGCGGTTCATCGCGTCACTTTTATTGCGTCAGCGCCGGCAGCACCTCGAGTGGATCGTCGAGCCAGGCGTTCGTCCCGGCCGTGACCGTCACATCAACTTCCACCGGCGCGCTGAACCCACCCGGTGAGGGCACGAGACTTGCCAACCCGTTCAGGTCGGAAGTGGCATTGTTCTGAGTTACCTGCAGGATCACCGGCAGGACGGGGTTGATGGGGTTCGTTGCGCCGGAGGAGGATGTTCCCGGCGGCCGCAGCACGGTAGTCTGAAACCCCACGCCGGCGGCGATCACAGGATTGGGCGGCGAAGAGGAATCCGTAACCCGCACCACCACGGGTTGAAACGCCTGACCCGTCGACACCTGTCCGCCCCCGGCCACAGCCTGCAAGTTCTGTTGCGGAAGCGGTACCGGGGTCACATAAAAGGTCTGGCAAGGGGCGTTTGCGGGAGCGACGCAGGCGGTCACCTGGACCAGCGACTCCAGTTGCGTGACCGTCAACGTGGTCGTGGCATAGCCGCTGGCACTGGTTGACACAGTCGCGGCGCTGAGCACTCCAGAGCCTGTGATTATCCTGAAGTCTACGGTCAGATTGCTCTGCGGCGCGCCGTTGCTCAAAACCCGCGCCGTGAGCGGGACGCTCACGGTAGCGCTCTGGGCGATATAAAGATATGGAGTGAGCACTCCAAGGTCGGAGGCCGACTCCGTCGCGTTGAGCTGCACGCTCACCGATTGCGATGGGCTATAAACTCCCGGGGCCAAGGTTGCAGTGATAGTGGCCACGCCAACCGCCGCCGGCGAGAGCCAGGTTGCAGCATCTCCATTCTGATCGCTCGTAACCGAGCACGACGACCCACCCCCGCAGGTTGAAAGTTGCAGACCGTTGCTGGCACTCCATCCAATGGTTGCGCCGCCGACGGGCGTAACCCCATCGGATGCCAGCACACGCACGCTCATCGGGCTTGGCGCCCGCGTGCCTACGGGAGTAGAAGGATTGGAGCCGCTCAGCAGAATCAGGGTGTCGCTGGCTGCAGCGCCATACGTCAGTGCCTTGGTCATGGTCGTGGACCCGCCGCTGGCGGGATCGCTGAGGATGATGCTGTGAGTGCCGTCGGCTTCCGGGGGAGCGGTCAGGATCATTTGGCCTGCGCTGACCGCGAGCGGAGTCGCCGCACGGTTGTCGATGGCGGCCGTAAGTCCCGAATAAAAGCCGGTGCCCTGTACCGTGACCGCACCGCCATTTACGCCGATCCGCGCCGGAGAAACCGAATCCCCATACAGCACGTACGCGTGATAAAGGTAGTCGGGTCGGCCATCGCCGCGCACATCGGAAATTCCGATCAGCAAGTTGGTGGAAGTGGCGACTTGTGCGTCCAGCCGGGTCATTCCATAAATAGGCTGGTTGAACGATGAAGAGGTGAACGCCTCAGGCGGGCTGCCTGGCGCATCGGATGCGGCCCAAATGCCGACCACAGGCTGGGCCTTCACCACAGTGGGATTGCCGGATTCATCCAGCGCCGTCACGGCCACTGACAGCGTGCGATTGGCTCGCGCCGGCAGAAGCAGATACTCCATGTCGCCATAATCGCTGAGCGATGCCATCCAATCTCCCGCCACGGGAACTGCGGCCGGGGTAGTCCAACTGGATGCAGTCTGAGGCAACGGCTGTTCACTGGCGCTCATCAGAATGTCCTGCTCAACGTCATTTCCCGGCGTCACCGTCACCACGATCGGCTGGGCCAATCCCGAAGGCGCGACCGGACCCGGAGAGTACGGGCCGACCTCTGCCGACCAGGTTGGATCGAGTGGTTCGACGCTCAACTGATATTGCGCGCTGTCGCCCGGCGCTTGCAGCCCAGCCAGGTCGAAGAAGCCTTCCAGAGATTGGCTGCCCGATCCCCATTCCGCCAGTGGATCTCCCAGCGCGTCATCGAAGCCGGTGATGGGATTGCCCGCGTCGCCCGTGAACAGAAAACCGGATACCGCCGCGGCGGCATACTGGCGCGACGGGAGCCCGGTTGAAGGATCGACCCAGCGCGCCACCACGTTGACACCCTGCATGGCCTGCGTTGGATTTCCCTGAAGGTCGGTAAACCACACCGATCCGTGGATGCGCGCCGTGACCGCTGAGAACATTTGCGAACCTGGGTAGCTCGACTGATTTTCCGTCGTAACCGGATAAAGGCGGGAGACGGAGGCGATGTCATCGAGTGCGAGCTGGTAGGGATTGGCGTAACAGATTGTGATCGGCACGCAGACCAGTGGATCGGTAAAGTGCATCACCGGGAATCCCGCGTAATCGCCGGATGTAGGCGGCGGCGTGCCGCTGAGCACGTTCGGATTCACCTGCGACCAACCCACACCCAGCACTCCGCCGATCACGCGCACCAGCCGGTATTCAACGTCAGTGAGCTGCGACGTCTGCAGTGCGCACTGGCCGTTGATCACGATGAGCGCATGCTGGTAGGTTGCGAGGTCACCGTAGTTGTCGTCCCCGCCGAAGACGGCGTTGAAAAAGCACTGGCTGGCGTTGCCCGCGCCACTGCCGATCAGGGCATCGGTGACCGAACCGTCGTAGTCGTAGACGACGCCAACGGGCGTGCCGGTCGCTGTCGGCTGAATGTCGGCAGGCATGGTGATGCTGCCGTTCGCATTCCGGATGACGTTGGTCCCGTTCACATCTTCGGCAAGCTGGCCGCCGCTGGTGGCGGCGATCGCCGCGGTCGGGACCGAGGTCCATATGCTGAACGCACTGGCCACAAGGCTGTTGGCGGACGCGTTGGGCAGGATCGGGCTCAGGTTGCCCTGATCCGTGTAATAGGTGACAAGCCCTTGCGGCCAGACCAGTGGCTGCCCCGTGGTAGTCGGGTCGAAATAGCTGGTCCCGGCGACACACTTGGGGCCCCCGGCGCGGGAGAGCAGGGCGACCAGGAAGATCATCGCAGCCGCCGCGGCCAACCGGACGAGAAACGAGCGAGCAGTCAATGCCATGGAGGTTTTCATGGTCACGTCGTTGTCACGGTCACGTCAGGTTGCACTCATTCCTCTTCCTCCTCACCGGCCCGCTGCACCGCCGAGGCGAAGTCGCTGAAACTTACACGCGACTTTCCGCCCAGGACGGGATCCGCTCGAAAGGCTGAAAGATGTTGTGCCGAAAGCAAGACGCGGCCCCGCGGATCGATCGTGAAACGGCCCATCGCGCCGGCAACGCAGCTGGTCAGTCCCAGCTTGCTCGGCGGGTAGAGAAAAAGAAGAACGCGTTCGCCGACGCGGTAACGCTGGCCGCTCGACCACAGGCCAATCCATTGCGAGATGGTCAGGTCTTCGCCGGGAGTGGCTCCGCGAATCGCGTTCTCAACGTGGAAGGTAATCGCGACGGTTTCGACGGTCTGGCTCGGACTTGCAGGCCGGCGCGAAATCGCGGTAACGGTACCGGAAAAAATGGTCCCCGCAGCGCGCGCAATCACGGGGAAGCCGATCGTCCATGGCGGAGTGTCCGGCGATGTACCCGGCGGCTTGCCCGGAAGCGGGGTATCCGGCGGGCTGACGGGCAAGTGCGGCTGGAGCTGGTCACGAACCGGCGGTTGCGCCGGGTCAGTGCGAACCGGCACCGCAACCTCGGGCGCATACTCGACGCGCGAAGACTGCGCGCGCGCCAAAGCCGGCGCCAGAATCAAAGCCGAAACTGCGAGCAGACACCTGCAACTTCTCCCATACATGGGGAGACCTCAAAAATGTGACGTCTGCTCGGAGGGGCTACCGGGGAACCAGATCATCCTAAGCCAGCAGCAACAAGAGAATCGGTGACGGATGTCACAACCGCCTGTGGATTTCCGAAGCGAGGCCCAAAAAAGACTTGACACATAAACTACACGTATAGTAGTAATGCATACACCCATAGGAGATGCCGATGGCCGGACCCAAATTAGCCAAGCTCGAACTGCAGATCATGGAAACGCTCTGGACTCGTGGCCACGCCTCCATCCGCGAAATTCAGGAGGCTTTTCCGGAAGAAGGCAGGCCCGCCTATACCACCGTTCAGACCACGGTGTATCGCCTGGAAGGCAAGAAGGCGGTGCGCCGCGTCAAGAAGGTCGGCAACTTTCACATCTTCGAGGCCGCGGTCTCGCGCGATGCCGCGCAGAGCAAACTGATCGACGATCTGCTGGCTCTGTTCGGCGGGCGCACGCAACCCGTCATGGCCCACCTGATCGAATCCGGCCAGCTCACGCTCGAGGATGTGAAGGAAGCCGAGAAGACTCTTCGTAAGCTTGAGGGAAGGGGCAAATCAAAATGATCCTGACCGCTCTGGGCAATCACCTCTGGCAGTCGACGCTATTTGCGGCGATGACCGGATTGCTGACCTTGATTTTTCGCAAGTGTCATGCTCGCGTTCGCTATTGGCTCTGGCTGGCAGCGTCAATCAAATTTCTGATTCCTTTCTCATTCCTTGTGGCCATTGGAAATCGCGCGGCGTGGACTCGTGGATCGGCAGTCACCAGCAATCGGCTGCACTTCGCGATCGAGGTGATTTCTGGGGTCGCTCCCACAACTGTGGTCCCTGCTCCTCTCCTTTCGGCAATGATCGGAGTGTGGCTCTGTGGTTTTCTGGCGGTGCTTTTCCTTTGGTCCGTGCAATGGCGAAAGATGTCCGCTGCGACAAACGACGCGGCGCCCTTGCGCGAAGGACGCGAAGTGGAAGCACTACGGCGGATGGAACGCGCGGCGGGGATACGGAACCGCACTGAGATACGGCTGTCGCGTGCTCCGATTGAACCCGGAATCTTCGGCATAGCCCGGCCGATTTTGCTGTGGCCCGAGGGGATCTCCATACACCTTGCCGACACCCAACTCGATGCCATCCTTACGCATGAAGTCCGTCACATACGCAGGCAAGACAATCTCGCGGCTGCGATCCACATGGTCGTCGAAGCAATCTTCTGGTTTCACCCCCTGGTTTGGTGGCTGGGAGCCCGGCTGGTCGAAGAACGTGAGCGGGCCTGCGACGAAGATGTATTGGAACTGGGAAGCGAGCGGCAGATCTATGCCGAGGGCATTCTGAAAGTTTGTGAATTCTGTCTCGCGTCCCCGCTCGCCTGTATGTCAGGGGTTGCGGGCGGCGATCTCAAGAAAAGGATGGTTCATATCATGACTGAACGCAGTTTGCATAAACTGGATTTTGGACGAAAGCTATTGCTCGGCGCGGTGGGATTTGCGGCAATCGCCGCACCCATCGCGTTTGGGCTCGCAACCGCAACTCATGCTGTATCGCCGGCGGGAAGCCCGGCCGTAGAGCAGTCGGAGCAGCCCGCCGCCGAACATGCCTCGGTGCATGCCTCAAAAGAAGAGATGACTGCGCTGATCCTGAAAAAGATACCTCCGGAATATCCCGAGGCAGCAAAGAAGGCGCGTATCCAAGGCCAGGTGATTTTGAAAGCGATCATCGGCAAAGACGGAGATGTAGAGAACCTGCAGATCGTGAGCGGACACCCGCAGCTCGCATCGGCTGCGATCGAGGCCGTGAAGCAGTGGAAATACCGGCCATATCTTCAACAGGGGAAACCCGTGGAAGTGGAAACCGAGATCACCGTGAATTTTACTCTCGTGAAGTAGGTTCTGGTTCGTTGAAGGCAGGAACTGGGCGGGTCGAGACAAGTAGCGGCCGCGTCTCGCTCATTTCTCGCCGAACATTTCTGGTCGAACATTTTTGGTCGAACATTTCTCGCCGAACCTCCGCACCTCCGGCAGTTACAATCCCTTGGCGGAGGAATCATGGCGAAATCGCGCAGGCAATTTTTAACTGAGGCATCTCTGGGAATGGTAGGGGCGGCGGCCGCGCTGCGCAGCCCGGGGCAAATTGCCGCAGGGCAAAACCCGGCGGGGCAAGCCCCGCTGGGACAAACCCAGGATGATCTTCCGCCCGGAGCGCCGCCTGCCTTTGGAACCGGGCCAGCCGTCGGGCCGGAAGTCTCGGTGACGACCTTCGCCGAGGCCGAGAAGCTAGTGCAGTTTGAGATGACCGCTGCCGAGCGCGCCGTGGCCGCCGCCAGTTGGCGCAAGACCATGGCCGGACTCTATGAGCGGCGCACCGGGCCGCGCAAACTTGCGCTCGAAACCACGCTGGCTCCGGCGACGCGCTGGAATCCAGTGCTGCCGGGGCAAAAGTCAGGTCCGGAGCGCGACCGGTTCCTGCCCAGCCCCCTCGATTCCGCTCCGCTGCCCGCGCGCGATGAGGACATTGCGTTCGCCCCGGTAACGCATCTCTCGCACTGGATCGAGACCCGAAAACTTACGTCTGAGCGGCTCACCAACATTTATTTGAAGCGTCTGGAGCAGTTCGATCCCAAACTGCACTGCGTCATCACGCTAACGCGCGAACTGGCACTGAAGCAGGCCCGCCAAGCCGACACGGAAATTGCGGCGGGCAAGTACCGCGGACCACTGCACGGCATCCCGTGGGGCGGCAAAGATCTGCTCGACACCGCGGGCATTCCGACCACGTATGGCGCAGAGCCGTTTCGCAATCGCATTCCCAGCGACGACGCCGTCGTGGTGAAGCGTCTGCACGATGCCGGAGCCGTGCTGGTGGCCAAGCTGAGCCTGGGAGCGCTCGCCCTCAACGACATCTGGTTTGGCGGGCAGACCATGAATCCCTGGCTGCTCGAGGAGGCTTCGTCAGGGTCGAGCGCGGGGCCGGGCGCGGCTACGGCTGCCGGACTAGTCGGCTTCGCCATCGGCAGCGAGACCGGAGGAAGCATCGTCAGTCCGGCAACGCGCTGTGGAATCACCGGCCTGCGACCGACCTATGGACGCGTGGCCCGCACCGGCGCCATGACCCTCTGCTGGTCGCTCGACAAACTTGGCCCCATGACACGCAGCGTGGAAGACGCCATGCTCGTGCTGCACGCCATCACCGGGCCGGACCCAGGAGACGTGGCCAGCGTGCCCAGCCATCTTGATTTCGATGCCGCCGCAAGTGTCGCGGGGCTGCGCGTCGGATACTTCCCCAAGTGGATGAACGAGAATCCCAGCGACTGCCGTCGACCGCGCTGCCGTGGACATGGTGAAAAAAGTCGGCATGGTTCCGGTGGAAGTTTCGATTCCCGACTGGCCCTATGACTCGCTCAACCTGATCCTGTTCGCGGAAGGAGCGGCGGCGTTTGAAGAACTCACTCTCCGGGGTGGAATGAGGGAGCTCAAGGCCCAGGTGCCGGACGCGTGGCCAAACATTTTCCGGCAGGCGCGGTTTCTCTCGGCCGTCGACTTCGTGCAGGCCGACCGCCTGCGCCGCAAAGTGGCCGAAGAGATGGCGCGCCTGTTTTCCCAGGTGGACTTGCTGCTGGTGCCGTCAGTGCGCGACGAAATGCTGACCATCACGAATTTCACGGGACATCCCGCGTTAGTGCTGCGCGCCGGATTCATCGAAGTAGCGAAAGCCCGCAGCGATTGGGCTCCCGACCCGGCGCATCCCATGCCCACCTTCAACCCGCCGCGCCGCGTACCCCACGGCGTAACCCTGATCGGCCGCCTGTTTGAAGAAGGCACGATGGTCAACGCAGGCCTGGCCCTGGAGCGCGTGCTCGGAGTAGTTGGGGAAAGGCCGCCTGGATTCTGAGGGTGCATCGGCCGTTGCGCGAATGTTCACGAAGTGTTCACAATCCGGCCACGACCCCAGTCTTTTGCCGCTGGATTGTGGTGGGAATGAAGTTTTGTTGGGGCAGAGTGAAGAGGCCCTTCTAAATGGTGAGTAGATCGCTGCGGACCGCAGGAGGCGCCTGCCATAATTCCGCATTGACCTGTGGAGGGATCAATGCTAAGTTTCGCCGATCATCGGGCGTGCCGCCTTCGCACCGTCCAGCCAACAGCAGGGATCTCAGGATTGCATGCGTCTGAGTGATGCTGTAACGCCGGCTTGGGCCATGGTGTGTGCCCCGACGCCGACCCGCTCGCTGACAGACCCGAAGGAGAATCTCCCATGACCCACCGGCATACACCGCTAAGGACCCGCATTCTCAACATCTGCGTTCTGTCCATCTTGGCCGCCCTGGCCGCTGTCGCCGCTCCAGCTTGGCAAGCGGAGGCGCGCGGCCCCTTCGCCAGGTCTTCCTCAGGGAACGTGCCAGTGCAGGCCAGCACGTCGGCAAAGCCGCTGCCAAGTCCGTTGTTGCCGGGAGCTGCTAGCACCCGGCGCGCTTCAGCCGTCCCCGCCCCGAGAGAGAACTCTGGAGCCGCCCTAATTGGCCCCGGACTTCCTCTCTTCCTGCCGGTAGTGGCGTATAGCACGTTCGGCTGGGGGGGACCGTGAGTGTTGTTGTAGCGGATGTGAACGGAGATAGTAAACCAGACGTCGTGCTGGTTAACCAATTCGGCGAGAGTAATGGCAATGGCTCAGTTGGTGTGCTGCTGGGCAACGGCGATGGCACCTTTCAGCCGGTGGTGAACTACGACTCCGGGGGCTCCATGGCATCTTCGGTGGCCGTCGCCGACGTGAACGGTGACCACAACCCAGACATCGCCGTGGTGGACTCGGGCGGGTTGATTGGCGTTCTACTGGGCAATGGCGACGGGTCGTTCCAGCCAGTGGTCACCTACAACCTCGGCCTCGGCGCTAGCGCGATAGCCGTTGCAGATGTAAATGGCGACGGCAAGCCCGACTTGATTGCGACGGTGACCGGCAACCCCGAGGGAGGAGTTGCCGTCTTGTTAGGCAACGGCGATGGGACCTTCCAGGCAGCGGTGACTTATGACTCGGGTGGCGAGGGCACCGAATCGATAGAGGTGTGGGATGTGAACGGGGACGGGAAACCGGACCTTCTTCTCGCGAACATCTGCGGCGACGCGAACGCATGTTCTACAGGGCTAGCCACCGAGGGCTCCGTAGGTGTCTTGTTAGGTAAAGGCGACGGAACCTTCCAGCCAGTTGTGTCTTACAGCTCCGGAGGATATACCTCGCTTTCGCTCGCGGTCGGCGACACGAATGGCGATGGCAGGCCCGATCTGCTTGTATTCAGCGGATGCAACATCGTGGGCATCTTTACCCCCTGCAACAACGGGGTAGTAGGGGTGCTGTTGGGAAATGGCGATGGTACGTTCCAAGCGGTGGTCCCCTACAACTCCGGCGACTCCGGCGGAGATACCGGATCATTGGCGGCAGCGGATGTGAACGGTGACCACAGGGTCGATCTTTTAGTCACAAACGGCGCCCCAGCGACCATCTCTCTATTACAGGGTAACGGCGACGGGAGCTTTCAATCGGCAACGGCTTACGAATCCGGCGGTTCCTCTCCCCTCGGGCTCGCGATTGCCGATCTGAACGGCGACGGTCTGCCAGACTTGGTGGTAGGCAGATGCGGCGTCACGGGCTGCGGCGGAAATGATGGCCGGGGTAATGAAGTAGGGGTATTGCTGCACGTCGGAACCATGCGGACAACAACGACCTTAGCCTCGGCCCCCAACCCTTCATTCTTTGGACAGCCTGTTGCATTCAGTGCGGCGGTTACCTCCGAGTCTGGGACGCCACCGGGAACTGTCATTTTGTTCGACAACTCAACAGCATTGGGAAGCGCAAGCGTGATGAACGGAAACGCCTCGATCATTATTTCGACACTGGCCGCGGGTACCCACAACATCACCGCCGTCTACCAGGGTTCGGTGACATTTAACTCCAGTGCATCGGCGTCCCTTTCGCAGATTGTGACCCATGCAGTAGCCCCCACTTCAACCGCGGTGGTCTCCAGCTTGAATCCCTCCATCCAGGGACAAGCTGTGACCTTCACGGCCGCAGTGAGTTCGAGTGGCGGGAATCCGCCGAACGGAGAGCTCATCACCTTCTTCAGGGGCGCCCACATTCTCGGTACCGCCACCCTGAACTCTGGTGCTGCTTCCTTGACGACTTACTCGCGACAGGCAGGCATCTTCACCATTTCGGCAATCTATGGTGGCGACTCCAACTTTGCGGCCAGCACCTCGACCGCGCTGAAGCAGTTCGTTGATACCGAGAAGCAGTCGACGACTACGACAACTCTTTCCACGAGTCTGAATCCGTCGACGTACCAGCAAAAAATAACCTGGACCTCGACGGTGATGACCACCGGGGCGACCCCACCCACCGGAAAAGTGCACTTCACATCGAACGGTAACTCTATCGGTCTGGTCACGCTCAACGCCAGTGGCGTGGCTACTCTTACCAGATCCAACCTCAACGCCGGCTCCCATCCCCTGGCTGCAACGTACTTGGGAGACGCGAACAACGGTCCCAGCGAATCCGCCATCCTGAACCAAGTGGTCGCACAAGCCACAAGCTCTGCTACGATCACCTCCTCGCCGAACCCCTCGACGGCAGGTGAGGCAGTGACGTTCACGGCCAAGATTAAATCGCCGACCGTGGAACCGACCGGCCCCGTCACCTTCTTGTCAGGGAAGACGGTGCTGGGAACAGCGCAACTCAGCGGTGGCAAAGCCAAGTTCACCACCTCCACGCTGGCGGTGGGCTCGGCCACGGTCACCGCAAGTTATTCCGGAGATTCCAACATTGGCAAGAGTTCCGCATCGGTGACCCAGGCCGTACAACCGTAGAGACTGAAAGTTGGTCGTTATCGCGGCAACTGGTGATGGGCCCATTATTAAAATGGGCCCATTGTCCGGCGCTTCCGTTGACTTTGATTCCTTCCCGCCCCTAAGATGGCTCACCTGAAATTTGGAGCTTGAGTTTCGGGCAGCGCCATCTCGGAAACCAGCGCGTCGAAACCAGCGCGTCGAAACGCTACGACCAAAAACAATGATCGGCCAAAACATCTCTCACTACAGGGTGATCGAAAAGCTCGGCGGTGGTGGGATGGGCGTCGTCTATAAGGCCGAGGACACGCGCCTGCGGCGCTTTGTCGCCCTCAAGTTCCTTCCCGAAGACGTCACGCGCGACCCGGGCGCGCTCAGCCGTTTCCGGCGCGAGGCCCAGGCGGCGTCCGCGCTGAATCATCCCAATATCTGCACGATTTATGACATCGGCGAAGAGGGTGATCAGGCCTTCATCGTCATGGAATACCTGGAAGGCGAGACGCTGAAGCACATGATCGGCGTCCGCCCGCTGGAGATCGAGAAGTTGCTCGGGATTGGGATTGACGTCGCCGACGCGCTCGACGCCGCCCACTCCAAGGGCATCGTGCACCGCGACATTAAGCCAGCGAATATTTTCGTGACCCAGCGCGGGACGGCGAAGATTCTCGACTTTGGCTTGGCTAAAGTCACGCAGGAAGCCAGCCGCGCGCTCGATCCCTCGGAAGCGACCAAGACCGAAGGTGCAAGCCCGGAACATCTGACCAGTCCCGGCTCGGCGCTGGGCACGGTTGCCTATATGTCGCCCGAGCAAGTGCGCGGCAAGCCGCTCGATCCGCGCACCGACCTGTTTTCTTTTGGCATTGTGCTCTACGAAATGGCGACGGGCGCGGTGCCCTTCCGCGGCGAAACTTCAGGAGTCATCTTCGACGCGATCCTGAACCGCGTGCCGCTGGCCCCGGTCCGGCTGAATCCGAACTTGCCCACCAAGCTCGAGGACGTGATCAACCGCGCGCTGGAGAAAGACCGCGATCTGCGCTACCAGCATGCGGTCGACATCAAGTCCGAACTGCTGCGGCTGAAGCGCGATCTGGATTCGGGGCGAAGTTCCTCCGTGAGTTCATCGCAGGAATCGGCGCAGAGTGGCAGCGCCGCCCAGGTTGAACCGCTGCCCGCCGCGGCGCAGAAGACGAGCGGATCGGCGCGAGTCGTAACCGCATCCTCGGACAGCGTGAGCACAGCCAGACAGGAAGAGCATGACCCGTCGCGGGCGTGGGTGAAGTGGATGATCCCAGCCGCCGTCGTGCTGACGCTGGCAGTGATCGCCGGCGCGCTCTACATGCGCAAGCCTCAGGCCGTGCAACTGACCGACAAAGATCAGCTCATCCTCGCCGACTTCACCAACCAGACCGGCGACACAGTTTTCGATTCCACGTTGAAAGAAGCGCTGGCCATCCAGCTGGAACAGTCGCCGCTGCTGCAACTGGTGAGCGATGCAGAACTGCACAGCAATCTGCAATATCTGGGGCAGGCGCGCGAGCAGAGGATCACACCGGACCTGGCGCAACAACTCGGCCAACGCCTGGGGGTGAAGGCCTATTTGGCGGGGACTATCGCCAATCTGGGAACGTCCTATGTGATCTCCATCAACGCGGTGAACTGCGCCACGGGAGAAGTATTCGCGCGCGAGCAAGTGAGCGCTCCTGACAAGACCGCGGTGCTGCAGGCAGTTTCGCAGGCGGCCACGGCCATGCGGGCGCGGCTGGGTGAGTCGATGGCGTCGATCCAGAAGTTGACGACTCCCTACACCAACGTCACGACTACGTCTCTGCAGGCCTTTCACGCCTTTTCGCTGGGAGAAGACGAGCACCGCATGGGGCGCGACTTTCCACAGGCGTCTTCGTTTTACCAGCAGGCGATCGAACTCGATCCGAATTTCGCCATGGCCTACGCGCGCCTGGGTGTGACTTTTTCCAATCAGGGATCGGCGGCCAAGGGCATGCTGAACATGAAGAAGGCATACGACTTGCGCGAACGCGTGACCGAGCGCGAGCGAATGTACATCGAGTCGCAATGGGCCCTGCAGCAATACGATCTGCCCAAGTCGCTGGAATCCTACAAGCTTTATGTGGCTACCTACCCGCGTGATGCCACCGCCTTGAACAATCTCGCGCAAACCTATGTCTTTATGGGGGAGTATGAGAAGGCCCTGGTGGGCTATGAGAAAACCTGGGAAATTGCCAAGTGGGACAATGTGGCGGCCGCCAATGCGGCCGGAACTTTGCTCTCGCTCGACCGTCTTCCGGAGGCGGCCCGATACCTGAAAGAAGCGCTGGGGCAAGGCGGCGGCGACGACGTCAACTACCACGGCAACATGCTCCTGTTCAATTTTCAATCCGGGCACCCGGACTGGGATAAGGAATTGCAGTGGGCTGCCACTCAGCCCGCTGGCTTCATGGTGGAAGTGGTGGCGGGAAATGTTAACTTCTTTGCCGGAAAGAATCATGTCGCCGCCCAGCAGTGGGAACACGCCGCGCAGCGGGCCGAGCAACAACACTTCCCCGATACGGCGGGCAGCTTCTATGCTCTCAAGTCTGTGCATGACGCGCTGATCTCCAAGTGCGCTGACGCGCGCGACGCCGCCCGCCGGGGCCTGGCCCTGGATCGCTCCATGGCCACGCTTCCCGACGCTTCACTGGCGTTGGCATTGTGCGGCGAAGGCGGCCCCGCCTTGCAGGAGATGGAGCAACTGGCCGCAGGCGCTCCCGCGAACACGCTGGTCACCGACGTTTATCTTCCCGAAGTGAAAGCGGCCATCGCACTGGCGCAGCATCATCCCGAACAAGTGGCGGGATTACTGTCATCGGCGGCTTCGTACACACTAGTATCGAAGGTTCCGCAGTTATTGGGCCGAGCCTCGTTCGAGATGGGTCAGGGACAACAGGCGGTCACCGATCTGCAGCCCGGAATCCGCTACCGTGGCGTGGTCTTGCAGGAAGGCCCAGTCGGTTCGGCCCAGGCCCCGGACTACGCCCTCTGCCTGCTGGGAACGGCGCGCGCCCAGGCGCAATTCGACAAGCCAGCGGCAACCAAGAGCTACCAGCAACTGCTGGATATCTGGAAGAACGCCGACGCCGACTTCATCCCCGCCCAGGAAGCCCGCCGCGAACTGGCAGCCTTGACGGCCGCTCCCAAGAATTAACAAGCGGCGACAGAATGAACAGCCGGCATTAGCAAGTGGCGACCAAGCTCGCCTGCTCCCGGAATGCCCCTGCTGAAGCGGAGTCCGCCCGGAATTTGGCATTGACGATCCCCCGGCCCGGTGCTAAGTTTGCCCTCGGATTAACCCCGCCCCAAGGTTCATGCTCTCGCCCGCAGGCGAACCTCGCAGCGTGGCGTTCGGCCCGCAGCATCCAGAACGCAAGAGCTCCGACAGTTGTCGTGATCCAAGGAGGTCTTCCATGACCCGCAAAGCTAGCACCTCAGCCAGCATTCTCACCCTGTTCCTCTCTTTGCTGACAGCTTTAATACTTCTGGCCGGAACAGCCGTTGCGCAGAATCCCGTGCCCTTTCTTGATCAGCCGCTCGTTCCCGACGCAGCGGCGCCCGGCGGGCCTGGGTTTACCCTGACGGTGAATGGGGCGGGATTTGTCGCCGGCTCGGTGGTGAATTGGAACGGCAGCCCGCGAGCCACTACCTTTGTAAGCAGTGCCCAACTGACCGCAACCATCCTTGCATCCGACGTCGCCACGGCATCCACAGCCTCGGTCACGGTGGTGAACCCCGGCCCGGGCGGCGGCGCTTCCAATACCCAGTTCTTCTCGATCGCCCTTTCTGGAGCATCGGCCTCATTTCTTCCCGCGGTGTACTACTTCGCCGGATTCTATACTTCTTCACTCGCAATTGCGGATCTGAACGGGGATGGCAAACTGGACTTGGCAGTCACCGCCTGGGTCGGCGAGAGCGATGGTGACGGCTCGACGGGGATCCTGCTGGGGAACGGTGATGGCACCTTCCAGTCGGTAGTGGCTTATGACTCCGGAGGGGCAAAGCCACAGTCTGTGGCGGCTGCGGACGTGAATGGCGATGGCAAGGCAGACCTATTGGTCGCCAACAGCTGTACCTCTGGAGATGGCAGCGGCAGTTGCGTTTCTGGGGCGGGCGGTGTGGCCGTGCTGCTGGGTAATGGGGACGGAACCTTCCGGCCTGCGGTAAGTTACGACCTGTCCCCGGGGTACCCCTCTTCGGTGGCCGTGGCCGATCTAAGCGGAGACGGGAAGTTGGACGTCGCGGCCGGTGTCTTCTCAAACGTGGACGTGATGCTCGGAAATGGCGACGGAACCTTCCAACCGGATGTCTTTTACTCTCGAGACACAGGCGCCGGACAAGCTTTTTCGGTAGCCGTGGCGGATGTCAACCACGACGGCGTGCCGGACCTGGTAACGTCAGGCTTCGGGAACGCAGAGGGGATAGTGAGCGTGCTGCTGGGCAAAGGCGACGGTACGTTCCATCCCGCCGTGGCCTACGAAACGGGTGCCACTGGCGGCTCGATTGGAGCCTCGTCGGTAGCGGTCGCCGACCTGAATGGCGACGGTAGCCCCGATCTGGTCGTTGCCAATTTTCGAAACAGCACCGTGGGTGTGCTGCTAGGCAATGGGGATGGAACCTTCCAGCCTGTGGTCTTATATGGCCCGGGTGGGTCTTACCCCTTGTCAGTAGCAGTCGCGGACATGAACGGCGACGGCAGGCCAGACGTGGTTGTAGGAAACTATTACGGTACAATCGGCGTTCTGCTGGGGAACGGAGACGGCACGCTTCAACCTGCACTAAGCTTCACCGTGTCGCAAGAGGCGTCGTCAGTGGCAATCGCGGATGTGAACGGAGATGGCAGGCCCGACCTGCTCGCCACGAACATGGCAAATGAGGTGGCTGTGCTCCTGAACAATACAGGAGCATCCCTCAACCCCACCGGCACCACTCTCACCTCGTCCGTCAACCCGTCAGTTTACGGCCAGTCTGTAACTTTCACCGCTACGGTATCCTCCACATCGGGCACACCCACCGGAACCGTCGAACTCTACAACGGTGCGATTATCGGCGCTGGCACTCTCACTGCGGGGAGGGCGTCATTCTCGATTTCGTTTCTGCCGGCTGGTTCGGACTCCATCACCGCAACCTACCTGGGCTCCTCCATTTTTGCCTCCAGCACGTCCTCTCCGAGTGTACAAACTGTGGGCGCAGCAAACACATCGACTGTGTTGGCCTCAACGCCAAACCCGGCCGGATCCGGCCAGACTGTCGCCCTGACTGCGACGGTGGCCAGCCAATACGGCGGCGCGACTACGGGTACTGTAACCTTCTTCTCCGGTTCGCAAACTCTAGGCACAGCTTCGCTCTCTGGGTCACAAGCCACTCTAGGCACGTCGTTCTCTGCCGCCGGAACCTACCCGATCACGGCCCACTACAACGGCGACAACAACAACCTCGGCAGCACTTCCGCAACTGTGAGCCAGAAGATCATTGCCTCCACGACCACCGCACTCACTTCCTCGCCTAACCCGGCGCTGATCGGTCAAACCATCACATTCGCCGCTACCGTAACTTCGAGCTCCGGAACTCCGCCCAACGGCGAGATTGTCACTTTCTACAACGGCTCGGCCTCTCTCGGAACTGTCGCGCTCACCGGGGGAGTCGCGTCCTTCGCCTCCTCGTTGCCCGCCGGCGTCTACTCCATTACCGCCAGCTATGCCGGCGACGCCAACTTCGCCGCCAGCACCTCGCCCGCACTCCGGCAGGTGGTGAATTCCACTACCAAATCGGCGACTGCCACCACACTGATGTCGAGCCTGAATCCTTCTATCTACGGACAAAAAGTCACCTGGTCGGCGACCGTTACTACGTCGGGCGCAGTTCCGCCCACGGGAAAAGTCAAATTCACCTGGGGAATTTACACACTCGGTACGGTTACCCTGAACAGCAGCGGTGTGGCAACGCTATCCAAGTCGAACCCGAACGCCGACACGTATCCGCTGACCGTCGTCTATTCAGGAGACGCCAACAATCTGAGCAGCACGTCTCCGGTGCTGAACCAGGTCGTGAGCCAAGCCACGAGTTCCGCCAAGCTCGCCTCGTCGCCGAACCCATCAACCTCAGGGCAGGCAGTCACGTTCACCGCCGCAATTACCTCGCCGACCGTGAAGCCGACCGGCCCCGTCACCTTCTCTGTCGGAAAGACGGTACTGGGAACGGCGCAGCTTAGTAACGGAAAATCCATGTTCACCACGTCCACGCTGGCCGTGGGCTCAACCACGGTCACGGCAACTTATGGCGGTGACTCGAATATCGCCCCAAGTTCGGCGTCGGTCGTACAAAGCGTGCAGCAGTAGCGTCGTGAGAAACGTCCGTTTGCCCATCTCTCATGCTCAATGGGACAATACAGGCATATGCAAAAATCGATCACCACGATCTGCCAACTATTGGCCGCCGGGATGATGCTGCTGGGCAATGCCCGGGCGCAGCAGACTCCGGCAGCGACGACAGCTCAACCCAGTAAGCCCGCTTCTGCTTCCTCCCAAGCCGCCGCTCCGTCCAAGACATCATCGGCCACCGCAGCCAAGAAGCCGACCACCGCCGCGAAACCAGCCACCGGCCTCGCGCTGACCACCCAGAAACAAAAAGCCAGCTACGCCCTCGGCATGAAGATCGGCAACGACCTGAAGCGGCAGGGCGTTGGAGCGTCGGTGGATTCAGCGATCACCGCGCGCGGCTTGAAAGACGCGCTGGCCGGCAGCAAACTCTTGCTCACCGAGGATCAGGAGAAGGCCGCCCTTACCCAACTGCAGACCGAGGTCCACGCCGCTCAGGAGGCGAAAGCAAAAGCGGCCAGCGGACCGGCGCGCAAAGCCGGTGAGGCTTTCCTCGCCGAAAACAAGAGCAAGGAGGGAGTGGTGACCCTGCCCAGCGGCATGCAATACAAAATCCTCACCGCCGGCACCGGACCGAAGCCCACCACCAGCGACACCGTCACCTGCAACTATCGCGGGACTCTCATCAGCGGCAAAGAATTCGACAGCTCCTACAAACGCGGCCAGCCCGCATCGTTTCCGGTCAGTGGAGTCATCAAGGGTTGGACCGAAGCGCTGCAGTTGATGCCGGTCGGTTCCAAGTGGCAGTTGTTTATCCCGCCGGATCTGGCTTATGGCGATCGTGGCGCCGGAGCCGACATCGGTCCGGGCGAAACTCTGATCTTTGAAGTGGAGTTGATCTCGATCGGAGAGCCGAAAAAGTAGCAAGTCGCGTACAAGAGATCCAAATCATGTTTGAGGAAACGGGCCGTCTGTGATTCGCAGACGGCCCTCTTTTTAGGGAAGCTCTGATCAAGCACTCGTTAAGCACTCGGGGGGCCTCTGTTCACCCCCGTGCCCTCTGTGGTTACGCTTTCTGCCGGACCTTAGTCAGAACTGCCTTAGCTCGCATCCCGGGCTCGACATCCCTGACATGCCACGGTCTAAAGCCGGTCGCCCGCGCTGCCGATAGACATGGCAGCGAGGGAGAATCACGTGAAAATTCTCTTAGTCGAGGACAGCAAAACCATCCGGCGGGAGAATGAGTCGGCTCTGCAGAACGCAGGGTATGAAGTAGTCTGCGCCGAAGACGGCGAGTCGGCTCTCCAGATGGCCCAGGAGCAGCACCCGGACTTGATCCTGCTCGATATGATCTTGCCCAGGATGAGCGGCCCGGAAGTTTTGAAGCACCTGAAAAGCGAGCCCGCTACGGCTCAGATTCCGGTGGTCGTAGTCAGCAGCCTCTCGGAAAAGAACCGGCAAAAATTGCTGGACGAAGGCGCCGAAGAATATCTGGAAAAAAGTGCGCTGATGCCGGGCAAAGGAATCAATATGTTGCCGAATGAACTGGAGAACGTGATCTGCCGCATCAACCGCCGGCGCGGCATCGCATTTTCCAGCGTCCCCCTACACGACTGAAGCGCCTACCGGGGCGGTTGCAGATGTTCTTCCGCCGAAAGATTGGCGCCCGCCAGCAGCAGCAATCCCGACAGAAACGCCCAGAACATCATGGTCACCGACAGCGCGAATGGACCATACACTTCCTGAAAATTCAGCCAGGGCAGCGCCATGATGTACGCGTATTTCAGCGCCTCGGACAGCAGTCCCATGACGATGGCGGCGGGCAGCACCGCGCGCGCCGGAACTTTCCCGTTGGGCAGCAGCCAGTAAATCAGAAAGAAGATGGCGATGCTGGCCAGGATGGCAAAAATCTTGGCCACGAGAAATCCGAAGTCGTGAACGAATCCCGTGCCATAGCCGCGCAGCAAGAACTGCATGAAGGTGACCGGACCTGCAGAAAGCCCAATCGAGAGCAGCGCCAGCACCCCGCAGGCAAAGGCCAGGCCAAACGAAATCAACTGATTGCCCAGATACGAACGATTGTCCGGGAACCGCCAAATGCGATTCAACGCCACTTCCAGCGGCAGGAACACGCCCGACGACGTTACCAGCAGAATGATCACCGAAAAAAACTGCACCCGCTGCCGCGAGTTCACCATGGCGTTCAGATTACGAATCACGAAGTCCTGACCCGCCGGCAGGTAGTCGCCCAAAAGTTCCAGGATCACATCGTACATAACCTTCGAATGAAAGACGCGGCGGATCAGCGTCATCAGCAGGACGACGAAGGGGAAGAACGCCAGAATCGAGTTGGCTGCCACCGAGAAAGCGAAGGTGTGGACCTCGGTCTGCATCAGGTATTTCACGGTGGAAAGGATCAGGCCGGAGCGCCCGCCCGATGGCCCTGACCCCGATGGCCCTGACGAAGACTGACTCGAAGGTCCGAACAAACGCCGGAAGAAAGACCCGAAGGAAGACCGGAATCCGCTCGAAGGCCGGACAGAAGGCTGGCCCGGCGCCGGGGATGCCACCGGCGGTGCGGCTGGCGCCTTGGGAAGCGGCGGAATAGGAGGATCGGCCACGGCGACCATCCATCGTACCAGAGGGCGGAATCCCGGACTCCCATACGGGTAAACCTGGTTTCTGGACGAGGTTCCAGACGACGTTACCGGACCGTTTCTTTACCTGCGTTAAAGTTATTCAGAATGACCAGGAGTCACCTTACGATTCCTTTCTAATTTCTCTTGCGAATCGTTTTAATAGTGCTTATTATCTGTTGCTCAATGCCGGGATTTTTGCCGGCAATGAGACTAGCAGCAGTGGACCTTTTTGTTGGGTGTGGTGGAAACGCGCCAAATTGTCGGGCTCCGAAGTTCACGCAGCGGATGCATGCCGCGGTGGAGAACTGAGGAGTCTTTTCTATTTTGGAAGTACTTCTTCCGCACATCGTAAGCGAACAGCGCCAATTTCTACCGGGTGCTTTGAGGGGAGCTTCGTCAAATCGATCGATCGAAGCGCGATCCGAGCAATCCGGAGAAATAATTCTTCGCGATTGGTGAAAGGAGTTTTATCCGTGAGAGAGAAAGGTACAGTCAAGTGGTTCAACGGGGCGAAGGGCTATGGATTCATCCAGCGCTCCACGGGGGAAGATGTATTCGTGCACTTCTCCGCCATCCAGGAGAACGGCTACCGCACCCTGAACGAGGGTGAAACCGTGGAGTTTGATCTGCTCAAGGGTCCCAAGGGCTTCCAGGCGGCCAACGTCGTCCGCGCATAATAGGTTCGCGCATAGAAAGTCCGCGCTTAACCCGCGAACCATTCCAAGCCCTCCCAAAAACCCTCCCGATCCCAGCGGGAGGGTTTTTTCTTGTGCTGATCTAGACGGAAGAAATACCCACCGGAAAAAGCCTGACTGTTGAATCAGCGCTAAGCGTTGACATTCCTCCGGGCCCCCGGTGCTGGACCGGATCCGGGTCAAGGTGCGTCGGTCGCCGGCACTGGCTCTGACACATTGAAAGCTACGGGCTGCAGATAACGGTCGATCAGCTTGGCAGGAACCCCACAACAGACGGCCGGCAGGATGCCTTTGACAGCGAACCGGTGGCGATATTTCTTGCAGGCACCCTGGCACTTCCATACTTCCCGCGGTTCCCAGTTCAGGATCTCGTACTCGATCGAGTCGATCATTTTAGATCCGCTGTTTGGCGTCAGTGAGGCGGTAGCAAAGCCTGGAATCTCCGCAGCGCTTCCTCGATCAGCCACTCATCTTTTGCGTCCTCATACTCGGCGAAGGTGGCGAACCGCGGCTGCCCGGTCACGGGGTCGAGGTCGTCGACTCTGGGCTTCCGGGTCGCTGGGGGAGTAACTGGCGAAGCCAGGGCGGCGGCCTGTTGTTGCTTCCTCAGCTCGTTCTGCTGTTTCAGAGCCTTGGTCTGCTGTTTCAGAAGCGCTGTCTGCTGGCGAAGCAGAGCGGCCTGCGCGGCCTGGGTGTTGGCCTGATTGATGGAGTTGATATTCTGGTTTGTCGCGCCGACGATGTCCGGCGGTGGAACGACGCCTCCGTTTTGCGCCCAGCTCGCGGCACCCAGCAGCATCACGAATAGGATGTGTTTCACGGAATTGCCCTCCAGCGCTGATCCTAGCTAGCAAGGTGCGCCCCGAAGGGCACGTAGGGGCTATTACCTCCGCGCAGAAACCTTGTTCAGGCTGTGCAGCCATAGCCTCAAGAACGGCAGCAGCGCTCCGGACGCAGAAGGCCTGGCTGGAACGCAGCTGCTCCATCGTCATCGATTCCACACGACCAAACCTAACCGGCAGGCACGGCTCACACCAAGGTGTGAGCCCAATCACAGCGTGGCCGGCCGGTCTCCGGCATTATGAAAATGAAATTCAATTTCATTTAAATCATAGGCCGACTTCCTTGAACTCATATCACTTGCACTCGTTAAACCTGACCTCATTGAACCTGACCTCATATAAAACGTTCTCTTTTGCGACGCGCCCGCATCTAGATAAGTCATCTGCTATGCACCGGATCAAGGCTGGCATTGTCTTCCTGCTTCTGAGCTTCGCGGCCAGCATCGTGCTGGCTCGCCCGGCGGCCGCGTGGGCATCCGCCAACGGCAGCATCTCAGGAACGCTGACCGACCAAACCGGTGCAGTGGTCCCCGACGCGACCATTACGCTGGTCAACACCACTCTTAAATCGGAATATAAAGCGACTTCGAACGGGCAGGGATTCTATTCCTTCCCCACAGTTCCAGTTGCGCACTACGACCTGACCATCGCAGCGACGGGGTTCCGCACTCAAATCAAAACCAACTTAACGGTCGACACCGACGCCGCGCTGCGCGTGGACGTCGTGCTCGCTGTGGGCCAGCAATCGGAAGCGGTCACCGTCGAAGCTCCGGGAGCGTCTGTTGAGGCGCAAGTCGATACGGTGGCCACTCACCTGGGCGAACTGGTGACGGCTCCGCAGATGACCGCTCTGCCTTTGAACCGGCGCAGCTATACCGATCTGCTGCCCATCCAGCCCGGAGTCACCCCGGTATCAACCTTGCTGCCCAATTCGGTGATCATGGCGGGAACCACCGGAGGTCTTTCCCCCTCGGGCGATTTGAATCCGGGAAATCTCTCGATCGACGGCCAGAGAGAATCGTCCAACGGCTTCCTGGTCGACGGCATCGACGTGCAGGAACACATGAATGGTGGCACGTCGGTCGTGGCGAATCTGGATTCGATCGACGAATTCCGCGTTCTCACCAACAATTTCGATCCCGAGTACGGCAACTATAACGGCGGCGTGGTCACCGTCATCACGAAGTCGGGAAGCGATTCCTTCCACGGCAACATCTTCGAATTCTTGCGCAACACTGCTCTGGATGCTCGCGGCTACTTCGATCCCAGCCGGGCCGCCTTCCGGCAGAATCAGTTCGGCGCAACGCTGGGTGGTCCAGTCCGCCATCAGAAAATTTATTTCTTTGCAGACTACCAGGGCACTCGCACGAACCAAGGCGTAGAAACAGGAGAGATCTCGGTCCCGTCCACTCAGGATCGCTCCGGCAATCTTTCCGACGTAGCTAGTTCGTTGACCGGAAACGTGAGCGGCAGCAACATCGCAGGCCTGCTCTCGGCGAAGCTCGGTTACACAGTTACGGCTGGCGAGCCGTACTCCCAGGTATTCCCGAACGCGATGATTCCCCAGAGTGCCTGGTCGGCTCCGGCTCTGGCGCTGCTGCCCTACATTCCATCGCCAAACATCAGCGCCGATCAATTTTCCACTTCGGCCTATGCCCAGACAGTGCGCGACGACAAGACTTCCGGGCGCCTTGACGCCAACGGCAGCCGGTGGGGCCAGCTCTCCGCCTATTATTTCTTTGACGATTACCGCCTCGACAATCCATATCCCGGACAGCAAGGCGGAGCAAGCGTCCCCGGATTTGACGCGCTGACGTTCGGGCGCGCCCAACTTGTCAGTCTGGCGGACACCAAAGTCTTCGGCGCGGCCACAGTCAACGAATTCCATAGCGGCTATCTCCGCAACGCCAACGTGATTGGCCTGCCGCGGGGCGGCCTCGGCGTGAGCCTGGCAGCTCAAGGCTTTGTGACCAATGGCGTTCCCGGCTTCACGGTGCAGGCCCCGCAGTTTGCGGGCGTCGAAAACATTGTCTTCCCTTCCTTCGTCATGGGCCTTCCCATCACCAATGAAACTCAGATCAACAACACGCTCTATGTGAGTGACACGATTTCCAGGGTGGTGGGATCTCACACTCTGAAACTTGGCGGCCAGTTTCATGCCGACCAGGTGAACGAGCATCCCAACGCGACGTTCAACGGGACTTTCAACATTGATGGAACCGAAACCGGTTCAGCCTTTGCCGACTTCCTGATCGGCGTACCCAGCAATTTCACGCAATCCTCCGGACGGCCGTTCTATTTGCGAAATCGATATGAGGGACTATTCGCGCAAGACAGCTGGCGGACCCGCACCAACCTGACCATCAACGCCGGACTGCGCTGGGACTACATCCTGCCCTTCTGGGAGAAGTACAACCAGGTGCAGACCATTATCCCGGGCCAGCAGTCGGTGCTCTATCCCGGCGCTCCGCAAGGACTGGTGGTTCCCGGTGATCCAGGAATTCCGAGCACGATTTCGCCCTCGAAAGCGGACAACTTCGCCCCGCGAATCGGCATTGCCTATGCTCCAAAATTTGATCGCGGAATTCTGAAAGCAGTTTTCGGAAACGGTAGCCAGAGCAGCCTTCGCGCCAGCTATGGAATCTTCTACACCGCGTTTCCGGGGTTGTCGGCCGGCGTCATGTATGCCGTTCCTCCCTTTGGCCTCACCTACCTCACTCCCGAACGGCCGTTGTTTGCGACGCCTTTTACCAACGCCGCGGACGGCGGCCAGAATATCAATCCGTTTCCCCTGACATTTCCTTCCTACAATGTTTCCGCCAGCAATCCGGACACTTCGTTCAATTGGGCGAATGTTCCTCGCATCGCCGGCGACCCTTACTTTTACTACCGCAATGCGGTTCCCTACACCGAGAATTACATGCTCTCGTTCCAGCGGCAGCTCACGACCAGCACGCTGCTGACCATGAGTTATGTGGGCAATGAAGGCCACCACCTGCTCGCCGTGGTATCGACGAACCCGAGCAATCAGGCTCTTTGCCTCAGCTTGAGCCAGCAGAGTGAAGTGGCTCCTAGCAGCCCCACCTGCGGCCCGTTTGGCGAAGACGCCGCGATTACCAGCAGCGCCGGACAGTTCTATCAAGGAACGCGCGCCGGCCTGGGACCGAACTACGGAGAAGTCACTGCTCAAAAAACCATCGAGAATGCAAATTACAACGCGCTCGAAACCAACCTGCGCTACGTCGGAAGCAGGTCGGATTTCCTCTTCGGATACACCTACAGCCGGTCGATTGATCAAGGTTCGAATCTGGGGGAACAGCTCAATCCGCTGGACCTGCGCGCGACCCGCGCGATTTCGGCCTGGGATATGACGCACAACTTTGTCGCCAGCTACAAGCTGACCCTGCCCTTCGATTTGCTTCTCAAGCGATCCGATCGTTTGACCGACGGCTTGACCAAGGGATGGAGCATCGCAGGCACCACTCGTTTCAGCACTGGTTTTCCGATCACTCTCTACGACGACTCCGACAATTCCCTGTTGGGCACGTTGGGCAATGGCATCAACAATTACCTGCTGGATACGCCCGAGTATCACGGGGCGCCGCTCGCTCTCAATACCAATCCCCGGAACGGCCGGCCCGGGTTCAATAATTCTTCGGCGGCGTTCACCACGGAAGCGCCCGGCCAATTAGGAAATGTGCCTCGACGATTCTTTCACGGGCCGGGCATCGATAACTTTGACATAACGCTGACCAAACTGCTGCGCGTCACCGAGTCAAAATCGTTGGAATTCCGGCTGGAGGCCTTCAACGTGTTCAATCACGCCCAGTTCTATGGACCCGGGTCAGTCGATGGAGAAGTAAATAATGACCCCCACTTTGGGCAGGTCGTCAGCGCGGCAGCTCCACGCCTGCTTCAGCTCGCGACGAAATTCATTTTCTAGAATCGGAATCCGAAAGTCCGACGCTGCAGCCGGGACTCACTTCAGCGAACTTTTTCAGCGCACCTTTTCAGCGCACTCTTTCATCGCACTTCCAGCGAGACCACGTCGCCGTTCACCGATCCGCCGGGCTTGTAGTTCACCGTGACCTGGCGGTCGGTCCAGTCGCAGGAAAAATCATCGGTGCCGATCAGGACCATCGACTTATAGTCGGCGGCGCGCAGTTTCAGTGTCGCTCCCGCAGCCATGACGGTGAGCACGGCGGCGGGAGCTTGCGAGCAGTCAACATCCACCAGGCGGCCTTTCACGAATTTTGTGGGACGCGTATCGCCGGGTCCGGCCGATTGCTCGGTCTTCTCCGCCGCGGCGCGCTTGGCCGCGTCTGCCTCCAGAACATCGAAGGGCGACTTCTGCGGTGTGAATTTCGGTTGCGGCTCGCCGCCTGCTCCCAACCGGATGCCGTATTTGCGCTCGGTCACGGCTCGCTCCACCAGTTCGCGGGCCAGCCTCGCAATTTGCGGATCGTTGCTGGCTTTCAGCCGGTCGAGCAGCGCGTTTGCAGCATCCCATTGCTTGCTCGCCACGTAAATCTGCGCCTTGTGATAGCGATAAATCTCTTCGCGCGGACTCAGATTAATAGCGGCTTGCTCAGCCTGCAAAGCGGCCACCGGCCCGCCGCCCTCGTTGCGGGCCATCGCCAGCAGATCGTAGGCGGCCGCATACTCCGGATACCAATCCAACACTGCCTTCACGTCGATCATCATGTTGGCCAAACCCTGCATGTCGCCATGCTTGGACTGCGCCATGCGGTACTTCAGCACCGACACGTAATAGCGCAGCCACGTGTCGCGCGGATCGAGTGCGGCCGCGTCTGTAATCTCAGCCGCCGCCTCGCCGAATTCTCCGTGCTCGATGTGGTCCCAAGCCAGCACGCGATGGGCGAGCTCACTGCCCATCGCATTGCTGGGAAGCAGGTCCTCATCTTCGCTGGGTCGCTTCTCTTGTTTCTTGGCTTCGAATTTCTTGTCGGCCGCGGTCGGCGCCGAGGCCAGGGCTTGCAAATCCGCTAGACCTCGCTCGCGGCGTTCGGGGATGCGAACTTCAACCTCAGCGTAGAGAGCGCGGGCATCGGCTTCGGGCAGAGGTCTGAACGTGATCGCGTTGTCGTCGGGCCCCACGGGAACCGGGAAGCTGTAAATTGGTTGCGAACCGGTCGGGCTCGCAGGATGGTCCGGGTTCGGCGTCGTCACCCGGGCAGCGTCCAGCGCCGTGAAAAGCCCAGTCTGCGCGTGGAAGTAATCCTTCACCGCCTTTTCCATTTCCGCGGAACTCATGCCGTACGCTTTCTGAATCGCCTCCTCGACGGGAACGTGCTGGTTCAGCACAAGGTTGAAGTAGGCCCCGGTTTCCGGCAGCTTTTTCTCGTGGAGCAGGTAGTGCATCACGATCCACGACTCCGCATAGTAGAGCGTGTGATGCGTGCCCTGGTTGCGTGTCGAGGTGTCATGCTTGAGAGTGAAGAGGTCGGGCAGGGGCAGCCAGACCTGTGCGCCCAGTAATTCCGTCAGCGACTTGGGGGGCTGCGTCTCTTGCTGGTTGCCGAGCAGGTCCTCGCCGATGGACGCGCGAAGTTCGGGGTCGCCGCCCAGTTCGACCTGCTTGTTGTCGACGCGAATCGAGCTGAAATATTCAGCCAGGCCTTCGTCGAACCACCCTTGCGCAGGAGGATAGTTATAACTCAGCAGCATTTCGGCGAAGTCGTGGGCCACGGCGCGCCAGGATTCCTCTTCGAACAGGTTCAGCACAATGAAATCCTGATCGTCGCCAGGCAGAAAAAATCCTGGGACGTCTATGGGCTGAAACGTGACCGCCTGGCCGGGCGCGACCGCGGGAACATGCACCAGCGGCGCGACCTGATAGTAGGACTTATCGTTGCGGAAGGCGAGAATGGTCAGCGGGATGGACTGGTTGAGACGCTCTTTTCCCAGCAGCACGCCAAACGCGGCGCGCATCTGCTCGAAGCGCAGCGCGACCTCGCGGCCTTTCTTGTCGCCAGCGTCGGTAATGACGGTGAAGTGCGCCGAGTGGACTTCGAGCCACGGAGTCGGTTCCGCCGCGGGCGCCACCGCGCACAAGACCCACGCCAGCAATGCAATGCCAAACGGGATGGAGCGGACGCGAGGCATGAGGATGCCGGAGAGCGGGCTGGCTACAAGGAAATGCTATCACGCTGCTTCGGCCGCCGCCGCAAACCTCGCCGTATAATTCCCGGTTCATGTTTCCACGCTTTCCCTGGGATACATTCGCAGCACGCCGTTCTTCCCGACAATTAACCACACACGGCCCGGGATATCACGATTTCGATTTCGCGATGATCAAAGACACCCCGTTTGGACATCGAGGAAACGCAGAGTTGGGCACGGTAGAGTTTCGCGCCGAGTTCTTCAACCTATTCAACATCGTGAATTTCGGACTGCCGTCGAACATAGTGCGCGGCAGCAGATTCGGCATCATCAGCAAGACCTCGGGGAGATCGCGCCAGATCCAGTTTTCGCTGAAAGTGATTTACTGAGCGATAAACGGCCTGAGAGAAAAAGGACAGCGAGGCGGATTGGATTACTGCGCCAGAGTGAATGTGGTGATCTCGATCACGAAGGTCGGCAATAAAATACGTTTGCCCTGCGGCGAGAAATCAGGCAAGATAGTCTCGTATTTCGATACTCCCCCCTCTATCACATCTAGCAGCTTCATCTAGGCCCTGACACTCCGAAAATTACCCTCAGCTTTCGGTACCGTCGCTCCCAGGAGGAGAGTCATCTATGCAATCCAGACGCGCTTTCTCTATCTGTCTGTTCCTGTTTTGTTTGATCTCAACGCTTGCGGTGACGCAGGTTTACCAAGTGACGGATCTGGGACAGCTATCTCCAACAGCCATTAACGGCGGGGGGCAGGTTGTCGGCAATCAAAATGGACAAGCTTCCTTTTGGAAGCAATCTGCAGGCCCGAAGGGCTTGGGTACGTTAACTGGCGGGACCTCCAGTTACGCTCAGAGCATAAATGACCTTGGAGCAATAGTGGGCACTGCCGATGGACCCGGCACGGTGGTGTCCCCGGTTTCTGAATACCCGAATGTACAATGTGATGACCTGACGCAACCCTTCGTCTGGACAACAAGCAGCGGTATGCAGGGCCTCGGTACAGCCGGGACACCTGGTGAAGTGTCGATAGTCTATCCGTCCTGGTGCGAGTATGGCTTCTATGGCACGGGTATCAACGATGCTGGTCAGGTGGTTGGATACACCTCGGGTCTGCCAGACTTCTATCAATGGGCTTTTCTTTGGACCAGTGCCGGCGGCATGACCACATTCGGAAGTAGTTGGACAGGGACTTTCGCTAACGGAATTAGCAGTGCCGCCCAAATAGTTGGGCAAAACGGCGTGGATGGGGCGTTCGAGGTGGCGACGTCGTGGAACAGCGGCGTTTCGACGGACCTGGGAACGTTAGGTGGTGGCTACATCAGCTCCGCGAATGGGGTTAACGATCAGGGACAGGTTGTTGGCTGGTTCAACACCGCCCAGTGTGGGTTCGACGATACGGATTGTCCTAATTCATGCAGTGCTTTGGGCGCCGAATGGGGGGATAACCGATTTGGGGACCGTTCCGGGTGATACGCTCAGCACCGCAACAAACATAAATTTCTTCGGGCAGGTCATCGGCACTTCGGGGAATGCGCTCGGTTCTGGGACGGAAGGGGCAAGTGGGGGTGCTGAGTTTGGAGACCCAGTTCCCATCACCGTCATCGGCCGTCCGTTCATCTGGACCCAGACGACGGGGATGCAAGATCTAAACACTCTGATACCCGCCAACTCCGGTTGGGTGCTTAACACAGTGTCCGGGATCAATATCTGGGGCCAAATCGTAGGATCGGGAACTCTAAACGGGCAGTCCCACGGGTTCCTACTCACACCGGCCAGTGGTAACGAAACCCAAGCCGTCAGCGGCCTAACTACCGAGCCGACAGTAACCTCGTCGCTGAACCCATCCCTTTTCAATCAGCAAGTCACCTTCACAGCCACAGTAACAGGCCAATCCGGCGGCACGCCCACCGGCACCGTGACATTCAGCGACGGCTCTACCATTCTGGGCACTGTGCCGCTCAGCGGAGACACGGCCACATTCTCTACCTCAGCGCTGGCGGGTGGGATCCACCCCATTAACGCTTTTTACAGTGGCGACTCCAATTTCATCGGCGGTGCGGGATCACTCAACCAGGTCGTCACTCAAGCAAACACGATGCTGACGCTGATTCCCAGTGTCAATCCATCGGGATTTGGGCAACCGGTAACCTTCACGACCACGATCACGCCGCTGTACGGCGGTCAAGCTACGGGCACAGTCACGTTCAAAGATGGGACGACGACGCTGGGCAGCACTGTTGTCAGCGGCAATGCAGCCAGTTTGACCACGAGCAGCCTAGCCTTTGGCATTCATTCCATCACTGCGGTCTACAGCGGCGACTCGAACTTCATTGGAAGCGCGTCTAACACGTTGTCGCAGGTCGTGAGGGCCGCCACCACAACAACGCTGCTTTCGTCCATCAATCCTTCGGTGCAGGACAAGTCGGTAACCTTCACGGCAACCGTTTCATCATTGGCGGCCACACGCACTGGGACCGTTCAATTCCTGAATGGCACAGCGGCGCTGGCGACAGTGACGCTCAAGTCGGGCACGGCTAAATACACCACCTCCCAACTACCACCGGGTCCTAACGCGATCACGGCGGTCTACGGCGGAGATACGAACAACAGCGCCAACATCTCCGGGACGGTGAATCAGCGTGTGCAGGCCCCGACTACTTTCACGCTCTCCTCTTCGCCAGATTCGTCGGCCTACGGCCAGGCTGTGATCTTTACCGGGGAGGTCACCTCTAGCATCGGCGCTCCGCCGGATGGGGAAGCCATAACCTTCAAGCAAGGCTCAACTGTGCTGGGAGCAGGAACCCTGAGCAGCGGTGTGGCTGCGCTCTCTATCTCAACGCTCGGTGTGGGCGACAAGGCGATCACGGCTGTTTATGGCGGCGACGCAAACTTCACTAGCAGCAAGTCAGAAGTGCTCAGTCAGGTCGTAGGCGCAGCCACGACCTCGACAACACTGCTCGCATCCGTGAATCCGTCAAATTATAAGCAGTCTGTGACGTTCACGGTCACGGTGGCCCCACAGTTCGCCGGCACGGTGACCGGTTCCGTCACTTTCATGGACGGAACGACGACGCTTAAGACGGTTGGCCTGAGCGGAGGCATGGCAAGGTACACAACCTCCACGCTGGCTGTGGGAACCCACAACATCACCGCAACCTACAATGGCAGTACGGACTTCACCACGAGTTCGGGCGGGCTCACACAAACGGTAAATTAAGCAGGCAGGCAGGCTGGCTGGCTCTTTGGTGAGACGAGTAGAGGCGGAGCCGCTTAGTCGCCGCTGGCGTGGTGCTGCGTGGGAACCAGGACCAGGCGCGGGCGGCCCGCTTCGGCCCGCTGCTGCTGCGACGCGCGGCCGAATGCCCGCAGAATGCAGATGACGGCGGCATAAGCGGCGAAAACGCCAAGGCTCACGGACGCGATGACGGTGAAGAAGAGGATAACGGGCATCAAGAACGAGATCACGATCGACCAACCTTAGAAATATCCAGAGTCTGTCGCGGCGCCTCTCCATCCTTAGCTTTTTGCCTGAGCGCGAATTGCGAGGCCTCTCAAATCCAGGCTTCTCAAATCTAACCGCGTTGACGCTCCGCGCTGTTGACGACTAAGATACGGAGTAGAGTTGTGCAATTCCACTTTCCATCAATTCTGAAACCCTGTCGACGTTACGGAAGGGGCATGAACCCCGGCTAATAATGGCGATTACCAAGATTTCCGTCCGCGGCGCCCGACAGCACAATCTCAAGAACATCGACGTTGAGATTCCGCGTAACGCGCTGACCGTGGTTACTGGCCTGAGCGGTTCGGGCAAGTCGTCGCTCGCCTTCGATACGATTTACGCTGAGGGCCAGCGCCGCTACGTGGAAACTTTGTCGGCCTACGCGCGGCAGTTTCTCGACCAGATGGAGCGCCCGGATGTGGATGCAATTGATGGACTTAGCCCGTCCATCTCGATCGAGCAGAAGACCACCAGCCGCAGCCCGCGCTCGACCGTCGGAACCATCACCGAAATCTACGACTATCTTCGATTATTATTCGCCTCGATCGGCGCCCCGCATTGCCCCAAGTGCGGCCGCGCCATCAGCCGCCAGTCCGCCGACCAGATCGTGCAGCGGGTCATGGCGCTCAGTCCCGAGGACCGCGTCATGGTCATGGCGCCGATCGTCCGCGGGCGCAAGGGCGAGTTCAAGAAAGAAATGGAAACTCTCGTCAAGCACGGCTACACCCGGGCGCGCATTGACGGAGAGTTAGTCAGTCTGGACGACGACGTCGCCATTAATCTCGACAAACGGAAAAATCACACCATCGAAGTCGTCATCGACCGCCTGCTGGTGAAGCCCGGCATCGAGCATCGCCTGGAAATGTCAGTCGGGCTGGCGATGAAGCTAGCTGGCGGATTAGTACAGGTGGCCGTAGTTGGAGGAGACGAACAACTTTATTCCGAGAAGCTGGCCTGTCCGGATTGCGGCATCAACGTGCCGCAACTCGAGCCGCGCTCGTTTTCGTTCAACAGCCTGTATGGCGCGTGTCCGGAATGTCACGGCCTGGGCAGCCGCTATGATTTCGATCCGGCGAAAGTAATCACTGACTGGTCCAAGCCCCTGCTCGATGGCGGCCTGGGGCCCGGTTCGGCGTCGCAGAATCTGATTCACATGCTGCAGATTTCGGCGGCCGCCTATGGCATCGACTTAAACACTCCGTTTGAGAAGTTTCCCGAGAAGACCCAGGATTTTCTGCTGAACGGCGAGCCCGGACGCGGCGGCAAGACCGGATTCCACGGCATCTTCGGATACCTGAAACAGAATCTCGAGGAATCCACTTCCGAAGGCTACCGTGACTGGCTGATGGACCACATGTCGGCGACCGAATGTCCAGCATGCCGCGGCAAACGCCTGCGGCCAGAGAGCCTGGGCGTAAAAGTGAACGGAATGTCGATTGCCGACTTCACCGCCATGCCGGTGGAACGCTCCCTGAGCGCGGCGCAGGGCATTAAACTGGCCGGCCGCGAGGCCGCGATTGCCGGACGCGTCATGCACGAAATCGTCGAGCGGTTGCAGTTTCTGAATGCCGTCGGATTGGGATACATTTCGCTCGATCGCTCGGCGGCAACGCTGTCGGGCGGCGAGGGACAGCGCATTCGCCTGGCCACGCAGATTGGCTCGAAGCTGCGCGGCGTGCTCTATGTGCTCGATGAGCCCTCGATCGGACTCCACCACCGCGACAACGATCGCCTGCTGACCGCGCTCGAAAACCTGCGCGACCTCGGCAACACAGTGCTGGTCGTCGAGCACGATGAAGAGACCATTCGCCGCGCCGATTATGTCGTCGATCTCGGTCCCGGTGCGGGACGTCATGGCGGCAGCCTGGTGGCCCACGGCACGCCGGAAGAAATCATGGCCGATCCAGATTCGCTGACCGGGGCCTACATCTCTGGCCGCACTTCGATTGCGATGCGATCAGAGCGTCGCCACGCCAACGGCGCCGCGCTGACCATTCTCGGCGCGAAAGAAAACAATCTCAAGAACCTGGATGTAACCTTTCCCCTGGGCGTGATGACCGTGGTGACCGGAGTCTCCGGCTCCGGCAAGTCGACGCTCGTAAACGACATTTTGTATCGCGCGCTGGCGCGGCAGCTTTACCGCTCGCGCGAAAAGGCTGGCGACCACAAAGCGATTGCGGGCGCGGAGAATATCGACAAAGTTATTCGCATCGATCAATCGCCCATCGGCCGCACCCCGCGTTCGAATCCTGCAACTTATACCGGAATGTTCACCCAGATGCGCGATTTTTACGCCATGCTGCCCGAATCGCGCGAGCGTGGCTACAAGGCAGGACGATTTTCCTTCAACGTTTCCGGCGGCCGCTGCGAGGCCTGCCAGGGCGAAGGCCAGCGCCGCATCGAAATGAATTTCCTGCCTGACGTCTATGTGCTCTGCGAAGTCTGCGGCGGACGACGCTACAACCACGAAACCCTGGCCGTGAAGTACAACGGAAACTCCATCGCCGACCTTCTGGAAATGCCGGTCGCGGACGCGCTGCCGATTCTGGAAAACATTCCGCAAGTGAAGCAGAAACTGCAAACCCTGGTCGATGTGGGCCTGGGATACATTCATCTCGGCCAGTCGGCGGTCACGCTCTCCGGCGGCGAGGCCCAACGCATCAAGCTGGCGCGCGAATTGAGCAAGCGCCAGACCGGCAAGACGCTGTATCTGCTCGACGAGCCGACCACCGGACTGCACTTCGACGATGTCAAGAAGTTACTCGACGTGCTCCACCGGTTGACCGACCTGGGAAACTCGATCATCATCATCGAACACAATCTCGATGTGATCCGCAACGCCGATTGGATTATCGACCTCGGCCCCGAAGGCGGCGAAGAAGGCGGACGCATCGTAGCGCAGGGCACACCCGAAACCGTGGCAAGCGTAAAGAAGTCGTATACGGGGCAGGCGCTCACGGCATATTTTGCGAACGGGAAGAAGCACCCGGTGCCTGGTATCGGGGCCCCAGTTAAGATCACATAAAGAAGG
This sequence comes from uncultured Acidobacteriota bacterium, assembly GCA_963763155.1. Lineage (GTDB taxonomy): Bacteria > Acidobacteriota > Terriglobia > Terriglobales > Acidobacteriaceae > Sulfotelmatobacter. Next base: position 1,380,176 of record CAVXNI010000003.1, on the reverse strand, counting down.
ATCCCGGTGACGTCTTCCGACAATCCGCAGTTGGAGCCGCAGCCGGCGTTAAGCGCCGAGACGCCGGTTCTAGAGGCGCAAACGCCAGTGCCGGGCACGCCCGATCCTTTTACTCTCACTCCCGCTGCTGCCGTCGTTCCCACCGGCCCGCCGCCCGTCGAGAATCCCGTATGGAGCGGTTGGGATGTGCTGCTGATTGCCGCGCTCACAGTTGTCGCAATGCTGGTGCTGCAGCTGGGCGTCGCGAAGGCGGCACAGTGGCTGCGCTATCCGAATGAAGGGCTGGCCGACGTTTTGCAGAAGCCGATTCTGCTGCTGGGCTCGCAGTTCCTGATTTACCTCGCTGTGGCCGGGTGCATGGTCATGCTGGTCGAGGGCAAATATCACGTGCCGTTCTGGCCTGCGATCCGCTGGAACTGGCCGCGGTCTGAGTGGAAACTGCTCGCGCTGGGCGTGGCTTCGTTCGTAACTCTCGGCCTGCTGCAAAGCCTGTTGCCCATGCCGAAAGACACGCCCTTCGAGCATCTTTTCGATCGGCCACGCGACGCCTACCTGCTGGCGATTCTTGCCGTCAGCATCGGACCGCTGATGGAAGAATTGTTCTTTCGCGGATTCCTGTATCCCGTGCTGGCGCGCCGCATGGGCGTGGCCTGGGGGATCGTGCTCACCGCCCTCCCCTTCGGTCTGCTTCATCTGCCGCAATACGGTTGGGCCTGGGGAGCCGCTTTGGTCATCTTTCTGGTGGGCGTGATTTGCGGGGCGGTTCGCGCCGTCACTCACTCGGTCGCCGCCAGCTTTCTGGTTCATGTGGGCTTCAACGGAACCCAGATGCTGATTGCAGTGGTCGCGACCCAGGGCTTCCGCCACATGCCGAAAGCCCTTGCCCAGATTGGCGCGCACCTAAGCAGCACGTTTCAGTAACCTCATCCGAGCGCTGACTCCCAACATTTTTTGACGTATAGTAAGCAGACCGTCCCCGCATGGGACGCAGTATGACTTCAGCTGTTCCCAACCAGAACCGAGAATCAGTTCCGAAAACTGTGGCCGAGACCCTGTTGTCGCCCAGCATCCTCGAAGCGATTCCCGACGCGGTCGCCGCCGTGAACCAGCAGGGGGTGATCATTCAAGTCAATTCCCAGACCGAAACCCTGTTCGGTTACACCCGCGACGAATTGATCGGCCAGCGAGTCGAAATACTGGTGCCCGATCGCCAGCGCCCGCAGCACCATCTGCATCGCGAGCACTTCCATCAGCAACCCAAAATCCGCCGCATGGGATCGGGCCTCGACCTTTGTGGACGACGCCGCGACGGTTCGGAATTTCCCGTGGAGATCAGCCTCAGTCCCGTCGCCACCGACGACGGAACCATGGTGCTGAGCGTCATCCGCGACATCAGCGATCGCAAGCGCATCGAGGAAGAACTGCGCCGCGTCAATGAGGAACTGGACCGGCGCAAAAGCCGCGAACTGCGCGACTCTCAAAATCGGCTCGCATTGATCGTCGATTCCTCGCAGGACGCCATCATTGCCAAGAATCTCGAGGGCATCGTCACTCACTGGAACAAAGGCGCCGAGCACATCTACGGCTACACCGCGCAGGAAATGATTGGCCGCCCGATTTCGATGCTCGCTCCGCGAGAGCGCGAGGACGAGATTCCCGCCATCCTCCAGAAAATCCGCAATGGCGAGCGCGTCGAATACTTTGAGTCGGTGCGCGTCACCAAAGACAAACGCTATTTGCACGTCTCGATTTCGGTCTCGCCCATCTACGACGCCGACGGCAAGGTGGTCGGAGCATCCACCATCGCCCGCAACATCACGGCTCAGAAAAAAATCGAAGACCAGCTCCGCCAGTCGCAAAAAATGGAGGCCGTCGGCCGCCTCGCAGGCGGCGTGGCCCACGACTTCAACAACCTGCTGGGCATCGTCACCGCCTGTTCCGAACTGCTGCGCAGCCGCGTCGACGACGATAGTACCGAGTACATCGACAACATTCGCGAGGCGGCGAAGCGCGGCGCCTCCCTCACCCGCCAATTGCTGGCTTTCAGCCGCCGGCAGCCTGTGCAGGCCCAGGTGCTCGATCTCAACGAGCGCCTCAAGGAAGTCAGCAAGCTGCTGCGTCCGCTCATGGGAGATGAGGTTGAGGTCGTGCTCCTGCCGCGGGCGGCCACGGCCATCGTCGAAGCCGATCCCGGCCAACTCGATCAGATCGTCATCAATCTCGCCGTCAATGCCCGCGACGCCATGCCCCACGGCGGCAAGCTCGTTCTCGAAACCGCCGTCTTCGACTTCGATGAATCCTTTGCCCGCGAACATCCCGCCATCACCGTCGGACGCTACGTCATGCTCGCCGTCAGCGACAGCGGAACCGGAATGGACGAGGCCACCCGCTCCCGTATCTTCGAGCCCTTCTTCACCACCAAGGAATTGGGCAAGGGCACCGGGCTGGGCCTGGCCACCGTCTACGGCATCGTTCAGCAAAACCAGGGCCATGTCTGGGTCTACAGCGAGCCCGGCCACGGAACCACATTCAAGATTTACCTGCCCAGCGCCGAGCACAAGCTGGGAGCGGCGCCTGCCGCTCAGGCCCAGGCGTTGCCGCCCAGGCGCGAGGGCGTAACTGTCCTGCTGGCGGAAGACGACGCCGTCATGCGCCGGCTCACGCGAAAAATGCTGGAGGAGCACGGCTATAAAGTCCTCGAAGCGGAAGACGGAAAATCAGCTCTGCAGGTGATTGGCTCCGGCCACGCCGGATCAAACCAAGCAGGCTTCGACAAAGCAAGGGTCGACCTCATCCTCACCGACGTCGTGATGAAAGGAATGAACGGCCCCGAACTTGTGCTCCACCTTATCGACTCGCATCCCGCGATGAAAGTGATTTACATGTCGGGCTACACCGGCGAGTTGGTCACGAATCAGGGACTAGACAGCGGCATCCGCCTGCTCGAAAAGCCGTTCACGAGAGCCGATCTGCTCAAAACCCTCGACGCCGCCCTGGGCTAGGGAAGCAACTCGCATTTCCGCCGCCTTGGCACTGTCGTTGGCGCTGTCATTAGCGCTATCGTCAGCGCTGTCGTTAGCGTTGTCGTCCTGAGCGGCGTCTTTTGCCGCGATGAATGACAGGTCTGCAAAAGCTTCGTTCGAATCGGGAAGGGCACGACTTTCAGAGGTTGCGGAAAAACTACAAATGCGTGCACTCCCGTAGAAGAGCGGCCCTTTCAGGGCCGCGTAAGGGACGTGAACTCAACGTGGGCTTCAGCCCCCGTGGTCGCTTGTGCGTTGATAGGCACGTTTTTCCGCAACGGCTGAAAGCCGTGCCTTTCCGGTGCGCGCAAACGGCTCACGGTTTCGTCCCCTGATCTTTCGTCCACTGATCCACCCAATCATTCACCGTCTTGTACCACAGCTCGCGAATTCTGCGGCTTCAGCACCCAATGCCCTTCGTCGGGGAAGTACAGCATCTTCGACGGCACGCCTTCCATCTGCAACGTGGTGAACAGATCGAATCCCTGCGACACGTCGAGCCGGTAATCGCGCTGCCCATGAATCACCAGCGTCGGCGTCTTGAAATTCTTGGCGTACTGGTGCGGCGACCACTTCTCATACGCCGCGCGATTGTCGTAGGGAGTGCCTTTGAACTCCCAATCGTTGAACCACAGTTCTTCGGTCGTGCCCCAGGCCGACTCGGCATTGAACATGCCGTCGTGCGACACGATGCACTTGAAGCGATCGGTATGGCCGAGCACCCAGTTGGCCATGTATCCGCCGTAGCTGGCGCCCAGCGCGCACTCCCGGTCTTTATCAATAAACCCATAATGCGCCTCGGCGTAGTCGAGCCCCTTCATCAGGTCTTCAAACGGAGCGCCGCCCCAGTCGCCGTTGATGGCGTCAATAAACTTCTGCCCGTATCCGGTCGAGCCGTGGAAGTTGATCATGATGACGACGTATCCGCTGGGCGTCGAAGAAGTTGGCGCCGCGAACAGTTCGGGATTCCAGCGATAGCTCCAGTCGTCTCCCCATGCCCCCTGCGGCCCGCCGTGAATGAGGAACTTCACGGGATATTTCTTCGCAGGCATCGAAGTTCGGCGGCTTGACGAGGAAGCCTTCGACCTTGTCGCCGTGAGCGCCGGTGAACCAGAAGGATTCGAGCGGGGACATTGCGACTTGGGAGAGGACCGGTCGTTGATGTGATCGAGTGACCGGCGAGCTTCCTCGCGATACGAAACTCGGGATACCCGGCTCATCGCATTTCTTGGGGTCAAAAGCCAGGAGTCGATTGGCAGTGCTGCGTAATTGCCGCTGGAGCCTTCGAAGCGACATTCGGGTAAAGAGAGCTATTCGCCGTCTGCCGAGACGGTCGGTGTCATCGTGTAGCACCGGTTCAGATCAGCTCGTAGATGTCGCTTATCCGCGTGGCAATCGGGAGGATCCGTTTGCGGAATTCGTCCCATCCGGCATGCGCGGGTAGATCCATGACGTCCCGGCATTCCTCGGCAAGAAATAAATTCGATGACGAGTCCGGCATCCACGCAAACTTCCCACCCAGCGATCCAAATCCTCCGTCAGATTCTTCTTCTCCCCCGTCTTGCGGTCGTAGAGCATCAGGCGGAAGCGGTCGCTCTCGTATCCCGGACGCTGCTGGGCGCGGTAGGCGATGTAGCGGCCATCGGGCGAATAGAGCGGCGACGTGTCGCTGGCAGGATTGTCGGCGGTGATGTTCTTCGCCGCGCCTCCGCTGACCGGAACGATCCACAGATCGTTATTGGTCGAAGCCGCCGGATTCTTGTCGTGATTCGAGGCGTAGCAAATCTCCTGCCCGTCGGGCGAGAAAGCATAGTCATCCTGCCCGCCGAGCGAGAACACGGGCGCATCGTAGTCGCCGGGCGTGAGGTCGCGAGCCGCTTCATGCCAGTCAGAGACCCCACCCGGTTGCGAGATGCCCGAGATGTCAGCAGGAATGACAAAGATGTGAGTGCGCTTGCCCTCCTTATAGGCATTCCAATGGCGATAGAGCAGATGATCGAAAATCAGCGCCTTCACTTTCGAGTTCTCGTGCGTGCCGCAAGCGCCTTGTCGTTGCATCCACTTCTTCAGATGAGGAGCGGTTTCTTGGGGGTCATCGCATTCTGGATAAACATCAGAAGCAAATAGAATCGTTCTTCCCGTCCGGAGACCATAGCTCGCCACCGCCTCCGTCGGCATCGAGGTCAGCTTGTAACTCCGGTCACTCTTCCCGCCGCGCCATCGAATCCGCAATCCACACCTGCGAGCCGCCCTCCTTCGTCGACAGAAACGCGAACCGCTTTCCATCCGGCGCCCAGCGCGGACGGTCGGCGTCCTGATCGGCGATGATCTCCCGCTCCTGCCCTCCCGCCGGGGCACGATCCACATATGCGGCGTCTTCGTGTTGGCCTCGAGATCGACATCGACCACGCTGAAGATCACCCACTTCCCGTCGGGCGAAACCTGCGGATCGCCCACCCGCTTCAGCTTCATCATGTCGTCAAACGTAAAAGGATGCTTGGCCTGAGCCAGAGCGGGAAGTGTGAAGGCGAGAACGAGCAGAGAGAAAAGAAGACGGCGCATAAAGGCCTCCTGCGGCAAACGGAAAAGTGTAGCAGGGGGAAGCAGTTCGCTTCTAGCTCCACTCTCCCGGCGGTGACGTAAAGTTGATTGTGTAAAAAGCGAGAGGGTGTTCGCCGCCAGGGCGAAAGCCAAACCGACTGGGAAGCATAGACCGAATCATCTACTCCATATTCCAGAGATTCAACCTGAAATGGAACCCGCACCCTCAACCTATTTACACAAGCAGCTTCACGCCACCTTCGGAGAATCCAGTTCACCTTGTCAGATTCCCTGCCGTACAATTGCAACTCAAGCCAGGGGCTGGGTCCGAACCTCACGGGCAGCCGGACGCATCAAACTATCGGAAGGCGAGGCTCGAATGTCGGTCGATCACGACTATCCCAACACCGCGCGCAAAACAGCCGGCGAGATTTCTTCAAGGGAGCACGACCGCGAAGGCTCCGACGCGATTGCCACCCTCGCCGGGCGGCCGCTCCTGGCAAACTCCGGCATCCCGCTCGATTTGAATTGGGTGCAGGAAGTTCGCGTGAACACGAGCGCCGTGGAGCGTCGAGCCCAGACACAAACGGCGCGCCGAACGGTCAAGAAAGAATGGCAGGCGGCGTGGCTTCTGCGTGCGATTTCGTGCATGGACCTGACCACACTGTCTGGCGACGATACCGACGATCGCGTGCGGCGACTCTGCGCCAAGGCGCGGCAGCCGATTCAGCAGGAGCTTGTACAGAAACTTGGAATCGAAGAACTCGGCATCAAGGTGGGCGCGGTTTGCGTGTACCACGCGTTCATCGAGACAGCGCTGCATGCCTTAGAGGGCAGCGGTGTTCCGGTTGCCGCCGTCTCCACCGGATTTCCCGCCGGCCTGTCGCCGTTTGCCGAGCGCGTCGGGGAAGTTCGCCGGTCGGCGGAAGCGGGAGCGAATGAGATCGATGTCGTCATCACGCGCGCTCACGTTTTCGGCGGACGATGGCAGGCACTCTACGACGAAGTCGCGGCCTTCAAGCACGCCTGCGGCGCGGCTCACATGAAAGTCATCCTCGGCACAGGCGACCTGCTGACGTTGCGCAACGTGGGGCGCGCCAGCGTTGTCGCCATGATGGCAGGAGCAGACTTCATCAAGACTTCGACGGGCAAAGAGCCAACGAACGCCACGCTTCCCGTGAGTCTGGTGATGGTTCGCGCCATCCGCGAATACGCGCAGCAAACCGGGATGGCCGTCGGATTCAAACCAGCGGGCGGAATTCGCACGGCCAAGCAATCTATCGACTGGCTGGCCATGATGAAAGAAGAACTCGGTCTGTCATGGACGCGGGCAGAACTGTTCCGCTTCGGAGCGAGCGGTTTGCTAGGAGACATCGAAAGACAGCTGGAGCATTATGCAACCGGACGCTACTCTGCCGAACATCGCCATCCGATTGCGTAGCGCGATGAATCGTGGCGTAGAGCTTTCATTCAACGAAACAAAGCGAGCCGAGCCCAAATGAGCATTGCCGAAAAATTTGTCACCATGGAGTACGGACCCGCTCCCGAAGATTCCAAAGAAGCGGAAGCCTGGCTGGAGCGCCACGGCCGCCACTTCGATCTCTTCATCGGCGGAACGTGGCGAGCGCCCGCAGCCGGAGAATATTTCGACACAGTCGATCCCTCGAACGGCGAGAAACTGGCTGCCGTTGCGCAAGGCAGCGCGGCTGACGTTGACGCTGCAGTTCGCGCTGCACGCGACGCTTCTCCAAAATGGCGAGCGCTCACTCCGCATGTTCGGGCACGCTATCTCTACGCCCTCGCGCGGCTGGTGCAAAAACATTCGCGGCTGCTCGCGGTGCTTGAAACCATGGACAACGGCAAGCCCATCCGCGAGAGCCGCGACATCGACATCCCGCTCGTGGCTCGCCATTTCTATTACCACGCCGGGTGGGCGCAATTGCTCGATCAGGAATTTCCTGAGCACGAACCCTGCGGCGTCGTCGGTCAGATTATTCCCTGGAATTTTCCGCTGCTGATGTTGGCGTGGAAAATCGCGCCGGCGCTCGCGACAGGAAACACGGTGATTCTGAAGCCCGCCGAATTTACTCCTCTCACCGCGCTCCTCTTCGCCGAACTTTGCCAGGAAGCGGAATTGCCCGCGGGCGTCGTCAACATCGTGACCGGAGACGGCTCAACTGGCGAGGCTTTGGTGACGGATCGCTGACGTCGACAAGATTGCGTTCACTGGATCAACGGAAGTCGGACGCGCAATCCGAAGCGCGACCGCCGCAAGTCACAAGCGTCTCTCTCTCGAACTAGGAGGAAAATCCCCGTTCATCGTGTTCGAAGACGCCGACCTCGACAGCGCGGTCGAAGGCCTGGTCGATGGAATCTGGTTCAACCAAGGACAAGTCTGCTGCGCGGGCTCGCGCCTGCTGATGCAGGAGAGCATCGCAGAAACATTGATGTCGAAGATTCGCGACCGCATGAGCAGCCTGCGCATCGGTCCGCCGCTGGACAAGGCGATTGACATCGGAGCCATCGTCGCGCGCGTGCAGTTGGACCGCATCGAGCGCATGGTGGCGCAAGGCATCGCGGATGGAGCCACCTGCTGGCAACCGCAGCATGTGCTGCCGGCGCGCGGTTTCTATTACCCGCCCACGCTTCTGAGCAACGTGCATCCTACGTCGATCGTCGCGCAGCAGGAAATTTTTGGCCCGGTACTGGCGGCGATGACTTTTCGCACTCCGAAGGAAGCGGTTGAACTCGCCAACAACACCGTCTACGGTCTGGCATCGTGCGTCTGGAGCGAGAGCATCAACGTTGCGCTGCATGTGTCCGCGCAACTCAAGGCCGGCGTGGTCTGGGTAAACTGCACGAACATGTTCGACGCGGCCTGCGGCTTTGGCGGATATCGCGAGAGCGGATACGGCCGCGAAGGCGGCCGAGAGGGTTTGATCGAATACATGGAGCCTGCGTGGTTCAAGCATGCTCCGAAGTTGCCTTCCACCACAGTCGAAGGGAAATCCCCACTTCTCGCAAAAGACGTGAGAAATGGGGCACCCCTTTCGGATGAAGGGGACGCGGTTGACGCGAGCGTACCGGCCATCGACCGAACGGTGAAGCTCTACATCGGCGGCAAGCAGGCACGACCTGACTCCGGCTACAGCATGGAAGTGCGCTCGCCCGATGGCCGTCTGTTAGGTGAAGCTCCGCTGGGCAACCGCAAAGATATTCGCAACGCCGTGGAAGCGGCGCGCAAGGCCGAATCATGGCCGAGAGCTACAGCGCACAATCGTGCCCAGGTTCTGTATTACTGCGCAGAGAACCTGGCCCAACGCAAGAGCGAGATTGCCCATCGACTCGCTGCCGTGGTCGGCGAAAAGCAAGCTGCGACGGAAGTTGAACTCGGCGTCGAGCGCATTTTTTCGTATGCGGCGTGGGCCGACAAGTTCGACGGCGCCGTGCATAATCCGCCGTTCCGCAATATCGCGATCGCTATGAATGAAGCGATCGGAACCGTCGGCGTGATCTGCCCCGCCGATGCGCCGCTGCTGGGTTTCCTGTCGCTGGTGCTGCCGCTGATCAGCGCCGGCAACACTGTGATTGCAGTTCCTTCGGAAAAATATCCGCTGATTGCCGGCGACCTCTACCAGCTTTTCGACACCAGCGATCTGCCCGGTGGCGCCGTGAACATCGTGACGGGCTATGCTTCGCAACTCCTGAAAACGTTGGCCGAGCACGATGACGTCGACGCCATCTGGTGTTATGGAGACGACGCCACCGTCGCGGCCGCGAAGGCCATGTCCACCGGGAACCTGAAGCAGGTCTGGACCAACGAAGGTCGCGTCATCGATTGGTTCAATCCGAAAGTAGCGGAGGGCCGCTGGTTCCTCGAGCACGCCACGCAGGTGAAAAACATCTGGGTGCCGTACGGCGAATAAGCCCGACACCGGATCGCCATTGCATTTGTCCCGGCCCGGCGCTAGCATACCCCGGTCGCTTTTATTACCCGGCATCATTCTCGCTTGCACGTACCAGTTTGACCAAGTTCGTCAGACAAAATTCGTCAGACCCGGTTCGTCAGACCAAGTTAGTCAGACCCAGTTAGTCAGACCAAGGAGGACATATGGGCATTGCAGTTTCCCCGCAAATTCATCCGCAAGTCGCGGAGTTCATCGACAAACCACGAAAAATGCTGATCAACGGCGCATGGGTGAATGCCGCGTCAGGCAAGACTTTCCCCACTTACAATCCCGCAACCGGCGAGGTTCTCGCGCAGGTCGCGGAAGGCGATCGCGAAGACATCAATCAAGCGGTCAAGGCCGCTCGCAACGCTTTTGATAATGGCCCCTGGCGTCGGATGACTGCGTCCGAGCGCGGCCGGCTGATCTGGAAGCTTGCCGACTTGCTCGAGCAGCACACCGAGGAGTTCGGCTACATCGAAAGCCTCGACAACGGCAAGCCGCTCAACATCGCCAAAGCCGCCGACGTCCCGCTCGCGGTCGACCTGTTCCGCTACATGGCGGGCTGGGCGACCAAGATCGAAGGCAACACGATTCCGCTCTCGGTGCCGTACACGCCTGGCGCAAAGTATCTGGCGTACACGCTGCGCGAGCCCGTCGGAGTTGTCGGGCAAATCATTCCGTGGAATTTCCCGCTGCTGATGGCCGCGTGGAAACTTGGTCCTGCGCTAGCCACTGGCTGCACGGTGGTGCTGAAGCCAGCCGAGCAAACGCCGCTCTCCGCGCTGCGTCTGGGCGATCTGATCATGGAAGCCGGCTTCCCCGAAGGCGTGGTAAACATTGTCCCCGGCTACGGCGAGACCGCGGGCGCCGCGCTGGCCGCGCATCCCGACGTCGACAAAGTCGCCTTCACCGGATCGACCGAAGTCGGCAAGCTGATCGTCCACGCCGCCGCCGGCAATCTGAAGAAAGTGTCGCTGGAGTTGGGCGGAAAATCTCCCAACGTCGTATTCAAAGACGCCGATCTCGAGACCGCGATCGCCGGCGCCGCCAGCGCCATCTTCTTCAACCACGGCCAGTGCTGCTGCGCGGGTTCGCGGTTGTACGTCGAGAAGGCGGTCTTCGATCAGGTGGTCGAAGGAGTCGCGGAGCAGGCCAGAAAAATCAAAGTTGGCTCGGGTCTCGATCCCGCACCGCAGATGGGCCCGCTGGTTTCAGAAGAACAACTGAATCGCGTTTGCGGATACCTGGAAGCCGGATTCTCCGAAGGCGCGAAGGCCGTTGCCGGCGGGCACAAGGCCGGCGATCGCGGATACTTCGTCGAACCCACGGTGCTGGTGAACACGCGAGAAAACATGAAAGTCGTGCAGGAAGAAATCTTCGGACCGGTCGTGACGGCGATGCCATTCACCGATCCTGAAGAAATGATCCCTCGCGCCAATGACAGCGACTACGGCCTGGCTGCCGCGGTCTGGACGCGCGACATCGGCAAGGCGCACCGCATGGCCGAGCAACTTCGCGCCGGCACCGTCTGGATCAACTGCTACAACATCTTCGACGCGGCGCTGCCCTTCGGAGGCTACAAGCAGTCCGGCTGGGGCCGCGAGATGGGACACGACGCGCTCAACCTCTACACCCAAACCAAGGCGGTGTGCACGCGGATCGCGTGGAGAGTATAGGGGGAGGGGTGAGGCGAGGGTGCGCAGGAGGAGAGAGAGAAGCAGCGTCCATGCAAAACTAAAAGGACGGTGGCACGCGCCACCGTCCTTTATTTTTTTCTAACGGAGATTCGGTTGCGGCGCTATTTCTCCATCAGCAGAACTTTTTCCGCATCATCGATCTCGGTCAGCTTGACCTCGATTACTTCGTTGTCCGTGGTCTGCACATTGCGCCCCACGAAGGTCGCCTCGACGGGGATTTCGCGGTGCCCGCGGTCGATCAGCACGCACAGTTGCACCCGCCGCGGCCGGCCGTGCGAAAAGAGCGCGTCCAGCGCCGCCCGCGTGGTTCGCCCCGTATAAAGCACGTCGTCGACCAGCACGATGTTCTTATCCTCGATCTCAAATCCAATTTCTTTCTCCTGCACCACGGGCTTGGGCCCAAGCGTCGAGAGATCGTCGCGATAGAACGTGATGTCCAAAGTCCCCACCGGCACTTTGGCGCTTTCGATGCGCGTGATGATCTTGCCCAGCCGCTCCGCGATTGGAACTCCACGGCGGCGAATGCCGACCAATCCCAGCCCGTCGACGCCTCCGTTTTTTTCCACGATTTCATACGCCAATCGCACCAGCGTACGTTCAATTTCCGATGCGGACATGAGTTGTGCCTTTTGACGAAGGCCGGTCTTGCGCGAAGGAGTTTTTGCAGTCATGAGTAGTTGTGCCTCGGCGGCCGTGAGGCCGGCAACTCAATGTAGTCAACGCGCTCGCACAGGTCAAGCGCCGCGCAACAGATCTGTCATTAGCACAGATGGGTACATTCAGAGTCGAGGGCCTGCGGGCAGGGTTAGACGCTGGAATTGTCGACCGGTTCCGCAGCCTCAAGAGTCGCTTCCAGTAGCGGCTCCGGGCCCGGACATTCGGTTCGTATCGTTCGCGCCAGCGGAGGATTCCCCTGGCACACTGATGAGAGATCGATCTCCTCAGGATTCTGGCTCGCGACATCCGTCGCTAAGATGCCGACTCCCTGATTTCTGCCCAGAGCCTTGGCCCGATACAGAGCCGCATCCGCCAGCGCAATCGACTCCTCGGCACAAATCGCCTCGAAGCCGCCGCGGCTCCAGGGATACGCCGCCCACCCCACTGAGCACGTTTTCCTCACCGAAATTCCGTGGCCCAGATCGAACGGCTCCGACGCCATGACTTCCAGAACGCGGCTGCAGAATGCAGGCGTTCCCTGACGGATCGGTCGAACGGCTCATGATCAGGAATTCTTCTCCGCCCCAGCGCACCAGTACGTCGGACTTGCGCACCACTGTCGGAGAGCCGCTGCGCCACCAACTGCAGCAGGCGGTCTCCCTTGGGATGCCCGTGCCGGTCGTTGACTTCCTTGAAGAAATCCACGTCGACCATGATGAACACCAGGTCGCGATGGTCCAGTTTGCGGATGCCCGATCCTCGCGCGCGCTCGTAATTTCGCAGCACCTGCCCGGCCTCGGCCGTGAGAATCTCTTCGAGATAGCGGCGGTTCCACACTCCGGTCAGCACATCGGTGAAAGAAATCTCCTGCAGCTCCAGATTCTTTCGCTGCAATTCCAGACTGTGCCAGCGCAGCGAATGCTCCTTATTCTCCAGTTCGTCCTTCAGCCTGCACATCTCATCCAGGTTTTGGCGCGACAAGCGCAGCAGGCTCAGCAATTCCTGATCGAGTAAATGTTGCTTGAGAAATACCAGCGCGCCCATCACGGTCATGACTGCGACGGTCAATAGCAGCCGGTAGGTGCGGACATTCTGGGGCACGTTTCCCCCGAACTGTGCCCATGCCATCATCAGCGGCGTAACGAACACAGCCACCATGGCCAGACGCGCTTTCCAGATTCCATAGCTGCGAGTAGGGGCCTCTTCGAGAGTATCCTGCTCCGCGTCTTCGCGCGGGAAAAAGCCGATGCGGACAAACCACGCCATTCCCGCCACCAGCGGAACGTCGAACAGGCTACCCGTGTAATAGAGATGCAAGTCGATCGCCTCGCTAGCCATGAGCGACGCGACACAGTAGAGCAAAGTTGCGGCAAAAAGATGGAAATAGATTTTGCGCCACGATCCCCGGCTCCGCCGCCACACCAGCACCAATCCGGCGGCTAGCACCAATTCTTCGCTCACATAAAGCAGATCGAAGCTCCGGCCGTATGTCGCCTCGGCGAGGTGCACATACTGCCACGGGATCACGATGAAGAGATACAGGAACAACCACCACGTAAGCAGGAGAGCGAAATCGAGGGTTCCGACTCGCACCGAGCGATCATCCTGCTGCACATGCGGCTGGATGGCCACCGCGGCCATCATGGGAACAATATGCAGGAAAAGAATTACATCGCCAACAAATGGATTTGGCGCCTCATGCCGCAAGTAGACTTCGAAATAAGTCCACAAGACTTGCGACGTCAGCCACATGCCCAGCCCCAGGCCCATGAGCGCCCAAAATAGCCGCGCCTTGGGGGCGGCCTTTCTTACGTTGGCTAAAAATGCGACGGTGGCGCCAAGCAAGAGAATGTTTTGCAGAATGTCGCCGAAGGCGGTGAGAGCGAATCCGCGCGAAGCCAAAAGCGAGAGCAAAACATGCGCGCACACCACGGCGCACACGATCGCCGTCCACTTCCGGGCGTGCTGGAGCGCAGAATTCCCCACGCTAAAGATTGTATGTTCGCTCGAACTCGCGATTGTGTTACCGAAGTAATCGAGAAAGCGCAGACTGAAGTGGGGGACCTGGGAGACTAAAGTGCGCCACAAAAGCGCTGCACGAAACGGTAAACGTCCTGGTATGAATTGTATAGAGGCACCGGAGCGACCCGAAAAATGTCCGGCTCGCGCCAGTCGCCAATCACGCCCTGGGCCGCCAATTGGTCGCACAGCTCGCGGCCAGCGCCTCGCAACCGGATGGAAAGCTGCGCACCTCTTCGCTCCGGCTCGCGTGGCGTGATGATGGAAAACTTTGCAGAGGAGTGCTGGTCGAGCAGAAATTCCAGGTATCCTGTCAGTGACACGCTTTTCGAGCGCAGGCGTTCCAGACCGGCGTCGGAAAAAATCTCCATCGAGGCGCGCAGTGCCGCCAACGCCAGAATCGGAGGATTGCTCAATTGCCAGCCCTCCGCTCCCGCCGTCGGGCGAAAGTCCGGCCCCATCTGGAACCGCGTCTCTTCGTCGTGGCCCCACCACCCCGCGAGGCGCGGCAATCCCCACGCGCGCGCATGGCGTTCGTGCACAAAACATCCGGCAACACATCCCGGACCACCGTTCAAATATTTATAACTGCACCACACGGCGAAATCCGGGCCCCAGTCGTGAAGCCGCAGCGGCACATTTCCGGCAGCATGCGCCAAATCAAATCCCACGACGCATCCTTTGCGTCGCCCCGCCTTCGTAATTCCCTCCATGTCGAAGACTTGTCCGGTGGCATAGTTCACTCCACCCAGCAGGATCAGCGCAATCGAATCGCCTTCGCGGTCGATCAGCGCTTCGACGTCTTCCTCGCGCACTGAAGACTCGCCGGCGCGAGGGGTGAGTTCGAGCAGCGACAACGCCAGTTCGAAACCGTGGAAGCGAATCTGCGAACTCACCGCATACTGATCGGAAGGAAAGGCTCCGCTTTCGACCAGAATCTTGTGTCTCACTTTCGTCGGACGATAGAACGACGCCATCATCAGGTGCAGATTCACGGTGAGCGAGTTCATCACGACGACTTCCGCCGGCTCCGCCCCGACCAGCGCGGCAGTCTGCGAAGCGAGCAGACGGTGAAACTTTATCCAGGGCGTCTTCCCGTGAAAGTGTCCTTCCACGCCGAGTTCCGCCCAGTTCCGAAGTTGTTCATCGAGATAGGAACTCGCCGAATTCGGTTGCAGCCCGAGCGAGTGCCCGCATAAATAGATGCCGTCGTCGCCGCTCTTCGTCTTTGGAATGCAGAAGCGCGCGCGAAAATGAGCCAGAGGATCGCGCGCATCCATGGCGGCCGCAAAATCTTCACCGGTCTGAAACGTCGTGTCGGTCACCAGGCTTGATCCGGAATTAACAACGTTCAAATAAACAACACTCAGTGTTTTCGTTCCTGCAGGTATCGCTGCAGCGCGTCCTGCCAGGTGGGCATGGCGATTCCATACCGCTGAAGACTCCTCGGCGATAACACGGAGTAAGCCGGACGCGGCGCCGGACGCGCCATTTGCTCACTGCTGACCGGGCGCACCTCAGTGACTAGCTCAGCGTCTTTCACGATCTCGCGCGCAAATTCAAACCATGAACAATTCCCGGCGTTGGTCACGTGCACAATTCCGCTGGCCTGGTTGCGGCATAACCCGATGATCGCCCTCGACAAGTCGACGGAATACGTCGGGCATCCGCGCTGATCATCCACCACATCCAGCGCCGGCCGGCTCGCTGCCAGTTTCAAAATCGTGTCGGGAAAGCATTTCCCGCCCGTCCCAAACAACCACGAAGTCCGCGCGATGCAGCAATCCGGCAGCACTTCCAGCAACCGGACCTCCGCCTCCGCCTTCGATCGTCCATACACGCTCTGCGGATTCCGCGCATCTCCGGTTTCGTAGGGCGAAGTATTCTTGCCGTCGAACACATAGTCGGAACTGAGAAACAGAAGCCTCGCGCCAATCCGTTTGGCAGCCTCGGCGACATGCACCGGCCCATCGCGATTCACCGCGAACGCCAGACCAGAATGACTTTCGCAGCCATCCACATCCGTATATGCCGCGGCCAGCACGATGCATTCTGGACGCACCTTATTCACCACTTCCCGAACCTGGCCGGCATCACGAATGTCCACGTCTTTCGAACCGAGGCCGACGACTTCGTCCCCACTCCATTCGCGTTTGAGCGCTTTGCCCAACAGGCCCGTGGCGCCAATGATCATTGCTTTCATTTCTTGTAGTTTTCCCCAGTCCTTCCACTTACCGCGGATCTTACTGACCGCGGATGCGCAGCCTGCTTAAAACACTCTCTCCCGCAAAAGTTGCAGCAGGTAGGCGCCGTAGGTGCTGTTCTTCATCGCAGCGCCGATCGCCTCGACCTGGGCCGCAGTAATGTAGCCGTAGCGATACGCGATCTCCTCCGGACACGCCACCATCAGCCCTTGCCGTTTCTCGATCGCCTGAATATAAAGGGCCGCATCCATCAACGATTCATGTGTGCCCGTGTCCAGCCACGCCATTCCGCGACCCATCACCACCACTTCCAGTTGCCCTTTCTTTAAATAAGCCAGGTTGACGTCAGTGATTTCGAGTTCACCGCGCGCGCTCGGCTTCAGCGATTTCGCAGTCTCCACCACCTGGCTATCATAAAAATAAAGTCCAGTGACCGCGTACCGCGATTTCGGCTGCTTCGGTTTCTCCTCGATACTCAACGCGCGTCCATTCGCATCAAACTCCACCACTCCGTAGCGCTCCGGATCATGCACCGGATACGCGAACACTCGCGCCCCCTGAACTTTACTCGCCGCCTCTCGCAGATCCTTCCCCAGATCGTGTCCGTAGAAAATGTTGTCGCCCAGCACCAGCGCGCAAGCGCTCCCGTCCAGAAACTCTTGCCCCAGAAGAAAGGCCTGCGCAATTCCTTCCGGCTTGAGCTGCGTCTGATAGCGCAAACGAATTCCATACTGGCTGCCGTCGCGCAACAGCGCCTGCAGTCGGGGCGTATCCTCAGGAGTCGAAATCACTAGAATGTCCCGAATCCCCGCCAGCATCAGCGTGCACAGTGGGTAATAGATCATGGGCTTGTTGTAGACCGGCAGCAGACTCTTCCCCATGACCTGCGTCGTCGGATACAGGCGCGTGCCCGACCCTCCCGCCAGAATGATGCCCTTATATTGCGTGCCTGGTTGCATTCGCTGCTTTCCCTCGTGAGTTTTCCTCGTCGAACTTTTCGCGCCGCTAGCCGGAATAGTGCGTCGCCACCCACTGCCGGTAGCTTCCGCTGGTCACTTCCTTCACCCACGCTTCGTTCTCAAGATACCAGCGAACCGTCTGGCGAATGCCGGCTTCGAATGTCGCCTTCGGCTTCCATCCCAGTTCGCGTTCGATCTTGCGGGCGTCCATCGCGTAGCGGCGATCGTGTCCTGGCCGGTCCTTCACAAACGTGATCAATTCACGGCGCGAGCCTGCCGCGCGCGGCGACATCTCATCCACCAGATCGCAGATGGTCTGCACGATCTCAATGTTCGGCTTCTCGTTCCAGCCGCCGATGTTGTAGGTTTCTCCCGCGCGCCCGTCCTTGAGCACGGTCCGCGATCGCTTCGCAGTGGTCCTCCACGTAAAGCCAGTCGCGGACGTTCTTCCCGTCGCCATACACCGGCAGCGGCTTTCCCATCCCGCGCGTTGAGAATCATCAGCGGAATCAGTTTTTCCGGAAACTGAAATCGCCCGTAATTATTCGAGCAATTCGTGGTCAGCGTGGGCAGCCCGTAGGTGTGGTGATAGGCTCGCACCAAATGATCGGACGCGGCTTTCGACGCGGCATACGGGCTGTTCGGAGCGTAGGGAGTCGATTCGCTGAACGGCGGATCAGCCGGCCCCAGCGAACCGTACACTTCATCGGTGGAAACATGCAGGAACCGGAAGCTGTTTCGCTCCGCATCCGGAAGCGCGCTCCAGTACGCCCGAGTCTCTTCCAGCAACGCGAAAGTTCCGTCGACATTGGTGCGAATGAAATCCTCCGGCCCGCGGATCGACCGGTCCACGTGGCTTTCCGCCGCGAAATGCACAATGGCGCCGGGCCGGTGCGTTTCCAGAAGTTGCCGGACGAGTTCCCGATCGCCAATATCGCCGTGAATGAATTTATATCGCCGGTCCGTCGCGACGCTCTCCAGATTATGCAGGTTCCCCGCGTACGTCAGCTTATCCAGATTCACGACGGCTGCCGATTCGTCCTGCATCCGTTGCAAGATGAAGTTGGACCCGATGAACCCCGCGCCCCCGGTCACCAGAATATGATTTTGCATGCGAAATTTGGCAGGTTCAGAACCGTCGCTCCGCAGAACTGTGGGCTCCGCAGCCCGCTCGCATTTGATTGTAATAAAAAAGGACGGGGTTCGCCCCGTCCTTCGCCGCCATATCGCTATTTACTGTTGTCTCCGCGGTTTCGCCGATACTACCCCGCCCTGCGTTCGGAGCCACTGGTCTCATCGACCGTCACGACCTTCGCAGCGGGCTTTTTCTCTGGAGCCTCCCGTTCCCGTCCCATCACTCTGAAGTATGCCTTCTCAATATCTTCGGCAACCTTTTGCCACTGATACT
This sequence comes from uncultured Acidobacteriota bacterium, assembly GCA_963763155.1. Lineage (GTDB taxonomy): Bacteria > Acidobacteriota > Terriglobia > Terriglobales > Acidobacteriaceae > Sulfotelmatobacter. The sequence goes on along the minus strand of CAVXNI010000003.1, from coordinate 1,361,718 downwards.
CCTCTTCGATCCGACTCCTTGCCATTCTCCCTGCGGCCTCGCGCACCGCAGGATTCGCAATGAGAAAGCGCAACCGATCGGCCAGGTCCTCCGCACTCCCGCGCTGGAATGTGAATCCGGCGCCATCGACAACCTCGCGGTTCTCCGGAACATCACTCGTCAGCACGCACAGTCCCGCTCCCATAGCGTCGAGCAGAGCCAACGACAGGCCCTCCAGATCCGACGGCAGCACGAACACCATCGCATTGGTCAGCAATTCATCCAACGTCTCGCCCGAAACCCAGTCCAGCACGCGGATGCGCTCGCTGGCATGCGTCCGCAACTCCCGGCTGTATTCGTCGCAATAGCTCGACGCCCCGGCCATCACCAACTTCACATCCGTATTCAAATCCGTCTCGATCTGCTCAAACGCCTCAACCAGCAAGTGGCACCCTTTCTCCGGCGAAAATCTTCCCATAAACAATACGTACTTGCCCGGCTCCAGCCCCCACTCCAGAATTTTCTTCGGCTGGTTCCGTTCCCGCAGCACTCCTCCGTTGGGCACGTAGAATGCCTCAATCCCGTGAGTTTCGCGGTAGCGTCGTTGCAAAGTCTGCGAGACCACCATGGTCCCGTTAGGAAAGCGCACCGACGCTCTCTCCCCGAGCCGAAGCACCGCCGACGCCAGCCTTCCCCATTTCTTGCGCTGCCAATCCAGCCCTTGCACGGTCACAGTGGTCTTTTTCCCGAACAACCGTGGAAGAAACGAAAACAGAGCCGGCCCCAGCGCGTGATAGTGCACCACGTCATAGCGCTGGGTGAGCGCGTGGGCTGTGCTAAGCAGCGTGTGAATGACCGTCTCGAGATGCTTCGACCGGATGGTGGGCAGCCGCACCAGCCGCATGCCGTTGTGTTCTGCCAGTGCCGGGGTGAAGTAGTTACGGCAGTAGACGGTAACTTCGTGTCCCATTTGCGACAGCCGTTTGCCGACCTCTTCGTAATAGGTTTCAATCCCGCTGTATTTCGAAATCACTCCCCGCCCGCCGATAAACGCCACCCGCAGCCTGCGCGTCTTTTCGTCTGTGATCGAACTCCCAATCGGAGTGTTCGAGGCTGGGCGCCGTTTTCGCCGCGGAGCTTGATTCGTCATTGGGACCTCGAGGTTTTGTGGCGCCTTGCCCGCAACCAGGCCTTGATACAGACTCAACAGCTTCTCGTAATGTTCCACGGGCGTGTACCGTTGGCGCACCGTTTCCCAACCCGCGCGTCCCATCTTCTCAGCCAACTCCGGCTGCACCCCCAGCGATCGAATCGTCGCCGCGAGTTGATTCACGTCGCCCGTCCGATACAGAAGTCCGGTCTCCCCCGGATGCACCAGTTCCCGCCTCGAGCCCAGATCAGAAGCCACCACCGCCCGGCCCTCGGCATAAGACTCAAGGATGGTCTTGCCCAAGGTTTCGTAGGCGTGGGAGGGGAGGACCGTGAATCGCGACCTGGCGATCAAAGCGTCCCGTTCCGCACGTCCCACATGGCCCACAAACTCCACGTTCGACAACTTCAGCGAAATTGCCAATTCCTGCAACTCGGCGCGCTGCGGCCCGTCACCGGCAATGATCAGCCGCATCTGCGGAACCTGTTGCATCGACCGCAACAAGTCATCGACGCCCTTTTCCGCCGACAGCCGGCCAAAGTACAGCAGCGGCCGGTCGTCGCTTTTCAATTCCCGCAACTTGTGAATTTCTTGAAAATGCGGCAGCACTTCAAACTTGCTCCCATCCCATCCGTGCTCCACGAACTTGTCGCGCACGAACCGGCTGGGCGCCAGGAACAGGTCCACGCACTTGCGATAGGTGCCCAGCCAGCGATGAACGTAGGCTTCGGCCGCCAAGATGGTGCGCGCACCCATTCCCGGATAACACTCCGTCTTCACGGCGTGCCAGAATGCGCCGCCCTTGCATGCCTCGCATGGATGCCCCTGCGATACCAGGTTGTACGCCGGGCAGAGCATCTTAAAGTCATTGATGTGATAAAGCACCGGAACTTTCTGCGCTCTCAGCTCCCAAAGAATCGACGGCGACAAGTGATGATAGATACCCCGAACATGCGCAACGTCCGGCCGAAACTCCTTGATCATCGCCCGGATCCGCCGCCGCGCGTCAGTTGAATAAATTGCATGCCCCACCAGCGCGGCCCGCTTCCACCACCTCGCCTTTGCTTTGAAGTTAATGTTCGGCACGAGGTACTGATCGTACGGAGTCGGCTCCCCGCGCGGATCGGCCATCGAGAACAGCGCCACTTCATGGCCCCGCGCCCGCATCAGGTCCATCAGTTCGAACAGGTAGACCTCGGTGCCGCTGAAAGGATAGTTGTATTTATTGCAATACAAAATCTTCATGAGGAGCGCTTTCTGCTTGAGGGCTGACTCGCCGGAGGAAGAAGTCCCCAAAGGATTCGAGACGTCTCTGGCGATTGAAGTTCTCGCGAACTTGCATTCGGGCCGCATGCTGTAACAGGTCCAGTTGCCTGCCTTCCGACGGAGAATCCTCAGGCGCCTGCATCAGTGATCGAATAAGAAGCAGCCGGGCAACAAAATCGTCCATCGATCCGGCTTCGTACAAAAATCCCGTTTTGCCCGCGATTACGAGTTCCGGAATCCCGGTGATCGCCGGCGCCAACACGATCTTTCCTCGTGCCATTGCCTCCATCAGCACCAGCGGAATTCCCTCGCTTCGGCTGGTCAATACCACCACATCGGCCTGGTCGTAGAACGAGTCGACGCGCTCGCGCGGCACATGTCCGAGCAGCCTGACTCGCTCTTCCAAACCGCACTTTCGAATCAGTAATTCCAGGTTGCGGCGCTCCGGTCCCTCGCCCGCGATCGCGCACTCGAAATTCACTTCCCGGCCGTAAAGTTGGGCGCAAGCCCTCACCAAAAACGCATGATCCTTTACCGCATGCAGCCGCCCCACGGCCAGGAGCCTGAGCCTGCCGCTACTCGCCTTAATTCTTAGGGCCGGAAGTTCCGCCAGGTCGCGTACTTCCACTCCCAGCCGAGCCACCACCACCTTCTCCGCATCTACCTTGGGATAATGTTCGAGAATGTAGTTCCGGTTGTACTCCGACACGGTCACGCAGAACATGCAGTTCTCCAGCTTCGTATCGAGATACGCGCCATGCAGCAGCAGGTCCGATCCGTGCAGCGTCATACTGAATTCCACGCCGAGCAGCCGTGCCGCCACCATTGCGATCCACGATCCCAAATAGCCGTGGTGAACGTGGATGTGCTGGATCCCGCTTCCCTCCAGCAGCACCGCGTAGCAGGCCCCCAGCCAGGTGTGTGCCAGAGCTTTGATCCGCTTGATCGGTCCTTCCGTGCCGTGAAACAGCACGCGTGAAATCAGCGGCCTGATGCGTTTCATGCGCCGGAGACAGAGCCACAGGGCGCGCAGCAGAATAACTCCCTGCGGCGGCCGCAATACGATTTGCGGCGCACAGTTGGACGCCCAGGCTTCATCCGGAGCAGGTTTTCGCACGCTGCCCGCAATCACCGGCACTCCCAGCCTGCGCAACTCCTCGATCTCCTCGACCACATAAGGCTCGACGGCAGAGGGAAACTCATTGGCGAGATAAGCGACCGTCGGCATCATGTTGATTCCTGCGCTCTGCGGCGCTGCGCGGCCAGCATGCCGGCCATCGTGAACAACAAAGCGTTCACGAACTGATAGCTCATGACAACCAGGGCCGCGTTCACCCAATACACCGCCAGCAGAATCGGCCACATCCGGTGAAAGTGCCGATCCAGGAACCCATTTTTCTCTCCTGCCGGAATCGCACCTCGGCCCAGCCGCCACATCTCCCACATAAGCCACAAGTAGAGTGCCAGCCCCGCGATGCCTTCCTCTACCAACAATTCCAAATACGTATTGTGCGGATACAAAACCTTGTCTTTGTATTCACTGACGTATCTGGGCAACTCGGCCGGCATCTGGTGAAAACCCCATCCCATCAGCGGCCGATCCAGAAACATCTGCCAACTGCCCGTATACACTGCGACGCGAAATTCCACCGGTTGACGTTCTTCCAGCCGGTCGCCCAACGCACCGCCCAACTCTCGCGAACTCAGAACCACCGCCAGCGCTAAGCCCGCCACTAACGCCAGTCCCACACACGCGCGCCGTAGCGTGCGATTGTTCGAAAGAAAGATGAGCACTCCCACAGATCCCGCAAATGATATCCAGACCGCTCGCGTCATCGTGGCCAAAATCGCGACCGGCACCGCGGCCAACAAAACCGCAATCTTCAGGCCTCGCACCCTACCCCGCCGGTAGGCGTGCAGAGCCACCAACCCAAGCATGTTCAACGAGACGCCATTGGCCACCGCCTGCAGGAACGGTCCCCGCGCCCGGTCGGCGTGGAACCCAAGGCTTTCATCCAGAATGAAGCGCGGAAAAATCAGGGCCTTCGCGCCCACCAGGAACGCAATGGCGATAAAGCTCAGATAGGCCAGCACCGCCAGTCCGAATATCTCAAACTGCCGGAGTCTTCTTTCCTCGGTGAACACCAGCGCCGATACATGAAAGAGCACGAACGGAACAATGAACTTCGATGCCAGCACGCCGTAGGTCTCGCTATCGAACGGTTGTCGGAGGACGGTTGCAAGCGCCAGCGCGGTCAGCCCCAGCATAGGCCACGTGATTCGTTCCACGACAAACAGCCGTTGCCGCAGAATCATCGCCCTTCCCACTACTCCCATCACGAGAAGCCCGAACGCCACCCGATCAAGCTCGTAGAACGGGAAATCCTGGTTCCGCAGCAACATCACCGTCAGCGTCGCCAAATACAACAGAGCCGGCGCCAGCATGAGCGCCTGTATCGGACGCAGAGCAATCTCCGCTGCCCAAACCGAGAGATCGATTCGGATTTCCGATCGTCCCCCTCCGGCCGAGACGGACTGCATCAGTCTCCACTCCCTTGCACCACGGCCATAAATGTTCTCAGTAGAATCCGCATGTCCGCCCCCAGACTCCAAGTCCGGATGTACTCGCGATCCAGTTGCACGCCGCGCTCAAAGGAGGGATCGCGTCGCGCCGAGACCTGCCACAACCCCGTAATGCCGGGCGTCACGTCGAGCCGAGACAGATGCTCAATCTCATAGGCCGCAAACTCGTCCTGCGGATGGGGTCTGGGCCCCACTAGACTCATGTCCCCTTTCACCACGTTCCAGAGTTGCGGCAGTTCGTCCAGGCTGTACCGCCGCAGAAAGCGCCCCAGGCGCGTGATCCGCGGATCATCGGCGATCTTGAAGCACGGCCCCGATCGCTGGTTGTTCCGCCGCAGATGGGCTTTCAACGCATCGGCATCGGTCACCATGGTGCGGAACTTGTAGCAGCGGAACGGCCGCCCCTTCCGGCCCGCCCGCTGTGCGCTGTAGAGAACAGGACCGCGCGAATCCAGCTTGATAAGCCCCGTAACCGCGGCCAGCAACGGCGATAGCACCGTCAACGCCAGTCCCGCTCCGGCCACATCCACCACTCGTTTCAAAATCAGACCCGCCGGCAAGCGCTCGGCGTGCAGGCAAATCACCGGTAAGTCCCCGACTCGTGCATCTTGCGTCCCCGCTGCCTCGCATCCAAACAAGTCCGGAACAATTTCCAGATCCAGGCGCAGCCGCCGAGCCTCGCGCAGCACGCTCATGGTCAAGCCTCGCTCCTGCGGCGCTGCCAGAATCACTTCGTCCACAAATCCCATGCGCGCCAACCGGGCGAGGTCGCTCACCCGCCCGATCACCCCGTTGCCCAGTGGCCTTTCGTTGTCCAGAAAACCACATACGGTTCGCCCCGATTCGGGATGCCCCTTCACGTACGCGGCCACGCGCCTTCCAACCCCTCCCGATCCCACAATCAACACGTTGCGCACGTCGCCGACCTGTTGTGCGCAATGGCTTTGGCGCGCCCTCTGCCACCGCCACGCCCATAGCGCGCCAAAGTGCAGCAAGCCCGCTCCACAGAACAAAACACAGGTTGCCCACGGAGCCCCCTGCAATCCATAGACACAGCACATCAAAGTGGTCGCACAGAGCACTGACTCTTTTAGAATCCGCGTCTGTCCCCACAGATCTCTGCCCACGGCGTCGGCGTGGAGTCCTTGGGTGTAGCCCATCAGGGTGATCAACGCCGCATGCAGCAATGCGATACCCAACAGCAAACCAGGCGCTCCAGCCGCATAGTCGAACATCCGCACATGCGGGAACAGCACTCGCAGTGGCACCAGGATGGCCCCGATCGACAGCCAATTCAGCATCACCAGCGCGAAGTCGTCCGCCACACAGTACGCTCGCCTCCTTGCCCCCCGGTCCCGCATCGGTCCCGGCGCGACTGATTTCAGCGCCTGCTCTGGCGCGCCAGCTGTCCCCATCTCCAGCACGTTTTCCGCAAGGTCAGTGCGAACCGACTGGGCCGGCTTCTTCCCACCGTGAAACGGCGGAGTCTCGCCAGGAATCAACCGTGCCCAGTCGACCGCCGGTGGTTTCGGTTGCCCTGGAGTTAGAAAAGGTGAGGACACTTCAAATCACTTCCACTTCTTCGTTTTGAATCTCGATCGCCAATGAAGGCTCGACGGATTCGATCGAACTGATGAACTTTCCCTTGACGCGAACGTCTGACGCGAACGCCCGACGCGAACATCCGCACAGCCGCGCCCTCTACAACCGTCGATAAATCCTGTCAGGAATCGGAAAGATCCGGTCGCTCAGCACGGTTCCAAGGATGCGCGCCTCTGCCGCCTCAAGTATTTCCATGATCTTGCACGCCGTAATCCGCCGTGTCCGGTCAGCCGACAACACCAGGATGACTCCATCCGCGAACTGCGCCATCGCCGTGGCTTGGTTCGATTCGCCCGCGGGAGGGCCGGCTACAATCGAGTACTCAAACTCTTTGCGCATCTCGCCCAAATGCGAGTGCAATACGGCGGTGGCGCCCCTATCCCCCTCACGCTCCGCAGCCGGCACCAGCCAAAGATTGCCGCGCACCCGGGTCGCGGCCCGGCCCGGCGGCGTGCTTCCATTTCCCGGAGAACGACCGCTTGTCCCCGCCTGATACATTTCTGCATCGGGCAAAACCTCGGGATATTCACCCACAACGGCGACGTTACTCACCGTCTCCGCCGCCAGGGCCTCACCGACGCTGCGGCAGATACTTTTCACGTCGGTCTCCGCGTCCAGAGCGCTGAATACGACTTGTCGCACCGGCCTCTCGACATTCGAGAAGAAGACCTTTCGCACCAGGCCTCGAATCTGTTCCCGGGCAAAGTCCTCCGGATTCCATCCTTCCGCCTCGGGTGCGCTGCTCTCCCGCCGACGTACCTCGGCTCGCGCGCTCGACCGCGGAAACAGCACTGTCCTGCTCATGACCTCTTCCCTCATGCCAAAAGCCTCCCTCGCGCCTTTCGCGGCAACGATGCCAGAACGGGTGAATGCAAGTACGCCAGCACGTCATCGGGCGTGCGAAATGCCGGGTCCACGTAGTCCGCCGCAAACGCCGCACCTGTGCCCACGGCTCCCGCTGCGGCCAATCCTATGGCCAGCACCGTCCACGCAGACCACACCGGCAGGGCCGGAGCAACCGGGTGCTCAGCGATCGCGACGTTGACGATGCCTCTCTCATCCAGTGCGTCGTCCATCCGCGCCTCCTCCTCCTTCTTCACATACAGAAGGTAGTTATCCTGCGCGGCCTTCTCTGTGCTCAGCAAATCATCCTGGGTAATCGCATCCTCGCCCAGTTGCCGAGCCATTGTCTGGTAGGCAGCCTCCTGCGTGGAGGTCGCAGCCTCCCGTGCTTGCAGGGCCTTCAATTGCACCTGCGCCCCCTGCAACTCGGACTTTGCCCATTCATAGTGCACGCTCTTATCAGTCGTTTCGTCGCGCAGGGGCAACGCACTCTCTGCCGCGATCGTCGCCTCGTTCTGCGCGATCTGCTGGTTGACTTCCTGTACCAGGCGATGGCTGGGCTCGAATTTGGTCAGCAACTGCGTCCGCTTCAATTGCAGATCCAGCAAACTCGATTTCAAGGCCTTTAGCAGTTCCGGATTGTCGGCCCTGCGAACCTGCGTGGTCGTCCGCTCCGGAAGCTTGGTCAACAGATCGTTGAGTTCCCAAACCCGCTGTTGAGTCTCCGCCAGTTCGACTCGCGTCTGCCGGTAGCTGCCATCGACTTCGCTCAATTTCTGCAGCGCCAGATCGCGCTGCTGCGCGGCCGCCACGACTCCGTGCCCCGACGTGAAATTGAGCAGTTTCTGTTGCGACTGTTCCAGTTGTCGCCGCGACTCTCCCGTCTGCTGCTCGAAAAAGTGCAGCTCGCCGGACGGGCGATGCACCTCCATATGCTTCTCCAGATACACATTCGCTACCGCCTGCAGCACCTTCGCCGCCACCCTCGGATCGCCGGCGGTGTAGCTGATGGCAATCAAATTCGTCTTCTTCATCGGCTCAACTTCCAGCTTTTTGGCCAACTGCCGCGCTGCCCGCTCCACTCGCTCCGCCTTCCCCTCGCCGAGCCGCAGAAAGTGAAACCAGTCGCGACCGCCCGTCCCGGTCTGCTCGACCACCTTCCGCAGAACCTCATCATCCCGCAGCAGTTCTACCTCGGAATTCAATTCCTCCTCCGTGATCGCCATCCGCGTCAGGTCGATCGGAGCGTCCTCGGTCGCGCTCACCGGAGCATCGGCACGCCCCTTCCGCACCAGCACTTTCATATTTGCCTGATATTTCGTCCCTAGTAGCGCATACAGGATTGCCAGCGCCAACACCATCCCCGAAGCGCAGACGAAGACCCTGCGCTGGCGAAACAACACCATCGCCAGCTCCCGCACGGTTGGAGTTGGGGTCTGTTCTCTCCCGCGCATTGAATCTTCGTCTGGGGGCATGCGAATGTAACCAATCTTTTTCTAGAATTGAGTGGGGCTCAGGTACATGCTCAGGGCAGGCTTGGTCAGAAAGCGCGCGATTTTCGAAAGCGCATTCTGTGGGACATAAACCATATCCCCCGCCCGAAGATGCACATCTTCCCTGAGGTTTTTCTCCTTCAGCATCTTCTTCAAATCGATCAGCCGCGCTTCCACCAGGTCGTCGTTCACTCGCCGGAACAGCACCACCTGCGAGTGCTTTGCCTGTTGCGTCAGTCCTCCCGCAATCTCCACGGCTTCGGCCACGGTTGTGTCGGCGTGCAGTTCATACTTCCCGGGTTTTCCGACGTCGCCTCCCACGATGAACGAAGGATGCTCGAATTCCTTCAGCGCCACCGCCGCCTGCGGGTCATGCAGATATCCCCGGTAGGCCTTCTGCACCGCCTCGCTAAACTCCTCGAGGTTCAGTCCCTCCACCTCCACCATCCCGGCATCCTTCAACATCACGTAGCCGTCGGGCTGTACGGTCAAGGACTGGTTAAATTCCGGCGCGACTGTGAAGCTGATTTCCACTACGTCGCTGGGTCGTAACCGGTAGAGCGGATGGCGCTGCCCTCCGAGCTGGAGGTTTCCCTGTCCATCCGCTCCCCCGGGGTTTGCGGCCGATGTAGTACTGCTTCCCGCTCCAGCCCCGGTAAGACTGGATCGAGAAGTCTCTTGGAGTCCGCCCGGGTCGGTCTTCTGACCCTGCGCGAACGCGGCCGAACCAAGCTCGAAAATCAGCAGAGCGCTTGCCATGAATCGGACGAGCATGAAACGGACGAAGATAAATTCGAACTTCATTTCCCTTACGGATCTCCCTTACGAATCCCAGTGCTCACTCAACTGCACTCGCTGACGTGCCAGGCTACTTGGCAAACTTAGGCTTACTCCTGGAACCCGACAAGACATGGGAAGTACCGTACACAAAAGTGGACTGCTCTCCCCTTCCGGGAAATCGCCTCACCGCACAAAGGGTCGTATTCAATCAATGCTTTGCGGAGGTTCGTCCCAAAAACGGCGCGGAACCCGCTGCGACCACCGTATCCAACAGGAGTACCCACAAAAGTAGACTTGCATGTTCGTCATGTCACATGAGACGGAAGAGTATCGCCCGTAATTTTCCCGTCTTGAGACAGATGTCGTGGTCGCAACGACAATGCAGCTGAATCTGGATCCTCCACACCCCGATCCGTTCTTTCTTTCCACAGCGGAAGCAACGCCCGCCGCACCTCGCCGTATCAAGAATCCCAATTCCCGATTTGAGAGTGGTACACAGATTTAGTGCGCAGTTTCCTTGTGAACCCGACCTCCCCTCCCTACAATCGCGGCATCGACTCTTTTCGTGTGCTTGGGAGCCTTGTTTGCCGCCTCCGTCGTCCGCCGCCACTTCCGCTGTCATCGGTGTCCTTATCGCCGACTCCAATCGCATGCAGGCCCAGTTGCTGGCCAGCGCGCTGCGCCGCCATCCGGAGTTCGATATCGTCACATGCCCGATGGATACGCTCTCCATCCTCCGTGCGGTCAGCGCGAAGCTGCCGCGGATCGTCGTCCTGGCGCTGGATACGCCCGCCAACTTCGCCGAAACCGTGATCACCCTCCGCCGCTTTCATCTCTCGCACCCCCAGATTCCAAAGGTCCTGCTGGTCAACACCTGCAACCGCGAACTTGTGGTCAGCGCGTTCCGCTCTGGCGCCCGCGGTATTTTCCCCATCACCAACGCCAATCTTCGCCTGCTGTGCAAATGTCTGCTGTGCGTGGCCGCCGGACAGATCTGGGCCGACACCGAACAGCTCAACTACCTCATGGACCTGATCTCCGAAGTCCCCTCGCTGCGCGTGCTCAACTCTGGAGGCTCCTCCCTGCTCACCCCGCGCGAGGAACAAGTCGTGGCCTTGGTCGCCGAAGGTATGGGCAACCGCCAGGTCGCCCGCGAACTCAACCTCAGCGAGCACACCATCAAGAAATATCTCTACCGCGTCTTCGAGAAACTCGGCATCTCCACCCGCGTGGAACTCGTCCTCTACGCCGTCAATAACGGAGATCCCCGCCCGGCCGAGTGGCTGGCCGGCGCCAGCCGCACCGTGCCCAGCGCGTGAATTACACCGGTTGAGGAGGGCGTTCGTTGTGTGAGTGGAAAGCTGGATAGACACTGGGTTGGCGACCGGCGGCGTCCGACTATAGGGCCAGGATTTGAAAACCCTGCGCTCCGCCCTGTATAACTTGGGACGGAACCTCTTGCGCGACGCCGCTGCCAACCCGTTGCCCGCGCCCCAACCAGTCTCCCGGGGAGGCCCCGCCGCTGGAGCATTATTGCCGCCGGACTGCTGTTGTTCGCCCTCGCCCTGGTCGTGATCTACACCAGCCGCGCCGCGTTCTTCAGCCCGCTGGCCCTGGTGGTCGTGGCGGCTATCGGACTCGCCGCTCTCCTGCTGGAACTTCGTTTTCGCAAAGACGTCAGCCCGCGCGTCCGCGCCCCGCTGTGGCTCAATGTGCTGGGACTGGTCTTTGCCGTCGGCGCCGTCTTTGCCGACCTCTTCCACTTCAGCGCCAACCTCATGCTGGTCGCCGCTCTGGGGTCCGTAATCTGTTTCGCCATCAGCGGAATGGCCGTCCTGCACGCCCTCCGCAAAAAGAAGGTCTAAATCCGCTTCCGGCGTGCAGCCTTTGGCGTTGCGGCTTCCGCCGCTTTCCTTGATCTCCAAGACTCTGAGCAGTACTTGCGACCCTGCCAATAAAGAAGATTCTCCAGAAGCCGGGAGCCGGAAGCCTACCTCTTAAACTCCACCGCCACCGTCGTCTCCACCACCGCCGGCTCCCCGTTCACCCGATAGGGCTCAAACTTCCACCAGCGCAACGCATCCATGGCCGCCCGCGCCAGCACCTCAGGACCATTCAGCGCGCGCATGCTCACTACCGACCCATCCCGCCCCACCGCAATGTCGAGCGCGATAATCCCCTGCAGATTCGCCTTCCGCGCCTCCGCCGGATACGCCGGCTCTACCCTGTGGATCAGCAACCTCTCCATCACTTCCGCCGGAACCTGCGCCTGCGGCTTCTCCGCGGACGCTTCTCCGCGCTGTTCAAACCTGACTCCAACTCTTCCCATCCCCGATTCCACCTCCACCAGAAAGCGGCTGCGGCCAGCGCCAGCACCACAAAAAGGATGGCCCATCGCACGCCGCGCCGCCCCTTCTTCGGCTTCCGCGGCGTCGCGGCGCCATTCGAGGCGCGGTTCGAGGCGCTGTTCGATGACGAACCGCTTGCCCCGCCCGTGTCGGCTTCTTTTCTCTCCATAGCCACCGTCGACATCGGACTCGCACCCATCTCCGTCTCGGTCTCTGTCTCCGCCTTCGACCCTTTCGCCCAATCCCGAATCGCCGCCCGCTGCTCCACTGACAACCCCAAAAACTCAAGCCCGCAGCGCAGCGTCGTCTGATGTCGCACCATGGCCCGCATGCGCAGCGGACTCGCCACCAGTGACAGGCGCACTTCGACTCCCACCGTCTCCCCAGGAACCAGTTCCCCCGCCAGCACCGCCGCAATCCCGCGCTCGCACACGTTCAACGATCGCCCCGGCACGGTATCCGGAATCCCCGACCGCAACACCGTCACATCCAAAGGCGCCTGCATCTGAAACCGCGGCACCCGCCTCCGCGACGGCCCACTCCACCCCTGAATTTGTGCGTCAGTCGCCATTGTTCTTAAATCTTGTCATTCCTCGCGAAGCGAGGAATCTGCTTTTGATCGTGTGGGGACGGGCGCATTCGCCCGTCCAGGCCGAGCAAGGCTCGGCTGACTCTCCTGTCTATCTCCTCAACTCCACAATCTCACTCCCTCGCGCAAACAGCACCACGCTCACCATGCCAATAAACAATCCATGCTCCACCACGCCCGGCATATCGCTCAATTGCCGCGCTAATCCTTCCACATCCGCAATCTGCCCAAACCGGCAATCCAGAATGTGATTGTTCTCGTCGGTCACGAACGGTTTGCCGTCAACTCCAGTTCTCACCGACACCTGCGCGCCCAGCGCCGCGATCTTTTTCGCCACCAGCGCCTGCGCAAACTTAATCACTTCCACTGGCAGCGGAAACTTCCCCAGCACCGGAACCTGCTTCGAGGCGTCCGCCACAATGATCAACTGCTTCGTCGCCGACGCCACAATCTTCTCCCGCAGCAGCGCCCCGCCGCCGCCTTTAATCAATCGCAGCTCCGGATCGACCTCATCCGCCCCATCCACCGTGACCGCAATCTCCTGGCACTCGTCCAGCGTAGTCAGCGGAATCCCGAGGCTCGCAGCCAGTTCCCCCGACCGCACCGAAGTCGGAATCCCGCGAATCCGCAGCCCGCGTTTCACTTCGTCCGCCAGCAGTTTGATGAAGTAAGCCGCCGTCGACCCCGTCCCCAGCCCGACGACCTGCCCATCTTTCACAAACTGCAAACTAGCCCGCGCCGCCGCCTCTTTTTCCTGATCGCTTTTCCGCAGATCGTTCGCCATTTTCTTCGTGTGGGTCCGGGTCTATGACCCGGACAGCCGAGCAAAGCTCGGCAGCATTGCGCTTCAAAACTATCACGGCTCCTAGCCTAATCGTGGAAGCCTAACCGTGGAAGAGCGGCCCTTTAGAGCCTGCCCTGAGCTTGTCGAAGGGGCCGCGTCGGGGCGAAAGATAAGGTGAGGGGCTTCAGCCCCGGGTCCTCACCCCAAAACCGTCTCCGTATAAATCAAATACCCCGCCAGCACCAGCCCAAACACCACCGTCAAAATCGTGATCAGATCCAGCACAAATCCCGCCGGCTCAAACGTTCCCGAATCCAGCTGCGCGCGGGTCTTGCGGTAGCGCGCCAGTCCCGCCACCACCAGCGCCACCCCCGCCACAATCGCGCCCGACCCCATCCACACCGAAATTCCCGCCGTCCGCACCGGATGCCCCTCCAGCGCCGTCAACTGCCGCATGGCAATCGCGAACCGGCCAATCGCGAAGCCAAACACCACAATCGCCGCCCCGGTCCGCATCCACGCCAGAAACGTCCGCTCATTGGCCAGATGGTCGCGCGCCCGATTCGGATTGGAATTTATATTCTCGTTCACAGCATTCCTCGTCACGGCCGGGTGCCCCATTTCTCGCCGGGTGACCATTTCTCGCGCGTTCTGTGCGCGAGACGTGGGGGTCTTATCGCAGCAGCAAATGCCGCCTGCATTATTCCACAGCTTTCGCAATCATATTCACAAAGAATAAAGAATGAAGAATGAAGTCGTGAGCGCAGGCACGCCCTCAGAGGGGCAAGACCATGAAACAGGGCGAGACCGTGAAACAGGGCTAAACCATGAAACAGGGCGATACCGTGAACGTGGGCACAACCGTGGAAGAGCGGCGCTTCAGCGCCGCGTAAAGCAGGCAAAATCAAGAAGGGCTTTAGCCCCGGTGGGCCTTTTTCTCCGCCGAAAAGACCCTCTTGCAGCGCAACCTTACGACTGGCAAATCTTTTCCAGCGCAAACCGGCTCCGAATCACGAGCGTCGCGCCCTTCATCTGCATCAACTGCTTCTTCTTGAACTCGGAAAACAACCGGCTCACCGTCTCCCGCGTCGTCCCGATCATCTCCGCAACCTCTTCATGCGTCAGCGTAAGCTTCACCTGCGCCGAGCCATCGTCTTGCGTCGCTCTTGCTCGACCATGAGAGCAGCAGCTTGGCAAACTTCTCCGACGGCGAGGCGGTCAGTCCCAGCGTGCGGATCTCTTCATACGCGGTGTAATAATTCCGGCTCAACTGCTGCGCCACGCGCACGGCCACTTCCGGAAAATCCTTCAGCATCTGCAGAAACGAATCCCGCGGAATGAAGTTCGCCTGCCCCGGCTCCATCATCTCGGCGGTCACTTCATACGGCCGGTTCGAGATCACCGCGTTCAGGCCCAGAACGTCCCCTGAGTCGGAGATCTTGGTAATGATGGTCTTGCCCTCGCGGGAAGAGGTCGACAGCTTCACCTTTCCCGCGCAAAGCACAAACACGCCGCGCGGTTGCTGCCCTTCAATGAACAGCATCGCTCCCTTCGGATAAACGGCGGTCGACTTCATTTCGTTCAGCCGTTGCGCGGCCTGCAGCGAAAGATTGCAGAAAAGATGTTCACCCCGGACCGGGCACGTGAGGCAGTTATCAAGAATATTCAGACCATAAGGAGCTCGCATCGCAAACCTCCCTTGGGCCAGGAGTCGCCAGAATCACCAGCGCCTTGCCTCGACCCACACCAGGGAATGGCACGCCGCCAGCCAATCGGCCGTCGCCTTCTCTCGCTCGCTGGTTACTCTCTATGTGATAGACAATAGGACAATTGCAACCATGCTCCCAGACTGGAACACAGCCCCGGCCGGCTTGAATCCGCTGCTTTGGGTTATTTCCCACACATGGGTGCGTGATCTGGATCACTACTCTTTGTGATTTAAGTACCCAAGGCCGCGACTCTTACCGAAGTCTTGCTTCCCCTTACGGCCCCACCGCCACCTGCAGCCGCCCCGGAGTCTGCAGGGATTCCCGGTAAATCAACTTCTTGGGCGCTACTTCGCCCACCGCGTCCACGTGAATCAAGTACCCTCCACGGGGCAGGGTTTCGCCAAAAGGCAACTCCATCGCGAGCGTGCCCCGTTTCAGCACAAAATGCTGGTATCCAATCGCCGTTGCCCGCCCGTTCGAGGCCACCGCATAGACGGCGAACGTCAAATCCACATCGTCAGGCGTCGAATTCGAAACTTGGACGCTGCCCTCAATCCGGTTCCCGTTCACATGCGCTCCCGCCTTCCAAGTCAGGCTCAACGCCGAGGTTACGCGCAACACGAACCCCTTCTGCACCCCGCGTTCGCGCCCGCCATCGGTCACCGAGACCGTAAACTGAAACTCACCTACGTGCTCGGCCTTGCCATGCAGCAAGCCGTCATCTTCCAGCTTGATTCCGGCCGGCAAACTTCCTTTTTCCACCTTCCAGTGCAGCGTCGAAATGCGCCCGTGCGCGTGAAATCGCAGTTCATACGGCGCATGCGGATAGGTGTCGGGCAACTCCGAATCGTTCTCAATCACCAGGCCCCGCTCTTCTTGCACCGCTGGCGCGTGCTGCGTCTCAGCCTGCTGATCACCCGCCCGGCCAAACGCGATTTGGCAAGCCATCCCCGCCCCACACGCCAACACGATCACCAGACCTGGAATGGCCAAGCTTGGAACCCACCGCGCTCCTCGACCCTGCCTCATTTTTCGACCCCTCAGCATCCCTGCGCCTTTGCCCGATCTGCCAAACCCCAATTCCCTACTCTCCCACAATTTTCCCAGCCCCGTATAAGAATGTTCCGCCCGCGCGATCTTGCACCCCAGCCGCCCGTCCCCTGACGATGGTCACATTGACTTGGATTTAAGATATCTGACAAACTAATCCTTCCGGAGTGGTGTTAGGCCCTGCGTTCTCGGCTTCATGGAATTGCTGCTCAATCTCGCGTGGCTGCTCCTGGCGCTGCCTGCCTATTGGCTGTGGCGCGGCTCCAGAACAGCCCCGGATGTCCGCAAGTTCAGCTCTCTGCAATGCCTGTTCGCTTTGAGCTGCATGCTCGTCATCCTCTTTCCGGTGGTTTCGGCCACCGACGACCTGCGCGCCATGCGCAACGAGATGGAGGAATCGCCCGTCAGCAAACGCAGCGTCCGGCAGGTCAGCCACGACAAGGTTTCGGGTTGGAAACGGCAAGACCCACCCGCCCTGGTCGCGACCGCAACTTTTTTGCTTGTGTCTGTGAATGGCGAGGGCCGGCTGCCAGTGCCCGCCTTCTGCGTATGCGCGCCGGCTGCCCCTGTCATCGAGCGCGCAGGCCGCGCTCCCCCCGCTTCTCTGCCTGCGTAGTTCCTGGAATCGTTCCTGGAATCGCCGATCTTTTGCAGAGTAATCGGCGAAGCAGCATCTAACGTGTTTACGAAATGCTTGGGCGGGAATTGGGATACTAGTGTGGTTCGCCGGTTCGCCGGATTGACGGATCGACGGCGGGACACAACCGCCAAGGCCGAAGCCCTTCCCCCAGGGCGGCCAACGGATGCCGGCCAGCATATTCCGGCCAATATGAATGCCGGACGGAGTTCTGAATGCGGTGGAAGTGGGAATTGTTGAGTACGGCGTTGACTCTTGGAGCCGTGAGTCTGTTCGCGCAGACCTCGCCCCCGGCCGCGCCTCCGCCCCCGGCGCAGGGCTCGACGGCGCAAGTCTGGGCCTCGCAGGTCTGGAGCTGGGACCAGGTCAAAGACCGCTTCCAGCAAAATAATCCCACCCTGCTCGCCGGGTTCCTGAACATCGACGAACTGAAAGCGCAGGAGATCACAGCCCATCTGCGCCCCAATCCCGACTTTACCTTCACGGCCGACGGAACCCAGATTGCCCCCAGTCACGGCGTGTGGCAGCCCTTTGCCGGAACATTTCTCTCGCCCGGCGTCAGCTATTTGTTCGAGCGCCGCAACAAGCGTGGCCTGCGCTATGAGGCCGCCAAGCAAGGCACTGCCATCGGCGCGGCCCAGCAATCCGACTCGGAGCGTACTCTCATTTTCAATCTCCGCAGCGCCTTCGTCGGCGTGCTGCAGGCCAAAGCCGTGCTCCGCCTGGCCCAGGACAACATCGACTACTACGACAAGATTCTGAAGATCAGCCGCGACCGTTACCAGGCCGGTGACATCGCCCAGATCGACCTCGACCGCCTCGAGCTCCAGCGCCTGCAATACGAGTCCGATGTGCAAACCGCGCTGGTCAACCTGCGCACCACCAAGATCAACCTGCTGGCGCTGCTCGATGATCGCAGACCGGTCGACAGCTTCGACCTCGACGGAGCCTTCGATTTCGCCGAGGCCCTGCTCGCGCTCGACGACTATCGCAAGCAAGCGCTCGACGCACGTCCTGACCTGCGTGCCGCCGTGCTCTCCGTACAGCAGGCCGAAACCAACTACAAGCTGGCCGAAGCCGACGGTTCCACCGATCCCACCGTCAGCCTCTGGTACACCCACAACGGTTCCTACAACAACCCGGACGCCCTGAATACCATCGGCGCCAGCGTCAGCATCCCGCTGCGTATTTTCGACACCAACCAGGGCGAAAAGCTGCGTACGAAAATTGACATCAAGCGCACCGAAAAACTGCGCGAAGCGGCCGAAACCCAGGTCTACAGCGACGTAGATTCCGCCTATGCCACTCTCAACAGCAACATTACCCTGCTGAAGCCGTACAAAGCTCACTATCTGGAGCAGGCCGTCCGGGTCCGCGACACCATTCTTTTTTCCTACCAGCATGGCGGCGCGTCATTACTGGATTTTCTGAATGCGGAAAGTGATTACCGCACCGTGCAGCTCAGTTACGTGAATCTGGTCGGCGCCTATCTCACCGCCGCCGCCCAGATGAACTTGTCGGTAGGGCGCGAGGTCATGCCATGAGGATTCACTCTCCATCCAAATTTCTTTTTTCAGCAGCCCTGTGTTCGATGCTGGCCCTCTGCCTCACCGCCTGTAGCAGCGGCAAGGCCGATCCCAGCGCCGAGGCCCCGCCCAAAGCCACCGTCGAGCCCGATCTCGACGCCAACAATTTCAAAGTCGAGCACCCCGACCAGTTCCCCTTGGTCACCGCCGCTGAGCGCAAGGCGGTGACTGCGCTGAACGCGACCGGCGTCGTGCAGCCCGACATTACCCGCGCCGTCCCCGTGATTTCCCTCGCCGCCGGACGCGTCGTCGAACTCAAAGCCAGACTCGGCGACGTCGTTCAAAAAGGCCAGCTTTTACTCAAGGTCCGCAGCAACGATGTTTCCGGCGCCTACCAGACCTATCTCAAAGCCGAGAACGACGACCGCCTCGCCCGCGTGCAACTCGAACGCGCCCAGACTCTCTACGACAAAGGCGCCATCGCCAAGAGCGCCCTCGAACAGGCCACTGCCACCGAAACCGACGCGAAAACCGATCTGAATGCCGCCACCGAGCAACTGCACACCCTCGGCATCGACAAAGATCATCCCTCTGGCATCGTCGACATCGTCGCGCCTATCTCCGGCGTCATCACCGACCAGCAGGTCACCAACGCTTCCGGCGTGCAGGGACTCGCGGGTCCGAATCCTTTCACCGTATCTGATCTCAGCTACGTTTGGATCGTTTGCGATGTCTACGAGAATGATCTCGACGCGGTCCGCGTCGGCGATTTGGCCGACATCCGCCTCAACACTTATCCGAACCAGGTCTTCAAGGCCCGCGTCGATAACATTCTCCCGGTCCTCGACCCTAACCTGCGCACCGCCAAGGTGCGTCTGGAGATAAAGAATCCCGGCCAGATGCGGGTCGGAATGTTCGCCTCGGCCACGTTCTATGGCAAGCAGCCTGAGACCCACTCCGCGGTGCCCGCCAGCGCGATTTTGCACCTGCACGACCGCGAGTGGGTTTACGCTCCGCTGGGCAACGCCCATTTCAAACGCCTGGAAGTCGTCACCGGAAGCATGCTGCCCGGCAACCAGCAGGAGATCGTTTCCGGTATCAAGCCCGGCGACAAAGTCGTCTCCAACGCTCTCGACCTGCAGAACACGGTGGAGCAATAAGGAGTGGTTGATTTGAAATCAGACCCGCGAGTTTCTTCGATGCGTCATTTCGAGCGGAGCCGTTCTTCAGGCGCAGCGAGAGCCTGCCCTGAGCAAGCGAAGCGCGTCGAAGGGAATCTCGAGCGAAGTGCACTTATTGAGCACAGCAGCGAAACTTACAGTGAAGTCGAAGTGCAGTTACTGAGAACTGAGAACCGAGAACTGAGAACTTTCTAACCCATGATTCGCCGCGTCGTCGATTTCGCGCTCAACAACCGCCTCATGGTTCTGGGGTTCGCCCTCGTGCTGTTTGTTTGGGGCATCATCTCATTCAACAAGCTGCCCATCGAGGCCTATCCCGACGTTGCCGACAACTACGTCGAAATCATCACCCAGTGGCCCGGAATATCCGCCGAACAGATCGAACAGCAGGTTACCGTCCCGCTTGAAACCTCGGTGAATGGCATTCCCGGCATCGTGCATCTGCGTTCCTTTTCGCTGTTCGGCCTCTCCGACCTGAAGCTCATCTTTGAGGACGGCACCGACAATGCCTGGAATCGCGAGCGCGTCCTCGAGCGCTTGGCCCAGGTCACTCTGCCCACCGGCGTCACCCCGCAGATGGGCACCGATTGGAGCCCGGTCGGCCAGATTTATTTCTTCACCCTGCACAGCAGCAATCCGCAATATGACGCGATGGAACTGAAGTCCATTGAAGACTGGGTCGTCGAAAAAAATCTCAAGTCCGTCCCCGATATCGTCGACGTGGCCAGCTTTGGCGGGCCCACCCGCGAATACCAGGTGCGCGTCGATCCCAACAAACTGATCTCCTACGGATTGAGTCTGACCCAGGTCGAGCAACAACTGGTCAACAACAACACCAATGCCGGCGGCAGCTTCATCCAGGCGGGCCTGCAACAGATCAATGTTCGCGAGGTCGGACTGGTCGATCACGTTCACGATATCGAGCAGACCGTCATTCTCACCAAGAATGGCACACCCGTCCGCGTCAAAGACATTGCCGTGGTATCGCAAGGCCCGAAGATTCGGCTCGGCCAATTCGCCCGCGCCATTCACCACGAGAACGGCAAAATCGTAGACAACGACGATGTGGTGTCAGGCATCGTCCTCTTGCGCAAGGGTGCGAACGCCGACCCCGCTCTCAAAGCTCTCCACGAGAAGATCGACGAGATGAACGATCACCTCCTGCCCCCGGGAGTCAAAATTGTTCCTTTCATCGATCGCAGCACGCTGGTGCACTTCACCACTCACACCGTGCTTCACAACCTCACCGAAGGCATGGTCCTGGTATCGCTCATTCTGCTTCTGTTCTTGGGAAATGTCCGGGGCGCGATCATCGTTGCCTTAACCATTCCGTTTGCCCTGCTTTTTGCCGCCACCTGTCTTGACCTGATGCGTATTCCGGCCAACCTGCTTTCTCTGGGCGCACTGGACTTCGGCGTGGTGGTCGAAGGCGCCATTGTGTTGATCGAAAACATCGTCCGCCATTTGAGTCATACCGACGGCACCGAGACCTCGATCGAACGCATCGGTTTCGCCTCCCATGAAGTGCAGCGCCCCGTGTTCTACGCCATCATCATCACCATTACCGCTTTCCTGCCCATCTTTACGCTGCAACGCGTGGAAGGCCGACTCTTCCATCCCATGGCCTGGACCGTAGTCTTCGCGCTGCTAGGCGCGTTGCTCTTTTCCATCCTGGTCGCACCGGTGCTAGCCAGTTTCGCCTTCGCCAAAGGAGCCAAGGAATGGCACAACCCGGTTATGACCTATGTGAGCAAGCAATACCGCAGCGCGCTCACCTGGGCCATTCACCACCGTTTTGTTACGGTCGGAATCGCTTTGCTGCTGATGGGGCTGGGAAACTACCTGGCTTTCAGCGGCGCGATTGGCTCAGAATTCCTGCCTCACCTCGATGAAGGCGCGCTCTGGGTCCGCGGAACCCTCGCTCCCAGCACTGGCCCCGACGAAGGCATCCGCGTCGCCAATCAGGCCCGCATCGTGCTCTGCTCGTTTCCCGAAGTTCCGCAATGCACCAGCCAGGTCGGCCGCCCCGATGACGGCACCGATAACACCGGCTTCTTTAATACTGAGTTCTTTGTCGACCTGAAGCCCAGGGACGAGTGGCGACCCGTCTTTCACGAGAATAAAGACGAACTGATCTCTGCCATGCAGCGCGAACTCGACAAGATTCCTGGCGTTCTCTGGGGCTTCTCTCAGCCCATTGAAGACAACATGGAAGAAGCGGTCAGCGGCGTGAAAGGCGAACTCGCCACCAAAGTCTACGGCGATGACCTGAAGACCCTAGAGGATAAGGCCGACGAGATCGTGGGAGTGATGCGCAAGATCCCGGGCATCGAGGATCTGGGAGTGTTTCGCGTTCTCGGTCAGCCCAACCTGAACGTCACCGTGGACCGCGACGCCGCCGCCCGCTATCAGATCAACGTCGCCGACGTGCAGGACGCCATTCAAACCGCCGTCGGCGGCAACGCCCTCACCCAGGTTCTGCAAGACGAGGCTCACTACGATCTCGTCATGCGCTATCTCCCGCAATATCGCGACACCCAGGAGGCCATCGAGAAAATCCGCCTGCTCTCCCCGTCCGGCGAACGCGTGTCGCTCGCACAACTCTGCAAAATCCACGTAGCCGACGGCGCCTCCGAAGTCTATCGCGAAGGCAACCAGCGTTACATTGCCATCAAATACAGCGTCCGCGGCCGCGACCTCGGCAGCGCCGTCGAAGAAGCCATCGAGAAAGTCACCACCCAGGTGAAGTTGCCCACCGGCTATCACCTCAAATGGGAAGGCGAATACGCCAGCCAGAAGCGCGCCAACGCCCGCCTGCTGATCGTGCTGCCCATCACCATCCTCATCATCTTCATCATCTTGTACACCATGTTCAAATCGTTCAAATGGACCATGCTGATCATGGCCAATGTGGCCATTGCCCCCATCGGCGGCTTGCTTGCCCTTCTGTTCACGGGCACGAACTTCAGCGTTTCCTCCGGCGTCGGCTTCCTGGCTCTGTTTGGCGTGTCGGTACAAACCGGCGTCATCATGCTCGAATACATCAACCAATTGCGCGTGCGGCGCTACACCATCGAACAGGCGGCTGTGGAAGGCGCGGTGCTGCGGCTCCGCCCCATCATGATGACTATGCTGGTCGCGACTCTGGGCCTGCTGCCCGCGGCCATGTCGCACGCCATCGGCTCCGACTCGCAACGTCCCTTTGCCATCGTCATTGTCGGCGGATTAATGGCCGCCCTCGTCATCAGCGTCTTCCTGTTGCCCACACTTTATGTGTGGATCGCCACCGACCGCGACATCCTGCCGCACACCGAACCAGGATTCTCCGAGGGAGAGCACGTCGACTAGCAACGTGCCCGATTGCAAAGCGTGGAAGCGTGGCGCTTTAGCGTGGAAGAGGTGCTTTAGCGTGGAATCTACTAAGAGGCGCTTTAGCGTGGAAGAGCGGCGCTTTAGCGCCGCGTCAAGGCGAAAAAAATCGCGGGCTTTAGCCCCCGAGGCAACGAACCCGGGCCCGTAGTGTAAGGAACACGGCGGGAGCCGATCTCGATCGACGCTCGCAGATGCAAGTGCGAATCTTGCCGGGTCCACCAATTCCACGCCAGCCCCCGATTCGGTTTCCTTCGTGTACCTTCGTGCCCTTTGTGGTTAACGATCTTCAGACTGCACGCCGTCAGGGTGATCGTTTTGCGCAAGCGGAGCGAGCAGTCGGTCAAGAACTTCCTCGCCACGGATTCACGCGGATTCCACGGATAGATCTTTAAAGGGGACCGAATCCGGCGGTTTCGCGGAGCGGTAGGGATGCTTCGACTTCGCGGTGAGGATCGCTTCGCGCTCCTCACTGCTGCGCTCAGCATGACAAGGGGTTGGGATTTCGCGTTGGGCTGGCTGATAGCTGACAGCTGAGAACCGAGAACTGAGAACTGCAAAAACAAATAAGAGTTCCGAGGTGATGTGGGGTCCATTCGTCTCGGCCAGTAGCTCGCGTTTGACCCTTGCTCGACCTGCTTTCGCTGCTTCCCTTGCGGGATGCTGCGCGCGATCTTCGCTTGGGCTCCGGGCTCACCGCCAACCGGATAAACCTACCCTACGCCTCGGAACTCTATCTTGCCTTCAACATTTCTTCTTCGTTCGCCTCGACCAGCGCTTTGCTATAGACCCTTGCTCACCCTCCTTCCCAATCTTGCGATCAGGAAAGTGACTCCGCTTGAGCCCCGGACGCCGCACCAACCGGAAAAACTTAAGAAGCTGTCAAAGAACAATCCTGTTGTACTCCTTCTGCTTTTTCCGTCAATCGAAAATACGCCCGCGTAACTATCTGATTTTTCAATCGAGTGCAGCCCGTCCACAACCCAGTGACCGAAAATTGTGCGATGGATCGACTCACTTCTCCCCAAACCCGCGCCCCACGCGGCTTTCCGCCGTATTCATCGGCGGGAATCAATATTCAGCCGCAGCATCGTGGCCTCAGCTCGCCTGTGAATATCGTGCACTTCCCGCGCCTGGCAAGGGATTTCAAAACTGCGCACCCAGCCTCGGCTGCGACAGAAACGGCTTCTAATCCCGCTCCCCGAGAGTTTGGACGTAGGTTTTACAGATATTAGATTTCGCTTGACTATAAGTTACTGCTTATATAAAGTGTTACTTATGCCAGCCAGCCTCAACCTGAACGCCTCCTTCGCTGCCCTCGCCGATCCTACCCGTCGCGCCATCCTGTCGCGTCTCGCCCGCGGAGAAGCCACCGTCATGGAACTGGCGAAGCCGTTCGAGATGACGCAACCCGCCATCTCCCAGCACCTGAAGGTCCTCGAAGAAGCGGGCCTCATCGTTCAGCGCGTTGACGGCGCCAGGCGCCCGCGTCGTCTAGCCAAGGCCGGCTTTGACGCGTTGGACCAGTGGCTGGACATGCTCCGCACAGCTTTGGAAAAGAACTACGACCGGCTCGATGAAGTTCTGGCGGCCATGGAATCCGACAAAGGCAAAGAACCGAACAAAGAAACGAAACCGAACACAAAAACCGAACCAAATACAAAAAAGAGGAAGAGACCATGAACACTATGACGATGACAAAGATGACGCTAAAAACCGAAGGCGACACCCACATAGTTGTGACCCGGCGCTTCGCCGCGCCACCCGAGGCGGTCTATCGAGCGCACACCGATCCCAAACTAATTCAGAAATGGCTGCTCGGCCCCGAGGGCTGGACCATGCCGGTCTGCATCAACGAAGCCCGGCCCGGCGGCAAATTCCGCTACGAGTGGGCTCATCCCAAACAGGGCCGCTTTTACGTGACCGGAGAATATGTGGAACTCGAGCCGTGCAGCAGAATCGTCCACGTCGAGCGCATGCACCTGCCCGATCCCACGCCGGACAACCACGTTGAAACCAGGTTCGACCCCGACGGCACCGGCACGCTGATGACAATGCGCATGACTCTGCCCGACGCGCAAACGCGCGCCGCCATGCTGGCCACCGGCATGGAACGCGGCATGGAAGCCAGCTACGTCCGGTTGGAAAGCATGATCTAAAAATATGATCTAACGAACCTCTGACTAAGCCTCCGGGTTCCTCTGTGCGCCTCCGTGTCCTCTGTGGTTAACGCTTTCAGTTGGACCTTAATCAGAGCTTCCCGAAGTCTTGATTGTGGAGGGATTTCACCGGAGCGAACTACCTGCCGTGCATGCGCAGGTTACGCTCCGGTGGATTTCTTGGTTGCTACTCTGGTCGTTGACGCTCTGCTCTTTGCACCGGAGCCCTTATTCCCGGCGACTCCCGCGATATCCGCGATGGTCGTGTGTTCCAGAATCTGCGCCGCCGCGTCCCGCACCGCCAGAAACACTTCGTACAGCGCCCGGTGATCGGCGTCTTTCGCGATCAGGCTGCGCAATTGCTCGGCATCGCCCATCGGCGCCAGCGGGCCATCCACCAGCCGGATAATGTCACTCAACGGAATCTCCGCCGGATCGCGCCGCAACTGGTAGCCGCCGCGCGCACCCCGCACGCTGTCCACAATGCGCGCGTTCTTCAATTCCAGCAGAATCAGCTCCAGGAACTTTTCCGGCAGATCGCTTTCCGCCGCGATTTCCCGAATCTTGATCGCGCCCTGACCGTGCCGCCGCGCCAGCGTCATCATCGCCTGCAGCGCGTACAGTCCCTTCTGCGAAATCTTCAAATGATCCAACCCTCCCGTGCCGCCCCTGATTGTGCTCCATTTCCAGCGCCTTGCCTAGTTTTGCGTACAGCGCGGGTTTGGGATAGCGCCAGCTTTTGGGCAGGACGTGATTTTTGGTAGGCGCGATTCTGGGTAGGAGTGATTTTAGGTAGGCGTGATTCTGCGTAGGACGTGATTTTGTGTAGGGCACGGCTTCAGCCGTGCCGTTAGAGCTAAGGATAGATTTGGGCTTTAGCCCCTGCGGCAACGCGGACCGGCGTCAGGTCGTGGCCACATCAAAAAGGCTATGCTGCGCCACCGCGACGCTCGACAGGCAGCGTTCATACGCTTCGTACATGCCTTGAAAAATCCGGTCCCACGAAGTTTCCAAAGCCTGCCGCCGCGCCGCCACCCGCATGCTCGAGAGCAACTCGGGCTGCTCCATCAGCGCCGCCGTGTACGCCACGAACTCATCAAAGTCGCGCGCAATGTAACCCGAACTCCCGTGCCGCACGGTATATTGCGGTCCGCCGCGATCGGTCACCACCGCGGGCACTCCTGAAGCGAACGCCTCCAGCACCACCAAGCCAAACGTGTCCGTCTCCGACGGAAAGGCCAGCATATCGAAGTTGGCGAAGGTGCGTGCCAGCTCAGGCCCGGTCAGCACGCCGGTAAACTCCGCCTGCCGCATATTTTGCCGCAGCCATTCCTGCTCTGCGCCTTCCCCGACCACTACAGTATGAAAGTCGCGACAGCCGCGTTCGAGCAACGCCTGCTCCAGCCGCGCCAGCATGCGCACACTTTTCTCCGGCGTGAGCCGCCCCACATATCCGATGCGGAACGGTCCTTCTTTGCGGTCGCGATTTTCCGGCTTGTACACGGCCGCGTCCACGGCGTGCGACATCAGATAGCAAGGCTTGCCCGTCGCCGCCTCCAGCACCCGGATCATCTCCGGGTTCGGCGCAAACAGCAACCGGGGAATGTGGTAGAACCGCGCCGATGCGCGAAAGCTCAGCCGTTCCGTCACGTCCGCCAGTTTCCCGGCTACCGCCTCGGGAAGGAACGACACCGCAGCCGCCATGCGCCGACGCGCGAACTGGTGGATATTGGTTTGCCACGTGGCCGCCAGCGGAATCTTCATCTTCCACGCGACATATGCCCCCAGCGTGCCTACATCGCTCGGCCCCGTGATTTGCACCACGTCCGGGCGAAACTCCCGCAGCAACGGCTCGAGTTTTCTGTAATGTCGCAGGAAGAGCAGATCGTAATCGTGCGCCCGGTCGAGCGCAAATCTCGCCGGACTGCGTTCCAGTTGAACGCGAGTGACCGGCCCTGATTTGATGACCTCGTCCTGCGGCCCAGCATGCACCATCAGAAACGGCCGATCCTGCCGTCGGGCGAAGGCTTCGAAGTGCCG
This sequence comes from uncultured Acidobacteriota bacterium, assembly GCA_963763155.1. GTDB lineage: Bacteria > Acidobacteriota > Terriglobia > Terriglobales > Acidobacteriaceae > Sulfotelmatobacter. The sequence continues at coordinate 1,334,630 of CAVXNI010000003.1, read as the reverse complement.
GCTGGTCTGGGCCACGCCGTCTATTTCATGGTAGACGCAGGGAAAATACGCAACCCGCGCATTTTCTTTCTTCACGACAGCGCCTCGGACGAAACCACTTCTTCCCCCGAAATGATTTCTGGCGCCATCTCCCGCAGCCGCTGCTCCGCAACCACGGCCCGGAACAGCCGCTGCATTCCGCGCTGCACGGTCGCATTCTCCAGCAACCGGATCGACGACAGGATCTGCTCCAAAAACTTCGGCGGCGCCTTCCATAGAGCGGAAAGCGGACGGTCCGGCCCGCCTTTCCCGTCCGGATGGAAAACGCGCTCATCCCACCGCCGCGATCCAATCGGAGACTCCGGATAATTCCGAATCACGTCCAGCAGGGTCCGGGTCGTGCGAAGGGTGACGGGTTCGGTGTATTGCGGCATCAGTAGCACGTGGCTCCGCTGCTCCTGCCGGATCTCACTCACAAACTCGCCAAAGGTTTCCGCGCACGTCAGATTCAGCGCCCCGCTGGCCTCGCATCCATGCCGGTCTCCGCCGGAAACTAACGGGCGCTTCCATTGCTCGGCCAGTTGCCGCACTCGGTTATTTTCCCGAGTGCTGCGCGTGGCGTTGATTTCGAACGCGTGCAAAAATCGTACCGCGCAGCCTAGGAATTTCTCCATAACCTGGCCGTCCCGGTGCACGCCCACGCAAGTCTGCGTCCACAACGGATGATTGAACACCACCAGCACACCAGAAAACGCACTCAACATAGCCAGCAGTTCACACAAATGCACTTCGTCCGGGTTCCGCGTATACGCGGCCAGGTCGTCCATGATCGCCGGCGCCTGGGCGTTCGGCAGATTGTGTACTCCGAGATGAAAAATCGTTCCCGAGTACGGCACGCTCCACTCCAGCGAGATCGGCGTCTTCGCCGTTTCCCGCTCCGTCCGCAACAATACCGGCGCTTCAATGTTGTCGTGATCCGTGAGCGAAACCAGGCTCTTCAATCCCAGCGTGTTCTCGATCTGATTTTTTTCCGTCTCGTAAGCCAGCTTCGGGCTCAGCGGAGGAGTCCAGTACGCCCGCGAGAAATCAATCGGGAACCTGGCTTTATTGCATTGCTTCTCCAGAGCTTCATGCAGCATCGGTCCCTTGCGGGCCAACTCTGGTATGAACTGAAGGCTTTCTTTGGAGCGGTTGGTGTGACCGTGAAGAGAAACCGCGGCCCGTGTATCCCGGCCAAGGTCCGGTCGGTGCCAGAAGCAAGAGAGTTTTGTTTCGGCCATTCGCAATTGTCTGGAGTACGGGAACGTTAATTCTAGCCTAGGACAGCTTACTTAGCGATCTTTCTTTGCAGCACTGTCCCAACCAGGGAAGTTAGATGCTTCCATCCTAGGGATTCAAGACTAATCGACAGACAATATGTTTTAGCACCAAGCTAGCTACCGTTCCGTTACCATCGTCACTGTGCCGGCCGGCGCTCTGTGCTATACTGTCGTTGACGCTTTTTCCACGGTTTGCTCGTGACGCGGTGGTCCATAGTTGGATAAGAAGTTGGATCAGATTCATCTCCGCCTTTCCTGCCCGCCGTTCAGTTCCAGCGTGAATTTAAAACAAAACAATTGCGAGCGGCATGAACGCTTCCCGTGTATTCGTGTATCGACGTGTAAATCACGTCCATATGAGCACCAGGCCCCTCCAGAAAGAAACAACCTAGAATGACCACATTTACAGAACTGCCCTTGTCTGCTGCCTTGCAGCAGAAGCTTGCGGCAGCTCAATTCGTCACCTTAACGCCGATCCAGGAGCGCGCCATTCAGCCCGCTCTCGAAGGTAAAGATGTCATCGGCACCGCCCAGACCGGAACCGGCAAAACTCTCGCCTTTCTCATCCCGGTCATTGAACTGCTCCGTAAAGAACCCGACGCCCACGCCAGCGCGCTGGTGCTTTTGCCCACGCGCGAATTGGCCATGCAGGTCCACGAGGTGTATGAGAGCCTGCGCTCCAAAAATATGCCCAAGGCCTCGCTCGTCATCGGCGGCGTCTCTGAGAAAGCTCAGATTCAGGACCTCCGCGGCTCGTCCCTCATCATCGCCACTCCCGGACGCCTGCAGGACCTTAACGACCGCCGCTTCGCCGACCTGCGTCACATCAAACTACTTGTTCTCGACGAAGCCGACCGCATGCTCGATATGGGATTCCTTCCCGCCATTCGCCGCATTCTGGCGCTCCTGCCGAAAACCCGTCAGACTCTGTGTTTCTCCGCCACGCTCGAAGCCTCAGTCGCCGGACTCGTGCACGAATACATGCGCGATCCCGTCCGCGTCGCTCTGGGCTCGGTGCTGAAGCCGGCCGAAAGCGTGGAATTGAAAGCCTACGAAGTGCGTCCCGGCGAAAAGCTCGACGTGCTCCGCCAGCTTCTCTACAACGAAAAAGGACAGACTCTCATCTTCACCCGCACCAAGCGCGGCGCTCAGCGCCTCGCCCAGGACCTGGCCCGCGACGGTTTCACCGCCACTATGATTCACGGCGATCGCTCGCAGTCGCAGCGCAACGGTGCTCTCAGCGGATTTCAGGAAGGCCGCTTCCAGGTGTTGGTCGCCACCGACATCGCCTCTCGTGGCCTGCATTGCGACGACGTCGCGCACGTCATTAACTATGACCTGCCCAAGATGGCGGAAGACTTCATTCACCGCGTCGGCCGCACCGGACGCGCCGGATTAACCGGCCGCGCTACCACCTTGGCCGCCGGAGTCGAAATCGTCGAACTCCGCAACATCGAGCGCACCCTGAAACTCCGCATCGAGCGCATGCAGATGGACCCCGGGGGCGCCACCCAGCCCCGCCGCTCCGTCCAGAACACGCTAGCCTCACGCACCCTGACGGCCCTGCCCGGCGAGGTCTTCGTCTAAAAACTCTCGTCTTGAAAGGGCTAGAGGCTCTTGTCTTGAAAGGGCGCGGCTTCCAGCCGCGCCGTGAGCCGCCCCAAAGGAATCCCGGCTTTAGCCACTATTTCTGGGTAGAATATGGCGCAGCGATTGGGGAGGCAACCCGTGACGACTCTGCGAGGCGTTCTCAGTGCAGTGGCCGCCATATTCGTCGCTCTGCTGGGGCCCGGATTGGTTGCCGCTTTCGGGGGTATCAATAATTCTAGGGCAACAGGTTTGGCAGCAGTCGTCGGGGGCTTTGTGGAGAGCCTTTTCTCTCCCTTGTTCTGGATTCTCGCCGTTTTGTTTTTTGCTCTGTTCTTCGCGGCCAGTCGGCTCGGCAGCAAGCCGTTGAGAATCCTTCTGTTCTGGACCCCCGTTACTGCTATTTCGATGCTGGGACTAGGCATCTTCTCTCTATTCGCATACCTGTGGATACATTTTAGAAAAGGGTGAGGCTTCGCAGCCGCGTCCGGGTCAACGAGTGAAATCAGGACATTTCGACAACGGCGATGGCCTCTCGGCGGCTATCCAGGTTTCACCTAGTTGGAGTCCTTATAATCCAGGAAATCCAGGTTCGCGATGCATCCGGCGTAGCCCTCGGTCGGGTAATTCTTGCTAGTAATGTCGTTGGTCGCAGCTTTGTTGACCAGGGAGAAATGAAGCGACCACGGCTGCGTGGCGTAGGTTGCGGTGTACTTTATGCGTCCAAGTGCGTGGTTCACGGATTTACCCTTGGCGCCAGGTCCCACGGCATACCAGGCTTGAACGGCTGCCCCCTTTTTTTGTTTGGGGTGGGGCGCAAACCCGTCGAGGTCGACCAGCGTGACGTTCTTGTGGTCCCCGTCGAGACGCGAGTTCACTTCGTTCGCAATCGCGCAGCCGCTCGAATGGCCGACGATGAATATCTTATCAGCGCCAGAATCTTCGATTTTCTTGGTCACTTCATCGAACTGGTTTTCGAAGCCCGCGACCGCCGGTCCCTCATCGTAGCCCCGGATGTTCGGATAGGGGTATGCGTCAAACGCTACGTCGCTGCGCTTTGTGGCGCTGGCCAGCCAGAGGGCCATGTCGGTTTTAGAGGATTGAAATCCGCCGATGAAAACAACGCAGATGCTCATCTGTTACTCCCTTTTTTCAGAGGTGAACCCCGTGAGTAGTGGTGATTAAGACCGCAGTTTCGTTTCAAAGCCCCGCGCTGATTCAAGCCCCCCGTCACCCTTGGAAAAACCATGCGCGCAATGGGGACTTAGCGACAGTTTTGTTCACGCACTACCCGCAACCGCTACGCGGCAAGGTCCACAATTATGTCAACCCTCTCGCCATTCAAATAAACCTTGCCGTCGTTTGCCAGCACGAAGACCAGCGCCTTTGGCTGTTCCGCGAGGGTTCTCGCTTCAATCCAATCGGCCATGTAATAGTCCACCTCCGGACCGAGTCCTTCGTCCCGATTGGATAAAACTCGGGTTACGACCGCTTTCTGCCTGGACCCGTTATCTGCATGTTTCGCGAACTCGAATTGCTGGCCGATCTTGATCTCTGATTCCATGCCTATCATCCTTTCCGCTTTGCCAACCGAAGAGACGAGCATTCTACCCCAGCGCTAAACCCTCGAACGATGAAATCAGGCCATAGCGTCCATCGACCAACCCCAGGCCAAAATAAAAAATCGCCGGAGCCCTGGGGCTCCGGCGATTCCCTAACCTTAACTTCTACTGCCCGATCTTACCGCTGGGCAAAAACACTTCCGGCGCTCCGGGTTCGTCCTCAGCACCGATGCGGAACAGCGCCGCCTGCGCTTCGGCATGCTCGCGCAGTTCCTGCATCTCGTCGACGACGACGCCGTCTTCTGGCTTGTTCTCTTTACGCTGCACTCTGCGCTCGGCTTTCTCGCGCTGTTTCTGCTGCCGCGTCTGTTCTTTCTGGCGTTTAGTAAATGTTGATCGTCCTCGTGGCATTCACACTTCCTCCTGGTTCTCAGTACTAAAGCTCTCAGTGCTTGGTTCTCAGCGCTTAGCTCTTTGACTCCGGCATCTTCCAGAAAACCGGAAAACTACCAGCGCGGTTCGCGCGGCTGGCGTGCATGTCCCTGATAGTCGTCGCGCCCGCGTCCCCCGCCTCCGCCGCCACCGCCAAACTTCTTGCCGCCACCGCCTCCGCCAGCGCCCCGCGGACGGTCTGTCTTGGGCTGCGCTTCGTTGATCTTCAACGCGCGCCCGCCCAGTTCGGTTCCATTCAGGGCCGCGATGGCCTTATCGGCTTCCGCGGGATTGGTCATCTCCACGAACCCGAAACCACGGGCTCGCCCGGTCTCCCGGTCCGTCACGATGCTGACTTTTTCCACCGCACCATGCGCCTCGAAAACCGTTCGCAATTCCGACTCGGTGGTGCTGTGGGGCAAATTACCTACGTATAGGTTCTTCATTGCAGTTCCTCTCTGAGTAAATCATCTAAAGTCCTGGTTTCCATAGTCCTGGTCTCTGACGCTCCGGTTCCCAAAGGTCTGCTCTCCATAGTTCTGGATGCCGCGGCCACCCGCTTCAACTCCCTGGTTTCTAGATCGCGCGGAGCCACTGGCCGGTCCTGCGTCGCCTGCGAGCGCGCGTGCGACAACGACCGCACCGCCGAAATTCGCCGCGAAGCTTCCAGGATCCCCCAGCGTTGCGACACTCCCCCAGGCAGTTCCGCCGCCAGCGCCGTCTTCACGTCGCCCCAGGGAACCTGATCTCCAAGCGCCTGAACTCGCGGCGCTCGGTCCGCGTTGGGAGCATCCGCCAGATAGCCCGGCTTTCCTACCAAAAACGAAATCTGCTGCGGCGGCTTGGCTCGGCGCATGTCGTCACAAAACCGGTCCCGGTGTCCCAGCCCGCTTTCCAGGTCAATCAACACCAGGCTGTAAAGATCGGCACGCCACCACGACCGCGCCTCGCTGACGTCGGCCGCACAATCCACTTCCATGCCCAGCTTCCTCATCGACTCGGCCCGCAAATCGCGCATGGTCGCCGAAGCATCCAGCAGCAGCACGCGTTTGTTCTTCAGCTTGCTGGGCAGCGCCGATAGCGCCAACCCCAGCAGCGGACCGCTCACGCCACCACCGGCTTGGGCTCAGCGGCCACGGCCGCCGGTTTCGCTTGCAGATTCGCGTTCTTCAGCAGTTTCCGGTTTCGCATCCGCTTGGCTGCGTTCTGCTTCCGGATTCGGTTGTATCTCGATTTGTCGCCGTTAACTCTGGACATATTGATCTCCTGTCATTCGGGCAGGTTGGTGAACGGTGGTTTTGCTGAAACCTCTACTGCTGGAATCTATTCCGCGTGAGACTGCAAAGCGGCGCGACCCAGACCAACTTCATCTTTAGCTTCTTAAAAACGAACTTGTCAGAATGCGGTCGAACAGACACATCCCGCCCGGCCACGAGCACCGGTGAAGACTTAATTGTTCAGGGACACTCCCCGCTACAGAAAAGACGCCTCTCGATCTCTCAATCGCGAAGGCGCAAATAGGGCATGGGTCTTCGAGGTTAAGTAATTCGAGTATACGCTGTTTGCCCGCATTCTGCCCGCGCAAACGGGTGGCAGGCTATCCCGCGCGTCGCGCGAGGTCGACGTTGCGCCGAGCGACGATCACTTTCTTCCTTCTAGGGGCAGTTCAGTTGCGCGGTGCCGACCACGGTGCATCCTCCGCCGCAGGCGGTAAGCACATTACAGTTGGTTGATTGAAACGCGAAGACGGCGTAGGCGCCGGCCGCTCCGCTCGCACATTGCGCCACACCCGCGCTAGTAACGGATGCATCGTTGGTGGGCAGGCCTTTCTGACACACTCCCCACAGCGCCGGCTGCGGCGTAACTTTGTGCGCCGGATTCACGTAAACCCCGGTCGCCACGAACGGCACCTGACCGCCAGGATAATCCTGTGCGTCCGCCATTGCCGGACTCAGCATGATGGATTGCAGTTGTCCCGCCCCACCCTGGTTGGTTCCGCACGACAAAACGGCCAGGGAAACCAGAAACATACCGAGAAGAAAGAGCGCGAACTGAAGTTGTCGCATGACCCCTCCTGAAAACGCCAACCCGCCAACCAGCGGAAAGTTGCAGTTTGGCATTCGTCCAGGCCGCGCTGCACTTTCCAGCTTGCTATTCCCCCATTTTACGCGTACCATTGGTTTGTACGTTAGTCCGAATCGGACGTGAGCAGTTCTTGCCTCAACAGCCAGTAACCTCTCGCAGTACCTCCGAATCTCTCCAGCGTAAAATCGATTCACATACAAAGGAACACCTAACACCATGGCAGAACAAGGAACAGTAAAGTGGTTTAACGACGCCAAAGGCTACGGCTTCATCAGCCGCCAGTCCGGCGAAGACGTTTTTGTGCATTTCTCGGCGATTCAAGCGGGCGGCTTCCGTAGCCTGCAAGAGGGCCAGACCGTGCAGTTTGACGTGACCAAGGGCCCCAAGGGCTGGCAAGCTGAGAACGTCCAGCCGCTGTAGACCATCCCCTTATTGCAAAAAGGCGATCTCCAACCAGAGATCGCCTTTTTCACGTTTACACTGCAATTGTTGGTTGCTGATTTTTGATTGCTGATTGAAAAGCCCCGTCGTGCAAAGGGGTTCAATCAACAATCAGTAATCAAAAATCAACAATTGGATGAAGCTTGGTGCCATCGAAGGGACTCGAACCCCCACACCCTTGCGAGTACATGGACCTGAACCATGCGCGTCTGCCAATTCCGCCACGATGGCAATTGAACCTACATAGCAGCGGCGACCAATCGTCGCCGTGTCAGGAAGACCTACATTTCTATTCTACAGACACGCCGCCACGTGTCAAACCACGGAGCCCCAGGTTCCGGAGCCCAAGGTTTCGGAGCCCCAGGTTTCCTTCGTGAACCTTCGTGCCCTTCGTGGTTAAAGCTCTTGCCGTCGACCTACTCCAGAGTCGCCGTCATCGTAATCTTCGCGTTCAGCACCTTCGACACCGGACATCCCTTCTCCGCCGCCTCTGCATATTTCTGAAACGTCGCAGCGTCGGCCCCCGGCACTTTCCCCACCACGTCAATGTGGCTCGCCGTAATCGTCCATCCCGAATCCAATTTGTCCAGCGACAGCGTGATCGTCGTCGAAATACTCTCCGGCGTCAAAGGAGGGGTCGCCCCGCCCAGCTGCGCCGACAGCGCCATCGAAAAACATCCCGCATGCGCCGCCGCAATCAGTTCCTCGGGATTGGTCCCCGGCCCATTCTCAAACCGCGAGGTGAACGAATACTGTGTATTGTTCAGCGCCCCACCTGGAGCCGAAATCGTTCCCTTCCCATCCTTCAATCCGCCCTTCCAAACCGCGCTCGCCTTGCGTTGCATTGATCTTCTCCTGATTATAATTTCGTGAAGCCGCAAATCATTGTAGACCGAACATTGTAGACCGAACCTCGCAGCCCTGTCAGGGCGGGATGCTCGTCATTTCGAAAAATCACGATTTCCGTGCCGCGGGTCATAGTCGAACTTGATCAGCCCGTCCCGGTAGTCGAAATGTGTCGCCAGTTCGCGAAGAATCGTGTTGCCCAGAAAACCAGATACTTCCAGCCCCGCGAATCGGGTCATGTTCGAAGTATCAAACGCAAACAGATTGTTGTTGGTCTGCTGGATCCCGCCGAAATTGAACACGATTTGGTCGCCCTCCGAAACCTTCTTCACCGTTCCGCTGTTGCCCGTAATGGTAACCAGCGATCCATGCAACTTGGTGACGGCCGCCGCCGCTTCCGGCGAAATGCTCGAACTGAACGCTCCGCTATCCACCATGAACAGCCGTTCGGTCTTGTGGTTGAGTGTCACCGGAATGATCACAAAGTGCCCGGCCCGGAAAAACGGCACGTAGTCCTTCATCTCAGGCGCAATGTAGCGATCCTGCGGCCCCGCCGATTGCCCCGCTCCCGCGCTGCTTCCTGAACTCGCACCCGCGCCCTGGCTCGCGGCTTCGGTATTGAGTACCGGGGCGCTATCGTCCCCCGGACGCGGCGGCAGCGGCGCCAGGCTGAACTTCCGCATCGGATAATCCAGCGTTACCAGATAGCTGCTGAACACGTCGGTGCCGATCAGTCCGTCATTCCCAATGATCTCCTTGCGGTCGGTCACCTCCACCATGCAATCGCGAAACTCCAGCCCTCCGACTTTGATCGAATCCACCTTCGCGGTGTATCCGCCCTGTTCGCCTTGATCTCCAATCCCCCCCATCTGAATTCGATCGTCCGGCTTCAATCCAGCCCGGTCCGCCACCGCGCGGCTGATCACCAGTCCCGACGCTCCGCTGTCCACTTCCAACTGGCCTTCGCGTCCGTTGAAAAAAACGTGCAGGCCCCAACCCTGAATATGTTTACCGGTCTGTCCGCAATAACCGTATCGATCGCACGTGAACTTATCGTCCGACCATAGTGGAATTAGCTGTAGCTCGGTCGATGCGGTCGACGAAGCCAGGCGGCAGCTTTTCCCGGGGTTAGCCGCTTCGGCCAGCAGATATTTCAGGTACTTTTCCCCGCGTACGCGCTCCCCGGGGTCAATCCCTGTCGCCGTGGCGAGATATTGTTTCTGCTCTTCGATGCGCTTTTCCAGCGGCTGAGTCTGCACCCACGCCCCGCGAATCTCAGAGTCCCAGGGATCGAGCTGATGCGCAATGCCGATCGCGCGGTTCGCCGAGGCGTACATGGAATTCAGGCGGAGAATCCGCCCGCGCAGCAGATACAACCGCCCGTAGCACCGGTCGGCGCGAAAAGCCTGATCGGCCGTGCCCGCAGCTTCGGCAACCTTGCCCTGCCGGTATTGCACTTCAGCCAGCACCGTCAGCAACGGAACCGAATCGGGCTTGGCTGCAACCGCAGCTTGCGCCGTCGAACTCGCGTCGTCGAGTTTGTGTTCGCGCAGCAACGTGCGCACCAGCCCCGCGTCCAACTCCGCATCGTGCGGCGTCTGGCTCACCGCTTCGCGATATAGGCCCTCGGCCTCGCCCAGCTTGCCGGCAAGATACGCCTTATCCGCTGGCAGGGTGTCGCGCGCCGCCGCCACGTGGCAATGCTCGTCAGCATTCGCGAACCCGACCAGACCGGATGCAAGTGCAAGGAATAGCAGAGAAACTGCCGTTCGTAGACTCAGTGAACCCACAGAGAATCCTCACCACGGCGGAGATGCCGAATAATATTTGCTCGCGACCGTTCCCGGATCCGGTTCGACCTGCTCAAAAGGCCTTGGCCAAACGATCTGCTCTTGATTTTGATCTTGATTTTTATTTTGGCCGAGGTCCGCCGCCTGATGTGCAACGCCCGACTCAGTAGAAATCCGAGCAGCTCAAATAAAATCCGCACTGAGGACACTTCAACTTGCACCGGCTTTCCCGCAATTTCGCTGAGCAATTCGGACAATACTGCCCTGGATCGGCCTGAATTCGATCAGCCTGATTTCGATAGGACTGAATCGAATCGGCTTTCGCTCCCGCCCCATGCCCGCGCTCACTCGCCGCTGTTTCCTGGCTCATGACCACCGACCGTACTCGCCGCTCCCGCCCCAATGCAAGTACAAACTTCGATTCCGTGGATGAAAATGAAATCGTGGATGAATATGAACCGTGCCGCTCACTCTCGCCCGCCCTCATCAAGCCGCGCGATCACTCGCCGCCAGCGGCGCACGGCTCCAGCAGTCCGCCATCAGCCGCCACGCTCCCAGCCGCTTCCACACCTTCACATAATTCCCGCGCTCCGCCACCGTCGTTCCATCCGCCCTCCGCACCACCACCGAGAAACGTCCAATCTCCATCGCCATATCGCCAGAATGTTCCACCCGCGTGGTCTGCAGGCGCAGATCGCCGTAGCCCACCTCGCCCAGCTGGCGCAGGGTTCGTTCCACCGCCTTTTGTCCGTATGCCCCTTCATGGTGTGGGGCCATCAACGCGCCGTCACTGGCGAACAGGCCCGCGGCCTGATCGTAGTTTCCCGTGTTGAACGACATGGCGAAATCTTGAGATAGGTCGCGGAGCTGGGACTCCACGTCGCGGAAGGGACGTGAGTCCGCCGCGGAACTCGAATAGGGCTGGTACATCCACAACCTCCTGGGGAAGGCACAGCGGGCTCGCTAACGGTCCGCAAACGAGTCCGCCAAAAAGTGGGCTCATTCTAGCGCAAAACCACCGCGTGCCGGAGAGGAAAGTTTTAAGAGTTTTCCTCTCCAGGCGCGTGCAGGAAAATCAGGGAAAATAGGGATTCAAGAAGCCGGGCATCGAAGAAACCAATCCGCTGCATCCGTTCCGGCGATTATCTTTATCTCTCCAGCGCCGCCGAGCGGCTGGGCAGCCGCAAACCGGATTCCATACTGGTCGCCCCGATCGGTGGTTTCGACGCTTCCCCCCTCACCCCAGGGCTCTGGCGATCCGCAATCTGACGTTTCACGCGTTCCATCAATACCACAAGTTTTTTCGACTCGTGGTCTCTCTCGGCCTGCTTACACATCTGCTGGAAATCGTGTGGCGCGTAGGCTACTCGATTGGTCATGGGGGAAATGATCCTCGTTACCGATCTTCATACCAAGGAGAAGGCATAGCCTAACCGATCCCCCGGAGACTTGCCAAGCCCCCTGCGAACTTTGCCTGCCCGGAATGCGATTCGAATCCTCCCATGTTTGCTTTCCGGTTAACAGATCAACTCTGCCTCAGGTCCGCCCTGATCGCACGCGAAAATTGCCTCCGCTCGAAGCCCCTCCGGCCCCCCGGAAACAGGGCCTTTCTCCTCGCAGTTCACATCCCTGCCCTGCCCCCACCCTGCTCCCCGTTGTCTCCGGAGGTACATGACCTTAGTGACCGTTGAGCCAGTGCCCAATTTGCATAAAATCACTGCAAGGCCCATTTTCGCCTTGCCGGAGAGAGCGTGTGTTCCATCGTCGAACCCTAAGCGTCGTCGTATTTCTCATGGCCAGCGGTACCCTGGCCGCGGCCCGCGATCTCGCGGTCGTCTCCAACAAGGTCAACTCCGTATCCGCCATCACTGTGCCCGACCTGGTGAAGGTCTGCAAAGCACAAACGGGACGCTGGCCCGATGGCAAGCCTGTCACCTTCATCATGCGCAACCCGGGCATGCCGGAAATGAAGATATTGCTGGAAAAGGTATACGAACTTTCCGAATCCCATGTGAAGGACCTCATCGTGGCCGCCAACCAGGGCCGCGCCGGTCACCCTGCCATCATGGTCGTCGATTCCGATGAAGACCTGGTCGAGAAAGTTGCATCCATCCCCGGCGCGGTTGGCGTCGTGGACGTTTACGCCATCAACAGCAGCGTCGCAGTCGTCAAGCTCGCCGGCAAACTCCCGCTCGAGCCCGGATACCTGCTGCACGGGAATTAACTCGTTCTCGATGAGTCAAGATTTGCATGAGTCAAGATTTGCATGAGTCATGAGTAAAGAAGAAAACATTCCGGAAGAGAAAGCTCAAGCCGCAGCGGCCTCGGCCGGCGGCGATACCGGAAGCGGCACGCGCTCGTCTGCCAGCGCCAGCGCCCCCGCCGGCAAGGTCACTTTCACTCGCCGCTTTCCCCGTTTCGTCCTCGACGTCCGCCTGCAAGTCAAAATGTTTCAAGCCGGCGAGTTCCGCGCCTGCTGGGGACGCTCCACCGAAATGGGCCAGGACGGCATCGGCGCCACTCTTACCGGCAGTCTCGAAACCGGAGAGATCGTCACTCTCGAAATTCCCCTGCCCCTCGCGCCCTATCCCATCAAAGTTCGCGCCATTGTCCGCTACCGCCAGGGCCTGCGCTACGGCTTCGAATTCCTCACTCTGAACGAAGGCCAGCGCGACACCATCCACCGCGTCTGCGAATACCTGGCCACCCGAACCTGAGAGTCTGCCCGCAAAAAATAACTGTTGTCATTCCGAGGGAGCGCGTATTTTGCGCGAGTCGAGGAACCTGCTTTTTTGTGTGGGTCAGGGTCTCAGACCCGTCCAGGCCGAGCAAAGCTCGGCTGCCTTCACCGAAAACTTTCCCGTCCCTGCATCCCACCGTAGAATAACCGTGACCGCATGCGTGCGCTCCTCCTCACCTTCGCTCTGCTCACCACCGCCGCCGCGCAATCCGCGCCCGCCCCCACCATCACCGTCGTCGATGAAAACGGAGTCGCCGTCCCCGGCACCCGCATCTCCCTGCAATCGCCGCCGCAGCCCGCCCGGCACTGCCAGACCGATTTCACCGGACGCTGCCAGTTCCCCTCACTTCCCGCCGGCCAGTATCAACTGCGCGTCGAAAAAGAAGGTTTCTACGCCAACGTCCAGCCCAGCGTCCAGCTCATGCCAGGCTCCGCCCTCGAAGTAACCATCTCGCACCAGCAGGAGGTCCGCGAAGTCGTCGACGTCCACGAATCTCCTCCCGCCATCGATCCCGCACAAGTCACCTCACAGGAAACTCTCAGCGGCCTCGACGTCATCGACATGGTTTTCCCCGTCACCCACGACTACCGCAACGCCCTCAACTTCATTCCCGGCGTCGTGCAGGACCAGAGCGGCCAGCCCCACGTGGCCGGCGCTGAGACCTACCAGACCGTCACTCTGCTCGACGGTTTCAACGTCACTCAACCCGCCAACGGACTGCTTCTCGTCCGCGTCAGCACCGACGCTTTTCGCTCCATTCACGTCGAACCGTCCCGCGAGCCCGCCGAAGCCGGCAAGGGATCCGGCGGCCTCGTCAGTCTCAACACCGGCATCGGCGACGATCACTTCCGCTTCTCCGCCACCGACTTCATCCCATCCGTGCAAAACAAACATGGATGGCGTTTCGACCAGTTCCTCCCGCACTTCACTTTTTCCGGCCCCCTCGAAAAAGGAAAGATCTGGTTCTACAACGCCTTCGACGGCGAGTACGACAACACCATCTACACCGCGCTTCCCGTCGGCGCCGATAACGATCACATCCTGCGTTTCGGCAACCTCACCAAATTTCAGACCAACCTCTCCAGCCGCAACATCCTCACCAGCAGTTTTCTCATGAACTATGTTCATGATCAGTACGGCCTTCTTTCTCCGCTCAATCCGCAATTGACTAATCCGAGGAATGTAGCCTCCGCCTACATCGCCAGCGCCAAAGACCAGCACTACTTCACCGGCGGCGAACTCCTCGAAACCGGATTCGCCTTCGACCAATACGACGCCCACCTCACTCCCTACGGAACGGAAGCCTACGAGCCCACCCCCGACACGGCCTTCGGCAATTTCTATCTGACCGAACAAACCCGCGCTCGCCGCTGGCAAGCTTTGTCGAATCTCTACCTGCCTCCTCATCAGTGGTTCGGCCGCCACGATTTCAAATTCGGCATCGACCTCGACCGCCTCTTCTACGACGCCCAATTCGCCCGTCAGCCCATCCTCTACCTGACCGATCTCGTCACTACCGCTCAGCCCGCCGATATCTGCTTCACCGCCCCGCAGGACGCCACATTCCCCTGCACTCGCTACTCAACTTTCAGCGCCGCACCGCTGCACGATGAATACAACACCGAAGCCAGCGCCTATGCTGAAGACCGGTGGAGCATCACCAACCGCCTGCTCATCGAGCCCGGCATCCGCCTCGACTGGGACCAAATCATTCGCCAGGCCGCCATCTCACCTCGCCTCGCCGGAACCTACGTCCTCGATAGTTCCGGCAACACCAAACTTTCCGCCGGCGTCGGCCTCGTCTACGACGCCACCCCTATCTTCCTGATCGCGCGCCCCTACGCCGGCACCAGGCAAGACACATTCTTTTCCATCGATCCGACCTGCAACCCGAACTGCGTCACCACCACCGCACCCATCACGACCACCTTCACCGCCAACAGCAGCACGCTCCAGGCCCCGCGCTTCGTGAACTGGAGCCTCGGCCTCGAACATAAACTCCCCGCCGCCATTTATTTGAAAGCCGAATTCCTCGACCGCCACGGCAGTCGCGGATTCGCCTACAATTCTCTCGACACAACTCTCGGCGGCAACTTCACTCTCGAGAACTCCCGTGACGACCTCTACCGCGCCCTCCAACTCACCCTCCGCCGCAACTTCCGCGAAGCCTACATGCTCATGGGCTCCTACACGCGTTCCAGCGCCCACTCCAGCCAAGCCCTCGACTTCAACGTCGACAGCCCCATCCTCAGCCCCCAGCAACCCGGCCCTTATCCCTGGGACACTCCCAACCGCTTCCTCACCTGGGGATACCTGCCGTTCTTCAAGCTGCCAGTTCTTCATCAACTCGAAGTCGCCTACTCCGCCGAAGCCCGCACCGGATTCCCCTTCGCGCTGCTCAACGACCAGCAGGAACTCATCAGCCCGCCCGGCGCCGACCGTTACCCTTACTACTTCGCGCTCAACCTGCAACTCGAAAAACGCTTCCACCTCTTCGGCTACTACCTAGCCCTCCGCGGCGGCTTCGACAACATCACCGATCGCTGCAATCCCTACGTAGTCGACAGCGTCATCGATGCCAGTCACCTCACCCCCACCTTCACCGCCTGCCAAGGCCGCTCCTTCACCTCCAGAATCCGCCTCCTGGGCCGCAAATAAATATCGCCCCCTGTCATGCTGAGCGAAGCGGAGAGGAAAGCGAAGCGATCCTCGCCGCGCAGTCGAAGCATCCCTACTAGCACCGCATTCCCATTCAGGGAACGCTCCGCCGATTTCGTGACATTCATCACAGCCAGTCCACACCAAATCCTCCGACAATATCCCATGCCCCGAGACCGCAAATACTATTGCGCGTACATCATGGGAAGCCTCTCCGGCACTCTCTACATCGGCGTCAGCGGAAATCTTCACCGCCGCGTCTTCCAGCACAAGTTCCACCACTTCGAAAGTTTCACCGACCGCTATGAAGTCGTCCGCCTGCTCTATTGGGAGTCGTACGACGACGTGCACAAAGCTCTCGCCCGCGAAAAGCAACTCAAAGGATGGACCCGCGCCAAGAAGATCGCACTGATCGTCCGGCAAAACCCACACTGGATCGACCAAGCGTCAGAATGGTATCCGTGGATGGAATCAGACAGAGCCGTACAACAGTAGGGATGCTTCGACTCCGCACGACCGTCGCTTCGCGCCGCTCGTTCTCCGCTCAGCATGACAACGATATAGACCCTGTCATGCTGAGCGAAGCGGCGAGGAGAGCAAAGCGATCCTCGCCGCGCAGTCGAAGCATCCCTACCCCCGCCACGGCTCCCGAAGTACAAACCCCGCCCGAAGCTAAAACGCCCCACCGCCCCCGCGCTATAATCATCCCCATACACTTGCATCGAAACCCAGCGTCCCGTCATCTCAAACTTTGGAGGACCCAATCATGGCTCACGAACTACCCCCACTTCCCTACGCCTACGACGCACTCGAACCCATCATCGATAAGCAGACGATGACCATTCATCACGATCTTCACCACGGCGCCTACGTCAAGAATCTGAACGCCGCCATCGACAAGCATCCCGACCTCGCCGGCAAGTCCGCCGAAGATCTCATCCGCGACCTGAACGCTATCCCCGAAGACATCCGCGGCGCCGTCCGCAACAATGGCGGAGGCCACGTCAACCACACCATGTTCTGGAAGATCATGAAACCCCTCGGCGGCGGCGATCCTACCGGCCCCATCGCCGAAACCATCACCAAAACTTTCGGCAACTTCAAAGATTTTCAGGCCAAGTTCAACGCCGCCGGCGCCAGTCAATTCGGCAGCGGATGGGTCTGGCTCGCCGGCAAGCCCGGCGGCGAAGTCCACATCATGAGCACACCGAATCAAGACAGCCCCATCAGCCAGGGCCACTACCCCATCTTCGGCAACGACGTCTGGGAGCACGCCTACTACCTGAAATACAACAACCGCCGTCCCGAATATCTCGCCGCCTGGTGGAACGTCCTCAACTGGGACGAAATCAACAAGCGCTACGCCGCCTTCAAATCCGGCAAGACAGCCCACGAGCCAGCATTAGCGCATCGCTAGATTTTGCCCGTGTGGGTTTTGCAAGTGTGGGACGGACACTCCTGTCCGCCAGGTTTTGATCTTGAAGCCGACAATGCTCACGCATGCTCATGTGGGGACGGGCGACTCGCCCGTCCCGCCGAGCACAGCAAGGCGGCCTGCTCGCCTGGTTCGTGAAGAGCTAATTTCCTCTGTGTTCCCCCGTGTCCTCTGTGGTTGAAGGTTTTACTTTTCTGCATTTCCTGTGCACACCCTGTGGACATTCCGACGACCCGCTCCCCCCGATTTCCCCACCACGGCGCATCGTGCGCAAAAACAGCGCCATCCAGTGCACCAACACTCGTCTTCTCTTCCATCGCTTCCCCGCATCCTCCGCGAAAATCCGCAGCCATCTTTTTCCTCAACTGCACCAAAAATACTGAATTGACCCGCGCCCGTTTCGCTCGTACAGTCACTTTCGCCTTCATAAAAATTCAAGTCGTCCAGACCGGCCAAAGACCGGCGGGCGATTGCATTCAAAAATTTCAGCCGTACTCGGGTCAGCCCGCCATGAAATCAGAGCAGTGGACCACATATCGCACACGCTTCCTCGTCAAAGCCAAACAACTCAGTTCCTCGCTCAGCTTCGTCGATCACCTCGGCCGCCAGCACTGCGGCCGCAAAGGCGATTACCTCGTCGAATCCTCCGATGGCGTGCTCAGCATCGCGCCTCGCCGCATCTTCGAGGACATCTACGTCCGCATGTCCCTGTCGCACCAACCCACCCTCTCCGAATCCTCGCTCCCAGAAAACTCGCTCTCAGGAAAAACGATCCGCGATCCCAAGCTGCAACGCCAGCGATTTGAGCCCCTCGAAATCGAGCAGGTAAAGCTCGAGCAAGTAAAGCTCGAATCAATACAGCTCGAATCACTAAAGCTCGAATCACTAAGCATCACTAAGCCGAAGCAGTACAGCTGGAAGCAGTACGGCTCGAAGCAGCAAAGCTCGATCAGGTGAAACTGGGCAAACCGCCCGTAGGCAGCCGCCGGCTCGATGACCATCTCATCGCCCGGCACGACAACGTCCGCGAAGATGCGCCCGCTCGCGTCCGCCGCAAACTTCCCCAGCCCTGTGGCGACCGCCGCGCGCCCACCCCGCGCCTGCACCTCATGTGAATCGCCACCGCCACGATCGCCAGGGTCACCGTGATCGCCAGTGCCGGCGTGATTCGCCGGCCCCACCGTGATGGACAGTGCAACCATGATCGCGAGTGCCACCCGTGATTTGCTGGCGTCACCGTGAACACCAGCGCAACCCTGATTCGCCGGTGCCACCGTGAACACCAGCGCAACCGTCATTCGCCAGTGCCACCGTGAACGCCAGCGCAACCGTGGAAGAGCGGCGCTTCAGCGCCGCGTAAAGCGCCCACTTGATTCCCACGGGCTTTAGCCCGGTGGTTCGAGCGGAACGTGCAGAAAAAGGAGCCATCTTTGATCTCCGAGCTCACAAATTTCCCCGCCGCAACCCCAGCCCCTGCTGCAAGATACCGCCCCAAAACAGGAATCCCGGCCCGCTCTCAACCAATCGCATCCGCCCTCCGTTTTCCACAGTGTGGAAAACGGGGCCCTAACGCCGCACCAAGCCCGTCATTGCTAGGGATACAACCTGTAGTGTTTCCCTCTTGACAGGCACAATCTGCGGGAGTAACTTTGCAAATCCAAGCATGAAAATTCCGCCTCACGGGAATGGGACGGAAACAAGGCAGTCGCAAGGAAAGCGCGGTCCGGTGCCCAGCCAGAGGTGACTCGGCACCCTCCGCCAGGCTACGCAGGGTTCAGGCGCCCGGGCTTCCAGATCCGTAAGCCCGGCGCCCAAAACCTTAACCTAGGGGCGTTCAACCTTCAGGCTTCTCGGGAAGCCGGAAGCCCAAAGCAAAGTGCGGTGGCCGTTCCCCGACCCTCCCCGGGGCGCGACATTAAGAGCGCGGTCAACGGTGTGCGGTAAGCGTGCCGCAAGCAACAGCAGCAAACAGTCAACTTCAACCTGCCCGCCGGCAGATCGGGAAGAATTCCTTTCTCCGGCGTGGCAGCAGGAACCCGGTAACGCCGATTTAGGAGCCCGCAATGGAAGGTTTAACTCGTCTGGTTACAGAATCTCTTGGCGCGCCACGGTTTCGATCGTCCCCTCGACTATCGCCGCCTGCACTGGTCGCGCTGGTTCCGCTGCGACTCCCCCCACAGCCTCCTGTTCGTCCCCAGCAAACCCGGCGTCTTCGCCGTCGCCGAAGAAATCATGGACCTGGGCGCCACACCGACTCATGTCACAACGGCACATGCAGCAACGGCTAATGTGGGGACGGACGCATTCGTCCGTCCCGCGACCCTGAGCGAAGCGAAGGGGAGCGCCTCCGTGGAAGAGCGGCCCTTCAGCGCCGCGTCCAGCGCGCTTGAAAATTCTGCGGCTTTAGCCGCTGAGAGATCCGGCGTCGCAAGCGACGTCAAATCCCGCCGCATGCTCGCCGTCACCCAATTCTTCGAGGACGACGACATGGCCTTCGTCCTCGACCGCATGCTCTCGCGCCGCAATCCCATGTCCGACCGCCTGGCCTCCGGACGCTACTTCGTCCGCTTCGTAGTGGTCGAAGACCCCACCCAGCGCCGCAGCATCTGCGCGGCCCTCAATCAATGGATGGTCTCCTCCGCCGAAAAAGCCACCGGCATCGGCTCCCATTTCGCCACCTCCCTGGAACTAACTCCCGCGACGGAATACATCCCGCAGCCAGATGACCGCCAGCAATCCCTCTTCGCCGCCACCCATGCTCATGTGGGGAAGGACGCATTCGTCCGTCCAGCGAGCGAAGCGAGCGGCTCGGGAGGCAATCCCGCTTTCTCCGCCTCCCACTCATCTCCGACGTCCCCGCAGCTAGACTCCGGCGCCGCCACCAACATTCACTGTCCCTCCCCAATCCCCTCCGGCTTCTAGCGGAGGGTGTTTCGGAGGACGCAGCGCCGCCAGCGCTGCGATCCAATGTTCTTTGCAAAATAAAGTTTTGAAAGGGCGCGGCTTCAGCCGCGCCGTAAGCCGTATCAAATGAACGCGGCTTTAGCCGCTGAGGTCAGCCGCGAAAGCGGCCTACGACGATCTTTGAAACACACGTCCCACCCGCTTCCCCGTCCCCCCGGACGCCCGAATCGGACGCAACACGCATAGAATCTAATTAATTGGAGAGCCCATCGATGGCCGAACTGAAAACCGAAACCACCACCCCCGCCCCGTCCACGTTGATCACCGCCCCCGCGACCGCAAAGAAAAAGTCCCCCGGCCTCTCCATCCGCCGTTTCTTCTCGAAGCCCGGCGTCTCCCCCTACAGCGAAGTCGAATGGGAGCTCCGCCTCGCCCAGATCACCGATTCCCACGGCGGCATCATCTTCGAGCAGAAGGACGTCGAAGTCCCCAAAGACTGGTCCATGACCGCCACCAACATCGTGGCCTCGAAATACTTGCACGGCAAGATCGGCACCCCCGAGCGCGAGACCGGAGTCCGCCAGCTCGTGGCCCGCGTCGCCGAAACCATCCGCGACTGGGGCATGGCCCAGGGCTACTTCAAGACCGCCGACGACGGCACAACCTTCCACGACGAACTCGTCCACATCCTCGTCCGCCAGTACGCCGCCTTCAACAGCCCCGTCTGGTTCAACGTAGGCTGCGACCGCATCGAGCCCAATTCCGACGGCCGCAGTTGGCACTGGAACCCGCAATCGCAGCAAGTCGAATTCGGCGTCACCGGATACTCCAAGCCCCAGTGCTCCGCCTGCTTCATCAACTCGGTGAAAGATTCCCTCGACTCCATCCTGACTCTCGCCAAGACCGAAGGCATGCTCTTCAAGTGGGGCTGCAGGCACCGGCACAAACTTGTCTCCCCTGCGCGGATCGACCGAAACTCTCTCCGGCGGCGGCACTGCCAGCGGCCCGTTGAGTTTCATGAAGGGATTCGACGCCTTCGCCGGCGTCATCAAGTCTGGCGGCAAGACTCGCCGCGCCGCCAAGATGGTCATCCTCAACGTCGACCATCCCGACATCATCGAATTCATCGAGTGCAAACAGAAAGAAGAAGCCAAGGCCCACGCCCTGGTCGCCCAGGGCTACGACGGCTCTCATCCCGACTCCGACGCCTACTCTTCCATCTTCTTTCAGAACGCCAACAACAGCGTCCGCGTCACCGATGACTTCATGTACGCGGTAGTCCGCGACACCGACTTCTCCACCAAGACGGTAACCGATGGCTCGGTCTCAAAGACCTACAAAGCCAAAGAACTCCTCCGCAAAATTTCCGAAGCCACCTGGCACTGCGGCGATCCCGGCATGCAATACGACACGACAGTCAATCGCTGGCACACGAGCAAGAACACGGCAAGAATCAACGCCAGCAACCCCTGCAGCGAATACATGTTCCTCGACGATTCCGCCTGCAACCTGGCCAGTCTGAATCTGCTGAAGTTCGCTCCCAACGGCACCTTTGACGTCGAAGCCTACCGTCACGCCGTCGACATCCTGATCACCGCCCAGGAAATCCTGGTCGACAACGCCGGATATCCGACGGAATCGATCATGAAAAATTCGCACGACTACCGCCCGCTAGGCCTGGGCTACGCCAATCTGGGCGCACTGTTAATGGCCGCCGGCCTGCCCTATGACTCCGACGCCGGCCGCGACTACGCCGCCTGCGTCACCGCCATCATGTGCGGCGAAGCCTATCTGCAGAGCTCGCGGATCGCGGAGCAATGCCCCCCGCTAGTCCCAGCCACAGAAGCCACAAAGAAAAATCTGTCCGAAACGAATCTAGGCGCCAACGCCATGCCCGGCGGAGCCTGCCCCGGCTGGTACATCAACCGCGAACCCTTCCTGGACGTAATCCGCATGCACCGAGCGAGCGTGAATGGAATCAACAAAAATAACGTTCCCGCCACCATCTCCGAAGCCAGCAAACAATGCTGGGACGAAGCCCTGGCCCACGGCGAAAAACACGGCTACAGAAACAGCCAGGTAACCGTCCTGGCCCCTACGGGCACCATCGGCTTCATGATGGACTGCGACACGACGGGAATCGAGCCCGACCTCGCGCTGATCAAATATAAAAAGCTGGTCGGCGGCGGCATGATCAAAATCGTCAACAACACCGTCCCCACCGCCCTGTTCAAGCTCGGCTACAACCACGACCAGGCCGACGCCATCGTCAGCTACATCGACGCCACCGGCACCATAGAAGGCGCTCCGCACATTAAAGATGACCACCTCGCCGTCTTCGATTGCTCGTTCAAGCCCGCGAAGGGCACTCGGTCGATCGCGTATATGGGGCATCTCCGTATGATGGCCGCCGCTCAGCCCTTCATCTCCGGTGCGATTTCCAAGACGGTGAATCTTCCCGAGAACGCCAGCGTCGACGACATCGCCGAAGCCTACCTGCAGGCCTGGAAGCTCGGCCTGAAGGCAGTCGCCGTCTATCGCGATGGCTGCAAGAAATCGCAGCCATTGAGCGCCGCCGGCACCAAGACCGCAAACTCCACCAAGGACGATGCCCGCCTCGCCGCCGCGCACCACGTTCATCTTGACGACGAGGACATGAACGCTCCTCCCCGCGCCGTCCGCCACAAACTCCAGGAAGAGCGCGCCTCCATCACCCACAAATTCAAGGTAGGAGACCACGAGGGCTACATCACCGTCGGCCTCTATCCCAACGGCCAGCCCGGCGAACTTTTCATCACCATGGCCAAAGAAGGCTCGACGGTCAGCGGCCTCATGGACAGTTTCGCGCTCGCCGTCTCCATCGCCCTGCAACACGGAGTCGAGCTGAAACTGTTCTGCGAAAAATTCGCCCACACCCGCTTCGAGCCCAGCGGATGGTCCGGCAATCCCGACATCGGCTACGCCAAGAGCATCATGGACTACATCTTCCGCTGGCTCCAACTCCGCTTCCTAACCGGCCAGCAGCAACTCCTGTTCGACAACCTAAGACTGCGCCCGTCCGGAGTCAGCTCGCAGACGCCAGACGTCGAGGAAGCCCCGTCCGCAGCCCGCAGTCTTGAAGGCAGAAGTCCGGAAGCCAGAAGCCGCAAGCCGGAAGCCGGCTCAGTCCACGCCGCCGACGCCCTCTCCAGCCTCATCGACCTGGGCGACGCTCCAAGCTGCAGCTTCTGCGGCAGCATCATGACAAGAAATGGAAGCTGCTACCGCTGCGGCAGCTGCGGGAGCACCAGCGGCTGTTCGTAAGGTTTGTGGTTTTGTGGAAGGGCACGGCTTCAACCGTGCCGTAACCGGCAACAATCCTCCCCGGCTTTAGCCGCTGAGGCCAACAAGTCGTCAGACATGGACGTAAGCTGTGAATGAGGGCACGGCAGACGCCGTGCCCTATTCATTTGCGAGGAAATATACGACTAGCGGGGCTTGCCGCACTCGACCTCAGACCACGGGTCTCAAAATGCAAGAGAGCGATTGCTCCACGTTCTGAAGATAAGGAGTTATCCAGATGAAAACAGGTTTCAGTCTTGCCGCATCTTTGACCGTCGTCACCTTGGCGACGAGCGCGGTGCTCGGACAGACAACGGTGGGCCAGATACCAACATCAGTTGACTCAGCGATGGTTATTGACGCCGCCGGCCCCCTGCAGCGGAAGTCCGTCAACGCTATCTACTTGGTCGTGTGCCCCGGCTCGGGTGCGGGCACTGGGTTCGTGCTTGACTCGGGAGTAATGGTGACGAATGCACACGTGGTGGGACCCTGCAGGGAGGATACTCTCTTTGCCCTCAGCGCGACCAACGAGCGCGTCCAATTCACAAAGCTGATAACCGATCGCGTACGCGATCTCGCAGTGCTAACCCCGAGAAGCCCACTGGCTGGCGGATTTAAGCTTGCGCTCAAGGACAACCCTTACCCCGGGACGGCAGTTTCAACTTGGGGTTATCCCTTCATGTACAGCGAGACCTCACCGCTCCTGAGCGTTGGATACATCGCCGGCTTCCGCCGCGACAACTCCAATGGCGGCTCGGTAAAGCACATCGTGGTGAACGGCGCCTTCAATCACGGCAATTCAGGCGGCCCGCTACTTGTGTCACGCAGCAACGAGGTCATCGGCGTTGTTGTCCTGACGTACCACTTCTACCCACCCGAGGTCAGGCGAACCATCGACACGCTGGCGAACATGAACTTTGGAATCATCATCGGTCAGATCAAGAAGCCAGATGGCACGACGACGGGCGTAAGCGAGATGCAAGTCGTTGCGTCAGTCCTGGACGAGTTCTACCAGAAGACCCAAGTAATGATAGGCGAGGCCATCTCTGCCTCGGAGCTGGCTGCGATGTTGCAGGAGCACTCCTCCGAACTGTCACGAGTCGCCCGAGTTCCGAAAAACTGCGCCGCGTCGCCCGGAGCCTCCGTCGCTCGGAA
The DNA here is from genome assembly GCA_963763155.1 of uncultured Acidobacteriota bacterium. Classification (GTDB taxonomy): domain Bacteria; phylum Acidobacteriota; class Terriglobia; order Terriglobales; family Acidobacteriaceae; genus Sulfotelmatobacter. The sequence goes on along the minus strand of CAVXNI010000003.1, from coordinate 1,310,375 downwards.
CTCCCGCCAGACCACACCGCCATAAGGCTAAGGGGGCGGGTGGGGGCTGGCCCACTTTTCTAAATGAGGCTGCCCCACCTGTCGCGGTTTTCAAAAGGTGGGAACCACGGACCCCGGTCGTCGTCCGTGCGGCCCATGCAAAACCATCCACAGGGGCTTAGAGCCCAGCCCTTATGACAACGCGAACGCGGCGCTTAAAGCGCCGCTCTTCCACGTCGTGCCGGGGCTCGGGAGGATCGAGCGTCGCCTGCATGCCATTCTTCAGCGCCTGGAGCCCTGTCGAATCGCGGCAATACTCTCGCCACAGGCGATGCCGCCGATAATACCGTGGAAGAGCGGCCCTTTAAGGGCCGCGTTGCGTGCGGTGAAGAAGAACCGGCCTTTAGGCCCCGTGTACCGTTTTGGAATTCTCCACAACAGTTTGTGACATCTCTCACAGACAACGCTCGCCCATCCCCGCGACCATCTCCGAATGGACTCCGACCGCGTCTTCTTTATCACCACCATCACCGCGCAACGCCGTCCAATCTTCCGGCGGGAGACAACGGCCCGACTCCTGATCGAAACGCTCGCTCACTATCGGGACGAACAGAAATATCTGCTGCACGAATTCGTCATCATGCCCGATCACCTGCACGCGCTGCTCACGCCTTCGTTGGAAATTTCTTTGGAACGCGCCATGCAATTCATCAAAGGAGGGTTCTCGTTCCATTTGAAGGCAGGTGGTCCCGTGTGGCAGGCAAGTTTCAGCAATCATCGCGTCCGCGATCCTGAGGATTACGAGAATCACCGGGAATACATCCAGACGAATCCGGTGCGGGGGCGGTTGGCGCAGCGGGGCGGGTGGCCCAGCCTTCATTTGATTTCCTCTCCGCTACACGACTGGGGGTGCCCCGTCCTTGCGTTCTTTGCAAGGGCGGGCAGCGATGCTTCCGATGCGTTCTGTTTCGAACTCCCGCGGCGCTTCTGCCGTCCCTACGGGACTCGGTTCTGGTTTGTCTGGCCTCTGACGCGGCGCTGAAGCGCCGCTCTTCCACGTCACCGCATGCTGCGGCGGCGCTCTCTAAACCGCCCGCACACGCCAGCACTCTCATCGCGACGAGCGATGCCGCCGATAACCCCGTGGAAGAGCGGCCCTTCCAGGGCCGCGTTGCGGGCGGAGAAGAAGAACCGGCCTTCAGGCCCGGTGTACCGTTTTGGAATTCTCCACAATAATTTGTGACATCTCTCACAGACAATGCTCGCCCATCCCCGCGACCATCTCCGAATGGACTCCGACCGCGTCTTCTTTATCACCACCATCACCGCGCAACGCCATCCAATCTTCCGGCGGGAGACAACGGCCCGACTCCTGATCGAAACCCTCGCGCATTATCGCGATGAAGGGAAATATCTGCTGCACGAATTCGTCATCATGCCCGATCACCTGCACGCGCTGCTCACGCCTTCGTTGGAAATTTCTTTGGAACGCGCCATGCAATTCATCAAAGGAGGGTTCTCGTTCCATTTGAAGGCAGGTGGTCCCGTGTGGCAGGCAAGTTTCAGCAATCATCGCGTCCGCGATCCTGAGGATTACGAGAATCACCGGGAATACATCCGGACGAATCCGGTGCGGGGGCGGTTGGCGCAGCGGCCAGGCGAGTACCCGTATTCGTCGGCCGCAGGCGTGATGCAGCTCGACCGAGTCCCACAGGGGCTGAAGCCCTGGCCTTCGAAGGAGAGCTTAACGCGGCCCTGAAGGGCCGCTCTTCCACGGTCTTGGGGCAAACTTCGAGCCCTCCCGGACGCCTCCAAATACAGCATTCCATAGAAACAACCCGAGTCTCCCATTTTACGTATCCGCAAGCAAACAAGCCACTTCATACATTTTTGTATGTACAACTACGTACATAAAATGTTCCTGCAGGAACATTTCTCCACATTGCTAGCCCTTGCGGGATACCTTCCCGGCAGCCTTGCCAGGACTGCCCGGCTTCTGAGGATTTCCTTCGTGAACCTTCGCGCCCTTCGTGGTTGAGGCTTCTTGCCGACCAAACACGCGGGCGAAAATCTTGTCGACATTCTTGAGTTGGCGCGGTAGGTCGAAGGCATGTTCGATCTGCTGGCGCGGAACCTTGCTGGTGATTTCTTTGTCGGCCAGGACGAGTTGATGGAAGTCGAGATTCTCTTTCCATGCACGCATGGCGTGGGATTGAACGAGGCGGTAGGCGTCCTCGCGGCTGACGCCGTGTTCGACCAGGTCGAGGAGAAGTTGGCCGCTGAAGATGAGGCCGCGCGTGCTTTCGAGGTTCGCCCGCATGCGCTCGGGATAGACGAAGAGCGTGTCGATGAGGTTGGTGGTCTTGGTGAGAAGGTAGTCGGCGAGCGTGGTCGAGTCGGGCAGGATGACGCGCTCGGCGGAGGAGTGCGAAATGTCGCGCTCGTGCCAGAGGGCGACGTTTTCGAAGCCCGCCTGCGCGTTGCCGCGGACGACGCGAGCGAGGCCGCTGATCTGCTCGGCGGTCACGGGATTGCGCTTGTGCGGCATGGCGGACGAGCCTTTTTGCTTTTCGCTGAAAAACTCTTCAGCTTCGCGGACTTCGGTGCGCTGCAGGTGGCGGACTTCGGTGGCGATCTTGTCTAGCGTTGACGCGATCACCGCGAGCGTGGCGAGATACGCGGCGTGGCGGTCGCGCTGGATCACCTGCGAAGAAACTGCAGCGGGCTTCAATCCCAGGCGGGCGCAGATCTTCTCTTCGAGCTCAGGCGTGAGGTGAGCGAAGATTCCGACCGCACCCGAGAACTTGCCGACGCGCATGTCTTCGGCGGCGGCCAGGAAGCGCGCGATGTTGCGCTGGGTCTCGGAATACCAGTTGGCGATTTTGAATCCGAAGGTGATGGGCTCGGCGTGGATGCCGTGAGTGCGGCCGACCATGGGCGTGTCTTTGAACTCCCAGGCGCGGCGCTCGAGGACTTCGGCGAGACGCTGCAGGTCTTCTGCGATGACCTCGGAAGCTTGACGAACGAGCAGGGCCTGCGCGGTGTCGACGACGTCGTTGGAGGTGAGGCCGTAGTGGAACCAGCGGGCGTGGGGGCCGACGATTTCGGCGACGGCGGTGGTGAAGGCGATGACGTCGTGGCGAACCTCGGCTTCGATTTCGTGGATGCGCTCGACGCGGAAGTCGGCGCGTTCGCTTTGATGGCCTTGGCGGCGTCTTTGGGGACGAGGCCGGCTTCGGCCAGGGTTTCGGTGGCGGCGACTTCGACGGCGAGCCAGGTGCGGAAGCGGTTTTCGTCGCTCCAGATGCGGGCCATCTCGGGGCGGGTGTAGCGCGGGATCACGGTGGGACTCCTTGGCGTTCGGGAGAGTCCCACTTCTTCGCGCAAAGGGCGCACGAGAAATGGGGCACGCCGAAATTTGTGGACTAAGGATTCTAAATGGGTGGCGGGAAAGAGGCGAAAGGCTTTAACCACGAAGGACACGAAGGTTCACGAAGGAAACTGCTGACGGTGGTTTCTGTTATATGTCGTTTCACGATATAATATGCAAGGACTATCGCGGCACGATACAATCGGGCTGGATGAAGAAGCTGACCTTGTCGGATTATCAGGCTCTGGCCGAGTTCCGGTATCAGATTCGGAAGTTTTTGCACTTCAGCGAGCAGGCCGTGCAGGCGGCCGGGCTGGAGCGGGGGCAGTACCAGCTCATGCTGGCGATCAAAGGGATGCCGGAGGGAGTGCGGCCGCGGATCCGGGAACTGGCCAACCGGATGCAGATCCAGCATCACAGCGCGGTGGAGTTGATCAACCGGCTGGAGGCGGGAGGATTCGTTCGGCGGGAACGGGCGCAGGACGACCGGCGGGAGGTGTTGCTGGCGCTGACGCCGAAGGGGGAGCGGGTGCTGGAGGAACTGGCGCTGCATCATCACGATGAGCTGCGCCGGGCGGCGCCGAGTCTGGTGGCGGCACTGCGGCGGTTGATGCCGGGAGAGGCGAAGCCGCGGGGATGACTTTCTCAACAGTGACATCCCCACTCTTCGGTTTCGCTCATGGCAGGCTTTCTCGCGCGAAATCCCCACTTCTCGCGCAAAAGACGCGCGAGAAATGGGGCACCCGGAAGGCCCCTCAGAGGGTCGAGCCCTTGCAAGGATGCGGCACTTCATCGCGGCGCTGAAAGCGCTGCGCTACCTAAATGGTGAACAATACATCTGCAAACTCGGCGGTGACGGTTTTTCGAACCGGCGCAGTTTCGGATGGTGCTGGTTTCGTTTCTGGCGGCGGGGATTGGGCTGATCGCTGGGCCTGGTGGCTTACGCGCTGTACAAGCTGATCGGGCTGTTTACCAATCTTTTCTTTTTTCATGAGTGGTCAACGACTTTCAGGAGTGTGGGATCGCATCATCTGGGGGCGTGGGTGATTCTGGTTCCGGTGATCGGCGGACTCGATCGTCGGCGTGATGGCGAAGTACGGGTCGTCGAAGATCAAGGGACACGGGATTCCCGAGGCGATGGAAGCGGTGTTGACCAACCGCAGCCGGATCGAGCCGAAGGTGGCGATTCTGAAGCCGATTTCGGCGGCGATTGCGATTGGGACGGGCGGGCCGTTTGGCGCGGAAGGGCCGATCATTCAAACCGGGGGAGCGATTGGATCGCTGGTGGGGCAGGTGCTGCACACGACGGCGGTCGAACGGAAAGTTTTGCTGGCGTGCGGCGCGGCGGCGGGAATGTCGGCGACGTTTAACACTCCGATTGCGGGAGTGATTCTGGCGATTGAGTTGCTGCTGTTTGAATTCAAGTCACGATCATTTATTCCGCTGGTGATTGCGAGCACGCTGGCCACGGCAGTGCACATGCAGTTGCTGGGTCGCGGGCCCATGTTTCAGGTGGGGGCGATGGAGTTCGGGATTCCGAAGGCGCTGCCGTTTTATCTGGTTCTGGGACCGATCTGCGGACTGGCAGCGGTGGGTCTGAGCAAAGCGCTGTATTGGGTGGAGGATCTTTTCGAGAAGCTTCCGTTCGATGAATTGTGGTGGCCGGCGACGGGGGCGCTGGCGTTGGGCGTGATCGGATACTTCGTGCCGCGCGTGTTTGGCGTGGGGTATGACACGATCGGGGATATTCTGAACGGGCAACTGGTCGTGGAAAATTCTGCTGGTGGTGATGATCGCGAAGTTTGCGGCGCTGGTGATCTCGCTGGGATCGGGAACGTCGGGCGGGCTACTGGCGCCGACGTTTATGTGGAGCGCGGCCATGGGCGGGCTGTTCGCGATGGTCGGCAATCACGTGTTTCCGGGGGCGCATCTTTCGCCGGGAGCGTTTGCGCTGGTGGCGATGGGGGCGGTATTTGGGGCGGCATCGCGGGCAACGTTCTCGTTCATCATTTTTGCGTTCGAGATTACTCGGGATTACAACTCGGTGCTGCCCCTGATGCTGGTGGCGGTGATTGCGGATGGGGTCGCCATGCTGTTCATGCCGGGGAGTTCCATCATGACGGAGAAGCTGGCCCGGCGTGGGCTGCGGGTGCATCAGGATTACGAAGCGGACGTTCTGACGCAAGCCACGGTGGGCGAGACGATGGACAAGGATGTGCCGGTGATCGCGTCCGATACAAAGGTGGGAGAGTTGGCGGAGCGGATTGCGCGGCACGATCCGGCAGTGGCGCGACATGAGGCGCTGTTGATTGTGGACGGCGCGGGCCGGTTGGCGGGGATCATTACGCGAGGTGACATTTTGCGGGCGCTGGATAAAGACTCGTCGGGGGCGCAAACGGTGCAGGAGGCGGGTGCGACTCACCTCGTGGTTACGTTTGCCGATGAACTGGTGTCAGAGGCGGCGGCGAAGTTGTTGCGGTTCGATATTGGGCGGATGCCGGTGGTGGAGCGCGGAGACGAGCGCAAAGTAGTGGGGTACTGGGGACGAGCTTCGGTGCTGGCCGCGCGGTTGCTGCGGTTTCAGGATGAGCATGTGCGGGAAGCGGGATGGATTGGGGGCAGGAAACGACGGCGAGTCCCTCAGCGGCTAAAGCCGGCAGCTTTCTTATGAGCGTTACGCGGCCCTAAAGGGCCGATCTTCCACAGTCCTAAATGATCACGGAGCAGGAGACGCAATGGCAGGACGGCTGGAGGAGGTTCGGGATTATCTGCGGCAGCAGCCGGTGATGCTGGCGCTGGTGGCGGGGCTGGCGGTGATTTGTTTTCTGGCGGTGACGGGGTTGTCGCGGGCGTATCAGGCGCAGCGGGAATCGCTGGGGAGCCGGTGGTTCAGCCGGGGCGTGGCGGATCTGAAGGCGCAGCGCTTTGACAGCGCGGTCACGGAATTTCGGTCGGCGCTGCTGTATTCGCCGGACAACTACGCTTACCAACTCAATCTGGCCGAGGCTTTGATTGGGCTGAAGCGGACAGCGTGAGGCGTCGACGTACCTGGTGAATCTGTGGGACCGGCAGCCCGAGGATGGGCTGGTGAACCTGGAACTGGCGCGCATCGCGGTGCAAAAAGAACAGACCGAGCAGGCGCTGCGCTACTACCACAATGCGATCTACGCGACCTGGCCCGAAGACCAGCCAGATGACCAGGAAGGAAAGCGGCGCGAAGCGCGGCTGGAGCTGATTGGATTTCTCTTGCGGACGAATGCGCGGGCGCAGGCGGAGTCGGAGTTGATTGCGCTGGCGGAGAATGTGGGACGACGATGCAGCGCAGCAGCAACAGTTGGGGGATTTGTTTGTACGGACACTGGATTATGAACATGCGTCTCGGCGCGTACCGGCTGAGTCTGAAGGCGGCCGGCGACGACCGGGCGGCGGCAGCGGGAGCGGGATTGGCGGCGTTCGAACTGGGGCGCTATCCGCAGGCGCAGCGGTATTTGCAGGCGGCGGTGGCCGCGAATTCCGACGATGCGGAGAGTGCGGATCGGCTGAAGACCACGGACCTGGTGCTGGCGATGGATCCATTTCAGCGGCAGATTTCGGTGGCGCAGCGCAATCGGATCGTGGTGGAGGCTTTTGCGGCAGCGGCGGGAGAGCGATTGAGGCCTGTGGGCCGCAGAACAGCGCGGACGCGCCGAATCGCGGCAACCGAGTCTGGCCGAGAGCTGGGCGAAGATGAAGCCGCGGATGACTGAAATAGGATTGCGGCGGAATCCGGATCTGGTGGAGGCGGCGATGGATCTGGTGTTTGAGATTGAGCGGCAAACCAGCGCGAGTTGCGGGGCTCCGGCGGGAAGGGATCAGGCGTTGCTGCTGATTGCGAAATTGCATGAGGGGAACTGACGGGGCCGGCGGCGCTGTGCTGGGCGGAAACTCCTCGCGGCGCCGCGGGCACGTCGGCGTGCAAGGGATCCTTCGACTTCGTAAGCCGATTCGCTTCGCGGATCGGCTTACTTCGCTAAGGATGACAAGACGGTTGGACTGTATAAAGAGGAGCATCCTCGTCCGCTCGGATGACAAGGGTGCTGGGGGCTTGGATGGAGAACGAACAACCCGTAGAGGACAGAACCACTAACGGGCGTGCGCGTGCGCTGTGGCAGACCGTGTTTCGGGAAGACCGCTTTTTTCTGGTGCTGTCGGTGTTCATCGGGATTTTTTCCGGACTGGCGGTGGTGTGTTTCCGGTTTGCGATTGGATGGTGCCGGCTTTATTTGTTGGGCTCGGGAGTGGCGCTGATCGACGTCGCGGCTGCTGCTGGCGCCAACGCTGGCGGGACTGGTGATCGCGGTGCTGGTGATTCATTTGTTCCCGCAGACGCGGGGCAGCGGGGTGAATCAGACCAAGGCAGCGCTGTACATCTACAACGGGCTACATTCCGTTCCGGACGGCGATCGGGAAATTCCTTACGGCGGCGCTGGCGATTGGGTCGGGACATTCGTTGGGGCCGGAAGATCCGTCGCTGCAGATTGGCGCGAGTCTGGCCTCGGTGCTGGGGCGAAAGATGAGCTTGTCGCGGGACCGGATGCGGCTGATCGCACCGGTGGGCGCGGCGGCGGGACTGGCAGCGGCGTTCAACGCGCCGATTTCGGCGGTGCTGTTCGTGATTGAAGAAGTGATTGGGCGGTGGACGGCGGGCATTCTGGGGTCGGTGGTGCTGTCGGCGGTATCGAGCGTGGTGGTGATGCGGTGGTTTCTGGGATCGGAGTCGCTGTTTCGAATTCCGGCGGTGCAACTGCAGCGGCCTTCGGAACTGATTGCGTATTGCATTCTGGGCGTGGTGGGCGGGCTGGCTTCGGTTGATGTTTTCGGAGGGCATTGCCACGCTGCGGCCGCGATGCAAGGCTCTGCCGACTGTGGACGCAGTATTTTCAGCCGGCGCTGGCGGGACTGCTGATTGGGATCATGGCGGTGCTGGGTGCGCCACAGGTGATGGGAGCGGGCTATGAGGCCATGGACGAGGCGATGCACGGGCGGTTTACGTGGCAATTCATGGCGCTGCTGGCGGGGCTGAAGATTGTGGCGACGCTGCTTTCGTTCGTGAGCGGAACGCCGGGAGGAATGTTCGCGCCGACCCTGTTTATCGGGGCGATGCTGGGAGGGGCGGTGGGCGGGGCGGAGCATGTGCTGGTGCCGCATCTGAATGTATCGCCGGGAACGTACGCGCTGGTGGGAATGGGAGTTTTGTTTGCGGGATTTCTGCGGGCGCCAATGACGTCGGTGTTCATGGTGCTGGAGGTGAGCGGGAATTATTCGATCATTCTGCCGGTGATTTTGGCGAACACCGTTGCGTATGTGATTTCGCGGGGGCTGCAGCCGATTGCGATTTTTGATTTGCTGACGCGGCAGGACGGGCTAGAGCTGCCATCGATGGAGGAACAACGGGAAGAAGGCGTGCTGCGCGTGGAGGACGCGATGCGTGCGGTGGAAGATCCGGTGCTGGATGCGCTGGAGACGGTCGATCAGGCGGTGAAGAAATCCGAGGGAGCAGCGGGGGATGATCTGCTGGTGCGGCTAAGTGCGAGCGGCTGGAGCGGCGTGACCAAGCAGCAACTGAAGAAGATGGCGGAGGAGGGCAAAGGCGGGGTGAGCCTGGGATCGGCGCTGCCCATGGGGAGGATTCCTGACTTGCATCCTGACTTGCCTCTGGAGACGGCGCTGCGGTATGTGGATCGCTGGCCGCTGGTACCGGTGATAAACCGGGCGGACTTGCGGCAGCTAGAGGGAGTGATTTCGCAGCGGGACGTGCTGGAGCGGTACCGGGAGTTTGGCGAGGGATAGGGGGACGAGATTGTTTTGTTGGAGTTGTTTTGTTGGAGTTGTTTTGTTAACGGCCCGCATAGTTTACTTCTTGAAAACCGGCAGGCTGATTCGGTAAGCTTTGGAAAACCAAACCCACGAACGTGCGGCGGGGAGAGCTGTACTCGATACGGGACGACAGCAAAGCAAGAAGGACGCTTTTGTCGACATGCGCGCCGCGAAGCCGCAGGTGAATGTTGGGATTGTGGTTGGGGCTCGCGCCACGCTGCGCGCTGCCGGATGTTGCTGATGAGCTGAGTTTTCGATGCTTTCGACGTTCTGACTTTTCAATTCCTCAGTAGACCCGAAATCAGGTTTCCAGTTTTGGAGACAGGGAGAAAGACCATGTCGAGTTATTCAATCAAGTTAATTGTTCTGAGTTTCATCGTCTTTGCAGCGACGATAACGGCCTTCGGGCAGGGCGGAGCGACGGGGGCGATCACGGGGACGGTGCAGGATCCGAGCGGAGCGGTGATCGCCAAGGCCGAGGTGCGCATCACGAACCAGGACACGAACGTGCTGGAGCGCACGGTGACGACGGGACCGGATGGGTCGTTCACGGCGCCGCTGTTGCCGGTGGGGTCGTACACGGTGAGCATTCAGAGCGCGGGGTTTGCAGAGGGGAAATTTCCGAACGTCGCGGTGCGCGTGACCGAGACGACGCGCATGATCGCCAAGCTCTCGACGAAAGCGGTGAAGCAGCAGATTGAGGTGGAGGCGGCGGTGCAGACGGTCGACACGACCGACGCGACGACGGGACAGGCCATTGAGAGCGACACGATCCGCTCGTTGCCGCTGGCGACGCAGAACTTTCAGCAGTTGCTGACGCTGTCGACGGGGGCGCAGAGCGAGTTGAACGCGGCGGCGCAGTTGGGACGCGGCCAGGTGCGCATCCAGGTGAACGGGCAGCGCGAAGACAATAACAATTACCTGATTGAAGGCATCAGCGTGACCGACTACAACGTCGCGGAATTGACCAACACGCCGCTGCCCAATCCGGATGTGATCCAGGAATTCAAGGTGCAGACTTCGCTCTATGACGCCAGCCAGGGACGCAACGGCGGAGGCAACATCAATGCGATGTTGAAAACGGGGACGAACGGGTTTCACGGGGACGGGTACGAATTCTTCCGCAATACGGCGCTGGATGCGAACGAATATTTCCTGAAGGGGAGCGGGGCGCCGCGGCCGGTGATCCAGCAAAATATTTTTGGAGGCAGCCTGGGCGGGCCCGTGGGCTCCGGGGGCAAGCTGGGATTCTTTTTCGTGAACTATCAGGGCACGCGGCAGCGCAGTGGAGATTCGCCGGGGACGCTGATCAGCACATTTATTCCTTACGTGCCGGCGGCGGACCGGGGGATGACGTCGACGGCGGAAGCGAACCTGGCGGCTGATTTTGGAGTGGGCAGCGCGGATCCGGTAGCGGCTTCACTGCTGGCATTTCAGAGCGATCAGTTCGGCGCGCCGGCGAACGGATATTTATTCCCGCTTCCGAGCAATGTTCCGGCGGGAACGACGGCGGGTACGCCGGTGCAGTTTACGGTGAGCAAGCCGGGCAAGTTTACGGATGATCAACTCACCGCGAACTGGGACCACGAGTTCCACCAGTCCAGGGATGCGGTGGCGGCGCGGTTCTTTTACTCGGATTCGGAGCAGGACATTCCGTTTGGAGCGGGCGGTCTGCAGGCTTCGCTGGGGGCGGCGGCTAGCGGAACTGATTTGAACTTTCCGTATGACCTTCCGATTCACGACCGTTTGTTCATCTTATCGGAGACGCACGTATTTTCTCCGCGGCTGGTGAACGATTTTCGCTTTGGAGTGGTGCACATCGACAATACCGCGATCAACGTCAACCCGGTCACGGTGGCGGACGCGGGGATCGACCGGCCGACCGACAATCTGACGCAGAGCATTTACAAATTCACATTTCTAACCTCGGGATTTCAGTTCGGACCGACGCCGCAGGCGAACCAATCCCAGACGCAGAATAATTACAACTTTGTGGAGGACCTGAGCTGGGTGAAGGGTGCGCACACGTTTACGTTTGGCGGGCAGTACATCCGAGTCAGTCTCAATAAACAGTTTCCGCAGGTATTTAACGGGCAGCTTTTCTTTACCAACACTTCGGCGACGGAAACGGATTTCGCGAACTTCGTAGGCGGGACGCCGGAGTTCAGCTTCGGCGGCGGTGGGGTTTACAACCACCAGTACCGGCAGAACAATTCCGCGGTGTTTGCGCAGGACGACTGGAAAGCGACGAAGGATTTAACGGTGAACTTCGGGCTGCGCACGGAATTTCTGGGGGCGTGGTCGGACGGGGATTGCCACATCGGCAACATCGAGTCGGCGCTGACCAAGTCGAATACCTATCCATTCGTTTATCCCAGTTGCGTAGACAAGCTTGGGGTTGCGGGATTGACGGGGAACGCGGCGGGATCGACGTTCGGCAATAGCGTTTCGACGGGGTGGGGACCGCGAGTGGGATTTGCGTGGGACATGCTGGGGCGGCACACCACGACGGTGCGCGGGGGCTACGGCATCTATTACGTGCGTGAGGACGTGGGAGCGGTGGACCAGTTGAGCTTCCAGGCGCCGTTTATCCCGATCGTATTTTTTGGACAGACGCCGGGGTTCACGATGTCGGATTTCTTTACGGGGACGCCGGCGGTGAATCCGAATGCGGTGCCGATGGCGGGACAGTTGTCGGGGGCGTGGTTGCCTTGCCTGGCACAACTGACGAGCTTTCCGGATCCGAACGGGGACGGGTCGGCTACCTATGGGGGATGCACCGGACCGGGTGTAAACAGCACGCAGAACCTGTTTGTGCTGGAAGTGCCACACCATTTTGTGGTTCCCAACACGCAACAGTGGAACCTGACAATCCAGCGGGAACTGGGCGGGCACTGGGTACTGGAAGCAGGATATGTGGGGACGCGCGGCCTTCATTTGCGCGAGACCCGCGACGCGATTCAGTCGGTGAACGCCAGCCCGGCGAATCCGTTCACGGTGACTGATACCAGCAACAACACTTACACCATCACCACCAACACGTTTTCCAATGCGATCGGGCGTACGCCGACGCCGGGGCTGAACGGCTACAGCGGCTACCAGATTTTCGCCAACGACGCGTACTCGATTTATCACGCGCTGCAGGCCACGCTGTCGCGGCGATGGGGCCAGGGATATTTTCAGGCCGCATACACGTTCTCGAAAAACATTGACGCCACCTCGACCGGGAACACTGCGTTTAATACGGCTTATAACGATCAGAGCAACATCAACGCGTCGCGGGGAGTTTCGGACTTCAACCGTCCGCACCGGCTGGCAGTGAGCTATGCGTACGATCTTCCCTTCTTCAAAAACGCGGCCGGGGTCCGGAAGGCTGCATTGGGGGGATGGCAGGTGGCGGGTGTGTCGATCTTCCAGGACGGGCTGCCGTTCTCGATTTACGATTCGAGCGCAGGGACTGGATTCCTGGGAGAAGGGAGCACGCCGCTGCTGGGCGCCAGCCTGGCTTCAGGCTCGACGCTGGCCAGTGGGTTGTCGAGCGGCGATATTCACTCGCGCGTGGCCAATGGATATTTGAACGGGCCAGCGTTCACACCGGCACCGCTGCTTTATCCTACGCAGTGCGCCTCCGATCCGAATTTCTGCACGACCGGCTTCGGAGACCTGGGACGCAACATTTACCATGGGCCATTTCAGCAGAACTGGGATGTGTCGTTCCTGAAGCACTTCAAGATTGGAGAGCGGCAAGAAATTCGCTTCGCGGCTGACTTCTTCAATCTGTGGAACCACACGAACTTCGCCGATCCGTCGGTGACTGACGTCGAATCGTACTTGGCCAGCGGCTACAGTTCCTTTGGAAAAATCCTGGGAACCAACGGGAACCCGCGGCTGATTCAGTTCTCGCTGCGGTGGGCGTTCTGACGGAAATTGTTGATTGCTGATTGTTGATTGTTGATTTAAAACGCCGGGGAGCGACGCTTCCCGGCTTTTTTCTTCCTACCTCTTGACGGCGGTTGGGGCGCGATTCATCGCGTGGATTCTGTCGGCTCCGTCGGGGCTTAACTAATTCCGCTTGGCCACCCACAGCTTGCGCTGTGGGCTGCATTCCTGCGCCGCTTCGCGGCTTGGCTACACGCCAATCCAATGGAACAGGATTAACGCCAGCGTGCTGACGCCGACGATGATCCAGAGGACGAGGCCCTGAAGGAGCGGACGAACGCCGACCTGCTTGAGGGTTTGCTGGTTTAATCCTGTGCCGATCAAGAACAGAGTGACGGTGAGGCCGATCTTGCCCAGGTGATTGAGGACGCTGAAGGCCGGGATGAACTTTGGGCTGAGGTCCGGCAACACGGTGTTGAGCAGCGCGGCGAGGCAGAAGAACAGGATGAACCAGGGCCACTGGATGCGGGCTTTGCTCTTCAGGATGACGGCGGTGACGAAAGAAAGAGGAACGATCCAGAGGGCGCGCGCCAGCTTGACGGTGGTTCCGACGGCGAGGGCGGTGGGACCGTACTTGGCGGTCGCGCCCACGACGGAACTGGTGTCGTGAATGGCCAGAGCCGACCAGAGTCCGAATTGCGGCTGGGTCATGTGAAACGCGTATCCGACGAGGGGAAAGAGGAAGAGAGCGACGGAGTTGAGGATGAAGATCGTGCCCAGGGACACGGCCATTTCTTCTTCGCTGGCGTCGGCGATAGGGCCGACGGCGGCAATGGCGCTGCCGCCGCAGATGGCGGTGCCCGCGCTGATTAAGAATGCGGATTTTTTCCCGACACTGAGCAGATAGCCGAACCCGAGACCGAGGAGCATTACGGTGGTGATGCTGACGGCGGTGTAAAGGAAGCCGGAGCGTCCGGCTTGAAGAACCTGATGCAGGTTCATGCCGAAGCCGAGAGCGACGACGGAAGCTTGCAAGAGAAATTTGACGAGACGCTTGCTTTCGAGGGCAAAGGGATGGGCGGCGGCGAGTCCGAAAATCAGGCCACCGAGGAGCGCGAAGGGCGGCGAAATCAGGCCGCTGGCGGAAAGGACCAGGGCCAGGACGAACACGGTTTTGCTCATAATGACTTGCCCATGCTGTCGGGCATCGTGCTGTCTCGCATCGTGCCGTTCTTGAGACGGAAGTTCTTCCAGTTGAGCCACGGGATGATTATCCACTGAAACGGCGGGATGCGGGAGGGCACGATAGTGGGTGCACCGGACGTAAGGATTCCCAGCCTGCAATCGGGGCTCATGAGAGAAATCGGCGTTTGAAATCCGCCCGGAAAGAATTTCCGTATGGGTGATTAGATTTGCCCGTCGTTTGCGCTGTTCCAGATAGAGAGAGAATTCCAAAGTGTCCACCCGGTTGCGAGATGCGCGGGCGGATGGGGACCTGAGTCAAAAGGGGCACTTTATGATGGTAGAGGAGCTATTCGGCATTAAGATCGAACCCAGTGAGAAATCGTCCCCGCGTGACCAGGTGCTTTTCACGGCTGGCGTCAGAGACGTGCTCTCCAGGATTCTGGATTCGGAGGGCGGGAAGGCCCTGGCCCGGTCGATCCGATATCACAACAAAACCGTCTTGCTCCAACCCTATGACGGCGAGGGCTGCAATGCCCAGGAGTGGCATTGGGGAACCCGCGGAGAAACGTACTCGACGGTGCGTTTCAGCCCCGGTGCCTGCGGGAGCGGGGGCTGCACTTCACCTTGCAAAGGGATTATTAACGCCTCGCTGCCTCACGAGGTTCTGTTTCACGAACTGGTTCACTCGTTGCGGCGGGTGAGTGGTCACCTGCACAGCTGGATACTGCTCGGCAAAATGCTCAATTACCAGGACAGCGAAGAATTTACCGCGATCCTGACAACCAATATCTTCATCTCCGACGTCACGAACCATCAAAAAAGTGGTCTGCGGGCAGATTACGCCACCGACGATGCGCTTGATCCGGCGCTCGCCGACTCTTTCGGTTTCTTCTCAACCGGGACTAAGGTGTTCAACCTGATCGCGACATTTTGCGATGAGAACCCGGCGTTCACCAAAATGCTGGCGCACATGCACGCACGTTTCAATCCGATTGCGGCCTACTACCACAATCAGCGAAAGGCGTTTGAAATCGCAGCCGATGGAGACGCGGAAGAAGTCTTCGGGCACACGTTCGATGCAGCGAATGCGGGAGGTTAAAACAATGACATGGCAATATGTGCCGTTCACGGTTCGCGGCGATGGTCTGGACGACAACGCTGCTCGTCATTATGAATTCTCCGTGCTGGGTATGCTTCACAGCTTCGACGCAATTCAGACGACTCGCGCCTTGATGAGGGGTTTTCGGGCCTCTGGGCGCGATGTTCTGGTGGTCCCCTACGACTTCAGCAAGGGCGCGTGCAACGCTGTCTCCCGGTCGGAGTGGGGCCTGTTCCCCAATAAGGTCTATTACTCGCCCGACATCTACTATCCCGATAGCGATTGCATCGATACCGGCGATGCGGGCAACTCGGCCCACGAAATTCTCTGTCACGAGCTAGTGCATGCCTTGAGAAGGAGTGCGAACACCTCGGGCAAGCACACCAAAAAAGGCGATGAGGAGAGGCTCGCGATCATGATCACGAACATCTTCGCATCGGAGACCAATAAGAAGGCCCTGCGAAAAAATCATAAAGGCCACGCTCCGGAAAAAGACCCGGCGCTGCTTACCTCGGACGGATACCTTGCGGCTCACCGCAGGATGGTCGACCTGTTTGTCAGACAGCACATTGCCGTGGCTACCGATCTATCGTGCGTCGATACTCATTTCAATCCAATTCGCGCCTATTTTCATGGCCGTTGCGCGCCCGCGTGGACTGCCGCGGCCTTCCAGCCCGGCAAGAATGCATTTCGATAAGGCCGAGAGGTCGGTCAGTGCGGACTGAAAGCCTTGCCAGTTTCAAGCAGTGTTTTCAAGGAGGAGAGAATTCAGTTCTAGCGTGGATTCTGGGCTTCTTGCAGGAGGGGACGGAGGGAGTCGACGGAGACGCCGAGGGTGCCACCGGAGAAGCCGTCCATGTAGGCGGAGTTGACGCCGATGACTTCGCCTTTGGTGTTGAAGACGGGGCCGCCGCTGCCGCCGTGGGCGGTGGGGGCGTCGTAGATGAGCTTGTCGCCGACGACGTCGCCGAGATGTCCGCAGGTGGTGGAGGGACGAATCAGCGACAGGGCGGCCAACTCGCTGGCCGCGTTGATGTCGTTGTGGCGATAGGCCATGCGCTCGTAAATTCCGCTGGGCGACTTGGCGACCATACCTGCGATGCCCATGGGATAGCCGATGACGGTGACCAGTTGTCCGGGAGCGCCGGGCGATTTGGCGAGGGGCAGGATGGCGAGACCGCGGACTGCGTCGGATTCGCCAGCGTGCAGATCTTCAATGTGTAGGACAGCGAGATCGGAAGTCTTCGAGACCGATGCGGGCAGCAGGGTCACGGGGGTGGGCGAGCCGGGAAAGAAAATCACCAGGCTTTCGAGCGTGCCAGCGGCTCCGCGATCAATGAGTTTCTGGGCTTCGGAGTCTCCGTACCAGGGCTCGGCTACGTGGCGGTTGGTGGCGACCAGGCCTTTGCCGACCAGGAATCCTGTGCCGGACACGCGGGCGCGAACCACGGGACGCTGGTTGGGAAAGCCAACCTGATAGACCCCATAAATGTAACCGATGGAATTGCGATAGCGATTGAGAACGACGGCGGGCATGGCCTGATCCTGCTGAAGTTGCTCGACTTGCGCCGTGAGTTCGTGAACTTGCTGTTGGAGATCGGTAGGAGGCTCGCCCTGCGCGGTGGTGGGCAGGTAGTAGTGGACCATGGCGAGGGCTCCGAGGAGCAGCACAACACCGAGGACGGCCTGCACCATCTGCTGCCAGCAGTCGCTGACGATGGTGGGTTCGTGAGTTGGCTGGGCTGCGGGGACGCGTGGGGCAGGTCGATCGATCTCGGGATTGTTGATTCCGTGATCGTGGATTTCGGGATCGGGCATGGATTCAGTATCTTCGCCCGTCTGGCGCGGGTTTGCCACGGTACTGAAGGCGATGTACGTGCGATAGGGGGAAAGCCTTCACCGCAGAGGACACAGGGGGGCACAGAGGGTCATACAGGCAAGATCGAGGGAACTGCGGGAAACGGCTACGGGGTCTTGATTCCGAGGCGCTTAGCCATCTTTTCGTATAGGAAGCCTTTGCCGGGATCGTAGGGCTGGACCCATTCGCCGTCGATCACGAACTGGGGGATGGCCCGTTTGCCGGTGCGTTTGACGATTTCGTCGATGGCGCCGGGGGTGGTTTCGACGTCGATGGTTTTGTAGGGGATTTGGTGTTTTTCGAGAAAGCGCTTGGCCTCGCGGCAGTCGGGGCACCAGGCGGCGGAATAGACGGTGAGATCCATGAGCTTTTTCAATGGTACCGTGATTTGCTGAAAAAAGGCAGGCCTCAGGGGCTGAAGCCCATTTGAACTTCGGGCGCTCAACGCGGCGCTGAAGCGCCGCTCTTCCACGGTCGCGGCGGAAAGCAAAAAGCTTGATCGCAGCGCTGAAAGCGCTGCGCCGACCAAAAGCTAAAGGCACGGCTAGAAGCCGAGCCCTTCCCTCATCTCTTACACGCGCTCCAGTTGGGAGTGGGTGCGTTCGTTGATGACGTTGCCGGTGTTGAGCGTGGAGGCGGGCTCGAAGAGGAGGAACCAGCATTCCTCGTCGGCTGCGGGTTTGTGTTCGACGCCGCGGGGGACGACTACGAACTCTCCTTCCTCGATCCATTCGTGATGTTCGCGAAGGTCTTTGTCGCGGTAATGCATGCGGAAGCGGCCTTTGACGACGAGAAATAATTCATCTTCATGCTCGTGGTGGTGGAAGATGAACTCGCCTTTGATTTTGTCGAGCTTGACCGACTGGCCGTTGAGCTCGGCGGCGACGTAGGGCTTCCAATATTCGGAAATTTTGGAGAATTTTTCGGCGAGGTTGATTTTGGGCATGGGAATGTCCTTCAGCTTCAGATGAGATTGCGGGGGCGAAGGTCGCAAAGATGAAACCGCCGGGCGGAAGTCCCTCAGCGGCTAAAGCCGAACTTCTCTTGCGTAGCTAGGGCACGGCTGAAGCCGTGCCCTTCCCGGTCTTGCCGGGCGCCAAGAGAAGAGGCGCCACTTTTCTGACAGCCTCGCTCTCGCCACATCGATCAGATCTGGCCGAGGCCGCCATCCACATTCAAGTCGACTCCGGTGATGTAGGAGGCTTCGCTGCTGGCGAGGAAGAGGACGGCGTGGGCCACTTCTTCGGGAGTGCCGAGGCGCTTCATGGGAACGCGGGCTTTGACCTGCTCAGCGAAGGCATCGACGCCGGCCTGCGGCATGCCTCCCTTTTCGAGGATGGGAGTGTAGATAGGGCCGGGGCTGACTACGTTGACGCGAATTCCACGATCCAAAAGTTCGGCGGCGAAGGTGCGAGCCAGGGAGCGGACTGCGGCTTTACTGGCGGAATAGACGCTGGTTGCGGGATTGCCCTTGGTGGTGACGACGGAGGCGTTCAAGACGATGCCGGCATTGTCGTTGAGCAGGGGAATCGCTTTCTGCAGAGTGAAGAACAGGCCCTTCACGTTGATGTCGAAGGTTTCGTCAAACAACTGCTCACTGCTGGCGGACGCGGGGGCAAATTTCGCGATGCCGGCGTTGGCGAAGAGCGCATCGATCTTACCGAATTTCGCGGAGACCTGGGCGAAAAAATGGTCGAGGTCGGCGAGTTTGGCGACGTCGGCTTTTACGGCCAAGGTGTCGGGGCCAATGGTTTTGACAGCCGCGTCGAGAGTTTTCTGATCGCGGCCGGAGATGGCGACTTTCGCGCCCTCGCTGTGAAACTGTTTTGCCGTGGCCAAGCCGATGCCGCTGTTGCCGCCGGTAATGACCGCTAATTTCCCTTCGAACCTGTTCATGTAAATATCTCCCCCTAGGAATGTGCGGCCAGATTTAGAACGATCCTGGCCTGCATTCGTTATTGGATGACGGAGGGGCGGTTCAGGGTTCGGGCGCAGAAAAAGCCGCCAGCTTTGGGCTGACGGCTTGAAAGCCTGCCGAGCTACGCTCGGCTGGCGGGCAGGAGTGCCCGCCCCACACGGTTAGAAGCCGGCGGTTCCTGGATTCGCGTGGGTGTTGTGGAGGGTCACGCGGATGCCGCGCTGGGCATTGAGTTGAGTGGTCGAGGTCCAGTCGACGTCGTTGGTGCTGATGACGCCGGAGCCTCCGCCGATCAGGGAGTAGGTGATGCGGTCGGTTTGGTAGCCGTATCCGCTGACCGAGAGGACGGTGCCGGTGTTGAGTACGAAGACGGGCATGCCCGGGAGACTTACGACGTTCGCCAGAGTCGGCGCGGGGACGTCGCGCGAGATGTAGGTCGCGTAGGAGGCTTGCGCCATCGGCTGAGCGGGCTGGAGCACCTGATCGTTATTACTCAGAGCGTTGTTACTCTGAGCGTTGTTTGCAACCCTGTTGTTCGCTAGCCCGTCGCCGGCGAGACTTCTCTGCGTGACAGAAAATTGGAACTGGGAATTGGTCGGCTGCCCGTCATGGTATGAGCCGTTCTGATAGCGGCCGAAGAAATGCCAGCCGGGGCCGATGGTCTGCGTCATCTGCGGGATTTGAACATCATCCATCAGGCGCAGGCTGAGCACGGTTTCGCCCTTCAGCGTGGGACGCGGGCCGCGCGCGGGCAGCATGATCACTTTCCAGGGCCACAGGGGCGGAATCATCCATTCGACGACGTCGCGGGTGGCGTGGCCTTTGCCGTCAATTTTGCCTTCCTTGTCAACTTTGTAGCCACGGGTGCCGATGATCTTGGCGTCGAGCGGGAGATCGCCGTTGGGCAGACCGATGCGATCGAATTGCAGTTTCAAATATCCTTTGCCCCAGAAGTGGCCGGGATCTTTGGCGGCCTCGAGGTGGCCGACCAGATAGGTTCCGCGCGGGAACGCCTGCTGACCGAACTCGGTGACGCCGCGCAGGTGGCAGAGCACGGGGTCGCCGACGTCGGCCGTGGCCGAGGAGAAAGTTGGGTTCATTGATGGTGCATTGCAGAAGAGTGCCGGCGGGCAGGACCATTTCCCGTGCGCTGGCGCTCAGGGTCAATGTAATTAGGGTCAAGGCAAGAACGAGAAGGCCCGGCACGGTCGCAGCCAGGGCCGCATGCAGAGTGGACTTCATACTTCACCTCGATGTGGCACGCCCCAGTGCCTGCGCGGACTCTGGCGCTGAGCCCGCGATTGTTCGGGGCATCTAATCACAGGTTGAACCCGGGGTCAATCAGGAAGTTTCCCTGCCGAAAAGAAAAGCCGCCAGCTTTTTGGCTGACGGCTTTAAACCTTGCCGAGCTGCGCTCGGCTGGCGGGCAGGAGTGCCCGCCCCACCCAAGCAAAACCTATTTCTCGTACAGCAGGACGCCTTCGGTTTTCTCCGCGTCCACGGGGCGGTAGAACAGTTTGTTGTCTTCGAGGAAGACCTCGATGAAGGCGGGTCGGGTGGTGATGGTGCCCTGGATCAGCGCCTCGGACAGCGGGTCTTCGATGTATTTCTGCAAGGCGCGGCGCAGCGGACGCGCGCCGTAGCTGCGGTCGGTGAGGGTCTGGTTGAGAATCCACTTCTTGGCTTCGTCGGTGACGGTGACTGTGATCGCCTTCTGCGCCAGGTTCTGGTTGAGCTGATTGACCATGAGTTCGAGAATCTGGATGAGGTCGCTCTCGCTCAGCGCCAGGAACAGGATGATTTCGTCGAGGCGGTTCAGGAACTCGGGGTTGAAGGTGCGTTTGACTTCGCCCTTCACCAGTTCTTCGACCTTGTCGGAGATCATGTCTTCCTTCGTCGATTGGAAGCCGAGGCCCTCGCGCTTCTGCAAATGGCGCGCGCCGATGTTCGAGGTCATGATGATGATCGTGTTCTTGAAGTCGACGGTGTTGCCGAGTCCGTCGGTCAACTGGCCGTCTTCAAAGACCTGCAAGCAGGATGTTGAAAACATCCGGGTGCGCCTTCTCGATTTCGTCGAGCAGGACGACGGAATAAGGTGCGCGCTTCACGCGTTCGGTGAGCTGGCCGCCTTCTTCGTAGCCGACGTATCCCGGAGGCGAGCCGATCAGCTTGGAGACCGAATGCTTCTCCATGAATTCGGACATGTCGAAGCGGACCAGAGATTTTTCGGTGCCGAACATGAACTGCGCCAGGGTGCGGGCGACTTCGGTTTTGCCGACGCCGGTTGGGCCGAGGAACAGGAACGAGCCGATGGGCCGGTTCGGGTTCTTCAGGCCGGCGCGGGAACGGCGGATGGCGCGGGCCAAGGCGCTGATCGATTTGTCCTGCGAGATGATGCGCTTGTGCAGCTCTTCTTCGATGCGCAGCAGCTTCTGCGTTTCTTCTTCCTTGATCGAAGTGACGGGCACGCCGGTCCAGCGCGAGACCACGTCTTCGATGTCCTCGCGGTTGACTACGCCGGTGGAGGACTCGTCGAGATGATATTTTTCGCGCAGGGCGCGCAGGTTCTCGCGCTCTTTGCGTTCTTCGTCGGAGTAGAAGCGCGCCTTCTCGAACTCGTGGTTCGCGATGGCGTTTTCCATGCGGTGCACGATGAACTTGATGCGCTTCTGGACTTCGGTCATCTCTTCGGGCAGCGAAGTCTGGCGCAGCTTGACGCGGGCTCCGGCTTCGTCGACCAGATCGATGGCCTTATCGGGCAGGAAGCGGTCTGGGATGTAGCGATTCGAATGCGAGACCGCGAAGTTGATGGCGTCGTCGGTGTAAGTGACGGCGTGGAATTTCTCGTAGCGATCTTTGATGCCGAACAGAATCTTGATGGCGTCGGCCTCGTTCGGCGGCGGAACTTTCACGGCCTGGAAGCGGCGCTCGAGGGAGCGATCTTTCTCGATCGACTTGCGATATTCGCCGGGAGTGGTGGCGCCGATGCACTGAATTTCGCCGCGGGACAAAGCGGGCTTCAGAATGTTGGCGGCGTCGAGCGAGCCTTCGGCCGATCCGGCGCCGACGAGGGTGTGCAACTCGTCGATGAAGATGATGGAGTTCTGGTTTTCCATCAGTTCTTTCATGATGGTCTTGAGGCGCTCTTCGAACTGGCCGCGGTACTTGGTGCCGGCGACGATGAGTGAGAGATCGAGAGCGAGAATGCGCTTGTCGGCCAGGAACGACGGGACTTCGCCGTCGGCGATGCGTTGGGCCAGGCCTTCGACGATGGCGGTCTTGCCCACGCCGGGCTCGCCGATCAACACCGGATTATTTTTGGTGCGGCGGCAGAGGATCTGGATGACGCGATCGACTTCGCCGTCGCGGCCGACCAGGGGATCGAGTTGGTTGTCCATCGCGGCCTGAGTCAGGTCGCGGGAGAATTCGGCGAGCAGCGAGGATTCACGCTGGCGCTGGGGCTGAGCTTTTTCCTGGGTGCTGCGGGCGAGTTCTTCGCGGATGGTCGACAGACGCAGGCCGCGCTCGTGGAGTATTTCGGCGGCGAAGCATTTTTCTTCGCGCAGTAAACCCAAGAGCAGATGTTCGGTGCCGATGTGGCGGTGCGACAGGCGCTCGGCTTCCTCGGCGGCATAGGCGAGCACGCGCTTGCATTCATTGCTCAGCGGAAGATCGACGGAGGTCGAAACTTTCTCGCGGATCGTCGTGTGACCTTCGATCTGTTTGCGAATGGATTCGACCGAGGCATGGGAGCGCAGGAAGCGATTGGTCAGGGCTTTGTCTTCGCGCAGGAGCCCCAGCAGAAGATGCTCGGTCTCGATGTAGGGAGAGCCGAACTGGCTGGCTTCATAGCGTGCGAAAAAGATGACGCGCCTGGCTTTCTCCGTATAGCGTTCAAACATAATGCCCTTCCCCCTGACCTTCCTGGTCGAGAAGAACTGTGCTTGCCCGACCTACCAAACCCGATCCCTGGTTCGAACGAAAACTCAGCCTATCTTCATTATGCAATCAAATGGCCCTAAAACCCAAGCGCTGAAACGATTCTACAGACCTTTGATCACGTTACCAAAGAAACTGTTTTCTTTGCGCTTCTAATCTTTACTGTAACCGCAGGGGCTAAAGCCCGTTTATTTCTGATCGCTGACGGCACGGCTGAAGCCGTGCCCTTCCACAAAACCAGCTACGCATCGTTCCAACGGGGTGCCTCTCCACAAACCAACCTCGCGTCGTTCCAACGGCGTGCCCTTCCACAAAACCAGCTACGCATCGTTCCAACGGTGTGCCCTTCCACAAACCAACCTCGCGTGGTTCCAACGGCGTGCCTCTCCACAAACCAACCACGCGTCGTTCCAAAGCCTGCCTTTCCACAAGACGTCACGCCGGTAACGACTCCGGCGGAATTTCCTCCATGCGGCCTCGCTGCAACCTTAAGACACGATGGCAGCGGCGGGCGAACGACAAGTTATGCGTAGCAATGAGGGAGGTGAGTTGGTGCTCGCGATGCATTCGCGCGATCAATTCAAAAACCGCTTCCGCCGTGTGTCCGTCAAGGTCACCCGTGGGCTCATCGGCCAGCAAGAGCTTGGGGCCGGTGATGAGCGCGCGGGCCAGAGCCACGCGCTGCTGCTCGCCGCCAGAAAGCTCGCCGGAGCGATGATGGGCACGCTGCTCCAGTCCAACCTCGCGCAGCCAGCGTGCCGCCTCAGGCTCGACCTGCTGCCACGACTGCCCCCGCAGGAGCAGCGGCATGGCAACGTTTTCTGCGGCCGTGAACTCGGGCAGCAGATAGTGGAATTGCCACACGAAGCCGGTTTCCCGGTTGCGGAAGTCGGCGGCTGCGTCGTGCGATAAGGAGTTCAATCGCAAGTTGGCGCAGTATACGTCACCGGCGGAAGCGCGATCAAGGGCGCTCAGGATGTGCAACAAGGTACTCTTCCCTGCCCCGGATTCGCCGACAATGGCGAGCATTTCACCACGCTTGACTTCGAACGATAAATTTTCAAAGAGCACCAGATCCGATTCGCCGGACCGGAAAACCTTCTTCAGACCTTCGACTCGAAGCATGGCTTCCTGTTCGATTAGATGCATGTCGCGAGCCTTTCGTTCCAGGGGCCCGCCCAATAGGAAGAGGAGATATCCAGTAGGGTCGCCGTGAAGCGATTGCAATTACAGGATCGGCGTTCCGATGGGGCGATTCCCTCAGAGGCTAAAGCCCGGCGTTCGTCTGGCTCTTCACGGCGCGGCTTGAAGCCGCGCCCTTTCAAAACGGAGTGCGCATCAAGTTCTTGCCTTATCCGTGGGAATCCGTGGGAATCCGTGGCAGAGAAGTTTTCACTCATAGCGGAGGGCCTCGGCGGGGAGGATGCGGGCGGCCGACCACGAGGGGTAGAGCGTGGCGACGAAGGAAATCAAAACGGCGAACAGCGCGACCCAGACGCCGTCGATGGCGCGGGGAACGAAGGGGACGTAGTCGATGGAGTAGACCTCGGGGGAAAGATGAAGAACGTGGTAATGGCCTCCGGCGTAGGAGATGGCGTAGCCGACGACCAGGCCGATGGCGGTGCCGATGACGCCGATAAGCACGCCTTGCGCAATAAAGAGGTTGCGCACCTGGGCACGGCGGGTACCCATCGACATAAGCACGGCGATGTCTTTGGTCTTTTCCATGACCATCATAATCAGGGAGATCAGGATGTTCAGGGCGGCGACGAAAACGATGAGGCCGATGGTGATGAAGGTGACCAGGCGCTCGGTCTTCAGCGCTTTGAAGAGGGCGCTGTTTTGCCGGAGCGCGTTGGTGGCCATAAATCCCGGGCCGGCGGCGTCTTCGATCTGGGACGTAAGTGCGTCGGCGCGGTCGAGGTCGTCGATTTTGAATTCCAGCACCGAGATCAGATCGCCCAGGCCGAACAGGCGTTGAGCATCGGAGAGGCGGGTGAAGGCCCAACCGGAGTCGTAGTCAAAAAAGCCGGAGTTGAAAATGCCGACGACGCGGAAGCGGGTGTATTTGGGCGCCATGCCGTAGGGGGTCAACTCGCCTTGGGGACTGACGACCATGACAGAGTCTCCGACTTTGGCGCCGAGGTTGTCGGCCATGTCTTTGCCGAGGACGATGGGGGGCATGGCGGCGACGCGCTGCTGGACGGCTGCGAGGGAATCGGGAGATTGGTCAGCCGCTGTGGCGCGGGCGCTCTCGTCCGCGTTCGTGGCGCCGTCCGAAGCAGCGGGCAAGAGTGCCCGCTCCACACTGGTGGTATCCTCCAGCGGCTCCGCTGAGCCTTCTTTGATTGTGGTTAACAGGTCGCCGACTTTGCGCTCGTACTTGGGGATCATGCCTTTCAGGACTGCGCCGCGGGCGCGGGGCCCGCGGGAGATGAGGACTTGCTCGAAGATGGCCGGTGCGGCGGCCACCACGTGGGGCTGTTTGGAAAGGCGGTCCATGAGGGCGGGCCAGTCTTTGATGCCGTCGTCGGCGATGCGCTGCAGGCTGATGTGGGACGTGGAACCGAGCAGGCGCTCCTGGAGGTCCTGGCGAAATCCGTTGGTGATGGCCATGGCGACGACGAGGGAGGCGACGCCGGCGGCGACGCCAGCGACGGAGATGCCGGTGATGATGCCGATGAAGGCTTGGCGACGTTTGGCGCGCAGGTAGCGGGTCGCGATGAAGAGTTCGAAGCGCATGGAAGAGCTTTCAGCTAAGTCGGATTATAACGACAGCTTCGGAAAGTCGGTGAACGATCGGTCACGCGCGGTGGGTCGGGAACACGGCATGGACTCTTTGACGGTAAGAGACAAACTCTGCGCCGAAGCGCTTCTCCAGTTCGGCGTCTTCCATGCGAATCATGACGGCGCCGGTAACGATCGCGAAGGCGGTCAGGAGCCAGCAGACTGCGAGGCCGGTTCCTATGCTCCAGGCCAGCATTTCGCAGAGGTGGGCGAGATAGACGGGGTGGCGGACGCGGGCGCGGATGCCGGTGGTGACCAGGCGCTGGTGCTGGTTTCCCGTGCGATCGTTTCTGCGGACTTCTCCGCGGATTTCGGGCAGGCCGCCTAGTTGTGCCCAGCTGAAGTGGGCGCCGGCGCGGAAATAAATGAAGATGCCTGCGGCGAACAGGAGGGCTGCGGGAATCCACGACCACTGCGTGGAATAGAATGCGGCGCGCCGCCAGGGGCCGGTTAACGCGGCCATGCCGATCCACATGAGGATCCAGGCGGGGACTAGCACACGGAAGGGCGAACCTTCGCGCTCGCGCCAACGGTGGGCGCGGGGATGAACCATGAACCAGAACAGCGGGATGGTGGAATAGACGACGCAGGCCAGCCATCCCAGGGTTCGGAGGAAGTGCATGAGGGGATTTTACAGGGCAACATCCGGCGTGGTGTGACGGCCCCCAGCGGCTAAAGCCGACGTTTTTCTTCGCCGTTAACGGCGCGGCTGAAGGCCGTGCCCTTCCCAACCCCATCGCCGAGTGTCCCCCTGGATCGGAGATTTGTGGGGGCGAAGAGCTAGCTTCCGGATGTTGGTTTGTGGCTGTGAAAGATGTGCCGCTTGAGGTCGGGATAAAATTCGGAGAACAGATTGAAGATGCTGCTGGTGCCGAGATCGACTGCCCAGTTGGCGGACACGGAGCGCAGGGTGCGGTCGCGCGCGGGATAGTAACTGGTTGAGATGCCGCAGGAAATCAACTGGCCGAGGGTTTCGGAAGTATTGAATGCCGCCGTGCCGTTGTCGTTGCGGGTGACAAAGGTGCGGTTGACGGCATACCATGCGCGGTCCATCGCCGATCCTGATCCGCGACGGAAATAGCGTGGGTCGTCGTGCAGGACTGTGGGTAGAAAACCATAGATCAGGGCGCTGCCGGTGATCTGATCGAGTTCGCCGGCGGCGAAGCGTTTCTCATAAGCTCCCCATCCCTGGCCGAAATGGGGCTGGCCGTTGGCGGCCTGCACGAGGGCGGAGCGAAACACATTCACAAGGTGCGTGCTGGGGTCGAATGCCTGATGGAGGGCGAACGCGTACTTCTGGTCCGCGGTCATCGGCAGGAAGTTAGAGGGAATGTTCGTACTCGCAAAATCTTGCTGCTGGGGCAGAGGCTCGGGGTCGGGAATTGATGGAGGCACGGGCTTCGAGTCATGCGCCTTCGGTGGAGTCGAGGCAGGGACCGCGACCCTGCCTGAAATGATTTGAGCTGGGAGTGAAGCTGTGGAACATATCAGGACTGTCCACGAGATTCGGAGCAAGAACCGGGCTATCGCCACAGGACACCAATGCTGACTAAGGATGGTTGAGCGTACAGGGGGGACGTGAAGCGGGGAACTGCAAAGCGTGCAGCGGAGATGACGAAGGTCACAGTATCAGGGGCTGAAGCCCCGCCTTCCTTCTGATGGCTTAGGCGGCGCTGAAGCGCCGCTCTTCCACGGTCGCTCCAGGAGCACGGTCACCCCAGAATCCCATGCAGCGGCTGCTAGACTGTTCATCTCTTTTGGGCGACTCGTCATCTTTTGAGCGTCTCTTCATTTTTCGTACGTCTTTCCTCTAGACTGGCGGAGGGGCGGCTTTCCTCGCAATGATCGTCAACTTTGCAGAGCGCGCGCATAACCACAACTGGGAACTGGATCCGGTGGTGCGGTCCCTGCTCGACACCGACTTCTACAAGCTGCTGATGCTGCAGTTTATCTGGAAGCATTTCCCGAATACGCGGGTGGAGTTTTCTCTGATCAACCGGCACGCTTCGGTGCGGATGGCCGACATCATTCACATTGAAGAATTAAAGGTGCAGCTGCAGCATGTGCGGGGGCGGCGGTTTCGGAAATCGGAACTGGTGTGGCTGGCGGGCAACACGTTCTACGGGCGGCGCGGGATTTTCGAGCCGGGGTTTCTGGAGTGGCTGGAGCGCGACTTCCGGCTGTCGGATTATCAACTGTCGGTGCGCGACGGGCAAATTCATCTGACGTTTGAAGGCCGGTGGACCGACACCACGATGTGGGAACTGTATGCGCTGGCGATTCTGGATGAGTTGAAAACGCGGGCGCACTTGAAGACGCTGAGCGAGTTTGGGCTCGACATTCTGTATGCGCGGGCGAAGACGAAGTTGTGGAGCAAGATCGAGCGGCTGCGCGGCGTTCCGGGACTGAGCGTCGCCGATTTTGGGACGCGGCGAAGGCACAGCTTTCTGTGGCAAGAATATGTGGTCGTGGCCATGGCCGCGAATCTGGGGGGCAATTTTATTGGGACGTCGAATGCGTTCCTGGCGCACAAGCACGATCTGGAAGCGATTGGAACCAACGCGCACGAGATTCCGATGGTGATGGCGGCGCTGGCGCCGGATGATGTCGCGCTGAAAGCCTCGCAGTACCGCGTGCTGGAACTGTGGCAGCAGACCTATGAAGGCGCGTTGCGGGTGTTGCTGCCCGACACGTTTGGCACGACCCAGTTTCTCGCCGGGGCGCCGGAGTGGGTGGCGGACTGGACCGGGCAACGCGTGGATAGTAAAAATCCGTACGTCGCAGGAGACGAATACATCGCTTGGCTGGCGGCGCACGGGAGGGATCCGCGGGAGAAGTTGCTGATTGCTTCCGACACGCTGGATGTGGAGGCGATCCTCGGGCTGCACGCCTATTTTGGCGGGACGCTGGCCAAGGGCGTGGGGCCGGGCGATTTTGTAAGCGCCGAGGATTTCGAGGATCGTAATAAGTGGACGCCGGGGCAGCGGGTGCGGTTCAGCGCTGGGTGGGGAACGCTGCTGACCAACGATTTTCGTGGATGCAATCCCAACAATGGCGCGGGGTTTGACCCGATCAGCCTGATCTGCAAAGTGTCCGATGTCGAAGGTCGGCCGGCGGTCAAGCTCTCCGACAATTATTCCAAGGCGCTGGGTCCGGCGGCGGAGATCGAACGCTACCGGCGCGTGTTCGGGAACGAGGGAATCGCCAACGCTCCGGTGGTGGCGTGAAGATGAGCCCCGTGCAAGCAGAGCCCTGGGTAAGTGAGGTCCCGCCGGGGGACATGTCCCTTCGTTTTCGCCTCGTAACCTTGTTAGTGCTCCGCTCGGCTGCCAACATGCGAGCGGGGCGAGTATGAAGATTTTGTTGGTTGAGGATTCCTACATCGAACGGCGCAAGATCGGTGGCTACCTGGAAGACTGGGGCCTCGACCATGTGAGCGTCGGCAACGGCACGGAGGCGGCCAAACTTCTGGAGGCTCCCGATGCTCCGGAGTTGGCGATCCTCGACTGGGTGCTGCCGGGCCTGGACGGCATTGATGTTCTGCGGCGCATTCGCAAACAGAGCCACGGAAGATACATCTATGCGCTGATGCTGACGGCGAAGAATCGCAAGCAGGATCTGCTGACCGCCATGGAGGCCGGTGCGGACGACTACCTGTCGAAACCGGTGGACCCGGCCGAGTTGCGCTCGCGCATTATGGTGGGCAAGAGAATTCTGGACCTGCAGCGGTCGCTGCGCTTCGCGGCGACCCATGATTTCCTGACCAACCTGCTGAACCGGGCGGAAATTATTACGGCGCTGGAGCGGGAGTTTTCGCGCAGCGGGCGCGAGGACAAGCCGGCCAGCATCATCCTGGCGGATATCGACCACTTCAAGCGCGTGAACGATACGCTGGGTCACGGCGCGGGAGACGAAGTTCTGAAACAAGTAGCGCAGCGGCTGAAGGCGGACCTGCGGCCCTACGACCTGGTCGGGCGGTACGGCGGTGAGGAATTCATTCTGATACTTCCGGGCTGCCCTCTCGATATTGGGGCGCGGCGCGCCGATGAGATCCGAAAGATGGTTGGCAAAGATCCTGTTGTCACTCCATTCGGGACGACGTCTGCAACGGTCAGCATGGGGGTTACGGCGACCTGCCTAGCCAAGGACGGCACCGTGGCCGAACTTCTGCACGAAGCCGACATGAGCTTGTACGCCGCGAAAAAGAACGGCAGGAACCGGATCGAGATCGCCACGCAGGCGGCGCGTTCCACCGCGGCGCATTCGTAGGAGGGCTCTGCTTAAGGTCCAGCGAAAGCCTAAACCACAGGGGACACAGAGGTGCACGGAGGAATCTCGCCTTTGCAGAGTTCCACCGCCGCTCCTGCTTCAACCCCAATCCTCAGGTTCCACTGTGCGCACCGCAGCGGCTGAAGCCGGTGTTCATTTGGAACGACTTACGGCGCGGCTTGAAGCCGCGCCCTTTCAAACCAGCAACCCGAAAGTGAGCTTTTCAGCAAACCGATAGAAGCTTCCCCAATGCACACCTGCGGCGTTCTATGGCACATTAGTAGCTCATGTCTGCAACCGCCGACGCCAGGGCTGGACGCGCCGCCTTCACGCATCCCGGGTTCGTGCTGTTTCAGGTCGCGCGATTTTTGATTGTGGCGGCGGTCGAGATGCAGGCCGTGGCCGTGGGCTGGCAGGTTTACGAGATCACGAAGCGGCCGCTCGATCTGGGCTATGTGGGGCTGGCGCAATTTCTTCCGGCGATTCTGCTGTTCCCGATTTCCGGACATGCATCCGACCGGTTTGAGCGGCGACACGTGCTCTCGGTTTGCTACGTGGGGTATGCGGTTTGTTTCGCGTTACTGCTGGCTCTGGTCGAGCGCGGGGTGCCGTCGATCCGCTCGATCTACGTGGTGCTGGTGCTGATTGGAGTGGTGCGATCGTTTAACAGCACGGCCAGCCGGTCGATTCTGCCGCAACTGGTTCCGCATGAACATTTTCCGAATGCGGTCGCATGGAATGCCAGCATTTTTCAGGCGGCGACGATTCTGGGGCCGGCCTTCGGCGGGATTCTTTATGCGGCGTTCCGCGGGCCTTCGATCGTGTATGTGGTGGCAACGGTGACGGCGATCGGCGCGACGATTTCCTCGTTCAAGATCAAGCCTGAAGTGAAGGCGCGGCCGCGCGAGCCGATGACGCTGAAGACCGTTTTTGCTGGACTGCATTTCATTTGGAGAAAAAAACTGATTCTGGGCGCGATTTCACTGGATCTGTTTGCCGTGCTGCTGGGCGGGGCGGTGGCTTTGCTTCCGGTGTACGCGCGCGAAATTCTGCACACGGGGCCGTGGGGACTGGGACTGCTGCGCACGGCTCCGGGAGTGGGCGCGGCGATTAT
Organism: uncultured Acidobacteriota bacterium; assembly: GCA_963763155.1. GTDB lineage: Bacteria > Acidobacteriota > Terriglobia > Terriglobales > Acidobacteriaceae > Sulfotelmatobacter. The sequence goes on along the minus strand of CAVXNI010000003.1, from coordinate 1,279,122 downwards.
GGCGGTGATGCTGGCACACTGGCCGTTGCGCGGCAGGTCGGGGCCGACGCTGCTGTGGGCAGTGGCGGGATTCGGAATCTTCACCATCCTGTTCGGCGTTTCGCATAGCCTGACGCTGTCGCTGATCGCGCTGCTGCTGCTGGGGGCGAGCGACATGATCAGCGTGATTATCCGCGCTACGCTTACGCAACTGGCGACTCCGGATGAGATGCGCGGGCGGGTTACCGCCGTGGACATGATTTTTATTGGGACATCGAACGAGTTTGGGCAGTTCGAATCGGGCGTGACCGCGCAGTGGTTTGGGACCGTGCCCGCGGTGGTGTTGGGAGGGATAGGGACTCTGGTGGTGATCGCGGTGTGGGCGTGGCTGTTTCCGGAGCTTCGGCAGGCGGGGGAGTTAACCGCGATTCAGAGTTCTGAGGTGGAGGATGCAGCGGAGACGGGCGTGGGGCAGTGACAGGTTAGCGATCTACGGAACGTTTACCGTCACGGTGGCGGTGGTGCGGCCGTATTGGTTGGTCGCGTAGAGGGTGTAGGTTGTCGTGGCTGTGGGAGTGACGGTGGCACTGGTTCCGCGAACTGCGCCTGGACCCGGCGAGATGATGACGTAGTCGGCGCTGGACGTTGTCCATGAAAGGGTCACGCTACCTCCTGATGAAACGTGCGTGGGGGAGGCGGTGAACGAACTGATCGTGGGCGATGCGCCCGTGGGATAGTTCGCATTCGTATATACCGGATTCATCTGGACGACTTCGAAGGCTGAGGAGGGCACGGTTTTCAGGGACTCGAGGTCGGAGCCCCAGCGACTGTCGGAGGCTCCGGTCACGAAGAGCGCGCTGCCGTTGTCGGCGAGAATCAGGCCGTAGGTTTTCATCGCGGTCAGAACGACCTGCATTTGCGAGTCGAATCCAGAAATGTCATAGCTCGACTTCAAGCGCAGACGCATGCCCATCGGCGGAGCTGTGGGATCGCTGGAGGTTGCCGCCCAGTGCGACGCCGGGGGAGTGAATGCGGCGCTGGTCTTCGGCAGCGTGAAGCGGAAGGCGTGCTGGATTTTGCCGGCGGCCACTTCGTCGTAACGCACCAGGCCGGGGAAAACCGGAAGTCCGGCAGCGTCGGCGGACGTCCAGGTATAGGGGCGCTGCTCATTGCCGTTGCCGAGCAAGTCCCACACGGCGGTTGAGTCAGCGTTCCAGGTGCCGTTCGAGTTTACGGACGAGTTGTACAGTTCGTAGAGAAAGCAGTTGCCGTTGTCGAGCACGAGCACGTGGCGATCGCCGGTGCTGGACGATCCGCCCTCGACGGGAGCGCTCGCCGGAACCGGCATGGGACCGGGATCGCTCTCGCCGCCATAAGCGCCAAGGTTCACATTCACCAGCGACTGGCTTCCGTTGACGACGACGTAGGGAATGCCGTAGGTGGGATCGGTGCCCCAGTCGGCATGAAGGTTCACGGAGCCGACCCAGTTGGTGATGATGGAGTTGGAATTCGGGTCGACGGGCGCGGACGAAATATCGGTATTCCACAAGCTGCTGCTGGAGAACGGAACAAAACCGTTCAGGCTCGCCGTTTGACCTACGGACATGACGTTGCATGCGAGGTTGCTTCCGCCTGTGCCGCCACCACCGTTGCCGCCGTTATTTCCGGTGGGATGAGATACGCCGGAACAAGCCGTCAGGAACAAAGCCAGCGCGAAGAGTGCGGAGACAAAAGGTAGAAGCTTCAAGGCTGAGCGTTTCCATGCTGAACGTTTCCATGTTGAGCGTTTCCAGGCTGAATGGGGGCAGCGCATCGTAGAACAATTGTCCGCGACGCCGAGGCCCGGCGGAAAGAGGCCTTTGGGACATGTCCGGATTCTAGGATCGGCGAAGGCTGCCTCAGCGGCTAAAGCCGTTGTTTCATTTGGTGCGATCTGCGGCGCGGCTCGAGACCGCGCCCTTTCAAAACAACCAGCCGGCGGAGTGACGCCCGCAGGCGGCGCTTTCGGCAACATTACAGCCAACATTAAGGAAGTGTCGATGGCTCTGAACGCGGGCGAGGTGCACTCTACTTTCCTTTCAGCAAGGTCTTGGCGGCGCCCAGGTTGTCGTACTTGTCGTAGACCCGGACGACGACCACGTGCTCGGTGGCGGCGGTGTTTCCCGGGGCGATGGCGGCCAGGAAGTCGTAGTCTTCGGTTTTCGCGTCGGAGAGCTGGCCCGTGGGCTCGACGAATTTCCAATCGCCGGCATCGATGGAATACTCGGCGCGCTTGATGGTGGAGAATCCATCTTCGGCGCGGCAGCGGACGTGAATTTGAGAGCCCTCTAACGACGCAGAAAGATTCTCGACGCGAGGAGGCGTGGTATCGACCTCGAAGCGGTGGCTTTCTTTGGAGGCGGTCAGGGCGTCGCCCGGGGAGTGGGACGGCGCATCGGAAGCGACGACCTTCACGGTGTAGCCGCCATCGGGCAGCAGGCTGGCATCAAAGGAATACGCCTTGTCAGTCAAGTTGTCTTTCAACAGGAGCCAGCGGGTCTGGCCGTCGCCACGGTAGTAGACCGCATAGACGAGCTGATCGTCATTCTCGTCGTGGGCATTCCACTTCACGCCGATGGCATCGCGATCGTGATTGCTGGGCATGGGCGATTCGAAATGGACGCCGGCCGAACCGCTGAGGTCGCCGCCGAGATTGAGCCCGGCCGACTTGGGGAGCGGCTGGTAACGCACACCCACCTGCACCGAAACGTCATCAATTTCAGGAGCGACGTTTTTTGGCAGGTAGTTCAGGGTAACGGTATCGACCGCGGGTTTGGCGGGGCCGGCGTGCAGCACGGCTTTCCACTGGGCATAGCGCGCGGGCGGAACCCCCATCTCAGAATCTTTGTCGAGATTCACAGGCTTCCAGGGACTCCAGTTGCGGTCGGGATTGTCGACGTTGCCGCTGCGCGCCAGCAGAGTTACATTGCCGGCGCCGCGAAACTCGACTCGGCCCCAACGGGAAAAAATCTTGGCGTCGAACACGTCGCTCTCATAGGTGCCTTCGTTCTCCGGGCCCGGACCGAGCACAAAAATCTTGCCGAGGTTGCTGCTGGCCGCGTAAAGAGCGCCTCCGGGAGCTTTGGCAAACCCGGTGACCTGCGACGCCGGGGCCTTCAGCAGATCGGAAAATTCGTCTTGCGTCGCGACATCCTGGGACTCGACATCCTGGGCGGCGATGGCAAAAACGTGGCCGCGGTTACCGGTTCCGGCGAGCAGTTGGTCGTGGGAATCGAATGCCAGGGCATAGACGATGTCTTCATGCGAAGTCCATATACGCGAGGGTGAACCGTCAGGGGCGATGCGGTACACATCGCGATCCGTCGCTCGCCGCCTCCGCCGGGAAACGGGAACGGGCCCGGCTGCGGGGCGGCGGGAGCCATGGTGATCGCCAGACCCTGGGTCTGCGGGTTGGGGAGCGGCTGCGGCGTTGGCGGCCAGGTGTGAGCATGCCAAGCATGCGGCACCTGGAGCCGAACTTGCGGCGCTGGCTCGTTTCTCGCCCACGCCTGCGGCATAGATGTTGCCTTCCCGGTCAAGCGCGAGCGCGGTGATCTCTTTCTTGGGAGTGCTGTAGAGCACGAAGCCTTCGCCCGCGGGAGAAATCCGGTAGACCAGGCCGCTGCCATCGGTACCGGCGATGAGGTTTCCCTTGGCATCGAGCGCGAGCACGCGGATGTGGGTCTCGTCGCTCTTGAAGAAAACCGAATGCTCCCCTTTCGGAGTCACCTTGTAAATTTCGCCGTGATCTCCGGTGGCGACATAAAGATTGCCGGCCTTGTCGAGAACCAGGTCCCAGATGTACTTGGTGCCGGGAGCGAAATATTCAGAGGAGGTCCACGACGGATCGAGAGCCGGCTTGGCAGGGTCTTTGGGCTGCGCGTCCTTGGCGTCTTTGGCATCTTTGTCTTTGCTGTCGGCTTTTTCGCGCGGCTTGTGCTCGATCTTGTAGACCTTGCCGTCGGGCGCAGTGGCGGCGTAGATGGCGCCCTGGGGGTCGACCTCAAGGGTTTGAACCTGGAGTTCCTGCGGCTCAAAAATGATGGTCGCGTGGCCGTTGGGAGTGATGCGGTAGACGCGGGCGGGCGATCCAGTGGCGGCGTAGACATTTCCTGCGTCATCCGAGGCGACGGCCCAAATGTAGGTCGAGGGCGTGGCGTAGAGCAGTTTGAACGACGGGGCCAATTCCAGACCGCCGGCACTGCGTATGGCCACTCCGGTGGCTGTGCCCTTGGTGAGATCGTCGAACTTCGACTGCTCCCAGGTGCGGGTGCCGTCGGCGACGGCGGACGGGGCGAGGCTGGTCACTGCGAGCGTGGAACAAAGAAAACCGACAAAAAGGGAAAGCTTACGCGAACTCTGCAATGTCATACCTCGATTCAAAATCGTCCAGGGACGCCGGGTGCCCCGCCTTCCCGCTCGCCCCAAGAATTCAGGTTAACATGCAAACACTTTCTGTCGCGCAGGCCGGAGGTCGACGGCCGGGACGGAAGGGATTCGTTTGACGATGTGGAGAGAAAGAGCATGAACCACGAAGGGCGCGAAGTTTCACGAAGGAACGCAAAGACATGCTTGGTCTCCTTCGTGAACTTTCGTGTTCTTCGTGGTTGAGGCCTGCGGCCTTTGGGGACAACCACTCGGAAACGAGCACCCGTGATATCGTAGATTTTCATGTCTTCCAGTGTGATATCCCAGGCTCGTCAGAAACTGTTGAGCACGCTGGCTCACAAATCATTCCGGCTGGGTGAGTTCAAACTTTCTTCCGGCGGGACCAGCGATTACTACATCGATTGCCGGACCACGACGCTGGACGCGACCGGCGCGCGGCTGACCGGGGAAGTGTTTCTGGAAGAGATTCGCCAGCGGGGATGGAAGGCGCGGGCGATTGGCGGGCTGACCATGGGCGCGGACCCGATTGTGGTTGCGGTCGCGGTGGTGAGCGGCGAACTGGACGGATTTCTGGTGCGCAAGGCGGAAAAGCAGCACGGCACCGGGCAGCGCATTGAAGGTTTCCGCGAGAAAGGCGCGCGGGTTGTGATTGTGGACGATGTCTGCACCACGGGGGCATCGACCGTGCAGGCGATTGAGGCGGCGCGCGAATTCGGATTCGAAGTGGCGGGCGTGATGTGCCTGGTGGAGCGGGATGAGGCCAAGGGACGTCCGAACGTGGAGAAGGCCGCCGGGGCGGCTCCGTTCATTTCTATTTTCACGGCGAACGACGTGCGGAAACAACATATTCTGCAGAACGACGAAACCGAGCCCAGCATAAGAATTGAGAGATTGAGCCATTGAGTGATTGAGCCATTTGGCGTTTCAATCGCTCAATGACTTAATCACTCAATGACTAAATTCCTATGATTCAAACCCTGGAATGGACTGACGAGGGCGTGCGCTTCATCGACCAGACGAAGCTGCCGACCGAAGAAGTTTATGTGACCTGCAAGACGCATGAGCAGGTGGCCGATGTGATCCGCAATATGGTGGTGCGGGGGGCGCCGGCGATTGGCGTGGCCGCGGCCATGGGGATCGCGCTGGGCGTGAACAATTCGAAGGCGGAATCGCCGGGCGATCTGAAGCGCGAATTCGACCAGATTTGCGACCTCATCGGCAAGACCCGGCCTACGGCGGTGAACCTGTTCTGGGCGATCCGGCGCATGCAGGAGAAGTTTGAGCGCATTCGCGTGCGGCCGATTCCGCATATCAAGAGAGATTTGATTGAAGAAGCCCAGCGCATGCACGCCGAAGACATTGCGGCCAACCAGGCCATGGGACGCCACGGGGCCACGCTGATGCCGAGCGAAGGCGGAGTGCTCACACACTGCAACGCCGGGGCGCTGGCCACGGCGGGATATGGGACGGCGCTCGGAGTGATTCGGGCAGCGGTCGAGCAGGGGAAGAAGATTCATGTGTATGCCGACGAGACTCGGCCGTTTCTGCAAGGCTCGCGGCTGACGGCTTGGGAACTGATGAAAGACGGCATCCCGACCACGGTCATCTCTGACAACATGGCCGGGGTGATGATGAAGCAGGGCAAGATTGGAGCGATTGTCGTCGGCGCCGACCGGATTGCGGCGAACGGCGATGTGGCCAACAAAATTGGAACGTACACAGTCGCGATTCTCGCGAAGGAACACGGCATTCCGTTTTATGTAGCGGCACCCGTTTCGACCGTCGACCTGGCATGCGCCGACGGCAGCCGGATTCCCATTGAACAGCGGAACGCCCGGGAAATCACCCACATTGCGGGCAAGCAGATGGTTCCGGATGGGGTGGAGGTGGAGAATCCGGCGTTTGACGTGACGCCGGCGAAGTACGTGGCCGCCATCATTACGGAAAAAGGGATCGCGCGCGCGCCCTACGAACTTTCGTTGCGCGGGCTGGCAGGGCAGGAGGCGGAGGCGCACCCGTAGGGATTTCAGATTGATGATTTTAGATTTCAGAGTGGGACACCGTTTCCTGGAGGCTTCAATCTGCAATCTAAAATCAACAATCTACAATCTTTCCTCAGTGGACGTTCCCAATCGTAAAGAGATGTAAAGACCCAGATTTTTTTCTCCTTCCGCGCTACTTAATCTCTAGGTTCGGGTTGACTCTAGCGGCAACCAATCGTGCTAACCTTGGATCAGAAGACCCAACCAGAGCGCCAAATATTTCGTCAGGGGGAAGTTATGTCGTTACGCAATCGCCTCGTTCTGCCCATCATTCTTTCCGGTCTTGCCGCGCTCGCGGGCTGCGGCAGCAGCTCTACCACGATCACGCCGCCCCCAGGCGGCAGCTTCGATAACAGCGATCTGAGCGGGACCTATGTCTTCTCTGTCTCGGGAACCGACTCCGGCGGACAGCCCTACGCGATGCTTGGCACACTCACGGCCAATGGCAGCGGCGGCAACGACACTGGAGGGATTACCGGCGGCACGATTGACATTAATGACGCGGCATTCCTGGGCACCAACCCCGTAACTGCTCCAGTGGCCAACGCAGCGATCAGCGCCAGCAGCACTTACTCGGTTAGCAAGGATGGACGGGGCATTGCCCAACTCGGCACTTCCACTCCGTTCGGCACTATCACTCTCAGCTTCGTCCTACAATCCAGTTCTCACGGTCTGGTCACCGAATTTGACAATATCGCCACCGGCAGCGGCACGCTGGACCTGCAGACCGCCGGCCTGACCCAAAGTTCGCTCGCCGGCTCCTACGCCTTCAGCTTTGTCGGCGTCGATGCGAACGACGCGGCTACGTTCGCCACCGTGGGCGCTTTCACGATCAACGCGACTGGAGGCATCAACTCCGGGGCCGAAGACTTCAACGACGGCGGATTTGCCTACCCGAACCAGTCGCTCGGCGGCCAGGTGCTACTTGGACCGTCGTCCACGCCCTCGACGGTTCTCAGTACAGAGTCTTTCGGGCTCACCTACGACGTGTATGCGATTGATGCCACGCATCTGAAATTTATCGAAATGGACGCACTCCCTATTGTCTCCGGCGATGCCTATTCTCAACCGAGCGCTTCGATCTCCGGAACCATGGCCTTCGTTCTTGTGGGTTCCTTCGGGGGAAACCCTGCTGCAGCTGGCGGCTTCATGGTTACGGATGGCGGGGGCAACATCACTGACTCGTCCACCGAGGATGCGACCGAGATCCTGAACGGCGTCGGGACCCCAACTTCGGCGCCGCTCCTATTCTCTGCCGCTTACACATCCACGGGCAGTGGTCGATTCACGCTGAACAACTTCTCCGGATTCTTCGGAGGCAGTTTGTATGCAGCCTATCCCTCGAGCGGCGGATTGCTGCTGCTGGAGATCGACGATAACGGCATCATGACCGGTGCTGCCTACCCGCAGAGCACGCCCCTGCCCTCGTTTGCGTCGGCGGAAGGCTATGGCCTCAACCTAACCGGACTGAACGTTGGCGACGACGTCGAGGTCGACGACATCGCCGAGTTTACGGCAGCCAGCACCGCGGCAACCTGTGACGGCACCGCAAGCTCCACGGTCTGCGGCATCATCGGCGAAAACTTTGACCCCGGCGGCGGCCCGATTTCCAATCTAGCGCTGGCCGGCACTTTCGGTTCAATCGACAACAACGGCCGGGTCGGGATCACGGCTAACGCCGGGAGCAGCAGCAACAGCACTTTGAATGGCGGGTTCGCCCTGACGTTGTACACGGTGGACGGCACAACCTTCCCGTTCATCGAATCGGACGGTGGCCAAATCGCGGCCGGAGCAGTCGTGGAGCAGAGCTCAACCGGAGCCGCGGCGGCGATCCGGGCGCACATGTTCATTCCGCGGCCGTTGGTGCGGGCAAACACAGCGCACAAGCAGAAGAAATAGGACCCTTGCCACCACGCAAGATAAAGAGGGCGCGGCTGACAAAGCCGCGCCCGTTTTCTTGCAGCACTTGCCTCTCGCGAGCGTTTAGCCTGGCACCACGACTTTCTTTGCGCCCTCCTTGGCGCTGCCTTTCGTCTTCGAGGTCAGCCACGACACGACTCGATAGAGCATCAGCACGGCCAGGACTGCGGCGTACTCCAGGGGCTTTTTCAGGTCGGCTTTGACCAGCCAGATGTAGTGGATGACTCCGGCGGCGGCGCTGAAATAGATGAGGCGGTGCAGGGCTTGCCAGCGTTTGCCGCCCAGTTTTCGGATCGACCACTTGGTCGAGGTCAGGGCGAGGGGGATCATGAGGGCGAAGGCGGTCATGCCGGCGGTGATGAAGCGGCGCTTGGCGACGTCGGCCAGCATTTCGTGGACGTCGAAGAATTTGTCGAGCCCGACCCAGGTCATCAGGTGGAGCGTGCCGTAGAAGAAGGCGAACAGGCCAAGCATGCGGCGCAGGCCGATCAGCCAGTACTGGCGCGTCAACTTTCGCAGCGGAGTCACGGAGAGCGTGATCAGCAGGAAGGTCAGGGTACAGTCGCCGGTGAAGTGGGTGATGGCTTCAATGGGATTCGCGCCCAGGTCGTTGTGCAGGGCTCTCCAGACGAGCCAGGCCAGGGGCGCGAGGCAGGCCAGGAAGATTGCGGGTTTGAAGTAGCGGAGCATTTTGTCGGCTCTCGGCTTCCGGCTTCCCGAGAAATCGCTCCCGCATTCTAGCTTGGGGGACCGGAAGCCGAACGCCGAGCGCCGGAAGCCGATTAGAAGTTCTTTTTCAAATCCATTCCGGTGTACAGGCTGGCTACCTGATCGTAGCCGTTGAACATCAGGGTGGGGCGCTTGAAAAATTCGCCGAGCCTGCGTTCTTTGGCCTGACTCCAGCGGGGATGGTCCACGTTGGGATTCACGTTGGAATAGAAACCGTATTCGTTGGGGGCGGAAAGATTCCAGGTATTCTGCGGCTGGTGGTCAGTGAAGTGAATGCGCACGATGGCTTTCGCACTCTTGAAACCGTATTTCCACGGCAGGACGATGCGGAGCGGCGCGCCATCCTGATTGGGCAGGTCTTCGCCGTACATGCCGAAGCAGAGCAGAGCGAGCGGATGCATGGCTTCGTCCATGCGCAGGCCCTCGACGTAAGGCCACTGGAGCACATTGCGCTGCTGGCCGGGCATTTGGCTGGGATCGAAGATGGTGGTGAACTCGACGAACTTCGCCTTGCTGGTGGGGTTGGCGCGCTTGATGAGTTCGCTGAGCGAGAAGCCGACCCAGGGAACGACGATCGACCAGCCTTCGACGCAGCGATGACGGTAAATGCGCTCCTCGGGAGGCGCCATCTTGAGGATGGTGTCGATATCCAGTTCCTGCTTTTTGTCGACCAGGCCATCGATCTTCACTTTCCAGGGGCGGGTGCGGAATTTCTGGGCGAGCTTGGCGGGTCCGTCTTTGTCGGTGGAGAACTCGTAATAATTGTTGTAGCTAGTGACGTCTTTGTAGGGAGTGACGGTCTCGGTGGTGCTGAGCGGGCTTTTCTGGATGCCTGCGATTTTGTTGCCGGCGAACGCCACGGTCGAAGGCGAGACGATCTCGCGCAGGCCCGCGCCAGTGGCGGCTGCGGCTGCGGCTCCCGCGAGGGCCAGAAACTTGCGGCGGTTCAGATACAGGCTTTTGGGAGTAATTTCCGACGAAGGAATGTCGGGCGCTTTCTTGATCAGCATGGGAACCCCTGTCCTTTTTATACGCGGATCCGCCCTGGGCGGATTTGATTCTCTTAAATATCTTCAATCCGATATCTTCAATCAGATAGGACGCGGCGGCGAGGAAAAAGTTGCACGGGATTGGTTGGTTGACCGCTCGATACATCGGCTGAGGATGGAGGGAAGGTCCTTCGCCCGTTAGGGTTGCTCTGATTAAGGTCCAACAGAAAGCGTGAACCACGGAGGACACAGAGGCGCACAGAGGAACCCTCAGGCTTATTCAAAGCGTCCTTAGATCTCACCCCAGGACATCTCTTACCTTGCGGGAAAGATTCTGGAGGGTGAAGGGCTTCTGCAGGAAGGCTGCGCCCTTTTCGATGGTGCCGTCACTGATGATCGCATCCTCGGTATATCCGGAGAGGTAGAGGACCTTGGTTTCGGGACGGGTCTGAGCCAGTTGCTTGACTAATTCGCGGCCGCCGACTCCGGGCATGACGACGTCGGTGATGACGAGATCGATGGTGCCCTTGTGCCGGGCAGCGGCGGCCAGGCCAGCCTCGCCGTTTTCGGCTTCGACGACGCGGTAGCCTTTCGCGACCAGCGTGTCCCGAACGAGTTCGCGGACGGGATCTTCGTCTTCCACCAACAAAACGGTCTCGGTGCCTCCCCTGGCCGCGTGTGGCACCGGAACCGCTTGCCGCTCGGCGACGCCTTCGACGCGAGGCAGATAAATATGGAACGTGGTGCCGACACCTTCTTCGCTCTGCACCATGACGTATCCGCCGCTCTGCTTGACGATGCCGTAGACGGTGGAGAGGCCGAGGCCGGTGCCCTTGCCTTTCTCCTTCGTCGTAAAGAAAGGCTCAAAGATGCGCGACTGAGTCTCCTTGTCCATGCCAAGGCCGGTGTCGCCGACGGTGAGCAGAACGTAGTGGCCGGGACGGATAAAGGTCTGGCCGCGGCGATGATTCTCATCCACAACCAGATTCTCGGTTCGGATAGAGAGCTTGCCGCCTCCGGGCATGGCGTCCTTGGCATTCACCACGAGGTTCATGAGGACCTGTTCCAGCTGTCCGGCGTCGGCACGGGTTTGGGCTGCGTGGGGAGTGAGGGTGGTGGTGAACTCGACAGTTTCACCGATCAGGGGCCGGAGCAGACGCTCCATGTCCTGCACAATGGCGTTGACGTCGACGATCTTCAGTTCCAGCAACTGCTTGCGGCTGAAAGCCAGGAGCTGGCGGGTCAAGGTGGTGGCGCGGTCGGCGGCCTGCTGAATGGCGCGTCCCTTCTCGTGCAGGGGATGATCGAGGCTGAGGCTTGGCGAGAATCACTTCGGCATATCCGCTGATCACGGTCAGCAGATTGTTAAAGTCGTGGGCCACTCCGCCGGCCAGGCGGCCGACGGCTTCCATCTTCTGGGCCTGGCGGAACTGGTCCTCGAGCACGCGACGGTCGGTAACGTCTTCGGCAATCGCCTCCAGCACGTCGGCTGGTTCGTCGACATTGCTGACGGCGCGGCCGCTGATGCGGACAGTGATGGCGCGACCATCTTTGCGCTTCCACTTGACTTCGATGCCATCGAGGCGTCCGGTGCGACGGAATTCGTCGATGAGGTGGGTGTGCTCTTCGGCGTGCGCGAATACATCCTTTTCCGGATCGAGCAGCAGAACTTCCTCGGCCGAACCATACGCCAGCATGGTGATGAGAGCGGGATTGATGTCGAGGAACCGGCCTTCCAGGCTGGAGCGATAGATTCCGTAGACCGAACTCTGCACCAGAGACCGATAGCGAGCCTCGGAGCGGCGGAGGGCCTGTTCGTTTCGCTTGATCTCAACCGCGCTGGCCACTTGCCGCGCCACGAAAGTCAGAATCTCTTTGTCGCGTTCGCCATAGCGGATGTTCTGGGAATAGGTCTGAACCACGAGCGCGCCGAAAGTATGGTTGTTGACCTTGAGCGGCACACCCATCCAATCGAGAGAACGCGAACCGTTGCGGGCCACCTCGCCGCGGTCTTCCATGCCCTGCAGGACCTCAGGCGTTGCCAGCAGCGGTTGTCCGACGCGGATGAGATAGTCGGTGAGTCCTCTGCCTAACTTTTTCGGCGACGGCGCGGAATCGCGTTCATCGACGAAGTACGGGAAACGTGAGCAACTCGGTGGAGGAATCGTAAAACGCGATGTAGAAGTTGCGGGCGTACATCAGCTCGTCGACAATGCCGTGTACGGCGGCAAAGAATTGCTGCAGCTCGTGGGCGCTGCTGCTCTTTTCGGCGACGCGGTAAAGTGCGGAACTCAGCGCCTCGACCCGCTTGCGGTCGGCAATGTCGTGGTATCCGGCGTAGAAGCCCGCCATCTTTCCATGCAGCAGAAGAGGGGCACACGACAAGGAAACATCGAGCAGGGTTCCATCTTTTTTTCTGCGCTGGGTTTCGAGCGTGATGCGTTCGCCTTTGGCGAGCGCCTCAGTGACCCATCGCGATTCGGCCAGACGCTCGGGAGGAACTACGAGATTTTCCAGAGATTGTCCAACCACCTCAGCGGCCTCGTAATGGAACATGCGCACGAAGGTTTCATTGGCCCACAGCACGCGATGGTCGGAATCGGCGATGCTTAATCCATCAGGAGATGCCTGAAACATCTGCTGCAGAAACTGCAGCGGGGGCTGGGCGCTCGGGAAAGACTCAGAGAGCGGAGGCACGGGGCAGGAATGTTCCGTGCAAGAATGTTCCGTGCAGGAAGCGTTCGCGGGAGAAGCGGAGGATTCCGGCGGCGCATTTTCGGGGGTCGAAGTATCTTCCGGCGTTACAAACGCAGGCGGGGCTCCGCGCTCCAAGGCTTTTTTGAGCCGATTGGCGCGGGAAAGATCTGGCCGACCTGATTGGGCGACACGATCACCCATCCGCGAATTCCCCCTCGAAATACGCAGTCCATGGGCATGTTAGAACCCAGGGGTACCGACCGAAAGTTACGGGGGTAATCCCGAAATGAGAGATCCCGGAATGGGAGCGACTTCCCGGACCCTTCGTAACTTGGAACCCAGGTGAGCCGATCTTTATGCTCTAGGCTGGAAGGCCGTGAGGCCACGACCACCGCGCCTTTCCGGAGGATCATTGTCTCCACTTATCGAACGATCGCGACCCGCCGGTTCCGCCCGGAGGCCCGACCCCACCGACCAGCATTGGACGATGCTGCTGTTTGAGAGCCTGTCAGCGGGTGTGATGGCGGTCGGAGTAGGCATGGTGGCGGTGCTGATGGTGGTGGGCGTCTATGTGCTCATCGTTTGGCCGCTTACCTTCTGGGATCTCGCGAACCTGGGCGTCGAGAGCTATAACTCCTGGGCGGATACGGTATTGTGGTCGGTCTTCGCCGGCGGATCGCTGGCTGGATATTGGTGCTTCAGCGGCGCAGCCTTCAAGAACAAGGCCAAGGGCAAAGTCCCGGTGCGCCCGAGCCGGGTCCGAAAATAGGCACAACCTCATGGAAACGGGCACACCACGGTTACTTTGGTGAGTCGTCGGCATAGCGTGCGTGCACTTTGCAGTGGCACAATGGCCGCACTGATCTGACACACCTACCGCCTGGAATCTCAGTGTGCGGCTCAAAATGTGCGGCCCAGCGCGGAAAAAAATACTAGCAAGAGGGAGTTTGCGGATGAACCGTTTTGGGGCGGGGCCTGACTGCTTTCCAATGCGCACAGCGCTGTTTCTGTTGGTCACCATCGCGAGCGTGATCTCTGCAGCTCCGGCGCAGACGCCGGGCATTACCGACAACAGCATCTCGATTGGATCGTGTGCAGCGCTGGACGGCCCTGCGCACTTCTTAGGCAAAGAGACGGTGATGGGGGCGCAGACCTATCTCCATTCGGTCAACGAAGAAGGCGGAGTGTTTGGGCGCAAGATTCAGCTGCTGGCTTTCGATGACGGCTACGATCCGGACCGGGCTCCGGGTTGCTTTCAACGCCTCACCAAGGAAGGCGTATTCGCGCTGGGGTTCCTGGTGGGTACGCCGACGGCGAAAGTTTACGTGTCGCTGGCGCAGGACCAGAAGATCCCGGTGGTGGGGTTGTTCACCGGCGCGCAGATGCTCTACGAGCCGCCCAAACATTACGTCATCAACGTGCGGGCGTCGTATTACGACGAGACGCGCCAACAGGTGGACAAGTTGTGGGATGCAAACATCCGCAAGATCGGAGTGATTTATCAGGACGACGCGTTTGGCAAGACGGTGCTGGATGGAGTGAAGCTGGCGCTGCAGAAACACAACGCGGCGCCGGCGGGGCTGGGAACATTCGCCAGGAATACGCTCGAGGTGCAGGACGGGTTGAAGGCGGTGAGGGCGGCGCATCCGCAGGCGGTGGTGGTGGTAGGACCGTACGGGCCGGTGGCGGCCATCGTGAAGCAGGCGCACGCCACGGGCTTCCGGCCACAATTTCTGACCGTGTCTTTTGTGGGGACCGAGGAATTCATTAAGGAAGCCGGACCTGATGCGGAGGGCACGATCATCACCCAAGTCGTTCCACCTTACGATCGCGTCGACTACTCAACGGTTGAACTCTATCGCAAATGTTTGTCGAAATATTATCCGGACACACGTCCGAGTTTTGTGAGTCTGGAAGGTTTTGTGGACGCGATGGTGCTGGTGGAGGGACTGAAGCGCGCGGGAAGAGATGTTACGCGGGAAAACTTCATCGCCGCCGTCGAGTCGATTCACTCCATGAACATCGGGATGGGGTCGAAACTGCTTCTGGATTACGGTCCAACGGATCACAAGGGATTCGATGACGTTTATCCCACCGTGGTGAAGAACGGCCAGCCGGTGCTTTTGACGGATTGGTCGTCACTCGCAAAGTAAGCGGAGAGATTGCGGATTCCACTCTCCCTGTAGCGCGGAAAAACTCCGCGGACACAAGTCTGCCCCGCCGATTGTAGAAACCCGCTGATGCACAAAAAGTTTCGCGCAGAGACGGCTGAGTCTCGGCCGCGAGTGCAACGTTTCCGCAAATGCATCTCAGGCCGGCCCCTCTGCATCTACTGAATTAACCAGGTGGTTAATTCGTAAAGTTTCGTCAATGGGTCGGAGGTGACCTTTATGAAAACAGAAAATATTGGAACTGGAACGATCGCAACAGGAAAGAAGAGCTTCGTGAAAATGCTGGGTGCGATGCTGGCGGTCGGACTGTTGAGCGCTTCGCTGATGGCTGACTCGACTGCTGCTTCCCGGTACGACAATCAAATTCAAACTACGGCGACGCAGAAACTGGCGGCGAAAAGTCGGTTCCGCGAGGTGAAGGCTAGCGTGGAAGATGGGATCGTAACCCTCACCGGCACGGTCGATCTCTACCAGGGCAAGCTGGACGCCGCGAAACTGGCGCGCAAGATTGCGAACACGCAGGGCGTGCGCAATCTGATCACCGTGGCTGGGGCGAATGTCCCCGACGCGCAACTGGAGCAGAAGCTCGCTACCAAGCTGACTTACGTGCGCGTAGGCTATGACAGCACGTTCGACTACTTCGCACTGGGAGTGAAGGATGGAGTGGTAACAGTCGAAGGGCAAGATCGAACGGGCGTTGGCCGCGACGAAGCGCTGGCCGACATTGCGAACATGCCTGGGGTAAAGGACGTGATCGACAATGTATCGGTCGAGCCGGTTTCGCGGTTCGACGACGGGCTGCGCTTGCGGACGATGCGCGCGATCTACAGCGACCCGGTGTTGAGCAGGTATGCGATGGATCCGGCGCGTCCGATTCGCATTATCGTGACGAACGGGCACGTTACGCTCTTCGGCGCGGTCAACAGCACGATGGACAAGACGATTGCCGGGCTGAAAGCGGGCCAGATCCCGGGTGTGTTCAGTGTGGAGAACAAGCTGGAGGTTGTGAAGAGCTAAGTCGAACGAGCATGAGTTGATGTAGCGGTGGCAGAGGGCGCGGCTCGTTACTGAACAGTGACGGACCGCGCCTTTCTTTTTTTGTACGAGCGCAAGTTTTTGTACGAGCGCGTTGTTGTACGGGCGCGAGCGCGCTCATTTTGGCGGCGTGTGTTCGAAGGGCAGCTTGGTATACCGAACTCTTTCCACTTCGATGATCAGAGCGACTCGTCCTTCGGGGCTGCGCATCGGGAAGGGCTTTCCGGTGTATTTATGCGAGACCGCGTCCATTATCTTGAAGTCTGAGTCGGGGCGGCGTTCGATGACGCGGCCGCGGATTTGGAATTCTTCATAGGGGTTGGCGAAGTCCACGATCGACAGGGCCACTCGTGGATCGCGGCACGTGTTCTTGGCTTTGAGAGAACCTTCGCCGGTGCAGATGATGAGGTGATCGGCTTCGCGGCCAATCCACACGGGGACAGACTGCGGAGAACCGTCGGGCATAAGCGTGGCGAGGTGAGCGAAGTTAGGACGGTCGACGAGTTGTTTCACTTCCGGAGAGAGTGCGATCGGCATGGCTGGCTCCTTCGCGGTTATGGTAAACGGGAGTTATGGTAAACGATTGATGAGCGAAGCGACGTAGCCGGCGCCGAAGCCGTTGTCGATGTTGACGACGCTGACATTCGACGCGCAGGAGTTGAGCATCCCGAGCAGCGCCGCGAGGCCTTTAAACGACGCGCCGTAGCCGACGCTGGTGGGCACGGCGATGACGGGGACGCCGACCAGGCCGCCGACAACGCTGGGCAACGCGCCTTCCATGCCGGCACAAACAATCACGACGCGGGCGCGGGTCAGCGCCTCGCGGTTGGCTAGCAGGCGGTGAATGCCGGCGACGCCGACGTCGTAGAAATGTTCGACTTCGTTGCCCATGATTTCGGCGGTGACGACGGCTTCTTCGGCCACAGGGATGTCGCTGGTTCCGGCGGAGACTACGGCAACGATGCCCTTGCCATATTTCGCGGGATCGCGCTCCAGAACTATGGCTCGGGCCAGTTCGCGATATTCGGCGGCACGAATTTTTTTCTTCACGGCGGCAAATTGTTTTTCGCTGGCGCGCGTGGCCAGGATGTTGCCACCCTGTTTGGCGAGGCGCGCGAAAATTTCTGCGACCTGAGCTGGAGTCTTACCTTCTCCGAGGATGACCTCGGGCATGCCGGTGCGCAGCGCGCGGTGATGATCGACTTTGGCGAAACCGAGATCTTCGAAGGGCAAATGCCGCAGACGAGCGACGGCATCGTCGGGCGTGAGCTTGCCCTTGCGGACATCGTCGAAAAGCTGGCGGATGGATTCGGAGTTCACGCGACGCTCAGATTTCGGAATTCAGCGTTCAGCGCTCGGCGGCCTTCATTCTGCCGGGCGAGGTCTAGATTAGCATTTCGGGGGAACCCGAGTTCAGGCGTGGGCGGCGCGTGCGAGCGGACGGGAGGTCGAGCGCAGTTTGGCGATCACGGCGGTGCAGACTTTGCGGGCCAGTCCGGGTTCGTTCAGGTGCGCGAGAAACAGCCGGCGCAGACCGCTGGGCGCGACTCTTCCGGCGAGATAAGCGTCATAAATCTGGCATCCGATGCGGTAGCCCAGGTCTTGCGCGGTGGACTCGCACTTCTCCGACCCAGATCGAATTGCGGCCTGGGCCGCTTTTTCGAGGGCGGCGCGGGATATTGGCAACGCGCCGTCAGGTGCGGGCCGCGAGGGATACAGCACGCGCGAACCGAAATAAGCGACCGCGTGTTCGATCGACACGGGCGTAGAAATCGTCGAGCGTCGCTTTGTCGAGCGTCGCTTTCTCGAGCTGGCTTTGCGATCGCGGCTTCCGTCAGCCGGCCTTTCCGGTTCAGAGCATTCGTCTTCAATGCGCTTCTCTGCGGAATGGCCGTTGAGCCGCTGCGGCAGGCCTTGACAGGCCTGATGCAGGAAGCGGGCGGCATCTTCGGCGGCGTGGAGCATTTGGAATTCACTCACGTAGAACGCATTCACCTGCGGCAGGTAGGCGCTACCGCGTTCATCGACTCTGGCGAGCATGGCTTCGCGTTCCGGTTCGCCGATGCCGTGGCGCGACAGCAGACGGCGCAGCATGATGTCGGACGGGCCACCATACACTTCCGGCAGCATGTCGACCAGAAATTTTGGTTGCCGGCCGTTGTGCGGCGAATAGCGGTCGATCTCGAGGAATTTGGCCAGGCTGTCGATCAGGTTGTAAATGGTTGGAGCAAAGTCGGGAGCATCGCCGCAGCGGCTCCACTGGTCGAGAAACAGGCGATAGCTCTCGTACTTTTCAAGCGGCGTGGCATTGAAGACGCAGAGAACATCGTCGTTGACGCGGACGCCTTCCACTTTGTCGGCGCGCTCTCCGGCGGCGCGCCAGTAGAGGGCGTCGATGTTCTGCAAAACAGTCTGAATTTTTTCTCCGGGCAACTGCTCACGCAGCACGCGGGGCAAGTGGCTGGGAGCGAGATGCGACTCGCCGAACAACACGAAGAGTACGGCGTTGGGATGGCGCTCGCGGATTTCGGCGAGTTTGGCGCCGGCGTGGCGATCGCGGGCGCCGATTTTACGCAAATCTTCGCGCGGCATGCAGTCCAGGCCGTAGACGGCTTCGGCGTGGTCGCGCGCGGTGACGAGCAATTGGTGAAACGGGGTCCAGTCGTATCCCCAATCGAGGTCGAAGCGGATGCGCTGACGGAGTTCGCTCTCGTCGATTTCGCGGCGCCACCATTCGTCGAGAATGTGCTGGTCGCGAGCGAAAATGGTTTCGATGCCAAGCACAATAGGGCGATCTCCAGCGAGCGCGCGCTGCTCGATCAGGGAGGCTGCGTGGAGCTGCGCGGCGGGCAGTGCGTGGTAATCGCCGACGAGGACTACGTCGGCAGAGTGTAGAGTCTCTTGGATCTGCTGAGAGTTGAGCAGCGATTCGTAGCTGCGAAATGCCTGGTTGAATTCGCGAAGATATTTGCGGCGGTTGTGTGAATCCTGGGCGCGAATTTCGCGCCCCACTCCGGCCAGCGCGTGCAGCTGGGCTGCGCTGCGGCGGGATCGGAGATTGGTGGTTGAGGACATTGTTAGTTTCTAGCCGTCAGCTACTACTAGACTCTCGATGGCGTCGTCCCGAAGCCCCGCGTTTCTCCTGCGGGGCGAGGGAGCTCGCGAGGATCTTTCCTGAACGCGATTTGAATACCGCGCGCGAGATCCTTCCTTTCGCCTGAAAAACGGCTCCGGTCGGGATGACGCCAGGGTACCGACGCTCTCGAACTGCGAATTGCGCCTCGTAGCTCCTTCCTCTTCTTGACTCTGCGGCACGTCCTCCCTATGCTCCCTGTCGGGGGAGCTTTCATGCGCCCCGGAGGAGTTTTGCTGAACCATCCACCGAAGAATCTGACGATCGCCGCGACCGGCGCCAGCGGGGCCATATTCCTGCGGCAATTTCTGCTGGCCGTTGCACGCGACGAGCGGATCGAGATGGTGAACTTCATCGCGTCCGACAGCGCGCTGCGCGTCATGGCGGAAGAGTTGGACATCCAAGGACGTTCCAAACTTGTCGCGCGAATTCTTGGCTCTTCCAAAGCTCGGCCGAACACAACTCGGGTGCAAAAGATTAAAGAGCAATCGAACGCCGACATTGGGGCGAACGTGGCCAGTGGTTCTTATCCCGCGGACGCCATGATCGTGATCCCATGCAGCGTGGGCACATTGGCCCGCATTGCCAACGGCGTGGCCGCGCAACTGATCGAGCGCGCGGCCGACGTCTCGCTCAAAGAGAAACGTCCGCTGGTGCTGTGTGTGCGCGAAACCCCGCTCAATAAAATCCACATTCGCAACATGTACCGGGCCGCCGACGCCGGGGCGACTATTTTCCCGCTGATTCCGGCGTTTTATTACCGCCCTGCTTCACTGGATGAGATGGCGCGCGAATTTGCCTATCGCGTGCTGGCTCATCTGGGCCTGCCGCAGCCCAACGCGTTTCGCTGGAAGGGCTGAGGGATCAATCACTTGGGCCCCTAGGAAAAACCCCTTCCCCCCAGGAATATCGGCATCTTGGGGGCAGGATTTCAGTGTAGAGAGCCAAAGGTGCAGGGGGGAGATATCCGGCGGCCATGACCTTGCGGGGACACTCGTCTTCTCAATCCATTTTCTCAATCCGTTTTTCTCAATCTGCCCGAGATTTCCAAAGCTCAGATCACGCGACGATAGCGTAGAATTCGGCAAATTCCTGGAAGGTGAATTCATGTTCAGATGGTGGCGCGTGGGTTTCGCGGGATTCGTGTTAATGGTCGCGGTGCAGACGGGCTATGGACAAAATCCCATGGCGGGCGATGCCAAGGCGGCGAAGGCAGGCGAATATCAGTTCCGCATCAACTGCGCGCTGTGCCACGGACTGGGGGCGCATGGTGGCGGGCGCGGGCCTGATCTTACGCAGGCAGTGGAGAAGCATACCCACTCTGACGCGGACATGTTTCAGGTGATCAGCAACGGCATTCCAGGGACGGCGATGCCGGCCAACGGAACCAACGGGCAAGGCGTGGGGATGACCGATGAAGAGATCTGGCAGATTATCACTTACATTCGCAGCCAGGAGGTGAAGGCTCCGGTGCAGCCGCTGGGCAATGCCGCGCACGGCAAGGAATTGTTTTACGGCGATCCCAACTGCTCGCTGTGCCACATGGTTGCCGGCAAGGGCGGAAGGCTGGGGCCGGAGTTGAC
The DNA here is from genome assembly GCA_963763155.1 of uncultured Acidobacteriota bacterium. Taxonomy (GTDB): domain Bacteria; phylum Acidobacteriota; class Terriglobia; order Terriglobales; family Acidobacteriaceae; genus Sulfotelmatobacter. The sequence continues at coordinate 1,258,416 of CAVXNI010000003.1, read as the reverse complement.
GGCGGTGGGCGGCTCGCGGACGCGGGAGGCGATTATCGATTCGGTGCGCAATCCCAGCCGGCGGCTGGCTTGGGGACTGACCGAGGCGACGAAGGAATTTCCGCAGGAGTACGAGAGCGTCACGGTGGTTACGGCCGACGGGAAGAAAATCACGGGCGTCACTCTGAATGAAGACAGCTTCAGCGTGCAGATCATGGACGCGGGCGAACACATCCATCTGCTGGAGAAAGACAAGTTGCAGTCGTATCGGAAGAGCCGCGAGTCGGCGATGCCGAAGTACGACGTGGAAGTTCTGAGCGATAAAGAGTTGGAGGACATCGTGGCCTACCTGGTCAGCGTGGGGGCGAAATGAGCGAGCGAGCTCTGAATCAGAATGTATCGCGAAATCGGGGCGGTTCTGTTGAGGCGTCCGTGCGACCGTGGAAGAGCGGCGCTTCAGCGCCGCGTCGAGACGCTCCGGCACGCGCTGGCTTCAGCCCCGGGGCCCCACAGGGCCTGAAGGCCTGCGCTTCGCGAAAGCATAACGCGGCCCTTAAAGGGCCGCTCTTCCACGGTAGTAACAGAGTTCCGGCTCGATCTCTGGCAACCTGTCTAATTGTGGTGTTGTTCGCCTGTTGCGCCCACGCGCAGGTGACCTTTGAACGGTTGCAGAATTCTGCCAAGGAACCGCAGAACTGGATGACTTACTCGGGGGATTATTCCGGAAAGCGGTTTAGCGGGCTCGATCAGATCAATGCTGCGAATGCGCGCACCCTGGCTGCGAAGTGGGTCTACCAGACCGCGGCGACGGGAAAGCTGGAGACTACGCCGCTGGTGGTCGATGGAATTCTTTATGCAACGGCGCAGGATAACCGCGCGTTTGCGCTCGATGCCCGCACAGGACGGCCGATCTGGATGTACCAGCGGCAGGTGCCAGCGGACATTCGTCCGTGCTGCGGCCACGTGAATCGAGGGCTGGCGATTCTGGGCGACAAGGTTTTTCTGGGAACGCTGGATGCGCACGTGATGGCGCTCGATGCGAAGACTGGGGCGGTGGTGTGGGACGTGGTGGCGGCAGACTATCGCATCGGGTACAGCTTCACGGTGGCGCCGCTGGCGGTGAAGAATCTGGTGGTGCTTGGAGTATCTGGCGGCGAGTACGGAGTGCGCGGGTTTATTGATGCTTACGACGCCGACACCGGCGAGCGGAAATGGCGGTTCTATACGATTCCGGGGCCAGGTGAGCCTGGGCATGAGACGTGGGAAGGTGATTCGTGGAAAGTTGGCGGGGCTCCGGCATGGAATACGGGAACCTACGACGCGGTGACGAATCAGATTTTCTGGCCGACGGGAAATCCCGCGCCGTCAAATCGCGGCGAGGGGCGCGCCGGAGACAACCTCTACAGCAATTCCCTGCTGGCGCTGAATGCCGATACTGGCAAGATGAACTGGTACTTCCAATTCACGAAACACGACGAGCACGACTGGGATGCGACGCAGGTTCCCGTCATTATTGATACACCGAGCGTCGACTCGAAGATCAAGGCGGGCGGCAAGCATTTGATCGTGCAGGCCAACCGCAACGGATACTTTTACGTGCTTGATCGCAGCACCGGCAAGCTCTTGTCGGCGAATGCCTACGGCAAGACTACGTGGAGCGACGCGAAGGATGCCGAGGGGCGGCCCGTGGCGAACCAGAATGCTTCGCCGACGCTCGAAGGGCACACAGTATGTCCGGGCGCGCTGGGAACGACGAACTTCATGGCGCCGACCTATGACTCCCAGACCGGGCTTTTCTATGTAACGGCGCGAGATCAGTGCGACATTTTCAGCACGGCTCCGCAGCCTTACGAGGCGGGGCACGCGTTTTATGGGAGCGCGTATTTTCCGTCGGAGGAGGCCAGGCCGTATCGCGGATTCCTGAAGGCGATCGATCCGGCGACGGGCGAGGTGAAGTGGAAGTTTGAGCATACTTCGCCGACGTGGTCTGGCGTGCTGTCGACGGCGGGCGGGCTGCTGTTCTCAGGAGACGCGGAAGGAAATTTTATTGCCTTCGATGCGGCGTCAGGCAAGCCGCTGTGGCACTTCCAGATGGGCGGCGCAGTCTACGCAGCGCCGATGGCGTTCGCGGTGGATGGCAAAGAATATGTGGCGATTGCGGCGGGGAGCGCGGTGTATGCGTTCGGACTGCCGTAGCGGCTGGCTCGTAGTTGACCACTTCATTGGACTATGATCTAATGTAATGACCATGAAAGAAGTTGCCATTTCTGAATTCAAAGCGAAGTGTCTAGCTCTGCTCGCCCAAGTGGAGAAGACGAAGACGCCGATTCGGATAACCCGGCGGGGTCGTGCAGTTGCCGAAGTCGTGCCGGCCCATCCGGTTCGCTCAGCGGACTGGATGGGTTCTATGAAGGACCGCATCCAGATCCTGGGAGACATTATTTCTCCAGCCAGCGACGAGAGCGACTGGGAGGTACTCCGCGATTGAGACTGCTGCTGGACACTCACATCTGGGTGTGGAGTCTGCAGGATATCGGACGCCTCGGTGCAGGAGTGCGCCAGGCGATGCGTAACCCGGAAAATGAGCGCTGGCTTTCGCCGATCAGTGTTTGGGAAGTTTTGATTCTGCATGAAAAGGGACGCCTCCATCTTGGCGGAGACTTGCGTGATTGGGTGGCGAAGTCAACCGCACCGTTTCTTGAAGCACCGTTGACGCACGAGATTGTCAGAGTTTCCCGCGATCTTCCCTTGCCGCATCGCGATCCCGCCGACCGGTTTCTGGCGGCGACGGCTCTGGTGCTCGATTTGACCCTGGTTACGGCAGACGCCAACTTGCTCGGTTTGGGCGAGATAGCGACGTTGGGAAATCGCTGATTAACTCTTTGCATTCCCCACTTTCGTGCCGGTTGACGCACAGGGGGATTTCGTACTAATGTGCGAATACACCGGAAAGGAGGTGGTCGGATGACAAGTTCTGAAGGCAGTAGTTGGGGTACTCAAAGACCAGGTGAGGTGGCTGAGACTTAGAGCGGTTGCTCTAAGCGGGGCTTCGGGCGCAGATAAACAGAATCGGCGCGCCAGGAGCTACAGCCCGCATACTACCGGTGATTTAAGGATTCAATTCCGCCTGGCGCAGGTCGGTCAGGAATCGTCGACGAGACGAACCCGGAGTTGCCGTAGAGGCCACGTTAGAGTGACCACCTCTTGGTCAATCCCAAACAGTCCACCGGGCGGCCCGCAGGCCTTGTTTTTACAGACAAGTGCCGGCGGGCCGTTCTATTTTTGGGCGTGGAACTTCTCCTGCAACGAAAGTGCGAAGCTCCGCTGCTTCGACTGCGCGACTTCAGGCAGCAGCGGTTCCGGCAGTTCGTTCTGCCGCCACCATGGGCATCTTGGAGAGCTTTTGCAACGCGGTGGGAGTGTCCGGCTCGCGAACAAAAAAGATGGTGTTGGCGAGAGCTCCCATCTTCGTCTTCATCGCGAAGACGATCACTTCACCGGGTTGTGAGTCGAAGGTTGTTTCCGCTGGCTTGTTCTGGGTTCCTGCAAAGCCGCCTAAACTGACTGCCAAGGTGTGGCGCCCCGGAGTGATGGTTGTCTGAGTAAACCGGGGGCTGCGGAGTTGCGCCAGCGCCTTGCCGTCGAGAGATACATTCCAGCCCACCGCCTTGCCCACAAATCCCTCGCGATAAATGTAGAGCAATGCCTCGCCCGCCGGGGCCGGAGCGCTTAAGGAAGACTGGCGAGCGGCATCGTCGACGCGGGCCTCCTTGCGGTTGCCCGACAACATTTGCAAGATGAGAAACGTGAAGAATCCAAGGACCACTGGCAAGACGACAGAAGTTGACGACGAGGAGCCGCTGAAGTAGTCGAGCAAGCCAAAACCTACTCCCGCCGCAAAAGTGACTGCAAAGCCGATCAGCAAGTTTTTGATCATAGGATCCTCACACGGAACGTTCTTCGATCCTGACCGTGAAATGTGGCGCAGTATAGCGCCGTCTCGGCGGCGTAGCAAGCGGGCAAGTACTTCGTTATCCCGCCTAATGACGCGACGGAGGAAAGAAGCAGCTTGAACGGAGGAGTATGATTTCCTGCCATGGCGATCATTGATCCAGAGCAGGAGCGACAGCGGCTGGCTGAGTTCTACTCCCACCAGTTGGATGGGGAGTTAGAGGCAGTCGCAGAGCAAGCCTACGAACTCACCGATCTTGCCCGGCAAGCTTTGAGAGCGGAGATGTCACGAAGAGGCCTCTCAGCTGCACTGATTGAAGTCCCTCCTGCGGTCCCTGTTCCAGCAGCGCTGCCGGGCGATCCGCCAAAAGATGAGCCGCCCGAGAGAGTAGAGGCCTCAACTCAAGACGGTGAACTCGAACTGCGAAAGATGCTTACCATTCGTCAGTTTCGCGATCTGCCGGAAGCGTTGCTGGCCAAGGGCAGCCTCGAATCAGCCGGCATCGAAGCGGTTTTAACCGATGACAACATTGTTCGCCTGGATTGGTTCTGGTCGAATCTAATGGGGGGAGTCAAGCTGAAGGTGAGTCCGGAAGATGTTGTCGCTGCCAACGAGATTCTGGACCAGCCCATTCCGGAAGGATTCGATGTTGCGGGCATCGGCGAATATCAGCAACCGCATTGCCCGAGCTGCCAGTCGCTGGACGTGAACTTTCAGGAAGTGGCGCCCGCGGCATATGTTAGCGCTTATCTCAGCGTGCCTATTCCGTTCCACCGCCGAGCCTGGCGTTGCCACTACTGCTACGCCGAATGGGAAGACGATGGAGTGCCCGGAACGTCTGAATCAAGCACGTCCGACTCAAGCGCCTAGCTTTTCGAATCCCTTCCGGATCACGTCGTGCGTATCTTCGGCCAAGTTCAGCGCGGGTAGTTCTTCCCGCGTGAACCAGCGGACTTCGGCGGCGTCGCTGGCGGCTGCGAGTTCGCCACCAACCTTGCGGCAGAGAAAATCAATCAATACGTAGTGATACTGCACGCGCTGTTCCGGGTTGCGGAGGACGCGGTCGTAGACGCCGAGCAGGTCGCCGGGTTCGACGAGGAGTCCGGTTTCTTCGCGAGCCTCGCGGATGGCGGCTTCGCGGACCAGTTCTCCAACTTCGAGGACACCGCCGGGAATGGACCACTGGGCCTGGAGCGGCGGGTGGGCGCGCTTGACGAGGAGGACGCGGGAATGCTCGATGGAGTTTTCTATGATGACAGCGCCGACGCCGACCAGCGGAGTTTCTGGGAATTCGCGCTTCATGGTGGAAGCATATAGAGCCTGGTCAGAAGTTTCCATGGTTGCCGAACATCCCCGCTGACCAGCAGGTCCCTCCACTCCGTTCCCCTTCCCTTTGGGAAGGGAAACTCCGGTCGGGATGACAATTTACAAGGTCGGGATGACACTTTTTTCTTTCTGTGATTTTGTTTTCTCCGTGACTCTGTGTCTCCGTGGTTAAAATGGGTCCCTATGGCGCTCGAAGAATATCAACGGAAGCGGCGGTTTGAAGAGACGCCGGAACCTCCGCCGAAAGTGGAGACGAAGAGTGGGAACCGGTTTGTGGTGCAGATGCACGACGCGACGCGGCTGCACTACGATTTTCGGCTGGAGATGGAAGGCGTGTTGAAATCGTGGGCGGTGCCGAAGGGTCCGTCGCTCGATCCGGCGGACAAGCGGCTGGCCATGCAGGTGGAGGATCATCCGGTTTCGTATTTTGATTTTGAGGGCAACATTCCGGAGGGTAACTACGGGGCGGGAACCGTGATTGTGTGGGATGTGGGGACGTGGCAGCCGCTCTCGCCGGTCGCGGTGAACGGAAAATACGTGCCGGGGACGGGAGCGGAAGCGGCGGCCATGCTGGCCAAGGGAGATTTGAAATTCCGGTTGAACGGGAAGCGGCTGAAAGGAGACTTCGCGCTGATCAAGATGCGCGGGGGGCGCGCGGGGAGCAAGGGCAACGAATGGCTGATGATCAAGAAGCATGATGACCATGTGGTGGAGGGATACGACATCGCGGCCATCGACACATCGGTGCTGAGCGGGCGGACGCTGGAACAGGTGGCCGGCGATGCGGGTTCGGCGGAGTGGAAGAGCCGTCCTGCGGGGCGCGGGCGGCTCAAGGCGGCGTGGCTGGCGGATGCGGTGGCTAAACTTGATAAGAAAAAAAAAGAACAATTAACCACAGAGGACACGGAGGAACACAGAGGAAGAAAAAAAAAAGTAGTGCCGATAGACACGCAGAGAGGAAATCCTCTGTGTCCCCTGTGCCCTCTGTGGTTAAAGCATTTGAAGGGCCGGTAAAGCGGCCTATGCCGGCGGCGATTCATCCCATGCTGGCGGAGGCGGTGGAGAAGCCGTTTGACGGGGCGGAGTGGCTGTTTGAGATCAAGTGGGACGGATATCGCGCGGTCGCGTTTATCGTGGATGGGAAGGTGCGGCTGGTTTCGCGGAATCAGAATGATCTGACGCCGCGCTATCCGGAGTTGGTTGAGCTGCCGCGGTTCGTCAAGGCGAAGACGGCGATTTTGGACGGCGAAGTGGTGGCGCTCGATAAGGACGGGAAGGCGTCGTTCAGTCTGATGCAGCAGCGGACGGGATTCCGTCCGGGCGGGAAACGTGCGGCGGCGAATGCGGACGTGCCGGTGCTTTATTACGCGTTCGATTTGTTGTATCTCGATGGCTATGACTGGCGGCGCGTGCCGCTGGAGGAGCGCAAGCGCAGGCTGGCAGAGCTGGTGGTGACGGGCGACGTCGTGCGGTTTTCCGATCACTACGCGGAACACGGCAAGGCGCTGTTTGCGATGGCGCAAAAGAAGGGTCTGGAAGGCATCGTTGCCAAGAAGCGGGCCAGCTTCTACGAAGAACGACGCAGCCGCGAGTGGCTCAAGATTAAGATTCGGCAACGGCTGGAGTGCGTCATCGGTGGCTACACCGAGCCCGAAGGCAGCCGCGCGCACTTTGGATCGCTGGTGCTGGGACTCTACGACAAAAAGAAGCGGCTGATTCACGTGGGGCAGGTGGGGAGCGGGTTCGATCAGAAATTGCTGGACGAAATTTGGAAAGTGTTGCAGAAGCTGGAAACGAAGAAGAATCCGTTTTTCGGCGAGGTCGAGGCGCTGCGCAAAGTGTTTTGGGTGAAGCCGGAGTTGGTGGCAGAGATTGAATTTGCGGAGTGGACGGGCGGGACGGGCGAGGGCAGCGGGCCAAAGCTGCGCGCTCCCGTGTTCCTGGGATTGCGGGACGACAAGGATCCGAAGGAGTGTGTGCTGGAGGATGTGCGAGGTTAGTTCGGCTCAGTATTTCAGAGCGTCTTTACGGCATGCGGATCGGACTCGTTCTTTCGTCCCTCCGGGGCTGGATAGTCGCGCGCTTGCCACCCACGGCTTGCGCCGTGGGCTGCATCCTTTCGCCGCTTCGCGGCTTGATTCGCGTCCTCCATTTTCGCTGCCGATCTCACGCCGCTTTCTACTTCACGTCCTTCATGGCCAGCAGCGTGCCATAGTCGCGGCCGCTGGGATCGACGGCGCGGGCGACTACGCCGGCAAACGCATCTCTTAGTTCGGGGTACTTGGCGACCAGCGCTTTGATGACGGCTAGGTTGTTTTGGTAGGCCTGGTTGGTGTTGGAAACATCAGCCGCCTGATATTTCACGATCAGGTCCAGGTCGTTGGCAACCGCCTGAGGGAAAATCGCGGTGAGTTTGTAGGTGGTCGGCGCGGCGGCGAGGTCAACCGGTTTCCCTTCGGTGGGAAGATCAGTGGGGTGCGCGTTTTGGGATTCGTCGGCAAGTTTGTCGGTGGCGGCCGTGGCCATGAAAGGCAGCGGAGAGGTGAGGCTGGTGGCTTCCAGATAATAGAACCACGCGTTGTGGAGCTGGCCTTTGGTTTTGTACTCGCGGGCACGGGCGATGAACCAATCGCTGTCGTGTCCCGCGACTACAGCGGGTTTGAGGTAGAGCCCGCCTAATTTCCAGTCGGTTCCCGCCTGTTGGAGAATCACAGAAAACATGGTTCGCGCCGTGGGCTTGGTCGCGTCGAGCAGAACGACGGCGTATTTGCCTGGCGGCAGATTGTCGATTTCAAAAACGGCGCTGCCGGAGGTCTGGCCATTTTTGCCGAAGACTCCACAGTAAAATTCGGCGTGGGGAACTGGAGCGGAGCCCTCGGTCTGGAGGAGAAAAACGGACTTCACCGTCGCCTGAGCGGCGGAGAGATCCTGCTGGTGATCTTTGACGGTGGTCTCGATCCCGGAGAAATCGGAGGCGAGGCTGGCGATGGCGTTCTGCCGGAGGGATGCGACGTCGGCCTTGGTGGCCAGGCCAAAGTAGCGCTGGCCCGCGGCGGTGATGCCAGCCAGGGTAGCGTCGTCGAGTTCACTCGAGGTCTGACAGCTCTGTGCGCGGGCGCTGATGGCCGAACAGACCACGACGCACAGGACTATGCTTTTGCAGAAGACGGCGACGGGACTGCGGGATGCCGATTCATTGCAAGATTCCGCTTTTACTGTCATAGAGTGGGAAGGTCCGAGGCTCAGTTTACGCCCGGCAGCAGCCCGTGCTGTTAAGATTTTCGATTCCCCGAAATGATTGACTGCAATCGACTTATCGGCCCGCGATTGGTGCCATAGCCGGGTGGAGGTGCAAGAGAGTAGTCTGAAGACGTTCCATAGTAGGACCTTAAGGTCGGCGCTTAGGCAGCCGCGGCAATGCTAAAATTCCGCTAAAGGCGTTCTGGCATGTTCCCCGATCGATTGCTGGAGGAGTGAGGAGTAGTGATGAGCACTGGAAAGAAGCTCAAGAAGGCGGGCGTCATGCTGGTGTGCGCCGCCGCTCTGTGCCTGGGGACCGCGAGCGCGGCGGATGCGGCCAAGCAGACCCACCACAAGGCGACGAAGAAGCCGGCACCCTTGGCTGACTTGCCATCGGGGCCGACGGGGCCGGTGCAGCCAGTACCGCTGGATTTGATGACGCCGGTGCCGCCGCAGGTGAGTTATCAGAACGAGCAACTGACGATTGTGGCGCCAAACTCGACACTGGGTGACATTTTGCGGGCCGTACGCAAACAAACCGGAGCCGAGATCGAGATCCCAGCGGCGACAGAACGCGTAGTCACTCATCTGGGACCGGGGCCGGCGCGAGAAGTTGTGGCTGAACTGCTGAATGGATCGCGGTTTAACTATGTGTTGGTGGGGTCTGCGGGGAACGAGGGCGTGCTGACGCGCGTAGTGCTGGTGGCAAAAACGGGTCCGGACAACGGGAATGCCGCCAATGGCGGGGCATTCGCGGAACAACGACAACCTGGGAACATGCCGCCCAACGCCGGGCAACCGCAAAGTGCGGGAAACGAAGCCAATGAAACACCAGCAGTCGACGACAACACCGACGACGCTGCGGACCAGGCGGCAGCAGAGGCAGAGGCAGAACAACAGGCACAACAAGCTGCGCACCCTCCGGAGCAGGCGCAGCCTGGGATGAAGACGCCGCAAGAATTGTTGCAGGAAATGCAGCAGCGGCAGTTGCAGTTTCAGCAGCAGCAGAACTCTGGGCAACCACCCGTTCCGGGTCCAGGCCTGCCACAACGGCAGCAGCCGCCGCCAGACCAGCAATAAGCCGGGCGAGAGGTTTTGCGGAGCGGCCTTTTTGATTTTGCGATACAGGCGCCAGAATCTCAGCGCCGCGGATTTGCGAATCTTGTCAGGGCCGGTTGCCGCGGACATTCTCCGAGCGCTGCGTAGAGCGAGCGACCAGCGGAGAATCATTCTCAGTGATGGCTTTCTGCAGAAGATTCCAGTCGTGGGCTACTTCCGTTTCGGAAATGTTTTGCGCCGACCGGCGCCGCAGTTCCGACTGAAGGCGGGCTTCGAGCAGCTGACGCACCAGCTGCGGAGGTGCGCTGCCCGTCAAGATATTGCCTGCGGCCACGCCGATCTGAACCGAACTCGCTCCCTCCTGCAACCGAAGAACGGGGCTGCCCTGTTCATCGACGCCCGCTTTCGCTCTGGATTGCAGCTTCGCCCACGCCTTGTCGACATTCCGTTCGGGCTTTTCCGGATAAGCGTCCGCCAGGAAATGTTTCAGTTGCTGCTGGTAAGCGCGGCGGTCTTCGCGATCAAGCGGCCGCTCTGGGTCGCGGCCACCCACGAGAACCATCGCGTTGGTCGCCGGCTTGAAACGGCCCGCGCCCGTGCCCACATCCACCGCGGCCACGCATCCCGCAAAAATCGGGCTGAACACAACGCTGGGCACAATGTATTTTTTCGAGCGGAAGAAGGAATCGACCACTCCCCGCACCGTCGAACTGCGCCGCATGCTGCCCGGCACCTGCGCGATGACGAGGCGCGAAAACTGAAGGTCAGGATGGCGGTCGCTGAACTTGCTCAGCATTTTTGCCATCTGCTTCGGGGTGGTCATGCCAACATCGGCGACCAGGCTGCGATGCAGGGATTTCGGATAGTAGAAGTTGAGGACATCTTTGGCGAAATCGGCGCAGTTGCGGGAGACCAGGTGGAAGTGAGACTGGTTCGGCGAGGAATTTAATTTCCGGATCAAAGCCTCGTCCTGTTCCGGGGTGGTTTCAATTTCGAAGCCGTAGATGGCGCGATCGTAGGAAGATCCGACAAGTTCGTACCAGTTTCCAGCGGGAGTTTCGCCATCCTTCCCATCGGGCGCGACGTCTTCCAGATATTTACGACGATAGCGGTCGCGCAGGAAGGCGGTCATTTTCGCGTCGGCAAACAGAGGCACATCTTCGGGGCGCTCGACCGCGTAGAGATACGGGATCAGTGGTATGGCGACCCAGTCGTATCCGCCGACCCCATCGTAGCGGCTGAGGACGATTCCGGTTTCACCTGGGGCGCAAGGGCGCAGGACCACTGGCGTATCGGCGCAGACGCCGGAAAGATACACGGCGGCGTGACCGGTCGCAGTAAAGAAACCGAGTTTGCCATACGGTTCCTCGAGAAGAAGAGTCGCGGAAGCGCAGGCAAGAGAGGTGTAGCCCAGTACGAACAGAGCTAACCGGACGAAGGCGCGCCGCATTGGTTGGATGTGGCGTGGAAACATGATCACCTCAGACGGTAACAGCTAACCTGCCCTTAGTAAGAACCCTTTGGCCGAAGAATAGTTGCCGGGAATCGGGAAAACCAAATTGCGGAAGGGCCAAGAAGCAGGGCGAGAACGGCTCGGCAGAACGCGAATATAAAGCGAATCTTGGTTCGAGCGAAGCTCGGTTCATGCGAAGCTCGGTTCAAGCAACGTGGCCGAGCGGGACACCGTTATTCGTTTATTCTTTCGGCGCCAGCAAGCGTGCCTTGGCCCAGCGGGCGCTGTCGGCGACGGAATCGTCTTGGTCGGCCGCCAGTTGGTCGAGCAGAGGAAGGAACTCGCGGTTTCCACTGTTGCCCATGGCGATGGTGGCGTTGCGGCGCAGGCCGGAGCGCTTGGCGCGGCGGATGGGCGATGCGCGGAATTGTCCGCGAAATTCTTCCGCGGACATTTCGGCGAGCCAGGCGAGGGCAGGGTTGACCAAGCCGGGGCGGGGTTCGAATTCAGGCGCGGTCGACGCCGGGGCTTTGCGGTTCCATGGGCAAACGTCCTGGCAAATGTCGCAGCCGAAAACGTGGCGGCCCATGCCGGAGCGAAGGTCCCCGGGAATCGGTCCGCGTTTTTCGATGGTGAGATATGAAATGCATTTGCCGGAATCGAGTTGGTAGGGCGCGAGAATCGCGTCGGTCGGGCAGGCTTCGATACAGCGGGTGCAAGTGCCGCAACGGTCGGGAGCGGGCAGGTCGGGCGTGAGTTCGAGCGAGGTAAGGATTACTCCCAGGAAAAGCCACGAACCTTTCTTCTGATTGATGATGCAGGTGTTCTTGCCGATCCAGCCGACTCCGGCGTATTTCGCGAAGACACGTTCGACGATAGGGCCGGTGTCGACGTAACTGCGCGTGGTGAGAGTTGGCGGGCAAAGCTTGCCCTGAGCTTGCCGAAGGGAGTGCCCGCCCCACACGGACTCGGCGCACACAGCCTGATGCAGAGTGGCTTCGACCTGCTTCAGACGGCGCAGAACTGCGTCGTGATAATCTTCGCGGCTCCAGGCATAGCGAGAAATCCATCCGCGATCCGGGTCGTGAACTTCGGTCGAGTTCGGATTGGCTGTGTTGTAGTTGATGGCACAGACGATCACACTGCGAGCCCAGGGCGCGACGCGAGCGAGGGAGGCGCGTTTGAGATCGCCGCGATCATCGCGGGCTTCCAGGTATTTCATTTCGGCGGCATGGCCCGAGGCAATCCATTCCGGAAAATGTTGGAGTTCGGGAGCGTCGGCGGCGGGAGCAACGCCCGCGAGGTCGAAACCAGCCTCGGCGGCGGCGCGTTTCACGATCGCTTTCACGTCGCTGATCTGATTCGACAACGATCACCTCTGCGCAGGCGGCGTCGGATGGGAAGGACTTGCTACACGCCGAGTTTTTTCACTTCCTCGTTGTAGTACTTGCGATAGAGGATGTCCCACTCTTGCGAGCCTTCGAGGATGGTGCGTTTCTGGCTCTCAATTTTCTGGCGGGCGGCGAGGTCGATTCTGGCTTCCTGCATGAGCAGCTCTTCAAGAATCTTGCGGATTTGCTGCCTGATGGCGTTGGGGTCTTCGATGAATTCGACTTCGTCCATGTCCTTGAGCACATCGAAAGCGGCTCGGGCCAGCACGTTGACTTTATCGCGGCTGAGTCTCACAGCACCGCCTTGTACTTGCTCACCAGTTGGGTCTTCACCTTGCGGAACATTTCCTGGTAGTTGGCGCCGGTCTTATTCATCTCCTCCGAGTAGGCTTCGAGGATGACGCGCACTTCGTCGTTGATGCGGTCTTCGAGCGACAGTTCATCGACCAGGGCAGCGTTCACCCGCACGGTGACCGCCGGAACCGCCGAGGTCTCGATGAACTTGCCAGCGATTAGTTTCTTGGTGACTTCGCGGGCCAGATAGCCCACATATTCCTTGGAAAAAAGCATGTGTGGATTGCGCGTCCTGCGTGCAACAGTCTGTCAGTTATGAAGCAAAAAGTGTAACACAGAGAGAGGCACAGCGGAGCCTGGGCTCGAAGGTTGGCCGGGCAACAAACTTCGCCGCGCGGCCGTGGGCCACAGTTTACGGGGCTTGGGGCGGAGGTTGGTCACGCAGGGTATACACGAATTGGCGGATCTCATGGCGCTCACGTTCCGCTTCCTGCGCCAATTCTTTGTCGATGCGGCTGCGGGCCTGAAGTTCGGCTTCAGCGCTGGCCGCGTCCCCGATCTGACGATAGGCCTGGGCGAGGCGAAAGTGCGCTTCTTCTGTCTGCATCTCTTTCTGCGGGTTCGCCTGGATGGCTTGCTGGTAGTTGGAAATCGCGCGCGCATAATCCTTCTGCTCGGCATGGAGAACGCCAAGTTGGAGGTACGCGGCAGCGAACTTCGGATCGAGTCGAATCACCTTTCCTAATAAAGCCTCGATCTGCGCGGAGTTGGCCGTGTCCTGCGGGCCTGTTCGCTGCTTCCAGAGGCTGACGGCATAGTAGTAGTTCGCCTCTGCGTTCTGTGGTTCCTGCGTGACAAAGCGGCGCAGCTTTTCGACGACCTGCTCTGAAGTCGTAGTTTCGGCGCTTTGTATCCGTCCCAGGAACAAATAGGGCATCGAATCCTTGGGATTCAGGTCGGAGGCTTCGCAAATCCGCTGCACCGCCTGATCGTAGGACCCGCGGGCAAACCAGGCGGCTCCGAGTCCAATCAGCATGCGGACGGAATGAGGGAAAAGGCGGTTGCCCCTGATGAAGACCTCCGCGGCGGGCTCCGGGGCGTGATGCAGCAGAAGTTCGGAACCCCAATCGAAGAGATAGGCCTCAGTGGGATCTAACTCAGCGGCGCGCTGATACTCGCGAACCGCAGCCAGAGAATCGCCGAGCTTCTCCTGAACATCGCCGAGCGAGTGATGGAGTTCGGCTCTGTCGGAATGAGCGAGCGAGGCTAACAGGTGGTCGCGTTCTTTCCCGTAATCGGCTGTACGCGCGCCATTCGCCGGGGCCTTGCCCAAGGCAACCGTTTCCTTGGCGATCGACTCCCGGGTTCGGACGATGGTGTCGGAACCGTGGCCGCCGAGACTTGTGGTGTCAGTGACTCCGGCGACCGTGAACCGGGGCTCGTCAAAGAACTGCGGCAATCGCTCTGAAGCTGCTTGCGATTCTGCAGTTTTTCTCGCCAGCAGAGTCAGGTCGATAGTTTTCGCTTCGTTGGGGCCGATAAAAAGCGCTGGAATTTCCGCATCCCTGTATCCGGCCATCTCGGCTCGCAGAAGATAAACTCCGCCGGAAATAGCGGCAACGCTATATTTCCCTTCCCGATCGGTATGAACAATTTGAATTTGAGCTGGAGTTGCATCTTTGACCTGCAAGTGGATGGCTGCTCCGGCGACGGGCTTTCCTTCCGAATTGCGAACTGCGCCGTGTAACGATGCGGTGCTTTGAGAGTGCAGGGATGGCGGAAGCAACAAAAAAATCACGGTCGCGAGAATGCCGCGGACAGGAGGGCAGACGAACCTGAGTTGCCGTGAGACTGCGGAGAGACGGACCATCATACAGGCCGCGAGGACGGGCGCGAATCGAACCGTCCGACGAAATCGGTCCGCTCGCCTAGAGCAGTATTCTATCAGTGGGGCGAGAAAACCGCTGGCGCGGCGCTGGCGCGCGAAATAGAATGCAATGCTTTGCGCGCGAGATCTTTTACACATGAGATCAGGGAGACTCGACGAGATGGGACTAGTCCGGGTGCGGTTCGTGATGATTGCAGTGCTGTTGTTGACGAGTGTGTCCGGCTGGAGCCAGCAGTCCTCCGGTAAACGGAAGATCATCATCGATCAGGACGCGGCCGGGCCCGGAGGGACCGATCAGCAATCGATCCTTCTGCTGGTTCAGTCTCCACAGACCGAAGTGCTCGGCGTAACCGTGGTGACCGGCGATGCCTGGCTCAAAGAAGAGGTTGCGCATACGTTGCGCATGCTCGAAATCATTGGGCGGACGGATATCCCGGTCGTGCCCGGAGCCGAGTATCCTCTGTTGCGGCGGAAAGAAGAGACGGAACTTTGGGAAAAGCAATACGGCTCGGTACCGTGGGTGGGAGCGTGGACTCCGCGACGATATCATGCAGCGGACGATTTGGGCGAGATGCCCGAGGGAAAGCCCCCAACGAAACCCGCGGATGAAGACGCTGCGCATTTTCTGGTGCGCATGGTCCGAAAGTATCCGCACCAAATCACGATCTACGAAGGCGGACCGATGACCAACCTCGCCCTCGCCATCTCGCTCGATCCTGAATTCGCGGGGCTGGCGAAAGAACTGGTGTTCATGGGCGGAAGCCTGAATCCGAAGACGGACGATCCTGAGTTTGTGAACACGCCCCGGCACGAATTCAATCTTTGGTTCGACCCGGAAGCGGCGCACATCGTGCTGATGGCGCAGTGGAAGAAAATTGTCTGCACCACCGTGGATATTTCCGTGAAGACTCGGCTCACGCAAGAATTAATCGACCGTGTAAAAGCCGGCAACACGCCCGCGGCTCGTTACTTTGTTTCGTACTCACGCCCGGTCGGCAAGTACAGCTATTTGTGGGATGAACTGGCAGCGCTGGCGTGGCTCGATCCAGCGTTGATCACGGCGAAAGATACGCGCTATCTCGATGTTGATCTGGATCGCGGCGCTGGTTATGGAGACACCCTGAGTTGGACGGAGCATGACAAGCCAACCATTGTTGGACCGGCGGCGGAGGTGCAGGTCGATCTGGACTCGGAGAAGTTCTACAAGATGTTCGTCGATCTGTTGACCGCGCCGACACCCAAGCCTTAGAGAGCAAAGAGCGCGCATGCTACTGCCGCAGTTGCTCGAGCATCTGCATGGCCTGCGGATGGTCGGGATGCTGTTTGAGCAAATCGAGCAGGAGGCCGCGAGCCTTGTCCCGCGCGCCTTCCAGAGCATAGACGCGAGCCAGGTTCAAATACGCCTGATCGAATGAAGGAGCCACGCGGATGCACTGCTCAAAGCTGGCCACCGCCTGATCGCGCCGCTGCGTGACCAGATAGAGCACCCCCAGGTTATTCAAAGCTTCCGGATAAACCGGACGAGCCTTCAAGGCGCGCTGCAGATGTTCTTCTGCTTTGCCAGCGTCGTCAGTTTGTGCGAATACCATTCCCAGACTGTAGTTCGCCTCAGCATCCTGTGGCGCAACTTCGAGCGCGCGCTGCAGAACTTTGCGCGCATCGTCCCAGCGCTTTTGTACGCGATAGGCATTTCCCAGATTGTCGAGCGACAGCAGATGATGGGGATTCAGTTGCAGGGCCTGCAGAAAACACGCGACGGAATCGTCGACGTGCCCCTCGCGCGTGGCGATGACGCCAAGGTTGTTCCAGGAATCGGGCAGAGTGTCGGGATAGTTTGCCGGCAGCTTCGCCGCACGCTCAAAACTCTCGCGGGCAGCCGCGTTCTTGTTCTGATTCAGGTAGACACTTCCGATTCCGTAGAGGGCCTCGGCGCTTGCCGGATCGTCGCGGAGGGCCTGCTGGAATGAGGCCTCGGCCTGGTCGAGATATCCGCGCTGAAAAAACAGAGCGCCATAAGAGAGGTAGTTGCGGCCGAATTCGAGAGCGTGCGTTGTAATCGGGAAAGGAAGACTCCTCGCGAGTCGCTCCGCAGCATTTCGAGGAATTTGCTGGAAATCCAGTTCCACCTGCTCGCGGACGATTGCGCCCTGATACACCTTGACGATGTCGCCCTTGCTGTCGATCAGAAAAGATGTGGGAAGGCTCAGATCGCGGTGACGGTCGAACATTTGGCGATACAGGATGTTGTAGATGGCTGCAACATCTTCTGATCCTCGAAGAATCGGGAACGCGAACTGGGCGACGCTCGCTAAATCATCGGGGGGATCATCCAGGTTCACCGAGATGAGGTGCCAGCCTTTGGCCTCCCAACCGGCGTAGGATTTCTGCAGCACTCGCAGTTGTTCCGGCGCGTCCGGCGACTTTGTAGTCCAGAAGTTAAGAAGTGTCGGCTTGCCGCGAGTTGCGGAGAGCACGCGAACTTTCCCGGACAGATCTGGAAGAGAAAATTCCGGGGCGGCGATGGGAGCCAGCAGCCAGGTTTCAACCGTGGCCGGAAGCGATTCGGCTTCGCGCGCGGCTTTTGACGGAACGGAACTGCGCTTCCCTGCCGGCGGCGTGAACGGTTCCATGCGTGAAGGTTCAGCACCTTCTATGACCCAGATCCTGTGATTGATGGGAAGGTTGTTCAGTTCCTGCACGAGGCCGCTGGGCCAGCGAAGCGATGCGCGCACCGGACCTTTCGTCTCGCTGAGGCCGAAGAAAATATCTTTGCTGTGCTGGGAGAGAAACCCAGATCCCGCCTGAAGCATGCGGGTCTGGCGCCCAGCAGCGGTTTCAAGCGTGACGGAGGCGCCGATAGCGTCGCGGTTACTCTTGGTGCCTTGAAGATGAAAGATGATCGACGGAGGCAGATCGTCCATCGCGTTCTTCAGGATGCGCAACTGCGGAGCGTTGCGGTTCTTCAGAAACAGTTCGAGGCGCCCATCGTGATCGAAATCGGCTAAAGCGAATGACCTGCCGTCCTCGACGAAGTCGAGGCCCACTACGGCAGAAACGTCGGAGAAGGTTCCGTCGCGATTGTTGGCGTAGAAAACATTTCGCTCGTAACCGCTCCAGGTTCCATCGGCGCGAATGAGTTCGTTGATGGCATTCCATCCTTGCTCGTACTCGTGCGAGGCGCGGGCCTCATCGGGGGATAATGCGACGACCTGCCGCCAGAAAAAACTGTTGAGGTCCTCTTGCGACAAATCCTCGGACAATAAATCTTGGGGCGACAAATCTTGCGACGAATGCTCCGCGCCGGCAGGCCCGGAGACCATGCCGTTGGCGATGTAGAGGTCGAGGAAGCCGTCGTGATCGAAATCGAACGCATCGCTCGACCACGACCAGCGGCCCATTCCGACGCCAGCTGAATTCGTAGCGTCGTCGAAGGCAGTGCCGCGATTGTGAAGCAGCGAATTCCCCATCGCGTGCTTTTGATAGAGGGCCCGCACTTCTCTGGTTGAGTCTTTCTTGAAGTTCTCCTGCGTTGAAACGCGTTCGCCGGCCGCGGTCCACATATTGGCGACGTAGAGATCGTGAGCGCCGTCGTTGTCGTAATCGAGCCAGGAGACGCTCATGCCCGCGCCGATGTCCTCGGCCGCGGCCTGAGGAGCAACGTCTGTAAACCTGCCGTCTCCATTGTTGCGATAAAGATTCTTCCGGCCAAAATCGTTTACGACATACAGATCAGGCCAGCCGTCGCGGTTGTAATCACTCCACCCGCAGCAAAAGCTGTAGCGCGTGTTGTTGTGGTTCAGGCCTGACGCGGCGGTTGCGTCGCCGAAGGTGCCGTCGCGCTGGTTGCGCATCAGAAAATTCGGCGGACCGTTTTCGGCGTCGTGATACGGAGACGGATACTTGTATTGCCCAGTGCCCTGATAGTACGCGTAGAGACAGAAGTAAACGTCGAGCCAGCCATCGCGGTCGTAGTCGGCAACGGCCGCTCCGGTGAAAGTTCCCTGCGGAGGATTCGCGAATTGGAATGCGTCGTTCTTCTGACGGAACTTACCGCCGCCTTCATTTAGAAACAGCAGCGGTCCGTTGGCGCGGACCACGATGACGTCCTGGCGGCCGTCGTTGTTGAAATCGGCGAACAGCGCGCAGGCCGTGTTTTCGAGAACTCCCAGGCCTGACGCTTCTGTGATGTCCTCGAACGTTCCGTCGCCGCGGTTGCGATACAGACGATTGGGCAGGCCCGCGGGCTGGCAAATGTAAAGATCGTCGAAGCCGTCGTTGTCGATGTCGGCGACCGAAACGCCGTTGTGTCCGTAGATGTCGATGCCAGAGGCGCCGTCGAGCACCGTGCGCCAGTAGTCCGTGCCATGCAGCAGTTGGGCACGAGTACGAAGAATTGCGGCCGAGCGCGGCGGAGGTGATGTCTACATAAATGGGCGAAGCGGACCGAGCGCTGCGTTTCGTCGAGGACTCGCCAACTGGCGAAGACGAAACTCGCCGGAAGAAGAAGGTTCCCACGCCAAGTCCCAATTGCCGACGCGCTGTTCGCAGATGGAATCCCGCGCCGGTGGCGACGATTTCGTAGCGAACACGAGTCTGCAGGCTGCTTGGAATTTGGGCGTCGTCGACGAAGCCGCGTCTTCCCTGCCCGCCGCTTCAATTCCGGTGATCTGGAATTCGGCAGTCACTGACCTTCGAGAAGCCGCTGAGCGCGGCTTGCCAATCTCGAAGAAATTCCTCGCGGCTTAGCGTGGTTCCATCGGCGAAACTGTTCTGGCGCACTTCCAGCGCGGAACTGGAACGCACGACTCGCGACTCAGTGGGCTGCAGCGATGCGCCGGAGAAATCCGCTGCGAGAGCCTTCGCGATGGCCTGCGTTTCTCGCGGAGACTGCAACAGGCTGGCACTCCACTTCGCAAGAATCGGCCGCAATCTGGTCGGCGTATTTTTCGGTGATGAAGTCGTCGAGACCGGCCTGCACTTTCACCAGGGTGGCATCGAGCGGGCGCTCGCTCCGATAGTGGGGGTGCAGATAGAATTTGGCGGCGGAGGTGGAATCACTGGGAGATGCTGAGGGTCGGACGGCTGGAAGCGAGAGTCCCCACAGAGTCTTGGGAATTAGACTCGCTCCGGCGCTTTTACAGAAGCGGACAAGAAATTCACGCCGGCGCCGATCGATGGAGTGCAGATCTACGGAGTGATCTTCTAGGTGGAGATCGACGGATTGAGGCTTCCCTGCCCGGCTCAGAGTATGTCCCTCTCACGGCCACGTGTGGAACCGAAACTAACATTCGGGTTTCAGCCGGTCAAGACAAGTCAGTGGCAGACGAGTCAGTGGCACAAGTGGATCGAGCGAGAATTTTCGATCCCGATCTCGCCGTCGCAGGAATAGCGGAGTGTAGAATCGACAGCATCTCTGTAACTCGCATCAAGCGGTAGGGTCTCGCGGAGAATCGCCGGAGTTTCTGAAGGGGTCGAATCTACGATGACGGATGTGCGCGCCTCGCGCCTGACGGTGGTTGGCCTGTTTTTCATTACGCTCGCCACCATGATGCTTGAGATCCTGCTGACGCGGATCTTCAGCGTGACCATGTGGTATCACTTTGCTTTCGTTGCCATTTCGCTGGCTATGTTCGGCATGACCGTAGGAGCGTTGCAGGTCTACCGGCATCCTGAACTCTACAACGAAACCAGTACGAAGCAGCAAATGGCGCGCAGTGCGTTTTGGTTCGCAGTCACGGTCATCGTCAGCGTGTTGGCACACATTCTTGTGCCCTTCCGTTCCCAGCCCACGCTGGCGGTAATTTGGATTGCCGTCACCTATTTTGTGCTGGCGGTCCCGTTCTACTTCAGTGGAGTATGCGTCTGCGCTGCTTTGACTAAATTTCCTCGCAGCGTCAGCGGACTCTATGCCGCCGATCTGTTCGGCGCCGCTACGGGCTGCATTGTCCTCATTTATGTGTTGCGAGGAACGGATGCGCCCACGGCCGTGGTGTTGGTCGGCCTGTTGGGCTGTGTGGGCGCCGTATTATTTTCCGTCGATGCGAGCGAACATCGGTTCCGAAAAGCGGCGTTTATTCTAGGAGCCGTGTTCGCGGTTTTCGTCGTCGTCAACACAATCCTGGTTCAACACCAGGCATCTCTGCTGCGAATCACCTGGGCCAAGGGAGATTACGAATCCCCCGCGCTGTACGAAAAATGGAATTCATTTTCCCGCATCACGGTGCGTGGCGACGCGAATACTCCGTCCAAAGTTATTTCGGAGGGAATCAGCGTTACGTATCCCACCGACAAGCTGTTTCGGCAACTTCATCTAAAGATCGACTCTGACGCCGAAACCACGCTCACGGCGTTGAATGATGGAGTTTCGATCGACAGCCTGGACTATCTCCGGTACGACGTAAAGAATCTCGTCCACTACATTCGGTCGGATGCGAATGTGCTGATTGTCGGCGCCGGCGGGGGCAGAGATGTGCTGTCGGCGTTGCTGTTCAAGCAGAAGTCCGTTCGCGCCGTGGAGATCAATCAGAACATCATCGGCACGGTCAATGGCAGGTTCGGCGATTTTACGGGGCACTTGGATCGAAATCCGAAAGTCACATTCGTGAACGATGAAGCACGGAGTTATCTGGCGCGCACACCCGAACGCTTCGGCATTCTGGAAGCCTCGTTCATTGATACCTGGGCCGCGACAGCCGCGGGCGCTTTAACTCTCACGGAAAACTCGCTGTATACCGTCGAGTGTTGGAACATGTTTCTGCATCGCCTGACTCCGGACGGCGTACTCTCATTTTCTCGCTGGTATCTGCCAGGATTGCCTGCCGAAGCGTACCGGCTGACTTCACTGGCGGCGGCCAGCCTGCGCGCTAGCGGCGTGGAGGATCCGCGTTCTCACATTCTGCTGGTGAAGAATTCCCGGCGGAGCGTGGAAGGCGAGCCAATTGGGGCGGTCACGATCCTGATCGGCAAGAAACCGTTCACCGACGCCGAGATCGATCGAGTGGAAGCGATCGCCAAGCAAATGCAATTTGACGTGGTGCTGAGCCCACGGTTTGCCCTCGATCCGGTTTTCGCGGCGCTGGCTACAGGACAGGACCCTGGAGGGATTGTCGCATCTCTGCCTGTGAACTTGTCCGCTCCGACGGATGATTCTCCGTTCTTCTTTTACATGATGAAGTTCCGCAACCTGCTGCGAGTGCGGCAACTCGCCCAAGACCCCAACGCCGCGATTTACGCTACGTCCGGCGCCGTGGTGGGAGTATTGCTGCTGTTCATCACGGTACCGACCTTGATCTGCATCTGGCTGCCGCTGCGCTCGATGGAAAGAGAAGTGCTGCGCAGCGTCATGCCCCATCTTCTGTTCTTCGCGGCGATTGGCCTGGGCTTCATGCTGATCGAGATTTCTCAAATGCAACGGCTGATCGTGTTCCTTGGACATCCGACGTACGCGCTTTCGGTGGTTCTGTTCTCACTCTTGTTGTCGAGCGGATTCGGGGCCTATACGACCCGAAACATAACCTATGCGGGCCGGGACGCGCTGGGCCGGCTGCTGCTGTTGTTGGTGGCGATGCTGGTTTTTGGAGTGCTGACGCCGTACGCGACGTCGGCCTTCGCTTCCTCGGTGAATGCCGTGCGCATTGCGGTGGCGGCAGGAATTCTTTTTCCGCTCGGCTTTTTTATGGGGATGGCATTTCCGCTGGGCCTGAAACTGGCGGCCCGCCAGGTCGATGCACTCACTCCGGCTTTCTGGGGAGTAAACGGCGCGACATCGATCTGCGGTTCGGTGCTGGCGGCGGCAATCTCGATGAATGCGGGGATTGCCAGCACATTCTGGAGTGGCTTTGTTTGTTATATGTTTGCGTTTGGCGCGTACCTGTGGGCGACGCGGGGGAATGCGGCGGGAGTGAGGACGACTTTAGCCGCTGTTCCGATCGCCGGCAGCGCGCGCAGGGTCAGTTGATGTGACCATCGAACACTCAAGCCCTCCTGCGTCTCACTGGTATGAAGAAGGGTTGAGCAGGAGAGCTCTGATTTAGATCCGACAAAAAGCGTAAACCACAGAGGACACAGAGGTGCACAGAGTAACCCGTAGGCTTCAGAGCTTCCCTAGGTTTGAAACGACAGGTTTGAAACGATGAAGAAGAACGCAGACTACTTCCATGTAAATGTGGCCACTGCCCCTGCCGGCAACGTGTAATTGAATGACTGGCCGCCGAAACTCACCGTGAACGTGCCGGCGCTGTTGGCGGAGTTCAGAACAAAGAGGGCGATCGATCCATCCGGATTCTGAAACGCAACATCTTCGATGCTGCCGGAGCCGAACGTGTTCGAATCGATCCGGTGCGCGCCGGGAACAACGAACTTTCCCAGATGTCCCAGGATGTAGTACTCCACGTTGAAAGTTATCTTGGAGGGCGAAACACTGTCGTCGATCGTCACCACCCCTCGACAATTGGTGCATGTTCCGTTCTTGGGTCCGGAGTTCTGATCGAGGGCGAGGTTCCACAAGGAAACGCTGCGCGCCCAATTGCGCGTAGCGCCGATGAGCAGGTTCTCGGCGTTCCACACCAGGTCGCCTGAAAAAGTGCTGGAAGTAACGCCCGAACATTCCGTGAACCAGACGGACTTGGCGGGAAACGCCGTTTCCACGGTCGATTGCGCGCTAGGATTGCCGGCATAGCAGTGGAACGAACTTCCGACAACGTATTGTCCTGCGGAACTGCCCAGCACTGACTCGGGATAGGTGGTGTTGTCCCAATTGTGTTCGTAGCCGAAGATATTTACGCTTCCCAGTTGGGCGGCACTCAGGGCGGGTCCGAGATTAGTGGCGATGAAGGTTGATTCATCGGTCGCAGCGAGAGATTCGGAGGGGTATCCCGTGGTCGAGTAGAGCGGTTCGTTCTGCACGGAGAGGGCGTAGATGGGAATACCCTGCTGCTGGTAAGCCTGGACGAAATCGACGAAATACTGCGCCAGGCTTGGGAAGTAAGTCGTGTTCATGTCCCCGCCATTCATGGTTCCGGTGGTTTTCATCCAGGCAGGCGGACTCCAGGGCAGCGCGACCACTTTGATGTCGGGATTGACGACGAGCGCTTGCTTTAGCAACGGGATGATGTAAGTGGCATCGTGCGCCACAGAGAAGTTGGTGAGGTTGGGATCCGTCTGGCCCGCGGGCATGTCGTCGTAACTGTAATTGCCGCTGGCTGAAAAATCGGATGCGCCCATGGGCTGGCGCAGAAAACTGATTCCGATGCCGCTGCTTGGACTGAAAAGTTGTTGCATCAATGTAGATTGCTGCGAAGAGCTGAGTTCGTTCCAGATCAACCAGGCGGAAGAGTCGGTCAGGGAACCGCCAAATCCATCCATCTGCTGATATTGGGTTGTGGAGTTGACGGTGATGACGAGACTGCCGGAACTTCCGCCGGTGGCGAACGAAACGCTGGGCTGCGTTTGCAGCAGCATGGTTTGGTCACCGGTAGTTTCGACGATCTGTACGGTGGGCCCGGGTTGCGTGGTTTTGGTAGATCCGCTCGAGCCGGGACAACTGCTCAGAAGAAGGCCGGCGGCGCAGGTCAACAAAATCAGGCAGAGCCCGGACAACTTGCGGAGACGATCTGGAAGAGGACGGTCTGGAACGTGGGTATGAGTCATTAGCTCCCCGAACGCGGCAGTGCGCGATGCAGAATATGCGCGACATTAATTCTGATGTTCAGTTCCATGCCAACGTCGTTAAAGAATCCGCGGCCAGTGGCACATCGACTGCCGACGCGCCCATCTGCAACGAGACCGTGCGCGCAGCGGCGGCGTTGGTCAGCACCAGAACTTTCTGGCCGTCGGGATTCTCGCAGGCCAGGTGATCGACCTGCGGCAACGTCCCCTGCTTCACCATCGCATGCGAATCGAAGCGCCGCGCTCCACGGCGAATCGCGCGAGAGAAATGCGCGAAGGCCCAATACTGGCCGCTGCGCGTGATTTCTTTGGTCTGCGAATCAATCGTGACGAGTCCACCGCATGGGAAGGGACCAATGTTCGGCCGACCCTTCTCGTCGAGCGCCAGATTCCAGCCGGTCAGCGACTGGCACCAGTTGCGCAGCACCTCGGTAAAAGTGTGCCCCCAGTCAGTCCAATCGGTGGCGTAGCGAGGACTGCTGATGTCAGGGCCGCCTTCCGTCCAGTACATCTGAGCATCGGGATGCGCGTCGTGGACCTTGGACATCATTTCGGCGCCGCCCACATAGCCGTGCCACGCGATCGCGTTGGCGTACTTGCGCAAGTCGGGATCATCGAGTTCACAAATTGCCCGGCCCCACAGGTTGTAATTGTGATCCAGCAGCCAGATCCTGGTCGGAATGTTGTTCGCTTTGAGCAGCGGGCCCAGGTGATTTTTCACAAACCCGATTTCATATTCCTGTCCCCACAGGCACGCCGGCATGCGGCCGTCCT
Organism: uncultured Acidobacteriota bacterium; assembly: GCA_963763155.1. Classification (GTDB taxonomy): domain Bacteria; phylum Acidobacteriota; class Terriglobia; order Terriglobales; family Acidobacteriaceae; genus Sulfotelmatobacter. The sequence continues at coordinate 1,233,394 of CAVXNI010000003.1, read as the reverse complement.
GATCGGTGTCCACTTCATTCTGCGAAGTGACCGCCTGGATCGACACACCCTCGCTGGCGTAGGCCTGCAGGAACTTCAAGAAGTAGTGCGCATAACTGTCGAAATATTTCTGGCGCATCGAGCCACCCAGCATCGAACCGCCGGCTTTCATCCAGCCGGGAGGACTCCATGGCGACGAAAACAGAAACAGATCGGGATTCTCCTTGCGAGCCTGCCGCAATGCCGGCAGGAAATAGGCGCGGTCGTGCTCGATGGAGAAGCGCTTCAAGTCTGGATCGGGCTCGCCTTCGTCAAAGCTGTACAGTTCGGTCGAGTAATCGCTGGCGCCGATGCAGGTGCGACAGACATTGAGTGCCAACTCGGAAGGATGAAATAGTTCATGGAGTAAATGCTCGCGCGCTTCTACTGACAACAGGCTGAACATGTAGCAGGACGCGTCGGTGAATGCCGCACCGAAGCCCAGAATTTCCTGAAACTTTGTTTCCGGGTTGAGCGCGATGGTCTCCGCGGAGGGAGCGCTCGAACTCTGCCGCCACGCCAGAGCGGGTGCGCTTTCGAAGCGCCGTTTCTCGTCGGTAACGCGAACGGTGATTTCACCGGTGGCGGGATTGGCCGGGCGAAGCGGGCTTGCAGCAGTCGAACCCCATGCCGGCAGGGCTTCTGCGGCTGCACCGGCTGCGAGTCCTGCGGCGGACAATCTTAGAAAGTCACGTCTGGATGCCGCTGACATTTTCATTTTCATTTTCATCTCTATCCAATATCCTTTTCAATCTCGCATGCTGATTTCAGCAATGGCGTTACCGACAAGAATCTCATGCGTGTCAAATGACGTTATCGTCTTTTCCACGAAACAACGTCAAACCAGCAATTTGTCTGCGATCTCCGCGGAGAAGGCTCAAAGAGGCCGATCTAAGCTTCCCCCAGCCCCTGGTTTCGGCTACCCTAGGGCGAGCAGCAGATTTTGTGGCCGCTTCGCGAAGACCTCATTTTGATTTTGCACTTGGCATCCATGCGGAATGGAAGCATACGAACTCGCGGCATTCGTACGCCAGCAGCACAGGCGTTGCGCCTGATCGTGGTTTCAGCTCTAGTGGTGGGGGCGCTCGACGTTGGAGTGCGAGCGCAGTCCGCGCCTGCCGCCAAGCTACTTCCAACTCTTACTCATGCCGATCAGATACGCCGTTTGACTCCGGAACAGGCGGCACTGGGCTATCCCGTGCTGGTACGGGGTGTGATCACGATGGACGCTCCTGCGCCTGACTTTGTGGTGCAGGATGCAACAGCCGGCATCTATGTGGAAGGCAGCGTTTCTCCTAAGTACCCTCACTTGCTCAGCCAGTTGGTCGAGGTTGAAGGGGTAACGGGACCGGGAAAGTTCGCGCCCGTAATTCGCGAGACAAAGTTTCGCGTGGTCGGCGAAGGAGTGCTTCCCAGGGCGCAGCTTTTTCCTTTCTCCGAGCTCGCCAACGGTGAACAGGACAGCCAGTGGGCACAGGTGCGGGGCATCGTGCGATCTGCAGCCGTCGACCGAACGTCGTGGCGAGAAGAGACACTGGCCATGCACGTGGCGTCGGAAGGCGGCGAGTTCAACGTACGTGTGCCGATTGCGCACGAACAGGATTTCTCATCGTGGGTCGACAGCGAAGTGCTGATTGAAGGCGTGTGCGGCAGCCTGTATAACGCCAACCGGCAGCTCACCGGCATCCTGTTCTATGTTCCTCGCCTGAGCTTCATTCACGTGGAAGCCCCCGCCAGCGAGGTTCCGCTTTCTGAGTTGTTGCGGTTTGCGCCGGCGGAGGGAACGAGGCACCGGGTGCGGGTGCGCGGCGTCGTCGGGTTCCAGCAGCAGGGCAATGCTCTCTTTCTTGAGAGTCGGGGCAAGGGACTCCGCGTGCTCACGGAGCAGAGCGCAACCCTTGAGATCGGGGACCTGGTGGACGTGCTGGGGTTTGCTGCGATGGGCGATTCGGCGCCGATGTTGGAGGACGCGGTAGTGCATCGTTTAGGTCACGAGAAGGCACCCGAACCGGTCAAGTTGAACCTGAACGTACCCTGGGAACAATTCGACGGCGCGGTCGTGACCACCGATGCGAAGCTGTTGAACCGCCAGGCGCAGCCGGATGGCCTTCGGCTCATGCTGCAACGCGACGACATGTTCTTCGATGCGACGGTGCCGCAGGGACCGGTTGCGGAGCGGCTGCTATCGATCCCGCTGAATAGCGGGGTGCGAGTCACGGGCATTTGCCTGGTCCGCAGCGGCGGCCTGTGGCAGACTCCGCAGTCGTTTCGAATGCTGCTGCGCGTGCCGCAAGATATCGTCGTACTCACAACTCCGTCGTGGTGGAATTCCAGCCACACTTTGTGGGTACTGCAGATTACCGGCGGAGTTCTTCTCGCGGTCGTGGTGTGGGTGGTGGTGCTGAGACGGCGCCTGCAAGAGCAGATGGCAGTGATTCGACAAAAGTTGAGAAGCGGCGCGGTGCTCGAAGAGCGCAACCGGATCGCCCGCGAGCTTCACGATACGTTGGAACAGGAGCTGGCCGGGATCACGATGCAACTGGACCTGGCGGTCGATTGCCTGCAACAAGCGCCGGACGTGGCCCAGCACGCACTGGAAACGGCCCGCGACATGAGCCGTCACAGCATGGTGGAAGCCCGCCGCTCGGTCTGGGATTTGCGCTGCCAGTTGCTGGAAGACGGAGATCTGGTCTCGGCTCTGGCGCAGATTGTCGAGCCCCTGGTGCCGCGCGAACAGACGAAGGTCAGTTTCCATGTCCAGGGGAGTCCGGTGCGGCTGCCGGGATCGGTGGAGATGAATTTGCTGCGCATCGGGCAGGAAGCCGTCGCTAACGCCGTGAAACACGGCCGCGCCCGGAACGTGTCCATCGAGTTGCGGTACGAACCGGCGTCGGTTTGCCTGACCGTCAGTGATGACGGCGAGGGCTTTGCGTCCGGCCAGGGGGCACCCACCGGACATTTCGGACTGCTCGATATGCGGGAGCGCGCGCAATCGATGGGCAGCCATTTGAGGGTCGAAAGCGAACTCGGGCGCGGCACTCACATCGCCGTGGAAGTTCCCCTGCCTCGTCCAGAAGCCATTGATGAAGAACTCAAAGCCAATACGTATTCTGGTGGTTGACGATCACTTCATGGTTCGCATGGGCCTTTCCGCGTCGTTGAACGTGGAACCCGACATGGAAGTGGTGGCCGAAGCGGGCAACGACAAGGCCGCGATCGAGGCTTATCGCAAACACCGTCCTAACCTGGTGATGATGGATCTTCGGCTACCCGGAGTGAGCGGCACCGACTGCACCGCCGCGATCCTTCATGAATTTCCGGATGCGCGGATCCTCATGCTTTCCACACACTCCGGCGAAGAAGAGATTTATCGCGCGCTGCAGGCGGGAGCCAGGGGATACATCGTCAAGAGCATCATTCGGGAGGAACTGCTGCGCGCCGTGCGGGAGGTTCATGAAGGCCGGCAGTATGTCGACCCGATTGTGGCTTCGCACCTGGCCGAGCGCCGGTCTCATCGATCATTGAGCGTCCGCGAAGTGGAAGTGCTGCGAATGGTGGCCAAGGGAATGGGGAACAAAGAAATCGCAAGTATGCTCAATATCGCCGAAGTGACAGTGAAGCTGCATGTGAGTCACGTGCTGGAGAAGCTGAACGTGAAGGATCGAACACAGGCAGCGACCGTGGCACTGCAACGCGGAATCATCGCACTCGACTAATCGAGAACTGTCGCCCGAACCATAGCTCGAGCTATCGCCCGAACCGTCGCTCGAACCTCCAGCTGTACGAAAGTAGTATTGACACTCCCCTCTAATTATTTTCTATTAGTACGTTTGCATTAGCTTTGGGTCTCAACCACGCTGATGTACAAGCTCTAAATCGATTTTCCCGATTGCAAGGGAGAACGGATTCCTGTCCCCTGATGTCTGGATGGTGCTTTTCCGGCTGGAAAGAAAGAACAATTGAACGCGGTAGGCGATTCTGGAGGCTGTTCCATGATGAACATGCAGCGATGGGTCCTGCCCCTCATTCTGATTTTTGGAAGTGGGGCGTGTTTAGCGCAGAGCACAAACTCCGGCGACATTCGCGGCAGCGTAACCGACGGTTCGGGAGCGCTGATTCCCGGAGTGACGGTCACGGTCTTAAACGTCGATACGGGTGTATCGAAGGATTTTCCGACCAATCAGGACGGTCTCTATGATACGTCCTCGATCGTGACCGGAAGCTACAAGGTCACATTCACCAAGGACGGCTTTGAGAAACTGGTGCGCGGCCCCATCACCCTGGAGGTCGGCTTCTCGACGGTCAACGCCCAGTTGCAGGTGGGTTCGTCCAAGCAGACAGTGGAAGTCACCGCGGATGTGGCCCTGCTGCAGACTGAGACGAGCGATCAAAGCGTCGTGCTATCGGACAAGGTCATGGCGGAATTACCCCAGGTCGGCCCGGACTGGGAGAACTTCATGAACCTGCTTCCGGGTGCTACGAATACGCTCAGTTCAGGTGTGGGTTCAATCTCCATCAACGGCAACCTCCCCTATAGCAACATCCTGCAAAATGGCGTTACCCAGACGCTGCCTAGCAGCCAGAACGCCACTGTCGCCAGTTTTGAGAATGTGGCAGAGGTTCAGGTGGCCATGTCTTCATTCTCGGCGCAGTACGGCATAGGCGGAATGATTTTCAACCAGATCACCAAGGGCGGCACAAATAGTTTCCACGGCACTGTTTTCGACTACATTCAAAACGACGCTTGGAACGCGAACTCGTTCGGCTTCCTGAGCCAACCGACGGTCCCGTACATTCGGCAAAACCACTTTGGCGGAGCCATCGGCGGACCCGTTTTGAAGAAGAAGATGTTCTTCTACTTCGACTACGAACAGTTTGTGGATCACGGCTCAGCCGGCAATTCAACCAATTCAATCCCCTCTCCAGCCGCCATGGGCGGGGACTTTACCGGCCAGTGGCAGATCTACGATCCGACCACCCAGGTCATGGCTACCGATTCGTTGGGCAATCCGTATCCGATCAGGCAGAGTTTTGCCAGCGAGAACACAGGAGCCCTCGCCGGCAAGAACGCCATTCCCTCGGGCATGTTCGATTCGGTTGCCTTGAAATACCAGCAGTTATACCCGACGCCAGGAAGCCCTACGTGCACTTCATCGACCAGCATCCAGCCAAACTGCATCATTAAGGGCGCGAAGTTTATTCCTGGAAGCACGGGAAGCGAAGGTGAGATCCAGAACAACTTCTACTCAACCTTCCCCGCTTCCTACCCGACGAAAAAGTATTTCGGACGCCTGGATTACGACATTTCGTCCAACAACCGGCTCTCGATGTCCGACTCGCAGGACGACAGTCCACAGGTCTACCCGAGCTCCGTTTCCCCATTCCCGTTCGGTTGGCAGAGCGGCGACGTCACCGACAATCAGGCGCAGATCACCGATGTTTGGAACATCAGCCCCACGATGATCAACGAGGCCAGATTGGGTTACACGTTTGAGGATAGCGACTTTGGCGACCTCGCCCTGAATCGGGGCTATGCCGCGGCAATGGGTTGGCAGTTTGCCAAAGCGGACGACTTTCCGGCGATCCAACAGACTGGTCAGTACCCTTACGCGTGGATTACGCCCTCCAGCAACGCGATCTACATCCAGCATGTTTTCGACCCCTCCGATGTGGTGACGATGATCCGCGGCAAACACATCCTTCACTTTGGCGGAGAATTTTTGATTTACCGGGACGATTCCACGCAATGGGGCAACACCAACGCTGGAACGATGCAATTCTCAGGCCAATACACCCAACAATGGACAGTTGACCCCGTAAGCGGCGTGGCTAGCCCAAAAGCCGGAACCGGTTTGGAATGGGCGGACCTCTTGCTTGGCCTTCCACAAAACTGGAACGCATCAATCTCACCCGAGTTCGGAGGGCGACTGAAGAGTCCGCAGATGTTTGTACAGGACGACTACAAGCTGCGTCCGAACCTCACGTTGAATTTAGGTCTCCGCTACCAGATCAACCATGGGTGGAATGAAGTCCAGGGCAATGAGGCTTCCTACGACCCGACGGTGCTCAACCCGGCCTCGAACACCCTGGGCGCCTATTGGTACGGCAAAACCCACGCAAATGGGCGCACATCCATTCAGGCTAATGTCGCCGACGATTTCATGCCCCGCGCGGGATTTGCCTGGTCGCCGAAACCCAATACCACGATTCGCGGGGGGTTCGGGCTCTTCTCCTATGCCTGGAGCCTGGATACATACGCTGGCGAAGGCAGCATCATGGGAGGCGCTTTCCCATCGACTGGCAGTTACAGTGACCAGACCAACGGCATCACTCCGGTCACCAAGCTCGATGGAACCGGCACCGTCTGCCCCCCACTCCAAAACAATGGCTGTGTTGTATCTGCCACACCCCTGCCTTACTCGGTGAATTCCAACAATTACGATCCCGCGGCTTACAACGGCCAAGGGGTCAGTTATCAGTCATACCACACCCCAGTGCCCAAGATCTGGCAATGGAACTTTGCGGTTCAGCGCGAGCTTAGGACGAATCTAGTGGCCGAGCTGGGCTACGTGGCAAGCCACGGCTATGGTCTGCAGTACCCAACCGACCTCAACGCGGTGCCTCAGAGCATGCTGTCGTCGAACGATTCTCGCCCGAATGGGAACTTTCAAAGCATCAACGGGAGCAGCAATAACGCCCTCTCCAACTACAACTCTCTGCAGGCGTCGATCACCAAGCGCATGGCCTCCGGGCTGAGCCTTAACTTCAACTATGTCTGGTCGCACTTCCTGGACACCCAGGATTCATCGGGCTGGGGGAGCCGTGCGGGAGCGATAAATTGGCAGATTGCGAACGATGCGTCGGCAAACTACAGCAATTCCAATTTCGATATCCGCCAAGCTTTCAAGGGCTATGCGATCTATCAACTACCCTTCGGTAGAGGCAGGCAGTTCCTGAACCACAATGCAGTGGCAGACAACGCGATCGGCGGGTGGCAGGTTTCCACCACACTCTATCTGTCCACCGGGACCCCGTTCACTGTGTTTGGAGATCAAAACACGTACCAGCAGGCGGGGTCGGCATTCCCCAACCGGATTCCTGGAGTCAGTACAAAACCTCAGCATCAATCCACCCATTGCATAGCCGCCGACGCTGCTACGTTCGGCTGCGTTAACGAGTGGTTTAACCCTTCGGCCTTCTCGGCACCGGCACCCGGAACCTTCGGCAACGTAAGGAGGAACAGCCTGTACGGGCCGGGAACCAACACGGTAAACCTCTCAGCCTCTAAGGAATTCTCCCTTCCCTGGGAAGGAGTCAAGCTCCGGTTCAGCTTCACTTCCACCAATGCGTTCAACCATCCCTCCTTCGCAAACCCGGGCGGGGGGCTGGCAGGTGAAGCTGGCGTTGGGCAACCGTACCAGTGGATGATACCGGTAAACGGCGTGCCAACCCCCACGCAACAAATCAGTTCTGTGAATGTCAACGGACGCTACTCAGAGATGCAGCTTCGCCTGACTTTCTGATTCCGGTCGATTACTAACTTTATGGGGGACGGCAGCAATGCTTGCCGTCTCTCTTTTTTTGTGGATCGATCGAGGGCAACCATTTTCTATATGATGTGAGTGCCATGAGCATCCCAAAGGCGATCGTACTCGGCGGAATCGGCCTGCTTCTGAGCCCTGCTTTTTGTTTATCGCAAGCTGCCAACGACAAGCAATCACAGATTGAAGAGCACAGTCGAAAGGCTCAGGAGTATCTCCGCGAAAAGCAGCCCGCCCTGGCTATTCCGGAGTTTCAGGCCGCGGTGGCCATCGATCCTGAAAATGTGGATGCGCAGGCCAACCTCGGCGTTCTGCTGTTCTTCCAGGGCAAGGTAACCGATTCCATTCCCCACCTTCGCGCCGCGCTGGCTGGCCACAGAGAAGAGGCGCAGCCCGGTCTGGCGAAGATTCGAGGGCTGCTGGGAATGGCCGAGAGCCGCACGCTGGACTTTGCCGACGCGCGCACAGACATGGAAGCGGCCTTGACGGCGCTCGCCCTACCATCGTCGCAGGGTCAGTCCCAGGGTCAGCGCGTTGAGGGGCGTCACCTTGAAGATCAGCGCTTTCAGGTGCAACTTGGTCTGGAACTGGTCGGGCTCGACACGGCAAGCGGCGACCTGGATCAGGCCGCGGCCGTTCTCGGGCAGTTGCGGAAGGCAGACCCCGACCAACGCGGAAGTGCTCTATGCCGCCTACCGCACCTATTCCGACCTTGCAGGTGAGTCGATGCTCGCCCTTTCGCTGGCGGCGCCGGACTCCGCGCAAATGCATCAGTTGCTGGCTCACGAAGATATCACGGCAGGGAAACACCAACGGCGCCATCGCGCAGTATCGCAAGGCGATTGCTATCGATCCGCATCTTCCGGGCAGTTCATTTCGAATTGGCCGAGTTGCTCATACCTCAAGCGACGAGGCCGTGAAGAAAGAGGCGGAACAGGAATATCGCGCCGCGCTGCGGGAAAATCCTCAAGATGAGAAATCGATTCTCAGGCTGGCGGAGATCGACGCAAAAAAAGGAAACACCGAGCAGTCGTACGACGAATATTCGAAAGCCGTCGAGCTGCAGCCCGCCGATGCTGATCGCGAAGCTGGGATTGGCCAAGACGCTGATTGAAATGAATCAAACGGACAAGGCGCTGCCGCTGCTCGAAGATGCCGTGCAACTGGAGCCCACCAACGCCACCGCGCATTATCGCCTGGCGACGCTCTATCGCAAGATGGGGCGCGTGGACGATGCCAAGCGCGAGATGGATCTCTACAAGAAATTTAAGGAGATGAAAGAAAAGCTGAGCGCGCTGTATAAAGAATTGCAGGTTCAGCCCAAGGAAATTCGTGCGGACGAACCGGATGAACAATAGTAGGCGATCGATAGTGCGACAATGCGATGACCGCAGGATCCATCGCGACGCGTGCAGCGTGTCGACATGCCGCTCCGGGCGGAGTTCTGCGCTCTTGCATCTATCGTCTCGTCGCGAGTACGGGAGCGATGGCACAGATGGGAACGCCCACGCCGCTGTCGCCTGCAGAGCGTCAAAAGGCGGAGGCCGAGAGCAAGGCAACCGGCGCGCTCCCCAACTATCCGCATCTGGTGGACATCACGGAGTCCACCGGCATCCATTTCGAGCACCTGTCGAGTCCGGAAGCTAAATTCATTGCCGAGTCGATGAGTGGCGGAGTCGCGCTGATCGATTACGACGGCGATGGCTGGCCGGACATCTATTTCACGAACGCGCAGAGCGTGGAGATGGCCCTGCATGGCGTGAAGGCTCGCAGCGCTCTTTATCATAACAACCACGACGGGACCTTCACGGATGTCACCGACAAGGCAGGCGTGGGCTATCCCTGCTGGGCGATGGGCGCAGTGGTCGGCGACTACAACAACGACGGCTGGCCTGATCTGCTGGTGACCTGCTTGAGCGGCGTGGTGCTCTATCGCAACAACGGCGACGGAACATTTACCGATGTGACCAAGGCGAGCGGGCTCGCGAGCGATTCCGGATGGGCGACGGGCGCGGCCTTTGGAGATTACGACGGCGATGGATGGGCCGATCTTTTTATTTCGCACTATGTGGATTTTCATCTCGACGACCTGCCCGCATTCGGTTCCAGCAAATCCTGCAAGTACCTGGGACTCGATGTGCAGTGCGGCCCGCGCGGACTGAAGGGATCGCCCGACAATCTTTACCACAATAATGGCGACGGAACCTTTACCGATGTTTCGAAGAAATCCGGAGTGGACGATCCTGAGCGCCGCTATGGGCTGACCGCGATCTGGTCGGATTTCGACAATGACGGCAAGCTCGATCTGTTTGTCACCAACGACGGCCAGGCAAACTATCTGTACCAAGGCGACGGCGCAGGAAAGTTCGAGGATGTCGCGCTGGCTTCCGGCGTGGCGGCGAACGAGGACGGACTGGAACAGGCCAATATGGGAGTTGCGCTCGGCGACTATCTGCACACCGGGCGCATGTCTCTGCTGCTCTCGCATTTTGACATTGAGTATGCCGCCCTCTATCGCAACGACGGAGGCATGAACTTCACCGATACGTCGATCGCTTCGGGCATTGCGCGAGGAACGCAAGGCTATGTGGGCTGGGGAGACGCTTTTGTCGATTTCGACAACGACGGCTGGCAGGATTTCTTCCTGGTCAACGGACACGTGTATCCGCAGGTCGACAGCGCTCACACGGCCGACCCGATATCTCGAGCCGAAGTTTCTGTTCCTGAATCAGCGAGACGGAACTTTCAGGAACGTCAGCAGGCTGGTTGGGCGATGCGATTCAGATTCCTCAGGTGAGCCGCGGAATGGCGGTAGGCGATCTCTTCAACGATGGCAGAATGGAAGCGGTAGTTGAGAACCTGGTGGGCCAGCCGATGATTCTGCGTCCCGAAGGAGGCCCGCAGAACCATTGGGTCAGTTTTCAACTGGAGGGCGTGAAGAGCAATCGCCTGGCCTCTGAATGCGCGCGTGCGAGCCGACGGCCGGAGACCTGGTGCAGACTGGGCGAAGTCGCTCAGTGGCGGAAGCTACCTGTCGCAGCACGATCTGCGCATACACTTCGGGCTGGGCAGCCATGAACGTCTCGACCAGGTCGAAGTTCTATGGCCGGATGGGAAAAAGGAAACGCTGACGAATCTGGCTGCCGACCGGTTTTATGTCGTGCGCGAAGGACAGGGTGTGGTTTCCAGCAAACCTCTGAACATCTTGTGAAACTGCCTTAGTATGGCCATCGGTAGGGGCGCTTACGGCGACGCGCTTTCGGTTACGGTGAGGATCTGATCGGCCTTAACGTTTTTCAACACCTGATTCGTGCCGCTCGGCCATGTGAGTTCGATGGTATCCACGAGCCCGGCCGCTCCCAGCCCGAAGTGGACACGCTTATCGCTCGAAGAGTTGTAGCCCACGGCGGTGGTCGACTGGTTGTACTGTGTGCCCAGAGAAGTTGTCACCTTCACCTTGGTTCCCAGGCCGTCGCGGTTGGATTTGACGCCGACCAGTTTCAGAATAATCCAGTGGTTCGGGCTGCCACCACTCTGAAGATTCGACCGGTTCATCCATATCTCTGGCGGGCCGTTCAAAACTGAAACAACGGCATCGATCCTGCCGTCGTTATTGAGGTCGCCAAAGGCCGCACCGCGATGCGGAGCTGGCACCTGAAACGACGGTCCCGCCTTGGCACTCACATCGTCGAAGCTCAGATTGCCTTTGTTGCGAAACACTCGATTGGGCAGCGGAAAAGGCCGGTGCGCCAGTTCCATGGCATTGTCGAGGATGTCGGCGTTGGCGGTGAACAGGTCCTTGTTGCCGTCGTTGTCGAAATCAAAAACTCCGGCGCCCCAGGCGGTCGAACGGCCGGTCAGGGCGCTCAGACCTGCCGTGGCCGCTACATCCTGAAATTGGCCATCGCCTAGATTCTTGTAGAGGGGAAAGCCTTCCCCGAACATTGCAGTTTCAAAAATATCTGGCTTGCCATCGTTGTCGATGTCGCGAAAGTCCGCGCCCATACCGGCGATGGCTTTGCCGAACGCGTTGTAGGCGACCCCCGCCAGCAACGCAACATTGGTGAAGGTTCCGTCGCCGTTGTTGTGCAGGAGATAATTCTCGAAGGTGTCGTTGGAGACGAAGACGTCGATGAATCCGTCGTTGTCATAGTCGGCGAACGCCAGACCCATCCCCTTGCCAACGTATTTGGAAATGCCAGATGGCTCGGAGACGTCAGTAAAAGTGCCGTCGCCATTGTTGCGGTAGAGGATATTCGGCGTTCCCAGAAAATCGACGGGCGAGCAGTAGGCGGGAAGTCCTTGCTGAACGCAGGGAACGGCAGTCTTGATGCCGTAGTTGAGGTAGTTCACAACGAAGAGGTCGAGCCGCCCGTCGTTGTTGTAGTCGAACCATCCTGCGGCTACCGACCACGCTTTGCCGAGTTTGGGGACCATGCCGCCGACTCCTGCCTTCTCGGTCACGTCGGTAAAGGTGCCGTCGCCATTGTTATGGAAAAGCTGGTTGCGGTTGACGCCGGTCACGTAGAGATCGACAAATCCATCGTTGTCGTAGTCGCCGGCGGCCGCTCCCATGGAATAGCCTATGCCCTGCAGACCGGCTTTCTCAGTCACATCGGTGAAGGTGCCGTCCCCGTTGTTGCGGAAGAGCCGGTTGGAAAAACTGGGATCACTTTTTTCGAGCGATGGGATGGCCGCGCCGTTGGTGAGGAAAATGTCCAGCAAGCCGTCGTTGTTGTAGTCGAAAAGCGCCACTCCGCCAACCATGGTTTCAAACGTGTAACGCTGGGGACTGACGCTGTTCCTGAGCTTGAACTTGATCTTCGATGGTTCGATGACGTTCTCAAACTGGATCGCAGACGTTGACGGAACGCCAGGTTTCGTAGAGTCCTTGGCGGTAGCGGCTGCGCGGCGCAGTGCCGCTTGGTTGGACGCGCTGCCTGGTGCTGGAGCGGCCGTTGGCGTCTGGGCCCGCAGGCTAAGAACTGTACACAGCAGGCAAAGGGTCAGATGAGCAGCGAAAAAGCTTCCGGCGGCTCTACTCGAATCGACCGCGCTGGATGTGGCAGGGCGCCATTCCGGATGTGGCGGATGCTTGCGCAAAATTCAGCTGCTTTCCAGGTGGTCATGCCCCCGACCAGCGGGAAGCGTCCAACGATACAGCGACGTGACAATCTTTGCCCCCGGGCTGTTGCTGCTCATCCAGTTCCAGCGTGCCGGAGAACTTAGCTCGGCAGGATCTCCTTCAGCGCCCACTCAATCCGATCCACCTCTTCGCGGATGACTCGGATCGACTGCTGGTTTTGCATGGGGTGGGCCAACGGGGTGATGGCTTCCAGAGCGCCTCGGATTTGACGATTCCGGTCACAAATAAAGGTGAGCCTCGCCCTCCTCTGTTTTCGATTGCGGTAAACATCGCCAACGAACTTCACGGCGAGCCAGGCGAAAACCAAACCGAACAGAGCCTCGATCGGAATGCGATCGGTGGCGCCGTCAAACTCCGAAAACAAAAGCCGGTAGACTGCCTCCCCCGCCCCGAACGACGCGAACAATACAGTGACCCCGAACAAATAAACCTTTAACCGCTCGATTGCCCGAAAGCGCAGGGAGTCGTCACTTCCGTCAGGTGTCTGCACAAAGTTAAAAGTCATAATACCCTCCCACGAGATTGGTCACCGATTGCGGATTCCCGCAAGTCGGTCGACTGCCTATTTCCTTGACATGATAACTTGAAATTGCCACCGGCGCGACCACATATCCTTGCCCGAAACGAATGGCCGACCCTGGGATTCCCGCCAACTCCCAGCCTCAGTCGCCAGTCGCCATTCATGGAAAAGAAACCGCTGATTCGGCCCGAACGTGGTCCTGATGCCGGCTGCCAGCCGATTCCAGGCGAATGTCCACACCCCGTCGTGGAGATCTTCCAGCGCGCTAGGCTCCTATTTTCAAGGGATTAGACGGGCCACCGTCGTGACCCGCCAAGGCCCGGTTGAGGCCCTCCCGTGGCTCCTGCATCGCACTTCTAGAGGGCATCTATACGACCCCGAACAGCTCAATCAGGGCTCGTTTTTCTTAGCCGCATTACCTTGGTCAGCCAATGCTTTCCGTGATAACTTATGCGGGCCAGAGGAATCGCCGGCCGTATTGCTGGATTCCCCTATGACCGAGCAGCGCCGGCAACCCTCCCTGCTGGCTGCGCACAGGTACGCCGTACAGCATTCATTTTGGCGAAGTGGGGCAGACGACCTCTAGACTCGTCGCTAAGAATCCAATGGTACCGCCCAAAGTTAATAAGATCGGTAAGTACGAAGTGCTCGACGTGATCGGGCGCGGCGGGATGGGTACGGTCTACAAGGCCATCGATCCAACCATCGGCAGGGTGGTCGCGATCAAGAAGGTCACGGCAGTGCTGTCCGATGACCCAGATCTTCTCAAACGCTTCTATCGCGAGGCCCAATCTACGGGGAAACTCCAGCACCCGAACATCGTAACCCTGCACGACCTGGGCGATCAGGATGGAGTCCCGTATCTGGTAATGGAGTACCTCGAAGGCGACAGCCTCGAGAAGGTGATCAAAGAGCATCGCCCCTATAGTCTTGCGGAAAAGCTAAACATCATCATCCAGGTCTGCGAGGGGTTGGGCTACGCCCACCAGCGGGAGATCATTCATCGCGACGTAAAGCCCGGCAACGTGGTCATCCTGAAGGATGGCGGAGTGAAGATCGTCGACTTCGGCATCGCTCAACTGGGAAATGAACGGTTCACGCGCACGGGACAAGTCGTCGGCAGCTTGTATTACATGTCTCCGGAACAGATTCAAGGTGCCGACATCGATGCCCGTTCCGACATTTATTCCGCCGGCGTAGTGCTCTTCGAGTTCCTTTGCGACGTTCTGCCGTTCCAGGGGAAGGATCCGACCTCAACTCTGGCGAAGATTTTGCACGACCCCCCTCCAAGCCTGAAAGGTTTCCTGACGTCGTATCCTCCGGAGCTGGACACGGTTGTTCAGCAGGCGCTAGCGAAGGACCGCAACAACCGTTACAGCTCCATGGAGGACTTCGCTTTCGACTTGCAGTCGGTACAGGAGAAATTAAGCCAGGATCTCATTGCCGGTTATCTTCGCACCGCCGAATTCTGCCTCGCGACCAAAGATTGGGACAAAGCGCGGGAACACCTGCGGCAGATTCTGAAATTCGACAAGCAGAATCGACGAGCCAATGAATTGCTGCGCGAAGTGCAACGGCAGATTCAAGAACAGCAGATCGGCGAGCAAGTCAGGCAGCTCCGTACGCATGCCGGCGATGCGCTGGGAGCACGGCGGTGGGACGAAGCTCTGGCTCTGCTCGACCAGGCGGTCAGGCTCGACGGCAAGAATTCGGAACTGATCGAGTTCCGCAACTCCGTGAGGCGGTCCAGTAAACTGCTGGCCGAAGCCTTGCGCAAGGCAGAGTCGGCGCACAACGAGGGAGACTTGGACACGGCGAAGCGCGCCGTGGAAGAAGCGCTGAGCGTCGATCCAGCCGATACCACGGCCAAAGCTCTCAATGCCATTCTCTCCAAAGAGATCGCAGAACGTTCCAAGCGGAAGAAGATCGACGAATTCGTGACTGAGGCGCGCAAAGAAATTGCTTTGCGCCACTACACTTCCGCTCTCGATTTGCTGCAACAAGCGGAAGGCGTCGACCCTTCGGTAGGGGAAGTCCACCAGTTGATGCGCTCAGCGACGGCTGGCCGGGAACACGAGAGGCGGCGCCGGGCTCTTGAAGAGGCAGGCACGGAAATTGAGGATCTCCTGAACCGGGACGAGTACTCTCTTGCCTGCAGCAAGGCCGACCAGGCTATACAGAAGTTTCCCGAAGACTTGGGACTGCTGAAGCTGAGAAGCTTCGCCGAAAAACAGCGGGACGCATGGGCTCGGCGCCTTTTCATCGAAGCGCAAATCAACACCGCGCGCCAGCTTCTGGACGCCGGGCAATTGGTGCGCGCGCACGGCATTTTGAACGAAGCCTTGGAGCGTTACCCCGATGACTCGGGCATGATTTCACTGCTCTCCATCGTTACGGAGGGTATTGCGCGCCAGGAAGCGCAGCGCAAGGAATCCGAGCGGCAAGCGGCCGAAAAGCGTCGCTATATCAATCTCCAGATTTCCGCTGCCGCTGAGTTGCAACGTTACGGGCAAACCGCACAAGCGCTGGCGAAACTCCGGGATGCGCTTCAACATTACCCCGACAGCGAAGAATTGCGAAGTCAGCTTATCGCTGCCGAAGACCAGTTGGCGCGGGAAGAAGATCAACGCAAGCGCGCCGAACAGGAAGCGCGGCGCCGGCGCGAAGAAGTCGAAAAAGAGATTGCAGCCTCCCGCCAGCTGTTGGGATCGAGGCAAACCGGCCGGGCATTGGTGGTTCTGCAGCAAGCTCTGCAGCGCTTTCCGGAAAGTGAAGAACTGAAGTCGGAATTGGAATTCACCCAGCGCCGCTTGGCCGTGGAGCTGGCGGAACGAGAGCGCGCCGAACAGGAGGCCCGCCGTCGGCTGGCGGATATTGAAATCGAGATCGGCAAGGCCCTGCAGTTAATGAATTCCGGGCAGGCGAGCCAGGCGGTTGCCTCGTTGGAGCAGGCCTTTAGCCGGTATCCCGACAGCGAACCACTCAAGACGCAGCTGGAACTCGCCCAACGACGCCTGGCGCTCGAGCAGGCGGAACGGGAGCGGACCCAACAGGAGAGACGGCGGAGAGATGCAGAAATCGAGAAGGAGATCGGTGCGGCTCAGCAACTTTTCGAGTCCAATCAAGCCGGTCGTGCCTTGGCCGCCTTGGAGCAGGCGCTTCGCCGTTATCCCGAAGATGAAAAGCTGAAGTCGAAATACGAGTTTGTCCAACAGCGCATCGCAGTCGAAAAATCAAAACAGGAGCAAGAGGCGCGACGTAGACAGATCTGGATCGACAGCGAAATCACAGTTACCCGGGAGTTGCTGGATTCCAAACAGGCGAGCAAGGCCGTAGCAGCGCTGGAGCAGGTGATTCGTCAATTCCCCGACAGCGAGGAACTGAAGGCGCAACTTGAGCTTGCCCGACGGCGCTTGGCGATTGAGCAAGCAGAACGGCAACGAGCCGAACTAGAGGCGCGACTCAAGCAGGAGGAGATTGACAGGGAGATCGCTTCCGCCTGGCAACTGCTGGATAACCAGCAGACCAGTCAAGCGGCGGCGAGCTTGGAACAAGCGGTTCGCCGGTTCCCGGAAAGCAAAGAACTCAAGTCTCAGTTGGAACTGGCGAAACAGCGCTTGGAAGTAGAGGAGGCCGAAAGGGAGAGGCTGCGACAGGAAGAACTGTCCAGGCGAACGGAAATCGAGAAGGAGATCGCCGGCGCGCTGCGATTGTTGGATTCCAAGCAAGCTGATCGAGCCATTTCAGCTCTAGAGCAAGCGCTTTACCGATACCCCGATAGCGACGAGCTGAAATCGAGGCTGGAAGATGCCCGACGCCGGTTGGTGGCTGAGCAAGCGGAACGGGAACGAGCCGAACTGGAGGCTCGTCGCCGGCGGGCAGACATCGACAAGGAGATCGCCTCAGCGCGCCAGCTTTTGGACGCGAAACAGACCACTCAAGCCGTGACGAGCCTGGAACAAGCGGTTCGCCGGTTCCCGGAAAGCACGGAACTCAGATCTCAGTTGGAAGTGGCGAAAAAGCTGGCGGCAGAGGAAGCCGAAAGAGAGAGGCTGAGGCAGGAAGAGCTGCGCAGGCGAGCAGAAATCGAGAAGGCGATCGCCTCATCACGCCAGCTTTTGGATGCGAGACAGATCACTCAAGCAATGACGAGCTTGGAACCGGCGGTTCGCCGGTTCCCGGAAAGCACGGAACTCAAGTCTCAGTTGGAACTGGCGAAACAGTTGGCGGCAGAGGAAGCCGAAAGGGAGAGGCTGAGACAGGAAGAGCTGCGCAAGCGGACGGAAATCGAGAAGGCGATCGCTACCGCGGTGCAATTCCTGGATTCCAAGCAAGCTGACCGGGCCGTTTCAACTCTAGAGCCAGCGCTCCGCCGATACCCGGATAGTGGCGAGCTGAAATCGAAGCTGGAAGATGCCCGACGCCAGCAGGTGATTGAGCAGGCGGAACGGCAACGAGCCGAGCTGGAGGCGCGACTCAAGCAAGAGGAAATTGACAAGGAGATCGCAACCGCCCGGCAACTGCTGGATAGCAAACAGACCAGTCAAGCAGTGGAGACATTGCAACAAGCGGTTCGCCGGTTCCCGGAAAACAAAGAGCTCAAGTCTCAGCTGGAACTCGCAAGCCAGCGCTTAGCTCGCGAGCGCGACGAACAGGCTCGCGCCGAGGAGCAGGCTGCTCGCAGGAGTAAGGAGATTGAGAGCCAGATCACGGCCGCTCGCCGGTTGCTGCAGTCGAACCAGACCCTGAAGGCCGTCGAAGCGATGGAACAGGCGTTGCAAAAGTTTCCTGAAAGTGAGGCGTTACGCTCTGAACTTGCTGGGGCTCAGCAGCGCCTGAAACAGGAGCGCGCGGAACGCGAGAAAGCGGAACGCGAGGCTCGGGCTCGCCAGGAGCGCATCGGCGCCGAAATTGCGGAAGCCACGCGGCTTCTGAAGGCGAACCAGACATCCAAGGCCTGCGAACTGCTGGAAAGCGCGGTTCAGCGTTATCCCGAGAGTGAAGAGTTGCGCTCCCAACTCGCGGCCAGCAAGAAAAGATTGGCGCAGGAACAGGCGGACCGCGAAGAAGCCGAAAAGCGGCGTGCCCGGCTCGAGGGCGAGACCATCCGGGCCCAAATGCTGCTCAAGAGTGGGAAGCCCGACGAAGCGGTGCAGGCGTTGGAAGCCTCGCTAAAGAGCCTTGGCAAAAGTACCCAGTTGCAATCGCTTCTCGAAACCGCCAAGGCCGAGGTGAAGCAGAAAAAGGAGGATGAGCGCAAACGCATCGAAGCGGAGCGCCAGGCCGAGGAGCAAAAGCTTCGTCGAGACCGTGAGCTCGCGGGACTTCGGAAGCTTGCGGACCCTGTGCCCGCCAGTGCCAAGGTCGCGGTCCTGGAAAAACGGATTCATCAGGCCCAGGAGATAGCCGGACGCTATGCCAGCGACTCTGAGTTTCAAGACACCCTCGCCAATGTCAGGAGAGTGGTGCAGGCCGCCATCGACATCCGGCGGGAACGCGAAGCGGAGCAGGCTCAAGCCCGCCTGGCGACAAAAGTATCTGCAACCGCAGCCTCGCAAGGCCAGGCTGCCGTGGTCCATGAGCCCGGCGAAGCGGCGTCCCACGCAGTTTCGAAACCCGAAACTGAAAGGAAACTCCCCGAACTATCACGGAGATGGATCATCGCTGCAGCCATCGGCCTGGTACTGGTCGTCGGGGCAGTCGTCGTAAAGGTTGTCTCTCCGTCGAAGACCTACACTGTACACATCGAAACCCAACCGGCGGGCGCGACCGTACGAGTAGGCAAGCAAACCTGCGTCAGTCCGAACTGTCAGCTGAGCCTGCCGGCGGGACATTATCAAGTGGACGTTCAACTGCAAGGGTATGAGCCGCGTACGCAAGAGTTTTGGGTTGAAGCACAGCAGGCTCAGCCGACGGTAACCGTGGATCTGGTTTCTCCTCCCCCTCCTCCCCCGCCCCCTGCTGGCAATAGCGGTTATCTTGTCGTCAAGACCGGAGTGGACGGAGCCGAAGTTCTAATCAATGGCCAGAAATCCGACAAGCTCACTGTCGCGGGGGTTTTGAGATTGCCAGTGGATCCAGGAGACTACAGCGTCGAGGTCCAGAAGAACGGGTATTCGCCCGTGAAGCCGAGCCGGGTTCGGGTCCGCAAGAATGAGGAAAAAACACTTAGCTTCAACCTAACGATCTTACCGACCAGGGCGGGACTGGTGATCAGCGGCGCGAAAGCCAACGTCAAGGTGCTGGTTGATGGACAGGACTTAGGGTTGACCGCCAGCGATGGAAGCTTTTCTCACGATTTGAGTCAAGGCGACCATGAGATCACGCTGGTACAGAATGGACACAATTCCAACTCGATTCACGGCGCCTTCCTCGCCGGAAAAGAGCGCCGCATCGAAGGCAAGGATTTCCGCTTCCTTGAAGCTCCGCCTTCGCCAGCTCCTCCTTCCGCTCGTATAGCCGACGTTTCCGTCAAGAATCTGCCACCAGGTGCTTCCGTCAAGGTCGATGGCCGGGATACCCACCAGGCCGACAATTCTGGGATCGCGCATTTTCAAATCCCGGCCGGCAATCATACGCTGGAACTCACGAAGGACAACTTTAGGACCAGGACCTTCGCTCAGCAGTCGTTTAGTGCAGGCCAGACTTCATTGGATGGGCACATGGACCCGGCTGCCGTTCCGGTTGACGTGGAGGCTACTCAATGGACGAACCTCGGATCTAGCAATGATATGGGTGCGCTCCAGGAATTCATGAGCAAGTTTCCCAACGGCTCGCATTCGGCGCAGGCCCAGTCGAGACTGGAGAAACTTATTGGTGACAATCAGAACGTCAGCGAACTTGAAGGTTTCAGCAAGAAATTCCCCGGAACTTCGGGGGGGACACTAGCGGGTAAAAAAGCGGAGGGCTTGCGCTCTCTGGACCAGGACAAACGTGATATTCAGAATTTGATGGACCGTTATAAGGCGGCATACGACCATCTCGATCTGAAAGCCCTGGCCGCGGTTTATCCGTCTTTTTCCAACCAGAAGGGGACTAAAAGCAAATTCGAGAATGCCAAGACAGCGACGATGGTCCTGAGGACGGAGCAACTGAAAATCGATGGCGACCAAGCCTCCATCAAGGTGACGCAGAGCGTGACTTGGAAGGAAAAGGACGGCAGCGAGAGCGGTGAGGATTCCCCGCAACTCACGTTCGTGCTGGTGAAGAAGGGCGGGCAGTGGCTAATCCAGAAAGGAACCTAGATCGCTGCCCTGCCCGCCCGATAATCAGCCCGCCCCATAATCCGCCTGCCCCATAATCAGAATTGCAATCGGGCCGAGAACTCCCACTGCCGCTGAGTAGCTCCCGGAGCGACCGTCGTAATCGCACCCGCTTGCGTGGCGGCATCGACCTGGTTATTGGGCAGGCCGAGATTTACATTGTTAAAGGCATTGAAAACGTCGGCGCGGAAGCGTAGGGCCACGCGCTCGGCAATCGGGATTTCTTTCATCAGCGCAATATCACTTTGGAAGAACTGCGGCCCCCGCAGCGAATTGCGCCCCGCGTTTCCGTACTGTCCACAACCCGGTCGCTGCCACGGACCGATCGCCGGACCGGTTTGGAGGGTCATTGTAGTGGGGTCAAAGCCGCAACGTTCGGTCACTACGCCAGGGATAGTCCCGGATGCCGCCAGGGGCGCTCCGCCCGTCGTAGTGAAATATTCGCTGCGGTTTTTCGTGACTTGCACTTGCCCCACAATATTGGGACGGCAGGGCGGCGTTGCCAAGCTACTGCTGCTGAGATCCGCGTTGCACTCACCGTAAACCGGACTGAAAGGCAAACCGCTGAACCAACTGGTGATGGCTTGGAGCGACCAACCGCCGACGATCTTATCGCCTACATTGTTGATCCCGCCCATTAACGCCCGCCCCCGGCCGATGGGCAGAGACCAGGTGTTAGCCATCGCGAAGCTGTGACGGCGATCGAAACTACTCGGGCCATAGCCGATGCCTGGGTTGATCGCGAAATAGCTGCTGTCGTAATCGAGAGCCTTGGAATAGACATAGTGCGCCAGCGTGCTAAAGCCCCCGCTGAAGCGCTTGCTGAACTTGGCTTGCAGAGAGTTGTAATTGTCGGAGGCGTTGTTGCCGAAATAGTAAATAGGATCGATCGACGGAGTGAGCGGGCTTTGTGCGGCCGTAACCGGCACGCAATAATTCGGCGTTGTACTGGCTGGAGTGTACAGGCGGCTACACGCGTGTGTGTTGGGCGCCGCTGGGAACAAGGTGATCTGCGACGCAGCCGGAGGCGCGGGCACGTTCAGGTTGTAGTACGGGGTCGTATCCGTCAGCACGTGGGTGCCTTTATTGCCGACGTAAGCCAGTTCGAAATATGCGTCCGGCGTCAGTTCGCGCTGGATAGTCAGGTTCCAGGAGTCGACGGTGGGAACTCTTAGGCGTGTTGGAAGGGCATAAAGGGCGGTGCCGGTGAGCGGCGAACCGTCTGCGGCGAGGTTGCCGGGCAAGCAGGGAGCCGCCGGACTACCCACGCTCCCCCCGTTGGCCAATTGCACGCTGCAAAGCCCCTGAGCTGTCAAGGGGCTGCTGGTGACCGTGAAATCCGTGTAGCTTGAGATGTCAAGCGGGTTGGCTGAAGTGGCAGTGGGATCGTTTAACACCAAGCCCGAACTCGACCCATTTCGGATTACAAAGTGTGCGGCAATCGGCGGGTTCTGGGTAGCAGCGATACCAAATAATGATCCTTCATATCCCACGTCGAAGCTGCGACCGTAACCGCCACGGATTACCGTCTTCTTTGCCTTTCCTGCCAGATAGGCGAACCCCACGCGGGGTCCGAAGTTCTTGAAAGTGTTCTGCACGTTGCCTTGCAGATTCACTCCAGAACTTCCTGCCACATTGATGGGCACGTTGCTAAAGTTCGGAAGGGTGTCATTTTGGATCAGCAGGAAACCCCCCGCATCGGCATTCACGGTCTGCGGGAAGTACACCTCCCATCGCAGACCGTAGTTCACCGTGAAGCGAGAAGACACGCGCCAGGTGTCCTCGCCGTAAAAGAACGCTCTTTTCTGGTGCTCTTGGGCATTGTAAGCGGACGGGTTTTGCGTGGGATCGCTGTAGGTGCGATCAAAAGAGGACAAGAACCCGACGAGAAAATCGCCCACGCCGAAACCGGTGCCGGCGCCGCCCGTTCCGTCGCTGAACTGAAGGTGCCCGGCCCGGCTGGTCGAGCCGCCGCCAGAGCTGCTGAGCCTGAAATTTTGAATATAACGAAAATCCGCGCCCCAGCGGAAAGCGTGATGCCCAGCCAGCTTGGTCCAGTTGTTCACAAACTGGAACTGTCCCTCGTGTTCCCGGAGTGGACAGTTGCAGCTGTTTAAATTCGATGAGTAGCCGTACTCCACGAAATCACCGAGGGTAGTAACGGGCGGCACGTTGCCGCCGAGCAGGTTTGAGCTCGTAATCTGAATGTCGGGCAAGCCCGACGAGAAGATGTCGGGCGTGCACGGGTTTCCTGTGCAGTTGAGACCGACAATGCCATCATTGGCATAGGCCGACGACGGATTCGCCACCGGATAGGTGCCGAAGTCCGGCGCGTTCATGTCGAGGTGGTAGCGCAAGAATCCGAAACGAAAATCGGTCAGCAGACTGTCGCCGAACGAGTAGGAAAAGCCGCTCGATAAACTCTGGTTCAGGGTCTTGGCATTGCCCGCGAAGAGATCGGGGTTGGTTCCTGGGCCACCAGCGATCCCGTACGCCGGAGAGCCATCCTGGCGAAACGAGTCATAGCTGTAGCGGGCAAACAGCTTCAGTTTCTGAGAAGCGTTGTAGTCCAGGCGCAGGTCAGAATTGTCGCTGTTGAACGGCTCAGTCCCAGTTGCCTGGAAGTTATTTGTGACCGGGCAAGGGGGAGTTGTGCAACCGTTGGTTGGACCGGGCAGCAGACTCAGCAAGTAAACCATTTGCGGAGACACGTGAGTGTTGAGTAGCTGCATGGGATTGACTGGATCCGCCGACGGGCCAGTCAGCGGGACACCATATTCCGACAAATCGCAATCCGGCGTTCCAACAGCGCCGGTGGGCCCGAGACAGGTGTTGCGCACCTCGGCCGTTGGCACGGTCAGCGTCAAAGTCGCGCCCGAACTATCACGCGTTCCCCGGTAGTCCCCAAAGAAAAACAGGCGATTCTTGATAATTGGTCCGCCAATGGATCCGCCGAACTGATTTTTCTTAAAGGTCGTGTGACCAATTTCCGGGGGGACGATAGAAGTGCCCGTCGAGGTTGTAACCTCGGTGAACAGATTGGGATCGGAGGCCTGCCCCCAGCCGGTTTGCCGATAACCAAACAGGCTTCCGTGCAAGGCATTGGCTCCGGACTTGGTCTGCGCCGTGACTACGCCTGCCGTGGCCTGGCCGAATTCGGAGCTGTAGTTTTGGGTGGTGATTTTCAGCTCACCCACGGCCTCTTGATTGGGGTTAATGATCACGAGTCCTTCGATTGGATCTCGGTTGTCGGTGCCATCCAGCTGATATGCGGTTCCGCTGAAGATCTGGCCATTTACGTTGATGTAGGCGCCCTGTTGAGGGTTTTGTACGCGCGGAAGAGTCGGTTTGACCGGGATCGCGCCAGGGGCGAGAATCTGAAGATTCGACACATTCTGCTGCGCCAGGGGCAAGTCCTCGATCTGGCGCTGCGAAAGGATAGTGGCGACGTCGGTGCGGTCAATCTTCAACACACTGACATCAGCGGCGCTACCTACGACCACCTCAGTCGCGCTACCGCTCACGAGCTTGGGATTCACAGAAGTGGTGCTGTCCGCGTAAACCGTTACCTGCGGGTTCTGGAAAGTCTTAAACCCGGCGGCCTCAATTCGCAGGCTGTAATCGTCCGGAGAAACATCATAGGCCGCATAGAAACCCGAACCGTCGGTGATGGTTCGGTATTTTGTTCCCTTGCCCACGGAAGATACTGTCACCTTGGCGCCGGCGATCGGTTTGCCAGAGATATCGGTGAGCGTCCCCTTGATGCTGCCATACACTGACTGGGCGATTGCGATCTGGCTGAAGCCCCCGAACACTGCTAGGACCAGGGACAAGGAAAACAGACGATAGGCGCGCATAATTCTTTCTCCTGGAATTTTTGGCGGTGAACCCCCGCCTCCTCTAGGTTCCCAAACAAAGACGAAAGTCTCGTGCGCCAGCACGAGTGTTCCGATGAGCATCCAGAACGTTTGAACCGATAGCTTCGAGTTCCACTATCGGCACCGCCCTCCCGGGGGACTGGAGGGCATTAACTGAAGTGCCGAGGATTTTCAGGCATCTGTGCCGGACTGTCAAGTGGAATCCCTTAACCCAATCGTCAGCAGTGACCTGCTCCGCTGTTTCCGAACAAAGCCGAGTATGATTTCAGCGAAAAGTTTGTCGCATTCCGACGTGAACGAAAGCAGGGGGCAGGTCATTTTAGTACGGGATAGCACAGCAAAAAAGGCCGCAGCCAGAAGCGCAGGGTCCTGGCGGCAATATCCAACCATCATTTTGGTATGGATCGATTTGGTATGGATCGATACCTTCGTCCAATTGATTCGTCGCCGCACTGCTGCCAATCTTTACCTTGAGCAGTCACTCGCACTGACATCGAAGGGAGTCGCAAAATGGACGGCACAAATGGACCGAAAGAGACCACGCGCATAACGACGCCCGCGCCTATCGCCTCAAACACGCCTGAGTCGAACACACTAAGCGTGAACGTTTTTACGGCCCCCGGGAAGACTATGGTCGGCGAGCGGCCAAAGCCCTTCGGAGAAGCATTCGGCTTTGACCCGATCACGTCGACTTTAATCTTTGGCGAGTACGACGCGGTGCTGGTGGACGCGATGTGCACAGTGGCTGAGGCCGAGGCTCTCGCGGATTGGGTTGCTCTGCACAACCGCAACCTGGAGACCATCTATATAACGCACGCCCATTTCGACCACTTCTACGGTCTGGGTATTCTGCTCGACCGTTTCCCAGCCGCTCGCGCGATCGCAACCCCCGAGGCGTTGAATGTGATACAGATGTATCTTTCTCCCCCTGTGCAGCGGTTGGCGCGCCGGATGTTTCCTGGGCAAGTGCCCACTAAGTTGGTTGCACCTGAGCCCTACGAGAAAGACACGTTCACTCTCGAAGGCCACGAATTACGCATCATCGAGCAGGGCCGCACCGATAGTCCCGATTCGACGTCTCTCTACGTTCCATCGATCGGCCTGATCGTCGCCGGCGACGTTGTGTACAACCAATGCCGCATGTACGTCGGCGACACCACTCCCGAGAGCCGAAAGAATTGGATCGCGGCGCTCGACCGATTAGCGGCGCTCAATCCGACGACGGTTGTTGCCGGTCACAAAAAGACTGGCGCGCCCGACTCTCCCTCGACGATCCAGGACACCAAGCGTTACCTCGGGGACTTCGATCGGCTGCAGAAAACCGCGAAGTCCGACCAGGAGCTGTTCGATCAGATGACGGAGCTGTACCCGCATTGGGTAGCCAATCAGTCGTGGCTGATGTTCGGATTCCCAGGGGCATAACTGACTGCAACCGCGGTAGCCGGTCCTTGCACACTTTCGAGGAAGCCGCGGACGATGAGCTAGTTCATATTCAGGAGCATAGGATTCGATTTCAAAAAGGAGAACAAAATGACAGCCAAAGGAAAAGTCTTAGTACTGGTATCGAGCGGTTATGGCTTGCCCTTGAAAGATGGCGGATGTTACAAGGGCGCTGGCTACTATCTCAACGAGCTGACGGTTCCGGTTCGCGCCCTGATGAACGAGGGCTACGAAATCACTTTCGCCAACCCCAAAGGTAACGCGCCCCAAGTGGATGTGAATTCAGAGGTCGCCGATTTCTTCGGCGGGGACGCGGCCAAGCTTCAGGACTATCTGATATTCCGCGACGGCCTGACCGGGCTCAGAAATCCAACTCGTATCGCGGATGTCATCGCATCGGGCCTGGATCAATATGACGCCGTTTTCGTCCCCGGCGGCCACGGCCCGATGATCGATCTTCTCGATGATCCCGACGCCGGCATCGTGATGAGACACTTTCATGAAACATCCAAGCCTACGGCAGTCCTCTGCCATGGCCCGATTTCACTGCTCTCGGCGCTTCCGAATTCGAAGGACGTGGTCGCCGCGCTGGCGGCGGGCGATGCCGCCGGAGCCCACGCAAAAGCTCAAGGCTGGATCTATGCTGGATATAGGATGACTATTTTTTCAACAGCCGAAGAGCAGCAGCGGGAGCCGCTTGAGATTGGCGGCAAGGTTCTCTTCTACCCAGACTTCGCCTTGCAAACGGCGGGCGGTAACGTAACTGTTCTCGCTCCATGGAGCAGCTATGTCATTCAAGATCGCGAGCTGATCTCAGGTCAGAACCCGTTCTCTGATCAAGCGCTTCTGAAACTTCTTCTACCGGCACTCGATGCGAAGAGGAAGGTGGTTTCAGCGGCATAAGAATCGGGAAGGGAAAGCGGGGGACAGACGGGAAGTCTTCCATGTTTCGGCAATCGGAAATTAGTAAACGTCCCATCTGTCCCCAGCTTTTCACCCAAGGAAAGAATAAGTGACCGAGTCAATTCTACGATCGATCGACTCACCCGAGCGGCAAGCCGAAGCCTTCCCTCTCCTAACCCCCAGCCAGATCGACCGCATCCGGCCGTATGGCACGGTGAGAGCAGTTCGGGCCGGAGAGATCCTGTTCGAAGCCGGGGATCTGAGTTTGCCTTTGTTTGTTCTACTTTCAGGAAAGCTCGACATTGTAATCACGAGGCTCTCTGGCGAGCACGTATTTGCGACTCATCGTCCGGGCGGCTTTTCCGGAGACATCGTCATGATCTCTGGGACCGGCTCTATGGCGCGTGGGCGTGTGGCCGAGTCCGGAGAATTTCTTGAAGTGAGCTCCGCTGCCTTGCGCTCGCTCATCGCGAAAGATGCCGAGCTCAGCGATATCTTCATGCGCGCTTTTATTCAGCGACGCCTCGCGCTCATTGCGGGCGGCATGGGTAACGTCATTATTCTGGGATCGCGTCACTCGGCTGATACGTTGCGGCTGCGCGAGTTTCTCATCCGCAACGGACAACCGCACGCATATGTCGACCTTGACACCGACACAACCGCTCAGGAGTTGCTCGATCGTTTTAATGTGACGATCGACGAAATACCGATCGTGATTTGCAGCGGAAAGGCCGTGCAGCGCAACCCCACGACGCAACAGTTGGCTCACTGCCTGGGGCTCTCGGGCAAAGTCGATGAATCGCACATTCTCGATGTCGTCATTGTGGGCGCTGGTCCGGCCGGCTTGGCGGCGGCGGTTTACGCAGCCTCAGAAGGCTTAGACACGGTCGTGATCGAGGCTGACTTTCCCGGCGGACAGGCGGGCTCGAGCTCAAAGATTGAGAACTACCTCGGCTTCCCCACTGGCGTCTCCGGTCTGGAACTCACGCGCCGTGGCGTCGTTCAGGCGGAAAAATTCGGCGCACAGATGATGGTGGGACAGCGAGTGGTCAAGTTCCAATGCGATCGGAGGCCATATCGGCTCTCGCTGGAGAATGGCGATATTCTGCAGGCTCGAAGCATCATCATCGCCACAGGAGCACAATACAATACGCCGAACGTCGCCAACCTGAAGAAGTTCGAAGGAAATGGAATCTATTACGCGGCCACATTCATGGAATCACAACTCTGCGGGGGGGATGAGGTCGTCGTCATCGGCGGAGGAAACTCCGCCGGCCAGGCAGCCATTTTCCTGGCGGAAACTGCCCGGAAGGTCTATATGCTGGTTCGCGGAAAAACGCTTTCGGAGACGATGTCACGCTATCTGACTCAGAGGATCACAAAGCATCCGGTGATCGAGCTGCATCTGCAGACTGAACTGGTGTCATTAGAGGGCGAATCGCACCTCGAACGGGTCACCTGGCTCGACCGTTCGTCAGGGGAGAGGATGACACGCGATATCCGGCACGTTTTCGTGATGGCGGGTGCGTCACCTCGTAGCGACTGGCTGCGTGGCTGTGTCGTCCTTGATCAGCAGGGCTTCATTCTTACAGGACGGGACCTGGATCCAGTTCTGGCAAGCGCTCCACAAAAATGGCCTCTTGGCCGGTCGCCGCAGATGCTTGAGACCAGCTTGCCAGCAGTTTTTGCAGTTGGAGACATCCGCTCCGGAAACGTGAAGCGGGTTGCGTCAGCCGTTGGCGAGGGTGCGATCTCGATCCATCTAGTGCACGGCGCACTGGCGGAAATATAGAGTCGACGATGAGCAGCGTAGGAATCGAACCAAAGAGCTATGAGATGCCGCCGCGCGACGGGTTTACCGTCACACATTTCATCACCGTCGCCGACATCGACCGATCGGTTGATTTTTATGAGAAGGTCTTCGGCGGTCGCATTCTCAGCAGAGGCGACAGCAAGGGTGCGTCTGGGCACATTCAGATCGCGAATACCTGGCTGATCGTCAACGTCGGAGGCGGGCCCACCCCGGACAAGCCGACGGTAACGCTCAGTGTCCCCGCCGATCCGGATAAGGTCAGCAGCTTCCTGAATATCCGCGTTGCGGATATTCGAGCGTGCTATGAATTATGGAAAAGTCGAGGAGCCGAGTTCATCACCGAGCCGAAGAAAAAATACGGCGAGATTCGCTGCTACATCCGCGATCCCGACGGTTATATTATCGAGGTCGGACAGAGCACCGACCTCACGTACGGCTGACATCGGCGCAGTAGCGGGGCAACCCGGCGTGACATGTGGTGAGCGGCCCTCGAATCAATTGATACCAAGGTACTGCCGATACTATCGTCCAATTGCGCGGTCGAGGCTGTTCTGGCTTAATGCCGACAGTTAGCTTAACGAGGAGATAAAAATGAAACTCTCGCACATGAAACTCTCGCACATGTACCGAACCGCTTTGATCGCAACCACGATGCTGATCCTGTCGTCCGGACTCGACATGAGAGGATTCGCCCAAACGAGCTCCCCAAAAGGGGTTAAAAATATCGTCCTGGTTCACGGCGCCTGGGCGGATGGATCGTGCTGGTCCAAGGTGATTGCGCTGCTTGAGGCGAAAGGTTTTCATGTGGTCGCTGTGCAGAATCCTTTGACCTCGCTGGCCGACGATGTAGCGGCGACCAAGCGCATCATCGCGTTGCAGGACGGCCCGGTAATCCTGGTCGGCCATTCCTACGCCGGCGTGGTGATTACCGAAGCGGGGAATGAACCAAAGGTTGTCGGGTTGGTCTACGTGGCGGCGTTCGCGCCCGGGGATGGGGAATCCATCAATTCGGTCAGCAAGCCGTATCCGCCGGCTCCGCTGGGCGGCGAGCTCCGGCCCGACGCTCAGGGTTTTCTAACGGCGACTCCAAAGGGAATTGCCGAAGACATGGCGCAGGACCTCCCGGCCAGTGAGCAGCGGATACTCACGGCGACGCAGGGACAGACGTCGTCATCCGTTTTTGGAGCCACAATCACGACTGCTGCGTGGAAGAGCAAGCCTTCATGGGCCCTGATTGCGGGCAATGATCGGGCGATTCCGCCGCAACTCGAGAAAGACGAAGCCGCGACCATGAAGGCAACTTCGATCACCGTACCGGCTAATCATCTCGCCATGCTGTCTCACCCAAAAAAAGTGGCGGAGTTGATCGAGCAAGCCGCGGCGAAAGCCAAATAGAAACAGACAAATGAAGGTGAGTTCAGAAAAAGGAGCCGTCAATGAGCACCGTACAAATCGACCAGAAAAGCTATGAGATGCCCCCGAAAGAGGGGATCAGCATCGCGCATTTTCTCACCGTCGCCGATGTCGAGCGATCGGCTCGCTACTACGAAAAGGTCTTTGGCGCTCGCATTCTGACCATGGGTGACGGCAACGCGCCTCCGTACCTTCAGCTGGCGAATATCTGGATGATCCTGAACGTCGGCGGCGGGCCCACCCCGGATAAGCCGACGGTAACGCTCAGCGTCCCCGACCCGAATCACATCAACAGCTTTATGAATTTCCGGGTCGCGGATATTCAAGCGTGCTACAAACTATGGAAAAGTCGAGGAGCGGAGTTCATCACGGAACCGATCCCCAAGTACGGCGAGATACGCTGCTACATCCGCGATCCTGACGGCTATATCATCGAAGTCGGACAGAGCACCGACCTCACCTACGGTTAACGCTCGGACCGGATGGGATGCGGATTGAAACGCCTGTGGAACTCCGCTTAGAGCCCGCCTACTGGTGCGTTGGTTCTGGGCGCTGCGCCGACCGCGGTTTGCGGTTGCGGCTTTCGCCTCAGGACCAACGCGGAGAACAGCGTAATGACGAGCCCAATCGGGAAGGGATGAATGAACGTGAGCGCTGCATTGAAGAATGGATTTTTGTACAGCTCTTTGTATTTTCTGACGTGCTGAAGTTTTTCCTGGATGGCTGCCGGGCTCGTCCCCGAGGCGGTGAGCTTCTGAACCAAATGAGCGCCATATGCGTCCCAGAAACCAGGCAGGAAGTTGTAGTAGATCACTTCCCAGGTTACGACATAGACGATGCAGGAGATCAGCGTAATGGAGAGGCCGACGGAAAAAGCCCTTAAAAAGGTAATCTGACCATCGCCGATGTTGTCCCGGTAGGTTCGGATGCCGACAAACACCATCAGGAACGAGAGCACGATCGAGGTGTTGCCGATGATCGCGCCGCGGTCGAAACCGATCTTGCCGCCGAAGGTCACCACCGCTATCATCATCAGCGAGGAGATAGCGCCGGAAATCAGCCCGAAGGTGACGATGATCTTTCTCATATCCTTGTAATGTCTCTTATCCGATCGTCTTTTATCCGATTCTGACCTTTCCACGTACGCTGCCGGCCCCATGCTCATACGGGCTCAGCGACCAGCCACGTCAGCTGGCGACTTGGATGCCGCTGGGATAACTACGATCAGGTTATCGCCTGCTCCGGCGTGAGTCATCCCAAGATAATCGAGGTTCGCCAGCGATTGCGCGTCGAACCCGATGTCTTTCGTGGTCATGTTCGGCGCATAAAACATCAAGTGCGGAGGGAAAATGCCAGTGCCGTGCTCGGGCATCGCGCTCAAGCGGTTCCGGCTGGACATCATGTAGAGGAACCCCGGTTTGCTCGGATACTGGTAACGGCCTTCCTTATATCCGTTGGCGATGTCTGCCTTGATTTCGGCCTCGGACTTGCCGTTTGTGCGCAGCTCTTCACCGTGCATGTAAACAAGCAAGAGAGTACGGCTGCCTTCGGCGTCGAAGCACTGCGGCTCAATGGTTGTTTCTGCGGGGGTTGTTTCTGCGGGCTTTACGAAATGCCGGCCAACAAAACAGCTGAAGCCGTTCGTGCCTTCGCGCGCTTTCTCGTAGCCTTTGGGGCCGAGAACATAAACTGTGGCTTTACTGGATACCTCGGCCGGGGCGGCGCTTTCGGCGAGTGTGATCTGCTGGTCACGTGGCATGGAGGCGTCGTAGACCCGGGGGAGTTCCTGGGCGGTTGCGGGAATGAGCGCAGCGCTTGAAAACAAGCCGATCGATAGAGTACCCACGACAAAGACCTTCATCGAATGCAGAGAGTTCATGTTCGCTCCTTTTTTCAGGAAGTTCGTGTTTTCATAAACTTCGGTAGTGGTGCAGTTTGAAAAGAGATTCGTATCAGGGCATGCCTTCAGGCATGCCGAATGGTCGCCGGGTTCGAAACCGGCTTCAGCCGCTGGGGCCGCAGGCAAGCCCCCAGCGGCTAAAGCCGCTTGCCCTTGGGCCGTTGTCGGCATCGCTGAAGCGATGCCCTGATACGAATCTTTTTCAAACTGCACCATTACCTAAACTTCACGTTCGCTCGTATTGAGCGGCGGCTCAACATACCGCATGAGGCGGGGTCGGTGTCGTCATCCTTTCGGGTGATTTTGGCGGCGGAGAGAAAAATCATTCGTTTGGGGGAGCGGTTATTGGCGCGAATCGTGCTCGTGCACGAGTAAATCAGGGGAGAAGGCCGAATTCCTTGCCGAGTTGCACCGCTTGCGTTCTTCGTCTCGCCCCGAGTTTGTCGAAAACACGGCTGGAGTGGGTCTTCACCGTGCTCTCGCTCACAAAAAGCTTCTCGGCGATTTCGCGGTTGCTCAGGCCCAGGGCGATCAGTTCAAGGATCTCAAGCTCACGGCGAGTGATATGGAGGTCCTCACGTTTTCCTTCGTCAGGGATGAACGGCCCCTCGGCAGCGACGGGGATCTCCCTCACAACAATTGTCTGGCGTTTTGCTGTCAGCTTGAGGCCAAGCCAGATGCCAAGAACGGCAAAGGTCGCGGCGATCAGTCCGCCGTAGATTTCGATGGAATGTTCGACGACCAGGAACCGATACTCGGTCCACTGGAGCAGAGCAATCAAGATTCCACCGATCAACCCGTACATGAGGACGTGACGCTTCATAAGTTGCAGGAGGATTCGTTACCGAAATTATCGCACCCGTGGTGGGGTAGATCCTACTGCTTGCGGGGCAAGATCAACCAAGATAGCGATCACAACGGATGGGCGCGAAACATTTGTCGCCGAGCGGTGCCCGATCCATGGATCGAGGAAAAACTCGACCGCCTCTCGCCGAAGCCAACGCGCTGCAAGTCCGCACGGACAGACTCCCAAACTATTTTTCAGCGACAAGTTCCCGTCGGAGCTGCTCTTCGAGACTGCCGGGCAGAGCGCTGACGCAGTTAACCTGGTCACCCTGTCTTAGGAATTCTTGTTCGCGAGACACATCAAAGGGCGTACCCGATAGAACAGGCCACTCTTGCCAAATAAAGCCCATCGACAGGAGGACTGCCAGTACACTCCAAAGGGATAGCTAAAGGCGTGGCGCTCGTTTAGGCAAACTAAGATGCGTAATTGGCTTCCGAAATCCGTTGTCTGTCTGAAATCCTACACGCCACGTCTGTTCGCCTCAGATCTTCTCGCAGGAATTACCGTCGGCCTCGTGGCGCTCC
This sequence comes from uncultured Acidobacteriota bacterium, assembly GCA_963763155.1. Taxonomy (GTDB): domain Bacteria; phylum Acidobacteriota; class Terriglobia; order Terriglobales; family Acidobacteriaceae; genus Sulfotelmatobacter. The sequence goes on along the minus strand of CAVXNI010000003.1, from coordinate 1,200,189 downwards.
CTTTGGCGATGGCCTTCGCAATTGCGTCCGGCGTTCCACCGCAAGCAGGCCTGTATTGCGCTATCGTCGCCGGTTTCGCAATTTCTGCTTTTGGAGGCTCCTCAACACAGATCGGTGGTCCCACGGGCGCGTTTGTAGTTGTGGTGTTTGGAATTGTTGCGAGATACGGCATTGACGGGTTGTTCATGTGCACCATGATGGCTGGCGTTCTCCTATTGTTATTGGGAGCGACGGGTTTGGGCACGGCGGTCAAGTTCATCCCGCGCCCCGTAGTCGTGGGTTTCACGAACGGCATCGCCGTCATCATTGCCAGCACTCAAATCAAGGATTTCTTTGGTCTCAAGATTGATAAGGTTCCAGGTGACTTTGCGTCACGCATTGTCACCCTGGCTCACAACTTTTCATCGTTTTCGCCGGTGGAGACATCCCTAGCGGCTAGCGCGCTCGTGGTGATTATTGTCTTCATGGCCTTCATGAAGAGAGTCCCCGGTTACATCGTTGCTCTGTTCCTGGGAACGGCGGTGGTTGTGATCTTCAAGCTTCCTGTCGCTACGATCGGCACCCGATTCGGTGGTATTCCATCAGGGTTCCCAAGGCTCAAGATTCCACATTTTCGTTTCGACTTGCTACGACCACTAATATCACCGGCGATCACAGTTGCCATGCTGGGCGCAATTGAATCGCTGATGTCCGCAGTGGTTTCCGACCGCATGAGCGGAGATAAGCACAACCCAAACGTCGAACTCGTAGGCCAAGGGATTGCCAACATTCTGTCTCCTCTATTCGGCGGGCTACCGGCTACGGGAGCCATCGCCCGAACAGCTACCAATATCCGCTCTGGTGCGAAGACGCCAGTGGCGGGGATGATCCACTCGCTGACTCTTTTGGCAATTGTCCTCTTCGCTGCACCCCTTGCTCGATTTATTCCGCTATCGGTTCTTTCGGCCATTCTCTTAGTTGTGTCCTACAACATGGGCGAATGGCGTGAGATTCCTGAACTCTTGAAACTATCTCGATTCGAGATTGGAACATGGCTGGTGACCTTTCTTCTTACGGTCTTTGCCGATCTGACGGTCGCCGTGGAGGCGGGCATGATTCTGGCTGCTTTTGTGTACATACGTAAAGTTACACAAACCACTACTGTGACAGAGGTGACGGCGGAGTATATTCGGGAAGGTCATGTTCACATCTTGCAGCACAAAGAAATCCCCTCCTACGTCGGCATCTTCAGAATCCATGGCCCCTTCCTCTTCGGCGCAACAGACAAACTCGACGCAATTGTTTCTCGTCTGCACGAGCTTCCACCCATCATTATCCTTAGGCTCAGGAATATGACTGCGATCGATTCCACTGGCCTTCAGGCATTGGAGAAATTCGCCGACCAAGTCCACGAATCCGGGCGACAACTCATTCTTTGCGGAGCCAGAGAACAACCAGCCAAGCGGATGCAAGAGGCGGGATTTCACGGCCATCTTGGACCGCAGAATGTTTGCTTAAGCGTGGCGGACGCGCTCGACCGAGCCAAAAGCATGCGCCCTGAACCCTCCGAGCCACGTCCGGAAGGTACGGGTTTGGGCAGAAGAAGTAATGATATTTCTTCGGCCTGAAAGATGTGGACTTACCTCAGACCTAATCTGCGGCGGTAAAGACACCGCTTCCTAGGAATTATTTTGAACGTCGAAATGGCGACGGCGGCCAATTCGTCACGTGGTTGGGTTGTTTCGCTGCGATTGCCTACAGCGGCTTTTTGTAATCCCGCCCTATATAACCGAGTTGGGAGGTCTGCTTTCCTATTTCGCGATAAATTTCAGGATCGCTCGGGAAGGCGCAACCGACAAGGAAATCCACGATATGGTCCTGATTGCCGCTGCCTTCTGTATGTTCAACCGTTACGTCGATGGCCTCGCAACATGGCAGCCGATCGCGGGCAAGGTTCAGAAGGGCGGCAAGCATGTGACCGGCGATGACGTCGCGCGGGCCAAACGGCATGGTTTCTGGTTCGCGATTCCCAAATCTGAGTTTAGAAATTCAGTCGTACGGAAAGCTGAATCCAACAGCGTTTCTGAATGGCTGAAACCTTACTTATGATTGCGAGATGGCGGCAATAGTCCAAAAAGACTAGAGATGGCCACCCATAAGTCCTGTACCATTTGCGTCTTCGCACTTGTGATTGCGTTGTAGTTAAGTTCCACCAAAGCGTTGCCGACGAGTCGGCGCTGCAAAGAAAGCGTGAAGGTTGGCCACTCACCCTCAAGGCACAGACGCAGACACAGGAACAATGCAACGCGTCGAAACGACGCGCGGCCTCGGTGAATTTGATTCTGGCTATTACGGCTGGCGTGTGGTCATTGCGGCGTGCCTAGGCGTGATGGCAGGATTTGGCTCGTTGTTCGTCTATACCTTCTCCGTTTTTGTGAAGCCGCTGGCGGCTGAATTCGGCTGGAGTCGCGAAGCCATATCAAGCGGCTTCGCCATCGCTGCCGTCACGCTGGGCGTCATTTCCCCATTTCTTGGCCGGTGGATCGATCGCTTTGGCCCTCGCCGCATCATTCTTACTTGCATGACGGTGTATGGATGCGCTATCGCGTCGCTGTCTCTGTTGCATGCCGGATTGGCGCAGTTTTACGTGACTTGCTTTGTGCTCGGATTCGTTGGAAACGGCGCGGCTCATTTGGCGTATTCGCGATCGATTTCCACTTGGTTTCACCGACGTTTGGGGATGGCTCTGGCCTTCGTGATGGCTGGAGCGGGTTTGGGCTCCATGATTTTACCCGTCGTCGCTCAATCCATCATCAGCCGCTCCGGTTGGCGCGCCGCCTACGCGGCTCTCGGCGGCCTTGCATTATTACTCGGCCTGCCCCTCAGTTGGCGTTACATCCGCGAGCGCGGGACATTCGAAAACAATGCCGCTCCGGTCGCACATTCTGGAATGACGTGGCCGCAGGGCCTGCGTTCTTTTGCCTTCTGGATTATCACTGCCATTCTATTCGTAAGTTCGATCAGCATGAACGGAGCCATCACTCACCTGTCCGCATTGCTGACCGATCGAGGCCTCACAGCTGGAAATGCGGCAATCTGCGCGTCCATACTCGGTGGATCAAGTTTGCTTGGCAGGATTCTGGTGGGTTGGTTGCTGGACCGATTTTTCGGTCCGCGTGTCGCGCTTGTCATCAACCTCATTACTGCGCTGGGAATTTTCCTTCTCGCTCGGGCGGCTAGTTTTCCTGCGGGCTGCCTTGCCGCTGCGCTGATTGGTGTCGGCGCTGGAGGCGAAGCCGCCATTACACCTTACCTGCTGACGCGCTATTTTGGGCTGCGCGCGTTTTCCACTCTTTACGGCCTCACCTGGACTTTTTACGCGGCTGCTGGAGCCATCGGTCCGGTGATTCTGGGCCGCGCATTTGACGCGACTGGCTCCTATGCCTCTTTGCTGACTCTCCTCGCGGCGGCGCTGGGACTGGCAGCCGCGACGAACCTTCTGCTTCCTCGCTATTCAAATTCGTTTGCGTTCGAGACTCAATAGGCCCGAATGTCGTCGGCGGTCAAGGCGTCAATTTCCCGATCCCGAGGTAGTCCTGAGAAGGAACGCCGAATGCGTCGGCGACGCGGTTGAAAAATGCGAACATTGCGGTGATGTAGACAGCTTCCGCAATTTGCTCTTCTTTCCAGCCTGCGTCTCGAAGTCTCTGCACATCTTCGGCGGTGGAGCGATAGGCAGCGTCCGTGATCAGCTTGACGTAATCCAGCAACGCGCGCTCCGCCGGAGTAAGGCCCGCTTCGTCAAGTTTGCCTTCGACGATGGCATTTACACATTGATCAGATGCTCCCTGGACACGCAGGAAGTAGGCGTGGCTGTCCAGTCAATAAGGACAACGATTCAAATAGGAGACATAGCTCGCGATTAATTCTTTGTATCGCCGTGAGAGATGCCCTTCCGAGAAGTGGATTGTATTTCCGAATTCAATCACCCGGCGCAGAAAGTCGGGGCGCGCGCCGAAGCACTTGATGATGCCGGGAACTTGCTGTCGCCCAGACCCGGCCCGCCAAAAGTCATAAGCCGCAGCTGTCTCTCCGGTGGCCTCCACGTCTTCGATGATCCTGATTTTCGTGGCCGGCTTCTCAGCACCTAGCCCGCTGCCTGAAATCAGGTTGCCGTCTTTTTCGTTCTTCTCCATTGCCTTTACCTTTTTACCTCGTGCTGTTGGGCACGACCAGTAGTGATCGTTAGGCCCGGCGCCTGCCGGACCGTCCGACCCCGCTGCGCCCGATGCGCTCTTGAATTGCTGGCAGAGTTGATGGAAAACGCCAAGGGAAGTTCTCGGACAATCCTTCCAGTGCTCTCATAGCCCAGCCTCAAGAACGACGATTACGATTTCGCTTGAGACCATAACGGTGAATGTTTTAGGGGGCAATAGTACAAAAATGCTAAGAGGTCGCAATTCGTTATCGACACTCACCTGGCTGCGCCTGGTCCAACCGCTTTCACTGCCTTAGAACAGCGGGATTGTTCTCAGCTCTGTTTCCAAAAGACAACTGTTTTTCAAACGAACAGCCGAGACCGGTACTGCTTTCAGATTATTGACTGGCTTCCACGCGTCCCTATAATCGCCCCACTTCAATCTGTGGCGAGTTCTCTCACGCGTTCTCGGACGCGATGGCGAGAACAATTATTTTGCGACTCTGATCGCGAATTCTTGAGGACGAATGGGGAAAAGCATGCGTAGCGCGAAGACGCTGACGTTGTTCTTGGTGGCCCTGCTTACAAGCTTGAATCTTGCCGGACAGCAGATTACCGGAAGCATTCGCGGAATTGTGAGCGATCCGAGCGGCGCGGTTGTCCAGTCCGCTACCGTTACTGCGAAGCAGATCGAAACCGGATTGACCAGGGTTGCAATCACAGACCGTCAGGGAGAATACGTGCTCGTCGAGCTCCCGATCGGACATTACCACCTAGAGGTTCAGGCGAGAGGTTTCCAGAAATACTTACAGCAAGGCATCTCACTGGACGTGAACCAGACCGCGACTGTCGGCATTCACCTGAGGCTCGGGTCGGAAACTCAGCAGGTGGAAGTGAGCGCAGACGCCGCGCTGGTGCAGAGCACGGTCAGCAGTCTCGGCCAAACCGTCATGGAGCGTGAGATTCTCGACCTGCCTTTGGATGGCCGCAATTTTTCTCAGCTGGGATTGCTTCAGCCCGGCGTGGTGCCTTTGACACCTGGACTGCTCGAAGCCGGCGGTCCGGCGCGGCAGAATCAGGCGTACGCCGTGGACGGCCAGCGGCCGGAGTCGAACAATTTCATGATTGACGGTGCCGACAATGTCAGCTCCGTGGACGGCGGATTCGTTCTCAAGCCGCCGATCGACGCGATCGCCGAGTTCAAGATTCTGAGCCACAACGCGAATGCAGAGTTCGGACGGAACACCGGCTCCACGACCAACATCGTCACGCGGTCGGGCTCCAACTCGTTTCACGGAGCCGCCTGGGAATTTCTACGCAACGACGCGATGGATTCGTCTGATTACTTCACGCAAAGCGTTCAGCCTTTGAAGCAAAATCAATTCGGCGCGACCTTCGGCGGCCCGATCGTCAAGGACAAAACGTTTTTCTTCGGATATTACGAAGGCTTCCGCAACCGGCAAGGCGAGACTGTGCCGGCAACAGTACCATCCTCGGCGGAAAGGCAGGGCAACTTCGCGGAAGAGTGTACCGATCTCCCCGGCGCGACGATCGATGGGACCACCGGTTTCTGCAGTAATCCTGCGGGGCAGCTCACCTTTTTTGGAACACCGGTGCCGTTCAACCAAATGACGCTGTTCACCCCGATCGATCCGACTGCGAGCAGCGTGTTGCCGTTTTTCCCGCTACCGAACGTCGGAGAAAATGGATTCATCACGACCCAGACGCTGATTCAGAACGAGAACCAGTTCGGATTGCGGCTGGACCATTATCTCTCGCACGCCGACACCCTGAATTTCCGCTATATGTACAGCAGCGGTCCGACAACAGATCCTCTTTCGCCGGTGGGCGCCAACGTGCCCGGATTTCCGGTGGGGGAGTATAACCGGGCGCAGAATTTTGTCACGCAGGAGACCCACATCTTTTCGCCCACCACCATCGGGGTCGCGCGTTTTTCGTATCTCCGCAATACGTTCTTGCTTGACCAGCACCTGAATCATGAGTCGTTGTCAGATTTAGGTTTTCAGTATGATCCCACGCTGCCTTCGGCCGCCGGACCGCCGTTTATCCAAGTAGGGGGATACGCCTCGGTGGGCGACCCCATCACTGGGCCACGCAACACGTTTCAAAATACGTTTGACCTCTCTGGCTCTCTGAGCTGGATCCATGGCCGCCACGAATTCAAATTCGGCGGCGGCTACCGGCGCGACCAGATCAATGCCTTGCAGGGCATCGCCACCAACGGATTTTTTGTATTGGCCGGCATTCCCTCGTTCGAGGATTTCCTCTATAGCGACGGTTTTGCCAACTATCTTTCGGGAAATCCGGTGGTCTTCCTGCAAGGCGGAGGAAACTTCGCTCGCGAAATCCGTGACCGCGCTTTGGATGCTTACGGCCAGGACACCTACAAAGTCAATTCTCGCCTGACGTTGAATCTGGGACTTCGTTACGAACTGCCCTTTCCCTCCACCGAGAGAAACAACGAGGTGAATCTCTTTGTTCCCGGAGCGCAGTCGAAAGTGATTCCAAACGCTCCGCCGGGACTGCTCTATCCGGGCGACCCAGGCGTGCCGGCGGGTTTGATTCCAACCCAGAAGACCGCTCTTGCTCCGCGCTTTGGTGTCGCCTGGGATCTCCGCGGAGACGGAAAGACCGTGGTCAGCGCGGCTTACGGAATGTTCTATGAGCCGTACTATACCGGTGAAGGCGGTCCGCTGCAGGATCCGGTCAGCGCTCCTCCCTATCTGAAGACTCTGCAGTTGGGCTTTCCCATCCACTCATTTGCCAACCCGTTTTATGCGCCGGATCCTTTCGGAGTGCCTTTCCCCGAGCCCATGACGTTGCTGGTGGTTTCGCGCAATCTGCATCTGCCCTATGCGCAGGATTGGAATCTGAACATTCAACGTTCGTTCGGTCAGGACTGGCTGTTTCAACTCGGGTACGTCGGCACCACCGGCGTGAGGCTGCCGCGATTCATTGAAGGCGATCCGGCCGTCTATTATCCTGGCGTGGACACCACCAGCTCTGGCTGCGCACCACCGGCACAGCCATGTCCGATCTCCACCGAAAATAACGTAAACCAGCGGCGTCTGTATTCAGGATGCACGCTAGCCCAGCAGAATAATTGCGTGTACGGCTCGGTGGGTGAGATCGCGAGCGTCTCGAACTCCAGTTACAACGCCCTGGAAGCCAGCCTGCGCAAGCGCTTCAGCCACGGCCTGTCGTTCCTTGCGTCATATACGTGGTCGCACTCCATCGATGACGTTTCTTCTTTCAACATCACGGGATCGGCTTCGCAGCCCGTGGCAGGTGAGAACGATCTGGCGCAGAATCCCTTTGATCTCGCCGCCGAGCGTGGCCCCTCCATGTTCGACGCTCGCAATCGCCTGGTGCTGAGCTACCAGTGGAGCCTTCCGTTCTTGCAACATTCGAGCACCTGGTACGGCAAGGTTCTCGGCAACTGGCAGTTGAACGGGATTTTCACCGCGATGAGCGGCACGCCGTTCACGGTATTCGACTCGAACGACGTTTCCCTGCAAGGGCAGGCGCCGGAAATATCGGGATTCTCCAGCAATCGCCCCAACGTCATAGGAAATCCAAACTCCGGACCGCGTACCGCGGCGGCGTGGTTCAATACGAGCGCTTTTCAACAAATTATCCAGGACCCGAATTCTCCGGTCGAGCAGTTTGGGAACGAGGGCCGCAACGCGGTCCTGGGCCCAAGATACGTGAACTGGGATGTGTCAGCCTTCAAGAACATTCGGCTGACGGAATCAAAAGAACTGCAATTCCGCGGCGAGTTATTCAATGTCTTGAACCATACCAACTTCCGCTTGCCGGTCAGCGACATTGAATCGCCGACCTTCGGGCAAATTCAGTCGGACGTGAGTCCGAGGGTAATTCAGGTGGCCCTCAAATTCTTGTTCTAACGATCCGGAAAAGTTCTACGCCTTGTCGCTCACATCACATTTCAATAACTATCCGGCATTTCAGTCCTTATGGCAATCTGCCGAAACCACCGAGACGAGGGCGGGCTGCTGGAACGCACTGCACGCTCTCCAACTTCTGCGTTGGTCAACGACCTAATGTGGTAGTTGTGGCTTGAGCTTGTTCGCACTATGGCTTTGGTCAGAAACTTGCCGCGAATTTCCCCTCCATGGCGAGTGACGAACAAATCGAAAGTCATACGGACCGACTCGTGCGGCAGCCGCGGCAGAACAAAAGTTGCGAGTCGCAAGTTACACTTTGTCCCTAGCTAGCCGCAACAATGACGAAGCCTATAAAAACCTGGTCGAATTAAGCGGGAATGTTGAGACCGTGGTTGACGAGGCGGGTACTGCATTTTGACGCAGCGGACGAGTTTGTTAAGAAGGTGAATCTTCCACCCAAGCTGGCTGCTGAGGAGTTCGAACGGATTCGCACGCTGTAGGATGAGGCTGTCGAATCGCCAAGTCTATATTTTTTGCCGGGCTTCTACGACAATGTCGAAAAGAGAACCGCAAAGACATTCAACCCAACAAATCCACAGTCTGCGAACCAAACCAACGATTGGAGCGGCGACGCGTTCCTGATTTGATTTCTCGGAAACCGGCCACCGTGCAAACGAGAGATGGGGCAAGTTACAGCGATCGGTTGAGAGAACCTAGCCCGTACAGGTGAATGCCGGATAGGCAGCGATCTCATCCCGCGACGGTCTAGGGGTTAGCTATTGTCATCCCCGAAACACCGTACCAAGCGTCCGTTGTCCCCGCCCTTGCAAAGAAACGCAAGACGGGGCACCCACACTGATCTTGGCGTCGGCATCCGGAAATCCTGGGCCACCCTTCGACCTGCTGCGAAGTGGGTGTGTCGGAATGATGGACGCGGCAATCGGGATCGGCGCAAACCTCCACTGTTTGTCCGCGCTTGCCCCCGTCCATGACGATGGCCTTCGCCTTTTTGATTTCCAACTCGACGTATTGATTCCGCCCAAGGGTGCGCCCTGGCGGGAGTTCCAAGCAGACGAAATCTGCACAAGGGTCGCTTTGCTTTCGAGCGTTTTCGCCACATGAGCGTCGATCTTTGACCGGAAGCATTGCGGATCGGTGCATTATGTGGAATCTGGGCAACCGCAAGTCTTTCCTGTTGGCTCGCAGCCGCCGCGCCGACCGCGTGTGTCAGCAGGCCACACAGCGGACTGCTTCGACCGGAATGTCAGGCCGGATTCCGATCTCTTCTGAGGAGTTGTTACGAGCACGGCTTTGAATTGAGGCGCCGCCATGATGCGGGAGTAGACAAGCTACTGCCACTGCGAGTAGAGTGTCTACATCTATGAACGAGAAAGACCAGTATAAAAATCGAATTGAGCTGCTGCAGGGAACACTCGACATGCTCATTCTGCAGACGCTGCAATGGGGACCGCAGCATGGATATGGCATTGTCCAGGCTTTGCGTTTGCAATCCGGAGATGTGCTTCAGGTGGAAACCGGATCACTGTATCCGGCTCTCCATCGATTGGAGCGTCAGAGCTGGGTGCAGTCTGAATGGAAGCAGTCAGAGAGCAAGCAAAAAGCCCGATACTACCGAATCACAGCCAAGGGGAAAAAGCAGTTGGCCAGGGATCTGGGCCGATGGGAGCGGATTGTCGAAGCGATTGGGTCGGTGATGTACGTCAAGCCGGGGGAGAGTGAGTCGTGAAGTGGTTTTCGAGCTTCGGTTTTCAGCGGCGAAACCGCGAATTGCAGGAAGAGATCGATGCCCACCTGCAGATGGCGATTGCAGATCGGGTGGCGCGAGGCGAGATGGCAGAGGCGGCGCGACAAGCGGCAGTGCGGGAGTTTGGAAACATTCTTCTGGTGCAGGATGTGACGCGCCAGATGTGGGGCGGAGGCTGGTTTGAACAAATAGGCCGGGACGTCCGTTATGCGTTGCGGCAACTGCGTAAGAGCCCCGGCTTCACGATCACCGCGACGGCGATGCTGGCCGTAGCTATTTGCGCCAACAGCACGATATTCAGTTGGATTGACGGCACAATGTTGCGTCCGATTCCTGGCGCGCGGGACACGGGCGATCTTGTTAGCCTGCAGAGGGGGGAACGGAACTTCTCCCCGACTCCGCCCTTCTCGTATCTCGACTATCGCGATCTGCGCGAGCAGAACCACACCCTCACCGGGATACTTGCCTATCATCACGATTGGATTACGCTGACCGGTGGCGCACTGCCGGAGCGCGCCTATATTGCGAACGTGTCGGCGAATTATTTCGACGTGCTCGGCATCAAGCCGGTGCTGGGGCGTTTCTTTCTGCCTGAAGAGGAGTCACGTCCAGTTCCCAACGTGGTCCTGGGTTACTCGCTTTGGAAGACCCGTTATGCCGCAGACCCGGCAATTGTGGGCAAATCGATCGAGATTGCCCGGCATCCTGTGACGGTGATCGGTGTGGCGCCGGAGGGGGTTGTCGGAGCAATGCCCGGAATCCGTGAAGATCTGTGGGTAACGTTCGATCCCCTCGGGACGGATGTGTGGCGGATGACGCATCGCAGTGGTGGTGCAGTCTGGCTGAACGTAATAGGAAGATTGCGGCCCGGCGTGAGCCGTGGCCAGGCAGCCCAGGACCTCGACACCGTGATGCACAATATTGTCGCGGCGTTTCCGGACGATCATCTGGGCGATAACCGGATCACGCTGGATCCCATGTGGCGCTCACCATTCGGCGCCAACGGATACATGGCGGCCACGCTGCCCATTCTGCTGGCCTTCGCCGCTGTGGTGCTGTTGCTGACCAGCGCGAACGTGGCTACGCTCACGCTGGTGCGGTTTGTATCCCGGCGGCGTGAGCTTGCCATCCGGCAGTCGCTCGGGGCGAATCGTATTCAACTGGTGCGGCAGATGGTGCTGGAGGGCGTGGTGCTTTCCATCGTCGCAGGAGCCGTGGCCCTTGTGTTGACATCGTGGACATCGAAGACATTCGCATGGTTCTTTCCAGCGAATGCAATTCCTCTCGTACTGAACGGGAACATGGACCATAAGGTGGTGATTGGGATTGCAGTGTTCTCTCTATTGGCCGGTATGCTATGCGGCGCGCTCCCCGCCTGGCGTTCGTCTCACGCGCCGGCCATTGAGGTACTGAAGGCAGAGTCTGCAAGTATCTCCGGCGGCTCACGCAACCGGAAATTGCTCAGCGGGCTGGTGGTGGCGCAAATCGCGCTTTCACTTCCTCTGCTGTTGTGCTCCGGGCTACTTCTGCGAACACTGCGGAATCTCGCCGGCGCGAATCCCGGATTTGAGCAGGACCACATTCTCACTGCGTCCGTGGGGCTGAATATTGCCGGCTACAGCAACGATGAGACACAGTTGATCCGTCACAAGATACTTGACCGCGTGTCGGCATTGCCCGGCGTGAAGGTTGCGTCTCTTACGGACTGGATTCCGATGACCCTGAGCCACAAGGGCGAGGATGCGTATCCGGAAGGGTATGTGCCGCACCCCCATGAATCTTTGCAGGTGTACCATGCCGAGGTGTCCCCGCGGTATTTCGAATCCCTTAATATACCCATTTTAGAAGGACGCGAGTTTACACCGGATGACGATGAAAAGGCCCCGAGGGTACTCATCGTGGATCAGACCGCGGCGAGGCGCTACTGGCCAGGGCAGGATCCGCTGGGAAAGAGGCTCAGGGTGTGGGACAGACTTTTCACGGTTGTCGGCGTTGCCAGGAATTCAACACATATTTTCGTGAATGAGTCACCGGAAGCTATGGTCTATATGAGCTTTTTCCAGGAGGGGTACGAGACTATCGTGCAGGTGAAGACCGAGGGAAATCCCCTCGACCTGGCGCCGGCGGTGGAGCAGGCCATTCATGGGATCGATTCGCGACTGCCAGTTTTCGATGTGCTTTCCATGCGGGAGTGTACCCAGATGGCGAGCAGTTTCGCGGTTATACAGAGCACCCTGGCAGGAATGTTCGCGCTGATCGGGCTGGTTCTTGCAGTAACCGGGATCTACGGAGTTGTGGCCTATCGGACTCAAATGCGGACCCACGAGATCGGAGTACGAATGGCTCTGGGCGCCTCGCGCGTCGACGTGCTGAGACTCGTGCTGTTGCAGGGATTGTGGCTCACAGGCATTGGGATGGCGCTGGGACTGGCGTTTGCGTTGGGACTGACACGTTTCATCGCCCGGCTCTTGTACGGAATCGGAGCCAACGATCCCGTCACCGTCGTTTCCGTCGTCATGCTCCTGGGAGCGATGTCTTTGCTGGCATGCTACTTTCCGGCACATCGAGCGATGCGCCGGAACCCTGTGAGCGCGATTCGCGAATTGTAAGCCACAGTTTGAACTCGACCCGAATTGCGCGAATTAATCTGGCTCTCTACCCTTGTTCGGCGATGCACAAGCGGACGCATCTACCCGGGTCTGCAAAATTCTTTCTTTGCCGATCGAAAACTGATTCCCAATCAGTCGGTTTTAGCTTTAACGGATCGCACCGGGGCCTTGCAAAACAGTATGTCACTCACTCCAAAGAGGAAGCACATCCCTGAGAGTGGGTTCGGAATCCAATGCAACTGATTTAGCTTCAATAACATGGCGGAGAGAGTGGGATTGCATTCCGCCCGATTTCAGAATTCACAGCAACAATGGAAAAATCGTTCTATCCCTTTGTAATCGCAGATACTTTTAGGATTGCTGCGATGAAGTTCGACGGTGGTTGACGAAGTCCATAGCAGCCAAAACTGGACGGATTATACGCGAAAAAAGTAACAAAATAGTAACCAGAACCGGAAAACCTCAGACGCAGGCTGACGTTGAAGGCGCACCAGTTTCCAGACGCAGGAGCGAAGCTCCTAACTGCTTCATGCAGAGAGAACAGGGCCGTAAATGGGGCCGAGCCTGTCTTCGGCGAGACTCTCCAGCAAACCCGCGTTGATGCTCATGGAAGAGTACCCATGCTTATTTGTCCAAGAAGAACTACTGAGCCAATCGGTGTGCTGGCCGACTTTTTCGACCAAGCGATCATGCTTGATGAGATACCAATCCCCTTTATGGGGAAATGCGATCCAGATGTCTTTGTGGCAATACTTCTGGTCGATTGTCACTCTCGACTTCAACTGCACCTTCAATGTCGTCGTGCCGTTGATGTGGTAAGCAAGGAAATCCGCTCCCTGCCAATCGTCGGCTAGTTTGATGCAATTAAATCCGCAGTCGGCAAGGGTAGCCGCGATCTTCTGGAAGTTGAATAATTCCTTTTGTCGTGCAGTGAGAGCGTCATAGTGTACCTTCTCAAATCGGGTGCAATTCTCCGTCATATCTTCCTCCGATCTATCGAAGCGAATGCCAGAGCCCTTTGGCCAATGTCCGCTTTCGGTTTATCCCGAGACCGCGAGAGACGATTCCGCATGCAAACGTCGCCTCGTACTTCTCACAGCCGCTTTACGATATCACTCCTGATCTCGCGGCGAGAATTGCCCGACTCGCCTCAGCGGCATAGAATTGTCAGTCGCAAGATTTGATTCTGCGGAGGAAAACAAAGTCCCATGACATCGTTCAATGTCCACGGATGGTTTGAAATCGACTATGAAAAACGCAAAGGCGGTAGGACATTGGTCTTCGACACCTTCTGGTCTGAGGGGTCCAAGGCACGCTATCTGGAAGACGAATGCGGATGCTATGTGTTTGCAGTGAAGACAGGGCGTGGCTTAGAGCCTATATATGTCGGGAAGGCGACCAAGACTTTTAAGCAGGAGACATTTAATCCAGCCAACAAGCACAAGTATCACGACGGATTTTCAGAGTACGCAAAGGGCCTGCCTCTTATGTTCTTCGTCGTGCACCCCGACCAAAAGGGCAAGACAAACAAAAAGCAGATCGAAAAGATCGAACAGTTCCTCATTCAGGCTGGTGCCGCTAAGAACTCCGGCCTGCAAAATGTCAGAGGGGCATACCGTCCTAAATGGAGCATTCGAGGGGTAGTTCGCAGCAGCAGAAAAGGTAAGCGTACCAAAGCCGAGGGGGCGTTTCGCCGACTGTTTGATATTTCGGACTAACTCGCTGGCTGCGACAGGAGCACACGTCATGGACTTCAAGGACCTCCTTACAAAACAGGGATTCAATCTCGATAAGGTGATGGTATTGCGACATAGGCCGAAAGAGCTTGCACTTCGGAAGGTACTGCCGTGGCTCGCTGCCGAAAGACCGCAGGTGTTCAATGCCTATCAGCGAGAACAGAATCCCGATGCTGAGAAAGCACTGATGAAGGCTGAAATCGCTGCCTCCTTTAGTGCACAAGAGGATGAGAAAGCCCTGTTTGTAGGTTTCTACCGCCGCAAGGGGTGGCATAGCATTACAAGCGAGCAGTACTGGGCGATCCCGGAGAACGCAGAGATGAAACCATTTGGGTTGGGTGGCATCAAGGATCGCGAAACGGCCCTCTGGTTCGATCTCGAACCCATGGATGTTTACAACGAATGGAAAGGCCGTCTCGTAGTGAAGTGGCCCCCCGGACGCCTCTGGTGGCGGTGGGCCAAGACCAATGATTTTCCCATCCACGCCATTCACGAGGAGAGCTTGCTTGACGCCGAGATGCCAGCGTGGGATCAGCTTTCGCTGACATGGGAAGACCTGCGGGTGCTGCCGACGAAGTGGAAGACTGCTCTCAGACATTGGCGGGGAATTTACTACATCTTCGACGTTAAGGGTGCCAAAGGCTATGTCGGATCGGCCTGTGGCGAGGAAAACATCCTCGGGCGCTGGCTCGATTACTCGTCTTCAGGCGACGGCGGGAACAAGATGCTCAAGGAGCGGCAGCCGAGCGATTTTGTTTTCACGATCCTCCAGCGGACATCGCCGGACATGGAGCGCGGCGAAATCGACATACTGGAGTCACGTTGGAAGGATCGCCTACACACGAGGGAGTACGGTCTGAACGAAAATTGAGTCCATTGCGAGTCAGCCATGACAGTGAAGTGCCGTGAGGGATAGCGACGAGTCCTACGTTATCGATCTTTGTGATCGGGTGCTGAGCCTAAAAGCAAGACGGCAGCACCGATTTGATTTCCTGCGAGGTACTTCGGGACGGCGGCTTCCAGTTGACGCTTACTACGAAATCAGTGCGGACCGAAAGGTCGTTGTTGAATACCGAGAGAAGCAGCACAGCGAACCTGTTCGGTCGAGAGCCGAACAAGACTCAAGAGCTTCACCGTCTGGTTGTTGACCGTCACCACGAAGCTGGGATCAACAGCAAACTTGAATCCGATCAGTTCGCACACCGATGGACTCGCAAGGACATTCCGCCGCGCAACGACTGAAATACACGTGCCATGACCGGACTTCCGTTTCTCTCCTTGGACATCGCAACGAAATGGGAACATACCTCCAGTGGTTAGCCGAACGAGCGCAGTCGTGCATTGTCCATCTTTCCAAGTCTCGACCTGATATTCATCACCGAAACATAGAGGACTGAATCTTCCTTTACCGTTATGTCCGAACGCCGTTCTCTTCTTGGTGGGAACACCCGATGGGAAAACAACATCCATGCCTTGCTGGGCGACGCGGTCGTATTTCAGAGTTCGCCATCGAGTCTCGAACTCTTTGCGGGTCATACCAGTTCCGTTGTCAGTGATCGACAATGTGTCTCCCGGCAAGTTGGGCCACACGATTTCTACCCGGCCAGCCCCGGCATCATAGCTGTTGGCAACAAGCTCTAGGATTGCCACGGTCGGCTCGTCAATGATCTGTCCGACGTGGTCATGCAAGAAGTCCGAGCCAAAGAGAAACTGTCCTTCCCTCGCTTGTTTCGCCGATAGTCCTTTCGTCATAAACCAAACTCCACTACTGCTGTAGCGAATAAAAGGCGAATTAATTATACTCCTGGAATGGACGAGGGTCGCAAGCGCGTTCTCCTGATCGCCGCAAGCATCCTTGCCGCTCGGAAGCTGGCGAACTGGGACGAACGCCCCTCACCGTTCTTGGAATCAACCATCGCGGATGCAATCTCGATTGCCGAGCGGATTATGGCGAGGATCGACAGCAGGTGGCCTTCAACGGTTTCCAAGCAACCGAATCTATGACGGTCAATGCTACAATCCAGCCGCTGCGCCGGGGAGGGCATTGTGCAAAGCGGCCTTATCACCAAAGATAATGTTGAGAACATCGCTTGCCGGATTGTAGCGAACGAATTAGAGTTTCGCGGTTTTCGAGTTACAGATTTGAACAAAGATGGCCTGTCCGCCAACGTCGACCTGCTCGCGGCGAGCGGCGGAAGGTGCTGGCAGATTCAAGTGAAGGGCGCGTCACAGAACAAGTCGACCGCTGGTTGGGAAGATTGGTGGGTTGGGTACGGGTACGCCGATGACGAGGTTGTCTCAGGGGCAAAGCCCATGTTCAATCGAGTTACCGGGAGCTTCTACAAGGCAGATACCGTCGCACTCGTCGCGGTAAGAACCCCCAGCGAGTACCGCGCCGTCGTTTTACCTCTGGCGGATGCGGAAGCGGCGGCCCAAATCAATCTCAACCACGCTTTTCGAACCCTCACGCTTAAGGGTGCGGCACGCAGTCCCAATGCCAAAGCATCTGTGTACCTCGACAGGATATCCGCAAGAACGGGAGCCTTTTCAGTCTCTGTTGCTACGATGTGCCTCGATCACCATGAATTCGCTCCACGCGCCGCTGGTCCGCCCTGTATAAACTCCTGCTGGCTCAACGCACGTAATGCAGCCTCAGCATTCTTGGCAAAGACCGCCTTGGGCATCCGCTGCCGAAACCAAGAGATGCGATCCTCCGTGTCCTCAACGACGAGCACAGGCCAGTCCGCCCGTATGTGAAATTGCTCGCACGCGCTCTTGGCTGGTGCGGTTCCATACCAGTCATTGCCCATAGAGACCTCGACAACGGTGTCCATGCGTTGGGTGGGATACCGATACTTGAGATGGTAGAGGGCATCTTTGGGGACAAAAAGTTACTCCGGTCATAGCACGCTGGTTGAGCGGATGACCGGGATTTTTCGGTTACGTGCGGGGCAAAATAAGGGACGCCTCGTCTTAGAACATCATTCGGCTAAGCGGGATCGCCTACTGCTTCTCTCCAGTAAAGCATCGTTTCGTCGCTGATTGCAGGCATTGGTTTGCTGTGCTCGGATTCGTAAATCTCAGACAAGCAGCCGAAGAACGCCTTTGACTCCGCTTCCAGTCCAAGAAGGCTCAAACATTTGAGGATTCTTGTGATCCGCAGATGATTGTGGTTTCCGGCAGAAAGCCAGCACGTCGCCTTGGCTGCGAAATTCGGAGCGCGACTGACCGTGACCTGCTCGCCTGAACGAGCCTCAAACCCATAGAAGTTCATCATCCGCAGGAACGAGACTCGCAGCTTTTCTTGGAGGTCAAGGCGCGTCCGAAACTCCTGAATGGATTCTCGGTTCAGAACAGGCGCAGCAAGATTAAATCCACTCGGCTCCAGCAAGGGGAAGAGCCATTGGACGTAGTCATGAACCTCTTCCAGTTGGTCGTCCGACCACCGTTGAATCTCGTGGAGGTAGCGACCTCGATTGTCTGGTTTAGTACCGCTGTAAAACCCGATGATCGGACTGTTCGCCACGGGCTACGAATGTCCTTCTGTTGCCGGATACTTCTCTCCAGCGTAATCCTCAACCGCATCAAGCAGCATTTTGAATTGACGCAGGCGGAACTCAAGATAACGTTTGATGGCTTCAGGTTTGCGGTTCTGCATGTGAGGCAAGTCCAGCATCGCGGTCTCAGTATCGAAGTCCGCAAATGCTCTATCCAACGAGTCGAGTACCCTTGTGAGATAACGCTTGTCCTCCGGCATGGCTGCAATCCGCCGCTCAGCTTCCTTCGTGCTCAATCCTGAACAATTCGCGGTGAAGTATTCAAGATATGAGGGGTCCAGAGACGCTGAGAGCGCATCCGCCAGTCCGGGTGTCAATTCGAAAACGTTCAAATCCTTCACCCGCATATTCGTGACTTTGCCTTTGCTGCTCATCGTTCCCTCCGGCTCGGAATTGCACTTGCGCTCACAATCTTTGCGCCCATTTCCCCTCTTCGCGAAAGGCGATGGCGTCCGCACACTGGGAGATTATGGCAGATTGGGTGGAGGCGGGCGAAACTAGCAACAGCCGCAGGTCTTCCCGCGCATGGCTTCCCGACCTTCCCAAGCAATGAGGGGCAGGACTGCCAAAGCCGCAACCGGGTCTGCCCACTTTAGGTGCCAGATCGCGTTGACCGCCAGTCCAGACAAGGCGATCAGCGACAGGTAAGCGCACAGCGCCGACTGAGCGGCATCCGCCCTTAACGCCGCACTGCCCGTGGCTGCCGACAGACGGCGCTTCTCTTTCGCAAGACACGGCATGACGACAGCGGCAGCAACCAGAATGGCGATCCCGAGAAACGTCGGCTTGGGTTCGCTATAGCCCAGCAGACTCGCGACCGAAGTGATTGCGACATATGAGGCTAGTGCGAACAACAAGCCTCCCGCGACACGGGCAGCCTGCCTTTCAGCGTCTCCTTGTGCAGCAGTTGCACGAAATCTCCACAGAACTACTACCGCTGAGAGAAGTTCGATGGCGCTGTCTCCACCAAAGGCTAGCAGTGCGGGACTCCGTGCCCGCCAAGCTGCGAACAGGGACACCACAGCCTCCACACTCATCCATGCGATTGTGACCGCTTGCACCCTGCGAATTCGCCGGAGGGCATCTGGAGGAGCTATTTGCGGCACCGAGATCATTTGGGTGAGTATTATCCCACGGCAAAAGTTCATCGCCGCGTCACATGCCAACGAGAAGAACCATCATCTTCGCACCGCACCGACGCTCACACGCGAATCTTAGCAGCCTCCGCTTTCAGCAAGCACTCCGTTACTAGACGCCGGGCTTAGCAAACTGGTTGTAGAGCCATGCAAAGATCGCACCACCGATGAGACCGTCCACGGCTCCGTAGAGAGTCCCGACGATGACTTCTGCGATGCTTCGAGTCGCATGGTAGCCGAAGTAGACCGATGAAACTGTCTGGAGAAATTGCTGGCCATAGCCGCTCCAGATCAAGTTCGCCAGACCCATGACCAGCATCGCCAATCCCCATAGGATTCCAGATGCCAGTGCCAGACCTTTCACGTTGATTTTCATTCGCTTGATCCTTTCCCTAATCTTTAAGACTCGAAAGCCACGTCCGAACGGTTGGCTATCGAGGTTGTGGGCATCTAAACGTCCTTCAGTTGCTCCTCGGTCATCCCAAAATAATGCCCCAGTTCATGTATGAGAGTCTGGCGGATTTGATGTCGGACTTCAGCCTCATTCGAGCAGACTGCCTCAATGTTTTTCTGGTAAAGCACGATGTGGGCAGGACCGACTGAAAAGTCAAAGACGCTCTTCTGAGTAGCGGGCACGCCGTGAAAGATGCCCAGAAGCAAACGCCTTTGCTGTCCCTTCGACGAGGATCGCGACGTTCTGGATACGGCTGCGCAACTCTTCCGGCAGCGAATCCAATGTTTCTTCAGCAACGTTGATGAAGTCTTCGCGCTTCATCCTCCACCCACGGAAACAGTGGCAGGCTCACTCCGAGTAGCCGTCGTCGGTTTCGTCGCCATCATCGTCATCTTCTTTGCCGTCGTTCTCGTCTTCCTCTTCGTCTTCTTCCTCGTCTGGCTCTTCTCGCAGGAGGACATCGGCAGGCAGCCGATCAGAAGGGGGCGAGTCGCGGCATTCTGGATTCATTCTGCTCATGCTCAATGTTACGCCTCGTGACCCATGTGCAAACGCGGCGACAATGGGCGACGCACGCAGAGACAGGAGTTCGCCCGGCGACTGATCGGCGGCTCTTCAGTGCGTGCGGGGCGCTCTCGCAGATACGTCATTGGTGCCGTCCCGTTTGTGTTCTGATCCCTTCTCGTTCCACTCTAAGAATGGAACGGGAGGGAATCAGACAGAGCCACTTTGCATGACCTCCACAGCAGTGCTATGTTCACGAAGGGTTAGATGCCGCACAAAAATGAAATGATTCGCTGGACGAGGCTCTGGGCGCTGGTTTCGGGCGGATCGTCTTATTCGAGGTTGGTTAAGTCTCCGTTATCTTAATTTGAGGTTTTCTGAGGCTCTATGACGCAGAGCGAGGCCCCCCGCCAGCAAAAGATAAATGTCGGTTGGTGCGACATTAACGAATAGAGATCACGCAACCTCGCGGTGATCCAGCCAGTCGGCGACCTTGTCAGGGTCATAACGGTACTCGCGACCCATACGGTAGGCTGGAACCCGGCCCGCACGACTCCATTCCCGCAACGTCACTGGATGCACGTTGATCAATTCGCATAGTTCAGCAGAGGTCAAAGCGGTATTGCGGCTACGAAGGTAGTTAACGATGCTCACCTCTACAGTTACTCAGTCTGGACGAAAACCCTGAATTCTCGCCCGATTCCGCCCAACGGCTCATCCCTACATCACTGCTGCGCTCGTAACTGGGGCTGTAGCAATCTGGGTATTCTTGAATTCACTGAACGTCTTCTCGACTGCCGCTCTTGTTTCAGGCGAATTCAAGTCAGCGATCCCGAGATAGCGAGTCGTTGTCTTGATGTCCTTATGACCCAGCAAGTGTTGGATGGTCTGAATCTCTGTAGTGCCTGAAAACAGGGTCGCGTACGTTCGGCGAAATGTATGCAGGTCTGTGTGGAACTTACCGCCAGCATTCTTGGCGATACCCTGCACGATTCGAAGCAGGTGCTCGTTCGGGTTTCCTGCGTTGTTCGGAAAGATTAGCTTGCTACTGGGATTCTTCCTCTGGCGTTCCGCAATCGCTGCGACAAGGTCTTGCGGAATCGGGATACGACGGATATGCCAATGCTTCGGGTGCCATTTCAGGTGTGGCTTGTCCACGATGTTTAGGAAACCACCCTTCACGTCGTTGTACTCCGCGTGTGCGGCTTCCCCGTCACGAACACCGCTCTTCAGGAAATAGTCGAGCGTGAAGCGTTCGTCGTCGTTGCTCGCCGCAGCGTAAAGCGCCTTCACCTGCGCTGCCTCGTAATAAACCACGGGCTTTTCGGCGAACTTTGGATATTCGCTTTTCTTCAGCAGACGATTGATGCCGTGTGCGCTGAGAAAGATCACAACGTTGTTCACCTTGTTGAAGTATGTCCGATTGGGATCGCCAGACCTACGCGGCTTACGGGGTGTGCCGTCTTTCCGCAGTTTCGGCGGCTGCTTTCGAAGCCATCCCATGAAGTCAATCAAGTCCTGCCTGCCAATCTCGCTCAAGAATTTCTTGGTGCAAGACTTGCGAAACTCCTCGACCGCCACCTTGTAGGCGCGGATGGTCTTCGGGTCTTTCCCCTGAGAGTGAAGGTTCTTGTTGTACTGCTCGACCGCATCATCCATGCTCAGCTTACTTGTTTGCGGTTTCGAGTTGACGAGTGTTTGAGGTACGACCTGCCGTTCCCGGTCCCGCAGCCATCGTTTCTTTTCCTCCAGCTTGTCCAATGCAACGTAGGGGTCTTTGCCAACCAGCACGAACTGCTGCTTGCCGCCATCCGCACCGAAACGGACGTAGTAGACACCATCTTTGTGATGTTCAGGTTCGCCATTGACTATCGCGTATTGAGGCTTGAGGCGACCCTTGGACTGGTAGGCAGCCTTGCAGTACCGCCTCTTGCCGTCGGCGGTCGTGATGCGGATGTATAGCGTAGCGGTGCGGTTTGCCATGAGATTCCCTTGAATCCAAATACTGCGAATCAGGGAACTCTCACGATTTTTAGTAACCGGAACCGCTCAAAAATAGTAACCAGTGCGCGGAACCCGCATGTTTGGCTGCGATTTGAAAACTGGCGGAGAGAGTGGGATTCGAACCCACGTTAGAGTTTCCCCTAAACACGCTTTCCAAGCGTGCGCCTTCAGCCACTCGGCCATCTCTCCGGCTTGAATCGGATGGAAGGAACGACTCTTACTGAAGCATTCTGCGCAGCCGCAAATCTTGACGATCCCGCGGCTGTTTCGTTCGTTTCAATTCTATGGGTGAAGTCGTCGAAACCGCAACCTTGAAAGGGATGGGGAAAGGGATAGTGCAGCGCGCGTTGGGAACGATCAGGAAAGCTTTTCCGAAGAATCCGCGCCTACGGACGATGCGGAACCAGACGCTGAGGAAGAGCCCGAGCCCGACACGCCAGCTGCGGCGGCGTTGGCGGCATTGCCGTTTCCATTGGCCTTGCCGTTGCCGTTCGCGTTCCCATTGCTATTGCCGTTTCCGTTGGAAGCCGGCAGCGGGGGCACCTTCGTATTGTCGACCACGTGATGATTCAGGCAATACAGCGCCAGTTCCAGGCGGTCGGCCACTCCAAGCTTGTCGTAAACTTTGCGCAGGTAGTTCTTCACCACTTGCTCGGTGGTGCCCACGCGCAACGCAATCTCTTTGTTCTTCATTCCCTGGGTCACGCACGAAACGATCAGCGTTTCCTTGGGAGTGAGTTGCACCTTCGGACGCGCATCCCGACGGCCGGTTGTTCTGGTTGCGGTACGCTTCCATCACCCAGTGCATGCCCTGGCTGTCGAGCCAGGTTTCGCCGGCCACCACCTTGCGCAGGCATTCCACCAACAATTCAGGTTCCACTTCGCGCGACACAATGCCGTGCGCTCCCCGGCGGAATAATTCCAACGTCAAATCTTCATCGGCGCCCGGAGTCACGACCACGACGCGCAACTGTGGGTTCTGGCGAAGCAGATCGGCCACCGCGTCTACCGGATTCGGCGTCAGCGCCGCCTCGAAAATCAGCACATCGGCAGTGAACTTCGCCACTGCGGATTGAGTTTGCGGCAGCGTCTCCGCCTGGCCCACCACGCGAATGTCATCTTCCAGCGCGAACACTTTGCGCAGACCGGCGCGGAAGATGGCCTGCGTATCGGCCACGATGACTCGGACGAACTGGCCGTTGCCGCCGTCTTCGCCTGCTCCGAGATTTTCTTCCACGCTCACCGGAATGGTCGCCATTCAGTTCCTCTGCGCCTACGCTCGTTCGAAATGGTATTCGTCAATCACTACGCCTACGCCGCGCCGGCCCCGATCTTCGAAGCTGCGCACGACCCGGCCCCGGCAGTCGATCTGCACATCTCCGCCGCGCACCCACAACATCCGCGGGCAACAGAATCGTGAAATCCACCATCGAGCCCACCGGAACGTCCTTGTCCATCGCAAACAGCACGCCGTTGGCCGAGATGTTTTCCGTCTCCGCCGAGTACGCGCTGCCCTGGCTCTTCACCGACGCGGAGAGGTGCAGCGGAAAGCGCGGCGCACTCTGCATATCTTCGTAGTGCCCTCGCCGTCGTCTCGCGCCATCGGTCATCGGTGCTGTGCCTTCTGCTGCCACGCTGAGAAGAACCTTCCTTCCGGGAGCGCCGTTTCCGCTCTCCGGACCCTCATCCAACTCAAGGGCAGCGTACACCCGCAAATGGGGCAAACAAAGTTACCGAAGTCATGGAACAAATGGGGTCTAACTGATTCTCTTTGAATGACTTAGGAGGGATCAGCGATGGTCGAATTTAAGCCTGAAATAGCCGGTCTGAACCCGACAATTTCCGGTCAAATCCGGGTCAATTTCAGGTGATTGGCGGAGAGAAAACGGAAGCGAGAAATCGCGAGCGAAGGCCGTTGCCTGAACGCTGCGATTGCCGAGCACCAGAATGCTTCTAGAACTTTGTCACTTCGGTGAAGTTAAATTCTCTGACCTTCATCGCCGGAACCACCATGTCGAAGGATTCTTCCCCGCACGACCGCACCGGCACGCTCATGGCCTCGACGTTCGACAGCATGTGAATCAGGCTCTCATTGAAGCGGAAATTTCGCACTCCGCCTTGCACGCGTCCGTTCTCCACTAGAAACGTGCCGTCGCGCGTCATTCCCGTCAGCATCTTTTCGAAAGGCTCCACTTCGCGGATGTACCACAGCCGCGTCACCAGCACACCGCGTTCCGTGGACGCAATCATCTGCTCCACCGTCTGCGGATCGACCCACCGGCGCGAACACGATGTTCTGCGGCATCTCTCCCATTTCGTTCGGCAGCGCGAAGCCGTGGCCGGTGGCCTCGATCGGACCAACCTTATCTTTGTATTCCGAGCGCTTCATTCTCTCCGCAGTTGCGCGCGCGTAGACCACCCGTTTCACGATTCCGTTTTCCACCAAGCGCAACTCGCTGCCGCTGCACACCTTCGCCGTCGAACGGAGCGCCCGTCTGCAGAGGATGCGCCACATCGTCCCAGATGCGTGATGTTGTCGCCGAACAACTTCGTACCGATGCGTCCGGTAAGAAACGAACGCTGATCGAGAATCGCCATGCCGGCATAGTCCCAGAACATGAATCCAACAATGTCGAGCACGGCCGCCGGCTCCAGAATCACCGTATACTTCCCCGCCGGAATCTCCCGCGGACGCGCCGAATCCACGGCCTTCTGCGCCGCCGTCTCGGCCAGCGCCAGCGGATCAAGATTCGCGACATCCGGCGAATTCGCTTTCTGCCAGCCCGAGGAATCGCCCGCCAGCATGGTGATTGAAACTTCCGCCGATGTCTGCGTGTGCCAGTCGCTCAGCCCGCGCGAGTTGAAGATCCCCTCCAGAGACTCCGCGCTCGAGAAGACTCCCGCAGTAGTGAGCTTGTGCCGTCTCGCCACGCCAACAATCTTCTTGACGCCCTCCGCCCGCAGTTCAGGAGTAATGCGCAGCGGTCGTTTCGAAATGCCGGGACGGAATGGTCCGTGTGGGGACGGGCGCCTCGCCCGTCCCGCCCGCGGAGCGCCGGCGCATCCGGCATCGGCAAAAGATCCGGATCAGGATGCTGCACCTTCGCCAGACTTTCCGCCGACTCGCACCACTTGCCGCAAACTCTCGTCGTCAAACTTGTTGGTGAAGGCCCGCGCCGTCCGCCCCGCAAACGCGCTGCGCACCGAGACCACGTAGTTCTCCTCAGCCACATTCTGGTGAATTGTGTTGTTGGCAAAGCGAGTGAGCGCAAATCGTCCGCCCGAGAAGAGCACCTCGACCTCATCCGCAGTCGAAAGTTCTTGATGCGGTCAAAGATATCGCCGGCTTGTTCTTGAGTCTGCATTCAGCGGCCATAGTCAGCACTTGGCAGTTAGCATTTGGCCATTAACCGATCAGCTTCGATCTTCTGAAGCAGCGACGTGAGCATCTTTCGGACCGCCGTCAGGTTCCCCGCCAGCCTCCTGTAATCGGCGTCCGGAAGAAATCCTAAATCGCGAGACAGCAGCAGGTGGTAATCCAACTCACTGGCTGAACCCGACGCTATCTGCAAATAGCGCTGGAACTCATTGTTCCCTCGCTTCCCGCATCCCTCGGCGATATTGGCTCCAATCGAAGCACTGCACCGCCGAATCTGGCTGGTCAAACCATACAGTTCGGCCCGTGGAAAATTCGCCGTTACGCCATAAATTTCTAACGTCAATTTGTGAGCTCTCTCCCATACGGTCAGGTCTCTGAAGTCTTTCATCGCGGCACCTCCACTCAGTGACTTAATGCCAAGTGCTAAGTGCCATATGCTGTCTCAGGCAACCCAATAATCTTGGTGACATTGTCACTAGCTCTTAAACGCCGAACCCACCTTAATTCCGCGAAACCGCGACGGCGCCGCTCCGTGCCCCGTCCCCATCACCTGCTGCGGCTGGCCTTTGCCACAATTCGGAGTTCCCCACAACGTCCACTCGTCGCGCGAGCAAATCGCATCCAGCGAATTCCAGAATTCGGTCGTGATTCCCGAGTACGAAGGATTCTTCACCATGCGCGCACGCTTGCCATTCTTGATCTCCCATCCGATCTCGCAGCCAAACTGAAAGTTGTAGCGCTTGTCGTCAATCGACCACGAACGATTGGTCTGCATCAGAATTCCGTGGTCGGTAGCCGCGATCAGTTGCTCCAGGCTCAGCGGTTTTTCCCCCGGCAGCAAGCTGATGTTCGTCATGCGAATCATGGGCAGCCGGTTCCATCCCTCGGCCCGCAGCGTCCCGCCCGAGCGGCTCTCGCCGATCGTGTGCGCAGTCTCGCGCGAACTCAAATATCCTGTGAACAATCCATCCGTAATGATCGGCGTGCACTGCGCCGGCACGCCTTCGTCATCAAAACCAAATGTCCCCAGCCCCGGACCATGCTCCTGTCGCGCATCCGCGACCACATTCACCAGCTCGCTGCCATATCGCAATTTGCGGAGCTTGTCGATCGTTAGAAATGAAGTTCCGGCGAAATTCGCTTCCATCCCCAGCACACGATCGAGTTCGATCGGATGTCCGACCGATTCATGAATCTGCAGCCCCAATTGCGAGCTATCGAGAATAATGTCGAACTTCCCTTCCGGGCATTGATCGGCCTGATGCAGCGCCACCGCTTCTTCCGCAATCCGACGGGCATTCTCCACCAGTTTCAATTCCTCGATCAGTTCGTATCCTTTGTTCTGCCATTGCCCGCCATACGAAGTCGGATACGACCGCTTCTGAATCTCGTTCCCGGCAAAGGCATAGGCCGCATAGCCCGCGCCCGTCGAGAGCTTGGTCTGGTGAATGTCCGCGCCCTCCGACGACACGAACCACTGCTCCTCACGATTGAAGTTCAGATTCGTTTCCGCCAGCGTGATGCCCGCCACCGAGCGCAACTCGGCATCAATCTTCAGCAGCAATTCAATGTTTTGTTCGACCGAGACCGTGAAAGGATCAATCTTGTACGGCGTGCTCCACTCTGCGACGGCAGGCTTCTCCGGCGCCAACCGCACATTCTCCAGCTTCACTCGCGCCGATGCCCGCGCGATCTCAACTGCCCGCGCTGCTGTTGCCTCGACCGCTCCTCGCCCCAGTTCCGCCGAGGCCGCAAACCCCCAGGCCCCATCGGCAATCGCCCGCACACTCATTCCGACTGACTCTGCGTCCGACGCGCTGCCCACCTTCCCGTTCTTGGTGGTAAGCGCGCGACTGCGCTGCGCGACCACGCGCACATCCGCATAGCTCGCCCCGCGCTGCGCGGCAGTGTTCAAAGCCCAGTTGGAAATATGCTTCATGAAAACGTTAAATCTACCACGCAAATGGAGCCCCGGACGCCCTCGTCCGGGGAGCATTCTAGAATCCTGCCACTACATGGGGGACGGGGGCCTCCGCCGCTCCTCGAATCCGGAACGCCCTCAGGAGTTTCGGTTCTCACGGCGTGGCGCGCGCCTCATCCAGCGCTTTCCTTATCGCCAACAGTTCCTTCAGCACAGCGCGCAGCTTGGTCGACTCCAGCGCATTCGCCCCATCCGATTTCGCTGCCTTCGGGTTGTCATGCACTTCCATGAACACTCCATCCACTCCGGCCGCGACCGCAGCGCGCGACAGCACGGAATGAACTCAGGCTGTCCACCGCTCACCGCCGGACCATTCCCTTCCGACTGCGACGACGGCAACTGCACCGAATGCGTCGCATCGAAAACCACCGGCGCGAACTTGCGCATGATGGCCAGCGACCGCATATCGACGACCAGATTGTTATATCCGAAACTCGCGCCGCGCTCGGTCAGGAACACCTGCGTGTTCCCCGCGTCGCGGCACTTCTCGACCGCATGCCGCATATCCCACGGCGAAACGAATTGCCCTTTCTTGATGTTCACTGGCCGTCCGCTCAGCGCGGCGGCCACCACCAGATCGGTCTGCCGGCTGAAGAAACGCCGGAATCTGCAGGACGTCCGCCACTTCGGCGACCTTGCCCACGTCCGCCGTCTCGTGCACGTCAGTCAGCACCGGCACCTGCAGCTCGTTCTTGATCTTCTTCAGAATGCGCAGGCCTTCTTTCAGCCCGGGCCCGCGAAAGCTGCGGATCGAAGTGCGGTTCGCCTTGTCGTAACTGGCCTTGAAAATGAACGGGAAACTCAGGGCCTTGGTCACGCCTTTAATGATCTCCGCTATGCGTATGGCGTGCTCTTCACTCTCAATCACGCACGGTCCCGCGATCAGAAATAAATCGCCCGAACCGATGTGAATGTCGCCGATCTGGAAGGAAGTGATCATCGTTTTTGGTGGTCGTAAACACATTTCACCACAGAGTCACAGAACAGAGACACAGAGAAAAACTCTTTATCTTCTCTGTGTCTCCGTGACTCTGTGGTGAATTCTACTCTTACCGCTGCGCGACCTTTTCCGGCCGATGAAACATCTCCACCGCCGCGGTTTCCTTCTCCGCGCGCCGCTTCAATCCATATTCATACGCCGCTCCCACAAAGGTGCTGAACAGCGGATGCGGCTCCAGCGGCTTCGACTTGAATTCCGGATGGAACTGGCAACCGATGAAGTGCGGATGGTCGGGCAGTTCCACCATCTCCACGTAAGTCCCATCCGGCGTCGAGCCCGAGATGCGCAGGCCCGCCGCTACCATCGGCTCCTCGTATTCGCGATTGAACTCGTAACGGTGCCGGTGGCGCTCGCTGATCTCCAGCTTCCCGTAGATCTTCTGCGCCAGTGTGCCCGGTTCGATCTTGCACGGCCACGCGCCCAGCCGCATGGTTCCACCTAACTCTTCCACCCCGCGCAACTCGCGCAGCTTGTAGATCACGCGATGCGGTGTCGCGGGATCGAACTCGCTCGAGTTCGCCTCTGCCAGTCCCACCACGTTCCGCGCAAATTCAATGCAAGCCGTCTGCATGCCTAAACAAATGCCGAAATATGGAACTTTCTTCTCGCGCGCATACCGGATCGCGAGCAGCATCCCTTCAATGCCCCGCTTGCCAAATCCTCCGGGCACCAGAATTCCGTCATAGCCCTCCAGTTGCGCCTCGTACTCTCGTCGCCGTCCGCTGATTCCAGGCCCTCGGCTTCAATCCAGTTGATCTGCAGTTTCAGGTTGTGCGCCAGCGACCCGTGCACCAGCGCCTCCTTCAACGATTTGTACGAGTCTTCGTACTCGACGTACTTTCCGACGATGCCGATCGTCACCGTATCCTTCGGGTTATAAACCCGGTGGACAATATCTTCCCACTTCGACAGGTCGCGATCCTTCGCTTCGAGATGCAGATTCTTCAGGACCAGCGTGTCGACGCCTTCATTGGCGAACACCAGCGGAACTTCATAAATGGACGCAACATCCTTCGCCGTAATCACGGCCTCATCCGGCACATTGCAGAACAGCGCAATCTTCGACTTGATCTCTTTCGCCAGAAACCGGTCGGTGCGGCAGAGCAGAATATCCGGCTGAATCCCGATGCTCAGCAGTTCTTTAACGGAGTGCTGCGTCGGCTTGGTCTTGAGTTCTTGCGCGGCCGCGATGAACGGTACCAGCGTGACATGCACAAACAAGGTATGCTCGCGCCCCAGTTCCTGCCGCATCTGCCGGATCGCTTCCATGAACGGCAGCGACTCAATGTCGCCTACCGTGCCGCCAATCTCCACGATCGCGACATCCACATCCTGCGCGACCTTTTTCATCGCAGCTTTAATCTCGTTGGTGACGTGCGGAATCACCTGCACCGTCTTGCCCAGGTAGTCGCCGCGTCGCTCCTTGGCGATAATCTGCTCGTAAATCCGCCCGGTCGTCCAGTTGTTGTCGCGGGAAAGTTTGGCGTGGGTGAAGCGCTCGTAGTGGCCCAGATCCAGGTCGGTCTCGGCCCCGTCGTCGGTCACAAAAACCTCGCCATGCTGAAACGGCGACATCGTCCCCGGATCCACGTTCAGATAGGGATCGAACTTCATCAGGTTGACCTTCATCCCCCGGCTCTCCAGCAGGCAACCGATGGAAGCCGCGGCCAATCCCTTGCCGAGTGAAGACACAACTCCGCCCGTCACAAAGATGTACTTCGCTGGCATCTCTTCCTCGCTTTAAATTGTTGTTGAGAAATTGTGCAGGTGGGGTGCACGAGTAATTATGACAGAAGTGCCCTGTGGAAACAAACGGAAGAATTCTGAACTGCGGCAATTATTTTGCGGGATGCGGCCGATGACGCAGAGTTTCAACGATCAGACCGGCCAGCCCGTAGGTTGCGGCGTTGGCCAGCAGCGCCGAGTAGAGACTAATCGGACAAGAACGGCCCAGAATGGCGATTGGGCAAGTCAGCCGGACGAGCGGCAGAAGCGGGTCGCCCCAACCCAGCGCAGGAGGAGTGGCTGCCAGGGCATACAGCGCCCAGCCGCCTGCTACCAGAAAGCCTACACCCGCCCAGATCGCAATTCGGTATTTCATGCTGCCGCTCCGGGTGCTTTCTGGATCAATCATCTCACAGGGTTTCGGAAGATCCCAAGAGAATTCAAAACGAGTCGTGGAAGAAATCCCATCGCGTTGACTATCTGCGCGAGGTCAGCGAGAATACTTAAGGCCCTCCGCAACGGAGAGCCAGTAGTGTCCCCATCGTGGGCCTGTGGCGCAGCTGGGAGCGCGCTTCCATGGCATGGAAGAGGTCGTCGGTTCGATCCCGACCAGGTCCACCAATTTCCTCAACAACTTAAGCGGGACGAAGGCCCAAACCACGGCGTTTGTGTCATGGTTTGTGTCATAACCGGCCGTTTTGGTGCTTACAGCAAGGGTTTCATCGCTGCTCGCTTCGCTTCCATCCGCACCGTGGCTGTACCGCTCCAACGTCCGACAACTGACGTGTGACGCTTACCGCGACAGTCGCTGGGCAGTTCGGCGGAGCCGTGACCGGATCGGTCACCTTCATGGACGGCACGACGACACTAAAAACCGTCAACCTGAGTGGAGGCATCGCAATGTGCACAACCTCCACGTTGTCCTCGGGCACGCACAACATCACAGCTAGCTACAACGCCAGCGGCTTTAGCGGCAGTTCGGCTGCGCTCACGCAAGCAGTGCAATGGTCAGACATTTCGTAAAAGTGGGGGACGTCCCGTCTGTCCTCGGTTTCTCCCTACTCCTGCCGAATCCACCCGCTCGTTTTTTCCTGGCATTTAGCAGTTCTGTGGAGCATAGGGACAGACGGGATGTTCACCGGTTTTTTCTGGAACGCATTTCGTAAAAATGGGGGAACGTCCCGCCTATCCCAAGGTCTACGCACCTCCCCGAAGTCAAGTGCTTCCGAATCGGGCAGGCCCATGCCTGCCGCTGCAGCGTTGGACGTAATAGCATCGACGTCGGTCCAATACTTCACGTCTCTACGTGGGAAGATCGTTGATCGTTGTCAACAACTCCTTTGCGCCTTCAATAGTTGGCTGCTTGTGTTTACGAAAATATCCCGACAATGCCTGTGCGCTTCGAATGGTCGAGAACAGCCCCACGTACTTGAGTTTGAGGAGGTCGATGTGCGTCTCGCCATACACCGTCGTCGTGATGAAATTTTCAAGGTGTGGCTCGATGTTAGATATCTCTACGAGTATGGGATCCCATCGTGGAATGTCGATTAGGTAGTCAAGCCACCGCGGGGAATCGCGTAGCCTGGGATTCTTAACCGCGTTCCAGACCTCGTTCCAATACTTAAAGTTGCGTTCGGCGCCCCAGGTGATCCACAGACACAGACTGGCTTCGCGCTCGAAAGCGCGGGACTGTATATCGTTGGTACTGGGGAACGAGCGAATACAGGAAAGTCCGGTGAAATACCGGTAAAATCTCTCACCATCCTGCTGCGGGCTCTCGCCAGAGTCTAGGCCATCGATGACGTCCTGGACCAATTCACGGAACTTTTGAAAAAGTAGGCCAATATTTCCTATAAGGCTCTGGTAATAGTCCAAAGGTTTAGGGCCAGGGGATTCGAAGGCTTTTCCACCCCCGTGGGACTGAAAGTACGATGTAACCTTGGCGCCGATGATTTGTGATGCGGCATCGGAAGCGGCGGTGGCCGCGGCGACCTTAAAGAACCCCTCTTCGGCCGCTTGCCGGGTATTGGTGAGAACTCCGGATACGACCCCCCCACCAATCCGCCTCCGACGCCCGCCGTCAGGATCGACAAAATAAACATTGCGCGGGCCTCGTTGTCCTCAATCTTTTTCCTTATATCTCCCAAGACTTCATTCTGTCGGTCCCAGGCACGACCGTATCCACGGGCGAGGTACGTCACAAAATTGTCCCAGGCGCTGCTAGCGTCTACGAAGATCTGAAGCAATTCATAGACCCGAAGTGCGCCGGGCGTCTTGGGCTTCTCGGTAGGGTGTCCTGTGAAGGGTGGCATTCGGCTCCTTTCCAGCGGTTCGGTGGAAGATGGGGTTGGAACATGGGGACAGACGGGACGTTCACTATTTTTTCTGGAACGCATTTCGTGAAAATGGGGGAACGTCCCGTCTGTCCCCGTTTTCTTGTGTCCCCGTTTTCTGCGTCAGTAGACAATAAGGTTCCAGTCCGAGGTGAACTGCTGAGCTGTACTCGCACCCCCGACGAAGACGCCAACCGTCATCTGGTTTGGATTGGTTCTGGAAGGCGTGGCAAAAAGTATGGGGATTTGCGTGCCGCACACACAACGCGCTAATGTGGCGGAGTAGAAGCGATCATCCACTTCGAAGCCAAAGTCGATGGTCAGACCCAATTCCGTGTCGTACGAGAAGGTGAAGCCGCAAGGGGGCGTGGTAGCAGCCGATCCCAGCAGGGTGGAGTTGTAACACCGGATGCCGCCCGATTCATTGTTGTACTGCAGCATAGCCTTGGCCCACCCACCGGCCGTGCGGGCTTGACTCACATTGCCGTTGGCCACGAAGGCATTGCCGGTTGTACTGGTGCCGGAAACTCCAGTACCGCCGCTGCCAGAAACACCCGCGCCCGTAGAACTCTCGCCTGCCACTCCAGTCCCGCCAAAGCTCGAACCGTAAACTCCGGTTCCAATAGGAAGGAGAAGACCGTTGCCGGCGGCGGCTCCATAGACGCCGTAGGCGATGCCCGAACCGTAAGTGCCGGTGCCGCCAGGGACTGTGTTGATGCCCGCCACCCCCGAGCCCAGGTTGGAGTGCGAAACACCATGAACGCCGTCGGGTCCGTTGCCATCAGTATTCGAGAGTGTGCCGAAACTTTCGCCCCATACACCTTGTCCGGCGGTTCCGGTGGCTGTGCCCAGCACACCGTATCCTGCAGAGCTGTTTTGCCCCGTGACGCCGCCTACTCCGCCCCCTGCGTTCATACCGGTGAGTCCGAGAGTTGCGGTGATTGCGCCTGCGTTGAAGCTGCCGGTCGCGTCGCGCTTCACGATGGCGTTGGCAGTGCTGGCATTCGTCGGCGCAACCTTCCACTTGAGTCCGAGCGTACCGGCGGTGGTCACGGGGGAACCGCTAACCGTGAAATCAGTCGTCGGCGCCGACAAGCCAACACTGGTCACGCTGCCGCTTCCCCCGGGAAAGGCCTGTCCTGCCGCGAAGGTGATTTGGCCGTTGTGCGCAATCTTCAAACCCGTTTCCGCCGGCGCGCTCGTGCCCGATCCGGACAGCAGACTCAGCGTGCCGCTGGGAGCAGCCGTGTTGTTCCCAGCCGGCTCCGCCTGCCAGCGAAAGGTCTGGTTCACGGCCGCGCTGGTCGTGCTGCTAAACGCCGACGCCACCAGATTTTCCGGCTGTGAGTTCTTGCCCGCCGTCGCCGTAGCGGCCGCAATCGCGGGCAAGGTCACCGCTCCGCGGATCGTCGCTGCTCCTGCCACGTCCAGGGTCGTCGCCGGAGTCGCCGTGCCGATGCCGATCTTCGCCGTCGCGCCCGTGCCCGTCTGCGTGACCGCCGAATTCTGTACATTCGTGGCCGTGGTCCACAGCGGCAGCGCGTTTACTGTGCCGCCGGTCGTGGTCACATCCGAGGTTGCGTCCGAGGTTGCGTCCGAGGTCGCGCGCGGTGCCGCAGATGCAGCCGGACTCCCCCCGATTCCGCCGCCCGCAGCTGAGCCTCCGGCCGGTAGCGCCAGCGCGAACGCCGAAGGCGGCAATCCGCCCAGAGTTTGTGCATCCGCAGCTTTCAGCGCGTAGGGCACGCTCATCAGTAATACGCGCGGCTGCTCCTCGCCGCCATTCACGCGCACTCCGAGCCATCTTGCGTCGCCCGAAGTGAACAGTTCGAGCGGCAGTCCGTCCGGCATGGTCGCTCCGAGTTGGACGATGTAGTTGCCCTTGGCATCGGCCTGCACGTTTTGCGTTTCCATCCACAGCGGCGCGCCTTCGTACTGGTCCTTATAAATTGAGAAGGTAACCCCGGCGATCCCGGAGACGGGCTTGCTCACGGCATCGATGGCCCGGCCTGAAAAGTTCACCAGACGCGGGACCACTTCCCGTGGGATCACGGCCGAAGAAGCCGCGGATTGCTGCCCCACCAGCAGGCCAGACAGGATTGCCATCACAAGTAAGAGAGAGAGCGAGAGTTTTTTCATATTCACGGTTTCGCCTCCAGTCGTCCTTTGCTTCTTGACGTTCTTACCCAAATAGGCGCAAAGGGCGAGGCGGAACTATCATCGCGGAATTACTTATTTGCGGGATTTATTTGAAAGTGCTGCCCTGCCCGCTATAATTCAGCGAATTTTTGGGGGCTTGTGGTGGTGGAGGGAACGCCAGTTCACGAGGTCAGCGGATTGCTCCAGGCCTGGAGTGCCGGGGACCAGGCCGCTCTTGATCAACTCGCGCCGATCGTCTATGACGAACTTCGCCGCCTGGCACGGTATTACCTGAAGAAGGAACGCCCCGACCACAGCCTGCAGGCCACCGCCCTGGTCAACGAAGCCTATCTGCGGTTGGTCGACTACAAGCGAATGCGCTGGGAGAATCGCGCCCATTTCTTTGCGGTTTCCGCGCAGCTCATGCGGCGGATTCTTGTGGACCACGCTCGTCGCCGTAACCAAAAACGCGGCGCTGGCGTGGTACATGTCGAACTCGAAGAGACTGTTGTGATTGGCCCCGGTCGATCGCAAAACCTGGTGGCGCTCGATGAGGCCCTGCAGGCGCTCGCCCAAATCGATCCACGCAAGGCGCGCGTGGTGGAGTTGCGCTTCTTTGGAGGCTTGAGCGTGGAAGAGACCGCCGAGGTGATCAAGGTCTCAGCGGTCACGGTGATGCGCGACTGGAGTACGGCGCGCGCGTGGCTGCACCGCGAACTGAACCGTGGGACCTCCGATGGACGCTGAGCGCTGGAAACGGGTGGATGAACTGCTGCAGGCGGCGCTGCAAGTGCCAACCGAGCGGCAGGAGGAATTTCTGCGCCAGCAATGCGGCACCGATTCCGAACTGCTCGAGGAAGTCCGCTCGCTGCTCACTTCGCACCGCAAAGCAGGAAGCTTCCTGGAGTCGCCTGCCCGCGACGTCGCCGAGGCGGCGGCGCAGATGCCTACTCTCGGTGCGACCCAATCGGGATCATCTTCTTCTTTTACCGGCCAGATCGTCTCCCACTATCGCGTGCTCGGGCCACTGGGCCAGGGCGGCATGGGCGTGGTCTACAAGGCGGAAGATGTTTTGCTGGGCCGGTTGGCGGCATTGAAGTTTCTTCCCGAAGAAACGGCGCACGATCCGGCGGCGTTGGAGCGCTTCCGACGCGAAGCGCGGGCGGCGTCGGCGTTGAATCATCCCAACATCTGCACCATTTACGAGATCGGTGAGCACGATGGACGAGCCTTCATCGCCATGGAGTTTCTGGATGGCCAGACGCTGCGGCAGCGGATCGGGGGACGTCCGCTGGAGATGGAAGCACTGCTGCCTCTGGCCATTGAGATTGCCGACGCGCTGGAGGCGGCGCACAGCGAAGGCATCGTTCATCGCGACATCAAGCCGGCAAATATCTTCGTGACCAAACGCGGCCATGCCAAGGTGCTGGACTTTGGGCTGGCGAAGCTGACGGGACCGCAGAAGAAGGGATCTTTGAGCGGAAGCGGCGAAGAAGAAACGGTGCTGACGCTGGAACCGCTGACCGGCGGAGGAGCAGCGCTGGGGACAGTGGCCTACATGTCCCCGGAGCAAGCGCGGGCCAAGGAACTCGATAACCGCACCGACCTGTTCTCCTTTGGAGCGGTGCTGTACGAAATGGCGACGGGGCAACAGCCGTTCCGCGGAGAAAGTGAAGCGACGATCTACGAAGCGATCCTGAATCGCGACCCAGTGCCGCCGGAGAAGCTGAATCCGGGAGTCCCAGCGAAGCTGGAAGAGATCATCCACAAGGCTCTGGAGAAGGATCGGAATCTTCGCTATCAGCACGCCGCCGACATTCGCACCGATTTGCAACGCCTCAAACGCGACAGCGAAAGCGGACGAGCGCCGGTAGCGAGCTCGGGCCGTGTAGGGACGGGCAGTCTTGCCCGTCCGAGCCGAGCGAAGCTCGGCTACATCACGGTCGCAATTCTGTCTTCCGCCCTCATCGCGGGCGGACTTTACTATCGCTCGCATCAGCAAAGCAAGCGCCTGACCGAGAAAGACACCATCGTTCTCGCCGATTTTGACAATAAAACCGGGGACGCAGTCTTCGACGATGCCCTCAAGCAAGCATTGGCAGTGGAACTGGAGCAATCTCCTTTCCTGAACGTGCTCTCCGACCGGAAAGTCACCGAGACTTTGGGAATGATGGGACGCCCGAAGAACGAACGGGTCACAGGGGACGTGGCCCGGGAGCTTTGCCTGCGGACAGGCAGCAAGGCCCTGTTGAGTGGAACGATCTCCAACCTGGGCAGCCACTACCTCATTGACCTGAGTGCGGTCGCCTGCAGTGGCGGCGAAACGCTGGCCAAGGAGCAGGCCGATGCCACAGGCAAAGAAGATGTGCTGAAAGCTCTAAGTCGGGCGGCTTCCAGTCTCCGCAACAAGATGGGTGAGTCCTTGTCTTCGATCCAGAAATTCGAAGCTCCGCTTGCCGCGACAACATCCTCTCTTGAAGCCCTGAAGAGCTACAGCCTGGGCAAGAAAGTGATTGCCGAACAAGGAGATGCACCGGCCCTGCCATTCTTCCAAAGGGCGATCGAGTTAGACCCTGACTTCGCGCTAGCCTATTCGGCCCGGGCAGGGATTTACGAGAATCTTGGCCAGACAACTCTCGCGATCAAGGATGTCTCCAGAGCGTATGAATTGCGGGATCGAGTCACGGAACGGGAGAAGTTGATGATCTCGAATGAGTATTTCTTGACGATCGGAGACTTGGAAAAGCAATCTCGCATCAGCCAATTGTGGGCTGCGACGTTTCCGCGCGACGCCAAGCCGCATGGAGACTCTGGGAACAATTACCTCTACCTTGGCCAGTACGAAAAAGCCCTACTGGAGTATCAGGAAGCGCAGCGTCTCGAACCGGATACGGCTGTGAATTACTGTAATCTCGGCACCGCCTACATGAATCTGAACCGTCTCGCGGAGGGAAAGGCCGTGTATGAACAGGCCCTCGCCCGCCACCTGGACAGCACGTGTTTGAGAGCGAGCATCTACGAGTTGGCATTCGTGCAGGGAGACCCTGCTCAAATGGAACGGCAGGTTGCCTGGGGTGCGGGCAGACCTGGGGAGGAGGATGAACTGCTCTCGGCGCAGTCCGACACTG
The DNA here is from genome assembly GCA_963763155.1 of uncultured Acidobacteriota bacterium. Lineage (GTDB taxonomy): Bacteria > Acidobacteriota > Terriglobia > Terriglobales > Acidobacteriaceae > Sulfotelmatobacter. Next base: position 1,162,633 of record CAVXNI010000003.1, on the reverse strand, counting down.
AGGCGTACTACGGTCGGCTGAGCAAAGCCCGGGATTTTTCGCGCCGGGCAGTAGAATCCGCCGTGGGTAGTGAGTCCGGAGAAACAGCAGCCACATGGCGGGCGAATGCAAGTTTGAGGGAAGCGGAATTCGGGTACCCAGAGGAGGTTAGACGAGAGGCAGAGTCAGTTCTCAGTTCCGCTCACGGACGCGACGGCACGGTTCTGGCGGCGTTGACCTTGGCTCGCGTCGGGGACCTCGCACACGTAAAGACGCTGGTCAAGGAATTGGAAAAAGACTACCCGTCTGACCGAATGCTCACCCTCTACTGGTTACCAACCATCAACGCCGCCGTTGAGTTACGCGGGGGCAATCCCTCAAAAGCATTGACCTTGCTGCAGGTTCCGGCGCCGTACGAAACGGGCTGGCCAATGAATTGGGCTACGACCCTCTATCCCGTGTACTTGCGCGGGGAGGCTTATCTTCAGGCCCATAACGGTACCGCAGCGGCGACTGAATTTCAGAAGCTCATCGACGACCGTTTCATTGTGGTCAATTTCGTCACTGCGGCGCTGGCGCCTTTGCAGCTCGCAAGGGCCTACGCAATGGAAGGTGACCAGCCAAAAGCCAAGGACGCATATGGGCAGTTCTTCAAACAGTGGAAAGACGCCGACCCCGACATCCCCATCCTGAGGCAAGCCCAGGCGGAGTATGCAAAGCTGTTAGGTGCAAGTTAGAGTCCTTCCCGGAAAGGCGGCCCTTTAGGGCTAAGCGGTGAGGTGAGGCGTGAACATTCCTACGGCCGGATCTCAATCGGCGTTCCATCCGGCACTGCCAGCCAGATTTCGTCCATCTCTTGATCCGTAACAGCGATGCATCCGTCAGTCCAATCTCTTAGCCGGTGGGCCGCACCGACATAGCGATAGCCGTTCGGCAGGCCGTGCACAAACACCTCCCCTCCGGGAGAGACGCCTCTCTGCCGCGCCGCCGCGCGCTCGCTCGCGCTCGGGTACGAGATATGAATCGACTTGTAGAACTGGCTGTGGGGATTGCGAGAATCCAGAACGTAGACGCCTTCGGGAGTCTTGTGATCGCCCTGCCGCGTCTTCGGCCCAACCGGATCGCCGCCCAAGGCAACCTTGTAGGTCTTGATCACCTTGCCTTGGTTCAGCAATTGCAGCGTGGGTCTTTCTTGAGGACCACAACCCGGTCGGCATGCGGCGGTACCGGAGCCGGCGCCGTTTGCGGCGTGCCCAGGCCGCTGAGCAACGCAACCAGCAGGCCAGTGAGAACTCGGATGCGCATGCCCGCGATTATAAACGGCGGGAATTCGGCGGATTGCTACGCTGGTGATGCTACGCTGGTGAGGTGACGTTCCGAACCAGCGCTGTCCCCGCGATCGCAATCTGCGCGTTCCTATTGTGCTCGATGCTTCCTGGGGCCGTGCTTCCCGCCTCCGCCGCCACCTGGACAGTGCATGCCCAGCCGGTTCGCCTGGTCAACGGCGGTCCCGTCCTGTTTGTGGTGAAGCCGCCAACCAAGCTGGAATCCCTGACCGGCACATGGCTCGGCCATCAACTCACGTTCAGTTACGACGCGTCCACAAAAACGTGGTTCGCCCTGGCGGGCGTGACCTTCGAAACAAGTCCGGGCACATACCCAATCGCACTGACCGCGCAAACCACAACCAGCAAAACTCCGTTGACCTTCACGCACACATTCGCCGTTGCTCGCGCCCAGTACCCGCAAATTAAAGTGGAACTCACCGTCGAAAAGAAATTCACCGAGCCCAGCCCCGAGCAGCAAGAACAAATCGCCGAAGGCTGTGAAGATCAAGCAGGATTATCTGAGCCGCGTGACCCCAGACCGTCAGTGGGACGGCAACTTCGCCGCCCCCGCCGATGCTCCGACCTCCGACGTTTACGGCTCTCAGCGCATCTTCAACGGCAAAGCCCAGCGCGAGCACCAGGGACTCGATTTCCGCGTCCCCACCGGAACCCCTGTCGCCGCCATGAACTCAGGCACGGTGCTTCTCGCACGATTCCTGTACTTCGAGGGCAACTGCGTCGTCATCGACCACGGCCAGGGACTCCTCACCCTCTACTTCCACCTTTCCGAATTCAAAGTGAAGGAAGGTGAGCAGGTGAAGCGCGGCCAGATCGTCGGCCTAAGCGGAGGAACCGGACGAGCCACCGGCCCTCATCTCCACGTCGCCGTGCGCTGGCAGGGCACCTACCTCGATCCTGCCGGTCTTCTGCAGTTGCCCTTGCCGTAAACGCTGTTAACTGCGGTTTGATCTTGGGTGGCGTAGCGCCCTCAGCGCTGCGATTAGCGCCGCCGACCTCTGCGGGCTAGCCCCTGAGGCTATGTCGAAGACTTCCTCCCATGCGACCCATTGTGCAACACCTCTTTTAATCCCAGGTTGCGGATCAGCCGATGCAGATAGTTCGGATGCACGCCCAGAATTCCCGCTGCCTCCACATAATTTCCCCGCGTCTGATCCACTGCATCCACAATCAATTGCTTCTTCAATTCCTTCACGCTGGCGTGATACTTCCCTTCGTGCATCTCCGCCGCCGATTCCTGCTCCAGCAACGATTCCGGCAAATCCTCCAGCCGCACCATGTCCGCCGATCCCATCACCAGCGCTCGCTCGATGGCGTTTTCCAATTCGCGCACGTTGCCCGGCCATTCATAGTTCACCAGAGCCGCCATGGCTTCGCGCGAAACCGGCTTCGGCTTCACCTTGCTCCGCTTGGCGTACTTCTGCAAAAAGTGCCGGGTCAGCATTGGGATGTCTTCCCGCCGTTCCCGCAGCGGAGGCATGGTGAGCGTCACCACCGCCAGCCGGTAATACAAATCCTGGCGGAACTGCCCGGTACGCACGGCGTCATTCAAGTCGCGATTGGTGGCCGCGATCACGCGGATGTCTACCTTGATGGTATGCGTCCCGCCCACACGTTCAAATTCGCGCTCCTGCAACACGCGCAGCAGCTTGACCTGTAGAGCCGGAGCCAGTTCTCCGATTTCGTCGAGAAACACCACTCCGCCCTCGGCGACTTCCAGCCGTCCTTTTTTCTGCACGTTCGCGCCGGTAAAAGCACCGCGCTCATGCCCGAACAGATCGCTCTCCAGCAGAGTTTCAGGAATCGCCGCGCAGTTGATCGCCACAAATGGCTTATTCCCGCGGTGGCTGTTGCGATGCAGCGCCCGAGCCGCGAGTTCCTTGCCGGTTCCGCTCTCTCCTTCGATCAGCACCGTCGATTCCGTAGGCGCGACCCTGGCCAGAAACTGAAAAATCTCCTTCGCCCGCGCGCCTTCCCCCACCAGGCTCTGTTCCTGCCTGACTTCAGTGGTGAGCCGCTGGTTTTCCTGCTCGAGCCATTGCAACCGCCGCGCGTTGTCGAGAGCCACTGCGGAGATCCCGGCAATCGCGGCCACGAGTTGCAGGTGATCTTCCTGAAACCGGTTGGTCGCCGTCGTGCTGTCGAGATAAATACATCCAATCACCCGCTGAAACACAGTCAGCGGGACGCACAACAGCGATCGCACTTCGGAACCCACCAGGCTCTCCACGTTGCATAGCGCGCCGCTGGCGGCCACATCCACTCCTAGAATCGCAACGTTGTCTTTCATCACCTGGCGCGCAATCGTCCGGCTCACCCGCACCAATTGCTGCTCCCCCGCTTGCCGCGTGCGCGCATAGAGGCAGTTGAACTCCAGCCCCGCGCCTTCCGTCAAAAGAATCGCTCCTCGCCCGGCGGGGATCACTTCAAAAATTAAGTCCAGCAATTGCGCCTGCAACTCCTCGAGATCGCGGATGGCGTGCACCACGCGGCTGATTTTGAGCAGCGCGTTCAAATTGCGCGCTACTTGCGACGACGCCGGCAGCTCTCGCAGCAGCCGATCCGGTTGCAGGTAGAGGACATCCTTGGGATGAATCAGCCTGGTCTCGGCAGTGGGCAGGCTGTCATCGAACACAACGCGGCTGGCCGGAAGCGCGCGGTCTTCGTCTTCCAGCAGAAACAAAAACACGGAGTCGCCGGTGGCAATCTCGTCTCCGTGACGCAGCCACTGCTCCTTGATCGCCAGGCCGTTCACCAGAGTCCCGTTGCGGCTGTCCAAATCCTTGATTTGGAAGCGGTCGTCCTCTGCCCTCCGCAGCAGGCAGTGTTTTCGCGAAACTGACGCGTCGGCCACCGCCACCGCGTTCGTCGGATCGCGACCGAGCGTGGCCTCTCCGTCGGGCAACGGAATGGTCGAATCTTTTGCAGGGCCGGCAATCACCAGAAGTCTAGGACGCAATCAGGGTCTCCCATTCCGTGGAGAATTCTTATCACAGCGCGGGCAGAAATGCATGTCCGGCGTAAACCATTTTCAATATCCGAACAGTTAGCAGGACTATCCGATCAGATAGCGCCGGGCGCTTTCGGATGGCCAGGCGCGGGCCGCAGCAAACTACCTGGAGTAATTTCAATGCCCTGTAAATGAAGGAGTTGCGCCGAGTTGCAGCGACTGGCGAAACATTGTCAGAAGATTGGAATTCCGCATGCTCCCAGAAAAACGCGGATGCTCGGCAAAAAGCGACGGGGGAAGCGCTTTCATCAGTTCTAGCCGAGATTTTCCGGTCAGAAGCTCGGGGGACCCCCTCATCGAGCTTCTGACTTTTATTTTTTATCGCGAAAAGACCGCCACTGTCATGCTGAGCGAGGATCGAGCTTCGCAAAGCGAAGCTCAACCGCAGTCGAAGCATCCCTACCTTGCCGAATCAGGGTGATCCAGAAATCGAAACCGTCTACCCAGCCGCCCGACTTGGCTCAACGATTTCCGCCGCTGAAACCGCAGTCCCATCCCGGTAGCTAACCGTCTTGCCGGAAATCGCGGGCACTCTTTCCCCGGGCACGAGAATCCCAACCAAGTTGAGCGGATCGGCCGCCGACAACGTCATCGTCTCTCCGCTCAACGGCAAGCCCCGCATGCCCGCGTACCGACTCCACTGCCACCGGCAGCGCAAACTGCTCGCCCAGGAATCCATCGACAAACCGCCCGCCGCGAATCTCTCCGCGATCTTCCAGGCGTCGGAAACCCATCAGCAACTCGCGCCAAGGCGGCAAGTTCGACTCCCGCGCCAGTAAATCGCGAATCACAATTCCGTAGCGCCGCAACAGCATCCAGCACGCGGCCTCAACCGCGCGCGGCCTCTCCGCCGCCACATCCGCATGCAGCAGCGCCCACCGCCCCGAACTGTGCCGCGGACGCGTAGTCTTCCCACTGCCCTGCCCAGCCCGCCGCTTGGGATCAATCAGCGCCCGCAGATTATCGAACCCATCGGCCGTCACCAGGCCCGCCGCGACCAATTCCCAAAGCGCAGTCTCGATCTCCGCCTTGAGCTTTCCCGTTCCGCGAACGATGTCGGCAAAAAACGAAGCCCCCCGCTGCCGCAGAAACTCGAAAACCAGCTGCGCCCCATGGCTCAACCCGCGCCCCTCAATCAGACGTAGGATGCCGAATCCTTGTCGCGTTCTTTGCGACAGGGTGGGGGTTTTGATTTTGAGGGTGCCCCATTTCCGGCGTCTTTTGCGGGAAGTGGGGATTTTGACTTAACGCCATCCAGTCCGCTTCTTCGCGCACAAAAAAAGTAATTGGAGCCACGCTGGTAGGAATCACCCGCCTCTGCCGCGATCACTGCGCTCTTCCGAAGACCGTTTCCCTTGCCCCCCCGCCGAATCCACCGTCGCCGGATGCGGCGACAACCTTCCCCACCCCACCGCTCCCGTCATACAAAGTCGATCCAGCCACGCCGGATCATAATCCGCAATCCGTCCGCGCCAAAACCTGCCGCTCCCACGCATTCGCCGGAATCTCGAATCCCTGCAACTGCTGCACACTTCCAACGTCCCTCGCTCTCCCGCAACCTGCGTCCCCGGAGCCACATGCTGCCAGCGCAACAGCCAGCGCATAAACCCAGCCGCCGTAACCGGCTCAATCTGCTTGCGCAACATCCCCACAGTCAGCCGATGAATCCGCGCCAGCAACCGCCGCTCGCACCACTCCGTCTCGTGTGGCGCGGCACTCCCTTGGAGCTCGGGCAGCTCCTGCCCGCTCTGCCGCACCATCTGAATCTCCCCCGCAGTACAGTCCCGCTAGCCTCCATCCGCAGCAATGCCTTCTCAATATCAGAAGCGGAAATCCCCAGCATCCCCCCAAGTTCCGAAGCCGTAGCGGGCCCCAGATGGGACATCCATCCGGTCACCAGCGTCAACAAAGCATCATCGCGAGAAACCGTGCCATCTCCACGTCCGCCAAAGTCCGCTCAAAGATCGCCACAGGAAACAGCGCGGCGAAACTCCGCCCCCGCTCCGCCGCCACCCAGTAACGCCGCCCGTCAACAGAAGCCGCCCTGCCCGGCCCTCATTCACCAGTCGCTCGAAGTATTCCGGCCACCGACCTCCGAGCAAAGCCCACGTGGGGACCGACGCATTCGTCCGTCCCGTCGAGCGAAGGCCGACCTTCTCCGTCCGCGCCCAACTCCTCCGGCAGCGCCACCAACGTATGCAGCACATCATGCAATTCATCCGCATCGCGCACATCCGGCCAAGCCTCTTCCCGCACCTGCGCAATCGCCCCCGGATCGAGCCCACCCACTTCCTCCAGCACCGACTCCGGCAATACCCGCCGCATGTTGACCGCGCGCGCCCGCCGCTCCTCCAGCGGCGCATCATCCAAATACGCATACGGATTCGCATTCAGAATCTCGTGCGAAAACTGCGACGGCACCGGCGTGTCCACCGCGATCACGCGAATCTCCCCCGAAGCCATTCCCGCGCAGCAGCGACTTCAGCCCTTCCACATCCATCGCCTCGGTGAGCACATCTTTCATCACTTCGCCCACCAGCGGATGATCCGGAATCTGCCGCTCGCCCTGCAATATTTTCAAAACAAGCCGCCGCGTCCGGAAACACCGACGCCAGCAGATCGTCCGACCGCATGCGCTGAATCTGTGGCGGAACTTTCTTGCCATTCTGAAAGCGCAACAGCGCCAGCGCCCGGTTCGCATCCCAGCGCCAGCGCGTCGCAAAAATCGGAGAATCCAGCGCCGCCTGCTCCAGAATCGGCTGGACCGTCTCCGCCTGCAGAAAATGAAACACGTCGCCAAGCGGAAAACTATGCTGCTCCGCCAAAGCAATGTTCAGTCCGTTGTCAGTCGCTGCCGCCTGCAACTCAAAATTAAATCCCACGCAAAATCGCTTGCGCAGTGAAAGCCCCCACGCCTTGTTGATCCTCCCGCCAAACGGCGCGTGGATCACCAGCTGCATCCCTCCGCCCTCATCGAAAAATCGTTCGGCGATCATAGTCTTCTGTGTCGGCACCGCGCCAAGGACGGCCCGCCCCTGCAGCACATACTCGATTGCCTGCTCCGCGCCGGAATCGTCCAGCCCACACTCCGCCTTCAGCCACGAAACCGTCGCGGCCACCTCCGGCTGCGTCGCCGAAAATCCCACCGGCGAAGTCCGCAGCAGCCTCTGGCTGATCTTTTCCCGCAGCTCGCCCACATGCGCCGACAACTCCTGCGTACGCGCCGGAGCCTCGCCCCGCCAGAAGGGCACGCTCGGCGGCGCTCCGTGCGCATCCTGCACCAGCATCCGCCCGGCATTGGTTTCTATGCGACGAATCATCCACGACGTGTTCCCCAACAGCATGATGTCGCCGCGATTGCTCTCCACCGCGAAATCTTCGTCCACCGTGCCCACCACCACACCGTCCGGCTCGGCAACTACCGTATACAAAGAATTGTCGGGAATCGCACCGCCGCTGGTAATGGCCGCCAGCCGCGCTCCACGCCGCGCCCGCAGCTTCCCGTTCACGCGATCGCGATGTACGTACGCCCCGTAGCGCCCGCGCTTTGACGCAATCCCCTCGGACAACATTTCCAGAATCGAATCAAAGGTTTCCCGCTTCAGCCCGCGATACGGATACGCTCTCTTCGCCAGCGCAAACATCGCGTCTTCGTCCCACTCCTCCGCCGCGCACGCCGCCACAATCTGCTGCGCCAGCACATCCAGCGGAGATTCCGGAATGATCAGCCGATCCAGATCTCCCTGCTTGATCGCCCGCACCAAAGCCGCACATTCCATCAGATCGTCACGCGTGGTAACAAAAAATCGCCCTTTCGGCACCGCGCCCCGCCAGTGACCCGACCGCCCAACCCGTTGCAGCGCCACTGCAATCGCCCGGCACGAATTGACCTGCACCACCAGGTCGACCGTGCCGATATCAATTCCCAGTTCGAGCGAGGCCGTCGCCACCAGCACCCGCACCTGACCCTCTTTCAATTTCTTCTCGGCCGCCAGCCGCAGCTTGCGCGAAAGCGAGCCATGATGCGCCGCAACATTCTCCTCGCCGATGCGCTCGCCCAACTCATGACACAAGCGCTCCGCCATTCGCCGCGTGTTCACAAATACGAGCGTCGACCGATGCTCGGCCACCAGCGCCACCAGCCGGTCATAAATCGCATCCCACAATTCGTTTGAAGCCACCGGCCCCAGCGGCATGGGCGGAACTTCAATCCCCAGATCGAGCTTCCGCTTGTGCCCGATATCAACGATCACGGGATCGAAACTCGCCGAATCCGAACCCACCGAAACGGAATCAGACGCAGGCACAAACCGGGAAGGCCACGACTTCAGTCGTGCCGTAAGACCACGCCAACGATCTGCGGCTTTAGCCGCTGAGGTTCCGCTCTCGCTCCCACCATTGCGATTCCCGGTCAGAAAGTGCGCCACTTCCTCGATCGGCTTCTGCGTCGCCGACAGCCCAATGCGCACCGGCGGTCGTGACACAGCGCCTCCAGCCGCTCCAGCGACAGCGCCAGATGCGCCCCGCGCTTGTCGTCCGCGACCGCATGAATCTCGTCGACAATCACGGTCTCAACATCGCGCAGAATCGCGCGACTCTTGTCCGCAGTCAGCAGAATGTAGAGCGACTCCGGCGTGGTCACCAGAATGTGCGGAGGCCGCTTCAGCATCGCGCGGCGTTCGGGCTGTAGCGTGTCGCCGGTGCGCACCGCCGTGCGAATCTCGGGCATCAGCAGCCCGCGCTCGCCCGCCAGCGCAAGAATCTCCCCCAGTGGACCTTCCAGATTTTTCTGAATGTCGTTGCCCAGTGCCTTGAGCGGAGAAACGTAAAGCACTTCCGTCCGATCCGTCAGATCTCCCGCCAGCGCCTTGCGCACCAGCCGGTCAATGCAAGCCAGAAATGCGGCCAGAGTTTTCCCTGAACCCGTCGGCGCGGAAATCAGCGTGGTCCGCCCGGCGAGAATATGCGGCCACCCCTGCTCCTGTGGCTCAGTCGGAGTGCCAAACTTCCCGACAAACCACTCCGCCACCAGAGGGTGTGCCCAGGCCAGGGATTCAGGAAGGGACTGCATCGGAGTATTTTAATCCGAAATCATACTTTCGCCAATCGTTCGCCAGGGGAAGGCATGCCTTGAAGGGAAGGATACATTTGAGTATGATGAATATGAATAATAAGTAAAAGGAGCCGAGAATGCCGAGTTCCAGAGTCGCCGCGCTCAATCGGGAAGACATTACCGCAGCCGCAAGGACCTTCCGCTCGACCCGCCAGATACCGAAATGGAGCGTGATTGTCGAAGGACGGGAGCTGCCCGCGAGACCGTTAGTGCTGGAAGCCGCAGGAGTGCCTCCGAACGATCCCACGAACTCGCACCAGGCAGTCGCAATCCTGAAAGATCGAGGATTCGAAGTCCGCTACCAAGGCAAAACGATTCGAGAGGACCACGAGAATCGCAAGGAAGCAGCCTCGCCCTCGGTCGAAGAGATCATCCGCAAACTACAGACACGATTCAAGGGAGGGCCTTCGCTGCTCGAAGCCTGGGAACGCGAGCACAGGATTGAAAAGGATCGGTTATAGCGGTGCCCAAGACCTACGTCCTCGATGCAAGCGCCGTACTCGCCTTGCTGGATAACCGCCCAGGCGCGCGCCGTATTCAGCGACTGCTTGAGGCAGCGACTGGGGTGAGCGCACTCCTGTTGGCTTCGGTTGTGCACTGGGGCGAGGTCTTCTATATCTCCTGGCAAAGGCACGGCGAACAAGCGGCCCGGGATACTCTCGCCGACCTTTCCCAACTTCCGATTCGAGTTCTTCCGGTCGATCTTCCGCAATCTGTCAAAGCCGGCGAGATCAAAGCCCTGTACGGAATCCCCTACGTCGACTCTATGGCTGCGTCTCTGGCAGCCTTGAACGACGCAACGCTCGTTACCGCCGATCGCGACTTCGAAAAGCTCGGGCGCCATTTCCCCGTTTTGTGGCTCTCTCCTCCCTAGCCGGCCTTCGCGGCGACAGCAGTCCCGCCGCACCATCAAAAGCAAATGAACAACACAGAGGACGCAGAGGACGCGGAGGAATCTTTTGTCTTCCTCCTGGTCAGAACTACGCTAGTATCCAGGCACAGATTGATCCAAAATCCTCTGTGTCCTCCGCGTCCTCTGTGTTGTGGTTTTGGTTTGGATTCTGAGAGGCTACTGCTAAGAAAAAAACCCATCGGATGCTTGCTTGGGGCGTGCTCGGGTCAGCATCCGATGGGCTACCGTTTCTCCTTACTCACCCTGTTGTTTTCAGGAGTATGTAGGAAAATTAAACACCGGAATGCGGCGTAGTTCCGTCTATTTTTGTAAACCTTTGTAAAACTCTGCCAGACACACAACATCAATGCAATCGACGCCGCTTGCGACCAGCGCAAGATTTATTCCGGCAGGGCGGTCGGTTTCGTCGCCATCAATTCCGTAAAGCGCTTATCTTTTCGTAATTCGGCGAATTCCACATCCTTGTACACGTTTTTCAGATCTTTGTATCCCTCTTCCATCGCTTTCCGCAGATATTCGATCGACTGTTCGGAGTAGCCCATCTTGGCGTAGAGCCGGGCCACGGTGAAATCGTAGTGGGCGCGATCTCCCGGACTGGGCAGCTGCGCCTGAACCCCGGCGCGCGAACTCCGCCCAAACACGTCGGGATCGATTGCCATGGCACGTTCGTAAGCCACAGCCGCCGGATCGAATTCCCTCCTGGAGAAAAGCGCCGCTCCCAAATTACTGAAGAATGACGCCGAATTCCCATCCAACGCGATCGCCCTTCGGTATTCCTTGACCGCCGCGCCGTATCGCCCTCCTCGTACAACGCGACGCCCAGATTGCTGTAGGGATCGGCAAATGTCCGATTGGCTTTGATCGCTTGCAGGAACGCTTCGCCTCCCGCCAGCGCTGCATCATCAAGTTGGTGATGCCGCACCTTGTTCGAATAGCCCCGCGGAGTTCGGTAGCTTTGGCCAGCGCCGCGCCGATAGTAATCGATCGCATCCAGAAAAAGCTTCTCGGCGCGCAACTGATCCGCCCGCGCCTCCAGCACGGCCGCAGTCGCATCCGGCGCCGGAGGATCGGTCAGCCGCAGCATCGGCGGTTTCATCTGCACTTGTTCGGGATGCGAAACCTGCCCCCACGACACACTCGACAGGGCACAGAAGCAAATAGTGAGAAGCGAGACAGGAACCAGCAAAAATCTTGGGCAGGACGACATAGGCCACCCCCAGCTAGTGGACACATTCTGGCACAGTTTTAGGCATCCGGCGAAGAATTTGTAGGCCCTCCCGCCGCCCTGTCATCCCGACCGCAGCGGGAGCGCCAGCGACGGCGGAGTGGAGGACCTGCTGTTTTCTAATGCGGCGCCGTCTGCCCGATCTGGAGGTTTAGACACCGGAGCCGGCGTCTTGTCGTCCTTAAATATTCCTGCAATCTTGCCGAAGAACCCTTTCTTCTTCTTAGGGTCCTGATTACGATCCTGATTGGCGTCTTGCGGATTGTTCGGTCCTGTCCATTCGCCGCCTGGCCTGTGGCGCTGCGCCTCGCTTTCGCCCCCGAAATATGCGGGAGAAGAATCCTTTCATTCCCTGCTGCGCGTCGCAGGTATCGCGCGGCTCCGTACCCGCCACGAAAGCGGAAACATAATCGTCAGTACAGTTTGGAGTCGCCAGCCGGTTGGTGATCTTGTCCAATTGCACGTCCACTACGCCGGAGGGCTGCTGGAACCCCCTCATGTCGGAGTACTGCGGCAGGGTGGCCGCCTTCTTCATGAACTCCGTCCAGATAGGCCCCGCAGTCATCGCGCCGGTCAAGCGGAAGTCGCTGTAGTCGTCATACCCCACCCAAACAATGCACAACAGATTCGAGGTGTATCCCGCAAACCAGCCATCGTGCGAACTTCCGGTCTTCCCTGCCGCCGGTTGCGTAAATCCTCTTAGCCGAACGGCCGTATACCCTAACCCGTTGTTGATCACGCCTTCCATCATGTTGGTCATGACGTAAGCAATGCGCGGATCGAGCACCTGCCGCTGGTCCGTCGTGTAGTTCGCGATGACGTCGCCCTTGCCATCGCGCACCGAGCGCAACAGGATCGGTGACAGCCGCACTCCATTGTTCGCGAATGACGTGTACGCACCCGCCATATCCAGCGGCGAAGCATCATACGATCCCAGCGCCATCGCCGGCGTCGCCTTCACTGACGCAATTCCCGCCGATCTGCGCCAGGTCCGCCACCTTGTCATAGCCCACCTGCTCGGCCACCTTCACGGTCGCATTGTTCAGCGACATCGCCAGCGCATACCGCAGCGTCACCTCGCCGTTGTATTCCTCTTTGTAGTTGCGCGGCTCATAGATCTGATCGCCGTAGGCAAAGCTCGTAGGCGCGTCCGTCACCGTCGATGCCGGAGTCAGCACCGTCTGCGATCCATCGAGCGCCGTGTTCATGGCCGCCGCATAAACAAACGGCTTGAATATCGATCCCGTCGGCCGCTTCGCCACCGCATGATTCAGCTGGCTCCAGCCGTAGTCCCGCCCACCCACCAGCGCCAGCACCGCTCCCGTGTGCGGATCCAGCACCACCATCGCGACCTGCGCCTGCGGACCCGGCACCACCGTGGTCTCGAACTTCTTCCCGACTTTCACCCTCTTGGTCCGCAACTTCTTCACCTGATCGTCGACCAGCTTGATGCCCATCTCTACCGCCTGCGCCGCCGCCTTCTGCAGGTCGGGATCGAGCTTCGTGTAAATCCGGTACGACTGGTCATTCAACTCGTTCTCGTTAAACTTGCTGATGAGTTGGTCGCGCACCATATCGACGAAATAGGGCGCATCGCTGGCCTCAACGTTCGGAGGCGCCAGTTTCAGCGGCGCGGCCTTGGCTTTATCCGCCTGCTCGCGCGTGATCGCGTGCGTTTCCACCATCGATTCCAGCACCAGATTCCGCCGATCCAGCGCGCGCTCCGGATGCCGATAAGGCGAAAGGTAGCTGGGGCGCTGAATGATCCCCGCCAGCAACGCCGCTTCCGGCAGCGAGACGTCCTTCAGATCTTTATTGAAATAAGCCTTCGACGCCTCCGCAAACCCAGCTGATGGCAAACGACCCCCGCTGCCCCAGCGGCACCCAATCGGCATAGATTTCGAAGATCTGCTGCTTGCCGAACTTCCGCTCCAGTTCCTCGGAAATCAACATCTCCGTCAGCTTCCGTTTGATCGTCTTTCTTCAGGGGTTCAGGAAGAATCCGCGCGAAAGCTGCATCGTGAGCGTCGATCCGCCCTGATCAATTTCTGGTGCCGCCCTCGAATCACGTCGATCCACGCCGCCCCGCCATGCGGAGAAAGTTCACTCCGCTGTGTTCGAAGAAGCGCCGGTCCTCAATCGCCAGCACCGCCTGCACCATCACCGGAGGAATTTCGCTGTACTTCACCAGTTGCCGCTTCGACCGCTGCTCCGAATCAAACAGCGAGGTCACCAGCTGTGGCTCCAGTTCATAGGCCGCAAGGTCATCGCCCGTTGCTGCTGATCTTCTCCACCTGCCCGTCGTGAATGATGATGCGCGCCGCTTCGGGGCTGTGGTAGGACTCCGGCCCCGGCGTGATCTCGATGCCGTCGCTCAACACGCGGAAACTGCCCAGGGCCGACTGGTCTTTTTTGTCGGAATACCCGGCTCGCTGCAGCTCCGCCGCAATTTGCCGCGGTTCGATCTGCTCGCCATCGCGCACCGTCTTCGGCAGCGCGTAAATCTTCGCCGAATTGGCAAACACCGGCGAACGAAAGCGCTTCTCGATGATCCGGTCGTACTTGATATAGAAATAGGAAAACAGAACGGAAAACGACACCGCCAGAATCAGAAACGCCACGAATGCCGCGCGCAGCACCGGGTCGCGGGGCAGGCCGCGGATTCCCTTGGCTTTCTCCCCACTTCCCTTCGGGATTTTGATCTTGATGCTCACGGTTTCGAGACTTTCGTTCCTTACGTTGTTTTCTCCTCGCGATGGCGTTACCGCGATTACCGCCGGAACTGCTCACTTTACTCTCTACTCTCTCAGACGTCGGGAGACGCGAAAAGGTTTGTTTCGCGCGTCTTTGCCCGAGACGGAATCCGAATCGCCCGGACGCATTTCGGCAGCGCAAATCCACGACGCCACAACGCCTTAAGGGATACGTTTATTGTACCCTCACCCCAGAAACGAAAAGAGACCCGCGGTCCACGCGGGTCTCCAAGCCGTCAACAACGCGTCGTGGCCGAACTCTACCCCTTACGGATCGGTCACCACCCAATACCCGGCCGTCGGCAGCGTGATCGCCGCAACCGGGTCGGTAAGGGTGCCGTCCGAAGCCACCGACATCGGCCCCGACTGGGTTACGAAGCCGCCCTGGGTGAGCACATTGCTGTACACCACCAGATTCGAGTCCCGACTGATCGAACTGGCCCCACTGGCCAAGGAACCACTGCCTTGCCGAACGGCGATCCGGTGATCGCGGTCAGCAATCCGGTGGTGGTATTCAGTTGGTAGCCTTCGATTGGGTTGAAGCCCGTAGCGGTGTCGTTGATGCTAAATGAGTATACAAATTCGCCGTTGCTCGAGGGCGGCTGCATCGCAATCGTGTAAGGCGAGAACGTGGTCGAGATCGGCGAACTGGCGGCCTGGGCGGCCGCTCCCGTAGTCTGGTCGACGCTGTACACATACAGGTGCATGTCATCGAAGCCAGTTTGAGACAGCGTGCTGCCGCTGGTCCCAACCAGATACCGGCCGCTGGCGTCGCCCGCCAACTGCCAGATGGTGCCGGCAAACGGACTGCCGGGGATGAGCGTCAGCACCCCACCCGTCCCGATGGAGTATCCGATAACTCTCCCCCTTCGTGAGCGCCCGCGATGCAGACGTAAAGAAACCTGCCCTAACCCGTCAGTCGTGATATTGCCCGGCTCGATCGCGCTCGGAAACGGAGACCCCGGGAGCCAGCGGTCAGCGCACCCGTGCTCGAGTTAATCGCATACACAAAAATCTCGTTCGCCCCCGTGGAACTGATGAACAGGTAATTCCCGCCCGGATCGGTCGTCATCTGGAACTGGCCGGGTGCATTGATCGGCAGATTCAGCGTGACCGTCATCGGGAAGCCACTCAAAGCGGTAAGATCGCCGCTGCCGGAATCAATCGCCCACCCGAGGATCTGCTGCTGAAGTTCGAAGATCGTATACACGAACTTCTTGTTCACTACGATCATGCCTTCGCCAGTCTCACTCCCCGGAATCTCCGGCGCAGAGTAGCCGGTAATAGGCGTGAAACTGCCCGCACTGCTGCTCAAATCGTAGCCATCAATCGTGCCGGTTGTGGCGGTGCCGGTGCCCTGATCGACCGCGTACACAAACGTAGTTGGCGTCGGGTTACCGCCGCCTCCGCCTCCACCGCCGCCGCCTCCTCCACCACCACCGCCGCCGCCCAGGTTCCCGCCGCCCCCAGGTCTGGCATGCCGACGAGCTACCGAATCCGGCTTGCGGGCATCCCGGCGCACCGTTGCAGCTTGCCAGCAGCAACATCGCCAGCATCATCATCAGCCCGCACACTCATCAGCACTCGATACAAAGTCTTCATGAACTGCCTCCACCTGAGCTTTGCCGCGCGGACGGCCTGCTGCACGCGTCAGGGCTGCACGCCCCAGCACTGCACTCGGATCAGAAATGATCGTGACTTCCCACCGCTGCAGGATTTCCTCGCGGCGATTGCGAACCTTCCGCCACGAGCCCCGGGAAAACACTCTCACCCACTCGCGATAGTAGGGCGACAGTAACGTGATGGCAACGTTACGAATGTCATTGGACCAAACGCGCGCGGGCGCGAATATCGAGTACAGCTTCTGCCGGTTGTGAGCGCAGTTCGAGTCCAAACCAACCGCGAAGAAAGTAAAAGCAGAAGAAGTAAAGCGAAGAACCACGACGGATTGTAATACAAAAGAAGAAATGAAGAAGAAGAACAACCCTTCCGCGATGGCCATCGTATTCTCTACGACTTCAGTCGCTACGCCTGCACCCTTTAAAAATGTGTCCTGCCGCCCCGCTAACCAGCCCTCAATGCCAAAGGTAACCCCGCGGCAGCTCTCCCAACGCGCCCTGAGCGCAGGCCCTCATGACCTTTCCATCCAGTGTTCATGCGCCCTGGCGCACTTTCCGCCTTTGCCAGGAACCCCCGGCGGTGACCATCGTACCTACACTGTCGTTCCTTGCCTCCACCCCTGCCAGCTGGCAACATGCCAATTGAAATCTCGCGGAGGAGTTTTCCCTGTATGAAACGTACATTCACAGTCTTAGCCTTGTTCATTGCCGCCATCACGCTGTTGTCCACCAGTTGCGGCACCTCAGACTACGTTAAGTCGCTCACCCTCAGCTCCAATGGCACTTTGAGCGGTGGTTTCTACAACCTTGCGGGCGTCGATGGCACCCTCCAGCTTCAGGTCATGGCCGTCTACAACAGCGGCAAACTTCTCGACGTAACCAAAGCTTCCACCTGGACGTCACGCCGACGGGCGTCGACCAATACGGGTTCCTCTGCCGCCCTATGGTCCGAATACCGTCCCCATCGACCCCAGCGGCTTGATGACGGGTATCGTGGCGATCTGTACCTGGACCGATACTCGGAAACACACAGTGACTCCTAACGCTGCCTTGGAACCCTCCGATCTGGGAGTACTCTCGGCTACTATCAGGTCACCGCGACTTACCGGAACTTCACCTCACAGCCCGTAGGCATCGGCGTAGGAGTGGCTAGCCAGCAAGAACTCTCCCATCGGCGGCTGCGGTCCCTCGTAGTCGAACTGATCGCCATCACAAAATCGTGCTCACCAGAGTGCAGCCCCTCCGCGGGCTGCACTTTCTTTTTTTCTGCTCGCCGTCCCAGCCTCACCTGCCCGCAGCGTTCGGCTTTCGTAAATCTTGGGGGGAAAGCCGCTGCCATCGGGCCCCCGATGGTAGTCTCTGCCCCATCGACGGATTTCACGGCCGAGTGACTCTCAAGAATGCGTGCAAGATAAGGCCCCGCAGAGAATCCCGGCGCGAGTATCCCAAGATCACTCTTTAATCGCACGGAGGATCTCATGTTCCGATCTAGTGGTACCAGGAGCGTCGGTCTGATTCTCGTCGCGGTGCTATCAGCCGTTCCCTCAGCCCTTGCACAAAATTGGCCGTCGTTCGGTTTTATACCCGCCGGCGGACGCTACAATACAGCCGAAACGATTATCAGCACCTCAAACGTCAGCTCACTTGCACCGATCTGGAGTTTCACCGGCGCCGGGACGTACTCGGCCTCGTCGGCCGCGGTGGTAAGTGGCGTGGCCTACATTGCGTCGGGCGACGGGGAAGTGTATGCCCTGAACGCAACCACGGGCGCCGAAGTTTGGAGTTTCCGACCGACCCCGTTCCCCGCCTTCGTTGGCAGCCCCGCAGTATCTAGCGGCGTTGTCTACGACGCGAATTATGGCACGGTTTACGCTCTAAACGCGGCCACCGGAGCCGAACTATGGAGCTACAACCTAGGCGGCGGGGACGTGTACTCCTCGCCGACTGTGGCTAACGGCACGGTATACATCGCCTGTATCATCGAGGCCTCTGGGTGCCACGGGCTATACGCCCTCAATGCGAGCACAGGCGCCAAGATCTGGAATTTCGCATCGGGCTCCACGGATAGCTTTGGGTCGCCAGCAGTTGCCAATAGCGTGGTGTACGCCCCGGGCGGCCCGACACTCTATGCCCTGAATGCGAGCACGGGCTCCGAACTTTGGAGCTTTACGCCTTCGGGCGCCGAACCGGAGTCGCCCGCTGTCGTGGGAGGCGTGGTTTACTTGCCAACGCATCCGACCGGTGTGCTCGGCGGCCCCATCGCATTCGCGCTCAACGCCAGCACCGGCGCCCAATTGTGGAGCGTCACCGGCGGCCAATGGGGGGAGGGTATGTGGGGGGTTCGCCGGCTGTCGCGAATGGCCTAGTGTACTTCACCACAGCAACGACCAACGGAATGTATGCGGTGAATGCCAGCACGGGGGCGGTGTCGTGGACCTTCGCCGACGGAGGCTACGGTTCCCCGGCAGTTGCGAACGGTATCGTCTACGTCAGCTCGACTGCCAGTGTCTACGCACTCAAGGCCAGCACAGGGGCCGAGCTCTGGAGCTACACGTGGTCGTCGGGCGGCGGCGGCACGGAGACGATAGCCAACGGCGTGCTGTACTCAGGCTGGACCGCCTTCGCGCCGTAGGCAATTTCGACGGCTGCAACCGGAGACGAAAACCGGGGACAGGCGGCAGGTGGAGCGCTGGAGTGCACCCCTGACGTGAGCCAAAGAAACTGGGGGACAGTTATGTTGCCGTCAGGGTGACAATAATGATGTTGCTGCAACACGCATTGAGTCGCTTCGTTCAGCTTGAATATGTGAGGCGGGTATCGTTCCGCGAATGCGTGAACTTGCGAGAGCTCTTTAGAAGCCCTTGTTTCCGCTCGAAGGAGTGAAATGCAGATTGAAGGAATATCCCGGCAAAGTGACGGGAACGCTGTAGTCCGCCGCTACATAGACAGAGGGTGATCCGGGCGTTCCGATGCGCTGGATGGTCACGTTCTCGGGGGCCAGCGTAATCTCGTGGTCCTTCGCTTTCTTAATCACGGATGCCACTAGTTCATCGTCGGTGGTGTGCGGATTGGAGCCGCCCATCATGGCCACGCTCTTCAAGTCATCTTCAAACGAATAATTCGACAGCTCCGGCGGAGCGATCTGAAACAGAACGTAGATGATCCCGACGATGACCAGAAATCCGACCAGTGCTTTGACTGTTCCCATGTCCCACAATCTGCTCGGTCCAGCACCCGGGTGACCCAATCTCTCGCGGAGTTCGCGAGAAGTGGATGTTTAAGCGGTCCGGCCAAGCAACTCCCGCAAAGATTCGACAACCGTCGTGATCGTAACATCGCGCACTTCACGGGTCGAGCGCAGAACGAGTTCCACGATACCTTCGGTAACCTTCTTTCCGACATTGATTCTAAAGGGGATACCTACTAAATCGGCATCCTTGAACTTCACCCCCGGCCGTTCGTCGCGGTCATCGAGGATCACGTCGATCCCCGCCGCCTCCAGCCGCTTGGCTATGTCTTCGGCCACGGTTTTCACCGCCTCATCTTTTACATTGACCGGCGCCACCACCACCTCAAACGGAGCAATCGACGCCGGCAGCCAGAACCCGTTTTCGTCGTTCGACTGCTCCACCGCCGCCGTCAGGATGCGTTCAATCCCAATCCCGTAGCAGCCCATGATCGGCATGACTTCTTTGCCGTTCTTATCGAGCACGCGCGCCCCCATCGACTCCGAATACCGGTAGCCCAGCTTGAAGATGTGCCCAATCTCCACCGCCGTATCGATGCGCAGCGCCGTGCCACAATTCGGACAACCCTCCCCGGCCGTCACCGCCCGCAAATCCACATACGCCGTGGGATGAAAATCCTTTCCCGGCGTGATGTTCTTCAGGTGATAGTCCTCTTTATTCGCGCCGCCAATCAGATTGACGCGTCCTTCCAGCGCCTGGTCGACGAACAGCACCGCCTTGTCTGCGTCTTTTTTCCGATCCCGCGCCCACTCGATCCCCACCGGCCCCAAGTATCCAGCCGGAGAGTTGAAGAGCGCCTTGATCTCATTCTCGTCCATGGGCCGGGTCGCCCCGCCCACCGCGCCATTCAGCTTGGCCTCGTTCAGCTGATGATCTCCGCGCATCAGCACCACGATGCCGCGCAGTTTCGTTTTGCCGGTCTTCCTGTCTTCGTCTTTCTCTTCGGCCATGTACGCCAGAGTTTTGATCTTGTTTTTCGGCGACACTCCCAGAAACTTGGCCACATCCTCAATCGTCTTCTGCCCCGGCGTGTGCACTTCGAGAGGTCTGCCATCGCCCTCCGGCGCAAGATCTCCCCACGGCTCCAGTTTCGAGGTGGCTTTCTCCATGTTCGCCGCGTAATTGCAACCATCGCAGCTCACAATCTGGTCTTCGCCCGCCGGAGTCCGCACCATGAACTCGTGCGATTCCTTCCCGCCCATCGCGCCCGAGTCGGCCTCGACCACCATGTACTTCAGCCCGCAGCGATCGAAGATGCGGCAGTACGTGTCGTAATGTTTCTTATACGAAACATCGAGCCCCGCCGCGTCGATATCGAACGAATACGCGTCCTTCATCATGAACTGCCGCACTCGGAGCAGCCCCGACCTCGGCCGTGGTTCATCGCGAAACTTCGGAGCAATCTGGTACCAGATCTGCGGCAGCTGCTTGTAGCTGCGCAAATCCTTCAACGCGATGGAGGTCATGACCTCTTCCTCCGTCATGCCCAGACACATGTCGGCGCCCTTGCGGTCTTTCAACCGAAACAGGTTCTCGCCCATCAGCGCATAGCGTCCGCTCGCCTCCCAAAGTTCGCGCGGATGCAGCGCCGGCAAATAAAATTCCTGCCCAATCCGGTCCATCTCCTCGCGCACAATGGCCACGATCTTGTTAAACGACCGGTTGCCCAGAAAAAGATACGAGTAGATTCCCGCCGCCAGCTGGCGAATGTACCCCGCCCGCACCAGAAATTTATGCGAAGCCACTTCGGCGTCAGCCGGCGCTTCGCGCAGAGTAGGAATAAAACTTTCAGACCATCGATGCATAGAGTCTTGGAGTACCGAGTTGCGAGTATCCGGTACCGAGGCACGGGCACTCGCTGATTCCATGGAGGAATTGGCTATTGTAAATGATCGGGGGGAAAGACAAGTCTGCAGCAATGCCCCACCATTTTTCGGAAGCATGAGCATGAGGAAGACGGTCACTAGCAAGGTGGCAAGACGACCACGACGTGCCTTGAGCTTGGCTAAGCGCTCAAGGGACGTTTGGGACGGTCCGCACCGCTTTGTCGTCCAACTCACCAAGAAAACGGTTCTCGTAATCGTCGGCCTGTTGCTCGTGGCCTGCGGAATCGCGCTGCTGCGCCAGCGGAGTCTGCGACATTTCGAGAGCCTTGCCTGGGTCGTGATAGTAGGCGGCGATGGGATTGAAGTCGGCCTTTTCTCCAGCCAAGGCTTTGGTGAAGCCGATGTTTTCTCTGCAGAATCGTTGGACCCAATAGAAGGTATTACCGCCGCTCCGGAAAAATGTGAAAGAGCCGGCCAGATCCCCTTCGAGATCCCTCCCGGACCGGTGGCTCTGCCGGAGGCTGCTTTTGACCAGGTTCGTTCGATCAGAGATATAGATGTTGGTGGCCAAGATCGCGCAAAACTCTTCGAAATCGTCATACTTGTAGAGTCCGCCCGCTAGTGTCGGCCCGGTATTGACCTCGGCCACCATGCGGAACGCGTGCACCAGTTCGTGAAAAAGAGTCTCGTTCGGCAAACGTGCACCATTCAGACCTCTTTCGCGCATCCTTTTCCCGCACTCCCCAGAGTCCGCATAGTCATCGGGGGAAAAGCTCACTATGGACGCGGGGTTTCCCGCAAAACTTGCCGGAGCCGCTTCAGCGTTGCACGGGCCCTCTTGGGGCTTGATCTTAATCATGCCTCCGTTGCGACTGGCATCGTAGCCGATGGAGTTCAGCAGGATGCGGCCGCTGGCCGTGGATAGAATCAGGCGGAGGTTGTGTCGAACGCTGCTGAGGTAGGCTGCCCCGGCCCCGGTGTCGATGAAAATCGAATACTTTCGTTCGAACATTTTCCCCTCGTCCCTTTAATGTGACGGAATCCCGCGTCAGAAATCGTGGGTTACCCATCCGCCGAAAAGTCCCGTTTCGCCCAATCCTACTCGGGACTTTCCTTCTTCGATCAAAAACCAAAACATTGTAAGCGCTCTCGCGCAATCGCGATAGCCGGCTCATGTCTGATGGTCCCGTCCCGACCATGGAATTTATATAGTTGTAGTAATTACCTTGATATTTTGGTACTTGCATTTATTTCCTATATTTGATATTGTCTATTTCGGAGGTGCATCACGACGATATCGGAAAAGATCGTGGCTTTCTTAGGTGGCGGCGAGCCTGGGACGTTTTGCGATGACCGCATCAAGGTTGGGCTTAATCTGCCTCGACGCAGGAGGTCGCAATCGTTACTCTGACCCTGTCTTTGTACCATGGGTTTCAGAGGGTGCCTGGAGCTTGTGCGGAGAAAAACCGCCGGCATCCAAGAAAAGCTGGTCATTCGAGCACTGTGAAATTGAAAAATCAGGAGAGGACATGACGATCACGTCCGGAATACAAGTCAAAGTCGCCGACGAGGTCTGGATAGCGACGGCACTTCTCCATCGAGAACATCCCGATCGGGCGGATTTTTCGATAGAAGAAATCATCCAGCGCGCGTCCAAAGAGGCGGGACAGCAACCTCTCCGTCCAGGTGTTTATGTCCACGTAGTCCAACATTGCGTTGCGAACCGTGCGCCGAATCCTGGTCGTTACCGAATGCTCTACGAAAGCGCGCCCGGTCGCCGCCGTTTGTTTCGCAATGGAGACAACTACGATCTCGCTCGCGAAGGAGCCAAGATAGTCCCCTCGACGGAAGATATTCCGTCTGAATACACGGGCCTTGTGGACTGGTATCGAGACTGGAATCAGAACAGCATTGAAGAGCGGATCAAGAACGATCCCCTACTCGCCTTATACGGCGATGGCAAAGACCTTTGGGCCGACGAGACGGCCGACGACTACGTGCGGCGACTACGTGAGGGATGGGAATGAGCCGCATTTTTTGGGACACGAACCTATTTGTTTATCTTCTGGAGCAGAAAGAAGAGTTTTCAGTTATGACCAAGGAGTTGCGCACAAAAATGCTAAGGCGCGGAGACCAGCTGTTGACCTCCGCCATGACCCTTGGGGAAGTGTTGGTTAAACCGAGACAAGCGGGAGATATGGAGCGTTGCCGAATGTACGAGAGGGCTATTTCGTCTGCCGCTACGCTAATTGCATTCGACATCGACGCGGCGAGGCATTACGCCGCCATCAAGACAAATCGATCCGTGCAGGCGCCGGATGCCGTGCAACTCTCCTGTGCCGCGAGCGTGGGAGTAGACCTTTTCATTACGAATGACGATCGGCTGCAGAACAAACAAGTACCCGGCATCCAGTTCATCGTGCCACTTACCCGGGTACCCATTTGAGCGCTTCCAACCACCATTCCCCTTAGGAAATGAGTGCAGCCATGAATAGCGGCGACGTTATTCGCTTCATCATGTTCGGAGGCTTCTTTGCCCTGATGGCCGTCATCATCACGGCTAGCGTCCTCTATGCCAGGAAACGAACCCGGGAACTCACCGAGGTCGCCCAGCGGATCGGCTTCCAATTCGTCGGGAACGGGAGTGGCCCGTCGTTCCCGTCGCAACCCAAGATTTCGATGCTGCAGCGCACTCGCGGAAGATTCAGCAACGTCATGACTGGATCGCCGGGAGGATTGCAGATCAGCCTTTTTGATTACACCTACCCCGCGGGAAAAACCTCCGTCACCCAGACCGTGGCTTCCTTCTCGCAGAACCAGCCGTTGCCGCCGTTCGCGCTACGCCCCGAAAATTTCCTCGACCGCATCGGCGATGCGCTGGTTCACAACGACATCGACTTCGATTCCAACCCGGAGTTTTCCAGGCGCTATCTCTTGAAGAGCCCGGACGAGGCCGGCACGCGAAGGCTTTTCACCCCGGGCCTGCTGACTTACCTCGAGCAGTTTCAAACAAATTGGTGCGTGGAAGGAACCGGACCATTGCTCATCGTCTACCACAGCGGAAGAGCCGTGAGCCCCTCGGACCTGCCTGCTTTTCTCGAAGAGACATCCAGAATTGCGCGCACCATCTTCGCTTCCGATGGTCTGCGGAAGCCGGTGGCGTAAAACGGTCACATCGAGTGCCGCGGGTGGGACCGGCGTACAAGCTATACTGCCGTGCATGGATTGGTCTGGTCCGTGGTGGTTGATAGTTCTCGCATTTGCTTTTACGCTCCTGATCGGCACCGCCGCCTATGCGCGCCGGTCGAGACGTTCCGGCTTTCTTGCCGCGGCCGCAAGCCTGGGCTTAGTCCCGTTTCTCGGCCCCGTCCCCTTCAATCCTGAGGAGCGCAAAGGATTCAACCTGTTCTCCCGCGGTTATTCCGCCAAGTGGATCAACTTGCTGGTCGATAATCCAGATCTGCCGTCGGCGTTGCTTTTCGATTTCAGTTATCGATTTGGATTGAGAATAATTGCCAGCGTCGGATACAGCCAAACCGTCGGCGCATTCTCCGCGCGTCTGACAGGTTTGCCGGACTTCCAGCTAACGCCTACGACGTCCCTTGAGCGGATGGGTCCAAAGCTAGGCCTGCAAGGCTTACACTTCGAGTCGCGTCCCGAGTTCCGAAAGAAGTATTGGCTGCGCGCGAAAGACGAGATTTCCGTCCGCGCCATCTTCACCGACACCCTTATCGATCACTTGACCGCCAGCGACCCGCACGCCATGTGGTACGTGGAGAAAAGCGGGGAATGGCTTCTGGTCTACTCTCACGGAAGAACCTACGCACCAACGGCTCTGCCGGGCTTCTTCGTGGCAGCCCGCGCAATCGCTGATCTGTTTCTCGCGACGCGATGATCATAACCGACCGCCGCGACCGCTCGGCACTAGGTACCGGGTATTCGCTGCTGCCTACCCCGCCAGCTGCCGCAGAATTTCTTTCCCCAGTTTTTGCGCCTCGCCGAAAAACTTCTGATACTCGAGGAACAGCCGGTTCAATTCCAGCGCCTTGTCAGTCGACGGATGCTTGCGCAGAATCATATCCCGCACATGCACCGGGTTCGGCAAGGTCGCATCCTCATTCAATTCTTCCAGCGCTGTATTGGGATCATAGTGATACATGGAAGTATTGTAGCGCCGCGAACCGGCCGTAGGGCCGGCGTCCCGCCGGCTGTCGGGAGGGCGTCTCGCCATCCTCGCTGACAGCACCCACCCTACACCATTTCCGTTCCCCACAAATCATGCAAGTGGACGATCCCGACAAGCTTCCCGCCTCGCTCGATCACCGCGAGTGAGGTAATCTTCTTTTCTTCCATCACCGCCAGCGCGGTCGCTGCAAACTCCGCGGCAGAAATCGTCTTTGGATCCCGCGTCATGGCCTCGCCCGCCGTGAGATCCATCACATCTTTCCCGCGCCGCTCCAGCAACCGCCGCAAGTCCCCGTCGCTGACAATCCCTACCAAACGCCCGCCTTCCACCACTGCGGTCACGCCCAGCTTCTTGCGCGACATCTCATAAATCACATCCGCCATTTTGGTTTGCGGCGTCACCCGCGGCAGCGCCTCGCCCGTGTGCATCAACGACTCCACTCGCGCCAACCGCTTTCCCAGCTTCCCGCCCGGATGCAAGTTGGCGAAATCCTCTTCCTTGAATCCGCGCCGGTCGCTCAAAGTCACCGCCAGCGCATCTCCTAACGCCAGCATGGTCGTGGTCGAAGCCGTGGGCGCCAAGCCAAGCGAGCAAGCTTCCTGCGCGATGGAACAATCCAGCGCCACCTCGGCCGCCGCCGCCAGTGTGGAAAGTGTGGAGCGGACACTCCCTTCGACAAGCTCAGGGCAAGCTCTTTCCGCTGCCTTTGACTTCTTCCCGGGTGCCCCATTTCTCGCGCGTTTTGTGCGCGAGAAGCGGGGATTTTTATTCCCAGCTTTCACAGCCGACGCAGTTCCACAAATCGCATCTCCCGTCATCGCAATCAGTGGCACCCGCAACCGCTTGATGGTCGCCAGCAGCGCCAATATCTCTTCCGTCTCCCCCGAAGCCGAAAGCGCCAGCACCACGTCCCCGCGCACCACCATGCCTAAATCCCCGTGCAGAGCCTCGACCGGATGCAGATACAACGCCGGACTCCCCGTCGAACTCAACGTCGCGGCAATCTTGCGCGCAATCAGCCCGCTCTTGCCCATCCCGGTAACCACCACGCGGCCCGCGCAGCCAAACATCAACTCCACCGCGCGCTGAAACGCCTCCGCCATGGGCCCGCCAATTCGGTCGGCCAGCGCCCGCAAGGCTTCCGCCTCGATGCGCACCACGTTCTCGCCAGTGTTTTTCATTCGCCTGGGAATCAGAAAGAAAGGATGTTAGCACGCGCCCATCCGCGGAACACATCCCGCAACGGCTGTGAGACGCTCATTAGAATGAGTGCCTGGGAACGGGGATCTGTTCGGATTTCCTAACACCGTCCCTAGCCCCGCGAAATCTGCTCTTTGGAGGAGTATCATGCGGTTCGAACGTAGGCAACGGCAGAAGGATTTGTATTTCCGTCCGTCCCTAAAACCATCGCTACTTCCCTCCGAAAAATAGCGCGGCCAAAAACCGGCCCTCCGGAAATGTTCGTTGCAAATTTATTGGAGGTTACAAATGCGTATCCGGTTGATGTTCTTGTTGTGGGCGCTAATCCCTATCTGCGCCGCACAAACCAAAACGCTGTTCATAGACCGCCCGCTCGGCGATGACCCGGTGCGGATCGTAAAAATCACGGAGGGCACCACGGAGATCCAGTCCGACGGCACCCGGTTTGGAAACAAGTACGCCTGGCAGGGGGCCGTCCCTAATGCCGAGGATGATTGGCTCACGGGCCTCATCCTAACCATCCAGAACGCCTCCACGAAGACGATCGTTTATCTGGGGGTTTCTTGTAACATCACGGAAACCGCAGACTGGAAACAAGAAGTTGCCACACATTCCGCGATGCTCAACAAGAATACCGAGCCCGCGCTAGGCCAACTCAACAATCGCGTCGGTCTGAGGCCCCAAGCGGCGCTATATTCGATCATGCTCGGGCACGAGCTGCATCCAGATCCCGGCCCAGCGTTCGAGTTGGCACCAGGACAGACCTACACCATCGCACTCGAGGACCCCGCCAATTACCCTGGCCTGAAATCCTCGATCGAGGAAAGAAAGGAGTCCCTGTCCGCCGCGAACGGCTGCACTGGCGGGGTCAGCGACGTTTTCTTTGCGGACGGGACGCGATGGCAGTGGCACCGTTACCAGAGTGCAGATCCGGACAAGCGCGGGCACTGGATCAACCTGACGCCGGAAGAATGGTCAAATGTGAAACCGGAGCCGGAGGTAAAGCGATGACAACGCGTCTGGCTTCGATCTTGATTGCGATCTTCTTTTGCTGCCCGATCGTTGCTGTCGGGCAGGACCCGTATCCCGTGGACTGCAACACTTGGGAAACGGAAACCATATACTGCTCAGACGCCGAGGGCGGCAACCAGACCCAATGCTCGGGTAACCAACTGATAATCGACTATTCTAACGGCCCCGGCAACTACTCGGAGACCGAAGCCACCTTAATGTGTTCTTGCGGCTGAGCCTCGGGTTGTGGACCATTGACCACGAAGGGTAATACATACAACTGCACCAACGTTTCCGGTTTTTTGCAACCCCAGGACAATACCGCAGTTTGTAGCCCCCCGCCAGGCGGCGGCAGTGGTAGTCCCGACCCTCCCCCTGCACTCCTCCCCCGGACGCATCGAGACGACTGCTTGAGCCTCGGCCGGAGTATTCGCACCCCGACCCGCCCATTAACGACTGTCCGCCAACTGACGCCGTCCATGCGAAGCCCATCGCCCTGCACTCAGCTCAGCCGACCTCAGGCACGCCTGAGCGACGTAAGGCGGCGCAGGCACTCGTCGATGCCTACAATGCTAAACGGCGAGCTGAGCGGGCTAAGCGGATTGCCCGTCAGCTTGAGGACGCCTCGCTCGATCGGCCGCCGGACAAAAACCAAACCGGGCAAGTGAGAGTTCCGCCCGATCACGAGTTGAAGTAAGTCAAGGGAATGTCCGCGCCGCTGTTTTTCTGGTTTTCCCTCTCGCACGGCAAGGCGGGCTCCCCGCACAGGGATGAGGCGCAAGTCTTCTCTCCTGTGCGGGGTTGTCTTTTTGAAGGGTAAGGATGAAGGATGGGCACTCGGCGGAGTGGTATGGTTATTCAGGCGCTAGAAGTGATCTTCTCCCGGCGGCGTGACCGGTCGCTGCCCGAGAACTGCCAGCCCGCGCGACTGGATCAATTTGTCCCAGGGCCCGGCCTGCCAGTTGTCGCGCGTCTTGGTAGCGAAACGCCACGGCGGCAGCGCCAGCATCAGGTTTCGCGCCGTCGAATGCACATACGGCTCATACATCGACCGCAGCTTGGCCAGCTTATCGCGCCCATACTCGTCGCTTCGCAGCCGCAATCCCGCCGCCGCCAGTGCCTCCAGCAAGCCCGTGAATTCCTCCTCCGGCAACCGATCCAGCGCCGCGGAATCGTACTTGGCATTCACCACCTGGGCCAGATCCACGGCCGCGTGCCGCGCCATGGCAAAGGTCAGCTTGGCCTGCCCCGGCTGCACTCCCTCGATCCCGGTTAGAATCAGCGAACTCACATCCAGCATGGTGGTTAGAGCACCAACCCACGACTGGTTACTGTGCTGCGAGCGAAAAAATGTCAGCACCGGATAAGAAATCTGGCTCTCCAGCAACTCGCCCGCCCAGCGCT
Organism: uncultured Acidobacteriota bacterium; assembly: GCA_963763155.1. Lineage (GTDB taxonomy): Bacteria > Acidobacteriota > Terriglobia > Terriglobales > Acidobacteriaceae > Sulfotelmatobacter. The sequence continues at coordinate 1,133,800 of CAVXNI010000003.1, read as the reverse complement.
CCCACTCACGCAACACTTCATCGAGAACCTTCTGATCCACTCCGGGATCTTCCGACCTCCCGGCCAATCTGACCAGCAACTCCACCGCCGACGGAGGCGATCCCGCCCGCGCATCCAGCATGGAAATCTGAATCTCGCGCCGCGAGAACGACGCGTACACCACGGGAATGTACCCGATCACCACGCCCAGAAACGCGAACCCCATCCCGGCTTCGAACACCGAAAGCGCCCGCGCCGCGCCCGAAGTCGGCACAATGTCGCCGTAGCCGAGAGTGAAAAAGGTCTCCCCGCTGTGATAAATAATCTTGCCGAACGTGAGTGGCTCACCGCTGAGCTGCTCGTGCCCGCCAATGCCGTACTGGATCAGCGCAAAGCCCAAAATCAGGTTGGCCGCCCAGAACCCCAGCAGCAGAATCAGCGACAGCGGCCCGAAATATCCCAGGAAATTCTGCTGCCGCGAAACCTTCCGAATATGCCGCGCAAGCCAACGCCACGGAATCCACGTGCGCCGGTAAAAGTATGCCGTCAGCCTGAAATGCCGCAGCACGCGGCGCGGCAAAACCACGGTCTCAAACGCATCCAGCAGCACCATCCAGAGGATGGCGATGCCAAACAGCGTCGCGACAATGCTGCCTTGCGGATGCATGAGGAATGCGATGTAGATGTGGTGGAAAGAGTACCAGATTCGCGGTCACTGGAAGTGGGTGCCCCATCCTTGTCGCGTTCTTTGCGACAGGGTGGGGGGAAATAGCGAAGTCCAGCCTACTGCGGTTTCGTTGGCGCCTGTGCTGGCTGCGTCTGCGTCGCCGGAGCCGGCGTCTGCCCCGCCGCAGGCTTGGCTGTGGTCGCAGCCGGAGTCGCGGGTTTTGCCGCTGGCTTCTTCTTCACTCCCGGCTTTTTCGCCGGTGCGGTGTCGTCCACCACAATCTTCTTCGGCGGAGTGGCCGGGATCGCCGCTTGCGCCGTCTTCAAATCCGTGCGCAGCCGCACAATCTCCGCTTCCTTCGCCGACGACAAGGTTTCCATCCGCTGCGCCATCTGCTTCCGCGTACTGTCAAAACCGTTAAGATCGTTGGCCATCGACTGCAACTCGTCCTTCGACCCGAACGCGCCCGTATCCTCGGCAACGCTCCCCACCACGTCGCATAGGGCATCGAGATTGCGGTAGAGCTTGAAACTCGCAGGCAGGTCCTCGGGCGACGCGCGCAACTGCGAAATAACGTCGGGCAGCGTACCTTGCAGGTTGCGCTGAATGGAGTCAATTTTCGCGAACGTTTCCTTCTTCGAGGCGGCGCTGGTCTTCCAGCGATCGATGCGCAGCTTCGGCAGGTCGGCCTGCGTGCTCTTCGATGTGGCTTCCAGTTGCGCCAGCAGTCCGTTCAACTGCGTGACCGAGGCGTACGAAACCGGCTCGTTGCTCTGCGCCGACGGTCCCCCGGCTGCAAGTTGAACGTTCGCGTGAGCCGGAGCCGCCGCCGGTCCCGATTGGCCCAGGGCCGCCTGCGATACCCATCAAAGTCAGTCCGGACAAAAGGAGGAAAGTTCGCTTCATTGTTTATTGCTTATTGTTTAAGCACGGTGACGCTCGCGAGCAAGCATACTATAACAGCCGCCTATCACAGCCGCCCAGCGGTTCATCGGGTGAATTACCGACCATTCGACTCTTCGCCCCCTCCGGACGATAATTGGAAGTGACCTTTGAACGAAGTGACGCATCTGAGATGTCCATGTTTCTGAGATTGCTGGAAAGAATAGGGCGACCGCGCTATCACTGGACATTGCTGTCAGCCGCGATGATCTTCCTGCTGGCCGCTGCGGTGCTTTCGCCCGCCCAGGATCTCGCCCGCCGTCTCATCCTCAAAGACGGCTCCTATCAGCTGGTCACGAAGTATGAAGTGAAAGGCGACCGGGTACGCTACCTGAGCGCTGAGCGCGACGACTGGGAGGAACTGCCCGCGTCGCTGGTCGACTGGCCCGCCACCGATAAATACGAAAGAGACCGCGCCGCCGGACAATCCGTTCCCGAAGCCGCGCAACTCGACAAGGAAATCGAACAGGAGCAAGATCGCGCGCAAGCCATGCTCCCGGAGGTCGCTCCCAGACTTCGCTTGCCCGCCGATTCCGGCGTATTTCTACTCGACAGTTTTCAGGGCGAGCCCCAAATTGTAGAAATTCAACAGACCGCCGGCGACGTCAACCAGAATGCCAAGCGCAATATTCTGCGCGGCGCCATTACCGGGGTGAAGCAAGACATCGAACTCGAGGGCGCGCATTCCCCGGTACAATCGCACGTCGACGTTCCTGCGCTCTACATCAATATCAATATCGACGATGCTCCTCAAACCCCCGAACAGCTCGCAAAGGATGCCACGACTCCCGCGTCGAGTCCTCAGCGGCCTCAGGAACCGCAATCAGCCCAGCAACCGGCGGTTCCATTCGACCGCTTCCGCATCGTTCGCACCGAGGTTAAAGGCAACAAGCGCATTCTGGGCGACGTGAAGCGCCAGGTCACCGGCAAAATCAGCGAGGACCAGCACCTGGTCAAGACCACCGTAAGCCGGGTCAGTGGAGGCTGGCTGAAACTCACTCCCACCGAAAGCCTCGCTTCCGGCGAGTATGCCCTGGTTGAAATGATGGCTCAGGAAGGCAGGCCGGGCAAAGAAGGAATGAACCTTTATGTGTGGGATTTCGGCGTCAACCCCAAAGCTCCGGCGAACGCCAATCCGTGGAAGCCATCAGCCCCCGAGCCGAAAGCAGATCCCGCTGCGAAGCCTAACTGAGGTCTGAGGTCTGAGGTCTGGCCCCTACTCCTTCAACATCCCACGCTGCGCAATCCCAATATTGTCCCGGCTGGAATTCTTCACGACATACATCATCCCATCCGCTTGCCGGATCACATCGTGCGCCGTACGTGCATCGTGAGGAAACGTGGCCAACCCGATCGAAGCGCGGACATTGAGATCGAGCCCCTCGTCGCGGCAGAAACTGCTGGCCCGCATCCCGTCCCGCAACCGTTTGGCCACCACCAGCGCCTGATCTTTGCTGGTCTGCGGCAGCAACACCACAAATTCATCGCCGCCATAGCGAAATGCAAAATCAATCAACCGCAGCTGTGCCTTGATCAAGTATCCGATCTCCGCCAGCAGTTTGCTGCCAATCAAATGTCCGTGGGTATCGTTGATCGTCTTGAAGTGATCGAGATCAATAAACAGGACGCTGAATTCGTATCCGAAGCGCGACGACCGGTAAACCTCGGTTTCGAGAGTCTTATAAAGATGCCTTGCGTTGTACAGGCCGGTGCAGTCGTCGGTGATCGTGAGTTCCTGAATCTTCTCGACCCAGCGCGCGTTCTCAATGGCAATGGCGGCGTAGTCGCACAGCGACTGCAGGAAAAACAGCTGCGCGTCTTTGAACCGGTCCATATCCACGTTGACCAACTGGATCACGCCCAGCACCCGCAGCTTCGACCGCAGTGGCACGCAGATTACCGACCGCGTCTCCAACTTGGTAGTCTCGTCCACACGGCTGGTAAAGTCCGGGTCCGCGCTCACATCCGGCACCACCCGCGCTTCCCCGTGTTTCGCCACCCAACCCGCAATGCCTTCGCCCATTTTCAGCCGCAGATTCTTCAGCGCTTCGGCCTTGTCTCCCACCGCGATGGCGAAATAGAGGTCGTCGTGCCCTTCGTCCACCATCAAGAGAGACCATGTATCCGGACGGAAATATTCCGCCATCTTTTCCATGATGGTCTGCAGAATGGAGTCGAGATCCAGCGACGACGTGAGCGCTTTGGCCACGTCGTGAAAGATCATGAGCTCCTGGTTCTGGCGCGTCAATTGAGTGCCGGCCTCAGGCATGCAGAGAATACCGTGGTTCCTCACTAGTCGGGTGGCGTTGAAAAATTATATGCGTCACTTTCGTGAAGGGGCAATGAACGTTGGTAACAGGAACCCCTAAAGCCAACGGGATGAACGTTTTCCAGTGAATCGCATCCTGGCGGAGGTTGGTGTAATCTCATTAGGGTGTGAATAAAGGTCGGAGTAACCTCGTTAAGGTATGAATAAAAAGGAATTCGCAAGACTCCTGCCGCTGGTCGCCGTGATTGTGCTCACTCTGTCGAGCGTGGCCCTTTCCCAGACAGCCCCACCACAGACCACCGCGCCGCAGCCGGATACGAAAGCAGCACCGGCCGCAGTTCCTGCCGCCGTGCCTGCGATCGATGGCGGCATCGGCACCTGCTCTGCCGATTTCATCGTCAACGACGCCGACGGCAAGCCTGTCTACGCCGCCACCATCAAGGTCCACATCGAGTACGGATTTATGTACCTGCGGAAGCTCGACCTGCAGGTCGGCACCAACGCCGACGGCAAAGCCCGCGTCACCGGATTTCCCGACCGCGTGAAACACGGACTCTTCTTCGAGGCCTCCGAAGGCGACCGCACCGCCGAAGCCTTCGACGATCCCTCCACCAACTGCAAAAATCAGTTCACCGTCGTCCTGCGCAAGAAACCTTAACCGAAGATGTCGAACCGAAGATGCGGGTGCCCCATTTCTCGCGCGTTTTGTGCGCGAGAAGTGGGGATTTTCGATACGCTCAAGAAAGCCGCTATCACCGCACTGGTTACCCACCTCTAGAACTCTTGGCTGTGGCAAGCCCACGCCGCTTGTCCTATGATGTTCCCGTGGTCTCTGGGCGAAGGACTTTGTCCAAACGGGGTTTCGGTGGGCGAATTCGGCAATAAATTTCGTAAGGCGCGCGAGAAAAAAGAGCTGTCGCTCGATGACGTTTCCAACGTCACCAAGATCAGCTCGCGCATGCTGCAGGCCATCGAAGAAGAGCGCTTCGACCAGCTCCCCGGCGGCGTCTTCAACAAAGGCTTCATCCGCGCCTACGCCAAGCATCTCGGACTCAACGACGCAGATGCCGTGACCGATTATCTGGCCTGCCTGCGCCAGGCGCAGATCGATGCTCATGAAGTCTGGGCACCGCAACCTACCGGGCAAGCCCGCACCGCCGCACCCGAAAGGCCGCGTCTGGTCCAACCGAACAAAGTCCAACCGAACAAAGTCCAGTCGAACAATCAGCAGCCGAGCAAAGTCCAACCGAACAATCTGCAATCGAACAAGCAGCAGCCCAACCGGCAACAGCTCAACCGGCCTATGCCCTACAAACCCCCGGCTAAGGCGCAACCGCCGACGGAGGTCGAGGAACTCCCCGAACTGCAACTTCCTCGTGCCGAAGACGTACGGCCGCGGCGAAAAGACTTTCTCCGGCAGCCTGACAGCGCCATTCCGTGGAAGATGCTGGTTGTCGCGACCGTGGTGATCGTGCTCGCAGTCGTCCTCTGGGCGCGCCGTTCTCACAAAACGAACGCCGCAGCCGCCGGCACGGTGCCTGTGCAGACTCCGCCCATCGCCGCTCCTATCCCGGCGGCCAAAAATCCGTCTGTCCCAGCCTCGCTCGCCGTCAGCGCCGCGATGCCCCGCCCGTCCTCTTCGAATCCCCGGCCATCGCAGCACTCTGCATCCGCGGCGGCTACTCATCCCGCCGCCGCGCCCGCGCCGGTAACGTCACCTGCCACCGCCGCCCCGGGCGATGGCAATGGCGATGACCGCAACAGCTCGACCGTGCCAGCATCGCAGAAGTCGAATCCTGCGCCATCGGAAAAAGCGGCCGTCCCGCTGAACCTTGTGATCCGCGCCTCGGAAACCTCATGGATCTCCGTCCTCGCCGACGGTCAAACCGTCAGCCAGGAGACCCTCATCGCTCCCGCTCACACTTCCGTCCGCGCCCACCGCGAGATCATCGCCAAAGTCGGCAACGCCGCCGGAGTCACATTCCTATTTAATGGCCAGGAGATCCCTGCAGACGGGGCCGAAGCCGAAGTAAAAACATTCGTCTTCGACTCCAATGGCATGCGCGTTGCGCCCACAATTCCGACTCCCGCCCAATAGCTGCGTAAAGCGGGAACTCCTTCCTCCTCTTGTTGTTAGCTGCGGCTTATCAAAACCGCTGACCCGCCGATTCCTCCCGTCCACCTGTGCAATTCCGCTGTTGGATACATCCCAGGACCCTTGAGGTCAAAACCATTGCACGCCCGAACGTCGTCTGATAGCCTTTTTATAGGACTTCCTTTTCGCCGCTCGCTCCGTCGCGGTAGCGTGGATTTCCGCTGGGTCCCCCCTGATCCAAAGTCCATAAGTTTTCTGCACGACAGTTTTCCGCACGACGCCGGACCGAGAAAGCGCGTGCACCGAAGGAGACACACAACTTGGCATCAAAGAACCGTTATTTATTTACTTCCGAGTCCGTCACGGAAGGCCATCCCGATAAGATCGCCGACCAGATTTCTGACGCCATCCTCGACGCCTGCCTAACAGAAGATTCCACCAGCCGCGTCGCCTGCGAAACCCTCACCGCCACCGGACTGGTTGTGATCGCCGGCGAAATTACCACCAAGGCTTACGTCGATTTCCAGCAGGTGGTCCGCGGCACGGTCGGCGCCATCGGCTACGACAACGCCGTCTATGGCTTCGACTGCAACACCTGCGCCGTTATCTCCAGCATCAACAAACAATCCGGCGACATCGCCATGGGCGTCGATACCGGTGGCGCCGGCGACCAGGGCATGATGTTTGGCTATGCCGTGGATGAGAACGAGGAGATGATGCCGACTCCCATTTCTCTGGCGCACAAGCTGACCATGCGGCTCTCGCAGGTTCGCAAGAACGGCACACTTCCCTTCCTTCGCCCCGACGGCAAATCCCAGGTCACAGTCGAATATGACGCCAATGGAAAAGTTCTCCGCGTCGATGCCGTGGTCATTTCCACGCAGCACTCTGAGACCGTGGCCAATGACGAACTGCGCGCCGGCATTCTGAAGCATGTGATTCAGGCGGTAATTCCCGCACACCTGCTCGACGAAGACACGAAGTATCACATCAATCCCACCGGACGCTTCGTCATCGGCGGGCCCATGGGCGACACCGGACTCACCGGCCGCAAGATCATTGTCGACACCTACGGCGGCATGGGCCGTCACGGCGGCGGGGCGTTTTCCGGTAAGGATCCGACCAAAGTCGACCGCTCGGCTGCGTACATGGCGCGCCACATCGCGAAGAACGTGGTCGCCGGCGGCTTGGCCGGGCGTTGCGAAGTGCAACTTGCCTACGCCATCGGCGTGGCCGATCCAGTCAGCGTGCTGGTCGAAACCTTTGGAACCGCGAAAGTCGATCCCGAGATCATTCCCGACTTGATCCGCTCGCACTTCAAGCTGACGCCGCGCGGGATCATCGAATCGCTCAACCTGCGGCGGCCGATTTACAAAAAGACAGCCGCTTATGGCCACTTCGGACGCAGCGACCCCGACTTCACGTGGGAAGCCACCGACAAAGCAGCGAAACTCGCCAGCGATGCCGGCCTGCGGGAGCCCGTAGCAGCGCGCAAGTAGTTTTTTCACCACCGAGGACACAGAGGATCACTGAGAAAAACCGATTTCCCCTGTGTTCCTCCGTGACCTCTGTGGTTGAAGATTCTTGCAACAGGAACCGAAGTGCCATTTCGGGACTGGGCCGAAAGGCCCACTCCAAAAGCTCCATCGGAATCCTGACCGCACTAACAAGTTCGTGTATTCTTGCGAAAAACGGATACGAGATTCGAACCATTTCGTCGTTCCACTGGCCATCAACTTTGGGTCATCAACTTAGTTTCCGCCGCTTTCGAGCGCGCCATATAGGAGAAGCATGTCAACAGCAGCCGTGAATTGCGACATCAAGAACATAGAACTGGCCGACTTGGGAAAGAAGCGCATTGAATGGGCCAACCAGTCCATGAAAGTGCTGCAGATCATCCGCAAAGAATTCATCAAGAACCAGCCGTTAAAAGGCATCCGCATTTCAGCGTGCCTGCACGTGACTGCCGAGACCGCGAATCTCGCGATCTGCCTGCGCGATGGCGGAGCCGAAGTCGTCCTCTGCGCCTCCAACCCTCTGTCAACGCAAGACGATGTCGCCGCCAGCCTGGTCCGCGACCACAACATTCCCGTTTACGCCATCAAGGGCGAGGATAACGATACCTATTACAACCACATCCTCGCGGCCATCGATCACAAGCCCCACATCACCATGGACGATGGCGCCGACCTGGTCTCTCTCCTCCACACCAAGCGCACTGACGGTCTGGCCGACGTGATCGGCGGCACCGAAGAGACCACCACCGGCGTCATCCGCCTGCGCGCGATGTCTAAAGAGGGGGTCCTGAAGTTCCCCATCGTCGCCGTCAACGATGCCGACACCAAGCACTTGTTCGATAACCGGTACGGCACTGGACAATCGACCCTCGACGGCATCATCCGCGCCACGAATTTTCTGCTGGCCGGCTCGAAGTTCGTGGTGGCCGGCTACGGCTGGTGCGGCCGCGGACTGGCCTCGCGCGCGCGCGGCGCCGGAGCCGAAGTCATCGTCACCGAAATTGATCCGACCAAAGCGCTCGAAGCCGTCATGGACGGTTTCCGAGTAATGAGCATGAACGAAGCCGCCAAACTCGGTGACGTATTCTGCACCGTGACCGGCAACAAGAGCGTGCTCACCAAAGATCATTTCGCATTGATGAAGGACGGAGCAATCATTTCGAACTCCGGCCACTTCAACGTCGAAATCGACATCCCCGCGCTGGAAAACATGTCGTCCTCCAAGCGCACCACCCGCAACTTCGTCGAAGAGTACTCACTGAAGGACGGACGCAAGATCAACTTGTTGGGCGAGGGCCGCCTCATCAACCTGGCCGCCGCCGAAGGCCATCCCGCCAGCGTGATGGATATGTCCTTCGCCGACCAGGCTCTCTCCGTCGAGTACATGGTGAAGAACGCGAAGAAGCTGGAGAAAACGGTCTACAAAGTCCCAGACGAACTCGACAAGCGCGTGGCTAAACTAAAGCTCGAATCGATGAGCATCAAAATCGACAAGCTGACGCCCGAACAGGAAGAATACCTGGCCGGCTGGAACGAAGGCACGTAGCTCGTGTGGAGCGGGCACTTTTGCCCGCTGCTTTTGACTTGAATCGGGGCGGCGCAAGCTGCCCCGGTTTGTTTTGGGGCGAAGACTCGCGTGCCCGCATTAACAGCCGCCGAGGATTTTGGTGCCGGTGTTATAAAACGTATTCACGCCAAGGTATGCGGCCGGCACTCCAATTATGCCAAGACCGGCGTAGCTAATTGTGTTACCCGAAACCGTGCCTGCGTGGCAGGTCACGTAAATGCCGTACTGGGGACCTGAAATCTTGTTCCCCTTGATCGTCGCGCCGTCGACGTTGGAGAGGATTCCTGTATAAAGAATCGGGTCGACGAGCGTGTCGACGACGACCTGGATGGTATTGCCTGAAATCGTCACATCCGTCTGAGCGTTGCCGTCATCCCATATGGCTGTGCCAGATAGTGCGTTGCCGTCGTACGACCTGGGGCCGGAAATGAAATTTGTCTCTACTGTCCCACTTACTCCATATAAGTAAATGCCGTAGCTTCCGTCCGGCGACGTCGGGAACACCTGGTTTCCTTTGATCGTCACCGTGAGCGTTCCATCCACTAAATTAGGCAGACTGCCGGCCACGATTCCCGCGGCCGAATAACTGTTCTCGACCGTCACGGCCGTGGGGGTAAAAGAGGCATTCTCTGCCCAGATTCCAACTCCGCACGATTGGCCGAAAAAGCCCACATGGTTGAGCGTTCCCGACGCACCAGTTGCGTAATAAAATCCTACGGTCTTGGTGATGGTTGGGTTGGGGCAGTATTCAGCGGTAGTAGAGGTCACGAAGACGTTCTGAATCGTCACCGTGCCGGCCGTCACCCAGATGACCGGTGCGATGGTGCCGCCGAGTATCGGGTTTTCATTGAAAGCGAAGATGGGGCTGGTTGTCGTCTGCGGCGTAGGGGCATTGGCAATTACCGCGCCAGTCGCGCCATTTGGGCTCGAGCTGAGCCCCGTGAGCGTCAAGTCCTTCGAGATAATGACCTGCTCGCTGTACTGACCAGCGCAAATCAGAATGGTTGAGCCTGCCGGCACAGTCTTCACGGCCGCACCAATCGTCGCGAAGCTACCGGTTTTGCAGGTACCGACGTAGTAGGTGCTGGCCGTTGCCGGGTAAGAGCAAACCACCAGCACTGCCAACAACCAGATTGTCTTGGGTGACATAAGATCCCTTCTTTGGCGAACCGGGAGTACTCATCGTTCTGTCCTTCTGTTTCTAACAGCGCAAAATCGCGGCAAAACCTATCATTGGTGCTCAGAATATCTCTGGCGGCCAAGCGGGTCCTGGGACAGTATTTCTACTTCTACTCTGAATATCGAAAACGGAGGGGGAAACACGACAGGGACGAAAGGGACAATTCCAGCAAACTTAGGTCCACGGCCCGTTTGGCCAAAGCACATTACAACTTTATTTACAAGGATGACAGCTGTTCTTTAGCGGATCTCGGAAAGGTGGGAACCACGACCGCAAGGTCAGCCCTTGGTCAACTGACCCGGCGGGAGTTGGCCTGGCTGTTTCTCCGCGCTGGTGGCGTCGGCCGCGAGCTTAGCTTTGCGCCACACGTTGGCGACGGCCAGGGTCCAGAAAGGAACCAGGTCGACGCCGGGTACGAGTTTGGCGAGAAACGAGGGCAGAAATTCCCAGTGCCAGCCCAGCAGGTGAATCATGAGGGCTCCGATGCCGAGATCGAGCACGTCATCGGCGGGAGACGCGGCGCCTTCCACGAATAAGGGGAAGACTACGAGCTGGAGTGCGTCGGCAACGATGGCCAGCAGCATGGCAGCGCGAAACTGCGGACCTGGGGAAATGGTGATGGAGTCGTCCGTCATGGCTGGCACCTTACTTTTATTCTACGCCCCCAGCCCTCGGCCTGCCTTGATTTTGATCGCGGAAACCGTCGGGCTACGACGCCTTCTCCCAGGCACGCACGCGCGGCCACCAGCGGCGCACGTTTCGGCAATACTGTTCGTAGTCAGCCCCGAATTTGCCACGCAGCGTGGGCTCTTCATAGAACATGACGAACAGATCCACACCCACCGCAACCGCGGCCACCGCGGCAATCACCGCCGGGATGGGATGTCCGAACACGGTCCACAGGCCGATCCAGCCCGCGGCGAACCCAAGATACATGGGGTTGCGCACGTAGCGGTAGAAGCCCACGACCACCAATCGCTGGGGCGGAGCGATGGGCGCTGGCGTGCCGTGGCCGGTCCAGCCAAAATCCCAGACGCAGCGCAGGGCGACGGCGAATCCGAATACTGACGGAAGCGCGGCCAGCCATCGCCAGCGCGCCGCTCCCGCCATTTCCACCGAGAAACCGAGCCACTGCGGCAGTAGCCAGAACCACAACCCAAAGAACGCTCCTCCCACCAGCAGCGAGGCGAGCGCAGTCGGCCAATGATCACCGTTCGAGGCCGGTGGAACGATTCCAGAGCTTGCAGTCGTCATGCACCCTCCTCTGCTTCTCTACCAGGTAATACTGGCTGCCAGGTGGATGGTTGCAGGTTTTTTCAGAAGGGGATCCTGCGCGGGTTGACTTGCCGCCTTAGTAACGGCCGTCGCTTGCCCAGTTCCGGACTTCATCTTCCACCGACACCGAGAACGTCTCTGCACAGGGGCGCATGAACTTCGACGTAAGGGAAAACGCCTGCGCTTCCAGAGGCACGGTGAAATGGGTCCTGGTCCGCATGAATTGTCCTACGAAGAGTTCGGTATAGCGCTCGACGCCCAGGATATGAAACTGGACCGCGTGTACCAGGGCGTGGAACAAGGATCGTGGGGTGAGCACTTCGTTGAAGACCACCACGTCGAGAAATGTCACAGAGTCCATGTGAGTAACTTCGGGCAGGTTATTAAAACCCAGGGCCCGGGCTTCGGCATAGAACGAAGGCGTGGGAACGCGCTGGCCCTCGAGTTGCACGATGCGGACCTGATCGAGCAGCGCGGGCGGGAAACACGAACCCATGCTTGCCTTGTGCGGATGGCTGAGGGGCCGGGCTACGGCGAAATAGTGTTCGCGGTGCTGGCGCAAATAGGTGGAAACATACTGGATCGCCATGGCGGTCTGTTCCGCGGCGGGTGGACGCGGCGTTTCCGGCGGATTTTGGGCGGTCGGTGGAATGTTCTTTCGGAAGGGCGTGTGGAACGCAGTCAGCGAGCGGGTGGCGTCGCTGGAATTTTCATGCGAATACATCTGAAATACTCCTGAATCTGGAAGTGCGCTGGAGAACTACGGGCGGGGCCTGACTTCTGAGCCATCCTACGCTATTACGTTTACGATGTCAACGTAATACGAATAAGAAAAAACGGCCGCGGGGCGATTGCGCCGCCGCGGCCGCCTCTCCTGACAAGAGGAACCTGAGAAGTGATGGGGGGAGGGCTTGTAGAAGAAGGTATAACAATGTTATGTCTACGGTGTCAACATATTATTGTGGCCTGACCATCCCCTCTGTGCAGAGGAGTAAACCATGCCCCGGCAACCCGACCCCGATCTCGAGGAACGCATCCTGAAAGCCGCGCAGGCGCTGTGGAAGCGAGGAGGAGACAAAGCGCTGACCCTGCGTGCGGTCGCCCGGACCGCAGGCACGAACACGCCCGCGGTTTATCGCCGGTTCAAAGACCGGCGTGACCTGGTGAGAGGTTTGCTGATGCGAACTGTGAGCCGTCTAGCGAAGAGCTTCAGCGCAGACGAAACCATCGAGAAACTGGCCGAAACTTATGTGGAGAGCGCGCTCCAGGATCCGCACGAGTATGAACTCTTCTACACCTATGGGTACGAGCTCTCGCCCCGCAAGGGTTCGGGACGGCCGAAGGCGATCCGCGAGTCGAGACCCAACTTCGCCCTGGTGGAGCGGCGGTTGGCGGAACGGCTGGGCGGACAGCCTGAGGATCACACCCAGCTGGCGCTGGCACTGTGGGCCCTGATGCACGGAAACACCATGCTGCTGTTGTCGAAATCCATTCCCGAAGGCCACGAGCAGGAATTGCGCTCGGCATGCCGGGCGGCAGTAAAGTCGCTGCTCGCTGGAGCGGGCAGCTTCCCCGAAAAAAATAAAGAATAGCGGCAAGAGCGACTGGCCTCCCCGGCGCTGGGGGCTCCTGATTCCTTCTCGAACCACTCCCGCGAACGAAAAGTGTTGACGATCGGGCAGCGCCTCCCGGCGGCCTGATGGATTGTGTGGTCTAAGAGAAATCTCATCTGTTGATTCCCTGCCGTGTTGAGTTCCGCAGTTTCTGCCGATAACAACAATGAAGGCTGTCGAGTTGAAGATCGGGGGTTCCGAACGAGAGCAGAGCCTCGGGCGGCACCCAGATTCGGCACCCAGATTCGGCGCGGACAGAATGAAGGCGGGAATGACGAAGATTCTGCTGGTCGACGACAGCAAGTTTCTGAGGCTGGCCACCGAGCGGGCGCTGGCGCGGGCGGGCTATGAAGTCAGCACGGCGGCAGACGGAGAGCGTGCGCTCGAGATTGCTCGAGAGAAACATCCTGACCTGATCCTGCTCGACATGCTGCTGCCGAAGATGACGGGGCCCGACGTGTTGAAGGCGTTAAAGGCCGATCCGGTGACGGCGGGGATCGCGGTGGTGGTCTTCACCGGGCTTTCGCACAAGAATGCGGCGCGTTTGCAGCAGGATGGAGCTTACGCGTTTTTTGAAAAATCGGAGTTGGGGGTGGAAAAAGGATGCCAGCCGCTTCTGGCGGAGCTGGCACTCATTGTGCACAGGTTGCATCTGGAGGTTCCTGAGGGGCTGGCCTCGGGCAAGAGCATCCATCGGAGCTGAACCCAACGTAACCTGCGGGATATGACCTTTTCCTCTTGAAATCTGCTCTCTGCCCGCGCACATTCCCCTTAATTTCTAACGGCCGCTTCTGATCGGCTGAAAATAAATCACTTACAGGCGGGAACTCCAGACACCCCGGCGGAGTCTATGTTGGGTGAGAGTCTCGGCTCCGCTCACAGTTTGCCGGACTTGCTTAAACCTGGGCTTGAACCTGGGCTGGGCAGCAAATATTCAAGGCGGGGTAGGGTGGAAAATCCTATAATCATTCTCTAGGGAAAGCAGGGACGCCGACTATGGCGGGAGCAACCACCTTGGGTGATCTGGCAAGTGCAATCGGAACGCGGTCGCAGGAAGAAGCGGCGATCGTTGCCGAACTGAAGACCGGTTCGGAAGCGGCCTATGCCTGGCTGATTGGCGAATTTCAGCAGCCGGTGTATGGGCTGGTCTATCGCATTGTGAATGATCCTGCGGACGCGGCCGACACGACCCAGGATGTCTTCCTGAAAGTGTTTCGCGGGATGAAGCATTTTCACGGCGGATCGAGTTTGAAGACCTGGATCTATCGCATTGCGCTTGCACGAGGCTGCCAACCGGCGGCGGTGGTGGTTCCGGCATAAGGCGAAAGAGACCTCGATTGAGCCGGCGGAGCCGGAAGGAACGGGCCCCGGGGAAAACGCGATGCAGGTGGCGCTGACTGATCATGCTGATTCTCCGTTTGATAACGTCGCGCATCGCGAAGTGCAGCACCGGGTGGAAGAAGAGTTGAGGAAGGTTCCGGAGCCCTATCGAACGACGCTGATTTTGCGCGATCTGGAAGACATGTCGTACGAAGAGATTGCCGACGTGCTGGAGATTTCGCTGGGAACCGTGAAATCGCGGCTGACGCGAGGCAGAGACGCCCTGCGGCAACGGCTGGCGCCCTATGTGCGCGAAGTTGGAAATGAACTGGGCTTGACCGCCCCGACCGAGGACAACAAACAGGAACAAAGTAAAGAGGATCGGAGTTCACGGCAGGTTGCAGGTGGGGGTAGAAGGGTCGAGGTGATTTCATGATGGGCACGGCTTGATCGACAGAGGCATAAAGGGCACGGGCTTGAAGAGCACGCAAAACACGGGACTACAGTGCCCCCGGGCCAAGCGCTTGTTCTCGCCCTATCTGGATGGAGCGGTGACGGGCACCCAGATGCTCGCTCTGCAAAACCATTTGTCGGAGTGCACGGCTTGCAACCAGGAGTATCAGGCGTTGTGGCGGACGCAGCAGTTGCTGGTGAGTGTGGGACGTCCGCGGAGTTCCGGAGGATTTGGGGCTGAAGTTGCGGCTGGCTATTTCGCGCGAAACCGACCAGGCAAAGCGGGGACGGTTCGAGGACCTGATGGTGCGCATGGAAAACACTTTCCGGGCATTCATGGTTCCGGCCACGGCGGGGTTTTCTGAGCGCGCTGATTATTTTTGGAATTGCGATGGTGTATTTCGTGGCGCCGTCGACGTTGCGGGCGATAACGATGTACCGCTGGTCCTGGTGAATACCGCGCCGGAGTTGCAGCAAAGCGCGTTTGGCATGACCCTGGATACCATTAACGCGGATTCGCTGGTGATCGAGGCCTACGTCGACGCGAACGGCCGCGTGCAGGATTACCGGATTCTTTCCGATCCGAACGACTCGAAGGATGTGCTGCCGCAAGTAAAGCGCATGCTGATTTTCACTACGTTCCGTCCCGCACTGTCAATGGGGCGCCCGACCCCGAGCCGGGCCGTGCTGTCGTTCTCGAAGATCAGCGTAAGAGGGTAGGCGCTTCTAGCTTCTAACTTCTAACTTCTAACTTCTAGCTTCTAGCTTCTAGCTTCTAGCTTCTAGCTTCTAGCTTCTAGCTTCTAGCTTCTAGCTTTTAGCTTCTAGCTTCTAGCTTTTCTCGCTTGTCTTTTCAGGTTGTTTTTTTTAAAAATCCCCACTTCTCGCAAAAAGACGCGAGAAATGGGGCACCCGCTTTTCCTCGATTCGATCAGACGCTGGTTGCGCAGTGCTGATAGACGCGGCGTGCTGGGTCGGGAGCCGGATTGTCGGAGTCCGGCGGGAGCGCGGTGGCCAGCGGTTGGAACGTTGAGCTGACCACTTCGAAGGTCTTCACGTAAGGAATTCCATCCAGCAGCTCTTCCAGAATCTGCACTACCTCGGGATAGCCGGTGGCGTTGTAGGCTTGGGCGTTTCCCTCGTGATCCCAGAAGCTAATCGTGGCGACCTCGCTGCCATCACGAAGGGCGAGGATAATGAGATCCAGGAAACCTTGCTGCTGGCGCAGCCAGGGAAGGATTTTGCACTCCATCAGACCCGCGAAAAGGCTTAGCGAGTCTGGTTTCAAGCGAACAGAGACTTTCCGAGCGAACATGATTGCACCCGCCCCTCTGCCGCGTTGGGCTGGCTGCTTGCGAGGAGCCCTCCGCACGGCACACCGCCTACTCAATAGTGCGTTTCGGCACACTAGCGTTACATCGAGGGAGGGCCAGCCCGGCAGCGTCTCAACGCGGGGCGACTCAAATCAGCGCGGGCTGCTCCAACTGATGGTAAATTCTCCCGCCTCATCTTTCACGGCGTAGCCCGGCGGGGCTTCAAACAGGCTCGGGTCCGGTTCACTTCGGCTGATGTTGACGAGTTTGTATGTGCTTTCTCCGCTTCGCGGATCATCAGATTTTCTGAGGATGTCCTCTCTTAGATCGGGCGACCTCCATGTCTCATTCGTGTTGGTGACGGGGCGATCGTTGCCGATCGCACCCACGGGCCAGGTTGTAGTCTGCCGGTGGCCTTCCGCTTGTATTCCCTCAATGATCTGGGTCCCGAGATCTTCCGTGGTGAACTGGGGGCGGTTCGGGTCGTCTACCGCGCGACGTGCGGCGGTCGAGGGCGCGACCGCGCGAACGGCGGCCCGAGGTAGAGGTTCAGTCTCGCCGATACTGCCGGCTACACCATGGCCCGTCTGCAATTGTGGAGAGCTGCCACGGGACTTTTCAGCGGGCAACTCCTGGCGATGTGCTACCGGTTCAGTCAGCGTGAATATGTACCGGAGGTGGGCAACAGGGTCGTTGATCTCAACGATGACCGCTGCTTTTGACTCGATCGCATGTCCCTCCAGTGGGCCTCCGTACGTGGGACGCTCCTCGCGGGTTCGGCCCATCGAATCTCGGTAGATTTTGGTTTCTGGAAAGGTCTGGGTGATATGGGTGCCATCGGCGAGCGTCTGAACACGCTCGTCGATTCTGTCCGCGGAATAGGGAGCGCCCACAATCGCGCGCACGCCGTGATTCGGCGGCTCAAAGCGCGCAGTACCATGCATACTGCCCGCGCTGGTCGTGATCGAAGTGGAGACCTGGCAGAAGGCAACCGCGGAGAAGAGTAAGGCGCAACTGCAGCCGAACGAGGCGAGGAACCGATTCATCTTCCACCCCCTGTTTCATGGAGTATAGCCAAGCTCCGTTATCGCAACAAGCGGAGTTGTAACGAGCGCAACGGCCGGAGTCCTCGTACGCAGGCGACCGCGGACTCCTTGTGGGCGAGTGTCGGAGATTTTCCCACCTCAACAGCTATTTCCGCTCGGGGCCTGGCGTGCTGCGTTTGATGGCCAGGTTTGACGGCGGGGTTTGACGGGGTGAGAACAGGACGGGATGGAATATGCACCCCCTTGTTAGAACGGAGGGCTGCCGCGTCATTCGCCCGTGATGGAAATCACGCTTCTTGGTGATCACACCCAAATCCCAGACATTTAGTATTGACTTCCACAACCCCCACAAACTACTATCACGTCAAATTCAGCGAGCAGGATACGCCACAGAGCGACGGATTCTCAGTTCCGTCAGAGATCCCAAATTCGCTGCTTCCTCCGAAGTATTGAATGGACTGCGTCTCCGAGTCGCCGGCAGCGCAAGTGCGGACAAGTAGGCGCATAGGCGACCCGGCATCGGGCCGGGAAATCCGATCTGTTCATTTCGTCAGGAGGACTGGCCAATGTTTCGTCGCACTCTGGAATCACTCCCACCTTTATCTCCTTCGTTATTGTGTCCAGCGGTGGCAACAGCAGGACCGACAGCCATCGGAGCCAGTGTTCGAGTTCTCCAGCACGCACGTGAAATGCGTGGGCCACGCGGCGAAAGAGTCCAACGATTTTTTACGCTGTGCGCTTTAGCCATGTTTCTTTCCTTTGCCGGACTCGCGGGCGGGCAGATTGTCCAGCCTGGCTATCCGAGCTTTAGCCCGCAGGACTGCCATGGCTACGAATGCGTGGACCTGCTGAACAATACGGTCAGTCTGAACGTGCCCGTGAGATCGAAGGCCGGGGCCCTACCGTTCAGATCCAGTCTTAGCGGCAGCTATTTCATGATGGTCGGCAGCGGCCCTACATTCAATCCCAGCCTGGTTTATGGGTCTCCTAACGCGACCGGCCTGAGCTTGAATTGGAACGGGATGGGCGCTATAAACGGAGCAAGCTATTCGGCCTATCCGTCTCAGCACACCACCACGAGCTGCTCGGCTTACCCCTACGGCCCTACCACGGAATACATAGACTGGGTAGTCCAAACAGCCGACGGGACGATTCACCCTCTTCCAGGCGGGTTTGGAGTCAACTTCACCGACGTGAACGGTTCCGGCGTGTCTTGTGTAACCGGAGCGGGATTCACTAACGTAAAAACCGCCGACGGCAGCGGGTTCACAGTAAGTGCGGCGAACAACGCGACTCAGTCCGTGGCCTACACGCGCGGCGGCGTGCAGATGGACGACTGGGCTAACAAGCAGACCGATACTAACGGAAATTCGATTGCTTTTTCCAGGAGCACTTTGACCTTGGTGGATTCCATGGGGCTGCCAGTCCTGGCATATCCAACAAGCGTAAGGGGCCCGTATGAATGGCTAGACCAATCGGGCAATTACCAGCAGGTTTCAATGACCTCAGGCTCTAAAACGTTGGCCACGAAATTTGGCTGCAGCAGCATAGCCGATTTTAGCCCTTCCATCTTCGCCAACATTCCCTCTTCCGTAAATTTCGCCGACGGGACGTCCTTGGGAATCACCTACGAAGCCACGCCAACACTGACGGCGACGTGACCGGGCGCATCTACGAACTGACTTATCCGACAGGCGGCTACGCAAAGTACACCTACGCCAGCACGTTTGTGCCTAATGGCAGCAACTACGGCATCGACTGCACCAATTTCTTCGTGCCGACGTTGACGAGGACCCAGGGCGACGGCGAAACGTGGACCTACAACATCACGGTGTCCGGCAGCACGCTCACGAACAAGGTGGAAGACCAAAACGGAAATTACACCGTATACGTCTTCACGCTTGCCGGCACGTACCCTGCTATCGCGGAAATAGTTCGCTATCAGGGTTCTTCAAACATGCTTACCGATGACCGATATAGCTACGCGGCTTGGAGCTCTACTGTCCCGACATCGGCGTCTGTGGACTCTGCTGCGGTTAATTTTCCAGTGAACGAGCTGGTAGTCTACCACCAGCTGTACGGCATGACCACTTGGTCTGCCACGGACACGCAGTTCGATGCGTACGGGAATGTCACTTACAAAGGCCAGTACGACTTCGGGGGAAGCAGCCCTGCGCGGACCGTGACAATCACGTACGGCACCTGCTCCGCGAACTGCGCCACCCTGAGCCCCACGATTTCCAGCATAGGGAACAATGTCAACGACAAACCCGGAGAAGTGGTGGTCGCCCAGAGCGGCTCTACTGTAGCCCAGACAAACTTTACTTATTCCACGACCTCCGGGGCGGCTGGAAACTTGCTCAGCAGCCAGGTATGGAACGGCAATTCCAGCACGTCGTTCATTGGACAGACAACCAGCAACGTCTACCAAACAGGAGGCGAGCCTACCAAGCTTTATGACTTGAACAACAACGAGACGGACCTCACCTACTCTTCTGGCGGGTACAGCGATACTAATGGCTGCTCTGGCCAGACAGCATACCCGTTCCCGACTCTGCTACCGAACAACTGGGGCGCCTTATCGACTGGAAACGTCTTTAACAATGGATCTACAGATCTGCTGGTGAGCGGAGAACCTGATGTAGGTGATGGCAATATCCCAGGCACGATCTACCAGTTCCAGCCAAGCGGAACGTTCTCCAGCCAGGGCCAAGCGCCCGCTTACTCGACCTTCCTTGTTGATCTGAACGGGGATGGCATCGCAGACATGGTTGCGTTCTACGGATCGGATCTCCTGATCTGGAAGGGAGACGGCAGCGGAGTATTTCAAGCGCCGATCAAGCAAATCCCATTGCCCTACGCTTATTCTCCCATCTCTTTCCGCGACATGGACGGCGACGGATACATCGACATCGTGCTGCCGGGGACAATTCTTTATGGGAAAGGAAACTTCCAGTTCGAGGCCGCGACCATCCCGCTCTACCAGAATTTCGCGGTTGGCGACTTTGACGGCGACGGAATTCCTGACATCGCGACGCCATCCGGCGTCATGTTTGGCGAAGGTAACCGCAACTTTACCGCGCCGATGGGAGCCTGCCCCTTGGGCAACAATCCGCCGGTCTTTCCGACAGAGGTGGTCGTCGATATCAATGGAGACGGGAAGGACGATTTGGTATTTGGAGAAGCCGGCCCGGCAATTTACCTCAGCATGGGCAGGCGAGGGTTCGAACTAGACCAAGTGCTGGTTCTAAGTGGAGGGGACAGAGTGTCACCGAGCTCGTTAGCCGTCGCCGACCTGAATGGCGATGGGCTCCTTGATCTCGCTGTTGGAATGATGGGAGCGGATGACCTCACAATATTCACCAACGATGGCACCGGGAAATACAAGGTTACGACCTATGCTGTCGGGATCAATTCGGTGGATTCAGTCAGCGCGGACTTCAACGCCGATGGCAAGCCGGACCTCGCTTTCCGCGGCTACGATTTGGATTTTGAGCCGCCAACCGTAACGGTGCTACTGCATCAATAAGTAAAGCAGAAACACCCACCTTCGCCCCCATCGCTTGCATACGCCGCATGAATAGGGGCTATTCGGCAAAATCGCGCGAGTCATTGTTCCTCTCTATCTTTGCCCAAGAAATTGCCGAAACCAGCATACGACTGACTTATTTCGAATCGACGGTGATAGTCAAATTGTGGAGCGCCAGCCAGTGCCTCGGATGCGGTCGATACCCCCTGCGGATGCGGCCAGCGTAGCAACGCGAAACCGAGATCCGTCGGGCAATAGCGGATGCCGACATTGACGCAAGAACTGGCTGAATCTTGGTCCTATAGAATTCCTCGGTTAGCCAAGCTGGTTGGCCCGATGGCTTCCAAGAATGCTGCGCCAAAGTGTTCTTACGCAGGGTATTCGCACGCTTCAATCGGGCTTTGGGGCTGTTGGCAGTTTGGCGTCCGACGCGGGCAGCATTCAGCATGTTCTTGGTTGCATCGCTGACGGCACAAACAGCACAGCTCACACTTCTGTCATGGATGGTTTTCCCGCATCCCTGACAGATATTTTCTGTTCGCCGTGCGACCGGCGCAACTATTTCCGAGGACATGCCTTTCGCTGCACGTCTGTGTGCCTGCGTCAAATGTGTGGGCGCGAGACTGCTCCGTGTTCGCTTGTGAGTTGTTGACCAGAACTGCTTGGCTACCCATTCCACTACCGGAGCCACCGCCCCTCTCCAGATATTGGCTGTTTCAGAGAGGCGAATAGCGAATGGGCCCATCAACCGACAGTTGCCGTCGCGCTGTTCGAAAAACCAATCCCGCTTCAGCGGTTGGCGGGTGATCCAGTCCAGCAAATAAGCATCCACATGAGATCGGATAGGCTCCATGAGATCACAAGCCAGACTGTCGCGAGCCGGAGTATCGACATGCAGAACTCCCAGTCCAGGATCAAGTCCCAAAGAGGCAGCCGCTAATCGAGCTTCGGACTCCAGCATGCAATACAGGTAATTCAAGATTGCGTTCGGCGGATTGGCGGCGAGTCTTGGCGACCCCGTGAGTGGTGATACGCGGGCTCCAAAGCTGCGCCAGTGCTCCGGAACTCTCGGCAGGTCGCTCTTGGGAAAGTTGATTGGCAATGCGCTCCACGCGGACCAGTAGACACGGGCAGCTTGGGACTCGATTAGCCGAATTGAGGAAATCTCGTCAGCTTGCGGCAGTTCAGCTCTGTAGCGCGCAATTGTATCGGCAGTGTTGGAATCTAGAAGATTGTGACGTGCGACTTGCTCTTGGCCTGCGAGCTTCTTGTGGATCAACTCCCGAGCGATCCGAAGGCCAACTCCATTTGAGATGGAGAGAGATTGCGCCCGTCGGAGCTTAGCGTCTGACGACCGAACTGGGCCGGTCGTAGCGAGAACCGAGCCATCCCGATCAAGCATTACAAAGCTCGCGTCTTGGTCCGCCAACCAGCGGAGCGCTGCGAGCGAAACCATGCCGTCTGAGCCAATGACGACGAGCCGTCGGAGACCGTGTCCGACTCTCGGGAAACGCGCTTGGCGACGATTGTTTGCAATTCCGTCTTTCAGGACCAAGTGTCCGCGATCAACGCACACGGTCGTGCCATAGCCAAACAAGGTGACCACTCCCTGTCGTGGTTCGATCTCCGTCCCTGAAAGCTGGTTCGACGACATGCTGCCCCCCTCAATTCACGATTCGTTCATCTTGTTCAAATGCCCTGTCGACGTGAGACGGATGCGTCTTACGTTTCCAATACTCCTGCGAAATCGCCGATGTCAGGCGAGATCGTTTTACGCCCTGATCCAGCACGCTTTTGATAGATCGGCGGAAGTAGTGCCAATTTGTCTGAAGATCTGAAATACCAAAGGATTCGCTAGAGCGCCGACTTCTCAGCCATTTCTCGGCATCTCCCACAAGCTCGGATCTTCTTGCACTGGATTGGACTATTCTTTGAATTGCACGGAAAATCTGATAGCTCAGACCACCGGAGCCTTCAGACGGCCATTTCAGACATCGGCGTGCCGACTGTCTGTATCCAATGAAGGGCAGGCCCGCAAGAGCGCTCGCGATATTCGAAGGATTCAAGCTGTAGCGTTTATTTGTGCAGAGTCGTAAGAATTCGGTACGCGCGAAGTGCGCTTCGCCGTCCTTCACAAGCTCCTCTAGTTCCTTCTCTCGACTCTTCAGGTCCAGGCATTCCGCACCCGCGTGGAGAAGGGTTCTAGTATGAACGACGATCTCATCGCAAATCACTTGTTGTTCTGCCCCTGATACTTCTGACAATGGAATCTGCAGGAATCGGTCTAGGGAATCCCAACATTTCTCGATCCATTCGTAAGAGCTGAGATATCGCTTGTGCAATTCCCCTAGCTGTTTTCGCTGACGCCTCAGCAGCTTTGATGTGGCGGGCTTTTCGGTAGGGCGAAGCAATGCCCTCACGGCGATCTCTTCTTGTTCATATCGCTTTTCCCAGGGTTTCAATGCGGCACGCAGGCCCGCCAGCGTCCTGATCCCTGAAAGAGTACAGCCCACTTCATCCCAGGTTGTTTCGACAAGCCAGATCAGATGCTCACGAACGTTCCAGAGCCTTCCGTCTTCGATCTGCTCTGGAAACCCGCGCAAGCGTTTCTTCTTGGAATTCCCAAAATCTCCGAGAATTTCTTCCGCCAGATTATTGGTGTCTGAATCCATGTTATTGCCACTCTATTGTAGATCCCTATCAAGCTATTGCCATATAAATACGAAAGACTCACATTGGCGCTTGTAATAGCATGATATCAAGCATGTTAGATTGTGTACAGCTTGATATCGTGGAGGTGCTGAAGTGAAAAACGGCGAACGCACAGCTGGAAAACGGAAGAAGACATACAACCGGGCTCTACACGCTCTGGCAAGGATGCGACGAACTGGGTCCAGTCTCGCGGCAGCGGCTCGTGAGGAGCACATCGATCCACGAACGGTTCGGAAGTATCTGAACGCTGAATTGCGAGGTCGGGGAAAGCCAACCAAAACAGACCGCCGAAACCGGAACATGTTGATCCCCACGACTATCGGCAATGCCCCAGCTACGGTACGAGGCTCCAAACAAGCTTCGCAGCTTGGCCGATACATGTCGGCGGTCGGTAAGTATCTGCGCACGGGTGATGTAGATGGCTTGGCTGAATTCGAAGGCAAATCGATTGGCGGGCACTCTCTAATCACCGACCCAGATCTTCTGAGTTCCCTGGCGCAAGCGGGTGCTCTAACTCTCGACGAAATCTATGCCGTTCCGGAGGCGTAATTGTCCTTTGATCTTCAAATTGCGCTTCGATCCACTATTTGCGACGATCGACGAAGATCGAACTGTTTTCGGAATCGATCTTGTTTTCTTAATCGGACGGAGGTATCGCTGAGGTGTCACCACGCGCTCACCATCGGCGGTTGCAAAGGGACTGGCGAGGATGTATACGTACCCAGCGTTGTCGTTAAATGCCAGCCCGTTTGCGCCCCAGCGAATCAGGTGCAGAGGATACCCTTGAACGTTGGGCACGACGATCTCGGCAATGGAAGCGAGCGTTGTCAGGTCAAACGATTCGATTGTGAAATTCGTCGAGCCCGATTGAGACTGCGTCTGTCCCAGGAAAAATGCGCTATTGAGAGTGGAATCGGGAATCATCAAACCAGACGCCTGGAACGAGCCGACCTGCTGGCCGTTGGACGGGTCGATCACGTAGCCATCATCCGTATAAACCAGTTTTGTGCCACTGTCATAATGAATTGCGACGCCGAAATTCGAAAAGTCGTTCGGGTAGTCCTTAGTCTGCACCACTCCAGCGGATTTCACGTTCAGGACATAAAAATCAAAGCTTGTACTTTCATTGTTATTCGCGTAGAGGGTCGCGTCGGATCCCCATTGCAGGGAGTCATACGTACCAGCCGCAGTCGTTGGCCGCTGAGTCGCGTCATCGACGATCCAAGCTCCTCCGAGTGCCTCCCAGGGAGATGATTGAAATTCGCCACGCGAAACCGCCGTAGTGTGCGCAAGTCCGGGCGCTACCTGGAGGTCCCAGGCAAAAGTGGGACCGAGAAACCCGACAGATCCGAGCAAGTAGCTAATGTCAGGTAGAAGGCTGGGTAACGTAAAACGTTGGACCGAAGAGGCACCGTCCACCCCGGCGTAGAGATATTGATCGTCGTCGGATATTGCGAGCACGTCGGGTTCGCTTCCAGCAAACTGCGATCCCTGAATTTTGCCGGTGGTGGGATCCAATGAAGTAATCGTGTTCCCGTTCGATGCGGCCAGGCTGGGCACCGAGAGGTAGATTAACTGGTTTGTTGAATCCCAGACCAAATCATTGGCTGCCTGGTCTACCACCGTCGGTGCATATGTAATTGAAAACACCGCTGGCTCGGATTCGCCACCGCCCGGAGCGGGATTCATAACTGTTACTTCTGCGAACCCCGAAGTGGCAACGTTCGTTGCAGAGATCTGAGCTTCCAACTGGGTTTCAGAAAGAAAGCTAGTTGCAAGGGCCGATCCATTCCATTGGATGGTGGAAGCAGGTATGAAATTCGAGCCGGTCAGGGTCAACAGGAATGCTCCACTTCCTGCGCTAACCGAGGATGGGCTCAGCAGCGAGCCTAGAGAGGGCACGGGATTGGAGGTTGCATTGATTGCGAACTCTGCTGACCCCGAATTTCCTCCCCCAGGAGCGGGATTTGTGACGCTCACAAGTGCCGAACCAGAATTGGCCACGTCCGCCGCCGTAATTTGTAACTGCAACTGCGTACCGGAGGAAAAGGTCGCGACCCGAGCGCTCCCATTCCACTGAACGGTTGAGGTGGATAGAAAATTCTCTCCCGTGATCGTTAAGGTGAACGCTGCGCCACCGGCGTTCGCAGAATTTGGAGTCAGTGAAACAATGGCTGGCACCGGATTCGAGGGAGGTGGCGGTGGGGGACCGCCCGACGTTCCAGAACCGCCACAACCAGCCAGAAATTGCGACAGAACAATGCACACCAGCGCACGAATCCCAGAAAAAACAGGCACGTTTCCCCTCGCACACTTGGTCCCTGGGATCCCTTTCGAATTGCTGCTTTCATCTGTGGTGCGCACAAATCCTCTAACAACTCTTCGGTTAAGCTCAGCTCTTGCTGGAGCAACATTATATGGCTGGGGGTCGGGGGAATGTAACCAGCAATTCAGGGGGTGCATATTCCCTCCCGTCCTGTTCTCACCCCCGGCGGGGTTTGACGGGGTGAGAACAGGACGGGAGGGAATATGCACCCCTCATAAAGTGAGGGGCAAGACGAGTCATTTTAATTGTTCCTGAATTGTTCACAATCCTGCCATTGACATCCACAGGCTGGCAGGCCTAATCTACGATGCAAATTTAATACGTCGCTGCTTCCCCTGACGTATGAATGGACTGCGCTTCCAAAATTTCGGTCGCGCAGGTGCGGACAAAATAGTCGCTTGGCTGATCCGGACGGGACCGGAGGGCTGATCTGTTCATTTTCGCCAGGGAGATTGCTAATGTTTCGACGCTTAAGCCCTTCGTTGTCTTTTCGATCTTATGATCAGGTTCACCAGCAGCAAACGGGAGGGCCAGCCCCGCTGGAACTTCTGCACCCCGATCGTGACACGAAGATTCCCAGAGGACGCGGGGAACAAAGGTGGCGATTTTCGCTGTTGTCTGTCCTTGCTGCTTTTCTTCTGTATGCGGGACTCGCCTCCAACGCTCAAGTCACTCCCGGCACACCCAGCTTTGTTCCGCAGGACTGCCATGAGTTCGATTGCATAGACCTCCTCAACAACAATGTGATGCTGAACGTACCGATCCGAAATAAATCCGGACTCTTCCCGATGAACGCTGGGTTGACTATGAACTCCTATATGGAGTTCACAGGTCTAAGTCCTTTCGCGTGGTGGCCAGGGACAACAGGGCCACTCGGCTACAGAATAAATGGTGTAATTGCTGGCGCGTACACAGTCTCTGGCGATCAGACGGGATATCTTAATTCAGCTCCTGCCACGTGTCCTACCGGCGGAGCCTCTACAACTAAATTCTGGAATTTCTATTTTCTGACAGCGGACGGGACCAGCCATATCCTTCCTTCTACCGATGTCACATATGAATCCCCATGCAACAACAACAGCCCGTTGACAGACAGTGTCATCGACGGAACAGGATATGTATTGACAGTAAACAATGGGGCTGTTTCAACTGTGTAGTGCACCCCTCCAAACTAGACGCATGGGGCCGTGTTTGAAGTGATGGTTTGGGCAAGGAACTGAGCACGGGATTCGTGCGGCGTTCTGCCCCGGAGTCCGCGATGCGGACGGTCGTGATTGTACTCCTCGATCCAGCGCGCGATGCTCAACTTCGCCTGAGCGAAGTTCTGATATTCGTTGAGCCACACCTCCTCTTCTTTCAAGCTGCGATGAAAGCGTTCGATGTAACTGTTGCCCTCGGGATGGTTATAAGCGGTGCGCCGGTGCGTGATGCCCAACTGGTTCAGGGTTTCCACATAACGCGCCGACGTGAACTGCGTGCCGTTGTCGGTAGTCAAAGTCAACCCCATTCCACGAGAACCGAAAGGCAAAACCGCCAGCACGGCGCGGTTCAGCGCCGCTTGGGCCTCTTCGGTGCGACAACGTAGACTCAAGTCCCAGCCCACGATTTCGCGCGTGCAGCAGTCGATCACCGAAACCAGATACGCCCAACCCACACTGGGCCCGGCCCAGACCTTGGTCATGTCCGACTGCCAGATGTGATTCGGATGCGGCGCTTCCACCTTGCCCCAGTCCTTTCTCCGCGAGACTTGAAAGCGACGCTGACGCACCAGCAGCCCGCGTTCTCGCATCACGCGCAGCGCCCGCTTGCCATTGACCACCAACCCGTGATGCCGTCCCAACCACCACGCCACGCGGCGATAACCGTAAGCCGGCTTCTCGCCGCAGGCCAGAACGATCTCCTGATCGTGCGAGCGATCCGCACGACTGGCGCGCGGTTGCCGAAGATAGTAGAGGCTCGACCGGCTGATCTCCAGAGTCTCGGCCACTAACTTGGTTTCGTTGCCTTGGGCTACTAACTCCCGTGCCGACGAATGCGCTTGCCCGCAGCTCACTCGCCCAGCACGTTTTTTAAGATCTCGATCTGTAAATGCGAGCGGCCCAGCGCACGCTCCAGTTGCTTGATGCGCTTCTCCTGCTCGACATCGGGCCGCGCGGCTGCGCTTCTCCCCCCAAGCGCAGCCTTGGCTCCTTCTTCGACTTCATCTTTCCAACGGTAGTACAGCGTGGGAGCAATCTCGTACTTGCGGCACGTCTCAGCCACATTGCCGCTCTTCAGTCCTTCCAACACAATTTGCCACTTCTCTTCCGGGGTTCTCTGAACTTTCGGTTTTCTCGGCATTCTCGCCTCCTGGCGGAGGCCCTGACCTGCTCCCCGTTTTCCGAACAAGTCCGAGTATGATTTCGGACGAAGGAAAGGGGAAGGGGTATGTCGAAGAGCAGGCACACGGAAGCGCAGATGATCGGGGCGCTGAAGCAATTAGAGGCGGGTCGTAAGGCGGAGGATGTGGCGCGGGAAGTGGGGGTGTCGAAGCACACGATCTACGCCTGGAAGGCGAAGTACGGCGGCATGGACGTGAGCCAGGCGCAAGAAGCGAAGCAGTTGCGCGATGAGAACACGCGATTGCGGAAGCTGGTGGCGGATCTGAGTCTGGACAAAGATGCGCTGCAGTGGGTGATTGAAAAAAACGGGTGGAGCTCGCGGTCCTGAAGGCGACTGTCGAGCAGGTACGAGAGAAGTACGCCTTCAGTGAACGGCGGGCGTGCGGCGTGATGACGATGGCGGTGTCGAGCTATCGCTATCAGAGCAGGCGCAGCGATGAGCCGCTGCGCACGAGGCTAGTGGAGTTGGCGCGGGAGAAGCCGCGCTTCGGGTATCGGCGACTGCATGTGTTGTTGGGCCGCTCGGGAGAGCATGTGAACCACAAGCGGGTGCATCGGGTGTATCGGGAGGCCGGACTGATGATTCGGCGGAAGAAGCGGAAGCATTGCGTGCGCGAGGGAAAGCCGCTGCTGGTGCGGACTTCGGCCAACCAGGAGTGGGCGCTGGATTTTCTGCACGATGCGGTGGAGTGTGGACGAACGATCCGGGTGCTGAGCGTGGTGGATGCGTACACGCGAGAGTGTTTGGCGTTGGAAGTGGATACGAGTTTTGCCAGCCGGAGAGTGACGCGAGTGTTGGATGCGATCGTGGCCGAGCGCGGGCAGCCGCAAGCGATCCGCTGCGACAACGGGCCGGAGCTGACCAGCCGGCATTTTCTGGCGTGGTGCGTGGAGCGGAAGATCGAGTTGCTGCACATTCAGCCGGGCAAGCCGACGCAGAACGCGCGCGTGGAGAGTTTTCACGGACGGCTGCGGGATGAGTGCTTGACGGTGAGCTGGTTTCAGAACTTGTTCGACGCGCGGCGGAAGATCGCGGCGTGGAGGATCGAGTACAACGAGGAGCGTCCGCACAGCAGCTTGGGATACCAAACCCCGAAAGAGTTTGCGGCGGCGCAGGCAGCAGACTTCTACACAGCTGAGCGAGGGGCAAGGGACTCAAACGCCGTCCCTTGCCCCTCGCGCTCCCCCATCCCGGCTCAAACCGAAGATGGAGCAGCAGAAAGTTGTCGTATTCTTACGTGAACGAAAGCAGGGGGCAGGTCAGCCCCAAGCCTAACTAACTTCCGTGTCCAGTTCTAGCGGGGTGCACTACAGAGCACGGCCTCGGCCTCTACTATCGGCCAAAAGAGGGTCGCGATGCAGAGTGTGAGGTGGCAACCTGGATCAAGGAAGGCTGGCAATGGATGTTGAACCAGGCTCTCGGATTCCGCAGTCACAAGCCGAAGTGGTTTCGTCTTCCGGTGATGAGACGGATTGCCATCAGCACACCCAACGTCATGGCAGCACTGCGTCGTTTACGACGCGATCAGGCCAGACCCTACAATTTTGCACTCTCTCCAGTTCTGGTGAACCTGACCAACGTTCCACTCACTCTGTTGGCTCCATTCGAGAAAGACTCATCTCAATGGATGAAATTGCCTCATGTGAACATTCACGACGGTACAACTCACAGTTTGGAGAACCCGACCGTACCTATCGTAGTGCAAACCTTTGAGATGGTATTTAAGCAGTATCATGGCCATCGCGAAGCCAAGAGTTCCGCGCCGGATGGGAGCCGCTGCAAACCCGATACGGCTGGTCTGCTCAAGCGATATCCAGTGACGGCAACAAGTTTTCATCTGATCGGCAAAGAAACCGAGAGAGGTTGGGAGCAGAACGACGATGTGAGCACGCTCATGCCTTCGCTAGTGCGATACGGCTCTGATACCGGTATTGCCGATGAGCAACTCAGAAAACGGCTGCTTGCGATACCGCTGGCCTTCTTGGAATTCGAAACTGGATTGAGTAGGCATACGATTGTGCGAGCACGCAGAGGTCAACCAGTACACGCACGGTCACTACAACTTCTTAAGAATGTTGTCCGAACGCTCGGTCGAACATGAAGTCAACAGAAAACCTGCGACTATGTGCAAGATCACGCGGACGCTTTGCTTAACAGTGCGCTTGTTCAGAATCACCACTCGCTATTCACCAGTCCTTGTACTTGGTTCCATCGAGTCCGGTGCCCTCTGACTTGGTGTACACATCAAATACACTCTGCCCACCCCAGGAGTCGGAATCAGGATCGTCTTGCATTGACCGCAGCCCCCACTCCTTGCTCTTCGTCATAGGGTCGACTGGAATAGAACGCAAGAAGCGGATCTTCTTTCCACCTTGAGTTTCGACACCCTTCACCAACGTTTCTAGATCAGGTGGATAGCCCCAGCTGTCGGCTTTGATCTGAAACGCACTCCGGTCGCCCGCATCCTTATATTTGTCGATGGCGTCGCGCATCTCCCACAGTGCCCTACGGAGTTCCTTTTCCTTCTCGCGCTGGATGGTCAGGCGTGCAAGTGGCAGAGCCATCAGCGTGAGGATTGAAAGAATAGTCGCCGCGACGATCAATTCAAGAAGCGTAAAGCCTTGGTTGCGCTTCGCGCTCAGCCCGCGACCGTAGATTGACGCTTTCATTGTGAGTTCGTCCGTTGATTTTACGCTGCCGCGGGGTCAAGGAGGGGGTGCATATTCCATCCCGTCCTGTTCTCACCCCCCGGCGGGGTTTGACCCTCTGCTTCCCAGCCCGTAAACTGGAAAGTGTTCTTCGCCTATCTTAAGATGGTTGCCGTCGCTATTGGCCGGGAATAGCGACGAGGCTACGCGTGCGGGAGGGTTTCCTGAGTCGTTTCTTCCTGAGTCGTCTTCTAGGTTTTGGGCTTCGAAGTGGGTTTCGAGCTGGGCTTCGAACTATAACGGTAGCGGCCGTTCTGGGGCTGCTGGCGCCGGTGTGTCTGGCGGACGCCAATAATCCCATCACGCTCGATACCAGCGAGACCCTGTTCGCCGTGCTGACGGCGATCAATACCTGCGGCTACAACGTCGGCCTGAACGTCTCCGACCCGCAGCGGGCCACTATCCGGGCTGAGGTGGAAAAGAACCTCAAGAACTCACCCGATGCCCAGACCGCCATGACGGCGATGTGCGACTGGTACGTGGGGCACCGCGGAAAGGACGAAGCGCACGACCTTTCTCAGTACGTTTCGCTGGCGCTGTACATAGAAGGACCGCCGCACTTTCTTCCGCGAGTGAAGGAGGACGACCTGCCTCCGGATGCGTGGCAAATTGCTGGGTTCAGCGAGGTGCTGGAGCCCTTCTACGATAAGGCCGGGCTGCACGCGATCTGGGAGCGGAACCGGGCGAACTACGCCGCGCTGGTGGAGCGCTATCACGTGCCCCTGGCGAAGATGGTATTCGATACCGACATCTACCTGAAACTGCAGTCGGGAGGATATCTGGGGCGCACGTTCACGGTGTACCTGGACTTTATGGGCGATCCCAATGAGGCCAACGCCCGCAACTACGGTACCGACTACGACGTGGTGGTGTTTCCCTCGCCCGACCCGAACTCGACCGATCCGCTGAAGATGCCGCAGATCCGCCACACCTACCTGCACTACCTGCTGGATCCAATGGCCGATAAGCATTTCAGCGCGATCAAGCGCATTGAACCGCTGCTGCAGTCGGTGAAGCGGGCTCCCCTGGAGGAGCACTTCAAGAGCGACATTTCGTTGCTGGTGACCGAGTGCATGGTGCGGGCGATTGAAATTCGGACCACCGGAACCAAGCAAACCGCTGAGGCGATGCGGCTGCAAGCGGTGGATGACGCCATGAAGCAGGGCTACATCCTGACCAGATATTTCTACACTGCGCTGCTGGCGTTTGAAAAAGATCCGGCGGGGCTGCGGACGGAGTATTCCGACATCCTCGACAACATCGATTTGAAGGCGCAGGAAAAGGCGGCGAACGAGATACAGTATGTACAGGTTTCGGCGCCGGAACTGGTGCAGCTATCGCGGCTCGAAGACCGGCGGATGCTCTCGACGGCCGACAAGCGGCTGGCGGCAGGCGATCCCAAAGGCGCGCAGGAACTGGCGCAGCAGGCGCTGGACAAGAAGATTGGGGATCCCGGACGGGCATTGTTCATCCTGGCGCAGGCAGCGGTCATGAGCAAGAACCGGGAAGATGCGCTGAAGGATTTTCAGAGAGCTATCGAGCAGACGAAAGACCAGAAGATTGTGGCCTGGTCGCACGTGTACATTGGGCGGATTCTGGATATGAAAGAAGACCGCGAATCGGCGCTGAACGAGTACCGCGCTGCGTTGACTTCCGCGTCAACGACGGGCGCAGAATTGCCTGAGGTCAAAGCGGCGGCCGAGCGCGGACTGCAACAGGCCTACGAGCCTCCGGTGAAGCCACAGTAACGCTTTTCAGCTCTCAGCTATTAGTAAAACCTGCGGATGTGCTCCGTCGCTGCGATAGAATGCACGGTTGCAGACGGGATGGGTCGATGGAAATTAGAAAATTTGAGGAGAACGCATGAAGCGAGCAGCGATCATCATCGAGGTGGTGGCAGTGCTGAGCATGTGCGCCGGGAGTTTGGGACAGAGTGCCAACAAACCTGCGACCGGACAAGCGGCCCCAGCCGCGGGCCAATCAGCCGCGCCAGCCGCGGGGCAGGCGGCCGCGCCAGCGGGGAAGCGAGCCCCGGCCGCCAAGACGACGCCCGAGTTTGAGGCATACAAGGCAGCGGTTGCCCTGACGGACCCTGCGGCTACGGAAAAAGCGGCGGAAGATTTCGCCACCAAATTTCCTGACAGCGAGTTACGGGTGATGGTGTACAAGGCGGCGATGCGGGAGTATTACGCGGCCAACAACGGCGACAAGATGATGGAGATGGCGCAGAAAGCTCTGACCTTTGACGCCGACGACCCCGAGGCCCTGGTGGGTATAGCGCAAGTAATTGCGGAACGGACGCGCGACACCGACCTGGATCGGGATCAACGGCTGGCGGAATCGAAGAAAGATGCCGAACGGGCGTTGGTAACAATCGACACCGACATTCCGACTTCGGGTTATCCGCCTGAAAAGTTGGCTGACTATAAGGGTTTTCTGCGGTCGGAAGCCTACGCGGTGCTGGGCAAACTGGCGTCCGACGCCAAGAATTGGCCAGAGGCGGAAACGGATTTGCGGAAATCGATTGATGCGCTTCCGCAGTCGCCGGACTCCATCGCGGTGCTGCGGCTGGCCGTCGCGTTGGACATGCAGAACAAAGTTCCAGAGGCCTTGAAATACGCCGACCAGGCGGTCGACCTGACCAAGGATCGGCCTGAGTCGGGTGTCGGCAAAGCGGCTCGTGACGAGAAGGATCGCCTGACCAAGCTGAACAGCGGCACAGCCCCGGGGCAGAGTGCGGCGCCTCCGAAGAACTAGATCGCAAACGGCTGGAATCTTCCGGTGCGCTTGGTTGGCAGCCGGGACTTTCTCCCGGCCCGACCGGGTCACAGACCCGGTCCCACACAAGCCCTGAGAGGTTATGAAAGAACGGGAAATCACGGCGCTGGAGCAGGGGCTAGGCTACCATTTCCGGCGCCGGGCGGTGATTGAGCAGGCGGTCACGCACAGTTCGCAGGCGCGCGAGCAGGAAGCGCAGCAGGCCGGCGAGAGCAAATATAAAGTCAGCGACAACGAGCAACTGGAATTTCTGGGGGATGCGGTGCTGGCGCTGGTGACGAGCGAAGAATTGTTCCAGCGCTTCCCTCATTTTCGCGAAGGCGAACTCTCGAAGCTCCGGGCGCATCTAGTCAGTGAGAGGCATTTGATCCAGGTGGCGCAGCAACTGGAACTGGGCCACTATCTTCGGCTAGGGCGCGGCGAGGAAAAGAGCGGAGGCCGGGGCAAGACGGCGCTGCTGGTGGATGCGCTGGAGGCGATTCTGGCGGCGATTTATCTGGATGGGGGGCTGGAGGCGGCGCGGGAGTTCGTTCTGCGCAACGTGATTGCGCCGGAAATGGAGCGGATGGAGCGCGGCGGTGGCTCACTGCCGGTTACCGATTTCAAGTCGGCGCTGCAGGAAGCGGTGCAGAGCCTGGGTCTGCCCCAGCCCGCATACGTCCTGGTGGAGGAGGCGGGTCCGGAGCACAGCAAGACGTTTACGGTGGAGGCCCGCTTGCACACCAAGAGCAACAAGGACGCGGAGTTTGTGGGACGCGCCCAGGGCTCGACCAAGAAAACCGCGGAGCAGGATGCGGCGCGCCAACTGCTGACGTTCCTGGCTTCCCGTTCGAAAGCCGGGGAGGCGCGAGCCGTGACCCGGACTTTAGATCAGCCAGATAAGTAGATTTCATGAATTCGCCCAACCTCCCTATCGCCGATCCCAACATTGCCGAGCCCAACGGCCGCATCGCCCCGCCGGCGCCGCCGGTCGAGTCTCCCGACGTCCCCGTGGCTTCGTCGAACCAGGCTTCACCCGACCAGGCTTCTCCCAATCAAGCTTCTTCCAATCAACCCGCCGCTACTCTCGGCGCCGACATGATCAGTTCCCTGCAATCGCTGATGGGCACCGTTGTGATTGCGATCTTCGTGATTACCTTCATTGTGCAGGCGTTTCAGATTCCTTCCGAGTCGATGGAGAACACCCTGCTCATCGGGGATTATCTGCTGGTGAACAAGCTCTGCTACGGCGGAGGCGCCCTGAGCAACCATCTCATGCCGTATCAGAAGATTGTGCGCGGAGATATCATCGTGTTTCATTATCCGGTGGATCCGCAACAGCACTTTGTGAAGCGTGTGATCGGCGTGCCGGGCGACCACTTGCGGATGGTCAACAAGAAGGTCTTGATCAACGGCAAGCCTCTTGACGAACCCTACGCCCGATTCGTCGAGCCCCTTAATGACTCGTTTCGCGATAGTTTTCCCCGGGTAGACATCCCCGCCAGACGGCTGGAGGGGGACTGGTGGCTGCAGATGCAGAAGCTGGTGGTGGACGGCCAGCTCATTGTTCCAGAAGGACATTACTTCGTGATGGGCGACAACCGCGACGATAGCCAGGACAGCCGCTATTGGGGATTCGTGCCGCAGGAAAACATTATCGGGCGGCCGCTGGTCATTTACTGGTCGGTGCAGGACTGGGACCGGAATCCTTCCGCGTCGCTCACGGGCCGGCTGTATCACCTGGCGTACGCCATCACTCACATCTTTCAGATCACGCGCTGGAACCGCACTCTCCGGCTGGTACACTGAAATGGTTCGTCGAGCGTCGTTCGAACAACGGTTTCTCAGGGGCTAAAGCCCTCATGTTTTGCAGGCACTAACGGCACGGCTGAAGCCGTGCCCTTCCACAGACCGTTTTCCGGGGTGGGGTGGGGCGAGGTCTCAGCCGAGACGGAAATGACTACATTGGCAAAGAAAGAAATCGTCGTCGAAGAGAAGGCCGCGGAAGAGAAGCCGAAGGAGACGCCGGTCGAGTTTCTCTCTTCGCTGGCGGCGGTGCTGGTGACGGGCTTGTTCATCATCACGTTTGTGATGCAGGCGTTCGAGATTCCTTCGAGTTCCATGGAGAACACGCTGCTCATCGGCGACCACGTTTTCGTGAACCGGGTCCAGTTCGCTCCCAAGACCTCGTGGGTGGGGCCGCTGTTGCCGTATCGCGATCCGCGGCGCGGCGAGATTGTTGTCTTCCTGCACCCAGACCCGCAAACGGCGGGAATGTATGTGGTGAAGCGGATCATTGGTGTGCCCGGCGACAGAATCCACTTGCGCAATGGGGTCGTGTACCGCAACGGCGTAGCTCTGGACGAACCTTATGTGCTGCATGACCGCGACAACTCTTTTGATTCCTACCGCAACAATTTCCCATCCGTTCCGCCGTCTGAAGGCGACGGCCTTTCGGCGGACTGGTCTGTGGACCTGGCATCGCACATTCAAGGCGACGATCTGGTTGTGCCCCCGAACCATTTCTTCGCCATGGGCGACCATCGCGGCGTAAGCCTGGACAGCCGCTACTGGGGATTCATTCCCAAGGAGAACATCATCGGGCGTCCCATGTTCATTTATTGGTCGTTTGAAACTCCAGCGGATCAGGTGCAAAAGACCTCTTGGGGCGATCGCGCCTTATTTTTAGGCAAAGTGATTCTGCACTTTTTCGATGAGACCCGCTGGAAGCGCACGCTCCAGTTTGTGAAATAGCTTGCCGGTTGATGGTCGGCAGGTATGGTCGGCAGATAAAGATCGAAACTCCAGTAAGGGCGCAGTGAAGCTAACCACCTCCAAGCGGCGAATCGCGGCGGCGGCAGCGTTGGTAGTGCTGGTGCTGTTTCTGCTACGTCCCGGCGCCTCCCGTTTGAAATCGCGGATCGCCTCTTCCATCAGTTCGGGAGTCGGTCGTCCCGTGGACATCGGCTCGGTTCACCTGCGGCTGCTCCCGCGGCCCGGATTCGATCTGGAAAATCTTGTGGTCTACGACGATCCGGCGTTCGGCGCCGAGCCGATGCTGCGGGCCAGCGAAGTTACGGCCGACCTTCGTCTGACTTCGCTGGTGCGCGGGCGCTGGAAATCGCGCGCCTGGACCTTACCGAACCGAGCCTGAATCTGGTGCGCGCGGAGAACGGGCGCTGGAACCTGGAAGCGCTGCTGGAGCGCACAGCGCACATTCCGCTGGCGCCGACAGCGAAAGCGAAATCGGAACCGCGGCCGGGATTTCCTTACATTGAAGCCACCTCGGCGCGCATCAATTTCAAAAGCGGTCCGGAGAAAAAACCCTACGCGTCTCACCAACGCGGATTTTTCCTTGTGGCAGGATTCGGAAAATAGTTGGGGCGTGCGGCTGACGGCGCAGCCGATTCGCATCGATTTGAATTTGAACGACACCGGCTGGCTGCAGGTGAGCGGCACATGGCAGCGCTCCGACGCTCTACGCGACACTCCGCTGCAGTTCATCCTGGAGTGGAACCGCGCGCAGCTCGGACAGTTCACGAAATTCTTCACCGGCAACGATCAGGGCTGGCGCGGCGGAGTACAACTGGATGTGACGCTGGCGGGAACTCCGGAGAAGCTGCGGTCGCGAGCAACGCCTCGATCCAGGATTTCAGGCGTTACGACATAACCAGCGGCCAGGCGTTGCGTTTAGCGGCGCATTGCGACGGCGAATACCGTTCGCTTGATCACGCGATTCATGGGCTTCTGTGCAGCGCTCCGGTGGGAAGCGGGTTGATCACGTTGAAGGGGGACATGGGCCTTCCGGGAAGCCATCTCTACGGGCTTGTGCTCACGGCGGAGAGTGTGCCCGCGAGTGCGGCGGCGCTTCTGGTCGAGCGGGCGAAGAAGAATCTGCCGGAGGATCTGGTTGCAGGCGGCACAGTGCACGGGAACCTACGCATCGACGAGGCCGCGGGCTCGAAGCTTCAGCTAGAAGGACGAGGGGAAATCGCCGACTTTCGCCTCGCCTCGGCCGAGAACAAAACAGAGATTGGACCGGAGACGGTTCCCTTCTTGCTGACGGCCGGAGAACCAGGGTCGCGCAAGCTAGACGTTCGCAAGAATGCGCGCCGGCATTCGCTTTCCAGAAAGTCCACACGTTGAGTTCGGACCCTTTCCGGTCGCGATCGGGCGCGCGGTCGCCTCTGACGGCTCGGGGCTGGGTCGACCGCGGCGGTTACAACTTTGAGCTTGCGGGAGAAACCGAGATTGCGAAGGCTTTACGGATGGCACGCATGTTCGGACTCGCAGCGCTGCAGTCGACCGCCGAAGGGACGGCACAACTAGATCTGCAAATCGCAGGATCGTGGGCCGAACGGAGCAATGGCACGTCCTCAGGCTTCACGGGGTCGCAGGTAACCGGCACGGCGAAGTTGCGGAACGTTCGCGTCGCCGTGCGAGGCGCGGGCAGCCCGGTTGAAATCGTCTCGGCTGACGTGCAGCTTTTACCGGACGAAGTTCGCGTCACGAAGTTGAACGCCAAGGCGGCGGACACATCGTGGACCGGTTCGCTTCAAATGCCGCGCGGTTGCGGGACTCCCGGCGCCTGCCAGGTACACTTCATCCTGAACACGAATCAGATCGCGCTGGGCGGACTGAGAGAATGGATAAGTCCTCGTCCGACGGAACGGCCGTGGTATCGAGTTCTGGAATCGAGCAGGCCGGCAGGACCACCGTTCCTGGCGAGTGTGCGCGCTTCCGGACAGTTGACGGCCGACCGTCTGCAGATGCAGAGTCTGGCGGCGACGCGGGTTTCCGCGAAAGTAAGTCTGGACGCGGGAAAATTACAAGTCTCGGATTTGACCGCGGATTTCCTCGGCGGCAAGCATCTCGGCCAATGGCAGGCAGACTTCAGCGTGAAGCCGGCGCTGTGCGGCGGCAGCGGAAGTCTCACCGGCGTCTCACTGGCACGCCTCGCCGATGCGATGAAGGACGCGTGGATCGCGGGCACTGCGAATGCAAGGTACGAGGTGAAGGCACCGTGTCCCGCGGAGCTCTGGACCTCGCTCGCGACTTCGTTCTGGACCTCGTTCTCGAGCTCCGCCGAGGGCACAATGCAGTTCGACGTGAGAGATGGCGCCCTGCCCCGCGTCGCCCTGGAGGAAGATGGGGCGGCGTTCCGGTTCACACGCTTCGCCGGACAGGCGCGATTGAACGCGGGCGCGATCGAGATGAAAGAGGCTCGGGTGGATTCCGCGGAAGGAAAGTTCCAGTTGACCGGGAGCGCGTCGTTAACGGGTCAACTCGATCTCCGGCTGGCCAGAAATCAGAACGGCGCTGCGGGCCCGGCGTATACGATCAGTGGAACTCTGGCCGAGCCGCACGTGAATCGTTCCCCAAGTTCGGAAACACAGGCCAGGCTGAAGCCGTAGTTTTAACCTTGGGTTTGACCTATTTGAAATGATATTATCATTCATATGAGCTCAATCTATGAGACAAGCTAAGAGCTTTACGATTAGCAATGAGATCTTAGCCGAGATCGCAACCACCAAAGGCCCGGGGTCAACCAGCGAACGGGTAAATGAACTCCTGAAGCGAGCGCTCGAAATGGAGCGCCGCGAACGCCTGGAATTGGAGGCTGCGGAGTTCTTCGCGAAAGACAAGGCAGATTCCGGCCGCGAGCGGCGTGCCTACCAGATCGCTTCGAAAGAGGCGTTGTCTCGAGGTTGAGAATGTCGAAAGCTCCAGCTGGTTGGTACCCTAAGCGGGGAGAAGTCTACTGGCTGCGCCTCGACAAGAACCGCCCTGCCTTGGTTATTTCAAATGACGCGTTGAACCGGCACGCGCTTGACGTGTGCGTCGTGCCCATCACTTCGGTTCATCATGGCCGGTTCGCACTACGAGTTGCCATTGAAGCGGGCGACGGCGGACTCGCCCGAGATTCATGGGCCAAATGCGATCAAGTCACAACCCTGGACAAACAGGTCGTCGTCTATCCTCCTCTGGGTGGGCTGTCGTCCACGACGCTCCGCCGAATCGAGGCTGGAATCCGATTGGCTCTTGAGATTCCATGAATTTCACGGGCACACTTTTCTCTATGGCACATACCCCGCGCCGCGCAGTACTTTGCCGGGCAGAGCGCCCGTCATTTTCCCTTGGTCGATCACCGGCACGCCGTTGACCAGCACGTAATCCATTCCCTCAGCAAGTTGGTTGGGATTGTCGAACGTCGCCCGATCATGCACGGTCGCAGGGTCGAAGATCACCACGTCGGCCCACATGCCCGCTTTGAGAACGCCGCGGTCGGTCAGACGCATGCGCTGCGCCGGCAACGCTGAGAACTTGCGGATCGCTTCTTCCAGGCTCAAAACTCTTTCTTCGCGGACATATTTCGCCAGAATGCGCGGGAACGTTCCATAGGCCCGGGGATGAGGATGCGCCTGGCCCAGAATTCCTTCCGGCGATGTGCCTTCGGAATCATTGTCGATGGCGACCCACGGCTGTTGCAGCGCCAGGGTCACATCGGGTTGCGACATACCGAAGACCGCGACTCCGGTCGTCGGATCCTGAACGAGAAAATCGAAGAGCGCATCCATCGGATCTTTGTTCCACAGCTTGGCGATCTCTGACAGTCGCTTGCCCTGCATGGGGAGCAGAGTTGTGTTCTCGACCGCGCCGATCATAATAGCGTCGGGCCCAGGGATCTCCTGCCATTCGTTGTCCCAGTCTTTGGAAGGAGTGAGCATGTCTTTGCGAATCTTTTCCCGCGTGACGGGGTCTTGCAG
Source organism: uncultured Acidobacteriota bacterium (assembly GCA_963763155.1). Classification (GTDB taxonomy): domain Bacteria; phylum Acidobacteriota; class Terriglobia; order Terriglobales; family Acidobacteriaceae; genus Sulfotelmatobacter. The sequence continues at coordinate 1,093,383 of CAVXNI010000003.1, read as the reverse complement.
CCGCGCCACGAGTTTTGCGTTGCCGCCATCGTGCGCCCACGGCGGAATGAACGCCGAAAAATCGTTGTACCACGCGGTATAAGCGTAGGTGTCGGCGGTGACGTCGGCGCCGGCCGCGCGGGCTCCATTGATTTTGGCGACGACTTCCGGCATGCGTCCCCAATTGTCCTTGCCCGCAACCTTGATGTGCCAAATTTCGACTGGAATATTCGCTTCGCGGCCAATGCGCAGCGCTTCGTCGATGGCTTCTAGAACTCTGTCACCCTCGTTGCGCATGTGCGTGGAATAGATACCGCCCAGTTTTCCAGCCTCGCCGGCAAGGGCGATCAACTCTTCCGTCTTCGCATACGGTGCGGGCGCGTATTGCAGAGCAGTCGAGACGCCCGCGGCCCCGTCGTGCATGGCGTCGCGCACCAGTGCCTGCATCTGTGCCAGTTGCTCGGGGGTGGGCTGCTTGTCGTCGTCACCGAGGACCATGCGGCGAACCTGCGTGGCTCCAACATAGCTCGCAAGGTTAATGCCGATGCCCTGCTTTTCGAGGCGTGCGAAATATTCACGGAAGGTGTGCCAGTCGGGAGTGAGCTTGTAGTAATCGTATTCGCTGTGGCCGGACTGGATCAGCGCGTCGTTGAGTGGAGCGGCCGAGTTACCTTCGCCGGTAATTTCAGATGTGATTCCCTGGTAGATCTTCGAAGGCAGACGCGGGTCGACGAGAATTGTAAGCTCCGATTGGCCGAGCATGTCGATGAATCCCGGCGCTACGACTTTGCCGCCGGCGTCGATGGTTCGCTTGCGCGATGCGGCGGCCAGATTGCCGATGGCGGCGATCCGCCCGTCGCGGATGCCCAGGTCTCCGGAATACCACGGCGACCCGGTGCCATCGATGATGTGGCCGTTGGTGATGACGAGGTCGAAGGCCGGCGTCTGCGCGGCCAGTCGGATGGCCGTGGCCAACAGCAGGAATGCGAAGACGACGGGACTTGGATTACGCTCGGCGAGGTCATACTGAAATTTCTGTTCATCATTGTCCCACCTGTTCCCACCCTCAGTGGCCCTAAAGGCCGCTCTAAGCTCTGTTTAACGCTTTACGCGGCCCTCAAGGGCCGCTCTTCCACGTCGCGGAACCGCGGTCACTTCTTACGCTTCAGCGCTTTCGGAACTGCTGTCCGTGCAGCTGACCGCGCACTCCGAGGGCGATCCACACGCCCAACGCAATCCATTCGTAGACCGTGAAATGGCCGGGGACGAACGGGACTACTTTCATCAGGGCCATGGCGATCCCTACGGCTAATCCGAACCACGGCCACGGCCCGCTCGGCTGTCGACAGTGTCATCGCACCGGGGCGGGCGCGCGCCAAGGCCAGGCAGGCCGCGCAGGTCAGCGACCATCCGAAGGCGCAGGCCACCGATCCGACTTCGGTGACCGGAACCAGGATCGCGTCCCCCAACAGCATACAAGCCGCGGTAGCGAGGCCGACGCAGAGAACCGCCGTCGACGGCGTCTGATGACTGGCATGAATAGTTCCGACGCGCGAGTCGACCATGCCGCGGCGTCCCAAGGCGAAGAGCAAGCGGCTGGCGGCGACGAAATTTCCGTTGAAGCATTTGAAGAGCGAAAGCAGCGCAGCGGCGAGGATGATGTCGACGATCCAGCCTGATGCAAAGCCGCGATGTCCCACTGCCCGTTGGAACGCCACCGCCGTCATGAATTTCTCGCCGGTCAGCAGCCGCCAGGGCGCGACGAATGCCACCGCGGCCACGATGCTGGCATAGAAGAGAATGCCCATGAAGATCGCCATCCAGATGGCGCGAAAGAATCCGCGAGTGCGGAAATCCGGGCTGGCCTCTTCCGCAGCTTTGCCCACCGATTCGAAGCCGGTCATGAAATAAGGAACGATCTGAATCACCAGCAGAATCGAGATCAACGGAGTGTGCGTGAACAGCGGCTGGATGTTCGCCGGCGACCCGCGGCTGACGCCCAGAGCCACAAACAGGATGAAGAGCGCCAGCGTGCCGAAGCTGGTCCAGTTTTGAAATGTGGCGCTGAGGCGGATGCCGCGATAATTCAACACCGTGAGCAACCCGGTCAGGGCCAGCCCGATCACGAGATGCGGCAGGTAAACCGGGCGTCCAGCGATGCGGTACAGTTCCATCGAATCGAGGCCGGGCACGATGTAGCCGGCAATGCGGCCGACCGCGACGGCCTCCCATGGGCACACGATGAAGTAGGCGAGAGTCATCATCCACCCTGTGGCAAAGCTGACCGGGCGCGAAAAGACCGCGGAAGTGTAGGCAATCTCTCCCGCGGCGTCGGGCATGGCGACGACCAACTTGCCATACACCCATCCGATGGGAAGTAGCAAAGCACCGCCGATCACGAAGCCGAGAAGTGCGCCGAGAGCGCCGCCGCGGAGCAGCCAATCATCCATGATGACCAGCCAGCCGACGCCCACCATGGTTCCCCATCCCAGAGTGAAGTAGTCGGTGGCTCGGAGTTGGCGGGCGAGAGTGTACACGGGTTCGGGTGAATCAAACAAAAGGAGCGGCGCGAATTATAAAGCATTGGCGCGCGGAAGGCCGGGGCGGGTGCCGAGGGAGGCTAGTTCAGCCTTTAAAGGGGTCGCTGAATCGAAAAGATCGCGGCGGGAGTGAAGATCGGAATCAACGCCGGAATGATCGCGCACCAGATTTGGGGCTTAGCGACAAGAAAGGCGGCTGCAACGTCCAGGGCCGCGACCGAACACAACAGCATCGCCATTCTTAGGGCGCAGAAACGAACGGGCAGAATCCGCATAGAAGCCTCTCTACACGGCCATTTTACAGGATCGCGACGCCGCACCGCCAGGCAAAATATGGTTTTCGCATGTTAGTATCGAAATCAGCCCTGCATGACATTTCAACATCTGATCCGCATAGGCAGCTGTACATCTTCTCGCCGTGTTTCACGGCGCACGGCCCAACATAAATGACCTTGCCTTCCCAATCTCGCAAACGCGTGCTCAGTGGCATGCGCCCGACCGGCAAGCTGCACCTGGGAATTATGTGGGCGCGCTGCAGAACTGGGTGCGCATGCAGGACGAGTACGATTGTTTTTTCGAAGTTGCCGACTGGCACGCGCTGACCACCGATTACGCTGACACTTCGCGGGTGAAAGAAATTCGCTCGAAGTGGTGCTCGATTGGCTGGCGGCGGGGCTTGATCCGGAGCGGTCGGTGATCTTTATTCAGTCGCATGTTCCGGCGCATGCGGAGTTGCACTTGCTGCTTTCGATGATTACGCCGCTGGGCTGGCTGGAGCGGGTGCCTTCGTATAAAGAGCAGCAGGAGAACCTCAAGGGAAAAGACTTAACGACCTATGGATTTCTTGGGTATCCGGTGCTGATGTCTTCCGACATCCTGCTCTACAGGGGCTGAGGTCGTGCCGGTGGGCGAAGACCAGGTGGCTCATGTGGAACTCACGCGGGAGATTGTGCGGCGGTTCAACGGTTTTTACGGACAGCGCGGAGGATGTATTTCCCTGAACCGCAAGCTCTGCTCACGCGCACACCCAAGTTTCGGGAACCGATGGCCGCAAGATGTCGAAGTCGTACGGCAACGCGATCCTGCTGACCGATCCGGAACCGGTGGTGCGGCAGAAGCTGAAGACGATGGTCACCGATCCGGCGCGGGTACGGCGGACCGATCCGGGCAATCCGGATGTGTGTCCAGTGGGCGATCTGCACAAAATTTTCAGCAGCAAAGAGACCATGGCCAAGGTGAATGAAGGCTGCCGCTCGGCGGGGATTGGGTGCATCGAGTGCAAAGGCTGGGCTGCCGATGGGATGGTGAAGTTGCTGAATCCGATGCAGGAGCGGCGCAAGAAATTCGAGGAGAATCCGCGGCTGGCGTGGGATATTCTGGAGGCTGGCACGGAGCGGGCGCGCAAGGTGGCGGGCGAGACGATGGCGATGTGCGGGCGGCTATGGGGATGTCATTGGAGTTACGAGGGGCTGAGTAGGAGGAAAGAATCCCCACTTCTCGCGCAAAGAACGCGCGAGAAATGGGGCACCCGGGACAAGCAAAATTGCACAGGTCCTTCGCTTCGCTCAGGATGACAGGACACAAAAGTTCATGATGGAAAATGCAAAACTCGTTTCGTCGGATGAGCTGCCCGCGACTGCGCCACAGGCCGTCGTTGCCGGCGCGTCTCCCGCGAAGCCTGCAAGCCGCGGCGAAGAAGGAGGAAAGCGATTCGGCCTTTGCCGTCTCTGTGGGCGATGTGTACGAGGGGCCGCTCGATTTGCTGCTCGACCTGATCCGCAAGCAGGATATCGACATTTACGACATTCCCATCGCGCGCATCACCGAGCAGTATCTGGCGTATGTGGAGAAGATTCGTGAGTTGGATGTAAACGTAGCGGCCGATTTCATTTATATGGCTGCCGTGCTGATTCACATCAAGTCGAAGATGCTGCTGCCGCGCGATCCGGATGCGCCGGCGGAAGAACAGGAAGATCCGCGGAACGAACTGGTCAACCGACTGCTGGAGCATGAAAAGTTCAAGTCGGCGGCGCAGATGCTATTGCAGAAGCAGCAGATCGAAGACGCGGTGCTGTCGAATCCGTCGCTGAAAGAATTCATGGAGGCGGAAGGCGCGGAACCGGAAATTGCCGCCGATGTGATCGACCTGGTCAAGACGTTTCAGCAAGTGCTGGAGCGGGTGCGCACGCGCCCGTGCTCAACGTCGATGAGGAGACGGTCACCGTGGGGCAGATGATTGATTATCTGCGGCGGCGGTTGTCGCTGGAAGATCGCCCGATCCGGCTGAAGCAGCTGCTGATGCGGATTCCGTCGCGGCAGGCTCTGGTGTGCATGTTCCTGGCGCTGCTCGAAATGGTACGACTGCAGGCGATTCAGGTGCGGCAGGAAAAGTTGTTCGGCGAAATCGCGGTCCGCAAGCACACGCACTTTGACGAGATTATGAACGAACAGTCGGCGGTACGTGACGACTGGAGGTAGCAGTACTCCTCTATGCCTTTAAAAGCTCAACTCGAAGCTATCATTTATGCGGCGGAGACGCCGATTACGCTGGAGCAGATGACCCAGCTCGTCAAGGAAAGCGTCGTCGCCGACGGAGCAGCCGATGAGGCCGAAATCAAATCGCGAGTGCGCTCGTGTATCGAAGAACTCGTCGGCGAATATGGCGGGCCCGATCACGGCATCGAGATCCGCCAGGTCGCCGGTGGATACCGCATGTCGACCAAACCCGAGCAGCACGAAGTGGTGCGGGCATTCGCCAAGAGCCTGAAGCCGCCCATCCGGCTCTCGCTACCGGCGCTCGAGACTCTCGCCGTGATTGCTTATAAGCAGCCGGTGACGGTGCCGGAGATCAACGACATTCGCGGCGTGGATTCCGGCGGCGTGATTGGCACGCTCCTCGACCGAAAGCTGATTACGACGGCGGGGCGCAAACAGGTCATTGGGCGTCCGATTCTTTACAAGACCACAAAAGAATTCCTGATGCGGTTTGGCCTGAAGGATGTGAATGAATTACCCAGCATGGAAGAATTCGAAAAGCTGGTGGCCGAAACATTTCAGTCGGAATTGATTCCGGCAGAAAGTCCGACGCCCGCAACCGGGACTGCGATGCCCGGCGCCGAGCCAGAGATCGGAAGTATTTCGGAAACTGAAACCGCGGGCTGACAGCATTCTTCCGCGCCAACACCTGGAAACCATCATGCCTCTCGAACGTCTGCAAAAGATTATCGCTGCTGCCGGAGTTGCTTCGCGACGAACGGCGGAGAAACTGATTTCTTCGGGGGCCGTGCAGGTCAACGGGACGGTGGTCACCGAACTCGGAAGCAAGGCCGATGCGGAAACCGACCACGTGCGCGTGAACGGAAAACTTCTGCAGGGCGCGCAGCGGCACACGTATCTTTTGCTCAACAAACCCAAGGGCTACGTCACCACCATGAGCGACCCGGAAAAGCGGCCAACCGTCATGGACCTGATTCACGGCGTCAAGGGCCGCGTCTATCCCATCGGTAGGCTGGACTACGCCAGCGAAGGACTGCTGCTGCTGACCAACGATGGCGATCTCGCGCATCGCTTGATGAAAGCGGCGTCGCACGTGGCCAAAACCTACGTCGTAAAGGTTGCGGGCACACCCAAGGAAGAAGCGATCAATAAGTTGCGCGCGGGAGTTTCCATCGCGACCGATGACGGGAAACGCGTAAAGACCGGGCCGGCCCTGGTGCGCGTAGTGAAAGAAGCGGCGAATCCGTGGTACGAAATCACTTTGGTGGAGGGACGTAACCGCCAGATCCGGCGCATGTTTGAGGCGGTGGGACATCACGTGGAAAAAATCAAGCGCGTCCGTTATGGACCGCTCACGCTCGACGTTCCTCCGGGCAAATTTCGATCGCTCACGCTGAGGGAAATCGAAAAATTGAAATCCGCCAGCCAGCCGAGCCCGACCATCGTCAAGAAATCCGCGAAGTCGGAAAATAAAAAGTAAAAAATAATGTTCGCCGGTCGAGGGTCTGACGTTCGACGGCTCATGACATGGGAATTCTGGCCGCGCCGTAAAGTCCGGCATCGCTGCCCAGCAGAGCGCGCGTGATGATCGTCTTCTTGCGCGTATGGTTCACAATTTGAGCCGACGCGCTTTCCTTCTTGCCCAGAGGATCGTTCATAGGATCGTCCGGTGCGGTCGCGGTGTAAACCAGCGAGCGCTCGCGCAATTCCGCGAACATGGGCGGAGCAAAAGCGTCCCACGCGCTGACCACCCCGCCGCCAATCACGAACACATCGAGATTGAGAATGTTGACGAGATCTGCCAGCAGTATCCCCAGGGCCACGCCGAAGCGGTGGAAGATGCGTTGAGCGTCTTCGTTGCCCTGAATCGCCAGATTGTAAATTGATTTGGCGCTGAACTCGTCGCCGGAACTTGCCAGCTTGGCAAGCGCGGGTGCGTTGCCGGATTCAATCGCCTCGCGGGCCATCCGCACGAGCGCAGTTGCGGAAGCGTAGCGCTCGGCACATCCGCGATTGCCGCAGCCGCAGGGGTCGCCGTTGGGTTCGATGGTGACATGTCCGAACTCGCCGGCCATGCCGTTCACGCCGTAAAAGACTTTTCCGTTCAGGACGATGGCGCCCCCGATCCCGGTGCCGAGCGTGATCATCGCCATGTTGTCGACGCCGCGGCCGGCGCCCAGCCATTGTTCGCCGAGAGCGGCGACTTTGGCGTCGTTGTCGAGAAAAACGCGTGCGCCCAGGCGGCGCTCAATCTCATCGCGCACCGGATAGTCGGACCAACCGGGAAGATTGGCAGACTGGCACATCATTCCTGTTTCCCTGTCGATGATGCCGGGAACGCCGATGCCGGCGCCGACAAATCTGCCAGTTCCGCGATATTGCTCGGTGAGGCGATGAATGGCATCGCACATTTCGCCAATGACGTGATCGCGACCGAGAGTGACTTTCACGCCCAGCGTAATTTTCTCGAGAAGCTGGCCATCGGTGCTGACCGCCGCAATCCGCAGGTTGGTGCCGCCGAGATCGACTCCGATGGAAAAATCAGGCATGAGCGAGAAGATTATCAGATTGCGAGGGTAGCGGTCTCATTGCTGATTATTGATTGTTGATTGAATACCTTCACCCCGCCCGTTTGTCCTTCAATCAGCAATCAGAAATCAACAATCAACAATTCATTTCTGGCACTTCGGGCAGTAGTGGCTGCTGCGGCCCGCGATTACGATTCGCTTGATGGCGGTTTTGCAGACCAGGCAGGGCTCGCCCTCGCGGCCGTAGACGCGGTGCTGGAGCTGGAAGAATCCTTCTTCACCATCGGAGTTCACGTAGTCGGAGATGGAGGAACCACCGAGCGCGATCGCCTCTTTCAAGACTTCTTTTACCGCGGCAAGCAGCTTGCCCAGTTGGTCGCGAGTGATGGTCGAGGCGCGGCGGCGGGGGCGCAGGCCCGAACGAAATAAAGATTCATCGGCGTAAATGTTTCCCACTCCGCGCAGCAAGTTTTGGTTGAGCAGCGCGCTCTTGATGGGAGTCTTGCGGCCGCGGAACAGTTCAAAGAAACGATCGAGATCAACTTCCAGCGGCTCGACGCCGGCGGTGTCGAAGTCTCCCGCCTGCGCGACGCTGAGACGGCCGAACCGGCGCGGGTCGACGAAGCGCAGTTCCCTGCCCGACGACAATTTGAGGATGGCGTGGGTATGCTTCACCACTTCGGATTGCGGCTCACAAACTTGCAGGCGACCGGTCATGCCCAGATGCACGATCCACTGTGCCCGTGTGAGGCGGACACTCCCTTCGACAGGCTCAGGGCAGGCCCTGTCCGCCTCTGCGTGAGGCGTCGATGAAGGTTTTACTAGCGCTGCCCTGGATCCCTTACGAGACGGTTTTCGTTCCCGGCCTTTGGCGGACAGAGCCTGCCCTGAGCCTGTCGAAGGGAGTGTCCGCCTCACACAATCCAGATCGAAGACGATGTGCTTGCCCATTCTGCGAACGTCTGCGATGCGGCTGTGTTCTAGCGTCGCAGCAATCGCAGACGCGGGAGATTTTAGCGGTTCCTTCTTTTGGCCGAGCCAGACGGAGTCGACGACATCGCCGGTGACCCGCTTGGCCAGGCCGCGTGCGATGGTTTCGACTTCGGGGAGTTCGGGCATGGGTGATTTGCTCCGGATCGTCCCGCAGGTGGAACGACCACCGGGCTAAAGCCCTCGCGATTCTAAACGATTGACGCAGCCCTGAAGGGCCGCTCTTCCACCGCAGCTACTTCTTCAGAAACGTTCCCTTCTCCAATTCCTGAAACGCCTGCTGGAGCTGCTGCTGCGTATTCATGACGATGGGACCGTACCACGCCACCGGCTCTTCGAGCGGCTTGCCCGAAACCAGCAGGAAGCGGATGCCGTCTTCTCCGGCCTGCACGGCAACTTCATCGCCGCGATCGAATACGACCAAAGAGCGGTTTTCGGCGTCGGCAGGAGGTTTGACGTCGGCCCATCCTACGCCTTCGGTGGGCACCGCGAGCGGCCCGGACGCATTACAGAATTTTCCGTCGCCGGCGAAAACGTAGGCGAAGGCGTGGCGCGTGACCTCGACGGGGAGCGTTTTCCGCTTGCCCGGAGGAACCGACACGTCAAGGTACGTAGGATCGGTAGCGATTCCGTCGACGGGGCCAGTCTTGCCCCAGAACTTTCCGCAGACGATGCGAACGTGAGTGCCGTCGTCGTCGGTGACTTGCGGAATGTCGCCGGTCTTCACTTCCTGATAGCGCGGCGCGGTCATTTTTTGCGCCGACGGCAGGTTCGCCCAGAGTTGGAAGCCATGCATGCGGCCAGTCTCATCCCCCTTGGGCATTTCCTGGTGAATGATGCCGCTGCCGGCCGTCATCCACTGCACGTCACCGGCTGCGATGGCGCCCTGGTTGCCCATGCTGTCGCCGTGTTCGACCGTCCCGGCCAGGACGTAGGTGATGGTCTCGATGCCGCGGTGCGGGTGCCAGGGAAATCCCGCGAGGTAATCTTCGGGAACGTCATTGCGGAAATCATCGAGCAGCAGGAACGGATCGAACTCGTGGGTGGTGCCGAAGCCAAAGGCGCGGCGCAGATGCACTCCCGCGCCTTCCAGCGTGGGTTTGGATTTGATGAGGCGCTTAACGGGTCGAATGGACATGTTGATCTCCGGGTGTCGAGGACAGTAGCCTCGGGGGCGGCTTAGTGAGAGCCTTTTTTATCGTTGTCGATATTGGATGCGCGTGACCCCTTCCAGGACGCACACTGCTAAGCCAGGCACGATTCTTACGGCGTGAAAGTTATGGCGTGGCCCGGCGGCGAAGGCCCCAGAGGATGATGGCCGAACTGGCAATGATCGCGATGCCGACTGATTGGAAGCCGAACTTCACCAGAGCTTCTTGCCAAGGCTCAGCGATGTGCCCCGCCCCTGTAATGGGAGAGAGGCTCGACGTTCCCAAGACTGCGGCCAGCGTGGTTATGGCCCAGTTCACGTACGCGCCGTAGAGCGCTGCCCAGTACGCTGCGGCCTTGGGTCGCGAAGACAGTCTGACCTCTGTCCACACGGCTCCCAGCGCGATCAGAAAGGTCCCGTTCATCACCCCTTCTAAATGCGCGGCCAGTCCCATGCGCGGGTTGGCGAACTTCTGCTCTGCAAAGCCAGTGAGCAGGCCGAGGAAAAACAAGAACATGCCGTGCCAGATCAAGCTGCGCTTCTTATCTTCCATAAATCGTGGTACCTCCGTGAGGTGAGACGCCAGCTGAGAAAAGAACACCGCATCACCATTCCGATCGACCCGAGTCAGAGCCAGCGCCGCACGCGCCGCTTGTACTCCCTGTACTCATCACCGAAGATGCGTTCGAGATAGGCTTCCTCGCGAGCAATGACGCCGATCTGCATCAGGAGGAGGACGAAAGGTAAAAGCAGAAACGGCCAGAGCGTGTTGGCCCAAAGCCCGACGCCGACATAAATCAATGAGAACCCCACATAAATGGGATTTCTGGTGAAGCGATATGGCCCCGCTGTGGCGACGGCCGTGGTCGGGCGCCAGGGTTTCGGGCTGGTTTTAGCCCGGCGCAACGTCAGGATGGCGGACAGGTGAACCGCCAGACCCAGCAACAGACACACAATCCCGAGAGGGGCGGCCACATGCGGACCGACAATCGCGACCGGATACCAATGCCGCAGGAAGAGCATACCGACCAGAGGGACGAGGTAAATCAGCGGCGGCGGGGCGATGACTCCGGCCGTGGAGTTGGGAATCCCCCCAGAGGGAACGAAGGTCACGGGGCACCAAGTGGCGCAATCGGCATGACCCTGAGTCTAAACCTTCGCGGGCTCCAAAGGGAGGATGGTTGCGGACTGGACCGAATCATCCGGGCGGCGTGGCTGAGGTCGGCCTAGTCCTTGAGCGGGACCACCGCGCTGCCGTCGCGGCAGAAGGTGGCGACGCGCTGCAGGTCGCCGTTGACGCTGGGCACGGTCATCACCGGACCGTAGCAGTAGACGGCATGGCCGGAGGCGGCAAAGTACCAGCGTCCGCCCTTGGAGTGCTTGGCGATCTGGCTGGTGGGCTGCCGCAACGGTTTCTGCGGCGCCAAGGGGACGACCGGCAGACTGAACAACAAGGCTAGGGTCAGAACCTTCATTGTTTTTCCTGGAGCTGGTCTTTTCCTGGAACTGGTCCTGGATCTCGTCCTGGATCTCGTTTTCCAGCTCTTGGCTTACTCCTGCTTGCCTTACTCTGCTGAACCACAGAACCAAAGCGTTGCAATCTTCAAGTTTCGCGAATCTGCGATCTTATATCGTGATCAGGACCCGGACGTCGTCCACCAGTTCTAAGGCTGGTTTCGTCGGCATCTTGAAATCTGGTCTCTGATTGGCCGACTGGTTCTGCGCACGATTTTGCGTCCCTGCCTGGGAAGACGGGGCCTGACGAGTTGGAGCCTGGGCTGACGGGTACTGGGTCGAAGGAACCTGGGTCGACGGGTACTGCTTTAGCTGCTGCGCCGAGGGCTGCTGGGTCACTGGAAACTGGGTCATCGGAAGCTGGGTCACTGGAATCTGGGTCTTCGCGGAGTTCGATTCAGCCATTTCCTGCGCTGCCTTCATTCTCACGGCGGACAGTTCTTTGCTGTCGCGGAACAGCTCGCGAATCAGGGCACGCTGCGATTCGATCGTCCGCCCCTGCTCCACAATCAGCATCGTCATCAAGCCGTAGGAGATCAGAAACAGAACGGTCAGCAACGGCAACCAGCCGCGCTTCTTGGGAGCGATGGGGGCGTCCGTCGCTGATACGGCGGGTAAGGTCTCCGTCCCAAATTCCGTCCCAAATAGAGTCGTCACGTTGCACCCCAATCTTTGCCCTGCACTGGCGGGCACACCTGACGAATTGCATCCCGGCAGCCAATGGCGTGGATCTTACTAAATACATGATTTCAGGATGGTTATGGGACATTCGACGGGAAGCTAGGACGGTGCTATGTGCAACTCAATGCACATTATGAGTATGACTAAGCAGGATTGGCTGGTGGCGCGGCCTCCCCGCCCGCTCCCAGCTTGGGCAACCCAATCATCCGACACCACTTGCGGGGCATATCGCAACGATGCTGTGTTCTTTCTGCGATGACGGTTGGTTACGCCGGTCACTTTGCGGCAATGACTGGATCCTCTAAGATCGTGAGCAAGAATTTAGAAATACCTAATTCCTCCATCTCAGGGATCGCCATCATGCGAACACGGTACGTTCTGGCGCTGTTTCTTGTGCTCTCCGGCTTCGTCGGACTCGCGGGAACAGCCCAAAGCCAGCAATCCTCCACCGAAGCGCGCAAACTCGTCCGAAAAGTAGATCCGGTCTATCCGCCGATGGCGAGGAAGATAAACCTCGCCGGCACGGTCAAGGTTTTCGCGATCGTAGCCACCGACGGAACCGTGAAATCTGTCGAGCCGGTGGGCGGCAGCCCGGTGCTGGTCCAGGCCGCGCAAGATGCCATCCGGCAATGGAAATTTGCTCCCGCCGCCGCCGAATCCAAGGAGCTCGTCGAACTCCATTTCCATCCCGAATAGGCGTCACGCGCTCGGACAGCCCTACTTGCCCAGCACGAGCTTGGCGATGGTCGCCAGCTGCATGTTCGACGTGCCTTCGTAGATCTTGCCGATCTTGGCATCACGCCAGTATTTCTCCACGGGATAATCCTTGGTGAATCCGTAGCCGCCGTAGATTTCGATGGCCAATGACGTCACCCGCTCAGCCACCTGCGAGGCGAAGAGCTTGGTCATGGCGGCTTCTTTCACGAAGTTGACGCCAGCGTCTTTCATGCGCGCACAGTTGTAGACCATGAGGCGGGCGGCCTCAATCTCCGTAGCCATTTGCGCGATCTGGAACTGGATGCCCTGGAACTCAGAAATGGCTTTGCCGAACTGCTTGCGCTCGACCGCATACTTGCAGGCGAATTCCCAGGCGCCGCGGGCCAGTCCGATCATCTGCGCGCCGATGCCGATGCGGCCTTCGTTCAGCGTCTCGATGGCAATCTTGTAGCCCTTGCCGGGCTCGCCCAGCACGTTCTCTTTAGGCACGCGGCAATCTTCGAGAATCAGTTCGCAGGTCGACGATGCGCGGATGCCGAGTTTGTCTTCCTTCTTGCCCACGGTGAATCCGGGAAAATCTTTTTCGACCAGAAATGCGGTGATGCCTTTGTATCCGGCTGTCGGATCGATGGTGGCAAAGAGTACGAATAATCCTGCCTCTTTGGCGTTGGTGATCCAGAGCTTGCGCCCGGTGAGGACGTATTCAGCTCCTTTGACCACGGCGCGCGTCTGCAAGGCGAAAGCGTCGGAGCCGGAGCCGGCCTCGCTGAGAGCGTACGCGCCAACAATCTCAGTGGCCATCCTGGGCAGGAAGCGCTTCTTCTGCTCTTCGGAGCCCCAGCGCAGCAGGGCGTTATTGACCAGAGTGTTCTGCACGTCGACAATCACGCCCGAAGATGCGTCCACGCGCGACAGTTCCTCCACCGCCAGAATCGCTTCAAAAAACTTCGCGCCACCGCCGCCGTACTGCTCGGGAATTTCGATACCCATCAGTCCCAGCTGGAAAAAATCGTGGATGAGGTCTTTGTCGAAGACGCCCTTCTCGTCCATCTCTTTCACCAGCGGACGGATCTTTTCGTCCGCAAACTGGCGAATGTTGTCGCGGAAGAGAATTTCATCTTCGGTGAGCGTGGTCAGAGGGGCAGGCGGGGCGGCTTGCATCGTAGTCTCGGGCATGGGAACACCTTGAAATCCGGAGATGGCAAACCGGTAATTTTAGCACCTGCAGAAAAGAACTTAACCACGAAGGACACTAAGAATCACGAAGGAAAATTATGCAGGAGACAAGTTCGTGATACTTCGTGCCCTTCGTGGTTTAAGGTTCGCCAGATCTAGCGAGGGCGGGAATGAACCAGCTTCAGCCCGTCCGCCTGCAGAATGCGCTTGATCTGGCTGCGGGCGTGAACTGACCAGGGACCGGAGGTGTCGAGCCTGACATAGGACTGCCAGTGTTTCAGCGCTTTGCGGGGTTCGCGCACTTTTTCGAAGGCCAGCGCCAGATTGTAGTGTGCGTCAGCGTAAGTCGGCGCCAACTGCAGCGCGGTCTTGTAGGTCTGAATCGCTTCCTGCACGCGGCCGGTCTCGTCGAGCACGTTGCCGAGATCGAAGTAGGCGAGCGAGTAGCGCGGATCGGCTTCGATGGCCTGGCGGTAGTGTTTTTCGGCGAGCGTGAAATCCTGGCGGTTGTAATAGAGCGTGCCCAGATTGATGTGAGCCGCCGCGTGCATGGGCTGAATTTCAAGCACCTGATGGTAAGCGGCAATGGCGTCAGGCTGCGTGTTCGGATCTTCTTCCAGCGCGATGCCGCGCGCGAACCACGACGCAACCTCATTCTCGCGCGGACTGGGCTCGGACCGCGGCACCGGCGTACTGGTCAGAACTTTTTCGCGCGACGAGAAATCCATCAGGAACTGGCCGGCGATCGGCTCCAGCAGCTTGCCTTCGTGGCGAAACGCCACGCGATGCTTGGCGGTCGACAGCGCACTGGCTTCGAGCAGCGGATTCTCCACGCCCGACGACTGTTTGCGCATGGCGTCGAGCGACTGGCGAATCACCGCCGGCCGCACGCTCATGGCGCACAGATCGCGAACCTTTTTGATTTCGAGGAGATCGGAAAAAGAATAGGCTTCCGCAGACGTTACCAAGCCGTTCCGCTCCCAGTTGGCCAACTGGCGCGGGGTTACGTGGAGGATCCTCAGTAAATCAGCTCGACTGTACACGGCAATACTCAAACTGCATTACAACTAACGTTCGCCGACCATTATCTTCAACTTGCGGCAGCAAACGCAACAGCAAATCCTGTGAAAAGCTGTGGAGAACCTGGTTGATTTACATGCAGCGGGAATGGTGCAACTGCCCCGCCGGGGCTAAAGCCCAATTGATTCTGCCTGCTTCTCGCGGCGCTGAAGCGCCGCTCTTCCACGGTAGCGCTCAAATTCGCTTTGGCGCTCGCGTTCACGTTCTCATTCTCGTATTAGCCGCCGTATTTAGCGGCCTTCGTATGGAAACGCTAAACCGCGACCGTGGCCGCCTGGTAGTCCTCGTAGGTGCCCTTGAAGTCGGTGATCTTGTGGTCGCTTTCGAAGTGCCAGATGCGGGTGGCGACTTCGTCGATCAGATCGTGATCGTGCGTGACCAGGAAAACCGTCCCCTGATAGCGCTGCAGAGATATATTCAGGGCGTTGATAGATTCGAGGTCGAGGTGGTTCGTGGGTTCGTCCAGCACCAGAACGTTCGGCTTCTGCAGCATCAGTTTGCAGAAGAGCAGGCGCGCGGCCTCGCCGCCGGAGAGAACGCTGGTTGACTTCGTCGCTTCTTCGCGCTGGAACAGCATCTGGCCGAGGATTCCGCGCAGTTCTTCGGTGACGGCCGCGCCGTCCCACTGATGCAGCCACTCGATTGCGGTCATGCCGCCTTCGATCAGGCTGCGGTGATCCTGCGCGAAATAGCCGATCGAGGCTTCGTGTCCCCAGATCACTTTGCCGGAGTCGACGAAGGGGCCGTCGTAACCGCTGATCTTTGCGGAGTTCGGCCTCGGGCGTGGTCGGAGAATTCGCCAGCAGGGCGTTCAGCAGCGTGGTCTTGCCGGCGCCGTTGCGACCCATGAGCGCGATTCTTTCGCCGCGAATGATGCTGGCGGTGAAATCGCGAATGACCGACTTCTCGCCGTAGGCCTTGCTCACATGCTCGATTTCGAGGATGTGTTTGCCCGAAGGTCGCTTCTGCTCGAACTTGATGAACGGGCGTGCGATGTTCGATCGGGCGAGTTCGGTAACTTGCAGGCGCTCGACTTCCTTGCGCCGCGACTGCACCTGGCTGGACCGCGTGCCGGCGGCGAAGCGCGCGATGAATTCGTTCAACTGGGAAATCTTCTTTTCGCGCTGGGCGTTCTGCGACTCGATCTGCGAACGCACCTGCGTCTTGGCCACCACCATGTCGTCATAGCTGCCGGTGTAGGTGATGATAGTTTCGTAATCGATGTCGGCGATGTGGGTGCAAATGCTGTTCAGAAAATGCCGGTCGTGCGAGATGGCAATGACGATGCCGTCGTAGACATTCAGAAATCCCTGCAGCCAGTGAATGGAATCGAGGTCGAGGTGGTTCGTCGGTTCGTCGAGCAGCAGCGCCTGCGGATGCCCGAACAGAGCCTGCGCCAGCAGGACCCGGACTTTCTGTCCACCCTGCAACTCGCTCATCTTGCGGGTGTGGACTTCATCGGGAATGTCGAGGCCTTGCAGCAGAATGGCGGCGTCGCTCTCAGCGGTGTAGCCGTCCTCTTCGCCGACAATGCCTTCGAGTTCGCCGAGTTTCATGCCGTCGGCGTCAGTGATCTCCGGCTTCTCGTAAATGGCGTCGCGTTCCTGCATGGCCGCCCACAGCCGCTTGTTGCCCATGATGACGGTGTCAATCGCGGAATAAGCGTCGAAAGCAAACTGGTCCTGGCTTAACACGCCTACTTTGCGGGGACGAACGACCGTCCCTTTTTGCGGCTCAAGTTCGCCGCTCAGCAGCTTCATGAACGTGGATTTACCCGAGCCGTTGGGCCCGGTCAGGCCATAGCGCTTGCCCGGCGTGAACGCCGTCGAGACTTCGTCGAACAGTACTTTGGCGCCGTAGCGCATGGAGACATTGCTGACTGAAAGCATGGTTTCTATGTAACTTCTTCAGGACCTGCGAGGAATTCCGCTTCAAACGGTGCGCAGCTGGAGTTAATAGAATACCATGCCGCGCTTCTATTTAGGCCTTCCAGGGATTGAGAACGGTCGCGGAGATATCGGCGAAGTGCGTGATGTTACGAGTGGCAATGGCTGCCTGCCGCGCTAACACGATGCCTGCGATCATCGTGTCCCGCAGATCGCCGGGGCGGCCGGCGTTTTGTCGCGATGCCATCAGGTCGGCAGCATGGTCTGCGGCAGCGTCGTCAAAGGAAGCCACGCGATGCTCGATCCTCTCGAGCAAAGACTCGAAAGACCGCAGCAACGCAGTTCGCCTTTTTCCGCTGGCCATGATCTGCAACCCGAATCTGATTTCGAAAACAGTGACTGAGGTGATCCAGACAGAAGTGCGGGGCTGCCGGTTCAGCCATGCGACTACGCTCGCATCAGGCGCAACTTGCATCAAGGCGGAGAAGACATTCGTATCGAGGACGATCATCGCCGAAACTCTACTCGTCAAATGTAGGTGGCTTTATCGTGTAACCACGCAATTCGGGTATATCGCTGGTAAGCCCCTTTCCGGCGAACAAGGCGGCGATTTCGGATCCTAGACCGCCAGAAGGCTTCGCCGGTTCATGCGCCGCATTCCGCAGAATGTCGCGCACCTCTTCCTCCATGCTGCGGCCATTGCGCCGCGCCCGCCGCTGCAGGCGGGCTTTGACGCTATCTTCCAGGTTCCGGACCACAAGCTGGGCCATGGGCCACCTCTCCTTCCAACTAATGATATCATGATATCACATTGAATTCCCACACGCAAGACTTGGGCTTGCCACGAGCTAGAGCCCGCGGCGCCTGGTGTTCGACCGATGACGGCTGACTCAGTTGTGCGCGGACGCTGCGCTGGCCTCCACCAACTGCTGCACCGGCGCCACCACCATCAGCAGCACGTCCGCCTGGCGCGTCTTTGCCTGCGCGATCACGGCGAGTTGCTGCGTCTTCCACGCATCCGGCGCAGGCTGCCCCTTGTCGAGATAGTCGAGCGCCTGCAAGCCCGCCGCGCCCAGCGCAGCGAGACTCTGCGACAAAGGCACATCTTCCTGCAGAAGGTACGATTGATCGAGCAACGGATGTAGCCGGGCATCGTTATCCCGCCAAGTTGTGAGCCACATGCGGATCTGCGCTTCGGCGGCCTGATCTTTATACCCGCCCTGCACGAAGCTCTGCACCAGATCGCCGAATTGCCGCGCCACGTCGCTCTCCGGATAGACGGCATCGATCATGCGCGTCAATGGCGCGTGAAAGTCGATGGGGCCTTTCGCGTCGCTCCAGCGGTCGTAGTCCTTGACCGGCTCGACGACGTCGGCAAGATTGCGCAGCGCGGTAATGTCGGCCGGCACCAGCCATGCGATGCAGCATGTGCGTGCGCGCAGAGCGGTGCGTGAGTCCTAGAAATTCCAGGTCGAGACTCACGGCATTCATCCGCGTGTACATCGAAGCGACGTCGGTAACCGTCTGCGGCGACCACAGCCGCTCCGCGATCGCGGCATTGCGCGGCCAGATGTGCGAATCGATATTCTCCGGCGTGACCCACTCCGCCCACTGGCAGGATTCGCCGCCGAGGATGCGGCTCTTCTCTTCGGGGGTTAGCGTCGCCGCCGCATCCGCCATGGGATCGACCGCGTAATGCCGCGCCGCCGGCCACATCAGGTCAAGATAGTATCCGAACGAGAGCAGGCCGCTGTAGCCCTGCTGCGCGGCATCCGCCAACGACTTCTGCCCGCGCCACGACTGCACGATGATCGTCTTCGGCAAATCCGGATGCAGAATTTCGTCCCAGCCCACCATGATTTTGTGGTTCTTGGCCACGATTTTCTGCAGGCGCTGGTTGAAGTAGGCCTGCAGGTCCTGATTGTTTTTCATGCCGTGGGCGTGGAGGAATGCCTGAATCTTCGGATTCGCGTCCCACTGCTTGCCGTTGACCTCGTCGCCTCCGATATGAAAATACGCGTCGGGGAAAAGCCTAGCCATTTCGGCAATGAACTTTTCCAGAAATTTGTAAGTCGATTCCGCGTGTTGGATCCATGATCGGATCGATGTACCCGGAGCCGCCGCCCTCCAGCGTGTACGGGCCGGAACCGCTCGACAAGTTCCGGATATCCGAGGAACCACGAACGGCTGTGGCCGGGAATGTCGAACTCCGGCATCACGCGGATGCCGCGATCGTGCGCGTAGGCGATGAATTCGCGAATCTCGTTCTGCGTATAAAACATTCCGTCGGAACCCGCGCCCGTCAGCTTGGGAAACACTTTGCTCTCGACGCGAAATCCCTGGTCGTCGGAGAGATGCCAGTGCAGCACGTTCATTTCACCGCGGCCATGCCATCGATATTGCGCTTGAGCACGTCGATGGGAATGAAGTGGCGGCTGACGTCGATGATCGTGCCTCGCCAGGGAAAGCGCGGCTGATCTTTGATAGTGACGCCGGGCGCGGCAAATCCGGTCGGAGTGATTTGCACCAGCTGAAGAAATGTCTGCAGCCCGCGCAGCGACGCCGAGGGTCGTTGGCGCGGTGAGGTTCGCGCCGGATTCAGTGACGGTTAGCTCGTAGGACTTCATCCTCGCCGAGCTTCTGCACGGCCTGACGGCCGTGGTCGGCGTGGATCTCCAGTGTCGGCGACCGCGCCGGCCTTGGGACGAAACGGAATCCCCGTCTGCCGCGCAAGCTGGGCTCAGGAATCGCTGAACTTCTCCGTCAAGCGAGGCGTCATGAGCTTCCAGTGACCGCAACCGAAAACGATTGCGTGATCGGCAACTAGTCCCGCGCCAGCCTGAACGCTAGCAGGCATGGGCATCAGGTTGAGTTGAGGCTGAGATTGGGCAGTGGCAAGAGACGCGAGCGTAGAATGACAGCGATGCACGCATCGAATCAGGTTCGCATAGATATGCAATGCTTAAACTCACCTTGACCAGTTCGCCGGGATCGGATGGAACGAAGCACTCGCAGAATTTCGTGGCTCTGCGGCAACAAGTCCGCCAAACGGCTTGATTTTGAACGGACCAAGATTACTGCGATATTTCTGCCCTGGAGGTTTTGTTCGTACTCGATGCCGCGGTCGATCGTCAGGAACACCTCGAAGCCGGATTCTTCCGCGCGTGCCAGCAACTCCCCATTTTTCTTGCCGGCGAGCCCTTCTTCCGGCGCGGTGCGACAGTCGTGTCCGGGCAGCATGTTCCGGAATTTTCTGGGAACGCACTCGTCGAGCAGCAGCTTCATCCCAATTGGCCGACAACGAGCGACTTGGCATGCTCCAGGGCATGAACAGCGGCTTCACGCGTCACCGTAGGAAAGTCTTCGAGAAACTCGTCCAACGTTTGTCCGCCCTCCAGATAATCGAGCAGGGCCTGGAAAGGAACCCTGCGTCCCGCGGAAGACGGGCGTGCCCCCGAGCAACTCGGGGTCCCGCGTGATGACACTGCTTTGGACACGATGACACCATGGTTCGTAAATCCCCACCCGCTAAGTGTACTCCGAGGTTTTGACGAAACCAAACGGACCTCGCTCCACTGAACTACTAGTGTCCGCCGCCCAGCTCGCGCACGATCCCGCCGACGAACTGCTTCGCATCGCCAAACAGCATCAGCGTGTTATCGAGATAGTACAGCGGGTTGTCGATGCCGGCGAAGCCGGGGCTCATGCCGCGCTTGATCACCATGACGGTGTGGGCTTTGTCCACGTCGAGGATCGGCATGCCGAAAATCGGGCTCGACTGGTCGGTGCGAGCGGCGGGATTGGTCACGTCGTTGGCGCCGATGACGAGGGCGACGTCGGTCTGCGGGAAGTCGCCATTGATCTCCTCCATTTCGATCAGCCGGTCGTAGGGGATGTCGGCTTCGGCCAGCAGCACGTTCATGTGACCGGGCATGCGTCCGGCGACCGGATGAATCGCGAAGCGGACCTCGACTCCCTTCTTGGTGAGCATGTCGTAGAGTTCGCGGACTTTGTGCTGCGCCTGCGCCACCGCCATGCCGTAGCCGGGGACGATGACGACTTTATTTGCCGCCGACAGAATCGCGGCCGCTTCTTCGGGCGTGGCGCTGCGCACCGGCTTCGCTTCCTGTCCTGCAGCGGCCGACGCCTGCACCTGACCGAAGGCTCCGAACAGCACGTTGGTGAACGATCGATTCATCGCCTTCGACATGATGATCGAGAGGATGAGGCCGGAAGATCCGTCCAGCGCGCCCGCGATGATCAGGAGTTTCGAGTTGAGCACGAATCCCATGGCCGCGGCGGAAAGGCCGGCGTAGGAGTTCAACAGCGAAATCACTGTCGGCATGTCAGCGCCGCCGATCGGAATCACCAGCAGCACTCCAAAGATCAGCGACACGCCCACGATGATCGGAAAGAATATTTTCGCTTCGGGATGCAGCACGAGGTAGACCGAACTGCCGACCGCAACCAGAAACAAAAGCAAGGTTGACGAGGTTCTGCCCTTTATAAGTGATCGGCCGCTGCGGCAGAATTTCCTGCAGCTTTCCCGCCGCCATCAGACTGCCGGTGAAGGTCAGACCTCCGAGGATGACTTCCATCGCCAGCACCGACATCATGAATTTCGGCACGTTCGGACTGCGCAGATAAAACTCGGCAGTGCCGACCAGCGTGACGCAGAGCGCGCCGAAAGCGTGGCTGAGAGCGGTCCGCTGCGGCACAGCGGTCATCTGCACCATGCCCAGCGGAATGCCGATGCCCGAGCCCAGCACCAGCGCGATGATGATCCACTTGTAATCGACGATGCCGTGGCGCAGCAGCGTGCCGCCGATGGCCAGCACCATGCCGATTTCGCCGGCCAGAATGCCGTGGCGCGCGGTGGCAGGAGAACTCATCCACTTCAGCGAGAGAATGAACAGGGCGCTGGCGATGAGATAGATGATTTCGATTGCGTACTGGCTTCCGGCAAACTCGGTCATGATTGCGCTCAGTCTTACGGTCATTCGTAGAACGACTGGTCTTGAACATCCTCAACATGCGGTCGGTGATGATGAATCCGCCGACCACGTTGCTGGTGGCGGCCACAATGGCGATCACACCGAGCACCGTCGCGAACGTGCTCTTCTTCTCTCCGACCAGCACAATCGCGCCGACCACCGCGATGGCGTCCAGCGCATTGGTCAGCGACATGAGCGGCGTATGCAGCAGCGGCGAGACGTGGCGGATGACTTCAAATCCAATGAAGGCCGCCAGCATGAAAACGAAAACGCGTCGATCAGGTTGGAACCCATGTGTCACTCCATTCTTTTTCGTGTGTCATCCTGAGCGCAGTGGCTGGTCCGCAAAGCGGAGCAGCCACGGAGTCGAAGGATCCCTACGTCATGTGCGATGCGTCGAGGGTAGGGATCCTTCGACTGCGCAAGAGTTCGCTTCGCGAACTCTCGCTCCGCTCAGGATGACAATTTTATAAAGAACATTGCGGCGCGGCTGAAGCCGCGCCCTTTCAAGAAGCAAAACGACCGGATCAAAACCAGTGTTTATCCACTCGCAGTCGTCAGCGCCGGCATCTTGAAAAAATCGCGCACCCGCGCGTTCACCACCTCGCCGCCGTTGGTGATCATAGTCTCGCGAATAATTTCATCCTGCAGATTCAATTGCAGCTTGCCGTCTTTCACCATGTACAGCAGAAACGTGGTGAGGTTGCGGGCGTACATCTGGCTGGCGTGGTAGGGGACGCTGGTGGCCAGGTTGATGGCGCCGATAATCGTTACGCCATGCACCTTCACTGTCTCTCCGGTGCGCGTCAGCTCGCAGTTGCCTCCGCGTTCGGCCGCCAGGTCAACGATTACCGAACCCGGCGCCATCCCTTTCACCATGTCAGCGGTGATCAGCACCGGCGACTTCTTTCCGGGGATGACCGCAGCAGTAATCACGACGTCGCTCTCCGCGACCACGCGGGTCAGCAGTTCGCGCTGGCGGGCATAGAAAGTTTCGTCCTGCGCGGTGCCGTAGCCGCGAGCGTCCTGGGCATTCTGCGCTTCGATGGGAAGTTCGACGAAACGTCCGCCCAGGCTTTGCACCTGCTCTTTGGCGGCGGGACGCATGTCGTAGGCCGACGCCACGGCGCCCAGGCGGCGGGCAGTTGAGATGGCTTGCAATCCAGCGACGCCTGCACCGATCACGAACACACGCGCAGGCGTGATCGTTCCGGCGGCGGTGGTCATCATGGGAAAAATTCGCGGCGAAGTTTCCGCGGCGAGCAGCGTTGCCTTGTAGCCGCAGATCGTGCCCATCGACGAAAGTGCGTCCATGCTTTGGGCGCGCGTGGTGCGCGGCATCAGTTCCACGGAAAAAGCGGTCACGCCCGCCTGCGCGATCTGCTCGACGACTTCCGCCGAACCCATTGGCCGCAGAAAGCCAATGATCGCCTGACCTCGGCGCATCAGCGGAAGGTCGGCCTTGCCGGTGACATCATTCGATCCGTAGCACAGCACCTGCACCACAATGTCGGCCGCGCCAAACACGGCGGCTCGATCGGGCACAATCTTCGCGCCCTTCTCGACATAGACAGCGTCCGGATAGCCAGCCTGCTCGCCCGCCCCAGCTTCCACAATTACTTCAAGTCCCGCCTTGACCAGGTTAGGAACGGCGACGGGAACCAGCGCAACGCGCCGTTCTCCGGGATAGCTTTCTTTGGGAACTCCAACGATCACGCGGAGTAATCCTTTCGCTCAGATCGCCTGAAAAGTGAACTAAAAACAGTAACAGATTGGAAGAGGAACTGAAAGGCAAACAGCTTATGGCAGAAGGTCCCTGAGGAATTCGAAGGCCGCCGGAGTCTTATGTGCAACCTCCTTCCAAAGCTCGTGGAACGCGGGAAGTTTCATGTTTGATTGAATCCCTTCCTTCCATATCCTCCAGGTTTCTGCCCGCACCCGATGCTGGTAATGCAGGAAAGCTTGCTCGTTAGAGAGATCAATGTATCGATAGATAGCATCGCGACAACGGTGCACCTGTTCTCCGTCGAGTGTTTTCAAATCCGCCCCCAACCACACATCGGTTGGAATATCCTTCATCAGTTTGCGATACTGCTCAGTCATTCGGTCTTCAAAGGTTGTTATGAATTGCGTCCTGATATGCCCGAGTTGCCACAGGGCAACGATAACCAGAGCAACCGTTGCAACGCACGTTCCGATCTCAGCAAGTTGGCAGATCAATGTCAGAGTCATGCGTTTCCTTTCGGCCTGACAGTACCGTTAACTGATCTAGGCTTTCTGTCCGAACCGATAGTGCCACACCCTCGCTGCGCCGATCAGATTTGTGTCGTCTCCCAGCGAAGCAAGCGTGAGTTGCGTCTTCTCGGCCGGAACGAACCGGCAGCCCCCACGAATCACTTCGCGAATGCGATCGAGAAAAAGCGGCGCACTCTTCATCACGCTCCCGCTGAGCACGATCGCGTCGGGAGTGAACAGATTAATCAGATTGGCGAGTCCCAGGCCGAGGTAATAGGCCTCATGCTCGACGGCCTGGAGCGCGACTTTATCGCCCTGTTGGGCAAGCTCGCAGATTTTCTTGGCGGTGATGCCCTCGCGATGCGGATATCCCGTCAGGCGCATGACTTTCGATCCACGCCACCATCGCCGGACCGGCAGCCAGCGATTCCCAGCAACCGCGAAATCCGCATGAGCACTCCGGCCCTGCGGGATCGATCACCTGGTGGCCAACTTCGGGATGAGCGCCGTCGACGCCGCGGTAGAGTTGGCCGTCGAAAACGATTCCGCCGCCTATGCCGGTGCCGACGGTGACGTAAATCAAGCCGCGAGCGATTTCGGCCCGCGCCCCATCCAGCTTCGGCCAGGGCGGCGGCGTCGCCGTCGTTTTCGAGCGCCACGCGCACGTTGAAAATCTGCGCCAGATCTTTCACTCGGTCTTCCCGCGCCAGCCCGGAAGGAAATCGACGTCGCCGAACTCGCCGCGGATGGGATCGACCGGCCCGGTCGATCCGATGCCGATTCCGGTGAGTTCCACGCCCGCCTGTCTGCGCGTCTCGCGCAGCATGCGCGCAATCGATTCAAGCCGTCGGCGTAACGATCCGGATCGGTGGGAGCCTGCGTGCGGGCGAGCACCTTGCCGCTGTCATCGACCATGCCGACCGCGATTTTCGTTCCGCCGATATCGACCGCGCCGATCATGAATACTCCGGCGCGATCGCCCGCGCTTCTTCCAGCGTGAGACGCTTCTTGTTTTTGTAGGACAGATTCGACATGTGCACGGCGATCGCCGAACGGTAGCCGATCTCCGGCGGAGCGTTCGGAACGCCGCGGCTGCGGATGCAATCGATCCAGTTGGCCATGTGGTCCTGATCCTTGGTCTTGCCCCGCGCGGCCTCTCCGTTGGGACGGTTCGTCTTCTCTGGCCAGTATTGCAGCGGCTCTTCGAAGTGATGTTCGAAGCGTGCCGTCGCTGCCCAGAATGCGGTCGCCCAGTTCGTAGTGCTTGTTGCTGAACGTTGACTGCCAGGTCACAACCATGCCCTGCGGAAAATCGAGAGTCACGGCGATCGTGTCCGGCACCTCGCGGCCGTCTTTTTCCGAGAACACTCCGCCCGACATGTAAGCAGCCGACGGCAGCGGCAGATCGAGCGCGCCCATGATCCAGGCGATCTGGTGCACCATGTTCTCGGCGCAGTTGCCCCCGGAAAATTCCCAGAACAAACGCCAGTTGATGAGTTTGTAAGGATCGAACGGACGGTCGGGCCGGCCATTGAGAAACGCGCTCCAGTTCACGTTCTGCGCGGTGCAATCCGACGGAACCGGGCGCACCCACTGGCCTTTGCCGTGAGGAGTGTTGCGGCTCATCCAGGATTCGACCTGCGTGACCTTGCCGATCGCGCCGTCTTTGATCCATCTGTTGCGCGTCGACCAGCGCGCCGGAACTTTGATGCTGCAATCCGATCTGGATCACGCGGTTGGAATCCTTCGCCGCGGCCAGGCATTTGTCGGCTTCCGGAATCGACCACGTCATCGTCTTCTCGGAATAAAGATCTTTGCCGGCGGCCAGCGTGTCGAGAAAATGGCGCGCTGTGAATGTGCAGCGGGCTGGCCACGATGACGCCGTCGATATCTTTCATGTCGAGCAGGCGGCGGTGATCGTCGAAAGTCTGAATGCCGGGCACTCTGCTCTTCGCCTGGTCGCGGCGGCGGCTGTAGACGTCGGCCATCGCCACCAGTTCGACGCCATGCAACGGGAGAACCTGCCCCAGCAAATCGTTGCCGCGATCGCCCACGCCGATCATGCCCACGCGAACGCGGTCGTTCGCGCCCAGCACGTTCGAAGTTGGATACGCCAGCACGGCTGCGGTTCCCAGCGCGGCCTGCTTCAGAAAAGTGCGCCTGCTCTGCGTGAAATCATTCGATCGTCATGTTTTCTCCGTGTCTTACTTGGACAGCCGGGTGCCCCATTTCTCGCGCGCTCTTTGCGCGAGAAGTGGGGGTCTTACAACGCATCCGCCTCTTGCAGAAGTTTCTTCATCCCCGCCCAACTCTTGCGCGAACATTCTTCGGGCGAGCCCCCGCCGTTCCAGTGCGTCTCCAGGCTCACGGCGATAGTGATAGCCGTCGCGCTTGAGCGCCTTGAACTGGCCCGCCCAGTCGATGAATCCCCCGCCCATCGGCGCCCAATCATATCCCTTGCCCTTCTTGACGGCATCTTTGCAGTGGCAATGGCCAATGCGTTCCTTGGGCAGACAGATCGTAGCCGTCCGGATACGGCGTTTCACCAGCAGCGGCGGCGTTGCCCGGATCCCAGTTCAGCATGAGCGCGGGCGACTGCACCGCGTTCAGCACCTTGGCGGCTTCGGCCGCAGTCGCCGTGTTGCACGCCGACTCATTTTCAAGCACCAGAATGATGCCCTTTCTTCTCCGCCTTAGCGGCCGCCTCCCGCAGTTTGTCGTTGATGGCCGCGCGATAAGGTGCCTGATCCTCTAGCCGCCAGAAATCGAAGCAGCGCACCCGGTCGGTCTGAAACGCTTTCGCCAGATCCATGGCGCGGTCGAGAACTTCATCCTGTTGCTGCGAGCGTAAAGTCCGCCCCAAAGTTCTTGGCCTCGCTGAATTTCGATTTTGGCGCGCCCGGCCAGTCGACTTTGAACAACGGGCTGGCAATGTCGGTCACCTTGAGCTGGATATTTCTCAAGAATGCGGCGCGCCTCTGCGACTTCCTTGTCATCGAGTTTGAGGATGTTCTTCTTCCACATGCCGCGCAGTTCGATCCATCCCATCCCGAATTCTTTCGACGCCACTTCGCAGGCGTGGCCGAAGTCCTGCGAAATCTCGTCGTTGATGACCGAAACCCGGAATGGGGAGCCGGCATCGGCTGGGTTGAAATGAGAAGCCACGAAGCGGGAAGCTGGCGCAAATCGCGATGCGGCGTTGGCCGCCGTCAAGGCAGCCATTCCCGCTAGAAATTCGCGGCGGGCAAACTGAACGGACATGTCCTGCTCCTTAGCGTCGGTTACTGCCAGGAATCGGCGGAATGGACAAATCTACCACCATTGAAACCAACGCGGTAGAAGTGCAAGCAGGTAGAAGTGCCAGCAGTAAAGAACAACGCGCAGAGAGTTGCCCGGGACTTGCAAAGGAGGAAAAGCGAAAACCCGCTAGACAGGAAAATTTCGCGCAAAAAACAAAACGCCCCGGACTCGGTTTGAGTCCTGGGACGTTTGTCGATCAGCCCTCCCCCAAGTGCTGCTCAACCCCAATCTAACTCTGCCCCGGAATCCGGTAAATGGCTCGGTCGTGCCATATGCTCTAATACGCCGGCCCGAACGGCGCGTGCCAGTGAGTTGTTGCCCACAAAACAAAACGCCCCAGACTCGATTTGAGTCTCGGGACGTCTGTTGATCAGCCCTCCCCCAAGTGCTGCTCATGAACAATCTAACTCCGCCCCCACCCCCGGTAAATGGCTCACCCGTGCCATATATGGCACGAACGTGGTAGTCCCCAAGGAGACGCCCCTAAACCATTGATAATGAAGAGACTAGCTGGCGTCGGCTAGAAGTTGGAAATAAAACCAAACCAAAAAATGCAGCCTAAACCCGGTCTTTTTCATCTTTAGAAGAGTTAGACGCCTCAGGCGAGGAACCATTAGAAGAGCCATTCAAGGAGGGTCGCGACTATGAACGCTTTCGAAAATGCTGCAGGGTTCTCAGGGCCTCGATTGGGCAAGATTTCTGCTTTCCTGCTGTCGTCGATCCTGTTGTTAGCGACGTTCCCTCAGACCCTCTCGGCGCATCAAGACCCGCAAACTCCAGCCCCGGCCGCCCCATCCCAGTCCCCCGACGGACAGGCCGCTCCCACACCTCCCTACACCCAACAGACTCCCGAGCAGTTGCAGCAGTTGGTAGCGCCGATTGCGCTGTATCCGGATTCGCTGGTGGCGCAGATCCTGACGGCGTCTACCTTCCCTGAACAGGCTGTGGAAGCCGACCGGTGGGTGCAGGCGCATCCTGACCTGAAGGGCGAGGCCTTGGGCCAAGCGGTGGATCCCCAACCCTGGGACCCGAGCGTCAAAGCGCTCACCGCATTTCCATCGGTCCTCGGAAATATGGACAAGAACCTTTCCTGGACGTCCTCTCTGGGAGACGCCTACTACAATCAGGAACAAGATGTAATGGATGCGGTACAGGTAATGCGCAAAAAAGCGGAAGATGCCGGCAACCTTAAAACCACCCCGCAGCTGAAGGTCACAGATCAGGATTCGGCGATCGATATTGAGCCGACTGACCCCGACGTGGTGTACGTTCCCGCCTATGATCCGTGGCTGATTTACGGATATCCCGTGGTGGCTTGGCCAGGATGGTACCCCTACCCGGGAATCTGGTACGGCGGGCCCTACCTCTCATTTGGACCTGGCTTCGGAATCGGTTGGTTCGGTGGTTTTGGGTGGGGATGGCATCATTGGGGATTTGACTGGCATAACCACGCCGTGCTGTTTGACCACGGCCGGTATCGATCGAGGAGCACCACCTTTTATAACCGCGGAAATTTCTATCGCGGCGGAGAGGCCCGGGGCAGAGCTTTTAATCATCCCGGCGCGGGCGCCCGGCCTTTCGAAGGAAACAACCGGGCCGCCCGGGGATATGCTGCGCCGCGCGGCCAAAGCGGCGTCCACTCGGGCGCCTTCAGCGGCTTCGGACGCGGCGGCCAGGCCCGCAGCTTCTCGTCTCGCGGAGCCGCCAGCTTCGGAGGGGGCTTCCACGGTGGCGGCGGTGGCCGGCGGTAATCGGGCTGGGTAACCTCGCGATAGCGCTGCGTCTATCAGCTGATTGAGAGAAATGGAGACAAGGATATGCCGCGAACCAAGCTGAACTTCGACAAATTTTCTGGATCAAATTTTCCTGCCGCCAGTCTTCGTTCAGCCAATCTTGCTGGATTTGCTGGCATCGCCATCGTCGTGACCCTGTGCCTTTCTCTGAGTTCAATGGCGCAGCAACCCGGCCAGAAAACATTTTCATCGGCGGAAGACGCCGGCAGCAGGCTGGTTGCGGCTGCTCAGAATAATGACGAAAAGGCCATGCTCGCTATCCTCGGACCAGACGCAAAGCACATCGTCTCGTCGGGGGACGACGCCGAGGACGCCGAAAACCGCGCCAACTTTGTGCAGAAGTATCAGGAAATGCACCGTCTCGTGAAAGAACCGGATGGAACCACGACTTTGTATATTGGTGCGGAAAACTGGCCCACGCCGATACCGCTCGTGAATAAAGGCACCACTTGGTATTTCGACACCGACGCGGGCAAGAAAGAAATTTTATTCCGGCGAATCGGCCGGAACGAAATGTCGGCCATTCGCATTTGCCAGGAACTGGTGGCTGCACAAAAAGAATATTCTGCGCAGCACAGCGAGTATGCCCAGAAAATTTACAGCGATGCAGGGCACAATGGCTTGTATTGGAAGTCTGGCGATGGCGAAGCCCAGAGCCCCGTTGGCCCCCTGGTTGCCGCGGCTGTTTCCGACGCGGCCTACGCTGGGAGTGGGGACAACCCTTCGACTCCTTACCGCGGTTACTATTTCCACATTCTGACGCGACAGGGGAAAAATGGTCAGGGCGGCGCAAAAAGTTACGTCGTGAACGGAAAAATGACTGGCGGATTCGCGTTCGTGGCGCATCCCGCAGAATACAGGTCGTCTGGGGTCATGACGTTCATCGTTGATGACGACGGAGTGGTGTATCAGAAAGATCTCGGCAAGAAAACCGATACCCTCGCCAAGGCGATGAAAGAATACAATCCCGACGCCGCTTGGCAAAAAGCTGAAGAGCAGCCTCAGGAAACCGCTGGCGACCAGAAAACCAAGTAAGCGCAAATAAACGGGCGCGACTTTGTCATCCCGAGCGTAGCCGTTCTTCAGGCGTAGCGAAGAGCCTGCCCTGAGCTTGCCGAAGGGATCTCCCGCTCAACCGGCCTAATGCGTAAGCCAAAGTGCGCCGCTACCGACTTTCTCGTCACTGGCCTCGGCGACAGCGGCAGCCCGCCATCGGATGCGGGTTCCTTAATCGATCCCCACCTTATAGCGCGGCCACTCGGAGCGGATCGCATTATGATCGATCACCGGCTCGCCCTCGCACTCAACTTCGAACACGGTCGTAGGATGGTCTGGCGCCTGCGCCGGCAGTCCCGTAAGCCGCAGCGAAAACTCGTCCTGCGCAAACGTCACGCTCTGGCCCGTCTTTAACAAGCGCGCAGATTTCACTTTCGTTTTCAGACCGCCGATGGCAACCACGGTCGGCGGCTGAAAAAACGGAAGCCACTCCGCCGCCGGAGAATTCCCCGGCCAGTACTGCTGGTGGATATATAGTGTCGTGCCGCGACGCGTGTAGTTGGCATTCGAGTTCCAGCTATACGATCCGCGTTCGGTGCCGTAGATCGACTTGCCATTGCCGTCGAGCCACTTGCCCGCGGTTTCCAGAATCTCCACCGATTCCGCTGGCACCGATCCGTCGGGCTTTGGACCAATATTCAGCAGATAATTCCCCCCGCCCTCAGCGCACGTGGCCAGATTGCTCACAATGGTCTTGGCCGTCTTCCAGCCATCATCTCCCCGATTAAAACCCCAGCTGTCGTTCATGGTCATGCAGGTTTCCCAGGCGCGTCCTTTCTCGGCCGCCGAGATCTCCTGTTCCGGTGTGGAGAAGTCTCCGTCCAGTCCATTGCGGTTATTCACGATGATCTCGGGCTGAAGCTCGAAGACCATTTTGTTCATGCGCTCCGACTCCCACTGCTCCGCGGTCAGCGGCCAGTCGACGTCATACCAGAGCACATCGATCTTTCCGTAGTTCGTCATCAACTCGCGAATCAATCCATGGGTGTACGCGACAAACCGTTGCCGAGCCGCCTCGTCCGTCTTGCAGCGCATCCCGTCGGGATGGTGCCAGTCCATCAGCGAATAATAGAAACCCACGCGCAGCCCCTCGGCCCGCGCCGCGTCCACAAACTCGCGAACCAGATCGCGGCCCGGCCCCTGCCGCGGAGCGCAGTAGTCGGTGAGCTTGGTGTCAAATTGACAGAACCCCTCGTGATGCTTGGTGGTCATCACCATATATTTCTGTCCCGCGCGCCGCGCCAGCCGCGCCCACTCCCGCGCCGCATTCGGCTTCGGCTGAAAATGTTTGGCCAGCAACTCGTACTGCGGAATCGGAATCCCTTCCACCTCCATCGCCCATTCATGCTGGCCCACCACGCTGTACAGTCCCCAGTGGATGAACATGCCAAATTTGGCTTCATGCCACCAGGCCATGCGCTGCTCCCGCGTAGCCGCTTCCTTGGCCGCTTCGGCGGAAGCGCGTGGAGCAGGGCTCTGCTGCCCCGCCCCTGCGAGGTTCGCAGCATTCGCATCGCGAGCCGAGTATCCCCTCGCGCCTGCACCAGCGATTCCTGTACCAGCTACTCCTGCGCCAGCTACTCCTGCGCCAGCTATCCCAAGATGTTGCAGAAACCTTCGCCTGGAAACCGTATCCGTCCTCATGGGCCGTAGTCGCTCCTGGTTGAGTTTTGATCCTTCAGAGTATCGCTCCGAGACCGTGGGGGAGCAACTCCGTTGTCACCATCGCAGTAACTGAGCCGAGAGGTAGAAGAAAAAGAAGGAGAAGAACCGAAGGAATGGAGCCGACGAGCGGACTTGAACCGCTGACCTGCCGATTACGAATCGGCTGCTCTACCAACTGAGCTACGTCGGCCTTGCGCGATTAACGATTGAACGCTTGACGTTCGATTGCGCTGGCTTATTTTATCAAATTGCTGCGTCCTGCCCTGCGATGCAGGCCGCCAACCACATGGCCGGCGCAATCAGTCCTTCAACGTCACGACCGACACGGAGAAGGGCAGCAGGCGCACTCGCACATCTCCCACATCCGTCTTCACCAGATCAGGCGACTCCCCGCCAATCGTCTGCAGCGATAGCCCCGGCACACTCTTTCGGCAGCTCCACCACAATTTCGCGATTCCGCTGGTTGATCAACACCAGCTTTCGCTGGCTGCTGGTCTGATTACTGGTCTGATTGGAAATGATGAAAGCCTGCGCCGCGACCCCATCCGTATCGCCCGGCAAGCCATTGTTATGCACTTCGGTATCGGCCAACTCGTCGCCGGGTCCAAAATTGTTCTTGAGCAATTCGAGCACGGTCAGCCGCGCATTGGGCTTGCCGGTGGTCCAATCGATCATGCCCACGCTCGGAAAC
Organism: uncultured Acidobacteriota bacterium; assembly: GCA_963763155.1. Classification (GTDB taxonomy): domain Bacteria; phylum Acidobacteriota; class Terriglobia; order Terriglobales; family Acidobacteriaceae; genus Sulfotelmatobacter. The sequence continues at coordinate 1,060,911 of CAVXNI010000003.1, read as the reverse complement.
TGGCTGGGATAGCCCACCAGCTGCGACTCGCCCAACGTATCCACGCCGAGCTGCGCCAACTGGATGTAGTCGTAGGCGTAGAGCGCCCCGCTCAGGTTCCAGTAAGCCGGCGGAATCGGCTTTTCCACGTGATTGAGGTCGCCTTGAAACATGTCGCCGTTCAGGATCGATCCGGCCTCGTTGATCATCACCTTGGTCGACGGAGACAGACGATCGCGTATTCGCAGGATGTACCGGGTCGCCGACACAAACTCGTTCGCCCGGTCAAAAAATGTGTACTGCCACTGGTCGACATTCTGGTCGGCGCTCGGCGTCGCATAAACGTGGAAAGAAATGTAGTCCAGCGGGATCCCCGGCTTGTGGTTCTTCGGATCCAGAAAATATTCGAACATGCGCGCCCCGCCCTCCGGATACGACAACGCGAGCGCGACAAACTTCATCTGCGGAGCGACCTTACGCACGGCCTCGACAATCGCGTCGTAACGTTCCACATATTGCGCCGCCGTCGGTTCGTGCTCGCCGTCAACTTCGTTGAAGACCTCCCAATACCGCATGTCGTAGTGGTGCCCCGACGCGTGAAACTTTCCCAACTCGTCAGTGAAGCCGCCCTGCATGTACCAGCTCGCCAGGCGCCCATAGTAGTCAGCCAGCGCCTGCACATCGCGCAGCTCTTTCCCCTGCGAATAGTTCCACATCACCTGGTTGGGATCGTCGGGATACACCACCGGCTGCGGCGTTGTGAACATCCACTGGGGAATGGTGCTGAAGCTCCACACGATCGGATGTCCGCCGCTGGCCGTCTGAAAATCTTCCACCAGCGGGTCCATGTACTGAAAGTCCCAGTAAGTCTGGTTCTGGTCAGGAGGCCGCAACTCGGCCACCGACAGCTTAGGATACGGAAACCAGAACGCATAGCGCACATAGTCGCAGCCCAGCCCGCGCAGCGCCGCAAACGCGGCATCGTGAATCGGCGACCCGCGCCGCAGCATCGGATTCACCACCGCCTGCAAAGTAGGCGAAGTGTGATTCGGAGTCTTCTTGGTCCAGGTCACCACCACTGAAGGCGGTGCGCCTTGCGCAAAAAGACGGCTGCTGCACACCGCCAGCAGCACGAGCATAAGTAACAATCGACCGGTTCGATTCCCACCTGATGGCTTGCACATGGGTTGCACGACCGCCATGTTAGGGATGCGACAAAAAAGAGTCAATGACGGGATGGGGTGGTGTATACAGACGGCAAAATGCTCCCTCCCACCCTCTGACTTTAGGCCGGAGGCCCGCCCGCGCCAGGTAAGGGACATCGCCTTGACAATTTCTTGACAATATTCATGGTCGAAAAGGAGTAAATTTCGAAAAACAAACAATCATAATGAGCTCAGCATACTTGCAATCCAATCGGCGAGAAGACTCCACAAATACGATTCATGGACAGCACCGCGCTGTCCGACTTCGGTGCCCTGCCTGCGAGAATAAGATGCCCGACCTCGATAACCGGGCGCGTGCACAATCGGAGTGCGCTCGATGCGGGTTCGTAATCTCGGAGGTGGACGGGATTCTCCGCGCCCTGACATCGAAGACTAAAACACGGTTTGAAGAGTTCGTTCACGATTATGAGGTGGTTAGGGCAAAGGAGGGCTGGGGATCTCAGACGGCCGAGTACTATTTTGCTCTTCCCTTCAAGGACCTGACGAACAAACATAGTTGGATCTGGCGAATTCGGGCTCGGACTATGCTCTATATGCAGACGCATCTTTTGCCCAAGCTCGATAAACCGGGCTTCAACTGTCGCGTTCTCGATATTGGAGCTGGAAACGGCTGGCTAAGTTATCGATTGTCGAAGGCAGGTTATCTTCCAGTTGCGGTCGATCTCCTAGTTAGTGAAGTGGATGGCCTCGGTGCTGCTAAGCACTATTCTGCAGAGTTGCCAATGAGTTTTCCCCGATTTCAGGCGGACATGGATAATTTGCCGTTCGACTCTGGGCAATTTGATGTTGCCATCTTCAATGCATCGTTCCATTACTCGTGCGATTACGAAAGGACATTGAAAGAAGTGCTGCGCTGTTTGCGTCGACCAGGAATAGTGGTGATTGCGGATAGTCCTTTCTATTCGCGCGAAGAGAGCGGAGATCAGATGCTGGAAGAGAGGCGAGCAGTTTTTGAACGGCAGTTCGGCGTCCGCTCGGAAAATATTCATAGCCGCGAATACTTGACGCCGAAAGTCTTGGACCAACTGTCAGATCGACTCGACATTAATTGGAATGTGTCAAAACCTTGGTATGGGCTGCGCTGGGCCATGCGTCCTCTCAGAGCCTTCATCCTAAGACGTCGTGAGCCCTCAAAGTTCTATCTATTTTGGTTCAAATGGGACAAAGACAGCATTGAAAGTAAGGCTTGAGCGGCATTATCCAACGCTTGACAAACTGAACCTACTCACTTACATTTGGTTCCCGCTATTTTGTCGTTTCCAGTCCACCTTCACCAACATAGAATTCGGGAGAAGCCTATGAACCCCTGGTTTCGTCTCACTGCCCTCGGTGTTGTTTTGTCGGTATCTGTTTCACCTGTGCGGGCTCAGAATTCGAAGAACCCAATCCAGGTTGCTCTTCTCAGGTGGTATCAAGGAAATACGGTAGCAAGTTGTCAGTACTTGCTCTAAGCCGAGCAGTGTCGCCTTTGACGGTTCACATATTTGGACCACGTGCTACGGCGCGAACACGTTAGAAGAGTTTAGGGCGAGCGACGGTGTCGTGATTGCCGAAATCACTCCGGTGTTCGCGGGTGCCGAAGCTGGCCTGACTTTATCGAACATCCTATTTGACGGCGCAAACATTTGGGTGTCAGGTGACAGCAACCTTACCGGTGTATCCGGAGCGGTTGCAAAAATCAACGTGGCCTCAGCCAATGAACTGGCTATGCAGTCAAATCCTCCTACTGTTAGTTGTTCGTCACTGATGTCCCTAAACCCTCCCGCGTGCAGCTACGTTACTTCTGGTGTGGGGGTTACTCCCTTTGCTCTCGCGTTTGACGGAACAAACGTGTGGGTTACTAACTACGCGAGTAACACTCTCACGAAGATTCCGGCGGGTGGCACAATCGGCACTTCGGTTGCCCTGGCTGCCTCCTGTTCCGGACCAATCGGCATCGCATCGGATTCGAATGTGCAACCCAACATTTGGGTGGCGTGTAACAGTAGCAATTCGGTCGAGGTCTTGTTGAATGGTTCGACCCAAACGCCAGTCCCGGGCACTTTTACGGGAGTCGGTATTCTCGCGTACGATGGCGCTAACATTTGGGTTGCGGGTAGTGGCACCCAGATGTACGAGATTCTGTAGTGCACCCCGCTAGAACTGGACACGGAAGTTAGTTAGGCTTGGGGCCTCCGCCAGGAGGCGAGAATGCCGAGAAAACCGAAAGTTCAGAGAACCCCGGAAGAGAAGTGGCAAATTGTGTTGGAAGGACTGAAGAGCGGCAATGTGGCTGAGACGTGCCGCAAGTACGAGATTGCTCCCACGCTGTACTACCGTTGGAAAGATGAAGTCGAAGAAGGAGCCAAGGCTGCGCTTGGGGGGAGAAGCGCAGCCGCGCGGCCCGATGTCGAGCAGGAGAAGCGCATCAAGCAACTGGAGCGTGCGCTGGGCCGCTCGCATTTACAGATCGAGATCTTAAAAAACGTGCTGGGCGAGTGAGCTGCGGGCAAGCGCATTCGTCGGCACGGGAGTTAGTAGCCCAAGGCAACGAAACCAAGTTAGTGGCCGAGACTCTGGAGATCAGCCGGTCGAGCCTCTACTATCTTCGGCAACCGCGCGCCAGTCGTGCGGATCGCTCGCACGATCAGGAGATCGTTCTGGCCTGCGGCGAGAAGCCGGCTTACGGTTATCGCCGCGTGGCGTGGTGGTTGGGACGGCATCACGGGTTGGTGGTCAATGGCAAGCGGGCGCTGCGCGTGATGCGAGAACGCGGGCTGCTGGTGCGTCAGCGTCGCTTTCAAGTCTCGCGGAGAAAGGACTGGGGCAAGGTGGAAGCGCCGCATCCGAATCACATCTGGCAGTCGGACATGACCAAGGTCTGGGCCGGGCCCAGTGTGGGTTGGGCGTATCTGGTTTCGGTGATCGACTGCTGCACGCGCGAAATCGTGGGCTGGGACTTGAGTCTACGTTGTCGCACCGAAGAGGCCCAAGCGGCGCTGAACCGCGCCGTGCTGGCGGTTTTGCCTTTCGGTTCTCGTGGAATGGGGTTGACTTTGACTACCGACAACGGCACGCAGTTCACGTCGGCGCGTTATGTGGAAACCCTGAACCAGTTGGGCATCACGCACCGGCGCACCGCTTATAACCATCCCGAGGGCAACAGTTACATCGAACGCTTTCATCGCAGCTTGAAAGAAGAGGAGGTGTGGCTCAACGAATATCAGAACTTCGCTCAGGCGAAGTTGAGCATCGCGCGCTGGATCGAGGAGTACAATCACGACCGTCCGCATCGCGGACTCCGGGGCAGAACGCCGCACGAATCCCGTGCTCAGTTCCTTGCCCAAACCATCACTTCAAACACGGCCCCATGCGTCTAGTTTGGAGGGGTGCACTACAGGATTGACCGTTGGAGCAGCCCCCATCGTTACTCCGAAATCGTACTGCTTCACTTCACCGGGGTCCCCCGAAAAACTAAACACGGTCTCAACAAGGTTGTTGGAAGAAGACCCGTTGTAAGAAGTATACGTATCTGTCTGTGTAATTGAACTCGGCAATGCTTCGGGCTGCCAAGTCGCGCAGCTACTGAAATTCCCGTTGTAGCAAGTTGTGGATGTGCTCAGCAGGCTCGCCGTCCCGCCGCTGCAGCCCGGAGTACTTGTAGGACACCCGCCCTGATACGTCATGACCTGAGTCTGGTACTCTCCGGTGAAGGTGTGGATAGTCTGGTTGTGCGCTGGGTCAGTTTCAACCACCGTGAAATTCGCCGGAGTCGTGGAGCCAACGGAAGTGGTGTTGTTGTTTACAAAAGTCCAAGTGTTTATATTCCCATTGTTATCATTGACCGTCCGGGTGATTGTGGGCACTACCTGCGAAGAACAGTTGATTCCGTTGTTGCCACCACTGTATGCATACTGAATCGTGCCGCCCGTAGGCAGGGTAATGCTCTCAATGCGCCCGGTCGAAACGTTCCCCGTCGACCCAGGCGTCTGCTCATACTGGAAGGAGTATGTTCCCTCTGGCGTAGCAAGACTGGTTGCGAGGTAGACGGATGGCTCTTCAAACTCAGTCATATCAGGGCAGTTAAAATTGGTTGAGAGGGTATAAGAGGTATAGTTAGTCGTGAATGACCGCGTCGTGCCGCTGGCATCAGTGTATGAAATAGTATCGGGAGTCGGGGCAGGACTACTGCTCTCGGTCAAGAAATAAGGCTGCCCTGTGGACCATAGAGTGTCCTCGTATTCCGCCGCATATCCCGGTGCTGGACCCGTCACGACTTGTACAAGCGGAGTTCCATCCGGGTCGGTGATGGTGTCAAACGAATTGACGTTGCCCTCGGCGTCGTATAACGTCCAAGGATCTCCGAAAGCTGCTGTTACGATCGTTACGCCGATTCCGGCTATAGAAATGGTCTGCGGCGGGTTGTTGTAGCAGTTAAACGTATCTATCTTAAAGTTCAGCGGAAAGGGGTATTGGGTCCCGAGAGAATCGTGAAGGACCCAGCCGGACTCTACCGCATCGGTGGGTGTGAGTCCCGCACGTTTGATTTTTTAAAGGAGGTTCATGAAAAGTAGTACTGACTGGAACACGGTGCTTAGTTGCGGTGTAGATACCGCCAAACTGAGAGGACGGTGCCCAGGTACTGCCAGAATTCTCGGTTGACATGAAGGTGTTCCCGAACTTTGAGAAGGTGAGCGACGTTTTGCCGTTCTTGGTGCGAACAGGAATGTTGAGAGCCACGGCACCTGTCGCCAAATCGAGGCTGTCCACGTTTCCTTCGGCGCGAGTCGAGAACGGTACGATTCCGGGCGCGGCCTGCGCCCATCCGCCGTCAACCAAAACGAGCAGCGTCAGGAACGTTAGGACCATGGCTTTCGCGCCGACTAGTATGGATCTGCTCTGGTAGAAAGCGACGAAAGACGAGAGAGAGACGAGCCTGAAGCGAGCCATAAACTTCCTCCTGACGAAGTGAGGCTGGGCACTCCGGCAAGCGCCGGACACCCAAGGCGACTATTTTGCCAACACCAATGCGTCGGGCGACGACGCGCTGGGCGCAAATTCATTTCACACTTCAGGGGAAGCAGCGAGGAAGGACTAACGGAAGCAAGAATCCGCCGCTCTTACGTGGCGATCCTGTTCGCTGATTGTTGAGAGCGACGATAGGCCCGGCAGCCTGTGGATGTCAACGGGAAACTTGTGATGAGTTGGTGAAGAACGCAAATTTTCTGTTGTGAGTAATGACCCCATTGCCTCTACATTGGAAGCGTGTCGCATTGATCTTCGAGTAGCCGCCAACGGATACAACAGGACAAAAGACCTAATCTGAATACACGCTGAAGGTGTTCCAAACGAAGAATGGATTGGCGCGTTCCAACGGGGAGGGAGCATTTTGCCGTCTGTATACACCACCCCGTCAATGACGCGAGGGGGATAGCTATAGAGGGCGGGAAAATCCGGCCACCCGGCCTGGAATGTCGAGTGGGGGAGTGGGGAATGAGCGGCGGGGAGCGCAGAATGTGGGGCGGAACCGACGTGTGCGACGTTGCGAAATCGGATGAAAACTCAGATCATGTTTCCGTATGGGTCGAACTCCAATACCCGGTCACGTTCAAGATGAGATTCTTCGCCTTTCGCGGCGTCGCTGCTGCATCTGCTTCGCTCTAGATGATGATCTACAGGAAAGACCAGGACAGATCGCCCACTTGGATCACAATCCTGAAAATAATGATTTGGATAATTTGGCATGGCTCTGTCTACAACACCACGACCGATACGATGGAAAAACCAGTCAAAGCAAGGGATTGCGGGCAAGTGAGGTGAAACAGTATCGAAAGGAACTCTATGCCAGGGTTGGGGTCGGGTTGTCCAGTGCAATCCAATCTGTTCGCTCGGAAATTGAAGAAAACCGAGATGAGATTCTGCCCAACGTTGGAAGCTTACGCCCAGAAATAACCGATCTCACGCTCCATCCTCAGACAGGTACTCTTCGCAAATTCAAATTCTCAGCAGACGGCACGGATGTGTTCAAGGCTGTTCTACTGCCGTTCTCGAACGATCCACAGCGCAACGAGCAAACGAAGCCCGTTCAAGACTTGAAAGCACGCATCACCTACTACAAAAGGGATGAAATCGACGAATTCAAGCGACTCGATGCTGCGTGCTGGCTTGGTCAACTATATCCGTATATCACATTGGAGGTTGGCGGAATCGTTTACATCGTCGTGGCATTGGTAATTGGCGGTCACGGTGCTGTAGTCGAGAGTTCTTCGCCATCAATCATCCATTATGGCGAACACAAGATATCCATAGACGAGTTACCTACTGGCACGTATGAAGTGAAGGTGTATCTTATGGCCGGGGAGCACGGTGAATACTCAGCGGATTTCTGGTTCGAGCTTGAAGTTGGGGGGCACTTGAAATGCAAGCGAATCATGCCGCGTTAACGTACCTGCATGTTCTAGATTCTCCGCCTACCGGGTACTCTTGGAGCGACCGACGAGTTCTCTAGCATTCGCGCAGATGGGTTGGCATCACGTCGTCGGCCCTTTGCCGTTTGTGGCACTCTGGTATTCCTATCTCGAACACTCGAAGCGTGTAAGGGCCACGTATCTGTCGGGGTAAAGCGCGCCTCGTCACCTTCCACGCACGGATTGTTGGCGCTATCGCCCCATCGACCCGCTCGCCACGCCCCAGAGTCGTCGACCGGCTTCGGGCCTGCCGAATCCATCCTGCCTACGCCGCTTGCGTCTCCACCAGCGCATCGTATTCCTGCTGCGAAGCGCCCGGCAGGAGCACCCACATCGTATACACGCCGACCGCCGTGCCGAACGGGATATTGAACAGCGAAATAAATGACAGCACCAGCGCGACCACCCGCGCCCAGGGTTCGCGATGCAGCAATCCCCAACCCGCGAAGAATCCGCACGCCGCTTTGGCCAGAACGATGATTCCCAGCGTACTCACCATCGCGGTCAAGAATCCCGTCGGCACGTCCGCCGGCGCTCCCATTTCATGCAGGTGGGCAAACAGTGTGTCCGCCACTACGATCAGAATTAATCCGCCCACCGCATTGAATGCCGAAATAGCCAGCCACAAAATGCCCAGCAGGTGTATGTGCGACTGCACCCGGCTCGGCAGCGGTTGCATCAGCGACACTGGCCCCACCACCTGCTTGCCACACCGGCTGCAAAAAGCCTGCCCCGGTTGTACCGCTCCGCCGCAGCCATCGCAGAACATGAAATCCTCCCCAATGATTCCGCCAACACGCCTGCATTTCACAAAACAGGTTCAACATCGCTCGACATATCTCTCAACAGAGGATACGTAGAAAACCCACGGCGGTTCCGTCTTTCGCATTCCCAGCTTCGCATTCCCGGTTTCGCATTCCGCCATCGCCGGGCGTTTCTTTCGCGCGCACCACGATAAGAAAACATGGATGAAAAACCATGAAATGCAAAAACGAAGAGGCTACCCGGCAACAGGGCAGCCTCTTCTTCAAGGGAGAATAGTTCCAACGGAGCTTTGAAATCCGTCAAAACTTTCTGCGCAAATCTTATGAGTCTAAAAACGGGGGTGTCAAGCGATTTTTATGAAATAAATGTCTTTGTTTTCAATCAGTTACAGAATCAATCAATACCGTCCGTAACTGTGCCAATTTGAGACAAAACGCTCCTGCGAGGGCCCTAAGCCGGTCTATCTAAAGGCACTTACCCATATTTCGGAGTAAGTTCGGAGTCAGTTCGGAGTTTGTCCGGAGCCAGTTCGGAGGGTTTTGCGGCGTCTGCCGAGCCCCGTCATTCCTCTTTTTGAGCAGGACCCTGGATGATGGTTTCCGTCACGATGGTCTCCGTCAGACGAAGTGAAATGAATTCCATGTGCTCGGGCCGGTCAAAGATTTTGTCGGGATACCAGCGCTTCATCAAAATGCGAATTCCCCCAAATGCCACGCCCGCCACCACCGCCAGTCCCCCGAGAATTCCGCAGAGAACCACGATGTTAAGAAACAGCGCGTACAGGTCGCGCGCCTCCGGATTATCCGTCCGCTGATTCCAGGTGACGCTGGCTTCGTAATTCACCAGGCCCAGCAGCGATTTCGCATCGCTGTCGGAAACGTCTCCACTCACAATCACCACCAACGGCCCGGTGCGCTTGTCGACGAACGGGCCTGAGCTGTCGACGCTAGCCACCGCCGTCTCCGGCCGCGCCACCTTGCGCGCGGCGTCGATGCGCTGCAGATGCAAGGCCGCGAGCTTCGTCGTGGGATACGAAATCAGCATCACCGTTGCTTCCCCGCTCGGCGTTTCGTAGCTCCCCAGCGTCACTTCGGAACTGACATTGAAGTCCACCAGATCCGCCGAAACCGGCGCCGCCAGCGCCACCAGCGCCTCCGGCCCCATCACATATTTCTGCGTGTTCGCAACGTAGCCGCGGCGCGGCATGAACTCGATAAACGTGGGCAGGTTGGCCGCATTTCCGCTGGGACGCGGCAGCGCTCGGGCCAGCATGCGCATCTGGTCCCCCGACATGGCCGATTCCCTGCTGAACTGCGCGTCCACTAGCACGTTGCCGCGATAAAAGAGCACGCGCTGTCCTAGAAAAGCCGCCTGATCGCCAATCTTGTCTTCTTCTTTTGTTGCAGGGTCTGGCGTCATCCGCCGCTGCAGATAAAACGTGTACGCCCCGAACGCGCCGGAAGCGTCGGCAAAACGCATGGCGTGAATCTTCAGCGTGCGCCCATCGTCGCGGGCATAGATGGCATTGGCAGCGTCCGAGAAGCGATACTCCTTCAGAATGCCAACCGTGGTCGGGTCCGCAACCGCCGGGTTCGTGCTGGTCTGAGCCGAGCCCTGCATCTGCCATCCCTCAAATTGTTGAGGAAGAATCTGCTGGGGAACAATCGCAGCCGCCTGCACTGCGGGACGAGCCGATTTTTCCGCCGCCGGCTGGTCCGCCGCGACCGCCATGCCCACCAGGCATGCAAGAGAAATCACAACACCGACAGAACGGGAAAAACTCATGAATCTCCCCGGTATTTCGCGAGCCGTTAAGCTCATTAGACCACAGAGCCCAAAGAAAAGTTTCCAAAGCCTCGTAAGTGCTTGATTGGACAGCTCTTGCCGGCCCTGCCCCCGCTGCCCTGCGCGGCCATCTAGCCCGCTGCCAAGGCTGGTTACCTTCAGGCCCCATCCTACACATCGGGGCCATTCCCAAAGTGCGAATCTCGCGGCAAACTAGCTGTGGGTGACCGGATGCCATCAGAGGCTAGCACGAATAGTCGGCGCGGAAATCGCACCAAAGCCGTGATTCCCGTTCGAGTCAAGGGCCAGGACAGCGCCGGAAAGCCTTTTGAGGAACTGGTCATCACCCTCGACGTCACGCCCGACGGTGTGCGCTTGGGTTCGGTCCATCACGACCTGAAGTTGCAAGACGAGATCACGATTTTCTATCGCCAGCGCAAGAATCAGTATCGCGTGGTCTGGACCAAGAAGATGAAAGGCACCTCCGAGTTTCAGGTCGGGCTGCGGGCGTTAACGCAAGACGGTGAAGTGTGGGGGCTGAATTTTGCCGAATACAGGCGCCAGCCCATGCCAGAGCCGCCGGCCGCTCAACCCGCTGTCGTCGCATAAGGGAAAGAACTAAGGGAAAGGGAGTTACAGGATAAATTTATGGGGCATTCATACCGCAGTCCTTCAAAAAGCCATGCGTGGCTGACGCGATTTTGGTCGGACCGGCTTTGGTCCGACCGGCTTTGGTCCGACGAAGAAGGTCAGGACATCGCCGAATACTCGGTCATGCTGGCCGTGGTCCTCGTCATCGTAGTGGGCACGGTCCGTCTGATCGGCTCCAACGCCAACAACGTCTTCTCGCAGGTAGGTAGTTCCATCCAGTAATCCGGATTCCGTTCCAAAGCGGGTACCCCATCCTTGTCGCGTTCTATGCGACAGAGCCTGCCCTGAGCGAAGCCGAAGGGGTGGGGATTTTGATTTGTGCGGCTGGAAATTTTGATTTTGGCGGGGTGGAGATTTTGACTTCTTGGGGCCTTGCCGGCACCGCATGAGAGCAGGCCTCCCCTACCGGGCTCGCCTGGATTCAGTCGATGGTTTTCAAGACTACTCTTCCCGTTTGCGAGATTGAGGCCACAAACGGCCCCTCGTTTCTACTGCACAGATTCCGCATCTGCCGACGGGCCGCTACAAGCAACTCTCCGATGTCCCCGATTTTGCCCGATGTGAAAACAAACTCTCGAATTCTGTATCGCCGAATGAGCTGTCGTTCAAGAAGGCGAGTCCGCTGTTTTTGATCGAAAGTTATCAGGATCCAGCGGCGTTTTCCCACCAGCGGCAAGAGTTCGGTGTCGAGAGCCCATCCATCGAAGAATCCCGATGGCGCTTAAACCGAATTCCATTTCGCTCAAGCACCGTTGCAACGTCGTCGTAATCTAAGTTGTGGCAGAGATAAAGAGTGAAGCCCCTAAAGAGCTTGGGCTTCTTCGAGCTTGATCGCCTCCTCGATCTCCGCCTCGGGTCGGCCATAGTCGGCTGCCAGTTTAGAAATAGAGGCCCCACCTCGGTTGCGACTGAATAGGAACGCCGTGGAGATTCGCGAGTTAACGAGCACCGGCATTCCAAAGGCAACATTCGGGTCGATCACAACGAAACGCGGCGCATCCACCGGAGATTTCAAGTGTTGCTTTCTGGTAAACGGGAAGAGCCTGTGGGCTATGCCCTTTTCGTTGCGATCCACCCTTTTCAGTAAAGGGCGAAGTATCTCCCTGAACGCTTGTTGGCGGAACTCAGTTAGACTGACGAGTTCCTCGCCGTCACTGTCGAGGTAGACGGTTCTGCCGCCGCGAGTACACAGTTGATAATCTGCCAGGGGATACTTGGACGGCTTCTCCAGCCGCAGTTCTTCAACGGACATTCTGATGGATTGCAAGCTGATGCCATGCGTGCATCGCAGGCTCTCCAACACAAACAACTCCACCAGATTCTTGAACGACAGGAGTATCTGGGGCCGACGACTAAAGACGGTAGTCAAGGGCGCAGCCCCGACTTCGCCAATCACCCAGTAGTGAATGGTGCTGGGGTTGACGTGAAGGTACCGAGCGGCTTCGTCAAGCGTGTAGTTCGGCGTCTCCGGTGGATTGATAGTGTGTCGTTTCATACCTCTAAGGTGCCCCAAAGGAGTATAGCGAAAACCCGACCGGAGGTTGCTCTTATCAAAATCTGTTTCGGAAACGGAATGAGTTCGCAATGTTGGACCTCCGCTGACACTCTCCCGCTCAAGGAATCTTGGATCGACAAAACCCGTCAGCCCGCGCTGCTCAGAGTTCGTTCTTCGCAACTGTGTTTGATGCTCTCCGATCGCGTCCGGAATCATCAACCCTTTTCGACTTCGGCTCAAACGGCCGCCTATTGTCCGGCGGCTTTGTCGAGTTTGCTAGCCACCTTCACCCCACTCAAGCCATCCACGTACTTCGCGATCCCGTGATAGAGCGACTCCGCAATGCGCTGGCGGTATTCGCTGGTCTCCAGCCGATGTTCGTCCGTGGGATTACTGACAAACGAAATCTCCGCCAAAATCGACGGCATGTTGGCCCCAATCAGCACAATAAACGGCGCTTTCTTCACCCCGCGATCGCGGATGGCCGGGCTTTTCGCCGCCAGCCCGCCGTGCAGCGATTCCTGCACGTCTCCGGCAAATTCGCGCGACTCTTCAATCTTTTCCTTCAGCGCGATCTTCTTCACCAGGTCCTGCAGTTCGTAAATGGATTTCTCAGAAACCGCGTTCTCCCGCGCCGCCACTTCCAGTGCTTCCGGCGAAGACGTGAAATTCAGGTAGTAGGTTTCCACGCCGCGCGCGGCCGAGTCCCGGCTCGAGTTGGCGTGGATCGAGATAAACAGGTCGGCGCGCTGCTGGTTGGCGATCGCCGTGCGCGTTTCGAGCGGAATGAACGTATCGTCCTTGCGCGTATAAACCACTTCGGCGCCCAGCCGCGACTCCAGCAACTTGCCCAACCGTCGCCCGACTTCGAGCACCAGATCTTTCTCCTGTAGCCCGTTCGGACCAATGGTCCCGGTATCGTGGCCGCCATGCCCAGGATCGATCACAATTCGCCCAATCTTCAGCCCCAGCGCCCGGATCAGCGACCGGTCGCCCCGCGCCGTCGGCCTGGCCTCGTGAATATCCAGCTCAGCCGATTTGTGGCTGGCGCTCAGACGCGATAACGGCTTGCTGCGCGCGGAAACGGTAGGCGGGGCATCGCCGGCTGCCTTCTCGTCAGGCGCAGCGCCATCGGGCTCCGGTTCACTCTCCGTCGTATGGGAAGGAGCAGCAGGCGCGGCCGACGACGTATGCGAATGCCCGGCCGCAGGCGTGACCTTCGCTGTCTTCACCGGAGGCGTGTCGTCGTCGTCATCATCGCCCGCTTCCACGATCACTTTCTTGATGGGGCCTGCCGTCGTGCTGTTGTCGACCACGACCGTCTTCACTCGCTCAGACGGCGAATGCGCCTTCGAACCTTCCGCTGCATCAGCGTTTGAGGCGGCGTTCGGGTCGGCGTGAATCTGCTCCTTCTTGCTGACCGGCTTGCCGGCCAGCGCCTTCACGTCCGCCTTCAACTCAGACTTCGGCACATCCGGCTTGGGCGCATCTGCCTTCGATCCGGCCTTCGGCGGCGCCTCCACATCAGCCGTCGCAGTCTCGGCGTCCTTGAGCTCTCTCGCACGGGCCATCCGGTTGTCTTTGCCGTGAATATCTTTGCCATGAATATCGATGATCAGCCGATACGGATTCGGCAACAGAAACGTTTCGTAATCCGAGAGGTCGGCCACTTCCAGCACAACCCGCGTGCGCCCCGGCTGGAATTGCGCCACCCGAATCTTTTTCAGGAAGCCATCATCCACGTCGAAGCTCTTGCCCACCAGCGTCGACGCCAGCTTCGTATCCCGCAAATCAAAGAAGATGCGGTCAGGATTCGCAATGCGCTGCGATCCAAACTTGACGTCGCCCTCCAGATCAATCGCGACCCGCGTGTAATCCGGAGTCGACCAGTGCCGGATCCCCGTCACCCGCGGCAACCGTCCCCCAGCCGCAACCGACGACTCCGGCGCAGTTGCTTCCGTCTTAGAATCCGCGTCCGCGTCGGTCTCAGAATCAGCATGCGAATCAGCGTCCTTGCCCGGAGAATCCTTGGCCATCTTGCTCTTGTCGGCCGCCTCCTTGCCCGGCTTCTTTACGGCCGCAGCCCTCTTCTCGGCGGCGGCATCGCGGTCAAGCTCCGCGACCGCCTGCTGCGCGTCCTCGACCAGCCGGTTGTGCGGATAGTGGTGCAGAAATTCCTGGAACACGCCGCGGGCCTGCTCCGGGTCGTTCAGATCATCCTTGTAAATCTCGCCCATGGTAAACAAGGCGTCGCACCGGTACTTGCTCCCCGGATACTCTTTCCGCAGGAACTTATATTGGGCAATGGCTTCATGCAGAATCTTGTCGTCGTCGAAGCGCCGCCCCATTTCCACCAGCGTCTCGGCCACAGCCACCACGCTCGGATCGGCCTTTGTCGAGGTCGGCGCGCCGAAATAAACGCTGCGATAGGAGTTGATGACCCGCTGGTAGTCGTGCCGCGTCCGCTCCGCTGGAGGCCGTCCGTTCAGCGCTTCCCGCATGCGCTCGGCGGCGGCGAAGCGGTCCTGCGCCCAGGCTTCTCCATGGTTGGACGAGCTATAATGTGAATCACTATGGCGCGCGCGTGTATGAGCGTAGCTCGGCACTCCGGGAGATGCCGCCAGCAACAGCAGCACCGCCCAGCGCAAGCTGCGCTGGCTCAATTTCATTTTCAAGTCGTCGGTCCGTTACTGTCTCGATCCAACGTTGCAGTTGAACTGCCTAAGGTACCTGAGAGATTTCAAATACAGCCTTGCCGATAACAACTCACCTAGGGTGCCCCATTTCTCGCGCGTTCTGTGCGCGAGAAGTGGGGATTTTGACTCCGATTCCTTCCAAAACACATGCCGCAAGCAAAACAGGTGCCGCCCACCTAATCCGTGTTGCTGATATAAAGCACGCCCCGCGCATCTCGCTGAACCCGCACCGGCTCATGCGACGGGCCTGACGGAGCCAGATCGAACCCTCCGTAGTAGAGGTTCGTAATCCTCCGCACATAATTCTGAGTTTCCGAAAAATGCGGCACGCCGGCGCTTCGCCGCACCGCTCCCTCGCCCGCGTTATAAGCCGCCAACGTCAAATTCACGTCGCCCTTGTAACTCTCCAGCAAGTACTTGAGATGTCGAACTCCGGCATCCACGTTCTGATCCGGGTCAAACGGATTCCTCACCTTCAGTTCCCGCGCCGTCGAGGGCATCAGCTGCATCAGCCCAATGGCGCCCTTGCGCGAAACCGCATTCGAATTGAAATTCGATTCCACTTTAATCACCGCGCGCACCAGGTTCGGATCCACATTGTGCCGCGCCGCAGCCATCACGATCGAAGAGTCCACTTCTTCCTGCGAAGCCTGATGGACGCGGGAATTGGCCGCCAAAATCTTCGCATTCGCCGACTGCACCGAATCGTGGCCATACTGAGTAAAGCCCTGAGTGAAGCCCTGGCTGACCTCAGCCGCAGCCGACCGCGCCGCCTGCATTGAGGCCGTACCCGCCGAAGGCACCGGCTTCCACCGATTCTCCTTGCTGCTCCAATACACCAGCTTCGAGCGCTTCGGCTGCGGAGCTTCCACGCGGCCGCATCCGCACCGGGGCCGGATCGTTCACGTACACCTTGCGCCCATGCTCGTCGGTGGGAGTAATCACTTGAGGCGAATCTCCGCTATCAGCCACCGCCGCCCACGCGCGCGGCGGCGCTATCAATAACGAGAGAAATAAAGATGAGAAAAATAGAGAGAAGGAGGTCGCAACTGCGGTCCTAGCCGTCAGTATCAGTGCGAGTTGCAGGCGCTTTCGCATCATCCGGGCTTATCCCTTTCACCGAACCTTCGCTGGAGGGCCATCCAGACAAACATCACCCTCCCCAATGTTCAATCAGAACAATGTTCAATCGGAACAATGTTCAATCAGAACAATCAGAACCATGCTCCAATCGGAACTTGGCTCTACCCGGAACCTGACGGAGAATCGCTTACCAGAGTTAAGTCGATTATAGGCGGCAGGTACTACGCGGGCAATCTCCCAGAAGGGAGTAGAACCACCGGAGTAATCCCGGCAACCGATTGAAAAATATATCTATTAGAGAACTCGGGTACGAGCGGCAGACCAGACCAAGGTAACCGCGGAACCGGTTACCCTGCGTTCCTTTGCGCGGCCCAGGTTCCTCTGTGGACCTCTGTGTCCTCTGTGGTACCGGCTTTCTGTCGGACCTAATCAGAACTTCCATTAACGGGGAACGATTCCCCGACTGCCGAGGAGTCCTGTCCACTCTCGGACAGTCGGTTTCGAAATTCGGACGACTTTCCCATCCGCCCATTCCGATGTGACTCGCTAGGTCCTGCGGGAACAATCACTTATCCCAAACCGTATCTGGGCACTTGGGTGCTGTTTACACCTCTACTTCAGCTCCCGTGGAGTCGCTCCCATGCCATTCCAAAACCTTCGGATCGCCATCCGCCATCTGTTGAAAGCGCCGGGCTTCACCACCACCGCCGTACTCATGCTCGCCCTCGGAATCGGGGCCACGACCGCCGTCTTCTCGGTCGTTGAGAGCGTCCTGCTGCGGCCACTTCCCTTTCCGCATCCCGACAGGCTGGTCTCGTTGGGCGACATTCTGCAGGGTGCCGATATAGGAGGCAACGGCGAGGCCGGAGTCACCGCTCCCGACATTCAGAACTACATCCGCGATGCGCACACCTTCGAGAGCTTGGGCGCGTACAAGCCAACTGGTTATGAATTCTCCGGCGCGGGCGAGCCGGCACAAGTCAACGCGTCTCGCCTCTCAGGCGGGGTCTTCCCCGTTCTGGGAGTCGCGCCTCTGATGGGGCGATTCTTTACCCAGCAGGAAGACGACCAGCAGGCGCCCGTAACGGTCGTCAGCTATTCGCTCTGGCAAAACCGCCTGCATGGCGATCCGGGTGTGCTGGGAAAGAAGATCCTGCTCGACCGCAAGCCCTATGTTGTGATCGGCGTTATGCCGCGCAGCTTCGAGTTTCCCCTGATGCCGGGGCACCTGAACTCGAGCGAGCTATGGGTTCCGATGAGCTTCACAGAACAGGAGCTTTCAGCAGCAAGCGCGTCTAACTGGACCTACAGCATGGTCGGCCGGCTCAAGCCGGGGATCACCGCGGCGCAGGCGCAGACCGACGCCGAGCGCGTGGCCGAAGAGACCATGCGTAATTACCCCGCGTTCATGTCGAGTTTGCACATCCGCGCCGTGGTGCACTCGCTGCATGAACAAACCGTGTCTGATGCGCGTCAATTGGTGCGCACATTATTCCTGGCAATTTTTGTGGTGCTGCTGATCGCCTGCGCCAATCTGGCGGGATTACTGCTGGTCCGGGCCATCAAGCGCCGACGCGAAATTGCAGTGCGCAGAGCTCTGGGAGCGCCCTCCGGAGCGCTGCTGCGGCAGGCGATTCTTGAGAGCCTGGTGCTGAGCCTGAGCGGAGGCTTGCTGGGCGTGGCTCTGGCCGCCGTCGCCGTGCGCGTCGGCGTGAGCCGCTTGCCCGAGACTTTGCCTCGCCTCGATGAAATCTCCCTCGACTGGCAGGTAATCGCTTTCGCCATTGCCCTGGCCGTGCTCACCGGCCTGGTTTGCGGTCTGGCTCCAGCTTTCGCCGCCCTCCGGACCAGCGTGAATGACACTCTCAAGGAAGGCGGGCGCACGGGCACGGCCGGCGGCGCCCACGCCCGGCTGCGTTCTGCGTTGGTCATCGGCGAAATTGCCATCGCCTTAGTGCTCCTGGTCGGTTCCGGCTTGCTCCTGCGCAGTTTTGAAAAAATGCGCGCCGTCGATCTCGGCTTTCGCCCCGACCATGTCCTCACAGCTTCCTACTCGCTGCCGAGGCAACAGTATCCAACCCAGTCCTCGGTCGATCAATTCAACGAGCAACTCATTCGCCGCTTGCGCCAGCTTCCCGGCGTGAACTCGGTCGGGCTTACTTCGTTTCTGCCGGCCGCGGGCAGCCAAGGCAGCAGCACCTTCATCGCCGAAGGCTACGTTCCCCCCAAGGGCGCCAACATGAACCTGGCTACCCCGATCCAGATTCAGGGCGATTACATGCAGGCGATGGGAACCCCGTTGCTGGCCGGCCGCTTGCTCACGCCCGCCGATAACGAGAACTCGCAGCTGGTCGCAATCGTCAACCACAAGTTCGCCGAACATTTCTGGCCCGGCGGAAACGCCATCGGCAAGCGTCTGCGCATGGGCATGCAGGAGACGTCGACGCCCTGGGTCACGATCGTCGGCGAAGTCGCCGACGTGAAGGAATCTTCGCCCGACGTCCCCGACAGGGAGCAGTACTACGAGACCATCGACCAGTTTGAAAAATCTCTGGGCACATTTGCCTCTCCGTCAGACTTGCAGGGCAACGGAGGCTACATCGTCCTACGCACCGCGATGCAACCGGAGCAGATGGAAAATGTTCTTCGCTCCACAGTGGGCTCGATCGATGCTCATCTGCCGCTCACCCAGGTGCAAAGCATGCAGCAAACCGTTTCCGATAGCGAAACCGAACGCCGGTTTAATACGGTGCTCATCTCCGCCTTCGCCATCGCGGCCGTGTTGCTGGCGGCGCTCGGCATCTACAGCGTGATCGCCTTCTCAGCCGCGCTCCGCGAGCAGGAAATGGCCATTCGCATGGCCCTGGGCTCGCAGCGTGCAGGAATTCTCGGCCTGGTATTTAAGTCCGCTGCCAAGCTGGCCCTGGCAGGTTGCGCCCTGGGATTACTGGGAGCAGTAGCCGCATCGCGATTGCTGCAAACGCTCGTGTTCGGCGTCAGCCCCTTCGACCCGCTAGTACTCACGCTGGCCGCTGTCCTAGTCCTGATGCTAGCCATGGCGGCCTCGCTGCTCCCGGCAAGCCGCGCCGCCTCCATCGACCCCATGAAATCCCTGCGAGCGGATTAGCGCGCCGATTTAATTGATGGCCGTCTAAACGACAACATCGGCCGCGGTACAGCAGTGGGTCAGTTTGATGGAAAGAGAACAATCATCCCCGAAGTATCCCAAAGGCTGTGATCGTACCTGCTTCCTTCGTGACCTTCGTGTCCTTCGTGGTTAACGATCTTGAAGTGCTCCCGTGCGGTGAGCCGTCACGCCTTCTCCAGCGCCGCCGCGAACGCGTCCAGCGACAACGACCGCAGCAGATTCCGTCGCATCCCGCGCTCGACTTCCGCCAGCCGATCCGACGCCACCATAATCCACTCGAAGTCGGCCGACTCCGCCAGCCGCTTCAACTCGCCCGCAATGTCGGTATTGCGAATCAACTCCGGCGCCCCCGCTTCAATCGACGCCAGATCGCGCAACAACGAATAAAGCGTCCGAATCAGCTGCTCGGTTTTCTCCCGCCCTTCCGCGCCCGGCCGGTATGACTCGGTCACCTTGAACAGTTCCGTGTGCTCCCCGCCCCGCAGCGCCGAATTCAGAATCGCCAGCGCATGTCCGCGAGCCGCCACGTAAGCCGCCAGATCGAACCCGCGCGCCTGTCCCACCGCCCCTTCCGACAGCCGCGCCACCAGCGCCCGCTCCGCCGCCTTCCACTCCGGGCGGTGCTCGGCCAAGTATTTCTCAATCTCCTCCGCCGGCAGCGCCCCCAGCGTAAACACCATCGACCGTGACCGGATCGTCGGCAGCAACTCCCCAGGATTTTCGGTGAGCAGAAAAATCGTCGCGAACTCCGGCGGCTCCTCCAACACCTTCAGCAGCGAATTCGCCGCCTCCTTCATGAACGCCGAATCGGTGAAGATGTAAACCCGTTCCCGACCCTCCGCCGGCCGGTAATAGATCGTCTCAATCACCCGCCGCACCTGGTCCACCTTGATCATCATCTGCGGAGGGTCTGGAGGAACGATCAGCACATCGGGATGCGTCTGCACAAACAGCCGCGTCTCTTTCTTGTCGGCGTCGCGCAGATTCTCGCGCGCCTCCACCGCCTCGGCAAAGCGCGCATCCAAATCCGCCGCCTGCCCGATGCGCACGCAGTTGGCGCACTTCCCGCAGAAATCCGGAAGCCCGTCAGTAGTAGTGGGCGCAAGGCAGTTCAGCGCCTGCGCCAGCATCAGCGCCAGTGTGTACTTTCCCGCTCCCCGCCCGCCCGAAAGCACCACCGCATGCGGAAAGCGCTCGCGCGCCAGCATATCGCGCAAGCGATGAACCGTTTCCGCGTTCCCATGAAAATCAGAAAATGACATAAAGCGTTTTCACCACAGAGTCACAGAGACACCGAGAAAAACAAGAAACATTCTAAAGGAAAACAGAAGCGCCGGATCGTCAGCCTCCTGGTTTCTGGCTCGCCGTTCTCTGTGTCTCTGTGACTCTGTGGTGAAAGAGCGCTACCGGCGAACCAACCAGCGCAGCGCCATTCCAGCGCCCCCCAGCCCGCGCATCTCCAATGCCTCATCCACCATCTGCGCCCGGATTTTCTTCCCATTCACCTCGACCCGCGAGAAGCGCTTCGCTTCCTCCGCAGAAATCTTCAGGCGAATGCTGTACGTAGTTTGAGAACCAGGGTTGTACCACCCCTCATAGCCCTCCGCCGACTTGATCAACCCCAACAACGGCGATTCAAAGCGAAAAGCCGCGAGCGGCAACTTCGGCGCCAACTGCAACCCCGATTCACTGAACTCCAGCCCGATCAGCTTCGACAACGCATACAGCGGACACGCATGCGTATGCATATTCAGCACCGGAAAATCAGTCCAGCCAAACAGCTTGCCTCCGGTGGTCCCTCCCGGATGCTTGCTCAATGTCGAATTCAGCACATCCGGACCACTCCACGTGCCATACCAAATCTCCGGATACACTTCCGCGTGCCGCGCAAACGAATTTTTCTTCCACTCGTCCCACGCCATCGCGCCATCGGCCCCGGCCAGCGCCCAAATCAAAGTTTGATTCAGTGACGGCCAAACGCCCCCGGCAACCTGCGTTCCCGGCTCAGCCTTCCACGCCCCGCGCTGCACCTGATCCGGACCTGCGCTGAGTTGGATTGCCCCGATCGGCGAAACCTGCCGCAGCTCTCGATCCATGTTCCCAATCAGTGTGCGCGTCTGCTCCGCGTTCGTACTTCTCCCAATCACGGCCCACGGCTGCGGCTCGATCCACATGCATTTTTCGCCCAGCCAGCCCACCGCCGGCCCCAGCCAGGCGCGCCGAAACCACTGCCCCGTCCACTGCGCCTGCACCGCCCGCCGGTGCTCTTCCGCTTTTTGCCGGATCGCCGAAGTCACACCCTCCTCCACGCCAGCATACTTCAGCAACCGCGCGTAGTAATCGAAAACATACGCCGCCATCGCGGAGTTGAGCACGCTCTCGCCTGTCTCCACAACTTCCTTCGACTCGGCTTGCGTCGTCCACGCGTTCACCAGCGCGTCGTTCCAATCGTCTTGCAGCATGCGCATCAAGCCGTGTTCCCCAGTCTTCACCGTATCGGTCAAACGCTTGTAGCAACGAGCCAGAAGATTGCGCACCGACTCCCGCCCCGCGCTCTCCCCGTAAACTGTGACCACATCCGAATCCATGAATCCAACGTCGCGCGTGGCCAGAACATATTCACTGACCGCCCAGATCAGCCACAGCGGCATGTCGCTGGAATTGTCGCTGGTGGTCGGCATCGGCATGCCGTGCCCCACAATTCCATACGGCAGCGATCCGTCCGGCCGCACTTCCTTCAACGTGTAGCGCAGTACTTCCTTCACCAACTCAGGATCGCTGAACAGAAACGGCAATGCATGCTGCAACGGATCGCGCGCCGCTCCCTGAAATCCCATCACGTACTGATAAATGCTGGCTTGCGAAATAATGTGCTGCTTAAAAAAATCATCGTAGGTGAATCCGCTCCGCAGGTAGTAGTGGTTCCACGTCACTTCCCGCTCGACCCATGGCTCCTCCGGCGTACTGAATCGCAAGCCACGTCGCTTCCACTGATCACTCGACTCCCGCAGTGCACTCGACGCACTTTTACGATATTTCGTAATCAGAGATTCCACATCAGTCCCCGGCGCCTCATAACCGTAAAGAAAAGTGAGCGTCCGGCTTTCCCCCGGCTTGAGCGAAAATTTCCGCTCCAGCAGCAGCGCGCTCTCTGCACCGGTTTGTGCGAGATCGCCATCGAGTGCGCGCTCCAGCCCCGCCGGATGATCCACGCCTCCAGTTCCGAAGAATCCCTTGCCGTTGCTTGTCATCCCGCTCGCCGCATCATCCAGCGAGATCAAAAACGTCGGCGGAGGATGGAGATCGTCGAAAGCCGCCTGCTTCGGTGCCTTCGGGTCCGGTGGCGTGAGAAACACATCCGGGCTCTTTTCGAAATGTGCGACCGCGCCCTGAAACCGTTGCTCCTCGGCCGGATCGCGCCCCAGAAACTCCTTGCTCTCCCGCAAGCCCGATCCGCCCGCCGCAGCGCGAAAGTGATGCGCGAACCGCGTCCCAAAATCTCGCCGCATCTCGTGCAGGCTCTGACCGGCAGAAAGTTCCATGAACGCTCGGAACGAGAACTGATAAACCGCGCATCCCCAATATTCGATCCAGCGCAAATTCGCTTCCGCCGCACCCGCGTTCGTAATCGTGACCTGCGACACCAGCACCGGATCATCCCCGAACGGCGCGAAAATAACCTGATCCACCGCGTATCCGTGCCCGGAAACTTTCTTACGGAAATATCCAATCCCAAACACGCGCTCAAAACTGGCGCCATTCCCGCTGTTCCCATCCCCGCGATAGAACGTGCTCAGCACCGCCGTCCCGTCGGTCAAATATCCAAACCCGCCGCCAAAACATCCGCGCTCCGGCGCATAGTCGTTCAAAAACTTCGGCGCGCCTTCATCCTGCCGCACCCGAACGTGGCCGAAATTCGACGCAATCGCCACCACACGATCATTGCCCACCTGGTGAATGTGTTCCGTCGCCGCCAGTATCCCCGGATTCACTTCGGTCACAGCTTTCGGATCTTTGACCTGATCGCAGGTGTAGCGAAACGCCGGCAGCCCAAACTCATCCTGAATCCACTCGCCGAAATAACCCGACCCATAAGCCTTCTTCGAATGCGAAACAACCGCCGCGTTGGCACGATTTTGAGCCCCCGCTCCCCAGGCATGAGGCATGATCTTGGCCGCTGCCAGAGTCAAAGCCGCATTCTCGAGAAAACGACGCCGGTCAACGTACATGATTTTCGTCATCTGTCATCCTGAGCGAAGCAAGAGTTCGCAAAGCGAACTCTTGCGCAGTCGAAGGATCCCTATCAGTCCCACACTGCGAGCGACCATCCCCGCGTCGTTCTCCTCCGCCCACTACAGCTTCACTTTCCTGCGCACCACTTCGACGATCTTGGCATGCGTCTGCTCCGGCGTCCCGCGCGCGTTCACCACCGTAACCCGCGCATGGTCCCGCGCCGCGATCGCGAGATAGCCTTCGTGCACCCGCGAAAAAAACGCCCGCGTCTCCGACTCGAACCGATTCTCATCCCCGTGCCCACGACTTGCAGCCTTCGCGTTGCGCTTATTCCGCCGCCGCGCGCGCCCCACGCTGGCCGCCGCATCCGAATCCAGCAGGATCGTCAAATCCGGCTGCAGATTCCCACACAGCACCCGATGCAGCTCGCGCACCGCCTCGCTGCCCAGCCGCCGCCCGCTGCCCTGGTAAGCCTCGGTCGAATCCGTGAATCGATCGCACAGCACCATGCTGCCCGCAGCCAGCGCCGGTTCGATCACCTCTGCAATATGCTGCGCCCGCGACGCAAACATCAGCGCCATCTCGGCCAGCGGCGCCAGTCCCGCCGTCCCGGAATCGAGCAGCACCTTGCGAATCTTTTCTCCCGTCGCCGTTCCACCGGGCTCGCGTGTCTCAACCACGTTATGTCCAGCCGCCCGCACCACCGCCGCCAGCTTCCGCATCTGCGTGCTCTTGCCGGTCCCGTCCAGCCCTTCGAACGTTATGAATTTCCCTCGCCGCGACATCTGCCGAATCATAGCAGCGCGCACCCCTCTGCGGCATTTGGCTGACTGCTTTCGCTCTTGTCATCCTGAGCGTAGCAGTCGTTCGCGAAGCGGACGACAGCGCAGTCGAAGGATCCCTACCAGTCAATCGAGAGGCATGCGTATCAGGGAGTTCTCCCCCTATACCATCGCGCTCGCCGACTGCTATAGTTTCCACTTCGCATCAGTGACATCCGCTTCATTACAAATGGGGGCCTCACAAGAATGAATCTCGCAAAATCCCTGGGAGCACTCTGCATCGCAGCTACGGTTTCCGCGCCCGCAGCAACGCCCGCGACTCCGCCCACCGTCACCCTCGCCGTCGACGCCACCCACGCTCCCCGAAAAATTTTCCACGCCTCGCTGAAGATTCCCGCCACCCCCGGCGACCTCACGCTCTATTACCCGAAGTGGATTCCCGGCGAGCACGCTCCCGACGGCCCCGTCATCGACCTCGCCGGACTGAAATTTTCCGCCGGCGGCAAGACTCTAAAATGGCGCCGCGACTTGCTCGACGGCTTCACCCTCCACGTCGAAGTCCCCGCGGGCGTGACCGAAATCGCCGCCGAACTCGACTTCCTTTCGCCCGCAACCTTCGAAGGCGGATTCTCCGCCGGCTCCTCCGCCACCGACAAGCTCGCCATCATCAGCTGGAACCAGGTGCTGCTTTATCCCAAAGGCTTCAAGTCCGACGATATCAACTACTCCGCCACTCTGAAGCTTCCCGACGGATGGAAGTTCGGCACTCCTCTTCCCATTTCCAGCCAGAGCGGAAACGAAATCCACTTCGCCACCGTTTCGCTCACTACTCTGGTTGACTCGCCCGTCATCACCGGAGAATTCCTCAAAGTCGTTCCCCTTGCCCAGGATCCTCTCACCGAAATGGACATCGCCGCCGACAGTGCCGCCGCCCTCGACGCTCCCCCGGAAGTTTGGGATCACTACAAGAGTCTGGTGGACCAGGCGCAAAAACTTTTCGGCGCTCACCACTACCGCGACTACCACTTCCTCTACACACTGAGCGATCACGTCGCCCACTTCGGCCTGGAGCACCACGAATCCGACGACAGCCGCGTCGGCGAGAACGCCCTCGTCGACGACACCGCGCGCAAGCAGTCGGCCACGCTCCTGCCCCACGAATACGTCCACTCCTGGAACGGTAAGTACCGCCGTCCCGCCGATCTCACGACCCCGGATTACGAACAACCCATGCAGGACGATCTGCTCTGGGTCTACGAAGGCCTCACCAATTATCTTGGCTTCGTGCTCACCGCCCGCAGCGGCCTGCTCACCTCCGATCAGGATCGCGACGGCCTGGCCAACACCGCCGCCGCGCTCGATCACACTCCCGGCCGCGAATGGCGCAACCTGCAGGACACCGCCGACGACGCCCCCGAGCTTTATTTCTCTCCGCGCTCCTGGGAATCCTGGCGCCGCGGCACCGACTTCTATGACGAAGGCACTCTGGACTGGCTCTGGACCGACGTCATCATCCGCCAGCAGACCAAAGGCGCCAAGTCGATCGACGATTTCTGCCACCTCTTTCACGGCGCGCCCAGCACAGGCCCTATCGTAAAAACCTTCACCTTCGACGACGTGGTCAGCGCGCTCAACCAGATCGCACCCTACGACTGGCGCGCCTTCTGGACCGAACGCCTCACCAATCACGGCCCCGGCGCCCCGCTAGGCGGCGTCGAAAGCAGCGGATGGAAAATCGTCTATGACGAAACCCCGTCACCAATGGAAGGTGGTCGCGGCCGCCGTTCCGTAGGCACGCGTTACTCGCTCGGCCTCGAACTCGGCGCCGATGGCAACATCGCCGACACCATCGAAGGCATGCCCGCAGCCCAAGCCGGCATTGGTCCGGGAATGAAGCTGGTCGCCGTCAACGGCCGCCGCTTTTCCTCCGATGTCCTGAAAGACGCGCTCAAAGCCGCCAAGAACAGCCCCGCGCCCATCGAACTCCTGGTTGAAAACACCGACTACTACAACACCTACAAAATCGACTACCACGGCGGCGAAAAATATCCGCACCTAGTACGCGACGACTCGAAACCAGACCTGCTAACCGACATCCTGAAAGCAAAGTAAGTTGATAGCGTGGGTTTGATTTGTGGGGTTTGATTTGTGTGGGGTTCGCTTTGTGGGTTCGCTTTGTGGGTTTGCTTGCGTGGGTTTGCTTGTGTGGGTTTGCTCGCGTGGGACCGGGCCCTCTGGCCCGGTCACGGTGCGCAGCACCGTGCCTTTCGCCGGCGCAACCGTGGAAGAGCGGCGCTTCAGCGCCGCGTTAGCTCCCGACAGTAGCCGGGCTTCAGCCCCTGTGGTACTCTTTGCATCGAAAATCCGCAGAGAACTTTATGAGCCTTCCCGGCCACGCCATCTGCTCACACAATCGCCCTGCTAATCCTGTTCTCCGCACCCGCCAACGCCCAATCCATCCTCGGCTTCACCCCCACCTCCGCCGCCCGCGAAACCGCAATCGAAAAAAAATTCAAATCCCTCCCCACCCCCGACGAAGAACGCCGCCAGCACCGCATCTTCACGCCGAACCCCACGTCGCCGGCTCCAAACGCAACAACGAGCTCGCCGAATACATTCGCGACGAATGGAAAAAGCAAGGCCTCGAAGACGTCATCATCCGCCGCTACGACGTCTACGGCACCAATCCAAAATCCGCGTCACTGGAAATGATCAGCCCCCACGCACTACACTGCCGTCCTCCGCGAATCCCCAATCCCCGGCGACGATGACTCCAAAAATCCCGCGATCAGCGGTGCCTGGCTCGGCATGTCGATCTCCGGCGAAGTCACCGCGCCCGTCGTCTACGCTCACAGCGGCAATCCCGACGACTACGATCTCCTCCGCAAAAACGGCATCAGCGTCAAAGGCAAAATTGTCCTCGTCCGCTATTCCAATCCCTACAGCTATCGCGGATTCAAAGCACTCACCGCGCAACGCGAAGGCGCAGCCGCAATGCTTGATCTATAGCGACCCCGCCGAAGACGGCTACAAGAAAGGCAAAGTCGACCCCGACGGCCCCTGGGGCCCCGAATATAAAATTCAGCGCGGCGCCATCACCTACGACTTCATCGTCCCCGGCGACCCGCAAACGCCGGGCTGGGCCTCTATCCCCGGCGCGAAACGCATTCCCATCGAGCAAGCAGAGTCCGCGCCGAAAATCATGGCCCTCCCGCTCTCCTGGCACGACGCCAAGCCTCTGCTCGAAAATATGGACGGCCCGATCGCTCCAGAATCATGGCAGGGCGGCCTCGGTTTTCCCTATCGCTTTGGGGGTGAAAAAGAAAAGGTCCATCTCAAAATAGAGATGGACAACGGCACCCAGCCCTACTACGTAGTCGAAGCCCGCATCCGCGGCGCCGAACTTCCCGACGAATGGATCGTCCTCGGCAACCACCGCGACGCCTGGGTCTTCGGCGGCGTCGACCCCGCAAGCGGCACCGCGAGCATGATGGAACTGACCCGCGCCCTCGGCCAGCTCACCAAAGAAGGCATGCGCCCGCGCCGCACCATCGTCGTCTGCAGTTGGGACGGCGAAGAAGTCGGCCTCACCGGTTCCACCGAATGGGGAGAGCAATTCGCCGACGACCTCCGCGCCAAAGCCGTCGCCTACATCAACGTCGACGAAGCCACGTCCGGCCCCAACTTTCACGGCCAGGCCGTCGCCTCGCTAGCCCCCATGCTCGAAGACACCACGCACACATTACAAGATCCATCTCACAAAACTCTCTACGCAGCCTGGAAAGAAACCGTCGTACTAGAAAAAGCTCGCGAAAAAGAAGGAAGGCCATCAATCCGGCCCGATTACGACTCCGGCGCGGCCAACGACAACCCTCGCCGACACCCGCATCGGCAGCGGCTCCGACCACACCGTCTTCCTTAACTTCGTCGGCATGCCCGTCATCGGCCTCAGATTCGAAGGCGACTACGGCGTCTACCACTCCGGCTACGACGATTTCTACTGGATGAACCACTTCGGCGATCCCGGCTACAAATACCACACGCTGATGAGCCAACTATGGGGCGTAACCGCGCTCCGCCTCGCCAACGCCGACCTGCTCCCCTTTGACTTCGCCACCTACGCCACCAACGTCCGCCAGTTCGTCAACGAACTAGCGAACAAAAATAAATCTGTCATCCTGAGCGGAGTGGCGGGTTCGCGAAGCGAAGCCGCCACGCAGTCGAAGGATCCCTTGCACGCCTGCGCAACCTGCAGCCCATCAGGGAATTTCCACCAGGGATTTGTTCCAGACTCCGGAGCCGCGCAAGTTTCCCAGACCCCAACTCGACTCGACCTGAGTAAAGTGGAAAAAGCCATCGACGCTTTCGAAGCCGCCGGAAAAAAGCTGAACGAATCACTAAAAGCGAAACTAGCCTCAGCCCAAATCGACCCCAAACTAGCCGCTACCCTGAATCACGGCATGATGCAAGTCGAACGCAACTGGCTCAACCCCGACGGCATCCCCGGCCGCCCCTGGTTCAAACACATCCTCTACGGCGCGAGATTCACCTACGCCCACCTCGAATTACCAGGATTAACCGAAGCCGTCGAAGCCCAGGACTGGCCCACCGCCAAACAGCAAGCAGAAATCCTCCAGCACGCCCTCGAGAAAAACACAAAACTGTTGATTGAACTGAACACCAATCTCACCAAACCCTGAGCAACTTCGGCCCAGTCATCTGAGCGAAGTTGTCGTTCGCGAAGCGGAAGACAACGCAGTCGAAGGATCCCTATCACGCTCTCTGCCGTCGGCGGCGTCACCAGGAATCTCGACAGCCGGGTGCCCCATTTCTCGCCCGCCCTGAGCGCGAGAAAGCCTGCCCTAGCGAAGTTGAAGGGTCGGGATTTTGACTTGACCCGCCCCGAGATGCAGCAACCCGCTTTCACTGCGCCACAACAGCCACATAAGCAATCAACTGCGGAACCGTAACCTGCACCTGTCCACCCGAATAAGTAAACGGCACCACCATATCCGCCGAATAATCGGGCGACACCAGCGTCACGGTCGTCGGAGCCTGCCCCAACGGAAACGCGACGACCACACCATCCTGCTCCTGAAATCCCGCCGAGTAGTTATGGTTGATCAAATGAGCGACCGTGCGGCCGTCACCGAGCTGAGTAAGATTCGTCGCGACTTTCGGCACCGACACAGTGACCGTGCCCGCCAAATCCCGCGTACCGTGATACAGCGCCGCATGTGCCGGCACTTCATAAAACGCCGCAGTCTGCTCGAACAGCGGCATCAACCCCAACTGCGTCGCGGTCGGGTCGCCAATGGTATCGAGCAAATGCATATTCAAATAGACAGTCGCAGCGAGCGCCTCCGGCACGTACATCCGCCAGTAGTCCGACCGTTCTGACGACGGCAAGGAAAGATACCGTGTCATCACCCCAGTCGGCCAATCAATGAACGCCGCAACCGGAACCACGCGGCCATCAATCCGCGCCGACCGCTGCTTGATGCTCAGAAACGCCGGCAGGAGCGACTGCGTGCCATCGAGATCGCCGCTCGGCGTTACCGGGCAGTAATCCGCAGAAGTCCCGCTCGGCCCGTCAGGATTTCCATCCCACAACCCGTTCATCTGGAAATCGACAAACGGAAATACTCCATTCGCAGTGATGTAGATTTCCTTTCCATATTTCTGCCGCGCATAACTGCGCAGCGTCACCACAATATTCTGCCAGTACACCAGGCTGGTATAGGTTCCGGTGAACGTGCCATTCTCCGGCTCCGGATGCCCGCCCTGCATGCTTCCCCACTCCGCCGCCAGCGGGTTTGAAGAATTCAGCGGGTCCGTCTGCCATCCATTTCTGGCCAGATATCCGCGGTAGTCGAACGTCCGTCCCCACTGATCCGAGGAAGCCGAGCAATTGAGTTTGTCCGCAGCCGTGACGCCGAACTGCGTCTGCCACTGGGCGACGCTCAGGTTCGGATACTTCCCGCAAAGAAATCCGCCGAAATCCGCGACATTAGCGTCGTCGAAACCCTCATTACCGTTGCCGTATGTCGCACCCTCATAGCTCTCGTCGGATTCGTCAAAGAAAAGTCCGTCGACGCCGCCGTCAATCTGCAACTCGCCAATGCCGATGATGTAATTGCGATACGCAGGCGAGGCCATGCTTCCCCGGTAAAAATTAAGCGGCGCGTGGACCACCGGCTGCCCTTGCGCGTTACACGAAACCACGCTGTTGAACTGCGAAGCCACCGGAAACTCGTCCTGAAACAAAACAGTCGCGGTCGTTCCCCCAATAAACGTGATTCCCGCCGTCTGCGCCTGCGTCGGATAACTCCAGTTGTATTCCGACGATTGCGTCCCGTAAGTGTCCCAGCGCTGCCACGCCCGCGGAACAATGTTGGCCCGCATCTCCAGAACCTGCGGATCAGCCGCAAGATTCTGGCCCTCCTGACTGAAGCCGAACACAGTAAGGCCCGATGCATCCCGAGTCCCGTAAACTCCCGGATCGATCTGCAGCTGCGAATAAATCCCGCCACCGCCCACAGGATTACTCGTAGCCGGCGTGGCGCAAACCGGCTGCGGTGGCGGGGGCGGCGGCGTCTTCACCTGCAACGACCTACCCCCGCACCCAGCGAAAAACAAAACCAGAGAACAGAGACAACAGAGGAAGAGACAGCCGCAAGCGCGCCGATACAGGGCTCCTGTGCATGATCCGAGGGATGATTCGAGGGACTTCATCTTCTTCTACTTCGCCGTGTCTGCGGCAATTGCCTTTTCGATTCCCTGCTGAGCCTCGGCGGCATGTTGAGGTCCCGCCAGAAACGTGAAGTCTTGAATCACCGGTCCATGAGAAGCGCCGCCATCCCTGACAATTTTCTCCGTGCGCGCCGCACGCAGGAACCCGGTGATGACTTGTTCCGACACCAGCGCGGGCGGGTATTTCCCCACACCACCATCGATCACCGTGGGCGCGAAGAACGGATGGCCCGCACCCAGGCGACTAGCCTCGCGATACGCAACTGCGCCCACCAGTTCCATCCGCTCCGGCACAAAGGTCTCAGAATCTCCGAGGCCGATGATCAGGACTCGCTTGGCCGCCATGCTGCCCGCGGGCGGGCCGATCAACAAGGTCTCGCCAAGGTCGCCGCGGAACAACGAGGATGTACGAATTTGATCGAGCAGCCCCTTGAGCTTTTCGTTCATCTCCACCAGAGATCCGTGCAGTGAGTTCGATGCGTCCGATCGAAACAAACAGATGATCTGCAACTCAGTTCGAGTCTCCGACGGGCTCTGCACCAGGACAAACATCGGGATCGGAGAATTGGCGACGCGCAGCGCCGTAGGCTTTAGCGCTGGCATAGGGCCAACCGTCTGCGCAACGGCACAAACGTTCACGCTCCAGCCAGGATCAATGGTCAGGATCGCGAATAACACGAGCAGTCGTACAACGAATCGGACAACTACTGGTCGGACAACTAAATGATTTCGCATGCGCTTTGCCCTCCTCAGCTCTTCCCTACCCGGTTAGGCCGGGTGCCCCATCCTTGTCGCGTTCTTCGCGACAGGGTGGGGATGTTGACTCGTGCAGAAGTGAACAATCACTGTTACTGGGCCTTCATCTCGCGCTCCATCGCCTTCCGCAGCGCCTGGTTGATGCGCGTCTGGTACCGCCGGCCATCCTTCTTGAACCACGCCAGCACGTCCGCATCGATTCGCACCGTAATCGGCTTCTTCAGCGGACGATACAAATCTCGAATCTTCATGGCGTGCAACTTCGACTGCGGAGCCGGCGCCGACAGGCTCAACGCCCCCACTTTCACCGTCCGGGTCCTGCGTCTGCCGCGCGCGCGCCGCTGCCGTACCTTGGCGCTCGCGCGTTCCTTCTTTCGTTTCTCCATAACTCCCTCTTCTGACTGGGCTTATCCAAATATCAGACCAAAGTACATACAACATTGTACATAAGAATGTTCCTTCAGGAACATTGTGGAAAATATCCCGCAGCCCACCCCTAACCCGCCAGATCTTCAGCGCTTACCTCTTCCACAGGCTCGTCTTCGCTCATAAACGCGAAGGCCTGCTGCGGAACCGGATTCTGCCACACCGGCGCAAATGACTGTCGGTGCAGTGGCGTCGGCCCCCACTCGCGCAGCGCGGCCAGATGTTTGGGCGTGCTGTATCCCTTGTGCGAGGCCAGCCCGTAGGCAGGAAACACCGCGTCCCACTCGCACATCATGCGGTCGCGTTCCACTTTCGCCAGAATCGACGCGGCCGCGATCGAGGCCGAGAGCGCATCGCCATGAATGATCGGAACTTGCGGCTGCTCGCAGTCGAGGCGCATGGCGTCGACCAGCAGATGGTCCGCCGCAGGCGCCAGGCGCATCACCGCTTCGCGCATGCCGGCGCGCGAGGCGTGATAAATGTTGATCTGATCGATGCGAGCCACGTCCACCGCCGCAACCGCCCAGGCCAAGGCATGCTCGCGAATGCGTTCGGCCAGCACCTCGCGCCGCTCCGGCGGCAGCAACTTCGAATCGCGCAGCCCCCGCACCCGGTACGCCGGATCGAGAATCACCGCCGCCGCCACCACGCAGCCGAAGAGCGAGCCGCGCCCCACTTCATCCACGCCCGCCACCAGCCGCGCCCCCGTCGCCCAGGCTTTCTTTTCATAGCGCAGCGTGCAGCGCAGCTTCTTCAGCAACCGCAGCTTGGCCGCGGACGGCGAGAGCGTTCGTGCCGGAGCAGGCATCATCGTCCATCATCTTCGTCCAGAGTGCGAATTGCTCAAGCCTTAGTGGTAGTACATGCGAGGGATTCACCGCGAAGGACGCAAAGTTGCACGAGAGAAATTCCTAATTCCGTTGTGCATTCGCGTCTCTGAGCGGAGCGAAGATGTTGATTACCTGCCCGCGGCATGGCACGCACGGCCATGCTGCCCCCACGCGGGTAACGCCGGCTTGTAACCATTACTTTATTACGGGAGTACATTGCCCGGTCGGACATGCACTGGTAACTTCGTCTTCAGTTGACGTCGACTCTGAAAGCTCGAGAAGCATTCGTGGAAACGCAAAACCAACACGCTCCCGAGGACGGCCTGCTCACCGGCAAGGTCGTGCATCTGGCGCTGCCCGTGCGCTGGAGCCTGGTGGGTCAGGAAGGGCGCGGGCCGGCGGAGATGGCGTGTACGTACGACATCCACCCGCACGGCGCGCGGCTGCTGAGCGCGCGCCCGGTCAACCTGGGCGACCTGGTGATGGTAGAGCGCGGGCGCAACAAGGCTATCTGTCAGGTGGTGTGGGCGGGCGACGCTTCGTCGCCACTGCGTGGACAGTTCTCGGTGCAGTGCGTCGAAGGCAGAACGCCCTGGGAAGAAGAGTTGCGACAGATTCGAAGAGCAGTACCAGCCAGTCGTCCTCGATGGCCTAAAAGGCAAGTCGGCGGTCAGCGGGTTTGAGCCACCCGGCAGCCAACCGGCGGCGGCGTCCGCGGTTCTACGTCGAGGGCCAGGCCGAAGTGATGGACGGGGTGCAGCGCGTGCCGGGTGAGGTGCAGCAGATCTCGGAATATGGCGCGCGCATCGCAGGCACGGAAATCCTGCGGCCCGGAACCGATTTCCGGCTGGTGCTGAGCATGTTCGACATCAGCGTGGCCGTGAAGGCGCAAGTGAAATATCTGGTAGACAATCTTCAGATGGGCGTGGAGTTTCAGGAAATCCGGCGCGGCGACCGTCCGCTGCTCAGCTATGTGTTGAGCCGGTTGCGCACGAAACGAGTCGAGGAGTTCGCCGAAGTAGAAGTCGTGCGCGAACCTCTCGCAGTGGCGGGATAAGTTGAGTGGCGGACGCCTTCGTCCGCCGGCCGGCTACGGTGCCACCCAGGCTCAGGGAAGTTGCGGGCTGCAATCTTTCGCCCCTTCGGGGCTAGTTTTTACTTCGACCATAAACCCACGGCTTGCGCCGTGGGCTCATTCTTTCGCCGCTTCGCGGCTCGGCTGGGTTAAAGACCCGGCCTCACACGAGCAACGCTAGCTCTTTTCCACGTCGCGCAGGCGGGCGGCTTTGCCACGGAGTCCGCGGAGGTAGAACAGGCGGGCGCGGCGAACCTTGGAGGAGCGCAGCAGTTCGACCTTGTCGATGACCTTGGAATGCACCGGGAAGATGCGCTCGACGCCCTGGCCGAAGCTGATCTTGCGCACGGTAAAGCTGGCCTGCGGTCCGTTGTCGCGCTTGATGACCACGCCTTCGAAGGCCTGCACGCGTTCCTTTTCGCCTTCCTTGATCTTCACGTGAACCCGAATGGTGTCGCCGGGATGGAACGCGGGGATGTCGGTGCGTTGCGATTTGGCCAGCAGCTTTTCGATGATTAAGTTTGACATTGTCGTTTTATCCTTTGTCTTTCGCAGCGCCTGAAGGCGCGATTCTGTTTTTCTTCCCGTTCGGTATGCCTGAAGGCATACCCTGATACGAATCTTTGTTCTTCGGCCCGGCTCGCGCGTTACTCGCGGCCGGCCTTGATGCGGGCCAAAATCTTTTCGTCTTCGTCGCTGAGCTTCGCGCCCTCCAGCAAATCCGGGCGGTTACGCAGCGTCTTCTTCAATGCCTGCTCGCGACGCCAGCGGCGGATCTGCTGGTGGTCGCCGTTCAGCAAAACTTCCGGCACAGGCATCCCGCGAAAATCCGCGGGGCGCGTGTAGTGCGGATAGTCGAGCAATCCGCCGGAGCCGCAGGTCGAATCCGCCGCTTCGTTTTCCGTAACCTCGCCCGCTTTCGCATGCGCGGTGAACGATTCCTGCCGCGTCGAAGCTTCGTTGCCCACCGCACCGGGCAGCAACCGCGTGACCGCTTCGATGATGACGGCCGCGCCAGCTCACCGCCGCTGAGCACGTAGTCGCCGATCGACAGCTCGCGGTCGGCGAGAAAGTCTGCGACGCGCTCGTCCACGCCCTCGTATCGGCCGCAGATCAGAACCATGCGCTCGAGCGTCGCCAGTTCCGCGGCAACCTGCTGCGTGAAGCGCTGACCCTGCGCGGAAAGCAAGATTATGCTTTCCTTCCCAGTACCAGTGCCAGCACCAGTCGCAGCGCCAGCCAACGTTGCTCTCGCGAAGCCAGCTGCAGCGGTTCCAAACAATCAAAGATCGGTTCCGGCTTGAGCACCATGCCCTCGCCGCCGCCGAAGGGGCGGTCATCCACGGTGCGGTGCCGGTCGTGCGTAAACTGCCGCAAGTCGTGAACTTCGATTTTCGCCAGGCCCATTTCGCAGGCCCGGCGGGTGATGCCGTGATCCAGCGGTCCAGTGGAAGAAGCCGGGAAAAATCGTCAGGATATCGGCTTTCATTCGGACCTGAACACCCGACTAAACACCTAAGACTTTAACCACGAAGGGCACGAAGGTTCACGAAGGAAATCCTTTAGTGCGCTTCTTCTTTCTGTTCCTGCTGCTGTTCCTCTTTTCTTCCGGCCGTTACCGGCGCATTAATTTCCAGCATGCCCTCGGGAAGGTTCATGCGCACTTGCCCAGTCTGCGCCTAGTCGACACCTTCCAAGTACGCTTCGGCGAAAGGCACGTCGAACTTTTTTCTTTACCAGCATCCCGCGGTTGACCACGATCAGCAGCGGGGCTTCGCCGGCTCCGAACTGAACGTCTTCGATGCGGCCAATTTCGCGGCCGTGGTCGAAAACTGTACTGCCGATCAGATCGCTGACGTAATTCCAGCCCGTTTCCAGGTTCGCGCGTTCCGCACTGGGAACCTGCAATTCCGATCCGATCAATAACTCAGCGTCATTCATGGAATCGACGCCGCGAAACTTTAGAACTACCAGGCCCTTGTGCGGCCACAAATCTTCGACTTCCAGTTCGCGCCGCGAGTTCTCGCCTCTTGCGGCTTCGGCAGCGCGAACAACTTCATGCCTGCCGCGAAGCGTCCGGGGACGTCGCTGTGCACTTGTGCTGCGACTTCGCCATGCCGGCCTTGCGTCTTGACCACGCGGGCCAGGGTGATGAAATCGGCGCTTGAATCGCTAGCCAATTCCGTCCGAGAAACCTCAGGGGCTAAAGCCCTGCTGCGTGCAAATCGTTGACGCCGCCCTAAAGGGCCGCTCTTCCACATCTCTGCTCGATGCCGCTCTTCCACATTTCTACTCGATGATTTCGAGTGTGTAGCGCTTGCGGGCCCGGTGACCGGCGGCGCTCAGCAGAGCGCGCAGGGCGCGAGCGGTGCGTCCCTGGCGTCCGATGACCTTGCCCACATCGCTTTCGGCAACTTCCAGTTCGATGACGTCGTCGTCGAATTTCTCGACGAAGACTTCGTCGGGGTTGTCGACCAGCGATTTCGCAATCAGCTCAACGAGAGCGCGCACATCTCCAGAGGGCTCAGTCATAAGTCAGCATTCTCACGGTGAAATAATAACTATGCGGCCGTTGTTTCCCTCAGCGGCTAAAGCCGCAGTCCTTTGCGGCCTTGACGGCACGACTAAAAGTCGAGCCCTTCCCGAGTCGGGTGCTCTCCGGCATCCGCTCTCGGGCATCCGCTTTCCGGCTCGCCCTCTTCGGCATGCGTCTTCCGCGCATCCGCTCTCCGGCATGCACCTGCACGGGCGATGATCGTGCCGAAAAGCGACGCCAGTTTAGGCGGCGGAGCCGGCGGTGACTGGGGCCGGAGCCTTTTTGAACAGCTTGTTTACGCGGTCCGACATCTGGGCGCCCTTCGACACCCAGTACTCGACGCGGTCGCGCTTCATCTCGACGCTGGCGGGATTGGTGCGGGGATTGTAAGTCCCGACCACTTCCACCGGACGGCCGTTGGTGGCGCGCTCCTTCTCAATGACCACGATACGATAGTGCGGTTGTTTGCGCGCACCACGGCGCGCCAGACGAATCATTAACACGGGTCTTATATCCTTGTTCCGGAAGAGTCCGGGGAGATCGAGGCAAACTCTTATTATGCCGAAGGTTAGGCGGAATGGCAAGGGGTTGCCGATACAGAGTGAACATAGAATGTCCTAGCTGTGATAGAATTGGTTTGTGGGGAAGAAGGCCAAAAGGCCCGAACCGCTGCGATCGACGGTCAACGTTGGTCATTTGACGGGCAAACGGCGAGGGGCGATTGTGAAAGAGGAGATTGTTCAGCGTGGAGCCGAAGTGGTGAAGTATAGCCTGGCCTACATCAATCCGCGGATTTGCGGACCTGACAACGGCCGGGTGCTTGGGTATGACAACAGCCACGGACACCACCATCGCCATTTCATGGGACAGATTTCGTCCGTGGATTTTCGGGGATACGAAGCGCTCCTGGACCGGTTTCAAGGGGAAGTGACCGAACTCTGGAGAAGCGAAGATGAACAAGGAAGCTAAAGTTCGCGTGGTGACGGATGGGGTCGACGGTTTCTTCAGTCGCGCGCGGGAGCATGCCCGCAGACTGGATCGCGGCGAGAAACTGGAGGCCGAGCTGGTGATTGCCTTCGAGGACGCCGGCGAAATGATGAAGGTGCTGTCCGCGGAACGTCTGCGCTTGATTCGGGCCAGCAAACGAGCGACTCCGGTTTCGGTTTTGGCTGGCGCGCTGAAACGCAACCCGCGCGCGGTGAGCCGTGACATCAATCTGCTGGAATCGTTCGGCCTGCTGCGCACCCGGTACGTCCCTAATCCCGGGCATGGGCGGAGGAGGATTGTAGAATCAAGCGCGAAGACCTACCAACTGATCGCGAGCATTTAAGCGGGACTGGAAGTCGAAACCGGGTTCGAGTTGCCCTTCCCTGGCTGCGCCGTTAGAATCCTCGGGATTGCTTCACGCGGACCTTGTGGGGGTTCGCTAGAAGGAGCGGATTCGTGGGCATCAGTTCGATCACGAAAATTCCAGGGATCATGCGCGCCAATAAGTGGTTCAATGGCGCCGCCCTCATGGACGAGTGGTTTGCCGGGCCGCCGACCTCGCCGGCGACCTATACCACTCCCGACACCACTACCATCAAGATGGATTCCTGGGTGTTGACTTTTCCCCGTGCCAAGACTGTCTTCGACAGCATGGTGCGCGACAAGGTGTGGAAGAGCGACAAGGCCAAGCCGGTTTTCGCCAGCCGCCTTCGTCTCTTAGGGGTTGGACCGAACACGAGTAAGTGCATGGACATTTCCTCCAAGAGCACGGTGGATCAGCACCCGCTGCAAGTCAATGTAAAGGCGGTTCCCATGTCGACGATCGCGCTTGATGATATGGACGCGGCACTGGGCCATTTCAGCATCTACGTTGTGCCGCTGGTCTTTGATGTTGCACCCGAAGTCGGCAAGCTTCGCGTAACTCTCTACTCGGTGGGCTTCCACGTCTGGGACTCCTACGATTTTGAAGGCCATGAAATCCTGGGATGGTGGGATGAGATCACGAACATAGGCAGTAGCCTGCCCGGCATCCCGGGTACGACCGAAGCGGATAACGGGGACTTTCGCGACTGGCGAACTGCCAACGGCAAAGGGGGCGACTTCCTCGTCTATTCCGACGTGAAGCAAGTAACTATCAGTCCTCCTGATTCCTTCGTGGTATGAGACATCTAGGTATGAACACGCCTGGGCAAAAAACCAGCACGAAGAAGCGCGTGGTGATCGCGGTGGTTGGCGTGATCGCGGTGATCGCCGGATTCGCCGTCTGGGAACGGGTGCATCTGGAACAGTACCGGGTCATCAACAGTCCTGATTCGCGATTCCGCCTGGTTGTGTACCGGCGCCAGATCTGGCCTTCCACCATGCCCGGACAGGGCAGCCACGGGCCCGGCGTGGTTCGCCTGTACGACCGGTCGGGGCATTTGCTCGATGAAGCGGAGATACCGATGGTGCAGCAGATCAACGATCTGGAGTGGAGTAAGGATGAAGTAACCGTCCCGCTGGTGTTTGACTGGAAGCTACCGGAGTGAACGCTTGCTTCGAACGTATGGGCCGGCTCTCCGTGGCTCACAAGATATCGTGAGTTCTGAATCTTCGCCGCGCACCATGGCGAATGTGAAGGACATCGACCTGCTTCTCTTCCTCCAACACGCGGTAGATGATGCGATAGACATGAGGCTTGCGGCCGTATAACAAATGGCGGAGCTTCCCGCTTTCGGGAGCGGCCGGACAGCGATTCGGAGCTTCTTCCAGGCGAAGGATTTCTCGCTCAAGACCCTTATACCAGCGGAAGGCTGCGGCGGATTCGCGTGCGCGAATGTGGTCGAAGAGCAATCTCAGATCACGCCTGGCGCGGGGCATGAGCTTAACGAGATACGCCATACTTTTTCTTGATCTCGGCGTCAAACTCCCTGAAGAACTCACGAGCAGGCTGGCCTTGTCCCTTCCTTGATTGTTCCAGTCCCTGGCGAATGCCCTCACGCGCATCGGCCGCCGCTGCAATGTCGAGCAGTCTCTGGTAGGCCTCCGCGTCCTGGACCACGGCGGCAGCTTTTCCTTTTACCGTGAGAACCACGGGGCGCTTGCTCTTCCGCAGTTGTTTGAGGAACTCGGCCGAACGGCGGCGGAAGGTGGTCAGCGATTGGATATCCTGAGTAAGGTCAAGCATGAGCGTTCCCTCCGGCACCTTTTTAGGTGCTTATAGAATACAGCAAATCTCTCCTGCTAGACTCAAGCGTTTGGAGGTGCGGGTTGCCGGGGATCTATCTTCTTTCTGGAGTGCGGACGCCGATTGGGAAGTTTGGCGGGGCTTTGGCTTCGTTGACGGCGGCGGACATGGGCGTGGTGGCGGCGCAGGCTGCGATGGAGCGGGCTGGGATCGAGCCGGCGCAGGTGGACGAGACCATTATTGGCTGCGCGCGGCAGGCGGGCGGCGGGCCGAATGTGGCGCGGCAGATTTCGGTGCGCAGCGGAGTACCGTGGAAGTTCCGGCGTTCACGGTCAACCAGGCTTGCGCGTCGGGGATGAAGTCGATTGCGCTGGCGTATCAGGCGATTCTGGCTGGGCGACGCGAACTGCATTCTGGCGGGCGGCACGGAGTCGATGTCGCGGGTTCCTTATTATCTCGACGGGGCGCGCTGGGGATACCGGCTGGGCAATCAGGAAATGGTGGATGGGATGTATCGCGACGGATTTTTCTGTCCGCTGGCGAAGATGGTGATGGGCGAGACCGCCGAGGTGCTGGCCGAGCAGTACAAGATCACGCGCGAGGAGCAGGACGAATTTGCGCTGGCATCGCAGACGCGCGCGGCGCGGGCGATTGCGGCGGGACGATTTGACGCGGAGATCGTTCCGGTGACGATCGAAGCGAAAAAGGGCGCGACCACTTTGTCGCAAGACGAGCATCCGTTTGCGGACTCGAGTATGGAGAAGCTGGGGAAACTTCCGCCCGTGTTTGCCAAGGCTGGAGATGCGACGTCCAAAGAAACGCCGGGGACGATCACGGCGGGGAATTCTTCGGGGATTACCGACGGGGCGGCGGCGGTGGTGGTGGCCAGTGAACATTTCGTGAAGCAGAATCATTTGAAGCCGCTGGCGCGGATTGTGGCGGTTGCATCAGCGGGGGTCGATCCGCGGACGATGGGGATTGGTCCGGTACCGGCGCTGCGCAAACTCGAGGAGAAACATAATCTGCGGCTGCACGAGTTCGGGCTGATCGAGTTGAACGAGGCGTTTGCGGCGCAGGTGCTGGCTTGCGATCGCACTTTGAATTTCAATCGCGACCGGCTCAACGTGAATGGCGGCGCGATTGCGCTCGGGCATCCCATTGGGTGTACAGGAACGCGCATCACAGTGACGCTGCTGCACGAGATGATGAAACGGAATACGAAGCGCGGCGTGACTGCGTTGTGCGTGAGCGGCGGCATGGGGATGGCGTTGGCGCTGGAGAATGTGGTGTGAGGTTGGGCTACACCGCGGGGGCTGAAGCCCTAATCTTTGGGAATCTTTTCGCGGCGCTGAAGCGCCGCTCTTCCACGTGAGCGTCTTCCACGTGAACGTCATCCACGCGAGCGTCATCCCCCTGACCGACTTCCACAGGAGCGACTTCCATATGAGCGTCTACCCATGACCAACTTCCAGATGATCAACTCCCCCATGAGCGACGAGCCGCAATTTCGGCTGGCGGCCGAGTCGGACGCCGACGTGATTCTGGAATTCATGCAGGCGTATTACGCGTTCGACGGGCATGGTTTCGATCTCGAGAAGGCTCACGGGGCTCTAACGGCTCTTCTGCGCGATTCCAAACTGGGCCTGGCGTGGCTCATCCTCGATGGCAGCGCGCCCGTCGGCTACGCTGTTTTGTGCTTCGGCTATAGCCTGGAGTGGCTGGGGCGGGATGCGTTCGTCGACGAGTTCTATCTGCGGGAGGAATATCGGGGGCGCGGGTGGGGTCGCGCGGCGATGAAGTTTGTGGAAGAGGCGGCGAGGGCGGTGGGAATTCGCACACTGCATTTGGAAGTGGTCGAGAGTAATACGGCTGCGTTGCAGTTGTACCGGAAGCTGGGCTTCACTGAGCACCGCAGTACATTCCTGTCGAAGTGGATCGCGCAGGATTCCACCAAGCCCCGCGGTCGCACTGGCCTCTGAACCTGCAAACGCATTTCGGACGGCGTCGACTTCTGATATGCTTTCCCCGCTCTTTTCTCCGCGGCGTTTCCCGGCGCAATGGGGAAAGCCATCCCCCTGAAGGAGACTGACATGATTCGAGAGATAATTCGAGAGATGGTTCGAACGATGACTCAGACGAGGATCCTAATGACGATGCGGACTTCCGGTCTGATTGCTTTCCTGCTGGTCGCGAGCTTCGCCCTGGCGCAAACCGAGTTCTCTGCGGAGATGTTCGATTCGCAGAAAGGCAGCAACGGAAAAATCTACTTTTCCAAGGACAAGGACAAGGTGCGGTTTGAGTCGGCGAACAAAGACCCCCGCACCGGCGGCGTGGTCATCATGAATCTGGCGACGCAAACCACCACTGTGTTGATGAACCAGCAGCATATGTATATGGAGCTGTCCCCGCAAATGGCGAGCCAGCGCACGGCCTACAACTTCTTCCGCACGGGCGACGTGGAGGCCGCTTGCTCAGACTGGACGCAACTGCCGCAAAACAAGGGCGGAAGTTGCCACAAGATCGGCAGCGAGACGGTCAATGGACGGAGCACGGTCAAGTACGAGGGCACGAACGCGAAGGGTGAAACGGGCGACGTTTGGCTTGATCCTAAGCTGCGCTTTCCCGTGAAGTGGGAAGGCAAGAACGGAAGCTGGGAACTGCGCAACATCCAGGAAGGCTCGCAGCCGGGGAGTTTGTTTGAGATTCCCGCGGGATTTACGAAGTTCGATATGGGCGGGATGATGCAGCGGCCGCAGTAGAAACCAAGGCGCTGACCACGAAGGACACGAAGGTTCACGAAGGAAACCTGTCTGGCTGCATTGCGGTGGGAAAATTGCGGACCTATACTTGGATCAGCTACTTAGATCAGCGATCCTCTGCGTTTTCCGGAGTTCATGAATGACGTTATCCGCAATGATCGTGGACGACGAGCAACTCGCCCGCGACGAACTTGCCTACCTGCTGAAAAATACCGACGACGTCAATGTCGTGGCCCAAGGCAAGAACGGGCTGGAAGCCGTGAACCTGATCAAGGAGCACAGTCCGGATCTGGTTTTTCTGGACGTGCAGATGCCGGGGCTCGACGGCTTTGGAGTGATCAAGAAGCTGCTCGACAAGAAAGTTCCCCTGCCCAAGATCGTGTTCGCCACTGCATTTGACCAGTATGCGGTGAAGGCGTTTGAAGTGAATGCGGTCGATTATCTGCTGAAGCCGTTTGACAAGAAGAGGGTGGCACAGGCCATCCAGAAGGCGCGGGCCAAGCAGGAATCCAATGCTCTGCCGGCAGAGAAGATCGAGACGCTGGTGCGGATGATCGAGTCGCAGAGACAGCCGGCGGCAAAAATCCTGCTCAAGACGGTCGGGCGCATGTTTCTGGTGGACCAGCGGGACATCTGCTACGCGTGGATCGAAGATGGCGTGATTACGGTGGTGACGGGAGGGCCGGTGGGGATGGAGGGACAATCCAACTGCCGCACGCTCGAGGAACTGCTGGATAGTTTAGACACGAATCTTTTTTGGCGGGCGCACCGCTCCTACCTGGTGAACATCAACCGCATCCGCGAAGTCGTACCGTGGTTCAAGAGTTCCTACCAGTTGCGGATGGACGACAAGAAGCAGACCGAGGTCCCGGTCAGCCGGGCTCAGACCAAGCGATTGCGAGAACTGTTCCGACTCTGAACTCTGGCGGTGGCAATCGCAGAGACGGGCTTGGGGTTGAGAGGCTTGCAGTTCCATGCGGCGCGCGTGCGAATGGGCGGATGCTCGTCGGGCGTGGACTACCTCCACCAGTTCGAACAGATCGTTGATGAGCGTGCCGGAATACATTCCTTCCTTACATAGTCTTAGTCGTTCGTCTAAGACGTGCCAGCCGGATCGGGTTGTGAAGAAACCCGGAGGACGGTGAGAGAAAGGAATACCGTCCTCCGGTCTACGGGGGAAGGCCTATACGGCCAGAGCCTGCAACGCAGTGCGATCGCGAATGATCAGCGTCGATCCGTCCAGGCGAATCAGCCGCTTTTTCTTCAGATTGCTCAAAAGGCGGGTCACGGTTTCCCGGGACGCGCCAATGCGCTGCGCCATTTCTTCATGGGTCATGGAGGAATGGATGCGAGACTCGACCTCTTCCGCGACTTGCGCCGGGGAATGTGACAGCAATAACCGCGCCAGCTTGCCGGCGGAGGAACGGGTGAGCACCAGATCGTGAATGTCACGATAGGCGGATTGGT
Source organism: uncultured Acidobacteriota bacterium (assembly GCA_963763155.1). Taxonomy (GTDB): domain Bacteria; phylum Acidobacteriota; class Terriglobia; order Terriglobales; family Acidobacteriaceae; genus Sulfotelmatobacter. The sequence goes on along the minus strand of CAVXNI010000003.1, from coordinate 1,016,866 downwards.
AGTCGCGGCTCAAACACTGCGCGGCGTGCGAGCCGACCTCGGTGTGAGACTGCATGAGTTCGAGCAGGCGATTGCGATCCACAAAGCTCAACTGGCAGGGGGTGGAAGTCTCGGCGGTCGATTCGTAGCCGACGCCGGAAACCGCCGCGCTGAGGCCAAGAGCTTCGCCGGCTTCCGCGGTCTTGAGAATCAGAATCTTGCCCTCGCGCGAAGTGGTGGAGAGATTCACCTTGCCCGAGCAGAGGATGAACATGCCGCGCGGACTCTGGCCCTCGACAAACAGAATTGCCCCCGCCGGCAGGATGCTCTTGTGGCTGACCTCGTTCAGCAACTGCAGCGCGGTTGAGGACAATCCGCAAAAGAAACCTTGGGTGGGATTCGTACACTCCATACTGTTGTCGGTGATCTCAGGATCGTGGGGTGAGTTCATGTTGGTCTCCGTAGTGGGCGAGCGTTTTTTCTTGTGGGCGGAGCCCGAACTCGCGCCCAGACCTCCCAGATGGTGCGAGTTGGAGAGCAGGGCACGAGCGTGAGCGCGGGTATCGGCGTGCGAACTTTGGGCCGCGGCCAGCAGTTCCCAGGCGGCACTGGGCTCCTCTCGGTGTTGCCACTCGACGTGACATGCGAACAGATAGAAGGGATCGACTTGCTGCGGGTGAGTCTGGGGACAAGGCTGTAAATCAGGGCAGGGTGAGTTCGCGAGGCCCGATGGGTTGGGCGGAATCAGATCTCGCGGCAAGGATGACCATCCGGTGGTGAGTTTGGCATGGTCGCCGACGCCGCAACCAAGCGAAGTGGGAGGGCGTGCAACGGTTTGCAAAAGGCGGGAAGAAACGCCCGAGTTCAAAAGCTGACATCGATTAGAGGCTGCCACGTCTGACTCCCTAAAAATCGGCCGCGTGCACCGAGTTCCAATTGCTGGTTTGGAACTGAGGCCATCTGGGGAGGTGGGGAAAAGACGCTCGCCGGCCAGAGGCAGGAATGAACCAGTGCAGTGCACGTTGTGTTCCGCAAATGGGGAGGAGGTCGGGAACGGGAAACTTCCCTGTTTGGAACAAGTTCCAAAACAAGAAAGAAAAAAACGTGACGGGCGCATGTCGGCGCATGGGCACGCGTGCCGATATTTCGTCAGGCCGCGAATCTCCTGATTCAGGAACTCATGTAGTCGCTGCGGATAATTTTCAGGCGCTGCATTTTCGATTGCAGGGTGGTCCGCTTGAGACCGAGCCGGTGTGCGGCGCCGTCTGGCCCAGAGAGCACGCCATGGGTTTCGCGGAGGATGCGGAGAATGTGCTGGCGTTCGGCGTTGTCGAGGCTGTGATCCTGGGCGGGGTCCGGGGAGCGATCTGCGGCGGAGGTTGTGGCGTGAGTTTCGCCGCGCAGTTCCGACAAGGGGACATGCAGGGCGTGGCCCTCGCTCACAATGACTGAGCGTTCCATTAGGTTCTCGAGTTCGCGAACGTTGCCCGGCCAAGGCCATTCGGTCAGTGCCTTCATGGTTTCTTTGGGGATGGTCTCGATTCTGCGGTTCATGCGCTGGGCAAACTTGTGGACGAAGTGGCGAACCAGCAGGGGGATGTCGTCGCGACGATCGCGGAGCGAAGGCACGCGGATGGGAAACACGCTGAGACGGTAGAAGAGGTCGCTGCGAAATTCGTGATGAGCGATATCCCTGACCAAATCACGATTGGTGGCGGCGATGACGCGGAGGTCGACTTTGATGGTGCGATTGCTGCCCAGTCGTTCGAACTCCTGATCCTGAAGCACCCGGAGCAGTTTGGGCTGCAGCTCGAGGGGGATTTCGCCGATTTCGTCGAGGAACAGGGTTCCGCCGTGGGCAAGTTCCATGCGGCCGACCTTCTGGCTGACCGCGCCGGTGAAAGCTCCCTTCTCGTGGCCGAAGAGTTCGCTCTCCAGCAAGCCGGTGGGGATGGCGGCGCAGTTGACCTTGATGAAGGGACCGTCCTTGCGGCGGCTCAGGCGATGGAGGGCTTTCGCAAACAGTTCCTTGCCGGTCCCGGTCTCGCCCAAAAGCAAGACGGTGGCACCACTGGGAGCAACGGTGGCCGCCTGGTCGAGAGCTTGCTTCAGGGCCGGACTGTCGCCAATGATGTCGGGGAAGGAGCCTGCGCTGTGGAACTCGCCTTGCAGAAATTTTGTTTCCACGGACAGACGGCGTTTGAGGACATCGATTTCGGCTGCGGCCCGTTGATTTTCGAGAGCCGCGGCGAACTGGGCGGCAACTTGATTGAGCAGAGTCAGGTCGTCCGGGTGAAAGGCATCGGCGCGGGTGCTGCCCAGCACGAGAACTCCCAGGGCGCCCTTGGGCCGGAAAAGTGGAACGCAACACAGGGAACGAAAACCTTCGGCGAGGAAGTTCCTGGCAATCTCGGCTTCGAAGCCCTGTAGTTGCTGTTTGGAGAAAATCAGGGGGGCGCGCTCCTGCAGGGCGAGGCCTCCGGGACTGTCGAGGGGACTGATGGGAGCGGCGGACAGAAGCCCTTTGCCCAGGGGAAAGTCTTCGGCTTGGCGGATCAGCAATCCGGTACTGGCGTCGTGCAGTTCGAAGCCGGCGTACTCGTGGCGCAGCACGCGGCGGATGCGGGCCGAGACTAGCGGAAACGTCTGGTGCAGATCCAGGTTCGAGGCCAAGATGCCACTGATATCGAGCAGCACCTGGAGCCGGTCCATCTGCTTGCGCAGTTTCCCGCTGAGGTCTTTGATTGATTTGCGCAGCTCTTTTTGCGCGCTGATTTCGACCACGACCAGGCCGATTCGCGTAACCGTTCCTGACGCATCTTTGATGGGGAAGTGGTTTGCAATCCATTGACCGCTTCCGGTGCGCGAGGCGAACATGGCAGAAACATCGAGGTTGAGTACCGGCTCTCCGGTCGTGAAGACGCGATGGAAGGCGGGCTCGATCAAGTCCGCGAAATCGCCCAGAATTTCGCGCACCGTCTTGCCCAGGTGGTCGGGAGCCGGGATGCCATGGATTTCCGCGAGCGTGTTGTTGATGGCTAAATAGCGAAGCTGAGAATCGAGGAAGGAAAGGCCAACGGAGGAGGAACTGAAATAGGTGGCGAGCAACTTCTCCGGCTCGCTGAGTGGCTCGGTGTGGGCGAGGGGAGTCGGGAGGTCCGAGTCGAAAAAGCGTGGATCATTCGGCTTGGGGTCATTCGGCATGGAGACGAACCTCCGCCGAGGACGAATCGCTTTGCTGGTTGGAAGAAAATGCGGGAAGAAAAAAAGCTACAGCCACACCGGGGGGTGAAGGCTGGCACGTCGGTTGCATTCTTTTAAAGCGCTGCGCAGTTAAGGGGAACACAGATACCGCTTTCGCCGCCTCCCCCTCAAAAGGCGGACTGTGGCCCGGTCGCCCGAGCCGCGGTTATTATAACCACGGAATTTCTAGAAGCAACTTTTTTTTTCGCTTGTTACGTTTTCCAAAGATGTTCGCAGTCAGCCGGAGGGTCGAAATGGGAATTGGGGTCGGTCGGGTTGCTTTTGCTCAGGCATCGGCGTTGGGAGAACTATAATCTTCCCGTGGCCCGAGGATGGGAGAGCAAATCGGTCGAAGCGCAGCAAGCCGAGGCGAGCGAAAAACCGTCCAGGCGGCGTGTCCCGATGAGCGTGGAAGAAGCGGCACGCTGGCGGGAGAAAGAAAGTCTTCGACTGTCGCGGCAGAGAGTGCTTGAGCAACTGCAAGCGAGCCAGAATCCGCGGCACCGCAAGCTGCTCGAAGAGACTTTGGCTGGACTGGAGGAAAAGCTGAAGGGGTGAGGCGGACCTCGGACCTCGGACCTCGGACTTCAGACCTTAGGTATTAAGGAAGCTCTGAGTGAGGTCCAAGAGAAAGCGTGAACCACAGAGTGCACAGAGGTGCACAGAGGAACCCTGACGCGTAACCACGAGGTTCCTTAAGTCTTAGGTCTTAGGTCTGATGCCTGATTTACATCGTCACGTATAATGTCTTCGTTATGACAGCCTACGTCTACGTTTCGCTCAAGAAAAGCGTGCTCGATCCCCAGGGCAAGACCATTCAAGGCGCGCTGAAGAAGATGGGTTACAAGGGTCTGGAAAGTGTGCGCCAGGGGAAATACTTTGAGCTCACGCTGGACGGCGGACTCGCGCTCGCGGAGGCGCAGGCCGAGGTGGAGCGGATCGCCCGTGAAGTGCTGACCAATCCCGTCATTGAAGAGTTCCGTTTCTCCCTGGCCGAGTAATCTCGGGTCGTATAAGCATGGGCCGGGAAATCCTTTGAAGTTTCTCCTTTGAGGTTTCTACATGTGTGGCATTGTCGGCTACGTTGGTAAAAAGAGTGTGGTTCCGATCATCATTGAGGGGCTGCGTCGGCTGGAGTATCGCGGCTACGATTCGGCGGGAATTGCGGTCGGCGGCAAGGGAGAGGGGCTGCAGCTGCGGCGCGCCGAGGGCAAGCTGCGCAACCTCGAAGAAGTCATCCGGCAGAAGCCGCTGGATGGAACCTATGGCATCGGGCACACGCGCTGGGCCACGCACGGACGTCCAACCGAAGAAAACGCGCATCCTCACCGCGACTGCACGGGCAAGATCGTGGTGGTGCACAACGGGATCGTGGAGAACTATCTCAGCCTGAAAAAGAAGCTGACCGAAGAGGGCCACAAGTTCACGACTGAGACCGACACGGAAATCATTGCTCATCTGGTGGAGAAATATTCGGCGAGTTCGGGCGGCGGCCGGCATCCCTCGCTGGAAGATGCGGTGCGGCAGGCGGTGAAACAGCTGACCGGAGTTTTTGCGCTGGCGGTGATTTCCAGCGATGAGCCCAATAAAATTGTCGCGGCGCGCAACGGGCCGCCAGCGGTGATCGGACTGGGGAACGACGAGTACTTTGTAGCGTCGGATGTGCCCGCCATCCTGGCTCACACGCGCGACATTTTCTTTTTGGCCGACGGGGACATGGCGGTGGTCACGGCCGATGGAGTGAATCTCTCCGATTTCGACGGAAGGCCGGTGCAGCGGCAGATCCAGCATGTGACCTGGGATCCGATCCTGGCGGAAAAGGGCGGCTTCAAGCATTTCATGCTCAAGGAGATCTATGAGCAGCCGCGCGCGGTTCGCGACACCACCCTGGGCCGGGTCTCGCAGGATACCGGTCACATTTTCTTGGATGAAATGCAGATCAGCGAGGCCGAGTTCCGGGGCGCGGAAAAAATCAACATCATCGCGTGCGGAACCAGCTGGCATGCCGGGCAGGCGGGCAAGTTCATGATTGAAACGCTGGCGCGTGTGCCGGTGGAAGTGGACTACGCCAGCGAGTGGAGATACCGGAACCCGATCGTGGATGCGAACACGATCACGCTGGTGATTTCGCAGTCGGGCGAGACGGCGGACACGATCGCCGCCCAACGCGAAGCCAAATCCAGAGGATCAAAGACCCTGGCGATCTGCAACGTGGTCGGATCGATGATCACGCGCGAAGCTGCGGGGACGATTTATACCCACGCCGGCCCGGAGATTGGCGTGGCTTCGACCAAGGCTTTTACGGGGCAGCTGACCGCGCTCTACATCTTCGCGATGTACCTGGCGCAGGTGCGCGGCGTCATGACTGCCGAGCAGGCGCAGGCGGCGATGCAGGAACTGACGCGTATTCCCGGAAAATTGGAAAACGTTCTGGCGCACGATAAGGCTTGCGACGAGTTGGCGAAGCGCTACCAGAAGGTGCACGACTTTTTGTTTCTGGGGCGCGGCATTCATTATCCGATCGCGCTCGAAGGCGCGCTCAAGCTGAAAGAAATCTCGTACATTCACGCCGAGGGATATCCCGCGGGCGAGATGAAACACGGGCCCAACGCCTTGATTGACGAGAACCTGCCGGTGGTGGTGATTGCGACGCGCGATGTGAATAATCCGGGCTCGGTGCTGCGCTACGAGAAGACGATGTCGAACCTGAAGGAAGTGAAGGCGCGTTCGGGAGTGGTGATTGCGCTGGCGACCGAAGGCGACAAAGAAATCGAGGAAGCGGCGGATCACGTGCTGTACGTTCCGCCGGCGCCGGAAGAGTTGTCGCCGATCCTGGAGATTGTCCCGCTGCAGTTGCTGGCCTATCACATTGCGGTACGGCGCGGCTGCGACGTGGATCAGCCGCGGAACTTGGCGAAGTCGGTGACGGTGGAGTAGATATTTTAGGTGCGCTCAGGTTCGATGCTGAGCACCTCGATGCCGTCAGGTCGCCGAGCCTGGAAGACGATTCTCCATTTTCTATTCGGCGTCCAAGAAACGTAAGTTTCTGGAAACGTCTTCGGAACAAATGGCAGAGGCACTCCTGTCTGTGGATTCCGTGCCAGCGCCACAAGCATTTCCTTAACGGCTTCCACATCGTCTGCTGTCGGGTCTTGTTCTGTGAACCGTATGAGAGCAGACTGTGCAACATTGACCGGGGAAGACATAATCAGGCCAGCTGCCCTTTCTTATGCGCGCCCCGGACGAACTCATCCAGCGTTACAACCCGATTTTGCCGAATGTCGTCGATTGCTTGGTTGATTGCATTCGTAGATGCATCCCCGCTCTCGACCATAAACTTAACCAGGAACCCAAGACTGGTACCCACAATCCCCGCAATCGCCAAGGCCAACGCAGCTAACTTTATGAATTCCATTCCCTCGCTCCTAAACCGCGCCATAGGCGTGCGCCAAAATGAAGGAAGTAATCACCAGACATCCATGATAGCGCAGCTCTTTTTCAAACTTTCCGCTTTCCTTCGCTAGGGCCCAGATCAAACTCTCTCCGGCGGCGAGGATTTTTGGCTGGCGGTCATTTTTTCGCAGCCTCGATATCGGTATGGCGGAAATCGTTTCCTTTGAAGAGCAAGGGCTCGTCCATTTCTTTGGCCAGCGCATAGCTGAAACAATCGCCGAAATTCAGCCCTGCTTTGTGGCGCCGTTTGCCGAAATCGCGGTAGGCTTGACGGGCGATCTCAGCCTGTTTCGGAGTCACGGCTTCGACCGCGATGCGTGATGCTCGAAAGAAATCGTCGAACCGGCGGCTGGAAATGGCGCTCCTACTGCTGTCAATGACCACGGCTGCTTCCAAATAGTTGGCCGCGGAAATGCGGCACTGTGCGGCCGATGCGATCGCTCGCGAAAAGTCCCGCGCCTCCGGCTCGGCGCGCAAGACCGCCACGATCACCGACGAGTCCAGAATCATTTGGGCATTCCTTTTTCGTCATAGAGCAACTCATCGACGTCGATGGATTTATAGGGCTCCTTGAGGTGGGCCGCGCACTCTTTTCCAATCTTCAGAATGCGCTCGGCCAAGTCTTCACTGGAATTTCCACGAACCCGCTCCAGGCGCTCGCGAATCGCCTCACTTACGGCGACGGTCATGCTTTCGCCTGTGATTCTGGCCAGTTCCTGGGCCAGCCGGTGGGCTTCTTCGTTTTTGATGTTCAAACTCATATTCCACCTGTCTACCTTGTAGTTCCACCATTCTACCACGACAGCCCCGCGGTCAACAGGCGCTCAACTGGGGGCTCAACAGTCTGATGAAAAACTCGTTTCTGTACCCGCTGTATACCTCAGCGGCTGAAGCCGATGTTCATTTGGAACGACTTACGGCGCGGCTTGAAGCCGCGCCCTTTCAAACCAACATCCGAAAGTGAGTTTTTCAGCGAGCTATAAAGTCGGTCGGGGAAGAAGTCGTCAGCAGATTCCGCAACCGCAGCAGGACCGCGCCGAGTGCGGCGATGCCCGGCGACCCATACTCCGAACGCCGCGTCGACCACCCAGCGCGGGGCAGCTCCGACTCTGCGCAGCAGGAATGGGAGGAAATTCCAGGCCGTGATGTGGACGTAGTCCCACGGGTCGTAAGTCATTTCTTCGGTGTTCAGGCCCCACGCGTTCATTTTGCCGAGAGCGAAGGCGGCGATGTTCTTGAAGCGGAGCGCGATCACGAAGGTGGGATGACCGAAGGTCTCTATCTGGTAGTACTCCAGCGGCAGCCAGAACGCGAGCGACGCGATCTGAATGATGAGGCTGGCGGCGATGAGGGCGAGGCTGCCGCGCCAGATCCACGGACTCAGATTGGCGCGATGGCGCACCAGCAGAGGCACGGCCAGCAGCGCGACCATTTCTACCGCGGACGAAACGTAGCGATCTCCCCAAGAGAAGTCTCCCGCCCAGTAGGTGTAGCGGGCGTAAAAGCTGATATAGCCGGCGAGGAGCAGGAGCGTCGTCACCGCATAGGCCCGGACTTCGGTGGTAAGCCGCTTCCACAACAAAACCAACAGCACGAGGGCGAGCACGAGAAGCGGGTCGAAGAGAAAGATCGACTTTTCCGGCTTGAAGAGCGCGCCGAGAACGCCTTCATGAAAGGGCGTGCTCCAGGGAAAGTTTGCGGGAAGAGTGGGATCTTGCAGGCGCGATTCCCGGGCGAAGATTGGAATATAAGTCTGGGTGAAAGATCCGAAGCGGTAAAAGCTGTAGAGGCGTTCGATGATTGCAAAGAAGGCATAGACCGGAATGGTGATTTTGCAATAGACGAGCAGGCGGGACCACAGGGCGCGGCCGTCCGCTGGCTCGAACCAGAGCAGGACCAGCAGGAAGACTCCGGCTGCGATCAGGTCAAGGCCGGTGGTCAGGCGGGTGAGCAGGTTGAGTCCCAGTGCTGTCGAGCCGATGAAGAGCGCCCGCAGACTGCCGCTGCGCAGCCACTCGTACTGGAAGGAGAATCCAGCGAGGGTGAGCAGCAGGATGTAATTGTTCTCCTGCATGTTCTGGGTATAGTGCAGGTGGGTGGTGCAGAACAGCAGCGCCAGGACGCCGGCCACCGCTTGGTTCACACTAAAACGAAACTGGCGCAGCAGGCGGAAGGCGATCAGCGCGGTCAGCACGTTGAGCAGAATATTGGTGCTGTAGCTGACGAGGATGCTGCGCACGGCGGGGTCGTCTTCATATTCGGAAAAAATGGGCCAATGCGAAATCCAGGTGCAGACCAGGTCGGCGGGCAGCATGAGCAGGGACTGGCCAATGCCGTACCAGCTAAAGATTTGGCCACCGCGGCCGTGCAGGCCGAACTCGGGATATTCGTTGGGAAATACCTGCGGCTGCGAGGTCCAGAGCCAGTGCGTGGTCTGCAGGCGGTGCATGGTGTCGGCGGTGCCGAGTTCGCCGGACTGCACGACGAAGGCGAGCAGTCCCGCCGTCAGGCACAACAGAAATAGAGGATCCCGCAGCCAGCGGGCCAATCGTGTCATGGCATTGGATGGTAACAAAACCGGACGGACCTCGGACTTCGGACCTTTGACCTCAAGGAAGCTCTGATCAAGGTCCAACAGCAGGCGAAAACCACAGAGGACACGGAGGTGCACAGAGGAACCCGGAGGCTTAGTCAGAGCTTTCCTAAACACCACCCGCGAAAGGATGGAAGGTCGGAGGTCTGGGTCTGCGGTAGACTGGAGCGGGAAATTTTCATGGCCAAATGTTCAAACTGCGGGACCGGGCTACCAGACAACGTTGCTTTCTGCTCTGCCTGCGGAAGGCCAGTTTCGAATACCGACGACGTGGCGACGCTCGACTTTGCCACCGCGACTTCGCCGTTGCCGCCGCGGCCGGCGTCTGGGTCTTCGGGAAGGTCATCGTCCCGGCCTTCGAGTTCCGCGGAATTCCAGATGAACGAGGGGCGCTTTCTGCCCGGGCGGCTGGTCGCGTCCCGGTATCGCATTATCGCCCTGCTGGGCAAGGGCGGGATGGGCGAGGTCTATCGCGCCGATGATCTGACTCTGGGCCAAGCCGTTGCCATGAAGTTTCTGCCGGATGAAGCTGGGTGCGACGAGGGATTGCTGGAACGCTTTCGCAATGAAGTGCGGATGGCGCGCCGGGTTTCTCATCCTAATGTTTGCCGCGTGTATGACGTGGGCGAGGTCGAGGGCCAGACATTTTTCACCATGGAGTATGTCGATGGCGAAGATCTGGCTTCGCTGCTGCGGCGTATTGGCCGGCTTCCTCCGGACAAAGCGCTCGATATCGCACGGCATCTTTGTGCCGGACTGGCGGCGGCTCATGCCAAAGGAGTTCTGCATCGCGACTTGAAGCCGGCCAACATCATGCTCGACGGGCGCGGGCAGGTCGTGATCACCGACTTCGGACTGGCCGGAGTGGCCGATGACATTCGCGGGCAGGAGGTTCGCAGCGGCACTCCAGCGTATATGGCGCCCGAGCAATTGGCGGGGAAGGAAGTCAGCACGCGCAGCGACATTTATGCGCTGGGGCTGGTGCTGTATGAAGTGTTTACGGGCAAGCGGGCGTTCGCGGATTCTGCGGCTAAGCTGGCTCTGGTGCACGGAGAGCGCACGCCGAGCCGCCCGTCATCGGTAGTCAAGGACCTTGATCCGATCGTGGAAAAAGTAATTCTGCGCTGCCTGGAGACGGAACCCTCGGGGCGTCCGGCGACGGCGCTGGCGGTGGCTGCTGCGCTGCCGGGCGGCGATCCGCTGGCTGCGGCGCTGGCCGCAGGAGAAACGCCGTCCCCGCAACTGGTCGCGGCCTCTGGCGAAACCACCGGCTTGCGTCCCGGCGTCGCGGTTACGTGTCTCATCGCGGTTCTGCTGGGACTGACCGTGGGAACCTACCTCAGCATCCGCTATAGCGCCGTGGAGAAGATGCATCTGGAGCTGACGCCGGAAGTGCTGGCGCATCGAGCGCGCGAGATCGTGAAGCAGATCGGCTATCCGGAGAAGCCTGCAGACAGCGCATTCGGATTCGCCTACGACACGAATTTCCAAAAGTCGGTGGAAAAGGAAGGCAAGACGCCGCCCAACTGGGATGAAGTGTTGGCGGGGCGACCGACCATGCTGCAGTTGTGGTACCGGCAGAGTCCGGACCTGCTGGCAGCCAGCGGTTATCGCGACGGTTTTCTGGTTCCGGGCGTGATCACTGACGAAGATCCCGCGACCACGCTCTCGGGCATGGTCAATGTGAAGCTCGACGCCAAGGGCCGGCTGATTTACCTGCAGGCGATTCCGCCGCAGAAAGACACTGCCGCGCCGCCTACGACGCCGCCGGATTGGAGCTCTCTGTTTTCTGCCGCGGAACTGGACGTGTCGAAGTTACAGCCCGCGCAACCCGAATGGACTTCGCTTGGCATGGCCGACGCGCGCGCGGCATGGAAGGGAGTATGGCCCGGATCGACGCGTCCGCTCCGAGTGGAAGCCGCCGCTTGGCACGGCAAGCCGGTGTTTTTCGCGATGATTGGAGACTGGAACAAGCCGTGGCGGATGATCGCTCCTAAATCCGCGGATGAAAAGAAGAACTGGGCGGCCCAGATCATCGCACTGTCGATCCTGATCGCCATCCTGGCTGGGGCCGCGCTGCTGGCCCGCCGCAATTACCGCCATGGCCGCGGCGACCGCGAAGGGGCGCTGCGACTGGCGGGCGTGATGTTCGTACTGGAAATCGGGCTCTGGTTATGCCGCTCGCACTTTGTCGCCGGCTTCCAAACCTTCGGATACCTCATGCTGGCGATAGCCGCCGCGCTGTTGTGGGGCGGTGCCATGTGGATGCTTTACCTGGCGGTCGAGCCGTGGATTCGCCGGAACTGGCCGCAGGCCATCATTTCCTGGAGCCGCCTTATCTCCGGGCAGTTGCGGGATCCGGTGGTGGGACGCGACATCCTGTTTGGCGTCGCCTTTGGCACACTCTGGCTGGTGATTTTTGAGCTGGCCAACATTCCGCTGGCACGCATCGGCGCCGCGCCCCAGCTAAGTTCGTCGGCCTACCTGCTGGGAGGACGCCAGGCCCTGGGCCAATGGCTGCTGCAGATTCCTTTCTCGATTTTCGGCACGCTGCAGTTCTTCTTTATTCTGCTGGTATTGAAGGTGCTGGTGCAGTTCCTGTTCCGGCTGGTGGGACTGAAATCCTGGCGCACCGATTGGATTGCGGCAGTCCTGTTCGTTGCGCTCTTCCTGGCAATGCGCGGACTGCAAAGCACGCACCTCGCCGTGGATCTCCCGGTCATTCTGCTCATCTACTGCGTTTTGGCGCTGATCGTCCTGCGCTTCGGACTGGTGCCGCTGGCAGTCGCCGCTTTTACCGTGGACATGCTTGGGAACGTGCCCTTCACCGCCGACTTCTCAGCCTGGTACATGAGCACAGCCGCGCTGGCGCTGCTCAGCGTGGTGGGGCTGGCAGGATGGGGCTTCTATCACTCGCTGGGCGGGGAGCCGTTGTGGACGGTGGAGGCGGAGTAGGTAATTTTCAAGCTCGCATCCGGACTCGGCTTTCAGTTGCGCCGGATTAGCGTCGAGTTGGTCTTGTGGAATCCCCGCTCCGCTACCGCGATTGCCAGCGCCTCGGATTGCGCCTGCTGTGGAAGCAGGCGATTACCACAATGCGATGCTCCTGCAGCTCGAAGACTACGCTGTACGGGAAGCGCCGCACTCCGGCTCGGCGACGGTTCCGGTAGACGACGGGAAATTGCAGTGGATGTTTCGCGATTGCCTCAACTGTGGCTTCGATCGCCAGGGCGAAGCGCTCACCAAGGTTCAGGCCGATGTTGTCGTACCACGCCCGCGCATCCAGCAAGTCCTCATTCGCCTCTGGGGTCCAGACGACTGGAGGAGTCACGGTTTCTTAAACAGGCCCGTCCTGACTTGCTGCCATGGAATGACATCGGTGGGGTTTTGCTCATGCCGGGCGATGCGGTAATCGAGTTCCGCGCGTTGCGGATCTGTCAGCGACGCGGAGTCCGCTTCCAGGCTTTCCCAGACCGTATCGAGCAGTTCTGCCTTCTCGGCAGGGGACAGGCTGTTGATCTGGCTTCGCAAATCGCTCATATGGCACTAACCTAGCGCCGTTTCTCCGCTCATGCAAGCACGTACTTCCAGCCAGCGGTCCTGTTCTTCCTGCGTGTCCAGCAAGCGGAGCAGCACTTCCTCGACGCTGCAGGAGCCGGTGGCTTGGAGCTGCTTTTGGATTCTGGCCTCCAACGATGCGTCGCGGATTTCGATGGTCATGGTTGGCTCCTTGAGTTTAAGCGTACGGGAAAGCGTGGGGTGAATCAACAAGAGCGAGCCGAGCCTTGCTCGGTCTGGACGGGCGAGGGCGCGCCCGTCCCCACATCAAACTAACGCAATCCCTCGCATCCTCTCCTGGCTGGACAGCATCTAAACCTTGACAACAATTCACTCAAGTCTTAGCATGGTCTTGAGCGCAATCGTCACGACATTGATTACAAAGCACTTATCTAGTTCAGGAGGAGCATCGTATGGGAAAGATTATTGGAATTGACCTGGGGACTACCAATTCCTGCGTGGCGGTCATGGAGGGCGGCGAGCCCAAGGTGATCGCCAATGAAGAAGGAGGGCGAACTACGCCTTCCGTGGTCGGATTTACCAAGACGGGCGAACGGCTGGTTGGGCAGGTCGCGAAGCGGCAGGCCATCACCAACCCGGAAAACACGGTTTACTCGATCAAGCGGTTCATGGGACGCCGCTACGACGAGGTCACCGAAGAGATCAAGATGGTGCCCTACAAAGTCGTCCAGTCGGGCGACCATGTGGCCGTGATGGCGCAGGGCAAGGAGTACACGCCTCCGCAGATTTCGGCGCTGATTCTGCAGAAGCTGAAGAAGGCGGCGGAAGACTATCTCGGCGAGAAAGTCACCGAGGCGGTTATCACCGTGCCGGCGTACTTCAACGACGCGCAGCGGCAGGCGACCAAAGACGCCGGGCAGATTGCCGGACTCGAAGTGAAGCGCATCATCAACGAGCCCACGGCAGCCGCGCTGGCCTACGGACTCGACAAGAGCAAGGACGAGACCATCGCCGTGTATGACTTCGGCGGCGGAACGTTTGATATTTCGATCCTCGAAGTGGGCGAGGGCGTGATTGAAGTCAAGGCCACCAACGGCGACACGCACCTGGGCGGCGACAACCTCGACCAGCGCATCGTCGACTGGCTCATTGACGAATTCAAGAAGGACGAAGGCCTCGATCTCAGAGGCAAAGGGAATGAAATGGCCCTGCAACGGCTGCGCGATGCGGCCGAGCGGGCCAAGATCGAGCTTTCGACCACGATGGAGACCGAAATCAATCTGCCGTTCATTACGGCGGATGCCAGCGGTCCGAAGCATCTGGTAAAGAAGCTGACGCGAGCCAAACTCGAAGGCATGGTCGAAGACATCATTCAGCGCTCGGTGGGCCCATGCAAGCAGTGCATGAAGGACGCGGGTCTGGATGCCTCGAAGATCAACGAAGTCGTGCTGGTCGGCGGCCAGACGCGTATGCCGCGCATTCAGGCGCTGGTGAAGGAACTGTTTGGACGTGAAGGGCACAAGGGAGTGAATCCCGACGAAGTGGTGGCGATTGGCGCTGCGATTCAGGGTGGCGTGCTGGGCGGCGAAGTGAAAGATCTTTTGCTGCTGGACGTGACTCCACTGTCGCTGGCGATTGAAACGCTGGGCGGGGTGGCGACGCCGATGATCCCGCGCAACACGACCATTCCGACCAAGAAAACGGAGACGTTTTCGACGGCGGCCGACAACCAGACCTCGGTTGAAGTGCATGTGCTGCAGGGCGAGCGACCGATGGCGGCGCAGAACCGGACCCTGGGCAAGTTCCACTTGACCGGGATTCCACCGGCTCCGCGGGGCGTGCCCCAGATCGAAGTGACGTTCGACATCGACGCCAACGGCATCCTGAACGTGACCGCGAAAGATACGGCCACGCAGAAGGACCAGAAGATTACGATCACGTCGTCTTCCGGGTTGTCGAAGGAAGAAGTTGAGCGCATGGCGAAAGAAGCCGACGCGCACGCGGCCGAGGACAAGACGCAGCGCGAGTCGATCGAAGCCAAGAACCAGCTCGACTCGATGGTCTACAACATCGAGAAGATGCTGAAGGAGCAGGGCGACAAGATCTCCGGCTCGGATCGCGGAGACGTTGAAAATGCCCTGGCCGACGCCAAGAAGGCGCTGGAGTCGAACGACAAAGCGACGATGGACAAGTCGCGCGAGACGCTGACTGCGGCTTCGCACAAGCTGGCCGAGCAGATGTACAAGGCGGCCCAGCCGACGCCGGGAGCGGGTCCGGGCGCAGGAGCGGGACCGGGTTCAGCGCCGGGCGCGACTTCCGGCGGCGACCACAGCGGCAACGGTCAGGCCAAAAAAGACGAAGGCGTGATCGATGCGGAGTATGTGGACGTGGAAGACAAGAAGTAATCTGTCATCCTGAGCGGAGCGGGTGCTCCGCGAAGCGGGGCGGAGTCGAAGGATCCCTGCCCTCAGTCGGAAGCTGGCCGTCCGGATGGAGGTAGGGATCCTTCGACTGCGTTGCCGCCCGCTTCGCGGACGGCAACTTCGCTCAGGATGACACTTTCAGGAGACGAGACCAAGGTGGGGGAGGAGATTGAAGTGGACTTTCAGGTTAATGGGGAAACTTATTTTTTGAGCCTTGCCGAGGATGAAGCGCGGTGGCTCGTTTTTGTGGAAGGCGCCATGGGCCCGCGGCGTCTTCGGGTGTATGTGGACGAGGCCGAAGTTCAGGATTTGAAGATTGTCGTAGAAGATAAAGAGAGGCGCAGGATTCTGAATTAGGGGTGCGGCGAAGGGATGCACAAGTACATATTTGTGGACACTAACCTGTTCGAGCAATTCCAGCCGATCGAAAACATTGATTGGCTGGCGCTGGCTGAGGGTGATGGTGTCACGCTTGTTGTGCCGTCGGTCACACTAAGCGAACTGAACAGGCACAAGGACGGCGCTAACCGGGGACGAATGAAGCGCCGCGCGGCCAAGGCGCTTTCGCAACTCAGCAAATACGCCCGCCAAAAAGAGAGCTCGATCTTGCGTCCTGGCGTCGATCTTGCGTTTCGTCACCAGGAGCCCTTGATAGATTTCGCTGCGTATCTTCTAAGCAAAGACATCGCTGATGATCGACTGCTCGCCAGCGCGATCGAATTCGCATGCGAGGGCAACTTCCCAGACGGGTCGGTAATGGTCGCAACCGGCGACTTGGGCCTTGAACTCAAAACAAGGGCGCAGAGACTTATATCTCCGCTGCTCCTGCCTTCTAGTCTTCGGCTCCCCGACGAGGCTGACGCCGATGAGAATAAGATCAGAGATCTGGAAGGCGAGTTGAGGAGGTTAAGGAATTCGGTCCCGCAGTTACTCCTCTCATTTCGCGATCAGGCCGGTCGCATGGACCTCAAGATCGAGCACCCCCTTGAGTTGAAGCAGGAAGTTGTCCAGGATCAGCTCGCACAACTCAGGTGCAGATATCCACTTCGAGACCCAGTTCCCGCGGACCGGCTGGCTTCCCTGTCCGCCGCGTGGGCGGGTGGGACTGATGCAATCGTCAGGTACAATACCGCTCTCGCGCTGTATTACTCGAGGGTGGAGAAGCACTACACCAACATGTTGAGCTACATGAACCGGCAACGGCTTAAGGTGGAGCTCGAGTTTTTTCTGAGCAACACCGGGGGCGCTCCGGCAGATGATATCGACATTGAATTACATTTACCGGGCGGGCTCATCGCTATCAAACCGGAGGACGACGAGAAGGAACCGGAGGAGCCGAAGCCGCCTCGCTCGCCGGAGCAGCGACTTACCGAGGGGCTCGACTTCCTGCCTAATATCAGGGTACCCAGCTTCGACCTCACGTCCATCCGCCCACCTGTGCCGCCCGGCAATGTGCGGCTGAAGGGGATCAAGAAGACGAATAGCTACCTAGTGAGCTTCTCGGTCAAAAGGCTGAAGCACACTATGTCACAGGAAAGTCCGCCGATTCTCGCGCGATTCGATTCCTACGAAAAGGTCCGCTCGTTCGGAATAGAGTATCGAATATTGGCGGGAAACGTGCCGACCCCTGTCGTTGGCGACCTGCATGTGGTCGTGAGTGTGCTCTAAATGGCAAACACCCCCAAGAAGGATTACTACGAAATTCTCGGCGTGAAGAAGAGCGCTTCGGCGGACGACATCCGCAAGGCGTTTCGCAAGCTGGCGCGGAAGTACCATCCTGACGTCAATCCCGGGGACAAGGGGGCGGAAGAGAAGTTCAAGACGCTCTCCGAGGCCAACGACGTTCTCAGCGATCCGAAGAAACGCAAGATTTACGACCAGGTGGGGTTCTACTCCGACAATATTGATCCGGCGACGGCGGAGGCCTATGCCCGCGCGGGTGGCGGAACCGGGGGAGCCAGCGGATTTCCCGGCGGCGCTCCGGGTGGGACGCCTGACAGCGGCCATGGCGGTGGCGGTGTTCCGTTCGATTTTAGCGGATTCGATTTTTCTGACCTGGTCGACAATGCCGCCCGCGGAGCCAGCAGAAACCGTGGCAGCGGCAGTAGCAGCTTCCGCGATATCTTCGGAGGAATGTTCGGGGGCGGGCATGCTGCCGCGCCCGCCGAGGAAGGCCCCGAACCTGGGACCGACCTCGAATATCAAGTCAACGTTCCCTTCTGGACGGCGATTCGCGGCGGGGTGATGCGGCTGAACATCTCGCGGCAGGACGTTTGCTCGACCTGTCACGGCCAGGGTTCGCTCGAAGCGCCGGGGAAGTGTCCGGAGTGCAACGGGACTGGGCAGATCACCCAGACCAGCGGGCGGATGAAGTTTAATGTACAGTGTCCGCGCTGCCACGGGACGGGCAAGAATCTTACAGTCTGCCCCACCTGCCACGGCGAAGGCACGGTCGCGAAAACCGAGCCGCTGGAAGTGCGCATCAAGGCCGGAACCCGCGACGGGCAACGCATTCGCGTTCCGGGCAAAGGCAATGCCGGAAGTCACGGCGGGACGGCGGGCGACCTCTACGCCATCATCCGGACCGAGGAGCATCCTATTTTTCGGCGTGACGGGGACGACATCTACCTGACCGTGCCCGTTAGTTCCACCGAAGCGGCGCTGGGGGCGAAAATCGAAGTGCCCACCATTGATGGGCGGGCGCTGCTGAAGATTCCTCCGGGGACGCAGTCGGGGCAGAAGCTGCGGCTGCGCGAGAAAGGCGTGCCTTCGGCGACCAAGGAAGGCGTGCGGGGGGATGAGATCGTCGAGATCACGGTGACCGTTCCCATGCCGCGCGACGAGCGCACGAAAGAACTGCTGCGGGAGCTGGCCAAGCTGAACCCGGAGGATCCGCGGGCTGAGTTGTGGACGAAGGTCTAAGCACTTCCCTGTGTTCCTCTGTGCCCCCTGTGGTGGGGGTTTCTTTCCCTATTTGACACCAAACGAAAGCTTTCACCACAGAGGTCACAGAGGATCACATGGGAATTGTGATATGCCTTCAATATGGCCTCTTCAGTCCGTGCACATGTACTTCGCGTAAACGACATAACGGGCGTGATCGTGAACTCCGCGATGAAAGTGCACTCGGTCCTCGGCCCGGGTCTTCTGGAGAGCGCATACCAGGCCTGCCTGGCGCACGAACTCAGAACGCGAGGCCTGAACGTGGCAACCCAGGTCGGCCTGCCAGTAATCTACGAGGGCCAAAAACTCGAGGTGGGATATCGAATCGACGTAGTGGTTGAAACCCGAGTCGTCGTGGAAGTGAAGTCGGTGGAAGCAATTCACCCCATACATCAAGCGCAACTTTTGTCCTACATGCGTCTAAGCGGAATAGCGGTCGGCCTCCTGATTAATTTCAACGTTCTTCATCTCCGCGACGGAATTAAGCGCATGGTCGACGGCGATGACTGGCAGCAGTAAGCAGTATCCTGTGTTCCTCTGTGCCCTCTGTGGTGAGTGGCTTTCAGGCATTACCTCCGTACCACACCCGCCGCTTACAAAAATTTGCAAAAATACAAAAAAAATCTTGCATCTGTGGAAAATTCCCGTAATCTCACAAATGCGAACTAACTTCGCCGAAATGCCCGGGAATCGCAGCTCAACCCGGGAGCCGCGAGAATAAAGTCTTCACGTTCGGAAGATCGAGCTTGAAGACCAGGGGAGACGCGGTGGTGAGAGTGAGTCGCTTGAGGAGGAAGACATAGAAATTGGCAACAGCTAGCGCTCCGCGTCAACAACTCGACAATCCCCAGCACCTCTCCGCCGTTCCCAATCGGAAAAAATTCGTTCGCCTCACGCTTTGGCCTTTGGTCGCCGCTACCTTCTTTATGGTGTCGGGAGGAACCTATGGCACCGAAGAGATCGTGCATGGCGCCGGCTACGGACGAGCGATCCTGATTCTAATGCTCACGCCGCTGCTCTGGAGCCTGCCTACGGCTTTCATGATCGGCGAACTGTCGAGCGCGCTGCCTTACGAGGGCGGCTACTACGCCTGGGTGCGCCGCGCCATGGGCAACTTCTGGGGATTTCAGGAAGCCTGGCTCTCGCTGGTTGCGTCCATTTTCGACATGGCGATTTATCCCACGCTGTTCGTGGCCTACCTGACCCGCATGTTTCCGTGGTTTCAGGAACGCAATCGCGGATGGTGGGTCGCGCTGGCCGTCGTGATCGCCTGCGCGCTGCTGAACATTGCCGGAGTGAAGGTGGTTTCGCTCACTTCGCTGTGGCTGTTTCTGGCGCTGTCGGCGCCGTTCTTGGCGATTGTTCTGTTGGCGCCCTTCAAGGTGCACGCGCTGGTGAATGCCGTAACTAAGCCGACCACCTCGACCGTCGACATTCTGGGCGGGCTGCTCATCTGCATGTGGAACTACATGGGATGGGACAACGCGTCGACCATCGCTACCGAAGTGGAGAAGCCGCAGCGGACGTATCCGCGGGCGATGCTGGTCGCGGTCTGCATTGTCGCCGTCAGCTACATCCTGCCTTTCGCCGCAATGTGGATGACCGGCCTGAAACCGACAGCTTGGGAGACTGGCTCATGGGCGGATATCGCCGGACTGGTGGGCGGGCCGCTGCTGCGCATCGGCGTCGTACTCGGCGGCCTGATCAGCGCCTTCGGCATGTTCAATGCGCTAGTGATGAGCTATTCGCGTCTGCCGCTGGCCATGGCGCAGGATGGCATGCTGCCTGCCGTCTTCGGAAAGCTGCAGAAAAAATCGCGGGCACCGTGGGTGGCGATTGTTGCTTTGGCCTCAGGATGGGCGATGTGCCTGAACCTGGGCTTTGAGCGGCTGGTGACGATCGACATCCTTCTCTATGGCTTCAGCTTGCTGCTGGAATTTGTGGCGCTGGCGGTGCTGCGGTTCCGCGAACCGGAACTGAATCGTCCGTTCCGCGTGCCGGGTGGCTTGTTTGGCGCGATTGCCATCGGCATTCCGCCCATGCTGCTGGTGGGTTTCTCCGTGTTTCGCGGCGAGCATGAGCGGATCTGGAATATGAGCTTCGTGACCTTCGGGATGGTCCTGATCCTGGCGGGCTTCGTGGTCTACTTCATCAATCACGTGCTGAAGCCGTCCGGATGGACGGCGCCGGTGGAACAGAAAGCGCAGCCGGCGGCGTAAGGCCAAAACCTTCGGCCACGGATTCACGCGGATTTGCACGGATATGGCTTTGTTGATCCGTGAGAATCAGCGGTGATCCGTGGCCGCTTTGTTTTTGTTGTACAGTGGATTCGTAGGTCCTCGGAATCCATGACCAAGCGTAAATCCAAAGGCGCGTACATGATCTCGTCCGTTGCCGAGATGTATGGGATTCATCCGCAAACGCTGCGGCTTTACGAGCGGGAGGGACTGCTGAAGCCGTCGCGCACCGAGGGCAACACCCGGCTTTACACGGACGAAGATTTGCAGCGGCTGGAGTTCATCCTGTCGCTGGCGCGCGACCTGGGCGTGAACATCAGCGGCATGGCCATCATTCTGCAAATGCGCGAGCGCATGGAGGAAATGCAGCGCCAGATCCAGGAGTTCGTGCAGTTTATCCAGCAGGAAGTGCTGACCCGCGCCCACGCCGCTGCCGATCCGGCGAAGGGAGCGATCGTGCCGGTGCGTAGGCCGATGGTAGGGCCCGTGCCTCCGCTGAAAAAGCGCTAGCTCCCTCTCTTGCTTCTCCCGCGGCTTCTCCCCCGCGTTTGTCATCCTGAGCATAGTCGCTGACTCGCGAAGCGAGGCAGCGGCGGAGTCGAAGGATCCCTATCCTCTCGGTGATGTAAAGTTCGCGCGGGTGTAAGGTGACTCCGCGCCGCCTGTTCATATCGACTCATAGGATGCTTCGACTCCGAGAGAAGTTCCGCTGGGCGGACCCTTCTCTCTCCGCTCAGCATGACAATGGGTCGAGGTATGATCTTGGGAACGTCATGTTGCCTTTCAAGCTCGTCTACAGCGACGCCTATTATCTTCCGATTGGGGACCACGTCTTTCCCGCCGAGAAGTACCGGCGGGTGCGCGACCGGCTGATCGCTGGGGGAATTGCCGATGCCAAAGATTTCCTTGAACCCCAGCCCGCGACCGATGAAGAAATCCTGCTGGTCCACACGCCCGAGTATGTGCAGAAGCTGAAGACCGGCACGCTCAGCCCGCGCGAGGCGATGGAGTTGGAAGTTCCGTTCTCCGATGAACTGGTCAAGGCGTTCTGGCTGGCGGCCGGGGGATCGATCCTGGCGGCGCGGCAATGCCTGGCCGACAAGGTATGCATCAGCATCGGCGGGGGATTTCACCACGCGTTTCCCGACCATGGCGAAGGGTTCTGCATGATCCACGATGTGGCCGTAGCGATTCGGACGATGCAACGCGACGCCAAGATTCGTACCGCGATGACGCTCGATTGCGACGTGCATCAAGGGAACGGCACGGCTGCGATTTTTGCGGGAACCCGCCCTGCGACTGCTTCGCTGCCGTCATCTTCGGCTGCGACCGTGTCAGCCCGAACCGTGTCAGCTCCAGCCGTGCATCACCGCCCCGGGGCGCCTCGTGGCAAGACGCAGGGCGCCCACGCCGGCGACGTCTTCACCATTTCGCTGCACCAGCACAACAACTATCCTTTGTATAAGCCGCCCTCGTCGATTGACGTGGACCTGCCTGACGGCACCGGCGACGACGACTACCTGGCGTGGCTCGACAACGCGCTGAGTTCTGGCCTGCGGCAGTTCGAACCGGACCTGCTGTGCTACGTCGCCGGAGCGGATCCTTATCGGCTAGATCAATTGGGCGGGCTCGACTTGACGATTGATGGATTGAAGAAGCGTGACGAACTCGTGTTTCGCGTGGCCCACGCCCGAAACATTCCGGTGATGGTGACCTTCGCCGGTGGCTACGCGCAGAATGTCGAGGACACGGTGACCATTCACAGCAACACGGTGATTGCGGCGAAGGAAGTGTTTGGAATACGACCCACGTAGTCCCGGACGCATTCGTCCGGGTGGTTTGCGGCAAAGCGTGTCGAGCCAGCCGCTCGCTGCGCTCGCGGGGCGGACGAATGCGTCCGCCCCTACGTAGGCATCGCTGCTAAAATAGCCTTCTAAGCCTATGTTTGAGAATCTACAGGAAAAACTTCAACGCGCGTTTAAGTCCCTTCGCGGGCAGGCCAGGCTCTCTGAGGAAAACATTGACGAGGCGCTGCGCGAAATCCGGCTGGCGCTGCTTGAAGCTGACGTCAACTTCAAGGTGGTCAAGCAGCTCATCGACCAGATTCGCGCCAAGGCCGTCGGCCAGGAAGTGCTGACCGCGCTCTCTCCGGGCGAGCAGGTCATCAAGATTGTGCGCGACGAACTGGTCGAGATTCTCGGCAAAGACACGGCGCGCATGAAGTTCGCCTCGCAGCCGCCTACGGTCGTGCTCATGGCCGGGTTGCAGGGTTCCGGCAAGACCACGACTTCGGGCAAGCTGGCGAACTGGTTCAAGGCCGGAGGACATCGTCCGCTGCTGGTTTCGGTCGACGTGTACCGTCCTGCGGCGCGCGAGCAATTGAAAGTGGTGGCGCAAGCGGTGAAGAGTCACATTTACGAAGGCGAGGTCGGCGAGGCCAATACTGCCACGGTCGAGCGGCTGGTGAAAGAAGCCCGGCGCGAGGCCATCGTTTCCGGATGTGACGTGCTGATCGTCGATACCGCGGGCCGGTTGCACATCGACGACCAGCTGATGGACGAAATGCAGTCGCTGAAGAAGCTGCTGAATCCGTCGGAAATTTTGTTCGTGGCTGACGCCATGACCGGACAGGATGCAGTCCGCTCGGCCGAAGAGTTTCACAAGAAGTTGTCACTGACGGGGGTCGTACTAACCAAGATGGACGGCGACGCCCGCGGGGGCGCGGCGTTGTCGATTCGCCAGGTCACGGGCCAGCCCATCAAGTTCATCGGCGTTGGCGAAAAGTATGATGCGCTGGAGCCGTTCCATCCCGACCGCATCGTCTCGCGCATTCTTGGCATGGGCGACATTCTCTCGTTGATCGAGCGCGCGGAATCGCAGATCGACAAGAAGAAGGCTCAGGAAATGGCCACCAAGGCCCTGACCGGCGACGGCTTCTCCTTGGAAGATTTTCGCGACCAGTTGCGGCAAGTGAAGAAGATGGGATCGATGAAGAGCCTGATGGGCATGCTGCCTTCGATCGGCCCGTTCTCCGGCCTGCAGAAGGCCGCCGATAACGTGGACGAGAAACAGATCAACCGCGTCGAGGCCATCATCAATTCGATGACGTCGCACGAGCGCAACCATCATGAAGTGATCAACGGCAACCGCCGCAAGCGCATTGCCCGCGGGTCAGGCACCACCGTGCAGGAAGTGAACAATCTGCTTCGCCAGTACGCCCAGATGAAAAAAATGTTCAAGCAGATGGGCAAGCCCAGCTTCGCGCGACGATTAGCGGGGATGAAATTACCGGGGATGTAGGCGCGGCGCTTGTGCGCCTGCAGGAATGGATACTCCTCCTATGAAAATAGTCGTGGCTCGGCGGCGCGTGCCTGTCAGTTGCCTGCCGGCGATGATCTTTCTTTTGCCAGTGCTTCTGCTCGTACTTGTGCCCGCACGGTCGCTGCGCGCCGATGAATCGTTCTGCTGTGGACGAATCGCGCCCGCAGGACACCGGCTCGCTGAAATGCTGGACAGCATGAATGTGGAGTCGCTGTGGCTCGCCCACGAACATGTGAACTGGGAGACTGGGGAAGCGGACCGGGGCGGCAACTATGAGGGCCCGGGCAAGCACACCCATTGCAGCGCGTTCGCCGCAGCGGCAGCCAAGAAAATGGGGATTTACATTCTCCGCCCTCCGGACCATGGTCAGGTGCTGCTGGCGAATGCCCAGGCCGAATGGCTTCACAGCCAGGAAGCTGTAGATCAGGGATGGCGGAAAGTGGGCGGCGGCCGCGACGCGCAGGCGGAGGCCAACCGAGGCAACCTGGTCGTGGTGGTTTTTGCGAATCCGGACAAACATGAGCCGGGGCATGTCGCGATCGTGCGCCCCTCGGAAAAGTCCTCGCAAATGCTGGAACGGGACGGGCCGCAAATTATTCAGGCCGGCCAGCACAACCATGCAAGCACCGTCGTGCGGGTGGGATTCTCGAATCACGCCGGGGCATTCCCCGACGGCGTTCGCTACTACATGCACCCGATTGAAAGGAAGCCTGGAGATTGATTCTCGACGCTCCGGTCCATGTGGAAGCGGAATCACTTATGAAATGGCGCTCTCTAGAAGAGTCAGCTCCGAGCAGGGATGCCCGTACGTTGCGCGACATTTTTGCCGAGCGCAAGGAAGCGATCGCGAAGTACGTTCCGGCGGAGACGCAGGCGATTCACGCGGGGGCCGTCGCGGAATTGAAGGAGCGGCATCTCGCGGCAAACATTCTGCCTGTTGGCGCGACGGCGGCTCAGTTCGAACTTCCAGATCACGACGGCAAGATCGTTTCGTCCGCTGACTTGCTCGGCAAAGGGCGCGTCGTGATCTGTTTCATCCGCGGGCGATGGTGCCCGTTCTGCGTCGGTCAGATGGAAGCGATGAACCTCGTCGTTTCGCAGATCGAACAGGCTGGAGCAATGCTCATCGGCATTTCGCCGCAGACGGTGAAGCAGTCGTTCTTCATGCACGATCAGCACAAGCTGCGGTTTCCGCTGCTGAGCGATGGCGGCAATAACGTCGCGCGGCAGTTTGGGCTCAGCTATCGTGCGCCGTCGGCGCAGGAGGCTGTCTATCGGCGCGCGTTCGTCAATTTGCCGTTCACCAACGGCGATGAAAGCTGGGAGTTGCCGGTTCCCGCAACCTACATTCTCGATCAGGGCGGAACAGTTCTTTACGCTTCCGCAGACGAGGATTACACGGCGCGACCGGAACCGAACGATATTGTTTTTGCCCTCAGGGGCTAAAGCCCGCATTCATTTTGCACGAGACGCGGCGCTGAAGCGCCGCTCTTCCACGTTTTCGGTACACTGAATACTCATGCATTACATCTATGGCATCAACTCTGTGACCGAAGCGCTGAAGGCGCGCGGGCGGGCGTTTGAGTGGATCGGCATGGCCAAGGAGCGGCATGACATCCGCCTGCAGCGGCTGATTGAAGATTGCCGGCGGCTGGGCGTGAACGTGCGCTTCCTGGAGCGCACCGAGCTCGATAAGCTGGCGGGCAACACCGCGCATCAGGGCGTGGTGGCCGTCACGTCGGCCAAGCAATACAACGATCTTGAAGACGTCATCAACGCCAAGCGTGCGGAATATTCTCTGCTGGTCGTGCTCGATGGTGTGGAAGATCCGCACAACTTAGGCGCAATCCTGCGCACGGCCGATGCCGCCGGGGCGAATGGAATTGTGATTCCCGAACGCCGGTCGGCGAGCGTGACGGGTACGGTCACGAAAGTTTCGGCCGGGGCAAGCGAGCACATGCCAATCGCCAAAGTGACGAACATCGCGCGCACCATCGAAGACTTGAAAGAGCACAACGTGTGGACCGTCGGCCTGGACGAACGCAGCAAACAAACCTATTACGAGATGGATTACAACATGGACTGCGCGCTGGTTCTGGGCGGAGAAGGCAAAGGACTGCACGATCTGGTGAAGCGGAAGTGCGATTTCCTGGTTTCGATTCCGATGCTGGGCAAAGTTCCGTCGCTGAATGTTTCGGTGGCCGCTGCGGTGGTGCTTTTTGAAATCGTGCGGCAGCGGCGCGTCAAGGAAAGCGCATCCAACAAACAATGAAGCCCTGCAAGACGAGTGCCGGCTTGAAGATTTTGAGTCTTCTCTGTGTCCTCTGTGCCTTTGTGGTGAATTGTTCTGCCCTCGACCGCGAGGCGTTCAGCATCACCAATTACGATCTCAATGTACAGATCGAACCTGAGCAACATCGGCTCGGGGTCCGCGGCAAAATTGTCTTGCGAAACGACTCGGCGATACCGCAGAAGATCGTGGTGTTGCAGATCTCGTCGTCGCTCGATTGGCGATCGATAACTTTAAGCAGCAAGGCCGGCGGCAAGGCCCTGCTGGTCGTCACCCAGCCGTACACTTCCGACATCGATCATACTGGCGGCCTTTCCGAAGCGATCGTGACTTTGCCGCAGCCGGTCGCGCCCCGGGGGACCATCGAGCTAGACATCGCTTATGAGGGCGTGATCTTGCTCGATGCGACCCGGCTCACTCGTATTGGCACTCCCGAGGACACGGCGGCCAGCGCCGACTGGGACCAGATTGCCACGAATTTCACCGCGGTGCGTGGAGCGGGATATGTTGCGTGGTATCCCATCGCGACTGAAGTTGCGAATCTTTCGGAAGGCGACAGCCTGTTTGAAGTGCTGGGTAGATGGAAGACGCGCGAAGCTGGATCGAAGATGCACTTGAAGATCGGGCCGCTAGGTGGCGACAATTTGCTTCCGCAAGTCCTTCTTAATGGCGTGGTCTGTGACGGGCTGACACAGTCTAGCTACTCTAAGGACGCAAATCGCTTTGGTTTCTCCAATTGCCTGAACCAAGCGCCGATCCGGGACGATCCGACTCTGGTGATTGCCGACTATCAGATCCTGGAGCGGCCGGCGATCGAGGTACGCTACTTGCGCGGCCACGACGTCGCTGCCACGAACTTCGCCGTCGCCGCGGAAAAGATCGCTCCGTTTATCACTGGATGGTTCGGAACTGCGCTCGAAAGAGCAAAAACCGCCGACCTGCCCGATCCTCACGCTGCGCCGTTCGAGAGTGGCGCGCTCCTGCTCACTCCTTTGGCCAACGACGATCCCAAGTTGGCTGGTCTGGCGGCGGCCCATCAACTGACGCACGCTTCGTTCGTGTCGTTTCGTCCTTGGATTGAAGAAGGACTGGCCCACTTCGCGCAAGCTCTCTATCTCGAACACGAGAAGGGACGCGCGGCCGCGCTCGATTACATGGGACTTCATCGATTTGCGTTGAGCCCGGTCGATGCGCAGACCACTGCGCCCAGATCCGAAGATGAAGTGAACCACTCGCTGGTGAATACGACCAGCGAGGAACTTTATCGCAGTAAGGCAATGTACGTCTGGTGGATGCTGCGCGACATGGTCGGCGAGGCCGCGCTCAAGAAGGCTCTCGCGGCCTACCGCCCCGAGCAGGACAACGACCCTTCCTACATGCCTCATCTGATCGCGGCTCAGAGCCAGCGTGACCTGGGGTGGTTCTTCGATGACTGGGTCTATCGCGACCGCGGGCTGCCGGACTTTAAAGTAGAATCCGCTTTTTCGAGCAAGACCTCGACCGGGTCATTCATGCTCACTATCACGCTCGACAATCTGGGCACCGCCGGAGCCGAGGTTCCCGTCATCGTGAAATTCGCCGGCGGAGAAATCATGCTGCGGATGGAAGTTCGAGCGAAGAATAAAGCTGTGACTCGGGTGGAAGTTTCCGGAGCTCCGCAGGAAATCGTGGTCAATGACGGCAGCGTGCCCGAACGCGACAGGACCAACAACACATTCAAGATTGAGCCGGCGGAAAAATAGAATTCATGACGGAGACGCGGAGGCACGGAGATAGACAAGGATAGCGAAACCCTTGCTCTACATTGATTCAGTCTTGGATTCGGCCTCGCCGGCGGATTGTCGTATCTTTTATCTCTTGATTTATTTTTGTTTTCCCCTGTTTCTCTGTGCCTCAGTGGTAGGTTTTGTCGTTGCGGTTCGGGGAGGAAACGCTTAGCCTACATTCAATTTCTTGGCGCCGCGGAAACCGTGACCGGCTCCAAACATCTGATCAACACGGGAGATCCGGCGGGCAAAAGCGGCTTTCAGGTACTCATCGATTGCGGGCTGTTTCAAGGACCGAAAGAATGGCGCGAGCGCAACTGGCGCGACACGCCGGTCCCGGCCAAGCGGATCGATGCGATCATTCTGACCCACGCGCATCTCGACCACTGCGGCTGGATTCCGCGCCTGGTGCGAGAGGGATTTCGCGGGCC
This sequence comes from uncultured Acidobacteriota bacterium, assembly GCA_963763155.1. Taxonomy (GTDB): domain Bacteria; phylum Acidobacteriota; class Terriglobia; order Terriglobales; family Acidobacteriaceae; genus Sulfotelmatobacter. Next base: position 988,668 of record CAVXNI010000003.1, on the reverse strand, counting down.
GATCTACGCGACACCTCCAACCATTGATTTGTGCGGCATCATTCTTCCCGACTCCGGGCATCTGCAGGAAGAAGACGCCCGCTTCTACAACAAGACGAAAAAGTCGAAGCACGATCCCGCGCTGCCGCTGTACACCTTAGAGCAGGCGCAAAACTCGCTGCAATACTTCAAGCCGGTTCGCGTGGGTGAAGATGTTCCGCTTTCGCCCGATCTCTCGTTTCGTTTTGTTCGCGCGGCGCACATTCTTGGGTCCTGCATGGCCGAGGTCTCGCTGATGACAAACGGGCAGACGCGGCGACTGCTGTTTACTGGCGACATTGGACGGGTGCGCGATCACAAGATTGCGCCGGGAAAAGTGGTGCATTCGGGTCCGGCCGAGGGCGAGACCGCGGACCTGGTTGTGATGGAATCGACTTATGGGAACCGGACGCATCCCAAAGAAGATCCCATGCCGGAATTGGCTGCGCTGATCACGGCAACGGCGAACCGCGGCGGCAGCGTGGTTGTGCCCGCTTTTGCCATTGAACGCACCCAGAAGTTTGTATTTCTGCTGAAGCATTTGATCGAGTCGGGCCAGATTCCGCGATTGCCTGTGTTCTGCGACAGTCCCATGGCCATTAAGGCAGTCGAGATTTTCCTGAAGCACGATGAAGAGTACAGCGACGAGACGCGGGAAATGATCCGCAAGTATGGCTCGCCGCTGCAGTGGCCCGGATTTACATTCGCATCGACTCCGGAAGAATCGAAGCGGATCAATGCGACGGCGATGCCGGCGGTCATCATTTCTTCCAGCGGCATGGTGACCGGCGGGCGCATCCTGCATCACCTGGCGCAGCGGTTGCCCGATCCACGAAATTTGGTGCTGTTTATCGGATTCCAGGCGCCGGGCACGCGTGGGTTTCAGATCAAGAGCAAGGCCGACGAAGTCAAAATCTATGGCGATTTTGTTCCCATTCGCGCCCAGGTTGCGGCCCTCGAGCAGTTCAGCGATCACGCCGATCCGTCCGAGTTGCTGCAATGGCTGCGCACGTTTCGCAACCAGCCGGCTACAACCTATCTGGTTCACGGCGAGCCGGATGCTTCGGGGCAGTTGCGAGATCTGATGAAGAAGGAGTTGGGGTGGGATGTGCAGGTAGCGCAATATCTGGAGAAGGTGGAAATCAGATAGCCTCTAAGTCCTACTCAATCGCAAACACAGCGTAGACCGTGGCGTCGCTCTTCACCTTCTGCGGAAAGAGCTTGAGCTTTGGCTGCTTGTCGGCCACGTCTATGATCGCAGACGAAGTCTGCATTGCCATTCCGCGCCACATCTTCGCGATGGGCGCGCGATTGCTCGCGTACATAAGCTCGCCGAGTTTCGTGCCAAGTCCTTTCGCCATTTGATCCGCAATAGCCCTGGCCTTGGACAGCGCTGCGCTTCCCGCCTTCGCTTGCAGAGCGACGGGGTCGGCAACATTCCATTCCACGTCCTCGACTTCGTTAGCTCCCGCATTCACGCAAAGATCGACGGTGGTCTGGGCCTGAGAGACCGGCACGGTGACATGCCAGGATTGTTGCGCCTGGAACCGGCGCTCCTTTTTCATGTCGTCAGTCCATTTTTCATCGGCTTCCGCACGCCCCAGGCTCAATTTTTCCGTTTCGATGTTTGCCTCTGGAATTTTCGCGTCCAAGATCGCTCTCGTGATCCGCTCGGCGGCACGCACATTGTCGTGAAACGCCGCGTCCTGGCTAGCGCCATAGTTGTGATATCCGATGGAAAGCACCGCAATTTCCGCGTCCGCCGTCACGGACTCATCCGCCGTAACGGCGATGGTTTTGTTCTGTCGGTTGATCTGAATGTCCTGACTCAGACCGCTGGTCGCGATCAAGATGGGAAGCACGCATAAAAGTCTTCGCAGCATGGGCACTCCTCGAGACTCACTTCAAACATCAACGCGCCTTCAGTCTAGCCCCGGCTCGACGAGAACTCGACCAGTTTTTGGAGTTTTTCTGCGGCCGCGCCGGAGTCGATCGACTGGGCTGCGAGCGGGACGGCGTTACCCAGGTGATCGGCTCGACCCGCGGCCACCAGAGCGGCGGCCGCGTTGAGGATCACTACGTCGCGCCGCGGGAGACTTTTCTCCGCCGAGGACGGCGCGGATGATTGCAGCATTCTCCGTGGCGTCGCCGCCGGCAATATCGTGCAGCGTGGCGCGCGCCATGCCGAACTCTTCCGGCTCCACTTCGTAGGATCGCACTGAGCCGTCGCGAGCCTCCGCCACGCGCGTGGGGCCGGTAATTGTGATTTCGTCGAGGCCGTCAAGGCCGTGCACGACGAGCGCGCGGTGCAGTCCCAGCATGCTGAGCGCTTCGGCCAACTTCTCGACCAGATCGAGTGAATACACCCCCACCACCTGCCCGGACGCGCGCGCGGGATTGGTCAGCGGCCCGAGCAGATTGAACATGGTGCGCATGCGCAACTCGCGACGCACGGCCTGCACCTGCTTCATGGCCGGATGCAGGTTCGGCGCATAGAGAAAACAGATGCCGACGTCATGCAAGCATTGCGCAGCCCGCTCCGGCGAGAGCTGGATGTTCACTCCCAGGGCTTCGACCACATCAGCTGAGCCGCACTTGGAGCTGATGCTGCGATTGCCGTGTTTGGCTACGCGGACGCCCGCTCCGGCGGTCACGAGAGCCGTTGCGGTCGAAATATTAAACGTACCGCTGGCGTCGCCGCCGGTGCCGCTGGTGTCGACCAAGCTGGTGTCGGCCAAGGATGTATCGGCCAGAGACTCATCGGCGAGGGCGTCGCGGCCGGTGCCGCTGACCGCCAGCGCGTCGGTGGCGTTCACGCGCTGAATCGGCAAGGGCGCTGCCGCCGCGCGGATGGCTTCGGCGAAGCCCACGATTTCCTCAACCGTTTCGCCCTTCATACGCAGAGCGATGAGCAGCGCGGCAATCTGCGCGTCCGTGCATTTTCCCGCCAACACTTCGCCCATCACTTCGCGAGCTTCGGCGCGGTCGAGCGACTGGCTGTGATTGGCAACACGATGCAGGGCGTCGAGGATCATGGGGATCACGCCGAATTGTACGGCATGACTGGACTTCGCCGCGATGGCAGCGTCGGACTACTTCTCGACTGATGAACGGCGTACGCGTTCTGAAAAGTATTCGCGCCAGTCTTCGGGCAGGGCCACTGTCTCAATGGCCTTGCGAAGAAGGTCCTGATTGTATCGATCCTGCGACAACAGGCGGTTCATTTCGGAGATTGTAATTCCATCATATTCCCGATGCAGCAACTTGAACGCATCCCCAACCGCGACCGAACCCGTCTGTTCCACGGAAAAGTAGAAGCCGCTGCGTCCGCTAACCAGGAAGCGCTCCAGCATATCGTCTCGTTGAAACTTGGCGGCAAGTTTGTAGCAGGGTGTGCGCGGCTGACGGACCATGACGATTGAAGAGCCAATCTGCAAGCGGTCGCCAACGTGAAGTTCGTCTTCCGCCAGACCAGCCGTCGTGAAGTTCTCCCCGAACATGCCCCATGGCATCTGGGTGCCGGGCAACTCCTGACGCCAATATGGATAATGCTCTGAAGGGTAAGCGTAAACCGCTTTGTGCGGGCCGCCATGCACGCTAAGATCGGCCTGGCGATCCCCGTCCAGATTTAAAGTGCGCAGCTGGATGCGACCCGGCACAGGCTTCTTGAAAATTCCGGTGTTGATGGTCGCGCCTTTGTAAACCACGAGCTGCGGACGAGACACATTCAGCGATACGATTTCCATGATAGCGACCTCACTGCGGTCCCAGTTCCCCCGATACTTACCTAGTCCTCCTTTGGATGGTTAAAGAACGACGAACGTCGCAGTTTTCAGCTCGCTGCTGGACTCTCTTGGAAAAACATTTCAACGCTTCAGGATGCACACGTTTGCCCTACTTCCCCGCCCTTCTATAGAATTACAAGTTTGCTGCCCGCTGTGCGACGCCGCAAGCAGGATCCTTCCAAATTCTTAACTGACGATCTTAATGGGCGAGATGGGCGAGCTTCATTATGAAAATTCATGAATATCAGGCAAAAGCAATTCTGAAGAAGTACGGCGTAAGCGTGCCGCGTGGGACGATGGCCGCCTCGCAAGATGAGGCCGAAGCTGCCGCCAAGGAATTGTTCAGCTCGGGCGCGACGGGAGTGGTGGTGAAGGCACAGATCCACGCCGGAGGCCGCGGCAAGGGTGGTGGCGTAAAGATTGCCAAGTCGGTGAACGAGGCCGGCGAACTCGCTTCCAAGATGCTGGGCATGAAGCTGGTGACGCATCAGACTGGGCCTGAGGGGCGCATCGTGCGCCGCCTGCTGATCGAAGAAACCTTGCCCATCGAGAAGGAACTCTACCTGGGCATTCTGGTCGATCGCGCCGAAGGTAAGCCCGTGTTCATGGCCTCGGCCGCGGGCGGCATGGAGATTGAGCAGGTTGCGGCGGAGAATCCAGACGCGATTCTGAAGCAGCACGTCGATCCTGGCATGGGCCTGGAAGCATTTCAGGCGCGGAAGATTGCCTTCACACTCGGACTGAGTGCGAAGCAGATCAATCCCGCCGTGCAGTTTTTGTCGAGTCTCTACAAGGCGTTTCTCGATACCGACTCGTCGTTGCTCGAGATTAATCCGTTTATCACGACCACCGATGGACGACTGTTCGCGCTCGACGCCAAGATCAATTTCGACGACAACGCGCTGTTCCGCCATGCTGATCTGCGCGAGTTGCGCGACATCACCGAAGAAGATCCGCTGGAAGTGGAAGCTTCGAAGTACAGCCTGAACTACATCAAGCTCGACGGCAGCGTGGGCTGCATGGTCAACGGAGCGGGGCTGGCAATGGCGACGATGGACATCATCAAGTACTCCGGCGGCATGCCCGCGAACTTTCTCGACGTGGGCGGAGGCGCGAGTTCCGAGCAAGTGGCGCACGCGTTTGAAATTCTGCTCAGCGACAAGAATGTGAAGGCGGTGCTGATTAATATTTTCGGCGGAATCCTGCGCGTTGATACCCTGGCCACCGGCGTGGTCGAAGCCGCGCGCAAGACCAACATCAAGCTGCCGATCGTATTGCGTCTGGAAGGGACCAACGTGGATGAAGGCAAAAGGATCCTGCAGAACTCGGGATTCAATTTCGTCGTCGCCGATACCATGAAAGACGCGGCCGACAAGGTGGTCGCCGCCGCTCGGGGCACGGCGGGCGTAACGGAATGGCGGTAGAACGGCCGCACTTGGCACCTATTTAGTCCGATTGGCTCGATGCCAACTGCTAAGTGCTACTTGCTGGAGGTGTTCAGAAGCGAGGGGTTTGATATGGCAATCTTGGTCGATAAAAATACGCGCGTAATCGTGCAGGGCCTTACCGGCCGCGAAGGCACGTTTCATGCGAAGGCCAGCCAGGCTTACGGTACACAAATCGTGGGCGGCGTGACTCCCGGCAAGGGTGGCACTACGCACGAGGGCTGGCCAATTTTCAATACCGTGCGCGAAGCCGCGGACAAAACGGAGGCCAATGCCACCGTCATTTTTGTGCCGCCGCCGTTTGCCGCTGACGCGATTATGGAAGCGGCCGATGCGGAAATCGACCTGATCGTCTGCATCACTGAAGGCATTCCGACGCTCGACATGGTGAAGGCGTGGGAATTTCTGCAGAACCGGAAGTCGCGCCTGATCGGGCCGAACTGCCCGGGAATCATCTCGCCGGGCAAGTGCAAAATCGGCATCATGCCCGCGTCGATTCACAAAGAAGGATCGATTGGCATCGTGTCGCGCTCGGGCACGCTGACTTATGAGGCGGTGCATCAACTCACGCAGCGCGGCATTGGACAGTCAACCGCGATCGGCATTGGCGGCGATCCGATCATCGGGACAAATTTTATCGACGCGCTCGACTTGTTCAATCGCGATCCGGAAACCGAAGCTGTGATCATGATCGGGGAAATTGGCGGCAACGCCGAGGAACTGGCTGCCGACTTTGTGAAGGCCCACATGAAGAAGCCGGTGGTAGGCTTTATCGCGGGACAGACTGCGCCTCCGGGCCGCCGCATGGGGCACGCGGGAGCGATCATCTCCGGCGGCAAGGGTACGGCCGCGGAGAAGATCAAAGCGCTGGAAGCTTGCGGGATTCGCGTGGCGAAGTCTCCGGCGGCGATTGGCGAGACTCTGGCCGCGGCGATTGGGGTAAGCGTATAGAGCACTCTGCCAGACGAAGCAGATTCCTCCCCTTCGACTTCGCTCAGGGTCGGAACGACAAGTCTTTTTTAGCTGACGACGAATGACTAAGGATCAACGACCGAACTTATGAAAACTCTGCAACGCACCTTCACCATCGTTAAGCCCGACGCCGTCCGCAAGAATGCCGTGGGCGACATCATTGAACAATTCGAGAAGAATGGCTTCCGCATTCTCGCCATGAAAATGCTGGAGATCTCGAAGTATCAGGCTGAGCAGTTTTACGCCGTGCATGCCGCACGGCCATTCTTCGGCACGCTCACCGATTTCATGTCGAGCGGCCCGATCGTGGTGCTGGCACTGGAAAAAGAAAATGCCATCGCCGACCTGCGCAAGCTGATGGGCGCCACCAACCCGGCCCAGGCCGAGGAAGGCACCATCCGCAAGAAGTGGGCGACCAACATCGAGCACAACGCGATTCACGGCTCGGACGCGGAAGACACGGCGCGGTTTGAGCTGAGCTTTTTCTTTGCGGGATACGAACTGGCAAAGTAGCGCCGCCGTCCCGGCGGCTGTCGCGAGGGCATCTTGCCCTCGCACTGGTGGAGCTCATCTATGCCCGTAGTTCAAATCACGATGCTGCAAGGCCGTACCGCCGACCAGAAGCGCAAGATTGCGAAACGGATCACCGACGCATTGGTGGAAGAAGCCGGGGCGCGCCGCGAAGCAATCATCGTCGCGTTCAATGAAGTCTTGAAAGAAAGCTACGCCTCGGGCGGCGAGTTGATGGTCGACAAGGTGAAGTGATGTGCTCGCCTTTGGTCAGACTTCGGGCCGCAGACGCGGGCAGGAGTGCCCGCGCCACATAACCTACGCCAGCGGCTCGTATAAGTGCCCTTCCACGCGGTCGGCGACCTTGGGCAGATCCTTCTTGGCGTGTTGCAGAAAGTGCGGGGCGGCGCGGTGGGCTTCGAGCGCGGCGTCGTCTTTGTATTGTTCGTAGATGAAGAAGCGGCGTGGCTCCGTCTTGTGCCGATGCACCTGGTACATGGCACAGCCCGGCTCTTTGCGGGATTGTTCGGTTAACTTTTCAAACAGCGCGCAAACCTCGGCTTCATGCCCAACTTTCGCCATCCAGGTAACCGCCAACACCACCATCGTTTCGCTCCTTCCCCGCTCGCGGGTCAGCCGGGGAAGCGATTCTATGCTTTTTTCGCGGCGGTCTTCAACTCCGTCACGAACTCGTCCATAAGAATGGTGTGGTTGCGGTCTGGTCCGGTCGAGATCATGCCGACTTTCGCACCCGCTTCCTTCTCGATGAACGCCAGATATTCCCGCGCCAGTTTGGGCAGCTTTTCGTAGTCGGTAATGCCTTCGGTCGAGGTCCGCCAGCCCGGCAGCTTCTGGTAAATGCATTCGATCTTGTCGTAGCCGCTGGCCTGCGCGGGGGCTTCAGACGTGGGCTTGCCGTCGATCTTGTAGCCCACGCACACTGGAATTTCGGCGAGTTCGTCGAGCACGTCAAGCTTGGTGATGACCAGCCAGTTCGTGCCGTTGATCATGCCCGAGTAGCGGAGCAGCGGCAAATCGAGCCATCCTGTACGCCGCGGACGCCCGGTCACCGCGCCATATTCGTTGCCGCGCTTGCGCAGGTTGTCTCCGGCGTCGGTTTTGTCTTCGCTGGGGAACGGGCCCTCGCCCACGCGCGTGCAGTAAGCCTTGGAGATTCCGATCACGGAATTGATGGCGTTGGGCGCAACGCCCGTGCCGATGACTGCGCCGCCGGACGTCGCGCTCGAAGAGGTGACAAACGGATAAGTCCCGTGATCAATGTCGAGCATGGTGCCCTGCGCGCCTTCAAACAGAATCGATTCGCCATTGTTCAGCGCGTGGTTCAGCAGGACGGCCGTGTCGCAGACGAACGGCGCGATTTTCTCGGCCGCCTGCGCGTATTCGGTGTACATCTTGTCGGCGTCGAGTGGTTCGGTGTTGAAGAGCGCGTGCGCGATCATATTCTTCTCGCGCACGGCATTTTCGATGTGCTTCTTCAGCAGTTGCAGGTCGAGCAAGTCCGCAACACGAAGCCCGCGGCGTCCCATTTTGTCTTCGTAGGCGGGACCAATGCCGCGCGAAGTGGTGCCGATCTTCACTCGTCCCGGAGCATTCTCGGCCGCCAGTTCGATCATGCGGTGGTAGGGCAGGATGACGTGAGCGCGGTTGGAAACGAACAGGTGGCCGTCGATCTTCACCCCGACTTCGCGCAGGGCGCCCGCCTCTTTCAGAAATGCAATTGGATCGAGCACGACGCCGTTGCCGATTACGCTGCGGCAACCGGCGCGCAGCACGCCGCAAGGAACGAGCTGCAAGACAAATTTCTTGCCGTTGATGATGACGGTGTGGCCGGCATTGTGTCCGCCGGCATAGCGGGCCACGACCGAGAAGTTCTCCGACAGTACGTCGACGATCTTCCCTTTGCCCTCATCGCCCCACTGGGCGCCAACAATCACCGCAGTCTTGCCTTTTTTCAATTCCAACTCCGTCAGGGAGATTTCGGGCAGGCAGATGTCTACGCTGCCCCCGGGGTCGCACACTCCTTGCCCGCAGGGATGCCTTCACAAAAAATTACTGGGATAAGAGCGGAGAAGACGTGTACGAGCTATCTTATCGCGTCGGCGCGGCGAATAGCAACGCGGGAAGGCTTTACCACGAAGTACGCGAAGGTTCACGAACGAAACCCGAAACTCTAGGGCAAGACCGAGAATTCCTTCGTGATACTGCGTGGCCTTGGTGATTTACGTTTTTCTCTTTCGGTGTCGAAGCGCACGGCAGTTTTATTCAGGTAAGATGACAGGCAGGAAGGTTTTGTCGAGGAGGCTCCATGAAGAAAGTATTCCACTTCGACGCTCCGCGCGAGAAGTATCATTGCGACGCGGCTATCCTGTGGTGCTTCGACAACCGCTTCGAGCTGGGATTTCGCAAGTTCCTGAAACGCATCGGCGTGGTGAATTCCGATCCCATCAAGATCGCGGGCGGGGCCAAGTGCATGGCCTCGCCAGAGCATGAGAGCGACCGTCAGTTCGTTCTCGATCAGATTCGGAAGTCCATGAAGCTGCACGGCACGCGGCGAGTGATCCTGATGGTGCACTCCGATTGCGGAGCCTATGGCGGCCTGGCCGAAGGATTTCGCGGAGACGCCGCAGCCGAAGCCACGCATCACGAACGCGAACTGCAGCGCGCCGCCGCTAACTTGCGTGCAGCGATTCCCGGCGTCGAGGTGCAGGGATACTTTGTCGACTTCGATGGCATCTGGGTTGCCGATGTTGATGCGGGGACCGGTGTGCGCGAAGAAATCTGTGCGCCCACGGTAGCCTGATGCCGAAATTCGAGAAGCATATTTTTATCTGTGGAAATCAGCGTCCGGCGGGCCATCCGCGGGGATGCTGCGATCCTCTGGCGCAAGCCAAACTGCAGAAGCTGTTCAAACAAAAGCTCGCCGAGCGCGGGCTCAAAGGGAAAGTGCGCGCCAATCAATCCGGCTGCCTCGATCAATGCGAACACGGCCCCAACCTCGTGGTCTATCCCGACGCGGTCTGGTACGGTCAGGTCACCGAGGCCGATGTCGAGGAGATTATCGAGTCGCACATCGTCGGCGGAAAGCCGGTCGAACGACTCCGCCTGGCGGCTTCCTGCCTGAACACCGCAACCTGCGAACACCGCAAGTAAGCGCTTAGGGGGGCTCTGATTCGGGTCCAGTAGAAAGCCTAAACCACAGGGGACACAGAGGTGCACAGAGGAACCCGCGGGCTTACTCGGAGATTCCTTAGAGTTCGGCAGAAGAGCACGACGATGCGCCAAAAGAATAGAGGAGGATGGTAGGCGCGGCAGGAATCGAACCTGCAACCGTCGGATTAGAAATCCGATGCTCTATCCGTTTGAGCTACGCGCCCTCGCAAACGACAGAATCCATTTTACCCGCAGTTGGAGCGATCCCAAACTACGTGTGCGTAAGGCAGCCGGTTTTCTAGAACGTCATCCGAGCGCCCCGACGCACTTTCTCCGCGCTTTCTCGGCGCTCTTACAGGCCTTATGATCCGCTGCATCCATGGCCTTGGCGAAGGGCACTAGACTCGGCCCCTATGAGATTATCGCTCCGCTGGGCGCGGGCGGAATGGGGGAAGTCTATCGGGCGATGGACACGCGCCTGGGCCGCGCGGTCGCGATCAAGATTCTTTCTCCGCATTTTGCCGACGCTCCGACGCGGCGCCAGCGCTTCGAGCGTGAGGCCACAGTTGTTTCCAGCCTGAACCATCCCAATATCTGCGCGCTGCTCAGGGAAATCTTCGTTAGCGACGACCTGCGCTGGCTACGCGTACACCGCCTACTATCAGGTGTCGAGCCTGTTCGTTTCCGACGGCGGGGAATGAAGGAAGCGACGCCGGATCTTTGGGCCAATGCGACCCCCGCCCGACAAGGCCCTGCCGGGTGCGACAACTCCCATGCGGAGTAGGTGTAAGATCTCAGCTGTTTCCATCTGAGGGATCATTTGTGCAGCCAGTCCCGGTTCTGTCTTCCTCCAAGTTTTCCGTTCTCCTGCTGATTCTTGCCCTGGCGTGCGCTGTTTCTGTGCAGGCCCAAAGCCCGGCGACGCCGCTGATTGCCCGGCCTGTGATTACACGGCCGCTGATTACTCAGCCTCCGGCTACCCAGGCGATCGATGAAGCGAAGCTGGTTACTCTTCACGGCAACGTGCATCCACTGGCGCAGGCCCGCTATGACATGGGAACCGCTCCCGATTCGCTGGCCGCGGATCGGATGCTTCTGCTGCTGAATCGGCCCGCGGAGCGGCAGGCCGCGCTGCAGCGATTCATGAAGGAGATGCACACACGGGGCTCGGCCAGCTATCACCAGTGGCTGACGCCGGAGCAGTTTGGCGAACGTTTTGGTCCGGCGGACTCCGATGTTCAAACCGTGGTGGGCTGGCTCAAGTCTCACGGGTTCAAGGTTTCGCGGGTTACGAAGAGCAAGGGGCTGATCGAGTTCTCAGGAACGGCGGGGCAACTGCGCGAAGCTTTCCAGACGCAGATCCATCAGTACAGCGTTCACGGCGAGACGCACTACGCGAACGCCAACGAGATCAGCCTTCCGGCGGCGCTGGTGCGGCTGGTGCGGGGAATTTCGCCGCTCAACAATTTCCGCGCTCAGCCTCAACTGCAGGTGCTGGGACGCGCTTCGTACTCACCAGCGACCGGCAAGACCATTCCGCTATGGACCCTCCCTAACGGCAGCGCGAATTTCTACGCCGTCGCTCCCGCGGACTTGGCCACGCAATACGATCTGGCGCCGCTCTACCAGGCCGGAGTCAACGGCACGGGGCAGACCATCGGCATCATCAACGAATCGAACATTGATATCGCTTTGGTCAGCGCCTACCAGCAGTTGTTCGGTCTTCCCAGCAATCCCACGCAGGTGGTGATTGATGGCGACGATCCGGGTCTGAACGGCGCTGACATTGAGGCGTATCTCGATGTGGAAGTAAGTGGAGCGGTCGCGCCCGACGCCACGGTGAACCTGTACATTTCGAATGGCAGCGATTTTCAGGATCCCGTGGTTCTGTCGGCTCTGCGCGCCATTGAAGACAATCAGGCGTCGGTGTTGAGCGTGAGCTTCGGCGGGTGCGAAATGTTTCAGGGCAATTCCGGCAACCAGTTGTGGGCGGCATTGTGGGAGCAGGCAGCGGCGCAAGGGCAAACTGTGTTCGTTTCCTCCGGAGACAGCGGCTCCGCCGGTTGCGATCCGGGTTGGCTGTTTCCTGCCATTGAGGGCCTCGCGGTCAATGGCATAGCTTCCACACCCTGGAATGTTGCGGTCGGTGGGACTGACTTCTATTACAGCGACTATGCAACGGGCGCTCCCAGCGCAGCCACGCTGTGGAACCAGACCAATGATTCCAACCTCGGCTCGCTGAAGGCTCCCTTACCGGAACAGCCCTGGAACGATTATTTTGGGCTGGACGCGGTCGACCTGTATCCCGGAAACAATGGCGATATCGCTGCGGGCGGGGGAGCCAGTTCCTGCTCTGTCTTATCCTCTTCAAACACTTGTACCAGCGGCTATGCGAAGCCAAGCTGGCAGACTGGTCCCGGCGTCCCCGTGGATGGCGTACGCGACGTGCCCGATGTTTCATTGTTCGCATCCAATGGCGCCAACATGAGCGCCTACGCGATTTGCCCGTTTCAAGGTGAGTGCGCGCCGGGATCAGATAACGTAGCGGAAATTTACCTTGTGGGCGGCACCTCCGCCTCGTCTCCGGCGATGGCCGGCATCATGGCCCTGATCAATCAGAAGTACGGACGGCAGGGTCAGGCGAACTTCACCCTCTACCCGCTGTCGCAGCAGAAACCCTCGGCCTTCCACGACGTCACCCTGGGCAACAACAATGTAAATTGCTACCAAGGAAGCCTGGATTGCTCACTCGATACCAGCGGTGATGGCTTCTACACCCTGCAGGAATTCTCTGCCGCGGCGGGCTACGATCTGGCCAGCGGCCTGGGATCGGTTGACGCCAACGTGCTGGTGAGCAACTGGAACTCCATCGCCTTTTCGCCCACGACCACCACGCTGCATCTTTCCGCTGCCAGCATTACGCACGGCACGGCAATCACGGTCACGACGACAGTTGCCGCATCTTCCGGTTCCGGAGTACCCACTGGAGGCGTTGCGATTCTGACCACCTCGCCTTTGCCGGACAGCCTATCGCAGACCTCCATTTCATTGAGCGGCGGAACCGGCACTCAATCCGTGGATTTCTTTCCCGGTGGAAGTTATCAGGTGACTGCGCAATATGGCGGCGACGGAGTCTACGGCGTCAGTACGTCGGCGTCCGTAGCGCTCAAGGTTACGCCGGAGAATGACAATCTCAATTTTCAAGCGGTCAATGGCCAAACCCAGACCGCGATCACCAGCGGGGGCACTCTCTCCTATACCACGCCGTTGTCGCTGAGTGTTGAGCCGGTTGGGGTGAGCGCTCCAAGCGGAATGGCTAACGGCAACGCGACCGGCACGGCCACCTTCACGGTGGATTCGATTACCGCAACCGTCCCCCTGAACGCCGAGGGCGTTGCCAGTTGGATGCCTCCCGCACTGGCGCTCGGCAATCACACGGCGAGTGCGACTTACTCTGGCGATGCCAGCTTCAATGCATCCTCGGCGACAACCCCCGTCACCTTCAGCGTGACCAAGGGATATGCCTCCCTCAAGGCTGACTTCAGTGGACTCTTCTCACCCGGGAGCGAGACCGTCAACGTGAATGTAGGCGGGAGCCTGACTGTGGTCGCGGTGGTGAGCCCCTATATCGGGTTTACACCTGCGGCGGGTTTCGCGGCCCCGACGGGCACGGTCACCATTTGCCTGGGTGGTGATGAGGCGTGCAACAGTCCAAATTATTCTCTGACCGCTACCCTCGTCTCTCCGAGCGGGAACGACGCTATGGAGTCATCCGCGATGGTGACGTTCACGAATCTCGCTGCGGGCGAATATATCCTGACCGCCCTCTACAGTGGCGACGCAAATTGGCTGTCCGAAGAGTTCCTTGGTTCAGGGGACTACGTCAACGTCGTGCCCATCACCCCGCTGGCAGCGTCGACCACGACTCTGAACATTACCCCAGCCAGCATCTCCGGCAACCAACTCGCGACCTTCACCATCACGGTCACAGGATCAGGAGGGGTCGCTCCGACGGGAGGGGTCTACTGCTATAGCAACGGCATCCTCATCGTGAACGATTCACTAACCCCCGCGGCTACCGTCGCCACGAGTTCCGCGACATTTCAGATTGGTCAGGGATGGTTCTGGAACAACGGAGCCAATCCGATGACGGCCGTTTACTACGGGGACGGCAACTACCAGCCCTCCAGCAGTAACACCGTCACCGTCAACGTGACTCAAAACAGCACGGCGGATTTCACGTTGGCCCCGCAACTCCCACAGATCAGCATGCCGTCTGGCGGCTCGGGAACCGTAGGCGTGAACCTGGCCTCGCTCAACAGTTTCAACGGAGTGGTGACGCTGGCCTGTACGCCGTCTTCCAGCAACATCACCTGCAGCGTGAATCCGGCGTCGCCGACTCTGAATGGCGCGGCGACGGCCACGGTCACCGTCAACTCCACCGCCGCTCCGGCTGCTGGGTCGAACATGACGGATCGAAGCAGACGCGCTGGCTGGTTGGGCGCGGGAGGCACGTTCATTTGTGCCTTTGTCTTGCTGGGCGGGTTATCCAACGGCAAGCGCAAGCGCCTGCTCCCTCTGGGCGTGCTCGTGGCCTTGTCGCTCGTAATCAGTTGCGGAGGAGGCAGCAGCTCGATGCAGAAGATTCCCCCACCCCCGGCTTCTACCTACAGCGTGGTGGTGAGCGGCACGGCCAACGGAATCGTTCACAACGCCAAGGTGCTGGTGATCGTGCAATAGGTTTGCACTCGACGTTCAGCCATAGACCAGCGGTCAACTGCCGCTGCTGGCCGCGCCCGCGCCTAATCCCGTCACCGATCCGAAGGCTTTGCGGAAGAGCGACAGATTCAAACCAATCCCGAAATACGCGCCATGCGTCCACTGCTGCGGTCCCGTGAAAGTCGGAGTTCCAGGATAAATGTTGCCGCTGGTAAAGCCAGCGGCCAGGCGTATTTTGCCGGAAGAAATTCGCTCCGCCCATAATTTGCAAGCCGTAGGCAATCTGCAGGTCGACTCCTAGCATAGTAATCGTTGAGGTTTTGCACGGAGAGGCCGCCGAAGATGCCTAAGCCGTCCTTGAGGGCGCGCTTCGGGTTCCTGCTCCAGGAATAGGAGCCGGGAAATGTGTCGTAGCCCAGGGGATGGAACGACATGCCAAAAATTACGCTGGAGTGACCGGGGCCCGGCAGAGGCCGTCACTTGGGTACAAGGAGCCGTAGCACTGCAGGGGAGGGGATTTGCGGTCGTCGATCCAGTCGCCGATCCTGTGGTGATGGAATTGGTCTGAATGGAGAACTCCTTGAGTCCTGGCGAGAAAGCAAAGGCAGCCACCATGGTCGCTCGGAAACGGGCATGCTGCGCAACCCTGCCGGAAAACACAGGAGCACCGGAGGGTTGCGTGGTCGTTGTGGTTGTTGTAGTCGTCGACGTCGAAGTCGTCGTGGTCGCAACCGTCGTTGACGGCGGAGTGGGGATCGTGGGGGTTACGGGCGACCCGGGCAGCAGACCGCTCCCCTGAGGCGAACTGGGAATCTTGAAGCGGGGGAACGTCTCGGTTTCGTAGATGGTGAAGGACAGAACCAAGTTGCCGGATTTCTCAAGGACGATTGGTACATCGAGAGGTATCGTCACCTGAGAGTCATCGTAAATCTGATTCGTTCGTGCCAACAGCTTGCTCTGATCGATGTTGATGGCAGCCACTATGCCTGGAAGATCCCCGTTGAGGTGCACTTGATCCTGCTGCAGCAGGTCAGAATATATGGCGTCGGTCTTGGTGGCCGCGCATCCGAATTCAGCCAGATTTGCTACAGGCGGCTTTGCTTCACCTGGCTTTGCTTCTGGCTCATCGGGAAAGCACTCCCTGCCTGCAAGACGCTTTAGGGAAGGCACCATTTCCTTGTCCCACAGGTAATCGAATTTTGAGACTGCGTTGCTGACCGCATATTTTCCGGCCTTGCTTTCCGCGAACGAAAGGTACGCCTCAGTTAGCTGACTTAGCTCGGCATCGTCGAGAACAGGTTTGCTGCCGTTGTTCAGTTGCTGAATTAGTTTTGCTTTGATCTGATCCCTCTTCATTAACGGGGTAATCGACCGCAGGAGGTTGATCGCGTCCTCCATCGCCTGCACATTTCCGCCCAGGGTATTCATATCGGCCCGCAGGGATGCCAGGTCACCATCGAAAGCGCTCAGTTGGTTGGTAAGCATTGGTGTCTGCTGCGCCAGAGTGTTGCCCATCAAGGAGACGGTTGCAATCGCATCATTCACTTGGGTTTTCAGCCTTTCAAATCCATCCTGGTCGCCATACGGCGGCAAGGCTGAGTCAAAACTGCCGCTGGTTGCTGCGACGTTGAGCCCCTGCAAACACACGCGGACAAACGAGAGTTGTGGCGTCTGGTCTATCGGGGGACATGATTGACCGACTAGGGGAGTGCCCGAACCCCAGAGGCTCACCCATGTCGACTCAAAGGAGCGCGTATCGTTCCGCACGTTCTCCATCTCTCGTTTGACCACCAGCCAATCGGATGCGATCTCGCTTGCAGGATTTGTAGCGGTTGCAGGATTGATCAACTCGGCAATCAGGTCTTGCGCGGAGCGAGGCTGCAACGCTCCATTGGTCGCCAGGCCCTTCGGGAGCCGCGCCCTTGCTGACTCCCGCTGCGGCGCTGGACAAAGGCGTGGTCAGGTTGGCTGCCGCGTGGAGATCTTCGATCGGAAAATTCTTAATCTCTGTGATTTGGTAGACAAAGAAGGAGTAGTTAGTCAGAAATTTCCGGTTGATGACGCGCAGCTGTTTGTTCTGTCCCTGCACCAGGAAATACGGGAGAAGATTGTTTCCGGTGCTGATACAGCGCTTCGGATTGGCGATGGGGTCAATGTCGCGCGTGATGTCGGCAACCATGCAGATGTCGGTCTTTTGTGTCGCGTCAAAGATGAGGGCGGCGTTGTCCTGGGCGAGGGCCGCACTTGCGGCGAGGCCGAGCCCCGCGGCCACGGCTAGTCGAATGGAAAAATGCATGCGTCGCTCCTTGGCGGAATCATCAATGGATGGATCTTCGGGACTGGTCATGAATTGAAATCGCAATGCTCGAACGGCAATGATCGAACGGCAAAGATCGAGTATTCAAGACCGAATCGTTATGATCAAACCGCCAACTTCCGAGCTTCAGTGAACCGTCTGCGGATTTCCCAACAGCACGAACTGCAGCAGCGTTTTCTGCTTGTATTGCCACACGTTCCCCGAGCGCGCTTCGTCGAGTCGTTGTAATAGAGTTTCCGCGCGGAGCTCAGCGCTGAGCCGATCGGCTGGCCCGCTCCCACGCCCTGGAAAAAGGCGCGGGCCAGGAAATCGGCGTCCTCCAGAAACAGATCCGAAGCAATGTAAGAACCAAACGCCAGACCGGTGGCGCCGATAAAGCTCGCTCCCTCCCGCACCAGCTTTAAGGCGCAACTGTCGTCCGCCGTGCGCCCTTGAATCTGTGCTCCGTAACAGCACTCCGCAAAGCTGAGCGCGCCTGCAACAGACGACCGGTCCAACGCGTCGGGCGTAACCGCGGGCACGAAGTCTTTCTGGACCGTGCTGTAACACTTCCAATCGGGATCGTCGATGAAGCCGTGCAGATTAAAGTAAAGAATGGCGCGAGCGGCGTCCTGCCGAGTCGCCGCATTCATTTCGTATCCCGGCGCCAGATGCCAAATCAGCGGATCGGGCAGCGCCTGCGCCACCCTGCGGCTGAAGTCCGCCCAGTCCTCGTTTACGACCAGAGCGGACCCGGGCTGTCCCGCAACCGGTCCATTGGACTCGATGAGGAAAGTTTTCGATCAGCGCCACGAAGTCATCCACTCCCGCACCGTCTGGAACGGCGAGTCTGCCCACCGGCAGCGACGGCGCCAGGAACTCCTGCAAGGTGTCGGCGACAGCTCCGTAAGGATTGTCGGAGAGAACGGCGGGGTCGGGGTCGGTCGAGCGATCCTCGACGGGATTGGTTAAAGAGAAGAACGGCAGAATCGAGGATCCTCCGGCCAGCAGAATGCTTTGCTGCGATCGTGGGGTAGAGCTGATAAGCCTCTCGAATTGCTCTCTGGATGTCGACGGGATTGCCGTTTGCGGGCGGCAATTTCATCGCCTGCATGTCCGCCGGGTCGTCGACCGCGACCGCACGGTTGCCATCGACAGCCGCCCAGGCATCCAGCCCTTCCCGAATCTGCGCATAGCCGTCAGACCCGTACCTTTCCTGAAGAGCATTTCTCGCCGTGACAATCAGCATGGCTATTTAGGTCCCGGCTTTCCGGAAGGGTCCTCGGGCTTGCCGGGAGCGGGAGACTGAGGCGGTGCTGGTGCGGGTGAACTGCCCGGGTCGAGCTTGTAGTAAGTCGGATTCGTTTTGCTTCGTCTCTCTCTCAGTCGAGCTTCGATTAAGGCTGCCGTGTCGGCCGCCAGCACTTCCTGGTCTGACTTAGGCGGATTGTCGTCAGGTTCGATCGCGTAGTCGGTGGTTTCGACAATCTTTGCGGCTTTCAATGCGTCTGAGATCTGACTTGCCACGCTCTTGTCACTGCTACCTGCCGCTGCCTTGTCATTGTTCGCGCACATCTTACGGAAGGCGCTGGAGATGAGACTATCGAGCTCGGTAGTGTACTTGTGACGAGAGTCAACACCGATGACCAGCAACAACACCTCTCCCCCGCCCAGCAGCACGTAGAGCGCGGTACTGCCAAGACCAAGCTGCGGGGTAACCAACAAAGCGAAGATAAAAAGTAGCAGGGGGACTATGATTCCGGTGCTGACCAAGCTTTGACTGTAGTAGCTGTTCTGGAGCGTTTCAAAGTCCGACCTCGTCATCAGACCCTGGCCGATCGCGTATTGAGGCTGCGAAATCTTGGGCCACTCCTTGGCCAGTTTCTGCTCGCAGGTAAGCTTGGCCGTCGGGTCCCCCTCCATGGATCGCTTGAACGCCGAAACCAACCTCCTTGTCTTCTGTTCTGATTCGTCTGGAGGAGTCGGTTTCGCGGGACGGACCACGCCCGGCAAAAAAGTACCAGCAATTAGAGCAAGCAGCGCCACAATCACACACTTCACGAAATACCGCCAATAGGGAAGCAGGCGCGGTTTGCTCAGATCAGGGACAGAGTTCTGGCGCGACGTCTGCGGTTGATAGGCGGTTGGGTTCTCGGCGGGTGAATCGGGACAACCCTCGGATTTTGTCTTGGCTTTGTCCGGGTTCGCCTTCGTCGAGGGCCCTTTCGATTCTGCATTTTGTTTCCCAGTTGAATCAGATGATGGCGGCTCTGGGACAACAAATTTGAAAGGCGGGCTGTCGCTTGACTGAAAGACTGAGCAGCCTTCGCAGTGCGGGATGACTGCAGCGAAAGTGTATTTCGCGATGATTTCGTGTGAGGGATTGTTTGGGGCGAGGTCAGCGATCTTAACAGGGTATTGGGCCCTCCCACCTACCAGCGGGATGCGGCTGGAGTCTTTGTCATCCAATTGAAATATAATCCCTCCGGCCGGATCATCGAGTGAGCCAGCCGAAACGACCCGCGCGTCGAAGGTCGCGCTTCCCCCACTAAAAGAAAGGTCGTCCGCGCTCACGATCGTGGTCGTGTCGTTAACAACAGCCGATGGATAGACGACAACTGTCAACCCGGCCCCGACAATACAAACGACAACGACGAAGACGCTCAGCGGACGACTGGAGCGAATCGAATCAAGCGCTGCAAAAAACCAGGTCTTGGGCCGCTTACCTTTCCATTTGTCTTGGGCATGGTCCCCAGGCGTCCCGCGCTCCGGGCGGATAAGGTCCCATTCATCATCGAAGCCGTTAAGATAAATAAAGCTGAACAACGCGCGGTTGATTGGATCGATCACTAATCCCCAGGCGAATACCAGAGTCAAAAAGCCAACGATATGCGTGCTGAGTCCCGAGAGAATGTCGTCAAACTTTTGAATCGGCCGCAACCGTCCAGCTTCTCCCAACCGCAGCGTCATTTCCTTTTCGAGGCGCTGGAGTTCGAGGACTCGGCGCGCACGATCTTTTTGCAATCGCTGGAAGTTCAGAAGATGCGTTTGCAAAGCTGCGATCTCACATTCTTTTTCGCGCACTTTCTGCCCGAACTCGGCCTTCATCGGTGACAACGACTGAACGTATTTCTGGTAAAGGCCGTTAAGGCCATCCCGCTCGCCGGTGCGAGTCGCGATCAACAAATTGATGTTTGCCATGACTTGATCTTCGACTCCCTGCAATGCCTGCTCTTCTTCCACGCATTTCAGGAGCGTGCGGTCGGTGTCGTCAAGGATGAGCTGGTTCTTTACGGCAACCGCCGCCCGGCTGGTAAAGTTTGAAGATATAGCCAGGAATGTGTAGCTCTCCGACCCTTCTTTGACCCTGCAGGCTTCTGACGATTGGTTTCGATATAGGCCGAGGCTGGCTGTGCTGTCGTTAGCAAACTCCTTCGCTCGAAGTTGGAGATTTGGAATGTCCAAGTGGTTGTCGACGACCGTCGGGATTCGGTCGTAGGGCTGGGGTGGCCAGAGCAGAAGGGCGAACGCAACGGCCGCCAGGATGCCCGGCAGGGTTACGTTTTTTACATTCGTCGCTAATGTTCCGAGAGAACCTAAGATGTCCATAAGATCTCTATCCCGATCTGTATCCCCTGAAGTGCACGATCATCCCCGGCAAAGCGCCGGCCTTGCCCGAGCAGTGAAAGTTGACGGAAACACTGCAGGGGCCAGACCGCTGCTGGAGACAGAAAACACGAGTCCGTCGAAGCCCTGCAACGCGAAGGCGGCTTGTGGATTGGCTGCACTGGCCAAGAATTCCTGACTCAGATCGTGATCTCGCACGAACTTGAAGGACGCCAGCCCACACAGGTTCGCGCGGAACCGAGCATTCGGCTCAAGCAACCGACTCCTAAATGGCCATCAGCACAGGGGAGGGAAGGAGCCCCGCGTAGAAATCGGAGAGCGTAGGGTACTCGCAGACCACAAAGGGTCAACGGGATTTTTTTGCTTGTTCGGTTTTCGTAACAGACCGCGTTCCCAGGGCGGCAGCAGTTCATGCGCCAATCCAAAGATCGCGATGATGATTACGAAGACGATTACGATGACGATTGCGAAAACGATCCTGACGACGCTTCACGCTGGCACGACTTTCGATGCTGCCTTGAAAGCCGCAAGCAGAAAAGTTGCGCCACCGATTCGCGAATGGATCACAGGACGGATCGCGGGATTCGCGAAGTGGCTGAAACGATGGTGGGCGCTATAGGATTCGAACCTATGACTTCCACCGTGTGAGGATGGCACTCTACCGCTGAGTTAAGCGCCCACGATGATGCGGTAAGTTGATCATTATACACAAGTTCCCGAGCAGAAATTGAAGCAGTCGCGCGCTCGGCAATCGCAAACTGCAGCGGTTTCGCAATCGAGTCCGACGCTCACACCTCAAAGCCACGTGAACGCAAATGTGAGCTCGACCGTGAGCTCAACCGTGGAGGAGCGGCGCTTCAGCGCCGCGTGAAGCGAGGGTTGACGCGGGGCTTCAGCCCCCGCGGTCGTCGTTCGGCTGCCGAACGACTTACCGGTGCTGGCGCAATGACTGCATCTCGTGGAACCGGAGCCAGCACGACTTTCTCGGGCGTGATCTGCAGCATCGATCGCCCGCTCACGTGCACGAAACTTAATTCGCGCGCCGCGAGCAGCGCGTTGACCGCGTCCTTCACCTTCGACCGCGCGATAAAGTTTCCAAAGAAAACCTCCAGGTCGGCCTGCTCGATCGCGATCACGCAATCCAGATACTTCGACAGCAGAGCGGTGAGCGCTTCCTGCACCGACAATCCCACGCCTTCTTTCACCGCGTCCGGCGCCCAGCGATAGAGCACGTCCCAAACCGAGCCCTCGCTGGACTTATAATCGACGCGCGTAATGCGCAGCTTCGACCACAACTCGCCCAGCGCGCCGTCGAGCGCCGCCAACGATACGCTTCCGCCCAGAACTTCCTGCATCTTCTGCTTCGAGATCGGGCCCTCGCGTGTGATCAACTCAAACGCATCGCACGCCAGCGCGGAGTAAGCGGACCGCGACCCTGCCTTCGGCGCCTGTTTCGGATTGCGCTCCCCGATCAGCGCATAAAAATAAGGAAAGGCCGATGCCGCCACCAGGAATCCGTTGTTCTCGTCGAACAGATTGGCTTCGAACGCCGCCCGCTCCCGCAGCAACCGGATCATCAGTTCCGTCGCCTCGGCCGCCCGCGGATCCTTGAACGCGTGTTGCCATCCCGGCAACCGATCGTCCGAGCCCACGAACGCCCCAATGAACGTCGGCACCAGCAACGCTGGCCGTTTGGGATACATCAGGCAGAACCCCACCTCCTCGAGAAAAGCGCGCGCCTGCTCGATCGTCTGGATGGGCTTGCCATCGAGACGCCATTTCTCGCGCCGAAGTTGTTGCAGTTCCTGATCCGTCATGAGTCAGCCATTCGCACTTGGCACTTGGCATTTAGCAATTAGCATCTAGCCAACGACAGTTCTTGTCAGCACGCGGACGAATCCCGACAGCCAAATGCCAGGTGCCGACTGCTAAATTCCGCTTTCGCTAGATCCTCTTAAACGCCTTCTGAATGTCCTTCACAGAATACCTTAGAACCACCGGCCGGCCGTGCGGGCAAGACATGGGGTGGTCGGTTTTGGCCAGCTCGGCCAGCAGCCACTCCATTTTATTCTGCTCCAGCGGCATGTTCACCTTGATGGCAGCATGGCACGCAATCGACGCCGCAATGCGCGCGCGAATCTTTTCCAGATTCAACGACTGCTCCTCGCGCGAGAACTGCTCGAGCAACTCGTGCAGCATGTGCTCGACGGCGGCCGCGTCCACTCCCGCCGGTGCGACTTTCACGGCCACGCTGCGCGCTCCGAAGGGCTCGGCTTCGAATCCGTTGTGCTGCAGTTCGTCAGCAATCTCGGAGAACACTGGCTGCTGCGCGGGAGACAACTCCAGCACGATCGGCATCAGCAAGCGCTGGCTCTCGACTTTCTGCGCCGCCCGCTGCTTCAGGATTCGTTCGAACAACACGCGTTCGTGCGCCACATGCTGATCTACAATCCACAGCCCGTCTTCGTTCACCGCCAGGATGAACGAATTCCGAATCTGTCCCAGCGGCTTTAGTGTGCCGAGCGCAGACAAGGTCGGCTCCTCATCGCTAACGTCGAGAGCCGGGGCGCACCCGCTGTCAGGAATTTCGTCGACTTCACGCACCAAAGAAACTGCCGCGTTGGCTTCGATCGCAATTCCACCTTCGAACTGGAATCGCTGCGAAATTGGCGGCGGGATGGGAGCCTGCAGCGCGAACGATCCACCCACAGAATCGGGTCGCCCCAGGTCTCGCGTTTTGTGCGAGACCCGGGTATTCCGACACATCCACGACTGAACCCACGACGGACGCCGATTCCCAACCTCCAGGAGTGAGTGCGGGAGTCAGCGCTCCCGGCGTCAGCGATGTACCGGCGGTCGCGTGCGCCCGCATCTCCGTCACAAACTGCGGCACCGGACGCGCCTTCATCAGCGCCGCCCGCACCGAGTCGCGCACAAAATCATGCATCACGCTCTGCTGGCGGAAGCGCACCTCGGTTTTCGAGGGATGCACATTCACGTCCACTTCGCCCGCCGGCAACTCCAGAAACAGCAGCACCACCGGATACACCGCCGGCGGAATAATGTTTCGATACGCTTCGGTCAGCGCGTGCTGGATCAAGCGGTCGCGAATCGTGCGGCCGTTCACGAATACAAAAATCGAATTCCGGTTCAGCTTCTGAATCTCTGGCTTCGACACGAAGCCGTGAATCCGCATCTCGCCCGGGTTTTCGTGGGAACGATCTTTCTCTGTAACCTCGCCGCATGCACCCTCGCCTTCGCCCTCGTGCTCAACTTCCTTCCGCCGCCACGGCGGAGGCTGCGGCAATCCCACACGCTCCAGCGCCTGCCGCGAGGCCACGGGAATCAGCTGATCCAGCGTTTCTTTTCCAAACACTTGATACACGCGCTCGCTGTATCCGGCCACGGGAGGCGCGACCAGCATGGCGTTCGCCGCCGAGTGCAACTCAAAATGTTTTTCGGGATGGGCCAGCGCATAATGCGTGACCAGCGACGCGATGTGCGACAACTCGGTCGACTCTGCTTTCAGAAATTTCTTGCGCGCCGGAGTATTAAAGAAAAGATCGCGCACCGTGATCGAAGTTCCCAGCGGCAAGCCGGCTTCTTCGACGCGCGCGATTTTGCCGCCGTTGATCTCGACCACCGTTCCCGTAGCCTCTTCTTCCGCGCGCGTCTCCAGCCGCAGCCGCGATACCGATGCAATCGAGGGCAGCGCTTCTCCGCGAAATCCCAGCGTGGCAATGCTCAGCAAATCTTCCGTGTTCTTGATCTTCGAGGTCGCGTGCCGCTCAAACGCCAGCATGGCGTCGTCGCGGACCATCCCGCATCCGTTGTCGGTGATCTGGATCAGCTTCTTCCCGCCCGCCTCCACGCTGATCTTGATGCGAGTCGCACCCGCGTCCAGGGAGTTCTCCAGCATCTCCTTCACTACCGAAGCTGGCCGCTCCACCACCTCGCCGGCGGCGATCTGGTTGGCAACGGTCTCGGAGAGTACGTGGATGCGGCCCATGGCAGTTCTCGGTTCTCAGTTGTCGGTTCTCAGTTTTCTCGCGACGAGGATTCTGTGGTCAGTTTCGCAGATGGGCTGGGAAAAGCAAAGGAGGGCAAGGTAGATGAGCGGGGGACACGAGGGCTGAAGCCCATATTGATTTATGGACGACTTACGCGGCCCTGAAGGGCCGCTCTTCCACCCTCGCGTTCACTTCGCGTCGGTCACTTGCTCGCGCGACTCGTTGTAGGTGCCAAACTTTTTGGCGACCGGCTTCAGTGTGGGATAGAACTGCACGAACGTGTGTTCGACCGCGGCGTGGGCCTCGTGGCACGACCAGCACGGGTTTCCCATGGGCATGGCGCCCGCCGCCTTGCCCTCGGCGTCAAAAACATAGTAGGCCCACTTGTCGGGATTCCGCGCCGAATCTTTCACCTCGACGGCCAGGCCCATCAAATCGGTCTGAAAGTGACCGACCTTGTTGATCGAGCCTTTGCTGGCGGCGTCGCGTTCGTCGATCACGAACATGGTCTGCTCCGGCCACTTGCCGGAGGTCGCGAACGTGTCGTAAGCCCAGCGCTGCACAAAAACGTTGGTGAACATTTCATGGCTGCCGGGCGCGGGACTGTAGTTCATGCCATATCCGGCGGAGAGAAAGATCCACTCGCGGTAATCGGCGGGCCGCACGAGTTGGCCCTTGTCGTCATATTGCGGCTTGGGAGCTTTATCTTTCTCATCGGGTGCGGGTGCGGGCGCGGCGGCGAGCAGCGCGAAGCAGGCGGCCAGAACCAGCGCAGAGCAGAAAACGATTTTCATCAAAACTCCCAGTGAACGCACGAGACTTGGACAAACCAGACTTGGACAGAGCAGCCTTTCACGATACGTCCGGCATCTTCAACCAATTAAACATAAACAAATCGAGAATCGCTGAGTCCGACCTGGGGGACAGGCCTCGGGGGCCCGACCTGGAGGCCACGCCTGAAGAACGGATCGGCGCGGAAAAAAATGCGCTCCGGGATGAGCGGAGCGCCTTTCTGACTGCATGCCGAGGCCTATTGCCCCACGGTCACCGTGAACTGAGGAGAGGTGACGGTCGCGCCACCCGACGTCGCGCTCACCGTAAATGTGTAGGGGCCAGTGGGTGTTCCTTTGTTGGAGTTGCCGCCGCTGCTGCCGCCGCAGGAGGCCAGCCACATGGTCGAGAATCCCATGACCAGAATGAGCCCGAGGAAGCGCATGCCGCGCAGCGAGCGGCGGCGCGTTCCCGCCGTTAACATCAGGCCAAGCAATCCTGGCAGCAGAGCGGCGTAGAAGATCCCCGTGCCCCGGCCTGGTGGCCGCAGACTCGCGGTTGGCGCGGTGGTCGAGATGCTAAAGCTCACCGGTCCCGAGGCGTTGATGGGTGTGGGCACGGTGCAGATGGACTCCGGCGCCGGATCGTTGCACGTGAAGCTGACCGTTCCGGTAAAGCCGCCGGCCAGGGTCACCGTGACCGCAACGGGCACGCTGTTGCCTTGCGTCACCTGGAAGTTTGAGGTGGGCAGCGCAAGGCTAAACGGCGACGCCACGGTCAATGCAATGGCTGGAGCGGCGTTACTCACATGGCTCGCGGTGCCGCTGGTTCCGAGGCTAGTGGTGGCGTCGATGACGACCGAGCCGTTCGTGGCCGAGCCGCCAGCCGTAACGGTTGCCGTGGTGGTTGCCGCTTCTCCTCCGGTCGGGGTCACGCTGGAGGGACTGAACGAGCAAGTGATTCCCGTCGGACCCGAACAGCTGAAGCTGAGCGGGCCGCTGAAGTTGTTGACCGGGGTAACGGTAATCGTCGCCGTGCCGGTTTGCCCGGCAAACACAGACAGGCTGGAAGTCGAAGAACTGACGGAAAAATTCGGAGGATTTTTCAGCGCCACGGCTAGATTATTCACATCCAGCGAGCCCAGTCCGGTGGCCATATCAAATCCCGCTGTCGCGGTATAGCCGATGACCCCGGTTGACGGACACAGATCCGCCGTCGGCTGACCTGCCAACGTTCCCGCCTGACAGGCCACGTTGTTGTCGCCGCTGGTAACGTCATGAAACGCCGAGGGAGCCACCGCCGCCAACTGATACAGCGAGTTATTGATGTTGCCTTGCCCGGCGCTCGCCGTGTATTGGTTCAGCAACGCCACCATCCCAGCAAACATTGGGGCCGAGGCCGAGGTCCCGCCGATGATCGAGAAGTCGGCGACCGCGTTGGGGATTCCGCTGGCGCAGGTGCTGCCGCCGCTGGTAACGTCGATCGGGGTGCAATAGATGAAGCCGGGAAAATTCGGAGTTGCCAGGAGAGCGATATCCGGCAACATGCGGGTCGTCTGCCCAGAAACAGTTACGGTCTGCCACGAAGGCTGCGGAAAGCCGGAAACGCAGTTCTCGAAAGTCACGGGAGTTTGCATGTAGCAATTGCTGGCGCCGCCGCCGCCGGACCCAAGGCCGATGTCTTCCTGCGCCGTCGCTTCCGAGGTAATCGACACCCAAGGTTCACCGGTTGCACCAGTCGCCCTGGTAGCGCCCCCCTGGGTGCAGAATTCGCCCGGATTCTGCTGGCAGTACGTAACAAATTCGTCGTCGTCGTTCCAGGCCTGTTCCGGAATGTAGCCGTTCCCCGGGCCGTTGGGCAGAATCGAGCCGCCGTTGGCGCCATTGGTTTCCCCCCAGTAGGTCGGCGATCCGATATCAGCAAACTGGATCGCGGTGCCGCCTGCAGCGGTCACATACTGACTGCTCGCCGGGTAAGCCACACCCAGCCCGTTCGTAGCAAGGCCCGTGGAGGTCAAGGTACCGCCTTGAGTACCGCCTTCCGAGTCGCACGCCGCCGCGCCGGTGTCGCCGCTGGAATTCACGACCGTAATTCCATCCGAATTCGCCTTCTGCCAGTTCGGTTTCAAACAGCGCTGGTATAGTCCGGATCGGTAACTGGCCAATGTTGAGCGACAAACTCGCAGTCGCCATAGCTCAAGCTGATCACCTCTCGCCCAGCGTTCCTTGTTGGTCGATTGCATAGTACAAAGGAATGAACACATCGCCCGAGTTCACAAAAACGATCTGCGCGCCGGGCGCGATCGCCCCAGACCACTCCAGATCCAGGTCGGCCTCCGCCGAGCGTCTCCGGCCGACCAGAGTGGGATCAGCTTCCACCCACACGTAGCTAAAGTGGGGATCGCTGCAGGCCGTGATCATATCGTTCGGCGCGGTGCAACTGATCGCAGAAAGACCAAAGCCCGTACGGAAGTCGGTGATATCAGACTGAAAAATTTCCGTGGCTCCCCGATGATCGCCAGCTTTCTGCCCGGTGCCGTCAATCTTCGTCGGCGTGGCAGTTAAGAGCGGACTGATGTCGTAAATGGTGTAAATGTCGCCGGGGGCTATGAATTGTCGCCGTAAATTGCGTCCCGCTGTAGAAGTAGTCCGGTCGGACACGGACACGTTAATGCCCATCGGCCGGGGTGGAAATCGTCCAGCCCACGCACGCCAACGACTATGCCAGCGAGAGGCGGCGGGAATCTGCGGCGGGGTGGCGTTGGCGTAATGCAGCTCGCCCTTCACGTTGAAATGGTGAATCTCCGTACCGAAGGCGTTCTCGACCTCGCCGGCGGTGCCGGTGAAAGAAATCCAGTTACGGCCGTGCGCTGGCTCGATCATGGTGAATCCCTGGGCCGACAGCCAAGCCACCAACTGCTGCATGTCGTTCTGGCTGAGGCCGAAACGGTCAGCGTATTGCGCCGGCGTGATCCATTTATGGTAGTTCGGCGATTTCCGCTCCTGCTGCTGCGCCAGGAGCTGCTTGAGCGCGCTTTCCTGGGCCGCGGTGGGCGCGGTTTGCAGCGTGATCGTCCCCAGATGCATGCCGGGATCCACCCGGCCCTGGTCGTACTCTGGCAGCGCCTGGTGGCGGACGTTGCCTTTCAGCACATGCCTCTGGCCGCCGGTCAGCGATCCGGAAATGCGGTCTTGCTGGGCGGCAAAACTCAGGCTGGAAAAGAGGCTGGCAATCAGGAGAGCGAGCGACAACGCCTTAACGATTCGCATGGGAACTCCGGGCAGATCGGATACTTGCTGTGTCTACCTTATAACTGCTTATCCCTGTTCGATCAAGACTGTTGCACAGAAGGTTGTATGGTAGTCAAAAAGTTAACAAATACGGGGCCGGAATTCGGAGTTCCACCTCGCCCGGCAGTATGGGGTGAGCTTGAGAATTCTTTACCACGAAGGACACGAAGGTTCACGAAGGAAACCCGGAACGAGCATTCCTTCGTGATACTTCGTGGCCTACGTAGTGGAAGCTTTTTGGGGGGTCAAACCGGTCCATTGAAAATCACGGAATCTCCGGGCCACTGCCGTATACTGCCCCTGCCGTAGAGGCACCTGCACTCCTCGCATGCCGCCCCCGAGCCCCGCCAAATCGCGCCTCGCCTATATCGACTGGACGCGCGGACTGGCCTGCCTGCTGATGTTCCAGACCCACTGCTACGATTCGTGGCTCAGCCCGCAAGCGCGGCAGAGCCGGTTTTTCATGTATTCGCAGCTAGGCGGAACCTTTCCGGCTCCGCTGTTTCTGTTCCTGGCGGGGATTTCGTTCGCGCTGGTGACGGAGAAACTCTGGCAGAAAAACGTCGCGCCGGGGAAGATCGCTGGCAGCACCATCCTTCGCGGCGCGGAAATTTTTGGCTACGGCCTGCTCTTTCGCCTGCAGGAATACGTCGTCGCCTGGGGCTGGGCGCCGAAAACCGACCTGCTTCGCGTGGACGTGTTGAACACGATCGGCCTCTCGATGATGCTGATGGGTGTGGTCTGCTGGCTGGTGCTGGCGGTTCGGCGCGGCCCGCGCACGCGCCTGGCTTTCGTCCTGACGGCGGCGGGCACGGCCTTGCTCATTTCGCTGCTCACCCCGCCCCTGTGGACGACCTGGCGACCGACCTGGCTGCCGTGGCCGCTGGAATCCTACGTCGACGGCGTGCACAACCTGGGAGTTCCGCAATCCGGCCTCTTCCCCGTTTTTCCGTGGACTGCGTTTGCCTTCGCCGGCCTCGCGGTGGGATTCATCCTGCAAAGCAAGTGGGCGCGCGCGCAGGAAGCGCGAGCATTTCTTGCGCTGGGCCTGGCGGGCACGCTGCTGATCGAGTTCGCCCGCTGGCTCGATGCCGAGCCGCGCCAGTTCTACTCCGTCCAGGATTACTGGCGCACCAGCCCGAGTTTCTTTCTGATCCGCGTAGGCATGTTGCTGGTAATTCTGACCGCCAGTTATGCCTGGTGCCGCTGGGGGCTGGGGCAACGGAGCCTGGTACAAACGAGTATGGGTCAAACGAGTATGGGTCAACGGAGTATGGGTCAAACGAGTACAGAACAACGGAGTATAGGACTATGGCGTGCGGAGCTGTGGGGATTCAGCCCTCTGATCCTGCTCGGGCAGGCCTCGCTGCTGGTCTACTGGGTGCACATCGAATTCGTCTACGGCCGCGTGTCGATTCTGCCCAAACATCGCATGGGGATCGGCGCCGCATCGGCAGGCCTGCTGGTGATTTCTCTGGCCATGCTGGCGCTGGCCTACGTTCGTACAAAAACGAAGGGCCGCGGCGTGGAACTGCTGCCGTGGCTGCATCGTGCGCCAGCGCCGCTGGGCCAAACGCTTGATCCTAGAAGTTAAACTTCACCGCCAGCTGCATTTCGCGAGGGCCGTTGCCGGATTGGTAGAAGATCTTTCCGAAGTTTCCGGTATCGTCGACCGTCGTGTCGGGAGTACCGAACACGGGGTGGTTGAACGCGTTCCGCGCCTCCAGGCGCACTTCAACGAACATCTCCTCGCGGATCGGGAACTGCTTCGCGAGGGACATGTTCGTGGTCCATGACCAGGGCGAGCGGATGCTTCCCGATGCGCGCGGAGCATTGCCCAGCGTGAAATCGGGGGGGCGAGAGAATATGCTGGTGTCCGCAAAATAGTTGTCCACCCAATCCGACCCATGATTGCGCTTGGGTGTTCCGGAGATGTTCGGCCGCATCGCGCCATACGTCGGGATCGCATTCCCATCCGCGAGGGTGAAGCTCAGCGGTCGGCCATCGGCGATGCGCCAGATGCCATTCGTCTTCCAGCCACCAATGACCGCGTCGGCCCAGCGCGGCATGTTGCCCAGCATCGCGCGCTTACGCCCAAAGGGCAGATCGTAAGTGTAGCTGAGCTGAAGGACATGTGGAATGTCGAACGTCGACAGGCTGCGCTCCAGCCAGGGCTTGTTGGGATCCTGCAGGCTGGTGAAGCTGCCCAACCAGGTCACGTTGTCGTCGGCCTGCGAAGAATTGTCGATCGACTTCGAAAAGACATAAGTCACCAGGAACTGCAGTCCGTTGGAGTAGCGCTTTTCCGCGCTAAGTTGCAGTCCGTTGTAGCTCGAAGCCCCAATGAGCCGAGGTTCGATGGAAACGCCGGTGAACTGCGGATAGGGGATCAGCAACTGCGTATATTGAACCGATGGGCTGGACAGGCCGCTGTTGGGGTCCGTGATGACTGAAGCAAGTGGGTTGTTTATGTAGGTGTTGAGGCAAGCGATACTCATGACTTGGCATGGCTGGGTGGGGTCAGGGCCCGCAGCCGGCAAGCCCTCGACCCACGAGCCCAGGTGGTCGATATAGTTGGATCCGCTGAAGGGCAGGTGGGTACCTTTCTTACCGATGTATTCCATGTTGAGCACGATGTTGCCGCGCAGTTCCCGCTCCACTCCGAGGCTCCAGCTCTGGTCATAGGGCGTCTGGTTTGCACTCGCAGTTCGCAACGGGCCGTTCGCGTTGTAACCAACATCGTTCAGCAAGCCGAGCGTGTTCCCGGCGGGTTGAGTCAATCCATTGGGATAAGGATTGCTCAGGTGCAGGTAAGGAATCGCGCCGCCGTTCTGATAGGTGCTGATCACATTCGTGTATTGATTGAAGCCCTCACTCCCATAGGGCACCACGCCGGTGACGCCCGACCGGGATTGACCGTAGTAAATCCCGTAGCCGCCCCGCACCACCATCTTCGGGGCAAACTGGAAGGCGAAGCCGAAGCGCGGCTGGACGTCGTGCCAGTCGGTCACATAGTTTGTGCGCTGGTTTGGAGTTACAAAAACCTCGCCGCCCTGCAGCGGGAGATTATCTGTCTGGCCGCTGACAGGGTCGGGGTAAGAGAGGCTGCCGCCGGCTAAGGGGCTCGTCACGGTGGGATTGAACCAGTTCTGCCGGTTATAGCGATCAGTGCGGGGCATCGTAACGTCATAGCGCAAGCCCAGGTTCAAAGTCAGTTTTGGAGTTACCTTCCAGTTGTCCTGGCCGAAGAAGCCGTACTGGAAGTTTTCGGTCGCCGGACGAAACTGGATTTCGTAGTAGGAGTTGCCGTTCATGGTGCCCATCAGGAAGCTTGCGAAAGAGTCCCCGCCGCAATACGCAATTCCGGTGTTTCCGTAAAGTGGATCGTTTACACCCGGGCAGGCTGCGGAACCGCTCTCGTCGAAGCTGAAGATGCCGACTGGCGCGTTCGTCTGGATGTAGTTCATCTGGTGCAACCGCTCGTCGAAACCGAATTTCAACTCGTGCTGACCATGCACCTTATCGAGCGTGGCCGACAATTGGCCTGTATCCTGACCGAGTCGGTAATTGCCGTACGGATCTGTGCCGGTACTCGTCCCGCCGTTGCTTGCATAGGTATTTATATAAATGGCGGGCACCCCGTTAAACCCGTTGCTCTGCAGATAGGACGGGAACCCCAATGTGGAAAGAGGATCGTTAACCCCGTGAGGATTGTAGGCGTCGATGTGCCAGACGCCCCGCGTGAAGCCTAGCGTCACATTCAGCAACAAGGTCGGAGTGAACGTATGCGTGTCGTTGATGGCAAACAGGTGGGCGTTGGTCCACCCCGGTCCGCCCTGGCAAGGGTCCGTGAAATTCTTAAAGCAGTCGAGGCCCTTTCCATGGCTGTACTGGTAAGAGTATTTCACGCTGACCATGTTCTTCTGGTTGAAACGGTGGTCGACCTTGACGTCGTACTGATCGTTGTAGCTCACACTGGGACCTGATCCAAACCAGTTGCTGTAAATGCCGAGCTGCGGCGTGTTTGGTTCCGGATAGAGCTGCAGCATCTTCTGCGCCACGGGATCAATCAGATTGCCCGGCACATTGGGCGGTTGGAGATTCGCTGGCAGGTTGGGGTTGCCGGGACTGGTATAAGCGCCAACTTGGTTGAAGGGAATGAAAGTATTGGGACCGGTTGCTAAGGCTGCGCCCACATTGCCGTCGTACACGCGTTGGTATGGGTCGAAGAGTTGCCCACTGGCCACCGTTTGTGTAAAGTCATCGGCCTGCACGCACCGTCCGTAGTTCGCGTCTCCGGCTGTCGAATCCCAAGCTCCAGGATGAAATCCGCCGCTGGAGTCGGTATTGCCCTGCGCCAAACACACCTCGCCGAAGTCAGCTTGGTTGCGCATCGCGTCGGTCGGCACGCCAAAAGTAGCCGTGCCGAGCCCTGTCGAGCGTAAGCCGTCGTAATCGACGAAGAAAAAAGTCTTGTTCTTGATGATCGGGCCGCCAAAGGTAAAACCGAAATTGTTTCGGCGCAACGGGGGTAAGGGTTGCCCAGCTCGATCGGCGAACCAGTTGTTCGCATCGAACAGGTCGTCTCGCACGAAGTCATACCCACTCCCATGAAACTTGTTGGTCCCGGATCGCGTGATCATGTTGACCACGGACGACCCGGAGAAGCCGTATTCCGCGCTGAAGTTCGTCTGCTCCACCTTGAATTCTTCGAC
The DNA here is from genome assembly GCA_963763155.1 of uncultured Acidobacteriota bacterium. GTDB lineage: Bacteria > Acidobacteriota > Terriglobia > Terriglobales > Acidobacteriaceae > Sulfotelmatobacter. Next base: position 955,339 of record CAVXNI010000003.1, on the reverse strand, counting down.
TGCCTCGGGAGATGGCAAATAAGTCGCCGCCGTGATGCCGCCGTTGGGCTCGGAGTTCGTGACCGACGCGCCATCGGTCAGGATGTCAGCCTGGGCACCGCGACTTCCGTTGGAGACAAAATTCGTGCCGGTACAGGTGACGTCGCACTGGTCATCCATCTCGGTGACGCCCGGCGCCAGATTCACGAGTTCAATCACCTCTCGATCGATCAGCGGCAGGTCATTGATGAACCTGCGGTTGATGACCTGGCCGGTTTCCGCATCCTGAGTTTGGATGGCCTGCGCTTCCCCGGTCACCTGTACGCTCTGGCTGGCGCCGGCAACCTTGAGGGTCAGATTCGTCGTGGCATTCTCGTTGATGTCTACCTTTAATCGGGAACTCACCGATTTGCCGAAGCCCTTGGCGCCAGCCGAAACCACGTACACGCCCGGCGGGATCGAACGGAAAAGGTAGCGTCCGCTGCTGTCCGAGGTCGTGTTAAACGTGTAGCCCTTCTGCTGGTCCGCCAGCACAACGTTGGCGCCTTCCACCACCGCGCCCGTGGCGTCAGTCAGCACGCCGCTCACCGTCCCGAAGTAGGCTTGGCCGGAGAGCATGGTGGGAAATGCAACCACCGTTGCCATGAGCAAGCAAGCCGCGAGAAGCCTTTGAGATCTGGTCTGAAATGTCGAACCGAGTAAATGCATCTTCCCCCCTTTGGTCGGCGGAACAGAGCCGACGCAATGGCGCCGCGAAGCGGAACGCGGGAATATTAAACCGATTTAATGTCCGTCGTCCAGAAGGGAATTTGGCCGACCACAAACTCCACCACTTCGCGCTCGGCCCAGCGCCCGTCGTCCGCGGCATCGCCGTTGCGTTCGCCAGGGCGCGCGGCGCTCGGTTCACCCAGGAACGCGCAGTGGCCGCCGTCCTCGGTTTCGACGTAGGTGATGTTCGGATTCGCGGCAATGCGCCGCAGAGTCGCCGGCAGCAGGCGAATGAATGGATCATTCGCCGCGTGAATGATGAGCGTCGGCACTGTGATCCGGTCCACCACATTGGACGCCGCGGCCCGGGCATAGTAATCGTCGGCACCGGCAAATCCGCAGTAGTGCGCCGTGATGCGGTCGTCGAACATTCGCAGGCTGGAAATCCCGCGCAGCCGCGACACATCGAACTTCCCGGGAAACAGCCGCGCCTTGAGACGCAAGCGCCGGAACAGCTGCATCAGGAAGTAATACTCGTAAATCCGGTTACGAGGCTCATGCAGCGCGTCGGCCGACGCCGCCAGATCCATCGCCGGACACACCGCCGCCACCGCCCGAAATTGCACGGGGGCATTTCCGTCCCTTCCCCATTCCCCGGCAAGTTTCAGCACCAGGTTCCCGCCCATCGAAAATCCGATGAGGGCGAAGCGCGAAACGCCGTCGTTCTCGATCACATTCCGCACCACCGCGGCTACGTCTCCCGACAAGCCTGAGTTGTAGAGCGTTGGCGCGAAGTGATCCATGCCGCCGCAGTTGCGCTGGTTCATGAGCACGACGTTCATCCCCGCTGCCAGCCCGTTGCGCGCCACGCCCTGCATGTACTGCGAGTCGGAAGAGCCTTCGAGGCCGTGGACGACGACTAACGTCAGGGGCTCGGTACGATCCTTCTTTTGCCAGTAGCACCAGCAGCGAACCTTGATCCCCGGCTCGACCTCGACCAGTCGCTCCTCGGCCGGAGGCAACTGAATCTTGCGTGGCAGCAGAAAGCTGGCGATGGTCTGCACGTGGCCACCGCCCAGCCAGCGCCGCGCCCGAAACGGTGCGCGCCCCGTCCACCGGCCCGGCGCCGTTACCAGCGCGGGGCCAGAATTCGACCCGTTAAGATCTGCCTCGCCAGAATCTGGAATGGGAGCATCCGGTATTTGCGAACTGGCCACAAATTGATTCTAATGGAGACAGATTCTGGAGTCGCCCATGCCCATCTTCGAATACATCTGCAAGGAATGCCATCACCAGTTTGAGACGCTGATCTACGGCAAGCAAAAAGCCGAGTGTCCTAAATGCCACGCCACCAAGCTGGAACCGCAGCTCTCGGTGTTTGCGGTGTCGGCAAAAAGCTCGTCGGCCTCGGCGTCCCCAGCATCCTCAACCCGGGCCTGCGGATCGTGCGGCGATCCCCGCGGCCCCGGCGCCTGCTCGCTTGGCGACATGAACTAGATCGGGTGGGGCCGGATTGCTGCCTTCGACCGGCCACGCATTTGCTCGGCGGCGCAGCAAGGAAACCATTCCACCCACCGGCCGCATCGTAGCTGGTGAACCCGCCAGGAGGTTTTATGAAGCATCTCCTCTTGCTAGTCGTGGCCGCCGGAAACCTACTTGCCCAATCCCAAGCATCTGCTCAGACTCAAACGCGGAACCTGCGACGCGAGATAAAAGGTGTTGTCACAGATCAGAACGGAGTTCCTGTCCCCGGTGCCACGGTCTATGCTGTGCCGCAAGGGCTCGTGCTCGATGACATCACGCTCCGGTCGGTCGTGACGGACGGCGATGGCGAGTTCGATTTTCGCGGACCCCTCGAGCTCGAAAGCTACAAGCTCTACGCCCGAAAAGATGAAGACAGCTATCCAGACCCGCTCGATCGCTTTTACGCGGACTCGAAGGCGGATGCGTCACGGGTCGATCTGACCGCTTCCCATCCTTCGGCAACGGTTGCCGTGAAGCTGGGCGAAAAAGCCGGAGTGATTGAGGGACGGGTAATCGATGCCGAAACCGGTGCCGTCTTGAACGCGCGACTGGGTTTCCTCGACGGGCAGGGAAATGGCCATCAGACTGATTCCAACGCCGAGGGCAAGTTCCGCGCGCTCGTGCCGCCGGGAAAAGAGCTGACCCTGGTGGTCTGGAATCGGGCGTCGGGCTCCGACCGTATCCAGCTCCCGGTTGCGCCCTTGCGGCTCGAACCCGGGCAATATATCTACATGGACATTCCGGTCTCCAAGCCAGTGAAATCGCAGTAGCGGGTTCGCCCGCGCTCTTGGTCGCTGCAAAATTCGGTCCCCGCAGTGCGTAGCTTTTGCAAGAACTTACCGCGATCCGAATGCAATGTATCAAGTTACCTGTAAGGTTACCGGCCCGCCCCCTAGTCCTTTTTCTCATGCCGCTATGCACCACCGTACCCTGTCTGCCTGCGGCGGCTCGGCATAGTCTCTTCGGATGGACTCCCCCAAAACGCCCGACCGGCGCGGCATGCGCTACTCCCTCAACCTCCCAGTCTCGCTTACGCTGGCCCACAAGAAAGTAACTGCCCGCTCGGAGAACATCAGTCTGGGCGGAATTTTGCTTTCCAGCGCGTTTCTGATTCCCGAAGGTTCGGTGGTCGATGTGGCGGTTCGCGTGGCCGCCCTTCCCCAACCGGGCACGGAAATGAGCGCTCGCGGCAAGGTGCTGCGAGTGCAGCCGAAGGAAACGGGAGACTTCTCCGTGGCCGTGGTATTCGACCGTCCGATCGAGTTTAGTTTTGATCTGAAGCCCGAACCCGGCCGCCAGATGGAAGCGAAGCGCATCCCCCAGCGGAAGACCAAGGCCGCCACCGCCGGAGGGATGAGCGTCGCTTCGGCCTGGCTGATGGAGACGTAAGTCCGACTCCGGGGTTCGTTCGCCGATTCCTGAATCTGCAATTCGTGATTCCGAATTCATGGCCTCGCCAGCGGCTGCTACACTTTCTTGCGATGCGGGTCAAGATTCTCGGATCGGCTGCCGGCGGAGGGTTCCCCCAGTGGAATTGTGCCTGCCCCAATTGCCGCGCCGTGCGCAGCGGAACCTTCGCAGGCAAGGCTCGCAGTCAGGCGCAGGTTGCCATCGGCGCCGACTCGCGCAATGACGGCAAATCCTGGTTCCTGCTGGGAGCCTCTCCTGACCTGCGCGCGCAAATCGAAGCCACTCCCGAACTTCATCCGAGCGAACTTCCTCCCAGAGAACAGCGCCCAGGTGAGATCCGCCAATCGTCGATCCGGCAATCGCCCATCGCGGGCGCCGTGCTGGCCAACGCCGACATTGACCACGTGCTCGGCCTGTTGCTGCTACGCGAACTGCAGCCGCTCCGCGTCTACGCGACCGATTCGATCCGCCGCATTCTGACGGAAGACAATTCCATGTTCGCCATGCTGCAACGCGTTCCGGGGCAGGCGACCTGGAGCACGTTTGCTCCGGGAGCAATCTTCCCGCTGGAAACTCCCGCGGGCGAAGATTCCGGATTGCGCTGCCGGGCGCTCTCGCTGGGCACACACTATCCCGCGTACGTCTCGCCCCTGCGCCACGGCGAACTCACCTTCGGCGAAGCATCCCTGGGACTGATCGTGGAGTCGCCGGGGGGCAAGCGGCTCGCTTATATGCCCGCCGTCCCGCACATCGACAACGCCCTGTTGCAGGAATTTGATTCCGCGGACGTGCTGCTGTTCGACGGCACTTTCTGGAGCGACGACGAACTGGTTCGCATGCAAGGCAGTGGACAAACATCGCGTCAAATGGGCCATGTTCCGGTCTCTTCCGCCGAAGGCAGCCTGAGCAAGTTGGCGGGACTACGCCGTCCACGTAAAATCTATATCCATATCAACAACACGAATCCCATGCTGAATGAGGCTGGCCCCGAGTATCGCCAGGTGCGGGAGAGCGGCTGGGAACTCGCGGAGGACGGATGCCAGTTCGACCTGTAGATGCGGGCGCGCCGGATGCTGATCCGACGAAGGCCGGTCTGCCTGACGCCTGTCTGTCTGACGCTGGTCTGCTGTCGTTCGACGAACTGCGCTCCAGGTTGCGAGCGGTTGGAGAGGAACGCTACCACCACCGGCATCCGTTTCACCTGATGATGCACGAAGGCCGCCTCAGCCGCGGGCAGCTGCAGGCCTGGGCTCTGAACCGTTACTACTACCAGAGCATCATCCCAATCAAGGATTCGATCATCTTGTCGCGCGGTCTCGATCCGTTCTTTCGCCGCGCCTGGCGCAAGCGCGTGGTCGATCATGACGGAGATGCGACCACTCATAACGAGGGCGGCATCCGACGCTGGCTGAAACTCGCCGAAGCAACGGGGCTCGACGCCGGTGAGGTGCAGGCTGGAACCGGCATCCTTCCGGCGACGCGCTTCGCCGTGAACGAATATCTCAACATCGTGCGCTCGCGGAGTTTGCTGGAGGCGGTCGCCTCGTCGCTGACCGAACTTTTCTCGCGCGACTTGATCACCTTGCGCATGGAGAAGATGCGCCAGCATTATCCGTGGCTCTCGGACGGGTTGGATTACTTCGAGGCGCGGCTGACGCAAGCCCCCGAAGACGCCAAGTTCGCCATCAACTACGTGTTTGAAAATGCGAAAACGCGAGCCGAGCAGGAACTCGCCATCCAGGCCCTGCGCGACAAGTGCGACATTCTCTGGGCGCAACTCGACGCGCTCTATTTCGCCTACGTGCAGCCCGGTTGGCCGCCGCCGGGCGCGTTCATGATCGAGGGAATCTAGCGTGAATCAGCGGCCACATCCAAGCTTTGTCATTCCGACCGGAGCGCAGCGAAGCGAGCGTAGTGGAGGAACCTGTTCTTTCTCTACTCGCGCGGAGCACTGGAGCCCACTATGCCCCCGCCTCTAGACGCCAGCCAACCCCGCCTCGCCGCCGGATGCCGCTGGGGCCCGGAAGCTAAGGCCGGCAGCGAAGATCGCGTCATCCTGTTCCCCGAAGGCGCCATCAAGCTGCAGGGCACCGGACGTCAAGTGCTGGAACGCTGCGACGGGCAGCGCACTTTCAGCGAGATCATCACCGAACTGCAGCAACAGTTCAGTGCGGCCGACCCGGAAAAGATTCGGTCGGACATCAGCGCGTTTCTGGAGCAATTGCAGAAGAAGCGAATCGTGGACTACTAGACACGACCGCCCACTATTTCGATTGACAGCGCGAGGTGTCGAAACTAGGGTGAGAACAGGTTTAACACGACCTAGGAGACCACTTCCCATCATGACCGGAGTACAGTTCATCACCGACGAAAAGGGCCGCAAGACGGCGGCGGTCATCGACCTCAAGAAGCACAAGGCGCTCTGGGAGGACATCGAAGACGTGCTGGTTTCCCGATCGCGGCGGAATGAGAAACGCATCCCGCTCGAGAAAGTGAAATCAGACCTCATCAAGAGCGCGCGAAGCGAACATGGCTAGCTACCATGTCGTCCTGACGTCGAGCACAGAGAAAGAACTGAAGAAGCTCCCCAGTCGATTGATCACGCGCATCATTTCACGGCTGGAGAATCTCTCTTTTGATCCCCGGCCTCCCGGTTGCAAAAAGCTAATAGGCGGTGATCGCGAGTGGCGGATCCGTGTCGGCGACTACCGCGCGGTGTACACATCGACGACACAAAATCTCTGGTGGAGGTGACGCGAATCCGTCACCAGAGCCAGGTATACGAATGAGGAGGGCCACACCCTGCGGCTGGCGATTACTCCGCCCAAGCGGAGCTTGGACGGGAGGCCCTAAAGAGTGTGCAGGCCGCTGATAAGCGGGCCGCCCGCCAATGCTCTCATGACAGTTCCCAATCCTCTCGCCCTGATTGCCGAAGTCACGCACCGCTGCCCGCTGCACTGCGTCTACTGCTCGAATCCTCTGGAACTGGCGGATGTGCAGGCGGAGCTTTCGACCGAGGAGTGGACCAGCGTTTTCCAGCAGTCCGGGAAACTCGGCATGCTGCACGCACACTTTACGGGCGGCGAACCGCTGGCCCGCCCTGATCTGACGGAACTGATCGCGGCCGCGCGCACCGCCGGACTCTACACGAATCTCATCACCTCAGGCATCGGACTCAACGAGGGCCGGCTGCAGGAACTGGTCAGCGCCGGGCTCGATCACATCCAGATCAGCTTTCAGGATTCACGCGAAGACGCGGCGAACTGGATTGCCGGAGCGAAAGCGCACGCCCACAAAATCGAATTGTCGCGGGCCATCCGAAAACTCAAGCTTGACGGAAGACAAATCGCCTTCACCGTGAATCTGGTCGTGCACCGGCAAAACCTCGGCCACCTGGAAGAAATGATCGGGTTCATCGAGCAACTCAGCCCGGAGCGCGTCGAGATCGCCCACGCGCAGTACTACGGATGGGCTCTGGCCAACCGCGCCGCACTGCTGCCCACCCGCGCGCAGCTGGAAAAAGCGGTCGCGATCGTGGCCGAGGCTGAGAAGCGGCTCGCCGGGCGGATTCGCATCGATTCGGTCGTGCCCGATTACTACGCGAAGTATCCCAAGGCCTGCATGGGAGGTTGGGGACGAAGATTGATGCTGATCAATCCCGCCGGGAAGGTGCTTCCCTGCCACGCGGCGGAAGTGCTGCCCGGCTTGTCGTTTGAGAACGTGCGCGAGAAAACTCTGGCCTGGATCTGGCAGGAATCGGCCTCGTTCCGACGCTTCCGTGGTGAAGACTGGATGCCGGAACCTTGCCGCAGCTGCGATCGCCGCGCTGAAGATTTCGGAGGCTGTCGCTGCCAGGCGTTCCTGCTGGCCGGCGACGACACGGCAACCGATCCGGCATGCTCGCTGGCGCCGTCACATGCCCTCGTGGAATCCGCCGTGCGCGAGGCCAATGACAATGCGCGCGATCGCGCATGCCGCTCCCACATCGTCGTTCGTGCAACTGCAGAAGCAGACCACAGGTCTATGGAGTTACCGCACGAATCCCGAATAACCGCTTCGCATCTCCAGAATAGCGGTTTCGCATCACCAGCGCACGCCGAGGGTAATGGGGCGCACGTCAGTCGTTTTCTTGTTGTACGAGCCGTGCAGATAGAGGAACTCAGCGTAGATCTCAACCTTCGGATTGATCTTGTGGGTGATGCCCAAGCCGAAGTTCTCGCCAAATTCGTTTTGGCTCTCGTGGAGAAAGTTTCCGTTTACCGGCAGGCTCGCGTTGAAACACGGCCCCCACCACTGGAAGAAAGGGTTGCAATCCGATCCTGGAATGGCGGTCGAAGAGTCCAATTTGCCCGAACGATGAAAAAATGAAGGGCCAAAAACAATGTAGCCGCCCCAGTCGTTCGACACCGGAAGGTTGATGATGGGGTCGAGGCTGACCGAGTAGACATGACTGGTCGCTCCCGGCGCCTGCGCCTCTAGTAGTGCCGAGTCCTTTAACGGCAAATTGTCATACTGGAAATCCAGGCGGAATCCGAAATAAGGGCTGTAGTTGCGAGCGACGCCGGCGGCCGCGACGCCGCCTCCGCCGCGCACAAACTTCATAGTGGTCCCGTCGGGCAGATTCGCTCCCCCACCCACGTTGAAGACCCAGTCTTTGTACTGTTTTACTTTGGGCTTGCGCGACAGTCCGATCTCTCCCGGGGGATGCTTCCTGGCTGCCGGACTGCGGGTTAGTCGGGCGGCGGCTGAGTCTGGGGCTGCTGGGCCGGAGGTTGTGCGGGGGGCTGCTGCGCCGGGGTTTGTTGGGCATGGACAGTTGTGGCTCCCACCAGAATCGCCGTCAACGTCAACATGCAGGACGACCCTGACTCCGGGAACCGCCGCGAACTTTCGAATCATTCATTCTCCTCCCGCTGCCGGGCGTGGTTGCAGACCGTAGCGCTCGGCCCATACTTCGGCCGCATACGTCGTGCGCATACGTCGTGCGCTTACATCTGGACGCTTACATCTGGAAAGACAAGCGCTTCTGGAAACGACGGGCCTGCGATGCTCCCGCCGGAATTGCACTTCGCAGCAGGCAGGCACCATATTACCAACTTTGATGCCGATTCCGCCCGCGATGCCGCCCCGCGGTGATCGTGCCGGGTTGGGACGATTAAGTCTTGGACGATTAAGTCTGGACAACTAAGCCTCGGAACTTAATTCTGGACGCTTAGCCCTTTGGGACTCATGTGCTCCGCGAGGCTGCGAAACAGGCTGGGAAGCCACGCATTCCACTGGTTCCAGTCATGACTTCCCGGGACAGTGTGAAACTCGTGCCGAAAATGCCGCGCCTCGAGCAGAGCAGCGAATTCGCGGTTTGCCGGCAACAGGCCTTCCTGTTCGCCACAGGTCAGAAAAAAATATGGCGCGGCCTCCGGATTGGTGGTCCGGACCAGAGCAAAAGGATCGTTCTCTCGCCGCGTCTGGCTGCCGGCGGCGCCAAAAATCGAGTTGTAATGGCGGGACTGTTGAAGCCGCTTGATGGAAAACGCGCGGCGCGGAACGTCAATGGCGGAACTGAGTCCTCCGGCAAAAACGAACAGTTCGGGATGATGCAGCGCCAGTTTCACCGCTCCGAAACCTCCCATGGAGACGCCCACAATCGCGCGGTTGGAGCGGCCGGTAGCGACTGGGAACCTGCTCTCTACGTCGGCAATGAGGTCGGTCACAATGTAGTCTTCGTAGCGATCCTGCGGCGGGTCGACGGCGTTCGTGTAATACGATGAGCCGCCCTCGGGCATTACCAGAACCAGGCCCGACTCGGCGAAGTGCGTGACGTCAGAATCGTTGGTCCAATCTCGAAATCCTCCTCCGCCGCCGTGCAACAGGTAAACCACGGGCAGTTTCTGTCCCGGTTGCCACAGCTAGGGGCAACACCACGCGATATCGCATGTCGCGATTGAGCGCCGCGCTGTGGAATGTGATGTCGCGCAAGACTACGTTTGGAGTCAGGCGGGGATGGTCCGACTGCTGCGCGTCGTCTTTCTTTTTGCAGCCTGTCGACAGCAGCAAAATCACCGCGAGGAGCACGCAGCCGGGAAGACGAAGACGAGGACAAAGACAAAGACGATGATCGACGGCCCGCATGCAGGCAGCGATCATAGCTGAAAAGGTTCCGTCGGAGCTTCTGGTTTAAGAGCCAGGGTTCTTGCAGTGTCAATATCGAAAAACCGCAAAAATGCGCGGCCACCCGTGGTTTGCAGTGGTGGTGCAGTTTGGCTTTCCACGACCCTGTCATCCACGACTCTGTCATCCTGAGCGTAGCCGCTTTTCAGGCGTAGCGAAGGATCTCCCGCTGAACCGGCCTATAATGCGTAAGCCAAACTGGAGCACTACCTGGTTGGCAGTTTCCGAGAAGCGTGGGTGGCACGTATGATAGGGAATTCGATTTTCTCAGCACTTTCAGTGAGCGAGAGATTCCTTGCCCAGGCAAACCTCAAAACCGGCGGCGAAAGCGGCTACGATTAGGAACCAGCGGCACACGAAGCCCACCTCCGCCTGCCGCGTCGCGCTCATCGGCTTTGGAACGGTGGGCCGCGCGGTGGCAAGAATATTGTGTCGAGAACGGCGACGGCTCTCTGCGCCTGACTCACATCTGCAACCGCAACGTCGAAAAAAAGAAGCAATCGTGGGTTCCGAGCGATGTCATCTGGACCGACGATGTTGCGTCAGTACTAGCCTCCGACGTCGACATCGTGATCGAGTTAATCGGCGGACTTGACCCGGCCGGCAAGATCGTCCGCAACGCACTCGAGTCCGGCAAGTCGGTGGTCACGGCGAACAAGCAGCTGATTGCGCGGCACGGCCCCGAGCTTCTGCAACTGGCCAGCCGCAAGGGATGCCAGATCGAGTTCGGCGCCTCGGTGGCCGGAGGCGTTCCGGTTCTACCCGCGCTGCGCACTGGGTTGTGTGGAGACCGGCTGCATGGCATTGCGGGAATTCTGAACGGAACCTGCAATTACATTCTGAGCCGCATCGAGAACGCGCGCATCCCGTTTAGCGAGGCGCTGGAGGAAGCGCAGGCGCGCGGGTATGCCGAGGCCGACGCCTCGGAGGATTTGGATGGCGGCGACGCGCGCGCCAAGCTCGCCATTCTGGCGCTGGCCGGACTGCACACCCAGGTCGCACCGGAATCGATTCGCGCCCGCACCATCCGCGCGGTCGATGCTGTCGACTTCGACTACGCGGCGGAACTGGGCTGCACCATTCGTCAGATTTCGCGGGCCGATTTGAAAGACAACACTTTGTTCGCCGACGTGGGCCCGTGCCTGGTTCCCACCGACTCGCCCTTCGGACGCGTGCAGAGAAACCTCAACCTGGTTCTGACTTCCGGCCAGTATGGCGGTGACATGGCGTTTCTTGGAGCAGGCGCGGGCGGCGATCCTACGGCCGTGGCCGTGGTTTCCGACTTGATGTTTGTGGCGCAAAACCTGTCCGGCGGTGGGGGCAAGAAAGACGCAGCCAGCTCCGTCTCTAAGCCGGCGATCGCCACGCCCATCTCCGCACCGAAGATCTCCATACCAAAGATCTCTACACCGAAGATCAGCAGCGACTTCGAGACGCCGTGGTACCTGCGCTTTTTCGTGCGCGACCAGCCCGGGATTGTAGCGCGGCTGGCCCAAATCATGGCCGCGCATCACTTGAACATCGACTCGTTACTGCAGAAACCGGGCTTTGAAAAATCCTCGTTGCCCTTTGTGATCACGCTCGAACCCTGCCACGATTCTATGCTGCATCCTGCGCTCGAAGAAATGTCGGGGCTGGAGTTCTCGATCCGGCCGTGTCTGTGCCTGCCGATCTTGCGCTAGCGCGGGCTTGGCGGTAATGCAGGCTTGGGGCAAAAAATCAGCGCCAGCCGTCGCGTTCATATCTGGGTGCGACAAGCCGGCGCCAGCCGAAATTCGTGTCCGAAGAAGCTAATTCCAGAAAGGATTGTTGAGACCGGCAGGCCGCAGTGCGCTGTCGGTTTGCGTCTCCGTGCCCGACTCGTCCGAGATTTTCTCGTCGATGAAGCGGGACGCAGGTGGCGCCGTCAGTTCTTCTTTCTTTCCAGGTGCCGGAATAAAAGGATAGTCGGATTTCATGGCCTAAACCTCCATGTTGATGATCTAGGTTCATTTAACACCTCGGTGGACCTCCGCGGAGAGCGAAAGTTTGAATGGCTCGCATCGAAAAATCAGGGGCAAATTCCTTCGTTGGACTGCCCCCGGGACGGGGCGATTTAGAGCGCTGTGAGAAAGTCCTCGCGCGTGATCGCGTAGAGCTTTTCCTCCGCGGAATCTTCGGCGCCTGCAATCATCCGGTCGAATTTCAGGCCGGCTTTCTGCAGCACGCGTTCTGAACCTACATTCTCGGGAGCGCATCGGCCCTGGATCCGCGTAAGTCGTAAATCGTCAAAACCGAACCGCAGCATTGCGTGCAACGCCTCTGAGGCCAACCCTTTTCCGCGATATGGCAGTGCAACGTAATAATTGATCTCTCCGCAATATTCGAGCGTTCCCCGGTCGCGCTCGTAGCCGATCCGGCAAAAACTGCAGTTGCCGGCAATCACCCCTGTCTCTTTGAGCACCATCGCCCACGGCCCCATCCCCCATTCGCGATACGATCGCACGCAGAACTCAAGAAATTTGTCGGCGCGGGAAGTCTCACCCCACCGGGCGATGTCGGGGAGATCGCTTTCCCGAAACGCCCGCAATCGCAACCGCTTCGTCTCGAGTTCGGTCATTTTCAGTTGCATTGCAGGCCCCGACAAAAAGCGTAAACCACAGAGGACACAGAGCGCACAGAGGAAACTCGAAGGCTTGATCAGAGCTTCCCTAAATATCCGAGTACGCGTCCCAGGAGCGTCTCGCCGCCAGCGATCCTCGGCTTGGAGTTATCATACTCAACGAGTTTCCGATGCGTGTCGTCATAAATTTCGAAGACCAACGATTCAACGATTCAACGATTCGAAAACTAAAACCAAGAACTCCTCAGGAAGGCCCTTCATGAAATATCGCAAGTTTGGCCGTACCGGTTTCGAAGTCAGCGACATGGCCCACGGGCTCTGGGGCATGAGCGGGTGGAGCGGCTCCGACGATAAGCAATCCCTGGCCGCGATGCAGCTTGGCGTCGATCTCGGTTGCAACTTCTTCGACACCGCCTGGGCATACGGCGAGGGCAAGAGTGACGGGCTGCTGGGCGAGATCATGTCTCGCAATTCCGGCAAGCGCCTTTATGCCGCGTCGAAGATTCCTCCGGCCAATGACCGCTGGCCCGCGCTGCCCGAGTACAAATACAGCGACGTGTTTTCGCCGCAGCATGTTTTCAAGTACGCCGATCTCATTCGCAAACAGCTGCGCGTCGATACCATCGATCTGCTGCAGTTTCATGTCTGGGACGATTCGTGGACCGGCGAGCCTGACTTCCGCTCGACGGTGGAAAAATTGAAGCGCGACAAGTGGATTCGCTTCTTCGGACTCAGCATCAACCGCTGGCAACCGGAGAATGGCATCAAGGCGCTGCGCACGGGACTGGTCGATGCGGTGCAGGTGATTTACAACATCTTCGACCAGGCGCCGGAGGACGAACTTTTTCCCGTCTGCCAGGAACTCAACATTGGCGTGATTGCCCGCGTCCCGCTCGATGAGGGCAGCCTCGGCGGAAAAATGACTCTGCAAACCACTTTCCCAAAAGATGACTGGCGCGCCCTATATTTCGGTCCCGATAATCTGGCCAAGACGATCAATCGCGTTGACAAGCTCAAAGAGATTGTTCCGCCGGGAATGACTTTACCCGAGATGGCGATGCGTTTCATCCTGTCGCATCCCGCGGTCAGCACAACCATCGCCGGCATGCGCAAACCGGAGCACGTGCGGCAGAACATCGCCGCCAGCGATGCCGGGCCTCTCGACAAGGGCCTGCTCGCGGAACTGAAAAAGCATCGCTGGGACCGCACGCCGCAGAAGTGGTCGGACTGAGCGCACTGCCGTCCCTACGAGTGCTGGTAGTAGGCTGCTTTCTCAAGCTACCCTCCCATTCTGCGGGTGTGTGCCCGTCCCATGGAAAAAATAAGTTTGTTTCGCAAGTCGTTTCTTGTCGTGGTGTCGCTGGCTGTGTTGTCAATCGCCCTGCAAGCTCAGAATCCTCGCGGCTCTCTTCGCGGCACCGTGCAGGACGCGACTGGCGCCCGCATTCCCTCGGCGAAGATCGTAGTGCGTGCGGTCGATTCGTCGCTCCAGCGCGAGGCCGCCAGCGAAGATCGCGGCGAGTTTCGGCTGGACGATCTGCTGCCCGGGACTTACCACCTGACCGTGAGCGCAGCGAGATTCGCGCCCGCCCAGGCCGACATATCCGTTGCCGTGAGCTCGGTGCGCGAAGTCACGGTCACGCTCAGGCCAGAGGCTGCATCGCAAACGGTCACCGTTCGCGGCCAGGCTTCCTCCATCACCACCCAGCCCATCGATCTCGCCAGCGCTGTGCGCGGTGGAGTGGTCGCTGGCCCGGACCTCGAAGCGCTTCCACTTCCGGCGCGTAGCTTTGCCAACATTGCCTTCCTCGTGCCCGGCACCGAACCGGTTGAGCCTTCCGATCCCACTAAGGCACGCATCACCGCCGTTTCGACCGGAGGAAGTTCGGGCCTGAACAACGAGTTGTCGGTCGACGGCGCTGACAACTCCGACGACTGGATTGGCGGCTTCCTGCAGAACTTTTCGCCCGACGGCATCCAGGAATTTGCCGTGCGCACCTCGAACGAAGATGCGGATACGGGCGGCACGACCGCAGGGTCGGTCGTAATCACGACCAAACGCGGCAGCAACGAGTGGCACGGCGATGGAGCGTTCTACGAGCGTGCGGCCGCGCTCAACGCACGCTTCCCGATTGAGAATCCCGCGCAGACTTGCATCGATGGAACCTGCGTCAACAATCCCAAGCAGCCGTTCTCGCGCCAGAATTATGTAGGCACGCTGGGCGGACCGCTGGCCAAAAATAAAGTGTGGTTCTTCACTTCATTCGAAAACGTCCATGAAGACGCCAGCATCGCTTATAGCCCCGCCAGTACCGCGCAGTTTGACGCGCTGGCGCAGTTGGCCGCCGATGGCTTGATTCCGGGCACTCCTTCCATTGCCGTCCCCGCCACAGTTCCTATTCCCTTCCGCGACTACCTGGGCTCGCTGCGGTTGGACTGGGCTGAGTCGCCGAAGTCGCAGTGGTTTCTGCGCGCCTCCGAAGACAACTACCTTACGCACAACGCGCTGGTGCAGCAGGCGACGCTGCCCTCCACCGGCCTGACCACGCATAACAATTACTGGAACACGGTAGTCAGCAACACTTACACGTTCAGTCCAACCTGGCTGGGCACTCTGGTCGTCGACGCCAGCCTGCTGCACCTGACGCAGACGCGCACCTCCGACCTGGGCTTCGCCCTGCAGTTTCCTTTCAGCGTGACCGCACTGACCGTCTCTGGCTTTGAAACTTTCGGCGACAACCAGTTCGCCACCCCCATCACACTTTTCCCCGACTTGCGGAATCAGGATAAGTATCAATTCCGCTACGACCTCAGTCACGCCACGGGTGATCACTCCTTCAAAGTTGGAATCAATTTCATTCACGAACCGGTGCTGAGTGGAGCGTTCGCGGCCACGGCGGAACAGTTCACCACCTATCCCTCGAACCCGGACTGCTACATCAATCCGCCGGGAGCGGACTGCGGCGGCATCACCAGTCCTTTGCCGTTTTATTACAATCCGCCATCCGACCAGTGCGATCCCGCGCCCGACCCGGCTTCCGGCATCACCTGCACGTTTACTCCCGCCGGCAACGGCGCCTTCTCTCAAAATGTCCAGCGTCTCGCGTTCTATGCTGAAGACTCGTGGCGAGTCTCGCACCATCTCACCGTCAACTACGGCCTGCGCTACCAGACCACGTTCGGACTCTTCACGGCCTCCGGACAAAGCCAGACCGCCAATGCTTCCTTTGGCGACCTCGCGTCACTTGGTTATCCCTCCGCGGTTCCGCACGATGACCGCAAGCAATTTGGTCCGCGGCTCGGTGTCGCCTACTCTCCCGGCAACGACGGGAAGACGGTCATTCGCGCCGGCTTTGGCCTCTACTTCAACGACCTCGCGCAAACCGGCTGGGCCACTGCGTTTCAGGCGGTCAACCCAAATTCCGTCGCGCCCCCGTCGCTCATCGACCCGAACTACAAGACACCTTACGCAATTCACATCACGGGCGGAGTGCAGCATGCTCTGAACGAGCACTGGACCTTCAGCGCCGACTACACGCATGAGCAGGGCAACCATGGCTATCGTGCGTTTCCCTACGCCGCTGCCACTGTGTTCGAGTCCGACAACCGCTCCAGCTACAACGCGCTGATGCTGCATCTGCAAGGCAACACGCGCCGCTTCAATCTGGTGGCGAACTACACGCTCTCCAAGGCGCAGACCTGGGGATGCGTGCTCGGCGAACTTTTCGACTATGTAGATGGTGTCTGCCAAGTGCCGAGCGGATTTAACTATCCGAATGCCGGACAGCTGGATGCCTTCGGCCCCGGCGACTACGGGCCCTCGGGTGAGGACGTTCGCCATCGTTTCGTGCTGGCCGGAACGCTGCACATTCCCGGCGGTTTCGAAGTGAGCACCGTCGCGCAGCTCGAAAGCGCGCGCCCCATCACCATCACCACGGCAGACAACAGCGGGCGTATTTCAATTTCCCTGAACAACGGTCCGGACACGTATACCAGCCTCGATGAATTCCGCGGAACGCCTTATCTGCAGACCGATCTGCGCGTCACCCGTCCTTTCAAAATCAACGAGCGCTGGCAGATCAGTCCGTTCGCCGAGCTCTTCAACCTCTTCAACCGCAACAATCCCGGCGCGAACTTCGCCGTGAACATCGCCCAGATTCCGGGGGCGCAATTTGACGCGAATGGCGCCGTCAATGGAATCTGCAATCCGAACTGCGTCCCGCTCACCAGCCTGAAGCAGCTCGAAATCCCCGAAGGCGGTCTGGGAGATTTCTTCGGGCCCGGAACCACGGTCGGAATTCCCTTTGCCGCGCAGTTGGGCGTACGCGTGAATTTCTAAATCGCATGGGACACCATTTCGATTTTGGTTGGAGGAAGGTAGTGGCGCAGTTTGAACCCTCAAGGGGGGCCATCCCGAGCGGAGCCGCTTTTCAGGCGGAGAGAGGGATCTCCCTGAAAATCGTGCCTTGGGAGATCCCTCCCGCGGCTGAACTGCGCCGCGGTTCGGGATGACGCAACGTCGGATCAGCCCCGGTCTTAACCCGCAAGGTAAGGTTCGGCTCCCACTATAATGACGCCCATGCCCCGGCTCGCACTCCTGTTGTTCTCCCTCGCCCTCTGCAATCTCGGCGCGGCGCAATCCGCTCCCAAGAAGCATCTTCTCGTCATCGGCGAAGAAAAAGGCTATCGGCACGAAGCCGTTTCCCACGCCATGGCCACCATCGAACGTTTGGGAACAGAAACCGGCCTCTGGGATACCACGCTGCGCACCGATACTGAAGCTCTCACCAAGAAGAAACTGGAATACAACGCCAAGAACTTGAACGACTTCGACGCATACTTTTCTTCACCGGCGGCGACCTTGAAATGGATGCCGCCCAAAAAGCCGACTTCCTATCGTTCATTCGCGACGATGGCAAGGGATTTATCGGCGTCCACAGCGCCGCCATTACTTTCGTGGACTGGCCGGAATACGGAGACATGATCGGCGGCTACTACGACGAGCACCCGTGGTTGACCTTCGACGCTCCCATCATCGTCGAAGATCCGACCTTCCCGGGCATGCAGCAATGGCCGCGTTCGTTCGTGCTGCGCGACGAGATTTATCAAATGAGAAATTATTCGCGGGACAAAGTGCGCGTGCTCATGCGCCTCGACGTCAGCAAGCTCGACATGAAGAACAAGAATGTCCACCGCACCGATGGCGACTTCGCAGTAACCTGGGCCAAGCATGTACGGCAAAGGCCGCGTCTATTACACGACGTCTGGGCCATGTGGAAGCGAACTGGGATAAACCGGAGTTTCAGCAGATGATGACCGAGGCCATCAAGTGGGCCATGGGCCTGGAGAATGCGGATGTAACGTCGCGCCCGCTGCCGAAAGATTAGCGACGACAAGAAACTCTTACCGCACCAGCCACTCCGTGGCCGCGTGCACGTGCGCCAGCAACTGGCTGTAGGTATAGGCGAACACCGCGACTGTCGCCGTGGCCGCGCCTAGCGCATACCACGGAGAGAATCTCTGCGGAGACTCGAGTCGCTCGTCGCTCCACGCAATCAAGCGTTCGACGCGGGCATTCACGACCGCGGCCGGGCCGCGCAGCAGGGCTGTGGTCAAGACAGCGGGATCGACGGGACCGAATTCAACCGGCGCGAGGCGCGAAAGTTTGATCAGCGCTGCCGCCAGATCCAGAGCCTCGCTGGCGTTTGAAACCGCAGCATCATCGGCCGCCATCTCGGTGGCTTTGAGCCATGCGTCTTCCAGGCCGGCCATCCCGGGAAATACTACGCAGCGCAGCAGAAGTTTCTTCAGATTGTCGCGGCGGCGTACGTGCGCGACCTCGTGATTCAAGGACGCCCGCAATTCGTTGGAGGTCAGCGCGGATTCGGCCGTCGCGGACAGCAGGACTTTGGGCCGAACAATGCCCGCGGCTGTCATTGCTGGCAAAATCATGCTTGCCGAAATCGTGGTTGGCAGAATCGTCGCGGGCAGATTCATCGCGGACACGACCGGAGAAATTCGCAGCACCGGAACTGGCGCACCGGCGTCGACTGGCTGCGCTGCGGTCGTCCATCTCGCAACAATGCGAGAAACTCTACGCAGCGCGAGGCCGGTATTCAGCACTCCAAGAATTCCCAGCCCGGCGCCGCAGATGCCCAACACGAGAGGAATCCCGCCCAGCGGCTCATCGATGGCCCGCGGCTCCAGCAAAAGAAACGAGGGCACGGTGAAGGCGGCTGTGACCAGGACCGCTGTAGCTAGTGGAAGCATGCGCCAGGCAAACAGTAAATCGGCGATGCGCCGCGCTGGACGCCTCTGGCTTTTTCGCCTGACACTTCGCCAGCCGAGGCACACCGCCAGCGACAAAACGCCATACATGATTACGAATACGGAGAGCGCTACGGCGATGCCGCGCACGGCAAACATCAGGCGTTCTCCTTCGGTTTGAAATCCTGGGGTTTGAGATCCCGAGGCTTGGAATCCTGGGGCCTGCAATCTTGGGGGTTCTGATCGGAGCGCGATTCGCTGCCGCGCAGATCACCATTTCGCAACGCGCGCCGCTTAGCCTCCACCACCTGCCCGAGTTCATCGAGCAACTGCGCGTCGCGCTCGGTCAGCACTTCGACCAGATACGACAGCGGCAGCGACGACGCCGAACTCGCCTCCATCAACTGCCGGACCGCCTCGCCGGCGACCTCCCGGTGCAATTCTTCGCGGGTGAATCGGGGCGCGTACCGGAAAGCCCGGCCCTCCGCTTGGCGCGACAGGAAATTTTTCTTGAAGAGACGGTCGAGCGTGGTCATCACCGTCGTGTAAGCCAGATCCTGGCAGACGCCGTCGCCGTTCAGCAGATCGCGAACCGTGGCGTGGCCGCGCCGCCACAGGGCCTCGAGCAGGCGTTGCTCCAGCGGCCCCAGATGCGACAAAGACGCACGGAAATGGAACACGCGTTTCATATGGTGGCCCCGGAGGGGCTCGAACCCCCAACCCTCAGTTCCGAAGACTGATGCTCTATCCAGTTGAGCTACAGGGCCGTTTTTAGAATCAATAAGTTACGCTATTATACTTCCGTGCTGTTGCTCTTTCGCCAGCCTTCTTTCCAATACTACTAGGAAGTTCGGCAACGAGATGATACACCGCTTCGCTCCCTCTCGTTGGCTGAGAACAGACTGTCATTGCCGGTAGTGCCGGGTGGTCGGCGAGAAGTGGATACGAAGCGCTGGCGAGCATCACGGCAGGTTCTGTCGAAAATGGATTGCCAAAAAAATTCACGAAGCCGCTTGCCCGGAGCGGCCACTGAGGGGCCTGTTTCTCCTGGAGATGAGCAGCATCGCGATCCCTGCAATCACAAGCACAATCCAGCCCCAGTGGACGAGGCTTTCATAGAGCCCGGACCCCAGGAAGTCGTTTTCACTCTGCACCAGAATGAGGTGAGGGCGTGGAGAATGCTCCACGATCTGGCGGCTGACCAGTGAGGGCACACTGCGCAGAGCCACGCCGACCGTGGCGTCGTCTCGGAGCAGGAATTCGTAGGTGAATAATTTCAACAGCAAGGCCAAAACGGCAATCACACCGCCGAGCCATCCGAGTGCTCTCATGGCCCACCCAAACTGAGCTTGGTGCGCAGCCCTGGGATTAGCGAATACAGTTGATCGCCCGGGCAAACTGTGTCCTTCTTGTAGTCAAGGTGTCCGCCCAGCTTCTTCAGGGTTGAAAACGCGGATTTTAATTCCGTGATCAGATCGCCCGCCGATTTCAGCTGGTCGGTAGACGGCGTCGTACTGTTCGGATTCCAGCGGGATGATTCGAAGTCTCCGGTAAGCAGAATCCCTATTTTCCCGGTATTCGCCAGTTCGACGTGAGAACCCTTGAAAGCCAAATGGCGGCCTTCGAACCGAGATCCATCCCGCTCGATAATGTAATGGTAACCGACATCCTGCCACTGATGCTTGGTGACCATATGCTTTTGCTCGATCTCAAGCGGGTTGCTTTCGCCGCTGTTGCCGGAGTGGTGCAGAGCAACAATTTCGTAATCCCAGTCTTGTTCCATCGAGACAAAATTGGGCGTCAATTTGCCCCACTTGGAGCGGCGCGTAATCTTGAGTTTCGCGGCGATGTTATCGGCCACCGCGCGTTTGTCGGGAATGTGAAACACGAAAGAGGAGTTCACTCGTAGCCCAGACTGGTGGAACTTTGGTTCCGAGTAAGCAATGGGAGGTGTGTCGCTGCCATCGATGGCGTCTAACAGGTCAAAGGTGTCATTAGGCCCGAAGGCGCAGGATGGGCCGGAGATCACGGTTACGGTGCCGGTGCGGTCGGTAATGGCGGTGCTTTCGCTCCCGTCTGGGAACCGCAACCGGACCGTCAGGTTGACGAACGGCGTGCCGGAATTGGAGTCCACAATCGTAAGTGAGAACTCGGGAGTGGGCGGCGTAGCCGGAGTCTTGGAAGGAATATCCAACTGATCGCCCGGGAAAATCACGTTGGGGTTGGGATGGCGGCGTCGAAATTCCTTGCTCTGAAAGTTGTAGATAACCGGCCAGTCGCTGAATCCGTACTTGCGGGCGATGGTAGTGAGATTCTCACCGGGCTTTACCGTGTGAGTAGTGGACATGCAGTGCCGCCTTCAATCGCGCCCGATTTTTCGTGTCAGTGTCGCTGCCCGGGAGGTCTGCGACGCGTGGAAGTATACCGAATGAAGATCGGAAACAACAAGTTGCGGCTGCCTTAGGAAAATCTGGGGTGGGAAACGGGAATCGAACCCGCAACCGTCGGAGCCACAGTCCGGTGCTCTACCAGTTGAGCTATTCCCACCACTCGCCTTGATTATAGCAACTGAGGTTGGCGCTGTCAGAGATTGGTTCTAAGCAGGTCCGGGCCTACGAAAGATGTGCCGCAAGATCCGCGCCAGAGAAAAAACAGGTTTCGTAACGATGGTTCCGTAACGACGGTTCCGTAACGACAGGAAATTGAAGGGGAGGGCAAGGGGAGGGCAACCAAACCAAGGTCAGGAATGACTGGTCCAAAACACTAACCCAAAAATCACTGACCCAAAAATCACCGACTCACGAACTTCTATCCCCGCCCAACGCCCGACGTATTCAAATCCCAGGGCACGCAGCCGCACCGAATCCAGCAGGTTCTTGGTATCGACGATGACGGGTCTTTTGAGCAGGTGCTTGATGCGATCGAAATCGAGCGCGCGGAACTCCGGCCAGCCCGTGCCCACCACCAGTGCGTCAGAACCTTCCGCCGCGGCATAGGCCGAGTCGCAATAGCGGACCGTTCCGTTGAGCCGCGTCTTGGCCTCAGGAATGGCCACGGGATCGTAGGCGCGCACGTGCGCGCCTTTCGAAACCAGCGTTTCGGCCAGGCGCATCGACGACGATCCTGCAACGGAATTCGTGTTCGGCTTGAACGCCAGCCCCAGAATGCCGACTTCTTTGTTCTCGACGGAATTCAGGGCGCACGGCAATCTTGTCGACCAGGCGATCGGCCAGAAGATGGTTCACGTCGCGCGCCGCACTGAGCACTTTCAGCGACACGCCATGGGCTTGCGCCAGCTGCGCCAGCGAATCCATGTCAGATTCCGCAAACACGCCGCCCATGCCGGCTCCGGGCTGAAGGCAACGGGGAGCAATCTTCTTGTCGAGGCCCAGCGCCAGCGCCAGATTCACGGCGTCCGCATTCACGCGCTCGCAGAGCGCGGCCACTTCGTTGATGAAGGAAATTTTCGTCGCGACGAAAGCCGTCGCAGCTTCGCGCACCAGTTCCGCCGTCGCCTGGTTGGTCACAATCACCGGAACCCCGCGCATCACCAGGGGATGAAAAATCTGCTTGAGCATCTGTACGGCTTCATTCGATCGTCGATCCCAGAATCAGCCGGTCGGGCCAGTTGAAATCTTCGACGGCGCAACCGTCGGTGAAGAACATGGGCTGCGAAACGATGGTGGCCTGCAAGCCGGCGTCTTTGATGCTCTTTTCGAGTGCGCTGGCCGTGCCCACCGGGGCCGGAGTCACAATCGTCAGGATCGGAGGCTTGGCGGCCAGCCGCGCAATGCGCATGGCCACATCGTTCAGGTCGTCGGCTTTGTCTTCGGCCAGGAAAATCACTTGCGTCTTGCGGGCAAACGATTCGATGTCGGTGGAGTAGGCCAGCCGGCCCGCCCGCACATTGCGCCGGATAATTTCTTTCAGATTCTTTTCGAAGAAGGGGACATTGCCCTGGGCCATCTCGACCATGCGCGAGCGGTCGGGATGGCAGCACGACACTGGAGTGCCAAAGTCCGCCAGGCAGGCCGAAATCACCGTTCCCAGGTACCCCGAACCGTAAACTCCGATCTGCATTTATGTCTCTCCCCGTTCCTAACCGGAAACCCGCGCCAGAACAGGCCTTTGATCTGGAATCGCCGGATACTTGCCCTACTTCTTTATCTACAGATATGGGCACGGCTTTTCAATGCACGGGAGGGAGATGTACCTGGGGCCATGCAGATGCGGCGAGAGTAACTAAAGGAAGTAGTAACGAGACGATGATTACGACCAGCTCTCGCGGAACCCCGTGTTTAACGGGAAACCAAGGTACGTCCGAGCCACACTGGCGCCAGGTCGACCCAGCAAGTGGGGGCATCTTCGCGCACGTCTTCGCGCACAAAGATCAGCCTTTCCAGCAAGATGCGGCGGCTGCCAGAGTACTGGTCCCAGCGCTCCCGGGCCATCTGAAAGGCCGCCTGGGCGGGCGGTTCGGCGGTCATCTTCACGATCGTGAGATGCGGAGTGTACTGCCACTCCTCCTGGAAGGCCAGCGCTTCGGTATTCAACTTGCTGTGCAGTTCGCTCATCCGGGCAGCCGCTCCCTCCACCCGGATGTACACCGTGGGGGTCACGGGAGCAAACGTCTCCACGTTGCCCAGGGTCACTTCGAAAGGCTCCTCGTGGCCGCAGATTCGCTCCAGAACCTGCAGTGCCGAACTCTCGCTGCCCTGGAGTAGACGCGGCGGCAGGATGGTCAGGTGAGCTGCCAAATGGGGAAGGTCGGGATGCAGCTCTCGCCGAAGGTTCTCCACGAACTCTCCCGCGGGGTTGTTCAGGTACGCAACGAGGGCGTAACGCGGCTTCTGCATACTCGATTACAAAATTATACAACCGCAGGCCCCCCCTGAATCCTGGCCTGCCCTTTCCGGACCGAGCTTTATCCCGGCCCGGGCATATCCCTGTACGTTTTGGTCTCCAAGATCAGGCCTGGACAGTGGCGTGCGCAGGCTCGGCTGCTGGGGGAAGTTTTCCACGATTACCCCCCAAGTGACTGCGCAGAAACCGATTCGCCGGCTCCGAGTACAAACCGGAAACCGCCGCCCCCAGCAACCCGGAAATCAGGATGGTCGAAACGAACAACGCCGGCACGAGACGCATTGGCTTGCCGGCGTCGAGAAACAGGCCGAAAAGACCGAACACCACGAACATGTGCGTCAGATATATCTCGTAGCTATACTGGCCGATTCTCAGCAGCGGCCTAAGCCAACGCGGGCTTTTCCATCCTGTCTGCGCGGTCGCGGCGATGAACATGCACGTCCCCACCCCAAGAATGGTCATGTTCAGACCAGTCCGGCCCGGCCAGCCTACGTACGCCTGCCACGAAAATATCAGGCTGCACGTTACGATCGCCGCTCCGCCACCGCCCAGAATCCAAAGAGTTGTCCGTGAGAAGCGGGTCCGCGAAACCATCAGAGCGGTAAGACATCCCAGTGCAATGCCTTCCATCCCTCCTAGATAGGAATACTCCTCCCAGATTTCATTTCCGTGCGCGAACACAGTGCGCCCAAACGGACCGAGCACCACCAGGCTGAACAGAACTGCGAAGAACAACTTGCTCCGCCCAAACACGCGGCACACGATGGGAAAGAAGAGATAGAAAACTTCTTCGACCGAAAGCGACCACAGGATGTCCCAATTCCCCGGCAGATATCCCCTGCGGGCTTCGAGAACGTTGACGTGAAAAGTGAGCGCCGCAAGCAGCGCCCGCCCCAGTCCTCCCATTTTCGCGGGCACAACGAAATGATGGAACCCCGCGAAATGCAGCCCGCTGAGAATCGCGAGCAGTAAAAGCAGTAGAGGCGCGATCCGGGCAAAGCGGAGCAGGTAAAAGCCGCGCAAGCTGACCTGCGCGAGCGATCCCCAGCGCCGCAGCGTGATCGACGTAATTAGAAACCCAGAGACGGCGAAGAACATCTGCACCCCAAGTTGACCGTTCCAAACCAGGAAGTGCACCAGTTGCGCAGGAAGAAATTTGGTGTAAGGCACATCCGCGCCCAGCAGCCGAATATTGACGTGGTTCATTAAGACGAAAAAGATCGCCAGCCCGCGCAGCAAATCGATCCCGTCCAGCCGCTTCCCGCCACCGGATTGAATGGAAGTTTCTGCCAGGGCCACGATTCATTCTGCATCACTATCGCCAGCGGATATCGAAATCATCTTCGAAAGTTTCACCATCCGGGTAACCACGCGGATACGCCGAACCCCAAACGAGGGACGTGAACTCACGCAGCCGGAACCCGAGGACCGCCGTGGATCTCATTTATAATGAAGAAGTCGGGGCGTAGCGCAGCCTGGTAGCGCACCTGCCTTGGGCGCAGGGGGTCCGCGGTTCAAATCCGCGCGCCCCGACCAAAGTTTTTCGTAAGTGTTTGCCTGATGATCGTCCTGCGATCCCCTTCGGGGACCCGTGGTCCTCTCGTTTAGAATCCTCGAATTTTAATGTCATTCGCAGCAGGCTTTCCCGACCGGCAGCACGGCTTTCACGAATGAAACGTTTCAAGAACTGAGTGATCATTCCCGTCGGTCTTAGCCTCCGTGTATTGGCTCCCACGGGGGAGGGATGGTTCCGCGGAAAGATTCTCGCCAGTTCCGCAATGCTCTTGACAAGTACAATGGGTGCGAGTATTTTTCGGTGTTTGGTGAAACGTTTCAAACTGGCATCCTAACCATGGCCCCAAAGCGTGGCACCCAACGGCGTCCAGCAGCGCCGGAGCATCCCGGGAATCGCGCCCAACGTCGGAAAGAAGCGTTCCAGCATGTATCAGCCTGAAGCTTACGGAATCGCTCTCGCCTTCATGATCGTCAGCATGCTGTGCTGGGGATCGTGGGCGAACACCATGAAACTCACCGCCGGATATGCCTTCCAGCTTTTTTACTGGGACTATGTGATCGGCATTGTTCTGGGCAGCCTGGGTTGGGGGCTCACGCTGGGAAATTGGGGTGGAGGCAATCTTTCGTTTCTCAGCAATATCAGCCAGGCTGACGCGCGGCATATCGTGTTCGCCATTGCCGGCGGGGCGGTGTTCAATGTGGCCAACCTTCTGCTGGTTGCAGCCATTGACATCGCCGGACTGGCCGTCGCGTTTCCGGTCGGAATCGGTCTGGCGCTGGTCGTCGGCGTTCTGCTGAATTACGCTCTGTCTCCCAAGGGCAATCCCCTGCTGCTGTTCGGCGGCATGGCGCTGGTGGTGCTGGCGATTATTCTCGATGCACTCGCGTATCGCCGCAGAGAGCGTGAGCGTCGTTCCGTCAGCGTGCGCGGAATCTGGATCAGCGTGGCTTGCGGCGTACTCATGGGCAGTTTTTATCCGCTCGTGACCAAGGCGGTTACCGGAGAACATTCTCTGGGACCGTACTCAGTAGCCCTGTTCTTCGCGTTGGGAGTCGTGCTGTGCGCGATCCCGGTGAACTACCTGTTCATGCGAAAGCCTCTCACGGGCACTCCCCCGGTCAACATGGCGCAATACTTTCAGGCGAAGCCGGCGTGGCATTGGTGGGGGATCGTCGGCGGGATGATCTGGTGTACCGGAACTGTGTTTAATTTTGTCGCCTCGCACGCGCAAATCATCGGCCCGGCGGTCTCCTACGCCATCGGCCAGGGTGCGACGATGGTATCGGCGGTCTGGGGCGTGTTCATCTGGAAGGAGTTTGCCAGCGCTCCGCCGGCCTCTCGCAAACTGATTCCCGCCATGTTCATTTTTTTCCTGCTGGGGCTGGGATCGATCGCAATCGCGCCCATGGTGAAGTAGTGACGGTGAAGTAGTGACGGTGAAGTAGTCGGATCGAGTCGTCATGCAGAAGCCCATCGTAGTCGTCGGCAGCATCAATCTCGATTTAGTGGTGGGAGCGGAACGCATTCCGCAGGTGGGCGAGACGATCATTGGCAACAGCTTCAATACTTTTTACGGAGGAAAAGGCGCCAACCAGGCGGTCGCCGCCGCGAAACTCGGCTACCCCGTTGCGATGGTGGGCAACGTGGGCAGCGACGCTTTTGGAACCCAGTTGCGCAATGGGCTGAAAGACGCTGGCGTCGACACGGCTTACGTGAGCACGATAGAAGGACCGTCCGGCGTTGCGCTGATCACCACCGGACGACGCGGCGAAAACAACATCGTGGTCGTGCCCGGCGCCAATGGCCGCTTCACGCCGGAACTGCTGGAACAGGCAGCGCCCCTTCTGCAACGCTCGGGATTTCTTTTGGCGCAGCTTGAGATTCCCATGGAGACGGTTGAATACTTAGCGCAATTTGCAGAGCGGCATAACATCTCGCTGATGCTCGACCCGGCGCCGGCACACCAGTTATCAGAAAAGCTGCTTCGCAGGCTGACCTGGATCACGCCCAACGAAACTGAGGCCAAAGAACTGCTGAAGGCAGAGATTCGGAACGACAACGAAGATTCTTTTGCGGCGGCCGATCGCCTGCTGGCTTGCGGCGTCAAGAACGTCTTGTTGAAGCTGGGATCCAACGGCTGTGTCATTGCCGAGGGCACTCTGGCGAAAGAGCGTATCCCGGCGTTCTCCGTGGATGCCGTCGATACGACCGCGGCCGGAGATGCATTCAACGCGGGATTTGCGGTGGGACTGATGCGCGGCTCCACGGTCGCACAGAGCGCCGTTTTTGCCTCTGCCGTGGCCGCAATCTCGGTGACCCGCCCAGGCGCTCAGCCTTCCATGCCAACCGGCGACGAAGTAGCCCGCTTCCTCGATGAGCATTCCGTCCCGGCGGCGAAGCAGCGATAATCACTCGTATGTCGAACGGAGTTCCCATGAACACATTGAAGTCAGGATTACGCATCGCCATTTCCGCATTGGCGCTGCTGACCGGCTTGTCTTCCTTTTCTTTCGCACAAACCTCGGCCACCGCGCCGGCCACCCAGCGGGCCTCTGACTGGAAGGCGATCGTCCAGAATCGGCTGTCCCTATACGGTCACAGAAACTGGATCGTGGTGTCGGACTCGGCCTTCCCAGCCTATGCCGAGCCGGGCATCGAAACCATTGCGGTCAATGAAGATTTGCCGTCGGTGCTGAAATACGTGGCCCATGCGATTTCTTCGTCACGCCATGTGCGAGCCACCGCCTTTGTGGACCAGGAACTTCAGTTCATCGACGAGCACGACTACCCGGGAGTGTCGCAGTTGAGACGGCAAATCGCGGCGGAGTTTGCCAAGGACCAGGTCTCCAGCCTGCCGCACGCTGACATCATGAACAAAGTCGACGAGGCTGGGAAGACCTTCCGGATCCTGTTCCTCAAAACCACCGCAACCATCCCGTACACTTCAGTGTTCATGCGCCTGGATTGCGGCTATCTGAGCGACGACGGGGAGCGAAAGATCAGAACTGCGATGGCCGCTGTGGACAGCCAACAGAAGAAATAGCCGGGAACTTGTCCGGATCGCGGGCGTCGCGGAAATCGGCACAACCCTCATAGCACCAGCGTGCAGCCCGCCTGACATCGGTGCCATGCCGATGGCACGTTCTGGCGTTGCACCCACAACTTACGGTTGGTTACTGTAGGTGACTGTTGAGCCATGCTGCTCCCCCCTATGCGTTCTTAATGGGTCCTCTCGAAAAGATTCCGATATTTCTGATCACCGGCGTGCTGGTGATGATCTTTGTCTGCCTGAAGCACCACGCGCGCAGCGGCCGCCTGACCCTGTGGACGGTGGCCTGGGCGTTGGTGTTCACCCATTTCCTTGCCCAGTTACTGGAGCCTGATCGCGGCCCAGTGAGCTCCCTTCTGCTGGCAGCCGATTCCGGATCGCTGCAAGCCGCAGTGGTCGCTTTTCTGGTCTCAGTCTCTTCGGTGGCGGAAAACTACGCCAAGCGAACGCGCCTGCTGCTCGTGCTGGGCGTGCCTTCCGTGGCATACCTGGTGTGCAACAGCTGTGGCGTGCAGACGCGCTGGCTTTACCTCTTGTTTCTTGCGGCGTGTTTCGGCGGAGGCGCTGGCTTCTTCCTCCGCCGGGGCAGAAAGTTCTCGTTGTACCTGGCGGCCGTAACCTTTCTGACATCCCTTGCTGGAGTATGGGCCATGGCAGCCGTGCTCCGCGGCTCCTTTTCCGAAGGCGCGATTGCGCTGATGGGAATCGGATTCGTATTGGCGGGCGTGTTCATTTGCCGCAATCGCGGGCGCTGGTCGCCCGCCATTCTGACCATCGCCGCGGGATTCGTCACCTGGGGAGCCGCGTTTCCCATCCGACTCTTGCTCGATCGGCTCGCGCCGCACCTGACGATTCCAGGGGAACTGTGGGATACTCCCAAGATTTTCGTGGCGCTGGGAATGATTCTGGCGGTGGTGGAAGACAAGTCGGAATCGATCGCCGGCATGCAGAACAAGGCCGACCGGCTCGACCGCCGCTTGGAACGGTTCTCGGCGATCACGACCCGCCTGCTGGGTGGGGCGCCGTTGGATGCCATTTGCCCCGCCATTGCTTCCGCCATCACCGACGTCAGCACTTTCAGCATGGCCGTGGTCCAGCTCGAGGATGCGTATGGCCGGCTGCGGGTAGCGGGCTCCAGCGGACTCTCGGAGGAGTCTTTGAGCAGCCTGCAGCTGCAAACCGAAGACTGGACTCTCGATCTTGTAAAGAGCTTGTGTTCCACCGCGCAGCGCATGGGCAAGAATTCATATTTACTGCTGCGACCGGACGCCATTCTGTTTGCACTGCCCGAGAATCCGAATAAGGAATGGCAGACGGGCGAAGAGCTTCTGATTCCGCTGTGCTCGGATGGAGGCGCATACCTGGGCTGCATCCGGCTGGCAGCGCCGCGAGATACGCGGACGATCCACACGCTTGAACTATCGCACATCGAAATGCTCGCCACCGACATTGCGCTCGCCGTTGAACTGCAGTCCTTGCACGCGCAGTTGGTCTGCTCGGAAAAACTGGCTGCCCTGGGACAACTGCTGGCAGGCGTCGCGCATGAGCTCAACAATCCGCTGACCGCGATCATGGGATACGGCGAGCTGATCAACGATGCCATCGCGGCGCCGCAGGCCCGCGATCAACTCGCGAATCTGGTGAGTGAAGCCCGCCGCATGAACCGGATTATCGACAACCTGCTCCGCTTTTCGCGGCACGGGGCGCAAGACACGCAGGTGGCACAGATTGCTCCAGTCGTACAGCAGGTGCTGGCGCTGCGCGAATACTACACGCGCACCCGCAACGTTCGAGTCGAACTCGACATCGCTGCGGACTTGCCCTTTCTGGCCGTCAGCGAGGACGAAATCAAACAGATTCTCCTCAACCTGCTCAACAATTCCAGCGATGCGCTGGAGGGGATGGCCGCTGGCAAGCAGATCAGCATTCGCGCCTACCAGCACGGTCTGCGGGCGGTGATCGAAGTCGAGGATACGGGCCCCGGCTTTGGCAATCTCAGCCGCGCCCTCGATCCGTTCTATACTACGAAGCCCGCAGGCAAGGGAACGGGCCTGGGGTTAAGCGTCTGCTACGGGATCGTCAAGAAACGTGGCGGAGATCTCGAAATCGAAAACCTGAAGCCGCGGGGCGCGCGGGTCACCATCAAGCTGCCGGTCGCGGGTGCGCCGGCCCAACCACTCTGGGTCGCCGTAGCCCGCGCCTAGGTTACTACCGCAGGCCGGTCGCTAGACTCTCACTCCCTTTTGGCGGCATCGCTAAGCGATGCCCTGATACGGATCATTCTTCTCAAAACTGCTCCATTACCATGATCCTAAGGCCCAATGGGATTGCCGCCGATCTGTAAATAGACTGTTACACTCCACAATCCCCTTCTGTTCCCGAGGAGGTTAATGATAGTTTCTCGGGATACCAAAAAACGGGCCGGGGTAGTGAGGGACCGTTCTTGGGACGTTCTCGAGACGCTCAGCCCGACGATCGCACCTGAAATCTTTTGAGCGTTCAGAATTTGGATGTGCAAATGATGGAAGCCAATGAATATGACCTGGTAGTGATTGGCAGCGGGCCGGCGGGCCAGAAGGCCGCCATCTGTGCCGCCAAGTTGCGCAAGAAGGTTGCCATTGTTGACCGGAAGAAAACCATTGGCGGCGTCTGCGTTCATACCGGAACCATCCCCAGCAAGACTTTGCGCGAAGCGGTTCTTTATTTGAGCGGCTTTCGCCAGCGCACATTCTACGGGCGTGGGTACGTGCTGAAAGATCGCATTGCCATGTCCGACCTGACGTTTCGCGCGCAAGCCGTGATGCTGCGCGAGGTCGAAGTGATTAAGGCGCAACTGCGGCGCAATTTTGTGACGACGCTCGAAGGCGATGCCCGCTTCCTCGATCCCCATACCATCGAAGTCCGATGCGATGACGGCTCCCAGTTGGTTCGCGGCCAGCACGTCATGATTGCCTGCGGCACCCGGCCCGCACACTCTGACGACATTCCGATCGACGGCAAGCGCATCTTCGATTCCGATCAGGTTCACTGTCTGGATGAAGTCCCACGCGATCTGGTGGTGGTGGGCGCCGGAATCATCGGGCTGGAATATGCCTCCATGTTTGCCGCGCTGGGCGTCAAAGTCACTCTGCTCGACCAGCGCCCCATTCTGCTGGATTTCGTCGACCGCGAAATTATTGAGAGCCTGTGCTTTCAGTTGCGGCAACTAGGAACAGTTTTGCGGCTGGGAGAAAAGGTAGTTTCCGTCGGCCTGGATGAAGCCCGGGACCGCGTGTTCGCCAAACTCGAAAGCGGCAAAAACGTCCATGGGCAGGGATTGCTCTACACCATCGGGCGGCAGGCCAACAGCGACCTGCTGAATATCGAGGCAGCCGGACTGGCGTCCGACGGGCGGGGCAAGCTGGTGGTCAACGAACATTTTCAAACTGCGGTGCCTCACATCTACGCCGCCGGAGACGTGATTGGATTTCCCGCCCTGGCCAGCACTTCCATGGAGCAGGGACGCCTCGCCAGTTGCCACATGTTTGGCACTCCCGGAAAAATGCCGTCGAACCTGATTCCCTACGGCATCTATACGATTCCAGAGATCTCCATGGTCGGGTACACGGAAGAACAGCTGACCCAGAAAAAAGTTCCCTACGAAGTTGGACTGGCTCGCTACGCCGAACTGGCCAAGGGACAGATGCTGGGCGACGAACAGGGCCTGCTGAAATTGATCTTCGACCCTGACTCGCTCAAGCTGCTGGGAGTTCACGTGATCGGCGACCGCGCGGCGGAGATTGTCCACATTGGCCAGACCGTGCTCGCGCTGGATGCGACCATTGAATATTTCCGCGATGCGGTGTTTAACTATCCCACGCTGGCGGAGGCTTACAAGGTTGCCGCGTTAGACGGACTGAACAAACTTTAAATCAACCAAGCTTTAAGTTGAACAAGCTTTAAGAAGTTGCAGGTGCCACGTTCCATTTTTTCCGGCTCCGTTTTCCGGTCTGCTTTACATTCCATTGGAACCCTAAATTCCCATGAACATTCTCGACCTCGTAGTCGGCAAGCCCATCAAAACCAGTGACGAGCGGGCCGAGCAGATCGGCCCTGCCCAGGGCATTCCCATCTTCGGTCTCGACGGCCTGAGCTCCGCGGCGTATGGCCCGGAAGCTGCCCTCAGCCTGCTGATTCCCCTTGGACTGCTGGGCGTACGCTACATCGTCCCGGTTAGCGCCGCCATCATCACGCTCCTCCTGATCGTCTATTTTTCGTACCGGCAAACCATCGCGGCGTATCCGTCGGGCGGTGGATCCTATACCGTGGCGCGTTTCAATCTGGGCGCATCGGCGGGCCTGCTGGCCGCGGCCGCACTGCTTGCGGACTACGTTCTCACCGCCGCGGTTGGCATTTCCGCCGGAGTGGGCGCGTTGGTCTCGGCGGTTCCGTCGTTGCTGCCGCACATGGTTCCACTGTGCGTGGGCATTCTGATCGTCATCACTGTCTTCAATCTCCGCGGGGTTCGCGAAGCTGGGGCGGTTTTTGCGGTTCCCACTTATCTGTTTGTGGGCACGCTGCTCATCACCATCGTCGCGGGCGTTCTGCGGGTGCTGTTCAGCGGAGGGCATCCCACACCGGTGGTTCCCCTTCCGCCTCCGCCAGCTGTGACCGAAGCTGTCACCTACTGGCTGCTGCTCAAGGTTTTCGCCAGCGGTTGCACCGCCTTGACCGGCGTAGAAGCGGTCAGCAACGGGGTGAAGGCTTTCCGCGAGCCCGCTGTGAAAAATGCCCAGCGCAGTCTCACCGCAATCATTTTTCTGCTGGCGGTGCTGCTGGCGGGAATCTCGTATCTGGTAAAGGCTTATGGAATTGCGGCGACCGATCCGGGGGCGCCCGGCTATCAGAGTGTGCTCTCGATGCTCACCTCCGCAGTTTTTGGCAAGGGCATTTTCTACTATCTGACGATCGGCTCCATCCTGCTCGTTCTGTCTCTCTCGGCCAACACCGCATTCGCCGATTTTCCGCGTCTTTGCCGCGCCATCGCCCAGAACAACTATCTGCCGCACGTTTTCGGCTATCGCGGCCGACGCCTCGTCTATACCTACGGCATTGTCGTGCTGGCGGTGCTCTGTGGCGGCGTGCTCATCCTGTTCGGCGGCGTTACCGACCGACTGATCCCTCTCTATGCCGTGGGCGCGTTTCTGGCCTTCACGCTCTCCCAGGCCGGCATGGTCGTGCACTGGCGGAAGAATCGCGGGCCGGGTTGGGTGAAGAACGCAATGGTCAATGGACTCGGAGCGTTGGTCACCGGCACCACCACCGCCGTCGTCCTGGTCGCGAAATTCATGGAAGGCGCGTGGATCACCCTACTCTTTATTCCGTTCACCATCTTCCTTTTTTCCATTGTCCGCCGCCACTACCACCACGTAAAGACGCTCACCACCTGCAAGGTTCCGGTGGATGCAGCCGGCCTCAGCCAGCATCCCATTGCAGTCATCGCGATCGACCGCTGGAGCAACATCACGCGGCAGGGCATTGAATTTGCCGCCCGGCTTTCCCCGGAAGTCATCGCCCTGCATGTGGAACCCAACGAGCATTCTGAATTGCTCGAAGACGATTGGGAACACTACGTCGTCGAACCCTTTCGCGCCCAGGGCAAGCAGCCCCCGGAACTCCACATCCTGCCCTCGCCGTATCGCTTCGTCATCATTCCCGTGGTGCAGTTCGTGCTCGATCTTTCGAAGAAGAATCCCGGCCGCAGCATCGTGGTCGTCATCCCGGAACTCGTCGAGGACCGGTGGTACGAATACTTCCTCCACAATCAGCGTGGCCGTTTACTGGAATGGGTGCTGCTCGCCCGCGGCAATGAACGCATCTTCACCGTGAGCGCGCCCTGGTATGTTGGGCAACAAGGCCAGCCGTGTCGCCCTGGTATTTAAGTGAACGCTCGTAGCCGTCCAGCCGCATTGGCTCGTTCGTTCGTCTTGGGGTTTCCTTCATGAACCTTCGTGTCCTCAGTGGTTAAAGGTCTTCCCAGCGCACACCGGCCATCCTTATCAAGAATAGGAATGCGCAGCCACCTGTGCTAGCATAGATAAAGGCCGAATTCCACGCTTTCTGTTTGAACTTGCCACGGTACACTAGCCAAGTTCCCTTCTCTCCATACAGAGGCAGCCCGTACAAAGGCACTGAAGAGGCATTCCACTTGGCGATGAACGAAACTAAGAGCCGAACGATGTTGGCGAATCGAAAGACCGATGTTCCGGATGACGAGGTGAATGATCTGCTTCCCCAAGATGCACAATCTCCACAAGAAGTTGACGACTTGCTTGGCTCCATCGCCACGCGTGGTCTGGATGTAGTGGAAGGCGAGTCGGCCTCGCCGTACTCCGCTCTGGAGCGCAGGCTGGCCCAGGACAGCGAGGAAGTCGAACTCGATTTGACTCCCGGCGCGCCCGACTCGGCCAGCGACCCGGTGAGGGTGTACCTGCGCGAGATGGGCGCCTCGCCGCTGCTGACCCGCGAAGAAGAAGTCGAGATTGCCAAGCGCATCGAGCGCGGACAACTGACCGCGCTGAAAGCCCTTTCGCGCTCTGCCATTGTGATCCAGCAGGTGCTGGCCCTGGGCGAGGACCTGAAACGCGGCCTGCGCTCCATCAAGGACCTGGTCGCTTTCGACGAGGAAGAAATTACCGACGAGATTCTGCAGAAACGGGTCGACGACATTACCGGCCGCATCGACGAGCTGAACAAACATTACAAGACCGCGAACCGGCTGGCCGAAAAGCTGGCAACCATCTCCGCGAAAAAAAAGCCCAAGGAATATCGCCGCTGCCGCGGCCAGTTGGGCCGGGAGATGGTCCGGATTTCGCTCATCATCCGCAATCTCGAACTGAACCACGCCGAGCGCAAACGCTTGATCGAACGGGTGAATAAGACCATCGAACTCATGCGTGCGCTGGATCGCGAACTGGTGAGTTTGGAAGCCAAGATTCACGGCACCCGCAGCGAGGAACTCAAGAAAAACTACCGCGCCGCCCAGCGCACCCATCGCGTCGAGATCAAGCGACTGGAAGACGAGGCCGGAATGACCTTTCCGGACCTGCAGCGCACTCAGCGCAGAATGATTCAGGGCGACATGAACGCGGAGCAGGCCAAGCGCGAACTCATCGAAGCCAACCTGCGCCTGGTAGTCTCCATCGCCAAGAAATACGGCAACCGCGGGCTGCAGTTCCTCGACTTGATCCAGGAGGGCAACGTCGGGTTGATGAAGGCCGTCGACAAGTTCGAATACCGACGTGGCTATAAGTTTTCCACCTACGCGACGTGGTGGATCCGGCAGGCCATCAGCCGGGCGATTGCCGACCAGGCGCGCACCATCCGCCTGCCCGTACACATGATCGAAGTCGTCAACAAGCTGATTCGCACTTCGCGGCAACTGGTACAGGCCTCGGGGCACGAGCCCACGTCCGCGGAGATTGCCAAGCAGATGGACATTCCCGAGGCCATGGTGCGCAAGGTGAAAAAAATCATGCGCGTGCCGATCTCGCTGGAAACGCCCATCGGCGAAGAAGGAGATTCCCATCTCGGCGACCTGATCGAAGACCGCACGAAAATGTCTCCCGCCGAGGCCATCCTCAACGTGAACCTGAAGGAGCGCACCGCGCACGTGCTGCGCACGCTCAGCCCACGCGAAGAGAAGATTATCCGCATGCGCTTTGGCATGGACGACGGCTCCGAACACACGCTGGAGGAAGTCGGCCAGTCGTTCGACGTCACGCGAGAGCGCATTCGCCAGATCGAGGCCAAGGCCCTGCGCAAACTGCGGCATCCCTCGCGCTCCGGCAAACTTCGGTCGCTGCTCGATGATGTGCAGGAATAGGGCACGTACAGCATTCTGCTCGATGATCTGGCTAAATACTCCGTAGAGGCAGCCCGGGAAGGTAACACGCCGATCAGTCGCTCGGATCTTTGCCCGCGGCAACTTCCAGCCTGCCGTATGCCAACTGGTAGTTGTAGCGGGCGGTGACCACTTGAGCGCCCGCGGTGGCGGCCAACAATTCCGCGTCGGTCAATTCGATAATGTTCCCCACTCCGGCCGAGTAGCGGCCTTCCGCGAACGCAAGATTCTCCCGCGCCTCCCGATCGGCCACCGTCGCCAGATCAATCTGCTGCTGGGCGACCGTCGTGTTGGCGTAGTCGGTGTAGACTTCGCGATCCACCTGCAGGCGCGCGGATTTCAGATTCGACTCCGCCGCGTTTCTCGCCTGTTCGGTCTCGTTTAGGAACGCGCGGTTGTATCCGCCGGAAAGCAGCGGCTGCAGCAGGCTCTCGCCGAATCCCAGATTCCAGATCAGGGGAAACTTCAGATTCTGAAAATCGGCGAAGCTCGAGAAGTTCAGGCGAGGCTTGAAATTCGAGCGCGCAGCCACGATGTCCCCTTGCGCCGCGATAACCACCTGCCGCAGCGCCTGCAAATCGGGCCGCAGCTTTTGCGCTTCGCTAAGATAACTATCCACCAGGTCAATCACCCGAGCCGTTCCCAATACATCGACCAATGTGAATGTATTTTTCACGGGCAGGCCCATGGCTGTCGCCAGCGCCGCCTGAGAAACTTTGAGATCTGATTGTGCCTGCACCAGGTCGAGTTGCGCGTTGGCCAGCTGCACTTCCTGCCGCGTAACGTCAATCTTGGGCACGCGCCCCACCTGGAAGAACGCATCGATCTGGTCTAGATGTTTGCTTTGGTCCTGCACCGTTTTCTGCCGCACGTCGACCAGTTCCTGCGCCGCCAGCACGCTAAAGTAGCCGTCGCGCACGTTCAGCAGCGTCTCCTGGCGCACCCGATCGCGGTTCTGCTGTGATTGTGCCAGTTCCGCCTTCCCACGCTCCACCGAACCGCGGGTCAGCCCGAAGTCGTAGATGTTCTGGCTGAAGTTCAGGCCGGTGTAGTAGTACGGAGAGTTCGACCACCGCTCGCCGTTGTATTGGTTGTTGGCTGTAGCAATCGAAGTTCCGGGTAGCGGCGCGTAGTTGTAGGTTTGCTGGTTGTGCGTAGCTCCGAAGCTGAGGTGGGGAAGGTAGGGCGAACGGCGCTCCTTGAGATGGGCCTCGGCCACGCGGACTTGATCTTCCGCAGTCGCCAGGTCGGGCTGATTCTGCTCGGCGAGGCGATAGCAGTCAGCCAGCGACAGAGGCTGATCCTGCGCGGAGCACGCGGCGTTCGCGACGATCAGAGCAAGAACTGCAAGTCCGGCGAGTTGTGCGCGTGTCTTCATCATCATCATCAATGCGAAGGGAACCTCAGAAAATGGAACCTCCGCAAGAAGGCCCAGCGGCCAAAGCCGCTATGGAACCTGCATGCTTACGGCACGGCTAGAAGCCGCGCCCTTTCAAGACGGCCCGCATCAGCTAACGGCGCACCAGTCCGCCGGCCGCATCAACTGCCGGGCCGCGCTGGCGACTGCGACACCGGCTGCACTTTGCCGCCATCCGCCACTCGTTCGCCGATATTGCGGGCGACGCGCTCGCCTTCGTCCAGCCCGCTGAACAGCCGCGCGGTCTCGCCCGTCTGCTCGGCAACAGCCACCTGCGTAAACTTAATCGTGTTGTCAGGAGTGACGACGGCCACAAACGTCCCAGTTCCACGCACGATGAGCGCGTCGGACGGCACCTCAACGTAGCGCGGCGTCTCCACCTTCAATTCCGCCTGCACAAAGCTGCCGGCCAGGATGCGGTTATGCGGATTGTCCACGTCGATTTCTACCAGCAGAGTCCGCGTCTTGGGATCGATTTCCCCGCTGGTGCGCGTGACCCGCGCCACCACTTTCAGATTGGGATTTGCCTGATCGAGAATCGTGACTTCATCTCCATTGCGCACGAACGGAGCGTGTGCCTGGTCCACATAAACGTAGATGCGCAGCCGCGTAGTCTCCGAAACTTCGACCAGGGGCAGCGCGCTAGTCTGCGACGTGGCAGCATTCTGAATGAGCGCGCCGGGATCGGAATAGCGCGCGGTCACGGTTCCGCTGAACGGAGCCCGCAATTCTTCGTACGACTTCAGCGTGCCGATCTGCTCCAGATTCGCCTTGGAAACGGCGGCGTCCGCTTCGGCCTGGTCGGCATCCTGCTGCGAAATCATTTCTTTCTTAACCAGCGTCGCAGCGCGGTTGGCAATGAGTTCTTTGTTATGCGCATCGGCCACCGCAGCCTGATATTGCTTGTCGGTTTCCGGCGATTCGATCACCGCCAGCATTTGGTTGGCGTGGACGAAGTCGCCCTTGTCGACGCTGATGCTGCGCATGTAGCCGCTGACCTTGGCATACAAAATTGCCGACTGGTAGGGACGCGCCTCGCCAATCAGGCGCAGCGTGTTGGAGCCCGCGACTTTGTGAGCGGTGGCGATTTCGACGGACGGCCCCTTCTGTCCTTCCGCGTTCAATTGCTCGGTCGCGGCCTCCACGTGGCTGCGTTGGCGGGTGAGGAGCAGGAAGGCCATCGCGCCCGCTATGAGAACAAGGAGTATGCCGGCGAGATACAGCCAGGCAGACCCGCGGCGGCGGCTCTGCGATTCTGGCATTTTCCCGTCAGGCATTTTCCCCTCAGGCATGTTTCCGTCAGACACGTTCCCGTCAGACATCAGTGTTCCTCCACTTGAAACACCTCGCCGCGCGCCTCGGCCGCGAATTTTTCATCAAGCAACTGCCGCGTGGGGAAATCCTTCCGCAACAGTGTGTAGACCACGGGCACGATGAACAACGTAACGACAGTCGCCACCAGCAATCCTCCAATCACAGCGCGGCCGAGAGGAGCATTCTGCTCTCCCGCTTCGCCCAGGGCCAGTGCCATGGGAATCATTCCGATAATCATAGCGAGGGCCGTCATCAGAACCGGCCGCAGGCGCGTCTTTCCGGCCTCCAGCGCCGCTTCCAGGGGCGAGATGCGCCGTTCCACGCGAGCGTCATTGGCGTAGCTCACCAGCAGGATCGAGTTCGAGGTCGCGATACCCACCGCCATGATCGAGCCCATCAGCGATTCTACGTTGATGGTCGAACCGGTCAAGGCAAGCATCCACAAAATTCCCACCAGAGCGCCCGGCACCGCGATCATGATGATGAACGGATCCATCCACGACTGAAATAGCACCACGATCAGCAGATACACCAGTACGATGGCCAGAATAAGCCCCAGCAGCAGACTGCGGAACGACGAATTCATCACTTCGTACTGGCCGTGCACGGTAATGCGCATACCCACCGGCAATTTCCCCAGGCCATCGATTTTTTTCTGAATGGCCGCGACGACCGAGCCCAGATCGCGGCCCTGCAGGTTCGCATTAATGTCGATGACGCGCTGCACCGTGTAGTGATTGATCTCGGCGGGCACCGAGTCCGGGGCGATGCGCGAAACATTGGCCAGGGTTTCATACTGCGGTTGCGGGACGGGCTGCGTCTGCGGCGCACTGGCGGCCTGCAGCGGCGCCGCCGCTCCCGGCAAGCTTAGCGGAGTATTCATCAGCGTCTGGACGGAATCGAAACGCTCCGGCGGGATGCGCACGGCGACGATGTAATTGACATTGTTGGCAGGGTTCAGAAAATACGATGGCGCAATCAACGCACTCGACGACAGCGAAATCAGCATGCTGTTGGCCACGCTCTGCTCGGTCAGACCCAGTTCCGCCGCCTTCTCGCGGTCCACACTCACGCGCAACGCGGGATAGCGAATCGCCTGCTTTAC
Source organism: uncultured Acidobacteriota bacterium (assembly GCA_963763155.1). Taxonomy (GTDB): domain Bacteria; phylum Acidobacteriota; class Terriglobia; order Terriglobales; family Acidobacteriaceae; genus Sulfotelmatobacter. Next base: position 915,535 of record CAVXNI010000003.1, on the reverse strand, counting down.
ATGCACGTCGACCGCCCCGGGGACAGTGCGGATTTCATCTTTCAGTTGACGCGCGATCTCATAGGACTGGTCGAGATTCGGCCCTTCCACTTGAACGTCGACCGGCGAGGGCACGCCGAAGTTCAGCACCTGGCTCACAATATCGGCGGATTGAAAATAGAAACTCGACCCGGGAAACTCGTGGGGCAACTGCTGCCGGATCTTCTCCATGTAGCCTTCGGTGGGATGATGCACAGGCTTGAGCGCGATGAGAACCTCCGCATCCATGTCTCCGACATTGTCGGTGGACACGAACGCGAGGTTAAAGGAAGTCGGCAGACCTTCCAGATCATTGACCGTGTCAATTTCATCGGGCGGAATGATTTCGCGAATCCGACCTTCCACCTTCATCAGCAACTGTTCGGTATCTTCGAGGCGCGTGCCGATCGGCGCGCGAACGTGCAGCTTCATCAATCCCGCATCGACACTGGGGAAGAAGTCGGTGCCGATGATGAAGGGCAGCACCGCGCTCACGGCGAACATCAGCCCGAAAATGCACAGCGCAAATACCCGGTGATGCAGCACCAGATCCAGCACGCTACCGTAGCCCGCTCGCAAGCGTTCGAAGGCATGCTCGCGCTTGCGGTTCAATCGACCGATCAAGCCGGGATGTTCTTCCTTGGCCTCATCAGCTTCGCGATGGCCTTCGAAAAGCATTCGCGACAAGGTCGGCACCAGCGTCCGCGACAGGACGTACGACGACAACATGGCCAGCACCACGGCTAACGCCATGGGCGTGAAAAGATATTTCGACGCGCCGGAAAGCAGAACAACCGGGAAGAACACAATGCAAATGGCCAGCGTCGCGACGATCGCGGGCACGGCGATCTGGCTGGCGCCGTCCAGAATCGCCACCGTGATCGGCTTCTCCATGTCGAAATTACGGTTAATGTTCTCGATTTCCACCGTCGCATCGTCGACCAGCATGCCGATGGCCAGCGCCAGGCCGCCCAGCGTCATGATGTTGACGGTGTTGCCGCTGAGGTCCAAACCAATGATGGCGGTGAAGATGGCCAGCGGGATCGACGTGCACACCACGATCACGCTGCGCCAGCTGCCGAGAAACGCCAGGATCATCAGAGAGACCAGGATCGACGAAAGCACGGCTTCGCGCACCACTCCCATGATCGCCGCGCGCACGAACACAGATTGATCGAAGTCGATCTTTAGATCCATCCCCTGCGGCGCGGAAGCCTTGATAATTGGAATCGCGTCGCGCGCCGCTTCCACCACGGCCAGCGTCGACGCGTCGGAGTGCTTGAGGATGGCGAGGTAGGTCGCACGCTTTCCATTGACGTGCACAATGCCGCGTTGCTCGGCAAAGCTGTCGGAAACCTTCGCCACATCGCCTAGCAGGACGGTAGCTGAACCTACGACCTTGATCGGAATCCGGCTGAACTGCGGCACGGTATCAGGACTGGAGTTGAGTTGCACGCTGTAGTCGGTGTTGCCGATGCGTGCATCGCCCGCCGGCAGAATGACGTTGGAACTCTGCAGCGCGCTGACGACATCCCCCGCCGACAAACCCTTGGCCGCCAGGGCCTGCGGGTTGATGTCGATAATGACCTGCCGCTCTTTGCCGCCGAACGGCGCCGGCGTCGAAAGCCCCGGAATGGTGAAGAGGCGCACACGAATGAAGTTCAACCCGTAGTCATAGAGCTGCTGTTCAGGAAGGGTCTTGCTCGAAATTGTGAGCTGCGCGACGGGGACATTCGTGGCATTGAACTGGATGACGTTGGGCGGCGTGATCCCCGGAGGCGCGATGCGCAGAATCGTGCTCGATACCGAGGAAATTTGCGCGATCGCCGCGCCGATGTCGGTCCCCGGCTGGAAGTAAACCCGTAGCAGCCCCACTCCTGGGATCGACTGCGATTCGATCCGCGAAATTCCGTTCACCGTTGTGGAGTACGCGCGCTCGCTGATCAGCACCACGCGGCGTTCCATGTCCTGCGCCGAGAGTCCGGGATAGGTCCACACTACTGCGACCACCGGAATATCAATGACCGGAAAGATGTCCACCGTCATGCGCGTCAGCGACAGCACGCCGAGGATGACGATCAGCAGGCAAGAGACGGCGATGGTGTAGGGGCGCCGCAGCGCCAGTCGCACTAACCACATAATTTGATCGTTGACCTGGCTGGAACGAACGGCAGGCCGGCAACTGTCCCTGCCATTCGACCTTAGATTCCGCTGGTCTCAAGAAGTCGTATTAATAATACTGATCCTTGCTATGCCCGAAATACCGCGCCGGTCCGCGTCGGGCGGGCATTTTGATCTCCAGAACAGATCGCACATTACAGACCGCCTGTAAGGATACATCTCTTCCTTTTCACCCAACAACTTTCGGGGCAGACGTTTATGATGACGTTCAGGTGGAGTTCGGCCCATGCCAGAAAAAACTGCCCTGGTTACCGGGGCCAACGGCGGCCTCGGAACGCACGTAACGAAAGCCTTACTGGACGCCGGTTTCGCCGTCGCCAGTCTCGCGCCCGGAGCTGCAGGGAAAGACGTAACCGGAGCATCCATCCCGGTGTATGGGCGAGGACTTTGATGCGGCGTCTCGTGACAAGCTTAAGGAGAAACGGCTAGTTCCCGAAATGGTACGTAACCCTTTCGTAACCCTCCTGACTGCACAATTTTTGTTGCATCTTAACATTGCTGAAATATCTTGCATGTAGCCTGTTCTCAGGAGGGTGCTCATGGCTTCAGCCCGAGTTGCGAAGTCCTTGCCGCTGCAGGTGGCCGCGATCTGTTATCGCAGGCGCGGGACGGCGGTTGAGTTCCTTCTGGTTAATACCAACGGCGGCAACAAGTGGACTTTCCCCAAGGGATCGACCGACGCTCGCCTCTCGCACAGCCAGGCCGCCGAACGCGAAGCCGCCGAAGAAGCGGGCGCCCTGGGCACCATCGAGCCGCGTCACTTTCACCTGTACATCCACTCCAAAGGGGTGTTCTGGCAGCCCGGCGGCGTGCAGGAATTCGTGGTCAAAGCCTTCCTGATGGAAATCCACCAGATGCGCCGCCCTGACGAAGGCGAGCGCCATCCCACCTGGTTCAGCCCTGCGGAGGCCAAACGCCGCCTGGCCAAGGGCCGCGAAGTAAAATATTTCCACGAGCTTGAAGCCGTGATTGACCGCGCCCTCGAACGCATTCAGTTCCACCACGAACTCTGGGGAGCCTATCCCGGCCCCCGCACCGCCCGCACCGCTGCTGGTTCGAAAGACCCCATCGCCGAAGCCGTCTGGCCGTAGGGCTGTAGTTCTAACGCGACGATCTTCCAAATGCCTATTCTGAGCGTTAAGACCGGTTAACAGAAGTTGTGCCACGGGTCAGGCAACAAATAGGATAGTGCGGAGAGGCTGAAATGAACCGAGCCGTCGACATGAACGCGGCGTTGGCGTTTTTGATCAATCGCATCGAAGAGCAAGCGACGCGATCAGGACAGCCCCTCGATGAAGAGCACCGACACTTACTCAACAATCTACCTGACCAGGCAGATGTGCCTGAGTTCAGTTCAGGCGATCCAGAATTTCCCGTGCACTTTAAGTTGAGGGACACAACCTATGAGAGGCTCTGTGCACTTGCCAGGGCCGTGTACCACTGTGATTGTGAAATCAATCCGGGATCGCCGGAGTGGGAGTTCGCCTTCGATGTCTCGAAACTCAACCGTCACCCTATGTGTTGGCTTTTGCAGTGGGCCGGTGTCAAACAGCGCAGACCACGGTGGGACAGATGGCTTCTGGCCGCTGCTTCACTGCTTTTCATCATAGCTACTGCTCCGTTGATGCTCCTCGTTATAGACAGAGGGTGGGTGTTGTGGCGATGGTCAATTGTCGCCGCCGGATACATCGGCCTAGTGCTTGTCATGCGCTTTGTTTCCCGGCGAACCGAAGAACGGCAGTTGAAGCAAAACATTGAGAGATGCAGGGAGGCCTCTCACTTTGTCGGTACCCTTACATGGCGAAGTTGACGTAACATCGCCGTCCCACTCAGAACCGCTGACCGTTGGCCCCTGTTACGATAATTCCAGTCCCATGATTCAGCTTTCCGGCGCCGGAAAACGCTTCGGCCACAAACTTCTCTTCGAAAACGTCGACTGGCTCATCACCCACCACGACCGCATTGGCCTGGTCGGCGGCAACGGCACCGGCAAATCCACGCTGATGAAGAGTCCTCGCCGGCATGGACACCTTCGACTACGGATCGCCTGATCGTCGCCAAAGGCACGTCCGCTGGATATCTGCCGCAAGACGGATCTCACACTTTCCGGCCGCAGGTTTTCGCCGAGTGCATGTCGGTGTTCGACGATCTGCGCGCCATGGAGACGGAACTCGAATCGCTGATGCACAGCATGGCAGAACTCGATCACACCGGCCCGGAATATTCTGCCGTCGCCGACCGCTATCACCGCGTCGAGCACGAATTCCGCACCCGCGACGGATATTCGATTGAAGCCGAAGTCGGCCGAGTCCTGATGGGGCTGGGATTCAGCAAGGAAGACTGGCAGCGGCTGACGGACGAATTCTCCGGCGGATGGCAGATGCGCCTTGCGCTGGCCAAGCTTCTTCTCACAAAACCCGAACCTGCTCCTGCTCGACGAGCCAACCAACCATCTCGATCTCGAAGCCCGCAACTGGCTGGAAGAATATCTCGTCAGAACTATCCCGCACGCATTCGTACTGATTTCCCACGACCGCTATTTTCTCGACGTCACGGTCAACAAGATCGCCGAAATCTGGAACAAGCGCTTCTGGTTCTACACCGGCAACTACGATAAATTTCTCGCCCAGAAAACGCAGCGCAATGAGCAGACTGCAGGCCGCCTACCGTAACCAGCGCGACCGCATTGAGCAGCTGGAAGTGTTTATTAACCGTTTCCGCTACCAGGCAACCAAAGCCAAGCAGGTGCAAAGCCGCATCAAGGAACTGGAAAAGATCGAGCGCATCGAGATTCCGCCGGAAGAAAAGACGATCCACTTTTCGTTTCCGCAGCCCAAGCCAGCGGCCGCATCGTGGCCGAATTCGAAGATGTGGCCAAGAGTCTATCCCGGAAAAACGGCGCGCCGACAAAGAAGTCTTCCGCGACGTCAGCTTCATGATCGAGCGCGGAGACCGCATCGCTCTGGTCGGCGTCAATGGCGCGGGAAAGTCCACGCTGATCAAGTTGCTGGCCGGCACCGAGCCTGTCACGCGCGGCGAATTTCGCCTCGGGCACAACGTGGAAGCCGACTATTTCGCGCAGGACCAATATAAAGAGCTCGATCCCGACGCCCGCATTCTTGACGATCTCGGCGAGCAACGTCCCGGCCGTCGGCCGAAACGGAACTGCGCAGCCTGCTCGGATGCTTTCTGTTTTCCGAAGATGACGTCTTCAAGAAGATCGGCGTGCTCTCCGGCGGCGAGCGCGGCCGCTACGCCCTGCTGCGCCTGCTTCTGCATCCCGCGAACTTCCTGCTGCTCGACGAGCCGACGAACCACCTCGACCTGCGCGCCAAAGACGTCCTGCTCGACGCGCTGATGAAATACACAGGCACGGTCGTGTTCGTTTCCCACGACCGCTATTTCATCGACAAGCTGGCCACGCGGGTTTTCGAAGTCGGCGGCGGCAAAGTCGAAGTCTTCCCCGGCAACTACGAAGACTATCTTTGGCGCAAGCAGGGCGGCCAGCATGTCGCACCCACGCTGGATGACGTTCCGGGGCGAAGCGTCGCGAAAGCGAGCCGCCCTCACGTCAAGCCGCAGGCCGCCGTGACAGCGAACGGAAATGGCACGGTGCGGCCGGCTGCAATCGGATGCACCGAAAAAACGCCTGAATCCGATCAAGCGCAAGCAAATGGAAGATCGGTCCCGAACTGGAAGAGGATATCGGCCGTGTCGAAGACGCGATCTCGCATCTGCGAGACCGCGCTGCAAAACTTTGTCAATGCCGAAGAAAGCCAGCGCCAGTCGGACGAGTTGAACCGGTACAAATCAAGTCACGCCACACTCGTCGAGAATGCAGAGAAGTCGAAGGAACTGGAACCGTCCGAGTAGACAGAAGAATCCATGGATTCTTCGCTAGCACCTGAAGGGGCTCCGACTCGGGCAAAACGCGCCTTGCGGCAGGAAACCGATGCCCAGCACCATTCCCGCCCGTACACCATCTTACGTAATCTCATCGTCTCCTTACGCCGTGTGCGATAGTCAGATTGGCCAGATGGCCAGCAACTGCCGCAGGGCCACAAATTTACAAGACCAACCGCAGGACGGTGCCAGGGCCCCAGGGCAAGACGCCGCGCGGGAACCCAAGGAAGGTCGCATGCTTCAGTCGTCGGATAACTCGTTTAATCAGAAGCCCGGATCGCCGGCTCCCAACCCCAACGCCTATAACCCCGCAAAAACGTTACCGCTCCCGTCGATCAAGCCACCATCGGCCGCACTTTGGTCATCAAGGGCGAAATCAGCGGCTCGGAATCTCTCTACATCGATGGCCGCATCGAAGGCAAAATCACCATGCCCGAGAGCCGCGTGACCATCGGCCGCAACGGCAAGGTTGACGCCAGCATCCAAGCCCGCGAAGTCGTGATCATGGGCAAAGTTACTGGCAACATTGAGTGCAGCGACCGCGTTGATATCCGCGCCGAAGGATCGGTGCAACGGCGACATCTCCACCGTACGCATCAGCGTGGAAGACGGCGCCTCGCTCAAGGGCGGAATCCAGGTCCGCAGCGAAGGCAAGCAGAATCAATCCAAGCAGGCGCAGAAGCCAGCCGACAGCCCCAAGGCCCTGGCAGCAACCGCCAGCGCATAATCGGCGGCAAATTTGTCGAGCAGAACAAAGGGCACGCTTACGCGTGCCCTTGTTGTTTTGTTGCGCCGCCGTCCCGGCGGCTGTCGCGGGGCCGTTCCGGCCGCGCATGCACAGATGCCGTGGAAGAGCGGCGCTTATCGCCACGGAAAGCGACCAACATCGATCTGGGCTTTAGCCCTGAGGGCCGCTTTCCTATTTCTTCTCGGCTGGCCGCAAATCGAGCGCCGCCGAATTCATGCAATAGCGCAGCCCGGTCGGCGCCGGACCATCCTCAAACACGTGCCCCAGATGCGCGTCGCACTTGGCGCAACGGACTTCGGTCCGCACCATGCCGTACGCCGTGTCCTTGTGCTCGACCACGCCACTGCCCTCGCCCGGCTTGTAGAAACTCGGCCAACCCGTTCCCGAATTAAACTTCGTCCGCGAATCGAACAGCGGCGACCCGCAGCACACGCAGTGATACGTCCCCGGCTCTTTCGTGTTCCAGTACTTCCCGGTAAACGCACACTCCGTGCCCGCCTCGCGGGTCACGTGATACTGCTCGTCGGTGAGCTGCTTCTTCCACTCGGATTCCGTCTTCACAACTTTCTCTGCTGTCTTTTCAGCCATGAAAACCCCCATTTTCACTATTTGTCTATGCCGAAGATTGGATGTTTCAAACGGCGAAAAGACACACGGCCCCGACTTCAGTTCCCCGGACCCTCCTGGGCTTTGGCCAAATGGAGGAGATCCGAAAGGCGCTGTACCGCGGCCTCAACGGTATTGGCTGTGAAGCGCGAATCATTCTCATCCGTCTCGACCAAAACGGGCAATCCCCGTCGAAGACTCGATCTGTACCTGAAATGGGCTCTCGGGCTGATCGAAGAACCACAGCCCATCGTCATCGGCTCCCGGGTGTAAGACTTTGAGCTGCTCAACTCTTACACCACGATCCGTCGCGCGGACCAACTCGATGATTTTATCGACATCACGCATGGGTCACCACTCGACGATCCGTTCCTACTTCCCCACTTCCTCCCCAACCTTTCGATACTTCCCCCGAAAGAACAGCAGCGGCTCGCCCTCCCGCACCACCACATCCTCGACCTCGGCAATGAAGATGGTATGGTCCCCGGCCGCCTCCGCCGAATGTAACCGGCACTCCAGGTAGGCGAGCGATCCATGCAGCACCGGGGTCCCATGCCGCGTGCGGTCAAAGCGCGCTCCGGCCTCGGCTTCTGCGCCCTGGTGCGAGCGCTCGACCCGCGCGTAATACTCCGAAATCGCCCGCTGATCTTCGGCGAGCACATTGATCCCGAAACGTTTCTTGGCGTGCAGATGTGCGTGTGTGCGGGTTTTGTGATCCACGCAAACCAGCACCAGCGGCGGATCGAGCGACACGGAAGCGAACGCGTTCGCCGTCATGCCATGGACTTCACCGCCCACCTCGCCCTCCAGGTCAACGGTGATAATCGTCACCCCGGTGGCGAAGCACCCCATCGCTTTGCGGAATTCGGAAGCGGTCAAGATCATATGCGTAACGTAGGGGCGGACGCATTCGTCCGCCCAGCGAAGCGAAGCGTGCGCCCGGCGAACTAGTCATAATGCCGAGGCACCGTATCCCGGACGAATGCGTCCGGGATACATGCAACCGCCTACATTACCACGCCCCGCCGTTGTATCATTCGATTCACGTGGCCGTCACCTCAATCGCGCCCGCCGCTTCGGAAAGCCGCACGGCCCGCGCGGCGCTAGCCCGGCTACGCCCCGGCGAGCCCATCTCGCGCGAGGCCGCCCTGCGCCTCATTGGCTGCCCTGACGCCGATCTCCCCGAACTCCTCGCCGCCGCCCGCGCCGCCAAAGAGCGCTTCAAGCCCGGCGTCATCACCTATTCGCGCAAAGTCTTCCTGCCCCTGACCAACCTTTGCCGCGACTACTGCGGATACTGCACCTTCCGCCGCGATCCCGGCGATCCCGGCGCGCACACCATGACTCCGGACGAAGTGCTCACCGTCGCCCGGGCCGGCGAGAAACTCGGATGCACCGAAGCTCTCTTCAGTCTGGGCGACAAGCCCGAACTGCTTTTCCGCGAAATCCGCGAGACCCTCCGCCATCTCGGCTACAAGTCCACGCTGCATTATCTGGAAGCCATGTGCGAACTGGTGCTGCGCGAGACCAGCCTGCTGCCGCACCCCAATCCCGGCCTGCTCAGCGCCGAATGGATTGCGCGCCTGGCCGCCGTTTCCCCCAGCATGGGCCTGATGCTCGAAACCACGAACGCCGCGTTGCTCGCTCCCGGAGCGGCCCACGACGATGCTCCCGACAAGCTTCCGGCCAAACGCCTGCGCACGATCGAAGACGCCGGCAAGCAGAATGTTCCGTTCACCACGGGCCTGCTCATCGGCATCGGCGAATCGCTCGAAGACCGTGTCGACACGCTGCTCGCGATCCGCGATATGAATGACCGCTACGGACACATCCAGGAAGTGATCGTACAAAACTTCCGCGTCAAGCCCGCGATCCCCATGGCGCACTGGCCCGAACCCACGCGCGGCGAAATGCTCCGCGCCGTAGCGGTAGCTCGATTGTTACTCCCCAACGTCAATATTCAGGCTCCGCCCAACCTGTCCGCGCCTTACTATGATGATTTGGTGGACGCCGGCATCAACGATTGGGGAGGAATTTCGCCGCTGACCCCTGACTTTATCAATCCGGAAAAGCCCTGGCCACACCTCGAGCAACTGCGCCTGCGCACCGAGGCCAAGGGATTTTCTTTGCGACAGCGCCTGCCCGTGTATCCGGAATTTCTTCCCGCACTGGCGGCTCGTCCCGGCTCTGCTGACAGAAAAATTGCGCGCCGCCAGCGATGATTTTGGCCTGGCTAGAATCGAGAGGGCCGCTTGATGGAGCCGAAAAGATGATCTGCGTCCTCAGCGGCGGCACCGGCGGCGCCAAATTCGTCGACGGGCTCCGCCAGGTCATGCCGGCCGAAGACATCACCCTGGTCGTCAATACCGGCGACGACTTGCTTTGGTGGGGGCTCTACGTTTCGCCCGACATCGACTCGATCACCTACGTGCTCTCCGGCATGCTCAGTCGCGAGCGCGGATGGGGCGTGAAGGGCGACACTTTCCTCTGCCTGCAGGCCATGGGGCAACTCGGCGAGCCTACATGGTTCCACACCGGCGACCGCGACCTGGCCATGCACCTGCTGCGCTCGCGGTTGCTGGCCGAAGGCAAGACGCTCTCCGACGCCACGACCGTCATCTCTGAAAAACTTGGCGTGAAGGCGCGCATTCTCCCCATGAGCGACCAGCGTGTTGAAACTCGCGTCGATACGCCTGCGGGCGAGTTGAGCTTTGAAGAATATTTCGTGCAGCGCTGGTACCAGGACCCGGTAAACTCCGTGCGCTTCGCCGGAGCTTCCGACGCCGAGCCCGCTCCAGGCGTCATCGAAGCCATCAGTTCCGCCGACGCCGTTCTCATCGCCCCGAGCAATCCCATCACCAGCATTGGCCCCATCCTCTCGGTGCCCGGGGTTCGTGAGGCGCTGATCAGCGCTCGCGGAAAAATTGCCGCCATCAGCCCCATCGTCGGCAATGCTCCAGTGGCAGGTCCGGCTGGAATTCTGATGGCGGCGCAAGGACTGCCGTGCTCGATTGCCGGCGTCGCCCAGGCCTACGAAGATTTTCTCGACATCCTGATCTGTGACACGCGCGACGCTCGCATCGCCGAAACCCTCCGCAAAAACGGCGTGCGGGTGCAGTGTACTCAAACCATCATGCGCAGCGCCGAAGACAAAGCCGCTCTGGCGCGCGAAGTGCTCTCGTTCGTTTCCCCGGCCCCGCTCTCAGAAACCGAGCCTAGGGCGCACGCCAACGCTTTTCGACGTTTGGATCCACAGCCGTGATCGTTGCCCCGGTGATTCTGGTTCCCGTCAAGAACACCTCTTCGGCCAAACAACGCCTGGCCGCCGTTCTCGATCAACCATCCCGCACGCAGTTGGCCCAGGCCATGTTGCACGACGTGCTCAGCACTCTTTACCATTGGACCGCTCGACGAGAAACAGTCCGCCCGACAGTTGCCGTCGTCACCAGCGATCCTTTCGCCGTAAAGCTGGCCAAGGAATATGAATTCGAGATCATCCCTGACCCCGACAATCCCGGAGAAACCGGAGCCATTGAGATGGCCACTCGCGTCTGCGTGGAGCGAGGTGCCGACAGCACGCTGGTCATCCCGGCCGACATCCCTCTGATTGAAGCGTGGGAGTTCGACGAAATTCTGAAGCGTGCGCCCGCCGAAGGCAGCCTGCTCGTTCCCGCCGGCGACGGACGCGGCACCAACGCCATTTTTCGCCGTCCCGCGAATTTATTTCCGCTGCGCTTCGGCAACGACAGCTTCAAGCCACATCACGCCGCCGCGCGGGCAACGGGCAAACCCTGCATCGTACTGGAACTGCCGGGAATCGCCGTCGACGTTGATAATCCCGAAGACCTACAGCAACTCATTTCGCTACCGGGCGAAACCCGCGCCCAGATTCTAGCCCGTGAATTTGTCCGCACCGGCACAGCCCATGTGGTGACGGGCGACTCGCCCGTCCAGCCGCGAAGCGGCGATGTATGAAAGCTCAGCAGCGCCGGACAAGTAACATTCTTTTATGAGGAAGTCCAGCCGAGCCAGCAACGAATCAGCCGCGAAGCGGCGCAAGAATGCCGCCCGCCCCGAGCGAAGTCGAACGGGCGCGAGCCGTGGGTTAGCGGCCAGGAATTCGCCAGCCCCGGAGGGGCGAAAGAAACTCCCGCCATCAACATCCTCAGAACTCCGTCTGATCCCCATCCCGCTCGCGGGCGAAATCCACCCCGGCGACTCCCTCCCCGACAAACTGCTGGAAGTCCTGCGCCGGCGCCGCCTCCGCTTTCAAGCCGGCGACATTCTGGTCGTGAAGCACAAGATCGTTTCGAAATCCGAGGGCCGCCTGGTCGATTTGGCCACGGTGCAACCCTCCGCCGAATCGATCGCGTGGGCGAAACAATATGATCTCGACGCGCGTGTCATCGAACTGGCCCTGCGCGAAAGCCGCGCCGTCCTACGCCGCAAGAATGGCGTGCTCATCACCGAAACCCACCACGGCTTCCTCTGCGCCAACAGCGGCATTGACGTCTCCAACGTCGACGGCGGCGCTCACGCCCTGCTTCTGCCCGAAGACGCAGACCGCTCCGCCGCCAATCTTCACCGCGCACTGAAACGCCGCACCGGCCTCGCCATCCCCGTGATCATCACCGACAGTTTCGGCAGGCCTTGGCGCGAAGGTCTGACGGAATTCGCGATCGGAATCTCCGGCATGAAGCCTCTGCGCGACGATCGCGGCCGCCGCGACCCGCATGGCTACCAATTGAAAGCCAGCGTTGAAGCCGTTGCCGACGAACTGGCCTGCGCCGCCGGACTGGTCTGCGGCAAACTCAACCGCGCCCCCGCCTGCATCGTCCGCGGATTCCCCTACGACACCGGCCCGGGCGGAGTCCGCGCCCTGCTTCGCCCTGCATCCACCGACCTATTCCGGTAGACTGTTCCAGATGCCGCTTGCTTCCACGGCGCTCGCTCGATTAGTTTCGTTGCATGAACGCCGCATGAACGCTTTGGCACGGACGCTCTTTTGCATGAACGCTTTTGCTTCAACGCTCTCGCTTGTAGGGTTCTGGCTTTTGGGTGGCGCAGCGCTTTTAGCGCTGCGATAAAACGCTGATTGAAGATGGGGCTCTAGCCCCTGAGGTCTAGCAAGCCATGCCTCACCAACTCACGCCTTTGGAACTGGAATCCTTCCCCTCCCTCGACTGGTCTGACATTGCCCCGCGCCTGACTTCGGCAGCGCGCTCGTCTCTGGAGAAAATCCTCGAGACTCAGAACGGCGCCGACCTGTCGCTGGAAGAGTCGTATGCCTTGGCCAACTCCGATGGCGACGACCTTCTCGGCCTGTTGGTCGCCGCCAACATTCTGCGCGCCGAACTCACTGGCAACATCGTCACCTACGTGGTCAACCGCAACATCAATTTCACCAACATCTGTTTCGTGGGATGCAAATTCTGCGCCTTCAGCCGCGGTCCGCGCGAGGCCGACACTTACTTCCATACTCTCGACGACATGGCCCGCAAGGCCGTCGAAGCCTGGCAGCTCGGAGCCACTGAAGTCTGCATCCAGGGCGGCTTGCCGCGCGATCTTCCCAAATTCCATTATCGCGACATTCTCCGCGCCGTAAAGCAGGCCGTGCCCGGCATGCACATCCACGCCTTCTCGCCCATGGAAATTGTTTACGGCGTCGAACTCACGGGCATGCCGCTCGCCGACTATCTTTCGATGCTGCGCGACAACGGCCTGGGCACGCTGCCCGGCACCGCCGCCGAAATTCTCGATGACGAGATTCGCCACATCCTCTCGGCCAACAAACTTTCAACCGCGCAGTGGGTCGAAGTCATCCGCACCGCGCACCGCTGCGGCATTCGCACCACTTCGACGCTCATGTACGGACACACCGAAACTCCCGCGCACTGGGTTCGCCAGATGCGGCTGCTGCGCGACATACAATCCGAAACCGGCAGCTTTACCGAGTTCGTTCCCCTCGGCTTCGTTCATCAGAACACGCTGCTCTACCATCAAGGACTCGCGCGTACCGGCCCGACTTTGGCTGAGCATCTCAAGGTGCACGCGCTGGCCCGTCTGCTGCTGGCGGGATCCATCGATAACATTCAAGTTTCGTGGGTCAAGCTGAATCGCCGGCTCTCGCAACTCTGCCTGCACGCCGGGGCTAATGATTACGGCGGCACTTTGATGGAGGAAAATATTTCGCGCGAAGCCGGAGCCACCGCAGGCCAGTACACCAGCCCGGAAGACTTTCAAGCGTTGATTCTGGAGATGGGCCGCATCCCCGCCGAGCGCAACACCACATACTCGCGCATCCACCTCAAGGCGCCGCTGAATGAAGCTGACTGCACCGCCGGGCAGCCGCCGGAGGCTGAATTCGCACGGGCTGACTTCGCATGAACACGACCGCGACCACATCCGCCAATCCAGACGCTCCAGGGATCCGCCCGATCGCAGTCATCGGAGGCACAGGTCCCGCCGGCATGGGGCTCGCCCTGCGCTGGGCGCGCGCCGGAGAAACCATCATCATCGGCTCGCGCGACGAACAGCGTGCGCAACTGGCAGCCGTCGCCATCCAGCAAAAAGTCGGCCCTCGGGCCAACGTCTCTGGGATGGAAAACAGCGCCGCCTGCGATGCCGCCGACATTCTGATGCTGACCGTCCCCTTCGAAGCGCAGGCCACGCTGCTCAAGCAACTCAAACCCGACATGACCGAGGGCAGCATTCTCATCGACGCCACGGTGCCTCTCGCCGCCAGCGTCGGCGGACGCGCCTCGCGTACTCTCGGCGTCTGGCAAGGCTCGGCCGCGCAGCAGGCCGCCGAACTCGTGCCCAAGGGAGTGAGCCTGGTTGCCGCCTTCCATAACCTTTCCGCGGAACTGCTCAACGGCGACGCTCCCATCGACTGCGACGTCATTGTCTGCAGCAACGACGCCGACGCCGCGCAACTCACTCGTGAATTGGCGGCCAAGATTCCCGGCGTCCGCGCACTCGACGGCGGTCCGCTGCAAAACGCTCGCATCGTCGAACAGATCACCGCCTTGCTCATCGGCATGAACATCCGTCACAAAGGCCACGCCGGCATTCGCATCACTGGCCTGCCGCCGTCGGCCTATCGCTAAGGCCTTATCCGTTTGAGTGTTCCCCGTTTCCTCAGACGGCGCGAAGTGCTATGCTTCCGCGCATGGACAGCGACAACGACAACCGTTCAATCAGCGATGTCGGCGGAACCTCCGGCGGGCTTGGAATGTTTCTGCTCGGTTTTGCCATGGCCTGCATTGGAGGCTTTCTCATCACCCATCAGGTCAGCGTGGTGGGTTCGTATTGGAGTTTTTGGGGAGGCAGCAGTTTCGGCATCACGCTTTTGCCCATGTTGTTCGGCGTTGGAATTTTGTTCTGGAACGGCAAGAGCTTGATTGGATGGCTGCTGACCGTGGCCGGAGCGCTTTTCATTTTCGCGGGCATCATCGCCAACATGCATATTTATTTTCAGCCGACCAGCCTGTTCAACACCGTGGTGATGCTCATTCTGCTGGTGGGTGGGTTGGTTTTGATTGCGCGATCGCTGCGGCCGCATAGCTCGAAGGCAAGCGAGTAGCCGTCGTGGAATCAACTCGGTAAAAGCCTAATCTACATGCCGACCGGTCGCGACTGAGGACTATCGATGAAAGCGATGACAACCGAGGAAGCGAAGAGTTGGTGTCTTAGTGCGGGGCTAAAGCTCACTGAAGAAGACTGGCTGTGCTACGCGCCGTCGGCGGAGCAGAGGCTCTTCGTCACAGCTCCAGAAGAGTTCCGCAGAATTATGCCGTTCACTCGCATCATGCTTGCTCTTCGGGGGGAGGGTGGGTTTTCTGGCGGGCTTATTTGGTTGCGAGCATGGACCATAGGGACGCCGCAATTTACAAAGGTGGGCTGGCAGATCATTGAGGACATCCGACGAACTCACGGGGACCTGCGTTCGCTTGAACTCGCACCGGCACAACTGTTCCGCGACGACGAGTTTCCGGAGATGCAAGCGTTCTTAGTGCAGGTTATTGGCTTCGGTTGGGTAGCGGAGTTCATTCCATCAATCGGCGGCTTCTTCGTGCATTTTAAGGACAACCGTCAAGTGTGCTTCACGAGCCAATCAGCGGAGTCGTTGAACGTATTGCGCACAGCTTTTAGCGAATGGGATCCGACGGAAGATGACCCGATGGTTAAGAGGCTCATCGAGCTCGAAAGAGCCCATACACCGCCGGCGGATAGTTCGTTAAGGAGGCACCGTGAGTGAACCTGCCTTGACCGAACCCGATTGCCTCTTCTGCCGCATCATCGCCGGTGAGATTCCTGCCAAGAAGGTTCATGAAGACGACCACGTGTTCGCCTTCGAAGACATTCATCCCCAGGCGCCTACGCACATTCTTATCGTTCCAAAAAGACATTTTGCGGGATTAAAAGAGGCCGAGGCCGCCGACGCCGAACTCATCGGCCGCTGCCACCTGGCCGCCGCCCACATCGCCCGCCAGCGCAACATCGAGCAAGGCTACCGCACCGTCCTCAACGTCGGCCCCGGCGCCGGGCAGTCGGTCTTCCACCTCCACGTCCACCTACTCGGCGGGCGCCCGCTCGCCTGGCCCCCGGGATAATCCGACCGTTTTCGACCAATTCTCGTGGATTCGCGGCGCAACAAGAAACCCACGGCCGCAGCCGTGGGTCAGATGCATTTCTTTGTAGCGGAAGCTCGCTACTGTACCGTCGGCTCCGATTCTTCGGGCGCGCCGTGTCTGCGCAACAACTGCGGCAGGTTCTGCGAAAATGCCGAGCGCGGCAGCACCATGTCACATCCCACTTCGTGCGCCTTCTGCTTGAGGTCGCCCTGCACGTGCGACAGGAATCCGATGATCGAGGTCCCCTTCTTCAACTTGCTCTTCAGCTTCGGAATCAGGGTCAGCGGTTTCACGCTGGCCAGGTTCAGGTCGAAAATAATCAGCGAAGGTTTTTCGTCGCCGTTTTGCGACATCCGCTCCATCAGATCCTTGTCCGACTTCACGAACTCAACTTTCACGTTGAGCTTGCGCGCGGTTTCCTGGATCTTGGCCATGAAGAAGAGATCTTCGATAAAGGCAAAGATGCGCGAGTTGGCCTCTTCGCTGGCGCTGGTCACCGGCAACGGTTCCGGCTCGGGCTGCGGATATTGCGCGGCAAATCCGGGCCGCGGGCGTCCGCCTTTGTGGCCGTTGTTGTTGTTGCCTCCGGCCATGGCCGCACGGTAACTGTGGTCCATGGGTGCGGTGTAGATGCCGTCTTTGTTTTCCCGGCTCAGCCCGGGGCTGGGCCGCTGTCCGCGCTGATTGTTAGGACGGCGTCCGCGCCGCCTGCGTCTTCCTCCACCGCCGCCGGAGGGTCTTCCTGGTCCTGCGTTCATAGTCCTCTCAAGCTGTTTCGTAACTAATTGCAGAATTTTACAGAATCGCAAAGGCCTGCCAGTCGCGCTCTCCCGCTGTCCCATACAAAGTTCCAAACGAAGTTCCAAACGAAGCTCCGCCCGGCACCTAGAATTGGATCAGCGCAGTTGCGGGTAGCGACTGGACACACTTACTGGACACTATGGAACGAACCCCAACTCTTCAAACGATCTGCTATCGCGAATGAAACCGTTATTTCTTAAGCTGCGTATCGATTTTCCGTTTATCGGATCCGTAAGGCGCCGCCTCGGATCGGCTGGCGCGGAAGGCCTGCGCGGGAACGAGGCCTAAATGAGAACACCTTCATGGTACTCGCCCTGACCAAACCGCGCAAGGCCCCATCGGCGGACCGTTTTGCACAGGAGGACATGAACGGAAGGATTCAGGCCGGGTCGGACCTCCCGGGGTTTTCTGCCCAACCGAGAACCAGCCGAGCCCAACCGCCGGAGGCGATCTTCATTCGGCGTTCGAGACTTCCCGCGCCCACTGCTGCGCCTGCCAGTAAAATCCCGCAACCTCGTCCCCATCCAGACGCAGACGCCGGCTCAACTCCGCCGCCGCCGCCCACTCCCCGCTCTCCCGCGCCAGCATCAACTGGTACACCGGACGCAGCAAGCTCGGCTGCCCCAGCAATACCGCCTTGGTCGCCTGATCCAGCGGAATTCTCTCCAGCACTTCCCCCATGGGCATTTCCAGCATGGCATCGATCAGCGATAGCAATCCCAGCAGAAACAAATCCGAATCCCCGTGCGCCACCTGCGGCGACAGTAACTCTCCAAACCGGGCCCGCACCAGCGCCGACAGCAGCAGATCGCTCGTGCTCTCCTGGCCCGCGCCCACCGCGGCCACCAGCCGCACCCACCGCCGCGCGTCCCGCTCACCCAGCATCGACAGCGCGTGCCGCACCGAATGGATTTCGTTCTTCAACCCGAACATCGCCGAATTCAGATAGCGCAGCAGACGGTAGCACACCGACGCTTCCGCCTTGATCAGCTTCTCCAGCGCGTCCACATCCAACTCCGGGCGCGAGACCTCCTGCAGCATGCGCAGATAATTCATCCGATTCGCCGGCATGTCGTGCGTGTTCATCATCTCCGGACGGCGGAAAAAATAGCCCTGGAAATACACGAATCCCTGATCCCGCGCCCGCACAAACTCCGCATGGGTTTCGATTTTCTCGGCCAGCAGCCGGCAGCGCCACGGCCCGAACTGCTTGATCATTGCCAGTTGTTGCTTCTCGGTGGTCAACTGCATTTCCACCTTGATGATGTCCGCCAGCTCCGCCAGCGCCACGCGTGGATCGTCGGCCACATAGTCGTCCAGCGCGATCATGTATCCCGCTTCCTTCAGGTTCTGGCAGGCCGCCATTACCTCCCGATCGGCTGGAACCGTTTCCAGAACCTCCACCACCGTGATGGTCGAGGGCAGCAGCGTGACCAGTCCCTTCAACAGCGTGTCCCGCGTGCAATTCACAAACGCCCGCCGCCCGTCGCACAACACGTCCAACCCCATCAGCAGCGATCGGTCCAGCGTCGCGCGCGACGCCTCATCGTTGTCTCCGCTGAACGCATTTTCCAAGCCGTCCCGAAACAGCAGCTCGTATCCAAATACTTTCTCTTCCCGGTCGAAGATCGGTTGCCGCGCCACATAGCGCAACGTCGTCACTTCCCGCGCCCGGGCCGTCGCCGCACCTGTCCCCGCTGACTGATCGCTCACGTCTTTCCCTATCGGCAAACCGGCCGAAAACCTGAAAAGAGCAGGAAAGACACTCAGTCGCGGGAGAAGATCAGGATGGAAATTCTAGAAGATGAAAACAAACTCAGAAACAAATGGAAGCATGAAGCGGATTTTCGATGACGGGTGCAGTGCGTGTGCCCCATTTCTCGCGCGTTCTTTGCGCGAAAAGTGGGATTGTGATTCTTCACTTGAGATCACAACTTGAGATCACATTTTGTGATCTCAAGATTCCTACCGGGTGGCCCATTCTAGCTGCGTCTTTTGCGGCTAGAGCGGAGATTCGCTAGACCCTCTGCACTCCATCCAACTTTACCAACGCCCCCACAATCTGCCCCGACCACTGCGCCACTTCATCCTCGCGCAGCGTGCGCGTCGCCGATTGAAACCTCGCCCGCAGCAACACCGAATACTTCCCCGCTACAATCGACCCGCCCCGAAAAATCTCCGCCGGACGGAACTCGCGCAACTCGGTGAGGCCCAGAGCCGTAACCGTGCTCGAGATCTCCTCAAACGAAACAGCATCGGCAAACACGAACGAAAAATCGCGATCCACTGCCGGATACTTTCCCAGCGGCGCAAACTTCACCGGCCGCAGCCCCAGCCGACACAACTGCTCCAGATCAAACTCCGCCAGGTACACGTCCTGCCGCAGCTTGCGCGCCGCCGCCACTTCCGGATGAACCTGCCCAAACTGCGCCACCACCGCGCCGTTCAGCCGCGCCCGCGCTGAACGTCCGGAATGAAAATACTCCGCCGTCTCCCGGTCGTAACTCACCTCGCCGGAAAACGCCGCCAGCAGATTCTCCACGTCGCCTTTGAATCCGCGGAACGTTTCCGCAGCCGTCGCGTGCTCGCCCTTGCTCACATCGAGAGCGCCGCCCACAGGCAGCGAGGCACCCACTGCCGCGGCCGTCGCGCCCAGGCAAGCGCGCCGCGGTTCAACACGCGGCTCACTGGACGATCCGTCCGCCAACTCATAGACGCTGCCCATCTCAAACAGCCGCGCCTCGGCCACATCCCGATTCAGATTCCACGCCAGCATGCCGAGCATGCCTGGAGCCAGCGAGGTGCGCATGACCGACGCCTCTTCGCTCAACGGATTCTCCAGCTCGAGCACTTTTACCTCGGCGGGGGAAGATGAGAACTTTTCCGCATCGGCGTGCGAAATAAATGTCAGCGACACCGCCTCGTTGTATCCCAGCGCCAGCGCTCGCTTACGAAAAGCCGCATCCATCGCCGCATGCGGCAACTCGACCACCGCGCCACTGTAGGCCGGCAGCGTGTTCTCGAATTTATCGTACCCGTGCAGCCGCGCGATTTCTTCGATCACGTCGATCTCGCGCTCCACGTCGAGCCGCCAGCTGGGAATATGCACCCGGAACTGCGCCTCATCCTGCCCCTCGGGAACGACCGTAAAGCCGAGCCGCTTCAGCAGCCGAAAAATCTGCCCGCGATCCAGGCTCCCGCCCAGAATGCGCCGCACGTCGGTCAAGTGCAGCACCACCGGAGCCTGGTCCATCGGTTTCGACACCACGTCGACCACATCGCCAACGAGTTCGCCGCCGCCCGACTCCAGAATCATCTGCGCCACCAGATCGCACGAGAGAACGGTGGATTCGAAATCCGCGCCGCGCTCGAAGCGGTGCGACGCATCGGTATGAATCCCGTGCCGCCGCGACATTTTCCGCACGATCCCCGGATCCCACCACGCCGACTCGATCACGATGTTCCGCGTCTTCTCGGTGATCATCGTGTCGTACCCGCCCATCACTCCGGCAAGGCCGACGGGCTTCTTGGCGTCGCACACGACCAGGTCTTCGGAAGTCAGCTTGCGCTCCACGCCGTCGAGCGTCTTGAGCGTTTCGCCGTCCCGCGCCTTGCGCACAATAATCTTCCCGCCCTCGAGCAGGTCCATGTCGAAGACGTGCGTAGGCTTGCCGATCTCCCAGAGAACGTAATTGGTCGCGTCGACGGCGTTTGAGATCGGCCGCTGATCGAGCAGTTGCAGCCGGTGCGCAACTTTCTCCGGCGATGGCCTGATGTGAGTCCCGCGAATCACGCGCGCCGAGAATCGAGGACAAAGCGCCGGCTCTTCCACGACGATGGGAAATGGCCGGACGTCATCCGTGCTCGTAGAAGAGATCTTCGTGGAAGAGCGGCCCTTCAGAGCCTGCCCTGAGCCTGTCGAAGGGGCCGCGTCAGCACCGCTGTACCCAGTCGCGGCTTTAGCCGCTGGGGAGCTTCAGTTCGATCGCTTTCAGCGGCAGGTCATAGACCGCCGCCGCCTCTCGCGCCACGCCGTAATGATTCATCGCATCGGGCCGATTCGTCCCAATCTCCATCTCAAACACGGTGTCGGCGCCGCTCCCGCTGATTCCCTCGACCGAAATCCCAACGTTGGTCAAGTCTTCGGCCAGACGTCGGTCGTCGACGGCGAGATCAACGAAGTCGCGAATCCATTGTAGAGATAGTTTCATGTCCCAAGCTCTGTCATCCCAAACTCTGTCATCCCAAACTCTGTTCCCAGGCTCTGTCATCCTGAGCGAGGACTTGCTTCACGCAAGTGAAGCAAGCCGCAGTCGAAGGATCCCTTTCATCTCACTCAACCGGCGGCTTTGCGAGGAGTTCCGGCAGCGGATAAGAGAACGCCTTTTAGAGTCCATTGTCGTGCAGCTCAAAGGGATCCTTCGACTACGCAAGAGCTTCACTTCGTGAAGCTCTTGCTCCGCTCAGGATGACAATTTTCACCCAAACTGCTGCAAGAACCGCACATCTCCCTGAAAGAACAACTGAATGTCATCCACGCCATACTTCAGCAGCGCCAGCCGGTCCACGCCCATGCCGAAGGCGAATCCCGAAACTTTCTTCGGGTCGTATCCGTTGTCCTTCACGAACTCGAAACACGTTGGGATCGACCATGCCGCAGCCCAGCACTTCGATCCATCCCGTTTGCTTGCAGGGACGGCACGGGTCCGCTCCGCGCTTCCCGCTTCCACCGCAGATGAAGCAGGTGACGTAAAGTTCCGCGCTCGGCTCGGTGAAGGGAAAGAACGATGGCCGGAAATGCGTTTTCACCGACGAGCCGAACAGCGCCTTCATGGCGTGGTCGAGCGTGCCCTTCAAATCTCCGAAGGTAATGTTGGTGTCGACCGCGAGCCCTTCGATCTGATGAAACATCGGCGAGTGGCTCGCGTCGGGAGGATCGTTGCGATGCACCGTCCCGGGAATCACGATGCGGATCGGCGGCCGCATCTTCTCCATGGTGCGAATCTGCACCGGCGAAGTATGCGTGCGCAGCAGCAAGCGCTCGCGCTGCGGCTTCGATTGCTGGCCTGCAATGAAGAGTGTGTCCTGTGTATCGCGCGCGGGATGGTTCGGCGGGAAATTCAGCGCCTCGAAGTTGTAGTAATCCGTCTCGACCACGGGCCCCTCGGCGACGGAGTAGCCGAGCTTCTGGAAGACGCGACACAATCTCGCGCCAGGTCTTCATGACGGGATGCTCGGCGCCGATTGGGCGGCGTATGCCAGGGAGAGAAATGTCGACACGTTCCGCCACGAGCGCGTCCGCGCCAGAAGTCGCGACGTGAGCCCCTTCAACGAGTTCCGTGATCCGCGCCTTCAGTTCGTTGACGCGAATCCCGGCCTCACGCTTGGCATCCTTCGGCGCGACCTTCAGCCACAGATCATTGATCTGGGTAAGGATGCCGTTCTTGCGCGCCATCCACCGATCGCGAAATGCCTTCAGACTCCGCTCTCGCTACGAACGCCCGTTGCCTTCGTCCTCGCACGCACCAACGCACTCGCCCGCAGCCTTCTCCAGCGCCGCCGCCGAATAGTCCGTCAGTTTGGGAACGGTGTAGGCCACGTTTCTAGTCTTGCGCCGTGGTGAGAATTCCCGGCGAGAATCGTCATGACGTTGAGCTGATAGGGATCCTTCGACTGCGCAAACCGACTCGCTTCGCGAATCGGTCTGCTCCGCTCAGGATGACAGTCTTCGGAAAAGGCCGGGACGACTGACAGCCTTCAGGAACACGCCCGGCGTTCTAGCCGATCCGACGGCTAGCGGCTACGCCGCCCCGGCGATCGCGCCTCTTGGCCTGCGTCGCCAGGCTGGCAAATCCTGCCGGATCTTTCACCGCCAGGTCCGCCAGAATCTTGCGGTCCAGTTCGATCCCCGCAACCTTCAAGCCGTGAATGAACTGGTTGTAGCTCATCCCGTTCAGCTTGGCGGCGGCGCCGATGCGGACGATCCACAGCGAGCGGTACTGCCGCTTGCGCTGCTTGCGGCCGGAGTAGGCAAACTTCAGCCCGCGCTCGACCGCTTCTTTTGCCGAACGGTAGAGTTTCGATTTAGTGAGGAAATATCCGCTGGCGCGCTCTAATATCTTTTTGCGCTTGGCGCGGCGTTTGGTTCCGCGTTTTACACGAGGCATGGTGTTCTCCTTTTTAGTTTCATTTTATGGCGGCTGGAGGTAAGGAAGATTCGCCGTGGTCGGCATCTCTGACCTCTTCACGCGCCCGAAGCAATTGTCGATTGATGATTGGCTGATTGCTCGATTGAAAACCATATCAGCCAGCAGTTTTCAATCAACCAATCAGCAATAATCACTCAATCGACTCGCTTCACTGATACGGAATCATCCGCAAACCTTGGCCAGATCCCCGTCACTGACGAGGCCGCCATGGCGCAGCTTCCGTTTCCGTTTCGTGTCTTTGGACGTCAGGATGTGGCGCAGTTTCGCATGGCCCCGCTTCACTTTCCCCGTCCCGGTTTTCTTGAAGCGCTTGGCCGCGCCTTTGTGCGTTTTCAATTTCGGCATAAAGCCCTCAGCTATTAACATTTGGCAGTTAGCTTTAGCACGACAGAAATTATCCTCAGCATTCTCTCGACTGGCGAAATGTCCAAGTGCTGAGCGCTCAGACTGCGATTGTATTTCGAATCGACCGCGAAAGCCATGCTTCCGCTTACGACGCGGGCTTGGCGACCTGCGCCGGAGGAGCGCTCGGGCCGGGCGCACTCTGCGCCGCAGCCTTGTGCTTTTTCTTCCCTCTGCTTTTCTTTTTCCCGTTCCTTCTCCGTTTTCTTCGGAGCCAGAATCGCGTGCAGCGTGTTGCCCTCTTGCCGGGGACGAAACTCCACGATGCTGTGCGGTTCCACGTCTTTGATCAGCCGCTCCAGAATCTGGCGGCCCAGGCTGGTCCGCGTCATTTCGCGTCCGCGGAAGAAAATGGTCGCCTTGACCTTGTCGCCCTCATCCAGAAACCGCAGAACGTGATTCTTCTTGGTCTCGTAATCGTGGTCGTCCACGTTAATGCGGAACTTGACCTCTTTTACGGTGATCGTTTTCTGGTGCTTCTTGGCTTCGCGCTCTTTCTTTTCCTGCTGGTAAAGATACTTCCCGTAGTCCATGATGCGGCACACGGGAGGCTGCGCGGTGGGCGAAATCTCAACCAGGTCCAGATTCTGCTCGCGGGCTTTCTTGATGGCTTCGTAAGGCGGCATGATGCCAAGCTGCTGCCCGTCGTCGTCAATCACGCGAATTTCGCGCGCTCGAATCCGATCGTTCGTGCGGATAAAACGCTTATCGATACAGTCCTCCGTGCTCTTAAGCGACTGAGAATAAAGAATTATAGCATGAGGATTCCACACTTCCGCCACTTGAGAGAGAATGAAGTACAGAACGCCCCGCTCGCGGGGAACCCGACACGCGAGGTCACCGCATGTGCAGAAATATTAAAACCCTCTTCAACTTCGAGCCGCCGGTTGGCGCCGATGAAGTGCACGCCGCTTCGCTGCAGTTCGTGCGAAAAATCACGGGCTTCAACAAACCGTCCAAAGCCAATGAAACCGCGTTTCTGGCCGCAATCGACGACGTGGCCGCCATCTCGATTCGCCTGCTGCGCTCGCTCGAAACCACCGCGCCGCCCAAGAATCGCGAAGAAGAAGCCGCCAAAGCGAAAGCTCGAGCCGCAGAACGCTTCGGGACTTAGCGACCAATCCCTTCACGGCTTCTGCCAGTCGACGGAGTAAACGTCCTGAGTTCCGGTGTCGCGCAGCAGCAACGGCGAGTCGTCGGGCGTGAGAGCCAGGCCGCCGCCGTAGCGACCGGCGGTCGCAAAGTTCTTCAGGTCGACCACGGGTTCGGTCTTATGGTCGCTGATCCGAATTCGGACCACCGCATTCTTCCCCTCGTTATCCAGGACGTAAACGAACTGTCCGTCATGCGACCAATTCAGCCAGCTCAACGAACCCGTGGCCAGCTCGGTCCATTTTTGCGTTTGGAAGTCAAACAGCAGCAGGGTCTTGGAGTCCGCCGAAAACGCAGAAACATGGCGGCCGTCGGGCGACCAGCGGGGCGAGAACAGCCCCTGCGAATCGGGCAGATCCGAAACTTTGCGGCTCGCCACCTCCAGCACATGGATCGCCGAGGAACGATCGTTCGATTCATTACTGAACACGATCTTGCTCCCGTCGGGCGACCAGTTCGGGTCCAGCTGTTGGCGCGGATCGTCCGGTAGCAGTTGCCCCGGACTTCCGCCATCCGGGGAAACTTCATAAATTCTTGCCGGCTTGTCGGCGCTCGATGCGAACTCGAAGAAGATGATTTTCTTGCCATTGGGCGACCAGCGAGGCAGCACGGGATACATGGGAGGATAGGTCAGTTGCAGACGATCGCTCCCATCCAGCCGGCTTCGCCACAGTGTGCCCTCGCGATAGGAAACGTAGGTCACCCACTGGCCATCTCTCGAGAAGGCAACGTACTCCGCGGAAATGCCGCCGAGGAAGGATGCGAACTGACCGCTCTGCGAGTCATAGCGCATCAACTCGCCGCGGTAGTTCTGCCCAACCATGAACAGCCTCTTGCCGTCCCGGCTGGGAAGCGGAGAGGACAACGACAGCGGGCTGGAAGTTAACGCAAAGGGCTTGGGTTCGGACTGTAGAAAAACGTGCAGGAATCTGCCTTTTCGGGGAAGCGCCCAAACCTGACCATTCGACTGGAAAACAAAATACTTCCCGTCGGGCATCCACTTGCCGCAACACTCGTCCGGCAGATCGTGCCCACTGCCGAGCAAGCGGTGCAAATCGGTCCCCGTCGCTGACACTTCCCAGAGAACCTGCTGGCCGCGGGTTCCGGCACTCTCCGTAGCGTCGAACTGCACGTGGCTGTTGTCGGACGACCAAGTCACATTCTTAATGTCGCCCTTCACCGTAAGCAACTTGTGTGCTTCCGTTCCATCCGCCTTGGCCACAAACAAATCGCTCAGGTCGCTGTATGCCAGCATCTTGCCGTCAGGCGACCAGGCTGCAGTTTCTCCCGAGGCGTCACCCAGTCTGCGCGGAGAACCGCCAAGAATGGGAATACTCCAGATCGGTCCCCGGGGAGGCGCACCGCGTCCATCGACCACCAGAAGTTCCGACCCGTCCGGCGACAGATCCACGGGAACCATGTCCGGAGAAGACATGATCGACATCCTTCTCGGCTCGCCGCCCGAGATCGACATTTCCGCCACGCTGTGGGAAGCCAGGCTTTCGGAGCTTCCCGCGCCCAATCCCAGGTAAAGCCTGGAGCCGTCGGTACCGAGCAGCGACTTGGGCAGGCCGTCGTGCGTGAGCTGAGTGTAATTAGAAACGGTGGGAACCGGGGCGGGCTGCATCCAAAAATAAGCCAGCACCGTGGCGGCCAGCACAAACAAGCCCGCAGTGGCGAGCACGGTAGGAAAACGATGAGGCTCTGACTCTGTTCCGTCTTTTTTCGTTCCGTCCTTTTTCGCTCCATCTTTTTTCGTCCCGGCGTCCCTGATTCCGACGGCTTTGGTTCCGTCTTTCAGGATCGCGTGGCCGCCCGAGGGCGTGGCCAATGCCGCATCCGACAGCGCTTCCAGGGCAAATGCCAGATCGGAGGCCGACTGAAATCGTTGCTCCACACTTTTTTCCAGGCAGCGCAGCACCACTCTCTGCAGCGCCATTGGCGTTTCCGGCGCGAGATCCGAGATGGGCTCTGGATCTTCGTTCAGAATCGCACTCATCGTATCCGCTGACGTTTTCCGCTCGAACGTCCGCTTCCCCATCACCATCTCGTAGAGGATTGCGCCGAAGGCGAAAATGTCGGTGCGATGGTCGGTCTCGAGCCCGCGCACCTGCTCGGGCGACATGTAGCCCACGGTTCCCATGGCGACGCCGGGCAAGGTGAGCGTGGGAGCCGGGTTCGCCGCCACGTCGGTGGGAGGAACAACTTTCGCCAGACCGAAGTCCAGAATCTTGATTCGCCCCTCTTTGGTAACGAACAGATTGTCGGGCTTCAGATCGCGGTGGACAATTCCTTTTTCGTGCGCTGCCCCGAGGCCGTGCGCAATCTGCACTCCGTAGTCAATCGCCTTGCGCAGCGGCAGCGGCCCCCGCCTGACCGTCTCGGCCAGCGTCTTGCCCTCCAGCAGTTCCGACACCAGATAAGGAACGCCCGCGTAGGTTCCCATCTGATACACCGCAAGAATGTTGGGGTGATTCAACGCCGCAGCCGCTTTCGCTTCCACTTCGAAGCGCTGCAGGCGGTCGGGCGCCGTCAACACCAACTCCGGCAGAACCTTGATGGCTACGTCGCGCTCCAGACGCGTATCGCGCGCCCGATACACCTCGCCCATGCTGCCCGCCCCAAGCGGCGAGAGAATCTCGTATTGACTCAGTCTTGTGCCAGAAGCCAGCGCCATTGAAGCGCCAATTATAGCTCCCGCGAAAAATTATTCTTCCGCGAAAACAGGTCGGCGCAGGCCCAGATTTCCAAATCCGGAACGATCCCGCCATGGAAACTCACGCCCAAGAGACGCGCGTCGTGCCCGGCGTGGTTGATGTTCCCGGCGCCGCTAAGCTGACTCTGGGGCACGTCGCCGAAGACGCCCACCACATTAAGCCCATCGAAACCCTGCTCAGCAGTTCGCTCGCTTCGCCAGCTACCACTCCAAAGACAGAAGTCACCGGAGGCGTGATACGCTATGCGCGGACTTTTGAGGTCAAGGAACTGAGCGTGCCGGTTGGCTGGGCGACAACCTCCGGCGTTTTGATCGCACCATCACCAGCGACGAACGCAGTGCCGTGATCCTAAGGCCGTCGTCCACTCGGCGCAGTCGGACTGGAGACAAATTGAAACTGCTACTGGAAACCCGCGAGGTTGGGCGCGTCACGATTGTGCGCTGCAAGGGACGCCTTGTCGCCGGCGGCGAGACTGAAGCCCTGCGCGCTCACGTGACCCATCTGCTGCGCGACCGGCGCTCGATCGTGTTACATCTCGGGGAAGTAGTGTTCATCGATAGCAGCGGATTAGGCACCATGGTGCGCACGCTGACCAGCACGCGCCAGGCGCACGGCGACTTGAAGCTCTGCGACGTTCCCGAGCATGTCCGCAAAGTGCTGCGGCTGTCTCATCTGACGAACTTGTTCGATTCGCACGAGTCGGAAGATCACGCGGTGGCGGCGTTCTACCGCAAACCCGTCCAGGCCGAGCAGCCGGTCTCGATGGGACGCAGCGTCCTGTGCGTCGATCGCAATGCCGACGTCGTCACCTACGTTCGCGAGCTGTTGCACCGCGCCGGATACGACGTCCACACCAGCAACAACCTGCGCGACGCGCTCATCCTGATGCGAGTCTCGCGTTTTAATCTGCTGCTGGTGGGCGCGGACGTCAGCGCCTCGCCCGCGACCGAGAAATCATTCCGCGACGCCTCCGCCAAAATCCCGGTCGTCGAACTGGGAGCGGAGTTCTCCACCCTCGAGGCCGGAGAAGCCACATCAGCCCTGCTAGAAAAAATCGCGGCGCAACTGCAACCCGCCTCATAAAGTCGGAGGTTCTGGGTGGCGCAGGGAGGCTGGCTCCTCCAATCACCACGACACAGGCTGCCCCACCCGTCGCGATTTTCGACGGGTGGGCACTACTGAACCATGCGATCGTGCAGGAGCAACCCACGGCTCGTCGGCGATCACTTCAGGGGAATTACCCGCAGCGTGGTGACCTGACAGACCCAGCGCGCCGGCCGGGCGTCTCCGGGCGCTACGATTCGGAATGGACCTTCTTTGGCGTCGAGCGGCTTTCCGTCGCGCTTGTCGGCCAGGATGATTTCGCGGGTGGCGAATGCGGGATCAGCCTCGGCGAGAGCGAAGACGACTTTATATCCGTCCACCGCTTCCACCAGCAGCGCTTCGGCCATGCGCGGTCCACGCATGGTATCGCCGAGTTGAATGCCTGCGAGCGAGAGCACCGCCGATAACGGAACTCCCTCAAAGTGCGCGACCGCGGCGTGATCGTGTGCGTCGACCGCTACGTGTGCGGCGTTCGCGATCTGCGCGGCGCTGAGGGTGGTGGCGTGACCGTCGGCGTTGACCACCTGCAGAGTTTGGGCTGACAGCGTGGAAACGAAAAGCAGGCAAGAGCAGAGTGCGGGAATCAGCAGATGGCGAGGTCGAGTCATTGGAATCTCCTGCGATCGGAACAAGTCGCTTATACCTGCAGGCGGGATGTTCTGCGGGTTCCCTCCCGCGCTGTCGGCTGCATCGCTCCCACCCTTCGCGAAAAGCACGCGAAGGATGGGGCACCCCCTATTTGGTGATGTCGGACGAAATCAAAGCCCATGGCTCCCTACCAGCGCTCCATCGACCACATCTTCAATCTGGGCGCGCTGCCAGCGGTTGGGCTCGTGGCTTCCGCGCAGGCGCAGCTTCAGGTAATTGTCGGTGAGGGCTTCGGTGTAGTCGAGCGCCTCGCTGCGCTCGGCTGGACGGGCAAGGCGCCCTTCCCCACATGTTCCTAGCGTGATCGCGTCGACGCCTTTGCCGACGAAGCCGCGCATGAACGCCAGTTTCTTCTCGGCCGCTAACTCGCGCAGAATGCGGTTGCGCTCGCGGGCTACGTGCACCGGAACTTGGTTCGTCATCGTCGCAGCCGGAGTTCCAGGGCGCGCCGAATACGTGAAAACGTGGAGATAAGTGAACGGCAGTTCTTCGATCATGCGGCGCGTCGCTTCGAACTCGGCGTCGGTCTCGCCGGGGAATCCGACCATCACGTCGGCGCCGATGGCTGCGCTGGGCATCGCGGCGCGAATCTTCTCGATCTTCTCCCGATAGTGCCAGGGACGATATTTGCGATGCATGCGGCGCAACACCGCGTCGCTGCCGGATTGCATGGGGACGTGCGCATGCTTGGCGATGCGCGGCGACGAGGCCACCAGAGCGATCAGCTCGTCGCTCCAGTCCATGGGCTCGACGGAAGAGATGCGGAGTTTTTCCAGAGCGGTCTCGGCGAGGATGGCGCGGATGAGGAATTCGATCGTCGGCTTCCAGCTCTCGGCTTTCGGCGTTCGGAAAACATTTTCTGTACGAGCGAGTGAGGGCCGGAAGCTGGAAGGCGGAAGCCGGAAGCCGACAAGATCCCGGCCCCACCTTCCCAGATTGATTCCGCTGATCACAACCTCGCGATAGCCGGAGTCGACCAGGCCGTTCACCTCGCGAAGAACTCGAGTGATTTCGAGTGAGCGGCTTTGTCCGCGCACGAAAGGGATCACGCAGAACGAGCAGCGGTTGTCGCATCCATCCTGCACCTTGAGGTTGGGGCGGGTGCGCTCATTGGCGGCATCGAAGACGGGGGCGGCGAGCAGTTCAGTGTGCGCGAAAATGTCGGAGACGAAAATCGAGTTCTCAGCTCCCAGTTCTCGGTTCTCAGCCAGCCCGGCCAGCGGGACAAAATTTGTCTTTACTGAATCAGACTTAACGATTCCGGCCCCGCAAAATTCAGGCAGCGCGATTTCCGCGAGCTGGTGCTTGTGCGAGTTGCCGACCACCAGGCTCACGCCGGGCAGCGCCGCAATCTCTTCAGGAGCGCGCTGGGCGTAGCAGCCGGTCACCACGATGCGAGCCGCAGGATTTTGCCGGCGCACCCGGCGGATCGCGGCGCGCGCGTCCTGATCCGCGCCAGCAGTGACGGTACAGGTATTCAGCACCACCACGCTGGCCTGCGCCGCCGAGCAGGCGCGGGCCATGCCGCGCTCCTCGAACTGGCGTTCGAGCGCGGCGCCGTCAGCCTGGGTGGCGCGGCAGCCGAAGTTTTCTACAAAATATCCCGACACGACTCTATGGTAACCCACACTCCCGCCGCGGTTGATGCCAAGAGGCAGCGGCAGCGTGGATTACGCCGAAGCCGCCGTCCGGCGCGACTGGAAGCATTCTCGGCAGAAGACGGGGCGGCCTTGCGTGGGACGGAACGGAACGGTGGTTTGTTTTCCGCAGCCCGAGCAGGTGGCCTGAGTTTCGACCTTGGTGTAGCGATAGGACTGTCCGGGCGCAGGAGGAGCGCCGAGCACGGAGACCCGCTTGGTCTTGCAGGCCTTGCACCGCTTGGGTTCGTTCTTGAATTGCTTGTCGTGAAAGAAAAGCTGTTCCCCGGCAGTGAAAATAAAGTCACTCCCACAGTCGATACACTTCAGCACCTTGTCCTGAAATTCCATTGAGGATGGCTCCCTTCAGCCCGTTTCCGCGCCCACCCGCGGGGAAAGAACTGCGGTGGTTCACCGAAAATACAGGTTGTGTACTGCTCCCCCTCTGTACCGCCCCTTGGACTCGGCCCACCACGCGCCCAGGAGGGGCGTGGGTACTGACTATCGTGCTTTAAGATGCCGGAAGAATTGATGATGTATGAATTCCCTGCTTGCAGCTCAAGATGGTGGGGGCCAGACTGAGCAGAGCCGCCCCGGGAAGGAGCGGCTCTTTCCTGCGTTGAATCCTCGTTCGTTAGTCCTGCGTTAATCCTGCTCTTTGCGCGTTTTCTTGCGAGCTCGTTTACGAGCGAGAGCGGCTTTGACACGCTTTTTCTCGCCGGGCTTCAGGTAAAAGGAGTGGCGCTTGACCTCCTTGATAATGTCTTCCTGTTGCACCTTGCGCTTGAAACGTCGCAGAGCGTTCTCGAGGGATTCTCCCTCTTGAAGTCTAACTTCTGCCAAACTGACACACCCCCAAACCCGTCCGGATGGACCGAATAGTTATTACAAGGATTTGACCGCAAGTCAAGTAGAGGAGGGGGAAATATGTGCAAGAACCCGGACCGAAATGGGAATTTGGATCATTTTGAGACGGTTGCGCGGTGACAAAAGCAGGTCCCTCCACTTCGTTGCCCTTCCCTTCGGGAAGGTCAAACGTCCGGTCGGGATGACAGGTTAGCGATTGCAGGCATTCCTGAGCTCTCAGAATATGAACTTCAGGGCTAGCTGGATTTGCCGGGGAGCGTAGGCGGCGTTGGGCTTGGTGAAGGGGCCGGGCAAGCTCGTAGTAGCCGGGGTACGGCGCGACGTTTGCGTGACGGAGCTTTGGACGAACGTGCTGGCGGTGGAGACCAGTGCCGTTCGAGGTGATGGCGACGCGCTGGTTGTCGCGATTGAACATATTGAAGGATTCGGCGATCAGGTTGAGTTTGTAGCGCTCGTGCGAAGGCCAGGGTCTTGCCCAGGCGGAGGTCGGCGGTGGCGTAGTCGGGTCCGGTGAAGGCGTTGCGGCTGTAGCCGGGCAGACGGTCGTTGAGGTCGTTGCCGTCCTGGTTGGGATCGCCGGAGACGGTGGCGCTGAACGGACGCCCGCTGCCGTAGTTGACGACCGACGAGATCTTCCAATCGTTGAAGGCATGTCCCAGAAGCTCGTGCCCGCGATGAAACGGGCGAGGCTCGACGGAGAACGCGGCGACCAGGCGCTGGCGCTGGTCGGTGACGCTGGGTCCGCGCTCGGCGCTGGGATCGTAGGAATTCTGCACGGTGGCGGGTTGTCCCGCGACCAGGGCATCCTGACCATCGTCGATGGCGTGGGCGTAAGTGTACGAGAGACGCAGATAGGATCCCGCGGGCGACGCGGCGGTTGATGGAAAGCGTGGCGCCGTTGTAATAGCTGGAGGCGGCGCTCTGGAATTCGTCGATGGCGCCGAGTTGCGCGATGGGGCGGCCGAGCGGATTGATGCACGGGGGACATGGGCAGGTCAGCGACTGGGTGAACTGCCAGGTGGCGAAGGAATCGACGGTGTAGTAGCCGCCCTGAAAAATCGATCCCGTGGAATCGAAGATGGGATAGGTCAGCGCGGTGGGCTGGGGAAGGTTGACGTCGAGGGCGCGGATTAAATGTTCGCCGCGAACACTAGAGCAATGACACCGTCAACAGTGGTATGGCCGGCCATTTCTTTTTCCAGCGTGAAGCTGGCTTGCTGCACGCGAGGAGTGACGAAATTCGGTGGCGAAGGCGGAGACTTCGTTGGTCACGCCCTGCGTGAATCCCGCGGGCAACGAGCAGTCGGCGCGCATCAGCGGGACAGCTCACCAGCGGATTGGGATATGCCGGGAACACCTGGTGGTCGTAATAGTCGGTATTGTTGAGGAAGACTTGGCGTCGGTGATGCCGTTTTCCGTCTGGATTACCGAGTTGTAGATCTGCGGAATGCGCACGAAGAAGATGCCGTATCCGGCGCGGACCACCAGCGGACGCGTTTTGCCGAACGAATACGCGAGTCCGGCGCGCGGAGCGAAGTTGTAGGGCTGAAACGGCACCTTCCCCGAGGGCGGAAACAGCGGATTCGAGACAGTCCGGCGGTCGTAAAAGTCTGCAAATCCCAGCGGACGCCGAGATTCACCGCGAGGCGGTTGGTCACGCGGATCGTGTCTTGCGCGAAGGCCGCATATTCGTTCGTGTCCGGATGTGAAGTGGCGCTGCCGAAATTCTGCAGATAATAGTGCGGAACCTCGTGGGCGTAAGCGCGCAGCGGACGTGAGCTCCAGCCCGGCCTCCATGGGCTCGAAACGTAAACGGATCCACCTTGATCGGATAGAAAAGATATTCGCCGCTCTGCTGGCTGGGGAAGAAGTCGTAGATCCAGGTGAGCAGTCCGTCGCCGCCGAACTTCCAGGAATTTCGCGAGCCCTCGAGGCTCACGGTTTCGGCGAGGTGCAGGCGATGCTCGCGCGTCTGGCGCGGCAGAAGGTCGGACCGCCCCATGCCGTCGAGAATGTTGGGAATCTTCACCAGCACGTCGCTCGTGTTGCTGAAGGACTGCTGCAGGTCGCGAGAAAACTGGGCGCGGAAATGGCTGATCCAGCGCGGCGACAGGCCGGGGTCAGCGACAGGTTGCCGTCTCGGTGGAGACCAGTTCCTCGCCGTTGTCGCTGATCGGAATCATAGGTGACGGGGCTGGCCGGGTCGAGGAACACGTTGTTCGCTCCCCAGTATCGCGTGGTGTGACTGCAGCGCGAGTTGGTTGCGAGGGGTGAGATTGATGTCGAGCTTGCCGTAGGCAGTGTTGCCGATCTGCGCGGCGGGATATTCTCCGGCGAGCGACGTCAGTTGCGCGCGGCCGCCGCAGACCAGCGCCTGATCGGTAGCCTCGTAGTCTCCGGGAGTCTGCGGGTCCGGCTCCGGCTGAGGGATACCTGCGTGCCGCCGTCCAGGAATTCGACGACATCTGGGACGTGGAAAATATGCTGGTCGAATCCGGCGAAGAAGAAAACTTTGTTGCGCTTGAGCGGTCCGCCGATGGTGCCTCCGACCTGCTGCTGGCGGTTGTGCGGCTTGAAGGGGCTGACTATCCCCGTTGATGCCCGAGCAGGGCCACCGCCGGCCGGTTCCACGGGGCGGCAGCCTGCCAGAAAAGCATCGGCCGCGCCAAACGAACTGTCGCGCAGGTAGTAGAATGCCGTGCCGTGCAGGTGATTTGAGCCGGACTTGGTGACGACATTCACCACGGCCCCTCCGGAGCGTCCCTGCTCCGCGCCGTAGGCGTTGGTGGAAACGCGGAACTCCTGCACCACCTCGGTCGAGAAACTGTAGGGAGCGCGATCGCGTCCGCGAGGCTGCGCGAAGAAGGCGTTGTTGTAGTCGCCGCCGTCGACGAGCGTACGTGTTCTGGAATCCGCGAATGCCGCCGAAGGAAAGATCGCCGTTGGTGGAGGAGTTCAGGCTGCGAGGATCTTGCGTGACGCCGGGCGAGAACAGGGCGAGATCGGAGAAGCGGCGGCCGTTCAGCGGGAAGTCATTCAGCGCGCGTTCGTCGAGCAGCGTCGAGACCGCACTGGGCTGGGTTTCGACCAGCGCGGGAGCGGCCGAGACAGTAACACTCTCCTGTGCGCCGGCGACGGTCAGACGGAATTCGAGCGCAGCCATGCCGCCAACGTCGACGTGCAACTGAGGCGTGACTTGCGGCGACATTCCCGGCGCAACGGCGCGAACAGAGTAATCGCCGGGGGGCAGAACTTCGAGATCGAATTCGCCTTGGGCATCGCTGGTCGCGGAGTAACGCACGCCGGTCGCGAGGTTGACCACGACGATCGACGCCTGGGCAATGCGGCTGCCGCTGGAATCGAGGACGACGCCGCGGATGGCTCCGGTGGCTGAATCCTGGGCCCTGAGGCCCACCGGCAGTATGGTCAGAAAAAAGATGAGAGCCGTGAGCCAGTAAAGACGCGTCGAAGACATAAGGTCGCCCCTGCGTGCGAGATCGTTATCTCGTGAGGTCAGATCTCGCTAGATCAGCTCGGAGGGACGGCCCGACGCGCGCTTACCGGACGCGAGGCGGGAAGATCCGCGGAGCAGTGCCGGAGGGCGCATCGTCCTAGGAACTAGGCATGCGCGGCCGGAAGGCTTCTCCGCAGGATATTTAGAAACCAAGATTTGTATAGCATGGGTGAGGAGTGAAACTCTGTGATGTGAGGGAACTTTTTTGGGATGTGTCCCGGAGTGGGAATGGAAAATCTTCACCACAGAGGACACGGAGGAGAATCGGGGATTCACTGAGTTGTTCTTCCAGGCTCAGGCTCTTACGTCGGACCAGGGTCTCGTGGTATTTTCAATTTCCTTTTGAGACGACGATTCAAGCCTAAACATGGTTCCAGCCTGAATATGATTCGATCCTATAAAAGTGTGCGGCCGGTGATTCCGGCGACTTGCTATGTGGACGACTCGGCGCAGATCATTGGCGACGTGGTGTTGGGCGAGCACGCGTCGGTCTGGATGAACGCCGTGGTGCGCGGCGACGTGCACGAGATTCGCATCGGCGCCCACTCCAATGTGCAGGACAACAGCGTGCTCCACGGCATGAAGCAGCAGTGGGGCGTGTATCTGGGCGAGTACGTCACGGTGGGACATTCGGTGACGCTGCATGGATGCGTGATCGAAGACCGCTGTCTGATTGGCATGGGGACGATCATTCTGAATGGCGCGAAGGTCGGGGCAGGATCGATTATTGCCGCAGGCACATTGATTCCGGAGAAGACGGTAGTCGAGCCGGGATCGTTGTGGATGGGGTCTCCGGGGAAATTTCGGCGAAAGCTGGAGGCGGCGGATGAAGAAGCGATCATGCGCTACGCGAAGAATTATCTGGGGTATAAGGATCAGTATTTGAAAGAACGAGTTAGTGGCGAGTCGCGAGTCGCGAGTTCCGAGTCGCGAGTACAGAGTCGCGAGTACTGAGTCGCGAGTGCGAGCACTCAGAATTGTCATCCTGAGCGGAGTAAGACGGTGAGCGAAGCGAACCGGCTTGCGCAGTCGAAGGATCCCTAGCCGACCGATGCTCCTCGGACGAGTCAAGGCGTGCCCACGTTGCTGGTAAAAGCGGCCCATCGAGAGAACTCCCTGATAGGCTTGTAGTGTTGCCGAGTGATAGGGGTCCTTCGACTGCGCGCGCTCATTCGAGCGCGCTCCGCTCAGGATGACAAGATAATAGGAAAGACTGGAAAGAAGAATAGAAGAATGATCAAAGCGGTGCGAGGAACGCGGGATTTGCTGCCGCCGGAGACGGCGCTGTGGAATTTTGTGGAGGCGGCGGTGCGGGACGTGTTCCGCGCCTACAACTTCCAGGAAATTCGCACGCCGATTTTCGAAGAGACGGAGCTGTTCGCGCGCGGCGTAGGGGAAGAGACGGACATCGTTTCGAAAGAGATGTACACGTGGGAGGATCGCGGGCGAGCCGCGAGCGATCGAGGACAGTCGCTCACGTTGCGTCCGGAGAATACGGCTGGGATCGTTCGCGCTTACATCGAGCACAAACTTTGGGATCGCGGGCTGAACAAGCTCTACTACATCGGGCCGCAGTTTCGACGGGAACGGCCGCAGAAGGGGCGTTACCGGCAGTTTTATCAGATTGGGGCCGAAGTGATTGGGCCGGCGTCGGCGGGGAGCGAGTCTCCGGCGCGGGATGCGGAAGTGCTGGAGATGCTGGCGACGCTGCTCGACCGGCTCGGCATCACCGACTGGAATCTGGAGCTGAATTCGGTGGGCACGCCCGCCGACCGCGTGGCGTTCAACGAGGCGCTACGCAAGGCGCTGGATCCGGTGAAGGACAAGATGTGCGGCGACTGCCAGCGCCGCGCAGTGACCAATCCGCTGCGCGTGTTTGACTGCAAGGTGGCGGAGGATCAGCCGATCATCGAGACGCTGCCACGCATCACCCAGTTTCTCGGCGAAGATTCGCGCAAGCATTTTGAGGCGGTGCAGGAAATTCTCACTAAAGTCGGTGTCGAGTTTCATATAAACGACCGGCTGGTGCGGGGGCTCGACTACTACACGCGTACGGCGTTTGAGTTCACGCATGGGGCGCTGGGGGCGCAGAACGCCATCCTCGGCGGCGGGCGGTATGACGGGCTGTCGGAGGCGCTGGGCGGGCCGGCGGCGCCTGGGATTGGATTTGCGATTGGCGAAGATCGGCTGGTGATGTCGCTGCAGGAAAAAGCCACGGCCGAGAGCGTCGTGCGCAAGCCGGATGTGTATGTGGCTCCGATGGCCGGGATGAATGGCGAGGCGGCGCGACTGGCGCAGGAACTGCGGCGGCATGATCTGGTAGTGGAGCTGGGAGATGACAGCTTCCGGCTAAAGAAATCGTTCGAGGCGGCGACGAAGGCGGGGGCGAAGTACATCCTGATTGTCGGCGAGAATGAAGTGAAGGCGGATGCGTTTGCGCTGAAGAATCTGGCTACGGGCGAGCAGATTTCGGTGCCGCGGGCGGAACTGGCGAGGAAGATACAGGGCTAGGCGTGGGTTGGGCAATCGCGCTCGGTGTGAAGTCAAGATCCCCACTTCTCGCGCAGAGAACGCGCGAGAAATGGGGCACCCGGCGTGAAGCTGCATCGACGCGACGAGAGAACAGCAGGTTCCTCGTCGCTCCGCTCCTCGGAATGACAAAGTTTCTTATGAGAGATCGGTGCCCTGGCAATGACAAAGTTTTGTAAAGGCGTCCATCGACAGCGTGACAAATTGCTCTCTAAAGAGTCTTAGTAAGGAGACGGTATGAAATGTGGCATCGTAGTGGTCGTGATTCTGCTGTGCTGCGGGTTAGCGGTCGCCGGGCAGGCGAACGCGCCGGCCAAACCTCTGAGTCCGCTGGAGCAGACCTTGATGGCCTCGGAAAAGAGTTTTATTGAGGCGGCGAAGAAGGGCGACGCAGGGTTTTTCAAGCGCACGCTCGCCGACGACTTCACTCTCGTCGACTTCGGTGGCGAAGTGGGAGGGCGGCAGGACATGATTGACAGCATGTCCGGCGGCGGGTTGGACCTGCTCGCTTACGACATGAAGGTCGTGCCGGTGAGTGACGACGTCGCCATTGTGACCTACAACGTGGTGCTGCGGGTTCCGGCGGCGGAAGATCAGGGACCACCGCCGCGGTATCAGCACTTCAGCACGACCTGGGTGAAGCAGGGAGACACATGGAAGATGAAGTTTCTGCAAATGACGGTGGCTCATTATGGAGACTGGTAGAGCACACAATTGTTGATTGTTGATTGTTGATTTCTGATTGTTGAGTGAGAAAACAGCCTGGGCAATGGTTGACGCTCTGCATGAGGTGAGGCTACTATTTTGCCGAGTTGCGGCTGTTTTTCAATCAGAAATCAAAAATCAACAATCAAGAATGGATTGCGAGGCGTGCAATGAAAAACATAGGAATGATTCTGGCGGCGTGGCTGGTGCTGCTGGCGGCGGCGATGGCTCAGGAGATGCCGCAGCCGGGGCCGGAACTCAAGAAGCTCGAGATGTTTGCCGGTTCATGGACCATGGAGGGCGACATGAAGCCGGGCGCGATGGGTCCGGGCGGCAAGACGACGGAAACCGAAAAGTGCGAGTGGATGGAAGGCGGATTCTTCCTGGTCTGCCATACCGACTACAAGACCACGATGGGGAACGGATCCGGTATCTCGATCATGGGTTATTCCGCCGAGGACAAGACCTATACCTACCGCGAGTTCAATAGTTGGGGGGAATTCACCGACGCGAAGGGCTCGTTGGATGGCGACACCTTCATCTGGACCAACGATTTTAAGGAGGGCAACATGATGAAGGGGCGGTTCACCATGAAGGTTACTTCGCCGGCATCATACAGCTTCTCGTACG
The DNA here is from genome assembly GCA_963763155.1 of uncultured Acidobacteriota bacterium. Lineage (GTDB taxonomy): Bacteria > Acidobacteriota > Terriglobia > Terriglobales > Acidobacteriaceae > Sulfotelmatobacter. The sequence goes on along the minus strand of CAVXNI010000003.1, from coordinate 876,528 downwards.
AAGCATCGCCGGATGGAACCAAGTGGACCCTGTTCATGGACGGGAAGGCGACCAAGGCGAAGTGATCGTGGCATGACAAGTTTGACCTGACAATTGTCATACTCCGCAGCTGACGAATCGCACTGGGCAGGCGCGGCTGGGCGCGCTACGATCCTTGCGAGAATTGCTCCGCTAGCTTTTGGCTGGCAGCTAAAGCCCAGCTAAAGGCAGAGCGAACAGCCAGGAGCTCTTCCAACCAAGCTTTTCCAACCAAGGAGTCGCACACATGAATGTCAAGACCATCCTGATTTCAACCCTCGTTCTGATTACGGCTTCCGCCTGGGCGCAGATGGCGCCCACTCCCGGCCCGGAAGTGAAGAAACTCGATTACTTCGCAGGCACGTGGACGGTGGAAGGGACCATCGCGCAAGGTCCATGGGGAGCGGGCGGAAAATTCAGTTCCACCGACACCTCGGAGTGGATGCCCGGCAAGTTCTTCGTGGAAAGTCATTCGGACTTCAAGATGCCTCCGGAGTTGGGCGGCGACGGCAAGGCAGTTTCGTACATGGGATACGACACCGAGGAAAACGTCTATACCTACAACGAATTCAACAGCCAGGGACGGCGGGAGACTTCGAAGGGCGCGGTCAGCGCCGATACCTGGACTTGGACAAGTTCGCAAAACTACGGCGGACAGGAAATCAAGCAGAGGATGGCGATCAAGGTGCTGACGCCGACCAGCTACAGTCTGAAGTTTGAAGTATCGACGGATGGCACGAACTGGATGCCGTTCATGGAGGCGAAGGCCACAAAGAAGTAGGGATGCTTAGCCCAGAGATGGAAAGGCTTCAGCCGTGGGCTGGAGCCTTTTTGTTTAGGCGCGGGTTCGGACTCGTGCGAGTTCGCTCTACGCATGTGGGGACGGGACGCCCGCCGGGACGGCGGCTACCCTCAGTTCGTAGTACGATTGCGGCTAAGGGTGGTGTCATGAAAGCGAGCCATTTCATCTGTGGGTTGGCGTTGGCGCTCGGATTCGGAGTTCTGAGTGTTTCGCCGGAACTGCGCGCACAAGAGGCGAAACCCTCGGGGGAAGTGGGGGCGCAGCCGCCTGCGGCTCCGCAACCGGACGCGAAAGGCGGCCCGGCATATTCCGGGATGTACGGGTTTCGGAAAGAGGGAGAGTTTGTGCAGGTGACGGTGGAAGACACGGGCCACGTCACGGGATTCGTTTCGCGATTCGTCGACGGAGACAACGACAAGGGAGAGTTCCTGGACCAGTTTTTCAAGAGCGCCCAACTCGAGGGAAATAAGTTGAGCTTCACGACAGAAATTGTGCGCGGGGTGGCATTTGACTTTAAGGGCACGGTCGAGCGCGGCGAGGGGAAGAATCCGGGGGATGAAGCTTATTTCGTGCTCAAGGGAACGCTGACCGAGAATGCGAGCGACGCGAACAAGAAAGTTACGTCGCACTCGCAGGAAGTGGCGTTCAAGATGTTTCCACAGGATGCTCCACCCTCTGCTGAGAAGAAGTAAGGAACGCGGCAGCCTGCTGGGAGAATGAGTTCCCCAGGGGCTAAAGCCGGCACATTTTGTGTGCCATAACAGCACGGCTGAAGCCGTGCCCTACACTTTCCGGGTACATCCTGATTGTTATTGTCCTGCAATGGATTGCTATTGTCCCGCGCGGATAGGGGAGAGGTTCAGGCGGCCGGGGGCTTTCTTGCGGGCGCCTTCGGTGCCGTAAACCAGGTCGGGGCTTCCGTCGGAGTTGTTGGAGGCTTCGGCCAGGGCCGCGGCCAGACCGCGGTAGGAGCGGCTGATCTCAGGACCTTCCTGCAGCACGACCGGTGTGCCCTGGTCAATGGAAGGCGAGACAGCATGGAAAGCGTTGGGAACTTTCCACAAAACTTTGCAGTTGGTGACCTGCTGAACGTCGTCTTCGGTGAAGCCGGGAATCTTCTTGTAGCGATTCAAAACCATGCGCAGGCGATCGCGGCCGCTGCCTTCCTCGAGAAAGGCGTGGATGCGTCCGGCGCTCCACAGCGAAACTACATCGGTCTGGGCCACGACGAGCACGGCGTTGGACAGGTCGGAGAGCAGGCGCGTAGTGGGGTCGAGACGGCTGGAGGCGTCGACAATAACGAACCGGTAGTGATTGACCAGCAGATCGAACAGGCGCGCCAGTTCACCGGGCGTGGGTTCGGTCGGATACGGTTGCTGCGGTCCGGCCAGAAGATGCAAGCCTTCCTTGGTCGGGGTCATGAGGCCATCGAGCAAAGAACCATCGAGCCGGTGCAGGTTCTGCAGCGCGTCGAGCACTCCAAACTGCGGCCGCAGGTTGAGATGAAGCGAGGCGTGCCCGATGGGAGCGAAGTCGACGAGAACAACATCGCCGTGACTCTGTTGCAGCGCCACCGCGGTATTGACGGCGGCGGTGGTGCAGCCCGCGCCGCCCTTGGCGCTGATGAACGTAAATACCCGCGCCTTGCCTTCGCCTCCAAGGCTGCGGGTGCGGGCAGAACTGAAGCGGGTGAGAGCTTCGAGCAGGGGCTCGAAGCCCGCAGAGTCATCCAGAAACTCGCCAGCGCCCGCGCGCATGCTGGCCACAATGCTGGCGGGACGCGTCATGTCGCCGTTCGCGAAGATTCCGATCCGCTGCGTGGTGGATCGAATCAGTTCAATGGTGCGGATGGCGCTCTCGGAGCCTTGCGTGGGAATGTTGACGATGACGACTTCGGCGCGCGAATCCTGAAGCTGGCGCAGGATGGAGTCGGTGGGTCCGGCCGGAAATCCGACATGGGTGAACACCGCCTGTCCGAGGCGCGTCGCTTCGAGACGGGTTTCCAGCGCAGATAAGTGGTCCTGGTCCTCGGTCAGGAGGGCGACGGCGATGCCATGCATAGCGCGGTTCTCGCTGATTTCTCTCGGTGTCTGCATGTTAGAAAGAGAACCTGCTCTCCGCCAAGTGACCTAGGTAACCCAACCGACGTGCCTTTCTCGCCAAAGTCGCGACGGCAAACGACAACACAACTACGTGATCTGCATCTGGGGAGGTAAACACAAACGGTAGAAAACGCAGGCTGCCGCCTTTGTTAGCAGACATTGTAAGCCAGGACGGCAAAGTTGAAAAGACGGTTTGCGAGGGCGCCGCGAATTTAAGGTTGATTCGGGACAGGAAAGCCGCTTGAGGCGAAATCGGGAGGGCTCGATCTAGCCCGGGACTGACTAGCCTGGAACTGACTTAGCCCAGGACTGGACGGGCCGAGGAATGGGCCATGGGGCCGTCGTCGTCTGGGTGCGGGTCCTGGTGAGGATGGAGGGCGGAAACGCGCGGGAAGCTGGCGGAGGACGCGGAGGACTCGGCCAGATATTCGTAGCCATCGAAGCGCACGGCAACGCCGATCTTGGTTTCGGCGAGGGCCGATCCTGAAGCATCGTGCGCGGATTTAGCGGCGGGCCGAACTACCCGCAATACGCGGCCGCGGCAGCGTACGGGCATGTTCTCGCCCAGCGTGATCTCGGAGGGCATGCGCAACGAGAGCTCGATTTCGGAGCCTTCGGTGACGGGCGCGTCGGTGAAGAAGAAAACTCCGCGCGAACTGAGATCCTGGGTGAACCCCACGCCTTCCGTGGAGGTGCCGGGCTGGCGCAGCGAGAGCGGAAGAAGGTACGGGAACCGCTGTCCGACACGGCGTTCAATCCCCGATGGAGGAGTGGTCATAGTTGCTTGACTTCCTTATGCCGAATCGTCTTTGCCGAATCGCCGCAAGTGCAGGCGATACTTTAGCGCAGAGCGGGCGGGAAGAGAAGATCGAAATTCGTCACCAAGCGAAAAATTCCCAAATTGGTCATTCGTTGGCACTTGGAGACCCTGGGGGATGGGGGATCCAGACGGCGAAAGGGACTGAACCTGTGGAAAAGTCGCGGCGCGGCGCTGGTCCTGGGCGCAGGCGGAAATTCGCTCGCGATATAGTTAGTACGCACGACGGCATGCAGTGATCCGTGTATTCCTATTCGTGTATTCATAATAAAGAAAACGAACGTGGCAGATTCGAACAGTCCCTCCCAAGAGAATGCATCTGCGGCGCCGGCCGAGACCACTGCGCCGCGCTGGCAGGCCGCCGGGCGCGCCTTGCGGCATCGCAACTTCCAGCTTTTTTTCAGCGGACAACTGATTTCTCTGATCGGCACCTGGATGCAGACCGTGGCGCAGTCGTGGCTCGTCTACCGGTTGACGGGCTCCGGATTGAAACTGGGAGCGGTAGGTTTCGCCAGCCAGATTCCGGTGTTTTTGTTTGCGCCCATCGGCGGAATTGTGGCCGACCGCAGCAACCGCCGCCACGTGGTCATCGGCACCCAGATCGCTTCCATGCTGCTGGCGTTCGTGCTGGCTGCGCTGACGCTCACGCATCGAGTGCAGGTATGGCACGTCTTCGTGCTGGCCGCGTTGCTCGGGGTGGTGAACGCGTTCGACATCCCCGGCCGGCAGTCGTTTCTGGTCGACATGGTGGGTAAGGAAGATTTGATGAATGCCATCGCGCTGAATTCTTCCATGTTCAACGGAGCGCGGGTGATTGGGCCGGCGATCGCCGGATTTCTGGTGGCACGGCTGGGCGAAGGCTGGTGCTTTTTCGTCAACGGAGTCAGCTACATTGCGGTGATTGCCGGATTGATGTTGATGAACGTGCACGCTCCGGCGCGGGTTTCGACGAAGACTTCGCCGTGGGTGCACATCAAAGAAGGATTCCAGTTCGTCAATGAAACAGCGCCCATTCGAGCGCTGATGATCCTGCTGGGGCTGGTGAGCGTGGTGGGCATGCCGTATGCCGTGCTGATGCCGATTTTTGCGGACAAGGTGTTGGGGGTTCACGGGGGACAGGAACTCGCCTCGCTGATCGGGTCGCACGATCTGGGCGCGGTGCGGCTGGGAATTCTAATGGGCGCGGCGGGCGTGGGAGCATTGCTGGGCGCGCTCACGCTGGCGATGCGGTCTGGCGTGAAGGGCCTGGGACGGTGGATATCGGTTTGCTGCGCCGGGTTTGGCGTGAGCCTGATGCTGTTTTCGTTTTCGAAATCGTTCTGGCTGTCGGTGCTGCTGCTGATGCCGGTAGGATATTTCATCATGCTGCAGATGGCGTCGTCGAACACGCTGATCCAGGTGATGGTGCCGGACGCGCTGCGCGGCCGGACCATGGCCGTGTACTCGATGATGTTCATGGGGATGGGTCCGGTCGGAGCGCTGCTGGGTGGCGCGCTGTCAGACCGGCTGGGCGCGCCGCTCACGGTGGCCATGGGCGGATTTGCGTCGGTGATGGGAGCGTGGTGGTTCGCCCGGCAACTGCCGAAGATTCGCGTAGAGGCTCGGCGGCTGATCATTGCCCAGTCGATGGCGGGCGGAGAACCGTCGGAGGAAATGACGGCGACGGTCGCGGAAGATTAGCGCAGAGAAGTAAGAGATTATCGGTGGCCGACCTCGGAGGTCAAAACGTGGAATGGCTTGATTTCTATACTTATCCGGCCCGCTGATCCGGCCCGTTATAATCACGCCGATGGCCAGCGACACCTTCCTCTCGTGGGCGAACCGGACCGTGCTTCGCCCGGGCCGAGAAGAGCCCTATCTGTCGATCCAGGATATTGTTGTTTTCGTCCGCGATCTGGAAGTGAGCAAGCCTTTCTACCTGCAACAATTGGGCTTCGAACTCATCACAGAACAGCGCCTTCCGACCGGCGAACGCTGGATTGAGGTGGCGCCGCCCGACGGCAGCGCGAATCTCGCGCTGGTGGAACCAAAGCCCGATGCGCCGGAATACAAACTGATTGGCGGCTACCGCTGGGTTCTGTTCATGACCGAAGATGTCAACGCCAAGTACAAAGAATGGAGCGAACGCGGCGTTCGTTTCACAACGACTCCGGAGACGCCGGGATGGGGCGGCACCTATGCGCGTTTCGAGGATCCGGACGGGAATGCGTTTGGCCTGGAAGGTTTCGATGAGGTGAAGCAAAGCCTGGAGTCGCGCCGGCGGGCGCACGCCGAAAAACTCGAATCCGAACGCCGCACCGCCCAGGAACTGGAAATAGCGCGGCAGGTGCAGGCGCGGTTGTTTCCACAGATTCAGCCGGAGTTGAAAACGGTCGAGTATGCGGGAATCTGCGTGCAGGCGCGCCAGGTGGGCGGGGATTATTTCGATTTCCTGAATCTCGGGCCGCAGCGCCTGGGATTGATCATCGGCGATGTTTCCGGCAAGGGAATCGCCGCAGCTCTGCTGATGGCGAATCTGCAGGCCAGCCTGCGCAGCCAGTCGGCGCTGGCCTTCGATCAGCCCGAGGCCTTGCTCCGGTCGGTGAATCGCCTGTTCTATGACAATACCGGCGACAGTGCCTATGCCTCGCTTTTGTTTGCCGACTACGACGAAGCTGCGGGGCGACTGCGCTACGTCAATTGCGGCCATTTGTCAGGTCTCTTGGTAAGAAGCGACGGCAAGGTGGATCGGCTCGAGTCCACCAGCACGCTGCTCGGACTGTTTAGAGAGTGGAATTGCTCGATACAAGAGCACGAGCTTTTTCCCGGGGACGTGCTTGCGCTTTACACGGACGGGATCACCGAGGCGAGCAACGAGCAAGGCGAGGAATTTGGCGAGCGCTGCCTGGTTGAATCGCTTCAGCAACATCGGAACCTGCCGTGCGATGCTTTGTTGAGCGCAATCGTGGACGGCGTTCGGCGATTCAGCTTTCAGGAGCAACACGACGACATCACGGCGATCGTCGCGAAGTTCAAGGGTACCAGCTGACGGCTACCAGCTGACGGGTCGTCGGGTGGATTGCAGGTCCTCAGACCTCTTTCCGTGGTTCTGGCCGCGATAATGCGCCCGCCGGCGCAACATCGCCCCACGAGAATGGCAGAGTAAAGTCGCGTTGCCTGGCTATTCCTTGCGCAGGGCTTCCACTGGCGGCAGCAATGCCGCTTTACGCGCGGGGTATAGTCCGGCAATTAGACCGGAAATCGCCAGGAAACCAATGGCCGCGGCGGCAGTCCAGGGAACCACCCGGGGTGTATCAAAGCCCGGAGGGGATGGAAGGAACGAAAGCAAACCCATCAGTGCCGCTGCCGCGCCCATGCCCAGGCCGCCGCTCAGCAAAGTGAGAAAGGCGCCTTCCACAAAGAATTGGAACAGGATGCTGCGGTTGGTCGCGCCCACCGCTTTGCGCAGCCCGATCTCGCGAGTCCGGTCGGCCACAGCGACCAGCATAATGTTGATGACGCCGATCGCTCCCAGCGTCAGCGTGACCACACCCACGCTCCCCAAAAATACGTTCATCGCGTCAAAAATCTTTCCCACCGACTCGGAGGTGCCGATCGTGTCCCATTGCTCGTAAGAGTCCAGGTTGGTGTAGTCAAAGCCATGGTTGCGCGCGATGACCTTGTGGACTTCCAGTTCGGCGATCTTGTGCAGGGCACGCGTTCGGGGCTGATAGTTGACCAGACTGACCGCATCCTGAACCTCTCCCACATTGAGCATGGGAAATTCTCGGCGCATCGTACTGAAAGGCACGAAACTCCAGAGATTATGGTCGTTGTTATTCCCGTAGCCCACCCGCTTTACCGAACCGATCACCTGATAGCGAATCCCGTTGAGCAGGATGGTACTGTCGAGAAAAGGACGCCCGCTAAAAAGGGCGCGGCGCGTCTCGTCGCCCAGCACGATCACTCGCCGGCTCTGTGCCACGTCCATCTCATTCAGCCAGCGCCCATCCGCGAGCGGAACGTAGCGAATTTCGGCGAAATTCGGCAGTACTCCAAAAATCGGCCCCGAACTCTGGTAGAAATCACTGACTGCCCGGATGTCATTGCGACGTATGTCCGGAGTGACCGCTCTCACGTCGGGGCATTGCGTCAGAATGTCCTGGTAGTCGCGGTCAGTGAGATAGTACTGCTGGAGGCTGTTAAAGCTGCCGTTCATCGCCGGGGCGCGCCCGCCCCAGATGAACATCACGTCCCGACCCAATTCGTCAAATTGCCTGAGGTTCCCCGTACGGAAACCCTCGCCTAACCCGACCAGCAGTAGCAGAGATCCTACCCCCCATGCAATGCCAAACATGGTGAGAAACGAACGTAGTTTGTGTGCCCAAAGAGTCCGGAGAGTCTGCCCGAAGATGTCAAGAATCAGGCGCATCCCCCCATATGATACGTGGTTGTGTAGCGGACCCCGTTCCGCTGGCGTTAAATCCCCGTAGCACGCACTGACCGGGGAGCTGTCGTCACCTTGTTTTCGTCGGGGGTTCCCGTTCGATGGTGAGAGCCAAGGCGCCGCAAGGGTCGCGCGCCAGGATGCTACCAGTCGAGCTTTTCAGGCAGAAATTCTGCGAACAGATCGTCGTAGTAGGGCTTCAGTTCCTGGAGGTTGGGCTTGCTGTGTCCCTTCGAATATAGATCGTAGGGGTTGAACTTCTTCACCCACTCCAGCATGACGGCATCCTTGTCATTCATCAGGTGCGTGTACGCGGCTTGCCGGTGCCACGGATAGAAAGAGTGGTAGCGCAGCATATAAAGCGCCTCGTCCGGCAGGTAGGGCTTCATGACTTCGGCAATGTAGCCGTCGTGGCCGAAGGACATATGCACGTTCTCCAGTCCGCAGTTCGGCGCGTAGATGCCGAACTTGGTCTGATACTCGGGCACGTTGCGATCCGGGTTATTCTGGAAGTACTCTGCATAAACGATCTGATCCGACCACGCGCAGCCCACGGGGAAGGTGTCGCCCACCACGCCCCACTGCGGCTCGCCATACAAGCAAAGGACCTTACCCAGGTCGTGCAGGAAACCCGCTAACACCATCCAGCGCGGTTGGCCGTCGCGGCGCAAAGCCTCAGAGGTCTGCAGAAGATGTTCGGTCTGCGTCAGGTCGGTGTCCGGATCGCTGTCATCGACCAGCGTGTTCAGAAAATCCGCAGCTTCCCAAACCGTCTTCTTGCCCTTGGTGAGCCCGAAATACTCCTTCTCCTTGCCCAGTACGTAGTCGACCGTCTGGTGCGTATGGTTGAGGCGGTAGAACTCAGCCACCCCGAGATTCGCCTGGGCATCGTATTGACGAAACTCGGCCTCCGACTTGCCTTCCTGATAGCGGCGTTCCGCGAACTCCTCCAGGTGATCCAGATCCGCGAGTGGCTGTGCCGAAACCGGTGTGGTCCGATTCATAGATTCATCCTTCACTGCGTTGGGCTCTACCAAGCGGTTACATTACAACACTGTAAAATTGCTATTTCAAGCTTGGATTGGTGTGGTGCAGCTTAAACTTTTTAAGCGTGGCGTCATCCCGAGCGGAGTCGCTTTTCAGGCGGAGAGAGGGATCTCCCTGAAAATGGTGCCTTGGGAGATCCCTCCCGCGGCTGAACTACGCCGCGGTTCGGGATGACGCAAGGACAGACTCAAACTCGCCGAGGCGTCTATAATTCTGCGCCATGAAGGTTTCTCGCCGCGTTGTTTCTCTCCTCTCGGTCGTCTTTGCTTTAAACGCAGTTGTCCTGGCTCAGAGCGCGGGCGTCGATCCGCTGGCTCCTACGCAGGGCGTCAAGTCGGCCGCTGAGATTGATCGCGAGTGGCAGGTATCGGTCGAGAAATATGACGGTGCGCGCGCGGCGATCCTACGCGAGGTCGAGCGGCAGGACAACGACGGCCCGTACCGCGCCGACTGGGAGACGCTGAGCAAATTTCAGATGCCGCAGTGGTATAAGGACGCGAAGTTCGGCATCTTCATTCACTGGGGAGTGTTCGCGGTTCCGGGGGCGATGAACGAGTGGTATCCGCGGAATATGTATCAGAAGTCGGATCCGACATTTCAGGAGCATCTGAAGCGCTACGGGCCGCAGGACAAATTTGGCTATAAAAACCTCGTGCCGCTGTTCAAGGCGGAGAAGTGGGATCCGGCCGACTGGGCGCGGCTTTTCAAACAGGCGGGCGCGCGTTACGTGGTTCCGGTCGCGGAGCATCACGACGGCTTCTCTCTGTATGACTCGGGATTGTCGGATTGGACCGCGGTGAAGATGGGGCCGAAACGCGACGTGATTGGCGATCTGGCAAAGGCGGTGCGGGCCGAGGGACTGCACTTCGGAGTGTCGTCGCATCGCGCCGAGCACGATTTCTTTTTCGATGGCGGGCGCACGATCCGTTCCGATGTGAACGATCCGAAGTATGCCTCGCTCTACGGGCCGGCCCACGCCTGGCTGTCGGATCCCAAGCAGGATTTGTTGAATGACTGGACCTACGTGAGTCCGGAGTATGCGAATGACTGGCTGGCGCGGGCGACCGAGATCGTGCAGAAATATCAGCCGGAGGTAATGTATTTCGACTGGTGGATCGGGCAGCCGAATTTCCGCCCGAACGTCACGAAGTTTGCCGCGTTCTATTACAACTACGCCGCGCAGCACGGGATCGCTGGCGTAATCAATATGAAGGATTACTCTCTCGATTGGCATGCCGGGGCGCGCGATTTTGAGCGTGGATTGAGGGAAGGCATTGAGACTGACCACTGGCAGACCGACACGTCGATCAGCAATTTTTCGTGGGGCTACGTGGAACACGATCAATTCAAGACGCCGGAATTCCTGGTGCATCAACTGATCGACATCGTCAGTAAGAACGGGAACCTGCTGCTGAATATTGGTCCGCGGCCGGATGGCACGATTCCTGACGAGGTGCGCAACACGCTGCTCGAGATGGGCGGCTGGCTCAAACAGAATGGCGAGGCCATCTACGACACCACTCCGTGGACGGTGTACGGCGAGGGGCCGACGAAGATCCAGCCCGGGTTCGGACATGACAAGGACACGCAACCGTACACGGCGGAAGATTTTCGTTTCACTCGCAAGGCGAACGCGCTGTACGCGATCGAGATGGCGTGGCCGGAGAATGGGCGGGCGGTGATTCACTCCTTGGGAGCCGCGCAAGCGAAAGGATTGCAGATCAAGAATATTGAATTGATTGGAAGTGGTGAGAAAGTGGAGTGGCAGCAGGGCGATGATGGGGTGCAGGTGCAGTTGCCGGCGGTGGCGCCGGGGAAGTATGCCTATGTGCTGAAAGTTACGCTGGGGCCTTAGAAGTACCTCACGGGCTAAAGCCCGACCGAAAAGAGATGGCTGAATCGCAGCGCTGAAAGCGCTGCGCCACCGAAAAGATTGTGTGGAGCGTGCACTCCTGCCCGCTTGCGTGCGGCGCCAAAAAGCGGAGGGCAAGAGTGCCCCGCTCCTTCGTGCGGCTACAGGCTGCGGAAGCGCTCTTTCACTTCGCGGACGAAATCGACGAAGTGCGGCTGGGTGATGATCTGGGGATTCCAGCACAGATCGCGCTCAATCAAATCGTAGGTTTCGACGATGTGCGAACCGGGCAAGGGATTGCCTTTCGCGTCATGGTCGCGTCCCATCAGCCAGAGGTGGTCGGCGACGGCGGCTGCGGCCGTTATGTCGTGGGTGACTACGATGATGGTGTTGAGGTCGTCCATGTTGGCGACCTTCTGGATCAGCTCGCTGGTTTTTTCCAGCATCAGCAGGTCGAGGCCGCTGAAGGGTTCGTCCATCAGCAGAAAATGTTCGGAGCAGAGAATCTGCTGGATAATGGCGCAGCGCTGGCGCTGTCCGCCGGATAGTTGCACCGGGTAGAGGTGCGCCTTGTCGAGCAAATCGAACTCAGTCAAATACTGGACGACTTTAGCGTGCGCCGCTTTGTCGTCTTTTTCTTTCTGGTTTGCGGCGAGCAGCAGGTTCGACATCACGGTGCGATGCTCGAATAGAGGATAGTCCTGGGCGACCACGCCCACTTCTCCGGCTTGCACCGGGCGGTCAAGGCCGTTGATGGTCACACGACCGGAGGTCGGCTTGTTGAGTCCGGCGATGATGCGGAACAGCTGCGTCTTACCGATGCCGCTGGGGCCAAGAAATCCGACGACCTGGCCTTGGACGTGATCGGGACAGATGATGTCTTTGATTTCGGCGGTGACGTGTTTGAGGATGGGACGGCCGTCATATTCGAGGGAAACGTCGTCCACCTTCAGCAGCGTCTTTCCGTAGGTGTAGGAAACCATGATGTCGTTATTCTTTAACTTATTACTTGCGACCTAATTACCTGCGCTCCAAAGTCAGATCCGCGTACGGACAGAAAACCTCGCGCAGCAGGCCGATGCCGTAATCCTGCGCCAAACCCAGCACCAGGATGGTCAACTGAATGGCGAAGACCGCGCTCAAATGAAAATGCTTGTTCTGATTCAGCAGCATGGCGCCCACCCCGCCTTCGGAGCGCGAGATGCCTTCGACCATGGTGAGCATCATCCATCCCATGGCCGCATTCTGGCGCAGGACCTCAAAAGCTTTGTCGGCCTGACCGAGGATCACCACTTCATAGACCACGCGCCATTCGTTCATGCGCAGGGTGCGCGCCAGATCGAACTCGCCCTTGGGGACGCTGGCGACCACTTCGGCCATGCCGGTGAGAAAGAATACCGACACAGAAAAGACCAGCAGATAAAGTTTCTCCTCGTGTCCGGTGGTGGCCATCAGGGTGAAGAAAAACGTCAGGCCCACCATGGAGAGAAATCGCAGCTTGCTAAGCAGGGTCACGATGGGACGAAAGAAAGGGATGACCGTCAGGTAGGCCATCAGAAGCGACAGGACGGTCGCGACGGCGATCGCCTCCAGGTTCAGGACGAAGCTGGTGATCAGTTCGCCGCCCAGACCCTCCATCCACATTTCGCTGAGCGCCTGGAAAACCTCTTTGGGCTTGGGCAGGAAGACGGTCGGCGAAAAAAGCCAGATAAAAAACAGCAGCACCAGCTGGAATCCGACCATCCAGCGGACGGTTTGTTTGGAGATCACCTTGTTGGGTGAAAAAACCTCAATCGCCTGATTCATCTGGGTTTTGCCAATGCCCTCAAACCCCGTCATTTCGAGCGAAGCGAGAAACCTGCTTTTGCGTAGCTGCCGGCAAACAGCAGGTTCCTCGTCGCTGCGCTCCTCGGAATGACAAACTTTTTCAAGGTACGATTTAGCTGCCGGACAGTGTGATCTCCACCCGACGGTTGGCCGCTTTCCCGGCGGACGTGTCGTTGGTCGCCACCGGACTCTGCGAACCGTGGCCTACAATCTTGAAGCGGTTGTCGGGGAAGTTGCGCGGCGCATGTTTCTGCAGCCAATCTTTCACCGCCGCGGCGCGGGCATCGGAAAGCGCCTGATTCACTGCCTCACTGCCGGTGTTGTCGGTGTAGCCGTCAACCTGAATGAACAGTCCGGTGATGGCCAGCGAGTCTTTCAGTTCCGACATGGTGCGCACGCCTTCTTCGGTGAAGGTCGCCTTGCCAGTGTCGAAATTAATCGAGTATGACCGCTTCGAAACCACCGGCCCGGTTTCGTTGGCGGCATATTGCGGCGCCTCACCTTCGGCGCCGCCGCTGCTCATGCGTGCCTGCGCTCCCGTAATGAACGACTTGTCTTCAATGTCTTTCACGTCGGGAATGGGCGTGTCTTTGAACAGCGCGGGATACTGCTGGGTCGCGATCTTGGCGAACACCGTGTAGGTCGAGCGAAAGTTGTCGTTGGAGCCGGGCTCGAGGCCGAACAGAATCAGGTTGTCGGCGAGATTGTTGACGGTCGAGCCGCCGAGGTCAACTTTCAAACCCTGCGCGTCGGTCTCGGTTACGCCTTTGTAGTATTTGTACCAGTAGGCTTCATCCTGGTCGGCATAAACCTTGGCGCTGATGGCGGAAGCCTTATGCAGCACCTGATCGAAGGCCTTGATCTGGTCGCCGGCTTCGAACGTGGCGGCAAGCATGCCTTCGATCTCGGCGCGATTGTGCTCGAAGAAGTTCTTGGGACCAAGAATCACGGCGGGCATCTGCGAACGATATTGCTTGGAGCTGACCACTTTCACCAAGCCGCCCTTGCCTTTGGCGATGGTTACGTCGCCGGGCGTCCAGGTCACGACCGCGTTCACGCAGACGCGCTTCATTTCTCCGGTAAGGTGCCCATCTTTCACAACTTTGCGGTCTTCGCATTTTCCGGCAACGTAGTCGGCGGCGGCTACGTTGTAATCGGAGGCATTGAGCCAGTTGACCGCGTCCGGATCCCACGTCTTCTCGTCGGGATTGTTCTTGATGCCGTTGTCGCCTTCCCACTTCTGCGCGATGTTCCAGTCGCCGTCGCGCAGTACGCCCTCGACCAGCATGCCTTTCGCAGCTTGCGGATTGCCCTTTACTTCGGGCAGCGCCATGAGCGAGTCTTCACCGCGGCTATACCCGGTCGCGCCAATCACTTTCGCCTGGTAATCGGGGCCGAGCTTCTTCAGTTGCGGGTTGATGGCGGCGAGAAATTGTCCTGAGCCATCGCCCATGATGACTACGAAGTTGGCGCCGTTGGAACATTGCGACGAACCGTTGGAAATTTCGCGGGCGCAGGCGATCAGGTCTTCCTGCATTTTGCCGGTGTCATCCTGACGGATGAGCATCAGGTTGACGCCGTGTTTCTCCATCAGCGAGCCTTTGGTCGTGCTGGCGCCGCCGTTGGCGTAGATCAGATTCATCTGGGCATTCCACTCCCAGATTTCGCCGCGAATCAAAGTTGCGGGCACGCTCGCGGCGGACGAACCGGGAAGCGCCACGGGCTCCACGTTCTGTACCATGGCCTCTTTCACATCCGGCAACGCAGCCTTCTCCGGTACGAGCGCCTTCATCACGCCGGGAGTGGGAATCCAGCCAAGTTCCGCAGCCTTGCGAAGTCCAAACACAAAGCCCACCACCAGCAGAATGATCAGAAGAATCTTAGGGCCAGCCTTTAGATGTGCCATGTCTTACGTTTCCTCCCGTGTGCAACTCTTGCTGAAAAATATCGGAGTGATCTCGCTTCGTTCTATCGCGGGGCGGCTGTAGTGGTGAACTACAGCGGCTAAAGCCGCCTCCGATTCTGCGTCCCTTACGGCGCGGCTTGAAGGCGCGCCCTTGCCAAACAAATTACTTGAACATGTCCCCGTAATCGCCCGCACTTTTCGCGGCCGGCGGAGCGTCCGCCGCCTTGCCGGCCGGAATCGGAACCGGAGATGCCGTTGCGCCCGGCAGCAGGAATGCCGTATCCGTGGCGCCCGAGGTGAGCAGCTTGTTCTCGTAGGCGTCGAGTTTCTCGAGGGCATCGGTCTCGACCGCACCGTTTTCGAGATCGATCGTGTCCATGAAGTTCTGCGCCAGGCGCTGGAAGTCTTCCATCTCGCCGAGTTTGCGTCCGGCCTCCTCGGCAAGATGTTCCATGGTCTGGTCGTAGAGTTCTTTCTCGTCGCCCGTTCCCTTGATGACAGCGAGCGCGGTGCGATAGGCGCGGAAGGCGGTGTTGATGGTCTTGTATTCGATCTCCGCCTGCTTGACTTCGTTGTCGGTGTCTTCGATGTAGAAATCGATGTGGACGGCCCACTTACTGAGCAGGTCGTAAATGTTCTGCAGCTTGTTGAGCAGTTGCGTGTAGCTCAGGTTCGACTTCTGCAGGCGCCCCGCCTGGTTGGCCTTGGCCTTCATCTGCAAGGCCATGCGGAGTTGTTCGTTTTGGTCGGCCGTACTCGTAGCGATTTTCTTGGCGTGCGCGGCCAGCCGCATGTTCTCGCTGGCCAGCGCAGAGTTCTTGTCGATGATGTTTTTCAGATACTGAATCTGGCCGCTGACGTTCGAGATCTGCTGCGACATCACGTCGCGGCGCTTGCGCATCTGCGACAGATGATCTTTCAGGATGCCGATGGGGTCGATATCGATGATCAGCCCGGTAATGGCGCGCATGAGCAGGCGGAAGAGCAGATGGGTGCGGCTGCTGAACACAACGAACAGGATCGCGCCCAGGATGGCCGCCAGATAAACCATGTGCAGCGTATCGGCCAGCATGGAGACAACGAAGGGCACGATCTGCGCCCAGCCGTAAACCGCGGCGGCCGCGGCTAAGACGATAAAGATTATTCCCGTCTTGCCTTCGGGGCGCGACCAGAACGATTTCAGTTCATCGCCAAGATTATTCGGAGTGGACGGAGTAATACTCATGGGGCTTTATCCTTAATCTCTGCTTGTCGTCGATATCTCTCGATCTTTAATCCCTATCCCTAATCCCTATCCCTGGAGAAGGCTGACGTACTTGGCCTTTTCCTGATCGATCTCAAGCGCGCGCCGCTGGGCAGCGATGGTGAACTGCGATTCGGCGCGCTGAATCTTGCCCTGCGCTCCCACCAGATCGGTCGTAACTTCCGCGAGCCGCTGCTGGAGCTGCGCGACTTCTTTCTGCTTCTGCGCGATCGCGTCGGTAATCTCTTGCACCTTCTTCTGGCGATCGGCAATTTCATGTTGCTTGGTCGCGTCCGCCGAGGCCGCGAACGATTCCTGCTCGGTCTGTAGCGCGACCTTCAGCCCATCGAAGGTGGCGAGAATTTTTTCCTGGGAGAGACCCTCCTGCGCCTTGGCCTGAATCACCGCGGTCTTGAACTTCATGCGCTCGTCCAGCGAGGGAATCGCCGAAAGCGGATCGAGATATTTGTGGATGGTGGCGGAGACCTGGGTCGCGGCGAAATTGGTTTTCGCCAGAATCCGCTGGTAGCAGTGCTCCGTCTCTTCGCTCATCGGCTGGCCGCTCATCGTCTGATAGGCGGTTTGAGAAGGGACGTCAGCAGGAACTGCGACGGGAACGGCGAAGACGGGCGCGGCTTCCAGGTGCGGCTCCGGATGCGCTTGGCCTTGTGCTTGTCCCTGACCCTCCGGCTTGGGGTCGTCGTCTTCGATGATTACGTGCTTGATGCCGTCAAAGAATTTGTTACTCATCGGTGGTTCTCCCTGCTCGCACTCCTAAAACGTTATGTCAATGTTACATAGTCATGTTACGTACACTCCCGCCACACAGTTCCCCGGGGACGCGGCTCCTATTGTTCGTTTGTCGGTATGTTACTGAAAATGATCGCCTCGGCATAGCGTTGCGTGGGATGGGTGCCTGCTCTACTAACAGCTCCGTCTACTGCGGGCGGACCATCCATGCGGCGTGGTACAGAGGATGCTATGTCCTGAGCCGGGTGATGTCAACGGCAGGATTGGCGCGGAATATTGCACTTCGCAAAGGCGAGTTTGCAGAAGTGCGCCTTCATTCGAGTCCCTTCATTCGAGTCCCATCATTCGAGTCCCATCATTCGAGTTCAATCATTCGAGTTCAATCGAAGGCTAATCCAAGCGCACAAGAAAAACCGAGCCTTCGGGAGTTTCGGTTTCGGCGGCCAGTTTTTGGGCGCGGTCGTGATCGTCGTCGAGGACGCGGATGCGGATCCACCAGTCTCCGGCGGGGCTCGCGAAACACAGAACTTTGGCCGTCCGATAACGGCTCTTAAGGTGGTCGGCGAGTTTGTTGGCGGCGGGTCCGTGAGGAAATCCGCCGATTTGGACCGCCCATTTCCCGGGCGAATCGGGAGACGCGGACTGCATCAACTCGACTTTCACTTCGGCGACGCCGGGCTGCCAGACATCGAGCTTTCGGGCGGCGGCGAGCGAGAGATCGAGCACGCGTCCGGGTATGAAGGGACCGCGGTCGGTGATGCGCACCAGCGCCGTGTGCCCAGTCTTGACGTTGGTGACGCGCACGATGGAGCCGAGCGGGTAGGTGCGGTGCGCCGCCGTCATGGCGTGCATGTTGTAGACCTCGCCGTTCGATCCTCGGCGGTTGTGGTAGGGCGGGCCGTACCAGCTGGCGAGTCCGGTTTCGGTGGCGACCGGCTTGGCATTGACGGGGAGGGTGGGCTCGGCCAGGTCAGCTTCTTCACTCGGCTTGGCAGTCGGCGTGGCGGGCGCGTTTTCTTTGGCGGGCGGAACATTAGCGGGGGGACTGGAGTCGGCCGGCTCAGTCGTTGTGGCCGGCGGTGGGGGCGGCGGAACGCTGACGTGCACCTGCTTGGGCTGGCCGCAGCCGCTCAGCAAAAAAATCGCGATGAGGACAATGAGTAGCATAGCGACGCGGACGGAGCGGGCGCGGCGGCGGGTGCGCCGGCGTGGCGTGACTGCGAACGGGGTGCTCGATTCGGCTACTTGGGCGGGTGGTGGTGCTGCTCCATGTAGTCGGCGAATTCCGTAAGTTTCTGCGAGGCGGTCCGCAGAGCCTTGGTGGAGTGGGTGCGCACGGCGGGCACCACCTCGTCGTTGAGATATTTGATGAATTCGGGAATCTCTTTTTCCAGACGTTCGGCGGCTTCGTTGATGGTTTGACCGACACGGGCCGACGCGTCTTCGACCTTGCGGTTGAAGTCGTTCATGATGCTCCTCGCGATGACTCGGCGTGAGTGGATTCACGCGGTGTTGCGGATTGCCAGGCAGAGTTATTATTTCGTGCTTGCGGGGCGCGGTCAATGGCGGGGGATGGACATGGAGGGGATCCTCCACGATCTGGAGAAAATTCAAAATCATTGACTACATAAGGGCACCCTTCGACTTCGCTCAGGGCAGGCTGCGGATCACGAAGGAAAATCGCGCTTGTAACAAGGATTGAATCCTTGATAAAGTAAGGATATGGCGAAGGTGACCTCCAAGCTTCAGTTGACCGTGCCCAAGGCGATTGCCGACCAATACGGCATTCGACCGGGGGACGAGTTGGAGTGGATTCCCGCGGGGGAAAGCATTCGTGTCGAACTGATGCGCCACAAAGCAAAAGCCGGACACGAACTGACCACGGACGAGCGGCTGGCGTTGTTTGACTCCAATACGAAGTGGCTGGACGAGGTCCAGGCGGAAGAGTTGAACGAAGCGAAGGCCAAAGGTACCCGCACCACTCGTGAGACTCGCGGCTGGACGCGCGAGGAACTGTACGACGATGATCGGGGGCTCTCGCGTGGTTACCCTCGTGGACACTAATATTCTGGTCTACCGTTGCGACCCACGAGATTTGGTCAAGCGCGACGCCGCCTGCGCGGTTCTGCGCCGGGGAGAGTTGTCCGGAGACTTTCGCATTGCTCACCAGTCGCTGGTTGAGTTCGTAAACTCCGTGATTCGATCGCGAGGCGGGCAGTCGCCGTTGATGACGCGCGAGGATGCCGCTCGCCAGGCCGAACTGTTTATGACGGAGTTCCCGGTGATCTATCCGAGCGAGCAGGTGTTTCGCACTGCGCTGCGCGGGATGGCCACCTATCGGCTCCCATGGTACGACGCCCATCTTTGGGCCTATGCTGAGCACCACGGCATTCCAGAGATTCTCTCGGAAGATTTTGAACATGGACGCTGGTACGGGACGGTGCGCGTGCGAAATCCATTTGTGGAATTGGGGTAGGGTAGAAAAGGTGGTTGCAAACTGCCGTCCCCTACAGGCCCTATTTTGATGTCACGGCGCAAGCTCAAAACATTTCCTGCTTCGATCGCTCCACCGTTTCGAAAACGCCTGCTGGCCTGGTATGACGCCCATGCGCGCGATCTGCCGTGGCGCGAAACCGACGATCCCTATCGCATTTGGTTGTCGGAGATCATGCTACAGCAGACGCGGGTCGCGGCCGTGATTGCGCATTATCACGAGTTTCTGCGGCGGTTTCCGACCGTCGAAAAGCTGGCGCGCGCGCGGGAAGCCTCAGTGCTGGCGGCGTGGAGCGGTCTGGGATATTACCGCCGGGCGCGCATGCTGCACGCGGCGGCGAAGGTTGTGGTCGGGGAGCAGAGCGGGAAGTTTCCGGAGACGGCGAAAGGATTGCGGGAGCTGCCTGGCGTGGGACGCTACACGGCAGCGGCCATCGCCAGCATTGCGTTTGGCGAGCCAGTCGCGGTCGTGGACGGCAACGTGGAGCGGGTGCTGCAGAGGGTTTCGGGGCGGCCGCTGGCTGGAGAAGAGTTTTGGGAAGCGGCTGAGAGATTGCTCGATCGTGGGCGTCCGGGAGATTTCAACCAGGCGATGATGGAGTTGGGGGCGACCGTGTGCACCCCGCGCGCGCCGGCGTGCCTGACTTGTCCGGTGCTGGAGTTGTGCGCGACGCGCGGTGAAATGGCAGGGGCGGCGAAGGCGCCGCGGCAAAAGAAGCGAGAGATTCACTACGCGCTGGATTATCGAAACGACGATTCGCGCGAGGGCAAAGTGTTTCTGGTGCAGCGCGCGCGGGATGCGCGGCTGATGGCGGGGATGTGGGAGTTGCCGGAGATTCCAGCAGCGGCTAAAGCCCCGCTCCGATCGGGCAGGCGAAACCGCAGCGCTGAAAGCGCTGCGCCACCCAAAAGCGGATCGCGAAGCTAATCGCGGCGACGGGTACGTAGCAATGAACAGTGCCGAAGCCTGCATCACGCTTAAACATTCGATTACCGTGACCGACTACACCGTGCAGGTGTGGCGCACTGCTGCGCCGACGGCTGTTCGAGGAAAATGGACTCCGGTCGAGAGGCTGGAGCGGGTTGCGCTGACCGGGCTGGCGCGGAAGATTTTGCGGAAGGCGGAAATCACGTCCACTTAACCGAAAGTACTACGGCGTCGTCTGATTTAAGATAGAGCCGTCAGGGCGGACGGAACGTGCTGCTTGTGCGATTGTCCGCAAGAGGCGGATTACGAGGTCGAACGATGACGGCATTAGCTGCGGGGTCGACGGCTCCTGGATTTGAGTTGAAGACGTTGGATGGGAAGCACTTCTCGCTGACCGATGAACTGGCGCACGGGCCTGTCGTGCTGGTCTTCTTCAAAGTATCTTGTCCGACGTGTCAGTATGCGCTGCCCTTTTACGAGCGGCTTTTCAAGGCCTACGAGCGCAAGGGCGTTACGCTGGTTGGGGTTTCGCAGAACGACGCCAAGGATACGGCAGCGTTTAACAAGGAATTTGGCGTTTCGTTTCCCGTGTTTCTCGACGACACCCGTTCTTATCCTGTATCGAATGCTTATGGGCTGATCAACGTTCCTACCATCTTCTGGATCGCGCAGGATGGAGAGATTGAAGTGTCGAGCGTGGGCTGGGCTAAAGCGGATTTTGAAGAGATCAACCGCCGGATGGCGGAAGTGGGGAAGATAGCTCCGGCGGCGATGTTCAGGCCGGGGGAGGATGTGCGCGACTTCCGCGCGGGCTGAGGGTCGAAGAACTAGCCGCCGGTCCGGCGGATGAAACAAAGCCGAGCTACGCTCGGCGGACGGGCGAGGGCGCCCGTCCCGTACGATCCCCGTCTCCACACCCACCCGTCCCACACTCGCAAAAACGAGAACCCCAACCACAGAGGGCACAGAAGAGACACAGGGTACCTCTGCGCGGCCGGACACGTCCGGGCGTACCGCTGTTCCAGCAGTGGTTGCACTCTCGTGCTGCGGGTTCCGCACTTCTCCTGCAGGCGGGTGCGGGACCTCCTTTACAATCCTTGCAGACTTTCACAACAAACAAGGCTTCCAGCTCGCGGCGCTTGCTGGAAGAAAATGCCTTCTTATGCGGGGAATGCTGAAAATTACGTCGGCGTGTCTGATAGTGTGCGCGAGCCTGATGGCTTATGCCGAGGGCGGAGCCGGTGCTGGAGCTGGCGGCGCGAAGGCTGCTGGATCAAGGAGCGCGCCTTCGGTAAAGCTGCCGGGCACCGCGATTGTGGCGCTGGAGACGATCACGCCAGAACACATTCGCTGGCACGTGCGCTACCTGTCGCACGACCTACTGGAGGGGCGTGGGACTGGGCAGCGCGGCGGCGACATCGCGGCGGAATACATTGCCACGCAGTTTGCCGAGTATGGCCTGAAGCCAGCCGGCGACCATGGGACATACATGCAGAAAGTGCCGCTGGTGGGCATCACCACCCTGCCGGAGACCACATTTTCCGTGGTCCCGAAGCAGGGCGAGACCATGAACCTGAAGCCGCTCGACGAGTATGTCGCCTACGACCAGACCCAGCAGGTGCAGTCGGACGTGGATGCGGACATCGTTTTTGTGGGATACGGGATTGAGGCGCCGGAATATGGCTGGGACGACTACAAAGGTCTCGACGTACGCGGCAAAGTTCTGCTGATGCTGGTGAACGAACCGCCGTCGGACGATGCGAAGTTTTTCAAAGGCAAGGCGCTGACCTACTACGGTCGCTGGACCTACAAGTATGAAGAAGCGGCGCGCAAGGGCGCGGTGGGAGTAATTCTGGTCCATCAGGCGCTGATGGCGAGTTATCCGTGGGAAGTGGTGCGGAACTCGAACTCCGGGGAGAAGTCGTTTCTGAGGCTGGAGGGTCCGGCGCTGAAAGTTGCGGCGTGGGTGCATCTGGATGTGGCGACGAGGTTGGCTTCGGCCTCTGGGATGAATCTAGAGAAAATGATCAAGGATGCACAGACGCGGGAGTTTCATCCGGTGAGCCTGGGGGCGCGGCTCAAGGCGCACATGGTCAGCAAGGTGCGTAGCTTCGAATCGAACAATGTGCTGGCCATGCTGCCGGGCTCGGATCGCAGCTTGGCCAGTGAGGCCGTAATTTACACCGCGCATTACGATCATTTCGGCATTCGCCCGGATATGCCGGGGGACAACATTTTCAACGGCGCGAACGACAACGCCACGGGCTGCGGCATTCTGCTCGAACTGGCGCGGGCGTTTGGAGCGGCTTCGCAGCGGCCGCGGCGGTCGATTCTGTTTGCCGCGGTCACCGCCGAGGAGCAGGGGCTGCTGGGTTCGGAATATCTGGGCAAACATCCGCCGGTTCCCGCGGGAAAGATCACCCTGGATTTGAATTATGACGACGTGAAGCCGCTGGGAGCGCCGGAAGAAGTGCAAGTCTCCGGGGCGGAGCGGACGACTTTTTATCCAGCGGTCGAGGCCACGGCGAAGGAGTTCCGGCTGGCGATCCGCGGGGATGCGCTGCCGGAGGCGGGACACTTTTATCGCTCCGATCATTTCAGCCTGGCGCGCGTCGGCGTGCCTGCCTTCTCGATTAACGAAGGGATAAAGTACAAAGGGCATACCGAAGCCTGGGGACTCGAGCAGGAGCACGAGTACGTGGAAAAGCACTATCACCAGCCCAGCGACGAATACCATCCGGAGATGGATTTTGTGGGCGACTCGGCTATGGCGCGATTTGGATTCGCGCTGGGGTGGGAAGCCGCGAGCCTGCCGAAACGGATCGAATGGCAGAAGGGCGACGAGTTCGAGGCGACGCGGGCGAAAAGCCAGTAGCGCCGGGCATTGGCGGCTGCCTCCCGGAAATATACCTCTACATAGTTCGCCGACGTGAGTCGAAGACCCCACTTCTCGCGCAAAGAACGCGCGAGAAATGGGGCGCCCGGCGTGTGAGGTTTCAGGAAGTTTGCAGGCCAGTTGCGGCAGCCAGCTTGGCCTGCCGCTCATCGAAGGTCCAGAACGATTTGCCGCCGAGTTCAAGGGCAGCGGCAACGTGCAAGCTGTCGAGAGTTCGCATGCCGAGGCGCGCACCATGTCGGCGGGCCAGTTCCGCGCAAGTCTCCCACACGGATTCTGGCAAGTTGACCTTGAGCCAGAGCCCGCTTCCCAGATCGCGTTCCAGTTCGGCCTGTACCCGTCGCGCCTCAATGGCAGTAATCTCTTTGCGGAAAACATGCTGCGCGATGGCATGCATCCATTCCGCGCGGTGAAGTGGAGCGAACCAGATTCCCGGCTTTAACGCCATGCGACGCTCTGCCTCGGCCGAGTGCCGGTCGGGCAGGTACAGAGAAACGAAGAAACTTGTGTCGGCGTAGATGTTCAAAAGCGCCCGCGTTCCTCAATCACCAGGTCAGCCCCGGACACGAGTCGCTTTCCGAAGACCTTCTGACGTCGGCGGGCAAAGTCGGGCCAATGCGCGGGCTCGGCCGGGCGTTGTGCTGGCACAATGCGGGCAATAACGTTCTGACGCTCGCGAAGTTCCACGGTCTGGCCAGCGCTCAACAATTCCTTCAGGCGACGCGTGTCCCGTAACTGGCGAATGTTCACGGATGGCATGATCTATTGTGACACGTAATGTGGCACATCGCAAGCACCAGGTCCGAAGGCCCGTGCGGGTTCTTCCTCTCGATAATCCTGGCTAAGACCAACGAAAGCCAAGAGTTTAAAGGCGGTAACCTAGGTAACTTTAGCGGGCGGGCTCTGCATGCTAACCTCGACATGTCCGTTTGAAATCAGCAACTTCCAAGTACTTCTGATCCGAGGATGCCGAGAATTCCTATTTTCCGACTGGGTGGAGCGCCGGAGAGACCGGCGCCGCCGAATCTGGCTGCGTCCACTCCTTTCGTTGCGCTGGAAGGAATCAGCGTCGGCGTGGATAATCTGCGGCACGATGTGGTGCTGAGTCCGCGATTCGTGGAGTTGGCGCGGGCGCAGATTTCGCGACTGCTGGCGCGGAACGGCGAGTTGGAAGGATTGCTCTCGGCGGAAGCTCCGGCGACCGCGCAGGGCCCATCGTGGATGCGGAACCAGGCGGGAAGGGCGGCGCGGCCCAAGATTGATCCGGCGGACTGGAAGTTGGCCCTGACCGAGTTGCAGGTCGGGTCGCTCAATCGAGCCAAAAAAGAGTTCAAGTTGTCAGTGGACCTGCTGGCGCGGCTGGCGGTGACGAAATTCCTGCGCACGGAAATGAACCAGCAGTTCCTGCTGGTGCTGGAGCGCTGCCGCGTGCTGCTGAAAACCTACGACAACCTGCGGCAGCAGAAGGCGCACGAGTACCGCGAACGGCTGGCGCAATTTCAGGTTCGCAAGAAGATCATCCTGCGAAAAACCGGGCAGGAAATCTTTGAAACCTTGCGCGAGGTGGAGAAGAGCACGCTGGCGCGCACCCGGCGGTCGCTGTTTGGCGAAGAAACCAACGGTGGAAGCTACTTCACCTATCCGCTGTTTCTGAACCGGCTGCTGTTTTCTGAAGACGGGCGGGACGACTACCTGTGCGCCGAGTATTACGTCATGCTGGGCAACTGGGATCGCGATCCGGACCGCTACGGCCGGATGCGGGAGGTGGTCTCGGGATTTCTGCGCATGCAGTATGGCGAGGAAATGAACACCGAGATGCTCGACTCGTGGATGAATGTCCCGGAGAACGCACGGGCTCTTGTCGGGACGGGGACACCGGAAGGTTCTGACGAGGGGCAGGCGCAGCAGGAGCGACTGGCCGCCTGGGTGCGGCTGCTGGAAGACGAGCAGGTCATGGAAAACGTGATCGCCTCGTACTATGTGGTTCCGTTGCTGGGCGAGTATGCGCCGCGCATCAATCCGCAGCAGTTGAAGAGTTCGCTCACCGACCGCACTGAATGCGACCGGGTCGAGCGCATGATTCAGGAGCATGGCAAGCTGACGCCGAATAGCCTCTACGCGGCGGTGGCGAAGGTTGCCAGTTGCCGCGGGGCGGAGCGCGCGAAAGTGGCGGCGCGATTCCTGGGAGACTTCTTTCACTATCACCGCGACCTGCGGCGGCTGGAAGTTTTGAATGCGGCGCTCGATTCCGTCAACCTGGTCAGCAATGAACGGATCCAGGAACTGTCGCGGGTGAACGGAACGCTCTACGAATTCCTGCTTCCTGAAGAACAAGGGCAGGCGGACTCGGAAAAAGTGCTGCGCCACGTGGTGCTCAAGGCGGACGTGCGCGATTCGACGCGGCTGACGCGGACGATGATGGAGAAGGGGCTGAATCCGGCGTCGTATTTCAGCCTGAATTTTTATGATCCGGTCAACAAGCTGCTGGAGAAGTACGGCGCGCGCAAGGTATTTCTGGAAGGCGACGCCATCATTCTGGCCATTCTGGAGCGCGAAGGCGAGCCCGGGCTGGCGGTGAGCCGCATGTGCGTGCTGGCCCGCGAGATCATTGAAATTGTGCGCGGCTATAACGAACTGATGCAGCGCTCGGGCATGCCGGGGCTGGAGCTGGGCCTGGGCATCACGCTGCAGGAGTCGGCGCCGCTGTACCTGATGGATGGCGAGCATCAGATCATGATTTCCGAGGCGCTGAACGAAAGCGACCGGCTATCTTCCTGCAACAAGCGGGCGCGCAAGGTGATGGAGCCCAAGGCAGGGCCATTCCACGTGTATGCATTTCAGGCGGCGGAACTGGACGAGAACGGCAATCCGGAAGACGTGATTATCAGCTTCAATCTCGGCGGCATTCGCATGAATGAGACCGCCTTCCGCAAGTTGCAGCAGGAAATTACGCTCGATCCGCTGAAGGTGCGGCTGCCCGCCTCGCTCGCCTCCGACCGGGGGGAATATACGCTGTTCAGCGCCACGGTGGCCGTCGACCGCGACATCTTCCGGAACATTGTGGTGCGCGAGAGCCGGATTCCGCGCATCGATCCGGCTGATTTCTCGGTCACGGGATGGACCGAGCGCAAATACTACGAAGTCTGCACCGATCCCGCGATTTACTCGGCGCTCGAGAAGCGCAAGGCCGTTGGCCGCTAGCGCCGTGGCCCGCGCAATCCCGTCCGCATTCCCTCTCTCTAACTAGTCTCGATCTAGTCTCTAACTAGAAATCGGTTCCCACTTGTGCCGCGCGAAATGGAATCTGGAACGTTGCTTCTACATCCACCGGAATTCCGTTCTTGGTGGCGGGCTGGAACTGCCACTGCGCCACCGCCTGGCTGGCAAATTGGTCAATGCGGTCGTCGACGCCGCGCAGGATACGGACGTTGCCCACTGTGCCATCGGCGTGAATGATCGCGTAGAGGATTACCGTGCCCGCGACGTTCTGGCGCATCAACTGCAGCGGATATTTGGGATCGACTTTACGAATGGCCATGGGCTGGGAGAGATCTTCGGCTGGCGCGTCGTGACGGCTCAAGTCATGATTACTCGAATCATGACTGGGATCTTGATCGAGTTCGGCGAAGCGGATGACCCAACTGCCCGCGGAAGAGTTCAGGTTTGGCATGTTGAGGGTGAGCGCATAGAACTTGCGGTTGCCAAAAACAGAGCGTTCGGCTGGGGAAAGTTTGGCCGAGTCGCCGGGCTGCGAGGGATGCGGAGTGCTGGCGACGCGCGGCGGCGGCACGCTCGCCATGAGATTCGGGTTGACCGAGTTGACTAAGTTGTTCGATGCGTTGCCGGGTTCGCCCGCCACGGGCGAGGTCTTCGCCGTGGTGTTTCCGACGTAGAGGCCTGCCGGCAAGTCGCCGGTTTCCTTCCGCGGCGATCCTCTCCCGCTTTCTTTGCTGCTGCCGCTGCCGTTAGCACCGGGCGAACCAGAGGCTCCAGGATGTCCGTCAGGCATGGCAGCGAATGCGCCGCGGCGATTCCCCGCCGGCGGGTCTGGGGGCGCGCCCACGGCGGGATGCAGACTCAGCGCAATCACACGGCCGGGCCCGCCAAAAGACGCCCCGAAAGATCCCGCGGCAGAAACGGACGGCGGAGGAGGAACGACTTGCAGAGCACTGCCGGCGCCGGAAGATCGAGATCGGGAGCCTGCGAGGATGTGCTGTTCTGCGACTGGGAGTTCGGGAGCGGGCGCGATCACGGAACTCCGTCCCATGTTCAAATCGCCCATGTTCAAATCGCCCATGTTCAGATCGCCGACCGAACGCGCAGATTCGGTTTCGACATTCGGCGGAGGCGCGACGATGACTGGTTGCAGAGCTTCGTAGGCCGCCGGGCTCGAAGCGCGAACTTCAGGCGGAGGAGCGACCACCGAATTTTGCAGAGTCGGCGAGACGCGTCGATGCTTGAGATCGGCCGCATCGGGCGGCGGCGCCACGACGGGATTCTCCATCTTCGGCGGGATCCGGGTAATCTCCGCTGCCAGGGTCAAAGGCACGGGAGGAATGGCGAGCCGCGGCCGCGCTCGCTTGTCGGACCACGCCACAATATTCGGCAGGGCAAGGTCACGCCTGAGCTTGACGTGGGGTGGCGCGACGATGGTTTGCGATCGATTGTCGGCCTCCGCGGGAAGAGAAATGATCGGCTGGCGAGAGAATTCCGGATCCGCTTTCTGTGGCCGCGCCGACCGCGTCATCCGGGTATCGATGGGAGGAAGATATTCCGACGGCTGGTAATAAATTACCTGCGCGCGGTCGAAGGTCGGCCTCACCACCACCTGGGGTCGGAGCGCAAAGAACCGCGCCACTCCAGCCAGCAGAACTATCGCTACCAGGTGATAGACGACCGACTGCAGAAATCGAGCCCACGGAAGAGGGCGCGTCACAAATACGTCTGGCCAGAACGGCGCCGGAGCAGAACGCAGTTCGAGCGGGGGAAGGCGGCGCGGAGCAACGAGATCGCGGATATTACCGAAGAAGATACGAGGCCAGGAAGGCAGCTCGACCAGAAGCCGTGGAACAGGCGCGGGTTGCTGGGTTTCGTCGACAGGCCGGACCACAGTCATCTTCCCCATAGTAGATGCCTGCAGCGGGATTAGGGTAGCCGGTAGGACATCCGTTTCGCCGAATCTCAGGTCTGATTCCGGAAAGCGAATGCACTGGTTTCCGGCGTGCGCAAATCCCTCGAAGAAAAGAGCGTTTATAATCTTGTGTTTCGGCATTCTGCCGCATTTCTCATTGTTAACGATAACGAATATAAAAAGGACACACCTTGCTCGATTTCTTAGGCGATTTACGACGAACTCATATGTGTGGGACGCTGCGTGCCGCCGACGCCGGCCAGAAAGCCGTGCTCATGGGATGGGTCAACCGGCGGCGTGACCTCGGCAACTTGATTTTTATTGATTTGCGCGATCGCACCGGCGTGACCCAGGTTGTGCTCAACCGCGAACTGGACGCCGCGGCGCACGACAAAGCGAATACAGTGCGCAACGAGTACGTCATCGCCGTCATTGGCACGGTGAAGGTGCGCGACGCCGACACGGTCAACAAGAACATTCCCACCGGCGAGGTCGAGCTGGTGGCCAGCGAAATTCGCATTCTGAATGAATCGAAGCTGCCGCCGTTCTTGCCCTCGGACACGGCGCTCACCAATGAAGAGACGCGCCTGAAGTATCGCTACATCGACCTGCGCCGCGAGGTTATGCAGTTCAACATCGAGACCCGACACAAGGTGGCCAAGGCGATCCGCGATTATCTTTCCGGGCAGGGATTTTTTGAAATCGAGACGCCCTTCATGACGCGGTCGACACCGGAAGGCGCGCGCGATTATCTGGTGCCCAGCCGCGTGCAGCCGGGGACGTTTTACGCGCTGCCGCAATCGCCGCAGATGTTCAAACAGATTTTGATGATTTCGGGATTCGACAAATACTTTCAGATTGTGCGCTGCTTCCGGGACGAAGATCTGCGCGCCGACCGCCAGCCGGAGTTTACCCAGATCGATCTGGAGATGACGTATCCGCAGCCGGAACGGGTGTGGGAAGTGGTCGAGGGATTTCTGACCGCGGCATTTCAAGCTGCAGGGAGCGCGATCAAGACTCCCTTCGTGCGCATGAATTACGACGAGGCCATCCGGCTATACGGGATCGACAAGCCGGATCTGCGGCTGCCTGCGTTTACCGACGTGCGCGACTGCTTCACCGCGGAGAATCTGCAGGAACTGGCGATTAATGCGAACCTGCCGGTGATCGCCATCCGCACGCCCAAGGTCGGCGAACTGTCGCGCAAGGAGCGCGACGACATTAAGCCCATGTTCCACGCCAAGGGCGGAGCGAAACTTTTCGAGGACTTCAAGCGGATCGGCAACAAGTTCCCCGACGCGGCCGCCGCGATTGCGAAGAAGACTGGCCTGCAGAACGGCATTCAGAACGACGACGGCGACCTGATCGTGCTCGTAGCGGGATCGGCGCAGGCCGGGCCGCAGACGGAGATGCCCGCCCATCGCAAGGTCACGCCGGCGGAACTCGCGATTTATGCGTCGGCGGGATTGCTGCGGCTGGCGCTGGCCCAGAAGTATTCCGAGCGCCACGGCATTTTCAAGAAGAGTGGCGACCCGGCGAAAGATTTCCGTTTCCTGTGGGTCACAAACTTCCCCATGTTCGAGTGGGACGAAGGCGAGAAGCAGTGGATGGCGGCGCACCATCCGTTCACGTCTCCGCACGAACAGGACATGAGTCTGCTGGAGGCGGGCGTGGAGTCGGTGAACGATCCCCAGTCGCCGTTGAGCGCGGTGCGGGCACTGGCTTACGACGTCGTGCTCAACGGCACGGAGTTGGGCTCGGGCTCGATTCGTATTCACCGTCAGGATATTCAGAGCAAAATCTTCCGCGCGTTGGGCATGACGGAAGAAGAAGCGAAATCGCGCTTTGGATTCTTTCTGGAGGCACTGGAGTACGGCACGCCTCCGCACGGCGGGATCGCGCTGGGGCTCGATCGCATCGTGATGATCATCACGGGCGCCGAAAGTCTGCGCGAAGTAATTCCCTTCCCCAAGACCGCGCGCGCCGTGGATTTGATGTGCGACGCGCCCACGCCAGTCAGCGAGCGGCAGTTGCGGGAGTTGGGGATCGCGGTGAAGAAATAGGCGGAGCAACTCGATTTGAAACTTCCTCGGCTGCGCTGCTAGTCTGCCTGCTATGGCAAAGCGCACCTCGACCAAGCGCAAGAAGGCTGGAAAACCTCCTGCTAAGACTTCTCGGAAGTCCTCCGCTCAAAAGAATCCGAAATCCCCACTTCTCGTAAAGAACGTGAGAGCTGGGGTACCCGCAGTTTCTACGCCCAGCAAACAATTTCTCAGCGACAAAGTCGGGCACTTTACCGAGTCCGTCATTCGGGAGATGACGCGGCAGGCCATGCTGTACAAGGCCGTGAATCTGGCGCAGGGGTTTCCCGACTTCCCGGCTCCGGCGGAGATCAAACAGGCCGCGCAGCGGGCGGTTGCGGCCGATGTGAACCAGTACGCGATTACCTGGGGCGCGAAGAATTTGCGCAACGCGATTGCGCGGCAGATGGGCGTGTGGCAGGGGATTACGGTCGATCCCGAAAAAGAAATCACGGTGTGCTGCGGATCGACCGAGGCCATGATTTCGACTCTGCTGGCCGTATGCAACGCGGGCGATGAGGTCGTGATCTTCGAACCGTTCTACGAAAACTACGGGCCGGACTCGGTGTTGAGCGGGGCGAAGCCGAAGTTTGTGAAGCTGCGTCCGCCAGCGGCCGACGGCGGTGAGTGGACGTTTGATCCAGAAAGAATTGCGGCGGGCGTTCGACAAGCATACGAAAGCCATCATCCTCAATACGCCCAACAACCCGACCGGCAAGGTTTTCACGCGAGCGGAACTGGAGTTGATTCGAGACCTGTGCGTCGAGTTCGATGTGCTGGCGATAACCGACGAGATCTACGAGCACATTCTCTACGAAGGGACCGAACATATTTCGATGGTGTCGCTCGAAGGCATGCGCGAGCGCACGGTGACCATCAACGGCATGTCGAAGACCTACAGCGTCACGGGATGGCGCGTGGGCTGGGCGGTTGCGCCGGAGAACATCACCGATGCGATCCGCAAGGTGCACGACTTTCTGACGGTGGGCGCGCCCGCTCCGCTGCAGGAAGCCGGCGCGGCTGCCTTAAGCCTGCCGGCGGAATATTACGCGAGGTTGGCCGAGGGATACCGGGTGCGGCGCGATCATCTGATGCCGTCGTTGACCGCGGCCGGATTCCAATGCTTTCGTCCGCGCGGCGCCTACTATGTGATGACCGATATTTCAGCGTTTGGATTCAAAGACGATGTGTCGTTCGCGAAATATCTGGTGCAGGAAATTGGCGTGGCGTGCGTGCCGGGATCGAGTTTCTATCGCGATCCGCGGGATGGAGCGCGGCAGGTGCGGTTCGCGTTCTGCAAGAAACCGGAGACGCTGGACGAAGCGGCACGCCGGCTGGCGAGGCTGGCGCGGTGATTTCTTCTGGCCTCGCGCGTTGGCGCACGGATGCTGCAAGCAAACAGCAGGTTCCTCGCTGCGCTCGGAATGACAAAATCTACTAGGGCTTCGTCACGCCGAGTCGAGTTTTACTTCGCAATCATGCCGCAGGCGATGCGGTCACCTGAATTGCCCGATGGATCGGTCTTGTAGTCGTCGGCCTTGGCGTGAATCACGATCGCCGTCCCGCCGTTGCTGAAGAGCGAGTGTGGGCCGTCCGCAAAGGTTACGTCGTCGTCCTGAAATCGGATTCCGTTGGCTTGGCCCTGCGCATCGACGGTGAAATTCTTCATATCGCCAGCGTGGTGGCCGTCAGGATTATCGAATCCATGTTTCTTGCCTTCAGGATTGAAATGCCCGCCAGCCGATTTGAAATCAGGACCCTGGCAACTTGGGAACTGATGGAAGTGGATGGCATGCTCCCCCGGAGGCAGGTCGTGCAGGTGAAGTTCAATGCCGACGCCCGAGCCTTTCGGCCAGAGGGAAGCTGTGCCAACACTTTTTCCCTGACCATCTATAAGTTCCACCGCGCGCTGAACCTTGGCCTGAGCGGCGCTTCGGGATGGCAGGGTGGCGAGCGAGAGGAACAACCCAAGAGCAAGATAGGCAAGACGTTTCATAGTTCGGTCCTCCTTGAGACAGGAATTATAGACAAACCGGCCAGCCAGGATTGTCAAAGATTAGCCCGATCGCGATGGCGCGAGTTGTCCACAAAGAGGTGGAGTATACTGCGAAGAAGCTCCAGAAATCCTGGCTCTATAAATTTTCGTAGGGAAGAGTGCACTTATGGCTTCGAATGTAGTCGAACAGGTGGCGGCGCAGGTTCCGGCCGACGATTTTCAGGCGCTGGAAGAGAAGATCTATCGCACCATAGAAATGTATAAAGCGGCGCGGCAGGCGCGGGCCGTGGCGGAGCGCGATGCGCAGCGGCTGCGGCAGCAGATGGAAGACCGCGAAGCGGAGTTAGTCACCCTGCGGCGCGAAACCGTGCAGCTGAAAAAAGAGCGGGAAGAGATTCGCGGGCGCGTCGAGAAAATGTTGCAGCAGATCGAGTCGCTGGCTGAGGCCAGCTAGCTGTTTGCAAAAAAAGACGTAGCCAGCTACGTCTCTCCTCCCATGAACTACGGAGAACGGATTTATGGCGACGGCGACCAAAGACCAGATGGTGAAAGACGCGCAGAACTCCAGCGTGCGAGTGGAGATTTTCGACCAGGCATACAACCTGCGTGGGTCCGATGCGGAGTACATTCTGAAGCTGGCGGAATATGTCGACTCCAAAATGCGCGCCGTGGCCGAAGCCACCAATACGATCGATACGGTGCGGCTGGCCGTGCTGGCCGCGCTGAATATTGCCGATGAATATCACCTGCTTAAGAAAAAACAGGACGGCGGGGCAACCGAGTATCAGAAGCGGGCGCATCTGTTAGCAGATGCGCTGGACGAAGTGCTGGGCGACAACCGCAAGGCGGGATAGGCTGCGCCGCGCCGGGACACGCTTTCCAGTTTTGACTCCGCTGGTTTTCACTCCTCTTATTCTGACACTGCTTCCAACGCTGGTCAGCGGCATAGCCTTTCCTCAGGAGACCACTCTCCGGTCCCAATCCAACGTGGTCATCCTGAGCGTAGTTTTCGTCCGCGAAGGCGGACGAAAACACAGTCGAAGGATCCCTACCGTCCAAGCAGATTATCGCGATTCAAGGAGTTCTCCTGGACACGTAGACGCGGACGCCTAGACGCGGCGAGCTGAAATCTCCTCTCAGCATCAGTCTCCCCTCAGCATCAATCTAGTTCATGTAGGGATCCTTCGACTCCGGAGCTGGTCCGCGTTCGCGGACCAGCCCCTACGCTCAGGATGACATAACTACAGGATGACAGTACGGACGGGATGGCAATAGATGCCACGCTCACGGCGCGGGCGAGTCAAGAACCTCCCGGACTTTCGCGACCAGCGCCGCCAGGGTAAACGGCTTGGGCAGAAACCAGAGTCCAGGGTCGAGCACTCCGTAGTGCACGATGGCATTGCTGGTATAGCCGGAGATGTAGAGCACCTTCACGTTCGGAGCCACCTGCAGGATCTGCTCGGCTAACTGGCGTCCGTTCATGCGGGGCATGACCACGTCGGTCACCAGCAGGCGGATGTCGCGGTGGTTCTCTTTGCAGACGGCGAGTCCCTCTTCCGGCCCGTTGGCGGTCAAAACTTTATAACCGCAATGCGCCAGGACCGACGAACTCAGCTGGCGGAGCTGGGGGTCATCTTCGACCAGCAAAATCGTCTCGGTACCTCGTTGCACGCTCTGGGAGCGGTTTTCGCCGCCCATCGTTTCGGCCGGCTGGTCGACGCGGGGAAGATAGATCTTGAAGCTCGTGCCCCGATCGGGCTCGCTATAGACCCAGATGTAACCACCGCTCTGCTTGACGATGCCGTACACCATGGAGAGCCCGAGGCCCGTGCCTTTGCCGACTTCTTTCGTCGTGTAGAAGGGCTCGAAAATACGAGCCTGCGTTTCAGGACTCATACCATGTCCGGTATCGGTCACCGCGAGCATGACGTAGCGCCCGGGTACCGTGGGGCGGTGGCGATGGGCGTAGGCTTCGTCGAGCTGCTCGTTGGAGGTTTCCAGGGTGAGCTTTCCGCCGTGGGGCATGGCGTCGCGAGCGTTCAGGGCCAGATTCATGAGGATCTGCTCGATCTGCCCCGGATCCGCCTTCACCGAACCCAGGTCGTTGGCGGGCGCGGTCAGGACCTCGATATCTTCTCCGATCAGCCGGCGCAGCAAGGAGTCGAGATTCAACATGATGTCGTTGAGGTTGATGACGCGCGGAGAAAGCACGGTCTTGCGGCTGAAGGCCAGCAACTGGCGGGTGATGCCGGAGGCTCGATCGGCGGCCGACTTGATCTGCGCGGTGCTGTCGGCCAGCCGGCTGCCTGTGGGCACGCCTTCGGCCAGGATTTGCGAGTAGCCGAGAATTACCGTCAGCAGATTGTTGAAGTCGTGAGCGACGCCGCCAGCCAACCGGCCGACAGCCTCCATTTTCTGCGACTGGCGCAGTCTTTCTTCGAGAGCCACGCGCTCGGTGACGTCATGCACCAGCGACGCCACGCCGAACACTCGTCCAGATTCGTCGACCAGCGGAGTGTTGTACCACTCGCAGGAGATGGTGCGGCCGTCCTTGGTGAGGTTGTCGTTGGTATTCCGCATCCCGCCCTTCTGCTGCACTAAATCCTGCCAGACCTGATCCACGTTCTGGCGAAACGGCGCCGGGACAATAAAGCTGCCGTGCTGTCCGAGGGCCTCGTGGCGGGAATATCCGAAGATGCCCTCGGCCGAGGGATTCCAGGCAGTGACGCGGAAGGCGAGGTCCCATTCCACCACGGCCAACGGAGTGTGTTCGAAGTGCATGCTCAGCTTCTGCTGCGACTGGCGCATTTCCTCTTCCGCCATTTTGCGGTCGCTAATGTCGCGGCAAATGCCGAGCAGTCCAATCACCTGGCCGTTCGCATCGCGAAACGGACCTTTGTTGCTCAGGTAGGTTCGAGAGACTCCGGCTGCCGTGCCTTCCTCTTCGAGGGTCTGCATTTCACCGGACTGCAGGACTCGACGGTCCAGCTCCATGATCACGCGGCCGGTTTCCGGGTCGTCGAAGAGTTCCGTATCGTCCTTGCCCAGGACCTCGTCGATGGTCCGGCCGAGGAAACGCGCTCCGGCCGAGTTCATCATCAAGTAGCGGCCTTGCAGGTCTTTGACAAAGACCGCATCCGTCGTGCCCTCGGTAATGCCCTGCAGCAGAGAGAGATTCTCTTGTAGCTCGCGCGAACTGGTGAGCAACTGGTTCTGCACTACGAAGAGCCGTCCGCTGGCGGCAGTGAAAGAAACCAGCACAAGCGTAACCGACCAGAAGAATTGTTCCTGGGCGATGCTTAGGACAAGGGGGAACACAATCGCTGGAATCAATAACGGAGAAAACTGGGCGAGCAACTGCAGGCTGTGCGAGTGAGAACGAGAATGGGGATCGTGCGTTGGCTGCGGTTCGCGATCGTTCCACGTCCCCGCAATCACAATCAGCAAACCGAAGCTCAACGTCCAGGTGAGATCAGGCCATGTCCCCTGCTGATAGTGTCCGGAAGCCTGCGAATAGAGCGTCGCATTGAGAACCACCCCGTGGACGGCCAGGAATGCGCCCATGCGCAGGAAGAACGCCCTCTCGGTTCGACTGAAACTCAGCAGGCCCCGAACCAGGAAACTCAGGGCGATCAGGCCAAAAAAGAAGATCCCGGCGTGCAGCGCCCGGACCTGCATGGCCCGGCCGGCAGCCTGCCAGCGCGAGGGCACGTAGATCTGCGACAACTCGACCGCCAGCGCAAGCGTGCAGACTTGCACAAAATCGCAGACCCGCAACCAGCGGTATCCGCTGCCGGGGTCGCGTGGACTCAGGAACAGCGTCATCATGGCGGGCACAACCCAGAAGAAGACAAGGGGGTCGCTCGGCCACAAGGTGCCTAGCGGCGCGTGCAGATAGTCGTAATACTCGGTGTAGAGACCCTGGCCGATGGCAGCCAGCAGGCCGGACAAAGCGACCAGACGCCAGACTCTCTTGCCAAAAGGGCCGGCCTGCCGCGAAACCATCCAACAGACCACCGCCGCTACCAGGGGTGCAGCGGTGTCAATCCAGTCGCCCCACAGCGAAGCAGTGTCGGTCCCATACCGCAATACCAGGACCGCCCCATGCAGGAGCACGAGGACAGCCGCCGCCGCCAGCGCGGACGCGCGCAGTTTCAACATTACTGAGGCATCTCCAGCATGCCGCCGATCCGCCCGCGAGCACGCTTGGCCCAATATTTGGCGTACGGTGTATGAACTCACAATTGGGCAGTAGAATCAAGTCCTTCCGTGGTCCGCAGCAGGCGGGTGGACCCTTACGCCGGGGAGCGGCAGGCTTCGGGGACCCGATTCTTTTTGAAATTTGTCATTGGTTGGCGACGGCGGGCAAGCCGATTTGTGAACCGGGCATTACTTTGGTTGCAAGCGGCCTGCCAACTTTTTGCAGTCTTCCACTTGCCAAGCGCCCCGGTTTTGCCTAGCATCCAGATTGAAAGCCGGCCTGCCGGGTTGGTGATGACGGTAACCGATTTTTGAACCAATGCTGAATGAACGGGAGCTCGACTCGAACTAGGATCCGGTGTGCAACGCTCCGCCATGCGGAGATGCCTAAAGGGTCTCGGCGGGCACCCAACGTCTACCGACGGGTTCATTCTCGGCCCGTCACACGGCACAGTGGGTCGGCTTGCTTTCTTGTAATCTTAAAGTTGATTGATGATTTTTGATTGATGATTGAAACGCCAGAGGCATGAGGGTCTTTAATCAACAATCAGAAATCAGCAATCAGCAATTCGCCGCGAGACTTCCCTTCAGATAGCCCAGCAATCCTGCTACACTGATTTCGGTACGAATCCCTTAGTTTCCGCATCTAACAGACCGTGTATCCACAACTCTTTCATCTAGGGAAGTTCTTCCTGCCGACCTATGGATTCCTGGTTTCCATGGGCGTCCTGATCGGACTCTGGGTCAGTGTGCGCAATTCCGAGCGCCTCGGCATTGACGGCGATAAGGCGTGGAATCTGGGGATCCTCGTCGTACTCTGCGGCATCGTCGGAGCCAAGGTGCTCTACATCATCAACGATTGGAGTACCTACAAAGATCACTGGGGCGATATTTTCAGTTTGGCAACACTGCAGTCAGGCGGAGTTTTTTCCGGAGGGCTGATCGCCGCATTCCTCGCCGCCGCCTGGTACGTGCGCAAGAACCACATGCCGCCACTCGGTACATGCGATGCCTTTGCGCCCGGCCTGGCCCTGGGCCATGCGATCGGCCGCATTGGCTGCTTCGCCGCCGGTTGCTGCTACGGGAAAGAGACGCACCACTGGTGGGGCGTGACCTTCACCAATCCATTGGCCGCCGAAATCACCGGCACGCCCCTCGGCAGGCCGCTCGAACCCACTCAGTTATTCGAATCAGCCGTGGAGTTCGCCAACTTCCTCTTCCTCATGTGGCTGCTCAAGCGCAGAAAATTCGATGGCCAGATCTTTGGCGCGTTCATGTTCATTTATGGCGTAGCCAGGTTCTTCCTCGAGTATCTGCGCGACGATCCCGGCCGCGGCTCCGTCTTCGGCGGCGCCATGACCGGCACGCAGCTGGTCGCCATCGGATTGGTGCTGGCCGGCGGACTGATCTGGTGGTTGCGCCCCGGCTCCAAGCCAGCCCCAGCGCAGACGGTAAGCGCAACGCGCTAAGCCCCCACCTAGCGGGTGAAGCCCTTCCCTGAATATCCCATCTCGCCCAGCGCTTTCGCCTGGGTCATGTCCGCGCCGGTGGGATTGTAGTAGAAATTGCCGTGCATGCCGCCGGGCGAGCCGATATAGGCGAATCCGCCAAGGCCGGGGTGTTGCGGGATCGCCCTGATCACGCAGTCCTGGCCGATAATCTCCAATTTGTACTGATAGTTCGAGTCCTGCGCGGGATCAGTGTTCAAGCCAATGATTCCGCTCTTCCCATGCACTCCTTTCACTAACTCGTCCAAGGCACAAGGCCTGCCGGGGCCACCGAAGAACGTGCTGAGACAATTGCTCTCCAAATTCTGCATGCCGTACACGAACAGGAAGGCTACCTGCTCGGCTGGCTTCAACTGGACGACCGTCCCGGCCGTGTCGTTGTATTTGAGAGTGTTGAGCTGCGTTCCAGCCGGAACCACGACCCCACCCGCAGCCTGTGCGACCCGGCACCAGATCGGACTTGTGAGCAGAAGGCCCAGAATCGCGACCAACCGCCGATGTCTCATAGTCATGACTTTCCTCCTCCAGGCGTCACTCAGCGCCAGCGCTTGGCTAGGCCGGCAACTACCAATGCGGGAAATTAGACACCGTTCGGTGGCGATTTTGAAAGATTATTTGACGAATCCTTTACTGACTACTCCACTACTGACTACTGCACCGGTGTGGGACACGCTGCGCGGGAGGCGCTGTGTAGTATCCTCCCAGCCAGATGCCGGAAGCATTCCCAATTGTTATTGCGGCTGGGCCTGACGACAGCGAGAAGCGCCTCGATCAGTTTCTGGCAGCGCAGTTGGATGTGAGCCGGGCGCGAGTGCAGCAGCTCATCTCCCAAGAGAAAGTTCTGGTGAACGACGAGCCCGTGAAGGCCTCGCTGAAGCTGCGCGGCGGCGAGCGCATCACCGTACTCGGTTCGGCTGAGCGGCCGCCTCTGCGCGCCATCGCTGAAGAGATTCCGCTCGACATCGTTTACGAAGATGATGACCTGGCGATCATCAACAAGCCCGCGGGGATGATGGTTCATGCCGGCGCCGGCGCTACGGAAGACCAGCGCAATCGCGGTACCCTGGTCAATGCGCTGCTGCATCATTTCGCGACGCTGTCGGCCGTGGGCGGAGAGATGCGGCCGGGAATCGTTCACCGCCTCGACAAAGAAACCAGCGGACTCATCGTCGTCGCGAAAAACGACGAAGCCCATCGCAAGCTGGCGGAGCAGTTTGCCCGCCGCGAGGTCAAGAAAACTTACATTGCGCTGGTGCACGGGTGGCCGAAGAAAGACCGCGGAACCATCACCGCCAGCATCAGCCGGGACCCGGTGCGCCGCATACGGATGACCACGCGGGGTACCGGCGGGCGCGACGCCGTCTCGCATTACAGCGTCATCCGGCGGCTGGAGTCGCCTTTCGGCAAATTCACGCTGGTTGAAGTGAAGATCGATACTGGCCGCACCCACCAGATTCGCGTCCACATGGCATCACTGGGCAACGCGGTGGTGGGCGATGCGCTCTACGGGGCGCCGCGTGAGATGAAGGCAAGGCGCGGTCGCGCAACCGACGAGGGCGGCGCGATTGCACTGGCGCGAAATTTCCTGCATTCGGCACAGTTGGAATTAACGCATCCCCGCACCGGGGAAAAGATCGCGCTGAAAAGCCCGCTTCCGCCGGAACTGCAGGCGTTTCTGGAACTCGTAGCGCGAGACACCGCCGGGGACGGTAGTGGCTCAGTTTGAGTCTGTCCTTGCGTCATCCCGAACCGCGGCGTAGTTCAGCCGCGGGAGGGATCTCCCAAGGCACCATTTTCAGGGAGATCCCTCTCTCCGCCTGAAAAGCGGGCTACGCTCGGGATGACGCCACTCTTGACGGTTCAAACTGACCCGCTACCCTAGGGACACGGCAACTGAAGGGCGGTTGAGACACGTCTAGCCTAAGTTGAAGCTCACACTGGCTGGGCGGATATAATGGTTCGAATCAGAATGGAAACTATAAGAACAAGACGTCTACGCGCAGGGCGGGTGATGGGCTCCGTACTTCCTCTGCTAATGCTTTTGGCAGCGAGCGCGACCGCACAGTCAGCGCCGGCTCCGGCGACTCCTACAACGACTCCCGCTTCAACGACCGCGGCGCCGCAGGCGCAGCCTTCGAGTGCTGCCCCGGCCAGCGGCACACCCGCCGGGCAAGAGCAAAAACCCGCCGATCCGAACGCGGCAGCCGACGACTCGGTGCTCAAGATCGTCGTGCGACCCAACGAAGTCAACGTCGTTTTCACCGTAACCGACAAGCACGGCAAGCGCGTCACCGACCTCAAGCAGAACGATTTTCGCGTCCTGGACGACAACAAGCCACCGGACGAAATTCGCAGCTTCCACGCCGAAGCCAACCTGCCGCTGCAGGTCGGACTGCTCATCGACGCCAGCAATTCGGTGCGCGACCGGTTTAAGTTTGAACAGGAAGCGGCCATCGAGTTTCTGAACCAGACGATTCGTCCGCGTTACGACCAGGCGTTTGTGGTGGGCTTTGACGTGACGCCGGAGATTACGCAGGACTTCACCGACAACGCCGAATTGCTGGCTCACGGAGTGCACGAACTGCGTCCCGGCGGCGGCACGGCTCTCTATGACGCGCTCTATTACGCCTGCCGAGAAAGGCTGCTGAAAGCATCGAAGGCCACGCCCGAGCGGCGCGCCATCATTCTGCTGAGCGACGGCGAAGACAACCAGAGCCATGTCACGCGCGAAGAGGCGATTGAGATGGCGCAGCGCGCCGAGGCTATCGTCTATACCATCAGCACCAACGTGAGCGGAACCAAAGGGCCGGGCGACAAAGTGCTGGAGCGCATCGCCGACGCCACCGGCGGACGCGCCTTCTTTCC
Source organism: uncultured Acidobacteriota bacterium (assembly GCA_963763155.1). Classification (GTDB taxonomy): domain Bacteria; phylum Acidobacteriota; class Terriglobia; order Terriglobales; family Acidobacteriaceae; genus Sulfotelmatobacter. Next base: position 835,640 of record CAVXNI010000003.1, on the reverse strand, counting down.
CTTCCAGATTCGCGATGTGGCCAACGCGTTTTCCGAGATTCAGGAGGAACTCCGCAGCCAGTACGCCATTGCCTACAAGCCGGCCGACTTCAAGACCGACGGGCACTACCGCACCATCGAAATCGTCACCAACGACCGCAAGAACTATCGTGTGCGCTCGCGCCGTGGATGGTACGCACCCACACAATAGAACGCGGCTCCCCCATCGAATGCTCTGAGGACCTACCAACCGCATGCCGGGATATTCAGGGACGCCACTTCCGAAGAAGCTGGGAATCAAACCCGGCTTTCGTGTGTGGTTCGTGGATCTGCAGTCAGAAGTGCGCGCGGAATTGAGCGCGGAACTGGCCGCATGCGAAATCGTGAACGACGGAAAAACCCCTCTCGATTTCGCCATGGTGTTCACAAAATCTGAAACGCAACTGACCAAAGAATTCAAAAAGCTGGGCAAGCGGCTGGCTCCCGCGGGAATGCTGTGGGTCAGCTGGCCGAAGAAAAGCTCCGGCGTGCCTACCGATTTGGATGAAAACGTCGTTCGCGAAATTGGTCTGGCCGCCGGCCTGGTGGACGTGAAGGTATGTGCGATCACTGAAATCTGGTCAGGATTGAAATTTGTGCGGCGCGTAAAGGACCGCTGAAGCAAAGAGTACGCAAAGAGTCAAAGAGGAAGAGAGCGGCCCAGCGCGCGCGGAGGAAGCAATGGTACGAGTAGGCTTAATCGGATTTGGTCTGGCGGGCCAAGCATTTCATGCGCCCGTGATTCGTGGCGTTCAAGGCATGGAACTGGCCTGCATTCTCGAGCGGCATGGTTCGAATGCGCAGAAAAAGTATCCAGAAGTTCGGGTGGCGCGCACGCTCGACGAAATGCTCTCCGATCAGACGATCAGTTTGGTCGTCGTGGCCACGCCCAACGATTCGCACTACTCCTATACCAAGGCCTGTCTGGAAGCGGGGCGCCACGTGGTCGTGGACAAACCATTCACTCCGACCATGGCGGAAGCCGAGCAACTGGTGCGACTGGCCGCCGAGCGCGGCCGTCTGGTCACCGTTTATCAGGACCGCCGGTGGGACGGGGAATTTCACACTGTAAAGGACCTCGTGAAATCGGGCGCGCTGGGCGAGGTTGCGGAGTACGAGGCGCGCTTTGACCGCTTTCGCCTCGACTCCAAGCCCGGTGCATGGCGCGAGCAAGCCGATCATCCCGCGGCCGGAGTTCTCTGGGACCTGGGCCCGCACCTGATCGATCAGGCGCTGGTTTTGTTTGGCACGCCGGAGTCGATTTGGGCAATGGCCTTCTGCCAGCGGGGCACGGCGCAGGTCGACGACTCCTTCGACGTGCACATGGAGTATCCGCATCTGCGAGCCACATTGCGGGCGCGGATTGTTGCCTATGCTCCCGGGCCGCACCTGCTGATCCATGGAACGGAGGGATCGTTCATCAAGTACGGGATGGACCCGCAGGAAGAAATTCTGCGCAGCCCGACCTGCCCTGACGGCCCGGACTGGGGCTCAGACTGGGGCGTGGAGTCGGAAGACCGTTGGGGAACTCTGAGCCGCGTAGGCGGCGAGACTCGCAAAGTGAAGACCGAACGCGGAGACTATCGGGGGTACTACGCCAATGTTCGAGATGCGATCGAGAAAGGTGCTCCGCTCGACGTAACTCCGGAGCAGGCGCTGCGCACGATGCGCGCCCTGTTGCTCGCGCACAAGAGCAGCCGGGAAGGACGCCGAGTGCTGTGGACGGAAGCGCCGGAGTGAAAACCGACACGGCTCGCCGATTTCGACCGCGACATGGGACGACCGATCAAGGACAACTCGTCGTAGCTGGACGTCCGGCAAACCTTCCCCCGATCCACGCAATCTGGTCCCGCACCGAGGCGCCAATCACCGCTCCTGAGTCGAGAGGATAGCGTTGCCATTGCACCAAGTCCCCCTGCTTACACATGCGCGTGACCGCCTGAGAGGTCATCGCCGTCGGGATCGCTTGGTCGGCATCCCCGCTGACTACCATCATCGGGCCGTAGGCACGCGCCTGCGCGAGATTGTTCCGGGCGAAGTACTGGCGGACGAATCCGTTTTCGTCCCATCCTGGTTGCAAAGTTGCAGCAGTCGACAGCCCGGCGATTCCCGCCGCTCCGCAGTCCTGCTCGACGTGGTGGTAGAGGGCGAACCCTTTTTCCGCCAGCATGTCCGTGACTTGAAACTGCGGATACACCGTTTTGATCCCATACGCGAGAGACGCCAGCATGAAAGGATCCGCCGCGTGCCCATAGATTTCGCGCACATCCGCCAGACCTGAAATCGCGATACTGCCCAGGTAGCCCGGATCGCGAATGCCGTCCTCCTTTTCCGCGACAGCGACAGCCGCCAAGCTTCCTTCGGCCTCGCCCATCACAATCCACCTTGTGCCCAGCTGTGGGACTGCGGCCCGGGCCGCGGGAATGGAAGCGATGAGATCGGCCGCGTTCGACGGCCCGTCCAGGAATGCATTGCGGAAATCGGTTCCCAGTCCGGTGTAATCCGTTGCGACCACCGCGTACCCAAGGTTTACATACATCGAGAGAAACGGGCCGTGGCCCAGATTCCGGGTCAGCGACGGAGCACAAGAACGGGCGACGCCGGCCGCCCCGTGAGCCCAGGCAATCATCGGCCAGCCTCCCGCGGGTGGTTTTTCCCCCGAGGGAGTCAGAACGACACCCGATGTCGCCACGTCTTCCCCGGCAGCCGAACGCGAGTGGTAGAGAATGCGCACGGCATCCACGGATAAGGGGAGTTCGTATTGCTCGAATTCTTCCGAGCGGATCAGCTCTCCCGGTTTGCCTGGCGGCAGGGGATGCGGAGTGTCATAGAACTTTGTGAGAGGCAGGTCACGCCGTTTTCCCGGCGGTGCCGTTCGGGCTGGCGCGAAAACCGTACCGGCCGCGAGCAGGATCGCCACAGTTAGGGCAAAGGCCAATGATCTTTTCCGGAGAGGCACAATTTGGACGGCAGCATAGCCACCGCAGGGTTCACTTCTTCGCGGCCACCATGATCACCAAGACCACCGGCAGATAGAGCACGGAGGCATGCAGTAGGCGTCCGGGCAGGCCTTTCGCGTTCGAAGTCGCCAGTTTGCCGGAGTGGTAAAGCAGGAACGCTCCGGCCACGCCCATGCCCGCGCCATACAACCATCCCGCGCGGTCCATCAGGGGAAGCATAGTAGCGGCCACACAGAGCACAGAGAAACCAATAATTTCGGCGTGCGTGAAGCGTGAGTCCCGATCGAAGTCGGGGAGCATGTGATAACCCGCGCGGCTGTAGTCCTCGCGATACATGAGCGCGATGGCCAGGAAATGTGGAAACTGCCAGAGAAAGAGAATGGCGAAAAGATACCAGGCCTGCCGGTTGATGGCCGCGGAGGCTCCCGCCCAGCCGATCAGCGTGGGCATGGCGCCCGGAAACGCGCCGAGCAGCGTGCAGAGCGGCGTCTTGCGCTTGAGCGGAGTGTAGACCAGCAGATAGGAGAGCAGAGTCGAAACCGCCAGCGCCGCCGATAAGGCATTCACCGCGACCAGCAAGTAAAGGCCGCCAGTCACGCTCAGCAGAAGGCCGAACACCAGCGCCTCGCGGCTCGTGAGCCGGCCCGAAGGCAGCGGACGAGAGGCAGTGCGGCGCATCTTGCCATCCCATACGCGTTCCATCCATTGATTCAGAGTCGCGGTTCCGCTGGCCACCAGCAGCGTGCCCAGCAGTGTGTTGACCAGACCGACGATCCGGAACGGTCCCCGCGAGGCCAGGTAATAACCCGCCGAGGTCGTCATCAGAATCAGCAGGTTCACCTCGGGCTTGGTCAGGGTGTAGTAATCCCGGAGCTTCGACTTAAGCGTGGAGAAAGAGGCAGGGCTCGTCATGATTTGCGTGGCTGACATATTACCAGTCTTTACCAGTCTCGGCCGGATTCGTCTTGGCCGTCTCTGCTTCTTCCGTTTCCGTCTCTTCCTGTTGCGTCCGCCTCACCTGATTGCGTTTCTTATACACGACAAAAATCATACCAATGGATCCGAGCGTGGGAGGCACGATCATGACCAGAATCCCGCTCTTTAATGCCTGAATCATTCGCGAACCGGAGGAGGCCGCCTGGGTGTAGCAGAGCGCGCAGTTTTGCGAGAATGCCGGCAGCGGCGCCAGCAGGATCATAAACGCCGCCAACCCAATCCCCAGAATCGCGACTTGTCTCCAAAATTTCAGCTTCAACGTCTGCCTTCCTCCGGAAGCGGTGCGGCCGGACTACTTTGCCCACGGTACGCCGTCGATCAGGCGGTAACTGTCGGTCCATCCGTATTGCATCCCCAGGATCACGGCCACCGTGAAAATCAGGACGAACCACTTGAGTCCGCGATTCTCCCACAAATGCATGAAAAACAAAAGCGCCAGCGCGGCCTCGATGCAGGCCACGATCAGCATGCGCACAAACATTTGTGATGCGCTGATGTCTTGATAGGCAATAAAAAACTGTATCCCGGCCAGGGCCAGAATGCATACGTAGACAATAAGATCCTTCCCCATACCGTCGGTCTTCGCTTCGGGGCTAGTCATAATTAGTTTGCTCCTGGTTTCCTCAAGGTAGCTCGCTCCTGCCTGTTTCAGGCCGTCCGTCTTCTCCCTCTCGAGTTCTAACTCTCAGTGCGCCAGGTTCAACAGATAGACCAGCGGCACCACGAACATCCAAACCAGATCCACAAAGTGCCAGTAAAGGCCGGTAATTTCCAGGTCATCGGCTTTGTAACGCCCGCCCTGGTAGCGCAGCCCCACCACGATCAGCGCGAGCACGCCGCCGGTGACGTGCAGCAGATGCAGGCCGGTAATGCTGAAAAACAGCGAACTGAACAGCGGCGTGCCCCACGGATTGTGGAACAGGGTTGCGCCTTCCCCAATCATTCCCATCCATTCCCGAATGTGCAGGACGGCAAACAGGATTCCGGCCGCCGCGGTAATCATAGTCCAGCGGAACGCACCGGCCTTGTCTCCCTTCTCCGCCGACCGTACTCCAATGAGCATGGTCAAACTGCTGGTCAGCAGGATGAAGGTCATCAACGCGACGTTGGTGATGCTGTGGAACGGCCTCGGCCAGTTGGGAGTGGCGTTCCGGATGAATCCGTAGGCAACCAGGCAACCGGCAAACGTGGCCGAGTCGGCGATGATGAACAGCCACATCGCCATCTTCTTCGCCGGTACCGAAAATGTCGGTTGTTCCATCAGCGCTGAGTGTGATCCCATCGTCACTTCCGCTTGGCCCACGGGGCCTCCTGTCGAATCGAATGCGAGTGCTAGAGCTTCATCCAGAGCAGCAACAGCAGATACACCCACAGCGCATCCATAAAGTGCCAGTAATAGGCGGTGGCGTCGAGCGTGCTTTTCCGCAGAATCGACCGGTTCAGCCGGGAAATCACGCGCACCAGCCCGCCCAGGCCACCCAAAACATGCAGGGCATGGATCGCGGTCAGCACGTAAAAAAACGAGCTGTTGGGATTGGTGTTCAGAAAAAGGCCCTGGGCGCGCAACTGCAGCCAGGCCACGTACTGTCCAGCCACAAAAAGCAAACCGAGCGACAAAGAAACGTAGAGCCAGAGAGTTGGCTTTTCGGCCTGAGTGCTCGGCCCCTGCGTTCTTTGTGCAACCATGAAGGCGCCCACCTGCCGGCGCGCCTTCTCGAGAGCGAAGCTGCTGGCGAACAGGACCAGCGTGTTCAGATAGAGAATTCGAGGCAGCGTGAGATGATGCCAGTCCGTCGCGCCCCCCTGGCGAACGATCAGGGCGCTGGTAAACGCCGCGAAGGTCATCGTGATGGAAGCGACCACGACCCAAATTCCGGTCGAAGCCGGCGGCGGTGAATAATCCTTCATTTTCATTGCCGGTGCCGTTGTCGCCATAATCCTACAGACTCCAATCCCAGAATCTTATAAAGACGCCTTACGCCTCGTCGTGTTCGGACTTCACCTTCTCCGGAGAAGCTTGCATCACATAGTCGCCTACCGAACTTTCCACGCCGTACTGATAGGGATCGTGAAAGACTTCCGGAAGCTTGTCGCCGAAGTTGTTGTGCGGCGGTGGTGTGGTTGGCGTGCTCCACTCTAGGGAAGTCGCCTGCCATGGATTGTCCGAAGCGGGCGCGCCCCAGAATCGGCTATGGATCAAGTTGTATAGAAAGACAAGTTGTGCGGCGCCGGTGATCAATGCGGCCACCGTAATAAACCTGTGCAGTGGAATGAGCGGCTGCATGTAGTCGGGCGAAAACGCCTGGTAGCGCCGCACGTTGCCCGCCAGTCCCAGATAATGAAACGGCATGAAGATGGCATAGGCGCCGACGAAGCTGAACCAGAAATGAATCTTGCCCAAGGTTTCGTTCATCATGCGGCCGTACATCTTGGGGAACCAGAAGTAGGTTCCGGCAAAAATTCCGAACATGGCCGCGACGCCCATCACCAGGTGGAAGTGTCCCACCACGAAATACGTCGCGTGCAGCATGATGTCGAGCGAGGGCTGGGCCAGAAAGAAGCCGCTGACTCCGCCGGCGATGAACATCGAAATAAATCCCAACGCAAACAGCGATGCGGCATTGATGCGCAACTTCGCCCCGTAAAGACTGCCCAGCCAGATCAGCACCACAATCGTCGAGGGGATGGTGATCACCAGGGTGGGAAACGAAAACGCCAGCGAGGAAACCGGATTCATCCCGCTGACGAACATGTGATGCCCATAGACCATGTAGCTGAGCACGGCCAGAGCGCCCATCGAGTAGACCAGCACCCGGTGGCTGAGCATCGGCTTACGCATGTTGGTAATCAGCACATGCGAGACGATCCCCATGCCGGGCACGATCGCAATGTAAACCTCGGGGTGTCCGAAGAACCAGAAGAGATGCTGCCACAGCAGCGTCGATCCGCCGGAATGCGGCTGCATCTGGTCGTTAATCACAATGTTGCTGGAGACGAAAAAGCTGGTGCCCGCCACATGGTCGAGGATCAGAAGAATGCAAGCTGGCATTAACACGGCAAACGCAGTCAGGCCCATACAGGAAGTAATGAACCATGCCCAGGCGCTGAGCGGCAGCCGCCACAGGCTCATGCCCTTAGTCCGCATATCGAGCGTAGTGGTGATGAAGTTCAGCGAACCCAACAACTGGCCCACGCAGAAGATGGCAATGGCCAGCGCCCACAGAACCACTCCGGTGCCTTCGCCCGGGCCGCCAACCTCTCCGATTGCGCTGAGCGGGGCGTACTGAGTCCAACCGCCAAGAGTCGGTCCAGTGCCTACGAAGAACGAAGACATCAGCACCAGGAAGCCCACAAATGTGATCCAGAACGACATCATGTTGAAATGGGGGAAGGGCATGTCCTCGGCGCCGACCTGGATGGGCAGGAAATAGTTGCCGAAGGCCGCGAACGGCGCTGTGGTGAGCACAAAGAAGACCATGATCGTGGCGTGCATGGTCATCAACTGAAGGTAGAACTCCGGCGTCATCACATCCCCGGGAGCCCCGGTCTTGGTGAGCAGATGCAGGCCTGGGATGGCGGCGTTGGTCCAACCCAGATGGATGCGCATCAACCAGGAAAGACCCATCCCTGCGATAGCGGCCAGCAGCGCCATGCCGTAATACTGTTTTCCGATGACCTTGTGGTCGAGACTGAAAACGTGCTTTCCGATGAAGCTCGTCGGCCCATGATGTGCAACGGCATCGTGCTTCGCCATATCGTGCATGGATCAGATCACCTCAGGAGATCTTTGCTGCCTACCGAGTGCACAACTTACTTCCTTACTGCAAAGCCGCCTGCTTCTTCATCCAATCATCAAAATCCTGCTGGGAAAGCACGGAAAGATAGGCCTTCATGTTGTAGTGGCCGAGGCCGCAGAGCTGCGTGCACACGATCTCGTACCGGCCAATTTTAGTCGCGGTGAAATGCAAAGAAACGTCCAGTCCGGGGACGAAATCCTGATGCACCCGCAACTCCGGAACGAAAAACGAATGTCCTACGTCTTTCGTATGCATGAGCAAATGGACCTCGCGATTCACCGGAACGGCCATCTGCGCGGTCACGATGTCGTCTTTCGAGTCCGCATCGTGATCCTGGTCCAGCCCGTAGAAATTCTGGGTGGCTTCGCTGATGAGGTTGGGATGAATGGGGCCAAACTTTCCGTCCGGGCCGGGATAGCGGAAGTAGAAGGCAAACTGTCCCGACTGCACCTGAATCGGCATGGCGTCCGCCGAAGGCGGAGTCAGATAAACATTGGCCCATGCCTTGACGCCGAACACGCCGAGCGCCAGAACTTCCGTTCCCACCAGCAGCACGGCGGCCCACACCATGGCCTTGGCGCCGCCGGGAAAATTCTTGATCTTATCCCCAGGCTTGGGATTGGAAAATTTCCAGATAAAAAATGCCAGAACGAACTGTGAAATCAAAAACGAGGTTCCCGCCTCCGCCATGGTTTCTGACATCTGTTCGTCGATCGGCGCGCCGTGAGTCGAGATATCTTCTGCCATCCACCAGGTGTGCCGAAGAATTGGAATCGCGGAAACGATCGCGATAACCAGAATGGTGACCGCAAAGAATTTCGCCATGATGTTTCGCCCCTAGCCTTGCCCGCTTTCTAACATTTCAAAGCCGCAGGATTTCCCTGCGGCTTCGAGACCGATCCAATTTTCTTATTTCGCCGTAAACTTAAAATCGGCCATGCCCGGCTTGCCCGCGGCCACCGTCACTTTTGCGGTTTGGGTGCCGTACTTTTCCTGCCATGCCGTGACCGTGTAGTTGCCCGGCGGCACGTCGTTGATGGTGTAGTTGCCGTTTTCATCCGTGGTCGCATACGGTCCCTTCACCACCACATACCAGCCATTCATCCAGGGATGGATGTTGCACTTTACCGGGATCACTTCCGGCGCCTTCCAGCTCTTCTCGACCGGAGCGGCTCCGGGCGGCTGCGACTGGTTCCAGGGAATGTTGCCCGTCATCGGGTTGGGCAGCGGGTGAATGTTGTGGGTGGTCTGATCGCTGGTTACCACTTTGAATGTCTGGCCCACATCCATCGCCAGCACGTGGGGGGTGTACATACAGTTCTTCTGATTGAATACCGGAACCGCAGTCGAGGTCGTGGCCGCACCGCTCCAGTCGGCAATGTAGAGAACCACATTCTCCAGTCCGCCATTAGCGCCGACGACCACTTCTTCCAGGTGCGCGGGAGAGTTCTCGTGGGCTTTGGAGCAATACGGATCTTTCGACATGTCGATGCCCTTCATGTGCGGAGCAACGCCGTCGAGTTTTACCGTCCCGGTGATTTTGCCTTCTCCGGCGGCGTTGACGTGTTGGTTCAATACCAATGCTCCGCCACAGACGAGTACGATCGCCGATAGTACTGCCAAAGATCTGTATCGATTCCTCATGAAATCCTCCTTAGAGCCCACGAATGTACGCCTTTAGGCGGAACGAATATACCCCTGCATTGCGAACGGCAACCAGGAACTCACTGTTGTCCCGCTGGGGCGTTCGGATCGATCGGCTTCAATCCAAGCTGCTTCGCCATCTCTTTTTCTTTGCTGTTCTCGCGCATCATCGTTCGCAGATAGAAGACCAGGTCCCAAGCCTCGTCGGGCTTGATGTTGTCGGCATACGAAGGCATGGGAGTGCCGTCCAAACCGGTCATGAAGATTCTGTAGATATCGCGATCGGTGTCCCCGCACTTAGGCCGGGCCCCCTCGGTAAAGTTGAAGGCCGCGATCGGCCGCCCCAGATCATCCTGCAGGGTTGCCGCGGACGGTCCATTGGCTTGGCCAAGCACGCCGTGGCACTTCCAGCACTGCATCCGGGCAAAGACGTCGCGCCCCGCTTTGATGTGCTCGGCCGTGACTTCCGGCTCGGGCGGAATGGTAATGGGCGTCCCCGGCTTTTCACTCACCCAGCGCGGCGAGAAGTGCTTTACCCAGGCCACCAGGTCGGCGCGCTGCTGCTTGGTGAACGTGTTCCATTGCGGCATGTTGGTTCGGTCAAAGCCGCGAGTGATGGCGTCGTAAAGATCCTGGTCGGTGGGCAAGGTTCCAGTCGGAGTGGAGCGGCACTTGAAGATGCCCAACTGGAAGTCCCGTGGCTGCTGGTACATGGGGGGCTGCATGTAAGCGGCGTTTTCGCCATTTCCATCGCCCAGGTCCCCATGACAACCGACGCAATACCGGCGGTAGTCGGCCTTGCCATCGTTGGCATGACCGGTGACATTTCCGATGTGGCTTTCCATGCCGATGCGCTTCTCGAAGTCGGCCGGCGTGAGTTGCGCCCAGGAAGTCATCGGGAGTGCCAAAACCGCAGTCGCGCCCATCAAAAGCGACCATGTCTGCAATCTTGTCCGCATGTTCAATCCCCTTCTAGAAGTCGAAGTCAAATCCAATCAAGAGCTCGCTGGTGTTGACGTTGGCAGTCCCCAGACCGAGCGTCGGACCGGTGCCATCCTGGTGCAGCCAGTTGTACTCGTTGTGCCAGGCAAAGCCTGCCCGGCTGGTCATGAACGGGTTATAGCGATAGCCAATGGTGTAGGTCGTGATGTTGCCGAGGTTCGAAGCCGAGGCGCCGGCCGTATATGTGCTGGAACTGGCCGACCAGCAATCCAGGGCCGTCGCGCAGCCCGGCCCATTGGCCTGCTGCGACATGTGCATCGTCTCAAACCGGCCAATGAAAATAAGTTGTGGGCTGTACACGTAGTGAGGTTCGAACAGAACGCCGTTCCAGCTGGGAGCTTGCGCGCCTGTCGGCAGGGGGGTTCCCGGCACGTTGTTTCCCGGGACCGTGCCGCCGATCAGGTCTCCGAAGCCTTGACCGAACCAGGCGTTGTCCGACCCGTGCTGCGTGACCACTTGCAGGTCGAAGTGCTGGCCAAAGTAGAACTGGCCAAAAAAGCCTTCGCGACTAAACGACTGATTGCTCAACCCCGAGCCTCCCAGCGGAGTGCCTCCCTGGGTCAGGTAATAGGTTGGGGCTTGGCCAATCATGGCATAGCCGCCGATGCGATCCACCCCTAGTTTGCCAGTGTCGAACGCCTGGCTGAAGGTGAAGAAGCCGGTGTAGGCATTACCATACTGCAGGCCCACGTTGCCGTCGGTGGAACTCAGGATGGCTGCGGAGTAGCGCGTACGGTCGTCTTTGGAGTGGCCCATTACCTCCAGGCCCAACTGGTTATCTCCCATCTGGCCGAAGATGTTGCCGTCGCCGACCGGGATGAAGTGATAGAGCTGGTAGATGCCTCCGTTGCCGGTGAGGGTCAGAATGCGCTTTTCTGACAAGAGGTTATCGAGCTCGAACTTGCCCAGCTTGATGTTGAGCCAGGGGCTGCCGAACACGTTGTCGAGTCGCGCCATGACGGTCTCGAAGTGGAAGGAGGCGGTGGCGTCGGAAGAGGGCAGCACGAAAAACGAGAAGTTCTTTTCCAGCGTGCCGCCGGTGTGAAAGTCGAGGCCGCTCAGGTCAAAGCCCGAACTGGTGACCCGCTGGACTGCAGAATTCCCCGTGGGGGCTCCGCCCGCGTAGGTGTCGACCTCGACTTTTCCCGTGCTGACGCGGTGCCACATCGGCGTGATGCGGAAGGTAACCGGCCAATAGCCTGGATTCTGCCAGATCGGGGCGTCCCGATCGTTCATGAGTTGGTAGCCGTTGTCTTTGAACTTCTGGCCAAAATAATTGAGCATCGGCCAGGATTCATGGCAAGCCGAGCAGCGCAGGCCATACTTCCGGGCAAAGGCGGGGAGGGCGTTCGCTGACTGGCTGGCGCTCAGAACCAGAGCGACCAAAACCAGCGCAGCGGCCGTGAAAGACGTTGCAAAACGAAACCGTACATGACGAGACCGCGTCAACGTGGACATGACGGACTCCCTCAAACTGATTGTTATTTCTTCAACAATGCAACAAGGCTGACTTCCGCGACGAAAAGTGAAAATGAGAATCAGACAAAGGAACCGAAACGCAGCGAACCTCTTCCTGCTCCGATTTGAACCCGTGCCTAACTTCGTTCCCTATGGTCATACCACCGTACCGTTGCCCAAGAAACTACAACGACTAGTAGACGTAGTGCAAGAACAATTTTGTATTTTTTTGCAAATTCTTGACAATGTCTCCTGGGAATATGACTGATGGTTATGACGTTGGGCCATCTTCTTGCTCAAGTTCCGGGCTTCGGGTTGACAGGTTTCCACCCCCTCGATTAAGAGTTAAGAGCAAGTTAAGAGCGCTATTCGGGCTCCGCGAGCGTTGGGAGCCGGGCTGAAGAAGCATACTTGAGGTCTCTGCCACCAGGGGAGTCCCGCTTTTGAGTCGTGTCATGGTGAAATTCGTCGCCGATACGCTGGTCATGGGGAAAACGACGCAGAAGCCTGGGTTGCGGCCGGTATACGCATCCCAACGATCACTTCCCCTGGCACTGGCGGCAGCATTGTTATTGATACTGATGCTGTTGGCCGCTGCCGTGCCTTCGCTTCAGGCCCGCGAGCCCCGCGAGAAAGACAAGCTCCCCTACGGCGAGGGGCTGATCGTCAATGTGCCCTATCCCGAGCCCGTGGTCGAGCAAGTCGTGCAAGATGTCGCCCAGAACGGGATCATCCGGGGTACCAAGGAATACAACAAAGACCAGTACGTCGAAGGCGCCAAGGCCGCCGATTCCACGCGCGTGTTCTCGCCGTGGACCCAGGGCGGTAAGGTTTTCTACAAAGTCCGGCTGCAGGCGCTCGATCCCCGCAATTTCAAAGACAGCGGCGACGTGGGCACGCTGGCGGTACGCTACGTGCTTCAACCCCAGGGCGACAAGAACACGGTGCTGCGCATCGATGCCGTCTTCGTCGAGGATTTTCGCAAAACCGCCCACGCATCCAACGGTTCGGTGGAAAGCAGCGAGTACAAAGACATCCACGACCACCTCGACGCCATCGACGTCATGAAGCAGCAGACCGAGGAGGCGGAACAAGAGAATCGGCAACAGCGGCTGAAGAAACAATCCCCGGGGGTCAGCAGCAGCCAGGCGCCTGCACCTGTGGCCGAGTCCACAGTGGCTGCGAACACAAACCTCCCCAGCAACAGCGGTTCCGCCCAGGAAAAGCCCGCGGAACTGTCCCCGGGCGAGACTTCCCCGGCCCAAACTTCTCCGGGCCAAACTTGCCCCGGCCAAACTCTGGAACAGCACGTTCAGGATTTGCGCCGCCAGGTGGAACGGCTGGTGAAAGCGCCCGGCGCTCCGCTCAAGTCTGCGCCCTTCCACACGGCGAGCACTCTGAGCCCGCTGACCGCGGGCACCGAAGTCCTGATCCTGATCTCAACCCCCTACTGGTATGGCGTGGAAACGCGCGAGGGGCAGCATGGATGGATCTATCGCGACGAACTGGAGCCCCTGCCATGATCCAGAAGCGGCCATACCCGGCGCGACGGGCGGTGCTGCATGCGCTGTTGCATGGACTCTTGGGAATGATGTTCCTGGCCTTGCTGGCGGGGCGCGGCAGCGCCCAGAACAGCGGGTACGAGCGCACCTTTATCGAGTCGAAGTCGACCGTTGAAAAGGCTTTGAAAGAGATGCAGGCTTCGGTCGCGGGAAGGCTGCCTGTATTAGACGGCTTCGCGCTCGCCGGCGATCGCCCGCTCGATCGCTTTCAGCGCGGTTATTTCCAGTCCACCGTGCAGGTAACGCCTACGCCTTCGGGAGGATCCGTAGTCCATGTGGCGACCAAGGTGACGGCTTGGTATTCCGATCCCATTCCTTCCCGCTCGGGATATCAACTGTTGAATTCGAATGGCCGCCTGGAAGTGGATCTGCTCGACGAACTGGCTGCGGAACTCGCAAAACGAACAGCAGCAACGCCAGTACCGGCAGCAAATAACGCGATTCCACAACCGACTCCGCAGACTCCCCCAGTTTCTCTGTCTCCTTCGTCTCCGTCGCAATCCCCGGCGGCACCAACTCCCGCGCGACCGACTGCTCCAGCCCAGACAATCGCATCCGCCCAACCTGCTGACTCGGCGCCGTCCGCGCCGACGCCGCGATTGCCGGAGACGGGCGGAACATTTTCTTCGTCTCTTTCTTCGCCGATCGCGCACGGCCTCGCAGCCGAGCGATCGGGCGCGACCGGCGCCGCGCACACTCCGCAGCCAGATAGTAACCAGCGAGAGTTGACGGCAGAAGCGGACAGCCTGGAAGAAATTCTCAAGAACCAAACCCATCCCAAGGACCTGGTGGCCGTGAAGAAGTCGGGTACGCCCGTGGTCGCATCGGCGAGCTTGACGGCGAAAACGCTGTTCCTGGCCAGCGCCCACGATGAGTTCGAGATGCTCGACTATAACGCCGACTGGGTGCATGTAAAGATTTCCGGTTTGTCCCGGGGATGGATCTGGCGCACCAGCTTGGAAATGCCCGACGGCGTCCCGGAGGTCGGTACGCAAGCCGGCCCCGCTCCAGCGCCAACCGCCGACGAGTTGTTCCGAGTCAGCCGCGAAGAAACGGCGCCCTTCCCCGGCGACTGGGAACCGCTTCGCAACAAAACCGTAAAGATTATTTCGGTGCAGAAGACCGATGAGTCGGCAGCCGGCGGGGATGCGAAACTGAAACTGGAATTCGCGAAAGCTTTGCTCGACAAAAACTACACAGAGTTGCAAAAGAGCGCGAACGGCCTGGCGGGCATCGTGCTGATTTTCGATTCCGCCGACGGCGGCATGATCGCGACTACTCTCGCCACGCTGCAGCAGTGGAAGGCGGGAACCTTGTCGGACGCCGCTCTGTGGCATCAATCCTACTTCGACCCGCCAGAGATGTTAGGTTCGCCCGGTTCGTCTGCGAGTCAGTAGCGGGAGCCCCTCAGCTTTTCATCACCTTCTGAAATGCAGCCTGGAACCGTTCCATCTCCGCCTGCGTGCCGACGGTAATTCGGACACAGGTCGGCATGATGGGCCAGACTCGGCCAATCATCACATTTTCCTTCGCCATCGCGTCCCTTACTTGCTGGCCCGGCCGCTTGGTGTCGAGCATGAAATGGTTCGCCTCGGAAGGAATGTAAGAGTAGCCGTTGCGATCGAACCATTGAAACGTTTGCTGACGAATCGTGGCATTGATGCGCCGCCGTTCCGCCACCACGGTGGGATCGTTCAAACTGGCAGTCGCGGCTACCACCGCAGTGATGGGCATAAAGTTCTGCCCACGAGCAATCACCTTTTCGAGCAACTCGGGGCGCGCAATCACTAATCCGCAGCGCAAGCCGGCCAATCCATAAACTTTTGAGAATGTGCGCAGCACAATGACGTCTTTGCCAGCCTTGACCAGATCGAGCGCCGAGGTCGTCGCTTCGGTCAAATGGATATAAGCCTCATCGGTCAGAACGATCGAATCCTTCGGCTTGTTGGCCACGAGATATTCGACGTCCGCATGCGGCGTGACCGTGCCGGTGGGGTTGTTGGGATTGCAGATGTAGAAAATCCCCGCGTCGGGGGCGGCCGCCAGCATCGCCTTCACATCATGCGCGTAGGTTTTGCTGAGCGGAACCTTGACCACGCGCGCCCCCGAAATCGAGGCCATCATCATGCCTGTCTCGAAACACGGATCAGGCGTTACATAACTCCTCTGCGGAGAAGTGAACGCCAGCACGCTCAGCATCAGCGGCGGCGTGGAGCCGGCGGTGCAGTAAACCCAGTCAGGATTCAGGCCTTCCTGCTTTGCGAACGTGCTGACCAGCTCGTCGGTCAAATTGTCGGAGTAGCGGCCGCCCTGCGGGATGATGGCGGCGACGGCTTCGCGCGCAGCCTGGCAGGGACCCAGCGGATTCTCGTTGGCATCGATCAGAACCGCATCCTTGGCGTGCGGCAGTCGGTGCCGGGATGCGGCGGCTAGCATCGGTTCGGTCATCCCGTGGAACACAGCCGCTGCAGACGCAGCCGCCGACAAATGCAGAAATGAACGCCGGGAGAATCGGGGCATGGAAACCTCCGCAAGGGAGTGTATCAGTGTTCGTGTTCATTATGTGGAGCGGGCAGTCCTGCCCGCTCCGCATGAACTAATCTTCTTTGCGTCCGGCGTAATAGCCGGCGCGGGCCTGAATCTTGTAGCCCTGTTTATTTTTGATCTCGATCTTGCGGTAGGTTCCGTCGAGTTTCGTATTGGTCGAAGTAAAGCCGATGTTGTACTGGCTGCGCAGCTCGGCCGCGATCTGGTCGAAGGCGTCGCGAAGTTTGTCGAACTTGTTGCCCACGTTGATGACCCGGCCTCCGGTTTGCTCGGTGAGTTTGCGCATGTCGTATTCGCCGGAGTAGCCGATCCCGCCGTAGAACCCGCGATCGGCGCAGAGCAGGACGTAGACGATGGCGTCCGCTTTCTGCGCCGCCTCAATCGCATCCTTGATTTTCAACCGGCTGCCTTCATCCTCGCCGTCGGTGAGCAGAATCATCGCCTTGCGTCCAACTTCTTTCGCCAGCATGTCATGCGCAGAGAGATAAACCGCATCGAACAGCACCGTACCCGCAGTAGCCGCGGTGGGCACCGGACCACCACCGGCCCCCGGCAGTGTCGGCATGGTGACTCCGGAATTAATCTTCACGGAATTGAGCGCTTTCTGCAGGCGGTGCACGTCGCGGGTGAAGTCCTGCAGCAGGCTGGCGTCGACGTTGAAGTCGATGACGAAGGCCTCATCTTTGTCGGTCAAGATCTGCTTCAGAAACGCCCCGCCGACTTCCTTCTCCATGTCGAGAACTCGCAGCTGGCTGCCGCTGGAGTCGATCAGCATTCCGAGCGTGAGTGGCAGGTTCGTCTCGGGAGTGAAATACTTTACCGTTTGCTGCTTGCCGTCCTCAGAGATCTCAAAATCATCTTTCGTGAGGTTAGGCATGAGCGCGCCGTGCTTGTCTTTGACATTGAAGAAAAGCGATACGACGCTGACGTTAATCTTCAAAGTTTCGGTGGGCTGCTGGGAGTCATCGACCTGGCCCTGAGATGCCTGGCCTTGAGATGTTTGGTCTTGAGATTTCTGGTCTCCGGGTTTCTGGCCGGGAGAGGCAGGTTGCTGGGCAGGAGCCTGCGGACTCGACGGCTGGCCGGCGGGCTGCTGCGCCATTACGAATGGCGCTGCCATGCACACCGCAGTAAGGGCCACTACGGCCAGGATTCGCCGCTGAAAAACAGAAGGCTTAGGCATTCAGGACTCTCTCAGGATTCTTTGGTAGTCTAATCCTGTGGCGTTAGATGCACCAAATGGGACGACTTGGGCATCTTACAGAGGGAAAGTAGTTTTAACGGGACGACTACAAGGAGAGCGATGGCGCCGGTGAAAACAAATAGCACATGGCGGAGGCCGTTGGGGACCACCCTGATGGCTCTGGCGATGGTGGCGGCTCTAGCGCCGAGGCTACTGCAAGCGCAGTCCAGCGGTAGCCAGGCGCAGACACCGCCGCCAGCCACATCCCAACAGCAGGATATTCCTGACGCTCCCTCGACCGTCCAACCGCCCCCCAAGACGACCCTGCCCGCGCCGCCGCCCGGCGCACGGCCGAACCAGCCGATTCCATTTCCCGGCGATGCTCCGCAACCAGCCGACCAGAACACGCAAGATCAGAATAAGCAAGATCAGGGCCAGACGACTCCGCCGCCGATGCCGCCGGTTGTGACCCTGCCGGCGGGCAGTACGCCGAGAAATCAACTCAATCCCAAGCAAGACCTCTACACGTTCCGGGTTATTTCCAACTTCGTCCAGATTCCCGTGATGGTGAAAACCCCCGACGGGCGCCCCGTGGATGGCCTCCTTCCCCGAGATTTTACTGTGCTGGAAAACGGCAAGAAGCAGACTCTGACTTACTTCACCAGCGATCCGTTTCAGCTCTCGGTGGCCATTGTCATCGACACCGGCATGGCCGACGTCGCCTTACAGAAGGTGAACGAAACTTATTCTGCCCTGACTGGCGCCTTCAGTCCATACGATGAAGTCGCGGTCTATACTTACAGCAGTGCGGTGAGCCAAGCTACGGATTTCGTGAGCCGGCCCGAAAGATTGACGGCCGTATTCCAAGAAATGAAGCAGGTTCGGGGGCGCGAGAATGGTCCGCCAGTGCTGAACGGGCCGCTGGCGCAAGGTCCCACGGTGAACGGAGCACCGGTAGGGGGGTCGATGAACGCGCCAGTCTACACGCCAGCCCGGGAATTTCACGTTTTGAACGATGCCATCCTGGAGGCGGCGGTGGACTTGGGCAAGCGCCCGCGCGAGCGGCGGAAGGTAATCTTCGTCATCAGCGATGGCCGGGAAATGGGCAGCAAAGCCAGCTATAAGGGTGTGCTGCATCTGCTCCAGAGCCGCAATATTCAGGTGAGGGCGGTGGTGGTCGACAGCGGTGCCTTACCCGTCTTCAAGCAGCTCGAAAGGTTCCACCTGCCCGACCAGGGCCGCGACAATCTACTCACGAAATACGTGAAGGCGACCTGCGGCGCCGAGCCGCTTGCCGAACTCTCGCGCAACGCCATCGAAGACGCCTATGCCGAGATCACCTCCGAGGCGCGGAACCAATACACTCTGGGATATGTCCCCCAGGCCGTCACCGGCAACTCGGCCTACCGCAGCGTCGAAGTAGTGGTCGACAAGAAGGGGCTGAAGGTCGCCGCCAAAGACGGGTACTATGCGGTTCCGACGGCCCGTTAGCGCGTCTTGCAACCGTACAAACTCGCCGCGTGGCACCTTCCGGTAGGCGGGGGGTCACGTGAGTAACCTGCGTCGGGCACCCTCCGTATGATATAAAGACCGCGAGCCTCCATAAGGACAAAAGTGTGCGCGGTCGCCCGCAAGGGTATGCCCGCATTTGAGGAAAGCCTTGAGTTTCATCAACTTCGCAGCCCGCGAGATCAATTGCAAGATCGTGTACTACGGCGCCGGACTCGGCGGCAAGACCACGAACTTGCAGGTGATCTACCAGAAAACTGCGGACCAGCAGAAGGGCAAGATGATCTCGCTGGCCACCGAAACCGAGCGTACTTTGTTCTTCGATTTTCTGCCGCTCGATCTCGGCTCGGTGCGCGGCTTCAAGACTCGCATCCACCTCTACACCGTTCCCGGACAGGTGTTTTACGACGCCAGCCGCAAGCTGATTCTGCGCGGCGTCGACGGCATCGTGTTCGTCGCCGACTCGCAGGAGCAGCGCATGGACGCCAACGTCGAAGCGCTCGACAACCTGATGTCGAACCTGAAAGAGCACGGCTACGATTTCAATAAGATTCCCTACGTACTGCAGTTGAACAAGCGCGACCTGCCGAATATTCTTCCTGTCGATCTGCTGGCCACTGAACTGCGCAAGAAAAATGAAGCCATTGTCGAAGCGGTCGCCTTCCAGGGCGTCGGCGTTTTCGAAACGCTGAAGGAAATCGCCAAGCAGGTGCTGACGGAGTTGAAGGCGGGCGGCTAGGGAGAGGCAGTTCTCAGTTCTCAGTAAACCCGCGCACCACGCTGCTAAACCCGGCCCACACCTTGCCCTCTAGTACAATCAAGCCGTGAGCGACGCCGTCCGCATCGGAATCCTGGGCGACTTCAATGCCGATTTCCGCTCACACCACGCCACCAATGACGCGCTGCAGCACGCCGCCCACAAACTAAAAATGAAGGTCGAATCGGAGTGGCTGCCCACGCCGTCGCTCACCGCTCCCGAAGCGGAGAAGACGCTGGAGAGTTTCGACGGCCTGTGGGCCTCGCCCGGCAGTCCTTATAAGAGTTTCGATGGCATGCTCAAGGGCATCGAATTCGCCCGCCGCCGCGACTGGCCTTTCCTCGGCACCTGCGGCGGATTCCAGTACGCATTCATTGAGTTCCTGCGCAACGTCCTGGGGGTCAAAGACGCCGACAGCGCCGAAAATAATTCCGGCTCCAAGAACATCGTGATTTATCCCGTGGCCTGCGCGGTGCCCGACCGCAAAGGCGACGCCCCTAAATTGTCTGGTGCGGTTCCGGGGATCCGCTTGCGGCCTGGTTCGTACCTGCAGTCGTTTTACGGCAAGAACCAGGAGACGGCGACCGAAGAACTTTTTTGCAACTTCGAAATCAATCCCGAATTCGAGTGGGCCGCGATGGAGGCGGGGTTTCCCGTGGTCGCGCGCGGCGCGGAGGGGGAAATTCGCGCCATCGAATCACCCACCCACCGTTTTTTCCTGGCGACTCTTTTCCAGCCGCAACTGTCATCCACCGAAAAGAAGCCGCACCCGATCGTGCTGGCCTTCGTGCAAGCCGCCGCCGACTGGGGCAAGAAAAAGCTGGACGACAGCGTCCTCGAATAATCGACTTCAATCGATGGGAGGATTTGGTGGCTGCTTGCTGCGCCGCGACAGTGTTCGGTCTCGTTCTCGGTAACATCCAGCATCCCGCTTTGTTACCAAAGTCCTTGCCCTGCTCACGTTACCCGCCCCGCACCATGCGCATCTGGAGTCTCCGCTCGGCTCTGGCTAGACTGATTCGGATCACTTCCCATTTCGGGAACCGCGTCCGCAGGAGCCACTCGTCTCTATGCACATGCAGTTGGCCAACTCATTCCGCATCCCATTCACCACGCTTCTGAGCTATATCCCCGTCATCGCGACCATTGTCACTACCTTCTTCAGCATCATTCTGGCGCGGGCTACGCTGCGCTACGTTGAGGCCACCGACAAGGGCCTGGCCCTGGCTCGCGAGGAGTTCGAGCGCGAGTGGTCGCCCGACCTGCACATCAAAATGGAGCGCATCTCGGCCAACGAGGCGCGAATCATCGTCACCAACCTGGCGAAGACCTCGGTCCTGCTGCAGCTTCTGCAATTGCGCAAGATTTCGCATGCCATGCCGTTCGAGCGCTGCCGCCTGAACGATCCCCTGGTCGGCGGAATGACCTGGACCCAGGAAATGGGCCGCCGCATCCTGGCCTGCACCGGACAGGAATTCGAAGGCCCCATCGCGGCCTCCATGACGTTCTATGCCGCGGGCCGCATGTTTCGCACTGACTGGTTCCGCTCGCAGGTTCAAGTACGCGACGGCCGTATCGTGAGCCTCGAGCCCAGCAACATGCCGACGCGCCGCGTCCGCGCCGTTGAGCGCAAAGGCTCGTCGGACCGACGCCGCGAATTCGTGCAGGACGTAACCGCCGGCGTAGCCCACGAAAAAGACAAAATCAAGCCCGACGAAAGCTACTTCGTTACCGGAGCCGGAGGCTGATCCGTCATCACGTCTTACCTAGTCGGCACTCGCCACCGCGCGCTATGAACTTTCGCGGTGCTCGAACTCGCCCCCGGCTGCTATTCTGCCGCTAGCCTGCTCGAAAACTTGAGATCACAACTTGTGATCTCAAGTTGAAAGACACATGCTCTGCCTATGGCAAAGACAGCGATGATTGCCGTAAGAAAAGTTGATTCGAAAATCTTCGTGCTCCGTGGCCAGAGAGTGATTCTCGACTCCGACCTTGCGGAACTCTACGGCGTACAAGTCCGGCATTTGAATCAGCAGGTCAAACGCAATGCGAAACGATTTCCTCTCGCCTTTCGCTTTCAACTCTCGCCGCACGAATGGAAAATCTTGAGATCACAAAACGTGATCTCAAGTGAAGGCCACGGCGGCGCGCGCTATCGTCCCTACGCCTTCACCGAACACGGCGCCATCATGGCCGCCACCGTAGTGAACTCGGAACGCGCGATCGAAATGAGCGTGTTTGTCGTTCTCGCGTTTGTGCGAATGCGCCGCGCCATCGCCGGAAATCGTAATATCCTGACGAAACTGGCGGAACTGGAACGCCGCCTGGAGAGTCACGACACCGATATCCAGGACTTGATGGAGGCCATCCGCGAACTCATGAGTCCTGCAGAGCCAACGCGCAGCCGCATCGGCTTCGAAGCGCCCTCCGATCAAAGCGGCAAGGCCCTTAAGGGCCGCTCCGTTCAAATCCGAAAAAAGGTGTGAATTGACTTCCTCGAGATGCTTCCGGTAACCGTTACCGAAGATTCCGACTCCTGCCCGATACGTTAAAGGTCTCGCTCGCGCTGCCGATCCTTTCTCTCAGGAGACCAGCAAATGATCAATCCAATCAGCAGCGTTCATCCCGGCGACGTCCACGGAGTCACGCAGCCGCCTGCGCAACCCAAGCCCGATCCTCGCGCCCAGACTCCGCCCGTGGCCAAGTCGGGTGCGCTCTCGCACGACCAAGTTACGCTGAGAAGCGCCGGGCAGGCCGACACCGACCGCAAATAACGCGCCCGGGTCACAATGGCAGAAGTTCGAACGCCGGGTAGCTCGAGGCCAGTTCTGCGAATGCCTCGACCGGCGAGCCCGCAGCCAAAGGAAAGTAGCTCTGCACTTCGCGCTTGAAGCTGTCGAGGTACGCTTTCAGGATGGGAGGCTTCTCGGCGTCAGGAATCGGACGCAGGCGAAATCTTCGGCGCGTGCTTCCCTTTTTCAGCGCGATCTCTCCCGCGGCCTCGGCGTTGCGCACCCACTGCGTCCGTCCGCGCGGAGCTACCAGATAGCGCTTGCCATTCAATTCCAGCAGATCGACTGGCGTGGAGAAGAGCTTGCCGGTCTTCCGCCCGCGCACTTCGAGTACCTGGCTGTGCGCGAAGCCCAGTCCAAGGCCGACGAGGAATCCGTAAACGCGGTTGAATATTTTTTCGACACCGGTGGGTTCGCGGAAAACAGGCGGGCTGGAATTCATGACTCGATTCTACCGCGCCGCCTGTTTTAACTACGCCTGCTTCACGAAGCGGAGCGACGCGGAATTCATGCAGTAGCGAAGGTGCGTGGGCTCGGGTCCGTCGTCGAAGACATGACCGAGGTGGGCATCGCACTCAGTGCAAGCAATGGCGGTGCGGGCCATGCCGAAAGTTGTGTCGCGGATCTCGGTCACATTCTCGGGAGCGACCGGGGCCCAGAAACTGGGCCATCCCGTGCCCGATTCGAACTTCGTCGCCGAATCGAACAGCGCGTTGTCGCAGCAGATGCAGCGGTAAATGCCCTTGTCGTGCAGGTTCCAGTATTTGCCGGAGAAGGCGATTTCGGTGTCGGCGTGGCGCGTAATGTCGAAGGCATTGCCCGAAAGCTGCTTGCGCCATTCTTCTTCCGTCTTCACTACTTTCGCAATCTGAACTTGCTTCAGGCGCTGACCGGAATCGGAAAATAGGACGACCGTGACTTCCTTGGGCTCGCCGGCCGCAGCGGGCGCTGCTTCCAGCACGGCTGGCTTTTTCCATTGCCAGAGGGCCAGGCCGCCGATAGTTGCTACAGCCCCGGCCAGAAAAACGCGGCGGCGCCGATCCGTGGGGCCTTCATTTGTTTCGCGATCGGAATCGTGCATGGTTGCCTCCTTCGGTCCTGAGATGATTACTTTCTTGCGCCGCCTCGCGGCTTACACTTCCCTATTTTCCGGTGTAAAGGTCGGGGAACTCCTGGCGCAGATGTTCGACCTTAGGGGCATCGTTGAACATGATGTAGGGCTGGTTAGGATGCAAGGCCGCGTAGTTCTGGTGGTAGGCCTCAGCCGGGTAGAAAGCCTGCAAGGGCACGACCTTGGTTACGATCGGATCCGGAAATGCCCCGGCCTTGTCGAGTTGTGCAATGTAAGCCTCGGCAATGCGCTTCTGCTCGTCGTTGCTGTAGAAAATTGAAGACCGATATTGCGTGCCCTCGTCGGGGCCCTGACGATTGAGTTGCGTTGGATCGTGCGCCACCGAGAAAAAAACGCGCAGCAGTTCGCCATAAGTGATCTGCGAAGGATCGTAGACAACCTGCACTGACTCGGCATGCCCGGTTTCGCCGGTGCTGACGATTTCGTATTCGGCAGTCTTGGCCGATCCTCCGGAGTAACCGGAAGTCGCGCTGATCACGCCCTTCACATGCTGGAAGACTGCCTGGATGCCCCAGAAACATCCGCCGGAAACGACTGCGGTCTGCTGGCCGGGCGCATTGGCGCGAGTAGCGTCTTGCGCGGGAGCGGGTAGCGCGCCGGATGAACTTGGGCTGGCCTTGGCGTTGCAGGCCGTGCCGCCGAGTAGCGCGGTAAACAGAATGAGAGCGAAGCGAGTGGAGGATGGCATTTTTTGTTTCCTCTTCTTAGTAGTAATCAGTACGCAATAGCTGGGCTGCTGGATTGGAGTTGCGGACGGGGGAAAAGTTTCAAGCTTGTGTCGGGAGGCTTTGTAAGGGCTAATTTAGAAGGGATAACCGTCAGCCGTGATGACCCATAGGCCGTGGTCCACACGGGTTCAGGCGATCCGAACTTCTCACTTGCTTTTTCGCCTTCTGTTCGCCAATAATGGCGGCATGGCCATCACGCGCAGGCAGCGGGAAGTGTATGACTTCATTTCGCGATTCGTCGCGGAGCACGGATATTCTCCGTCGTTTGAGGAGATTGGCAAGGGGTTGGATCTGACCTCTCTGGCTACGGTACACAAGCACGTCACCAACCTAGAAAAGAAGGGACTGCTGACGCGCGACTACAACCGCAGCCGCTCGATTGATCTGCGGCCGCCCAAGGGACGGCTGAAGCAGGCGATGAGCGTGAACACGGGGTTGGTGCTGCCGCTGCTGGGGCGCATCGCAGCCGGGCAGCCGATCGAGGCCGTGGAGAATCCCGAGACCATTTCGCTGGCCGATTTCGTGCGCTCGAAAGAAGTGTTTGTGCTCGAGGTGCGCGGCGATTCCATGCAGGATGAGGCCATCCTCAACGGCGACTACGTGCTGGTGGAAAAGGCGCGCACCGCGCACAACGGCGACATTGTTGTTGCACTCGTGAATCAGAGCGACGCCACGTTGAAGCGCTTTTACCGCGAGGGCGACAACATCCGCTTGCAGCCTTCGAACGTAACCATGAAGCCCATCATCGTTCCAGCCGCGTCAGTGGATGTGCAGGGGCGGGTGATTGGGGTGCTCAGGAAGTATTGAAAACAGGTTCTAGCTTCTAGGTACTGGCCAAGCGCTTAAGCTTTTGCATTTTCCGCATGCAGGGACTGAATCCGGAAAACAAAAACGCACGCTGCTCAAGGAGGCAGCGTGCGTTAAGAGTTCATAGCTAGAAGCTAGCAGCTGCTTAGCCGAGGTGCCGGTTTAAAGCCTGGGCGATGGTGTCCTTCGGCTTGTAGCCGACGATTTGCTCGACGACCTGGCCGCCCTTGAACACCAGAAGCGTCGGGATCCCGGTTACTTTGTAGCGCATGGGGGTTGCGCTGTTGGAGTCGACGTCCATTTTGCCGATTTTGATCTTGCCCTGATACTCGGTGGCCAGTTCTTCGACAATGGGGGCAATAGCGCGGCAGGGGCCGCACCAGGTTGCCCAGAAGTCCACGAGGACGGGCTTATCCGATTTCAAAACATCCTGGTCGAAGTTCGCATCCGTCACTTCGACGATTCCGTTACCTGCCATTTTCTTTCTCCTGTTTGTAACGTCGCACTATCGGCGGGGCTGCAAAGGGCGCCACGCTACCGGGCGATCGTATGAGTGCTTCCCGTAGGAAACCGAACCATTTACCCGAACTACCTATCGTAACACCGGTATTGGATGCCCAGAGGGATGGGAAAGTCGCAAGACCTCAACCCCCGGCCGGAAGCCTGCCCTGGGGTGGAAAATCAGCGGGAAAATCGGCTAGAAAATCAGCTTAATAGCAGCCTGCATCAACCGGGGAGCGGCCGCACCTACCGACCTTGCCGAACGCGGAATTATTCATATCGCCGTTCACCAGCGCGGAACTATTCACATTGCCGTTCACCGAGTTAGGTCCGAAAAACTGCGCATGATTGAAAACGTTGAACCCCTCCAGGCGGAATTGCAGCGACTTGGATTCGCTGAGTGGCACAGTTTTCATCAACGCCATGTCGTAGTTGTCGAGTCCCGGACCATGGAAGAAACGGCGCCTTGCATTTCCCGGCGTACCCAGGGCCTGCAAACTGAAGAGCGAAGTATTGAAATACGGTTCTCCGTTTCGCGGATTGGAACTCAGATTGAGCGGCCCCGGCGTATATTGCGGCTCGTCCACGCCATAGTTGTTGATGCCGTTGGGCTCGGCGCCCAACAGCGAATTGTCGCCGTAGTTGAGCAGAGTGACCGGGAAGCCGCTGCTGAAGTGCGTGATCCCGGAAATCGTCCACCCCTTGGTCCAACGGTTGGAAACGCCAAACAGTTTTTCGAACGGTAGCTGGTAGGCATAACTCACCACGAAATTGTGGGTGACGTCGAACGACGACAAAGCACGGCTGAGAGCGGGATTGACGGGGTTAACCTCCTCGCCCACGTTGGAAGACTGATCGATCGATTTACTGAAGGTATAACTCCCAAACACTTGCAGGCGCTTGCTGGTATGGCGCAGGCCGAGTTCGAAGGCATTGTAGTTGGCATTGCCGATCGTGCTCTGATTCGTATTGCTGCCAAAATTTGAGCCCAGCACTTCCCGCGTCCCGTTCACGGTTTGACCGGAAGCTGTGACGAAGACATTACTTTCTCCGAAAGGACCGCAAGTCGCCGAACCGGGGGCCACTTCGCTGGGCTGGCTCAAACTGAGGCACAGCGCCGGATTGCCGGGGTTCGATTCCACCAGCACCAGAAGCCGGTGCGACTGATTGCCCACGTAGGCCGCGCTGAACACAGTATTGTCTCCAAACTGCCGCTCCATGGAAAACATGTACTGCTCGGTGTAGGGGATGCGGTTGGTCACGGGATAAGCGGGGATGCCGCTGATGGGAACGTATTGCGACCAGTCGACACTGGAGTCGGGGTGACTGGCCGAGGAGTTTAAGGGCGCGAAGTTTACCGGAAAATACTGGCCGAGATCCTGTCCGTTGGATGCGGTGATGAAAGGATTGGAAAACAGCGGCGGAGCCGGGCTGCTGTAGGTGGTTCCGTAAGGAGCATTGGCCGCAAGCACGCCCAGAGTGAGGGCTTCGATAGACGTGTAATACATTCCGAAGCCAGCGCGAATGCTGGACTTTCCCGGGCCGCCCGAAATCTTGCCGAGAAAACTATCAGGCGATACATTCGGCGAATAGACGATCCCGATGCGCGGCGAAAGTTCATCGCCCGGAGGCGCAAGCGTACGCCGCACTCCCGGATCCGTGGGATACAGAATTCCCACCGGCGCGCCGGGAAAAACTACCGACTGCTTGTCCGGTTCGGTGGTGGAAATCTGGTTATATTTTTCATACCAGGGCTCGATGCGGTCCCAACGCAAACCGTAGTTCACGGTGAGGTTCGACTTGGCATGCCAGCTGTCCTGGGCAAAAATCCCAGCGTACTTGTTCCGTCCGTAGAAAGGATTGAGCTGGCTCTGGTTGAACTGGCTGGGAATTCCGAGCAGGAAGTCGGCAAAATCCACACCGGTTTCGCTCCCCGTAAACAGGAAATTGCCGTTGAACTGCGCGATCGGATTCACGTTGATCTGGTCATAGTGAAATTCACCCCCGGCCTTGATCGTGTGGCGGCCTATAACTTTCGAAAAATTGTCGACCAACTGCACCGTGTTGTTGGCCTGCTTGAGTTCATTGGTATTCGTGCCCGTGGAAAAGTTATTGAACACGAGATTCTCTACTCCCTCGCCTTTGGGGTCGAGCGCCACAATGCTCGGAGCGCCGGAAGATGTGACAAAGCCTTGAGAAACCAGGCTGACGCCAAGCCCGCCCTGTGGTTTACCCAGGTCGTTGTAGGAACGCATGAAGGCGAAGTGGAATTCGTTGACCGCTGTCGAGGTCAGCGTCTTCGCATCGCCCAGGCTGAATAGCTGCGCCCGGCCCTGGTACAGCGCATTGAAACCGGGCACGCTGGCCCCGCCCTGGGCAACGGGATAGGGATTATTCAGCGAATAGTCGTCCATGAAATAGTAGCTGGAGATCAGTCCCCAACCGGTATTGGCGTCGATTCGGACGGCGCCTTTATCGTCCCGCAGCGCCTGATTGTAGGCCGAAGTGGCAAATTGATCGCCGGAAGAATTCGGTACTGGGATGTACTGCAACAAATTTTGCGCGGGCACAGACCATGCGGTGCTGGGAATCGCGGCGTTAGGAAAAACACATTGCGACGAACTGGTGCACGGAGTCGAATAGGTTCCGCTCAAGTCCGGCTTCATCTCGCCGGCCGTAAAGTAATAAGGCTCTGAGGGCGTCACCGTATAGCCGAAATTCTGAGAGAGCGTGCTCGCCCAGGCGGGACCGGTTACGGTCGTCGGAACCGTCACCGGTTCGTTGTTCACCGTTTGAGTCGTCGCAAAGGAACCCGCCAGGTCGGAGAGATTGCCCAGGCGATCCTGCACGGACGGCACTGAAATCAAGTTTGTATCGACTCCCTGACGCTGGAGAGTGCCCTGGTAGTCGGAGAAGAAAAAGATCTTGCCTCGTTGGATGGGACCGCCGATCGCGCCTCCGAACTGGTTCTGAATGAATGTGCCGCGTGTGGGAGAGAAGTAATTGCGCGCGTCCAGGTCGGTGTTGCGCAGGAACTCGAAAAGGTCTCCGTGAAAAGCGTTGCTGCCCGACTTGGTGATGACGTTGATCTGGCCGCCGCTGAATTCTCCATACTCCGCGTCAAAGTTGCTGGTAAGAATGCGGAACTCCGCAATCGAGTCGAGGTTCGGGATAATCGCCGTCCCCATATTCACATCTTCTTCCGAGTCGCTGCCGTTCACGATGAATGCATTGGCGAATTCCCGCTGGCCATGAATAGAAATGGTGCCGGGATTTAGATCGCCCGAAGGCGAGAGCGCGCTGGCGCCAACGTCCTGCACGGTATCGGAATTGATGGAGGTGGCGGGAACCACCCCGGGTTGCAGCGAGAGCAGATCCGTGTAGCTGCGGCCGTTCAGGGGCACGGCATTCATCTGCTCGCTGTTGATGACCTCGCCGACCTGGCTGCTGTAGGTTTCGAGGTGCACGGCGCTGTCACTCACGATGACGGTGTCGGAACGGTCACCGACCTGCAACACGACCTCCAGCAGAAGGGCGCTGTTGGTGTCCAGCACGATTCCGGTGCGCCGGTAGGGCCTGAACCCCGGATGGGTCGCTTCGAGAGTGTAGCTGCCGACAGGGAGCACGGGAAACGTGTAGGCGCCTTGGTCGTCAGCCGATGTGGATTGCTTGATGCCCATGCTGATGTTGACCAGAACCACGGAAGCTTTGGCAATGGCAGCGCCTGACTGGTCCTTGACTGTGCCCGAGATGCTCCCGCCTACGCCGGCGAAGGCCACACCGAGGAAGCAGAAGAGCGAGAATAAACAAATCGTCGCGTTCAAAAAACTCCGCACGAACTTCCCGAACGAGGTCCCTGTCGGGAGAGAGATTATTCTCAGTTGCGACCGAGTCGCACTTAGAGGGCTAAGAAATTCTCGATGATCGGTATGTAGGGCCATAAGGGGTTCACTCCGATAAAAGACTAGTTGCAACTCGGTCGCATCTAAGATACATTCATACTGACGGATGCCCGGTCATCCCGTCAAGCGCTGGCCCAAGATTTCGTCGCAGCGCCGTTGCGACAACTTGCAACAAATTAGGAGACGCTGTTCATGCCACTTCCTCAAACCGAAATGCCCGGACGCCTGCAGGCGAACTTCGCCGAGCGCGGACTTCGCATGACCCAGCAGCGCCGCGCCATCCTCAGCGTGATGGAAACCGCCAGCAAGCATCTCGATGCCAGCCAGATTCTGCGCAAAGCACAAAAGATCGACGCCAGCGTCGACCGCAGCACCGTGTACCGCACCTTGCGGCTGCTGAAGAGGCAAGGACTGATCGACGAACTCGACCTGATGCACATCAATGGCGAGGGCCACTACTACGAACGCAAACTGAACCGCGACCACATCCACATGGCGTGCCTGCGTTGTGGCAAGATCATGGAATTCGTCAGCGACATTTTTGAGAAACTGAAGGCGCAAGTGGAAAAAGATTGCCGCTTTCGGATTGTCGTGTCGCGACTGGAGATTGGCGGATATTGCGCGAGTTGCCGGGGATCGCAGTAGTCGCCGGGCTAAGCTCGGAATCGAAGTGCGGAACCGACGCGGGCAAAAGATGCCTGAAAAAGAAAAGCGCCCTCGACTTTTTCAAGTCCAGGACGCCTCGGCAGCCCTCCCCCAGAACTGCCAAACCACGAGATGGATATTAGAATCCCCTACCTTTTGTGTAAATGTCACTTCAGTAACTTAGCTGTCGCAGAGCTGAGTTCACGGCTGACCGAAGTAACGTTAGCGCCTCGTGGAGCGACGGACGCTTTTGTCCGCCAGCCGGTACCAATGCCCGATCACGTACAACGAACTGCCGAGCCCCGGACGTAGGCGTTCCGAGGCACGAAGCAGGGATTGCGGCGGCAGGCGCTCGCCTACTGCTTCTGCCAGGTTTGGCCGCCATCAGCGGTGGTCCAAACTTCACCAGCAGAGGTTGAGAACTTTCCGTGCTGCGAGTCGGCGAATTCCAGGCTGACGATGTCGTCGGTGAGGGCCGTGCCCGACGCATAGGGGACAACGCGGGTCCAGTGGTTGCCCGCGTCCGACGAACGATAGAGCGCGCCGCCAGAACCACCCACCCACACATCGGAACCGGCCACAGCGAGGGCGCGGAACGTGACAGCTGCTACTCCCTTACGAGACTTGTCCAGAGCCTTTGTCTTTGCCTGGGTCGGGGCCTGGGCAGTTGTGGCTTGGGCAGTCTGAGCCTGGGAAGTCTTGGCGGCGACTGCGAGACTCGCTGCATCGAGGGCGGGAATCCCGTTGACGTCGACCGTCTGCCAGGTCTTGCCTTGATCGACGGAGCGCTGCAGTTGGCCGGAATTCAGGGACCAGACCGTCTGCAAGCCACCGGGCGACAAGGCAACCAACGATGCGAGGTTGCGACCGTTCACCGGGACTCGGCTTACGCCGCGGTTCGTAACAGTCGTGTCGACGCTCGCGGTGTCTGCTTGAACCTGCAAAGCTTCCGCAGAAACCTCAACCGTCTCCGAAACGCTGCCGGGACTCAACGTGAGGCTGTACATCGAAGGCTGATTGGCGTCGTAGTGAAGGTCCTTGACGGTGGTCGTGAATCCGGGAGCTTGCGCCTGCACTCGATAGTTTCCCGTAGGAAGGCCGGCAATCAACCATGCCCCTTGAGAATCGGTCACGGTGTTGGTGACTCCGCCGGTCTTGGAGGGAATTACGGTAATCCGGGCGTTCGAAACCACCGCTCCTGAGGGATCGACGACATGACCGCCGATCTGCCCCGGCGCGGGCTGCGACAAGGGCTTGGCCTTGATCGTACGAGGCGCTTCGGTCGATGGCGCGGCGGCCTGATACTGAAGCAGATTCGCATCCGTACTCTGAGCCAGCGTGTCGACCTGAGCTCCTCCGGATGCCACCGCGGTCTGATCAGCCGCGGGAACCTGCATATTCGCAGATGGCGCAGCGGCTTGCTGCTTCCCGAACGGCGACGGCGACGATGAAGCCGGGGCTGCAGCCTGATTCTGCGCCACGTTTTGCTGTTGCCACTGATTCGCCACCAGCGGGCCGCCGACGTTCCCGCCCGCACCGCGACCAGCTATAGCGCCGCCGTAGACACCGCCATGGAACTGCCTCGCGAGGGCCGGTGGCGGCGGAGCGGCGCGAGACTCGCTCTTCTTGACGGAGACTGCGTTATCGGAGACCTGGACATTCTCCATGGAATCGGCGAGCGCAGGAGCTGCCGCCGACTGGATCTTCGCGTCCTTCTCGGCGGTAGGCGCGGCGACGGGCGCTGTCGCTGGCTGATTCTTGGCCTCAGTACTTTCAGCCTGCGGCGCAACTGCCTTGTAAGACGCAGACATCGTCCCCGGCCGGAAGCGCGCCTGATAGCGCACGATTCCGACGGAGGCAATCACAACTACCCCCGCCGCCACAAACGCCCAGCGCAAAGCAGGCCAGGTCAGCCATCCGCTCGGCGAGGGCTGGATGGCGCGGTCGACAAACTCCGTCGCGGGCAACGCCAGGGCCACAATTTCGCGGCAATCGCCACAGCGGGCCAAGTGCTCGAGCACGACATCCCGCTCGACACCGGGCAGCGAATGCTCGGCGAAAGCCGTCAGCAAGTCCGCGTCGGGATGATTGACGGCGGGGGCTGCGGCCCTCAGGCGCTCGCGCACGATTTTTGGGACATTTTGCATTTCAACTTCCAGCATTTCAACTTCCAGCGATCGACCTAAGCTTGTTAGAACCAGCTCCTTAGAACACGGTCTTTTCCCTCTATCCCTCACCCTCCGGGACCCGTGCCTCTACTCTCTTCTCAGAGAACGCGGCCGGAGACGAATCTTGCGCCAGGCTGCGGCGAATATCCAGCTGCAGGTCGCGGACGTCGACCTCCATGGCCTCCTCGGCCTGGCGGCGAGACATGCCGCGTCGCACCAGGGCGGCGACAATCTGCTTGCGCAGAACCTTGGCCAGCTTGTCGAGTTTGCGGCTGATCGTGGACTCGTGCACGCCAAGCATGCGAGCGATTTCCGCCAGAGTGCGGCCATCGAGATAATACGCGCTCAGCACCATGCGGTCTTCGCCGGAAAGAAAGGCCAGGGCCTCGTCGGTGGCCTGCCCCAGCCGCTGGTCGGCGGCGGGAACGGGGTCGGGATCGGGAGCGCGGAATTGGACGCCCTCTTCGGATTCCTCGTCGAGGCTCACCAGCCGTTTCGTGCGGCGGTAGCGATTGACGTATTCCTGCGCCAACACCGTGCGTAGCCAGCCTTCAAGCGATCCGCGCCCCGTGTAGGAAGCGAGCTTGGAGACGCGTTGGCCGTCGCGGGTGTTGGTGCCGTAAAGATCGGCGTAGAGCGTATCGGCCAGTTCGCGGGCAGCGGAATCTTCGCGCGCGATGCGCAGGGCCGAAAGGTAGAGCTTTTCCCGAAACTTGATGAGGAATACTTCCCAGGCGGAATTGACGCCGGCTGCACAGGCGCGGGCAAGGGCAAGTTCGTCCACCCGAAGGCTCAGAAAGAACGTGCGGATTTCAGGCTCGGAAGTCGCCGCCGTGGCGTGTTTCGAACCCACTTCGCAGAGAATTACGGCAAAGGATTCCCGCGAGAGACCAATTTTCTCGCAGCCGCTTTTGGCGTGAAGATCCGTCAGCAGTTCGTTGACCACGAATTGCACGGCGGAGTTTGGTTTAGTCGAACTCATGTTTGATCGAACATGTTTGGTCGAACACGACACGGCGTCCGACAGCTAACCCGCTGCCCGTGCCGCTTTGCACTCGTCGCACGGACAGATTTCACGCAGAAAGTTCCAGGAATACAGGCCCAGATCGTGGTTATCGTTCCACGAAAACTTGATGGCGTATTTGCCCACGCCTTCCGCGGATACGGGCTTGGCGGTGGGCTTGAAGATCAGCAGCGCGCCAGGCGCGGCGGTGACGGGATCGCCCGGACTGCGGCCAGCCTTGTCGCGCTCCTCATTGCACATCGCGCACGGGCAAGCGTCGCGCAAGTATGCGAAGTTGTAGTGCGACAGATGGCCGTCGTTCCACTCAATGTCGACCCCGGTACCGGTGGTGAGATTCACCTTGACCGACTTAGGATCGGTGGCCGCCGTGGTGGCCTGGAGCGGGGACTGCATAGAGTAAGTATCGCACAGCGGTGAAAAGGTTAATCGGAGAACCGTCGCACGCGGAGTAATGCGCCTCGGCCCTAGCCTCTGATCGACACTCTTGCCCGGATCGTGACGATCTCTGCAATCGTGAGGAACAACGCATAGCTGGCGAATAGAAACGCCCCGTATCTGCCCGCCGTCTGCGGATGCATCCGGGGCATGAATCGGGCGAAGTCGGAGAGCAGAGCGGCCTCGCCAAACATTCCAGGTAGGGCAATCAGGAGCGCCGCTGAAGCCCAATCTGCGGCGGGCACGTGGCGCCACTTCAGCAGTAGGATACAGATTGCCGCGGTCACGATCGGCGTGATCACAAAGTTGATCCAATAACGCTGGCTGCCGCCCTCAAAGACATGAGCGCCGCGAAACTCGTACAAGATCGTTCCGATCACCCAGAAGGCTGCGCCGAAGAATCCGAAGAGGAATTTATCCTGCGTTGTCATAGCCGCTCCGTGCCGCTTGGAATCATGTACCACACGGTACATCACATCTTGTACCACATGGTACATTAAGTAGGCAAGATGCCGCCCAGGAAAAACCCGCACCGCAGCCGCGAACAACTCCTGGAGAGCTGCCTCGCGGCTTTCATCCGCGCGGGAACTCTGGACCTCAGCCTCGACACCCTGGCGAAAGCAGCCGGAAGCAGTAAACGGATGCTGGTTCACTACTTCGGGGGCCGCGACGCCCTGGAAGAACTGGCCATGGCGGTGCTCGAAGACCGGCTGCGCGCACGCTTTCGCGCCGGGGCATTTCCCGCGGGCGCGTCGCTGCAGTCCGTGGTTACAACCTTGTGGGAACAAACGACCAGTCCTGCGTCTCAAGGGGTGGTTCGATTGACGATGGACTTGACACGCAGAAGCTGGAGCGGGTCCGACCGCGCCCGCAAGTTCTTCGAGGAGCAGCAGCGCTTATGGTCCGAGATGCTGCATGAGTTCCTGCCCGATTCTGGGGCCGTCGAGACCCTGCTGCAGTTGTTCCAGGGCGCGATGCTCATCTTCCTGGTGACCGGAGACCGGGAACGCGGGAGGCGCGCCCTCGATCGCTTTATTGCGGCCGAGTCCGCGTTGTCTGCGGCTCGACCACGCGACGCCAGCCAAGGCCGGAACCAGCAAGCGGGCCGGCAATCGAGGTCCAGCACGACATCCAGCCCGCCTTTGCCAAATCCAGCCAAGTTCCTGTAAAATCTAGGTTTGCCCTACAAGTACTGAATTTTCCGGGAGTCGTCATGGCACAACAATGTGATATCTGCGGCAAGAAGCCGCAAGCGGGAAACCGCATCAGCCACGCCCACAACGTCACCAAGCGGCGATGGAACGTCAATCTGAAACCGGTGCACGCCCGCGTGGGCGCGGCCACCAAGCGTATGCGAGTCTGCACCTCCTGCATTCGCAGCGGCAAAGTCGTCAAAGCGTAAGCACTCAACCTACGAACATAACCACAGAAGACACAGAGTTCCACAGAGGATTTCACTCCTCTGTGCACCCCTGTGTCCTCTGTGGTTGAAGATCTTATTTAATTGCCAGCAGCCGTATGTCGAAGATGAGCGTGGCGTTGGGCGGAATGACGTTCTTAAAACCCACATCGCGGTAAGCCAACTCCGGCGGGATGCGAAGCTGCCGCTTGCCGCCCACCTTCATGCCGGCGACCCCTTCGTCCCAACCCTTAATAACGCTGCCCTCGCCCAGCGTAAATTCGTAGGGCGAATTCACGTCGACCGAACTGTCAAACTTCTTGCCGGTGGTCAGCCATCCGGTGTAGTGCACCTTCACATGGTCCCCCGCCTTGGCGATGGGGCCGAGCCCGAGTTTGATATCCCAATACTGCAAGCCGGACTCGGTTTTGACGCCGTCGCCCGTGACCTTGGTCGGAGCGTTTGTGTTCGGGCGAACCTGAATGGTTCTGTGAGTGGGGGTTTGCGCGCAGACGACAGCAGCAAGAACGACAACCACCGCCACGACTAGATCCTTCCTCATGCTTGCTCCTCGGAACAAAACCATAGAAGTTCACGGAGATTTTGACTTTCCTCTGTGCTCCTCCGTGTCCTCTGTGGTTGAAGCTTTGCTTATCCCAGCGCGATTACGTCGATTTCCACCAGCACATCCTTCGGCAAGCGGGCGACCTCGACCGTGGAGCGCGCCGGCGGCGCGGTGCTGAAGTATTTCCCGTAGACGGCGTTCATGGCGGCGAAGTCGCCCATATTCTTCAGGAAGACGGTCGAGCGCACGACCTTCCCCAGACCGCTGCCGGCCGCTTCCAGAATCTCCGACAGGTTGCGCAGCACGCGGTCGGTCTGAGCGGCGACGTCGCCGGGGATGACCTGTTGGGTAGCGGGATCGATCGCAATTTGCCCAGAAGTGAAGATAAAACCGTTGGCCTTGACGGCCTGCGAGTACGGGCCGATGGCTTGCGGAGCGTCTTTGGTGGAAATGATTTCGCGCATAAGAATTTGTTCCCGGTTGTCAGGTTCTCCGCCAGAAACAATCCTCGTTCCTCGCGAAGAAGGACACGGCTGAGAAGATTCTAACTGAGAACTGAGCCCCGAGCCTCGAGCCCCGAGGACGAGCGAAGGCTACCTACTGGTTGCGTCCTAAAGTCGGGCAAGAGCCTGCCGATAGAAAAAGTGTGGGGTCTCATTCATGGGAGCATCCCTGCCAGAAGGACCGGTGGAAGAGGACATGGGAATGAAATCAACATCTACACTGACCGCCGAACGCATGCTGGGCAGCCCGGGAACATTGGCGGGAGAAGTCGCGGCTTCCAAGTCAACGTTCACGACCGGTCTGACCAAGATCAACCAGGAACTGTGGCTGGTGCTGTCTTT
The DNA here is from genome assembly GCA_963763155.1 of uncultured Acidobacteriota bacterium. Lineage (GTDB taxonomy): Bacteria > Acidobacteriota > Terriglobia > Terriglobales > Acidobacteriaceae > Sulfotelmatobacter. The sequence goes on along the minus strand of CAVXNI010000003.1, from coordinate 799,264 downwards.
ATTCGTGATCGCGGGCCTGTTCAACTGGCTGGTCGCTTCGCACCACATGATCCTGGGTCTCTATACCCTGCCCACGATTTTCTCGGCCTACGTTTATGGCCGCAGACACGCGGTGCTCACCGCCAGCGCCAGCATCTTCTTGGTGATCATCCTGCTATGGAAGAATACCGGCCTGTTTGCAGGCACCGCTCCGTTTGCATTGAGCTACGCCGAGTGGTCTGAGATCGCCACCTGGGCGTGCTTGCTGGAGATCACGGCGTACGCCATGGGAACGCTGTATGACAAGAAAGAAGCTCATATGCTCGAACTGCGGCAGACTTATTTTGGTCTGTTGACGATTCTGCAGCAGTTCATCTCGAACGATAAATACACGCACAACCACTCCTACCGGGTGGCGTTCTACGCCTCATCCATCGCGACGCAGATGGGGTTCGATCAGGAACGGGTCGACGACGTGCGGGCAGCGGCCATGCTGCATGACGTCGGCAAGCTCGAAACCAGCCGCCAACTCCTCTACAAAGCCGCCAGCCTGACTCCGGAAGAAATGCTGGAAATGCGCAAGCATGTGCAAAAAGGCGTCGCCTTGCTCGAACCAGTCGGGGGATCATTACGCCGCGTGCTCCCGATCATTCTTGCCCATCACGACAAGTTCGACGGGTCGGGATATGGTCCCGCAAAAGGGGACGAAATACCGCTGGGAGCCCGTGTGCTGGCAGTGGCCGACGCGTTCGACACTCTGACCAGCGACCGGCCGTATCGCCGGGCGGTCACTCCGTTCGAGGCTAAGCAGGTGATCGTCTCCAGTGCGGGATCCAATTTCGATCCCAAGGTCGTAGACGCCTTTGTGCATGCCTTCGAACACGGCGAGATGGAAATACCCGAGGTGCTTGCCATATGACCGCTTGCCCCGCCTGCACCCGCGCGACCGCATCGAGTCGGAGAAAAGAGACCTCGTGCCCGCCAAGACCGTAGGCGTACGGGCGCTGCTGGTGAGCGCCGACATTCAGACCATCGATACTCTTTGCCATTACATGGGCAAATTGGCGATGCATGTCGACGTCTGCTCCGACTTCGACTCCGCTACCCGTAAACTGTGTCATTTCAAGTATGAAGCGATCGTCGTGGACTTCAAGGATTCAGCGGCTGCCCTGGAACTCCTCAAGAAGTCTCGCGAAATGACGTCGCACAAGGCCGCCGTGGTCGTCGCCATCCTGAATGCCAATGACGAAATGCCCAGCGCATTCCGCGCGGGCGCCAGCTTTGTCCTCGTCAAACCGATCTCCGCGGCAGTCCTGGTGCGTACGCTCAAAGTGTCCCATCCGCTCATGATGAACGAAAAAAGGCGCTACTACCGTTGCCCCGTGCGGATCCCGGTGTATGTCTCCGTCGGTTCCCGGCCTGAGTCTATGGCGACCTCGGTGAATATCAGCGAACACGGCATAGCTCTCTGCAACTCGCCGGCCCTGCAGGTCGGCGATCGAGTCGTTTTGCGGCTCACCTTGCCGGACCCTCCGGTCAGCGCGAAGGTCAGCGCTGAAGTCTGCTGGCATGACGGTGCGGGCGCCGCAGGAATGGAGTTCGTGGAAGTTCCCGTGCACGTAAAGGAACAATTGACCACCTGGCTGAGCGCCCGGCTGGAGGAATCTCTGTTGGGAGAGGCTGTGCTGAAGAGCAGCAGATAATCGGTTGCCGGATGGTCAGATCTTTTGCAGTCTCTGCACTTCATGCACGCCAGGAATTTTTCGCAGGCCGGCGATGATCTGTTCAAGATGCTTCAAGTCGGCGATGTCGAGCACGACTTCGACGCTGGCCTGGCTGTTGGCGGTGTGCGCGGTAATGTTGCGGATGTTGCTTTTCGCGTCGCCGATCACTCCGGTGATGTTCTTCAACATGCCGAAGCGGTCGTCGCAGAAAACAGTCAGTTTTACCGGATAGGCGGTCGGAGTGCTCTCGTCCCGAGCCCATTCGACATCGATGCGACGCTCGGGTTCATACATCAGGTTGGTCACGTTCGGACAGTGGATGGAGTGCACGGCCACGCCTTTGCCGCGCGTGATGTAGCCGACAATACTTTCTCCGCGAATGGGATTACAACATTGCGCGCGATAGACCAGCATGTCGCCCTGCCCACGGACGGTAATGGCGTTGTGGTCACCGAAGACGCGGCGCACTACGCTGGCGATGGCGCCAGGCTGCGAAGTCAGACCCTCGGACTCGATGTCGCCGGCGATGGAGTGCGTCGCCCCGGCGGGCAGCAACCGCGCCAGCACTTGTCGCGCGGAATATTTTCCGTAGCCGATGCCCGACATCAGGTCGTCGGTCTTGCCCAGTCCATAGCCGGACGCGACCTTCTGCAGATCTTCGTCTTTAATTTCCTTCAGCGCAATCCGGTACTTGCGCGCCTCTTTCTCGATCAGCTTTCGTCCGATCTCGATGGCGCGCTCGCGCTGGTGAACGTTGAGCCAGTGCTTGATCTTATTTCGAGAGCGGGACGACTTGACCAGCCCCAGCCAGTCGCGGCTGGGCTTGTGGCCGGGCTGCGTAAGAATCTCGACGATGTCGCCCGAGTGTAACTTATGACGCAGCGGCACCATGCGCCCGTTGACCTTGGCGCCCACGCAGGTGTGGCCAACCTCGGTGTGCACGCTGTAGGCGAAGTCGACCGGCGTGGCGTCGCGCGGCAGCACCACCACTTTGCCTTTGGGAGTAAACGTGTAAACCTCTTCGGGATAGAGATCAACCTTCAGCGTGGAAAGAAATTCGTTGGGATCGCTGACGTCGCGCTGCCACTCGACCACCTGCCGCAGCCAGGCGAGGCGCTGCTCGTCCTGGGCTGAGACCGGACCGTCTTTGTATTTCCAGTGCGCGGCAATTCCCTCTTCCGCCATCTTGTGCATTTCTTCGGTGCGGATCTGGATTTCAAACGGCGTGCCGTCTTCCGTGATCACCGAAGTGTGCAACGACTGGTAAAAATTCGGCCGAGGCATGGCGATGAAATCCTTGATGCGCCCCGGCACCGGCCGCCACAGGTTGTGAATAATGCCCAGCACCGCATAACAATCCTGCAGCGAACGCGTGATGACGCGCATGGCGCACAGGTCGTAAACCTGGTCGACGGAAATGTGCTGGCGCTGCAGCTTCTTGTGAATGCTGTAGAGGCGCTTGATGCGGCTCTCCACGCGCGCCTGGATGCCGGCCTCTTTTAACTTGTCGGCGATGGTCTCCTGCATCTTGGCGATGAAGGCTTCGCCCTGCTTGCGCCGGGCATTCACCGCTTTTTCTACCTGCTCGTAACCCAGCGGATCGAGAAAGCGGAAGCCCAGGTCTTCGAGCTCGCCGCGAATCTTTCCCATGCCCAGCCGGTGTGCGATCGGGGCATAGATCTCCAGCGTTTCTTCGGCGATTTTGCGCTGGCGCTCCGGCTGCAGGTGTTCGAGCGTGCGCATGTTGTGCAACCGGTCCGCGAGCTTGATCAGGATTACCCGGATGTCGTCGACCATGGCAAGCATCATCTTGCGCAGGTTCTCGGCTTGCTGCTCCTCGCGCGTCGCAAAATCAATCTTGCTGATCTTGGTGACGCCTTCCACGATGTGGGCCACCTGCTCGCCGAATTCCTTGCGGATGTCGACAATGGTGACCGAGGTGTCCTCGACGGAATCGTGCAGTAGTCCGGCGGCAACGGCGACGGGGTCCATCTTCATTTCGGCGAGCACGAGCGCGACTTCGAGGGGATGAACGAGATAAGGCTCGCCGGATGCGCGGGTCTGGCCTTCATGATGTTTCAGGGAGTAATCGTAGGCCTTCTTGATGATGGTGAGATCGTCCTGCGGGCGGTTCTCCTGCATCCGCTTCATCAAGTCGCGAAACTTGGTGAGAGTCAGGGCAGTGGTAGCGATCTGTTGGCGCAAGCTCGCCATGTGCGATTATAGCCTGCAACGCCCGTGTGGAGCGGGCACCGCTGCCCGCTGCCTTCTGCCGACACCCAGCAAGACTTTGGGTGCCGGGTGCCCCGTTTCTCGCGCGTCCTTTGCGCGAGAAGTGGGGATTTTGAGGCTGAGGTTCCAGCATTTCACCAGTTTCGACGCTTTCAAATCTGTCTATGGTTTGTTTCGCGAGCTTCGCGGCTGATACAGTGGCACTCGATCAATCATGATTTCGCGAATCCTAGTCAGCGGCGTTTCCGGGCCCATCGGGGCCGCGCTGCTTCCGTCCTTCAAAACGCGCGGATACGAAGTCACTCGCCTGGTGCGTGGCGCGACTGCAGGCGATGGCCAGATTTCATGGGATCCTGCGAAGCCAATCGCGCCCGAGGCGGTGTCTGGCTTCGATGCCGTCATTCATCTCGCGGGCGAGAGCATTGTCGGACGCTGGACCGCAGAGAAGAAACGTAGGATCCGCGACAGCCGGGTCGTGGGCACCGGCAATCTGGCGCACGCCCTCGCACACGCAAAAGACAAGCCACAGGTATTCGTCTGCAGTTCGGCCATTGGTTTCTACGGCGACCGCGGCGACGAGATATTGAATGAGGAAAGTGTGCCGGGCAAAGGTTTTCTGCCAGACGTTTGCCGCGAGTGGGAAGCAGCCACACGGCCAGCAGTCGATGCGGGCATCCGCATGGTCCAAATGCGTACCGGCGTAGTGCTGAGCCCCACCGGCGGCGCGCTCGGAAAAATGCTGACCCCGTTCAAGATGGGCGTGGGCGGGAAGATCGGAAACGGGCGCCAGTGGATGAGCTGGATCGATGTGCAGGACATGGTGGGCGCGATTCATCACATCCTGAAAAGCGATCTGGTGCAGGGGCCGGTGAACCTGGTCGCGCCCAAGCCGGTGACAAACTCAGAATTCACCCAGACGCTGGCCAGCGTGCTCTCGCGCCCCGCCATTTTTCCCGTGCCCGCCTTCGTGGTAAAGCTGGCCTTCGGCGAAATGGGAGAAACTGTCCTGCTCGGCAGCCAGCGCGTCGAACCGGCACAGTTGGTCGCCAGCGGATATCCCTTCCGCTTCAGCGAACTGCGCGCGTCGCTGGAGGCTATGTTGCGGCGGTAATGCAAATTGGCCAGGGGTTTGCGCGGAGGGATCTAAGCGCCTGATCACTTGTAATCGCCATAGCTACAAGAGTCGATGCCGTTCGGCTTCATATGCAATACAAGCCTTTGCTCCGAGGGCTGTCGGCGGACGATTTTCACTCGGACGTTCGCGGCACAGAGTCCGTAAAAACGGGCGACTAGGCGGTAGCTGCCGGGCTCTAGAGCGGGGAACGCGAAGTTCCCGTTCCCATCCGCGACTGCAGACGTGACGAGTTGATGGCCCTTTTCTGTAAAGATCCCTATGCACCCTCCTGGCATCCCCACCGACGATGGATCGATGGCTCGTCCAGATACTTGTCGAAAAACGAGCGGCCCGTAATCGATCTGGTTGTGGTTCTCGTATTGCAATGCGCACTTCTCCGGCGATTGCTGGGCACGACACTCGGATATCGCGAGCGAAAGCAAAAGTACAGTGAAGAACCATCTCAAGGGGCTGTCACCTTCAAACTCGTTTTAGTCGGCGAACCGGCAGCGCGCAAACCGCTCCTTCGGCAAAATTCTCTGCTTCAATTCCGAAAGCGTGATCGAACCGGGCGCGGTAGTTCTCCCACGCAATTGCGGAGGTAAGTTCCACGAGTTCCGCTTCCGTGAATCTCTCGCGCAGACGAGCAAACAAAGCGTCCGGAACTTCTACGGGAGTCCGCGTCATACCGTCGGCATACTCAAGAACGAGCCGCTCCAGTTGCGAGAAATTGAAATCGCTGCGGTAGTTGTTCAAATTGGCGATTTGCCCCTCTGAAATGCCGGTTGCCCTGCCGACGGCAGAGCCGATGTCAATTCAAAACGGGCAACCGACCAGAGTCGCAACACGAAGCTCCGCGAGTCCCTTCAGCTTGTGATCGACAAGCCTGGCTCCCATCTGCGATTGTTCCATCTGCACGTATCCCCAAAAAATCTTGGGATGATGGGCCGTCACCTGGATGGGCATGATGATCTTGCCGAGCCTGCGCCGGGTCAGGGAGTACACAACGCCGACAAACAGGCGGCGGATCAGACCGCCCTGATTGCTGGGAGCGCCCGCAATGCGCGCCATGGGAGCCTCCTTACGAATCTAAGTCTTTTTCACAGCTGGCCGCTGCATTCATTTCGTCTTGCAGCTTTTGCAGGAGTTGGGCACGTTGTTCTGTGCTCAACTCGCGCTGCAGTTCCTCCAGCGCGAGGGCCACGATGTGGTAGTGGTGCGCCCCGGCGAACTTAGGGTCGGCAGTGATGTTGAGCCAGAGCCGGTGCATCAGTTCAACGTCCTGCGGGCGCATGCGGGGAGTGTGCGGACCCAGGGCAAATTCGCGAACCGTCCCGTCCGGAGCGCAAACCTCCAGAGTCAATCGCGGACGCGGTTCCGGCAGACGCTCCCAGGCGTCGCCCGTCAACTTGGCCTGCTCGTCGGCGGTGAGCTTGTTCGAGAGCCCGCAGATCACGCGGCTGGAATCGAGCCGCTGCGCCGTCACCATGATGGCTTCGAACACATCGGTCGCCGGCACCACCAGCAGCGAGATGGGCTTACCCTCTTTTTCGGCCACGGCCACGGCCGCGGTGAAAAGCTCCTGCTCGTAGTGGTCGAATACCTGGCTGGCCTCCAGGACCGCGCTGCCGCTGAAACTGTGCTCGCGATGGTACAGGCGCGCGCTCATGACCACGACGTCCTGCTTGCCGGTGTGAGTATGGCCGAGCACGTGCCGCAAGTAGTACAAATTGCGCGGATCGCGCACCGCCACCAGAATGTTGCCCGGACGCACTCCCATGGCCCCGCTGCCCAGTTCCTGATTGCCGTATACACGAAACTGGTCGAGTTGCTCCGGCTTGCCGTGGCGCTCTTTCGCGACGTGTCGTTCTGACAATGTGAAGATCGTGAAGAACACTGCACTGAAGATCAGGCCCGCGATCGTGGCTTCGTACTTGGTAAACAGATTCACAATCGCAGTGATAAACAACACCACCGTGATCGCCATCAGTCCGAACGGAATTTCGGTTTTCCCAATGTGCAGGTTGCCCGGCACTTTCCATTCGCGGTTGCCCGGCTCGGTGAAGCGCAACACCAGCACCGCCACGGACTTCATGGTGAAGCTCCAGATCACGCCGAAGGCATATAGCGCGGCCAGCACGTACACATTGCCCAGGCTGAGAAACACGGTCAGCAACTGCATGCAGACGATCAGGTTGATGATGCGGTAGCTGGTGCCGTAGCGGTGATGCGGTTTCTGAAACCAGCTGGTCAGCACACCGTCTTCGGCCACGCGGTTCAGCACGCCGTTCGCGCCCACGATGGACGTGTTCTGCGCCCCGGCCAGAATCAGCACGCCCACCAGCACGACGAATCCGTGGAACGCCAGCTTCACGCTGGTCGGCCCCACCAGATACATGGCGATGCCGCCGATAAGATTGGCGAAATAATCGGGGCGGACATTGTCCGGAATAATCATCACCGCGAAGAACGAAACCAGCGATGTGAACAGCAGGCTGTAGACAAAAATCACCAGCCCGGTCTTCTCCAGGTTCTTCAACTTCGGGTGTTCGATTTCGCGGTTGACCTGGGCGAGAGTTTCTTCGCCGCTCATGGCCAGCACCGAGTGGCCGAAGCCGACGAACAGGATGATCCACGTAATGTGGCCGAACCAGGTTCCGTTGAGCCACCCCAGAGATTCTTTATTCAGCGGAACCACGCCTGGGTGCAGCGGGTTGGGCGGCAACGGCATCGGCACCGGAGACCGCAAAACCGTGATGGTGCACCAGATAATCAGAATCACCACCATCACCGTGGTGATGGCCATAATCTGCAGCGCCTTCTGGCTCGATTCGTGGATGCCCTGCGTGTTCTTCCACCAGAAGTAGCCGATGATGATGATCGCCAGCCCCGCCGCGAAATGGTCGTCAGAAAAGTTCAGGGGACGGTTGCGGTCGATGACCAACGCAATGTCTTTGATGAATCCTGCCAGATATTGCCCGGCAGAGACCGCGCTGATCGGCCCGGTGAGAACGTAGTCAAACAGCAGGGCCGAGACCGAGAACTTGGCCAGCGTTCCGCCCATCGCCTCTTTGACCACGCGGTACACGCCGCCGCGCACGAACATGCTGCTGGATTCGATATACAGCGCCCGCACGGCGTAACTGAATAGCATGACCGCGAGGATGAACCAGGGAGCGCTCTTGCCGATGACTTTCTCGGCGTCGCCGCCGGCATAATATGCGGACGAAGCCAGGTCCGACAGCACGATCGCAGAGGCGCGCCAGAACGAAATGAAGGTCAGCATCACCGTGGTGGCGACGAAGACCTTTACTACCGGTTTTGTACCTTCAGGGGATGTGGCCATGCTTCAGATGGACTGCGGAAACTGCAACCCAAGCTAAACCATTGAAGATAGCACAGGGGACGCGAACGGGGTGGAGGCGAACGAGTCTGGCACACGCAGGTTTCCGCTAAGCGGGCTGCGTGGTGGTTGCCGCAGCGCACTTCTTCGGCGCGAGGTAGGTATGCGTGATCCGGTCGTGCCAGCAGAGCGCGTCCTCATCGAGGAAGACCCAGGCGTATCCCATGCCCAAGGAAAGGCCGGACAGGCAGCCCGCCAGCGCGCGCCAGCGGCGCAGGGAGCGAGTGGTGGAAGTGCCGTCGAAGCGGGTCAGTTCGAGGCCCGCGACGCGCAACCCCGGGGTGCTGGCGGCGTAAACAATCAGCAGATATTGGTAGGCTGCCCAGAACAGGCAAGGGATTCCTGCCGCCAGTCCCAAAATCTGCGCCAGCGGCGGACGAACCGCGGCCACCTTCCAGAAAACGAAACCGAATAGCGCCGACGCCAAAGCGATAATCGATCCATCGACCAGGGCAGCCAGCAGCCGCAAACCGAGCGGCGCGCTTTGCAGAGGGATGTCGATTCCGGGCCGCTTCTCGGCTTCCTCGTGCTCGGCCGCTTCAATGGTAATTCCGCCCAGCGCCGGAGCCGCCGGCGCAACCTCGGCGACCTCCAGGATTCGCGGGCGCTCGCTGACCGGCTCGGCGAGTTGATCCAGCGGCGGAGGAGGCGGTCCCCAGGCAAACCGCGGAAACTCGATGATCTTTGCTCCGCCGGCATGTCCAGAGGATGTCCAGAGGAAAGTCCAGCGAGGTTTCCGGCTGGCCGGTGTACCGGCGGCGGCGCGGCTTCCGCTGCGGGCGCGAACTCGGATTCAACATCCGTCTCCACAGTGGAGCAGGGCCCATGCCTCATTTCATCGAGCGCGAGGGCATGGTTCGAGACCGACTCAAACGCCGGGACCGGCCCAGATCCACCCAGGGCATTTGGCCGAGTCGACCATTCCACCTCTTCAAACTGCAAGCCGAGCGACGGGTAACGCGGCGGACGCACCTTACGTCGCGCCCGATAACGGCTGAGCCGGGCGGAAAGTTCATCGCGCCAGGCGGTCGCATCTACTTCCTGGGGTGGCACAATATGCGTTGGTAAATTATGGGGTGGGACATTCCTCGAATCAGGAACCTCGCCCCCCGGCCTGGCGACCTCCAGGTTCATCTTCGTCTCCAAAAGATCCACGAACGACGACGCGCTCCCGGATTCAGCTTCAGGACTCCACTGCGCCACGGCAGTGGGAAGGGGCTCCGACGGGCAACGGCAAACTTCTCCACACAGCGAACAATTCATGAAAGCCAGTCTTTCCATGTAAATCGTCTAAGTAAACCGCTAAGTAAACTGCCTAAAGAAGCTCTGATTAAGCCTCCGGGTTCCCCTGTGCGCCTCTGTGTCCTCTGTGGTTTAGGCTTTCTGTCGGGGCCTTAATCAGAGCTTCTCTAAATAAGCCGCCTCAGCAAACCGCAAAGGAACTCGCGAAATCGCGCCAGTTCACGCCCGACGTACAACCGGAAGGCAACCAAGGGGAATCCTAGCCCTTTTCGCCACTTTGCCTCGCGGCCAGCGCCGTGCTAACTTCACGATGCCGACGACAAGAAACGCGGAAGGACAGTACGCTCTTCGATGGACGATCTGTCTTCCGTTGATTTTCTTCCGATGACTCTTCGCACTAGATTCCTTATCACGGCGCTGTTTCTTTGTCATCAGCTTCCCGCGCTCTGCGCTAGTAACCAGCCAGTTGCTTTCCGAAGATTCGGGCCAAACTGCGGCTCCGTCCACAAATAAAATCGCGCAAAACGATGCGCGCAAACATGAGCCGCCCGCGGCCAGCACGCTCTGCGCCAGCCAGGCCGCCAACCCAGGATCCGACTCCACCACCATCTGCGCCCTCGCAGCAGGAAAAAATCGGCGACGTCTACAAACTGCATGGCGACGCCGAAATTCACTACCGCACCTACATCCTGCGGGCCGACGAAGTGACTTACAACTCCGACAGCGGCGAGGCCACCGGCTCCGGCCACTTCACGCTCGACGGCGGTCCCAACGACGAACACATTAAGGCCAGTCACGGCACCTACAATCTGACCGCCGAGACTGGCCGCTTCTACGACGTCATCGGCAACCACCGGAGTCCGCGTTCACGGCAGCTCCGTCGATGCTCACCTCAACTGCTCCCTTTGCGTTCACCGGCAAGATTGTCGAGAAAACCAGTTCCGACCACTATCTCGTCTATGACGGCACCATCACGACCTGCGAACTTCCCCATCCCAATTGGCAATTCGACGCGCGCAAAGTCGTCGTCGATGTGGGCGGCAACGCCACCGATCTATCCACAGCACGTTCATGGCTGCATGGATTTCCGATTCTTCTACTTTCCTTACGCCACTCATCCCGTGGACCGCGAAGCGCGAGAAACTGGATTTCTGGTGCCTACGGGCGGCCGCTCGTCGACCAACGGCAACGAGATCGGCGACGCCTTCTACTGGGCAATCAACCGCAGCATGGACGCAACCGATCGGCGCGGAATATTTCTCCAAGCGAGGCTGGTCGCAGCGCGGAGAATTTCGCGTCCGTCCCAGCGAAACCTCCTACGTCGATCTGAGTTTCTTCGGCGTGATTGACCGCGGCATCAGCCAAGGGTCCGGCATGCCGCCGCTTCGGGAGGGCGGCCAGGAGGCCCGCCTTATCGCCGCAGACGACCTTCCAGTTTCCGGGCGGTCTCCAATATCGACTACCTGAGTTCGTTTCTGTTCCGGCTGGCGTTCAACGAAGTTTTCACCCAGGCCGTGAACTCGGAAGTGAAGTCGCAGGCTTTTCTTTCGAAATCAGAAAATGGCTACTCGTTCGGCGGGATGGTCGAGCGCTACCAGAATTTCTTTCAAACCACCGTCAGCGGCACGTTATCGAACCCGCCGGTTTTTAATGACGTCCAGATCTGGCACACGCCCAGCGGCGACGCTTCCAGCGTGGACCGGCCGGTGGGGCACTCGCCATTTTTCTGGTCGTTCGACGCATCGATGGCAGGCCTTTAGCGCAGCGAACCCGGCTTCCATACCGGAGAACTACTCGGACGCTTCGATTTCAATCCCGAAATTTCCCTGCCCTTGCAGTTCCGCGGATGGATCCTGCGCCCCGCGCTGACTCTGCATGAGACCTACTACACCGAGCGTTTTGTCAACGGACTCGCCGTCGACGATCCCACCAACCGCCAGGCCCTGGAAGCCTCGGTCGAATTGCGCCCGCCGGCTGTGGAGAAAATCTTCGAGCGGGAATTTCTAGGACGGAAGTGGAAGCACGTGATCGAACCACGGGCCGTCTACCGGTTCGTGACCGGGGTGAACGATTTCGCCAATGTGCTCCACTTCGACGAGCGCGACATCCTGAGCAACACCCACGAAGTCGAATATGGGTTCGTGACCCGCCTCTACGCGAAAGGGCCGTCATCGCAAGCTCAGGAATGCGAGAAGCCCATGACTGGATTAGCCGTCGGCGCGGCAGCTCCGGAACAGGTCGTTCCCTGGCGACGCCTCAACAACCTGGATAATCCACCGTGCGTCGTTGGTCCCGAGGTGCGAGAGATCGCCACCTGGGAAGTTGCGCAAAAATATTTCCTCGATCCCAACTTCGGCGGAGCCCTCGTGACCGGACAGCGCAACGTCTTTACCACCACCGAAGACCTGACCGGCATCGCGTTCGCCACCGAGCCGCGGCATCTTTCACCGCATCGTGTCGCGCCTGCGGGTTGCGACCAGCAGCCATACCGACACCGAGTGGGACCTCGATTACGACTTTCAGTTGGGCCGCATCAACGCCAGCACCTTGCTGGTCAACTACAATCTGGGACCTTTCACCGTGGGAGGTGGGGACGCATTCCTGCAGATTCCGCAAACCGTCAGCACTCCCTTCACGCAAACTGAAGGAAAGTGCAGTTCCACCATCACGCAGCCAGCCAACCTGCAAGTTCAACCAGTTTCGCGTGGCGCTGGGTTTCGGCGGGCTGACCCGCCGCGGATTCAGCGCCGCCACCAGCATTGGCTTCGACTCCGAAACCCGCCAATTGCAATTCGCAACCGCGCAAACCACCTACAACTGGAATTGCTGCGGCGTGACCCTGGAATACCGCCGCTATTCCATCGCGAATGTGCGCAATGAAAATCTGTTCCGCTTCACTTTCACCCTGGCGAACATCGGCTCGTTCGGAAACCTCCGGCGCCAGGAACGGCTCTACTAGCGCCTGAGCCTGGTGCTGGTAACATAGTGGCCATGCAGTCCCCCGAAGCCAGCGTGGGCACAAAAGAATCTCAACTGCAGGCCGATCTGCGCCAACTCGGCCGGGTGCTGGTCGCCTATTCTGGCGGCGTCGATTCCGCATATCTCGCCTGGGCCGCTCACCGCGCTCTGGGCACCGGTATGCTGGCGGTGATCGCCGACTCTCCCAGCCTGGCGCGCACGCATTTGAACGACGCGGTCGCTTTCGCCAATGAGCAGGGGATTCCTCTTGAAGTCATCTCCACGTCGGAACTCGATCGCCCCGAATATATCCGCAACGACGGGCAGCGCTGCTTTCAATGCAAAGACGAACTTTTTGCCGTGATGGAGAATCTCCGCACTGCGCGCGGCTTCGACGCCATTGCCTACGGAGTAAACCTGGACGATCAGGGCGACTTCCGTCCCGGCCAGCAGGCCGCCCGGCAGCATCACGTCGCCGCACCTTTGTTGCAGGCGCAACTCACAAAGCAGGAGATTCGCGAACTGGCGCGCCTGGCCGGCCTGCGCATCTGGGACAAACCGGCATCGGCCTGCCTCTCGTCGCGCATCGAGTATGGCCGCCCGGTCACCCGCGAGGCGCTCGAAGTGGTCGAGCGCGGAGAAGACGCGGTTCGAGCCCTCGGCTTTCGACAGTTCCGGGTGCGCCACCACGGCGAGATCGTCCGCATTGAGATCGCCCGCGAAGAACTGGCGCGCGCTCTCGATCCCGCGATGGCAGCCCAGTTCACCGCGATCTTCAAAGCCCTGGGATTCAAGTTCATCACCCTCGATCTGGAAGGGTTCCGCTCCGGCTCGATGAATTCGTTGCTGCCCGCCGACCAACTCCGCCGCACCGGCTGACGGTTGGCAGGATGCGCTTCGCAGATTACGACTCGCAGGTTTTGGGTGGCAGGTCTTCGGTGACAGGTCTTTGGGTGGCGCAGCGTTTCCAGCGCTGCGATCAGGCTTTGCCTCTCAGCCGGGCTTCAGCCCCAGGGGCTCCCTTTCGGCCGGCTCCCAAACGCTGTGAGATAATCGAAAAGACGAAAAGTGATGCTGAGGCGGTTCCTGGTGACCTTAATTCGACGTTCGCTGCTTCTCCTGCTTCTGGTTTGTCTGGGTTGTGTGGCCCAGTCTGCGCCGCCGGACATGGCGCGCAAGATCGAGCGCCAGGTCCGCTCGTTCTACAACATTCCCGTTGACGTAAAAGTAACTGTCGGCGCAGTCGCTCCCAGCACCGACTGGCCAACCTATGACACGGTTTCTGTGAGCATCGACGGCGGCGACGGCAAACCGAAGAATTACGACTTCCTATTGTCCAAAGACCGCGCCACCATGCTGCGCGTCACCAAGTTTGACTTGACCAAGGACCCGTTTGCCGAACTGATGCGCAAGATCGACGTCAGCAGCCGGCCTTCCCGCGGAGCCAAAACCGCCAAGGTTGTGCTGGTAGATTTCGACGACTTCGAGTGCCCGTTCTGCTCGCGCATGCATCAAACGCTGTTTCCCGAGATTCTCAAGGAATACGGAGACCGGGTTACCTTCATTTATAAAGACGACCCGCTGTCGGAAATTCATCCCTGGGCGATCCATGCCGCCGTTGACGCCAACTGCCTGGCGGCGCAAAACGGGGATGCCTATTGGGACTTCGCCGACTATATTCACGCCAATAAGCAGGAGGTCGACACCGAGAGGACCTCTGGTGCGCGCTTCGCAGCCCTCGACAAGATGACCATGCTGCAAGGGCAAAAACACAGTCTGGACGTGGGCAAGCTGGAGTCCTGCGTCAAAAGTCAAAACGAAGATGCGGTGAAAGCGTCCATGAAAGAGGCCGACGACCTCGGCATCAACGGAACGCCCGCTATCTTCATCAACGGCCAGAAACTGGACGGCGCGGTTCCCATCAGCGAGCTACGCGCCGCACTGGACGCGGCTTTGAAAGACGCCGGAGAACCTGTGCCGCAGCACCTTCCATCTGCCCCGGCGCCAGCATCCAAGTAACTGGTGGTTGGCGGAAGCGACTGGCCGCTTCCGCGGCCAGGATTTTCGTCTTGTGGTGGTAGTGTGGAACGGAGAACATTCTTGAAAACAAACTTATCCTTTGCGCGGTTCGCCGCGGCGCTCTCGGCCGCCGCTCTGCTCGCAGCCCTCGCCGCCTGTAATTCGCAGGCCGGCGGCGACGTGATGGCTACCGTGGATGGCCGGAAGATTCTCCGCACCGACGTGGACAAGTATTACGACAGTCAGGTCGCTTCCGCTCAGCAGGCGCCCACCGGCGAGCAGGCCACCGCCTTGCGTCTGAACATCTTGCACCAGATGATTGAGGACGAAATCACCATGCGGCGCGCCGAAAAACTCGGCCTGCTCGCGACTGATGAAGAAGTGGACCGCAAGTATAACGAACTCAAATCTCCCTTCACTCAGGAAGAATTCGACAAGCGCCTGAAAGACAGTAAGCGGACGGTGGCCGACATCAAGCGCGATATCCGGCGCTCGATCACTCTCGACAAGGTCATGAACAAGGAAGTGTCGTCCAAGATCAACATCACCGACCAGGACATTACCGACTACTACAACGCGCATAAGGGCGAGTTCAACCTGATCGAGACGCAGTACCACCTGGCCCTGATCACGGTGACTGCGGCACCCAACCCGCAGGCCCACGACCAGAACGACAAGGCGCAGAACGAAGGCGACGCACGCAAGAAAATCCAAATGATCGCCAACCGCCTCGACAGCGGAGATGACTTCGCGACGCTGGCAATGAAGTATTCTGAAAACCCGGAAACCTCCGGTAATGGCGGGGACATTGGCACTTTCCCTGAGTCGGGTCTCAAAGGTATAAACGATCCCGCAACGCGCGAAGCCATTATCAAACTCAAACCCGGCCAGTACAGTCCGATCATCAGCGTGATCGATCCCGCGTCAAAAAGGGCGATGGAATTTCGCATCGTAAAGCTAGTATCGAAGGAACCCGCGGGCCAGCACGAGCTAGCCGATCCACGAGTGCAGCAAGCCATCCGTTCGCAGCTTCACGATCGCCGCGAGCAACTGCTGAAAGCCGCCTATTACGAAGTCCTGCGCGATTCCGCCAAGGTCGAGAATTTCTACGCCAAGAAAGTGCTCGACAGCAACGGCATCGAGAAGTAGCGCCGCCGTCCCGGCGGCTGTCCGGCGGGCGTCCTCGCCCGCCGCGCGAACACTATCACTGCCCGCGCAACGTCGCCACTCCACAATTTCTGCTCGACGACCTTCTATTCGACGATCGCCAGCACATCCCCGGCGTTCACCGCCGCGCCTTCGCCGACCAGGATCTTCTGAATCGTCCCCTTCTTCGGCGACTTGATTTCGTTCTGCATCTTCATCGCTTCGACCACCAGCACGCCCGCGCCCGCTTCAACCGCGTCGCCCTGGCTCACCAGCACGCGCACGATCTTGCCCGGCATGGGCGCCGTCAGTTTCCTGGGGCCGTGATCATCCACCGCGCGCACCCGCCCGCGTAACGACCGTGGATCGCGGACTTCCGCGGCAAACCGTGCGCTGCCCACCCAAAGATGCGTCTCGCCTACCACGCGCTCACACTTCACTTCGTAAGCCTGGTTGCCGATGCGCAGCGAGAGCACATCGGGCCGCGCCAGAACAGCGTCGACTTCGACTTCTCGCCCATCGACCCGGCACCACCATTCACCCTCCGCCCGATCGAGATCGAGCCGGTAGTGTTTGCCGTCGATAGTGATGTCGTAAGTCATCAGAACGTGTTGCCAGTTGCGAGAACCTATAGAACCGATCGCTTCGGGAAGGGCACGGCTTCAGCCGTGCCGTCACGCGCCAGAAAGATCGTGGGCTTCAGCCCCTGGGGGTCGCCGCACTCAGCAAGATCGTTCGATCCGACAATCTGGTTGACCCTCATCGGATCGCCTCCTTGTGGGCCGCAATCTTCCAGTTGGACGCAGCCTTCGGCCTGCTACTCGCCGAGTCGTTGGCCGCCGGCCGCTCTCCCGTTCCCGCGCCGGCAGCACCCAGCACGGCAAATATGCCGGCGGCGATCACCGCAACTTCAACCGCCTTAGGATCGGCCGAGGCCTCGGTTCGCTTCTGTTTCAAAAGGCGATCGAGGAAGCCAGTATCCAGCTTGGCCGCGCGAAAATCTGGATCGCTTAGGATTCGCCGGAACAACGAAATATTCGTTTTGATCCCGCCCACAAAATATTCGTTCAACGCGCGCGTCAGCCGGCCGATGGCCTGCTCCCGGTCCGTGCCATAGCCGATTAGCTTGGCCAGCAGCGGGTCGTAGTCCATCGGCACCGTCCAGCCTTCATACATGCCGCTGTCGCGGCGAATGCCCGGCCCCGAGGGCTGCAGCAGCAGCGTGATCCTCCCAGGACTCGGAAAATAATTGTTGTCGGGATCTTCGGCGTAAATGCGGCACTCGATGGCATGCCCGCGAATCACCACTTGCTCTTGCGTGAACGGCAGCTTCTCTCCGGCGGCGATGCGAATCTGCAAATGCACCAGGTCGAGCCCAGTGACTAACTCGGTCACTGGATGCTCCACTTGCAGCCGCGTGTTCATCTCCAGGAAATAAAAACTCTTCTGCTGGTTGCTCCGTCGTTGATCGACCTCGCGTTGATCAACCTCGCGTTGATCAACCAGGAATTCCACCGTGCCGGCATTCGTGTACGCCGCAGCCTGGGCCACGCGCACCGCGACCTCGCCCATCCTACGCCGCATGTCAGCGTCCACGATCGGCGATGGCGCTTCCTCCATCACTTTCTGATGTCGCCGCTGCAGCGAACACTCGCGCTCGCCCAGATACACGGTGTTCCCGTGCTCGTCGGCCAGCACCTGCATCTCAATGTGGCGCGGGTTGATGATCGCTTTCTCGATATAAACTTCGCTGTCGCCAAATGATCGCTCCGCCTCGCTGCGCGCGCCCTCCAGCGCCGACTTCAATTCTTCCGGCGCATGTACCAGGCGCATGCCCTTGCCGCCGCCGCCCGCCGCGGCCTTCAACATTACCGGATAGCCAATGCGAGCCGCGACTTCCTCCGCCTGCTCGAACGATTCCAGGCCGTGCGACGTACCGGGCACAAATGGCACGCCCGCGCGCTCCATGGCCTGCCGTGCCTTCGTCTTCGAGCCCATCGCGTCCATGGCCGCGGCCGTGGGGCCGATGAACTTTACACCAGCATCGGCGCAGGCGCGAGCAAACTTCGCATTCTCGGAAAGAAACCCGTATCCGGGATGAATGGCATCGGCCCCGGACCGCGCGGCGACATCGAGAATTTTCGGAATATTCAGGTACGACTCAGATGCGGCGTTCGCGCCGATCGGATACGCTTCGTCCGCTTTGCGGACGTGCAGCGAGGCACGATCCACGTCGGAGTAGACCGCAACCGCGGCAATTCCCATCTCGTGGCAGGCGCGGATGACGCGCACCGCAATCTCGCCGCGGTTCGCGATGAGAATCTTTTTGAACATAGAACTGACGACCTGAAGACCTGACGAACGGAAGAACTGAACTGGCAAAGTGTCCGCCGGTTGTACTGCGTCCTCGGCTCCCGACTGGACTGGATATTCTACTGGAGGCACGGGCAGACGGGTTAGCTCTTATCCGCGATCGGCGATCGGCGCGCGACCGCTTCCGAGACCAGGAAGACTCCTAAGATAAACAATTCCGGCTCGATGACGTGCCGGTACCGCGCGTTTACAAATACGAAGTAGTAAGTCGTGGGATAGGTCAGAATGAGCCCCGCGAAAAGCCACGCCCCGCGCCGCTTTTGGCGGAGTGCACGCCCCAGCCCCCAGATCCCGAGCACCGAGGTCGCAAGAAACAGCGAACTGCGAAAATCCACCGGGGCCAGGCTGCTGGTCTCTCGTGGAACACCATTCCAGTAGTAGAAGAAGCGCTTCATGCTGATCACCACAAAACGCTCAGGATTCTCACGCATCCACTCCACGGCAAGACGCTTGCAGTCGGCAGAATACTCGAGTTCGCCCATGCGCTGAAATTTCTCGAACTCCAGCTTGTTCTGGCTGGGTTGCAGGTAGGCCATCAGCATGCCGTCGGCGCCCTTCCAGTTGCCCAACCGCAACTGCAGACCGAAATCATCGCGCAGAAAAACGAAGCGCCCGAAGACTTCATAGTTGCGGATCAACCACGGCGAGAGCACGAGAAAAAAAATCGCCGACGACAGCGCCACGCCGGCCAGCGACGGCAAACCTCGCTTGAATCTCTGCCGCCAGATCCACAGGCCGCAGAATGGAAGGAAAGTCAGCATCGACGGATTCGCCAGCGCGCCTACGCCCCATAGCGCCCCAAAAACCACCCACCCGCGAAGGCCGGCCCACTCTTTTTCCTCGAGAGCCATCTCGAGACTCACCAGAAAAATCAGACTGAGGACGAGCGGAGTAAAGGTCGTATCCCACAGCCAGTGAATCGACCAGTACCAGACGTAGGGCAGCAACGCCCACACTCCCGCCGACCAAAGCGCAACGCGCTCGCCGAATATTCGTTCCGCGATGAGATAAACCGGAATACAGGTCAGCACGGCAAACAGGCTATTGATGGTCAGCAGCACCCAGGCCGACGCGTAGGTGTACACGCCAAACAGCTTGAACACTCCGCCCATCAGGTACGGATACAACGGAGGCTCCCATGCGGTTGGCCCCGTATTGCCGCCGTAGGGATTGCTGAAACCCTCGCCCAGCGCGATGGAGCGCGCGATGCGGCCCATCTCCCAGCCGAAGCCGAAGTGGTCGTCTCCGCTCCGAGTCTTGTACTCGCGAAGAATTCCGATGGCCGCGATCTGCAGAACGAATGAGATCAGCATCAGCCGCACCAGCGACTTGCGGATCGCGGGGGACACAACAAATCTTCTCACCACGTTCGCTTCACCAGACTCTGAACCATCGCCGAAGCTTTCTGTAGAACTCGACACCGCCGATGCCTTCGTCGACGATTCTCAACGCTCGGCAATCAAGGCTCGTCTTGAATTCCTAGGACGGCGGCAGGCGCTGGAAGCTCACCGCAAACGGCAACCCGGAGTGATCCTCAGCGGGCGCCTGCCGTATCCACTGGGAGGGCCGCACGAAGCGATAACGGATCAGGGTCCAGATCGCCAGCCAGCCATCGGAGTGGCGGATTTTTTTACCTTCCACCGCCGAGCGCGGATGATACGAAATGGGAACCTCTGCGATCTTCTCGCCCATCTGGCACAACTTCGCCGTCACTTCCGGGCAGAACTCGAAGCGCTGGCACGCCAGTTGCATCCGCGCCACCAAAGACCGGCGAAAAACTTTATAGCAGGTAGCCTCGTCGTGGATGCCCGCGCGGTAAAGAAGATTAGCGAGGTGGGTCAGCAGCTTGGCTCCTAGAAAAAAGCGCAAGCCGCGCTCCGGACGATCCGGGCGCACGCCGTAAACCACATTCGCGTTGCCGGTTTCGAGAGGACTCAGCAATCGCGGATAATCCTGCGGATCATATTCCAGGTCCGAGTCTTGAATCAGCACATACTCGCCCCGGGCATAGGCCAGCGCGGTGCGAATGGCCGCGCCCTTGCCATGATTTTTCTCGTGAAAGACGACAGTAACGTCATCGAGCGGCGGCAGCGCCAGCAGTTTTTCGCGGGTGCCGTCGGTCGAGCCGTCATCGACGATAATGATTTCCTTTTTCACCGGCGAGGCCTGAATCGCCTGCAGCAGTTCGTCCAGGTGCGCCTCTTCGTTGTAGACCGGCACAATCACCGACACGTATCCCTTCCAGCGATCGTCGGTCGCCTGCGGGTCGTGACGCGGTGCGGTTTCCACGTAGGTCATAATCGAGGCTTCGTGCCCATCAGGGCTCAGGTCGAAAATTCGCGCGAATGCAAGGATTTTCTAGAATAGTATCATCTGGAATCGACGGACTTCCTACGCCAGCATGCAGCCACCCCAAGCCGCGGCGAACCAGATCCCAGACCCTTCCCCGCTCTCACCGGACCGTGATCGCCGACTTCACTGGCTGACTCTTCTTCTGCTGCTGGCGGCTTGTGCCGCCGTTCGATTTCTATTCCTTGCCCGCAAGCCCTTCTGGTTTGATGAGTGTTTCAGCGTGGAGGTCGCCCGGCTGGACTGGCGCAACTTCCTGCACCTGCTGTGGTGGCGCGAAGCCAATATGTCGCTCTACTACCTGCTGCTGCGAATCTGGCTGCGCTTTGAAACGTATGGCCAGAGCGAGTTCTTCATCCGCAGCCTCTCGGTACTGATTGCCGCGGCCACGCTCCCGGCAATTTACTGGCTGGCCCGGATGCTTTACGACCGGCGCGTCGCTTTGATCGCGGCCGCTCTGTTCACCTTCAACGCCTACAGCGTCCGCTATGCTCAGGAGGCGCGCAGCTATGCGCTGCTCCTGCTGCTGGCGACGCTCTCGTCCGGATTCCTGATTGCCTGGGTGCATGAGTCCGCACGCGAGTCCGGCCGCCGCAATCGGCGCGCCTATGTCCTGGTCAGCATCCTGGCGGTGTACGCCCATTTTTACGCGCTGCTGCTAGTCGCGGCTCAGTGGATCGCGCTGCGCCGGCTGCAAACAGACACACACAGTCCAGATGAACTGGCACAATCCAGGGCGCAACTGCGGCGCGTCTGGATCACCATCGGCCTCGCCGTCTCGCCTCTTCTGATCTTTGTAGCCAAGACCGGCGCGGGTCCGATCCGCTGGATTCAACGGCCCAGCCTGCGCGATGTGCTCGAGTTCTACGAGCACCTGGCCGGCGGCACTAATTGGACTCTCCTGATCGTCTGCGCCGCCGCCTGCACCGCCGCCCTGGTCCCGGTCGGCAGACAACTCTGGGCGCGCGCTCAGTCCTGGGAGACCTGGCGAGTGCATTTTCTGCTGGTCTGGCTGTTCTTTCCGGTCGTGCTCACAGTTCTGCTGTCGTTTGCTCGCCCGGTCTTTCTGGGCCGCTACATGATCTTCTGCCTGCCCGCGCTCCTGATTCTTGTGGCTGCCGGGTTGGCGCGACTGCGCTCATCGTGGTTGCTGGCGGCCGCACTCGTCGCAATATTGCTTCTGGGATCACAGGGAATTTTCTTTGTCTATGGCCACGACTTCGACAATGAGCGGGACGCCTGCGTCGCAGCCGCCGCCTTCATTCTCGACCACGCTCAACCCGGAGACGCGATCATCTTCCACATCGCCGGAACCCGCGTTCCTTATGAATTTGTCCGCTCCCTCCGCGCTGGAGAAAATACCGCCAGCCCGAGCTTCGCGACTCAACTCGGCCCCGAGATTCTTTTCCCTCACCACGCCACAGGCCTCGACTACCGCGACTTCACGGGCAAGCCCACGGCAGATTTTTTGCGCACGGCCATGCCCGGCCATCCCCGAGTGTGGATCATGCTGATGAACAACGGACCCAACGGCCCCTCAGGAAATCCCGATCCCACAACCGTGATGCTGACCCAGGTCGTGCCGGAATTGTTCCCCAAGATGTTGCGCTGGCAATTCACGAAAGTGGAAGTCCGCCTCTATAGCAAACCCTAGCCCGCACGGCACACCGCGCGCCGAGTCGCGCTGCAGAAATGAAAAAGCCTCCTTCGCTCGAGTTGGCGAAGAAGGCTGAATTCCTGAAGCAGCAGCTCCAGCTATTTCTGGTCCATTATTTCTGGTCCATCATTTCTGGTCCATGACGATTCCGCCGCCCTGACTCTGCGCGGCTTTCTCGGCCTTGGCCTTTTTCACGCGCAAGGTTTCGTCGACCCAATGATCCGCGGTTTTCAGATCTTCGGCGCGCGCGGCCAGGTCGTCACACTCCACGTCGCCTTTTTCCCGATACATCAGGTTCAAGTACGCCATGGCGTCGTCATAGTCGGGCCGAATCTGGATCGCCTTGTTCAGGCTGTCAATGCCCTCCTGGATCGAGGCCGCATTTTGGACCTTCAACTCGCTGCAGGCCTTCGCCTGATCCTTGTTCTTCGGATTCAGATTCTCTTCCGGCTTCATACCCAGAGCGGCGCGCTTTTCCATGCGCGGTTGATAGCAGGCCGTCCAGTCGATCACGCCCACCGAGTAGTAAGGCTCGGGATCGTTGGGATCCAGGTCCGACGCCATGCGGTAGTACTTTTTGGCGTCGTCCCACTTCTTCTCATTCAGATACAGGTACGCGATGCCCTTCGCCGCGTTCACTTTCTGATCGCGAGAGGGATTGGCGTCGATTACAGTCTGGTATTCCTTGATCGCCTCGTCCGCCGTGCGTAGATTATCCGGCGAGTCCACGCCGGGGATGTATTGGGAAACGTACGCCGTGGCCAGGTACATGCGGGCATTGATCAGCGCAGGATCGAGGTCCACAGCCTTCTGGAAGTGGTCGATGGCCTGCTCGTAGTGGTTGTTCTTGTAAGATTCCACGCCCTTGTTGAGCTGGTCGCGCGCTCGCAGCTTGTTGCATCCCACAGAGGATAGGAGCGCCAGTGCCGCGGCTGCCAGCGTGATTGTTTTCAGGTTCTTATTCATTGCGGTATAAGTCTCCCTCGACACAGCATCCTAGGCCCAGAGACATCGGTTTGACAAGTACGGCAAGCACGAGTTTGACAAGTACGACGACCGCGGGCCGCGGGCGCGCACGGAAGCTTGGCGCTCCCTTGCCGTGGGCCGACAACGAACAAACGCACAACACACTCCGGGCTCGCTGGACAAACGGCTCAGTTGCCCGCTTCGATCTTCGCGGTAATCAGACCGACTTTGTCCACACCGGCGGCGTGCGCAATATCGATCACATTGGCGACGTTGGCAAAGGGGATAGAATCGTCTCCCTTCACGAACATGACCTTTTCCGCGCGCTGCTTGTAAATGTCGGTCAGACGCCCTTGCAAGTTGTCCCAGGTCGCATCTTCGTTGTTGATCTTCACACCCGGCGACGAGCCCGCGCCGCGGTCGAGCAACTGCACGACGATGGTACGGTCGGGATTCACGTTCTTGGGCGCGTTCGGTGGAGGCGGCTGAGGAACCAGCGCATCCAGTCCTTTCGGAGTGACGGGCGAGATCACCATGAAGATGATCAGCAGCACCAATAGAACGTCGATGAGCGGCGTGACGTTCATGTTTGCATTTTGGCCCCCGCTCGAGCCGGTCGTCATTCCCATGGTCGTTCTCCTCTATGTCGCCTATGTCGCCTGACTACTGCCCGGGCGCAGCCGGAGCTGGCGGGGCGTTTGGAGCTGCTTTCCTCTGCTCGGTGAGCAAGCCAAGATCATCGACCCCGGCGGCACGGACATTGTCGACAACCTGCACCACGTAGCCAAAACGAGTCCGCATGTCCGCCTTCACGTACACGCGCTTGTCCTGCTTGTTGGCCAGACGATCCTTCACCTTCTGGGTCAAGGCGTCGACCTGAATCTGGTCGCTGCCGAAATACACCTTGCCGTCCTTGGTAATAGAAACCAGCAAGGCGTCTTCCTTGTCCGCGTCCGGCATTTGTTCCGGGTTGTTGACCGGGGCCATGTCGACGCTGATGCCTTTTTGCAACATGGGCGTGACCACCATGAAGATGATCAGCAGAACCAGCATCACATCCACCATGGGTGTGACGTTGATATCCGAGCTGACCTTCGCTCCTTCGTTCCGTTTCGCTAATGCCATAGCAGATATCTCCCAGTACTGGGCCCCAGGTTTAAGTTGGGAAAGTCCGGCGCCAGATTGCTCCAGCGCCGGACCAGCAACTCACTCGAGAGACCTTGGTGCCCCATTCCTCGCGCGTCCTATGCGCGAGAAGTGAGGAAGGCTCTTACCGGCGAACGTCGCCGCGCTTCTTCAGGAAGTAATCGATCAGTTCGGAGGACGAGTTGTCCATCTCGACATCGAACGCTTCAACGCGACCGGTCAGATAGTTGAACATCATGACGGCCGGGATGGCAACGAGCAGCCCGATGGCCGTCGTGACCAGCGCTTCCGCGATACCGCCGGCGACTGCTGCCAATCCGGTGGCCTTCGAGTTGTTGATGCCAATGAAGGCGTTCAGAATGCCCATCACCGTTCCGAACAGTCCCACGAAGGGAGCGGTCGATCCGATGGTGGCGAGGCCGCCCAATCCGCGCTTGAGTTCGGCGTGGACGATGGCTTCGGTGCGTTCCAGAGCGCGCTTGGAGGCTTCAATGGTTTCGCCAGGGATTGCGCCCGGGGAATCCTGGTGAGCCTTAAATTCCATCAGGCCAGCAGTGACAACCTTGGCCAGATGGCTTTTCTTATTGCGCTCGGCAACCTTGATGGCTTCATCGATACGGCCGTCGCGCAACGCTCCCGCCACAGCGGGGGCGAATGCACGCGACTGTTTGCGAGCCGCGCTATAGGCCATCCAGCGATCGATCATCACGCCGATCGACCACCCCGACATGATGAACAGAATGATGACCACGGTTCTGGCGACCCATCCCATTGCTTTCCACAAGCCCAACGGGTCGGTCGCGATGGCGCCGCCGCCTTCCTGGACCATCCAGGTGGCTGCGACGTGAACGTGACTGAGAAGTGCTGCTGCTACGTGAGTTGCGAACATGAGTTGCTTTTCCCTCCTCGGAACTCTTTACTTTACTTGGACACTGTGATGCGCTTCGTGGTGCCAACATCTGGTGTTAACGTCTAAAGAAATTCGATTTCCGGCGGGCCTGCGGGTTTCGCCGCACACACAAAAACATTGAGCCATACCTGGAAGAAACCCAAGGTACGGCGGCCGCGCCCGGGCTTCTTTAAGAAGCCCCTCCCGGCCACCGCGATTCAGGTGGGAAGGGGAGGGCCATGCACACTACTGCCGATAAATCTATACCGCGCCCCGCTCGGGGAGTTTAGCCCCCAGCGAGCGTGAAGTTTACCTGCACCTGCGTGTCGACCTCGACCGGCTCTCCGTTCAGCAGGTACGGCTTATACTTCCACTGCTTCACGGCTTCGATCGCGGCCGGCGCAAGCATCGGGTGCCCGCTAACCAGCGTCAGGTTCTCGATGCTGCCGTCCTTGCTAATCTGCGCCTGCAGAATCACCGTACCCTGAATGCGGGCCTGGCGCGCCAGTGGCGGATAGGTCGGGTTGACCTTGCGGATCAGCAGTCCCGACGATACGCCCGACGATACGCGCACGCGCTGCGGAGTGGCAATGTGCGGCGCCACGGTCGGAGTGGAGCTGAGTACGCTGCCAATCACGCCGCCCATCGATCCGCCCGGAATACCGCCCGGAACGCCGCCCACCACGCCTGTCGAAGCCATGGCCGGAGGAGCTTCGTCTTCCTGGATCATCTTTACCTTTTGCGGAATCTTGGTGGGTGTGCGCAGTTCACCGTTGACGATATCGGTCTGAATCACCTTGACGTGCTGCACGACTGCAGCGGCTGGCGGTGGCGGCGGTGGCGGTGGCGGGGGGGCCACCAGAAGAAACATCATTTGTCCCTTGGGCAAGGCTTCCGTGAAAATCAGCGGGATCAGAACCATCACGCCGATAATCGCGAACTCGATCATAAACGCGACCACTGACGTGCGGCCCCGCTTCGTCCTCAGCTTGCCGCCGGACTCGATAAGACTGTCTTCAAACATTGTGATTCTCCCCTATGCTTCTTTCAGACCCCTAAAGACATTTAGACACCGGCTGCTTCCCCTTTGCTCCCGGTTTTCTGGGAGCGCCCCAAGGGCGAGACCAGCCCCTACGGCGCTTCGAGCAAATCCCTCTAACTGCTTACATAAGAAGGCTTACCGCAATCATTACCACTTTCGCAATCGGGTAACTTACCTAGCTTTCCCCGCCGGCATGGCAACCGGACGCTTGCCTCTTTCAATCCGCCAATCCTGGTAAGCCACCAGGATCGGTGCCGCAATCGCAATCGACGAATACGTTCCTATTAAAATCCCAATGACCAAGGCGAGGCTAAATCCACGAAGCACCTCGCCGCCGAACAAAAAGAGTGCGAGTACGGTAAGGAAGGTAAGGCCCGCTGTCAAGATCGTTCTGCTTAGAGTCTGATTAATACTCCGGTTAACGATATCCGACAGTTTCTCGCGCCGCATCAGTTTAATGTTTTCCCGGATCCGGTCAAATACCACGATCGTGTCGTTATTAGAGTAACCAATCAGGGTCAAAATGGCCGCGATCACCGTCAGGGAAATGTCCGTCTTGGTGAGCGAAAACGCTCCTACCGTGATCAGGGTATCGTGAAACACCGTGACCACCGCGGCCACGCCGTAAATCCACTCAAACCGGAAGCCCAGGTAAACCAGCATCCCCAAGAGCGAATAGAGGGTAGCCAATCCCGCCTGCTGGCGCAACTGGCCGCCCACCTGGGGCCCCACGATCTCCACATGGCGCACCCCGAAGTCGGAGAGGTAGAAACCATCCGCCAGCGATGCCGCAACTGCAGGCGCCACGTCTGGAGCGCTCTTCAACTGGTCGAGAGAATTGAACACCCCGCCCAGGGTCTTTTCCCGATAATCCACCACAGCCTGCGCCTGCGCCGTGTATTTCGCGTCCGCATCAGAGCCCAGGTGCAGCGGATCTTTGTCCATCAGGAATTGCTTGATCTTCAAAGAACTGACGTTGTTCAGGTCGTCCTTGCCTGCTGGAGCATTGCTCTCCAGCGCCTGGATGATCTTCAGCTTCCCCTGGTCCAGAGCCTGGTCGTTGGTTTCACGGACGGCGAGATCAATCAAGACCTCGTTCAGCGCGGCCTGATCATAGGGCTGAATCTTCGGATCGTGCAAGCCTGCCCGATCCATCGCGGCCCGCACCGCCGGAAGGTCCGGAGTATGCGAAAACTTCACATACACCAGAGTCCCTCCGCGGAAATCCACGCCCCACGGAATGCCGTGCCAGAACACCATGGAAAGCACGCCCGCGACGCTGAAGACCAGCGAAAAGGCGAGAAAATACCACTTTTTGCCCAGAAAATCTATGTTGGTATTGCGAAAGAACTCCACGGGTTTTTCTAGCCCCTTATCTATCTATGACTTAGCTTGGACTCAGTCATTGAGAGATTGAGTCATTGAGTCATTGAAAAACCTGACGCCCATCCTCAAATTTCTCAATCGCCTAGCTTTTCAATCGCTCAATGACTCAATCTCTCAATGACTCAATTTCTAGATACTCAGCGCTTCGCCGCGTTGCTTCCGGCTCAGCACCCAGTCGAAGATGACACGCGACACGAACACCGCCGTAAACAGATTCGCCAGCAAACCAAACGTGAGCGTGGTCGCGAATCCTTTCACCGGCCCGGTGCCAAAGATGAACAGAATTGCAGCCGAAAGAATGGTCGTGACGTGCGTATCCACGATCGTGATCCAGGCATGACTGAAGCCCTGGTCCACGGCCGAGGGCGGCGTCTTGCCATTGCGCAGCTCTTCGCGAATGCGTTCAAAAATCAGCACATTGGAATCCACGCCCATGCCGACCGTCAGAATCACGCCCGCAATTCCCGGCAAGGTAAGCGCGACGTTGACCCCGGCAATGGTGGACCACCCCAGAAACCCGAGCAGAATAATCAGGTTCATGATCAGCGCCAGATCGGCATTAATGCCCGCGCCGCGATAATAAACCAGCATGAAAATCAGTACCGCGCCCATACCAATCACGGTCGCCAGCACGCCCGAGCGAATCGAATCCGCGCCCAGCGACGGCCCCACCGTGCGCTCTTCCAAATACTTCATGCTGGCCGGCAGAGCGCCGGAACGCAGGATCATCGAAAGATCCTTGGCCTGCTGCTCCGTCATCCGGCCGCCGCTGATCGAGCCCTGGTCGCGGATCGGTTCCTTGATATTGGCGACTTCCTGCACTTTGTTGTCGAGCACGACGGCCAGGCTGTCGCCCACGTGGGCGGAAGTAAAGCTGAAGAAGCGCTGCCCACCCTCGCCGGTGAGCGTGAAGCTGACGCTGGGCTGGCCATTCTGGTCGCTGCTGGCCTGCGCATCCCGCAAATCTTTTCCGCTTACCGCCGAAACGCGTGACACCAGGTACC
Source organism: uncultured Acidobacteriota bacterium (assembly GCA_963763155.1). GTDB lineage: Bacteria > Acidobacteriota > Terriglobia > Terriglobales > Acidobacteriaceae > Sulfotelmatobacter. The sequence continues at coordinate 770,635 of CAVXNI010000003.1, read as the reverse complement.
ACGCCTGCCCCTCATCCCCAGCCCCGGGAATGCTGTGTCCCGGAAGAAGAATGGCATCCTGGGGCAGAATGCCGGGCTGGGTCTGCGCCTGCAGAGCCGCCTGTTCGCTCGGATACGGCCCACCCAGAGACTGCTTGATCTCCAGCATCGCGGTGGACTGCACCAGAGCCTTCACCCGCCCCGGATCGTCCACGCCCGGCAGTTGCATGAGAATCTGATAGTCCCCGAGCCCATGTTCCTGAATCGTAGGCTCGCTGACGCCGAGAGCGTCAACCCGGTTGCGGATGGTCTCGATGGCCTGAGTCACCGCCTTATTCTTCAGGTCGACCAGCAGCGAGGGCTTCATCGCCAGGTTCCAGGAATTGTCGGGACCGCCGGTCACGTCGTACTCGGGAAGGTGATCCTGCACGATGCTCAGCAGATCGGAGCGCGAGGCGGGCTGCACGCCCTTCACCACGATGTGGTCGGGATTGTTCTGCGAGTCCGACTGGGAAACATCGCTGTAATCGATCTTGCGCGTGTGCATCTGTTCTTTCAAAACTTCGATGGCGTTCTGCGCCACCACGTTCACCGCATCGTTGACCTGCACCTGCAGAATCAGGTGCGTTCCACCCTTCAAATCGAGGCCGAGGTGGATGTGATCGGTCAACGCCGTGAGCAGCCCTTGCCCGGAAAGACTTTTTGGAATCCCAAAAATTCCGAACAGGAAAAACAGCATGGTGGCGATGATGAATCCAAGCTTATAGAGAAGATTCTTGTTCATATGAAAGACTGAATTTCAAGTTTCCAGTCTGCACTGCCGGCCGAAACTCGGAACTGGAAACGCGAAAACTATTTTCCCTTCGGTTCTTCCTCGGGCGTCGTCACAACGGCTACCGAGGCCTTGGTCACTTCCAGCACCAGATTGTTCGGAGGAACGCGCAAATGAATGGCATCGTCTTTGAGCGCCATCACTGTGCCTCGCAAGCCTCCGCTGGTGGTGACCTTGTCGCCGGTCTTGAGCTGATCCAGCATGGCCTGCCATTTTTTCTGGCGCCGCTGCTGCGGCAAGATCAAAAGAAAATAAAAAATGGCGATCATGGGCACAAACATGATCAGCAACGACAGTCCGCCACCGCCTGGCGCCTGCAATATGAGCACAGCTTGCATGTTCAAAATGTCCGCGCGGATGGAGTCCGCGAAAAACCGCCTGCGCCATCAGCGCCGCGGGAGTTGTTATTTCACCACCGGGGTTTGGATCGACTTCGGCCGGGTTCCTTCTGTTTCAGGCTTGAATCCGGGGAGGCCATCCGTCGAGGTCATGGTTTCGATCGTGACCAGACACTAGAAGAAAACGGGACTCTTCCCCAAGTCAAATAGAATGCCGTACCCGCCGCATAGTGTCAAGGTAGAAACTCAGGTTGTGGATCGTATTCAAGACCTGCGCCAGCACTTCATTGGATGCATAAAGGTGACGTAAATAGGCCCGGGAGTAGCGCCGACACACTCGGCAGCCACAATTTGGATCAAGCGGGCCCGCATCCTGGGCATAGCGCGCCTGCTTAATCGAAACTTTGCCCTCCGAAGTAAACAGCAGCCCATGGCGCGCCGCCCGCGTTGGCAGCACGCAATCCATCATGTCAACCCCTAGGTTGGCGTACTCAACAATTTCTTCCGGTGTCCCCACTCCCATCAAGTAACGAGGCTTGTCAGCCGGCAGATGCTCCAGCGTCGACTCGACAATCTCGCGAGTGAGTTCCCGCGGTTCTCCCACGCTCAGCCCGCCAATGGCATACCCGGGGAAGCCGATCTCAATCGTCCGCTCCGCCGATTCCTTCCGCAGAGCACGATCCATTCCTCCCTGCACAATGCCGAACAGAGCTTGCGTCTGCTCCGCCCAGGGCGGACGGACGAATGCGTCCGTCCCTGCGTGTGCTGTGCCAGAAACCGGGTGCCCCATTTCTCGCACGTCTTTTGCGCGAGAAGTGGGGATTTCCGACGCCCACGGCACCTCGTTCTCATGCTCCTCAAAATACTTCTTGCTGCGCGCCGCCCAGCGCGCCGTCATCTCCATCGAAGCCCGCATCCGAGCCTGATCCGCCGGGTACTCCGTGCACTCATCGAAAGCCATAATAATGTCGGCGCCCAGTCCGATCTGCGCCTCCATCGCGCTCTCCGGGCTGAAAAAATGCGAAGACCCATCCAGATGCGAACGAAACGTCACGCCTTCTTCACTGACTTTGCGTAGCTCGTTCAGGCTGAACACCTGAAACCCGCCCGAGTCGGTCAGGATCGCCCTCGGCCACGCCATAAACCCATGCAGCCCGCCCAGCTTTCGCACGGTGCTCACGCCCGGCCGCAGGTAGAGGTGGTAAGTGTTGCCGAGAATGATCTGCGCGCCCAGCTCTTCCAATATGTCCTGCGGCACGCCTTTCACCGTCCCCACCGTGCCCACCGGCATAAACACCGGAGTCTCAATGGCAGCATGCGGCGTGACCAGCCGGCCGAGGCGCGCAGCACCGTGGGTGGAATCAATGTGAAACGAGACGGACATTCTTTTGCGATTGTAGCAACGCTCGCGTAGGGGCGGACGCATTCGTCCGCCCTGGCGGCGCCAAATGCACGTGGAAAACGTCTTAGCGCAGGCCCCGGACGAATGCGTCCGGAGCTGCATGAGATTCGTCACTCAAAATTCGTCACACACTCAGCGCAAGGATTTCGGCCTCGATCTTTCCTCCGCGAATCGCGATGCGCCCCACCGTCACCGGCAATTTGAAGCGCCCCGGTCCCGCGCTCCCGGGATTGAAATAAAGCACGCCACCGCGCGTCTCCTGCTTCGCAACATGACTGTGCCCCGAGATCACAACCTTGAACCCGGCCGCTTCCGGCTTCAGATCGAGCCGCGCCAGATCGTGTAGAACATAAATGGAAATCGCGCCGATCTCGAGAACCTCAGTCTCGGGCAGCCTGCGCGCCCAAGCGGCTGTGTCGACATTGCCGCGAATGGCGGTCACGGGCGCGATGGCAGCGAGTTGTTCGAGAATCTCAGCCGCGCCCACGTCTCCAGCGTGAATGATGTGTTCCGACCCGCGCATCGCCGCCAGCGCCTCGGGCCGAAGCAAGCCGTGAGTGTCGGAAATGACGCCGATCAGAATGGAAGTTCTCAGCTCTAGTGTAGCGCCGCCGTCCCGGCGGCTGTCGCGGGGGCGTCCCGCCCGCGCGCCTAACGGAACTGGTGAGCGTTAAGGATGGCTCGATTCCTTCGGCGCATCGGCAATTGCTTGGTCTCTCATCGACGCGAAAACCTTTTGCGGATCAAAGCGGAGCTCACGCAATTTCTTCTCCAGGTGCTTGATGTCCTCGCCACTCATTTCCTGCCACAACGTCTGCGCCCGGGCGCTGGCCTTCGACACACCTCCTCGGCGGGCGAGGAAGAAGAGATAATAAGCCTCCGGCCGGTCCACGCCGACACCCTCGCCCTTCCAATACATTTCAGCAAGGTTCATCATGGCCTTCTGTTGCCCACCTTTGCTAGCCAACTCATACCACTTCGCGGCTTCTTTAGGGTCTGCCGGCGTACCTAGCCCGTGCTGGTACATGGATCCAACACAATACTGTCCAAGTGCGAAGTTTTGTTTGGCAGCGTCCCGGCAGAGAGTCATCGCCTGCCCATAGTCCTGCTGCACACCCCGGCCGTCGATGAACATCGCCGCGAGCTTGACCCTAGCCTGCGGGCTGTTCGCGTCGGCAGCCTTGCGGTACCACTTAGCCGCTTCGGGATAACTCTGCTGCAAGTCATCCCCCTTCTCATACATCGCAGCAACTTGTTGCAGAGCGTCCACGGTTGCCCCAAGTCCTTCGCCTTCCTCGCCACTGCGCTTCACAGCATCATTCGCAGCGGGGTTTCCTGCTTCTTGCGCCAGCAGAAACCAGGCATAGGCTGAGTTCGGATCAGAGGGAACTCCGTCCCCGTCGTAGTACGCAGCACCCAGGTTAAACATCGCCGTGGCGTTTCCTTGCTTCGCGGCCTTCTTGTACCAGCGCACCGCCTCCTCGCTGTCGCGAGCAACCCCCTCCCCCATGCGGTATATGAGGCCGAGGCTGTTCTCGGCAGCGCCATCGCCCTGATCTGCCGCTTTACGAAACCACTTCAGAGCCGTCGCGTCGTTCTTGGAAACTCCCTTGCCGTCCCGATACGCCTCACCCAGAGCGGCTTGCGCAGACGCATCTCCCGCTTCGGCCTTCGCCTGCAGTTGGTGAATTTTCGATGGGCTCAGCGGAGAAGATTTGCCAGACGCTTGCTGGCTGGGCTGCGAGGCCGCCGCCGGAGTCGACGCCTGGGGCATTGAGCACGCGACCCCCAGTATCGCCAACGAGATGAACGTGAGCATCGAGGGTACCGCCTTTGGAGACTTTGCGAACTGGGTCGCATTCGGAGTAAGAAAACCGCCGAAAAACTCGGCAGCCGTTCCTAAGCGTCTTACCGTGAAATTTACGCCGCCGCCATCCTCCGCGCGTTGATCCCGTCCAGCGCCTTCCACAGCATGCTTGCCGCGTTCTCCGCCGCATCCAGAGCGGCGTCCGCGGTCTCGGGGTGGGCAGCGATCCGCTTTTCGAGCTGCTTGCGCCACACCTTCGAGTGGTACACGTCGGCCGTGGCATGCAGCGAGAAGTAGCCGCAGGTCTTGTCGTCGGCGCCGTACATCTCACGCAGGCCGCGCTCTTTTTCCTGGGCGATGCGCGGCACTTGCGACTCGTAAGTATAGAAAGCCGCCAACGCATCTTCCGCCGTGCCGTCGCTGGCTACCTGCTGAAAGTGCTCGACGAGATTTTGAATCTCTGCCACCGGGCTATGCCCCTTCAGGTAGCGGCTCGATCCCATGCCTTCGGCGAAGTCGAGCCAGAGTTCGGAATGCGGTACCAATCCCGGACCTGAATCTTGCCCCGCGCGTTCTTCCACGCCCATTTCGTCGCGTATGTTGGCCAGCACCGCCCGCCGCAGTTCGCCTTCCTCCAGGCGCATCCCCAAAGCCGCCAAATACGAAGGAAACGCCTCGACGTGATGATAATAATCCTGCGCATATTCGCGCAGATCGTCGCGCGTCAGTTCACCCGCCGACCACGCCTTATAGAACGGATGGCAGAGCAGGTCATACTTGCCGATGCGCGCGTCCAGTTGAGAAAAGAATTCGGTGGTATTCATGAAGCCCCCTGTGGCGTTCGGTGTCGGACAGCCCAATATACGGGCGAAAAGGCATTGCGGGCAAGTGATGAGGATCACAGGTAGCGCTGGTTTCTAGTTTCTAGTTTCTAGTTTCTAGTTTTGGAGACACGCGGTGGGAGTGGGAGCGCTGAGACGAAGAACTGTCGCTCCCAATGCAGTTCAAAAAGCGATGCAATATCTGGTGCCTTACAGGCTGATTACCGAGGAGATTAGAAGTTCACTCATCTTTTCGACCGTGATGGCATTTCCGATGGAACCGACGCTGGCTGGGACCGCGTTCGATGGGGCGTCATTCTGCCAGGAATACGCGAGTTCGTTTCCCTCCACATGCGGCTGAAAATTGCCGTTCGTGCCTCCGTGACAGGAAATGACCCCATTCGTGGAGTCAAAACTCGCTTGCACGGACCGGCTCGATACCCGATTCAGGAGAGTGAAGCTATCCAGCCCGCCCTCGGAATAAGCCAGCCCCACATCAGACTGCAATCCTTGATTGATTGCGCTCGCCGATTGTGCGACCAACGTCTTCAGCGCAAGCCATTTCTCAGGGCCGTCGGTTTCCGCCACTTTGGCATCATGGAGCGTGTCTCTTACGGCCATTTCTCCACGGGCCTGTTGCTGCTGCATGGAATCCTGCATCTTCTTAACGAAGTCAGTGCTGGTCATGATGGCCTCTCCATAGAGTCTGTCGGCAGAAATCGCAGCAGACTTCAGCGGAGAGCCGGATGAGCACACTCTCAGAAATTCGCCGATGCCGCTGAGTTGTTAGAATGAGTGGCAGGAAACGCAGTTTCCGGTTTCTAGTTTCCAGTCTTGCGGGACAAGCCGGGACGCCAGGAATCCAGGACTAGAAACCGGAAACCAGAAACTGTTCATCCATGCCCTTCACTGAACAATTCGATGTAGTCGTGGTCGGCGCCGGCCATGCCGGATGCGAGGCCGCGATGGCCGCGGCGCGCATGGGGATGAAGACTGCCCTCTACACGCTCAACGTCGATCTGATCGCGCAGATGTCGTGCAACCCCGCCGTGGGCGGCATCGCCAAAGGACACCTGGTGCGCGAAGTCGACGCCCTCGGCGGCATCATGGGCGAAATCACGGATGCCGTCGGCATCCAGTTCCGCCTGCTGAACACGTCCCGCGGACCGGCCGTGTGGTCGCCCCGCGCGCAGTGCGACAAGCAAGCCTACCGCCTGAAAATGCGCGAAGTGCTCGAGTCGCAGCCGAATCTCAAGATCAAGCAGGCAGAAGTCGCGGATCTGATTCTGGAAAGTTCTCAACTCTCAGCTGTCAGCTCTCAGCAAAACCGGGAAGGGCATGACTTCAGTCGTGCCGAACAGTCGCCTGAGAAGAATCCGGCTTTAGCCGCTGGGGTGGTTCTCACTGAGAACCGAGAACTGAGAACTGAGAAGTCGCGTCGCCGCGTCCTCGGCATCAAACTCCGCGACGGCCGCACCGTCGGTGCGCCCGCCGTCATCATCACCACCGGAACTTTTCTGAACGGCCTCATCCACTGCGGCGAACAGCAATACCCTGCCGGCCGTTCCGGCGAACCCAACGCAGTCCTGCTCGGCGAAGCCTTGAAGAATCTTGGCCTGCGCGGATGCCGCCTCAAGACCGGCACACCGCCGCGCCTCGACGGACGCTCCATCGACTGGTCGCGCTTCCCCGCGCAACCCGGCGACGCCGATCCCACGCCGTTCAGCTTTCGCACCAAGCGCGTCGCGCATCACGACTCGCAAGTCCCTTGCTACATCGCCTACACCACGTCCGAGACGCACCGTATCATCCGCGAAAACGTGCACCGCTCGCCCATGTACAGCGGCCAGATCCAGTCGATCGGCCCACGCTACTGCCCGTCGATCGAAGACAAGATCGTGAAGTTTCCTGACAAGGAGACCCACCAGCTCTTCCTCGAGCCCGAAGGCCTGACCACCCACGAGATCTACGTCAACGGCATGAGCACATCCTTGCCAGTCGAAGTGCAGCTTCAAATTCTGAAATCAATCCCCGGCCTTGAGAATGCCGACATGCTGCGCCCCGGCTACGCCATCGAATACGACTCCATCGATCCCACCGAGCTCGAGCGTACCCTCGAAACCCGGAAGGTTGCCGGCCTCTTCCTCGGCGGCCAGATCAACGGCACCTCCGGGTACGAAGAAGCCGCCTGCCAGGGCCTGATGGCCGGCATCAACGCCGCTTTACAGGTAAAGGACGAGCCGCCGCTGATCCTCGACCGCACTGAAGCCTACACCGCGATCCTCATCGACGACCTGATTTCCAAGGGCACAAACGAGCCCTACCGCATGTTCACCTCGCGCGCCGAGTTCCGCCTGCATCTGCGCATCGACAACGCCGACCGCCGCCTCACCCCCCACGGCCGCCGCGTCGGCTTGATTAACGACGCAGCCTGGTCCGATTTTCAGTCAAAGCAGCAGCGCCTGACGAAGATGAAGACTCTGCTCGAAAACACGCGCATCACCGCCGAAATGTTAGCGTCTTGTCATTCTGAGCGAAGCGAAGAACCTGTGCAGCTCCCCGCTAATGGCACTGGACGCGGGGATCACGAATGGGATTCCGCAGCGGGCCAGCCGATCGCCCAACTCCTGAAGCGCCCCGAGGTATCGGTCGAGCAACTGGTTCCGATCCTGAGAAATCTCGCCCCAGAGTTTTTCGAACGAACTTCCTCTGTGTCCCCTGTGGTGAAGATTTCCTCGGAAGTGAGAAACGAACTTAAGTCGGTCGAGACTGAGATCAAGTACGAAGGTTACCTGCTGCAGCAACAGCGAGCCATGGAGCGCCTGAAGAAGGCCGAGCAGCACTCGATTCCTGACTGGTTCGACTACCACTCCATCAGCGGACTCTCGCGCGAGATGCAGGAAAAACTCACCCACGTGCGCCCGCGCACCATCGGGCAGGCCTCGCGGATTCCGGGCGTAACACCAGCGGCCGTCTCGCTGGTGAATGTCTTCATTGAAATCCAGGCGCGCCGCCGCGACCAGGCCACCACTCTCTAGAGATCGCTGCGGCTACAATGTCCCAAGCATGACTGCCCGAATATGATTGCCCACTTGCGCGGAAAGCTGCTGGCCAAGCATCCCAACCAGGCCATCGTCGAAACGGCCGGCGTCGGCTACGACGTAGTCATCACCGTACCGACTTTCTCTGATCTCCCGGCGGTTGGCGCCGACGTGGCGCTGCACATTCACACCCATGTGCGGGAAGACCTGATCGCGCTCTACGGATTCCTGCGGCCCTCGGAGAAGTTGCTGTTCGAAAAGCTGATCACGGTCAGCGGCATCGGCCCCAAGCTGGCCATCACCATCCTGAGCGGCATGGCCGCCGACGAAATGGTGGGAGCGATCCGCGGCAACGACGTAGCCCGCCTCACCCGCATCCCCGGCATCGGCAAGAAGACGGCCGAACGCATGGTGCTGGAGTTGCGCGACAAACTGCCGGAAGCCGGCCCAGCCTCAACCCCCGCCGTTCCTGCGATGAACGCCACCGAAGAAGACGTGCTGTCAGCCTTGGTCAACCTTGGCTATCAACGCCCGGCCGCAGAAAAAGCTCTAACGGTCGCTACCAAAAATGGAGTGGCAAAATCCTTCGACCAGATTTTCCGATTGGTTCTGGGCCAGCTCTCAAAGTAGCCGGGTTTCCCCATAGACAAAGCAATCGGCTCGCGATTGAATCGTGCGCCGTGCAAACGCTCGACAGGTGAATCTTAGGTTCGGTCTGCCTCTGGCCGCGAGCGGATCAGCATGAGTGAGCCTCAAGCTGATCCACTACCGAAGATCTCGGACCTTCGCAGCGCGTCACGGAGCCGTAATCGGATTGGCGTCCAACGCGACCTCGGCATTGCGCGCCAGCGCTCTGCCATTGAGGGTTGCGCCGGTATCCAGTGTGATCGAGTCCAGCGCCATGATGGTTCCCTGGAAGGTTGAGTTCGTTCCCAGCGTGGCTTCACTGGAAACCTGCCAGAAGACGTTCTTGGCCTGGGCACCCCCGGCGAGAATCACCTGCGTACTCCCGCTCGTCGTAAGTGTGGAACCGATCTGGAAGATAAAAACGGCATTCACATTTCCCTGGGCATCGAGTGTCACGTTGCCCGCCGATAAGATCACCGCGCTCGAAGTCTTGTACAGGCCTGGAGCGAAAGTCAGGCCGCTCATATCTCCAGCCAGAACCGCGCCTCCGGGCAATCCTGCGGTGTAAATGTAGGCGGTGGTCAAATCGAGCTCAGCCTGCGCCGCCGCAGGATCGGTTACAAGCATTGCCGCCGGCGGAGTGAGCGCTCCCGGTGGGAACCCGACGACCGCGCTGCCCGGGCTCAGCCCCAGGTTTCCACCCGTAATCACGGTCGGGCCGGTGTTGGTGACGGTCGTCCCCGCCAGCACCACGAACGTCGCGGCCGACCCCAACGGCACTTGCGAGGTTTGACAGGCTGCGGTCGCCGTCGTGAAGCTCCAGGTCGAGTCGGCGGCCAGGGCATTCCCCATCAGGTCTTGCGCCCCGGTGGTAACGGTTGCAGTGTAGTTCGTGTTCAATGCGAGAGCGCTGGTCGGGGTGAACGTGGCCACATAGTCGGGCGCGTCATAAGCCACCTGCCCTGCCACAGACGCCGAACTCGGACCGGTCAATGTAAATGTCGTCGCGTTGATGGTTGCAGGGTTCATCGCCTCGCCGAAGGTCGCGACCACGAGCGTGTTGGGACAAACGCCGGTAGCGTTGTTCGGGGGGGCCAGAGAGACCACCGCGGGCGGCCCGGCCTGGCACATTGTGTTGCCGGTGGTGAAGCTCCAGACAAAATTGCTCGCCAGCGCCTTGCCCGTCATGCCCTGCGCGCCGGTCGTGACGGTGGCCGTATAGGTCGTGTTCAGCGCCAGACTAGCCGTGGGCGCGTATGTCGCAGTCTCGCTCGCCGTATCGTAGCTCACCACTCCAGCCACGACCGAAGCGCCGGGCCCCGTCAATGTGAAGGTCGTGCCAGTGATGGTTGCCGGATTCATCGCCTCGCTGAAGGTAACCGTAACCATGGTATTAGGACACGCGCCGGCGGCCGCATTCAGAGGAAGCGCGGAAACCGCTGTCGGCGTGACTGGCTTCGGCCCGTCGCTGCATCCGGCGGCGAAAATGAGCAGCAGGAAGGCTGCAAGCCCGATCGTGGAATGGTTGTACCTGCGCATGACGCTCATTATCGTTTCCCTCTATTTCGGAAACTAATCCGGGAGGGGAACGAACGCAACGGTTTCGGTCACATCGGAAGGTCGTAGCTTCCCAATTTGGGCGGCGGTGCAATTGTGGAAAGTCGTGAGGTTCGATCCGACGGAGTCCGCTACTTCCCAATGCAGAACGTACTGAAGATCAAATTCAAAATGTCATCGGTCGTGGTCGCTCCCGTGATCGCGTCCAGCGGTCGCAGCGCGCTATAAAGATCGAGCAGCAGCATCTCGTGCGGCACTTTCCCGGCGACCGCAGACTTCGCCGCCGCCAGCCCCGCCAGCGAATCCTGAATTAATCCTTGATGCCGCACGTTGGTCAGAAATCCCGACTCCGCCTGGATTCCCGCCTCCCCGCCAATATGCCGCAGAATTTCCCCACGCAGTTCGCCAACGCCTTCTCCAGTGATCGCGGACGTAAGAACTTTCTGACCACTAACCATTGACCACTGACCACTGCTTCCCAGGTCGCACTTGTTTCCAACCACAATCACCGGCCGATGTTCAGCCTGCCGCAGCAACTCCGTGTCTTCCCCCGTTTCGCCCTCCGAAGCATCGAGCACCACCAGCACCAGGTCGGCATCGGCCAGCGCTTCCATCGACTTGCGAATCCCCATCGACTCCGCTTCATCCAGCGCATCGCGAATCCCCGCGGTATCAACCAGCTTGACCGGAATCCCTCCGATCGCCACCGTCTCGCTGACCAGATCACGCGTCGTTCCCGGAGTCGCCGTGACGATCGCGCGTTCGCGTTCCACCAGCCGATTGAACAAACTCGACTTGCCCACATTCGGCCGCCCCACAATCGCCAGCGTCAACCCTTCGTGCACAATCTTGCCGTAAGCGAAGCTCGCGCCGAGTTGCTCGATCGGTGTGCGAACGGCGGCGATGTGCTGGAGAATCGTGGCGTCCGCCATCACCGAAACATCGTCTTCCGCGAAATCAATCCCCGCTTCGAGCACCGCAATCAGTTCCACTAGTTCTTTTTTGATCGGCTGCAGCCGCCGCGACAGCGCTCCCTCCAGTTGCTGCGCCGCCACTTTCGCCTGATACAACGTCTGCGAGTCGATCAGGTCGCGCACCGCCTCCGCCTGCGTCAAATCGATGCGCCCGTTGAGAAACGCACGCATGGTGAACTCCCCGGGCTCCGCCAGGCGCGCTCCGGCAGCCACACACAACTCCACAATATGTCCCAGCACGACGGGCGATCCGTGCGCCGAAATCTCCACAATATCGTCGGTGGTATAAGAGTGGGGCTTGGCAAAATAAGTGACCACGACTTCGTCGATGCGCTGCGCAAGCCTATGTGGGTCGGACACTCCTGTCCGACAAATGCCGGACGGCGCCACTCCGGAAGGGGGTTCGCCACCAGCGCGGGCAGCTTCTTTCATACTTTCCGGCAAGCGGACAGGAGTGTCCGCTCCACATGGTTCGATCAACTCCCCAAACACCGCCCGCCCGGCGCTCGAGCCCATGCTTCAGCCGCAGCATCGGCCCCACAATCTCGACCGCCCGAGGCCCTGCCAGCCGCACCACACCAATCCCGCCGCGCCCGCCCGGCGTGGCAATCGCAACGATGGTGTCATCCAAGTTCATAGATCAGGTTCATCCCCAGAGTTCACGCGCCGATTGTAACGGGTAAACTAAACCTCAACCAACGATCGAGCACAAGATTGGAGCACGAGATCGGGTGCCCCATTTCTCGCGCGCACTTTGCGCGAGAAGTGGGGATTTTCAGGATATTCAGGAGCCCTCAAACTTGTCCGTAGCCGACGAACTCTTAAAAGCCAACGAAACCTTCGCGCGCAACTTCACTCTGGGCGAACTCTCGGTTCGCCCCCGGCGGCACGTGGCCGTCCTCGCCTGCATGGATTCCCGCATCCTGTTCGAGCATTGCCTTGGCCTGCATCCCGGCGACGCACACATGATCCGCAACGCCGGCGGCATCGCCACCGACGACGCCCTGCGCTCCCTGATCGTCTCCCATCATCTGCTCGACACCCAGGAATTCATCATCATCAACCACACCGACTGCGGCCTGCTGAAAGTCCGCGAAGACGAACTGAAAGCCCGCCTCACCGAAAAGATGGGCACCGCCGCAGCCGAGCCCGCTCACTTCCACGCCTTCGACGACCTCGAAGAAAATGTCCGACTTCAGATGCACCGCGTGAAGTCGCACCCGTGGATTCCGAAACACATTCCGGTGCGGGGATTTGTTTATGACGTAAAGACGGGAAGGCTCACAGAGGTTGTCTGAATGTGTCGCGGTTGGCCAGTCTTATAAACCCTTGCTTTTCCAGAATTGGGATGCGGACACGCGGCTCGCGAAGTCGCCCAGGAGGTTCTCGGCAATAATACGCCGGAGCGTTGCCCGGACGATGAAGGCCAAGGCATCGTCAAGCACCGTAATCTGGTTTACTGCGCCATTGAGAGTCTTCCGCCCCGCGTCTTCTCGAAAATACCTATCAGGGATGCGCTCCCCGTGCGCAATGCAATTGCGCACGACGTTAACATCCTCAATAACGTCGCCGATCGTCGTAGGGTCCGTGCCCAAGAATTCGGACTCTGGGTGCTCCCCCGGCGGATAAATGAGAGTGCTCTCGCCCAGGAACCACTTGATCCTTCTCACTATCTTTTCGTTGCTTGAGGAATAGAGAGCGTGAAGTGCCGACGACCCCCAATAGAGGTATCGTCCCTTCCAGTCGTTAACTTCATAGCCCATGTAGTAATACTGAACCGCCATGCGGACAGGCCAGAACTCGCCATGCATGGCTATGAGGAAGGTGCCCACCAGGCTTCGCAGTTCTTCCAGATCCTTATTTCGAAAAGCAAAAAGTTTGAGTGCCTCAGGAACGTCCAACGCGCTGTCCGGAAACGTGGCTTGGCGTTGCTCGACGGTTCCGTCAGCCCTCAGAAATCCCGAAACTGATCCGAGCCGACGCGTAGGACGCACGATTCTGGAGCAGGCGAACACCTCGTTCAGTAGCTCAGCCTTTTTCTTCGCGGCGGTCTGCGCCTCCGGTGTAGCAGGCCACCGCGGATCTTCCTCATACCGACGAACCAGAGCATATTTCGCCGTGCGGTCAAAGACACGCATCCGTTGCCGGCCAACCTCGGACCCTAGGTGCTCAAACATGGAAGGGGGCAGAAGGCCTGAGACGTCCGCGACTTCAACGTCGGGCAGAATGCTGAATGGTAGCTGAGTAAGATCAAAAGGCTGGGCCGAGAAGGTTTCCAGCGGAATAAGTTGGAAGTCAATCTTCGTTGTCATCTACATTCCGCTACCGCGCCACGACCTTCTCAATCTCCGCCCTTAACTCCGCATACTGCAGCGCCCCCGGATGGTACATCGCCACTTTCCCCGCCCGATCCACCAGCACCAGCGTCGGCGTGGTCGACGCGCCGTAAGTATCGAAGTTGTACTTGCTGACCGGCACCGGCATGTCGAGCAACCCGGAATAAAAACGATGCCGCACTGCGTCGATATATTGCATCTCGTCGCTCGCCGACGCGTGCTCAAGCTGCGCCGTGTAACCGTAGAGGCGCGTCGGCCCAATCACCTTCAGTCCCTTGGCGGCATACTCCAAACGCAACTGGGTGATGATCGGAGCCTCCGCCTTGCAGTCCGCACACCAATGCGCCCAGAAAAACAGCAGCACCGGCGACCCTTTGAGCTGCGCCGGCAACGGCAGCTTCGCTCCCAGGAATTCCGTGCCCTTGAGCGCCGGCGCTACCTTTCCTGTTAAGGCCAGCAGGTTCAGATTCTTCTGCAATCGTGCCTGAATCGAAGTGTTCCCATACGTCTGCAGCGCGGTTTGCAGCAGAGCAACTGCCTGCGTCCGCTGCCCGCGCGCCGCCAGCACCTGCGACTGAACTTCCAGCGCCGCGCCCAGCGCGATCGGCAGGTGCGGCTCCGCGTCGAGTGAGCGCTGCTTCAACAACTCCTGCGCCTGACTCTGGGTCTGCTTGGCATATGCCGCCGCCTGGTCATACTCGCGTTGATCCAGCGCCGCCCGCGCCATCCATGAAGACGCTTCCAGATACTCGGCCGTGACCCCTTGCTGGCTGCGATAAGAATTCAGCGCCGATTCGGCACCAGAAAAATTGTTCTGCATCAGCGCGATGCGCACATCGTCCACAATCCCCGCCCACGCCGCAGCCGTGAGCAACAGCGAAACCAGCAGAATCCGCAAGCGCATTCTTCAATGATGAATCGTTTGCCGAAAGGTCGCAAGTCGAGGCTATTTTTCTCTCCAACCGACGAACCATAACATCCCTCCCATCAATTGTTTAACCATAGCCCGGAGCAAATATGTAGCTATTTCAGGGCACTTTCTTTACAATTTAGCTGCGTTTGACTTTAGAGCTCCTTCGCAGTAAAAGCATCTCCGCTCAACCCAGCGAGTGACCTTCCTGCAAGAAGACCCTGAAAGTTTCAGCGCTACATCAACGACAAAGGAAATTGCACCATCATGGAAACAGGAACAGTGAAGTGGTTTAACGACGCCAAGGGCTACGGTTTCATCAGCCGCCAGAACGGCGAGGATGTCTTCGTGCATTTCTCCGCCATTCAGGCTAGTGGCTTCCGCAGCCTGCAGGAAGGTCAGCAAGTGCAGTTTGACGTGGTCAAGGGCCCCAAGGGCTGGCAAGCTGAGAACGTCAAGGGCGTCTAACCCCGCTTCGCAGCCACAATTCGCAATGAGGGCGGCCAGAGATGGCCGCCCTTAGTTTTTTTGGATTGATTTTTCCGGGATTGACGCAGGATGGATTGACCACTTGATGGATTGACGTACGGATTGACGCGGGATGGTACGCTGCGTTATAGTACGTCACGTACTATAGGAAGCAACTTCCATGCATCGTTCCACGCCCATCCTCCAGCGCTCCGTCTTCCTCTTCCTGGCTGGGCTTTCAGCAGCCTCATCCGCTGCAACTTCAGCCGCTGGGAGCCTGCAATGAATCCGCCGAAGATTCCTTCGCTCGGTTTCGCACTGCTTGGCATGCTGCTGAAACCGTCCTCGGGATACGACCTGCGCAAAGTCTTCTCCTCGACCGCAATGAAGACGTACAGCGACAGCCCCGGGGCGATCTATCCCGCATTGAGACGGCTGCAAAAACAGGGTCTGATCCGCGGGACGGTCGAGGATGGCGCGGGACTCCGCCGCCGCCAGATTTTCCGCCTTACCCCGAAAGGGCTCGCCGAACTCAAGCAATGGATCACCTTGCCCATCACGCGCGAGGACCTGGCGTCAGGATTGAAGACGTTGATGCTCCGCTTCGCTTTCAGCGAGATCGCCATCGGACCCGCCGCCTCGCTCGCAATGCTCCAATCTCTCGAAGCCGCACTTCAGCCCCACCTGCTGAACTTGCGCGAACATTTACAGGCAATGCAGGCAATGAAGGCAGCGCCCACCTCGGGGCGACTCGCCCTGGAATGCGGCATCCGAAGCTACGAATCCCTCTTCGACTGGACGCGCTACGCCATCACAACCTACGAAAAACAAATGAAAGAATGAAAGGAGGATTGTCGTGAAATTCTCGAATACCATCCTGCGAGCTGTCGCCGTTTTCGTTGCAGTCTCGATCGTTCAAATCCTTGCCGGAGCCACGGTCGCGCTCCTGCTCCCTCCCAAGGCGCCCATGCCTCAACTGGCGCATCATTTTCTGCAGTGGATGCTCCTGACCAACGCGGTCACCGTGGCCGCGCTGTCGATCCTCGCTCTCCGCACCGAATGGCGCGGTTGGGCCCTGGGAATAGCCGTGGCGGGGATTCCGCTGGCCATCACCCTGGTCAATGGCATCGAAGGCGTTTACTTCCTGCCGAATTCTCCCATCGAGTGGCCGCGCATTTTCCTGCAAGTCATTATCGCGACTGCTCTCTCCGTCCCCGTATGGATGCTGCTGTTTGGCAGGCGGGCGGACCTTCCGCTGGACCACTACCATCCCATCGCCGGGAAATCGCGCGGCGAGCGAGCGTGGAAATTTGTGCTTTGTGATTTTCTCTATCTCGTGCTGTATTTCACCGCCGGCACGATCGTTTGGCCTCACATTAAGGCCTTCTACGCCACGCAAACACTGCCCTCGATGTCGAAGATTCTCGTGCTCGAACTGCTGGTGCGCGGGCCAGCCTTCATCGTGCTGTGTCTTCTGCTGGTGCGGATGTTGGGGCTGCCGCGCCTGAGCGGCGCGCTCGCCGTAGGAGCTTTGTTCACGCTCATCAGCGGAGTCGCCCCGTTGCTCATTCCAAACCCGTATTTTCCCGACGCCGTCCGCTGGGCCCACATGTGCGAAGTGACCAGCTCCAACTTCGTATTCGGCGCATTCGTCGCCTGGCTGTGGGGACAACCCAAACTCGTTCACGCCGAAGCGCTCGCGTACGCGGCCTAACGTGCTGATTCGGGTGCGACGATAGAAAGAAGCGAAGAGTCTTCACCACAGAGGACTCGGAGGAACACGGAGAAGAATCTTTTGGAAACTCTGCGTCCTCTGTGGCGAATGGGGTTGCTTCGATCCCCTAAGGCTGCATGTCGCGCATCAGCACCACATCGGAGTCGGTGTGTCCGCGCACCACCGCGAGTTTGCTGCCGTCGTGCGACCAATGGTAATCCCAGATGTGCTCCGACTTGAACGACGTCAGTGGTTTGCCTGCAGAACCGTCGAGGGGCTGTTGCCACAAGTTGTCGACATTGTTCTCGCGAACGGGATACACCACCGACTTGCCATCGCGGGCAAAGCGAACCATCCCTCTTCTTGGCCGTTGAAATTCAATCTGCTTCTGCACCTGGCCCGTATCGGTCGCAACCAGCGTCAGTTTCTCCTCGTGTCCGCCCGCATGATCGACGGTGGCGAATGCCAGCGTGCGTCCGTCCGGGGAAACGTCGAAGAATCCCGCGTCGATGGCGAAATCTGACACCTTTCGTGACACGCCTCCGTCAATCGGCACTTGCATCACGATCCCGTCTCCGCCCATGTAATACACCGAGCGCGAATCCGGAGCGCAGACTGGAAAATTCTCCAACTTGCCCTGCGTGAGTTGCTTCAGATTCCCGCCCGAAGCGTCCGCGCGCCAGATGTTCTGGCTGCCCTTGCCACCACGCAGGCCGAGGAGAAAGACAATGTAGCGGCCATCGGCGCACTCCCAGGGATCCCCCGCTGCCGAACCCTCCTCCGTGGCAAAAGAGCCTTTCGCACCAGAATCCGGATTCACCCAGTTCAAGGTGTTGTCCTTGTCGTCGATCAGGCGTCCGTCCTGGGTCCAGGAAATGTCGGTAAACGCACCCGCTGGCGCGACCGGTCGCGCATCTGCGCCGCCCGACGCCACCGACATCACGTCGAGGTTATACCGTTCTTCACTGAGCACGGTCGCCAATAGTTGCCCGTTGGCGGCGACGCTCAGATCGGAATAGTTGTTCGTGTCCCGAGTGACCGGATCCACTTTCCCTTCTGGATAGACCACAAACACGATCTGCTGCCGGGTGAAATTCGAGGACCGGGTGCGCTCTAACACCAGCAAACCGCTGCCGTCCGGAAGCCATGTCGGCGAGGCGAGGCCAGAGTCCGTACTAACAACCAGATGCTGTTGACCGCTGCGGGTGTCCACCGCCATAAGGCCAGCCAGCGCATCCCCGGGCTGATTCACCACACACAGAATCGTCTTGCCATCCGGCGACCAGGCCGGATTGACGAGTCCCTGACTATTCGCGCCGCCGGTTAGCGCGGTTTCTTCGCCGCTGCCGACAGACTTCACGATGAGCCGGTACTTCCCCGGTTCGGGATTGTCGTAGCGCATAAACGCAATCCGCTGGCCATCGGGTGAGAACGTAATGTTGGAATCCACATCTTCGGCCAGGCGCTCGGGCGTGCCGCCAAGAAGTGGTGCGCGATACAAATATTTCAATTCCACGTTTCCGGGATCGCTGCGCACGAAGTAAAGATAGTTTCCGTCTGGAGAAAATCGCAGCCCGTTGTAGCCGACGTCGGCCGGGGGTTGCACCTGTGTGTTGCTGTTGGTGGGAACGTTGCGCAGCCATAAGCTGACCTGGCCGTTGTTCTCACTCATCAGGCTGAGAATGTATTTTCCGTCGGGCGACATTGCCACCAATGCCGCCTTGCCTTCCTCGGTTAGCTTAGTCACCGTGAAACTTCGGAAGGGCCGTACCGGGTGCCGCATCACGAGCGAATAGATTCCGTACCCGGCAGCCAGGAGGACAACAATTCCGAGGAGAACGCTGACTCCAGTACCCAGTTTGTGCCGGCCCGCCGCCGCGACCACCGCGGAACTTGAGGATGGCCGGGCCGCGAGCGTCGACGCATTGCTGGCGCGTGGCGCCGACGGGTTTCCTGCAACGGCAAGCGGCGCCGGACCAGACAGCGGAGTCGTCTTTCTCCCCGATTCCACATCGCGCTTCAGCCGCTTCAGATCGCCGCGCAGGTCGGCGGCGGACTGGCAGCGCAGGTCGCGATCCTTCTCCAGCAGCTTCTCAATAATCTCCTGCAGCCGCGGCGGCAGCGCCGCATTCCAGTGCGCCACCGAAACCGGATCCAGCTCCAGAATTGCGTGGAAAACCACTGCCGAGGTCGGCCCGGAAAAAGGCTGCCTCCCGGTCGCCATCTGGTAGATCACCGTGCCCAGCGAGAATAAATCGCTGCGCGTGTCGAGTGGTTCGCCGCGCGCCTGCTCCGGCGACATGTACGCGATGGTGCCCACGGTCGCGCCCGGGCTGGTCAGGTTCGCAGCAGCCGGCGAGTCTTGCGTGGCCCCGATGGTCTGCATGTTCAGCTCGGGACGCGTCAGCTTGGCCAGACCGAAGTCCAGCACTTTCACCTGGCCGCGCGGCGTCAGAAAAATGTTCGCCGGCTTGATGTCGCGGTGAATGATCCCCTTGGCGTGCGCGGCGTCGAGCGCGTCGGCCAACTGAATGGCAGTGTCGAGCAGCGGGCCGACCTGCATCGGGCCGGTATATAGCTTCTGGTCGAGGTTCTGGCCCTCGAGCAATTCCATGGCAATGAACGACTGCGCATCCGCGCCTCCGCCGGATCTCTCGACGGCGTAAATCGTACAAATGTTGGGATGATTCAAGGCCGACGCGGCCCGCGCCTCCAGCAGAAAACGCTCGAGCGCGTTGGCATCGCCCGCCAGTTGCGGCGGCAAAAACTTCAGCGCCACCTTCCGCCCCAGGCTCAGGTCTTCCGCCTCGTACACCACGCCCATCCCGCCGCTGCCCAACTGGCCGGTGATGCGGTAATGCGAGATGGTCTGGTTGATCATGCTTGGGCCAATCATGTCTGGCTAATCATGTCGATGAATTATTTCGCGTACCGAACGAAAAGTTGAAGTCCATCTTAGGTGCGATGGCGGAGGCCGTCAACGCAGTCGCTGCTCCGGCAGTGTTCTTCCAGAAGTCAGCCGAGCCGCAGGTAGTGGCTCAATTTGAACCTTCAAGCGTGGGGTCATCTCGAGCGGAGCCGCTTTTCAGGCGGAGAAAGGGATCTCCCTGAAAATCGTGCCTTGGGAGATCCCTCCCGCGGCTGAACTACGCTGCGGTTCGGGATGACGCAACGACCGATTCAAACTGCACCACTACCAATCCAGGCGGTCGCACTCAGATCACTGCGCTTATGGTTTATCCTAGGTAGTTTGCCGTTCACTGTCAGAGGGGGCGCATTTGAAACGATTTCATGCAATCTTTCGTCTAGCCGTGGGCTTCGTGGTTCTTCTATCCGCAACCGCAGGCTGGGCCCAGGTTCCTGAAAACACCTACCAGGAATTGCACTGGCGGATGATCGGCCCGTTTCGCGGCGGGCGCACGCGCGCCGCCGCCGGCGTGCCCAGCCAGCCGAATGTGTTCTACGTTGGTCAGGTGAACGGCGGCGTCTGGAAAACGGACGACTACGGCCGCACCTGGAATCCCATCTTCGATCAGCAGCCGACGCAGTCCATCGGCGCCATCGCGGTCGCGCCCTCCGATCCCAACATCGTTTATGTGAGCAGCGGCGAGGGACTGCATCGCCCCGACCTCTCCGTCGGCAACGGCATTTATAAATCTACCGACGCCGGAAAGACCTGGACCCACCTCGGACTGGTCGACGGGCAACAAATTCCCGCGCTCGCCATTGACCCGCGCGATCCCAACAAAGTTTTCGCCGCCGTGCTCGGCCATCCTTACGGACCCAGCGAAGAGCGCGGCATCTATCGCTCAACCGATGGCGGTCAGACCTGGCAGCAAGTCATTGCCAAGGACGAAAACACCGGCGGCTCTGACGTTGAGATCGATCCCTCGAATCCCGACGTGGTCTATGCCTCGATGTGGGAGGCTCGCGAAGGCCCATGGGAGGACGGCAACGAATTCAACGGCACCGGCGGCGGCCTGTTCAAGTCGACCGACGGCGGCAGCACGTGGCACCCCCTGACCAACGGATTGCCAAAAGATCTTGCGCAAATCTATGTGGCCATCGCGCCCAGCGATTCCCGGCGCCTCTACGCCACTCTCGCCGCAGCCTCCGGAAAATTGAGCGTCTACCGCTCCGACGATGCCGGCGATTCCTGGGCGCAGATCACCGACGATCCTCGTCCTTCCGGACGCATCGGCGGCGGCGATCTTCCGATTCCGAAAGTGGATCCGAAAAATCCTGACATCGTGATTGTGGCCAGCACGGTGACGATGCGGTCGACCGATGGCGGCAAGACCTGGTCAGGATTTCGCGGCGCGCCCGGCGGCGACGACTACCAGAATCTTTGGATTAACCCGCACAACGGCAACATTATTCTGATCGTCAGCGATCAAGGCGCAATCATCACCGTGAACGGCGGCGCAAGTTGGAGTTCCTGGTACAACCAGCCCACCGCACAGCTTTACCACGCGATCGCCGACAATTCTTTTCCCTACCGCGTCTGCGCGGGACAGCAGGAGAGCGGTTCGGTCTGCACTTCCACGCGCGGCAACGACGGCGCCATCACCTTTCGCGACTGGCACCCAGTGGGTGTAATCGAGTACGGATACGTCGCGCCTGACCCGCTCGACCCGGATGTCATTTATGGAGGCGGTCGGACCGAAGTCTCCAAGTTTCACTGGTCGACCGGTCAGGTGCAGAACGTTACGCCCATTCCGATGCGCAATCCCAAGTATCGTGCCAACCGCACTGAGCCGCTGATGTTCTCACCGGTCGACCCGCACATTCTTTATTACGCGACGAATTTTTTGTTCAAGACGACCGACGGCGGCACTTCCTGGCAGACCATCAGCTCCGACTTGACGCGCGAAAAGCCTGAAATGCCCACCAGCGTCGGCGCGCTTTTCAACAAGGGCGTCGAGAAGCAGCGCGGCGTCATCTACGCACTCGCCGCGTCTTTCAAGACCGTGAACACGTTGTGGGCCGGAACGGACGACGGCCTGCTCTGGATTACGCACGATGCCGGAAAGAATTGGGCCGACATCACGCCCCCGGAACTCACGGCGTGGAGCAAGGTCACGCAGATTTCGGCTTCGCACTTCGACGAGCAGACCGCCTACGCCTCGGTCAGCCTGTTCCGCATCAACGACACCCATCCTTACATCTATCGCACCCACGATGGCGGAAAGACCTGGACGTTGATCATCGCCGGCCTGCCCCAATTCGGCCCCGTCGATACGGTGCGCGAAGATCCGGTGCGCAAGGGCCTGCTATTCGCCGGCACGGAAAACGCGGTGTGGGTTTCGTTCGATGACGGCGACCGCTGGCAGCCGCTGCAACTGAACCTGCCGCATACTTCCATGCGCGATCTATGGATTCATGACACCGATCTGATCGTGGCCACCCACGGCCGCGGCTTCTGGATCCTCGACGACATCACGCCGCTGCGCGAGGCCTCGGCGGCGATTGAAAGGTCGATTCATCTCTACGCGCCCGCGCCCGCCTACCGGGTGCAGCGCGACACCTACACCGACACGCCGCTGCCACCCGACGAACCCGTGGGAGCCAATCCGCCCGATGGCGCGATTGTTGATTACTATCTGCCCGCCGCGGCCACCACGGTGACGCTCGAAATCCTGGATGCGCAGGGCCATCTGGTCCGCCGGTTCTCCAACCACGACAAACCCGACATCACCGACGAAGAATTGCAAAAGCAGCTGATCCCGCTGTACTGGGTCCGCGCGCCCCGGCAACTCTCAATCGCCGCCGGAATGCACCGCTGGGTTTGGGATCTGCACTATCCCGCGCCGGTGGCGACGCGCCATGACTATCCGATCGCGGCGATTCCGCACGACACGCCCCGTATGCCTCTGGGCCCGACGGTGGTGCCGGGAACGTACACGGTGCGGCTCACGGTCGATGGAAAAACTTCTACCGCGCCGCTGACGATCAAGATGGACCCTCGCGTGAAGACCTCTACTGCGGGACTTCAGAAGAAATTTCAGGCGGAGACGACTCTGGCGTCGATCATGACCGAATCCGCGCAAGCGCTTCTGCAGGGCGGCTCGATTCGCATCCAACTGGAAAAACTGAGCGCGCAAGCCAACGGCTCGGCCAAAGACGCACTCGAAGCCACCGGGAAAAAGCTCACTACTCTGCTGGGTGCGGCTCCGGGATTTCTTGCGCCGCCGTCCCCGGACAGCACCGTCAGCCGGCTCAACGGTCAGGCCGGCACGTTGTACGCTCAAGTGTGGCAAGCCGATGCCGAACCAACTTCGTCTCAAATGGATGCTTTGTCGGCGGTCGAGAAAGACTACGAAGTCTTGAAGCGCTGGACTGAATTCAAGAACACAGACTTGCCCGCGCTCAATCGTCAGCTGCGCGAATCCAAGGTGCCCGAAGTACAACTGGATGCGGACCCGCCCCAGGAAGAACCAATGGTCGACGAAGAGTAGCGGGACCTGTCGCGGAACACTCGAATCCGCCCGAGTACAGTTGCTCTAAAGCCGTTCCACGGCCTGCTGCAACTCCGCCGCGATTTTCTGCTGATCGGTTCCCGGCGGAAATCTCATCGGCTCGCCAATCCGCACTCGAATCTTCCACGGAGCCGTAAACCTGCGGCCCGATTGCTTCACTTCAAACAAACCATCAATTCGCATGGGCAGGACGGGGACGTTGAGGTTTTCCGCCAGCAGCCCGATCCCCGCGCGAAACGGATTCATCTTCCCGTCCGCCGTGTGTTGGCCCTCAGGAAAAACCAGCACGCTGTATCCGCGATCGACCGCTTCCCCCGCATACGCAAAGCTCCGCCGGAAGCCAGCCTCGCGCGGCAGCGGAAATAAGTTGAGCAGCGAGACTCCCAAAATCCACAGCACCCGGTCATAAATTCGCGCAAAAAATCCACGGCCCGCCACCGGCGATCGCAGCAATTCCAAGTCCTCGCCGCGCGTAGCCGTGGCCAGCCGGTGCCGAAAACGCGCCGGCAGCGCCGTCAAAATAAATCCTAGATCGACGTCGCTCACATGATTCGAGACCACCAACAGCGGCCCCTGCACGCCGCGCAAGTGTTCGCGCCCTGAAATCCGCGGCCACGCCATCAGCGCAATCGCCGGACGCAGCGGCAGATAATGCGCCAGAAGCCGGAGCCAGGTAATCGGCCAACGCAGCGTCCAGCTGGGATAGTGGTACACCGCGCCCACCACGGCGTCTCCGCGCAGCATACGCTCCAGATCGCCGACCGTCTGCACTGCGCTGAACCGGGTTTCGCTGAGATCGACCTGATAACGGTCTTCGAGCGTCGAGAGCAATTCCACCCGATCAAGCGAACTCAGCCCCAGATCAGAATCGAGGCTGGCGTCGTCGCGCAGCGCGCCCACGGGCCGTCCTGTAACCCGGGCAATCAATTCCGCCAGCGGACGGCTCGCAGCGCCCTGTTCCGTGCGATCCTGTTCCGTGCGATCGCGCTCGGTGAGGCCCTGTAATATCTGCGCCTGCGCCACTTCCCGTATCACGTTGCGGCGCGGCTTCTGCGTGTTGGTCCTGGGAAAATCCTCTTGCGGCCACTCGATCCACATTCGCATTCGCTGATACTCCGCCAGCGATTGATTCGCCCTCTGCACAACTTCTTGCAAGCGAGCATCCTGCGGCTTCGCCCCGCTCCGCAGAATCACCACCGCGCACGGCTCCGCATTCCCCCCCGCTCAATTCCCACCACCACACAATCCTTCACCTCCGGTTGCCGCCGCAGCGCCGCCTCCAGATCCTCGGGATACACATTCGTCCCGCCTGGCGTTACGATCACTTCCTTCTTGCGGCCTTTGAAATAAAGGTTCCCGGCCTCATCGAGCGCCCCGATGTCGCCTGTGCGATACCACCCCTGGTCATCTGAAATCTGGGCCCCTGAAATTTGAGTTCCCGAAATTCGCGCGTCCGGGAGTCGCGCCTCGGAAGCTTGCTGCGCACCGCTTCCATCCCAGTATCCGGAAGCGACGCCTCCACCCCGCACCAGAATCTCGCCGTCTTCCGCCAGCTTCACCTCGCGGCCTGGCAGCACCTTGCCGATCGATCCCTTCCCCAGCCGGAAAGGATGGTTCACGCTGATCAGCGACGTCGTCTCCGTCAGTCCATATCCCTGGATCGCCGCGTAGCCCAGCCGGTCCCAGAACTCCTCGGTGTCGCTGTCGAGCGCGGCGCCGCCGGAAATAAACGCCCAAAATTTCCAGCCGAACTGCCGGCGAATCGCGCGGAACGTCCACCACCGCCGCAGAAAATGCTGCCCCTGCGACGACTGAAAACGCTGCCGGAACGCTTCCATTTCGTCCGTGTCCTCGAGGTCACGCTCAATTTTCTGCTTCAGCGACTGCAGCACTCGCGGCACACTCACCAGCACCGACACCCGCTCGCGCCGAATCGTGTGGATCACTTCCGACGGCTTCAGTTCATCTTGAAGAATCACCGTGCCACCCAGCAACGGAGGCAGAAACATTCCCAGAAACTGCCCAAACACATGGCTGAGCGGCAGCAGGTTCAGAAAGCGCACTGGGTGCACCCAGCGTTCGTACTTCAGGTAACGGAGTATCTCGCGCTCCAGCGGCGCGATGTTCGCCAGCACGTTCCCGTTGGTGATAACTACGCCTTTGGGCTCTGCAGTCGTGCCCGAAGTAAAAACAATTTGCAGGACATCGTCGCGCCCCAGGGCGACTTCCGGCAGACTGACCGATAACTGCCCCGCCCCCTGCGTCAGATCCTCGAGATTCAGCGTCGCAATTGAATGTCCCGCAGCCGCGACCTCGAGCAGATGACGCCGCGACCCCACCAGCAGGTTCGCCGCGACCTGCCGAAAGACGCGCATGGCGAAGTCGGGCGCGGCCACATCGTCCATGGGAACAACAATCACTCCGCGCAGGGCGCACCCGAAAAACGCCGCGACCCATTCGGCGCAGTTCTCGCCCCAGAGCATGACCCGCTCGCCCTTGGCAATCCCCCGCGCTTCCAGCTTGGCGGCAAAGCCCGCGGCCATGCCCATTACTTCGCCGTAAGTAAACGATTCCGTCCGGTACCCGCGCCGCTGCCGATAGGCCCGCTCCAGCCGGTGCGCGTGAAAAATCTCCGAGAAAAATTCTGCGATCGATTCAGCCATGTCTGGCTAACGCCCGGACTTCCGCTCAGCCCCTTGCCAAAACTCAAGTCTAGTGGAAGCGTTCGCCGGAAGTACCGGCCGCAGTACAGTTTTCAAACTGCGCTACGGCGACGCCCGCCACGGCAAAGCCCACGGCGCCAACGACCTCCAGCCTGGTGTTGTTCCTGCGCTGCGGTACTCCCGCACTGATTCCCTTGGTAACCCGTTCGTACACTCCCTTTTGGTAACCCTTGGTAACCATGCGGTTCATGACGTCCAGACGTACAATTGGCCTTGTCCGGTCGGTCCATCTGCCGATATGTGAGATGACCCTCGGAGCAGTATGCGGGAGCAGCTTCCTGCACGTTGAGCCGGTTCTGTAGCGAGACCTTTGGTTTTGAACACCAGTATTTGAACACGAGTCTTTGAAGCACGAGTTTTTGAACACCAGGCTCTGGAGTTCGTACTCTTATGGCATTGTTCGGGTTCAACAAACAAAAGGTGCTGGCCACTGCGGAGAAGTATGTCCAACAGGGCAAACTGCAGAACGCCATTGCTGAGTACGAAAAGGTCCTCAAGAATGATGCCAAGGATCTGACGGTCACCAACACCGTCGGCGACCTCTACTCCCGCCTCGGCGAGCCCGATAAAGCCACCGCATGTTTCAAGACTGTCGGCGATGCCTATGCCAGCCAGGGTTTCACGGTCAAGGCCATCGCGATGTACAAGAAAATCTGCAAGCTGCAGCCCTCGCTCGAGAGCCTGTTGAAGCTCGCGGAGCTGTACAGCCAGCAGGGGCTTTTCAACGACGCCCGCGCCCAGTACCTGCAGGTCGCGGAAGAATTCCTGAAGAACGGCGAACTCGACAACTCGGTCCGCATCTTTCAAAAGATTCTCGAGATGGACCCGGAAAACAGCAACATGCGGGTCCGCCTGGCGGAAGTCTACATTCGTCTGGGCAAGAAAACCGAAGCCTGGCAGATTTTCTCCGCGGCCGCGGAGAGCCTACGGTCCAAGGGTTCGCTCAGCGGCGCCGAAGAAGTTCTGCAGCGCATGCTGACCCTCGATCCGGGCAACACCTACGCGCGGCTCATGCAGGGCAAGAACATGCTCGAGTCCGGCGACGCTGCCGGAGCCGTCGCCTCCCTGCAAAAAATCACTGACATCGATTCCAGTCCCGATGGTCTGCGCGATCTGCTCAAAGCCTACCTGCAGACCGGGCAACTCTCCGAGGCTGGAACCGTCGCCAACAAGCTGCTGACGGTACACAATGATCTGGGGGCCATCGCCAGCTTCGCGGAAGCCCTCATGCAGGCGGGACAGTATGAAACCGCCCTCCAGGTTTTCGACGAGCACGCCGAGCGCCTGCTGGCCGAGAACTCCGACAAGGTGCTCGACAGCCTGCACACCATCATCGGGCATGTGCGCGACAATCCCGATTCCCTGCAGAAGCTGCTCGACCTGTTCCACAAGGCGGGAGAGAACACCCACGTCAGTGAAGTCATCGAACTGCTGGCCCACGCCAGCGTGCAGGCCGGCGACTTGCCCAAGGCTCGCGACCTTTATCAGAAGCTCGCGACCGTCGAGCCCCAGAACCCCCTGCACATGCAGAACTACCAGCAGGTGGTCAGCCAGCTGGGCGGCACCTCCGGCAGCAAGCTGATTACGCCGGAAGAAGCCGTGGTCCTCATCGACGATCTGGAAGCGACTGCGCCTTCGGTTCACCAGCACTATACCGACGAGATTGCGCTCGCTGTCCGCGCGGCCCTTACCGACGCCGAACTGTTCATCTCTTACAACATGCCCGCCAAGGCCCTCGGACCTTTGGTCGGAGCCTTGCCGCTGGCGCCCACCGATCTTCGCCTCAACCAGCGGCTGGCCGCTCTGCACACCCGGGCGGGCCGCTTCGCTGAGGCCGCGCTCTGCTGCCGCACCCTGCAGAGCGTCTACCATGAAGCCGAATATCCTGAAGAAGCTTCGCGCTACAACGAACTTGCCGAGCGCTATGAGGAACGTTCCTCGGCTCCGACGCCCGGCGTAGCCACGGAAGACGAACACATTTTTCTGGATGCGCCCGCGCCCGAGGGGGAAAGCGCCGTCGCAGAATTTTCCGTCGACGAATCTCCCGCCGGCGACGTTGCCGTCGAGGAAGTGGCGGCGCCCGAAGAGGCCACCGTGGAACACGGCACGTCCCCGTGGCCCACGGCCGCTGAACCCGCCGAGGAAGTTACCGTCGACGACGCTGAACCCGAGTTTGCCGTCGTCGATGAGTCCGCAGCCTCAGCCGAAGCGGCCACGTCGCCCGGCGAAATCGACCTCTCTTCCGAGTGGGACGATTCCATCACCGTCGAGGAGACCGATATCCCCGCAGCCGCGGAACCGGCTGAAGTCGACGTCGAAAGCGCCGTCGGCGATCATGAAGTTCCCGATTCTGGCAAGGCCGACGAGACTGTCGAAGAAATTCGCTTCTATCTGGCTCATGGCATGCCCGAGCAGGCCATGGCGGCCCTGGCCAAGCTCCAGACTCTGACCGGCGATCAGCACAAGATTGCGCAGCTTCGCGCCGAAGTGGAAGCGGCTACGGCGCAGGCCGCGGACGAGGACGCCGCCGTCGAACCCGTGGTAGAGGAACTGGCCGCCGACGATATTCCGACCATAGAAGTCGCGGCCGATGAAATCTCAGTCGACGAAGCTCCAGCCGCAGCAGAAGCGCCGGCGGTCGAGGAACCCGCTGTCGAACAGATGGAAGTCGTCGAACCAGAGGTCGTCGAATCAGAGATCGCCGAATCAGAGGTCGTCGAACCGGAAATCGTGGTGCCGAAGGTCGTCGCAACGAAACCAGCCGCACCACGGCCTTCCGCACCCAAAACCGTCGCACCCAGGGTTGCCGCACCCAAGATTGTCGAACCCGAGCCGCCCGTCGTCGAAGAGATTCCAGTCGTCGCCGAAACTGCGGTCGAGCCCGAGCCTGAGCCCGTGGTTCCCGAGCCGATTGTTCACGAGCCAGCCGCTCACGTGCCCGTGGTTCATCATGCGGTGGTTCATCCGCCCGTCGTTCATCCTCCGGTCGTTCATCAGGCTGTGGTTCATCCGCCCGTGGCTCACGCTCCGGAGCCCGAACCCCAACCCGGCGCCCTGCAAGAATTTGTTTCCGATCTGGAAACTTCGTTGGGCGACAACTTCTTGCCCGGAACCGTGAGCAAGCCGGGTGCTCCGCAGCCTGCCGTGACCGCGCCCGCCAAGCCCGCCTTTGCCCCAGCCGCGCACTCCGAGCCTGCAGTCGCCGCCGGCACCACTGCTCCGGTTTTGGGCGAGTTTGTTGCCGATATCGAAGCATCCCTCGGGGAAGACTTCCTGAAATCCGCGCCAGTCGCCGAGCCGGAGCCGTCCGCTGCTGTCGCAAGAACCCAGACCGCGCCGCCGATGGCCGCAAGCGCTGCCGCTTCCGCCTCCGTCGCGCACGCATCGACCCCAGCGCCGCATGTTGTTCCGGCACATGCTGCTCCGGCGCACGCTGCTCCGGTGTCAGCTGCGTCCGTAACCTGGCATGGGCCTGTCGAAGCTTCCCGGTCGCCTGCCATTCCCGTTTCTCACGCGCCTGCCGCGCCAAGTCACTCCGCTCCAGCCGCCGCCAAAGCTTCTCCTTTTGGCGAGGATGCCGGCATCGATATCGCTGAAATGTTTGGCGAGCTCAAACACGACCTGGAAGCCGACTCCGCTTCCACCGACGAAGATCCCGAAACGCATTACAATCTCGGCATCGCTTTCCGCGAAATGGGCTTGCTCGATGAGGCCATTGGAGAGCTGCAGAAAGCCTGCCAGGCCTTCGATCACGGTCATCCCTTCCCGCAGATCATGCAGACTTACACCTGGCTGGCCCAGTGCTTCCTCGACAAAGGCGTGCCCGAGGCCGCCGTCCGCTGGTATGACAAGGCTCTTACCGTTCCCACCATCGACGGCGAAACCCGCGTCGCCCTCCACTACGAACTGGCCGCCGCTTACGAAACCGCTGGAGACAAGCCTTCCGCCCTCAAGCATTTCATGGACGTTTACGGCAGCAACATCGACTATCGCGACGTGGCCGAGCGCATTAGGGCCTTGAAGTCGTAGAATAGCCCGATGGCTTTTGTCCCCAATTCTTATTATCCGGGGCCCAGTGCGCGCCGCCGTGGTCTGGCCGCGGTCTGTTCGCAGCGCCGGAGTTGCCCCGCATGACCGACCTCACTCCTTTCTCCGGCGCTCCGTCCGAGCCCGCTCCGCCTCATTCTGACTCGGGCACCGCGCTGCTCGGTCCTCCTCTAGAGGCCGAGCCCCGCCCCGCCCACGGCCCCGTGCAGGTCTGGATGCACCGCATTTCCGTGTTTCTTTTCGTTTTGATCAGTGCGGTCGCGGGAGTGCTGCTGATCATTCTTCCGTGGACCCCGGAGTGGACCGACAACTATTTGCTGATGTCGTTTCCCGCGCTCCGCGACGTGGTCGCCAACGGCTTCTTCCGCGGCCTCTGCAGCGGCCTGGGCCTGCTCGATATCTGGATCGGATTCTGGGAGGCTCTGCACTACCACGAACAACAATAACGCTGGATGACGCCGCTGACAGGACGCTTAGACAGGCGCTTTGAAAGGCGTTTTGAAAGGGCGCGGCTTCAGCCGCGCGTACGTGGCATCGGAAACTCATCGGGCTTTCGCCCGTGCCTACTGCTGGTATCCTTATGAGCTGCGCTTCGGGCCACGATTTTCCGAATGCGAGTTCTTAACTTTATGACTGACCATCTCAAATCCGCGCCGGTAGCCTACCAGAACGAACCTTTCCTCGACAGCCCGGATGGCCGCATCCTCCGCATCCTCGCCGAATATCAGGAACCCCTGGCGCGCTTCCGCCGCGAGCAGATTCAAGACACCGTCGTCTTCTTCGGCTCGGCCCGCTTTCAAGGGCTCAAGGACGCAGCCAACACGCTCACGGCGATCGAGCAGAATCACGCTCCCGCCGGGGAGTTCGAAAAAGATCTCAAACGCGCCCAGGCCGGCCTCGACATGGCCCGCTACTACGAAGACGCGCGCCGCCTTGCCTTCATGCTGACCAAGTGGTCCATCCAGATTCCAGCGCGCCGCCGCCGTTTTGTGGTCACCACCGGCGGAGGTCCCGGCATCATGGAAGCCGCCAACCTCGGCGCTCACGAAGCCGGAGGAAAAACCATCGGCCTCAACATCCAGCTCCCCTTCGAGCAAAGTCCTAACCAGTACGTCACTCCGGCACTGAACTTTCAGTTTCACTACTTCTTCATGCGCAAATTCTGGTTCGCCTATCTGGCCAAGGGCCTCGTCATTTTCCCCGGCGGCTTCGGCACCATGGACGAACTTTTCGAAATCCTCACCCTCGCCCAAACCGACAAGCTGGCCAAAAAAATCCTGGTCGTCATCTACGGCAGCGAATACTGGAACCGCATTCTCAACTTCCAGGCCTTCGTCGACGCCGGCACCATTTCTCCGGAGGACGTCAACCAGTTCAAAATCGTCGACAGCCCCGAAGACGCCTTCGAGTACCTGCGCGACGGCCTGACCAACTACCACCTCGGCGGCGCCCCAAAAAAAGAAGGAGAAGCCCTGCCGGAGATCGCGAAGACGAGGCCGTAGCGGGCGCCAGACCGGCGTGGAAGACGACGGTGGAAGAGCGGCGCTTCAGCGCCGCGAAAGGTGCTCATAGAATGATTGGGGGCTTTAGCCCCCGATCGGCCCGTCACAGATAGCTGATGGCTGACAGCTGCCTTCTCTACTACATCACCGATCGCACGGCCTTCCCGGGAAACGAACCCTCGCGCCGTCGCCACCTGCTGGAAAAAATCTCCGAAGCCGCCCGCGCCGGCGTCGACTACATCCAGCTCCGCGAAAAAGATCTCCCCACCCGCGACCTGGAATCCCTGGCCAGAGAAGCTGTCAGAATCATCGCCCGACTGAGATCTGAAAACCGAGAACTGAGAACTGCTGTGCTCATCAACTCCCGCACCGAGGTGGCGTTGGCCACCGAGGCCGACGGCGTCCACCTCCGCTCCGACGACGTCTCCCCGCAAGAAGCAAGAGAAATGTGGCAGCGGAAGTGTGGTGCGGGCACTCCCTTCGACAGGCTCAGGGCAGGCTTTGCCCGCCAACTCTCGCCACAATCTCTCCTGATCGCAGTATCCTGTCACTCGCCAGAAGAAGTAACTCAAGCCGCCGGGCAAGAAGCAACCTTCGCCGTCTTCGCCCCGGTTTTCGAGAAGAAGGACGTCCCAGGCGCGCAGCCCGCGGGCCTCGCCGCGCTTCGCCAAGCGTGCCAAGCGAAAATCCCGGTCCTCGCCCTAGGAGGGATCACTCTGGCGAACGCCGAATCCTGCCTCGCCGCCGGAGCCGCCGGCATCGCCGCCATCCGCCTGTTCCAGGACAACGACATTGCCACGGTAGTGCGCCAGCTGCGTAAGAATTTCTGAAGCGGAGGGTGCCCCACCCTTGTCTCGCCGTTCTTGGGCGAGACAGGGTGGGGACTTTGACTCTCTTAAAAGTAGTGTTCAAAAAGCAGCACTCAAAACCCGTGCTACCCCATCCACTTCGCTCCAGTCTTCAAGACTTCCATCACCTTCGCGAGCCGCCGCTTCCGAGTCTCTTCCTGCTTCGCCCCCGAAATCGAATTCGCCATCTCTTTCTTATGCGTGAACGCCAACTCGTCCCAGCGCGCCTGCGCTTTCCTGCTCTTCGCCAACTCCCGCTCGAGCTCCGCCGGAGCCTGCACCGTTCGCTCTTCGACGTCGCGCTCCATCACGACGTCGACGATATCTCCCGGCGTCGACGCCTGCCCCCCGGCACAAAGTCTGGTTCACCGGCATCATCCGGGCGCCGCCGCAGGGCATCAGCGACGAGCGAAATGCGAAGCCCGTTAATCGTCCCGCGAATCGGCACCCGCGCCCGCGTTCCAAACTACTCGATCACGTCGACCGGCGGCGTAATCGCCGCCACCACTCCCGCCTCTTTCCCCTCGATCTTCGCCTGGAACCGCAGCTTCTTCTCAGTCATCGCATCCCCAGAGTTCCTCCAAATGCAGCGCTGGTAAACTTTATCTTCGAACAGAACACAGCGGCAACAGCCATGGCGCTCACTCCAGCACAGCCCGAAATTCCAACCCTATCGCTCGAACCGGTTTTGGTCGCCATTCCCGCCGCCTGGTTCCTGATGGGTTCCAATTCCGGCCAGGACTGCGAACGTCCCATCCATCGCGTGTGGGTCGACGCCTTCCTGCTGGCCGCCACCCAAGTCACCAACGCCGAATACGCGAGCTTCCTCACCGCGACCGGCGCCGCCCCGCCGCCGTTCTGGCAAGATCCAAACTTCAACCATCCGGAGCAACCGGTGGCCGGAGTCTCCTGGCACGAAGCCGCCCGCTACTGCGAATGGCTCACATACCCAAACTACCCGCGCCTATCGCTTGCCCACCGAAGCCGAATGGGAGCACGCCGCTCGCGGCGGCCTCGAGCAAAAACAATTCCCCTGGGGCGACGATCCCCCACAATCCCTGCCCGACTACGCCACACGCTGGAAGACCGGTCCCGAGCCCGTTGCCCGCTACGCCCCCAATGCGTTCGGCCTCTACGATATTTGCGACAATGTCCACGAGTGGTGCAGCGACTGGTACGACCCGAACTACTACGCCAATTCGCCCGACCGCAACCCGCGCGGCCCTGAAAAAAGCTCGATGAAGCCTCCCCGCAAATCCTCCCGCGGAGGATCCTGGCGCCACCACATCAAAGTCGCCCGCTGCTCCGCCCGCTCCAGCATCCCCCCAGAATTCCAATACGCCGACTACGGCTTCCGAGTAGCGTGCGACGCTCTGCGAAGCCAAACCTAACCGAGCCTGTCATGCTGAGCGGAGCAGGGACGAGAGCGAGAGCGATCGTCCCTGCGCAGTCGAAGCATCCCTACGCGGGGCAACGCAGCAGGCTGAGTGGAGACCTTGGATCGACAACGCTATGTCGTAACTATAGAGATGCTTCGACTCCGCAGGCGGGACGCTACGCGCTCCCGCCTGCTCCGCTCAGCATGACAATCGATACGGTTCGCTGGTACAAGTGATCTTCATGTTCCGCACCGACCTTCTCAAGAACAAGCGCATCCTCATCACCGGCGGAGGCACCGGCCTCGGCAAAGGCATGGCCGCACGCTTCCTCGAACTCGGAGCCACGGTTCACATCTGCGGCCGCCGGGAAGAAATTCTCGAACAGACCGCGTCCGAACTCTCCGCCGAGGGAACCATCCACGCCCTCCCTTGCGACGTTCGCAGCCTTGACGCCGTCGAAGCCATGATCGCTTCCATCTGGAGCGAAGCTCCCCTCGACATCCTCGTCAACAACGCCGCCGGAAACTTCATCGCCCGCACCGAAGAACTGTCCTCGGGCGCATGGAACTCCGTCATCGGCATCGTGCTCATGGGCACGCTCAACTGCACGATGGCCTGCGGACGCCGCTGGCTCGCCGCCAAACATCCGGGCACGGTCCTCAGCATCTCGGCCACCTACGCGCCGGTGGGCTCGGCGTACGTCGTCCCCTCCGCCGTTTCGAAAGCCGGAGTCGAAGCCCTCACCCGCAGCCTTGCCGTCGAGTGGGGCAACCGCGGCATCCGCATGAACGCCATCGCGCCCGGCCCCATCCCCACGCAAGGCGCGTTCTCCCGCGTCCTGCCTCGACCCGAACTCGAAACTCTCGCTCTCGACCGCAACCCGCTGCACCGCTTCGGCACCGTCGAGGAGTTAGCGAACCTCGCCGCATTTCTCGTGAGCGACGGCTCCGCCTACATCAACGGCGAAGTCATCCGCATGGACGGCGGCGAATTCCTGCAAGGCGCCGGAGAATTCAGCAATCTGGGCAGGGTTCTGACCGAAGAAGACTGGCAGGCGATCAAACCCAAGAAGAAAAAGTAAGAGTGCTTTCCTGGAGTCCTCATCGCCCAACAGTCTGTCATTCCGACCGGAGCCGAAGCACCAGCGGCGGCGGAGTGGAGGAACCTGCTGGTAAGTCGCGAAATCAGCACCCAGCCAGCTTCTACTACCGCTTCTCTTCCGACGGCATCACGATCGCCTTCAGCACCAGGTTCACCAGGCTCAGCACAATCGCACCCACGAACGCCGCGAAGAATCCGTTCACCTGGAACCCCGGCACTACCTTCGAAGCCAGCTCCAACATCAGCGCATTGATCACGAGCCAGAACAATCCCAGCGTCACGATAGTCAGAGGAAAGGTAATAATCTTCAGCAGCGCCCCTAGCGTCGCGTTGATGAACCCAATCGCCAGCGCCGCAATCAGCGCCGCTGTCGGTCCGCTGACATGCACGCCCGGCACCAACTTCGACACAATCCACACCGCAAGCGCACTCAACACCCAATTCAATAGCAGTCGCATGTGCCCTCTCTAGACCCCAACTATAGGCGCTCTCCATAATATTTGCATTCCGAAGCGGGTGCCCCATCCTTGTCTCACCGTTCTTTGGCGAGACAGGGTGGGGATTTTGACGTTGACGCCACGACCGTCTGTCCCCGGGTCACACCACCCGAAAAATTCACCCCGCATTCTCCGCCTGAATCGCCCCATACGATACACTCATCAATTCGACCCAGGAGGATTTCCATGCCCGACCCCGCCCTCAGCGGATCAGAATTTAAAAAACAACTCCGTGCCGGCATTCCAAAGATGGGACTGTTCCTCAACGCCCACAGCCCCACCGTCGCCGAGCAACTCGCCCACAGTGGATACGACTGGCTGCTGGTCGACAGCCAGCACGGCCCCATGGGCTACGAAAAACTTTCCGCCATGTTGAGCGGCATCGCCAACGGCGGCGCAAAATCCCTGGTCCGCGTCGGCGGGTACGACGACCGCCCCGGCATCCAGCAATCTCTCGACTTGGGCGCCGACGGCGTCCTCGTCCCCTACATCAACACCGCCGACGAGGCGCGCCAAGCCGTCAGCTGCATGAAATATCCCACCGTCGGCACGCGTTCGGTTTATTTTCCGCAGCGCAGCATGAACAAGGCCGGACTCCTCGGCTACGCCGGCAGCTGGAACAACGAAGGCATCGTCGCGCTGCAAGTCGAGACCGCATCCTGCATCGAGAACATCGCCGAAATCGCCGCCGTCCCCGGCGTCGACATTCTTTTTCTAGGCCAGAACGATCTCTGCATGTCGATGGGCCTCTACAACAAATACGAGTTCCCGCACATGTACACCTCGCCCGAACTCGACGCCGCCACGAAAAAACTGATCGACCATGCCCGCAAAAATAACGTAATCCTCGGCCTGTTTCTCTTCGGTACCGCCCGCGTCGGCGAATTCCTCGAAAAGGGATTCACCTTCATCAGCATCGGCAACGACCTGCACCACGTCCTCACCCAAGCCGGCGCCTATGTGAACGACATGGAGAACACAGCGAAAGAAAAAGGCAAACCCTGGAAGCGCCGCTCCACCGCGCTGTTCTAGCCACAAAAGGGGTGCCCCACCCTTCTCGCGCAGTTTGCGAGAGGGTGGGGATTTTGATTTCGTTTCCTCTGTGTTCCTCAGTGTCCTCCGTGGTGAGTTCTTTCTTTTCCAGTAAAATTGAAACTTCCCATGCAAGTCCTCACCGAACTCGAAACCCGCGTCCTCGGCTCGTTAATCGAGAAAGACATCACCACGCCCGACTACTACCCGCTCTCGCTCAACGCCCTGGTAAACGCCTGCAACCAGAAAAACAACCGCGACCCGGTCATGACCCTCGACGAGTCCGCGGTTCGCGACACCCTCGCCACGCTGCAGGAAAAACGCCTGGCCGGCCCCGCCAGCGGCGCCGACAGCCGCGTCACAAAATACGAACACCGCCTTCAGGAAGTATTCAACTTCGACCGCCGCGAAATCGCCATCGTCTGCGTGCTCCTGCTCCGCGGCCCGCAAACTCCCGGCGAACTCCGCAGCCGCACCGACCGCATGTACCACTTCGAAGCCTTAGACGACGTCGTCTCCACTCTCGACCGCCTCGCCCAACGCGAACCGCCGCTGGCCGCAATCCTTCCTCGCCAGCCCGGCACCAAGGAATCCCGCTACATGCACCTGTTCTCCGGCGAACCCCCGCAGCTAAGTGGAGAAAGCGTGACCAGTGTGGGCGCGAACGACTCGCCCGCGCACCCGGCCACAAGTTCTGCTGCCTCCACCACCGAGCGCGTCGCTCGCCTGGAGCAAGAAGTTTCGATCCTCCGCCAGGAACTCTCCGAAGTCCAGCAGCAACTCGCCGCCTTCCGCAAGCAGTTCGAGTGAGAACTTCGAGTGAGACTCGTATAAGCGACGGAACTTTTCCCCCACCCCAGACGTACAATCATTCAGAGAGAAGGAGGTCTCCCCATGTTCGCGTTCCTGCTCTGGTGCATTCTCTTCGTTCTCTGCTGGCCGCTCGCGCTGCTCGCGCTCGTTGCCTATCCCCTGGTCTGGCTGCTCTTGCTCCCATTCCGCATTCTCGGCGTCGCTGTCCACGGCGTCCTGGAGGTCGTCTTCCTGGCTATCACGCTGCCCTTCCGCCTGCTCGCGGCACCGTTCCGTATCTGATTCTGTTAGTCGTCCTGGGCACGAAGTGCGGAACAAGGGCGAATGAAAGAAAGCGAGTAAAGAGAATGAGTTGAAAGAAGCGAGTAGATAGAAACGAGTGGAAGAGCGGCCCTTTTAGGGCCGCGTCAAAGCAATCTGAAATGACGAGGGGCTTTAGCCCCGGACTCTGCGTGAAGGTCCTTCCCTAGCCCACCTCTCCTGATGTAGCCTCAAAAGAGTTTCGGGAGGAGACCCATGCGTCGCCGCGAATTCCTCATCCGCTCCGCGTCAGGCATTGGAGCGACCTGGCTCAGTTCCAAATCCATCCTCAACGCAATCGCGGAGCAGACGCTCTCCACAAAGTTCTCCGCCTCTGACACCGTCACCCTCGGCAGCACCGGCATCAAAACCAGCCGCCTCGCCATGGGCACGGGCACGGTCGGCTCTGAACATCACTCGCACCAGACCGCGCTCGGCGTCAAAGGCCTCTCCGATCTCCTGCTCAACGGATACGACCACGGCCTCCGCTTCTTCGACGCCGCCGATTCCTACGGAAGCCATCCTCACGTCGCCGAAGCGCTGAAGCACGTCCAGCGCGACAAAGTCACGGTGTTGACGAAGTCATGGGCGCGCGATGCCGCCGGCATGCGCGCCGATCTCGACCGCTTCCGCCGCGAACTCGGCACTGACTATCTCGGTGTCTGCCTGATGCACTGCGTCACCGAGGCTGACTGGACCGACCGCTACCGCGGCGCCATGGACGCGCTCTCCGAGGCCAAGCAGAAAGGAATCATCCGCACTCACGGCTGCTCCTGTCACTCCATCGAAGCCCTGCGCGCCGCCGCCAAATCCCCGTGGGTCGAGATCGACCTCGCCCGCATCAACCCCATCGGCGCCATCATGGACGCCGATCCCGCGACCGTAGTGGGCGTTCTGAAAGAAATGAAAGCATCCGGGAAGGCAGTCGTAGGAATGAAAATTCTAGGTCAAGGCGCGCTCCGCACCCGTCAGGACGAAGCCATCAAATACGCTCTGTCGTTGGGCCTGCTCGACGCCTTCACCATCGGCGCCGAAAGCAAACAAGAGCAGGAAGACCTGATCCGCCGCATCGCCGCCGCGTAAGGTTGCGGGTAGGATTATGTGGGGCGGACACTCCTGTCCACCGCATTTGACTTTCGCCCTCGTACCCCATTTCTGGCGCGCCGTTTTGCGCGAGAAAGCCTGCCCTGAGCGGAGTAGAAGGGTGGGGGGGCTTCCCACAAATCAAAAATCCCCTAACTCTCCATCACCTTCAACCCCGGACTCACAATCAGCCGCGCCTCGGTCGCCCGCTGCACATCCTCCGCCGTCAACCCCGGCGCGATTTCCTCGAGCACGAGTCCCTCACGAGTCACCCGAATGTACGCCATCTCCGTCGCAATGGTATCGACGACGCGAACGCCGGTCAGCGGCAGCGTGCATTTCTTCAAAATCTTCGCAGCCCCTTCGCGCGTCGTATGCTCCATCGCCACCACTACGCGCCGCGCGCTCGCCACCAGGTCCATCGCCCCGCCCATCCCCTTCACCATTTTTCCCGGAATCATCCAATTCGCGAGCGACCCAGTCTCATCCACTTCCATCGCTCCCAGCACGCTCAAATCAATATGCCCGCCGCGAATCATGGCAAACGAATCCGCGCTCGAAAAATACGAAGTCCCCGGCATCTCGCTCACAGTCTCTTTCCCCGCGTTAATCAGATCCGCATCCTCTGTCCCCTCCACCGGATAAGGCCCAATCCCCAGCATCCCATTCTCCGACTGCAGCGTGACTTCCATCCCAGCCGGCACATGATTCGCGATGAGCGTAGGCATCCCGATGCCAAGGTTCACATAAAACCCATCGCGCAACTCCCGCGCAATCCGCTTCACAATCCGCTCCCGCTTGTCGACGTCTTTCCCCGGCTTATTCATCATTCTCGATCCATCATTTCCCGGTTGTCATCCGCGAGCCAGCTAGTAATCCCCATCCATTGTCATCCTGAGCGAGGATTTTGCTTCGCTGAAAGCGAAGCAAAACCGCAGTCGAAGGATCCCTACTCGCTAAAACACGGACCCGGGTGCCCCATTTCTGCCGCGCCTTTTGCGGCAGAAGTGGGAATTTTCCTCCCGCGTCTAAGCACTCGCCTTCCGCACCGTCCGTCTCTCAATCCGCCGCTCGTACAACTCCCCCTGGAAAATCCGTTTCACATAAATCGAGGGCGTATGAATCGAATCCCCATCCAACTCGCCAACGTCCACCAGATGTTCCACCTCGGCAATCGTCACGCGAGCCGCCGTCGCCATCATGGGATTAAAATTTCGCGCCGTCTTCCGGTAAATCAAATTCCCCTCGCGGTCACCCTTCCAAGCCTTCACAAACGCAAAGTCCGCCTTGAGCCCGCGCTCCATCACGTAGGTGCGTCCATCGAACTCGCGCGTCTCCTTGCCCTCGGCAACAATCGTACCCACGCCGGTCGGCGTATAAAATGCCGGAATCCCCGCGCCCCCCGCGCGAATCCGCTCCGAAAATGTTCCCTGCGGCACCAGATCGAGACGGATCGTCCCCTTCAGCACCATCTCTTCCAGCAACCGGTTCTCACCCACATACGTTCCAATGTGATGCACAATCTGTCCCGCCGCCAGCAACAACCCGTTGCCCACGCCGTCCACGCCAACGTTGTTGCTGATGGTCCGCAGATTCTTTGTCCCCTTGCGAGCCAGCGCGCGAATCAGGTTCTCCGGCATCCCGCACAATCCGAAGCCGCCGATCATAATCGACGCGCCATCAAACACGTCGCGGATCGCCACATCCGCATTGGCCACAACTTTATTCATAGCGCAAAGAATTCTAAACGAATTTAACAACGGAGGCACAGAGACACGGAGAAATTAGGAAAAACATCTGCAGGTTTTAGATTGCGGATCCTACACCTTCGAATCTGATTTTCAATCATCAATCATCAATCAGGAATCAGAGATCAGAAATCGTATTTCTCTGTGTCTCTGTGCCTCGGTGGTGAAAAGCTATTTTCGCTTCATCGGACTCTTCCTCAGCCCGTGCGCCTGCTCAAACTCCTCCTCCAGTTGCCGGGTCGCCAAGTTCTCCCGGATGTGCGCCAGCCGCTGTTCCACCTTCCACAGCGCTTTTTCCAGATTGGATTTGTTGCTGATCGCAATATCCCGCCACATCGAATACGGACTCGCCGCAATCCGCGTCATCTCCTGCAGCGCCCGTCCACCGGCCGCCAGCAGCGGAGCCTCATCGCCAAACTCCTCCACCAGCGCCGCCGCCAGCGCCGTTGAAATCATCTGCGGAACATGGCTGATCCACGCGCACAACCGGTCATGCTCCTCGGCGGGCAACATCGCAATCCTCGCGCCGATCTGGTCGATCCATCCGGCAAACTCCGCGAACAGCCCATCATTCGAGTTCAAACTCGCCAGATCCTGCCCCGGCAGCGGAGTCAGAAACCACACCGCCTTCTGAAACAAATCCGCATCCGCGTAGTCGACCCCGCTCATTTCTTTCCCCGCCATCGGATGCCCCGCGAGAAACCGCTTCCCCGCATTCTTGCCGAAAACTTTCACCGCCTGCTCGACCACCGCGGTCTTGGTGCTGCCAACGTCCGTCAGCAAAGTCTTAGCCGGAAGCACTGGCCCGATGCGCTCGATCAGATCCACAATCGCCAGCACCGGAGTCGCCAGCACCACCACCTGGCTGCCCCGCACCGCGTCCGCGGGATTCGCCGTCCCACCATCAATCGCGCCCCGCGCCCGCGCCCGTTCCAGCGTCCCCTCGCGATCGCATCCCACAATCCGCCCGGCAAATTTCTTCTTCCGCAGCGCAAGCCCGAGCGACCCGCCAATCAGCCCGGTCCCAATAATCGTGATTTGCCGAATCGCCATAAAAGAAATTGAGGCATTGAATCATTGACTCACTGAATCAATGACTCAATGTCTCAATGATTCAATGACTAAATTTTTCTCCCCACTGCCGGCGCAATCATCCTCAGCTCATCCATCAGCTTCGCGAACTGCTCCGGGAACAGCGACTGGGCTCCGTCCGACCACGCTTTGTCCGGATCGCAATGCACTTCAATCAGCAACGCATCCGCTCCCGCCGCCACCGACGCCCGCGCCATCGGAGCAACTTTGTCCCGCCGCCCCGTCCCGTGCGACGGATCGGCCGTCATCGGCAGATGCGACAGCTTGTGAATGATCGGAATCGCCGAAATATCCATCGTGTTCCGCGTATAAGTCTCAAACGTCCGAATGCCGCGCTCGCACAGAATCACTTCGTAATTCCCGCCCGCCATGATGTATTCCGCCGACAACAACACTTCTTCCAACGTCGCCGCAATTCCGCGCTTCAGCAACACCGGCTTGCGCACCTTCCCCAACTCGCGCAGCAAATTAAAGTTCTGCATGTTGCGCGCACCCACCTGCAGAATGTCGACGTAGGGCGACATCATCGGAATCTGCGAAATCTCCATCACCTCGCTGATCACCAGCAGCTTGAACTTTTCCCCCGCCTCGCGCAGCAGCTTCAGCGCTTCTTCCCCGTGTCCCTGAAACGAATACGGAGAACTCCGCGGCTTGAACGCCCCGCCCCGCAGCACTTTCGCCCCAGCCTTCGCTACAACCTCGGCCGCAGAAAAAATCTGCTCCCGGGTCTCGACCGAACACGGCCCCGCCATCACGATAATTTCGTTCCCACCAACATCGATCCCATTCGCCAGCTTGACGATCGTCCCCTCCGGACGAAAGCTCCGCCCGGCCAGCTTGTACG
Source organism: uncultured Acidobacteriota bacterium (assembly GCA_963763155.1). GTDB lineage: Bacteria > Acidobacteriota > Terriglobia > Terriglobales > Acidobacteriaceae > Sulfotelmatobacter. The sequence continues at coordinate 728,341 of CAVXNI010000003.1, read as the reverse complement.
GCGAACTGATGCGATGAACCTCCTGCACTCCCGGCAACAACTCCAGGTTGCGGATGTCAAAATCAATTCCCGACCCGACAGCCCCCAGCACGGTCATCCGCGCCCCCGTCGAGCGGTGCACTTCAAACCCAATTTTCACCAAGTGTTCAATCACCTGCTGAATCAGCCCCTCATCCGCGCCTTCCTGCATCGCCACAATCATAGGAACCAGCTCCTGGCTCTTAGCTTCTAGCTTTAGATCTCATCACGACGCCACCGAAAGTTTGCCATTCCGAGCGAAGTCGAGGAACCTGCTTCTCCCGCCACGAGCAAGTCACTCAGTCATTCACATCCGAATCCAGTTCCGTCTCCGCCTCGACCGCTTCGCCCTTTACCACAATCTCTTCCTTCTGCACGTTCCGCATCACATCGATAATGCGCTCGTAAATCCGCACCAGATCACGACCCGGCAGCGGCCCGCGATTCGCTTCCTGCACGTTCGCGAAAACAATCCGCTCCCGGTCCGGCTCATAAATCGGCAGGGAAGTATCCCGCTTCAGCTTCCCAATCTCCACCACAGCCCGGGCCCGCTCGCTGATCAACTCCACGAGCCGCCGGTCGACCTCATCAATTTTCTTTCGCCAATCTTCGATATCCATGAAAGCCCTTGCACTCCACCGCGCCGGGTGCCCCATCCTTCTCGCGCATTTTGCGAGAGGGTGGGGACTTTGACGTTCGCGCACATCCAACCAGGGTGCCCCATTTCTCTCGCCGCTTGTGCGCGAGAAGTGGGTCCTTCTAACGACAAAATGTTCTCACGAAACAGTCAACGAACTGTCAGCGCTGACAGCCAACAGCTTCCTCACAAACTCCCCCACAGCAGCCGCCTCCCGTCCTCGGTTCCGCTCAACGGTTTCCACGATCGCACTCCCCACCACAACGGCGTCCGCAAATGAACCCACTTCCGCAAACTGCTCCGCCGTAGAAATCCCAAATCCCAGCGCGATCGGCAACTTGGTTACGCGCCGTAACCGCTTCACCAACTTCTGCGCATCCGCCGCCAACTCTTGTCGCGCTCCCGTCACTCCGGTCCGCGACACCGCGTACACAAATCCTCGCGAAGCCTCCGCAATCCGCCTCAACCGATCATCCGGACTCGTCGGCGCCGCCAGAAACACCGGCGAAAGATCATGCCCACGCATCGCCCGCAAATATTCTCCCGCCTCTTCCACCGGCAGATCGATGACCAGCGCGCCATCCACTCCCGCGGCCCGCGCCACCTTGCAGAACTTTTCCATCCCCATCCGCAGAATCGGGTTGAGGTAGGAAAACACAATCAGCCCCGCCGACTGCGCTTGCTCCCGCACCTCCGCCGCCAGCGTGAGCACCTGCGCCAGCGACGTTCCATGTTTCAGCGCCCGCTCACTCGCCCGCTGAATCACCGGCCCATCCGCCACCGGATCGCTGAACGGCACCCCCAACTCAATCACATCCGCCCCCGCCTCAATCGCCGCCAGCACAATCTCCCGCGTAGTCGCGAGATCGGGATCCCCGCAAGTCACGTACACCACCAGCGCCGGCTTTTTGTGCAGAGTTAGAGGCATAACAGGAAATTGTTGATTGCTGATTTTTGATTGATGATTGAAATCTGCTACTGCTTACGTCAGAGGTTTTTCAATCATCAATCAGAAATCAACAATCATCAATCGATTTCCAGGTTCTCCCGCATGATTCCAATATCCTTATCCCCGCGCCCGGAAACATTCACAATCACGATCTCAGATTTCTTCATGCGAGGCGCCCGCTTCACCACCTCCGCCACCGCATGCGCCGACTCCAAGGCCGGAATAATCCCCTCCGTCCGCGCCAGCAAAGTCGTCGCCGCCAGAGCCTCCGCATCCGACGCCGGCACATACCCCGCCCGCCCCGCATCGCGCAATGCCGCATGTTCCGGCCCAATCGACGGATAATCCAGCCCAGCCGAAACCGAATGCGTCAGCGCAATCTGTCCTCCCGAATCCTGCAACACGTAAGAATAAGTCCCCTGCAGCACGCCCGGAGATCCCCCCCGAAACCGCGCCGCATGATCGCCGAGTTTCTCGCCGCGCCCGCCAGCCTCCACGCCAATCAACCGGACTTTCTTGTCATTCAGAAAATCGTAAAAAATCCCAATCGAGTTCGAGCCCCCACCCACGCAAGCAATAATCGCGGTAGGCAATTTCCCCTCAGCCTTCAAAATCTGCGTCCGCGCTTCGCGCCCAATCACCCGATGAAAATCCCTCACCATCGTCGGATACGGATGCGCCCCCAGGACACTCCCCAACAAATAATGTGTAGTCCGCACATTCGTAACCCAATCGCGCATCGCCTCGTTAATCGCGTCCTTCAGCGTGCACGATCCTGACGAGACTCCGCGCACCTCCGCCCCCAGAAGCCGCATGCGGAACACATTCAATTCCTGCCGCCGCATGTCCTCGGTCCCCATATACACGACGCACTCAAACCCCATGAGCGCGCAAACGGTCGCGGTCGCAACGCCATGCTGCCCCGCGCCGGTCTCGGCAATCACGCGATGCTTCCCCATGCGCTCGACCAGCAACCCCTGCCCCAGGCAGTTATTGATCTTGTGCGCCCCCGTATGCAGCAAATCCTCGCGCTTCAAATAAATCTTCGCCCCACCCAATTTCTTGGTAAGCCGATGCGCAAAAAACAACGGCGTCGGACGCCCCGCATACGTCGTGAGCAACTCCGTGAGCCGCGCCTGAAATTTCCGGTCGCGCTTCGCCCGCTCATACTCGCGCTCCAATTCCTCCAGCGCCGCCATCAAAGTCTCAGGAACATATCTGCCTCCATAAACGCCGAAGCGCCCCGGCTCATCCGGACGATCAGCACGCGGAGCCTGAGTAGAAACGCGAGGGTGCCCCATCCTAGCCACGTTCTTTGCGGCTAGGGTGGGGATTCTGACTTTCGCTGTGCTCGCAACCGTAGCCATCCCTAGCTCCCCTTCCGATCCGTCTCCCGCACCGCCCGCACAAACGCCCGCACCTTCTCCGAATCTTTCTTCCCCGGCCGCGCCTCCACTCCAGACGCCACATCGACTCCCCAAGGCCGAAGGATCCCAATCGCCTCACCGACGTTCCCTGGAGTCAACCCTCCGGCGACCACCAATTTCAAACCGTTCTTCCCCATTCCTTCAGCAAGGGCCCGCGCTTTCTTCCAATCAAACGTCTGTCCTGTTCCGCCGGGCTGGCGCAAATTGCCGGAATCGATCAAAAACGTATCCAAGACACCATCCGGGATGGAAACGCCCTCCGGCATCCTCTTCCTCGATTCCGCAATGCCGCTAAACATTCGTTCAACCTCACTCAAATCCTCGCCAAAAAGACTCATCGGGAACGCCATCAGATTCCGGAACTGCAGAGGCAGGCAATCCCTACCAGTCGCTTTGGAGTTACTCCCCGCGCCTCCTTCTGCGGAGATATAACACTGGGTGCCAGTCAGTCCGCTTTGCAATAAGACGTTGATCGGATCCTCATCGGGCCCAACAAATACTCCGATCTTTTCCACGCTCTCTGGCAGTTTCCCAATAATCTCCCTCACGGCTTCCACCGTCACGCACCGCGGACTCTTTTCATAAAACACAAACCCCACCGCATCCGCCCCCGCGTCCACGGCCACAAGCGCGTCCTCCAGATTCGTCATCCCGCAAATCTTCACCCAAGTCATTGTTTACTTTGTCATCCTGAGCGAGGATTTTGCTTCGCGAACAGCGAAGCAAAACCGCAGTCGAAGAGCCTGCCCTGAGCTTGCCGAAGGGATTCCTACCTGAGCCGGGTGCCCCATTTCTCGCGCGCTCTTTGCGCGAGAAGTGGGGGTTTTGCTACCGTCCGCTCGGAGTTGGCTCCTCCCCACTCGGCACCGCCATCAACTCCCGCAACGCCTCACCTGGCAACGCCGCCCGCATCAGCGACTCCCCCACCAGAAACGCGTCATACCCCGCCGCCCGCAGCCGCGCAACATCCTCCGCCGAATGAATCCCACTCTCCGCCACCCGCACCACATCTGCGGGAAACTTCGCGGCCAACGCGAACGCCGCCGCAAGATCGACCTTGAACGTGCGCAGATCGCGCGTATTCACTCCGATCAAATCAAACCCCGCGTCCAGCGCACGCTGCAACTCCTCGCCGTCATGCACTTCACACAAAACATCCAACCCGCACCGGCGCGCTCCAGCCGCAAGCGAACCCAACTCCTCCGCAGACAACGCCGCCACAATCAGCAGCACCGCATCGGCAGAGTTCGCCCGCGCCTCCACCAGCTGAAACTCGTCGACCATAAAGTCCTTGCGCAAGCAGGGAATCGCTACCGCCGAAGAAGCCTCCCGCAAATTCCTCAGCGACCCCTGAAAAAATTCCTCATCCGTCAGCACCGAAAGCGCCGCCGCCCCCGCCGCCTCGAGTTCCCGCGCCAACTCCGCCGGATGAAACTCCGCCCGAATCAATCCCTTCGACGGCGAAGCCTTCTTCAACTCAGCAATCACTGCGATTCCATCGCGGCTCCTCGCCTGCAGCGCCCGCCGAAACCCGCGCGGCACATGCCGTTCCGCCCGCCGCTCCAACTCGCGCAAGTCTGCCCCGCGCCGCGCTTCCGCCACCCGCGCCCGCGTAGCCGCAACAATCCGCTTCAGAATCGCAGCCATAATGAATCTGTTGATTATAAGGGACTCAGAGGGGTCCTGGTCTCGAGGGTGCCCCACCCTTCTCGCGCAGTTTGCGAGAGGGTGGGAATTTTGAATTTTCAATTTTCAATTTTGAATTTTCAATTTTAGCCCGAGACGCCGAAGCTCCCGCCCTCACTCCATCCCCAGCGACGCCTTCACCGACTTCCCATACTCCCGCGCCTTCTCGAGCACGGCAGGCTCATCGACGGTCAGTAATTTCCGCTCCCGCATCACCACCCGTCCGCCAATCACCACCGTCTCCACATCGCTCCCCTTCAGCGAATAAGCGATCTGTGCGTACACGTCATACATCGGCACCGCATTCGGCTCATCCAGACCGATCAGAATCAGATCCGCTTTTTTCCCCGCCTCCAGCGATCCAATCTCCTTCTCCATGTGCAGCGCCCGCGCTCCATCAATCGTCGCCATCTCGACGACGGCCTTCGCACCCAGCGCCAGCGGATTCATCTTCGAAATCTTCGCGAGCTTCGCCGCCAGGTCAATCTCTTCCATCAAATCCAGATCGTTATTACTGCCCGCCGGACCATCCGTCCCCAGCCCCACCGCAATCCCCGCAGCCCGCATCTCCGGCACCGGAGCTACTCCGCTCGCGATCATCATGTTGCTCGACGGATTATGCACGCACCCGACTCCCCGCTCCGCCAACAGTTTCCGGTCGGCCTCGTCCACAAAAATGCAATGTGCCGCCACCAGTTCCGGCCCCAGCACTCCCAGCTTTTCCAGATACTGCACGGGAGACATCCCGTTCGCCTTCTCGCTGTCCTCCCATTCCTTCTTCATCTCCGACACGTGCATCAGAAGCGGCGCGTGATATTTCGCAGCCAGCGCCGCCGCATCCTGAATCGTTTTCTTCGAGCACGTATAAATCGAATGCGGAGCCGGAGCCGCATGAATCAACGCATCCCCCTGCCACCGCTTCAGGAACTTCTCCGTATACGCCAGCATCTCCGCTTCGCTCTTGTTATCCGGCGCCGGAAAATCAGTGAAAGTTTCGCCCAGCACTCCACGCATTCCCGCCGCCTTCGTCTCCTCCGCCACCGCATCCTCGAAGTAATACATGTCGGCGAACGTAGTCACGCCCGCCCGGATTTGCTCCGCCGCCGCCAGCCGCGTCCCCCAGCGCACAAACTCTTCATTCACATTCTTTGCTTCCGCCGGAAAAATATATTTGTACAGCCAGTCCTGCAGCGTCACATCATCATGCAGCCCGCGAAACAAAGTCATCGGCACATGTGTGTGCCCGTTGATGAATCCCGGCAACACCAGCCTCCCGCACGCATCGATCGTCTGCGCGCCCGTGTATCGACTCTCAATCTCCGCCCGCGGCCCCACCGCCGCAATCGCGTCGCCCCTGATTGCGACACTCCCATCCTCAACAATCGCCCGCGTCCCGTCCATCGTCACCACAATCCCACCGCTGACGATCAGATCGACACTCTGCTTCGCCTGTCCAACCATCGCCGAACTCAACGCCAGCACCACTGCAACCGAAATCGTCAGTGCCTTCATTCGTTCTCCGAACTTCCGAGAGTGCCCACCCTTGTCGCCTTCTTTGCGATGGGGCGGGGATGTTGACTTTCCGCATTAATACGCACAACTGACGCGGGGTGGGGATTTCGACGAAGTCGCCCCAATCGCGCGCTAAATTTCCTTGTCCCCGCTCGCAAGATTCGTATCCGGCACCGGCTTGCTGCGGTAAACGCTAACGTCCCTGACGTTCTTGAGCGCAAAGGTCGGAATGCCCGCGCTCGCGGTCGCCTTGATCCGCCCAAAATCCGCCCCGTCCACATCCTCCACCACGAACGCCGGCCGCAAATCCTCGTCCGTATGTTCGACCTTGATCCCCGCCATCTCCAACCCACGCGCATGCCGAATAAAAAATGCATGTGCCGGAGTCGTTCCAAACATATTCGGCTCGGGATACTCCTTCTCCTTTTCGGCGATCTGACGCTCCGCATCCTCTTTCGTTCCCCCGCCCGAATGCACAATCAGGATATCGCTCATCTTCACATCCTCAATCAGATGCCCCGGAATCCCCGCCAAAATCGACCCGATTCGCAATCCGTGCCCGACCGAATGACTTCTGCACGAACAAGTAATGTTGCTCAAAATCACCCGCCGCAACACCCCCACCGCCGCACCCTCCGGCCCCCGCATCCGCGCCCCCAGTCGCAAGAAAATCGGCGCCTCCACCACATCCCGCATCGTGATGTTCGGTCACGCTCACATCTTCAATCACAGCCCCGTCCACCGCTTCAATCGCCAGCCCGCTGCATCCATTAAAAACGCAATTCGAAATCGCAATGTTCTTGAACCCTCCATTTGATTCCGTCCCAAACTTGATCCGCCCCGTGCGCGGCACTTTCGCGTCCGCGGCAAAGCGTTTGAACGTCCCATCGAGCAGAGCCCCTTCTTCGTAGCTCCCCGTGACCAGGCAATTGCCGATGGTGACCATCTCCGTCGCCCGCGGATAACCCAGCGCATACGAACTCTTCAGGCAGATCCCGTCGTCCCATGGCGAATTCACGCTGCAATTCGCGATCCGCACATTCCGGCAGCAATCGATGTCCATCCCGTCGCGATTCGTATCGATCTTCAGATTGTCGATGCTGAGGTTGTCGACCCCAGTCGCGAGAATCCCAAAATGGCCGCCGTGCAAAATCGAAAAATCCCGCAGCAAGACGTTGCGGCAATTTTTCAGTGCAATCGCTTTGTTGGCCACGCCAGGCTGCTCAGCAACTTGGGCCCCGGTCCCCAGCCCCGACTCAACCCCTTGCCCCAGATCAAGCCCCGGCCCGCCAATCGAAATGCCCTCCAGCCCTTCGCCCCAAATCAAACTGTTATGCCAGTGGTTGTGCCCGTAATCCTGATAGTCTTCCCACGGCGCGTTCGATTCCGCAGAATCATAGCTGTGTGACGAATCCGAAGCCGGATCCGCCGCGACAATCGTCGCCCCAGCGTCGAGATAAATCGCAACTCGACTCTTGAGCCGGATCGAATAACACAAATAATTTCCCGCCCGGAAATAAACCGTCCCGCCGCCGGCCGCCGCCGCGTCCTCAATCGCCCGGTTAATCGCAGGCGTGTCGACCGCCTTTCCATCCCCCGCAGCGCCAAACGTAGCAACGTCATAAACCAGTCCCCGCGCCGGGTGCCCCATTTCTGCCGCGTTCCTGGCGGCAGCAGTGGGGATCTGTTGACCAAGCAAACTGCCCGGCAAAACCAAAGCCCCCCCGGCAAACCCCGCCCCAGCACTCTTCAGAAATCTGCGCCGCGCACTTTCGTCCGATCGCATTACCGCTCTCCTTCACCAAGTTGAACCGGGTGCCCACCCTTCTCGCGTCTTTTGCGAGAGGGTGGGGATTTTGACTTCACACTTTCACTTCACATGTTTCACCGCGCGCCCTCACCACCCGCCACTCTCTTCAAATAAAACCGAAAGAAATCCTCCGCATTCGAATCCAGACAAACCTGCGCGTTCACCGCCCCCGGTTCCTCGCGCGTGAATCCCTTCTCATCCACCCGAATATGCAACCCCTGCACCGGACACAACTCCGGCCGCAACACAAACGCAATCGTCATCGGATCAAACAACGTCGGAGTCTCCTGTCCCCACAAGTGATACAACACGGCCAGCTGATCGGTCACCGCCGCCCCCTGCCCAAACAAAAACGCCCGCTTCACCTCATCCATCTTTAGCTGCGTCGAATCCAGCGGCATCACAAACACCGGCACACCCGCGGCAAACAATTTCTGCGCCGACGCCACATCATTCAGAATATTCCACTCCGGCATCGGAGGCACCGTAGCCGTATAGCCCAAATCCCCGTACCCCCGCCGCACCGACCCGCCCATCAGCACCACCCGCTTCAACTTCCGGAACGTCGCCGCATCCTTGTCGATGGCCGCTCCCACATTCATCAGTGGCCCAATCGCAATCAGCGTAATCTCCCCCGGATACTTCCGAATCTGCTCCAGCAAGAACTCCACTGCATCGCCATGCGAGCTCTTCGCAAAATGCCCACCCTCTCCATACCTCCGCTGCGACATCGGATTCTTCGTCGCCGCCGCCTTCCCTGCCAGCACCGGAATCTCCGCCCGCCCCACCTCGCCCAGAAACCGGTCCACAATCTTGGCCCGCGCCTCAGTATCGCCAAACGTCGTGGTCACGCCCAGCACCTGCAACTCCGGACTTTTCACCGCCAGCGCCAGCGCAAACGCATCGTCGACGTCGTCGCCAATGTCAGTATCAATAATGACCTTCTCCGGCCCCCGGCCCTGCGCCCAGCCAGCCGCCGAGGCCAGCAACAAGACCAAACTCAAAATACATCTCACCGCAATCCGCGATCTGGCAATCCCCATCGCTTCTCCTCTACTCTTCACGGTAACTCCTCAGGCTGACTCTTGAAGCTGACTCTCGAGGGTGCCCCACGCTTGTCTCGTGTTCTTTGCGAGACAGGGTGAGGATTCTGACTTTACCTCACCGCCCATGAAACTCCGACACAATCTCGATTGCTCCAACAATGTTGGCATTCATCCCCGCCAAATCGCCCGCCGGAATCCAGTATTCACGATGATCCGAACTCCCGACGATCTGTACATCGAACTTGCCCAGAAACGCTGTCCGCACCTGGAATCGCAAAACATATTCCGCGAATCCTGAACGTTCATCCTTGGTATTCCAATCGCGCGCAATCTGCGCGGCGTATTCCTCCGTCAGCACCGGATAGAAAATCGGCTGCTCCGGCAACCGGGGAGGAAATTCACGAAACTGACTGGCTCGTATTAAGTCCAGCTCAATCTGACCCACCGGCCGGTACAGCGTTGTCGTCTGATTCGTCACCGCCTAAGGATACTAACCTGCCCTTTACAACACGCGGATGCCCCATTTCTCGCGCGCTTTTGCGCGAGAAGTTGGGACTTTGACCAAGGCTTCAACAGTATCAGCCGCCCTGAGTTCTGATTTCTAAAGTCTGCCTTCTGACTTGTGCTCCGTCACCGAAACCATGTCCCGCGTGTTCCCCGCCCCACGCCGTGTCCCGCGCCCCACACGCCTTTTCACCGTTCCACCCGATAACTTCCGCCGAATCAACGCACCGTCCGTTGGCGCTCGCCGTGCATTCCTCAAGGTGCCGCAAGCCGGCAGGAGGCAACCACAATGACCCGCATCAACGAAGTTCGCAACATCGCAGAGACCCGCAGTTCCGTGTCGCGGGGTTCTGCATCTCGAAGTTCCGTAACCCGAAGTGCCATAGCCCGAAGTTCCGTAGCCTGGGGCAAGCACGCCGGCTCGCTTATTTTCGCCGCCGTACTGATCGTCTGCTCCCTAACCGTCGGCTGTTCCAGCGACAGTAACAGTGACAAGCCGAAACCCGTAACCAACAACCAGATTCCCGCGCCGCAGATTCCGAGCGCAGTCTTGCCGGTGCCCGCGCCAGCCATGCAGGCCGCGGCCAAGCCCGCTTCGAAGAAAGTCGTGTCGAAGAAGCCCGCAACCGTGAACTATGCCGATAAAACCTACGGCGTAACCTTTGAATATCCGCGCCGCTATGCCATCGAAACCGGCGACGCCGCTGCCGATCTTCTGGCCTCGAATCCCATGGCCATGAACTTCGTAGAGCCCGGCGGAGTCGCGCTCGCCGCCGTCGAATTGCCCGAGACCGGCTTTGCCAACACGGATTTCTCGTCCGCATTCTTCAACGTGAGCGTCCACAAGAGTCTCACCGCCGACCAATGCACCGAGTTCGCCGTCCCGCAGCCCAAGAGCACCACGGCCGCGTCGTCCACCGAGTCCGCGTCCAGCCCGTCCGCAGCATCGTCCGCAGCGTCACCGGCAACGTCGGCCGTAACGTCATCGACCAGCCCCGCCGCGACTCCAGCCGACTCCACGTCGACGCCAGCGCAGCCCGCGACCACGCAGTCGGCCGCAGTGCAGTCCGCGCCCAGCCCTGAGCCAACGAGTGCAGCGAAGGTTTCGGATAACTCGAACTCCAAACGGATGCTCGGCGACCTCGAACTCCGCGCCACCGAAGCCGTCTCCGGCGAAGGCACGCGCCAGAGCGACTTCAAGTACTTCCACGTCTACCAGAACGGAAGCTGCTACGAGTTCGCCCTGAACGTCACCACCGACGCCTCCGCGGAAGGCCTGGTCAAACACGTCGACCGCGACAAAGTCTTCACCCGCCTGGAACAAATCCTGGCGACGGTGAAGATCAACCCAGTGACGGCGCCCGAAGTAACCGCCGAGGCCCCAGCCCCAGCTCCCGCTGCAACCCCGGCCCAGTAAGCACTTGAGGGTACCCCACCCTTCTCGCGTTCTGTGCGAGAGGGTGGGGTTTTTGATTTTCCCGGGATAACTTCCCCGGTGACGACAATGCATGCCGACAACTCTCGTCGTTACGTCAGTGACGTTGTTCGTCCGTCCCACACCTCAGACAATCATGACTTGAGGGCGCGTCCATTGAAGCGAGCGTTCATCGTGATCGGGGCGGTAGTCGGGCTGATGGCTGCCTGGAGCGTTGTGAGCAAGAAGATACCCAGCTCCGTCGAGTACCACGGCCAGCAGATCAAACTCACGCGCTACTACCTCGACTACGACGAGTACAAGAACGACCCCGATAACATTGATCCGTCGGAAACATTGCGAGTCCAACACTTAGTAATGGAGTCGCCGATCGCCCGTTCCTTTTCAGATCGCAAGGCTATGAGCCGGGCCGCGTTCGACATAAAATTCCCCGGCTATGGAGCCGGCGGCATGGGAGACGGGCGCGAGGGCGAGGGCTCGATTTCGGGGCTGAGCGTCGAGATTCCTCGAGCCGACAAGAGCCGCTATCTGGTTTTTCAATGCCGCGCCGGGAAGTACGTCCTGGTCGACGACTTCGTTGAATCGGACGTCCCGCTACTAATGCACGTGCAGTCGGATGGAAAGAATCTGATCTACAGCTCCTATGACGAACAGCGAAAGCTTGTCCGCAGTCCAAGATACAAATAGCACATCAAAGGCGCCGCGCTCGGTGCTATTCCGTCGATAGCCCGCCGGAGTTTCACAATCTCTCTGGAATGGAAAAAGCCACGTCCATTTCTGAACGTGGCCCGGCACCCCATCGATTACTAGGGCAAATTAAAATGCCACGTCGGCAGATTGAAGATGGTGGTATTGGGCAGCCCTGTCCCCTGGTCGATCGGCGGAGTGTACTTCTCCTGGCTCCCTCCCAGCGGGATCGGGGCACAGAGAGTGCCGAGCGCATTCGAAAGCCCTCCGCTGCTATCGGAAACGGTAATCAGGTTGGCGATGTTCTGGCACCAGGTCTGCCGGTCCTCATCCTGAAACAGTCCCGGCCATCCATATTGCGTGTTGCTATTGCTCGGCGTCGGCGTAAAGAAAAATGGCGGGAACGCCGATGTCGGGCGCAGCGGTGGCAGCAGCCGATCAATCTGGAACTGAGGACGCACCACAACAGGCGTCGGAGTCGCGGCCGGAATTGTGTCCGAGGCCATATAGCGGATTTCCACCCGGCGGCTGGCGGCATCCTGCCGAGCTCGGGTCGAGGCGAATACCGAGCCTAATCGGAGTGTCTGAATCATCGCTGGCGGCACTCCCTCCAGACGAAGATACGCGGCCACCGCATCGGCGCGCCGCCCACTCAACGTGTCGTTAAACGTCTGCTCTCCGCTCGCGTCCGTTTCGCCCCACAGGAACACCATCCCATCCTCATCGAAGTAGCGCAGCGCCTTCAGAGTCTGGGCAACATCGTCAAGCAGTTCGAAGTGCCGCGCCGGCAGAACGCTGCTCGCCGTAGCAAACGCGTCGATCATGACCGGAAACCCAAAAATCAATTTGGCCGCTTCGCTCATGGGGGATACTCCGAGGCCCGAGATTATATCCCCGCAGCCTCCTCAGAAGATAGTGAAGCTCACGGCGAATTCGTTTCGCGGAATTATGTAGTCGACCTCTCATTCGCTGACGTCCTCATGAGCCGGGCCCCTCAGTCTATATTTAGGTCTAGCCCTTTCAGTAGAATCAGAACTCAGGCTGTCGCTCGGAGCAGCGGATGAACGCATTACTTCAGCGTTTGAAGGAACTGGACTCAGCGACCTTCGAAGAACTCTGCTTCCAAATTTGGTCGGAGAAGCTGCCTGGGGCCGCGATCCGACGCGTAGAGGGAAAGGCTGGAGACAAAGGCACCGACTTGTTTGCCGGCGTGTTGGCCAAACGGCCCGCCATCTGGCAGTGCAAATTCTTCAAGGACGGAATCAAGGATGTCCAGAAGAAGCAGGTCAAACATTCTTTGAAGACCGCCTTGAAGAGTTTCGATCCTGCGCTATGGACGCTCTGCGTTCCGATAAATCTAGACATAAACGCTCACTGTTGGTTTCAGAAACTGATCCGAGCGCATTCTTCCAAGCTGAAGATCGAGCTATTCGACGCCTCGATGATCGTCAAAGAAATGATCTTCCGGCGTCCAATGATGAATGCGTTCTTCCCCGGCGCTGCTCTGGACGTTGAAGGGATCAAGTCCATGCTGCTCGGGACTGGCGGTTATTCCAACGAGCAACTAGGAGCCTTCGCCGACGAAACGGTCGAGCAGTATGTGGAGAGGCTTCGCGCAAAAGAGCCCCGCTACGATTACCGCGTGAGTTACCTTTCCGGAAACAGCGGGATCGCTGGCGTCACAGGCGCGGCCGTGACGGTGCCCCAGGATACAGTTATGTCAATGTGGAATGGTAATAGGCGACTGGACCTCCTGGTGCGCGATGTGGAGGCATTGCGCAGAGACCCGCCAACCGTAACGCTGGAGTTGAGCGCCGAAGGCGTCGAGAAAATTCAGGAGGGTCTCCGCTCGGGAAAGCCGATCGGACTGAGCCAGGGTGAATTGATCGGGTTTAAGAGCTCGTTTGATTTCCTTAGGTCACCGGAACAATTGGCGCAGCCCTATGAGATGCTTCTCACCCCAAAGTCTCCGATAGCTCGCTTGAGCTTTCGAGTTAGTTTTGGGAGTGGTGTTGAGCGCGTTGTATATGACCTGATCGAGTTCGATGCCACCGCAAGGCAACTCGATATGGCTGGGAATGGGCTAGTCGTAGAGCTGACCTCTGCTAGCCAGCACGTCCCATTTCAGGTGCACTTGGTGCTTGGGCTCGACGGTACCGGCTGCGGTTTCGAAATGGGAACGAGGTTCTCCGGGTGTGACATCCTCGAAGCGCAAAAATTCTTCCGGGCAATGCGCGCGCTAGCGGCGAGTGGGGAGTTAGATCTTTTCGAGTTGAAGACAGGGAAGTCAATCGGCCCGATCCACGTCGAATTTACTTCCGTCAGTGAGGACCGCGAGCCATTCGAGAAACTGACGGACGATCTCGCTGAGGTCGCAAAGGCATTCGGCCAACAGCTTATTGCCCCCGACGTGATCAACAAGGAGGACATTGAGATGTTACCCTTCCTCCTTGAGGTCTGCCGACGCGGTGAAGTAGTGGGCGGACAGGCTGGGAACGTCACAGCGCGGCTTGTCAGGAAAGAGGAGCCACCCGAGGCCGCTCTCGCCCCTATCTCCGGAGAGTTTGCGATAGGGCTAGAGAATGACACTTACCCGCTGCAGCATTTGCTCGGCGCACAGATCCAAGTCGGCCCATCTCGGACAATCATAGAGAGAGCCCGTCTCCGCAATTTTGAACGCGTTGGGGCGGAGTACGCGGCCCTTAGCCCGGGTGAGTCGATTCAGGTGGCGTTTGATACGGACGGCCCAGTGCGTCAGATTTTTCATCGCTTTTACAAAGGGGAGCCGCTGGGTCCCCTTATCGAGGCGTAGCTTGTCGCTAAGAAAGGAAAAGGCCATCCAGATTTCTCTGAATGGCCTTTATTAATGCCGGCAACTACCTACTCTCCCACACACTTTCGCGTGCAGTACAATCGGCCCAGAGGATCCTAACTTCCGTGTTCGTTCTCTTTTCGGCGGTCCTGCCTCGGGTCAGAGGAGAAGTCGATCTCGGTATAGCTGCCGGGTGTTACAGATTGGATCGCCTCCGCCACGCGCCACGCATAGGGAAGAAGGCTGGGCCACTGCTGCAGGCCAAGGACCACGACGGCGATTCTGCGGTCTGAAAGATTCTGCTGATAGCGCAGGTTCTTGTCGGTCGTAAGCAGCACGTCGAAGCCTTCTGCCTCGGCGACCGCGAGCAATTCACCATTCTTGAGAGTGTCCCAGCCTTGTTGCGCGGCGGTGCGCACGTCGTGCCCCGCGAGATGGGCCCGAAGGGGCACCGGCGTCGCCTGGTCGAACAAGATACGCATGGCTGCATTTTACGCGAAGCTAGGGCGCGAAGGCTGGCGCTTTGTCGAGACTACGGGCGGCAAACTCAAGCACCTGTTGAACCTGTTCGCGATTGAGGCCGTCATACCACTGCAAGATGTCGTCCAGACTCGCTCCCGCCTCCAGATTCTCGAAAATGGCCGACACGGGCATCCGCGTCCCCCTCAAAACCCATGCCCCGCTCACCTTGCCGGGAACGCTCTCCACCGCCGAGCATTGCGACCAATCGAGATTTGCCATGTCGAAACTCCTCTACCAGCATAGCGCTCCACCCCAAAAAGGAAAAGGCCGTCAAGATTTCTCTCAACGGCCTTTATTAATGCCGGCAACTACCTACTCTCCCACACACTTTCGGGTGCAGTACAATCGGCCCAGCGGGACTTAACTTCCGTGTTCGAGATGGAAACGGTAGGGATCTCCGGCGGAGGATAAACGCAATCGCTCGCCCTCGCACGATCGTCCGTGTAATTG
The DNA here is from genome assembly GCA_963763155.1 of uncultured Acidobacteriota bacterium. GTDB lineage: Bacteria > Acidobacteriota > Terriglobia > Terriglobales > Acidobacteriaceae > Sulfotelmatobacter. The sequence goes on along the minus strand of CAVXNI010000003.1, from coordinate 712,846 downwards.
TCCTTGTGATCGCGGTGCTCCTGATCGCCGGGATCGGGTACCAGCAGGTCGGAAGCTTCCTCGATGCGCGCGAGCTTCCTGAACCGGGCCGGCTGGTCGACGCAGGCGGGCATCGGCTAAAGATCAACTGCATGGGCAACGGCACTCCCACGGTTGTTCTCGAGAGTGGCTTAGGCGATGTCCTCGTCGAATGGCAGGCGATACAGGGCCAACTCTCCACTCTCACTCGCGTTTGCTCCTATGATCGCGCGGGCTACGGAGGCAGCGATTCTGGCCCTTTTCCCCGGACGAGCTCGCAAATCTCAACTGAGCTTCACACGCTGCTGCAAAACGCCGGTGAGCACCCACCCTTCCTGCTCGTGGGCCACTCTTTCGGCGGTTACAACGTACGAGTTTTCAATGGACGTTATCCCGATGAGGTGGTCGGTCTGGTGCTGTTAGACGCTACTCAGGAGGACCAATATGAACTGCTGCCAAACTCATGGAAGCAACTCAGCGCCAGTCAACTGAGTCATTGGCAGAACCAGGCAAAATGGCTGCCGCTGCAGATTGATTTCGGTATTGCTCGGCTGAGATACGAGAAGGCGCTGGGCAAATATGGTTATTTGATCCTGCAATCGAAGTATCTGAAAGCACGCACCAGTGAATTGCAGCAAATTCAAACCAGCGCAGAGCAGGCACGCGCCGCTGGCGCGGTCGGCAGTAAGCCTCTCATTGTCCTCACGGGAGTCAAGCTTGATGATGCCCTAAAAGACGGCCTGAGCCCAGAAGACTTTTTGCGCTTTCAGCAGATATGGGTAAAAACTCTGCAGCCTCGCTTGGCCCGACTGTCGACACGGGGGAAACAGTTTGTGTTGCCTGACGCCGGCCATGACATTCCAGCAGAAGATCCGGCGGCGGTTGTGAACGCAGTTCGCGAGATATACGGGCAAGTGGGGAAAACTCCGTAGGCCTGCGAGTGCAAACGAGAAAAGGAAAAGGCCACATTCATTTCTGAACGTGGCCTTTATTAATGCCGGCAACTACCTACTCTCCCACACACTTTCGCGTGCAGTACAATCGGCCCAGCGGGGCTTAACTTCCGTGTTCGGGATGGGAACGGGTGGATCCCCCGCGGTATGATTACCGACAAGTCGAGGCGTCTAGCAGGCGTGAATGCAGCCGCCAAAGGCGGCAAATGGGAGCCTGCTGCCGAAATCCTGAGCGCTTTTCAGCGAAGGATCTCAACGCCATCTCGGTTCAGCTGATCAACGCGAACTCAGGGGCTAAAGCCCAAATCAAAAGGGAGTCTTGACGGCACGGCTAAAGCCATGCCCTTCCACGAATCTCTTCGCGGAAGCCCTTCGCGGAAACCCCTTCGCGCTGACGCTGAGAGCTTTTCAAAGAGCGTGAGGTGCGATACCTCACAACTGAATAGATTGGGTGTGGCTTACTTTCTTATTTGCTTACTTCCGATTTCTGCCACTTATTACTTCGGCTAGCTTTATAAAAGCTCATCGGCGCAACAGCTTCAGTGATTGCTTCTCAGTCATTCAGGTTCTAACGACATCCAAACAACTTGCTGAGTTACAGTTCAGGTTCTAACTGAGGCACGGATAAATCCGCGCCCTACCCAACTGAGCACTGACAGCTGTTTTCTGCACCGAGTAAATTTTATGGTCAAGCCGAACGGGCGATTAGTACTGGTAAGCTACACGCATTACTGCGCTTCCACCTCCAGCCTATCAACCAGGTAGTCTTCCTGGGCCCTTCTTATCCCTTACGGGTTGGGAGATCTCATCTTGAGGAGTGCTTCCCGCTTATATGCATTCAGCGGTTATCACAACCGAACTTCGCTACCGAGCGGTGCCATTGGCATGACAGCTCGAACACAAGAGGTTCGTCCATCCCGGTCCTCTCGTACTAAGGACAGGTCCTCTCAAATCTCCTGCGCCCACAACAGATAGGGACCGAACTGTCTCGCGACGTTCTGAACCCAGCTCACGTACCGCTTTAATAGGCGAACAGCCTAACCCTTGGAACCTTCTACAGCTCCAGGATGCGATGAGCCGACATCGAGGTGCCAAACCGGAGCGTCGATATGAACTCTTGGCTCCGATCAGCCTGTTATCCCCGGCGTACCTTTTATCCGTTGAGCGATGGCCCTTCCATGCAGAACCACCGGATCACTAAAGCCTACTTTCGTACCTGCTCGTCTTGTAGGACTCGCAGTCAACCACGCTTATGCTTTTGCACTCGTCGGCTGATTTCCAAACAGCCTGAGCGTAGCTTCGCGCGCCTCCGTTACCGTTTAGGAGGCGACCGCCCCAGTCAAACTACCCGCCTTACCATGTCCCTCTCCCAGTTAACGGGAGTAAGTTAGAACCACAGATCTCGCAGGGTGGTATCTCACCGTTGGCTCCTCCAAGCCCGAGAGCCTGGAATCAAAGCCTCCCACCTATCCTGCGCAGCAAGGGCCATAGTTCATGGTAAAGGTATAGTAAAGGTGCACGGGGTCTTTCCGTCTAGTTGCGGGCAACCGGCATCTTCACCGGCACTACAAGTTCGCCGTGTCAGTCGGCAAGACAGTCGCACTTTCGTTACGCCATTCGTGCAGGTCGGAACTTACCCGACAAGGAATTTCGCTACCTTAGGACCGTTATAGTTACGGCCGCCGTTCACTGGGGCTTCAGTTCGAAGCTTCGACTTGCGTCTGACCTCTCCCTTTAACCTTCCAGCACCGGGCAGGCGTCAGCCCCTATACGTCGTTTTCGACTTTGCAGAGACCTGTGTTTTTGTTAAACAGTCGCAGTGCGCATTTCGCTGCGGCCCCCTCGAGCTTGCACTCTACCGGGGCACCCCTTCTCCCGAAGTTACGGGGTTATATTGCCGAGTTCCTTACCAACTGTTCTCACGAGCGCCTTTGGATATTCTCCTCGTCTACCTGTGTCGGTTTGAGGTACGGTTCCCTTGTGTTCTCCTTAGAGGTTTTTCTTGGCAGTGTGGAATCGGCAGCTTTCCTCCATACGGAGTACTGCTTTGCGTCTCAGTGATAGCTTCCCCGCGGATTTTCCTACGGAAAACACCTTACACGCATCGACCGTTATAGCCATAGAACGGCCTGCTTATCCTACTGCGTCACCCCATCGTATAACGAAAACAAGGGAGGTCCGGAATATTAACCGGATGTCCATCGGCTACGCCTTTCGGCCTCGCCTTAGGGACCGCCTGACCCTGAGCGGATTAACCTTTCTCAGGAAACCTTAGACTTTCGGCGCGGAGGGTTCCCACCTCCGTTATCGCTACTTATGCCGGCAGGGTCTCTTCTCAACCGTCCAGTAGTCCTTTCGGTCTACCTTCAAACTGTTGGGAATGCTCTCCTACCACGCATGGCTGTTACACCATGCATTCGCTGCTTCGGTAACAAGCTTAAGCCCCGTTAAATTGTCGGCACCGGACCGCTTGACCAGTGAGCTATTACGCTTTCTTTAAAGGATGGCTGCTTCTAAGCCAACCTCCTGGCTGTCTGGGCGTTCCGACTTCCTTTCCCACTTAGCTTGTATTTTGGGACCTTAGCAGGCGATCTGGACTGTTTTCCTCTCGACGACGAAGCTTAGCCCCCGCCGTCTGACTCCCGGATTGGTTGTTCTATGGCATTCGAAGTTTGATTGGATTCTGTAAGCTGGAAAGCCCCATAGTCCATTCAGTTCTCTACCACCACGACAAATCATCCGAGGCTAGCCCTAAAGCTATTTCGGAGAGAACGAGCTATCACGGAATTTGATTAGCCTTTCACCCCTACCCTCAGCTCATCGGAGCTTTTTTCAACAAACACCCGTTCGGCCCTCCAGTGGATGTTACTCCACTTTCAGCCTGGCCAAGGGTAGATCATCCCGCTTCGCGTCTATTCCTGCCAACTGGATCGCCCTATTCGGACTCGCTTTCGCTACGGCTCGCTTTCGCTTAACCTTGCTGACAAGAATAACTAGCCGGCTCATTATGCAATAGGCACGCGGTCAGACTTTCGGCTTGCGCCGCATAGTCCTCCCACCGTTTGTAGGCACACGGTTTCAGGTACTATTTCACTCCGCTCACAGCGGTTCTTTTCGCCTTTCCCTCACGGTACTGGTTCACTATCGGTCAGAAGCTAGTATTTAGCCTTACGGAATGGTCTCCGTAGCTTCCCGCAAAGTTTCTCGTGCTCCGCGGTACTCAGGTATCGACTTCGAGTCTGGTTCGTTTTCACCTACGTGGCTATCACACTCTATGGCCCCTCTTTCCAGAGGGCTTCGGTTAACGACCAGATTGGTAACTCTACTGTTGTCGACCCTACAACCCCGGTAGAACCCGAAGGTCTTACCGGTTTAGGCTGTTCCGATTTCGCTCGCCACTACTCTCGGAATCGAGGTTTCTTTCTTTTCCTCCTGGTACTGAGATGGTTCACTTCCCAGGGTTCGCTCGTGCGTGACTATGGATTCATCACGCCGTACGGGGGTTTTGCCCCCGTGGGTTTCCCCATTCGGAAATCCCCGGATCAAAGCCTGCTTGCGGCTCCCCGAGGCTTATCGCAGCTTGCCACGTCCTTCATCGCCTGCTTCTGCCAAGGCATCCACCATGCGCCCTTAGTAGCTTGACCACAAAATTTACTCAGCACACTCAGGTCAGCTCTTAGCTATTAGCTTTTGGCTTTTAGCTAAAAACAAACCCGAACACACCGCGTAAACTCTATGGGCCTAATGCCTGCTCATCGCGCGCTCAACGCCTATCAGTGCTGTCGCGCCCCAGCAGGCTAAATTCAGGCACTCATAAAAATTTACAACGCCTTGTAATTTGCCCAATCTATTCAGTTGTCAAATATCGTCCTCGCTGGCTTGGCTTAACGATCAAGCCCCAGCAAACCCCGCTTCTGCGGGTATGGGTCTTACTCATCCCAGAGTCGTGCAAACTCCAGAATTCCTCCAACCCAATGTTCGACGCCAATTTCATATTGACGCCCAACATCAGGCTGACTATCGTTCATTCCACCACTCATCGGTGCCAAATAGCGTCTGAATTCCACTCTTCAGTGAGATCCGGGCAGGCGGAACCGACTCGTGGACCTCAAACAGGCCGACAATAAATTGCGGAGCAAACTCCATTAGGAACTCCGCAACCGGCTCGAGAATATCCAAGTCCATAACAGCCTTCGCCGCCTACTTCTGCTGCGACCGCGGACCGTCCGGATCGATGCCGCGCTCGATCTTCGCAATCCGCTCCTGGTGCTTCAGGACCATCGTTGTAATGGCGATCGCGCCGCCAACGATGATGGCCACAATCGGCACCAGCAATCCACCCAAACCCATGATCGAATCGACCAACCTCACAGAG
>CAVXNI010000003.1:0-705000 GCA_963763155.1 uncultured Acidobacteriota bacterium | reverse complement strand
AGTGCGAATCCGGCTGTCCTCGAAACCCTACAAACATACGTTGCGGCGCAAGACCCTGTCAATCCGCGCATCCCACAGAATTTCCACGGGATTTCCACATTGGGAAACCGCGCTTGGGATGGGCGGCCGGGGAGCCCAATCCACAGAAAGCTTTGTCATTCCGAATCGGGCGGAACACCCGGCGAGGAACCTGCTTTTGGCGGCGGCTCATTACAGCACGCAACGATATGGCCTTCCGCTTTGGATTACAAACACGCCGATGAATCGGCGCACGCCGAAGCGGAAGACAGAAAATTGAGAAAAGATCCTATTGGAGGTCCTTGCTTTGAAGGTACCCTTCAGAAACCGGCATTGCTCAACACTTAGGTTTCCGAATCAAGTCCCGTGGCCGGGACGACTTTTAAGGCCTTACGCCCTCACACTTGCTTAGATGCCGGACGCGCGACGAGAGTTGCAAACAATACACCCGGCTAGCCACACACACTGCTCTCGGTGAATTGTTTATACCAGATGAATAAGAAAAATTGCAAGGGATAATTTGAAAAATGCGTAAAGGTTACTGATTTGGTTCTACCGGCGCAGCTGAGCTCTGGTGTTGGAGTCCGTTCTCGTCGCTCCGACGGAACAAGATCACGGCTGCTCCCCATATCGAAAGGGGGACGGATGCGGCGAGGCTGATGAGCGCATAAATGATTCCGAGAAATCCATCGCCGGGTGCGGCATGTCCGCCGCTGTTCACAAAGTTTGGGTCTCAGCGAAGCGAAAGCGCAGCCAGCAAAAGGGCGATCAAGATGCCGAACAACGGGCCTAGCAACAGGACGACGACTGCTCCCAAGACTTTCGGGGCATTGCTCTTATAAGCTTCATGGGGAGCTAGTGATCTTCGCGGGTGACGCGGATCCATTCTTCCATTTGATCGAGATACTCTGCGAGGGCGCGGCGGCCCGTCGCCGTCAAGCGGTATTCGGTGCGGGGGACGCGGCCTTCGAAAAACTTTACGCAGGAAATGTATTGGGCCTCTTCTAACTTGCGGGCGTGGACGCTGAGGTTGCCGTCAGTCGTCTTGAGCACGCGTTTGAGGTCGTTGAAGCTGAGGGAATCGTTGGTGGCGAGGGCGCTGACGATGCCGAGGCGGATGCGCTCGTGGATCAGGCGATCGAGTTCGGGCAGTTCGGGGGCGACGGCGGGGGCGTGCTCGCTGGCGTGGCTTTCATGAAGCTTCTCGCGCTGATCGCGCGCGCGAGGCTTTTCCGCAAATTTGTCGGCAACCTTGTCGGCAACTTTCTGGACAACCCCGGGTCCGGGCTTGGCGTGCTTGCGGGATGGAAGCGGCCTAGCCACCGTGTCGCCTCGCGATGAGGAGTCCGAAGACGATGTGGAGGGCGCCGAAGCCGGCGGCCAGAAACCAGTTGCCCCAGGCAGCGGGGGCGAGTACGGCGAGGCCACCGAGGAGCATGAAGCAGAGTCCCATGACAGGGACGGCGGGAACCGAGAACGAGCCTCCGGTCATGATCCCGGCGCCGTAGAGCAGGAGCCAGGTGGCGGGCAGAGCGGACTCGAGGCCGGCGCGAAACAGGAGGAAAGTGAGGAAGGCTCCGGCGACCAGGGGCGGAGCAAGTCCAAGGGCGACTTTGCGGGCGGGGCCGGAAAATAACGGGAGGCCGCGTCGGTTTGCTTTCCAGGTGCAGGCGAGCAATCCGATGGCGACGGCGAGCAGGCCTTCGGCGAGCCAGACGCGGAGCCAGGCAAACGGAGTCGCTTGTTGCGCGGCGAGCCACGCCGCGGCGATGGCGGTTGCGCCGAGCAGGACTTGTCCCCAACCGGAGACCGCGGTGAAGGTGGCGGAACGCTCCATGGTATCGCGGATGAAGCGGAGGTCGGCGACGAGGTCGGGAGCGGTGCGGGGTGAAGATTCGTTGGTCGGGAAAGCTGGGTCGAGGAAAGCTGGGCCGGGGAGAGCTGGGCCGGGGCATGCTCGGCCGAGAACGGTGTTCGACCGAACGGGAGAAACGGCGGAGACGGTGCGGCCGCAGGTCGAACATTGAGATAGAGTAATGGCGCGGACGGCGGGTGTCAAGTACTTTGCGCTGCAAAGATAAATCGATTTTATTGAGTGCAGCGGAGATCCCACCCTGGCCACAAGAAACGCGGCCAGGATGGGTCACCCGGCGATTCTCTAATCGGCCATGTCAACATCCGAAGTCAAAGTCCCCACTTCTTCGACAAGCTCAGGGCAGGCTCTCTCGCAAAGAACGCGAGTAAGGGTGGGACCAGCTTTTTGCTTTTCTCATCGGACGTCTTCTGAAAAGCAATTACGGGAGGTCGACGTCCAGGGCGTAGATGTCCTGGGTGCTGAGGTCGTGGACGTAGAGGCGGGAGTCGTCGGGAGCCTGGCCGCTCCATGATCCCCAGAAGCCGGCATAGCGGCGCAGGGTGCTCAAGCCGAATAGTTCCTCGGGTTGCTGCGCTCCGACCTTGATGCGGTGGCAGGTTGCGTTGGCGCTAATGAAGGTGTCGTAATAGATGTAACGGCTGTCGGCCGACCAATAAGGATAGTTGATGCTGTTGGCGTCGGCGAACCACACCGACCACTGTTGGGTGTGAAAGTCATAGAGCATGAGATTGCGCGAGCCCTCGACGCTGAGGGCTGCCAGATAGCGGCCGTCGGGCGACCAGCGCGGGGAAAACAAACCTTTGGAACCGGGGAAGGTGGAGAGCTGGCGGGTCTTCATGTCGACGACTTGAATCTCGATGGGGGCGCCGGTGTTGAGGACGGAGACGCGTCCGAAGGCAAGTTGGGTGCCGTCGGGAGACCAGGTGGCGTCGACCTCGCCAAGATTCTCGGACAACAGCCCTTCGGGTTGGCCGCCTTGCGCGGAAACCAGGAAGATCTTCGCGGGCTTTCCGGCTTGAACGGAGACGTAAGCGATCTGGGTACCGTCGGGGGACCAACTGGGAAGCGTGGCTGCCGCGGGAGGATAGGTGAGCTGCAAGCGATCGCTGCCGTCGACGCGGCTACGCCACAAAGTTGACTCGGGAATGGTGGCGTAGGCGACCCACTTGCCATCGCGCGAGAAGGCGACGTCGCTGGCGGAAATCCCGCCGAGGAACGGGAGAAATTGCCTGCTTGCGGCATCGTAGCGGACGAGTTCCGCGCGCGGTTGGACAGCTTGTACGAAGAGGCGGCGGCCATTGGGGTCGGGCCGGACCGTGGAGTAGATGAGCGGGCCGGTCGTAAGCCGGGTGGGGATCGAGGACGTTTTGCGGAAAATTGAGGTGGAATCGGCGACCGCAAAAATATCATCAGTCTGGCCGCTTCCGCTTTCGAAAAAATAGTAGCGCCCGTCATCCGTCCACCGTCCGCAACATTCTGCAGCGGGAGTGTGCCATCCCTTGAACAGTTGATGCAGGTTGGATCCGTCGGTGCGGACTTCCCACAACGAGTTCACATTGGACTGATTCTGGACGGAAAATCGGATGCGGCCTCCGTCTGGGGAAAAGGCTGGAGAAACGGCGGCATCAGGCGCAGTCACGAGATGGCGCTCAGCGGTCCCGTCCGCGTTGGCCAGATAGAGATCTGCGCCTTTGATGAAAACCATCAGGCGGCCGTCGCGCGACCAAGCCGCATTGCTGGCCAGAATGTTGCCTACGCGCCGCGCGGAGCCGGCAGGCAAGGGCAGAGCCCACAGCGGAGCTTCGCGAGTGCCGGTCACCACCAGGCTGCCGACCAGCAGTTGAGAATGGTCGGCGGAGATGTCGTTGATCATCATGTTCTTGACGGGGCTCGGAATTGCGGAGGTCTCACCTCCAGTGGTGGAAACCTGGGCCAGGACCATGCCGTCGGGACGGAACTGGGTGACGTATACGCGCGCGCCGTCAGTGAGCATGTTGCCCATGCTGAAGCCGTCGTGGGTGATCTGAGTCACGCCGGTGACTCTGGGCGGGCTCACGGGAATGAGGAACCAGAGCAGGGCGGCAAGGGCAATCAGGACCGCGGGCGCGGCGATCCCTATCCAAGGCCAGAGACGTTTTGGTTTAGAAGTCGGCGCGGCAGTAGCGACGGCGACGGCCGCTTTGCCTGAAGAAGTGTCGCGCTTCAGGCCTTTCAGATCGGCGCGGATTTCGGCGGCGCTTTGATAGCGGATTTCGCGGTCGCGTTCGAGGGCTTTGCGAATGATGCGGCCGAGTTCGGGCGGAAGGTCGGGGTTGAGCTGGAGAGGAGGTGCGGCTTCTTTGTGCAAGATGGCGTCGAAGACCGCAGCCGTGGTATCGCCGCGAAAGGGCAGGGCTCCGGTTGACATCTCGTAGAGGACTGCGCCGAAGGAAAACACGTCGGTGCGGGGGTCGAGTTCCTTGCCCAGCGCCTGCTCGGGAGACATGTAGGCGACCGTGCCGAGTGTGCTGCCCGGGCTGGTGAGGTGGGGATCGTCGGCGCTGGCGACGGTGGCGCCGTCGGGCGTTGCCGTTGCTTGTGTCTTCGCCAATCCGAAATCGAGAATCTTGGCGTGGCCGCGCTCGGTGACGAAGAGGTTTGCCGGCTTGATGTCGCGATGGACGATTCCTTTGGAATGCGCGGCGTCGAGCGCGTCGGCGATTTCGATGCCGAGGTCGAGGAGAACTTCCAGCTCCATCGGCCTGGAGCCGATGCGGTGTTTCAGAGTCACGCCATCGAGAAACTCCATCGCGATGAAGGCTTTGCCGTCCTGGTCGCCAATGTCATAGATGGTGCAGATATTGGGATGGTTGAGCGCGGAGGCGGCCTGGGCTTCGCGTTGAAAACGGGCGAGCGCCTGGGGATCGCGGGCAACTTCCTCGGGAAGGAATTTCAGGGCGACGAAACGGTGCAGGCGAGTGTCTTCAGCTTTGTAAACCACTCCCATGCCGCCGCCACCGAGTTTTTCGGTGATGCGGTAGTGAGAGATGGTTTGGCCGATCATGGATTCGGGGTATGGTAGGCGGGATACAAGACCAAGTCAATGAAGGGATTGGGGACAACAGATTTGGGATGGAAGTCACAATCCCCACTCTAACGTCGCAAAAAGCGCGACGTTAGAGTGGGGCGCCCGCTTCTTCTTTTTCCGCAACAGAACGTGGCTGATGTTATGTTTGCGCGCTTCAGCCAACGCGCGTTCGCCGTGTCGAGTGCGGGTGCGCGACGCTTATCGAGGCGCTTATAATGACGGCTGCTTCACGACCTTCTGAAGGAGATTCTGGAACATGCGAGTTGTGGCCCTGTTGGTCTTGCTTACCTTGCTGCTGATTTCCACTGTGTTCGCGGCGCCAGTGCCGAGCGATCTGGAGGGGCGCAGAAAGGCCTTGAACGATCTGCTGGCCGAGCGCTGGGAATATACCCTGCGCACCAGTCCGACCTTCGCTTCGTTCCTGGGGGACAAGCGCTGGAACGACAAGCTGGACGACTTCTCGCAGAAGGCTATTGACGACGACCTGGAACAGAGCGGGAAATATCTTGCGCGCTTCGAAGCGATCGACACGACGGGATTCCCCGAGCAGGAAGCGCTGAACAAAACTCTGATGGTGCGGGATCTGCGGATCGCGGTGGAGGGAGCGCGATTCAAGTCCTGGGAAATGCCGGTGACGCAGTTCGGCGGGGTGCATATCTATCTTCCGCAACTGGTATCGCTGCTCTCGTTCCAGAGCGTGAAGGACTATGAGGATTACATTGCGCGGCTGAAGCAGATTCCACGGGTACTTCGACGAGTACCACGATCCAGATGCGCAAGGGGATGGCGAGGGACTGATGCCGCCGCGCATCCTACTGGAAAAAGTGGTGGAGCAAGCCAACGGGCTGGCGACGAAGACGCCGGAAGCCTCGCCGTTCGCGCAGCCCTTCAACAAGTTTCCCGAGTCGATCGCCGGCGGCGGAGCAGAAACGGTTGCGGGAGCAGGGCGCTGGCTGCGATCCGCGATTCGGTGCTGCCGGCGTATGTGAAATTCACGACTTTCGTGCGCGACGAATACGCGCCGAAAGGGCGCACGGAGCCGGGAGTGTGGTCGCTGCCGGATGGTCCGGAGCGCTACGCGTTTCCGGGTGAAAGACAGCACCACCACCGATCTGACGCCGGAGGAAATTCACCAGATCGGTCTGGCGCAAGTGAAAGAAATCGAAGCCAAGATGCTGGCAGTGGTGAATCAGCTGGGATACAAGGATCTCAAGAGCTTCAGCGCGTCGCTGGCGACGAATCCCAAGGTGCACGTGCATTCGCGGCAGGAGATTCTCGATCTCTATCAGAAATATATCGACCAGATGTATCTGAAGCTGCCGGAGATGTTCGGCCGTCTGCCGAAAGCGAAGCTGGTGGTGATGCCGATTGAGGAGTTCCGCGAGAAGGAAGCCTCGACGTCTTACATGGAGGGAGCGCAGGATGGATCGCGGCCAGCGCATGTGATGGTGAACACCAGCAACTTCGAGAAAGGCACGACCCTCGATTTTGAGACTACGGCGTATCACGAAGGCGTGCCCGGGCATCACATGCAGATTGCGATCGCGCAGGAACTGCCGCAGCTTCCGCCGTTCCGGCAGAACGAGTACTACACGGCGTACACCGAGGGCTGGGCGCTGTACTCGGAGCGGCTGGGCAAGGAAGTTGGATTCTTTCAGGATCCGTACAGCTATTACGGGCATCTGCAGGATGACATGCTGCGCGCGATCCGGCTGGTGGTGGACACCGGCTTCCACTACAAGCACTGGACGCGGCAGCAGGTGGTTGACTTCTTTCACGACCACTCGGCGATTGACGAGGCTGAAGTGCAGAGCGAGACCGACCGCTATATGGCATGGCCGGCGCAGGCGCTGGGCTACAAGATTGGCCAGCTCGAGATTCTGAAGCTGCGGCAGTATGCCAAGGATCAGTTAGGCGACAAGTTCAGCCTGAGCAATTTCCATGATGAAGTGCTGGGCGCGGGGGCGCTGCCGCTGGACGTGCTGTCGGCCAGGATCCATGAGTGGGTGGCGACGCAGAGGGTTGCGGCGGCTTCGCCTCGGTTGCAACCTGAGGATGGGCCGGCGCAGGGCGGCTCGAAGTAGGAAGCCGTTGGTGTGGAGCGGGCAAGTAAGGAGGATGCGTGGGGGCTTGGGGGATGGGAAGTTTTGAAAATGATGATGCGGCGGATTGGGTGGCGGGGCTGGACGAGATTGCGCCTGCCGATCTGACGCAAATTCTGGTCCATGCGGCCGATGATCCCGCATATCTGGAAGCGCCCCAGGCCAGCATCGCGGTTGCGGCTAGCGAAGTGGTCGCGGCTCTGCATGGTTCTGCGGCGGAGGGAGCTCCGGCAAAAATTGGGGAGTGGGCGGGGAAACATCTGCAGGCTTTCACTCCGGAACTCAAGGATGTGGCGATTCGGGCGCTGGATCGGGTGCGGAGGAATTCGGAACTCAAGGATCTGTGGATGGAAGCCGATGGGCTGAACGATTGGATTGCGGCGATGCGGGAGCTGCAGAGCAGGCTGGGTGCGTAGGAAAGCTCTGATTAAGATCCAAGAGAAAGCGTAAACCACAGAAGGTGCACGGAGGAAGCCGGAGGCTTCATCAGAGTTTTCTCGGGCGGCGATGGGTCGGATCGGCCGTGAACGACGAGGTTAACTGGCGCGACGGTCTTCGATCGGTTCGAAGTTCGCGGATTGAATGCCGAGTAGTGCGTACGCCTGGTCCATGGTGCGGACTACGTGCAGGTACGGTTGTTTCGACTCGCCGGAGATCTGAAACATGCGGGCCAAGCCAAATACTTCGGTGCGCGGTACGACAAAAACCCGAGGCCTGCCGAACAATTCGGAAACTGGCTCCCGCTGCGCGAATTGGCGAATCAGGTCGGAGGATAAGGCAACGTTGGTCACCGACGAGCCGTCAAGAATGGCGGCGCGAGCGCCGGTCGCGATCCAATATTCTTTGCCCTGCCGGTAAAAGTCTTCCACCAGACCCGGAGTGAGGCGGCCCTCGAAGCGGATCATGAGGATGTTGTTAACCGGGTCGAACTCAAAGCGAAAATTGCCCGGAGTCTCGGACTGGGGAGATTGGGGGGATGCCATCATGACTCCTTTGACCCCTCGTGCGGGGACGAAACTGGAGGTGCTGATGTGCGAGCTAGGCTAGCTTTCCGCAGGCATCGGGTAAATGGCACTTGCGTGCTGGGGCCTTCACGATCAGGCCATGATGGTCGGGAGCACCTTCATTCGATATGTACGGAGGGTTCGGGAACATGACGGATCTTGGTCGGGTGCTGATTGTGCTTGGGATCGTTCTGGTAGTGGCGGGGGTGGTGGTGATGATGGTGGGGCGGGCGCACATCTCCTGGACGAATCTGCCGCTGGGACGGCTGCCGGGAGATATCGTTTATCGCGGGAAGAACACGACTTTCTATTTTCCGCTGGCTACGTCGGTGGTGGTGAGCGTGGTGTTGTCGATTGTGCTGTATGTGGTGGGACGGTGGAGGAAGTGAGGGGGATGTGGCTGGCGAGTTTGTAAAGGAGAACGAAAGTTCAAAATCCCCACCCTCTCGCCAAGAACGCGAGAAGGGCGGGGCACCCGCTTTTTTCGTTTACCTGCTTTTTTCGACCTTGATTTGACTTCGTCGGTGAGCAGCCGTTAGATTCTTGGCGGCGGTTGTTTTCGTTCTTTGTTAATTGCAATGTCGTTCGGAACGCGCGTCTTTGCCGCTCGGTGAAGACAGGGAAGCGGGTGAGAATCCCGCGCTGCCGCGCAACTGTAAGCGAGGAAACGGCCCTCGGCCACTGGGAGAAATCCCGGGAAGGCCGCGGGCGTGACCGGATGGAATCATCCATATTTGGATTTGGACCATCCTTACTCGCGAAGCCAGGAGACCGGCGCGATCCGTCTACTTCAACCTCTTTCGCGAGCTAAGGAGGAACGTATGCGCGTATTCGGTCTACGGATTCTGCTGGTCTCTGTCTCTCTTTCTTTCGGTCACCGTGGCGGCGTTCGCCGCTGAAATCAAAGTAAAAGTGGTTGATCCGCAAGGTGCGGCTGTGGCCCGGGCGCAGGTTTCACTGGTGCGCTCGGACAACGGGAAGATTCTGGCCACGCAGAGCACATCGGCGGAGGGTGTGGCGACGTTTGGTCTTCCAGCCGCGGGGTCTTACCAGATTCAGGTGCTGGCTCCGGGGTTTGCCGCGGAGAAGGTCGAGGTCTTATCGCAGACGGAGATCGCGGTAAACCTCCGGCTGGCGATTGCCGCGGAAACCGTGGTGGTGACCGCGACGCGTACTCCTGTGGCCGGGGAGGCGGCGGGAGCCGACGTCGACACTCTCAGCGGAGCGCAGCTGACCAGCATGCAGCCGATTGCGGCGGACGATGTGATGCGATTTCTGCCCGGGGCGGTGGTGAATACGGCGGGGCAACGGGGCGGGTTGTCGTCACTGTTCGTGCGCGGGGGCGAATCGAATTACAACAAGGTGATTGTCGATGGGGTCACGATTAATGAGCCGGGTGGGACGTTTGACTTCGGCACGGTGTCGCTGGCGCAGGGCGACCGGATGGAATTCGTGCGCGGGGCGCAGAGCACGTTGTATGGATCGGACGCGATGACCAGCGTGATGCAAGTGTGGACACGCGCGGGCAGCACGCGCGTCCCGGAATTGCGCGTCGGCGCGGATGCCGGGAATCTAGGAACCGAAAGCGGGCACGCGTCGATTGCCGGAGCAAGTGGGAAGTTTCGACTACAACGTGTTCGGCGATCAGTTCAATTCGAACGGATCGGGGGTGAACGACGCTTACTCCGATACGTTGGAAGGCGGGAATGTGGGCGCGGCGCTCAACGATAAGACTTCCCTGCGGGCACGATTCCGCCACTCCAACAGCCATTCGGGCACGCCGGGAGAGTGGAGCTTCAACGGGTACGATCCGCTGGTTCCGGTGAATGGATTTACGGCGCCGCTGGAGCCGCTGGCGGCGAATCCTGACGCGTGGTCGCAGTTGAACGATTTGCTGGGCAGCGTGGAACTGGCGATCAGCGCGCCCTCGGGATGGCAGCACCGTTTCACTGGATTCGATTATGTGTATCGCTACTTCGAGCTTGACCCGGGCGACGCGCAGCGGGTGAATACGGTCAATTGCGCTTTCTCGCCACCGGCCGTGCCCTGCTCGATTGATTATCCGTCGAACGAAGTGGATCACATCAACCGCGGTGGATTTGAATATCAAGGGGACTACTCGGAGCGCACTTCTTCGCGGATTCTGGCGCACACCACGTTTGGCTACCGCCTGGAGAATGAAAACGGATTTGTGGGCAACCTTGATTACGGCTCGCAGAACCACGGGCAGCGGCTGAACCAGGACGCGTATGCGCAACAGGAGCTGACGGTGGGCCGCCTGGGAGTGATCGCCGGGGGACGGTTTGTCCACGACAGCGCTTTTGGCAATACCGGCGTGCCCAGGGTTGCGCTGACTTTGCAGGCGCTCCGCGGGGGACGAAGTCTTTTCGGGGACGCGACTGCGCTTCTCGTACTCGACCGGATTTAAGGAACCGCGGCTGGAGGAGACGTTCAACGGACTGCCCGGAGATCCCTACGATATTCCGAATCCTGGGTTAAAGCCGGAGCGGGTGCGGGCGTTTGAGGCGGGCTTTCAGCAAGACTTTGTGCACAACAAATACGAATTCAGCGGGACTTACTTTAACAATCTGTTTCATGACCAGATCAACTACGTGAGCACGAACGATCCGCCGAATTATCCGGGCGAATACGTAAATGTGAACCAGGCATTCGCGCAGGGCGCGGAATTCGTGGTGCGGGCGAAACTGCGGTCGCGGCTGCTGCTGAATACGGCGTATACCTACACGTCGTCGGAGTATCTGGATAATCCTACGCCGTATGATGCGGTCTATAACCCTGGGCAGCCGCTGCTGCGCAGGCCCAGGCACTCGGCGACGGAGTTGTTGTCTTACACGGGCAACCGTTGGGGCGGGAATCTGAGCGGGAGTTTTGTGGGGCGGCGGGCGGACTCCGATTTCGACAGCTTTGGCATTGATCACGCGGCGGGATATGTGCGCGTGGATCTAGGGGGATGGTACGCGGTGCGGCGGCGCCTGACCGCTTATGTGAATGTGTCGAACGCGCTCGACCGGCGGTATAACGAAGTGGTGGGGTATCCGGCGCTGCCGGTGAATTTCCGGGCGGGGGTGCGAGTGCGGATTGGCGGAGAGTAGAGGCCAGGCCGGCAGAAAATCTTCACCACTGAGGACACTGGGGAACACAGAGGAATGCCGACGCGACGAAGGGCCACCGGCTTGCGTGGCCCTTTGATCACGCAGACTTCTTTTGTGAAACTCTTGTCTCGATCCGGCCTGGTTGGGATAGGGGGTCCGAGGCTGTCAAACTAAATGCCTTGTTCCGAGGGGAAGACCGGAATTTCCATGAATTGGTCCAGTCCCTTGGACATCATTGGCGTGATGCTGTTTACGTATTCCGTGTCGCGATCCACGTCATCGATAATGTGTTGGCGGTAGTCCCACACGAAGTTCATCATGGCATCGGCTGCCCGATGGTAATAACTCGACACATCCGAGTCGGACTCCAGGGCGCTCTGATAGTGCTGCAACGCCAGGACCAGTGCCTCGGATCGCTTCAGGTGGGTTCCGGCGAGACTCGAGGGCTCGCGCTTGGAGAGCCAGGTGTACCAGCCGGTGTCGCCGCTTATTTCCGCTCTGATGGTGATCTTGGTCCAGGCCATGATCATGAACAGGATCTGACGGTTGTCGAAGCCCTTCTTGCGGTCTTTCCGGGCCCGCCCGCTCGTGGCGGTCTCAATTGAATCAATCAGGAAATCCAGGTCCTGAATTGCTATGCTCCTATCCTTGTATATGCTCATCGAAGTCCCCCCTCCAGTCTTTGAAACTCTTTGCTGTCCTGTCTGTCCTCTATAGCGCAATGGTTCCGCAGATTTGATCATCCGCCGAAAGAAAATTCGGACTGGGGGACTGGCGGTTCAGCGGGCTGAGTCGGATTCCTCCCGATTGACACCGGAGACTGGAATGGATAGGCTGGCGGCGAAGACCCCGTTGGGGAGGGGATACCGTTATGGCGCACGAGGCTCCCAGCCAAGTAACTGAGCTTTTGCTAGGTTGGCGGGGCGGCGACCGCAAGGCGCTCGACGCCCTGGTTCCGCTTGTCCATAAGGAGTTGCGCCGCTTGGCGCACTTTCAACTCCGGAACGAACGCCAGGGTCACACCCTGCAGAGCGCCGCTCTGGTGAATGAAGCGTACGTTCGTCTGGTCGGCTTAGAGACCCCGCAGTGGGAGAGCCGGGCTCATTTCTTTGCCATTGCAGCCCAGGTGATGCGTCAGATTCTGGTCGACTACGCGCGCCGTCACGGATCGGCGAAACGCGGGGGCAGCGTTTGCAAGTTGTCGCTGGATGACGCCATGGTGGTTTCTCAGCGAAAAGCCCTGGATGTCGTGGCGCTGGACGATGCCCTGAAGGAGCTGGCCAGAATCGACGTTCGACAAAGCCGGGTGGTCGAATTGCGCTTCTTTGGCGGTCTCACCCTGGAGGAGATTTCCGCGGCGATGGACCTTGGTCCGGCAACGGTGCAGCGCGACTGGACCTCAGCGCGCGCCTGGCTTTATCGCGAAATATCTGGAAAGAGTCGGGCATGAGCATGAGCACAGACCGATGGGAACGGACGAAGCAAATTTTGGAGGAGGCTCTACGCCTCGCTCCAGATCGGCGAGGGGCGTACCTGGATTCAGCTTGTGGGCAGGATCGTGAACTGCGCGCCGAGGTGGAATCGCTGATCGCTTCCCATGAAGAAGCGGGCAGTCAGTTTCTTGGAGCTGCCGCTCCCGCAATGCTCGACATCACGTCTGCCTTCTCGGCGGGGGCTTCCGGCGCTGGGCCGCAGCCGGATTTGGCCGGTACCACTCTCGGCCGTCTGCGCGTCGTGGGCCGCCTGGGGGCCGGGGGGATGGGTGAGGTGTGGCGCGCGGAGGATCCGAAACTCCAGCGTACAGTCGCGGTGAAGCGGGTTTCGCTTCATGGAACCGGCGATCGGGATGAGGCGACTCGGCTGCTGCGCGAGGGACAGCGTCTCTCGGCGCTGAACCACCCGAACATCGCCAGCGTTTACGACGTACTGGAACAGGATGACGAAATCTTTCTGGTCATGGAGTACGTGGAGGGCCAGACGCTGCGGCAACGGCTGACCCAGCCGATCAACCTCAATCAATTTTTCGACATCGCACTGCAGTGCGCGGATGCGCTGACGGCCGCGCACGAGCGAGGCATTCTACACAGCGACGTCAAACCTGAGAATGTGATGCTCACGGAGTCAGGGCAGGTAAAGTTGCTCGACTTCGGGGTGGCGCGGCGGCTTGCGGGGCGAGGCGGGACCAACAGCGCAGCGACGCAGACCATCTCGGCCTCCGCTCCGGTGGGCGGAACTCCCAGCTACATGGCTCCTGAAGTCCTGCTGGGAAGTCTGCCCGACTTCCGAGCCGACATCTTTTCACTGGGCGTGGTGCTTTACGAAATGCTGGGAGGCCGGCATCCGTTCATGGGCGCGACCTCGACCGTAACGGTGGTGCAGATTCTGCAGCAGGAAGCGACGCCGCTCGACAAACTTGGCCGCGCCGTTCCCGCGCCGCTGGCCCAGATCGTCGCCAAAGCGCTGCACAAGAAGCCGGATGAGCGCTACCAGACTCCACGCGAGCTGGGCGCGGATCTGCGTGCGGTTCGCCTGGGATCGCGACCTGCGATTTCCACTCCACACAGTTTTCTCGGAAAGCAGAACTGGAAAGTTTCCCTCTTCGGAGGCATTGCTGCAGTGCTGGTTCTCTCGGGTATTTTTGTAGTCCGGCATCGCGAGCAGATTTTTCACAGCGCTGGGTCGGCTGCTGCGGTACCTGCGGTGAAAACGAGGCCGTCGGTGGCGGTGCTGGGCTTCAAGAATCTAACCGATCGGCCTGACAAAGCCTGGCTTTCGACGGCGCTGGCCGAGATGTTGAGAGCAGAACTGGCGTCGAATGGGCGGTTGCGGATGGTCTCCGGCGAACAAATTGCGCGTGCCAGTCGCGATGTTCCCTGGAGCCTGACCGATACTCCGAGGGAATCTCTGCCGCGCTTGCGCGCGAATCTCGACACGGATTACGTCGCGACCGGTTCCTATGCCGTGGTAGGCGAGGGAGACAAGAGTCAGATCCGGCTCGACTTCCGGCTGGAAGACACAACCGCGGGCGACACGGTTGCGGAAGAAGCGGCAGCGGGAAACGAAACGGAATTATTTGATCTGGTTTCGCAAATCGGGGAGAAGATGCGCGAACATCTGGGAGCGGGCCCGGTCACGAGTCAACAAGGGACGCAGGCGCGGGCCTCGATACCGTCCGATCCGAAAGCGGCGCGGCTTTATGCAGAAGGGTTGAACAAACTTCGCGCCTTCGAGACTCTGGCGGCACGCGACTTGTTGGTTCAGGCAGTGGCCGCCGATCCGAAGTCTCCGCAGCCCCACGCCGCCCTCAGCGCAGCCTGGCTGGAACTTGGCTACGACCCGAAGGCGAAGGATGAAGCGCAGCAGGCCTTTGAGCTGTCGACCAACCTGAGCAACGAAGAGCGCCTTTGGATGGAGGCGCAGTACCGCGATCTCAACAACGAAGGCGCGAAGGCGGTCCAACTCCTCGGCACTCTGGTGGACTTGTATCCAGACAATCTGGACTATGGTTTGCGTCTGGGCGCGCTGGAGAATACCTTGGGCGATCCCAAGCAAGCGCTGGCCACGCTGGAGGTTCTGCGCAGGCTACCTCCGCCTGCGGGAGACGATCCGCGCATCGATCTGGCGGAGGCGCCGCCCACAGAGTCGATGGGGGACTTTAAGCGCGAGCAACAATTAGCGGCTGCGGCGGCGCAGAAGGGCGAGGCACGAAGCATTCGGTTGGTGGAGGCGCGGGCGCTCACCTATGAGAACACGGCCCTGCAGAAGCTCGGCGAGAGCGACCAGGGCAGCACCGCCTTGGCAAAGGCCAAGGTTTTGTTCGCAGCGGCCGGCGATCTCAAGAACTCAGGTATCACGCTGGTATGGTCAGCCGACTTCCTCAACCGAAAGGGCGATTTGGCCGGGGCCCGTAAGCAGGCCGAGGAAGCGTTGGTGATCTTTCGACAGATCGGCAACCAACTCTATGCCGCGCAGGCGCTCAATGTAATCGGCAATGTGCTGGCCAACGAAGGGAAACTTCTGGAAGCGAAAAGCTACTATGAGCAGGCGCTGCAGGATTATCGCGAGGCCGACTACAAGGTTGTCATCGGCGATGAACTGGGAAACATCGGCGAGGTCCTCGAGCGTCTGGGCGATTTTGCCGGGGCAAGGAAGGATTTCACGGAGGCGATACAGATCTTTGACGAGGTTGGCGACAAGAGCTCCGCGGGGATCACCGAAATCAATCTGGGAGACGCGCTGGCGGAAGACGGCGACCTGCCGGGAGCCACGCAACACTACCGGCGCGCGGTCGACCTGGAAAACGCCACTGGGCATAAATCTGCACAGGCCGCGGCCTTGTACAGTCTGGCCGATGCCCTCATTGCCCAGGACGATCTGAAACAAGCCCATGAGAACAGCGATCAAGCGCTGGCCCTGCGCAGAGACCTGAAGCGGCCTGTAGCTTTGTCGGGAAGCCTGATCCAGGCGGCTGAGATAGCGCTCGAAGAAGGCAAGCCCTCCGAGTCGGAAAAGCTGGCTGGGGATGCCTTGCAACAGATGGACGCAAGCTCTCCGCCGGCGCGAGGCGCTGAAGTTTATTCGGTGCTGGCTCTGGCTTTGCTCGCAGAGAATAAACAACCCGAAGCGCGAGAAGCCGCGCAACAGGCGATGACCTTTGCCGGCAAAGCCGCCGATCGCGACCCGAAGTACGGTGCCTCTCTGGCCGCCACCCGCGTAGATATGGCTGAGGGAAAATTGGCCGAGGCTCGCAAGCAGCTCGCACCCGTTCTCTCTCAACCGAGCAAAGCCGTGTCTATGCCGTACTTGCTCGAGGCGAGGTTGACGTTGGGCGAAATTGAGTTGAAGTCGGGTCAAACCGCTGCCGGTCGCGCGCAGCTGGCATCGCTGGAAAAACAGGCACGCGAGAAAAATTTCCTTCTGATCGCGCGCAAGGCGACGGCGCTGCTCACCCCACCATCGCACTGAACAGCGGCTGAACAGTTTGCTGAAAAAATCCTTTCTATGTCGGAGGCGTTCCCCAGCGGCTAAAGTCCTGATGCGGACCTTCTTCTGAAACTAAACCACGACCGAATTAGCTGACTTTTTGGGGGGCGCGGGGCAGGGGCATGGCGGCGGCGATTCTGGCGCCGAAATACTTGGTGCGGGCCAGCAGAAGCTTTTCGATTTCTACTTCTTTCAGGGGCTGCTGGCGGCCGAGCAGGTGCGTGACCAGGGCGATCTTGGCAAAGTGCTCGACGGTTTCCATCTTCATGTAGGCGTGTTCGAGGGTGTCGCCGTAGCTGACGACGCCGTGGTTCGACATGAGGATGGCATCGTAGCTGGGGACGTAGGGCTCGAGCGTCTGAGCCAATTCCGAGGTGCCAGGCGTGCCGTAGCGAGCCAGCGGAATGCATCCCAGGCCCATGACGACCTCGCAGACCAGAGGCTCGGTCAAAGGGACGCCGGCGGCGGCAAAGCCGGTGGCGGTGGGGGGATGGGCGTGGACGATGGCCTGAACGTCGGGGCGCATGCGATAGATGAGCAAGTGCATTCCGATTTCGCTGGTGACGTTGCGGCGGCCGGAAACCTGCTGGCCGTCTAAATCGACGATGACCATGTCCTTGGCCTGCATGGCGCCTTTGCTGACGCAGGTAGGGGTGACCAGGATGCGGTCATTCTCCAGACGTACGGAGAGATTGCCGTCCATGGCGGCGACGTATCCATGCTCGTGGAGCATGCGTCCGTAACGGACGATTTCTTCCCTGTGTTTGCGTTCCGTAGGCATGGTTACCCTAGGCATGGTTACCCTTGGGGGAGATGATAAAAGCAGGCCGCAATCTGGCTTTCGCATAGTATCAGCAGGCGGGTTGCGGAGACAATGCAAATTTCGCGAAAAATCTGGCGCAGTTTTCGGCGGCGTGGGGCGCGGTTGGAGGGTGCGTCCCTATAATCGGAGGGCATGCTGGTCTCCGATTTCGACTACGAACTTCCGGAAGAATTGATTGCGCAGGAACCGCTGGCGGACCGGGCGGGGTCGCGGCTGCTGCATGTGAAGTCGGATGCGGGAGGGTTGAGTGGATCGGCAGTTTCGCGAGTTTCCGGATTTGCTGCGGGCGGGTGATCTGGTGGTGTTTAACAATACTCGTGTGTTTCCGGCGCGGCTTGTACGGGTGGCGGGGCGGGACGCGGTCGTCACTCGGAAAATCAAAATCCCCACCCGCTCGCAGAGAATGCGAGAAGGATGGGGCACCCGGCGGATTCTCCGCGGGGGCGGATTGAAGTTTTGCTCACGCGGCAGGTGCAACTGGAGCCGAACGAGTGGGAATGCCTGGTGCGGCCGGGGCGGAAGATTGGGGTGGGGGAACGGCTGTTCTTCGGGGAGCAGGATGAGTTGCAGGCCGAGGTGATTGGGCGGGGAGAGTTTGGGGAACGGCGGATTCGGTTTGCGAACATCCCCACTTCTCACGCAAAGAGCGCGCGAGAAATGGGGCACCCGGCGCCGTCGGAAGACTTCTTCGGGCTCGTGGAAAAAATTGGGCATATTCCTTTGCCGCCTTACATTGCGCGCGAGGATTCTTCCGGCGATCGCGAACGGTACCAGACGGTGTATGCGCGGGAGCGGGGGTCGGTGGCGGCGCCGACGGCGGGACTGCATTTTACGGCGGAGATTCTGGAGCGCATGCGGGAGCGCGGGATTGAGACTGCGGAAGTCACGCTGCATGTGGGCTTGGGAACGTTTCAGCCAGTTCGGACCGAGCGGGTAGAAGAACATCCGATTCATTCCGAGGCCTATTCGATTTCGGAGGAGACGGCGGAGAAGATTGAGCGGGCGCGGAGGGAATCGCGGCGGATTGTTGCGGTCGGAACCACGACCGTGCGGACTTTAGAGTATGCGGCGAAATATGCGGCGCAGCCGGGGACGGGCGAAGTGCGCGCGGGATCGGGCGAGGCCAATCTTTTTATTTATCCGGGCTACAAGTTCCGAGTGGTGCAGGCGCTGCTGACAAATTTTCATTTGCCGCAGTCGACGCTGTTGATGTTGGTGTGCGCGCTGGGCGGGAAAGAGAATGTGATGCGCGCGTATGAGCACGCGGTGCGGGAGCGGTATCGCTTTTATTCGTATGGGGATTGCATGTTGGTGGAGTAAGGGCCGCGCGCCCGCGCGGAGTGCTGACGTTCTGGATATTTTCCGAAAACTTCCCGGCGAGATTTCCGTTCCCAAAAACGAACAACGTCCCAAAACTGAACCGCTCTACTCCGAAATGTACTTCAGTGATGATGCGCGGCCGCAGGTCTGACCGATGATGGACAACGTCGCCGGTGCGGCCCGAGTCAGCGTTTGGGAAGCGCCGTTGAGAAACGAACAGGCTGCACATCTCACACTTCGAAAAGGAAAAATCGAAATGAAAAGGTATTTAGTTTTGATCACGCTGTTTCTCGGCTCGCTGCCGGGCTTTGGGTCTAACCGGCAACTGAACCGGTCAAACCAATTCCATGCCAACAAATCTCAAACCTCACGCCGGGCGGTCAGGAGCGCAGCCGCGCACCAGCGCAAGAACGTGACGCGTCCGTCGGCGCCAGTGAAAGCAGTTTCGAGCACCGCCCACAAAGGGCGCTTCGTGCCTCGACCCTTCAGCCTGAGCAGCTCGAGCACGGTAAGTCTGATTGCCGCCGGGCGGAGCGCATGGGGCGGGGAGGACGATGACGAAACCGAATCGGTAATGGGCGATTTCAACGGCGACGGAAAGATGGACGTCGCGAAAGTGACCTATGTTGAGGAAGAAGGCCCGGCCTACCAGATTTCGGTGCTGTTGGGGAACGGGGACGGCACATTTCAGACGGCGGTGATAACGAATACGAGCGGTAACTCCGACGATCCGATCATTGTGGGCGACTTGAACGGCGACGGGAAGGACGACATTATCCAGGTTCATCCCCAAGGAGGTGATTGCGACCTGGCCAAGAAGACGGCAGCGCGGCCGCAAACATCGCTTGACTGCGGCGAATCGTCGATTGATGTGCTGATCAGCAACGGTGATGGCACTTTCGCTACGGCGGTGAATTACCCGGTGACAGGGCTCTCGCTAGAGGGCGGATTGCTGACCGACATCAACGGCGACGGCAAGCTGGACCTGCTCGTGTTCGACGGTGCGGCTCCGGGAAATGTGATCGAGCTGCTGGGCAATGGCGATGGAACGTTTCAGGCGACGATCAGTCTGGGGGCGTTGACCACCAGCGCGCCCGGCAACATGCTCTTCGCCGACTTTAACGGCGATGGAAACATCGACTTTGTGGGACAAACCGAATCAGGGCAGCTACAAGTGACTCTAGCGAGCGGAGCTGGCCTGTTTGCCAACGCGCCGGTCAGCCTGGCTACTCCCGACAGTGGCTACGGAGCATGCAGCTCCGCAGTAGGAGATCTGTCCGGCGACGGCAAGCCGGAGATCGTCAGCTTCAACTGCGACGCCAATACGATCACGGTTTACCTGAACAATGGCGACGGGACGTTTAAGACCGGCGTCTACTACAACAACAACAGCGACCAGTATCAACGGATCTCCGACGGAACGATCGCGGATATGAATGGCGACGGCAAGAATGACATCGTGGCAATTAACGACGATGCGGGTGACCTCAGCGTGTTTCTTGGGCATGGAGACGGGAGCGTTGACTCGCAGCCGCTCAGCTTCGATGTCGGGGGATATGCCTGGAACACGCCGCTGATCGCCGATTTCAACGGTGACGGGCTGCTCGATGTGGTCGAGTCTGACGACTGGTACAACCTGGTCTATCTGCAAGGCTACGGCGACGGGACGTTCCGGGCGGCGCCCACGTATGGCCTGCCCAACAGCTTCGACCAGTACGCTTGGACCTTCAGCGTCGCCACCGGGGACTTCAACGGAGACGGCATCCAGGACATGGTTGTCGGCCAGATTCGCAACAGCGGTTCCACGGGAGTGGTCGTCTACCTGGGCAGGGGAGATGGCAGTTTCTATCCCGGGATCAGCTACGGGCCTTCCCCCGACATGAGCTACGTGGCGGTGGGAGATTTCAACGGCGATGGCAAGCTGGACATCGCGGGCATCGACAACACCAATGACGTAGTGCAGATTTTCCTGGGCAACGGGGATGGAACGTTCAGTATCGGAGGGGCGTATTCTACCAGCGCATCCAACGGTGCAGCCGCCCAGGATCTGGTGGTGGGCGACTTCAACAAAGACGGCAAGGTCGACATTGCGGTCGCCAATGCCAACACCGGCGACGTGGGAGTACTGCTGGGTCAAGGCGACGGGACCTTCGCACCTGCGGTCAGCTATCCGATCACGGGCTACGCGCCCTTTGTGATTGCGGCAGCGGACTTGAACGGCGATGGCTATCCTGATCTGGTGGTCACTGCCTATACGGACGGTCCTGAGGCGATCGGGGTTCTATTGTCGAACAGCGAGGTTCCGGGCACGTTCGGGACGGTGCAATTTGTCGCAGTCAACGGCTACGCGCAGAACATTGCGTTGGGCGATCTGAACAAAGACGGAAAGATCGACATGGCCGTGACCGAGGCCGATGGGGTCACCTTCAATAGCCAGATCGAAATTTTCCTGAACGATGGAACCGGAACGTTCCCAACGGCACCGACCGCCTATCAAGCCTCGACTTTTGGCGGGGTAGCGGGAGAGTCCTACCCGGAGGATATCGCGATGTTCGATATGAACGGGGATGGGAATCTGGATCTGGTGTATGTTAACGACGAATACGGCACGGTTGCGGTTGCGTTGGGCAACGGGGATGGCACGATTGCAGCTCCCACTGAGTTCCCCTCGACCGAATACGTTGAGGGCCTGGCGCTGGCTGACGTGAATGGCGACGGAGCCATGGACGTGTTAACCGGAGACGACGAGGCTGGAGGGTTCAGCGTAATGCTGAACGCGAACGGCACCGGAGCTTCCGGAAACTTCACTATCGTGGCGCCGACGCTGACGGTGACGGTGGCGGCCGGAGCCTCTGCCACTTATCCACTCAACCTGGCCGGCCTGAACGGCTATACCGGAACCATCACGTTCAGCTGCGGCGAGATGCCGACGGGGGCGACCTGCTCGTTTAGTCCCGCGTCGGTTATCGCGAACGGTAATACATCGATCACGACGGTTCTCACCATCCAGACCACGGCGGGAGCGACGGCAAGCCTGATGCGTCCGGCGCTTCCGGATCACAACCTAGCTCGCAACCTAGCTCGCAACATGGCTCGCAAATGCTGCTCGCCAGCCTGGGCGGCATGGGGCTGTTCGGGATGCTGCTGGCTGGTACTGGCAAAAAGGGACGCCAGCGCCGGGCAGGAGTGGTTCTGGGAGCCATGCTGCTGATGATGATGGTTACGGTGGTGGGGTGCGACAACGGCAGCAGTAAGAAAGCCGCCCCGGGCACGCCTGCCGGCTCCTACACGGTTGTGGTGACTTCCACCGGAACCGGGACCGCGGCGCCGACGCACAGCGTGAACCTGACCATGATCGTGCAGTAACATGATCGTTCAGTAAGATGATCGTGCAGTAATTCGAGGCCAACAAGAACGGCCGGGGGAACAATCCCGGCCGTTTTTCTTTCTGGGCGAGCAACCGGATTCGCATCCGGCGAATACGGCGGTCACTCTGTCATTCCTACATTCCTGCGCGCGGGAATGCGGTTCGCAATCAGAATCTCATGACAATTCCCGCCGAGTACCGCAATCCATTGACGCCAATGGGGAGATAGCTGTCGGACCGCCGGTGTCGACTACCGGGACGCGTTGCCTCTCGTAATCCAACTGTACCGGACGAATGGATATTCAGCGCGAGGCCTTGAAGTCCAGACCTCCTCCTACACTCCATAAGAACTCGGTGTAGCTGAGGGTCGGATCGGGCGATGATTTTTGAGTGACTCCCCCGAACAGAGCATGAGCAAACGCGCTCGCGCGCCGCCAGCGCATGGCGTAAGCAGGTCCGAACTGGTAACTATGCCTGTAGATGCTGGAGTATGACAGCGCAGCAGTGCCGTTATAGTTCCCGGTAAGTTGTGCTGAAATACCCAACGACTTATACACGAACCCGGTGAGCGAGGTAGTCCACCCGCTCATGTCTGTGGCAGGCCCGGGCGTAGGCGAGCCACACCGGTAGTTCGATCCGCAGCCGGGCGCAATCCGTTCCAGCGAATATCCGCCGAACAGTTCGACCTGATCGGATTGAGCCGATGCCAACGAAAGCAGGTTGAAGAAGACAACCAGAAGAAACACTATTCGCAATCTCTGCATTCGCTCCTCAACGTGTGCTGGTCGGATAGGTGCTTTTGTGGCTCTAGACGCGCCCGGACTCGCCGGAAGATGTCTGAACTTGGCAGATAGAGTATCTCTCTTTCTTTGCGGTGAAGCACCGACATTAGGTCGAGTTGTGCCAGTTCGCAGGGTAGCAACATAAGTTTTGGAGGAACGCTCTCGCCAGCGCCGCATGCGCCGATCGCTGATGCCGATGATCTCCGCTGCTTGCCACCATGTGATCTTCCTCGCCACGGCCCGCAAAATCACTCCCTGTACTGTCATTGCCCGCTCTACCGCGCGGCCTTCGGATAACCGAACATGCCTCCCATGCTCTGCCACCTTCGCCGCCCGATAAGTGGACAGATCACCTGCTATCTCAACCGGACATATCATGGGCTAACGAAACGGGCGCGCGGGGTGCTTGACAAAGCTTGTGATTGGAAGGATTATGACACGACTTTTTCCTTCCGGAGGGCCACCGTGCCTATGCCGTGTGTACAAACGCACAGGAAAGATCGAGGGCAAAACGAAGTAGCCTGGAGCGAGTCTCAGCTCATCTTTGACCTCGGAATGAATAATGGCGATGATAGTGCGCACTACTTGTCCAAGGGCTACGACGTAGTTGCCATCGAGGCAAATCCTAGCCTTGTGCAGAGAGCGCGGGAGCGGTTTCGACAAGAGATATCCGACGGAAGACTCGTCATCGAATGGGTCGGGATTGTAGATCAACGGGGAAGTATTCCCTTCTGGGTTTGCGACGAACGAGATGTATTTAGTTCGTTTGATGCAACCCGGGCTGGGAGGAGCGGATTGAAGTGTCACCCAATCGCAGTTGAGTGTGTGACCTTCGACACAATTCTGAAGAAATATGGGATTCCCCACTACCTAAAAATCGACATCGAAGGTGCCGAGCCTTACTGTTTGAAACACCTGCCGGCAGCGCACTTGCCGCAATACATTTCTCTCGAAGCCGAGGACTTTCAGTGGCTCGTTCTCCTGCAGCAATTGGGATACTCGGAGTTCAAGATCGTCGACCAGATGCGGCACAATTCAATCTTTCCCGATTTCAGCAATGA
This sequence comes from uncultured Acidobacteriota bacterium, assembly GCA_963763155.1. Lineage (GTDB taxonomy): Bacteria > Acidobacteriota > Terriglobia > Terriglobales > Acidobacteriaceae > Sulfotelmatobacter. The sequence goes on along the minus strand of CAVXNI010000003.1, from coordinate 681,484 downwards.
CACCGTGTTTTCGCGCTCAGCAAAACAGGTTTGCTGGTATGCCGACAGACTTAAGAACTGGCTGGGACGCGTCCCTTTTTGCCGGGGTTCTTCTGGCCCGTTCGGGGAACAGACCCCGGGAGAGTGGCAGAGTTTCCAAGAGGTTGCCAGCAACTGGATGCACATGCGACTCGGGCATAACAAGAGGGGAACACTGAACCGACATTCGTGGTACGACTTTCACGCCAGGGCATTTCCAACCGCATGCGTTCCCATCAGAGACGCCAGCCCTCGGTTTCACACAAAAGACCCTTCGTTTACGCGTCGCGGCGTAAACAGGATGCGTCTATGAATCAGTCTGCGCTCCCCGCACCCATTAAGGAACTCGAACTTGAGATCGCGATGCCATGCCTGGCGAGCGATCGGGTTTCTGAACGGCAGCGGTTTCTGCTTTTAAGCCTTTCAGCGGGAGTGGCGCTAGTCGCGCATCTTTTGTTCTTACTGCTACTGCCACAACCTTGGAGCGGGAATCAGAGTTCCGATTATATCGAGTATTACCAGCCAGTAGCACAGAGCTTGATCGCGGGGAACGGTTTCTACTTGCATTCCAAGCCTGCACTCACATATCCGCCGGGAATTCCGATGCTCTATGCAGTTGCATTCTGGGCCGCTCGGAAAGTGGACCTCAGCGAGGCGAACGCACTCCGGATCGTGGAGGGGGTCTGGCTGACGCTTTCTGCCGTGCTAGTTTGCTTTCTGGCTATGAGATTCTTTCGTTGGAAAGTCGCGCTTCTGGCTTCTGGGCTCTGGTCCACTTATCCGTTTCACTTGTGGCTGACGAAACAGCCGGATGCGACGAGCCTGTTCTCAGTGCTCTTACTAACTAGTGCGCTGCTGTTCTTTGCCTGGTCCTCTAAGACTCAAAATGGCATTCGATACGGCGTCCTGTTGGGAGTGGTTTTGGGAATGACCGCCCTCATCAAGCCCTTCAGCATAGGGCTTCCTTTGGCCTTCGTGGCGCTCGCTGGCGTGTGCCCGATTGTCGGCCAAAGGCGAAGCCGGATTGTATTTTCCGCGTGTCTCTTAATTACCTACGCCGCAACGATCTCCCCCTGGGAGATCTGGGCTTGGCACGTAGGCGGTCACTGGATCCCGCTCTGCACGAATGGCGCCAACGCTCTAATTGACGGTCTCACGTTTGGCACGGAAAGAGGTCTCCCGCCAATCGCGCTCCCCGAAGGTGTGACAGCTCTCGTACGCGACGCCGCCGCGAACTATCCGAAGCTCAAGAGCACCAGCAGCATTGCTCATTTCGTCCTGACCAAAGTGCGCCAAACTCCGACTGCAATCTTGGAACTGCTGCTGGTTAAGGCCGCGCGCAGTTGGTTCGGGAATGAGTCGCATAGATTGGAACGCTGGATCGCCATTATCCAATTGTTGTATTTGCCATTCTTGCTCTTTGGAACTCGAACCGTGTGGAAATACGGCGATACTCGGCAGAAGAATTTTGCGCTCCTCGCCATTGTTATCACAGCCTATTTCTGGATCATGACGACGGTTACCGCCGAGGCCATTCTTCGCTATATGGTGCCAGTCACCTGCCTGTTAGTCGTGTTTGTTGCAGTTGCTTTTGAGTTCCTTTCAACCCGCTTTTCCGAAAACTCAGAACAGGGCGTCGAGCGGGCGCAGGGCCTCGACGCGCGCGTAGAAGACGACACACACTCCCAGGAACGCCGCCAGCACCAGAAGCGGCAGCCACAAACGTTTTAGGAAAACGATGATGATGCGTCCCATAGGTTCGGTGTTCGGTGAACTGCCCTTTGGAAAAAGGGCACAAGTATATCAAGCGACGTGAAGGAACGGAGTGAATTGTTGGGTGGGGACGCTAGGCCCGAGTTTGCACGCGATGTACTTGATGGCCTCTGGAGGTTCCGGGCCGGTTCGCTACCAGGACGTAAGCATCTTCCAATTGAGGAACTCCTGCCCGTACAGGGTCTGGGCGGCCCCAGAAGTGTTGGACAAAACTGACCTCTCCGAGCGGGGTGAGTAACTCCTCCAACGCGAAAACCACGAGTGGGTCGCTGGTGCGCAGCACCGACACTCTTTCCAGCCTGTGAGCATTAACCTTCGAGAGGTGCTCCAGCAGTAAAGCAGTAATGGTCGGGATGGTCGCGCCCAGTCCGTCGTCGTCAATCCAGGGCGCACTTAGAACGAGGTTCCATTTGTCGGACAATCCTGTTTCGGACGGAAGAAGCATGGCCAACGCGAATTCCCCTTTTTGCTTGGTCATTTGCCGGAGAAATTCGATCGTCTGCCTCACCAGTGGAGAGGGGTTTGTCACCACCGTTTTGTAAGCCATGTAAAAACTCCGTTGGGCTTGGCCGTTAGACCATCCAGGATGACTTTCGCTGTTGCACCATTGTACTTGCCCGGAGCGTCATAACGCTGTTCAGGGTTCCACGCCACCGCTTTGGACCAATTGTCGAAGAGCTCTTTGTTTTTTCTGACGTCAATATCACGGCTCAATCCCGCCAACACCTTCAACTGCTCCAAGCTGTGAACCTTGAAGGCCTTGCCGAGATCGCCAGACGGATACTCATTCACTCGCAATACCCGGCATATTCTTGCCTTCAAAGCGAGTTCGACCGCGTATCCTGCGAGATAGACACAACCGTCGTAGAGCCGCGCGTTGTAGAGCGCGTCAGCCTCTCGCAGTCGCAGTCGAGAAAGCTCCTGAAGATCCTTCCGCGTCATCGGGAATCGCCTTTAGTGCGCACCCCCATCGCAGTATAATGCAGTGCTGGCGCCCGAACGATGTAAGAAAGCAAAACGGGCATCCCTGCGGATGCCCGTCGCTGAATACCGGCCAACTTGATCCGTGAACTTATGCGCGAGCGCCGACGGTTGCCGGCTCGCTGGCCGGAACTGATTTGTCTTCGCCGTTGGGCTTTTGTTGCTGGGGCTGGCCGCCTTTGCGGATGTCGATGCCGCCTTTGAAGAAAGCGCCGTCTTCGATGGAAATGCGGGCGGCGATGACGTCGCCGGTGAGGGAGCCATCGCTGCGAATGTCGACGCGATCGCTGGCGGTGAGATTGCCGCGGACTTTGCCCAGCACCACGATCTCACGGGCATTGATATTGGCGGCGACAACGCCGTTGCGTCCGATAGTGACGCGATTGCCGGCCAGATTGATAGAGCCCTCGACGCGGCCGTCGATGTAGAGCGACTCGGAACCGGTGACCTCGCCCTTGATGACGAGCGACTTGCCGATGGTGGCCTGGTCGGCGGTAGTGGTCGCTACCGGCCGGGGAGCAACGGGATCAGCGGCCGACATTGCGGGCGCGCTGGGGGTAGACATCGTGGGGCGCTCCGGCACAGCTGGTGGCGCAGGAGTCTGAGGCTGATTGGTCGGCTTCCACATGGGGATAAAAATTCCTTTCCTGGTTGGGATTAGGGGTCACTCGCCGCACTTTCGTGACCAAATCGAATTGTACTCCCGCGTCTCAAAGTGAGTGCTGTGGAAATCCTTTATTTTCAGTCGAGAGTAACTGGAATGATACTCGGCTTTCCCGTTTTGGGAGGCTGGCGGCCCGGGGTCGACTGACTACTTTCTGCCCTGGCGCGTGTAACGATTCCCGGAAAAATTGCCGGGACCGTACCCTTTCACAGGGGAGGGGCGTTATTCTGGCAGGGTCGAAGATTTATCGAAAACGGAAACTGGGGTGGGGAGTCTAAGTTCGATATATCCGTGGAGCCCCGGACGCTCCGTCCGGGGGCGGACGAAGGCGTTTGCCGGTCCACGAGATTGAATTCATTCTTGGGATGGAGCCAAACATGTCAGAACCAGCGGTGGTTGGTGCAGCAACGTTGACGATCGCGCGGCCAGAGCCGGGCGAGTATGCGCCATATTATGAGCGCTATATTTCACTGATAGCAGGGACCGACATTTTGGGAACGCTCGATGCGCAGAGGCGGCAGATGATGATGCTGCTTTCGGGGCGCGACGAGGGCGATGGGGACTTCCGCTACGCGCCGGAGAAATGGAATGCGAAAGAAGTGCTGGGGCACGTGTGCGATACGGAGCGCATTTTTGCGTATCGGGCGCTGCGGATTGCGCGCGGCGACCAGACGCCTATGGCAGGCTTCGAGCAGGACGACTATGTGAAGCATGGTCCGTTCGCGAGTGCGCCGCTGGCGGAAATTATTGAAGATTACATTGCGGTGCGGCGGGCGACGCTGACGCTGTTGCGCAATCTCGATGAGGCGGCGTGGATGCGGCGCGGCGTAGCCAATAAGAATGAAGTGAGTGTGCGGGCGCTGGCCTATATTATTGCGGGGCATGAGCTGCATCATCGGAGGATTCTGGAGGAGAAGTACTTTTCGGGACGGTGAGAAATTCTCTTGCCACGGATTTACGCGGATTAACCGGAATGCTGTGGCCTTGCGAGCGGTCCCTCCTGACTATGCTTGCTTCGCGAAGCGAAGGACCTATGCACCCTGCCGGGGCAAGAGATTGCATAGGTCCTTCGCTTCGCTCGGATGACAAGGATTTTTTTCCTTCATGTCTCAACAAGCGCTGACGGAACTGCTTCGCGGTACAGGGGCGCACGCGGATCCCATTGCGTGCGTGGAAGATATTTCTGCGGAAGTCGGCGGCGCGGCAGGTTGCGGGATTTCCGCATTCGATCGGGCAGCTCGTTTTTCATATGAATTACTGGATGGAGTATGAGTTGCGACGGATTCGCGGGCAGAGGCCGAAGTATCCGGAACACAACTCGGAGAGCTTTCCGCGCGCCGGCGCCTGGCGCTGAGGAATGGGACCGGCTGAGGACGCGGATGGCGGAGTTGCTGGGCGAGTTTGCAGAGTTGGCGAAGTCTTCTCCGGGAGAATTGCAGCGCGAAATTGAAAGCGTGTATGAGGGCGACAAGAATGTTGCGAGCACGCTTGAAGCCGTGCTGTGGCAGATGGTGGCGCACAACAGTTATCACGTGGGGCAGATTGCGATGGTGCGGAGAATGCTAGGGGCGTGGCCGCCGCGTGGGGGCGGGGATTCGTGGTAGGTTCGCCTAGTTCGGCAGTTTCATTGTTAGAATTCCTTTCTAAGCTCGGTGTCGCGTGGTTGCGATAGGGATCCTTCGACTGCGGTTTTGCTTCGCTCTCGCGAAGCAAAATCCTCGCTTTGCTCACTTGCCCTCACGCGAGTAGATTGGTTGTGACGAACAGACCAAGGCTCACTGAGAGGAGCCAACGTCATGCTGATTATAGGCTGTGATTTTCATCCTGGGTTTCAGCAGATTGCGATCTTTGACAACCGAACGGGCGAAGTAGAGGAAAGCGGTTGCAGCACCGGGCGGAGGCGGAGCGGTTTTACCGTTCTCTGGCCGGCCAGGAAGTGCGGGTGGGGATGGAGGCGTGCGGGCACTATCCGTGGTTCGAGCGGCTGCTGGAAGAGTTGGGGATCGAGCTGTGGTTTGGGGATGCGGCGCAGGTGCGGGCGTCGGTGGTGCGCCGGCAGAAGACGGATCGGCGGGACGCGGAGCACCTGATGGATTTGTTGCGTCAGGACCGGTTTCCGCGGATCTGGGTGCCGAGCCTGGAGGTGCGGGATGTGCGGCAGTTGCTGGTGCATCGGCCAGGCGTGCAGGGCGTCCGCGGACCAGGCATCAGCTACGGCCATGGCGCTGAGCCACGGGGTGCAGAAGAAGTACAAGCTGTGGACGCAGGCGGGACGCGCGGAGTTGGAGCAGTTGCCGCTGTTGCCGTACGCGGCCCAGCGGCGGCAGAAGCTGCTGGAAGTGCTGGATGGACTGGAAGCGGAGATCCGCGAACTGGACCAGCGAGTCGCAGAAGAAGCGCGGCAGCGGCCGAAAGCGGTGCAGTTGATGACGCATCCGGGAGTAGGGCCGGTGACCTCGTTGGCCATGGTGCTGACGCTGGGACCGGCGGAACGATTCGAATCGGCCAAGCAAGTGGGCAGTTATTTCGGGCTGATTCCGAGCGAGACTTCCAGCGGCGGAAAACAGCGGCTGGGCAAGATCAGCAAACAGGGCAATTCGTTTCTGCGCTTTTTGCTGGTGGAGGCGGGACAGACGGCGGCACGTTACGATCCGCAGCTGAAGCGCTTCTACAAACGCCTGGCGAGTCGCAAAAATCGCGGCGTCGCCAAGGTGGCGGTGGCCAGAAAGTTGGCCACGCGGATGTACCTGATGTTGCGCGAAGGATGGACGTACGCGCAATTGAATCAGGCGGTCATGTCGGTGAGCCCGAGTCATTCTGTGGCCGGCGAGTAACGCAGCCGAGCGCTTGAGTGGGCAGCCGGCCTCCCTGAGAAGCGGGGAGTTCGAAGTGAGAATCATGGGCGCAAGTCCCGAAGAGATGGATGGTGGGACCGAAGAGTCCCGCTGCACGATTTGAAAAAGAGTGACGACCTTGGTCTGGAACGTCAAAACCTTTCTAAGAGAGCGAAATGGCGCTTCTGAAAAATCAAAAGCGCCAAGAGGACAAGTGTCGCTCAAAAATGCTTGACACGCACCAACGTCGTTAGAGACAGGATGACAAAACGTCGGGGAATATTCTTCAATGATTTATGCTGAGAGCTGATTGCTGACAGCTTCCCTCTATGCTTTCCGATTCGACAATTCTCAAACATATTGCGAAACAGCCTAAGAGGGCAGCGGGGTTCAAGCAATTGGTGCGCGAACTCGGGCTGCGCGGGGATGAACGGCGCGAACTGGACTCGCTGCTGCAGAAGATGGTGGCGCGCGGGACGCTGATTCAAGCGGAGTCTGATCGATATTCCCTGCCAGCCGCCGCGGCCGATAAGAATCTGGTGGCGGGACGGCTGACCATGCACCGCGATGGATTCGGATTTGTCATTCCTGATTCTAAGTCGCTTTCGCAGGCGCTGAAGGCGCGGCTGACGGGCGACATTTTTATTGCGCCACATTTCGTTGGGAATGCTATGCACGGGGACCTGGTGCTGGTAGACATCATCAACGTGCGGCCGGATGGGCGGGCCGAGGGGCGCATTGTGCGGCCGGTGATGCGGGCGCATCCGACGGTGGTGGGGATTTTTCATTATGGAAGCCGCGGGGGGTATGTGCGGCCGATGGACTCGAAGATTACGCAGGAGATTTTGATTCCGGCGGGGGCGGAGCGGCCGGAGACTTCCGCGGACTCCGCGGAAGACAAAACAAAAACTGAACCAAGAAAACAGTGAGGACACAGAGGAAGAGACCGTCTGTCGATCGGGTGCTGGGCGACGAGGTGGCGCGGCATGTCAGTGGGATGATCTTGAAGGACTCGTGGTTGATGTGGAGATCACTGACTGGCCTTCGCCTACGCAGAATCCGCGGGGGCGGGTGATCGAGATTCTGGGGCGGGAGGATGATTTCGGGGTCGATGTCGAAATCACGATTCGCAAGTTTCATCTGCCGCATCATTTTCCGGCAGCGGCGCTGGAGGAGGCGCAGGACACATCAGCTGTTATTCCGGCGCATGAAATCGAGCGGCGGCGGGATTTTCGCGGGCTGCCGATTGTGACCATTGACGGCGAGACGGCGCGCGACTTCGATGATGCGGTGTACGTACACATGCTGCCGAACGGAAATTTTGAATTGCAGGTGCACATTGCCGACGTGGCGGAGTATGTGACGGCAGGATCCGCGCTGGATCAAGAGGCGCGGCTGCGCGGCACCAGCGTTTATTTTCCGGACCGCGCGGTGCCCATGCTGCCGCTGGAACTTTCGACCGACATTTGCAGTTTGCGGCCGCAGGTGGAGCGGCTGGTGCTGTCGTGCGTGATGGAGATGGACCATCGCGGCGAAATTGTGAGTTATGAGTTGAGCGAGGGCGTGATCCGGTCGGTGGAGCGGATGACGTATACCGCGGTGAATGCGGTGCTGGAAGGCGATGCGGCGATGCGCGAGCGCTATGCGCCGCTGGTTGCGACGTTTGAGCTGATGCGCGAGCTGGCGCTGATTCTGAATCGCAAGCGGCAGCGGCGAGGATCGATTGATTTCGATCTGTCGGAAGCGGTGATTGAATTCGACGAATTGGGATTGATGAAGAGCATTGCGCGGTCGGAACGCAACTTCGCGAACCGGCTGATTGAGGAATTCATGCTCTCGGCGAACGAGTGCGTGGCGCATGATTTGGAGTCGAGGCACGTAGCGTCGCTGTATCGCATTCACGAAAAACCGGATGCGAAGCGCGTTTATGACTTTGAGGTGATTGCGGCGACGTTTGGATATTCGCTGGGTGTGGGGGCGCTGCCGATTCATCGCGTGCAGACGAAGACCGACCGGCGCGCAGCTTATGGCACGGGCAAGCGGGTGCGCGAGATTGAAGTGCCGAAGGATGTGCACATCACGCCGCGCATGTATCAGAAGCTGACGGAGAAGATTGCGGGAAAGCCGGAGGAGCGGATTCTGAGTTATCTGATGCTGCGGTCGCTGAAGCAGGCGCGGTATTCGGAGGAAAATCTGGGACACTTCGCGCTGGCGGCGACTTCGTACACGCATTTTACTTCGCCGATTCGGAGATATCCGGACTTGATTGTGCATCGGGTGTTGAAGGATGTGCTGCGTCAAAATCCAAATCAAGAATCGAGTCAACTTCCCCACCCTGGTCGCGGAAAAAGCATCGCCTTGGTCGAAGCGACGCGACGCTTCCGAGGAAAGGCGGATAGAGCCTGCCCTGAGCCTGTCGAAGGGAGTGTCCGCCCCACATGAGGCCTTGGGCGGGCCCATTGGGATTGAGGAGCTGCATGAGATTGCGGAAGAATCGAGCCGGGCGGAGCGGCGGGCGGCCGATGCGGAGCGGGAGTTGATGGAGGGCAAGAAAGTGAAGTTCATGCAGGATCGCGTGGGCGACGACTTTGATGGGCTCATCACTAGCGTGACCAAGTTTGGATTTTTTGTGGAGCTCACCGATTTGTTCATTGAAGGGCTGGTGCCGCTGAACACTTTGACTGACGACCGGTATACCTATCATGAGAATACGCGGGAAATTATCGGGCAGCGGTCGCGGAAGATTTATAGTCTGGGGCAGAAGATTCGGGTGCTGGTGGATCGGATTGATCCGGTGGAGAAGAAGATTCAGTTTGCGGTGCTGGAGGAAGAGCCGGTGCGGTCAAAGGGCAAGCGGAAGCGCAGGTAGTTTGAATCCAGAACCCCACTTCTCGCGAAAAAAACGCGCGAGAAATGGGGCACCCAGCCGGAGCTGGTTGTCCCTTCATAAACGCTCCTACACCCCGAGGGCTTTTTGAATTTCGGCGGCGATTGCGGCAGCGAGGGTCTCCATCTTTTCTTTCGATTCGGCTTCGACCATTACGCGGGCCAGGGCTTCGGTGCCCGAGTAGCGAACAACTACGCGGCCGTTGCCGTTGAGTTCGCGCTCGGCGGCGGCGATGGCTGATTGTACCGCTGGGATTTGGGCGAAGGGAGTTTTTTCGCGGACGCGGATGTTTTGAATTTTCTGGGGAAACACTTTCAAGTCGCCGACCAGGTCCGCCAGCGGTTTGCCGGCTCGGACGATGATATCCATGAGGCGCAGCGCGGTGAGCAGGCCGTCGCCGGTGGTGGCGTCGCCGTCGCGGAAGATGATGTGGCCGGACTGCTCGCCGCCGAGCGTGGCGCCGGTCTTAAGCATTTCCTCGAGGACGTATTTGTCGCCGACGTTAGCGCGCAGCATGCGAATGCCGGAATTCTTGAGCGCGATCTCAAGACCCATATTCGACATGGTGGTAGAGACTACGGTGTCGGCTTTCAATTTTCCCTGGGCGTGCAGATCGCGAGCGGCGGCGAGCAGTACGCCGTCACCATTGACGACGCGGCCCGCGGCATCGCAGAACAGGGCGCGGTCGGCGTCGCCGTCGAAGGTTACGCCTAAGTCAAACTTTCCGAGCGATCCGGCGACTACTTTCCCCAACGTCTCCGGGTGCAGAGCGCCGCAACCTTCGTTGATGTTTTTTCCGTCGGGCGAAACATGGATGAAGGTTGCCTGAACACCGAGACTGCGAAACAGTTCGGGGGCCTCGGCCGTGGCGGCGCCGTTGGCACAATCCACTAGAACGCGCAGCTGGCTTAAGTCTGACGATACATCGTTCGCCAGCGACTTTACGTAGGCATGTCGCAGTTCGGCTTCGCCGGGGAGAGAGGGTTTCGGAATCTTCAGCGCCGTGTCATCGGCGGCAGAGACATTTTCCAGCAGGGCGAAAATTTCTTTTTCGATGGCGAGTTCGCGGGCGTCGGTGAGTTTGAAACCGTCGCCGGAGAAAACCTTGATTCCGTTGTCAGTCCAGGGATTGTGCGACGCGGAAATCACCACTCCGGCGGCGAGCGAGCGGGAGCGGGCCAGGTAGGCGACACCTGGAGTCGTGATGACGCCAGCGCTGTGCACGTCGACGCCCACGGCCGCCAGACCTTCGGCGACGCGGTCGGCGATCCAAGCGCTGGATTGGCGCGTGTCCTGGCCGATCATGGCCTGGGCTTGGCAGTGGTGCGGACGAGGTCATGGCCCAGGGCGCGGCCGATGAGATAGGTGCTTTGTTTGGTGAGCGGAAATTCTCCCGCCACACCGCGGATGCCGTCGGTCCCGAACAATTGCCGTTGCTGGCTCATAAATGATGAGGCACTAGAGATGATAAATGAGGGCGGAGGAAAGCGCTTGTCCCGAAGGTCTCAGGTGCCGCTTGGAAGAAGCGACCTCAGGGGCTAAAGCCCGGCGGAGATTGGACGGCCGGACGCGGCGCTGAAGCGCCGCTCTTCCACGGATCCTGTGCACAGCTCAGACTCCACGAGTTCTGTGCAACACTCACACTCCACGGGTTGTGTGCAACAATCACAGTCTGCGACTTCAGACCCTGCGATTTCAGACTCTACGATTTCAGACTCTGCGATTAGTGATCGCTCAATGCGGAGAAATGGTTCCGACTTTCTGCACGACGACCGTCACCCGAATCGAGGTGGTCTGCACGACTTGCACGAGCGGGTCGGCGACGTAGACGTTGGTGGTGAAGACGGCGCGGCCTCGGGTTCCCTTGGCATCGATTGGATCCGTGGTCGCGGATTCGATTTTCTCGACGTGATTGCGGGGGCCGGTGATAGTGATGTGGGAGGGATCGGCGGTGGCTTTGTATTCGTCATCCGCAAAATCGCCGATGACGCGGGGACGAATCTCGACCTCGCGGGTCAAACGCGTATCAAAAGCCAGATGCAGTTGGCTGGGCACGACCTGGACGACGGTGACGTCACGGGGATGGCGCACTTGCTGCGAAGTTAGATCGAAGGTGCGTTCGCCGGGCTTGACGTCGGCCAAGTCGATTTCCGCGTGGATCTCGCTTGCCTGTAAGTGCCGAATGATCTGCTCCGGCCCGCGGACTCGGATCTGGGCATCGGAAATCGACTCGGAACTGATCTCAAGTTGCTCCGGAACGTGCTGAAAGACGATGGGACCGCGAATCGCCACTTCGGCGGGTTGCTGGTCTGGGGAAATCAGAAACCAGAGCGCCGTGGCCATCAACAAGGACAATACTTTCAGTCAGAAGTTATGCAGCACGTAGCGCTGGAAGAATCCGATCATGAATGCGGCTCCGACTCCGCGGTAGATTCGGACTTCCTTTGCGGTGCGGGATCGCGCAGGGGAGAATCGAGCAAGACTTCGGATTCATCGTCGCCGTGGGCGATTGGGGTCGGCAGGGTGACGGGAGCCATGTAGCGGCGCAGTTCGCTGCCGAGGCGTTCGCGGAGTTGTTCGACGGTCAAATCGCGTTCGATTTTGCCGCCGATGGCGAGGCTGATAGCGCCAGTTTCTTCGGAACAAATGACGGCGATGGCGTCGGTTTCTTCGGTGATGCCGATGCCGGCACGATGGCGCGTGCCGAGTTGCGTGGAGAGTAGAGGATTCATGGAAAGGGGCAGGAAACAGGCGGCGGCGGCGATGCGGTCTTTCTGAATGATCACAGCGCCGTCGTGCAGCGGGGCGCTGGGGCGGAAAATTGTGGCGAGCAGATCGTAGGAGAGGCGGGCATCAAGAGGCACGCCGCTTTCGATGTGGGTGCGCAGTCCAATTTCGCGTTCAATCACGATCAGGGCGCCGGTCTGGTGCTGGGAAAAGAGATTCGCGGCCAGCACGATGTCGTCGTAGGAATCGCTGTCAGCGGAGGAGCCTCCGAGGAAAGTCAGACGGCGGCCGAGGTCGGCGAGCATGTGGCGAATCTCCGACTGAAAGACGACGATGAGCGCGAACACCAGGTAGGGCAGCACGCGGCTGACCACCCAGTTCAGCGTGGTGAGTTCGCCGATGCGCGCAAAATAAAAAATTATGGCGACGACGACGAGGCCCACGAGCATGGGAGCAGCGCGGGTGCCGCGGATCATGACCAGCACCTGATAAATGATGAGGGCCACGAGGAGAATGTCGAGCGCGATCCATGCGGCTTGCGTCCATGATGTGATGACTGGCATCAATCGAGTCGCGCTCCAGAGGTGCGTCTAGTTCACCAAGAATCCTCAGGGGTTGAAGCCCACATCTTTTATGTACGGCTTACGGCACGGCTAAGGCCGTGCCCTTCCACAACCCTGATGGTTGAAAAACCATTGTAATGCAGCGGGTTTCTGTGCTTAGAAGTCTTACGAACTTTTACAGAAGGCGAACGCAGGGTTCGATGGAGGGTGATTCTTACTTCTTCGTCACTGCGGCGTGAATTTCGCCGTGGGCCAGGCGGGCGGAAATCTGGTCGCCGACCTTCGATGCGCGGACGTCTTTCAGCAGCTTGCCTTCGGAGTCAAACACCAGGGCATAGCCGCGCTCGAGAATGGCCAGCGGAGACAGCGACTCCAGGGCGGTTTGCATGCGCTCGCTGCGTACGCGGTGCTGGAGCAGGACGTTGCGCATCACGGCGACCAACGCGGCCGTTCCGCTTTCGAGTTCCTTGCGAACGCCGGAAAGCACGAGACGCAGATCGTAGTGGCGCACGGCTGCGGAAATTCTTTCCCAGCGGCGGAGCATCTGCTCGAGCAGTTGGCGCTCGGAAAGTTCCAGGCGGTGCGTTAGATCGTCGAGCCGCTGCTGGCGCTGATGGATGAGTTCCATCATGCGGGCGAACGCGCCGTGCTGCGCAAGTTCGGTCAGGGCCTGGCGGCCCATCAGCAGGCGGTAGCGCATGGCGCGGCTGAGGCGATCGTGCAATGCGGCGGTGTGATCTTCGACTTCCTGGCGCGAGCGGATGACGAGCTCGGCCGCCGCCGAGGGCGTGGGCGCACGGAGGTCGGCGACGAAATCGACGATGGTGAAATCGGTTTCGTGGCCCACGGCGGAGATCACGGGAATTTCGGAGGCAGCAACTATGCGGGCCAGCGCTTCGTCGTTGAATGCGGCGAGGTCTTCGGCCGAACCTCCGCCGCGGGCGATGATGATGACGTCCACGTTGTCGTGCTGGTTGAAGTGGCGGACGCCGGCGGCGACCTCAAGCGCGGCGGCATCGCCCTGCACCTGGGCGGGATAAATCAGCACATTCACGGAATGATGGCGGCGCTGGAGCACATTCAAAATGTCGCGAAGGGCGGCGGCCTGCGTCGACGTCACGACTCCGATGCGCGACGGGAGGGTTGGGATCGGTTTCTTGCGCTCGGCGAACAAGCCTTCGGCCTCGAGTTTGGCCTTGAGCTGCTCGAATGCTAATTGCAGCGAGCCGGCGCCTTTGGGCTCGATATGTTCGGCGGAGATTTGGAGTTCGCCGCGGTCTTCGTATACGGTGACGCGGCCGCGCACGACCACCTGCAGGCCGTCAGTGGGGCGGAAGCGCAGCAGGCGCGCCGATGAACGAAACATCACGACTTTGATCTGGGCGTTGCCGTCTTTGAGAGTGAAATAAAGATGACCGGAATCGGGGGCGCGGAAATTGGAAATCTCACCTTCCACCCAGGCGTCGGAATATTCGCGCTCGATATGGGAACGGACCGAAGCGACGAGATCGCGAACTTTCCAGACGCGGCGCTCGGGCGGGCGGAAGCTGAAGCCCATCTGATCGGTGAGGGAGGACACGAGGGAAGTGTAACGCAGGAGAGGATTGGGAGTTGAGATGGGCGGCGACAGGAAGGAAGAAAGTCAGAGTCCCCGCTCTGTCGCAAAGAACGCGACAAGGGTGGGGCACCCCTTGGCGATATAATCCTTCCGCCATGAATCTTGAAAAAAAAGTTGCCGAACTCAACAAGCGGAACCAGCTTGCCGAAGATAGCGGGGGCGCGAAGCGGCGCGAGCGCCAGCACAAAGAGGGGAAGATGTCGGCGCGGGAGCGGGTTGAGTTCCTGCTCGACGAGGGCACGTTCGAAGAGACCGACAAGCTGGTCACGCACCGCTGCAACGACTTCGGGATGGCTGAACAAAAAATTTACGGCGACGGATTCATCACTGGATACGGGCGCATCGAGGGGCGGCTGGTGTATGTGTTTGCGCAGGACTTCACCGTGTTTGGCGGGTCGCTCTCGGAGACCAACGCCGCGAAGATCGTGAAGATTATGGACCTGGCGGCAAAGATGGGCGCGCCGGTGATTGGACTGAATGATTCCGGAGGAGCGCGGATTCAGGAAGGCGTGATGTCGCTGGCGGGCTATGCGGATATTTTTCTACGCAACACGCTGTACAGCGGAGTGGTGCCGCAGATTTCGGCGATCATGGGGCCGTGCGCCGGTGGGGCGGTTTATTCGCCGGCGATCACCGACTTCGTGCTGATGGTCGACAAGACTTCGTACATGTTCATCACTGGGCCTGACGTGATCAAGACGGTTACGCACGAAGAGGTGACGAAAGAGCAGCTGGGCGGCGCGATGACCCACAACGAAACTTCCGGCGTGGCGCACTTTCTGGCGCATGATGACGCGGAATGTTTGTCGATGGTGCGCGAGCTGCTGAGCTTCTTGCCGTCGAATAATCTGGATGAGCCTCCGCGAAAAGCTTGCACCGATCCCGCCGACCGTGCCGACTCGGCGCTCGACCAGATAGTTCCGGCGCAATCGAACCAGCCGTATGACATTAAAGATGTGATTCATGCGGTGGTGGACGACGCTTACTTTTTTGAAGTGCAGGAGCATTACGCGAAGAATATTGTCGTGGGATTCGCGCGGCTGGACGGGCGAAGCGTGGGCATTGTCGCTAACCAGCCGTCGGTGCTGGCCGGGACGCTGGATATTAATGCGTCGGTGAAAGGCGCGCGATTTGTGCGCTTCTGCGATTGCTTCAATATTCCGCTGGTGACGTTTGAGGATGTGCCCGGATTTCTGCCCGGCACGGCGCAGGAGTATGGCGGAATCATCAAACACGGGGCGAAGCTGCTGTTTGCGTTCGCCGAGGCGACGGTGCCGAAGGTCACGGTGATCACGCGCAAGGCCTATGGGGGGGCTTATTGCGTGATGGCGTCGAAGCACATTCGCACGGACGTGAACTATGCGTGGCCGACGGCCGAGATCGCGGTGATGGGGCCGGAGGGCGCGGTCGACATCGTCTACAAACGCGAACTGGATGCGGCGGCGAATCGCGAGCAAGTGCGGCAGGAAAAGATTGAGGAGTTTCGCGACCGCTTCGCCAACCCATACGTCGTGGCTGACCGCGGCTTTGTGGATGCGGTCATCCAACCGCGAGAGACGCGGAAGAAATTAATCCAGGCGCTGGCCATGCTGGAAACCAAGAGGGATAAGAATCCGCCGAAGAAGCATGGGAATATTCCGCTGTAACCATGCAGGCTATTGATTCTAAGATGCCGATCGGCGACAATCAACTTACAACTAGCGAATAAACGGCGAAACGTGGACTAATTTTTATGGATGTCGCAGACGATGGGCTCTTCTGCGGTGACCCTGTCGGCAGGTGGGCCGAAGAGAAGCACGCCCTGGTCTCGTTTTACGCCAAGTTGTTTTCCACAGGAATGAAGGACAAGTGGCATGAGCGCGTCTACATTGAACTCTACGCGGGATCGGGCCACAGCAAAATTCGCGACACATCGCGAGTAATCGCTGGCTCTCCACTGTTGGCTCTCGCTGTCGAGCATCCATTCGATAAGTACATTTTCTGTGAAATGAACACCAAGGCCCTCGATGCATTGAGAGCCAGGGTGGAGAGAGTCGCCCCGTCTGCAAACGTGGCGTACATAGGAGGAGATTGCAATGAACAGGTGGAGGACATCCTAGCTGAGATTCCGGCGTACTCAACTGGCCACCGTGTATTGTCGTTGTGCTTTGTTGATCCTTTTGACATTGGAATCAAGTTCGAGACGCTGAGGTCGCTTTCCGACAGATTCGTCGATTTCTTAGTCTTGCTCGCCCTGTATATGGATGCAAACAGGAATTACGAAAATTACATCAAGGAAAAGGCGGTCAAGATTGATGACTTTCTCGGCTCGCGAAATTGGCGCGAGGAGTGGAAGGCGAAGCAGGAAGGGGGACTTCCTTTTCCTCAGTTTCTCGCGCAGGAGTTTTCATCAAGCATGGAGAAGCCCAAATACAGACCGCAACCGTTCTACAAGATGAAACCAGTGAAGATTGCTGAAATGAATGTCGCTCTTTATCGCCTAGCGCTGTTCTCGCGGCATTCAACGGCTTACGCCTTCTGGGATCAAGTTCTCAAGTACATCACGCCGCAGCAGGCTTTTGAGTTTGAGGATCCACTTGTCTAGCAACTCCAAAATCGAATGGACCGACGCAACTTGGAATCCCGTGCGTGGCTGCACGAAGATTAGTCCGGGGTGCAAGCACTGTTATGCCGAGACCTTTGCGGAGCGGTTTCGCGGGGTCAAGGGACATCCCTATGAGCAGGGGTTTGACTTGCGTATCGTCCCTGAGAAGTTGACGGAGCCTTTCTCCTGGCGCTCGCCGAAGCTCGTGTTTGTGAATTCGATGAGCGATCTTTTTCAGCAGGGTGTTCCCGAAAGCTACATTGAGGCCGTCTGCCGCGTAATGGTTGCGGCGAAATGGCACACGTTCCAGGTGCTCACGAAGCGCGCGGAAAGGCTCAAGGAGATGTTGAGAGGCCCGTTGAGTTTCGCCGCCGAACAGGATCACATCTGGTGGGGCGTCAGCGTTGAGGATCAGAAGTATGGTCTGCCTCGGATCGGCCATTTGCAGGACGCTCCGGCGCGAGTCCGATTCCTTTCAGTCGAGCCGCTGCTGGAAGGTCTGGGGGAATTTGACCTCTCGGGCATTAGTTGGGCAATTGTTGGCGGTGAGAGTGGGCCCGGTGCTCGTACGATGCGGAAGGAATGGGTAATCTCGGTGCGCGATCAATGCCGGAAGTATCACGTTCCGTTCTTCTTCAAGCAGTGGGGCGGCGTGAGGAAAGCCAAGAACGGCAGGCTGCTTGACGATCGCACGTACGATGAATATCCCGAGCGGATTGTGGCGGCGGTTCCGGACCGGGCAAGCTGCGCGGCCTTTGCTCGGGAAATTTTGCGTTCGTTCGCGTAAACCAGTTCGGGACAGGTGCAGACCAAACCCGCAGGGGCTAAAAGCCCGCATTTTTTGCGGGCTTAACGGCACGGCTAAAGCCGTGCCCTTCCACAAAACCCGAGAGACCATTATCCTGAGAGGCCATTATGAAGAAGCTCCTAGTTCTCCTCACCTACTGTTTGCTTGCACTGCCGGTTCTTGCGCAGGATCCTGCCTCGTGGGTGTCGAATTCGGCGCAGGCTAAGGACTACGTGCAGCATCGCGTGTCCAGCTATGACCGGAGTGGGGGGAATGGGGATGCGCGGATGATCGCGGCGGGGGAGACTCTGACGCTGCTTGATGCGGATGGGCCGGGGGTGATCAGCCATGTGTGGGTCACGATTGCGAGCGATGATCCAAATCATTTGAAGGCTCTTGTGCTGCGTATGTACTGGGACGGCGAGGCCGCGCCCAGCGTGGAGGCGCCGATTGGCGATTTCTTTGGGCTGGGTTTGGGAGATTATCACTTGTACCAGTCGGTGCCGCTGTCGGTGGGCGCGGATAAGGCGTTGAACAGTTTTTTCCCGATGCCGTTTCAGAAGCATGCGCGCATTACCGCGACGAACGAGGGCACGCAGAAAACCGACGCATTTTATTTCAATATTGATTATCGCGGGTATACGAAGCCGCTGGCGGCGGATTTGCTTTACTTTCACGCCCAGTACCGGCAGGCGGCGCCGGCTCATGGCTGGACGAATCAGTGGCACTCCAACGGCGACGCAATCATCAACGACAAGAAGAATCTGAACGGCGAGGGCAACTACGTTTGGATGGAAGCTACCGGGCGCGGGCACTTCGTCGGCGTGACCATGTCGGTGCTGGAAAATCAGGATGGGTGGTGGGGCGAGGGCGATGACATGTTTTTTGTCGACGGAGAAAGCTTGCCCTCGATCAACGGAACTGGGTCGGAAGACTATTTTCTGGGAGCGTGGGATTTCGGCGGGCGTCCATTTTCATACGGTCTCTATGGCGCGCCGGTCGTGGGACAGGAGGTTGCGGGCGGGCGGTGGTCGCTCTATCGGTTTCATCTGGATTCGCCGATTCCTTTTACGAAATCGTTGCGGGCGACGATTGAGCATGGGCATGCCAATCACCGGTCGGACAATTTCTTTTCGGTGGCGTACTGGTACCAGACGGAGCCGCATGCGGCGTTTCCGGCGCTGCCGCCGCTGGAGCAGCGGATTCCGAGGATTTACGCGGTGGGTGGGCCGGGGAATTCGGGGAAGTGACCCGACTTCTTTGCCACGGATTCACGCGGATTTCCACGGATGGATCTTTAGAAAGCTGCGGAATCCGGGGGTTTCGCGGAGCGGTAGGGATGCTTCGACTTCGCACAGCATGACAAGGGGCTGGGATTTCGGCTTGGGCTGGCTGACAACTGAGAACTGAGAACTGCAAAAACAAATAAGAGTTCCGAGGTGATGTGGGGTCCATTCGTCTCGGCCAGTAGCTCGCGTTTGACCCTTGCTCGACCTGCTTTCGCTGCTTCCCTTGCGGGATGCTGCGCGCGATCTTCGCTTGGGCTCCGGGCTCACCGCCAACCGGATAAACCTACCCTACGCCTCGGAACTCTATCTTGCCTTCAACATTTCTTCTTCGTTCGCCTCGACCAGCGCTTTGCTATAGACCCTTGCTCACCCTCCTTCCCAATCTTGCGATCAGGAAAGTGACTCCGCTTGAGCCCCGGACGCCGCACCAACCGGAAAAACTTAAGAAGCTGTCAAAGAACAATCCTGTTGTACTCCTTCTGCTTTTTCCGTCAATCGAAAATACGCCCGTGTAACTATATGTTTTTCAATCGAGTGCAGCCCGTCCACAGGCCGGTGACCGGATTTGGTGCAGATGCTGGTACGCACTCTTCAGAGCAGATCAGCGCTTGGAAGCGGAGTTTCGGTTTCCTGTTTGATATGGATCGATATGGAATCGCCGTGCGATGTCTGTTTCTGGACTGTGAATATCCCGCACTCCCCGCGCCTGGCGGGGGATTTGTTATCCGGATGCCGCAAAGCGCGGCCCTGAATGCCGCTCTTCCACGGTCGTGCAGGCGTCCTTCGACCTCTTTAAGAGACTTCGATTTTTTCGTCCATCAAGCGCTTATCGCTCTCGTCAGCGCCAGTCAGTTCGAATGAGTTGGTGAGCGCGGCTTTCCCTTTTTCGACGCTGGTGATGACGTAGGAGCAGCCGAACCAGTGGGCTTCGGCGAGGTCGGTGGAGGACCACTGGGCGGGGTGGTCGGGATGGGAATGGTAGAAGCCGATGATGTCTTCGCCGCGATCGCGGCCTTCGCGCTGGATGCGAACCAATTCTTTGGGATCGATGTTGTAGCGGTTGTGGGCGGAGTCGGTGCGGGTGTTGCCGGCGCGGGCAGTGGAGGTTACGATGCGGGTGCCGTCGTCGTCATCATCGATGCGACCGAGCAGGATGCCGCAGCATTCGTTGGGGTAGGTTTCTTCGCCGTGGTGGCGGAGGGAGTCGTAGTCTCGACGGGAGAGTTTTAGCATAGAAAACCGATTCACCACAGAGTCACAGAGACACAGAGAAATACTTAGAATCGTGAGGCTGGGAGCATTTGGAACTTGCGTCCGAGCCAGGCAAGCACTGGATCTTTAGACAATTTCTGTTTTGATTTTTCTCTGTGCCTCTGTGACTCTGTGGTGAAATCTTGATTATCCTTGCTTATTGCTTATCCTTCGTTCCAGAATCGTTCGCTTAAGTACTTGTCGCCAGAGTCGCAGAGGATGGTTACGATTACGGCTTCGTGGCTTTTTTGTTCAACGGCAGGTCGCGGGCAATCTTCAGGCATCCTACGACGGCGGCGGCGGACGAGATGCCGACCAACAATCCGGCGTTGCGGGAGAGGTGGCGGGCCATGGCGTAGGCGTCTTCGGTGGAAATTTCGAGATTCTGATCGGCAAGTGCGGATCGTAAATTTTGGGGACGATCGCGCTGGCCATGTGTTTCGCGCCTTCGATGCCGTGGAAGGACGAGTCGGGCTGCAGGGAGACGCATTGCACGCTCGGATTTAGTTCTTTCAGGCGGCGCGTGGTGCCGACGAAAGTGCCGCTGGTGCCGAGCATGGAGACGAAATGCGTGACCCGGCCTTGGGTCTGCTGCCAGATTTCGTTGGCGGTGCCGTGATAGTGGGCCTTCCAGTTGGCGTCGTTGGAATACTGGTCGGCATAGAAATATTTCTCGGGATGCTCGGCGGCGAGTTCGCGGGCCATGCGGATGGCGCCGTCGGAACCGTCGGCGGGGTCGGTGTAAATAATGTTGGCGCCGTAGCCGTGCAGGATCTGCTTGCGCTCGCGCGAAACATTTTGCGGCATGCAGAGGGTGACGGGGAATCTTTCGGCGGCGCCGAGCATGGCATAGGCAATGCCGGTATTGCCGCTGGTGGCATCGAGCAGAGTCTTGCCGGGGCGCGAGTTGGCCGCGGCGGCGGGCTTCGGCAACGATGTTGGCGGCGGCGCGATCTTTGACCGATCCGCCGGGGTTGTACCATTCGGCCTTACCCAGAAGTGCTACGCCGGGCAGGTCGGCGGTGACGCGCGTCCAGGCGCAGCAGCGGAGTGTTGCCGATGCGCTCGATCAGGCTGTGGCCGAGCGTTTCGCCCAGTCCTGAGGCTGGTTCCCGGGGTTCGTCGGGTTCTACGGGAGTAGACGCGGCTGCCGCTTTTGTAGTTCCGTGTGCCATTGATGAAACCGAAATGCCGTGACCAACGTAATGTGCTATATGGCTGGAAACGAGGTATGTAGTACCTTGTTTACATGACCAGTTAATAAACGTTTAGATGAAGCAGTTTCGCCCGGCGATGCAGCGGGTGTAAAGTTACGCACTTTCTAATAATTGCGCATCTGTCTTATAAGAGCGCATCCAATTCGGAGCATGTCGGGCAAGGAAAGGTTGAAGTAAAACGCAATGTCTAAAACTATTGAAGCACGAACCTATGAAGAAGCGCTAGCCTGGCTGCGCGACCATGGGTTCGACGTCACCGACGCTCCTGGCGCGACTGTGCGCGTGTTCCTGCGGAAATATAACGTGTCGGCCGCCATTCAGAAGACGCCGGAGGACACCGTGAAGATTTTCGCGTATCCCGGCTACCTGATTGGCAGCGAGATTTCGAAGTTGGTGAATCGTGGGTACCAGCAGTTTCTTAAGACCTCGAAAACGGAAATTCCGGCTACCGCCGATCATTTGAAGGCGCTGCAATCGTTCTCGGAAGAAATGAAAGAGGGGCTGGGTCTGCCCAGCCTGTACAACGAGTCGCTGGGAACGGTGAGCGAGTCGTACCAGTACGATCGCATCGAGGATCGCGACAAGGCGATGGTGGATCGGCCGAAGCGTCCGTGGGAAGTCGCGGGCAAGGGCGCGGCGGTTGCGGCGAAGAAGGGCCGGGCTTAGGGTTCGTCGCTGCCATCCATACCACGGGCTAAAGCCCATCCTTTCACAGACTCTTGACGCGGCGCTGAAGCGCCGCTCTTCCACGCTGTCTCGCCTTCTTGTCTCGCCTCGTCCCCGGCCTCGTTGTTTCGCCTCGTTGTTTCGCCTTGTTCTCTCGCCACTTCCTCGCCTCGTTCTCTGGCGTCGGCATAATCGCTAAAACACGACTGCCTGCGGCTGACTTCTTGACCCCGCGATTTCGGCTGTGCTACAAGCGACGGTCGACCGTAATCGTTAACGGAGCGGCATCTATCGATAAAAATCGATTTTCGGTTATCAACCGTTGTCAATCCGCCGTGCTCTTGCCGGCGTGTCGACCGCGCGGTTGCGGAGGAAATCTTCCATGAAGACGCGTATGCGAACGACCCTGCAATCACTTTTTCCCCTGGCTCTTATTGTTGTTGTCGCGCGTCGGGCGCCAGTCGGCGGGTAGTGCCGGTTTATCTCGACCCTTCGCAGCCCATCAATGTACGAGTCGATGATCTGGTCAAGCAGATGACTCTCGAGGAGAAAGCTGAACAATTAGTGAACCAGGCGCGGGCGATCCCGCGACTGCAAGTGCCGGCGTACGACTGGTGGAGCGAAGCGCTGCATGGCGTCGCGAACGCCGGAACGGCAACGGTTTTTCCCGAGCCCATTGGGCTGGCGGCTACGTTTGACGATCCCTTGATCCACGACATGGCGATTGTGATTGGAACGGAGGCGCGAGCCAAGCATAACCAGGCGGTGCGGGCGGGACGGCGCGACATTATGGAGGGGCTGGATTTCTGGTCGCCGAACATCAATATTTTTCGCGATCCGCGCTGGGGCCGGGGGCAGGAAACGTATGGGGAAGATCCGTTTCTTACGGGACGCATGGGGGTGGCATTCGTGACGGGGCTGCAGGGGGATGATCCGAAATATTTCCGGGTGATTTCCACGCCGAAGCATTTTGCGGTGCACAGCGGGCCGGAGCCGTCGCGGCACACCATTGATGTGCAGGTATCGAAGCACGACATGGAAGACACGTATTTGCCGGCGTTTCGCGCGGCGGTGACGGAGGGCAAAGCGGAATCGGTGATGTGCGCGTATAACCGCGTCAACGGCCAGCCGGCTTGCGCGAATACGTTTCTGCTGCAGGACCAGTTGCGCGGCGCGTGGAAGTTTAACGGCTATGTGGTGTCGGACTGCGATGCGATCGTCGACATTTTCGAGGGGCACAAGTTCGTGAAGAGCCAGGCGGAGGCCGCGGCCGCCGCGATCAAAACGGGCATGGACAACGAGTGCGCCGACTTCTTCACCATCACAAAAGACGACCATGACTACAAGCCGTTCGTGGATGCGGTGAAGCAAGGACTGCTCACCGAAGCCGATCTCGATATCTCGCTGCGGCGGCTGTTTACGGCGCGCATGCGGCTGGGGATGTTCGATCCTCCGGAGCATGGTTCCGTACGCCCAGACGCCGGAATCCGAGATTGACAGCGCGGCGCACCGGGAGCTGGCGCTGAAGACGGCGCGCGAATCGATGGTGCTGCTGAAGAATGACGGCGTGCTTCCGTTCGCGGCGGGCGTGAAGAAAATCCTGGTGGTGGGTCCGCTGGCGGATCAAACTGCCGTCCTGCATGGCAACTACAGTGGCACGGCTTCGCATGCGGTGACGGCGCTGGAAGGCATCCGGAAACAATTTGCCGGGAGCGCAGGTCACGTTTGAGGCCGGCACCGACTTCCTGCGCGAGCATCCTGTGATTCCGACTTCGATGTTATCCACGGACGACGGCAAGCCAGGACTCAAGGGCGAGTACTTCGCGCAAGGTTTAGCGGGAACTCCGCAAGTAGTTCGAGTCGATCCTTACGTTGATCTTCAACTGTCTCATGCAGATTCCCATGCGCTTCCAGTGCCGGCTGATATGAAAGATTTTTCTGTGCGGTGGACGGGATTGCTCAAGCCCGCCGAGTCAGGCACGTACCAGATTGGCCTGATGGGTTCGATGCAGCGCTTGTGGATCGACGGCAAACTGGTCATCGATGACGCCATCGGGCACGATCCTAATCCGCAACTGGCGACGCTGCAGCTGACTAAGGGGCACGCTTACCCAGTAAAGATCGAGTACATGGCCGGGGGCCGCACTACAAAGCTGATATGGCTGCCGGTCGGCGGCGATCCGCTGGTGGAAGCCGTGGCGGCGGCACGCGAGGCCGACGTGGTGGTTGCGGTGGTCGGCATCACATCGAAACTGGAAGGTGAGGAGATGAAGGTCGAGGTGCCCGGATTCAAAGGCGGCGACCGCACGAACCTGAACCTGCCGGAGGAAGAGTCAGCGCTGCTGGGGGCGCTTGAAGGGCGCGGGTAAGCCGCTGGTGGTGGTGCTGATGAACGGCAGCGCGCTGGCGGTGAACTGGGCGAACGATCACGCCAATGCGATCGTTGAAGCCTGGTACTCGGGAGAAGAAGGTGGAACGGCGATCGCGCAAACTCTTGCCGGGGACAACAATCCAGGCGGACGGTTGCCTGTGACCTTCTATAAAAGCGTGGAGCAGTTGCCGGAGTTCGAAGACTATGCGATGAAGAACCGGACTTATCGCTACTTTACGGGAGAGCCGCTGTATCCGTTCGGGTACGGATTGAGTTACTCGAAATTCGAATACAGCAACATGAAGCTGTCGAGCGCCGAACTGGACGCGGGCAATCCGGTCATCGTCGACGTGGACGTAAAGAACGCCGGGCCGCGGGCGGGCGATGAAGTGGTAGAGGTCTATATTAATTTTCCCAAGTTGGCGGGCGCGCCGCTGCGTGCGCTGCGCGGCTTTACGCGAGTTCATGTGGGGGCAGGGGAAGTGCGTCACGTGTCGCTTGCGCTGCAGCCCCGGGATTTGAGCTTTGTCAATGAAGCTGGAGATCGGATGGTCGCGGCGGGAGATTACGTGATTACCGCGGGCGGGGGGCAGCCGGGGACGCCGGCTGCGCAGGCGCAGGCGGGGCTGACTATCCGCGGGGAACGGAAATTGCCGGAGTGATGCGCGGACTGCAGAACAGCAGGTCGCTCCACTCCACATGTCCTTCCCTTTGGGAAGGACATGCTCCGGTCGGGATGACAGAGAATGTTGGGTCGGGATGACAGTTTCGTTTTAGGTGAGAGTCATTCGCTGAACATCCGGTGCAGGGCTGGATAGATTTTGCGGTAGGTGCGGTAGGCCTGCTGCAGGGTTTTCGAGGCTGACCTGATCCGTGGGGATGCGCGTGGCTACGCGGACTACGCTGTCGCAAGCTTCATCGACGGAGCTCCAGGCGCCGACTCCGGTGCCTGCCAGGATTGCTGCGCCATAGGCTGCGCCTTCTTCGGCGGCGACGATTTCCACTTCGTGAGCATAGACATCGGCCTGAATCTGCCGCCACAGCGGCGAGCGCGCACCGCCGCCGCCCAGGCGGATCGACGTCACCGGAATCTGCATTTCGTCGAAGATGGTGAACGTGTCTTTCAGGCTGTAGGCCACGCCTTCCATGACCGCGCGGATGATGTGGCCGCGGGTGTGCGAGGCGGTGAGTCCGACGAGCGCAGCGCGGGCGTTGGGATCGAGATGAGGAGTGCGCTCGCCCATAAGATAGGGCGCCCAGAAGGCACCTTCGGAACCGGCGGGGGCGGCACTGGCTTCTTCGGCGAGAATGTCGTAGGGATCGCGGCCGATCTTGCTTCGCACCGCGAGCCGCCGAAGCGATCGCGGAACCAGCGCAAAGACAATCCCGCGGCTTGGGTTACGCCCATCACGTGCCAGCGGCCGGGGATGGCGTGACAGAAAGTGTGCAAGCGACCTTGAGGATCGAGTGCGGGGCGATCGGTCGCGGCGAAGACGACGCCGGACGTTCCGATGGTGGCGCTGACCGCTCCGGCGCGGGCGATGCCCATGCCGACGGCGCCGGCGGCCTGGTCTCCGGCGCCGGCGACTACCGGAGTTCCGCTGCGCAGGCCGGTGGCTTCGGCGCCGGCGGCCGAAACTTTTCCGCAAATCTTGAGGCGACTCGAAGCAGCGCTGGAAGCAAAGCAACATCGATGCCGGACTTGCTTAGCACTTCGGTCGACCAGCGACGGTTGGCGACGTCGAGAAGAAGAGTTCCCGACGCGTCCGCCATGTCGATGGCTCGTTCACCGGTCAGGCGGAAGCGGACGTAATCTTTCGGCAGCATGACGTGCGCGACGCGGGCCCAGTTCTGCGGCTCGGTCTCGCGCACCCAAAGCAGTTTGGTGAGAGTGAAATTCGTGAGAGGAGGATTGCAGGTCAGGCGGATCAGGGTATCGCGGCCGAACAATTTTTCCAGTTCGTGGCTCTGCGCTTCGCTGCGCTGATCGCACCAGATGATGGCGCTGCGCACGACCTCATCGTGGGAATCGAGCAGAACCGCGCCGTGCATCTGGCCGGAGAAGCCGACGCAGGCGATGTCATCCGCGCGCAAATTTGAGGAGTGCAGCGCCTTGCGGACGGCCGATCCGCAGGCACGCCACCAATCGCGTGGATCCTGTTCGGCCCAGCCAGGGCGCGGGCTGGCGAATGGCTCGTGCTCTTCCGATCCGGAAGCGACGACTTTTCCGGACTCGTCCATAACCAGCGCGCGCGTGCCGCCGGTACCTACGTCGATGCCGAGATAAACGATATCCCCCTCCTTGATGTTTCCTCTCGATGTTTCCTGTAACGTTTCCAGTTAACGTTTCCCGTCGACGTTTCCTCTTAAGGCGGGCAGCGCGTCCCGCGCCTAGGCGAAATCCTCTGCCAGTTCCGGGCTGTTTCGCGGGGCCGCTGGGCTTTTTCTTTCGCCGATTCCCGGCTTGCCTTTGCAGAAAGAAATCCAGATTGCCGCGCATCAACAGATGCGGAGCCAGGGCGACTTGATGCGACCGGTTGCCGCCCTCCGCCAGAAACTCGTGCAGCATGCGGAACGCGATCTGGCCCTGAGCCCGGGGACGCTGGTAGATGGTCGCGGCAACGGCGCCGGAACGAATCTGCGGAACGAGGCCGGGGAACAAATCGGTCGTAATGATGGTGAGGCGGTCCAGCAATTTTGCATCGCGAGCCGCATTCAGCACGGGAATCGAAGCCTCGGTCGTCACATAGACTCCGCACAGGTCCGGACACTTTTCAAACAGGTCACGGCATTTGCCGTAGGCCTCCGCCTCCACGTCATGATCTTCGATGGGTTTCAGCAGCGTGGAGTGTGGGATAAAACGATCGCAAGGTATTTTCAAAGGCGGCGTATTTTTCCGCATGCTCGGTGATTGCCATATCGAACACGGTGATCGCGATGGAGCCCTCGCGCGAGCCCATAAATCTTCCCATGAGATCGGCCGCGATAGAGCCGCTGG
Organism: uncultured Acidobacteriota bacterium; assembly: GCA_963763155.1. Lineage (GTDB taxonomy): Bacteria > Acidobacteriota > Terriglobia > Terriglobales > Acidobacteriaceae > Sulfotelmatobacter. The sequence goes on along the minus strand of CAVXNI010000003.1, from coordinate 654,256 downwards.
CCAGGGTGTCAATCGCCACCATGCCCAGGCGGCCGCTGCTGGCGGCGTCGGTAGCCACGCACACGACGGGAATCCGGGCGCGAGAGGCACGGTGAATCCAGGGGCGCAAAACTTGAGGACGGCTGGGGAAGATGATGATCCCATCCACCTTGTCGTGGATGGCGGCCGCAAAAGCTTCTTCGTCGCCTTCCCCAAGCGGGGATAGGTTCGAAACTCTATTTCAACATTCTCGAGCAAGATCGATGCAGCTTCTTCGCGAATTCCAGCCGCGCACTTCGTCCCAGAACGACGTGGTTCCCTGCAGAGTGTTCACCGAGATGCGCAGAGTTTTCTTGGATGACAAGATATCGGGCCGCGAGGTTGGGGCGGTAGCCCAGGGTTCTGGCCATGAGCAGGACCTTGGCTTTGGTGGCTGGACTTACGCCGGGGTTGTCATGCAACGCCCGATGCACGGAGCCGATCGAGGTTCCCAGGGCCTTCGCAATGTCACGAAGAGTCGTGGGAGGTTTTCCCATTTATCCTGGCCAGTGCTCCTTATCAAGCGGTTCAAACAGCGGGGGAGGCATCGAAACGCCTGGGACCCGTAAACGTTAACGGAACTGGGGCAAATTCGCAAGATACTGTACGAATGGGTAGTGGCCTAAGAACGCAGCAGAGGCTGATAGGTATTTGAGAAATAAGGCACAGCAGGGCCGTCAGTGCGAGGGCGGGACGCCCTCGCGACAGCCGGCGAGACGCCGGCGCTACTTTACGTTTAGCGGGAAGGCGGGCTCGCGACCCGGCCCTTGTCGTCTGGAATGGCGGAGAGTTGATAGATCCAGTTGCAGATCGCGTCGCGCCACACGATGGCTTCCGCGGCCTGGTACTCGAGCCGAGCCAGAATATCGCGGTAGCGCTCTTCATCGATGTGACCGTCGAGCATCTTCCATTGCGAAATAAAATCGCGGGCGCGATCTGCGCCGTCGTAGTGCGAATCGTAGACGTGTTGGACGACCGTTTTCCCCGAATGCAGGACGTAGGTGTAGGGCACGTGGTGGAAAAATAAGAGCAGATTGTCGGGGCAGTCGGCCAACGTTCTCGTACAGCTTCTGGACTCCCGGCGGGTATTGGCCGATGAACCCTGTGCCCGTTGCCGTGGTTCGATCCATGCCGATTCCTGCGTGATCGGCGCGATGCCATTGTCCCCAACCATTTTCCTCGGAGGACTCGGGGCCGGGATCGTAGTGATTGCCGAGAATGTTGGTGAGCGTTCCGGCGCCGAGCGGGCCGGTGTAACTTTCGTAGACCGGCCAGGAGCTCAGTTGCATCGCGGTGATCGTCTTGAGAACAAGCGGGTCGCTGCCGAAGGTGAGGCGCGTCCACTCATCGACAATTTTTTCGGCGCTGAGATTAGGATCCCACGCGAGGCGGCCGAAGCCATAGAGATTGGCCATGGCGAGCGGACTGCCCAGCCAGTTTGCGTCCATGCCAACGTTGGCGACGCCGACGAAGCCGCCGGTGGGACGATGGAAAACACGGCCTGCGACCAGATCCTTCACCGGCGTTGGACGGCGTCCAGGTGGGCGCTCTTCGACGCGCATATCGAAGTCGAGAACTTCCTTCCACATAGGAACGAGAAAACAGAGTTGGCGCTGCTGTCCGGTATATTCCTGGGTGATTTGCAATTCGATGGCTTCATTGGTGTGGCGCAGGCCGGCGAAAAGCGAAGACGCGGGTTCGCGCACCTGGAAATCAATGGGACCGTTCTTGATTTGGACGATGACGTTGTCGTCGAATGCGCCGTCGAGCGGATGAAAATTGTCGTAGGCAGCTTTGGCGCGATCGTTCTTCAGATCGTGCCAGTCGAGATGGTGGTTGTAGACGAAGGCGCGATAGAACACCACGCCGCCATGCGGCTTGAGAGCGCGTGCAATCACGTTGGCCGCGTCGGCGTGGGTTCTCCCGTAGGTAGAGGGGCCGAGGCGGCCCTCGGAATCGGCTTTCACGACGAAGCCGCCGAAATCCGGAATGCGGCGGTAGATCTCGTCGACCTTCTTGCGCCACCACTCGGCGACCCGCGGATCCAGAGGATCAAACGTGTCGAGACCGCCGATGAGTTTGGGACTGCCCAGATCGACCGACAGCGAAAGTTGAACGCCCCATGGCCGGAATACATCGGCAATGCGGCTGACTTGCGCGATGAAACTGTCTTCGAGAACGCCGGGAGCGGCATTGACGTTATTGATGGTGCATCCGTTGATTCCAATCGACGCGAGCAAGCGGGCGTATTGGCCGGCCCGAGTCAGATCGTCGCGGACGTTGCCATCGGCGAAGAAGATGGAGGGCCCGCCGTATCCGCGTTCGATGCGGCCGTCGAGGTTGTCCCACTGATTCACCCAGCGGATGGGCGCGTAGGGCTGCTGCACTTCATCCATGTCTGTAATGATGTCCGTAATATCGAGCGCGGCCAGATTTTCCGCGCGAGCAATCTTGCTCAGGAGCGCGAAGACACCATACAGAACGCCGCGATCGGTGGCGCCGGCAACGATCAGACATTCCGCTCCGTGAATCTTTGCGCTCTTCAGCCAGTAGCTGTCGGTTCGCAGGTCTGGCGGCGGATGCAGCGCAGGGAACAGCGCGTGCAGGTCCGTCAGGGTTCCCAGAACGATGGAATTCTCGTGGAACAAAGACGAACTGGTTCCGACGCGCAGCGTCCAGCCTAACATTTGCGCGACGCCCTGACGCAGTTCGTGCTGCGCGGTCTTGACCACCACAGAATCGCCGAGCAGCACGGTTTGCGGCGGCAAGTGGTCGAAGCTTTTGGCCGCTAGCGGACTCAACGCGGAATATCGCAGCCACGCCTCAGCTCCGGTCTCGGCATTGACGAGGCGCGGCAACATCGTCGCGCTTAGCAACGCTACGACTATGAGGACGACCCGCGCAAATATTTGTGCCCGCCGGATTGGTTTCATTTCAAGCTGGCTCTTTCGAGACTTTGAGTATAAGAGCACATCGGCACAAGGGTTTGAACTCGGATTGCTTTTCGCATGCAGGAAGCCTAGTATTGCAGGCTGGAGGGCCCGCCATGACTGCGATTGGCCCGATACTCAACCAGTTCCTGAAAATTGCCGCAATCACCTTTCTAGCCACTTCTGCTTTTTCCCAGGCTCCCCTCAAATATGATCCCGCCACGGAGAGCAAGTTCAAGGGCGTTGTCGCGGAGTTGAAATTTGTTCCTGCCACTGGGGCGAAACCCATCGCTTACCTGGTGATGAAGAGCGGCCCGGATTCAGTGCAGGTTTTTCTTTGTCCCAAGAAATTTCTGGACGACATGGGCATAGTGTTCAAGGCGGACGACGAGATCGAAGTCACCGGCTCCAAGGTCAAACAGGATGGCGCCGACCTGATGCTGGCGCGCGAAGTGGTCAAAGGCGGCGACACCCTGACGCTGCGCTTCAAAGACGGCAAGCCCGCCTGGTAAGGACGCCGACCGCATTTCTCCGAGTATCTCAAAGCTATAGCCGCGCCCGCGGCCCGCGTGGGCCATGCTTCCTGATAATCTCAAGGCTAGTCCCTCGTTCGACTTTCAGGAGATCGCACCTCGTTGCCGCCGCTGATTAATGTCCGCAGCATCTCGAAAGCGTTTGGAGCCGACCCGCTATTTCAGAACGTCTCGTTCACGGTTTCCGAGGGAGATCGCATCGGGCTGATCGGTCCGAACGGATCGGGCAAATCGACGCTGCTGCGAATTCTCGCCGGCACGGAAGATGCGGATGAGGGGGAAATCGCCTTCCGCAAACGGCTTCGACTGAGTTATGTGGAGCAGGAGTCGGAATTCCGGCCCGGAGACACGGTGCGGTCGGTGATTGACGCGGCGCTGAAAAAATCAGCGGTACCTGAGTCGGAGCGAGGCACGCGTTTTGCCGAGACGCTGGGACGCGCGGGCTTCGTAGACCTGGACGCGGAAGCCGCGTCGCTCTCTGGAGGCTGGCAGAAGCGCCTGGCGATCGTGGAGGCGCTGGTGCAGGGCCCCGACATTCTGCTGCTCGATGAACCCACCAATCATCTGGATCTGGCCGGGATCGAGTGGCTCGAGGAAGTGCTGGAGCAAGCCGCGTTCGCCTGTGTGGTGATCAGTCACGACCGCTATTTTCTGGAAAATGTTGCCACCGAGATGGCGGAACTCAGCCGGATTTATCCCGACGGATTGCTGCGGGTGAAGGGGCGCTACAGCACATTCCTCGAAAAGAAAGAGGAGTTTCTGCACGCGCAATCGAAGCGGCAGGAGGCGCTGGAAAACCTGGTTCATGGGGAGATCGAATGGCTGCGCCGCGGGGCTAAGGCGCGCACGCGAAAATCGAAGGCACGCATCGGCAAAGCGGGCGAGTTGATGGAGGAACTGGCGGACCTGAACATGCGCACGCGCAGCGGCACGACGCAAATCGACTTCTCGGCCACCGATCGCAAGACCAAGCGGCTGATCGAACTGCAGAATGTCGCTTACGAAATCGGAGGGCGGCGGCTATTCGAGGGGCTGAACTTCATTATCACGGCGGGGTTGAGAGTGGGACTGGTCGGCCCGAACGGCAGCGGCAAGACTACGCTGCTGCGTTTGTTGCGCGGAGAAGTGGCCGCAACCATCGGAGAAATTCGTCGCGCCGACAAATTGCGCATCGTATATTTTGACCAGCGCCGGGAGCTTGACCCGAATGTCACGCTGCGCCGGGCGCTGGCGCCGGAAGGCGATTCGGTTATCTATCAGGATCGCGTGACTCACGTGGCGTCGTGGGCAGCGAAGTTTTTATTCAAGGGCGAACAGCTGAACCAGCCGGTCGAGCGACTGTCTGGAGGCGAACGGGCGCGGGTGCTGATCGCGCAGCTGATGCTGCAGCCTGCCGACGTTCTTCTGCTGGATGAGCCCACCAACGACCTGGACATTCCGACGCTGGAAATACTGGAGGAAAGTCTGCTGGAGTTTCGCGGCTCGCTGGTGCTGGTGACGCACGACCGTTACATGCTCGACCGGGTTTCGACTGTCGTGCTTGGGCTTGATGGTCAAGGCGGGGCGGAGCGATTTGCCGACTACTCGCAATGGGAAACCTGGCAGGCGGAGCGCCAGCAAGTGTTGCAGACAGGCGCGCGCGACACAGCGCGTGCCACGACGTCCGCGGAAGCGGCAACATCGCCGAAAAAGAAACTCTCTTACCTGGAAGCGCGCGAATATGCCAGCATTGAGCATCGGGTCGCCGACGCCGAACTGGTTCTGGAGGCGAAGCGGACAGCCGCGGAAGACCCGGCGATCGCGAGCGACAGCGCCCGACTGATGGCGGCTCACACCGAACTGGACCAAGCCCAGTCCGAAGTAGACGAGCTGTACGCGCGTTGGGCTGAACTCGAAAAGAAACAGCAGACCTGATCTAGATCCGGTCAAGACGCCAGGCAGAAGGCGATGATTGTGTTTCCGCGACTGCCTGCGTTTTTTTCCAGCTGCGCGAGCAGGCGCGATTCCAGGTCGTCCGGGTCGGGCTTCATTTCACAGGCGGCAATCTCTTCGTCGGACGCACCTTGAAAGCAGAGTTCGCAAACCCCCAAGCCGTCCTCGGAACGCACGGGCGGGCCGAAAACGCGGCAGGTCATGGGGCGCGACTCGTAAAGTTCACAGCTTCCCGTCTGCGGATCGAGCGCGGGGCAAGGTTCATGGTTGGCGAAATCGGCGAACCGTTGCGCAGCCGCTTCGCCTTCGTCGAGTACACCGGTGAGGGGATCTCCGGGAAACTCCGGCGACAGCCGGGCAACCGACTCACGAGCCCGCTGGCGCACGCGCGCGGCGCGCTCGGGGGCATGCTTTTCGAACTCGGCCAGGCCTCGGCGCAAGCGTAAAGCATCGAGCTGATTGATGGAGAACACGCCGATGCAGCATTGCGTGCATCCCAGGCGGCAGACCAGCCAATCGCCGCTGCGCCGGGTGACGTCGGCGAGCGCTGCGTCGACGATCTGGATCAGCTTCCGATCTCGGGATGGCAGGCTGCTGCCCATCTGGATAAGGATAGCGCACGCACGGGGCAACCGCATCTAGTCAGAGTGCTTCGCTGCTTGTGGCTCACAAACATAACAATCGCTGTACTGATCTTTATATCTTTACGATGGATTTTTTGCGTTGGACTATCTGGCCACGCTGCCCCAAAGTAGTTGTACATCCTCTGCAAAGTTGCAGACGATCGACCGAATGTGATTGCCGTTTGGTTTTCCCACGCAGAGCATCCCCGGTTTTGACCTCGTTGTCGGAATGAGAGCTTGAGCTCTTAGCTGCAGGGCGGAAGTGTTTGAAAATCCTGAGAAGAACGAGGCGGATAATGTTGGATAAAAAAGTAGTGAGCCTGCGAACTGTCGCAGATCGAGTGAAGCTGGCGCCATGCTCGGTTTCTGCCGTTCTAAACAACACGCCTGCAGCGTTGGCGATCCCGCAACGGACCAAAGATCGCGTCTTTCGCGCCGCCCGTGAACTGAATTACCGTCCGAATTTCTGGGCGCGGTCGCTGCGCACCAAACGAACTCGGCTGGTTGCGGTCATCACACCTGACATTGGGCGCGGTCCGGTTGCCCGCGTCGTGGCTGGAATGCAGAGTCTGTTGCACCGGCGCGGTTATCTGCTCGCGCTCGGGACTTTTGATTGCGCTGCGGACTGGAATACGATTTCGGTCCAGCTGCAGCAGCGAGGAATTGAAGGCGTAATCGCGATTGACGCAATTCTGCCGCAGGACCTGGATCTGCCGGTGGCTTCGGTGGACCTGGAATATATGAATCTTCTGGAACCTCTTGCAGGTGACGTGCAGGCCTGGCTTGCAGAATGGGGAGCATCCGCCGCAGAGACTGTGCTGCGACAGATTGAGAAGGAGACTTCGCCGCGCCGGATGAAGGTTGCGCCCAAACGTCCGAATACACACTTCAATTTGCCGAACCCAGTGGCGGCGGTGGAAGACGCTCGCGAAAGCGCGTGATGACGCTTCGCATGTAGTCGCGACGCGGAGATATTCGATTAGCTCTAAGCTAATGTAGCTACTCCGTTGCCTCACCTGAAGATCTTTACCGCGAAGGGCACGAAGTTACACGAAGGAAATATCTTAAGGATTGAAATCCTTCGTGATACTCCGTGCCCTTGGTGGTTCAGTTTTTCCCTCCAGCATCAAACTAGCTTCCCGCTGAAGCGGGCTCTTCTGGCACCGAGCGCCGCGGTGTGCGTATAGTACGTAGTATCGCGCGAACTCAATCGTTCACTTCGTGCGAGTCAACTTCAGGGGAGCATCCAGGAGAGCGATGATGAAGTTTATCGGGCAGCACCCAACGTTGTGCGGAACTTTGTTGGGAATGATTCTGTTGGCGACGAATTGCGGTGTGGTCTTGGCGGCCGCGCAAGCCGCCGGTTCGCCGCCTTCTTCGGCATCTTCCGCTTCTTCGGCGTGGAAACTGGTTTGGAGCGACGAGTTCAACGGCCCCAACGGCTCGGCAGTCGACTCTTCGAAATGGGTCTCAGAAACTGGCGGAGGAGGCTGGGGCAACAACGAACTGGAGTCTTACACCCGCAGCCTGGCCAACGCTTGGCAACAGGACGGCAACCTGGTCATTAAAGTTTTGGCGGAAAAATATACGGGTGCGGACGGTGTCGCCCGAAACTACACCTCCGCGCGCTTGAAGACTCAAGGCAAATTTTCGCAAACCTACGGGCGCTTCGAAGCCCGCATAAAGATTCCGCGGGGCCAGGGAATCTGGCCAGCCTTCTGGATGCTGGGCGACGACATCGGCAAACTCGGCTGGCCCGACGGCGGCGAGATCGACATTATGGAGAACATCGGCAAGGAGCCCGCGCTGGTTCACGGCACGATTCACGGCCCGGGATATTCCGGCGAGCACGGCATCAGCGCCTCTTACGGCCTGCCGGGCGATGCACGCTTCGCCGACGACTTTCACATTTACGCGGTGGAGTGGGAGCCGAACGCGATTCGTTTCTATGTGGATGACCATGTTTACGCGACCCGCACACCCGCCGACCTGCCCAAGGGAGCGAAGTGGGTTTACGACCATCCCTTCTTTGTGCTGCTCAACGTCGCGGTGGGCGGCGACTGGCCCGGGGCTCCCGACGCGACCACGGTTTTCCCGCAGACCATGCTGGTGGATTATGTGAGCGTGTATGAGCGCGCCAGTTCGGAGAACACCGCGGCGCAACACCGGTAGCCGAGGTCTATGTGTGCAATGACGATTTGGCGCCAACAACCCGACGAGAGAACCGAGTAGAATTAGTGTGCTCATGGCATTCCGATTCGAGTTCGATCCGGTTAATAAGATCCTGCTGGCCCGGTTCGAGGGTCAACTCACGAATGAATCTGCGGCGGAATACCATGACGCCCTCGGCAATAATTGGAGAGCGACGGACGCCCGCGCTGGCATCTGGGACCTTTCAGGCGCCACCGATTTTTCTGTGGAGTCCGACTTCTTGCGCAGCTTGGCAAAGCGCAAACCCGTGACGCCGGGCCTGACCAATTACCCCCGCTTCATCGTTGTCCCAGTGACGGCTGGATATGGCTTGATGCGGATGTTCCAGATCGCGGGAGAGTCCGCACGACCTCTGCTGCATGTCGTGCGTACCGTTGATGAAGCGCTCACGGAACTGGGCGCTCAATCGCCCCACTTCGAACCTCTGGAATAACCGCGCGGCGGGAGGTTGACTCGTTCATCGTCCCCTCAGATAGAATCTGGCTGGAACTTGAGAATCACAAATTGTGATCTCAAGATTTATCCGCTTGTGAAGGAGCAATGAATGAGCAAGGTTCGAGTCCTGGTAGGCACGCGCAAAGGCGCATTCATTCTTTCCGCAGACGGCAAACGCCAGAACTGGGAGGTCAGCGGGCCGCACTTCGCGGGCTGGGAGATTTATCACCTGAAAGGCTCGCCCGCCGATCCTGATCGCATCTACGCCTCTCAAACCAGCGGCTGGTTCGGACAGATCATGCAGCGCTCCGACGATGGCGGCAAAACCTGGCACCAGCCCGGAACTCCGCCGGGCCCGCCCGCGGCCCCCGGGCCACCCAAGTCCGACAGCAACAAGTTTGTCTACGACATTTCCGCGGAGACCGGCGCGCCGCTGACCACGCACCAGTTTTATGACGGGACGCAGCATCCCTGGGAGTTCAAGCGGGTCTGGCATCTGGAGCCGTCGCTCACCGATCCCAACACTGTCTACGCCGGAGTGGAAGATGCGGCGCTGTTTCGCTCGACCGACGGCGGCGAGAACTGGCACGAACTCCCCGGCCTGCGCGGGCACGGCACCGGTCCGAAGTGGCAGCCCGGCGCGGGAGGGATGTGCCTGCACAGCATCATTCTCGATCCCAGCAACCCGGATCGAATATATATTGCAATTTCCGCCGCCGGGGCCTTTCGCACCGACGACGGCGGCAAGAGTTGGAAGCCGATCAATCAGGGACTCTACTCAAAATACATTCCGAACCCGACGGCTGAGGTGGGGCACTGCGTGCATCACATCGCGATGAACCCGTTGCGTCCGGGAGTGCTGTTTATGCAGAAGCACTGGGACGTAATGCGCTCGGATGACGCCGGCGATCAGTGGAACAAGATCAGCGGAAATCTGCCAACGGATTTCGGATTCGTCATCGACATTCACGCGCACGAGCCGGAGACGGTTTACGTTGTCCCCATCAAGAGCGACTCGGAGCACTACGTGCACGAAGGCAAGTTGCGGGTCTACCGCAGCCGCGCCGGCGGGAACGAATGGGAGGCGCTGACGAAAGGCTTGCCGCAGACGAACTGCTACGTTAACGTTCTGCGCGACGCCATGGCCGTCGATTCGCTCGATGAATGCGGCATTTACTTCGGGACGACGGGCGGCCAGGTCTACGCCTCGGCCGATGCGGGAGACAGCTGGAATCCGATTGTGCGGGATCTGCCGGCCGTGCTTTCGGTGGAAGTGCAGACGCTGCCGTGAATGAGATTTTCAACCGACCCAGCTATCGAAGGTCGAGGGCGGGCTCGTGAAATGGCTGACCAGGTTTCACATTGGTTAAATGTTCGCGACAGGCCGGGGTTTCTTCACCGCCTGATGGTCGAACTGGCCGGGGATGCTCAGCTTTCCCTTGAGGGCGACCTTTCGCGCTGTCGGTTCACGGATGATGTCGTAATAGCGCGCGACAAAACAGGCACCCTGAAGCGCAATACGATTGCTCCGAGACAGGATTTTGTAGTCTTACGTTTGAGTCCCGAGACTGTCGATCCAATCTTTAAGCAGGTGATGGCCGCAGGCTTGAAGCAAGCGATCAGCCACGTACAGATCGAGCGGAATGGCGTACCGGAGTTGGGTGCGTACGACAACTTCCATCCCGAATGTGTTGTGACTGGTCCCGGCGTCAGCTCGATCCTGCTCGTAGAACTGAAGAATGCGAACGTGCTGCGCGGATTTAGGGTCGCAGAACCGAAGCAGTGATTGATATTGTCTGCGTTAAGTCTCGTTGTTCCAGGAGAGCCACATGAAACGCGCTTTGGTTGCGATTGCATTGCTGCTGGCGTCGGCAAGTACAACAACGGCGCAGGAGAAGCTGCAGGCAGTCAAGCCGGCGCCTGCTCCACTGGAAGCGCGGGTACGGGCGCTTTGGGGGGCTTTCAAGAACAAAGACAAAGCCACTCTTTCGGCAATGCTGGATGGCGGGTTTCGCCAGTTCGAAGAGGGCCTGAGCGCTTTCGGGGACAAGAAAGCGGAAGTCAACGCCGTGGATGACTTCGAACTCGTCAGGTACACGCTCAGCGACTTTACCGTGAAGTCGATTGGACCGAATGCGGCGTTGGTTACCTATATCGCGCAGTATGAGGGCAAATCTGGTGGCGAAGTCTCCAAGGGGCATAGCGTCTTCGGAGAGGTCTGGATTCGTTCGGGGAATGAATGGGAAGCTCTCTACATGCAAGAGACATACGTGAAATGAAGGCGCTTTTGCGATGACGGCAACGATTCGCGTCGAGCTTCCGCAACACCTTCGCACGCTGGCGCACGCCGGCCGTGAGGTCGAACTCGAAGTCGAGGGTCCAGTCACACAGCGCGCAGTCCTCGACGCACTCGAAGCCCGCTATCCCGATGCTGCGCGGGACGATTCGCGATCAGGTTACGCAGCAGCGGCGCGCATTCCTGCGCTTCTTCGCCTGCCAGGAAGATCTGTCGCACGAACCCCCGGATTCGCCGTTGCCGGAGGCGGTGGCGTCGGGAAAAGAAACGTTCCTGATTGTTGGGGCTATCGCGGGCGGATAGAACCTGATCCAAGCGGGCAACACTCTACGCGGCCCTAAAGGGCCGCTCTTCCACGTCTCTCCGACAGTCTTTCGGTGTTAGTTCCCGTGCCAGTGCATCTGCTATCCCAGATAGCGGACGGCGGCTTCGTGCACGGCGGCGGCTGTGGTGGAGAAATTTGCCGCCACGTGGTGCTCGAATCCGTTTTCGCAGATGTAGTGCAGCAACTTTTGCAGTTCGGCAATCTGCACCACGCCGACGCCGCCAAAGGTATTCAGCGCGTCGGTGGTGAACGAGCCTTCGCCGACGTAGCCGCGAATCACTCCCGCGGTATCGTCGGTGGAGAAACGCGCAAAGCTCATGGCGCCGGGCTTCACGCGGCCGACGACCGTGCCGAATGTGTTGTCCTTGCCGACCGTGCCGGCGATGATCTCCTGGAAGTCCATGCGGACGTCCTGGAAGAAATGCTTGGGCAGATTGCTGCAATGGAAGCAGACGGCCTTGTTGGGATCGTCGCCATAGTTGTTATTCCAGTCGAGCAGAGCGCTGGGAGTTTGCGACGCCAACGCGAGGGCGTGCATGCTGAGCGTTCCGCATACGTCAACTTCGCAGGCTGCGGGCAGCAGGTTGTTGCTCATCATGCTCATGATGGTGCAGGGGACGACGCCGAAATATTCTTCCATCGAGGTCCAGCACTGGACGGCGCTGATCTTCACGTCGGTCTGCTTCATCCAGTCGTCGATGACGAAGCCGAGCTTGGCCATTTTGACGAGGGCGGCATCGGGAACGCCGCTGGTGGTGACGTACCTGTGAATTTCGGCGAGCTTGGCCTGGACTCCGGCGTGATCGTCTTTCAACTTGGCGATGCGGCCGAAGACCTCCGACAGATCGAGGGTCTCGGTGGAAATGCCGTGGGCTTCGAGCAGTTTCTCGCTGTAGCGGACGGTGTTGAATGCAGTGGGACGCGCGCCGATGCTGCCGACGCGCAGGTTGCGCATGCCGTTGGCTACGCGGCACACTGCGGCAAACCATGCAAGGTCGTGCTGAAAATCTGCTGAGTCGGGACTCACCGTGTGCAGCCTGGTCAGCGAATACGGGAATGCCATACTGCCGCAGATTATTGCAGGCCGACATTTTTCCGCAGAAGCTGTCGCGGCGATGCAGGATGGTCATCTTCGAGGCGTCGTCGGGCGTGGCCTGGACCAGCACGGGAACGTCGAGGCGAGCCAGGCGCAGAGTATCGGCAATGGCGCGCTCGTCGCCGAAATTGGGCAGCGAGACGATCACGCCATCGAGCAGGTCACTATTCTTGCGAAACAATGCGGCACAGCGTTTGGCTTCTTCGTGAGTCTCGACCGCGCCGTGCTTGCTGTCTTCGGGACCGAGCACCACGCAATCGATGCCGGCCTTGGTGAGCGCCTGAATCATCTCTTCGCGTCCGGACTTCGCCAACTGGCCGGGAAAAAATCCGCGGTTCCCGATGATGACGCCCATCGTCATTTTCTTTTCGGACATATCTGCTTCTCAGAATACGAATCCCTCTACTTCTGTAATGGATTAAGACTTCCCTGCTGCCATTCGCTGCACGTTCGCGCGCGGGCGAAAAACACAAGCTAATAGAAACAGGCCAAGAGCCAGCAACAACCGCGCCCCACCAAACGTTGGCGTGCAGGTCGTAGAGCACGACCTGATCGCTCGGGCGGGTGACGCGATTTCGTAAATCCCGTGGCGAAAATAAGCAGCCCGTTGACGCCAGAGACACACCGATGAAAAACCAGATCGACAACGATCCGCCCGATTTCATAGTTTCCTCCTACCAGAAAATGATCTTGCAAGATGACGAACAAATGGCCACGACCGCTCCCCCAGAACAGGGACTATGGAACCATCTGACATGCTCCGGTTTTCGGAATCGGCGTCAGCCCGTAGACGCATGTCTTCAACTTCGGCATCGGGTTTCGGTTTCGTCATCAGGCTGACCACTACGGTGACGATCACACAGATCAGCCAGCACCAGAGCGCGCGGAACATGTTTTGTGCCTGATCTTGCGCTTTGCGGCGAAAGGGCAACATAACGCACCGCGGACGGATCGAGTTTGACCCAGGCGTACATGCCGACCGAAGACAGCGTTCCGGCCAAGAAGGCCCCAGAAGCCGCCGGCCGGGTCGCGCGCTTCCACAGCATGCCCAGAATTACGGTGCCGAACAGCGGGGCGATGAAGAAGCTGAACAGCGCCTGAACGTAGTCCATGATGCTTTGCGCGTGCATCACGAGATACGCCGTACCGATGCTGATGATCACGCCGACGACGGTGACCCAGCGCCCCATCCTGACCTTAGCCTTCGTCGGTAGGCATTCTTGTTGATGAAGGCGCCGTAGATGTCGTAGGTCCAAACGGTAGTGAAGGCGCTGACGTTGCCGGCCATGCCAGACATGAACCCGGCAATCAGCGCGGTGATGCCAAGGCCGAGCAGACCGGGCCCGCAGTAGCGCGCCAGCATCAGCGGGAGAACCTCGTCATATCCGTGCAATCCCTGCGCCTGACCCGCGGGTGACCACGCCAGGTCGGCAGGAACCAGGCCGAAGCAGATTGACCGCTGCGGTCGCGCAGTAACGCCAGACCGAGCAACCCGGGAAGAATGACGATGAAGGGCACCATCATCTTGAATGCCGCGCCGATGATGGGAGCCAGTTCAGCCGAGCGCAAGTCTTTCGCCGCCAGGACGCGCTGCACGACGAGGAAATCGGTCGTCCAGTAGCCCATGGCAATCACCGCGCCCAGACCGAAGACGATGCCGGCCCAATTGATTCCCATTGGGTTGTCGCTGAAATTGCCGAGTGTCGACCACAGGTGGGTGTAGGCGCCGGGATTGGCGGCATGCTGCTCGGTAAGATTGTGCAGAATCTTGGCCTTGAGTCCGCTCCAGCCGCCGGCTTCGATCAGGCCGAGAATCGGTATCAGCAGCGCGCCTGCCCAGATGAGAAAGAACTGGAGAACTTCGTTGAAGATCGCGGAGCGCAAGCCACCCAGGGCGACATAGACGGCCACAGTGAGCGATGAAACCAGGATGCTGAAGTTGAGATCCCAACCCAGCACAACTCGCATGACGACGGCCATGGCGTACATGTTGATGCCGCTCATCAAAACCGTCATGAACGCGAACGAAACCGAAGAGAGGGCCTGGCGCCCGGCCCGAAACGCAGCTTGAGATATCCGGGCACCGAGTGCGTTTTGCACACGTAGTAGAACGGCATCATGATCAACGCCAGGAACAACATTGCGGGGATGGCGCCGATCCAGTACCAGTGCGCCGCGAGGATGCCGTACTTATAGGAGTTGCCCGCCCATCCCATCAGTTCGAGCGATCCCAGGTTCGCTGACAGAAAAGCGAGACCCGCGACCCAAGCGGTCATCTCGCGACCGGCCATGAAGAAATCTTCGCCGGTGTTGGCCTGCCCTTTCAGGTAGAAGCCGATGGCCAGCACCAAGGCAAAGTAGAAGACGATGATGACGAGATCGACTGGCGACAGATGCACCAGAGTGGAGGCAGTTCAGCACAAGCAGCGCAGGATTCATTGAGTTTTGACCTGTCCGTAGTAGGCGTTGCGACCGTGCTTGCGCAGAGAAATGTTTGTCGTGCAATTCGCGGGCCAGCGGCCGGGAGTCAGCATTGATGGACAATGTGTGGCACGCCATGCTCGCCACGTATTCGAGAATGACCGCGTTGTGGGCGGCCGTCGGCGGCGGTTGGTCCCCAGCAGAACGGAGCGTGCCCGGCGACCAGCACGGCGGGAATGGCGATCGGGATCGAGCTCGGCAAATATGCGGCAGATGGCGGCGCCGGTTTCCAACTCGTAGTCACCGTTGATCTCAGATGCGCTGAGCCGCGCGGTGACGGGAATGGGGCCGTGAAAATAATCGGCGTGCGTGGTGCCGAAGCACGGAATGGGCGTCTCGGCCTGAGCCCAGGCGGTGGCGAATTCGGAGTGCGTATGCGCGACTCCGCCGATGGCTGGGAAAATGTCTGTACAACTCCAGATGAGTGGGCAAGTCCGAAGACGGGCGAAGAGTTCCTTCGACGATTTTTCCGGTGAGATCGGTGATCACCATCTGCTCCGGCGTCGAGCTCTTCGTAGGGCACCCCACTGGGCTTGATGGCGACGAGCCCCTCGCTGCGATCGATGCCGCTGGCGTTGCCGAAAGTGTAGAGCACCAGGCCGCGGCGAACCAACTCCAGGTTCGCCTCCAGCACCTCTTCGCGCAATGTCTTCAGCAGCATTGGGGAAAAAGGAATCCTAAATGACTTAAGACCCGAATCGAACAAAACCGGTTCACGTAAACGTTTACGCAACCGAACATTAAACGGACATGCCCGCGTTTGTCAAAGAGTCCCTCGGCCGCCGGGCGCGGCTGTGTCAGAGCCGCTCTTCCACGATTCCCTTCTACGATTCTCTTTTACGATTGCCGAAGGCTAGATCTGGTAGTCGACGTCTTCCATGATCCTCTGCAGCGACTCTGCCAGCGGCTCGCGCTGAGCTTCGCCGCCTTCGAGTTGCTGCACGCGCTCGCGCAGCCGGTTCACTTCGGTCATGACCGCGGCGAGGGCTTCAGAGAGCGGATCGTTGATTTGTTTGGGATCGGTGATCACGACGCGCTTGCCCTCGCGGAAAATGATGTGGCCGGGCACGCCGACGACGGTGGAATTTTCCGGGAACATTGCGCAGAACCACCGATCCGGCGCCGATGCGGCAGTTTTTTCCGACCGTGATGTTGCCCAGAATCTTCGCGCCCCCGCCGACCACCACGTTGTCTTCGATCGTGGGATGGCGCTTGCCGTGCTCCTTGCCGGTGCCTCCCAAGGTCACGCCCTGATAGAGAGTGACGTCATCGCCGACGATGGCGGTCTCACCGATCACGACACCCATGCCGTGATCGATAAATAACCGGCGTCCGATCTTGGCTCCGGGATGAATTTCGATCCCAGTCAGAAGACGTGCGACCTGCGACAGCCATCGCCCAGCCAAGAACGAGACCATGGTTCCACAGCCAGTGATTCATGCGGTAGAACCAGACCGCATGCAGGCCGGCATAGCACAGGAAGACTTCCAGGCGAGACTTGGCCGCCGGATCGTGCTCCATCACGTTGGCCACGTCTTCGCGAATTAGCGCGAGCAGGTGCGGCATGAATAAGTATTCCGACTCGGGATCAGGCCGGGAGCGCCGCCGTGGGAATCTGCAACGCCTTTTCCCGCAGTTCCTGAAACAGAATACTGCTCAAATAGCGTTCGCCGAAAGACGGCAGAATCACCACGATCAGCTTACCGGCATTTTCGGCGCGCTGCGCCACTTTCAACGCCGCAACCACCGCGGCCCCGGAAGAGATGCCGACGAAGCAGTCCTTCTTCGAGCGGCAGGCGGCGGGCCATGGCGATGGCGTCGTCGTTGGTCACGGTGATGACTTCGTCGATGTAATCGCGGCGCAGAATGCTGGGAACGAACCCGGCGCCGATCCCCTGAATTTTGTGGGGAGACGGCTTGCCGCCGGAGAGAACCGGGCTGTCGGCGGGCTCGACGGCCACGGCTTTGAACGAAGGCTTCTTCGGCTTGATGTACTCGCAGATTCCGGTGATGGTGCCGCCGGTGCCCACGCCGGAGACCAGAATGTCGACGCGGCCATCGGTGTCGTCCCAGATTTCGGGGCCGGTGGTTTCGAAGTGAATTTTAGGATTGGCGGGATTGTCGAACTGCTGCAGCATGTAGGAGTCGGGAGTGCTGGCGAGAATTTCTTTGGCTTTGAGAATGGCGCCAGTCATGCCGCGCGGGCCGGGCGTGAGAACGATTTCCGCGCCGAAGGCGAGCAGAATGCACGCGCCGCTCCAGGCTCATGGTATCGGGCATGGTGAGAATCAGCTTGTAACCTTTCACCGCGGCGACGAACGCGAGACCGATGCCGGTATTGCCGCTAGTCGGCTCGATCAGCACGGTTTTGCCGGGATGGATTTTTCCCGCGCGCTCGGCCTCAGTAATCATGCTGACGCCGATGCGGTCTTTCACGCTGGCCAGCGGATTCTGGCTTTCGAGCTTAGCCACCACTTCGGCGACGCACCCTTTGGTGACTTTGTTCAGCCGAACCAGGGGAGTGTGGCCGATCAATTCGGTGACGTCGTTTGCGATTTTCATGTCGGTCATCCTCCGGCACGGCGTGCGGGGTTCAGCTCTTGTAGTTCTCAGTTCTCGGTTCTCAGTTCTCAGTTAGAAAAATGCTTCGTCTTTCCTGAGAACTGAGAACCGAGAATTCGCTCTTCAATACTACCAACAGAGCGAGGGCGCCGTGATTTCGTGCTTGATATAGATGTCGGGGAACAGCGACGGCGCAAAATGAAAGGCCGCGCTGAAGGGCGCGGCCTGGTGGGCTCAGACTCTCGTTTAGCGGTGGGCCAGATCGTAAGCGACGGCACCGGCGGAGCTTCCGATGTTGACCAGGGAGACGGCGCGCTCCAGCTTGTGATGGCCGATTTTGTGGAAGAAGTAGCTGAGGCTGATGACGCCCGCGGTTTCGCCGACAAAATTCACGGCCAGCCCGGCAGTGGAGCGTCCGAAGACGCGAACTACCGGATTCAATTCCTGTCCGCCACTCTGCAGGTTGGCGCGAGTCACGGCGAAATCGGCGCCGTTCAAGGCGGCGGCCGCGAACAGCAGCACGCGATTCTGCGTATCCCAGAATTTGTGTTCCGTGGGCGCGCTCGACGGTGCGACGACGACCGCCGTGGCGAATACTGGCCTGATCGCGGCTGGTGGTGCGCCTGTGCCTTCCATCTTCGGCTGGGGCGCGTCCGGAAGCGGTGCGGACGCAACTAGCGTCTGCGCATGCAATGCCGGACAAAGGGCAGAGCTGACCACCAACAGGGCGGCCCATCGCGAGAACTGAAAGAGGAACGATCCGAAGAATTCAGAAAATCTGCGGCTGGTCATAAGTGCCCGCCGATGACCGGCGCGGCACTTAGGAAGGGGCAATCGGGCAGCCACGCAGCCAACGTTAGAGGTGCGGCAAGTTGCTTACAATTAACTAGTTAGCATCTGTCTCTCATGAGAATCGCGGGCGATTGTGCAATGTTTTGCAGATCATGCCCGCCATTTACCGCCCGCGAACCTGGACCCGACGGCACCAGTGACAGGGCAGCGGAGCTGCGCTCCGCATGACCGGGTCGAAGACCCAGTCCCACACAATCGGTCCACACCAATCGTCTCAGACGAATCGAGCACGTCATTTCTTGTAAACGACTGCCGCCCTTCATCACGAAGCCGACGTTCTGGAGCACGCTGATGTCCTGCGCGGATCGCCGGGTACCGCGATCACGTCGGCGAAATAACCGGGTTCGAGCGTTCCGATCTGACCGTCCCATCCCAGCAATTTCGCGCCATTCAGCAGATCGGCCTGCAGCACAGCGAGAGGCGACATTCCGTATTTCACCATCAGCACAAATTCGCGGGCCTGCGTGCCGTGGGGAAACGGGCCTACGTCGGAGCCGACCGCCATGGGAACGCCCGCCGTGATCTGCTTCTTGAATTCCTGCACTTTGATGTCGAGCATCTGATGCTCGCGCGCGGATTGCTCGGGCGTGGCCGCGTGCTCGGCAAAATATTCGAAGATGGTAAATGTGGGCACGGCGAAGATTTGCTTCTCTTTCATCAGCCGCATGGTCTCGTCGCTGAGCTGGTCGGCGTGGTCAATCGGAGGCAACGCCCGCCTGCGCGGCAAACAGAGTTCCCGGTTCTCCGGTGGCATGGACGGCGACGCGGCGGCCCAGGCGCGCGGCCTCTTTGACAGCCGCTTCGAGTTGCGGTTCGGTGTACTGATACGGGGTCGAGAATCTTCCGTCGCGAACCGAATCTGCACCCGTTTCATAAATCTTGATGAAGTCCGCGCCTTCTTTAAACTGGCGGCGGCATCACGGCGACGAGTTCGTCGGCGTTGTTGGCATAATCTGCATTGGGCAGAACGCGCTGCTCGGGGTTGTAGCCGATGGCGTCTTCGTGGCCGCCGAGGATGTTGATGGCGTTGCCGCTGATTCGCAGCCGCGGACCGGGAATACGGCCTTCGTCAATCGCATTGCGAACAGCGGTGTCGGCCGAGCCGGCGCCTTCGGTGCCCATATCGCGTTCGGCGGTGAAGCCGGCCATGAGGTCGTCGCGAGCGGCGAGGGTTGCGGTGATGGTGCGCTGTGGCACGGATTCCTCGACGGTCTGCAGATCTTCCGCGCCGGGATGGAGAAATAGATGAACATGCGCATCAATCAAACCGGGAAGGAGAGTTCGATCGCCCAAGATCGATGACTTCGGCACCGGCCGGGTGTTTGACCGAAGTCCCCACCTCCGCGATGCGATCGCCCTCGACCAGAATTTCTCCTGGCTTGAGGATGCGGCCGGTCTTCACGTCGAGCAGGCGCGCCGCGTGCAGCACGATGGGATGGGAGGCGCGGGCTGGAGATTGGCCTGCGGCATTCGCGATCAGCGCCAACAGCAGAGATAGAAATACCGAGGTGAGCGCGGTTCTTCGGGTTGCCATATGGCCCGCGATGGTACCACTGCCGAATGGCGCGATGCCAGAGAGCGGTGAAAGGCAATTTTTGTGACTGGAATCACAGGTTGGAGTAAGACCGGTCACACGCTTTTCATGGTCGACAGGCGAAACTGAATCAGCCATTTATGAACGACTTTGGGGTTCTTACGAATCGCAAGCGCGCCTTGATCGCATTGCTTCACTCCCTGGTTTTTCTGGGGATTGCGATGCACGGGTTTGCGGCGCCAAAGGCTGGAGTTCTGCTGCCTGGGTCGGGCGCAACCGGCGACTTCGTTCTGATCGGGATTTACCTCGTCGTGGCATCGATCCTGGCCTGGCTGGTGAGTATTGCGGGGTGCGCGAAGGAGCGTGTGTATTTTGCGCTGTGCGCGAGCAGCGCAACCTTTGGTCTGCTGCGCACGATTGTTGGCGATGCCAGCATTCCGGCCGCGCAGTATTTACGGGTGATCATGCTGACTTCCGCGGTGATGGTCGGCGGCTGGATTCTTCGTTGCTTCTCGCAGCCTGCGAGTGAAGGCGCTTTGTCCGATTGAAGCTTTCCGCCGAGTGCAACGGAAGTGCAAACAAGAAGGCCGCCCGGAATCGATCCCGGGCGGCTGTAGTTTAAAGTCGGGCGAGTCTTTCTCGACCGTGCTCTCTCGGCCATGCTCTCTCGACCGTGCTTCCTATGAACCGTGCTTACGACAGGAAGAATTCTTTGGTGACGGTGGCCCAGTCTTCGCCGGGCAGGTTCGCGGTCAGGTCGTCGACGGCCTCGCCGCCGTCCTGGGCCAGCGCGCCAGCCAACATCGGCATGCGGTTGCGCAGCTGCAGCGCGGAGGATTCGGTCCACAAGCGGGCCAACGTGCTGCCCATCAGGTTGCGGAAGTTGATCTTGGAATCGGGAGCCTGCACGGTGAGCAGCCAGCCTTCGCCGTAGGGATCTTTCCGCGCCAGTTCCGGATCCTTCATCACGGCTTCGTTGATGGCGGTGACGGTGCCTTCGATCGGCGAGACCATGTCGACTGACTTGCCATCGCGGAAAATCGTCCAGATCTTCTGGCCCTGGCGAACCCAGCGTCCGCGCTGCGGTAGGGCGATGCTGTCAATCTTTCCCACCAGTTTCGATGCGAAATCGTCCAGGCCCACGCGCACCAGTTCGCGGCTCTCGCTCAGCGCCCAGGTATGCCCGGTGTGGTAACGGACGTTTTCGGGAACCTTGAAGCCGGAGACGATCGAAGGCGCCATACGCGGCGCCGTTTCCCGCGGAGCGGTCTGAAGAATAGGGTGCTTCGCCAGTTGCATTTGTCCATGCACATAATCAATTGCCAGAAAGATTGCGAATGTCAGCAAAACCATGATGACTGTCATAAACCACCTCGCCCGGAGTTCCCTTTCACTACTGGGTCACTCACACTTTTCCTAAAGGCAATCGCCAGACCAAACTTAATCGCGCTTGCGGAATGCTCGATGCTACGCGCGTATTCCTTGCGCTGTTAGTTAGATAGCGAGCGGGCGCGGCTTTGGCGATCTGACAATGCGAAGAATCACCGCATCGAGCTCTGATGAACATCACAACAGGAAATGTGGCGCATGCGCTGGAATCACGATGCGCAGGCAAGTTGAACTGATGCGCCATCAATCACTTAGCGTTAGCGAAGCGACTGATGCGATCTGCATCATCACACTGCTGCAAAACACAATGCGAAACTCGTCCGTCCGGCGATGCAAAACCCTGTTGACCAGCGTCACGTGCAGAAGTGATGAAGGTCACGGCTGAGGAATTCGTAATTGTTGAGAATCTTACTGTCTGAAGCTGCTGAATTTCGCGACAGCCTCTGATCGGATGAGTAAGCAGCTTGTAAGCGGTCCGATTCGCGTCTGCGGTTACGCGGTGATCGCTCCTTTTTCTTCCTCATTCAGCTCAGGCGTCGGTCGAAAGGATTTCCGGACAAGTTCTGGCTCGGGTCTTTGGCTCGAACCACGCGCGTCCGGAAAATACTTCATGAGCAAAGCACTTTTATATGACTCCACGATCTGCATCGGCTGCAAGCAGTGCGAACAGGCCTGCGCCGCGCAGAACAAACTTCCTTACGACGACACGATTGCCGCCGAAGAAATTCAGTCCGCGCACAAAATGACGGTGGTGCTCACGCGCGGCGACAAGTTTATGCGCCGCCTGTGCATGAACTGCAACGATCCTTCGTGCGCGTCGGTGTGTCCGGTCGGCGCGATCCAGAAGACTGCACTTGGTCCCGTCACCTACGACGCGTCGAAGTGCATGGGCTGCCGGTACTGCATGGTGGCGTGTCCCTTCAGCGTTCCGAAATATGAATGGGGCAAGCTTGTACCCAAAGTGCAGAAGTGCACCATGTGTCCCGACCGTGTGGCGGCGGGAAAGCAGACGGCATGCGCGGAGATCTGCCCTACGGGCGCCACCAAATTCGGCGAGCGCGACGAGTTGATCGCCGAGGCGCAGAAGCGGATCCGCGAGAACCCGGGAAAGTACGTGGAGCACATTTACGGACTCGAGGAAGTCGGTGGCACGTCAGTGTTGCTGCTCTCCCCCGTTCCGTTTGAAACCTTTGGCTATCAGAGCGGGCTTTCCAAAGATCCCATGCCCATGCTCACCTACCGCGTGTTGTCCCACATTCCTGACTTCATTCCTCTGGGTGGAATGGTGCTGGGCGGAGTGTGGTGGATCACGCATCGTCGCGAAGAAGTGGCACTGGCCGAGGGACGCGTGGCACCGGGTAAATCGACGGATGTAAAGACTGCCAACAAGAATGGGAGGAGGCCATAATGGCGCGAGCGACGGCACTCCGCACCGGTTTCAAGTTCACTTTCTGGAAGGTGGTCTTTCTTTTCCTGATGGCCGCCGGCCTCTACGCCACTTTCGTGCGCTTCACTCAGGGTTTGGGAGCGTCGACGCACCTTAGCGATCAATTCCCCTGGGGCATCTGGATCAGCTTCGACGTTTTGTGCGGCGTGATGCTGGCCGCCGGCGGATTCACGCTCACCGCCGCGGTTCATATTCTGAACATCAAGCGCCTGCACTCCATCATCCGGCCGACCATTCTGACTGCCTTCCTCGGCTACATCCTGGTTTGCGCTGCTTTGATGTACGACCTGGGCAAGCCTTACAACATATGGCATCCGTTGATCATGCGAAATCCGCATTCCGTCATGTTCGAAGTGGCGTATTGCGTCATGCTCTACACCACGGTGCTGGCGCTGGAGTTCTCGCCGATCGTGCTGGAGCGGTTCAACCTGCAAAAACCATTAAAAGTAGTTCGGGCCATTCTGATTCCGCTGGTGATTTGCGGAGTGATTCTTTCCACGCTGCATCAATCGTCCCTGGGCACACTCTATTTGATCGTTCCCGAAAAGCTGTATCCCTTGTGGTATACGCCGTTGCTGCCCGTGTTCTTCTTTCTCTCCGCCATTGCCGTGGGGCTCGCGATGACAATCTTCGAATCGTCGATGAGTTCGAAGCATTTCGGATTGCAGCTGGAACTGCCGGTTCTGCAGGAACTGGGGCGCGTTCTGGTCGTGGTACTCGGGGTCTATGCAATCCTTCGCTTCGAAGACCTGGCCAATCGCGGGGTGCTACGGCTGGCGCTGCGGCCGGGATATGAGATGTACCTGTTCTGGCTTGAGATTTCGCTGGCGGTCATCCTTCCGCTGGCGTTGCTCGTGCAGCGCAAAGTGCGATCGAGCGCCGGCGGGCTTTACCTTGCCGCTGTGCTGGTGGTTCTCGGCTTCATCACCAACCGGATGAACGTGAGTATTACGGGCTTCGAAGGCTCCACAGGAGTTCGCTACTTTCCCAAGTGGACTGAGTTGGCGGTGACCGTCATGATCATCGCCGCCGGTTTCGCCCTGTTTGGAATGGCGGTGAAGTACTTGCCGATCTTCCCTAGAGAAGAGTGCGTGCAGGAGCCAGCAGAGATCGACGCGGCAGAGATGGAAGTTTCGCCGGTCGAAGTTCCGCGGGCCCAAGTTTCGGCGGTCATGGAGCATGCAGGAGACTGAGCCAACTCGCGGTCGCTGGCTGCGTCTGACATTTAGTCTCAGCGCCAAGCTGAACATTCTTTTGCTGGGCGCCATGATCGTGATCTTCGCGCTGCTGGGCTATCTGAACGTGCGCCTGCACCGCCAGCATCTGGAACAAAACACTTTGCTGAGCGCCGAGCGGGTCAGCGACATCATCAAGCGCAGCACGACTGATTACATGCTGCGCAACGACCGGGAAGGGCTGCACCACTCGATCAAGATGATGGCCAGTGAACCTGGGATGGAGAAGATCCGCATCTTCGACCAGGAAGGCAGAATCACCTATACCACTGACTCGGCCGAACAGAACCACGTGGTCGATAAAACTGCCGAAGCCTGCTACGCGTGCCACGCGCAGTCGCAACCGCTGGCGCGCCTGAATCGTCCGGACCGCTTCCGCATTTACCGCAACGTTGCGGGAGCGCGGGTGCTCGGCATCATCACTCCCATCGAGAATCAGCGGACCTGCTCGAGTGCCGCCTGCCACGCCCATCCCGCGGAGCAGCAAATTCTGGGCGTGCTCGACACCAATCTTTCCCTGGCGAAGGCTGACGTGCAGGTGGCGGAGAGCAGTCACCGGATGATTGCCTATACCGGTTGCGCCCTGCTGTTGATCGCCCTTTTGAGCTGGTTTTTTGTTTGGCAAGTCGTGGGCCGTCCGGTGAAAGCGCTGGAACGCGGCACCGAACGCCTGGCCGCGGGCGACCTGGGCTATCAGATTGAAGTGCGGTCCAACGATGAAATCGGCGAGCTGGCCAGCTCGTTCAACGGCATGAGTCGCCAGTTGCACGCGGAGCACAGCGAGAACCTTTCCTGGACTCATACGCTCGAAGAGCGCGTCGAGCAAAAGACACGCGAACTCAAACGCGCGCACGAACATGCGCTGCACACCGAGAAGATGGCCTCGATTGGAAAGATGGCCGCCGTGCTGGCGCACGAGATCAACAATCCGCTCTCGGGCATTCTCACTTATGCCAAGCTGCTGCGCAAATGGACGGACCACGAAGAAGCGCCCCGCGACGACAGTGGACGCAGTCGACGAAAGGAAATCTGCGACTCGCTCGACCTGATCGCCTCCGAAAGCCGGCGCTGCGGCGATCTGGTGAAGAATCTGCTCACCTTCTCGCGTACCACCCCGATGAACCTGCAGCCTGCGAACCTGAATCAGGTGGTCGAGCGTTCGCAGCGCCTGGTGCAGCACCAGTTGGATCTCGCGGGCATTCAAGTTCAGCCCCAACTCGATCCCGATCTGCCGGCGGTGCTCTGCGACGCCGCACAGATCGAGCAAGTGCTGCTGGCTCTGGTGATGAATGCGCTGGATGCCCTGCCGCAAGGCGGCAATCTGTGGATCACCACGAGTTTTGGCCGTGGGCCCGACCAAGCACGCGTGGTGGTGCGCGACGACGGCTGTGGAATTCCGCCGGAAATCCTGCCGCGCATCTTTGAGCCGTTTCTCACGACCAAAGAGACGGGACGCGGCGTTGGACTGGGCCTGGCCATCAGCCACAGCATTCTGGAGCGCCACAACGGAAACATCGAAGTGCAGTCTGAGGCGGGACGCGGCACCACTTTTACCGTAACTCTGCCTTGCGAAGCGGATGCTGAAAGAGCCGCTCCGCGCCCGGCAAACGAAATTGCTGTTACCGCAAGCGGGAGGTGAGGAACAGATGGAGACGCAAGGCAAGCTGCTGATCGTCGACGATGAACTGAGCGTCCGCGATTCTCTGGGAAAATGGTTTCGCGAAGAAGGCTACGAGATTGGAACCGCCGAAAGCGCCAGCGGCGCCCTCACTCGCATGGCGGAGAACAAGTGGGATCTCGCATTGCTCGACATCAAGATGCGGGGCACCGACGGCATTGAACTGCAACGCCGCCTGCACGAAATGGATCCGGACTTAGTCGTCATCATGATGACGGGCTACGCCTCGGTGGAAACGGCGGTGACGGCGCTGAAGAACGGCGCGTATGACTACGTGAGCAAGCCGCTCGATCCGGACGAGATTGCGCACCTGGTGAAGAAGGCGCTCGCGCATCGGCGCGCAGAAAAAGAAAACGTCCGTCTGCGCGAAACCGTCGCGGAAATCACGCGTCCCGGCGACCTGGTTGGGCAGAGTCCGGCCATGCGGAAAGTATTCGAAGCCGTCGAAACCGTAGGGCCCACCGATGCCAATGTCCTGATCACGGGCGAGAGTGGAACAGGGAAAGAGCTGGTGGTGCGCGCCATTCATGCCGTCAGCGTGCGGCGGTTTCATCCGCTGGTCGTCATCCACTGCGGCGCGCTGACCGAGACGCTGCTTGAAAGTGAACTTTTCGGCCACGAGAAAGGCGCCTTCACCGGAGCGCAATACCGCAAGAAGGGAAAATTTGAAATCGCTGAGGGCGGAACCGTATTTCTCGACGAGATTGGCGACATCAGCCTGAAGACCCAGACCGATCTGCTGCGCGTGCTGCAGGAGCGCGAGATCACGCGCGTGGGCGGCAACCAGGTCATCAAAGTCGATTTCCGCTGCGTGGCCGCCACCAACAAGAATCTGGAAAGCATGATCGAAGAGGGCACGTTCCGCCCCGATCTGTTTTACCGGCTGAATGTTTTCCGGATCGAGCTGCCGCCACTGCGCGATCGCCGGGAGGACATTCCGCCGCTGGTCGAGCATTTCGCACGGAAGTTTTCTCTTGCCATGAACAAGCACGTCACGCGAGTTTCGTCGGCCGCCATGGACCAGTTGCAGCAGCAGCCGTGGATGGGCAACGTTCGCGAACTCGAAAACGCCGTTGAGCGCGCCATGGTGGTGGCGCAGGAGCCTGAGTTGCGCGAACAGGATTTCATTTTCAAGACGCAGCCCGCCGCCACTATTGGCAAGAGCCTGGACGAGATGGAACGTGCCCACATCCTGCGCGTGCTGGATGAGTGCGGCGGCAACCAGAGCCGCGCCGCTGAGGTTCTCGACATTGACCGGGTCACGCTCCACCACAAGCTCAAGCGTTACGGCTGGAGCCGGATTCCGGTAGAAACTCGATAGATCGCGATGAATCTGGTGCACCTGCTACCGGTTGGCAAGGTGGATGTTTCGCTGCTGCGCGACTTGCGCGCCAAAATTCCCCGGTGCCTTCACGTTGACTGTGAGATTTTCCCGGCGAACCTTGATCCCGCACCGTCCTATCACGCAGAACGACAGCAGTATCACTCGTCGGAGATTCTGCAGCGCATGCAGGCTTTTGTGCGCCCGCGGGACTGGCGTCTGCTGGCAGTGGCCGACGTCGATCTCTATATCCCGATTCTGAAATATGTTTTTGGCGAAGCGCAAATGGGAGGGCCCTGCGCGCTGGTTTCGGTTCACCGGCTACGGCAGGAGTTCTACGGCCTCGACCGCAATGATGGCCTTCTCAGCCAGCGTCTGCTCAAAGAGTCCGTCCACGAATTGGGTCACACTTTGGACCTGCACCATTGCCAGGACTATCGCTGCATGATGGCCTCATCGCATTCCGTGGAGTGGATTGACTTGCGGGAGAACACGTTTTGCGATTCCTGCCGGTCCCAGGTGGAATCGAGCGCCACTTTTGCCCGCGGTTCGTTATGATCTCTTCGCTGTGATCTTTTCGCGGTGATCTCGGCGGTCCATCTTCATTTCTGTAATCCATCGAGGTGATTATGCTGCAGGGCCAGACAGCGCTGGTGACTGGGGCGAGCCGGGGAATCGGGAAGGAAATTGCCCTTGAGCTGGCGCGGAACGGCTATCGCGTGGCGGTGAACTACTACAACGACCCGGCGTCTCAGGTGGATGCCACCGTCGCGGAAATTCGCGCCGTGCAAGGCGTCGCGGAAAGAGACGTCCTGCCCATTGAGGCTGACATCCGGTCCGGCAGCCAGGTAGCGGCTATGTTCGAGCGCGTGATCGGCAGCTTCGGCCGTCTCGATCTTCTGGTCAACAATGCTGGAGTGCAGACCTGGAAGCCGCTTCTCGACGTAACCGAGGAAGAATGGGACCTGGTCATCGACACGAACCTGAAAGGTTGCTTTCTGTGCACGCAACAAGCCGCGCGGTACATGAAAGATCACGGAGGAGGCTCGATCGTAAACCTGGGCTCGGGTTGCAACAAACTCGCGTTCCCGTCTCTGGTGGCTTACACGGCGAGCAAGGGCGGAATTGAGATGTTCACCAAAGAAGCTGCGGTCGAACTGGGGCGTTATGGGATACGGGTAAACTGCATTGCGCCGGGATCGATTGAGTCCGAGCGCACACGGGCGGAGGATCCGGATTACGCGGGCACATGGTCGAAGCTAACGCCTTTGGGGCGCGTGGGCACGGCCGCCGACATTGCGCCAACCGTGGTGTTTCTTGCCAGCAGAGGTGCATCGTTCATCAGCGGGCAGACCATTTGGATCGATGGAGCGCTGTTCACGAAGGCGCAGTGGCCGTATCAGAAGTGAAGGCACACCGGGCCTGGGAGATGCGGCACGGACCCGGCCAACGTAGTACACTTTCCGGCATGATGCCAAGACGCCTCACGACCTTTTCCATATTTGTATCTGTGTCTGTCACTGTCCTGCTCAGCCTGGCGATGGGCGGACTCGCCGTCGCACAGGCTGCCACGAAGCATAAGCCGGGAGTTCAGCAGAAACCTTTTGGCACGCGGGACGGGAGGCCCATCAACTTGTTCACCTTAACCAACGCAAACGGTGTCGAAGTCGATGCAATGAATTATGGCGGCATCATCGTTTCCATCCGCGTGCCGGACCGTAAGGGACAGATTGCGGACATCGTTCTTGGCCACGAGAATCTCGATGGCTACATTCCGAATCCACCGTATATCGGCGCGATTGTCGGGCGTTATGCCAACCGCATTGCCAACGGCACGTTCACGCTCGATGGCAAGACCTACACGCTGCCCAAGAACGACGGCCCCAACACGCTGCACGGCGGCATCGACAAGACGTTCAACAAAGTTGTGTGGGAGGGTGAGGCACTGAAAGGCAAGACTGGCGTGGCATTTAGCTTCCTCAGTAAGGATGGCGACGATGGATTCCCCGGCAACGCAAAGGTCAAAGTTACTTATACGCTGACCGACCAGAACGAACTCGTCATCGACTACGAAGCTACCACCGACAAGACCACCGTCATTAATCTGAGCCAGCACAGTTATTTCAATCTCTCCGGCGAAGGCAACGGCGACATTCTGAATCACGAACTCATGCTGAATGCCGACCGCTTCACTCCGGTCGACAAGAATCTGATCCCCACTGGTGAACTGCGTCCAGTCAAAGGAACGCCACTCGATTTCACCACGTCCACGCGAATCGGCGCGCGCATCGACGACAGCTACGATCAGATGGTGCTCGCCCACGGTTACGACCACAACTGGGTCATCAATCGTAAAGGCGAGGGCCTCACGCTGGCTGCGCGGATGTACGAACCTACTACCGGGCGCGTGCTGGAAGTTTCGACCACGCAGCCCGGGGTTCAGTTCTACACGGGAAACTTTCTGGACGGCACCGTAACTGGCAAACACGGCCACGTCTACAAGCGTCGCTACGGATTCTGTCTGGAGACGCAGCACTTCCCGGATTCGCCGAACCATCCCGATTTCCCGAGCACAATCCTGAAGCCGGGAGAGACGTTCAAGTCGGAGACCGTGTTTAAGTTTTCGACGAAATAACGGTCTCTAAGCCGAGTGACACATGCACATCAATTACGTGAGTGCGTTGGAAGAGGTTGATCCGGAAAACGATAACATTGATGTGCATGTAGAGCTTGACGACGGGCGTATGTTTAGCCTCTTAGTGGCGACGCCGAACAATATTTTCTGGTGCATGGCCAATGACGGCGTCGATCACTACTTTGGGACTCCGCCCGTTTTTGTGAGACTGCTCAACAAGGATCTTATAGAGAAGGCGATTGAGGCACTCGTCACTGAGGACAATGGTCGATGGCTGGAAGTGTACGGCACATTGCAAACCCGTGATCGATGAATAGCTAACTTTCTCTCCTTACTCCCCCCGCAACTCCTCCACCAGGGCCTTCTCGACCAGGCGGCGATGCTCAGCCTTCAGCTTCTTTCCACCCGAGGTCAGATAAAACGTATCGATCGCCATTTGCCCTTCGGTATCGATCAGAGCGATTTCAATGTTGCATTTCTGGTCCGACAGGCAGGACGCGATACGGTGCAGCAGGCGCGGGCGGTCCTGCGTGATCACCTGTACGAGAGTGCTGGTCGACGAGGATGAATCGTCGAACTCAATCTTCGTTTCTACTTTCACTTTCGCGATCGCGCCCTTCTCGGCGCGCTGGCGGTCACGCAGCATCTTCTCCAGGTCAGCCTCGCCCAGCAGCACGCTGGTCACACTGCGGGTGAAGCGCTCCCACTCCGAAAGATTCAGCTCCAGTGTGCGGAAGCGGTCGGTGAAGTAAAGCGTGTCGACCACCGTGCCAGCCTCGTTGGAGAACGCGTTGGCCTTCACGATGTTCATACCCCACGCAGCCAGCACGCCCGACAGCTTGGCAAACAGAAAGGGACGGTCTCTCGTGACCATGGTCAGTTCATACCAGTGGCGACCGCGCTTCAGTTCGACCTGCACGGGATCTTCGCCGAGTTCGTCGGCCATGGCCATGTGCCGCATGACTTCCTCGGCGGAATGCACCAGCAAATAGCGCTGCGGAAATCCTTCGAGAAATTCCTTGAACTTGCTGCTGGTCACCGGCGCCAGCGACCGCAGCCGCGCCAGCTTCTCGTCATTCACATCGGCATGCACGCGGTGGTCGGCGCTGCGGTTCAAATAGTTCTCGGCGCCGATGTAGAGCTGACAAACGTTCTCTGCCTTCCACGGCGTCAGCGCTTCGGGATTGACCGCTTTGATGTCGGCATAGGTCATGAGCGTGAGCATTTTTAGCCGCTCGGGAGTTCCTATCTTTTCGGCGAACGCGGCCACCGTCTCAGGATTGAAAATGTCGCGCCGCAGCGCCGCCGATAACTCCAGGTGGTTCCCGATCAGGAACAGCACCTCTGCTCGCTCTTCTGGATCAATGTCCAGCCGGTCCATCGCATGATTCGCAACCTCCAGGCTGGCCTCCACGTGATTGCCGCCGGGCACGCCCTTCCCTGTGTCATGCAGCAATAGCGCCAGGTAAAGCAATTCCGGATCTTCCAGTTCGGTGAGCAGTTCGGCGTAGCGCTTATCCCACTCCGACTGCGACTGCTTCAGCCGGTGCAGGCTCTCGATGGCTAGAAACGAATGTTCATCCACGGTGAAGCGATGATAAAAATCGCGCACGACCAGCGAGTCGATAAGTTTCAGTTCCGGCAAGAGCAGGGTCAACAGGCGCAACGAATGCATGGCGCGCAGCGCGTCGGCGGCATGCGGCTGCAGCAAGGTCTCCTGCAGGTAGAGCCAGAGTTCCGCTCCGCGGGGCGGCATGGACGCCAGCGCGGGAAGCGCCTGCTCGATGCGGTATTCGGTGGTCGCGCTCAACTTCAACCCGTGGTGGGCCATGAAATGAAACAGCCGGAGCAGCACTTCCGGATCCTGCAACGCGGATGGCTGCTGCAGAAAAATGAGGCCATCGACCACGGAAAAATCTGCCGTCGTAAGCCGCGAGCGCCAGCTTTGCACCTGCCGGTAAAGGGCCGACCACGCTTCCGGAATTTCTTCCAGCAGTTGGGTGACGGTGCGCTGCACGGCGCGGGCGTGGCCGAAGTAAATCCGCATCCAGTCGGCGGCGGAGAGTTCTCCGGAATCCGCGCCGCCGGTCGGCGATCCGACAATGGTGGCTCCGATCTTCCGCGCCGCGGCTTCATCCTGAGCCTCCCAGCTCAGCGTGTTGTCATCGCGGCCATGGCGGAAGTGCAGAAAGCAGCGCGCCGACATCAGAAAATCCAGCGCGGCATCCAGTTGCTTGCGCACCGGAGCGCGCAGAGAACTCGCATCCGGCCAATCGTGCAGCTTGTCCATGGCCGAAATCAGGGCGAGCCAGGAAGCCACATTGCAGTCGCGCAAGCCGCCCGGAGCCTCTTTCAAATTCGGCTCCAGGTGATAGAGCGTGTTTCCGTACTTGGCGTGGCGCTCGCGAGTGACCTCGGCCAGCCCCTGCAGCAGAGCCTTGGATTCGCGCATCACCAGCTTGGGGATCACTTTGTCATGAAGCCGGCGAAACAGGTCGTGATCGCCCGCAAGATAGCGGCAGTCGAGAAGAGAAATGGTGAACTCGGTATTGTTGGAGTCGTAGCGGTCGCACTCGCCAAGCGTGCGCGACGCCGGACTCAGCTTCAGCCGCAGATCCCACAATTCCTGCGAAAAGCGGCGCACCGGATCTTTGAAAGCTTTCTCAGCGTCGCGGTCACCGAACAGAAAAAGCAGGTCGATGTCGGAATAAGGGAACATCCATCCGCGGCCGAACCCTCCGGTGGCCACAAGAGCAAAGTTGGCGGGCTTGGCTTCATCGGATGAAATGATGTCGCGCCACAGGCGCGCCAGAATTTCTTCCACCAGCCGGGTACGTTGCGCCAGGGCGGCGCGCCCGTCCGCGGAGGCCTCGAACTCCCGCTGAATGCGCGCTGATTCGTCGCTGAGGGAACCGCGTAATTCGCTGATCCGTAGTTCGCTGATCGAGGACGCTGCCATCATGAAAGTCATTCACCCCGTGAAGCTGGCCACTGGGGGAAGGCGACATCAACTGCTGCCGTGTCAAAGCTCTTCCGGTTGCGTCCCGGTCCTGCGGCCGAGCCAGATCACGCAACGCGCTACAGAGCTCCCTCGCCGCGCTCGTCGTTGCGAATGCGGATCGCCTCATCGATGCGGGAGCGAAAAATCTTGCCGTCGCCGATCTTGCCCGTGCGAGCCGCGGTCAGGATGGCCTGCTCCGCCTTTTCCACCAAGGTATCGGGCAGCACCATCTCGATCTTCGTCTTGGGAATCAGGTCCACGCTGTACTCGCGCCCGCGGTAGACCTCGGTGTGACCCTTCTGCCGTCCGTGGCCGCGCACCTCGATCACGGTCATGCCCTCGACGCCGATTTCATGCAGCGCAGTTTTTACCGCTTCCAGCTTGGAGTTTTGAATGACTGCCTCGATCTTCGTCATATGTCGTCAAGTCCTGTTCTGCGTTGTTCACGCTGTCGCCGCGTAAGATGCTCCAGCAACTTCCGGCCAGCCCTACGCCGACGCCTCCCAATGATATCCTTCTTCTCCGTGCTGGGAGAGATCCAGTCCCTGCACTTTCTTCTCCTCCAATAGCCACGGCTTTCCCCATTGCGCGAACGCCTCAGACCGCCCACTCTATCGTCCGCAGCAGTTTCGCGGAAATCGAAACTATTTATCGTGCCTATCAGGTTTTGTTATTGAATCGGCGTGCAGAGGGGTCTTCGGGATATTTGGTGGCGCCGGTCCGCTCCTCTCGGATAAGCTAGCGGAGCTACCGCATAGGAGCCTGCAAGATGCGCGTCAGTCTGAAACTTGCCGCTGCGCTCTCAGTGTTGATTCCGCTCTTGCTGACCTCGTCCGCCCTAGGGGCGCAGAACCCCGACAGTTCTTCTGGCTTTTGGTTCCTTCTAGTCCGTCGAGAGGGCAAAAACTACTACGATCTGTCAAGGACGGCGGTGTTTCTCGAGCCTCATCATATCAGCGAAGAGCTGCTCCGCCGTGTTCAGTCTTCCCCCGAGCATCTCTCGATTATCGACATCATTGCCGACACTACGATTCGCTACGGAGTCTATCAAGCATGGAAGGTCCGGAATATCGGCGTTTCAGACTCGGTCAAAGCACCCGCGTCGGCTCGGGATTCCGCGTATGTGCTTGTCTACCCGCGCAATCCCGATTGGAAATTCTGCGCGAGGAAATATCGCATTGAATCCTTCCCTAACCGCGCGAGGAAAATCACCTACACAGATTTTCAAGACGGGAAGGAATACGTCATCGATCTGAGCCCCAGTTGGCCTCGTCCCTGGCAAATCTCAGAGATCGAGATTCTCAGCCCAGATGCCTTTCCCGAGATCTGGCAGGCCTCGAAGCAGGCGATGGATCGGGCGCACTGACGTCGGCATCGATACACATAGGGGTTACTGCGAGGGCGGTGCCGGCTTGGCGAACTTCGCATCGTCGACCGGAACGTTCTGCTTCACCTCGCGTCACCTGGATCGTGAACCGTCCACTCGGCCGGGCCAGAGTCCAGCGATAAGGAATCTTCACGCCATTGGTGTCGCGGTAATCCGCGTAGTCGATCTGCGTCGGAAGCAGCCCCAGCGCGGTGTCGCCATAGCGCACCAGCCGCACCAACAATCCGGATTGCTGGTCAAAATACAACGGACGCGGAGGCTTGCCCTCGCGCTGGCCGACCACCACATAAGCTTCGTGGTCGCCGATTGGCTCGCTGCCTTGCACCTGCATCTCGCTGAAACATCGGCTTCAAATGCGTGGCCAGGTGCAGGTCCGCGTCCATCGATGCCGCGTCGATTTCGCTGCCGTGCATCTCGCGCGCGCCCGGACGTCCCGGCGTACCAGCCATCCTTCATGCCCATCGAACGCCGTGATGCTGTCGCCCTCAGCCATGTGGGTAAACGAAATTCGCTTGTCGGGATCCTTCGAATAAATATCGATAGGCAACGATTTGCCGCCGAAGTCGATGGAGCCTTTCATGACGCGGCTGGTGACTTTATCAATCGCCGCCGCTCCGCCCGAAGCCTGCACATACTTGTCGAGCAACTGCTCGGCGGTTGGCCCGACTGTTGGCCCGGCTGTTGCACCGGCGTTTGCGGCTTCCGGTCGGCTTTGCGCCGCCCATCGCCTCTTTCGGCTCTTCCGTCATCACGGCTGGGATCGCCTGAGGTTTGGTTGTGCCGTTGTGGCAGGAATTGCAGGTCACGGCGCGATGACCATCGAAATTATTTGCATTGATTGCGAACATCATCTGCATCATCTGGCGCGCCTTCAGCTTGGTCTTCTTGTCGTCTTTTTCGAAGGCGCCCTGCACGTGGCAGAAATCACACTGCACGCCCAGCGATGCGGCAATGAACTGCATCGTGGGAAAGAGTTGGTCGGCCGGAATTCCCTTGAGCACCTGGATGTTCTTGAATTGCTCTTCGGCTTTTTTCGGGCCCGCCGAGTTGGCGGCGGCCTGGCCTGGATCGGCCGTATGTGCAGCCGCGCCGGACTGCGCCTTCGCTGCTACCTTGACGAATCCAAACGTCACGAAAAGTCACTGCAACCGTCAGAACAACCACCCGCTTTGCGTTCATCAATGCTAACCCTCGCCTGGAATTTTCAAAGTCTAACAGAGGCCCTCCCTGCGATGAATGCGTCCGTCCGCGGGAATCTTCCAAGAACTCTGCTGCTACTGTTTCTTCTGCTCCTGAGTTTCTTCCCCGTGGCGCACAAAAAAATTCCACTTATCCATCCCTGCCGCCACGGCCACGTCGAAGAAACCGACCATCATTTCGTCGGAGGTTTGATCGCCCCACGTTACCGCCTTCTCGGGATCGGGATTGTGCGGATTGTTTTTCGAATTGTCGTACCAGGCGATCGCCCGCAGACGCGTTCCGGCCTTTAGCAGGCGCGGCTCGGCCAGCCGGTAACTCAGCTGCCAGTGAAAGTGGTAATTCACGCGCAGCAGCACTTCGATGCTGCCATCGTCGTGCACAATATCGTATTCGAACCGCTTGCCGCGCAGATGCATGTGCGGGAAAAGGCTGAGCAGGGTCGCATCGTTGGGCAGCGTGCCCTGCACTTCCACGCGAAAATCATCGGCGCCCGGCGGAATGAGCAGTGCATGATTATTCAACTGCAGTGTGATCACTCTTCTGCTTGGGCGCGGTCTTCGCAAACACCAGCCCGATGCTGGTCTGATCCTGATCCGCGGTGCCGTTGGTCGTGTAGTGCATCTGGAACACGAGATCCGATCCCGCTGGAACGAACTTCGCCATGCCGTCCGGCCATTGGTCGGGCGAACTGCCCGGGGCATACACCAGCAGCAGATCGCTGGTGGTCTCGTGCGCCTCGCGCCGTTCCAGCGGATCGTTCAACGTTGCACGCCGTAAAGGGCTCGCCCACCGGCGCATGGCGCAGCCACTGCGAATCCGGCGGACGAATGTACACCACCGCGTGATGCACGTGCGCCGGACTTCCTGGACGAAACTCCGACATCTGCACCCAGCGGTCTTCGGCGAAATGCGTGGGCACGATTTCGTACGTGTACTCCACCTCACCCTGCGCCGGAATCTGCACCGCCTTGGGCATCTTCACCACCAGATCAGGCTGCGGAATATTCCATCCCTCAGCCCATTTCCGCGGCGCGGGCGCATCGTGCGCATCGCCGGCAGGCGCTCCGGCTTGCGACCACGACACGATCGTCGCGATCTGCTGCGGGGTCAAAGAAATGTCGTTGGCAAAGTGGCCGTAGCGGGGATCGGCGAACCACGGCGGCATCATTTTCATCTCGACCGCATGGGCCATGGCGGCCGCCCACGGCTGTGTCTGGTCGTAGGTCACCAGCGGCATGGGCGCAACTTCGCCGGGCCGATGGCAACTCTGACAGTGATCCTGCAAGATGGGCAACACATCCTTATAGAATGTGGGCGCGGGCGGTGCTCCCGTTTTCTGAAGAGCCGCCCCGCAGATGCACATCACCAGCCCTATTACGCCGAACATAGCGACGACCCTGTACCCCATGCAAACAATTCTACAAGCTTGAATTTTCTCTCTGCGTACTCTGTGTCCTCTGTGGTTAAGTTTCTGATCTCGCCGCGATCACAGCGCTCCTTTCGGAAAGATGCTACATTCAAGAATTCATGTCGGCCCCTAATTCCAGCTTTGTTCGCGCCTGCAAGTCCCAAGCCGTCGACCGCACGCCCGTCTGGTTCATGCGCCAGGCGGGACGTTACATGCCGGAGTACCGCGCGGTTCGCAAGCAGCATTCCCTGCTCGAGATCTGCAAGAAGCCCGCGCTCGCCGCTGAGGTCACCATCACGGCTGCGGAAATCCTGGGCATCGACGCGGCCATCATTTTCGCCGACCTGCTGCTGCCGCTCGAGGTGATGGGCCTGCCGTTTCATTTTTCCGCCGGCGAGGGCCCGGTCATCGAGAAACCCGTTCGCAGCGCGGAAGACATCGCGGCACTGCGTACCGACCGCGCTGCCGAGCTGGGTTACGTCTCGGAGGCGGTGAGCCTGGTCGCGAAACATTTCGGCAACCGGCTGCCAGTGATCGGATTCTGCGGCGCTCCCTTCACTCTCGCCAGCTACATGATCGAAGGCGGGGGCTCGCGCAACTACGTCCATGCCAAGAAAATGATGTACAACTCTCCCGCGGACTGGGACACGCTCATGCGCAAGCTGGTCGCCGTCACGACTGCGTACTCCGCTGATCAGGTGCGCGCCGGCGCCGACGTGATTCAGATCTTCGACAGCTGGGTGGGATGCCTCAGCGTGGAAGATTATCGCCGCTATGTGCTGCCGCACGTCACGGGGATGGTGAAGACATTGCAGAAGACGGGAGCGCCGATTATTTATTTTGGCACCGACAGCGCCACGCTGCTTCCCGCCATGAAAGAGACAGGAGCGGACGTGATCGGATTGGACTGGCGCATCCCGCTCGACGAGGGATGGGCGCGCCTCGGTCACCAGTGCGCGGTGCAGGGCAATCTCGATCCTGTTCTGCTGTTTGCCGACTGGAAAGAATTGAAATCGCGCGCGGAAGATATTCTTCGTCGCGCCGCCGGACGCCCGGGCCACATTTTCAATCTCGGCCACGGCATCCTGCCGGAAACACCAGTCGACAACGTGAAGAACCTGGCCCGCTTCGTGCAGGAGTATTCGGCTCGCACGAGCTGACTCGCATTACCTAATTCGCAGCCCATGACTCGCATCGCCATCATCGGCGGAGGCATTTCCGGACTGGCCGCCGCCTTCGAACTGGAAGAACGTCGCCGCGCCGGCGCTGACGTCGACTACGTTCTTTATGAATCGTCGGCGCGACTGGGCGGCGTGCTTCGTACCGAACACGTCGACGGATGCATCGTGGAGGCCGGTCCTGATTCTTTCATCACGGAAAAACCGTGGGCGACCGATCTCTGCCGCGCCCTCGGTCTTGGCGACCAGCTCATCGGCTCCAACGATGTCGACCGCAAGACGTATATCCTGACGCACGGCCAGCTCGTCGAAATGCCCGACGGGCTGATGTTCATGGTTCCGACAAAGATTCTGCCCACTGGGCTCTCGCAGCTTTTTTCGTGGAAAACCAAGTTGCGCATGGCACGGGAACTTTTTCATCCGCCGCGGGCTGTCGCGAGCAACGACAGCGATCATGACGAGTCCGTCGCGGCTTTCGTCGAGCGCCATTACGGCGCGGAGATGGTCGACCGGCTGGCCGACCCGCTGCTCTCCGGAGTCTATGGCGGAGAAGCCGCCAACCTCAGCGTCCGCGCCGTGCTCCCGCGGTTTGCGGAAATGGAGCGCACCCACGGCAGTCTCGGCCGAGCAATGCTCGCCGCTCGGAGAGATGCGCGCAAGAAGAGGTCGGGCGGACCGGGCAAGCCCACGCCGCCGCTTTTCACTTCGCTCAAGGATGGCATGCAGCATCTGGCCGAGACTGTTGTCTCGCGCCTTTCGCCGGCATCGCTGCTGATCAACGCTCCGGCACAGGCGATTCAGCGCGAAGCCGAAAGCTGGGTCGTTTCCGCAGGACTGCAGTCGGACGGGTTCGACGCGGTCATCATCGCTCTGCCCGCGGCCGCAGCGGCGCAGGTGCTTCGCATTGTGAGTCCGGAGCTTGCCGCCGAACTCGCCGCGATTCAGTACAGTTCATCCATTACGGTTGGGCTGGGCTACGATCGCGACGTCCGGCAGTCGCTGCCGCCCGGCTTTGGATTTCTGGTGCCCCGCAGCGAAGGCAAGCGATTGCTGGCGGCAACTTTTGTGCACAACAAATTTCCGCATCGGGCTCCGGAAGACCGCGCGCTGCTGCGTTGCTTTTTTGCTGGAAGGAATGCGGAGGATGTGTGGGCGCTCTCAGACCAACAAATCGTTGGAATCGTGCGCAATGAGCTGCAGCAAATCCTGGGTCCACAGATCGCAGGCCTGCGCGCCGAGCCGCTGTTTGCGCGAGTCTACAAATGGAAGTCTGCGATGGCGCAATACGGCGTCGGGCATCTCGATCGCCTCGATCGTATCGAGCGCCTGCGCCAGCGGTTGCCCGGCCTCGCGCTGGCGGGCAACGCCTACCGGGGCATCGGCGTCCCGGACTGCGTGCGCTCCGGTCGCGACGCTGCGAAACAGCTGGCAGGGAATTAGCTGCGTGCCGCCGCAGCGAAACAAAATGGCCATCAACGGTTGATGGCCATTTTTTTCATCCTTGATTTTCGACCGAAGAGGTTTTCGACTGAAGGACCGAGATCTATGCGCTGACCTGCGATTCCGGCGCCTCGTCGTACGCCACTTCGCTGTCGGGATTTCGCGGCCGCGCTTTGCGCCCGAAGAAGCCTTCCTTCACCAGCTTGTAGATCGTACGGCGATTCTCGCCGACCACTCTCAGCCAGGAAAACTTGCTCATCATGGGGAAATAAATCCCGCGGAAACACAAACGCGCGATAAAGATGTTGATGCGATATCCCAGCGGCTGCTCGTCGAGCGAATCAACCGCCTGGGCCAGCGCCTGCGGACTGTAGGCATGTGCCCATCCGTACTTCACTTCGGCGTGCGCTTCTTCGATGCTCATTTTCAGCGGAGTATGCGCCATGGCGAAAGGGATAAACTCCTTCCAATGCTTCGGCCGCGTCAGCCGGCCAGCGACCTCGAGCCGCTTATAGAGCGGCGTTGCCGGCAACGGAGTGAGCAGGCCGAAGATGGGCAGCCCCGGCGGCCAAGTGCGCACTTGTGACAGTGTACGTTCGGCGACGCCGACCGTGTCGTTGTCCATGCCAAAAATAAAGGACGTAATCGCATAGACGTTACGTTTCGCCAGCCGCTCCAGCACTTCGGCGTACTCGCCGGGCTTGTTGAAGCCTTTGTTGACATCTTTCAGATTCGCCGGATCGATCGACTCCATGCCGATGAAGACCCACTTGCCGCCGGAAGCCGCGATCAGGTCGACCAGTTCCTCGTCGCGCAACAGGTTGGCGCTGATCTGCGCCACCCAGTGCACCTGAGCGCCGGCGGCGATGATGTCGCGCAGCAGCGATTTCGTGCGCTTCACGTTGATGGCGAAGTTGTCGTCGATGAAGAACACCGCCATCTGACCTTTTTCCTTGCGGGCGCGGGCCTTCAGCAGGAGCAGTTCGTTCACGACACTCTCGTTGGTACGGAAGCGGATAGAGTCGCCGAAGAATCCGGTCACGGTGCAGAACTCACAGCCGTAAGGGCAGCCTCGGCCGGACTCGACAGGAATAATGCGAAACGTTCCCCAGCCTTCGCCGACTTTCTTCAGCAGCGGGAATGCGGCCTTGGGGACCAAGTTGAACTGGGCCAGGTCAATCGAGTCCCAAGGAATCACCGGATACTGCTTCAGCGAGGGCTTGCGTTCTTTGCCGGTTTCGTCCACCGGGGTATAGATTTCCTTGAGTTCGCCGCGCTCGGCGTCATTCACGATCTGGGGCCAGGTTTCGTCGGCTTCGCCCAGGGCCACGGCATCGGCATGGCGCGGGCCGCCGTCTCGGCCCAGGGCCTCATCGGCGAGTTCGGTGACGTGAGGTCCGCCCATCACGACCTTCACTCCAGTGGCGCGAATCGCATCGGCGATGCGATAGGCTTTCGCGATCATGCGCGTCATGGCGCCGATGCCGACTAAATCGATCTTCTCGTCGCGAACATACTGCGCAATTTGAGCCTCGTCCATCGGCTTCGCGTTTCCGTCAATCAGCAGCACTTCGTGTCCGGGTGGCGTGAGCGACTGGAGTAGAAACATCCAGAGGTGCGGCATGAAATTGCGAGTTACTCCGTTGTCGGGGTTGTAAAGCAGAATTCTCATGAGTGCTCCCTTCGAGGAACCTAAGTGCGCTATCGCACTCAGTTACGTGCTTCACCGCACGGAAGCGTCACGAGCGATGCCAAGAATTGGCAAATCTACTTATCTGTCGGTGAGACTGGGTAGGAATCGGAACCCAAGGAATTGTACACCCGCGCGCAAGCCCAGCGTTTATCAGTCGTTGCGGTAGTGTCTTTCGAGATACTAAGGTCTTCCCGTTTGGGGATTAGTTCAATCAGGCGGGAATCGACGTCGAGGTCGATATCTTCTTGCGGCTCGCTTCGCGGCGCAGCCAGGCCACGACAAGCCGGATTTCATCGTAGGTGATCTCTGGAGGCAGTGCATCTTTGAGCGTTTTCAGGCGCTCCAGTTGCCCGAGACCAAGACGCTCGCAAGCCGCTTCGATGACGGCCAGCCGGTTGCGATCAATCCATTCCGGACGGAATTCCAGTTCGCCTTTCTCGACCAGTCCGGCAACCGCGTTTACTACAGTCGCTACTTGGCGTCCGCGAATCTTAGCGATTTCGTCGAGACTCTTACCCTCCGCCAGGAGTTGCAGAGTTTCGAGTGCGGGAGCGGTTTTCTTCTCCGCCGGCGCAGCTGCGCGCGCGCCTTCGCGATATTGCCGCAGCGCCGCCAGAATTCCCTGCCCGTAGAGTTCGGCCTTCCGTTCGCCGATTCCAGTAATGTTCAGCAGTTGCGAAATCGAGTTCGGCTCCGACCGGCAAATCTCATCGAGCGAGGTGTCGTGCAGCACGATGAACGCTGCAGAGCCCTGCTCTTTAGCCGTTCTGCGCCGCCACTCGCGAAGATATTCGCGCAACTCCTGATCTGCTTCGGGAATGCTCGGCACTGCTCGCGTGCCGCCAGTTGCGGAAACCACCCGGCGCACGGCCGCCGGAGTCACCGCTAGGGTCGCTGCTTGGGTCACCGCTTCGGTCAGCCAGTCGGGCGCGGCTCCGCAAACGTCGCACGAGCCGCAGGAAGGCCACTTCGGAGTCTCTCCGAAATGGGTGCAGATCTGCCGGTGGCGGCACTTCCCGGATTCGGCAAACGCGCGGATCGTGTGATACCGCTGCCAGGCACGTTCTCGCTCGGCTGCGTCCAGAATCTGGTTGGCAAAATATCCGAGCAGGCCAGCATCCTGTTTCCGCCACAGCAGAATGCAGTCGGCGGGATTTCCATCGCGCCCGGCGCGTCCCGCCTCCTGATAGAACTGCTCCACCGATTTCGGCAGCGCCAGGTGGATCACGGCCCGCACGGTCGCCTTGTTAATGCCCAAGCCGAATGCGATCGTGCCCACGAGCACGCGGACTTCGTCCGACATCCAGCGCTCCTGATTGCGGCGCCGGTCGCTCGAGTCCATCTTGGCGTGATAGCCGACCGCAGCGATTCCCTGGTCTTCGAGAAAGTCGACCGTCTCTTCCACTTTGCTAATTGTGGGTGAGTAGACGATCACATTGCCCTCGTCATAATGGCGCAGCGCCGTCACCAGCAGCGCGGTGTGTTCGACGCTGTCGCACAGGCGGACCAGGTAGCGCAGGTTGGGGCGATGAAAACTGGCGATGTATTTATCGGGATTGCGCAACTCGAGTTGCGTCAGAATGTCGTGCCGGACGTGCCGGGTCGCGCTCGCCGTAAACGCGGCGATGGGACGGTCCGGGAAACTTTCCGCGCAGGCTGCTCAACTGGCGGTACTCGGGACGGAACTCGTGTCCCCACTCGGAAATGCAGTGGGCCTCGTCAATGGCGAAAAATGAAATCGGGACTTGCTGCAGCCAGCTCAGGGTGTCGGCGCGCTGCAGGCGCTCGGGCGACAGATACAGCAGCCGGAAAGCGCCGTCTCGCGCCTGCCGTATGATGCGGCTCTGGTCTTCGTTGCTGATGGAGCTGTTGAGAACCGCGGCCGGAATACCCATCTGCGCCAGTTGTGCGGCCTGATCCTGCATCAGCGCGATCAGTGGAGAAATCACCACCGTCGTTCGCTCCGACACGACCGCAGGCAGCTGGTAGCAGAGCGACTTGCCTCCGCCGGTCGGCATTACAACGCAGGTGTCGTGGCCGGCAAGCAGGCTGCGCACAATCCGCTCCTGCAGCGGCCGGAACGAACTGTAACCCCAGTAGCGACGCAACGGGGTCAGCAGGTCGGCTTCTGAGGTCATGAGATCAGTATAGGGCGAGTGGAAACGAAAAATGCTCGCGGCTCAGACGTATCGGCGAGCGGACTCCCAAGGAGGGACATCGTGAGACGTGATCCAAAGATTTGTCATTCCGAGGAGCGCAGCGCCGAGGAACCTGCTGTAGCCGGCAGCGGAAGTGTCGCATGGTCGTCGCGCCCGCGAGAGTGAGGATAGACTCGGTCGAATGCGATCCAGACCGCCGCAATCACCGACGAAGCAGAACACGCTGCCTTCCGGGACCAACCGAGCCTCCGCTGAGCCAGTCGGGCCGTGCAGCGACGAACTCAGCAGGTGACCGCGCCAGACCATGCCGCTGTCGGGCACGGAATAGAAAAAAGTCTCGCCCCAATCCCAGGCGGCATGAAAACCCACGGCAAACCACAGACTGCCGGTGCGCCGCAGCGTAAGACAGAAGAAGAAGCCGATGAACGCGGCGGCGAGCACGCCGTTCCAATGTTCGCCACCGTTTCGCAGGTGAATCAATCCAAAGCCACACGGACAAAACCAACGCCGCGGGCCAGAAGCCGATGCCGCGCGCCAGCGTGAACTGCAATATATCCGCGCAGCAGAAACTCTTCGAACAGTCCGACCAGCAGAAACATCACCGCCCAGAACAACGCGAAGCGCGCGAAGCGCCCGCCATGCAGCACGACATGACCGAACGCGAACGAGTGCAGCCCGAACAGAGCGAACATCAGCATGCTGATTCCGGCAAATCCCCACAGCGAGCCAATCCAGAACAAACGCCCGAACGCCTGCTTTCCCGGCAAGCCATACGCATTCCAGGGGCGACGCTCGACTCGCGTCAACACGGCTGCTGGAATCACGGCGGCGACCAGGCTGCCGAGTTCTGCCAGCATCATCGACCACAAACCGCTGGCGCCGAGATCCCACGACGACGCCAACTCAACCGCCATTCTCTGCAGAGTGAGGAAAGTCACAGCGTAGAACGCGAGTCCCCAGCCTGGACGCAGCCCTTGCGAGTCGAGAAATAAAGTGCGGGCGTAGGAGGGTTGGGTCGCAAGCGCAAAGTTTGGAGCGGACGACGCCGGCGCGGGGCTCTGTTCTGGATTGTGTTCTGCAATCTGCTCTGAACTCGGCTCCGAACTCTGCGCGGGACTGCTCTCCGTGTTCAGATCGAGTTCACTCATGGCGGAACATTTCTCGCAATCTCATTGCAATCTTTCGCGCAAAGTGCCTCCGCCATGGTAAAACACTCGGCTCGACCTTATGCGTCCATATTTCACGCGCGAACGTTTCGGACGTCCGCAGTTTCTCGCCGGTCTGCTGCTGCTTTGCTTTTTGGGACAAGCCTTGTGGCTGGTGGGAAGGGAGTTGGCCGTCAGGAGCGAGAGTCCCCTGTACGGGCCCGAAGCATCTCTAATCACCGGAGGCTGGCGTCAGTGGCACGGTCAAGGGATCGCGGGCGCGCCCTTCCCGAACCCACAGGACTTGTCCTCTACCGAAGTATCCTCGGTAGAAGATGGGTTTGACACGGAACATTCGCCATTACTCTCCATCGTGACCGCTGCACCCCTGCTTGCCTGGCCCGAACGCCTGTGGAATACGGAACTCTCGAACTACTGGCGATGGTTGCCGCGGATTCTGTTTCTGGCTTGCGGAGTTTTGCTGGGCGCTTCGTTGTGGTATGTGGCGCGGCGGCTGTGCGGAAATTTGGGAGGGTTCGTCGCGCTTACGTTCTATTGTTTCTCTCCGTCTCTAATTCAGGCGAGCGCGGTCTGGCATACCGAGCCGGAGATTGTCGCGGCCTGGGGAGCGTTTGGGACCGTATTCACCGCGATCGCGGTCGCGCACACGCTTTACGCTCCGCGCGAAGTGGTGCTGTGGAACTGGCGGCGCATCGTGCTGCTGGGGATTTCGC
Source organism: uncultured Acidobacteriota bacterium (assembly GCA_963763155.1). Classification (GTDB taxonomy): domain Bacteria; phylum Acidobacteriota; class Terriglobia; order Terriglobales; family Acidobacteriaceae; genus Sulfotelmatobacter. Next base: position 609,378 of record CAVXNI010000003.1, on the reverse strand, counting down.
TGGCGATCGCGGTGGGATCGCAATTTTCGCTGATCGTGCTGGTTCCGATCGCGCTGGGCTTTCTGCTTTACGTTGCTCCGGTACGGCGGCGGGCAGGAGTGGTCATCTGGATCGCGGCTTGTGTCGTGGGATTTGTTCTGCTGTTCGCGATGTATTTCTTTCATGCGCATGCGTTCGCGGAGAGCATGCGGCACGCCGCGTTTTGGGGAGCGACCTGGCGCGGATTCCGCGTGCTCGGAGTCTACAAGCAGGTTGCAGCACAGGTCTGGCGCGCGTCTCCAGCGGCTGCCTTGTGGCTTCCTTTCGTTCTGGCAACGTACGCCGCATGGCCGCGCACGCGCTACTTCGGCAACACTGCTCCGCTGCTGGTCGCGGTCCTGTTCCTGATTCTGGGGATGGCTCACCCACACTTCGCCGGCGCGGGATTTCTGCTCGCGGCCATTCCATTCCTATTCATCTTCGTCTCGGGAGTCATTGCGGACCTGCTCGAGACCAGCAACCGCTCTCTGGTGATGGCCTGTGTCGTGGGGATCATGGCCGCCTACGTGGTGTGGAGCGTGGTGAATCTGGCGCACGTGCCGCTCGGGTGAGTTGTACTTTTTGATTTAGAATCGGGCCCAGAACTTGCCGACTGGAAAAACATGATGTCGGAAAAACATGATATCGAGAGAACATGATAGGACTTTCACTGCCCTCTCTTGCATTGCCTTGAGTACCCTGCTTCTGCCCGGCCCGGCTGCGGCGGCGGAGAAACCGATCCCTGTACTACTGGTGGATGGACAAAGCGGAGGGATCTCTCCGCAACAACGACCGTAGCCGGGATCGGCGCTGCAAGGACGGCACGGATCGGGGAGCTCATGTTGAAGTTGAAAACGCAATCGATTCTGCCTGGCGTATGTTTGTTTGCGCTGGTCTTCGGCCTTGCCTTCGTCCCCATCGATCACGCACAGACCCAAGGAGTTAACCCTCAGCCGGCTCACCTTACCTCCGAGCAGGACCATCAACGCATGATGGACTTGCTGCACATCACTTCGCTGCGGCGCGGCGCCGATGGGGATCCGAAGTCGCCGAACGCCGCGAATTACGACGAGTCCAAGGCCAATGCAGATTTGAAGCTTCCCGACCCGCTGCGGTTGAAAAACGGGAAGAAAGTCACGACCGCAAAGATGTGGTGGAAGAAGCGGCGGCCGGAGATTGTGGAAGATTTCGACCGCGAGATTTACGGCCGCGTGCCCAGGAACACTCCGAAGGTGAACTGGGAAGTCGTCAGCACCACGAAGGAAATGAACGGCGACGTTCCCGTCATCACGAAGAGACTGAGCGGACACCTCGACAACTCAGCTTATCCGCCGGTGAAGGTGGATATCGATTTGACTTTGACGACGCCGGCCAACGCCAGCGGCCCGGTGCCAGTGATGATGGAATTTGGGTTGAGCCCCGAGGTGCTGGCCATGCTCATGAAGCGCTTCCCGGAGATGATGCAGCGCGGGCGCCGGACCGACGTGGCAGCAGCAGGTGCTAGCTAAGGGCTGGGGATACGCCGAGTACTATCCCGACGAGTGTGCAGACAGACAATGGCGAATGGCTGACGGAGGGCATGATTGGCCTGGTCAACAAGGGTCAAGCCCGCAAGCTCGACGATTGGGGCGCGCTGCGGGCGTGGGCGTGGGGCGCGAGCCGGGCGCTCGATTACTTTGAGACCGACAAATCGGTGGACGCGAAACAAGTCGGAATCGAGGGGCATTCGCGCTACGGCAAGGCGGCGCTGGTTGCGATGGCTTATGATCCGCGTTTTGCCATCGCGTATATCAGCTCGTCGGGCGAAGGCGGCGCCAAACTGTTTCGGCGCAACTTTGGCGAGCAGATCGGCAACGTGGCCGGAACCGGCGAGTATCACTGGATGGCGGGCAACTTTCTGAAATATGCGGGACCGCTGACCGAAAATGATTTGCCGGTGGACGCGCACGAGTTGATCGCGCTGTGTGCGCCGCGTCCGGTGTTTATTGGCGCGGGAGCGACGAATGGCGACGGCTGGGTGGATGCAAAGGGGATGTTCCTGGCCGCGGTCGGCGCCGGTCCGGTGTACAAGCTGCTGGGCAAGAAAGGATCTGGGAACCAGTGAGTTTCCTGCGATCGAGACAGCTTTGATTGATGGAGACGTTGCTTTCCGGCAGCACAGCGGCGGGCATACGCCGGCGCCGAACTGGCCTACGTTTCTGGCGTTTGCCGGGCGGTATTTGAGGGCGCCGGCGAGTGCGGTCCGGCCTTGACGTCCCTCGGCGTCTAAAGTCGCGATTCGCTTTTTGTGCCCGGACGGCGCGGCTCAAGCCACGCCCTTTCAAAGCAGTGATGCGCACACGAACAGCAGGTCCCTCCACTCCGCCGTCGCTTTCGCTCCGGCTGCGGTCGGGATGACGGGAGCTTGGGGAGATGACGAAATTTTGAGAGTGGGCTGTTTGGAGCAGCCCACTCCCAGTTTCCGTTTACGCGCCTTCGGGAGAATGCAGCACTCGGAAGGTATTGCCGCCGTTCGAATAGACCAGCAACAATGCGTCTTCGCCCTTGGGAACTTTCGCCAGGGCTTGCTGCACGTCGCTCGCGGATTGAACTCTGTGGCGGTTCACTTCGAGGATGACGTCTCCCTGCTGCAGGCCGGCATTGTCGGCGGAACTTCCCGGCTGCACCTGCTCGATCACGGCTCCGCGAAGGTCGTTTGGCGCCTGAAGCTGATCGCGCAGTTCTGGCGTGAGGTTGCCGAGGCCGATGCCCCAGTGCATTTTGCCTTCGCCGCTGGGCGAATTTTCGCCACCGTCGTGGTTGCGGCTACCTAATTCTTCCAGGGCGACCGGAACGGTCATGCTCTTGCCGTCGCGCAGAACACTGAGCATGATTTTCGAGCCAGGCTGTTTCTGCCCCACCAGCACCTGAAGTTCGCCGGCATCGCTTACTTTCTGGCCATCGATTTCGGTGATGACATCGCCGATCTGCAAGCCAGCTTTGGCTCCGGGTGAATCTGGTTCGACTTGCGTGACGACGCCGCCCGTCGCATTGGACTCGTCGAAGAATTTTGCGTTCTCAGGAGTGATGTCGGCAATACCGATGCCGATGTGGCCGTGGCTGACTTTGCCGTCACGGATCAGCGTCTCGACCGTCGGCCGGACGATCTGCGTGGGAATCGCAAATCCCATGCCGGAGAATGTGCCGGAAGGAGAGACGAGGAAGGTGTTGATGCCGACAACCTCGCCGCGGGCATCGACCAGCGGTCCACCGGAGTTACCGGGATTGATGGCCGCGTCGGTCTGGATGAACTCGCCGGGCTTGCTGGGATTCGATGGATCAGGATTCGCGCGATTCACCGCGCTCACGATTCCGCGCGTGACGGTGAAACGGAATCCGTAGGGATTGCCGAAAGCCAGCACGGTTTGTCCGGGACGAACTTCTTTCGAGTCGCCCCAGGGAGCGCTGGCCAGGCCGCTGGCGTCCACTTTCAAAACCGCGAGATCGGTCAGCGGATCGGTGCCCACGAGTTTCGCTTTCATGCACGCGGCGATTGCTGGTGGTGACGCGGATGTCGACCGCGCCTTCGACCACGTGGTTATTGGTGACGATGTATCCGTCAGGCGAGATCACGACGCCGCTGCCCATGCCATGCTCGATCTGCGGCTGGCGTTGCATGTGCTGCCCGAAGAATTGTCCGAACGGGCCACCCTGGCCACCGAAGAATTGTTGCATGTCCTCCGGCACTTGCCGGCCCGCCATCTCGGGCTTGGTGCGCGAGGTTACGGTGACGTTAACGACCGCGGGAGTGACGCGGGCCGCCAGAGTTTCCATCGCCTTGTCGAGGGCGAGGATCGCGCTGACGCTGTCGGCATCGAGCGGAGCCGCCGAGGGTGCGGCTTCGGCTGCCCGGGCCGAGGCCGGCTTTACGCGAATTCATAAGTGACGAACGAAGCGACCAGCGCCAGAGCGAGCATTGGCGCCGCCAGCCGCCGCATCCAAGTTTTCGTGCTGTTTTCTTTCAACATTCCTGCATTCATTTGAGTTACATCCTTTCGAGAGTTTGAGTAACTAATTCGTTAGTTTCTGAGATCGACATTCCGTGTTTTGTCTGCTGCCTTCATGACTCGGTTTACGAACTGGGTTTACGAATTAAGTTTTCTTCGGTGGAATTCTGTTGCTGTCCGGATCGACGGCCGGATGCAGAACCAGCACGCGCCACCACTGGATCTGAAGTACCGGCTGATCGGAGGAACCTTTCCCAGGGCCCTCGATGACTACAAAGAACGTTTCGGTAAAGGCCACGGGAGTGACCACGGCATTGGGCAAGCGGAAATACGTCTGAGCCAAGTTGGTTTGAGCCAGGCTGGTCTGTACCGGGCTCGTTTGAGCCTCGTTGGTTTGAACCGCGCTGCTCAGGATTGGAGCCGAAGCGGAGATTGCATCGCGACTGCACGCGGAGAACTGTTGAAGTTGCGGTGAGCCTGATGAACTTTGAACCTGGCTTGCACTACCGGAAGGGGACGTTCGGAAATCAGGTTCGACGCATTCGCATCGGTAGTGGGGATGATTGGCGCACTGGGATGATTTGGCGTCACTCACATTTCCAATCGGTGATATGCGCGCGAGCGCCGGGCTGACAACCGGCCTGACAAAAGGTGCGGCATGGCTATCCTGGAATGCAATCAGCCGGGGCGCTTTCGAAATGCACGCAACGCAGGCGATGGCGAACGCGGCCACGAATGACACGGCAGGCTTCCAGTTGTGGCCCTACTGGTCCGCCGGTTCCCGTCGAGAATCTGGGCCACGCGGAGCGAGGTCTGGCGCATCGTCCCAACGCCGATTGCGCCAAAGCACCTACGCTGCGCCACACTGCATGAACCAGATTGCGTGAACCAGACTACGCTGCAGCAGAGTCTTCTCGGCAAGGTGCGCCAGGCATTCCGCATAGGCGCGCGGGCTGGCGGTTTCCGCCACCACCGCATCGTCGCACGCCATTTCGCGTTCTAACGACACTTGCCTCTCGATCCACCACACTGCGGGATGGAAGAAGAACAACGCCTTGACCAGCTTTTGGGCCAGGTTAGTCCAATCGTCCTAACGGCGCAGGTGCGCCAATTCGTGGAGCAGGATCTGGTTCAGTTCCTCCGACGGGGAGTTCCTGCATCACCCAGTTAGGGAGATGACCGCAGGTTTCATCAGTCCGATCGCCGTGGGACATGCACGCGGTCGGAGGTGCAAAGTGTAACTGTCCGCCACGGTCCTTGCCCGACAGCCCATTCACTGACGATCGTTTGCGCGGCGATCCTTCGCGCGCCAGAGTTTCCCGCAGGCGGGCATCTAACTTGCGGGATCGACGGGAACGCAACTCTGGCGGAGAACGCGCAGGTGCCACAGCCCTCGGCAACGCCGAGCAAAAACCATGCGGCGATTGCCGCCCACGCGCCGAAGACATACAGCGCAAAGGACCCAGGGAGTGTGATCGCCGGTCGGCTCGCGGTCTGTGCGGCAATGCCGTTCCCTGCGCCCACGACGCGCCTGAAATCCGTGAGCGCGGGCAAGGCCGCTATGCCCATCAAGGCAGAAAACCATACTGCAAACTTTGTGCTCGAATTCCGCAGGCGGGCTGCCTCAGGACTGCGCCGGCGAAGATCGCGATCAGCGTGCCTTCGATCAGGCAATTCACGATTTGGACCGCGGAGGTTTGGGCGATCGCGTTCAGTGCGATCGCATTCGGAATGACGGCCGCGGGCATCGTTATAGCAAGCATCGTCGGACCAGCCATCGTTGGGTCACTTGCTCCTTTCGAGCAACCGGCGAAGGCGATCGAGTTCTTCCGCGTCGATGCTGGTTTCTTCCAGAGCGTTCAACACGAGCTGTTCATGGGAGTTGCCGAAGAAGCGGCTGACCAGATGCCGCACTTCGAACCGGGTCGCGTCGGTACGGTCGATCTTGCGGCAGATACACATGCGCGCGCCTGTCTTCCTCTTTTACGTGCTTCACGTAACCCTTTTTCTCGAGGATGCGGATGATGGTCAGGACGGAGTTGTAGGCCAGAGCGGGCTTCGCAGGCAGAGCGTCCAGCACTTCGTGGACGGTGGCCGAGCGCGCTCCCAGAGCACATTCATGATGCGCAACTCAGCTTCGGTCAGAGTTGCGGACTTGCTGCGGGCCAATGGTTTCTCCTCCGCTCCGAATGAGACGTGCCAGCGCTCAAAAGGTCAACTAATTTGTTAGTTGCGAGAAAGGCGAGTCAAGTTGCCCGTGGGTCAGAAGCTGGCTATGAGGCTGGACCGATTTGCTGCAACGAATTGAATATAAATGGTTTATTCCGGGAGGCAGACTTCCTTTCAGCCAGCTAATGCAGGGTGCGGGATCCTTCGCTTCGCTCAGATGACGGGTCCTTGATTCTCTAAACGGTTCGCCCGGCGGCAGTCGCAGGTAATTGCGAGCGTTTCCGTAGCAGACGTCTTGAACGAGCCTTCCGAGCAGCGCGTCGTCGTTGGGCAGTTCTCCGCGGGTGACGTCTTGTCCGATGATGTCGCACAGGATGCGGCGGAAATATTCGTGGCGGGGATAGGACATGAAGGAGCGGGAGTCGGTGACCATGCCGACGAAACGCGAGAGCAGGCCGGCGTTTGAGAGCGCGTCGAGCTGTGCGGTGATGCCCTGTTTCTGGTCGAGGAACCACCAGGCGGCTGCCGTACTGAATTTTGCCGGGCCGCGCTGCCGTCGGCACTGCTTCTTCGTCACGATCCTGAAAGCAACCGGCCAGGGTCGCGAACTGAAAGTTGTCAGCCGGGTTCAGGTTGTACAGGATCATTTGCGGCAGGGCATTTTCTTGAGACAACAAATCGAGGTAAGCGGAGAGATGTCAGGCCCTGGGGAAAATCGCCGATCGCGTCGTAACCGGTATCGGCTCCGAGCTTGCGGCAAGCTGCGGTGTTCACGTTGCGCAGGGCGCCCAGGTGCAGTTGCTTGGTCCAACCTTTTTCGGCGTCGAGGCGACCAAAGAAAAGCATCATGAACGATGCGAACCTGGCGCGCTCATCTTCGCGTGATTGACTGGCGGGTAATGGCCGACTGTCTCGCGCCTTCCCGGCAAACGCCTTTGCGAAGATCAGCGCGGCCGGCCGCTCGGAACATGGCGTCGCGTAGCAATGCTCCAACCCGTGGTCGGAGAGCCGGCAGCCCAGGGAATGAAAGTAGTCGTGGCGGCTGTCGAAGGCTTGCAGAAAATCCATTCAGATTTCGTATGTCGACGTTGGCAGCCTGCGCAAGCTGCTCGACCCAAGGCAAAAACCCCTCATCGCCGATGGCCAAAGCTCTGTCGGGACGGAATGCGGGAAAGACTTGCGTTGGCAGGTTCGACTTCGCGATCGCGCGATGATGGCGGAGGTCATCAGTGGGATCGTCGGTGGTGCACACGGCTTCGACGCGGAACTTTTTGAGGATGGCCTGCGCGGTCAGACCAGCCGATAACATGGCGTTGGCGCGCTCCCAGATCGAGGGCGCGGATTTCTCATCCAGCAATTCGGTAATGCCGAAGTAGCGCTGCAGTTCGAGGTGGGTCCAGTGGTAGAGCGGATTTCGCAGTGTGTAGGGAACGGTTCGCGCCCAGGCCAGAAATTTCTCGCAGGGCGTGGCATCGCCGGTAATGTATTTTTCCGAAACGCCGTTGGCCCGCATGGCGCGCCATTTATAGTGGTCGCCTTCAAGCCAGATTTCGAAAAGATTCGCGAAGCGGCGATTTTCAGCAATGTCTCGGGGAGAAAGATGACAGTGGTAATCGAGAATGGGCTGCGGCGCCGCGAACTGATGATAGAGACGCCGTGCCGGCTCATTCGACAGAAGGAAATCTTCGCTGAGAAAACCGGTCATGGGCGAGCGCTCGTCAGGTCCTAGTGCCGTCACGATGCCGAGGTAAACGGAGATTCAAGGCATGAATCATATCAGTTCAGGGCAATATTGCATTTTGGCACTTGCAAGAAAAACCGCCAACCCAAGGGTCGACGGATCACGAGGGAATTGGTTCGTCTGGGCTTTTCGGTGACTTCGTGTACGTAATCATTCAGCTCAACTCGCTTGACGGAGAGGCCTTGCGCCATGTGTAGTGAAACATGTGTAGTGAAACATGTGTAGTGATGCACGTCGCCGGCTGGCAATAATCCACGTGACCTTACCTCCCATGCCAGCTGTTGGAAACAGTCCCGCCCGATCCCGCAAGTCCCATCGGCCACCGGCGCTGGCTGATCTGCGGCCTGCTGTTTTTCGCGACCACCGTGAATTACATGGACCGGCAGGTGCTCGCGCTGCTCAAGCCGACCCTGCAAATGCAGTTCGGTTGGACGGACAGTCGGATACAGCAACATCGTCCTCGCGTTCCAGTTTGCCTATGGAGCGGGATTGCTGTTCATCGGAAAACTGATCGACAAGCTGGGGACGCGCAAAGGATTCTCTGCTGGCGGTATTAGTGTGGAGCGCAGCCGCGATGGCTCATGCGGCGGCAAGCTCGGTATTCCAGTTCGCGGTGGCACGCTTTGGTCTTGGGACTCGGGGAGGCTGGCAGTTTTCCGGCATGCGATTAAAACCGTGGCAGAGTGGTTTCCGAAGAAGGAGCGAGCGCTGGCCACAGGCCTGTTCAATTCTGGCTCGAATCATCGGTGCGATTGTGACGCCGCTGGTCGTGCCGTGGATTACTCATCGCTTTGGATGGCGCATGGCATTCATTGCCACCGGCGCCATCGGATTTCTGTGGATTCTGTGCTGGCTCTCGCTCTATCACCGCCCGGAACAGGACGCAAAAGTTTCGGCAGCGGAACTGGCCTACATCCAGAGCGATCCTCCAGACCAGAAAACGCTGCCGGAAAAAACCGTTCCCTGGAAAACGCTGCTGGCGCCTCCGCCAGGCGTGGGCGATCGCTATAGGCAAGTTCTTTACCGATCCGATCTGGTGGGTCTATCTGTTCTGGATGCCTGATTTCCTGAGCCGCAATCTGGGACTGAGCCTGAGCGGCATGGCGCTGCCGCTGTTCGTCATTTACAGCGGAGCCTGCGTGGGCAGCATCGGCGGAGGATGGCTTTCGGGTTCGCTTCTGAAGCGAGGATGGACGCTGAATGCCAGCCGAAAGAGCGCGATGCTGCTGTGCGCTTTCGCTGTGACGCCGATCATGATCTCGGCGCGCACGACGAATGCCTGGCTGGCAGTCTGTCTGATCGCGATTGCGGCGGGAGCGCATCAAGGCTGGTCGGCAAATATCTACACGCTGGCTTCGGACATGTTTCCGCGGAATGCCGTCGGCTCCGTCGTAGGCTTCGGCACGATGGCCGGAGCGATCGGCGGAATGTGTATTGCCAAGGCCGTGGGATACATTCTGGAACGCACCGGTTCGTATGTACCGGTGTTCGTAATGGCGGGCCTGGCGTATCTGGTGGCGTTCGGGTTCGTGCAAGTGCTGGCGCCGCGGCTTAAACCGGCGGAAGTCTGATTCGGCGTGTTCCTCGGGTGGTCCGCGTTTTGTTTGCGTTTTGTATAATCTTGCGGCTTCGATGGGAAGTAAGGCTTGGCCGCATCGGGAGCGTGGGTCGATATGCAAGCTCAAAGTTTTTTTGGACAAAGATTCCTTGAGCCGTGCCGCCGCCGAGCGGGCTGCGGGTGCGATTCGACGCGCGATCGAGGAACGTGGCCGTGCACGGATCATCGCTGCTACGGGAGCTTCGCAGTTTGAATTCCTGGATGCGCTGACGAAGGCGGAGAGTATCGATTGGACAAAGGTCGAGGGCTTTCATCTGGACGAGTACGTCGGACTGCTCGCCACTCATCCTGCAAGTTTCCGAAAGTTCCTGAGGGAGCGGTTGGTGAGCAAGACGGGGATGGTCAAGTTTCACTGGATCGAAGGAGACGCCGCGGATCCGTCTGCCGTGATTCGTGAAGTGGGTCAGGAACTGGCGTCGGCACCGATTGACGTTGCCTTCGTGGGGATCGGAGAGAATGGGCACCTCGCGTTCAACGATCCTCCAGCGGACTTTGTCACTGAGGATCCGTACATCATCGTGAACCTGGACGAGCCTTGCCGGCGCCAGCAAGTCGGCGAAGGATGGTTTGCCGATATTTCACAGGTGCCACAGCGTGCGATTTCGATGTCGCCGCGGCAGATTCTCAAAGCCCGTGAGATCGTTGCGGTTGTCCCGGACCGGCGCAAGGCGCATGCCGTGAAGGCATGCCTGGAAGGGGAGATCAGTACCATGGCGCCAGCTTCGATTCTGCGCCGGCATCCGAATGTGACTCTCTATCTGGACAAGGACTCTGCTTCGGTGCTGAGTGCGACCCTGCAGAGCGCGCTGCGTGAAGACTCGCAGATGCCGGTGAGTTCTTAACGAATCAATTCTTAGAAACACGAAGCGATCCATCGCACGCAACCCATCGAAATGGAGATCACACGCAAGCCGATTCCGTCGTTACGTTGGTGGATTGGCGGGCTGCTGTTCGCTTCGACCGTCATTAACTACATCGACCGGCAGACGCTTTCTCTTCTCGCGCCGTATCTCAAACTCGAATATCACTGGACCAACACCGACTACGCGAATATCGCCATCGCGTTTCGGGTGGCGTATTCCATTGGGCAGACGGGGTTCGGCAGGCTCATGGACCGCGTGGGCACGCGGCGCGGGCTGACGCTGAGCGTGATCTGGTATTCGGCGATCTCGATGCTCACCTCGCTGGCGAGCGGGTTCTATAGCTTCGCAACGTTTCGCTTCCTGCTGGGCGCGGGCGAATCGGCGAACTGGCCGGCGGCGACCAAGGCGGTCTCGGAGTGGTTTCCGGAGCGAGAACGCGCTCTGGCGACCGCGCTGTTTGACAGCGGGTCTTCCATTGGCGGCGCCGTCGCACCTTTCATTGTGTTGTGGATTTACTTTCGCTGGGGATGGCGGCCGGCCTTCATGATCCCGGGAACGCTGGGCTTTCTGTGGCTGATTGCCTGGCGCTGGCTATATTATCCGCCGGAGCAGCATAGCCGCATCAGCCAGGCTGAACTGGCCATGATCGTGGCGGACAAGCACGAATCGAATGCTCCGCAAGTCGGCAAGGCTGGGCCGCGGTGGGTCGACCTGTTGAAACTTCGGCAAACTTGGGGAACCATCATCGCAAGAGCATTCACCGATCCGGTCTTTTTCTTCATTGCCGAGTGGTTCCCGATTTATCTGGTGGCGAAAGGGATTGAACTCAAGAACGGCTTGATCGCGGTATGGATTCCGTTCATTGCCGCGGATGTGGGAAGCGCCTTCGCCGGGTGGTTCTCTGGCTATCTGATTAAGCGCGGATGGTCGCTGGGCGCGGCTCGCAAGGCGCCGATGGTTTACGGTGGGATCGGCATGACGTTGCTGATTCTCACAATCTTCACGACCAACCTTTATTTGATTGCATTTCTGTTCGCCGTTGTAACGTTCACTTACGCTGGATTCACAACCATGGCGAACGTGTTGCCGTCGGATCTATTTGGGAGCGAGTCGGTGGCGTCGGTCGCCGGACTGAGCGGGACAGGCGCGGGAATCGGGACGATCATGGCGTTCAAGCTGATCGGTTATGTTTCCGACGCGCGGCAGGGTGCGGGCACGCATTCCTTCGATCCCATCGTGATTCTGGCGGGAGTAGTTCCGCTGGTGGGAATGATTCTGGTGTTGTTCCTGCTGCGGAATAGCTGAAGCAACTGAGCGTGGATTGGTGCGCCGCATCTGACGGTTTAGTTACACTCTTGGAGTCAAGGTCGAGGAGAGGTGCTCGTGAAGATAACGGATGCAAAAGTATTCGTCAGTTGCCCGGGGCGGAATTTCGTTACCTTGAAAATTTCGACCGACGAGGGCGTGTACGGGCTGGGGGATGCGACTCTCAACGGGCGGGAGTTGGCGGTGGCATCGTACTTAAGCGACCACCTCATTCCCTGTCTTGTCGGGCGCGATCCGTTTCAGACCGAAGATTTGTGGCAATACCTGTACCGCGGCGCGTACTGGCGTCGCGGGCCGGTGACGATGACGGCGATCGCTGCCGTCGACATGGCCCTGTGGGACATCAAGGGCAAAGCGCTGAATACGCCCGTCTATAACCTGCTCGGAGGGCAAAGCCGAACCGGAGTGATGGTGTACGGGCACGCGAATGGCCGCGACATTGAGGAGACTGCCGAGGAAGTGGCGAAGTACAAAGAGATGGGATACCTGGCGGTGCGGGCGCAATCGGGAATCCCGGGACTGCCCTCCACGTACGGCGTGGCGCATGACAAGCTTTATTATGAGCCGGCGGAGAAAGGCTTGCCCCCAGAGAATGTATGGTCGACCGAAAAATACCTTCTGCATGTTCCCAAGCTATTCGAAGCGCTGCGTCTGAAGTTTGGAGACGATCTTCATCTGCTGCACGATGTTCATCACCGGCTGACTCCGATTGAAGCGGCGCGGTTGGGAAAGAGTCTGGAGCCGTATCACTTGTTCTGGCTGGAAGACGCGGTCACGGCCGAGTTGCAGGAGGGGTTCCGCATTATTCGCCAGCACACGACGACGCCGCTGGCGGTCGGCGAGGTTTTCAATTCGGTTTGGGATGCGCACATTCTCATCCAGGAACAGTTGATCGATTATCTGCGGATGACGGTGGTGCATGGCGGAGGGTTGACGCATCTGAAGAAAATCGCGGCGCTTGGCGGAGATTTATCATGTGCGGACGGGATGCCACGGTGCGACCGATCTGTCGCCAGTGGCGATGGCGGCAGCGCTGCACTTTGATATCTCGGTGAACAACTTCGGGATTCAGGAATATATGCGGCACACGCCGGCAGACCGACGAAGTTTTTCCGCACGCGTACTCGTTCAAGAGCGGCTATCTGCATCCGGGCGACGCGCCGGGATTAGGGCGTCGACTATGACGAGAAACTGGCGGCAAAATTTCCGTACGAGCGGGCTTATCTGCCGGTGAACCGGAAGCTCGACGGAACGATGTTTAACTGGTAGCCGCTCAAGCGTGGGACTTTTCGTTCTTGGACGACTTCGAGGAGATATGGGTTACAAGCCGCTGGATCTTGACGGCAAAGTAGCGGTTGTAGTCGGGGGTAGTTCGGGAATCGGAAAGACGCTCGCGCTCGGCCTGGCGCAGGGCGGCGCGGATGTGGTTGCAAGTGCGCGGCGCATCGAACTGGTGAAAGAACTGGCAGACGAGATCGAATCTCTGGGGCGGCGGTCCTTGCGCGTGACTTGCGATGTGGCCGACCGGGAATCGCTGGAGAAGTTGCTGAAAGCTTGCGTCGACGCGTTTGGAAAAGTCGACATCCTGGTCAACGCGGCGGGCATCACGAAGCGCGCGCCCACGCTCGATTATCCTGAAGCCGACTGGAACCGGATCATGGAAACGAATCTGACGGGCGCGCTGCGGGCTTGCCAGGTATTCGGACGGCACATGATCGAGCGGAGCTACGGGCGGATCATCAACATCGCGTCGATGGGGACTTTTCTGGCGCTGTTTGAAGTGGCGGCGTATTCGGCGAGCAAGTCGGGCCTGGCATCGCTGACGAAGTCTCTGGCGGTCGAATGGGCGAAGCATGGAATCTGCGTCAACGCGATTGCGCCGGGATATTTCCGCACGCCGCTCAGCGAAAAACTGTTGGTCGGGACGGGTCGCGGAAACGAAGTGCTGATGCGGACTCCCATGAAACGATTTGGCGAACTCGAAGAACTGGTGGGAGCGGCCGTTTTCCTGGCCTCCGACGCGGCCAGCTTTGTGACGGGCACGATACTGCCAGTGGATGGCGGCGTTCTGGCCAGCGGCGTGAATCAGTAATCCACTTCAGCCTCGGCAAGTGCCAGTGAGTCTTCATGGTTAGTTGCCTTTTTCTCGCGGAGCGCGGCGCGCGCGTTCGTTGACAGCCTGCACCAATTCCTGGGCTGCCGACGATGATCTTCTCCAGATTCCCTTCGCGCAAAGCCTTTGGGTCGACCAGATCAGCGCCCACTCCCAAGGGCAAACGCGCCAGCGGCGATGAACTCGGCGGCGTTCGCCGCATTGACGCCGCCGGTTGGAATCAGCGCGGCGTGCGGGAACGGGGCTTTGAGCGACTTCAAATATTTCGGCCCGCCCACGTTGCCACAGGGAAATATTTTGACCAGACGCGCGCCGTGGTCGTGAGCATTCATCAATTCGGTCGGAGTCAGCGCGCCGGGGATCGCCAATTTCTCTGCGACCCGCGCGACCGACAGCACCGGCACCGACAAGCCCGGACTGACCAGGAACTCCGCTCCCGCGCGAATGCAGGACTCGGCTTGTTCCGCGGTGATGACCGTGCCCGCTCCGATCAGAACTTTGTCGCCGTGCTGCTGCACCACCTCGCGGATGACGGATACGGCATTAGGAACGGTCATGGTGATTTCGACTATGGGAATGCCGCCTGCGCAGATCGCTTCGACCGCGCGGGTTGCTTCCTCGACCGTCGCTGCGCGGACTACGGGAATGATTCCGACTTCTTCGATCCTTCGAATTACTTCGTCGATGGTCATAGTTGTTTCGCCAACTTAAGTCTTAGCCCGAATAATCTTAGCGCTCGATCTATCGTTCTTCGATCTATTGCTCTTCGATCTATTGCTCTTCGATCTATCGTTCGATACGGGCGGTTCGCGATTTCATGGCCTGCAGAACTTCCGCCAGCGTGGCCATGGTGGTGTCGCCCGGTGTAGTCATCGCCAGCGCACCGTGCGCAGCGCCGCATTCGACCGACCACTGCGGATCTTTCCCCTGAGAAATCCATAGATTAATCCGGAAGCGAAGGAATCGCCGCCGCCGACGCGATCGTAGATTTCCAGATTTTCGCGCACAGGCGCCTGAGAAAAACTGCCATCGCAGTAACACAGCGCTCCCCAATCATTGAGCGTCGCCGTTTTTGCGTGGCGGAGAGTCGTGGCAATCACGGCCAGCGTGGGATATTCCTTCACCACAGTTTCGATCATTTTCTTAAACCCCGACGTCTCGAGATGGGAATGCTGCTCATCGAGACCGGAGACGGGAAAGCCCAGCGCGGCGGTGAAGTCCTCTTCATTGCCGAGCATCACGTCGACCAGCGGTGCGAGACGGCGGTTCACCTCCTGCGCTTTCGCTTTTCCGCCAATCGACTTCCAAAGCGACGAGCGGTAATTCAGATCGTAAGAAACCACGGTGCCGGCGCGCTTGGCGGCTTCCATGGCTTCCTGAGCGACCAGCGGCGTGGTCTCCGACAGGGCGCAGAAGATTCCGCCGGTGTGGAACCAGCGGGCGCCGTCTTTCGAAAAAATCTGATCCCAGTCGATTTCGCCGGGCTTCAGTTGGGAGACGGCGGTGTGTCCGCGGTCCGAACAACCGAGGGCCGGACGAATGCCAAAGCCGCGCTCGGTGAAATTCAATCCGTTGCGCACGGTGCGGCCAACGCCGTCGTATGGCGCCCAGCGAACGTATTTCTGGCTGACGCCGCCTTGCAGCATGAGGTCTTCGACGAGGCGGCCAACGGGATTGTCGGCGAGCGCGGTGACGATGGCGGTGTCCATTCCGAAACAACGCTTCAGGCCGCGGGCTACGTTGTATTCCCCGCCGCCTTCCCAGGCGCGGAAATGGCGGGTCGTGGAAATGCGCTCGTCGCCAGGATCGAGGCGCAACATGACTTCGCCCAGGCTGACCAGATCCCACGTGCAGTCGCGTTTTGCTTTGAGGTTCAGTTTCGCCATGATTGTGAGATCGATTGTGCGGCTAACCCGTTAAACCCGAATATGATACAGGTTGCAGGCTGCACCGCAGGAAAGACTCCCTCTTCCGGCTCAAAAATAAAGCGGGCGGGGTTGTAATAACTCATCCCCCTCTCCGTCTTTAGTAGTGAAAGAGAGCAACGGGAGGCGTACCCTGCAAAGCGCGCTGGCAGAGGAATTGGCAATCATAGTCCCGAGCAAAGTCCCGAGCAAAGTCCCGAGCGAAGTCCCGAGCGAATTCGAGCGGGTTTTCCGGGCGCATCATGGCCTGGTTTTCCGCACGGCGTACCGGATCACGGGCAACGCCGCGGATGCCGAGGACGTGTCGCAGACGGTATTTCTGCGCCTGTTCCGGCGCGCCGGCAGCGCGAACGCGCTGGAAAATGAAGAGAGTTATCTGCGCCGGGCGGCCATCAACGCGGCGCTGGATGTGATTCGGTCGCGGCAGACGGATCGTATCGTGGAACTTCCGGACCTGCCAGCCGAACCCGCGCGCGACGACCCCCGCGAATTGCGGCAGGCTCTGGGGCGGGCGCTGGCACAACTTAAACCGCGTCCGGCGGAAATTTTTGCATTGCGCTTTCTGGAAGGTTTCACCAATCCGCAGATTGCGCGGATGCTTAGCATTTCACAAGTGCTGGTGGCGGTGATTGTTCACCGCACTCGGCAACAGCTTCGCAAGGAGCTGGGAGCGTATCGATTTTCACATCAGAGCGGGTCAGGACAGGAGACAGGCCATGAAGAATGAAAAGTTTCGATCATTTGCTTTCGGAAATTCGGAATGAACAGGTAGATGACCAAGTGGTCGCGCAGGCTGGCGATCGGGTCTGGAAATCGATTGCCGGGGCGCCCGCCGCGAAGCTCGGCGCGCACACGCTGCGAAGCTGTGACGATTTTCAGGCGCTGATCCCGGGATATCTGGGAAAGCAACTTGCGCCGGCACGCGCCATGCTGTTTGACGATCACGCGCATGCCTGCGTCGCTTGCCGGCATGCGCTGGAGCGGGCGCGCGATGGAGAGCGGCAAACGATTTTCCGGCTCGAAACCAAGCGGCCCAATTCCGCAACCAGTTCGATCGCATGGCGCTGGGGAATGGCTGCGTCTGGGGTCGCGGCAGTTGCGGTTGCAGCGGTCGCGTTCAATCTCGGAGTCCTTCCTGGGCAACATCCGGTGCGGGCTGCGGTCGAGACGGTAGACGGATCGCTCTATGCGGGATCGGGCGCGGAGATGCGGCTGATTCCGGTGGGCTATGAGATCAGGAACGGAGACGAGATCCGCACCGCGAAAGGATCGACGGCGGTGGTGCGGCTGCTCGACGGCTCGCTGGTCGAGATGGGTGAGCGCTCCGATCTTTCGGTATCGCGGGCGTGGAAGGGCACGACGATTCATCTGGATGGCGGCCAAGTGATTGTGCAGGCGGCGAAGCAGCGCACGGGCCGGCTGTATGTCGCGACCGACGATGGTCTGGTCTCGGTGAAGGGAACGATCTTTTCAGTGAACCATGGGATCAAGGGCTCGCGCGTGGCTGTGATTGAAGGCGTGGTGCGGGTCGATTACGGAGACACTACCACCGACCTGCAACGCCGGGGACGAAGCGACTTCGAGTCCCAGCGTGGCGAAAGTTCCGATCCCGAGCGAGATCGCGTGGAGCAAGAACTCCGCGAAATATCTGGCGCTGCTTGGGCGATTTCGCGGTGCTGCAGAAACAGTTTGCGGCCATTCCGGGGCCGGGATTGCGATACAGCTCTGATCTTCTGCCCTACGTTCCCGAGAACACGGTGGTCTATGCGGCGATTCCGAATCTTGCGAATACTTTGGGAGAAGCCAGCCGGCTGTTCGAAGATCGGCTGCAGCAGAGTCCGGCGCTGCGGGATTGGTGGAAGCAACAGCAGAAAGGCAACGGTCCGAAACTGGAAGACGTGCTGAATCAGGTGAAGACCTTCAGCAGATATCTGGGAGATGAGGTGGTGATTGCCGTGGGGAAGAACCGGGCAAACCTATACGGCGCCGGTCGTGCTGGCGAAAGTGAAGGAGAGCGGGCTGGAAGGTTTCATGCAAACGCAGGCCGCAAGCTGAGTTCGAATCCGTCGCAAGCTGCATTACAGACGGTTCGAAATCCGTGGGCGGTGACGCCGGGTCCGGGCCAGCCGCTGCTGGTTTATGTCAGCAACGATCTGCTGATCGCCAGTCCGGATCTCGACGGAACTGCAACAGGCGGCGATGCGGACGCAGCAGGCGAACACCAATGCTTTCGCCGCGACGCCGTTTTACCAGCAGATTGCCCGCTCCTACCAGCAGGGGGCGGAATGGCTTTTCTGCGCGGACATGGAACAAATTGTCGCGCAGCACGTACAAGCTGGTAGCAACTTGCCGCCGGGGATAGGGGACGTGCGATACCTGACGATGGAACATCGGGAGGTTGGCGGCAAGACTGAGAGCCATGCCGACTTGATGTTCGCATCGGAGCGGCAAGGCGTGGCGTCGTGGCTGGCGGCGCCGGCGTCGATGGGATCGCTGGAATTCGTTTCGCCTGATGCCAGCATGGTGACGTCGGCGGTGATCAAGAATCCGAGAAGCATCATGGAAGAGATGTTCAAGATGATTGGGAGCGGCGACGCGGAGTTCGCGCGAGCATCTGGCCGAGTTCGAGGCCAAGACAGGCGTGAGCGTGCTGAACGACATCGCGGCGCCCCTGGGCGGCGAAGTTACGATGGCGTTCGACGGGCCGATGCTGCCCACGCCGCGGTGGAAGCTGATTTTCGAAGTCTACGATCCGGCGACCCTGCAGTCGACGATCGCGAAGCTGGTGGAGAGTTTCAATCGCGGAGGCGAACCACCGAAGGGCAGCGCGATGCAGTTGACGCAACGGCAGGTTGGGTCGCGAACTTACTTCGTGATCAGCAATCCGAATCATCCCAACTCTCGAGGTTGACTACACGTTTGTCGACAACTATCTGATCGCCGCGCCCGATATGGCGACGATCTCGCGGGCCATTCAATCGCGCGAGGCGGGATACACGCTGGCGCATTCCTCGGGCTTTCAGGCGCTGCTGCCGAACGATGGCTACACGAATTTTTCGGCGATCTTCTATCACAACCTCGGGCCGGTCGTGGGTCCGCTCGCCGAGCAATTGAAATCGAGCGGGGCGCTGACGCGGCAGCAGCAGCAATCCGTCGACGCGCTCACCGCAAACTCCGCGCCCGGCTTGATTTATGCCTATGGCGAGCCTGACCGGATTGTGGTGGCGAGCAACACCGGGTTCATGGGCTTTGATCTGGGCACGCTGTTGACGATGGGCGATAATGGGCCGTTCCTGCCGCAGATGTTTCTGGGCGGCGCGCTGAATCACTCGACTTTGAACGAGTCAACACCGCAAACTCAATGAGTACGACGACACAACTCGGAGCGGCAGCCGGCGCGAGCGAGACGACGCCGGCTGCCGCTTCGACGTTGCCGTTGCCGCTGATCGAACTGCAGGGTCTTTCGGTTCGCTTTGGCAACCGCGATATCCTGTGCGGCCTTACTGCCTCGCTTGCGCGGGCATTCCATTGGCCTGCTGGGTCCGAATGGCGCAGGCAAATCTACGCTGATCAATACTCTGCTTGGCTTCTACAAATCGTCGGCGGGCTCGGCGCGGGTGTTCGGGTACGACGTCGGAACCGAAATCGGAAAGATTCGCGGTCTGGTCGGATACATGCCGGAGAATGACGCGTTCATTTCGAAGATGAGCGCCGTGTCGTTTGTGCAGATGATGGGCGAACTTTCGGGTCTGCCCGCGGACATGGCGCTCGAGCGCGCGCACGAGGCGCTGTTCTATGTGGGGCTAGCCGAGGCGCGCTACCGGCAGCTGGGAACGTATTCGCTGGGCATGAAGCAACTGGCGAAGCTCGCGCAGGCGATTGTGCATGGGCCGAAGCTGTTGATCCTCGACGAGCCGACGAATGGTCTGGATCCTTCGGCGCGGCAGCGCATGATCCGCATGATCCGCGACATTCGAGACGGCAAGGAAATGCGGATTGTGCTGTGCTCGCATCTGCTGCGCGATGTCGAGGACACGTGCGACGAAGTTCTGATTCTGAAACAAGGGCGGATCGCGCATTATTCGAATCTGGAAGAAGAGCGCCGCGCGAACAAACGATTTCTGGAACTCGAGACTTATGGCGCGAACGGCGATTTCACCGAAGCGATTGAGAAACTCGGCTGTGAATGCGCGGTGACGGCAAACCGCATGAAGATGATCCTGGCGGATGGAGTGGAGACGCGCGACATCTTCAGACTGGCGGCGGAACGCCAGGTTCGCATCCGCCGGATGAATTTCCGGCGCGACACGCTGGAAGACATTTTTCTGAAGGCCATGGAAAGCTGAGATCTGATATATCAGACTCGACCCCATGGCAAGGAGCACGAGTGGCTGTTTACCGGCGTAACTACAAGCCGTATGCGGGGCGCTGACCCCGGCGTGGTCGCGGTGTCTTCATTCTTTTCCGTTACTCACGGCGGAACCTGTTCCGCTCGAAGTTTCTGACTGCATTGTTTGTGATCTGCTTCTTCTATCCGGTGGTGTGCCTGCCGATGATCTACCTGGCGCACAGCGCCAGCTTTCTTGCAGGAGACGGGCGTGCCGAGCGGGATCATCTCCATCGACAACACATTTTTCTTCCACTTCATCAGTGTGCAGGGAGTGTTTGCGTTTCTTCTGACAGCATTCGCCGGGCCGGGGTTGATTTCGCCGGATCTCGCCAATGGCGCGCTGCCGTTGTACTTCTGCCGTCCGTTTTCGCGGGCTGGAGTACGTGCTGGGCAAATCGTCGGTGCTGGCGATTCTGCTTTCGCAGATCACATGGGTGCCGGGGCTGGTTCTGTTCGCCATGCAGGCCGGCCTGGCGGGAGCGCAGTTGGACGTGGACGAATCTCTGGATTGCCGGCAGCCTGTTCGTTTCTTCCGTGATCTGGATCGCGATTTTGTCTCTGCTGGCGATGGCGCTCTCGGCGTGGGTGAAGTGGAGAATTGTGGCTGGCGCATTGCTGCTGGGCGTGATGTTCTTTGGAGCCGGCTTCGGCCAGGCTATCAACGCGGTCATGCGAACCAGTCGGGTCATTTCATCAACGTCGCCTATCTGATGGGGACGGTGTGGAATGCGCTGTTCCAGGTGGATGTGGAGCATGCGATTCCGGTGGCGCAGGCTTGGATCGCTTTGCTCGTCTATTGCGCGCATCTGCCTCGGGCTGCTCATGCGCAAGGTGCGCGCGTATGAGGTGATCCAGTGAACAGCTCAGTCATTCAGCGACAACGAAGTGAACGCGACCAAATGAATGACCGCATCGTCTTTGAAGATGTGTCGAAGTTCTATGGCGAGATTCTGGGCGTGAACCGCGTGAATCTTTCGATTCCGCCGGGGATTACCAGCCTGGTGGGGCCGAACGGTTCGGGCAAGACCACGCTCATGAACCTGATGACGGGCCTTGTGAGGCCCACGCGCGGCAGAGTTCGAGGTGCTTGGTTATCAGACCGATGATCCCGAGCACCTGTTCAGCATTCTTGGCTACTCGACGCAATTTGACGCGTTCCCGAAAGGATTGACGGGATTTCAGTTCATGTATTCCTATCTGCGGCTGGCGGGCAGGGACTCGCAAGACGCCGAGCAGATGGCCTGGCGGGCCATTGAGCGCGTGAACCTGGTCGATGCGGCGACAGCGAAACATTGCGGCTACAGCAAAGGAATGCGGCAGACGAATCCGACTGGCGCAGGCGCTGGCTCACGATCCGAAAGTGCTGGTGCTCGACGAACCGCTGAACGGCCTCGATCCTCTGGCCCGCTCGGAAATGATTGCGCTGTTCCGCGCGACGGCGGCGCAAGGATGTTATGTGATTATTTCCAGCCACATTCTGCACGAAGTCGATGTCATTTCCGATCAAGTCATCCTGCTGAGCAACGGGTACGTGGTGGCGGAGGGGCAGATCGCCACCGTGCGGGGCGAGATTCAGGAGCATCCGACGCAGATTTTGATTCGCTGCACCCGGCCGCGCGAGCTAGCCGCGAAAATGTTGGAGGACGAGCATACGCATGGAAGTGACCATTCACAAAGACGAAAAAGGCGTGCTGCTGAAAACGCGGGATGCCGATGGCTTTTATCTGGCACTGAACCAGCTGGCCGTGAATGGGAACGGGATCGACATTGAATCGATCGCGCCGGCGGATGATGATGTGCTTTCCGTGTATGAGTATTTGATCGGCAACGAAGAGGTCGTCCGATGACCAGCCCGATGGCAAGCCCGACGACAAATTCGGGACGACGCGATTGACGGCGAGACTCTGGTGGGCGCAGATCAAGGCCGTGATCCGGCTGGAAATGAAGAAGACTTTTTTCGCCAAGCGGGGGCTTTGGATTTACGTGGTGGCCGCGCTGCCAGTTCTGCTCTTCATGGCGTACGCCGTGGCAACTTCCAGCCAGTCAACATGCAAACCAGCAAGTGATCGCGCGGCGGGGCGAGAAACCGCTGGCCTACCAGGATCTGCTGGCGGTTAAGCCGGGGATGACACGCGAGGAAGTGGTGGAGATTCTGGGCAAGCCGCCGAGTCAATTTTCACTGGGGCGAAAATCGACCGCTCGGACCGGGGGTAACTGCGAATGTGCTTCGCGAAGATTATCATTACTCCGACGGGCAGAACGATCTGTTTGTGGGCCTGTCGGACGGCAAGGTCGAGAGCGTCAACCTTCAGAACGGCAGCAACCCGGGCCAGGACTCGATCATGTTCGCCGGAGTTTTCCAGTTCTTTTTTCTGCGGCTGGCGATCTTCTTCGGATGCCTCGGAATTTTCATGAATTTGTTTCGCGGCGAAATCCTCGACCGCAGTCTTCACTTTTATTTTCTTGCTCCGATACGGCGCGAAGTTCTGATGGTGGGAAAGTTTCTGGCCGGGTTGCTGGCCACCTGCACGATTTTTGTCATCAGCGAACTGCTTCAAACCGCCGCGTTTCTTTGGCACTTCAGTCCCAGCGCGACAGGAGATCTACCTCTACCACAATCATGGTCTTGAACATGTCGCGATATATGTCGGAGTGACCGTGCTTGCCTGTGTGGGTTATGGAGCTTTTTTTCTGGTGGCCGGAATGCTGTTCCGGAATCCAATCCTGCCGGCGGCAGCGATTTTGATTTGGGAAGCGATCAATCCGTTTCTGCCGGGGATGCTGAAACAATTCAGCGTCATCTATTACCTGAAATCGTTATGCCCGGTGGAAATTCCGAGCCCGCCCGGCACGCCACCTATTCTTGCCTTGCTGATTTCCAACTCCGATCCGGTCTCAGCTTCGGTCGCGGTGGCAGGGATTCTGATCGTCGCATTGATCGCACTCTACGCGTCGAGCGTTGGCAGGTCCGGCGGATGGAAATTAACTACACCACGGAATGAAACGGGCGCGCGCGCGACGTGGAGTCCGTACAAAACATCTCGAACATGTTCTGTGCCCCGCTCACTCCGCCATGTGACGTCAATGGGCCTTGCCAGCTCGGCCCGACTTGATCGCATCCAGGAGTTGATTGACTTTACTCTCGGTGATGGCCCGCAAGGCGTCTTCGGCGCTCGAACTCCCTTGAGCGGCCCCTTGTCCAGGGAGGGGGGCGACGTTTGAAAAGGTGCCATCCGCCCACAGCGTGAACATCAGCTTTACCTGGAGGTTGATGCCCTGCTTCGCTACTTGTACGACTTGGCCCGAGATGGTGAAGCCACTTTTCGCCGCAGTGCCTCCGTCGGCCTTTTTGGGCGTAAAGCCATCCTTCTTGCTGACCGTGTTCCAGGCTTCGTCACCCATAGCGTCGGCCAGAGGCTGGCGCTGCTTCGCGTCAATGGTCTTTGCGGCGGTCCAGGGTCCCAGGGTTATGTCCATGATTGATTTCTTTTCCTTCTCGGCTCCGTCGATATGTTATACGGGAATCTCTCAAAACAGCCCAGTCCCGCATTTCAAACGGCATCACTACCTCCATCTCTCAGCGTGACGACGGGGGTCTTACTTGTGTAGAGTGTTGTGCGGACTGCCCGGCCCTGATCTGGACTTTCTGGAGAAAATCATCTGGAGGCAATCTTGAAGAACAAGCTGACCTTACTCTCTCTCTCGTGAGTGCGCTTACCGTCGCGGCGTCGCTGATCGCCAGCTCGAAGTCCGCGGTGGCACAGACGCAACCGGTCCCGGCCCACAAGGCACCGGCTGCGGTCGCAAGCATTGACATCCCGATTCCAGACATCAAGTACACCAAGTTTGTGCTCGCCAACGGACTGACCGTGCTGGTGCATGAGGACCACAAGGCCCCGATCGTTGCCGTGAACACCTGGTACCACGTGGGTTCGAAGAATGAAAAGCCGGGCAAGACCGGATTCGCCCACCTGTTCGAGCACCTGATGTTCAGCGGCAGCGACGACTTCAATCACACCTACATCAACGCCATGGAAAAAATTGGCGCCACCAACCTGAACGGCACCACGAACAACGATCGCACCAACTACTTTGAAAATGTCCCGACTTCCATGCTGGACTACGTGCTGTTCGCCGAAAGCGACCGCATGGGACATCTTGCTGGGCGTGCTCGACCAGAAGAAGCTCGACCTGCAGCGTGGCGTGGTGCAAAACGAAAAACGCCAGGGCGAGAACCAGCCCTATGGCGTGACCGAACAGCTCCTCACGGAGAACACTTATCCGGTCGGACATCCTTATTCGTGGACCGTGATCGGCTCTATGAAGGACCTGGACGCGGCTTCGTTGAGCGACGTGCAGGAATGGTTCAAGACTTATTACGGACCGAACAACGTCACGGTAGTGATTGCGGGCGACATCACGCCGGAAGTGGCGCGTGAAAAAGTGGAAAAATATTATGGCGAAATTCCTGCCGGCCCGCCCATCGCCAAGCAGGAAGTGTGGGTTGCGAAGCGCAGCGGAACACATCGCGGCTGGGTGCAGGACCGCGTGCCGCAAGCTCGCCTCTACCGGGTATGGAATGTGCCCGAATTCGGATCGCCTGAAGAAGCGCTGCTGGATCTGGCGGCGGAGGTGCTGGGCCACGGCAAAACATCGCGGCTGTACAAGCGCCTGGTCTACAAAGATCAGATTGCGACCAGCGCAACCGCGACCGATGACACGAACGAGATCGGCGGGCAGTTCGATTTCACTCTCACGGCGAATCCGGGCGGAGGATCTGAGGCAAAGTGGAAAAGGCCGCGGACGAAGAATTGCAGAATTTTCTGAAGAACGGTCCCACTGCGGCCGAGTTGCAATTGGCCAAAACGCAGATTCTCGGCAGTTATGCGCGGATCGTGGAACGGATCGGCGGGTTCGGCGGCAAGAGCGATCTGCTGGCGCGCTGCCAGACTTCATCGCGGCAATCCCGATTGCTACAAGGACTATCTGAAGTGGGTGAAGGCCGCGACTCCCGCCACGGTGAAAAAAGCCGCGAATGAATGGCTGAGCGACGGCGACTACGTGCTGGAAGTGCATCCGTATCCCACGACCTTCAAGACCGACGCTAAACTCGACCGCTCCAAAGAGCCCGCTGCAGGCGCGCCCATGTCGCTCAACCTTCCTCCGCTGCAGAAAGACCACGCTCAGCAACGGGCTGAAGGTGGTGCTGGCGGAGCGGCACAGTGCTCCGGTGGTGAATTTCACTTTGATGGTCGACAGCGGATACTCTGCCGATCCCGCCAGCGCCACCGGCACCGCCAGCTTCGAGCAGCGCATGCTGGAAGAAGGCACGCCGACGCGCGATTCGCTGAAGATTGGCGAAGAACTGGAATCGCTCAGCGCCAACTTCAACGCCGGCGCCAATCTCGATTATTCGCTGGTCAGCCTCAACACGCTCAAGAGCACCATGGACCCGTCGCTGGATATTTACGCGGACCTGATTCTGCATCCGGCGTTTCCGGAGAAAGAATTCCTGCGCCTGCAGAAGGAACGCATTGCCGGCATCCAGCGCGAGAAGGTTACGCCCCAGGCCATGGCGTTGCGGGTGGTACCCACGCTGCTCTACGGCGATGGACATCCTTATGCCGTGCCTTTCACCGGAACCGGCACCGAAGCCAGCGTGAGCAAGATGACGCGCGAAGACCTGGCCAAGTTTCACGAGACGTGGTTCAAACCCAACAATGCCACGCTGCTGGTGGTGGGGATACGACGCTCGGCGAAATCAAACCCAAGCTGGAAAAACTGCTGGCCTCGTGGAAGCCGGGCGACGTTCCGAAGAGAACTGTGCCGCATGTGGCTGAGCCGGAAAAAGATGTGGTCTATCTCATCGACCGGCCGGGATCGGGACAGAGCGTGATTTTTGGCGCGCAACTGGCGCCTCCGCAGAATGATCCGGACGCCATCGCTCTGCAACTGGTGAATGGCATCTTTGGCGGGAAATTCAGCTCGCGCATCAACATGAACCTGCGCGAAGACAAGCATTGGTCCTACGGCGTGCGCGCCGTGTTGCCGGCGGCCCGCGGCCAGCGTCCTTACATCAGCATCTCGGCGGTGCAGACCGACAAGACCAAAGAATCCATGGTCGAGTTGGTTAAGGAATACAACAACATCGCGGGCGCGAAGCCGATCACCGAGGAAGAACTCAAGGACGAGCAGAACAACGCCACGCTCGGCGTTGCCGGGAACCTTTGAAACCGTGCAGCAACTCAGCGGGGCTTACGGCAACATCCTGCAGTACGGCCTGCCGGAGGACTACTACAACACGTTCACGCAAAAAGCGCTGGCCCTGACGCCGGACAGCGCCAACGAGATCGCCAAGAAATACATTTTGCCGGACCATCTGATTTGGGTGGTCGTCGGAGATATGAGCAAGGTCGAAGCCGGCGTTCGCGAACTGAACCTGGGCGAAGTTCACAAGATCGACGCCGACGGAAACCCGGTGCATTGACACGGACTGCCGGGAGCGGCTCTTACAAGTTGAAGCGATAATCAATAATCAGTTGAAGCAATAATAATGAGCGATAGCCTCGTCTGTCTTTGCAGCCGCGAGCATAGGATAGGTCCGTCACGTCGACGGCGAAGCCTGCCCATCCTGCTGGCTTTTCTGGCCCTCGGCTTCAGCGGCAGGGCGCAGACGCCTTCGTCTTCCTCTTCTTTAATAGCACCAGCCGGTCCTACCCAGGACTACCTGGTTTATGTAGTTTGCGAATCGGCAGACAAGATTGTGCTCATTCGTTTTGGTCCAGGCGGTGCGCGGATTGAGAGCCAGACGCGCACCGGCCTGATGCCGACTGACATCAACGGTCCGCACGGAATCGCGGTTTCTCCCGACAAACAATATTTCTACGTGTCCGAGGGCCATGGCCGGCCGGAAGGATCTGGTCTGGAAGTATCGCGCAGGCACCGAACGAAGTGATCAAGTACACGAGCCTCGGGCTGTTTCCGGCGACCACCGACATTACTCCGGACGGCAACTTTATCTATGTGGCCAATGCCAATTTCCATGGCGACATGGTTCCCGTCGTCGATCTCGGTCGTGGCCACGGATCAGATGATTGAGGTCAAGCGGATTCGGACGTGCACCATGCCCCACGGCTCGCGCCTCAACCACGCGGGAACAAAACATTATTCGGTTTGCATGATGGACGACATGCTGGTCGAGATCGACACCAGCAAGTTTGCCGTCGACCGTTATTTCATGTTGGCGCAGGGCAAGGAAATGGGCATGACCGGCGCCCCCTTCCCGCAGTTTCAGCAGTCCATGGGTGATCACAAAATGGCTGACCATCAGCATGACCGACCACAAACCCGTCATGCACACCCACGTGGGCCCAGCCCTCCAATGACGGGTCGGTCATTTATGTGGCCTGCAATCAATCGAGCGAGATTGTTGCCGTCAACACCAACACCTGGACTTTGGCGCGCCGGTTCCCCGCCGGTACGGGCGTGTACAACCTGGCCATGACCAAAGACGGTCGCCTGATCGCGACCAATAAACGTGGACAATCCGTATCCATCTTCGATCCCGTCACTGGGCACGAGCTCGCCAGATATTCCGACGCAAGCGAAAAATTGTGCACGGCGCGGTGGTTTCGCCGGACGACCGTTACGCCTTTATTTCCGTCGAAGGCGTGGGCTCCGAACCGGGCACCGTCGAAGTGATCGACCTGAACAGTTTAAAAACCGTCGCCACGGTGGATGTGGGACCACAGGCGGCGGGCATTGATTTCTGGAAGATGGAACCGAGCAAACCGTAGTTCCCAAGAATCTCTGTTGCAACGCTGGAGGGCGAATGATCAAACACGGTGCAGTTGTACTGGCGGTTGCGGTCATGATCTTTTCCTCACGAACTGCTGTGTGGTCGCAGAACGCAGCGCCGGCCGCGCAGGAAACGCCCACGACTTCAGTGGCTCCCGCCAGCGTCGAAATCACTCCCAACCCGCTCGACGTGCATGTCGGAGAAAAAGTGAAGTTCAGCGCGTTGGCCAAAGACGCTGCGGGCAACACCATCGACGCGAAACCTTCAGTCTGGTTCGCCGCTCCCTTCGATCTGGCGGGCGCGGATGAATCGGGCGAGGTCACTTTCCATGCGCCGGGAGTGGTGACCGTAGGAGCGGTGATCGCGGGGAAAACCGGCTATGCCACGGTGAACGTCGGCAACCCGAAAATCGCGAGCGTGGAGATCGCGAAGCCCGAGTATCCCATCGTCGTTGGGGGCGCGGAAAAACTTACGGTCATCGCGCGCTCGGCCGAGGGCAATCCTCGAACCGATGCAGTGCTCAAGTGGAGCTCGGAGAAGCCGTCGATCGCGAGTGTGGATGCGGCCGGTCTGGTCACCGGAATCGCGCCCGGGAGCGGTCACGATCAAGGCGACGTCAGAAGGTGCGAGCAATTCCGTCACCTTGCAGGTGGTGCGCGATGCGGTGCATAAGCTGACGGTTACGCCTGCGTCGGCGGAAGCACGAACCGGCGACGTCGTCCACTTCAGCGCTGCGGCGCTCGATGGCGGCGGCGCCCACCTGAAGGATTCGTCCGTGCGCTGGTCTTTAAGCAGTAGCGGCGCCGGTGCCGTCGTTTATCCGGATGGAGCGTTTGTCGCGGAAAAGGCTGGGACTTACGTAGTCATCGCCAGCAGCGGCCAGCACAGCGCCGCCGCCTCGGTTGTGGTGCGTCCGCGCAATGTGGAGCGCGAAATGGAGGTCGTGGCGCATGTGCCCATGCCCGATCTGCAGATGTCAGAAGAGTGGATTATCGGCCACCACGCCTACCTTTCGACCGTGGCGGATAAACTCTTCGTCTACGACATCGCCGACCCCGCCAATCCGAAACTGCTCGATTCCCTGAAGGTAGACGCCCGCCTGATCAACGACATCAGCACCACGCCCGGACGAAAAAATCGGAGTATTCACGCGCGAGGGAGCTTCGAACCGCAAGAACGGAATCGTATTCCTCGACACTTCCGATGCCTCTCATTTGAAAGTTCTTTCCGAATACACGGCGACCGTCAGCGGCGGCGTGCACAGCGCTTATATCGACGGACACGACGTGTACATCACCGACGATGCCACTGGGTCTCTCCGCGTCATTGATTTTCAGGACCCGAAGCATCCCAGGGAAGTGGCGCGCTGGCAAACAGAGAATCCGACCGTAGTCACCATCAACTCCAGCGCATGGATCGTTCACCAGCGGCCGCTATCTGCACGACCTGCAGGTGAAAGATGGCCTTGCCTATCTGGCGTACTGGAGAGATGGGTTGATCGTCCTCGATGTGGGCAACGGCATGGCCGGCGGCAGTCCGGAGAATCCGAAACTGGTCAGCCAATACCGCTTCAACCACTACGAGCTTTACGGCGACGGCTGGCTGGCGGGCACGCATAGCGTGTTTCGCTACAAGAATTATCTGTTTGTGGGCGACGAAGTATTTCCCGCCATCTTCGAACTGGATGACCGAGACCGCATTCCGGTGCGGGCCATCTGCCACGTCATGGACGTTTCCGATATCAAACATCCGCGCGAAGTGGCGCAGTATGAAGTGCCGGAGGGCGGCTCGCATAATTTCTGGGCCGCGAACGACATGCTCTACGAGGGCTATTACAGCGGCGGCGCGCGCGTGCTCGATATTTCCGGCGAACTGCGTGGCGATCTTTATCGCCAGGGCCGCGAAATTGCCCGCTTCTGGACCGGGAGACGCGCAAGGGCTTCCGCCCGAATCTGCCGTTCACCTGGGGCGGACAGCCCTGTTCGGTCGACTTGCGATAGCCCGTCTGCTCAACAGCCTGATGTATTTCAACGACATCCATTCGGGACTGTGGATCACGAAGCTGGGCGAGCCCAAATTCGAAGGCTCGACCAGTTCTCCTGCAGTTCGCAAGGGCGAACGCACCATACATTAACGGATGGGGACGGACGCTGCACGGCTCTTGTGGCCGGTTCCCAGGAAGGTGAGCCGCTGTCTCCGACCGACGGGGTTGTGGCCGCGATGGCGCTCGCGCCGATGAGTCGTTTGCAGCCCTCACCCCAGTCCGTTTGTCCAACGGAGGCCGAAGCACGTCAGCCTGCTCGAACCCCTCGACGTGGTAAACTGTAGCTCCGCACGCCGGAGAGGTGGCAGAGTGGCCGAATGCGGCGGTTTGCTAAACCGTTGTACGGGCTAACACCTGTACCGAGGGTTCGAATCCCTCCCTCTCCGCCATATTTTCAGTCACTTACGAGACCTGCGATCCGCTCTGCAATCCGTTAGTCCGAATTGCTCAATGCTAGCCCTACAACCTTGGAATGTGCCTGGGCCATTTCATCCGTCACCACGTCGCCGTACAGATTCATCGTGGTGCGAATGTCGGTGTGCCGCATGAGTTTCTGCTGCACAGCGATTGGTGTTCCCACCGCGTCCAACCATGAGCGGTAACTGTGACGTAGCGTGTGAGTCGGCAGTTTGCCGATTCCCGTGCTTTCTGCCGCTTTGTGGAATACCCGCAAGATGTGCGGATAAGACCACGGCAACCGTCCAAGCTGAACCGGAGATGCGAATAGCCAATCCCCGTCAGCGGGAAACTGCGTCGTCTGTTTCCACGCTTTCAGGATCGCCAGCAGTTCACCGTCTACATTCATACGTTTCTGCGAGTAGATGGTCTTCACATCATCGACATGCTGACGGACAATACCTCGTTCAATCCGCAACTTGCCGTTCAGCCAATCCACATCGCACCACTTCAGAGCTAGGCATTCACTAATTCGCAGGCCGAAACAAACACAGAGCAGTGCCATCGTGCGGAACGGTTCCTCAAGATGCTGCACAAACTTGCGGAATTCATCCACCGTCAGACTGCGCGGTTGTCGAGTGCGCTTGGTCGCCCCTTTGACCACGACAAGGTCAATGGGATTCCGCGAAATCTCCAGCGCACCACTCCACATGGCAAATTCCATGAGCAGATGCAACATGCCCCGCACATGGGATTTGCTCTTGGGTGACAATTCGAGCTGGCGCAACCACAGTTCTATCGGTCGTGGTTGCACGTCAATAATCGAACTGTCGCCCCACTTTGGCAGTATGTGGTTCCGCAGCCAGGAACGGTACATCCGCGCCGTGGAATGACGCGAAGGCAACCGCTCCCGTTCGTATCGAGGCGGCTGGGGTGGTTGGGGCGGCTGTGCCGATCTTGCTTGATTCGCCCGTTGTAGTTCGCTCCCGACGTAGATCAGCAAAGCAGCGATTCCGATGAACGCAAGCACACCCAGCAGTGTGACTTTCATTTCTTCTCCTTTTCCTTATTGTTCCAACGGACGACTCCGGAGCATCCGCGTTCCGGGCAGCGGTAGCCCTCGAAAGTGCCGTCCACCCAACTCGTCTTGAGCAGATCGGGAACAATCCAGAACGGCTTGTCACATTC
Source organism: uncultured Acidobacteriota bacterium (assembly GCA_963763155.1). Taxonomy (GTDB): domain Bacteria; phylum Acidobacteriota; class Terriglobia; order Terriglobales; family Acidobacteriaceae; genus Sulfotelmatobacter. The sequence goes on along the minus strand of CAVXNI010000003.1, from coordinate 577,803 downwards.
CGGGCATTCCCGCCGATACCTGGCCTGCAAGTCATCCAGCCGCTTCCAGATGTTGCGTTGCTCGGCATCGGAAATCAGGTGCTCAAAACTGCGCATTCCCGCTTTGCTGCGCACAAACAACTGGACCCCGCACGGATCACAGATCACGTACGGCTTCTTTTTCTTGGTTTCCCGTACGTCAAGACCCTGCCCGCAGAGGGGACAGGGAAACCGCGCCGGACGTGGGTTAAACTCAAGTGCCATAGGCTGGACTCTTCCCTGTTAACAGAATCTAACAATAGTCCTTATTGTCTGCCGCAGTCTTGTGGATGTCAACCGAGAACGAATATTCTTGCAGTTGTTAATATTCTTGGTTATCCTTGAAAAGCTATGGAGAACTTTGGTAGTTACATCCGCCAGTTGCGGAAATCCAAGGGGCTGACCCTCAAACAGGTCGAAACCCAGGCCAAGGTATCGAATGCCTACATTTCCCAGATCGAACGGGGGTTGCGAAAGCCTCCTCACCCCGACATCTTGAAACGGCTGGCCAAAACCTACGATGTCCCGCACCGTGAGCTTTTGGTTGTCGCAGGCTACCTGGAGGAAGACTCGGTAGAGACCGCTAAACGCAGGGAAATTGAGGAAGCCTACGAGCACGTCAGAACTGATCCCACGTTTAAGCAGGGTACGCGATTAAAAGGAACGCATGTCAGTTTGGAAACGAAACGCTTTATAGTCGAAATGTATGAGAAGTTGACTCAGCGGAACCTGCTGAAGAGGGCCTAGCGGTGGAATTGCTTACGGATGGAACCGAGAACAACCCACTTTTGGGCTTTTGTCTGGCCGTGATTTCGCGCCACGCAAAGAAATGGCCGCCGACGGAACAGGTGTTAGCCGACGAGTTCGTAGATTGGTTTGGCGCTAACTCCCTTATGACGCCGACTGCGATGCGGAAATTGTGTGGGTCGAAGAAAATCAACCTGTCGTTTGTTCCCCTGTCGCCAGAACTTCACGGCTTTAACTGTTCATTTCGCAATAAAAACGAAATCGTCATTTCCGAACACGAAATGGCCCCGTTCGGTCATGTGCATACGTTATTTCACGAACTCCGGGAAATGCTCGAACGCGCGTTTGTCGAACTGGGACACAGCACGCTAACTCTGAAAGAATCTTTAGAAGCGACAGCGGAAGAATTCGCGATGGCCGCAAGAATGGCGACGATTACGAGAGAATTGCCCGCTTATTTCAAAATGGTTGGCAACATCGAGAAGAATTGGCCTCGATATTTTAGTTATGCCTTCCTGGTTGTCTTCTTCGTTTCCTACCTCCTTAGCTGTGTGTTCTTACCGCAGTTCGAGGAGATGATGTCCGAAGCCCGTCGCGAACGTCGTTCGCACTCCTAAGCCTCGCCCACACTGTCACTGACGAACCAGAATACTGGCGTTCTGGTACTCCCATCTGAGTATGAGGGGATTGGCGGGCGCACTATCGCTGGCATTTCTGCCGCTCAGATTCGTCGATCCGATCACGCAGTTGGGTCCCTGTGCCTTTTGGAATCATGTTCGGCGCTCCTACTCGTCGCCGATTCGGGAGCTTTCTGGATCCGCTACGTAACGTACGTACGTAACGTTAGCAAACGAATCAGCCGTGCAACTGGAACGCACGAGAGCACCGAGAGAGCGACTCGCACCTGGATGGAGCATTGGAAATCAAAAAATCGCAGAAACACTTGGGGCATCGAACAACGGTTGAGTCAGCACGAGGTGTACTTTGCTGTGCTTGCCGTCACTGACGTGGGTGATTTCGAACGCCCCGTCGAGTTTACTGTTGACTTCACAGTCTCTCGCCATTATTCTCCGCACAACTCAGCGAACAGGATACGCCAGTTAAGAGCGGCGGATTCTCACTTCCGTTACTCCTTCCTCGCTGCTTCCCCTGAAGTGTGAATGGATTTGCGCCAGCGAGTGGTTGACGGCGCACAAGTGCGGACAATTTCGTCGTAATGGTTAAACCGCGTGGGCCGGTGCGAATAGGTCTGTTCATTTCGTCAGGAGGAAGTTGAGATGACTTGCTTTGGAGTTGTGCCGTCCATTTCCGTCTTAACGTCTAAGAGATTTGTCGCTTTCCTGCTTCAAAGCCTGTTCATCCTTCTTCTTCTCAATGTCGTTGCTGCAAACGCTCAAGGCTCAGGGCAGGATGGGATCACACCCTATGCGGCCTATCACGGCGGCGACATCGACTCGATTAGCATGGCTAACGGCTCTCTGGTTTTGCATATTCCGCTAATCTCGTATCCGCAGCGGGGCAATCTCCATTTTGGCTTCTCCTTAAACTACACCAACCCTACGTTCAAGCCGGGTGACGATTGCAACGGAGTCCCACCCCCCAACTGCATAGCGAAAAACGTGTACTACACTTTCGGCAACAGCACGTGGAACCAGCTCAGTATCGTTCCCGACCTTCCCACAGGCGGATGCCAATTCCAACTTCCCCCGACTTGTGCTCCCTACGAAGTAGTTGAATCTGACGGCGCTGTAGTGCACCCCTCCAAACTAGACGCATGGGGCCGTGTTTGAAGTGATGGTTTGGGCAAGGAACTGAGCACGGGATTCGTGCGGCGTTCTGCCCCGGAGTCCGCGATGCGGACGGTCGTGATTGTACTCCTCGATCCAGCGCGCGATGCTCAACTTCGCCTGAGCGAAGTTCTGATATTCGTTGAGCCACACCTCCTCTTCTTTCAAGCTGCGATGAAAGCGTTCGATGTAACTGTTGCCCTCGGGATGGTTATAAGCGGTGCGCCGGTGCGTGATGCCCAACTGGTTCAGGGTTTCCACATAACGCGCCGACGTGAACTGCGTGCCGTTGTCGGTAGTCAAAGTCAACCCCATTCCACGAGAACCGAAAGGCAAAACCGCCAGCACGGCGCGGTTCAGCGCCGCTTGGGCCTCTTCGGTGCGACAACGTAGACTCAAGTCCCAGCCCACGATTTCGCGCGTGCAGCAGTCGATCACCGAAACCAGATACGCCCAACCCACACTGGGCCCGGCCCAGACCTTGGTCATGTCCGACTGCCAGATGTGATTCGGATGCGGCGCTTCCACCTTGCCCCAGTCCTTTCTCCGCGAGACTTGAAAGCGACGCTGACGCACCAGCAGCCCGCGTTCTCGCATCACGCGCAGCGCCCGCTTGCCATTGACCACCAACCCGTGATGCCGTCCCAACCACCACGCCACGCGGCGATAACCGTAAGCCGGCTTCTCGCCGCAGGCCAGAACGATCTCCTGATCGTGCGAGCGATCCGCACGACTGGCGCGCGGTTGCCGAAGATAGTAGAGGCTCGACCGGCTGATCTCCAGAGTCTCGGCCACTAACTTGGTTTCGTTGCCTTGGGCTACTAACTCCCGTGCCGACGAATGCGCTTGCCCGCAGCTCACTCGCCCAGCACGTTTTTTAAGATCTCGATCTGTAAATGCGAGCGGCCCAGCGCACGCTCCAGTTGCTTGATGCGCTTCTCCTGCTCGACATCGGGCCGCGCGGCTGCGCTTCTCCCCCCAAGCGCAGCCTTGGCTCCTTCTTCGACTTCATCTTTCCAACGGTAGTACAGCGTGGGAGCAATCTCGTACTTGCGGCACGTCTCAGCCACATTGCCGCTCTTCAGTCCTTCCAACACAATTTGCCACTTCTCTTCCGGGGTTCTCTGAACTTTCGGTTTTCTCGGCATTCTCGCCTCCTGGCGGAGGCCCCAAGCCTAACTAACTTCCGTGTCCAGTTCTAGCGGGGTGCACTACAGCGCCATCCACCAAGTAGGCGAAATAAACTCGAACTACGGGGTTTCGGACGACGCCACCGGCTACAACTACAATTACTCCGCCAGCGTCATTACGGATCGAGAAGGGATTCGGTATTCCGTAGCCACGGTGAATGGACTTCCCTCATTCACCAGCGGAATCGAAGACACCAATGGAAACGAAATCACGGGGACTGTTCACCCCGAAGGGGGGAGCGTCGATGGCTACACAGATACTTTAGGAAGGTCCATCCCGCTCTTTCTTCGCAACTCATCGACTTCGACATCCAATTACACCGGCTGTACCGGGTCTCAACCTACCACGGGAGCCTATCTTTGGTCGCTCCCTGGACCCAATGGCGACACAGCACAATTCAAGGTCTGTTATGCGTTTTTCACCGTTTCCGTCTCTCCCCCGAACTGTGTCACGACATCCATACCAAGTTGCCACGGCGTCAACCAGGTCTTCGGGCGGATGCAAAGCATCGTGCTGCCCAACGGCACGGCATGGACGTTCGCGTATGACACAACCGGAGGGTTGTCGCAAATAACGCTACCGACGGGCGGTACCATCTCGCATTCTTGGAGCTTCGCGCTCCCATGCAATTACCCCCCGTCAGATTACGGTCATTATCTTTACACTCTGTCTGCGATATCCAGGGCCGTTAATTCCAATGATGGGACGGGTGCTCACACCTGGTCTTATGTTATCGGCAACACGAACGGCAGCAGCAACACAAACATCGTGACGGATCCGCTGGGTAACGACGCGGTTCATACCGAAAGTTCTTTGGGGGGACCCTGTACGACCTGGGAAACGGAACTGGACCAATATCAGGGCTCCCATACCGGCGGAACTCTTCTTGCAAAGTCCGCCACAGTGTACAGCTACGTAAGCGGTTATCACTCGCAGCCAGCCACCAATGTCGTCCCTGCCACTGTGACCAAAACCAACGTGATCACCGGGAGAGTCTCTGAAATCGCAAAGACCTACGACTCGGGTGTTAGCGGCATAATTTATGGGAATGTTTTAAGCGAGAGCAATTACGACTTCGGCAACGGCGCACCGGGGAATCTCCTTCGCACCACGACCAACACCTACATGGCGTTGAGCGGTCCCAATGCATCATCTTACTTGGCGAATAATCTTCTCGCACTTCCATACACGGTGCAGGTAAGCGGCACCTCTGGCCAAGCAGCCTACACAACCTACGGCTACGACGAATCCGCTCTGCAAACGCCCAATCCGCCCGTCACAGAGCAAAAGGTCACGGGAGAGAGCTATCCAGGAAACCAGACATGGTGCATCGCTGGCTGAATGGGAGCACGGTGTCGCAGGCACCCTGTAGCGTCTCAGTGTCGAACGGCTATCTCGTCTCTAACAACGTATTTTTTAACACTGGGGAGGTCCAACAAAGCACCGATCCCTGCGGCAATGCTACGACGTACCTTTACTCATCGACGTATTTCGGCGCGTACCCGACCACTGTTACAAACGCGCTGGGCCAGAGCACGACCTACGCCTACGACTTAAACAGCGGCTCCGTGACCTCAATTCAGGACCCGAACACGAATGCACTGCCGACCACGAAATCCTATGACATTATGGATCGCCTGCTGAGCGTCAACTATCCCGACGGCGGATCGACCAGCTATTGCTATACGGACGGCGTGACGACAGCTTGTCCGTCGGGAAATGCGGGGAATGCTCCCTTTGCCGTCGTCGATACAAAGGCGATAACATCCTCGACCAACGAAATCTCGACTGCGACGGTCGATGGGTTAGGACGGCTTTCGCAAACTCAGCTCAACTCCGATCCCAGCGGAACAACTTACACACTCACGACATATGACCCGCTCGGGAGGACATCGCAGGTGTACAACCCCACCCGCTGCGCTTCGATTACGAGTTGCAGCAGCGAAACCACTTGGGGAGTGACTACCCACACCCTGTACGATGCGCTCAATCGAGTTCTGACCGTCACCGAGCAGGACGGCTCAACCGTGAAAACGGCATTCGACCAAATCAACACCAGTGATTCTGGCGTTTGCACAACCGTTACGGACGAAGCGGGCAACTCGCGTGAGTCGTGCGTTGACGGACTTGGCCGCCTGACTGGCGTTTGGGAAGACCCTGGTTCCTCGCCGCACCTGAATTACGAGACCGACTACTCCTACGATGCCCTGAACAACTTGCTCTCGGTGACGCAGAAGGGCAGCAATGGCACCAATGCACGCGTGCGGACTTTTACATACGACAGCCTCTCAAGGCTGGCGTGCGCAGCGAATCCGGAGGTTCAGGCGGTTACTTGTCCTCCTCTAGTAACGAGTGCTTTTCCCCCTGGGGCAATTACTTACGCCTACGACGCGGACGGCAACGTCATCACAAAGACGGCCCCGCTGCCGAATCAAACCGCCGCAACATCGTCTGTCACAACCGGCTACACGTATGACCAACTGAATCGCTTGACGATCAAGAACTACAAAGACGGCGGTACTACGATCCGTACACGCCTACGGTGTTGTTCGGCTACGATGCTGTCGCGCTCACGGGGTGCAAGCCAGCACCTCCTGTCGATGCGGACACCTACCCGATCGGGCGCCGCACCGCCATGTGCGACGGTTCGGGCGCAACCTCGTGGAAACACGACCCGATGGGAAGGATTTTGCAAGAGCGTCGAACGATAGGTGCGGTGACTGGCGACTACGAGACAGATGCCTTCAACCTGGCTGGATTTCCAACGAGCATTACGAGCCTCGGCTACAGCGTTTCGTACACGTACGGTGGGGCTGGGCGAGCGCTCAGCGCCATAAACCACACTGGCAGCACCAGCTACCAGTATGTCATTGGCGCGACCTATGCCCCTCCCGGCGAATTGACTGCGGCTACGTTGGGCGCGACTTCCAGCTTCGCCGGAATCGTGACCAATAACGCATACAATGATCGCTTGCAACCGATCTTGCTTTCCGCTGCTGTCACTGGCCAGAGTCCCGTCTTCAGCGACTGCTTTGACTTCCACCTGGGCGTAGCCGTCAGCACTTCGCCCTGCTCGTTTTCGGCCAGCAGCCTGGGAGATAATGGCAATGTGTACCAGATTGTGAACAACCGGAACAGCGCACGATCCGATCTTTTCATGTACGACTCGCTGAATAGAATTCAGCAGGCGTATAGCAGCGGCTCCGGTAGTTTGAGTTGGGAGAAACGTTCGGACCGACTGCGACGAGTCCAGGCACAGCACCGTCGACTCCGGGTATCGACTCCTGGGGAAATCTCTCGAATCGGTCGGGAGTCACTGGTAAAACGTACTTTGAAAGCCTGAGCTGTCCCGCTAACACCAAGAACCAGCTCACAACTTGTTCCTATGGCTACGATGCGGCAGGGAACATGATCAGCAGCCTGGGCACCAGCGGTACTGTATCGTATGTCTACGACGCGGAGAACCGCTTGATCGCCGTGTCCGGAGATAGTACGCCAATCTCCTACATTTGCGACGGTGATGGCCAGCGTGTGGAAAAGTGTACGGAAGGTTCGACGCCGGGTACTTGTGCTACTGGCGCTCCGGGAACCCTCTACTGGAGGGGAACGTCAAGCGATGCCCTTTCGGAGACCAATTTGTCTGGAACTGTTCAGAACACTTATGTCTTCTTCAACGGGTTGCGAGTGGCGCGTCTCGACAGTGCGGCAGCGGTCCACTACTATTTCTCGGATCACCTGGGTTCTCACGGCGTGGTGGAAAACGCAACAGCAACAACATGCGAACAGGACATCGACTACTACCCCTACGGCGGCGTCGAGAATGACTATTGCCCGAACGTCGCGCAGAACTATAAGTTCAACGGCAAAGAACGGGACGCAGAATCCGGCCTCGATAACTTCGAGGCTCGATACCTCGGGTCAAGCCTTGGACGCTTCATGTCGCCCGATCCAATGGGTGGGAAGACCGAAGACCCGCAAAGCCTGAACAGGTACGCTTATGTCCGCAACAATCCGCTCACATTTACCGACCCGAGCGGAATGAACTTCGGCTTGCCCTGCAGTGGCGGAAATACCGATACCTGCAACAACGGACTTCAGGGATCGTGGCAGCACGACGATCAAGGCAACAAAACGACCTTCACCGATGTTTCCATTGGCAACAAGGACGGAACGTTGCAGGATGTCAGTTCAAACAAAACAGGCACCTACACAGCTTCCTTCGATGGGAGCAACGTGTCTCTGACCAATTCCGGCGGGACGACACAGAATGGCTCTTGGTTGCAGGGAACCGATGCTGTCAGCGGCGTCAGCGGAGGAGGAAACCTAAGCAGCAAATTCGATTTTACCTTCAGTGACCACGGAAACGGTCAATCGCTGAATGCAACGTTTACCTATGCGGGTAAGTTCTCTGAAGCGCAGAGCGAGTTATACAAGGCTGGATACAGCTTTAGCGCCTTGGATCAGATGTTCAACGTCCGTGAAATGTTTGCTAATCCGAATGCTGAGAATTACCGAACTCCGGGTGCTCCAGATACTGGAGCAACTTCCGGGCATTTCCTTGTGAACCACTCGATTCTCTCCCTGCTTCCAAAGTACTCGGTCCCGACCACCGGTTCCGTCCACACGGGCGAGACAAACCCTTGGGCATCTTTCGGTGCAGCCAAGCAGCACCTGGAGCACGAACAATGAGCGCGACGCCTGGTTGGTCGAAAGCATGCGGCCTCCTCTCGGTTCTGCCGTGCATATACTTCTGGTTCTGTTTGGAGATCGCGCCGCATATGGGCATCTCTTGCCCCGGCAGTCCCGGCCTGGTGCTGCTGTCCGTCTTGGCAAGCATACCGCTGTCTATTTTGGCTGCATATTATTGGACAAGGTGGTGGTACTCAATCACGATCTTTGCCATCGCAACACTCTTGTTCGTAGGGCTCAGACTCCACTAGAAGAGTGAGCGGTGTCTAAAACAAGTGGGGTCTTAGCGCATGGGCAAATTCGTGAGCGTGCTCCTCATCGCAAATCTCTGCCTTTGGATCTACTTTGGGATCGCCTTTGCTCACGCTTCATACCCGTTCAAACATGATCCGTGGGGCCATCCAGTAGGAGCGGGATATACCTTCGCAGGACACTCCATAGGGATCGTAGAATCTCCATTCACACATCCGTTTTTCAACCTCGCTTTTTGGGTTGAGTACCCATCCTTCGCCCTGGCCAGAGGTGGCCAGAATCTACTCTTTCCGCAGGTGACCGGTGATCGTTGCTTTGCGGGAATCTCGGAGGGGGGCTGGAGGCTGCTGACGATAGTGGTGCTGTCGTTCCTCCAATGGTACTTGGTTGGCTGGGTGGGTCAGAAGCTCTGGCACAGGTGGTTCAGGCATCCGGCTGCTGATCTAAATCAAGCCGCCGCATCCAGTCCAATGCCACCGGTCAAGCACACCCGTGCAGTTGGGCAGAGGGATACTTCTACCAAGTGTCCGCGCTTCGGGGAAATGTCGTTGGAGCGAAGATCGGGCCACTGCAATACTCCCGCAGGTTAAGGCAGTCGTTCGCGAGAGAAAACGCAACACTCAATCCTTGAGTCGAACAAATGAAACCGGAAACCCACAGTGCGGCATGGACTTCTGTAGGCTGGGCTGGCCTGGGGTTGTTCTTACTAACCTGGCTCGAACTAGCTCTCCCTATCGCGAGGAAGCTACTCGCCAGCATCCTCCCATTGCAGGTGTTTGCCTGCCTTATCGTGGCATCGGGGCTTTGCATTGCTGCCGGATTCTTAAGAAGAGATGGTTTCTTCTCCCTGGAGTCCTAGCCCTTCTTTCGGTTGTTGTTCTTTTGGTGAGCGTCTTTTCAGAATAGTTTGCTGCATTCGCTAAAACGAAGTTCGGCTCCAGGAGGAGACATGCGAAACGGATGTCTAGCGTGGAATTGCATTCTTGTTCTGGGGTGCTTTTCCACGCTGATCGGGAGATCGGCAGCCCAGATACATCGACACCAGAGGAACGGGCACAGTGGGTCGAGATCACGCACAAGCTGGAGAGCAGTCCGCTAGACGACAGCGTGAATAAACAAGGCGAAGCTGCATTCAAACGGCTCAGTGATGTGCACGATGTCCACGTGCTGCTGTGCCCGGCTTTGCTGACCGAGTTCAACGGGATGAAATACACATACTCGCACGCGATCACGCGGCAGTACATGCTGGCCAGCGGTGCGTTCCAGATCGCGAATCCAGACAAAACCGCCGATGCGAAAGCAACAGCTTTCGCCGCCGTGGAAAGCGTCCTGAAAACCTACCAAGCGATCCTGCAACAAAAGCCGGACGCGAAGGCCAAGCCGCTCGACGATCTGCTGAAGAAACAGAACCAGGGCAAGCTTCAAGACTCCGTGCAGAAGCAGTGCGGGTACACTCAAATGCGGCAAGGACTGAACGGGGTACTGTCCGATCTCAAGGCGCAAGGTTTCACGCAAGCACGTATCGAGGCCTATCGTGTGAGCGGTGCTGTGCCGGGACGGACGATGAATCTCACAGTGACGCTCAAATGAAAACGCCAGAGAATCCGAAGCAGGAAGTTATCGACAATGCCCGCCGACTGGCCGGTGGAGGCGCGAGCCTGGAAATAATCTTGATGTTCTTCCGGGAGCGAGGCTTCGACAAAATAGATTCAATCAACGCGGTTCGAGCCATGCTCAGAAAGTCGATGGCGGAAGCGAAAGAGATAGTTGATCACAGCGACGCCTGGTCCGATCGATTCCGCAGCGATATGGAGTTTCGCGAAAATGCCTGGAAGGTACCGCGCGACATTGCGGCTTCGCAGGACCCGAATCTCCCGAAGATCATTATCGAGGACGACGCTGAGGGCTTGAGGTCAAACGAAACTGACAGCTAGGCGAGTCGCAACGCTGGACTGACCGGCCCAGACAGCAGAGTGCCTTCCGTTTGCATTCTGGGCGGACGTAAGCCGCAATCCCGGAGCGGGTGAGGCGCAGGGTATGCCCGGACTGTGGACGAGAATGAGTTCCTTCCTTAGCCGCCGCTCTGGCGATCCCAAGAACCCGGTGAAGAAGTTTACGAAAGCGCACCGCAGGGTGCTGGAGGAATACGCCGATCTGAAAATCTCCTTGGAAGAGCTAAGGCAGCGACTAGCCGGGGTGGTGGAGTTCGACTTCCAGAACCACGAGCGCCGGTTGGATAGCCACTATGGGACGCCGGTACCGGGAGTCCGCATCGAGCTGAGGCATATCCGAGCCGCGATGGAGAAGCAGGGCCGTGGGGAGATATCCACAGAAGAGCTTGCGGACTGGGCAACGATGTTGCTGCTGAATCACGCCTACGACTGGGAAGGCCCGGAGGAGGAAGAGATCGCCGGGTGGCTGAATGAGATCAGTATGCTGACCCTGAAGCCTAAGGGTGAGTGACCGCCGTTTGCGGGGTGTCCTGGCCCGCCGATCCGCACCCTGATCCAGGTACGATTAGCCGCGCTTTCCGGTTCCCATTCCGGGGCCGATTGCCAGCCCGGCAGTGTGGCGATTGCGGCACGGTAAGGAGTGACTTTTTCGTGCTCCCGGAGTGCCGTGGCGGGGTTGAGGGTTTTTAGCCGTGCTGCGCACGGGGTGGAAGGGAGACACTCCACCCCTGAAAGGGTGCTGCACGGTAACTTTCGGTTACCGTGCGCGAACCTGTTGAAAGCAGAGCGGCTAGAGGAAAATCCTGCCGATCAGGGTGCTGTAGAGCAACCTGAAGTTAACGCAGGCGAACTTGTTGATTCTTAAGCGCGGCTGCTAGTCTCGGCTGTGATGGCGAGAGAGGAAGCCGGGACATGGTGAAGCCGCCGCTGCGCACGAAATCCATCGGTTTCAAAGTCAGCGAGGAAGAGCATGCACGTTCAAGTATACTTTGGGCCTCGCTATGTCTGCGCGTACCATTGCCGTGGCCTTGATGCTCGCTCCATTCGCCCTCTCGCTGTCTGGTTGCCGTGGAGGAGGTAGTGGTTCGGGCGGCGGTGGAGGAGGCGGACAGAGCCTGTCGATGTCCCTGCTCTCGCCCTCTGTAGTCATGGTTGGTCTCCCACAGGGGCTAGTAATGGTTTCCGGCGAGGGCTTCACGCAGCAGTCGCAAGTGCTGATCGACGGCGAGCCAGCCCCGCAGACCATTCTCACCGCTCCGGGCACGCTGCAGGTTGAGATCAACATCTCGCTCAGCGCCACCGTCGGCGTGCATCAATTCTCGGTGCAGGACGGCTCCCAGGTCTCCAACTCTCTGCCATACACAGTCTATGCACCCCAACAAGGCCCATTCGTGATGCAGGCTATGCCCGCCTTCCTGGGCGGAGGAGGCAGCACAGGTATTTTGGCTGCTGATGTTAACGGTGACGGCCTGGCAGATGTCATCACCGTCGGTCCGCCTCTTTCGAATTCGGCGAGTATCGCCATTTTTTACGGTCACGCGGACGGCTTGCTCACGACCGGCCCACCGATCCCTGTTCCGATCCCACCGGAGGCCCTTGCGGTCGGCGATGTGGATGGGAACGGCACCGCCGATCTCATTGCGGTCACCGGCCCACCTTCAACTTCAAGCCTCAGTGTGAACCTGTTTTTGGGGGATGGTCACGGCAACTTTCAGCCTCCTGTGGTTGAGCAAACCATCGCTGCGGCCTATCCGGGGCAGGCGTATCTCGTGGATGTTGATGGGGACAGCCAACTCGATTTGGTGTTGGGCATCGAGTTGCCTAAGGAGGCCGGATCGAGCATCGTCTGGCTGAAGAACAACGGTGGAACCTTCGCGACCCCGATCACGCTGGCGACAACCTACCTCAACGATTACTTTACAGTCGCGGATTTCAACGGCGATGGCAAGCCGGATATCGTCTATGTAGCTCCCGGACCGCCCCCGACAATGTACATTTTGCTGAATCGGGGCGGAGGTAAATTCCACGATCAGGTTGTGTCTGGGCTGAATGGTGTGGTTGGAGTAGCCAACGTTCTCGATTTCAATCTGGACGGCATCCCTGATCTTGTCATGTCAGTGCCCAACGAGACCGGTGGTCAACTGTATTCATTCAAGGGGAATGGGGATGGCTCGTTCACGCAAGTCGCGGTCCTTAATACCCCGCCTTTCGGGCAGTTTGTTGTGGGCGATTTCGACCACGACGGATTCCCCGACCTGGCGAGTCCGGGCCCTGGGGACCCATTTGAGCTCGTCTACTACTTCGGAGATGGACAAGGGAATTTTGTTACTCAGGCTGTGGTAGGGCCATTTGGATACTATGCCGCTGCGGGCGATTTCAATGGCGATGGCCTGCCCGATGTAGTTGTGCCCGACGGCTTCGGGTTTGTTTCGTTGTCACTCGGCCGCACGAATCGCAATTTCCAGCAGCCGCTAGCATTAAGCCCGGCGACCATGACCAACGTGTCGACGGGCGATATCAACGGGGACGGATTACCAGACATAATGGTCGCAGGCGACGCCATCAACGACATTCCTGGCACGGTTTTTCTGAATCAAGGCAACCGCTCCTTCCAACTCGCAGCGTATACCAACCCGTATACCGGAGTACTTGCGGATCTGACTGGCAAAGGAGTGGCCGACATGCTTGGTGGTCCCGTGGACAGTCTGGAAATATGGCCCAACAACGGCACACCTGATTTCTCTTCGTCGCCAATTACGATTCCGAACTCAGGCGGCGGGCCCTTCACCGTCGCCGATATGGACGGCGACGGTTGTCCGGATATTGTTGCCCCGGTCGGGCAAGTCTTCTACGGCAACTGTGCCTATCAATTCACCCCAGTTATTCTTTTGAACTCATTTTGGGGGCCGTATGTTGTGGGTAATTTCAAAGGGGACGGAAAGCTGGACATCGCAACAGGTGCGGGCACATTCCTGAACACAGGCGGTCGGACGTTTCAACAAGTGGCAAACAACGGTCTGCCGTTGATCAATGGGGCGGTGGCGGTAGCCGGTGACTTCAATGGAGACGGCAAAGATGATGTCGCCATAAATCTGCCCGGTGAAAGTTCAATCGCGATTTATTACAGCAACGGGGACGGGACGTTCTACCAGGCGACGGTTCTGGATGACCCAGGAGGGCCTGGGGCAATGGTTGTGGGAGACTTCAACAGCGATGGCCGACTCGATCTCGCAGTGGGGCTGTTAGGGAGTGAGCAACTGTGCATACTATTTAACATCGGTGGGAGCGAGTTTACCCGGTCTTTCTCTGCATCCGGTGCGTCGGCGGTTGCAATGACCTCATCCGATCTCAATCACAACGGCAAACCTGATCTGGTCATCGGAAACTTTGGCCTTGACCCGCCCAATGTGAATGTCGTGTTTCATCAGTGACGTTCCGTCCTGGGAATCGGGTGGGGAGCATGTCTCCTCTCTGCAATCCGAATTGCGATCCGTTATCTGGTTCACCACTGCTTTTCATGTACTTCGGTGCCATCCGTGGCCTTGCATGTTGTTGAATTTACGTTTCTAGGCGGGTTCGAATCCCTCCCTCTCCGCCATATGTTCTAAGTCCCGTCTTCATAGTGATTTACCGTGTCCTTGCTCTTCCGTCGATCACCTCAAGTGCGTTCTCACGATAGGCGCGAGGTGCATATTTAGGTGCATATTCGAGAGATCGCTCAAATTGCTCCATCGCCGCCGCGACTTCCGAGTCCGCGGTCTTGATGTAGCAGTTCTGAGTGACCGCCACGTTAGCGTGCGGTAAGATTTCTTTGGATGGTTTTGTCGGCAACTCCAAGCTGGTGAAGATTCGTAGCCAAGCCGCGACGAAATCCATGCCAGCCATGCCACTTGATCCCAGCTTTTTTGACCAACGGGACGATGACATCTGCCGCCAAAGCATCCAGGTTAATGGGCTTTCCCACTGGGCTAAGGAACATTAATCCGTTTGCGGGATTGTCTGAGAAATATCGGTGCCTCTCCAAGCCTTGAGCCAGCTGCGTGATCACTGGAACCGGCGCTTTGCTTCCTCGGGTCTTCGGCTCCAGCGCATGTCCCCTCCAGAAAGACTGAGAGATCACCACTTGCTCTCCGTCGTAATTCTCCCAAAGGAAACCGCGGAGTTCGCCCTTCCGTACACCGGTAAATGCTTCGTGCCGGTCTGCGGAACGCTCGGGCGAAGGGGAGACGACTGGGGAGACCGCGCGTGGTCGTGGACGCTTCCAGGATTGCCTCCCTTCGCTTGCAGGGCCGGTCATGGGCGCAGATCACGGACGAGATGGGGGTCAGCAAGGGAACGGCTCAGAGGGCGGTTGTAGGCTTGCCCAAAATCGGTTAAGGGACGATTTTGGGCTTCTCCCCACGTGTGTATTCGCCTTTGTCGAGGCCCTTAACGACTACGCATATTTCCGATTCTAAGCTAATCGGCTGGGAAATGAACTTCTGAGCGATAAGGCTCACATGAGTAAAGCCACCGAGCCGTTGTTGATTTTGGCTAGCGTGATGTAAACAGGCAGGCCAGTTCCATTCAAGTGCCCAGCTCGACGCCTGATGAGTGTAATGGGGATGTTTCGCCAGCAAATGACAGGGCCTCAGGATTATGATGGGAAGCCTGCGGTTCTCGCATCTTCGAGGACTCGAATATGTTCACACTTGTTCGCTATACGGTTCGTCAGCTTCGAGAGAGCCCGGGTTTTGCCGTTACCGCTATATTGACGCTCACCCTAGGAATTGGGGCCTCGACTGCCATCTTCGCCGTTCTCGACGCGGTGCTACTGGAGCCACTGCCCTTTCCCCAGCCAGATCGCCTCGTCGCCGTGCAGTCCCAGCCGGATCGTAGTGTTTCCATCCCCACGATGCAGGACTATCAGTCACGCTCGACCACGTTCAGCAGTCTTGCTGCATATCGTCCGTGGTCGCCGACACAGAAGACAACCGATGCTACGGCGAGCCGAATTCTTGCCGTCTCGCAAGGCTTCTTCTCGACGCTAGGAGCTCGCTTCGCACTGGGAACGAGTTGGCCGATCACGGGGAATGAGCAGGATTGCGCTCCGCAGGCGGTGGTGAGTGGCGGTTACTGGAAGCGTCTGGGTGGAAGCAACGAACTGGGCAGCAGAATGCTGAATCTGGATGGACAAGACTTTCAGATTGCAGGCGTGCTGCCGCTGGAGCAGACGATTGAGGGATCGTACGCTCTGAATCAGCCTGAGGTTTTTGTTCAGGTCGGCTGCGACAGCGAGGAACGGGCAAATTCGCGAGGCGACCGCAGTTTTGAATTGATCGGCAGGCTGCGGCCAGGAGTGACAGTTGGCCAGGCGAACGCCGATCTGGCGCGCGTGGAGCAGACGCTTCAGAAGGACTATCCCAACGAGTATCGCCGACTACGCAGCTGCACTCAAGGAACCACCCGTGGTCTTTCCCTATATTGAGTTACTTGTTGGTACGGAAACGAAGCCTGCGCTTCTGATGACCCTTGCAGCCTGTGGCTTACTGCTGGTGATTGCTTGCGCCAATCTTGCCAGTCTGTTGCTGGCGCGTAACACGCGCCGGCGCAGTGAATTCGCCACACGGGCAACACTCGGGGCCACGCTTGGTCAACTCCTCAGGCAACTGATGGTCGAAAGCGCGGTACTCGTTAGCCTTGGCGCGGCCGGTGGCATTGCACTGGCTCTGCTTGTTCTGGATTGACTGAAGACCACGACAGTTCTGCACCTGCCTCGGCTAGCCCACGCCTCCATGCGTCCGGCAGTTGCCGTGTTCGTTGTTGCAGTTTCCGCCGCAGTCACCTTCTTCCTCACGCTCCTGCCCGCCTGGCGGACGCTGCGGCCGGGTCTGCTGCGGGATCTTCAGGGTGTGGGACGAACTACGCGGGACGCAGCCTGCGATTCGCCGGACGTTTGCTGGTGGTTGCGCAACTCAGTCTCACCGTCGTGCTTCTGGCATGCGCGGGATGGATGATCGGCGGCGTGTATCTACTTTTGCACCAACCGCTCGGCTTCGCGCCCGATCATCTGCTGATGTTGAAAGCAGAGCTTGGTTCGGACCATTTGACGAAGCCCGAAGCGCAGCAATCAGAGCTGAAGTTGAGCCAGATGGCTGAGAGTCTGCGTCAAATGCCGGGGGTTATTTCCGTCGCTCTACGGATCATCAGCCACTCGGACATTCAGTCAACCGTTACACCTTCTGTTCCGACGTACATCCCGAACAATGCAAGCAGCAGATCAATATCAATCCCAACTCTTATGCCATCAGCCCGGGCTTACTTTTCCACCATTGGGCAATCGCTGCTGGAAGGTCGCGACTTCAATTTGGCCGACGATGGCCGGAACCATGTCGCGATCGTCAATCAGGCTCTGGCCGCGCGGGAATGGCCGGGACAAAGCGCGCTGGGACATCGGGTGCACACCGGCGAGATCCACCTCGCAGAGGGCCAGAGCTGGGCTACGGTGATCGGTGTCGTGGGCAATTTCCACAACTACGATCTAGTCTCGGAACCAGGACCGGACCTGTACATCCCGCGCGCCGAGAACCCGAGCGGCTTTGCCAGGCTCCTTCTGAATGCGAGTGGCGACCCTGCCTTGCTCAAGAATGCCAGTCAGGACGAAGCTCAAAGCCCAGTTCCCGGAAGCGGCGAGTTTCGGGTTCGAGACGATGGCCGAAGAAATGTCGTACGAGGTCTCGGAACGTGTATTCCTGATGCAGGTGGCCATGTCGTTCGGCGCGGTCGCACTTTTTCTCTCAATACTTGGAACCTACGGCCTGCTTGCCTATGAAGTCTCGCTGCGCGAAAAGGAAATCGGCATACGTTTGGCCCTTGGATCTTCGCGGGAGAGAATCGTCAAGCTGCTGCTCTACGAGGAGGGTCGCTGGCTTATGGCGGGCACGATGCTGGGGCTGGCTTGCGCGATTGCTACTGGCTACGTCTTTCGTTCGCGATTCTACGGCGCGCATTCTACATCGCTGTCCGTCTTGCTGGGCTCTGCGTTAGTGCTGATCGGGCCAGCATTGCTTGCAGTCGCTCTGCCCGCCCGCCGAGCCGCCCTTATAGATCCAGCCGAAACGCTGCGACGAGAATAGGACTCAGTTGATCTTCGGTGGCCGCACCTTGGTACACCTTGAGATGAGTTCGACTCTCAGTTGACGAAAACGTATCAACGCAAGTACCGGTGACACCGTAATCGGTGCTGGCGGCAAAATTGGTAACATTGACCGTGGCGGCACTGCTGTTTGTGACTGTGATGGTAACCGGTGAGGAACTCGTACCCACCAAAGTATTCGCAACCTTGAAAGTGCTGGGCGAGAAGGTCAGAGGAGCGGTCCCACCCCCGGATCCTGTACCGGAAAGTGCCGCCAACCGTGTGGGGAAAGAAGCACTGGTAACCGCCAGGCTCCCATCGGACGCACCGTTTACGGTCGGAGTGAAGCTTACGCTGATGGTACATTTCTTCCCTGCAGCTAACGTGCCGTTGCAGGGAGTTGTTCCGCTCGCCACCGCCGAGTAATTCGAACTGGCCAGGAACGCGTAGTCCAGTGTTCCGCTGGTGTTATTGGTCAAAGTTGCCGTCTTCGCTGCGCTGGTTGTGCCCACCGTGACCGTGCCGAAGCTGAAGCTGACGGGCGCAATCGAAAGCAGAGGCAGACCGGTTCCGGAGAGAGCCACAATCTGCGGAGTGTTCTGGGCATTGTCAGTGATGGTCACTGCTCCCGAAATCGCTCCCGCGACCGAGGGCTTAAACGTGACGGAAACGGTGCAGGTGCCACTCGGCGCTAAGGTCTGTCCCGTACAGGTGTCGGCTTCTGAAAAGTCGCCGCTAGCAGTCATGCTGCTGATGCTGAGACTGTAGCTGCCGGAGTTCGTCAAGGTAACCGTTTTTGCAACGCTCGACTGGCCGACCAGAATGTTCCCCATCTTCAAGCTCGAGAGCGAAGGACTTACAACCGGGAAGGCCGCCGGTGCCAAGCCCCCAAAATTACCCGTGGATGCGGCCACCAACGTCGCCGCGCCGGTGGCGGGATCTAATGTGTAGAGGGATACAGGGGTACTGTTCGATCCAGCATAGAGCGTCCCGTTTTCAAAGACCATGGCTCCGATGCCCGCGATGCCGGTGCTGGTGTTGATCGAATACAACGTGGATGGCGAACCGTGTGTAAAGAACAACGTGTCAGAGCCGGTCGAGGCCCCTACCGTGCCGGCCAAAGTGAGGCCCGTCGGTCCGATCTTTGTGGTGGCGCCGGTGGTGGGGTTGACGGAAAAGAGATTCAGATTCGAATCGAAAGCGAAGACGCCACTGGTGGTGGAACCGAAATCCTCGTAGTCGATGCTCGAGGTCCCTACGGTCGTTACGCTGCCATTCGCCGGATTTACTTGGTACAGGGTGCCATCCCCGGAGGCGCCTCCGTACAACAGGCCTGCCGGACCGACGCCTAAACCCGAAAGCAGGAGACCGGAGTTGCCGACCTCAGTGAATGTACCGGTAGTCAGATTGACCGTGCCAAAGTCGTCCGAGGGTCCCAGGAAATCATAAGCCTGCGGGCCACCGCCGCCGCCGCTGCCGTTGCAGCTCGCGGCGCCGCAGACTGGAGTCAACGCGTAGCTTATGGTCCAACTCGTCGGTAGCTCGCCGCAAAACACCGCGTCTGCCGTGAAATTTAGGTCGCTCTCGGATATCACACCAACCGTCGTGGGGAGCGGACCTGTTATCGAATATCCTCCGCAAACTGTTGGATTAAAGGGCGTTACGGCAATGAGGCTGTTCGTACTGCTGCCCCCAGAGGCCCATGTGGCAGTCACACCAAGGTAAGGGTAGAACGAATACGTGCCACCGGCTACGTCGATCGAGAGGACCATCCCACCATCGGCGAATGGTCCGCCGGTGATCGTGGTCGTTTGCCCGTTTACGACGATGGTGTCATCCACGGTTCCCGAGCCAACTCCTTCCAAATACCACTGCAACGGGGTGACACATTGCGTCTGTTGAGCGGGAAGCGACGCGTCTCCAGAGGCTTGATGGTTGATCGTCCACGTCTGATTGGAAATCGTGCCCGAACCGCTACCCGTCAATGTGTACGTTGCCGTCCAGGAAGTCACATTGAGCCAGGGACCGCAGTCTTGTGCCGCAGCGTGCAAACAGCTCAGGGTGGCTACGGCAAATAACAGCGCGAGATTCTTGAGTGAACGCTTCACGGTCGGCCTCCTGATCGTCAGTCGCAACGGGGCTCCAACTGGCCCGGAAATCGGCGCGGGGCCCGATGCAAGGTATCTCCATCGCGTCCTCCCAAGCTCCTTATCTCCACGAGCAAAATCCGCCTCTGTTTGGAATAGCGGAAAGCACGGCAAGAAAATGGCACTTTGGCTGAATTCTTTTCTAAGTCTTCGAAAGGCTTTGGGTACCGCACCGAATTAGGCAGAGTCACGCTGGCAGCGAATAAATGGCCCGCGCCTCTAGCCTATCTATTTTTGCGAACCGCGCCAGTTTCTGGCCCTGCTTTCCGCTATTGCAAATAGAAGCACAAAGGCGCCTCAAGGCGCTTAACGGAAACGAGAGGCAGAAACCGCGCCGTTCTTTCCGCACTTTAGGAGGGCAACATGATGTCCGTGCAAGGTCGTACGCATCGAGATTAGCGCCCCCTCCTCAAACAACGGCGTTCAAAAGCCTAGTGAGCTCATGTGGGCCCTGGTCAACTGGGATGCTGGTACAGACGGTTCCGACCAAATAACTTGGATTGGCACCAACAGCGATGGGTCAACCTTCGGATCCAATTCACTGCAAAGCGGGACTATCGCCAACATCTACGGAGGAAGCTCACCAACGATAATTTCATCGCTCCATGTGTCGGACGCCGCTACTGGAACGCTGGTGATATCGCGGAGCGACACCACAACGACCATAACTGGCAAGTATGTCGTTAGGATTTACTACTAACATCAACCCTGGAGGGCGCGCGATCACGGGATAGTATGTGTTGAACCTGAGCAAACGTGTATCACGGCTCCGGAACAAGCCGCCCGATGTGAGGGCTTCTCTCTTTATATCCCACCAAAGCTGGAAGCACGGTAATTGTCGATAACAGGCCCGTTTCACTCATTGAGGTTTGGCGGCTGCCGTCCGGGGTCAGGGATTTGGAGGGTTCCAGGGGCTTCTTGACGGCTGGCCTCGGGGCGTCCGTATGAAATTTCTGACAGGTCGGCGAACAGTTAGGGGTGTATGATCTATGCCGGTTTTTGAACCAAAAGAGAGATTCGCCGGGCGGACGGTTTTCTGGAATCGCTCTGCCATCCAGAAATCCGATGATTCTTCAGGAGGTGTTTTCCATGACCGATACCCCATCCATCTACGATACGAATTGGTTCACGGATGCCGACGAGCTCAAACCGAAACAAGGGCTGGGGCAGCAATCCGCCGGGGATGTATCCAAGGCGCGAAGCATTGTGACCGATTTCAGAAAGGGCAACAAGCAAGCGTTTGCTCATCTGGACCGAGCGAAGGTAGCGGACGGGCTTGACGCCCGGCTCTCAGATCCGAATTCTTTCAACCAGGCAGGTACCTGGCTTTGCGGGATCGCAACATTTGTCCGGGTGTGGGCCTTCGATCATCCGGTGGAGTACGTAAGGCTCGCGGTCAATCTATTTGAAACTGGAGACGGCCGACTTGAAGGACACGCGAAGTATGGCGCAAAGCCCATCACACCTTCGAATGCGTTGAAGGCCTCCCCTCCGAGGACGGACATGAACCAGGCGGATTGGATCGTTCTGGCTTCGATTCGTGAAGCGTTTAATAACGTGTGGGGTTACGGTAATGACGAAGGAATCTTCCACATCAGAGCGTGGAATTTTCCCAGCGATGTAGTGAACGAATTTCGCGCCGGAGGATACACCCGAATCGTCAACAAGGCCAATGGTTCCCAGTCGTCCGGCTACGATAATCTCATGGAAGCAGTGGACCTATATGACAGTGACTGGCGGGTTATCCTGTTGATCAACTCCCGGCTTCTCGATGAAAAACAGATTGGAGGCCCAGGCATCATCAATGCATCAAACCACTGGGTCGGGCTTGACTCCGATGTTACAGTTTTGACCTTCGGTGACAAGCCAATGGTTCAGCCTTTCTTTGTGTATTCGTGGGACGGACGTCACTCGGTTCCGAATTGGAAAGAGCCGAAGCCAATCCCTCTGGCAACATTCAACTCCTGTTACTTCGGGTTTGTTGCGGGCCACGTTTAGAAAAGAGGCCCGAACTCGACTGTGACCGAAACCCGTTCAGCGCGCGGAAACAAATGGAAGAATAATCCAGGTCAATGAGCGAAATGGCGACTTATCAACAGTTACCCCCGGGCGCGAAGCACCTGCGACGTGACCTACACCGCTCGGTCATCTCCTGCAGACAAAGTACAACCTCTCCGATTGTGATGAAGGACGTTTGCGGTCGGGATCGATAACGTTGACGTGCCGGAAGTGCACGTTCAATGCGTCGATGATCTTTCGCGTGGTGAATGAAGCCTCGCCGATATTCTCCTCGTGCAGTTGGTAACGGTTGCCGTTAACGTGCTCGAACACCTTGATATTCCAATTGGAGATACGCTTTGGGGCAGCCGTGACCTTCATAATCAGGAGATTGTTTCCGAATGAGTGAACCCAGGCGGGTTCTCCGATGTGGCGATCCAGTTTTCTCTGCGTGTTGATGTCAAAAATGAAGCTGCCGTCTTCGACTAGATGCTGCTCCACATGGGAAAATAGCGCCCTCCAGTCGGAAAACCGCAAAACGTGGTTGATCGAGTCGAACACACAACAGATCACGTCGAATCGCTTATTCAAGCGAAATCTGACCATATCCTGCCGGAACAATTTGGCTTGTGGCACTTTTCTCGCCGCAATTGACAACATTCTGCTGGAAAGGTCCACGCCCGAAACATCGTAGCTACTCGCCAAATGCTTCAAAACCGAGCCTGTGCCGCAACCGAGTTCCAGGACGCTTTTCGCCCTTGGGCTCGCATTGCGGATGTACCTACTAAGGCACTCTGCCGCTCCCGCACGATCGCCCATTACCGCGTCATAGAATTTGCCGAAAATGTCGTAGCTTGACATTGCCCATTATTCCGCCGCCGACCCATCAGAATTCGGGAGTCCCATTGTTGGCGATTACTTGATTAGATCACAGCAACGATTATCGGTGACCAGCGGAAAAGTTCGCTCTCGCGTCGATAATTGGCGAAACCAGGTCATAGCGCTTAAAACCCCCAGCCCAGAACGAACTGCCACACGTTTTGCAACGTCCACCCGACACCAGTCGACAAGCAAACTCCATCCCCACAAGTACCAAGGGTAGGCCTGGACCGTGGAGTTCATTTCTTCACGCGCTTCCTGCTTTTTGCCTTGCTGGCGGTGAATCCAAGCAAGCCTGCCCTGAGCCGGCGATGAGTCGGCGAGCCGGGGCCGAACGTTCTGTATCACCTGTGCAGAGTCTTCGTAACGGCGCTGCTCCACCAGGAGAATCGATCACTGGTCCGCGGGGTCGAAAAATGCGGAGTTGAGGGCCAGACTGCGTCGGAAGCATGATTCGATTTCTCCGGGCCGCGCAAAGCGCCGCCGCTCGTTGAGAGTCGTACCCAGCCGAAACCATGGGTAAGCACTGCGCGGGTAGACGCTCAGCCGCCTACGGCGTGACGGTAAAGCTGGTTGTACTGGTTCCCGTGCCGCCCGCCGTGGTGACGGCGATGGGTCCCGTCACTGCGCCTGCCGGGACCAGCGCATCCACCTGGGTATCGTTGATCACTTTGTAGCTCGTGGCAGCGACTCCGCCAAACGTCACTTTGGTGGCAGCAGTGAAGCTGTTTCCGGTGATCGCGACCGACGTTCCCACTGCGCCGCCAGTGGGGGTGAAGCTGGTGACTTCGGGGATAACCACAAACTTGCCGAACCCGGCGGTCCCGCCTGGGGTCTTGATGCTGATGGCCGCGCCGGTTCTCGCTCCGGCGGGTACGGTCGCTGTGACGCTGGTATCGCTGTTGACCTTGAAGGTTGCCGCCTTGCCGCCGATCGTCACCGCCGTCGCTTGCGTCAGGCTGACTCCAGTGATGGTCACCGAAGTTCCCACAATCCCGCTGGTGGGCGTGAAGCTCTTGACCTGCGGCTTGACCAGGAATGAGTGATTACTCTTCTGCGAGCTGGTGAAGGTGGTTACCGTGACAGTGCCGGTGGTGGCTCCGGCCGGGACGGTCGCCGTCATATAAGTATCGGAGACATTCACGAACTTCGCCGCAGTTCCGTTGAACGACACACCGGTCGCCCCCGTGAACCCCTGGCCAAGGATTTGAACCGTCGCGCCAACCTTGCCGGTCCAGGTCACCAGGTCGATGAGCGGCTTGAACCCCACGTTGAGGCTGTAAAAAACCGCTCCACCCAAGGAATTTCCGTTGGAGTTGCCGTAGAAGTCTCCGTTCGTGTGCAGCACGAGCGGAGTCGCGGGGCTGAAGCTTGTGCAGGTCTTGTAGCAAAAGCTGTAGAGAACGGACTCGGCGCCCGCCGGGGTGATCTTGAAGATCGCTCCATAGTTGGTCATTCCGCCGTTGGCCCCGACACCGTAAAAGTTCCCGTCGGTTCCCAGCGTAAGACCCGCTTGGGGAAGTTGTGCATCATAAAGGTTGCTGCTGCCGCTTACGCCGTACGTAAAGCTGTGGAGCACCGTATAGACTCCAGAGGGGCTAATCTTGAAGATGGTTCCGTTCCCGTTCCCGTCAGCAGCGGAGATGCCCCCGCTGTAGGTGGTTCCATAGAAATCGCCGTCCGTGCCCTGCACCAGCACGCTGATTGGCCGGCATCCATCTGTGGGATAGCCTGCGAAATTATGGAGTACTGTGATCTTGCCGCCCGTTGTCGCTTTATAGATAACTCCGCAGTTTGTCCCGTTATCGCCCCCCTGCTGGGCCGTTCCATAAAAATTAAGGTCGGTGCCTTGGGTGGGCAAGTTGGGCAAGCTCCCGTTGGTGTAGTCGAAGTCGCCCAACTCTTTGAACACACCCGAGGCGCTAATCCGAAAAAACGCTCCATATTGCCCGTTGTACTCGGCCTCGGAAACTCCGTAGAAATTTCCATCCTGCCCCAGAACGACCCGGTAGATAGGAACGCTGTCGTCGGTGCTGTTGGTGAAGGAATACAGCGAAGTTAACGTCCCGGTGGGAGTGACCTTGAAGATGGTTCCGGCCCCATCTTTCCCACCGATTTTCGTGGTCCCATAGAGGTTTCCATCCAGGCCTATCGCCACACCGCCCTCCGGGTCGTTGCCATCGTCACACCCAGTCAGGGCGCAGAAGCTGTAAACCTCGGACAAAGTTCCGGTTGTTGTGATCTTGTACACGGTTCCGTCTACCGAAGTCCCAGTCCCATTGTTGGCGATCGTGCTGTAGAGGTTGCCGTCGCGGCCTTGCGCCATCGCTTGCGGCGCTCGGATGCCGCTCCAGGCTCCTGACCCGATTGGGTACGTGTGTAGCTCGGTAACGGTTTGGGAACTCGCGGCCGTGGCGGCAAACAAAAGGGTCAATGCGACGATCGAAAGTATGGTTCCACGATGCTTCATTTGAAACTCTCCACAGAACAGAATTCGGACGAACCTGCGTCCCCACAGTTTTTGCGTGCTCGGCAGACTGGTTCGTGGCAGAATGTCTCCACTTACCGTCGAGCGTTTCGCAAGCAGTCTCCACGATCCCCCGCTGCCTGTCCTGACGGAATTCTTAAGAACTCTAAAGAGTAGCCAAGTCTATGAATTACAAAGGAGCTGCACGCGAAGTTGCAGAGACCTCCGGCCGCCTGTGGCGCTTCGCCGACTACGAATTCGATGAACTGGGTCGCGAGTTGCGGGTCAAAGGCAAGGCCGTAGAGCTGGAATCGAAGCCTCTCGACCTCCTGCTGCAGCTTCTGCTCCATGCCGGCGAGGTCGTTACCAAAGAAGAGCTGCTGGAATCCGTCTGGCCTGACGTCATGGTGGTGGACGGCTCGCTGGCTACCGCCATCTCCAAGCTACGCAAGGCCATGGGGGACGAAGACCATCCTGCGATCGTAACGATTCCTCGCGTCGGCTATCGCCTGGGCGTTCCCGTCTACTGCAAAACCGTGGCTGCGGCCTCGGGCCCCGAGCTCGGATTCAAAGTCGGAGACACGGTTCCCGGCCGGGAGCAATGGCGGCTCTCGCGTCCCATGGACGTCTCGGGCTCCAGCGAAGTCTGGCTGGCTGAAAATCCTAAGACCCGCGAACAACGCGTGTTCAAGTTCGCCGCCGACGGTTCGCGCTTAAAAGGCCTGAAGCGCGAGATTACTGTGTCCCGTTTCCTGCGCGAATCCCTGGGCGACCGGCCGGAGTTTGTGCGGATACTGGAATGGAATTTCGAGACGTCCCCTTATTTTCTGGAGAGCGAGTATTCCGGGTCGAACCTTGCAGAGTGGGCCGAGCTCCAAGGAGGCCTGTCCAAAGTTTCGTACGATCTCCGTCTGCAATTGTTGGTTGATGTTGCGCGAGCCGTGGCCGCTGCCCACGACATTGGAGTGCTTCACAAAGACTTGAAACCAGCCAATATCTTGGTTGTTCCCGCAGTAAACGGTGGATGGCAGGTCAAACTCGCCGACTTCGGCAGCGCCTCTTTGTTCGACCCTTCGCGACTCCGGTCGTTGGGGATCACCAACCTGGGATTCACCCAGACGGCGTCGCTCGAAACCCACCAGCAGTTAACCGGTACGCTGATGTATCTCGCCCCCGAAGTACTGGCGGGCCAATCTCCCAGCGCTGGCGCCGATGTTTATGCCCTCGGCGTCATGCTCTACCAGTTGACCATTGGCGACTTCCGCAAGCCGCTGGCGCCGGGCTGGGAAGCAGAAATTCAAGATCCTCTGCTTCGCGAGGACATTGCCGATGCGGCGTGCGGCGACCCTGCCCGAAGACTCAACAGCGCCGCCGATCTCGTCGAGCGCCTGCGCACTCTAGACCAGCGCCGCATGCGGCGCGACGAACTGGAAGTCGCCGAGCGCCGCGCGAAAACCGCCGAGCACAAGCTCGCGCAAGCTCAGACGCGGCGACCCTGGGTTGTTCTCGCGCTGGTTACATTGGCGGCCGGACTGGCAGTCAGCTTCGCGCTTTACCGCCGAGCCACTCGCGAACGCGACAACGCCAACCGCCAGACCGCGATTGCCAGCTCCATCAATCGCTTTCTCTCCGACGATCTGCTGGGCCGCGGCAATCCTTTCGTGAGTGGCAAGTCCAGCGAGTCGCTCATGGACGCCATCAAGCAAGCCTCCCCCAGCATCGACCGGAAATTCAAAGACGAACCGCTGGTCGCGGCCCGCCTACACCAAACCATCGCCCGAGCCCTCGATAACCGGACCGACTATCCTGACGCGCGCCAGGAATACGACCGCGCCGCTGTACTCTTCAAGCAGGCGGACGGCGAACTCTCACAGGACGCCATCATTGTTCAGCTGCAACGCACCACGCTCGAGGCTCGCAGCTACGAGAAGGACTCGCTCCCCTTGGCCAAGTCCATCCTCGCGCAACAAGAGGCCCTGATTGCAAAACTGCCTCACCCGCGGGCTGACCTCCCGGTCTGGTTATCCTCGGCGAAGGGAATGGTCGCGCTGATCGATAACAATGCGAAGTCTGCGGCCGAGAACTTTCAGGCTGCAGTGGACGAGGCCAACGTTCTTCCCGAGTTCGACGAAAGTGCGCGCCTGACCTTCAAACAACGGCTGGGGTTTTCGTATATCCGCCTCGGCGAGGGCGCGAAGGCGGAGCTTACCTTTCGCGAACTGATCGATGCTTTTACTCGTCTCGTAGGCCCCGACAGCCCGCATGTGTTGCGCGTGCGCATGAACCTGGCGCAAGCCTTCATGATCGAAAAGAAATACCCGGACGCGGTGCAAGAGGCCAACCGCATTTATCCCGAATTTGTTTCGCAGCTCGGTCCTGAGCACGAACTCACCATGCAATTGCTGGCGACGCGCGCCCAGTCGGAAGGCAGCCTCGAACTCTGGGATGACGCTATCCGTGACGACCTGGCCATCCACGCTCTCGCTGTTCGCAAGCAAGGCCCGCTGTCGTTCTTCGCGATCGCTACGCTCACTGACGCCTCTCTCGCACAATGCCGGGCAGGCCGTTATCGCGAAGGTGAATCGAATGCGCGTGCCGCCTATGAATCGTCGACCAAGGGATTCGGTCCGCGCGCGGGTTTAACCGGAGCCACTGCCGACACGTTAGCCGGTTGCCTGATCGGCCTGGGCAAATTGGACGACGCATCTGCGCTCTTGCAACAGATCGACGTGCCAGTGGTCGCGCAACTCACCGGCGATCCCGACTGGGGCGCGGGCGTAACCTTAGAGCGAGCTGAAATCGCGTATCGTCATCGCGACTACCAGGCGGCACGCGGTTATGTCGATACCGTTGCTCCGGTGTTTACCCGCAAAGATACCGAGCCCTATCAGAAGCGCGCTTTCGAATCTCTCAAAGCCGCACTCGACAAGCCCTTGCAGCGGAACTGAGCAATCGTCGAGTGGCGCGGCGATGCGGAGCGTCGAGATGTCCGCAGCCGGTCGCAGGAAGATCAGCCTGGCGCAGAAGGCGCGATGGGCGAAGCAGAAGGCGAAGGGTCACGCACCGAAGCCGAAGCGCACGATCTCAGCGGCGGGGCGAAGGAGAATCGCGGCGGCGCAAAGAGCAAGGTGGGCGAAAGTGAAGCCTGCCTGGCAGCGTCATCGCACGGTCTGCACCGTGGTCGCGGATGCAATTCCATAATCTCCGTTCCCGACGTATGTTACTGTGACGACGTCGCTTCCCCGCGGCAGCGCGGCTGTCGAGAAAACTACCTTTCCTCCAGTAATCGTTGCCGTGCCCAACGTGGTCGTTCCGTAACTGAAGGTCACCTTTTGGTTGTTCGGCAGACTGCCGTTGCTCTTCAGTGTCGCCATGAACTTCACCGATTTACCCAGCGTCGACGGATTTGGGGTCGAGCTCAGAGATATTGTGATCTGCGCCGGATTCACGATCTGCGTCAGCACCGATGACGTGCTCTTGCCATTTTCCGCATCCCCCTCATACTCCGCGGTGAGTGAATCCGATCCAACCGGCAGCGTAGCCGTGCTCAATGTCGCCGTACCGGTCGAATCCAGGGTGCCGGTCCCCAGCGTTGTCGTGCCGTTCATGAATTTCACTTTGAGGCTCGGAATGTTCGAACCCGAGGTATTGCTCACCACGGCCGTCAGTTGCACGGTTTCGCCGAAATTCGACGGATTGGGAGTGGTCGAGAGGGTCGTTGTGGTCGTGTAAGGCTCAACTACTTGCACCACACTACCCGAACTCGTCTTATAGGTGGCGTCGCCAGCATACGTCGCTTTTATCCCATGTCTCTTAACCGATAACCCTGATGTGGTGAACGTCGCTGCGCCTCCCATTGTCATTCCTGTGCCGAGTAGTGTCGTTCCATCGTAGAAGGTGACCGTGTCATGATCGGGAATTGACTGGTAAGTCGAGGTCACGGTCGCGGTGAAGGTTAACGATTGATTTACCGTTGACGGCGACATTGAACTCGTCACAATCGTCTTGGTTGCATAACCCACAAACTCACTGAGCACTGCCGAGGTGCTTGCCTGGAAGTTGGTAATGGAATTGCCCGTGTAGTTGGCCGTAATGGCATGAGTTCCAACCGTCAGCGTCGATGTGCTGAATGTAGCCGTCCCATCGGACAGGGTCCGGGTTCCAAGGACCGTGGTGCCGTCGTAGAAATTCACACTGCCGGCGGGCGTACCCGAAACAGAGCTGACCGCCGCCGTGAAGACCACATCCTGGCCGCGCGATGCTGGGTTGGCCGAACTACTCAACGTCGTCGTCGTTGGAGTGATGAAGGTCGGCGTGTCCGTCACGATGATGACTTCGGGCACGGTGACGGGGACGCTCATCTGCGGCGGTGCCCCGGGCGGAGTGCTGTTTCCCGAGCCGTTCAGCGCAATCGATTGCACATAAGTCGAGCCGGAACCTGTACTGGTTAAGTTGCTCAACGAAGAATTATCGGTAATCGCAATCGCACCGGTCGGGGCCAGGCCCGTCGGAGCCATGTAAGAAATGGTGAATACGCAGACATCGGCGGTTAAAAGCGTTGTCGGCAGTGAGGACGCTCCATTCGAGCACTGTACTTGGGTGAGCGAGAACGCGCCGCCAGAGATGGATTTGCCGGTCAGCGACAACTGCCCCTGGCCGATGTTCGACAGCGAGAAAGACTGCGTCGCGGTCTGGTTGGCCGCTACGGTCCCGAATCCAACACTCCCTACCGAGTAGTACGCGACCGGTAACGCAAAGGTCAGCGGCGCGGGCATGGGAACAATAAGAGGTGTATCCGTCACCGTAATCGTCTCAGGATCGAATACGTCCGGGAACGTCGGAGAATCTGTCACCAGGATTGTTTCGGTGACGCACACACACACAGGAGTTGTAGAAATCGTGGTCACAGTCACGTTCGCGGGGCCACTGCTGGACGCCAGATTCGCCGTGCTTTGGAAGGTCGCGGTATAAGCGTACGTGCCCCCGGCCGCAGGACTCGTTGCTGCTAGGCTGGCTTGCCCGGAGCCATTCGAATTCACAGGCACCAGTCCGAGCGTTGCCCCGTTGTAGTCATAGAACGCGACATTGCTGCTCGTCACCGGCGTCCCGTTGTACAGAACTGTGGCGGTCAGGGTGAACGGCTGACTTACTCCGAGGGAGTTCGGTGTCGCGGTCAGAGTGGTCGTAGTGGCGGCAGGATTGATGACCAGCGTCTGCGTCAGACCGCCGGTATCTCCTTGGGAATCGCTGACGTTGACGATGAATGGGAAAGCACCGCCCTGCGTCGGTGTGCCCGAAAGGATTCCAGTTGAGCTTAAGCCCATGCCGGACGGCAGCGATCCAGTCTCCGAGAACGTATACTGCCCGCTGCCTCCTGTCGCCAGGAATGCGATCGCACCGTAGGGCACGGTGTAAGTTCCCGTTGTCGCGGCACCTGTGATTTGAAGCGTGGTCGCTGCGGGGGTGACCGCGTTCAGATGGATCGTCTGCGCCGTCAAACCTGACGGCCAAGCGCTACAAGAGCCGGCCGTCAGTGGCGGCCCCAGAGAAACTTCGATTTCCGAAAGCGTGCAACTGGTCACGGTCGCGTCGCTGCCCGCTGCATTGAGCGTCAGCGCCAGCTTGCACGAAGTGTTGGGAGAAAGAAGAGTCGAGGAGGTTTGCGAACAAGTGGTTCCGGCTGCGACGCTGAAGTCGGAACTGTCTGCGCCGCTCAACAGCGGTGATCCAAACTCCATCTCCACCGAGCCCTGCGTACCGGCCACCGGGTTGGTCACATAAATTGTCTGAGACTCCCCCGCCGCCGTGAAATCCACAATGCTCTGGGTGACGTCCAGGTAGAGCAGATTATTCCCATCAAGAATGTAGATGCTATTGGAGGCGTCGAGCGCAAGCCAGGTGGGGTTGGCCAATCCTGTTTGCGCGGCCGACACGGCGGTGTCTGCCAGCAGCGAGTCTCCCACCCGTTCGGTCGCAGTCCCGTTGCCGGCGATGACGATCACGTTCCCCTTGATATCCAAGCGGTAGACCAGGTGCGTGCTGGTATCGGAAAAATAGAGACCGCCGGCCGCATCCATCACCAGTCCGTAGGGCGACTGCAAAGTAAGGCCGGGGGTCGCGACCGCAGATGGCGTTCCGCCAATAGTGGTCTTGATAATGCTGCCGCCCGACGAACTCCCCGGCACCTCGGAGTTCGCCACATAGATCGCCAGCGTCGTCGGATTCACCGCGATTCCCAGCAATTGCCCCAGCGCTGGCGTTCCCGCCGGCGCGGCATTGAGGATGGTCGTCGGAAAGCTGCCATCAGGTCGGAACGCCACCAGCCGTGGGCCGCTGGCCGGCGCGTCGGTGACATACACCTCATCGCTGGTTTCAAAAATTCCCATCGGAGCTGTGAGCGGAGGACTCAGCGTGCCGCCACTGGATCCGATGTTGATGGCCGTGACCGTCGGGCTGGCGCTCGAAGGATTGATCACCTGAATGACGCGATTGTTTCCCGTGTCGGTGATGTAGAGATTGCCGTCCGCGCCAATGACCATGTCGCCAAGATTGTTCATTGGGCCGAGCGTCCCGCCGGTAGAGGTGACCGTGCTGGAAGAAACGATCGTGCCGCCGCCGCTATTCTTGTCCACCAAAACCACGGTGCCCGCACTGCTGTTGAGAAAATACTCGTTGCTCTTGGCATCGAGCGCGACAATCCCGTTGCCACCGTTCGGACTCTCGGACAGCGCTCCGGGCGTCAGGGCCACGGGCATAGATGCAACGGGAATGTTCGGCACACCTGAGTCGGTGCAACTCGCCCCACAAACCGTTACCGTCACGTATCCCGTCGTAACCGGCAGATAGGGCGGATCGAAGTACTCCGCTACCACGTAGTAAGTGCCGGGGATCAGGAACGAAGCCTGGTCACTAGCGTTTCCCGAAGTGTCGCTCGTGGGGCTGACCGCAACCGCTGCCAGCGTAGCTCCGCCTTCGCAGGGAGTCGAATCGGTAGAGGTTGCCGAAATGTACGACGCGGTTGAGAACGAGCAGAAAAACACCTCGCCCCCGAGTGCAGTCGTGCACTGAGTGGTGCAATTCTGGATTCCCTCCGTCGAATAGAAAGTAACCGATCCTGGCGCCGTGATCTGTCCGTTGCCCTGCACAATATTCAAACTTGCGGTGAGGGCGGGGAAAGGCCCGGTTGGGGGCGCACCCGAAGCGCAAGCCGACGTGCCCGCGGTATTAGGATTCAGAATCTTGCGGATCACGTTGTTGCCCGAGTCCGCGACATAGATCGAGCCGCAGGCATCGACCGCCAGGCCCGAGGGACTGTTCAACTCGCCCAGCGTCGCCTGGACACCATCCTTAAAGTTCGCGATCCCGTTTCCGGCGACTGCATTGCCGGGCGCGGCCTGCACAAAGACCGTTGGTTTGCTGTCGCTGGCCGCTATGGTGAGCAGGAAGTTGCCCAGTCCGTTGGATATCAGCCGTGACGTGTTTGGAAAACCGTCGTCGACGGTGAAAGCTGGCGTCGTCGTGCCATTGCTAACCCGATCGATAAATCCGGTCTCCCCGAACAGCGTGGTACCCAGCCAGCCCACTGACGTTCCCGTCGTGGACAGCACAAACACGCCGCCGTCGCTGTCGACGGTAATGCCCGAATAGACTGTGCCCGCCTGCTGAATCAGATTCTTCGTGGTCGGGTTGCCTGCTTGAATTTCATCCACTGACCCGGCGGGCAACACACTCGGAGGATAAAAATACGAGGCGAGGTAAACGTCTCCATTGCTATCGCAGGCCAGGGCCACGGGAAATAACGGAGACGTGGAGTTGATGGGTGTTGGAGGCATGGGCAGCGTGGAAAACGTTCCGTTCGAAATCTCTATTTCATAAACGCCGCCTGCGATTGCCGTTGAAATGCTCTGGTCGGAAAGCAGGGGATCGTAGCCGTGCGTGGCGAAGTAGAGATTGTTGCCGCAGAAGGCCACGTCGATGGGATGCGCCAGCGATTGCAGTGCGCCGGAACCGGCGCCGGGCGTACAGTTTCCCTGGATGCCAGCAATCACCGTGCTCACACCGTTGGTGATTTCCCACACCACGCAGTTGTTGGCGTCGGCGACATAGAGATCGCCCGACGGATCGACGGCCACGCCTGTGGGCAGGTTGAAACTGGCCCCCGCAATGTTGTCCCCGCCAACATCGCCGGCGACGGTGGTGATGACATTCTGCGCCCGCAGCGAAGTCGGCAGGCACAGAGTGACGAGAAACAATACGAGCAGCAGGCCAACGCCGTCGAGGCGCAGACTCACCGTCGCTGCTGCCGCCGGGAACACGGCTTTCGCCCCCGCGGACTTCATCTTGACTAGTGTCGTGATCAGCCCCGTGATCAGTCGGTTGTTCGCTCTCGTCTCCACCGCCAGCTCCTTTCGCTCTGCCCGCAGCGCACCGGTCACTGGGTGACTGGAGTGGGCGCAGGGAGCTTGGTCGAAACCGGAGCTCGAAGAATCGGGTGTGGATGAGCCAGAGCCGGGGTCGCGGACTGGCCGTCGCCGCTGGGGCTGGAGAAGCTGAAGGTTACAAAGGCTGCGATGACCTGGCCTGCTTGTACGGGTATTGAACAGAGGGGCTGTCCTGCTCCGTTGCAGGCGGTACTGGGGGTGTTGGGCGGTGCGAAATCATATTCCGAAAATGGGACAATAAGTGATCCCGCCGCGTAACATGCGCTCGGCGAAAATGTATTAGCTGAGGCTAGGGCTGTCGGGCTGATTCCGCATTGGCTGATCAAGGATTGAACTGATGATATGGATGTGGAGGTATCGGCGTAGGCTTGACCGCTCAGTGTAAGCGACGAAGAACTGAAGTCCGCAGTCTGTGCTCCCGTAAGGGAGGGCGCCAGGGTTGCATAGCAGGAAGGTTGCGGGTTGGCAACGCCGGGCGCGGCTGTGCACCCGGAGCCATTCGCCAGTCCGCTTCCTGCAGTTTCCATGACGCAATCTGTCCCGGCCGAACAGGGACTCGTGCTCTGGGTGACGCCGGTGCTCCCCACGGTTTCCCCGGCCACCGCGAGCTCCCACGAACCCGCCACCATATTGCCTGAGAGCAGCCCAGCGAGTATTGCTGGGCCGTCGCTAACGAGTGCATTCTCAAACTCGACATGCTTGGCGACCGAGCCGTCCCGGTTTCGTATCTCGATAGTCCACCAGCCGTGGATTTGGATTCCTTCTCCCATTCCTCTCGGCGCTTTTGCGGCCTTAGCGGTTGGTGAATTGGCTGACGGCTGCGTGGCCTTCGCATCCACAACCTTCGGTGCCGCCGCTGCACTCGTTTGCGCGAAGCTGCTCGCCGCCAGGGCCAGCACTGCCGCAACAAGGCCGACCAGCACCAAGCCTCGCCCGGCAATTCGTGGAACTGATTTCTGTTTATCGTTCGTCTTCATGCTGTGTCTCCTTTGCGGTGTCATTCCCCAAGTCCGGTACGAAACGGGCCTGAGGATGCCCTGATTTCGCAATCCGGTCAATCGACCGGGCCAGATTTAGTTCTGTACTAAGTCTTAAGAGATAAACCGCAGATAACAGGGGAGTTGAGCAAAGTTCGTGGGTTTCGAAATGCCGTTGCGCTAAGAGTTTTCCGTGCTAAGATTGTGGCGAATTCGTGGCTGTCCCCCAAGGATCGCTCGGTAGAGCAGGCTTCGAGTCCGTCCATGCTCAAATTTGGTCCTTACATTGTCGACATGGCGGCCGGTGAGGTCCGCAAAAACGGATCGCGGATTCGTGTGCAGGAAAAGCCGTTGCGCGTCCTTACTCTGCTGGCCGAACGGCAGGGTGAACTGGTCACTCGCGAGGAATTAAAGAATCGCCTATGGCCCGAAGAGACGTTCGTCGATTTCGAGGCCGGACTGAACACCGCCGTCAGCAAGCTGCGCGACGCTCTCTCCGATCGGGCGGACAAGCCCCGCTACATCGAGACCATCCCGCGTCGCGGCTACCGCTTCTTAACTCCGGTAGAAATAATGATGGGTTCGAACGGGAACCGGACTGGGTCTGCCGTCGTAGACCCACCGCACGAAGGTTTCCGATTAGCTCCTGAAAACAACATAGCGATAGAAGAGGTTAAGCCCTTTCAAGTGCTCTCCTCTGGCTCGCCCACGGTCGAGCATCAGATCGCGAAGATCCAATCGTCGCACGCGTTCTGGATTCGGGGAATTATCTTTGCTGCGGCGCTGCTTCTGTTGTTCACCATCTGGTGGCTGAACCCGGCACCGGATCCGCGAATCACCGATGTCTTTCGCGTCACGCAAGCCGGCGGGCTGGATTATCTAGTGCGTCCTGCTACCGACGGCGTCCGGATTTTTTATGTGCAACGAGCGGGCGACCATTACGACTTGATGCAGGTGCCGGCGAATGGCGGCGAACCGCGGAAGGTCGACGCACCGTTTCCGAATACGCTGGTGTGGGACGTTTCGCCGGACCGATCAAAATACTTAATCACTAGCTTCATCCGTCGTGGTGAGCCGGCACCGTTATGGTCGTGGCCGGCAACGGGCGGAACGCCGGTGAAAATTGGCGACATTGTTTCCGGCAGCGCCACGTTTTCTCCGGATGGCAAGCGGATCGCCTATCACATTGGCAGCGACTTGTTGATCGCCAACGCGGACGGGAGCGGAGTAAGGAAACTCGCAACCCTTGCGGGAGAGCCCGATTCTCCGGTCTGGTCCCCCGACGGGCACAGCATTCGTTTCGTGCTCAGTGATCCGCTGCGCAATACCGCTGCGATCTGGGAAATCTCCCTGGACACTGGCAGCAGCCATCCTGTATTGCCGCATTGGCAAGATCTGCCAAAACAATACTGCGGAACCTGGACGCCCGACGGGCGCTACTTTCTTTTCGTCGACCAGTCCCAGCCCGTTTCCCGCCTTTACGCGATTCGGGAAAAGCATGACTGGTGGCGCCGCAGCCCCCGCGGACCGTTTCTGCTAGCCGCAGAAACCACGGGCTCGTGGAGTCCGCTGGTGAGTCTCGATGGGAAGAACGTCTATTTTTACGGCACAAATTTCCAGAGCGATCTCGCAACCCTGAACCTCGAAACCCAGCGCTTTTCCAGTGTGCTGCATGACAAGCGAGCCGCCATGCTCAGCGTTTCCCGTGACGGTGAATGGGTGACCTACATTCTCCGACTATCGGGCGGGCTTTGGACAAGCCATTTCGACGGCAGCGCCTCGCGGCTAATCGAGTTGGGAAATATGAAGGGGGCTTTTCCACGCTTCTCTCCAGATAACAAACTCATCGCATTCACTGCGCTAAGAGACGGAACGGCCGACAACGTTTACGTTGTACCTTCCAGCGGAGGAACGCCCCGGCCCCTGGTTCCCGATCCTGGTGGCATGAGCGACCCGGACTGGTCCCCCGATGGCTTGCGCCTTGTGGTTGATCGACAGATCCCATTAGCGTCAGGGCAGCAGGCTAATTCCGCCTTGGCATTCGTGGACCTGGCGACGGCAAGAATCACCGATCTGCCCGGCGCTGAAGATCTCCATATGCCGCGGTGGTCACCCGACGGGCGCTACATCGCGGCTGCAGGGGAGACGCGCGCTGAGATCCGGTTATTCGATACTGTGTCGCAGAAGTGGAGGACGGTCGCTCAGGGAAAAAGCCTTGGCTTTCCCGTCTGGTCCGCCGACGGTGCCAGTATTTATTACCAGGACATTCTCGCGCCCGGTGAGCCGCTTTATCGATGGCAGGTCGCAAATGGTTCGCGGACGCAGGTGGCCTCGTTTCAGAGCGTCCTCGACAACGGAATTTCTCGCTGTGTTTTCGTTGCCTCGTCCCCCGAAGACGCTCCATTGATCGCGCTGGACCGGAACCACGCCGATATTTACGGCGCCCGCTTATCCCTGCCCTGACCGTTCCTCTGGATTCTTCTTGCGCGACGACCAAGCCGGGGTTATCGGCAACCCACAATGCACGCAAACTTTGCAGTAGGCGATTTCGACCGCGATGGTATTCCTGACATCGCCACTCCGTCCGGCGTGATGTTTGGTCAAGGCAACCGCGCGTTCACTGTGCCAACCGGCATAGTACCTTTGCCGGACGACCCACCTCCTTTCCCCACCCAGGTCGTTGCAGACATGAACGGGGATGGCATGGATGACCTTGTCCTTGGTGACTCCGGCTTTGGGATTTATCTCAGTGTGGGGAGGCAGGGCTTCGGCGATGCAGCTTTTTGTCTTTGTACCAAAACGTGACAGATCGATCCCCGATCGAGGTGATGCGGGGGGAATGATCTGTTTTTCAACTGGGTAGTCGAGGTCATATTTGCGCACTGTCGGGCATTCGGAAGTAGTGCCGTCGGCTGTTGGAAAGATGCCGACCCCGACCTCCCTATACTGAAGCGAGCCAAAGCAGAGTACGCGAAGCTGCAATAGCTATGCCGTCAGGTCAACCACAGGAATTGGTATTCCTAAGCATTGCCAGGAACTGGGACATGTACACGCTTGAGCCGGTTGTCTAAACTGGAGGACAGGAACATCTATGTCCTCCTCCACCACTGGAAAACACGCGGGCACAGGTACGACGAGTACTCAACCCGCTGTCGCCGAGCCTTCATTTGCCGAACGCGCACGAACGCTGCTATATCTGGCGCGCGTAGGCAGCCTCTCAACTCTATCCCGCAAACAGCCGGGGTTCCCGTTCGGATCGGTCATGCCGTATGGGTTGGACGAACAAGGGCGCCCAATTTTTCTCATCAGCACGATGGCAATGCATACGCAAAACTTGAAAGCGGACCCGCACGCCAGCTTGCTCGTGACCCAAAATGACGCAGCCAGCGATCCGCTTGGCTCATCAAGAGTCACGCTGGTCGGGAACGCTCTGCCAGTTCCGGAGTCGGAAGTAGCTGAGGCTCGCAAGATCTACCTGACCAGCCATGCCAACAGCAAGTATTGGGTGGATTTTGAAGACTTTTCTTTTTATCGCCTGGATGTAGTGGACGTTTACTACGTCGGCGGTTTCGGAGTAATGGGTTGGGTGCCTGCCTCCGAATATGTAAGCAGCCAACCGGATCCTCTTGCTCACTCGATGGGAGAAATCATTCAACACATGAATGCTGACCACAAAGACGCTTTGATATTGCTGGCCACGCACTTTGCTAACATCGAATCTCAGGAAGCAACAATGACGGCAGTCGATCGCCTGGGGTTTCATGTGCGCCTGCGAACTAACGATGGTGTGCGGGGTGCCCGCATCGCTTTCCCGCGAGAAGCACGAGACTCAGCGACGACTCGCACCATCCTGGTCGAAATGGTTCGACAGGCGCGCGCGCAGTCCAAGTGACTGACGACAACGAGTCGTTTTGAACCACCCTCCGCCACGCCGATGGGCTCAGATGCGGTCCCCTGTTCCAGTTGAAGAGATACCGAATGTCTTCACCATCATCCCAAACGAAGAAATGCGCGATCGGCGTCGACTTTGGGACGACGAACAGTTCGATTGCCTGTGCCGATCGCTCAGGCGGGGTGCAGCTTGCCAAGTTCCCATATCTGGGGAGTCTGACTGATTCGTACCGATCACTGCTCTACCTTCAGCAAACGAAAGTAGGCGGGGCCAATACCCTGAAGTCCAATACTCTGAAATCCGATACTCTGAGATCATGGACCGGTCCTGAAGGCATTGAACAATATCTCTCTGCGGACGTGAAGGGGCGACTGATCCAGTCCCTCAAATCGTTCCTGAGCAGTCGCAACCTTCAGAGCACGGAAGTTTTCGGCCGCCGGCACACAATTGAAGATCTGATCGCAAGGATTCTCAGGGATCTGCGAGAAAAGGCGGAAGATCAATTTGGGGTCAGGATCAGGTCGGCGGTAGTCGGAAGGCCGGTTCATTTTGTGGGAGCAGAGACCCAGGAAGATGACGTTTATGCAGAGGGGCGACTTCGATCGGCCTGCGAGTCGGCTGGCTATGAGTCCGTGAAGTTCGAGATGGAGCCCGTAGCAGCGGCACATTATTACGAGTCCACGCTCGATCATGACGAACTGATTCTGATCGGAGATTTCGGGGGCGGTACAAGCGACTTCTCTCTGGTTCACGTTGGCCCGACTGTTCGTCAAAGAGGAAGAGAAAGTGTCTCAGGCAGCATTGTTGGTAACGCGGGTGTGGGCATAGCCGGAGATGCCTTCGATGCGAAGATCATCCGGCATCTCGTGTCTCCGGCGCTTGGAGCCGGATCGGAGCTGCGTTCACTGGGCAAGATCCTGCCGGTTCCGAACTGGGTTTATATAAGGCTGGAGCGTTGGCACCATCTATCCCTGTTGAGAGCCAGAGACGTGCTGGCGATGCTGAGAGGCGTTCACGCGCAATCGCTCGAACCAGAAAAAATCGGAGCGCTCATTCACTTCATAAAAGAAGATCTCGGCTTTCATCTCCACCGCGCCGTGCAGAAAGTTAAGAGCGACTTGTCGAACACCGATGAGGCCACATTCCAGTTTTCGGACGGGTTTGTGGATCTGGCGGCGACGGTGCAACGGGCGACGTTCGAGGAATGGATTTCTGAGGAGCTTGAGAAGATCGCAGGGTGCGTCGATGCGCTCCTTACATCTTCAGGTGTTTTGCCCAAGGACGTCGATATGGTTTTCTTGACCGGCGGCTCTTCATTTGTACCAGCGGTAAGGAGAATCTTCGAAACGCGGTTTGGAAAGCAGCGAATTCGAGGAGGAAACGAATTCACTTCGGTAGCTCGCGGCTTGGCGCTGAAAGCGACGGACGAGCGCTAAACTGCAATTCACTGCACTCCGATTGCGATGCGCGGCCGGCTGCTGCAGATGCCGTCTCGAGCTACCCGAGGAACCTCGGACTCAGTAGCGAAAGTGGGGCCTCAATTGGCTCGCGGTCGCGCCGACCCAGGGTCGGCGGTAGGGATAACGACTTGACGAGATTCCTGGCTCGTCGGCATTAGCAATCCGCGCCTAATGCGGCTACCCTTGAGGGACGGTGCGCCCTGGGCATTCGAACAACGAGGATGGGCGCCTTGATTGACCTCTAGCATTTCATCGACGTAAGATTCGCGCCAGTGATCGGGCGAACCATCTCGCATTACCGCGTCGTCGAGAAGTTAGGCGGCGGCGGCATGGGCGTGGTCTATAAGGCCGAGGACGTCACCCTACACCGATTCGTCGCTCTGAAGTTTCTGCCCGATGAAGTAGCGAAAGACCCCCAGGCATTGGCCCGCTTCCAGCGCGAGGCTCAGGCTGCCTCGGCTTACAACCATCCCAACATCTGTACGATCTACGAAATCGGCAAGCACGATGGTCAGCCCTTCATCGTGATGGAGTTTCTGGACGGCCTGACGCTGAAGCACCGCATCGCGGGGCGTCCGTTGGAAACTGAACTGCTTCTATCGCTCGCCATCGAGATCGCCGACGCTCTGGATGCGGCCCACTCCAAGGGGATCGTTCATCGCGACATCAAACCCGCGAACATCTTCGTCACCCAGCGCGGACACGCCAAGATTCTGGATTTCGGGCTGGCGAAGGTCACGGTGGCGACCGGCTCGTTGCCGAATGCGCTGACGGAGACCATCGACGAGCAGCACCTGACCAGTCCCGGCTCCATGCTTGGAACCGTCGCCTATATGTCTCCCGAACAGGTGCGCGCAAAAGACGTGGACGCGCGGAGCGATCTGTTCTCCTTCGGCGCGGTGATGTATGAGATGGCGACCGGCAGCATTCCATTTGAAGGCTCAAGTTCGGGAGAGATCTGCGGCGCGATCCTGCACCAGAATCCACGGCCGGCGTCACAGCTGAATCCGCAACTTCCACCCAGGCTGGGAGAGATTATCAACAAGGCTCTGGAGAAAGACCGCAATCTGCGCTATCAGCACGCTGCCGACATGCGAACAGATTTGCATCGACTGAAGCGGGACTCAGAGAGTGGACACCGTTCTGGGGCAAGCTCAGGCAAGGTGGCCCTGTCAGAAGCGCCTGCGGCAAGAGCGGCGAAGCTCGGGAAGATTTCGATTGCGATTTCGGTCGTGCTGACGGCGTTACTCGTGGTGGGCGGACTTTACTATCGGTCGCGTCAGCAAGGCCAGCGCCTGACCGACAAAGACACCATTGTTCTCGCCGATTTTTCGAACGCCACGGGCGATGCGGTGTTCGACGACACGCTGAAGACAGCGCTCAACATTTCCTTGCGGCAATCGCCTTTCCTGAATGTGCTGCCCGACAGTGAAGTCGCGACGACATTACAACTGATGACCCGTCCCGCCGGATCGAAGATCACGCCCCAGGTGGCCCGTGAACTTTGCCAGCGGGCGGGCAGCAAGGCCTACCTTGCCGGGTCGATTGGCAGTTTGGGCAGCGAATATGTTCTTGGGTTGAAAGCGGTGAATTGCCAGAACGGAGACACGCTGGCCGAGCAGCAGGGTACGGCAACATCCAAGGAGAAAGTGCTGGACGTGCTAGGCGAGGCGACATCCAAGCTGCGCGGCCAACTCGGCGAATCCCTCGCTACGATACAGAAATTTGATGTTCCACTCGAACAGGCCACCACGCCCTCGCTCGAAGCTTTGAAGGCATACAGTCTGGGTAGAAATGCCTATCGCGACAAAGGCTCCGCCGCGGCCCTGCCTTACGATCAGCGTGCCATCGAACTCGATCCGAATTTCGCCATGGGTTACCTGGAGGTGGGTGATATTTACTACAGTCTCGGCGAGCAGGGTCGCGCCAACCAGTACTACACCAAGGCATTCCAGCTACGCGACCATGCCAGTGAACGCGAGAAGCTGATGATCATCGCCGACTACACTTCGAGTGTAACCGGAGAACTGGATAAGGCTGCCCAAGCCTATCAGGAGCAAATCGAGAACTACCGTGATCCTGGCCTGTACGCCACTCTGGGAGTGGTGTATTACTCGCAGGGGCAGTACGAAAAAGCGGCTGAGCTTACCGAGCAAGCCGTGCGCCTTGTACCGAATAATGTCGGCTACTACGAGAATCTCGCCAACGACCTGCTGGCCTTACAGCGCTTCGATGAAGCGCGGCAGACCATCCACAATTTGCAGGCGCGAAAAATGGATGATTTCGCATTCCACAATGCGCTTTACGCTCTGGCTTTTCTCGGGGCGGACTCCGCAGCCATGGCGGAGCAGCAACAGTGGTTTGCGGGCAAACCTGCGTATGAAAACTTTGGACTTGCGCTCGCATCCGATACCGCGGGATACGCTGGGCATGTGCGCAAAGCGCGGGAACTGACCAGTCTCGCTGTGGACTCTGCCATCCGCGCTGACAACAAGGAAACTGCCGCAATATGGAAAGCGAATGCCGCTCTGCAACAAGCGGCCTACGGCAATGCTCCGGAAGCCCAGCAAACGGCGGCAGAGGCATTGAAGCTTGCCCCGGCCAGTCCGGGCGCGCAGAGTGAAGCTGCTCTTGCGTTTGCTATTGCGGGCGATACCACACGAGCCGAGTCCTTAGCCCGCGACCTGAAAAAGCAATTCCCGCTCGATACTCAGATGCAGTCGCTCTGGCTGCCAGCGATTCAGGCACAACTGGCGATGAACAAGAGAAATCCGGTTGTCGCCCTGAATGCTTTGCAAGCCGCTTCACCATTTGAATTGGGTGCAATACCATTCGGCAACAATGTTTCCTGCCTGTATGACATCTATATACGCGGAGAGGCTTACTTGGCGGCGGGACAAGGCAGTATGGCCGCCATTGAGTTTCAGAAAATTCTCGACCACAGCGGCATCGCCTGGAACTGCTGGACGGGAGCCCTCGCGCATTTGGGAGTGGCGCGGGCCAACGCCTTGCAGGCGAGGACTTCGCCAGCACAAAGCGCGGATGCCGATGCTGCTCGCGTCCGGGCGCTAGCCTCCTACAAAGATTTCCTCACACTCTGGAAAGACGCCGATCCGGAAATTCCCATCCTGAAGCAAGCCAAGGCGGAGTACGCGAAGCTGCAGTAGCCCGACGATTTGCTGGTCTCGTCTCTTTCCGGTTGATGGAGTGCAGAGGGCGAGGCGCCGATTTTAGGACGCCTCGCCTCCGCCAGATGCTCTCGGTCTTGAACCAACTCTCGATTTCTGCTACGAGCCAGTTCCCGAGAGTGTGACTTGTTGCGGGCTGCCGGCAGCGCTATCCGCAATTTTTAACGTTGCACTGAGAGCGCCCGTCTTGTTCGGCTTGAAGGTCACCGTGATCGTGCAACTCACGCCAGCCGCCAACGAGTTTCCACAATCGTTGCTTTCCGCAAAATCTCCTGGATCGGCTCCCGCGAATGTGAAGCTGGTGATCGTGATCGCCGTCGTGCCCACGTTCTTCAGCGTCAACGTGTTGACGGCAGTGCTACCCACCGTCACCGAGCCGAAACTCAGACTGGTCGAAGACAGCTCGGCCGTGGTACCGGTTCCGGTCAGCGGCACCGCCTGAGGACTACCGCTGGCACTATCGGTGAACTTCAACGTCGCGCTGCGAGCGCCGGTCGTCGACGGCTTAAACGTCACGCTG
Organism: uncultured Acidobacteriota bacterium; assembly: GCA_963763155.1. Classification (GTDB taxonomy): domain Bacteria; phylum Acidobacteriota; class Terriglobia; order Terriglobales; family Acidobacteriaceae; genus Sulfotelmatobacter. The sequence continues at coordinate 534,084 of CAVXNI010000003.1, read as the reverse complement.
ACCGTGCAACTCGCCGCCGCTGCGAGCGAACCGCCGCAGGTCGTCGCCGTCTCCGGAAAATCTCCGGCTTCCGCCCCGGTGACCGCGATACTGGTGATCGTGGTCGCCGTCGTGCCCAGGTTCTTTAAGGTGACCGTCTTGGCGGCGCTGGTTAACCCTACCGCCAACGTGCCAAAACTCAGATTCCGAGGAGTGAGCTCGACGGTGGTACCGGTACCGCTCAGCGCCACCAGCTGCGGACTGCCACTGGCACTGTCGGTGAACGTTAGATCTGCGCTGCGAGCGCCCGTGGTCGACGGCTTAAATGTCATGCTAACCGTGCAACTCGCCGCCGCTGCGAGCGAACCTCCGCAGGTCGTCGCCGTCTGCGGAAAATCTGCGGCTTCGGCCCCGGTGACCGCGATGCTGGTGATGGTCAGCGCCGTCGTGCCCACGTTGGTCAGCGTCACTTTGTCGACCGTGCTGGTTAAGCCCACCGCCCAGGTGCCAAAGGCCAGGGATGCAGGAGAAAGCTTGGCGGTGGTTCCGGTTCCGCTCAGCGGCACCTGCTGCGGGCTGCCCACGGCATTGTCGGTGATGCTGACCGCTGCGCTGCGCGCGCCCACAGCCGCCGGCTTGAACTGCACTTTAATCAGGCAAGTAGCGTTCGCCGCCAGCGAGCCTGTGCAGGTAGTCGTTTCCGGGAAGTCGCCAACGTCGGTTCCGGTAATGGCAATCGAGGTGATGGTCAGCGCAGCTTTCCCGGAGTTCTTGAGCGTCACCGTCTTCACCGGACTGGTCACACCCGTGGCCACGGTGCCAAAGTTCAGGCTGGTTGGGGTCAGGGTCACCGCCGGACTGCTGCTCGAGTTGAAGGTTGCCGTTACCGACTTGGCGGCAGACATCGTTACGCTACAAGTTCCGGTGCCGGTGCAAGCACCGCTCCAACCGGCAAACGTCGAACCAGAGCCGACAACTTCCGTCAGGGTTACGACCGCGCCGCTGTTGAAGTTGGCGCTGCACGTGCTCGGACAACTGATACCGGTCGGGCTACTGCTGACTGTTCCTGCTCCTGTGCCCGCCAACGTCACCGAAAGTGCGAAAGTGGTCACCGTGGCGTTGAATGTGGCGGTCACCGACTTGGCTGCACTCATGGTCACGCTGCAGGTTCCCGTGCCAGTGCACGCTCCGCTCCAGCCGGCAAATGTCGAACCAGAGCCGACAACTTCCGTCAGGGTCACGACCGCGCCGCTGTTGAAGTTGGCGCTGCACGTGCTCGGACAGCTGATACCGGTCGGGCTACTGCTGACCGTGCCCGCTCCCGTGCCCGCCAACGTCACCGAAAGTGCGAAAGTCGTGACCGTGGCATTGAATGTGGCGGTCACCGACTTAGCTGCACTCATGGTCACGCTGCAGGTTCCAGTGCCAGTGCAAGCTCCGCTCCAGCCGGCAAATGTCGAACCAGAGCCAACAGCGGCCGTCAGGGTCACGACAGTGCCGCTGGCGAAGTTCGCGCTGCAGGTGCTCGGACAACTGATACCGCTCGGGCTACTGCTGACCGTGCCTGATCCCGTTCCCGCCGGGGTTACGCTCAACGAGAAGCCGGTCTGCCCAGATTCGATCTCGAAGACGGTTCCGCCGGTGGTGCCGGTGGTGCTGCCACCGTTAGGACCGCCGTATCCGGTGGTGCCATAGAGGTTGTTGTTGCCGTCGAGGATCACGCCGACGTACGGATTGGCTCCGTCGGTACTGCTTAGGTTGAAGCTATGCAGGACAACGTCGGTCCAGCCTCCGCCGGCCTGGGACATCAATTCGAAGACCGTCCCGTAGCCGTTGACGCCGCCGGCATAGGTCGTGCCGTAGAGGTTGCCGGCAGAATCGAAGACCAGGGTGCTTTCGGGATTGATTCCGTCCCCTTCGAAAGCGCCGAAGCTGTGGAGCACTGTCTCGATCCAGGTGTTGCCCACAGGAGACAGCTCAAAAAGTGTGCCATCCAAACCGAAACCATTTCCGCCAGACACAGCGGTTCCGTAGATATTGCCGGCCGCATCGAGGACTACACCGCCTAAGATCCTGTAACCAGTGGTGGCGCCGCCGCCAAAGCTGTAAAGCACTTTCTCGGTCCAGGTTGTACCGGCAGGCGACAGCTCGAAGACGGCTCCTCCACCGTCGAGATCCTGTCCCGAACCGCCATCCATGGCGGTGCCGTAAAGATTTCCCTTGGAATCGAACACCAAGGGGGCAACGGGGTAGTATCCGTCGGTTTGGCTCAGGTAGCTGAAGCTGTACAGCACCTGCTCGGTCCAGGTGGTGCCCGTTCCGGGCGACAACTCGAAAACCGTCCCATAGCCATTGGAAGCGCCGCCGAAGGTTGTGTCGTAAGCGCCTCCAGCTTCTGTGGTGCCGTAGAGATTTCCCTTCGCATCGAAGATCAGACCGGCGTCAGGAACTTCTCCGTCGGTTAGCGTACAGCCAAAGCTGTGCAGCAACTGCTCGGTCCATGCGCCGCCGGTTCCAGAGGATAACTCGAAGACCGTACCGAGATCGCAGGTACCGCCCGCGAAGGTTGTGCCGTAGAGGTTGCCTTTGGAATCGATGGCCAGTCCGGCGACCGGCAGGGCTGCGTCGGTCGAGGTCGCACCAAAATCATACAGTATTTTTTCGGTCCAGCCTCCGCCGGAGGCGGGCGACAACTCGAAGACAGTTCCAGCTGAGACCGTCTTCTCTCCGTAGGTGATCTGATGAGTTCCACCGTATTCGGTGGTGCCGTAGAGATTGCCCTTGCCATCCATAATCAGGCTACCGTAGGGCACGCCGCCATCGGAACTGGTGTCACCGAAGCTATATAGGATCTTCTCCTGCGGAGGCGTGAGCGGCGTGATGGTATAGGTAGCCGAAGCGATCGGGCTGTTGGTATAGCCCGCGGCTACAGCCATGGCTTTGATGGTCTCGGTGGATGACACGGTGATCGGGCTGCTGTATTTGGAGGATGAGGTCGTGGGGTTGTTTCCGTTCGTGGTGTAGTAAATGGTCGCGTCGGGTGCGGCGTCAATGATAGTGACGTCCTGAGGCAAGGTGTAGGTACCTGCGCCCGGCAAAAGCTCCGGCGTGGCAGCTACGGTTCCGATCTGATATTCGGCGAGGACGGTCTGCGACTGCGGAAGTCCGCTGGATAAGGCATACGCCGAGATCGTCTCGGACCCCGAGACCGAGATTGAAGTCGTATAGCTGGTAGCCGTGCCTCCGTTGATCGAGTAGTACATGACGGCGCCAGCAGTGGCGTCGGTGAGGGTTACCGATTGCCCCGCGCTGTAGGCGCCTCCCGGAGGGGAAAACTGCGGGCCGGCGGTGACGATGTTGGAGAGCTCATAGACAGTGCCGTACAGCCCAAAGCTGTTGACGCCGCCAGAGGCGGTAGTGCCATAAAGATTTCCAGCAGCGTCGAAGATCATGCTGCCATAGGGGTTTCGACCGTCGGTGGTATTGTCGCTGAAGGTATAGACGACTTCCTCCGTCCAGACTCCTCCAGAGCGGATCAATGCGAAGACCATTCCGACGGCGGGAACGCCGCCACCGCCGGTGGCACCGTAGAGATTGCCGGCGGCGTCCAAGGTCAGTCCGGCGATCGGGTAGTCGCCATCCCCGTTGGTGAGGCCGCCGGTGAAGCTGTGCAGCACCTGCTCGGTCCACACGCCAGAGAGAGTGGGCGACAACTCGTAAACCGCTCCCAGATGAAGCCCCTGTCCGAAGTTGCCACCGTAGTAAGTGGTGCCGTAGAGGTTGCCCTGGCTATCGAGAATCACTGCCGACTCAGGATTCGCTCCATCCGTGCCGTTGATGTCGAAACTATGCAACACGGTCTCTGTCCAAGTGCCGCCGACTCCCGGGGTCAACTCGAAGGCGGTTCCGTAACCAAAAGCGCCGCCGTTGCGGGTCGTGCCGTAGAGGTTTCCGGCAGCGTCGAAGATCACGCCGGGATAAGGACCCATCGCGTCCGCGGTCGAGGCGCCGAAGTTGTAGAGAATTTTCTCTGTCCAGGTGCCGCCTGTCCCCAGCGTCAACTCGAAGACCGTTCCATCCCCATTGGCGCCGCCCTTCAAGGTTGTACCGTAGAGATTGCCTTGGGCGTCGAAAATCAGGGTCTCGTATGCGGGTTCGATCCCATCGGTGGTGGTGGCTCCGAAGTTATAGATTGTCTTCTCCGTCCAGCCCCCGCCCGAGACCGGCGACAACTCAAAGACTGTGCCGGAGTTATTATTTGCGCCGCCCGAGGTGGCCGTGCCATAGAGATTGCCCTTGGAGTCGAAGATCAAGGTGCCCGCGGGTTGTATGCCGTCGCCGCTGGCGGTACCGAAGCTGTAGAGGACTTTCTCGGTGTAACCTCCGCCGGATGCCGGGGACAGCTCGAAAACGGCGCCATCGCTGCCGAATGGAGCGCCCACGGAGCCCCCCTGAGTGGTCGTGCCGTAGAAATTGCCTGCGCCGTCGGGGGTGAGTGCACCATAGGGCGCCAGACCATCCGAGCCGCCGTAGAAGAAGCTATACAGGATGGTTTCTTGCGCTGCGGCCGCCAAGGGCAAGCCGGTGGAGAGGAGGGCTATGGCAAACATCGCAATGACGCATCCACGGCATTTCATAACGAGGTGACGAACCTGTTTTCGAGACATTAAGAATCCTCCTAACCTACTGATTTCAGAACATCAATTTCCTGGTATGGGTTCCTTGTGCGCCACCGTCATCGCTCTCACGTGGGGGAACAGGTCGCTCTCAATCGCCCTATACTATCGGCCGCATTAGCCTCTCCGGGCAAGAGACACGTCGTGCCAGCACGTGCCATGAGAGGTCATTTCCGCTCTCAACGCAACCCGTCGCACGGGTGCAGGGTGCGGATGACGTTCTGGGTCCGTTTAGGGCCGACAGCAGTCTGCGGCGGTGGGGCCTGAAACTGGCGAGCGTGGCGGGAAGAACGGGAAGAAATACGCGGTGATTGCGACCGCACGAAAACCGGCCGCTGTATCTATCGCATCTATCGATGAGATAGCCCAGTGGCAGCGAAGAACAGACTAGGTTTCCCGGAAACAGATTTTGGATATATCTGCATTGGCAATAAGCCGACGCCGAAACTGCGTAAAGCACCTCGATCGCGGTTGTCAGACCCTGGGGCCCGCGAATCAAAATCTTTTCGCCATGCCTCGATAAGTCCTTCCGCGCTCGGACAACTAAGGAGCAGGCACCTGCACGTTGGACACTACATTGGAATCCGCGCTCTCTTCGTTGCTGGTATTGACTGCGGTCGTGGCATAGCAGTAGTTCGCGCCGTCGACCACGGCGGAATCCGTGTACAGGGTTCCGGTATTCAGCAATGAGTTGATTTTGGAGAAAGCTCCGCACGCGCTCGCATACGCCGCGCGATAAACGTTATAGCCAGATACATTCGAAGACGTGCTTCCAGTCCACGACAGGTTGACCGAGTGTACGGGCGCAGCCGTACCGGTCCCAGTGAGGGCTTCGACCGTTGTTGGGGATTGGGCATTGCTGGTAAAGGTAAGCGTGGCCGTCACGGCGCCGGTGGTTTGAGGGCTGAACGTCATCGTAAACGCAGCGCTGTTCCCGGCTGGAATCGTGACCGGGAGCGACAGTCCTCCAACAGTGAATGCCGAATTGTTGCTGCTGACCGCGCTGACGGTAACACTCGCACCGCCCGCGGTGAGACTGCCGGATGCGGTTCCGCTCGTGCCCACGACCACGCTACCCAGCGCAAGGGTGGCCGGGCTGACGGCCAGCGTGGCAACGGTCGCAGCCGTTCCGACGCCCGAGAGTGGAAGGGTTACGGTCGAATTCGAAGCGGTCGAGTAGATCGTGATGGTGCCAGTCCGAGTGCCCGTTGCCGTTGGCGTGAACTTTGCGCTGTACAAACAGGTCGCTCCCGGAGCCAGCGTGCCGTAGTTGCAGGTACCCTTGCCGCCCCAATTGAAGTCGCCTGCGGAAAGGGAGTCGTTGGTGATGGTCAACGGAGCATTCCCTGTGTTGGTCAAGGTGGTGGTCAGAACAGGGCTCGTCACTCCGACCGTGACGCTGCCGAAGCTGATGCTCGTAGGATTCAGCGTCAGAATACCGGCCGCCGCATTTACGGTCACAGTGGCGCTGGCGGATTTGGTAGTGTCAGCGGCACTGGTAGCCGTTACGGTCACGCTTGTCGTCGCGGTCACGGTGGGTGCGGTAAACAGTCCGGCGGTGCTCACGGTGCCGGAGGTGGCCGCCCAGGTAACCGCCGTGTTGCTGGTGTTCGTGACTTGAGCCGAGAACTGCTCGGTTCCCCCCGAGGCCACCGTAGCCGTGGTGGGCGAGACCGAGACACTGATGGCCGCGGCCGGAGTGGTAAAGACGTTGTCCAGTCCCGTGACCAGCACGCCAGTGGAGTCGGCCGACAGCACGCGATAGTGGTAGGTGGTCCCGGCGGTCAGCGACGTCAGGGCAGCGGAGTGCGTCGTCACCAGGTTCGAGTTCAAGGCACTGCTGCTGCCATAGCTGGTCGTCGTACCGTACGCGATCTGCGAAGTCGCAGGCACGGCGGTTGTCCAGGTGATGGCGGCGGTGGTCGTCGTAGTGGTCGCGGTGACGGCACCGATCCACGATTGTGCAAAGGCTGAAGGCGCGACGAGGAAGACGAACAGAAGAGGAACAGATACTAAAGCAACACGAAGCAATCTACACATGGCCCGATATACAGAAACGATCCACGACCAGAAAAGCGAGGGGGAAGCGCTTCATCCGTTTCGTTAGGATTTGAGTAAGAGTTGCAACTCGATGATAGGGCCCACAGAGCGCTGCGCAACACAGGGTGCACTAGTCATTGGGACAATGAACCTTGGATTTCCGCGAATGGGATTGGGACACTGAACCTTGGATTTCCGCGAATGGGAAATGAGAGACCACCGTTAGGAAGCGGCCGAGGCAGGGATCCCCGATAGCCGTCGAGCAGAAGTGGTTCCGCTTCGGCGTATTTCCTCTGTCCGGCCAGGCATGCGCGGGCTCGATTCGTCACTCCGGGATAAGTCTGCACTGGGCGACCTAACCAACCTGGCCAACGCCATCAACGCCAATTCCACAGTTGCTTCAACACCTGTACGAGAGTCTGCCGGTCCTGCGATTGGACGCAATCCAACCTTCGGCGGATTACGCCCACAAATCCGCATTGTATTCTCAGGTGCTCCACCACAGATAGACTCATCGTGACTGAAAACTTCAGGTCTCATTTCGTACCACTTTCGATTGCGCTGGTGGCCGTAACGCTCGCGGCGGCAACATTGTTTGCCGAGAACCGGTTTGCGGAGAACCGGTTTGGCGAAGACCGGCTTGGCGAGAACCCTCCGGCCCCCATCGTCGTCAACGCCACCAAGAAGCCGTCTCCACCGGTGCCGCTTCCCTTTCCCGTGGGTGGCTCGTCACCGGATGGACGCGTACTGTCTGCCAACGACCGCTACCTCACGCGCGACGGAAAGCCCTGGTTCCCCGTGATGGGCGAATTCCATTATTCGCGTTACCCCGCGGCGGAATGGGAAGTCGAGATTCAGAAGATGAAGGCCGGCGGGATCCAGGTCATCTCGACCTACATTTTTTGGATTCACCACGAGGAGGTGGAAGGACAATTCGATTGGACCGGAGAGCGGGATCTGCGCCGTTTTATCGAACTCTGCAGCAAGAATGGCCTCTATGTGTGGATTCGGATTGGACCTTGGAATCACGGCGAGGTGAGGAACGGAGGGATTCCAGATTGGGCGATGCAGAAGTCACCCACACGGGAGAACAATCCCGTTTATCTTGCGTCGGTTGGCCGCTTTTATGACGAAATCGGCAAACAAGTTCACGGTCTGCTTTGGAAGGATGGCGGGCCGATCATCGGGGTTCAGATCGAGAATGAATATAGCGCGCGTGGTCCGGGAAAAGGGGCTGATCACATTCTGAAACTTCGTGAACTGGCGCGCGACGCCGGCCTGGACGTTCCCTTCTACTCGGTCACGGGATGGGACAATGCGGTCATCCCTTCGGACGACGTGCTCCCAGTATTCAGTGGCTACGCTGACGGATTTTGGTGGCGCAGCCTGAAGGAACTCCCCCCCAACCCAAACTACTTCTTCACAACGATCCGATGTCAAGAGAACGTCGGCGATGATCTGCGTTCCAAGCGCCCTGACATCGATGCCCTTGATCGGGGCTATCCCTTTCTCACCGCTGAGATGGGCGGGGGCATGGAACTTTCCTATCACCGGCGACCACTGTTGAGCCCCAGTGATACTGCGGCCATGGAGGTAGTGAAACTTGGATCGGGCGTTGCCCTGTACGGCTATTACATGTTCCACGGAGGCACTAACCCGGAGGGCAAGAAAACCACGTTGCAGGAATCGCAGGCGACCGGGTACCCGAACGATCTGCCCGTGAAAACGTACGATTTCCAGGCGCCGATCAGCGAATTCGGACAGATGAATCCGTCCTACGGCGTGCTCAAGACTCTCAACTTGTTCCTGGCTGATTTCGGCGCCGATCTTGCACCGATGACTTCGTATTTTCCCGAGCGCATGCCGAAAAGCAAGCACGATACACAAACACCGCGTGCGGCGGCACGTATTCAGGATGACCGCGGTTTCATTTTCCTCAATAATTACGAGCGCAATTACCCCCTGCCGGAACATAAGAATTTTCAGGTCAAGCTGAAGCTTCCCTCGGGCGTTGTGGACATTCCGCGGGTTCCGGTGACTGTGCCGAGTGGGGCGTACGCCATCTGGCCGGTGAATCTGGATGTCGGCGGAACCCGGCTTCGTTTCGCGACCGCGCAGCCGCTGTGCAAGTTGGACGATCCGAACACTCTGGTCTTTTTTGCCTGGCCGGGCATCGCAGCCGGAATTCGCCTTTGAAGAAAAAGAGGGCACTTCCGTCGAGAGCCCGCATGGGCAGCTCGTTCGCGAGCGGGGAGTCGCTTACGTGGACGGAATCGAACCCGGAACTCAAGTCGCGATTCGCTTGCACCAGAAGAATGGGCCTGACGTAAATATTGTTGTCTTGTCGCGGGAAGAAGCGCTGAACACCTGGAAGGCCACGGTTGGCGGACGAGAGCGACTGATCCTATCTGCCGCGCAGCTTTATTTCGATCGCGACAGCCTGCATGTGGTGACTGATGATACTTCGCATCTAACGGTGGGTTTCTTTCCAACGCTGGACCATGACGTGGCGGGCTTCGCCCTTGACGGTGAGGATGGAATATTCCAACGGTACACCGCCCGCACACCGGCCATTCATATTTCCGCACAGGTCCAGAAGAACCATGATGCAGGTGCAGATCCCGCACCTCGGATGGGTAAAAAAATGATGGGCGCGGTAATAGCTCTGGCCCCCGATGATTCAGCCTTTGAAACCGCTGCCAGTTGGGCAATCCATGTTCCGACGACCCGTGTTCCGACGATCGATGTTCCCTGCGTTGAGCCTGTGGCCACGAAGATGTTCCTCCGGATCACCTATGAAGGCGACGTCGCTCGCCTCTACGCCGACGGAAAGCTGCTCACCGATAATTTCTACAACGGCACTCCCTGGCTGGTCGGACTCGACCGGGTACCGTGTAGCGAGTGGGATCGGCTTGAACTGAAAATCCTGCCCCTGCGCAACCATGCGCCGATTTACCTTCCCGAGGGCGCTCGCCCGGCCCCTTCTCCCAATGGCCAGGTAGTGAATCTGCGTGAGGTGCAGGTGGTTCCCGAGTACGAGTCAATCGTGGACTTGAAGCCCTGACGATTTGGGCAGCAGCCACGCCCTGGAGCGAGTGGCTAGGGAACCTCTGATTAAGGTCCAACAGAAAGCGTGAGACCACAGAGGACACAGAGGTGCACAGAGGAACTCGGAGGCTTAAGCAGAGCTTCCTTAGTGCACTGGGTTAGTGCACTGGGTTAGCGCACTGCGACGATCTGCCATTGTTGGGTCTGGGCGGTGCCGCTTTCCGGTTCCTGCATTACGAATCCGGCCAGCGCCCCCGATCCTCCGCTGGTGTCGAGCGCCAGGCCACTTACGCGATTCACCAGGTTGAAGTATCCGTTGCCCGCTGAGACGATGCTCCACTCTTGCTCGCTCGAGCTGTTCGCCAGCGATTGGACGATGGCGGTTCCATTGGCTGTCGACGCCGCGGAGTCGTCCAGGACATTGGTGGTACTGCCGGCGCCAGGATTGAGACTGGCAATCTGAAAATTACCGTCGTGGTTGCTGGTGATGCGCCACTGCTGGCTGTGGGTCGGGCTGCCGCTGTCTGATTCTGCATTCAACATTGCTCCGCTGGAATTGGAGCCTTGGTAGACAGACAGAATGTTGCCGCTACTGCGATTGACGAACTTGTAGCTCAAAGTGGAATCGAGCTTCCCGCCGAGAGCGTCCATACCCGGAAGCAGTTCGGAATAGGTGGGATCATTTACGTTGGTGGTTCCTGAAGTGTCCGCGTTGTTAAACAACGTCAGACCGTTCCAGCTGTAGATCGCGTCGGCCTGGTTGTCCCCGTTGAAAAATCCACCGCTCAGGTTCGGGATATTCACGCCAGCCGGGTCCCAATATTCAATGCCCATCCCCAGATTGTTGGGCAATCCTTCCTGCACGCCCTGCAGATCCAGCAGAAACTGTTGCTGGTCTGTAATACTTGGCGGCGTGTACCAGGGATCGTTGGAGTCATCGCCGTTTTCGTAGTGTTCTCCCGTCTCGATGATGAAGATCGGCTTTGCGATGTTGTTGGATGCGGCGACGAGTACATCCTGTTCTACTGGCTGGTTCTGCGGATTGCTTTGCGTGGCCTGAGCATCGGTCAAAGGGCCATGAAAGAAGGGATAGTAACTCTGGCATATCGCGTCGTAGGAAATGCGATTCTGATTTGCCAGCGTGAAGAATTGAGTCAGATCCCAGGCTGGAGTGATGTGGATGCAAGTCAGAGGCGGCGGAACAGCCGGACCTATCGAGGTGTCGGCTGCCGCGTCGGCTACGGCTTGCAGGGCTTGAATCTGCAAGGACGCAAAACCGTTGAAGTCCGCTCCGGTCGGACTACCCAACGAGCCGAGGAATCCGGTATCGACTTCGTTCCCGATGGCGACCAAGTCGGGCATTACACCGGCCTGGCGATACATCATGATTTCGCTTTTCACATAGATGTAGATGTCGGTCTGGAGTTGGGCAAGACTGTCAGCTGCCCAGGCTGGCGGTACGCTCGCGGAGTGTGCCCCGTCGAAGAGCAGCGTGAGTTCCACGCTCAGTCCGAGGTTCTTGGAACGCTTGGCTAGGTCGAGATCCTGCGCGTCGGTCTCAGCGTAGCAGGCGTTGCCGCTGCAGCCGGACTGCGAGGGATTGGAATACGGAGGCGACGAACTTGGCCGTAAGCGAATCATGTTGACGCCGTGGTTCTTCAGCATGGCAAGCACGTCGAGCGGCTGGCCAGCATCTTTCCACCAGGTTACGCCGGTCGAAGCGCGAGCCGCCTCCTGTTTCTCGAGCAAGGCGTTGTCGATGCCACGGAAAAAGATCGGACGCAGCAGCCACTGCTGACTTTGTGTCGGAGAGCCGGATAACGCGGTCTGGTCGAGTAGCGTGCCGGCAGAAGCCGAACCCTGATACAAGTCGATCAATAATCCTGTGCTGGCGTTGGTAATCGCATAGTAGCCGGCGCTTGCGGGGACCAGCGTCCACTGCTGCGTGGAATTGCCGGTGCACGGATTCTGTACCACGTACACCACGCCTGCCAGAGTGGCGCTATCAAAACAAAGATTGTTGAGAATGTTGCTGATCTGCCATGACGATGATCCGCCGGGAAGTTTTGTGAAAGCCCATCGTTGGCTCGGTTCGTGAAAGTTCGTGGCTGCTGGACGATGTGGTCGCCGGCTGTGGTCGAGTTGTTATTGAGGTCTACCTGCAATCCGCTCAACTGATTCAGGACGTAGTAGACGTCGCCATTGATAGGGCTGATGTCGGTGGGTTCGGTTGGTTGCTGGCTGGGCCCGACAACGGTGATCTGCGCCGATGCTGTACCGCCGTTCCCCGCCTCCGTAGAAGTTACTGCGCTGGTGACGTTATTTTGCGCGCCTGCGGTTGTGCCCACAACGTTGACTGCGAAAGTGCACGAGGTCGCAGCCGCGAGGCGGCTCCGGACAGGCTGACGCTGTTCGAACCGCTGCCGCCGTAATCGTCCCGCCTCCGCACTTCCCGTTAAGCCGTTGGGAGACGCGACGACGAGCCCGGATGGCATGAGCGTCAGTGAAACCGATTCCGCTCAGAGACAGGCTGCTGTTGGGGTTCGAGAGGTTGAAGGTCAGGGTTGTGCTTGCCGTTCAATGCCACGCTGGCGGCTCCGAACGCCTTCGTAATCGTGGGGGGCAAGTTTCGTGGGAGGTGGCACGCTGCTGGACGATCCCCGCCGCAGCCTGCGCTCCAGAGGAGGCTCACAACCATGAGGGTCAGCAATACAGAATAAGACGTCACCTGGAACCGGCGAGTCATGCGTGCGTCGGTCGACCGGTCCTTTCTATTGATGTGTCGATTTATCTTGGTCGGGCTGCGGCATCATCATCCGCTTGTGGCTTTCGGTTCATCTGCCGATAGAGCTCTTCGACCTGGTCCTTCGTCTTCTTGATCTCCTGCGACAGGCTGCATTTCCTTGCGCGCCATGTCCTGCATTTGCAGACGTCGATACGCCGTCCCCAACTGGTAGTGGGCGGCGCCGTTGAGCGGATCGGATTGCACCGCCATGCGCAGATACTTGGATGGCTTCCTGCGGCTTCTCCTGCATCATCAGGACCTTCGCCAGGCCCATCTGAGCCTGCACTTCGTTGGGATTGATTTGATAGGCTCGCTGGTAGTGCGCGAACGCCTGATCCAGTTGGGACTGCGATAATGCGATGCTGCCGAGCTCGCATTCCGTCTTGGCCGAATCGCCCTCGAGGGTTACGGCGGCTTCAAACTCCTTTTGCGCTTCCGCCTGGGTTGCAGCGTCGACCCGGCGCCGACTGCAGAATGGCTTCGCCTAATTCGAAGTGCACGCCGGGCAGACGCGGATCGATCTGCAACGCCTTTGTGTAGTGCTCGATCGCGCCTTTCAGATCTCCCCCATTCACCAGTCGCTCGGCGATGACTTGTTGCATGCGGGCCGAGCCGGGAGCGAGTACGGCCAGCTTATTCAGCGTGTCATCGGCCAACTCGGAGTAGACGCGTTGCGCCATGAACAGAACGTCCACGTTGTCGGGATCGAGATCCACCAGCGATCGCATCACGAGCAGCCGTGGCACCGGGGTCGCCTTGTTGATCGTACAGAGCCGCTAACTCCAAGCCGACCTGAAGACGCAACGGCTTGTCGGTCAGCTTGGCAAAGGATTTTTCCAGCATCGCGCGGGCCGATGGATCGCCCAATCTTCTTTTGCAGATTCCCAGCAGAGCCTGCGTTTTCGTCAACGATGGATCAATCGCCAGAGCCTTGCGAAAATACTGGGAAGCATTCTGGTAATCGCGCTGAAAGAACGCAATCACACCCAGGTTTGCGTAACGCCTCGGCGTTCTTGGGATCGAGCGCCAGAACCGCATCGAACTCCTTCGCCGCGGAGGCCGGGTCCTTGGCCTTGAGATACGCTTCGGCCTTGCGGAGGTGATCGTGAATCTCGGCAGCATGGGAAGCCCCCGCTTGTGCGGCCGCAGCCTGCACTGGCAAAAAGAGCGAGAAACAACACCAGCGAGCCTCGACAAAAGGTCCGCGCCCGAATCACAGTTACGGCTGGAGACGTGCCAAAGGGAAACGCGGTTTGGTGGAAACTGCTGAGTCGAGACCTGTTCATGGAGGAACGATACCGCGAAATCCGCTGCTTCGGCGAACCGCTAAAAACTGGGGGCGCGGAAGGGAAGCTGCTTCCGCACCCCACGGGAATGCGTTCATCGATTCCTGCGTGAGCTCCTGCGCGGGCTCAGAACGTAATGTGAGCCCCCAGTTGCAGGATGCGCATATTTTCGTTACCGCCTGCAGGGCCGGTGCTATTGCCGGCAGTGGTGTCGGCGAGCGCGCTACCACTGTAGCCAACGTTCGCATCCGGGTTAGCGCCAGTTGATGTGGTTGAACGCGTTGGAGGCGTCGGCCCTGACTTCGAGTTTCACTCGTCTCGGTGAGCGAGAAACTCTTTCGCCAGGCTGAGGTTGACGTTGCTGAATCCCGGCCCATCAGGGTATTGCGTTCGGTCGTCGCCAAAGGTGCCCCGCGCCGGGTTGGCGAACGCCGCTGGGTTGAACCATCCCCCGATCCCAAAATGCGTAGCAGGGTTTGCGTTCGGCACTACCATGTGACTGGATGCTCGCGGATCGCCAATTTGATCGGGATATAGCGTGGCGCCACCGAAGTCGATGGATGGGCTCAACCCAAGGGATCAATTCCATCCGCAACCGCACTCTGGATCACCGGGGTGAACGGAACACCGCCGTGCCACTGGAATAGGCTGGAGATGCGCCATCCACCCACAATCTGGTCGAGCGGCCCGTGAAGTGCAAATTGGCGCCCGTGGCCGAACGGCAACTCGTAGATGATCTGGCCGACCAACGTATTGGCCGCGTTGAAGTCCGACAAACCATAATTGGCTGACGGAGGTATAGGCATTCTGATAAATATCAATGCCCGATCCGTGGCCATTGCCGGTTCCGGTGTCGAGCGATTTCGACCAGGCGTAATTGAGCTGGAAGCTCAAGCCATACGACATCCTCTTCTGCAAGGCGCAATTGCAGTGCGTTGTAGTTCGAATATCCATCGTAGATTTGAGCCGCGATGCTGTTGAATACGGGGTTGGGGTTGCCGCAGTGATAGAATCCGACTGGTGCACCCAAATCCGCCAACCGACAGTCGAACCGGGCGTCGTAGCCTGATTGATGTCGGTGGCAAAGTTCAGGTTCTTGCCGCGAGTGTAAACATAGCTGGTGTCCAACAGGAAGCCACGGTCGAAGCTCGCGCTGAACACTGAAGAGGAACTGCTCGCACGTAGGTCGTGGGCATACTCCGCGGGTAGTACTCCGCGCTGCTGTAGTTCGGAGAGTTCGATGAAAGAGTCTGAACCGTTGGAAAGATCGACCGTGCCAGCAGGCGGTCCCACCGACAGTGGAAATGCCGCAGCTGCCGTTGGTGTATCCACCGTTGCCCTGATTGTGGGGATTGAAGCCGAGGCCGAGCGCGCCGTCGGTGTAATTCTCGGCATCGCGCGGGGCGTCAAAAATACCGAAGCTCGCCCGGACGGACCCACTTGTCGCGGGGTGACCAGGCAAAGCCAAGACGGGGTGCGAATTCCTTGTAGTTGCCGTTTTGGATTGCCGACAGGTTGCCGATCGACCCGCCAAAAGCCTTGTCGCTCTGCCCGCCAAACAGAATGCCGCCCGGGTAGGCGCCGCCGAACGCCGAGGGATCGGGGATTAACGGGTCGTAATTACCGAACAGGTTATTGCTCACGGTCCAGCCGGACTGCATCTGCCAGCGCAGGCCCAGGTTCAGCGTAAGGCGCGGCGTGACCTTGAAGTCGTCGCTGGCGAACAACTGCCGACCCTTCATGTGAGCGCTGGTCGGGTCGGCCTCGTAAACGTACCATCCATAAACATCGCCAGCCAGGAAGTCGGCGTAGGGAATTCCGGTAACGCTTCCGTTGAATTCGAAATGACCCGAGTCGATGTCTCCCCAGCTCGTATAGTTCTGGTAAGACTTGTCGAACTCGCCGCCAACCTTGATGGTGTGCCTGCCGCGAATGAGCGTGAGGACGTCGGAGACGGTGTAGATTCCCTCGCCCAGAGTGGCATCGATGTTGCCGTTCCCGCCGCCCGCGCCCAAAGCCGTCACCCTCCGAATCCCGCTCCCTGATCAATCGTGATATGGGGAAACACATTGGCCGGAGCGTTGGTGCCGTAAGCCGGCTCAAGGCCGAGCGTCGTTGGATCGTTCTTGCCCAGGGATGGTGGCTTGTACTTATCGAGCTCGCGGCTTGCGCCCACACGAAACTCATTCAGCATGGTCGAGCTAATCGTAAAGACGTGCGAGAGCTGGCGCGGTCAGATTGTCGGTATTTCCCTGCTCATACGCCGTAGCGTCGTTGGGAAAGAGAGGATCGTGCCGGGACATAAGACGACGTCGTGGGAAAATAGTTGAAACTAAACGAAAGTCTTTGTTTGGCGGAGATGATCGTAATCAGCCTTGCCGGTATACCACGTGTCCGTATTCGGACTGCTGCCGTTGAACATAAAATTGTTCGTGAGGAGCTGCTGCCCGGCATTCGGACCGAAGTGATGAGGCAGGTTTGAGGAGTGCTTGCCGATACGTTCACCGGACCGGGGCATCCCGCAAGCCCATCCCGCGGCGGTTGCCGCGGGGAAGTAGGTCTGCAGCTTCAGCGCCACCGGATCTGGGGTCGCCAGTAGTTGGCCTGTGGTGGGGTCAAAGGCCGCGCCAGTAGCGCCGGGGACCCCGTAAAAATCCCCCGCCTCCATGGCGGCGGTGGGGTAACTGTACTGTCTCCGGAAGTTGGAGTAGACGAAGGGTTGCGCTGGTAAAGGAAAAAGAAAAACAGCTTGTTCTTGATGATCGGTCCGCCGATGCTGCCGCCGTAAGTATTCCAGTGCTCCACCGACTTCGTGTCCGGTGTGGATTGTTGATAACCTCTGGAGTTGAACGCCGTGTTCTGAATGTATTCATACGCGCTGCCGTGCCATTGGTTCGTTCCGCTCTTCGTGATCACGTTGATGGAAGTGAGACCGCTCGCCATACTGCGGCGGGTGCATTGGCCGAATTGACGCTTACCTCGCCAATGGCGTCAACCGGCATGTAGTAGTTGCTGCCATTGAAATCTCTGGGAGCGGTGCGCCGGTCCGCCGTCGACAGAAACATTCACGTTGTAAGACTGCGTCCCGTTGATCCAACTCCCTGGCCGTTGGCTTCGCCGGCTCCTCCGCCGGTGTTCACGCCGGGAATCAGCTGAATCATCTCGGCGCGCCAGTCGGTGCCAACGATGGGCGCCGCGCGAATCGCCGCGGTGCCGAGGTTCACGTGCTGATCTGAGGTCTCGGTCTCGACCAACGGAGTCTCGGCGGTCACTACGATCTGCTCGCTGGCGGTGCCCACTTGCAACGTTGCCGTCCACCGCGATGGTCTGGATCTGCAAGGTCATGCCTTTGCGGACGAGATCCTTGAAGCCCGCCTTGGAGAACGTGATGGTATACGAGCCGGTGGGAACGGAAGGCACGTCATAGACGCCGGCCGAATTCGTGGTCGAGACGATGGCTCACGCCGGTCTCCACGTTCGTGATCGTGACCTTCACGTCCTGCACGACCGCGCCTGTGGAATCCTGTACGGTCCCTCGGATTTCTCCAGTGTTCGCGTTCTGTCCGAATGCAAGGCCGACGCTCAAGCCTGCGGCCAGCAACAAAGCAATGCGTCCAAAGTGACGAATCTCGAATCTCATCGCGGAGCCTCCAGAGATTGTTTCCTGTTCAACCTTGCGCTCCAGCTCATCTCGGATCTGGAAGGCGCAAACACCACCCAGGGGAATTGTAGGAACACACTTCCCCTGCCACTGCAGCAGAATCGTATGTCCACGCGAGACTCCGCGAATCCGCCAAAAGTTGGAATGCAAGAAGAGTATTTGTCTTGACAACAGGGTAGGAGCCGTGTCAACCAGCACTTACAGATGGGTTATCACAGACGCGCCACTACAGATGGAGGATTACAGGTGTACCAGGCCGCGCTGCAGAGCAGCCACCACAGCCTGCGTGCGATCCTCAACGTCCAGTCGCATCAGAATCGCGCTCACGTGGCTTTTTACAGTAGCCTCTGTAATGCCCAGAAGCATTGGCAATGTCCTTGTTGCTGTTCCCGCTCACTAGCAGGTGAAGCACTTCCAGTTCTCGCGCACTCAAGTCGGAATCCGGAAGCTCGCGACGCCAACGCGCGGGCCACCGGCGGCGGCAGGAATCGCCCTCCGCTGTGCACTTTTTGCAACGCATCCACCAGGGTCTGGTAAGGCATGCCCTTGATGACATAGCCTTGTGCTCCCGCTTCCAGAGCGCGGTGAATGTCTTCATCCCCATCGTAGGTGGTCACCACGATGAAGCGAGCGCGCGGAGCCTTTGCACGGATGGCGGCAATCGCTTCCACACCACCCATTTCTCCCGGAAGCCGCAAATCCATCAGTGTGATATCGGGCTTGTGCCGGTGGAAAAGAGCAACGGCCTCTTCTCCGGTTCCCGCCTGGGCCACGACGGTCATATCGCTTCTTGCATTGATGATGGCCGCGATGCCTACTCGCATGAGCGGGTGATCGTCAACAATCATCACTTTCATTTTTTCACCTTGACTCATAGTGCGTGGCTCATAAGCCTTCGCTCATAACTCTGGGCTCACAACGCTATCTCGGAGACCGGGTTTGCGGAAGCGCCCGTGCTGCGCGGCACTTCGATGCTCAGGTCCGTTCCTGCCCCCAGCCTGCTCTGCAGAGTAAATCTCCCGCCTATGCGCTCGACGCGTTCCTTGATCCCGATCAGGCCATAATGGTGTTCTGGAAGACGCGACACCATGGCGGGGTCGAATCCGGAGCCATCGTCGCGCACTCCCACGCGGCATCGATTCTCTTCGAAGCTGACGCTAAGCTCCACTTTCTTCGGGTGAGCGTGGCGGATGGAGTTGTAGAGCGCCTCCCGGGCGACCATGAGTACCTCATGCACGACAGATTGATCGAGCGCAAACGGCGTGCCTGCGACCCGGTATTCTATCGGCACGGCAAATTCGTGACGAAACTGGTCCGCGATCTTGCCCAGCAAGGAAGCGATGTCGGTGGTGGGCTCCGAGATGCTGCGCAGGCCCCACACCGCCTGCCGAGCCTCCTCAATGGTCGAGCGCAGTTGAGTGCGGGCGCAGTCCAGCAAATCATCATTAGCATCGGGCTTGGGTGGTGCCAGGCTGGAATGCGCCTCGAGTAGAGCCGAAACACTGGCACAGCCCTGAATGAGAGTATCGTGCATTTCCCGGGCCAGCCGGTTGCGTTCCTTCAGCACCGCCTGAAAGCGGCCGCGCAATTGGCCCAGTCGAAATTGATAGATGCCCCACACCGACGCTCCCAGCAGGAGCACCATGGCGCTGAGAAACCAGGCCGTTCGATAAAAGTGCGGCTTCTGAATAATTTCCACCGAAGCTGCCGCAACCTGTTCGGGGTTGTTCATTTCGAAAGCAGCCACGCGAAACTGATAGCGGCCCGGAGGAAGATTGGTGTAGTAGGCCACGCGTGCGGGGGAAGCTTCGCTCCAGGCCTTATCAAACGGCTCCAGCATGTAACGAAACCGGATGCGCTCTTGTGATCGCAGCAGCACGACTCCATAGTGCACTTCCAGTTTCGCGTTGTCCGGCCCCAGAGATATTTCCGAGGTTACCGGCTTTTGCAGGCCGTCGGCCATCACCTGATCAATCACGACTGGCGCGGGTTTCGACGGCATGGGCGATCCAATGGAGATCCGCACCGGACCCTTGCTGCTGGGGAACCAAACTTCGCCTTGCGTGGTGAGCACTCCGGCTGGTTTTTCGCCGCCACACATCTGGATAGTTTCCAGACCATCCGAAACGCCGTAAAGGGTGACCGCGACGGGCCGCGAAGGATGCTCTGCGATGGCATCCAGTGCGCGGCGGCTGACGGTGGAGATTCCGTTCGGGCCGCTAATCCAGAAGTTGTTCTGCCTATCTTCGAGAAGTTCGTAGACGCCATTGCTGGCCAGCCCTTGGGCGACGGTGTAGCGGGTCATCGCTCCCGAGCGCCAGCGGTAAAGGCCGCCCGTGCGCGTTCCAAACCACAGGCCGCCGTCGGAATCTTCGTGGATGGCCCAAACTTTTTCGTTTTTCAGCGCCTCCGTGGCGCCGTCGGTTTCAAAGGACTCTCCGTGCAGCCGGCTCACGCCCCGGTCGGTTCCGATCCAGATGTCGCCGCGCCGGTCCTCCAGCAGCGACCGCGTGCTGAAGTAGGCGAGCCCGTCGCGCATCTGATAGTTCGTAATTGCGCTCGCAATTCCTTGCGTGCGCCAACGGCTCACTCCTTCGTCGGTGGCAATCCATACGCTGCCGTCTCTGGCCTTGCAGGAAGGCGCGCACGAAGTTATTGACCAGTCCGTTCTCCGTCGAATAATGGATGAACTGTTGACCGATTTGCCGGTACGCGCCCCGGCCTTCGGTCCCAATCCATAATGCGCCCTCGTGGTCGCGGAAAACGTTCCGGACTCTCGCCCCCGAAATGCCGGGAAATCGATACGGGGCAGCCTTGCCATCATGCACGCGAAACAGGTTTACCGCCGCGACCCACAGATCGCCGGTGCGGTCCTGATAAACCGTCTCCGCGTCGGAATCGGCGGCGTCGGGCAGTTTCACTGTCCGGACGGGAGTCTTGATTAAACGCAGCATTCCGCCTTGCGTGCCGATCCAGATGTTCTTTTCGACATCCTCGAAAAGATTCAAGACGGTGTTGCTGGGCAGCGGATCGGGAACCGCGATGCCTGAGAAGCGATGGTCGCGATAGGTAAGAAGTCCGCGACCAATGGTTCCGATCCAAAGCGTCCCGTCTGACATCTCGCGCAAGACTCGGACGGTTCCGTTGATCTCTCTTACCGGTTTGAACGACGTGTCCTGGGGAGCCATCGTCTGCAGCCCTGAAACCGTTCCTACCCACACGGTTCCGTCCTGCGTTTCCGTGATCGACTTCACTCGATTTTGGCTGGCTTCTCCCCCAAGGTTGTACTCAAAAGCGCTGTATTCGAAAGCGGCATTGCCGGCCAGGCGGAGGAACTTGGATCCACCCACCCACAGCTGTCCGCGGCGATCTTCGTGGATGGCGTGCACCGCAATGGCAGGGATGCTCTCAGTGTTGTCCACTCGCACCAGATGGTCCCCGGAGAATTGAAACAATCCGTTGTCGGTGCCAACCCAGATCCTTCCCTGGCTGTCTTCGTACACAACTCGCACAAACGCATTGGTCAGGCCGTCTTTGCTGGAGAATGACTGAAACGTACCGTCGCGATACCGGATCAGCCCGCCACCTTCCATGCCGATCCAGAGCGTATTATTGCCAGCCACGGTCAGGCAAAAAACGTTGTTGTCGCTGAACGCGGGCGTGTTTTCGCGGTCGAAGGTCAGGAATCTCTCACCGTCGAAGCGGACCAACCCACCCGTCGTGCCGATCCACAAATACCGGTCGGCAGTCTGCGCAAACGCCTGCACGACCTGCTCCGGCAAACCATCCTGCATTTGCCAGAGACGTTGAGTGTAGGAAAACAGCGGGCTATCTGCCGCGAAAACAGAAAGCGCTGGGAAGGAAACGAGCGGAGGCAAAACAAGTACGCTCAGAATTCGGACCGCGGAGCGCAGCAGTTCACGACGCAGCAGTTTGTGCCACACGCCGGTCGAGCCTGGATGGAGCCGAGTCAACATGGAAGGCAGACGACGCGGTCTGCAATGGTCTGCGGGAGTAGTATCGTGTTCCCAGATATACCGGAAATCTATCACATCTTTCTATTCTCGACTCAACCGGATAATGGTGCATCCTGGGCAGGGCGGTTCGTATCAGGGCACGCCTTCAGGCGTGCCGAAAAAGCCGCCAATCATTCCCGCTTTAGCGGCTGCGATCCTAGAGCCAGCGGCTGAAGCGGTTAACCCCTCGCTCACTTTGGCGGCATCGCTGAAGCGAAGCCCTGATACGAATCGCGTTTCTCAAACTGCGCCATTATTCTGGACCGGCTACTTTCGCGTGAACCGGTCGAAGACCGTGATGACGGGCAGCGCATTGTGCTGCTCGTCAAAAAAACCGCGAATCGTCAGAGGTCCAGTGACCGCCGGCTCCCACCAGAAGACGCCTTTCCCGTGGCCGTTCGGAGTTTCCATGACCACGCGGTTCAACTCGTCCAGAAACTCGCGCTGTCCCTCGGGGGACTCCGGAAACGGCGCCGGCTTGTTCACGTAGTTGCCGGGCTGCCAGTTGTAGGCCGCCTCCACGACGATGATGTCTTTCCGGTATTCCCTCGCCATGAATTCCAGGTTCTGCCGCAGATCGTTCAGGCTCCCGTGCCACCAGGGATAATAGGATTGCCCGATGATGTCATAAGGAATGTCATAACTGTTCAGCTTGTCGAAAAACGCTTTCGTCCCTTTCAGATCGGCGCCGCGATCAATGTGAATCATGATCTTGGGACGAACGCCATTGCCGCGGCCCGCGTCCACACCGTTGATGCCGGCGTAGACCAGTTGCGCAAAGTTGTCCCAATTCTCCGGCAGCTTGCCGTCCGGCCACATCATTCCGTGGATAATTTCATTGCCGACTTGCACCATGTCCGGAAGAACCCCGGCATCACGGAATGCTGCGATCGTGTCCCGCGTGTATTCGAAGACGGCTTTCACCAGATCGGCGTGTGATTTCGCCTTGCCACGCTTTCGGGATAGGCTGCTTTCCCGGGTCCGCCCAGTCGTCGGCGTAGTGATAATCCAACAGGAACTTGAATCCCAGTTTCTTTGCGCTCTTGGCCAGAGCGATGGTGTAGTCCAGATTGTTCGGCAGCTCTGTGGGAGTGTGAAACAGTCTGAGCCGAATCCAGTTGTAGCCATGGGATCGGAGAATCTCCAGACCAGGCTTGGGCACTCCGCTCGTCCTTAAAGACCACTCCCTGCTGCTCCGCTTGAGCCAGGAAAGACACATCCGCACCGACAGCATAGTCTTGACCTTCGATCAGACGGGTAGCGGAAATCAGCAGGGCCAGCAGGAAAGTGACATGTCGAACTTGTGCCCTCATGCGTCCTCCTTCGCTTTCGAACCTCATCCTGTCCGAGTCCAGATTGTCCAGAGGCTCTGTCATCCGCGAAATGTTAGCAGGTTAGCGGTGCAGCGGGATCGCGGAAACAAAAACAGCCCCGCATTCCTGCGGGGCTGTCTTTTCGCAATCGTAGATATTACTTCCCGGTTCCCTTCAGGGAAACGGTCTGCGGGCTGTTGTTGGCGCTGTCGCTCACGTTCAAGGTTGCCGTGCGCGTGCCCTGCGCTTGCGGAGTAAACGTCACCGAGATGGTGCATTTGGCTTTCGCGGCTACGCTGCCGCCGCAGGTATCGGTCTGGGCAAAGTCGCCTGGATCCGCACCCGTGAAGCTGTAGCCGCTGATGCTCAGCGCCGTGGACAGGTTGTTGGTAAGGGTCATGACCTTGGCGACGCTCGTGGTTCCCACCGTTTGAATGGCAAAGGTCAGGGAAGTGGGCGCCCACGCCACCTGAACTTCGCCGCTTCCTGTCATGGAAATGACCTGCGGATTGTTGTTGGCGTCATCGATGACGTTCAACGTAGCTGATCGCATCCCCGTCGCCGTTGGCGTGAACGTCACCGAGATAGTGCATTTACCGTTCGCTGGCACGCTGCCACCGCAGGTATCGGTCTTGGAAAAGTCTAACGGATCACCCGCAAAGCTGTAGCCGCGGAGGTTCAGCGCCGTCGGCAGGTTGTTGGTAAGGGTTATGACCTTCGCGGCACTCGTGGTTCCGACCGGTTGAAGGGGAAAAGTCAGGGAAGTGGGCGTCCACGTCACCTGAACTTCGCCTGAGCCCGTCACAGAAACGGTCTGCGGGCTATTGTTGGCGCCGTCGCTGACGTTCAAGGTTGCCGTGCGCGTGCCGGTCGCCTGTGGGGTAAAGGTCACCGAGATCGTGCATTTGCCTTTCGCTGGCACGGTGCTGCCGCAGGTGGTGGCCGGGACAAAGTCAAGCGGGTCCGCCCCCGAGAAGCTGATGGCGCTAAGGCTCAACGCCGTCGACAGGTTGTTGGTGAGGGTTACGACCTTCGCGGGGCTGGTTGTCCCGATGGCCTGTTTGGCGAAGGTCAGCGATGCTGGAGTCAGCGTCACCTGGGCCACGCCAGTTCCCGTTAGAGAAACAGTCTGCGGGCTATTGGCGGCGCCGTCCTCAAAAGTAAGTGATCCTGTAACCGGGCCCAGCGCTAGTGGTTCGAATACGACCTTGACCGTGCATTTCGCTTTGGGGGCCAGAGTGCCTCCGCAGCTTGTGGAAAGGAAGCCGAAATCGGTGCTCGTGCTGAAGCTGTTGATAGAGAACGGCGCCGTCCCGGTATTGGTCACGGTCACCGTCTTGGTCGCGCTGAGCACTTCGACGGCCTGATTGCCGAAGTTCAGCGCAGCGGGCGTCAGGGTGAGCGTCATCGTAGGCGCCGACGAGGACTGCAGCAGGATGTTGACGCCGCTGCCCGTGCCTGCGGCAAGGTCCATCTGGCCGTCTCGATTGAAGTCGGCAGCCAGCAGGCCGACGGGCGATCCGCTGGTCGAGAGCACGGTCAAAGGCTGGAAAGTTCCATCTCCGACTCCCGCGAGAATCGTTACCTGAGATGAATCCAGGTCGCTCACGGCGACGTCGAGTTTGCCGTCGCCGTTGAAGTCTCCGGCGACGATGGTGTAGGGGAACGAACCGGCGGGGTAGTCCATGTGGGTCTGGAAGGTGCCATCTCCATTGCCCAGGAGAATCGACACCAATCCCGGCCTGCCGCAAGGGGTTGAAGTGCCGCAGCTATCTGCGACTGCCAGGTCGAGCTTGCCGTCGCCATTGAAGTCCGCGGCCACGATCGAGAGAGGTGCAAGGCTGACGTCGTAGTCCACCTTGGGTTTGAACGTTCCATTGCCGTTGCCCAGAAATACCGAAACCGTATCCCCAGCGAAGCTGCCGAAATTGACGACCGCGATGTCGAGAATGCCGTCGCCGTTGAAGTCGCCCAGCGTCATCTGTCCTGGATTGGCATTGGTCGCAATGGTGGAGGGCGGCTGGAAGAAGCCATCTCCATTGAAGGTCGCATCTCCATTGCCCAGAAAAATGGAGATTGTGCTGTCGGTCTGGTTTACGCAGGCTAAGTCCAGCCTGCCGTCTCCGTTAAAATCCCCCACGGCGAGGTCCCAGGGACCCAGTCCGGCTACGCTGATGATGGGGTCCACATGAAAGGTGCCGTCGCCATTGCCTTGCAGCACATAGATGCCGCTATCGCTGTCGCCCACGGCAATGTCGAGTTTGCCATCACCATCAAAGTCGGCGGCGATGAGAGTCGACGGCCCACTACCGACTCGTAGGGCACCGGAGACTGAAATGTTCCATCGCCGTTACCCAGCATGACCAGGACTTGATTGTTGGGGCCGTCGGCCACGGCCAGATCCATGATGCCGTCACGGTTAAAGTCTCCCGCTACGTTTCTTTGCGGGGACGAACCGGCAGTCAAAGTTGACGAATTAAAGGTGGGGGTCAAAACAGGACTGGTGATCTGAAAGAACCGGGTGTTGGAGCTTCCGCCCCCGGGGCCCGGGTTCACCACCGTCACCAGTGCCGTGCCCGCCGCCGCGACGTCCGAAGCGCTGATCGTCGCCGTGAGCTTTCCGCTGTTCTGGAAGGATGTCGTAAGCGGGCTGCCATTCCAATTCACCTTGGCTCCCGACACAAATCCCGTGCCCTCCACAGTGAGAGTGAATCCCCCGCTGCCCGGCAGGGCAGTGTTGGGAACCAGCGGGTGATTGATGAAGGGCACGGGGTTTCGCGCGGCAGGAAGGCGCAGAAAGCCGATGGTCGCAGGTTGCCCGACCCCACCGGGCGCATAGCCGACGATCTGACCGAAATCGTTGATATGGAAGGCCTGGTTGTAGTGATTCGTAACGGTGGGATGGTAGTCGATTTGGGTGAAAACCCCGCCGCTATAGAGCATTGCATGAACCAGTCCCGTCGAGTCGTTGACGCTGCCCACCATGTCTCCGGGTGTGTTTACACTGTTCCAACCCGTTCCGAAATAGCCAGGGGCGTCAATCGTGGCGTAGCTTGAAAAATTGTAAGAGAAACCGTGTAGGACGCTGGACTGATCGGCGTAATACCCGACGATCTGAAAGGCGTCACTGAAGCCGACCGAAATAGTGGAGTTGGAGAGGGATCCTGGGTAGGTGATGGCGTCCGGTTGGCTGCTGGGTGTCTCGAGAAATCCAGAACCCCCGACAGGGATGAAGTCAAAGTTATTGACATCCGAGCCCACGCCAACGGTTGCGGTGAAGGTTCCGGTTGCTGCTTTATAGAAAAACCCGATCAGGAAGTCGTGATAGCCGACCATGTCGCCGGCATTATTGATCCCGTAGAGAGCTGTGGTGCTGGCCCCGGGGTAGTCGAACGAGGTATAGGTGCCAGCACTGTAGATAAATCCGTGAGTAACGCCACTTGAATCCTCCCACTGGCCGACGACTTGCCCGAGGGAGTTGATCCCGTGGGCGATGGTCCCGATCGACCCCGGATAGATGATCGGCGTGTAAGTTTGAGCCGTCAGACGAGTGGTGGAGGCGAGCAGCAAAGTGAGCATGATCGCTGAGGTCCCCGCGGTCGCTGCCCACCTGATTTTCGTCTTTAATGATTTAAAGATGTTCGACGGGAGTGAGGTCGGTGGCATGGCATCTCCTTAAAGGCGCGCGTTAGGGCGCGTGATTCTGATTTAGGGAAGCACTCGATCATCCTCGGGCCGGGTGGTGAACACCGTCCGCTAGACCCTGGAGTTCGCCCTACTACTTCTTAGAACGGAAGAACGGTAAGAACTGGCTCATCGAGAAGGTGGGACGGAACCGATTACAGTAGTGATAAGCGGTGCTTTGACGTTTTTGCGATTGCAACCGGTTTTGCCGAGCTGTACCATCAGGCCACGCCCTTCCCCTGGCGCGTAAGTTGCGGCAATCACCCAATTTCGGCCTTCCCCCAACGTTTGACTTGAGGACAGTTCAGGGCTACGCTCTCTAGCCAAAGGACGCGCGGCTCGGCTGCTTGGGGGATTCTGTGGGGGGAACACCTTCTCGGGACGGGGTCACCGAATTACTGTCCCGCTGGAATGACGGGGATGTAGCGGCCAGGGACGCATTGATTCCTCTGGTCTACGACGAACTGCGCCGCGTGGCAAAGAAGAACCTCGCCGGCCAACGCAGCGATCATACTTTGCAGGCAACCGCGCTCGTCCATGAGGCCTACCTGCGTCTGGTGAACCGCCAGGCTGCCAACTGGCAAGGCCGAACCCACTTCTTTGCACTGGCCGCGCAGATGATGAGGCAAATCCTTGTGGATCATGCGCGCATGCGCAGTGCGGCAAAACGAGGAGGCGGTGCCGTCACCCTGGTGCTGGAGGATGACGTGGCGGGGAAGCCAGAAATGACCCTCGACCTGATTGGTCTGGACCGGGCCATGAAACGATTGGCCTCCTTGGACGCACGGCAGTCGCAAATTGTCGAACTCCGTTTCTTCGGGGGGCTCTCGATTGAAGAAGCGGCCCGGGTGGTCGACATCTCGCCGGCAACCGCGAAAAGGGAGTGGGCCACGGCGCGGGTGTGGCTCCATCACGCCATGGAAACCGGTGCGGGAGAATGACGCCGGAACGATGGCAGCACGTGAAGCTAGTGCTGGCGGCCGCTTTGGAGCTTCCGCCCGCGGAGCGGGTAGCTTACCTCGACCGCCGCTACGCGACCGATGCATCCCTGCGAGACGACCTCGAGCCCTTGCTGGCGTCAGAACAACGGCTTCAATCGCAATTTCTCGACCGAGCCAATCTCGCCGCAGCCGCAGCTACGCTGGTTTCTCCCCTGGTCTCTCCCGTTATATCTCCCGATGAAAACTTCTGGGTGGGACGCCGAGTCGGTCCCTATCAGGTCGTCGAGCAAATCGGAATGGGCGGAATGGGAGAAGTGTATCGAGCCTTCCGGGCCGATGATCAATATAAGAAAGTGGTTGCGCTCAAATTTGTGCGTGCCGGGCAGTACTCCAGCGAAGTGTTTGCTCGATTCAAGAATGAACGGCAGATCCTGGCTGGCCTCGATCATCCCAATCTTGCGAAGCTTCTCGATGGTGGCACCAGCGACGAGGGCATGCCTTACTTCGTGATGGAGTTGATTGAGGGTCGACCGATCACAGAGTACTGTGACGAGCATGGACTCTCGACTCGCGAGCGCCTGAGCTTATTTTTGCAAGTCTGTGCAGCCGTGCATTATGCGCATCAGCGGCTCATTATTCATCGCGACATCAAGCCTGGAAATATCCTGGTTACTGCTGATGGCATCCCCAAACTGCTCGATTTTGGGATCGCCAAAATTGTTGAGTCCGGCCAGGAAGCGGACGAGGCGCCGGCGACCCTGACAGGTTTCAGGGTGCTGACTCCACGCTACGCCAGTCCCGAGCAGATCCAAGGCGAGGCCATGACGATCGCCACTGACGTGTATTCGCTGGGCGTGGTTCTGTACGAGTTGCTGACGGGGCGGAGTCCTTACGAATTGATGAACGGGTCCACCCAGGGATTTGCCCGGGAAGTTTGCGAAAAAGA
The DNA here is from genome assembly GCA_963763155.1 of uncultured Acidobacteriota bacterium. Taxonomy (GTDB): domain Bacteria; phylum Acidobacteriota; class Terriglobia; order Terriglobales; family Acidobacteriaceae; genus Sulfotelmatobacter. Next base: position 505,709 of record CAVXNI010000003.1, on the reverse strand, counting down.
GCCGCAGAAACCGAGCTCTGCAGTTCTTCGTGCGCAGGGCGCAAAGGAGGGAAATCCTGAAAGCCGATCCGGCGCGATTCGGGAAATTTCACCGGAAAAGCTACGCAAGCGGCTTCGCGGCGACATTGACAACATTGTCCTCATGGCTTTGCGGAAAGAACCTTCGCGCCGCTATGCATCGGCGAACGATCTTGGGGAGGACATCCGGCGACATCTGGAGAACATTCCAGTGCGCGCACGGAACGATAGCGTCTGGTACCGGACAACGAAATTCGTGACCCGGCACAAGGCAGCGGTTGCGGCTTCCGCCTTGGTAGTTCTTGCGATGATGGCGGGATTGATCGTTACCTTGCACGAAGCGCGCGTAGCCCGCTTTGAACGCGCCCGGGCTGAGCGCCGTTTTAACGACGTCCGCAAGCTGGCCAACTCTCTCATGTTCGAAGTGCATGATTCCATCCGGGATCTGCCCGGAACGCTGCCCGCAAGAAAGCTGCTGGTAAATCGCGCCTTGGAATATTTGGACAGCCTGTCGCAGGAAGCCAGCGGCGACACCGATTTGCAGCGTGAATTGGCCGCCGCGTATGACCGGGTTGGAGATCTTCTGGGGTACTCGGGCGCGGCCAATCTTGGGGATTACGCCGGCGCCCTGAAAAGTTATGAGAAAGCGCTATCCATACGAGAAGCATCCGCTACCGCCCATCCCGACGATCGCCAGATGCAACTCGATCTGCTCAATGACTACTTCCGATTGAGCTTCGCGCTCCAAGGCACCGGAGATTACGCGACCGCGTTGACCCACCTGCAGAAAGGCATCGTGCTCGCGCGGCGGATCGTGGAAACGCACTCTGAGCCCGAATTCAAGGACTTTCTCGCGGGATTCTATTGGCAAGAGGGCAATATTTCCACGCAAACAGGGGACCACGCTCATGCGGTGGAAAGCTACCGGCAGGGCGCATCGATTCGAGAAGGCATCGCCCAAGGTGCGAACGCGAGTCCCTTAGTACGTACGCATCTGGCGGCGGATTACGTTTGCCTGGGCAAGGCGTTAGGGGCGACTGGTGATTTGCTCCACGCCTCAGAGGCCTCGCAAAAGGGTACCGAAATTCTGGAGCAACTGGCTCGATCAGACCCGAACAATGCGACTCTACGGGAATACTTGGGAGAGGCGTACGCCGTTGTCGCGGTAGTCTTCATGAGGCGGAGTGATCCTCAGCAGTCGTTGGATTACTTCACCAAGGCCCGGGGAGTTTTTTCCAAGCTAAGCAAGGCTGATCCCGCAAATGCCATGGCCCGTGACAATTCCCTGCTCATGCAGCTCGGCATCGGAGACGCACTGTTAGAACAAGGAAAGGATAGCCAGTCCATGGTGCAGTTTCGCGATGCGATTTCTGACTTTGAGAAGATTGAACACAAGAATCGCTATCAAATCGCGGGCCTGGCAGCGGCATATGAATCGTTGGGAAGAGCACTCTTCAGTCTTGCTGGGAAGAGTGCCCCGCGCCGCAAAATCGCGCTGCTGCGCGAGTCGCGCTCCTGGTACGAGAAAAGTCTTAACACCTTGCGACAGGAATCCGGCCCGAAGTCGGCGAATCCTCTGGTGGTGATACCACCGAGGAATCCGTCAGACGGGAAGTGGGCAAGTGTGACGAAGCACTGGCAAAGCTGAGCGTGCGCTGAAAAGGCTAGTTCTCAGCCTCCATCTCCCCGATCGACCTGAAACAGCCTTCTTACGGCGTAACCGTGAACACGTCCTTGCTGGTGGCTTTACCGCCGCGAGTCGTCACGACCACTTTCCCGGTTTTAGCGCCTGCGGGCACGACAATGCTCATTTGCGGACCTGAAAAAAGGAACCCTGTTACTTTCACTCCGCCCACTGTGGCCGACATAGCATAGTCGATAAGGCCAGTTCCTGCGACCACGATCGGCGAGCCGACAGCCCCGCTGGTAGGAGCAATGCTCTTGATGACAGGAGTAACAAGAAATTCGTTATTGCTGCTGAGCCACCCCGAGGGCGTGCCTACCGTAACGAGCCCAGTATCTGTCTCCGGAACCGTGGCCGTGAGATAAGTATCGGAAAGCACCCTGAAACTGGCCGGTATGCCGGCGAATTCAACGCTGCTCGCACCAGTAAAGCCTTGACCAAGGATGCCAACGGACTTTCCCACGGGCCCCAAGGTGGAAGGCATTCGGATGAACGGAGGAAGGCCAGCGCCGAAACTGAAGATGCCGCCCTCGCCTTTTGCTCCTCCTCGCTTAGTGAGGCCAAAGATCGTGCCGCTGGTGTGTTGCATGGGCGTCGAATAGGCGCCATCTGTCAGATCTGCTGTGAAGTTGAACACCGGGGTATAAGCGCCGCCGGTAGTCATCTGGAAGATCTCGCCGTAGCCGCTGGGGCCGCCCCATATCGTGGCGCCGTACAGATTTGCATCGCTCCCAGCAATCAGGCCGGCAAAAGCCTGGTAGCCATTGAGGGTGTGAACGTTGTCGAAGTTCACCAGCACCGTCAGGCTTCCCGCAGTCGTAATCTTGAAGATCACGCCTGCATTCGTGCTTCCTCCGGCCGTAGTGGTGCCGTAAAGGTAGCCGTCTGCTCCCTGCACCAGTCCGCCAATCGGAAACGAGCCGTGCGGGCCGTCAAAGTTATAGATCGTCGTGACCTTGGTCCCGGCGATCTTGTAGACCGTGCCGGCGGAGTATGTGCCTGCGAATTCCGTCACGCCGTAGAAATTGCCATCGCTGGCTTGCAGCAGCGGCCCGAACGAAACCGTTGGAATGTTGTTAATGATCGTGAACTTCCCGGCGGGCGACATTTTGAAGGCAGTTCCCGGGTACGATGTGCCATAGAAAAGTCCGTTTGTAGCCAGCGTCAGGGGCGCCACCGGATAACCGCCGTCCGCGTTCCCCGTGAAGCTGTAGAGGACGGTCAATACGCCCGCGGGCGTGATTTTGAAGATATTGCCATAGCTGTTGGCCCCACCGAATTCAGTAGTTCCGTAGAAATTGCCGTCAACACCCAGCACCAACCCACCGTTCGGAGTGCTTCCATGCGTGGTGTCGAACTGATAGAGAATGCTTTGGTTCCCTGAAGGCGTCACTTTGAAGACGATGCCAACGTTGTTCAATCCGCCGGTCGGAGTTGTGCCGTAGAGGTTGCCATCGCGCCCCTGGGCCATCATGGCGGGATACTGCGGACAGCATCCATTCGACCCAACAAAATCGACGAGGTTCTGGTACTGGGCGCTAGCGGCGGCCGTGCAAACCAAGAGCAGAAAAGAAAAAATCCAAGGTGCCTTCTCCCCGATTCCCGGCAAGGGTATGTGTCCGTCTTTTGTCTGCCCTGTCTCTGCGCGTACGTTAGTTGTTTTGTGGTCGCCATTACAGTCTGGGTTTGATCCACCTTGGTTTGATCTGCGAGATTTTTCATGGTGTCTCCTCTGGGAGCATCCGAATGATTTCCCCGGCAAGTTCGCTCAGTGTCGAAGATCGGCACACTCTATAGAACGTAAAAGCCAAAGAGAGTGGCTCACCATGCGAAATGGCTGCGCATTCGGAAAACGCAGCAAGGCCCCGGTGCTGATCCGGTCTCCGGGAGGGTTGGCGAAAGAGCGTGGGCCGCGCTTTTGGCTGAATCCGCACTTCCCGGCTCTTCCCGCTTCTTCTGTTGCGTTCTACACTTGTCTTAGGGGGGGCTGATTAAGCCTCTGTGCTCCTCTGTGTCCTCTGTGGTTTGGGCCTTGGGTTGGACCTTAATCAGAGCTTTCTTAGCGGGGAAAATCGTCCATGGGTGAAGGGTTCGGCAATCTGCGCGTGCTCTCGCTGGAGAGCCGGCGGTCGCGGGAAATGGGTCTGCTGATTACGAACCATGGCGGGCAGGCCACCGTGGTCGCGTCAACGCGCGAGGTTCCATCGGGACCGAATGCAGAGGAATCGGCTTTTGCGCGAGGCTTGGTTCAGGGCCAATTCCAGGTCGTAATTTTCATGACCGGAGTGGGGACGCGCGCTCTGGCCCACGCGATCGATCCCGAGTGTTCTCGAGAGCGACTGGTGGCGGGGCTCAACCAGCTGGCCGTGATTGCCCGCGGCCCCAAACCCGTGGCAGTCCTGCGAGAGTTTGGCGTGAATGTCACGCTGACCGTGCCCGAGCCAAACACCTGGCGCGAGATTCTTGGCGCTCTTGACCAGAAGGCGCAAACCATTCCTCTGAAAGGTGCGCACGTGGCCGTGCAGGAACACGGCGTGCCCAGCCGCGAACTGTATGCCGGCCTCACGGAGAGAGGGGCGCAGGTCTTTCCTGTGCCGGTTTACAAATGGGCTCCGCCGGAGGACGCGGAGCCGCTGCGAGCGGCGATTCGCGACCTCGCTCTCGGAAAGTTCGACGTTGTATTATTTACGTCGTCGGTCCAGATACATCACCTGTTCCGGTTCGCCGATGAAATGGGGCAACGTGAGGAAGCCGCAAATGCATTGCGGCGAACTGTGATTGGGTCTATCGGGCCGGTCACATCGGAGACCCTGCGCGAATACGGAATCACCGCCGACCTGGAGCCATCCCATCCGAAGATGGGCTTTCTGGTCAAGGAAACAGGTGAGCGAAGTGGCAAACTCTTGCGGGACAAAGATTCGTCAAGAGCGACCCCCTGAAAACATCCAGCGGACCGCATTCAGAACGCGTTTCACCCGCGGACGGTACATACGAACAACTCTGTCCGGTTTTCGTAACAGGAAGCAGAAACCGCTTGCGTCGTGGTCGGTCTGCTGTTACTTTCCAGCCAGATAACGGGCCAGCACGACTCGGAGATTGCAGAGGGCTCGGCTCCTTTCCTGGGTTGAAGGTTCATCGATCGTACTCCTGTGGTAACGCCGTTCTGTTCTCTTCGACACCGCACTCGGCCCCACAGAGAGGAGAACTATGTCTACTCCGAAGAATCAACTTCCCGTCGCCGGAAGTGAGCGCGCTCCGCTGGAAGGAGCGCACGAGATTGGCCCAGCCAACCCCAACGAAACGGTGGATGTGACCATCCGCCTGCGTTCTCGCGCAGGGAAAAAACCAATCGTCAATGCCGATGAATTCAAGAAGCCGATCGAGCAACGTACGATATTAAGTCGCAATGACTTTGAGCAACAGCATGGCGCCGACCCTGACAGCATGGCTCGCGTCGAGTCATTTGCCCGCCAACACAAACTCACGGTAAAGGAAGAGAGCTCGGCGCGGCGGACCATCATTCTCTCCGGGACGGTCGCGGCCGTGAACGACGCGTTTGGCGTCGAACTCAAGGAATACGAGCATCCGAGCGGCCAGTATCGCGGGCGCACCGGATCGATACACCTCCCTGCCGAATTGCATGACGTGGTCGAAGGCGTTTTTGGTCTGGACAATCGCCCCCAGGCTAAGCCACATTTTCGTAGGCGGCGTGGGCCTGCCGGCACCCGCGCCGAGAGCGTGAGTCTGTCCTATACGCCCGTACAAGTCGCTGCGCTTTACGACTTTCCTGCTGGCGTAGATGGAACCGGGGAATGCATCGCGCTTATCGAGTTGGGTGGTGGCTACAACGTTGCAGACCTCAGCAACTACTGGGGTCAACTCAAACTGTCCGAGACGCCCACCGTATCGGCGGTTTCCGTCGGCAACGGCAGCAACGCTCCCACCGGAGACCCGAACGGACCGGACGGCGAAGTAATGTTGGATATTGAAATAGTTGGTGCGATCGCGCCCGGCGCAAAGATAGTCGTCTATTTTGCCGACAACACTGACGCCGGGTTTCTAAACGCGATCACCACCGCGGTGCATGACAGCACCAACAACCCGTCGGTGGTTTCTATTAGTTGGGGTGGTCCCGAGTCTTCATGGACCCAGCAGGCCATGACGTCGATGGATGAGGCATTCCAGTCTGCCGCGGCAATGGGCGTCTCGGTTTGCGTCGCGGCTGGAGACGACGGCTCGACGGACGGCGTAAGCGATGGCCTGAACCACGTGGATTTCCCGGCATCGAGTCCGAATGTGCTGGCCTGTGGAGGCACCCAGTTGGTGGCCTCCGGCAACACCGTCACCAGCGAAACCGTTTGGAACGAGCTCGCCAATAACGAAGGCGCAACCGGCGGCGGCGTCAGCGATTTCTTTCCGCTTCCCAGCTGGCAGAATGGCGCTGGAGTTCCACCGTCCGCCAATCCGAATCAGAATGTTGGCCGAGGAGTTCCGGACGTGGCCGGGGATGCCGATCCAACCACCGGCTACGTAACGCTTGTCGATGGGAACCCCGACGTGATTGGCGGAACCAGCGCCGTCGCCCCGCTCTGGGCCGGATTGATCGCGCTCATCAACGAGAGCATCGGAAAGCCGGTGGGGTTTCTCAACCCATTGCTCTACCAGGACGCAGCGACGGCGCGGGATCTCAACGACATCACTTCGGGCAACAATGGCGCCTATACCGCGGGCTCTGGATGGGATGCATGCACCGGCCTCGGATCGCCGATCGGAACTCAAGTTGCGGCAGCCTTGGGTGCACAGCCACCGCAGCAAGCCAAGAGAACGGGGACTTAGCCCGGAAACACATAGGGGTAACTAGGAAGAAGTTATGAGAAATCGTGGGGCCTCGTGGCCCCACGCGTTTTCGAGTTTAGGGCGCGCCGTTCTGTAAATCGATGCCCTCCTGAGTAAGAAGCAGGACCAGCGACAGGAGTACACTGGCGGCATTTCGGGGCTTATGAGGTGATGTGATGACGATACTGGGGATGCGTGTGCCCAAAAGGCTCTGCGGACTACTGACCGTGGTCTTGATCACTTCAGGCTCTCTCTTGAGCCAAACCAGATCAGCTCCGGTGGACCCAGGCGTGCGCGGTGGGGCGGCGGGTGCGGGTGGTCCGCTGCAGGGTCTTACCGCGGACGAGACTGCGTTTTTCCTGGATGGCCAGTCGAGGTTCGCTGAAATCGAGGTCGTCAGCAAGGGCGCGAACAACGGCTTGGGTCCGCGCTTTAACTCAAATCAGTGTTTCTCCTGCCACTCGCAACCCAACATGGGCGGAACCAGCCCGGCGACAAATCCGCTGCCCGAAGTTGCTGCCTTGGATGGGGCGAAGAACACGGTGCCATGGTTCATCGTGCCCAGCGGTCCCATCCGCGAAGCGCGGTTTAAAAAAAGCAACGGCGACGCGGATGGCGAAGTGCATGCCCTGTTCGTAATCACGGGGCGAGCCGACGCTCCCGGCTGCAAGATCGCCCAATTTGATTTTCTGCCCGCGGGAAATCCGCTCACCGGCCAGGGCGGGAATCAAAACATTATTTTCCGAATTCCGACGCCTGTCTTTGGCGCCGGGCTGATCGAAGGGATTCCCGACTCAGCTATCCTCGCGAACATGCAGGCCAAAGCATCGGCGAAGTCCGAACTCGGCATTCACGGACACGTGAACGCGCACCTCAGCGGGAACGTGAATCTCAGTGGCAACGATGGAACGATTACCCGTTTCGGGTGGAAGGCGCAGAACAAATCCCTTCTCATGTTCGCGGGCGAGGCCTACAACGTCGAGATGGGCATCTCGAACCAGTTATTCCCGCAAGAACGCGATGAAACGCCGAGCTGTATCTTTACCCCTACTCCTAACGACACTCTTAACTTCACAACCGCTCCCTCGACCAGCGGCATTTCAAACCCCGCGGTCGTCTCAGACATCGAAGCGTTTGCCAATTTCATGCGGATGCTCGCTCCACCTGCGCCCGCCCCACTCACACCGTCCAGCGAAAAGGGACGCGACTTGTTTGCGAAGGTTGGGTGCGCGCACTGCCATACACCGTCGTTTACCACGGGAGCAATGATTGCCAGCGGCTCGGCGACCAGTCCAAGTGCTGCGCTTTCGAATCAGACTGCAAATCTTTTCTCCGATCTGCTGGTACACCACATGGGCGAACGCCTGGCCGACGGCATTACGCAGGGCAGCGCCGGCCCCGACGAGTTCCGAACTGCTCCCCTCTGGGGCGTCGGGCAGCGCGTCTTCTTCCTCCATGATGGACGTACGTCCAACCTGGTTGACGCCATCCGGGCACACCAGAGCCGAGGCAGCGAGGCCAATAAGGTCATCGAACACTTCCATAAACTGACGGTTCAGGAGCAGCAGGACATCATCGATTTTCTACGCTCACTCTAGCCTGAGTTTTCTCAGAAGCCGGGGTGCCGCAGGACTGAGCGGGAGACTCGAATCATTGTGACCGGGTTAACCTTGCACTGGGTTAGCCCTGCACTGGGTTAACCCTGCACGAGGATGACGCTGGCGTCATCGCGCAGACCAGAACGGTCGGCGAACGAGCGGACGTCATCGAGAAGGCTCTCCGCGGAAGCATCAGTTCGCAAGAAATGCTCTCGAAGACGCGCCCAGCCGTACTCCTCATCCGCTGGATTTTCGGCCTCGGTGATGCCGTCGCTGTAGAGCACCAAGCGAGATCCCATGGGAAACTCCACTTCCACCTCGGAGAAATCACACGGTCCCAGTCCCAGAGGAATTCCTCGCTCTACGTCGAGGAACTCGGCTGAGCTTCCGGTGATCAACATCGGCCGCACGTGACCCGCGTTGGCAAACGTCAGTGTGCGCGCAGCAGGATCGAGCACGGCATAAACCATGGTTACAAAACGGCCGGCAGGAAGGTCCTCGACCAGCAGCCGATTCAGCTTGGTCAGCACTTCCCTGGGGCTGCAGGAGGCCTCGACCAGAGATCGCAGGATGCCACGAGTGGCGGACATCAGGAGCGCGGCCGCGGTTCCCTTGCCGGAAACGTCGGCCAGCACCAGTCCCCAGCGGCCTTTGTCCATGGGAATGAAGTCGTACCAGTCGCCCCCGACGGCGCCCACAGGAATGGAAAGTCCCGACACGGTAAATCCGGGAATGGAAGGGGACGCCTTGGGAAGCAGAGCTTGTTGAATGAGGCGGGCCTCACGAGCCTCGCGAGTCATCTCCTCGCGTTGTCGCTGTTCCAGCTGAAATCGGCGAGCGTTGTGGACGGCCACTGCCACATCGCTGCACAGGGCTTGCAGCAGCCGAAGCTGGCAGGGCGCGAAAGCATTCAGTTCGTTGTGCGAGGCCGTGAATACGCCCACCAATTGCCCCTCCACATGGAGGGGAATCGCAACTTCCGAGAGCGTGGATTCTTCGCAGCCGATGTAATAGGGGTCCTCTCGCACATCGGGTGCGTAGTGCATCTGGCCAGTCGATGCGACGTATCCAACCATGCCTTTGCCGATTTTCAGGCTGTGTCCTGGCCCGTGGAGCTCGCAGCCCGCGCAGCCGTGGGCGCACACCAGCGCCAATTCGCCGAGCTCTTCGTTGTGCAGGTAGATGTCAGAATCCAGACATCCGAAGGTCCGGGCGATCTCATTCACCACCTTGTCAACCAGCTGGTCAAGGTCAAGGATGGAGCTGATTTTTTGAGCTGCCTTTTGCAGCTTGAGTAGGTCCTCTACCTGGTCAAGATTCAGAGGGCCGGGATTCGAGGAAAGCGGTGCCGTAAGATTTGGACTGGCTGCCATTGGGTCGCTCCAACACACAAGAGCTTGGTAATGGGAAGATGATTCGTTCGAGGGGTTGGACTCTCTATTTTCCTATGACCCATCCTCGTCTCGCCTGACTTCAACTATTATTTTTCGCGCCTACTGAGTTACTATCCGCAGCATGAAAGAGTTGGCCACTTCCCGGAACCGCCTCGCGATCACTATTCTGTCTATTCTCTCTGTGGTTGCATCTGCATCGACTTCGACGGCCCAATCGAAGCCCTCCGGCGCGGGACCGACGATAGGAACCGTTTCTGTCGATGCGACGCCTGGGCATGCCATCAACGCTTTCGATCCGGACAGCGCGCTGGGCAGTTCCATCGACGTTTTGTCGCATGACGGAATCGATAAGATTTATACCCCACACATTCTCCAGGAGTCGCTTTCGGCGGGCTGGGGGCCGATCACCTATCGCAACAATTCCGAACTCCGCATGGCCGCCTGGCACTGGACCGAGAATGGAACCTGGAGCGATCCGGCGCACAAGAGCGGATACTTCACCGGCCGCACCGACCTTAAAGAGCCCGTGCGCTACATCCTCTCTTATGCGTTGCCGCACCGGGGTTTCTCCACCAGCGGAGACCGCCCGCTGCAAGGTCCGAATCTCAGCTACTGGAAGAGCAATCCATACCTCACCAGCAAGTTCACGGAAGAGAACGACGCCCTGCACCCGCAATGGGTTGTGGTGGATCTGAAGGCCGAAAAACCGGTGAACGCCGTCCGCATCGCCTGGGCAAGCCCCTATGCCACGACCTACCAAGTGGAGTATTGGGTGGGGAAACGCGCACTTGATTGGGACGAAGGACCCGAGGGTGAGTGGAAGACGTTCGCCTCGGGTGCGATAAAAAACGCGCCAGGCGGCACGGTATACCTGAAACTCGCCGATGCGCCGGTTGTCACTCAGTACGTGCGCGTCTTGATGACGGAATCGTCGAATACCTGCGATCTGCACGGAGCGGACGACATCCGGAACTGCGTGGGGTACGCCATTCAGGAAATCCGCGTGGGCAGCAGCGATTCCAATGGCGCTTTTGCTGAGGTTCAAAAGAATCTCAGCGATCGGCCAACCACCTATAGCTCATCTTCGATTGATCCCTGGCACTCGGCCGCGGACGTGAACCCGACTGGGGCGTACCAGCACAGCGGATTCGATCTCTTCTTTACCAGCGGACTTACCAACAATCTTCCCGCGATGATTCCGGTCACGCTGCTCTACGGCACACCGGACGATGCGGCGGCGCAGATTGCCTACATCGAAAAGCGCGGCTACCGTATCGGATTCGTCGAGATGGGCGAGGAACCGGACGGCAAACACGCCATGCCGGAAGACTATGGAGCTTTGTATATTCAGTGGGCGACCGCCATTCACAAGGTCGATCCTCAACTCAAGCTGGGCGGGCCAGTCTTCGAAGGAGTGAATGAGGACATTCGTCTGTGGCCGGACGCGCAGGGCCGAGTTTCATGGATGGGCCGCTTCGTCGATTACTTGAAAACGCATGGCCGTATTGCCGACCTGGCTTTCGTGTCGTTCGAGCACTATCCGTTCGAACCTTGCGACATCACTTGGAAGACTCTCTATAGCGAACCGCAGTTGATGAAGCACATCCTGCAGGTGTGGAGAGACGACGGCGTCCCTAAAGAAGTTCCGCTCATGGTGACGGAGAACCATCTGGCGGCCGCGCTCACTGGACCGATGACCACGATCTTCGCCGCGCTGTGGCTGGCCGACAATGTTGGCTCTTTCTTCGAGGGAGGAGGCGCCGCGTTCTATCACTCGCCGATTCAGCCGCAGGGCATTCAGAAGACCTGTCTGGGCTGGGCGTCGTGGTCGAATTTTGTTTCGAACGAAGACTACGACATCAATGGCTACACCTCGCCGTACTTCGCGGCTCACGTGATCAACCTGGAGTGGGTGCAGCATCGCTCCGGCGTGCATCACATGTTTCCGTCTTCCACTGATATTAAGGATGCCGATGGAAATGTGCTGGTTACGTCCTACGCGGTGCTGCGACCTGATGGAAACTGGTCGATCATGCTGGTCAACCGGGACGAGAACAACGCGCACACGGTCCGCGTGCAATTTGAAGATTCCAGAAGCAAACAGAATGTGTCTTTCTCCGGAACTGTAACTCTTGTGACCTTCGGGAGCGAGCAGTATGTCTGGATCAACGACGGCCCAGACAGTCATGCGGATCCCGATCACCCGCCAATCGCGACCACTCTCACGGCAGGTCCGCAGACTGCGTTCACGTTGCCAAGGGCGTCCATTACCGTCCTCAGGGGGAAGGTGGCGGGCCTCAAGAATTGAAGCCGCGATGCGAAGGAGGCGATCAATTACAATCGCCTGCTGGAGGGAGGTCTTCATGGCAAATCAGGTGGAGTGCAATTCTATAAATACAGTTCTATGGCGGAACGTATTCGCGCTGACAGCGTTAGTCCTGCTGCTTTCGATGCGAGTGTATTCCGAACAGAAGAATGCTTCGGACACAACTGCGACAGTTCAATCCTTTCTCGGACGATGGGACTTGACCCTGAAGACGCCGGTTCGCGAAGCTCCCTCGTGGTTGGAGATCACCCAGGAAGACGGCCAGCTCAAAGCACGCATGGTAAGCCGTTGGGGACACGCGCGCCCGCTCCCGAAATGTGAACTCTCGAATGGCCAGATCACTTTCGTTTCTCCCAAAGAAGAGGAAGAAAGAAAAGACGACATGGTCTTTGTGGGCAAACTCTCCGGGAAGACGCTGGTGGGAACCACCACCGGCCCCGATGGCGCTCCGTGGACGTGGACGGGCGAGAGAGCACCATCCCTTAAGGGAGCGAGCGCTCCGCAGTGGGGGAAGCCGACGCAATTGTTCAACGGTAAAGATCTAAGCGGATGGACGGCGAGCGATCCGAACGCAACGCCAAAGTGGACCGTCGAAAATGGAACACTCGTGAGTCCAGGGCATGGTGCTGAACTGATCAGCACCGCCAAGTTTGAAGATTTCAAGTTGCACGTCGAATTCAATTGCGCAAAAGGATCGAATAGCGGCATCTACCTGCGCGGCCGGTACGAACTTCAGATTGAAGACGATCCCGAGCCTGAAGGACCGACGATGCGCACCGGAGGCGTGTATGGATTTCTGGCTGCCTCGCCGGAGCAGCCGCGCCGGCCGGGCGAATGGCAGACCTACGACATCACGCTCGTTGGGCGAGTGGTCACCGTCGTGCAAAATGGTAAGACCATCATTGACCAGCAGGAAATTCCGGGCATCACAGGCGGGGCCTTGGAAAGTCACGAAGGACTACCGGGACCAATCTACCTGCAGGGTACTGAAGCCGGTCACGTCGCTTTTCGGAATATCACGATTACGCCGGCGAAGTAAGCCGTTCGCTTCGTCTTACTCTAAGGAGCGAGCGATTGAATCGGCGAATCGTTCTGTCTGCACACTCGGAGACTCTTCATGCACGGTTCGCTGAGAAGTTGCGAAAAGATCTCGCTGCACCGCATCGCAAGCCGGACGTTCAACCAGATTCTCTGCTTCACGCTTGTGGCCGCTTGTCTGCTGGCCTCGTCCTACGGTCAGGTCATCTCTCCGGTCATCACCGTCGATCACGGGCCGAATGCTCCGCAACAGATGGCGAAGCCCTATGTCATCCTGGTTTCGCTCGATGGTTTCCGCTACGACTACGCGAAGAAGTATCACGCCGATCATTTGCTCGCCCTGGCGGCAGAGGGCGCGAGCGCGCCGGAAGGAATGCTTCCCGCATATCCGTCGATCACCTTTCCCAATCACTACACCATTGTGACCGGGCTCTACCCGGAGCATCACGGAATTGTGGCCAACAGTTTTTATGATCCGGCCCGGAAAGAGGTCTATAGCTATCACGATGACAAGACCGTCGGCGACGGCACCTGGTACGGCGGAACTCCGCTGTGGGTGCTGGCCGAGCAGCAGGGCATGCGGTCCGCTTCGTTTTTTTGGGTTGGTTCCGAGGCGGACGTGCAGGGAGTTCGGCCCTCTTACTACCTGAAGTTCGATGGCAGATTTCCCAACCCGAAGCGCGTCGAGCAGGTGCTGGCCTGGCTGCATCTTCCGCCGGAGCAGCGGCCGCACATGATCACCCTCTATTTTTCCGACACCGACTCAGCCGGACACCGCTATGGTCCTGATAGTCCGCAGGTGGCCGAGGCCGTCCACGAACTCGACGGGGAGATCGGGAAACTGGTCGACGGCATCAAGGAATCGAAACTGCCCGTGGATTTGATCGTGCTGGCCGACCATGGAATGGTGGCAGTTAAAGGCGCGCCCATTCACCTCGATGAATACGGTTTGAGCGCATCGTCATTCGCGCAGATCATCGGGCCGATCATGTATCCGAAGTCCGACGAGGATGCGCAGAAGGCGTATGAAACGCTGCGCGGCAAGAGCGACAAGTTCACCGTCTATCGGCGGGCGCAGGTTCCCGCGTATCTTCACTTCGACAGCAATCCGCGGGAGGGCGATCCCGTCGTCGTCCCGACCGGCCCTTACTTTATTAATGTGATCGCAGATCGGGGCGACGAACATCCGCCTGTGGGGATGCACGGCTACGACGCCACGCGCATGCCCGAGATGAAAGCTATTTTCTTTGCGGCTGGTCCGGACATTCGGCCGGGGATCGCGCTGGAACCGTTTGAGAACGTGAACGTATATCCGCTGGTCGCGAAGATTCTGGGTCTGGACATCACCAACCTGAAGACTGGTCCAATCGATGGCACGCTCGGCGTGCTCGGCGGAATTCTAAGAACAGATTTAAGAACAAAGTAGACCGCTCTGATCCCGGCGTGGTTGCTGCGCCGAAATTAGTTCTGGGAATCCTACGAACCGGCCCTCATCTCGCTGGACGTTCCGCCAGCCGCGGGCACGTAGCACTTCTGGGTGTAATCCATCACCATGCGGTCGGCGTTGAATCGCCATCCCAGCGTGCGGATGGTGCGCTTCATGCGCTTGATCCATCCGCGGGGCAGACCATCGCGATCACGCTGGTAGTACAGCGGAATCACTTCCTCGCTCAGGGTGCGCATCAGGTCTTCGCCGTCGCGGGTATCGTGAACGCTCAGGTTGGAATGCGTTCTGCCGGTTCCAATGGCAAAGCCGTTCATGCCATCGAAAGCCTCGGCCCACCAGCCATCGAGAACGGAAAGATTCAGGCCGCCGTTCAGCACCACCTTCTGACCGCTGGTGCCGGAGGCCTCCAGAGGGCGGCGCGGATTGTTGAGCCAGACATCGACGCCCTGAACGAAATGGCGGCCCACGTTGATGTCGTAGTCCTCGACGAATACGAACTTGTCGCGAAACTTGGAGTCGCGCATCAACTCGGCGATCTGCTGCAAGACCCGCTTGCCGGGCTCGTCGAGCGGATGCGCCTTGCCGGCAAACACGAACTGCACCGGGCGGTTCGGGTCGTTCACCATCGCGGCCAGCCGCTCGATATCCGTCAGGATCAGGTTGGCCCGCTTGTAGGTGGCAAACCGCCGTGCAAATCCGATGGTCAGAGCATCCGGGCTGAACGCGCGCTCCAGGCGCTGCAACACTTCCCGTGATTCTCCCCGGCGCTCCGCTTGCTCGACCGCGCGCCGGCGCACAAACTCGATCAGCTGCGACTTCAGGTTGAGATGCGTCTCCCAGAGCTCGCCATCGTCCACGTTTTCAATTCCCAGCCAGATTTTCGCTTCGCTGCTGCGCTGGTGCCAGTCTGTGCCCAGATGGCGATCGTAGAGGCGGAACATCTGCGGCGCCAGCCACGAGGGAACGTGCACGCCGTTGGTGATGTGTCCGATGGGAACGTCGTCTTCCACTTTGTCGCGAAACAGCCCGGTCCACATGGCACGCGAAACTTCTGCATGCAGCGCCGAAACTGCATTGGCGCGGCGCGAGAGCCGCAGCGCCAGCACCGTCATGCAAAACAATTCGTCCCCATTGTTCGGATTCTCGCGGCCGAGTCCCATCAGACTTTCCTTGGAGAGCCCCAGCGCTTCGCGAAGCGGTCCGATGTGCTCTTCAATCAGTCCAGCATCAAAGCGGTCATGCCCGGCGGGCACGGGAGTATGCGTCGTGAAGACGACCTCGCGCGAGACTCGCGGAACGGCGGCATCAAACGCCAGGCCTTCCTCCTCCATGCGCATGCGGATGGCTTCCAATACCGCGAAAGCGCTGTGGCCTTCGTTCAGGTGAAGCACGCCCGGAGAAACTCCCAGAGCTTTGAGCGCTCGCAATCCGCCAACGCCCAGCAGCAACTCCTGCCGAATGCGGATGCGGAGATCGCCGCCGTACAACCGCGAGGTAAGCTCGCGGTCCTCGGGAGCATTGCCTTCCACGTCGGAGTCCAGCAAGAGCAAGTCGCGGCGCCCCACCTTCACACGCCAGACTTTCGCGCGAATGCGCCCGCTGCGCGTTTCGATTTCCACCACGACGGGCCGACGATCCTTTCCGATCGCCACTTCCATCGCCATTTGATTGACGTCGGTCTTTAAATACTCTTCCCGTTGCCATCCGCCGATATCGAGCCTCTGCCGGAAATAGCCCTGGCCATAAAACAAACCAATCCCCACCAGGGGTATATCGAGATCCGACGCACTCTTGATGTGATCCCCAGCCAGAACTCCAAGGCCGCCAGAATAGACCGGCAGGGATTCGTGCAAGCCAAACTCCGCGGAGAAATACGCCACCGGGTGAGGCCGCAACACGCCGGCGTGCCTTGCACCCCAGGTGCGATCCGCCTCCAGATACTCGAGCATGCGGCGATACGCGTAGTTCACTCGGCTGTGCAACATGAGTTCGGCAGCGCGGGTTTCAAGTTTGGCGAGAGGAAGCTCGGACAGCAGCGCCACCGGATTGTGATTGAGCTCATTCCATCGCGCAGGATCAAGGTCGAGGAAAACGCTGGATGAGTTGTGGTCCCAACTCCACCACATATTGCGCGCCAGGGCCCACAACCGCTCCTGCAGCGGAGCGATGAAGCGATCGAGAGTGCGAGCTTCGCTCACCACCGGCGCGACCTGGGTGGCCGCCTCGGTCAGCATGCTGATTTCGTCCTCGCTGAAAACGCGCGCCTCAATGGTTTGAACCACCAGGACACCTTGCAGCACTCCGCGATCGATCAAGGGAACGCCCAGAAATGACTGGTAGGCGTCCTCGCCAGCATCCCGGAAGTACTTGAAGCGGGGATGGGATTTCACCTGTTCGACCGAAACCGGGCGCACCAGTTCGGCCACCAGGCCGGTAAGCCCTTCATGGACCGCCATCCGCAGACTTCCGACACATTCCTTGCGCAGGCCAACCGTGGCCGCCAGCACCAGATTGGCGCGATCCGGCTCCAGCAGGTACGCGGAGCACACATCAGTGCGGAATCTCTTGGCGATGAGGGCGACGACGTTCATCAGCGTTTCCGCGGGCTGGCCGCCCTCCGCGGCCAGGTTCGCAATCTCTTCCAGGGTCAGAACATTCCTGACATTGCTGGCATGCACCGCTGGTTCCATGTCCTCTGCTACCTTCTCATATCCTTCCAATCTGATTCACCAGCCTCCGAGCGGGTCTTGACCCCTCAATTTTATTGTCCCTGCTGGACGGCGTCGTGGTCGGCCGAGGTTCCCCTATTGTACGGGTTGCGCAAGAAATCGGAAACGCACTCGGAGTATCGAGCCGGAATCCGCTCCCGCAGGCTCGTCTGGTGCGTTTGCTCCCGCCCGGAGCACAGTTCTTCCCGCAGAAAACTTGTTTGCGTTGCGCCTCGAATAGAAGTAAAATCACCGGCAATCCAGCCAACCAACGGAAGGCATACGTCCACTTTCTGTTGGCGTTTTGAGCTTGCAAGTGGGGGAAGACCATCCGCCCGAGCGGAGAATCAGTCATCCCCGACAGCAGCTTCACGAAACCGGGTTACTAGCCGGGTCACTAAATCAGGACGGACTTGACGACGCAAAAACTGTGAGCACCGCCCGCAATTCTTTTGCATCTCGCGCGACCCATGGAGTCAGGACAATGAATGGTACTACCGCACGATTTCTCCGCTTGGGTGTGGCCCTGTCTGGATTGGCGGTATTGGGCTGGGTGTTAACTGGCCATGCGTCGGAACCGGTCCGGGAGGGAATGCCGACCGACTGGTCTCACCGGCACGTCATCTTTTCCGAGCCATCGACATTCGAACAAGTAGCGCAGGTCACCAGTGATCCGCGCTACTGGCAGCAATGGTACCGGAACAATGTGAAGCGCACCCTGCCAACCGATTCGGAAGCGCCCGACGATGCGGCCGCAGTGAATCCTGACCTGCGTTCTTTTGAAGTGGGTCGCCTCGGCGCGGAAATAAGCTCGGCGGGAGCCTGGTCTGAGAATCTGGGGGCGGGCGCCACCGTCGGCGCCGGCAATTATCCCGCGAAGTATTCGCAAAGTATCACCACTGCGAGCTGCAGTGATTATGTGGTGTTCAACACCGGCCTGGCGGGCTCGACAACCCAGGCCAGCGTGGTCGCCTACGACAATCTCTATGCCGTTGGATGCACCGCACCCAACCCGAAAACCTACTGGGCCTACAACACCGGGGGCACGGTCCTGACCTCACCAGTTATCTCGCGGGATGGAACGCAGGTGGCATTCGTAGAAACCAACGGTGGCTTCGGGATATTAGTCCTGCTGAAATGGGCGGCTTCGACCACCGAGACGGTGGGCGCCCCATTGAATCTGACCCTGGCCGCTACGAACGTCAGCAACGCCGCGTACCGCGCCTGCACTGCGCCCTGCATGACCGAGGTCCTTCTGAAAAACAGCGGCGGAACCCAGACCGACGACACCACCTCGTCGGCTTTCCCCGATTACAGTCATGATGTACTTTGGGTTGGCGGGGCTTTGGGTTGGCTGCACAAGATCAGCGGACCGTTTCTTGGGACCCCCGGCGAAGTCACCACGGGAGGGTTCCCGGTTCGAGTTAGCACGACGACGACGTTTATCTCCAGCCCCGTCTATGACCGTACCTCGGGCAATGTTTTTGTTGGCGATGCCAGTGGATTTTTCTACCAGGTCAGCGCGACGGGAGTGGTCACAAAATCCGGCCAGATCGATCATGGCACCGGCCTGGTCGCAGGGCCGGTCATTGATTCGACGAAGGACAGGATCTACGTGTTCTCCTCCAGCGATGGCAGTACATCCTGCCCCACCGCGGCCCCTACGCTCCCATGCTCGGCGGTTTTCGAGTTCGCTCCGGGCTTCGCCGCCGCATCGACCGGCACGGAAGCGATTGTCGGAACCAGCCAGGTCGCTCCTCCGAATCCAAACGCCATGTATGAGGGTGCCTTCGACAGCACGTATGAAGCATCAGGCACTGCCACCGGCAACTTCTACGTTTGCGGAAACACCGGAGGGGCTCCAACGCTATATCAGATTCCAATCGTGACCGGCGTCATGCAAACGCCCGTCACCGGGCCGACGCTGGCTGGTGCCACCACCGGATGTTCTCCAGTCACGGACATTTCCAATCCGAGCGCGTCCGGAGGCATTGCCGAGTGGATTTTCGCCAGCGCCCAAGCCAGCGGGTCGGGTAATAACTGCGCAGCCGGCGGATGCGTCATGAATTTCAACGTTCAACCCTGGCTCGCTACGCACACCTATGCAGTAGGCGATATAGTGCTGGATTCTAACCTCAATGTTCAAGTGTGCAGAGTCGCGGGAACGTCGAAAGCCGCCCCACATCCCAACTGGAATGCGGCCATCGAAGCGAGCACAAACGACGGCGCAACGGTGCGCTGGACCAACCAGGGTCCTCATCTGGCTTCACATCCGCTTTGGCAGGCAAGCCACGCCTACGCCGCCGGTTCGGAGATTCTCGACAGCAACGGCAATGTGCAATGGGCTTCAAACGCAGGAACATCGAAAGCTGGCGCGCACCCCGGCTGGAGTTTGTTCATCACCGGTAATACCAACGACAACGCTGGTGCGAATCGGATACAGTGGAAAATGGTAGGACTTCCTGCCACTTTCAGCGTGGCGGCCTCCGGCGGCACGGGCGGGATTATTATTGACAATAATGTCGGTTCGGGTACTTTGGCTGGCGCGTCACAAGTATATTTTTCGACGCTCAGCAACCAGAGCTGCGTAACCTCCGGTACCACGGGCGGGTGCGCGGTACAGGCATCGCAATCGGCATTACAATAGATAGAAGACCGACAAGCTAGGCAGACAACACCAGGTTTCCTCTTATGACTATCAACGATTTGCCTCCTGATCATTCGCGCACTCTGGCGACCCGGCAGCCGTACGAAAAGCCCACCTTCCGCTACGAAAAGGTGTTTGTGACGACCGCCCTTTCCTGTGGGAAGGTCGGCACTTCCTCTCTGGCCTGCGCGAGCAGTTCGAAGGTGTCATGAAGCTTTCGCCTCAAGCGTTGGGCGATCCTCATGCTCTCCAATGTGAGCTGGCCGGAGAGGTGTTGCGCAGCTCTGGCACCTTGCGTTTGCGCGTCACAGGATGGAGCATGCTGCCCACCGTCTGGCCCGGCGACACGCTCGTGATCGAACGGGCAAGTGGCGACCGGATCCTCGCTGGCGACATCGTCCTCTTCAGCAGCGGTCGCCGGTTTGTTGCCCATCGCGTGCTGGCGATCGGCAACGACTCTGGAGTCTCAAGGGTTCAGACTTCACCGGTTCAGACCCAAGGCGACGCAGTCCGACGCCCCGATGCTCCGCTGGCTGCTGGCGACGTTCTCGGCAAAGTTTCCTTCATCCTGCGAGAGGGAAAGATCATCGAGCCAAGCCGGCGTCTATCCTTTTCCTACCGCGCCGTGGCCGCCGGGTTTCGATGTTCGTCCTTCGCCGCCCGTGTGATTGTGCGGGTACGCGGCATGCTCCAGAGTTTGCACGGCCCTTCGTCGATTGCGGCGTCTAGGATTCGAAGATCGCCGATTCAAACGCCACGGGTTCAGCCCGCGTCGCTTTAAGCATTATTAGGATTGAGCCGTCATTAGGATTGATTCGTCCCTTGCCCGAGTTCACCACCGAAGTCGAACGTCTCAGCCTGGTGATTGAAATCGGGGGCATGCCAGTCTGCGTACATACCACCGACCCGGGCTTCCTCGGCATGCTGCAGGAGCGCTATGCCGGTTTCTTGACTTCCGCGGAGAGCGGGGGGAGGGCGGAGTGGGCTCCAGAAATTGACTTCGACGTTGAACTCACTCCCACTCGCTTCGCCGACCCCGAGGCCACCGTGCGTGTGACTCAAGACCGGGGCCGGTGGACGCTCGAGCGCGGAGACTTTCGCGCCGAATGGGAACCCGCATCGCGCACCGGCTGGATTCGCCAGAGCGCCAATCCTTATTCGATTGATGCCGTGCTGCGCATCGTACACACGCTGGTACTGGCGCGTCAGGGAGGCTTCCTGCTGCACTCCGCCAGCGCTATCCGCAGCGGCAAGGCGTTTTTGTTTGCGGGCGTTTCTGAAGCGGGCAAGACCACCATTTCCCGGCTGGCTCCTCCCGACGCGACGCTCCTGACCGACGAAATCTCCTACGTTCGTAAACAAGACGTTCGCAAGCAGAGTGCCGACAAAGAAGACACCGGCTACGTCGCCTACGGTACTCCGTTTACCGGGGAAGTTGGCCAAGCTGGGCGAAAATGTTTCCGCACCCATCGCCGCTCTCTACCTGCTCGCCAAGGGGGCCGAGAATCGCATCGACCCCATCCCGCCTGCGGAGGCAGCCCGATCTCTGCTTGCTAATCTTCTGTTTTTCGCGGAGGATGAGGAACTGGTGCAAGCGACTTTCCATTCCGCTTTCGAGTTCGTGAGCCGGGTTCCGGTTTCGCGGCTTACGTTTGTGCCCGATGCCCGGGTCTGGGAGTTGATCGGATGAGCAAACTCTATATGGCACGCAATCCGAAGGTTGCGGCGCGCAGTCTCGACGGCGAAATGATGATCATGTCCGGCCGGGACTCTACGCTTTTCACCCTGAACAAAACGGCCACCATCCTGTGGCAGTCCGCCGACGGCACCACTCCGCTCGACGAAATCGTGGAGCGCCGCATCTGCTCCGAGTTCGAGGTTGAACCCGCCGAGGCCTTGCACGACGCCGAAAATCTGGCGCGGGAACTGGCCAGCCATGAGATACTGCAAATCTCCGAAGAGCCGATCCCGCCGCGGAATACCGTGGCCGGAGAATCCCGAGCTGGAAAGTCACAATGAGCGCATTGCTGCAGGAGATGACCGAGAAGGCGCAGCGGCTGAACATCCCGTTCAGCGTCCAGCTCGACCTGACTTACCGCTGTAACGAGCGTTGCGTGCATTGCTATCTCGATCATGACGATCATGGCGAGATGACCACCGCGGAAATCAAGCATCTGCTCGATCAGATGGCCGAGGCCGGCGTCTTCATTCTGACCCTCAGCGGCGGCGAAATTTTTCTGCGCAAGGACTTCTTCGAGCTTCTCGAACACGCCCGCCGTCTTGATGTTCTGCGTGAAGCTCAAGACCAACGCGGTCTTGATCCGCGAGCGGGAGGCCGCCCGGCTCCGCGATCTGGGCGTCGAATCGGTGCAGATTAGTATTTATTCGCACCGGCCGGAAGTTCACGACGCATCACCCTGATTCCGGGCTCGCTCAAACGCTCGGTCGATGCCATCCGCTTTCTCAAGTCTCAGGGATTGAAAGTCATCGTCGCCAACGTGCTGATGACCCAAAATATGCAGGACTATAGCGGCGTTCGCGCGCTGGCCGCGGAACTGGACGTCGAATGCACACTCGATCCAACCATCACGCCCATGATGGATGGCAACCGCTCTACCCTGGGTTTGGGTGTTGACCAAAATACGCTGCGGCAGGTTTTCCGCGATGCCTCTCTGGTGGGAGACGTCGACGAGTTTTGCGCCATCCCCGCGCAGTCGGGCGAGAGCGAACTGGAGTCCACGCCCTGCAGCGCCGGCCACACCGCCTGCTACGTTTCGCCCTACGGCGAAGTTTTCCCCTGCGTGCAGTTTCCGCTGCCTACCGGAAACGTGCGCCAGCAACGCTTTGTCGATATCTGGCGCGATTCCGACCAGATGAACGAAGTGCGCTCCATCCGTCTGAATGATCTGACGACTTGCCCTTCGTGTACTCATGTGGGCAGTTGCACGCGTTGTCCCGGGCCTCGCCTACATGGAAGGAAACATGCGCGGGCCGTCGTCGCAGGACTGCGAGAAATCCTTCGCCAGAACCGGCATTCCCTCGGCCAATATGCTGGCCAAGAAACAGGCCGCGGCAAGTCTGCGGGCACAATCTGGTGCAGATTCGAACGCTTCCGAATTTGGCGAGCGCCACTGCGTGATTCGGACTCGCGTCCACTGCTCTGACCGAAAACGCCTCAGCCGAAAACATGTCTGGGACTAGCTTCTTGGCCAGCAGCGCCACACTTGAAGCCGAGTGGTCCTTTCTATTAGCCGCATGTTCCGAGATTTCCCGCCAGGAGAAAGCAGACCGGCTCCGCCAGTTGGCGCGCGAACCTGTTCGCTGGAACGTTCTATTCGACCTTGCCGACCGGCAGGGCTCTCGGCCGCTTCTGCATCAAGCCCTGGTTGACGTTGAGGAAGCAGTTCCGGCTGCTGAGTTGTCCGCGCTGAAGCTGAGTTATCAGACCAATCTGCACAAAGCTTTATTTCTGTCGCGCGAGTTGATTCGAATCGTCGATCGATTGTCTGCCGCCGGCATTGAGGTCATGCCCTACAAAGGTTTGGCGCTGGCGGAATTAGCCTACGGCGACATCGCGTTGCGCCAGGCTGGCGACATCGATCTGCTGATTCGCCCGCACGATTTCCCCCGCATCCGCGACGCGGCGTGCGAACTTGGTTACACGCCCCACCTGGATCTTTCTGCCGCGGAGGAACGCGCCTATCTGAAATCAGGATACGAATGTGCCTTCGACGGCGCCGCCGGACCCAACCTGCTCGAAGTGCAGTGGGCGATTCAACCTCGCTTCTATGCCATCGATTTCGACATGGACGGCGTGTTCCGGCGGGCAGCGGCGGTCACGGTTGCCGGTTACGCCATGAAGACGCCTTCGAAGGAGGACCTACTTCTCATATTGTCGGCGCATGCTGCCAAACATGCGTGGGCACGCCTGGTCTGGCTGTGCGACATTGCGCGGATCATGAGCCTTCCAACCTTGAACTGGAACTGGATCGGATCTGAGGCGAAGGCCCTGGGAATTGTGCGCATCGTGCGCGTCAGCATGCTCCTGGCGAACCGGTTGCTGGGCGCCACCATCCCGCCCGCAGCGCAAGCCAGTCTTCCCGAAGATAGTCTTCTCGAAGATCGGGCAACGCTCCCGCTGGTGGATGAGATCCAATCACGTATCGCGAGCGAGGCCTCATTCAACGTGGAGTCTTTCGCTTATTTCAACTTCATGATGCGCCTGCGGGAACGGTCCGCCGATCGCTTGCGATTCCTGCGGCGGCTGCTCTTCACGCCGGGACCGGGCGAATGGCAGGCGGTCCGTCTTCCCGCGCCACTGTTTCCGTTGTACCGGCTGGTCCGCCTCCTGCGGCTGGCAGCGAGATTGGTGCGAGCCTAGGGGAAGCTTCTGATTTAGCCTCCGAATTCCTCTGTGTCCCCTGTGTCCTCTGTGGTTTGCGCTGTCTGACGGGGCCTGAATTCGGGCTTCTCTAAACTGCCGGCAAACCCGCATTCTGGTCTGCATTCGTTGCATTCCAATTTCTCAGATAGAGAACGAACATCGCCGCACATCCGACCAGCGGCACGGCCAGCCCCGCCTTGAGGCTACCGAAATGAGTCGAGGAAACGCCAACCATCCACGGAAACAGGCCTCCGCCGATGTTCGACAACGTAAACAGGATGGACCCAAGGCGCGCCGCGTCCGCACCAAACTCCCGAGACAAAAGTGAAATTGTGATCGGATATACATAAGAGAGCCCCAGTCCAGCCAGGCACGCACTCGCCACTACTCCGCGCAGGCCGTGCGACAGGACCAACCCGGCCATCCCCGCACAAGCCACGAGCAGCCCGATTTGCACAAGTCGAATTTCGGTCGCCAGGCGCAGCAGCAACGGCGCCAGCCATCTCCCCAGCATCATTGAGGCGTAAAAAAATGATGGAGTCATGACCGCCATCGTCGGCGTCAGGTTTCCCAGGCTCTTCGCATAAGAAGCCACCCATCCCCCGAATCCGTTTTCGACACCGACGTAAAGAAAGAAAAGTGCACCGAGAACCTGCAACGCGCTCTGCGTCCAGGGAGTTGCCAAACCGGCCTCGCGTCCTGCACTCTTGTTCACAGTTGGCTCGACAATCGACGCAGGCATGACGCCGATCCCAATCGCCATCAGGAGCGCGAACCCGGCCACCGCCGCTAGGAGGAGCGGAACCTGATGGCTTCTCGCGGCCGCCGCTACGAGAAATGGGCACGCCACCGCACCGGCGCTCCAGCAAAAATTGAGCACATTCAGGGTCGCGCTGCGGCGGCCGGGATTCACCGCCGCCACCATCAAATTGCCCGCGGGAACGGCCAGCCCCAGACCTCCGCCATACACTCCGATGCAGACGATCCCCATCACTCTGGGGCCCACGAGCAGCAGGCCGACGCCCGCACTCATCAGCAGGAGTCCGGCCTTGATTGCGAATCGATATCCCCAACGCGCAACCAGCACTCCGGAGAGAGCGACGGCCAAAGTTGAAACCACATACTGCGCGGTAAACAGGGCGCCCGCCTGGGCATAGTTCAACGACCAGCGCGCCGACAATGTTGGCAGCATCGGGCCGAGCAGCACGGTCGCGAATCCGATCGGCACGAACGACGCGTAGGCAGCAAAGGTAAGAGCTTGAGCGGAGGTTGAAGTGTTGGGCGGGGCAGAAGAGGGCATGAAAGGCATGAATGGAGCGGCGGGCTCTGCGGCTACTATATCGGAACCTCGGCGCTAAGAGGTACGGTTCGCCTTCGCCGTCGATTCCCGCACGACCAGCGCAGGCTCAATCGCGATCTCCGTGGGATATTCTTTCTTGTCCTGAATCCGTTCCAACAGGACTTGTGCCGCCACTTCTCCCATTCGGTTCAGCGGTTGTTGTACCGTGGTCAAACTCGGAGTGTGAAATGCGGCCCCGGGAATATCATCGAACCCCAACACCGAAACATCCTGGGGCACGCGCAGTCCCTGTTCCTGCAAGGCGCGAATCGCACCGATCGCTGAGATGTCGTTGTAGGCAAACAGCGCCGTGAACGGCTTCTTGCGCGCCAGCAGTTCTTTGGTGAAGGGATAGCCCAACATCGGCGTCGGATCATCGGTGTCAATCTGCACCGTCAGCTCCGGATCGATCTTCATGCCAATCTCTGCGGCCACCTGACAGATCGCGTCCCAACGATCCTTCGCATCCGAACTGAGCGGATTCCCTTTCATGAAAGCTACCTTCTCATGAGAAAGCTCCTTCAAATGATTCAGCGCCAGCACGGCGGCCCTGACGTGATCGAGGGTAATGTTGGTGACTCCCTTCAGCTTCTTATGGCCGGCAACCGCAACCGTCGGCAGCGCAGGCTCCTCCTGTACCGTTGTATCCACAGTGATGATGCCCTCGACTCCGCGCTCCGACAGCAATTGCGAATAGCGGCTCAGCAGTTCGGGATCGTGCCGGTGGACCACAGTCAGAAAGAAGTAATCGCGCTTCCTCAAATACTGCTCAATGCCACTGATGATCGGAGAGCTGTAGGAGTCGCCAATCTCTTCCGCAATCACGCCGATGGTGTAGGTCCGCTTATTGCGCAGCGTGCGCGCGAAAAAATTGGGCCGGTAGTTGAGTTCCTTGGCGGCCGCATGGATTCGGTTCTTGGTCTCTTGCGGAATGGAACGAGCCGACGGCGAATCGTTGAGGACCGCGGATACCGTGCCGGGAGTCAGTCCAATATGCTGGGCAACGGCCTTGAGAGTAATCACGGCTGGCTTTTGGCCCGGCTTCTTTATTTGCGCCATGATTTTCTATCGAATATTCAATTATTTCGAATTCGTTCGCAAACGTCGGTCGAACCATCATATGCGCTGTATGATGCGCAGTTTACGCCTTAGCGTACCGTTGGCTGTTCGGCTTCGATCCGCTGAGGGCAAAGAACAATATGTATAGATAACAGAGAACCGGCAGGAAGAACGCGTGATGAATGCCGATCCGGTCGGCAATCGCACCCTGCAGCACCGGAATAATGGCTCCGCCAACAATCGCCATAATCATGATTCCCGAACCGTCTCCGGTGAGCGGCCCCAGTTCAGCCACTCCCAGCGTGAAGATACTGGGGAACATGATGGAGTTAAAGAAGCCCACCAGGATGATGCTATACATTGCGGTATGCCCGGTGGTCAGCATAGAGATCGCGACCAAAGCCCCCGCGCACACGGCGCAAATGCCCAGCAACCCGCGCGTCTTCATTTTTTGCAGAAGCGCTGAACCGATGAAGCGGCCGACCATTGCGCCGCCCCAGTAGAAAGCGACAAAGCTGGCCGCGACTTTTTCCGTCAGACCGCCAATCTCAGGCTGAGTGAAGTAGTTCACCAGGAAGCTGCCGATGGAAACTTCGGCGCCGACATAAACAAAAATCCCGATCGCGCCGAAGATCAAGCTGGGATGGTTCCAGATGGAGTCGTTCACCTTCACGCCGACTTGATGCTGCGCGTGTTCGATCTTCGGCAATTTGAAGCTGCCGATCGCGGCCGCCAGCACGACCAGCGCAATCCCCAGGCCCACGTACGGCGTCTTGACCGTCGCTGCTTCATGCAGGCGGTACGCCTGCAGAGCGTCGGGCGCCATCGCGCGGATTTCGTCCATCGTCTTAGGCGCCGCGCTCAGAATCAGCAGACCCGCCGAAAAACGGCGCCAGAAACGTTCCCAGGGAATTGAATGCCTGCGTCAGATTGAGCCGGCTCGAAGCCGTCCCGGGCTTTCCCAACACCGTGACATAAGGATTCGCCGCCACCTGCAGGCACGTGATCCCCGCAGCCAGCACGATCAGCGCGCCCAGGAATAATGGATACGACGGAGCACTGGCGGCAGGCACAAACAGAAACGCTCCCAACCCCATCGTGAGCAGGCCCACCACCATCGATCGCTGGTAGCCGATCCAATCAACCAATCTTCGCCGACGGGAGAGAAAAAATAAAATACGCTCCGAAGAATGCGAACTGAATCAGCATGATCTTCGCATAATTCAAGTCAAAAATCGATTTCAGATGCGGAACCAGAATGTCGTTCAGGCAGGTTAGAAATCCCCACATGAAGAAGAGCGTGGTCACCGTAGCCAGTGGAGCGACGTAGCTTTGCCCGTGCCCGGCGCGGTAGTCGTAGTAGAAGTATTGGGGGCCGCGATCGCCATGAGTGCTGTATCCACCCTTCGAGAGAGTGCTGCGAGCCACATTGCGTCCATCAAGATTGCCATCAATCCACATCGGCGAATTGATGAACGCGCCATCATAGCATCGCCAGGGCGCGATTTTACGCATTTTTCTGGAGGCCGCATCGAATTCGTCCTCTAGAAAATCGTTTCTCTAGCTTGACATGCTAGCTCGACAGGGCTTGACAATCTCCAGCCCTTGCCCGAGACTGCAATCGTTTCCGCCTGTCGGATCTCTTCATCAGGCCACACTCATGTTCAAACCTGCACTCGTCGCCGTCGTCGCCTTGTTTTTCCTGGTCAGCCACGCTACACTCCTGGCCCAGTCCGGCATGTCCGCAGCAGTTGTGTCTCAGCGAACCCGGTTTTCCAGCGGCCGACTCCGCTGGCCCCTTCGCCGCAGCAATTGGGCGCAATCTTTGCCGGCAGCTCGGCCAGCCGACGCCGATCACCTTCGAGACGCCTTAGCTGCGCCATCAACTCGGCTTCTCATCCTTCCCTACGGCTCTACCTTTCCCGAAGAAGCCTGGCCCGTGATGAAGCAGTTCCTCGACCGCGGCGGCAATCTTCTGGTGCTCGGCGGCAGGCCGTTCACTCGCGCCGCTTACCGCGACGCCAGCGGCTGGCATCTCCGCGACTACAGCGTCCGCTTCATCCGCCCGCTCATGATCGACCAGTACCAGGAAACTCCCGGCTCCGGCGGACTGCAGTTCCAGCCCAATCCCGAGCTGCCATTGCAGCTTCCCGCGTTCGCCTGGAAGAGCGCCTTCAGTCCGGTGATCCGACTCAGCGCGGTCGACCTTTACCAGCGCGGCGGCGCTGCCGGCTCCATCGACGCGCGCCTCGACTCTCTCGCCTGGGGCACTCAGAATGGCCGCAAACTTTCGGCGCCAGTCATCCAGGTCGATCACTACCGCAACGGCTTCGACGGCGGACGCTGGATTTTTGTGAACGCCGAACTCTCGCGCGACTTTTTCAACGACGACGCCCTGGTGCGATCCCTTGCGGACCGCGCATTGCAAGGCGCGGAAGAATTCACCGTACGCCCGGCGTTGCCACTCTACCTGCCGGGCGAGCCAGTAGAGCTGCAATTGCAATGGCACGCGGCCGAAACGCCCAAGGCGCTCGTATCGGTGAAAATCACGACCTACCCCGAAGCGCAGCCCTCGAACCGCACCAGCGTCTCGGCTCCGCCTAACGAACCAGCCGTGCTGCCGGCGCCCAATGGGAAGGGACTCTACATCGTCGAGGCGCAACTGATGGAGGGCGACCGCATTCGCGCCATCTACCACTCCGCGTTCTGGATCCGCGACGAATCGTTCCTCCGCTCCGGCCCGCATCTTGGCGTGAATCGCGATTACTTCGAGCTCGATGGCCATCCCCTCGCGGTGGTCGGCACGACCTACATGTCGAGCGAAGTCCAGCGTCTGTTTTTCGACCATCCCAACGTGTACGTGTGGAATCAGGATCTCGCCCAGATTCACGACGCCGGACTCAACATGATCCGCACCGGCTGGTGGACCGGCTGGGACAAATTCTGCGACGAAAACGGCCAGCCCTACGAGCGCACGCTGCGCACTCTCGAAGCCTATCTGATGACCGCTCGCAAGTATGGCCTGCCGGTGCAGTTCAATTTTTTCGCCTTCCTGCCTGATGTACTTGGAGGAGCAAACGCGTTTCTCGATCCCGCAGCCGTCCGCCGCCAGCAGACTTTGATTTCGTCCGTCGTTGCGCGCTTCCATGACGTGCCCTACCTAGCATGGGATCTCATCAACGAGCCTAGCTTTTCGCAGCACCTCTGGAAGACGCGTCCCAACGGCGACGCCATCGAACTCGCAAACTGGAATCAGTGGTTGAGCGAGCGCTATCCCGATCGCGCCCAGCTCGCCGCGCTCTGGAATGTCACTCCCGGCTCGGTCGCGGGAACGATTTCTCTTCCCACCGAAGATGAGTTTTCGCCACGCGGCATGTATACCGGAACCAACTCACTGCGACTGAATGACTATTTTCTGTTCGCGCAAGAATCCTTCGCTCACTGGGCGCGCACCATGCGCGATACGATCCGGTCCACCGGATCGCAGCAACTCGTTACCGTCGGCCAGGACGAGGGCGGCATTCAGGACCGCCTGTCTCCAGCCTTCTGGGGCCAGTCCGTCGACTTCACCACCAATCATTCGTGGTGGCTCAATGACAACATCCTGTGGGATTCGCTGGCCGCCAAGCAGCCCGGACAAGCCATGTTGGTTCAGGAGACCGGACTGCAGCGCGAATTAAACATCGACGAGATTGCCCGCCGCACTACGGAGAACGAGGCCGCACTCCTGGAGCGAAAAATCGCTACATCGTTCATTCAAGGTTCCGGCGCCATTGAATGGTTGTGGAACACGAATTCCTACATGACGGAGAGTAACGAAACTCCGATCGGCGCCGTCCGCACCGATTACACCGAGAAGCCGGAAGCCGCGCTGCTGCGGGCCTTCGCTCAATTCGCTCCATCTTTGCAGGAACATCTTCGCGATCCGCAGCTGCCTTCGATTGCAATCGTCATGTCGCAAGCCGCCCAATTCTCGGCGCTCGCGGATTTCCAGATAGCGGCACAGCAGCGCGCCGTGCGTGCCCAGGCCTACGACGCACATTTGCCCGCTTACGTGATCGCAGAAAATCAGATCGAGAAGTTAGGGTCGCCCAGGCTGGCGATTCTGCCGTCTCCTCAGGCGCTGAGCGAAGCCGCGTGGCGGGCCCTCTTGAAGTACGTTGATGCGGGCGGCAACCTCCTCGTCACCGGCCCGGTCGATCGCGACCAGCACTGGCAGATCGTGCATCGAGCCTCCGACCTTGGACTCGCCGCTCACGTCGAACCGCTCACCTATCACAACGCAGCGGTCCGATTGCGAGACCGCTCGCTCGCACTCAACTTTGGTCAGCAGCAACAGAACTGGCTGGATTCCCTGCGCTTTGACGATGGATCCAGTTTCAAAGAAATTCCTCACGGCAAGGGACTTATCTTCTGGGCGGCCTACCCCGTGGAACTCGCCGAAGATGCGCAAGCCACTTCCGAACTGTATGCGTACGTGGCCGCCCGGCTGAACCTCACACCGATATTTAGCGCGCAGTCTCCTCTGCCCCAGGGTGTACTGGTATTTCCAACCGAACTGGCGGACTCCGTGCTCTACGTCTTCGCTTCCGACTCGGCGAACGACACCGCGATCAGCCTTCGCGACCAGGCCACGGGAGTTCCGCTGGCATTTTCTCTGCCCGCGGAACACGCAGCAATTGCAGTGGTTGGGAAAAAGGAAAAGAAAGTCGTCGCCAAGTACGGCTTCTAGGGTTTGCGTAGTGCCGATTGGAGGGACGTAGCTCGCTACGTCTCTGTTGGCAGAATCGATCAGACCCGCGCCACGGTTCTGTGCCGGTTGGACGCACCTCCCTGCCGCGAGTATGATCCCGTCACCGGCCGAATCGCGGAAGAACGTGCGGGAAGCGGCTTTCGGCTTCGGCTTTTTTTGGGCCGGCCAGAATCGCCGCGAGGACAACATGGTCGATCTCTCCACCACCTACCTGGGACTGAAGCTCCGCACTCCGCTGGTCTCCTCCGCATCGCCTTTGACTCAACATATCGACGGCGTCCGGCGATTGGAGGATGCCGGAGCCTCCGCCATCGTGTTTCATTCCCTGTTCGAAGAGGCGCCGCAAGAGTCGCAGCGAGGGCCCGCCCGCCCGGCGCTCGATCGCTATCTGAGCCTGCTTCGCAAGACTAAGGAAGCCGTGCACGTTCCCGTGATCGCCAGTCTCAATGCCACCACTCTCCGGGGATGGACAGAGCACGCCATGGACATCGAGCAGGCGGGCGCAAACGCCCTCGAACTTAACCTCTATCAAGTGCCGAGCCAGGCGGACATAGCCGGCTCCGTGCTGGAAGATGAATATGTTGAGGTTGTTAGGGCGTCGAAATCAGCGGTGAAAATTCCCGTCGCGGCCAAGCTGACGCCGTTTTTCACGAGCATGGCGAATATTGCCCAGCGCTTCGACGCGGCCGGCGTGGACGGCCTCGTCCTGTTCAACCGCTTCTACCAGCCTGACATGAACCTGGACGACATGGAGATCCAGCCCAACGTTTTGCTCAGCACTTCTGAGGCGCTACGCCTTCCGCTCACGTGGATTGGCGTGCTCCACGGCCGCATCAAGGCGAACCTGGCCGGATCCAGCGGCGTTCACACTCCCGAAGATGTTGTGAAGCTCCTGCTGGTTGGCGCCGACGTCACCATGGTCTGCTCGACCCTGCTGCGCAATGGAATCCGCCACCTCGGAAATTTAGAATCCGGTCTGCGCCGGTGGATGGAGAAACGCGGGTACAAGTCGGTTGCCGGACTGAGAGGGAATTTCAGCCAAGTACGCTGCAAAGATCCGGCTGCGTTCGAGCGAGTCCAGTATATGAATGCGGTCAAGGGCATCAACAACGTCGTGCTCACCGGGCGCGAGGCGTGGAGAATTCTCAGCGGCGAGTAAGCGCGCCGTTCACTTCATAAGCTGGCCAATGAAAACTCCGTAGGGCTCCAGCGTCACCACATCTCCTGTGGCCGAAGATTTTGCGGTCGCTACCAGGCTCTTCGCCGACGTGAAGCCACGCTTGCTCAGGTCAAAACTCACCTTCTGCTCCGCCCCTGACATGTTCAGCGCCACCAGAACCGCCTGATCCTTGTAGGCTCGCAAGTAGGAGAGCACGTTCTGATCGTTCTGATTCTGCGGAACGTAGGCTCCGTCCAGAAGAGCGCGATTCGTGTGCCGCAGTTTGAGCACCTTTTTGTAAAAGTTGAGCACCGAATCTGGATCCTTGGATTCATCGGCAACGTTGTGCGTCTTGGCCGTCGGAGGCACTGGAAGCCATGGCGTAGCCTTCGAGAAGCCCGCATTCTCGCTCTCATCCCACTGCATGGGCGTACGCTCGCCGTCGCGTCCCTTTTCTTTGGGCCAGCCGGTTCGGCCGATCGGATCTTTCACGTCTTCTTTGTGTGCGGGCGGCGTCGTCTTCATCCCAATCTCTTCGCCGTAGTACATAATCGGCGTTCCGCGCAGAGTCAGGTATAGCCCGGCCATCAGCTTCGCAATTTGATCGTTATGCTCACCGTCGCCATAGCGGTCGTAGGACCGGACAATGTCGTGATTGCCGATCACGAACGTGGGCCAGCCGGAGGCGGAATCCACCGCGGCAATCTGCTTCCGGAAGTCGGCGGGCGACAGCTTGTTAACCGTGGTAAAAAGAAAATCCATGGGCAACTGCAACTCGTTGTTGCCCTCGCCGTAGTATTGGTTCAGTTCCGCAATGTCGGCGGTCCAGGTTTCTCCGATCAGCACACCATTGTTTTCGTCGGCGACTTTGCGCAGCTCGCGCAGTACATCATGCACTTCGGGCAATTTCGAGTTGTATTTGTACTCTTCGATCGGATCGCCAAATGCATTCTTGCCGGGCAGAATCGGGTCGTCGTGCAGCTTCGGATCTTCAAACAGTGTGTCCACCGCATCCAGACGAAACCCGGAGACGCCGCGTTTGTACCAAAATCGCGTGACGTCGAACATCGCATCCTTCACCGCCGGGTTGCGCCAGTTCAGGTCGGGCTGCTGCGGGTAAAAGAAATGGTAGTAATACTGATTCGTCGCTGCATCGAGCGTCCACGCGGAACCGCCAAAAATAGACGTCCAATTGTTCGGCGGCTGTCCTGGCCCCTTGCCGTCGCGCCATATATACCAATCGCGATGTTCCGAGGTTCGAGAAGACTTCGAATCCAGGAACCATTTGTGCTGGTCGGACGTATGATTCACGACGAAATCAAGGATGATGCGAATGCCGTCTCTCTTGCCTTCGGCGGCGAGCATGTCGAAATCGGTCAGCGATCCATACATCGGATCGATATTTTCGTAGTCGGACACGTCATAGCCGAAATCTACTTGCGGCGAAGGAAAGCAAGGCGTGATCCAGATTGCGTCCACGCCCAGGTCCTTCAAGTAATCGAGCTTCGCCGTTATGCCCTTCAGATCGCCGATTCCGTCGTTGTTACTGTCGGCAAAGCTGCGCGGATAAATCTCGTAAAACACAGCATGCTGCCACCACTGGTGGCCTTCCACGTCGACGGCCTTACCGGCAGCGGTCTTGCTGGCCGCGGCCTTGTGTGCAGCGGGCTTGCTCGCCGTCTGAGCGGTCGCGGTTAGCATTGATCGACACAGGAAGGCAAGACACAGAAACGCAAGGACCAAAATCCAAGTGGACTTACGTTGCATAAAAAGACGACTCCTCGAAGGGCATTCAGAAAAGATCATGGCCACTGGCTGCCGCAGTCGCTGGTTCCGTTGCCATCTCACCGGCCCCAACCGAAAGTAGCGACTTGCCCGAGTGTAAACCTTTTCTGGCTCGACCCGCACCCCGGGAAGGGCATGCGCCCGATTCCCCTACGGACGCGCGAAGTGAAGCACGATTTTCTGTTGCAAGTACGAATCGGCTCCCAGCGGCATCTGGATTTCCAATTTCCCGGGTTTGCTGAGGACGGCCCCCTCCACCGAAGAAATCTGGGCGGGATTCCAAACGCTCAACTCGTAGCGGCTGCCCGCCAGTCCTGAGACCTCAAGCGACAGGTCGGTCTTTGGAGCATTCCATGATTCGGAAATAATGCGGAGTCCTCGGCTCGCGCTTCCCAGCGGCGGCAGTTCGTTGGTCAACGCCAATCCGAAATCGTTCTTCACACGGATGACCAAACTGCCGGCGCCGCCGGCAACAGAAAATCGCACCGACACATGCTGGTCATTGCTGTTCGCTTGCAGCTTGAACGGCACGACTCGTCCGTTCAACTCGACTCTGAGTACCCGCGTGCGCAGGCTAAAAGACGGCGAGAATTCGACCCAGCACTCACCTGTGCCGTCGCGCTTGGTTCCAAGCACCACGCTGTCGGCGGTCTTGCGATATTGGAAGTCCACTCCGATTCCCGCCACGCGGACATTTCGAATTGCGAATGACGTCCAATCCGCAGGAACGTGCGGAGCCAGCGTAATCTGGCGCCGTTCCGCATCGGTTTGCAAACCAAACATGCCGCGCAACATCGGACTTACCACCATGGCCGATGACCAGATCTGATGTGGCGAACTGGTCGAAAACGATTGGTAGTAGTCTCCCGAAAGAACTTCGGTGAAATGTCCGAGCGCACCGTCCGCGTCCAGCAACGCATTGGCCCGCAGGTTGGCGTAGGCAGGAAAGGCGCGATGGTAGCGGTATTCGCCCACCGAGGCCCATCCCGTAAATAAAGGCCAGACCGAGCCGAAGTGATAGCCCGAGCCGTCATACACCTTGGATTGCCGGGAGATAATGCGCATGCCCCAATCGCTCTGGTGATCTTCCGCTGCGAGTTGCGTAATCGTCTGGTTGGCATGGTCAGGGTCGGGCAGACCAAACCACATGGGAACGGCTGCCAGCACGCTCACCTCATCCGCACGCTGATTGTCGGGTCTCAAGGCAAACGCATAACTATTCATTTCGGGCGACCAGAAGGCTTGATCGAGCGCGGATTTGCTGCGATCGAATTCCGTCGCCAGTTGCTGGCTGACGTCGTCCTTGCCTGCGAGGCGTGCCAGATTGGAGAGCGACTGCAGGGCCGCGACGCCGAGTCCCGCCTGGTAGTACTCGTTCTTAACCGGAAGCAGCGGGCCGCCTTCGACCCAGCCATGGCCAATACCTGCGTTCTGCGCGAAGCCCTGGAAGTCATAGGTCGAGCGCAGGAACTGGTAAGCCCGCCAGAGGTTGTCCCATTTATCGCGCACAAAACCCACATCGCCGCTCTGAGATGCATAATCATTCATCGCGATGATGAAAAGCGGCGTCGCATCGGCGGACGCGGAGGCGTAAGGATAGTCCTTGAACCACGGCACCAGACTTGCGCTTTGTGAAATCTCATGCGGAACCTTGCCGTCCGCGCGCTGATATTTGCTGATGAAATCAAGAGCGGTGCGGGCCGTGGAATAATCTCCCTCGGCGTTGAGGGCAAACGAGGTCCACAAAGAATCCCGCCCAAAGAACCACGCGAAGCCCGGACGCTGATCGGGACCGGAAGTTCGATATCCCGCAACCAGCCCAGCGCCCAGGTACGGGTTGTTCACCAGCCCTTGAATGGTGCTGATGCGCGCCCAGTCATAGGCCTGCTGCAGGGCAGCATCGGGCAGTTCGAGGCTTACGGTCTTGTCGAGATATGCGCGGTAATAATCCGCCGACTCCCGCATCGAGTCGGCATAAGAAGTCAGCAAGCGCTGATAAGTTTTCGTTGCGTCAGGCAGGCCCGCGACTGAAGCCGCAAGAACCAGTACTTTGGTTTCCCTTCCCTTGGGCGTCGCACCCAAGCGGAAAGAGTTCTCGTTCGCTGACGAATAGTTCGTCTCATAGGCGAGCCGCTCGTCTCTGGCTGTGAGAGATCCGAACAACGCGGAAAACTTTCCCGCTTCGTCTCCGAAGACGAACGCATGCTGCTTCTCGTCCCAGTCGGAAAATGTGCCGCCGAGCGCGGCGGGCCACTCCAGCTGAAAGTCCGCAGTGAATGAGGCTTCCACCTCCAACGGTTGTTCCGTCTCGATATCCAGCAGAATCACGGCACCGGCTTCATTCACCGGGACGCATAAAGTTTCACGCACGCGAAAGGAATCACCGGCGTACAAGATCGACGCCGACTCGGGACGAACCGTCAGCGTGCGCGCCAGAGTTTCCGCGGGCAACGCGCGGTCGCCCACGTGAAAGGTCAGGTGAAAGTCACGAAAGATTTTCAGCGGATAAACCCAGGCTTCGAATCGGCCAGTCTCGTTGCCGAACAGCCCTGCCCGACTGCCGACGACAGGAAGGAACTCCCAGGTGCGGATGGTTCGCGACAACTCCGGCGCCCCCTGCGGCGTTGGAGAGAGTTGCTGAGCGCCAGATACTGCGGCCAACAACCACCACAGCCCCAGCAGGCAAACGCCACGCGCAACGCTGGACACGAAAGCGAAATGCTGCCAGCGGATGAAACAAAGATTCATGAGGTTCGTCTTGGAACGGGATTTAGCCCGGCCGGCTTGCAAAGTCGCGGTTCCCTGAATATAAGGAGTAGAGGCGAATTCTAGCACGCCGCGAGTGGCCAGGTAGCGACCTCTTGTTCCCTTCACGCCGCGTTTTTCTGAAATCTCTCAGCCGTTCGGCGCTAGTACTCTCGCTCGAAAGCGTACTGGCGATGGTTCGTCCGCGCCGGATCGAAGCGAGCACAACGCAGCAAAATGCCGCCCCACCAAAGGGCGCACGGCCGGTCGAGGGCAGAAGCGATGTTCTGGGCGTCACCTTTCTGAATGTCGCCCGAGAGTCCGGGCTGAACGCGAAGACCATTTTCGGTGGCGAGCACAAAAATAAATATCTGCTCGAAACCACCGGCTGCGGCGTTGCCTTCTACGATTACGACAATGATGGCTGGCTCGACATTTTTTTGGTGAACGGCACCCGACTCGAGGGGTTTCCCGCCGGCAGTGAACCGACCTCGCACCTTTTTCGAAATAACCGCGACGGCACTTTCACCGACGTCACGGCAAAGGCCGGAGTCGCCCATTCCGGATGGGGGCAAGGCGTCTGCGTCGGCGACTATGACAACGACGGCTGTGACGATCTGTTCGTCACCTACTTCGGCAAGAACGTTCTCTATCACAACAACGGCGACGGCACCTTCACCGACGTGAGCCAGAAAGCCGGCGTAGCGGGCAAGGGCACGCGCTGGAACACGGGTTGCGCCTTTGTCGACTACGATCGCGACGGTCGCCTCGATCTCTTCGTCGCCAACTATATTGATCTCGACTTGGCCACGGCGCCCGTCCCAGAAGCCGGCCCGTGCCTCTACAAAAGTGTGATGGTCGCCTGCGGCCCGCCCGGTCTGGAGGGTGGCAAGAACATCCTTTATCACAACAACGGCGATGGAACGTTTACCGACGTTTCCGAAGCATCGGGAATTCTCAACACGGATAGCACCTACGCCTTGGGCGTGCTCACTGCCGACTTCGACAACGACGGCTGGCCCGATATTTATGTCGCCAACGATTCCGCCGCCGCCGTGCTCTACCAGAATAAAAAGAACGGCAAATTTCAGGACATTGCCCTTGAGTCTGGCTGTGCCCTGAGCGCCAACGGCAAGCCGCAGGCCGGCATGGGCGTCTCCGCCGCGGATTACGACTTGGACGGCAACCTCGACATTCTCAAAACCAATTTCGCCGGCGACACGCCTTCCCTCTACCACAATCAAGGCAATGCCAGTTTCGAGGATGCTACTTTCTCCGCGGGGCTGGGCGCGCATACCCAATACCTGGGATGGGGCTGCGGCTTCTTCGACATGGACAACGATGGCTGGCCTGACATTCTGATCTGCAACGGCCACGTCTACCCTGAAGTCGACCTGTTGAACACGGGCGCGGGCTATGCGCAGCGCAAGCTCCTATATCACAATCTGCACAACGGCCGTTTCGCAGACGTGTCGCTGCAAGCAGGGCCGGGCGTCTCAGAGTCGAGCGCCTCGCGGGGCGCGGCCTTCGGCGATTTCGATAATGACGGCGACATTGACGTGGTCGTGAATACCGTCAACGACTATCCGCAACTGCTGCGTTGCGACACTACGCTCGCCAACAACTGGATCAAGATTCGCACCATCGGAACCAAATCCAACCGCAGCGGAATTGGTGCGCGCCTGGTGTGTGTGACCCATCCACCTGGAGAAGAGAAGCCACATCGGCAGATCGACGAAGTGCGGAGCGGTGGCAGCTATTTCTCGCAAAACGATCTGCGCGTTCACTTCGGGCTGGGGAGGGCCGAAAAGGTCGATGTGCTGGAAATTCGCTGGCCCAGCGGGCAGGTCGATACCCTGAAAAACATCCAGCCCAACCAATTGATCTTCGTGAAGGAAGGCGCAGGAATCACTCGCACCATGCAGTTCCCGAAAAATCCCAAACCCCCGGGCCAGGGCAAGACGTAGGCAGAATCAACTCCAGAGCGGCGTTACGGCGCACATCGAAGCAGACGGCAAGAAAAACGGCAGGGCCGACCCCCTGCCGTTCTCGCAAATCTTTCGGCCTTGCAAACTATTTCTTGTTGACCGACTTCTTGAGTTCGGCTCCAGGACTAAACTTCGCGACTTTGCGAGCAGCGATCTTGATAGTGGCGCCGGTTTGCGGGTTGCGCCCGTTCCGTGCTTTCCTCTGCGACACCGAGAAGGTGCCGAAACCTATCAACGCCACCCGGTCTCCTTTGCGGAGGGCACCCGTGATGCTTTCGACGGCGGTATCAATCGCAGTCGTGGCCTGCGCTTTGCTGATTTCACACGCGCCTGCGATCTTGTCAACCAGATCGGCTTTATTCATAGTCTCTCCTCGCAGGTCTCTTTCGTGCCCAGCCTAACACCGGGAGAACAACTGGCTGGCTGAGTTGGGAAACCTGACGGCTTGTATTCTCCTCCGTCTGCTGCGAAAGTCAACTGTGAAAATCCGCGCCGGAAGCCTGTTTCGCACCCCGCCGGCCCGAATTGGGGCTACCCTAGCGGCTTTTCCGGCCCAGCCGACAGGGTTTTCCTGCGCCCTCCACGTTTTCCTACGCCCTCCACAGGCCACCGGATTCCTTCACAGGATGTACACAGGCAGGCAGGGTTTCCAGCTTGCGCAGAACCGGCTCTCGGGTGCAAAGTCAAAAGAGGAGAATTCGGTTGAAGATGATCGACTCGAAGATGGAAGGTTCCCCAGCGGTCAAGGCTCCCACGGAAGTTTGTCCTCTGTGTGAGGGCACTGGCTGGAAAACCTTTAGCCCCAAGACTGGCAGAAGCATAAACGACCGCCGCGTCACACGCTGCAAGTGCCGGTTACTGGCGCGCGAACAATCCCTTCTAGCCGCATCACGTATTCCAAAAAGATACGAACACTGTGAGCTGGCAAACTATGAGACCGACTTTCGGGAAGCTGATCCCTCGCTGGCTGATGCCCATTTCATTGCATCCAAGTTTGCGCAAGAGTGCGATCCGCGAGGTGATAAGGGACTGCTTATCATTGGCACGATCGGTACGGGAAAAACGCACTTGGCTGTCGGCATCATGAAAGAATTGATCCTCAACCGCGGCATCCCCTGCCTGTTCTACGACTATCGTGAACTGCTGAAGCAAATTCAGAACTCCTACAACTCAACGGTTCAAACCACAGAGCTAGATGTGCTTCGACCGGTCTTCGAAACCGACGTTCTGGTACTCGACGAGTTGGGTGCGGTGAAACCAACGGAGTGGGTGTGGGATACGGTCAGCTTGATCCTCAACACCCGCTACAACGACAATCGCACGACGATCATCACTACAAATTATCCTGATCGGGAAGAACGAAAGCGGCCGGGTGACGCGAATAGCCGAAGCACCGAAGCCGCAAAATATTCGGCGGACCAAGAAACGCTCGGCGATCGCATCAAGGATCGTATGCTCTCCCGCCTCCGCGAAATGTGCCGCATCATTACCTTGGCCGGCAACGATTATCGCCAGACACTCCATAATCAAAAAGGAAAAAAAGAAGTGTGGGGTCTGAGGGGCCGATAACGCCGCCTCCCACCAGACGCGGTTGCCGCTCGTGCCTGATTATCTCCTTGGGCAAGTTCCCCGCTAGAATCATCTCGTGCTGACCGAGCGCCTGGAATTCGCCCCTGAGCGGGATGCGGCAGTCTTCGCCGCGGTCCCAGCAGCTCCGGCCGTATTCCTTCTGCGGGCAGCGGACGCTCACGCTGAACCCTACGTCAGCAAGACTGCAAACCTGCGGCGCCGCTTGCAGCGACTGCTTGGCCCGCTAGAGGAGCGCACCAAAAAGCTCAACCTGCGAGATCGCGTTCGCCTGATCGAGTACGCGCCCACCGGATCCGATTTCGAGTCCGGCTTTCTGCTCTACCGCGTTCTGCGGGCTGCGTTTCCTAAGACCTACTCCGATCGCATGCGCTTTCGCTTCGCACCGCTGGTCAAGCTGCATCTTGAAAACGAGTATCCGCGGGCCTCCGTCACCACGCGGCTAGGCCGGCTCAGCGGACGTTCGCTCTACTATGGCCCGTTTATTTCGCGCGTTGCCGCCGAGAAGTTCATGAACGATTCGCTCGACTTTTTCAAGATGCGGCGATGCGTCGACGATCTGCATCCCGACCCGAAGTTTCCCGGCTGCATCTATTCCGAGATGAAGATGTGCCTCGCCCCCTGTTTCAAGGGATGCAGCGATGAGGAGTACGTTGCTGAAGTAAACCGCGTACAGGCCTATTTCGACTCCGCCGGAGATTCTCTGCTCCGCGAGCTCTCGACCGAACGCGAAGCCTCTTCCGCCAGGCTCGCATTTGAAGACGCGGCTGCAACTCACGCGCGCGTCGAAAAACTTAAGCCCATCGTGAGCCAGCTTCCCGAGATGGTGCAGCGCCTCGATCGCCTCTCGGCACTCATGATTCAGCCCAGTTCGGTCGCGGGCTCGGTTGCCTTTTTCCGCATCGAGTGCGGACGAATATCCGGGCCGATTGTTTTTAGCATTCAGACAGCCGAGCACGCAAAATCGCAATCGATGGAGGCGCGCGTGCAGGAGGCTCTGCATTCGCTCTCGCCAGCGCAGGCGAAAGCCGCGCTCGAGACCATGGAACATCTCGCCCTGCTCAGGCGCTGGTACTACCGTGGAAGCCGCACCGGCGAAATTTTTTTCGCCGACGCCAAAGGCGAATTACCCATGCGCCGCATCGTTCGCGGAATCTCGCGAGTGTTTCATGGCGAGACGCCGGAACCGGAAGCCAAGCCACCTGACGGCCCGTAGGCCAGCCGAGCATTCCCCCAGTCAGGAACCTTACGGTCGAACCTCATACAAAGCAGATGCGTGCGGCCTAAGGCGAACGTGCACCCCATCCGCCGAGCCGAGCGATTGATGTTGCCACAAATCTCGCACCTCGGCGGGCCGCGCCGCCATCCCAACATCCTGCCATCGCAGATCTATGTTTTCGTCCGCCTCTCCTAAATTGAACACAGCTACGTAGTGTTCTCCGGGCTTACCACCATCCGCTACCCATGCGCGGATATTCCCTCGATCCAGTACCTGACGCCCGCCGCGGCTGTGCTGGTCGACTTCGAGTACTTCCCCATTCGTGATCAGCGCAGTCGTCGCCGCGTCGTTGCTCGGCAAATCTCCACCGAAAATCAGCGGTGAACGAAAGATGCTCCACAGGGTCATCACCGTCTGCTGCTCATCCGGGGTAAACTTTGTCGGTGTGCGCCCGCCTTCTTTATCGGTCACTTTCAACTTTCCCAGCGGAAGCATATCGGCATCCGGCCAGGTTCCGTTCTTGCCTGCGAACGGCGCCCAATCGCGGGTGAAGTCGAACTGCTGCCGCAGCAGTTTCCAGTCATCCCAGAAATCATCCGAGATCCGCCACATCTGCGCATACTTCTCGAAGAACTCCGCTTCCGAAACCGGCGCGGGACCTGGCGAAATGCTCAGCACCATCGGCCGCCTCGTCTTGCGCATCGCGGAACTCAGAGCCTTCATTTCCGCCGGCTGATACAGATGGCTGCCCATGTCGTCCGCTTTGATGAAGTCCACGCCCCACGACGCATACAATTCAGCAATCGAATCGTAATACGCCTGCGCGCCGAGCCTGGTCGTGTCGACGCCCCACATGTCCGGATTCCAGCGGCATGCGTTCTCTTTGTCGGCGATGTCGGCCGCATGATACGCCGTGCCCTTGATGGGAAGATTTTTATCGACGGCCTGTCGCGGAATGCCCCGCATGATGTGAATACCGAACCTCAATCCTTTGCTGTGCACATAATCAGCCAGCGGCTTGAACCCTGCGCCATTGGCGGCAGACGGAAAGCGATTGACCGCCGGCATCAGACGCCCGTATTCATCCATGGTCAGCGGAGCGCCCGGCTTGTAATCGTGTCCCTGCGCGTTCGGCTCGTACCACTGGATGTCGACCACAATGTACTGCCATCCATACTTCGCGAGATGCTCCGCCATCCAATCCGCGTTGGCCCTGACCTGCGCCTCGCGCACCGTGGTGCCGTAAGAGTCCCAGCTATTCCAGCCCATCGGAGGAGTCAGAGCAGGGGAGGGATCGGCGGCTTGCACTGCGGCCGTCAGAATCGCGAGCAACAAGAGAGAGCAGAGCGCGCAGCGTCGAATCATAACGGCACATTGTAAGCCGTTCGCGGGTGACTGCGGACAAACAAAACGGGCGGCACCAAGGCCGCCCGAAAACATTTGTATCGCTCTATCCGTGTGAATCCGCGGCGGAAGTATTTTAGATGTCCAGGTTCTTCACATCCAGCGCATTTTCTTCGATGAACTTGCGCCGCGCTTCGACGTCTTCGCCCATCAGCGTAGTGAAGATGGTTTCGCACTCGGCGATGTCTTCGAGCCGCACCGAAAGCAGAGTCCGCCGCTCCGGATCCATCGTCGTTTCCCACAATTGCGGCGCAGTCATTTCGCCGAGACCCTTGTAGCGCTGGATGGTGAAGTCCTTGCGGCCTTCGTTAATGACATAGTCGCGAAGCTCGCGGACATTCGACTTTTCCACCACTTCGGTTTCAGTCTTTCGCTTGGCAGGCTTGGCCGTCTTCTTCTCGCCCTTGTCTCCATCAGCGGCGGCAGCCTCGCCCTCCGCTTCTCCATTGCTCCCCGCGGGTGCGGCCTTGACCAGCGTCTCCACCACGAACGGCGGCTCCATGTAAGGCTCGATCTGCTTGTACTTCGA
Source organism: uncultured Acidobacteriota bacterium (assembly GCA_963763155.1). Classification (GTDB taxonomy): domain Bacteria; phylum Acidobacteriota; class Terriglobia; order Terriglobales; family Acidobacteriaceae; genus Sulfotelmatobacter. Next base: position 462,062 of record CAVXNI010000003.1, on the reverse strand, counting down.
GATCAGCTGGCGGCATTCCGCGCTCGATGCCAGCACCCAGTTGATGACATGTTCAGCGCCGTGCTTGTTGACGAATTTCACTTCCCACAGATTGTGCTCTTCGTCGAAATGCTTCTCCACGCCCTTGAAAGCATGCTCTTTCTCCAGCTTCTTCACTTCTTTTTCCAGACGCTCGATTTTCTTCGGTGGCGTATTCTTGTCGCCCTCAAAATCGGTGCGCTTGGCCAGATCTAGTTTCGGAATCAGTTCGGTCACGCGCTCGTTGCGCACGCGCTTGTCAAGCTTCTCAAAGAAGCCCAGATACTCATCGAGCACGGTCATGAATCGCGCCAGATCTTTGCCTTCGATCTTAGCCGCACCCTCGCCGTAGCGCACGGTCAGCCCATCGGCCGCGCGTTTCACCATGACTTTTACGAACTCGCGCTCGTCCTTGATGTATTGCTGCGACTTGCCTTTTTTCAGCGAGAACAGCGGCGGCTGCGCGATAAAGACATTTCCGCGCTTGATCAGTTCCTGCATGTGGCGGAAAAAAAACGTCAGCAGCAGGGTTCGAATATGGCTGCCGTCCACATCCGCATCGGTCATCAGGATAATTTTGCCGTAGCGCACTTTCGTGGGATCGAAGTCTTCCTTCGAAATGCCGGTGCCGAGCGCCGTGATCATGGCGCGAATTTCCTCGTGCGCCAGCATCTTGTCGTAGCGCGCCTTTTCGACGTTGAGGATTTTACCTTTGAGCGGAAGGATCGCCTGGAAGCGCCGGTCGCGGCCCTGCTTCGCCGTGCCACCGGCCGACTCGCCTTCGACCAGGAACAATTCGCAGCGGTTCGGATCGCGCTCGGAACAATCGGCCAGCTTGCCCGGAAGACCACCGGAATCGAGCGCTCCCTTGCGCCGTGTGAGATCGCGAGCCTTGCGAGCCGCTTCGCGGGCACGCGCGGCATCAACTGCCTTGTTGATAATCTTTCGTCCGACGGTCGCGTTCTGCTCGAAGAACGCGCCCAGCCGTTCGTTGACGAACTGGGTGACCGTGCCCGCGATGTCGGAGTTCAGCTTGCCCTTGGTCTGCCCTTCGAACTGCGGCTGCGGCAGCTTCACGCTGATCACCGCAACCAGGCCTTCCCGCACATCGTCGCCGGTCAAGTTCTCTTTGACGTCTTTAAATAGCCCCATCTGCTGCCCGGCATAGTTGATAGTGCGGGTCAGGGCCGTGCGGAATCCGGAAAGATGCGTGCCGCCATCAACGGTGTTGATGTTGTTGGCGAAGCTGAACACGGTCTCGGAATAAGCGTCGTTGTACTGCAGCCCGATTTCCATGTGAACGCCGTTGCGATCGTCTTCCATGTAGATGGGCTTCTCGTGCAGCACCTGTTTGCCGCGATTGAGATGCTTGATGAACTCCGCGATGCCGCCGTTGTACTTAAACTCGGTGTGCTTGGCCTCGCCGGTCTTCGAATCGGTATTCCGCTCGTCGGTCAGCGTGATCAGCAATCCCTTGTTGAGGAATGCGAGTTCGCGCAGGCGCTGCGCCAGCGTGTCGTAGTTGTAATCCACCGCGGTAAAAATCGAGCGGTCGGGCAGGAAGTGAATCTTGGTCCCACGCCGCTTGGTCGCGCCGGTTTTGCTCAGCTTGTTAGTCGGATCGCCTTTGGAATAATTCTGCTGCCAGGTCGCCCCGTCGCGCCAGATTTCCAGCTCGAGGTCCTCGCTCAGAGCGTTCACGCACGACACACCCACGCCGTGCAGTCCACCGGAAACTTTGTATGTGGAGGAATCAAATTTTCCACCGGCATGCAGTGTGGTCATCACCACTTGCGCCGCAGAAACCTTCTCGCCGTCGATGATCATGTCATCGCAAGGAATACCGCGGCCGTCGTCGATCACGGTGATCGAGTTGTCGAGATGAATCGTGACTTCAATCCTGGTGGCAAATCCGGCAAGCGCTTCGTCGACGGAGTTGTCGACGACTTCATACACCAGATGATGCAGGCCGAGTTCGCCCGTCGATCCGATATACATGGCGGGACGCTTGCGAACCGCCTCCATGCCGCCCAGCACTTTGATCGAGTCGGCGTTGTAGTCGTTGGTGCTGTCGTTGCCGCCGCCGTTCGCAGTGTTGATCGGAGTCACTTTTCCGTTTTTTGTTTTGGTGTCAACGATGGGAGGATTGATCTCTTTGGTGGCCATTCCGCTCCGCGAAAATGTCCCGAATTTTTCTACGAACTTCGTCCTGCGAATCCCTGGAATTTCGGCTGGAATTGGCGCCTCGACCAGGCTGCCCAGAAGCCTCTACAAAAGACTTCAAGTTATTGAAATTCCTAATACTTAGGGCCGTATTGCCACTGTGCTAATTATACCACGAACGAGCGTTTTTCGAGCCCCTCGAAACACGCCGAATCGAGCGAGTAACACCCACATCGGGACCGATGCAGCTGGCTGGGAATTCACGCGACCCGCAGAAAATGGGCGGCCCGCAGAGGCCGCCCCTAACTGAGATCTGATAACTGCGGATTTACGCCGTGGCCGGACGCTCCCCGCCTTTGGCCCGTCCCGGCTGGAGTTCCGGCTTGATGACGTGCTGCACTCCGTCGTCTTTCGACGACGGCGGTGGCTGCACCGGAGGAAGCTGCTGATTCTCGACCAACATCTTGATCTCGTTGGCGTCGAGTACTTCACGCTCAATCAGCGCCCGGGCAATCCGCTCGAGCACATCGCGATTGTCGGAAATGACTTGCTTCGCCGTGGCGTAACCAGCGTTGACCAACTTGCGGACCTCCTGATCGATCTTGATTGCGGTGTCCTCGCTGTAATCGCGATGCTGCGCAATCTCACGGCCCAGGAAAATCTGCTCTTCCTTCTTCCCGAACGTCATGGGGCCCAGGTCGCTCATGCCCCACTCACAAACCATTTTGCGCGCCATTTCCGTAGCTCGCTCAATGTCGTTGCCGGCGCCGGTGCTCAGCACGTTCAGGAACAACTCTTCCGCGATGCGTCCACCCATCAGGATCGCGATTTCGGTCTCCAGATAATTCTTGTAGTAGTTGTGCCGGTCATCCGTGGGCAATTGCATGGTGACGCCCAGGGCCATGCCGCGCGGAATGATCGTGACTTTGTGCAGAGGATCGGAGTTCGGCATTTTCGCCGCCACCAGCGCATGCCCCGCCTCATGGTAGGCCGTGTTCTTCTTTTCCTCGTCGGTGAGCAGCAGAGACTTGCGTTCCACGCCCATCAGCACTTTGTCCTTGGCCAGTTCGAAATCGTATTGCAGAACCGCTTTGCGATTCTGCCGGGCGGCCGCCAGGGCCGCCTCATTCACCATGTTGGCCAAGTCAGCGCCAGAGAATCCTGGCGTCCCGCGAGCCAATACCGAGAGATCGACATCCTCGGCTAGAGGAATCTTGCGGGTGTGTACGCGAAGAATTTCCTCGCGCCCACGCACATCGGGACGACTAACTACAACGCGCCGGTCAAAACGCCCAGGCCGCAGCAACGCCGGATCCAGCACGTCAGGACGGTTGGTCGCCGCCATCAGAATGACGCCCTCGTTCGATTCGAAGCCGTCCATTTCGACGAGCAGCTGATTCAAAGTCTGTTCGCGCTCGTCGTGCCCACCGCCGAGTCCAGCGCCGCGATGCCGTCCGACCGCATCAATCTCATCGATGAAAATAATGCAGGGAGCGTTCTTCTTGCCCTGCTCGAACAAGTCGCGCACGCGGCTGGCGCCCACGCCAACAAACATCTCTACAAAGTCCGAGCCCGAAATTGAGAAGAACGGAACGTTCGCTTCGCCCGCAACCGCGCGAGCCAGCAGCGTCTTGCCCGTTCCCGGAGGCCCCACCAGCAGCACGCCCTTCGGAATGCGCCCGCCCAACTTCTGGAACTTCTGCGCCTCGCGCAGGAACTCAATAATCTCGCGCAGCTCTTCCTTCGCCTCTTCCACTCCGGCCACGTCTTTGAACGTGACTTTCTTCTGCTGCATCGAGAGCAGGCGCGCCCGGCTCTTGCCGAACGACAGCGCCTTATTTCCGCCGGTCTGCATCTGGCGGATCATGAAAATCCACACCGCGCCAATCAGCACGATCGGAATGACCTGAATCATCCACGCCCAGTTCCCGCCGTTAATGTCGCGGAAGTCGTTGGTCACACCCTTGCTATCAAGACTCTTGAACAACTCGGGGGTGAAATACGTTGCCGGCACCTTGGCGTGAAATGAGGAACCATTCTTCAGTTTGCCGGTCACTTCCATCCCGTCGACGGTGAATTCCTGAACGTTGTTCTGTTCCACTTCATTCATGAACTGGGAGGTTTTTAGCTCGGCAGCCTTCTGGCCTTCGCGCGCGGTCTTCACCACCTGCCACAACAGCAGCGCCGAAACACCGATCAGCAACCAGAACAGCACGGTCTTTACAGTTGAGTTCACCTAGAAGACTCCTAAATTCGAAACGGGCGGCTAACAACACCAACCCCCCCGAGGCTCCAACAGCTGATTAGATGCCCAAGCGAGACTTTCGATTGGCAAATCGTTTAACGTCTAATATGAACGTTTAGTATGAACGTTTATTCTACCTTTTCCCCGCTAAAAAGGCCCGTTCGTACCGCGGTGACTTAAGTCACGGGGATTCTTGGACTTGCCGCCGCCAGGTACGGCAAGTTCCGGCTGGTCTGTTCCACTGCTCCCAGGCCGTAACCCACCAGAAAAGTTTCATCCACCAGGAATCCGAAATAATCCGGCTGCAGGGGCACGCGGCGGGCCGCTTGCCGGTCAAGCAGGGTCACCAGCTTCACCGAAGCTGCTCCCCGGGATCGCAGGTCGCTCATCAGGAATTCGCTGGTCACCCCGGAATGCACCAGGCCCTCGACCAGTAGGATGTGCTGTCCGCGAATGTCGGGCTCATGGCTAAAAAAAATCTCCATCACATCGTGCGCCGCGCCACTCGGAGGTCGCGTATACCTGGGCTTGATGAACTGGCAAACCACCGGCACGTCGAGAGCGCGCACCAGGTCGGCCTGAAACATGAATGCGTTCTCCAGCACCGCCAGCATCTGGACGGTCTGCCCTTTGTAGTCGTCGGAAATTTGCCGAGCCAGTTCCTTCACTCGCTTCTGGATCTGTTCCGTAGTGATGACCGGGCGCAGGGGCTCGACTCGCGGACCGTTCATGAAGTTAGCCTGCCTCCAGAATTCATCACTTTGTCATCCTGAGCGAAGTTGCCGTTCGCGAAGTGGACGACAACGCAGTTGGTTGAAGGATCTCTACCTGCCACATCACCTCTCGGCGCCCAACAGCGTCTCCACGATCAAAAAAGTCGCTCGCCCCGGCTTCGCCTGAACCTTCGCCGGCAACGGAAACCCGCGCATCCAAACAATCTCTTCGCCGCTCTCATTCCTGCTAACGATCACCGGCCACAGCCCGCGCTCCGGCTGGGCCACATGACGATCCTGCAACAATTCCTTGATCTTCTTCGGGGACTTCGTATGGGCCGGCCAGAATCGATCTCCGGGACGCCAGTTCCGCACCCTTAACGGTCCGCGCAGGGATTCCTCATCGAACAGGTGATCTGGATTATACGCCCCCTCCTCTCCGCTTGGAATCCGCTGTACAACGATCGCGAAGCCAGCCTCATGAACGACAACTTCCCCCGGGATCGAGAGTTCGTACTCGTAGTCGCGCGGCGGCGCCGGCTCGCGCAAGTCGGGAGTCACGAAGGCTAACTCCTCCGCTTCGACCACCAGCCTCCATCCCAGCGGCAGCGACACTTCCTTGCCCGATGCCGCGTCTTCCGCCGCGACCCGCAGAATTTCTTCCACATGTTTGAACTCCAGCGGAATTCCGGCATTCTCCCCAATCGCCTTCACCAGCCGACGCTGCACGGCCACCGGCTCGCCGAGAAACCACACGCGGGGGACAGAAGCATTCATGACGAGCCAGGGAGCGTTGTCGATCTTCGTGCGCAGATCGGCCTGGGAATCGTCGCTTCCCGGGTGCCCCATTTCTCGCGCGCCTTCTGCGCGAGAAGTGGGGTTCTTGGCGGAAATTGGCTGACCGCGGGAAATTCCGAGCCCCGCAATCTGCACCAGACGGTTTTCTACAGACACGGCCCGAACCCACTCCGGCTGCGCCCACTGCACGGTCGTCCCCAGCCAACCAGAAACTTCGTTCTCCCAGTAATCTTCTTCACCACGCGCAATCTCCGCCAGCTCCGCAAGATTCTCCGCCACGGCAGGATTGAACTCCCTCTCCAGCAGCGGGACCACCAGCTTCCTCACCCGATTGCGAGTGAAATGTTCGTCGGTATTCGTTGAGTCTTCGCGCCAGGACTGTCCGATGTCCTTGAGATACTGCTCCAATTCGCGCCGGCGAGTATTGAGCAGCGGCCGCACAATTTCGCCGGAAGTTTCCCCGTCGTCCTCATCTTCCACCAAAATCCGCGGATGAATCCCGCCCAACCCCCGCAATCCCGCCCCGCGAATGATCCGCATGAGCACAGTCTCCGCCTGATCATCTAGCGTGTGCCCGGTCACGATCTTGTTCAACTTGTGGAAGAGCGGCCCTTCAGGGCCTCGTCGGTCACGCTCCGGGAAGGGCACGGCTTCAGCCGTACCGTCAGGGATTTCGTGGAAGGGCACCGCTTCAGCCGTGCCGTCAGGGGTTTCGTGGAAGGGCACGGCTTTAGCCGTGCCGTTAAGCGCCGCAAGGGGAGCGGGCTTTAGCCCCTGAGAGTCACTGTTGAATGGCTGGCTTTTGGGTGGCGCAGCGCTTTCAGCGCTGCGATCCTCCGATCCCCTATAAATCGGGGCTTCATCCCCTGGGGGATTCGCCGAACCGCCCTCCGCACCTAAAAGATAGCGGAAGAATCCATACCGCAATTCCCGTGCCGCCGTTTCGATGCTGACATGCTCCTCCGCCGCCCGCGCGGCCACGTCCTCGCCATCGACATGAAATTCCAGATCGAACTCACGCGCCAGCCCCGCCACAAATTCCTGATCGCCGTCCGATTCCGCCCCGCGCAGCCTGTGATTGAAATGAACAACAGAAAGGACAATCCCCAACTCACACCGCAACTCCAGCAGCACCCGCAACAGCGAAACTGAATCGATTCCCCCAGAAACAGCCACACCCACGCGATCCCCAGCCGAAAGCAGTTCGTCCCGCCGAATGTGGGAAAGCACGCGCTGCACTACGGAATGCATGAAGGCATCTTACAACCGCGCTCGTCTCGTGGAGGGGGGACGCCCTCGTCCGCCCAGGGAGCGGCAGGAATATGGAAGGACGAGCAGTTGCGCAGGCTCCCCGGACAAGGGCGTCCGTGGCTCCACGTTAGACTTACCAGCTACACTCCCGCGACTCTTCTCCGCAATCAGCTTCCGAATCTTCTCCACGAACTCCGCCGCCGGCATGTCTTCCGTCTTTTCTTTTCCGCGCGAGCGCACATTCACCTTGCCAGCCTCGGCTTCTTTATCTCCGACGACCAGCAGGAACGGCACCTTTTGCATGGCATTCTCGCGAATCTTGGCGTTCATCTTTTCGTTGCGCGCATCAACTTCCACGCGTACGCCAATTGCTTTCAGCTGCGCTGCGACTTTGTTCGCGTACTCCGCATGCCGCTCGCTGATCGGGATCATCACCGCCTGCACCGGCGACAGCCACACCGGGAACGCTCCCGCGTAGTGCTCGATCAGCACGCCGAAGAATCGCTCGATCGATCCAAACAGCGCGCGATGCACCATGACCGGCTGTTTGCGCGAGCCGTCTTCTGCCACATACTCCAAACCAAAACGCTGCGGCAGGTTGAAGTCGACCTGCACGGTCGAGAGTTGCCAGAGCCGACCGATTGCATCCACCAGCTTGATGTCGATCTTCGGTCCGTAAAACGCAGCTTCGCCAGGAATGGTCTTGAATTCGATATTCTTGCGCTTCAGCACCTTCTCGAGCGATTCGGTGGCGTGGACCCATTGCTCTTCGCTCCCCACAAAATTCTTGCGGTCGTTGGGATCCCAGGTTGACAGCTCAGTCTGGAACTGCTCGAAGCCAAAATCTTTCAGCACATCCAGGGCGAATTCGAGACAACCGGTAATCTCGCCTTCGACCTGCTCCGGAGTACAAAAGATGTGCGAGTCATCCTGCGTAAAGCCACGAACGCGCAGCAGCCCATGCATCACGCCGGAACGTTCATATCTATACACGGTGCCCAGCTCGCCGAGCCGCACCGGAAGATCGCGATACGATTTCAGCGAATCTTTGTAAATCAGAATGTGTCCGGGACAGTTCATCGGCTTCAGCCGATATTCGGCGTCGTCGAGCTCCATGGCGTCGAACATGTTCTGCGAGTAATAGCCCTCGTGCCCCGAAGTGAAGAACAGCTGCCGCCGCGCCACGTGCGGCGTGTAGACCAGCGAGTAGCCGCGCTTCAGGTACTGCTCGCGCATCCAGTCTTCCATTTCTTTGCGGATGATCCCGCCCTTGGGATGCCAGAAAATCAGCCCCGGCCCGGCCAGTTCCTGAATCGAAAACAGATCGAGTTGCTGACCCAACACGCGGTGATCGCGCTTCTTGGTCTCCTCGATCTGCTTGAGATAATCGTCAAGGTCCTTCTTCGAAAAAAACGAAGTCCCGTAAATACGCTGCAGCTGCGGATTCTTTTCGTCCCCCAGCCAGTACGCGCCCGCAATGTTGAACAGCTTGAAAGCCTTGATCTTTCCCGTCGACGGGATGTGCGGCCCGCGGCAGAAATCGGTGAACTTGCCGGTGCGGTAGATCGAAATCTTTTCATCGGGCTTCGTGAACTGCTCGATGAAATGGCACTTCATGAAGTCGCCTTCTTTTTTAAACTCGGCCAGCCCCTGGTCGCGCGGCAGAAACTCCCGCGCATAGGGAAGGTTCTGCTGCACCAGTTCCTGCATTTTCTTTTCGATCTTCTCGAGATCCTCGGGCGTGAACGGCGTGGGCCGGTAGAAGTCGTAGAAGAATCCGCTTTCCGTCGCGGGCCCATGCCCGAGCTTGGTCTCGGGGAACAACTCCAGCACCGCCGCCGCCAGCAGGTGTGCCGACGAATGCCGGAAAACCTCCAGTGACTCGGGGTCTTTTTCCTTGAGCAGGCGCAAATCGGTGTCTTTCTCAAGAGGGCGAGTCAGATCGATCAAGTCGCCGTTGGCCTTCGCGACGAGGGCCGCATCCGCCAGCCGTGGGCTGATCGAATTCGCAATTTCGAGCGCGGTCGTACCTTTGGGAACTTCTTTCACGCTCCCATCCGGGAGCGTCACATGAATGTTGTCTGCCATAGTTTGAGACCTGCATGAATCCTGAATCTTTCAGTCTAAAGAAGGGAGTGGGGAGGGTCAAACGGCGCCAAACCTGCTGATCTTCCTCTGTGAGTGCTCTCACGAATGCGGCGACCTGGTACATGTCCTATTTCCTGCCGTGACACGCTGCGCATCTTACTTCGAAGAATCAAGGAGTTCTGCGGGGTAACCTGTTGAGGGTGACGAACGGCACATTGCAGCGATCCGCTGCTCACTCTAATGTCGCGATTACAATGAATCTGAACCCAGCGCATCCCCACCTGAAATCGCACCGTCCGGACCTATCCAGTCACGCAACCGTCGGCCGCAGCCTGATGGCAAAACGCCGGAGCAATCGCATGGCGCTCCACGCGTCGGTCGGGCTGTCCGGAGAAGATCGCCAGAAATGTTCCTTTACCATGCCGGCCAAGGCGACGAAACTGAACAAGCACGGCGCCGCCGTTGAACTCGGTCGTGAGCTTGTGGTGGGCACGGTCGTCACCGTAAAAAACAAATCCGGCACTGAGCTTTCTGCTCGCATCGTGGCGCAGTTGGCGGGCCTGCAGGGCATTTCCACCTATGCCATCGAGTTTGTCGAGCAGGATGAAAAGGCGGAAACGTTTTGGGGAATCACGTTCCCGCCCAACACCTCAAACGCCTAACCGGCAAACTTGCGCAGGTTAGTGCGCTACGTCCTTCACGTGCGTGGCGATCCACCACTGATTGCCGAAGACGTCGGTCACCGCGCCCACACGATCGCCATAGGGCTGATCCGCAGGTTCATTCATCGACTTCGCGCCTGCTGCCAACGCGGTCCGATACACATCATCCACGTTCGGCACGTACAGGTAGAACATCGACTTCATCGGCTGATACGGTCCCTGGGCTTCGCCCATCTCCAGGTGCGAGTCGCCAATCGCGATCGTCATGTGGTGGACCACACCGTCCGGCGATGTATACCGCCCCAGGTCCTCTGCCCCGAAAGCGCGCTTCAGGAAGTTCATCACCGGATCCACGCGCAGCGGGTGCATGTACGGCTGAATCGCTGGCGCGCCCTCCGACTTGTAGCCGCTCGCCTTAGCGGTCGCGATGTACCAGTGATTGCCCGCCGCATCCATCACATGGGCAGTGCGCTCGCCATAGAACTGGTCGGCGGGCTCAGTGAGTGACTTTCCGCCAGCCGCCAGGGCACGCTGATACGCCGCATCACAATCGCGAACATAAACGTGGAACGCGCCCAGCTTGGCTTCGCCCTTCCAGGCAACTCCCTCACCTCCGCCTCCGATCATCAGCATCGAATCTTCCACCCGAACTTCGCAGTGGTATCCGCCCGCCGAGCCAACGGCGCGGAATATCTCCTCCCCGCCAAATGTCTTCTTCACAAACTCGATCACGGCGTTGGCATCCTGCGCCACCAGATACGGCGTGACCATGCGATAGCCCGCGGGAATCGGGCTGACGCCTTTCTTTTGTTCGGGCATCTTCCCCCCCTCGGGGCCCTTGGTCATCCCCTGCATGCGCCGGTGCATCTCTTCGACCGACATCTCTTCTTTCACGGTAAACACGCCCCACGAATAGCCAAACGGATCCTCGAGCGTCGCATCGCGGTGTCCGTAGAACTGGTCCTTGGGTTCACGCACCAGCTTCATGCCGCCGGCCACGGCGTGCTCCGCAAATGCATCTACATCCGGGACCTGGATGGAAATCGAAACCGGCGAACCACCCAGCGTCTCAGCGCTGAAGCGGCCTCCCTCGGGCCATTCGCCGGTAATATCGATGGCCGAATCGCCGATCATGATCTCGGCGTGTGGAATGCTGTCTCCAACCTGGAAGCGGAACGTTTCTTTCGCCCCCAAAGTGCGGGTGTAGAACTCGATCGCTTTGGCAGGATCTCGGAACGCCAACCTTGGGGATGCACTCATTCGACCAGCGGCAACGGGCTCGGCAACAGTAGACATACGCTTCTTACCTCCTAATTCAGATTTCAATCGTGCCTTGAAACTCGCACTCGGCAGATTGCGCAATTCCGCCGCGATGCGCACCAAGGGCTCGATGCCCGACTCCACCTTCGGCGGTTTGCCGTCCACGCGGGCCAGCATCGCCTCCACAGCCTGGTTCAGCTGTTCAATCTTTTTCTGCTCGTTTCCCGGATTCCTGTTTCCTGAAAGAGAGCGCTTAGGCATCGGCACCCTCCATGCGCGCCCGCAGGCTGCTGAGCGCGCGGAACTGCAGTTGCTTCACCGCACCCTCAGTCTTGCGAATCTCCCGCGCCACGTCCTTAATACTTTTCTCTTCCACAAACCGCAGCACCACTACGCGACGCTGCTCGGCCGGCAAAGTATCCACCAGACGAAACAAAGTGGCCCGCCGCTCCACTTCCTCAATTACGGCCGGACTCGCCTGCAATGCGTCAATGTGCCCCGCATCGTCCGCCACTTCGCGCCCCGAGCGCTGCCAGCGATCCGTAATCAAATTCGCCGCGATCCGGAACAACCACGCCGCAAAGGGAATCCCGCGCCACTCAAACCGTTTCAAATTGGCCAGCGCCTGGTGAAACACTTCCGCCGTCAGATCCTCCGACTCAGCCCGGTTCCCAACCTTGCGCATGACATAGGCATACACGCGATCAAAGTTGATTTCATACAGTTCCGCAAAGCAGGCGGGATCGTTCTGCGCAGCTTCGATCAGAAGCCGCTCGTCCGCTTCTTTCTTCAGAGCCTTCAACGAATTCTCCGCGCGCGGTCTGGTCTTATATTTTGAATAACGGACGGAAGGGGTAAAAAGTTACGGACCTAAACTACCGACGGTCCGCTCAAGCGCAGACATCACGCCCGATAGTACAGATCCTCGACCGCCTTCTGCACTTTCGCTGACAGTGTTTCCAAATCCTTCCCCGTCAGGCCCGTCGTCGAGATCGGCTCGCCCACACGCATCTCCAGCGGGCGGCACTTGATGTGGTAGGTGTTCATCGGCAGCAGCTCATAAGTTCCGACCAAAGCTACGGGAACAATGTCCACCTGCGCCTTTATCGCCAGAAAGAACGCTCCCGGCAGGAACGGTTTAATGTCTCCATCCGGCGTGCGCCCACCTTCCGGATAAATTACCAGCGGCAGCCCCGCCTTCAATGCCTTCAAGGCAGCGCGGATGCTGCTGATCGAGCGCCCCGGATTCTGCTGATCAATGCACACCTGTCCCGAGCGCTTCAGCTGCCACCCCACGATGGGATACGCCAGCAACTCCTTCTTGAACGCGATGCGAAACTGAAACGGCAGATAGGTATAGAGCACTGGAATGTCGAGCGCCGACGCATGATTGACCGCATAGACGTGCGGCTTCGAGGTGTCGATCCGGTCGAGCCCGGTCACCTTCACCGGCGACTGGATCGTCTTCATGATCAGCCACGACCACGCGTATGAAAACCAGTGCAGCCGCCGGCCATCGCGGTCGAACAACCCGCCGGGCACCGCCAGCAGCCCCATCCCCAGCGTGTAAGCCCAGATCAGCGGATCAAGGATGAAGTACGAGCGCAGCCGGCTCAGCCAGCCGTGTTTCAGCCCGGGAACGGCGCGGAGATTTCGCCGCGTCGAAGACAAAGGAGCCGCGACCGGGACCGGGACCGCCGCTCCGCTTTCCACAATCCCAGTTTCCACTTGATCAAGAGATGACTTCACTTCCGGCACACTTCCATTCTAGGGCAACGACTGACAAAAATGCGCCACCACGTTGTTTCGCAAACGTCGCGATTCGAACCGCCGTGATGGGTATCAGGGTATACCTCAGCCAGGGTTCGTATCAGGGTATGCCTTGAGGCATGGTTCGTATCAGGGTATGCCTTCAGGCATACCGCAGATGACCACGGTCGAATCGCGCCTTCAGGCGCTGGTCCGGAGCAAGCTTCCCCGCAGCGCCTAAAGGCGGCCAAATTTCTGCAGCCTCGTACGGCACCGCTGAAGCGGTGCCCTGATACGAACCGGCGCCCGCCTGAACCATGCACGACCCATGCGACCATGCACACCCCGGAGCAAATCCCTCAAACTCGCACTCTGAGCAGTCGCATCGCTTCCCCCACCAGATAGATCGAACCCGTCACCACGATGACCGATTCTGGCGACGCGCCATCGCGAGCTCGCTCCAGAGCCGCCCCTACCTCAGCTACCGCCTCAATCTCAGCGCCCGTGCGGTTCCCAGCCTGCTGAATCTCTTCCGGCGACGCCGACCGTGGATTCTCTGCCCGCGTGGCAATCACCCGCTCGGCCAGCGGGAACAGGATTTCTGTCATCTCCGAGATTGCCTTGTCGCGCATCGCTCCGAAAACGAAAATCAGCGGACGGTTGTCATAACGCTCTGAAAGGGCGGACCGCAGGGCCCACGCACCCGCCGGATTGTGCGCGACGTCGAGCACAAGCTCCGGCCCACCAGTCTGCGGAACTACTTGAAATCGGCCCGGCCAGCGCGTCTCGCGGATTCCACGCTCGATCGACTGCGGCGTTATGAGCCCGGAAGTGGAGCCCCGAACGCCCCCGGACGGGGAGGGAGCGGCAATCATTAGTCTAGATAATTCCTCCGCCGTAGCCACGGCCAAAGCCACATTCCGCAGCTGATGCCGCCCCACCAGCGGCGACTCCACCAGAATCTGCTCCCCCATCACCTCCAGCGGATAGCGATACAAGAATGCGGGATTGCTCTCCGCGCGTTCCTCCGTGTCCCCTGTGTCCTCTGTGGGTAAAAGCCTTTTCTTCTCGACCCTCGCAAGATACTCGCCACTCCCCGGCGACACCGGCGGCACATACTGCACGGCGCTCACGCCCTGCGCTCCCAAATCAAGGATCGTATTGCCGATCACGTCGTTCGCCTCGGGTTGCTGCGGCAAAGTCACAACCACCCCGCCCGGCCGGATGATTCCTACCTTCTCGCGCGCGATCTCACCGACGGTGTTGCCAAGAAATTTCTGATGGTCGAGCGAGATATCGGTAATTACGCTGACCCTCGGCTCCACAACATTGGTCGCGTCCAACCGCCCCCCCATGCCGACCTCGAGCACGGCCATCTCCACCCGCTCGCGCGCGAAATAGGCGAACGCGATCGCCGTCATCATCTCGAAGAAGCTGGGATGCCAGGGCAACTCGCCCTGCCCGACCAAACGCTCGGCAATGCGATCGACCTCGACATGCAGGCGGGCAAAATCATCGTCGCTGATGGCTTCGCCGTTCACCCGGATGCGTTCGTTGATCCGCACCAGATGCGGCGAAGTGTAGAGACCGGTCTTGAAGCCGGAAGCCCGCAAGATCGAGGCCAGGGTCGCCGCCGTCGAGCCTTTCCCGTTCGTCCCCGCAATCAACACGCTGGGAAACGCCCGCTCGGGGTGATCCATCGCCCGCAGCAGCACGCGCATGTGCGCCAAATCGAACTTGTTCGACGGCGTCTGGGCCAACTCGTGCCCCAGCGCGAACATGCTCGCCACTGCCGTTTCGTAGGACATGCGGAAGCTGCTAGCTCCTAGCCTCTAGCTTTTAGCTCTTCTGATTTCAGATTATCAAAATTGACGCGGGATTCACTCAGCAGGCCGTAGGTCGCGTCGCGAAGATCGAGGCGCCGGCACTTAGGCTCGGCTAGCAGCTAGGAGCTAGCAGCTTCCCACCATAAATGCCAGCGCCCGCGCGATATAAGGCTTCAGCTGTTTGCGTGGGACTACCGCATCCAGCATGCCGTGCTGCAGCAGGAACTCGCTGCGCTGGAAGCCCGGCGGCAGCTTCTGACGGATGGTCTGTTCGATCACTCGTGGCCCGGCAAAGCCAATCAGCGCGCCCGGTTCCGCGATATTCAAATCGCCCAGCATGGCAAACGATGCAGTCACGCCGCCGGTCGTCGGATCGGTGAGCAAGGAAATATACGGGACCTTGGCCTGGTCCAGCCGCGCCAGCGCCGCGGATATCTTCGCCAGTTGCATCAGGCTGATCACGCCCTCCATCATGCGCGCGCCGCCCGACGCCGAGACAATAATCAGCGGCATGTGAGTTTCGGCCGCGCGCTCCACCGCGCGCGTAATCGCCTCGCCCACCACCGCGCCCATGCTGCCGCCAATAAATGCATACTCCATCACGCTGGCCACCACGGGCCGTCCCTGCAGCTTGCCGTGAGCATTGATGATGGCGTCGTTCAAGCCCGTATCCTCCTGCGCCTGCTTCAGTCGCGAAGAATACGGCTTCAGGTCGACGAACTTCAGCGGGTCGGTCGACGCAATGTTGCCGTCGAAAGTCTCATACTGATTGTCGTCAAGCAACTGAGCCAGGCGGGTGCGGGCATCGATCCGGAAATGCTTGTCGCACTTCGGACAAACATTCAAATTCTCTTCCAGATCCTTCTTCCAGATAATCTGCCGGCAGCCCTCACACTTCACCCACAACCCTTCGGTCTTCACGCGCTTCTCCCCCGAAGTGTCCAGCTCGCCGGATTCGCGTTTAAACCAAGCCATAAGGATTGAATGATTGAGTCATTTAGTCATTGAGTGATTGAAATCGCTTGGATCGCGGCCTTTTTAATGACTGAATGACTAAATCTCTCAATGACTCAATTCAGTACTCGATTCCTCTCTGCGCCATCACGCCTTTTTCATACGCGTGCTTTACCTGGCGCATCTCGGTCACCGTATCGGCGGCCTCGACAATTGTGGGGTGCGCGTTCCGGCCCGTCAAGATGACGTGGACCATTTCCGGCTTTTTCTTCAGGCTCTCCACCACCTTCGCAGGGTCGAGCATGCCGTAACTGATGGCATAGTTAATCTCGTCGAGAATGATCAGATCCCACTCCCCCGACTGAATCGCGCGGTCGGCTTCGCTCCAGGCTTCTTCAACCATGCGAATGTCTTCCGGGTCTGGCTTCTCGGCGCCGACCTTTACGAAGCCGCGTCCCATCTGCTTCATGACGAACTTTCCGCCGAAGGCCTCGACCGCATCGAGCTCTCCGTAGTGCCACGAGCCCTTGAGGAACTGCAGCATCAGCACTCGCATTCCCTGGCCCACGGCTCGCAGGCCAGTTCCCATAGCGGCCGTGGTCTTGCCTTTGCCCGGCCCGGTGTTCACGATGATCAGTCCACGACGGATATCGGCCATGCGTCAGTCGAAGGTTTGATTCTACTAGATGCCGACCCTCGCCTGAATTTCCTCCATCGCCGGGCCGACCGAGCGCGACTCGAGTTCACCCATAGGCGCCTGTCCAATACTGGACAGTCCACTCCCGGAGTGGACACCGGAATCGAGTCTCGAAGATTGTTATCGCGGTGTTTCAAGGATTTGGCCGCCACTCTCCGTGGAAGCGCAGTTGCAGTGGTCTTCTCACAGCGGCATGGGCGCTGGCGGTCAAGCCCGCTGTTCTCCTGGTGAAATAAGCTGAAATAAACAGTCCTTTGTGCCGTCTGTATGTTGAGAGAAGTATGCTCAGAGAAGTCTGTACAGAGAAGGATTTTGGGCCCGGCTTGCGATACCTAAGATCGTTGGTGAGGTCGTTGGTGTGGATGTTGGTACAAATGTGGGCAGCAGCTAACTTTTCCACGGAACTGCAGCATCCAAGGTTGCGTAGCTCGGTCAGGCGGATCTCTGTCCCCTCGCAAATCGCGGAGGTCTCATCGTGATCAACAAAAGTTGGGTGTTATTGTGGTCTCTCCTTGTCGCGCTGCCGGCCATGGCGGGCCAGCACATCGCGATGCATCCGCGGACCTCGCTCGATCCCGCCGACCAGGCGACGATTCGAGAAATCGTTGACATGGAGCGCCAGGCGCGGGAAGCCAGCATCCACCGCGACGCCGACTTCTCCCAGCGAACCCTCGCCGAAGATTATGTCGCCATTTCCCCCCTTGGCCAGGTGACTACCAAGCAGGACACAGTCTCGGCGCGCAAGAACGGCCAGCTGCGCTATGACACCATCGACGTGAGTGACATGGTGGTGCGAGTTTACGGGGACACGGCCGTCGTCACCGCTCGCGCCGACGTCAAGGGCCACCAACTCGGAGAAGATTTCAGCGGCCCCTATCGTTATACCCGCGTCTGGGTCCGCCGCACCGGCCACTGGCAGGCCGTAAGCTACCAGGCGACGGTCACGCAATAGCGTGGAAGAGCGGCCCTTCAGGGCCGCGTTAAGCGTTCGAAGCGGGGTTGGGCTTTAGCCCGGTGGTCGCGCTCTTGTCAAAATGAGCAGCTCCTGAGGAGGGAACAAGGCCTACAATGTGGCCTCATCTCCTTCGAAAGGCACAGGCATGCTCGCGCACACTCGTCGAAACATCTTCCCCGTCATTCTGTTCATAACTCTCTGCGCATCGTCCAGCCCAGCCCAGCAACACGAGCTCTCCCCGGAAAAACGCACGCAGATCGAAGCCGCAGTCTCCAAGTTCATGGCCTCGACGCATGTTCCCGGAGTCTCAGTCGCCGTGGTCGAGAACGGAGAATACGAGTGGGCTGACGGATTCGGCCTGGCCGATGTCGAGAACAACGCCCCCGCCAGCGAACACACGCTTTTCCGCCTGGCATCCATCTCCAAGTCGCTGACAGCGGTCGGCGCCATGCAACTCTACGAGCGCGGACAACTCGATCTCGACGCCCCCATCCAGAAATACTGCCCGGCTTTCCCCGTGAAGCAAGCGCCCATCACTACGCGGGAAGTCATGGGACACCTGGGCGGCATTCGGCACTACAAGACCGATTCGCCCGATGAAGCCGAGGTCGGCAACACCAAGCATTTCGACAACCCCATCCAGGCCGGGATCGACTTCTTCAAGAACGATCCTCTGGTCGCCGATCCCGGAACCCATTTCCATTACTCGACCCAGGGCTACACGCTGGTCGGCTGCGTCATGGAAGGCGCTTCCGGAGCGAAGTATCTGGACTTCATGCGCCAGAATGTTCTGGTTCCAGCCGGCATGGAACACACGCAAGTCGACGATCGCTTCGCCATCATCCCCTACCGCACCCGCTTCTATCGGCAAACAAAATCAGGCGCGGTCGAGAATGCCGACTTCCTCGACTCCAGCTACAAAATTCCAGGCGGCGGCTGGCTGTCGTCGGCGGAAGACATGGCGCGGTTCGAAGTGGCAGTATTGAACGACAAGCTGATCAAGCGCGCCACCCGCGACCTGATGTGGACGCCATTGAAGCCTTCCGACGGCTCCAAAGATACTTATGGTCTAGGCTGGGGTGCAAGCGACGAAATCGGCTTCGCAGCCGTCGGCCACAGCGGAGGCCAGCAAGGCACCAGCACCGCCTTCTTTATCGCACCCGCACAGCGCAGCGGAGTTGTCGTCCTCACCAACATGGAAGCCATCGGCGCCACCGACCTGGCGGTAGAGATTCTGAAAGTGCTGGTAGGCCCGGCAGGAAACGCACCGAAGAAATGAGGTGCGCTAGATCAACGAGTGTAATGGCGATGTTTCGCCAATTGAGACGATTGCACAGCAGTTGGGATCGGATCGGCAAACAACGCTAGACTTGCTCCAAACCCTAAAGATATAACGATAGCGTGTCGGGGAGTCAGGCGTTCAAGCGCCCTAGTCCCGGAACTCGACGTAGAACCGAGGGAGATTATGTTGCCGATTGAATACAGCCCGATGACGCTGAGCCCACTCGCCGCTGTCTAGTCCAACCAGTCGGCAGGGTTCGCTCCATCCTTCAACTCACTAGTTGCGGCCTCACGCACATTCGTGTGGCTGGAAGGCACAACAGTTCTGTCGGCAGGTGCCGAGGGGCTGAAACTCACGCCAGGTGTTGCGCCCAGGCTGCGAAAGAATGCCACGCTCCGGTCATCCCGATCGGCACCCGTACCTGCTGCACGACAACCATGAAAATCCCCGCCCAGATGGTTACACGAAGTACTTTGCGCGTGGACCACAGGTCGTAGGCGACCAACAGCAGAAGGAAGACGACGGAGAAGACGCTTTCCATATGGGGATGGCCGGTAATCACGGACAACGGTGCTCGCCCCGTGGGCGCGTCCATCAGTGCAAAGGTCGCGATCAGGATGAGACGCTTATGCACGGCGGGATTACGACGCTCGCGGTAAGCAAAAAACGCCAGCGTCGTAAATAGGAGCATGCTCGACATCGGGATAACGTAGAAAGTCTGCGCGCCGAGCGGAAATCCTGGAGGCGCAAAGTTGCGCGACAGGGAATTGGTCGCCGCCAGCACCCCGATGACCGGCACCAGACAGGCCAGTCCAAAGCCCACGAGCCCCAGCTTGCGGTGAACATCGATTCGGTGCGCAGCGACCAGAGAAGTCTGCGTGACCAGCAGGAGTACCCAAAGCGAAAACACCACGGCGTGAATGTGGATGATCGGGCTGGGCAGGTGCGCGCGGACCATCCCGGCCAGATAGTAAGTACGCGCAAAGCCAACAATTACCGTCACCAGGATGAGGACGCCCATGGCAGGGAAGAAGATGTGATCGCCGCCAGGGCCCTTGCGGACCGATTCCGTTGTCGCGCCTTGCGTCGTCGCGGTTGCCACGTGTTGTTTCTCCTGGAAGCGGGCGGATTCTGCGACTTGCTTGGCGGATATTCTATATCGAATTTCGTCAGGGTAATCAAAAGAAATCTAGAAGAACGGTTGGGTGGCCAACAGAACCTGGGTTTGTCAAGCCGGACATTTGGATAGCTGGCGTAACCAGGCCATAGCGCTCAAAACCCCCGTCAACGACCGACCTCACCAGAGCACCAGCCACCGACTCAATGCCCCGAGTGATACGGGTGCCCCTTCAAAATCGTGAACGCCCGATAAACCTGCTCCAGCAGCACCGCCCGCGCCAGTTCATGCGCCAGCGTCATCTTTCCGAGTGAGACGACGCTCTGCGCGGCCGACTTCGCCTCGTCGCTGAAACCGTCCGCCCCGCCGATGGCAAACACCAGTGGCAACGGATTCCGATCCTGATAATCTCCCAGAAATTTGGCGAACTGTTCCGACGACAATTCCTTGCCCCGCGAATCCATCAGCACCAGCGTGGACTTCGCTGCTGCTTTTGCGCCAGCTTTTCCCCCAGATCCCCGGCCGCACGTCGCAAGCAACGCCGCCTCATCGCGCAGCGAAACTCCTTCCACCTGCACGTAGTGTGCGATCCGCTTGAGATACGCGTCGGTCAGAGCCTGAATCGCTGGCTCTTTCGTCTTCCCGATCCATACAATCTTGATTTTCACGCGAGGGACTCGGCGAAACAATTTAGCCCAGCGCTTCAGCGCTGGGTGAAGCAGGAGGAGAGCACAAGTCCCGGAGGGACGGCACAAGTTCTAACGCACACTCTTCAAACCCTGGCTTTACAGTTTCCTGAAAAACTCATTTCTCTACCCATGGCACGAACGCAGCGGCGGAAGCCGATATTCATTCGGAACGACTCGCGGCGCGGCTAGAAGCCGCGCCCTTTCAAAACAAAAGCGGAGATTGAGTCTTCCAGGAAACTGTTTTAGCCCCCGAAGTCAGGCCTTCTTTTTCTTCTTCTTTTTCAGCGCGGCCGGTTTCGGCGCCGGCTTTTTCGCAACCCGCTTCACTGCGGCCTTCTTCTTGGGAGCGCTGTTCAAATCGGCCACTTCCAGCCGCTTGGCCGTCTTCCACAGCCGCTCCAGATCGTAAAACTTGCGCGCCTTCTCCGAGAACACGTGGACCACGAAGTCCACATAGTCCAGCAGCACCCACTCCGCCTGCTTGTAGCCCTCGACGTGCGCCGGGCGCTGGTCCACCGCCTTCAGGCGCAGTTCCACTTCGTCGGCAATGGCCTGCACTTGCCGCGGGTTGGTCCCGCTGCACAGCACGAAGTAGTCGGTAAACGCTCCCGACCCTTTTTCCATTTCCAGGATGCTGAGTTCTTCGGCCTTTTTCTCGAGGCAGGCTTGGATAGCGGCGGAGATTTGTTGTTTCAGTTCGTTCTTCTTCATTTCTACTTGCCCGACCTCTTCGCTTCCGCGGCTGCCAGTTCACGCAGCTTGGCCATGGTGGCTGCAACTGAGTCTTTGCGCTTGCTATTCTTTGGACGCCGCTTGGTTTTGGTAGTGTAGTGATTCTGAGCCATTGGTCTCCTGCATCGTCGGCGGTTCGGGACGCCTGCCCTGATCTCTTCCCAGATAAGTGCCCATCCATCATACCGGGTAACGAAACATTCACGAAGTCCCCGAGCCACGCCATCGATCGTGGCACGGGCTATGTGGAGCGGTCGCCCCCGCCCGCGCGGTTTGAAAGTTTCGAGAATCCGCCACCTGAAACTGGAAACCTGAACCGGCGCCGCTATTTGTACAGCCCCATCTTTTTGATGTATTCCGCCACGGGCGCATCCACGAAGCGGCCCAGCGGCTTGCCCGCCGCCGCAGCCTGGCGGATCGCCGTTGCCGAAGCCGATTGATGCAGATCGGCCAGCAGGTGAACCGTCGCTCCCGGCAGCACCAGATCTCCCGTAGCAGGCTGCTTGTGAAATGGCTGCGTGACTTCGGGCCGCGGACGCAAGCTCTCGGGCAGCGCGTTCGCCACGTCGGCCAGCGAATATCCCGGACGGCTGGCCACCACGAACTCGCATTCGCGGAACAGGGCCTCCGCCTGGTGCCATTTGGCGATGTCGGCAAACGCATCCATACCGATGAGTAAGAATAGTTTGTCGCTGGCCTTGCACGACTGCTTCAGCCGCCGCACCGTGTCGATGGTGTAGTTCGGTTTTTCCTGACCGTCTTTTGCCGAACGTCCCTTTTGAACCGCCGCAGTCGCCTCCGGAGCCTCCAGCAGCGAAGGCACGAACGCCTTCTCCTGCGCCGTGGCCAGAGCCAGCATGGCAAAGCGATGCAGAAAAGCCGTCAGCGGCTGCCGCTGTTTGTGGGGCGGAATGTTCGCCGCCACAAAGTGAATGCGATGCAGTTTGCACCGCTCCAGCGCTGCCCGCGCCAGGGCCATGTGCCCGCGATGCACCGGATCGAAGGTCCCACCAAAAAGTCCAATATTCATGAATGGGTTAGCCCCGCCTAGTGTCGCGATTTACGCCTTGCGATGCAAGTGCGAAGCACGTCCACGGAAATCAAAACGCGCGTCCGCGGCCGTCTGTCATGCTGAGCGTAGAACGACCTTCGCAAAGCGAAGGTCGTTCGCAGTCGAAGCATCCCTACCCGCGGCACAATCCGCGATTGTCATATTCCGATGTGGAACTTCGGAGTAACACCACCTGGCCCAGCTGCCCGTGCCGGCATAGGGATGCTTCGACTCCGTCGCGACGATTCGCTTCGCGATCGTCCCGACTCCGCTCTGCATGACAGGGGTCGCGGAGCAAGGGTCGCCAAACACAAGGGTCGCCAAACAAAGATCGCCAAACAAAAGATCGCCAAACAGGGTTCGCGGACGTACCCGCCCGCCATTGTCCGAATGGCCATCCCCCTCGCGCCCACAGGACACTCTGAAATGCAGTGATCGAAAACCGAGGATGTACTCCTGTAACTATCCTGTTTCCCATTCTGGAACTAGGATAGGTTACATGCGAGTAACCCTCCCCCTACTCCGCATTCCGGCGGCGCGCGCGCCCATTCTGCGCTACGGAGTCGCCGTACTCAGTACCGCGCTGGCGCTGATCCCCACAGTTCTGCTTTCTGATGTGTCGGAAAGCCGCCTGGCCCTGTTCGGCGTGGCCGTGATGGTGAGCGCCTGGTACGGCGGCTGGAAGCCGGGGGTGGTGGCTACCGCATTCGCCCTCACGGTCGGCTCCTATTTCTCGCTCGCCGGGCAGCATACCCCGGAGCAGTTGCGCACCGCTATCATCCGCCTTTCGCTGTTCTTCTTCGTTGCCATGCTGATCTGCTGGCTCAACGCCGCCCTGCGCGCCGCCCAGGAAAACTTGCGCCGCTCCGAGTTGAACTTTCGCTCGCTGGTCACCAACGCTCCTTACGGCATTTGCCGCTGCGATTCCACCGGCAAGATTCTCGATGCCAATCCCGCGTTCGTCGAACTACTCGGTCATGGTTCGCCGGATGAGCTGATTGGGCAGCACGTTTTTGGCCTCTACGCCGAAAACGACAAGTGGTTCGATCTCGCCGACTTTCTGCGCTCGGCAGTTCCGTTCAAGGGCCTGACCGCGGAATGGAAACGCAAGACCGGAGCGCCGACCGTGGTCCGCATTTCCGGCCGCTCGGTGGCCAACGGGCCGGAGGGCATGGTCTTCGAGCTCTTCGCGGAAGATGTGACCGAGCGCCGCGCTCTCGAGCAACAACTGCGCCAGTCCCAGAAGATGGAAGCCGTGGGCCGTCTTGCCGGCGGCATCGCGCACGACTTCAACAATCTCCTGATGGTCATTTCCGGCTACTCGGAATTTCTGCTCGAACGTCTCGGGGATGACCCTGGCCTGCGCGGTCCCGCCCAGGAGATCGCCAGCGCCGCCGAACGCGCGTCGTCGCTCACCCGCCAACTGCTGGCCTTCAGCCGCAAGCAGATGCTTGCCCCGCAGGGTCGTGAATCTGAACGACGTCGCCACCGAAAATGTCAGAATGCTGACCCGCATGATCGGCGAGGACATCGATCTGGTGATCGCTCCCGAGCCCCAATCTCTGGAGCGTCCGCGCCGATGCCGGACAGATCGAGCAGGTCATCATGAACCTCGCCGTCAACGCCCGCGATGCCATGCCCTCGGGCGGCAAGCTGACCATCGAGACTTCCAACATCACGCTTGATGAAGAATACGCCCGCTTGCACGCGCCCCTGCGCCCCGGCGACTACGTTATGGTCGCCGTCAGCGACACCGGCGCCGGCATGGATGCCGAGACCCAGTCGCATATCTTCGAACCGTTCTTCACCACCAAAGGCACGAAGGGAACCGGCCTCGGCCTCTCCACGGTCTACGGCATCATCAAGCAGAGCGGCGGATACATCTGGGTCTATAGCGAGATCGGGCCGGGGAACCACATTCAAGATCTACCTGCCGCGCGTCGCTTCCACCGGCGAAACCGCGGTCGCACAGCTCGCCGGTCCCGTCGAGTTCCGCAAAGTCGAACCCGGCACCGAAACTATTCTGCTCGTCGAGGATGAGGCCAACCTGCGCTATCTGGCCCGCCAGTACCTCGAAAAGCAGGGCTATAAAGTGATCGAAGCCGCCGACGGCGCGGTCGCCATGCAGATTGCAGTGGCGCACGAAAAGATCATTCACCTGCTGCTCACCGACGTCATCATGCCCGGCATGAACGGCCGGGAGCTGGCCCAGCGCATCTCCGAGATTCGCCCCAACGTGAAAATCCTCTACATGTCGGGCTACACCGAAAACGTGATCGGACACAACGGCATGCTGGACGCCGGCGTACGCCTGCTCCAGAAGCCCTTCAACCTTCGCGACCTGAAAAGCAGGGTGCGCGAAGTGCTCGATGCACTCCAACTCCCCCGGAGGTCGCCATGTCCGCACAGTTCGCCGAACCACTCCGCGCCGCGCGGGGCCGAGGAAATTCCGCCCACGCGCGCGCAACGATTCCAGCTGCATTTGCCTCTGCGGTATCGCCGCCTGGGCGAGGAAGATTGGCACGTCGGCACCACCGAAAATATCAGCCGCTCCGGCATGCTGTTCCAGGCCGACGAAGTGCTGCAGCCCAGCGCCCAGCTGGAAATCAATCTCGTGCTCCCGCAGGAAATTGCCGGACTCTCAGCGACCGAAGTGGTCTGCCGTGGAGAAGTCGTGCGCACCGTCGAGCACAACGGCTCAACCCTGACCCCAGCGCTGGCCGCGCGGATTCTGCAATACCACTTCCAGCACGGACCGCTGCCGAGAGCGTAAGGGCAACGTGGAAGAGCGGCGCATGAGCGCCGCGGTGACGCCTCAAAAGATTGTCATCCCGACCGGAGCATCTCATTCCTGAAAGAAATGAGATGCGGAGTGGAGGGACGTGCTGTTCCGCGCAGGGCTGCACGGTATTGCAAGTCTTCAGTTCTCTAGGACGTTCTCTCGGCCACCTGCCGCAATTCTTTCTCGCGCAGCTTCTGCACTTCCGCCGCCATCGCGTACTTCAGTTCCTCAATCCCTTTGCCCGTGACGGCGGAGATCTCGTAGAGCTTCAGCTTCTGTTTCTTGCAATAGCGCTTGAGCGCGGCCAGCTTGTCCTTATTCACGGCATCGATTTTCGACGCCGACCATGATCATCGGCTTCTCTTCGAGATGCGCGCCGAAAGCTGCCTAGTTCGCCGACGATCACTTCCACATCTTTGGTCACATCGGGCCGCCCGCTCGAGTCGGAAACATCGACCAGATGCACCAGCAAACGCGTGCGCTCGATGTGCCGCAAGAACTGCGTGCCCAGCCCCGCGCCCTTGTGCGCGCCCTCGATCAGCCCAGGAATATCGGCGACGACGAAACTGACTTCATTTCTCGCGTCGCCGACGGCGACCACTCCCAGGTTCGGCTGCAGCGTGGTGAACGGATAATCCGCAATCTTCGGCCGCGCCGCCGAAATGCGCGAGATCAAAGTCGACTTGCCCACATTCGGATATCCCACCAGGCCCACGTCGGCCAGCAACTTCAACTCGAGCCGGTAGGTGTGCTCCTCGCCCGGACGCCCGGCTTCATGCTCGCGCGGGGCCTGATGCACCGACGTGGCGAAGCGCGCATTGCCCCGCCCGCCGCGTCCGCCGCGGGCAATCACGAAACTCTGGTCGGGCTGCGTGAACTCGAAAACCTTCTCGCCGGTCTCGTCGTCGTAAACGATCGTCCCGACCGGAACTTTCAGAACGATGCCGCCGCCGTCGCGACCGGTTTTGTTCGACCCTTCGCCGTGGCGTCCGCGCTGCGCTTTGTGCTCGGGATTGAAGCGGAAATGCACCAGCGTATTATGGCGCTCGCTGGACTCCATGACGATGTCGCCGCCCTTGCCGCCATCGCCGCCCGAAGGGCCGCCGCGCGGGACAAACTTCTCCCGCCGGAACGCCATGCAGCCGTTGCCGCCGTCACCCGCCTTTACTTCGAATTTTTGCTTCATCGATAAACATAAAAGCGATTACCACATAGGTCACCTTCGACTGCGCTCAGGGCGGTCTCCGGCGCACGAAGGACAAACACGGAAAATCAAAAGCCTCGCCCGAAGGCGAGGCTAGTGTGGCGCGAGCACTCCTGCCCGCGAAACTCCGGCTCGAAACCACGAGGATCAGCCTACTTCGCTTCCACGGGCTCGACCATCACGAACTTGCCCATCTGTCCCTTGTTCAGGAACTTGATGCGACCCGTGATCTTGGCGAAGAGAGTGTCGTCTTTGCCGCGGCCCACGTTGAGCCCCGGCTTCACGCGCGTGCCGCGCTGCCGCACGATGATGGTGCCGCCGGGCACGACCTGCCCGCCGAATGCTTTAAATCCAAGCCGCTGCGCGTTGGAATCGCGGCCGTTTCGTGAAGTGCCTTGCCCTTTTTTATGCGCCATATGACAGTTCTCAGTGCGCCGGTTGCCAGTTCTCAGTTAAGATCGCGTGGGACGGACGCATTCGTCCGTCAAGGTTTTACTTCTTCTTCGGCGCGGCCTTCTTGGCGGCCTTCTTCGGCGCCGCCTTCTTCTTGGCCACGCCCTTCGCTGCGCTTCCGGCGTGCCTCGGCCTCTGCTCTCGGCCGCCTTCACCTTCTTCGGCTTGGCTTCCTTCTTGGGCAGCTCGGGAGCCTTGAAGCTCTGCCCGCCAAAAGCGATCTCGGAGATGCGCACCGCGGTGTATGCCTGCCGATGTCCGCGCAGCTTCTTGTACTGTTTCTTGCGCTTGTAGTGGAAAACCAGAATCTTCGCGCCGCGGCCTTCTTCGACGACTGGCCGACCACGCGCGCGTCCGACTGTTGGCTGTTCCCACCTGACCTTCTTCGCCGGAAACCGCCACCACAGGGAACTCCACCTGCACCGTCTGTGCCGGTGCCCACTTTCTCCACTCGAATTACATCGCCGGGCGCCACCCGGTACTGCTTTCCACCGGCGCGGATAACCGCGTACATACGTCTGCCTCCGTCAAATGTCGTTTGAAATTCAGCCCGTAACAGAACCCGAAAACGGAGCTTCCATTCGGAACCAAGGGCGCACACGGGCGCACCCAAGGGGCCTGCTGATTTTCCTCTGCTTGCTGTGTTTTCCGCCACGGCGCTTCAGCAGCCAGGGCAGGCGTCCCCAGAACGGGTCGGCGAGTACAGGCAAACTCAACTATTTTAGCGTGCGCTGTGGAAATCGGTCAAACGAAATGGGTTTCCGAGGGTGTTTGGCTGCAAAACAAAACCATCAACCACGGAGGGCACCAAGTATCACGAAGGATTTCACCGGTGAGCCCTGCCTTCGTGGGACTTCGTGCCCTTCGTGGTTATCATTTTGTGCTTCTTCGCTACCTGTGCGAAAATTCCGCCGGATCTCCTGGAGGATACAAACCATGCTGAAGCGCTATTCTTACCGTTTCGTTTTGCCTGCTCGCGCTGGCCCTGTCCGGCTCCGCCCAAACCAAGAAGTCATCCATGAAGAACGCCGGCCGGACCGGTTCCCGACAAGGCCTACCTGCAAAAAGTCTGGGACGGCTGGTCCACGCTCGATCCCGCAAACGCCGCCAAGTATTACGCGACCGGTCCGCACGTGTTCTTCGACATCGCTCCGCTGAAATACAACAGCTGGGATGAATATGCGAAAGGCGTGCAGGGAATCATCGCCGGCTACAAGAGCGCGAAGTTCACGCTCAACGATGACGTCGCGATCCATCCGCACGGAGACCTGGTCTGGGCCACGGCCACGGTGGCGGAACAGATGACCACCAAAGCTGGAAAAGTCGAGATGGGGAATTTCCGCTGGACGGGAATTTTAGAAAACGAAGACGGCAAGTGGCTGATCGTCCACGAGCACGTGTCGGAGCCGATTCAGATAGAGAACCTCGGCCACGGATTTGCACGGATTTTCACGGGTCAAACTCAAAAATTACCGATCAAATTCGTGCTGACCCGTAAATCCGTGAGATCCGTGGCCACTGTTTTTCAATACGACTTCCAGAAAAAGTACACCGTCATTCCCGCGCCGACCAGCACGACGAACATACGAATCCACGCTGCGGCATCTTCATGCGCGTAGTGCGCGCCGAGGTATCCGCCGACAATTCCGCCGACGATCATCATGATTCCGTGCTTCCAGTAAACCGCGCGGACCACGATGAACGTGACCACCGCGACGCCGTTGATGACGAATCCCAGCACGCTTTTCAGCGCGTTCATGGCGTGAATGTCGGTCATGCCCAGCGCGGCCAGCATGGCGAGCATCACGATGCCCATGCCGCCGCCGAAATAGCCTCCATAGACCGCGACGCCGAACTGAAACAGTGTTGTCGCGGCGAGCGCCGCGGTCGAAGCCTCGTGATCGTGGTCGCCTTCAATCACCGACTTGCGGCCGCCGGCCAGCTTCTTGCCGAAGGCGAAAAGCAGCGTCGCTCCCAGAGTCAGCCACGGCAGCACGCGCATGAAGGTCTGCGCCGGCGTCTTCAACAGCAGAAGAGCGCCGATTAACCCTCCCACCAAACTCGCCGCCAGCAGCGGAATCATCACGCGCCGGGGAACATCCAGCGCTTGCGGTACGCGCCTCCGCTGGCCGCGGCCCCGGTCCACAGCGCGATCGTGTTCGTGGCGTTGGCTGGAATCGGAGGCACACCGGTGAACAGCAGCGCCGGAAACGCGATAAAGCTGCCGCCTCCGGCAACAGAATTCAAAGCTCCGCCGAGCGCCCCCGCGAAAAATAAAAAGAGGATGGATTCGATAGTCAAGCAGTTAGGTGTACCAGAAACCATCCCAGGCCGCCAATGCCGCGCGCTAAATCTTCGCAACTCCGATTACCTCTGTAATCGCAGGTAACCAGCGAGAGTCTTGCAGAAACATTCGCTTTGCGGCAGGGTTAATATCAAAAGAATTTGTGAGGGGGGATTTCCTATGCGTCATCGAATCGTGATTTTCAATTCCATTCTGATCGCGGCATTCTGTGCAGCATGGCCTGGGGGCAAGCCTCGACGCTCCCGCGAGCGGCACGCAGCCCGCCGCCCAGCAATCCGTCACCCGGCAATCAATGCCCGGCATGGATATGTCGGGTGGGTCGGGTCACGACATGTCGAAGATGCAGATGAGACCAAAGACATGCCCATGGGCGACGATAAAGACGCCGACAGCGATGCCAGTACGCACGTCATGAACTCCATGGAAGGCCATATGGACATGGGCCCGCACATGAAGATGACGGCCCTGCGCCCGCCCAAACCGGGCGACAGCGCGCGGGCGCAACAGCTCGTTGAAGAAGCGCGCAAGGCTTCGGAGAAATATCTGGACTATCGCACCGCCTTGGCCGACGGCTTCAAAATCTTCCATCCCGAAGTCCCGCAGAAGATGTACCACTTCACCAACTACGGGTATGGCATGGAAGCGGCGTTCCACTTCAATCCCGAGCATCCCACGTCGCTGCTCTACGAAAAGCACGGCGACGACTACAAGTTGATCGGCGTGATGTACACCGCGCCCAAGCGTTTCAGCGAAGATCAACTCGACGAGCGCATACCGCTCAGCCTGGCCCAGTGGCACGAGCACGTGAACTTCTGCCGGGCACCGGCGGACGAGAGAAAAGAAATGCTGGCGCCGCATCCGCAGTTTGGATTGCGTGGATCCATCAACACGCAGGAAGCCTGCGATGCCGCAGGCGGAACTTTCTATCCCGTGATCTTCAACTGGATGGTGCACGTCTACCCGTTCGAGAAAGATCCCGCAAACATCTGGTCGGTCGAGCGCCAGCACGGCGACGCCGACTGATGTGTGTGGCGCGGGCACTCCCTTCGGCAAGCTCAGCGCAAGCTTTGCCCGCGGGATCTGACCATGAGCAAGCTTGCTATCGCGGAAACGGCGCGTAGGGTTTCTTAATCAATCGAAGGAATTATGCGCCGCTGGCATTCGCGGGCAGAAGTGCCCGCTCCACACTACTGCCCACACAAAACACTTGCCTGCTGTTCCCTTCCAAACAAATGAATTCGCGCGAGTTCCTTGCTATCGGAAAGACGAGCCCAGCGTCCAAAGAAGTGCAACGAAACTCAAATCAGGGAACTTCGAGAGCATCGCATACGTAACCTCTCAAAGTGGGTGAGCGGGCCGGCGCAGAGGTGATGCTGGCCAGATGTGATTCGATATTTATTGCGGGGTCTGGGGATTCTCTCACACTCGGTTTGGCGGCCCAGGTGAGAAAACCCCCATCGCGGCAGCATAAGCTTGCGACCTGTCTACACGACTTGCCAGCAAGGCTTTTCTGCACAACCCCGGCGGCAGCATTGTAGGCGATTCGTGGGGAAACACAAGTGTTTTCTCGCGCTGGTCGCGAGTCGGGCCGCCCCAACCGTTTCCCGACGTGACTTCGGGAAAGAAAACAAGGAGCAGCTATGAAGTTCGCGACAGTTTCCAAAAGTTTGATGATGGGGTTGGCTCTGCTGCTGGCCTCGAGCGCATTCGCAGGTACCAAAGCCAACTTGACCTTGCGGAATCCAACGACCGTCAACGGAGCCAAGCTCAAGCCCGGCGACTACAAACTACAGTGGGAGGGCAGCGGACCCAACGTGGAAGTCAGCATCCTGCAAGGCAAGAACGTCGTCGCCAAGGTGCCGGGAAAGTTAGTGGACCTGAAAATGGCGTCACAGAACGACGCCGCCGTGGTGAAGAGCAACGACGACGGAACCAGCACCCTCGCCGGCGCTCGCTTCGAAGGCAAGAAATTTGCCCTCGATCTGGATGAGCCCAGCGACGCCATGCAGGCAGGGTCGAGCAAGTAACGGCCACGCGGACTACCAAAACACATCTCAAACAATCAGGGGAGCACGAGCGTGCTCCCCTTTTTTCGTCACACCATCCTAGGTCAGTATCCTAGTTCGGCGATGCCAGCACATCATCGTAGTAGTTGATGACCGCCCGCTTGGGCTTGTCTTTCAAGCCTTTCAAGGGAATCTTCTCATCGAACGAGTTATTCCCCGCAAGCCGCGCCCTTCCCAGGAAGAACATGCCGCTTGGCAACTCCAGGTAGATCGGCACCAGCATGCGGAACGTGTCATTCACACCCGATTGCGTCATCTTCACGCTCATCACCACATCGCCATCCGCTCCGGTGTCGAAAGTCGCGTTCATCTGGTACGAAGGCAGCTGGGTTCCATAGACGTACTCGTTGAAGAACCAGTCCATCTTGTGGTTGCCCTCCAGGTCCATCTCCTGAGTCATGTGTTTCTCCACCATGGCCTTGAAATCTTCCGTAGTGGCCGCCTTGCCGCGGTAGGTGTTGACGAAATCCTGCATCAGATCCTTGAAGCGCTGATCGCCCGTGCGGTTGTCGTGCAGCATCATGCGAATCATATGCAGGATGTAGGCGCCCTTGGGATAAATCAGGCGGCGATACGTGCCCAATCCGGTGCGCGTATTGCTGGTGCGGTAACCCATGGTCAGCGGCCCGGCATCGATCGCCCGGAAGCCTTGCGCATCGCGCTCCAGCAGCAGTTCGCGCTCGTCATTCCAGAAGGTGATGAACTTCTTTGGATTCTTCTCGATCATGGTCAGGTAAAGCGAGGCGGACATGTCTGCGAACCCTTCGCTCATCCATTGATCGCGATAGGAGCTGAAGCCCACCGTGTGTCCCCACCACTGGTGCGCGACTTCATGCGGGGTCACTACTTTCCAGTAGCCGCGGTCGCCAAAATCCATCCCCAACTGGTGGCGCACGGTCGTGTCAAAGTAATAACAGATCGGAATCCAGACGAGTTCCGGCCACGACTGCCCGAAGTTGCACGCCGTCTGCTGGGTCAGTTGCAGGTGCTTGAACAAAGAAGGGCCAAAGTACTCGGTGTAAAGCTGCAAAGCGAGTTCGCCTTCGGCGAGGGCTTTCTTATTGAGGCCGGTGGTGCTCATCGTGCCCAGCGCCACGTCCGCGCCATGCGATCCCATGCTTGGCAGATCATCCCCGTTGGCGGAGTGTTGCAGGCCCCGCACCCAGTCGGGCGACTCCTCATTGGCATACGACTCGACTTGATATTCCGGCTTGTCCAGCTTGGCTTGCTCGACCTTGAATCGGCCGACGCTGAATCCCGCCACCGTTTGCGGGGCTTCGCTCTTCCATACGGTCACGTTCTGTCCGCCGTCGTTGCTGTCGGTGACGCGCACGCCGGTCGCCGCGATCTGCATCCCTTTCGGAATGCGGAACGTCATGTCATAAGTCGCGTACTCCCCGAAATTTCCGCCGGGGTTGTTCGGATACCAGTTCTCCCGAGCCACCGGAAAATAGTTGCCGCCACCTTCATTGGTCACGGCTTCCTTACCCTCGTATTCGGTGTTTACGGTGAACTCTTCGCCCGCCGCCAGCACCTTCGGCAGAATCACCGCGAACTCTGCGTCCTCATTCTTATCTTCCTGAATGAATGACAGCGGCTGACCGTCGGCCGTGGTCACGCGGCGCACTCGCAAAGTCCGGAACAGGTCAAAGGGCGCGACCCGCAGACCGTTAAAATTTGCGGTGAACGTCGTTTTGGTCTTGCCGATCAGGTTGGCGCTTTTCTCGATCGTGGCCTCGATCTGCTGGTGTCCGATGCGGATGGGCTGTCCAACGGCCCCCTTCTTTCTCTCGCCCGACATCTCCCCAGACATGGGAAACGAAGCCCAGTCGCCAAACTTATTCTCATCATAGGTCGAGAAGTCGACCTGGTCGCGGTTTTCGTGGGGATCGATCCGGTAGAGTTCCTGTCCGTTGTAGCGTTTGCCGTGGATGAAGGCGACGAACAAGCCACCCGGCTCCGGGCTGAGCAGGTCTTCCAGTATCCGCGACTCATAATTTTCCTTCAGCTTGTGCCGGGTGGTGTGCTGGCTGTCTTTCAGCGGCCCAGCGTCACAACCGGATGCGCCCGCCGTGCCAGCTTTCTTGATTTCGTCGTAAGTCGAGTCAGTGAAGCGCAGCACCATCTGGCTGAAGTTTTCACTGAACTCGTTTTCCTTGGTCAACAGCTTCAGCATGGCCGCTTCCGACGCGGGCGGAGCGAGCACGAAATTTCCGTCTCCGGTAAAAACCGCTCCTGTCACCCTGCCCGCCACCGGAGCGACGAAGCAGAAGGTGCCGGAACGAAGATGAAACGTCCCCGCATCGCGCTTCAGTTCAAGATTGCTAACGCTCACACTTTCGCTGCCCAGAGTCAGGTTGCGCAGAGCCTGATAAGTTGGATCGGAGTTCGGCCCCGGCGCGGCAGTTTGTGCGGAGGCGACCTGGCTATTAAGAACAACAGCCAGCAGTGTGATCAGGGCGAGCACTCCGGCTAAAGACACTTGTGCGCTGGAACGCAGCGTGCGGACAAAAAGTGGCATGAAACCTCCCGGGGGGAAGGAGACTGGCTATTATCAGCCCTGCGGGGAAAAATGCAAGGCCGGGGATCACAGGTGGCAAGGCAAAAAGGGAGGGCGTGAGCACTCCCCGTCAAACTGAGAACTGACATCTGAGAACTGAGAACTGGCTCTTCAGTACTTCGGCACTTTCGGATCCACGCGATCCGACCACGCCGTGATTCCTCCAGCCAGGTTGTGCACTTTCGTGAATCCCGACTGCTGCAGGAAGGCGACGGCCTTGGCGCTGCGTCCGCCCATTTTGCAGTGGACAACGATTTCGCGGCTCGAATCGAGTTCGCTGACGCGCTTGGGCAAATCGTTCAGCGGAATCAGATAGCCGCCGATATTGCAGATCTGGTATTCGTGCGGCTCGCGCACGTCGAGCACGAACAGATCATCCTTCGCATCCAGGCGCCGCTTCAGGTCTTCTACTTGAATCTCCGGAACTCCGTTGCCCACAGACTTTTCCTCCCCACGAATGCCGCAAAACTCGTTGTAGTCTATCAGCTTCGTGACCGTGGGATGGGTGCCGCACACCGGGCAGTCGGGATTCTTGCGCAGCTTGAGTTCGCGGAACTTCATGCCCAGCGCGTCAATCAGCAGAAGGCGCCCGATCAGCGGATCGCCGATCCCGAGAATCAGCTTGATCACTTCGGTAGCCTGCATCACGCCGACCAGGCCGGGAAGAATGCCGAGCACGCCGCCCTCCGCGCACGAAGGAACCAGCCCCGGCGGCGGCGGCTCAGGATACAGGCAGCGATAGCACGGTCCATCTTCAGTGGCGAACACGCTGGCCTGGCCCTCGAACCGGAAAATCGATCCGTAAACGTTGGGCTTGCCCGTGAGCACGCAGGCGTCGTTCACCAGGTAGCGGGTGGGAAAATTATCAGTGCCGTCGGCGATGATGTCGAAGTCGCGAAACAACTCTAACGCATTGGAGCTGTCCAGCCGTGTGTCGAACAACTGCAGATTCAGAAACGGATTGATGCCCTTCAACTTGTCGGCCGCGGAATCGAGCTTCTTGCGCCCCACGTCGGCGGTCGAGTGAATAATCTGGCGCTGCAGGTTGGTGTAGTCCACCACGTCGAAATCGACCAGGCCCAGCGTTCCTACGCCCGCGGCCGCCAGATACAGCGCCAGCGGCGATCCCAGCCCGCCGGTGCCGATGCACAACACGCGCGCGGCCTTCAGCTTCTGCTGTCCCTCCATGCCCACCTCCGGCATGATCAGATGGCGCGAGTAGCGCAGGATTTCATCCTTGTTGAGGGTTACTGGAATTTCTGTAATAGTGGCCATAAATCCTCGTTAGGTTTTCCTTCGTGTACCTTAGTGTCCTTCGTGGTTGAAGAAGGTTTCTTCGCCGAATCCACGAACGCGGCTCACTGGAATTGAATCGACGAACCGCGCGAATGCGGAGTCAACAACAGGAAGGGCAACAGCAACAACAGCGGATTGTAGCGACAAGATTCACGTTAAGAAACCGCAGTCAGTTCGCGCCTCCGGCGATGGAAGGCACAATCGAAATGTTATCACCTTCCTTCAGGGCGGTCGCTTCTTTCTGCATGTAGCGAATGTCTTCGTCGTTGACGTAAAGATTCACGAAGGCCCGCAGTTTGCCGTCTTCGGTGTAGAGGTGCTTGCGCAGGTCGGGATGCTGCGCCACCAGCGCGTTCATGGCTTCGCCAACGGTAGCTCCCGTCACTTCCACCGTGGTCTGTTTGCCCACATATTGCCGCAAAGGCGTAGGAATGTGAATTTTGCTCATAGACGTACTGTAAGAGATGCGGCCACCGCAGGGCAAGATTCAGAGCGCACCATTGCATGGCGCCCGAGACACGATGGAGCCCGGACGCCCACGTCCGGAGTGCCGACACAGCCGCGCCACGGCTGGCTCGCCCCATCCTGAGCCACGCAAGCCACTTATTTCCTGCGTCTCTCCAACCTAGAATCACTCAGGGAGAATTCCGATGACGATTTTCGATCCAGCTCGCGGCAGAATTATTGACGGCGGTGGTCACGGCGGCGGCCTTCTTCGCCTGATCGGCATGGGAATTGCCGCATTCCTGCTCGTAATCCTGCTCTTCAGTTCCGTAACCAAGGTGGGCACTGGCCACGTGGGCGTTCTCACCCTTTTCGGCAAGGTGCAATCCGGCGAAACCCTGGGTGAAGGCATTCACCTCATCAACCCGCTGAAAACCAACAACGAGCTTTCCGTCCAGACGCAGACTCTTAAGGAATCGGCCAGCGTCCCGTCGAGCGAAGGCCTGATGATGAGCCTGGATACTTCGCTCATCTATCACCTCAATCCCGACCGCGCCGCGGAAGTTTTCCAGAAGATCGGGGCCGACTATGAGAACGTGGTGGTGGAACCAACGCTGCGCTCGTCCATCCGCGAAGCCACGGCCTCGCACACCGCGAATGCTCTTTACACCGGCGAACGAGAGATGGTCGCCAAACAAATCCTGGATCAGATCACCACCGAGCTCAATCAACGCGGCATCACGGTGGAAAACGTTCTGCTGCGCGACATTCAGCTCCCGACCACGCTCAAGGCCGCGATCGAAGCCAAACAGCAGGCCGAGCAGGAATCGCTGGCCATGAACTTCCGCCTGCAGAAAGAAACGCAGGAAGCCCAACGCAAACGCATCGAAGCCGCCGGCGTGCGCGACTTCCAGCAGATCGTCGCCCAGGGCATTACTCCTTCGCTGCTCGAGTGGAAGGGAATCGAAGCCACCGAGGTGCTGGCCAAGAGCGCCAACACCAAAGTGGTGGTGATTGGAAATAGCAAGAATGGGCTGCCGCTTATCTTGGGACAATAGGACTGTCATGTGGAAGGTATGCTCAGCCGTGCTGCTCGCCGCTCTGTTTGGGAGTGCGGACTCTGCCTCCGCGAAGCGAGCGGCCCCGAAGCCCGTGGCCCCCGTCGTATACAAAGGCATCACATACTCTGCTCCGAACAGCGGCCGATCAGGAAATTATGTGATCGGGTCCGACTCAACGGGGAAGGAGCAGTTCCGGATCAAGGTCTTCGACACGACAATCGATCCGAAAATGGAAGAAGACGTTCAGTGGGTTTTTATCACAGAACTGAAACTCACGGGCAACTCGCTGATCGTCAAGGACGAGAAGTCCCGCTGCTACACCATTGACCTCGACACCAAGACCGTAAAGCAGAGCTGCTAACGAGTCGCTGAATTCCGCGCAGCGTTATTCTCTAGCAGGCTGCTGAAAACTCCTTTTGCCGGGAAAGAGCGCGCCTCAGGCGCTAAAGCGCGGCTGATTTTAATCGGCTTAACGGCACGAATGAACTCGTGCCCTTCCCAAAAACGGCGCGAAGCGGAGTTTTTCAACAGCCTGCTAGGAGCGCTGGTACCATGAAACCGTGCCAGCTCTGCTCGACATCCGACACCTGAACATCGAATTCCCCGCGCAAGCTCGGGTGGGCACAGGCGACTCGCCCGTGCTTTCCGCCGTCCGCGATCTCAGCTTTTCCATCGCACCCGGTGAAGTCCTGGGCCTGGTCGGCGAATCCGGGTCGGGCAAGTCGATCACTTCCCTGGCCATCATGCGGCTGTTGCCGCCGCAAGCGCGAGTTTCCGGCGAAATTATCTTTACCGAAAGCAACACCGCCCCGCGCAATCTTCCCGCCCTTGATGACGACGCCATGCGCCAGTTGCGCGGCTCGCGCATTGCCATGATCTTTCAGGAGCCGATGACCGCGCTCAACCCGGTCATGCGCGTCGGGGACCAGATCGCCGAAGCGGTTACGGCGCACAACTCCATCTCGAAACACGAGGCCCGGCAGCGCGCCGTCGAAGCCATGAACGACGTTGCTATTCCCGACGCTGCGCGCCGCGCCCGCGACTATCCTCACCAGCTTTCCGGCGGCATGCGCCAGCGCATCATGATCGCCATGGCCATCGTCAATCGCCCGCACTTACTGATTGCCGACGAACCCACCACGGCGCTCGACGTCACCATCCAGGCGCAGATTCTCGATCTACTCGCGGAACTGCGCACCAAGTTCGGACTGGCTATGCTTTTTATTTCGCACGACCTGGCAGTGGTTTCGCAGATCGCCGATCGCGTCGCCGTGATGTACTCCGGCAGCCTGGTGGAACTCGGCGCCAGAAGAAATATTTTCCAGGCTCCCGCGCATCCTTACACTCGCGGCCTGCTCCACGCCGTGCCCGATCTCAAGACCGACCGCACCCGCCCGCTCGAAACCATCGATGGAACCGTACCCGCGCTGCACGCCATGCCTCCGGGCTGCAGCTTCGAACCTCGCTGCGACTACCGCATCCCTGACTGCGCCCGCGCGTTGCCTCCGCTGGTCGAAGTCGCTACAGGCCACTGGGCCCGCTGCCCCGTGGTGAACACCTAGCAGGCTGCTGAAAAACTCTGTCGGTTGTCGAAAGTGAACCTCAGGCTGCTAAAGCGCGGTTGGTTTTGAGGCACTTAACGGCACGACTGAAGTCGTGCCCTTCCCAAAACCAATCTAAAGTTGAGTTTTCCAGCAGCCTGCTAGCTCTCGCGCTCAAGCCGGCCGCGATTCAGCACGAGCAATACAGTCAAGATCGCGAGCAGCCCCAGTCCAATCCACCACGCGCCCAAGTACCAGCCCAGCCATTGCTGTATGAAATAAATCGCACCGTCCCTGAACGGCACTCGATACGAATGGATCGAATCTGGCGCGGAGCGTGCCCACATCGACACGGTAAACAGCAATCCAAAATGCAGTGCGGCATCAGTTAGCAACAGTCCCACGAGCAGCATGAACCACAACGGCGTTTTGCCTTTGAACCGCCATCCCAGCCGCGTACTTCCTGTCATAGGAATGTTCTCCCGATCGACGAGTTTCCCACCGAGCATCTTAATCCCAGGGTTAGTCTATAATCGGCAGTTTGTCCGGTGATTCGTGCGCATACTGCTGCTAAGCGACATCCACGCCAACCTCGAAGCCCTAGACGCGACTCTCGCCGCGGCCCCGTCGTTCGACGTGGTGGTGAACCTGGGCGACATCGTCGGTTACGGCGCCAGCCCCAACGAAGTGGCCGAACGTTCTCGCGAGCTGGGGAAGTCTTTTGTGCGCGGCAATCACGACAAGGCCGCTACCGGGGTCATGGACCTTGACGATTTCAACCCCATGGCCGCCGCGGCGGCTATCTGGACTCGCAATGAACTGTCGCCCGCCAATCTTGACTGGCTCCGCGCCCTGCCACAAGGCCCCGTTTCCTTGCCGGATTTTCCCGAAGTGCAGTTGGTTCACGGCTCGCCCAACGATGAAGACGAATACGTGGTTTCGCTGGGGGATGCGCTTGCGCCGCTCATCACCCTGACGAATCCCTTAACTTTTTTTGGGCATACGCACCTGCAGGGCGGATTCTTCGCCAATGGTTCCTCCGCCGACGGCTTTCGTCCAGAGTACCGCACGGTGGGCCAGCCCGAAACCGTTCCGCTGCAATTGAAGCCCTCCACGCGGTACTTGATCAATCCCGGCTCGGTCGGGCAGCCGCGCGATGGCGACTGGCGCGCCGCCTTCGCCCTGTTCGACACCGACGCGCAGGTCGTCCACTTTCACCGCACGCCCTACAATCTGAAAGCAGCGCAGGACCGCATCTTCGACGCGAAACTGCCGCCCCGCCTGGCCACGCGGCTGGCTGCCGGACGCTGATGGACCCTAAATCTTAAAATCTGACTAAACGTAGAAAAGTCCGCGGAAGACTCCGTTGGAGAATTCGTGGCGAAGCCCGTAGCGAAGTACAGAACGAAGTACAGGACGAAGTACAGGGCGAGTCCGTGGGCGAGTCCGTGGAAGAGTCCGTGGAAGAGTCCGTGGAAGAGCGGCCCTTCAGGGCCGCGTCTACGACCCAAAACGGACAGGGCTTCAGCCCCGGTGAAATCTCGCCCGTTGTAAACTCGAATCATGTATCCCGCACGCAGCGCCGGAACCAAGCCCCTGTTCGAATCCCGCGAGAATCCTCCCGCACATTACCTGATCGCACACAGCGATGGCGGCGCGCGCGGCAATCCTGGCCCCGCTGGCTACGGAGTCGTGATCAAAGACGAATCCGGACGCAAGGTCGCCGCCCTCAGCGAATACCTCGGCCACCAGACCAACAACTTCGCCGAATATCAGGGACTGATTGCCGCACTGGAGTATGCGATCGAGCACGGCCCCAAGGCACTCAAGTTGATCAGCGATTCCGAGCTGCTGGTGCGGCAGATCAAAGGCATCTACAAAGTGAAGAACGCGGTGCTGCAAGACCTGCACGGCCGCGCCAAAGAATTAATTGCGCAACTCGACTGGTTCGCGATCGGCCACGCTTTTCGCGAGCAGAATCAGGAAGCCGATCAGCTCGCCAACGACGCCATGGATAAGGGCATGGGACGCAGTGTGGCGCGGACACTCCTGTCCGCGGATCGTGAGGGCGCCGACGACTCGCCCGCGCGGGTTTCGAGCCAGCCGCAACTGGAATTCGAAGGCGTGGTGCGCAATGGAACGGTGGAACTCCTGAACGGGAAACTACCGGAAGGAACCCGCGTCCAAGTCCGAGTGAAGAAGTAGTTGGCTGCGAAGTCTCGCGTCTGTTTCGTGCGCGCGCTCTGCACCATCGATCTCTCGTCCGATCTCTCGCCGCTGCCTAGATCCAGCGGCGCACACGGGAGCGGTACTGCTGGTATGCGCCCGGGAAGACCTCTTCCAGCTTTGCTTCTTCAACCGGAATCACGGTCCAGTTCACATAGGCAATCGTCAGCGGCAGAAGAATGGCAGGCCAGAGCTGTTTCAGTAACCCCGCTTCTCCAAGGTAGGCCAGCGTGAGGCCTACATACATGGGGTTGCGTGTGAAGCGATAAGGCCCAGAGGTCACCAGTTCCGCCGACGACTTTCCTGGAACCGTCGTCGTCCTCGCCCTGCGGAAGAGCACGAGGCCCCAGCCTGCAATCACGGCACCCGCGGCAAACAAAACAGCTCCGGCAATCGTGCTCATTTGAGCGGCTTGGGCAGAAATGACGCGCGGACACATCCGTTCCACCGCTACCCCGAGAAGATAGTTCAGAACGAATACCCAGGGAACTGGTACGTGCAGCAGGAAACGGACGGGATTTTTCATGCCGCGTGCTCCTCGGTTATGTGCCTTGTGCGAGTGATCAGATTCGGCAGCGAGCGAGTCTTCGCGTCAAAGTCAACCAGCCTGAGAGCAATCCGAGGCAGCATTGTTCGATTATCGCAGAGCAACGTTTAGCGGAGTTATGCGCTCACTCGGCGGCCGACGTATGGTCGTGAATGATTTTCCAGCCGTCGAGAAACTTGCGGAATACCAGCGTGAAAATTCCGTGCGGAGTCTTGCCGTCAGACATCGTCAAATGAAACTCGCCCCGCGCGAACGCCGCGTCCGGCCCCAGCGCCTCGACGCGCAGGTTTGAAAACTCCAGCTTGCCCATCTCGTGCCCCGGACTCTGGTAGGTCGCCTTGAAGCGATCCATCGTCTCCTGCCAACCGTGCCGCTCATTCGCCCCCGAGAAGAATGTCAGCTCCGGAGATTTCCAGTAGCCCGTCATGAACGCGTCAAGATCGTGGTCGTTCCAGGCCTTCATTTGTGAGACGAGAACCTGAGTGACGGCCATAGATTCTTTGATCTCATCGTTTATGCCGGCCACCGTTGTTTGTGACACGGCACTCACCGCGATCAAAAGGGCCGCAGTCAAGGTCAGAACGAAATTCTTCGTGCTCACAATTCCTCCTCGCCATTCTCCCATACCTAATGCGCTTCCTCCGTGGCCGGGGCCGTATCTGGCGTGTCCACCTTCTGAGGCGCCGCATGCGGCACAGCGGGCGGCGGCTGAAAATCGCCCGCATCTCTTCCCGCCATCGCTACCGTCATAAAGTTCATCCAGATGGGCAACGCGGCGTGCGCTCCCGTTTCCTTCGCTCCCAGGGATTTCTTCTCGTCGTACCCGACCCAGACTCCACACGTCATCGTCGGAGAAAATCCCATGAACCACGCGTCGGTAAAATCATTGGTCGTGCCGGTCTTGCCTGCCACGGGAAAAGGCAGCCGCGCTGCCGCGATCCCGGTGCCGTGCAGCACGACCTCGCGCAACATCGAAGTCATGATGCGGGCGGTGCGCTCGCTGACCACGTCCTTCACGTCGGGAAAATCTTCTTCCAGCACGCGCCCTTCGTAGTCGGTCACGCGGGTGAGGTAGCGCGGGGTCACGCGCACGCCGTCGTTCGGAAAGACGCTATACGCCGAGGTCTGCTCGATCAGCGTAATTTCCGCCGCCCCCAGCGCCACCGGCAAATACGGCGGCAGTTTGGCCGTAATGCCAAAGCGCTCGGCGTATTCGATGACGGTCTTGATGCCAACTTTGTTGGCCAGCTTGAGCGCCGGAATATTGCGTGACTGCGCCAGCGCCCGCCGCAGGGTAATGATGCCTTCAAATTTTTCGTCGTAATTGTGCGGCGTGTACGGTCCGGAAGGAGTGTCGAAGCTGATGGGTTCATCGAGAATGGTGTCGTCGGGACTGGCACCCTGGTCGATCACCGTGGTGTAAACATAGGGTTTGAACGACGATCCGACCTGCCGCATGGCCTGGGTGACGCGGTCAAATTTCGAATCGTTAAAATCGCGCCCGCCCACCATGGCCTTGATTCCGCCCGTAGCATTGTCGATGGCTAGCAGCGAGCCCTGCGCCCCGGAATCCTCCTCCAGGCTGACGCGTGCCGCGCCGTTCGCTCCCAGCGCGAGAATCCTGACGTAACAGATGTCGCCGGCTTTGAGAATGGCGGCCAGTTTCTGCTGCGTCCAGGCCACGTCGGTCTGGCCGAGAGCGGCCGTGTATTTTCCAAACTTCAGCGTCGCAATTCCCGTGCCCGACGCAGTGACCAGCGCGTGAACATATCCATTCACTTCCGGCTCGTCGTCCCAGTCGGGATGCGAATACTTATCGAGGACCGAGCCTTCGGCCACCACGTTTTCGAGATGCCCCTTCCATCCATGCCGCCTTTCATAGGCCGCCACGCCGTCGAGCACCGCTTGATTCGCGGCCTTCTGCAACTCGACGTCGAGCGTGGTGTAAACCTTCAGGCCGCCTTCGTGAACCTGGTCGGCTCCGTACTTGCTTTCGAGATAGCGGCGAATCTCCTCTACAAAATAGGGCGCCAGCGAATTCGGATCGTGCGCCAGATGCAGCACGAGCGGCGCCGAGCGCGCGTCGGCAGCCTGCGCCGCCGTGATCTTGCCGTCTTCCAGCATGGCGTTGATCACCAGATTCCGCCGCTTCTGCGCGCGGTCGGGATGGTTGATCGGCGAATAGAGTGTTGGGCCCTTCGGTAGGCCGGCGAGTAAAGCCGCCTCTTCCAGAGTGAGTTGCTTGGCCGGCTTGCTGAAATAGAACTCCGACGCGGCCTCAAAGCCGTACACGCCGTGGCCCAGCGAGATCTGGTTCGCATACAGCGTAAAGATCTGCGGCTTGGTAAAGCGCCGCTCGATTTGGATGGCCAGCATTGCCTCCTGCACTTTGCGTTGCCAGCGGCGGTCGGGCGACAGAAAAAGATTCCTCGCCAGTTGCATGGTCAGCGTCGAGGCGCCCTGCACCTTGCCGCCCGATTCAATGTCGCGATAGGCCGCTCCGGCGATGCGAAAGAAATTAATGCCGGAATGCTTGTAGAAATCCTTGTCTTCAATCGAGACCAGCGCGTCGCGCAGCACCGGGGGGAAATCGTCGTAGGTGGCCACGACGCGCCGTTGCAGCGCGAATGAGCCGATCACCCGCCCGTGATCATCGTAAAGTTCGGTGATGGAACTGGGCCGATAGGCTTCGAGAGCATCGACCTGCGGCAGGTCGGTGGCATATACGAGCAACAAGCCAGCGGTGGCGCCCACCAGCACCGCAACCAGCACAAGCAACCCGAACAGAACGCGGCCCACCAACCTGCGCCCGCCGATTTCGACTTCGGGGAGATTTTCGTAGAGAGACTTCATCAGAATTAAGATCGGGAGTCGAGGTCAGGATAGCATTTCGCGCGGGCTGGGAGCGGAGACGTTCTGTAGGCAAAAAAATTGCGCGCCGCGCGGCGCGCAATTCAAGAAAATAGCCCTGTTATCTGAATAGCGTCTTCTAGCTGGCCCGGCTCTTCAGCACTTCCACGGCCTTGTTCAGCTGATCATCGACCGTGGCCTTGGGCTTGGCTTCCTGTCCCGCGGTACCGCGGTATCTTCATCGTCCGGGCCCACGGAATCGTCGGCGGCGTCCGCCACAAGCACGTTGGGCGTGATGGCCGTATCCTGAATGGCCTTTCCGCTGGGCGAATAGTACTTCGCGTAAGAGAGGATCAAGGCGCCGCCATCGGGCAGATCAAAGGTCTTCTGCACCGAACCGTCGCCAAAAGTTTTGTCGCCGACCACGTCGCCGCGCGCGTTCTCCAGAATCGCAGCCGCCACAATCTCAGCCGCGCCCGACGTTCCCCGGTTCACCAGCACTGCAATCGGAAGAGCCGTGATCGCCTTCGCCGGCTCGGCATTGAACGCCTGGCGAGGAAATTTCTGGCCCTGCAGATATGTAATTGTTCCGTGATTCAGGAACAGATTGGCCGCCGCAATGCCTTCCGTCTCGTCGCCTTCGGCGCAGTTGCGCAGATCGAGCAGAATCTTCTTGGCTCCCTCTTTCTCCAGCGACTTCACCTTCGCCGAAATTTCCTGCGCCTTGCCCTTGGTCAGGGTTTCGACCTTCACGTAGCCGATGCCGTCGTCCATCATCTTGTCGGACACCGGAGGAATGCTCACAATGTCGCGCGTAATCGAAATCTTCTGCGGCTCGGCCTTCCGTGCCCGCACTACCGCAACATTCAGTGTGGATCCCGGCGCGCCGGCGATCAGGCTGCGAATCTCGGGCAGCGACATTTCCCGCGTGCTTTGCCCTTCA
Organism: uncultured Acidobacteriota bacterium; assembly: GCA_963763155.1. Lineage (GTDB taxonomy): Bacteria > Acidobacteriota > Terriglobia > Terriglobales > Acidobacteriaceae > Sulfotelmatobacter. Next base: position 417,534 of record CAVXNI010000003.1, on the reverse strand, counting down.
ATCGATTCGAAGATATCGGTCTGTTCAATTCCCGCCTTCTCCGCCGGAGATCCCGGCAACACCGCGACCACCGCCGCGTAGCCAAAGCGTTTCGACACCACTGCGCCAATGCCGCCCTTGGATTCTGACTTGCGATCTTTGAATGCCTTGTAGGCGTCCGGCGACATGTAGCTCGAGTTGGAATCGAGCGACTCCAGAAGCCCGTGCAGCGCGCCGTCCGTCACCTTCGGAATGTTGGGCTCTTCCACGTACTCGGTGCGCACGCGCGAGAGCACTTCACTGTAAACCTGCAGTTGCCGGTAAGAGCCGTCGTTCGAGGAGGCATGCACACCTCCCAGTGAACCCACTACCACGAACATGAGTACGGCAAAGGAGGTGACGAGAATCGCTGCTTTGATTTTCATGGACATCAATTTTGGTCTTCTTCTGGAAGGAACGGCTTCCTGAGAAACTCTTTCGGATTATATATCCCCGACTCTATCTAACCTAGATGCGGATTTCGATCCCCCGGCTGCTCACTTGCTGCCTGACGGTAGACGATGGCGTGCGACGTCACCTGAACAGACGAACAAAGAACAGACGAACGAAACCAGGATCTGTCATCCGGCCTCGCCCTGGCTGTAGTTGGAAGCACTACCGTTATCCAGTGGTCCTCAACAAAACAAACAACTTACTATCACTGAGCCGCCTTAAAGCTGATGGTCAGCGGGGTCTGGACCGAGACTGGCCGCCCGTTCATGATGTAGGGCTTGAATTTCCAACGCTTCACGCCGTCAATCGCGACTCGGGCAAAGGCCAGCGATCCCTGCAGAAACTTGGCGTCCTGTACCGAGCCGTCGCGGCCGACCAGAACCTGCAAGATCACAGTCCCCGGCTGTCCGCTGGCGCTGGCGGGAGAGTCGAAGGCCGGTTGATTGGTAAGCAGAGCCCGCTCTGTGGCTTCCGGAATCACGACGGGCTCAATCGCCTGCATCGCCGCTTCTGGCGCCTTGTTTCCGCCGGCATCGGGAGCCATCGAGGCAATCTGCGACTTCAGGCTCGACGGAACATCGGCCGGGGCCGAGGCGGTATGCGGCGGCGGCGCTGAAACCGGAGCCGAAACCGCAGGCACGGACGCGGGGAAAACCACTGCTGGAGTATCGGAATGCGGCGTAGTCGCGACCGGAGCGGCAACCGTCGAACTAGGCGCTAATGAACCGGACGCTGGTGAACCGGGCGCTGGAGCTGGAGTCGAGCCGGAGGGCGCCGAACCCGCTGGGGTCGAAGCCGCACCCGCTCCGGGCGCCGCTGAAGTGCCACTTGCGGGTGCTCCGGCAGCGGGCTGCGCCGTCTCTGGAGTGGTTGTCGAACCTGGATTTGACGAGCCTGGATTTGACGAGCTTGGATTTGACGAGCTTGGATTTGATGAAACTGGATTCGCCGGAACCACCGTTCCCGGAGCCGCCGTCGGATCGGCCGGCGTTGCCCCGGCAGGGTCCCCCTGCAACGCAGGCTCCGCATTCTCGCCCATGTTATTCAGCTTCTTGACCGTCGGGTCTACCACCGGAATCACATGAATCTGCGAAGGATCGGTGGTCGCGTCCGGAATATTTTCTGTCACCGGCAACTTGTACTCATCGCCGGCCCGGCCAAAATCTTCATGCGCAATCGGCGCCTGCGGCGTGGTAACCAGTTGCGGATTCAGCCAGGCGTGCACGGTCTGGTGTCCCCGCGCCCATGCCGCCCGCACACCCGCGTGCCACGGCGCTTGTGGCGCAGCCACAACCGCGCAGCTAGCCACGGCGAGCGCGGCGATCATTGCCCCCTTGCCCAGCCGGAGTGGCGCCCGCGGAGCTTTCTCGGGTTCCATGCCCTCGGTGATATAGGAGAACAGTTCCGCTTCTTTTCTCTGCTCCTGCTTTTGCTCGTGACTCTGCTCGTGATCCTGCCCTGGGTGATGCTGTCCTGGGTGATGGCCTGGGTGATGCTGTCCTGGGACGTCCGGCGAATCCTGGTTCGCCTCGGGAGCAGGTTCTCGCGCCGAATCGGACGAACTCGCTGCTGGCGCCGGGGTATAGGCAACCGTCTGGTCGAAACCGAGCAATTCAGGTTTCACGGGTGCCGGAGCGGCCGCCGCCGCCGCGCCTTGCGCTGACCCCTGGGGCACGGTCCCCCCGCGAGTTTTCAAGTACCATTCCAGGCCTCGGGTCTCGCCCGTATCCGGTGGGGGCGGAGGCGGAGGTGCAATGACTTCGTCGACGGAAGCGGCCATCGGTTCCAAATCCTTTTCGACCGACGATGGCACCCGGAACTCATGCACTTCCGACTCGGTGACGAACTGTCCCCCCGGAGCCGAAGACGCCGAATTCAGAAACTCTCCCGCGCGCAGACTTTTTTCGCTTCCTGGTTCCAGGCTGGCCGGCAGGGTCGAGATCGCGCCTGAGGCAGAGGCTCCAGCCGCCGCAGCCTGCGCCGCCGCCGCCGATTCCTGCTTGGCGCGCAGCAGGTCGCGCGCCGTGGTCAACGTATCCCGGACCTGGTTCCCCACCAACGGCTTGCGCAAAATCGAATTCGCGCCCGCCTGCAGCGCCTTCGGAACGCTGATGTCATCGCTTACAATGGCCAGCGTCAGCGGCCTTTCGGCGGCTTTACGCTCGCGGGCCTTGGCCAGCAGTTGCGCCGCTTCTGGTTGCCAATCCCAGTCAATAATGACGATCTGAAAATTCTCTTGGGTGACCTTCTCGACCGCGGCCGCAACTTCGCGGCAGAGCTCTCCCTCGACACCGAGACCGGTAAGCGCCTGAAGAATAGGCTCAGCGGTTCCCTCGTCCGAGGAAAACAAGAGGCAGCTCAAGGTCATCTTGTTCAGACTAGGGGTAACCAGTAACGGCGGCAAGATTACTGTAGGGGCCTAAAACCAGCGAGTCCGGTAACCGCCGGTACATGTACCCCTGGCAGGCTGCTGAAAAACTCCTTTTGCCAGGAATGAGCGCACCTCAGGCGCTAAAGCGCAGCTGATTTTAATGGGCTTAACGGCACGAGTGAACTCGTGCCCTTCCCAAAAACGGCTCGAAACGGAGATTTTCAGCAGCCTGCTAGGGCGCGCGCTTGCTAGAATGCTCGGTCGCCCAAACCGCGAGGCCCTACCCTGTGCTCCCCTGTGTCCCCCGTGGTCAAAGGTCTTGGTTTTTAGATCCCGTATCCCATGCCCCTGCAAGAACATAACTACTGGCTCACTACTACTGAATTTCCCGCCGTGGATGCCGCGCGCCCACTGCCCGAGGCCGTCGATGTGGCCGTAATCGGCGCCGGGTTTACCGGCTTGTCGGCCGCCCGCACGCTGGCCCAGCGGGGCGCGAAGGTCGCCGTGCTCGAGTCCGAAACCATTGGCTGGGGAGCCAGTTCGCGCAATGGCGGCATGGTGCTCACCGGTATGAAGCTGGGCGTCAACCAGCTCATCTCCCGCTACGGACGCGAACTCACACAGCGCATGTATGCCGCCTCGCTGGCCACCATCGACTGCGTGGAGCAGATTGTTCGCGAAGAAGCCATCGATTGCGACTTCTCCCGCTGCGGACATCTTGAAGTCGCCTGCAAGCAGAAGCACTTCGACGACTACGCGCGCCAGGCCGAAGTGATTGCCCGCGAGTTCCACCACACTCTGCGCGTCGTGCAGAGTCACGAGCTGAATTCTGAGATCGGATCCTCGATTTACTTCGGCGGTATGGTCGATGAAGTCAGCGCCGGGCTGAATCCCGCCCGCTACGTCGTCGGACTCGCCCGCGCCGCCATGAAAGCCGGGGCTGAGATCTTCGAGCACACCCGGGTCCAAACGGTGCAGAGAAGCTCGCGCCAGGGCGAGGCAGGATGGCAGCTCGCGACCTCCCGCGGCCCGCTCTGGGCCCACGAAGTCTTCGTCGCCACCAGCGGATACACCGGCCGCGCCTCGCCCGCGCTGCAGAAGAAGCTCATTCCGATCGGGTCTTTCATCATTACCACCGAAGTGCTGCCTGCGAAGCTGGCGCAGGAACTGAGCCCGCGCAACCGCATGATCTACGACTCGAAAAACTATCTCTACTACTACCGGCTCACTCCCGACCGGCGCATGCTGTTCGGCGGCCGCGCCGCATTTTTTCCCGAGAACGACCAGACGGTCCGCCGGAGCGCGGCGATCCTGCGCCGCGGCATGATCGACGTCTATCCCCAGCTCAGCGACGCCAAGATCGACTACGTCTGGGGAGGCACGCTCGACTTCGCCTTCGACATCATGCCCCACGCCGGCCAGCTCGACGGCATGTACTATGCGGTGGGCTATGCCGGCCACGGCGTCGCCATGGCGACATATCAAGGCCAGAAAGTTGCCGAACTCATGGCCGCCGAACAGATGCCCGACGAGCTGCAAGCCCGCCGCGCCGAAGACAAGCCAGAAAATCCGTTCGTCGGCATCCCGTTCCCCGGAGCGCCATTGGGGCTTTACAACGGCAGGCCATGGTTCCTGCCGCTGGCGGGCGCTTGGTACAAGTTTCTCGATTGGGTGAGCTGAAGCCTTTTGGGCGCGTGAGGATGGCCGATGGAATGGATCAAGGAATGAAAAGAAGAGAAGATCATCCCGACTGGTATTATCCGGTTCCGGGGATGCGAGCCCTCATCCTCGGCACCTTTCCCCCGTATTTCAAAAAACGGAAATATGAATTTTATTACCCCAACAACCAGAATCGCTTTTGGAAGGTCATGGCTGATATTGCGAAGGCCGAATTGTTCCAAACTGAAGGGCCGCGAGCTGTTGAGGAACGAAAAAGGCTGATGACACAGCTCAAGGTAGGAGTACAAAATATGGGCAAAACAATATTGCGGGACGGGGAGAGTTCAGCAGATAAGGACATTGAAATTATAGAATTTCAAGACATTCTCGGGATCATCAACGAAAGCGACTCAGTTCAAACAATTCTCCTCACTGGGTATTCCGACAAGGCAAGTACATACCGCTCGTTTGTCAAATACCTTGCAGAGAAGGGGATTGGGCATAGTCACCTGCCAGAAAAAATAAGGGCTGGTTATGAATTTACCGCACAGTTCAAGAAACCTATAACGTGCATTATAGGAAATTCTACTTCGATGGCTGCCGCCAGAGGAGGGGTTAGTCGTGGGGATCTTCTTGAACAGTTTAGAAGTGCTATTGGAACGGATTCCGAATAGTCAACTTCCTCTCGATCACCTGCCCGTCCTGCATATCCTCCGAGTACAAGATGGTGCATCTCGCTTCCAGGGCAGAGGCGACGATGAGAGCGTCATAAATTCTAAGGCCATATTTTCCCGCGATGGCTATTGCCTCTTTGTGAGTATCAATCGTGATTGGGAGCGGGTCGGGACAGAGGGTCTCGATGTTCTCTATTGCGAATCGTACTTCGTCCCAAGGCATCTTTGCCTTCCGCCGCACCACATCCGCGAACTCGTTTAAGACCTGCACGCTAACCCTTCCGCCTTCAGCAATTAATTCCTCCGCCTTCTGGGAGCGCGGATCATCTTGAACTACGGAGTACACAAAGACGTTGGTATCGAAGAACGCGCTACCGCTCATAGATGTCGTCGCGGTCGAAGACAAAGCCGGGAGGGAACGGACGGCTTAGCTTGCGCAGGTTCTCCAGAGCGCGCTGGCGACTTTGATCGCGGCTGACTTCGAAGGCCCGTGCGCCAGCGACCTGAATTTCGATATTGTCGCCTTCTTTTAGCTCGAGTGCTTTGACGACCGCGGCAGGCAGGCGAATCGCCAGGCTGTTTCCCCACTTCGCGACTTGCATGGAACCTCCGTGGATATACATTTAAAATTGTATATCTATCGCCTCCTAAAAGCAATAACCCGATACACTACCGGCCCCACCGCAATCGCCACCGCCCCGCCGATCATCCCGAAGCGGTCGCTTCCCAGCAGCGCCACCAGCGCCATCACCACTGGTGCGCCTACCACGTAGAGCAATCCCACGCGCCCGCCCGGGATGGTGAATGACCGCTTCAGTTCCGGTTGCGTGCGGCGCAGCTTCCACGCCGAAAGCACGGTCAGCACGGTCGTCGCCGAGCGCAGCCAGATGTAGACCGAAATCAGCTCCGCCAGACTCTGCCACGCGAGCAGGCCATAGATCACCGCCGAGACCACAATCGCCAGCCACGGCGTTCCGTAGCGTGAATGTTTTCGGGTCAGCGCATGCGGCAGATATCCATCTTCGGCCATGGCGAACGGCATGCGCGTCGTCGTCAGCACGGTCGAGTTCAACAGGGCGACGTTGCCCACCATCGCGGCCAGCGTCATCCACGTACCCAGCCACGGTTTTCCGTGAAATGATCCGCCAATGATTCCGGCTGCGTCTGAGAAAAATCCGGTATGCCACTTCTCCCAGTTGCCCGCCGACGCCAGCCCGGCCAGCGTCGGCAAAAAGTACGCCGCCATTGACAGCGGCACCACCAGCGCCAGCGCCCGCGGATAGGCCCGCTGCGGATCTTCAACCTCCTCCGCGACCGTCGAAAGCTGTTCGTATCCTGAGTACAGCCATAACCCCAGCGCCAGCCCAACGCCAAAGACTTTGAATGTTGCCTGATGCGGCACAACCCACGGTGTGAACGGATTGTGGTGCCAGTGCACGAGCCCGATGACGATCATGGTGATCACCGGAATAAAAATGAAAATCTCCAGCACGGTCGCAACCTGCCCCACCATCTGAATGCCGCGCACGTTGATCCACGTCAGCACCGCGATCAGCGCCACCGAAACGAGGTAGTGCTCCCACCACGTCGTCTTCAATCCGGGAAAGTAGTAGACGAGATAATCGGTGAACAGCACGGCATAGGCGCCACCCAGCAGAAACGACGCCGACCAGTTCCACCAGCCGGAAAGAAATCCCCAGAAATCGCCGAATGCCGCGCGCGTCCAGCGGTAGAAGCCACCTTCCACCGGCATGGCGGTGGTGAGTTCCGCCGAAACCAGTGACACCGGGATGCACCAGAAAAACGGCAGCACCAGCAGGAAGATCAGCGTGATCCCCGGCCCCGAAGTGGTCACCATGTCCTCGAGCCCGAACGGCCCGCCCGTGGTGTAGGAGAACATCACGAAGACGAGATAGAAGAGGCCAGCCTTGCGCAGCGCGGAGGATTTGGCTGGAGTCGTCAAAGGGGCGCCGTTTGGGTTCTGGGATCTTTTCGTGGATGGAATTGTAGATCGTGCTGGACGATTTTGATTGCCAAGTAGAGCGCCGGAGGTCGATCAGTGTAATCGCCATAGCGCTCATTGACCGAGCCGCGCGAAACCCAGAGGCGGGTTTTTCAATCGACAATCAAGGAACTTCTATGCCGCCAGCGTCCCGCTCAGCGCGCCTTCCAGTTCCAGCAGCTTGCGCTTCACGTCGAGGCCACCACCGTAGCCGCACAGCGTTCCATCCGACGCGATCACGCGATGGCAGGGGACGACAATCGCCACCGGATTGCGGTTGTTGGCCATGCCGACGGCACGAAATCCTTTCGGCCGGCCCACAGCGCGCGCAATGTCGCCGTAGGAGCGCGTCTCGCCGTAGGGAATCGCCAGCAGCGCCCGCCAGCAGGCCAGCTGAAAATCCGTTCCGCGCAGATCGAGCGCGAAACTGAATGCGCGCCTGTGCCCCGCGAAATATTCTTCCAGTTCGCGCATGTAAGGTTGCATCGCGCTGGCAGATTCCTCGAAGCGGACGCCGTTCGCTTCCGCCCGCTTGCTTTCGGAGCCCCGATTGTTCTCTGAGCCACGATTGTTCTCTGAACGAAGATCGCGCGGATTGGGACGAATCGTCTGCTGGCCCGCAAGGCGGGCATCGAACTCAAGCGCCACCAGCCCGCGACCGGAAGCGGCCAGGAACAGCGGCCCCACCAGCGAAGTAAACGTAGTAGAATGAAGTGTTTCCATGGAGACCACCCAGCAAGAAAGCATTGCTCTCACCAGCCCGCTGCGCCATTACCATAGCATGAGCGTTCGTTTCCGGATGCCTTTATTGCTTGCGCAGGTTGACAGAATTGCGTTTTTCGACGACAGTGTGTCGTTGCAATTTGGGGCTGCCGTTTGAGCCTGCACTTTGAGCATGGAGAAGTGATGCGCGGTACGCAGAAAACTCACCCTTGAAAAAACTCCTGATCGTTCTCGCCGCTGTCGTGCTTGCGCCGGTGCTGGTGGTCAGCCTGGTGGTCTTGGCCGCCGGAGACTGGCACGCGATCGGCCAGACCGAAGCCGGCGATAAAGTTTCCGTCAGTTCGATCCTCGTCCTCAAGAACAACCAGCGGCTCGCCTTGGTCCGGGTCGAATACAAGGAGCCGGCAGAGTTGCCGCAAGGCGGACCGTTTGTCGAGATGCGCGCCCGCGTGCGCTTCAATTGCAGCAGCGGCGCCGCCGCCCCCACCACGGAATGGTTTTACTCGCGCGACCGCAGCGGACGCTTCGTGGTCAGCAAGAAAGCCAATCACGACGACGAGTTCGGCAAGAATCCCGAAGGCGGCTTCGCAGCCCTCGTCAGCCAGAACGTCTGCAGCCAAACCAAGTAGTTCGCCCGCTTTCCTTCGTGAACCTTCGTGTCCTTGGTGGTTGTCGGCTTTCTAGACCTTGTCCTATTTCTCCAGCGCAAACGCCACATACACGCCGCCCGACTTCGACTTCGGATCTTTCCCGCCGCCCGCCGCGATCACCACGAATTGCCGTCCGCGCACCTCATACGTTGCCGGAGTCGCGTTGCCCGAAAACGGCAACGTCGTCTCCCACAGCAGCGCCCCGGTGGACTTGTCGAAGGCGCGAAACTTTTTGTCGAAGTTCGTGCGCTCCGATGAAAACCAACCCGCCCGCCGTCACCACCGGCCCACCGTAGTTCTCCGTGCCCGTGTTTTTCAGTCCCTTGGCCGCCAACTCCGGATACTCGCCCAGCGGAATCTTCCACACGTACTCACCCGTGTTCAGATTGATGGCGTTCAACGTCCCCCACGGCGGCGCCACCGCAGGATAGCCTTCCGGATCGAGAAACTTGTGATACCCGGTGAAGTGATATTTCATGGCCGTCGACGCGGGCCCGGCACTCGCTACTTCCTTGTTCGCACTTTCCTTCGTTCCCCCACTCATCACATAGTCGAGCAACCCGTACCACTGGTCGCTGTCATTCTCGAGGTTGGCGAAGCCGGGCATGCGCCCCTTGCCGTTTCTGATCGTCGACGCAACATCCGCCGCGGACATCCGCTCGCCCAGGCCCACCAGTGACGGAATCGCTGGCGGCGACCCCGCCATTTTTTCGCCGTGGCAAACCGCGCACTGATTCAGATAAAGGGACTTCGGAGTATTTTCCGTCGTGTTCTCCGCCAGCGCTCCGGTCCAGGCCACGTCATTCGCGTTGATGTAGAGAATGCCGGTCTCCGGATCCGCCGCCGCCCCGCCCCACTCCGCCCCGCCGTCGAATCCGGGGAAGATCACCGTATCTTTTCCCACGCTGAACGGAACAAACTGGCCCTCGCTGCGAAACTCACGGAATTTTTCGAGCGCCCACGCGTGCACTTCGGGCGTGCGCTCGCTGAGAAGATTCTCGGTCAGCCGTTGCCGCGCAAACGGCGCCGGGTTCACCAGCAGGCATTGCTGGGCCGCCGCCAGCTCACCCGGCACACTGCTCGGCGGATAATTCCGGCATTCGATGGGAAACAGCGGCTTCCCGTTCGTCCGATCGAAGAGAAATACGAAGCCCTGCTTGGTCGTCTGCGCTACGGCGTCGACTTCTTTGCCGCCGCGGTTCACCGTCAACAGCACGGGCGGCGCGGGAAAATCCCGGTCCCAAAGATCGTGCTGTACTCCCTGAAAATGCCAGAGGCGCTCGCCGGTCTCGGCGTTTAACGCGAGCAGGCAGTTGGCAAATAAATCATCCCCCACCCGGTCTGCCCCATAGAAGTCGAAGGCGGCCGAACCCGTGGGAACGATAAACAATTCCTCGCTGCAGGTCGACGGTCATCCCAGCCCAATTATTCGCGGCGCCGCTGGTCTTCCACGCGTCCTTCGGCCAGGTATCTTCGCCGAACTCGCCCGGATGCGGAATGGTATGAAACGACCAGCGCAGTTTGCCGCTGCGCACGTCATAGGCCCGCACGTCGCCCGGAGAAGCGGGCAGGGTCTCGGCCTCGCGCCCTCCGACAATCATCAGGTCTTTGTAAATCACCGCCGGGCTGGTCATATAAATCGATTGCGCCGCCGGATCGCGGCCCAGGTCTGCTCGCAGGTCGATGCGCCCGTCGTTCCCGAAACTTGAAATCGGTTTGCCCGTGACGGCGTCGAGCGCGTACACGAAATTCATTACCCCAACCAGAATTCGGCGGTCTTTATTCTTATTCTTATTCTTATTCTTATTCTTCAGGCGGGTGTTCTCGCCATTCTCCCCGACGTCCGTCTCTGCACTACCGTCGGACCAATACGCCAGCCCACGGTCCGGTTGGGTGCCGCGAATTCCGGAGTCAAACTTCCACAACAGCTTTCCCGTGGCCGCATTCAAGGCAAACACTTTCTGCGTCGGCGTCAGCCCGTAGAGCACGCCCTCCACGACAATCGGGCTGGTCTGCAACCCGCCCGGTTCCTCGGTGTCAAAGGACCACGCAACTTGAAGACGCTGCACGTTGCCGCGATTGATTTGCGTCAGCGGGGAGTAGCGGTTGTTCTCGGGCGTTCCCCCATAGACCGGCCAGTCACGCCCGCCTGCGGCCGCGGCCTTCCCGCCGATTTCCCCCGCCAACGCCATCGCTAGAATCAATGCCGCAGAAATCGTCGCGAATTTCATTTGCCTCTCCCGGGAGTGGTCAGAGCGAAATTCTTTAACCACCAAGTTCACGAAGTTTCACGAAGGAAACCAGAAACCTGGAATTCCTTCGTGAACCTTCGTGCCCTTCGTGGTTGACGGTTTTCGCTCCATATTCCCGCGGGCTGATTCTAGAACAAGACTGGAGCTCACGATCGCGTGGCAAAGGTTTTTCACAGCCCTGACACCTCCGTAACCTCGGAACCACTTCCGCGCGCTGCGCTTTCGGCTTATGCTGAAGGAGAAGTCGGCGGAGCACAAACCCGACTTCAACCCACCTTCGTATGGATTCGCTTCGACTTTATGGGCTGGTTGCAACCGGCGGTGTCGCATTGCTGGGGGCGTATGCGCTGTTACGACGCAAACCCAAAACTCCCGACGATCTGGAGCGGGAACGCCGCGCCTGGCTGGAGGGCACAGGCCGCATCACCGACGGCACCGTGATTGACGTGCAGGAACTGCCCCCGGCCAGCAATTACCACGCCGCCACCATGCTCATTTACAAGTACGACGTGGCCGGCGTGTCCTACGAGTGTTCGCAGGACGTCACCTATCTGCGGCACTGGATCAATCTCCACTCCTGCCGCCTGGGCCTGCACACTTCGGTGAAGTACGATCCGCAGAATCCCGGAAATTCCCTGGTAGTTTCGGAAAACTGGATGGGGTTACGGCAATAGGCAATCGACAATAGTACGTTGCGCCGGTAGAACCTGCGGCAGCGTTTCTATTGCCAGGTCAGCCGCATAGCGGTGTTGTGCTTGTCGAACGTGACTTGCAACGACTTTTCCCCGCCGCCCACAAATTCCGCCGAAACCGTCCGGGAAAGATCGATGGTCTGGTCGGCCGATAGCGCCCGCACGCGAAGCTCGTGCTTTCCAGCGGGAACCGTCAGGGTTTCCGAGTCCACGCCGTGGGTTCCGCTGAACACGACCAGCTTTTTTTGCATGGCCCCGTGCAACGGCCGGTTCAATACCAGCTTGCCGTCGACCCAAACAGATAGAGTGGCATCTTTAAACTGGTGCTGCACCGCCATCTCCAGAGTGGAGGACGGCACGACGACTTGGTTAGGAGTCTGCCCCGCCGCGGCAGGGTTATGTTTCCGCGCGCGGGCTCGAGCTGCGGCTGTCGGCGGCTGATGGGTGTTCGTGGCCAGGCTGGGCGCTGCCGTATCGGAATTCGGTTGCGCGTTCGTGGAGTTCGGCGGTGCGGCGGTGCCGGCCGGAGATCCATTGGCAGAAAACGTACTCACCCCACCTCGTGGAGAGCTCACGAACAGCTTCGACTCCACCCCGGCAAACAAGAGGGCTCCGATAATTACCGCACCCAGAATCAGATCCCGAACCGGTGCCTTTCGAATCCCAGCCTGGAGCGCGTTCACTCCCAGCGCCATCCCCACCGCGGGATGCGTCGCGGAAGCCGCCACTCCGGTTCGCCCGGTGCGGGTGCTCGATCGAGTTCCCGGAGCTGTCACTCGCAACGACGTCGTCGTCGAGTCCGCCTTGAACAACGGCTGCAACTGCCGCAAGTCCTCGGCAAACTCCGCGCCGCGCTGGTAGCGGTGCTCTCGATCTTTCGCCATGGCGCGCCCGATCACTTCATCCAGTTCGCGCGGCAAACTCAGGTCCAGGGCGCTCGCCGCTATGGGCTCTCGGTTCGCCACCTTGAAGCTTACTGTGGTCGCGCTGTCCCCCTGAAACGGAGAATGGCCTGTGACCATGGCATACAAAATCACGCCCAGCGAGAACAGATCCGACCGTCCATCCACGCCTTCGCCGCTCAGCTGCTCCGGTGCCATGTAGGCAGGAGTGCCCAGCAGGTGTCCGGGTACAGTGAAGTGGGCCAGATTCAGCTTGGCGATGCCGAAGTCGGCAATTTTGGCGTGGCCGGCCTCGGTCACCAGAATGTTTCCCGGCTTGATGTCGCGATGAATCACGCCCTGGGCATGGGCGTAGTCCAGGGCCTCGGCAATCTCTTCGGCAAGTTGCAGCGCCCTGGCCGGGGGAAGTTTTTTCTCGCGCGCCAGAATCCGGTTCAGCGCTTCCCCGGCAACATATTCCAGGACAATGTATGGGTCGTTGGTTTCGGGATTCTCGCCCGCGTCAAAAATGGCAACGATTCCGGGATGATGCAGACGCCCGGCGGCATGCGCCTCATGCACAAAGCGCAGGCGAAATTCTTTTTCCTCATCCGGCTCCTGTCCCCACATCGAAACCGTTTTCACCGCGACGAACCGGTCAATCTGCGGGTCGCGCGCTTTGTAGACAACGCCCATGGCCCCGCGGCCCAGCTCAGCCACCACCTCGTAGCGGCCGAACTGCTTGATCTCGGGATTCTCCATGGATTGCCGTCCTTCAGCAGCGAATGCCTCCGCCGCGAAACTAGAGGGGATATCTACCCATGGTATCGCTGCTGGCACAGTGATTCGCGCCGAGTCTGGCTCATTTCATTACGCCAGTAACCCCGAGCTATTGGGAATGAATCACGCCCGCGCAGGGCGATTGAAGATGGCGAGGGGTTGGGACTAAGTGCTAAGAGGCTGGGAGCTGAAAGCCGATGGCTGCTAGCTGTTTTCTAGCTTCCCGAAGAGAAGCCGCCGCTCTGCGCGACGGAAATGCGGAGGTACTTGTAGGGATTCACCGGCGTATCGTTGATGCGGACTTCGTAGTGAAGATGCGGTCCGGTCGAGCGTCCGCTGGAGCCAACGTATCCAATCACGTCGCCGCGATGCACTGCCTGCCCAGCGGTTACCGCGAAACCGGAGAGGTGACCGTAGCGAGTGCTGATGCCGTTGCCGTGATTGATCATGATGGCTCGGCCGTAGCCGCCCAGCAGATCGCTGAACGTCACCACCCCGTCTGCCGGAGCCACAATCGAGGCGCCATAGGTGCTGCCAATATCGACGCCGCTGTGGAATGCGCCTTCCCCGTTGAACGGATCAATCCGCTCTCCAAAGCTGGCCGTTACCTGGCCTTCGATCGGCCACAGGTTCGGAGCCGAATTGGCCTTGAACCAGTCGGCCGTGGTGGCATTGCGCGTCAGGCCCATCGTCAGCCCAACCATGGTAGCCCCGGTCAGGGCTGAAGCCCGCAAGGCATGCAACTGGTCGAGCGAAGAACTTACGTCGGCGTCATGAATCTGCTCGGCGGTCGCCGTCACCAGGGTGGGCTGCGCCTTCAACCCGTAGAGGGCCGAAACTTCCCCGGCGATTGAACCCAGCGACGCCACCTGCACATCGCGTTCCTTGGCCACCTGCTCCAGGCGCGAATAATTGTCTTTGAGCTGATCTTTTTCCGTCCGCAACTGGTTATAGCGGGAAACCTTCAGCAGCATGCGGGTATAAGAGCTGGCAATGCCGGTCAGGCTGAGGAATCCGATCGCGGCGCCCACTACGAAGACGTAGAGGTAGTGCACGGGGATGGAAATCTTACGCAGCTGCCCGTCGTCCCCGCGGGCCACAAAAAGGATGTAAAAGCGTTTCTGCAAATCGCTCCTCGAACTGCTCGCCAAGCAAAGTTTTAAAGCATCAGGTCCGGAACATCAGGCCCAGTTTCTGAGGTTGCAGAACTGCCTGTTCGGACCACCTGACGTCTTCGGGCTAACGCTCCCATTTTGGGAAATGGAAACCTTCTCGCGCCCTACCTACCAGAACTGCGACCAAGCTTTAAATTTGTGCTTAATCTGCAATCTCAACCGCTTGCAGAACTTAGCTCGGCCAAAGGGTATTGTGAATGACTGGTTAACGGTAACAAACTGGGTTCCCCCTGTCAACGACGCACAGGGCCATTTTGGGTTACTGAAGACCGGTAATCGAGAGTCACCCAGGACAGATTACCAGTGTGCTTTCGGCATAGCGGAAACGCGTAGCGCCAGCACCCTGCCGGCTGCCGCAAGGGCGTCTCGCCCTCACCGCGGCAGCGCTACTCCTGCGCGGGGCGGTATAGTATTTGCGCCGTGCCACTTCCTGAGAAGCTGCTGATTGCCCAGATTCGCCGCATGGCGAAATCTGACAGGAGTGTCGGCACACGGACTGACATCTTCACCGGGATTGGAGACGACTGCGCCGTGCTGCGACTAATGCCGAGTCAAGACTCCCGGGGTGCCGAAATTCTGGTCACCACCGACTTCACGCTGGAAGGCATCCATTTCCGCCGCGACTGGCACCCGCCGGAAGCGGTCGGCCACCGCTGCCTGGCTCGTGGGCTGAGCGACATTGCCGCCATGGGCGGAGAGCCGGTCGCGGCGTTCTTATCCCTAGCCTTGCCGCGCGCTTTGCCCCAGGCCTGGGTCGGGCGCTTCTTGCGCAGCCTGATCAGCCTCGGGGAGAAATTCGGTGTCCGCCTGGCCGGCGGCGATACCGCCGAATCGCCCAACGGAATCCTCGCCGATATCATCGTGGTGGGCACAGCGCCCAAGGGCAAATCCGTGCTGCGGTCCGGCGCGCGCCCCGGCGACCGCATCTTCGTCAGCGGGGCACTGGGCGGCTCGGCAGCTGCCGTGGTTCGTATGCAAGCCAATCCCAGGAAGAAGCTGAATCCCCGCGACTATCGTCGCCACTACCTCCGCCACTTCTATCCCGAGCCCCGCCTCGAGCTCGGACGCATTCTGCGGGAGAAGGGCCTGGCCTCCGCCATGATCGACACCAGTGACGGCCTTTCCACCGACCTGGCGCATCTCTGTGAGGAAAGCGGCGTGGGAGCCGAACTCGACGCCGCTCTCATTCCCCGCGCCCGCGCTGGTAAACCCGCCCGTGAGGTAGATCTCGACCTGGCCCTGCACGGCGGCGAGGACTACGAACTCCTGTTCACCGCTCCCCCCAGCAAGCGAGTTCCCAAACAAATCGCCGGCGTCGCCCTGACTCAGATCGGACTGATCACTCGTCCCCGATTCATTCTCCTCCGCAATCTCAAAGGCATCGCCTACGAACTCCAACCCCGCGGCTGGGAGCACTTCCGGCGCTGACAGATTGAAACAAGGGAGATTTCTGATGGCCGCCGAGTTTCACTCGGCATGGCCGGGTCAAAGACCCGGCCCACACGATTACCTCCGTACCACCGTCACTACTCTGTCTCTACCCTCGCGCGCAAAAGCGGACTAAAGTAGGAACATGTCGTCCAGCAAATTTCTCCTCCTCCCAGCCCTCGCTCTCTTGTTCACGGTCACTGCTGTCGCCCAGAAAAAGCAGCAGCAGCCGGTCCACGCAACCCATCCGTCGCCCGCGGTCACCGACGAGCTCATCCACAAGCAGTTCGGGGATAACTGTTCGCTGCTGCCCGGCCCCCAGCAGTTTGTCGCCGATATGGATGACGACGGCATCGAAGACCTGGTGGTCGCCGCCCGCTGCAAGAATCCGATGGCCGACAAGGACGAATACAGCTTTGTCATCGCCGATCCCTACGACGCCTCTCTCGGCTACAATGACGTGAAAGTTACGTCCACGTTCGCGTCCGATGAACCCGACCGCCGCGGCATCAGCCTGCTCATCATTCACGGCGCACAAAAAGACGCATGGCGCGCGGAAAAGCCCAAGGCAAAGTTTCTGCTGATCAACACTCCCTTTAAGACTCTGACCGTGAAAAAGCTCACGGTGAAAAAGAAAAGCATCCTCGGTATCTACATGGAAGAGCAAGGTGAGGGCGAAGACACCTCGTCCGTCATTTTTTGGGATGGCAAGAAATACAGGTATCAGTCACTGGGCTCGGCGATGGAGTAGGGCAATTGCTGATTTCTGATTGTTGATTGAAGGCCCAACGAGCGAGGTTTTCAATCAGCAATCAGCAATCAACAATCAGCAATCTCTCCGATCGCTGCTACTTCTCTCTTTCGCGCTTGTAGTACGGAAACTCTCCCGTCCCGACCCGGTTCACATTGGCCTCGGCGAACTCGCAGACTCGATCCAGCCCAGCCTGTAGTTCCGTTGTGTAGCGCTCGACATCATCGTCCGTCGCGTCGGCGGGTACAGGGATGAGCTTGCCGAACCGTAGCAGCACCCGCGAAAACGGCAACGGAATCATCATGCGGTCCCACGAATTCAGCACCCAGGCTTTATCGACGGCCGCGTGGAACATGGTCAGCGGCACGCCCGATGATCGTGCCAGCGCCACCGGTCCGGGCTTCACTTTATGCCGCGGGCCGCGCGGGCCGTCGAGCGTAAACGCGACCGTCCAGCCCTCAGTCAGCGCGCGCCGCAGGCCGAGCAAAGCCCGCACGGCGTTGCGGCTGCTCGATCCCTTCACGGCGACAAAGCCGAATCTGTGGATGATTCGGCCCATGTACTCTCCGTCATAACTGTTGCTGCTCATCACCCGCACGCCCAGATTGCGGCAAATATAAGTCGCCGGAATGATGCAGGAATGCCAGAACGAACCGATCAGCGGATGCTGCCCGAGCGTCTCCTGCGCGCCTCCTTCATAAGAAATGCACACGCGCAAAGTCGGGCCGATGAGGCGAATGACCCAGTATCCCAGCCCAATGATGATGCGCAGAACAATGCGCTGCCGGAGGGTAAAGCGCCGCGGGCCAGTGGCGGGTTGCGCCGGCGCGGCCGCGTCGCGAGTGCTGGCTTCAGGCACGAACCTATTCTAATGGGACGTGCCAGCTCTAGGGTTGGGGGAGTTTTCCCTTCGCATCCTCTGTGTCCCCTGTGTCCTCTGTGGTGAAGTTTTTTGCTTGCGGGTGCCGCAGACTCAGTTTTCCAGGTAGGAATCGATCCAGGTCTTGACCTTCTGGCGCTGTTCATCGGCGACGGCGAACCGCACTCCGATCGCCTTGGGCTTGCGCCAGCTCACGACTCCCTTCAGATTGACTCGGGGCAAAGTCATCAGGGCAAAAGAAATGTCCACGTTCGTTCCGATCGATAAGTCTTCGGCACTCTGAACCGACATACCCCCACTGCTGATTTCGATACTGCTTGCGGCAATGCGCCGGCCATCGCCGAAAAGCGAGACTTCGGTCATCACCGGGATGCGCACGTAGCGCCGGAATTCATGCAGCACCAGCATGCGAGTCGCGCGAATCAACTTCAACGCCGCGGGCCGCTCCAGTGGTTCGTTGAACATGGCGTTGATGCCGTATTTGGAGTAGCGCATCGCTTCCTGCGCGTTGCCGCCTACTCCGTAAATTATGCAGCGGCTGTTCGACGGAGACGTGCGCGCCGCTTCCATCACGGTATCGGCGCCGTCGCCCAGGCTCAGCACGCAAGCCTCGAACTTTTCCTTCTTCAGGCGCTCGGCGGCGTTGGCCGTCACGACCACGGTCTCAATGCCGAACTGGCGGAACCCTTCCGTCAACAGCGTGCAGGCCGGTTGGTTCAAACCCACGAGCGCAGTACGAGCGGCTGCTTTTCGTGTGAAGGGCGCGGGAGCGAAAGTTGTGGCGAAAGCTTTATCCATGTCGAGGGGAAGACTCCACTTTCGAAAACCATTGTGGAGGCAGCCGCCAAACTTTGAAAGGCACAAAGGGTCAACCCGCGAAGTACCAAAGTATCGTTACTCTTTCTGCGAATGCGTGAGAGAGGACATTACGAGCCGAAACCAGCATGTATTCAGGGATTTGGAGAAAGCAGGAAAGCGCGGCAGAAAACTGGTTTAGTAATGCCGGTTAGGAATTCCTTATTCCGTCCACCGCCGGAACAGCAGCGCCCCGTTGGTCCCGCCGAAGCCGAAGGAGTTCGACATGGCGTATTCGAGTTCCGCCTTGCGCGCATGGTTTGGAACCAGATCCATGCCAGCGGTATCAGGATCAGGATTCTCCAGGTTGATGGTCGGCGGCAAAATTTGGTCGTGCAACGCCAGCACGGTGATGCCGGCCTCGAGCCCTCCAGCGCCGCCGAGCAGGTGCCCAGTCATGGACTTGGTGGAACTCACGGGAATCTTGCGATCGCCAAAAAAATTGCGGATGGCGTGGGCCTCGAGCGAGTCGCCAATCGGCGTCGAGGTGCCGTGGGCATTCACGTATCCCACCACGTCGGGAGTCACGCCGGCGTCGCGGACCGCATTGCGCATCACGCGGAAGCCCCCTTCATGTTCCGGCGCGGGCTGGGTCATGTGGTAGGCATCGCCGCTCATGCCGTAACCCACAATCTCCGCGAGGATCGGAGCGCCGCGCCTGCGGGCAAATTCCAGTTCCTCAAGAATCATGATGCCAGCGCCTTCGCCCATGACGAACCCGTCGCGGTCTTTGTCCCAGGGACGGCTGGCGCGCTCAGGATCGTCGTTGCGCGTGGAGAGCGCGCGCATGGCGGCGAATCCGCCCACACCCATGGGAGTGATCGCAGCCTCGGCACCGCCCGCAATCATCACGTCGGCGTCGTTGTGCTGGATGATGCGAAAAGAATCTCCAATGGAATGCGCGCTGGTGGTGCAGGCAGTGGCCGTCGCCTCGTTCGGTCCCTTGGCCCCGTGGCGCATCGAAACCTGCCCTGCGGCAAGATTAATGATGGCGGCCGGAATGAAGAACGGAGAAATCTTGCGCGGGCCGCCTTCCATCAGAGAGAGGTGCTCGCGCTCGATGATGTCGAACCCGCCGATCCCCGACCCGATGTGAACTCCGACGCGCTCGTCGTTCTCCGGCGTGATCTTTAGCCCCGACATTTTCAGCGCTTCATCGGCGGCCGCAATCGCCACATGAATGAAGCGCCCCATCTTCTTGACTTCTTTTTTCTCGATGTAATCCAGCGGGTCGAAGTTCTTAACCTCAGCCGCAATCTGGCAGGCAAACGCGGTGGGGTCGAAGCTGGTAATGCGCCCGACGCCGCTCTTGCCCGCGAGCAATCCCTTCCATACCACGTCGGTGGAATTGCCCAAGCCGCAGATCAAGCCGAGGCCCGTGACTACGACCCTGCGTCCCAACTATTTCGCCTTCCCGTGCTTCGAGATATAGTCCACCGCGTCCTGCACGGTGCGAATCTTCTCGGCATCTTCGTCGGGGATCTCGATGTCGAAAGCTTCTTCGAAAGCCATGACCAGTTCGACCGTGTCCAGCGAGTCCGCGCCCAGGTCGTCGACGAACGACGCGCTGGAGGTAACTTCGCCCTCATCCACTCCCAACTGCTCCACAATAATCTGTTTTACCTTCTCGTCTACGGCTGCCATGTTTCTCCTCGCTTGCCTCGATTAGATTTGTATTCGGTTCCTACGTTGCGCAATCGCAGCTCTAAATCCGCAGGCCTGAGCTGCCGGCTCGGGCTTCGCCCCTCCACAATTCTGCAACCTCAATTCTGCTACCTCTTACGCACTGCAATACGAAAAAAGGCGAGCCTGTAGTGTAATGGTCTCGATGAATGAGTGTAAAGGAAGGGCGGCACGGCTTCCGGCAAAGCCTCGGTTGACTTGAGATTGCACGTTTGAATCCTAAAGGCTGGCCGTTGCCGGGGTCAAACCTCTGCCGGAGTTATGCCCGGGATTATGATGGCTGCGATAGTCGCTCGCGAGGAGTAGAGAAGAGATCAATCCCATGCGCGCCGTCGTCCAACGCGTGAGCCGCGCCCGAGTCACGGTCGATGATCGGCAGAACAGCGATCGGACAAACCGCGCGTGGATCAGTGGTGAGATCGGCCTGGGATTGCTGGTCCTGCTGGGCGTGGCGCACGAAGACACGGAAGCTGATGCAATCTATCTGGCCGAAAAAATCGCCGACCTGCGCATCTTCGAAGATGTAGACGGAAAGATGAACCGCAGCGTCGAAGACGCAGGCGGGAGCGTGCTCGTGGTCTCGCAGTTCACCCTGTACGGCGACGTCCGCCGCGGCAAGCGCCCCTCGTTCGACGCGGCCGCACCGCCCGATCATGCCCGCCGGTTGTACGAATTCTTTATCGAACAAATCCGGGCCGCCGGCCTGCGCTGCGAAACCGGCCGCTTCCAGGAAATGATGCAAGTGGAACTGGTGAACGAGGGGCCGGTCACCATCCTGCTGGATTCCCGGAAGGCGTTCTAGAACTCTTGGCCATTAAATCGTTGATCGCTCGGTAGCGGGCTGGGATCGTTTATCATCGACGTTGTCTCAGTCGAACGCGTTTCAAGAAACTCTCAGGAGATTTTATGTCCGCAATCGTTGGCTCTGCCGCTCCCGACTTTACCCTCAAAGATCAGAATCAGCAGGATGTCGCTCTCAGCAGTTTCCGCGGTAAGAAGCGGGTCGTCCTCGTTTTCTATCCGCTGGATTGGAGCCCGGTCTGCACCAAGGAGCACGCCTGCTTCGTCAACGACATGAAAAAGTTCGACGACCTTGACGCGCAGGTGCTCGGTCTCAGCGTCGACAGCGTATGGTCGCACAAAGCCTACGCCGAGAAGATGGGCATCCAATATCCGTTGCTCGCCGACTTTCAGCCGCGCGGCGCCGTGGCCGCGAAGTACGGCGTGTTCCTCGAAGAGAAAGGCATCACCGGCCGCGCCATCGCCATCATCGACCGCGACGGCAAATTGGCGTGGCACAAGAACTATGACATCCCGGTCGTGCCCGGCATGGAGGAAGTGGCCAAGGCGCTGGAGGGAGTGAAGTAATCGCGGCTTCACCACGGATTGCAGCTTCACCGTGGGATCGCGGCTTCACCACGGATTGCAGCTTCACCGGGGATTGCAGCTTCACCAGGAGATTGTGGCCGTACCATGGATCGCGGCCGCACCGTGGAAGAGCGGCCCTTCAGGGCCGCGTAAAGCATATTTCATGAGTGGGGCTTTAGCCCCGGTCCCGCTGTGACGATTGCGTTTTCCGGACCACTCTATCTCGCCTGCAAAATCTTATCCGTCACGCGCGCAGCTTCCACCGCCGCCTTCACGTCGTGCGTGCGCAGAATGTGCGCGCCCTTGAGAATGAGCGCCGTTTGGGTCGCAAGCGTGCCGTAAAGACGGCCCTCCGTCGGAGCATCCTTGCCATCTTCATCTCTAGCCAGGGTGCGACCAATAAACGATTTCCGCGAAGTGCCCGCCAGCAGCGGAAACCCAGCCGCTTGCAATTCGCTGAAACGTCCCAGCAACGGATAATTCTCGTCAAAGCTTTTACCAAACCCGAAACCGGGATCGAGCACGATGCGTTCGCGCCGCACTCCCGCCAGCACTGCCTTCTCCGCCCACTCCTTGAGTTCCCGCTTCACCAGCAGCACGATGTCGCCCGGCGGCGGCAGCGAGCGCCACTCCTCGGGACGTCCGCGCATGTGCATCAGCACTGCGCCACACTTCAGTTCGGCGACCGTCTTGGCCATGCGCGCATCCCAGCGAAATCCACTGACGTCGTTTACGATCTCAGCCCCCGCGCCCACCGCCGCGCGCGCCACATCGGCTTTGTAGGTGTCGACGGAAAGCACTGCCGCCGGATGCTTCTTCTTCAACTCGGCAATGACCGGCAATATCCGTTTTAGTTCTTCTTGGGCGCTCACCGCGGGCGCGCTTCCATCTCCTCTTGTAGTCGGAGCCGTCTTAGCCTCGGACTTCGAAGTACCGGCGTCCACGCGCGCTCCAGGCCGCGTCGATTCGCCGCCGATGTCGATGATGTCAGCCCCTTCGTCCAGCAACCGCTCCGCGTGGGCGATCGCCTGGTCGCGGTCCAGAAACTGGCCGCCATCGGAAAATGAATCGGGCGTCACGTTGACGATGCCCATGATCAGCGTGCGTTTGCCGAGTTCCAGCGCGCGGCCGCCCAGGTTCCATTGAAAAACAGATCTCATGCGGCACGATTCTAAATGAAGCGCGGCTGCAGGACTTCGCGCCCGAGCCCTATCTGCGCCGCACTGCGGCCTCGCGCCTGCGCATGGTGCGAATCGCCCCGGGCCCGGTGCCGGTCGGAGGCTTGCGCATCCCGTCGAGCAGTTCCTTGAGCACGACGGCGTTATTACTCGTCTCGTTCTTCGAGGCAAACAGCAGGGTCAGGCGTTTTCGTTTGTGGGCCAACTGGTAGAGACGGCGGAGCGCGTCCTCGGCCTCGGGGTGTGATAATTCCTTCAGATATTTCTTGCGGAAGTTTTGCCACTGCTCCGGCCGCGCGTGGTACCAGCGGCGTAGTTCGTCAGAAGGCGCAAGGTCGCGCAACCATTCGTCGACGGCGGCGCGCGCTTTCGTCAGGCCGCGCGGCCACAGCCGGTCGACCAGCACCCGCGCTCCGTCACTACGCGACGCCGTTTCGTAAACTCGCTTGACCGCGATTGCCATGAGTAAATTGCTGATTGCTTTATCATTGTAAAGCCGCTGCCAGCGCCGCGTATGGCACAATCGCGTGTATACAATCGAAGGAAGATTCACGACGGAGGAAATCGGGTCGATGTTGCGCTTGCGAGGAAATTGTCGAGTGAGAATCTGCTCTGCGCTGATCATTCTGCTGCTGCTGGCGCTGGCTGCCACCACCGCTTGCGACGTCGAACGCCGCAAGTCGGACGGCGAACTGGGCCTCAACCCGCAGCAGTCCGCGGGTCGCAAAATCTATGATGCTCACTGCGACCGCTGCCATGAGCCCTACTCCACCCGCGGCAAGAAAGGCCCCGGACTCAAGGGAGTTTTTCAGCACAAATATCTTCCTCTGAGCGGCCTGCCTGCCAACGACGAACGCGTCACCGACATCATCCGCCTGGGCCGCAACGAAATGCCCGGCTACAGCCAGACGCTGAGCGCGCAAGACCTTCAGGATCTGCTCGCGTATCTGCACACGCTGTAGCCTCGCGCCCCATCGGGCGGGCATTGCATCGTTTTCATGGGATAATCCGGGTTGGGATAATCCGTGTGGCATGACCCAGGGCGGGCTAAGACGTGAAGATGAAGAGCGCGGTCAAATCTGATCTCTATCGCGAACTGCCGTCGGTCGATGAGTTGATGCGCACGCACGCCCTGGCTGCGCTCGCGTCCAGCCACGGACCTTCCCCAGTCACCGATGCTGCGCGCGCCGTGCTCGCCCGCCTGCGCGAAGAAATCTCTTCCGGTCTGCTGGATGCACCAGCGCTCAAACTTGCCTTGGACGGACTGGGCAACACAGTCGAACAGCGCCTTCGGCAGGCTCTCAGGCATTCGCTGCGTCCAGTCATCAACGCAACCGGAGTCATCCTGCACACGAATCTTGGCCGCGCTCCGCTGGCCCAAGCGGCGCTGGCACACATTCGCGAAACTGCCGGACGTTTCTCAAACCTCGAGTTTGATGTTGACGCGGGCGCGCGCGGCAAACGCGACGCGCACGTCGATCGCTTGTTCCGCAGTCTGCTGAGCGAAGACAGACACGACGAAACCGAAATCTCCACCCTCGTCGTAAACAACAATGCCGCCGCGGTCCTGCTGGCGCTCAACACGCTGGCTGAGGGCGGCGAGGTCATCGTTTCGCGCGGCGAACTGGTCGAGATCGGCGGATCCTTCCGCATCCCCGACGTGATGGCGAAGTCCGGCGCAACGCTGCGCGAAGTGGGCACCACCAATCGCACCCGCGTTGCTGATTACGAAAAGGCGATTACCGAGCGCACGCGGCTGCTGCTGCGCGTGCATCGCTCGAATTTCGAGATCACCGGATTCACCGAGCAATCCTCCACTGCCGATCTGGTCGCCCTCGCGCGTGATCGCGGCCTGCCTCTGATGGAAGACTTGGGCAGCGGAGCGCTGGTGGACCTGCAGAATTTTGGCATCAGCGGCGAACCCAGCGTGCTCGACAGCCTGCGCGCCGGCGTCGACATTGTGACCTACAGCGGCGATAAATTATTGGGCGGCCCTCAAGCCGGGCTCATCAGCGGCCGCGCCGATCTGGTCGCCCGCATGCGCGCCAACTCCCTGTTCCGCGCTCTGCGCGTCGACAAACTCACCTACGCCGCCCTCGAGGCCACGCTGCTGGCTTACGTAAAACGCGACCACGATGCCATCCCGACATTAAAAATGATGCGCTTGACGAAAGAACAAATAGGCCAACGTGCCGACTTGCTCGCAGCGCAGATCCGGTCATTCGAGCTCAAATCAGAACTCAAATCAGAACTCAAATCGAAATTGAGCATCGAGATTATCGACGGCGAATCGGTGATCGGTGGCGGAGCCGCGCCGTCCTCCGTCCTGCCGACTCGTCTGCTCGCGCTCACTTGTACAGGCCTCAGTGCCGACGAACTATCCGCGCGGCTGCGTGCCTCCGATTCGCCCATCGTCGGGCGAGTCGCCGACGAACGAGTGCTGCTGGACCTTCGCACCGTGTTTGAGGATCAGGATGCGATGATCGCGGCCGCCCTCGAACGAATCGCCGCCTAACCCTTCCGCATCAAAACATCCTTGGCCGTTCTCTACACCATCGGACATTCCACCCGCACGATCGAAGAATTAGTCGCGGCTCTGGCGGCACATCAGATTCAGACTCTGGTGGACATCCGCGCGTTCCCCATGTCGCGCCGTCTGCCACAATTCAATCGTGATTCTCTGGAACAGACCTTGCCGGCGGCGGGCATCCACTACCTGTGGATGAAGGCGCTGGGCGGCTATCGCAAGAAGACTCTCGAAGAGTCGCCGAATCTTGCGCTGCGCAACCCGAGTTTCCGAAACTACGCCGATCACATGCTCACTCCGGAATTCGCCCGCGCCACATCTGAGATGCTGACGCTTGCCGAAAGTTCCCGCACGGCTTATATG
Source organism: uncultured Acidobacteriota bacterium (assembly GCA_963763155.1). Taxonomy (GTDB): domain Bacteria; phylum Acidobacteriota; class Terriglobia; order Terriglobales; family Acidobacteriaceae; genus Sulfotelmatobacter. The sequence goes on along the minus strand of CAVXNI010000003.1, from coordinate 392,171 downwards.
TGCGCCGAACGTCCATATTTTCGCTGCCACCGCATGTTGGTTTCCGACTGGCTCGTCGCCCATGGGCATCAGGTCTTCCACATCGATGCCTCCGGCCCGGTGAAACCGCATACTCTAACCGCGGAGGCCCGCACCATCGACGGCCGTCTGATCTATCGTGGAGATCGCCTGCTGTAAGATTCCACCTAAGATTCAATCGAGGACATTCTTAACATGATCGTAGGCACAGGCATCGACATCGCCGAAGTTCCCCGCATCCGCCAGTCCATCGAGCGCTTCGGAGACCGTTTTGTGCAACGCATCTTCACCCCCGGGGAGGTTCGTTATTGCGATTCCAAGGCGAATCGTTTCGAGCGCTATGCCGCGCGCTTCGCGGCCAAAGAAGCCGCCATGAAAGCTCTGGGCACGGGCTGGAATCACGGCGTGCGCTGGCGTGATTGCGAGGTGACCCGCATGCCTACCGGCCGGCCCACCATGACCTTCCACGGCAAGGCGGCGGAGTTCGCCGCGAAGCTGGGCGCGAAGAATGTAGCCCTGTCGCTGTCGCATACGGTGGAGCAGGCCATCGCCCAGGTAATCCTTGAGAGTTGAGTTAGACAGTTGAGTTAGACAGTTGAGTTCGACAGCTGAGTTCGACAGCTGAGGCGCCCGCGCCACGGCAGGCACCGATTCTCCGTCCGCCATCTGCTAGACTGTCGCCTTCCAATTCCTTATGCCCGTCATCGTTACGACTACGACTTCTGCCCCAACTTCGAGCCGCATTGAAATTCCAGAAAGAACTTTGCTGGCCAGCCTCGCGCTCACCAGCTTCGCCGCAATGTTGCTCGAGCTCGCGCTGACCCGGCTGTTTTCCGTAGTGCTGTTCTACCACTTCGCCTTCCTCGCGATTTCGATTGCCCTGCTCGGACTGGGCGCCGGGGGCGTGTTCGCCTACCTCTTGAAAACCAGGCTCGCGGGCATGGCAACCCGTCGGCTCGCCGCGCGCTTGTGCATGATCAACTCCGTGGTCGTGGTCGTAGTGCTCGAGATCGTGCTGCATGTTCCGGTCGCGCTGCAGGTTTCGTGGAGAAACTTCGGGCGACTCACCGCGCTCTACCTGGCGGCGGCCGTGCCCTTTTTCTTGACCGGACTTCTATTCGCGGTGGTATTCGCGCGCGAAACGCATCGCATCCCGCGACTCTATGGCGCCGACCTCTGCGGGGGAGCGATGGCCTGCCTGGCGGTCGTCCCCTTGCTGAACTGGGTTGGTGGACCCAACGTGGTGCTCGTCGCCGCGACCGCCATGGCCGCAGCCGGTACGATCTGGACCGAAAGCCGTTCGTCGCGCAGAAATGCGGCCTTGCTGGCGCTGGCGCTGGCCGCCCTGATCGGCGCGAACTACTCCGGGCGCCTGATCGACGTGGTCTACGCCAAAGGCATGTTCCGCGATCCCGCGTGGGTGGAGTTCGCGCGCTGGAATGCGCTCTCGCGCGTCGAGGTCGATCGCCAGGGTCAAGCCAAGGCCATTGTCATCGACGCCGACGCTTCCACCTACATCATGAATGCCGATGTGGCGCAGTGGCACAGCACCGAATGGGAAGACGATCTTATGTCGGCACCACCCGCGCTGGCCAACGTTCTGCGCCCGCACGGGGAGTTCGCCATCATCGGCCCAGGCGGCGGCGTCGATGTTCTCCGCGCCGTGGCCAACGGCAGTCCCAGCGTAACTGGAATCGAAATCAATCCCATCATCGCCACCACCATCATGCGCGGGCGCTACGCCGACTATTCACAGCATCTCTACGAGCGGCCCGACGTCCATATTCACGTCACTGACGGCCGGTCGTTTCTGCGTTCCACGCCACAGAAATTTGATGTCGTCCAGATGACGCTGGTCGATACCTGGGCCTCGACCGCTGCCGGAGCCTTTGCGCTCAGCGAAAATAATCTCTACACGGTCGAAGCCTTTCGCGAATATTTCGATCACCTCAAGCCCGACGGAATGATCGCCATCACTCGCTGGGAATTCCGCCATCCGCGCGAGGCCCTGCGCGTGGTCGCGGTCGCTATGGAAGCCCTGCACCGCCTCGGCGTGGCGAATCCCGCCCGCAACTTCATCGTCGCGTCGGAAGGATCGCTCGACGAAGACGGCATTCCGGTCGTCGTCCTCGCCAAAAAGACTCCGTTCAGTGCCGCAGAAGAAGCCGCGGTAGCCAATCACCTCGACAGCTTCCCGCAACTCGACGCGCTATACATGCCCTCCGACCCCGGGCAGAATCCGTTTTCCGATCTGATCGCCAGCAACGATCCTTATTCGTTCGCCCGCGGCTACGCCTACAACGTTTCGCCGGTCACTGATAACGCTCCGTTCTTTTTCTTCACGCTGAAGCCCGGACAGATCCTCGGCGAAAAAGGTCTGCGCGCCGGCATTGACTGGAAAGTAAATCTGGGAGTGCTGGTGCTCCTGCTCGTGCTGGTGATTTCCCTGGTCGCGGTGCTGGCGTTTCTGGTTTTGCCCCTGATTCTGAGGAGCACGATTCTGAGAAGCACGATGCGCAGCCAGAACACCCGCCAGTCGCCGCTTCCGCTGCTCTATTTCGTTGCTGTCGGACTGGGCTACATCCTGGTCGAGATCGCCTTCATCCAGCGTTTCGTGCTGTTTCTCGGCCATCCCACCTACGCTCTGACCGTGGTGATTTTCCTGCTCATGCTCTCCAGCGGCGCGGGGAGCCTGTTTTCGCGACTCTGGCTGCCGCGCACGAATTTGTGCTGGGTGCCGCTCGTGCTCGTCATCGCGACTCTTCTCGTCGAGGTATGGTTCCTGCCCGGCCGTCTGGCGGCCCTGGTCGGCCTGGCCTTCGAATACCGCCTGCTGGTCAGCGCCGTTCTTCTCATTCCTTTGGGATTCGTGATGGGCATGCCTTTCCCTACGGGCCTGCGCGCCCTCGCCGCTCTGCCCGCTCCGGAATTTCCCGCCGGCGAGGATGCTTCGGATAACGATAACGCCGTCGAATGGGCGTGGGCCATGAACGCCGCCGCCAGCGTGCTTGGATCCGTCCTGGCCATGGTCATCGCCATCCAGTTCGGCTTGACCGTCACTTTATCCTGCGGTGCCGCCGCCTACGTGCTCGCCCTGCTCCTTATGCCCGCCCTGCGGACGAAAGCGGCTTAAGGAAGCCCTGATTAGACCTCCGGGTCCCTCTGTGTCCTCTGTGGTTTGCGCTTTCTGTTGGACCTTAAAATCAGAGCTTCCCAACGTCGGGCTCCGGTTTTGTTATCATGCTGCGAGGAGCCGGTCGCGATTCATGAACTGTTCGCGCGATCGCTGCAATCCATCCAGACGGGCATCATGAGGAAATCATTTGCCTAGCCAGAAGCAGCTCAAGTGGTCGCAACTCAAAGTTGGGATCACGGTGATCGTTGCCGGTCTGACCCTGGGCTTTCTGCTGTTCCTCATGTCCGGAACCGCAGGGTTCTTCACTCCCCGCATCACCCTGAGATCTTATTTCGATAACGCCGAAGGACTGCGCGACGGCGCTCCCGTGCGCCTGGCTGGCGTGGACATTGGGAACGTGACCGGCATCCGCATCGTCCCCGACAAAGACAAGCAACTCACGCCTGTCGAAGTCACCATGAAGGTCAGCACGAAATACAGTTACGCCCTGCGTCGCGATTCGGTGACCTCGCTCGACACCGCCGGCGTGCTCGGCGAAACCTACCTCGACATCGAAAGCGGACAGGCCATCGGCACTCCCGCGCAGGACGGAGACACCTTGCCCACCCAGGTGCATCCCGACTTCAACCAGGTGGTGCGCGCCAGCCAGAGCACGCTCGAGAACATGGACGCCCTGCTAAAGCGCGCCGACCGTATTCTGGCCTTCGCCGAAAGCGGCAAGGGATCGCTCGGAAAACTCATCTACGATCCGACTCTCTACAATCGCTTCTCCGATACGGTCGCCGACCTGCAGAAAATTGTGGCGCAGATCGGCAGCGGCCAGGGCAGTCTGGGCGCCCTGATCAGCCGCAACGACGCCTACGATAAGTTCCTCTCCACGCTCGACAAGATGAATGGCGTCATTGACGACATCCAGGCTGGCAAAGGCACCGCCGGAAAATTGGTGAAAGATCCAGCGCTCTATGACAACGCCAATGACACCATCGCCAATATCAAGAAGCTGACCGAGGACATTAACGCCGGTAAAGGCACCATCGGCAAGCTGGCCAAGGACGAGGAACTAGCCAAAAAGCTCGATACCACCATCACCAAGCTATCGGAACTGACCACTGAAATCGAAGCCGGCCAGGGCACCGCCGGCAAACTCATCAAAGATGAAGCCCTCTACAACAACGCCAACCAGATGCTGAGCGAGACCCGCGACCTGGTCAAGGCCGTCCGCGAAAACCCCAAGAAATACCTCAGCATCAAGCTGCACATTTTTTGAAGGTCAGGCGGAGAGTTCTGAAGGTCAGGCGGCGTACTTCAAGGCAGCGACGCGAGGCGGGTCGTCAAACCTGCTGCAAAGCCGGTACTCTGTGCATCCGGGGGCCAGTCGTACACGAAAACGTCTTCGTGCGGGACAATGCGCATTGCAAAGTCTACCCAGTCCACATGAATGTGATTCTCGTGCTCTAGGCCGAGCGCGAGGTCATTATTTGGGTTTTTCGCCAAACGCTTACCGCCGTAACCCCCACCACCGCCGGGAATGTGGAAATGGAATGCCCTCTTGGGACCTCCTGGAGTAGCGGCAATCCAATCGGTGTAGAGAATGTCATGCCATCGAATTTGACCTTGCATATCGATCAAGGCCTCTATGATGTTGTCGGCGATCCCTTTTTCATGTTCGTTTTTACTGTCGAGCATAATATCGATGGCAAGCCCGGCCGTATGCCGGGACCCATCCTGGCGGATCGTGCCGATTCCGTCCCCTCTGAGCTCTGGTATGGCGCCTCGGAGAGCACGCACGAGTTCGGCCACTGCGGGGCACTCGGTGTTTCTTGGGTGATTGGCCATATCTACCTCCCGGCTGCGGGGCTGCCCCATGGATCATCACGTCGGAGCGAAAGGGGCTCGACTCTTGCGGGGAACGCTTCGAATCGGCAGAATATTATCAGGGTTTTGAGTCGCTGGCTACACGAGCGCGGTTAGTGTTCCCCAATCCCGAACACCGACCCCAACATTAGAATCACCAACACCCCCAGCGAAATCCATCCATACTTCCAATCCTTTTCTCGAAAGAACAAAAAACACGCCACCACCACGCGCACCACTGGCGTGGCCAGCATCAGCAACACCCCGGCGCGCTCAATGTCGAGAGGAATGTGCCCGCTCACGAACAATCCCACGCTCACCCCGGTCAGCATAATAAAGAAGCACCCGAACGCGCCGATACGTAGCACCAACGCCACCACCCGGTCGAACCCCGGTTCGCGCACCTGGCTCATAACCAGCCTCGCACGAGGTGCAGAATTAAACTTCCGGCCAGATAGAACATCACACCCACCAGCAAGTACACCACGATCTTAGTGCGCACGCGGGGCACCAGCCGCGCTCCCAGGAGCGATCCGATGAACACGCCCACCGCCAGCGGCGCCGCGTATTCCACCAGGATGTCACCACGCCGGTAATACACGATGGCGCTGGCCGCCGCAGTCACGCCAATCATGAAATTCGATGTCGCCGTCGCTACCATCAGCGGCACGTTCATGAAGATGTACATCACCGGAACCTTGATGGGCCCGCCGCCAATCCCCAGCAATCCCGGAGAGCGCACCCGCTACCAGAGACGCCGCCAGCCCCAGCGGATAGCGCTTCGGCTCGTAGGGAGGAATCACGGTCTCGCCGATGGCAGAGGAGCGTTCATCCTCGTGCGGTTTCACTTTGCCGCGCCTGGACAGAATCGTGATCGAGCTGTACAGCAGGAAGCCGGCAAACAGTCCTTCCAGAGCGTTGCGATTGAAATAGCCCACCAGATAGGCCATGACCGCCGCGCCTAGCGATGTCGCCAGTTCCAGCGTCATGCCCAGGCGAATGTCGGTGGTGTGGCGCTGCAGGTGAACCGAGGAACTCGCCGTCGAAGTAGTGATCACCGCAACCAGGCTGGTTCCAATGGCCTGGCGAATCGGGATGCCGAAGTGCAGCGCGAGGATGGGCGCGATCAGCACGCCACCCCCGATTCCAGTCAGCGCGCCCAGCACCCCGGCGCAGAATCCGAGAATCACCAGCAGCGCGGTCACCACGCGACTAGCCTCCGGATTCCGATTTCTTCGATGGGGATACTAACGCTGCGTGCCGCGATTTCAGGAAGCAGAATTTTGGCGGGGAAGCCCAAACGCCGCAAGCTACGACACCGCCCGCGGCAGCGCAGCGGCGTCGGCATGCTCGTGCGCGTGATAACTGGAACGCACCAGCGGCCCCGACTCGACATGGCGAAAACCGAAGCGCAGAGCCTGCTCCCGCAGATAGGAAAATTCTTGAGGCTCGTAGAAACGCGCGATCGGCAGGTGATCCTTCGAGGGGCGCAGATACTGCCCCACGGTGAGAATGTCGACGCCCCGCGCGCCCAGATCGCGAAACACGTCAATCAACTCTTCCGAAGATTCGCCCAGACCTACCATCACGCCGCTCTTGGTCACCATGCCAGGAGAAAACTTCTTGGCATTCTCCAGCAGCGTGAGCGTGCGTTCATAGCGCGCCCCCGATCGCACCGCGCGATACAGCCGCGGCACAGTCTCGGTGTTGTGGTTGAGCACGTCCGGCCGGGCATCGAGCACGATGCGCAACGATTCTTCCAGCCCCTGAAAATCCGGAATCAGCACTTCGACGCGGCAATCCGGCATGAGCTCGCGAATCTCGCGGATGGTCTCGGCAAAAATCCTGGCGCCGCCGATGTTGTCATCGTCGCGGTTCACGCTGGTCACGACCGCATGTTTCAATCCCAGCGTCGCCACCGCCTCGGCCACACGCCGCGGCTCATCCCAATCGATCGCTTCGGGCCGTCCCTTGGGCACGGCGCAGAAACCGCAGCGCCGCGTGCAGATGTCGCCCAGCAGCATGAACGTCGCCGTCTTGTGATTCCAGCACTCGCCAATGTTGGGGCACTGCGCCGACTCGCACACCGTGTGCAGACCGAGTCCGCGGGCCAGTTTTTTCAGATTGTGAAAGTTGTCGCCCACCGGAGCTTTCGCCCGCAGCCACTGCGGCTTCGGCACGCGCTGCGGCGCGCCAAGCTCAATCTGAATCAGTTGGGAAGATCCGGCCATCGTTTTCGATTCTATCAGTTTAGGCCCTGGGCACCAGCGAAACGGCGGTTCCAGTAACCGCGAACTCTCAACCCAATCAATTCTCAGGCTCGTCCGTGCTAGCTGAAGATCGCCGGCGCCCGGCGAGGAGTACTATAAGCGCGAGGATTCAGGTTTATGAAAACGCCATCGAAGTTCCTCCCGATCATCGTTGTCTTCACCATCGGATATCTGCTGGTCAGCGTGTCGCCTCTGGCCGCGCAAAGCGATTGCACGGCGCTATCGAAGGTGCTAGCCGACGCCACGAACAAGGGCTACAACACCCCCACTCACCTCTACACCACGACGAAGATTGGCGGCGAAACCTTTAGCGCCGAACAGATTTATGCCGCCGGCTCCGTCTATCTGAAGAACCAGGGCAAATGGAGCGTCTTCGGTACCACGAAGGAAATCTCGCAGATGGGGCAAGGGAACTCGCACAAAATGGATGTCAAGGAAACTTGCCGTTCGCTGAGTGACGAGCCGATCAACGGTGAAATGGCGGTGGTATACAGCGTGCACTCCGACACGCCTAAGGGAAAGATCGACGTGAAGTATTGGATTTCCAAAACGAAGGGTCTGCCGCTGCGCACCGACACAAATAGCGACGACGGCAAAGCCATCATCTCCACGCGCTACGAATACGGCGACGTGAAGCCGCCCATGTAACCTATACCGAAAACTTCGGATCGCCTTCGACCACCTGGATGTCGAGTTTCGGCACCTCTCCATTTTTCCAAAGCCGGGTTCGGGACTTCACGCGATAACTGAGAGCCCCTCCATCCGGACGATCACTGCGTACGATGGGGCGAGGAATGCATACGAATTCAGTCTCAAAGGCTTCGCTACTAGCGCGAACCACCGTGTATCCGTGGCCTCCCATATCGACAAATGAAACATGTGGCGACAAATCGGGATTCGACAACGCTCGCGCCTTCGCGATGTTTCCAGTTCGCACGTACTCGAGGCACGACCGCACTCCATGTCGAACCAGCAAGTTCAATGTCGGCTGCGGAGCCTGATCACCCGGCCCTTGTCCAACGTAGAGCGATCGCAGGGGATGGTCTTTGGGCAAGCCGTGTTCCAGTGCCTCAACCACTCCCGGAGCGGAAATCGAACCGGTCACAAACGCGATCCCGACCGGCGCAAAGGGTTTCGGCGGAAGAGATTTCGCCGCCAGTCCTGCCCAAAAACTGTGACGATCTCCCGCAATCATGGCAAAGCCTGTGATCCCGTTGCCTTGCACGAAGTCATAAATCTCTCCCCGCTCCACATATGCGGTGCCGTGGTCTCCAAAAGGAGACGTGGCGTAACCCGCTGCAGGCCAGGGCTTGGTGATTCCTGGCGGAAGGTTCTGCAGATCGGCTCGCATGTCGAGCGTGGCGGTGGTGTTGCCCCAAATCTTCCAGGTTGCTTTCGAGTTGCGCAGCCGTTCGAGAAACCATGCCTTCTGCTCGGCGCCAAGAATTGTCTGCGCCGGCCGGTCTTTGCAGAAATTTGCCATCTCGACGTTTCCGAAGCGTATGGATGCCGGCGGCCGGCCGCCATTGTAGGTTCGCCCCGCATCCATGATTTCCATAGCATCTTCCGCTATGAACTCGGGAAAGTCATCGCTCGAAAGCGGGTTAGACTCGGGCTGGTCGGTCGGCTCCTCGGAACGATAACTGCGCTGGTCGGTGACGATCAGCTCCACGTTCCTTCCCCATCGCAAAGCGCGGTAACCCTTGAGGCTGCCAATGGCGGCCAGATTGTTCGGTTCCTGGCCGAGACCCTGCTCGTCAAAGCGCGTCACCGGTGCATCGACCACCGGCGGAGGATCGAACCGATCCAGTGACGGCCCGCTCGGTTTCGTAATCCGTGCCGGCTGATATTCGAAGAACGCCTGGTTCGCCGCCACTTTGCGGGTCTGCGCCGGCAGGTTTTTTCCTCCAAACCTCTGCAGCGACTGCCACCCCAGCCAGCTGAACTCGTGGTTGTCCCACATGTTGACGAAGGGCCAGCGTGCGCGCGCGTCCTGCAGATCGGGATCGCTCAGATACGCACGATAGATAGCGCGATAGTCTTCCACCGTCGTCGGAATATGAAAGTCGCGAATCTTTTCGCCATGGGGATAGCGGACGATGTCTCGGATACTGCGGTCATACATGCCCTGCGGACGGTCCTCCGGGTACCATACGATTTCGTAGATGAAGTCGCCGAGATGCAATACAAAACCAATGCGCTCGGCTTCGGGAGCGCGTTCATCTTCGAAAATCATTCTGCGGTAGGCGTTCTGCGCCCCATCGTTCGCGTTCTGGCAACTCACAAAAACGAAACGAACCGGCCTCGCGTCGTCGGCAGCCGGCGCGGTGATAGTCCGGCCCACGCGGCTTCCCAAGCCTTCGGAATCGGCGAAGCGGTACCAATACTCACGATTCGGTTTCAGGCCGCCGACCAGCACGCGGCAGGTCCAGTCGGAAGCTGCCGAAACCAGAGGCGCAGCCGTCGCCACCACACGGGTGAATGCCTCATCCTCGGCAACTTCAACGTTCAGCGCCAGGGCACTCAATTTCAGAGTCGAATTTTCACCTGAGTTTTCGTCGAGCGGTGCTCGCCGAGTCCACAGCAACACGCTCGTGCTGTCTGGATCTCCGGATGCAACTCCCTCCGGAAAAACGTCCCGGCGCTCCCGCCATGCAAAGTGCGACTTCGTTCCGAATGGACGACCCCACGCGGCGGCGGCACCCGAAGCAGCCGCCATTCCTAAGAAAGCACGTCTGGTGATCGATGACATAAGTTCACCATCCCTCGAAAAAACTGGCTAGAACTTGATCGGCAAAGCTAACGCACGCTCGCGCACAGAAAACAAAAAAAAAACGCTGCGGTCGCCGCTCCGGCATCTCGTCACCCCACCTCGACTAGCCCATACGTATGCTGCCATCGCGCCCGCATATGCACCAGAGCGCGGCTGATTTCTGCAGCCGAGATCTCCTCGTTCGGGCCGGCGATTACTGCCGCTGCTTCGTGCTTCGCCGCTTCCAGCAATTGCGCATCGCGAATAATGTTGGCCACGCGAAAGCTCGGCATGCCCGCCTGCCGCGTGCCAAAGAATTCGCCGGGGCCGCGCAGTTCAAGATCGAGTTCGGCAATCTTGAAGCCGTCGTTAGTCTTCACCATGGCATCGAGCCGTCGCTGGCCCTCCTCGGTAACTTTTCCTCCAGTCATCAGAATGCAGTATGACTTCGCGGCCCCGCGCCCGATGCGTCCGCGCAACTGGTGAAGCTGGGCCAATCCAAAACGCTCGGCATGTTCGATCACCATCACGGTTGCGTTGGGTACATCCACGCCGACCTCGATGACCGTGGTCGCGACCAGAATCTGCAGCTCGCCGCGCTGAAACATCCGCATGACTTGATCTTTCAGCTCGGCGTCGAGACGCCCATGCAGCAGGCCGACTTTCAGATCGGCGAAAATCTTTCCGCTCAGTTCGCGGTACATTTTGATCGCGGCCTTGAGCTCGCTCTCTTCATTTTCAGGGTTCGTCTTCTCGGAGATCACGGGATACACCACGTACGCCTGGTGCCCGGCAGCCACTTGCTTGCGCACAAACTCCCACACTTTCGGCGACTCGTCGTCGGAGCCGCAGCGGGTCACGATCGGCGTGCGCCCCGGCGGCAATTCGTCGAGCACGCTGAGATCGAGGTCGCCATAGAGTGTGAGCGCCAGCGTCCGCGGAATCGGCGTCGCCGTCATCACCAGCACATCAGGCTCCGCAGGAGCAGGGCTTATTTGAGGACGGGCGCCTTCGCCCGTCCCGCCAGCCGCAGCGAGGCGGGGTTCCTCGCCCTCGCCCGACTTCCTCATCAGCTTCAGCCGCTGCAACACTCCAAACCGATGCTGCTCGTCCACAATCACCAGCCCCAGCCTGGCAAACTCAACTTTCTCTTCCAGCAACGCATGCGTGCCAATCACCAGCTGCGCATTACCCTGCGCAATATGCCGCCGCACCTCGCGCTTCCGGTCGGCTTCGAGCGAACCAGTCAGCAGCACAATGCGATATCCCGCATCCTCCAGAATCCGCCGCGCTGAAAAATAATGTTGCTGCGCCAGAATTTCGGTCGGCGCCATCAGCGCCACCTGGCAGCCGTTTTCAATCGCAATGATCGCTGCCTCGAAGCCCACAATGGTTTTGCCCGACCCCACATCCCCCTGCAGCAAACGTCGCATGGGATAAGGTTTTTCCATGTCCGCCGCAATTTCCTTCAGCACCCGTTTCTGCGCCGTCGTGGGATGAAACGGTAGAATTTTCTTGATCGCCGCCCGCGCCCGATCATCCAGCCGGAAAGCGATTCCGGTCTGCGCTTTTTGTTCGCAGCGTTTCAGCTCGAGCCCCAGTTCCACGAAGAACAGTTCGTCGAAGATCATCCGAATGTGCGCCGGCGTGCGCGACGACTGCAGCGCCTCGAAACTTTCGCCCGGCTCCGGCCAATGCACGTTCCACAGCGCGGCCCGCGGCGAAATTAGCCCTAGATGCGCGCGCACCGCCGCCGGAATCGGGTCCGCCAAATCAGGCGTCAGATTGTCGAGTGCGGTGCGAATCGCCTTCCGGAACCACCGTGGCGTCAGCCGTCCGATCGCTTCATAAATCGGAACGATTCGCCCAATCTCCAGAGACTCGGCCGCTTTCTTTTCTGCGGCGTTCCCCGCGCCGTTTTCGCTGGAGTCGCTCGCGTCTCCTAGAATTTCGAATTGCGGCTGAATGATCTGCAGCTCGTGGCTGCGCTCATCTTCTTCCACTTTGCCGTACAGTGCGATCATCTGCCCAGCCGTGAATTTGTCCTGCAGGTAGGTCGCATTAAAGAAGAGGCAACGCAGGCGCGTGCGCCCCTGTCCAACGGTCAACTGGAAAATTGGCATCTTCCGCGTGCGAAACAATCCGGAGTTGCGCACTTCGCCGACCACTGTGGCCATTTCACCCACCCGCAGCTCGGAAATCCCGCGCGGGTTCAGCCGGTCTTCATAGCGAAACGGCAAATAATGGAGCAGGTCGCCAACCGTGTGAATCCCCTTGGTCGCGAGGACTTCCCCAATGCGCGGGCCAACGCCCTTCACATATTGGACGGGGGTAGAGAGTTCGAGCATGCGCTAGAGTTCCGTAGGGGTGAAGAAGAATGTTAGCAGGAGCAGGCGAACGCCCGCTCGCGCATACCAGCCGGCCGCTTCGGAGTCTTGCACGCGATCCTCATGTTTATCTCAGTCATTGCGATCCCGCGCGTATTCTTCGGGCAGCGGGGGCTGCTTCCGAAACTCATTGAGCTTGGGGTGAAAGCTTCCAGCTTGCGCGCAGGTCGTCGGCGGTGGGCGACCGGTTCATCTGTCGGCATAGCTCAGCAAAGTCCGAATCTTCGGCCAAACGGCATTCGCTCTCATCTCGCAAGAGCGGAACAAGCGCGATCTTGAGCTTATTGGGATTGACGATCTTCCGGACGAGTGTGCCATCGGGAAAGTGGCCGAAGGAAACACGAAGGCCGTAAGGCAGCGGATGTGGATCGTTGGGATCCTTCACCATTGCGACCGGGAAGTAGGGGGGCGTGCTCGTGGCAGTGTCGGAGTTGTATTGGAAGATTCTCTCGGTTTGGAAGACATCGGCGTGCCCGTTTAGGATTCCCGCACCAAGTAAGTAGACTTCCTTTCCGCACACGTCCTTCCACTGCGCCGCCGGATCGGTCACAGTGATCCCGTATCCCTCCCATTTGTCGAAGAAATCTATTTGATCGTCCTGGCGTTCGAAAAAGAACCTTCCGGACACGTCGGTCCGCGTCACTGCGCTCCGCCTGACCTCGGAACCGCGCCGGTGGTCGAAGTTTACCGGAGCGTAGGTCACCAACAAGCACACGTCCATCCCCGGCACGGGCTTGCCAGTGAGGGCGTCCACTACTGTTCCGGATATCCACGGCGTTCCGACACGGAAGGGGGATAGCCATTCCAAGAACACGAAGACACGCCCAGGTGCGAGTTTCCACAAGAGAAAGAAAACGACCAGCACCAAAACCAGGTACGGCCACCATTCAAGTTTCGATCGGCGTATCGGAGGCAGCAACGCGGCCATGCCTCATTAGCAATCCAACTCCCGACCAAGTCAAGATTACCGGCGAAGGCAGAGATGACAAAGGGAACGTCATGACCACAGCGCCCTGCGATGCTGTCGGCCCTCGGTGGCTTCTCTTCAATAAGGCTGAGCCGCTGAAACTCACCCGCGATCCTTGCTCTTGCAAACGGTCGGAAACGCGCGTAAATAGAGGGCATCCTCGGATGCCCTCTATGGTGTCTAACCATCGGTGTTCACCAATTTTCTCCAGGCCCTGCTGGCGATCATCCTGGGCAATGTGGTGTACTTCGTGCTGATTCCGTCGCTGCCGCCCGCGGCTCGGCATCGCCCGCTCCATCTCGACCTGGGCATGGTTCTGGATTTCTGGTTCTGCCTGGTGGCCTACGGGTTGATTCGTACCGTAAGAAAGTGGCGATAAGACTCGTATCAGGACATGCCTTCAGGCATGTCGACTTCAGCACCCGTGCATCCGGCTTTAGCCGCCGCGGCCAAGGCGGGTAATCACCAGCGGCTAAAGCCGTCGTGCCACGCGCCTTGGACGGCATCGCTCAAGCGATGCCCTGATACGAGTCTCCTTTCAAACTACCCCCTCTCCCGGTTACTTTGGGAACCTCGGTAACCGTCTTCCCCCCAATTACAATTCTTGAGACCATGCCGAAACTTGCCGTGCTCTATGAAGCGGGCCAGGCGGTGCTCTCCACCTTTGACTTGGACGAGGTGTTGCAGAGAATTCTGGCCATCGCTCGCGACTTTTTTCAGCTGCCGAACGTCGCCATCTTGTTGCTCGACAAGGAGCAGCAGCAATTGCGCGTCCGCTCGCAGATCGGCTGGGATGCCGGCAAGGACAAGCTTTCCTTTGGCTATCACGAAGGCATCACCGGCGCCTCCGTCCTCAAAAAGCGGCCGGTCTATGCGCCCGACGTCAGCCAGGACCCGCGCTATATCTGCTCGGCGCAATCCACCCGCTCCGAGCTGGCCATTCCGCTTATGGTGTGCGATGAAGTGGTGGGCGTGCTCGATTGCCAGAGTGACCGCCTCGATCACTTCGACCACGAAACCATCGAGCTGTTGACTCTGTTTTCCACACAGGCCTCAATCGCGCTGCAAAATGCCCGCTTGTATTCGCTGGAACGGCAGCGGGCGCGGCAGCTGGAAGCCATTAATACCATCGCCCAGCAAAGCACCGCCATCATGGAGCTCGAGGACCTGCTGGCCCGGGTTTGCTCCGTGATTCAGCAGGCCTTTCAGGTCCCGCACGTATCGCTGCTGCTGCGCGAGGAAGGCGACCTGGTCATGCGGGCGCATCAGGGAACGCTGACGCCCTGCTTCCCGCCCGGCGGACGTTTTCCGGTCACCCAGCAGCCCTGGGCGCGCGTGCTCGCGACCAACGGCACGCTCATCGAAAAAGATCTGAACGCTATGCCTGACCCCGAGCGGCTTTTCAAGGAATGCGCCTCGCGCATGAGCATCCCGCTGATCTCATTTGGCCAAACTCATGGAGTGCTCACTCTGCACAGCCTGCAGCCTGACGCATTCCGCGAAAGCGAATTGCAGTCGCTCGAATCGGTCGCCGACATTTGCGCCAATTCCATCCAGAACGCTCATTACGTCGAGCGCGTCAAACAGCTGGCTTACCTCGATGGCCTTACCGGCATCTTCAACCGGCGCTTTTTTGAATTGCGCATCATGGAAGAAATCGAGCGCGCCCGCCGCTACGGAACCGGCATGGCCGTCATTATGGCCGACATCGATCAGTTCAAGCGGCTCAACGATGAGTTCGGGCACCTGCTGGGAGATGAAGTGCTGCGCCAGGTCTCGTCGCTGTTTCACCAGCAGTTGCGCAAGATTGATGTGGTGTGCCGCTACGGTGGAGAGGAATTCGCCATCCTGCTGACCCAGACCAACGCGCAGCAGGCCGTGGTCATCGCCGAAAAACTACGGCGGATGGTCGAGAGCTTCCAGTTCCCAGGCGTGCCGCGCCGGGTGACCATCAGCGCCGGGGTCGCGGCTTTCCCCGCGCACGGCAAGAACCGCGACGACATGATCCGCGCGGCCGACGACGGACTCTATGCCGCCAAGCAACAGGGACGAAACCGCGTCTGCCTCACCAGCCTGGCTCGCGGCGCCGCCAGCAGCCGCTAGTCTCGACTCGCGACTGCGCTCAATATCCAGACTCAATTACCCAGCCTAAATACCCGGACTAAATATCCGCCCAGTGCCGGCCTAATTCCTGGCGCTTCAGTTGCATCTTCAGCTTTTCCTGGTTCTTCTTGAGCTGGATCTGCGCCTGGTTCTTGAACCTCTCTGCCTGCACTCGCACTTTCCTCTGCTGCTCGCAGAGTTCCCCGCGAAGCGCTCTGGAGGCAGCGCGCGCATTTTCGGCGGCCAGTTCCATCTGGGGTTGCAGCTTGGCAACTTCCTGCCGCAGGTCGGTCAGTTCCACGGCCGACTCCGCGTCGATCAGTGGCCCCTCCAGGCTTTCTTCTTCTTCAAGAAGTTCGCCGGACTCTTTGTGTTCGGGCAGCGCCAGATTCAGGTTCTGTTCTTTCTTTTCGCGGATCACGCCCACACTCACCGACTTGCCGTCGCGCGAATGGACGGCGTGCGTGAAGTCGCTGGTGTCGTGCACGGCTTCCTCATTCACTTTCACAATAACGTCCCCTGCGCGGAAGCCGGCTTTCTCAGCCCGGCTGCCTTTTTCCACCGAGCGCACCAGAACTCCATTCCCGTTCTTCACCCCGAAAAACTCTCCCAGTTGCTGGGTAATGTTCTCCAGTGTCAGTCCGCTGCGCGCCGAGGTCGTAACCACAACCATGTTGATGGACGGGATGTCGATATCCGGCACATGGATCTCAGGGATATTGATGTGAATATCCGGGACCGACATGGCTGGGAACTCCTTATGCTTGTCAGCCAGTTGCACCTTCACCGTTATCGGCTGGCCGTCCCGGCTCACCCCGAACGTCACTACCCGGCCCGCCGGAGTCTCGTGAATCATCCGGCGCAACTGGGCACCGCTCTCGATCATGGTGCCATTCATGCTGAGGATGACGTCGTGCTCCTTAATGCCCGCTTTCCCGGCCGGAGCGTCCTGGTCCACCATCGTCACCTCGACGCCCTTTTCCTCTTTCAGCTTGAGTGCGGCCAGGCGTTCCGTGGTCACATCCGAGATGTCGACCCCGAGATAAGAACTGGTGCCGCTGTCGTCGCTGTAGAACATCCAGGAGTGCTCCGGCGCGTCCCCCGACGTTTTCTGAGCCGCCTGCGAAATGCTGAGGAGCAAGGGCAACAACACGATGCCGGTCATGACGTATCTGCGCATAATCACTCCCCCAACATGATTTTCTTTCAACCTGCGACCTCGCCGAAAGTCCTGCCCAAGCATTCAATTGCTGATTGTCGATTTTTGATTGCGGATTGGAAACCGAACCTTTCGCGTGGCCAGGTTTTTCAATCAACAATCAGAAATCAACAATCAACAATGCCTTTCACTTGGCCCGCCTGAAGCAGATATCTCCACTCGAGGTGTGCACTTTCACCGTGGGGCCGCCGCCATTCAGCTTGCCTTCGGCGGTGAGTGTCTTCGCCCACTGGTCGCCTTCGCTGCTGATGTGGATGTCGGGAAATTCAGACGTGATTCGGTGTCCGCTGCCCATATCCACGCTGGCCCGCACGTTGACAGCTACATCGGCGGCGAGGAAAACCGTGATGTCGCCCGCGCCCGTTTCCAGATCGGAATCATGGCGCTCGCCGCCCGTATTCATCAGCTTCACCGTGATCGCGCCCGCGCCCGTTTCCGCTATTGCGGACGGCACGCCAAAAAGCTCAATCCCGCCGCCGCCCGTTTCCGCGTGAACGTGTCCCTTGCCCGAGGTCAACTTAATGGTGCCGCCCCCGGTTTCGATCTCCGCTGGCCCGCCAATATCGCTCAGATCTACGCTGCCGCCGCCGGTCGAAACCTTTACCTTCCCATTGCACTGGCGCACTTCAATGCTGCCGCCACCGGTCTCAATAGTCGCGCCCTGAGCCCCAGACTCTATGATGACGCTCCCGCCGCCGGTTTCCGCCGTGACTTTGCCGTTGGCATGATGAACCTCAATGGCGCCTCCGCCCGTGTGCAATCCGAGTTCGCCGCTGACCGTGCCCACATCGATCGACCCGCCCCCGGTCTCAGCGTATGCGCCCCCGCCAATGTCGTCGAGACGCACGCCGCCGCCGCCGCTTCCCGCTTCCACGCGGCCCGCCACTCCAGTAGCCTCCACGTTGCCGCCGTCGGTTTCCAGCTTCACCAACGCCATTTCGCGCGGAACGGTGATGTTGAATTCGCCGGAAAAGTGCCGCGGCCGTCTTCCCTGCCAGTCGCCCACGACCCAAGCCGTATCGCCCTTCACATAAGCGGTGACCTTGTACTGCTCAAACTGACGGCGCGCCTCTTGCTCTGAGGAGGAACCAAAACGAGTATGAATTACGTAATTAATGCCTTGCTGCTGGCTGCCGTGCACCACCACCGCACCCATGTCGACTTTCACTCTCAAGATCTTCACCGCTGCCAGCGAACCCGTGATCTCCTGACCCCAGGCTCCGCCTTCGCGGGTTACATGTGTTTCCTGCGCGAAGCCCGCCGGAACAAAGACCGGCGAAATAAAAGCCAACGGCGCAGCCAGGGCCAGCATTCCCGCCAACCCAACGACTTGTAGCGATCGTTTCAAAATAGTCACCTCTCTCTTCGTCTCACTGCAGAGGAAGAATTCAGCAGCAGTTTCCTGGTCTTACTTCTGCATCCTGACTTCTTACTTCTGCTTTCCTAATCAATCTCCGGCAACTGCGCCAGCATCGTCCGCGCCTGCGATTTGATGTACGTGCTCTGATCTTTCGCCGCCAGCGCCATCAGCACCCCGCGCACGCTGCCGTCGGCCTTCACCGGTTCAATCAGCCGCAGCGCTTCAATGCGCACGCCGGAATTCGTATCGTTCACCAGCGCGCGTAATACAGCGTCGCGCACGTTGGTGTCGTTTTTCACGTAATTGCCCAGCGCGCCGATCGACTTCAGCCGCACGCCCGGATTCGTATCGTTCTGCAGCGCGTAGATCAGCGCCTCGCGCACCTGGGTGTCGCCCGACTTCTGCGCCAGCAGGTCCACCGAATCAAAGCGCACGCCGGTGTTGTAGTTATTGCGCGCCGCGTACAGCAGCAGCTGCTGAATCTTCTGATCGTTCAGCGATCCCTGCGCTTCCTGCGTCGATACCGTGTTGTACTTGATGCTGATCTGATTCGTCCCCAGCTCCTGCACGATGGAACTGATGCCGGTGATCGAGACCTCGGTGGGAACCGTTTGGTTTGGCGTATTAGGAAGCGCCGCCGTAGTCGTGGAACGCGAGATCTCGCGCATGGTTCCGACTCCACCGACAAACCCTACAATCAAAATCGCCGCAGCCAGCGCCGGCGAGAACTTCATCTGCAGCAGCCAGTTCGCCGGATCAAACGCCAACCGGCTCCAGAAACTGCCCTGCTTCGCGGTTTCCAGCGCTTCCTGCAGCCGCATCCGCGAAGCCGCCACCAGATTGGGCGACGCCTCGGCCGCCCGATCCTGCGCCAGCAGAGCATGAAACTCCTGCTCCGCCTTCAGTTCGGCCGCGCAGTCCGCGCAGCGCGCCACATGCTGTTCCAGTTCATGGCGCGCATCATCCGCCAACTCCCCATAAACCTGCAGCACGATATTTTCTCGAACCCATTCACATTTCATCGTTGCACCTTGTCGATTTGCGCCGGTTCCGGGTGCCCCATTTCTCGCGTTCTTTGCGAGAAGTGGGGCCTTTTCCAGCCATCAGCACAGCCCGGCCACCCATTCCCAACTCCCCTACCGCATATCCGCCAGCGCTCCGCGCAATTTCTGCGTGGCGCGGAAGAGCGTATTCTTGGCGGTCTCTTCCGTAGTCTTCAAAATCTCCCCCACAGTCCGCAGCTTCAGCCCGTGGTAATGTTTCAACTCAAACACCATGCGCTCGCGCGGGGTCAGCTTCTCCAGCGCTCCGGCAATGCGCGCTCCCAACTGCCGCCGCAACAAGTCGCGCTCCGGATTCGCCCCCGCCCGCACATCCGGCACCTGGTCGAGCAAGTCGTACTCCCCGCCCGACGCGTCTTTCGCCACCGGCGCGTCCTCTTTGCGGACATTCCTCTTCCGCAGATGGTCGAGGCACAAATTGGTCACGATCCGGTAAATCCAGGTGTAGAAGGAACACTCAAACCGGAAATTCCCGATGTTCT
Organism: uncultured Acidobacteriota bacterium; assembly: GCA_963763155.1. Classification (GTDB taxonomy): domain Bacteria; phylum Acidobacteriota; class Terriglobia; order Terriglobales; family Acidobacteriaceae; genus Sulfotelmatobacter. The sequence goes on along the minus strand of CAVXNI010000003.1, from coordinate 372,562 downwards.
TGTAAGCTTTGAGGAAGGCGTCCTGATAAACGTCTTGCGCGTCCTGCTCGGTCCCGGTCAAGTGCAGAGCCAGCCGCAACACGGCCTGATCGTAGTGCCGCACCAGTTCCTCGAAGGCGGCGCGATTGCCGCGCTGGGCCTCCCGGATGAGCATCGTGTCATCGATGCGGCGATCTTGAGTTTGACGATCTAGCCCAGCCATGCGGCCCCGCGCGGGGTCATGGTTCCTGTCGGAGTTTCTGTCGACTCGCTCCGACCCTCTCGCTTTTCGCTTTCGAGAGAGCCCGTTCGCCAACCGCAAGTGGTAACGCCCAAACACCTGCCGGCATGTGTTGTCGTGTCCTCTACCTGCCCGGTGGTTAAAGTCGTATCCGGGCTTGCACAGGAATAGACGAGTCGCCAGTGGAACCGTGAGCAGAAATTATAGGCTGGAGAAGGATTTATGGGTGACCTAGGTGACTCAGGGGCAAAGATTCAGGGGGAAACAGAACAGTCGCCTGCAGTAAGGAACAGGTGTTTGGCAAGGCAAGTGCCCCAATCTTGAAGCAACGAGTCGCAGCGGCGCTTCATTTCAAGCCGCCCGCGTAGGACCATTGCCCTCCTGGCCCCAGCACCAATTCGTCATTCTCCACTGAAGAGATCCGCCAGGCCTCACCCGTCTTGGTCGTCGCCGGAAAGCATCGCAGAAGTAAGCCGTCCTCCAAAACAAAGTCCGTGTCGCCGCCAGGTCGGGCCACGTCGATGCGTAGAAGGGTCTTTCCCACAAGCTGCCTGAACTCCGTCAACACTCTCTCGCTCGAATCGCCGCAGGCGGCAATGATCTTGTTGGCTCGCTCCAGGCGCAGGCCAGATGTGCTGGGGTCGATCTGGAGGGATCCTGTTTGTTGATGCCCAACTTTGCCGGTTGGTTTCGGAAGCTCGAGGCGAAAATCGAGCCGCACCGAATCCAAATCGGATGGCTCATAGCCATCCTCGAATCGGTGCTGAACATCTACAGAGGCCCGCCATACTTTCGAATTCCAGAGAAAGCTGGATAACTGCTGCAGCCGCTCGGTGCCTTGGGTAACTTCGACACCAGATTGCGCCGAGTCGGAAGGGAATGATCAGGCCCGAAACTAGAAGAGTTGGCTGTTTGATCGTGGAGGTTCCAGCTTGCATCCTCTTCAGTCGTGATCACGAAAGTACGCAGCATTGAGGCCATCCGAGAACGTCAAGGTTGAATCGCCCGAAGCAATATCTGCGCCTGACAGAAAACTCTTGCCATTGATTTCATCGATTCCTGCCTCCATGGTAGAACGGTCATCCTCAGACCCTGCGATGACGCGGTCTCCCTGCCTCGATCCGCCACTCGATTTGGTCACACCAGAGTCCCCGCTCTCCTCTCGGATGAGTTTCATGTGGACCTGAAGGCCGAGATTCGCCGAACTCTAGGAATAGGCAGTTCCCATATCCAAGCCAGCAACCTCGGGCAGTCTGGCCGATCAATGAAGCAAAGAGAGTGGAATTTGTCGGAGCGGTCATTCTTCGCGACATCATTGTAACTCCGAAGGCCGAAAGGGCTTTATAAAACGGCCCCTGTCCAGTAGCAGATCGATCTCCCTGTATGGGAAAATAGGCCTATGACTGGAGTTCAGTTCGTCACCGACACCAAAGGCCGCAAGGTTGCGGTTCTCATCGACCTGAAAAAGCACGGAGCCCGGCTCCGGGATTTTTGGGATGGTCTTGTTTCCGAGTCCCGCCGCGGAGAAGTCGGAATTCCTTTGGAGAAAGTGAAGGCCGACCTCGTCAGAGCACGGGCGGCTTCGTGAATAGCTATGCTGTCGAGCTAAAACCCTCAGCGCGGAAAGAACTCGAATCTCTGCCCGATACGGCGCTCGCGCGCATCATCCGCAAGATCGAATCCCTCGACACTTGATCCGAGACCCGCAAGATGCAAGAAGCTTAAGGGCTACAAGGATTTCTGGCGAGTCCGGATCGGCGACTGGCGCATCGTATACATCGTCAACGATGGAACCAGATTCGTGAGTGTGACCCGAGTAGCCCACCGCAGTAAAGTGTACGATTAGGCTTCAACCTAAGAAACTGGCCGGCCCGCCTTACTCCGCGACCGCTTCCTTCTCGATCACCACTTTCAAATGCGCGGTCACGTCCTTATGCAGCTTCACCGGGACCGAGAACTCGCCGACGGTCTTCAGCGGCTCGTGCAGCTGGATCTTGCGGCGATCGATGTTGAAGCCCTTCTTGGTCAGCGCGTCGCCGATGTCGCTCGAAGTGACCGAGCCAAAGAGCTGATCGTGCTCGCCCGTGCGCCGCGTGAACGACACCGACACGCCCTCAAACTGCTTGGCCAGTTCCTCGGCCTGCGTCTTCTCCTTGGCGGAGCGCCGCACCGATGCGGCCTTCATTTGCACGATGACGGCTTTGTTGCCTTCGTTGGCCTGAATGGCCAGCTTGCGCGGCAGCAGATAGTTCCGTCCATATCCTTCCGCGACCTTCACCACGTCGCCGCGCGACCCCAGCTTCGCTACATCTTCTTTCAGAATGACTTCCATGAATAGCTCCAATGTCAGAGAATTCGCTGCCACGGCTTCTCGCCGGATCAACACGGATAAACCGAATCATTCAAAAAGCCTAGGAGCAGAATCCGTGAAAGCCGTGGCTTCTTAAGCTCGCTCGCCCGGCAAACGGCAGCAGCGCGATATTCCGCGCCTGCTTGATCGCCGACGACAGCCGGTGCTGGTGCGGCGCGCATACGCCGGTCAAACGCCGCGGCACGATCTTGCCGCTCTCGGCCACGAACTGCGCCGAGCATGCGGTAATCCTTGTAGTTGATGTCTTCAATTTTCTCGACGCAGAACTTGCAAACTTTCTTGCGCCGGAAAAACTTGCGTCCGCCGCCGCCCTCGCGCGGAGGACCGCCCGGGCCGCGTCCCCGCCGCCGCCAAAACGCGGACGATCTCCACCCGGACGCCACCGCTCGGAACGCGGCCTCTCGCTCGCCGTCGAATGCTCTGCTGCCTTCGTCTCTTCAGCCATAATTCTCCTCTAAAATTCGTGGGCCACTGAGTGCTTCAAAAATGGCCTTGTCATTCCGAGCCGTTCCGCAGCCGCGCAAGCGGCGAGGACGTGTCGAGGAACCAGCTTTTCAGCGACATCGTCACGAAACCGGCCCGCCATCCTCTACGCCGTCGCCGGAGCTTCCGTCGACGGAACAGACGCCGCAGCCGCGGGCGTTTCCGCCACCACCACCGGAGCAGGAGCCGCCGGCTGCGCGCTTACTTTCTTGCGTGCGTCGCGCAGTTGCTTGATTTTGTCCAGCCGCTTCTGTTCCTCGTCAATCCGCACGGTGAGGAACTTGATGACCGGCTCGGTTACGCGCAGGCGGCGCTCCAGTTCGTGCATCACCGCGCCTCCGCCTTCCACGACCATCAGCACATAAATGCCTTCGTGAAAGCGGCGCACGGTGTAGGCCAGACGGCGCTTGCCCATCTTGTCGACCTTCTGGATGCTGCCGCCCGAGGCCGGCACCACGCCGCTCAGGGTCGCAATCAGCTTGTCCAGATCCTCTTCCGTCATATCCGGCCGCACGACAAACATCAGCTCATAAATACGATTCATTCTGTTCTCCAAATCTTTGGCCACTGATTCTCGCGGATCTCCACGGATAAACCTCTAAGAAGTTGCCTTGATCCGTGTGAATCCGTTCCGATCCGCGGCTAATCTTTCTCTTCTTCCGACTCTTTCCGGTTGAAGCGGTTCATCGCCGCCGCCGGACCTTCTTTCAAAATCACCTTCACCGCTTCTTCCGCGGTGTCGAGAATGCCGTCCACCACTTCCAACTCTTTCTTCTTCATCGGGGACAGCAGATAATCCGCGCCGTCTCCAACTTTCCGCTCCGGCGCCACGCCCATCCGGATGCGCAGAAAATCCTGCGTGCCCAAGGCGCCGATGATCGACTCGATGCCGTTGTGCCCCGCCGAACTCCGCCTGGTATGAATCCGCAGCGTGCCCAGCGGAAAATCCAACTCGTCCTGAATCACAATCAGGTCCGACTCCGGCTTCGCCTCGTGCTCCTCAACCAACTCCCGCACCGCGACGCCACTCAAGTTCATGAACGTCTCGGGCTTGGCCAGCAGCACCATCTGGCCGGCAATCACCACCCGCGCCGTCAGCGCCCGGCACTGCCGGTTTCTCACTTCCACCCCCAGGCTGCCTGCGATGCGATCAATCGCCAGAAAGCCCAGGTTATGCGGCGTCAACTGATACTCGATACCCGGATTCCCGAGACCCACGATCAGTTTCACGCCTTAAGAGCCGCCTCGCAGCAAAAGCCAAACCATTTGCCACGGATTTTCGCCGATCCCACGGATAGAACAAAAGTCTTTCTCCGATCCGTGTGAATTCGCGTCGATCCGTGGCCAGCGTTATTTCTTTTCCTTCTTCTCGGCCTTCTCCGGCTTCTTGTCGCCAGCTTCGGCGCCTTCTTCATCGGTCTCCTGCTTGCCCTTCTTGATGACTTCGGGCTCGGCCGGAGCCGCCGCGTCCGCCGCCACAGCGTCAGGCGTGGCCACCACTTCTTCCTTCACCGCGGTCACGTGCGCGACGGGCTGGTTCTCATCCGTAATGAATTTGATCTTGTCAGAATGCGGCAACTCCGAAACGCGCAACACCTTGCCAAACGTCAGATGGCTCACATCGGCATCGATGTGGCTCGGAATATCCGCCGGCAGGCACTCGATCTCGACTTCGCGCAGCATCTGTTCCATGATGCCGCCCTCCTGCTTCACGCCCGCCGCCTCGCCCCGCAGAATCACGGGCACGCTGACCTTCAGCACTTTGTCGAGCGCGATCCGCTTCAGGTCGATGTGCAGCAGATGCCCCTTGATGGGCTCATACTGCCAGTCAACGATCATGGCCTTGGAGCGCTCGCCGCCGCTGAGGGCAAGATCGAAAATCGTGTTGTGCCCGGTCACCGAGTTCAGGATGCGCTGGACGTGCCGCGGATCCACGCTGATGGGCAGCGAATCCTTGCCCGCCCCATAAACAACGGCCGGAATTTTTCCGTCCCGGCGCACTCGCCGGGCGTGGTTCTTGGTTCCCGCTTCCCGCGGTTGCGCTTCGAGCGTGTTCTGTTCCAATGCAGTCGCCATAAATTTCAATTCCCTTTAGTTCAATTCTCTCTATTCGATTCTCTTTAAAAGTATTGTCATTCCGACCGGAGCCGGAGCATAGCGACGGCGCAGTGGAGGAACCTGCTTTTCGCCGGCGCCTGCAAAACTCTTGCCATCCGCTAAATAAACAACTTACTCACCGAAGTCTCTTCGTGATTGGCCTGAATCGCCCGGCCAATCAACCCCGCAATCGAGAGGACACAAATCTTTCCTCCCTTTTCGGTTCGTGCCGCGTCCGCCTCGGCGGTCAGTGGAATCGTGTTTGTGACCACCACTTCTTTAATCACCGAGTTCCGGATGTTCTCCACCGCCGGCCCCGAAAGCACCGCATGCGACGCGCAGGCATAAACCGAAGTCGCCCCGTTGTCCATCAAAGCCTGCGCCGTCTTGACCAGCGTTCCAGCCGTATCGATCAAGTCGTCGATGATCAGGCACGTCCGGCCGTCGACGTCGCCGATCACGTGCATCACCTCGGCCACGTTCATCTCCACCCGCCGCTTGTCGACGATGGCCAGGGCCGCATCCACTTTCTTGGCGAAAAACCGCGCCCGCTCCACGCCGCCCGCATCCGGGGAAACCACCGTCAAATTCGGCAACTGCAGCTTGCGGAAGTGATCCACCAGCACCGGCGACGCAAACAAATGATCCACCGGAATATTGAAAAATCCCTGCAACTGCGGCGTATGCAAATCTACGATCAGCGCCCGGTGCGTGCCCGCCGTAGTCAGAAGATCGGCCACCAGCTTCGACGAAATCGGACTTCGCGGCTTATCTTTTCTATCCTGCCGCGCGTATCCAAAATACGGCATGACCGCCGTGATGCGCCGCGCCGACGCTCGTTTCAGCGCATCGATCATCAGCAGCAGCTCCATCAAATGCTCGTCCACCGGACGGCATGTCGGCTGCATCACAAAAACGTCGGCGCCGCGTACATTCTCCTGAATCTGGACGTAACACTCGCCGTCGCGAAACCGGATCACCTGAGCCTGCCCGCGCTGCATCCCGAGAAAGTGGCAGACTTCATCGGCCAAAGGCTCATTCGCTGTGCCGCTGAAAATCTTGAACTTCTCGTCCATGCGCGGACGCTGTTTCCGCTCGGCCTTCTCGTCGGTCACAGGCGGATTTTTCTTTTCAGCTTTCTCTGTCTTGTCGGTCGGCGTCACCAAAGTAGCCATAGTGAGTTCTCAGTTCTCGGTTGTCAGCTCTCAGTATTTCGGGCTCGGGCCAGTTCAACTGAGAACTGAGAACTGGCAACTGAGAACTTGCTTTTCTGGCTGGGCCGCTAGGATTCGAACCTAGACAAAGTGCTCCAAAGGCACTTGACCTACCATTAGTCGACGGCCCAGTAAGACAATTGCTGATTGTCCACTCGCTGATTGTCGGTTGAAACCCCCACCCGGGGGCTGCCTTCATTGTCAATCAACAATCAAAAATCAACAATCAAAAATTCTCTTCCAGTAGGCCCGCCGCGGCAGCGTCGCCGTCGCCTGCGCCGCCAACCCTTGCTTCCGCAGCCTGGCCGCCGCCCGCACCGCCGCCGCCCGCGAGGCGAACAGCCCATACAGCGTCGAGCCAGAGCCCGACAACGACGCATACTTCGCGCCCGCGCGCAAAAGCGCACTCTTCCCATCACTCAGCTCGGGATATTCAGGAAAGACGACCCGTTCAAAGTCGTTTTCAATCCCAGCCCGGACAAGCCAGAGAAGCGGATTCTCGGCCCGACCCCTTCTTGCTGAGAAATCAGCCAACCAATCAGAAGGAGCACTGGAGCACAACTCACTCAGCCACGCCGACAACCCGCGACCAAGCTCGTTCATTCTATCGGAGGAAGTGGACACCGTCAATTTCCCCGCACTGTCCGTGTGGGGAATGCTTGTGTGGGGACGGGCGCCTTCGCCCGTCCAGGTTTGCGTTGGGTCTGTTTGCGCAGGACTTGAGTGTGTAGCGCCGGATCTTCGATCCGGCCGGGCCGAGCGCAGCTCGGCTAACTCTTGCTCACGAATCTCCTCGGAATCCTGAACCCGAGGCGCTGCTTCGCGGGCAGAGCCTGCCCTGAGCTTGTCGAAGGGAGTGCCCGCGCCACGTAAGCGATCCCACGCCGCAAACGCCTTCGGCGTCGACACTCCCACCTCCGGCGTTACCACCACGCAAGCCATCGCCGGCAAATCCGCCAGCGGATACACCTGCTCCCCTCGCCCCACCCCCAGCACCGTCCCGCCCACCAGAAACAGCGGCAAGTCCGACCCAACCTCCGCCGCAATCCTCAGCCGCTCAGCCGCCGGCAGCTTCTTCTTCAGCGCGCGTTCCAGCCCCAACAGGGTTGCCACAGCATTTGCCGAAGCTCCGCCCAGCCCGCCCTGCACCGGCAGCCGCTTCTCGATCTCGATGACCACGCGCCCCTTCGCGCCCAGCGCTTCTATCGCTTTTTCCGCGATGCGGAAGCAGGTATTCGATTCGTCTCGCGGCACGCGCGGATCGACGCATTGAATCTCGATTCCGCTCCCCCGCCCCACGCTCACCCGAATCTCGTCATGCAGCCCGATCGTCTGATACACGGTCAGCAACTCGTGAAATCCATCCTCACGAGCCGCTCCAATGCGCAGCCCAAGATTGATTTTCGCGAACGATCGCATCGTGACAGGCATGGATGGATGATTGTACGGCTCGACTGCCAGTTTTTTGCCTTCGAATTGGGAGCCCGCGGTTCTCCCTCCAGCCCGTTCGATTACCAATGTAATCTCGACCGGACGGGCTTCGTTAGAGCACTCTAATTGTGATTTCAATCACAAAACCGTCCGACCGGCTCTGAAGGACTGGACGTGGGCGGCCGGGTGCAAGCAGTACGACGGCCTTCCTGATTGAAACCGTAGGCAATGCCTGCAAACACAAGTGCTGCCTCGGATTTTTTGTCCGAGACCCCTGTGCAGCATTTTCCCGCAAGTTGGGATGCAAGCCGGTGCGAGCGGGAGCATGAAGTACGGCCAAAATATCACGCTCGGGCGGAAAGCAAGCCGGCCACATCGCCGGCCGTCACGAGCGTCAAGGGGACAAAGGATGCGCCGAGCCGTTTCACCATATTTCTTGTTGACGTTGTTATTCGCCGCGACTGCGGCCTTTGCCCAGAACGACTACAAAGTCGTCAACGTCAGCGATGGCGGCACGATTTCCGGCACCGTCAAATGGTCTGGGGCCGTTCCCCGAGCCCTCGAATTCCCCATCAGCAAAGATCCGCAGATCTGCGATCCCGAGTCCAAAAAAACCGCCGATCTTGAGCGTCTCGTCCTCGGACCGCAGGGCGGGGTCGCCAACACAGTGGTTTACCTCAAGAACATCAGCCAGGGCAAAGCCATGGATCTGCCCGAACAGCGCCGTCACCTCGATCAGAAGCATTGCCGCTACATCCCGCACATCCTTTTGGTCCCGGAGAATGGCGCGCTCGAGATGATGAGTTCCGACGCCACCCTGCACACCATTCACATGGACGGCGCGGCCAGCTTCAACCTGCCCTTCCCGTTCGTCGACCGCCCTACTTCGCGCGCCATGTCCACGCCGGGGTTGGTTCACCTGCGCTGCAACGGCGGCCATGTCTGGATGAACGCCGAGATGTTTGTCGCCCCGCATCCCTACTACGCCGTCACTGACGAGAGCGGACACTTCGAGCTCAGCAACGTCCCGCCCGGAACCTACCAGATCGTGGCCTGGCATGAAGGCTGGGTTCTGGCCGGCAAAGAGCAGGCTTACGACGTACTGACTGAACACAGCGTGCAGCGCCCCGTTTTTACCGAACCCAAGACGTGGGAGAAATCAGTAACCGTGAGCGGCCATGAAGGCAGCACCGTGGATTTTGTGATTTCGAACAGTAAATAGTTTCTCCTGAGCTCAACTTTGAGCACCCCACTCCGGCCACCGCTAGTCGCAACACGAGTGGGGATTTTTTCGCCGCTCGGCTCGTGTGGGGACGGGCACATTCGCCCGTCCAGGTTTTGATCCGCGAAAATCCGCGCGCAGATCCGCGCCGGGTGCCCCATTTCTCGCGTTTTTTGCGAGAAGTGGGGATTTCGACTCTCCCGGTGTATCCGCGAGAATCCGCGCCGGAAAAGACTTTGACTTTCAACTCCAAGCTGCGACAATTCCGCCCGTGCTCCCGCGCTCCAAAGCGCCCCTGCTCTTGCTCACGCTCGCCGTCGTGATTGCGATCCTCGCCTTGCTCCTGCCACCGATTCCGCAGCCGCTCGCGTATCACAACTTCGCGGACCATCGAAGCTGGCTCGGTATTCCGAATTTCGGCGACGTCGTTTCGAACCTGCCCTTCGCCCTGGTCGGCCTCTGCGGCCTGATCTTCCTGCGTAAGCCACGCCCAGAAAAATTCTCCGATCCCCGCGAGCGCTGGCTCTATCTCATCATGTTTGCCGGACTCATTCTCACCGCCTTCGGCTCGGCCTACTACCACCTCGCTCCCGGCAATGCCCGCCTGGTCTGGGACCGCATCCCCATCATGATGGTCTTCATGGCGCTCCTCGCCGCCGTCATTGCCGAGCGGGTCAGCGTCCGCGCCGGCCTCTGGCTGTTTCCCATCCTCGAGGCCGCCGGCATCGGCAGCGTCCTGCTCTGGCGTGCCGGAGAGCTCCGCGGCCACGGCGATCTCCGCTTCTACGCCGCCGTGCAGGTCTACGCCATTCTCGTTCTCCTACTCCTGCTCTTGTTTCCGGCGAAATACACGCGCGGCACCGACTTCGCCGTGGTGGTCGGCTTCTACACCGTCGCCAAGGTCTTGGAAGAATCCGACCGCCAGGTCTTCGCCCTTGGCCACATTGTGAGCGGCCACACGCTGAAACATCTAGCCGCCGCCACTGCCGGCTACTGGATCCTGAGAATGCTACAGAAAAGAGAAGTTGTCTCGTAACCAAGAAATAGAGAGAAAGGAAGTGGGTGCCCCACCCTTGTCGCGGTTTATGCGACAGGGTGAGGACTTTGACTTTCCGACGTTGATATTGTCTTATCGGCGAGAATCTGCATAATCCGCGGCGAAGAGAAGTTGCTCCGGCCGGGGTATACTTTCTGCCACCACCCATGGCGTACGATTCCGACCTAGACGAGTCGAAGCCTCTTGGATACGCGGCGGCCTTCCTCTACAGCCTCGTCATCGCGGTATTCTGGGTTCCCGCCCTCGCCCTCCGCCGCACCGGCCGGTTCCTGCGAGAACTCGGCGTCGACAGCTGGCCCCGCGCCAACGGATCAATCACCGCCGTCAGCGTCAAGGTCATTCATGGATGGGTGGTCGACTACGCTCTTGGCCGACTGGACTATAGTTACCGAGTGGCCGGCGAATATTATGCCGGCAGCGTAACGCGGCAATATCCCGACGAACAGGCGGCGTGGGATTACGTCGATGCCCGCCGCGATAGACCTGTCGTCGTGCGGTACAAGGACGACAACGCGCAATCGTGCGCTCTGCGAGACTCCGATCAGGATTTCTCCTGGTCGACCGCAGCTGAGACCGGTCTCTTTTCCATGATCTGGCAGCATTGGCGCGATGAACTGAGTTGCGATCCAAAGACTCTAGACGATGAAGACCTCCAAGGGGATGACGAGGACGAGGAGGTGAACAACAGAAATCAGAGGACCAATTAGTATGCCGCCAAACCGCAGATAGGATTTTGTTGCCGGTCTGGTTTATCCGCGAGAATCCGCGCAAATCCGCGGCGAAAGAAGTTGATTTACCCCCGCCGCTTATACAACACGGCAAATTCAAATCCCGTATTCGGCGGAAACAACTCCGCCACTTTCCGCAGCCGCTCAGCCAGCGCCGAGGGCGCCAGCAGCGGATAATCGCGCTCCCGCAGATCGTAGTAATCCACGTCGAGATACAGCGACAACAGATAAATCGAAATCGTGTCGGAAAACGTTGCGTCCAGATATTCGTTCTTGAAGCGCTCGTATTCCGGAGGACGGTCCGGACCGCCCGCCGTCGCCAACTTGCGCGCGTCCCAGGCATCCAGCGAAGTCTCGCCGCGAATGCCTGCTTCCACCTGCGACCACGCCAACTCGCTGAACTCCTTCGAAACTCCCGCGCGCTCGACCAGGGCGTGGCCCACGTTGATATAGAACTCGAAGGCCACGGAAAACTTGTCGTCCATCAATCGCGTCGAGATGAACACACACTGCGAATCGCCCAGCTTCAGGTTGCGATGGCACACCGCATTGTCGCTGAGCGTCACGTCATAGCGGTCCGCAATCACCGTTTCGTCGCCCTGGCTCACCGCCAGCGGGACGAAGTAATACGCCTTGCGCTCGAGCGCCGCCGCCACCTTCGTGGGAACGGCGGCAACCATGCGCTCCAGGTCAAACGAATTCACCGCGACCTCGCCCGCCGTGGCGTAGCAAATCCCGTTCGGCGCCTGCGAAACCGGCGTCACCCGAACCACCTCGGCCGGACTGCGCGTAATTGCTGGTGCTGCCTGCGACATGCCTACTATCTTATACGCTACAAGCTGCCTATCAAGAGGGAGCGTTCCCATGAAAGAATTCCCTGCGTTCATGAAGCATCCAGCCAACCGCATCGCGACCAGCAGCCAAGCCACGCGCGGCGTCGAAGGCTATGTGTTCGACGGAGCCGATGGCAGCCAGATGGCGTATTGGACGTGCCGCGAAACCGCACCCTCGGCGCCTCATGTCCACGAGTTCGATGAATACATGATCGTGGTCCAAGGCTGCTATACCCTGATCTTCTATACTCCGAACGGCGAGGAAAGAATTCCCGTCCGCCCAGGCGAAGAATACTTCATCCCGCGCGGCCTGTTGCATGGCGGTGAGGTCGAGGCTGGGACCAGAACCATCCACGCCTTCGGCGGTCGCCGCGCCAACCGCGTCGAGGAGACCAAACCACTAGAATAGTGCTGGAACTTATGGCCGCCGCACCTACATCCCGTTCGCCTCGCTGGTACGCGATCCCCGTGCGCGTTGTCCTGGTCACGTTCATTGGAACTCTGCTCTGCTTCGCCGTCAGCCTGCTGCTTGCCATCCTGGGGACAGTCGTCGTGGCCGCGGTGCGCGGAGTGCATCCCGACATGCGGATCGCCTACCGGCACATCGCGCTGCCCATGGCCCTGGTTGCCGGAAGCATCATCTTCGTGCTCGGGCTGGTAATGGAAATCCGCCACTACCGCCAAGCCAAAACCCTGTCCGCAATCGAGAGACTGAGCTAGTCCAGACCATAAGGCGTGGGGCGCCTATGTGGGGACGGGCGCCCTCGCCCGTCCGCCGGGCAAAGTCCGGCTGGTTTTTGCCGCGCGCCAGACGCGCCCCGCCATCGCGCTACAATCGAGGCCATGCCGCCCCGCATTGCCATCCCCCTGCCACACTTCTCCGACCCCGAGTACGCCCAGCGCGCGATTCCGCAGTACGAGCGCGCCGTCGCGCTGGCCGGAGGCGAACCCGTCCGCGTTCCGCTGGATCGCACTCCAGCCGAAGTCAGCAAAATAATCGAGCACTGCGACGGCGTGCTGCTGCCCGGAAGCAAAGCCGACGTCGATCCTGCCCGCTTCCACGCCGCGCGTTCCCCCCACACCGCCGCCGCTGATCCGCGCCGCGACGACGTCGACCATCTTCTGCTCGACAACGCCTACCGCCTGCGCAAGCCCGTGCTCGGCATCTGCTACGGGTTGCAAAGTTTGAATGTCTACCGCGCCGGATCCCTCGTCCAGCACATCCCCGATTTTCTCCCGGAAGAAACCCGTGCGAAGGTGAATCACGAAGCCGGCGGCAAGATCGCAATCGCGCACGAAGTGGAAATTGACCCAGCCTCGAAACTGGCGGAAGTCATTGTCGCCAGCAAAGTTGTGCCAAGCAGCGACAAGAACCGGGAAGGGCACGGCTTCAGCCGTGCCGACATGGGCCCTGCAAAGGCGGGGGCTTTAGCCCCTGAGGGAAAACTCGTTCTTCCAGTTAACTCTTCCCACCATCAATCGGCCGACGCCATCGGCGAAGGCCTGCGCATCGTCGCCCGCTGCACCGCCGACGGCATCATCGAAGCTCTCGAAGGCACCGCCCCCGATCATTTCGTGCTCGCCGTGCAGTGGCATCCCGAGCGCTTGGCAGAAGAAGACGCGGCCTCTAGCGCAATTTTTCGCGCGTTGATGCTGGCAGCAAAATCACGCCGCCAACAACTCACAGACGAAGGGGTTTCGTAGCGATTATTTCTTCTTCCGCGCTTTTTTCTTTGCGCGCGGGGCCTTCTCCAGCAGCACCACCACGTGCGCGATGGCGGCATTCTCCAGATTCAGTCCTTCGGGCGTCTTGGCCTTCAATCCCACGCAATCGCCGGGCAGCCCGAGCAACTCCGCCACCCGAGTGCGAATCGCGGCCGCATGCGGACCGATCTTGGGCGCGGCCAGAATCAGGCTGGCATCGACGTTAGCCAGGCCGTAACCCGCGTTCCGCACTCGTTTCAGCGCCTCTCGTAAAAAGATGACCGAATCCGCACCCTTCCACTTCGGATCCGACGGAGGAAACAGCGCTCCAATATCCGGCGCGGCGATCGCTCCCAACAGCGCATCGGTGATGGCATGCAGCAGCACATCCCCGTCGGAATGCCCGCCCAGCCCCTTGTCATGCGGCAGCGCAATCCCGCCAATCTTCAGCGGAATGCCAGAACGAAATTCGTGCGAATCAAATCCGTAGCCGATTCTCAATGCAACCCCTAATTCGCCGCGGATTCACGCGGATCAACGCGGATCTTTTTTCTTTCATTCTCATAAACCAGCCGCCGAAACTCTGGTTTGACTCCGAAATTCAGCAGCAACCCAACTTCGATATCGGTAGCTCGCAAGTAATTCAATAGCTGCTTTTCATGCGCCTGTTCGATCGTGCGCGCCGCTTTGAGTTCGAGCAGCACATTTCGATCGACCACCATGTCAGCGCGAAAATCTCCGATCTGCTGCCCTCGGAACCACACTGATATGGGAACCTGCCGCTCCACCTTCATCCCCGCCTGCACAAGCGCAATTGCCAGAGCGTGCTCGTAGACGCTCTCCAGAAACCCGTGACCCAGTTCGTTGTAGACATCGTAAAACGCCCCAATGATCTTTTCCGTTAGCTCACGATGCTTTAAGCTCTCGGCACCTGAATCCATAGATTCTAATCCGCGTATATCCGCGTTGATCCGCGGCGAGGAGCTTTTTACTTTTTTAAATAGAACTCCGCCAGTTCCATGTCTCCCGGGTTCGTGATCTTGATATTCCGCGGCGAGCCCATCACCACCGCGACTTCGTGGCCCGAGCGCTCGGCCAGCGACGCTTCGTCCGTGCCCATGAACCCATCGGCGGTGGCTTCGTCGAACGCCTTCTTGATCACGCTGTAGTGGAATCCCTGCGGAGTCTGCGCCAGCACCACACCGGCGCGCGGAATCGTAGCTTTGACGATGGCGCCTTCTGCGGTACGTTCCACCTGCTTCACGGTATCGACGGCAGGCAGCGCAGCGAGCGCGGCTCCATATTTTTTCGCAGCTTCAATGACTTCGTGAATAATCTCGGCCGTCACCAGCGGACGCACCGCGTCGTGCACCAGAATCACGTCATCGGCGGCGGCTGAAATCGCATTGAGCGCGTGCTCCACTGACTGTTGACGGTGCTCGCCACCGACCACCAACTCCACCTTCTTTTTGAATACCTCGGGTGCGTCCTTAGCCAGGCGCTCGCGGAATCCCTCGATTTCGTTTTCGCGCAGCGCAATCCAGATTTCGCTCACCTCTTCGACCGCGGCAAACTTCCGCAGCGTATGAATCACAATCGGTGTGCCTGCGAGTTCAGTGAACTGTTTCGAGGGATGCGGCTTCTTCGTCTTGGCGTCCATCGCGCTGGGCATGGGAGCCATGCGCGTCCCCAGTCCCGCAGCCGGAATAATCACGATCACCTTCATGGCGGGGTGTAAGTATACGAGCGCCGAGGCGGGAGTTCAAATCGGCCCCCGCCGGCGAGTGCATGGAAACTCCTTATCTCGAACTACAATATCTCGACATACAGTATCTCGACATACCTTATCCCGACATACAATGGAGAAATCCTTCCCCCAGGAGTTTCCATGCACCTCGTGACCCACGCGCTCGAGCGAGTCTTTGCCAATCCCAATCGATCTACTACCTGATGGCCGCCGCGGGCGCGTTCGTGGCCGTTCTGACCTACCACAGGAATTCGGTAGTCGAACGGGCGCGCTGGCTGTCGAGCCTTTATACGAAGTTTTAGGAAGCGCCCGATCTCAAGAGAATTCGCACCGCTCTCGATGAAAGCCTGCCCAACGCCACGGCAGTTCAGGAATTGGTTCGAACCGAAGACTCAGACTTCACCGATTACCTGAATTTTTTTGAGTTCGTCGCCTATCTGAAGGCCCGCCGCCAATTGAGCAGAAGGGATGTGGCCGCTCTGTTCGACTATTACCTGCGTCTTCTATCCAAACACGAAGACGTGAGAAAATATATACTTGACGACAGGAAGGGCTACGGCTATCTGAAGAAATTGCTGCCCAGCTTTGCTGCCTGACGACGATCGACTGAGAGACGATCGACTAAGAGACGACCGACTAAGAAACGACAGGACCGAACATGACGGATCATCTTTTCGTATACGGCACGCTGTCTCCGCGCAATGCGCCGCCGGAGATCGCCGCCACGGTCAACCGGCTTCGTCCTGTGGGTTCCGCATCGGTGCGCGGCCGCCTGTACGATCTTGGGGAGTATCCTGGTGCGGTCCTAAGTGAGAAGTCGCGCAGCGTGGTCCGCGGAGAGGTTTTCGAACTTCCGGGCGATCAAAGTACCTTGACCGCTCTCGACAGCTACGAGGGCTTTGAGCCCCACAAGCCCGGCTCCAGCCTGTTTCTTCGCCGGGTGCGGCCTGTGACCATGGATGACGGTAAGCGCGTGCGTTGCTGGGTGTACATCTACAACGGAACCATGAAGGGCGCGCTGCCCCTCAGAAACGGCCGCTCTTCCCGCCGCCGAATCTCCCGCCGCTCCGCCAGTACGCGTTCTTCGGCTGCGAAGTAGATCAGAGCCCAAGTCGCAACATGTGTGGGGCGGGCACTCCTGCCCGCCTGGCAGCGCCCAGCTCTGTCCACCTGGCAACGCCCCTCCCGTCATCTTGAGTGAAACCAGTTTGAGTGAAACCAGTTTGAGTGAAACCGGTCGGCCCTTTTATGACGTGCCCTGCTTCGTCTCCAACGGGCTCGGCGCAGGAACAGCCGTCGGCCCCGGCGGCGGCACGGGCACAGGAACAGCGGCCACCGGCACAGCATTGGCCTGCCGCGAGTACGCCGCCCGCTCGTCCCACTTGCCGAAGATCATTTTCCCCGCGGTGGTCTGCAGCACCGACGTCACCGACACGTCGATGGTCTTGCCAATCATTTTCCGCGCATTATCGACGACGACCATCGTCCCGTCATCCAGATAGGCCACGCCCTGGTTGTATTCCTTGCCTTCTTTCAGGATGAACACGCGCATGGTCTCGCCGGGCAGCACGATCGGCTTCAGCGAATTGGCCAGCTCATTGATGTTCAGCACTTGCACGCCCTGCAGCTGCGCCACTTTGTTCAGGTTGAAGTCGTTGGTGATGATCTTGCCCTCGTAGAGCTTGGCCAGTTCGATCAGCTTCAGGTCGACTTCGCGCACGGCGGGGAAATCGTCTTCCACAATCTGAATGGTGAGTGTGGCCACTTTCTGCAGCCGCTGCAGAATGTCCAGGCCGCGGCGTCCGCGATTGCGCTTGAGCGAATCGGCGGAATCGGCCACCAGTTGCAACTCGCGCAGCACAAACTGCGGCGTCACAATAATGCCGTCGAGGAATCCGGTCTCGGCGATATCGGCGATGCGCCCGTCGATAATCACGCTGGTGTCGAGAATCTTGTAGCTTTTCTTGCCCTGCTTTTCGCCGCCGAAAATTCCGCCCAGCGCCGCCAGATTCAGCAGGTCACCCTTGTTCGCGCCCACGATCAAGGCCGACGTAGGCCATGAGCAACATGACCAGAATCTGCAGAAAGCTCTGCGTGTGTCCTTCGGGGATGCTGTTGCGGATGACCAGCGCGAACAGGTAGGCGCCGCAAATTCCGAGCAAGCTTCCGATGGCCGCCCCGATCAGCCGCTTCAGGCTCACCGTGCGCAGCTTCCATTCGAACACGACGATCGCCGCCCCGATCAATGCGCCCACGCCCGCGTCAAGGTTGCGGGTCTGTCCAAAGGGCTCAATCACGAAGCAGGTAACCGCTACTACGATGACAAAAAGAAGACGTACCAGAATAAGATCCACGGCAAACCTCCGCGGATGCACTTTGCCCATATGCCCATACCACTAGGCGATGCACCCGTGCCTCTCCTCGCCGCCCCGGCGGGAATCGGCCTTTCCTATGCGGAGCGCGCAAGAATTAGGGGAATTACCGATGAATAAAGTGCGCCCCGTCCCGGCCTGCAAGGGCTCGGCCGGACGACCAGTAAGTCAACGCCAAGAGTATATACCCGCCCGTAAACCGCAGGGGAAAATCTGACGCCAGACCTCACACCTTCCCATTACCCTGTCGTCCTGAGCGTAGCCGGGTGATTCACGAAGTGAATCGCCCGGCGGAGTCGAAGAATCCCTTCCCACTCCGCAGCACCGTCGGCCCCGTCGGGGAGTTCTCACGATATGCCTCTGTCCCTTCGCGACGCCAAAGGTCAAGATCCCCACCCTGTCCCTCCAAGAAGCGCAGGGACAAGGGTAGGGCACCCGCTAGGCCTATGATCTCGGGTCTGAAGTTCGAAGTCCACCCTGCTAAACTTTCCTCATGAAAGCCCTGGTCCTCTCCCGCCTGTCCGGGCCTGACGCGCTCGCCATCCAGAATGTTCCCGAACCCACTCCGAAGCCCGGCGAAATCCTCGTGCGCGTCGGCGCCGGAGGACTCAACTTCGCCGACCTCATGACCACTAAAGGCGGCTATCCTGGAACCCCGCCGCCGCCGCTGGTCGTCGGCCGCGAATTCGCCGGTGTGGAGCTCACAGGAAACGAAAGCACCGGCCGCCGCGTCATGGGCTACACCCAGTGGGCCGCCTTCGCCGAAAAAACCGCCGCCCCATCCAACATGCTCTGGCCCGTCCCCGAAGCCTGGACCGACGAACAAGCCGCCGCCTTCCCCGTCAACTATTTCACCGCCTATCTCGGATACTGGCAGGCCGGCATGACCCCGATCACCATCCCAGCCCGTGTGGGGCCGGGTCTCTGACCCGGCCGGGCGGAGCGCAGCTCCGCAGCGCACTCCCCGCGTCCTTATCCACGCCGTCGCCGGAGGCGTCGGCACCGCCGCCGTCCAGATCGGCCGCCTGCTCGGCGTCGACATGTACGGCACTTCCTCCTCCGACGAAAAACTCGCGCGCGTCAAAGCTCTCGGCCTGCAGCACGGCATCAACTACAAGCAGCACGACTATGAAGAGGTCGTCAAAAACCTCACTCACGGCGAAGGCGTCGACGCCGTCTTCGAAATGCTCGGCGGCGAGCACACCGCCAAAAGCCTGCGCTGCCTGCGCGATTTCGGACGCGTCATCCAGTACGGCACCGCCACCGGCAAAGCCCCGCAACTCGACATCCGCGCCATGTACGCGAAATCCGCCAGCGTCCAAGGCCTCTGGCTGACCTACCTCTCGCATAAACAAGAGATCATGGACCCAGCCTGGCAGCAGCTCTCCGCGTGGATCGGTGAGGGCAAACTTAATCCCCCAGATCGGCCAAGTCTTCCCACTAGACCGCGCCCCCGAAGCCTACAAGCTCCTCCAGGACGGCAAAAACTACGGCAAAGTCGTCCTGAAGATCGCATGACCGAGTTGCAGGTCCGTCCTTGTCGCGCACTTCGCGACAGGGCGGGGACTTTGACTTCACTCGACCTGGTCCATTCTCGCGTCTTTGGCGCGAGAAGTGGGATTTTGACCTTACCCCTCCAAATCAGTGCCCAGAGTTCATTGTTGTTCGAACACCCAAATCTCGCTCACCAAGAAATTCGCCGCCGAGCACACCATGATCGCAATCGCATTGGCGACTAGATAATTCATGCGCTCCAGCCCGACCATCACTTTCATTAGGGCAAGGTTGCCGAGGATGGAAACAGCTCCGTTGGCGAGATTGAAGCGCAAGAGTCTCGGCAGCGAACTGGACCACCAGGGCCGCACGCCATCCAACTTCGTTCGATCCGCCCAGGTGAACTGTTCATGCCAAACAAAGTTGTGAACCACCGCGGCCTCCACCGCGATCGCAGTTGCGGCAAGATAGTTGAAGTGCAGGACGCTCTTCAACAAGAACAGCGCGCCGAACTGCACCACAATCCCGATTCCCCCGACAAAGTTGAACTTGCACCACCGCACCAGCGTGGACGGCGGGATCGATCTCCTGCGCTCTCCGCTAGCGGCGCCGTTCACTGCACGATCCTCTCTTCGCGATAGAGGCGAAGGGTGTTTTGAGCAGTAAACACAACCGTCATCAGCCCCATACCCGCGAGCCCAATCGCTCCGCCAACGTCAAATAGCCGATAGGGTTCGCCAAAGATCTTCACCACCGGTTTCCAGAACAAGGAGAGATTCCCCACCGCCAGCAGCAGCCGCAATTCCGTCGGGCCAAAGCGCCAGAACGAAATGCGAAATTCGCCCAGCGCGTGCGTCGCCAGATACGATTGAATCGACAGCGTCAGGAACGCGATCAACAGCCCAATCGCGATCACGGGATGCATATATCCCGACAGGGCCAGGCCGCCCATCAGCGCCAGCGCGCCAAAGCTATCGACCATGTGGTCGACGTAGAAACCGTAGCGCGGCCGCAACCTCTGCCGCACCCGCGCCAACGTCCCGTCGAGCGAGTCGCCCAGCCAGTTGAGCGCGAGGCAGGCGATCACCCCAAGCAGCGCGTAGCGATGGAATGCCGCGAGCGCGTAGCACACTCCCGCGCCGATCTGCGCGGCGAATCCTAATACGGTCAGGTGGTCGGGGCCGATGTGAGCTGGCACACGCGCCGCCAGCCACAGCAAAGCGCGTTTCTCCGCCGCGGCCAGCCAGCTTTCCTGCACCCGCAGCATGTCGGGAGAGGGACGCATGCGTCGCATCTCCTCATCGCGGAGAGTAAACAGCACGTGCGGGTTCACCTGCTCACACAATTCGGTCATGCTTTGGATGGGGCTTATTTGGATGGGACCTGCCATAGTTGCCTCCGCTTTTCGTTGTAGGTAGCGCACGCATCCAACTTCGCCTGAATGGGGCTGCGGGGCAATGCATGGGCGATCAAGCCGGCGTCAAACGAAGATCAAGGGGCAAGCAATTGAAAACATGGGAGCTGCAAGTGCAGATCGACTCCAGTGGTTGGGGCGGAGGCTATCGAAGTGATGGGGATAACGACAACCGCGCTTCGCGGATGGATGCCGCCAGTTGCTCCACGGACCAAGCAATCTGCTCCGCGTTGATGACGGCTGGCGGCGCCAGAAGGAGGTGGTCACCAGAAATCCCGTCGACGCTCCCCTGCATGGGATAGACCAGCAGCCCGCGCTTCAGGGCCACGGCGGCGACCCGTGCGGAGAAATTCTTTTCGGGCGGGAAAGGACGCTTGCTGGCTTTGTCGGCCACGAATTCCACTCCCCACAGCAGCCCGATCCCGCGGACGTCTCCGACCGATTCTTCCTCGCGCAGCTGATCGAGCGCCGTCTTGAACAGAGCCGCCGGTGTGCCGGCGCGGCTGGAGTCGGCGGCCTCGACCAAGTTCTTCTCTCGCAGATGCCGCAGCACGGCGCGCCCCGCAGCCAGCGCAATGGGATGCGCGTTGTAAGTGAAGCCGTGCAGGAACGCGCCGGAGCCTGCCGAAATGGCATCGACAACTTTTCGGCTGGCAATGACAGCTCCTAGCGGTGTGTATCCGCTGGAAAGTCCTTTGGCGGCGACCAGAATATCGGGCGCGACCTCCGAATCGCTTGCGAACCCGTCGTTCCCGAACCGGCCGTTTCCCAACCAGTGCTCGACCGCGAAGTTGCGCCCGGTGCGGCCCATGCCGGTCATCACTTCGTCGGCGATCAGCAGCACGCCGTGCCGCCGGCAGATTTCCCCCACCGACTTCAGATATCCCGGCGGAGGAACCACGGCCCCAAGCGTCGCTCCGCTGACCGGCTCGAATAAGAAAGCGGCGGCCTCGCCATTCGAGCCCGCGACGTTCGAGGTTTCGCCGCTCGAAGATTCGAGGACGCGTTCCAGCTCCGCGGCGTACTGCTGCCCGCAGTTGCGGCAGCCGTCGGTGCAATCGAACGCGCAGCGGTAGCAGTACGGCATGCCGACGTGCGGGAACTCCTTCACCATCGGCAAATAAATTTCCCGCCGCCGCTGGTTGCCCGACACCGACAACGCGCCCAGGGTTGAACCGTGATAGCTCTGCTGCCGGCTGATGATCTGATGGCGGGCACCCTGTCCGATCTCGACCTGATACTGGCGCGCAAGTTTCAGCGCGGTCTCGATCGATTCCGACCCTCCGCAGGTGAAATAGACGGCGCCGCCGCGGAAATGTTCCCCCGCGAAAGCCAGCAGTTCCTCGGCATAGGCCTCGGCGACCGGAGTGGTGAACTGGCTGGTATGGACGAACTCGACTTTCGCGGCCTGCGCGGCTATGGCAGCGGAAATTTCCGCAACACCGTGTCCGATAAAATTCACCGCGGCCGACCCAGCGAGATCAAGATATTTGTTGCCTTCAGCGTCCCACAAATAGACGCCTTCGCCGCGGACAGCCGCAGGGAACTCTTTGCGGAACGATCGTCGGAAGACCGCGGAACGAGGTTGGATCGGCAGGGAGTCGGCCACACGGAATTATCGCACCCACCAACAGCCGCGTTTCAAAAGTTTACCTTTTTGCGCTTTATAACATCTAAGAAGTTTGGAGCCCTCCCTCGGTCTCACTCCGAGTTTTCATTTAAGGGACGGCTCCTCAGAAGGAGCAACCATGAATAAATATGGTTTTGTAGCTAGCGCAATATTGGGCCTGGCGGTCTGCATGTGCGGGAACCTTTCGGCGCAGCAGGCTCCAGCGGACGACGGGATTCCGGTTCACATGCTGGTCACGGCTGAGCCCCGTCACGGGTCGGAGGTGCCGGAGGTGAAGCGCGAGGATGTGATGGTGTTTGAAGGCAAAACTCGCGACAAAGTTACAGAATGGATTCCGGCGCAGGGCGACCGCGCTGGTCTCGAGCTATTTATTCTGCTCGACGACTCGTCCAGCAGCAGTCTGGGCACGCAACTCGACGACATTCGCAAGTTCATCATTGCGCAGCCGGCCTCGACGAAGGTCGGCGTTGCCTACATGCAGGATGGCATCGGGAAGATCGTGCAGACTCCCACCACCGATCATGACCAGGCGGCCAAGACCTTGCGTCTTCCCATCGGAATGGCCGGAATCAACGGCAGCCCATATTTTTCAGTCAGCGATCTGATCAAACGCTGGCCCGCCAGCACCGACCGCCGCGAGATCCTCATGGTCTCCGACGGAATCGATCTTTATTACGGCGGCCACGACACATCGGATCCGTATCTGGAGGCGGCCATCGACGATGCGCAGCGAGCCGGCATCGTGGTTTCCGCGATTTACACGCCCGGAGCCGGCCACTTCGGCCATAGCTACTGGCAAACATATTGGGGACAGCTTTATCTCGCTCAACTGACCGACAGCACCGCCGGGGAAGCCTACGACGTTGGGTTCGCTGGACCGCCCGTATCGTTTACTCCTTACTTGGACGACTTGGGGCGGCGGCTGACCCACCAGTATTTCCTGACGTTTCTGGCCAAGCCCCCGAAGAAGGCGGGATGGCAGAAGATAAAACTCCGCTCCGAAATATCGAGTGTGGACTTGGTGTCTGCCGACAAGGTTTGGGTGTCGCCGGAAGGAAAGTAAGGCTATGTGGGGCGGACACTCCCTTCGACTCCGCTCAGGGCAGGCTCTGTCCGCCGCCTTTGACTCTGGGTGGCGCAGTCTGAGTTGCGCAGTTTTGAGATTGAAGGTTCGTATCAGGTACGCCTTCAAAGGTTCGTATCAGGGCACGCCTTCAGGCGTGCCAAACTAACCGCAACGTGGATCCCCGCTTCAGCGGCTGCGGGGATGGAAAGGCCAGCGCCTGAAGGCGATTGAGCGCCGGTCCCCGTGTCGGCATCGCTGAAAGCGAAGCCCTGATACAAATCATTTCGTCCAAACTGCACCGCTCGACTTTGACCCTAGTTTTTGTATCCAAGAGATTCCGATAAGATTGAACGTCCCCATCGGGTCTCAATGACGAAACTGCTGCGCTTCTTTCGGCCATCGCACCAGCACACGGCCTTCTCGGCGACCATGCTGCTGATCTCGGCGGTCATGCTGTCGCGCGTGGTCGGATACGCGCGGGATGCCTACATCGCGTGGGCCTACGGCGCCGGCGGCCAGACCGACGCCTACGTGGCGGCCTTCACGCTGCCCGATTTCCTCAACTACATTGTGGCCGGGGGCGCGGCCTCGATCACCTTCATCTCGATCTACACGCGCTTTCTGGCCGAGAAGCGCGAGGCCGACGCGCAGAAGACGTTTTCCATCATCATCACGGTTATGACTGCGGTCATGATTGTGGGAACCATCCTGACCGAGATTTTCGCGCCGCAATTTGTGCGCTGGTTCGTGAAAGGATTTTCCCCGCAACAGATCGAGCTGTGCGTTCACCTCACTCGCATTCTGCTGCCCGCGCAGATTTTCTTTTATGTGGGCGGCGTGGTTTCAGCTGTATTGCTCTCGCACCGCCTGTTTTTGTTTCCCGCCTTTGGGCCGCTGATTTACAACGTGTGCATCATTCTGGGCGGGGTGCTGGGCGGCCGGCATTTCGGCATTGCCTCGCTCGCGTATGGGGCGCTCATCGGCAGCATCGCCGGGCCGTTTCTGGCCAGCGTCATTGGGGCGGTGCGCATTGGCACCGGATATAAACCGTCATTCGACGTGATGAATCCGGCGTTTCTCGAGTGGGTAAAGCTGTCGGTGCCGTTGATGCTGGGCGTGTCGCTAGTGACCGCCGACGACTGGATTCTGCGCCATTATGCGGCCAGCGGCGTCGGTGACATTACCCGGCTCACCTTTGCCAAGCGCCTGTTTGCGGTGCCGATTGCGGTGCTGGGGCAAGCTACCGGACAGGCCTCTCTGCCCTTTTTTGCGCGCCTGTTCAATGAGAAAAAACTGAAAGAATTCGCCGCGACCGTGAACGATTCGGTCTACCGGGTTTCCGCGGCGTCGTTGCTGGCGACCGGCTGGATGATGGTGGCGGCAATTCCGCTCATCGATCTCGTGTACCGCCGCGGAAGGTTTCTCTTCGCCGACACCCAGACCAGCGCCGTCTATTTCTTCTGGTTTTCGCTGTCGCTGGTGTTGTGGTCCGCGCAAGGTCTCTACGCGCGGGCATTCTACGCGGCCGGCGACACGCTCACTCCTATGGTCGCAGTCAGCGCGATCACCCTGGCGTCGCTGCCCATCTATTCAATCCTGTTTCATACGTTCGGAGTGGTCGGATTGGCGTGGGCGTCGGATATTGGGATTGGCGTCAACCTGGCGGCGCTGGCCGGATTGCTGCACTACAAGAAACTGGTCCCCCTCGGCGGGTTGCGCTGGGGAGAGTTATCCAAAGCGGCGATAGTCGCCGCGGTAGCGGGAGGGATCAGCTTCGAAGTGGCGAAAATCGTGCCGCTCGCAACCTCCGGGCACGGCAGCCGCGCCGCCGATGTGACCCAGTTGGCTCTGGTCTCGGTCACCTGGCTGGCTGCCGTAGCCGCCGGTTTGTGGCTGCTCCGCTCGGAACTGCCAGGGGATTTGCGACGACGCAAGGGCGCGGGCGCGGTTTATCCCGTGGTGGCGCAGGGCCAGGGCAAAGAAATTTCCGATGCAGGTCGGGAGCCGTGAAGAATCTGCAGTGCCCGTACTTCGTCTTGCCAGTTTCCTTCGTGAACCGCAGCCTGCCCTGAGCGCTGTCGAAGGGTGTCCTTCGTGGTTCAAGATCTTGCGGTGTGGGAGTGCCCCTCAACCGACTAGTTGGTAGACTAGTTGTATGAAGACGGTAGGCGCGTTCGAAGCGAAAACCCACTTGAATGAGCTGCTGCGCGAGGTTTCCCAGGGGGAGACGATCCGCATCACGCGGCGCGGCGTTCCCGTGGCCAAGCTGGTTCCCACCGAAGATGGCGAGCACAAAGACTTGAAACAGATCGTGCGCGATATCCGCGAGATTCGCAAAGGAGCTAACCTGCGAGGGCTTACTATTCGCAAGTTGATTGATGAAGGCCGCCGTTACTAGCCGTCTGGTCCTCGACGCTTCGATGACCATCGCGTGGTGTTTTTCCGACGAAAGCACGGCCTACACCGAGGCCGTGCTCGATCTGCTGGCGGTCGGAGCCGAAGCGACCACTCCAGCCATCTGGCCCTTCGAAGTTGTGAACGCGCTGCTGATGGCGGAACGCCGCAAGCGCATCACCATCGCACAAGTAACCTCGGTGTTGCAACGAATCGCTACCCTGCCGATCACTGTGGACTCCATACGAGTGGATCGCGCCTTCGGACCAATCCTGGCAGCTGCGCGCGAACAAAAACTCACCGCATATGACGCAGCCTACCTCGAACTTGCCATGCGTGAAGGGTTGCCGCTCGCCACCCTCGATGACCAACTGAGGCGGGCGGCACGCAGCGCAGGGGTTGCTCTGGTGAAAATCTAAAATAACTTCGGTGCTGGGTTATACTCGTCTCTCCGAGAACGCACCCAGAGCGAAGCAATGAACCAATGAACCAATGATCACCGCGGCGAAGCCAGTATCCATTCAGAAGTTTATCGCAGGCTTGCGGCAAGTTCCCGAGTCCGCCTTCGACGATGTCGAAACCGTGCGCCGCTTTCTCCAGGACACTCCCGTCGGCGCCGACTCGCTCGCGCCCTACCTCAACTGGGACCGCCAGCACTACACCCGCAACCTCATCGACCGCACGCCGCTTTACGAATTGATGGCCATCTGCTGGGAGGTTGGTCAGGCCAGTTCAGTCCACAATCATCGCGACCAGAATTGCTGGATGGCCGTCCCCATCGGCCGCCTGCAAGTGGAAAACTTTCATCTGGTTCATCAGGATCTGCAGCAGGGTTGTTGCAGCCTGGAGCCCACCAACACCGTTGAGATGAACATCGCTCACCCCTGTGCCGTCGATCCCGCCGATCCCGTGCATCGCGTGGTGAATCCTCGCGCATTCAACCAGCGCGCGGTCAGCCTGCACGTCTACTCGCGCCCGTTCGATACCTGCATCGTCTACTCGCCCGAACAAAGGACCTGCGGCGAAATCAAGCTTCACTTCAACACCGAATACGGCAAACCGAAGTAACTCCGCTGATCCAGCGATCACTACCCTATCGGCCCGCCTCTGACTACCATTTTATGAGGAGCAAATATGAAGCTGAGGCCGAACTGGCTGGTAGCGGGTTGTGTTCTGCTGTTCGTGGCTGCGTTCGCGTGGACGCACCGGCAACACCCAGCGCCTGCGGGGCCTACTCCAGCACAGCAGGAAGCTGAGACCAATGCGACCTATGACGAAGTGCATGAGGCCCAGCGCGTGGTCGCGACCACCGGACCGCTCGCCAACTATATGGCCCGTCCGGAGCAGGCCAAGGTCGAAACCCTCCAGCCGATTTCTCATAAGGCTACGGCCCTCGATCACGTGGGCGGATCGGTGGTGGGCACCGGCGGCCCGATTCTGCACCAGACGTTTACTCTGGAGAACATCGTGAATCTTCCCTTTGAAGTCCCGGCGCACGCTGCCAGTCCGCAACTGCGAGGGAGTTACCGGTCATTCGTAAGGACGGCGGGCGGAAAGCCTGGCGAGACCGAGTCGAGCGACGCGTCGAATGTGGAATTTCTCGTCTTGAACGAGGCGCAGTACACCGAGTTCCTTAACGGGCGCGACAGTGAGGCAGTCTTTTCCGCCGACGACGCTCACGATCAGGAAGTCAACACCGGCCTGCCCCCGACCGTCAATCAGCCCGCCAAGTATTACCTGGTCTTCCGCAACAGTTCGCCGAAGGCGGGGAAGAAAGTCGTGCAGGCCGACTTCCGCATCGACTTCTAGCGCATCGGCTTCAAGCTGTTCGTAAGGTTTGATTCGTTGGTGTTTCCTTCGTGTGACTTCGTGCCCTTCGTGGTAAAGCTTTTTAGACTGCCCACTCCACGCGCAGAGCTTTTCTTCGTGCTGCTAAACTAAGCAGGTTGCCCCCTCGTAAGAAATCACCGGACTCCGCATCCAGCGCGCCCGACGCCGCCCGGGAAGCGCTCACGCCAACTGCAGCGGACAACGGCGCGCCCGGCCGCATCTATCTCATCGACACCATGTCGTTCATCTTCCGCGCGTACCACGCCATGGCGCGGCAGCGGCCCATGACC
Organism: uncultured Acidobacteriota bacterium; assembly: GCA_963763155.1. Classification (GTDB taxonomy): domain Bacteria; phylum Acidobacteriota; class Terriglobia; order Terriglobales; family Acidobacteriaceae; genus Sulfotelmatobacter. Next base: position 344,965 of record CAVXNI010000003.1, on the reverse strand, counting down.
ACCAAGTCCGGCCTGCCGACTGCGGCGACCTACGTGTTCGTGAACATGCTGCGCAAGCTGCGCGAGGATTTTTCTCCCGAGTATCTAGCGGCGGTGTTCGACGTTGCCGGTCCGACTTTTCGCGACGAGCAGGCCGAGGCCGTCACCACCATCCGCAAGTTCGACATCAAAACGCAGACTTTCACCGAAGTCGAATACAAAGGCTACAAAGCCAACCGCGCGGCCATGCCGGAAGATCTAGTGCAGCAGGTTCCTTATATTCGGCGCGCTCTTGAGGCCTACCGCATTCCGATCCTGGAGGTCGTCCGCTTCGAGGCCGACGACGTCATTGGCACGCTGGCCCGCAAGGCCGCCGAAGCCTCGCATCCGGTCTATGTGGTTTCCAGCGACAAAGACATGATGCAGCTGGTCAACGACCAGGTACAGATTCTGAATCCGCCCAAGGACAATTTGATTTGCGATGCCGCGAAAGTCGAGGAAATTCTCGGCGTACCTCCGGAGCGCGTCGTCGACGTGATGGCGCTGCGCGGCGACGCCATCGACAACATTCCCGGCGCGCCCGGCATCGGCGACAAAGGCTCGGTCGAAATCATCAAGCGCTTCGGCACGGTGGAGCAGGCACTGGAGCGCGCGGCCGAAGTTGAAAAGAAGACTTACCGCGAGTCGCTGCAGAACAATCGCGAAGCAATTCTGTTCAGCAAGAGCATGGCAACCATCGACACGCATGTTCCAATTGAACTGGACGTCGATTCCATGCGCGCCGGACAGCCCAACGTCGACGACCTGCGCGCGCTCTTCACCGAACTGGAATTTACCTCATTGCTGAAAGAACTGCTCCCGGTGGCCGAGGTGAGCTCGACCCAATACACCGAGGCGCAATCGGCCACCGATGTCGAAGCCGTGCTGAGTGCGGTGCCAACTGGAGGCGCGTTTGCGGTAGCGGTCGAGCACGAAGTATCCTCCGAAACCGCCGAGGACGAAGAAAGTGAAGCACAGCCGCAGGAAATGCAACTGTTCCTTGTGGGCGCGGGCAACTCTCCCGCGCGGCCCGAGCCCACGGCCCGGCGCGTAGCGATCTCGGCGGCCGCAGGATCGGCCACGATCGTGAAACTCGACGCCACCGGCGCTGCCGAAAAACTGCGATCCGTTCTGACGGACGCCGCCGTGCCCAAGTCGATCCACGACTACAAGGCGGCCATTCACGCGCTGAATCCCCAGGGAACTTCTCCGCTCGGGATTTCTCTCGCCGGAATTTCCGTAGCCGGAGTCCGTCACGATCCCATGCTCTATTCCTACCTGCTCGATCCGACTTACTCGTCTCACCGCCTCGCGGACGTGGCTCTGCGCCGTTTCAACCTGAAGCTCGCCGAGGAGCTGGCGGAATCCGCCGACATTACCGGACGCTTGGCGGTCGCGCTGCGCACCGACGTCGAACAGGCCGGGCTGGCCAAGCTTTATGAAGAAATGGACCTGCCGCTAGTTCCGGTGCTGGCGCGCATGGAACACGCGGGTGTGAAAATCGACACGGCCGTGCTGGCACAGATGTCGACCGAACTGGAGCGCGAGATCGCCGCCAAGGCCAAAGAGATTTACGAAGTTGCCGGAATGGAATTCAACGTCGGCTCCCCCAAGCAGCTGGGCGACGTTCTGTTCAATCGCATGAACCTGCCCAAGCCGGTGAAATACGGCAAGGGCCGCACCATATCGACAGCCGTCGATGTGCTCGAAGAGCTCGCGGAAAATTATCCCATCGCCCGCATGGTGCTTGACTACCGCCAGCTCACCAAGCTCAAGTCGACCTACGTGGACGCCCTGCCCGCGCTCATCAATCCTGCGAGTGGACGTCTGCACACAACGTTCGGCCAGACGGGAACCGCCACGGGGCGCCTGTCTTCGGCCAATCCGAATCTGCAGAATATTCCCATCCGCACCGAACTCGGACGCGGCATCCGCGCCGCGTTCATTGCTGAGCCCGGCCACGTCCTGCTCACCGCCGATTATTCTCAGATCGAGTTGCGCCTGCTGGCGCACTTCTCGCGCGATCCGCTGCTGGTCGAAGCCTACCGGCGCGGCGACGACATCCACACGCTCACGGCTTCGCAGGTATTCGGCGTGCCCCCGCTGATGGTCACGCCCGACCACCGCCGCCAGGCCAAGGTCGTGAACTTCGGCATCGTCTACGGCCTCTCGGCGTTTGGACTCTCGCAGCAACTCGGCATCGAACCCGCCGAAGCCAAACAATTCATCGCCGCATATTTTGAAAAATACAAAGGAGTGCGCGCCTTCATCGACAAGACTCTGGAAGAAGCCCGCCGCGAACATGAAGGTAACGACGCTGTTTGGCCGGGTGCGGCCGATTCCCGACATCAACAGCAAGAACGCCAACCAGCGCGGATTCGCCGAGCGCACCGCCGTCAACACGCCTCTACAGGGCACAGCCGCCGACCTCATCAAGATTGCGATGATCCGCATTGATGCCGTGCTCCGCGAGCGCGGCATGAAATCCAGAATGACGCTCCAGGTTCACGACGAGCTGGTCTTCGAGGTTCCCGAGATCGAAGTCGAGGCCATGCAGCCGCTGGTCCGCGAGCACATGGAGAAAGTTCACGCCCTGTCCGTGCCCCTGCAGGTGGATATGGGCGTGGGCCTCAACTGGAGAGATCTGGAGTAGCCGGGTCCAGCCTCGGCGTAACAGCACGGGGCGCCAGGTGCAACCTGTAGTGTAGAATCGTTGTGTGAACCCCTCCGCCGGAGGCTGACAAGTTGCCAGACAGCGACTGCAGCATCCGCGGAATCCTTCCTCGTCGGGACGTGGCTCAGCCTGGTAGAGCACTCGCTTGGGGTGCGAGGGGTCGGCAGTTCAAATCTGCCCGTCCCGACCAATCTTCAGTTCTTGCTCGCTGGAATATCAGGTCGAATGGCTTTCTGTAAACGGGCCATAGACTTACGCCATCCGTCGAGCAGTTCAAAAGGACGGATTTCAGCAATTGCCCCTGCTCCGCTGGATTCCGCGTAAGGTACAGAGAATACGCGCTCTTGGCGAGTTCAAAAACTTTTTGCACGGTGAGCACGTGCTCGCCGGTGACGGGTTCACTAGAGCGGGATATCTGGACCTGCAGAAGTCGTTCCTGGTCTCGACACTCCCCGTGTTTGCGATTCCAGAATTCTTCATTGATCTTGCCGTCGAGCTTGTCTTCGTAGATTTGATCCATCCGTGTCCGAACCCCTCCCAGACGCTGGTGAAGCGCGGCGAGGCTTCTCTGACGTTCTCGTTCCGATCGGTCGAGGCCGGAGCGGAGCGATCCGACGATCTGGTCGGCAACTCCCTCCGGGACGGAAATCCCTTTGAGCACTTCCCCTAAACGAATCGCAACATCCTGCTCCCGCATGTAGGGCAGCGCACATTTGCCTCGTCCGTGGGAACATCGGTAATAGATGTACCGGCCCTTCTGAAGCTCAGTGGTCACAGTGCAACCGTCGTGGGAGCAGCGCAAGAGACCGGCAAAAGCAAATTCGTGCTTGCGGTACTTAGGTTTATTCCGGCCGGTAAACACGTCCTGCACCCGTTGAAAGAGATCGTGAGACACAAGCGGGCTGTGCTTGCCGTCATAGATCGTCCCACGCCAAACGAACCGACCGATGTAAAAAGGACTCTTAAGTACTTTCTCCAGATACGCCCGGTTGATCCGCACACCCGATTCCTCGAAGATCGCCTTTCTCAGGGTGGTAAGCGAATGCGTCTGACTCGCGTAAAGCTCAAACATGCGCCTGAGAACTGGGGCCCTGCTTTCATCAACGTCAACCGAACGGGTCAGGCGATTGTTGCGATACCCGAAGGGAGCCCTCCCTGGATAAATTCCCTGTTCGGCTTTCTCGCGCATCCCCTTCTTGACTTCATCCCTCAGATTTTCCACGTAGTTCTTTGCCACAGCTACGTGGATGTCGTGCATGAATTTGTCCTGGGAGCGAGACTCCTTCCCAATCACGCGGGATTCCTTTACGAGATGAACCTCAACGCTCCGCTTCTCGATCAATTCTTCGAACGCAAGGGCATCGGCGCGATTTCGGTAGAGCCGGTCCGTCTTCTCAACCAGCACGATTCGAATCGATTCATCGGTTTCGAGCAGACGCAGCATCTTGCCAAACTCTTTTCGCCCCGGATTCTTGGCGGACTCGATGTCGATGAATTCGTAGTCGATCTGAAACCCGAGGGCTCGGGCATATTCGATCAACAGCCTTCGTTGTGCAGGAATCGAATACCCCTCTCGTTCCTGCTCCCGGCTTGATACCCGTGCGTAGAGACATACTGGAATCATTATTTGGCGTTCCCTCTGAGGTGCCCTATCCTAACCGGTTATACCGGCTTTGCAAGCTGACGTTCCGGTTTGGAATCAACCAGTTGGACCCCCTCTCAGATCGAGGGCTCTGGCGGTCCGGCCCCCTCTGCGGGCGGTGCCAATGCCCTTTCTACGTGTGTATACGCGTTGTTAACAGAATTTCGGAGGTCCTCCGGCCCGAAACATCCACGGTCGGCCAGGAGATCCCGCAGGCACCGATGGCAGAACAGGACGGCGGCTGAGCATTTCTGGTGTCGCGGCGTGGCCCCAAGGGTCGAGAACACGCACACAAAAGAAACCTCCGCCTCGTTTTGGCAACGGCTGCATTTTTTCAGCATCGGGAACTGGCCTCGCGGTGCCAGCGGTCTAGGAGCTGGAAAAACTTGACCAGGACCGTCAAAGACAACTCGTCTAATTCCTGGGTGACCGGCTCGGATGCCAGTACCTCAACCCTCGCGGTTTTGAATCCAGCCATGCCACGGTCAGCGGTCCCGGCCGGAGCTTCCGCGTGTTCTGCAGGGCGGACCATATTAGCCCCGTGGCCTGCCCTTGGCGATCAGCGCAAGGCGACCCAACAAGGTCTCAATACGTTGCTTAAGCAATTCGCGAGTACGATCTTTCCGCTCATCAGGAATAACAATGTCGAACACGCTCTTTAATTCATCGATTTCCTTTTCTATGCCGCGGATCTCCGTCAATATCCCCTGAATCTCATATAGCGTGTCCGTATGCTGCCGGAAGGCGAAATCTTTTTCCTTCAGCGTTGCGACCAATTCAGAAAGATTCTTGATGCCCTGGCGGCCGCGAATGAAGATTTGCACGCCACATGGATCACAAACAAAATATGGTTTGCGATTCTTGTCGGTTCTTTGCGTTAATTCTTGAACGCAAAGAAAACACGGAATTTTAGACATCTCTATTACCTCCCCAACGTTACGTTGCGTTCAGTCCACCAAAACCGCTCTAACTAGCCTGCCGGGTCGCCATTTGCTGACCTCGGTTCGGTTGGAGCCGTGAACTTTCCCGATTTTTTTTCAAGACGCTCTGACTTTTTCACCGCACACTTACTGGTATTAAGAAACACCGCACTGCCACCAGATTCGGCGAAACGGGGAATGAAATCCGAATCAGGCTCGCCCCGCGCCCCCACATGGGCCCGCCCGAGCCAAACTCCGTTATCGAGACGCCTAAGTCGCCGCATAAAAGAGGCCCATTCGGCTTGTTGATTCACACGACTCCCCCTGTCCGCGATCTCAAACTTGCAGAGCCAGCTTTTCAGGACTGCCCGATTCGCCATCTGGCCCCCTCGGACCTTGCAAGACCCTGTCCCGCGCGACGCGCCTTCGAACTTCACCCAATTCAAGGCGTCCCTCCTTGTGAAGCAGTGAAATCGGAGCGTAGCCAGAATCACGAGGGAACATCAGATAGCCATCGCACAGCGGACAGCGATTCTCATGGCCATGGCTTTGGCATTGGTGTTCCCCTTGGTGCCCATTGACCAATTCACAGCGACCGTTACACCGGGAACAGTAGGACGGGCACTTCAGGTCAGCGTGGTAAAACAAACCCATTGTGTGAACGCGGCGGACGGAGTAGAAAGCTATCTCCAGGTCTGCAAGACGCTCACCGTCTGAGCGAGATACATGCTTTCCGGTGTATTTCAGAGCGTGGCCGAGAGCGCGGATAAAGCGGCGGCGTTCACCTTCGAGAAAATCTGAGGGCGGATTGTCGATTTTCTGCCGCGAGATCCAAACGATCATGGCCCCGTCTCGCTGGGCGCGGATCTCAGCCCAAATTCTGGCAAGACGGTGCTGGGGAATATGAGGTCCGACGTAAACTCCGTGTGCGTGAAGGTTGGTGTTGTGCGACTCCGTTTTCGGATTCCAGCCCCCAAACTCATCGCACCAAAGAAATCCGTACTGCTTGGAGTCGATATCCATTTCCCGGAGGATTCGACATATGCACTCGCGAATATCCTGATTGAATTCGCGAACCTCCCGTGGAGCCGGCATCCGGCCTAGGTTCACAGCGGTGAAATCCAGCTGGGCCACAACAACTCGGGAGCGAAAACCATTCGCTGGGAGCAAGTCTGCTACGGTGGGCCACAGGCCTAGATACTTATGAAACAGCCCCGAGAAAATATTCGCACCGCATCGCCGGCAATAACGGCATTGACACTGGAACTCACTGAAATACTGATGTTCGTCCGGATGATTTCTGCAATCCATACGGCGTCCCGAAACCCCGCAATTTGCGAGACGGTTGGCTTTACGGAGAAATGCCGTTCGACGACGCTGAAGCCTCGTTTCAAACCACAGTTGAAAATTGGCTTCAGCTTCCGGGCCGCCCCGTTTCCATGTCTCCAAATCCGCGCGTCGGGCGCTCTCTTCTAACTCCTGCTTAGGTGTGCGTTTCAGAAAGTCGAAATAATGACGCTTCTCCAATTGCTGTTCTGCGTAGGGCATTTCAGCGAACGTCGGCAGGGCCTCTTCACCGCACTCAGCGAGTCGAAATACTTGCGCCAATTGCGGCGTATCAGAAGCAGCCCCGATTGAAACAGAAAGATCACCGTTCTCGGCGTGACCAACGAGTTCCGGAAGGATAAAATCTTTTCCAGAGAGGAGCGGCTTCTGACCGGCCTTGACCCGATGAACAGGTTTACGGTCCCCGCCCTTCTTTCTCTTTTGCTCTTCAACGAGCTGATCCAGATTGATCTGGAAGAACCCCGGCGGGAATAATCCGTCGATGAGTTCCTGTGTCTCAGGCTGTAATTCGCCGGTCGTCATAAAGTCACTTATTCGCGTCTCTACAAGTAAAAGGGGCTGCTCGCTTACGCTCGCAGCCAGAGTCTCGCTTCGCGAGACTCCCAGGAGGGACTCCGTCCCTCCTGGACCTCCCTGAGCCAACCCTTTAAATCCTTGCCGGGCATCTATCGCGATTTAATTTGGAGGGGGGCGCTGCCCGTTTAAGTCGCAGGACGTGAGGTTGGCTATTCGCCACGTTGCCTGCACTGGTTTGGGCAAGCCCCCCGTTGGCATCACGACGGCAGATCGTGCTAATGGATTTTGCTATACTCCAACGGTGGCCCAGATTTTGGCGAAAATCGTCTTGCAAGAACCTCAAAATCAACAAGATGATCGAATTTCAGGCCAACAACTCGTTCTAAGTTGGGCGTACAAGGCCGTGTACGACGCGCTTTGGAGAATGGAGCACGGCGCAGGATTAACCTGGGAAGTGCAACAGATGATCGAACCGGGCTCTCCGCAACTTGGGGCGGCAAGTAGGACCGCCGAATTGGTCTCACAACAACGGGAACTTGGAAAATTCATGCCGAAAGACTTGGCCGGGCAGGACTGGGCCGCGCGGCAATCGATAGAGATAGAGCGAGATCTTTGTGCGATCCCTGAATCTGGAATGTTTGCTCGTCTGATACATGCGGGGGCTACTCGAACTGTCCGCCTACTGGCTAATCAGTCAAGGTTCTGCACTAGTGGGCCACTAGGGCTCTTTTTGAGAGATTACCCGGAGCAGTTTCTCGCAATTAAAATAAGTCCTCGCTTTCCCAAGGACACAGACAAACAGATTGAGTTCCTTGCGCGCGGCATCGCGGCTGTAGTTGCCGGTTACATGCCCAGAACCGGCAACAAATATCTCTTTCCGCTCATTCAACGGTGCGAACACTGTACGAAACCAGCCGCTATCCAGCTCAATCGAGGTCACAAAGTCGCGCCATTGAAGCCGGTTCAGAATAGAGGAGACTGTAATCACACAGCCGAGCAGTGCCGCAATTCGACGTGGCCCTGTCCAATCCATCACCCATTCTCACCCTCTTTTTCAGGCCGGGCCTGGTGCGGAACGTGCTAATCCGACGGCGACGGGGCTGGCCGCACTTGGAGCCTCGTTGGGAGCAATCGCTGCTCTCAATGAGTCATTGTCGCCCAGCCAAATAGCACCTTGGTGCTAGTGTGATGCGCCACGTCGGATCAGCTCCGACTTAATGAAGTCCTTCTCGGACACTGCCGGATCGCGCAACATGCTTTCTAGAGCTACGGTTTGCATGTTTGGGACGAACACATGCTGCCATCGCGGTAGGAGGTCGTTTGTGTTGTTCACCCAACGGATGATGTTCCGCGCACGCTGGGGTGAAAGGCTATGTCGGTCATCCATCCAAATCTTCGCCACCGCATCCTGTGAAGTTGCGCCCTGGGATGCCCACCATTGAGCCGCTTGCAACACGATTTGCTGCTGTTTGGCCATTAGCAGGAACGCTGTTGCGAATTCGTCAGCGGCGTCTTCGTTATCCCAGAGCGGAAGGCCCCATTCCCGCATCAGCGTATGGCCGAGTTCGTGGGCATACACGAATGCTGTCGCGGAGTCCATCCCTTTTGCGTGTAGTTCCTCTAGAAGCTCAACACACAGAGTTATGTTCGGATTGGAAAACGCATTCACGACGCCGCAGTGTCTGACCGTTGTGCGAAAGTCAGAAAATATAAACACTTGCGTCAGTTGAGAATACAGCGTTTCCAGCAAGGTTCGTAACTGCTCTGAGGCTGGCGTACCCTTCGGTAAAACCGCGTCCAGGTGAAGGGTTACGCTGCGCTGCATCACCCAGGCCTTGCCGTTATCGAGAACGACGTAATAGACGCCGTCTTTCGGAATGTTGAACTCGTATCTTGCGATACTGGAGACCAAACCGGAAGCTCCAGGGTAGGACCTGAAAGGGCGTCGCGCCGAATACTCTTGATAGTTGGCCAGGTCCATCAGATAGACCTGAAGCTTGTCGTTCAGACCGCCTTCAACCTGAAACTGCGCTGAGAGCCTCGTACCGGACTCAAAAGTGAAGTTGTATTGAACGGCCCGCCCTGCACTGACGGCTATGGTGTCGCGAACGAGCGTCTGCCAAGGCTCAACAAATACATGTGAGTTGAGACCTGCCTGAGGTTCGCTAAGAGGGCTGTCATCTGCGAACGAAGATTTTTCTTTCCAGGGCTTCCGCTGCTCGGAGGTCAGCACGAACCGCCCATCGGTCCAGCGGAATGTCTGTGTCACATAGAACTTGGGGCAGCAGCGCGCCTCGCCCGCAATATGCTCAAATGAGATTGCACCGGCGCTTGTGGAGACTCCGGTAATGTCAAAAAGCATCAACCCGTCTCCTCGCTTCGGTTCTATTGCCCGTTCCGTGAAATTCCAGGGTTGCCCCCAGGCAAAGGTGGCCAACAAGGCAGCTGTGCCATTTTTGAATCCAAAGACATAAACAAGATTGTTCTCAAACCCTGGATGCGCCGCCGCTTGCGGAGTGCAACTAGCCACAACTACCGCTTCTTCTTGGCCAGCACCTGTTAGTTCGCCATACAACACGTGCGACACCTCAAAGGACGCCTGCTTGTTGGAAAACTTGCCCTGATGGACTTTGACTATTGGGCCAAAATATTCGCAATACGGAGAGCCAACACGATAGGAAAGCTCATTAAACTCTATGTCGCGAATTCCACTGGCCTGTGCGAGCGCGGCCACGGGAGAGAAGTCAGCCGCCAGAGCAAAGAGAGAGAAAAGCAGAGCATATACCCTTCGTGTCACCAAATGCACCTCACAATGTTCCGATTCTTTGCTTACCCTTTCCCGTCAAAAGACCGACCACCGACAATAGTAGCGCGGATAATACTTATCGTCTCTAGATTCATAGTCATCGCCCACGGAATATCGTGGGCATGGAGACCGATCCTCGGCGAGACCTTGGCGCTACGGTACGCAAGAGGAGAGTTGCGCTCGGCCTTTCACAGGAACAGCTAGCCGAACGTGCCGATCTGCATTGGACCTACGTCGGAGGAATAGAACGCGGCGAGCGGAATGTAAGCCTGCTGAACATTGTCAAGATCGCCCGCGCGCTCAACACATCGCCAAGCCGGTTACTCGCGGATGTTCGCTGACTCTCGCAAGTCGGAATCGGCGCCCATCGATGTGGCGAACGGTTGGATACGCAACCGCTTTGGTCGGACTAACGCTAACGAATCGCGGCTTGGGGCTGGCGAAAGCCGTCGTTTCATCATCCTCAATGGTTACTACGCTCAGACTTGGGTGACATGCGCCATTCTCGGCGCTCTGCTGCTGACCGTTGGCGTCCTGATCGTCTGGCGTGCCGCTTAAATACCAGCTCAATGACCCCGACGAAGGGCATTTTGAGTGTAATGGCGATATTACGTCAACAAATCGCCGAGGGATCCTTGTCTTCGACTTCGTTTTGGCAGCATCACTTAATGATTGGTGCCCGGATTGTAGTGGAAGTTGAAGCGCAGTACGAGATGGTCCGTCTTTGTTGTGCTTGGCAGCGGCGAGAACGGGCTTGCCTGGCGGACGGCATTCAATGCGGCTTTGTCGAGATCGATATCCCCGGAACCGGAATCAACTTTCTGATTCGTGACAGCGCCGTCACGCTGTACCGAAAACTCAATGGTAACGCTGCCGTGCTTCGTTTCAGCAGTGGGCGGAATCACCTTGTACCACCCCTGTCGTACCTTCTGTTCGAGTGCTTCCAAATACGGTTTAAGGTCGGGTGTGATTGGCTGACTCAGCAACGTCAAGTCAGCACAGGCATCAGCACCACGATCAGTTACCTCCAGTATGACGAACCCTTGCTTTGTACGGAGGACATCGGAAACGTCACCCACTCGCATTCGGAACACCAATTCGTCAAGCGGTGTAGCCAGGTTGCCGTGATGGAAGCAGCCAATGTCGCCTCCTCGCGCTGCGGTTTGACCCTGCGACTCGACTCTGGCAATGTCCGCAAACGTTCCGTTTCGTCCAATGGAAGCGCGGGCCTGCTCGGCTTTCTGTTGTGCCTCGGCAACCTGGGCCGGGTCGCCCGAGTGTGGCGTTTTAATCAAGATTTCGCTCAGCCGAACTTGGTCGGTTGCCGACGCCGAACCTGGGCCAGTTGGCGGGACTGCCGTTTGAGTCAACCCTGGATGAGCAAATAACAGCCAAGAGAGGACAAATTGCGTTCGTAGGTTGGGCATACCTTGAGTAGCCTCCTGGCTCTGCGACGATGATCAAGGTACTACGATTTCTCGGTTGACGAAATCAGTTGAAGAAAACCCAGGGGGGTACACCCAAGTGCCCAGCACGAGGCCATGATGAGTGAATTGGCGATATTTTCGCCAAGTCAGCGAGTCGGCCCCCATGGTTCATATTCTTTATAGCCGCTCACCGCGAATCCAATTGCGGGGTCTGATCCGTTGGTTAGACTAACCACCAAGCCCTGCGAGGTAACCCGCAACACGGGAACGTCATCTGATCCCCATTCGTATTTCTTAACGACCTGCGTTTTCCCCATAACTTGCGCTGTCTCTTCGCCGGTAAAGACGATTTTGATAGGGCTGTCAGCTTCCAGGCCGATTTCACCGGCCTTAGGTCCATCCGTTAGAGCATAGGCATTCACGACGCCATCCTTGGTACCGTTGTGCGAGGCTAGGCGAACAACGCCAGTCATAAACCATGCGAAATCTAGGTCATACCACTCGCCGGTGACGACGTACGGCGCATCAGCCGCCGTCGATGTAGTCGATTTGAGTCCTTCAGATGATTCGGCGTCGCAGCTCAGTTTTTTGCTCTCGTACTGGCAGGAAATCGTCCAGCCGGGAGTCGTCGCCACATTTGAAGCTCGTGGCTTTGGAATCGGTCCTAATTTCTTGCTGTATCCAATCGGCATGAACTGGGAGTCGAAGCGAAATATCTGAACCGAGGATGCATTCTTAATGCTTGTGTCTACGACCTCGTAGCCGCCACTGCTGAGATGCCAAAGCTGCCAGTGCGACAGGGGTTTGTCGCCAGCCTTTGTCCAAGCAATGTAGTCCCCTTCAGCGACCAATGTGCGATCCTTCGCGCTCGCGATGGGGGTGATTAGTAAGAGCAGACCGAGCACGAATATTTTTCCTTGCATTCGTCCTCCACGGCAATAGAAGTAGCTTAAAGAGATCGCCTGCTGGGTAACGGATGTAGTATGACACTTTGTAAAGTGCCCACGTCAACCTGGTAGCTGTTGCAAACAGATGGGATGAGAAGGCCGGTCTCCGACGGGATGCTGTAGGCTCCCAAGTTAAACTTGTCCCTCGAAGCCGCCGGGATGAATGAAGAAGAGGATCAGAGTGGCACAACCCAACAGACCTGTGGTCGCGAGAAGTGCCCGAATCCAATCAGGGAATCGACGTTGCACGGAATGCCCCTCTTGTTGAAGCATACCTCCTCTGAGGCTTGCGGCAGATGAGCGCTATGGGGATTTTGCAACAGTTGGGCAATTGCCTCCAGTATCATTCTGGACATGTCGAAGCTCTACCTGCTTCTGATCCTTGCGAGCACAGGTCTTGCGTCCGCTCAAGAAACAGGGGTCACTAAACAATTTGCAGGGTGCTACGTCTTGCGCGTCGTGGCGCAGCATCCGGTCATGAACAGAGACGACGATGTTTTGCCAAAGCGCTTTCTGCTTACCAGTCACCCATCTCCTTATCACAAAGACTCTGCTGGAAAAATATTCACGGCGCGAAGTTTGGACCCGAAAATACGTTGGGATTTGTCGCTATCGTCTTGGACGGTGACTGACGATGGTTACCTCCAAATCAGCTGGAGCACAGGCTATGTTGGATATGGAGTAAAGCTTGGTTGGAACAAAGGCTCCTACCGGGGCACCGCACATTATTGGACCGACACCGATCCGCAGCCGCTCGATCAATTCACCACTCGCAAACCTATGGCAGTACACGTCGACCGGGTTGAATGCAAAGAATCGGAGAAGTAGAGTCCCTCCATGGAAGGAATCCTTGGCACTTGCTGTTATCAGCGGTTACACTCGTTGTCCCGAACAAACCTAGTGTTACCATTCTCGCACCCATATGAAAAAGGGGCTGGCAAGCCTACTCAAGGCAGTTACTGGAATCGCGGGTCTCGTGTTTCTGGTAGCGCCGTTCACGAGTATGGGAATCCTAGTGGCCGTCATTGCCCTCATCGTGGCGATCATCGCAGCAGTTGTTGGAAGTCATTTGAGCGATGACGAGGATGAAAGCGGTGGCTACTGGCCAAAAGGCCCCAATTCTTCGGGGTCGAGTTAGCGTAACTGTTGAAATCAGGCGTGGGTGTTGAAAAAGTCACGTCGATTAGCGGGTTGAGATTCAACCGAAGCATGTTAGAAGAAAGCATTCGCCCATGCTGTGGTTGATTCTCATCGTCGGAGGACTGCTGATCATGATGGGGCAACACGACCGCTCCGAAGCTCTGTTCTACTACTTCCGCCTGGAAGATCACGTTCCGGAGACTCATCTGCTGCGGCTGATCGAAAAGCACATCAGCTTTGCCTTCGTGCGGGAAAAGCTGAAAGCGAGTTACAGCGATACGGGGCGTCCGTCGATTGACCCCGAGCTTCTGTTGCGCATTTTGCTGATTGGCTATTTGTACGGCATCACCAGCGAGCGGAAGCTGGTCGAGGAACTGCGCATGCACCTGGCGTGGCGGTGGTTCACCGGTCTGGGCTTCGATCAGGAGATTCCGCATCACTCCACGTTCTCGAAAAACCGGCATGGACGGTTTCAGGAATCAAAGCTGTTCGAGGAACTGTTCGAACAGATCGTGAAGCAGTGCGTGGAAGTGGGATTGGTGCAGGGCAAGCACCTGTCGGTGGATGGCAGTTTCGTGGAGGCGAATGCGTGCAAGGAGAGCCGGATTCCGCGCGAGCAGTTAGCGGAAGCGGCCCAAGTTCATCACACCGTGCGGCAGTATCTGCGGGAAGTGGAAGAGCAGAATCCGGTGGAGGAGCCGGTGCATGAACAGGACCAGGTTTCGACCACCGATCCCGATTCTACCTACGCCACCAAGGGCGGCACACCGGCGCGGCTGGGATACTACGACAACTATCTGGTGGACAATCACAGTTGCGTGATCGTGGGAGTGCAAGCTACGGCGGCGCGCATGAGTCAGGAAACCGTGGCCGCGCAAGACATGCTCACCCGTTTTACTCAGTGGCAAGGACGAGAGCCCGAATCGGTGGCGGCCGATACGACTTACGGGAACGGCGAGTTCTTGCAATGGCTGGCCGATCGGAGCATCACTCCCTACATGCGGACCCGTGACAGTATCCACCGCAAGAGGAGTCCATTCTTCGGTCCCGAGCGTTTTACCTACGAACCGGAAAACAATCGCTACCTCTGTCCTGCTGGCCAGTTCCTCAACTACGGTGGCCGAGTTTATCGCAATCGAGCCTTCAACTACATCGGGACCCGCAAAAAATGTGGCCCGTGTCCGCTCCGACCACAGTGCACCAGTGCTGCCTTCCGGGGTCTTATCATCCACCAGAACGAACCCGCCCGACAACGTGCGCGGGAGTTGGTCAACACGCCAGAGTTTGCCAAAGCACAGCGGCAAAGAAAGAAGGTGGAAGCCTTGTTCGCGGAACTGAAGAATCAGATCGGATTGCGGCGCTTGCGTCTGCGGAGACTCAGGTTTGTGCGCGAGCAGTTCTTCCTGGCAGCGGTGGCCCAGAACATCAAACGACTGGTGCGGTTCCTCAGCCGACCGATAACACCTACTACGGAAGCAGCCGCTTAGCTGAAGTGGAATGGAATACTGGATTGCAGGGATACCGGGGATGAGTCCCTTCCCATCACGGACTTTTTCAACACCCACAGGCCATAGCACTCAGAATGCAGATCAGGCCGCGTCCTCTGCCAAGAATTTGGCGAAAGAACGGATCGTCTTCATCTTGTCCTCACTGAAACCGCGTAGCTCCTCTTCACTGACTCGGATCTCGTACAAGAGTCTCCCAAACACTTGCGTCAGGTGCGAGTACCGATAGTCGTACTTCCGGTCGATCTCTTTACGTCGTTGGGTTAAATATTCCTGCAGGGCCCACAGGTCCGACGGCTGCTTGATCTGGCCGGCGATCTCCTTCACTTCCAGCATCAACTCGTGAAGCTCCCGTTTCAGAGCAACGTCGAAGGCTTTGCGTGCGATCGCTTTCTCTGACCTCGACCATGTCATATCGCTCGCGCTGGCATACCCGTAATGGATGGGAGATTGGGATGGGCTGCTCATGGGCAGATCCTCCGTCCCGACATTCTATCTCTGAGCGAGACACGGTTTCTACGGGGTGAGTCCTTTCCGCGCTTCAGCTTCGCAGTCCGGTTCCT
The DNA here is from genome assembly GCA_963763155.1 of uncultured Acidobacteriota bacterium. Lineage (GTDB taxonomy): Bacteria > Acidobacteriota > Terriglobia > Terriglobales > Acidobacteriaceae > Sulfotelmatobacter. The sequence continues at coordinate 329,460 of CAVXNI010000003.1, read as the reverse complement.
GAGGTTGGACGTCGCTTCTAAGGTTAAACAGATCGTTTACCGGATGTCCGAGATTCTGTTTGCAGCCGAGATAGCGTTCCGTCGTCTGGACCGATGCATGCCCGAGCAAGAACTGAATCTGCTCCAGCTCACCGCCGCGATCGTGGCACAGCTTCGCACAGGTCCGCCGCAGGTCGTGCGGCGCAATGTGCTCCAGCCCTGCTCTCTCGCAGCAGGTTCTGACCACATACCAGACAACGTTCTGCGAGAGGCCGCTGCCCCACACCTTTCCCAGTCTGGCGACTGCTCGGAAGATTTTGCCCTCACAAACCCCAGCGGCTCGTGTCCATTGATCGAGAGCGACTTTCACCCAGTTCGGAATGGGCACCGTGCGGATGTGGCCACCTTTGCCAATCAGATCAACAACGGCCCAGTGTCCTTGGCGCATCTGGATGTCGTCCAACTCCAAGCCAACCAGTTCCGACCTGCGAAAGCCACAACCGAACAGCATGGCCAACATGGCATAGTCGCGCTTGGCTCGCATGCTTTCGCCACCAGCATATTTGAGCACTTCCGAACTCTGCTCTGCGCTCAACCAATTGCCGGAGCGGAACCCGAGCTGCTTGACTCCTTTCACTCGGCTGATCCCAGCAGCCAACTCGGGACTCAGCAAACCAGAGTCGGCGGCTTCGTGAGCCAGGCGACGCACGGCGGCTAGCTGCTGGTTGATGGTGTTGGCGGCCAGACGCCGCGATTCCAGGTACAAGCGATAGCGCACGACCACGATGCGGTTGAAGGCCAGCCGAGGCTCGGAGCAGTACCATGCGATGAATTGGTCGATGGCGTACTCGTAAACTCGGCGCGAGGCCGGTGATCCGAGGCTATTGAGCACCGCAGTTTTACAATGGTCCAGGTCCGGCAGGCGAAGCACTCGGCGACGTAATTCGGCTTGATTCTCTGTTTGCCCATGAGGACGGCCTCCCGATGCCGCTGGGATTGAACTACGACAGACCGTCCAGGACATGCAAGTCTTAGCGACTAACGAGGGGTTTTGAGTGCTATCGCCTGTGGGTGTTGAAAAAGTCCGTGATGGGAAGGGACTCATCCCCGGTATCCCTGCAATCCAGTATTCCATTCCACTTCAGCTAAGCGGCTGCTTCCGTAGTAGGTGTTATCGGTCGGCTGAGGAACCGCACCAGTCGTTTGATGTTCTGGGCCACCGCTGCCAGGAAGAACTGCTCGCGCACAAACCTGAGTCTCCGCAGACGCAAGCGCCGCAATCCGATCTGATTCTTCAGTTCCGCGAACAAGGCTTCCACCTTCTTTCTTTGCCGCTGTGCTTTGGCAAACTCTGGCGTGTTGACCAACTCCCGCGCACGTTGTCGGGCGGGTTCGTTCTGGTGGATGATAAGACCCCGGAAGGCAGCACTGGTGCACTGTGGTCGGAGCGGACACGGGCCACATTTTTTGCGGGTCCCGATGTAGTTGAAGGCTCGATTGCGATAAACTCGGCCACCGTAGTTGAGGAACTGGCCAGCAGGACAGAGGTAGCGATTGTTTTCCGGTTCGTAGGTAAAACGCTCGGGACCGAAGAATGGACTCCTCTTGCGGTGGATACTGTCACGGGTCCGCATGTAGGGAGTGATGCTCCGATCGGCCAGCCATTGCAAGAACTCGCCGTTCCCGTAAGTCGTATCGGCCGCCACCGATTCGGGCTCTCGTCCTTGCCACTGAGTAAAACGGGTGAGCATGTCTTGCGCGGCCACGGTTTCCTGACTCATGCGCGCCGCCGTAGCTTGCACTCCCACGATCACGCAACTGTGATTGTCCACCAGATAGTTGTCGTAGTATCCCAGCCGCGCCGGTGTGCCGCCCTTGGTGGCGTAGGTAGAATCGGGATCGGTGGTCGAAACCTGGTCCTGTTCATGCACCGGCTCCTCCACCGGATTCTGCTCTTCCACTTCCCGCAGATACTGCCGCACGGTGTGATGAACTTGGGCCGCTTCCGCTAACTGCTCGCGCGGAATCCGGCTCTCCTTGCACGCATTCGCCTCCACGAAACTGCCATCCACCGACAGGTGCTTGCCCTGCACCAATCCCACTTCCACGCACTGCTTCACGATCTGTTCGAACAGTTCCTCGAACAGCTTTGATTCCTGAAACCGTCCATGCCGGTTTTTCGAGAACGTGGAGTGATGCGGAATCTCCTGATCGAAGCCCAGACCGGTGAACCACCGCCACGCCAGGTGCATGCGCAGTTCCTCGACCAGCTTCCGCTCGCTGGTGATGCCGTACAAATAGCCAATCAGCAAAATGCGCAACAGAAGCTCGGGGTCAATCGACGGACGCCCCGTATCGCTGTACTCGCTTTCAGCTTTTCCCGCACGAAGGCAAAGCTGATGTGCTTTTCGATCAGCCGCAGCAGATGAGTCTCCGGAACGTGATCTTCCAGGCGGAAGTAGTAGAACAGAGCTTCGGAGCGGTCGTGTTGCCCCATCATGATCAGCAGTCCTCCGACGATGAGAATCAACCACAGCATGGGCGAATGCTTTCTTCTAACATGCTTCGGTTGAATCTCAACCCGCTAATCGACGTGACTTTTTCAACACCCACGCCTGATTGCAACAGTTGGGTATAGACTCTGTTGCATGCGCTACACGATGCTGCGCAGTCTTGGAATATGTTTTCTTGCTCTCGTTGTGGCTTCGGGGCGGAGCTACGCCGGTACTGATTATTCGCAGAAGTCGGTCGCTGAACTCATTGATGATCTGACTCAGATCGACTCGGAGTCCGTTGCAATCAATACCGTTTATTTGCGCGCTGGATACATCGCGTACGAAACTCCCAATTCTCTTCGCGCCACCCGTTACGGGGTGCTTCCCGACGCTCCGCCACAGATGCGCGAGTTGGTTCGGCGTGGGCCGCTCGCTTTGCCGGAATTGATTGAGCATCTGGACGACAAAAGGCTGACAAAACTCGACGTTGGGGGTCCTCGGCCGGGAAATCCCAGCGTTTTTTATGGTAAGGCATTTGGGGACGCATATTCCCCTCGTATACGCGACTCGCAACCATCATTAGGCTTGGATCCTTCATGGGGGGGACTCCAAAATCATTCACGACTTATACACTGAGGGTTGGGGATATTTGCTACGCCCTCATCGGCCAGATTGTCAGCCGCGAGTTGCAGACCGTGCAACCCATACCAAGTGGATTTTTGCTTGTGAACTCACCCCTTGTGGCTCCGGTCCTCATTGAGAAGGTTAGGAGTGACTGGGGAAAAGGAGAGGCGGAGACGCTCAAGGCCTCTTTTATGGCGGACATTCACGGGACAAGCGGTCCGTTCCACAACATTCATACCGAACACGAAGATCTATATACCAATATTGTTGTGAATCCGGCACTACGGCGGTTGAGGCTGTACTTCCCTGACACTTACAACGCGCTTGCGGGGGATGACCTAACGAGGAAGCTGAAATTTGAGCGGCAAGACGCTACACCGAAGCCTGTCTCTAGCCGATGACTGTCGCAAAATCGCCATATCGCTCATTGACCCCGACCTCCCCGGTTTCATGGTCAAAACGTGTAAGCGCCTGTTAGCGAGATCTGAGCCAGGGAACCGCGAAAACTCTAGCCGTAACGCTCAGTCGTGAGCGATGCCCGGCAAGAAGCTGATACGGAGCGCAACGATTTGCAGGAGCAGCATTCCGAAGAACACTGCGGAAGCCCCGAGCGCCCGCAAGCCGGTCTTCATTCTGAGCGCCAGAACGATTCCGACTACAGCACAAGCGCCGACAACCATGGTCATCGCTATTTCGATCGGGGAGAAGGTTCCGGAAATAACGCGCGTCCACCCGAGCAGAAACAGCCAGATGAGCGACATCAGGAACAACCAAACCATGAAACACGGCAATGCTGCCCACTTGCTCCAGACCGAACGCCGCATGCCCAGGACAACTGCCCCCCACACCGGCGCGGTTTGTACGATGTGACGCAGCACCCCGTGGGAGACGACGCCAACGACATACAACGATGCGACAAGCAACAATGCGCAAAAGGCCAAGCCACGGCTCTGCACTAGCATCCCCCAATTTTCAAGATTTGGCTACGCGATATGTTAGCCGCACCTTCGTCACCCTGTCGATAAATCGTTTCACTCATTGATTGAAGTCGGAAGTGTCAGGCGCACCGTCAACGGCGAGCTGGCGGTCAAGATGAGGGGTTGTTCGGGCCACCCCGGTGCTCAGTTCGCAGCGTATTCCGGGACGAGAACCGCAGGTTGGGCATGGGACGGCCAGTTCGCTTTTGGAAGACGTAACCTTCTGCATGTCGCCGCCGCCTTCTGCGTGACCGTGCCCAGCATGAATTGGCGGCAGACTCGAAAACCGGGATTTGCTCCTCGTTGGCGTAACATCGCCATTACACCAACAACCGGGATTGGACAGTTCGCGATCCGCCTTTATTCCTTTAGGGCGATGATGCTGTGACGGCGCAGGAGCAGTGCTGTGCAAGAAGTTGCATATCTGGCAGGTCGGCGGTCTGTAAGAGAGTTCTAAAATCGTCTGCTAGGGCCGACCATTCTTCTTTCGCTCTCGGCTTTCAGCCGTCAGCTCTCTGTCCAAACAAACTCACTCTGCCTTCTCCATCTCCTCCGCGATCGCCAGCATCTGGGTTACGCTGTTCCAGTTCCGGGCGGTGCCGGTGGTTTGCGTCAACTTCTCGACCTTCGCCCATGGCAGCTTGGAGTTGCCGACGCCGTTCGGAAAATACATGTAGAGTTCCTGCCCTTTCAGATGCACCTCTTCCGGATATCCCTTCAGCCCGAGCAGCGCGGCCTGCGCCTGCGCTCCCGGTTCGCAGGCCAGGAAGGTCACCAGGATCTTGCTCGGATGCAGGTTGCGATGGCTCGGGAACGGGCTGGCGGCGATGGCGCTTCTTAGTTCGTCCGTCGTGCGCAGGATGACTTCCGGGCGGAAGCCGAATGTGCTCCCAATCGCTTCCTGGATTTTCTTCGCCAGCGCGCTGGAGTTCTTCTGCCTGGTCCGGAAGATCACATTGCCGCTCTGGATGTAGGTGCGCGGCGATTCGAACTTCAACGATTCGTACAGAGCGCGCAGTTCGTCCATCTTGATTTGGTTGTGGCCGACCACGTTGACGCCGCGGAGCAGGGAGATCACGACCGGCATAGGCCTAGGCCGTCCCGGCGTTCGTGAAGGCTTCCAAAGCGTCGGAGAGCGTGGGAAACATCAGGAAGATTTGCTCGACCTTGGTGATCTCGAAGACCTTCAGCACGCGTTTATTCACGCCCGTCAGAGCCATGCGGCGCCCCGCTTTCGCGCAGGTGGTACACGCGCTGACCAGCGACCCCAGCCCCGAAGAGTCGAGATAGGGAACGTTAGTGAAATCCAGAATCATCGTGGGCGCATCTTCGCGGCGCACCGCGTTCATGAAGGGAGACACATTCTCCATGGTCAACGGCCCGCGGAAGCACAGCACTCCCCGGTCCAGACGCTCGATCTCCAGTGGTTCGGAAGCCATGGCGCAGCGATTCTAGGCTAGAAGGCGAGCCGGATTCAAGTGCATGCCAAGTCTCGTCGGGGTTCTCTGATTACGATCGGACACTGTCCCGCCTGTGTAATCTTTTTGTGTTTTCTTTGCGCGGACGGTTTCTGCACGGCCCGCACCATTACGATTGCAGTAACGGCATGTGGGGAGAAACGGATGATGAAACAAATTGGAGCTTCTTACCAGCAATGTCGCAACCAGCCCTCATAATGCACATTCCGGCAGTTTCGAAAAACATCCCAAAGGATCCCAGGCCCGCATTCTGCTGAGTTCGGTCTTCGGGCCGTACGCGCAGGACGACGAGTTCGGCAGCCGCTCCATCAATCCGATGGAGCTGTATCACAATCAAGTCACGCGTGCCCAGGGCAGCTTCTCGCTCCGTATGTTTCATCGCTCCTGGGGCATCATGATGATCCAGGCCAATGTTTCCGCGCCCTGTGCTGTGCTCGACTTTCCCACCCGCGACGACTTCGCCCGCGAGCTCAAGAACAATCACTATGACGTCGTCGGCATCACGGGAATCATCGTGAACGTCGCCAAGGTCCGCGAGATGTGCCGCATGACGCGTGAACTCTCGCCTCAGTCACAAATTGTGGTAGGCGGCCACGTCGCGGCCATCCCGGAAATCGAAAAGATGATCGATGCCGATCACATCGTGAAGGGCGAAGGCATTTCCTGGATGCGCCGCTACCTCGGCGAAAACGAGAGCGCGCCCATTCGCCATCCCGCCATCGTCTCCGGCATGCGCACCCGGATCATGGGCATTCGCCTTCCCGAGCGCAAAGGCGCGACCGCGGCCACCATTATTCCTTCCGTCGGCTGCCCCATGGGCTGCAACTTCTGTACCACCTCGGCATTTTTCGGTGGCAAAGGAAAATTCGTCAACTTCTTCGAGACCGGCGACGAACTGTTCGACGTCATGAGCCACATGGAGGACGAGCTGAAAGTAAAATCGTTCTTCGTGATGGACGAAAATTTTCTGCTGCATCGCGAGCGGGCCATGCGATTGCTCGATCGCATGAAGGAAGCGCACAAGAGCTGGGCGCTGTCGGTTTTCGCCTCGGCTAACGCGATCCGCAAATACACCATGCAGGAACTGGTGGAGCTGGGCGTCTCCTGGCTGTGGATGGGCCTGGAATCTCCGCGGGCCGGCTACAGCAAACTGCAGGGATCGGACACCCGCCAACTCACGCGCGAATTGCGCGAACACGGCATCCGTGTGCAGGGCTCGACCATCATCGGGCTCGAGCATCACACGCCCGACAACATCATGGCGGAGATCGAGCACGCCGTTTCGCACGACACCGACTTTCACCAGTTCATGCTCTACACCCCGGTGCCGGGAACTCCGCTGTACCAGCAGATGAAGGAAGAAGGTCGCTTGCTGACAGACATCAACTATGCCGACGTCCATGGCCAGTTCAAATTCAATTTCAAGCATGCCGCAATTTCGCGCGAAGACTCAAAACGCTTTCTGGATTGGGCCTTCTGGCGCGACTTTCAGCTCAACGGCCCCAGCCTCTACCGCATCTCGCGGACTTTGCTGACAGGATGGAAGCGTTACAAAGACTCTCCTGATGCGCGTGTGCGCGAACGCTTCGCGCGCGAAATGGGACGGCTCAGCGGCGTCTACAACTCGGCGCTCTGGGCGATGGAGCATCAGTTTCGAAAAGTCGATCGCACCGTCAGCGAAAAGATTCGCGCCCTGCGCCACGAGTTCCGCCAGGAATCCGGAATTCTCTCTCGCATGCTCCCGGCAGTGCTCGGCCCAGTCCTGCTGTGGACAACCCGCCGCGAAGAAAAGCGCCTGGCCCGGGGAAAAACCTACGAGCCCCCGACGATTATGGAGCGAAGTAACTGGGTGGAAACGTAAGGGGCTGCAGGGCGCGCGACGACTGTCGACTACGAAGGCCACAAAGCATCGCGAAGGACTCCGCAAGCAGATGTTTCCTTCGTGTACCTTCGTGCCCTTCGTGGTCAAAGATCTTTCGACTGACAAGCGACCGTCACAGAGGTAGGACCAAAGACTGGGTATACTACCATTCGTCGCAGGAGAAAACGTGAACCGCCCTAAGTTTGCCATCGTCGCCGCCATCTGCATTTGTCTGCTCGCGCTGGCCGCTCTCACCTTGGCCCAGCAGCCGCAAACCCCCGATACTCCTGCCGCTCAAATTGCCGACGAACTGGGCACGCTGGCCAGCGATGCCATGCAGGGCCGCGGCAGCGGCACGCCCGACGAACTGCGAGCCGCGACTTATCTGGCCGCCGAACTACGCCAGATCGGAATTTCTCCGCTCGGCGACAACGGCGACTTTATTCAGGACGTCTCCACCACCATCAACTTTCGTAACGGCCCCAAGAACCAGGACTGGCACACCCGCAACGTCATCGGCGTGCTCCCCGGCAGCGACGCTAAATTGAAAGACCAGGTCATCCTGCTGACCGCTCATCTGGATCACCTCGGCGTGGGCAAGCCCGTGAATGGTGACAGCATCTATAACGGCGCCGACGACGACGCTTCGGGTTGCGTCGCCGTTCTGCAACTGGCGCGGGCTCTGGCGGCCGGGCCGCGCCCAAAGCGCACCGTTCTTTTCGTCCTCTTTGGCAGCGAGGAAACCGGCGGGCAGGGCGACCAGTATTTTCTCCGCCACCCGCCGCTGCCTCTGGATCACATTGTCGCCAATCTCGAATTCGAAATGATTGGCCGTCCTGACCCGTCAGTCAAGCCCGACGAGCTTTGGCTCACCGGCTACGATCGCAGCAACCTTGGCTCGGAACTGGCCCGGCGCGGTGCAAAATTAGTCGCCGATCCGCATCCCGCACAACAATTTTTTCAGCGCTCCGATAATTTTGCCCTGGCCAAACGCGGCATCGTCGCCCAGACCGTCTCCAGCTACGGCCTGCACAGCGACTATCACCGCCCCAGCGACGATCTCGCGCACATCGATTTCAAGCACATGGAGCAGGCGATTGCATCCATGGTCGAGCCGGTGGAATGGCTGGCGAATTCAGATTTCAAACCGGAGTGGGTGCCAGGGAAAAAACCGTAGTCGAAGTGACCAGTGCTTTATCCGGTGCGCCGCGTGGAGAGCAGACTCAGAATTTCCCGCAAACCCTGTCGGATGTGCTGAATCTCTGGCGCCGACTGCGCGGGGAACGGGATGGCAGCCTGCCCCTTGTCGGTTTTGCTTTCCGCGCGCAGTTGCTGTCGCGCGCCCGAGATGGTGAATCCCTGTTCGTAGAGCAGCCGCTTGATGTGCAGCACGCTTTCGACGTCGCGTCTGCGATACATGCGCTGCCCCGTGCTGCTCTTCACCGGTTTCAGTTGCGGAAATTCCGATTCCCAGAAGCGCAGCACGTACGCCGGCAGATGGCACAGCGTGGCCACTTCGCCAATCCGGAAATAAAGCTTGTCGGGGATGAGAACTTCATCCGCCTTGGCTTTCGCCGAACTTTTTTTACTGGCCGCCATTGTCCGATCACGCCCCAGGAGCCGCGTGCTGTGCTTATTGTGGTCTGACCATTGTGACACACAGCTGCGGCCCGCGAAGCAGAATTTCAGCGCTCAGAAGTTCCCCAGCACCAAAAAGGAAAAGCCCCCTAAGAGGTGCTTCTCTTAAGAGGCCAGTGAGAAATCGTGGTGTTAGCGAGGTCGCGCCTCGCCGACGGTTAATGTTTCTTCTTTTTTGCCTTCTTTTTCGTTGCCATGAAGGTTCCTCCGTTGAACGATTTTCCCTTGCAAAGGTTCGAGAACTACGGGCCCTTGTTCTTGAAAGACCAACCCTACTTGTAGTATGGGAAGGTCCTATATCACAAGATATTGCGGCACTATGAATAAAGTGTCAACAGAATTCTGTGGTTTTGCTCGGATTTCTTCGTGTGGTCGGATTGCTTTGATCGTTAATCATTCGCCACACCCTCGAACCGCAGGCCGGCGATGCTGAGATTCGCGAACGACTGAACCAATGACTAACGACCAGCGACCAGCGACTGGTAGTACACTGCGCCTCATGCGCCGCGATCCAGTCGAGCTGGAAATTTTCAAGAACCTCTATCACTCTATCGCCGAGGAGATGGGCGCAGCGCTTCGCCGCACCGCATTCTCCCCCAACATTAAGGAGCGCCGCGATTATTCCTGCGCCGTGTTCGACAGCGCCGGTGAGGTCATTGCGATGGGCGACCACATGCCCGTGCATCTGGGCTCCATGCCGATGTCGGTGCGGGCCGCGATTGACGCGGGAGCGATGGGTGGCGACACCATGCAGCCCGGCGATGTCGTCATGCTGAACGACCCGTTTCGCGGCGGCACGCATCTGCCCGACATCACGCTGGTCGCGCCCGTGTACGTGACTCGTGTGGGCGCGGCTCGTGTGGGCGCGGGCGACTTGCCCGCGCAAGCTGGCAAAAGGAAGAAGTCTGCCGCTGCCAACGGTCCCGATTTCTACGTCGCCTCGCGCGCCCATCATGCCGACGTGGGCGGAGCTTATCCCGGCTCGATGGGCCTTTGCCGCGAAATCTATCAGGAGGGCGTGCGCATCCCTCCTGTGAAGCTGATGCGGCAGGGCGCAATGAATGCCGACGTGCTCGCGCTGCTGCTCAACAACGTCCGCACTCCGCAAGAACGCGAGGGTGACCTGGGAGCGCAGATCGCCGCCTGCCATACCGGCGCCGAGCGCCTACGCGAGGTTTGCGCGCGCTATGGCACAGACCGCGCCCGGCGGGCGGCTGCCGATCTGCTGGATTATTCCGAGGAGCTCATGCGCGCGTTCCTGCAACGCCTGCCGCCGGGCGAATATCGCGCCGAAGATTTTCTGGATGGCGACGGCATCACCGCCCGCCCGGTGAAGATCGTGGTCGCAGTAAAAGTCTGGGACCGAAAGAAGATGTGGGACCGGGTCTCAGACCCGGTCGCGCGTCGCAGACGCGCCTCGCCCGTGGTCACAGTCGACTTCACCGGCAGCGATCCGCAAGTAGAGGGCAGTATCAACGCCGTTGCCGCGATTACCTACTCCGCGTGCTTTTACGTATTCCGCTGCCTGCTGGCCGAGGACGTTCCCGCCGCCGCCGGCCTGATGCGCCCGATCCAGGTCATCGCCCCCGCAGGCACCATCGTCAACGCCCGTCCTCCCGCAGCCGTTGCGGGAGGAAATGTCGAGACCTCGCAGCGCATTGTCGACGTGCTGCTGCGCGCGCTGGCGCTGGCCATTCCCGATCGCATCCCGGCCGCGGCCGCTGGAACCATGAACAACCTGACCATCGGCGGAATTGATCCTCGCACCAGCGAGCCCTTCGCTTACTACGAGACGATCGCCGGCGGCATGGGCGCGCGCCCCGGCAAGCCCGGCGTTTCCGGCGTGCACACTCACATGACCAATTCGCTGAACACTCCGGCCGAGGCGCTGGAATATGCCTATCCACTGCGCGTGCGCCGATATTCGTTGCGCCCTGGACAGTGGCGGCAAGGGGAAGTTTCCCGGCGGCGACGGCATCATCCGCGAAATCGAAGTCCTCACCGACTGCGAAGTGACCCTGCTGGCCGACCGCCGCTCCCGCGGACCCTGGGGATTGTCTGGAGGCGCAGACGGTGCGCCGGGCAAAACTTTCATCACGCGCCACGATGGTTCGGTCGAGCCCATGCCCGCGAAGTTCAGCACTCGTCTTCGCAAAGGCGAGCGCATTACGATTGAAACTCCCGGCGGCGGCGGCTGGGGTCGAGCGTAAGGATCCCGTCGTAGGAAGCTGTTGCGGAGGCGCAACAGATAATGGCAACCGATCTCGCAGCCCACTATCTCGACGAAGCCCGCCGCCAGATGCGCGGGCACAAACGCATGGGCGAAGGCGCGATGGCGCAACTTCGCGACGAAGATTTCTTTGTCACGCTCGATCCCGAGTCGAACTCCGTCGCGATCCTCGTAAAACATCTGGCCGGCAATATGCACTCGCGCTTCACCGACTTCCTCACCAGTGACGGCGAGAAGCCCGACCGTTTTCGCGATCGCGAGTTTGAAGTCACCGCAGCGACCACGCGCGCCGAGGTCATGCAGTGGTGGGCAGAAGGCTGGGCCTGCGTTTTCGGCGCGCTCGAAGCGCTCAAGCCCGAGGATGTGCTGCGCACGGTAACCATCCGCAACGAGCCGCACATCGTGCTGCAAGCCATCAACCGCCAGATCGCGCACTACGCAGCGCACATCGGGCAGATTGTTTTTCTGGCCAAGCACCTCCGCTCGTCTGAGTGGAAGACGCTGACCATTCCTCGTGGCAAGTCGGAGGAGTTCAAGACGGTCGCCCCGAAGTCTGCCACGAGCCAAGCAAATAAGAAACTCTGAGCTGACGGGGCGAAAATGGTCGCTAACAATTAGTCTATTTTTTGGCCGCTGGCCGTTCATAGAGGGCCGTGGAGCACCGTGGAAGGCGGCCCTTCAGAGCCTGCCCTGAGCCTGTCGAAGGGGCCGCGTGAGAAATCAGACAAAGGACGGCTTTAACCGCGGCGGTCGCATTTTGCGCTGCGGAACGATCCACCTGGGGCTAAAGCCCACGCACTTTGCGAGCCTTCAACGCGGCGCTGAAGCGCCGCTCTTCCACGTTGATCGCAAGCCCCCCGAAAACGCTCTGCTATCGAAGCCATCGCCGAACTCTAAGGCCCGAAGTACCGATAATGCCCCGTAATCTTCCAATTAAAAAGTACATCTTCCATCTTCGGCCCCTGGCCAATGTTGTGCACGACCATATATCGCCCGCTCAAGGGATCCTTTTGGTCGACGACAATACCAATGTGCGGCACGTTCCCGCCCAGGTCCCACGTCACCAAATCGCCCGGCGCATAGTCCTGCTCGCGGTTGGTCATGGGCAAAGATTCTCCCTTGCGCTGGAAGAACACCATCAGATTCGGAACCCGCCGGTGGTCGATATTCGCATCCGGATGCGCCAGCAGCCATCGCCGCTTGTTGGAGTACGCGTCGAAATTCTTCACCATATCTTCGTGGACATCCTTCTGCAGGTCCACGCCCACCGCCCGGTAACTCCGGATAATCTCGTCGGTGCAAACGCCCGTGTCCGCGGGAACGTCCCCGCCAGGATACGGAATACGAACGTATTCGGAAACGTAGCGCACAGAATGATGCGTACGCTCGATGGCGGCGGCGACCAGGCGCCGCGTGAATTCCGGCTGCGACTCCGGCGCAGATTGCGCTCGCCGCAAAGCTGCACAGCGCGCAAGCGGAGAGAATAGCGAGCGCCAGCCAGCCTCGATTTCTTGTAAAGTCAGACATTTCGGTCGATTTTAGCTGCTCCGACGTCGCATGAGAATAGAGGAGACGAGCATCAGGAATTCCTTCGTGAACCTTCGTGCCCTTCGTGGTTGATGCTTTCCATTCCTCTACGCCGCCCAGTGCTAAAATCATACGTTTTGTGTTCGAAACAGTTTTTGTACCGGACTTATAGGTGGCAATCATGGGTGGGTCAACGATCGATGGCACAATGATGGCAGTGGTCAAGCCGGAAGCGGCGGCGGGCGCGGAGATTCGCCAGGTCAAGATTCCCGCCTTCGGCCGCAATGACGTGCTGGTCAAGGTGAAAGTGGCGTCGATTTGCGGCACCGACCTGCACATTTATAACTGGGATCGCTGGGCGCAAAGCCGCATTCATCCCCCGCTGATTCCCGGCCACGAGTTCTGTGGTGAAGTCGCGGCGTTCGGCGACGAAGTCACCAGCGTCAAGGAAGGCGATTTCGTTTCCGCCGAGATGCACGTCGCTTGTGGCAAGTGCCTGCAGTGCCGCACCGGCGAAGCGCACATTTGCCAGAAAGTAAAAATCATTGGCGTCGACGCCGATGGCGCCTTCGCCGAATACGTCGTCATTCCCGAGTCCAACATCTGGAAGCTCGATCCCGCCATTCCGCAGGACTACGCGTCAATTCTCGATCCTCTGGGCAACGCCGTGCACACAGTGCTGGCCGGGGAAATCGCCGCCAAGAGCGTTGCCGTCACCGGCTGTGGCCCGATCGGCTTGTTCTCGATTGCCGTGGCAAAAGCTGTGGGCGCGACCTCGGTATTCGCGATTGAAGTCAACGAGCACCGCGCCCGCATCGCCCGCGAAATGAAGGCCGACTACGTCCTCAATCCCGCCAAAGAAAATGTGCACGACATCGTCATGGAAAAGACCGGCGGCCTCGGCGTCGACGTCGTGCTCGAGATGGCAGGCCATCCCGATTCCATTCGCACCGCCTTCGACATCGTCCGCCGTGGCGGAAGAATTTCCCTTCTCGGCCTGACCTCGAAGCCCATCTCCGTCAATTTTTCCGAGGACATCATTTTCAAAGGCATCACCGTGCAAGGCATCAACGGCCGCCGCATGTACCAGACCTGGTATCAAATGACGGCGCTGCTCAAAAGCGGCAAACTCAACCTGCATCCCGTCATCACCGACCGCATCCCCATGAAAGATTTCTCGAAAGCCATGGAGCGCCTGAAAACCGGCGAAGCCAGCAAAATTCTGGTATACCCGAATGGCGTACGGTAACTTCGTGGCGCCACAGATTCACGCGGATGAACACGGATTGTTGGGGCAGGTGTCTATGATTCTTTGCACGAAATGGTTTGGGACATGGGCCGCCGCAATCTTACTTCTCAGCGCAACGGCGCCGCTGGCCCGAGCAAGCTTCAAAACCGATTGATCCGCAACGAGTCTGTCAGGCCGGAAGTCAAGCCGAGATTAATCAGTGCGTAAGCGAGCGGTACAAGAAAGCCGATGCGAGGGTCAATGCGGTCTATCGCAGGGTTGTGCGAATTATGGAAAAGGCGTCTCAGATGCCCAGTCGGACCGGGATCCTGACCTAGTCAAGTACAATCAGCGAGCCATTGAGAAGCTGAGAATGGCAGAGAGGGCGTGGATTCGATATCGCGATCTTCACTGTGAAGCAGATTCGCAACAATACGAAGGCGGTGCCGCCGTCCCGATGTATTGGGGTCTATGCATGGAACGGACGACTGCGGACCGCGTTGAAGAGTTGAAACGGACATATGAAAATGAAGATCAGAAGCTGGAATAGGATCGCTGCGTCAGGTGACGCAGAACTCGCGCGGCCGTTCCCCGAACTTCGCCTGCGGCATTAGACTTGGTTCGTCTTAAATCCGCGTTCATCCGCGTAAATCCGCGGCGAAAAAGTTCTGAGGCTCCCATGACCACCGCAACCCGCACCAACCCGCTCTCCTACCTCACCGACCAGCTCAACGAACTCAAAGCCAAAGGCACGCACTTCAAGCTGCGCGTGCTCGACGACGAGCAGGCCGCCGTCTGCACCTTCGACGGCAAGAAGGTCATCAACCTCGCTTCGAACAATTATCTCGGCCTGACCACGCATCCCAAGCTGCGCGAAGCCGCCCTCGAAGCCACGCGGAAATTCGGCGTCGGATCGGGCGCGGTGCGCACCATTGCCGGCACGATGAAGATTCACATGGAACTCGAAGAAAAGATCGCACGCTTCAAAAACGTCGAAGCCTGCGTCGTCTTCCAGTCCGGCTTCGCCGCCAATGCTGGCACAGTCTCAGCCGTGCTCGGCAAAGACGACTTCATCATCTCCGATGCCCTGAACCACGCTTCCATCATCGACGGCGCGCGCCTCTCCAAAGCCAAAGATTCTCGTCTTCCGCCACAAAGACATCGCCCACGCCGAAGAGCAGTTAGCCAGCATTCAGAGACGAACCCGGCAAGAAGCTCCTCATCACCGACGGCGTCTTCTCCATGGACGGCGACATCGGCCCGCTGCCCGCACTCTGCGATCTCGCCGAAAAATACGGCGCCATCATGATGGTCGACGACGCCCACGCTTCCGGCGTGCTCGGCCGCAACGGCCGCGGCACCATCGATCATTTCAAGATGCACGGGCGCGTCGATATCCAGGTCGGCACGCTCTCCAAAGCCATCGGCGCCCTCGGCGGCTACGTCTGCGGCACCCGCGACCTCATCGATTTTCTCTACCACCGCGCGCGCCCGTTCTTGTTTTCGACGTCGCATCCGCCCTCTGTGGCAGCAACATGCATAGCCGCTTTCGAGGTTCTAGAGAACGAACCCGAGCGCATGGAAAAACTTTGGGAGAACACGCGCTTCTGGAAAAAAGAACTTGGGGCTCTCGGCTTCGACATCGGCGGACGCGCCACTCCGGCCAGCGAAACTCCCATCACACCCATCATCATCGGCGACGGCAAACTCACCATGGACTTCTCCCGCGAACTTTTCAAAGAAGGCGTCCTCGGCACCGGCATCGCCTTCCCTACGGTCCCCGAAGGCAAAGCCCGCATCCGCACCATCATGACCGCGACCCACACGAAAGAAGAATTGGAGCAGGCGCTGGCCGTGCTGAAGAGCGTCGGCAAGCGCATGGGGATCTTAGGCTAGCCAAGAAACGCGCCCGAGCTTTGCTCGGCAAGGACGGGCGAGGGCGCCCGTCCCCACACAACCACTTCACTCCACGCGGTACGCGATCTTCCCGCCCACAATCGTCGCCACCACTTTCCCCGTGAACTGCCAGCCGTCGAACGGAGAGTTGTGCGAGAGCGACCGCGACTTCGCGGCCTCATACGTCCAGCGCTTCTTAGGATCGAAAATGGTCACGTCGGCATGGCTGCCGCGGACCAGCGATCCGCGGCCGGGCAAGTCGAAGACTCGGGCCGGCCCTGCGGTAAAAAGTTCAACAATGCGCATCAGCGGAATCTTGTGCTCACGATGCAGTTTCGTAATCGCGAGCCCCAGCGCCGTCTCGAGGCCAGTGATCCCAAAGGAAGCCCGCTCGAACTCGACTTCCTTTTCGTGGGCGGCGTGCGGGGCGTGGTCGGTGGCGATGGCGTCCACCGTGCCATCGGCGAGCGCCACCACAATAGCCTCGCGATCGGTCGCCGACCGCAGCGGCGGGTTCATCTTAAAGTTAGTGTCGTACTCGCCCACATTCTCGTCGATCAACGTGAAGTGGTGCGGCGTGACTTCGCAGGTCACGCGAGCTCGCGCCCGCTTGCCGCGCCGCACGGCCTTGAGCGCGTCCGAAATGGAAAGATGCGCCACGTGCAGCCGCGATTCGCGAATCTGCTGCGCCAGCGTCACATCGCGATCCACGATGGCCGCTTCGGCCGCGGCCGGCATGGCTCGCAGCCCGAGGCGGAAGCTGGTCGGCCCCGCGTGCATCGAGCAATTTTCGGTGAGCCGCGTATCTTCCGCGTGCTGCACCACCGGAAGATTCAATTCCGCGCCCAACCGCAGCGCCATGCGCATCACATCGTCGTCGAGGATCGGCTTGCCATCGTCAGTCACTGCGACGGCCCCCGCTCGCTGCAGCGCGCTGAAATCGGTGAGCGTGCCACCTTTGCTGCCGCGCGTGGCGGCGGCGATGGGAAACACGTTGACCACCGCCGCGCGCTCGGGATTCCGTAGCCAGCTGACCCACTCCGCCGTATCGACCACCGGCGCCGTGTTGGGCATCGTACAGACTGAAGTAAACCCTCCAGCCGCTGCGGCCGCGGTTCCGCTCGCGATCGTCTCCTTGTAACTTTGCCCAGGCTCGCGCAAGTGAACATGCAGATCGATGAACCCCGGAGCAACGATCAGTCCGCGCGCATCGAACTTCTCGTCCGCCCCGCCGCGGATTTTGTTGGGCAACGCGACTTCAGCGACGCGGCCATCGCGCAGCAGCACATCCATCGCCGCATTGATCCTTGCCCCCGGATCGACGAGCTGTCCGCCCTTGATCAGCAGGCTGGCCCCTTCTCGTTTTTGGCTCTTAGCAGTCAGCATTCAGCTCAATATTCAGCCAGCATTGTTTCAGATCCGAGAACGCACTTCCGATCCGTGCCGATCCGTGAAAATCCGTGGCTCATTTCGCCTTCCCCAACGCCCTCGCCAGAATCGCCATCCGCGTCGGCACGCCGTTATGTACTTCCTCGACAATGACGGACTGGGGGCCGTCCGCCACTTCCGCGGTCAGCTCCAGCCCTCGGATGATCGGCCCCGGGTGCATCACAATCGCATCGCGCTTGGCCAGTTTGAGCCGCGCTGCCGTCATCTGGTAGCGCGCAATGTAATCCTGCAATCGGATTTTCTGTCCGGCCAGCCGCTCTTTTTGTACGCGCAGCAGCATGATCACGTCGGTGCCGCGCAGCGCCTCTTCGATGTGCCGCGTGATTCGCAGGCCGGGAGCCAGCGTCGCGGCCACGTCGGGCACGAACTCCGGCGGCCCGCACAGCGTGAGCTTCACTCCGAACTTGGTCAGCAGATGGCAGGCGCTGCGGGCCACGCGGCTGTGAAAAATGTCGCCGATGATCGTCGCCTGCAGCCCCTTGAACGACTTCTTGTGTTTCAGAATCGTGACCGCATCAAGCAGCGCCTGCGACGGATGCTCGTGCATGCCGTCCCCGGCATTGATGACCGGGATGTCGAGATGCGTCGCCATCAGGTGCGGCGCGCCCGCCGAAGGATGCCGCATCACGATGCAATCAGCGCCCACCGCCCGCAGCGTGTATCCGGTGTCGAGCACGGATTCGCCTTTTTCAATGCTCGATCCCGAGGACTGCACCAGCGTCGTGATCGCGCCCAGCGATTTCGCCGCGAATTCGAACGAAGAACGCGTGCGGGTGGAGGCTTCGTAAAACAGCAGCACGACCCGCTTGCCGCGCAGCAGCGGCCGAGCCTTCAGCGGATTCATGCGGCGGGCCAGTTTGAGCAGGCCCAGGATTTCCTTCGCGTCGAGGTGTTCGATCCCGAGGAGCGAACCGCGTGCGGCATTATTCATCGTCTGAGGATTCAAGAGAACGAACGGTGCATCATACGCGGGCAGCGGCGGCCACGGCAAGGGCACAGATTTGTGCCGGAAAGCGCCGGGAACTTAGGATTTGTCGCGTCGGCCAAAGATCGAGCTGCCCAGCGCCCCGCCCAAACTTCCGAGAAGCACGAAAGCCAGAGACCCAAAAATCACGAGGACAGCCAGTGTGAACACCATGCCGTTGGTGGAACGCATCCACTCGAGGCCGGGCTGGAGTTGAGGATCGGGATAGCGAACCGCCGTTTGCTGGACCATGTCGAGCAGGAACTTGCGAATCGCATCTCCTTCGCGAAGCACGACCACCCGCAGCGCTCCTAGTCCGGCGGTCATGACGGAGCACAGCAAGCCGCACAGCGCGCCCAGTCGGGCGCCTGCTCCGGCGCGGACCGTCACTCCCGGATGGTTGCGACGATAGAGCGCGACCGTGAGAAATCCCGCCCCGACCACGGCCATCAGCGGAACCATAAGGTCGAGCACCATCAGTATCGACGCAATCAGCGCCGCCAGTGCGCACGCCCTGAGCGCCTGCGACGGCCTCCCTGGCAGAGCGAGAACTGGAAGCGTTTGCGACGCCGGGAGAACGGCCGAGTCTTGCGCGGAGCCGGCAGAGGCCAGCGGGGCCGGCTCAGCTATCACCACTCGAATCTGCGGCGCCGCGCAATGCGGACAGAAAGCGATGCCCTCTTCCACCGTTTGTCCGCACTTGTAGCAAGGCTGTTCCATCGGAAATGAAAGAATATTGTCTCTGAAAGTATCGCAGAAAGTGTCCCGCCGGCGCAGCACGCAGGAAACGCGACCTCGCCCAGCTGGCATCGCGAAATGCTGGCAACGAACGACACGAAGCGCCCCGAAGGATTCTAGCTTAGCCATTTCCTTCGTGGACCTTCGTGTCCTTAGTGGTAAAAGCCTTACGTTTTTTGCAGCGCTGCTAGATTTCCCCGCGCTTGCCGCGAGTGTGCACGTAGACCAGAGCGAACGTCGATCCCTTGCCCGCGTCGTGGGGCTCGACCGACACGACGTGCAGGTTGTCCTCGGTGCCGGCTTTCAGTTCAATGACCGGGCCCGAATTTTCTTCGCACTTCAATACCTTGCTCTCTTGTTTCTTGTCGTCATTCTTGGCGCCGTTCTTAGCGTCGTCCTTAGCGGCGTCGGAATCCGTGTCGTCGTCCTGCATTTCCACGTCGCCGCTATGCTTGTGCGAATGGCATTCCAGCACTTTGCCGTACTTCTTCAGTTTGTCGCGGTAGAAATCGAGGATCTTGCCGGGGGCGTCCTCGGACTCGTAACTGGCGACCACCAGCTGGATGCCAAAGGCATCGGTCAGCAGGCTCAGATTGGCCTGTTTCTTGCTATTGTCATCACCCGACTTGAGCCGGGCGCCGGGATAGAGCGGCAGGCCTGCCTTGCGCGCATCCCCGTCGCTGCCCACGTGCAGGTCGCCGACGGAACTGCGGACGTCGAGACTCTTGTTCTGCGCGCCGGAATCCTGCGCGAACCCGGTCAGCGCCAGCGCCGCCGATAGAACGAGCGCGAAGGTGAGATGACAAAACAGATGACGAAACATCTTGGTCCTCCTCAGTGCATGCCGGGACAATGCCTGCCAAGACGCGGCCCGCTGCGTCTCTACGCGAAACCCTAGATCTCCGCTTCCTTGCCGTGAGTGCGTACGTACACCAGGGAAAAGCTGGAGCCATTTCCTTCCGGCTCGACCGCGACGATGTGCTGGTTCTCTTTCGTGCCAACTTTCAGTTCAATGTTGCTGCCGCCCCCGCCGTCGCAGGTCAGATCATGCGAATTGTGATCCGAGGCTTTAAGGTCCGCGTTCACATCCAGGTGAGCCGTGTGACATTCGAGCACATTGCTCCCATATTTCTTGAGCTGATCGCGGTAGAAGGCAACGAGCTTGGCCGGCGAATCGTCCGACTCGTATTCGAGCGCAACCACTTTCAGCCCGTAACCGAAGCCGGAGATGTTCACGTTGGCGCTCTTGTCGTCGCCACCGGAATCTTTTTGCTTCAGCCGCGCGCCAGGATACAGCGCCAAGCCTACATCGGCCGCATTGGCGTCTTTGCTCACGTGAATCCCGCCCACGGGCGTGCTAATGTCGACCTGCTTGTCTTCTCCGTTCTGCTCTTTCTTTACGTTCACGCTGCAACCCGGCAGTAGGAGCACGGCCAGGGTCGCGAACCCCAACGCGAGTGCGCCGGCAACTTGAAATTGGGCTTGAAATCTGGTTCTGCAAAATCTGGTTCTGCAAAATCTAGTTCTGCGCATGCGAAGACCCTCCACTAGCCACTTGCGCCGGCCATTCGATCCCGGCCCCGCGCTGGGCAACATTCGGAATCGTGACCGGCAGATGCCCGCGAATGGCAATCTCGCCAAACAGCGCCTTGATCGCGGCCACTTCCGAAACTGACGCGTTCGAAAACGTGCACATATAATTCTCGATCTTCGGGAAATCGCTGGCCAGGTAAGGATTCCCCATGGCAACCACCGCCGTCTTTTCCGCCGAATGATCCAGCACCTGCTGCAGCAGAGTGCCGGTCGCATCGGCCATCGCCATCGAATTGCCCACCTTGCCCGCGGTCGGAATCACATACACCGCAGCTACCACAGTTTGCGCCTCGTCCACTGCCTTCACAACTTCATCGCTCATGCCCGCGGCGATGCGAGGATCCACATAAATCACCCGCGCGTCCGGGATGCGGGCCCGGAACTCGCGTCCAAAGGCGCGCCCCGACTCCGTGCGCACGTCATCGGAAAAAAGTACGGCCACCACCTCGTTATGGGTTTCCTCTTTCGTCATATACGGCAGCCCGGCCTTGGCGGTTCCCTTTGATTTCAGGGGCAGCACTTTGCCGTTGTCGCGCACAAGAGTAATGGCGGCATCGGCCACCTGCTGGCCAAATGTTATGTTTTCCGGCTTGCCCACTGCGGTCGCAACCGCGCTCAGATCGACCGTACGAGCCTCGTTCAGCCCCAGCCGCCCCTTTATTTTCAGGATCTTGAGCACGGAGTGGTCCAGCCGCTGCGGCGAAATCTCGCCCGAGCGCACGGCCTTCACCATGGCCTCGTAGGACGCGCCAAGATCCGCCGGGATCAGCAACAGGTCGTTTCCCGCCTTGAAGGCCTCAACCGCAGCCCGCCCAATATCATTAGCAAAAAGATGGGTCAGCCCCGCCATGTCCAGCGCGTCGGTCACGATCAGGCCTTTGAATCCCATCTGCTTTTCGAGCAGATCGGAAACCACCGCAGTCGAAATCGTGGCCACGTGATTGGGATCAGGATCGAGCGCCGGAACCGTGACATGCGCCACCATCACCGAATCCACGCCCGCGGCGATCGCCTGCCGAAACGGCGGGAGCTCGATCGAATCCAGATGCGCCCGGTCGCCGTTCACGCTGGCCACGCCCAGATGCGAATCGGTCGCAGTGTCGCCGTGTCCGGGAAAGTGTTTCACCGTAGTCAGCATTCCGGCTTCATGCGCGCCCTTGATGTAGGCCGTCACCAGATCGCCGACTTGTTTCGGATCTTCGCCGAACGAGCGCGTGTTGATGATGGGATTGGCGGGATTCGAATTCACATCTGCATCCGGAAAAAAATTCCAGTGCACGCCGACCGCGCGGGCCTCCTGCGCGGTGATGCGGCCAAACCTCTCGGCATCTTCCAGGCTGCCGTCAGCGCCGAAGGCCATGGCGTGAGGAAAGTTGGTCGTGCCCATCAGCCGCGTCGCGGTTCCGCGCTCAAAATCAGCCGCAAACAGCAGCGGCAGCTTCGATTCGCGCTGCAGCCGGTTCAGCAATTCGGCAGCCTCGTACGGCTCGGTGCGCAACAAAAACGGCCCATCCACGTGCACCGACACAGCGAACCCGCCCACGTGGTATTTCTGCATGGCCTCCAGCCATTGCAGGTACTCCGGGCTCTCCACGTTGAGAAAGCTGGCGCGGCACCAGATCATGAAGAGTTGGCCAACTTTTTCTTCAACCGAAATCTGGCGCAGCGTTTTCTCCGCCCACTTGTCGCCACGCGCAGCATTGACCGGAGCGGGGTGCGACGCTTTGTCTTTAGCGAATGTTGGCGACAGCCTGGCTCAGGGCAAGAAATATGACGAGAAAGATTCGCGGCATAGGGGAACGATAGCAGAGGGGCGCGGTCTCCGGGTCTTGCGACTTCAGGATCCGCGTTCATCCGCGTGAATCCGCGGCAAGGAAGTTTCAACGCGTGCAACAGCCTCTCTCTGTATCCCCGCATCGTCCCCGAAACCCTGCAGCCAGCAAACCTCTGGCTCGCGCCGGAACCATGTCATCTGCCGCTTGGCATAGTTGCGATGCGCCTGCTGCGCGGCTTGCACTGCCTGCTCCCGCGCGAGTTCGCCGCGTAAACACTGCACCGCCTGCTTGTATCCCAGAGAGGCCAGTGGCCGCGCCGCTGCGCCATATTTCTCGAGCAGACGCGCAGTCTCTTCGATCAGCCCGGTTTCGAACATCTGCCGCGCGCGCTGGTTGATGCGGTCGTAGAGCGCGCCGCGATCCGGATCGAGCCCCACGCGCACCACCCGGAAACCCTGCAGCGCATCGCGCCCCTGCTGCCAAAGTTCCGACATCTTCCCCCGCGATGCCAGGCACACCTCGATGGCGCGAATCAGCTTGGGAATATCGTTGGCATGAATCTTGCCCGCGGCCTCGCCATCCAGACGCCGCAGAATTCGATGCAGATGACCCGCGCCGCGCCTGGCGGCGCTTTCCCGCAAGCGCTCGCGCAATTCTTCCGAGCGCTGCGGCCCCGGAAAAAGTCCCTCGAGCAGCGCCCGCAAATACAATCCCGTGCCACCCACAACAATGGGCAAGTGATGCCGTCCGCTGATTTCCGTAAGCACGGGCTGCGCCTGCCGCGCATATTCGCCCGCCGTCATGTACTGCGCCGGGTCGACGCAATCGAAAAAATGATGTGGCGCGCGCCTGCGCTCCTCGCCCGTGGGTTTGGCGGTGCCGATGTCGAACTCGCGGACCATCGCCACCGAATCGCAGTTCACGATCTCGCCCGCAAACTTCTCCGCCAGCGCCAGCGACAGTGCCGTCTTTCCGCTGGCCGTCGGCCCAAGAATCACCACCAGCACGGGCTGCACCCCCGCCATCTCAGAATGGGCGCCGTGATCGTAGTCATGAAGACCGTCGGGTTGGTCTGGGCCTGAATTCAAAGCTCAGCGCAGGCTCCAGTGCAGGTCGTGCCAGTAGCGAAGCAGAGTGAGCGCCAACAGCAGAAATGCGATCAGCAGCAAGCCCGTAGTTTCCGACGCGTAGACCGCGTGCCGGCGATGCTTGTGATCGTCCTGGGGATCGCTGTCAGCCACGCGAATATTGTACGCCGGGCGCCGTGTGGGTCTTAGGGAAGCTCCGATTAAGGTTCCTCTGTGCGCCTCTGTGTCCTCTGTGGTTTACGCTTTCTGTCGGACCCTTAATCAGAGTTGCTCTAAGACGTACCATCCAAGGCCCAGCACCCTGCTACACTACGGCGTCGTGCCGCAAAATCGCACCCGGGTAACGCGCTTTGGAGTCTTTGAACTCGATCTCGGCGCAGGCGAACTGCGCAAGAGCGGAGTCAAGCTGCGCCTGCAGGGCCAGCCCTTCCAGGTGCTCGCTCTGCTGCTCGAGCGTGCCGGCGACGTGGTCACGCGCGAAGAGTTACAGCAGAAACTCTGGCCCTCCGACACCTTCGTCGACTTCGACCACAGCCTCAACACTGCCGTCAACAAAGTCCGCGAAGCCCTCGGAGATTCTGCCTCCAGCCCTCGCTATGTCGAAACCCTGGCCCGCCGCGGCTACCGCTTCATTGCGGAAGTTCATACAGAAGTCCATGCAGATGTTCACAAGGATGTTCATGCCGAAGCCCCCGCAGGCAGTCCCCTCGCACTCGGCGCGGTGACGCCGACAGCGCCCGACCAGAAAGCCTCCGCCGCAACCCCTCCTCCAGATCCGCCGCACCCGTTTCATCCCGAACTCGAAGTCCCCATCCCACGCCGCGCCATCACCCGCGGCCTGTTCGCGCTGACTCAGATCATGTACCTGTGCTTCTATCTCTCCGCCCTGTTTCTTCTGCGTTATGTGCAGGAGATTGGCGATTCAATTCGCCGCCCCTGGGGCGGAGTTCTCACCGCGGCCGTGCTCATCACCGCCGGAGTCGGCATCCCCTTGCGCCTGTACCTGCTCTCGGCGGTCGGCTTCGACTACCAACGCCTCGGCGAGAAGTTCCGCCAAATGTTTCCTTTCATCCTCGCCCTCGACCAATTGTGGGCCGTCGCACCGTTCCTGCTCATCGAGCAAATCGGCCTGGGCGCGGCCTTCGCCGTCAGCGCAGCGCTCCTCTACCTGCCCTTTTCCGAGCGCACGTTGATTCGCATGGCGTATCTGGGGCCCCGCGCACGTTAGCGAACAATTTCTATGGAACCAACCTCACCGATGGCCCGTACCACCGTCTAAGAGGGCGAGTGCTGACTTGTGCCCGCCGAGGGTCTTATGAAAAAGGATCGTATGAAACTTGTTGCCATAAAGATGAAGCGCCTGTCGCTCGCCGTCATGGCCGTTGCTGTTCTTTCCGCCGCATCTGCCCGCGCCGACGAATGGTCGAAGACCTACAACCTGACCGGCAAGCCCGACTTGCGCGTCGAAACCTCCGACGCCAACATCCGCGTCACCACCTGGGACCAGAACACCATTGAAGCCAAGGTCGTCACCTCGCGCACCAAGATCGGCGAGGGCGGCATCCGCGTCGAAGAGCACCAGTCGGGCGACTCGGTCGAAATCAACGTGCGCTTCCCGCACAACCTCGGCGTGGGATTCATGCACGTCGACTGGGGCCACAAGGTCGACATCATCATCCAGATGCCGCGCGAGGGCAAAGTCAACCTGGAAACTGGCGACGGCAAAATCGAACTCGCCGGACTCAAGGGTGAAATGGAAATCCACACCGGCGACGGCTCCGTGAACCTCGAAGGCGTCGACGGCAATCTCCACGCCTCCACCGGCGACGGACACATCAATGCCCAGGGCCGCTTCGATCAGCTCGAACTCAAGACCGGCGATGGCCATGTCGACGTGCGCGCCACTTCCGGTTCTACGTTACCCACCGGCTGGCGCCTCGAAACTGGCGACGGCAGCGTTTCCCTCGAAGTTCCCGGCGAACTCGCCGCCGACATCGACCTCCACACCAGCGACGGCCACATCGATCTCGACATGCCCATCACCACCGAAGGCAAGATTCGCGAAGGCGAAATCCATGGCAAGCTCAACGGCGGTGGCACCCCGCTGATCATCCACACCGGCGACGGATCGATCCACTTGCGCAAGGGCTAGACGCAAGGGCCGGATAGTGGTGGAGTAAGACCCTCCGCCCTGAGGGCGTCATCCCGACCGGAGCCGCTCTTCAGACGGAGGGAGGGATCTCGTGGCGCAAATCGCAGCAGCCCGGCCAGGGCCAATGGTGTCAGACACTTGTAGTATAATGTCTGACAGCATGGCTTCGCATCGCATTACAGTTCGCGTCCCCAAAACCCTTGGGACTTTGCTTCGCAACCGCTCCCGCGCCAAGGGGCAGACTCCCTCCGACATCGTGCGGGATGCGCTGGAGACGTATCTCGGCCGCGGACGCGCCGTCCCTTCGGCCTATGAACTGGCGGACGAAGCGGGATTGATTGGTTGCGTGGGTCGTGCCCCGAAAGACCTAAGCACGAATCGCCGCCATTTTGAAGGCTTCGCGAAAAAGAAATGAAGCGGGTTCTGGTGGACACAGGCCCGCTGGTCGCCATTCTTTCCCGCCAGGACGAACACCACGTCGCTGCGTCAGCGCGCTGCGCGACCTGCCGGGTCCGCTTCTTTCCTGCTGGCCCGTCATCACCGAAGCAGCGTGGCTCCTGCGAAAATCGCCCCGGGCGGTTCAGCAACTGTTGCGCAGCATCGATGGCAGCTTTCTTGAATTGCTGCCTCTGGCAGGCGCGGAGGCCGAATCCATCGCGTCGCTCATGAAGCGTTACGAGGATATTCACCCTCAACTGGCAGATGTAACCCTGGTGTATCTTGCCAGCCGCGAAAAAATCGAAACCATTTTCACCCTGGACCAGCGCGATTTCTCCATCTACCGCTCTGGGCGGAGAAGCACATTCCGGCTTATTCCAGAGACGCAATAGAGTCGCGTCTACCGTCTCGGCGCGTTCCCGAACAGAATCATCCGCATCGAGATGCTCCCAAAGTCGAATCCTTCAAACGGATACGAAACCGCATCACGTTCATCGGTCGAGCCCATGCAGTACAGCAGCGGCAGGTAATGTTCCACCGTCGGATGCGCCTTGGCCAGCAACGCTTCGCCCCACCTCTGCGGTTCGGCCAGCGACTTCGCATCATGCCCGTCCACAGCTTGCTTGACCCGCGCGTCAAACTCCACCGCCCAGTCATATGCGCCGTGCGGATTATCCCAATCGATGCGGCCCAGGTTGTGCACTATGTTGCCGCTGCCCACAATCTGCACTCCGCGCTCGCGCAGCGCCTGGATTTCACGCCCTAGTTCGAGATGCTCCTTGAAACTACGCCGCTCACTCAGACTCAGTTGAAACGCCGGGACGTCCGCCTGCGGATACATATGCCGCAACACGCTCCATGATCCGTGATCCAGCCCCCACTCCTGATCGGGGACTATCTCCGGCACAATCTCACGATCGCTGGCCAGCTTCTTCGCTTCTTCCGGAGCCCCGGGTGCGGGATATTGCACTTCATACAGCGGTCGTGGAAACCCGTAGAAATCGTGAATGGTCTTCGGATGTGCCGACGCCACCACGCGCGAGCCCGGCGTCAGCCAATGCGCCGAGACCACGCACACGGCCCTGGGCCTCGGCAGCCGCGCGCTCAACCCATGCAGCGTCTTGGTAAACGCATTGTGCTCGATGGCGTTCATCGGCGAGCCGTGGCCGACGAACAGAACGGGCATCTTCTCCAACGGTCTTCCTCTCTCTCTTCGTCTCTGCTGGACCGAAGAATAGAACATACTCCCGGCCACACGAAGCCATGTTAGGCATTTGATTATCGGTCAGAGAAAAACAATTCGGAGGGCACACGCGCGTGGGTTACTGCAGTTCACCCTTGTCCGGGTTGTAGTAGAAGCGGAAACGCAGCGCTAGATACGGCCCGGTGAATTCGCTGGGCAGCGGTGGAAACGGGTTCGAACCGGAGATGCCCTGCCAAGCCGCGCGATCTAGCGATACGTCACCGGAAGGGAACGTCAGCTTCATGTCCGCAACCTGACCGTCTCTGGTAATGGCGAACTCAATCGCCAGCTTCCCTTTTTTCATTTCGGCGGACTCTGGAATCGCCAGGTACCAATGCTCCCGGACCTCCTGCACCACCCGCTCCAGGTAAGGCCCGAAATCTACACCCTGGGTATCGCTGATAATCTCGCCATTGCCGAACGAGCGGCCGCGGGCTCCTGTGTTCAGGCCGAAATTGCCCTCCTGCCCTCCGCCCGCTGCCCGGTTGGCTGCCGCCCCTTGCGTCGCCTGCTGAATGGCCTCGCCCGGCGTCATCGCTGTCCCATACTTACTGAATTCGTTGTTCGGGCGTGCCGGCGTCTGCAACTGCGCCGTCTGGTCGCTTTGGAACTGCGGACGCGTCGTCTGTTGCTGTTGCTGCGTGGCCGGCTGTTGATTCTGCGATAAAGCTTGCGGCGCCGGTTGCGCCGCCCGCGGACCCGCCATTCCCGGAGCCCCCGGTGGCGGCGCCAGAATCCTCTGCTGGTCCAGCTCCGGATGCCGCGACATCGCGATCCGGTCCTTATCCGAGGCAATATTCGTATTGGGCTTCCGCGTCGCCTTCTGCGCGTCCGGCGGCAGCGCCAGAAATGTCAGGTTCTTATCCTGCGTGGAACTCACCGGAACCACTACCACGTGGTGCCACACATTCTTCTGGATCCAGGGCAGATACACCAGAACCATGAACACGAGCAAGTGGACGATGACCGAGATCCACGCCGCTTCCCGCTTCCGCGATCGCTGCAGATCGTCCTGCAACTGGATCAGCAGGTGCGGCACATGCGCATCCAGATCCCGGTACGCGGTTTCCCAGTCTTGCCCGTCGTACAGCCCCAACTGCTCCGGTTGCGGCTTCTCGGGAGCTACCGGATCCTGGAATGGAATTTGCGTAATCGGCATGCGCTGGGCTTAGGTATAGATGCTTTGATGCGACGCTTCGCTGTAAAGCTTTAGATGCATTCGGCTGTCGTTGCGAATAACGCCATGAATAACGTTAAGAATAACGTAGACAAGAAGTCAGTTAGACACCGAATACACCCGCGCCGTTGCATCCAGCCTTCGTGGAAGCCAAGCGGCGCGCAGCACTGTACAACCAACTTCTTTCTATTTTCGCATCTTTACCCGCTTCTGCCCATCCACAAATCGCCCACGCCTTCAGCGTGTAAACATATGTAAAGTGGCGAGATTTGTGCACGAAACTGCGGCGTTTTCGCGAGTGCGTCCGACCGGTCCTTGCAACTCGGCCCTACTTGTGCGGCGGGATCCAGTAGACCTCTTCTTTGACCGCCCCTTTGTCGGTGAACCCGCGCCGCTTCAGAATGGCTTTGCTGTGCTCGATCATGTCAGGATGGCCGCACAGATACACCAAGGTGTTGCTGGGATCGAGTTCCCAGTGGTCGGCATACTTGCGCAGAATGTCATCCGCCCGCCCGATTTCTCCCGGCCAGTCGGCGTGATCCCAGGGACGGCTGACCGTCGGCACGTATTTGAACCAAGGTAATTCTTTGTCAAACTGGTTCAGTTCGTCGAGGTATCCGAATTCCCAGGGACGGCTGGCGCCGTTCAACAGATACAACTGGTGGGTCCCGTCGAAGCGGCCTTCCTTCCAGTCTTTGGAGAGCGTGCGCACGTAACTTACGAACGGTGCCACGCCGGTCACGGTCGAGATCAGCAGATGATGGGTGCGTTCGGTGTGCAGGTCTAGCGAGAATTTTCCCTTTGGGATTTTGCGCATGAGCAACTGGTCGCCGGGCTGCAACTTATGCAGCAGGGGCGTCAGGGCGCCTTCGGGAACGAGTTCGAAGAAAAACTCCAGCTCGTCTTCCGCGGGCGACGAGACGATGGAATATGGACGTTCGACGCGCTTCCCGTTGGCCTCGACGCCCAGCGTGGCATACTGCCCCGGAACAAAATGGAACTCGCCTCCGCTGCGGATGCGGAACATCCACAAGTCGGGAGCGAATTCGACGCGTCTGGTAACCTCCGCGTGATAGAACTTCTCGTCGGAAATCGTCATGGGATATGGCCTCGCCCGTTCCAACCTGATTTCCGACAAAACTCTGCGGCGGTCTCCAACCGAACGGTCGTGCGGCTCAACGAGGTTGCGATATCCTAGCCGGAATCCCCTAATTTGTGAAGGCCCGTTCCCGCCAGCGATTGGAAACGGGACGGCAGGGATCCACATCTTCATTTCCCCACCTTCATTTCCCAACAACCAGAACCACAAAGCTGTCCGGAACGGGCGCCGGACGCGGATGTCGATTGTCCGCCGTGGGCTCGGGCCTGGGCCCGAACTGCGCCGTCACCACGAACACGTTGTGCGTCTTCGCGTCGAGCGCAAGAGTGCGTGCGCCGCGCTGGGTGGGAACGTTTTCAGCGGTGAATTTGCCGGGCACTTCTTCTTTTACCACCGTGAGCACGCCTCTCGCCGCAGGAAGCGAACGCCAGGCCGGTTTCGGCGATCAAATGTGGTTGCATCCACACCGTCGCCAATCGCGGGAGTAGCCAGCACTTTGCCGCTGTCGGCGTCGACTACGGCCATCATCTTGTTGCCGCAACCCACAAACAGGCGCCGGTTCTTGCGGTCGATCGAGAGCCCGCTCGGCTCCTCGCACGGCGCCAGCGGCCACTTGGCTTTCACTTCCAGCTTGTTCGGATCAATCGCCACCAGTTCGCCCTTGTCTTCGATGTTGACGAAGATCTCGCCCTTCGCGTCGCTGGCGGCGAACTCCGGCTTGCCATCCAGTTTGATGGTGCCCAGCACTTTTCCGCTGGCCGCATCGACCGCTGTCGAATCCTGGCTGCGTCCGTTGAAAGTGAAGACCCGCTTGGTCGCCGGATCATAAAGAATCGCGTCGGGATTGTCGCCGACCTTCACTTTGCTGCTCGTGGCCAGCGTCTTGATATCGAAAATGCTGACCGTGCCTTCGCGCCCGTTGCTGGTAAACCCGCGCCCCAGTTCCGGCGCCAGCGCGATGCCGTGAACGCCCGGTGTGTCGGCGATGTCGCCGACGCTCTTGCCGGAATCCGCGTCGATGACCATGACGTGGGTGCCGCGAGAAATGAAGACGCGACGCGCGTCCGGGTCAACGGTCAGGTAATCCCAGCCGCCGTCGCCGCCCACTTTGTAAGTCGTCACTACGTGGTATCCCGGAACCAGCCGCGGCCAAAGCCACCACCGCCAGGAACCAGACTGAGAATGGATACCAACCACTTCGATTTCGTTCGCATCACTTCCTCCTGGAATGGTGGATCGACGGCTCTTCCCGGTCGCCGTCCGCGTTCGTGGCATTCACGCACTCGGTAGGGATTCGAACCCGAAGTAACTTTACCTTATTTCTGGGTATCCTAGACTCTTACTATATGGATGTTCCCAAGCCAGCGCTTTCGGGCCAGCGCCGCAGCCGGAATCCGCGCAGTGAATGCGGATCCGCGACTGCAGCCGACGCCGGACTACGGCACCTGATCCGGGCACGGATATTTCCAACATTGATGCGGGCGGTCCGATTCCGATCCCGCGGCCTCGAGAACATCCGGCGCTTCGGTCCAATCTTTGCCGTCGCGCTCGGAGTGCTGCTGGCTCTGGTAGCCGCAAACATCGGGAGCGCACTGCTGGCTGGTTGAAGTTTGGCAATGTTTCCTCCGCGCGTCCGCGATGCGCCCGCTTCCGCCAAAGACTCCCTGCAGCTCGATCGCATGAAACCGCAGAAGCAAGCCGAGGCCCTGCTGGAACTGGCCGTTGGCCGCAGCGACGGCGCCGTGGAGCAGATTTCGTCCCGCGTCGATCACTGGCAGGGAAAAGTAAAGTGGGACCCGCAGATTGCGAAGCTGACAACCGCCGCTCTGAACTCCAGTGACTTGCGGGTGCGCGAGTCTGGCATCGAAGTCGAGCTGGCGGCCTATGGACTGGCCAAGAATTCCACCAGCCTCGAGTATTTGCTGAATACGGCCGAGTCTCCCGATCACGCGCAAAAGATCTGGGCGCTGTGGGCGCTAGGCCTGATCGCGAACCGCGGCGTCGAAACCGACCGCGTGGTGCAGGTTTTGACCACTCACCTGAACGATTCCGACGTGGATTCGCGGCGCTGGGCCGTCGAAGGCCTCGCGCTGGCCGGCTCCAATCAGGCCATCGACCTGCTGCTGAAGGCCATGCACGACGATCCATCTCCCAGCGTCCGCGAGCGGGCCGCCTGCGGTCTTGCCGAATCCGGCTTGTTCACGCCCGAGCAGCGCTATACCGCCATCCCGCAATTGTTGAACTACACCGACGATCCCTCGCTCGATGCGCAGACGCATGCCTGGGCGTTCCAGGCGTTGAGCGACATCACCCGCCAGCGACTGGGGAACGACTCCGCCGCCTGGCGGAGTTGGTACGAGTCCGCCAAGAACAACTGAGAGTGGCACATCCAAGAGAGTCGATCCGTTTGGTTCACGTCTTTGGTTCCCATCTTTGGTTCCCGTCGAAGAAGTCTTTGGTAAACGCCGATTGTCTATGAAACAATCCGGCACACAGGGGACTCCCCGTCGAAACTCTCATGGAAAAGCTGAATGTAGTTGTTGCTCTCACCACCCGAGAGAACGATTACCAGGCAGAACAGGCAGTCGCGGTGGCCGACGTGGCGGCGCGACTCGGCGTCAAGATTCAAATCATCTACGCCGACAACGACGCCGTGAATCAGACGCAGCAGCTCATCAAGATCATTCAAGACCCGGCGCAGCGGCCCACCGCGATTCTGGTGGAACCAGTCGGCACTGGAATGCCCCAAGTGGCGAAAGCGGCAGTCTCCGCCGGCATCGGCTGGGGAATCATTAACAGCGATCCCGAATACATCGCCGAACTTCGCCGGGGCGGCGCGGTTCCCGTCTTCTCCGTCAGTACGGACCAGTCCGAAGTCGGCCGCATCCAGGGGAAGCAGCTGGGAGCGCTCGTTCCGGTGGGGAACGTTCTTTACATCGAAGGTCCGTTCAACAGCACGGCCACGCAACAGCGAACCAAGGGGATGCTGTCGACCAAGCCGGCGGCGGTGCAGCTGAAGATGCTCAAAGGGGACTGGACCGAGCGCAGCGCTCACAACGCGACCAAGTCCTGGCTGTCACTCGGGTCGTCGCGCGAGCTTCAGATTCGCGGAGTCATCTGCCAGAACGACGCGATGGCCATGGGCGCACGCAAGGCGGTTGTCGACCTCACGGAGAAGGATCGCGAGCAGTGGTTGAGTCTGCCTTTTACTGGCTGCGATGGCGTCACCAAGACCGGACAAGATTGGGTGCGCCGCGGCCTGCTCAAGGCCACAATCATCACTGCAGCCGCGGCGGGAACCGCGCTTGAAATTCTGGCCAAGGCTGTCGAATCCGGCTCCATGCCGCCGGACCGCACCTTGATTCCACCTCGATCGTTTCCGACGTTGGAAGAATTGGGCGGCAAGAAAAAAAGTGGCTAGTGATTTTCTCAGTCCGCCATCTTCGCCACGTGCACGTCAAACCCGGTCTTTGGCAGCAGGGATGTCAGCGAGAACGCCTTGAATCCGTCGCCGGTCGCTTCTGTCTGCCGGTAAATCCCCGGCTCGGTCTCAACCGTCTCGTGGCGTCCCTCCATGTCCGCGAGAAACGCCTGCGCCTGGCTCACGCCGACCTCAACATCTTTCGCGCGCGTGACCACCGCTTCTGACGCGTACGAGCGCACCAGCTTCGGCCAATATTTTTCCAGAAGATCCGTGCTGGCAAACACGTCGGCCCAAATGATGCGCCCGTTCACCGCGACCACCACACCGACTGCATTGCGATCGCGCAACTGCCGGATCAGGCTCTGATAGTTCTGCTCGATCGGCTTGGCCACCGCGTCCACCTGGCGTTTGACGTCCGCATTTTCATTCACCTTGGCGTATGAAGATGTTTGCGCAATCTCCGTCGCTACCTCGGGCGCTGCGGCGGATACTTCGACGGTCTCCATCGCCGACTGCTGTTTGCGCACCTCTGCCCAAACCTGGCTCTGGTCTTTGTCGGCCATGGCCTTGGCCCGCACCGAGGGCTGCGCCATCATCGCCATTGGCACGGCGCCATGGATCGGGCCGCCGACGTTGCGGCCATACATCGCCTCCGACGCGCCAAAATTCTGGCTGGTCTCGACCCATCGCCCCGGCTCCACGCAGAACACGCTCAGGTCCACGGGATCGCTTTCCGCAGGAACGATCCGGTCCTTGCCGATGACGCGATCCTGCTTGCCCCCGCTCACAATCTCTCCGGCCAGCAACAGCAGGGGCCGCTTGGAATTATTGACCAGCACCAGCCGGTTCACCTGCGCACCGCCGTCATTGCGAATGGCTGGCGACGTAGGTCGCCGAATCAGCCCCTGCACGTTGCCCGCTTCCGTGACCACCACGTCCCCCGATCGCAGCCCTTCATCCAGCGTCATGAACTCACCCGTCGGATAACTCTTCGCCGCGACCACCGGAAACACCGTCAGATTGCCATGCCGGATCGGCTCCAACACCTTGTATCCCGGCGCTGGATTAATTTCGCCTGCTTGCGCATCGTGCTGGTCCACCAGCACCACTCCAGCCGCCATCATCAGAACCGCCAACACCAGAAAGATCTTCGGACTCACATTCGAATGCATACGACGCTCCTCCCCCGCCGGACAGACGCAGCCATCCCAAATTGCGGGTGCCGCCCGGCCGCACCGCCATCTCGACTCCGCAGAAAGAACGCGACCGAGCACAAGCCTTGCGCTCAAAATACGTGTGGGGCGGACACTCCCTGTAAAATCGAATGAGTATCCTGGAGTGACGTTCGCATTGTCTTTTCTCGACCAACTCAATCCGCAGCAGCGCGAAGCCGTCGAAACCACCGAAGGCCCGGTGCTGATCCTCGCCGGTGCTGGAAGCGGCAAGACACGCGTCATCACCTACCGCATCGCCTACCTGATCGAACACAAAGGCGTCATGCCCGAATCCATTCTGGCGATGACCTTCACCAACAAGGCTGCGGCCGAAATGGGCGAACGCGTCGAGAAGCTGGTCGGCGGACTGAGCATTGCCAAGCCCGTCATCTCCACGTTCCATTCGTTCTGCGTGCGCGTGCTGCGGCGCGACATTGAGGCGATGCGCATCGCGTCGACCGTGCCTGGGCAGCCGCCCATCGGGCATACGAAGAATTTTGTGATCTACGACGAGAGCGACCAGCAGGCCGTGGTGAAAGGCGTGATGAAGCGACTCGGCCTCGACGACAAGCAACTGACGCCGCGCACCGTTCTCGGCCGCATTTCGTGGGCAAAGAATCACATGCTCGATCCGCAGGAACTTTATCTGCAATCGGCCGATCCCAAGACCGAGAAGATCGCGCACTTGTACGAGGAGTATCGCAAGGAACTGCGCAAGGCCAACGCCCTCGATTTCGACGATCTGTTGCTCGAAGCCGTGCGCCTGCTGAAATCCGCGGCGCATGTGCGTGACTACTACAATCGCCGCTTCCAATATCTGCTGATCGACGAATACCAGGACACCAACCGTCCGCAGTACGAACTCATGCGCATGCTGGCCGGAGAGCGCCACAACGTTTGTGCCGTCGGCGACGAAGACCAGTCGATTTATTCCTGGCGGGGCGCCGACATCCGCAACATCCTCGAATTCGAGAAGGACTTTCCCGAGGCCAAGATCATCCGCCTCGAACAGAACTACCGCTCCACGCAAAACATTCTGCAGGCCGCGTCCACTGTGGTCGCGAACAACGTTCGCCGCAAAGGCAAGAACCTATGGACCGCGCGGCAGGGCGGTACCAAAATCGGCTACTACGAAGCTCCCGACGGCGAGAACGAGGCTCTGTTCGCGGCCGACCACATCGCAAAATATCTACGTGAAGCCAGCCGCGCTGAAAACCCGCGTGGCGAAGTTCCGCGCGCCGCGGTGCTCTACCGGACCAACTCGCAGTCTCGACTGTTCGAAGAAGCCATGCGCCGCTACGGCCTAAAATATCACATCGTCGGCGGATTTTCGTTTTACGATCGATCCGAGATCAAAGACCTGATCTCGTACCTCAAGGTCATCCTGAATCCCGACGACTCGATTTCGCTGCTGCGAGTCATCAACACGCCCACCCGCGGCATCGGCAAGGGCACCATCGACACGCTGGAAAATCTGGCGCTTGAGACCGGCCTGTCGTTGTGGGGCGCGGTCGGCGAAGCCATTCGCCGCCAACTCCTGCCGCCGCGCGCGTTAGCATCTCTGAAGAGTTTTCAGCAGTTGATCGAGGATGCCCGCGCGATGTTGGCCGGAACGTTCACCGAGCAGTTGGAGGGAGCCGCAGGTGTACGTGCGGGCGACTCGCCCGCGTGCTCGGCGGAAGCAACGGGCAGCGGCGACGAAGAGGCACCGAGCTCCGAAGACGCCACGGCTTTCGATCCAAATGAATTTGGAAATTTTTCGTTTGACTTCGGTGCAACAGATTCGGAACTCTCGGCCTCTGAGGACGCTCCCGCGGCGGCGGCGGGACGCCGCCACGACGGCGGGCGGGACCCTTCGACTGCGCTCGGGCCAGGCGCCGGCGCTTCTGACGCGGGCAACGCGCGAGAGCCGGAGATTGGTTCGACTCCTGACGCATTTCCAGCGCCGACCGTCTCCACCGCCGACATTCTGAAATTCCTGATCGACCGCACTGGCTACATCAAGTTGCTCGAAGAGGAGGACACGCCCGAGGCTTTCTCGCGCATCGAGAACTTGCGCGAACTGGTGAATGCCGCCATGGACTCGCGCGACCGTGCCGAAACCCTTGACCAGTTTCTCGACCACGCCGCCCTGGTCGCCGACGCCGATGATTACGACGCGCGCGCCCAGATCACGCTGATGAGCCTGCACGCCGCCAAGGGCCTGGAATTCCCACTGGTGTTTCTCAGCGGCCTCGAAGAAGGACTGTTCCCCCACTCGCGCACCATGCTCGTCCCGGAAGACATTGAGGAAGAGCGGCGCCTCTGCTACGTCGGCATGACCCGCGCCATGGACCAGTTGATTCTGACCCGCGCCGTTTATCGCCGCCGCTACGGCACCGACTTGCCTGAAGCCAGCGTGCCGTCGCGCTTCTTGGAAGAAGTTCCCGCCCCGCTGTTAGAAGAGTTGGGAACGAGCAAGGCACGTGTGGGGACGACCCGTGTGGGCGCGGGCGACTCGCCCGCGCGGTCGCGCAGCGACGAGCACACCTCAGCCCACTATTCCTACGAAGACGAAGATCAAAGCGCCTTCTGGCACGGTCACGGAGCGCCCGCGGCGCAGAGTCGGCAAAAGCCCACCGCCCCGGCGCGTCCGTACAACTCCATAGAGAACATCGCCGAGTTTTTCGCCAGCCGCGGCAAGAAGTTTTCCGTCCCCAAACCGGCGTTCGAAGAGCCCACCGGCAAGCGCGGATTCCGCCCCGGCCAGAAGGTTCGCCATCCCAAATATGGCGAAGGCACGGTCTACCAGCGCGAAGGAGAAGGCGAAGAAGCCAAGATTACGGTACAATTTCCTCGCTTCGGCTTGAAGAAGCTGGTGGAGAAATACGCCCAGCTGGAGCGGGCCTGAAATCATTGAGTCATTGGGAAATTTAGTAATTGGGTAATTGTTTTCCGGGACGGGCCTCGCAGGGTTTTTCGATTACTCAATTACCAAATTACACAATTACTCAATCCGAAAAGGAATCATGGCAAATACATCCAAGTTAACTAAAGAAGAACGCAAGAAATCAAAACGCGCCTCGCGCAAAAAGCGCAAAGCCGAAAAGCCGCTCAAGCCCCGCGACTACGCTCGCGGATCGAAAAAGCCCAAGGTCAAGAAACTGGCCCGCGGCCAGGCGAAGCGGTAAAGGCAGCAATTGGCATTGAGCACTTGGCACTTAGCCGGGCGGACTTCCTCGAAGTTACGCGGAACGCAAACTGGCTAAATGCCAAGTGCTAATGGCTAAGAGCTAGTTTTCCAGGAGACCACAACCGCTTGTCACAACCCACGGAACCCGCTGCCGTCATCCGTACCTCCGACAAACAGGTTTTCTGCTGCAAGTCGATCGACAAGCTGATCTCTGAATCCGAGCACCCCGATCACCGGCTGAGCAAATCACTGGGCCCCTGGTCGCTGACCGCTCTCGGCATTGGCGCCATTATCGGCTCGGGAATTTTCATCCTCACCGGCACCGCAGCCGCGGGCGAATATTTCCAGGCCCCATCCATCCTGCATGCACAGGCGCTCGACGTAATCATCAACTTCGTGCGCACCGGCAGCACCGCGGGAGCGCTCATGCACGGTCGTCCGCCCGCCGGACCATCGATTGCGATTTCGTTCTTGCTGGTTGCTGTCGCCTGCAGCTTCGCCGGATTGTGCTACGCCGAGCTGGCCTCGATGATTCCCATCGCGGGCAGCGCCTACACGTACTCCTACGCCACGCTCGGCGAGATTTTTGCCTGGATCATCGGATGGGACCTCATCCTCGAATACGTGGTCTCAAACGTCGCGGTCGCGGTTGGTTTTGCCGGCTATACGAAAGCGCAACTGGCGGTCTTCGGCCTCAACCTGCCCGACAAATGGGCGAGCCCGGTCTGGGCCGGCGGGGTATGGACGGGCTCCTATTTCAATCTCCCCGGTTTCCTCATCGTTTTCTTCCTTACGCTGTTGCTAGTGCGCGGAGTGAAGGAGTCGGCGTCGACCAACAACATCATGGTGATGGTGAAAATCGGCGCCATCCTGACCTTCCTGGTGGTGGGTGGAATGCTGGTGAAGCCCGCCAACTGGGTGCCCTTCGCGCCTTCTGGCTTCGCCGGGATCGTTACCGGAGGGGCTATCGTTTTCTTTACCTACATCGGATTCGATTCCGTCTCCACCGCCGCCGAGGAATCGCGGAATCCGCAAAAAGATTTACCCTTCGGCATCATCATGTCGCTGGTGGTCTGTACGCTGCTCTATGTCGGCGTTGCCATCGTACTGCTCGGCATGATGAAGTACACGACGTTCGTCTCCGGGGCAGCCGCGGAAGCGCCCGTAGCGTATGCGATGAAGTATCTGGGCGTGCACCCGTTCTTCCGCTCGGTCATCGTGATCGGGGCGCTGACGGGCATGATCTCTTCGCTGCTCGTGTTTCAGTACGGCCAGGCACGCATCTGGTACGCCATGTCGCGCGACGGCCTGCTGCCGAAATTATTCTCCGCGGTGCATCCGAAATATAAGACGCCGTACTGGTCCACCTGGATCGCCTGTTTCGCCGTCGGAATTCCCGCCGGCCTCGTGGACATTGGAGATGCCGCCGACCTCGCCAACATCGGCACGCTGTTCGCTTTCGTTCTGGTTTCGCTGGGAGTTATTCTTCTCCGCCGCCGGCAGCCCGACCGCAAGCGTGCGTTCCGAGTTCCGTTTGTGCCGTGGTTCCCACTGATCTCGATCGTTCTTTGCGGCGGCCTGATGATGGGCCTCACCATCATCACCTGGCTCCGCTTCGTGATCTGGCTCGGACTTGGATTATTGATCTATGTCTTCTACAGCCGGCATCGCAGCGAGTTTGCCAAGAAGTAGCTGGCAGCTCTGAGCTGTCAGCCAAAACCTAGGTGTCATCCTGAACGAAGCAGTGAAGGACCCCTGCACTCCCATTCGCAGCCAATGGCCTCGCAGGGAGTTCTCAATCTAAACTTCGCGTCAGCCCTACTTCTCCCACACCCCCGCCAGAAACAAATACCGCTCCCGCAGATCATCCTTATTCGCCGCGGACTTCGCGTCCAGAAACATCACTCGCCATCCGTCCGCTGCGGAATACGCGGGCCACTTTGGCAGCCCTGGGCCGTTCGGATCGCCACTGCGCGCGAAATTCGCCCAATATTTCTGCATCTCGACGCTGAGCGCGCGGTGCTCGGGCAGCCACGCGACCCCGGCTTTGGAATCGAGTTGCCCAAACACATATTCGATCTCCGCCGAGTGATATGCGCCTAGTTGTGGCCCCTTCGGATCGGCGGGCGGCCCGAGGTCGAAGCGGTAGCGATAGACAGGCTGCTTGCCGGTTTTTGCCTCCGCTTCCAGCCACGCCCACGTTGAGAACGCAATGAACTTGTCTCCCGCAAAATCTTCCGCCGAGCGCAGGGTCTGTTCCGGCGTGTCGGAAGGATAGAGCTTTAGAAACTCCGGCGCTTTGTCGCCGAAATCTTTTTGAGCGTCGGCCTTCATGCTTTCAGCCGTTGGCTTCTGCGGATTGAAGGCGACGTCGAAGCTGCCTTCATCGTGGTTCCAACCCGCCAGCAGCGGCACGTCGTTTTGTTTGCCCGCGGCAAAAATAGCCGGCACCGCTTCGGGCAGAAAATATCCGTCTACATCCGGGTCCCCGAAATCGAA
Source organism: uncultured Acidobacteriota bacterium (assembly GCA_963763155.1). Lineage (GTDB taxonomy): Bacteria > Acidobacteriota > Terriglobia > Terriglobales > Acidobacteriaceae > Sulfotelmatobacter. The sequence continues at coordinate 289,502 of CAVXNI010000003.1, read as the reverse complement.
ATCACGGTTCAGCGGCGGCGAAAATGCGTCGACCAGCTTTTGAGCCGGCAGGGCCCGCAACTCGGCCAGCGTACTTACTCCCAGCTTCGCGCTGACTCTCTTCACGTCCTCCTCTTCACGTACCGAGCGCGACTCAAACGACAGACCTCCGCTGAAGAACGCGCCGCCGCTCTCGCCAATCGCCTTCTGGAATAGCCCTTTGGCGAGAGGCGATGCCATCTGCGCGCTCACCGAGAATGATCCCGCGCTCTCGCCGAAAATGGTCACGTTGGCGGGATCGCCGCCGAACGCCGCAATATTGTCATGCACCCACTGCAACGCCAGAGTCTGGTCGAGCAGGCCGTAATTTCCCGATGCATTGTGCCCTGACTCCTTCGTCAGTTCCGGATGCACAAGAAATCCGAGAATGCCCAGCCGGTAGTTCATGCTGACGACGATCACGCCCTGCTGCGCCAGAATTGTGCCATCCTGCCGCGCCTCAGAAGTTGTACCCGCGGCGAAGCCTCCGCCATAAATCCACACCATCACGGGCAGCTTCGCGCCCGAAGGCTTTGCAGGGACCCACACATTCAACGTCAGGCAGTCTTCACTGCCGCCGGGGTCGCGAAAGTTCATGTCGCCATAGATTCTTCCCTGCATGCAGTGCGGGCCAAACTCCGTGGCCTTGCGCACGCCGACCCACGGTGCCGCCGCCACCGGCGGTTTCCAGCGTAGATCGCCCACCGGCGGCGCGGCATAAGGGATCCCAAGAAACGCGTGGACAGCTCCGTCGTCTTTACCCTCAACCATGCCCGATGCGGTTTTCACTTGCGGCGCCGACGATGCCGCAAACAATGCCAACGGCGCGGCCAGCACTGCCCACACACCCAGCGACCTGCAAATGCTCGTCGTATTCATGCGCTCTCCCTGTGCCTGACGTGAGAACACCGGATTGTACCCCAAACAATCGCTCCGAGCCGATCGTGCGTCTCTCGCAAATCCTCGGTCAAGAATCTACAATCAAAGGGATGACTTCCGTACCGCTGCGCCCGCCCAATGCCTTTATTCGTCAACTCCCCAAGGCGGAGCTGCACTTGCACCTGGAGGGGGCCGTGGAACCGGCGACGCTGCTCGAACTTCGCGCGCGTCACGGCGACCACTCCACCCTCGCCGAGGTTGAGGCCCTTTACACCTACACCGATTTTCAAAGTTTTCTCATGGCTTTCAAAGCAGTCAGCGCGCACCTGCGCGGTCCCGACGATTACGAGCTCATCACCTACCGGCTTATGCAGCGGCTGAAAGAAGAAAACGTGCTGCACGCGGAAGTCTACGTTGCGGTCGGCGTCTGCCTCTTCCGCAAGCAGGATTTCGCTGCCATCTTCGAGGGCCTGGAACGCGGACGCGCCCGCGGCGCGCGCGATTTCGGCGTATCGCTGCTGTGGATTTTCGATGCGACCCGCCACTTCGGAGTCGAGGAAGCGCAGAAAGTCTTCGACCTGGCGGTGCGTTATCGGGACCGGCAGGTGGTCGGCATCGGCATTGGCGGCGACGAGCAAAAGGCTCCGCCCGAGCTTTTCCGCAGCGTCTACGCCTACGCCGAAGCACATGGTTTGCGCTTGACCGCGCACGCCGGCGAGACGGGACCGCCGGAATCCATTTGGGGAGCGCTCAACCTGCGGGTCGAGCGGATTGGCCACGGCCTGACCGCCGCCCACGATCCTGACCTGATCGAAGAACTCGCCCAACGCCAGATTCCGGTCGAACTTTGCATTACCAGCAATCTGCGGACCGGAGTTTGCAAGGCGATCACCGAGCATCCTACGAAAAATTATTTCGATCAGGGCATTATGATCACGCTCAACACCGACGACCCGGCGCTGTTCGGCACCACACTTTCGCGCGAATACCAGATTGCCCAGGAAACTTTCGGATTCACCGACGAGCACCTGCGCGAACTGGCGCGCAACTCCTTCGAAGCGTCGTTTCTTCCCGCGGAAAAAAAGCTCGAGCTCCTGAGCCTGTTCGACGCCGCCGCGGCCCGCTGACGAAGATGCCGTTCTCCGTCCGTTTCTTCTGCGGGTCGTCTTTGGGTGGCACGGCTTTAGCGCTGCGATAAACCGTATTCTCGAAGGTCTTTAGCCCCTGAGGCAGTATGCCAATCCGGCCCATCCTCCAACTCGGTGATCCGCTCCTGCGGCAAAAGGCGATTGCGGTGCAGAATCCCACGGCCCGCGAGATCGAAGACTTGGTGCAGGATATGGCCGACACGCTGGCTCACTGGCGCGCGGCAACCGGCTACGGACGCGGCATCGCCGCTCCTCAACTCGGCGAGTTGCAGCGGGTCATCTTCCTGCAACTGCCCGGCGCCGAACCCTGGCCGCTGATCAACCCGGAAATCATAAAATCCAGCGCAACGAAAATCATTGTGTGGGACGCCTGCCTGAGTTTTCTCTCGATCTTCATGCAGGTCGAACGCCACCGCGAGATCACTGTCCGCTATCAAAACCCCAAGGGCGACTCGCTCGAAATCGAGGCCGGGGAACAAAGCAATCTTTCCGAACTGCTGCAACATGAAATTGATCACCTCGACGGCATCCTGGCCATCGACCGCGTCGTCGACATGAAAACCATCTGCACCCGCGAAGAATTCGAAAAGCGTTACCGCGAGACGAGCCCGTATGCGGTCCCTCCGGCTACAATCAGAAGCTGAATTGCAGTTCTGCACTGGCAACTGATGTTACACATCGGCATCGTCGCAACGACCGCGGAAGGCGCCGCGCTCTGTTACCGTACCATCTGCATTGAGGGCGCGGAGCTGCTCGGCCCCTACAATCATCCCGAAGTGTCGATGCACGGCCATCCCTTCATCCAATACAAGGATTGCATCGACGCCAACGATTGGGCGGGCGTCGCCGAGCTCATGCTGTCCTCTGCAGAGAAACTGGCCCGCGCCGGCGCCGATTTCCTTATCGCTCCCGTCAACACCGTGCATCAGGCCTTCGATCTGGTTGAGCATCGTTCGCCGCGACCCTGGCTGCACATTGCGGTTGAGGTCGCCAACGAAGCCCGGAGGCACGGTTACAAACGTCTGGGAGTTCTCGGCACCCGCTCGTTGATGGACGGCCCGGTCTATCGCGAGACTTTGAAAGCAGCGGGCATCGAACACCGCGTCCCCGGCGGCGAGCAGCGCGAGCGCATCCATCAAATCATATTCAACGAACTGGTCCTGGGAGCGTTCCTGCCGCGCACGCAGGCCTATTTCACAGAAGTAATTCGCGGTTTGAAAGACGAAGGCTGCGACGCGGTGGCCCTGGCCTGCACCGAAATTCCGCTGCTGATGACGACAGAGTCCTCGCCGCTGCCCATGCTGGATTCCACGCGCATCCTGGCCAGAGCCGCGCTACGCAAGGCGGTAGACGGGTAGCATTCTATGTAGGGACGGACGCATTCGTCCGCCCGCCGAGCGAAGCTCGGCTGGTTTCTTGGAACTACAATTCAGAAGGTGCCCAATGAGAATTCACGTACTCCTGTTTTCTGTCCTGCTTTTGACGATGGTCGCGTCGTGCCAGAGCACAAACAGACCCAAACACGCGCCCGTGCCCGACTCGGAGGCCGCCATAGCAAGGGCGGAGCCTGTGTTGATCCCCGTCTACGGCAAGAAGCAAATTGAAAGCGAGCGCCCGTTCACGCCTACCCTGAAGGATGACGTGTGGACAGTCGCGGGTACCCTTCACTGTTCCGATGGCAAAAGCGGAGTAACAACCGTCTGCCTCGGTGGTGTCGCGGTCGTAAGGATCGCCAAGCGTAACGGCCGTATCCTGTCCATGGGGCACGGCAAATGAAGCCGAGCCGAAGTCTCTTGACCTAAAATGTCGCCACAAGGCCACCAACTCAAGTTCCGCTGCCTTACCGAGGCCTACGCCATAGTTCGCCTAGCAGCGAACGAAGCGGTCCCCGACTGGGCGACAACAGGCGAATTCACTTCCATCACGCACACCGCAGACGAACTCTCAATCGTCTGCCCAGCAGAGAATCTCCCCGCGGACGTGCGCTCGTCGCATCGCTGGATTTGCCTGAAACTGAAAGGCCCGTTCCGGTTCTCGCTGACTGGAGTCTTGCAGTCGTTTATAGGCCCGCTCTCGTACGGCCAAATCCCCATCTTCGCCATCTCAACCTACGACACCGACTACGTGCTCGTGCAGGAGCAGTTCCTCGAAGCGGCTCTCGACGTCCTGCTCCACGCGGGACACGAATTGGTCTCTTGACACCAGCGCCTCCGCGGAGCAATCGCCCGGCTTAAAGTCTGAGGAACCACTGCGAGCCGTTCGCTGCCAAATTTGCGCCATCCAGTGTTGTGAGGCCTGCGTTTCGCCTCTGTTTGTGCTGTAATAAATCATCGGCCCTTCAACCATGCCATCGATCCTCACAACCCTGCGCCGCCGCGCCAAAGCTCTGCACCGCAATATCCGCGGAGCGAATATGGCCGTCCGCGCGATCGCTTCGACCGACCACCCGCTGCTGGCGCACATCATTCCCATGCGTCGTTGCAACCTGGCCTGCACCTATTGCAACGAGTTCGACGATTTTTCGAAGCCCGTTCCGATCGATGAGATGTACTGCCGCATCGACAAGTTGGGCTCGCTGGGCACCGCGGTCGTGACTATTTCGGGCGGCGAGCCGCTCATGCATCCCGAGCTTGACGACGTGATTCGCCGCATCCGCGCCAACGGCATGATCGCCGGACTCATCACCAATGGCTATCTGCTGGTCGCCGAGCGCATTCAGCGCCTGAACCGCGCCGGACTGGAGTGGCTGCAAATTTCCATCGACAACGTGAATCCCGACGAAGTCTCGAAGAAGAGTCTGAAGGTTCTCGACAAGAAGTTGCAGCTGCTCGCCGAGCACGCCGACTTTCACGTAAATATTAATTCCGTGGTCGGCGGCGGGATCTCTCATCCGCAAGACGCTCTCGTCATCGGCACGCGCGCGATTGAACTCGGTTTCACTTCGACCATCGGCATCATTCACGATGGCAGCGGCCAGTTGCAGCCGCTGAATGACGAAGAGCGCCGCATCTATCACGAAATGCAGGCGATGGAAAAAAGCAGCTTCACCCGCATCCACGCCTTTCAGGACAACATTGCGAAGGGCCAGCCCAACGACTGGCGCTGTCGCGCCGGCGGCCGTTATCTCTACATTTGCGAAGACGGACTCGTTCACTACTGTTCGCAGCAGCGCGGCTATCCTGGAGTCCCGCTCGCGACCTACACCCGCGACGACCTGCGCCGCGAATACCTGACTGAGAAATCCTGCGCCCCGCACTGCACGGTTTCGTGCGTCCACCAGGTTTCCATTTTCGATTCCTGGCGTGCCCCGCAGCAGCCCGCCCCGGCAGCCCTGGAGTCGGCTCCACCTCGCGAGCTCGTTCAGATTAAATAATCCCTCGCAGTATTTGCGTCCGCACGTTTCCCTAGCGGCGAAACAACATTATCTTCGTGACGAGCGCAGCGACCATCGCCAGTGCGCCCAGCAGCGCGTTGTATTCGCGATGCTTCAGGTATAGCTGTAAAGAGAATTGATGAGCCGGTTGTTCCTCGCGAGAACGCGGCGCAGTGCTGGGCACGATCGTCGGAAATATCCTTGGGAACATCCTCGGCACCCGCCGCGCATATTCCTCGAACTCCGGAAACTTCTCTCGCAGGTAGGCCTCTTCGTCGCGGATCACGGGGAGATAAATGGCGAAAAACATCACCACCAGAACCACGCCCACCCACCAACTACGCGCCGCGATGGCAAATCCCACGCCGATCAGCAACGACCCAAGGTACAGCGGGTTCCGCGTGTAAGCATAGGGCCCGGAAGTCGCCAGCGCTTCGTTCTTGCTCACGTGCCCCGAAGCCAGCGAGCGAATCAAAATCCCCGGCACAATCAAAATCGCGCCGAACGCAAGGAAGCGCGCGGAGGGCCGCGCCAGCCAGAAGTAGAACACAGCAAACAAGAATCCGAGCGGCACGCGGATGCGGCGCGCCGTCTTTGACCACCTACGGCGCGACCACTCAGCCATGGGCACCTTCCATGTGGGGCGGACACTCCTGTCCGCCGCTCTTGCCGCTTGCCAGCAACATGCGCGCAGCCTCCACGACCGAATCTACTCCGATCCCCAGCAATCCCACATCCGGTTGCGCGCGCCGCGCGTGCGTGGTCGGGCTCGCCGGATTGCGCAAAACGATGCTTCGGGTCTGATAAGGCCCGTTGCGCGCAGGATCCGTCGGCCCGAAAATCCCGACCACCGGCACCTGCAACGCCGCCGCCAGATGCATCGGCCCTGTGTCGCCTCCAGTGAACAGCCGCGATCGCCGCGTGAGTGCGATCAGTTCGGTGATCGAACATTTCATCGACCTGGCAGCGCCCTCGCTCACAGCCTCGGCCTCGCGGGCCAAATTCTCTTCTCCCGGACCGTAGTTGAGAATCGCGCGCACTCCGTCCTTCGCCAAAGCGCGAGCCACGTAGCCGTAACGCTCAGCCGGCCAGCGCTTCGCTCCCCAGCCTGCTCCAGGATTCAGAATCGCGAATGGGCCCAGTCCCTCGTCCGCCAAGCGCTGATCCATTCGCCGCTCGACTTCGAGGTCACGGGGGAACTCCACGCGCGGCAAGGTCAACTTCTGTTGCGCAACCGCCTCAGCGACGGAAAGATTCTGGTCCACGACGTGCACTCCGCGAGCAACCACTCTGCGCGTATACCACAAACTGGCCGGAGCCTCGCGCGGCTCACTCGCGCCGTACACCGTCCCCGCTCCCGACCAGCGGGCCAGCACCGCGGATCGGATCGCTCCCTGCAGATCGACCGCGACGTCGTAGCGCACCGAGCGCACATCGTTCCAGACTTTCGCCATCTGCTGCAGGCTCGAAATCGTTAACGGCGACTTCCTCCATCCCGCCAGGTTAATCGGATGAACCCAATCCGCCAGCGGCCGCTGCGCCGATCGCGCCCCGCGCCGCGACGTTCCCGGCGCGCAAAGAAGTTCAGCCCACCGCTCTTCGATGAGCCATCCGATCATTGCGTTGGGAAATGCCTCGCGCAAAGCCTGCGCGGCGGGCAAGGTGTGGACTACATCGCCCATCGCGCTGAGGCGGACAATCAACAGGCGGTCGACCTTCGAGCGATCGACCTCCGTGCGATCGATCCTCGTGCTGCCTTCGCTGACACTCAAGATTTCCTCGGCGCCAGTCGCGAGCGGATCAGCTCAGTCGTGGAATGAGTTTTCGCATCGCCGACAATCTCGACCCGCCCCCCGCATTCCACAACCACATCGCGCTCCGGAACCGATTCGGCAGTGTAATCGGTCCCCTTGGCCTGAACATCCGGGCGAATTTCACGAATAATTGCCCGTACGTCGAGCTCTGGAAAAATCACGACGGCGTCGACGTCGGCCAGCGCCGCCACAATTTCAGCGCGCTCTTCGGCCGGCATGATTGGCCGCTCTTCGCCCTTGAGCGCCCGCACCGATTCATCGGAATTAATAGCGACCACCAACCGGCCGCCCAGCGCCTTCGCGCGGCGCAGGTAACGCACGTGCCCGACATGAAGCAGATCGAACCCGCCGTTGGCCAGCGTGATCCGTTCGCCCGCGCTCCGCCATTCTTCCACGCGCTGGCGAAGTTCTTCCCGGCTCAGGATTTTGTCGTGCGATTTCAACGGTGCGCTTTCAGTTGTGTGAGCTTCCACTGTTTCGTTCAATGCGGCCGTGTCGCCGGCGGCGTCCGCTCGATCGCTTGCAGCAATTCTTCCCGCGAAACCGTTGCCGTGCCGCGCTTCATCACCACAATTCCGCCCGCGTAGTTGGCCAGTTGCGCCGCTTCTTCCGTCGTTGCCCCCGCGGCGAGCGCGGCCGTGAAGGCCGCAATCACGGTGTCGCCCGCCCCGGTCACGTCCGCAACCTGGTCGGAGCCGCAAATCGGAATGTCCACCGGCTTGTGTTTATGATCGAAGGCGACCATGCCGTCGCGCCCGCGCGTGATGACCAGCGATTGCAGTTTCATACGCGCCATGACCTGCTCGCCAGCCGCAATGACCTTGTTCCACTCCTGCCCAATGCGAACGCCCAGAGCCTCCTCGACTTCGGGTTCGTTCGGAGTGGCCGCCGTTGCGCCCGAATACTGCAGCAGGCGATAGCGCGAATCGACGACGATGGGCAACGCTCCAACTTTTCCCTTTTGCTGCAGCGCCGTCACAATCGCCGGAGTGGCTGCGCCGTAGCCGTAATCCGATACAAGCAGCGCATCGGACGCATGCGCATAATTCCGCGCCGCCAGATACAACTCCCGCGTCAGATGCTGGTTCGGCGCCGCCTGCGGCTCGCGGTCCACGCGCACCACCTGCTGCCGCGCCGTGTGCGTCATGCCCGCCAGAATCCGAGTTTTCGTGACCGTCGTGTAACTCTTATCCTTAAGCACACCGCTGACGGCGATGCGCTTGTGGCGAAAATATTTCAGTAGCATGCGCCCCGGTTCATCGTCTCCCACAATGCCGACGGGGAGAACGTTCACTCCCAGATCCGCCAGGTTGTTCGCGGCATTGGCCGCGCCGCCCGGCACGACGGTTCGCTCGCGATGCTTCAGAATCAGCACCGGAGCCTCGCGCGACACTCGCGAAATCTCGCCAAACACAAACTCGTCGGCCACCAGATCTCCCAGCACGGTGACCGTGAGTTTGGGAAACTCGTCGAGAATCTTTTTCAGCCGGTCGGCTTCTCTAGGATGTTTGGACATGTTACCTTGCGTTCGAACTTGCGGGCGCCGTTGGTCGTCCGGGTGCGCGGGCGAGCCCCGCGACAGCCGCCGGGACGGCGGCGCTACGAAACAGATTCTCTCATGCGCCGCGCTTTCGTTCGCCAATCTTTTCGTTCGGCAATCTTGCGCAGCATGGTATCGACGGCGTTAGCTGCGTCCGACAACTCCATTTTCACCGGCACGATCGCCAGCGGCTCCAGCGCAGAGAGATAGCCGCCCAGATTCACCGCATCTTTCTCGGTGGTGACGAAACCGCCGGCCTCACTCTTGCGCTTAAGATCGAGAAGCTCGCGGACGTCTTTCTCGCCGTAGGCATGGTGGTCGCGATAAAAAGCCTCGGCGACCGGCTCAATGTTGGCCGCGCGCAGTTGCAAAACAAAATTTCGGGGCCGCGCAATACCGCAAAAGACCACCGGCCGCAGCGGAACACGTTGCGGAACAATTCCTCGCCGCACGCGCCACACCAATTTTCCCTCCAGCGGAAACGACTCCGCCGAAGCGCCGCTGGCCAGCACAACGGCATCCGCGCGGCGCAAGGAAGACAGCGGCTCTCGCAGCCGGCCCGCCGGAAGCAAATGATCGCTCGCATCCTGCGGCGTCACCAGGACGATGTCAAAATCGCGAGCCAGCGCCCGGTGCTGGAATCCGTCGTCGAGCAGATGAAGCTGCGGGCCGAACTTCGATTCGGTAAAGCGACCCGCTTCGTAGCGATCCTCGCCCACGATCACCGGAGCCTGCAGCCTGCGCGCAATCAGCAGCGGCTCGTCGCCAAACTCCTGCGGCAAACCTGCGGGATCAACCAACCGCACGCCTCTCGACGTCCGCCCGTATCCCCGCGACAGCACGTCAAATTTAATTCCGCGGGCCTTGAGCAACTCGCCCAGCAATATTACAAACGGAGTCTTTCCCGACCCTCCCGCCGAAAGATTTCCCACGCTGACCACGGCACCTTGCAGACTTCGCGCGCGCAGCGCTCCCCGCTCATAGAGCGCATTCCGCGCTCGAACCACGCTGCCGTAGATGGCTGAGAAGGGATTCAATCAGAGTTCAATTCTAGGTCAATCCGAATTCAATCCGAGTTCAATCCGAGTTCAATCAATGTGCCCAGCTTTTGCCGGGACGGCCCGAGGATCGCGATCGAGAGCGGCCAGGCTCCGCAGCGCTTCCATAGTTCGCTGGGTCGCGCCCATCTGCGACCGCATTGTCTCCAGCGCGCGTCGCCCCAAGTCCCGCCGTTCCGCATCGTGCGCGAGCAGATGCATCAGAGTCAGGGGCAACTCCGACAAGCCGACGATGCGGACGGCATCGTGACTTTGAAACAGTGCCACAATGTCACGAAAATTTTCGGTGTGATTTCCGGTCACGATGGCCACGCCGTGCTGCGCCGGTTCGATAATATTGTGGCCTCCGCGCGGCACCAGGCTTCCGCCTACGAACGCAATATCCGCCAGCGCATAGAGCGCGGCCAATTCGCCGATCGTATCGACCAGCAGCACTCCGCCGGCAAGCGATTCTCCCTGCCATCGCGAGCGCCGGAACGACGGAATTCCCAACTGCTGCAGCAGGATCGCAACATCGTCGAAGCGCTCGGGATGCCGCGGCGCAAGAATCATCACCGCCCGCGGATGCCCGACTCGCAAATTTTCAAACGCCTTCAACAGCGGCGGTTCCTCGTCCTCGACCGTGCTGCCGCAGACCAGCACCGGCCCAGCCCGTTCGGCGGCCAGCGATTGGCGCAGGCTTTCCACAATCGCTGGCGGCGCCGGCAAACTCACATCGAACTTAAGATTCCCCGTCACTTGCACGCGCTTCGCTTCGGCGCCAATCGACTGCAGCCTCCGACTGTCTTCCGGCGTCTGCGGCAGAAACAGGTCGACGTGCACCAGCATCCTCCGCAGCGCCCAGCGAAACCGGCGGTAGCGCGGCCACGAGCGGTCCGAGATGCGCGCGTTGACCACCGCGATGCGCGCTCCGCTGGCATGCGCCAGGCGCAGAAAGTTCGGCCAGAATTCGGTTTCCGCGAGCACCACTAACTCTGGCTGCAATTGCTGAAGATACGGCCGGATCGCGAATGCCAGGTCCATCGGAAAGTAGAATACGTTCTCCTCGCCGAAACGTTTGCGGGCCAGTTCCTGACCGGTATCGGTCGTGGTCGACACCAGCACGCGATGCCCCGGAAAACTGTGCCGCATCCGCTCCACCAGTCCGCTGACCGCCGCTACCTCACCGACCGAAACCGCATGCACCCAGATGACGCGCCCGGCCTGCGATCCCACGCCCGCCATCAGCCGCGCTGGAACGCTCCCCATGCGTTCGACAAATCCCGTGCGGTATTTGCCGTAGCGCAGAATCTGGTAGAGCCAATAGGGCAGGCTCACCAGCATCCCCAGCGCCAGCACCAGACTGTAGAGAAAATAGCTCAAGCTGAGCCATTCTAAACCGCCTCATCGCGACGGGAGCGGCTGCCTTCTATAATTGGGGGCATGCGGCAAATATCTTTATCTTTACAATTGATGCGGCGCCCACGGGCCGCCTCGGTCGTCCACCGGTCACTCATCCGTCGCTCCGCCATGCTGGCGCTCTGCGCTGGATTGTTTCTGCCGGCACTGCTGGCGGCGAAGAACTTCGAGAAGCCGGTGGCTAAGACCGCCATCAACTATCCCGCTCACGATTTTCATCGCGACGAGAAAGCCGCCATCGCCGCCGATCCCTACGACACGCCGGAAAAGGCCAAAATCTTTTCTACGAATTTCGCAGCCCACGGGTTCCTGCCTGTTTTCTTCATTGTGACCAACGACGGCGACCAGCCCATCTCCATCGCCAACATGGCAATCACGCTGCTCACCGCCAACAATTCGAAGCTGACGCCCATCACTCCGGAAGACCTCTACCGGCGCCTGTCGAATCCCCAGGTCAGCACCCGGCCCAGCCCGATTCCTCTGCCGCACAAAGCGAAGGGTGGAATCAGCAAGAAGGAAATGGACGAAATCGAGTCTTCGCAGTTCGAAGCCCGGGCGGTTGAGCCCCACAGCACGCAATCGGGATTTCTATTTTTCGATGTGGGCGGCATCTCGTCGCCTCTGCCCGGCGCGACCATCGACATCAACGGCGTCGCCAATGCCAAGGGGAACGAACTGCTGTACTTCGAAATCTCGGTCGACAAGTATTTGAACGCCGCGAAGAATCCGAACTAAGCGCTTGCGCGGCAGGGAAACGGATTTCAGGAGAGCGGAACGGAACGAAGTCTGCCAAACCCAAGCCGCAGAGCGGCGGTATATGTTAGCCCAGGACGTAAGTCCTGGATGGGCTGGCCATAACGGAACCGAGTCCCGGAAGGACGGCAGAGATTCGAATAACTATTGGATTCGAATTGCAATCGGCGGTAATGTAGATGCGTTACCCACCAGCCAGAGGTCCTCATGAAACACAAATCAGACAAATCCTCCAGCAATCGTCGTAGCTTTCTTAAAGCCAGCGGCTTTATGACCGCGGCCGTATTTGGATCCGCCGCGCTCCCCGAGGTCGTAAAAGCGCAGGCCACGAGTCCTCTGCCTTCCAACTCGGCAACCACCATGCCCACTCGCAATCTGGGCAAGACCGGATACAAAGTCGGCATCTTCAGCCTCGGCGGCCAGGCCGCTCTCGAGAAGGCTAATAACGAAGCCAGCGCCGTCCCCATCATCGAACGAGCTCTCGATCTCGGCGTAAATTACATCGACACCTCTTCGATCTACGGAGGCCCCGACCGCTGGAGCGAGCAATATGTCGGCAAGGTGATGAAGCATCGCCGCAACGACGCGTTTCTGGCGACCAAGACAAAAGAGCGGACGCGCGAAGGTTCCATGCGCATGATCGAGAAGTCGCTCAACTTGCTGCAGACCGATCACGTCGACCTGTGGCAACTGCATGACATCGGCACCATGACCGACATCAACGAGATTTTCGCCAAGGGCGGAGCCATGGAAGCCCTGCTCGAAGCCCGCGACCAGAAAATCGTGCGCTATCTCGGCATCACCGGCCACTACCGCCCGGACGCCTTGATTGAAGCCATCCACCGCCATCCCTTCGACACCATCCTGATGGCCGTCAACGCCGCCGACCCGCACCACTACAGCTTCTCCGAGCAACTGCTGCCGCTGGCCGTCGAAAAGCAAATGGGCATCATCGGCATGAAAGTCCCGGCGCGCGGACGCCTTCTCTCCTCGTGGACCCCGCCGCCCATCGAACAGCAAAAGCATTCCTGGGAAGGCATGGCGATCCAGGCAACGACCGGCGGCACGCTCGATATGCGCCAGGCCATGTACTATTCGCTCTCGCTCCCGGTCAGCACGGTAATCATCGGCTGCGATTCGATTGCGCAGCTCGAAGAAAACGTGCAACTGGCCCGCGAGTTCACTCCCTTCAACCAGCAACAACTGGCCGCACTTACCGAAAAGGCACAGCCAGTAGCCAAGCAGTCGCTGTTCTTCCGCTTCTACGAACGGGCGTAAGGGACGAGGTTCACGGTCATGGCTTCCAGAACGGCATCTCGACTTCGGCGATTCATGCGAGAGCGTCGTTTCGTCCGATTTACGCGACGGTTCGAACAAGGATTTGTTCGGGGGTATGTTCTAGATGTCGGGCCGAAGTTCTTTCTCGTAGCAGCGCAGAGCGACCAAATCCGCTTGGATGGCTTTTCCTGCTTTCGAATAGAAGACGTAAGGGATCTTGAAGCGCGATCCCTATGGGGCCTTTTCCGAAGCAGCGCGGAAGAAGCTTGGGGATCCCATGCCCAAGAGACCTAGGGTGAGCCTGACGAGCGTTGAGGATCTGCTGCTGTCCGCGCGCAGCCTATTCCAACTTCTCACTATCCACCGCGAAAGGATCAAACCAGACGTGTGTTGGATTGGAAAAATTGAAGAGATAAAGCGCGGGAAAGTCTCTCTCCGGGAGATCGGCCCGGATGCCAAGTGGGATGATTACCCGACCTCGTACAAGCTGAACGAAATTACGAGTGTCGAATTCGGCGGTGAATACGAAAGAGCCCTGTCCTTGGTCGGCGGGAACCCACCATCCTAAAGTAGCCGACGTTACGCCCCGGAATGCTCCTGCCCTTTACTCGCGCCCCCTTTATAATCACTCCCTATGGTCACCACGCAGGCTGATTCCGTCGCCGCCCACGCCACCTATGAGCCGGTCATCGGTCTCGAAGTCCATGTCCAGCTGCTGACGGCGACCAAGATTTTCTGCTCTTGCTCGACGCGCTTCGGCGCGCCCCCGAATTCGAATGTCTGCCCCGTCTGCCTGGGGATGCCCGGCGCCCTGCCTGTGCTCAACAAGAAAGTCGTCGAGTTCGCCACGCTGGCGGCGATGGCGCTGCAGTGCCGCATCAACGAAACTTCCATCTTCGCGCGCAAGAATTATTTCTATCCCGACCTGCCCAAGGGCTACCAGATTTCGCAATATGACAAGCCGCTGGCCGAACACGGCTACATCGAAATCCCCGCGCAAGGCGGGGTTGGGGCGAAAGCAAGCCGGGTTGCGGCAAAAGGAAAAAAGAAAATCGGCATCACCCGCGTCCATCTCGAAGAAGACGCCGGCAAGAGCCTGCACGAAGGCTTCCCCGACGCCGCCGAGAAAACCGCCATCGACCTCAACCGCACCGGCGTCCCGCTGATCGAAATCGTCAGCGAGCCCGACCTCGCCTCGCCCGACGAGGCCTACGAATACCTGACGCGCCTGAAAGAAATCATCCTCTACACCGGCGTCAGCGATTGCAACATGGAGGAAGGCTCGCTGCGCTGCGACGCCAACGTCAGCGTGCGCCCCGGCGGCCAGAAAGAATTCGGCACCAAGGCCGAAATCAAGAACGTGAATTCCTTCCGCTTCATCCGCGAAGCCCTGGAATATGAAATCGCCCGTCAGATTGACGTCCTGGAATCCGGCAGCAAAGTCACGCAGGAGACGCGCCTGTACAACGCGAACGAAGGCAAGACCTACAGCATGCGCTCGAAAGAGCAGGCGCACGATTACCGCTACTTCCCCGAGCCTGACTTACTGCCTCTGGTGGTCGATGACACGCGGAAGGCCGAGATCGCACGCTCCCTGCCTGAACTCCCCGAAGCCCGCCGCGCCCGCATGGTGAAAGACTACGGCATCACCGAATATGACGCGCAGGTGCTGACGTCTCCGAAATCGCTAGCCGACCAGTTCGAAGAGGCTGCGAAAGCCGCGAAAAATCCCAAGCGCGTAGCCAACCTGGTGCAGAGTGAACTCATGGGCCGCCTCAAAGCTAAGGGCATCGCGATCGAGCAATCCCCGATCTCGATGAACGGCGTGGCCACCTCAGCCGATCTAGTCGAGGCCGGCACCATCTCCGGCAAGATGCTCAAAGATCTCTACGACCTCGCCTTCGAGCGCGCCAAAGATTTCCCCGCAGTCTATGAAGAAGAAGGCCGCCCACAACAATCCACCGACACCTCCGCGTTGGACAAGATCATCGACGAAGTCCTCGCCGCCAACTCCAAACAGCTAGAACAATACCGTGCTGGCAAAACCACCATGCTCGGCTTCTTCGTTGGCCAAGTCATGAAAGCCTCCAAAGGCCAAGCCAGCCCGCAGATCGTGAATGAATTGCTGGCCAAGAAGTTAACCTAAGCTTGTGTGGGACGGACAGAGCCTGCCCTGAGCGAAGTCGAAGGGAGTGTCCGTCCCACACACAGGTCCCGGCCCACACAGCATCCCGGGCCAACACTTTGGTTATCTCATCTTTCACTCTCCGCCCGGCTACCATGAGACTGGGCCTGCCTGTCTTTTCTCGATACATGCTGGGCCGACCGATCGGAAATGGCCGTGAAATTCAAATTCGACCGCATCGTCAGCATTGCGACGCTGGCAGCGTCGTTGGTCGCCATCACTCTGGTGCTGCGGAGGCCTGCGCCTGTGGTCCAGCCTTCAGTTCCGACGGCTGTCGAACATGCCCAATCGACGGATCAGAAAAACACGCAATCCCAACCGGCGACACAACCTTCATCGGCGGGCGGGGTTTCTGGAAGTCGAACTTCTGAAGCCGCACAGGGCGCGCCGCAGTCCGGGCCGGCCGCGTCCGGTTCCAAAGCCGGCGCGCAAGTCAATTCCGACGAAATCAGTGCCGTAGTGGCGCAAATGCTGGGCGGCGGCTCCGGAAGCGCCGGCCTTTCTCCGGACTCGAACCTCGGCAGCGGCACGCCCAACATCAAAGACCAGCAGGTCACCATGGATGGCGACATTGTGCACGGCAAGTTTCTTACTGACATTGGCGGCAAAGAAGTCTGGGTCACGATCTCCGGTCGCATGGGCGAAAAGGACGGCTACGCCACCTTCGATCCCACGGAATTCAAAGTCGGAGACCTGGAGGTGCCCGTTTCACTCGTGAATCCGGCGCTGCAGAAAAAGCTGGCCGAAGAGCGCGACCGGCTCAAGGTTCCAAACAACTAGCTCCCCGCAGAATCGGCGAATCGAAAGATAGCCCAAGCCGCCGCCCGAAATCCTACGCCTGTGCTATCGTTTCGCAATTGCCATGGCAAGTTCGCCGGAACAATTTGTCGATCGTTCACTTGTCGATCGTTCACTCGTCGATCCTCGGCCTGCCCATCGTCCGTCATTCCCTGTTCGTTTCGCGCGTTCCAGTCCGGTCATTCTTTTCTTCCTGCTGACCTATGCATGGACGTGGACGTGGTGGCTGGTCCTGCCGCGCTTCGTACCAGACAACAAAGCCGAATCTTATGGGGAACTGCTGTTCCTCAGTGGCGCATTCGGCCCGACCGTGGCCGCGTTGATCACGCGCTGGCTGGCCGCTCGCGACCTGAAAATCTGCCGCATTTGGACCGGCTGGCCCAGCCTGATCACTGGACTTGGATTCGGACTCGCTGTCTTCTTCGTGACCACTCTCGTTGCGCCGTCGGCGGCAGTGGCTGCGGCGCCCGCTTTCGCACTGCACTGGTCGTCCCTTTTGCACTCGAGCACCTACGGATTTAACTACTCCACATTCCTCGGTGGTCCGGTGCCCGAGGAGCCTGGATGGCGCGGTTTTGCTTTGCCCAGGTTGCAGGAGCGCTATGGTCCAGTGCGCGCTACGCTAATTCTTGCTCCGCTTTGGGCGGGCTGGCACCTGCCGCTGTTTCAGATGCAGGGCTGGAGCAGCGCGACTCGCTGGCAGTTTCTTCTGATCGTGACGGGAATTGCTTTCTTATTCACGGCGGCGGCAAGTATCTCAAAGTTCAACGTGCTGGTCGCCATTGTGTTGCATGCATTTTTCAACACCAGCAGCAGGCTTGGAAATGCTCTGATAGCTGGTTTGCCGCGGCGGTCGCACGAAATGACAATCTATACCCTCGTCGTATTCGTTGGCGGCGTAGTAGTGGGGTTGGCTGCGCTTCGGATTATTTCGGCTTCAGCCGATTCTCCGCGGCCACTTTTCCGTACCACCGTCCCGAATCTTTAATCGTTCGCCGTTGCGTCTTGAAGTCGACATAGGTCAGCCCAAAGCGCTGGCTAAAGCCTTCCGCCCACTCGAAGTTATCGAGCAAGCTCCAGGCGTGGTAGCCGCGAACGTCGGCGCCCTCGGCGATGGCCCTGCCCAAAGCCGCCAGATACTCGCGGTGATAGGCAATCCGGCGGCTGTCGTGAACCGCTCCGCTCGCGTCGGGGCCATCGTTATACGAACATCCGCTCTCCGTAATTTCGATCACGGGCCGGTTGTAATCGCGCGTGATGCGCGTGACCATGTCGTATAGCGCTTTCGGCCATACTTCCCAGCCAAAGTCGGTTTTCGGTCCCTGCTGTCCGCCGTCCATCTTCACCGGAAACAACCAATCCTGCGCGTGCGAGACGCGTTCCATCGTGGCCGGCGCAGAAGCGACGGTCCGGTAATATAAATTGATGCCGATGAAATCCAGCGGCGCCCGCGTCTTCTCCATATCGCCCGGGTGAATCCTCATCGCCGTCTCTGGCAGAAACGTAAGCGCCTCCGGATAGCGCCCGCGCAGCGCCGGCTCCACAAACCATATATTGGTTATGGCATGGGCCCGCTCCGTCGCCAGCTTGTCTTCCTCAGAATCCGTTGCCGGCTCGCAGGGCGACATGTTGAAAGCAGTTCCTGCGCGGGCTCGAGGACGCGTTGCCTTCAGCGCCCGAAACCCGGCTCCCTGCGCCAGATTCACCACGTGTGTGGCACGCAGGAAATCCAGCAGGCTCTTGTGTCCCGGCGCGTGCTCGCCCTCAAGGTACCCGCTATAAGTGAAGACCGAAGGTTCGTTGAACAATATCCAGTCGTTGACGCGATCGCCCAGCGCCTGCGCCACCAGTTGCACGTAGTCGGCAAATCGGCTGGCGGTATCGCGACTGAGCCATCCTCCCGCATCGTCGACCACCTGCGGCAAGTCCCAGTGAAAGAGCGTCACGAACGGCCGGATGCGCGCCTCCAGCAAAGCGTCCACCACGCGGCTGTAATAGTCGACGCCTTTCGCATTTGCCGGGCCGGATCCCGAAGGCTGAATCCGCGGCCACGCAATCGAGAACCGGTAGCTGTTCAGATTCATCGCCCGCATTAGGACGATGTCCTCGCGCCAGCGGTGATAGGAATCACAAGCCACATCGCCCGTGTCGCCATTCTTGATCTTGCCCGGAGTGTGCGCGAAACGGTCCCAGATCGACTCGCCTTTGCCGTCTTCATTCCACGCGCCTTCAATCTGGTAGGCGGCGGTGGCCGTGCCCCAGAAGAATCCCTTCGGGAATGTGGCTTCGAAAGATGTGTCGAACTGGTGAGCCCGCGGAACCGCAGGTGGCGGCGTTCCTGCCTTCGAGGGGACACTGCACCCGGAAAAAATGGCAGCCGGCAGCGCCGCGGCGACTCCAGCGCCTAAGGCGGACTGCACGAACTTGCGGCGTGTCAGACGCAACTAGACGAAGTCTCCTTCCAGAACTGGGACAAGCGCTGGACTCAAGCCATCCACTTCAGGCCGTCCACCGAAAGTGTGATGAAATTTCCGCGTCCTGTCCAGTCTGTAGGGTGGAACATTCTGGCGAAAATGCAGGACGCGCGGGCTGGAAAAGCTTGCCGCGGGCCTCCTCTACTCCGGATGCAGGCTGTCAAACATTTTGTAAAGCCTGTCGGCGGTCGGGCGATAAATCACCCAGCCGTTGCCGCCATCGGTAACCTCACGGAAGAGCAACTCGCCGCGTCCGTCGCCGTCGGCGTCCACCGCGTCGATGAGTTCGAGTCGCGGCGTCAGGTCGAGATGGTACTTGTCGGTGACTCCCACATAGATCGTATGCAGATTGTTGTAGGTATCTGGATAAGCCACCAGAAGCACCGAATACTGCATCTCGGAATCGGAGCCCACCTGCGGACTGCCGGCGGGTGGCGGCGGCATGTGCGCTTGAGCGCTGAACACGATCACCGGCTGGTTCGTGGTCCAGACGTCGAACGTTGTCATCTTGACGTTCTCGAGAATCGGGTCTTTTGTTTTCGCAGCCGCTTTCGTGGACGCAGTGTGCCGCGCGCCTGCTGAAGGCGTTGGAGCTGGAGCAATCTTTGCCTTCGCCACAGCCTCGACGTAGGCGCGAACTTTTTGCTTGGCAAGCGCGACCATCTGCGCTCGGCGCTCTCCCTCTTCGTCTTTGAGCCACTCGTACCCGAATGACCGGGGCTGAGGGCCAGTCGCATCGGAAATTGCCGGAACCAAATCGACCGGCGCTGTGTCGGCCTTGGCGGGGGCCGTCTTTGCTAGATCCGTCGCCAGGGCGGAAGACGCCGCGGAGGGCGCTGCGGGCGACGCCGCGCCTGGCTTGCTATAACCCGGCACGTCATCCTCGGGCAACGGCTCGACGGGTTTTCCACGCCGCAATCTCGGCCGGTTCTCTTCCGTGGCTCCGCTGTCGGATGCTGGCACGTTCGCATGATTGTCGGCCTTGGCGTCAGGCGGCTTGGCGTCAGGCGGCTTGGTGTCGCCGGGCTTGGTGTCGCTGGGCTTGGAATCACTGGGTTTCGATTCTCCCTGCGTTGCAGGTCCCGACGATCCCGCTGGCGGGGACAATGACGGCGACGACTCGGGCGTTGAAGCGCCTTTCGTCAACCGCGGTGGCTCGTCTCCCGAACCCGACTGCCCCGTGGTTTGGGGAGTGCTGGCAGGTGGCGTGGTGGTCGAAGCCGGCTTGCTGGCGGGCATCGACACCCTCGTAGGATCCCGGGTCAGCCGCGGAGGCTCGTCGCTTTTATCGATTCCTACCGGCGCGGTTTCCGCCTTGAGCTCCGTCTTCGCCGGTTCGCTTCCCGCGGGAACCCACTTGCCGGTGGCAATCCACGGAATCTGAGCGTTGACGGCTCTGCTCTGCAGCGCGCTGTTGATGGTGAACAGGCCCAACGAACTGCCGTCGCGTTCAGCCTCGTAAACCGTGCCCGGATCGAGCGCCATCGGCACCGGATCGGCTTTGTACGCGGTTGCGTCCCAGAACTTGCCACCAATCAGAATCGCGATCGGCACCAGCGACACCTTACCGTTCGCGCCCATCTGCAGCAATCCCACGGCACGTGGTCCCGCATCTTTTTTCCTCGGGACTTTCCGCTCGCCGGGCGTGATCTCCGGTCGATCTTCCTGCGCCGCCGCCGATCCTGCCCAGCACGCCGCGCAGGCCAGCAGCGCAATCAGAAACCATCCGCGCCGCAAAACCTGGCGGTGTAAAATCTTAGTCTTGAAGAAAGCTGACTCGCCGCCCGCCGTTTCGGTGGCATTCGCGGCGTTCGACTTCGATTCTCCCGGAGACACTCCCATGAATATCAATGATAAGGCTCCCGACTTCACTTTGCAGGACGAGAACGGAAAAGAAATCGCCTTGAAAGACCTGCGCGGCAAAACCATCGTTCTCTATTTTTATCCCCGCGCCGATACGCCCGGATGCACCATCGAGGCCTGCGAGTTCCGCGATACCTACAAGAAGATGCAGAAGAGCGGCGCGGTGCTGCTCGGCATCTCCCCCGACACGCCCAAAGCGCAAAAGAAATTTCAGGACAAGTTCAGCCTGCCCTTCACCCTGCTGGCCGATGCCGACAAGAAAGTCGCCGAGGCCTTCGGCGTCATGAAAGAAAAAAACATGTACGGCAAGAAAGTCTGGGGAGTCGCGCGCACCACCTTCATCATCGGCCCCGATGGCAAGATCCAGCACATCTTCGAGAAGGTGAAGCCCGAGGGCCATGCCGAAGAAGTGCTCGCCTATCTGAAAGAATCCGCCAAGGGCGCGGCGTAAGGGAACTATTCGCCCCGTCGCCGCGTATAACATGGCAGGGACGTTGTGTTCCCGCGTTCCGCAAGTTCGGGAGGCAACCATGCGTGCTCTTATCACCCCAGTCGGAATTTCCGCAGTCCTGCTGCTCGCCTTCGCCGCCGCTGCTGCTGCAAAGCCGGCCGCCGCTGCCGACGATCGCAACTCTGTCGTGATCGTTTTCAAAGACGGGCACCACCAAACCTTCGCTATGGCCGAAATTGCGCGCATCGACTTCAAAGCGCCGGCCGTGATCGTTTATAAGGACGGGCACCACGAAAAGATATCCGCCGACATCGATCGAATCGAATTCGGAGCTCCCGAAAATTCGATGGTGCCCGGCCGAGCTCACTTCATCGGCAAGTGGGAAGTGGGTGAAGGCAACGGAGGCCGCTTCTTTATCACCCTCGAAGCCGACGGAAACGCGAGGAAGACGCTCGGCGAGGAGCATGGGACCTGGACCCTGGTGGATGGCGAGGCGCACATCGCCTGGGATGACGGGTGGCACGACGCGATCCGCAAAGTCGGCAGTAAAAACGAGAAGGTCGCGCACGAACCTGGCAAATCGTTCGACGACCCGCCCTCCAACGTCACCGCCGCCAGAAACACCGAGGCCAAGCCGATCTAGTAGACCGTGGCCGCTGTAGTGGTGCGTGGCAGCGATGCGGCTTCAGGTGCGCGCGAGATTTTCAGCAAACTGCCGCTGAGTCCGGCGCAGGCAGCACGCCCCACCCGCCCTGCATTTAAAATCCCTTCGCATGACCGACTCGCACTCCCTGACGGCACCGGCCCACATCCGCCCGCTGCCTCGCTCTTTCTATAGCCGCGATCCGCGCCGCGTGGCTCGCGAACTTCTAGGCAAGGTTCTGGTCCGCGATGGCCCACGAAATCGCACCGCCCGCATCGTCGAAGTCGAAGCCTACCTCGGCGAAAAAGATCCCGCCTCCCACTCCGCTGCGGGCAACACCGCCCGCACCTCGGTGCTCTTCGGACCACCCGGCCACGCTTACGTCTATTTCATTTACGGCACCCACTACTGCCTCAACGTCTCCTGTGAACCGGCTGGCCAGGCCGGAGGCGTTCTGTTCCGCGCCCTCGAACCGCTAACCGGCATGGAGGAAATGGCCCGCGACCGCGGCCTCGAAATTCACGGTCCCAGCAACCACGGTCTGAAGAATTTTGGTTTGAACATTTCTGGGTCGAACATTAAAGACTTGATCAAACTGACCAGCGGTCCGGGGCGACTTTCCGAAGCTTTCGCCATCACCCGCGCCCGCGACAACGGGTGCGATCTCACCTCCGCGGCCAGCAGCCTCTGGATCGGGGAAGAGACCGGCGATGACGCATATCGCGCCCGCGGCATCCGCACCAGCCCCCGCATCGGCATCACGAAAGCCGTCGATAAACCCTGGCGCTACTTTCTGGGCGGAAATCCCTTCGTCTCCCGAGTCCACGCGAAGTAGAGGCTGCGTGGGGAGGAGGGTTTTGTGTGGGACCGGGTCTCAGACCCGGTCAGCGGCCGCAAGGCCGCTGTCTTCCGCCCACGACTTGACCGTGAGGTGTAGACTTTCCTCCGGGCCGATTCGGGCGAAAGCCCCGACGGAAACCGTTTTTAGCCCGCTGTCCGAGAGCCTTATGCTTTGGTACCTGTTCCTAGCGTGTCTTGTAATCGTTTCGTGCGCCGGGTTGTTCGTTAAGACGCTCAGGCGTTGGTTCCTAGCCTTTGGGTGCACGGGCGTAATCATCGCGCTGGCATTGACGGCTGTATCTAGCCGAAATGCGATCAAACCCGAGATTCTCCTCGTGCTATGGCCCCCGGCGGTTGCCGGTCTTGCAAATCCTTCAACTCTATCCGACAAAATACTGGTGGCTCTCTTCGAGTTCGGTGGCAATTTCATCTTATACGGGATGGTGGGGACACTTATTGGTCTCTGCTTCCGCCGAAAGCCGAGCCCTCAGGGTCTGGGCACACAGTGAGAGCTACTGCCCAGCATTTGCCAAAGTCGCAACCTTACTCCACTGCACAGCATCACAGCGTTAGAGGCCCCGTGCTAGGAGCCCGAGTGTCCCGCATCGCGCGATTCCCGATTCTTGCCGCGGTGGCCGCAACCCTGGCGGCAACGCCCTTGCTCACGGCCGCCGACGGAGCCGTCACCAGCCTGCCGCCGGCAAAAGGCTCTTATATCCTGGTGGGCTTTGCCGGCGGTTTTGTGCGCCACGACAATCCCTACCACGGTCCCGTGCAACTGGCGCACAGAATTCAGCCCGACCTTCCGAAAGATGCGTCGATCCAGGTCTTCGAGAATCGCCACCGGAAGCTGGCGTACCAGGCCATTCTTCGCCGGCTCGACGTCAACCATGATGGCGTGCTGAGCGCCGCGGAAAAAGCCCAGGCGCGCATCATCCTGTTTGGCCATAGTTGGGGAGCGTCGGCCGTCGTGATGCTGGCTCGCGAACTGGACCGCGCGGGAATCCCCGTGCTGCTGACCGTGCAGGTCGACAGCATCGCCAAGCCCTGGGAAACGGACAGGGTCATTCCAGACAACGTGGCCGAGGCCGCGAACTTCTATCAGCCCCACGGCTTTCTCCATGGCCGCGCTCAAATCGCAGCCGCAGACAACTCGAAAACAGAAATCCTGGGTAACTACCGTTTCGATTATCAGAAAACGCCGGTGGCTTGCCAGGGAACGTCGTGGTTCCTGCGGACCTTCGCGCCCAGCCATGTGCAGAGCCAGTGCGATCCGCTCCTGTGGTCACAGGTCGAAAGCTTGATCCGTCAGCGCATGGCGCCTCGTCCGGTAGCCGCGGCGATCCTTCCGCGGCAGTAGGCCTCGGCGAGATGTAGCAGCCCCGGTTTCTTCAATCGCCTCGCGAATGACTCATCCATCTCATCCATCCTGCGTCTTTACAAAGCGATTAAACGCTACGTCCGACGCCGGTTTCCCTTCGATCCATCCAGGCAACTTCCGTGTTGGAATGACATCTAATGGGAGTAAAATAACTGTAGGCGGTTTGCCCTCCTGGGCAGCCCACCTCCGTTTTTGTTGGAGGGAACTAAAATGAGTAAACCCACCTTGCTGTCGGTTCTTGCAGGAATCGCTTCCTTTGCCTTGGTCTGCGCATCCACACCAGCCCTCGCCCAACACGGCGGCGGTGGTGGTGGAGGTTCCCACGGTGGTGGCGGCTCCTACGGGGGCGGCTTCCACGGCGGAGGCAGTTCGGGCGGCGGCTTCCATGGTGGAGGCTACGGCGCCGAGCGCGGCGGTATGTCGGGCAGCGGCCGCGAAGGAAGGATGGGCGGATACTCGTCATCGTCGCGAGGCTTCGGCTCAGGCGGCTTTGGCGCTCGCGGTGCCGCGGCCGGACGAGCTTGGTCCTTCGAGGGTCGAGGCAGCGGCGCCAGCATGACGGGATCCCGCAGCGCTGGCATTGCCGACGGAAACTGGCATTCGTTTGCCAGCGCCGGCGCCGGAACTCGCGGCGTGACCGGATCGGCGGCGAGATCGAGCACTCGATCCACCTCAGGCAGTGCGGTGGGTCGTAGTGGCGAAGTGGCGTCCGCTAACTTTGCGGGGCGCGCCGCATTTTACGGAGGCCGAGGCGGTTTTTACGGTGGACGCGGCTTCTACGGCGGTTGGGGTTGGGGCGGCGGATGGGGATGCTGGGGTTGCGGCTGGGGCTTTGGATTCGGATACCCCTTCTGGTACTGGCCATCCTACTGGTATAGCCCGTGGTGGGACTACGGCTACGCGGCCGACTACATTTCCCCGTATCCCTATTAGGAAAAGCTTGAACCACAGAGGACACAGAGGTGCACACAGGAACCCGGAGGCTAAAGCGAAACTTCCTTAGCGCGAATTCTTATTAGCGCGGGAGCGGTTTATTTCGGCGTTACGGGCGCCAGCCTCGCGTTGAGCACGATGTTATCGATCAGCCGCGTGTTCCCCACAAACGCCGCAACGGCCACGAGCGCGCCACGGGAAATATTCTCGACGGGATCGAGCGACTCCGAATCGACAATCTCGAAATAATCTAGGCGCACTGAATTTTCCGCGGCAAATTCCTCGCGCCCCGCGGCCACGCAGTTGCGCCGCATTCAGCTCGCCCGCGTCCGGCTAACTGCTGTACCCGCATCAGCGAGCGATGCAGCACGAGCGCGTGCTTTCTCTGCTCCGCGATCCAGATAAGCATTCCGCGAACTCATTGCCAGCCCATCGGCCTCGCGCACGATCGGACAAACCACAATCTCTACCGCCAAATTCAGATCGCGCACCATGCGCCGGATGATCGCCACCTGCGCCGCGTCTTTCTGACCGAAAAACGCCGCATCCGGTTCGACCATGTGAAACAACTTGCGCGACTACGGTGGCGACCCCGCGAAAATGTCCCGGCCGCGAACGCCCGTCCAGCTTGCCGCTCAATTCCTCCACCGTCACCCAGGTCACCGCGCCTGCCGGGATACATCTCTTCCACCGCTGGCGCGAATAGCAATTCGACGCCTTCGCGCTCCAGCAATTCGCAGTCGCGCTCAAACGATCGCGGATACTTTGCCAGATCCTCGTTCGGACCAAACTGCGTAGGGTTGACGAAGATCGATGCCGCCACCACGTCGGAAGACGCACGCGCCGCCCGCACCAGCGACAGGTGCCCCTCATGCAGCGCTCCCATGGTAGGAACAAATCCCAGCCGCTGGCCCGCACGCCGCACGGCCCGAGAAGCTGTTCGCATTTCGTCGATTGTCGTGCAGATTTTCAAAGCCGATCGAAGAGAAATTCGTGTGCCCCATTTCTCGCGCGCTTTCTGCGCGAGAAGTGGGGATTCACACAACACAATCGAGAAGCTGGTTCCCCGTCCCGACCTCATCCGCTAGAACGGGTACTCCTCGCCTCATCCGTGTTCAGCCGAGCAAATCCGTGGCAAAAGAAGTTTCCCCGCCGAACCTACCTCACCATCATCGGAACGTCGTTCTTCGCCGCCCAGACCAGCGCGACAATCCATCCAATCACGCTCCATCCCAGGAACATGTTCAGCAGGAAGATCGCCAGCAGATCCCGCTTGTTCCGGGCCAGCGCCACGATCGACGGCAGAAAATACAACACCAGCCCACCGCCGAAGAACGGGAAGAAAAAAAATGTCGAAATCATTGGGCCCTCCCTTTCCCTAGCCTAGCACCATCGATGCATTCGATCCATCCGCTGCGGCCGGGTGCAACTGCACTTGGTTACTTAATAGTTGGTTACTCATAATCGGTTACCCATGGGAAGATACGCAATCAAGGGCACTTTCGTTCCGTCGCCCTATCCGCGTTCATCCGCGAAAATCCGCGGCGAAAGGTTCTCGCACTTACCGCCGCATAGCCCGTTTCCGCGCCAGCACTGTCTCCAGCCCCGCCTTGGTCTCCTTCGGCAAATGATACGACTCCTCGTCCGCCGGATACTGGTGCGACCGGACGTCGTCCCGATAGGCTTGCACCGCGTTCGTGATCAACGCTGCCGCATCGCCGTAGCGTCGCACAAACTTTGCCGGAGGTCCGAACGTAAGATTCAAAATGTCGTGAAACACGAGCACCTGCCCGTCGCACTCCGGCCCGGCGCCAATGCCGATCGTCGGAGTGCCCACCTCCGCGGTAATCATCGCCGCCACTTCCCGCGGAATACCCTCCAGATAAAGGCACGCCACGCCGGCATGATCCAGCGCCACCGCATCGCGCATCAGTTGCTCAATCCCGGCGAGACTCTTGCCCTGCACCTTGTATCCGCCCATCACATTCACCGACTGCGGCGTCAGCCCGATGTGCCCCGCGACCGGAATCTCCGCGTCAATAATCTGCCGGATCAACTCCGCGCGCTTCTCTCCGCCCTCAATCTTCACCACCTCGGCGCCGCCCTCTTTTACAAAGCGGGCCGCATTACGCACTGCGTCCTTGGAGTCAACCTGGTAAGACCCGTACGGCATGTCCGCGACCAGCAGCGCGTTCTTCACCCCGCGGCGCACCGCCTTCACATGATGCAGCATCTCGTCCATGGTGACTGAGAGCGTGTTCTCGTAGCCCAGCATGGTTTGCGCCAGCGAATCGCCCACCAGCACCATGTCGATGCCGGCCTCATCCACCAGACGAGCGGCGGAGTAGTCGTAAGCGGTGAGGCAAGTGATGGGTTCGTGGCGGAGTTTCTGTTCCCGCAGGGACGCGGTAGTCACTTTATGGCCGGAACCGTCTCCCGGAGAAAAGCCGGAACCGCCAATTGGGGTGATGCTCATGATGTCCTCCAGTGCCCTTCCGCCTGGGCGGATAGAGCCTGTGCATGCATCGCGGCGTCTACAGCTTGGATGACGCTGGGTTTATTGTAGCCGCAAAAGCGCGGTTCGTCGACGGTTCCTTTGTCGGTGACAGTACGGCGCACGGGCGCTCGGCTAGCTAGGATCTAGCTTTCAGGGGGCGCGAAGAAGACCAGTACGGCCAATTCTTCGGCGATATCGTAGAAATGGTGCTCAACTTCTGCTGCGACGAAGAGCACGCTGCCGGCGGAAATTGCCGGTCCTGGTCTCCGGCTTGGAAGCGCGCCTTGCCTCGCACAACGTAGTACATCTCATCCTCGTGATGCGGGCGCTGCGAATCGGTGGCTCCCGCGGCCAGGACGTAGAGCCCAGCGCTCATCTCCGGCACGCGCAGAAATTCGCGATAGAGCTTGCCAGTTTCGGCTCGCTGCTGGTTGATCTCGGCGACCTTTCCGAACCAAGCCTCGCCGAACCCAGTTTTCATACAAGCCCAGCCTTCATGCAAATCCAGCCTTCACGCGAGAATCCCTCCAAACAGCAGTTCGGTGAATTGCGGAATCAGGTTGGTCGTCTGCAGTTCGCCTTCCGGCTTATACCACTGGTAAATCCAGTTGATCATGCCGAGCAGGGCGAAAGCGGCGGCGCGCGGGCTGACGGCGCACTTAGTCTGGCGGGTGCGCTGAGGCTTGCTTTGCGCGTTGCTTTGAACCTCGGCGATCAGGCCCTCGACGAAGTGAATGTATTCCTTCTTGCGCTGATTGATGCGCTTGCGCAGCGCGGGGGGCAAGGGATGGTTCTCGTGCAGCATCACTGTGATCTCGCGGTCGCGCGGGCTGAGGACGACTTCCATGTGGCGGCGAATCAGCGCCCGCAGGCGTTCTTCCGGATCGGCAATGCCGCGCACCGGATCGAGCACGCGCTCCTGAGTGATCTCCATGGCGTGGTTCATGATCTCGAACAGGATTTCGTCCTTGCTCTGAAAGTGGTGGTAGAGGCCTCCTTTGCTGAGTTTGAGCGAGGCGGCGACGTCGTTCATCGAGGTCGCGTCGTAGCCGCGCTGCTGGAACAGGCGGGCAGCAGTGCGCAGAATTTCCTGCCGGGAATCAACCAGAGTCTCGCGAGGCATCGCGTGACATGGTAAACAGTTGCGCGCCGGAATGCCAATGCGCGGAGGCTCCGTCGCGGCCCAAATTCAAAGTCTTTACCACTAAGGACGCGAAGGTACACGAAGGAAGAAAGAGACCTTGAATTCCTTCGTGTACCTTCGTGTCCTTCGTGGTTGAGGTTTTTCTTCTGCAATCGGCCCTTGCCCCGATTCACTCCCCGAACTGCTGTATCTCCCCGAAGCGCTTCCAGCCTTTCTCATCGACCGGGCCCTCGGAATGGCTGCCCATGCGAAGACGGTGGCCGTCCGGATCCTGCACATTCATTTCACGGAGGCCCCAGGGCATATTGGTCGGCGGCTGGCGAATGATCGCACCGCTCTTTTTGTACTCCTCATGCAGCGCATCCACATCCTCGACGAAAATGCTGATCCACATTCCCGGCTGCCCCTGCCCCCCTTCACTGAAGAAAATCTCGATCTTGCCCCGCGTGACGCAACCGAAGGTCGGGGGATCGCCCCAATCCCATTTCTTTTTAAAACCCAACTGGTTGACGTAGTAGTTCATCGACGCAGCGAAATTCTTCACATTCAAAATGGGGATCAGGCATTCAAATTCGTTCATGGGCTTCTCCTGTCTGGAATGCGGGCACACGTTTCTCCGGGGCTGTGGCCGGAGTTCGTACAACGCTCATAGAAAGGACAGGGTACCAAAACGGAGGAGATCCAGGTCCGCGTTTTGCCGGGCCAAGTTTCGCATCACCCTCCACTCTTGACTCTCTGAACCAGAGTTCTCTCTTGACACTTTCGGGCCCTGACAGGTAGCATTTCCCTTATACCGACCGACCGGTCGGTATTGCAGTCAGGATCGCCTTTGTTTAACGCAATATGAGCCATGAGAGGAGCACTCGGTGGTTACTATTTTTTATGAACGCGACGCGAAGCCTGAGGTACTGAAGGGCAAGACGATCGCCATTATCGGCTACGGCAGCCAGGGACACGCTCAGGCGCAGAATCTCCGCGACAGCGGCAACAAAGTGATCGTCGGGCTCGACCCCAACCGCCCCAGCGCCGCACAGGCGCGGGCCGATGGCATGGTCGTGGTCGCGCCGGATGAGGCCGCCAAGCGCGCCGACTGGATCCATTTGCTCACGCCCGATGAGACCCAGGGCGAGCTCTACGAAGCAGCGCATCAAGCCGTATCTGCATCCGGGAAAGGTTCTCGGGGTTTCGCATGGCTTCAGCATTCACTTTCAAGACGATCGTTCCGCCAGACGACGTTGACGTGGTGATGATCGCGCCCAAGAGTCCCGGACACCTGGTGCGACGCGTCTATACCGAAGGGCGTGGAGTGCCGTCGCTGATCGCGATTCACCAGGATGCCAGCGGGCACGCGCACGAACTGGCGCTGGCCTATGCCCACGGCATCGGGTCCACTCGCGCCGGTGTTCTGCAGACCACGTTCAAGGAAGAAACCGAGAGCGACTCTGTTTGGCGAGCAGGCCGTGCTGTGCGGCGGGCTGACGTCGCTGATCAAGAAGGGATTCGAAACGCTGGTCGAAGCCGGCTACGCGCCAGAGATTGCTTACTTCGAGTGCCTGCACGAGGTGAAACTGATCGTCGACCTGATTTACGAAGGCGGCCTCGCGGCATGCGCTACTCCATCTCGAACACGGCGGAATACGGCGACCTGACGCGCGGCGAGCAGGTGGTAGGCGACGCCACGCGGGCGGCAATGAAGAAGACGCTGGCCGACATTCAGTCGGGCAAATTTGCGCAGGAGTGGATTGCCGAGAACAAGGCCGGCTGCCCGAACTTCAACCGGTTGCGCGAGAAAGAAAAGCAGCATCCCATCGAGATCGTGGGCGCGCAACTGCGCGGCATGATGAGCTGGCTGCCGAAAGATGGCAAAAAGACGGCGGAGGCTCCTAAGGACGGCACCAAACAGGTGGTGAATGCTTAAGGGAGCGGACATCGTTCTGCAGTGCCTGCGCGCCGAAGGGGTGGAGCTGGTGTTTGGCTATCCCGGCGGCGCGATCATGCCGCTGTATGACGCGCTGGAGGGCAGCGGCGTGCGGCACATCCTCACGCGGCACGAGCAGGGCGCGGTGTTCGCGGCGGAAGGCTATGCGCGGGTCACGGGCGAAGTGGGCGTTGCCATGGCGACCAGCGGGCCGGGCGCGACGAATCTGGTCACGGGCATTGCCGACGCGAAGATGGATTCGGTTCCTCTGGTCTGCATCACCGGGCAGGTGCGCAGTGCGCTGATCGGGACCGATGCGTTTCAGGAGACGGACGTTTTCGGCGTGACGCTCTCGCTGACCAAGTGGAGCCGCCTGGTTCGCACGATTGACGAAATTCCTGAGGCGATCGCCGAGGGATTTTACTGGGCGCGCAGCGGACGACCGGGGCCGGTCGTGATCGATATCCCTACCGACATGCTGAAGGCGAAGAAAGAATTTTCCGGGCCGGTGAAGTTCACGCCGCATGCGCGGGCCGCCGATGCGAAGGCCGACGGCGGATTCACCGACACGATTGTAGCTTTGCTTGCAGCAGTCTTCCAAGCCGGTCGCGCTGGTCGGCGCGGGAGCGAAGTTGTCGGGAGCGATTCCGGAGTTGCGGCGGCTGCTCGACGATTTGAATATTCCGACATTTGCCACGGTTCATGGTCTGGGCGCGGTTCCGCCCGAGGCGCCGTATTACCTGGGCATGGTGGGCATGCACGGCACGCGCGCGGCGAACACGGCGCTGCAACGAAACCGATCTGCTGTTCGTATTTGGAGCGCGGCTCGACGATCGCGTGACCGGCGAACCGACGCGGTTTGCGCCGCACGCGAAGATCGTTCACTTTGAAATTGATCCGGCGCAGCTGGATCGGGTGCGTCCGTGCGAATCTGCCGGTCATTGGAAATCTGGCAGATACGATTCCGGCGTTTCATGCTGAGTTGAGCAAAATCCCCACTTTTCGCAAAGAACGCGGAATCACTCTACTCCTGACTTCAGCGGCTGGCGCGCGGTCGCTTGCGGGCCGGAGCGGGCCGAGCTTGATCCGCGCGGGCTGGCACAGCCGACGATTCGTTTCTTGACGAACTCTTCAGCCGGTTGCCGCAGAACAGCGTGGTTATCGCTGACGTGGGCCAGCATCAGATGTGGGCGGCGCAGCGCTATCGGTCTTCTTCGCCGCGGGGATTCATTACGTCGGGCGGGCTCGGGGCCATGGGCTTTGCTTTGCCGGCCGCGGTTGGCGTGCAACTCGCCAAGCCGGACACTTGCGTGCTCTGCGTTTCCGGCGATGGCGGATTTCAGATGAACATCCAGGAACTGGCCACCGTTCACCGGCTCGGGCTGCCGGTGAAGATGGTCATCATCGACAACAAATATCTGGGCATGGTGCGGCAGTGGCAGCAGCTTTTTTATCAGCGCAATTATGCCGAGACCGACCTGAGCGACAATCCGGATTTCGTCGAGATCGCGAAGGCCTACAAGATTCACAGCTTCCGGCTGAATGAAGACGCGATGCGGGAGTTTCCGGTGTCGGAGGAAACCGGAGATGAGATTGACCGATTCCTGCGGTCTCCGGAGCCGGAGTTGCTGGTATTTGATTGCGCGCCGGAGGCCAATGTTTTTCCGATGGTTCCGGCAGGCGCGGCGCTTTCGGAGATGTTGCTGGAAGAAGAACCGGCGCAATAACGGAGAGCAAGACACATGCAGACTTTTCACATTCGCTATCGCAATACGCAGGGAACGTTGATGCGCATTCTGAACGCGGCTTCGCGGCGCGCGCTCGATTTGCCTGTGGTGCAGGCCGAACCGGCCGAGCACGATCATCAGGTCACGCTCGCGCTTGAAGTCAACCAGAAACAGGTCGGCCAGCTTTACCGCGAATGGTACTCGATCGCGGATGTCATCCATGTCAGTCCGGGCGTCGGCGTCGCGGCGCATGCGGCGGAGTGGACGGCGCCGCATCCTCCGGCGGGCGTGGCGATGGAAGAATCGCGCGCCGCGGCCCGGGCATAGGCTTCATTCGGTATAGCTGGGCAAGCATGACGACTCCCGGGCATGTCATGCAACTGGGCGGCGTAGGCGTGTTCATCGTATTCTGGCGAGCTTGCTGCTCGGCGGGTTCTCCGTCTGGAAACAAAACTTCAACCACTAAGGACACGAAGGTTCACGAAGGAAATCCTTGAAAGTTGCGAAGGCTTCCGGTTTCACATCTGCATTGCGCGTCCTGTAATCTCTGATTATGGATCTCAAGCACATTAGCCGCGGAATCACCGAAGGGCGCGACCGGGCCGGCGCGCGCTCCATGTTCAAGGCCGATTGGATTCACCGATGCCGATCTCAGCCGTCCGCTGATCGGCGTGGCCAATACCTGGATCGAAACCATGCCGTGCAACTTTCATCTGCGGCGATTGTCGGCCAAGGTGAAGGAAGGGATTCGCGCGGCCGGCGGCACGCCGATGGAGTTCAACACCATCGCGATCTCCGACGGCGAGACCATGGGCACCGAGGGGATGCGGGCGTCGCTGGTGAGCCGCGAGCTGATTGCCGACTCGATTGAACTGGTCTGCCGCGGGCAGATGTTTGACGCGGTGGTGTGCGTGGTGGGCTGCGACAAAACGATTCCCGCGGCGGCCATGGCGCTGGCGCGCATGAATCTGCCGGGCATGGTGCTCTATGGCGGGACGATTGCGCCGGGCAGCTATCGCGGGAAAGACGTGACCATTCAGGATGTGTTATGAAGCGATCGGCGCGAACGTGGCGGGAAAAATTAGCGACGCAGAACTGCACGAACTCGAAGACGTCGCGTGTCCGGGCGCGGGCGCGTGCGGCGGGCAGTACACGGCGAACACGATGTCGACGGTGATGGAGATCATCGGGCTTGTCGCCGATGGGATTCAACAGCGTGCCGGCGATGGATGCGCAGAAGGATCAGATTTCGTTCGACTGCGGCAAGGTCGTGATGAACGTGCTGCAGAACGGAATCAAGCCGCGCGACATTCTGACGCGGGAGGCTTTCGAGAATGCGATTGCGTCGGTCGCGGCAACGGGCGGATCGACCAACGCGGTGCTGCACCTGCTGGCGATTGCGCGCGAGGCCGGGGTCGCACTGGAGATCGATGATTTTCAAACGGTGAGTGCGCGCACTCCGTTGCTCGCCGATCTCAAACCTTCGGGGCGATTCGTGGCTTCCGACATGCACCGCGCGGGCGGCATTGGGCTGCTGGCGAAGCGACTGCTGGACGGCAAGTATCTGCATGCTTCGGCGAAAACCGTTACCGGGCTCACGATTGGCGCCGAGGCCGAGAGGGCGGTCGAGACTCCGGGGCAGGAAGTGATCGTTCCGCTGGACGAAGCCGCTGAAGGCGACTGGCGGTCTCGTGATTCTCAAGGGGAATCTTGCGCCCGAGGGTTGTGTTGCGAAGATCAGCGGACATGAGCGGCTGGAGCATCGTGGTCCGGCGCGGGTGTTTGAATCCGAGGAAGACGCGATGGCCGCGGTGACGGCGAAGAAGATTCAAAGCCGGAGATGTAGTCGTGATCCGCAACGAAGGGCCGAAGGGTGGTCCGGGCATGCGCGAGATGCTGGGCGTAACGGCCGCGATCGTGGGAGAGGGACTCGGCGGCTCGGTGGCGCTGCTGACCGATGGGCGCTTCAGCGGCGCGACCCGCGGGTTGATGGCGGGGCACGTTTCTCCGGAAGCGGCGCTGGGAGGTCCCATTGCCGGCGTGCGCGATGGCGACATGATTCGCTTCGATGTGAACAAGCGCGTTCTGGAAGTTGAGATCAGCGACGAAGTTTTGCGGCCAGCGCATGGCGCAGTGGAAAGCGCCGCAGCCGCGGTATCCGAAGGGCGTGTTCGCGAAGTATGCGGCGCTGGTATCGTCGGCTTCGCAGGGCGCGATTACGACGCCGCGCTAGAAACTGCAGTGGGCAGTGGCTAGTGGGAATAGCGGGCAGACGATTCGATGTCACAGCAAGAAAACATTATTCGAGAAGATTTGGAACGCGCACCTGGTGGCGCAGCCGGCCGGGGCGATCGCCGATTTTGTATATCGATTTGCATCTGGTGCATGAAGTGACTTCGCCGCAGGCGTTTGATGGGCTGCGGGCTGCCGGAAGAAAAGTACGGCAACCGTGCGCGCACCGTGGCCACTGTCGATCACAATATTCCTACCGAGCCGCGCGGGACTCCGATTACCGATCTGATTGCGGCGAAGCAAATTGCGGCGTTGCAGTCGAACTGCAAAGAGTTCGGCATCCGGCTGTTTGACATGGATTCGCCGGAGCAGGGGATCGTGCACGTGATTGGTCCGGAGCTGGGGCTGACGCAGCCGGGGATGACGATTGTGTGCGGCGACAGCCATACCAGCACGCACGGCGCGTTCGGTTCACTGGCTTTCGGGATTGGGACGTCGGAAGTGGAGCATGTGCTGGCGACGCAATGTCTGGCGCAGCAGACGCCGAAGACGATGAAGATCGACGTGCGCGGACGGCTGGCCGAGGGCGTGGGCGCGAAGGATCTGGCGCTGGGAATCATCGGGCAGATCGGCACCGACGGCGCGACCGGACACGTGATCGAATACGCCGGGCCGGCGGTGCGCGCGCTCTCGATGGAAGGGCGCATGACGCTGTGCAACATGAGCATCGAAGCCGGAGCGCGGGCGGGAATGGTTGCGCCGGATGAAACGACCATCGCGTATGTGAAGGGCAAGCGCTTCGCTCCGCAAGGGAGCGGACTGGGAGAAGGCGGTCGCGTACTGGCGGAGCCTGCCGACCGATGAGGGCGCGACGTTCGACAAAGTTGTGGAGATCGATGCGGCGCAGCTTTGTCCGTTTGTGACGTGGGGAACGAATCCGGGGATGGTGGCGCCGGTGACGGGGCGCGTGCCGGAAGTGAAAGGCTTGCAGGAATCCGACCGGCGGGCCACGGAACTGGCCTTGCAATACATGGGCCTGGAGCCGGGGAAGAAGATTGAGGACATCGGGATCGATCGCGTGTTCATCGGATCGTGCACGAATTCGCGCATTGAAGATTTGCGGGCGGCGGCGCGGGTGGCGAAGGGACATCATGTCAGCGCGAAGGTACGGGCGATGGTGGTGCCGGGATCGCAGACGGTGAAGCGGGCGGCCGAGCAGGAAGGACTGCACCGGATTTTTCAGGATGCCGGATTTGAGTGGCGCGAGTCGGGATGCTCGATGTGCCTGGGAATGAATCCGGACATTTTGCAGCCGGGAGAACGCTGCGCTTCGACCAGCAACCGGAATTTTGAAGGGCGGCAGGGACGCGGAGGGCGCACGCACCTGGTGAGTCCGATGATGGCGGCGGCGGCGGCGATTGCGGGGCATTTTACCGATATTCGGAATTGGAAATTTCAGTAGCCGCGAGGAAGGCTGCGATAGCCAAAGGCAAAAGCAGGTTTCTCGACTGCTCAGAATTGCCCTCGCCGGGCAATTCTGCTCCGCTCGAAATGACAAAGGGGTTAAGGCATGAAACCATTCACCGTGCATCGCGGGCGCGTGGCGCCGCTCGATCGGGTCAATGTGGATACCGACCAGATCATCCCCAAGCAGTTTCTGAAGCGGATTGAGCGCACGGGATTTGGCCAGTTTCTGTTTTATGACTGGCGGTTTGGCGCGGACGGAAAGAAGAATGCCGACTTCGTGCTGGACGAGCCGCGCTACGAGGGCGCGAGCATTCTGGTCGCGGGAAAAAATTTTGGCTGCGGATCGTCGCGCGAGCATGCGGTGTGGGCGCTGGCCGATTTCGGATTCCGGGCGGTGATCTCGTCTTCGTTCGCCGACATTTTCGCCAACAACAGCACGAAGAACGGATTTCTCACGGTGCGGCTCAGCGAAGACGAAGTTGCACAGCTGATGCAACGAGCGCAGGACGTCGACGACTACCAGGTCACGATCGATCTGGAAAAATGCGAAGTGCGCGACGATCAAAGCTTCCGCGCGAAATTTCCCATCGATGAATTCGTTCGCCACTGCCTGCTGAACGGCCTGGACGATATTGGGCTGACCCTGCAGCATGAGGCGGAGATTGCTGCCTATGAGGCGCAGCATCCGGCGCCGCGGGCGCTGCAAGCCGCCCTAACGATTAACGGACATTAACGGACATTAACAGAAGGTCAAGAGCGAGTAAAGATTTGTAAAACCTTCGCCCCGGTCTTGACCTGCTACCGGACCGCAGTTGATGCTGGTAAGGCGCTGTTTATCGCAGGCTGCGGCGTTCTGGTTCCTGCCCGAGCAATTCCAGGAGGAAGCCCTGCAGTCTCTAACTGGTAGAGAATTCCCGCCTTCCAGAGGTAAGTTGCCGCAACCGAGCCTACAATGCGTACGTCTAATACTTGCATTTCCTGCCGACCCGGTGTTCGCAAACACGGTTTTGCACGACCATGAGGCGGACTGAACTGCGGAATTGTGACTCATTGTTCGAGCAATCTCTATGCATAATCTCTTTGAAAGCAGAAAGCCCCGCGCGACGACGATGCATGTGTCGCGCGTCATGACGATGCTCGTCGCTGGCGGCGGGTTGCGCATTTCTTGTCGGTTGCAGCAGCAGCGCCGACTCCAAACAGCAAAAGGCGCAGGCGGCCGCGCCCCGCGCCGTTTCGGTGGCGACGGCGCAAGTGCAGCGGCAGGATGTGCCGGTCTATCTGACGGGCCTGGGAGCCGTGACGGCGTTCAATACCGCGAACATCAAGAGCCGCGTCGATGGGCAGATCATGAAGGTGAACTTCCAGGAGGGCCAGAACGTCAAGGAAGGCGACCTTCTGATCGAGATTGACGCCCGCCCGTATCAGGCGCAACTGGATCAGATGCAGGCGCAGCTGTTTCGCGATCAGGCGCAACTGCGCGATGCCAAGCTGAATCTGGATGCGCTACACGGCGCTGATTCCCTCAGGCAGCATTGCCCAGCAGCAGGTCGACACGCAGAAGGCGCTGGTCGACCAGCTGGATGGAACGGTGCGCACGGATCAGGCGCAGATCGAAACCGCGAAGCTGCAGCATCGTTTATTGCCACATTACGGCGCCGTTCAGCGGGCGCGTGGGACTGCGGCAGGTCGATCCCGGCAACATCATTCACGCTGCGGATACGAATCCCATGCTGATTTTGACGCAGCTGCAGCCGATTGCCGTGATCTTCACGCTGCACGGAAGACGTGCTGCCGACGGTGTCGCAGCACATGAAGCAAGGAACGCTCGAGGTCGACGCTTTCAGCCGCGACGATCAAACCAAGCTGGGCGACGGGCAAGTTGCTGACCATCGACAATCAGATCGATCCGACGACGGGCACGGCGAAGCTCAAAGCGGTCTTCGACAACAAAGACAACCAGCTCTGGCCGAACCAGTTCGTCAACGCGGACCTGCTGCTGGAAACGCGGAAGAACAGCACGGTCGTTCCGACGGCAGCGATCCTGCGTGGTCCGCAGGGCACGTTCGTTTATGCAGTGAACCCCGACAAGACGGTGCAGGATCGCGCCGTCACGGTATCGCTTACGCAGGGAGACACCACCGTGATCACCAGCGGACTGAGTCCCGGAGACACGGTGGTGACCGACGGCCAGGACAAACTGCAAAGAGGCAGCCTCATTAACGTTCGCAATGCGACTCCGAGCAGCGGCGCGAGCGATGGGCGGGGAGTGTCACCAGTCACATCGCGCTGACATGCCCGGTTCTTCAGGTTCGGAAACGTCAGGCTCGGAAACGTCGGGTTCGGAAACGTCAGGTTCAGAAGCAGCCGGTTCGGGAACGTCAGGTTCATGAGTCCTTCACGATTATTTATTCTTCGGCCGGTCGCGACCACGCTGCTCATGGTGGGCGTGCTGCTCGTGGGCTGGGTTGCGTTCATGCAACTGCCGGTGTCGGCGCTGCCCGAGGTCGACTATCCCACGATTCAAGTCGTCACGTTCTATCCCGGAGCCGATCCGGACGTGATGGCTTCGTCGGTGACATCTCCGCTGGAACGGCAGTTCGGCCAGGTGCCCGGCCTGAGCCAGATGACCTCGACCAGTTCGTTTGGCAGTTCGGTCATCACGCTGCAGTTCGGCCTCGACCAGAACATTGATGTAGAAGAGCAGCAGGTGCAGGCTGCCATCAACTCCGGATCGACCTACCTGCCGGCGGACCTGCCGAATCCTCCGATCTACAACAAGGTGAATCCCGCGGACGCGCCGATTCTGACGCTGGCACTGAGTTCGGATTCACTGCCTTTGTCGAAGGTGGAAGATCTGGCGGACACTTCGCTGGCGCAGAAGATCTCGCAACTGCCCGGCGTGGGGCTGGTTTCGATCAGTGGCGGGCAGAAGCCGGCGGTGCGCATTCAGGCCAACCCCACCGCGCTGGCTTCCTACGGTCTGAGTCTGGAGGACCTGCGCGCGGCGCTGGCGTCAGGCGAACGTAGATCAGGCCAAGGGCGTGATCGACGGGGCGCGGCAGTCCTACACGATCGGCGCGAACGACCAGCTTTTTTCCAGCGAGCAGTACAAGCCGATCGTGATCGCCTATCACAACGGCGCTCCGGTCCGGATCAGCGACGTCGCCAACGTCATCGACGGGACGGAGAATATACGCCTCGCGGCCTGGATGAATCTCACGCCGGCGGTGATCGTCAACATCCAGCGGCAGCCGGGCGCGAACATCATCAGCGTTGTGGACCGGATCAAGAAGCTTCTGCCGCAGTTACAGGCGTCGCTGCCCTCGGCCGTAAAGGTGCAGATTCTCACCGACCGGACGACGACGATCCGCGCCTCCGTCAAGGATGTGGAATTTGAATTGATGCTGTCGATTGCCCTCGTGGTGCTGGTGGTTTTCCTGTTTCTGCGGAATCTGGCCGCCACCGTGATCCCGAGCGTGGCGGTGCCGCTCTCGCTGATCGGAACGTTTGGCGTGATGTACCTGCTGGGCTACAGCCTGAACAATCTGACGCTGATGGCGCTGACTATCTCCACCGGCTTCGTGGTCGATGATGCCATCGTCATGATCGAGAACATCGACCGCTTCCTGGAAGCCGGGCGACTCCCCGCTCGACGCCGCGCTGAAAGGGGCGAGTCAGATCGGGTTCACGATCATTTCGCTGACCGTTTCGCTGATCGCGGTGCTGATCCCGCTGCTGTTCATGGGCGACATTGTCGGACGGCTCTTCCGCGAGTTTGCGGTTACGCTGGCGGTCACGATTCTGGTTTCGGCGGGAGTCTCCCTGACCCTGACGCCGATGATGTGCGCCAAGCTGCTGAAGCATCGCAAGGAAGGCGAGAAGGGGCGCTTCTACGATGTCACCGAGGACTATTACAACCGCATCATTGCGTTTTACGGACGCACCGTAAAGATTGTGCTGAAGCACCAGACGGCGACGCTGTTGGTGACTTTCGGAACGCTGGTTCTGACGCTCTTTTTATACGTGATTGTGCCCAAGGGATTTTTCCCGGTGCAGGATACGGGAGTGATCCTGGGCGTATCGGAAGCGCCCGATTTCGTTTCTTTTGATGCGATGGCGCAGCGGCAGCAGGAGCTGGCGAAAATCATTCTGCAAGACAAGGCCGTCGACAGCCTGTCGTCGTTCATCGGAGTGGATGGCACGAATACGACACCGAACGAGGGCCGCATCCAGATCAATCTGAAGCCGCGCGACGAGCGCTCCGACGACGCTTCCGCCATCATTCGGCGATTGCAGCCGCAACTGGAGAAGGTGGACGGCATCACGCTCTACATGCAGCCGGTACAGGATCTCACGGTGGAAGACCGCGTGAGCCGCACCCAGTTTCAGTATTCGATTGAAGATGCGGACGCGCAGGAACTGGCGCAGTGGACGCCCAAGCTGGTGGCCAAGCTGAAAACTCTCCCGGCGTTGACGCGACGTGGCTACCGACCAGCTCAACAACGGGCTCAAGACCAACGTTACGATTGACCGCGACACCGCCTCACGGCTGGGAATTTTCCCGCAGGCCATCGACAACACCTTGTATGACGCGTTCGGACAGCGGCAGGTTTCGACCATCTTCACGCAGCTGAACCAGTACCACGTGATTCTCGAAGTCCTCCCGAGTTTTGCGCTGACTCCCGAGGCGCTGAAGAGACATCTACATCCGCCCCAGCACGGTGACGCCGAACTCGGGCGCGTCCGACGGCCAATGGAGCGGCGGTGACCACCAGCGGCGCACCGGTTCCGATTTCGACGTTCACGAAGATGAAATCAAGCAACGCTTCGCTGGCGGTCAACCATCAGGGACAATTCCCCGTAGTGACGCTCTCGTTCAACCTTGCGCCCGGAGCTTCGCTGGGCGACGCGACGAAAGCGATCCAGCAGGCGGAGAAAGAAATCCAGTTGCCGCCCAGCATTCATGCGTGCGTTTCAGGGAACGGCGGCAGCGTTTCAGAATTCACTGGCGTCGGAGCCTTATTTGATTCTGGCGGCGGTCATCACGGTCTACATTGTGCTCGGCGTGTTGTATGAGAGCTACATCCATCCCATCACGATTCTTTCGACGCTGCCTTCGGCGGGCGTGGGCGCGATTCTCGCGTTGATGATCACGGGAAATGATCTGACCGTGGTGGCGCTGATCGGCATTATTCTTCTGATCGGCATTGTGAAGAAGAACGCCATCATGATGATTGACTTCGCGCTGGAGGCGGAACGCGAAGAACATAAGCCGCCGGAGGAAGCGATTTACCAGGCGTGCTTGCTGCGCTTCCGGCCCATCATGATGACGACGATGGCGGCGCTGCTGGGCGGACTGCCGCTGGCGCTGGGTTCGGGCACGGGCGCGGAACTGCGCCGGCCACTGGGCATCACGATTGTGGGCGGACTGCTGGTGAGCCAGTTGCTCACGCTGTACACGACGCCGGTGGTCTATCTGTGGTTCGACCGGCTGGCGCATCGGTTCTCGCGATACCGCATCGGCAATCCGATTCCGCAGAACGAGCCCATGTCGGCAGACTAAGGTCCGCGATTAAGGTCGACAGATTGATGCCGCTATCGAACAGGTTCATTGAAGCATGAGTATCTCGGCTCCATTTATCCGGCGTCCGATTGGCACGTCGCTGCTGGCGGCGGCGCTGCTGATGTCGGGAATTCTCGCCTTTAACTTCCTTCCGGTGGCCTCGCTGCCGAGAGTCGATTTTCCGGTCATCAGCGTGGGCGCCAGCTTGCCGGGGGCCGACCCGCAAACCATGGCTTCGGCCGTGGCCACGCCGCTGGAACGGCAGTTCGGACGCATTGCAGCCGTGAACCAGATGACTTCGTCCAGCCAGCTGGGCACGACCAGCGATCACCGATGCAGTTCGATCTGAACCGGAATATCGACGCTGCGGCGCGCGACATACAAGCCGCGATCAATGCAGCGCGCAGCCAGCTTCCCGCAAACCTGCCGAGCAATCCGACGTACCGCAAAGTAAATCCCGGCGGACGCACCCATTCTGATTCTGGCGCTGTCCTCTGACACCGCGACCGTGGCGCAGATGTACGACGCAGCCGACTCCATTCTGTCGCAGAAGCTGGCGCAAGTGAATGGCGTGGGGCAGGTATTTGTGTGGGGCTCGGCACAACCGGCGGTGCGGGTCGAAGTGAATCCGACGCTGCTGAACAAGCTTGGCGTCGGTCTCGACACGGTGCGCAACGCGCTCAACGCTGCGAATGCGAACGCTCCGAAAGGGGAGGTGTCCGGCGACGCACGGAACTATTCTTTCAGCGACAACGATCAGCTCTTCACCGCGGACCAATACCGCCCGCTGATTGTGGCTTACAACAACGGAGGCAGCGGTGCGGTTGGGCGACGTCGGGCG
Organism: uncultured Acidobacteriota bacterium; assembly: GCA_963763155.1. Lineage (GTDB taxonomy): Bacteria > Acidobacteriota > Terriglobia > Terriglobales > Acidobacteriaceae > Sulfotelmatobacter. The sequence continues at coordinate 247,286 of CAVXNI010000003.1, read as the reverse complement.
ATGTGACGGATTCGGTGGCGGATGTGCGCAACATCGGCCTAGCCAACGGCAAATCCGGGCGTTCTCATCCGATCTTCCGGCAGCCGGGCGCGAACATCATCGACACTGTGGACCGGGTCCGCGCGCTCATGCCGTATCTGCAGTCCTCCATTTCTCCGGCGATCAAATTGCACGGTTGCGATGGATCGCACAGTCACGGTGCGGGCGTCGGTGAAGGACATCGAAACCACGCTGCTGATTTCGGTCTTCCTCGTCATCATGGTCGTGTTCGTGTTCCTGCGAACGGTGCGCGCCACCATCATTCCCAGCATCGCGGTGCCCATGTCGCTGGTCGGAACTTTCGGCGGCATGTATCTGCTGGGCTACAGCCTGGACAATCTGTCGCTGATGGCGCTGGCGATTTCGACCGGCTTCGTGGTGGATGATGCGATCGTCGTGCTGGAGAACATCACGCGCTATGTTGAGCACGGCATGGGCGCGGTGCAGGCGGCATTCAAGGGAGCCGGCCGAGATTGGATTCACCGTGGTCTCGATGAGCGTGTCGCTGGTCGCGGTATTTATTCCGCTGCTGATGATGGGCGGTATTGTCGGTCGGCTGTTCCGCGAATTTGCCGTGACGCTGAGCATCGCGATCGGCGTGTCGCTGCTGGTGTCCCTGACCACCACACCCACGATGTGCGCGAAGTTTCTGCGGCCGGCCAAGAAGGACGAGAAACACAATTTTTTCTACCGCTGGAGTGAGTGGGTTTTCGACCGGCTGCTGAGAACTTACGATCACGCCTTGCGCTGGGTGCTGAGGCACCAGCCGGTCACGCTCACCGTGACCATCCTGGTGGCCTGCCTGAGTGTCTACCTGTACATCAAAGTGCCGAAGGGCTTCTTCCCGCAGCAAGATACGGGGCGCATCGTGGGCGCGGTGATGGCGGCGCAGGATATCTCCTTCCAGTCCATGAAAGCAAGATGAAGCTTTACGTCACCATCGTGATGAAAGATCCTGCGGTCGACACGGTCGTGGGCTTTGCCGGAGGCGGTTCCCCGTTGAATCAAGGACGATTCTTCATGATGCTGAAGCCGCTGGAGCGGCGCAGGTTCTTGCAAGAACCAGCATTTCTGGCAGAGCTGCCCGAATGTGACCGCGGACGATGTGATCAACCGCCTGCGGGGAAAGCTGGCGGTAGTTCCCGGCGCGACGCTGATTTTGCAGTCGGCCCAGGACCTCACGATTGGTGGGAGATTCGGCAACGCGCAGTATCAATACACATTGCAGAGCGCAAATCTCGACGACCTGAACAACTGCGCGCCGCGTCTGTTGACCAAGCTGAGATCCCTGCCGGAACTGCGCGATCAGAATTCGGACCAGCAGGATAAGGGTCTGCAGGCCAAGCTGGTCGTCGATCGCGATACCGCCAGCCGGATGGGAATTACTGCCGAAACCCTGGACAATGCTCTCTACGACGCGTTTGGGCAGCGGCAGGTTTCCACCATGTACCGGCCGCTCAACCAGTATCACGTTGTGATGGAAGTGGCGCCGCAATTCCAGCAGACTCCCGAAGCCCTGCAAAACATTTATCTTCGCTCGACCACGGGAACGCCGGTACCGCTGGCGGCCTTCACGCACTACGAGCCGTCGAACACTCCGCTGGCTGTGAGTCACCAGGGGCAGGTGCCTTCTGTCACCATCTCGTTCAACCTGGCTCCCGGCATTTCTCTGGGCCAGGCGACGGAGGCCATTCAGAATGCTCAACGGACGATTGGATTTCCGCCCACGATTCAAGCCAGCTTTCAGGGGACGGCGGCAGCTTTTCAGGATTCGCTTTCGAGCGAACCCATCCTGATTTTGACCGCCCTGATCACGGTCTACATCGTGCTGGGCATGCTTTACGAGAGCTATATTCATCCCATCACGATTCTTTCCACGATACCGTCCGCCGGCGTGGGAGCGCTTCTGGCGCTGCTTTTGACCCACAATGAACTGAACGTGATTGGCACCATTGGCATCATCCTGCTGATCGGGCTGGTCAAAAAGAACGCCATCATGATGATCGATGTGGCCCTCGACGTGGAACGAACCCAGGGGAAGAAGCCGGCGGAAGCGATCTACGACGCATGTATCCTGCGTTTCCGGCCCATCATGATGACCACCATGGCGGCGCTGCTGGGCGGGCTTCCGCTGGCTTTGGGCACGGGAACCGGGTCGGAGTTGCACCGGCCATTAGGGATCACCATTGTCGGCGGGTTGATCGTGAGCCAGATGCTGACGCTGTTTACCACGCCCGTGGTTTACGTGTACCTCGACCGATTGCGGTTGGCCTTGCGGGGTGGCGAGAAAGAAACTCCTCCGGCGGCGTCATCGCCGATTGCGCAGCGGCCCAGTCCCGCGCACTGAAAAAATTGCCAGGGGGGCAGGACGTTCAAGCCGCTTCGCTTCTTCGCCCTATCGCTTCGCAGAATCGACAAATCCTTCATTCCCAAGGGACAAGTCGACTACACTAAGAAGCTTATGCAACCTGTCTGGAGAAATCCTGCATCGCAGCAGCCAGGAGCAGGCGTGCTTGGTTGGGCGTGCCTGGTTGGGCAAGGGACAGCTTGTCCCGTATGATAGAGGATCAACAATAAGTACTGATCGAGAGGTACTTTTCGTCCCGGGTCTGCCGGGAACCAGCGAGTCTGCGATTTTTCGTTTTCGACAAATTCCTCAGGAGTTACGGATGCTACAGAGAGCAGCGGCTTTATTTCTTGTTTGCGTAAGCATGGCCCTATGTGTGAGTTGCGGTCCTACCACCAGCCGATTTTTGTACGCGGCAATTCCCACGTCTGACCAGATCGTTGCTTTTCGTGAGGATCCCAACTCCGGCATACTCACGCACCTGGCGGTCAGTCCCATCACCGCCGGCCCGTCCGTTCAGTCGCTTGTGATCCATCCATCCAGCAAATTCCTGTACGCCGCAAACGCGGGCGAGGGCGACGTTTCCGAGTTCTTGATTTCGTCGTCCGGCGCGCTCACTGAGCAGATTCCCCGCACGCCCGTGGGCGCAGCACCCACGGTGCTCGCCATGGACCCGGCCGGCGCCTATTTGTACGTCGCCAACTCCGGCGACAAGAGTGTCTCGGTGTTTTCCATTGACCCGGCCAAGGGTGCGTTGAGTACGGTTGCGCAAACCTCAGGTCCGACGGTTCCGCTCGGGATCACTCCCATCAACATGCAAGTGGCGCCATCGGGAGGATTCCTCTATGTAACAGGCGCAGGACAGCCCGGCTATATCGAAGTATTTACCCTCAGCCAAGGGGTGCTGAGCCCCCTGACTCCGACCTCATTCTTTTTTACGGGGACGAATCCTTACGGACTGGCAATTTCTCCCAACGGCAGTTATCTATACACTGCCAACAACATCGACAACTCGATTTCGGAATTCACGGTTAGCACAGGATCTCTCAGTCAGCTGGCCAATTCGCCGATCGGCCAGCAGTCCGGAACTACGACGCCGGTCGCTCTTCTGATCGACAAGACCGGCGCTTTTATGTACGTGGCCAATCAAGGCTCGCCGAATCTGACAGGATACTCGATCGGCACCGATGGTGGAGTTTCTCTGCTGACGACTTCGCCGTTTTCGACGGGGGCGCAGCCCAGCGTTCTTGCCAGTGACCCCGCAGGCAAGTATATATTTGTGGGGAACCAGAAGAGCCCTTTTACGATTCAGTCTTTTAATCTCAACACCAGCAGCGGCTCGCTCACTTTGGTCAACACTTACCCGGTCCCGCAAGCAGCGGCTTCGATTGCGTCCACATTCTAGAAACGCTCCACACCAGGGGCGCAATTTTGATTGGGAAATTTGATTTAGCCATTTTGAATGAACAGTTTTTCGATTTAGCGAGCTTTGATTTAACAAGCGAGTGACAATTCGTCCCGCGCGCATTGGAACAATACGCTGAGCAGTACGAAACACGCGGGCTGCCAGACATCTGGGTGTGTAAGCTTCGATGTCCGGACCGGTCATAGGGCTACGTGCCGGGCTACATGCCGGGACCAGGATCAACACCAATGAAAATCGCCAGTGCGGCCAGCGCATTCCCCAAGCACTACTATTCGCAGAAATTTCTGCTGGAAAAACTTCAGGAATACTGGGGCGACCAGCTGAAGAATCCGCAACTGCTGGCGCGGCTGCATCGCAATGTCGCCGTGGAAGGCCGCCATCTGGCGATTCCTCCCGAAAAATATTACGAGATCACGACCTGGGGCCAGGCGAATGATGTTTGGATTCAGGTCGCCCAGGAACTGGGCGAACAAGCGCTTTGCCGCGCGTTGCACCATGCCGGGATCGACGCCGGCGAGTTGGGTGCGCTGTTCTTTGTGTCCGTCACTGGGATATCGAGCCCCTCCATCGATGCGCTTCTGATCAACCGCATGGGACTGCCTGCAAATATCCGGCGGATACCGATTTTTGGACTGGGGTGCGTGGCCGGAGCAGCGGGAATTGCGCGCGCCGCGGATTACGTGCGCGCCTATCCCGCGCAGGCAGCCGCACTCGTGTCGGTGGAGCTCTGCTCGTTGACCATCCAACGCGACGATCTTTCCGTGGCCAACCTGATTTCCTCGGGACTGTTTGCGGATGGCTCGGCGGCCGTGATTGTGACGGGCGACGATCTGACCGCAACCGGGCCGGAAATCCTGGCCACTCGATCCGTGTTTTATCCCAACACCGAAGAGATGATGGGATGGAAAGTAACCGAGAAGGGATTTCGCATCACGCTCTCGCCCGAGGTGCCGGTGCTGATTCGCGAGCACCTGGGGCACGACATGGATGCGTTCCTCGGCGAGCACGGACACAAGCGCAGCGACATTGGAAGTTGGGTGCTGCACACCGGCGGGCCGAAAGTGCTGGAGGCGACGGCGGCGGCGCTCGATCTGCACGACGGCCAACTCGACGCTTCCTGGGACTGTCTGAAAAAAGTCGGGAACCTTTCGTCCGCGTCGGTTCTCGTCGTGCTGGAGGATGTGATGAAGAACCGGCGTCCGGAGCCGGGCACACTGGGCGTGCTCGCAGCCATGGGTCCGGGATTCTGTTCTGAGCTGCTGCTGCTGCGCTGGTAGGGTCAGAGCATTAAGGTTCGAAGCATGAGTCAGAGTGCGCCAGACTCGACCGACGTTTTCGTGATTGGAGGCGGCCCTGCGGGACTGGCAGCCGCGATCGCGGCGCGGGAGCGCGGCTTCCAAGCCTTGGTGGCGGACGGCGCGCAGCCGCCCATCGACAAGGCTTGCGGGGAAGGCCTGCTGCCCGATGGACGTGCGGCGTTGGAGCGTCTTGGGATCCACGTTCCGCTGGCGGACGCCTTGCCGTTCCGCGGCATTCGTTTCGTCAGCAATTCACTGTCGGCAGAGGCCCGATTTCCGGGCGACAGCTGCGGCGTTTCAGTTCGCCGCACAGTGCTGCATCGCCTGATGACCGAACGCGCGGCACAACTCGGCGCCGGCCTGTTGTGGCGGACTGCCGTGACGGGCATTTCTCCCGCAGGCGTTCACGTCGGCGATCGCCTGGTTCGCGCGCGCTGGATTGTGGGCGCGGACGGCTCGAATTCACGGGTCCGCCGCTGGGCCGGTCTTGATGACAGTTGGCAGAATCATGGTTGGCAAAATCATGGTTGGCAAAATCATGCTTCGCGGCCAAAGTTGCGCTATGCGTTTCGGCAGCACTATCGCGTGACTCCCTGGAGCGACCATATGGAGGTCTACTGGGGCGACCGCTGCCAGGGATACGCTACCGCGGTGAGCAGCGAGCAGGTCTGCGTGGCCCTGGCTTCGCATGATTCCAGTCTGCGGTTGGAGGAAGGGCTGCGAGCGCTGCCCAGGCTGAGTGAACGACTCGCGGGGACCGAGACAGTCTCCCCGGAACGCGGCGCACTCACCGGCAATCGTCGACTCAAGCGCGTGTGGCGAGGAAACGTGGCGCTGATTGGAGACGCCTCCGGAACCGTCGATGCGATCACCGGAGAGGGGCTTGGTCTCGCATTCAGCCAGGCGGTTATATTAGCTCGATGCCTGGAGTCCGGCGATCTGAGAAGTTATCAGATTGAGCATCGCAAGCTCGCCCTCCGTCCGCTCTGCATGGCACGCCTGATGCTCACTCTCGACCAACGCCCGTGGCTGCAGCATCGAACACTGCAAGTCTTCCGGCAGCGTCCCGAAGTCTTTCGCCGCTTCCTCGAATTACATGTGGGAGCAGTGCCTCCCCTGCACGTGGTGAAGGATGGAATCACGCTGGGGTGGGGGCTGTTAACCGCTTAACATGAACGTCCCCAGCCACAAGGCTCATAGGAATTTCCGCTGGCGCGAAGTTGGATTGGCGGTTGTAACTGTGCTCGTCGCGTTTGCCGTTTCAGCGGCGGCGCAGCAAACAACGTTCCAGCTTGATCCCGCGCAAACTATCCGTGAAGTTTACGCTGGGAGATGTTCTCCACACCGTGCACGGAACTTTTCATTTGAAGCACGGAGCATTGCAGTTCGAATCGAGCTTCGGGAAAGCTATCGGGTGAGATTGTGGTCGATGCCAGGAGCGGCGAGAGCGGCAGCGGCATGCGTGACCGCAAAATGCACAAGGAAATCCTGGAGAGCGAGCAGTATCCTGAAATCGCTTTTCGTCCCGACAAGATTGAAGGCACGGTCGCGAGTCAGGGCAAGTCTTCGGTGAAGGTTCACGGCATGTTCAGCATTCACGGAGTCGACCGCGAAATCATGGTACCGGCAGAAGTGGAGATGTCTGCCGACCACTGGGCTGCGACGGTTCATTTCACGATTCCGTACGCGAAGTGGGGGATGAAGAATCCGAGCACGCTGTTCCTGCGAGTGAACGATACCGTCGAAATTGATCTGGTTGCGGCGGGGAGTGTAGTGCCGAACTCCGGTCCGCTCATGTTCCGTCTCAGTAGCCGTCCTGCGGAACAATGCCTTCCCTTCGGTGCACTCGTAGCAGCGGCCCGCGGCAAGATTCTTGTATTCTTCCGTTCGCCCGCTCGGCCAATCGATCACTACGCGTTCAATGCGGTCACGTTTCTCCAACCCGAAGGTCACCGGAAGTTCCGACTGCGACAAGTAGCTGGAGCCGCCCTTCACGATTCGAGATTGCGTGATGCCGCCGGCAAAAACGCGCACCATCGCGCCGATCCCGTCACGATTGGACTTCGTTCCCACTAAACGAAATCGGATGCTGCGGTTGCCGGAGTTTGATCGTTGCGATACAGATAGGCCGGTCCATTGTTGGTCGTAAGGAGAAGATCAAGGTCGCCGTCGCGATCAAAGTCCGCATAGGCCAGTCCACGGCCGACTTTCGGCTGATCGAAACCTCCGCCAACTTCGGCCGCGACATCGCGAAAGCTTCCCTTGCCGCTGTTGAGAAAAAGCTGGGGAGGCTGCGCATAACCAACGTTGCCGCGAATGTTGCGCACGGTTTCGTCGATGTGTCCGTTGGCCACGGCGAAGTCGAGCCAGCCATCGAGATTGACGTCGAGAAAAGCGCAGCCAAATCCCAGGCTGTTTCTAGAAGCAATGCCCACTCCAGATTGCGGCGCGATGTCTTCGAAACTCTTGCCGCTCATGCGGTAGAGTCCGATCATTTCGTTGTCGAAATTCGTGATGGCGACGCCGGGCGTGCCTGAATTGTCGAAGTCCGCGACGTCAACACCCATGCCGGCGCGAGCCTTGCCTTCGCTGCTGAAAGCCAGTCCGGCTTCGACCGCGGCATCTTTGAACGTGCCGTTGTGCTGGTTGCGATAGAGCTTGTTGGGCTGAGTGTCATTGGCCACGAGCAGATCGGGCCAGCCGTTGTGGTTGTCCGTCGAACAGGGCAACGCCCAGCGACTTGGAACTGCTGTCGAAAATTCCGCTGGCCGCCGTGACATCCTCGAACGTGCCATCGCCACGATTGTGAAACAGCCAGCAGGTAGCGCCGCGATAGGCTTCGGGAGTGCAATAGGATTTGTGTTTTCCGTCGAGGCTGCAGAAGACGTCGTGTTCCGGCGACCACTTCACGTAGTTGCACACGAAAAGATCGAGCAAGCCGTCGCGGTCGTAGTCGAACCACAAGGCGGAAGTGCTGAATCCTTCGCGCTTTCCCAGTCCGCTGGAGTTAGTCACATCGACGAACGTGCCTTTGCCGGTATTGCGGAACAACCGGTTCTGGCCGACGCACGTGATCAGAATGTCAGGGAAGCCGTCGTTGTTGTAATCGCCGACGGCCACGCCCATGCCATACATTTCGACATCGAGCCCGGCGCGTACAGTCACATCGGTGAAAGTGCCGTTGCCGTTGTTATGATAGAGACGAAGCGTGGAGCGGCTTTTCTTGTGGCCTGGCCAGTCGGCGCCGTTGATCAGCAGAATATCCTGCCAGCCGTCGCGATCGTAATCGAGGAATGCGCAGCCGGAGCCGAGAGTTTCAGGCAGGAATTTTCCGCCGAAGGCTCCGCTGTTGTGCTGGAAATGGATTCCCGCCTGGCTGGTCACGTCGGTGAAGCGAAAGCCCGGAGAAGCCGCGGCTCCGGTCTGCGCCGTCAGAGCGCTGCAAACGAGGCAATTGCGACCATGCCGCCAGTCCCGCCAGTCCCCAGAGGAAAGACCTGCGATTCACGGGACATTTCGCGAACGTATGACGGAACATCTCACGGAACGCTCACCAGCCCGGCGCGAATCGCGTAGACCACCAGCTCCGCCGTCTTATGAATTCCAAGCGAGTTCATGATGTTGGCGCGATGAACCGCAATAGTGTTGGCGCTGAGATCGAGCGCCGTCGCAATCTCTTTGTTCGACTTGCCGTCAACAATCATCTGCAGCACTTCCAATTCGCGCTGAGTGAGCGCGGCGCTGCGCTCGCCCTTGAGAACGGATCGCTGCTCGACTTGCGGATCGAACGCTGTTTCTCCGGCGGCAACCTTGCGGATGGCCGCTCCCGAGTTCCAGGTCCATGGCGTTCTTGAGAATGTATCCCTTGGCCCCGGCTTCGATCGCCTGCCGCACCCACGTGCCTTCTCGTGTGCATGCTGAGCATGAGAACCGCGGTGTCGCGGAGAATCTTCCATGATCTGCCGCGTGGCCTGCAAGCCGTTCATGCCGGGCAGCGCGCAATCCATCACCACGACCTGCGGATGAAGTTCTTTCGCCAGCTTGACGGAATCCTCGCCGTTGCCCGCTTCGCCAACCACTTCCATGTCGGCCTCATCTTCCAGCATGCGACGGAACCCGCGCCGCACCAGGCTGTGATCATCCACCAGCAACACTGTGATCTTCTTTTCCATAAGACTCCGCTTTCTCCCTCGGGACGGCCAGATGCACTCGGGTTCCGCCCTTCGGCGGGACGCGAAAAAACAATTTGCCCGCCCATCAGCTCCGAACGCTCGCGCATGGCTACCAGATCCAATGCCACGCTGGTTCGGACGTTCCGCGAAGCCCGACTCCGTGGTCTTCCACTTCCAGCTCAAGCGCTTCGGGCAGGAAACGCAAGCGCACCCACGCTTCTTTCGCGCCAGAGTGCCGCGCCACATTGTTCAGCGCCTCCTGCAGCACACGGTAGACATGCACGCCGGCGCCGCCATCCACAGGAAACGGCGCGCCCTGCTTCTCATAGGATATGGCAATTCCGGTTTGCCGTTCTATGGTGGGAATGTACCAGTCGAGCGTGCTCTCGAGTCCAGCCTCGTCGAGCATCACGGGATGCAGCGCCTGCGAGAGGCTGCGGACGCTCTCCAAAGTAGTCTGCACGGTTTGGAGCACTTCCTGCAAATCCGCCCGCAGCGACGAACCCTCGGGCGCATGCGTTCCGGCGCGGCGCAGCATCGAGCCGACGGCGGTGAGAATCTGGCCGAACTCGTCGTGCAGTTCGCGCGAGATGTAGCGCAGCGTGGATTCCTGAGTGGCAATCAGCTTCTGCGCCAGTTCGCTGCGGCGCTCGGAAACCTCGGCCAGACGCGCGAACAGCCGCCGGTTCCAGCGAATCACCGAAAGCCCGCTCAGCAGGATCGCCAGGAGAGTGGCCGCCAGAAAGAACGTAGACCTGCCTCTGCACCCGGTCGTAGATCTGCACGATGCGCTGTCCGGCCTGCTCCTCATTCTCGCTGTTTTGCACCAGCAGCCGGGCCACGGCCGTGCTCAGCGCCGCCTGCCGTCTCCTGCAGCGAAAGCTGGATCTGCTCGCGCGCCTCTTTTTCTTTGCCGTCGTGTGCGCAGGGCGAAGATGCGGTCGACAGCATCCCAGAACTGGTTGAAATTTCCGGCGAGAAATGCGCTCTGTTCGGGCGTCCGGCTGGCCGCGGCGAACCCCGCCTCCAGGCGCATCGCGTCGTCGAGATCGGTGCGAATGCGCTGGAACTGCGCCGACCAGGCGGTCAGAGGATAAGGCTCATCACTGCTGACCATGTCGCGCATGGCCACGGCGAGCAGGTTGAGATCGTTCTGAATTCGCAGCAACTGCAGCGAATCCTTGCGGTTGCGGTCCACCAGTTCGGTCTGCAGCTTGCGCAGTCCGGTCACCTGCCACGTGATGTAGGCGGAATACGCCACCACCGCGGACAGCGTAATGAACAGGCCCAGCAACAGGCCGAGCGTCGGCGAACGGTCCGGTGACGTCCGGAGAGACGGGCGGGACACGCCCCGAGCATACAACGCGGGCAGGGCGACTGTCACAGGGCGGCCCGCCGCGTCGTCTGACGCGGCAACTGCGGATGTGTGACAATGCAGTAATAATGAAGCCAAGCCGCGGTCCCGACGGAGTCAAACAGTAGATTGAGTTCTCCAGCCAAAGAAGCCGCGAAGCCCCCGAAGATCGAGCGACTGAAGGCCGTTTGGCCGGAAGTCTGGAAGTTGATGCGTCCGCGGCGCGGACTGCTCGCCCTGGGCTTTGTGCTGATGGTGATCAACAAGTTCGCGGGCTTCGTGCTGCCGTATTCCTCGAAATTCCTGATCGACAACGTGGTGACGAAGCATCAGACCGGACTGCTGCGGCCCTCTGGTCTTCTCGGTTTTATTGGCGACGCTGGTCCAGGGCGTGACTTCTTTTTCTCTGACCCAGCTGCTCTCGAAGGCGGCCCAGCGGCTGATTGCCGACCTGCGCGAGCAAGTGCAGACGCACATCTCGCCGTCTGCCGGTAGCCTTCTACGATGCCAACAAAACGGGGCTCTGGTGTCGCGCATCATGAGCGATGTGGAAGGCGTTCGCAATCTGCTGGGAACGGGCTTGGTGGATTTCGCCGGAGGACTGGTCGCGGCCGGCATCGCGCTCGTGTTGCTGCTTCGCACCAGCGTGCCGCTTACGCTGATCGCGGTCGGCTCTCTGGGCTGTTTCGCGTTCGCGTTGAATAAAGCTTTTGCCGATCATCCGGCCCGATCTTCCGCGAGCGCGGCAAAATCAACGCCGAAGTTACGGGGCGCCTGACGGAATCGCTGGGCGGCGTGCGGGTCATCAAGGGATATCACGCGGAAGAGCGCGAGGAGAAGATTTTCGCCGTGGGCGTGCAGCGGCTGCTCGATAACGTGATGCGCACGCTTGACGGCGACGTCGCTGATGGGCCTTTCCGCCAGCGTGCTGCTCGGAGTGGTCGGCGCGGCCACGATGTATGTCGGCGGACGCCAGATGGTAGCGCACACTCTGACTCCCGGCGGTTACATTTCCTACAACTTGTACTCTCGTGTTTCTTGATCGCGCCCGATCATGCAGGTGGTTTCGATCGGCACGCAGACTCACCGAGGCGTTGGCCGGTTTGGAGCGCACGCAGGAGATCATGCGGCGAGCGGCCTGAGGATCAGGATCCCAAGCGCACGGTGCAGCTTCGCGACATCGTGGGGACAGTTGAGTTCGAGAATGTCAGTTTCAGTTACGACGGAGCTCACGATGTTCTGCACGACATTTCTTTCCGCTCCGAGCCGGGAACGGTGACCGCGCTTGTCGGTTCGTCGGGATCGGGAAAGTCGACGACGATCGGATTGATCTCGGCTTTCTATGTGCCTTCGAAGGGCACGATCCGCGTGGATGGTGTGGACTTGAGCACGGTGCGGCTCGATTCCTACCGCACGCGCCTGGGAGTCGTATTGCAGGAATCGTTTCTGTTCGACGGGACGATCCGCGAGAACGTCGCCTTCTCGCGGCCGGATGCCAGCGAAGAAGATGTCATGCGCGCCTGCCGGATCGCCCGCGTCGACGAGTTCGCCGAATCGTTCGCCGATAAGTACGACACGGTCGTCGGCGAGCGCGGCGTGAAACTTTCGGGGGGCCAGCGGCAGCGAATCTCGATTGCCCGCGCCATTCTGGCGGAGCCGCGCATCCTGATTCTGGACGAAGCAACGTCCAGCCTCGACTCTGAATCGGAACAGATGATCCAGCAGGGACTCTCGTATCTGATGCAGGGGCGCACCACGTTCGTCATCGCGCACCGGCTTTCGACCATTCGCCGGGCCGACCAGATTATGGTGATGGAACAGGGGCAGATCGTGGAGCGCGGGCACGCACGCGCAGCTTTATGCCGCGCGCGGCCGTTACTACGACCTGTACACGCGGCAACACGGCGTAGAGGAGAATTTATTTCTGGCTCCGGGCGAGGGGGACGCGGTGCGGTAAACGGCAACGGCGCCAGACGGCAAGAATGGCGACGTGAAAGCAGGCGACGCGCTGCGCGTGCTGCGAGGAGAAATGCGCTAGCGCTTATGACGACCAGCCCTCCCGTAGTGTCCGCCGCGAGCAGCACGCTAGCGATCCAGAGTTGAAAATCTTTGCCGGCATTACCGCATGGGCGAGACTCTGATCCGCGCGGTCGATGGCGTCTCGCTTGAGATTCGCGCTGGAGAATTTGTCGCGCTGCTCGGCAGTTCCGGCTCGGGCAAGTCCTCGGTGCTGAATCTGATTGCGGGCTCGATCGTCCGACCTCGGGAAGCGTCGTCGTTCAGGATCGCGATCTGGCGAAACTTTCGCGCGAAGAGCTTGCCAAAGTACCGGCTGCATGTTGTCGGGATGGTGTTTCAGTCGTTCAATCTGATCGCCAGCATGACGCTCGCGGAGAATGTGGAACTGCCGCTGCGTTTTGCTGAAGTCGATCGCAGCCAGCGCGCGAGATCTGGCGCGCGAGGCTCTGGAACGCGTGGGACTTGCGGGCACGCATGGATCATCGTCCCAGCGAGCTTTCCGGCGGCGAACAGCAAAGGGCAGCGCTGGCGCGCGCTCTGATCAACCGCCCGCAGCTTCTGCTGGCCGACGAACCCACCGGGAAATCTCGACAGCCACACTGGAACTGAAATCATGGACATGGTTCGCCAGTTCAACCGCGAGTTGGGAATGACGGTCGTGATGGTGACGCACGAGCGCGCTCTGGCCGAGCGTTACGCGCAACGCATGATTTTTCTGGCGGACGGAAAGCTGGTTGACGATCGAGCAACAGTGATCGACAAACAATGACCGGCAAACACGGCTGCCGATCCGGGCGAACAGGGAGGACGACCATGAAAATTCCGGATCTCACCGAACTCGCTCTGCGGAATCTGCGTGAGTCCGTCGCTGCGAAATTCGCTGACGACGGTCGGCATCTCCGTAGGAGTCGCGTCGCTGGTCGCCATGCTCTCGCTCGGCATCGGCCTGCAGCAGATTGCTCTCGCGGCGCCTGGCGAAGTCGGGTCTGTTTGATACGGTCGTCGTCACCTCGCGGCGCGATATGCGCGGCATGGGCCGCGAGGATGAACGCAACGGCCCCACCCCGGGCGAAAGCCGCGTTCTCGACGAAGCCGGCACGCGTAGAGATCGAGCATCTGCCCAATGTGAGCGAGGCTTATCCTGATATTCGCTTCAGTCACGGAATTGCGCTACGATGACAAACCTCATCTCACGATGATTTCCGCGCTGCCCGAGTCGGCGAAGTCCAACGACGCTTTCGAGGGAATGCAGGGCAACTTTTTTTCCTCCGATACGGCGCCGGAAGTGATCCTGCAAAAATCGTTTGCCGAAGAACTATCTGGGGAAGACGCCTCCGTTGGGAGCGCCCGAACCGAGCGTGGCCGACCTGGCAAAGCCGCTGCTGGGCAAAGAACTGACCATGCGTTATGCGCAACGTCGGCTGCAGCGTCGACCCCGGCTCGCCCACTCCGGCGGCAATGATGCGAACTGCTGCGAAGACGACGGCTGTCGCGGGCGCTGCGTATTCAGTCGTTTCGCGCGAACAGAAACTCAAGATTGTCGGTGTTGCCGATCTTGACCCGGAGAGCATGCGCGGTCCAACGCGCGCCAAGGTATTTCTGCCTCTACAGCTGGCCGAAAGTCTGCACGTGATGCAGCCCACCGACCTGCGTGAGATTTCGCGCGCAGCCAGTGATCAGCCGGTCTATTCCTCGATCAGCGTGCGCGTGAAAAATCCTGCGCAGGTTCAGGCTGTGGAAGACGCCATCAAGAAAATGGGCTTCAGCACGTTCTCGATTCTCGACGCGAGCCGCGGTCTGCGGCAGGTCTTCAGAGTACTGTACGCGTTCCTGGGAATTTTCGGCAGCCTTGCTCTGATGGTTGCTTCCATTGGCATCGTGAATACGCTGGTGATGGCGATTCTCGAGCGGCGCCGCGAAATCGGCATCATGAAAGCGATCGGCGCCAGCGACGGAGATGTGAAGAAGCTATTCTTCGCCGAGGCCGGCGCGATGGGAATTCTTGGAGGCATTTTCGGAGTCGTGCTGGGCTGGGCGATCGGCCAGTTCATCAACTTCGGCACCAACATCTGGCTCAAGAGCCAGTCCCTTCCGCCCGAACATTTCTGGGCAGTGCCGTGGTGGCTGGTGGCATTCGCATTGTTTTCTCTTTCCTCGTCAGCCTGGTTTCCGGCCTGTATCCTGCGGGCGCGCCGCCCGGCTTGATCCTGTGCAGGCGCTGCGCTACGAGTAAACTGACTCGACGTGACCTGACCGTAACTCGATTCGCGCCTTCATGACTTGGCTTTCATTGTTTCTTTTGCATTGCGCCGGCGCCGCGGCATCGGCGCAGAGCCGCATCGATTGCAGCGCGCTGAACAGCCACATCCTCAAGCAGGTCGTTCATTATTGCGTCTACTTGCCCGCCGGGTTACGACGCGGGCGCGGCGCAGCATCCTGCACAGCGCTATCCCGTACTCTATTTTCTGCACGGCCTGGGCGACAACGAGCAAACGCTGTTCAATAGCGGGGGCTGGACGTTGCTCGACGATCTGCGCAACGCAGCACAAGATGGGCGACTTTCTGATTGTTGCGCCCGAGGGCCGGCGCAGCTTTTACATCAACTCGGCCGATGGTTCGGTCGCGCTACAGCGACTTTTTCCTGCAGGAATTTCTGCCGCAGATCGAAAGCAAATACCGGATTCGTGCCGGCCGCGCGGCACGCGCCATCAGCGGAATTTCCATGGGCGGCTACGGGGCTTTGCGATTCGCATTCGCGCATCCGGAACTGTTTTCGGCCGTGAGCGCGCAGAGCGCGGCGCTGATTACCGCGTCGCCGCAAGCACTGGACTCCGCCTCACAAACCGGAGCGCCCCTGGCGGGAGTGCTCGGCGCCAGTGTTCGGCAAACCGATCAACGTGCCCCACTGGAATGAGAATAGTCCGTTCGTTCTGGCGAAAAGAATGCGGCCGCCCTGCGAAAGATGGCCATCTATTTCAACTGCGGCCAGGATGACAACTATGGCTTTGAAAAAGGAGCGGCGGCGCTGCACGACGAACTGCAAAAAGAAAATGTGAAACACGAATACCACGCATATCCCGGCGACCACGGACTGGCATATTTTATGTCGCACTTCGCCGAGGTCATGGAATTTCATGCCAGGGCGTTCGGCCTGCTACCCGCCGCACTAAGATTTATTCGCGCGTGTTGTAAACTAACAAAGAAGCGACGCGTTTGCAAGTAACAGCGACAGCCGGAGAGGTGGCCGAGTGGTTGATGGCTCCGGTCTTGAAAACCGGCGTACCCGAAAGGGTACCGGGGGTTCGAATCCCTCCCTCTCCGCCATTGCCTTTGTTTTCAGCAAGTTGTAAGCTGGTGATACCTCACAGGATTCCGAGTTGAATCGGAGGTGGCACCGGTGCCCAACACGCTTTCCAAAGAAGTAAACCTCACCAAACGCGTCCAAACCAACAAGGGTCTGCGGTATTGCCCCGTCGCCCTGTCGCCAAACGGGAGGGTCAAGCCCGGCTTTTCCTAGTAAACGGCCGGCCCGAACGCGACTCCGAGGGCGCCTATTACCTCGAATGGCGTGAGAAGGGCAGGCGAATACGCTTGTCCGTGGGAAAGGACCCACAGGATGCTGCGGCGCGCCGTCTGCGCAAGGAAGCCGAGCTTAATGCACTCAACAAGGGTGTCACAGTCGTGCCTGAGAACGGAGACGCCGGGCATCGGTAGGTCGCAACCGCGGTCGCCCGGTTCCTGGAAGAAACGGAACTGACGAAAAACCCGAAAACTTGGCCGCCTACACGACTGCTCTGAACTACTTCACCGAGTCTTGCCCCAAGATCTACTTGCAGGACATCGATCGTACCGACTTGCTCAAGTTCTGCGCCTTCCTGAGCGATAAGAAAAAACGGGCGCCCCGCAGCGTCTACAACAAGTTTGAGAACGTGATGACATTTCTAAAGGCGAACGGAATCCGTGGTCTAGTGGGCAAGAACGACTGGCCGCGCTACACCGAAGAAGAAGCGGAGATGTACGAGCCCGCAGAACTCGACAAGCTCTTCAAGGCCTGCGACGCCGAGGAGCGGCTCTGGTAGGAGTTCTTTCTGATGACTGGTATGCGAGAACAGGAGGTGATGTACACGTATTGGTCAGATGTGAACCTTGCAGCCGCGACCGTTCGGGTGAGCTACAAGCCCGATCGAGGATGGACACCGAAGGCATATAAGGAACGCGAGATTCCGATTCCTGCGACGCTCG
The DNA here is from genome assembly GCA_963763155.1 of uncultured Acidobacteriota bacterium. Lineage (GTDB taxonomy): Bacteria > Acidobacteriota > Terriglobia > Terriglobales > Acidobacteriaceae > Sulfotelmatobacter. The sequence goes on along the minus strand of CAVXNI010000003.1, from coordinate 230,389 downwards.
TAAACAGTCTGAAAGCGTGGAAGGCCAAATCGGACAAGGCTTGCAGCTTAGTGTTCCCCACCGGGGGGGTGCAATCCAAAGCTCGATTTCCTGGACTGCTTGAAGACTGTTGCTGAGCGCGCGAAGCTCGACGAGGACAACTTCTGGCTGCACAAGTTTCGAGCGACATTTGCGACGCGGTGTCTCTGGGCTGGCGTCGATCTGCGCACAGTACAGCAGTGGCTCGGTCACTCGGACATGGAATCTACGATGCGGTATTTGAAACCATCACGCAGCCAGCAGGTCAGGGAGAAGGTGAATTTACTGCAATCCCTCCTGCGTCAGTTTTACGGCACAGTACGTGCCTCCGCACGAGCTGTTGGGCTGGAGAGTGGCGAAGTATAGGCTCGAGGCCTGCGGGGCGTTGATAACCTCCCAAGTCACACCGCTCGTGCCTCCTTTGTAGGCCACCGTATTGAGCGGAATCTCATCCGCCGCTCCTCCCGCCGGGCTGATGTCGATGGTTTCGACGTCGCCTGCTGTGCTGCTCATAAACCCTCCCACCAGCATGTCGTGGTCGTCGTCACTATTTCCCAGGTTGATAGTGGGGTTGTAGAGTTCCATGAGCGGAGTACAGGGGATGCCCGGAGATGGCCCAAAGGCCGCCGAATCCGATACGGACGTGTCGTCCATGTCGGGCCAAGCGAGCTCATAGCCGATCGACCGGATAAATGGCGTTGTGTCCGTGTTGCTGGTGCCACAAAAATAGATATGTGCGGTTGCGGAATCGTCGATCCACCAGCCATGATCGAAGGCGGGAAAGTGGATGTCTACGTTGGTCGTGGTGTTGCCGGCGCTTCCAAAGCCGATGTTGGCAACGATGGGGTCCGTCAGATCGCGGTTGGTCTGGGTCACCGATGCACTCGCGCCAACCACGCCGTTATTGCCGGTCCAGAAATAGTATTTGAAGACGCCCTCGTCCTCGATGTCACCATCCGGCATCCCATAGGAGCCGCCGTTGCTCGTGCATGGACTGGGCGTGCCAGTTCGACCAGGCGGATTGGTCACCGTGCAACCACCCCCGCCAATCATCATCGGACCGTACAAAACGGACGGATGGGCCTCATTGAGGATCCAAACCTCGCCGAGAGAGTCGGTAACGTCGATCGTCTGATAGTTCAGGTCGAAGCCGGGGGTGGCCGGCATGGGCAAAGCACCGCCCGTTCCCGCGACGGGCAGCTTGAACGTCCAGTCTATCGTTGGGTTGGTGTTGAGCGGGCAGGTAAACGTGCAGCTGAACTCATAAATGGTACCGTCATCACTGGCGGTCCAGGACTTGTCACTCTTCCAGTCTACAAAAACTCCGCTCAACGTGGCCGGAAAGGATTTGGAAAACGTCACCGAGACCAAGCAGGAAGACGTGGCGGTGCATTTGCCGGAAGCCGTAGGAGCGACGGCGCTGGTAGCGCTGGTTCCTTCACCGGCCTGCCAGGTCAGAATGTGGACAATGGCCGACTTTGTCGTGGTCTCGACATAGGCGATCTTGGAACCGTCGGGCACACCCGCATCAAGAAAATTTATGTCTGGCCAAATCAGGATTCGGCCACCAGCGGTGCTGCCGTTGTATGCCCAGTTCACTGTGGGTACCGTGCCGCATTGGCCAGTGGGGTTCGTGCCGCTGTAAAGGTTGTTGATGCCCACAATATTCGCCTGCCCTCCGGTGACCCCCGGCACATTCAGCGCGTAAGCGACATAGTCACTGGTGCAATTGGGAGTGGTCTGGCTCTCGGTGAAGATCGCCGGGAACTGCAGCGCCTGCACAGTTCCGGCCCCAAGCGAGACCGACCAGTCAATTTTCTTGGGCGGTCTTGTGGCCGGATTGGCGGCACTGGCGAGGCCCAATAGTTGCACCCCGCCCGCCAGATCCAGCGATGCATTCTTTTGGGTGGGCTGCCGCAGCAGGTTGATGACCGCGCGCGCATCGGCATGAAACGCGAGCGCCTGCTCCAGCGTGCCGCTGTAGACGAAGTGGCGGAAACTGCCGTCCCACACCATGGGCAACTTATCGAGAGGGCGAGAATGAAGTTCATCTTGGGCTGCCCCGACGACAGGGACTAAGAACAGCAGGACTCCCGTCAACCACATTGACTGCTTCATACAGGTTCCTTCTTCGTTATTTTCCGGGCGCTACACTACTTCGAATTCTATGCGCTTCAAAGCCGCACTTAAGGCCATTTGGGTTTCAGCAGATACACCGAACTGGCCCATCATCATCACGGACCGCAATAAAGCTTTAACGAGCAAGCGGATTTGCCCCTCTTCGCTAGCGGAGACAAATTCAGAGTGGGGAATCTTCAGCCGGAACTCCAGAGCCTTTCCCTGTGGAGATTTCTTGGCGACTTCATCGTAGTAAGGGTGGTCTTCCCGCCGGATAATTGCTATGAAGATCCACTCCTCAACTTTCCCTCCAAGCGAAATTCCCTGAATTTGAGGATTCAGCTTGCTCTCGACGCCAATGCGCGCCTTCCGAAAAGAATCATCCACGTCGGCTTGTATCTCACCAGATATCCATAGTTCGCTCATTTTTTTGTTTTTAGGCGTTTCTCAGTAGTCGCTCTTATTCAGCGGGGGACGTTTACCGCCATTTTGGGCCTTGTACTCCACTATCCTCTGATTCTGCCATTGGTGCATTTCCCTCTTAGTACCGCTTGTTTCAAAACGCATGTATGCGTTCTGCGCTTTTAAGTACGTGGCGGTGTAGCGTCGAGTGCCCAGTGTCGTTTCGCCATATTTCAGAACACTGCCGGTGGTCCTGTCACGCAGTGTATATCCTTGGGCCGGCGCTAGAGTAGAAAGGTCATTGTTATGAATGTTGGTCGGGATTAAGTTCCGGCCACCCGATCCTCGGCGTGCTCCGGAGCCGCTTGCTTCCGCCTGGGCCTCGGCAGCCTCCTCTTCATCCTCTTTGTCCGCTCTTGCCTGAATAAGCTGCGCCACAAGCCTGTCGTTCTCGCTCAACGCAATCGTCATCCTCATATCTGCGTCGGCTTTTACTTTGATGGCGTGGGCATCGAGGAGCATATATGCCTCGACCCCAAGAGCGGTTCCGACCGCCACTGCGGCCCCTATTCCCCTAACTTTTGCGATGCGCGCTGCCCCAACAGCACTTGCAATCGCATTAAACTCTTCATCAACTGCGTCAAGAACGCCGGGGCCCTGATGACCATCAACGTCACCGAAGAGTTCCGGGTTGTCTTGCACGTAGCTATAAAGATTCAAACTCTGAGGATTCTCAAGCTTCGCGTACGGAACCGCCGCTGCCAGCGCACTCCAGTCCGGGCTCACCCACCTTCCGATTCCGCTCTCGTAATACCGAGCTCCGAAATAATCGTTGCCGGTCTCGTTGTCTCTTTCTTTGTCCGTGAAATGGCGTTCGGTGGCATCGGTTCCGCTGCCCAGAGGTTTCAGGTATGCGCCGAACGGGTCGGACCCCCAGGAATTCTGCGTGGCGCCGGTAAAGTTGCTTTGCAGCCGTTTGGTGCCGAGCCAGTCGGTGAAATTGAAACTCAACGGCGTCGTCGCGTTGTTGTTGAGGGTGGCGAGCAGGTTTCCGCTGGCGAAAATGTCGGTATGGCGCCAGTTGCCGGACCCGTCGTACTCGCTTTGCTGTTCGCCCAGGGCGCCGCGCAGGAACAATGCCGCCGATGCTCCGGTCAGCGAGAACCCGTTCGCCGAAGTTGGCGCCGGACACACCGATCCGGTCGCAGGAAACGCGCTCAGCGAACCCTTGGCAACACGCTGACCTTCGGCGTCATAGACATATTGGATGATGGCGCCGCCGGACGCGACTGTCGTCACCGCGCAGGTGCGCCCATCGAGGTCGTAGACGTACTTATTGATCCCGTCGTTGGTGATGTTGCCCGCATCGTCGTAGACAAACGTGCTGATCGAGTTGCTGGTGATGCGATTCGACGTGTTGTACAGGGCTACGTTCGAATGGGTGGCTCCGCTGATCGGGTTCGGACAGGTCGTGCCCGAAGTCAGCTCGCCTTCGCCCGCGCGATTGCCGAATCCGTCATAGGTCCAACACTGTGTCAGGAAGGTACCGAACGGCGTCACGATACCGCCCGAGGCAGCCGTGGCTTCCTTCAGCCGGTTAAGCGTGTCATAGGTATAGGTCCAGCTGCCCATGATCGTGTCAGTGACTGCGGTGACGTTGTTGTTGGTTGCATAGGTGAGCGTGTACTCGTAAGGCGTGGTGCTGGTATCGCCCCCCAAGTTCGCGGCCGAGGCGGTCGCCGTGAATGTGGCACCGGCAGTAGTGTTGGCCGTCAGCGATACTTCGCCGTCTTTGCCATACTCAATAGCAGTGAGAGTCACGACGTTCAAACTGGCCGTGGCCGTAACCGGCATGCCGTCGGTGCTGTTGATTACAGAAGCCAGGCTTGTGGCCAGCGCGGCCAGCATAGTTTGGTTCGTAGACGCCGACACGGAAATGCCGCCGATGACCGCCTTCGCTTTGCCAGTTCCAGGTGCGCATCCGGACTGGATGCAGGCCAGGGTGATGGTCGCGTTGGCCCGCGTGGCAGCAGTAGCCACTGTGTTGTCGGTCACACGAAGCCGCTTGTCATAGAGGCGGCTGAGAAGCATAGCCTCGGCGCTGCCGAGTCCAACCGAGCCATAAGAGGCGCTGGTAAGGCCCGCCGGCCCGTACTCCTTCGCGTTGTATTGAAATTCCCCGAACGCAGACGTGACGCCCAGAGTCGACAAGCGCGCGACGGTGTCGTAGGTGTAGGTGGCAACGCCTGTCGTGGTGGGCAGCCCGTTGAGCGCGTCCGTTGTGGTGGCGCTGAGCACATTGCCGGCATAATCGTAGGTGTATCCAAAAGAGAGGTACTTGCTACAGCTCCCAAAAGTGCACTGCCGCTCGTCCAGCACTCGGCCCATCTTGTCAAACTGATAGGGACTCCGCTCCCACACACTTGTGCCAGAAGTGTATTCTTGTTCGTCGGTAAGCTGCCCGACGGCGTTGTTGGGCGGTGTGCCGAGCGAAGTTGCGTCATAGGTATAGGCCGAGATCAGATTGGCCAGCGTGATCTGCGATGCGCTGGTGCAGTTGGCTACGAGCGAGCCCATGTATTCCGCAGTTTTTCGATCGAGCGTGTCATAGCAATAACGGATAGTCTCGGTGCCCGATGTCGCATTGACCAGCGGCTGAGTCCGGCTCAGCATGTTGCTGTTGGCATCGTAGGTGTAAGACATCGCGCCCGATTCCGGATTGTTCGCGGTCGACAGTCGGGCAAGCGAATCGTAGGTAAATGAGCGTGGTGCGCGCGCTGTGTCCTTACCGTTGTTACCGGTTTGCGCGACAGCCGTGAGGTCGCCGAGGACGTCGTAGGTGTAGGTGGTCTGCATCGTCGGCGTGTTGGTGCTGCCGTTGGGCTCCATCACGCTTGCCAGTCGGCCCAGTCCGTCGGAGTTGCGCTGCCAGTCATGGGACGCTTCGTCGCGAAAATCCACAAAGCTGCCGTTACTGGCAGCGCTTCCGGTCTTGGCTGCCTGCGCGTTGCAGTTGGTTTGCGCGGTGGAGGCCAGATTCTGATAGCACCACATCTGCTTGCTGCCATCCGGCTGCGTCTGGATGGTTTTGCGGCCGATCGCGTCATAGGTGAAACTGGTGACCCCGTATGTGGCTTCGCCCGTCGAGCGGAAGGGATTGGTTTGCGTGGTCACGCGGCCCAGCGTGTCATACGTCGTGCTAGCGTAAATGGTGCCTAGCGGATCCGAGTTGATCTGCGTTTGCACCTTCCGGCCCAGCGTGTCAGCCAGTCCCGTCTCGGCATAGGGCGCGGAAGTGCTGTTCAGCGTCTTGGTAAAGACGTAGCTGGGTGGAATTGCATCGGTGTAGGTGAACGTCTCCGAGCCGCCGTCGGGATAGGTTGTCGTCAACAAGCGGCGCATTTCGTCGTACACGAAGTACGTCGTGTTCTGGTTTTCGTCCTCGTTCGAGAGCAGTTCTCCCGTACCCGCGTCATAGGCGGGCATTTCGATATGCGTGACCGAGCCGGTCTGCGGATGCGTGATCTTGTCGGGATAGAGGCCAGTGCTGTCGTACTGGATGAATGTCGTGTTGCCGTTGGCATCGATTTTCTCGATTGGCATTCCTTCGATGGCGCCGTAAACCGTATGAGACGACGGGGACGTCCCGCCATTCAGCCAGCGAGTAACCGTGGTCTGTAAACCAATCTCTCCGCCTTGGCCCTGCACGTACGCAGGCTGGTCATAGAGGAAACTGCTTTGCGAGGCTTGGTTCGACGGAGGCGTCGGCGCCGTGCAGCTGGACTGGCTGCCCGAGTAAGTCCCGGTGAAAATGGTGTCCAGGCACGGAAGATCGATTAAGTTCGCTGCCCAGTATTTCCAATATGACTGCCACTGATTGGTAAAAAGCGAAGTCTTTAGAATTGGGCCGGGGCTTCCAGCGCCAAAGTCGGACTCAGTTTCCGACAACCTTATTGCAAAGCTGAAAGGATAAGTCGTGCCCTTGTAATCCTGATAAGTGCCAAACTTGTCGTAGAAGTTGGTGTCCTGCTGCGCCTGCATCCCGCCGACCCCATCGTAGAGGGTCGTGGTAACGGTAGAAGGCAGGACGTTGTTCGCGATGTAGTTGGAAAAGTTGGTCGGATTGGCGTGATCGATACCGGTGCTCGTGTACTGGGTCGCCACCTGCTTTATCACGACGGGCGTAGTGGCAGTGCTCGAGCCCTGGTAGTACGCGATGTTCGTTTCATACGGCCCGCAAACCGGTTGGCCGTAAGTGGGTGTTCCGATCAGCGAAAACGTGTGCACGACGTCGTTGCCCATGGCGTCGGTTACAGTTACATTGCCCTGATTCGGCGACGCTCCCCAGCCGGAACCGATCGTGCTGTTATACGTCCACTGTTGCGTGACCACGGTTCCACTCGAATTGGTGGAGGTCAAAGTACGTTGCGTCACCATCCGGCTCGACATCAGATTGCTGAACGGCCAGGTCGGGGTGCCCGACACCGGAATCTCACCCGGTGGATTGCCGCAGGCAATGCGCATGTTATTGGTGCTTCCACCATAGGCGTAGGCCATGGTTGCACCGGTGGGCAGAGTGATCTCAATAACTTGCCCATAGGTGTCATATACGAACACCCACTTCGTGTTGTTGGGCAGAATCACGCTGGTCAGCACTGACCAGACTTCATTAATTTGCGTAGTCGTTCGCTGCACGTTGAGCAGCGCAGCACTCACGTTGATCTTCTGATAGCAGAACTTGAGTTGGATCAGAGAGCCGTTCTGGCTGGGGAAGTAATAGCCATCGGACGCCATCAGTGGCAGCCCTGTAGGTCCGACGGCCGCGCCGGTCTCGCCTGAAATGGCCCCCGCCACTTGTGCCACCGGACACGACGGATCGCTTGATGTGGTCGACGGATAGTAAGCCTTGTCCAGATCCACTAGGCAACTGTAGGCGGCGAGTGGCTCGACATAGGCGGGATTGGGGATCGTCCTTCCGATGCTGTCAACGACCGTGACCGCCGAACCCGTTCCGTAGGCATAGCCTTCCCACGGCGGCAGCGACGCATTGTAGAACTCCCCCGCCCCTGCTGGTTTCGCGCACGGTCCCTGCAGCGTGATCACATTGCCGTTCGGGTCCATCAGCCCGCCGGTGTTTCCTCGGCGATCAATTACCACGGGAGCCGTAGCCGAAGCTGTCAGCATGATGTCACTGCCATCGACGCTGTAGCGAATGTTGCCCAGATATGGAGCAGTTGAGTTGGCAATGTTTTCGCCGAGGGAGTGCGACGCTCCGCTGTCATCGATAGCGACAAAGCGGGACAGTTGTGCTTTTTCGAGCGTGATGCGTTGTTCCTTCCAGTACAAACCTCCAGGACTGATCAACACGTGCGGTTGGCCCGCCGGTGAACCCAAAACGCCAGAGGAAACTTCAAACTGCTTGGTATCGGCAGGACCGTTGGAAAATGGAGGGTCCGACTGAAACGTCGTCGAGTTGCTGCGGATGGAGATGGTGAGCGGGGGCAGTTCGCCGCGCTGTTCATAGGAGAGCAGCGGAATATTCAGGACGAGATTTCCATTGGCCAGATTGATCGTGTCGAAGTCGGTGCCGTGATAGGACTGATACGACTGATAGCCCTTCTCAAAATCCGACTGCCCCTCCGCAGGGACTGTCCAAGTGGCCAAGGCCAGACAAGCCACCAGCGACGCCAACCATCGTTTGCGCAAGATGCCTACGAACTGTGAGAGAAAACGAATGTCGGGGTTCACGCGCCTGACCCTTTCTTGACCTTGATTATTTTGGGCTGACGGCACAACGGCCATCCGAGGTTTAGCGTCGGCAGCCGCGGAGTTTCCAGGACTGCCGGCGCAGGTTGCTACCACAGAGGGCCACCTTACTTCACGCCTGCTGTGAAAGAGGACGGTTTGAAGCCCATCGTGTCCTTCACCTTGACACTCTCAGCCGGCTTGGATCCCGACTTCGTCATCGCGATCGTCACCGTACCTCCCGACGCTTTGGCGGAGTACGAACCCTTGCTCACCTTGTTCAGTGCGGTGGCCAAGTCGTTGGCGATGGACTCCGGAGTGCTGCCCTTGCCCCAGTCAACGCTGACCGCGTCTTTTCCGACTGCGGCCTCGGCCGTTCCGGCGTCATACTTCTTGGTGGTCTGCTCGGCCGCTCCACCGCTGAGAGCCCCTTTGGCTGGTGACGCCGAAAAGTCTGTCGTACCGGTGATGTCATAGGCTAAGTTGCCGGCCTTGCCTTTGACCACACTGGTAAAGGTGACTGTCTCGCCTCTCACCTTCGCCGTCATTGGCGAACCTTTAGCATTCGCCGCCTCTGCCATTGCCTCGGCAACCTCATTGGTGGTGGCCGTCGAGTCATAGAAAACCTTGGCGTTGAATTTTCCGACGGTCAGGGTAAGCTCGCGCTTCCCTGTAAACCCGCTCTTTACTTTCCCGCTCAACGCGACGCTGCCCGTCCCCGGCGTTGCCGGGGTTGTCGTTGTTGCGTTCTGCTCTGCGCCAGTGACCTTCACCACCGAATCTGGAGGTATGCACGGGGACGGGCAGAAGATTTCCATTAGAGAGCCAGAAGACGATGTGCTCACCGCAGTACCCGAGCCGCCGGTCTGCGCGGTTCCCGGGAACGTCACCGTTCCCGTAAAGGTGCAGTTGCCGCCGGGGCCGTTGTTACATACCGGCCCGGCGTTAACGCTCACCCCAACGCTTGCGCCGGCGGCGACGGTTCCGCTGGCGATTCCGGCGAAGCCGTTCGTTCCGGTTGGCGTGCCCAATACCACCGAAACATTTCCATTATTGGTTAGGGTTAATGCGGTGCTCGCGCTGCAGCTGCCGCTAATCTCGTTTTGCGTGATGTAGCACGTCATATTGAAACTGGGCGTCACCGAAATCGTTGTACTGGTGATCGGCCCCGAAGCTCCGGCAAATGTAATAGCACCCTGGGTAGAGCCGTAGATCGTGATCTTCGAGCTCAACACCGTTAGAGTCGGTAAACCAACCGGCTCGTAACGCAACGTAAACGAGCAGGTTCCCAAACTGGCCACCGTCTTGCCGGAACAACTGTCTGGCGAGATCGAATAGTCTGTTTTGTCACTCAGCGTGAATCCAGAGCCGGCGGTTGCAGTCGCGCCACTGATGGTCACCGGCGAACTGTAGTAGTTCTTGAATGTGAGGACTTGGGTCTGAAGGGTTGGGGAACTCGCGTTTTCAGCGGCAAACTCCACTGTGCTCGGCGTGATCGTACCCCCCACCGTATCTGCGGTATTAGGAGTTGCAGTCGCCGACACCAGCAGGTTGGTACTGCTAACGAGAATGTTCTGCCAGGATGAAATGTTCTCCGTGCCTGCCGCGATCATATACGCATTGATGGGGTAGCTGGCTTGGATGCTGTTTGGAGCATCTGACAGTACGGGAGTGAATTCGATCGTGATTTGGCACGAGAACGGGGTGGTACCGTTCGGCTGGAGTTGCACATTGGAACAGAAGTCCAGACCTGGAACGATCTGGAACCCGGGGTCGGTGAACGTGAGGGCTGGGCCGACCATGGTCATCGGATACGGAGAATTGTTGGTGAGTTCGATGGTTTGACTTGCCGAGCTGCTGCCAACCATCGCACTCCCAAAATTTGTCGGCGTATTCGCAGTAATTGGTGCTTGTCCGGCCACCAGACTGAGCTGTATGGGCGGCTGTTGACGTTGCTCGTTGGAATAAAAGGCAAATGTCCCATAGACATTGTCGGTGTACACGTCAAACACAACCGGGCCAGTATAGTTGTCACTGGCTTGCGGGCCGGTAATCGAGTACGACGCAGAAGAAGTACTTGAACTCGTAGTCGTCGTGGTGTTGGAGTTGGAGGTTGTATAGCTGAATCCATCTGATTCGGTCAGAGAGAAATTGAAGCCCGAGGCAACAGGACCGGCGCCGCCGTAGGTCCCCGTATAGCCAAAACCTCCGGTGTCACTTGCATTTGTGGAGTGAGTATTAGTTTGACTTGCAGTTTTTCCGGTTGCACTTGTGGTGCTGTAAACGAAAGTGCCTGTGTAAGTCTGAGGTTCACCATTGGGGCCGGGCACAGGATATTGCACCGTATCGTAAGGGGTAAACCGCGCCATGGTTGCACCCGTCGTACCGCAGGTGTTGGCGGCCCAAGTCCCAGACTTCGGAGCCGGAAATGTTGTCGGATTCGGGATGACTTCTGTGTCGTTCGGGTCGACATTCACCCCATAGGTTGGGTGACAGTAGGACCCTACAATATTGGTGGAAGGAACCAGCGTCTGAGTAATAAACGGATCCGCAGCGAGAATGTCGGCCAGGTCGTTTATGTTTAAACCAGGTCCCAAGCCTACGCCGTTGGGATCGGTTCCCCACGGGTTCGTGTCCCATGAACGGGATATAAATGGCTGCCACTGCGCGCAACTCTGACCTGGAAAGTACGGGTTTTTCAAGCACCACACGGGGATCCCGATGATATCGGGATAAGGATATTGGAGAGAATCACAACCGTTCATGAGCTGGTAAAAATTCACTTGGTCACTGGTGTCGGTGAGATCGCAACTATTGAACTGCAAGCCATCCCAATTGAGTGTGTAAGGGGCTTTGCTGTTCGTGACGTTGGCGATGACAACCGGATTTAACCAGATATAGATGATGTCATTGTCGTGATTCACACCCAAGGCCGAACTTACTGGCCCCATGGTCGTCACTGCATTACCGGTGGTAGTCTGGACGGAATAGGAAGTCGAGGTGGAGTTGGCAGTGAGCCAGTTATCGCTCGTCGTGAACGTGGACGAGGAACCGAAGCCGTACAATGTGAATCCGGTGGTGTAGCTCGTACTGAGGACTTCCTCACTGGATGTATTAGTTATTATGGTACTTGCAGAACCCACCATTTGGCTGTTCCCATACGTCACATTGCTAGCCGAACCGGGCGGAGCGTAGACAACTCCGAGAACCTGGTATTTCGGAAACATTATTGGAGCGTTTGCCGTTTGAGCAACCAGAGTACTGATCAGAAAACAGGGCAACAACAGCAAGGCAGCAAGAAGGAGCCGCTTCAGCATCCAATTAGGTCGGGGTGTCAGCAGACCCGATATGTAGGTCTTCTTGAAAGATTGCATGACGCTTTCTCCCATTCTCTTGAGATTCCTTGACTTGTGCGGCACCACGCTGCGAACGCCGTGGATTTATTTCAGTTAAGCCTTGTACCCTGCTGCAGATCAGGATTGACGTGACGAGCGCTGCTGAGTGCAGAAGCTATCCATTGGCGTTCATCGAATATCGAAATTCTTGGGCCCTTGGGAGCCCCCATTTCAAGCCAGGTGCCGAGCAAAAATCAATTGTCAAAACTTGCTTTTTTTGGTCAGAACACGACAAAGGCTGTGGAAAACAAAGAGGTGGTCAGAGAAGCAAGAACGGGCGAGGTGGGATGTCAGTCGGAAGCGCTAAAGAAGTTAGGCCGTTTACTTAGTTCCATCATTTTCCACTGACGAGGAGTCATGCCGTGGACTTGTTTGAAATCCCGATGAAAATTGCTAACGTCCTCATACCCGGCGACCGATGCCGTCCTATCTCAGGCAGCGCCAACCGATAGCAAGTTGGGCCCAGGGGGATACTTCACCTTGATTTTGCAGCCACCCGCCCGGCTGACCGAGTCTGACATCACGCCCAAGGAACTCGTGTTCGTGCTTGACACCTCGGGCTCTATGATGGGTTCCCGATTGAAAGAGCGAAAGACCTTATCAACCACGCGCTCGACGGGCTTTATTCCGGCGACACCTTCAACCTCATCACGTTTTCCGGCGACACGCGCATTCTATTTCCAGAACCTGCTTTTCCGACGGTGGAGAATATTCGCAAAGCGCGCGAGGTCTTGAACGCTCAACACGGATCTGGCGGCACGGAGATGATGAAAGCGATTCGCGCCGCTTTGGTGCCTTCCGATTCTCAGGACCACGTCCGAATCGTATACTTTCTCACCGACGGGCTCGTAGGGAACGATCTGGACATTATCCGCGAGGTGCAGAAACACACGAATGCGCGGGTCTTTGCGTATGGCATCGGCAATTCTGTGAATCGCTTCCTGATCCAAGCAATGGCGAAGGCGGGCCGCGGTGATTCAGAAGTCGTCACGCTCAGCGATAAGGCAGATGCTGTGGCCGATCGGCTCTACAAGCGGCTGCGCGCGCCGCTTCTGACCGACATTTCCATCGACTGGGGTGGACTGCCGGTCACCGAGATTTTGCCAACACAGTTGCCGGACCTGTTCAGCGGGAAGCCTGTCACGGTAAGTGGGCACTACACGGCTGCGGCGAACGGCACGATTCACATCCGCGGCAAGCGCGCAGGAGAAGAATTCACCCGCGATATACCGATCAACTTGAGCAGCCGCACGGTCAGCGGTGGCATCTTGTCCAGCTTATGGGCGCGACACAAGATCGAAGACCTTATGTATCAGGATTGGACGGGCCTCCAACGCGGGAATGTGAAACCCGCGGTCCAAAAGGAAATCACCGAGCTCGGATTGAGCTACAAGCTGATGACGCAGTTCACGTCCTTCGTCGCCGTCGAGGAGCGCTAGTGCTGTGGAAAAGAGGTTGCGAAACGAAGGAGATGGGAAACTCGCGTGCGTTGCCATTGCGTCCGTCAAAGGTTCAACAACTGATGCCGTTTACTTAACTCGTTCATCTTCCACTGCCGCGGGCTCATGCCGCGCACTTGTTTGAAATCCCGATGGAAATTGCTCACATCTTCATACCCGGCGACACTGGCGACTTCCTTTACTGCGACAACGTTGTCGGTCAAGAGGTCGACTATTCCAGTGATTCTAGCCTCACGCTTGTATCGCCTGAATGTGGTTCCTACTTCTCGTTTGAAAAGACGCAAGAAGTGGCCTTCGCAAATTCCCAAAAGCGAGCCAGCCTCCATCGCCGACATTTTGCTTCCGTTTCTTTGCCCGGCAATTACTCTGACGATGAGTTCAACACGCGGATCCATTAAAGCGTTCTCCCCAGACATCAGCGGTTGCGAGCTTCAGGAACGAGTGTTCACTGCAATAGCCATGCGAGCAGCTGAAAGCCAACAGTTACCTCAAAGTCCGCCAGCCGGTCGGCACGCTCTCTTCATGATGTCCCAGATGATGTTCCAGCTGTTGTTGATCGCATGCTCTTTCACTCCCTTGCTGGTGTACCTGCGGAAGTTGTCGACGACACAACGAACGGCTATCTTGCTTCCGCTCGTTCCTGACAAGTGCGTTGACCAGTGCAAGTCGCATACCAAACTGCAGACGAGGGTGTGCAAAGCCAGTTCACCAGGACTCGCCGGAAAACTGGTCTTTCCGCCCAGACCGCGACCTGATCTCGGTTAGGACGGAGTAGCACAACCAACAAAAGTGTTAGCGAGTAACATTTATGTTAGGTGCACGGGATGGCCAGGCTGGAACGGCCGGGTATGCTGGTTGCATCATGGGCCGTTCGGGCGATCAAGGTTGTCGATCCTACTCCGGATCACTTATCGCTGAACCTTCTTCAAGTTACAACCTTCAAGTTACGACCGGAGGTTTTCCGGTCATGCTCCAGTGCGGTCGCGAGTTACCCCACTCCGCGCAGATCCCAGCTGCAATCCCTCGGGCACCACTCTGCCTGGGCTACAGTTATTCGGAGATCGATCTCACGTTTGGAGCTGCCGGTAACCCTGATCCCCCGTCCGGCTGTCACTCGGAGCGCAGCGCCTGCATAATATCGACGCGCGCTGCGCGTGCCGCAGGCAGCGCCGACGCGATAACCGCGACCACCATCAGTACGAATGCTGAGACGGCCACCGGCAATGCGCCCGGCATCTTGACGTCCAGGAAATATCTTCCCGCGAAACGCGCCATGGCGAACCCGAATGCCCCGCCTGCAAGTACGCCCGCTGCAGCCATCACGGTGCCCTCTGCGATCACGCTCTTGAGGAGTTGCTGCGGCTCCGATCCGAGGGCCAGCCGAATGCCGAATTCCCGGGTCCGCGCACTCACCGAAAACGCCAGCACGCCCGCGACGCCCACCACCGCGATGGCCAATGCGACAGCCGCGAATACGCCAAAGACCAGCGAGTTTAAGCGATCCGGCGTGAGCACTTCGGCACGAATGTCTTGCAAAGTAGCGGCGCGCTCAACCGGCTGGTCGGCGGACATGTCGTGAACAATGCGCGTGACCGAAGGGACCAGCGCATAGGGATTTGCAGCCGTATGAATGAACAGACGGCCGCCAAAGATTGCACCTTCGTCAAAAGAGCTGTAAATCGTGGACGTGGGTTCAGGAACGACGTGTTGGTCGTCAATATCCGCGGTGACGCCGATGATGCGGTGCGGCGCGAGAAGGCGCGCCTTTTCCAGATCGGTCCCGGGGAAGAATTGCAGAACCGGATCCGTCCAATAGACATGCCGATTGATCGCATCCTGGTTGGGGAACATGCGCCGTGCGAGAGTCTCGCTGACGATCACGACCGGCTCCTGATTATTATTCTGGTCATTCTTCTGATTATCGAGCGCATTGAAATCGCGGCCGGCGATGATAGGAACGCCAAGCGCCGCAAAAAAACCGGGAGAGATTGAACGCGACTCCGCCCTGGGATCCTCTACTCCGGCGGCATGGACGTGTCCGTCGGCGGAGAATTGGAGGCCAACACCCGTGGGGTCGCCATCGCGCCAGGGAACGGTGTCGCCGAACGCGGTCTTGGTCACACCCGGCAGGGCATCAATGCGACGCATCGCTTCCTTGTAGAAATCGATTACCTGCTGCGGCGTCTTCCCATAGGACATGGCAGGAACATCGATCGCGAGCACATGCTGCGTATCGAGACCGGTCTGCGTTCTTTGCAGTGCGATCAGCGTAGTGATCAACGTACTTGCGCCGGCCAGCAGCACGAACGACGCCGCGATCTGTGTCACCGCGAAGATCCGCTGGCGGCGGCTGGTGCTGCCGGTGATCCGTGCACTTCCGCTGGAATTTGACAGGCTCAGTCCACTCGGCCTGCCGGACGTCCCGGAGCCCGATGTGCCGGAAGAAGAAGGCAGGCGAGGAACAAACGCGAGTATCACCGCGGCGACAATGGCCAGCGCTGCTCCCACCCAAAGCAAACTCGAATCGACTCTGAAATCAAGCGCGCGAATGGAGAAGCGCGAGGCGTAGCGGGCCAGGACAGCCACCATCGGCTGCGCGCTGATTACACCGAGAGCGGCGCCAGCGCCGCAGAGCAGAAGGCTTTCGGCCAACAGCATGCGTCGCAATGCGCCTTTGCTTGCGCCCAGCGCCACCCGGACCGCGAGTTCACCTTCCCGGCGAACTGTCCGTGCCAGAATCAGGTTGGCAACGTTCGAGCACGCGATGATGAAGACTAGCCCTGACGCCGCGAGCAGCACCAGCAGCACGGTCCTGGCGCCCGACGTGATCTGGTCATGCAGCAACTTCACTCCGATCTGAAAGTCCGCTTCCTGCGCATAAGCTTCGGGGTGGTCCTTCTTCATCGCGGAGTAGGTGGAGCGCAATTCGGCGCGAGCCTGACCGAGAGTGGCTCCGGGAGCGAGTCGGCCGAAAAGCTCCGTCATGCGATGGATGCGGCCAGTGACCATGGTTGCGGAAAGATGATGCGGGCTGATAACCACGTTGCCTATGATTTCAGTGTCCTCGGGATATGGGACGCAAGGCTCGAGGACGCCAATGACTGTCGCAGACCGATCACCGATGCTACCCAGGCGAACGGTTTTGCCCAGGACCGAAGGATCCTTGTGAAGAGCGTTCGTCCAGAAACGGTAAGTGAGAACGATGACGCCTGCAGCCTGGGGACCGTCGTCTTGCGGCCCAATGAGGCGACCGAGCACCGGACGAAGCCCCATCACATCGAAATAGGTGCCACCGACAACGCCACCTCGAATCGAACGCGGCTCACCAAGGCCGATCATGGTGAAGTTCATGGCGGAGAAATCGCCAAACGCGCTCACAGTTTTCATGCTCGCTCGCAGATCCTGCAGCTCGGGTACGGAAAACGCAGCGTTTTCTTCGCCGATGCCGGGAGCGCTTTGTCGGATATAGATCAGCCGGTCCTCGTCGCGATTGACCAGAGGCTTCAGCAGCACTCCGCGCACCAGCGTGAAAATGGCAGCGTTCGCCCCGATGCCAAGCGCCAGCGTGAGAACCACGGCGATCGCCAGCCCTGGAGTCCGAATTAATGAATAGGCCGCAATTCGCAGATCGCGAACGAATGACATGTTCTTACCCTCCCTGCCAAAGTGTGAGCATCACGCCCGCCAAAACTAAGCGCCACATTGTAAACGACTTAATATGCCATAAGTTGGCCTGCACTGTCCGTTTCAGGACACCGTTGCACAAATTCGGACACGAAAAACGCAGCCCGGGCACTCGTCGCCGTCTCATCGCGAGATCTCCTTTCGTCGCCGCTGCTCGCTCTTCTTCATCATTTCGTTCAGGTCCGCCGCTGGCCGTATCTCGAAAATGCTGCCGTACTTCAGCGCCGGATGCTCCGCCATGAGCTGTATCGCATGATTCATGTCCCGCGCCTCAAGCACGAGAATGCCGCCGAGTTGTTCCTTGGTTTCCGCATAGGGACCGTCCGTAGTTGCGACTTTCCCATTCTTCCAATACAGCGTCAAGGCAGTTTCCGAAGGCTGAAGCGCTTCTCCGCCCGCCCAATGCCCGTTGGCGCGAAGATGGTCGTCGTATTCAAAGCATGTGTCGAACATCGCATGCTGCTCGCCCTCGGTCATGCTTTCGTGTTTGCCTTTGTCGTAGTATCCCAAACAAACATATTTCATCCATCCCTCCTTGTTTCCCATGACGCCTTGTTTCCTGTGACTCAGAGCCGCAGCTCATCGTCCTGTTATCAGATAGTCGTTCGAGAGCCCGAAAATCGACAGCTGCCCCATTTTTTTTAGCCTTCATACGTGGTACTTTTAGCGCCCGGAGGCCCACATGCTTTGGTTCTACAAAGCTTTCTTTCCCGTGCTCTGGGTCGTTTTCGTTCTCTACTGGCGCATCAAAGCTGCGGATACTAAAGCCAATCAGCGTCTCGAGCCCGCAGCCTCTGGCGTCCTCCGCCTCCTCATCTTCCTGTTAGCGATCGCTTTACTCTCGATACCCCGCATCCCGCTGCCCTGGCTTTACCTCCAGCTCTGGCCGTCTGGTTACTGGCCATTCTGGCTGGGAGCCGCTCTCGCCGTTACCGGCCTTCTCTTCGCCGTTTGGGCGCGCGAGCACCTCGGAAGGAACTGGAGCAGTTCCGTCACCATTAAGCAGGGCCACGAACTGATCACCACCGGTCCCTATGCCGTGGTCCGCCACCCAATCTATACCGGCATTCTGGCCGGATTTCTTGGCATGGCGATTGCAATCTCCCAGGTGCGCGGCCTCATCGTTGTCGCCCTCGTCCTGTTCGTGTTCTGGCTCAAGCTCCGCATTGAGGAGGAATGGATGCGCTCCCAGTTTGGGGAGACCTACGCCACCTATGCCCGAAACACCGCCGCCCTACTGCCCTACCTCCTCTGATCGCCGGGTGCCCCAGAAAAAACGTGGGGACAAAAACGCGGGGACGGACAAGAACGTCGGGACGGACCGGACGTTCTCCAATCTCCACTCGTCGAAAACTCGGCAACGTTCCGTCTGTCCCCAGTCTTCTGTCTGTCAGAGGAATCTATGGGTCACTGATGCTGGATGCCCCACCCGTGGCGGTTTCACGGGTGGGCCGCGATACCGATGGGATCAAGAGATTTTGCGGATGTGGGAAGAACCGGGGACAGACGGGACGTTCACCAATTTCCATTCGTCAAAAAAAGAACGGATCCGTCCGCCCCAGGCAAGTCTACGGGCCGAGGTTGCCGGGTACCCCGCGCCGACTTCACGATCGCTCACGAGCTTTTCCATCCTGCATCACGCTTCGCAGGATCCGGTTGATCCGCGTCTGGTAGCCCGGGCCTTTGGATTTGAACCACTCCACCACTTCACGATCCACGCGCAACGAGATTCGTTGTTTCCGCGGACGGTTCCAGCGCGATTCCGGTCGCGTCTCCTCCTTTGCCAGCGAAAACAAATCATCCTCAGCGGATGCAAACAGCCGGTCAATCGTCGCCCGCTTTGGTCGCGGTTGTCTTCGTTTTTTCTTAACCTTACGTGTCATGACGCAATTGTACAGGCGGCCTCGTCATGACCTTATGTTCCTGCAGGAACACTCACGCCTTTCCCGCAGAGTTCTTTACTACTGCCTCATCTCAGCAGCGACGTCGTCGCCGAACTTCTTTTGGATCTCCTTTTGGGTCTCGGGATCGAAGTCGGTCATATCAAACATCCGCCGAACTTCGACCATTTCGTTATCCTTTCCTGGGATGCGCGCGGCCCATTCGAGCGCCTCTTCGCGCGACTTCACCTGGATGATCCAGTAGCCGCCGACCACTTCCTTCGCTTCAGTAAACGGACCGTCGGTAACGGTCGATTTTCCGTTTTTGAAGGTGACGCGCGCACTCATCGTCGCGGGCGGAGTCAGCCCGTCGAGCGCGAGCAGCACTCCGGCTTTTCCTAGTTCCTCGTTGTACTTGCCCATTGCCTCCATCTCCTTGAAGTCGGGCACCGTGCCGGCTTTTGCATTTACGTAGCTTTTCGGAAACATGATCATCATGAAGCGCATTGTGTTCTCCTTGGGCATCGAATATTGGGTATCGAGTATTGAGTGCTGTGTGGACTCCCCGGTTTTCTGTCACTGTTTCAGGTAGCGAAGTGCAACAGATCCTGAGTCGAAGATCTTCGACTCAACCAGCTTCAATCGTAATTTTGGCAGGCGAATACTTTCCAACAGCCGTCTCCCTTCGCCAGCAATGATTGGCGAAATGACAAAACGATATTCGTCAACCAGTCCAAGCTCGATCAGCTGTGAAGGAATATCCACACCGCCGACCAAAATATTCTTGCCTGGCTCTTGTTTCAATCGAAGTATTTCGTCGCGAAGATCCGTACGAACAATTCTCGTATTTCCATCTTCAGCGCTGGCCAGTGATCGTGAAAAAACAACCTTCTTCAGGGAAACAAAGGCTTGACCAAATTCGATATCCGCTTTTGTCTCGGACTGGCTTTTCGCAATATCAGGCCAATAAGGAACCATCAACTGATAGGTTTTACGCCCATAGACGAGCAGCCCAGCATCATCTCGCAAGAGGCGTATGTAATAGTCAAATACTTCTTCATCGGGCTTGAATTTGGTATGGTCGCAGCAGCCATCCAGGGTAAGGTTGATTGCGTAGATTACGTTTCTCATCGGATTCTCCTCTTTTAGGTACCAGCGCTTGTGCGCCCGGTGCTTCATTTACGGCTTCGCGATTTCCGTTCCGTCCGACCACCGTTGCACAGGAATGACGAACTACGTCAGGTGCTCCACGTCGATTGGCCCCATCTTAGAATATGTTGTAGCGGGAGTTGGTGTCACGGCGTCCTGTGCCGTCGCCTGATTCGCCGCACCGAGGTACACCGTTCCGACCACCACAAGCAGCGCGAATCCTTTGATCGCGCTTGCGCCAATTTTCTTAAGCATTGTTTTCCTCCTTCGAACCCTGCCGCGACGCTTTTGTCTTCTCTGCTATATCAGCTTTGCCAGTGGCGAATGCTTTGCGCAGCGCAGACTTCCAACTCGCGCTGAATTGTTGGGAGACTTCGGCATCCGGCACGAGGAGGTCAAATCCATGGAAGGCACCACGCACGACCAGGAGGTCGGTTGCAACTCCGGCATGGACGAGCCGGCGCGCGTACTCCATGTCTTCTTCGACGAACAGGTCAATGGAACCGACGCCGATCCAGGCGGGCGGTAGGCCGGCCACGCTGGCTACTCGCGCCGCGACGGCGCCCGCCGGAACCCTGGACGAGCCCGCCGGAACACCCAGCAGCGCACTCCAGACAAAACGATTGGCACTTGCAGTCCACATAAACTGGCCAATGGCAGGCGGCGCTGGGCGGGTGCTGCCCGTTCGGTCGTCTAACTGGGGGTAGATGAGTAACTGAAAGATGATGGGAACCTCGTTTCGGTCGCGGGCGTGAATCGCAAGAGTCGCGGCGTGGCCCGCGCCCGCGCTTTGGCCGCCCACAGCAATCCGTGCGCGATCTATGCCGAGTTCCGCTGCATGGGCGTGAACCCATTTCAGCGCAGCGTAATTGTCCTCAAGCGAACCGGGATAGCGCGTCTCCGGAGCCAGCCGGTAGTCGACTGAGACGACGACGCAATGGCAATCCGTCGCGATCTGTTGCAGGCGCGGCATCAACATGGGATCTGGCATCACGAAGCCGCCGCCGTGTATGAAAAGCAACAACGGCTTGCCCTTCTCCGACGGCGCAGGATCAACGACCCACAGACGAACCTCGGGTGCCCCTGGCGTATGCGTACCGTCCCGGGGGATATGCCGCTCCACGGGCTGCGGCGCGGGAGCAGGTAACGGGGGCATGCCAGGCAATTGCCGGAACTTGCCGACCATCTCCGCTGACAAGTCATAGGCGGGGAACTGCTTGAACGTAGGAAGAAGTTCTGGATCGACGAGGGAATATGGGTCCGCAACCGCCGGCGAAGTTTCTGAGCGCAAGGCTTGCTCAGCCTCCGCCAGCGCAGTAGCAGGCGTGAGTCCCATAGCCAGACCAAAGCCGGCGGTGCGGATAGCGAAGTCGCGACGAGTAAGTTGATTGCTCATTGGAGCAGAAGGCGACTCGCGTTGCATCGCTTCGCCTCGATCGATTCGGTCACGGTGGACGGGTCGAAGTTGTCGGGGAGGTAGTTAGCAACCAGATATTGCGGCATGAGTTCTTCTCCTTGGTTTCTGTGGTTCGTTTCCTTTGGATTGTTCCGATGACTCGTTTCCTGTTCACTCAGGAACCGTAGCTCATCGTTCTTCTGTCCTATAGTCGTTGGGGAGACGGAAAATCGACAGCTATCCCAATTTTTATTTCAGCTGGCGAATCCGCTCTTGCAGGAATTGCCGCTCTAGTTCCTGTTGGGTCAGCGCCAAAGCTTTCTCATACGAAGCGCGGGCCTCGGCGGTCCTGCCGAGCCTGCGGTACATATCTGCGCGGGCGGATCCACTATCCCTTAAGAGCTCCCCAAATCATTGGTGTCCAATGGCACACAATTTGCTTGACCGATGGTGTCCAATGGAGTACAAGAGGATTGTGCAGACGGTTGTCGAGACGCCTACTTACCTCGCGATTGCCAACAAGCTCTTTAGCGAGGAGGAGCGTGCGGACATCGTAGCACTGGTTGCGGCGGACCCAGAATGTGGAGACCTGATCCGTGGAACGGGTGGATTCCGAAAGGTCCGGGTCGCACGCAAAGGAATGGGGAAAAGCGGTGGCGCCCGAGTTGTATATATCTGGCGCAACCAGAGATTTCCGGTTTTTCTTATTGCTGTTTTTCCGAAGAATGAGAAAGAAAACCTGTCCATGGCAGAGCGCAACGCGCTGAGGGCACAGGCCAATCGTATTTTCGAGGGCATTTTATAGACTCATGGGAGATAGGATGAAAACGCAATTCGAGCAGATGATGAATGGCCTGAACGACGTTGAGGCTTTCCTGGCTGGGGAGCAAGAAGGATTCAAGGCACATGTGCCCCAGGAAGTTGATGTGAAAGCGATCCGTAATCGACTTGGCATGACCCAAGCCAGATTCTCGAACACGTTCGGATTCAGCCTGGACGCTATCAAGCACTGGGAGGGCGGGCGCAGGATCCCAGAAGCGCCGGCTCGCACCTTGCTCACTGTGATCGACAAGAATCCCGCTGCCGTGCTCACCGCACTGAATCCGGCCGCGTTCGGCGCCGCTGTTGGCTCTTCTAAACCCACCACTGTCCGCGTCAGGGTTGATAGAAAGCGTCAGACGTCGAGTGGCGTCAAACGAAAGACTCATTCTGCGGAAGGTGGAAAGAGAGCCGCGAGGTGAAAAGAACCTCCGATCGCAGAAAACATCGGGCACAGGAAAAATCGACAGTAGAAGCGAACCATTGCTTACTTCAACTGTCGAATCCGCTCTTGCAGGAACTGCCGCTCTGGCTCCTGTTGCGTCAGCGCCAGCGCCTTCTCATAAGACGCCCGGGCCTCGGCTGTTCTGCCGAGCCTGCGGTACATATCTGCGCGGGCGGAATGCGCCAGATAATAATTCGCCAATTCGCCCTGCTCCAAGACCGCGTCGATGTGCGCCAGACCCGCCTCTGGACCATCGCGCATGGCAATGGCTACGGCACGATTGAGCTGTACAACTGACGAAGGTTGAATTCGTACCAATTGGTCGTAGAGCGCAACAATCTGCCGCCAGTTGGTCGCAGCGACCGATTCCGCCTCGGCATGAACGGCCGCAATCGCAGCCTGCATTGTGTAGGCGCCGAAGCGGCGGGACTTCTGCTGGCGCTTCAGGGCTTTCTCCAGCAATGCCACGCCCTCCACGATCTGCTCCCGGTTCCAGAGCGAGCGGTCTTGATTCTCCAGCAAAATCAGCTCGCCAGTCGGAGAGGTTCTTGCGGCGCGACGGGATTCCTGCAGCAACATCAGGGAAAGCAGGCCAGTGATTTCCGGATCCATGATTTCCGAATGCATGATTTCTGACCTCATGACTTCCGGATCCATCTTTTCTGACCCCATCACTTCCGGCTCTGGATGGAGTTCGGCGAGCAACCGGCCCAGTCGAATCGCCTCGCCGGTTAGCTCGGCCCGCGTTACCTCCGCTCCGGCCGCCGCCGAATAACCCTCGTTAAAGACGAGATAGATGACCTGAAGCACCGCGCCCAGCCGCTCCGGCAACTGCTGCGGCGTGGGCACCTCGTAGGGAATCCGTTCCTCTCGAATCTTTGCCTTGGCGCGCACGATGCGCTGCGCCAGCGTACGCGGAGTAGTGAGGAAGGCCTTTGCGATCTCCTCGGTGGTCAGCCCGCATACTTCACGCAAGGTGAGCGCAACGCGCGCGTCCGGCGCCAGAGATGGATGACAGCAGGTAAAAATCAGGCGCAGCCGGTCGTCTTCAAGATAGTCATCCTCATTATTGTTGGAAGCTCCGACCGAACTCGATTGCGCTTCGATATGCCGCACGAGCTCGTCCTGAGAAGCATCGAATCTTGCCCGTCGACGCAGAGTATCGATAGCTTTGAAGCGCGCCGTCGAAATCAGCCATGGTCGCGGGTTGCCGGGTACTCCACTGCTCGGCCACAGGCTCAGCGCAGCCGCGAAGGCTTCGTGCATGGCCTCCTCGGCAAGATCAAAATCACCGAGCAAGCGGATCAGGGTTGCCAGGATTCGTCCCGAATCCACGCGATAAAGGGAGTCGAGCAATTCGCGTATCGGCTCGCTGGAACTCTGGGAGATGACGCGCTCGGGCATGACACGCTCGAACATAACGACGACCTTAGCAAACCAGCTGCGCCGAATCAATTTGGCAAACGCGGTAGAGGCTGTTTGGCCCTCGTCCAAAGCAGCGATCTGATGCCTGTAGAAGAATGCAGGGCAAATACTGTCGCGATTGGGGGTGGTCCCAAGTCCTGATAACCCAAGTCCTGATAACCCGAGTCCTGATAACCAGGCCTGCAATGTTTTGCGGCCATGTGGTGATGAGGAATACTCACTCGGTCTGGCATAATCGTCCGATGTGCGGACGCTACCGGCTGTCACGGCGCAAGCAACTCGTGGTTGAATATTTCGACGCAGATCCAAGATCGGATGCAGGCGACGACGAGTGGAGTCCGCGCTACAACATCGCGCCGACGCAGGCGGTTGCAGTGATTCGCCAGCATCCGGAAAAGGCCGCGCGTCAATTGTCCGTGCTCCGTTGGGGACTGATTCCATCCTGGGCTACGGACCCGAGCGGCGGGTTTAAAACCATCAATGCCCGGTCGGAGACGGTCACTTCGACGGCGTCGTTTCGCGAGCCGTTCAAGACGCAACGTTGTTTGATTCCGGCCGACGGGTTTTACGAGTGGCAAAGGAACGGCAAGAGCAAGCAGCCTTACTGCTTCGAGGTGGGCGAGGGCGAGATCTTCGCATTCGCGGGCCTGTGGGATCGATGGATTGATCGGCGTATTGATCCGCGCGGCCAAGCGATTGAGACCTGTACGATTCTGACGACGACTCCAAACGCCTTACTGCAGGGCATTCATGATCGGATGCCCGTGATTCTCAATCCCGCCAACTACGACTCCTGGCTCAACCCATCCGCCGGGGACACGAACCCTGCGTTGCAGATGCTCGTTCCCTATGGCGGATCCATGCGCCGCTACCCGGTGAGCGCTCGTCTCAACCTGGTTCAGAACGATGATCCGGAATGCGCTAAGCCGGTCGAGTTGGAATCGCCGCAGCAGGGGCAGCTGTTTTGCTGAGGGGCCTTTGATGAAGAAACCGACTACACGAGTGACGATACGAGTGACGAAATGGCTCGGCGACATTCCCGTCGAAGCCGGTTGCGGCGCGTGTCCCGGCGTCATCTTCCGGGGGAAGGGTTCAGGTCATCGACCCAACCGCGAAGAGTTTCAGAAATCCATTCAGGCGCAGTTTGACGAGCACCGCAAGGCAGTACATGCGCAACAGGAATGAAGTGGAGAGAGTAGGGATGGAACCCATTTCCATCTTGCGGCCGAGAATCGGCAATCAGGGCTTTGAGCCAAAGGGTGAATCATTCCAATGATTCGGCAAAAGCCTCTGCTGAACAGAAACCTGCGGATATTTGGACTATGAGGCGAAAACTCACGCGGTGTTTGCGCCATGACTCGCGGGGCAACCACGCTCTCAGGCGATGCGACGAGACATATTGCGTCTTCAGACGAACACGGTCGGATTGTCCATTATTAAACGCGACAACATCATTGGGGCGAAAATTGTCGCCTTCGATTTCCAAGGCAAGAAACTGCGGGCTTTGAAAATCCATCATGGGTACCGGATAAGGCGCGATGGAGCGAATTGACGCAGTCAGCGGTTCTTCCTTGAATTGCGCGGAAGGCACGACGCGGATGCGAACGGGAGCGGAGAAATGCAGAGCGTCGTTCAACACCGACAGCAGCACCGGCGTGGCCCGTGCATGGAGCTCTGAGGAGTCTTCCAATTCGATGGCCGGGATTCTGACTTTCAGTTCAGTCGATGACACGAACGTGACTTCGGCGCCGGCACCAAGCTGATCGCCGAATTTTACTTCGGAATCCTTGGTGAATCCGCCGCCACGCAAAGTCACGGTGGCATCCTGTCCCTGACTGCGCAACACTCGGGGCTCGACCGAATGAATCACCGGACTGTCTTCGCTAACCACAACGATCTTTTGTCCGGCACCGGATGCCTCCGCTTGTCGGCCTTCCCATGAATCCTTGGCGTACGCCGTGAGTGTGCCCGGCTTTTCTAACAAATCGGATGGCATCGTCACCACAGCGTGGCGGAGGTCGAGGGTCCTGCTGTATAGATACGTCCGCTCTGCCTTGCCTGTCGGTGATGCGTTTTCGCCGACCACGTAGACGCGGCTCGATGAAATCAGGTTCTCACCCAGCAGCACGACGTCGATGCTTCCGCTGCCCTCGACGATGCGAATCGGATCTCCTGTCAGCTCAGGGGAATCCATCAGGTATGCGGGCTCCACACTTTCATCCGAATCCTCAACCGGCTGCTTTCCCACCGTCAGCTCGGAAACATACGCACCACTCATGAGAGTTCCGGGGGCGCAATAGTCGATGCAAATCGAAGGTTCGTCGGCATCGAAGATCGAAAGACGCAGTTCTGTCGGAGTTTCGCCAGCCTCTAAACAGTTGGCGCAGGCAGCTTCGCCTTCGAGTCGCACTCGAACCGGCTGGCGCGAAAGCCGTTTCGGGCGATCCCACACTTCAATCCAAGCGCCCTGCACTCCCTGCAAACTGGAGATGGAATACTGCAGTGGTTGAGCCGCCACGTCCGAGGCATCCATCGTCAACCCGAGTTGATCCCATCGAGACGCGACTTTGATCGTGCGCCCGTCGGAGCAAACCTTGGTCGCCTCCTGTGCCAGAGCAATCTGGGCCATAAGCGCGGCAAGGACGATCGCATTAGTGGTTTTGCGCAGCATCAATTGGTACAAGTGCGTAACCCCTTCGAGGCTCATCGACTTTGTTTGATTTGTATTGCAGAACAAACACACGCGTCCGCGCAAGTAACTTTGGGCACAGCGGATCGCCTGCGGGGTCTGCTCAGCCGACGCCCAGGCGGTGAACGATGGACTGGAATCGCGGATCGGAGCGGATCGGGTCAAACTCTGGATCGACATTGATAAACAGCAGCCAGTAGTCGTGATGTTGATACGATTTTTCCAGCCACTCGAGCGCTACGGAGCGGTTCCCCATCAGCAATGCGTAGTGCCCGACGTCATACGGCCGGCGAGTTCCGGCCTTGGCCTCGTCCGTCATTTTGCGGAGCACGCGTTCGATTTCGACTGGGTTCTGGCTCGCGATTGCGTGCAGGTATTCTCCCTGTGGTTCCTTGGCGTCCGCCGCCCGCCACTCATCCCAGCGTTGCTCTAAAAGGTAGCCCGTAGTCAGCATGCTGTAACCGAGATGGTAGCTGGGGTCGCGTGCGAGGATGCTTTTGGAAACGGCGATCACGCCGTCGAAATCGCGCTGGTACTTGCGCAGCACCGCGAGATCCACGTCCACGATGAGCGCAAGCGGATCGAGGCGGCGGGCAATGTCAAGTTGCGCTTCCGCTTCGGCGAAGCGGCCATGGGCCATCAAGCCCAGAGCGTAGTACTGGTGGGCGCTGGCGTAGCTCGGGTTCAACTCGAACGCCTTTTTGTATTCGCGCTCGGCGGTGGGCCAGTCGTAGTCGTAATGGGCGGCTACCATTCCCAGGGCGGCGTGCGGTTCGGCCAGCGAAGAGTCGAGTTGCAGAGCCTTGAGAGCGGCATCGCGAGCGCGCGGAATATATGCAGCCGGATCGACTTCCTCGACATCGCCAATCGCAATTAAGGAATCAGCCAAGGCCGCCCAGGCCAGGGCATAGTTGGGGTCGCGCGCGATCGCTTGCTGCAGCAGGTCCACACTCTTAAGTTCCGCCGGATAGTTTCGCTGGTTCCAGAGGTAGCGAGCCTCCAGGTACAGAGCGTGGGCTTCGGCATCGTGGGCTGCGGGGGAATCTTTAGGAGAAAGGTTGCGCGCCAGGGCCCGCGCAATCGAGCCGGCGATCTGTGATTCGATCTGCATCCAGTCGCTGGTTGTGCCGTCGTAGGTCTGGCTCCAAATCGTGAAGCCATCGCGAGTACGATTCAGCTCGACGGTGACATGGGTGCGCTCCCCGACGCGCTGCACACTGCCTTCCACCACGGCCTCGACGTTTAAGCGCGAGCCGATATCGCGGAGGTCGTCGTGTTTACCTTTAAACACATACGCGGAGCGCCGGCCAGTCACGCGGACGCCATCCAAATGGGAAATGGACGCTGCGATTTCGTCGGTCAAGCCATCACTGAAGGCGTCATCGAACGACGGAGTACTGAGATTGTCGAGGGGAAGGACAGCGATCGATGAAATCGGGGCGGGCCGCCGCCACCGCCAGAGAGAGAATGCAGCCAAGCCCAGCACCACCAGGACTCCCGCGGCCAGCCACAGGCCAACGTGCGGGCTGCGCTTCCGGGCGCGCGACGTCAATCCAATCTCATAGCGCGCAGTAAAGTTTCGGCGCTCCGGCTCAGCCGTTATCTCTTTTTCGGTGTCCTCTGGGGCGATGCCACCTGGGGCGCTCTCTGCCGACGGGTCCGCTGCTGGCGCCGGCGCTCGATCCTGAGCTGCCGGGTCGGGGGTCGAGCTGACGATCGGTCCAATCCAGCGGTAGCCGCGGCGCTCGATGGTCGCGATAAAGATGGGATTGTCGGCGGAGTCGCCCAAAGCATCGCGCAGGCGCATGATGGCGCTGCTGATGCCCTGCTCGAAATCCACAAAGACGCCGGGGGGCCAGAGCGCCTGGCGAAATTCCTCGCGCGTGATCACTTCCCCAGGACGGGTCAGCAACAGGGTCAACGCTCGAAAGGGCAGGTCTTGCAGACGGACTTTGATGCCGTTCCGGCGGAGCTCGCCCGCACGCAGGTCGGCCTCGAACACCCCGAAGCGAATGAGAGCTGTAGGCGACTGCGGAGAACCCATAAGGATGGTCGGCGGGGGGAGCCACTAGTTTACCACTGACGCCGAACTCGGTGGAAATGGCAGCGCCGGGACCCGGATGAGGTGGCTTTTTCAGGCAATAAGATCTCTTAAGTCACTGCAAACAGATATTTTATCTCGCCAGATACGCGCCATCCTCCCGCTATCTCTGAACCATTGACCGAAACCGCGTTTCCAAGCGAGAGTCGCGGAGATTCAACGCACGTCCCCGCAAGAACAAGACAAGAAAAAAACTCACTCTCAGGAGACAGTACAAATGAATTCGAATGATCGGCAACACGAGCGTTCGGGCATGACGGCCAGGGTGCTCGGCATACTCGCCGCTGTGGCGGTCGCCACTGTAACGATCGCCGGGGTGGTAATCCCGGCGCAAGCGCAAACTCCCATTGCTTTTCCGGCGCCCACGACGTTCGCGTCGGCTCCGCTGGGTCCGTCCACCGTGGCCATGGCCATCGGGGACTTCAACGGAGACGACAAACTGGATGTCGTCAACATTGACACCCAGTCCAACATCAACGTGATGCTGGGCAAAGGGGACGGCACATTCGATGCACCGGTCACAACGTCGATTGCCCTTTCAAACTTCTTCCCCGACGCCATTGCCGTTGGCGATTTCAACGGCGATCACGTGCTGGACGTCGCCGTTTGGGCCACTAATTCCACCACCGGCAATACGCAGGTGAATATCTATCTGGGCACCGGGACCGGACACTTCACCGCGGGCGCAACCTATACCGCACCAAGCAGCAGCAACTTCAATCCTGGCCCGAACAGCATTGTGGCTGTCGATGTCAGCGGCGATGGCAAGCTCGACTTGGTTGCGATGACTCCGTATAACGGCGTTTTCGTTTTCCTGGGCAACGGGGATGGCACATTCCAGACCCCGGTGCCCAACACTACAGTTTGCACAAGTGCGATTGGGGCCTGCGGTTCTGTGGCGGTCGGCGACCTGAATGACGATGGCAAGCCCGATCTCGCTGTCCAATCCAACGACACAATCGGTGGCGGGATGAGCATTCTGTTGAACACTGGCAGTGGCACGTTTGGGACAGGGACATACTACCCTGTGGCGATCAGCGGTATTTATGCCGCCAGCGGCATCGCTATCGGTGACGTGAACGGCGACAAAAAGCCAGACGTGGTCGTCGCCAGCAGTTCGGTCACTGCCATTGTCTATCTGAACCAGGGAAGCGGCGTTTTTACGGTGAATGGCACGGTCGGCAGCGTTCCTCTGAATCCCACGAATAACGTGGTGCTGGCCGACATCAACAACGACAAGAAGCTCGACATTGTTGTCGCCGACGGTCTGGGAAACGCCCTCACCTTTTACGGCAAGGGCAATGGGACCTTCACTAACGGGCCCATATACCCGCTCCAGGCTTGTAACGATTGCGGTAATTTTCTAGTTGCCATAGACGATTTCAACGGCGACGGTACGCCCGACCTGCTGGAGACCAACGGTTTCAGTACAACCACGGTGTCCCTGGGTCGCGGCGATGGAACGTTCCAGACTAGCCAGCTCTACGCCTACAGCAGCCTTTCAGGGGAGAATATCGTGTCCGCCGACTTTAACGGCGATGGATTCCCCGATATCGCGCAATCGATTATCGGCGACGCCAGCAAGATCGGCGTTAACCTGGGCAGTTCGCACGGCGTGCTGGGAGCGACGTCGCTGACGACCCCCGGCAGTTGTGCGAACAACTATGTTGAGTGGATTGCAACCGGCGACGTAAACGGCGACGGCAAAGCCGATCTTGTTGCCGCGCTCCAAGACGCCCCCTTTGCCGGTTGCCAGAGCAACACCGTTGCAGTGTTGGAAGGATTAGGCACAGGCAAGTTCAAGGCTGCGGCCTACTATCCGACTGGCTCAACCGCGCAGGAGCAGATCATCTATCTGGTCGACGTGAATGGCGACGGCAAGCTCGACATCGTCACCGGAAACGCCGACGGCTCGATCAGCGTCCTACTGAACAAAGGCAACGGTACCTACGATCCCGGCGTCTTGAATATCGGCCTCACCTCCGTGTTCAAGCAGGGCGTCTATCTGACCTTTGCCGACTTCAACGGCGACGGCAAGATCGATATCGCGGCGTCGGGGTACGTGAATCAGCCGGCGGCTCTCTACGTGCTCCCTGGCAACGGCAACGGTACCTTCGGAACACCCATCGAGACCGCAACGTCGTACTATCCGTACACTCTGGTCTCCGCGGACTTCAACAAAGACGGAAAAGCGGACTTGCTGGTCACGGCCGAGATTCCAGGCTGCCCCATCGATTCACTCGGCTATGCGTTCCTCCAAGGCAATGGTGACGGCACGTTTACGGCGGCCCCGACCGTCTGCATGGATTTCAGCGGGCCGCAGATTCCGATTGTGGCCGATCTCAACGGGGACGGAAACCTCGATGTAATCATTCCCTACACCAACCAAAACTACATCCCCCCGGGCCCTGCCATACTCCAGGGCAAGGGCGATGGCACCTTCACTAGTTTGCAGGGTTTTTACAATGGCCGGGGAGCGGTCAGCGCCGCCGTTGCCGACTTCAACGGGGACGGCATGCCGGATGTAGCGCTGGTGAACACCGGCAGCTTCGTCCCCAGCTTCATTTCCATCATGTTCAACAGCACACAGCCGGTGAGCGTTTCGCCACTGCTGGTCAACTTTGGGGCGGTGGCGGTAGATGCGAGTAAAGCCGAAACCGTGATTCTCACCAACAACCAGAGCACGGCGCTGGCGATTACCAGCATCACGCTGGGAGGGACCGATCCGGGTGACTTCAAAGAAACCAACAACTGCGGAACCAGCCGACTGCCGGGCCACGACTGCACGATTACGGTGACCGCAAAACCCACGGTCGCCGGAGCGCAGACAGCCACCTTGACCATCAAGGACGGGGCGGGCACTCAAACCGTGCAACTCGTCATCGACAATCCCGTACCGGCAATCACCTCGCTCTCGCCGAACACCGCAGTCGCAGGCGGCCCAGGATTCACGATCACTGTGACTGGCAAGAACTTTGTCAGCGCTTCGGTGGTGAAATGGGCGGGATCGGCTCGCGCTACAGCTTTTGTGAGTGCGACCGAGTTGACGGCTACGATTCTGGCCACCGACGTCGCGAAAGGCGGAACGTTCGCGGTCACGGTCACCAGCCCCGCGCCCGGAGGCGGCACATCCGGAGTTTCCCACTTCGTGGTCGACAACCCGGTGCCCACGCTGACCTCGATCTCACCGAGTTCCGCGACCCACGGTGGTGCGGCCTTCACTCTCACCGCTACAGGCACGAACTATGTGGTTGGTTCCGTGATTGAGTGGAAGGGAGTGAAGCTCACCACCACCCATGTGAGCAGCACGACGTTAACCGCAACCGTGCCGGCCGCCGACATCAAGACGGCGGGTACGGCAACTGTCACCGTCGTTAACTTGACGCCCGGAGGTGGCACCAGCGCGGCCAAGACGTTCACGATCAATTGACCATCGTTCGTTGATCATCGTTGGTTGATCCCCATTCGATCGATGGTCGGCGTCAGGTCTTTCACATTTCACTCTTTCCTCCGGAGCGCGGATAGCTAAGCGCTCCGGAGAATTCGGGCCGGAATCCTACGCGTGTAGGGCGCGCGGTTCCGTAGCCGGATCGCATCGCCGGGAACTGGTCTCCTGGTTTCTGGCGCCGGAGCGCGAAGCGGGGATTCGCGCTCCGGATTTTTATTTTTGGTGCAACGCGTGCTGCCGAGCTTCGCAAAGTCTTCCTCGCCCGCCGCAGTGTCTTCTCTTTAATTCTGCAATACCCTCAGCGTCATCTTGGAGTCCAGAATTGGGTAGCGACTCCCTTGCGTCATCCCGAACCGCGGCGTAGTTCAGCCGCGGGAGGGATCTCCCAAGGCACGAGTTTCAGGGAGATCCCTCCCTCCGCCTGAAAAACGGCTCCGCTCGGGATGACGCCACGCTTCAAGGTTCCAACTGCACCACTACTCAGAATCGCTGCAGCAGAAGTGAATCACATAAAAGAGTAGAATTCTGGAAACGTTTTTTTCGGATTTGTTAGCGACTCGCTGTCCAGTGCACAATCGACGAACAGCAGCGGGCTCCGTCATCCAGCAGCTTCAGGCATCGCGAATTTCGCAGGAGTCATCCCATGAGCACCCTCGCTTCGAACGCCACGGCCGAAATATCTTCTCTCTCTCCTTATGGCGAAACCCGGTCCACCATCGCCGGAAAACCCCTCAGCGCCGACGAATTGCGCGCTACCGACACTTACTGGCGAGCCTGCAATTACCTCAGCCTCGGCATGATTTATCTGCTCGAGAATCCCTTGCTGGCCGAGCCGCTGCGGCCGGAGCACATCAAGAACCGGCTGCTCGGGCACTGGGGATCGAGTCCGGGATTGTCGTTCATCTATGTTCATCTGAATCGGATCATCAAGAAATACGATCTCGACATGATCTTTCTCGCCGGGCCGGGGCATGGCGCGCCGGGCGTTCTCGGCCCCGCGTACCTCGAAGGAACTTACTCTGAGGTGTATCCGGAAAAGAGCCTGGATGTAGAAGGCCTGCATGATTTCTTCAAGGAATTTTCTTTTCCCGGAGGCATCGGGAGTCACTGCACTCCAGAGACGCCAGGGTCGATTCATGAAGGCGGAGAACTCGGCTACGTGCTGTCACATGCCTGCGGCGCCGCGTTCGATAATCCGGAACTGATCGTGGCCGCGGTGGTGGGCGACGGAGAATCCGAGACCGGACCGCTCGCGACCTCCTGGCACGTCAACAAATTTCTGAACCCCGCACGCGATGGAGCGGTGCTTCCGATCCTGCATCTCAACGGCTACAAAATCAACAATCCGACGTTGCTGGCGCGCATCTCGCATGAAGAATTGGAAAGCCTGCTGCGCGGTTATGGTTGGACTCCCTACTTTGTGGAAGGCTCCGAACCCGAGAGCATGCATCAGGCGATGGCGGCGACCGTGGAACATTGCGTGCTGGAAATCCGGGAGCACCAGCAGACGGCTCGTTCGCAAGGCGTAGGCGACCGGCCGCGCTGGCCGATGATCGTGCTGCGCTCGCCGAAGGGCTGGACCGCGCCGCGCGAAGTCGAAGGGCATCATTTAGAGGGTTTCTGGCGAGCTCACCAGGTGCCACTGCCTGACGTAAAGAAGGATCCTGAACAGCTTCGCATTCTTGAATCTTGGATGCGCTCGCTCAAGCCCAAAGAATTCTTCGATGGCAACGGCCATCTGGTCGCTCCATTCAAAGATCTGGCCCCGTCAGGGACCCGGCGCATGAGCGCGAATCTTCACGCCAATGGCGGACGCCTGAAGAAGGCTCTGCGGCTGCCGGATTTCCGCGAGTACGGCATCCCATGCGCGCAGCCGGGAAAAACCAAAGCGGAAAACACGCCTCCGCTCGGCGCGTTCCTGCGCGACACAATGAAGCTGAACATGAAAAACTTTCGCGTCTTCGGTCCCGACGAAAACACCTCGAACAAGCTCGACGCAATTTATGCGGTCAGCAAGAAGTTCTGGATCGAGCAGTTCTTCCCCGAAGATGCTGACGGTGGCGAACTGGCCACCGACGGCCGCGTAATGGAAATGCTCAGCGAACACACGCTGGAAGGAATGCTGGAAGGCTACCTGCTCACCGGGCGACACGGTTTCTTGTCATCCTATGAATCGTTTATTCATGTCATCGATTCGATGTTCAACCAGCACGCCAAGTGGCTGGAGATTTGCAATCAAGTGTCTTGGCGCGAAGCTATCGCTTCCCTGAATCTGCTGATCACCTCCACGGTATGGCGCCAGGATCATAACGGCTTCACCCATCAGGATCCCGGCTTTATCGATGTGGTGGTGAATAAGAGCGCGAATGTCACGCGCATTTATCTTCCGCCCGATGTGAACTGCCTGTTGTCGGTCGCGAATCACTGCCTGCGCAGCCAGAACTACGTCAACGTGATTGTCTGCGACAAGCAACTGCACCTGCAGTTCATGGACAAAGAATCTGCCATCACGCATTGCACCAAGGGCATCGGCATCTGGGACTGGGCCAGCACCGATGAGCAGGGTGAGCCTGACGTGGTTATGGCCTCAGCGGGCGACATTCCCACGCAGGAGGCGCTGGCGGCCACCGCGCTGCTGCGCAAGGAATTTCCTGATATCAAGATCAGGTTCATCAATGTCGTCGATCTGTTCAAACTCCAGCCCAGCACCGAGCATCCTCACGGTCTGACTGACCGGGATTTCGATTCTTTGTTCACGGTGGACAAGCCGGTCATCTTCAATTTTCACGGCTATCCTTATTTGATCCATCGCCTGGCCTATCGCCGCACCAATCATGACAACTTTCATGTGCGCGGCTACAAGGAAAAGGGCAACATCAACACGCCGCTGGAACTGGCCATCAACAACAACATTGACCGCTTCAGTCTGGCGATGGATGTGATCGACCGCGTACCGCGATTACAAAAAATCGGCGGGCATGCCAAAGACAGATTCCTGAACCAGCAGATCGAGTGCAAAAACTACGCTCACCAGTATGGAATCGACCAGCCCGAAGCAGCGGGTTGGACGTGGCCATATTAGAGGAACGGCAACTGAGACTCAGGACGGGTGGGGCTCGCCGAGGATGACGCGCACTGTATCACGCGCAATCAGCAATTCCTCGTCGGTAGGGATCGCATAGGCGAGTAGCGTGGAGTCCTCGGTGGAAATTTTGGCTTCGCGGGCCACGGTCTCTTGATTCTTAGCTGCGTCCAGCTTGAGACCGGCCCACGCCATGCCTTC
The DNA here is from genome assembly GCA_963763155.1 of uncultured Acidobacteriota bacterium. Lineage (GTDB taxonomy): Bacteria > Acidobacteriota > Terriglobia > Terriglobales > Acidobacteriaceae > Sulfotelmatobacter. The sequence goes on along the minus strand of CAVXNI010000003.1, from coordinate 194,932 downwards.
GCAGATCAGCGCGCGAACCTCGGGTGAGTTTTCTCCAATGCCGCCGGTAAAGACGACCGCGTCGGCTCCGCCCATCGCGGCCAGGTATGCGCCAATATATTTCCGGGCACGGTAGCAAAAAATCTCGATGGCCAACCGCACGCGGCGGTCTTCGTGCTCTTTCAATTCCGCCTGCAACTCGCGCATATCGTTCGTGAGTCCCGAGATGCCGAGCAAGCCCGACTGCGTGTTGAGCAGCGTGTCCACTTCCGAGGAAGACATCCCTTCTTTGCGGGCGATCACGTTGACGATGGCGGGATCAAGATCGCCAGAGCGCGTGCCCATCACCAGACCTTCCAGCGGCGTCATTCCCATGGAAGTGTCCACCGAAGATCCTGCACGAATCGCGGCGGCGGAACATCCGTTTCCCAGGTGCAGCGTGATGATGTTGGTCTGCTCCCGCGTGAGTCCGCGCATCGCACGGTAGCGAAACGCCACATAGCGGTGCGAGGTGCCATGAAATCCGTAGCGCCGGATGCGATGACGCCGGTAAAGATGATAGGGAATGGCATACAGCGAAGCGCTTTCTGGAATCGAATGATGAAATGAAGTGTCGAAGACGGCCACTTGCGGAATGGTATTGCCAAACAGTTCGCGGGCCGCCAGGATGCCTTTGATATTGTTCGGATTGTGCAAGGGCGCGAGATCGATGCAGTCTTCAATGCCTTTTAATACCTTGTCGTCAATCAACGCCGATTCCGTGAACAGCTCGCCGCCATGCACCACGCGGTGCCCCACGGCATTTACATCGGCTGTGCTCTTGATCTCCGGTACGCCTGACTTTTCCGACGCGATGAACCGGACGATGTAATCCACCGCCGCTGAAATATCGTGGAGCGCCGCCGTAAATTTCTGACTCTGCCCCTGCTTGTTGTGAAAAGTGATAATAGCTTCGCCGCCGATGCCCTCGACTTCCCCGCGGCAGAGACGATCGTCTTTGAGCTGCTTGATTCGCTCCAGGTCGGTCGAAATCACTTGGAACTTCAAGCTGGAGCTTCCGGAGTTCACAACCAGAACATTCATGGCGAGACTTTCTGACCAGCCGGGACGTACTGAGATCGAGATTAAAGATAAACGTTCCGCGGCCCAGCCGACAAATTGCCGCGCAGCGGCTGGCCCTGCGCGACCGGCCTACGCGCGGTCTCTATGCACTATGACCCGCGCAATGCAGCACGCCCAAGTACGCGCTCCACGGACCGACCGCGTCTCGATACTGGTGAGCCATCACGCGAGAGAGTTGATGCAGGTGAGTGAGGTCGTGAACGGCCCAGGTTGCCAGAAGTTCCGACAACGTCACCACTCCCAGGGCTGGATGTCTTCCACGTCGACTGAAATCTTCTGGCTTTAGATTCAGAGTCCGCAACGCCGCCAGATTCTCCGCTCGCAAGCGGGCGAACTCGTCGAGAAGTTGCTCCAGCGACTTGCCTTGACTCTCCCTCTGCTGGGCGAAGCGGTCAAAGGGATCGAAGGGACGCGATTCGCCGTTCTGGAGTATGATCCGCGCCCGCGGCATCCAGTCGGTGCGCTCCCCCGCGATCAGATGGCCGACAATGTCGAACGCGCTCCAACTATCTTTTCCTTCGCTGCTGCGGCCTTCGTTGCTCATCACCCAAGTGTTGGGCAGCCCGCGCAAGAGCGCATTGAGGGTTGCGGGAGTGCGGGTGAGAACTGCTACCGCGTCGGTCAGGCTGAATTCCGTCAAGCTTGCCATGCCTAACCTAGATGCTTGCCTCGCGCTTAGGACTCAAGCGAGCAGAGGTGGTTTCAGGCTCCAGGAAGTTTCAAGGGTTGTAGCGCGCCAGCCACGCGGCAATTTCACGGAACACATCCTGGCGCTGCTCCCACACGGTCGGAAAGTGCGGCGAACCGGGATACGTTACCATGCGCGTGGTCTTGCCGCGCGCCGCCAGCAGTTCAAAATATTCTCGACCTTGATAAGTTGGCACGCGCTCATCGGCGGCGCCGTGCAACACCAGCAGCGGGGTGGTCACGTTCTCCGCATGCATGATGGCGGAGAACGCAAAAAACGCTGCCGGATCTTTATCGGTCCAGCGGGCATCGTAGTCGATCTGCTGCACGTCGCTGGTCCACATGAACGTCAGCCAGTCGGTAATGCCCGCGCCTTCAATGGCCGCTTTGTAGCGATGCGTCTGCGTCACCGTCCAGGAAGTCATGAAGCCGCCGGCGCTCCATCCGAACATGGCCAGCCGGTTCGGATCAGCCCAGCCCTGGGCGATGGCGTAGTCGGTTGCGCTGTCGACGTCGCGATAGGCACGATCCCCAAAGTGCTGGTAGATGGCGTTCATGAACTCGGTGCCGTATCCGGTGGAGCCGCGATATTCCGGCTGCAGCACAACGTAGCCCATGCCGGCAATCACCCGCGAAAAAACGTCGAGCCGCAGCGTGTCGTTCGCTTCCGGCCCGCCGTGCGGCATCACCAGAAACGGATAGGCCTTCCCGGCTTGGTAACCCGATGGAAAGGTGACGATTCCCTCCAGGGCAATTCCTTCTTTGCTGGACCCTTCTTTGCTAGTCCAGTGCACCGCGCGCACCTCACCCAATGCAATCTTCGCCAACTGCTCGTCGCCTTCGTGGGTGATGCGCTCCAGCGTATTGCCGTGGGCGATGGCCACGTTGGAAGCGTGTTGCGGATCGGCCACCGTGAAGGCCAGAACCTGGGGCACGTGAATCTGGGCTGCATGAACATCGGCTGCGGAAGCGATTTGCGGGGCGATCGGCGCGCCGCTGACGGTCCCGTCGGGCCACTGGAAAGTGGGGACCAGCGCATTATTCTGAAAGGCGTCGACCTCCGACCGGACGCCGTGCGCCACTATCACCCAGGCGTTTCCGTTCGCGTCCACTGACAGCTGCTCGGCACTGCATTCCAACTTCGGCGTGCGGTCCACCGGAGTTCCGCCGCCGGCGGCAACCGTCCAGACATGGTCCGGCGTCAGCACGTCTGAGGTCGTGCTCAGAAAAGCCAGGTCTTTGTCGCCGTTGATCCAGCCAATCCCACTCGTAGCCTCATCAATGGTGGCAACGTGCCGCGCGCCCGACGCGCTGCAAACGTCGATAAACGAGCGGACATAATGAAAACCGATCTTCGGAGTCGTCGATAGAACGGCCAACGATGCGCCGTCGTGCGACCATGCAACCTCACCCACGTCTTTCAATGCCGGACACCACCACGCGCCGCCGGAACCGTCGGCGCCAATCACGTAAAGGCTGGTGGGTTCGGCTTCGATGACAGTATGTACATCGGCCAGCGGATCGGGAAGCCGCGGATCGGCCAGAATGGCATAGTGTGCGCCATCCGGGGAGATCATTGCCGAATGAACGCCTCGCGGCAGGGCGGTGAGCGGCGTGGGCGTGGCCGCCGCAGCGGCGGCGGTGTTCGGCGATGCAAGCGTCAACGTGGCCAGCTGCCCTGCCTTGTTGACTTCATACACGCCATAGAGCGCGGCGCCGTCGCGAGTGAATCCCGCGGGCCGGAATTTCTCCGGAATCGTCAGGTGGCGCGACTCGCCGCCCGCAGTCCCAATCAACTGCCACTCGGTGTTGTCCGGTCCCTTGGCGCCGCCGAAACGCACGCGGTAGAGAACGCTCTTGCCGTCGGGCGAAACCGCGACGGCCGCCGCGCTCCGCAGCGTAGCCGCATCGTCGACGGTGAAGGGATGACGCGGGCTTTGAGTGCTGGCCGTAATCGAAACAACAAGCAGAAGAATGCTGACGAATCCCAGACCGCGCATCACATACCCCCTGATTTGTCCGATGAAGATATGCTCGATGAAGAGATACCCCATGAACGATCAGAAGCATATCGTAGAGGGACTAATCCGCACCACTGACACGGCCCGATCACACCCCAGCCGCTCGTTCCGTGTGGAATCTCTTCACCGAGAAAATCCCCAGCACAATGAAAATCACCATGACCGCAAGTTGAGCGACCAGAAATGGCGGCTCTTTCTGCGTCGGGGCCAGCGCCTTCAAGGCCGGCACCTTTAGAAACGATTGCACCACTGCGACGAAGCAATTCAAATACAGAGCCAGCAGCGCGGAGACAACGTAGATCCATCGCCAAGCGTGAGCCAGGTGGAGCGCATAGCGCGCCACAATCGCGATCGCCAGCACCACCAGCGAAATAGCGCCGACTATGTGAGAAGGCAGAATGTGCTCAACCGGAAAAAGGTATCCGGTCAGGCTGGTCAGAACGGTCGTCGCCAGAAAAATCGCGGTCCAGCCGTCGAGCCGTTTTCCGGTCAGCATCCCATAAACCACGATGAGCCCGGAACCAATACCCGCCAGGCTCAGCAATACGTGTACTAACGTGAACGTCGATGTCGACATCCCCAGAATCATGACGCGCTCCTTTCAGCATGAAACCTATCAGAACGAAGTTTAGAACAACGCAAAGTTAAACGTCTCGGTCAGACCTGCCCCTGACATTGAACGGTTGGATTTCCTCAGGCCGCGGTATGTTTCATTTAATTCCCTGCCTTGGACGGCTGTCATGCTGAGCGAAGAACGGCCCTCGCGAAGCGAGGGTCGTTCGCAGTCGAAGCATCCCTACCGGGAGCAGGATCGTTCGTGCGTGAGACCTGTCCCATGAGCTGAGGGTGTCCTCAAAAACGCGGCCCGTAGTGGCTACAGGGATGCTTCGACTCCGCAGTGAGAATCGCTTTGCGATCCTCACTGCTCCGCTCAGCATGACAAATTAGGGGGGTGGCTGAGACGTGACAGCCCTAATGCACGTCCGGCTCTGCAAACGGGAAGGCCATGGTAATTCCTTGCCCGGCCCAGGTCCAAGGCAGCCGTGAAGTTCGCCGCCCGTTTCCGCAGCTTGCCGACGATCAGATCCCGCACCCGCCAAATTTTTGTTCGTGATTCGTAACGCAAAACACTCTGCGGCGAATTTCGCGCTCCCGTCGTGGACAATGCTCTCAACACTGAGGGGGGAGAGGAGTGGCGCCAGACGACTGCCCGAATTGCGGCGGTACTGGATATGTTGCGAAACCGGTGGACTTGAACGGTAAGTCCGACGGGGTTGCATTTATCCGCTTGAAATGTCCCGCCTGCCGGGGCACCGGCCGGAAACACCCGATCCCACCGACGACCGCCGGCTGACCGCACGGCCTGCGGTGCTTGCGAAACGTTCGGAACCGGGCCGTCATACTTCCCGTCCTACGGTTGACGGCCCGGGCCGCACGCTTTCAGAAAGCATCCGCGAAACCAATTTTTGCGATTGAGCAGGCCTGATTGAATCAGCCTGATTACCAGCCTGATTGAACTAGCTTGCTGCGGGGCGAACCTTCAGGCAATTCCCGCCGCGACCCGAGTCTTCTTCCGGGTTGAGCTTGCCGTCTCCACCCGATTCCGTCCGTTGGCTTTGGCGCGGTAGAGCGCCTTGTCGGCCGCTTGCAGGACATCCTCAGGGCGCAACTCTGGCTGCGACGAAGTCGCCACACCAACGCTGACGGTGACCGAAAGTGGTGCTGGAAGTAGTGGCTGGGCGAGTTTCCGAATCGAATCCGCTTTTCGCGCACGAGCGCGGTTGCGCCCATGCTCGTTTCGCCGGTCCGGTCCTCGCGGAGTTTCGCGCCGGTCGGTGCCTCGCATGCGAAACTTCGAGGACTCGATCGCCATGCGCAGCCGCTCCAGATGATCCACAACTTCGGAAGTGGTTTTCCCTGGAAACACGAGGTTGAACTCCTCCCCGCCGCAACGGAAGGCCTGTCCTCCGCCGGTTACGCGCGACAAGCTCACCGCGACGAGTTGTAGGACCTGGTCGCCGGTGTCGTGACCGTAGGTGTCATTGAAGCGCTTGAAGTGATCGATATCGACCACCGCGATCGAATAAGGATGCTGCAACCGCAGAAGCGCGTCGTTGAACGCACGGCGCGAGGGCAGCGCCGTTAGTTCATCGTGGTAGGCCAGAAGGTAAGAGTTCTCAACAATCGAAGCCGCAAGAATGCAGGCCGCGGTGGCCGAGTATACGGTCGCGGCGCGGGTGCTTCCGGAGAAGCGCAGCGCCAGAAAAAAAGCGGAGAGCGACCACAACAACGCGCTGTCGACGGGCTTGCGGATGAGCAGAAACCGGGCCAGTAACAAGATGCCGGCGCCGGCGAATACGACCAGGGCGTAGCCCGCGATGGAGACCGGCATCGTGAGCGGCATTACGGCCGAAGCTGCCAGGTGATGCGCCCGCACGGGAGGTGAAGATAGCCCTTCGGCCGCGCGGCAAAGCACGGCCACGATCACCGATTGCACGAACAGGAACAGGCCGACGGGCGCGGTGGCTGCGACCGTGAAGCCACGCTCGTCGATCAGCGCAATCAGAACGAAGTCCAGCGGCACCAGCACGGCCGCCGCCTGCACCGCGGTCCATCCCGGGGATCCGGGCGCGATGTGGCCGCCGCCCCCGAAGAGCGCGATCGCCTCCTGCGCCAGAAACAGCACCACCAGGGCGAAGAAGATGCGGCTGGAATGGAATCGCCAGGCCAGCAGCATTCCTCCAATCAGCGCGCAATAGCCGAGGAAGCTGAGGGCGGGCAGAGCCAGTGTCAGCCAACCAGAATAGACAAGCACCGCGACGCCCAAAAGCAGAACTCCGCCCGGCAGCAGCAGAGACTTCAGCGTCGTTTTGCTCCATACCTGCAAGATGTGACTTCGTGACTCCAATTCCGAAAAACTCCCTCTCGGATTATCGCTGGTGCGCAGCAGCGAAGGAATTAGCCGCGGAGGTTCGCACGAAGAAGGTTCGCACTAAGAAGGTTCGCACCAGGAAGATTCGCACCAGGGCCACGCGCTACAGAGCACAGCCCCTCAATTCTTCCGAATTTTCCCGAATTGAAACCCAGCGCCATTTCCGCACCTAGAGACCTTTGTGTAGGCGTAGTTTTGGCTGCAGTTGAGCGGTTTCTAACTAGACTGGGGCTGTTGGATTAAGGAAGGTTCAGATTATGCGAATTCTTATCGCAGAAGATGATGAAGCACTGGCCAAATTCGTTCGCCAGGGTCTCGAAGCCGAACATTACTCGGTGGACGTGTTATCGGATGGCGAACAGGCCCGAACCGCGGCGACCGAGTCCGAGTACGACGTCGTCATCCTCGACCTCAACCTGCCCAAGTTAGACGGCGTCAGTGTGCTGCGCTACGTACGGGCGAAAAAGCCCAGCATGCCGGTACTCGTGCTGACCCAGCGTACCCGAGTCGAGGACCGGGTGCAGTGTCTTGATACCGGTGCGGACGACTACCTGGCCAAGCCTTTTTCGTTCAGCGAGCTTTCCGCCCGCATTCGGGCGCTGGTGCGGCGGAGCCACCTGCCGTCGGAATCGGTGCTGGTGGCCGCCGACCTCAAGGTCGACCGGGTGCAACGGCTGGTGGAACGCGCGGGGCGGAGGATCGAGTTGACGGCCAAAGAATTCTCCCTGCTGGAATACCTGATGCTCAATCTGGGGCGCCGGGTCACGCGCTCCATGATCATTGAGCGGGTCTGGAACCTCACGTTCGATACCACCACCAATGTGGTGGACGTCTACATCAATTACCTGCGCCGCAAAATCGACGACGGCCATGCCATCAAGCTGATTCACACCGTGCGCGGCGTGGGATATGAACTGAGCGATCCATCCGGTCCATCCGCTGCATCCACTTCATCCGGTCCAACCACGCTCGCGGCCGAGGCCGGGATATGAGCGGCGCTGGTCCTCAGCTCGCGCCCCAGCGTTCCGGTAATGCAACGCTGAAAGGGCGCAGCCCGCTGGCCCACCTGCTGCATGCACTCAACCAGCCCCTGACTGGGCTCCAGTGTTCGCTGGAACTGGCCGCAGCGGGCCCCCGACCTGCAGAACAGTATGTCCGCACGCTGCGCGAGAGTCTGGAACTTACCGGGCGCATGCGAATTCTGGTGGAAGCCATCCGCGAAGTGGCGGACACGGAGCCCGCCGACCGGGACCAATTTGAGCCGCTTCTGCTCGACGAACTGTTGCGCGGTACGGTTACGGATCTGCTCCCGGTCGCCGAGTCCAAGGGCGTGCGCCTTCTGCTGTCACGCCGGGCTCCGCTTCTGGTGCGGGCCGATCGCCGATCCCTGGCGACGCTGCTGTTTCGCCTTCTGGACTCCGCCCTGAGCTTAGCGGCGCCGGGCAGCGATCTGCGAATCGTGGCTGCGCCGGATCGCGAACAGGCTGCCCTCGTGGTCTCCTGGACTCCCGGCCCGCTGCCGGAGCATTCGCCCTTTTCACGGCCAGAAGTCGGCCTGCTGATTGCCCGCGCCGGATGGGAGCGGGCGGGCGGCGAATGGATTCATACCCGGACGTCCGAGGCGAAGTCCCAAGCGCAGTCCGAAACGCAGTCCGAAGCGAAGTCCGAGAAAACGTCCGAGGCGTGCACGGTTCGACTGCCTTTGGCTCCCACTCTAGCCGCACGTTAACCGTAACCGTAATCCTAACCGCGACCGTCGCCGTAACCGCATCCCTGACCGTGCAGATTTGGAGACTTGAAAATGAGCGCCTTGCCCACCATGCCTTTCTTCACGCACTCCGGCGGAGCCCTGATCGCGAGCCCTGACCGTGCGCTGCGCCAGCAGGTGCTCGACCGGCTGAACGGCCGGTGCCGTCCGGTGCAGCAGGCTCTAGGCGGCGCCGACGCGCTGGCCAAGCTGGAGAAAGGAACCTGGCAGGTCCTGTTTCTCGACCGCCGCCTTCCCGACCTCGACGCCGAGGAACTTTTCGCTATCATCCAGCGACGGTTCCCCGGCACCCAGGTGGTGATGCTCGATTCCGAAGGTGCTCGCAGCTCCGATCAAGATGGACACGAGGAAGATGGACACGAAGATCGACGCGAAAAAGATCGACACGAAAAAGATCAGCACCAACCGGCCCCCGACCCGAAACGCGCTGGCGCAGACGACTACCATCTCGCCGGAGCGGCTGACTCCGGGGTGCGGCTGTGTCTGCGCCCGGAGCCGTGTAGAACCGAAGAAGCAGCGGCGGCTAAACCTCTGCCGGAAATGATTGGAACCAGTGCAGCCATGCAGCGCGTGTACCGCATGGTGCGCCTGGTGGCGGCGCGCCCGACCACGGTGCTGATCGCCGGGCCCACCGGAACCGGGAAAGAGCTGGTGGCCCGGGCTCTGCACACGCTCAGCCCGCGCTCGGCCAGGCCACTGGTGGTGGTCAACTGCGCCGCCATTCCCGAAGCCCTGCTCGAGTCCGAGCTGTTCGGCTACACCCGCGGCGCCTTCACCGGCGCGGTCCAGTCGCAGCTTGGGCGCATCGCCGCGGCCCATGGCGGGACCTTGTTTCTGGACGAGGTCAGCGAACTTCCACTGGGCATGCAAGCCAAGCTGCTGCGCTTTCTGGAGCAGAAAGAGATACAGCGGCTGGGCGCCTCCGAAGTTACGCGCGTCGACGTGCGGGTTCTGGCTGCCAGCAACGTGGACCTGGCCGCGCGGGCCGCGCGCGGAGATTTTCGTCTCGACCTTTTCTACCGGCTCTCGGCCTTTCCCATCGAGCTGCCCACGCTGGCGGAGCGCCGTGCCGATATTGTGCCCCTCGCCGAACATTTTCTGGCGTGCATGTCGGCGGCCATGGCCATGCCCTGTCCCCACTTAAGTGACGAGGCCATCCGCCTGCTCGAGTCCCACGCCTGGAGAGGCAATGTGCGCGAACTGCAGCACGTGATGGAGCGGGCCTCCATCCTGGTCGAGGATGGCGACACCATCGCCGCAGCGCATCTGTATTTTTCTTATCCTCATCCCCTGGATCGCGACAATCTGGATCAGAATAATCTGGATCGCAATAACATCGATCGCGATGCCACGCCGGAATCCTGAGAGAAATCTTAGGCAACCGCAGCTCCGATTGGCACGCACCGTGCAAATCTTGCCTGCGAGTATGACCACTTTGCCTATGTCGACGTGCTGGCCCGAGCGGGTGCCGATGGCCCCCGCTTCCGTCCCGTCTATCCCGAACATCGGCAATCCCACGCTTGAGGATGAGCAGTTTCTTCTGCGCGCCTTTCGATCGTTTGCGGAAGCGGCTGGTTCGCTCGAACGGTCATACGCACAGTTGCGCGCGGAGGTCGAGCGGCTGCGCCTCGAACTGGAGGACACGCAGTCGAAACTTCGCCGCGAACAGGCGCTCGCGGAAGTTTCCTCCGTGCTGGCCCATGAAATCCGCAACCCGCTCGGCAGCCTGGAACTTTTTGCTGGCTTGCTGGCCGAAGCCGAGCTCAACCCCGAATGCCGGAAATGGGTGGAGCACATGCAAGCCGGGCTGCGCACCCTGGCCGCGACCGTCAATAACGTTCTGCAGTTTCACAGCCTGCCTGAGCTGGAGCGCGCTCCCGTCGATCTCGGCCAGCTGCTCGGCTGGGCGCGGGATTTTTTTCTGCCGCTGGCCCGGCAGTCGCGCGTGGCTTTGAGCCTGCAAAATCGCGTGTCCGGCGTTTTCCTTCTCGCCGATCGGCATCGCCTCGAGCAGGTGCTCCTGAACCTGGTACTCAACGCCATCCGCGCCCTGCCCGGAGGCGGCTGGATCGAGCTCGCGGGCCGCCCTCTTCAGAACGAGAACGGCGAGAACGGCCAGGCCGTCGTGCTGACCGTCTCCGACACCGGTCCCGGCATCTCACCCGAGCATCTGCCCGGTATCTTCGAGCCCGGCTTCAGCACCCGCGCCGGCAGTCCGGGGCTCGGCCTCGCGGTATGCCGAAAGATCGTCGCGCAGCATGGGGGGACCATCACGGCGGGCAACCGTCCAGGATGCGGCGCGATCTTTACGCTGACGTTTCCCCTCGCCCGCCATCCCGCCCCCGCGGGAAAAACTACCGAAACCGGAGTGAGTGAAACCGGAGTGACCGAAACAGGAGTGACCCAATGAACCGAGTTCTCGTGGTCGATGATGACAGCGGCATGCGGACCGCGCTCGAAGCCCGCTTCCTGCGCCGGGGATGGCAGGTCGAGACCGCCGCCAGCGCAGCCGAAGCCCTGGAACGGTTTCGCCGCGGCCTGCACCCGCTGATCGTGACCGACATCCGCATGCCCGGCCGCACGCCGGGCCAGACGCCGGGTCAAACCCAAGATCAAGAGGAAGACGGCTTGTTTGTGATGCGGCAGGCGCGCGCGCTGGCCGCGCATACGGCGGTGATTCTGCTGACCGCCTTCGCCAGCGTCCCCGAAGCGGTCGCCGCGATGAAAGATGGCGCCTGCGATTACCTGGTCAAACCGGTTTCCTTCGAGCAGCTGGAGCAGGCTGCGGAACGAATCCTGGCTCAGGCCCGGATGCACTCCCAGACCCAGGCCGAGGCCACGAAAGAACTCGGCGGCCACGCTCCCCCGTGGCTGCGGGCGCTCGAACGCGCCCGGCAGGCTGCGGTCAGCAACGCCGATATCCTCATTGAAGCCGAGAGCGGCACTGGCAAGGAGTTGGTCGCGCACCTGATTCACCGCCTCAGCCCCCGCCGCGACCGTCCGTTTGTCGCCGTCAACTGCGCCGCCTTTCCCGAAACCCTGCTCGAAAGCGAACTGTTCGGCCACGCCCGGGGCGCATTCACCGGCGCCGTCTCGGCCAAACCCGGGAAATTCGAGCTGGCCCACGGGGGCACGCTCCTGCTCGACGAAGTGGGCGAGATGCCGCTCGGACTGCAGCCGAAGCTGCTGCGCGCGTTGCAGGAGCGCGAGTTCGACCGCCTGGGGGACAACCGCACCATCCGCGTCGACCTGCGCGTGATTGCGACCACCAATTGCGCCCTCGGTCAGATGGTGCGCGAAGGCAAGTTTCGCGCCGACCTTTATTACCGGCTGAACGTCATTCCACTGAGCCTGCCGCCGTTGCGCGAGCGCGCCGGCGACGTGCGCGAGCTGGCGGAATTTTTCGTCCGGCTCTACTCCCCGCCCGGCCAGGCGTTGCGCCTCACTCCCGGGTTCCTCGAACTGCTGGAGGCGCACTCTTGGCCGGGCAATGTGCGCGAGCTGGCGAACTGCGTACGCCGGGTCGTGGCCCTGGCCACCGGACCGGAGATTGGCGTGAGCGCGCTCGAGGCCTGCGAACTGGCGCCGCCAGCATCTTCGACGGCATCTTCTTCGGCATATTCGGCTTCGGCATATTCGGCTTCGGCATATTCGGCGACGGCATCGGCGACTTCCGGCCTTTCCGGCCTGCGTCCTGGAGTTTCCCTGGGCGAAATGGAACGCCAGCTGGTTGAGATCACCCTGGTCGCCACCGGCGGCAACCGCTCGCGCGCCGCCGAACTCCTCGGAGTAAGCCTGCGCACGGTGCGCAACAAAGTCCGCAGCTATGGCCTGCCCAGCTGCAGCAGCTATGCCCATGATTGATCGGCGATTGATCGGCGCATGACCGGCTCATGACCGACGCATGATCGCAAAGAGAAAAGAAAAATTAAAGAAGAATGAAGAGAACAGAGAAAAGACAAATGAGAAAAGAGAAAAGAGAAAAGAGAAAAGAGAAAAAGAAAAATGAGGAGGACGAGACCATGGCCAACCCTGGCATGACCGAAACCGCGATGACCGAAGCCCTGGGCCACTTTCTCGACGTCGACGTGGCCCGCTACAAGCTGATCACGACCAACCTCGCCAACGTCGACACGCCGGGCTACCATACCCGCGACCTCGACTTCCACGCCGAATTCCAGCGCGCCGCCGCCGAAGATTCCGGACAGGAAACCGGACAACTGGTGTCCGCTTCCTTCAGTCCGGTCGCGCATGCCGTGCGCGGGCTGATGGAGCGGCCCGACGGCAACAACGTCAGCATGGAGCGCGAGAGCCTGCTCTTGGCCGAGGCGCAAATGAAATTCAACCTGGGCGTCCAGCTCCTCAAAGACCAGTTCCACCTGATTTCGACCGCAATCAACTCCGGAGGGACATCCTCATGAATCTATTTGGCATGCTTGAAGTCAGTGGCTCGGCGCTGGCGGCGGAACGCTGGCGGGCCGAAGTCGTTTCCGCCAACATGGCCAACGCCGAAACCACGCGCACCCCGCAGGGCGGAGCCTACCGGCGGCAGTTGGTGGTATTTCGCGCCCTGCCCGCGCCGCGCTTTCCCATGATGCTGGCGGCGCTGCATCCGGGCTCTCTGCATCACGGCCCGCAGGAAGGCGTACGCGTCGACCGGGTCGTGGCCGACGCGACCCCTTTGCCCCGGCGCTACCAGCCCGGCCATCCCGACGCCGATGCCGCCGGCTACGTGACCTATCCCAACGTGAATCCGGTGATGGAAATGACCGACCTGCTGAGCGCGGTGCGGGCCTACCAGCTCAATGCCGCCGCCGTGCAGGCGGCCAAGAACATGATCCAGCAGTCGTTGCAGATTTTGAGTTGAGCGGATTCTGAGCGCGATCTGGAGTTGTAGATCGTGAGTTGATCTCGATGATGCGGGAGCACATAACATGAGCGGCGCCATTTCTTCCTTACGCATCCTTCCGGCCGAAGCCGGCCCGGCTTCGCTGGGCTCGCCGGCCTCGACCTCCGAGTCCGGGTTTCGCGACGTGCTGCACAGCGCCATCGACGACATCCAGCAACTCGAAGGTCAGGCCGAGACCAAGGTCGCCGGCGTGATCGAAGGCAACGGCGCCGATGTGCACAGCGCCATGATCGCGGTCGAGAAGGCCGACCTTAGTTTTCAGCTGATGATGCAGGTACGAAACAAAATCGTGTCCGCCTACGAGGAAATTTCGCGGATGCAGTTCTAAAGTTCCCCGGCGCCCACGAAAAAAAACGAAAGCGATCACACCGGGAAAAAATTTGAGGCTTGCGAGAGCTGGCAACGGAAATGGCGAACAGCCTACCATCCCCACCATCGGGCAACGACGTGCTGCCCCGCCTGCAACAGTTTTTTCAGGGGCTGAGCCTGAACCAGCGCCTGCTGCTGGCCGCGGGCGCGGCGCTGGTGGGCGCGACCCTGTGGATCTTCGTCACGCTGCTGGGCCAGCCGAAGTATGTCACCTTATACTCCGGCCTGCGCCCGGAAGAAGCCCAGAACCTGGCCAGCCGTCTGGCCGCGAAAAACATTCCGCACCAGGTCTCCCCCGATGGCGCGAGCCTGCTCGTTCCCGAGGACAAGCTCGACGCCAGCCGTCTGGAGACTGCGGCCGCCGGGTTGCCGCGCAGCGCGCGCCTCGGGTTTGAGCTGTTCGACACGCCCAACTGGGCCGGGTCAGACTTCACCGAAAAAGTGAACTACCAGCGCGCCCTCGAAGGCGAACTGGAACGCACGCTGGCCACGCTGAGCGAAGTCGAAGCCGTGCGGGTGCATCTGGTGATGCCGCAGGAATCGCTGTTCACCGAGCAGGAACACGACGCCAAGGCCGCCGTCATCCTCAAGACCCGCGGCGGCCACCTCTCCGAAGAAGCGCAGCAGGCCATTCCGCAACTGGTGGCCAGCGCCGTCGACCGGCTGCGCCCGGAAAACGTGACCGTGGTCGACGCCGACTCGAACACTCCTCTGCTGCACAACCGCGAGGGCGCGGGCGGCCGCAGCTACGCCCTCGACGAGGAACTGGCCAAGACGCTGGTCCACACCCTCGAACCCGTGGTCGGGGCCGACCATGTGCGCGCCAGCGTGCACGTGGAATACGAACTCGGCACCAGCGAAGACACCCAGGAAACCTACGATCCGAAGTCGACCGCGACCCTGACCCAGGAACACTCGGAAGAAAGTTCCACCGGGGCCGCTCCCGTCGGGGTGCCGGGCACGGCCAGCAATCTGCCCGCCGGCACTCCGGCTCCGGCCGCCGCGTCCGCGCCCGCTCCCGAACAATCCACTTCCAAGTCGGAGGCCACGACCTTCGTAGTCAGCAAGAGTCTTCATCACAGCGTCGAGCCCCCGGGACGGGTGCATCGCATTGCCGCCGCGGTGCTGATCGACGACGCGGTCGAGACCACGGAGCAGGCCGGCAAGCGCTCGACCACCCGGCGCAAACGGACGCCCGAAGAAATGAAGCAGATCGAGCAGCTGGCCGAGGCTGCGATCGGGGTGAACCCACAGCGCGGCGACGTGCTGGCGGTCGAGAACCTGTCGTTTCAGGAAGCTCCCATCGAAACCCTGCCCGCTCCCCCGGCCCGCAGCGAGCACTGGCGGCGGCAGATCGAGCCCTGGGCATGGGCGCTGCGCTACCTCGGCTTAGCGGCGCTGTTTCTGGTCATCTACTGGCTGGTCTTGCGTCCGGTGAAAAAACAAGCGCTGGCCGCCTTCCGCGCCCTCCCCGGCAAGATGACCGGGCAGCTCGCGCCGCAAGCGGCGGGAGAATCCGCCAGCGCTGGAGGCGCAGGCAGCCTCGAAGACGGCGGAAAACGCGCCAGCCATCTGAAGCGCATGCTGGCTGAAAAAGTGAAAGCCGAACCGGAAGCCGCCAGCCGCATGGTGCAGGGCTGGGTGCAGCAGGAGGAACCAGCGGTGAGGGAGCAGAGATGACGGAGCAGAGATGAGGAAACAGCCATTAAAGGAACAGACATGACCGGCGCCACGCCCGCACCGGCAGGCCTGCAGAAGGCTGCGATTCTGATGGTGATCCTCGGCGAGGATGCGGCCAGCCAGCTCTATCGTCACCTGCCGGCGGCGGAAGTCGAACAGATCACGCGCGAAATTACCCTGCTGAAGGCAGTCGATGCCGAGACCGCGCTGGCCGTGCTCGAGGAATTCGAGCGTCTGGTCGCGAACGGCGACTGCCTGGTGCAGGGCGGAAAGGAATACGCCAACAAACTGCTGATCAAGGCCTTCGGCGAAGATGGAGCCAAGGAACTGCTGCGCCAGGTGGCGGCCACCGCGGAAATGAGCGCCGGCAAGCTCGACTCCCTGCGCAAAGCCGATCCGCAGCAGCTGGCCAAGTTTATTGAAGGCGAGCATCCCCAGACCATCGCGCTGATTCTGGCGCACCTTGAGGCCAAGCAGGCTTCCACTCTGCTCATGCTGCTGCCCGAGGAGCTGCGCTCGGAAGCCGTCAAGCGCCTGGCGCAGTTGCGGCAGTTTTCCCCGGAGATGGCGCAGCGGGTTTCGATCGTCCTGCACAAACGCCTCGATGCCCTGGGCGAACAGAGCCGCCGCGCCTATGCCGGATTGCGCGGGGTGGCCGAAGTGATGAACCGGCTCGATATCACCAACTCCAAAACCATCCTCGAAGGCATTGAGAAAGAGGATCCCAAGCTGGCGCTGTCCATCCGCAACCTGATGTTCACATTTGAAGATCTGCTGACCGTGCCCGAAGCCGGCATTCGCGAGCTGCTGGGACAGATCGATAAGAAGACGCTGGCTACGGCCCTGCGCGGATCGTCGGAAGAGTTGAAGAACTACATTTTCAAGTCCATGTCGTCGCGCGCCGTCGAAATGCTGAAAGAAGATATGGAAGTGCTGGGACCGGTGAAATCGCGCGAGGTGCACAAGGCCCAGGTGGAGGCGGTCGCGGTGGCGCGGAAACTCGAGGCTGAGGGCAAAATCTCGCTGAGCCAGGAGGGCGACGATGAGTACGTCGCCTAGCCGGTCTCCAGCCACGAACCCGGCAGCGGCCGCACTCCGCGCCACCGCACCCGCGGCGCTCTCCCCCACGCTGCAGCCGTTCCCCTACGACTCCATTCCTCCCGGCGCGTCTGCCCGCGACCGGATGGCCTCCGGCTTCGGATTGGGCGCGGCGCTCGACGTTGGCGCCGCCGAGGCCGCTACCCGCGAAACCCAGGCCCGCGCCCAGGGACGGCAGGAAGGACTTACCGAAGCCCGCAAAAACTTTGACGAACAACTGGTGCGGGAACGGGCCAGCCTGGCCGCGGCTCTGGCCGAGTTTACCCGCGACCGCGCCACCTATTTTCAGAAGGTGGAGGGCGAAGTCATCCAACTGGCGCTCGCGATTGCCCGCAAGATTCTGCACCGCGAGGCCCAGCTTGATCCTCTGCTGCTGGCCGGAATTGTGCGCGTCGCTCTCGAAAAAATCGACGGCGCCACCGGAGTCGTGCTGCGCATCAATCCCGAAAACGCACCCGACTGGCGCCGCTATCTCTCGACCCAGCTCGAGCCCGCCGACCGGCCGGAAATTGTCGAAGATTCCGCCCAGCCTCCGGATCGCTGCACCCTCGAGACCTCGATGGGCACGGCCCTGATTGGACTTGAAGTGCAGCTCAAGGAAATTGAGCAGGGGCTGATGGACCTGCTGGCGGCGCGGCCGGACGTCTCCCATGCAAGCCTGGGAAATACCAGCGTGGCCCATGCCAGCGTGGCCCATGCCGGAGCGGGGTCATGAGCGCGGGTGCGTCCCTCGCCGCTTTCATGGCCCGTCTCGAAACCTGCGCGGCGCTGCGCTGGCAAGGGCGGGTCACGCAAGTAATCGGGCCGCTGGTCGAGTCCGAGGGTCCGTTCTGCTCGGTGGGCGAAATCTGCCACATTCACGACTCGCACGGACGGGTGCTGCCGGGAGAAATTGTCGGCTTTCGCGGCTCGACCGTGCTGGCCATGCCGCTCGATTTGCCGCGCGGAGTGCGCCATGGCGACCGTGTCGTGACCTGGGGCGAGCACCCCACGCTGCGGGTGAGCGAGGAAATGCTGGGGCGTGTGGTCGACGGCCGCGGCCAGCCTCTCGACTCTTTAGGCCCGTACCGCGCCCGCGAGTACCGCGTACTCGATGGTGCGGCCCCGCTGCCGCTGGAACGGCTTTCGATTCGCGAGCCCATCAGTTGCGGCATCCGCGCGGTCGACGCTTTCCTGACTTGCGGCCGCGGACAGCGCGTCGGAATCTTTGGCGGCAGCGGTGTAGGCAAGAGCACGCTGATCGGAATGATGGCGCGCAACACTGGAGCCGACATGACCGTGCTCGGGCTGGTCGGCGAGCGCGGCCGAGAGGTGCGCGACTTCCTCGAAAACTCATTGGGCGAAGAAGGCCGCCGTCGTGCTGTAGTGGTGGTCTCCACTTCCGACCAGTCACCGCTGCTGCGCATCCGCGCCGCGCTCGCGGCCACGGCGGTGGCCGAATACTTCTGTGCGCAAGGCAAGAACGTGCTGCTGGTCGTCGACTCGCTCACCCGCCTGGCCATGGCGCAGCGCGAAATCGGGCTGGCCGCGGGCGAACCGCCCACCGCCAAAGGCTACACGCCCTCCTGCTTCGCCATGCTGGCGCGGCTGATCGAGCGCGCGGGAAAATTCGGCGCCGGCAGTATCACCGCGTTTTACACCGTGCTGATGGAAGGCGACGATGAACAAGACCCGCTGGTCGACGGCGCGCGCGCCCTGCTCGATGGCCACATCATGCTCGACCGCAAGCTGGCCGTGCGCAGCCACTATCCTCCGATTGCCGTGCTCGACAGCGTGAGCCGGCTGATGCCAGCGGTGTGCTCGGCGCCCCACCTGCAGAAGGCGCACGAGTTGCGGCGTTTGCTCGCTGCCTACACTGCATCCGAAGATCTGATTCGCATTGGGGCTTACCAGAAAGGAAGCGATCCCACGCTCGACAAGGCGCTGGCGCTGATTCCCGAGTTGCATCGCTTTCTGATGCAGAAACCGGGCGAATCCGTTTCTCTTTCAGAAAGCATTGCCAAGCTGCTGGCCTTGCCCGGCTAAGATTCTGTGGCAAGAAGAAACGTGGTGGAACGAAGAAACATTTTCCAACGCAGTATTTCTAACCGAGCTTTCTAACGAAGAAACATTCTTTAAAAGAAAAACATGGCCTTTCATTTTCCGCTGCAAGCGGTTTTTCATTTTCGCCAGAGCGTGGAGCATCAGCAGGAGCTGCGCCTGCGCACTGCCAACCAGCAGGTTGCCCGGGCGCGCCGCGTGGTCGAGCAATTCGACGAGCGCATCCGGCAAGCGCAGCTCCGCCAGGCCAACGAGCTCGGAGCCGGCACCACGTCCGCCGAAATGCGGTTTGCCCTGAGCGGGGAAGCCGCACTCCGCCAGCAGCGGCAAGAAGCGGAACGCGATCTCTTGCGCTGGCAAAATCTGCGCGATCAGCAGCAGAAAATCTTTCAGCAGGCGCGCCGTGAGCGGGAAACCTTTGAAAGCCTGCGCAACCATCAACTGCAGGACTACCAGCGGGCGGCGGCGCGGCGCGAGCAGCGGCAACTCGACGATCTCTTCCTTTTACGCCAAGCCTATCTGAAACGTGGTTAGAAACTGCCGGGTCTGGGCAGCCCTTGCCCAGCCTTGTCATTCCCACCTTTCGCGCAGTTTATCCGGCCAAAGTGCGATTCGCTTGATTCCACTGCGCTTTCTCTCTTCATTCACCGCTTCTCCGCGCTTCTCCGGATTGGTGCCCGAGATGCATCACGCGGAATGAGCCTTTCGATTTCCCAGCGGCTCGACTTTAACCGTGACCTTCGCCATCGAATCCGCGATCCTGACCAGCGCCGCTTCCGCCTCAGCTGCGGGTTTGTTCAGCCGCGTCAACCCAGGCTCCGTCAACCCAGGCTCGCGGAGTTCCGGCAGCTTTGCCGCACTGTGCGCTGCGCATCTGGAGACGCAGCCCGCCCATCAGACCACTCCGGCTGTTCCAACAAATGTTCCAACAAATGTTCCTGCGGCTGGCGCGAACGGCTCGCAGAAATTGCCCGGCAAAGTCGTGGCGAACCTGCTCGCCCGGGACCCGCGACAAAATATTGTGGGATCACCTACCCCGATTCTTTCTCCGATCTTGCCGATGCCCGTGCCCGCATCTGCGATTCTGAACGCCGCTGTTCTGGAACCTGCCGCGGAAGCTTCCTCGCCGCCGACAAGCGCGAATGCGGAAAACACTCTCGCGACCCGATTCAGTCCGGCTTCGCAAGCAGTAATAACGCCCGGCATTCCGGCAACGATGTCCGCCACCGAACCGCTCGCGGACACAAATCTGAGCGCGCTCGCACTGGACAGCGCCATGCCACCTGCTTCCGGAGCTGGCAAACAAACCGTCACAGCGGCACCGACGCCGGCAGCACAAAGCGATCCGCAACCCCCAACCAGCGCAACCACGAACTCGCAGACTCGGATTGACAACAGCGTTCTCGATGGATCGACTGCAACTCTCGCTATGCCCCAGATTGGCGTTCCGCAGATCGGTGCCACGCAGATCGGTGCCACGCAGACCGGTGCCACGCAGATCGAGGTTGTCCAGGCTGCGGGCGCATTGGACGTCTCATTGGTTCAAGCATCGGTGGTTCCAGCATCGGTGGTTCAAGGATCGGTGGTTCAACGATTGGCGGTTCCAGCATCGGTCCCCAGCCAAGGCACAAGCGCGTCAAGAAACTCGGCCGACGCGGACGAGACTCAACCCTCAGTGGGCACACCCGAGGCCAGTGCGACCGGGGGCGACATCGCCGCAGACATCGAACCAAGCGCGAGCCCCGCGCCGCTCTCGCCAGCAATGGCTGCGATCGAACCGAACCTGCCCGCGCTTCCCCAGCCTTCGCCCCAGACCCAGTCCACCGCCAAGCCAGCACCCGCGCCGGCTTTTCCGACTACGGTTCACACTCCGGGAAACGATGCGATGCCGCGTTCTGCAGCGGAACTGCGTCCAGCTCCGCCGCCTCTCACAACGACGACCCTCACAACTCAGCCGGTGAATTCTTCCGCCAGTTCCTCCGTCATCCCTTTCCCATCTCCTTCGCTGAGCGGAAATTTTTCCACGGAGACGAGCTCGAACGGGATCTCGAAACCTGGGAACCAGTCGTTCCCGCCGCCCGCGGCAGGGGGCCCGGCGCCATCCGCAGCGGCATCGCAGGCCGTGACTGCAATCAGCGCAGCCGAAGACAACTCGCAATCGAGCACCGCCGACGACAACGCTCCCGACTCAGCACCACACAAAACGACCGCCGTGGCCGCGGCGCAATCTGTCGCTCCTCCACCAGCGTCCCCTCCAGCTGCGGGAATTGCTTTAGCAGATCCGGCCATGCAGGCAGCCACCGCGGGAACGACCGCGGCCACTCCGTCCTCCGCCCGCCCATCGGACAGCGGCAATCCGCCCGGCTCCGGCTCACCGCTGAATCTGCCCGCATCCCCGGACGTTCCCGTCCATCCCACGGGCCCGGTACAGATGGCCCAGATGGTCACTCAGGCAGCCCAATCGGAAATGCGCATTGGGATGAACACCGCGGCCTTCGGCAACGTGGAAGTCCGCACCATGGTTCATGCCAATGACGTTGGCGTGCTGATCGGCAGCGAAAAAGGCGACCTGCGCTCGTTGCTCACGAATGAACTGCCCGGCATAGCCTCGACGCTGCAACAGCAGAACCTGCGCCTGAACCAGGTGAACTTTCATCAGACGGGATTCGCGTTCTCGAACCAGATGTCGTCTGGAGGCGACGCGCAGCCGCGTTGGTTCGCTTCCCGGCCAATGGCCGCCATGACTCAGCCAGCGGAAGCATCCAGTGCCGAGGCGAGCGAATCGCCACCGGCATCGAGCGCCGGGAGCAGAGTCGGCCTCAGCATTCTCGCTTGAAGGTTTCGTTTGAAGGAGGATTCGCCATGAGTACTACACCGATTGTTCCGACGCCACCGACCACCGGCACTCCCCCGACCACCAGCAGCGGTCTGCCCACGTCGCAAAGCTTGAACAACATGTTCCTGCAGTTGCTGGTAGCGCAGCTGCAAAATCAGGACCCGCTCAATCCTCTCGATCCCTCGCAGTTCGTCGGCCAGCTGGCGCAGTTCAGCGAGCTCAGCGAAGTTACCCAGATCAATAACACCCTGCAGCAGCTCGTCGGCTCAGGCACAAGCACGACCGGAGGCTCGAGCGCCAGCGCAGAGACTTCACCCCAGAGTTCGAACCCAACGAACCCAAGTTCGAACCTGAATTCGACCTCGAGTTCAGCCCCGTCGTCGAACCCGGTGGCTGCCGCCGCGTCCATCGCTTCCGCGGCGGCGGCGGCGGCGCAGGCCGCGATTCCGAATTTCACGTCACCAGCAGCATCCATCCTCAATCACCAGATTCAAGGAGTGTTCTAAAATGCCAAATTTTTCCATTCCCCTTTCCGGGCTGACCGCGGAATCAACCGCGCTGTCGGCCATCGCCAACAACCTCTCTAACCAGAACACCACGGGCTACAAAGATACCGAAGTGTTGTTCAGCGATTTGTTCTACCAGAATCTGGGAACCACGGGATCGGGCGATCCCATTCAGGAGGGAGCCGGCACGGAAGTGAGTTCCATGCCTTCGCAGTTTACCCAGGGCAGTGTCAGCGCCACCGGCGTGCCCACCGACGTGGCGATCCAGGGCTCCGGATTCTTTACGGTGCAAAACGCGAACGGCTCCCTCGATTACACCCGGGCCGGTGATTTTACGCTGGACAACAACAACTATCTGGTCACCTCCGATGGACAGCAGGTGCTCGGCTATCCTGCGGTCAATGGAGTGGTCAACACCGGTGTCGCGATTGGGCCACTGCAGCTCGGCGCCGGGACCATCAGCCCGCCGGTCGCCACCGGCAACGTGCAGCTCGCCGTCAACCTCGATTCCTCGACCGGTGTCACCGGCACGCCGTATTCGACGCCCATCCAGATCTACGACTCCCTGGGCGGAGTTCACGACCTAACCGCCACTTTCACCAACACCGGACCGAACACCTGGAATTACAGTCTGAGCATTCCCGCCACCGATCTCAGCGCACCCGGAGCCACCGGAATTCTGGCCACCGGCACGCTCACCTTCAACGGCAACGGCGCGCTGATCGGGGATACGGCAACCACCGGGGGAACCGTAGCCGGGGCTCTCGGCAACATTACAGGGATTCCCATCACCGGACTGGCCGATGGCGCTACCGACATGACTTTCAACTGGAACGTGCTCAATGGGACGACTCCGGTGCTGACCCAGGTGGCAGCGCCCGACAGTACAACGTCGGCGAATCAAGACGGCAACAAGAGCGGTTCGCTCACCAGTTTCGCCATCGGTGCCGATGGCACCATTACCGGTTCGTTCAGCAACGGCTCCACCGAGGCTCTGGGACAAATCGCCCTGGCCAGCTTCGCCAACAACAACGGACTGGAGCTGAACGGCAGTACCGATTTCACCCCGACTCTGGCTTCCGGTCCGGCCATCGTAGGAGTTCCGGGCGCCGGCGGCCTGGGAACGCTCTCGGGCGGCTCGCTCGAACTCTCGAACGTGGACATTGCCACCGAGTTCGCCAACCTGATCGTCGCCCAACGCGGCTTTGAAGCCGACGCCAAAGCCGTGACCACCTTCGATCAGATCACGCAGGACACGATTGCATTGAAACAGTAGAGTCGCGACACAACCTCAGCTCGGCTCCGGCGGCAGTGCTTCCACCGGAGCCGCGTTGATTCATTGCATGTTCTTAATGAGAACCGGCCCATCGAAGCCGGGGCGGCCATCGCCAAGCCGACTCCGTTTTCACGTGGATTTGATCCGCGATCTGCCGCGGCGCTGATTCCAAAGAGCGAACCGCGGGATCGCAACGAAAGCCCTCCCCCCTCCCTTTCGTTTGCGGCGGCGGAATCCGGATTGCTTTTCCAAAGTACATGCCGGACGAAGACAAGAAAAAAACTGATGTCGAAAAAAAAAGCTCGAAGAGCTGGGTCTGGGGCGTGGTTTTTCTCCTGGCCCTGGCCGGAGCTGGCATCTGGTTCTGGGGCACCCGGAGCGCCGAGTCCGCGCCCGAGGAAGCCACTAAGGTCCGGTCGACTCTTCATCTGGAAACCTTCGTTCTGAACCTGGCCGACACTGACCAGCGTTCGTATTTGCGGGTAGGCATCGATCTCGGACTGAACCGGGAAGCCAAGCGCGGGGAAGAGTTGGCGCCGGTGGCGCCGGTGCGCGACACCATTCTGGGCGTGCTGGCCGAGGCCAAAGTCAACGACCTGATGACGGCGGCCGGCAAGGCCAAGCTGAAGGAAAACCTGCTGCACGCCCTGCAGGAGCGCGTGCCGCGGCTGGGCGTCGAAGAAGTCTATTTCACCGAGTTTCTGATCCAGCGCTGAGCGCCCGAACTGGGCGCCGAACTGAACGCAGAACTGAACCGTGAACTGAACAACGAACTGAACGACGAACTGAGGAAACCATTCCATGTCAGCCAGCGCAACGTCGATCGCACCATCGATCGCAGCATCGATCGCTCCGGCCGAGGCGCAGAAGCCGGGGGGAACGACAACACGGGAAAAGGAAAAGGAAAACGAGAGCGAGAAGGAAAGCAAGAACGAAGAAGCGCGCTGGCGGCCGGTCGCAGGCTTGCCCTGCCAGCTGACGGTCGAGCTGCCTCTCCCCAACTTCAAGGTTGCCGACTTTCTGGCCATGCGGCCGGGCTCGATCGTCGCCACCCGCTGGCGCCTCGCCCAAGACGTGCCGCTGCGCATCAATGGAACGCTGATCGCATGGGCCGAGTTTGAAGGAGGCGGCAGCCGGCTGGCAGTGCGTCTGACCGAGCTGGCATGAAGACTGAATCCAGATTGAACAAAAACATGCTGAACAAAAACTCACTGAACCCGAACTTACTGAATCTGGCGGGCTTGCGCAAAGTCGCTTTCCACGATGTCGCGAACCCAACTGCTCCCGCGGCCATCATTTCCATCGATCTTTGGCGGCGCCTGCGCGCATGGTGGAAGCGATTGCGGCGATGGAGCCAGCGCGCGCCCCGCCGTCTGCGCCTGTGCGACAGTTTGCCGCTGGGCGAGCGCCGTTTCGTGGCCGTGGTCGAGTTTGAGCATTCGCGCTTCCTGGTGGGCGGAACTCCTTCGTCTCTGGTGCTGCTGGCGCGCCTGGGAAATGATCAAGCGCAAAACCGCGAAGACGAAAAAGAAAAAGATCACGCCCAGCAAAACGATACTGCAGATAAGAACGAGATCGCTCCGCCCACCCCGTCCGCGTCCGCGATCTTCACGAGGTTCGAACCGTGACCTGGCTGAGACGGCTGCCCATCGCAGTCACACTGCTGCTCGCGCCGGCGGCCACCGCCTGGGCCGAGGCCCGGCCCCGGCACGCGCCCGGACTCAACTGGAGCGGGCCCGCGGGAGCCACCGGTTCGGTGCCCTGGAACATCGTCGTATTGCTGACGCTGCTGACCCTGTTGCCTGCGCTGGTAATGGCCATGACGCCCTTTGCCCGGCTGCTGGTGGTCTTTCACTTCCTGCGTCAGGCGCTCGGCACCCAGACCGCGCCCAGCAACCAGACCCTGATCGGCCTCTCGCTGGTGCTGACTTATTTCCTGATGCAGCCGGTCGGGGCCGCGATTTATCAGCAGGCCATCGTCCCCTTCCAGAGCGGCCAGATCGATGCCTGGGCCGCCCTCGAACAGGGCACCCCGCCGCTGCGCCACTTCATGCTCAAGTTCGCGCGCGAAAAAGATCTGGCCCTGTTTCTCGAACTGGCCCAGGCGCCGCGCCCGGCGCGCCCCGAGGATGTGCCCATGCGGGTGCTGGTGCCAGCCTACATCCTGTCGGAATTGAAGACCGGCTTTCAGATCGGGGCCGCGCTGTTTCTTCCCTTTCTGGTGATTGACATGGTGGTGGCCGCGGTGACGACTTCGATTGGCATGATGCAGCTGCCGCCGGTGGTGATTTCGACTCCGCTGAAAATCATGCTGTTCGTCATGGTCGACGGCTGGAACCTGGTGATCGGTTCGCTGATGAAGAGTTTTACCTGAACAAAGTTTTACCTGAGCTCAGGGCGCGGTTTCGGAAAACAGTTGGGAAGAAGTTCGGAACCTGAGGCCGGAACGAGAAAAAGGATTTCCGGAGAGATCTCCAGAGAAAAGAGGCTTGCCATGGGATCGGACGACATGATTGCCATCCTGCGCCAGACGATTGCGACCGCGCTCTGGATGGGGGCGCCCTTGCTGATTGCCGCCACCCTGGTCGGGTTGCTGATCAACGTGGTACAGGTGCTGACTTCGCTGCAGGACACCACGCTGTCGACAGTGCCGCGGCTGTTCGCCGTGGCCGCCGCTACGTTTCTGCTGCTGCCCTGGATGGCGCACCGCCTGACCGCCTTCACGTTGCAGATATTTTCCGACTTCGGTCCGTTTGCGCGCTGATTTGGTGTGGCGATTTGAGAGCGACACCGATTGGCCGGGAAGTGAACTTGGCTTGAAACGGGGTTTGGCTTGAGACGGGAAGCGAATGACGAAACCTGAGATGGGGAAGGTTTATGGAAGTCTTGCATCTGGACCAGTTGCTGGCAGCCGCCGTGTTCACCGGAGCACGCGTATCCGGGCTGATGGTGTTCTGCCCGTTTCTCTCGAGCGATGCCATTCCCGCGCCGCTCAAGGCTGTCCTGACTCTGCTCGTGACCGCTCTGGTCTACCCGCTGCGTGGCCCGGTCGAGCTCGATCTCAACACCTGGCAGTGGGCTGGGCGTGGCCCTGAGCGAAGTCGTGATCGGGCTGGTGCTCGGCCTGGCGGCCAACTTCATGATGGAGGCGCCCATGATGGCGGGCCAGATTCTGGGAGTGCAGATGGGCTACTCCCTGGCCACGCTGTTCGATCCTCAAACCAACGCCGACACCCCCGTGCTGGCCGAGTTTCATCGCCTGGCCGCGGTTCTGATTTTTCTCCAGCTCGACGTGCACCACTGGCTGCTGCGCGCCCTGGTGAAAAGCTTCGCCTATCTGCCGCCGGGGGCGGCGTCCGCGAACCTGGCCGCCGTCACCGCCCTGCTGCACGCCGCCGGAGGAATTTTTCTGGCCGGGGTGCAGATTGCCGCGCCCGGTCTGGCCGCCACGCTGGTTGCGGATGTGGCTCTGGGCTTTCTCGGCAAAGCTTCGCCGCAACTTCCCGTGCTGTTCATCGGACTCGCGGTCAAGAACATGTTGGGGCTGGCCGTGCTGATCGCGGTCATCGCTTATTGGCCGCACAGTTTCTCCACGCGCTTTGCCGAATCGATCGCCGTCGGAGAGCGGCTGCTGCACCTGACGCGGTGAACATGACGCGATGAACATGACTCGCTGAACCGGACGCACTGAAACGAAATTCATGGCTGACCAGAGCAAGACCGAGAAAGCGACTCCGCGGCGGCGGCTCAAGGCCCGCGAGCAGGGACAAATCGCGCGCAGCCGCGATCTGGTCGCCGGTCTAGGAACCATGACGGCCGTGCTGGTGCTGGCCTGGCAATTGCCCGGCTTCGCCTCGGACTGGCGCGCCCTGCTGCGCCACGAACTGGACTCGGCCGTCATTCATCGCAATCAATTGCTGCCCGTCTGGCGCAACGACCTAGGCATTTTTCGCGGAATTGCCGTGGCCGGGAGCCTGAGCTGGCTGATCGCGACCGCGGGCGGCCTCGCCCAGGGCGGCCTGGTGTTTGCCCCCGCCGCGCTCACTCCCAATCTGAGCCGGCTGAGTCCCGCCTCGCGCATGGGACAGCTGTTCTCGCTGAGCGCCGTCAGCCATCTGCTGAAAGCACTTTTGCCAACGGCCGTCATGGTCTATCTCGCCATCAACCTGCTGGCGCGCGACTGGACCATTCTTCCCGCGCTGCTGCATGCCAGTCCCCGAGCGGTCGTCGGCTTCTCGACCAGCCGCATGTTCGAGCTGGCGTGGAAAGGTTCCCTGGTTCTTCTGGTGTGGTCGGCCGCCGACTACTTTCTCGAACGCCAGCGCCACGAGAACGACCTCAAGATGAGCCGCCAGGAACTGCGTGACGAATTCAAGGAAACCGAAGGCAATCCCGCGGTCAAGATGCGCATCCGGCGGCTGCAGCGCCAGGCTCGCCGCCGCCGCATGCTGAAAGACGTCGAACGCGCCGCGGTCGTCATCACCAATCCCACCGAGTTCGCCATCGCGCTCGAGTTCCGCATGGAGATGGACGCGCCCGTCGTGGTGGCCAAGGGACGCAATCTGCTGGCAGCGCAGATTCGCGAAATCGCCCTCTGGCAAGGCATTCCCCTGGTCGAGAATCCGCCGCTCGCCCACGCGCTCTACCGCGCAGCTGAAATCGGACAGGCCATTCCCCCCAAACTCTATGCCGTGGTCGCCGAAATTCTGGCCGCCATCTGGCGGGCCCAGGCACGAGCCCAGTCTGCGGCGCAGTCCGCCGCGCAATCCACGCCCGCCGCGAAAAATGCCGCTGCGGGGAGGGCCTGATCCATGCCAGCCAACGCTTCAGCCCCGGCCACCGCCGCAACGTCCTCCTCCGGATCGAAGGCAATTCTAAACGGGGCCAAGCCCGACCCTGCCAAGTTCAACCAGGCCAAGCCCGACCAGGCCAAGTTCAATCGGGCCTCGGAATGGATCATGCCCATCGCCGCCGTCGGCCTGATCTTTGTCATGCTGGTTCCGCTGCCCAGCTTCCTGCTCGACATACTCCTGGCCCTGAGCATCACGGCGGCGGTTCTTGTGCTGCTGTCCGCGATTCAAATTCTGCGGCCGTCGCAGTTCTCGGTTTTTCCCAGTTTGCTGCTGCTGCTGACTTTATTCCGGCTCTCACTCAACCTGGCGTCCAGCCGCCGCATTCTCCTGCACGGCAACGAAGGCGTCGGCGCGGCTGGACACGTGATCGAAGCTTTTGGCTCGTTCGTCGTCGGCGGCAACTACGTCGTGGGCTTCGTGATTTTTATCGCCCTGATCGCCATCCAGTACATCGTGGTGGCGCACGGCGCGGTGCGCACCGCAGAAGTCACGGCGCGTTTCACCCTTGACGCCATGCCCGGCAAGCAGATGGCGATCGACGCCGACCTGAACGCCGGCCTGATCAACGAGGTCCAGGCCCGCGCCCGCCGCGAGCAGATTGCCCACGATGCGGAATTCTACGGCGCCATGGACGGGGCGGCCCGCTTCAACCAGCGCGACGCCATTGCCACCATACTGATTACCGCCATCAACATCATTGCCGGATTTCTGATTGGCGTCTTTCAACTCGACATCCCGTTCCGCGAAGCACTGAAAACCTACACCGTGCTCACCGTCGGCGACGGCCTGGTCACCATGATCCCGTCGCTGCTGGTCTCGATGGCCGGAGGCATGGTGGTCACCCGCGCCACTTCCGACTCCACCCTCTCGGTCGACGTGGGACGGCAGCTGCTCACCCGCCGCCCGCTGCTGATTGCCTCCGGCGTGATGCTCACCCTGGCGGCGATCCCCGGCATGCCGAAATTCTCGTTCTTCCTGCTCGCGGCCGGCACCGCGTTTCTGGCCTGGCGCGCCCCCAAGCTCGGCGCCGAGCCGTCCGCCACGCTCGCCGGCGAAAAGAAGGCGGGCAAGGACAAAGATAAAGAGAAAGATAAAGACAAAGAGTCGGTCGAGGATCTGCTCAAACTCGACGAACTCTCGCTCGAAGTCGGCTACAGCCTGGTTCCTCTGGTCGACCAGAATCAGGGCGGCCAGCTCCTGGCCCGGGTGAAAGCCCTGCGCCAGAATCTGGCTCAGCAGCTGGGCTTCATCGTCCCGCCCGTGCACATCACCGACAACGTGCGCCTCAAGCCGCGCGAGTACGTGGTTGCCCTGCGCGGTGTCGAAGTGGCGCGCTGGGAAATGTTTCAGGACCACATGATGGCCATCAGCTCGGAGGGTTCTCCCCGGCCGCTGCCCGGAACTCCCACCAAAGAGCCGGCCTTTGGCGTGGCCGCCGTCTGGATTCCGGCAGCGCTGCAGAATCAGGCGCTGGCTTCCGGCTACGCCGTCGTCGATCAGACTTCGGTGCTGGCCACGCACCTGGCCGAGGTGGTCAAACAGCATGCCCACGAACTGCTCAGCCGGCAGGAAGTCAAGCGCCTGCTCGACCGGATGGCGGAAAGCCATCCCAAGCTGGTCGAAGAACTGGTCCCCAAAATTCTAAGCCTGGGCGAAGTGCAGAAAGTACTGCAGCAACTGCTGCGCGAACAGGTATCGATGCGCGACCTGCCGGCGATTCTTGAAACCCTGCTCGACACCGCGCCGGCCACGAAGAATCCGGTGGCGCTGGTCGAATCGGTGCGGCAGTCGCTGGGCCGGGCCCTGGTGCGTCCGCTGTTGTCGGACACCGGAGGACTGCGCGTGGTCACGCTCGATCACGCGCTCGAGGAAGAACTGGGCCGGGCCTTCGGCGCGTCCGCGCCCCCGGCCGGGACGGCTGGACTGCAGCCGCCCTTCGCCCGCCGCATTCTCGACGGCCTGCGGCGGCTTGCAGGAGATCAAGTCGCGGTGGCCAGCCCGGTGCTGCTGTGTTCGACTCCGGCCCGCTATCACCTGAAGCGGCTGCTCGAACCGTTCTTGCCCAAGCTGGTCGTGCTCTCGCCGCTGGAGGTGCCGCCCATGGTCGAGGTGCAGTCGGTCGGAGTGTTGCGCTGAGTTGCGAGGAAGAAACATGCACGAAAAAGATCTGAATTTTGACTCGGAAGTGAGAATGCCATGAGCAAGAACACCGCGAAGGCCTACACCGCCTGGCAGGATCAGGATAAGAACAAAAAAGAAGAGCGCGACCGCATCCTGCTCGAACAGCTGCCCCAGGTCCGCTACCTGGCGCGCCGCATCCACGAACGCCTGCCGCGTCATGTCCCGCTGGAAGATTTGGTGCACGCCGGCGTGATTGGATTGATCGACGCGCTCAACAAGTTTGACACTTCCAAGCACGTGCAATTCGGCTCCTATGCCAAATTCCGCATTCGCGGCGCCATCCTCGACAGCCTGCGCGAAATGGACTGGGGCCCGCGCGAGTTGCGGCGCAAGGCGCGCAAGGTCGAAGAGGCTCACCGCAAGCTCAGCCTGGAGTTGAGCCGCGCTCCCACCGAAAACGAAGTCGCGGCGGAGCTGGGCATGACCCTGCAGGATCTGCAGCACCTGCTCGGCGAGTTGGACAGCCTCGAAGTCGGCAGCCTGCGCATCGAGTCGCCCTGGGACGGCAAGGAAGAAGATTTGTGCGACTACCTTCCCAACGCGCCCGAGGACACACCCTTTTTCCGCTGCCTGCGCTCGGAGATGAAGAATCTGCTGACCCGTGTCATTGGCGAGCTGCCGGAGAAGGAACAGCAGGTGCTTTCGCTCTATTACTTCGAGGAACTGACCATGAAAGAGGTGGGAGCAGTGCTCGGCATTGGAGAGTCGCGGGTGTCGCAGATTCACTCTCTCGCGGTGATGCGGCTGCGCTCGCGGCTGGCCGAAATGATGAGCGCCGGAGGTGGGCGCGTGCGCGCCGCATCCAGCGGCGCGAGCGCCTGAGGAGTTAGAAACTGCCGAACCGGGAATCGAGAAAGCATGAATCTAGAAAGCGAGAATCTGGAGAGCGGAGTCTAGAACGAGCGAGAGCGAGAGCGACGGATCTTGAAATCGACGATCTTGAGTTCAACGGATCGCGAAATCGACGGATCGCGAAATTGAGGAATCGACATCATGGAAAAAGTTCTGAACCAGGAAGAAATCGATGCCATGGTGCGGCTGGCGCGCTCCGGCGGCCAGTCCGGCGCCGAGCCCCCGTCCGCGCCGCAGGTCGAGCCGTGGGACGCGCGCCTGGCGGGGCAGATCGGGCGCGAGCAATTGCAGGCCATTACCGCGCTGCACGAGGGATTCGCCCGCAATCTCACTCACGCGCTGGGGGCTTATCTTCGAGTAGTCTTTTCGGCCACCCTGGTTTCCGCCGAGCACTTGAGCTACCGCGAATTCCTGCAGCGCATTCCCGAAACCACCTATCTGGCCTCCTGCCGTCTCGATCCCATGGGGGTGAACGCGGCCCTGCAACTGGACCTGAAGGTCGCGTTTCCCATCATCGATTTGCTGCTGGGCGGCGAAGGCAAGACCATCGCAGCCACCCGGGAGATTACCGAAATCGAAGAGCAGATTCTCGACAGCGTGGCCCGCATCGTGTGCCGGGAACTGGGCGCGGCCTGGCAGGCGCTGGCGCTCGACGTCGTCTTCGAGGAGCGCCTCGAGGCCGGCCCTGCGCAAAAGCTCATGGCTCCGCAGGAGAAAACCTTGTCGCTGAGTTTTGAGGTCACCATGCCGGAAGTCCGCGGCGGGCTGAATATCGCGGTACCCGCCGTGGTGTCGAATGCCCTGCTGCACCAGATCTCCGCCGACGGGAACCGGCGCCGGCCCCGGGGCGCGACCGATTCCCGCCGGCGGCTGATGCGCCGTCTGCTGGAGTGCCCATTGCAGGCGGAACTGGGAGCAACCGGCGTGCGGGTGGCGGTAAGCGAGTTGGCCGGCCTGGCTCCGGGAGATATTCTCTCCTTTGCCCGCAGCCCGGCGGAACCCGCGTCGTTGCTGATCGCGGGCCAGGAGATGTTTCGCGCCTTGCCGGCGCGCTGCGGCGACACGCGCGCCGCGCGCTTGCTAGCGCCCGTGCCCGCCACGAATTCCCCAGCCGACGCCAAGGAGAACACCCAATGACCGATGCCACGCCCTCTGCCCCTCACCGCGATCCGGCCGATCCCACCGCCTACGTGCAGCCCTGGGTCGAGGTCTGGGTCGACAGCCTGGCGCAGGTGCTCACACAAATCAGCGGATCGCCGCTCGCCTGGACGGCGCTGGCGGAATCTCCGCCGGAAATGACGCCGGCTGCCGGGGACGA
This sequence comes from uncultured Acidobacteriota bacterium, assembly GCA_963763155.1. Classification (GTDB taxonomy): domain Bacteria; phylum Acidobacteriota; class Terriglobia; order Terriglobales; family Acidobacteriaceae; genus Sulfotelmatobacter. The sequence continues at coordinate 162,505 of CAVXNI010000003.1, read as the reverse complement.
TCTTCGCTCGGACGATCTTCGCGGCGACGATCTTCGGGGCGACGATCTTCGCAAAAACGACCTTTGGATCCTGTGCGCCAGCTCCGGGAGCTTGCGCGGCGAGATGAGCCTGCGCATCCCTGCCGCTTCCGCCCTGCGCCTGGCGCAGATATTTATGAGCGAGCCGGCTGCTCTCGCGGTCCCAGCTCCCGCGGTCCCAGCTCCCGCGGTCCCAGCTCCTGCGGTCGAAGCCGCCTTCGTGCTTACCGTGAAAATCGGGAAGCGGTGGCCGAACTCCTGCGCCAGGTCGCGGGTCTGGTGGCCAGCGCCGTCAAAGCCGGCTGGGGTGAAGTACAGCTGCGGCTCGACCCTGCGCCGGGCGCCCCGTCCTGGCCGGCTTCGGCGGTGTTCTGGCTGCGCTCGGGCGAAGACTCCCCGGCTGCGATGCTCGTGGAAATGCATCTCAGCGCGGCGCTGGTGGCCGGGCTGCGTGCGGAGAAAGCGGATGCCGCCGCATCCGGGCTGGCCGCTTCCGTTGCCCCAAGCCCCGACGAAAGCCCGGCCCAGCTGGGCTTGCTAATGGACGTCGAACTGGCCTTGACCCTCCGCTTTGGCAGCCGCCGTCTGCTGCTGCGCGAGGTGCTCGATCTCAACCCGGGCGCGGTCGTCGAACTGGATCGCAAAGTCGAAGACCCGGTCGACCTGCTGCTCGACGGACGCCTGGTGGCTCGAGGAGAAGTGGTGGTTCTGAACGGAAATTATGGCGTGCGGGTGACCGAAGTGGCGCCTGCTACCCCGTAGGAAAATCTCATGGGAACTGCAAGCCTTCATTTTGATGTCTGGGGCCTGGCGTGGCGCGATTTCTTGAACCAGATCGCGCCTCGCTGCGGCCGCCTCGATTGCCGGCACACCCAAAGCGTGTGGCAGCGCTACCGCTGGAAGTCACGCGGAATCGTGATCCAGGGTTTGCGCTACTGCGTAGAGGAATGTATGGAGCGCGCCCTCCGCGACGCCGTCGAGCGCATGCGCCCGGTCTCGAAGCCGGCGCTGGCTCCGCATCGCGTTCCCCTCGGACTGGTGCTGCTTTCGCGCCAGCAACTCACGGCCGAACAGCTGCGGGCGGGGCTCGCCGCGCAACGCGCCGCCGGCCGCGGCCGCATCGGGGAGTGGCTGCAGGCGCTCGGCTTCGCGAGCGAGCAACAGGTTACCGCGGCCCTGGCCCGGCAGTGGTCCTGCCCGGTGCTGCGCGCGCCCTCCGGGCCGGCAGGAATTTCCTGGGTATGGGGGTCGTCGCAATCTGGATTGTCGCAATCCGGATTTTCAAAATCCGGGTCTTCAAAATTCGGCCCTTCAAAATTCGAGATCAGCCGCGCTCCGCAGATTCCCCTCACCCTGCTCGAATCCTTCATGATGATTCCGCTGGAATACGTGGCGGCCACGGCGACGCTGCATCTGGCGTTCGGCGAGGGCATCGATTACAGCGTCCTGTACGCCATGGAACAGATGCTGGGATGCCACACCGAGTTCTGCCTGGCCGTTCCCAGCCTGGTGCGCCGGCGTCTTGAGGCTCTCGCCGGGCCGCGCGCGGAAAGTGAAGTGGTGTTTGACCGGGTCGCCGATGAGGCCGAGTTTTCCCGCATCATCCGCAGCTACGCGATCCGGTTAAGCGCCTCGGAAATCCGCCTGGCCGCCTGCGGCCCTCACCTGTGGGTGCGGCTGCTCCGCCCATCCCATCCGCCGGTCGATCTGCTGCTGCGTTCTCCCCAGGACGCTTCCAACCAGCAATCTCTCCCTCCCCGTTCCGCCGCGCTGTCCTCCCTCTCCATTGCGTCCCTCTAAAGTCCCGCCTCGCGCTGCCGATATCAGCTACGGTGGGGGCGCGGCGCTCGCAGTTCGGCCCAGCCTCGCCGCCGAGAGGGATCTGCGGGACCAGGATCCGCGATACCAGGATCTGCGACACCAGGACCCGACCGAACAAGGATCGTCGACAATGGACAAGCTACGCGCTCTCATCGTGGACGATTCCTCGGTGATGCGAAAAATCGTGGAACGGTCGCTGCGCCAGGCCGGTCTCGGCATTGCCGAAGTATTCGAAGCGGGCAACGGCGCCGAAGCTCTCGCCGCCCTGCAGAAGAATAAAGTGGATCTGATTCTCTGCGATATCAACATGCCGGTCATGGACGGCCTGGAGTTTGTCAAGCAACTGGCGGGCGTGGAGAATGCCAAGGGGGTTCCGGTGGTGATGATTACCACCGAAGGCAGCGAAGGCCACGTGGTCAAGGCGCTCTCGGCAGGAGCGCGCGGCTACATTCGCAAGCCCTTCACCCCGGAGCAGGTCAAAGAGCATGTGCTCCCGGTGCTCGAGTCGAAGCCGCTCGAGTCGAAGCTGCCCGAGCCGAAGCCGCTGGAGCCGAAGCTGTGAAACCGTCGCAACTCGCCCTGCACCCGGCGCGGCGACGCGAGCACTGGCTGCCCATCCTGCAGCAGGCGATCCAGGAAGTGTTCGAACTGATGCTGGCCGGTTCGCTCGAAGTTCCTGCCGGACCGCCTCCCGAACAAGCACTCGATACTACGTCCATGGTGGGGCTGGCGGGCGAGCTGTGCGGAATCCTGACCATCCGCTGCAGCGCCCAGACGGCGGCGCGTCTGGCTTCGCGCATGCTGGGCACGGACCTCGAAAGCGCTGGCCCGGAAAAATGGGATGCCCTCGGGGAGATCTGCAACATGGTGGCAGGAAACTTCAAGAACAAGATCGCAGGCCTCGGCGACGGCTGCATGCTTTCGGCGCCCACGGTGATCACCGGCGCAGACTATAGTCTCCACGCCATGTTCAACGACGAGGTGCGTACTGTCTTGCTGTTTGAAGGAGAGCCAGTCGTGCTTTCGCTCGAAGTCCATCGCTAGGCGTCCCTTTTGCCCCCTGCTCTCCTGCACCGTCCGGCAGATTTTGCCGGGACTCGGCGCGTCGCCCGGCAAGATCTTCTCCCCAGGGTTGCGTCTTAAAGTTTCTCTGCTAGAACTGCGGCGGCGGATTCTTCGTTAGTTCTTCAGTTTTTGCATTCCCTCTAAGGATTTCCGAACTCTCATCTGCAATGGAATGCGGAGTGCATCTGTCTCCAGCGGGTGCTCCTTATGGATAGTGGTTACTACGCAGCATGTGCCGGGCTGGCCGCGCAAACCCAGGCTCTCGAATTAGTGGCGAACAATCTGGCGAATCTCGGCACCGCGGGCTATCGCGGACAGCAGGCGACGTTTCGATCGCTGGTGGCGGGCGGAAGCACGGTCGCGTGGAATCCGTTGAATGCCGCGATCAACAATTTCGGCGTACTCAGCGGCAGCCGCGTCGATCTTGCCTCCGGCAGTCTGGTTGCGACCGGCAATCCGCTGGACGTGGCCGTCGTCGGTACCGGCTTCTTTGCCGTCCAGTCGGCCGAAGGCATCGTCTACACGCGCAATGGCGGCTTTCATGAGACTCCCGCCGGACAACTGGTCACGGCTCAGGGCGATGCCGTGCTAGGCGAGCAAGGTCCCATCACGCTGCCCAGCGGGGCGGTTGCCATCAGCGCGGATGGAACCCTTTCAGTCGACGGCGCGGTCGTCGAGAAACTTCGGATCGCCGAGTTTTCTCCCGACACCAGCCTGAGTGCGCTCGGAAACGCGCTGTATGCCGCACCCAAAGATTCGGCGCTGCCCGCAGCTTCGTCGTCGGTGCGTCAGGGCATGATCGAGGATTCCAATGTCAGCCCGGTCGAAGGCGTGGTCGAGCTGATCTCGATCCAGCGCAACGCCGAAATGATGCAGCGCGCGCTCACCCTGTTCGACACCCAGCTCGATCAGACCGCGGCCCAGGATTTGCCGAAGGTCTGAACATGAACGAAAGAAACTGAAGAGAATTTAAGAAACGAGGCCAGCATGATTCGCGCACTTTACACCGCCGCCAGCGGCATGGTCGCTCAGGAGCTCAACCTGGACAACATTGCCAACAATTTGGCCAACTCGAGCACGTCCGGCTTTCGCAGCCGGCGCCTGCAGTTCGAGGATCTTATTTATCAGAACCTGATCATGCCCGGGGCCGCGGCTTCGCAGCAGACCACCGTGGTGGCGGGGTTGCAGGTGGGCCTGGGCACGCGCTCGGCGGCCTCGGAAGTGATTCAGACCCAGGGCGACTTTACCCAGACCGGAAATCCTCTGGATATGACGATCCAGGGCCAGGGCTTTTTTCAGGTGCTGTTGCCCGACGGCCAGACCGCCTACACCCGGTCGGGCAGTTTCCATCTCGACGCCTCCGGCAACCTCGTCACCCAGGACGGCGATCCGGTGCAGCCTAACATCACCATCCCGCAGGGCGCGACCTCGGTCACCGTAGCCCAGGACGGCACGGTCAGCGTGACCCTGGCGGGACAGACGGCGGCACAGCAGGTGGGTTCGATCCAGCTGGCGCTGTTCAACAATCCCGGCGGCCTCAACAGCACCGGCAGCAATCTGTTTCTGGCCACCACCGCCTCCGGCGATCCCATCATCGGAACTCCGGGAGGCTCGGAGGGTCTGGGCCCGATCGTGCAGGGCATGCTCGAACAGTCCAACGTCAGCGTGGTCGATGAGTTCGTCAACATGATCGTGGCCCAACGATCCTACGAAGCCAGTTCGCGCGTGGTCAACGCCGCCGACCAGATGCTGCAGGACATTAACCAGCTGGGACGTTAATTACAGTTCATAACAGCTGGTTAACTAGCATTTACTAAGATTTAATTGGGATTTAACTAGAAGGTTTAGCCAGAACAGGAACCAGCCCGGTAGCCTTTTATGAAACCGTTTCTGATCGCCGCCGGTATCGTCAGTTTCTCGCTCGTGGCCGGGGTTTCGCCGGGGCACGCGAGTTGCCGGGTCACGGCGCGGGCGAGCGTGGAAGTTTCAGGGGAGTTTTCGCTGGCGGATCTTCTCGGCAGCGGCAGTTGTCTCCCCCTGCGGCGCGCCGCGGCGCAGGTCGCGCTGGGCAGCGCTCCGGTGACCGGGAGCGTGCGCGTGCTCGCCGGCAACGAAGTGCGCGCGCTTGTTCAGAAATTGGCTGCCGGCCTGGGCCAGGATGCCGGCGAATTCGTAACCATCGTCGTGCCCGAGCGCATCACGGTGCGCCGCGCCGGGGCTCGCGCCTCCTGCGCCGACATTGCCCGCAGCATTGCAGTGACTTCGACGTCGGCGGGCCCGGCGGATTGCGGCGCCGCCGATCGCATCCCACACGACGCCTCTCTCGAATTCAGCCCGCCCGCCTGGGATCCCGCGCTGCGCAGTTGGCAACTGTACGCCCGCTGTGTTCATCCCGCGGACTGTGTGCCCTTTCTGGTGCGCCTGCGCGGCCGCGATCCCGGGGTAGGAGCAGAAGCAGGAGCGGCCACCGAAGCTGGCAAAGCGCGTAGCACGATAGCCAGACTCGCCGCGTCCTCCCAGTCTCAGGGCCAGACAGCGTCCGGCCCCGCCCGTGCGCTGGCGCTGGTGCACCCCGGTCAGCCCGTGACTCTGCTCTGGGATCAGGACGGAATTCGCCTGGTGATTCCAGCCGTCGCGCTCGACCGCGGTGCGCCGGGCGAGCCGGTGCGGGCCCGCATTGTGCGGGGAGGCCGGCTGGTGCGCGCCGTCGTGGTGGGCGCGGGAATGGTGCGCGCGGTTTCCTGAGGTCCACCCTGAGGTCCACTATGTCGCTGTCGAGATTTCGAAAACCCGTCGTTTCCCTGCAGGTCATCCCCGTGCAAGTCGTTGCCGTGCAGGTCGTCCCTGCACAAGTCTGGGATGTGCGCTTCGTTGCGCGCTTCGTCGCGCAATTCGTTGTCCGCTTCGTCGTCCGCTTCGTTGTCCGCTTCGTGGCTGGGTTCATCCTCGCCGCGCTCGCCGTCGCTCCGGCCGGCGCGCAGGGGAAAATCAAGGCCGGCGCCGCCCGGCATGACGGGCTGGCCGATTACGTGCAGCGGGTTTCAAGCAAGACTCCCGACCCGGCGCTCACCACTCCGGGAAGCCTCTGGGTCGATAGCGGGAGGCTGGCCAACATGGTGGCCGATTACAAGGCTTCGCGGGTGGGCGACCTGGTAACGATCAGCGTGTCGCAGAACCTGTCGGCCTCGAGCACGGGCGCCGTCGCCACCAACCGCACCTTCTCCGCCAGCTCCGGCATCACGGCGCTGCCAGGACAGTTGAAGACCGGTGGTCTGGCCAATTTGTTTTCGCCGAATTCGACCCAGGCGCTGGCCGGCAAGGGTCAGGCGAGTTCCACGACTTCGTTGAGCACCACGCTTACCGGACGCGTGGCAGCCGTCCTCGCCACCGGCACCCTGGTGGTGGAGGCCGAGCGCCAGATCACCATGAACAACCAGCACGAGACCGTCATTTTACGGGGCCTGGTGCGCCCCGGCGATCTGGATGCCACCAATACCATCGCTTCCAACAGCGTGGGCAATCTGGAAGTCGAGGTGAAAGGCAAGGGCGTGATCAGCGAAGGTACGCGGCCGCCCAATCCGGTGGTGAAGTGGATTCTGCGCATCGTTGGCTTCTAGGATCGTTGGCTTTTGGGATCGTTAATTTTTGGGATCGTTGGTTTTCCAGGCAAGCCGATTTCAGGCAAAAACGTTTCTAGGTAAGAATGTTGCGAGGCAAGACCGTTTCGAGGGAGAGCTTATGACCGAACTCTGGAGTGCGCTGCGGCGGGTGGCCGTCGTGATGGCTCTCGCGGCAGCCGCCGTGGCCGCAGACGGCGACGCCCACAAAGTTCTCATCCGCGATGTGGCCAGCGTGGAAGGAATCCGCAACAACTCGCTGGTCGGCTACGGGCTGGTGGTCGGGCTCCGAGGCACCGGCGACAAGCAGCAGACTTACTTCACCATTCAGACCCTGGCCAGCATCCTGCAGCGCATGGGGGTCGAGATTCCCCAGTCGGCGATTCAAACCACGGTGCAGGTCAAAAACGTGGCTGCCGTGTTCGTCACTGCCAGCCTGCCGCCGTTCTCGCGCCCGGGCGTGCCTCTGGATGTGATCGTGTCTTCCGCCGGTGACGCGCGCTCGCTCGAAGGCGGACTGTTGCTGCTGACCCCCCTGTACGCGGCCGATGGGCAAGTCTACGCTTCGGCGCAGGGCCCGCTGGTGCTGGGCGGGTACGTGGCCGGATCGGCAACCAATTCCAAGGTGTTGAACCATCCCACCGTGGGCAGCATCCCGGGAGGGGCGCTGGTTGAACGCGCGAACGCGTTCGATCTGGCCCGGCTCCAGCACGTGTCGCTGTTGCTGAACGATGCCAGCTTTTCGACGGCCGAGGCCGTGGCCGCGGTCATCAACCAGGAATGGGTGGCGCCCGTCCCGGTAGCCACGGTGGTCGACAGCCGCCGGGTGGACATTCAGGTTCCGGCGTCGGGGCCAGCCGGGGCGGCGACGCCGGTTCCCGCGCTGCTGGCCCGCATCGAAAATCTTGCGGTCGAGGTGCGGCGCCGCGCCAAGGTTGTGATCAACGAGCGCACCGGCACGGTGGTGCTGGGCCAGGACGTGCGCCTGGGAGCGGTGTCCATTCTGCACGGCAACTTCTCCATTGAAGTCACGACCGCCTACGCGGTGTCGCAACCGAACCCGCTGGCCTCGGGCCAAACCGAAGTCGTCCCCGAAACCAGACTGAAAGTCAGCGAGGCTCCGGCCCGCAATGTCGAGCTCAGCGAAGGCGCCAGCGTCGAGCAACTGGTCACGCGTCTGCAGGCCATCGGCGCCACCGCTCGCGATGTGATTTCCATTCTGCAGGCCATCAAGGCGGCCGGGGCGCTCGAAGCCGAGCTGGAGGTGATCTGATGCATTCCATTCCGCCCACTTCCGGGGCCGCACTTTCGCCCCTTCTGGCTACGGCGACCCCCAGGCTGGGGCGAGGGGCGAAGGCTGCCCGCGACTTTGAAGCCAACCTGATCGGCTCGCTGCTGGAGTCGATGGAAAAAACCTTTGCTACCCTTCCCGGCGAAAGCACCCTGCCCGGGACCGACGATTACAACTACCTCGGAACCCAGGCCCTGGCCCAGGGACTGGCCGACCGTGGAGGCTTCGGCATCGCCGCCATGATTTCCCGCCACCTGCCCGAGCACGAAGGTAAGGGGTAGGGAGGTAACGGCCGGGACGAAGGACCCTGGCGGCAAGCGCTAAAGTTTTCGCAACCCCTGCCGATAGAACAAGATGAGGGCTGCCGCAGCATTCCGAAGCATTCTATCGGCACCCTCTTGCGAGGCAGAATTAAAGTTTTTTAACGTGCCGTCGATACTTGAATTGCAAGCGAAATTCAAGGCGAGGGAACCAAGTCATGCGAATCGATGTCAATTACGAACCCCAAGCATTATCCGAAACCAGCCGCAGCAGCGCTCAGAGTGCAACGACCGCAGCGGCCAGTGCTTCTGCCAGCCGTGGGCTCGGCGGAGAAGACCAGACTGATCTTTCCGGAGCGCATGCCCAGGTGCAGGCGCTGGTAGCCGAGGCCTCCCAACTGCCGGAAGTCCGCGAGGAACGCGTCCAAGCCCTGCGGCAGGCGGTCGAGCGCGGGGGCTACTCGACCAGCCCGGAAGCGGTGGCCGGCGCCCTGGTCGGGCACATGCTGGCTGCCCGGACGGCGGCCTACGGCGCGCCTCTGGCCGGAAGGTCTGCGCCGGGAGTCGCCGCGCAGGAGCTACTGGTTCGGAGTTTTTCTGATTAGGGGTCACTTATTAGGAGTTGCTTATTATGAGCGGCGGCGATTGGTCGACCGGCTTCGTCCCCGGCAATCTGGTTCCCGATAGACTGGTCCCCGGCGATCTCACGCCCGCCGCGGCGGTTCGCCCCGTGGAAAGCAATGCGGCCAATCAGGATGCTTCGGTCGCCACCCGCCGCCGCGCCCGTCCGAAGAAAGAGGATCCTGACGAGGAGACGGAAAGCGGAGAGCAGCCGGAACACCGGCTCGATGATTTGGCCTGAAGAAGATTTGGAACTGACCGACTTGGCCTGAACCGATTCGGCCCGGAGCGATTTGGCCTGCATTTATGACACGGCAACTCTTCAATGACGCTGACGCTGGCCCTCGATCTGAGCATGGATCGGGACTTCGCTCTGGGCTTCCATCTGAACTTCCATCTGGACTTCGCTCCCCGGAAGCGGCGCCGTGCAACCTCGCGGCGATGGCACGGGCCGCAGTAGCGCTCCTGGCCGAACTGGAAGCGAGCCTTGTGGCCAGCCAGCGGTCCTTGCTCTCCCGTGACCTGGAAGGGCTGGAGCGGGCGACCTCGGAGCAGATTGGTTTGCACCGGTCGCTCCAAACCTTGCGGTCGCACGATAGCGCGCAGAGCAATGGAGCGCAGAACGATGGCGCGCAGAGCAATGATGCGCAGAAGAATGATGCGGCGCCGGGAAACGATGCGCCGCCACTCGATCCCGCGCTGGCCGCCGGGTTGCGTGCGGCCCAGTGGCGAGTGCTGTATCTGGGACGGGTGCAGGCGGCGCTGCTCACGCGGGCCCAGCGCTCGTTGCGTATGCTGTCGAACCTGTTGGCTGGACCCGCGGCCAGTTACGCTGCACCAAGTTATCCTGCACCAAGTTATCCTGCACTTGCTTATGCTGCGCCGAGTCACGCAGCTCCCGCACCCGCGTCGAACCGGCTGAAGCCCTGGCCGGGCTGGCCCGCCAGCGGCGCGAGTGCGCGTCCGGGCAACGATGAGCGGAATCAGTTGGAACCCCGCGAGGAAAGAAAAAAGAATAGTAATCGTGATGAAGAAGAGGCAGATCCATGTCGAGTCTGAATGCCAGCCTCGCGATCGCGCTGAGCGGGCTCACCGCCGAACAGGGAGCGCTCGAGGCAACCACCAATAACGTCGCCAACGTCAACACTCCCGGCTATTCCCGCCAGGTGCCCAACCTGGTTTCGAGCGATCCCATCGTGGTCGATCCGCTGACGCTGGGCACCGGAGTCACTCTCCAGAGCATTAACAGTGTGCGCGATCCCATCCTCGAATCCAGCATTCAGCAGGAGACCCAGACCCAAGGCCAGCTGGGCGCGCAGGTGTCGGCCCTGCAGCAGACTCAAGTCAACTTCACCACCAGCACCAGCGATATTGGAACCGAGATCGCGAATTTCTTCGACAGCATCAACCAGCTGTCGGCCAACCCCGCCGACTTATCCGTCCGCCAGGGTGTGCTGACCGCGGCCGACAACCTGGCTTCGAGTTTCAACACCACGGCCAACAATCTGACCCAGCAGCAGACCAACCTCGACCAGAACGTGGTCGAGACCGTCGGCCAGATCAACCAGCTCGCGCAACAGGTTGCGCAGCTCAACGGCCAGATCAGCCGTCTTGAAAGCACAGGAGAGAGTGCGGGAAGCTTCGTCGACCAGCGCCAGCAGGCCATCGACCAGCTCTCGTCCCTGGTCAACGTTTCCGTCATTCCCAGCGACCACAGCCTGACCCTGACCACGGCCAACGGCACTCCGCTGGTCATGGGCACGCAGAGCTTTCAGCTCCAGACCCAACCGAACGCCGCCGGGCTGCACCAGGTCTATGCTCAGGGAGTCGACATCACCAGCCAGATCACTTCCGGGTCGCTGGGCGGAACCCTCCAGGTGCGGGATCAGCAGATTCCCGGCATCCAAAACCAGCTCGATACTTTGGCCGCGGGCCTGGCCAATTCGGTGAACGGCGTCCAGACTGCCGGGTACAACCTGAACGGCAACCTGGGCACGAACCTGTTCAACCCGCCGCCGGCGGGGGGAACCGGGGCCGCGGCCAGTCTTTCGGTCGCCATCACCGACCCTGCGCTGATTGCCGCCAGTTCCGACGGCACGGCGGGCAGCAATGGCAATGCGGAGGCCATGTACGCGTTGAGCACTCAGACCGGCATCGACGGCCAGACGCCCACCGACTACTACTCCGGCGTCGTCTTCAACGTGGGCAATGACGTCTCCAACGCCACGGCTGAGCAGAGTGCGTCCACCCAGGTGCTGCAGCAGCTGAACGATCAGCGAGCCTCGATTTCCGGGGTTTCGCTCGACCAGGAAGCCGCCAACATGGTCCAGTACCAGAACGCTTACGCTGCCTCGGCGCAGGTCGTCACTACCATCAACAGCATGATGTACGACGTTCTCCAGATGAATGTGTTAACCGGCTAGCCAGCGAGGTCCGAACCAGCATGCGCGTGAATCCCAATCCGTTACCCGATCTGCTCGCCGCCCTCGAGCAGACCCAGCAGCAGATCAACACCGATCTCGAGCAGATCAGCTCGGGGCAAAGCGTGATCGTGCCTTCCGACGATCCGGGCGCGGCCGCCGAACTGGTCCAGAACGCCGCCCAAACCTCCGCCGCCGACCAGTTTCTGCGCAGCATTGGGAGCGTTCAGGGGGAAGTCGCAAACGCCGATTCCACGCTGAGTTCGGTCACGACCGCGCTCGAACGCGCCATCAGCCTGGGCGTTGAAGGCGCCAGCGGAACTCTCAACGACTCCGACCGCGCCGCCATTGCCACCGAAATCCAGGGCATCCAGACTCAACTGGTCAGTCTGGCCAACTTGTCCTATCAAGGCAGCTACGTTTTTGCCGGAACCGCAACCCAGACTGCGCCTTACGTAGTCGATCCCACCTCCCCTTCCGGCGTGACCTACGTGGGAAACTCGAACACCAACAGTATCACCCTGGGCAATCATTTCACGCTCGCCACCAACCTTCCCGGATCGCAACTGTTTTCCGCGGCGGGCAGCAACATGTTCCAGTCCATTCAGGATCTGCTGACTGGCTTGCAGACGGGCACCGGGATTGCCGCCGCGGTCGGCGAGGTCACCAGCGCCTCCAACTACATCGACGCCCAGCGCGTGTTCTACGGCAACGCCGCCAACCAGCTCACGGCGCAACAGAACTACCTGAACAGCGACACCACGGCATTGGCGCAGCAACAGAACACGCTGGGAGGCGCCAACCTCTCGGCCGCCATCACCAACCTGACCAGCGCGGAAACCGCGCGCCAGGCTACGCTTGAGGCCGTGGCCGGCGCCAACCAGCCCAATCTCTTCACCTACCTCAAATAAGTTTGCGCAAAGTTAAAAGGGAAGCGCGCGGAAAACCAAAATCGAAAAAAGTTACGATCGAGAGAATTTAAGTTTGAGAAGAATTACGATTGAGAAGAATTAAGATCGAGAGAAATTAAGATCAAGAAAAATTAAGATCGAGAAAAATTAAGATCGAGAGAAGTCGAGATCGAGAGAAGTTTAAGATCGATAAAATCAGGATCACGCGAAGTGACGTTCGCTAAGACCGGTTCTCGGGGCAGGAAGTGCCGGCTGTTTCACAAGGTCTCGCGCGAGCGGTGGGCCCACTCGGCGGCCGAGACCACCTGCCCCCGTTCCTGTTCCAGGCGGGCTCGTTCCCCCAGCAGCGTGCCGTGAATCGACGGCAGCAGCGCCCGCAGACGTTCGACCTGCTTGCGGTACTGGCTCAGTTCCCGTTCGAGCGCCGCATCTCTTTCGCTGGGTATGGGTAAAGACCGCAGCCCCTGGCCCGCCCGCATCAGCTCCGAGAGTAGCGCCGCGATCTGTCGAGGAGTGGCCGCGCGGGGCGATGGACGAAGCAGGGTAAGACCGTGCGCCGGCAGCGGATCGGGAAGCAGGCTGTCCAGCAGGCCCGCCAGCCGCGCGTTGGTCTCGTGGAAGTTTTGGGTAAGGCTGGCAGACGGAGGCATCAGGCGTTCCATTCTGTGGGAGCGTGATATTCCAGCTCCCCCGATTGTCCGGAGACGGATTGTCCAGAGACCGATTGTCCTGCTACGGATTGTCCTGGTTGCCCTGGGCTCGATGGTCCAGAGACTTGTGCCGGGAGCGATGGTGTCCGGTCGCGGGCGATGGCGGGCGCGGCGTTGGCCCGCTCCACCTCGCACCAGGCCGCATGCACTTCGACCAGATAGGAAATCTGGCGTTCTACGATGGCGGCCGACTGGGCGAACTGGGCCTCGACCAGGCTGGCACGCAGCTGGTTGTAAAAACGCTCCAGATTCGCAGCCACGCGTCCGCCTTGCTCCTTGTCGAGGGAAGATTGCAGGTATCCGATCACGACCACGGCGTGATTGATGGCGCGCGTGCGAGCCTCGATGTCGCCGCGGTCGATGGCCGCGCGCGCCCGCTTCAAGTCTTCAATGGCCTGCTCGTACAACAGGGCCACCAGCCTGACCGGGCTGGCACCCTCGACTGCCGATTCGCGATAGGAAAGTCTTGCGTCCATGTTTTTTCGTTTTTTCGATACCCAAAGTATTTACAGGCCTGAAGTCAGCGTCGGACTCGAGGAGCCCGAGTTGCTGCTGCTGCCGCCCGACCCTAAGGTTCCGAGCGTTTCGGTGACCTGCTGCAGCAGCAGCGGATAGGCCTGCAGCGAAGCGTTCACCGCCGCGTATTCGAGGGTCAAAGCCGATTGCTGGGCGGTGAGCTGGGTTTGGAAATTGTTGATGCTGGTGGTCAGGTCCGCCTGCTCGGCGGTGTTCTGCGCCAGATCCACGTTCAACACGCCCTCGGTTGGATCGGTCAGGTTCGTGAGGTCGGTATTGAAGGCTGTTGGCAAATCCGGTCGAGGCCGTGTTCTGGAAAAAGTTTTGGACCGCGGCCGGATTCGAGGCCAGAGCGCTGCTCAGTTGGCTGGAGTCCACGGTCAGCGTGCCGTCATTGTTGGTGTTGATGCCGAGCGCAGCCAGATTGACGTCGCCGCCATTTCCCGTCACGGAAAAGGCTGCATCGGTCAGCAGGCTCGACTGCAATTGCGCCACCGAAGCGTCGCTGCCCAAAGGCCCCTGCGAATTGGTTGCGGTGTTGTACGTCACTTCCTGGTTGATGTCGCTGATGACCTGGTTGTAGGCGGAAACAAAGTTGTTGATCGCACTGGTCGACTGGGCCGTGTCCGGGCCAACCGTCAGTTGCACGGGATTGCCGGATGATGTGTTGGCCAGATCGAGCGTCACCCCGGGAATCGCTCCGGTGACGGTGTTGCTGGCGCTGGCATACGGAACTCCGTCGATGGTGAGCTGAGCATTGGCGCCGCCGGTCGGCGTGTTGAAAGTCAGACTCGTATTGTTGGCGGTGATGGCCAGAGCTCCCGCGGACCCCGTATTTTGACTGACCAGCGCGAGCCGCGAGCCGTTGGCGTCGGTCACGACGCTGGCGTTCACTCCCAGATTCTGGCTGTTGATGTAGCTGGCCAGCGTGGTCAGCGTGTCGTTGCTGCCGGCAGTAATCGTGATGGCCTGGGTCGTCCCGGTGCTGCCGCCAATCTGCAAGTCAATCTCACCGCTGGTCGCGCCGGTGGGCAAAATCGAGGCGGTGGCTCCGCCCGCGAACTCGTTGGTGTACACGGCGCCTGCGGTGGCCAAGTTGCTGACCGCAACGGTGTGGGTTCCGGCTACTGCCGAGGTATCAGCGGTCGCACCCAGAACGCTCGTATCCGAAGAGGTTGCGGACTGCGCAGTCAGCGCTCCTGAAGGGTCGGCTAAAGCCGTCACTGCGGTGGCCAGGTTGGTCAGAGCGCTGTTGATCACGGCCAGATCGCTGGCCTGGCTCTGTAGTGTGGACTGCTCACCCTGCCATTCTGTCAGCTGGCCGCTGCTCTCGCTGAGAATCTGACTGACCAGGCTGCTGACATCCAGTCCTTGCCCACTTAGCAAAGTTGCCGGATTTAGGCTAATGCCCATGTTTCTCTCCTTCTGTCGTACCCGGAGTCGAACTGGCTCTCCAGTTTCAAATGCTTGCTGAAGATCCTTCGAGATCCCCAGGGCCACACTCAGCACTTCGCTGCTGGGCACCTGCAGGATGGTTCGCCCGGTGGCCTGATCCGTGTACTTGATCACGATCACGTTCTCCAGTTGACTGTCGGTCTGCAATTGGACCACATCTTGCGGCGGCTCCTGCTCGGCTGCGGCCTTCTGCGCCTGCTGAATTTCTTGGATTGATCTCGTTCCCACATTGGATTGCTGCTCGGAATCTGAGGCGCGAGGGGAAGAAGACGGTTGGGAGCGCAGAGCGCGGACATCGGCGGACTGAGCTCCGTCCTGAGGGCCAAAACTTTGTACCGGATTGATGCTCATGCCGAGATCCTCCGGAGAGGCGCAACGGAGGCGGGCTGGCCGCCTCCGTTGCCGGTTTCATTGCAGCGGCATTTATTGCAACAGTTTCAAAACCAGCTGCTGCTGTTGGTTGGCCTGGGCCAGAGCGGAAATGCCGGTCTGTTCCAGAATGGTGTACTTGGTCAACTGCGCGACTGCGGTCGGAATGTCGGCCGCCGTGATGGTGTTTTCCGCAGACGTCAGGTTCTGCACTTGGTTGTTAATGACGTTGCTGGCGCTCTGCAGACGGTTGATGCTTGCGCCGATCGTGCCGCGGAGCGCAGCCACCGACTGGATGGCGGTGCCGATACTGGCCAGAGCGGTTTGGGCATCGGTCGCGGTCAGCAGATCTGACGTTGTACCGGTCGTGAAGGTAGTGCCGCCGGTCTGCAGGAAGCCGAACTCCGCCCCGGTAGCGGTAGAAGCGATGGTCGCCAAGGCCTGTCCGGTTGCGGTAGCGGCAAAGGTAACCGTGTCGCCCTGGGCTGACGCCGTGGCGTCCGCATTGGCGTTGGGACCGGCGACGTCGGCCTGATACACCGTCCCAGCTCCGGTTCCGCCGTTCACGGCCGCGGCCAGGTTAGCCAGTGTGTTCTGCAGCGCGGTGACGGGATTGGTGCTGCCATCGATGGCGACGCCAACCGCGGCACCTGTGGCCCCGGTTTTTGCGAGGGCCAGAGCAGCCGCAGTCTCGAACGTGTAGACCGTGCCGCCAATGGTGACGGTGTTGCCCGCAGTGATTGCCCCGTTGGCGGCTAGAGTTGCACCCGCACCCGCTCCGAGCAGCTGCGCCGAGTTGAGCGTGCCGGTAACCACACTGATAAAGTTGCTGGCCTGCGAGGTATTGCCCGTGCCATCGCTGATGTAGATGGAGGTGGGGTTGGTGCTAAATACTTGCGTGCCGTTGTAGTTGGTGTTCGATCCAATGCGGTTGATTTCAGCCTGAATCGACTGATATTCGTCGTCCAGCGCGACTCGCTGCTGGTTGCCTACCGTACCGGTTGCCGACTCGGTAGCCAGGGTAACGGCGCGATTCAGCAGCGTGGTCACCTGGGCTAGCGATCCATCGGCCACCTGCAACGCTCCAATTCCGTTGTTGGCATTGCTGGCAGATTGAGTGAGAGCGCTGACGTTGGCTTCCAGGCCGTTGGCAATGGCCAGGCCGGCAGCATCGTCTGCGCCGCTATTGATGCGGGAGCCTGAAGACAGCTGAAATAACACGTTCTGCAGGCTGTTGTTGGTGATCGTCAGCTGGTTCTCCGCGGCCAGGGACGAAATGTTGTTCAGGATTCCAATGGGCATGGTGAAAACTCCTTCTCCGATGAATTTGTTCGGCTGTTCTGAGGGTTCTCTCAGAACGTTCCGCCAAGCTCTCGTACTGTCGGCTGCTCGCGGAACCCCGAATTTCTTTCCTTGTTCATCGGCAACTTCCCGTGCCGCTTTAGTAGGCCGTAAAACTTCCCGCTCGACCGTCCATCACCCGAGGTAACCGCTGCGCGCTTCTCCTTCCCTAAACCCGCCTTCCCTCACGCCGATGTTCCCCCTTAGCGGGCCGTGTATCCGCCTTCGTGCAACCAGGGCCGGGAAAGGGCGGGACCAGATGATTCAGCTCACGCGCCTCAACAACAAACCTCTCACCGTCAATTCGGACCTGATCAAGTTCGTCGAGGAGTCCCCCGACACGCTGGTCACCCTGGTCACGGGCGAAAAAATTGTGGTTCTCGAAAAGGTCAGCGAGGTCCTCTCCCGGATCATCGACTTCCGGCGCTCGGTGCTGCAGGGTCTCGCCCTTTCCTGGGATCCGTCTCCTGCACACGCGCTGATCGCCAGGTCGCCCGATCCGGGCGGCCATGAGCCCGAGAGGTAACGTGGATAAGTCCAGTCTCGGTGGGATCATCCTCGCTCTCGGTGGAATTCTGGCGGGCCTGCTGCTCGAAGGCGGAAACCTGGGCCAGATCGTGCAACCGACCGCTGCCATGATCGTGTTTGGAGGCACCCTGGGAGCCGTGATGCTGCAGTTCCCCCTGCCCGTCGTCCTGCATGCCATGCGGCGCTTCGGTTCCGTCTTCGTCACTCCCAAGGACAACCCTCAGGGAACCATTCGCCGCCTGGTGCGATACGCCCAGAAAGCGCGCAAGGAAGGCATCGTCTCGCTCGATGCCGAGCTTCCCCAGATCGAAGATCCCTTTCTCAAGAAAACTCTCATGCTGGCGGTCGACGGCACCGAACCCGAGGAACTGCGCAAGATCATGGAACTGGAACTCGACAATCAGGCCGAGTACGAAGAGCAGGTTCCCCAGGTATTTGAGTCAGCCGGAGGTTTCGCGCCCACGATTGGCATCATCGGGGCGGTCCTGGGACTCATTCAGGTCATGCAGCACCTCGACAAGATCGACGAAGTTGGACGCGGCATTGCCGTGGCCTTTGTGGCCACCCTCTACGGCGTTGGTTCTGCCAACCTCTTATATCTGCCGGTGGCGGGAAAGATGAAACTGCGCATCCGCGAAGAGCAGATTGCGCGCGAAATGACGCTCGAAGGCGTGGCCTCGATTCTCGAAGGCATGAACCCCCGCATGCTCGAAACCAAACTGCTGGGCTTTCTGGTCGACGCCGGCGGCTCCGGCAAAAGCTCCGCCGAGACCACGTCATGAGACGGCGTAAACGCCCCAAGGCACACGCCAACCACGAACGCTGGCTGGTTTCCTACGCCGATTTCATTACTTTGTTATTCGCTTTCTTCGTCGTTCTGTACGCCTCGTCGCAGGTCGACCATCGCAAAGTCGGCCGGCTGGCGATGGCCATCCAGGTAGCCTTTCAGGAACTGGGAGTTTTTCCCGCCTCCACTACCGAGGTTCCCATCGACATGAGCGAGCCCATGCCCTTCAGTACGGTCCAAGTCATTGAAAGTGCGAAGCGCAATGCTGACCTGAGCCGCGTCTCCTCCGCGCCACTCGATTCCCTCGCCGCGGCTGCCGAAGAAGCCAATCTCACCACCCTGCAGACCGAACTACAGCACGCCCTGCAGCATGAGATCTCCCTGCATACCGTCGCCCTGCATCGCGAGGTTGAGGGCTTGGTGATCAGCCTGCGCGAGTTCGGATTCTTTGACAGCGGGTCCGCCGCTCTGAAGCCTTCCGCACTTCCCGCCCTCGATCGCATTGCCTCCATCCTCGCCGTCCGGGCCTGCCGTCTGCGCATCGAGGGGCACACCGACAATGTTCCCATCCATACCGCACAAATGGCGTCCAACTGGGAGCTCTCGGCCGCCCGTTCTACGGAGTTGGTGCGTCTTCTGATTTTGCGCTACCGCTTCTCTCCTGCACGCCTGGCCGCCGCCGGATACGCCGAATATCATCCCATCGCCAGCAATGACACGGTACTGGGCCGGGCCCAGAACCGCCGCGTCGACATCGTCATCCTCAGCGAACACGTGGTTTCCAGCAGCGTCCCCACCGACACCACTCCGTCCAAGCCATCCCCCGTCATCCCTAAAGTTGGTCCCGCCTAAAGTTGGCTCCGCCGCCGCCGATGAACTCCTTAGTTCACCCTCGGGAACCGGGCAAACCCTCTGAGAGCACACGACGTGAGCCAACCAGCGTTGCAACAGACGTGGAGCGCGCAATTCGGTCGACCTCTGGCAAGCGTACCCCGAAAGGTCTCGGCATGACCACGGCTGCAGCACCACCCCTCTTTGTCGAAGGCCCGCCTGACCCCGAACTGGTGCGCATCCGTGACCTCATCTATCAGTCCGCCGGCATCTTCCATCCCGACAACAAGCTGCGCCTGCTTCTTGATCGTTGCGGCCGGCGCATGAAAGAACTGAAAACGCAAACTCTGCGTGAGTATTGCGACTGCCTCACCATCAAACCCACGCGGCAGACCGAGCTGGTTGCGCTGCTCAATGAAATCACCATTGGCGAAACCTGCTTCTTTCGCAGTCAGTCGCAACTGGACGCGCTGCGCCAGATCGTGATTCCCAAAATCCTGGAGGCGAAATCCAATGCCCCGCTGCGCCGGCTGCGCATCTGGAGCGCCGGTTGCTCCACCGGCGAAGAGCCCTACACGCTCAGCATGCTCATGCTGGAGGAGGCTCAGGGCCGTCTCAAGGACTGGACCGTCGAGATTCTCGCCACCGATCTTAATGAGCGTTCCCTCGCCCACGCTACCAATGGAATCTACGGCACTTACAGCACCCGCAATCTGACTCCGCAGTACCGCCAGAAATATTTCATTCCTGCCGGGGAGCTGATGCAGATCCAGCCGGCGGTTCGCGGCAACATCACCTTCAGCCGGCTGAATCTTTCCGACGAGGGCCGCATGACCTTCATGAAGGGCGTCGACGTCATTTTCTGCTGCAACGTTCTCATCTATTTCGATCTGGTTTCCAAGCGGCGGGTCATTCAGCGCTTCCACAACAGCCTGCTGCCGCACGGATATCTGTTTCTGGGCCATTCCGAATCGCTCTACGGAGTATCCGAGGACTTCCAGTTGGTACACCTGCCGGGAGCCACCGCGTACATCCGGGGCGAACGCAGTCAGGGGGGAAAGTAGGCGCACATGAACACGGCAGCCACCAAAGCAAGCTTGCTCAGCCGGATCGCCGGACTCGATCAAATACCCACCATTCCAGCGGTGCTGGCTCCCTTGCTCCGCTACCTGGAGCAGCCCGTCGAGGATCTCGACGTGCAGAAAGTCACCGATCTGATCGCGCAGGACAAGTCCCTGGCTGTCCAGTGCCTGCAAATGGCCAACAGCCCTCTGTTCGGGCGCTGGCAGAAGATCGACTCGCTGCGCGGCGCCGTCGTCGGCCTCGGATTTCACCGGGTGAGCGACATCGCCATGTCCTGCGGCGTTCTCAACCTGATGCCCAAAGAGATCGGCGCGATTGACCCCGTCGTCTTCTGGGAACATTCCCTGGGATGCGCGCTCGTCTGCCGCCATTTTGCCCGCAAGATTTCTTATCCCGATCCCAGCAAGGCCTATCTCGCCGGACTGCTGCACGATCTGGGCATCATCGTCAACCTGTGGGTCATGCCCAAAGAGTTTCTCGAAGCCTATGAATGCGCTCGCTCCCAGGGAATTCCCCTTCACGAAGCGGAAAAGAAGGTGCTCGGATTTACCCACTGCGAAAGCGGCCGTTTACTCGCCGACAAGTGGGAACTTTCTCCCTCACTGAAAGAGGTCGTATCGCTGCACCACAACATCGAGGAGGCGCGCGATGACGCCGGACTGGTCGCTCTGGTGGAAATCAGCGATCTGCTCTGCCGCATGAGTGGATTGAACTACGGCTACATCGAAAACCGCCAGGTCAACCTGCTGGAACAAACTGGCTTCGCCGTCCTGTCCCAGCAATGCAAGGGTCTCAAGGATTTTGACTGGGCCCGCCTCACCTTTGAAATGGACTCCTACATGGATGAGGTGCACACGCTGGTCCGCTCGATTTATCGAACATGACGCAAGACGCCACACCCCGCCCGCCGATCCGCGTGCTGGTCGTCGACGACAGCGCGTTCATGCGCGCTGCTCTGTCTCGCATGATCGCCTCCGAGGCCGGCTTTGAAATAGCCGCCACCGCCGCCAGCGGATCGGAAGCGCTCGACAAGATCGCCGCTCTGGACCCCGATGTCGTCACCCTCGATATTGAAATGCCCGGGCTCGATGGAGTGCAAACTCTGCGTCGCATCATGAAACAGTTTCCGCGCCCCGTCATTATGGTCAGCGCGGCGGACGCGCACGACGCCGACAGCATTTTTAACGCGCTCGCCGCCGGGGCCTTCGATTACGTTCCCAAGAATCTTTTGCCCACCTCGCTCGACATCCTGCACATCCGGTCGGACCTGGTCGGCAAAATACACGCCGCCGCGCAATCGCGGAAGCCGCCTTCCGCCAGCCTTTTGGCCAGAAAGCCGCCCCAGTCGTCCGGGCCCCAGGGCGTCTACCGGGCTTTCAGTTCCGCGGCCGCGATCGTCGCCCTGGGAGTCTCCACCGGCGGCCCCAAAGCTCTTGAGGAAATGTTGCCGCTTTTCCCTCGCGATCTCTCCGTGCCCATCCTGATCGTGCAACACATGCCCCGGGGCTTTACCGCGCCCTTCGCACAGCGGCTGAACTCTCTGTGCGCGGTCGCCGTGCACGAAGCAACTCACGGCGAGAGTCTTCACCCAGGTGTGGTCTACCTCGCCCCGGCTGGCAAGCACATGCGCGTGGAGCGGTTGTCTCCTTTACAAACCATCCTCTGCCTCGACACTCATCCCGAGAATTGCCCGCACACTCCGTCCGTCGACGTGCTCATGAACTCAGTGGCCGCGGCCTTCCACAACCTCGCCCTCGGAGTCATCATGACGGGAATGGGTTCCGATGGCGCCAAAGGGATGCAATCCATTTTCCGCGAAGGCGGCCTCACCATTGGCCAGGATGAAGCGACTTGCGTCGTCTATGGCATGCCGCGGGTCTGTGCCGAACTGGGCATCCTCACCCGCGTGGTCCCGCTCTCTCAGATTCCGGGCCAGATCCTCGACGCTACACGCTTCCGCAGGCTGGCGTGAGCGGACCTTCGCTCGCGATCGGCAATCCCGTGCGATCCAGTACTTCTCTGACTTTTCGCAGCAGCGCGTCCGTGCCAAACGGCTTCGCCAAAAATTCCTCTTCTCGCAGTCCCATCTGCTCCGCGTATCCGGTGACCAACAAAACCTTGAGCTCCGGATTCTCCCGCCGCAGTCTTCCCGCCAGCACCCGCCCATTCTCCCCCGGCAGAACCACGTCGCTCAGCAAAAGCTCCACGCCGCCGCGCCGCCCCGCGTAGACTCCTGCAGCTTCCGTCGCATTCCGGGCGGTCAGCACTTCGTATCCCGCCGATCGCAGAACCTCACCCGTCACTTCGCGCACAAACGCTTCGTCTTCCACCAGCAGGATCGTCTCCGCCCCCGCCAGCATTTCTTCTACCCCGAGAAACTGCTCCCTTGCACCTTCTCGCGTCTCCGTGGTCTGTGCGTCCATGGCAAGTCTCCTCGACGGTGCGCGGCGACGGTGCGCGGTGACGATGCGCGATCCACGCTCGCACCATCGTTTTCCTTCTGCGCACCCATGCTCTATGCAGATGGGCTGCCATCGCTGTCTCCGACGAGTCGTCAGCAGAAACCAAACGGAACAGCACCTGGGGAGGCTCTGATTAAGCCTCGGGTTCCTCTGTGCACCTCTGTGTCCTCTGTGGTTTAGGCTTTCTGTTGGACCGTAATCGGAGCTTCCGTAGGTGAGGAGGGCCTTTCGAGGTATGAAGCGCTGGACTCCCTCAATGTCCATTTCGGGAATCGCGCGCGGAACAAAAGACCGTTTCGGTTCGCAACTGTTGCCGTCCTGCTCAACGCGCCTTTACTTCGGACTGGTCAACACGGTCTCATTCGGATCAAGCACGATCTTGCGCGTCCCGGCGGGAGCGGGCAAGCGGAACGTAGTCTCTTCGCCATCGGCGAACACTCGCCCCAGCAACACCATCTGTTTCCCCGCCAACACCGCATACACGGGAACCGAGGTCACCAGATCCTGCGGCGCGTCGCGCTGCACAATTATTCCAGTCACCACGGTCCCACTAACAACGGTTCCACTCACGACCGTTCCACTCACCGCCGAGCCCGTGTCCTTGGCGGCGAATTTCACTGCTTTGAGTTCCAGCCTGGGCAGCGCCGTGCCGTTGATCCAGCCTTCCAGAAACCAGTCCAGCGAACGCTTGCGCTCATAACGCAGCCCGGCCGGAAGATCCTCCGCGAAAACATCCAGCAATTCGCGCGTGCTGATGGATTGGCCTTCGTACCGCTGCCGTACTTTTCGCAGTGCCATGACAAACGGTTCCTCGGCGTTGCCGCTGGCGTTGCCTTGCGCCTTGCGTCCACCGTCGTGCGCGGCGCCGGCGCCATCCTTCAACATCGTCCGCAGCATGTGGAACAGCCACGTTCCCCGGCCATACAGAATCGCTTCGTACCCGTCGGGAAACCGCGACGACAGCAGCCGCAGCCCAAGAGTGACCGGGCCTGCCTCCATCGCCGACATGCCATCTTTATCTTTGTCGACGAGATCGCGGCGGTACCGGTCCATCACTTCGCGAAAACCCGCGGGATTCTTTTCCTCCAGCATCATCAAGGAGCAGTAATTCGCCAGCCCTTCGGAAATCCATTGGTCCCGGTAGGTCCTCCAGGTAATGAGATCTCCCCACCACTGGTGCGCGGTCTCGTGCGCCGGAATCTGCTGCTGGAGCAGAATCTGATCGGGAGCGAAATGCAATTGTTCACGCTGCTCCTGGTCGAGAAACGCGTAGGACGAAAGAAAAACCAAGCCGGGCCAGCCCTGGCTGTCGCGCCCCGGCAGCTGGGTCAGAGCCAGACGACTGTACGGATACGGGCCGAATCGTCGAGCGTAATACTGAATCGCGCGGGCCGCCGATTCTCCGACCGTGACTTCGTTTTGCGATGGCGACGGGCGGCTCGGGATCGACAACTGTAGCGGTCGCGTAGCCAGGTTCGACGGATCGGGCTCAATGACACGGGCCTCAGGAATCGGGAAGTTTCGCTCCACCCCCGTCGTAGCATAGGTCTCCACCACGACATTCCCCGCCTGCGCCGTGGCTAGCTTGTATTTACCTAGATTGAATCCCGCCAGGGGAATGGGACGTTCCGACACCCATCGCGAAGTCTGTTGAGCACTGCTCTGTTGACCATTTGCTTTCGTCCCCGCCCCCGCAGGCGAGATCGGCTCTGGCTTTCCGGTCGCCACCAGCGTCCAGCCTGGCGGATACGTGAACTCCAGGTCGAAATCCGCCATCGCAATCCCCCGATTCGGATACCAGGTGCCTCGTGCTCCTACATAAAGCAGTCCGCTGCCCGCTTCCGCCAGAACCTCGCCGCCATAAACAAATTCAAGATCGATTTTCTGCCCAGCCCGCGCCGGCTCCGGCAGCATCACCGCAACCAGGTCATTGCCGCGGCGCGAAAGCTGGGTCCCTTCCACTGCGGGATTCTGAATGAACTCCACCACCTGGCCGTTGAGCTTGACACTTTCCATCTGCAGAAATCGCGACAACTCAAACACCAATGCCCGCGGCCCGCCTTCCTTGACCTCGCATTCCACCCGAGCACGCGCCTGAATCCGTTTTGGAGGCTGCACCTCGGTCGCGATCGTATAGCGGCGAACCGTGACCCGGCTGTCACGCGCTCTCTTGTTTTCGGGCGCTGGCGTTTCCTCGAGTGACAGTGACAATCTTCTGCCACCTTTCCCCTGGGCAGTCCCAGGATTGGCAGAGGTTGGATTGGCAGTCGTGAGATTCTCGGATGAAAATGAGGTCCACACGTCGTAGTACAGGTCTCCGTTCGCGACCGTTTTCGCCTGCCCCACCTGTACCTGCTCCACCGCAGAGGAATCAAAGTACACGTCGAAAACGCCCAGCTTGGTTCCTTGCAGCCGCGCGTGCAGAAACCGGTCTCCCCCGTCCCCTGGCGCTGGCGGCTTCGCTTGTCCCTGCTCCGCTTGTCCCTGCTTCGCTTGACCCTGCGAAGAGCCGCCGGAAGTCGTGCCGGTCTGCGGAAGCATCCGGCTGAAGGTCAACAGCAGCCGCATCGCATCTGGGTTCGCCAGATTTCGCGCCGTCTCGCTCCAGTGTTCGAGAAACTCCTGCTGGTTGTCCGTTGCCCGCAGATCGGGCCCCAACTCCGCCGCGGCATTGTCGTTGAAACGAAAGTAAGCGCTGGCAAAGTGTTCTTCCAAAATTGCCATCCCCGTAAACAAACTCATCGATCTCCGTTCGACTTCATTCGGCGGCGTCAGCAGCACTTCGCCGTCACCCTCAAAGAACGCTCCCGTGATGTGTCCCATCACATCCTGAGTGAAACCGATGGTGCCGTCCTCCAAACTGATGTGGACCGCCGATCGGTCCAGCGACGCGCCCCGCACCTGATAGACTCGCGCCGGATCAAGCCCGACCTGACCGAGCTGCAGATACAGCGCCTCCGCAGGCTTGCCCGGAGGGTTCTCAGAGGCTGCAGGGTTTTCGGCCGCTGCCCCCGCCGCCAGGCAGACCATCACCAGCTGGACCATCGCCAGACAGACCACCGCCGCGACACGCAAGCCTCGCATCTTCGCCGTTACCCGCATTGGTACCTTCGTCACGTGGTTGGTCTCTCCTCAGTTGCTAGAATGCGCCTGAATGCGTCTACGTGTCACCATTCTCTTTGCCGGGCAGCTTGCCTTGCTATGGCTGCTCGCCCTCACCGGCGCATCGGCAGACACCATCCATCTGAAGAATGGCCGCACCATCCTGGCCGATCACGTCCGCGAAAACGGCATCCATTACGAGTACGACATCGGCGACGATACCTACGCCATCCTCAAATCTTCAGTGGATCACATCGATGCCGGAGGCATGCCCCCTCACGGCGCACCCGGCGGTGCCAAGGTCGGTGACCTTCCCACCTTCACTCCCGCCGACAGCCTGGCCAACGAAGGCGATCTGGTCGCCAAAATCATCAAGGAAGGCAAAGTCGATCCCGATGCGCTCGCCAGCCTGGAAAGCAAGGGCAACGCCGAGCTGAGCGCGACCGCCGGCTTCATCGCCGGGAAATTCGAAT
This sequence comes from uncultured Acidobacteriota bacterium, assembly GCA_963763155.1. GTDB lineage: Bacteria > Acidobacteriota > Terriglobia > Terriglobales > Acidobacteriaceae > Sulfotelmatobacter. The sequence goes on along the minus strand of CAVXNI010000003.1, from coordinate 136,824 downwards.
TTGAACATGGCAACATCGCCCAGGCGCGGCAGTATTTCGAGAGTGCCCTCCGCTTTCAGCCCGACAACTCCACCATCCTGGTTTATTACTCGGCGTTGCTGGTCCGCACCGGAAACGCCGCGCAGGCGCTGCCGTATGCCCAGCGCGCCGTCGCGGCCGCACCCAATTCCCCGGACGCCTACACTATGCTCGGCTACGCTCAGTTCGCCTCGGACCACACCAAGGAAGCCGTCACCTCGTGGAAGCGTTCGCTCGAGTTGCGCCCCGATTCCACCGTCCAGCAGTTTCTGGCCAAGGCCCAGCGCGAACAGACCGTCGAGTCCGACTTCGCCTCGGGCGAAAGCACTCATTTCACCATTCACTATGAGGGCAAACAAACTTCCGAAACCCTTCGCGGACAAATCCTGCAGACGCTCGAATCCGACTATGACGACCTGGTTCGCGATCTGGGCAATCCGCCCCGAGACAACATTCTGGTCACGCTCTACACCGAGCAAGCCTTCTTCGACGTCACCCATGCTCCCACCTGGTCCGGCGCGATCAATGACGGCAAGCTCCGCATCCCCGTCAGCGGCCTGAGCTCCATGACCTCGGAGCTGGCGCACGTTCTGAAACATGAGCTGGCACATTCGTTTATTACTCAACTCTCCGGCGGACGCTGCCCGCCCTGGCTGCACGAAGGCATTGCCCAGTTCCTCGAACCCAAGAGTCTTGGCGGCGATGGACACCAGCTCTCTCTGCTCTACAAAGCGCAACAGAATATCCCGCTGAACGCACTGGAAGGAAGCTTCCAGAATTTTTCCGGCGCCCAGGCCTATGTGGCCTACGCCGAATCGCTGGCGGCCGTGTCCTACATCAACGATACCTACGGCATGAGCGATATTCAGCGCATCCTCGAGCGCCTCAGCCAGGGCAATTCCACCGAAGCCGCCCTGCGCGCGACCATTCACTCCGACTACGGCCAGCTCGAATCCGACCTCGCGCGCTATCTCGCCGACAAGTACGGCGAGTAGCCAAAACCATCAACCACGAAGGACACGAAGTATCACGAAGGAATTCATTTGCGACGTATTTCCTTCGTGCACCTTCGTGTCCTTCGTGGTTGATGGTTTTCCTGCCAGCGTCAGCCCACTATGCTCCGAACCCCTCATTGTGCTAGCTTCGCCTCTGGGCCTGCCTGCGATGCACTCCCTCTTTCACTCTCACGACGCAGTTCCTGTTCCGGCGCCGGCCGAGCCCGTCCCCACGGTATTTCCCAAAATTGAAGGCGCCGAGATCGCGGCTCTCTTCGTGGGCAAACGCATTGCCGGAGATTTCTACGACTCCCTGCGCGTCAGCCCCGAGCGCGTTCTGTTTGGTCTGCTCGACGCGGCCGGCCGTCGCGCGGACAATCGCGGCATTCTCGCAGCGGCTCAACAAATATTTCGCGAAGCCGGAGCTGAGCTCTTCTCGCGCCTGGATATGAACGAGTCCGACGCTATGACTCAACTCTGTCTTCGCATCAATCGTGGCCTCATCGAAACCTGCAAAGGCGTCCACTCCTGCCCCGCGTTCATCGGCTGCTATCACGAGAAGTTCGGCACGCTCTGCTATACCAATGCCGGACACACACCCGGCCTTCTTCGCGACAGCAGCGGCATCGCCGAGCTGGGTTCGACCGGCCTGCCCCTGGGACTGTTTTCCCACGCCACCTGCGACGCTCCCACCGTAGGCCTGGAGAAGGCTGCCGCCTTGCTTCTCGTTTCTCGCGGAGTCATCACCTGCCAGGGACACCACGAGCGCTCCGGAGAGGAATTCGGCCTGGAACGCGTCAAGCAGCTTTTTCAGTCTGCCCCGGCCTGCGCTGCCGCCGATCTCTGCTCCGCCGTCCTGAATGCCGCCGGCGCCTTCGGTGGCGAAGCCCCGCAGTGCGACGACCGCACTGCCCTGGCCCTGCTCCGCACCGCCTGACTGGCCGCCAGCTAACTTTCCGGCCAGCCAACTCTCGGGCCAGCCCAGGCGTCCAAGCAAGAGGTTGACCCGTTTGGGGTCCGACCAAACGGGCTTTCCGACGCGGTTCGCTTCGAAGGAGTAAAATACTTCATCGACCCGAGCCCACCTTTTGCCCGCAAGCCCAGGGAGCGTGGTGGCCCAATGCATCCTATGAAGAAACTTTGTCTGCTTTTGAGTAGCTTCGTTTTGATTGCCTTCGCCTGTTTGCCCGCCCGGTTGGCAGCGCAAGTCGCTGCGCCAGCTTCCGGTCAAGCCGCGGTTCCAGCTGCCGCCGCTCCAGCCTCGGCTAAACCGGCCTCGCCTGCACCGGCCGCTACAGCTTCAGCCGTCGTGCCAGCGCCCGCTCCGGCCGGCCCAACACCCTCCGGTCAGGTGATCGAAGAGATTATTACCCGCGTCAACAACCAGATCATCACCCGTTCCGAGTTTGAGCGCAGCAAAGACCAGCTCCGGGACGAGATCAAGCAGCAGAACACCAAAGATCCCGACGCCGCCTACGCCGAGCGGGAAAAAGACGTTCTTCGCGATCTCGTCGACCAGCAGCTTCTACTCGACAAAGGCAAAGACCTCGGCATTACCGGCGACACCGAGCTGATCAAGCAACTCGACCAGATGCGTAAGGATATGAAGCTCGATTCCCTCGAAGATCTCGAAAAGGAAGCCACCAAACAAGGCGTTTCCTGGGAAGACTTCAAGCAGACCCAGCGCAATTTGATCATCACCCGCCGGGTGATTGGCGAGGAAGTCAGCGCCCATCTTGCGGTCTCCAAAGACGAAGAGCAGAAGTTCTACGACGAGCACAAGAGCGAGATGGAACAGCCGGAGTTCATCCGCCTGAGCGAGATTCTGGTTGCGCCCAAAGCCGCAGCCGCTCCTGCTCCTGCAGCCACCGACCCAGCCGCGCCGGCCGCCGCGACTCCGGTTGTGGATGAAGCCGCTCTCAGCGCCGCCGAGGCCAAGGCCAACGACCTTCTCAAACAGATTCACGCCGGCGCCAGTTTCGAAGACATTGCCAAGAAATATTCCGATGGCCCCTCCGCCGCCGACGGTGGAGCGCTCGGCATGTTCAAGCGCGGCCAACTGGCCAAAGAACTCGAAGACAGAACGTTCGCCATGAAATCCGGCGAGCTCACCGACGTGATTCGCACCAAGCAGGGCTACGTCATCCTGAAGGTGGTCGATCACCAGCAGGCCGGCATTCCCGCCATGAAGGATATTCTTCCCAAACTTCAAGACGCGCTCTACTACGAGAAGCTGCAGCCCGCTCTGCGCGCCTACCTCACCAAACTCCGCGAAGAAGCCTCTATCAAATATGCGCCCGGCTACGTGGATACTGGCATGAGCCCCAACCAGACGCAGCCCGTCGAAACTGCCTCCGCCAAGGAAGCCGACGCCAAGAAACTCAAGAAGAAGCATAAGAAGATGGGCTTCCTCTAATCTCTCCGGCCGACGCGTGCTTTATACTCAGCACAGCCCACAGACAACTTACTCTTTTACTCTGACAAGCGATGAAAGACTTCTACATCGGCGACTGCGCGCGCCACGAAAACAAGGTCATCACCTCGAACTTCGTCGTCGTCGGCAAACAGACTAAGCCCAAGAAGACCGGCGAGCCTTACCTGGCGCTCACTCTCGGCGACCGCAGCGGCCAGCTCGAAGCCAAAATGTGGGACAACGTCGAAGAAGTTCTCGACTCCTTCGAGCAGGATGACTTCCTCAAAATCAAAGGGCTCATCAACAAATACAAAAACCGCTTTCAGCTAACCGTGCACAAGCTGCGCAAGCTGGGCGAATCGGAAATCGACTTCGCCGATTATCTTCCCAAGACCACCAAAGACGTCGACGAACTCTGGCGCACGCTGTCGAACTACATCGCGACTTTCGAGAATCCGCATCTCAAGTCGCTCGTCCAGGCCTTCATGGCCGACCCGGAAATCGCCGCCGCTTACCGCAATGCCCCCGCCGCCAAGACTCTGCATCACGCCTTTATAGGGGGCCTGCTCGACCACGTCGTCTCGCTGTTTCGTTCCTGCGATCTGATGTGCCAGAATTATCCGCAGATTAATCGCGACCTGCTGCTCACCGGCGCGTTCTTTCACGATATCGGCAAGATTCACGAACTCACCTACAACCGGTCTTTCTCTTATTCAACCAAGGGCCAACTGCTCGGCCACATGATCATCGAACTGGAAATGTTGCAGGCCAAGCTCGCTCACCTGCCCGGGTTCCCCGACGAACTCAAGACGATGATCGAGCACCTTATCATCAGCCATCATGGCCAGTACGATTTCGGCTCGCCGAAGCTGCCCATGTTTCCCGAAGCCCTCATGCTGCACTATCTCGACGACCTCGACTCCAAGATGGAAGCCATGCGGGCCCACTTCGAGCGCGAAGCCGCACTCGACAGTCCCTGGACCAGCTACAACGCGTCCCTCGGCCGCCCGCTCCTGAACACCGAAAAATTTCTCGCTCCGAAAAAAGCTGCGCCCCCGGAAGATCCCACTGCTGCGGCCAACGCCGAACTCGACGAACCCGATCCCACTCCCACCTTGCCCGGCCTAGACCCTCGGCGGTAAGGTAGACACACAACCGGGTTGCTGAAAAAACCGTGAACGCACGCGTTGCCGTGAAGAATCGCGTTGCCGTTGCGCCGCGAAGGACTACGTTACCGTGGAAGAGCGGCGCTTGAGCGCCGCGTCAAGCGTCTGAATTGACTCGGGCTTCAGCCCCGGTGGTCGTGTTCCTCATCGACGAGGTGGTGACTATGCCAAAACCCAAAGCTCATAAGAAGTCCGCGACAAGAAAGCACGCCGCCGATCCCCCCGGCTGCCACTCTGGTTTGCCGCACGTTTCCGCGGATTACGGGTTGAAACCGCGAAAACAGTACCTGCCCTTCAGCCACGCCGTAGAACGGCTCACCAAGTCCCGCAACTACTGGATCTGCACCACGCGCCCCGACGCCCGCCCGCACTCTATCCCCGTCTGGGGATTTTGGATCGACGGCACGCTCTACTTCGGCACCGGTCGCGCCTCGCGCAAATCTCGCAACCTGTCTCACAACGCCGCCGTCTCCGTCCACCTCGACTCTGGCGATGACGTGGTCATTCTCGAAGGCACCGCCGTCGAGATCGACTTTTCCGACAAGTCGACAATCAAGAAGGTCGACGCCGCTTCCCGCGCCAAGTACAAAATGCCGCTGATGGTCACGCCTGAGGTCGTGCTCTATTCCGTCCGCCCACGCGTGGTGCTGGCCTGGACCGAAAAAGATTTCCCCAACAACGCTACCCGCTGGCAATTCGACAATGCCAGCGCCTGAACCGACACCGCTCCCCATGCTCGACTTTAGCCGCTTCGAAATCCTGACCTTTGATTGCTACGGCACGCTCATTGACTGGGAAGCCGGAATTCTCTCGGCGTTGCGCCGCGTTCTCTCCGCCCACCAAAAGCAAATTGACGACGCCACTCTCCTAAAACTCTACGGAGATTTCGAGCAACGTTCCGAACAAGGCGCATTTCGTCCGTATCGCGAAGTTCTCGAATCGGTGGTCCGCCAGTTTGGGGATGAGCTTCGATTCACTCCCACCCTCGAAGAAGAGCGCTCGCTGCCCGCGTCGCTCTCCACTTGGCAGCCCTGGCCCGACACCGTCGCCGCTCTTCGCCGGCTCAAGACCCGGTATCGCCTCGCGATTCTCTCCAACGTGGACGACGATCTTTTCGCCCTCACTCGCCCCAAACTTGAAGTTGAGTTTGACGAGGTCATCACCGCCCAGCAAGCCCAGGCCTACAAGCCGTCTCTGAAACTTTTCGAGTTAGCCCTGAATCGTATCGACGCGCCCGCCCACCGGGTGCTGCATGTCGGCCAAAGCATTTACCACGACGTAATTCCCGCCCAGGCGCTCGGCCTCGCCACCGTCTGGGTGAATCGCCCATCAGCCCGCCCAGGCGTCGGCGCCGTCAAAGCCGCAGACGCCACGCCCGACCTCACGGTATCCAGCCTCGCAGAACTCGCCGAACTGGCGTCGGCGCAATGACGAGATTGTGGAAGAGCGAGATGGAAGAGCTAGATCCTGGAAGAGCCAGATTGTGGAAGAGCGGCGCTTCAGCGCCGCGTCAGGCGCTGATAGAAAAAGGGCTTCAGCCCCGGCGGTTCTGCGATCCTAGAAATTCGCCGGCAGCTTCACCACTCGCTTCTGAATGGCCCACATCACCAACTCCGCCTTGTTATGAATCCCCAGCTTCCGCATGAGATTGAACTTGTGCGCATCCACGGTCTTCATGCTGAGCCCAAGAACGTCGGCCGCGGAACGCACCGTCCTGCCCTCGGCCAACAGCTTCAGCACCTCGCGTTCTCGCGCCGTCAGAACGCGCTTTCGCGGAAGGAACTCCTCTGACGGCCACCCTGCCCCGCGTCTTTCCAGCACCGCCCTGGGTGCGGCGTGCGTCCGCCTGACCATCTCGACCAACTCTTTCGCGGACGTCTGCCTCACCACGCAACTGGTCCCGGGAGCTTCCCCCAGCAAGTCGTCGTCTTCCTCGTTGGTCAGGAACAGTACCTTGCTCCCCGGACACTCTCGCAGAATCAACAACTCGGCTTGATCGGCTGCACACTCAAACATGTGCGCGTCGGTGATCACGATTTCAGGACGACACTCAAAGATCCTCCGCAGCGCTTCGGCAGCATTTCCCGCCTCCGCCACGACTTCCATGTCCGGTTCATCCTCCAGCAACCGCCGCAATCCTTGGCGCAGCAAGACGTGGTCGTGCACCAAAAGGCAACGGATTTTCCGATTGCCGGGCACAGCTTCGCGTTTGAATGGCGCGTCCACAGGAATAAATCACCAGGGGCCGGAGAAATTGGCGATGCGGCGTAGGTTCAGCTCGAACCCAGGCGGAGAACTTCGTTTCATTGTAACCGCTGGTGCCGCCGTTTTGCTCGTGAAAACCGGTCCTGTTAGCCGTGCTTTGAAGAAGAGTTTGGATGGGTTTCCTTCGTGTACCTTCGTGCCCTTCGTGGTTGAAGATCTTCAAACTGCCCGGAATCCCGATCCCGCCTCGCAATCAGGTACAATCGACCGTTTATGCTGCGCTATTTCACGGCGGGAGAATCCCACGGCGAAGCTCTGGTCGCTTTCCTTTCCGGCATGCCCGCCGGATTGAAAATTGATCAGGCCTTTCTCGACCGGGAACTCTGGCGTCGCCAGCAGGGCTACGGCCGCGGCGGCCGCATGAAGATCGAGCGCGACTCCGCCCATATTCTTTCCGGCGTGCGTCAGGGAATGACCATCGGCTCGCCCATCTCCGTCGAACTGGAAAATCGCGACTGGAAAAACTGGCAGGAATCCCTGCCCGTCGGCGAGGGCGATCCCGCCAAGCACAAGCGCGTCGCCTCTCCTCGCCCCGGTCACGCGGATCTCGCCGGAGCCCTGAAATATAACTTTCCCGAAGCTCGCTACGTGCTCGAGCGCGCCTCCGCCCGCGAATCGGCCGCCCGCGTAGCCCTGGGCGCGATTGCCAAACTTTTTTTGCGCGAACTCGGCATCGAAGTGCTCAGCCACGTGGTCGCGACCGGCAATGTCTCATTCGCCGGTCAGGTCGAGTGGGAGAAAATTAGCGCGCTGCATGATCGTGAGAACGTGCTTCTCAACTGCGCCGACCCCGAAGCCGAACAGCACATGAAAGAAGAAGTCGACAAAGTTCTTAAGACCGGCGACTCGCTCGGCGGAGTCTTTGAAGTCGTCGCTCACCAGGTTCCTCCCGGCCTCGGCACCTACGTCCAGTGGGACGAACGCCTCGACGCCCTGCTCGCCGCCGCCGTCATGTCTCTGCAAGCCGTGAAGGCCGTCGAGATTGGCTCCGGCGTCGCCGCCGCTTTTGCCGCCGGCTCCGCCGTGCACGACGAAATCGGCTACACCGCGACTTCCGGTTTCACAGCCTTTTCCCGCACTCGCAACAACGCCGGAGGCATTGAAGGCGGCGTTTCCAACGGCCAGGAAATCCGTGTGCGCGGCTATCTCAAACCAATTTCCACGCTGCGCCGCCCTCTGCAGTCGGTCGACTTCTCCACCCGCGAGCCGGTGAAGGCCGCCTACGAGCGCAGCGATGTTTGCGTGGTTCCCGCAGCCGGAGTGGCCGCCGAGGCCATGGTTGCCCTTACTCTCGCCCGCTGCGCTCTGGAAAAATTCGGCGGCGATTCCATGACAGAAACTCTGAGAAATTTCCAGGGCTACTGCCAGCAACTCAAGGACTACTAACCTAAATTATCGATGATCTACCCCATCGTAAAATTCGGCAATCCAGTTCTCGAAAAGCCTTCCGAGAAAGTAACCGTCTTCGACGAAGAGCTCGAAAAGCTCATCGCAGACATGTTCGAGTCGATGTACGAGGCCCACGGCGTCGGCCTGGCCGCCCCGCAAATCGGCATTGGACGCCGCATTGCCGTGATCGATGTCACTTTCAAGGAAGATCCCAACGCCAAGCTCGTTCTCATCAATCCGGAAATCCTACACACCGAAGGCCGCCACACCCAGAGCGAAGGCTGCCTCAGCATCCCCGATTTTCGCGAGAACGTCTCGCGCCCCAACAAAGTCACCATCCGCGCCCAGGACGTTCACGGCGAGGTCTACGAAAAAACCGGCGAAGAACTGCTGGCCCGCGCCTTCCTCCACGAGACCGATCACCTCAACGGCAAGCTCTACATCAGCCACATCAGCGCCCTCAAACGCGACCTGATGAAACGCAAAATCCGTAAAATGATGAAAGCCGGAGAATGGTAGAAAGGCCCATCGCACCACAGAGACACAGAGTCACAGAGAAATTCATTCGTGTGTGTTTTCTCTGTGCCTCTGTGTCTCTGTGGTGAAAAATAGTCTCTTGAGGAATTCCTTTGGACCTCATCTTCTGCGGCACGCCGCGCTTCGCCGTCCCCACACTGGAGAAATTGGTCGGCGCCGGCTTCCGCGTCCATCTCGTCGTCACGCAGCCCGACCGCCCCAAAGGCCGCGGCCTCGAACTCGTCCAATCGCCAGTCAAAGAATCCGCGCTAAAACTGAATCTCCCCATCACCCAGCCCGACCGCATCAAAACCAACGACGAATTCCGCGCCCAACTCACCGCCCTCAATCCCGACGCCATCATCGTCGTCGGATACGGCCGCATCATTCCGCAGTGGATGCTCGATCTCCCGTCCCTCGGCAACCTCAACCTGCACGCCTCGCTGCTCCCGAAATACCGCGGCGCCGCGCCCATCCAGTGGGCCATCGCCAGCGGCGAAACTGTCACCGGCGTCACCACCATGCGCATCGACGCCGGCCTCGACACCGGCGACATCCTCCAACAACAAGAACTCGCCATCGCTCCCGACGATACCGCCGAAACTCTCGCTCCGCGCCTCGCCTCAATCGGTGCGGAACTGATGGTCGAGACCCTGCGCGCCCTGCAAGCTGGCGCGATTCACCCGCGCCCGCAGGATAACTCGCAGGTCAGCCTCGCCCCCATCCTGAAAAAAGAAGACGGCCTCATCGACTTCTCCCGCAGCGCCGCCGACATCGTCAACCGCATCCGCGGCTTCCAACCGTGGCCCGGAGCGTACACAAAATTCCGCGGCAAAACTCTGCAGATCATAAGAGCCCGCCCGACGACCCAGACACTTCCGCCAGCCGAACTGCACGCCGATTCCAATCGCCTTCAGGTTGGCTGCGGCCATCACACGTCACTCGAACTGCTGGAGGTCCAACTGGAAGGCAAAAAGCGCGCCCCGGCCGCAGATTTCCTCCGCGGCTATCGCCCCCAACCCGGCGAAAAGCTGGGGCCGGTCTAATGAATCTAGATTGGGTCTAATGAATTGAGTCTAATAAATATAGATAGTGGGTCGGGAAGGGCACAGCTTGAGAGGTTGCGGAAAAACTACAAATGCGTGCACTCCCGTGGAAGAGCGGCCCCTTCAGGGCCGCGTAAGGCACGTGAAATCAGCGTGGGCTTTAGCCCCTGAGGTCAGCACCGTTTCTCTCGGTTGAGAGTCGTCGTGATGCGGCCCCCGGCTAGACATTCCCATTTTCCTCTGTGTCCTCCGTGTCCTCTGTGGTGAGTTTTTTCTTTCCCGCCTACAATCTGGAAGCAATGCCCGTCTCCCCCGCCCGCGCCGCCGCGTTCGACATTCTCCTCCGCGTCGACCGCGAATCCGCCTACGCCTCCGACCTTCTGCACTCTCCCACGCACTCCCATCTTTCCGCTGCAGATCACGCTCTAGCCACAGAACTGGTCATGGGCGTGCTCCGCTGGCGTTCGCGGCTCGACGCCGAAATCGCCAGAGCGTCCTCGCAGCCGCTGTCCAAACTCGACCCTGAAATCCTCGTCGCCCTGCGCCTGGCCCTCTATCAATTCCTCTGGCTCAATCGCATCCCGCAACGCGCCGCCCTCCACGAAAGTGTCGAGCTGGTAAAACGCGCCCGCAAACGCTCCGCCGCTCCCTTCGTGAATGCCGTGCTGCGCAAGCTCTCGGCCGCGCCCCGCCCCGACACTCGAACCGCGGACGAAAGCGCTTCCCCCGAAACCATGGCCCGCGCCCTCGCCCATCCCCTCTGGCTAGTCGAGCGCTGGGCCCACGCTTACACGCTCTCCACCACTCGCCAAATCTGCCAACACGACCAATCGATTCCTATCACTGCAATCCGTCTCCGCACGCCAACTGCAGAACAACAACTGATTCAAGAAGGAATCACCCTCATCCCGGGCGCACTTCTCGCATCCGCCCGCCGTGTGCAATCCGGAGACATCACGAAAACGCAGGCCTTCCGCACCGGCCAGGTCGTCATCCAGGACGAAGCCTCGCAACTCGTCGGCGCCCTCGTCGGCCCCGCCGCTATCAGCAGACCATCCCGCATCCTCGACTGCTGCGCCGCTCCCGGAGGCAAGACGCTGGCCATCGCCGATCACAATCCCTCAGCCGCCATCACGGCCGTCGAACTTCATCCCCATCGCGCCCGTCTGCTGCAAAAGTTGCTGCGCGCCCATACGTCACAGTCCGCGCGAATTCAAATCGTCACCGCCGACGCACAACACCTCCCGCTCTCCCAGCAGTTCGACCGCGTCCTCGCCGACGTCCCCTGCTCCGGCACCGGCACGCTCGCCCGCAATCCCGAAATCAAATGGCGCATCACGGTCGACGATCTCGTCGACCTGCCGCGGCGCCAGCTTGCAATTCTCCGCTCCGCCCTGGCCCAAGTCGCACCCCACGGACGCCTCATCTACTCAACTTGTTCACTGGAAAAAGAAGAAAACGAAAACGTCGTCGAGCAAGCCCTGTCCGAGAACAAGTCTTTTCGCCTGCTCGACTGCCGCACCGAACTCAATCGCCTGAGAGAATCCGGCGAGCTAACCTGGCCCGACACCGCCCAGCTCACTAGCGGCCCCTACCTGCGCACCATCCCAGGCATCCACCCCTGCGACGGCTTCTTCGCCGCAATCCTAGAAAAGATTTAGCTGGAATGGTTCTTGGAAATGATTCCGGCCGACCTCTGTGTTCCCCCGTGTCCCCTGTGGTGAGTTTTTCTTTCCCAGCGGCAATTTGGTTCGATCCGTGCAGATCCGCGCAAATCCGTGGCGAATTAGCGCACTTCGAAATTCACAAACGCCCCCGCAAGCACCTTCTGCCCCGCCGCCGGCACCTGCGACACAATCATGCTCGCGGGCGTAGGCTGCGCTGGAGGCCCCGTCTGTGCCGCCGGAACCGCAGCAGCCGAAGGCGCATTCGCGGCCACTGCCGTCGGAGTCGACGCGCTGGCGTCCCCCGCGGCCGGGCTCGCCGGCACGGCCACGTTCACATTCCCCAGCTTGAATCCCGCATCCTGCAAGCTCCGGCTCGCGCTGCCCAGCGGTTGTCCTACAAAGCTCGGCATCACAAACGCCTGCGGCTCCGCGGCTGCACTCAACAGAAAACTGATTCTCGGCGCGGCCACCTGCGTCTCGTTCGCCGTGGGACTCTGCGCCAGCACCTGATCCGCCGGAATTCCCGGCTCCCCCACCTGCGCCATCGATGCCACATCCAGCCCGCGCCGCCGGATATTCAATTCTGCCGCGTGCTCGCTCTCGCCCGTTACATCCGGAATGCTCACTCGCATCTTTCCCAGACTCTGCGCCACCCGCACCAACCACCCGCGCCGCACTTTCGCTCCCGGCAACGGCAGTTGCGACATGATTCTTCCTTCAGGAATCTGCGGGCTGTAATACTGCCTCTCAATCGCGATTTGCAATCCCAGTCCCGCCACCGCCCGCTCCGCTTCCGCCGGGGCCAGCCCCACCAGCGGAGGCACTGCCACCTCGCGCCCGTGAATGGCAAACCGCATGGCCGTCAGCGCCGACACCATCGCCACAATCACCAGCACCAGCGCCAGCATCGCAAATCGAATTGCCGATTTCATTTCTCGAACCCTTCGCTGAAAGACTCCCCGTCTTTTGGGTGGCGCAGCGCTTTCAGCGCTGCGATAAACCGTTCTTTTCTTCGAGGGCTTCAGCCCCTGAGGCGTCTAGACGTTCTTCGCAAACTGCTAGAGCCGCTGAGCCAAGCTCCGGTCAGCAGAATTATAGTCCGCACCTTTCAGCCCGCGCTAACTTAGCAATTTCAATAACATACCGCCCCGGTGAATCCGGCTTGCGCTGCCTCTTCATAAGCCTCCGCCAGCCTTGCGTGCAATTCCGGAAAGCGCGAGCGTTCTGCTTTCAAGGTGAGTTATGACTCTTGCTTTGGAGTATCATGTTTCCGTGCGGCATTCCATTCCGGCCTCGCTCGCACTTTTCAGCCTGCTGGCGCTGCCGGTGATTTCTGTCTCTACCAGCCACGCACAGAGCAACGCCGCTGCCACTTCTTCCAAGTCCAGTGCACACTTCACTTCCAGCGCTCCCACGAGCGCCGCTAACTTCGGCGCTAGCGGCCGCCCTCGCAACCCTCCCATCACCTCCAAGCCAACCGCGCCCACCACCGGCGACCGCCACCATCACCACTATGTGAAATACACTCCATCCGCGGTGTACGTCGTCGCGGTTCCCTACGCCATCGACATCGGCGCCACGGATGATGCCGATGCCTACGACGCCACTCAAAACGGAGATGACAGCGACACCAACTACCAGGGCGGTCCCACCGTCTTCGATCGTCGCGGATCGGGCGAAGACTCCTACGTCCCGCCGGTCGACCCGGTTCCCACGCCTCACGCGGCTGATGCGGACGTGGCCGCAGCTTCTCCCGAGCCGCCTCGGGAACCCACGCTGCTCGTCTTCAAAGACGGTCACCAGCTGGAACTCGGAAACTACGCCATCATCGGCGCGATCCTCTTCGATCTCACGCCCGGACACGCCCGCAGAATCGCCCTCGCCGACCTCGATCTTGAAGCCACCCGCAAGCACAACGACGATCGCGGCATCAGCTTTCAGCTCCCGCCGCCCCCGCAGGCCAACTAACCGTGCACCGGCAGCGTCTCATCGCGCCCCTCGTCACCGCATTGCTTTTCATGACATTGCTCCTCATGGCAATGTCCACGGCCCTCGCGCCCAGTGCGCACGCGCAACGAATGGCCGCTCACGCTCCTCACTTCGCACCCCGGTTCAACGAAGCCGGCCATCAGCGATCTTCTTTTTATCCACGAGCCCTCGCCGACCCGTTCTATTCCGACTATCTCAGCACAGGCTACCCGGTTGCATCGCAACCGCCCCTGATCTTTTTGCAAGCCCCGCAGGCCCCGCAAGCACCCCAGCCGGATCGTTCGCCAGCGCCGGTTCGGCCGCTCGTGATCGAACTGCACGGCGATCGCTATGTTCGCGTGAGCGGCCCGGAAACCTCGGGCGCAGAAATGATTTCCCCAAACTTGGTTGGCCCGGGCTCGGTTGCCCCAGGCTCGGTTGCCCCGGGCTCGGTTGCCCCAGGCTTGGTTGGCCCAGAAACGATCGCCACCACCCCGGACCCGCCCCCGGCAGTTCTGATATTTCGCGATGGTCATCGCGAGGAAACATCCGGCTACACCATCGCCAACGGCATCCTCTATACACGCGGCGACGATTACACCACCGGTTCCTGGACCCGAAAGATTGAACTCTCGTCGCTCAACCTGCCCGAGACCCTGAAGTCAAACCAATCCCGCGGCGTCCGCTTCCAGCTCCCCTCGTTCCCCAACGAAGTAATCGTCCGTCCATAGTGGAGTTGCTAGAGACGTTGCTCGCAACGTCGCTCTCGCCCGCAAAAACAAATCCCGCCCAATACATCTTCCTGCCACTAAACCATGCTCACGCCGCGGTCGCCAAAGTCCTCTCCATTTTCCGGGCAGCCACCCTCCTCTCCCGCAATCGCAGCATCGGCTGCTCCACCAGATAATAAGAAGCGCTCGCCAACCCGACCGCAAACAACACGAAATACCACGGCCGGTGACGATCTCCATACGCAAACAACTGCTGCCACAAGTAAAGGCTGTAGCTGATCTTCCCCAGCCAAACCACGGGCCTCACATTCAAAATCCAATACGGCCTCTCGACTACATGCAGCAGCAGCCCGGCTATCGAAGCATGCATCAACGGCCACAGCGCAAACAGCAACAGCAGCGTGAGGTGAAATCGCATCATGCCCAAATACATCGGAACCAGCACCACCGGCACAATCATCAGCCCGGCCCACGCGGCGTTGATCCGCGGCAGTCGAGGCGCGAAAATCGCCAGCAGGCACCCCATCGCCAACACATCCGCCACCGCCGGAAACGTTTCGTCCGCCCGCCCATGCAGTCCCAGAAGATGACACGCCACCCGGTACACCGGCGCAAACCCCACCACCCCCACCAGAATCGCTACTCGATGCCGGTACCACTTCTTCACCACACCCGGCCACAAAAAATAAAACTGCTCCTCCACGCTCAACGACCACAAATGTCCCAGAAACCACGGATGCGAAAAATCAAAGTTCGCCAAATACAATGCCGCAGCCGCCATGTGATACCAGCGCAGCTCATGCCTGAAAATCACAAACACCGGCACCATGAACACGATCGCTGCCGGAAGAATCCGGTACGCCCTCCGCACATAAAAATCCCGCAACCCGATCGTCGAAGTCTTCCCATATTCCTTCAACAGCAGCGTCGTAATCAGATATCCGGAAATAATAAAAAAGATTCTCACTCCCAGATTCGCAAATGACCCAGCCACATCGGCCACCGTCGAAGAGTGATATCGCAACTCCACCGAATGCCCCACCACCACCAGCGAAATAGAAATTGCCCGCAGCCCATCCAACGACGGAATGCGCGACGGAATCCGCTTCATCGCCGCAGCCTAGCAGCCGCCGCGGTCAAAACTCAGTGACAAGCAACCAGTAATCTCAAATTTTTCCCGCGGATTTCCCATCTCGGAACCCACCCGGGTGCCCCATTTCTCGCGTTTTGTACGAGAAAGCCTGCCCTGAGCTTGTTGCAGGGTGGGGCCTTTGGTCGTTACTCCGCGACTGCGCCAACCGTGGTATAATCGACCCAGTTCCCAGGGCACATAACATCCTGCAAATACAACCAGTTACAAGCATTTCGCAGTCGCCGAAGACAATCCTGTTGAGCTGACGGCTGAAAGCTGACAGCTGAGAGCTAAGAATGGCTGACGATCCAAACCCCGAACTTCCCTCTCACTCCTCCTCCCGGCGGTGATGGCACCGGCCCCGGCGCTGCGAACATTCAGCCCGTCAATATTGAAGAGGAGATGAAGCGGTCGTATCTCGACTACTCCATGTCGGTGATCATCGGTCGCGCCCTCCCCGATGTGCGTGACGGATTGAAACCCGTGCACCGCCGAATTTTGTACACCATGCAGCAGATGGGGCTGCAGCCCAACAAGGCCACGCGCAAATGCGCCCGCATCGTCGGCGAGGTCATGGGCAAGTACCATCCCCATGGCAACCTCGCCGTGTACGATGCCTTGGTTCGCCTCGCACAGACTTGGAGCCTGCGCTATCCTCTGATTTTCGGCCAGGGAAACTTCGGCTCCGTCGACGGAGATCCGCCCGCCGCCGATCGTTACACCGAAGCTAAGCTCGCTCCCGTTTCCACCGCGCTGCTCGAGGATCTCGACAAAGAGACCGTAGATTTCCACGACAATTATGACGGCAGCGAAATCGAGCCCGACGTTCTTCCCGCGCGCATTCCCAATCTCCTGGTCAACGGCTCCGACGGAATCGCCGTTGGCATGGCCACAAAAATTCCACCGCACAATCTCACCGAGATCGTCGACGCTACCATCACGCTGGTGAACAATCCCAACGCGCAACTCGCGGAGATTCTGAAGTTCGTGCTCGGCCCGGATTTTCCGACCGCCGGCATCATCCACGGCCGCGCCGGAATTTTCGAAGCCTACCGTACCGGTCGCGGCCGTTTCATGATGCGCGCCAAAGCCTTGATCGAAAACATCAACAAAGACCGCCAGGCCATCATCGTCACCGAAATTCCGTATCAGGTGAACAAAGCCCGTCTGGTCGAGCGCATCGCGCAACTGGTCAACGACAAAGACATCGAAGAAATCTCCGACATCCGCGACGAAAGCGACCGCGACGGCATGCGCATCGTTGTCGAACTCAAGCGCGGCGCAGAACCGCAGATCGTTTTGAATCAGCTCTTCAAGCACACCCAGATGCAGGAAAGTTTCTCGATGATCCTGCTGGCGGTGGTCAACGGACAGCCTCGCGAGATGGGCCTGATCCAGACCATCAAGTATTTCATCGAGCACCGCGTCGACGTGGTCCGCCGCCGCACCGCCTACCTGCTGCAGAAGGCGAAAGACCGCGAGCACATCCTCGAAGGCTACCTCTCTGCCCTCGATCATCTCGACAACGTCATCACCATTATTCGCGGCAGCGCCAACCGCGCCGACGCCCGCGAAAATTTGGTGCTTTATTTCGGCGGCAAGAAAATTGAAATCAACACCACCGGCCGCGCGCCCAAGCTCGATCCGGAAAAGCCCTTCACCACCCGCCAGGCCGACGCCATCCTCGAACTGCAATTGCATCGCCTGACCAAGCTCTCCATCGACGAAATTTCGAATGAACTAAAAGAAGTTCGCGGCAGCATCGCCGAATACGAATCCATTCTCGGCTCCGAGACCAAGCTGCGCAAAGTCATCATCAAAGAGCTCGAAGAGGTTAAGAAGCTCTACGGCGACGAACGCCGCACTCGCATCGAAGACGAAGCCGCGGAGATCGTTCTCGAAGACCTTATCGCCGACGAGCAGGTGGCCGTCACCGTCAGCCACTCCGGCTACATGAAGCGCACGCCCATCTCCACCTACCGCATGCAGCGTCGCGGAGGCACGGGCCGTACCGGCATGAAAACGCGCGACGAGGATTTCGTCGAACATCTCTTCCTCGCCTCCACCCACGCCTACATTCTGATTTTCACCAACAAGGGCCGCGTCTACTGGCTCAAGGTCTACGAAATTCCCGACGTCAGCGCCGCCGGCAAAGGCAAACACGTCGGCAATCTGATCGGCCTGCAGCCCGGTGAAACCACCAAGACCATGCTCGCCGTGCGTAACCTCGAAGAAGCCAACAAGTACATCTTCTTCGCCACGCGCAAAGGATTGGTCAAGAAATCGGAACTGCGCGAGTTCATCCACGTGCGCGCCAGCGGCATCATCGCCATCGCCATTGAAGAAGGCGACGAACTGGTCGCCGCCCGCCTCACCGACGGCAATCAGATCGTGTTCCTGGCGAGCCACGAAGGCATGGCCGTCCGCTTCGACGAAAGCCACGTCCGCCCCATGGGCCGCTCCGCCTACGGAGTCTGGGGCATTGACCTCGAAGAAAAAGACTATGTAGTAGGCATGGCGACGACAACCAAGCCGGGAGTCGAGCCTGGCACCAGTGCGGAAGCCGGAAGCACCGTGGAAGAGCGGCGCTTAAGCGCCGCGTCAGGCGATCAAAAAGATGGGGCTTTAGCCCCCGAGCCGATCGACATCGCCGTCAAAGGCACCCTGATCCTCTCCGTCACCGAAAACGGATACGGCAAACGTACCGCCCGCCGAAGAATACCGCCTCACCAATCGCGGCGGCAAAGGCGTGATCAACGTGAAGACCACCGAGCGCGTCGGCAAAGTCGTCGCCATCGCCCAGGTCGACGAAACCAGCGAAGTCATGCTGATCAGCCATTACGGCAAAATCATCCGCATGGACTCAACCACAATCCGCGAATCCGGCCGCAACGCCCAGGGCGTGAGGCTCCTGAACATGGAACCCGGCGACCGCGTAGCCGCGGCCGTCGTGATCGCCCCAGACGCCGAGCCCAACGGCGGCAACGGAGGCACGCTGATTCAGTAGTGAGCCGATCGTGACGGAGGCGGCCTTCAGCCGCAAAGCTGCGCTGCAGCTGTCGAAATATCGCCGTGACATTCGCCTGGACGCTCAGCGACCAGCGGGCAAAACGTGGTATCGCCTTTTTGCGACAGCTAATGCAGAAGCTCGCAACTATGTTGACGTTCGGTTCCACTTAGCCGGGGAAGAACCGGTAGTGGTGGAGTTTGGCCTTTGCGCGACTTTGTCATCCTAAACGTAGCCGTTCTTCAGGCGTAGCGAAGGATCTCCCGCTAAACCGGCCTAATGCGTAAGCCAAAGTGCACCACTACCGAAGAACCGTCAGAAGACCAAAGGTCGGCGCGAAGTGATAAGCTAAGGCCCTTATGCTCCGACTGCTCCTTTTGATTGGAATGGTCGTCGTTTCTTCTCCCCTGTTGCGACCACAAGACGCGCCGGCATCTGCGCCTCGCAAGCCCGGGCATCCCGTACACTACAGCTCGCGACTGAACCTTTCCTCGGCATCGGAGATCGACAAGCGCCTGGATGCCCCCTTTGCGGAAGGGACCGCGCCGGCCGGAGTGAACAACTGCACCCAGCTACTTGCCAAGTGTAGCGTTGCATCGAAATGGAATTGTGCCGGCCAATTTCCCTCCACTTCAGACCGAGACCTCGAGGCCCTGAAAGGTACCTTGGCGGACTGCGTCATTCTGCGGGAACTGCAGCGAGCCACTCCTGCCACTTCGTCCCATGTGGCGGACTTGAAGTGGGACGAACATGTTCTGCCGCTTCTTCCGCCGCAGCTTGCCATCAATGTCTCAGACGAAGCGACCCGCAAAGCTAAGCAGGCCGCAGCACGCGGTGAGAGCTGGCCTGATTTTGACAAGAGCGCAACCGCCACCACCGACGGCCCCGATCAGATCGTAGTGCAAGGCAACGGGTTCGTTGAGCGGGTAGTTCTTTGGGGGCGCGGCAACTTTAACGGCAGCGGCGAGGAATTGTTGGTCCAGACGCTCGACACCTTAATTGGAGGAACTTACCACAACACTCGGCTCTTCATTCTTACCCGAAAAAGCCAGCACGGCAAACTCTCAATCGTCCGGGCGCCGCTGTGATCAGGGCTTAGCTGGAGGTGGTGCGGCTTTTGCGGCCGCTGCGGCAACATCTGCCGCTACTTTTTCGAACTGCGCCTTGGTCCAGTCGTTACGGTCATCGGGCGGACCGGTACGGTGGCATTCCTTCGCTGCCGTCACCCAATCCTTCGCCTTGACCGCTTTGCAGAAAGTGGGAAACTTGGAGTTGAGCCCATCCATTCCGAGGTTGTAAGCCATATCGAACAGCGCGGCGCAGGCTTCTGCCGGGTAGGATTCGAAATCGGGAAAGGTAGCGATGAGGCCAACTTTGAAGTGAAAGATCTCGTCATTTACTGTCGCGTCGATCACACTTTGCGGAAGGTCGAGCTTGGTAAACTGCTGGTAGGAGGCAGCGACTTTTCCCCCGGCTTGCTTGCTCACGTTATCGAAATCCGCCTTGATTTCATCCGCCGTCGCCGCGCCGGGAAGCACCGGCGGTTTCGCGGTCGCGTCCGGTCGCCGGACAAACGCTAGCTTCTGCGCCGCCGCCGCATTGGGCAGCATCTCCCCAACTCCCACGGTAACGTTTGCAGGCGTGGCGCTGTCGAGATACATGAAGCCTATATTGCCCTCGAAAAGCTTTAACTTCGGCAGGTACGTTGCCAGGTCCAGCATAAGTTCAACCTCCGAATAGCGAA
Source organism: uncultured Acidobacteriota bacterium (assembly GCA_963763155.1). Classification (GTDB taxonomy): domain Bacteria; phylum Acidobacteriota; class Terriglobia; order Terriglobales; family Acidobacteriaceae; genus Sulfotelmatobacter. Next base: position 116,767 of record CAVXNI010000003.1, on the reverse strand, counting down.
GATATCACAAGGTCGAGATTCAGCCTCGTTTGGTGGCTGTACATTCATAACGCGCAAAAGCATAAGTAAATAGCTCACGCCAGCAGGATTAATTTTCTCGCGTCAGAATGTCATCTAAGAGGTTTGCTGATCCAGTGGTCGGTGAAGGTCGAGTTCTGCAGGGCAGACACAACTTTCGGCATGTGGCAGGTTGTACAGTTCTTCGTGCTTACGGGGCAGGCCGCGCCTGGGTGATCCGAATCTGGGTGGTCCGAATCTCGGCGATCGGCGGTTGTTTTCGCGCCGAGCTGGTTGACGTGACATTTCAGACAGCGTGAATCGTAGGCTGCAGGATCGTGCTCCAGAGGCTGATGGGGATCGTGGCAGGCAACGCAGGTCAGGCGAGCGTCTGGTTTGCTCCAGCACTTGCTGTTCTCGAGGCGGTAGGGCGCAAAGCGGACATTCAAATCGGCCATTCCAAAGTTCGTCATCACATCTTGCCAAGTGCGGTGGCACGCGCCGCAGAAATCCACTGACGCGACCGGATCCAGGCGGCTGGGATTCATGATCAGTGTCGCACCCGGCTCCGGCTGGCCCGAATTCATAGCGACCACATGACGGGCGCCCGGTCCGTGGCAGGCTTCGCAGGTGATGCCCGGCACAGCGCGATTTCCATCCAGCTGATTGTTGGTCACCGAAGCAGTGGTGTGACAGGCAAAACACGCGCGGCTCTCGGCCGGCGGCATGCGGCGTCCGGCGGCGTCTTCCAGGCTGTGGGGCATGGCCAGAGACTGCCCCGGAGTGATATTCAGATCCTGCGAAGCGGCAAAAAAAGTCAGATGGCTTTCGTAGTAGCTGCCATTTTTCTCGTAGACATAAGTTTGTCCCATGCGTCCGACGCCAAATGCCCACTGCAAGTCGGTGGAAAGGGGCGCCGCGCTGCTGGAGGTGACGGTTAGAACGCTTTTCCCGCCTTTGGTGACGATCTGCTCCCGGTAAGGACCAAGGCGAAACGAGAGATGATCGTGCTGGCGAAGTATCTCCGCATCGGCGGCGCGAACCCCGGCGCGGGACATGGCGTGTTTTTGCTGGCTCGCAACCTTGGAGGCATGACATCGCGCACACGTTGCCGTGCCCGCATAACTATCTCGCGCGGCGTCCCCTTTGGTAGGCCACCAGCCGGGCGATTGAACCCGCGACACGGTGAGCATCGAAGTGCTGACGGCAGATGTGCTGACGGAAGAAGCGCTGACGGGAGCAGAAGTTTGCGCGAACGACGCCGAGGCTACAGCGCAGATTGCGAACGCCGAAAAACACGCCACGAGAAACAGGTAGTGCTTACAATTCCTAGCCGCATCGGCTCGCATAGTCATCGCCATCGCCAAATTCCCACCGGATGCCGGGTGCCCCATGTCTCGCGTTCTTTGCGAGAAGTGGGAGCAGCGTCCCGCCATCAAACTTTCTACAGCGACACCTGAATTCGAAGTTTCTCGCTCCGCAAAACTTCCCCGATCTGCACCGCGCTCACGCCCGCGTCGTTGAGAGCGCCTGCTAGACGCCGCCCGTCTCCCGTCGCGATCAGCAGTCCTCCCGCAGTCTGCGGATCAAACAGCAGAGTTCGCACCTCGTCAGGAATTCCGGAATCGTACTCGACCAGGCACTCGGCAAAGTCCCGATTATTCTTCAGCCCTCCGGGAATGTATCCCGCGCGCACGCACGCCAGCGCTCCCTTCAGCAGCGGAACTTTTCCGGCCGAGATGCGGATCGACACATCCGAGGCCAGCGCCAATTCGCGCGCGTGCCCGATCAATCCGAATCCGGTCACGTCGGTCATCGCGTGAACCTGGAAATCGCCGCCAGTGATCACCTCCGCGGCCCGCTTGTTCAGCGTCGTCATCGACTGCACCGCCGCATCGATCCACGCAGGTTCGGCGTTGCCCTTCTTGATCGCCGTCGAGATCACACCCGTCCCCAGCGCCTTGGTAAAAACCAGCGCGTCCCCGGGCCGGGCGCCGGAATTCGCCAGAATTTTCTTGGGATGCACGACTCCCGTGACGGAATATCCAAACTTCGTTTCCTCGTCGCGAATGCTGTGCCCACCGATCACCGTGCATCCCGCCTCGATCATCTTCGACAGTCCGCCCGCAAGAATGCGTTCGAGAATCTCCAGCTCAGCTTTTTCCGGAAAGCACACCAGCGCCAGCGAAGTCAGCGGCTTCCCGCCCATGGCATACACATCGCTGAGCGCGTTGGTCGCCGCGATCTGCCCGAACGTGTAAGGGTCGTCGACCACCGGCGTGAAAAAATCCACTGTCTGCACCAGCGCCTGATCGGGCGCGATCAGATACACTCCGGCGTCGTCGGCATGATCAAAGCCGACAAGAACGTTCGGGTCGTGTTGCCGGGCTAATTTCCCAAGCACCGTGTCCAGCGCCGCCGGACTCAGCTTGGAAGCTCAACCCGCAGCTTTCACCGATTCCGTCAGCCGAAATGGTTTGCCCTCAGACATGGATTCATTGTAGCGAAGCGCCCTGTCATCCTGAGAGTAGCGACTGGTTCGCGAAGCGGACCAGTCCCAGAATCGAAGAGCCTGCCCTGAGCGAAGCCGAGGGATCCCTACCCGTGTAGATAGGCGTTGAGAAGAGTTTTTACCGCGCAGTTTATTCTCAGGAGTCAGTTCGCTACTTCACCGTCACATCCGTCACCCGCATCTCCGGATAATTCCGGTTCCACTGCGCCGAGATGCTGTCGAACGTCAGCCGGAACGGCTGCGTCTGTCCCGGGCCGAGCGGAGAAACGCTAAGGTCGACCGGTTCCAGGTAGGCCCCATTCGTCCGGATCACCTGCAGAGGCATTTCTGGCTCCTGCTGCGCAACCTGCCCCATCTCGTCTTTGAACGTGACTTCTACCACGACATGAGTGACGGTCTTGTTACCGGAGTTGGTCACATCTCCATCGACATAGCTGACGGTATGTCCAACGAAATTTTCCGCCGCGCTCATCTTGAAATCGGAAAGTTTCACACTGGCGATATAAGGCGAGGCCGGCTTTGCCACCTTCTCCGGCTGCCGCAACAGGAACGCGACCGCCAGAGCACCCCCAATCACCACCACCATCGCAATCCCGATAATCAAACGGCTGGAGTCGCGTTCCTCAGCGACCGGCGTTGGCTGTTCCAGGCTGCCCATGACCAGAATTGTAGGCCGTTGTTTTTTGCTTGTCGATTATCTGGCTTTTCCTCTGTGTTCCTCTGTGCCCTCTGTGGTTAGAGATTTCGCGCCGCACGGGTGCCCCATTTCTCGCGCGTCCTGTGCGCGAGAAGTGGGGATTTCGACCGAGCGGAGCCGAAGGGTGGTTAAGCTGTTCGCGCCGCCAGCAACCTGGCCGCGTTCTCGCGATACACCTGCTCCAGAATCGCATCACTCAACCCGAACCCGTTCAGAGCCCAGTGGTACCCGAACTGTTCATTCTCATAAAAATGCTCGTCCAGCGATTCCAGGATTCTGAACGTGACCCGGTACATCGCCGTGTCGACGCCCATATCCGTTCCGTAAACCAGCCGGTCGGCATGCTTCGCATAAAATTGCGCAGCGAAGCGCGGGATCGGCCCCGTCTCCGCATACCGCGCGGAAATGTCGGCATACAGATTCGGGTTCCTCTCTAGCACATCTCCCAGCCGCGCCAGATCGTAGTCGAGATTCATGAAGTGGCAGGCGATGAATGTCGTATTTCTGTGGCGCGCCAGCGTGCGCTCGAAAATATCGACCATCCCCGACAGCTTCACAATGTCCGGCTGATTATCCAGCCGCCACTCCCAGGCGTTCATCAGCCCGTCGTTATATTTGTCCATCTTCTGGTACATCCAGATCGGGTCGGCCACATGCAGGCTCACCGGCATGCCAAGTTCGCCACATTTCTCCCACAGCAAATCCATGCGCGCATCGTCGGGATGCATCCCCGCGGCATTCGATTTTCCCGACCGCAGGCCCTGCCCCTTGTCGTGAATTTCGCCGACACCGCGAGCCCCCGCCTGCCGGCAGCGTTCCAACTCCTTCAGGGCAGAAGGCCCGAATCCCGGCTTGTCGTGGCCCGCGAAATCGAATCCGCACCAAATCTCAAATCGCTCCGGATGCCGCGCATACTTCGGTCGAATCCCGTCAAACTCCGCTCCCGTGGCCATGGTGAGGATGATCGTCTTCTCCACTCCCACCTCATCCATGTTCCGGACCCAGTCGTCAATTTCCCGCTCGGTCTTCGCGTAAGGATGCGAGTGCATGTCGATGATCGGAAACTTAGCCTTCACAATCTGGGTGACAGGAATTTTGTAGATGGACTTCGGCCGGTAGTCTTTCAGAAGAATTGTTTCGGGTGAGTCGGCCTTCTTCTTCGCGGCAACGGAGCCAGGTTTCGCATCGTCTGGAGTTGAAGCGAGTGCAGCCGCCGAGGGAATCCCGGCTGCCAGCCCCGCCAAGTTGGCCCACTTCAAGAATGATCGTCGATTCATAGTGCAGGTATCTTACCGAAATCACGTAGGGGCGGACGCATTCGTCCGTCTCGCGACGCGCAGCGAGCGCCCCGGACGAATGCGTTCGGGGCCATGCCATTATGCTTGGAATTTCATCGAACAGGAATGTCTAAGCCGAAATGCGAAAGAAAGCAAGCAGAAAGAGAATCCCGAACAGCACATCGACTCCCCCAAACATCAGATCCGACTTGTGAAGTCGCTGCTGCAAATAGAGGACGAGCAGAGAAGCCCCATACCCGAATTTCTCAATCACGGAAGGAATCATCATCGGCCGCAGTCGCACCGGATCCCGCGCGATGAAGAAAAACGCAACCTGCCAGGCCAGCCCCACGCTGGCGAACCCGTAATAGAAAGCGGGATGCGTAATCGCCGGAGGATCCTGCCGCCCGATCACATCCAACATGAAATAAAGTGGCGCCAGAATCAGAACGCCCCAAATGCCCGCAATCCAGAAAACCACCTTGGCGAATTTCATCTCGCTACCTCAGGTTCGTGCCTTTGGGTGACGCAGCGCTTTCAGTGCCGCGATCAGGGCTACCCTCTCATCTGTGCTTTAGCCCCTGTGCTACTGCCCTACTCCCCGCCCACGGTCAGCCCGTCCACTCGAATCGTCGGCGCCGCGACCGACCCGCGAAACTCCAGATCATTCGCAATCTCGGAAATATTGAAAAACAGCTCCTTCAAATTTCCCGCCACCGTGATCTCTTCCACCGGATACGCCAACTCCCCGCCCGAAATCCACATCCCCGAAGCCCCCCGCGAATAATCTCCTGTCACCAGGTTCACTCCCTGCCCAAGAAATTCCGTGACGTAGAGTCCTTCCTTGATCCCCGCGATCAGTTCCTTCGGCGTCTTCGTGCCCGGTTGCAGAAAATAATTTCCCGGCCCAATCCCCGGCGTCCCCGCCAGCCCGCGCGATGCATTCCCAGTCGTTTCCAACTTCAGCTTCTTGGCGGTGTAGGTGTTCAGTAAATAAGACTTCAGCACGCCGTTCTCGATGACCACCGTGCGCCGCGTCGGCACGCCCTCGCCATCAAACGGACTCGTGCCGAATCCACCCACGATCGTTCCATCGTCAATGATGCCGACGTTGTCCCCGGCAATCTTCTGCCCCAGCTTGCCGGCCAGAAACGACGCGCCACGGTAAACCGAATCTCCATTCACGCCTTCGAAAATGTGCTCCAGAATCGAAGTCGAAACCATGGGATCGAAAATAATCGGGACCTGCGCCGTCTTCGCTTTGCGCGCGCCCAACCGCCGCAGCGTGCGTTCCGCCGCAATCCTGCCGACTTTCTCTGGCGCCTCCAACTTTGATAAAGTCCGCGCCACCGAATACCAGTAGTCGCGCTGCATCGCGCCATTTTCCGCCTGGGCAATGGGCACCGCCGCCACGGAACAGTAAGACCGGCGATATTCGCCCACAAATCCGTGCGAGTTCGCCAGAACCTTGTGGCCCGTCGCAGCGTCAAACGATCCGCCTTCCGAATTCTTGATGCGCGCATCAAAATCGAGCGCCGCTTTTTCCGCCCGCCGCGCATAGTCGATCCGCTCCGCTCCCGGCAACGAATACACATCTCCGTGATAGAGATCCAGATCGCCGGAGAGTTGGCCAAGTTGTTCAGCCGCCGGAATTCCGCCAAACGGATCTTCCGACGTAATCTTCGCCAGCGCTAGAGCAGACGTCACCATGTGGTCGAGTCCGGCCCGCGAAAAATCACTCGAGTAAGTGCTGGCCGCTCGCTGCCCGTAGAACACCCGCACCCCAATCGACTTCGACCCCGACTCTTTCAGCGTCTCCACCTGGCCGAGGCGAACGAGAGTAGAGAACTCATCGCCCTCGCGGACGACACATTCGGCAGCGGTAGCGCCACCGGCCACGGCGCGGCGGACGATATCCTGAGCGATTTCGCGAAGGTCGGTGGTGAGCTTCGAATTGCGAGAGTCGAGTTCTGTTGTCGGCATGGACTTCCATTATCCCAACAAATGTGGGTGATTGTCCTGTTTGGCGAAGGGAGCTTTAATAACGGAGCCAAACCACCACAGAGGGCACGAAAGGTCGTCTCGAAGGAAAGTATTACAAATAATGCAAATGTGCATTACAATGGAGTCGATTGAGGAATTCATCTATGGCCACAATTACAGTAACAACGAGAGGGCAAGTAACCTTTCGGAAAAAGGTGCTGGAACACCTGGGAATTAAGGCTGGAGAAAAGATTGAACTCGACCTGCTTCCTGACGGTCGAGGCATGATCCGCGCGGCCAAGCGTTCGGGGACGATTGAGGACTTCATCGGCCGGCTCGCCGGAAAGACGAAGAAAGTTGCAACCCTCGAAGAGATCAACGAAGCTGCGGCCAATGGCTGGGCAGGGATAAAGGGCCGGAAATGAAAGTGGCGGTCGACACCAATGTGCTGGTGCGAGCGGTAGTGCGCGACGACAGGGCGCAGGCGGAGATCGCGGCCAAGTGGCTGCGGAATTCCAGGCTGCTTGTAGTCGCCTCGTCGGCGCTTTGCGAACTCGTATGGGTGTTGCGTCGGGTCTATGGCTTCAAGGCTGCAGAGGTGGCTGACACGATCCGGTCGCTCACCTCGGCGGACAACGTGGAAACGAACCGACCCGCGGTAGAAGCGGGGTTGGTTATGCTGGATGCGGGTGGAGATTTTGCGGATGGCGTGATTGCGTATGAAGGAAGATGGCTCGGCGCGGAAACGTTTGTTTCGTTTGATAAGAAGGCGGTCGAGATGCTGGTGGCGCAGGGAGTGGTGGCGCGAGCGTTATAGTCCCGACGGCGCTGGATCCAAGGCCGCGCCCTTTGCCGCGCCCAGGACGACGACTCTCGGCTCGGGCCCGGGGATTGTTGCCGCATTCACAATCCCTAGCTTGTAGCAGACATCTTCAACGCACTGGGGCACAGTTGGAGCAAGGCCCGCGGCACGCCGCATCCGAGATTCGCGTGCATCCAACCCAGTGAAGCATGAAAAGCCCGCCCGCTCCACTAATGGAAGGTACTCCGGGGCAAGTTCTCTAACTTTATCTTTATCGACGCCTTCCAGAACTGAAAGAACCCAAGTCATAATCAGATTATCGTCCTAGCCACGATTCAAATCAACCCTACTGCATGAACCCGCCAGGATCTTTCCTGGCCGTCCCGCCCACAGTCAGCCGATCAATCTTCAACGTCGGAATCCCCACGCCCACCGGCACAGCCTGCCCGTCTTTACCGCACGTGCCCACACCCTCATCGAGTTTCAAATCGTTGCCCACCATCGAAACCCGCGTCAGCACATCCGGTCCATTCCCAATCAGCGTCGCGCCCTTGATCGGCGCCGTGATCTGCCCATCCTCAATCATGTATGCCTCGGAGGCTGAGAACACGAACTTCCCGTTCGTAATGTCTACCTGCCCGCCACCGAAATTCACCGCGTAAATACCGTGCTTCACCGAGCGAATAATATCTCCCGGATCGTCCTGCCCGGCCAGCATGTAAGTATTCGTCATACGCGGCATTGGGATGTGCTCGTAACTCTCGCGCCGCCCGTTGCCCGTGCTCGCAATCCCCATCAGCCGCGACGACAATTTGTCGCTGAGATATCCCTTCAGAATTCCGTTTTCAATCAGCACCGTTTCCTGCGTCGATCCGCCTTCGTCGTCCACATTGAGTGACCCGCGCCGCCACGGCATGGTCCCGTTATCGACGACGGTGCATTTCTCACTCGCCACGCGCTTGCCGATCAGCCCCGCGAATGCCGAGGTTTTCTTGCGGTTGAAGTCCGCTTCCAGTCCGTGTCCCACAGCCTCGTGCAGCAAAACTCCCGGCCATCCCGGCCCGAGCACGACTTCCATCTCTCCAGCCGGAGCCTCACGCGCATCGAGCTGCAAAATCGCCTGCCGCGCCGATTCCTTGGCAAAAAACTCCGGCGTCTTCTCTCCAAAGAAAAAGTCCAGCGCAACGCGTCCGCCGCCGCCCGAAGTCCCGCGCGCCGAGTTCCCCTCCGTCTTCGCGATGCACGACACGTTCATGCGCGCCAGCGGCTGCGAGTCCTCCGCGAACGTTCCATCCGACGCGACCACCAAAATATTCCGCAACTCGTCCGCATAGCTCGCCCGCACTTCCTGAATGCGCGGATCATACGCCCGCGCCGCTTTGTCCGCGCGCATTACCAACTCAACCTTGGCGCTGATCTCCGCATCTACCGAAGGCAGCGTCACCGGATACAAACTCCGCGCCGCCGCTTTCTGAAATCCTGCCACCGTCGTCTTCGCCGGGGCGCTGGCAATCAAAGCAGCCGTCTTCGCCGCGTGCAGAATCCGCTCGGACGAAAGGTCGTCCGTATAGGCGTAGCCCGTGCGCTCCCCGGAAACCACGCGCACTCCGCATCCCGCCGAGATTCCCTGCGACGCCGACTTCACCATCGACTCATCCACCATCAGCGCCGTCGACGAAAGATACTCGAAGTAGAGATCGGCATAACCGCCGCCCGCCGAAAGCGCGGCCGAAAGATAGCGTTCCAGATCGTGCTCGGTCAGCCCGTAGTGTTCGAAGAAAAATCGTTGTCGATCCAAAATATGTTTATCCTGAAGTTGTTTGTCCACGTTCATTTAGATGCCGCCGCGTCCGACAAGACTCGGAAGCAAGCTACTCCATCGAGACTAGTCTCGAAAATGGTTTGGGAAGGGCACGGCTTCCAGTCATGCCGTCAGCGCGCACGAAACATAGAGCTTTAGCCTTGAGGGAGAACTACTCCCCATGCACCATTCCCGACCGTATCCTTTCATTATCCCACATCGAATCTCCTCCACCCCCTCCGGTCCAACTCTTCCACACTCCCGCCCATAACCATGGTCACTCGTCACAGACGCCGCCCCGCCGAATGTGGACAATCCACTCGTGACCCCAGACGCCCTCACCCGCACCGTGCAGGACTTCCTCAGCGAGGCCGTCGGGCGCAGTCGTGCTCGAAGACGGCGCCGTGGCCTTCGACCTGGCCCAAGCCAAGTACTCCATCTCCGGCGACTACAACAAATGCCTGCTGCACCTCTGGTCGGCCGAGCGCAACACGGTGCGCCGCGTGCTCGACGCCGAGGTGAAGAGTGGCACGCTGCGGCTGTTTGTGCAGCGGCTCGGCCAGTCGCGTCCCACCAAGCTTGAAATCTGCCGCGAGCGCGACCGCCGGTCGCCCTCAGCAAAGAAGGCGGCCCGCGCCAGTTACGAGCAAAAACTCCGCCACACCCTCGACCGCCACTTCCCCAGCTTCACAGTCACGCGCCTCACTACCGCCATCGATCTGGAGAAGTCCTTCGGCCCCATCTATGCCCGCGGACTGCTGCGCCAGGGCCAGTCGGCCTTCGCTGTGCTCGGTGTCAACGCCTCGGAAACTCAGGCTTCGATCGACGCTTCCCTGACGTTCGGCATTCTCTGGCTGGAAGCCTGCCGCCACTCGTCGGCCGGCAAGTTTCTCGTCGAGGGCCTGCACTTGTTCGTGCCGCAAGGTTGTTCCGCGCTGGTCCGCGAGCGCATGGCCAACCTGAACCGCGCCGCCGCCAAGTGGAACTTATTTGAACTGGACGAACGTCACGACGCTTTGACCGAGATTGACTGCACCGACCGCGGCAACGTCGCCACCCGCCTGCTCCACGCCGCCAACGAATCCGCCGCGCTCGAGCGCTTCGCCGACTCCATCGCCCGCATCAACTGGATCCTGCCCAATTGCGAGGTCGCCGTGCTTTCAGCAGCCGAAATTGCCTTCCGCTGGCGCGGCCTCGAATTTGCCCGCGCCCGCATGGCCGCCGAGGCCGTAACCTTCCGCAGCAAGCAGGAAATTGTCTTCGGCGTTGGCCCCGAAGAGCGCGTCCTTGAAGGCCGCTATAACAATGACGACCGCAATTTCCCGCTCTTCCTCGAATTGCTCACCGCCATCCGCGACACTCGCCATCCCTACGGCCCGCGTCAGCATCCGCTGTTCCGCCTGCATCCCGAACGCTGGCTCGAATCTCTGGTCGTGGCCGACGTCAGCGTGATCGACGAGCGCCTGCCGTCGCATTCCAAGGAAACCCGCTCACTCTATTCGCAGGTTCCCGCATTTTCCGCCTGCGACCGCGCCATGCTCGACGTCCTGACCACCACCCGCGACGGCCGCCTCGCCGTCGTCGAACTCAAAGCCGACGAAGACATCCACCTGCCCCTGCAGGGCCTCGATTACTGGTCGAGAGTCGCAGTGGCACCACGCCCGCGGAGAATTTCCCCGCTTCGGATATTTCCCCGATCAGGAATTGTCGCCGCAAAAGCCGCTGCTCTATCTGGTGGCACCAGCCTTCCACGTCCATCCCCAAACCGACGTACTGCTGCGCTACCTCTCCCCCGAGATCGAATGGGAATTCGTCGGCATTGACGAGCACTGGCGCGAGGGAGTAAAAGTCGTGTTCCGGAAACGCCCCGAGCTTCATTCCAAACACGGCGAAACCGAGGCTGCGAGAGCTTCAGCGCCCCGCCAGGGAATAGCGATCTAACGGGGCTGCAAGCCGCGAAGCGGCGAAAGAATGAAAGAGTGGAAGAGCGGCGCTTAAGCGCCGCGTCCAGGTCGCCAGAAATTCGACGGGGCTTCAGCCCCGGAGGGGCGAAAGAAAACAGCTTTTACTCTCCGGGCTACTAACCCTTCCACGCTCCTAACATCCGCCGCACATCCAGCATCTGTCCCAGGTGATACGCATTGTGATCGGCCACGAGCAGCGCCTCCCGCAGAATCGTCTGCCCGTCGCCCCACGCAATCCGCGCAAACAAATCGGTCTTCTGGTTCGAGACCAACTTCTGCATCGCCTGCAAATCCCGCCGAAACTGCTCGAGGCTCTTGTTCCACGCCGCCGCATTCGCCGGACTTTCCGTCTTCGGCCAATACCCGCTCGGCCACGGCGGAGAAACATGCTTCGCATTGCAGCTGAATTCGAGAATGTCCCGCTGCGCCAGCCGCATGTGTTCCAGCAACATCCACGGAGAGTGCGGAAACTTCGCCGGCCTCTCCCCGCGCAGCTTCGCCGGCAAGCCCTTGATCACATCATCAAATTTGGCATGAGCACCCCCACCCTTGAGAAGTTCGAGCAGGTGTTTACGCAGGGACAGTTCGCGATCCGGGGTCATTCGATTCCTCCAGTGAAGCGCAGACATCAAGTGTAGCGCCGCGCACGCCAGTCAGAGTTTCAGGATTGGGAGGTCGAATTGGGGCGGCCACAAGCGGTGGAAGAGCGCTTCAGCGCATTACGGGCCGTACCGTAAACAAGTGGAAGAGTGGCCCTTCAGAGCCTGCCCTGAGCTTGTCGAAGGGGCCGCGTGAAGCGCCACAATTGATGTGGGCTTCAGCCCCGGTGAATCGTTCCTGAACCGAACCGGAGCGCCGTTCTCGCCTACTTATTCTGCGCGCTTGCAGTTTGCGACGAAGGCGCTTCGTCCATCACGTTCCCGATCGCATCGCCGGAAAGCACCAACTCCACCCGCCGGTTCTGCTGGCGCCCTTCCGCCGTTTCATTCGACGCGATCGGCTCGCTCTTGCCAAACCCGCGCGCCTCGACCGCACTGGAAGAAATCCCCTGCTGCACAAAATAATCCCGCACTGCCTCGGCCCGATGCTCCGAAAGATCCTGGTTGTACTGATCGCTGCCCACGCTGTCGGTGTGCCCTTCGATGGCAACATGCAAGCTCGGATACGCCAGCACGATCCCCGAAACCTTAGCCAGCCGCTCGCGCGCTCCCGGCAGCAACTCAAAACTTCCGCTGCGGAACAGCACGTCCGACATATTCGCGATCAAGCCTCTAGCCGAGTCGCGCGTCGCCAGAATCGAATTCAACTGTTGCAGCAGCCGCGCCCGCAAGTCTTGTTTTTCTTTTTCCGCCTGCTGCCGCAGACTTTCCGATTGCGCGGCGGCGGCGCGAGCCTTGTCGGTTTCGGCCGCCAGCACTTGCTGCTGAGCCACGGCGTCCGCCTTGGCCTTTTCGGCCTCTTCTTTTTGGCGTGAGGCTTCTTGCGCGGCGGCCACGGCTTCTGCCTTCATGCGTTCCGCTTCAGCCTTAGCTTGTTCCGCCTGGGCACGGGCTTGTTCCGCCTGCGCCTGAGCCGCTTCCGCATCCGCGCGCCGTTTTGCTTCCGCCACTGCATCCGCACGCGCCTTCGCTTCCCGCGCCGCGGCCGCGGCCTGAGCTTCGTCTTCCGCCTTCTGCTTCACTGCCATCAGCCGCGCTTCCTCCGCGGTCTCGGTAGCTTCCTTGGCTGCGGCTTCCACCGCCGCCTTGTTCTGCTTCTGCCGATAGATTTCTTCCGCGTGCATCAACTGCTGCCCAGCCTTCGAAAGAATCGACGCCGCATATTTATCCGCCGCCGCAATATGCGCGATGCGCACCGCGTTCCGCGCCTCAAACAGTTCCAGCGGAGTCTTGCTGTCGATTCCGAAAATCGCATCCTGTATGTGCGTGTTGGTCGAGGAATACGTGCCCCGCGTCACCAGTTCATATTTCGCGTCGATGAACTCGCCCCCGCCGCCGTTCACCGATGCACTCTCCATCACCACCATGTTGCCCGGCTGCGTGACCGCAAAATATGGCTCGGCAGTAACGATCATCCCAAACGTCTGCAGGTCGGTATAGGCCTTCAAATGCGCGCTGCCGTTGTGATCGAGCGACACCTCGCCCAGATTCACCGGACGCCCCTGCGGCGAAACCGCCCACGCCACGTAGGTAAGAAATTCCAGACCAAATTTAGTGGCGTCTTCCAGCCCCTCGAATTTCGCGTCGACTTCGAAGTTGGTCTTCTTGCCTTCAACCCGCGCTTCGCCCGAAGCCCGCTGCAGCAGATCGGTTCCGCGGAAGTTCACCTTGGTGGTTCCGCCCTGCAGCCGATAGTGCACCGCCTTGGTTGTGCGCGACACCGTGGTCGCATCCGTCGCAGCGCTGGAATTCGTGGGAACAGAAGTCTGCGTCTGCGCGAACACTACAGCCGCAGCGCTAAGTACAAACACAAAAATGGCCAGAGATAGTTTTTTCACAGTGTTCTCAATCTGGAGGAGATGAGAGCTAACTAATCTTCTTAATCTTCGTTGATCCACCCCCAAACGCAAAGAACAGGAAGATATAGCCCTTTAGTCACCAGCGGTTTCCAGAGGCAGGTTTCGGGGAATGTTTGATCTTGCGGGGGGGTAAAAAAAAAGAGACTGGAGCAAATGTGCGCACAAGTAGTCCAAGATGACATCGCACAAACGCGGACAACTGCATGCACAACCGTTGGACGACTGCGCGCACAACCGTGGAAGAGCGGCGCTTCAGCGCCGCGTAAACCGGCAAAATGATGGCGGGCTTCAGCCCCTGTGGTCGTTTTCCAAGCCCGGGAAACAGCTTGCGCAGCTACGGAATCGACGCGATCGACCCCTTCGGCCCCACCACCAGCACTCCGCCTTCCGGATACGCGCCGGCCGCATTGAACTGAATCCCCATCTTCTTCTTCCCATTAATCCGCCGCGGATCCCGAGGCGGCCGAAAGTCGAACACAAAATCCTGCCCGACCAGATAAATCCGTTCCGGCGCAACGGCCTTCACCCGCATCGCTTTCTCGACCACCGCTTCCCGCATCGCCTGTTCGTTCACTTTCCGGTCATACGCCACGGCCGAAAAATATGCCAGCGGATGCAGCAGCGAAAGCGTCCACGTCTTCCCTCCATCGTCGGTGAACGCCAGGTTCGGCCCGTCGTCTTTGGGATGTTTGTAATCCCCTCCGGCAATCACTCCATGCATCGCATCGCGGAATGCGATTGAAAAAATTCCCGCCGAATCCGGCCCATGCACCATGGGAGTATCGACTACCTCCCAACTCTGTCCGCGATCGCCAGAATGAAACACGCGCGCCACTTTGCCGCCCGTGGCAAACCACAGGTTCGCATCCAGTCCTCCGGGCACGATTGCGAGGCATGTGTTCGACGCCGCAAACGCGCCCTCGCCTTCCTTCGCGGCCGGAAGCTTCGCGAGCCGGAATCTCCCGCCAATTCTGCCCATCCTCGGTCAGCAGAAGTTCGAACTTTAATGTGCCGGACTCGTCAGCGATCGGGTCGCCCAGCACGACCCCATGCTTCGCATCCCAGAACACCATCGAATCGAAGAAGCCCTTCGGATTCGGGTTCGTAAACTGCAGCTGCCAGTGATTCCCCGCGTCGCTGGTGTGGTAAATCCTCGACTGCGCTCCCGATCCCGCCGACATCAGAAAAGCTTCGTCGGCAGAAAATGCCGCCACCGCCCGAAAATCCAGAGCTCCGGCATCGGGCACTTGCGCCGGAGTCCACGTACGACCCCCGTCAATCGTGCGCAAATAAGTGCCGTGCGTCCCGCTCGCCCATGCTACGTCTCGCGACACAGCGCTCACGCCGCGTAAACTTTCAGTTGTATGCGAGATCTGGACTTGACCAGATTGAGCGGCCCCGGCCGCTGGCAAGATGAGAGATAAAAAGAAGATGACCGTGAAACCGCGCATTCTGAGATTGTAGCGCCGGCATCCCTTCGACTTCTCTCAGGGCGGGCTTTGCCGGCTGTACCGGGGGCGTCTCGCCCGCGGAGCCGCGACCTCACTTCGCCATGAAGTCCGCAAACGACGCCGCTTTGCCCATATAAATCCGCAACGTGCAGCGAGCGCCCACGTGCGCGAAGGCCAATTCCAGCCCCTCCGACGGCTGATCCACTTGCGCCGTCTCCATCGGCGCGCGCGCAATGTCCTGCTTCTCGTCATACGCCGCCCCAGGCGTCACGTTCTTGTTCACCACCACCGTCCAATGATCTTTCGCCGGGATGGGATACAACGAATACGCACCAATAGGAATCACCGAACTCCCCAGCGTCAGTTGCGCTTCGGTGAACAGCGTCATGGGCGTTCCGCCCGGCGTCCAGGGCTTGCCGTTAGCCGGCTTCTCTCTGATGGAGGCTGGTTTGTACCGCACGTAGACCTGCCGCCCGTCATCCAGATTGCATGTGGTGGTGGAGGTCGCTGCCCCGCCCGCTTGCGCCGTCAGAAACGGCGTCCACAATGGCGTCGATAGTAACGATATGAGTACAGCTCTCCAGACGAGTCTGCCCGGCATGGTTGGAAAGCCTCCGCGCCAGCAGTGTAGCGCGCAGAGCCACGAAGGGGAAGCCCTTTCAAGCAGGCGCAGGTTCGTATCGAATGAAAAAAGGTAGGTCGGGCTGATCACTGTCCACTGGCCACCAGCCACCGTTCTTCCGCCAAGTCCCGTTCGTCGTGCGTCTTCGGTGACGTTTCCCCGCTTCCCGCCGGTTGCTACCGTCATTGGCAGGTACTGGTGTGCAGGTACCAGCAACGAACGATTCAAGCGAGGGGAATCCATGGCGAAGTCGAAAATAAGAATTCTTTATGGCGAAGGGGACGAAACCGTTTTGGCCGCTCATGCCGCTGCCATGGAAAAGGCCGGGCACATCGTCGCCCAGGCCGCCGGACGCAAGGCCGTTGACGAGGCCCTCAAAAAGAGCCGGTTCGACCTGGTCGTCCTGGGACCAACCCTCACCCGCAACGATCGTCATCACCTGCCCTACATGGTGAAGAAGGCCAGCGCCGAGACCAGCGTGCTCGTCATGCACGCCGACGGCAGCCGCCATCCCTACGTGGATGCCTGCACCGACACGGGCGCCAGCCTCGAATCCGTCCTCAACCGCATCGAATCCATGAACATCGCCGGCATGATCCCGGCAGCCGCAGCAGCCGCAGCAGGCCGCTAGCCAGCTTGTGCGGGCTTTGCTTGTGTAGGCTTTGCTTGTGTGGGAACGGGCGCCTTCGCCCGTCCCGCCAAGCGCAGCGAGGCGAGCCGCGCCACAACGCCAGAAGATCACGCCTTCCCTCACTCCCGAATCCCAGATCCCGCAGCGCCACGAATCAAGATCATCAATAGGTGGGAAGATTGAGCCTTGCCCAACGTTCTTTCGTCATCGCCAATCGGCACTTAACAGCGAGAAGTGGGATCCTCGGGCCATAACTGTGGGCCGGCCAGACTCTCTCTCATGGACAAGTCAGTTGCGCCGTGCCCGTAACGCGCCCGCATCCTCCGCCGCAAGCACTTTCCACAAGGCATTCGGCTCCGCCTGGAGTAGTAACCAAATCAAAGGCCCAGACCTTATACATTCCGGCCGCCCCGCTGGCGCACTGAGCCACCCCGTTGGCTGAAACGGAAACTTCGCTCGTGCCGTTTCCAGCTTGGTCACATGCTCCCCAGGTCGCCGCCAGCGGCGTCACCGGCGAGGGCCGCGCGTCGTAGGTGCCCGTGGCCGTGAACTGCACCAAGCCAGCGGGATAGGTCTGCGCATCGGCGCTTGCGGGGCTGAGTGTGACCGATTGGAGTGTGCGGCTCGCGGAGGACCCGCAAGCCAATGTCAGCGCTGCCGCTAGAACGAGCAACAACAGAAAAAACTGAGGCGCGTATCGCTTCATGGCAGACCTCCTGCCAGTTAGGAATGAAGGCCACCCAGAACTGGTTGCCCTACGTACTCACTATATTGCGGTCTTCATATTGCGGTCTTTCCCGATCACGGAATGATTTTGGGTCCTGGCTGCCCCGCCGCCTTGTAATCCTTGGGATACACCACCAAACACCGCCGCATCCCCTCGCCCTCGCTCTCGGTTCGCAGGTCGGCTTCATCGCGCAGCGCCAGATGCACGATCCGCCGCTCCCGCGACGACATCGGACTGAACTCGTACGGCGTTCCCGTCTTCCGTACTTTCTCGGCAGCGACGGTAGCCGCGGTTCTCAGCTCCTGGATACGCAGCGACCTCTGATTCTGGCAGTCGAACGAGATCTTTTCATGCTCGCCCGAAGGCAGCCGCAGCATTTCGAGAGCCAGCAGTTCCAGCGCCCGCAGCAGTTCTCCGCCCCGGTCCAGCAGCAGCGCCGAGTCGGGCCCGGCAAAATCCACCAGAATTTCCGGCTTCTCCCAATCCCGGTTCTCCGGCAGCGGCGGATCCACCACGATCCGGTACTTCAAGTGAAGACCGCCATGGGTCACGACGGCCTGCAGAAACTCGTTAATCTTTTTTGCGGCGGCGGTTTTATCGGGAATGGACATGAAGTTCAGCTCTCAGCTATCGGCTCTTGGCTCTTGGCCGTTCGCTCAAAAATCTCTTTAGGGTGCCCCAGTTCTCGCGCGCGCTCTGCGCGAGAAGTCGGTCTTGGGTACTCCACGACTGCGTGCGGTCCAAGCTGGCAGCTATTTATCTTTCTTCCGCGCCCGCTTCGCCAACATCTCGCGCATTTCCTGCCCCAGCTTGGTGCGGTTCATCACCGCTTGCTGCGCCATCGAGATCAAGTTCGATTCTGCATAATACAGGTTCAGTCCCGCGGCCAGCCGGAAGAAGATGAACCCCATCATCAGCGGCATCATCACCGTCAGCATTTTCTGTTGTGACGGATCCATCCCGGCCTGCGGCGTCATCTTCTGCACCACCAGCATACTGATCACCATGAGAATCGGCAGGACAAACGGAAACGGCTCAGCCGCCGACAAATCGTGAATCCACAGCCAGTGCGCATGCCGCAGATCCAGCGCCGCTCCCAGCATGCGGTAATACGCGAACAAAAACGGCATCTGGATGAGCATTGGCAAACACCCGCCCGCCGGATTCACTCCTTCTTTCTTGTACAGCGCGCTGATCTCCTCGTTCATCGGCGCCTTGCGCGGATCGCGCAGGCTGTATTTCTTATACCTTTCCTGGATCGACTTGATCTGCGGCGCCACGCGCTGCATCTTCAGCATCGACTTCATCTGCGTGATGCGCAGCGGCAACAGTGCCAGGCTGATGATCAGCGTCTGCAGCACGATCGCCCATCCCCAGTTCGCCACCACGTGACGGAAAGTCCACTTCAGCCACACAAAAAGCGGCTTGGCCAGAATCCCAAACCACCCGAAATCCACCAGCCCGTTCAAATCGCCGTCAGCCCCCGTCACTCCCGGCACCGGAACTTTTTCGAGAACTTCCAGTTCCTTGGGACCAACAAAAATCCTCTCCGCCGTCGCCCCGTGCAGGCTGCCAACCGCCGCCCCCAGCACGTCGACCGGCACGACTTCTTTCGAGTCCGGCTTGCTGGGATCGCGCGCCACCAACATCGAGTTCCGCAGCGTCACCATCGCCGCCGAATTTGGATCGTCGGGAATAAACACCGCCGCGAAATACAGGTCGGTCGGTCCCGCCCAATGAAAGGGTCCCCGGACGGTGTTGCCGCCGCTGATGTCGGTGCACTTCGAGAGCGGCGACCATCCGCACCGGATCGGGAGCCGCACAATGTCTTTATTGAACTGGTAATCGATCAGACCCGCGGCGTAGAACGCGGGCGTCGTCTGGCTGCCAAATCCCGAAGGCCACGCCGGAAGCGCCGCAACCGCACTGCCTTTGTACGTGACATTCGTTTCGACATTCACGATATACGTGCTGTCGAAACCAAAAGTCTTATGCACCACCAAATCCTGGTCTGCATAATCGAACGTGACCGTTGTCGGCGACGTCTGACTCCCTTCGCGCGAAGCCACATACAGCACCGAACTCAGCCGCCCGCGCAAGCTCTCATCGTAAGTCCACAGCGACAACGGATACCCGTACTTCTCCGCGGCCGCCGGATTCACCAGATCGAGCGGCCCGTTCTGCGCGTCATTGTCGAACTTTTTCAGGATCCACGATTTCACCTGCGCCCCGCGGTTGGTGAACGTGATCCGGTAAAGATCGTTCTCAATAACCGTCTCGGACTCACTCGCCGCCTGCTTGGTCACAACGTTGCCCGCGCTCGCGACCGGCGCAACGGCTGCAGCCGCCGTCGTAGCCTCAGGTTGCGCCGGCGCAGGCTGGCTCTGTTGCGGCGGCGTTACCGGCTGCGGAAAATATTTCTTGAGCAACGGCTGCATCGCCAGCATCAGGATGAACGCCAGCAGAAAAACCAGCATCAGCCGCTTCTCGCTGCCGGGTTCGTGTTGTGGATTTTGAATGTCTGGCAAAGTTACCGTTCCCTCAGATCGCGCTTTGCATCGGCGATTGGGAATCCGCTCGATGTTCGTGAGCCGCCGGGTGCCCCATTTCTCGCGTACTTTGCGAGAAGTGGGGATTTGGCTGCTGCTTCACCACCGGATCGTATCCCCCATGCGCCAACGGATGACACCGCAGCAACCGCAGCAATGCCATCGGCCCGCCCCGCACCGCGCCATACCGTTCCACCGCCTCCATCGCATATTCCGAGCAGGTCGGAACAAACCGGCACGCCGCCGGAAACATCGGCGAAATCGCCCACTTATATCCGCGCAGCAACCGCAGCACAACGAATTTGGGAATCTGGCGCATCACCATCAGCACGGAACCACCTTCCAGGATTTCCTCAGTGAACCCCCGTGCCCTCTGTGGTTCAAGCTTTTTCTCTAGCCGGCCTGCCCGCCAGCTTCTGTTCGATAACTACGAAAGCCCGGCTCACTTCGTTCACCACCGCCGCGAACTCCACAGTCAGCAGCGCCTTCTTCGGATTGATCACCACATCCGCATTTGGCCCCGCGGCCGGCCACGTCAGCCGTACCGCCTCGCGCAAACGCCGCTTCATCCGGTTGCGCACGACCGCGCCACCCAGCGCGCGCCCTACGGTAAATCCAACGCGCAGTCCCGGCATAACCGGCTTCGCCGGCAAACGCACCGCCGCGCCCATGCTCCCCGCCGTCCGCAGCCAATAAAACACGGTCATGGACGCCGAAAAATGCCGCCGCCCCAGTTTGTACACGCGCTCAAAATCGGCATGGCGCAACAGCCGCGCGCTGCGCGGAAAGTTCGCAGTCACAGTGACTCGAGTCTCCAGATCGCTATTTCCAGATGTCTGAAGCAACATGTCTGAAACAACATGACTGGCCGCAACAGCGGATGGTGCGCACGACTTACGCGCGTCACTGGACTATTCGCGGAATCCTGGTTTCACCGAGACCCGTTTGCGCCCCTTGGCGCGCCGGCGGGAAATTACCTTCTTGCCGCCCTGGGTCTTCATGCGCTTGCGAAATCCGTGTGTCTTCGATCGCTTGCGCCGGTTGGGTTGGAATGTACGCTTGGGCATGAAAAGTACTTGCTCCTGATTCGTTCAACGGTCTTAAGGCAAACCACAAGTATAAATCAGCAGGACGCATTACGTCCAAACCGCAATCCGCGGGATCTTAGATCGTGGTGCGACGAATTCCTTCGTGAACCTTCGTGCCCTTAGTGGTTGATGCTTTTCTTCGCTAGCATGCGTCAACCCTCTGCACCGTCTCTGCGGCAGTTACCACCGCGCCACTTGACAAACTCTTCCTTCGGGTTCTGAATAGTCACTCGCGGAAAAATTCCAGCCGAAGTTTTCCACACAACAAAAAAATTTGTGCTAGTATCCCGAACTGATCTTGCTTTCGAAATTCTTTTTGCTTTCGGCAGCCACTGCGCTGAGATTCGATCGCATTTCCGCAGTAAACTTGATGGTTCCGGCTACTCCGTAAAACGGCAGTTTTAACAGGCGCTCTCTCCAGCCGCCGGAGCGCCGCGGTGAACATTTCATATATGTCAGTCCCCAGCACAACTCTCTCCCCCAACCCGTGGGCGCGCATCCTCGATGCGCTGGAAAAGAAAATCAATCGTCATTCCTACGACACCTGGCTCAAGCCCACTCGCTACAGCCACGCCAGCGGAGGCATTCTCTTCGTTCGCGTTCCGACGGTTGAATTTCGCCACGCTGGCGACAAATACGCCGACCTCATCCAGGAAGCCATCGACAATCTCGGCCTCGGCTTCAACGACGTAAAGTTCGTCACCCCCGAGGACGATCCGGCCGCAACTCCCGTGCGTCACGATGGCGGCCTTACCGCCGCAACCACGACCGCCGGCCCGTCGCAGTCTCGTTTCGATTGGGACGGCGCAGCGCAACTGAATCCCCGCTACACCTTCGACGCCTTCGTCATCGGCAGCGGCAACCAGTTCGCCCACGCCGCCTGCCAGGCCGTCGCCGAACGTCCGTCCAAGGCCTACAACCCGCTGTTCCTCTATGGCGGCGTCGGCATGGGCAAGACGCACCTCATGCAAGCCATCGGACACGAAATCAAGCGTCGCATGCCGCAAGCTGCCATCTGCTACACGTCGAGCGAGAAGTTTACTAACGACATGATCAACTCGCTGCGCTACGACAAGATGACGACCTTCCGCGACAAGTTCCGCAACGTCGACGTCCTGCTCATCGACGACATCCAGTTCCTCACCGGCAAAGAGCGCACCCAGGAAGAGTTCTTCCACACCTTCAACGCCCTGCACGAGTCGATGAAGCAGATCGTAATCGCCAGCGACCGCTCGCCCAAGGAACTCGCCGAGATTGAGGACCGCCTGCGCAGCCGCTTCGAGTGGGGACTCATCGCCGACATCCAGCCCCCCGATCTGGAAACGAAAGTCGCCATTCTCCAAAAGAAAGCCGAGCAGGAGAAAGTAACCCTGCCCACCGACGTCGCCCTCTACGTGGCTTCGAATATTCGATCCAATGTCCGCGAGTTGGAAGGCGCTCTGATCCGTCTGGTTGCTCACTCGTCGCTGATCGGCGCCGAAATCACTCTGCCCTACGCGCAACAAGTCCTGAAAAATTTCATCGACTCACAGGCCCGCAAAGTCACCATCGAGTCCATCCAGAAAATGGTGGCCGAACAATTCGGCCTGCGCCTGGTTGAGATCAAGGCCAAGAATAATTCTCGCGCCATCGTTTACCCGCGCCAGGTTGCCATGTACCTGGCCAAACACATGACCGAAGCCTCACTGCCGGAAATCGGCCGCCAGTTCGGTGGCAAGCATCACACCACCGTGTTGCATTCGGTCGAAAAGATCGAGGAGCTCCGCAAGACCGACAAAGATTTGAACAGGTTGATCAATAAACTGACCGAGCAATTAGGCGGATGAATCGCGCGTGGGAGTGACTTTTCCACTCAGCAATCCAGTCTTCCTTGTGATACCTGTGAATGCGCTGTGGAACTTGTGTAAGGCAGGGAAGAAATCCGCAGCACGGCCAAGTTTGACTACCGTCTCCGAATAGTTTGGGACCGATTTCTAACATCAAGGGTTCAGCGGAAAACCGGTGACAACAGGCGAGTTGCCCCGGTTTTCCACTTCTGCGAACCCCCTACTGTTACTGCTGGTTTTATAGCTTTTGCATTTGATATAAGGGTAGTACTAGAAGTAGCACGGAGCACTTTGAAATTTATGGTTTTGAATTAGTGGCTTTGAAAGGGTGCGGCGTTAAGCCGCATCGTTAAAGTAGCTAAACGGTTGCCGGCTTTAGCCGCTGAGGTACCGCCGGCGAGTAGCAGGGGGAGAGCGCATTATGCCGGTGGAAGCCGCCGTTGCCGCGGGCACCATGGAGATTACGGTCAGCAAGGTAGAGTTGTTGCGCGAATTAAGCGCTACGCAGGGTGTGGTCGAGCGCAAGACCACAATTCCAATCCTGTCCAATTATTTATTTGAGGCCGCCGGCGACCGCCTGTCGATCACGGCCACCGACCTCGATCTCAGCCTGCGTACTTCCTGTAACGCAAAAGTTAAAAAGGATGGCTCCTGCACCATCCCCGCCCGCAAGCTTCACGACTACGTAAAACTTCTGCCCGATGCCGACATCACCATCAAACTGCTCGAAAATCATTGGGTCAGCATTCGCTGCGGCCGGTCGAATACAAAAATGGTGGGCATGGCGAAGTCGAATTTCCCCAGCCTGCCCGCGTTTCCGACAGCCGGTGCGATCACAATTCCCGCCCAGGTCCTGCGCGGCCTGATCGCCCGCACCGGATTCGCCATCTCGAATGAAGAATCGCGCTACACCCTCAACGGCGCCTTGATGCTAATCAAGCCCGAGTCCATCACCATGGTCGCCACCGACGGACATCGGCTCTCTCACTGTGAACGCCCCGGCGAAAAATTCGAAAGCGTCTCCGGCGAACTGAAAACTTTGGTCCCAAAGAAGGCGATGGACGAGCTGAAGTCCCTGCTCGACTCCACCGACGCCGAAACCATCGAATTCGCCAAAGACGACTCCACGCTGTTCTTCCGCATTGGCTCGCGCCTGTTGACCTCGCGCCAACTCACCGGCC
Source organism: uncultured Acidobacteriota bacterium (assembly GCA_963763155.1). Taxonomy (GTDB): domain Bacteria; phylum Acidobacteriota; class Terriglobia; order Terriglobales; family Acidobacteriaceae; genus Sulfotelmatobacter. The sequence continues at coordinate 93,141 of CAVXNI010000003.1, read as the reverse complement.
AATTCCCCAACTTCGAAGCCGTGCTGCCGAAGGACAACAGTAAAATCGTCCCGCTGAACTCCGACGAACTCAACTCCGCCATCCTCCGCGTGGCCCAGTTCGCCGACGAGCGCTCCCGCGCCGTCCGCCTGCGCCTGGAAAAAGGCGAACTGAAAATTTCCGCCAGCTCCACCGAAGCTGGCGAATCCGAAGATTCCATCGAGGCTCCCTATACCGGCGAGCCGCTCACCATCGGCTTCAACGCCCAATACCTGGTCGACTTCCTCAAAGCCGCCGGCACCAGCGAAGTCCGCTTAGAACTGAAAGACGCCCAGTCCGCCGGCCAATTCCGCCCCGCCGAAGGCGACGACTACAAATACCGCTACATCGTCATGCCCATGCGCATCTGAAAACTGCTTTTGATTTGACCCCTGCTTTGGATTGAGCCAAGCTTTTGATTTGTGCCTTTGGCTTGTGTAGGTCCGGGTCTCAGACCCGGACAGGCCGAGCAAAGCTCAGCTGCCCTGCGACGAAAAGAAAGGGCGGGCAGCTCTACTGAGGAGTCGGCGCGGGCGCGACGCAAGACAGCACGTGGAAGAGCGGCGCTTCAGCGCCGCGTGAGAGCATCCAATGTCAGCCGGGCTTTAGCCCCTGAAGGCGGTCCAAGCGCCGGAAGGGCGTCGCCCCTTGACCTACCGTCGCCCCTGCCTTACATTGGCGGCACTTAACTTTCAGGAGGACCACCCTCATGCTATCCGGATTCAAGAAATTCATCCTGCGTGGAAATGTTGTGGATATGGCCGTCGGCGTCGTCATCGGCGCCGCCTTCGCCGGCGTCGTTGGATCTCTCACCAAGGGTCTTCTGACCCCCCTCATCGCCGCCGTGGTAAGAGCGCCGGACTTCTCGGGACTCTTTTTCACCCTCAACGGCAGCAAGTTCCTCTACGGCGAGTTCATTAATGCCGTAATTTCGTTCGTGCTGGTCGCAGCCGCGGTCTACTTCTTCGTGGTCACGCCGATCAATGCGCTGGTCGCGCGTATGCGCAAAGACCCGGCCCCGGCCGATCCCACCACCAAGAAATGTCCCGAGTGCCTCAGCGAAATCCCCCTCGACGCCCGCCGCTGCGCCTTCTGCGCCCAACCCGTCCTGGGCAAAGCCGCATAAAGCTTCTGACTTTCCAATGAAGAACCGGGTGCCCCATCCTTAGTCGCGTTTCTTGCGACAGAGCCTGCCCTGAGCTTGCCGAAGGGGTGGAGTCTTTGACTTTGCTCTCCCCCCGGCTGACCCTGTCGGCGTCTCCGAACTCGCGTAACATAGGAACCATGATCCCCCGCCGCTCCCGGCGTACGCTATTTCTACTGACGTATCTCGTGCTCCAAGCAGCCGCACAGCAAGCCCAGACCAAAGCGCAATCTCCTTCGTCATCCTCCGCTGCGCCGGTCAAGCCTGCGGCCACCAACTCTGCCCTCGACCCCGGCGCCGTCACCAACAACGTCTACCGCAACAAGACCCTTGCACTCTCCTGTAAGATTCCCGCCGGCTGGGTCCTACGCACCGACGAATGGAACGCCCGCGAAGGAAAAAAAGAAGAGGAAAAAGAAGAAGGGAAGAACGAAGAAACGAAGAACCAAGAAACGAACAACGCAGAAAAGAAAGATGTCCAGCCCGCTCCCGCTTCCAGCACCGACGCCAGAGTCCTGCTCGCCGCCTTCTCCCGCCCGCCCGAGGCGCGCGCCGAAGACATAAACGCCTCCATCGTGATCGCCGCTGAGAGCGCCGCCTCCTACCCCGGACTCACCGAAGCCGCCCAATATTTCTTCCCGCTCACCGAAGTCGCCAAAGCGCAAGGCTTCGCCGCCGACGAAGACCCCTACGAAATCGCCATCGGCACCAAGACCGTGGTCCGCGGAGACTTTCACAAAGACGTCGGCAGCCGCGTCATGCACCAGTCCACTCTCGCCCTGCTCTCCCACGGCTACGCCATTTCCATCACGGTAATCGGCGGCACTGACGACGAAGTCGAAGACCTCATCGACGGCCTGTCCTTCACCCCAACCGCCAAGTGAGCGAATATTGAGAAGGGCTAAAGCAGGCATTTTTGCGGCAGCATTATGACCAAGGTGGGCACTACCGTGGAAGAGCGGCGCTTCAGCGCCGCGTCAAATCGTCCGATTTGTTGCCGGGCTTTAGCCCCTGTGGGCATCCGCTTACAAGAGGGAAACTTTGCTTCGCAACACCCCCAACTTACTCCAGCGACTCCGGATGCAAACTCAAATCCTTCTCCCCCGCCGCCTTCTTCTCCGCATACTTCTTCATCCAGGCTTCCCAACTTTTCCCCGCCGCCGTGTCGCGACCCGAAAAGGCGAGCGCCGCAATCTCCGCATACGACACCGCAACCTTCTCATCCGAATTCTTGGGATAAAGCCGCACGAGCGAATCCTTCAGCGAAGCCCCCGACCGCCGGTCAAACAAATACCCTTCAATCTTCGATCCATCCTTCCGCGTAATGGTCACGTCGCCGCGATAATCAAACGCCTTCTCCAAAGCCGCCCGCAGCTCGTCTTCGCCGGCCAGCTCCGGAATCCATCCCTCCAGCCGCTCATGCTCCGTCCCCGGCGCAACTTCCAGCGCGTCAGGATTCATCGCATCAACATGAGGCGCGGCGTGAGCCGCCGTGTGATCGATATGCCCGCCTTCTTTACCCGTCATGGTTTGGAAACCAAGGATCCAGAATACCGTGGAAGAGCGGCGCTTCAGCGCCGCGTAAGCCAATCAAAAAATAATATGGGGGCTTCAGCCCCGGGAACGTCTGCTGCCCTACACCCGCGTTTCGTGCAGCGTCTCCGGCGCCGCAATCTGCACCAGCGGATGCACGGCCGCCACCGGCTCCTCCAGCATCCGCAGCGCCTCGTCATCGCGATACCGCGAGAACAAAGTCCCCTTCACGGTCGCCAGAAATCCGCCCAGTGAATTAAACGTCGCATGCACCGCCGACGCCTCATACCCGCTATGCACCATGCAATTCGCGCACGCCGGATTCCCCGACTCCGTCCCGTACTTCGACCACTCGGTAGTCGACAGCAACTCAGAAAATGTCTCCGCGTACCCATCCTGCAAGAGATAGCAAGGCTTCTGCCACCCAAACACGTTGTAAGTCGGCATCCCCCACGGCGTGCACGGATACGTCTTCTTCCCCATCAAAAATTCCAGAAACAGCGGCGACAAATTAAACTGCCATTCTTTTTTGCGATTGGAGAGTATCGCCCGAAACATCCGCCGCGTCCGCGCCCGCCCCAAAAAATGTTTCTGGTCCGGAGCCTTGTCATACGAGTACCCGGGCGAGAGCATCATGCCCTCCACGCCCAGCTCCATCATCTCGTCAAAGAACGCCCGCACCGACTTCGGATTCGCCCCGTCAAACAGCGTCGTGTTGGTCGTGACCCGGAAGCCGCGGCGCAGCGCTTCTTTCACCGCATCCACCGCAATGTCATACCCACCCTCGCGGCACACTGCCAAATCATGCTCTTCCCGCTGCCCATCCAGATGCACGCTGAACGTCAAATACTTGCTCGGCTTGAACAGCCCAATCTTCTCTTTCAGCAGCAGCGCGTTGGTGCACAAATAAATATATTTCTTCCGCGCCACCAGCCCCTCAACGATCTCCCCAATCTGCGGATGCATCAGCGGCTCCCCGCCCGGGATCGAAACCATCGGCGCTCCGCACTCGTCTACCGCCCGGAAACATTCCTCCGGCGACAAATCCTTCTTCAAAATATGCGCCGGGTACTGAATCTTCCCGCACCCCGCGCAAGCCAGATTGCACCGGAACAGCGGCTCCAGCATCAGCACCAGCGGATACTGCTTCCGACCCGCGAGCTTCTGCCGCAGCACATAGCTCGCCACCGTCCACATCTGTGACACAGGAACTGGCATGAATTTGAGGAACCCCTTACCCAGCTATTTTATCAGGATTGTCCCACCCGCCGCCGCCCCGAGCACCTCACCCGGCACCTACCACCAGGAAGTCACTGTCATCTCGAGCGCAGTGAGGCGACAGCCGAACGCAGTCGAGAGACCTGCTGTTTCGCCTTCGCGAGTGCCCCACCCTTGTCCCTCCGCCTTTTGGAGGGACAAGGACGGGATTTTGACCTCTTCCAGATCCCTCAAAACTCTCTGCAACCCGCCCGCCCCCACCCGCCTCTAAAGGTCATGCTCCTCCGCCCCGACCCCCGTCCTAAAGAAATCTTGTCCCCACCCCGGAAACCCGATACCCTTAGTGTCGGTCCTCTGCAGGTTTGATATGCAGGTTTGATACGTATGTTTAATCCTCACCCCAACCTGGCCGACGAAGTGAATCGCGGCATCGTCCAGTCGGAAATCGAAGGCGGCGTCTTCCTCAGCGACCTTCCGCCCTCGACCGTCCTCGAAATCCAGACCATGCACCACCGTTACACCGCGGTCCTGCTCGGCGGCAGCGAAGCTCTACTCTCCGGTCATCCCGAATTCTGTCCCAAGCCCGTTCTGGTCGCCATCGCCGGTTCCACCTGGGGAGGCTCCATGCTCAAGCTGCAATACGTCGGCCGCGGCATGCACCTCGAATTTCGTCACCCGCTCTATCCCACTCCCATCATCACTTCGCCCATCCAGGAAATTCGCGACAATGTAGTCCGCGACCGTCCCCGCGCTTCCCTCGAACTCGACTCCCGCCCCCACGGCACCCACTCGTAAAGCAGCCTCCATTACGAATTGTCATCCCGACCGGAGCCGGAGCGGAAGCGACGGCGTAGTGGAGGGACCTGCTTCTTCACGCCGGGTGCCCCATTTCTCGCGTTCTGTGCGAGAAGTGGGGATTTTGACCGAGCCCCATGCGACCTGAAAGCGCATCCGCGCACTCCCCATTGACTTGCCCTTCCGCACCCACTACCATTCCGGCCATCGGTCTCTGAAACGTAGACCGCGCCCTGATCATGCCCCTAACCATCGAATCCCGCGAAGTCGCTCACGTCACCATCCTCGACATCACCGGACGCATCGTGCTCGGCGACGAAATCGGCGACCTCCGTGACGCCGTCCGCGACCTCGTCGCCCAAGGCAAGAAAAAAATCATCCTCAACCTCCAGGGCGTCGACTACATCGACAGCTCCGGCGTCGGAGAACTCGTCGGCAGCTTCACCACCGTCCGCAACGCCGGCGGCGAACTCAAGCTCCTCAACCTCACCCAGAAGGTCCAGGACGTCCTCTACGTCACCAAGCTCTACACCGTCTTCGACATCAAAGACGACGAATTCACCGCCGTCCGCTCCTTCGACTACTTCTTCGCGAAATAGTCCACGTGGAGCGGCCCGTGTGGAGCGGGCACTCCTGCCCGCTGCCTTTGCATTTGCCCTTGCCTTTGATTTTAGATTTTGAAGGCGAAATGTACTTCCGGGCCGTTGACCGATTCCCTCATCCATCCTAGAGTGCTCTGCAATGTTCGATCCTCTTTCCTCGCCTGAGGAAAGAAAACCCAGGTGGGATTTCCGCTCCCATAGTGCTGTTCCGTTCGCGGTAGGCACGGTACCGGCTCCTGTTGCCGGGCCGCAGCTTTAGCAGAACAGCTACCACCAACCCACGCGCCGCCCGTCGCCAAACCACCAAGACCGAACTCGAAGTGTGTCTCACCCTGCACGGAGGTGCACAATGAAGGGTCACAATCTCCCTGTCACCGTTGTTTGTCTCGCATTGGCAGCCATCGCCATCTCCCCGCTTCTAGCCCAAACCGACCCCGGCCCTCGTCCCGGCCCGGCGGCCGCGGGAAGTTTTTTCTCTACCCTCAACTCCAACGAGCAGTCCTTTTTCAGTCAGGCCCTGCTTCGCTTTCAGGAAGTGGATTCGGTTTCCGGCGCCATCGCCGGCGAAACCGGCCTCGGCCTCGGTCCCACCTTCAACGGCAATAGCTGTGCCCAGTGCCATGCCCAGCCCACCATCGGCGGAGCCAGTCCCGGACTGGCCAGCCCACAGAACTCCATTCAGAATCCGCAGGTCGCCCTCGCCACGCTCGACGGCGCCAGCAACGCGGTTCCCTCATTCATCACCGCCGCTGGCCCTGTGCTCGAAGCCCGCTTCATCAAGACTTCGTCCGGCGCCCTCGACGGCGGTGTCCACGACCTCTACACCATCGCCGGCCGTTCCGACGCCACGGGATGTACCCTCGCGCAGCCCGACTTTGGCACCGCCGTTTCCACCAACAATGTGATTTTCCGCACCCCTGCACCTCTGTTTGGTCTAGGCTTGGTTGAGGCCACGCCCGACGCCGCTCTGCAGGCCAACCTGGCGGCCACGGCATCGGCTAGAGCGGCGCTGAAAATCGGTGGCGTGTTCAACACCAGCGGCAACGACGGCACCATTACCCGCTTCGGCTGGAAAGCCCAAAACAAGTCGCTCCTGATCTTTGCAGGAGAGGCTTACAACGTCGAGCAAGGCGTCTCCAACGAGAATTTTCCCAACGAGCGCAGCGCCGTCCCCGGCTGCGTGTTTAACGGATCTCCGGAAGATGCCACCAACCTGCTCAACCAAAACGCCGCCAGCGCCAACTTCGGTTTTCCCCTGGGCACTGAATCGGAAATGTCCTCGGACGTAGTGAACTTCGCCGCGTTCAGTCGCCTCTCGGCGCCCCCAACGCCCGCTCCTTCCACTCCCTCCACTCTCAACGGCGCCGCGCAGTTCACCGCCATCGGCTGCAATCTCTGTCATTCGCCCACCCTCACCACTGGACCTTCCATCTTCACTGGCATGTCCAATGTCACCTACAATCCCTATTCCGACTTTGCTCTGCACAACATGGGTACCGGCTTGTCCGACGGCATCCATCAGGGCGCAGCCGGTCCCACTCAATTCCGTACGGCGCCGCTCTGGGGCCTCGGCCAGCGGATATTCTTTCTCCACGATGGCCGCACCTCCGATCTCATCGAGGCCATTCAAGCCCACTCCAGCGGCGGATCCGAGGCCGTCCAGGTCGTCCATAAGTTCAATACGCTCAAACCGGCGAACATGCAGGATCTTCTGAATTTCCTGCGCTCGCTCTAAACAAGAAGGGAAGCCGTAAGGGAAGTTTTCAAAGCGGGTGCCCCACCCTTGTCGCGTTCTTAGCGACAGGGTGGGGATTTTGACCTGTGATCTTGATCTGTGACGTTGATGTGTATGTATATGCCGGGTGCCCCATTTCTCGCGCGTTCTTTGCGCGAGAAGTGGGGCTTTTGATCCGTGATGTTCAGGTGGAGGCTTCCCGCCCGCCAAAGCATGGGGCAGAAACCGGCCCGAAGCAGAGACTCATTCTGCCGGAACCGCTTTTAACACGCTCAAACCTCCCCGTTCCGGCTATGATGGCCCAAACGCATTTCGCATGGGCCACGCAAGTTGCGGGTAGGAGCCGTCTCGCTCGTGGACAACCACACTGCAGATCACCGCAAATTGGAGCAAAACACCGCGCGACAAATCATCTGGACGTCCACCCACACGTTCCAGGGATGGACCTGCTCTCAGTGCGATTGGAATTATCCCATCCCCACGTTCCTGAACGATCCCGAAGCCCGCACCGCCTATGACCGCCTGGCAGCGGCCAAATTCCGCGACCACAAATGCGCCGAACACTCCTCGCGCCAAGGATCCGCCGACGACGCCGACAGCTTCACTCCCCGCATCCGCAAGCTTGTCACTCAGGGCTTCAAGCCCAAAGATGCCGTCGAACTCTTCCTTCAGGAAGTCGCCCTCGAATACCGCAACCAGCCCAAAGTCCTGGCCCAGGCCAAACTCGACGCCGAAGACTTCCTCCGCCGCGTCCGCGCCGGACTGATCTAATTGGGATGATTAAGCTGGGTTTGTGTGGGGAAGCTAGGGTTCTGAAAGTTGACCTTTCAACAACGCCCCCAGATAGCTCGTCAATTCTGTAACATCATATTGTCCGTTTTCGTACGCGCGGTCTGCAGCCTGTAGTCCCTCGATATAGGGCACCCTATTCTCGCGAATGCGTTCGGGAACGGTCTTCTTACCACCCAAGATGCGTCCTTGCTTTCAAGCAAATAAGGTAATAGCAAGCAGCCCGAGCTGTTCTGCCATTGCCCTCAACGAACGGATGAATCCAATTGAGGTTCCACAACGCAAATGCAGCGAGCGCTGTTGGATGTTCCACGATAGTCCAGTTCTCATGGATAAGAGAGAAGAAAGCATCCATCAGCTTGGGCACGTCGTCAAAATGCGGCGGGACGTGATTCCCGACCCTGATCGGCCCCTCTCTGTAGCGCCCGCCTAGCTGGCAGATGTTAGAGACTGCTGCATAGTTCAGGGCCCACAGAGTGTATTTGTCGAACGCCTCGATTCCCTTCACAAGCCCAATTTCGATGCAGTTCGACAATAGGTCGTATTGTCGGAGAAGGTTTTGTTCTTGGATTTTTGTGTATAGATCTGGGTCGTCTTTTTCTCTAACGGACATCACAAAGGTTGGGTGCTACCTTACGGCAGTAGCTTAATATTTTCAGACGCGATTCTCACACTATCTTTCGTTATGCGGGCCTCCGAGCTGCGTGGCGCATTGCCAAATGCAAAACTGATTCGTTGCTGGCGCAACTCATCCTGGGTTACCTCTTTTGCCCTAGAAGCTTCCAATATTTTTGAAAGTTCTGGATCGGATTCGACGTTTCGAAGGAATTGCTGCCGATTAGCCATGCTGTGCCCCTCCCGTTAGGGAGAACGATCATACGCTTTCTGTTCGCTCATTCTACCATTATTTTTTCCACAGCGTTTATACTGTTGGGACTGTCCTAATCAATTCTCAATCCCCAATCCCCATCTCCCTTAATATCCACGCATCATCGAACGCCGCTTCCTTCAACCGGTCATATCTCCCCGACGACCCCGCCATGCCCCGCCGGTTGCATATTCACTTTGAAGATCAGCATATTATGATCCGTCCGCAGCGCCCGCATCTTCGCCACATACTTCGCCGGCTCCCAATACATCACCTGGCTGTCGTTGAACGACGTCCGCACCAGCATATCCGGATAATTCTTCGCCTCCACGTTGTCATACGGCGAATAAGTAATCATGTAATCAAACGCCGCCTTCTCCTTCGGATTCCCCCACTCCTCAAACTCTCCCACCGTCAGCGGCAATGACTCATCCAGCATCGTATTCATCACATCGACGAACGGCACCCCCACCAGCGCCCCCTTAAACAGATCGGGACGCAGATTCAGCACCGCCCCCATCAGCAGCCCGCCCGCGCTGCGTCCTTCAATCACCAGCCGGTCTTTCGATCCATATCCATTTCCCACCAGATATTCCGCCGACGAAACGAAGTCGGTGAACGTCGTCTTCTTATTCATCATCCGACCCGCATCGTGCCAGGCCTTGCCCATTTCGCCCCCGCCGCGAATATGCGCCACGGCAGTCACCACTCCGCGATCGACCATGCTGAAAATATTCGAATCAAAAAACATGTCGATTGAAACTCCATACGAGCCGTACCCATACAGATACAGTGCCTCTTTCCCGTCGAGCTTCGTCCCTTTCAAATACATCACCGAAATCGGAATCTTCACTCCATCCGCCGCCGTCGCATAAATCTGCTCCACCTGATATTTCGTGCGGTCATATCCTCCCGGCACTTCTTTCTGTTTCAGCAGCGTCGACGTCCCTTTCTCCATGTCGTACGCGAACACTGACGCCGGAGTAATCGGCGACTGATATCCATAGCGAAACTCCGTCGTGTCATACACCCGGTTCAAATACGGATACGTCCCATACGCCGGCTCCGGAAACTCAATCCGTCGCGACTGCCCGCTCCGCAAATCCGTCACCCGCATCTGCGGCAGCCCACCCTCCCGCTCATAGAACACGGAATAGTTCTTGAAGAAATCCGTGTCCTCGATCATCACTGCCGGATTCTGCGCCACCACTTCCTTCCAGTTCGCGCTCCCCGGATCGCCCACCGGAGCCTTCACCACCCGGAAATTCCTCCCCGTATCATTTACCCGGATATAAAACGAATCCCCATTGTGGTCGGGATAATATTCCACCCCCTGTTTCCGTGGCTCCATCACCTTGAACTCCGCCATCGGCTGGTCGGCTGCAATGTAACGCGCCTCGCTCGTCGTGTGACTCGCTATGATCAAAAAGATATAAGCCTGGCTCCGCGTCTTCTGCGCTCCAATTTCAAAGCGCTCGTCTTTTTCTTCATACACCAGGTCCCCCTCGCCCGCCGTTCCCGCCGTGTGCCGGTAGAGCCGGTACTGCCGCTTCGCCACCGCATCTTCCTGCGTGTAAAAAATCGTCCGGTTATCGTTCGCCCACACCACTGACCCCACCCGCTCGGCGCGATCCAACAAAGTCTTTCCCGTCCGCAAATCTTTCACCGCCAAGGTGTACTGCCGGAACCCGGTATTGTCGTACGTATACGCCAGCAGATTCCCATCCGGACTCACTTCATACGCCGCCACCGACATGAACGCACGGCCCTTGGCCAGTTCATTCACGTCCAGCACGATTTCTTCCGCCGCATCCATGCTGCCTTTCCTGCGGCACCGAATCCCGTACTGCTTCCCCGCCTCCTCGCGCACATAATAGAAATAGTCGCCCTCGCGATAAGGCACTTCGACGTCAGTCTCCTTCACCCGCGACAGCATCTCCTCATAAAGCTTCTTCTGAAACCCCTCGGTCGGCTTCATCACCGCGTCGGTATAAACGTTCTCCGCTTCCAGATAAGCCCGCACCTCCGGATTCGGCTTGTCCCGCAACCAGAAATAGTTGTCCACCATCTTGTGCCCGTTGACTTCGGTCACATGCGGAACTTTCTTCGCCACCGGCGGCTTCGGCAGAGAAGAAGTGTCCGCCGCCACCAACACCATCACCGCCGCCAACACTAAGCCCCCAACGTAAACCCGACGCAAGCGATTCATAAGCGCTCCAAAGTTGAAATGAAAAATGTCGTGACCAACCCGGCCCGGGTGGGATTCCTCGACCAGCCAGCACGATACTCCGCCCTCACCGCTACTTGCAACGCCGCATGTCCGAGATTTCCTTCGGTCTACCGCCTGCAACCCGGAATCAAGAAAGTAAACAGCAACGTTTTCCGCTTAACGGCTCCACAATTTGCCCACAGGATGCAACCGAAGCGCCACACGGTCCCCGAAATGCCTCGGCCTTCCCACCACGTTACGATCTTGATCCCCCTGGTCACTAACCGCTGATCACCGACCACCGGCCTCTAACATTCCCACCAACACGCGGAATCCCGCAGAGCCCGCAAAAGCAAAAGGCGGCCGCGAGGCCGCCTCCAAAAGCTGAAAGCTGAAAGGCTATTTCTTCCCCCGCAGCATCTCCACCACCCGCTCATAATCATCCACCGTGGAATACTCGATCACAATCTTCCCCTTCCCCTTCCGGTCGCGAATCCGCACCCGCACCCCCAGCATCCGCTCCAAGTCGGTCTGCGCCGCCCGCACATTCGGATCCACCCACCGCGCCCCGCTCTTCTTTACCACCTGCCCCGGCATCCCCGGAAATGGATCCAGCATCGCCCTTCATCGACAGCACCAGCCGCTCGATCTGCTCGATGCGTCAGCCCCTTCTTCACTGCATACAGCGCCGCCTTCGAAATCTGGTCGTCGTTCTCCAGCTTCAGCAGCTCTTTCGCTTCCGCAAACGAAATCTTCTTCTCCGCCAGCAGTTGCATCACTTCCCGCGGCAGCTTCAGCAGCCGCATATAGTTCGTCACCGACGCCCGCGACAACCCCACCCGTTCCCCAATTTGCTGCTGCGTCAGCTTGAATTCCTTGCTCAACACGCGAAACGCTTCCGCCTGCTCCAGCGCACTCAAATCCTCGCGCTGCAGGTTCTCGACGATCGTCATCTCCGCCGCCTGCTGCAGCGAAACCCTCCGCACCAGCGCCGGAATCGTCTTCTTCCCCGCCTTCTTCGAAGCATGCAGCCGCCGCTCGCCCAGACATCAAGATGTAGCGCCCCGTCCTCCTCCGACGGACGCACCATGATCGGCTGCACCACCCCATTCGCCTTGATCGAATCCGCCAACTCCTCCAGCGCCTCGTCGTCACCGACATACCGCGTCTGAAACGGATTCTTGTCGATATCCGCAATCGCCAGGTTGACCACCAGATTCCCCGGCACCCGCGACTCCGCCTGCGCATAAATCGTGATCGGTCTCGTCCCCAAGCTCCTGCGCAGAAGGAAGGGTTTGTGTAGGGACGAGACGCATTCGTCCGTCCGTCCGAGCGCAGCTCGGCAGCCACCGTCTCCTCCACCACAACCTGAATCGAATCGATCCTATGCGCCGCGGGCACTCCTGCCCGCGTGTCTACATCACCCGAAGTCGCAATGGTCTTGTCATTCCGAACGAAGTGAGGAACCTGCTGTTTGTCGATAGCGCCACCGCTCTGACCCGGCCCCACCACCCGCGGCCCCGGCAGCAACGACTCCAACCCCCGCCCCAAAGCCCGCCGCTTCTCCACCTTCTCTTTATCTTTCTCCCCGCGCCCCGCCAAATTCTCCGCCGCCACAGTATTGGTCATTCAGATCGTCTCCCTTAATTCTGCATCCTCTGTGATCCTGAGCGAAGCGGCGGCAAGCGAAGCGCAGCCGCAGCGCAGTCGAAGGATCCCTTTCATCCAGATACTTCCAGCGCCGACCTAAGGAGTTCTCACCGAAATCATACATCGACACCCATCAATCTAATATATCGACCACCATCAATATAGGCTCTCAAGCCGTCTTATCCATATCCTCCACAGCTCCACCCCCGTGTTCCTCTGTGCTCTCTGTGGTGAAGGTTTCCGCTGAGGGTTCAGAGCCGACAGCCGACTGCTGATTCCCAATGATCTCTTTCGCCAGCTTGATATAACTCTCCGCACCCTTCGACCGTGGATCGTACTCGAGCGCGGCCTTCCCATGGCTCGGCGCCTCGGCCAGCCGTATGTTCCGCGGGATCGTTGTCTTGCACAGCTTGTCCCCGAAATAATTCTTCAGCTCAGTCATCACCTGCTGCGCCAGGTTGGTTCGGTCGTCGAACATGGTCAGCACCACGCCCTCAATTCCCAACTCAGGATTCAGCGCTGCGCGAATGCGCTCGATCGTGTCGAGCAACTCGCTCACTCCTTCGAGAGCAAAGTACTCCCCTTGCATCGGGATCAGCACCGTGTCGGCTGCCACCAGCGCATTCAGCGTGAGCAGATCGAGTGCCGGTGGACAGTCCAGCACGATGAACCGGAACCGGTCGCGCAGTGGCGCCAGCGCCTCGCGCATGCGAAACTCGCGCCCCTCCGCGTCCACCAGTTCAATGTTCGCGCCGATCAGGTTCTTGTGCGCAGGAATCAGCCACAGCTGCTCGAGTTCAGTCGTGAGCAGCGCCTCTTCAGCCGTGGCCGCACCCATCAACAAGTGGTAAGAGCTGACGCGCTCAGGATCCTTGGCGAACCCCAGGCCGCTGGTGGCATTCGATTGCGGATCGCAGTCGACCAGCAGCGTGTTCACTTCGGCTGCCGCAAAGGACGCGGCTAGGTTGATGGCAGTCGTGGTCTTGCCCACGCCGCCCTTCTGATTGGCAACAGCGATGACGCGTCCCATTGGATTGTCTAGGAGAACCAGAGCTACAGGGCAGCATAGTCCGCACAGCATTTCGATTGCAATGATGAACTGCTGTGCACGTGCGTGAATTTGTGTGCAAAACGCGTCCAATGTTCCTGCAGGAACATTCTTGTACTTCTGACACTGCTCTAGCCCCCCCGAACCGCGAACCCAGCGGCATTGCAGTGGCAGGTGCGTAAGTGACGAAATGTTCCTGCGGGAACATCTCGCGAGATTTGAGCTGGCAAGGTCTCGTGGTCTGTGCCGCTAACCTTCCTCACGCTCGCGCACTGACCGGTTTGGCTATCACGAATTGGAGATATGTTCCTGCAGGAACACTGTGGAAAACTCGTGGGCGGTAAGGTTTCTCAATATCCTCATGTATGGTAAATTTGTAGACTTACTTCCCACTATGGCCCGCTCGTGCGGCTTGTTGAGGCTAAGCCACCGACGAAGCCCCTTATTTTTCCGATGTTATGCTCCACTTTTACCATTATGGTTACCCCACTGCCACGCTGGCTTAGATCCGGACTGGCAACTTTTGAGTGAGAGTTTTGGGGCGTCCGATTGAACTGGGGCTATGAACCGGTGCACTACGAGTAATAAAGGCGGTTTCCCACTTCGGCCTATAAATCACCGATTAACTTGTTTCCGACATGGCAAATATCGCCTCTATTTCGACACTGCTTCCCACATGTTGTATCCCCTGGTTCCGGTCGCCTAGCTTTGGCGACGGGCTACGAGCAGGATGCGGGAGCGGGATTGGGGGACTGGGATCGGATTAGACCAGGTGAGGTCGGGGAGCGCAGAGCGGGCTGCGGTTTGTTGGGCGGAGCTGATGAGGAGGGCGAGCCGGCCAGCCGGGGCGACCAAGGCGGCGGCGGTGGGCAGGATGGCTTCGAAGCGTTCGACGGCGCGGAGAGTGACCACGTCGTAGGTCATGGGGGCGAGGGTTTCGGCACGGGCGTTTTGTATATTGACGTCTGTCAATGTAAGGGCGCGGGTGACTTCGCGAAGGAAAGCAGCTTTCTTGTGGTTGGACTCGACCAGGGTGAGGGAGAGGTGAGGAGCCCAGAGCTTGATGGGTAGGCCGGGGAATCCGGCGCCGGAGCCCAGGTCGGCTACGGATGCAGGGGCTAAAGTCCCGGTTTCTGCCAGGTCCGTTACGCGGCCCTGAAGGGCCGCTCTTCCACCGGCATTCGTCACGCGGCCCTGAAGAGCCGATGCTCCACCGGCATTACGGTCGGCGGCGGTGTGGATGGCGGCGTCGACCGGGCGGGGCGGATCCAGGTTGGCTTTAGAGCCAAGAGCTTTCACCGCTGAGGGCAGAGGGGACACGGGAGAAGGCCGAGGGAACAGATGGCTGGCGGCGAAGAGGCTTTCGCCGAAGTGGCGGGTGACGATGTCGTCGGGGTCGCGGATTGCGGTCAGATTGATGCGGGCGTTCCAGCGGAGGAGTATATCGATGTATGTCGATATGCTGACATACAGGTGTTTTGTGTTTGGTGTTCGGTCTTGAGGGCCGAGGAAGGGTTCTAGTAGCTCGGCGATGCGGGTAGCGTCCATTGGGTGGAAGTCCGATTGTAGAATACGTGGAGACCCGGCCACCGGACGAGGGCGTTCGCCGGTCGGGTCTCCATAATTCATCCCCGATTCATCTTCACGGGCGGGAGACCGAAAGGGCTACAACCAGCGAACCGTTCCCAAAACGGAATTGGCTGGTAAGGAATGCGAACCGCGTGGGAAAATTGTGCATCTAAACGAGCCATGAAGAAACCCGCGGTGGCGATCTTCGACGAGCAGTACCGAGTGGTTGCCGTGGAGAGCCAGTGCCTAACCATTCGGGGAGTGCGCAGCGGGAAGGTGCTGACGATCGTGAATCCCGACCCAGAGACTCCTCTAACGCCGGCGGACTATCCGCCGGGGAAGCTGATTGCGCTCACCGATCCTTCGGCTGCGCCCTTGAATTAGAAGCGGGCCCCTCCCGATTGACACGCCCTGAAGCCTTGATGTCCTCAAGGTGCGGTAATCATCCAAGCTCGATACGACGCCTCCGTTCCTCCCAATGTTTGCAGCTCCCTCCAAGACTTACGTCCTGGGCGATCGTATGCAGCCTCGGGCGCGGTGGTTTTCGCGCACGTCCGTCCTACCCGCGAGGCTGCTTCCAGAGGCTGTAGAGATAGGGTGTGATTTCGCGGACGAGGAAGAAGTAGAAGTACGCGGCGACGCTGGCGAGGATGAGCCAGGACGGCTGGGGGTTGAGCCCGGTTTGGCGAATGGCTTGGTAGGACAGGAACACGGTGACGATGTAAATCAGGCCGGACAAGGCGAGCCAAACCGAGCCCATCGATTGGTTGGCATAAATCTGGCGGTAGGAGGCGATGACCAGCGGGTTGAAGCAAACGTCAAGAATTGGAAGAACCAGCAGAGCGAGCAGGAAGGTGAAGGAGCGGCGGCCGGGCCGCTTCAGCAGAAAGTAAATCAGAAGGGCGTAGGGCGCCTCGGAAAGAAGGAAAGGAGGAAGCAAGGTGAGGGAGCGGGGCGCGTAGCGTGATGCGATCTGGAACCAGGTGATGGCGCTGACTGCGATGTGCGCTCCGAGGACAAGAGCGAGGCGGTCGATGGTATTGCGTGTTCGGGGGGAGAGGCGAAGCGAAGCGGCTGACGAGCGGGGCGGTGGAGCCAGGCTTGATACAGGCGAAGGCGGCTCTCCCGTGGTGGTCCGTGGAGCAGGCTGGACGGGCGACGCGCCCGTCCTTACAGGAACTTTTACGATGCCTGTGGCTAATCGGCCAATGAGGGTGATTCCGCCGGCGACGGTTGCGACCACCAGGAGGATAAGGCCGTAGAACGAATTCGCGGCTCGGGGATGAAGGACCCTCGTTCCTTGCGACAGCCCGCCCATCATTGCGATGAAAAGCGCGAACCAGAGCGCCACCAGGCTGAGTGCGAGGACGACGATGACCGTGAGGACAATGCCGAGGATGCGAAGCGCGTTGGCGGAGCGGCGGTTCATGAAGCTTCGGGAATAGTACAGCAGGATCAGTGGCGCCTTAATGACATCTTGGGTAATCGCGGATCGAGTTAAAGGGCTTGACACTGGAACTGAATATTCTGTATATTCAGTTTGTACTGAACGAAACGTTATGAGCGAACTTTATGAGTGAACTCACTGGAGTGCAGAAGCAGTACATCCTTCACTGGGGGGAGATGGGGACGCGGTGGGGGATTAACCGGACGGTGGCGCAGATTCACGCGCTGCTGTACCTGTCGCCGAAGGCGCTGCCGGCGGAGGTGATTGCCGAGACGCTGAGCGTGGCGCGGTCGAATGTGTCGACCTCGATCCGGGAGTTGGAGACCTGGGGGATCGTGCGGGCGGTGCACGTGCTGGGCGACCGGCGCGAACATTATGAATCGATGAAGGATGTGTGGGAAATGTTCCGGCTGGTGATTGAGCAGAGGAAACGGCGGGAGATCGACCCGACGCGGGAGATTTTGCGGACGTGCCTGGCCGATCTGGATCCGAAGGAGTTGGGAGCGGACTATACGCGGGAACGGCTGATCGCGATGGCAGGATTCTTTGAGGCGGTGACAGAACTGTACGACCAGATGAAGCGGCTGCCGACGGGAACGGTGCGGAAACTGTTGCGCATGGGGACAAAGATTCGGAAGAAGGCGGGGTAGGTTTTTTTTTACTTAGGACGTTCTCTTCATACAGAACGATCTGTCATGGTGGGAATAAGTGCGAACAGCAGGTCCCTCCACTGCGCTCGCTTTCGTTCGCTCCGGTCGGGATGACAAGTTCAGTTGGATGGTTGGCGGTGGGGATGACATGGAAATGGGGAGGTGGGCGATGAACTCGGACTGGATGATGCGGGCGATTTGGGGAGCTGGGTGCGTGCATGTGGGGATCATGGCGGCCAACGTGCCGTTGCCGGAGCGGTTGCGGGTGCGGGAGAGGCTGGCGGGGGTTCCGCGATTCGTGCGGCAGATTTTCTATGTGCATTGGGTGTACATCGTGATCGTGTTGGGGATGTTTGCGGCGCTGTGTTTTGGGTTCGCGCGGGAACTGGCGGGGGCGAGTGCGCTGGGTAGGTTTCTGAGCGGATTTATGGCGGGGTTTTGGCTGCTGCGGATTGTCTTGCAGATTTTTTATTATGATCGCGAAATTCGGCGGGAGAACTGGGGGCTCGACATGATGTATGTGGGGTCGCTGATTGGATTGGTGGTCGTGTTTGGGGTGGCGGTGCTTAGGCCGGTGGGGTGAATCTGAACCCGGAAGTCAAAGCCCCACCCTCTCGCGGAGAACGCGAGAAGGGTGGGGCACCCGGTGAGGTGAGCGATGGAGATGACATTGGAGCGGTTCAGGGAACACGATTTATGGGCGCCCCTTTGCGCTACTGCGGGGGCGGTGGTTTGGGCGGGGATGGCGGTGCTGGCGCGGATGGGCGTCGCGCGGGTGGGTGCGATCGAGTTGCTGTTCCTATTTGCGCCCCTGGTGATTGTTCCGCTGGGAATGGAATTGGGGCGGGTGCTCGCCGGAAGTGGGCGGGTGGAAGCTCTTGCCCGGCGGTTGCAACCTTTGGGCGCTGGGATGGTCGTGGGAGCGATGTGGCTGCCTCCGGGAAAAACGGCGGGGCTTGTCGCACTGGGATGGTTTCTGTTCTGTGGACTTATGGCTGGAAGCGGGGTGGTGCGGATTCTCCGCGGAGCGAGGGAGTTGTGGGCGGAAAGCACGGGCGAGTCGCCCATGCCCGCACGAGTCGTGCAAACGCACGCTTTGCCCACACCAGCAGCCCTTGTGGAGATTTTGATTGCGGTGGGGCGATTGGATCTGGCGGTGGGTGGGGCGTGGCTGGTGGCGTCGCGGTGGGGGATGCGGCCGATGGGGATTCAGGAACCGATTGGACTGCTGACGGCGGTGCATTTTCACTTTGCTGGATTTGCCACCGCGACGATTGCTGCGGCTACCCTCGCGTATGCCGAGCGGCGCGGGAAGGCTCGACGGTGGTTGCGAGTGGTGGTGGGGTTGGTGGCCGGGATGCCGATTGTGGTGGCGGCGGGATTTGTGATCTCTCCTGGGATGAAGATGGGGGCGGCGATCCTGTTTTCGGCGAGCGTGGCGGGCCTGGCGATTGCGGTGCGGGCTTGCGGGAGCACGGCGGAAAACGGCACCGCGCGAATTCTGCTGCAGGTGGCGGCTGGCGCGGTTTTCGCAGGCATGGTACTTTCGGCGTCGTATGCGGTGGCGGATTATGCGGGAAGCGAAGCGTTGACGATCCCACAGATGGCGAGAACCCACGGAGTGCTGAACGCGGTGGGATTCTGTCTTCCGGGACTGCTGGGGTGGCTGGTGGAAACGCAGCGCTCGGTAATCATCTAAGTAGTCCAGCGACCGGGGGTAGTGGCTCAATTTGAAATTGAGGACCTGCGGATTCGCCAATCGATGTCATCCCAGGAGCGCGCCAAACGCTCGGGAGGGACCTTACGAGGCCCGAACATCGGTTGTACGGATGCGAGGCCTGCTTGACTACATGAAGCGCAGGCGCTCCCATCCACGACATCAACAGCGCCGGCCGGCGTAAGGTCCCTCGCCCGGCTGTCGCCGCGCTCAGGATGACAACGGTCTGGAATAATTTTGAAATTGAGCCACTACCGACCGGGGTCGCATTTTTCGGGACGGACGGGGAACCTGTACACTACTGCAAGCTGGGTGAACTGAGCCGGCAGAAATCTTCACCACAGAGGACACAGGGGACACAGAGGAAATCTGTACCGGGAAGAACACTAGGGACATTCGCTTATGACGACGTTGCGGGAGAGCGGGGGGACTGCGGGCTCGGCGGCTGGCGCGAAAATCTGGGTGACGCTGAAGGGTTTGCCGCTGACGATTCGGCTGGAGTGGCCGTTTCATCCGTCGACCTCGGGGGCGGATTTTTTTGTGCTGCATGGAGACATCCGGCTGGAGGGTTCGGAGGGGCTGCATGCGCCGGTGGCGGTGAATCTATCGCAAACCGTGCGGGAGGTGATGCCGTCGCTGGAGCCGAAGGACGCGGAGGCACCGGTGATCAACGCGCTGCGCAAGGAAGTCGACCGGCGGCAGATTGAGTTTGTGAAGTCGGGGAAATTGTTGCCGGTGCCGTTTTCGAGCCGGCATTATGACTTCAAGCGAGGGCAGTGGGTGTTTGGCAAGGCCACGGACGAGGCCATGGCGGAGTTCATCGAGCGGAAAGTCTACTGGCAGACGAAATTGAGTGGGGAGAAACGGGTGTGGATTGGCGATCCGGCGGAGGCACAGTATGTGCAGACCACACCGGAGCATCTGATCGAGATTGCGGCGCGATTGGTGGCGGCGCAGGGGCTGCTGCGGATCGAGGGCGAGTGGGCGGAGGCTACCCAGGGCCTGATGAATCAGGCGGAGCGGTTTGAGAATGCGCGGCGTGCAGCGGTGGAAGAGTTGGAGAAGAAGCACGCGTTCGAGAGAGGGTAAGGCTGCGAAGAATCGCCTCAGGGCGCGGACCCGATCCCCGACCTGAATTTGAGGGTAACGCCGACTGCCATTGGCATGGGTTCGCCATCGCAGGTGCCGGGCTGAAAGCGCCATAGCTGCTTAACTGTGGCCAAGGCCTGATCGTCGAATCCCTGGCCCGCGGATTGAGTGACCCTCAAGTGTTGTGGCTTGCCTTTTGTATCGACGACCAACCATAGGACAACGGAAGCGGCATTGCCGGGCGCTCCGGTGGGAAATCTCGGATCGGGATTGAGTGTCTCTACAGGCTCTGACGACGTTCCCGAACAGCGGCCGAGTTCGACTGCTCCAGCGGGCGGCTTGAAATTGGCCTGAGTCGGGCGCGGCTCGGCGGCGAGCTCGTCGACTTTGGCCTCGAGTTCGCGATGCTTGTCTATGAAGCAGGCCATTTCGTGCGGAAACCAGAAGTCGCCCAACTTGCGAAAAATACCGTAAAAACAGGTGTAATCCGATGCGCCTTTGAGGCGGATATCGGGTGACAGTTTCGCCAGCAAGGCTCCGCTCTTCGGGTCGAAACAAAATCGGTGATGCTCGAGTTGTGGCCCGGGTTTGGTGGTCGCACATATCTCGGGAGGATTGTTGTCGGTAGTGTCGGTGATGGCCTCAAACTCAAACTTGGCGGGAGTGGCCGGGAAGATGTTCATCAGGGCCGGGAGCTTCGCGGCGGTTTCCGGGAAGTCTTTGGAATTATCGAGCGTCCAGGTCCGGTTTGGGGTGCCAACTTCAATGCGATGGAAGGCTTTGACGACGGTCTCACGGCGCCACTGCGAATCGGAGATCCATATTTCGGAGTAGGTGCCTTGCCTATTCTCCAGATCTTTTCCGATGAAGGAGAAAGTCGCCTTCAGGCGGAAGGCAGGTGCGTTCCTTGCGCGGATATCGGAAAGGTGGCGTGCTTTTTCCATGAGTGCTTCAGCGCTGATCTGGATCTCTGATGTCTGGACCGTCGGCGCCTGTGGCTGTTGCGCCAGCAACCAGGCTGCGGAGAGAGTGATCGAGAGAACAAGGGCGCGGACGTTCATGGCTGCAAAGTCTCTGGGTATGGTACTCCTTCGCGAGTGCGCTCCTGCCGCGTCCGAATCTGGAACTGACTTTCGTGGGTCGCTAGGGCGAACCCAAGGCCCTCAGGGGCTATAAAGCCCGTTTAGTTGTGAGGCTCTTATGGTACGGCTGGAGCCGTGCCCTTTCACGAAACCCTTCCCGAATCCCTGCCTTGTAGATGGCCTCTCCACAGCAGGTCCCTCCACTCCGCTTTCCCTTCCTTTCAGGAAGGGAAAGTTCCGGTCGGGATGACAGAGTGGGGGATGACAGGCGTGGTGCGATGAAGTGCGCTACATGCGAGAAACTGCGTTAGCCTTCCGAAGATCTCCGTGAGAATAGACCCCAGCAGAATCTGGGGGCGATGGCGTAGTTTACCTGGACCAGGACAATGGCGGCGATGCTGTAGTAGGTGTTGAGAAAGCAGAGGGCGGCGCCGGCGGCGTAGAGAGATTGCGCGATTGCGATGCGGCGGACGACGGCGGAATGAATTTCTGCGGGGGTGTCGTCGGCGAGCAGGCGGGAGCGGGTGGCGTAGCTCCAGCTCCAGTAGAGCGCTGCTCCCAGCAGGACGATGTTGAACCAGTAGACCAGCAGGGCGATGCGGTAGTGGATGAACTCGGCGAGCAGCGAGGTGGTGAACGGCGTGAGCGAGACGGCGCAGAGAAAGGCGATGTGAATCCAAGCGAGATTGCGGTCGGCCCGGGCGAACTGGTTGAACTGGGTCTGCTGGCCGACCCAGAAGATGCCGTTGGTCATGACGCTCATCAGAAAAATCAGAATGCGGGGCGAGAGTACGACCAGGGCGTGCCAGAGATCGCGTTCGGAGTGAATCGCTTCGGCGGCGGGGACGCGGAGATCGAGCACGAGCAGAGTCATGGCCACGGCGAAGATGCCGTCGCTGAGGGCGGCGAGGCGTTCGACGCTCTTTCCGGCGACCTGGTTATAGAGGGAGTGCATCGGGAGAAGTTTAGCGGGTTGGTGTAGCGGCGGGCAAAAAGCTTGACTGGGGAAGCTCTGATTAAGGTCCGACAGAAAGCTTAACCACAGAGGATACAGAGGT
The DNA here is from genome assembly GCA_963763155.1 of uncultured Acidobacteriota bacterium. Lineage (GTDB taxonomy): Bacteria > Acidobacteriota > Terriglobia > Terriglobales > Acidobacteriaceae > Sulfotelmatobacter. The sequence continues at coordinate 70,920 of CAVXNI010000003.1, read as the reverse complement.
GCGCAGAGGAACCCGGAGACGTAATCAGAGCTTCACTAGATTACGCGGGTGATGGCTTGCGAACGAACTGCGCGACGACCGTGCCGAGGGTGAGGAGAGACATCAGTGAGATGACGCCCAGCGAGATGACGCAGTAGACGCACCAGACGCCGAGGACGTTGGCTTCGATGTTGGCGAGGTAAAGCGAGAAGGCGAGTCCGGCGAAAGTGGGGATGAGCAACAGGCGGTACCAACGGCGGAAGGCGAGCGCGGCCATCAGAATATAGCCGAGGATGCCGAAGACGGCCACGGGAACATTGAAGTGCAGAGGCCAATCGTCGGCGTGATGCGGAAGCATGGCGAAGGGGCTGTGATTGACCACGCCACAGTCCCAGCGCTCGTTGATGCTACAGGGAGAATCGCCTTCTTCGCGGTAGTGCTCGCGCAGGGCGAGCGAAGAAACGATGACGCCGAGTAGGGCTAGAGTGATCAGGAGATATTTCATAGGTTTTTCCACGAGGGCTAAAGCCCTATCAATTTTATCGTCTTTGTTGCGGCGCTGAAGCGCCGCTCTTCCACGACGTTTCCGCACGACGCATCCGCACGACGCACACGCACCGAGCATACGCACGAAGGGTCACGCACGAAGGGTCACGCACGAAGGCTCACGCACGAAGCTTACGCGCGACGCATCCGCACCGAGCTCACCCACGAACACACGCACCGAGGCACGCGGTCCGCTGTCTTGCAGCCAATTCAGTCGCTTTTGTGCGTGGTTGCGGTGGTTGCGTCTTTTATTAAATCAGAAATTTGCCAATCGCTGCCGTGATACCAGTTCACGATCTTGCCGTCGGGACCGATTACGGCGGTGCTGAGGTTGTGGGTGATCAATCCGCCTTCGGGTTTGATGGTGAGGGCGAAGAAGTCGGCGATTTTGGGCAAGTCGGCGGCCGTGGGAGCGGCGAATTCCCAGCGGGTGAAGAGTGCGGGGTCGTGGGTGTGGGCTGAAGTGAAGCCGTAGTCGCGGAGGACTTTCGGAGTGTCGTGCTCGGGGTCGAAGCTGAGGCTCAGAAGATGGACGCCGGTCAGTGCGGGATTGGTGGCGAGCTGTTTGTAGATTTCGGCGAAGTTGCTGGTCATGCGCGGGCAGAAGTCGGGGAACGGGCAGCGCGTGTAGATGAAGGTGACGAGCAGAACGTGGCCGCGATACTGCTTCAAGGAAATGCGTTTGCCGCTTTGATTGGTGAACGAGAAATCGGGAACGTCTTGGCCGAGAGCGGGGGTGTGGAATGCGTTGGCGGCCGCGGCTGGCGGGGCGTCGACGTGGCCGGTGACTTTGACGTTCTCGAGCCAGTAGTCGGGGACGGCGTCTTCATTCTTGGGGTCGGTTGGAATCACGACCACTTCGGCGGAGATGGAATCGCCAGGATGCAGATGATTCAGCGTCTCCTCAGGCTTGATCTTGTAGGACATGGCCATGGCGTCCATGAAGCCGGGGATGTCGCCTCCGTCAATGAGGGCTTGGTGCGACTGGCTATCGATGGAAACGATGCGGCCGGTGAAGGGATAACGTTTCGTGGCTGGCGTACGTGCGCGATTGCAGGACGAGGAAAACAATACGCCGGCGAAGAGCAGAACGACAAGCAAAGTATGGCGAATAGGATTAGTCATTGTAGACACTTTAACTCCGAGCGCTCGGGTGTGAGAAGCTCCGCGCGAGATCGTTCGCCCCGCTGGTGAAAGCGCGGGGCTTCGGGATGACGCCTTCCAAAAGAACAGCGCGTTCGAGCTGCGAGAAAATACCATCGAGAAAACTTTCACTACGCAGTGTTGTTTGCGATGCGGCTTTTGTGAAATGCTCAGGGCGGAAACAGCAGGTCCGTCCACTGCGTTCGCTCGCTTCGGTCGGGATGACAAATTTGTGAACGAGGTGCAGGTGGGGGATTCGGGCGATTGGGTCGTTGAGATTTCACACGGCGAGGGATTTTCATGGCGTGCAATCCTGAAGTATTGAAACATGTTCCGCTGTTTGCGCTGCTCGATGAAGAAGAAACGGCGGTGCTGGCGGCGCAGGTGCGGTTGAAGACGTTTGCGGCGCGGCAGCGCATTTACAAGATTGGGGATTCGAGCGGGCAGGCGTATGTGGTGGTGTCAGGGCGAGTGCGGGTGTCGACCGTCGACCAGGATCATCAGGAAGTGGTGGTCGACGAGCCGTCGCACGGAGAGTTCTTTGGGTTTGCGTCGATGCTGGAGCAGACTCCGCATCAGACCGAGGCGGTTGCGATCGACGAAGCGGTGTGCCTGGAAGTCGACCAGAAAGATATTGCCGTGCTGTTGCAGCGCAAGCCGCTGGCCGGGATGGATATGCTGCGTGTACTGGGGCGGCAGTTCCACGCTTCGCAGCAACTGGTGCGGCTGCGGGCGAACCGGCATCCGAATGATGTGATTGAAAAAGATGCGACGTTTGGCGAGCGCATTGCCGACGTGGTGGCGGGCTTTGGCGGGTCGTGGACTTTTATTATTGCGTTCGGCGTCGCGCTGGCGATTTATATGACGATTGATGCGGCGCTGGGGCGGAAGGCGTGGGATCCGTATCCGTATATTTTGCTGAATCTGTTTTTGTCGATGCTGGCGGCGGTGCAGGCGCCCGTCATCATGATGAGCCAGAACCGGCAGGACACGAAAGATCGGCTGCGCGGCGAACTCGATTACGACGTGAACCGGCGGGCCGAGGCGGAGATTCAGGGGCTGGCGCGGAAGCTGAATGTGCTGGGAGAGAAGATTGGGGATGTCGAGGAGATGGTGCGGGAGGGGCTGACGAAAGGGTGAGAGTGACTGTGAAACCAAGACCCATTTCTCGCGCAAAGGACGCGCGAGAAATGGGGCACCCGGCGTAGGGTTCTTCGGGCTCGGGTATTTGGCGCTTTGCGGCCGCGCTTCGCGCTGGCCGGACGGACGAATGCGTCCGTCCCCACACGGTCCGTTTCAATTTCTGCTCTAGTTAGTAATGAAACCGGTAGCGAAGTTCTGCGTAGATTTGGCGCGGGAGGTTCCAGTGGAATCCGCCGAAGGTCAGGCTGTTGTCGTATTCGGCGCGGCGGTTGGCTAGGTTGAGCGCGGTGACGGACGCGGTGAAGCGTTCGCCGAAGTCTTTGCCCAGTGAAAGGTCGAACGTGGTGTGCGAAGGAAGATAGTTGCCGGGATAAGGCTGGCCGGGGAAGGCGTTGCTGAAACCGGACCCGTAGTAGACATTCGTCGATGCGTAGGCGCGCCACGGGAGGGTGAGGTCTCCGCCGACGTTGAGGGTGTTGCGCTGGTCGTGGTCAAGAGGACTGAGGGCGGGAGAAAACGTGAAGTCGGTGAGCCCGCCAGTGATGGTGCCTGCGCCTTCGGCGATCTGGTTGGAGTAGGCGAGGTGCATTTGCCCGCGGTGGGCGAAGCGCGGAGAGCGGAGCGTGAGTTCCCAGCCGCGAATCACAGCTTGCGACACGCTGATCGGGAAGAAGACGCTGGAGGCGCCGATGTTGTTGTGGTCGAGGAAATTCCGGACGTTGGTTTTGAAGTTGTCGGCGTCGAGGATCCAGCCGCGATAGGGGATGGTCACGCCGAACTGATGTTCTTCGTCGCGCTCGCCGGGAAGCGTGGCAAATCCGAGGCCTTGCTGTCCGGTGTAGCTGAGTAGCGCGGGGCCGGAGACGGTCTCAATCGGCGGAGCCTGATAGTAGTGTCCGTAGAAGGCGCGGAAGGTCCAGCGCAGGCGCGGGACGGTGACGGTTGCTCCGAAACGCGGTTGGATGGCGGACTCGTCCACTGGGGGAGCCGCGGAAGTCACGGCGAAGTTTCCTTCTGAGAAACGAGTGGGGCGCATGCCGGCGGAAAGAGTCAGCCAGGGAACAGGCGTGAATTTGTCGTCAATGTAAAAGGTCTCGAGGTTGGCGGTGGGCTGTTCGGAGTCGGCGATGGGCGATGGCACGGGATCGTAGCTTAGCGGGTTGAAAACAGCCCCGAAGAACTGGTTATCGCTTTGGTAGAAGCTGAGAAAGCCGACTTGCAAATCATTCTTTTTATAGTTAGCGGCGACGCTGGCCTGAGCTCCGGCGTAGGTGGAGCTGCGATCTTCCGTGCTGGCGACGGGATTGTCGTTGAGATTGCTGGCGTAGTTTCCGGTGTTGTGGTGGTAGAAGGGCGAGACCGTGGTCAGGAGATGAGAATTGAAAGTGTGCAGCCAGGTGAAGAGGATGCCCTCATCGTTCTCGGACTGGGCGTCGCGCAGGCCGATGCTGGGATATTGCGGAGAGAAGTCGTTGGCGGGAATCGATCCGTTTTCGATGTCGGTGGGATTGGGATCGTAAGGAATCTGATAGAAGTCGCGGCGGGCTGAAGTCATCAGTCGAAGCTGGTTGGTCGGATCGAGATTGTAGATGAACGATCCGAAGCCGCCGACGCCGTTGTCGGCATCGTGCACGACCTGAGGAACGGGCGGCTGCAGGCCGAGATCGGTGCGGTTGCCGTTGACGCTGGCGTAGTAGGCGAAATTTTTGGTGTGGCTGCCGAAGCTGAGAGCGTCGTCGGTTTGCAGAAAACTGCCGGCCGTCAGGGTGAGTTCGGCCTGGTTGTTGCGCTCGAAACCGGTGCGGGGCACGACGTTGAAGACGCCGTAGGTGCGGTCGCCGAACTCGGCGCTGTAGCTGCCGCGATTGACTTCGACGTAGTCCATATCTTTGGGATCGAATTGGGGACCGAGATTTTGCGCGATGGCGGTGTTGATGACGGGGATGCCGTCGAGGAGCCAGGTGGTCTGGTGGCCGCCGCGCATGTGCAACATGTCGTGGGTGACGTAGGCGCCGGGGACGTAGTCGGTGATCATCGCCAGGCTGTTGGTGCTGTCGGCGCCGGGGGTGCGCTCGATGTCGAGGCGGCTGACCAGCGTGGTGGGCGTGAAGCTGTCGGTGGCGACGACTTCGGGAGTGGCGGAGACGGTGACTTTTTCATTTGTGCCGGCTACTTGCAGTTGAAAGTGAACGACGGGCACCGAGCCGGAAATGACCATGACGTCCTGGGAAACTTGCCCGAAGCCCTGACTGGCGACGGTGATGGAGTATTCGCCGAGGACGATGGCGTTGAACTGAAATTCGCCGCTGGCGTCGGTGGTGATGGTTTTTCCCCAGTCGGAGGATTTTGCTTTGAGCATGACCATGGCGCCCTGCACGGGGCGATGGCCGGGGTCGTGGACAACGCCGCGGATGGCGCCATAGTCGTTGGCGAAGGCGGCGAGAGAAGCGATTGCGAGGAATGTCAGCTGCAGCGAAATGCGAATGATGCGCATGAGAATCTCCTGGGACCTGTGGTGCGGCGGCTCGCTGAAGAGCTTGCCGGGCTGCGCCCGGCGACCGGGTTCCTTCGGCTTGGCTCAGGACAAGCAGAGACCCGGTCCCACACGAGTACTTTCAACGTGCACTTAATGAGTGCGGGAGTTTCTTAGGTCAGGCGATGGAGATTGGCGGAGGGGCGCGGGTGGATTGCGAGGAGAATCGCTTGGTGGATGGAGATTCGGAGCGCGATTCGGCGGTGCGAGCTTCTGAATTCTGATCGATTACCGACTTGGCCCAGGGCTGCGGACTTGCCCACTGCGATGTGGTTACGGCGCGGCTGCCGTCGTGGCGGCAGCAGCTGGTATCGCGGACCGTGGGCTGGTCTGATTCCGGGCCCGAACCGTGGCATTGGTGTGCGGCTTTGCGAAGGCAGCAGTCGTGCTGTGGCGCAGCCGTGGCCGCGAGCGCCACGGGAATAAAGGTTCCGACGAGCGAGAGCAATACGAGAAATCTGGCGGTCAGGCGCTGCATATTTTGTTATGTGAATCCAGAACCCTCAGGTGTGGCCAGCATAGAACAGAGTCGCGAGCGTGCGCAAGCGCGGGGCGGGTCTGGTGCTCAAACCCCCCACTTCTCGCGCAAAGGGCGCGCGAGAAATGGGGCACCCGCGGGCAAGAGTGCCCGCCCCACATGACCCACCCTGTTTTCGATACGTCAGGCTTTGCCTTTGATTTTGGCCCACCACCAGCGGACGCCGACGAAGAGGAATCGCCAGTCGCTGAGGAATTCGGGCGGCTTGCCTTCGAAGGCGTGGCCGACGAACTGGAGAATCCATCCGATCACGAAGAGTCCCGCCGCGTAGTACCAGAGCCGATGGAAGAAGAATCCGGCGACGGCGACTGCAACCGAGACCAGGATGGTGGGGATGCCGAGGGTGTGGCAGAGGCGATTGACGGGGTGCTGGTGGCTGGTCGCGTATTGCGCGATCCATTGCTCGCTAGTGCGGTGCTCGCTGGTGCGGTTGCCTAGCATCGCTGGGGATGATACTACGGTTTGCGAGTCAAAATCCCCACCCTCTCGCAAGAAACGCTAAGTGTGGGATGCCATTTCGTCACTGGTAAATCACATCGTGAGCGTGCTGCTTCTGGATCGCCTCGTCTTCCGCTTGTGACACCGGCAGGTTCTTCTCTCCTTCGCGAACCGAGCCAGCCCGCATGAATTCCTCAAAGCCCGGTGCCGAGAAGGTAGCCGTCAAGCTAATGTTGTCCTTGCCGATGTTGGAAACAGAAATCCACGTGCCAGATGGAATGAACACGGTGGCGCCACCGTGAACCACTCTCACGACGTCTCCCAAATGTACGCGAGCGGTTCCGGTCTGCAGAAAGAGTATTTCGTCGGCGCCGGGGTGCTTGTGAGCAGGGATTTCGCCGCCGGGGGCGAGGTCAGCCGTCAAGAAGACAAGATGCGAAGATCCGCCGTTTTTCGGGTCAACCTTGAGGATGAAGCTTCCCCCGGTTCCGGGTGGCCGGGCCAACCGCGTACAATTCTTCTCTCTCCTTGGTCTTTTTCGAGGATGAGGGGCGTGGTACTCGGAGCGTTGGACGCTTGCGGATTACGGGCAGGTGGGACCGCGCAGAAGAGCACGGCACAGAACCCGGTGATGACGGGAGCGATTCTCATGATGCACCTCGCGACAAAACGAGGGAATGATACTACGGTTTGCTGTGGGGATGGAACGTCAAAACCCGCACCCAAGGTCCCTCCACTATGCCGTCGATTCGCTCCGGCTCCGGTCGGGATGACAGGGAAATGAGAATGGATGCGCTGAGTGGTTGAGGCGTTCGCGCTCCGCGTGGTAGCATCCTACGTTTTGGCAGGGGATGCTGGGTTGGCCTGCTGCTGTCCTCATCTTCTTTTACGGCCGTTTCTTCCCACGCCTGCCGAAGGGAGCCCAACTTGAAAGTCTATTCGGGAGCAAACATCAGGAATGTTGCGATGGTCGGACACGGGCATGCGGGGAAAACTTCGCTCGTGTCGGCCATGCTTTATACGGCGGGAGCGACGCAGCGGCTGGGGCGGGTGGACGACGGCACGGCCACAACCGACCACGATGAGGAAGAGATTGCGCGCAAGATGTCGATTTCGACTGGCGCGGCAGTGGTGGAGTGGACGACGTCGGGGGTCAGCAACAAGATCAATGTTCTCGACACGCCCGGGTTCAGCATGTTCGTGCACGAGGCCAAGATGGTGTTGCCCGTGGTGGACGCGGCCATCGTGGTAGTCGATGGCGTGGCGGGCGTGGAAGTCGTGACCCAGCGGGTGTGGAATTATTGCGAGGAATATAAGACGCCACGCCTGATCGTGGTGAACCGCATGGATCGCGACCGGGCCAGCGCCGAGCGCGTGCTGGAATCGCTGACCAATGCGTTTGGGCGCGACGTGATTCCGATTGAGCTGCCCATTGGCGCCGAGAAGAGTTTTACAGGCGTGGTCGATCTGGTGCGGATGAAGGCTTACACCTACGAGCTGGGTGGAAACGGCAAGGGAAAAGAAACCGAGATTCCGGCGAGCATGCGGGCGCAGGTGCAGGAAGCGCACGAGATGCTGGTCGAGCTGGTAGCCGAAGGCGACGACAAATTGATGGAGAAGTTTTTCGAGGCTGGAACGCTCGGCGAAGAAGACCTGATTCCGGCGCTGCACAACGCGATTCGCGAAGACAAGATTTTTCCGGTGATTTTCAGCTCGGGGCTGGGCAACATTGGCGCGGACCGGGTGATGGATTTTATTGTCGACTACACGCCCGCGCCTTCCGAGCACGAGTGGGTGCAGGGCGAGGCTAGCGGAAATGGCGACGCGCCGAAGCGGCACGAGTCCGACGCAGAGCCGGTGTCGTTGTATGTGTTCCGCACGGTGTCAGACGCGTTCGCGGGGCGGATTTCGTATTTCAAAGTTTTTTCCGGGGTGCTGAAGAATGACGCTGCGCTGCAGAATTTTGGCCGCGGCGGGCAGGAAAAATTCGCGCACATTCAGGCCATGCAGGGAAAGACGGGCGTTCCAGTTCCGGAAATACACGCGGGCGACATTGGCGCGGTGGCGAAATTGAAAGACACGCTGACCGGCGACACGCTGGGCGACAAGGCGGCGCCGATTCAGTATCCGCGGGTGAAGCTGCCGGAGCCGGCGATCACGTTTGCGATCGAGCCCAAGAGCCGCGCCGATGAAGACAAGCTGGGGCCGGGACTGCACAAGCTCATGGAAGAGGATGCGATGTTGCGCTTCTTCCGCGATCCGCAGACGCAGGAGTTTTTGATCGCGGGCACGGGACAGCAGCATATTGAAGTCGTCGTCGCGAAACTGAAGAAGCGCTATCACACGGAAGTGGTTCTGAAGGCGCCCAAGGTGCCTTACCGGGAGACGGTTCGCGGCCGGGCAGACGTGCAGGGACGGCACAAGAAGCAGACCGGCGGACACGGGCAGTACGGCGACTGCAAGATCAAAATGGAACCGCTGCCGCGCGGCGGGCAGTTTGAATTTGTGAACGACATTTTTGGCGGCGCGATTCCGAAGAACTATATTCCTGCCATCGAAAAAGGAATCAAAGACGCGGCGGCACGCGGATTTCTTGCCGGATTTCCAGTGGTGGATTTCAAAGTGATTCTCTATGACGGGTCCTATCACGATGTGGATTCGAACGACATGTCGTTCCAGATGGCGGGACGCATCGCGTTCCGGAAAGCGATCGAGCAGGCCAAGCCCACCATCCTCGAACCTGTCATGGCGGTAGAAATTACGGTGCCTGACGATTTTGCGGGATCGATCATGGGCGACTTGAACAGCCGCCGCGGCCGCATCCAGGGCATGGACAACAAGGGTGGCAACACGGTGGTGAAGGCCGAAGTGCCGATGGCCGAGATGCTGACCTATGGCGTGGAGCTGACGTCGATGACCCAGGGGCGCGGCAGCTTCAACATGGAAATGCATCATTATGACGTGGTGCCGGGGCAGTTGCAGGAAAAGATTATCGAGAAGGCGAAGGCGGCGCGGGGCGAGGTGAAGGAAGAGGAGGAGTAGGCGCGGCGGGTCGCTTGCCGATAGGGATCCTTCGACTGCGCATGAGCGCCTTTCAGGCGCTCATGCTTCGCTCAGGATGACAGAGGGAATGTGAGAATATGCTAGCGAGGTTGGTTATGAAAGCCGTTCTGATTTCTATGTGCTCTGTTTTTGCGGTTCTTTTGGTGGGGGCTGCGTTCTCCGCTGCCCAGACTCAAACCTTTTCGACTTCGGCGGGGCCGGTGAAGATCACGCCGTTGTACCATGCCAGCACGCTGATTGAGGCGGGCGGGAAGGTGATTTATCTGGATCCTGCTAAACCGGCGAAGCTCACGGGGCTTGCCAAGGCCGACCTGATTCTGATTACCGACATTCACGGGGACCACATGGACCCCGATTCGATTAAGGATGTCAGCAAGGCCGACACGGAGATTTTCGCGGCGCCGGCGGTGGTGCAGACTGTAACCAGCGCCAAGCCCATCGCCAACGGAGAAACGAAAAACTGGCAGGGCTTCACCATCGAGGCGATCGCCGCTTACAACCTGAAACGCGGGCCCGCTGAGGGAAAACTTTTTCACGATAAGGGGCGCGGCAACGGATACCTGGTGACTTATGGTGGCAAGCGCTTTTATTTTTCAGGCGACACTGAAGGCGTGCCGGAAATGCGTGCGCTCAAGAACATCGACGTGGCGTTCGTGTGCATGAACCTGCCTTACACCATGCCGCCGGAAGAGGCTGCCGATGCGGTGAAGGCCTTCCATCCGAAGATTGTGATTCCTTACCACTACCGCGGGTCGGACCTCGCGGTGTTCCAAAAAGCGTTGGAAGGAACGGGGATTGAGGTGCGGGTTCTGGAGTGGTATCCGAAGTAAAATCAGGTCACTTCAGGCGGCGCTTCATTTGTACACCGTGATGTCGGTGAGACCGAAATCCGTTCCCTTGGCGAGCAGGGGCTCACCCGAGAACTTCGCCAGGGCGTAAGAAAAACAATCGCCGAAATTTAGCGCGGCCGGGTGCCGGCCTTTCCCGTACTTTCGCCACGCAGAGCGGGCCAAGTCAGCTTGCTCGGCGTCTACCGGTACGATTTGGAGACCGGCACGAACCACGAAAAGATCGAATTCGCGGCCGGCAGCCTCGCCTTGCCGGCCTTCGAGAACGATTCCAGTTTCGAGCACAGTGGCCGCAGATACCAGTCGACTTGCTGTTGCCGTAACGGCGTCGAGGAAGGTCTTCCGCTCCGGTTCGGCGAAAAAGATGGCGGCGAAGGCAGATGTGTCGATAACCATTTCGTTATTAAGGTTATTAACGGGGAAGTCCGTGCTCGTCGTAGCCTAGGATTTCATCCGGGGTGCGGGAATCTAGAATCGGCAACTGATCCACGCGGCGCAGGATGTCTTCCAATTGGCTGGTTACGATTTGACTTCGACGCTGTTGGTTGAGCCGTTCAAGGCGCTCTTCCAGGGCTTTCTGGATTGCGGATGTCAAGGATTCTCCAGTCTTGGCCGCGACCTCACGCGCCAGACGCTCTGTTTCCAAGCTCTTGATACTAATCGGCATAGATGAGATAGTATACCATTATAGACAATAGTATAGAAAGGTATCATCACCGGGCGATTGCCTCCGCTGGGGCACAAGGGATTGCGGAGCGAACCCGTAGTGGCACCGGGCAAGCGGCAGTCTGGTACTATCGCGCCTGTGGATGCGGCAAGAAATCCCGACCCGAATTCCAACCGGGAGCGCCTGGTATCGGCGGCGCCGGTGGAGGACGATTCCTCGTTTGAGCTGAAGCTGCGGCCGCAGCGGCTGGCGGAATTCATCGGGCAGAAAAAAGTCAAAGAGAATCTGGCGGTGGCGATCGAGGCGGCGCGGTCGCGCGGCGAGGCCATGGATCACGTGCTGCTGTATGGGCCTCCGGGGCTGGGCAAGACGACGCTGGCCAACATTATTGCCAACGAACTGGGCGTGCACTTTCAGCCGACAGCGGCGCCGCTGCTGCAGATCAAGGGTGACCTGACGGCGATCATCACCAACATGCAGGACAAGCAGGTGCTGTTCATCGATGAAATTCATCGGCTGCAGCCGGTGCTGGAGGAGTTGCTGTATTCGGCGCTGGAAGATTACAAGCTTGACATCATTATTGGGCAGGGGCCATCGGCGCGGACGCACACGCTGGAAGTAAAGCCGTTCACGTTCGTGGGCGCGACTACGCGCGCCGGGCTGATTTCCGCGCCGCTGCGGTCGCGGTTCGGCATTGTGCTGCGGCTGGAGTTTTATACGCCCGCGGATTTGCAGGTGATTGTGGAGCGATCGGCGGAGATTCTTGGGGTTGAAGTGAATGACGCGGGCGCGAAAGAAATTGCGGGACGATCCCGCGGCACGCCGAGAATCGCGAACCGGCTATTGCGGCGGGTGCGCGACTACGCGCAGGTGCGCGGGGCGGGCAAGATTGACGAGCCCACGGCGAAGGCCGCGCTCGAAATGCTGGAAGTCGATCAGTATGGATTCGATGAAGTCGACCGGCGGCTGCTGCTGACGATCATCGAGAAATATCAGGGTGGCCCGGTGGGGGTGAATACGCTGGCGGCGGTGCTGGCGGAGGAGCCGGACGCGATCGAAGAGATCTACGAGCCGTTCCTGATGCAGGCGGGGTTCCTGAACCGCACTCCGCGGGGGCGCGTGGCCACGCAGCTGGCTTATGAGTATTTCGGGATTTCGCCGAGCCGGAGGCAGAGTTCGTTGTTCTAGAGGCGGGCGAGGCAAACTTTTGATTCGATTGTCTTTGCTGAGGGCTGAGGACTGATCGCTGACTGCTGCGTCAGGATTGCCGAATCCTGTGGATATCCGGTAGAATCTAATGATTCGAATCGAGGTTGGAACTGATATGAAAGCAGCTATTCATCCCGCATATAACGAAGTGCGCGTGCATTGCGCGTGCGGCAACGCATTTGTGACCCGTTCGACCCATAAGGGCGACATCTCTGTTGAAATTTGTTCGGCGTGCCATCCGTTTTTCACCGGCAAGCAGAAGTTGATGGACACCGCGGGCCGTGTGGAGCGCTTCCGCCGCAAGTACGCCAAGGTCGAGCCGGCGAAGAAGTAACTTTCGCCACGGATCTTCACGGATCTTCACGGATTTTCACGGATAAACCAGGAATTGAGCCCTCGCTGTGGCGGGGGCTTTTTGCTTTGTGATGGCAGGTAGAATAAGACGGTGAAGAAGTTCTGGGACAATTCGGGGACTGGTCCACGCACGGGCGAGTCGCCCGTCTCCACACTGACGCTTGGCTCCGCACGAATTGTTCCGGCTTCGCTGACCATCGGCACCGTTGCCATTTCGCCGGCTACCGTGCTGGCGCCCATGGCGGGCGTCACCGACACGGTGTTCCGGCGCTTCATCCGCAACCTGGGTGGATGCGGGCTGATCATGACGGAGTTCACGTCGGCCGACGGCGTGCTCCGCAAGAAGGATCAGAAGGCCAAGCGCTATCTGCATTTTTATGAAGACGAGCACCCGATTTCGGCGCAGCTTTTTGGCAGCGATCCGCAGGTGATGGCCGAGGCTGCACTCATGGTTGAGGGGCTGGGCTTCGACCTGGTCGACCTGAATCTAGGCTGCCCAGCGAAAAAAGTTGTGAAGTGCAATGGAGGCTCCGGGCTGCTGCGCGATCTTCCGGCGATTGGAAGAATTTTCGAGGCGGTGCGTGCGGCGGTGAAGATTCCCTTCACCGTAAAATTCCGCGCGGGATGGAGCGACGAGGAGATCGTCTGCGTGGAACTGGCGCGCATGGCGGAATCGTGCGGCCTAGCCGCGGTGGCGCTGCATGCGCGCACCCGCGAGATGGGCTACAGCGGTAACGCGCGTTGGGAGTGGATTGCCGCAATCAAAGATGCGGTGAAGATTCCGGTGATTGGCAACGGCGACATCCGCAGTCCTGAAGACGCCTGCGCCATGGTCGCGCAGACGGGTTGCGATGCGGTGATGATTGGGCGGACGGCGCCATCGAATCCGTGGATTTTCCGGCAGATCGGGCAGTATTGCGCGGGGATGGCTGAGGCTCGTGGAGGGGCGGACGCCCTCGTCCGCCCGGTCGAGCGAAGCTCGACTGGCGATGAGGCTGGCCGCATATTCGATGAACAGAAGTCGGAATGGCCCTCGGCTACCCCGGACGGGGGCGTTCGGGGCTCCACAAAATCTGATAGCTCCAGAAAATCCTACGACTCGCCCACCGAAGCGGACCGCTACCAAATGATTCGTACCTACTTCCAGATGCTGATCGAGGAAGAACTGCCCGACGCCGTGGGCAAGATGAAGCAGTTCGCGTCTTGGTTTACGCACGGCGTCCCCGGCGGCGCGGGGCTGCGCAAGGCGATCTACGAATCGAAGAGCGCGGTGGAGATACTGGGGCGGGTGGAAGAATTCTTCGAGGCCCGGTTGTGTGGCGCCCTTGCGGCAAGCTCAGGGCAGGCTCTCGCCCGCGAGGTTTGAATAACTGAAACGGCTAGACAGCCCGGCGCTGCCATTCTTCTTAAGATCAGCCCGCGGCCACGAATCGTCGATAAAGCTTCGCCATATTTTTCTGGGATATTTTGAATCACACTCCTTTCGCCACCATCTTACCCGACTCGTCCTTCTCTATATACGCCCAGGGAGTCTTCGCATCGTGCGTGAAAACGGTCAGCCATTTTTCCGGGATGGCGCGGGCGTAGTAGAGTTTCTTGCTGGCGATGGTTTGCAGCGGATACAGGTCGAAGCCCATGCCCCACGTGATATCGATGTGGGCCGTGGTGGGGATCAGGTCGGAGATGTAGCAGGCGGTGGTGCCCTCAGGGACTAAAGCCCGGTTTCCTTGAGTGCGCTCTGACGGCGCGGCTTGAAGCCGCGCCCTTTCAAAGCCGGGATCAGAAGGCGCGACTGAAGTCGTGCCCTTCCCGCTAATCTCGTACGTGCTCTCCTGCGCGCTCTTTCCACCGCTGCGAATGATCACTGCCTGCATGTGCGCGGTGTGGCCGGGGAAAGTCTTTACCGAGATGCCCGGAACAATTTCAATTTCTTCGTCGCCTTGGAGCAGCGTCATCTGGCCGCTTTCGACCAGCGGGTCGTAGTTGTCGGAAATAAAGCTGATCGCGTCGCGCTCGCTGGGATGGCGCGCGTATTGCCACTCGCCTTCGGGCGCGTAATATTTGGCGCGGGGAAATGTGGGGACGATCTTGCCGGTCTTGTCTCGGACAGTGTTCCATCCGCAGTGATCGAAATGCAGGTGCGAGTTGATGACGATGTCGACGTCTTCGGGCGCGATGCCGCCGGCCGCGAGGTTATTGAGCAGCTGCGCGGGCTGGCCGTAAAACTTAACCATGCGGTCGGAAAGCTTGTTGCCCATGCCGGTTTCGACCAGCACGGTGTGCTTGCCGGCGCGCGAGCTTTCTGTTCGGATGACGAGCGAGTTGAGTCCGGTGGTGACGCAATTCTTGTCGTCGGCAGTGACCTTGCGCGACCACATTACTTTCGGGACAACGCCGAAAAATGCGCCGCCGTCGAGCGGGTAGGTGCCATCCGAAAAAACGCTGAGTTCGAAGTCGCCAAGCGTGAGCTGGTGCATGGAGCTAGTGTGCCACAACTGCATTTGCCACGGATTTACACGGATTCACGCGGATAATTCTTAGAGAAAAATATCTGTAAATATCCGTGAGATCGATATTCCTGGCCGGTGCTAGTCTCTCCTGATGGAGCGACCGGCGGGCATCACGTGGATCGCGGTTCTCTTCTTTCTGGCTGCGATCTACTTATGGGTGATCGCCGCGGTGAAGCTGGTTGCGCCGGATGCGATCTCGCTGATGGCTGGACGACATTTCATGTATGGACTGGAATTGGCTGGCCCTGACATGACGCTTCTGGTTGGCGGCGGTTATGCGGTCGTAGGGTGGGGATTGTTTCGCCTGTACAATTGGGCGCGCTGGGCGGCGATGGCCGTGATGGTGGCTGGAGTCGCGGCGCTCGTGCCGAACATTTCCATGGCAGAGATCGGGGCTCCCCTTCTCTTATACGGATTACAGATCGCTCTGCGCGTTGCCGTGGGCTGGTATCTGGCGCAGGCGCCGGCTGTGATTGACGTGTTTGCGAAGAAGTGAGTTAAGGAGTTTTTGCCATGGATCTGCTCGGATTCTCACGGATAACCCTTTCTTGGTTCGGTTTATCCGTGTTTGATTTATCCGTGTGAATCCGCGTAGATCCGTGGCTTATTTTGTTCTTGGTTTGGCCGGTTCTTTCTCGCCCACGCGCGGACTGACTGCGAACATCATCTTGCCTGCCTTCTTGTCGGCGTCGACGATGATGTGATCTCCGTGGAGAACTTCGCCGTCGAGGATCTTCAGCGCCAGCGGATCCTGCACCAGTTTCTGAATCGCGCGTTTCAAGGGGCGCGCGCCGAAGTTCGGGTCGTAGCCCTCGGTGAAGAGCAGGTCTTTGGCGGCGTCGGTCAGCTCGAGCGAAATTTTGCGGTCGGCGAGCAGGCGGCGCACGTCTTCGAGGCGCAGTTCGATGATGTGGACCAGTTGCTCCTTGCCGAGCGGGCGGAAGATGATGATGTCGTCGACGCGGTTCAGGAATTCCGGCTTGAACTGCGCGTGCAGCGCATTCAGGACTTTTTTCGACGCGTCTTCGAACCACTTCTCACTAGACGCGTCGGTCTCCGCCTTGCGGACCACTGCGTCCGCGGCTACGTGGCCATCTTGCAGAAACTGCGAGCCGATGTTCGAGGTCATGATCAGGATCGTGTTCTTGAAATCGACAACGCGGCCTTTGCCGTCGGTCAGGCGGCCATCGTCCATCATCTGCAGCAGAACGTTGAACACGTCGGGATGCGCCTTTTCGATTTCGTCGAACAGCACGACCGCGTAGGGACGGCGGCGAACCTGCTCGGTGAGTTGTCCACCTTCTTCGTAGCCGACGTAGCCGGGAGGCGCGCCGATCAGGCGGGCGACTGAATGCTTCTCCATGTACTCGGACATGTCGATGCGGATCATGGAGTGCTCGTCGTCGAAGAGAAATTCGGCGAGGGCGCGGGCGAGTTCAGTTTTGCCGACTCCGGTGGGCCCGAGAAAAATGAATGAGCCGATGGGACGTTTGGGATCGCTCAGGCCCGCGCGGGAACGGCGAATCGCATTGGCTACGCGCTCCAGAGCTGCGTCCTGGCCGACGACGCGCTGGCGCAGGCGCTCTTCCATGGTGACCAGCTTTTTGACTTCGCCTTCGAGCATTTTCGAGACCGGAATTCCGGTCCACTTGGAAACGATGCGAGCGACGTCTTCTTCGTCGACTTCTTCTTTCAGCATGCGCTTGCCGCCCTGGCCTTCCATTTGTTTGCTGAGCTTGGCCAGTTCGTCTTCGGCCCGAGGGATTAGACCGTATTGAATTTCAGAGGCTCGTTGAAGATTTCCCGCGCGCGTTTCAGCTTGGTTTTCCGCCTTTAGTTTCTCAATCTGTTCCTTCAAAGCGCGGACCCGGGCGATCAAATCTTTTTCTTTTTTCCAGTTGGCTTTGAGGGTGTTGGATTTCTCGCGGATTTCGGCAAGTTCCCTTTCAATGACGCCTAAGCGATCACGGGAATTCGCGTCGTCTTCCTTCTTCAGCGCCTGTTTCTCGATTTCGAGCTGCGTCGCTTTGCGATCGAGCTGGTCGATGTCGGTGGGCAGGGAGTCGATCTGGATGCGCAGCGAGGACGCGGCTTCGTCGATCAGATCGATGGCCTTGTCGGGAAGGAAGCGGTCGCTGATGTAACGGTGCGAGAGCGTGGCGGCGGCGACGATGGCCGAGTCTTTGATGCGCACGCCATGATGCACTTCGTATTTCTCTTTGAGGCCGCGAAGGATCGAGATGGTGTCTTCGACGTTGGGTTCGCCGACGAAAACGATCTGGAAGCGGCGCTCGAGGGCCGTATCTTTTTCAATGTACTTGCGATATTCGTTCAGCGTGGTAGCGCCGACCGCGCGCAGTTCGCCGCGGGCCAGCGCGGGCTTCAGCATATTGGAGGCATCGATGGCGCCTTCGGCGGCTCCGGCGCCGACCAGCGTGTGCAGTTCGTCGATGAACAGGATGATCTGGCCCTGCGAGTCTTCGATTTCCTTGAGAACGGCTTTGAGGCGATCTTCGAATTCGCCGCGATATTTCGCTCCGGCCAGCATAGCGCCGAGGTCGAGTCCGACGACGCGCTTGTTCTTGAGAGCTTCGGGCACGTCGCCGGAAATGATGCGCTGGGCGAGGCCTTCGACGATGGCAGTCTTGCCGACTCCGGGTTCGCCGATCAGCACGGGATTATTCTTCGTGCGGCGCGAGAGCACCTGGACCACGCGGCGGATTTCTTCATCGCGTCCAATGACGGGATCGAGCTTGCCTCGCCGGGCCTGCTCGGTGAGGTCGCGGGCGTATTTGTCCAGGGCCTGGAACTTGGCCTCGGGATTCTGGTCGGTAACTTTTTGGGAGCCGCGCACGACCGCGAGGGCTTTCAGGATCGCGTCGTTGGTCGCGCCGTGGGCGGCGAGGATCTGCTGCCCGGGATCGCGCTTGAGCTGCGTGATGGCCAGCAGCAGATGTTCGGTGGAAACGTATTCGTCTTTGAAGTTCGCAGCTTCTTTGAAGGCCTGTTCCAGAAGTTTGTTGACTTCGTTGGAGGGCGTGACCTGAGCGTCGGAGCCGGACACTTTGGGAAGTTTCTCGAGCTCTTTGTAGACTTCGGCCAGGACGGCTTGCGGGC
The DNA here is from genome assembly GCA_963763155.1 of uncultured Acidobacteriota bacterium. Taxonomy (GTDB): domain Bacteria; phylum Acidobacteriota; class Terriglobia; order Terriglobales; family Acidobacteriaceae; genus Sulfotelmatobacter. Next base: position 52,832 of record CAVXNI010000003.1, on the reverse strand, counting down.
CGATGCCGGTTTTTTCGAGCACGGGCGGGACAATGCCTTCTTTATCTTCGAGCAGCGCGGCCAGCAGGTGGATCGGGCGCAGTTCGGGATTGCCGTGCTCGGAGGCGAGCTGGTTGGCGCGCTGAACGGCTTCCTGCGCTTTCACGGTAAATTTGTCCCAACGGACGGGCATGGAAGTTTCTCTACTTTCTTTTTGCCATTCTCAGCGAAGAGATGAACCTGTGCAACGGGCGGTAGTGGAAAAGTGCAGAGGCCCTTCGCTTCGCGCAGGATGACAACGGTATTTGATGTTTCAAAAAGCAACGGGAGGCAGACATTTCTGCTGCCTCCCGCTGACCTCAGGGGCTGAAGCCCACACTCTTTTTCGTCCTTGCGCGGCGCTGAAGCGCCGCTCTTCCACTAACTTTACGCGGCGCTGAAGCGCTCTTCCACTAAGCCTGCCGGGCCTTGCCCGGAGGCGGACAGGAGTGTCCGCCCGCACGAATTATGCTTATTTTCATTTACTTACGGACGCTATCACGCACTTCAGGTAGGCGGTTTCGGGGATATTCAGTAGGACTGGGTGGTCTTTGGCCTGTCCGCGGACCTCGATCAGGCGCAGGGTGCGGTGCGCGTCTAGGGCGGCGGAGGCTAGCATTTCGAGGAAATCGGACTGGCTGACGTGGTAGGAACAGGAACAGGTGACGAGGATCCCCCCGGGACGGAGCATTTTCAGGGCGCGGAGATTGAGTTCTTTGTAGCCGCGGAGGGCGGCGTCGAGATCGCGCTTGGACTTGGCGAAGGCGGGCGGGTCGAGAACGATGGTGTCGTAGCGGCGAGCTTCGTGGGGACCAGTTGGGGAAGAGTAATCCTTGAGCAGGTCGAAGGCGTTGGCCTCGATCCACTCGATTTCGTTTTGCCCCTGTTCGTTTGACCCCAGCTCCTTTTGCCTCGTCTCCTTTTGCCCCAACATTCCTTGATTGAGCGCGGCGTTCTGGTCGGCGATTTCGAGGGCGGGACGCGAGCTGTCGACGCCGGTGACGTGCGAACAATGCGGGGCGAGGTGAAGGGCGAAGCCACCCTGGTAGCAGAAGACGTCGAGACCCTCTCCGTGAGCGTACTGCGCGGCGGCGGCGTAGTTTTCGCGCTGGTCGAGGAAGGCCCCGGTCTTCTGGCCTTCGAGGGCGTCGAAGCGGAAACGGACTGAATTCATGGCGAACGTGGTGGAGGTCTTTTCGCCCTGCAGCAGGCCGGAGGCGCGGGGCGCAAGGGCTTCGAGTTCGCGGACCCGGGGGTCGACGCGCTCGATGATAGAAGCCGGGTGCAGGCGGGCGGTCAGTTCCGCGAGGATCGCCTGGCGAACGGGCTCGGCGTCCATGGCCTGGGTAAGGATCTGGAGGGAAAGAATGTCGTTGTACCGGTCGACGATGAGGCCGGGTAGGAAATCGGCTTCGCTGAAGACGAGGCGATAGGCCTCAGTGTCGCGGACCAAAGGCTCGCGGTAGGCGATCGCATCGGCGATGCGCTGGCGGAGCAGGGCGGGGAAATCCGCGACCGGCTCATGGGAGGTCGTGTCCCGTGAAATCAGGCGGATGGCGATCTGCGACGAGCTGGAATAGAGCGCCGAGCCCAGGTTCTTGCCGCGATGGTCGGAAACCCGGACCAGAGAGCCGGGAAGGACGCCCTCGGCAAAGACGATATCGGAGCGGTAGACCCAGACGTGGCCGGATTTTAGGCGAGCGGCGCCGCGGGGGGAGACTTTGACGGTGGGGACGGCGGACGGTTTCGGACTTTCTTTCGGACTTTGTCTCTGACTTTGCTTCGGACTTGGGGGCATTGGGACATGGTAATGCCTGGGGCACGTTGAACGGGAGTCGCCGGGTCGCATGCGGAAGCTAACGGGAGGGTCGGCGAGCGCCCCTGCTTGATTACGTCGGTCATCTCGGCGGGGTGACGATGCTCACTGATAATTGGATAATGCTAACCCGCACCGAATCCAAAACGCAGGTCGTTGAGCAGATCAACGTCTGCCTGCGTTCGGGCGACTACTCGCGCGCCCTGGATTTGTTGCGAGGACCAGCCGCCGAGTTCCCGAAGGATGCGGAGCTGTCCGAACTGGAAAAGCTGGCCCAGGATGGCGCCAAGCGCAATGCCGAAGCAAGCCGTCTGATCACCGAGAGCCAGGAACTGTTCGCGCAGCGGAGGTCCGCCGAAGCGATTCAGCTGTTGCGCGAAGCTTACAAACTGGATAAGAACAACGCTCTCGCCCGCGCCATTCTGGCCAATGCCCTGGTCGAGCAAGCGCATGCCATGGTAGAGAGCGATTGGCGAGAGGCCGAGACGCTGGCCAAGCAGGCGCTCGACTTGAACCCTGCGCATCCCACGGCCAAAACCATCCGCAGCCTGATCCTCGAGCGGAAAAAAGGCAGCCCGGTCGAGGAATGGGTGGCGCAAGCGAGCAAGCTGCAGTCCTCCGGCGATTTATTCGCAGCCTTGTCGCGGGTCGAAGAGGGATTGGACATTTATCCCAACGATCCCAAGCTGCTTCAGGTTCAGGATGCAATTCAGCGTGACCAGAACCTGCGGCGGCGCCAGGCCCGGCGGCGCGATTTGGAAGACCTGCGACGGATGGAGCTTGAAATCGATGGGGCTGCGGACGACGCTGCAAAAAAAATCCTCGCCGATCGCATCCAAGCGGTGGCCGCCAATTATTGGACCGATGGAGAAATCATATCCGTCGCCAATGGACTGATGCAGCGGCTGGGATTGGTCTCTCAGGCGAGTTTAGCGGCGTCGCCGCGCGGCGCTGTCATCTTTCACGTCCCGCCGCGCAGCGCTCCGAAGGCTGCACGCGCCGATTGCGGCGCAGCTCCGCCAAGCGAGGTTTCGCCATGCTCAGTTGCAGCCGGAAACGTTTCGACCGCGATTGCTCCGTCGAGCGTTGTGTCGCCGAGCGTTGTGTCGCCCAGCACTGTTTCGCTGAGCACTGTTTCTCCCGACATTGTGCCGCCGGGCAAAGTTCTAACCGCTTCGCCAGAGCCGCAGCTTGCCTCGCCACCAGCCACAAGCGTTCCCGCCGCCGAACTTTCCGCACCGGCGGCCAAAGCCACATCCCCGCCAGTCACATCCCGATCACACCAGCCAAAACAGGCTACGAGGTCGCACTCGACAACACTGATCTTCGTCTCGGCCGCGATAGTCTTTGTCACTGTCGTTGTCGCAGCGATCTTCTTCTTCGCGGGAAAACATCACGCTCCGGCAGTAGCGAAGGCTCCCGCAGCTGCTGTCAACGTTCCAGCGCAGTCCGCCTCAGTGCCGGCTATCTCGGCCCCGGCCGCTTCAGCTGAGACCGTCTCTGCCCCAGCCGTCTCAGCGCCCGCGCAAACAATTCCGGAACCATCTTTGCCCGCTTCTGACACTGTGGGAAAAGTCACGGTCGATAATCCGCGACCCGCCGATCCGACTTCCGCCAATCCGCCGGCCGAACCCATTCACAACCTGGGCACGCTCGTAGTGGTTGCCGGTCAAGACGACGCAAGAGTTTTTCTGAATGGAAGACTGCAACGGCAACTCACTCAGGCCGGAGAGTTGCGCGTGCCAAATCTCGAGCTCAAGGACTACGTTGTACAAGTCTCGAAGACCGGCTTCCAGGATCCTCCGCAGCAGAAGATCCGGATGCGCAAGGGCGAACAGGCCAGACTCATTTTTGTCCTCCAGCCGCAGCCTCGCCTGGCGTCGCTGACCATCGAGGGCGGCACTCCCGGAACCGCGGTTCTGGTCGATCAAACTCTCGTCGGCACCATTCAGCCCGATGGCACGCTTTCCGCCTCCACCGTTAATCCCGGGGACCATACCGTCGAACTGCGCAGAGAGCGATTCAAGACGCGACAGTTCAAGAAACATTTTGTAGTGGGCGAAACCATATCTCTCGCCGCTGCGGAAGCCGCACTGGACGCCGCTCCCGGCGAACTTAAAATTTTCTTTGCGCCCGCCGACGCCAGAGTTGCACTGGTGAAAGGCGACCTTCTGACTATCGTAAACAGCGGGGTCCCGCTCAATCTTGCGGCCGGCACCTACACGCTTACGGCGCGAACCGCCGACGGGTTCACGCGCTCGTCCACGCTCGAAGTTATTGCCGGCCAATCCAGAACTTTGAATTTGTCTCTCGCCCCGACCGGTATGTCGAATTGGGATGACCCCGGCGCCTGGAAGCAGGAGAAAGATTCGTATCTTCGCAAAGGGGGCGACTTCGTCCTCTACCGAACCGTTCCGACCTCGGGCACGTTTGTTTTTTCCGCGATGCTTACCAAGGGTCGCCTGCTGCAATGGGTGCTCAACTACACCGACCCCAAGAACTACGTCCTATTCCAAATGGACGACAAGAACTTCTACCGCACCGTGATTCACAACGGAGAGAAATCGGACGAGATCATCGTTCCGGACAAAGGCGACAAGAGAAGTTTCCGCACGCTCCACGTCCGGGTTAGCCCCACGGAGATCATCCACCAGATCAGGCAGGGTGACCGATGGATTGTGCTGGATCGCTGGACGCAGCCCAACATTAATCTCAGCCAGGGCAAGTTCGGATTCCTCCTACCCGGCGACGACCAAGTCGCGGTCTCGAGCTTCGCGCACTACGCCGTCAGTTGGTGAAACCTCGCCATATCTCCCATTGACCCGTGGTCAAAACGTGAAATGGCCTGATTTGAACAACCATCCCGGCGGTCAGGCGGTGGGCGTCTTAAATTTCCGTAGTCAGACCGTGGAGAATAGGCGGATACTTTGCCTTAAGCAAGGCACTTGCCGGAGGGCTCGCATGGCATCGTTAGGGGCACGTGCGGTCGTGTTCTGCTTTCCGATAGTCTTGGGATGGCTCCCGTTAGCGGCCCAGAGTTCCAGCTATCATTTGGAATTCGATGACCCCAAGTCTGGGCCCCAAGAGGTTGTTCTCGTCAACGATTCGGAAAAACCAATTGAAGCCTTTGTGGCGTCCCAGCGATGCCAAAGAGCTCATGGCGGGAGCAGGGCCGAGGGCGGCGAGGATACCCTCTTCTTCTCGGGACTACGCGACGATATACGGGCTGCTGATCGAAGCGGGCCACCGCCTAGCGGACTTCTTGATCCAGGAGCGCGCTGGAGAACATTTCTCGTCATGATGCCGGAGAGGGGTGATTGCCAGAGCCAGATCACTGCTGTTCTGTTCTCGGACGGGAGTTTTGAGGGGGACGACGCCGCGATCCGAAGTTTGAAGGCCGGGCGAGACGGTTTGGCGGCAGCGGTCCATTACTGGGTCGATAGAATCAGCCAGGAAAAACCGGATGGTTCGACGCTCTATGCCATGCTTGCTGAGGTAAAGGAACGCCTAGCCGCCGATGAGGCGAAGCGGAAAAAATACCCGACCACCACACAAAGAGATCCGTCTGCGCAGCGACTGTGGGAATACTGGTCGAGCCAGGCAACGGTCGAGCGTGACATCGAATTGCTTTTCCCGAAGGATCTCAGCCTGGAAAAACCCAGCGAAACCTTGCGAAAGATCGCCAATATGATGACTTCGTGGAAAACAAAGATTGACAGCAATCTGGCTCTGCAGAAACTGAATGCCGTTTTTCCGCCAATCACCGAGTCATCCGAATCAAGCAGATAGGTAACCCGCCATCGCACCTTAATATAAGGGTGCGTTTTATTCGTCAACTTGCTGCCAAATCAGGCAGCGCTGCCGTAATATCCCCATAGCACTCAAAACCCCGACTTCTGGAGTCAGCGAAGCGTCGGCAGGGTCGAGCTGCGCTCGGCCGGCGGATGAATGCGTCCGCCGCTACGTGAGTTGGTTTAGCTGGCGGCTTGTTCGGTGGCTGCGGGGACTGAGGGCTTTACGTGGGAGCCGGTGGCGGCTTCGTGGCGGGCCAGGTCGAGATCGAAGCGGAGCGAGTCGAGGGCGACCATGGGGAGTTCGTTGCCGAAGGCGTCGAGTTCGTCTTCGCTCCAGCCGCCGTTCAGGCGCATGGCGCCGGAGATGTCTTCGGGGAAGGCCTGGCGATAGTCGCCTTCGCGGATGAGGATGTCGCCGATGAGGCGACCGGTGTGCACGTCGTAGACGCGGCGGCTGGACTGGCCGCGAGCCGTGGTCAGGCAGAGAAAGACTTCGCCGATCCCGTTAAATTCCGACCGGTAATACCAGGCCTGGGGTGCGTCGATTTTAGGATGATGGCGTTTGGCGCGGGTGGTTGAGGGCTTTACGTCGGCCATCTCTTCGGCGGGATTGAAATAGAGAATACGCTGGCAGGAATCGCAAACGATGGTCTGCTGGCCGGAGCGGACTTCGTTGTAAGTCTGGGGCCGGAGCTTGACGCGGCACGCCATACACTGCTGATCGCGAACTTCGGAGAGACCGCTGCCGCGAAATTTGGAGACGCGCTCGTAATGGCGCAGCAGGTCTTCGTTGATACTGGTGCGAATCTGATCGCGCTTGGCGCGCCACTCGGCCAGCAACTTTTCATCTTTGGCGGTGAGCTGGCGGGCTTCCTCTTTTTCAGTTTCGATTTCGGCGGTTTCGGCTTTGAGTTCGGCCTGGGCGGCCTTGACTTCCTTGTCGCGCGCGTCGGAGTTGAGCATCAGCTCGAGAATTTTGTCCTCGTTGGCGGCAATCTCTTTTTCCGCAAACTGGATCTCGTGCAGCAGCGCTTTGTACTGGTCGTTGGTTTTTACGTCGAGGGACTGATCGCGATACTTTGAGATTTTGCCGCGAAGGTCGCTGATGGCGGTGTCGTATTTGCGGCGGGCGGCTTCGTCGGCCTTGACGGCGGCCTGGGCCTTTTCCATCTGGGCTTTGGTGCCCGCCAGTTTGTGTTCGATGACCGCGACGCGCTTGGGAAATTCGGCGACTTCGTCCTGCAGACGCCGGATTTCCTTGTCCGTGTCTTGCAGTTTCAGCAGATTTTCGATGTCAGGAAGCATTCGGCATTGGACTCTATTGATTCTAGCATGTTGCGGGGCCTTGATTCCGCCCGAAAACCTTTAACCACAGAGGACACCGGGTTTCACGGAGGAACACCGGGAGCGTACAAACTGCCCGCCCTGCCGTGCAGGCGCGGGCTGGGGCGGTGTACACTCTTTCCTTCGCCTTTTGCGCGTCTGCTGTTACTTCTCTTCGGTGAGGTTGCTTCGTGAAAAGACAGATTTCTTGCGTTGCGTGCTGTGCGCTGTTCGTCTTCATCTTGGGGGTTCTCTCTTCGGCGGGGGCGCAGACTGCGCCGGTCAAGCCGCTCACCATTGAAGCGCTGTATCAGCCGGGAGGACTGTGGGGGCGCGGGCCGGAAACCGTGGAGTGGAGTCCGGACGGGACCAAGCTCACTTTTGTGCAACGCGACGAAAAAGGAGAGAAGGGCGAGCTGTGGTATGTGGATGCGGCGACCGGCGAGAAGAAGGTGCTGGTCAGCGCGGAGAAGCTGGCGTCGCTCGATCCGGATGTGAACAAAGTGAAGAACGAGCGCGAGAAGGAGCGGCGGACGCGCTATCACGTGGCGGCGTATTTGTGGGCTCCAGATTCGAAGCACCTGATTTTCGATTCCCAGGGGCAGTTGTGGCTCTACGACCTGGGAACCGAGACGGCGGTGCAGTTTACGTCCGCACCCGATCCGAGCGGAGATCCCAAGTTTTCGCCCGACGGCGGGCACGTGGCCTATGTGCGCAAGCACAATCTATATGTTCGTCCGGTGGGCAGCGGCGAGGAAAAGGCGCTGACCAAAGATACGGCCGACGATCTGTTCAATGGCGATATCGACTGGGTGTATGCGGAAGAGTTGGGGGTGCGCAGCAACTATTTCTGGTCGCCCGACAGCAAGCAGATCGCGTTCCTGCATATGGACGAGAGCAAGGTTCCGGTCTATCCCATCACCGACTGGCTGCCGACGCATCCTACTGTCGACAACGAGAAATATCCCAAGGTGGGCGATCCGAATCCGGTGGTGAAGCTGGGCGTGGTCGACGCGGACAAGGACAGAAATAAGGTGCGGTGGATTTCGCTGACCTCGTCGACCATGGATGCGGACTCGTACATTCCGCGGTTCGGGTGGGTGCGCGAAGGCGTGATTTGGGCGGAGGTACTGAACCGGACCGAAGACAAGATGGACCTGTATTTTGTGGATGCGAAATCGGGCAAGTCGCGGCTGGTGCTAAGCGAAACCGAGCCCGGGGCATGGTTCGACTTCGAGCATGTGGAAATTCGTTTTCTGAACTCGAAAGGCCAATTTCTATGGCCGAGCTGGCGCGATGGCAACATGCATGTTTATCTCTACAGTTTCGACAAGCAAAATCCGATGGGAGCCGATGCCAAGCTGGAGCGGGAATTGGAGAGCGGCGACTACGAAGTGCTGGGTATTGAGGGCGTGAACGAGGCCGCGGGGACGGTATTTTTTGCGGCGAATAAAGATGATCCGCGGCAGCAACAGATTTTTTCGGTGCAGCTGGATGGGTCGGGGCTGAAGGCGCTGACCACGGACGAGGGAATTCATTCGGGAAATTTCAGCGATGATGGCAAGCACTATGCTCACATGTTTGGCGCGGAGAGGTCGCCAAGCATTTCGTTGTGTGCCGTAGGAGGTTCGTGCAGCGCGGTATGGAAGGCGCGAGACGCCGTCGCCGAATACGGGCTGCGCACGCCGAAGTATCTGGAGTTTAAGGCGGACGACGGGACGACGCTGTATGGACAGTTATTGCTGCCTCCGGATGCGCCGGCCAGCGGCAAGATTCCGCTGATCGTCTACATTTATGGCGGGCCGGCGGCGCAACTGGTGAGGAAAGGCGCTCCCGATCCGTTCGACGAAATTCTGGCGCGCAAGGGCTTTGCGGTTTTTACGGTGGATAATCGCGGCACGCCGAACCGCGATCGCAAGTTCCAGACGGCGATCCGGCACGAGTTTGGCGCGATTGAATTGAAGGATCAGCTGACCGCGCTCGACCAACTCTACGCCCAATATCCGCAGCTGGATAAAGACCGGACCGGCATATGGGGCTGGTCGAATGGCGGATCGATGACGCTGTATGCCATGACGCATTCCGACCGCTTTCACGCCGGCGTGGCCGTGGCTCCGGTGACCAATCAGGCGAACTACGATTCGATTTACACCGAGCGCTACATGGGTCTGCTGAAGGACGATAAGGAAGGGTACGAGCAGTCGGATGTGACGCGCGATGCGGCGAAGTTGCACGGGGCGCTGCTGCTGGTGCACGGCACGAGCGACGACAACGTGCATTTCCAGAACAGCATTCAGATGATTAATGCGCTGATCAACGCGGACAAGCAGTTCCGGCTGATGATCTATCCCAACAAAACCCACAGCATCGCTGGGAAAGATGCACGGGTGCATTTGTTCACGATGATTGTGGATCACTTTGATCGGGAGCTGAAATAAAGCAGAGGTCAGGGGCTAGTGATCAGGGGTTAGTTGAGATCGGAAGATTCTGGCGGCTTCGGCGATCACCGGAGCCGCTTTATTTATGTCTGCCCGAACCTTTGCGCGGGGTTTCCTTGGCGGAGCTTTCTTTCGAGGAGCTGTCTTTGGATGAACTTTCCTTCGACGAGCTGTCTTTGGACGAACTCTCTTTCGAGGAGCTGTCTTTCGAGCCGCTCTCGGACTTCGGTTTGTCGTCCTTCTTTTCTTTCGACGAAGAATCGCGCGAGGACGAGTCGCGCGACGAGGAATCGCCGCTGCTGGAGGATCCGGGCGAGGAAGATTTCTTGGCGTAGTCGGTGACGTACCAGCCCGTGCCTTTGAACTGGACGGCGGGAGCAGAGATCATTTGCTCGACCTGGCCGCCACATTCGGGGCACTTCTTGACCATCCTATCGGAGAACTTCTGGATTTTTTCGAAGCGGTGGCCGCACTTCTTACATTCGTATTCGTAAAGGGGCATGAGTGTGAGACGGTTGTGAGGGACAACTGCGTCAGGTTGATTCTAGGGGTGGGCGCGGGGTGGCGTCAATTTGGCCGGGTTCGGCGGAACGTTGTGCTGACTGCGGTGCATCCCGCGCAGGCGGTGTTCTTGATGTAACGATAGAACCGCGCCTGCCCTCGATCGACCCAGTAGGGAGCGTCGTAGTCGTCAATGCCAGGCCCCGCGGTCATGAAACTGAAAAAGACATGTTTCGACGGCCTGACCACAATTCCTACATGCCCGTGCCAGACGATCAAGTCGCCGGGCTGCGGGTGCGTGATCCGCTCGAAACCCTGGACTCCGTTGTAGAGATCGTCGGAGCTGGCGTAGGTGTAGGGAAAGCCGGCGCGTTCGTAAATCGCATGAACCAGGTGAGAACAGTCGTGTCCTGCATATCGACGCACTTTTGGATCGAGCGCGGCCGAGATCACGCCGAGGCCGTCGTCGGGAGTGAGCGTCCGGTCCGGTTTGTGCCCGCGGCTTGAAGTCGCGCTCGGATGCGTGCTGCTTGAAGTCGCCGTCTGGCCGGGCGCCTGCCCCGCAGAGCAGAGATAGAGAGCAAGCGCGCATAGCGAAGACGCGATCCCGGGTTTTGCCGGACTCCGCATGGTCCACAGTTTGATGCAGAATTCGCCTTTCGGGGAGGTTACGGACGTGCAGCGACTGGTTATCCCAGGAGGCGTTTGGGGGCGGTGTTTCGCCAGGCGGCTTCCAAGGCTCTGCGGAGCATCGCTTTCTTGGCGGTTTTGAGATGCACGCTGGTGGCGCCGCGGCGTCCCCAGGCCCCTTTCACGGGAATGAACACGCCGGGATAATCGTTCGCGAAGTTATGCTGGTCCTCGGGAGAGAGCTTCACCATGCCGCAAGTTTTGTCGGGATAGCCGAGCGTGGCGAAGATTTTTCCGGCGACGCGGAAGTCAGGATGGTCCATGTGTGCGCGCTCTTCAGTTTCGGGCAGAGAGAGGGCGATTTGGCGGAAGTCTTTGGCGGTCATGGGGTGTGCTCTCAAAACACAATCATGAACCACGAAGGTCACGAAGGTACACGAAGGAATACCGATCCGACAAGCGCAATTCGCTGCGTGCGGCTCGCCTGCCGCGCGAGGGCGTGGACGAAAGACCCATAGTCAAATTCCCCACCCTCTCGCACAGAACGCGAGAAGGGTGGGGCACCCTGGTGCGGTGGTAGACTTCCGGCCATGAGCGATGCTGCTGGAGGGCCGGCGTTGTTTCTGGTCGGGACGCCGATTGGAAATCTTGAGGACATCACGCTGCGGGCGCTACGCGTGCTGAAGGAAGTCGACGTGATCGCGTGCGAGGACACGCGGCAGACGCAGAAGCTGCTCAATCATTATGCGATCGCGACGCGCACGACGAGTTACCACGAACACAATGAGATGACGAAATCGGCGGAGTTGGTGAAAGAAATGCAAGAGGGCGCGAGCATCGCGCTGGTGACCGACGCGGGCATGCCGGGGATTTCCGATCCCGGCTACCGGCTGATTGCGCTGGCGATTCGGCATCGAGTGCCGGTGGTGCCGATTCCAGGAGCATCGGCGTTTCTGGCGGCGCTGGTGGCCAGCGGCCTGCCCACGGATTCATTTCGCTTCAGCGGATTTTTGCCGGCCAAGCGCGGAGAACGGCGGGCGGCGCTGGAGGCGGTGAAGAGTTCCCCGCGGACGCAGGTGTTTTACGAGGCTCCGCACCGGATTGTCGAAACGCTGACCGATGTTGTCGAAGTTCTCGGAGAAGCCCGGCACGTCGTGATCGCGCGAGAAGTGACCAAGCTGCACGAAGAATTCCTGCGCGGCCGTGCGGGGGAAGTGCTGGAAAACTTGAAGGCGCGCGAAGTGGTGAAAGGCGAGATCACGCTGCTGATCGGCAAGCCGGAGGAAGACGAAGCTCGTGGAGCGGCTGACGCCTCGTCCGCCCGGGTTCCCGTCCGGCAGCGAGTCGAGCAGATCATGGCGGAAGAGAAAGTCGACGAGAAGGCCGCGCTGAAGAAAGTCGCGAAGGAGCGGGGAGTATCGAAGAGCGAGGCTTATCGGGAGTTGCAGCGGGGGAAGTGATAGGCAATCGAGCTTTGCTCGACCCGGCGGACGAATGCGTCCGCCGCTACGTGATTTTATTTCCCCGCCAGTTCCTTCTTAACGATCTCGCTAACCGTTTTTCCATCGACCCGCATGCCAGCGGCGTTGAATCTTGCCATGGCGTTCTTCATGACTGTGCCCATTTCTTTTATCGTGGGTGCGCCCATTTCGGCGATGGCGGCTTTCACTCCGGCGACGAGTTCCGCTTCTCCGGCGGCTTTCGGCAGGTAGGTTTCGATCAGGACGATTTCGGCGGCTTCTTTGTCGGCCATTTCCTGACGTCCGCCTTTGGTGAATTGCTCGACGGATTCTTTGCGCTGCTTGATCAGCGTGGTCAGGACGGCCTGGGATTCTTTGTCGTCGAGCGGGGCCATTTTGTCGACCTGCTTGAGCTGCAGAGCGCTCTTGACCATGCGCAGGGTGGAGAGGCGGGCTTCCTCCTTGGCTTTCATGGCGGTGACGATGTCTTTTTGGATTTGTTCGATGAGGCTCATGTCGGGATTATACGTGGGTGAGCGGTCGATCAACTCAGGGGCTGAAGCCCCGATGAATCTGGGAGGTGCTGACGCGGCGCTAAAGCGCCGCTCTTCCACCGTGAATCCCACGGTAATTCCCACGGTGCCCCACTTCTCGCAAAAGACGCGAGTAATGGGGCACCCAGCGGGCGGTTCCGGTAAACTAACAGGATATCTCTATTCATAAGGACTCTGACTATGTTGCATAAGAATCGTCTTTTTACTCCGGGGCCAACGCCGCTGCTGCCGGCGGCGCAGACGGCCATGGCTTCGTTTACGGCGCATCATCGGACCGCTGACTTTAAGGCGCTATTTCAGCGCGTGCTGGCCGACATGAAGGAATTCATCGGCACCAAGAACGATGTGCTGGTGCTGGCTTCGTCGGGTACGGGCGTGATGGAGGCGTCGGTGTCGAATCTGACTTCGCCGGGCGACCATGTGCTGGTGCTGACGGCGGGCAAGTTCGGCGAGCGCTGGACGGGACTGGCCAAGGCGTTCGGCTGCCACGTGGACGTGCTCGAAGTCCCTTACGGCCAAACGTTTTCTCTGGATGACATTCGGGCGCGGCTGAACAGTCAGGTCCGCGTGGTGTACGTACAGGCGACGGAAAGCTCTACCGGAGCGCGGCACGACATCGAGGGCATCGCGAAAATCGTGCGCGAGCACGGTGGCGTGGCGTCGGAAAATGACACGCTGCTGGTGGTGGACGCGATCACCGGGCTGGGCACGACCCATCTCAACGTCGATGGCTGGGGCGTAGACGTGATTATCGGCGGATCGCAGAAGGCGTTGATGATGCCGCCGGGGCTCGGGTATTGCGCGGTCAGTGAGCGGGCGTGGAAACGGATGGATGTGACGACTTCGCCGCGCTTTTACTTCGATCTGCGCAAGGAGCGGAAGTCGGCGGCCAAGGGTGAGACGGCTTACACGCCGGCGACGTCGTTATTCGCGGCCCTGGGCGCGGCGCTGGAATTCGTGCGTGGCATGGGCAACGGCGATCTCGCGAAGGGACGGGAAGAACTCGTCGACAATGCGGAATTGTGCTCGGAGATGACGCGGGCGGGAGCGAAGGCCCTGGGATTGAAGCTATACGCAGCTTCACCGGCGGCGGCGCTGACCGCGATCTGCGCGCCCGAAGGAGTCGACTCGGGAAAGATCGTAAAAGAATTCCGCGAAGCGTTTGACGCGGTAGTGGCCAACGGGCAGGGCGAGATGAAGGGCAAGCTGTTCCGCATCGCGCACATCGGGTACTACGACTATCTCGACACCATCGGCATTCTGGGCGCGCTCGAACATGTGCTGGCCAAGGTTACCGACCGCAAGGTTGAATATGGCGCGGCGGTGCGGGCAGCGCAAGAAGTGTATGCCCGCACCCAGTCTGGAACGAGGCAACTGGTCGGCGCCTGAGGGCTGCGCCGGCACCGTTGCTAGTTGATGCTCCTTAAGTTAGCCGTCGCTAGTTAATCATGAAGTCCATCATGGTGGATGTCTCGGCCAGCGTGGCGCCGCTTCCGTACAGACCACTACCGGCAGTTGCGGGGTCGGTCACGGTGATCTGAATCGTGCCCGAGGCCGCGATCAGCGAAGCCGGAACCGTCACCATGAGCTGGCTGCCGCTGACGTAGGTCGTGTTCGGGGTTTGCGCGACGCCATTCCAGTTCACCACCGCCTTTGAGCTGAAGTTGCTGCCATTGACGGTCAGAGTGAAAGCGCCTCCACCGGCGGTTGCCGAGTCCGGATTCAGTTGCGCGATGGCGGGCATGGCTCCGGCAACGGGCGGAGTGGTTTTGGCGCTGTATCCGCACGCCAGGGTAAGAGCGATCAGTGCCGCGAGCGAGACTGATTTCGCGAGTTTCGATAACTGAAAAGTTTTCATAGTGTTCTCCCAGGGGCCGTGGCCCAGTGAGAACGAGTCTAGAAAGTTGGGGTGAGGGGAGTGTCAGAGTAGCGTCATTTTCCCGTCACTTTTCGGTCATGTTCTGGTCAAGTGTTTGTCAGGCGTTTTTGTAAAGAATCTTCATCCAAAGGAATCATCCGTGAAAATCATCGTAGCGGAAAAAATTTCGGCGTCGGCGGTGGCGCAGTTACAGGAGCCGGGCTGGACCGTACTCACCGCAGATCAACTGGAAGGCAAGCTGGAGGAGCATCTGGAGACGGCGGATGCACTCATTGTGCGCTCGGCGGTGCAGGCCGACGCGAAGCTGCTGGAACACGCGAAGAAGCTGCGCGTGATCGGGCGCGCCGGCGTGGGCGTGGACAACATCGATCTGGAGGCGGCGACACATAAAGGGATCGCGGTGATGAACACGCCGGGGGCCAATGCCGTGGCCGTGGCGGAGCAGACGCTGGGGATGATGCTGGCTATGGCTCGTCATTTATGCCGCGCCGACGCACTCATGCATGCCGGCAAGTGGGAGAAGAAATCGCTGCAAGGGACGGAACTGCGCGCCAAGACGCTGGGCATTATCGGCCTGGGACGGGTTGGGATGGAAGTTGCGCGGCGGGCGCGGGCGTTTGGCATGGAGTTGGTGGGGCACGATCCGTTTGTGTCGGTCGCGGTGGCGAAGGAACAGGGTATCCGGCTGGCGGAGCTCGACGAACTGTATGCCGCGGCGGACTACATCACGCTGCACGTAGGGCTGACGCCGCAGACCACGGGGATGATCAATGAAGCGTCAATCGCGAAAATGAAGAAAGGTGTGCGGCTGGTGAACTGCGCGCGCGGCGAGCTGGTGAATGAGGCGGACCTGGCGCAGGGCCTAAAGACGAAACAAGTCGCGGCGGCGGCGCTTGATGTCTTTACAGAAGAGCCGCTCAAGAATTCGACGCTGACCGCGCTGGAAAACGTGATTCTCACGCCGCATGTGGGCGGATCGACGTTTGAGGCTCAGGAGGCGGTCGGCGTCCAAATTGCCCAGCAGGTGAAGGAGTATCTGAAGCACGGCGTGATTCAGAACGCGGTGAATGTGCCGTCGGTCTCGGCGGAAGAGTATGCGACCATGCAGCCTTACATCGTGCTGGCGGAACGCCTGGGATCTTTTCTCTCGCAGGTCTCGGAGGGCAGCATCGAGGAAATTTCGATCCGGTACGGCGGGCACATCGCGGAATGGAAGACGGAACTGATCCGCAACGGCGCGATCAAGGGCATTCTGAACGAGGCGCTGGAGGAAAAGGCGAACCTGGTGAACGCCGCGACGATTGCGGAAGAGCGCGGATTGCGCGTGCTGGAGTCGCACAAACCGAAATCGTCGACCGGAGGCGCGGGCAGCGTTCTGTCGATTTTCCTGAAGAGTTCGACGGAAGAGCACCTGGTGAAGGGCGCGGTGCTGCATGGCGATGCGCCGCGGCTGCTGCATGTGGATGGCATTGACGTGGAAGCGCCGCTGGAGCGCAACCTGATTTACCTGCGCAACCGCGACGTGCCGGGCGTGATCGGCAAAGTCGGGACGATTTTAGGGGAAGAATCGATCAACATCGCCGACTTCTCGCTGGGCCGGCGCGGTGCCGAAAAAGATTCGGAACAGCCGAGGGAGGCGATCGCGGTGGTCCACGTCGACGGGAGCGTGACCGAGGAAGTGCTGCGGAAGCTGCGAACGATTCCGGCGGTGCAGAAGGCGAAGGCTGTGCGGCTGTTCTAGCAGAGGCAAAGCGATAACCACTAAGGACACGAAGGTCCACGAAGGAAAACCAAGATGTGTTTTTCCTTCGTGATCCTTCGTGTCCTTTGTGGCTAAGGGTTCTACGATTCGGATTCTTCCCGCCGCAGTTTGCGGGTTTCGGCCAGCAGGGCCATGGAGTGCATCAGGTTCTGCAGGGTGACGATGCCGATCAGGCGCTGGTCTTCAACGATGGGGATGATGCTGGAATTGCGGGAAGTGAGCTTGCGAAAGGCGGAGCCCAGCGATTCCTGGCGCAGCGACACTTCGAAAATCTTGTTCATTACCGCCTGCACGTAGCCGTTTCCTTCGGCGCGCAGCGCGTCGAGAATGCGCTGCTTCGAAATCACTCCCACCATATCCATGCCACGAACCACGGGAAAATCATCCTGCAGCGAATGGACGGCCTTTTCCAGCGCGTCTTCCAGCGTGTCGGCCGGGGAGAGCGTGGCGAAGTCGGTGAGCATGACTTCTTCGAGGCGAACGTTGTCGAGCACGGACTGGAATACGAGAGCGCGCTCCTCCAGTTGGGCCGCGGAGAACACGATGACGCCGACCATGGTGAGCCAGCTGTCGCTGAACAAGCCCGCGATCATCAGGACCATGGCGATGGCGTTGCTGATGGAAACGGCGCGGCGCGTGGCCGTGGAAGCGTCAAGCGTGCGGGAGAAGAAGGCGCGCAGGATGCGTCCGCCATCGAGAGGATAGGCGGGCATGAGATTCAAAATCGCGAGCCAAAGATTCGCCCACACCAGGCTCTTCGGCAGATTGCGGGCCTGGAGAAAGGGCCACTTCCAAAGATCGCCTCCGTGGCCGGAGGCGGTCACGACGCCCGCCGCCAGCAACGCCAGCGCGAGGCTCAGCAGCGGTCCGATCAGGGCGAGGCGAACTTCCCGCTGCCACAGCAGAGCCGGGGACTGCGGCTTTTCGACGCGTGACTCGTCATACAAAGCTACGCCGGTCAGCGGCAGCAGAATCACAGCCTTCGGGATGAGGCCGACGCGGCGTGCTGCCAGCATGTGGCCGCATTCATGGGCGGCGACACACGCCAGCAGGATGCCCACGATCGCCAAATCGCGCCCTCCGGTGGCGTTGTCTTTGTTCAGCGCATAATCTGTCCAGAAAATAAACATGGGCAGAATAAGGAAGGTCAGGTGGATGCGGACATCCACGCCGAACAGGCGCCCCACCGGGATGGACCAGCTTCGCATAAGGCTTCGCTACTTTTATTCTACATGGATGGATATAGTGATGGCGGGACCCGAGAGTTCCGGAGCGAACGGTACAGAGCCATGCGGGTGATCGCAGGAAAATATCGAAGCCGGCCGCTGCGCACGTTGCGCGGGATGGACGTGCGTCCCACGTCGGACCGGCTGCGGGAAACGTTGTTCAACGTCCTGACGGCGGGAAATCCGCAGGCGCTGGAAGGCAGCGTGTGGATCGACCTGTTCGCGGGCACCGGAGCGGTGGGCATCGAAGCCCTGAGCCGCGGAGCGAAGGAAGTGTATTTCGTGGAGCACTCGGCCACGGCGGCGGATGCGATCCGCGGCAACCTCGAGAGCCTGGGCATTGGCGACGGTTTCAAGATCCTGCAGGAAGAATTGCCACGGGCGTTCTGGCGGATGGAGCGGCAGCATGTGGCGGCCGACGTGGTGTTCATCGATCCTCCCTATCGGATGCAGGATGCTTACATGAGGACGCTGCGGGCGTTGGCGGATTCGTCGCTGGTGTGGGCGATGTCGGTGGTGATTGCCGAGCACGAAAAGAAATTCGATCCTGGCGAGGAATACGGGCCGCTGCGGAGATTCCGGAAACTGGCGCAGGGCAGCGCGGCGCTCAGTTTCTATCGCATGGGAGGAGCGGGAGATCTGCGAGTGTAAGCGGCTGCAACTTTTCGGACGAAAGCGCACTTCCCTGACGATTGGCACTTGACCACCGGCACTTGGGCACCGGCGCTACATGATCAGTTCGTTGGTGCGGCGCACGATAGGGTGCTGCATCTCTTCCAGATCGTTCTTCACCATGTTCAGCCCGTAAACGCATTCTTCGAAATTCTTCGAGAGAGTGGCGAACAAGGGCGCGACCTTGGCGTACTCGAAGTGCTCGAACTTGGAAACGATGTAGTAGCTTTCTTTGCCGGCCTTCACCCACTCGATGAAATTTTCCAGACGCTGACGGCGCAGCCGAAAATGATTGATGCTTTCGGGAAACATGCCCGCGAGGAACAACGTGTAGTCGCCGATGTGTTTGCGCACCTGGCGCTCGCGGTCGAACGATGGCGCGGGGCCGTAGATTGGATCGGATTCGAGCAGCATTTCGCCGACATCGGCCAGCGGACGGTTCGCCGCATCGTGAACCTTGAACAGTTGATCGGCTTCGCAGAACTCGGCCAGTAGATGTGAAACGTAGGCGACGATCTGCGGGTCGCGAATGCCGATCTGTTCGGCGTAGTGCCGTCCCACCAGATCCTGAAACAACTCCTGCAGCGGATGCGATTCCGGAATCATGTTGAGCCCCCTGAACTCCGCGGCGCGCACGGAGTTTCAGCCACATGGTTGTGTTGATACCTCAGTTCGATGTTGCAACGCAAGTGACTTTTGTTTATCGCCATGATTTGTTTTTCTGATCAGTTAGAACCCGGCGCGCCAAGCAGAGTTGTCAGCGCGATTTTGCTGGCAGCCGGATTGGTTGGCTGCTAATTCCGGCGCTTCGGGCTTGTAGAATGAGCGGCTACGGGGGTATCGAATGGATCATCAGAACTTGGATCATCAGAATTTGAATCGTGAGCATCTGCAGCAGCGGCAGAACATCTCCAGCGGCACCGCGTGGGAGCCCATCGTTGGTTACTCCCGTGCGGTAAAGATCGGATCGTATGTGCACGTTTCCGGGACCACCGCGACTGGGCCCGAGGGAAAGATCGTCGGCTTGGGAGACGTGTATGCGCAGGCGGTGCAAACGTTGAAGAATATCGAGAGCGCACTGCAGAAGGCGGGCGCGAGCATGAAAAACGTGGTGCGCACTCGCATGTACGTCATCAACATCGCGGAGTGGGAGAAAGTTGGCAAGGCGCATGGGGAGTTTTTCCGCGACATTCGTCCGGCGACGTCGATGGTGCAGGTGAGCGCGCTGATCTCGCCGGAAATTCTGGTGGAGATTGAGGCGGATGCGGTGGTGAGCACTTAGTCTCGTGTGACTCCGTTCCGTGCGGTTGCCGGGCGGTTCGTGGAAGGGTCGCAACTCTGAACTGGGAGCCGGGCGGGCGTGATTGCGCAAATTTCCTTGACAAGCGCGTCGGTGCGGGCATAATGCGTCAATCTGGTTTGCGATGTCGAATTCGGTTGCGGGTCGGTAAGCGCTGAAGGAGGGTTTATGAGCGTTCTGGGTCTTTGTGATCGGGAAATTGCCGCCGTGGGGCTTGAGGCCACCGTGGCCGACGCCATTCATAAGATGCTCGACCACCATGTGGGAGCCGTAGCTGTGGTCGACAGCGAGTACCGCGTGGCAGGAATTTTTACGGAACGCGATGTACTGCGAAAAATGGCGCTCAGTCATGTCGATCCCAAGGCGACCTCGGTACGCGATCTGATGACCACGCCGGTCGAGATGGCGACCCGCAGCACGCATGCCGGCGAGGCCCTGAGCATCATGCTGGAACGGCACTTCCGCCATCTGCCGGTCGCCGATGACAATGGCAAGCTGCTGGGAATTCTCTCCATCCGCAATCTGCTGGAGTGGCGCGTGGAGGACCTGAGCCACGAACTGGATTCGCTCGAGCAATACGTTTCCAACGACGGGCCCGGGGGCTAGAGCGAACCGGCTTGTCGGGGGCTAAAGCCCGCACGTTGAGTCCGCGTGACGCGGCCCCTTCGACAGGCTCAGGGCAAGCTCTAAAGGGCCGCTCTTCCACAAAACGCGCCCGCTCTTCCGCACCAAGGGCCGCTCTTCGAGGGCGCTCTTCCACCTACTTGATCATCTGCTACAGTTCCTGATATTGATCTTCGCGGCCTATGCCGCGCGGACTCTGGGTCTCGGCCTGCTGGCGGCCTCGCGCCGCTCGCGATGAATCGCGGTTTCACTCTAACAATCTGGGGAAAGGGAAATTGATGAGGAAAATCTGCGCTGCTGTATTGGCAGTTACCTTGTATTGCCTGGGAGCGTGTTGCCTGGCAACGCTCGGGGTTGCGCAAACTTCGCGTCACGTCGTGGTTCATGCGGGGCATCTGCTCGATGTAAAAACCGGCAAGCTGCTCGCCGACCAGACGCTGGTCATTGAAGATGGACGAATTGTCAGCGCTGGCGCCGCGGCGGAAGCGAAACTTCCCGCCGATGCAGTGCGCATCGAACTGCCCGATGCAACCGTGCTGCCGGGATTGATTGACGCGCACACGCACCTGACCATGGATCCCAACTTCGGCTACCAGGAGCTGGGGATTTCCGTCGCGCGCGAGACGCTCATCGGCGCCAAGAACGCGCGCCTCACGCTGCTGGCCGGCTTCACCACGGTGCGCAACGTGGGCGCCGACGGATTCAGCGATGTGGCCCTGCGCGACGCCATCAATGCCGGAGACGTGCCCGGGCCGCGAATGCTGGTCAGCGGGCCGGCCATGGGAATCACGGGAGGTCACTGTGACAACAACCTGCTGCCTTACGAGTATCACGCGGTGGGCGATGGTGTGGCCGATGGCATTGCCGCTGTGCAGCACAAGGTCCGCGAGAATATTAAGTACGGAGCTGATCTGATCAAAATCTGCGCGACCGGCGGCGTGCTTTCCAAAGGCGACGATCCGCAAGCGTCGCAGTACACATTGGAAGAAATGAAGGCCATTGTGGCCGACGCCCATCGCCTGGGACGAAAAGTCGCCGCCCACGCGCACGGAGCGCAGGGCATTCTGTGGGCGTCAGAGGCGGGTGTGGATTCGATCGAGCACGGTTCCTACATCGACGACGCGGCCATCGCCGAGATGAAAAAGAACGGCACCTATCTGGTGCCCACGCTTTACCTGGCCGATTGGTTTCTGGAAAATGCCGAGCGCAATCACATTCCCGATTTCTATTTGTCCAAGGCCAAGGCGGTGATGCCGATCGCCCGCAAGAACGTGGCGCATGCGTTTGCCAGCGGAGTGAAAGTTGCTTTCGGCACGGATGCTGCGGTTTATCCGCATGGGTTGAATGCTCACGAATTTGCGGTGATGGTGAAACTGGGCCTGACGCCGCTGCAGGCGATTCAGTCCGCGACCGTGAATGGCGCCGATTTGCTGGGGTGGGTGGGCAAGGTCGGCAGCCTGGAACCGGGGGCGTGGGCGGACATTGTCGCGGTCGATGGCGATCCACTGAAGGACGTGACCAGTTTGGAGCACGTGAAATTTGTGATGAAGGGTGGCGAAGTGGTGAAGAACGAGTACGGAAAGTGAATGAAGTAGAATGGCCGCGACTTAGCTCGTAGGAGGCTTTCATGGCGTGGTACTGGCCGACCATCGAAGATGAGAGTTCCGCGGAACATGCAACCAAGGCGGCAGTAGGGGTAAGTGGTTTTATTGCCGCACTCACAGCATTGATCGCCGTCCTGAGCATTTTCTATCGCAAGCCGATTGCTGGGCTGGATGGATGGGCTCTGATCGACGCCGCGATCTTTGCATTGATCGCGTGGCGAATTTCCAAAATGTCCAGAGCCTGGGCAATTGTCGGGTTGCTGATGTATCTGTTGGAGGTGGGCTATAAGTTGCTAACGAATCCGAGCGGAGCGCTCGGAGTCCTAACAATTATCTTTGTCCTGACCTACATCAACGCGATTCGTGGAGTGTTTGCCTATCACCGTTACCGAAAGGCTGTGAGCAATCCGCTGGCACCTCCCGCTCCGCTAGTCTAGAGTTCGCGGCCGCTCCGCTTTGCTCTCTCGGTGACCCAGTCCGTCCAGTAGGACGACGCGCCGCTGGCCAGCAGCGGGGCTTTGCCTTCCACGGCATCTACGAAGTTTTCCAGCAGGGGATAGTGCAGGTTGGCGTGCGGCGGAAGATTCTCTCGCGCGCCGGGCTCGCCTGCGTGAGTACAGATAAGATCGGGACCATTCAGCGGGGATAATTCCATTTCGCCGTCGGTGCCGCGGATGCGGCATTCGTCGCGGCTGACCCGGGTGTGCCAGCGCACGTCAACCACGCCGCGGACTCCGCCCGCGTACTCGATCATCACGGTGGCGTTGTCTTCGACCGCGTAATGGTGCACCAGGTTCGAGAGCTGGCCTGCGACTCGCAGCGGCTGGCCGAAAAGAAAATTCAACACGTCGATGCGGTGCGAGGAGATGTCGTAGAGCGGTCCGCCTCCGGCCTGGGCGGGGTCGACCAACCAGCTGCGGCTGCCGGTGCCGTCAAACCAGCTGTGGCAGGTGAGTTCGGCCAGCACTGGCGTACCGATCGCGCCCGCTGCGAGAAGCTGTTTCGCGCGTTGCACCTTGGGATAACAGCGGCGGTAGTAGGCAACGCCGAAAGTCTTGCCACTTTCATCCGCAGCCTGCTTCATGGTGCGGGCCTCAGCTTCGTTCATGGCCATCGGCTTTTCGCAAATCACGTGCTTGCCCGCGCGGAGGGACTGAATGGTTTGTGGTGCATGCAGAAAAACCGGCGTGCCCACATAGACCGCGTTCACGGCTGGGTCCGCGAGGGCTTCGTCGAGGGTCGACCACGCGCGCGCGTTATACGGAGCTGCTTTCGCGGGGTCGCGGGTGACCAGGCCGTACAGCTGGCTGCGGGGCTGGGCCTGGATCGCGGGGATGACGCGGCGGATGGTGATGTCGCCGATTCCGATGACAATCCAGTTGAGCATGTTTGTTCTAAGATCTGGGCTGAGTTTGCAAAACTTAAGCCTGCACACCCGGCGGACGAATGCGTCCGCCGCTACGTGTTCATCGCAAAAAACCAAAGGCCAGCCTGGGCCGGCCTTCGATTCGATTTCAAAAACAACTACGGCTTTTTGGGGGCGATCGCGTCCTTCGCAGCCTTGGCGACGCGGAACTTCACGACGGTCTTAGCCTTGATCTGGATGGGTTCGCCGGTCTGCGGGTTGCGTCCCACACGAGCCTTGCGGTGCGCCTTCACCAGACGGCCCAGGCCGGGCACAACGAAAATGCCGTTCTTCTTGGTTTCTTTGATAGCGGTGTCGGCCAGATGCTCCAAAAACGCCGCCGCGGTTTTGTTAGGAAGCTCAGTTTTCTCGGCGAGATGCCGGATGAGCTGTGTCTTGGTCAAACCTGCAGCCATGTGTTGCCTCCTCGAAAAAATCAGTTTAATACCAGCGGGGGCTATCTTATACCTTCCCGGCTGTGGAAAACACCTTATTTTACAGGGGTTTCCTAATTATCGAGCGCGGGAAAGGGCATGTTTACAGGGCTTCGAAAGCATGCCAACGCCGCCGCGGGCCTGCCATGCGTACCAGCGTGGTAACTGGGGGAGCGATTGCTGATCTTTAGATTGTTGATGTGATTGATGATTGATGATTGAAAACCGGCCCTCAGAGGTTCTAATCAGAAATCATCAATCATCAATTAACAATTTTCGTCATGCCGTTTCTGCCTCCGCGACGATTCCCTCTCCCATGCCATAATGCTTTCAGGGAGTCCACGATTGAGTTGTGCCATTTGTGAAATCCGCAAGGAGAAACGCTTTTGCCCCGCGGTTCACGGGCGCATTTGCCCGCAGTGCTGCGGCGAGCAGCGCGAAGTCACGCTCGATTGTCCGAGCGATTGCCCGTATCTGCTGCAGGCCCGGGAGCACGAAAAGCCCCGATCGTTGGAGCGGGATCAGATCGACCCCGCGGGATTATTTCTGCAGATCGAAGTTTCCGATCAGTTCATGTATGAGAAGGAACATCTGCTGATGGGCCTGACCTATGCGCTGGCGAAGGCGGCCCGTGCCGACCGCAGCCTGCACGATCAGGATCTGATCGCCGCGCTTTCTGCCTTAACCACGAGCTACGAGCGGCGCGTGAACTCTGGCCTGCACTATGAACAGCCGTTGACCAGCGAGACGCAGCGAAGGGTCGCGGCCGAGATTGAAACCATGGTCAAAGAATACCGCGAGGCCGAGCAACAGCATGCCGGCTACTCCTCCCTGCGCGATTCGGATGTGCTGAAGGCGCTCGTGTTCCTGGTGCGATTGGCGCACGGGCGGACGTCGGGGCGGCCAAAATCGCGGGCGTTCGTGGATTTCTTGTTTGCTCAGCTTCCGGAGAAAGATCCCGCGCTGGTTGCGCCGCAGGAAACAGGGAGCCGAATTATCCTGCCCTGAGACCGGCCAAATCTCTGCTAGCGCGTGGGTGCAGCGGCAAGCAGTTCGGCAGCCTTGTCTTTGACGTCCTGGTACCGCCCGTCGACAAAGTGCAGACGCGTGAAGGATCCGTAGTCCTTGATCTGCTCAACGTGGTCTAGGTTCACGACTTCTGTCTTGTGCGACATCCCCAACGGATGCACTTGGATAAAGACCATTGAACAAACCTCCGATTCTTGGGCAAATTCTAGCAGGAGCGTACGGGCGAAGTAAAGACGAAACATTTCATCAAGCTTTCCGCACGGCCTGCCCTTCCGGTAGTTCATCGAGCAGTTCGCGAATGGTTTTCTTCAGAACCGGATGCCGCGCCTCGGGGGCGATTTCCGCCAGCGGCTGCAGCACGAAGCGGCGCTGGTGCATCGCGGGATGGGGGATGGTTAATGCGGGCGAGTCGATGACGGCGTCGCCCGACGTCGGATTAGTAAAGAGCAGGATGTCGAGGTCGATGGTGCGCGGGCCTTTTTTCTGGACGCGTTGGCGGCCCATCTGTTGCTCGATCTCGAGCAATGCGGTCATCAAGTGCTCGGCGGCGGCGCCTGTTTCAAGAGCGACGGCGCAGTTCAGGAACCACGACTGATCGGCGAACTCGACCGGTTCCGTCTCGTAGAACGAAGAAACCGAAACGATGCGGCCCGCGGTCTCGAGCCGCGCGATGGCGTCGCGGAGTTGGTGCTCGCGGTCCCCGACGTTTGATCCCAGCGAAAGGTAGGCGAGATTCGGCATTTTCGGCGCGCTGTTCCGTTGTACTCTGGAAGATTACGGGACACAACCCTGTGTAGCTTTCGTACCTGCCAAGAAAGATGGGGCAAACCAACTTCCTCCGTCCACACCGAAGGGCCAATAACCTTGGTGACTATCGTGCGCCTTCCCCGCGCCCCTAGAATCTTCCTATGTTGGATTCTCTGCTGCTGAGTAAGGACCCGGAGTTGGTGCGTGTCATCCGGCCCACGCTGGAAAAATTGTCGATTGACGTGGAAATCTGCAACGAAGCGCGCGCCGGCGTCGACATTCTGATCTCCGACAAGTTCGATGCCGTGATTGTGGATTGCGACGATCTGAACGGCGGACTCGAGGTCCTGCAGGGTCTGCGCGGCACTCCGAGCAACAAGAACTCCGTTGCCTTCGCAATTCTGAACGGAAAGAAGACGACCACGCAGGAAGCTTTCGGGATGGGCGCCAACTTCGTTCTGCAGAAGCCGATCAGCGCGCTCAATGCGTCCCGATGCTTTCATGCCGCGCTCAATTTCATGGTGAAGGAACGCCGCCGCTACTTCCGCCAGCCGGCGAAAATGCAGGTCAAAGTCGTATATGAAGGCAAGACTCTGAATGCGACCAGCACCAATATCAGCGAGGGCGGCATCGCTCTCATGTTGCGCGAGGCTCCGCCCAAGGGCGCTGCGCCGCATCTGAAGTTCTGTCTGCCCGAATCCAACATCAATATGGAAGTGGAAGCCGAAGTCGCGTGGGTCGATGTGAAGGGGCTGGCGGGATTCCGGTTTCACAACGTTCCGAAGAGCAGCCAGGCCCAGCTCGAACAGTGGCTCGACGAACAAATCGAACGGGAATTTCCCGGAACCAAAGACCGGCTCGCGGCCGCCGAATCTGAAACCTTGCACTAACCTCGGCGTGCGCCCACGCTGTGAGCGTTCCACCCAAATTTCACCGGGGCTAAAGCCCACGTCGATTGTCTTCGCTTTACGCGGCGCTCAAGCGCCGCTCTTCCACGGTAGCGCAACCGCGTTACGCGACCGCACTGCAACCCAACCGCATGGTGACGCGACCGAGTAACGCAACCGCACTGTAACGCGACCGAGTAACGCAACCGCACTGTAACGCGACCGGACGGTAGCGCAACCGCACGGTGACGCGACCGCACGGTGACACAACCACACTGCAACACAACCGGCCTCCTGCTGTATCGGGACAAAGCACGCGAGGATTTTTGTCATCGTGCGCACCTGGCGCCCGGGGGTATCTCTCTTTAGACTTGCGCGCTGCCACGCTCGTGGCAATCTGGGAGATCACTGGACCACTACTGAAGATCCATTTTCCCGATCCTGACGGAGAGACTGAATGTTGACCAACGACTTCCGCATCGCTAAAGTGCAAAGAACGCTGCGCTGGTTTGAAGAGGATATCCCGCTGCTCAATATGCGGGTGCGAGAGCTGTCGCAGGAGCGGCAGGAGTCGGCGCGAAAGTTTGCCGCGGCCGTGATCGATCAGACTCGCGCCGAGCTGGAACGACTGCTGCGGGAGCAACCGCGCGACCTTCATGATGCGAGCGAGATGCCCTGCCCGCCCGCGGACTAGATCAGATTCAGGGTTGCCCCGAAAACAGCAGGTCCCTCCACTGCGCCGTCGCTTCCGCTCTGGCTTCGGTCGGGATGACAGATAGATGATAGAGATTACAGCGAAGATCCTGCGGCGGCTTCGGTGCTGGCGTGCACGCTGGTGCGGTCTTCGTCTGGGAATGTGACTTCCTCCCACAGAGTCTTATCGCGGAGGATGCGCGAGACCAGCGCGGTGTGCATGGCATGACCGGCGCGGTCGGCGACCACGTTGCCCAGAATCTGTTTCCCTAATAACGCCAGGTCCCCAACCAGATCCAGAACTTTGTGGCGCACGAACTCGTCCGGGAAGCGGAGCGGGCCGTTCTCCACTCCATCGCGCGTGAGTACGATGCAATTCTCGCGCGAAGCGCCGCGGATCAATCCCATATTGCGCATGGCCTGCTCGTCCTCGCGCGAACCAAACGTGCGCGCCGCGGCGATATGCTTCAAATAACTTCCGTTCGTCAGTTCCACCTGAAAGGTTTCTTTCCCGATGAGCGGGATGGGGAAAATTGATCGAATAGGAAACCGAATAAGTGTCGGAGGGATACACGGCGATAAATTTATTGCCCTCGCGCATCTCAAACTCGCGGCGAATTTTCAAATACTTCCGAGCACGCCGCTGTTTGCGGATGCCCGCCTTCCGAATCATCTCGACAAACGGCCGCGCGCTGCCGTCGAGAATCGGCAGTTCGAGGTTGTCGAGCTCGACGATCGCGTTATCAATGCCCATCGCCGATGAACGACTGAAAGCACGTGCTCGGTCGTGGAAATGAGCACGCCCTTTCTTCATGAGGCTGGTGGCGTAGCTGACGCGGGCAACGTTGCGACTGATCGCCTCGATTTCGAAGCCGTCGAGATCGGTGCGGCGGAACACGATGCCCGTGCCCGACGCTGCCGGCAAAATGCGCATGGAGACGGGCGCGCCGCTGTGCAGCCCGACGCCACTACATTCCACCGCGGAGCGAATTGTCTGCTCGTGGGTCAAGAATGAATCGAGGGTGTTCAGTGAATGCAGTAGATTACGCCACGCTCATGAAAACTGTCTGTGGTAAAAAAGCCACACTCCGTGGTGAGGGAAGACAACTCGCCAACCTTGGCGGCTTGCCTTGGAAGGCGAAGTAACTAACTGTGGTAGAGCAGGTTACATGGAGTTGGAGGAGTGTTCAGGCGGGGCGATCTGGCTCGAGTCCGCTTTACCCTTCTTTACGAATCAACATTTCCTAGTGTTTGCCGTTTTGCTTGCCGACTGGCTTGTTTGGGTTGTAGCCGGAGTTGGGGTCGAACATTGCCTGATCGAGCGCCTTGATTGATGGTGACCGAGTTGAGGAAGCGCTGGCTGGCCATGTCGCCGTTGAAAAAGCGGGTCACGTTGTAAGGGGCCATGATGCCCGAGACCGCGCGGTAATTTTCGTAAACCTCTTCTTCCAGATTTTTCTGCCGGTCGACCGGGTCGCGCCAGGTGAACGTCTTCTTGACCGGCAGGTGCGAGTCGTTATCGAAATAAAGTGTGACGCTTTCGTCCTGAGTGTTGATCAAAGTCACCTGCTGCGCGGGATGTTGCGCGGCGATGGCAAAGCCTTCAAACAGCAGCACGACGCCGGGATCGTTCACCCAGTTGCGAAGAATGATGTCGAGTGAGAAGCGGCGGCGGCGCAGGTAGTCTTCGAGATCTTTCTTCTCCATGGTGTGCGCGCCTTTGTAGGTGATCTCGTAGCCTTTGTTGCCGACGTAGAGTTCGGTGACGTCGCGCTCTTTGGTGAGCTCGACGCGCTCTTTGTCGGGAAACTCGGAAAAGCCCCAGAAAATCACGCCCCCGTTGCTGGGCCGGCCGTGGTGGAAGCTGTAGCTGCGTCCCTGCTGCTCGCGGTCGCGAATGCGTGAGATAGTTCTGTCCGCCCAGCGCCTGAATGGCCTGATCGATGAGTGCTTTGGCCTTGCGGGCATTTTCCTGATCGGCGGAAATGGCTGGCGCCGCCTGCGCGGGCGCAGGGCCGGCTGCCTGCGCGGATGCCGGCGGCGGCGCGGCCGGACGTGGCGGTTCGCCGGCCTGCGGCCAGGCCGAACACACCAAAATCAAAATCGGGAGAAACTGTTTCATTCCACTTGAGGAAGTGATCGCGTGCAATCAGAATTGTAGCGTTTCTTGTGGACTTTCCGCCTGCGGCTGTCAAAGCTCCTCTCGTTCCTTGGATGCAGGAAACGCTGAGAACGCAAGCTGGCGGCGGGAGTTTTTATACCCCTTTTCGTGGAGTCTTTAACCCACCAGCACGGCGCCGCCGTTCACGTTGAAGATTTCTCCGGTGATAAAGCCGGCGTGTTCGGTGCACAAGAACAGCACGGGAGCGGCGATCTCCTCGGGCTTACCGACGCGGCCCAGGGGAATCGTGCTGCGGATCTTGTCGCCCGTCTTCGGATCGGCCAG
The DNA here is from genome assembly GCA_963763155.1 of uncultured Acidobacteriota bacterium. Lineage (GTDB taxonomy): Bacteria > Acidobacteriota > Terriglobia > Terriglobales > Acidobacteriaceae > Sulfotelmatobacter. The sequence continues at coordinate 23,590 of CAVXNI010000003.1, read as the reverse complement.
GGCCCCGGCGCTCATGTCGGTATCGACCCAGCCGGGGGCAACGCAATTGACATAGATGCCGGCGGATGCGAGCTCGCTCGCCAGGCTCTTGGTCAGGCTGATGATCGCGCCTTTGGTCGCGGAGTAATCGCAATGAAACGCTTCGCCGCGCTGCCCGCTGGTGGAGCTGATCAGCACGATATGCCCCGCGGGATTTTTGCTGGGCTCAGCTTTCATCTGGCTTTCATTTGTGCAACCGCGTATTTCACCAGGCCGAAAACTCCGTCGAGATTGATGGCCAGCGTGGAGCGCCATTGTTCGTCCGACATGCGATCGATGGGCACGTCCTGCTCAGGCCAGACGCCATGGTTGGCGACGAGAATGTCGAGCCGACCGAAATGCAGCACGGCCTCGGCAACCAGCGCCCGTGCCGCTTCCGGACTATTCAAATCGGCAGCGATGGCGCGGCAAACGTTCGTGCCGCATTCCTTGGCCAGCGCTTCCGCCTCAGACCGTGCGCTGCGATAACTGAAAGCAACCTTGGCGCCCGCGGCTGTGAACATGCGAACCGTAGCCGCGCCAATGCCGCGCGAACCGCCAGAAATGAGAGCAACTTTACCGGAGAGAGAAAGAGGGATGGACATAGACGACTCTAGTGTCCGGTTTCCGCGTTGTGGTTGCAAGCGGGGCCGGCTTTGAGCTGGTAGCGTCGGTCGCGGTGGCGTCCCGCCGCCGCAGCGTGGGCGCGACGCCTACGCGACAGCCTGAGCGAAGTCGAGGGGATGATGCCGGCACTACTACGCGGAGGGCGTCCGCTCCGGCCTTAGCCCGCGCAGCAGCAACCGCACCAGCATGCCGTCGAAGCGGGTGCCGCTCATCTTCGACAATTCGTCGAGGGCCTGTCCCGGCGTTCGCGCGGACGCGAACGACTGCTCGGTCACCATGTTGGCATACGCGTCGGTCAGGCCGATAATGCGCGCCCACTGCGGAATCTCCTCGCCCTGCAAACCGTCGGGATAGCCCGAGCCGTCAAAGCGCTGGTGGTGGTGTTCGATCGCATCGCGCATCATTTGACTGTGCGGAATGACGCCGACAATCTCCGCGCCCACGTGGGCGTGCATTTTCACGTGCAGGAATTCATCTTCGCCGAGCGGTCCCGGCTTGTTGAGGATGTGCTCAGAAACGAAAATCTTGCCGACGTCGTGCACTCGCGCGGCGTAAACCAGGTCAGCCGTTTCCTCCGGCGACAGGCCGAGGCCGCGGGCAATCACTTCGGTATAGCGCGCCACCAGATCGCCGTGGCCGGCAGTCTGCAACTCGCGCGATTCGGCGGCCCGGCTCAAGGATTCGATCGCCTCCTTCAGCAGTGGCACGTTGCAGTCTTCTTCATGCTCATGCTCGCCATCGCCGCCGCAGAGCTTGTGCAGGGTGGAAGTCAATTCCTCAAGCTGCTCGGGCCCGGTGCGCTCGCGTTGCAGAAAGCCCTCGATATACGCCGAAATCTGCTGACGCTGGCGGGCGAAGTCCTGGCCCTCCACAAATTCATGCGCTGTTGACACCCGGTTTCCGCCCGAACGCTTGGAGACATACATGCCGGAATCGGCCACGCGGATAATGTCTTCAATGGAGAAGCCGTGCATGGGAAAACTCGCGACCCCAAAACTGCCGGTCACGTGGTGTTCGCTCAGCATGGGATCGGCGGCCAGCCACTGGCGGAGGCGCTCGGCCAGCACCTGAGCCTGTTCCGCGCCGGTATCGGGCATCAGCACGATGAACTCATCGCCGCCATAGCGCGCCACCACGTTCGACTGCCGGGACTTTTGGTCGAGCAGCCGGCCCACGCGGGCCAGCACCAGGTCGCCCTCGAAGTGGCCCATGGTGTCGTTGACTTCTTTGAATTTGTCGAGGTCGATCAGCACCACCGAGAACGGACGTCCCGATCGCGAGGCGCGTTTCCATTCCGCCGACAAGGCTTCCCAGAAAAAGCGGCGCGTCTTGATGCCCGTCAGGCCGTCGGTGATGGACTGCTGCTGCAGTTTCTGGAAGACGAACGCGTTGTGCAGCGCCGTGGCCAGCAAATCGGCGAGAGTATTCAGAATCAGAACGTCCTGCGGAGCAAATGCATTTTCGCTGCGGCTTTCGATGTTGAGCACGCCCAGCAGCGATTCTCCGTAGGTGATCGGAATGCAAAGCACAGCGCGCGAATCCGGCAGAATGCCCGTGAGATTGCCGGGCAGCGCATTCTGTACCAGCGCGCGTTCGCCGGTGCGAGCCACGCGGCCCAGGATGCCGGTGCCGAGCGGGATGCGCTTTCCCGTGGCGTGTGCGGTCACGCCGGCTTCCGCCTTAATCTCAATCTCTTTGGTCCCGTAGTCGAGCAAGCCGACGCCAATGTGATCGAAACTGAAATTCTTCTGAATTTCACTCGCAATCTCGCCCAGCATGTGCACCGGATCGTCGCTGGAAATGGCGGTGCGAGAAACATTGTTGAGGAACGCGAGTTGCCGCGAACGCCTCAACTCGTCGCCAAACAGGCGGGCATTTTCCACGGCCACCGAGACCTGCCCGGCAGCCGTCATCAGCACGTCGAGGTCGCGTTGTTCGAAAACGAATTCTCGGTCCGGATTCATCGCGACCATAATGCCCGACGCCTTGTTGCCCGAGGAACGGTTGCCCAGGAAAATGGGCGCGGCGATCAGGCATTTCGCCGGCCGCTGCGGGACATGGCTGATGCCCAGGCCTTTCCTCGTGTTCTCCAGATCGCAACGGATGAGCAATGGTTCGCCGTTGCGGATCACGAACTCGGTAAACGCGTTTCGCAGCTCACGGCTGCGCTTGGGCAGCACGCGATTGTCCCTGACTTCGAGCTCGAAGCGGATCTGTTCCGATTCCTGAAACGCGATATAGAAATGGCTGGTGTCGAAGATCTGCCCCAATTCGGACTGAATGGTGCGAAGAATTTCGTCCTGATCGAGACGTGAGCTGATGGCCTTGCCGATATCGGTCAGCAGTTCATACTCTTTGGTGCGGCGATGCGCGTCGTGACTGACCACATAGTTTTCGAGCGTGAGGCCGAGTTGCAGGGCGAGACCGACCATCAGGCGCGGGCCGGAGGAACCGAACGCACGGCGTTCCGCGTGGGGAAGCAGAATCACTCCAAAATTTTGCTCGCGCGTCTGCAGATTGACTGCGGTCAGATTGCGGACTTGCGCCTCGGTCAGAATCCTTTTGAACTCGGCGAAGGTTCCCAGGGACGCGACCGGCAGAGGTTCGGTCATTTCGGCTAGATCGTGGATGGTGAAAATTCCGTTCTGCCGGTACGCCAGTTCGCAGATGTAATCGCCGGCTCCGCTTTTTTCGAGAGCCGTAAGGAATTCGGGGGAGAAACCTTGCTGCACCGAGGGCAACAGACCACGCCAGCGTTCGGTGATGACGATGGTGGCCCGGTCCATCGGTAAGGCGATGCGCAGGCGTTCGAGCGCGGCCTGCATATTCGGCACCAGATCGTCGGCGAACAGCAGGCGGCGCGGGTCCACGCCCAGAGTCGACAGGGCCAGGGTATTTTCCTGAACCGCATTCCGCTGATTTTCAAACAGCACCATCACCATGGCGATGCCGAGCAGCATCTGCGGCACCGGGCCAAACAGCCGGTTGGCGCTGCCAAACGACTCGCCCAGCGGGCCCTGCACTTGCCCCACGGCCAGCAGCGCTGCCCACAGCGCCAGGGACACGGCGAGCACCTGGAAGGCCAGCGATCCGCGCCGCTGGCCGTTCACGTAGAAGATTGCGGAGCAATACAGCAGGATCGCGGCCAGGCCGACGCCCAAACGAATGGTGGGCTGCACGTCCGGCCGGAACACGCCGTTGACGAGGTGTCCGCGCAGAGCGAACAGCGCGAGCGTAACTCCTGCCGTGCCCAGCACCGCGTCGTACCAACGAAAACGATAGGAGCCGCGCATGAGCCGCGTGGAAACAAAGATGCACAGTGCCATCGTGACCAGGAAAAGCTGACTGATAAAAAACGCAATCGCCGACGTCGGAAACGCGTCGAGCACGTAGTGCAACGAGTAAGCGGCCCAGGCCAGTTGCCAGGCGCGGAAGTACGTCTGCCGGCTCTGCTCGTGCAGATAGGTAAACACGAGAAACAGCAGTACCGAGACAAAGCCGGGAATCAAAACCGTCGTGATGATGATGCTGTTCATAGGCTCGGCGAAGGCACCTAGCCAGGCGTGCTGGCTCAGTTGGCGGAGGGGAAACGGTGATTCAATGTTTTCACAACCGGCCACCGAAGACAATAAGATTTAAGTACAGTGGCCATCTTCCATATTCTTTGGGGATCAAACGGATTCTTCTTCGGGAATCAAAAGTTTGTGCGGAAAATCGTTATGGTGCGTCGGCTTGACGGGGTGGTGGATGACTGCCCTAGCGAGTGGGCCGATGCGGAATCGGCATTTTATCTTCGTAATTTTATCTGTGGTAGGATACGCCGCAGTGTTTTCGGCCCGGCCTCTCAATTCAGAACTGGGGTGTCATGGGAAAAACGACAAAAAGTAAGAGCGGCTCCTACTGGGTAACGTGGGCCAATGCTCACGAGGCTGCCAGCGATTCCGTGGACGACCTTGCAGAACCCTTCAAAGCCAACGCCAAGGCGTTCATCAAAGCCCTCGAAGACGCAGGAGCCACAATCGATCCCAAAAGTATAGAAACGAAGCGCAGCGCCAAGCGTGCCTACCTGTTCCACTGGTGCTGGTTGATCGGGCTGGGCAAGGCGAAAGCTTCTGAGGCAGACGATATGACGGGCGTTGAGATCGAGTGGGATCATGGCGATGACGCCAAGAGCCAAGCTGGCGCGAAGGAGATGATTGACGGCTTCGGCCTCGCCGTGCCGCCAAACAGCACGAACGCTCCAGCACTGAGCAGTAACCATATTGCGGGCAAGGCGATCGACATGAATATCACTTGGACAGGCACCATTAAGATCAAGAAGAAAGACGGCACCGAGGAATCGGTCACGTTCATGGACGATGTCAACTCGAACACGAAGCTGCATGCGGTTGGCGAATCCTACGGACTCAAGAAATTGACATCGGATGCTCCGCACTGGTCAGTCGATGGTCATTGACGAGACACGCTTATCGAGCCCTGAACTTCGTGCATCGAGGAAACGGGATGGAATTATCCCTGTGAAAATGTGTTGCCGCCTGCCCATCCGGAGACTCCACAGGACCCTTGTGCTTGGCGGGGCGATTCCGATTCTGTTGCTTGCCGCCGTCTCCTGCCGGAAAACAAGTGAAACGAAACAGTCCGCATCTGCCCCCGCGGTAGCATTTTCATTTGCCGAGCGAGTCGGATGGTTCCAGGGTCCGTGCCTTGCGATTTCCAACCAACATCTTGCTCGGGGAACCCCGGTCGCGTTGGTCGTTATGGCGGAGCCTCAAACGGTACAGCAGGTGCGAACCCTGGACCAGACCACCGATCCAACCACGTGCAAAGCGCTCCTGCAGGAACGAGCGAAAACGAATGCGAAGCCGGGGATATCCTTCTACGCGCTTGAACCCGGGAGCGTCGGCGCAACCGACATGGGGATTGGAATTGTGCAATCACCAGCCCTGGCAGTCGCGGATGGTCGGGTGCAGGCAGATCTGAATGGGGATGGTCAGAGCGAAATCTTTACGTCGTGCGCGACGAGCGAGGGAATCAAGTTTGCGGTCTGGACCACGAAGGCCTACCAGGGAGAGCCCCGCTGGTCGGGTTACTACTACCTGGGCTACGATTTGCAGCCGACCTGCCCTTGAGTTTCTCAGCTCTGCCGCCGACGAGCATTTCAGCTTTCAATCTTTTGGACTAAGAGATTGCCATTTATCCGCGACGGCGACGGGAGCATTTTGCCGTCGGTGTACGCCACCCCGCGTCCGCTTGACGATGTTTTTCCGTTGCTCGTACCATCGAGAGTCAGACTAGCAAAACGTTCCGATCATCAGCCGTTTCGACAATCAAGTCCGAATCCTCAATGCCCGAATCCATCCACTCATCTTCACTCTCATCTTCGTCCGCCAATTCGTCCGCCAAGCCTTCGTCGGCTAAGCCGCGAGTGCGTTTCGCGCCTTCGCCCACCGGTTTTCTCCATGTGGGCAGCGCCCGCACGTTCATCTTCAACTGGCTGTATGCCCGCCACAACGGCGGCACGATGATCTTGCGGCTCGACGATACCGACGTGGAACGCAATACTGACGCCTCGGTCAACTCAATTTTCGACGGCTTGAAATGGCTGGGCCTCAGTTGGGACGAAGAATATAAACAGTCCGAGCGCGGCGAACTGCACCGGCAAATGGCTGAGGCCATCTTTCAAAAAGGCCTGGCCTACCGCGACTTTACCCCCGCGCACACCGGAGACAGCGAACGGTCGGGCGCGCAAGGCACATGGTTGTTCAATCCTGGAATGCGCGAACTCTCACGCGAAGAAAGCGACCGGCGCGCGGCCGCGGGAGAACCGTTTGCCCTGCGCTTTCGCGTGCCCCGCGAGGGCGGACAAGTCGTGCGCTTCACCGACGCGGTTTACGGCGAGCAGATGAAGGCGGGCGCCGACATCGAGGATTTCGCGCTGTTGCGTTCCGACGGCATGCCGACATATCACCTGGCCTCGTGCGCCGACGACGCAGACCTGCGCATCAGCCATATCATTCGTGGCCAGGACCATCTATCGAATACGTACAAACATGTATTGATTTTTGAAGCCGCCGGGTTCACGCCGCCGCAGTTCGCGCATCTTCCTCTGCTGGTAGCGCCCGATGGCACCAAGCTTTCCAAGCGCCGTCACGGCCCGGTGGTGAGCGTCACGAGTTACCGCGATGCGGGATTCCTTCCCGAGGCGTTCATCAATTTTCTGTGCCTGCTGGGCTGGTCGCCGAAAAATGATCGTGAGCAGATGAGCCTTTCGGAACTCACGGAAGCCTTTTCGCTGGGCGGAATCAATCGCGCGAATGCCGTCGTGAATTTCAAAGAGCCGGCGACCACTCCGGAGGAATCCTTCGATCCCAAGGCGGTCTGGCTCAACGCGGAACACATTCGCGGCCTGGCCATCGACGACCTGAGCCAGCGCCTGCTGCCAATCGTGCGTGAAACGTATGCCAACGTCACGCCCGAAAAAATGCTTCGCATCGTTCCACTCATTCGCGAGCGCATCAAGCTGCTGCGCGACGTGCTCACCGCCGCCGACTTCTTCTTCGTCGAGCAGCTTCCACCGTACGACCCGGCCGAACTCATCCCGCAAAAGGGAGACGCGGCCATGGCTCTGAAAGTTTTGACCCGCGCGAAAGAAGTCCTGGCCAATGTCGAATTCAAACACGACCCGCTGCATCAGGCTCTCCGCGCCGCCGCCCAGGAACTCGGCGTGAAAGCCGGGCAAATGTTCCAGCCCATTCGGGTCGCAGTCTGCGGCCGCAAAAACGCCCCGCCGTTATTTGAAACCCTGGAAGTGCTGGGCCGCGAAACCACACTCGCGCGGATCGAGCAGGCGGCACAAAAACTGAAGTGATGGCGTATTGCAAAAGCGTTACCCGCTGGCTGTTTTCCGCGGCCGTCCTCCGAGCCTGCCATTCGCTTTAGCAGCTTCTTTCTTCGCGGCGCTTTTGGATTTGCCTCCCAGTTGCCCCAACCGGGACGCCATCCACCGCTGGGAGCCCAGAAAGCCCTCCAAGAGGCTGGGCAGGTAGAGATCGGCATCCAGTTCGGGAAAGTGAATTCCGAAGCCGGATGGGCTGATCTCGATCTTCTGCAGTTGCGATGGCGTGGCACGTTCCAGGCCTTGGGCATCGCGGGGCGAGAAACTGAGCTGTACTCTTGAGTTGAGATCAATCACAACACGTCCGTGGGCGCGGTCATAGTGAGCAGCCACAGCCTTGGGACTCAATATCTCAAGATTCTTCGCCCGCCGGGTCGCCAGCTTGAAATTGTCATGCGCTGCCATGAATGTCCTCCCATGTGCGGCATAGTGCAGCCAGTTGATTCCTCAGCGCGCGCTTGATACTTGCGATGTCCTGTCGGGAGAAGCGATAGTTTTCCCGCACCGCTGCAGGCCCTGCCGGACAGTTCAGCCGGAATACCGCCTCACATCCACTTCCGATGACATGGACGTGAGCCGGTCGGTGATCGTTTGGATAAATCACCACCCGGAGCCCGTCGAATCTCAGAACCGTCGGCATTCGCTTAAGCCATTGTATCCCAAGCGATTGGGTTGTTGATGGATTGACGTGAAGTACTTTGTTATGTAAAGTACACTCATGATCAACCCTCAAGAGCCTTTCCTTCGCCCGATTTTGAAGCGCTGGATTCCGGCGGAAATGGTCCATGCCCCGGCGCTCGATCCCGCCGAGCCGCGTGGTTTCCTCGAGCGGCGCTATGCGCTGCTGATCAACCCGTTCTATCCCAAGGACGCGAACGCCAGTTTCGGCAAGCATGTCCTTACGCCTACGCTGGCCCTGACCAGCTTTGCCGCGACCACGCCCGCACATTGGCGGGTCGAATACTGGGACGAGAATCTGCTGCACGGGCGGCCACCGTCGAATCCGATGCCGCACGTCGTCGGCATCACCGTGCATCTCACCTTCGCCCGCCGGGCCTTCGAACTGGCAGATTGGTATCGCGCCCGCGGATCGAAAGTAATCTTCGGCGGCCTGCATGTTCTCTCGTGTCCCGACGAGTGCGCGCCCCATGCCGACGCCCTGGCGCTCGGCGACGGCGTGCAACTCTGGCCGAAAATTCTTCACGACGTGGAAGCGGGAACGCTTCAGCCGCGCTACGCCGCCACCTATGAGAATGACTATCGCGACGATCCGGCGCCCCGGCGTTCGATCCTCCCACGCCGCAGCTTTCTCACCACCACCAGCCTGATCGCCACTCGCGGATGCCACAACCGCTGCGGCTTCTGCTATCTCGCCACCGACGGCCTGCGGATGCCGTATCGCATGAAGCGCCCTGAACAGATTGCTTCCGAGTTTCTGGAAAACGACCAGCCTTATGCCGTCTTCATCGACAACAATCTCGGCTCGCGTCCCGATTACCTGCACTCGCTCTGCGCCGCTCTGCGCCCGCTCAACAAAATCTGGAGCGCCGCCGTCACCATCGACGTGACCGACGACCCCAGCCTGATTCGCAACATGGCGCTGGCCGGGTGCACCGGCGTCTTCATCGGCTTCGAATCGCTCTCCGACGACAATCTCGCCGATTCTCATAAGAAAACGCCGAAGACGTCTGACTATGCCCGCCGCGTGCGCATCCTGCACGACTACGGCATCCAGGTGAACGGATCGTTCGTGCTCGGTTTCGATCACGACCGCAAAAATGTCTTCGCCCGCACCGCCGAATGGATCGAAGAGAACCGCCTGGAGTGTTCCACGTTTCACATCCTCACGCCGTACCCGGCCACGCCGCTGTTTCAACAGATGGAAGCCCAGGGCCGCATCCTGCATCGTGACTGGACGCTTTATGACACCGGCCACGCGGTCTTTCAGCCCAGGCACATGACCCCCGAAGAACTCGAGCAAGGGTATGCCTGGATGTACCGGCACTTGTTTTCCCACGCGTCGATCTGGCGCCGACGCCCACAGCAGCTACAAGCGATCCCGCTCTATCTGGCGATGTCGTACCTGTACAAACGTTCCAACCGCTTCTGGCACCTGCTCATCAAGCACGACTTGGTCAATCCGGTGTGGAGGCCGCTGGTGGAGATGACCCGCTGGCGCCATGTCCGCTACCGTCGGCACCTCGCGCAGCGGGAGATGGCGGTCGGCGCACCGGGGCAGGTTGTGTCGGCGGGAGTCTGAGGCGGCGAAGTCCCGCGACTTCAACGCGCGACTGCGACAATCTCGGCTTGCCTGCCCTGAAGCAATCTCATAAGCTTTTCGACAAGCCAATGCCCTATGACGTGCAGCTCCGCGAGGACGTTAAGGTCAAGAGGAGACTGCTGATGAATTGGAGAAAGGCGCTGGCGGGGATTGCGGTAGCAATGTTCATAGGGCTCGCCTCGGCGCGCGGGGCAACGGCTGCGCCAGCGCCTCTCGAGATCCGCGTTGTGGTCGTGACCACCTTCGAGGTCGGCAACGATGCCGGCGACATAGCAGGCGAGCTTCAGAATTGGGTTGAGAACTATCCGCTACCCGAGGTTCTGCCATTTCCGCAAGGCTACCGCTCCCTGCGGTACAACGCCAAGGATCATGTGCTGTGCATCTTGACTGGAGCCGGGAAGTCCTCGGCGGCGGCGTCCATCATGGCCCTCGGCCTCGATCCGCGCTTCGACCTGAGTAAGGCCTACTGGATCCTCGCTGGCATCGGCGGCATTGACCCGCGCCGTGCATCGATTGGTTCGGCGGCCTGGGCGAGTTACATCGTCGACGGCGATCTGGCCTATGAAATCGATGGGCGAGAGATTCCATCCGAATGGCCGACCGGCGTTGTCCCCTACGACCGCGCTACGCCCTTCGAGCTGCCGGCGCCGCCCGCGGTGTCCGACAACGGCACTTTGGCGTATGAGCTGAACGACGGCCTCGCAACCTGGGCCTATGGCCTGACACGCGATCTTGTTCTGCCCGACGACGACAAGCTCAAGGCGGCGCGCGCCGGCTATTCTGACCTGCCCAACGCCCAGCGGCCGCCCTTCGTTCTGAAGGGTGATACGTTGACCGCGGATCGGTTCTGGATCGGAGCGAAGATGAACGATTGGGCGAATCAATGGGTGCCTTACTGGACCCAGGGCAAAGGCCGCTTCACGACCTCGGCCGAGGAGGACTCCGCTTATCTGCAGGCGCTTACCTTCCTTGCTCATGCCGGACGGGTCGATCTCTCTCGCGCGCTCGATCTCAGAACTGGCAGTGATTTCACCATGCCTCCGAAGGGTGCGGCGGTGGCGGCTCTTCTTAAGAGCGAAGCCACCGGCAACTACGCCGCCTATGACGAGGCGATCAAAAACGCCTATCGGGTCGGCAGCCCGGTCGTTCGCGAACTAGCGCAGCATTGGGCGCAATACCGGCAGACGGTGCCCGTGGCAAAGCCTTAAGGGTCCCTCCGTGAATTCGGCTCCATGAATGCTTCTTAGTCGCGAAGCGCCAGCCCACTCCTGCGTTTCCTTGCGGTAAGATCAGAGCTATGAATCCGTCACCTGCCGAGGCCAAAGTGGACGAACACGCCGCGCCCGACCCTCGACCGTCCAACTTTATTCGCGACATTATTCTCGACGATCTGAAGACCAATAAGTACAACGGCCGCGTGCAGACCCGCTTTCCACCTGAGCCCAACGGATATCTCCACATCGGGCATGCCAAGGCCATCTGCCTCGATTTCGGACTGGCCGCCGAATTCGGCGGACATACGAACCTGCGTTTCGACGACACCAATCCCGCGAAGGAAGAGACCGAATACGTCGAATCGATCAAAGAAGACGTCAAGTGGTTGGGCTTCCACTGGGACGGCCTCTTCTATGCTTCGGATTATTTCGACCAGCTCTATGAGTGGGCCCTGAAGCTGATTCGGGATGGCAAAGCCTACGTCGACGACCTCTCGGCTGAAGAAATTCGCAAGCACCGCGGCACCCTCACCGAGCCTGGGAAAGACAGCCCGCATCGCAATCGTTCGGTCGAAGAGAATCTCGATTTATTTCAGCGCATGAAGGCCAAAGAATTTCCCGACGGCTCGCGCGTGCTGCGCGCGAAAGTCGACATGGCCTCGCCGAACCTGAACCTGCGCGATCCGGTCATGTACCGCATCCTGCATGCCGAGCATCACCGCACTGGCAACAAGTGGTGCATCTATCCGATGTACGATTACGCGCACGGCCAGTCGGATTCGCTCGAAAAAGTTACGCACTCCATGTGCACGCTGGAGTTTGAAGATCATCGCCCGCTCTACAACTGGTTCATCCAGCAGCTGGGAATTTTCCCGTCGCAGCAAATCGAATTCGACCGCCTCAATCTGACCCACACGCTGCTGAGTAAGCGCAAGCTGTTGCAGTTGGTGCAGGAGGGCCGGGTACGCGGCTGGGACGATCCGCGCATGCCCACGCTGAGCGGCATTCGCCGGCGCGGATATACGCCGGAAGCGATCCGCAATTTCTGCTCGTCGATCGGGGTCTCGAAAACCACGGGCTCAATCGAACTCGCGATGCTCGAACATTTTGTGCGCGAGGATTTGAACAAGCGCGCCCCGCGCGTGATGGCCGTTCTGCGCCCGCTGAAAGTTGTGATCGACAACTATCCCGAGAATCAGGTCGAGGAAATGGACGCGGTGAACAACCCGGAAGACGCGGGCGCCGGAAACCGCAAAGTTCCGTTCTCTCGCGTGCTCTACATCGAGCAGGATGATTTTCGCGAAGTCCCGCCGCCAAAATATTTTCGTCTGACGCCGGGGCGCGAGGTTCGCCTGCGCTACGGCTACCTGGTCACCGCGACCAGCGTGGTGAAAAACGACAAGGGTGAGGTCGTCGAAGTTCACTGCACCTACGATCCGGCAACCCGCGGTGGCAATACGCCTGACGGCCGCAAGGTGAAGGCGACCATCCACTGGGTATCGGCCGCGCACGCCCTCGATGCCGAGGTGCGCATCTACGAGAATTTGTTCCTCAAGGAAAATCCCAGCGACGTCGAAGAGGGCCACGACGTTCTCGACAATCTCAATCCCAACTCGCTGGAGATTATTTCTGACGCGAAAGTCGAGCCGTCACTGGCCAACGCCGCGGCTGGAACTCGCTACCAATTCGAGCGCCTCGGATATTTCTGCGCGGACCCCGACTCGAAGCCGGGGAAGCCGGTGTTCAACCGGACCGTGGCGCTGAAGGATGCTTGGGCGAGGGCGGAGAAGAAACGGGGAGGGAAGGGCTAAGACGCAGGAGTCTTTCACTCTTCGTGTGGCTCTGCTCTTGCAGTGCCGCTCCCTGCTTTCGGCCTTCTTGGTTTGTTCGCGGTAACACCCGCTTCATCACCGCCAAGCCCGTCGCTGGGAGGCAGGACTTCGTAGCCAACAAAGTTCGTATCAAAGCCAGCCCCACGTTGCACGACCGAACGCAGATACTTCCCATAGCCGATCGTTGTGGCCAACGGCACTGTGGCGCGGATCATCGTTTTGCCGCCCCGATGCTCGATGCCTTCGATTCGTCCGCGACGGAAGGTCAGGTCACTCATAATGGCGCCTGCGAAATTCTCGGGCGCAAAAACCTCGAGCGCCATCATCGGTTCGAGCGCCACCGGGCTCGCCTTCCGGGCGGCCTCCTTGAAGGCCATCGCTCCCGCGATCTGGAACGCGATATTGTTGGAATCTTCGGCATGGTAACTGCCGTCGCAGAGTGCGGCCCGCAGGTCAACCATTTCGTGGCCACCTAAAATACCCGCCCTCATAGCTTCTTGAATACCAAGATTGACCGCCTCAACGAATCCCGGCGGAACAGCCCCTGCCTTCGTTTCGTCGACGAACTCATAGCCACTGCCTCGTTCCTTCGGACTCAGTCTGAGTCTCACATGGGCGTACTGGCCGCGGCCGCCGACCTGCCGTATGTACCGGCCTTCCGCTTCCGAGTTCCGACGAATGGTCTCCAAATAAATGGTTGTGAACGGCCCGACGTCGATGGGGATATTGAATTCGCGAGATATGCGCTCGCAGATTATTTCCAGATGCAGGTCTCGCCATCCGCGCACGATAGTTCCACTGTCTGCGGCGCTTGTATCGACCTGCATGCCGGGATCTTGTCGGGCGAGGTCGCTCAGTGCACGTTGAAGTTTCTCGCGGTCATCGTCGGACCTTGGGCGGACGGTTACATACATCAGGTGACGAGGTTGGGAGTTCGATTCGTGCGTGGTGCTATCGAATCATATTCTAGCCCGCAAAAGGGCAGGTGGCGGGCGATGGCCCAGTCAACTGTTATGTCTAGAACATTGTCGGCCCTCGCAAACAAATATTCTCGCCTGCTCGTCAAGTAGTACCATTTCCTCCGCGCTCCTACGCGTGACATCCCATGCATTTCACCATGCTCCTCGCATTCTTTGAGTTCTCTCGGACCGCAGTCTCCATGTCCAGTGCCGGCATCCTGCTTTTCCTGATTGCGCTGTGGGCTGCGAAGGCCGACTTCGCGCGATCCAGCGGCCTCGATAAGGTCGTCGTGTTGAGCAACTTGTGCTTCGCCGCCCCACTAGCGGTCTTCGGCGCGGAGCATCTGTCGGCCGCGCAATTCATTCAGCAAGGCGTGCCTTCGTATATCCCGTGGCATTTGTTCTGGGCATATTTCGTCGGCTTTGCTTTGCTGGCTGCGTCTTTGAGCATTGCCACAAAAATTCAAGTTCGCTGGTCCGGCCTGCTGTTCGGGATCATGCTTCTTCTTTTTGTGGCGATGTTGCATATCCCGCGAGTTCTCGCCAATCCCAAAGACCGGATTGCGTGGGCGGTCGCCCTCCGAGACATGTCATTCGCGGGCGGAGCCTGGATTCTGGCGGGAAACGCGCTGCGCGAGCAACGTAGCGAGCAAGGTCGCGGGCAAGGCCGGAGCGCGCTCATCACCGTGGGCCGCGCGCTGATCGGGATCGCTGCCATCTTTTTTGGCGCGGAGACTTTTCTGCACCCGTTGGGAATGCCCGGGATCCCGCTCGAAAAAGTCATGTCCGAGTGGATTCCCGGCCGCCTGTTCATCGGCTATTTGACGGGCGCAATTCTGTTGGTTGCCGGGGCGGCAATTCTGCTGGCCCGGAAGACGCGGATCGCGGCAACTTATCTTGGAACCTGGATTGTGCTGCTGGTCGTGTTCATCTATGGGCCGATTCTGGTCGCGGCGCTGGCCGATCCGAGCACCGCGGTCAAAGTCGAGGGACTCAACTACTTCTTCGATACGCTGCTGTTTGGTGGAGCGATTCTCGCGCTCGCCAGCGCCTCGCCACGTACTGACTGACTGTCGGCGGCGACTCGCAGATCTATCCTGGACAGCTGTCATGCTGAGCGAAGAACGACCCTCGCGAAGTGAGGGTCGATCGCAGTCGAAGCATCCCTACCCCCGTCACGTCGCCAGTGTCGCTGCCGCCGGTCAGAGAGTGGACGCGGAACGCGCGGCCTGTGGTCGTATAGGGATGCTTCGACTCCGCAGTGAGGATCGCTTTGCGATCCTCACTGCTCCGCTCAGCATGACAAATTTAGTTATGCACGTGCGGGCTCTGGGCCGGATTGATCTGGTGTCCGGGCTTTTCCCTGACGACCTTCACTTCAAAACTGACGGGCAGCGATTTTGGCGGAAAACATTGGGCGTTGTCGCAGGCCTGGTAGCGCAGAACACCGTGCATCACGTATTTTCCCGGTACTACCGAGCGCAGCGGATGCACGGCTACGGCCACGGTGAAATCCCCGCTGTACACACTCAGCATTTCATTGGGAGAAAACGGGAAGGCCAGGTCGTTGCCCGCGGGATAGGCAATCTTGCCCAGCACGATGTCAGTCGGCAGATCCATCTTCAGCGCCGTCGGAATCAGAAACTCCGACTTCGGCAGGTTGGAGTTGATGTGGAATCCGGAGGACACGCGGAAGTTTAAATTCACGTTCGTCTCCTCCGCGCGCGGAGCCGTGACTAGCCCCACCGGGGCGAATGAAACCGAAGGCCTCCCCGAGGTGGGGGCGGGAGGCGTGACCGGAGTGTAAGTCACCGCAGGCTCCTCCTGCGCCGCTTGAGCGAGGGCTGCGCCCGTCAGCAGAAGGAGCGAGAAGAGAAGGGCCGTTTTTTGCGCCCGCATCATCATCTTAAATCTTTGTTTCTTTGCCTTAGTCTTTGTTTCTGCGATTCGATAGTAGAGCAATTGAGGCATGGTTTCTATTGTCATTCTTGGGAAGCAGCAATTGGGAACCAGCAATAGGATGACCGACGCCTCGGCCTTGCCTTGATTCGCACGTGTCCAGATCCTAGACGCTCAGTCGCCGCGCGCCAACGTTACTTCGGACCATGCGCCGCACTGGCCGTAGCGGCAGCCGCCGACGAGTTCCCCACGGGCGTGTCGAGCGCTTTCTTGATCGAGTCCTCGATGTCGCCCTTGCCCTTGAGCCCGATAATCTTGTCGACAATCTTGCCGTCGCGGCCGATGAAAAAAGTTTCCGGCAACGCGGGGACGCCGCCGTAGGCCTCGCCCACCGCTTCTTTGCCGATCAGCACCGGATAGTTCACTCCCATGTCTTTCATGAACTTGGTAATTTCGTCCTTGCCGTCGTCCCCCATTTCGACTCCCACAACCTGCAGCCCGTCGTGGCCGTACTGGTTCTGCAGTTCGACGAGCCACGGCGTTTCGATCTTGCACGGGCCGCACCAGGTCGCCCAGAAATTCAGCAGGACGGCTTTGCCGCGCAGGTCCGACAGCCGCATGTTCTTGCCGTCGAGCGACTCGAGCGTGAAGTCGGGAGCATCCGACGCCTTGGTGAGCAACGACGAAGCCGCCGCCGACCCCGAGCGGCGCGACATATGCATCCCGAAATACAGCATCGACGCAGCCACCACGGCCACCACCACGAGTGCCAGTGGATTACGATTCCCGCGCGCGCCCGCAGCATAAACTGCACCACCCGCGAAATCCGAGGCCTGCAGCGTCGTGCCACACGCGCCGCACGTTACCGTGCTAACTGGGTTAGGGGCGCCGTCCGGCGTCGTACCGGCACCTTGATTCAACGCGGCCCCGCATTTTGGACAGAACTGAAATTCTTCAATCTTCAAAGCCAGATCCTCCAACTACTACAACGCAAAACGATTCAGGAACGACAGCCAGCTCGAAATCAGGGTAAAGCGCCCCATCACCAGCAGCACGCCAAGCGCAATCATAACGCCCCCGAAAAGACCTCCAGCGCGTGCATATACGAGCGGAAGCGGCTGTAAAACTTCAGAAACCGCTCCATCAGCAGCGAGGTCAGCAGAAACGGCACCGCCAGCCCCAGCGAATACACGGCGAGCAGAGCGATGCCCTTGAACAGCGTATCCTGCTCGCTGGCCAGGGTCAGGATCGCAGTCAGAATCGGCCCCAGGCACGGAGTCCAGCCAAAGGCGAAGGCGAATCCAATCACGAACGCGCCGATGGGCGTGCTGCTGCCCTTCACGCTATGCAGCCGCGCGTCGGTGTACAGCGCCTTGATCTTGAAAATTCCCGTCAGGTGCAGTCCGAAAATAATAATGACCACGCCGGCCACGATCGACAGCGTGTGCTTGTAGCGCGCCGCGATCTGCCCAATCTCGCTCGAGATGGCTCCCAGCGTGATGAACACCACGCTGAAGCCGAGGATGAATCCGACCGAGTTCACCATGACCCGCCGCATCAGTTGGCCCTGCGGCGACTTCAATTCCTCGACGCCCGCGCCCGAGATCAGCGAAACGTACCCCGGCACCAGCGGGAGCACGCAGGGCGACAGAAACGAGATCAGCCCGGCAAAGAACGCGGCAATCGGAAGCGGAAGGCTGGACATCGGCTCTTATTGTACCTGCTGGTTGTATCGGATATGTCGCTGGGTCTGACTACCTCATCCCAATAGGACGCGCGGAGACGGATTTAGTTGCAAGGGCTTCGCCGCGGCGTCGCACTCCGCTATTGGCTCCGCTTCGCGGGCTTCGCCGGAGGTTCGGCGGGGTCGGGTATCGGTTCCGGAGATTCCAGCAGCTTGCGAAACACTCCAACGGGGACGGTCGCAACCAGCACCGCCCGGCTGCCTTCCTGGCGCACCCGCAGGCTGTCAAAGAGAGTTTTCACGTCAGCGTCGCTGCCTGGCGCCCCCACCGACGCTTCCGCGCTGTGAAACAACGTCAGAAACACTGAGACATTGTTGGTGATGCCGGCGGCGTCTGCATCATCGCCCGCCGAGGCTTCCGCCCGCAGGTGCAGCACGTCGACGCGCAGTGGCAAATGCAGCGGATTGTAGCTGGCGGAGACAACCAGATCGGCCGGCTTGGGAAACACGCTGGCCCAGGTCTCAAATCCCGGCGCCTTCGGCTCGACGTGGGCCACCATCCAGATCGGGCTGGCCAACTGCACGCGCTTGTAGTAATGACGCAGCAGCGCCGGGCCTCCAAACGGCGACGCCAGCCGCCGCGAACGGTCGACCATGCCGCGGATCACCGCTGGGTCGTCGTGATTCGAAGCTGCGACCGTATCCACGCCCAGAATCGCGATGCGGAACGATCGTCCATAGATGGGAATCGTGAAGATGTCGACCGAGTTATAGTTCTCGACCGACTGCGCCGTGCGCTTCAGGTAGGCAATACACCGGCTCTGATCAAACCTGCCAGTAAAGACTTCCGAAAAGCGAGCCTCGGGGGCGGGCCCGCCGGTTCCGCTTCCCGGCCAGGACTGCGGATAATGGATGGCGAAGGCCACCGCGTCCAGGTCGCGCTCGAAGTCGAACCCGGTTTCCTGAACGAAGCGCTCATAGTCGGGATCGCGGGAGACAGGATTGGGCGAGGCACCGAAGAGAGACTTTCCGGAATTCGCCTTGCGCACCCAGCTGAAGTCGGCATAGACGAAGGCGTCGGCTCCGGGCAGCAGCCGCGCCGGCTCCGGCGGAGCGGCCTTTCGCAGCTCCACGGTCAGCGTCACCGCCGCAGCCACCACGACGACCGCCAAAGCGATGGGGAAGGTTCGCCTTATTCGCATGAAATGCGGGTCAGAGATGAGATGATAGCACCCCGCGGTGCGGCGGGCTTGGCGATCCGCTGCTTGCACGCTGAATTCCTCTTGTGATACCTTAAATAATTGTCCCGGACATCTGGCAGGGATCTGAGGGATGGGTTTGCGCGAAGGCGCGTCTTGTCCTCGAATTTGCTGGCGTAGCTCAGTTGGTAGAGCATCTGATTTGTAATCAGAGGGTCAGGGGTTCAAATCCCTTCGCCAGCTCCAGTAAATGTTTTTTCCGGCAGGCGGCGGACTCGGTTAGCGGCGCAACAGGTTTTTCCAACGCACTCCATTCGGTACTTTTCCGGTGTGCAGTGATCCTGATCGACGATGCAATGATCGGCGATTAAATGATGGCCGATTAAACGGTCGGCGATTAAACGTCCGATTAAAGAGTCGACGATCGGGCGGTCAGTGATCTTCGCGGTGTCTTGCGCGATCCTTGGTTTCCCTGTGTTGCGAAATAAAAAAGCTGTGCTGCGTTTGGTCGGCGGGTTTCGCGTGTGTGCGTTCGAGCGGCCCCGGTTTGGTGCAGTCTGCTGGACGAAGCGCAACAGCCGCATCGCCCGAAAGTTTTTGCACAGGTGGGTGAGTGGTTAAAGCCAACAGACTGTAAATCTGTCCCTCCTAGCGAGGTACGAAGGTTCGAATCCTTCCCTGTGCACCATAGATTCTGTGAGTCGCTGATTTGTGAATCGCTGCTCTGTGAATAGATTGTCCATTGCGCTGGTCTGCTACGTAGTGCTGGGGGCGCTGGCCTGGACCACGCTGACCGACCCCAGAATTCGGGCGGGAACGCTGGTGGTCCTGGCGCTGTTCGCGGTGAAGTCGGTGTTGCGCCGTAACGACGTGCTGCACGCAGACAAGGATGCCGAGTAATCGTTCGGTGGTTTTGGGAAGGGCGCGGCTTAAGCCGTGCCGCCAAGAGCAGAACGATGAGCGGGTTCAGCCGCCGAAGGTTTGCTGAGAGCTGAAGGCCTGCTCTGAGCCGTGAGGCGAAGGGGCTGATAGCTGACAGCTAAGTTTTTCGAGCCGATGTAGCTCAGTTGGTAGAGCACTCCCTTGGTAAGGGAGAGGTCATCAGTTCAATCCTGATCATCGGCTCCAGATTGTTTTTCGCTGGATTGGAAAGTTTAAGAAGCAAGGTTTAAGAAGCAGGAATTGGGAAGCAGGGTTTGTGGAAGGGCCCGGCTTCAGCCGGGCCGCCAGAAGTCGCAAATCTGGAAGCGGCTTTAGCCGCTGAGGTTAAGGCGTTTTGCGGGCGTGAGCGAAGCGGGAGCCCGCAGCCGAAATCCCGAGCATATTGGGCGAGGGATCTCAGAGTTTGAGGCTGAGCGGGAGTAACTCAGTGGTAGAGTCACAGCCTTCCAAGCTGTTGGTCGCGGGTTCGATTCCCGTCTCCCGCTCCAGAATTGATTTAGGAATGAAGCACTCTCGAGAATGACAGTGAGTTTTGAGCGGGTTCCGATCAAGGTTGAGAAAGAGCAGGAGTTTGCCAGGCTGCGAGGTGCAGTTGAGCAGGCGTTCTTGCCCGAAAAAGTCGAGCGGTTCCTGAAGCAGCTGGACCGCAAGGGAATTCGCGTTCGGGATTTCGACGCGGTGTTGGCGCAGCGTTTGCTGGAAGGCGTTGTTGGCGAAGCGGGACTCGAAGCGAAGCCGTTGTACGAGTCGCTGCCGGTGTCGGACCAAGCGCAAATGCGCGAGTTTTATCTGTCGAAGCTGGAAACGGTAGATCAGGCGCTGCGGCACAAGTTTAAGAAGCTGTATCAGTATTACTGAAGCGCCAGTTGAAGAGAAGTTGCATAGGTCCTTCGCGCGAAGAGCGCGCTCAGGACGACAAGGGTTTAGCTAGAAGCTAAGAGCTAGGAGCTAGAGGCTGGTTATGGCGAAAGAAAAATTTGATCGCAACAAGCCGCACTGCAACGTAGGGACGATTGGTCACATTGACCATGGCAAGACTACGTTGACGGCGGCGATCACCAAGGTTTTGTCGAAGCATAATCCGAAGAACACGTTTCGGTCGTTTGACTCGATCGACAACGCTCCGGAAGAAAAGGCGCGCGGCATCACGATCGCGACGGCGCACGTCGAGTATGAGACGGCCAACCGGCACTACGCGCACGTCGATTGCCCCGGCCACGCCGACTACATCAAGAACATGATCACGGGCGCGGCGCAGATGGATGGCGGCATTCTGGTCGTCGCGGCGACGGACGGTCCCATGCCGCAGACGCGCGAGCACGTGCTGCTGGCGCGGCAGGTCGGTGTGCCGTATCTGGTCGTCGCGTTGAACAAAGTTGATGCGGTCGATGATCCGGAGTTGCTTGAGCTCGTCGAGCTTGAGGTCCGCGAACTTCTGAAGAGCTACAAGTTCCCGGGCGACGATGTGCCGGTGGTTCGTGTGTCGGCACTGGGCGCGTTGAACGGGGAAGCCAAGGCAGAGGCGCAGGTCGACGAGTTGATGGCGGCGGTGGATAAATATATTCCGCAGCCGGCGCGCGAACTGGACAAGCCGTTTCTGATGCCGATCGAAGATATTTTTTCGATTCAAGGCCGCGGCACGGTCGTGACCGGAAGAATTGAACGCGGCAAGGTGAAGGTTGGCGAAGAAGTAGAAATCGTCGGCTTCCGCGAGACCCGCAAGACGGTCGTGACCGGCGTCGAAATGTTCAAGAAGCAATTGGACGAAGGCATGGCGGGCGACAACGCCGGTCTGCTGCTGCGCGGCATTGCGAAAGAAGATGTCGAGCGCGGCATGGTGCTGGCGAAGACGGGATCGATCACGCCGCATACGAAGTTCAAGGCCGAAGTCTACATTCTGACCAAAGAAGAAGGTGGACGGCACACGCCATTCTTCAAGGGCTATCGTCCGCAGTTTTATCTGCGAACGACGGACGTGACGGGCGTGGCGGAACTTCCCGAAGGCACCGAGATGGTGATGCCCGGGGACAACGTCAGCCTGGTGATTGAACTGATCACTCCGGTAGCGATGGAGAAGGGTCTGCGCTTCGCGATTCGCGAAGGCGGGCATACGGTAGGCGCGGGAACGATTGCGGAGATTATTCAGTAGTTGAAAGATCGTGTGGCGCGGGCACTCTTGCCCGCGAGGTTTTAGGCGCAGTAAGCCAAGCGGGCAAGAGTGCCCGCTCCACATGATCAAGGGTTTTATGCTGGAAGCTAAGAGCTAGAAGCTAGGAGCTGTTTTCATGCCCCGAGAAATTGTGACATTACAATGCGGTGACTGCAAAGAGCGGAACTATTCGACGACCAAGAATCGGAAGACGACGACCGAGCGGCTGGAATTCAAGAAATTCTGCCGCCGTTGCCGCAAGCACACGCCGCATAAAGAAGTGAAATAATTGAGCGATTGTGTGATTGGTGATTGTGCGATTGAAAATCGCCCAATGACTCAATCGCGAAATCACTCAATGGCAACAGGGGCGTAAGCTCAACGGTTAAACTGTCGGTCTCCAAAACCGAACTTGGGGGTTCGAATCCCTCCGCCCCTGCCAGAGTTTTTGGAGAGAGCAAGTAGTGGTCAGGAGCATCGATGTCAGTTGAGACGAAGAAAATGGCGAATTCAATTGTGCCGGGCGGGAACTTTGTCGAGCAGATGAAATCCTGGCCGGAGCGGGTGCGGACGTTCTACAACGACGTGCGCACCGAAATGCGCAAAGTGACCGCGCCCTCGTGGAAGGAAGTTCGTGCCACCACCACCGTGGTGGTGATCACGGTTTTCATTTTCGCGCTGTATTTTGCCGTGATCGATTTCGTCATTCAGCACGGCGTCACCGCGATGTTTAATTATTTCCGGGTCCACTGATCGAGATTTTTGCCGATCAGAGTTTTACCGATCGAAGACGCGCCGATGAGATTGCAGCCGCAAGCTGCTTAGAAAAGAAACGCTGGCCGAGAAGAAGAACACCCCATATGCCGGACGAAGAAAAAAACGAAGCAGCAGCAGGCGGAGAACAACTACCGCCACCACCGGGCGTGGACGGCGTCGCCGCAAGTGGCGAGCCGCCTAAGAACCCGAACATGAAGTGGTACATCATCCACTCCTACTCGGGCTTTGAGCGCAAGGTGAAAGAGTCGCTGGAGTCGCGCGTTGCAGCCTTTGGGTTGCAAGATAAGATCGGCAAAGTGCTGATCCCCACCGAGTCGGTGACCGAGGTCCGCGGCGGCAAGAAGTACACTTCCGAGCGCATGTTCTATCCCGGCTATGTGCTGGTGGAAATGGACATGGACGATCACGTCTGGCATGTGGTGAAGTCGACGCCGCGCGTCACCGGCTTCGTCGGCACCGGCCAGCAGCCCACGCCATTGTCGGAAGAGGAAGTGCAGCACATCGTCTACAAAGTTGCCGACAGCCGCGAGAAGCCGAAGCTCAAGGTCAAGTTCGAGAAGCAGGAATCGGTGCGCATCACCGAAGGCCCATTCGCCAGCTTCACCGGCATTGTCGACGAAGTGAACGAAGACCGTGAGACGTTGAAAGTCATGGTGACAATTTTCGGCCGCTCGACCCCGGTCGAGCTCGAGTTCAACCAGGTAGAGAAGGTCGCGTAGGTTTTTGTATGGGCATCTTTTCGGCAAAATTGCGGGTTTGGAATCCGGCGAGTTCCTCTTCTTCTACCGAGGAGATCGACGCCATGGTGGATACCGGAGCGTCGTACAGCTGGGTCTTGCGCACGCGGCTTGAGCATCTGAATGTGCACCCGGTGCGGCGAATGCAGTTTCGGACGATTGAAGGCAAGACCATCGAGCGGGATCTGGTCCCTGTATTCGTTGCTGCGGACGGCTTCACGGGTGGGGACAACGTCGTGATGGCGGAACCGGGGGACATGGAAGTAATCGGTGCCCACACTCTGGAAAGCCTCGGGTTAACCGTGGACCCGGTGGGCAAGAAGCCGGTGCCGGTCGTGGGACTGGCATTGACTGCGGTCCTGAAGAATTCAGTCGAA
>CAVXNI010000002.1:0-67746 GCA_963763155.1 uncultured Acidobacteriota bacterium | reverse complement strand
AGTCGATCCGCTGGGAGCGACTCCGCCCCCAGGATTCCCAGCTCCGGCGACTCTCTAAGGAACCTCTGATTAAGCCTGCGGGTTCCTCTGTGCGCCCCTGTGTCCCTCTGTGGTTGAGGCTTTCGGGATGGTGCCCGGAGACTCAACCCCGGGCAGGACCGGACACAGCCAGCAGATCGACCTGCAGGCCCTCGGAGTGCAATCCTTTAATCGTGGTGGCAGGAATTTTTCCAGTTGCCGGCAAAATGCCGACGGCCCGGTTCTTGCCCAACTGTTTGGCCTGACGGAGGCCGCGGTCGGCCAGCGTGAGAACTTCCTCATAGGTGATCGCCCGCGGATTCTCGGGAAACCACGGAAACGCCGCCCAGCCCAGCGAGCAGGTGCGGTACATCGTTTCTCCTGATGTCGCCAGGATGATCGGCATATGGCCGACGGCCGCAAGAACGCGCTGCGCCAGCCACTCGGCGTCGCCGCGATCGGTGTAGCGCGACACGATCAGAAATTCCTCCCCACCCCAGCGCACCAGAACGTCGGAGTCGCGAATGGAGGAACTGAGACGGCGAGCCATTTCCACCAGCACCTTATCGCCGACGTCGTGTCCGTAGCGGTCATTCACTTCCTTGAAATTGTCGGCATCGATCAGGTAGAAGACCAGATCGCGGGTGTGCGGGTCGCGGCCATCGGTGTGGGAGCGCAACGCCTGGTTCACATCCGATTCAATCGTCGCCGAGAAATAGCGGCGGTTGCGCAGCCCGGTCAGCGGATCGGTGAGCGACGCCTCCTGCAGCACGAGGTTGGTGCATCGCAATTCCCGGTTCAGCCGGCGGTGCTGGATGAACAATACAAACGCCATCAGAAACATGGTCGCCAGCGTGACCAGCACTCGGAAATGGGACACCGATTGCGGCAGGCGGCGATCGAGCATGGCGAACAGCGCGATGATGGGCAAGGTGAGCACGGCCAGCATCGCCAGATTCGCCATCCAGGACCCGTAGGATTCATCGGCCGCTCCCTCCGGCGCCGGCGTCAGACCCGATCCCAGCACGCCTACCGCGGTGAACAATGCGAACGAACCAGAGTACGGAATGTCGTACCAACTGCCAGTGAAATAGACATCCCGCTCAATCGCGTTGTTGAGAACATAGAACCAGACACCGTTGAACACGACCGCGCCGCAAAGACAGGCGTAAAGCGTCTTCCATCGTCCCGAGCTTTCCCGCCAGAAGATCAGCAGCACGCCGGCGAGGAGGATCGCTTCGGCCCCGGAGAGGGCGTCGAAGTTGCGGTTATAGGCATCCAGGTTCGGCGAGATGTATTGCCAGCACACGACGAACGACACATAGAGGTAGAGCCACCAGAGCAACAGCAGAAGAAAGTCGAGCACTCCGAGGCGCGCGCTGCGCTCCGAAGTCTGGCGATGGGGCCGGAGCAGCACGCCCGCGACCATGGGCGCACCGGCCAGAAACAGCAACGCATCCGCGGGATGCATCGCAGGCATTTTCTTCTGCAGCATCAGATCGAAAGTGATCCATACCAACTGGTCGCTGAACCACAGCGCCCAGCCCGCGGCCTGGAGCCACCAGAACCAACGCATGCGCCCTTTGCTCGCCATTCCCTGCCCGGCAAAGGTGAGCAGGGCAGAAAGCATCAGCAACGCGCTTACAATGTCACTGACGGCGGCCAGGGCGAGGCCTTGCCGAAGCAAGGCGCACCCGATCGCCAGCACGGCCATAAGCAACACGGCTGCCGCTAGCAACAATTTGAATGGTTTACCGCTGTTCAAATGGTTCCACCCTCGCGCGCGAACTTGGCCCTGGGCTTCTATCCCTTAGGCCCAGTGGGAGTCGGTCCCTTAGGCCCAGTGGGATACGGTACGCGGTAGATCTGGGCGTGGATTTCCTTGCGCAGATCGTCCCAGATGTTGTCTGGCATTTCGAGAAAAACCTTCACTACCTCAGGATCGAACTGGCGCCCGGCCCACTTCGCGATCTCCTCGCGCGCCGCCTGCAGCGTCTGCGCCGGCCGGTAAATCCGGTCGGAGGTGATGGCGTCAAGCGTGTCGGCGACGGAGAAGATTCGCGATCCGAGGGGAATCTGTTCCGCCTTCAGTTGGCGCGGGTATCCCGTCCCGTCGAATTTTTCCTGGTGAGAGTAGACAATCTCGGCGGCCTCGGCGAGGAACGGAATTTTCTTTACGATTTGATAGCCGTGGTAGGCATGTTCCCGCATGATGTCGAATTCTTCGGGATCAAGTTTTCCGGGCTTGTTCAAAATCTTATCGGGGATGGCCATTTTCCCGATGTCGTGCAGGAAAGCGCCACGAGCAATGGTGTTGATCTGATCGCGCGGCAAGCCCATGGCGCGGGCAATGGCGATAGTAAACGCGGTTACGCGCTTGGAGTGGCCTTCGGTTTCGCGATCTTTCAAGTCCAGAGCGTCGCCCAACGCTTCCAGCGTGATGTCGTAGGAACGCTCCAGGCTCGCCATCGCGTTCTGCAGTTGATCGGTGCGCGCTTTAACCAGAGATTCCAGGTTCGTCTGATAAGTCCGGTTCTCCACCTTGAGCCGGCGGTTTTCCAGGGCGCGGCTGACGGTGTTGAGCAGTTGCTCGCGCTCGAAAGGCTTCAGCAAGTAGTCGTAAGCCCCATTGCGAATGGCCGCCAGCGCGACAGAAATGTCGTGCACCGCAGTAACCATCACCACCGGCATGTCCGGATACCGTTCCTTGGTGCGTTCCAGCAGACCAATGCCGTCCAGGTCCGCCATCATCAGGTCGGAGAGCATCAACTCAAACTCTTCTCCTGAGGTGAGAACGGCGAGGGCTTCCATGCCGGAAGCCGCCTGTTTGCAGGCGTATCCGGCAGTACCGAGCATGGAGGCGACGATTTCCCGAATCGGTTCTTCGTCGTCAACTACAAGAATGCGATCTGGCATGGGAACACACGAAAGTCTATCGGCGATTGTAACCCACCTGCGAGATGCCGAAAGTAATCATTGCGGTCCCGAAACTCGATCCAGAAAGCACTGGGCCGTGATATTCAAGAACAAGGAAGACGTACGTCCGCATTGTGATCGCATTGTGATGAGCGCATCCCTCTGGTCCATCTGGAATTCGGCGGCAAGGCTAGGTCTGGCCCAGCCCACGGCGGCAGAATTGACTCTGCTGATCCTGCTGGGCGCCTCCCTGCTCTTCCTGCGCGCCTTCCGCGAGAACTATCTCAAAGTTTGGGTTTTGGGCTGGACGGCCCTGGTGGCCTCGCTTCTAGCCGAGCATTGCTTTGCTCCGAGAATCCCTGCGCCGTTTGATCTGGTTGCCGTGCAGGCAACTTTCATGCTCGCCGTCGGATTGCTGGCGGGAGCCGTACTGCTCTACACCCGCGGCCGCGATCTGATCGTTCCGTTAATGGTGATCACGCCCATCCTGGTGGGCTTTGCCGGCGCTCGAGTTCTGTTGTGGCCCGATTCCCTGCCCTTGCGCGTGGCCGTGGAAGTCGGATACCGGATCATTCTGCTGACGGCCTCGATCGCGTTGCTGCGCGCCCGCTGGGGACGGCGCGAAGCCTCGGCGTGGTTGCTCGCGCTCTCTCTGATGTCGCTTCATCTTTCGTGGACGCCTTTTACCGACCGTATTCCGGCAGAGGCCGCGCTGGCAGCCGAGATTGCGCTGGGCGTGAGCATGTTGCTCGTGGTGTTGAATGAGGCCCGGATACGCAACCGCCGGCTGCAGGCGGTGCAGGCCATCACCGGGAGCATGGCCACCGCCCAGCAATACGGAAGCGTGGTGCAATCGGCGGTCGAGGCGTTGCAATCTTTGAGCGGGGTCCGGGCCGCATGGTTTCGTCTGCTCGAAGGTGGGCACCTGGTTGCCACTCACGCCGCGGGGCTTTCGTCTGATTTCCTCCGCGATGCCGGTATGGCGGAGATCAATGACGACATCACGAACCTGTTGAA
This sequence comes from uncultured Acidobacteriota bacterium, assembly GCA_963763155.1. Classification (GTDB taxonomy): domain Bacteria; phylum Acidobacteriota; class Terriglobia; order Terriglobales; family Acidobacteriaceae; genus Sulfotelmatobacter. Next base: position 63,795 of record CAVXNI010000002.1, on the reverse strand, counting down.
TCAACCTGGCCCGCTCGTCACCACACGAGAGGCGGCCGGTCCTGAACCTGAGTTATGTCTTGAGAACGAGAAGATTCGTTATGTAGTGATGGTGCCGGTGGTGGGCAACAAATCGCCCATCGGGTTGCTGCTGCTGGGCAGTTCGCGGAACCGGCGGTGGACCCCGGACGAACTCGATTTCCTCCAGGGCTGCGCCAAGCAACTTGGAGTTGCCGTCGAGAATTTCCGCCTGCTCGAGCAGGTGCTGCGTTCGCAGCGGCAGTGGATCAATACCTTCGACTCAATTCACGACATCATTCTGGCCCACGACGCCGACTTCCGCGTCATCAAGGCCAATCAAGTTCTGCTCGAACATCTTGGCCAGGCCGCCGCCGACGTCGTCGGCAGCTCCTGCGAATCGACTTTGCCGCACGCCTTCGGCGAATGGACGGGATGCCCCTACTGCGCCATGGGCGGGGACGAAGAATTCACCGAAGGCGCCGACCCTTGTTTCGGCGGCTTCTCGGTGGTCTCAACTTCCATCTACACCGAGCAAGGCAGTCCGCAAAAAGGCACCATTCACGTGGTCCGCGACATTACCGACCGCCGTTCCGCGGAAGAAAAATATCGCTTGCTCTTCGAGCAGGTGCAGGAAGGGGTTTACGTCGCCAACCCCGATGGCCAGCTCATCGACTGCAACGATGCCTTCGTGCACATGCTGGGCTACAAGGAACGTGACGAACTGCTGGTCCTGAACCTGAATTCGGAAATCTGCGTCGACCCCAAACAGCGCGAAGCCTTCCGCCGCGAGATTGAAGATCACAACTATGTGCGGAATTTCGACGTTACCATGCGCCGCAAGGACGGCACGCTTCTGCTGGCCGTGGAGAGCAGTTTCGCCACGCGTAACGGTACGGGCGACATCGAGCGCTATCAGGGATTCGTTCTCGACATGACGGAGAAGCGCCGCGCCGAAGACGAGATGCGGCGCCGCAACCGCGAATTGAACGCTCTGAACGCCATGGCCGTGGTGGCGGCGCAATCCTTCGACCTCGACGAAATCCTGAACCTCACCCTGCGCCAGGTGGTCACTCTGTTCGGCGCCGAAAGCGGAACGGTCTACCTGTCCGACGCCGACGCCACCACCTATCGCCGGCGAGCCGCCTGGGGCCCGCGCAGCCGCGACAAGATGCGCACTGCCGAAGTCTGCTTTACCGAAGGCTTCGGAGACCTGATCATGCGCTCGCGCACCGAGGTGGTCACGGCGGAATACTTCCCGCACCTGCCGTCCAAAGTCGCCGAGTTCCTGCGCTCCGATGAGGATCGCTCCTGGATCTGGGTCATGTTCTGGGGCAAGGACGCCCCCGTCGGCATCATGGGCCTGTGCAACGACCTGGGATACTCCTATTCCAGCAATGACGAAAATCTGCTGGTGGCCATTAGCCGCCAGCTCGCCACCACCATTGAGAAAGTCCGGCTGTATGAAGAAACCTGCCGCGCCTACGAAGACCTGCGCAAAACGCAAGAGCAGTTGCTGCAGAGCGAAAAGATGTCGGCCGTGGGGCAGTTGATTGCCGGCGTCGCCCACGAACTCAATAATCCGCTTACGGCGATCCTCGGCTACGCGCAGCTTCTCGAAACCGAAGGCTTGAACACTCGCGCCCAGGACTACGTCAGCAAACTGTTCAAGCAGGCGCAGCGCACGCATCGCGTGGTGCAGAATCTTCTATCCTTCGCCCGGCAGCGCAAGCCGCAGCGCGACGAAGTCGACATCCGCAAAATACTCGAAGAGACTCTGGCCCTGCGCGACTACGACCTCAAGATCAACAACATCAAGGTCGAGCGCGACATTCCTTCCGAACCTGCCCTGGTCGTCGCCGACCCGCATCAGATCGAGCAGGTGTTCCTGAACGTCATCAACAATGCGGTCGACGCCATTCTTGAGACGGGACGCAGCGGCAAGCTGAAGATTCAAGTCTCAAACGTCGGCGGCCATGTTTGCACGCAGTTCACCGACGACGGCGCCGGAATCAAAGACCCGAAACGCATCTTCGATCCTTTCTACACCACCAAGAGCGTTGGCAAAGGCACCGGACTCGGACTCAGCATCTGCTACGGCATCGTGAAGGAGCATGGCGGCGACATCACCGCCAACAATGCTCCGGACGGCGGCGCGGTCATCGAGGTCCGCTTGCCCGCAGCCGCGCAGGCCGAACCTGAACTCGAAGCGCTCAAGCCCACTCCTCGTCTGCACGAGGGCGCCATCCACGGCCGAGTCCTGCTCGTCGAGGAAGAAGAAGCCGTGCTCGAATTCGAGCGCGATGTCCTGGCCGGCGCAGGCGCCACCGTCGTGACCGCCAAAACCAGCGCAGGATGTGAAGACGCGCCTGCTCTCCGAACCCTTCGACGCCCTCATCATGAATGGCAGCATACCCGGCCAGTGGAATGCCAAAGAATCCTTCGAGTGGCTCAAGCAAAACTGCTCGGCCATGGAAGGCCATGTCCTGTATACGTTCTCGAACAGCGTCGAACAGGGCGACGACCGCGCCTTCCTCATGGAAAACGGCGTCCCCCACCTGGTAAAGCCCTTCGAAGTGGCCGATTTGATCAGCCAGGCCCGCCGCCTGCTGCAGAAAGCGCAAGCTGCCGCAGCCAGCGCTGGCTCAAACTAGCTCTCAACTTCCCTACCCTCGAAACGCACAGCCATCCACACCTTTCCTCCATCCTGTTTGCGTTAGACTAACTACACACCCATGTCTCAATTCGTCCACCTGCATCTGCACACCGACTACTCCATGCTCGACGGCGCTTGTGACGTCGAAAAACTCTGCCAGCGGGTGAAAGAACTCGGGATGCCCGCCGTGGCCATGACCGACCACGGCAACATTTTTGGCGCGGTCCATTTCGTCAACGCCGCCAAGCATGCGGGCGTCAAGCCGATCGTCGGCTGCGAGCTCTACATCTGCAAGAAAGACGACCACCGCGCCGCGCCCGAGGGCGACACCTACAACCACCTGCTGGTGCTCGCCGAAAACGAAGAAGGCTACCGCAATCTGGTCAAGATCACCTCGGAGGCCTCGCTGCACGGTTTTTATTACAAGCCGCGCGTGAGCAAGAAATTTCTCGCCGAACATTCCCGCGGACTGATCGGTCTCTCGGGATGCCTGAAAGGCGAAGTCGCCGAACGCCTGATGGAGAACAACTACGACGCCGCCCGCGCGGCTGCCGGCACCTACGCTGAAATCTTCGGCAAGCAGAACTTCTACCTCGAAATTCAGGATCAGGGCCTGCAGCAGGAGCACCGCATTCATCCCGGCCTCTTTCAACTCGAAAAAGATCTTGGCCTGCCGCTGGTGGCCACCAACGACAGCCATTACCTCTGCGAAGACGACGCCCACGCCCAGGACGTGATGCTGTGCATCCAGACCGGCAAGTCGATTCACGATACGGCGCGCATGAAGTTCGACGGCACCCAGTTCTTCGTCAAGAGCCACGACGAAATGTCGCGCGTGTTCAAGGATTCTCCTGAGGTACTCACCCGCACGCTCGACATCGCCGAGCGTTGCAGCCTTCATCTGGAAAAGGTCGCGAATCCGTTTCCGCAGTTCGAAGTTCCCCCCGGCTTCACGATTGACAGTTATTTCGTCCACGTAACCCGCGAAGGTTTCGCCCGCCGCATGGAAACGCTGCGCCCGCTGCACGACCAAGGCAAGCTGAAGCACTCCATCGCCGACTACGAGCAGCGGCTGGAACGCGAACTCGCGATCATTCAGCAGATGCAGTTCCCTGGCTATTTCATGATTGTCTGGGACTTCATCCGCTACGCCCGCGAGCACGATATCCCGGTCGGCCCCGGCCGCGGATCGGCCGCCGGATCGCTGGTTTCCTACGCGCTTCGCATTACCGACATCGATCCGCTGCAGCATGAACTGCTCTTCGAGCGCTTTCTGAATCCGGAGCGCGTGTCCATGCCCGACATCGACATCGATTTCTGCATGAACCGCCGCGGCGAAGTCATTCAATACGTCACGCAGAAATATGGCCGCGACAACGTCGCCCAGATCATCACCTTCGGCACCATGGCCGCGAAGGCCGCGATCAAAGACGTTGGCCGGGCCATGGACATCCCATACGCCGATGTCGACCGCATCGCCAAGATGGTCCCGACCCAGCTCAACATTACGCTGGAGCAGGCGATCGCAGACTCCGCGCAACTGCGCGAAGCCATCGAGAAAGACGGTCAGATTCGCGAGTTGTTCGAGACTGCCAAGAAGCTGGAAGGCATGGTGCGCAATTCCGGGGTTCACGCCGCCGGAGTCGTGATTTCGCCACGCCCGCTCACCGACCTGGTCCCGCTGCACCGCACCAAGAACGACGAAATCGTGACCGCTTTCGACATGGTCGCCATAGACAAGTTGGGCCTGCTGAAGATGGACTTCCTCGGCCTGACCACGCTGACCATTCTCACGGACGCGTTGAAACTGATCGCGCAGACGCGCGGCACGGCCATCACGCTCGAACAGATTCCTCTGGAAGATCACGAAACCTACGAAAAGGTTTTCTATAAAGGACTGACTTCCGGCGTCTTCCAGTTTGAATCGCATGGCATGCGTGACGTGCTGCGCAAGTACCAACCGAATTCCATTGAAGACCTCACGGCTCTCAACGCGCTCTACCGGCCGGGTCCCATCCAGGGCGGCATGATCGACGACTTCATCGACCGCAAACACGGCCGCAAGAAAGTCGAATACGAATTGCCGGAACTGCAGGAGATTCTGCGGGAAACTTTGGGCGTCATCGTCTATCAGGAACAGGTGATGCAGATTGCCAACCGCCTGGCCGGCTACTCCCTGGGTGAAGCCGACCTGCTGCGCCGCGCCATGGGCAAGAAAAAAATTGAGGAAATGGCGCAGCAGCGTGAGCGCTTCGTCGAGGGCGCGGCGCGGCAGAAGTTTCCACCGAAGAAGATCGAAAAGATTTTCGATCTCATGGCGCAGTTCGCCGGATACGGATTCAACAAATCGCACTCCGCAGCGTACGCCTTGCTCGCCTATCACACGGCCTATCTGAAGACGCACTATCCGGTGGAGTTCATGGCGGCCCTGCTGACTTCTGTCACCGGCTCGACCGACGACGTGGTCAAGTACATTAACGAGTGCCGCGAAATGGGCATCGCCGTCGAAGCTCCCGACATCAACGTCTCCGACGCCAATTTCACGCCGCACGGCGAGTCGATCCGCTTCGGCCTCGCAGCGGTGAAAAACGTCGGCGGCAACGCGATCGAATCGATCGTCGCCGCCCGCAAGAAACTTGGACGCTTCAAATCGATTTTCGAATTCTGCGAGAACGTCGACCTGCGCCTTCTGAACAAGCGTGTTCTCGAATCTCTGATTAAGAGCGGCGCCATGGACTCCATGGGCCGCCGGGCGCAGCTCATGGCCGTCCTCGACAAGGCGATGGAACAGGCGCAGAAAGCGCAGCGTGACGCCGAATCGGGCCAGCACGGCCTGTTTGGCGTCTTCCAGCAGGAGGACGCCGAATCGCACAACGACAAGCTGCCCAACATTCCCGACTGGGACGAACACACGCGCCTCACCGCCGAAAAAGAGATTCTCGGCTTCTTCATCAGCGGCCATCCCCTGCAGAAATATAAAGACAAGCTCGCCGACTTGAATGCCCTGAGCATCGAAGAAATCGCAGCCATGACGAAATCAACGGGCAAAGACGAGACCATCGTAACTGCGGGCATCATCGGCAACGTGCGCGTGCTCAAGTCGAAGCGCGGCGATTACTATGCTCAGGCTACCCTCGAAGACATGTCCGGTTCGATCGACATGATCGTCTTTCCCGAGGCCTACAAACGCATCGGTGACAAAGTAAAACTCGAGGTTCCCGTGCTCGTGAAGACCGGCGTGCGCATCGAGGAAGGCGCCAATCCCAAGATCACCGCGGCCGAAATTCAGCCGCTCGAAGAAGCCAAAGTCCCGCTCCCGCGCGCCATCCGCATTCGCGTGCCGCTCGAGACTTCGCTCGAAACTACTGTCGACGATCTGCACATTCTCTTTCTGGAGCGCAAGGGCGAAGCCAAAGTGTTGTTTGACGTGGAGCGCCAGGGCGATTTCATGGTGGTGATGGAAGCGGAAGGCTATAATGTCCTACCGGACCGCAATTTCATCGCCCGCGTCGAACAGTTGTGCGGGCGAGGCAGCGTCCGCATCATTGCCTAAAATCGTTGCCTGACATCATTTGCCTGAGATCGTTGCCTGACATCATTGCCTGATTCAAAGCATGGCCGCCACTGAAAAAGTACAACAGGAGTTGGAGCAAATCGAGCGTCAGGTCGCCGAACTGGAACATCCCAGCGCCGACGATGCCACCCGCCGCGAAATCGCTAAATTAAAAGAACGCCTCGAGATCCTGAGGATCGAAATGAACGCGCCACCGACTGCCTGGCAGAGAACCGAGTTGGCGCGGCATCCGCAACGTCCTCAGTCGCTCGATTACATCGAGCGCATCTTCACCGATTTCAGCGAAATTCACGGCGATCGCAGCTTTGGCGATGATGCCGCCATCATCTGCGGCATGGCCCGCTTCCACGGCGACGAAGTACTGATCGTCGCTACCCAGAAGGGCCGGGACATGAAGCAGCGCGTCCACCGCAATTTCGGCACGCCGCACCCGGAGGGCTATCGCAAGGCGATTCGTATCATGCAACTCGCCGAAAAATTCCGACGCCCCATCTTCACCTTGGTCGATACCGACGGCGCTTACCCCGGCATCCACGCCGAAGAACGCGGGCAGGCAGAAGCCATCGCCTACAACCTGCGCGAAATGGCGCGCCTCGAGGTCCCCATCATTGCGACCGTGATCGGCGTAGGCGGCAGTGGCGGAGCCCTGGCCATCGCCGTAGCCGACCGCGTTTTGATGATGGAGAACTCGATTTATTCGGTTATCTCTCCCGAAGGCTGCGCCGCCATTATGTGGCGAGACGCGACCAAGAAAGAGCTCGCGGCCGAAGCCATGCGCATCACGGCCACCGACCTCAGCGAACTGGGCTGCATCGACGACATTGTTCCCGAGCCCGAAGGCGGAGCCCACCGCGACCACGAAGCCGCGGCCAACCTGCTCGACGCCAGCCTGCAGAAACACTACGCGGAACTGAAGAAGATGCCCCCTGCGGAATTGCTCGTGTCACGATATAATAAGTTCCGCAACATGGCCCAGTTCTACAAGACAGAGTCGTGAGTCCGGGAACTTTTCCGCTCGTTTCAAAACAGGTTCCTCCGGGCTACGGACGGGCAATTTGACGCGACGCGGCGCTGCCGACCGCCTATAATGAAGTGTTTCCTCCACTGCAATCCACAAATCAAGGGCGACTGGATTCAGCCCGCTAATTGAAGGAAGGTATTGGGATGGCCACGACGGATATCACGCCCCGGGAATCCTCCGGAGGCGTGGGACACAAACGCATCGTCAACGACATGAGCATTCAGGTCGCGACGGTCAATGGTTCGGGCTCGCAGAGTTCCAACACTGTGCTCCTGCGCAGCATTTTCCAGATGGGCGTACCGGTCTCGGGCAAGAACATGTTCCCCTCGAACATTGCCGGCCTTCCCACCTGGTACACCATTCGCGCCAACAAGAACGGCTACATCGGCCGCAAGAAAGAAATCGATTTCCTCGTAGCCATGAATCCCGAGACCGCGCAGGAAGACACCATGTCGCTGGCTCCCGGCGCCGCCGTCCTCTACGACGAACCTCTCGCTCTGCACAAGCTGCGCGACGATCTCATCTTCTACTCCGTTCCTTACGACAAGCTGGTCGCCGCCGTATGTCCCGAAGCCAAACTGCGCAAGTTGGTCAAGAACATGGTGTACGTCGGCGTCGTCGCCAGCCTGCTCACCATCGACATGGGCGAGGTCGAGAAGGCAATTCGCAAGCAGTTCGCGAAAAAGATAAAAGCGGCGACTCTGAATCTCGCCGCAGCTCAGGCTGGCTACGACTACGCCAAGGCGAATCTGCAAAAGCGTGGCGCCTTCTACATCGAGCGCATGAACGCAACCGCGGGCAAGATCATCATCGACGGCAATTCCGCCGCCGCTCTGGGATGCATGTTCGCCGGCTGCACCGTCGTCACCTGGTATCCGATCACCCCGTCGTCGTCGCTTGTCGAGACCATGATTGAGTACATGAAGGAATACCGCATTGGCCCCGACGGCAAAGCGACGTTCGCCATCGTGCAGGCCGAGGACGAACTGGCCGCGATTGGCATGGTGATCGGCGCGGGCTGGGCGGGCGCGCGCAGCATGACGGCGACCGCTGGCCCCGGCATCTCGCTGATGTCGGAGTTCGCCGGACTCGCCTACTACGTCGAAGTCCCCGGCGTGATCTGGGACATCCAGCGCGTAGGCCCGTCTACCGGCCTTCCGACGCGCACCTCCCAGGGCGACATCCTTTCGACCGCATTCCTTTCACACGGCGACACCAAGAACATCATGCTGTTTCCCTGCTCCGTCACGGAATGCTTCAGCATGGCGCCGGACGCGTTCAATCTGGCCGAACAGTTTCAGACGCTGGTGTTCGTCATGTCCGATCTCGATCTCGGCATGAACAACTGGATGTCCGATCCGTTCGAATATCCCACCACGCCCATCAACCGCGGCAAGGTTCTCAGCAAGGAAGATCTCGACCGCCTCGGCGGATTTGCGCGCTACAAAGACGTCGACGGCGACGGCATCGGCTACCGCACGCTGCCCGGAACAATCCATCCGGCAGCAGCTTATTTCTCCCGCGGCAGCGGCCACAACGAGAGGGCCCAGTACAGCGAGCGCGCCGACGACTTCGAAAACAACATGGAGCGCCTGAACCGCAAATTCGAGACCGCGCGTTCCTTTGTTCCTCGACCCGAAATCACAAAGGGCAAAGACGCCAAAATCGGTATCATCGGATACGGAACCTCGCATTGGGGCATCACCGAGAGCCGCGATCAGTTGCGCGACGAATACGCCGTCGAGACCGATTACCTGCGGCTCAGGGGATATCCTTTCAGCCGCGAAGTGCACGAGTTCGTCGAGCAGCACGACCGCATATATCTCGTCGAGCAGAACCGCGACGCGCAAATGCTCACCCTGCTCAAACTCGATCTCAAACCCGAACTGACCACGCGCCTGCGCAGCATCGCCCACATCACCGGCCTGCCGCTCGACGCGCGCTCGATCACCGACGAACTCACCACCATGGAAGGCAAATAAAAGCTTGAATGGGTGCGAGTGTAGCCGCACCGTGGAAGAGCGGCCCTTCAGGGCCGCGTAAGGGCGATAAAGAAAGAGCTTTAGCCCCTGAGGAGCAAGCAATGGGCACCACGACTGTCGAACCCGGAACAGCCACACCCGGACCGAAAACCAACCGCATCGGCCTTACCGTCATGGACTACAAGGGCGGCAAGACCACGCTCTGCGCCGGTTGCGGCCACAACGCCATCTCCGAGCGCATCGTCGAGTCGATGTACGAGATGGGCGTGCAGCCCGAACTGCTGATCAAGCCGAGCGGCATCGGCTGCTCCTCGAAGACTCCTGCCTACTTCATGAACCGCTCGCACAGCTTCAACGCCGTGCACGGCCGCATGCCTTCGGTCGCCACCGGAGCCCTGCTGGCGAATCACAAGCTGATCTGTATCGGCGTCAGCGGCGACGGCGACACCGCTTCCATCGGCATCGGCCAGTTCATCCACTTGATGCGGCGCAATCTTCCAATCATCTACATCATCGAAGACAACGGCGTCTACGGCCTCACCAAGGGCCAGTTCTCGGCCACCGCCGACCTCGGCTCGAAACTGAAATCCGGCGTGCTAAACGACCTTCCGCCCATTGATACCTGTGCGCTCGCCATTCAACTGGGAGCGACCCTCGTCGGGCGCTCGTTCTCCGGCGACAAGCGGCAACTCAGCGCCATGCTGAAGGCCGCGATTGCACACAAGGGCACGGTCATGCTCGACGTGGTCTCGCCCTGCGTCACCTTCAACGATCACGAAGGCTCGACCAAGTCCTACAAATATGTGAAGGAGCACGAAGAGACGTTGCAGGATGTCAGCTTCGTTCCCCACTTCGAGGAGATCGACGTGGAATACGATCCCGGCACCACCGTCGAAGTCACCATGCACGACGGCTCGCGTCTGCACCTGCGCAAGCTGGAAGAAGACTACGACCCCACCGACAAGATTCACGCCATCAGCCGCCTCACCGAAGCCCACGACAAGGGCGAAGTGCTGACTGGCGTGTTCTACGTGAATCCGGAAGCCCCCAACTTCATCGACATGCTGAACGTGGTCGACCAACCCTTAGCCACGCTGCCCGATTCGATGACGCGTCCGGGAAAGGAAGTGCTCGACGCGGTGATGGAAGAACTGCGCTAATCTCGCATCGACAGTCTTCGCTACAGATGCAGTTTCTTGTCATTCCGAACCGGGCAGAAAGCCCGGTGAGGAACCTGCTTTTCGCTCGCTTAGGGTTTGGTTTAAGCGGTCTTCTTCGTCGCTTTCCCTTCCGGTTCGCCGCTGTGTTCAGGATTTTGCCCAGGCTCGGGAAAATCCGAGTCCGCGTCTTTCAGCATCGGGTCTTGATCGCGATGACCAAGCTGTTCCTGCAAGCCGATGTTCCCCGGCACCTTGTGATCGTCAGCTTCGGTGGCGCCTTTCGCTGTGTCCTGGTCGTCCGTGCTATGTGGCATGATTAAACCTCGGCAACAATTTCCGGCAAGCTCAGTGTACGCCGGAACCGCCGGCTTCCATCCGCCACTCTGATTTATTTTGCCGTAATTATTTTCCCGTGGTGGGAACGCCCAGCTTGCGCAGCCGATCCCGCGCCTGCAACGCCTCCGGAGAATGTGGATAACGCTGGATCAAACGCCGCAACTCGCTGACTCCGTCATCCTGCTTGCCCAGTTCGATCAGAGCGAATCCCTTCTTCATCTGCGCCGATGCTGCCTTGCTCCCGCTGGGAAAGTTCTGCAAGACCTGATCGTAACTCTGTGCCGCCTGCTGGTAGTTGCCCTGACGGAACTGAATCTCACCGAGATAAAAATAGGAATTTCCGGCGAGATCGGTGTTGGGATAGAACTTGAGGTAGTCCGAAAATTCCTGCGTGGCCAGGTCATTGTTCGCACCGTTGTAATCGCGCACGCCGTTGTTATAGAGCACGTCCGGTGGTGGCGCCGACGCCATCGCCTGCTGGGTTGCCTGTTGTGTGGCCGTCTGCGCCGCCTGACTCTGCTGCGCCGCTTGCATATCTTCCAGTTGCTTGCTGACCTTGGCCAGGCGCACCTTCAATTCATCCAGAGTGTCGTTGAGCGATTGCATCTGTCCAGAAAGCTGGTCAGTTTTTGACCCGGCGTCTCCCTGCTGTTTGGACAGCGTGGTTTGCAGCCCATTGAGGGCCCCCACCACTTTATTGACCGCGTCGGTGTCGGTCTCGACCAGGTTCTTCATGACGCCCATGCGCTCGTCAAAGCTGCGTTGCATGGCCGTCATTTGTTCCTGCAGTTGCTGCACCTGCGTCTGCAACTGCACCATGTCTTTGTTCGCGCCGGAAACTGGACTCAGGCCCAGCGAGAGCACCAACAACAACAGAAGAAACACGGAAATACGATGTGGTTTCATAAGGATTCCCTGCACCCGCCAATATTCTTAGATGCTTCGATTGTCCCACAGGCTGGGAGGATTCCGCACAGAAACGGCTGCGCGGGAACCGGAGTACGCAATGGGGCTGCCGGCAATTTTCCGGGGCGCTGCGTTTCCGCGCACACCTATGCGCTCTTCCGTTCAAGATGAAACGGGGGACACCGCAGGCGTCCCCCGCCAATCGTTAGGCTACTTCTGGTAGACGAGATGGCCACGGCGGTTCTGCTGCCAGCAAGCTTCGTTGCTTTCTGTGCAGAAGGGTTTTTCCTTGCCGTAGCTGATGGTCTTGATCCGGCTGGCGTTGACGCCGGCCGAGGTCAATGCGTCTTTCACCGCACTGGCGCGCTTGTCGCCCAGGGCCAGGTTGTAGTCGGTCGAGCCGCGCTCGTCGCAATGTCCTTCAATCGTCAAGTTGATGTTGGCATGCGCATTGAGGAACGCCACATCGGCTTGGATCGAGGACTGCTGGTCGGCGCGAATGTCAGACTTGTCGTAGTCGTAGTAGACATCCTTGATGTTCTGGCCGAACAAGTCTTCGTCCGTAACCGTGGGAGCCGGCGGAGGTGGTGGTGGCGGCGGTTGCGTGACCGTGAGCCGCGCGGTCGCTTCCTGCGAGCCGCCCGTTCCCTTGGCCGTCAAATGATAGGTCGTGGAATCCGTTGGAGACACGCTCTGCGAACCGTTCGGCTGGACGGCTCCAATGCCGTCGATCGACACATCGGTCGCATTACTGGTCTGCCAGGTCAGAGTCGCCGACTGGCCCGTCTGAATCGAGTTTGGACTCACTGAGATGGAAGCGGTTGGCGCCGGGGGTGCCGGCGGGGGTGGGGGCGGTGGCGGAGCTGCTTTCTTTCCGCAAGCGCCGAGCGTCAATAACGCGCCGAGTACAGCGATCAGCAGAGACCACTTTATGCTTTGTTGCTTCACTTTATTTCCTCCTGCGATCCCAGAAGCTTACTTCCAGGATCAGACGAAGCGTATTTACTATTTCCAACTCCAATTGGGTTGGGTGTTGCGTCCGGTAAAAGTCAGTTGCTGAATCTTGGTGCCGTCGGCCAGCATGGTCCAGATTTCTTCCTTGCCCGACCGGCTGGATTGAAACACGATGTGCCGTCCATCCGGCGACCATGACGGAAAATCGTTGCGCCCGCCATCGTGCGTGAGCTGCACCCACTGCTTGCTCGCAATATCCATCAGATAAAGATCCGACGCGCCCGGCTCTCCCGGACCGTACTTCCGCACCCACGCGAACGAAAGAAACTGCCCGTTGGGCGCCCAGTTTGGCGACACCGCATACCCCTGATCGGTCATGCGCTGCTGGTTGGTGCCGTCGGCTTCCATGGTATAAATCTGCGGCAATCCGGTGCGCCCGCTGACAAACGCGATCTGCCCGTTGGTCTTCCGGTTCCACACCGGGGAAACATCGGGGCCCTTCGCGGTTGTCATACGATGTAGATTCCCGCCAGAGGCATCGGAAACATAAATTTCTGGAGTACCCGCGCGCGACGAGGAAAACGCCAGCTTCAGTCCGTCGCCCGACCACGCCGGCGACAGGTTCGTCCCTCCCATATGGGGGAAACCCACCGCCCGGTTCAGATCGAGCGAGTACATCATGATCTCCCAGCCGGTCTTGGTCAAACTGCTGAAGGCGACCCGCGATCCGTCCGGCGATACTCGCGGCGACAACGAAATCGAGCCCAGATGGGTGATCTGGCGCTGGTTCGAGCCATCGTAGTCCATGGCCCAGATTTCTTTGTGCCCGGTCCGGTCGCTTACAAAATAAATCTGGGTTTCGGCGATCCCGGTAATGCCCCCACCCAGCCGAAAAATAATCTCATCGGCGAACTTGTGGGCCATCATCCGCGCTGCCGCATCGCTGGCCGTGTCCTGGTATTGCTTGCCCAGTACCTGGGGTGACTGCGGGTTCTTCACGTCGTACAGCCAACCCTGCACGGTCAGCTGTCCCGCTGCCACGCCCAGGTTGCCGAAGGCCAGCATGGCCGCATTCGGCGGAGGAACGTTCCACAGCAGGAAATTGACCTCGGGTGGCTGCCCCGGAACCTGCAAGGGATAAAAACTCTTCGACACCAGTTCGACGACTCCGGAGACGTCGAGGTCGTTCCACAGTGTGTTGTTGAAAGTGGTAAGCAGCGCGGCGTTTTGCGGTTCGTTGGTCGAAGGCTTGAAGTCCGGAACGGCCAGCCGCACCTTCTCTACCCCAAGGCTGGTGCCGGTCTTGACCCAGTCCTGAGCCGAAAGCGCACAAGGCAGAAGTCCGAGCACGACGACAACGAAGCACAGCGCAATCACCGGGCCGCAAAAACGGCAGGGCTCTCGTCGGGAAGTTGGTCTAGCGCTATCGTCCATCCGCGTGGGGGAGAAACATACTCCGTACGATAATATCGTATCCCGATATGTATTACTTTGCAAGGATTGTCCCTCTCGCGTCGGTGTCAGCGTTGGTTACTTTCGTACAATCGTGTCGCCTCGGAAAACGCTAGTCCCCTGTTGGCCTAAGGAGTCACTTTTTATAATCGAACCAGTACTCCACTGAAATCTTCCCGCCGGAGTAGTCCGATGGCAACGGACCGAAAGTATCAATACGCTGCAACGCCCGGACCGCGGAAATATCCAGCGACGGCACCCCGCTCGACTGCTCCACCTGCACGTTCGCCGGATGCCCGTCGTGCGCTATATCAAATGTAATGTACACACGCTGCGCCGTCGTGATTCTCGGATCGACTTCGTACTTCAGCCAGTTTTCCGCCACCTTCTGCTGAATCACGTGCACGTACCAGGCATATTTTGTGCCAAAATCGCCGCCGCCGCCGGTGATTCCGAACCCACCCTTGGCGCCAGCCGCGCTGAAGGTTCCGTAAGGCCCGCTGACCGGGCCGCCTTCGCCAAACGCGACCTGATTATTCTCTTCTTCCGGCGCGGGTTGCGCCTTCTCCTGCGATACCGTCTCCTGTTTCTTCTTTGGCTTTATTTTTACATTTTTGCCCTGAATCTCAATCGCATCGGGCGCTTTCTCTTCGATCTTCGGTTGCGACTGGGTCAGTCCCTTCGATTCATTGGCCAGCACGTTCTGCGTCTGGCTGGGAGCTACTGCCAGCGGAACCGTGCTCACCAGCGTGGCGCCGATGGCTTCCCCGCCCCCGCCCGCACCCCAGGTGTCGCCGCTTCGCGCGGTAAGAACCATCGAAAGGACCAGCACAAACGCGGTGATGCCCACATGCAACCCCGCCGACCACGCCAGCGCGAGGCCCCAGCGGTCATGCTCGAAGTAGATATCAGCGTTTGCTGCCATTTTGTACGAGAGGTTGCGTCACGATGCTGACGTTGGTAATACCCGCACTCTTCACGGCATCCATCACCGTGGCAAAGGCGCCAAAGGGAACATTCTCGTCGGCCCGTATAAAAATAGACTGATTGCGCGGGTCGCGAATCTTCTGCCGCAACTTGCTTCCAATCTCATTGATGTTAATTGCATCGTTTCCTAGAAAGACGCGCTGATCTTTATTGATGGTGATCACCAGCCGTTCTTGCGTGATCTCGCGCACCGTCCTGGTTTTCGGCACGCTCACGTCGATTCCCGACTGCAGCACCGGCGCCGTGACCATGAAAATGATCAGTAGCACCAGCACCACATCCACCAGCGGAGTGATGTTGATATCCGCCAGCGCCGTCTGCGTGCGTCCGTTGGAAGCTGTAAACGCCATCAGCGCCTCACCTCTTGCGCGACCTGCAGCCGCGCCTGGCTGTGCTCGACCGCGTTGAGCACTTCCAGGGCAAAATCGTCGCTGCGCGCCGCAAATTCGCGGATCGACGCGCCAATCAGGTTATAAGCAATCACCGCCGGAATCGCCGCCGCCAACCCGGCAGCCGTGGTAATCAGAGCTTCTGAAATGCCAGGAGCCACCGCCCGCAGAGTTGCCGCGCCCGCCGTGCCCAATCCCTGAAACGCATCAATGATGCCCCACACCGTGCCGAACAGGCCGATAAACGGCGACACTGCGGCCGTAATCGCCAGCCACGGCATATTCCGCTCCAGCCGCGTGATTTCCTCCGAGGCCCCAATCTGCATCCCGCGCTGGATAGACAGCAGATTCCGAATCGTCCCCGACGTCACAGTCTGGCGCTTGTATTCCTCATACCCGCCTTCGAACACGCCCACCAGCGGACTGGGCTTGAACTGCTCGGCGACGGCGGCAATATCCTGCAGTCGCTGCGCCTTGCGAAACGCGCGCACGAATCGTCCGCTCTGCGCCTTCGCCCGCCGCAGCAGGCTCCATTTTGTCAGGATGATCGACCAGGAAACCAGGCTGAACCCCAGCAGCGCAACCAGAACCAGCTTGGCCACCGCGCCAGTGTTCAGCAGCATGTCGACGACTTCGCCGCCGACGAACACAACCAGCAAGGGGAAGAAATGCATTGTGTTTAGGAGAATACCTTTTCTAATTATAGATGAACCAGCGCACGCGCTTTTCCGAGCGTACCTGATCCGCCAACGAAATATTTGCGGATGTGCCTCGTGGAAGAGCAGCGCTTCAGCGCCGGGTTGTGGAAGAGCGGCGCTTCAGCGCCGCGTTAGAGCGTCCAATGTCAACTGGGCTTTAGCCCATGAAGAGCGTTCGCCGGAAATGGGCCTCCGCCCCTTTGACCGCCCTCCCTGCCTGCGCTCCTTGCCGGGGCTTAATGACTCGATCGGGGGTCGCGATTGGTGAACGCAAACTGCACGGTCATCGAATCGAGGTAGGGCGAATCCAGCGGCGTGAAGTGCAGATCCTTCACCTGGATCACTACATAAAATCCGTCAACCTTCACGATTCGCTTGGCGCGAACCGGAACCGGGCTGAACCGGTTCGGGTTCAGCCACCACAGATTGTTCTTTGGGTCCTGCGAAGGCACCTGGTCCGCCAAAAGAATGTTGCTGTAGATGCTGTGACGCAAATCCTTGAGCGCCACCTTCCACGACGTGACCTGGTTGCTGCCCTCCAGCACCATCGGCGTGATCGTCATCTCGTAGCGATCGTTGCCCGCCGAATCCTTGATGCGCTCGCGGTAAGTCGCATTCTCGGGAGTGAGCTTGGTGTCGAAGGTCTCCTCGGTAATGTGGATCGAACCTTGCCGGAAACTCTCGGCATAAATCGTCGCAGGAGGATTCTGGCCGAGCAGCGCCACTGCCATCGCGACGCAGACGAGCATCGAGAGCGCCACTCGCTTCATCTCCATTCGCTTCATCACTACTCGATTCATGGCCGGTTCGCCGCCTCCAGATCAACGTTAGCGTCGGAAGAGCATGCCATCGACTCTGCATCCATTTTTCGCAGCCAGTCGCACAGCGCGCGCGAAGCTCGGCCGCTATTCCGCGCCAGCCGCAGAACTCGCGGCCACAGCCACGGCCGCACCGCGGCGAACAGAGCGAATCGAGTTTCTAGGAAAAGCCCGCTGGGATCGACAAACCGCTCCATGGCCGGAAAACTGAAATCGCATTCGTCTGAAATCACTTTCACCACCGCGAATCCCACTCCTCGCGCTTCCGCCGCGCGCGCCACCGAAGCCGCTTCCATGTCGACCACCTGCGCGCCAAACGATTCGCGCAGCTTCACCTTCTGCGCCGGGCTCGCGACCGCTCCGAAACTGACCAGCACGCCTTCACCCCGATTCAAGTTCACGCTGCTGCCGTCGCCCGCATTCACCACGCGCCGCGGATGAATGATATCCGCCACCCGCAGGCCCGGATCCAGCGCCCCGGCGAAACCTGCCGAGCACACCACCTTGGGCGCATAGAGCGCGATCACCGCCTCCGCCGCCCGCCGCGCCGCTTCCGCGCCGATTCCCCCGCAAACCAGAACGAGGTCGCCCTTCTCAAAAAACCGAAACCGCCGGCCGCCGACTTCCTGCTCGCGCACGCGCCAGTCTTTGATCAGAAGGCCGACCTCGCGTTCCAGCGCGGCCACAATCGCGACCTTAGACATATCCATTGTCCCGGAACCACTGTACCGCTCGCCGCAAGGCGCTTTCCACCGGCACGATCTTCCATCCCAGTTCGCGTTCGGCCTTGCCGGAACTGGCAAACATTTTTTTCTTTCCCATGCGCACTGCATCGACTGTGGCGCGGGGCTCGCGGCGCAACAAGCGCCCGGTCATATTTTCGTCGACCACGCCCGCGGCCAGCGCGAAAAAGTAGGGCAATTTAATCGTCGGCGAAGGCAGCCCCGAAATTTTTCCGAGCATGTCCAGAATCTGCTTCAGCGTAAGATTTTCCCCACCCAGAATATAACGCTCGCCCGACTTCCCTTTTTCGAGAGCCGCCAAGTGACCCCGCGCGCACTCCCGCACATCGACCAGGTTCAATCCCGTGTCCACGTACGCGGGAAATTTGCGCTTCAGGAAATCCACGACGATCCGCCCGGTCGGCGTTGGCTTAACATCCTGCTCACCCACCGGCGTCGTCGGATTTACCGTGACCACATGCATCCCACTACGCCCCGCCTCCAGCGCCAACTGCTCGGCCATGAACTTCGACCGCTTATAAGGTCCGATCATATCGGCAAGCGATACCGGGGAATCCTCGTCTGCGGGTTGTCCGGAGGACGTCCTGGAGGATGGCCTTTGCAGGTGAATCCCATAGTCGCTACGCTCGAGGTATACACCAAGCGCCGCACGCCATTCTTTCGCGCCGCCTCCAGAATCGCCCGCGTTCCGTCCACGTTCGAACGATACATTTCCTCCGGATCCCGCACCCAGAGCCGGTAGTCGGCCGCCACGTGAAAAACAGTATCGCATCCCGACATAGCTTTTTCGAGCGAGCTGGCGTCGCGCAGATCACCGATAGCAGTCTCCGCCCTGAGCCCTTCGAGATTCTTGAGATTGCTCGTGGGCCGCACCAGCAGCCGCAGGTCCGCACCCTGTTGGGAAAGAGCGCGGGCGACGTGGGAGCCGAGAAATCCGGTAGCGCCGGTGACGAAGGCCTTCAAGAGCGGTACCCAGAACTCAGTACCCAGTTGTCAGTTGTCATGTTTCCGCCCAAACGGGTAGAACGACCGCACCCTCGGGAATAGTGTACGAGGGTGAGTACTTGGCCAGACATTCCAGTTCGCGCTGAAGAGACGGGCGGTTCCGGGTTCTGATGTTCGCCTCGCACGCTGAGCGGTCGTTCGCAAAAAACTCCCACTTAAGGTCCAGGCCCGGAACTCCCGCGCGCAGGACGACCTCCGCTTCGTTGCGAGCATCCGTAGCGCAGAAGTCGATGTCCGCCGCCACACACTTCACGCCGGCGTGAAGGGCAGTAATCAAAGGGAGGAATTTCAGTGACCTGGCAAACTTGGAACAGTCCTCGAAGGCTTGTGCTTTGTAGTCGTCGAAGACCAACCAACCGTTTCGGCACATCTGAAAAGATGGGTTGTCTTGCCACATCCTGGGAGCCCGGCCAGTAGGACCGCTTCCTTGGTCATACGCTCAACGAGCTCACAGGCTTGCAGACTGGAAACTCGCAACTTAATTCCCGCTCTTCTCCATCATTTTCGCATACGTCGTCAGCGCCAGCAGCGGGAAATACTCCCGATACAGGTGATACTTCAGATAAAACACGCGCGGAAATCCCGTGCCGGTGAATAACGGCTCGTCCCACGACCCATCTTTTTTCTGCGTGCCCAGCAGATAGGCGACACCCCGCGCCACCGAATCGCTGCGGGTATCGCCGGCCGCAAGCAATCCCAAAATCGCCCAGGCGGTCTGCGAAGGCGTGCTGTCACCCTGCCCGCGCAAATTCGGATCGTCATACGAACCCACCGTCTCGCCCCATCCGCCGTCGGCATTCTGCACCATGCGCAGCCATTCCGCGCCCTGCTGAACGCAAGGCTCGTGCAGGTCCATGCCTATCGCCTCGAGCCCGCGCAGCACCAGCGCCGTACCGTAGATGTAGTTGACGCCCCAGCGCCCGAACCAGCTGCCATCGGGCTCCTGGCTCGTTCTAATAAATGTGATCGCCCGCTTCACCGCCGGATGATTTTTGTCGTAGCCGTAAGTCGCGAGCATCTCGAGGATGCGCCCGGTGATATCGACCGTCGGCGGATCGAGCATGGCGTTGTGATCGGCAAACGGAATATGCTCGAACACCATCTTGTCGTTATCTTTGTCGAACGACGCCCAGCCGCCGTTCTTGCACTGCATGGAGAAAATCCAGTCAATGGCGCGCTGCACCGACTCGCGCTGGTAGCGTCCGTTGGGATGCTCTACCCGGCTTAGCCCCAGGCAAACCATCGCGCTATCATCGACATCCGGATAAAACTCATTGTTGAACTCGAAGTACCAGCCGCCCGGCTGTCCCTTCTTGTTTTTCACTTTCCAATCGCCAACATGTGCGCACTTGTTTCTGCAGAATCCAGTCGGCGGATTTCACCATCCGCGGATCATTCGCCGGAACTCCCGCCTCGCCCAGCGCAAACAGCGCGTAAGCCGTATCCCACACCGGCGACATGCACGGCTGCATGCGGAAGGTGTCCTCCTCTTCAATCCCCAACTTTTCAAATTCATCCAGCGCGCGAATCACCTGCGGATCGTCCAGCGAATATCCCAGGCAGCGCAGCGCGATGATCGCATTCATCATCGAGGGATAAATCGCGCCCAGCCCGTCGCTCATCTCGAAGCGCTCGAGCATCCATTTCTCCGCACTCTTTAGCGCAATCGAGCGCAGGGGACGAACATGCACCCGCTCAAACCAGTGCGTCATGCCGTCAAACACCAGGAAGAAGTTACGCCATGAAACCAACTTCTTGGCCCAATGCAGGTGCATGCGCGACTTCTGCATCCCGCCCACAAACAATTCCTCCACGCCCATTTCGCGCGGAATTTTCTTGAACGGTTTCTTGGCGTAGCAGATCGACAGCGGCACCAGAATGGCGCGCGACCACGAAGAAATCTCGTAAATATTGAACCAGAACCAGTTGGGAAACAGCACGATCTCCGGCGGAATCGCCGGAACCGCGTCGTAGTCATACTGCCCGAAGAAACACAGATAGATCTTGGTGAATGTATTGACTTCGGTGACCCCGCCCATCTCCAGAATCTTCTTGCGGGCGCGCGCCATGGCGGGATGATCCGCCGTGTATCCGGCCAGCTTCAGTCCGAAGTAGGCCTTCACCGAGGCGCTGATGTTCGACGGCCCGGCGGCGTAAATGCTCCATCCGCCGTCTTCGTTCTGGTGGCGCAGAATCCAGTTCGCCGCCTTCAGGAACCGCTCCTGGTTCCCCGTCCCCAGCAGCGTGTGCAGCAGGATGTAATCCGACTCGAGCGTCGTATCCGCTTCCAGTTCCCCGCACCAGTAGCCTTCCTCATGCTGCTGCGAGAACAGAAACTTCTTCGCAGCGGCAACCGCCGCGCTCACGCGGCTGCCCAGTCCCTCAATTTTTCCGAAGCGAAGCAGTGGGTTGGAACCTATGGATGGATGCGGAAACTCGATTGGGTTCGGGGGAGTTGTTATCCATCAGTTCATTCTCCGTTTTACGCACGATTATAACGATGCTCAGACGATTGTCGCACTGCTTATTTCTCTCCACCTTCAAGACGACTGATGCGCTGCTCGTGGATTTGGGCCACATGTAGCAATCTCGCCGTACCCTCGGCGATATCTTTGGTGAAAGTACCGAGATTCTTGACAACGCCTTGTAGTTCGCTCACATCGCGGGTAAGAAGTTCAACACTCTGCGTCAAGGCCTCATGCCGCTCCGCCAGTCGATCAAGCCGCTCGTCAATCGTCATCTTTCACCTCTATGTCAACGTCAACGACCTCATCCAGCTCGAACTAGTCGCCTGCTGCCGGAGCGGCGGCAATCGCCTCCACGATCTCCGGCGGCAGGCCGAAGCGCACGTTTTCTGGCATCACTTCGAGTTCCTGCAGGTTGCCGAATCCCTTCTCGCGCAGAAATTCGACAGTCTCTTCCACCAGGTGCTCCGGCGCCGACGCGCCCGCAGTCAGTGCAATCGTCTTCACGCCCTTCAACCACTCCGGCTTCAATGTCGTTGCAACTGTCAATCAGATGCGCATTCGTGCCCAGGTTGCGCGCCACTTCGACCAGTCGGTTGGAATTCGAACTGTTCTCCGAACCCACCACCAGCAGCAAATCGGCCTCGGACGCCACCTGCTTCACCGCGACCTGCCGGTTTTCCGTGGCGTAACAGATATCCTGCGCCGCCGGCCCCTTGATGTTGGGAAACTTCTTCTTCAGCGCCGCAATAATATCTTTGGTCTCATCGAGACTGAGCGTGGTCTGCGTCAGATACGCCACGCGGCCCGGGTCCGGCACGCTCAGCGACGCCACTTGCTCCGGCGACCCCACCACCTGCGTCACCAGCGGAGCCTCGCCCAGCGTCCCAATCACTTCATCGTGATCTTTATGGCCAATGAGGATGAGCGAATACCCTTCCTTGGCGAACTTCACCGCTTCCACATGAACCTTGGTGACCAGCGGACAAGTCGCATCAATCACTCGCAAGCCGCGCCGCTCGCTGTGTTCGCGCACCTCCGGAGAAACTCCGTGGGCGCTGTAAATAATGCGCTCGCCGTTCGGCACTTCATCTTCGCTGTCGACAAAAATTGCGCCCTTGCCGCGCAGTTCCTCGACCACAAAACTGTTGTGGACAATCTCCTTGCGCACGTAGATCGGCGGCCCAAACGCCTCCAGCGCAATCCGCACCACGTCAATCGCCCGCACCACGCCCGCGCAAAAGCCGCGTGGCTTCAGCAACAGTAAAGTCTTCCCGTCAGTCTTCGCTAGAATTCCAGCCATTGCACCCCGCTTATTCAACCGTTTTAGCAATGCACTCCACGTCAGGAGATGCGCCACCCAAAATGCCCAAAACCTGCCTTCAGGGTACACGATCCCCATTGTGGCGATAGTAATAAACTATCGGAAAGTACCGGGATGGTCAACGTAAACCAAAGAAAGCGCGGGGATTAGCAGCGAACGGGGAAAACTAAGCTCCCAGTGGCCCAGCCCGCTGCACGCAAGCGCCTTGGGGAGTACGAATCTTGAAAACCGGAGTTAGTCTAAAGCCCTCACGCTAGGCTCGCGTCAGGAAAATCGGCAGGCCCAGCTTGCGGTCGTAGTTCGGCCGGTAGCGCTCGGTGTTGTACATGGTGGCGACCTCCACGTGGCGCGGCCCCAGTTTGGGGTCGGGAATCGGCACCATGGCGTAGCAGCCGCTGCTGATCGCCGTCATCAGGCCGCTCTTGCCCTGCTTCCAGTGCGTCCATGGCCATGCCGGCGAAAGTGATGGCCACCATGCGGTCCACGAAATCCGGGCTGCCGCAGCGCAGATCGTAAGTCAGGTCGCTGACGATGGTTTCCTCGCCGGTGGCCGTCTTGATTTCGTCGCTCAGGTCTTCGGCCACGCTCATCTTCTTGCGATGGCCGAAAGCGTCGGCCTCGCCGTATTCCTTCACCGCGTAGCCTTCCCACTCGGCGCCCTCGGAGAGAATGACCAGCGAGTAGTTGCTGGGATTGTTGCGCTTGTCCTCGATCAGGATGTCGATCAGGTTCTTCAGATTCACCTTGTATTCGGGGATGCAGCAGCGCAGCGAAGTGACGTAGGCGGTGTAGAGCGCGGTGTAGCCGGCGTCGCGGCCGAACACGCGGAAGATGCCGATGCGCTCGTGCGAGCCGACCGTGGTGCGCTGCCGCTCGATGGCGTCCATGGCGCGCGTGATGGCGGTGGAAAATCCGATGCAGTACTCGGTGTTGCGCACGTCGTTGTCCATGGTCTTGGGCACGGCGATCACCTTGACGCCCTGCCGGTCCAGCTCGGCGGCATAGCTCAGCGTGTCGTCGCCGCCGATGGCGACCAGGTAATCGAGCCCAAGCGTCTCGATGTTCTTCAGCACCGCGGGCGTCACGTCGTACACCGTGCTGGTTACGCCCTTCTTGGTGGATTCCTTGCTTGGGAACTCCTGCCCCTCGAGCACCGGCGGCAGCTTCTTCATCTTGGTGGGATTGGTGCGCGAGCTGTGCAGATAAGTGCCGCCGGTGCGGTCGATGGTGCGGGTGTTCTCGCGGTTGAGCGGCAGGATGTAGCGCGCGCGGCTGGCCGGATCCTCCAGATCGACGTGCGTCAGTCCTTCCCAGCCGCGGCGGATGCCGATGACCTCGCAGCCGATTTCGCTGCCTCGATAAACCACCGTCTTGATGACGGAATTCAGGCCCGGAACGTCGCCGCCGCCGGTGAGAATACCGATTCGCTTTGCTGCCATGCAGCCTCCCTAAAAGGTATGAAGTGCGGTTCAGGATTTTCAAGGTTCATTTTACGAAGTTCATTCTACAAAAAACCGTACCACCCATCGTCGAAGCTCTCGATAGGGAAG
Organism: uncultured Acidobacteriota bacterium; assembly: GCA_963763155.1. Classification (GTDB taxonomy): domain Bacteria; phylum Acidobacteriota; class Terriglobia; order Terriglobales; family Acidobacteriaceae; genus Sulfotelmatobacter. Next base: position 39,778 of record CAVXNI010000002.1, on the reverse strand, counting down.
CTCTGATTAAGCCTCCCGGGTTCCTCTGTGCGCCCCTCTGTGTCCTCTGTGGTTTAGGCTCTCTGTTGGGACCCCAATCAGGGCTTCCTTAGCGCTTAAGGGTATCTGCTATATCGGATCCTGCCCCGCATCTCAGTGACAGAAATCACAGAGAATCGCTCCCCCCGCTCACAAATGCTTCAAATCTGTAGATGTTTCCTTCGTGTACCTTCGTATCCTTGGTGGTTAAAGACCTTCCACTGCAGGCTTTCCACGGCATGGCCCGCTCGTGCCCCCTATCCGCCGTCCCGTGCCATTGTTATCCCGGCCGGCCGACGCAACATATGACTGTCGTAAGGCAGAATTCTCAGGCCCCCAAAGAAATGCTGGAACTAAAACAAACACCGACGGGATTCAAATCTTCAGGCCCACCTCGGATCGACGAGTTTCCGACGATCGGCCTTGAATGACCCGCAACCCCGCAGGCTGTTGCTCGCACTCTTCCTGCTGCTGGTTGCCCTCGGCGTTGTAGTCATGAAAGACAGGCATTTCTGGTTCGGCACTCGAGCCGTCGGCCTGGAATTGGATGGAACCGAACGGCCGGAGCGAAGCGGATCGAAGCCGGCAAACTCGGTCCGGCTGCCGACGCGTCAATCACGCCAAGTCAACCCCGCTCGTCGACCAGGAAGCAGATTTCCGCCGCCAAGCCTTCCACCGCAGCCGTTCCCGTCCCGCCGAAGCACCCGCCCGGTGACCGTCCGGACCGTGCTGCCTCCGCTGGACGTTGAAGTCATCGCCGGCGACACGCACCGCACGATTCACCCCGGCAGCAACGCCACGAAAGTTGAGCTCACGCACCCGGTGCCAGCTCGCGCCTGCTTCTTTCGCCCACAGCTGCACCCAACGCAGCCGAGCGCGAGCACATCGTCCGCCGCAACTCAGCGGCCGAGTCTACCCGCTGCTGGCGCAGCACATGAACGTGCAGGGATCGGTGGTATTGCAGGCCGTGATCGGCGCCGACGGCATTATTCAGGATTTACACGTGCTCAGCGGTCCCGCGCATCCTGGCGGCGGCAGCCCAGCAGGCCGTGCGCGAATGGCATTTCAAACCGGTCCTGCAGAACGGTCCGCCGTCGAAACCCAAGCCAAGATCACCGTCAACTTCACCATCAAGATCGCCGACAGTACCGGAACCACCCTGGCCGAGAGCCGCTACCGACGGCATCCAAATCCTCAGCCGTATCTTACCGGTTCACCCAGCCGTTATTCGTTCCTCGTTCCTCGTTCCTCGTTCCTCGTTATTCGTTACTCGTTATTCGTTAGCGCTATCCATTCGCCTTGATCATCTGCTCAGCATGCTTGCGCGAAGTCTCGGTCAACTTCGCCCCGCTCAGCATGCGCGCCACTTCTTCGGTGCGCTCCTCGCCGGTGACCGCGCGAATGCTGGTCCGCGTGCGCCCCCCCGACTCTTTGCTTCCTTCTTCTCGATCACATAATGATGATCGCCAAAAGTCGCGATCTGCGGCAGATGGGTCACGCATAAAACCTGATTCGAGCGCGACAGGGACTTCAACTTCTTCCCCACGGCCTCAGCCGCCCGCCCCCCGATCCCAGTATCGATCTCGTCGAACACAAGAGTGCGCTGGGTGCCCCGTTTTTCGCGTCCTTTGCGAGAAGCGGGGTCCTTGACTTTCTCGCGTTCTTTGCGAGAAGCGGAATCCGCTCCCGCCTCCACGCTGGCCTTCAGCGCCAGCATCACCCGCGACAATTCCCCTCCCGAAGCAATGTGCTCCAACTGCCGCAACGGCTCGCCAGGATTGGTCGAGATCATATACACGACCTGATCGATGCCCGAACCCGTCCAATTCGCGGCTTCCTCTGAACTGGTGATCTCAATCCGGAACGCCGACTTCATCGCCAGATCGTTGATCTCCGCCTCCACCAGCTTTTCCAGCCGCCGCGCCGCGTCCGCCCGTTTTTTCGACAGCGCCCGCGCCGCCCGCAAATATTCCCCAGCCGCCTTCGCCAGCTCACTGCGCAATCCCCGCAGAATCTCGTCCTTGTTTTCGACCTCCGACAATTTGCGCGCGACGTCCGCCCCGAACTGGATCACCTCGTCCAGCGTCGGCCCATACTTGCGCTTCAGCCGGTCGAGCAGCGCCAGCCGGTCCTCCACCTGCGCCAGATGTTCCGGCGAAGCATGAATCCCGCCCGCATAATCGCGCACCGTCGCGCCCACATCCTCTACGCTGATGCGCGCCGTCTCCAGCGCCGCCAGCGCCTCCTGAAATTTAGGCTCGTAACGCACCAACTCTTCAACCTGCTTCTGCGCCGCCCGCAGTGACGACGCCGTCGAGCCGTTGCCCTCATACAGCAGATCGAACGCATTCATCGCGGCGTTGTAAATTTTCTCCGCGTTGGCGAGCACGCGCTTTTCCGTCTCCAGCCGCTCGTCCTCCCCGCTTTCGAGGCGCGCTTCTTCGATCTCGCGTTTCTGGAAAATCCACAGATCCACCAGCCGCAGCCGATCCTGCTCGCCCCGCTCCAACTCATCGATGCGGGTGCGAATCTGCTTCCATGCCGCGAATCCCGCCTCCACCGCCTCCAATTGGCTGCCCGCAAACGCATCCAGCAACCCCAGCCGCGCCGGACCGTCAAATGACAACATGGATTCGTTCTGCGCGTGAATGGTCGCCAGATGCGGCGCCAGCAGCCGCAACACGGCCACAGTCGCCGGCTGATTGTTCACGAACACTCGCCCTTTGCCGCCGGCCGCAATCTCGCGCCGCAGAATCAGCGACCCATCGTCCGACTCGTCCAGTCCGTTCGTTCCAGAATTCGAGCCAGCGGTTTCTCCACCGCACCCTCGGCCTCAAACACCGCCGACACCACGGCTCGCTCCGCCCCCGCGCGAATCACTTCGCTCGACGCCTTGTCGCCCAGCAGCAGGGCCAGCGCATCCACCAGGATCGACTTCCCCGCCCCGGTTTCGCCGGTCAGCAGGTTCAGCCCCTGCCCGAACTCCACCACCAGGCTGTCGATCACCGCATAGTTCTCGAGCCGCATTTCAATCAGCACAGTGTTTCCTGTTCAGCCGAAGTTTTGCGCAGCATAACATGAAAAGACAGTACGGGATCTGATAGGGATCCTTCGACTGCGTAAGTGGTTCGCGTCCGCGAACCACTTCCTTCGCTCAGGACGACATCGCGAAGGCATAGAGCGCGACCAATCACTGAATGGATACCAACCCTGCCGTTACCATTGGGCATCCCGCCCCTGATTTGAAGCAAATTCCCTCCCCACATCATCTAAAATACCGCGATGGTCATGGGTGGACAGTATGCCGGACAGGTTGCGGTCGAAACTCATCCGCACACGATCCCCGCCACCATGCAGGCTGCGGTCTATCGCGGCGTGAACGATGTCCGCCTCGAAACCGTCCCCGTACCCACGATCGGCCGCGGAGAGATGCTGGTACGCGTCCATTCGTGCGGAGTCTGCGGCACCGACCTGAAAAAGATTTCCACAGGCTCCCACTCCGCCCCCCGCATCTTCGGACACGAAACCTCCGGCATGGTCGCCGCAGTCGGCGAGGGCGTTCAGACCTATCAGCCCGGCGACCGGGTCATGGTCTTCCACCACATTCCCTGCCGCCAGTGTTTCTACTGCCATAACAAGACATTTGCCCAGTGCGCCACCTACAAGAAAGTCGGTTGCACCGCTGGATTCGAGCCTTCCGGCGGGGGTTTCGCCGAGTACGTCCGCGTGATGGACTGGATCGTCGAACACGGCACCGTCCGCATTCCCGACGGCGTCTCTTACGAGCAAGCCTGCTTTGTCGAGCCGGTCAACACTTGCATGAAAGGCATCGAGGCCTTGCGCCTCCGCCAGGGTGAGAAGGTTCTCACCATCGGGCAAGGCCCCATCGGCATCATCCTAAGTGTGCTCGCCCGCCAGGCTGGGGCCACCTTAATTACTTCCGATTTGTATCCCGAGAGGCTTAGAATAGGATCAAGTTTCGGGTTGGACCTTACAATTGATGCATCGCGGGCAAACGTGGTCGAGCGCGTCCGCGAGTTGACGGAGGGACGTGGCGCCGATGCGGTAATCCTCGCGGTCGGCGGCAACTCCCTGATTCGTACAGCGATGGATGCGGCCCGTCCGGGTGGGCGGGTGTTGCTTTTTGCGCAAACCCAGCATGGAGAGGCATTGATCGATCCGGCAGCCATCTGTGTCGATGAGAAGACTATGGTGGGGTCCTATAGCGCTTCGGTCGACTTGCAGGCAGAGTCGGTTGGTTTTGTCATGAATCGTGTGATGGATCTGGAACGGCTGGTCAGCCATCGCTTCCCGCTCCCCGAGAGCCCGCAAGCCCTGGATCTGGCAGCCCATCCGCAACCATCGTCAATGAAGATCATGATTCAGCCCGGCAGCAACTGGTAGTTCGTTTTTGTGGAAGGGCACGACTTTAGTCGTGCCGAGGTTTGTGGAACGCACGACTTCAGTCGTGCCGTTAGGGGAATTAATGTAGGCGGGGCTTTAGCCCCTGAGGTAACTGGAAGGAAGCCCGCAGTGAACGGAAAAATGACCGCTGCCGTCCTGTACGGCAAAGAAGACCTGAAGATCGAAAAAGTCCCCATCCCTCGCGTGGGTGACGGCGAGGTTCTGGTCAAGGTCCAAGTCGCCCTGACCTGCGGCACTGATCTCAAGGTGTTCCAGCGCGGCTACCATGCCCGCATGATCGTCCCTCCCGCCCTGTTCGGCCACGAATTGGCCGGAGTCATCGAGGAAGTCGGCGCCGGCGTCAACGGCTTCAAGAAGGGCATGCGCGTCGTCGCCCTCAACTCCGCTCCCTGCCAGATGTGCTTTTACTGCTCCAAGCATCAGGAGAATCTCTGCGAAGATCTGCTCTTCAACAACGGCGCCTACGCCGAATACATCCGCGTGCCGAAGCGCATCGTTGAAGCCAACATGCTGATCATCCCGCCCGGCGTCAGCTTCGAAGATGCCGCCATGACCGAGCCTCTGGCCTGCGTTCTGCGCGGCCTGCATGAAACCGGAGTCGAGATCGGCGACACCGTCACCATCCTCGGCGGCGGCCCCATTGGACTGATGTTCGTGCAAGTCGCCCGCGCCATCGGCTGCAACGTGATTTCCGTGGTCAAGCGCGACGGCCAGGTGGAAGCCGCCAAGCACATGGGCGCGCACGAAATTATCCAGACCACCAAGGTAACCGAGCGTAGTCGATGCCGTCCGCGCCCTTTCTCCGCAAAAGCGCGGATGCGACGTGGTCGTCGAAGCCGTCGGCAAGCCGGAAGCGTGGGAGTGGGCCGTCGACATGGTCCGCAAAGGCGGCACCGTGAATTTCTTCGGCGGCTGCGCCAGCGGAACGAAAGTGCAACTCGAGACCAATCGCCTGCACTATTCCGAAATCACTCTCAAAGCCACGTTCCACCACACGCCGGAGACGGTGCGCCGGGCCTTCGGATTGATTGCGGCCAAAAAAATCCGCCCCACCGACTACATCACCGGCGAGGCGCCGCTGTCGCGCCTGCAGCAGGTTCTGCGGCACATGCTGAACCGCGGCGGCGACATCAAAACCGCAATCATCCCCGGCCACTGATTCGCGGTTTAGGTTTAGTTGTCATCCTGAGCGAAGTAACTGGTTCGCGAACGCGAACCAGCTACGCAGTCGAAGGATCCCTACTTGGCAGGACGCAGACGACGGCGCCGGATTCTTGGAAGAATACTGAATTGTCATCCGTACAGGAACAACCCGTGACCACCCCTGCTGCTCTCGGCTGGTCGCGCCTGCCCGCCGCCTACGCCATCCCCGCCTCCGCGCCCACGCTCGCCGAAGCCCGTGAATACTGCGCCCGCCTGGCCCGCACCCACTACGAAAATTTTTCGGTCGCGAGCTGGTTCCTTCCCCGCCGCCTGCGTCAGGATTTCTACAACGTCTACGCCTATTGCCGCATCTCCGACGATCTCGGCGACGAAGTCGGCGACGCAGCCGCATCGCTCGAATTGCTGGACGAATGGCAGCACGAGCTGGACGCCTGCTACGAAGGCAATCCGCAAGCATCCTGTGTTCGTAGCGCTCGCGGAGACGGTTCGGCTCTACAACATTCCCAAGCATGAATTTTCCGACCTGCTGATCGCCTTTCGTCAGGATCAAACCGTAACGCGTTTCGAAACCTTCAACGATGTCCTCGCTTATTGCCGTTATTCCGCCAATCCCGTCGGCCATCTCGTGCTCTACCTCTGCGGATACCGCGACTCCGAGCGCCAGCGGCTTTCCGACTTCACCTGCACGGCCTTGCAACTCGCCAACTTCTGGCAGGACATCAGCACCGACTACGCCAAAGGCCGCATCTATCTTCCGCTCGAAGACCTGCGCCGCTTCGCCGTCAGCGAAGACGACATCGCGCGTAACCAGAACATACCCGCCTTCTGCACCATGATGAAGTTCGAAGTCGAGCGCGCCCGCGACTGGTTCCGTCAGGGCTTGCCGCTGATCAAGACAGTCGATCATGAACTCGCCATCGATCTCGACCTCTTCAGCCTTGGCGGTCAGGAAATCCTGAACGCCATCGAGAAACAGGACTACGCCGTTCTCGGAAATCGTCCCGCCATTTCGAAGCCCCGCAAACTCGCTCTGGTTGCGCGCGCCGCAATCGGCAAACTGTTCGGTTCGAGGGGCAAAAGAGCTTCAGGGGCAAAACAAATATGAGTGCCGGGACGCAGCAAGTTCCCATCCCCTGGACCCCGGCTCCGCCACAGCTGGTCATGGCCTACTCCGTGTGCAAAGGCATTACCCGCACGGCCGCCAAGAATTTCTACTACGCATTCCTCGTTCTGCCCCGCCGCAAGCGCGAAGCCCTGTGCGCCGTCTACGCCTTCATGCGCCGCTGTGACGACATTAGCGACGACCCGTCGCTCAGCCTGCCCGATCGCCGTCAGAAACTCGACACCTGGCTCGCCGCCCTGCACCGCGCCCAGCAAGGCGAGCCCACCGACGACCCCATCCTGCTCGCCCTGACCGACGCCCAGCGCCGTTTTTCCATTCCCGCCGGCCTGCTCGACGAACTCGCGCACGGCACGGCCATGGACATTGAGGAAGTCGAAGTCGAAGTCGAAGCCGATGCCTCCGTTCAAACCAGCAGTGCCCCGGGCATCACTATCCAGTACAAAACTTTCGAAGACCTGCGGCTCTACTGCTATCGCGTTGCATCCGTCGTCGGCTTAGTCTGCATCCACGTCTTTGGATATCGCGATCCCGCGGCCGAACCGCTGGCCGAGCGCTGCGGCCTCGCCTTTCAGCTCACCAACATCATTCGCGATGTCAAAGAAGACGCCGGCATGGGCAGAATCTATCTTCCGGAAGAAGACCTGGCCAAGTTCAGTCTGTCCGCGGCTGAACTGCTGGCAACGCCCGACCCTGCGCGCTTTCGCCCCGTGCTCGCGCTGGAGGCCGACCGCGCCCGCGAGTTCTACACCGCCGGCGAAGAACTCATCCCCTACGTCGCCGAAGACAGCCAGCCCGCCCTGTGGGTGCTGGTAACTATCTACCGCCGCCTGCTCGAACGCATCGCCGAAAAGCAATACGACGTTTTCACCGCCAAAGTCTCGCTCAGCCGTTGGGAAAAGTTGCGCATCCTCGGGAAAGGCTTTTTCAAACGCATCCTGTGACGCCAGCACGTTTGTCATTCCGACCGAAGCGAAGCGAAAGCGAGCGCAGTGGAGGAACCTGGTGTTGAGCGGGTGCCCCATCCTTCTTTCGCGTTCGGTGCGAAAAGAGCCTGCCCTGAGCGGAGTCGAAGGGGTGGGGACGTTGACTCTGAACTAAGCATGCCCTCCACCCCCCCACCCAAAGTCGCCATCGCCGGAGGCGGTCTCGCCGGACTCGCCGCCGCCTGCGCCTTATCCGACGCGGGTTTCCGCGTCACGCTGTTCGAGAAGCGTCCCTTCCTCGGCGGCCGCGCTTCGTCCTGGGAACATCCCGGCACCGGCGAAGTCGTCGACAACTGCCAGCACGTACTCTTCCGCGTGTGCACCAACCTGATCGAGTTCTATGACCGCATCGGCGTCGCCGATCAAATCCGCTGGTACGACCAGATGACCTTCATCGAGCCCGGCGGCCGCACCTCGATCATGAAGTCTTCGCCGCTCCCTGCCCCGCTGCACACCGCGCCCTCGTTTCTGAATTTCTCATTCCTCAGCGCCGCCGACAAGTTCGCCATCTCGCGCGCGCTCGTTCCGTTAACCCTCACCGCGCAACCCGACACCGGACAATCCTTCCAGCACTGGCTCGATCACCACGGCCAAACCAAAAAGCAGTCGAGCGCTTCTGGCGCCCCATCCTGGTCAGCGCCCTCAGCGAAGAACTCGACCTGATTTCCATTTCCGCCGCCGCCCAGGTCGTCCGCGAGTCGATGAAATCTCCCGCCGCCCGCCACATGGGAGTTCCCACCGTCCCCCTCACCGACCTCTACAACAAAGCGGGAGACTACATCCGCGCCCGCGGCGGCGAACTGCACTTCCGCGAACCCATCGAAGGTTTCACGGCAGACGCATCGCACGTTCAACTCGCAACTCCGCGACCAAAAGAAAATCAAACGACGGGGTGGCGATTTTGATTGTCCGGCACGCAGGAAGGAAGGGATTTGACTACCTGGTCCTCGCCCTGCCCTTCGATGCCCTAGACCGCGTCTTCCCGACGCCCCCGAGAGCGCCCCGCATCCGCGAGCAGCTCACGCACTTCGAAACCGCGCCCATCACCGGCATCCATCTCTGGTTCGACCGCCAGATCTCCGATCTCGACCACGCCGTCCTCCTCGACCGCACCATCCAGTGGATGTTCCACAAATCGCGCTTGCAGAACCGTGGAAGAGCGGCCCTTCAGGGCCGCGTCAGCGTAAAAGAAAAAAATGGGGCTTTAGCCCCTGCCGTGAACCGGCAGCTACATCGAACTCGTCGTCAGCTCCTCCAAATCGCTGATCGACAAATCACGCACCGAAATCGTCGACCTCGCCCTCGCCGAAGTCCGCGAATTTTTCCCCGCCGCGCGCCAAGCCAATCTCGTGAAGTCCACGGTCATCAAGGAAGTCAACGCGACGTACTCCCCGCGCCCCGGCATCGACGCCCACCGCCCGAGCGTCCGCCACTCTATGGCCGCGCGTTTTCCTCGCCGGCGACTGGACCGCCACGCGGCTGGCCCGCAACCATGGAAGGCGCCGTCCGCAGCGGATACCTCGCCGCCGAAGCCCTGGCCCGCGCTGCCGGATTGAAAGACTCGCACTTCCTTTCCCCCGATCTCCCCGCCAGCGGATTCATGCGCCTGTTCTGACCGGGGTCCGGGTCTCAGAGCCGGACAGGCCGAGCAACGCTCGGCTCGCCGTCGCTCCGGCCCCGAGCCATTTTGGGAAGGCGTCCTGTTTCGGTCGTGCACCGCTGCCAGATTGAACCTCGTGGTTGCACCGGTTGGCGGCACAGCACAGCCGACCCATTGGTAACTAAACTCCGTTACTCCCACGCCGATACACATGGCATGGACGGGCGCTACATCGAAACCAGAACCGTGATCCGGGAGGCGGCCGAGATCTCGTGGGAAGACCCGACCGGAACTGAAACGCGCGCTTCCGCCACTCTGGAAGACACGTCGCGCTCGGGAGCCTGTCTTCGGGTCAAGTCTCCCATCTCAGTCGGGTCGCGGGTCATGGTGAAGTGGCGTCGCGAACAGTTTTCCGCAGTGGCCAGAAACTGCCGCCGCGAAGGACAAGGGTTTCTCGTGGGGGTGTTGCGAGAAACGGCCGCCGACCGCGCAACCAGCCCGCCGGCAAACGCGAATCCTGCCCAGGCAGCAGCTCCACCGGCAAACTCCGAAATCGTCAGAGCCGAAGCGAAGCTCGCTGCTATCCTTGCGCCAACGAAAGTTCAATCTGCTCCTTCCCGCAAACGAGCCTCGGCAGGGAAAGCCTCCGAGACGGAAGCCAGCGAGAGCCAATCCGCCACTGGCAGTTCCCTGTCCGAGCCGGGTCCAGCACCCGCGGCCCTAGCAACTCCCGTAGCGAAACAGCGTGCACGGCGCGAGGATGGGTCTCGCCGGGGTGCGCCGCGCCCCGAAGCCGCTTTCACCGCCAGAGCCCCAGAAGGCAATCGCTCGGCATCCCTGGTTCAACCTAGCGACGTTCGACCTAGCGAAGCTCGACCGAGCGAAGCTCGACCTAGCGAAGTTCGACCCAGCGAAGTTCGACGCACCGAAGTTCGACACACCGAGACTCGCCACACCGAGATTCGACACACCGAGGTTGAACGGACAGAGGTTGAACGGACCGAGATTCGATGCACCGATCCGGTTCCGCGTGTTCCCTTACGAAATCAGTCTGACCCCGAAGGCGTGTCCTCTCGTCAAGAAAGGAAAGTTATGCAACTGAAAAAGCTTTTTCCCAAGTTCTGGCAACGCCAGCAGGACAGCGCCGACTCGCCCACCCAGGCCGTGCCCCCGGAGGCTCCAGTGAACTTGCCCCCCCAGCCGGCGGAAAGCCTCATGGGAACCCATGCCGAACTGCTCTCCTATGAAGACATTTATCACGCTGCCGGAATCCTGAGCCTGTGCTCCGGCTACGGTGTCCACAAGGTCGTCGGCATGATCAACAGCGACCGCATCCGCGAGCTGCCGCCCGACGTCAAACGCGCTTCGGTGCTCATGGCCCTTGATGCCGCCGGCACATCCCCCGACATTCTGCTGCACGACGCCACGCGGCGCCAGCAGGCCCTCAACTCCTACGAAGCCGGCCAGCAGCAACAGCTTAAAGAATTCGAGTCGCGCAAAGCGCAAGAGAATACCCGCCTGCAGGCGGAAATGGATCGCGTGGTAGCGCACTACGCTGAGCGCATCAAACAAAACCAGGATCAGGTCGCGCAGGAAAAGGAAGCGTTGCGGAACTGGCAGATGGCCAAGCAGCACGAAAGCCAGCGCATTGCCGAAATCATCGACCTGTGCAGCAAGCAGCCCACTGCCGCACCCACGAATGGTCGGCGACCGGCACTGTCCGCGGCAAGCATCGCTGCCGAACCACTGCTTCCCGCTCAGACGATCCTGGCAGCCAAGGCGTCCGCTGGGCGCTAGTGCGGAAAACCTCCCCGCAGAAACCGCGCCGACCCCGAGCGGGGCTGCGCCGTTATTTTCATAGGAGCACCCCTTTGCTCGACAGAATGGACCTGTCGGCATTACGGCGCAAGAGATTCTGAGTGGAAATCAGGAATGCGTTTCTTATCCCGCCAGCAGTGCTACGCCCGCCGCCACCAGCACGGCCGCGATCCATCGCCGCCGGTCCACTTTTTCGTGCAGAAAGATTTTTGCGGCGAACGCGTTGCCGATAAACGTGAGCGACGCGGCCGCCGGGGCGACCAGGCTTAAATCTCCCCAGGAGAGCGCGAACAGCAGAGTGAAGAACGCGACCGTCATCGCGGCCACGCCCATGAAAATGTTCGGATTCGTGAGCACCCGGCCGACCACGGTCCACAGCCCGGCACGCCGCAACAGCGCGTGCACGTCGCCAACCTGCTTCATGGCGCGCGCCAGCAGAACGTCGCCCACCACGGAGAAGAACGCGATGGTGAGAATCCCGCCCCAGATGTAAGCGTGTTTCATGATTCCCGTCCGCGAGAAACGACTTCTTCCGCGGGTGCGTCACTATCGGAAGCCCCAGCGGGTGCCCCATTTCTCGCCGGGTCCTGTGCCGTGAGAACTGGGGATTGAAGTGGGGATTTTGGATCTTCCTCGGGATGCGAGGTGAGCACGGGACTTCCGGCAATAAATCCAACGCCGCCCGAGATCAGCACGATGCCGAGCCAGCGCATCAGGCTGACCTGCTCATGCAAAATGAAGCGCGCGCTCAATGCCAGCAGCACGTACCCCATGGAAGTCGCCGGCAGCACATACGTCAGATCCGCCCAGGAGAGCGCGGTCATGTTCAGGACAATAAAAGCGAGAAGCAGCAGAATACCCAGCGCGACGTAGGGATTGAGTACAGCGAAAATCAGGCTGGGCAAATCGTGGATGGAAATGTTGCCGACCTGCTTCATCCCGTGCGAGAGCACGGAGTCACCGGCCGCTCCAAAGACGGTAACGCCAGCCAGCACCAGATACTTGCGAAAGGTCACTTGGTACTCTGACTTCTGTACTCTGAGGCTGACGGGTGGCCCATGCAAGCCGTCTTTCGGCTTGAGTGGGGCAGTTCGCACCTGAGGACTACGCCTTGACCGGCTCGGCCGCCGCAGCTTCGGCAGCGTGCTGCTTCACCATCTTGTTGCGCGCCGCACGCAGCTTCAGGAAGCTCTTCGCTTCTTTGTACAGGCGCTTGCGGTCGTTGCTGTCAAACATCGCCCTCCGCAAAATGCGGTAGACGGCCTTGGGACGGAAATAATATTCGTCATAGAAGCGGTGCACGGACGACATGATGTCATCGGCCGGCAGCCCGGGATATTGAATCTGCGCCAGCTGATGTCCGCCTTCGTCGACCATCTTGTTGTCGCCGACAATGTTGCCGTTCTTCACGACGTGATCGTAAAGCTCCGTGCCGGGATAAGCGTGCGCCACCGAAACCTGAATGGTTTCGACGTCGAGCTCCTTGGCGAAGGCGATCGTGTTGTTGATGGTCTCGTGGGTCTCGCCGGGCAGGCCGAGAATGAAGTCGCCATGCACGACCAGGCCGAGCTTGTGGCAATCTTTGGTGAACTGGCGGGCGCGTTCGACGGTCGCGCCTTTCTTGATGTTCTTCAGAATCTGCTGGTCGCCCGACTCGTAGCCGACGATCAGCAGGCGGCATCCCGCTTCCTTCATCGCCTTCAAAGTTTCGAAGTCGGTGGTTACGCGCGAAGTGCACGACCACGTCAGGCCCAGCGGCTTCAGCTTGGCGCAGAGTTCGACGGTGCGCGCTTTCTGAATGTTGAAGGTGTCGTCGTCGAAGAAAAACTCCTTCACATCCGGCCACAAGCTGCTTGGCCTTGGCCATTTCCGCCGCGACGTCGTCGGTCGAGCGTTTGCGCCACGGATGTCCCATGAGCGTCTGCGGCCAGAGGCAGAACGTGCACTGCGCCGGGCAGCCGCGGGTGGTGTAGAGCGCAACGTAGGGATGCAGCAGAAACGGCACGTTGTAATTCTTGACGTCGAGATCGCGCTTGTAGACTTCGGTGACATGCGGCAGCGCGTCGAGATCCTGAATCTGCGGAGCGTCGGGATTGTGCACGACTTTTCCATCCTGCAGAAACGAAACGCCGGGAATCTCCGCCAGCGGCTTGCCCTTGGCGTAATCGACCACGGAGTAGTCGAATTCCTTGCGGCAAATGAAATCAATCTCCGGACAATCGCGCAAAGATTTCTCCGGCAGCACGGTCACATGCGGCCCAACAAAAGCAATCTTGATCTTGGGATTCGCCTGCTTGATCGCTCGCGCCAGCAGAATGTCGCCGGGAAACCCGGGCGTCGAAGTAAACAGCACCAGGAACTCGTAGTCCCGCGCGATCTCGATGGTCTCCTCGCCCGACACGTGATGCGAAGGCGCATCGAGCAGCCGCGCCCCCTCCAACATTCCCGCCGGATAAGCCAGCCAAACGGGATACCAGAAACTTTCAATTTCGCGGGTGGCGGGCCAACGGGAGCCGGCGCCTCCGTCGAAGTTTTCAAAGGATGGGGGATTCAGAAACAGTGTTTTTAGAGGCATAGTGGGTATTCTTATATTTTAGCATTCGAACGGGGTTCATCTCCGAGTTGACCCGTGTTTCTGCAGGTTCCCCGCAACCCCTCGTACATGACCTAAACGCTTGATTTCAATGTACTAGCCCTTCGGCGAAAAGGAATGTTCTTGGGGTGAATGCTGGGTTGGATGCAGCGAATGGGGAAAGGGTGCGGTAAGCGGGGATGGCGGAGCCATGGAACGTGACTATTGGCCTTCGCCGGCGGCCGGAACGCGGAATGTTACGCCGCGCTCTTCGTTGGCTTTCGTGGTCGCGGGCAGATCCAGATCGGAGAGCGGAATTTTTTGGGTGCGCTGCGGGGAGAAATTCCACAGCGTCTGGCCGACGATGGCGTAGTTGCTGAACTTCCTGTTTGTGCTGATCGCGGAAGACCAGCACGGTGTCGGGCAGGACTGGCGTGCCTTCTGCTTCATGCGCCGAACTTCGCGCGTAATGGGGCGCATGGGCACTTGCTGCGCGTAAAGATCCTGATCGCCGTCGGCTTGGTCCTGTCTGTTCATCTGCTGCTCTGCTGTTCTTCGAGACTCTGCCGGTTCATTTCGGCGGCGGCGGCGACATTCTGGTCGTAGCCGTTGTCGTTAGTTGTAGGACGAGTCCGTCATCGCAGAACCGAATCCCATAGCCAGTAGGGATCGTAATAGCCGTAGGCCCATGGATAGTAATAGCCGTAGCCGCGGCAGGCGTAACCGTAGCAGTCATTGCGGAATCCGGTTCGATTGCGGGAACCGCGGAAACCGTCATGCAAAAAGGGACGATTCAAAGGCCGACTGAAGGCACGAGTAGAACTGCGTGGGGAAAATGCCGGACCGCGTGCGAAGCCGCGGGAAACACCGCCTGCTACGTTTGGAGCGGAACGCACACCACTGGAAACACGGCCGCCGCTGAATCCGCTGCTGCCGTGGCCTCCACTAAAACCGGCGTGGCCTCCGCCGAAACCGCCGCCAGCATGGCCTCCGCCACCACCGCCGTGACCTCCGCCATGCTGCGCCCACAGAGGTACTGCCAGAAAGAGCGCGAACGCCGGGATGGGCATCAAGCGACGCATATAAAGTCATTATACGCCTGACCGCTCATAAGATTTGTCAAACTTCGTATTGAATTGCGAATTTTCGCCAGGTTACTTCAGTTCTGATCGCCCCGCCCCGTGCTTCTGTTTGCACAGTTTGCAATAGGTCGGAGGCAGCGTGTTGTCCACCCGGTGCTTCACCGGGGGTAGAGTCCGCAGATAGGCGAAGATCGCTTTCAGGTCGTCATCGGTGAGGCTCTTGAATGCGCTCCAGGGCATGATGGAGTTCAGCTTTCCGCGCGCCAACGTAGCCGGTGCGCAGCGCGGTAATGAAAGCCGCCTCGCTGAAATAGCTGATGCCGGAGGCGTCCGGCGTAAGGTTGGCGCTGGTCACGTCACCCCAAGGTCCGGCCAGGTGGTCTCCGCCGGCATAGCCCAGATTGTCGACAACGTTGTGGCAACCGCAGCCCATGCGAACCAGATATTTCCCGCGCGCAACCTTGTCGGAAGGATCCGGCCCGGGCACGGGATCGAGAACCGGCTCGGCCGCGCTGCGCACCAGATATTTCACGGGAAAATTGATCTGCGTCGCAGGCAACGGATTTTTCACCGGAGTGCAGCGACCGCAGGTAGACCACGACCGAAGCCAGGTCTTCATCCGCCAGGTCTTTGTACTCGCTGTACGGCATCATGGGAAACAGGATGGTGTCGTCGTGCTTCATGCCTTCGCGGATGGCGCGGGCAATCTGATCATCGGTCCAGCGGCCGCTGCCGGTCTCGGGATCAGGCGTGAGATTCGGCGCAGAGATGACGCCCGGAAAGCCAGGGATCGGCAACGGCTGGCCCGACGAGTTCCATGCCCGGCACACCGGAGCGCCGTGTTGAGTCCAGTCCTTCGGAGAGTGGCAATCGTCGCAGCCCAGCAGTCCCTGTACAAGATAACGGCCGCGAGCCAGGCGCTGGGAGTGCGCTCGAACTGCCGATTGGTCAGCGCGCGCTTTCTTGGGCCCGAGAAACGGCCGCCAGCCGATGGTGAAAGTGATCGCAACGCACCCGAACAGGCAAAGCGCGACGATGCAGGCGAGCAAAATTTGCCCAGCCTTTTCATGGTGTGTGAATTCCTGGATTACCAGTGACGATTACCAGTGATGCTTACGAGTGACCCTTACGAGTGACGGCTACCAGTGACGATGGCCCCAATGCGACGCGCAACATCATTCGGGGCGCCGCCTCGGGAGCAATAGCGCTTCGCCCCGTCCGTAGCCTGGCGGCTGGATTCGCGAAGCTCCTATTTTTACCTTTTACGATCTTTTATTTTTTCTCTTTCCCTTTGCTTTCTTGCAGGCGGTTCGGCAGCGGGCTTCTTCGCCGGCTTGGCGCGGGTTTCGCGGCTTGGGCGCCGGCTTTGCGGGCTTGGATTTTTCTGGCGCTTTCGCTGCCGGCTTCGCCGGCGGCGAGCTGCCGGCGGCGCGACGGGCGCTACGGCGGCGGCCTTTCCCTTCTTCCCTTTTGGGCCGGGCTTTCCTGGCGGCTTGGCCGCGCTGCCACTGCCGCCGGCGCTTCGGCGGCGCCTTTGGCGGCACGTCCGCGGCGGGGGGCGGGCGGTGGCGGCGGTGGAGGCGGCGCGAACGGCTTCAGGAATTTCAGCGTCTCGGTTCGGGAGCGCAGTTTGCCGTCGAGCAGGAGCAGGAAGACGTCGTGCGCGAGTTTCGGAGTATATCGGGCAACTGCGGAGTGATGAGCAACTCCGTCATTTCGGGCAACGGAATCTTCTGCTGCACCTGACGCCATTTGGTCAGGTAGTTCTTGATTTTCTGTTCGACCGACTGCTGCTTGGCCGTCACGGCCGAGGAACAACACCATCTCCGGACGCGCCGACGACAGCAACTGCCAGGTGCGCGAGGGAGTGGCGGCTTCTTTGCCCATCAGGCGCTTCGCGAGTTCTTTCGCGTGATCTTCGATGTCGCGCCAGGCTTCGACCAGATCTTTGCGCGGAATCAACTTTTGGATGTCCGCGATGTCTTTGTCGGAGAAATGCGACGTCAGGAAATACATGACGGCCGGGCCGGCGTCGGGAGTGTAGCCCATGTCGACCATCTGCTGGCGCGTCTTCATCAGCGGGCTGATGCCGTTGGTGTCGACCTTGGCGACGGTCCAGTGGTCGTGCAGAATCTTGAGCCAGCCTTCTTTCTCGAGCATCTTCACGACGTGCAGCGGATCGTCTTCGTGCGCCAGCGCGGCGATTTCGTGGCCGATCGACGAGCGCAGGATGTGGTCGATGTACTTGCCTTCTTTGGCGGCGTCGTAACGGGCCTGGGTGCGCTCTTCGAGCAGCCAGTGGAAACGGGCGGCAAAACGCGTGGCGCGAATCAGGCGCGAAGGATCTTCCAGAAACGAATAATTGTGCAGAATGCGAATAACTTTGGTTTCGATATCGGCGACGCCGTTGAAAGGATCGAGCAGCAGTCCGCGCGAGCCTTCGTTGAGCGACAAGGCCATGGCGTTGACGGTGAAGTCGCGGCGGCGCAGGTCCTCGTGGATGGTGGCGGGCGTGACGATGGGCGGCTTGCCGGTTTTCTCGAAGCGCTCGGTGCGCGCCATGCTGATTTCGGCGCGGGCGTTGCCGGGCAGCGAGATGAAGATGGTGCGGTTGTCCTCTTCGACGGCGGTGATTTTGGCGCCGGCCTTCTCCAGTTCCTTCTGGAGTTTGAGAGGATTGCCCTGGACGGTGAAATCGAGGTCGCGGATGGTGAAGCCGCTGATGATGTCACGGATGGCGCCGCCGGTGAGGTAGAGATTCATCCCCGCGGCGCGGGCTACGTCTTGCACCAAGCCGACGCCCTTCAGTTGGTCCGGCGTCAACCGGATTTCCATCGTGTAAATGTAGTCAGCCATTCGCTTTCAAGCGGCTGTCAGGCCTGCTTCCGGGCGCGATCGGAGGCCGAATCGCGTCGGCGGGGCGACGAGACCGCCGAACCTCCAAGGCCAAACTTTCCACAAGATTTCCACAGCCCGGGGCACCCGCCATCTAGACGCCCTAGCCACCCGAGATGCAAGTGGCTTAATTCAAAGTACTTATGCGAAGTGGAAACTTTGCGGCAAGCTACAAGAAAATAACACAACGTTTACATTTTGGCTACTGCCAAGGCGGATTCCGGTGGTTTGTGGGGAAATAGTGCGAGAATCAGGGCAGGGACAGGTTAGGGTCGTGGTTAGTGGGGTCAGTGAGCCAGCTTCAGTGAAGCGCGGGGCTTTAGGCCGCGCCGGGCAGTGACGACTTGGACGCCTGAGACTGACCGAGATTCGACAACTGTCCTTATCCCTATGCCCTCGACGCACAAGAAAGTGATTGTCCGCAAGATGGATCGCGACACGGTGTCGGGATATGTGGCGCCGGCGCAGTTCGTCCACGAGGGCAAGCTGGAGTTGCTGAATACTTCGGGGACGGTGATCTCCATGGACCTGCGGGAGATCAAGGGCGTGTATTTTGTGCGCGAGTTCGGAGATTCGGAGTCGCTGACGCGGAAGACGTTTACTTCCCGTCCGCGGTCGGAGGGACTGTGGGTGCGGCTGCGCTTTAAAGACAGCGAGATTCTGGAAGCACTGATGCCCGCCGACCTGACCCAGACCACGCCGGAAGGATTTCTGGTGAACCCTCCCGACCAGCGGTCGAACACGCAGCGCATCTTTGTGCCGCGAACCGCGCTGGAGTCGCTGACGGTTCTGGCGGTGATCGGAGCGACGCGGCGCCAACGCCGCGGCGCAGGATCAGCGGCAAGTCCCCATGTTTGAAGAGTAATGTTTGCGGAGTAATGTTGGAAGAGTAATGTTCGAGGAGTAGAACTCCATTACCGATGTCACGTGTTTAATTTGACTACCTTCCGAAAGGACGGGTGGCCCACTCAAGCCCGCTGTTGGCTTGAGTGGGGACGTTCAGAATCTCCCCAACTCTGTCATCCCACCCCTACAGATCATCGCGAAGGCGATGATCTGTGGAGTGGAGGGACCTGCTGTTGTGACGTAAAACGGCTATATCAGCGGAAGGCGGTGGTCCAGCCTTCGACTTCTCTGGGACAAACAAAACAGTGGGGTGCCCCGTCCTTTGCGCAGTTTGCAAAGGGCGGGAACCACGAAGGCAGACCCAACGGGGTTTGTGCGGAAGGACAAAAGTTGTGTCGGCAGCATCGCTGCCCGCCCTTGCAAAGAACGCAAGGAAGGGGCACCCTCCACAGATGATGGTGCACGCGAACATCATCAAAAAGTTGGGCCACCCGCCAACGAACCCGGGCGGGCGGCCCACCTTTTGACGTCTCCGCGACAAACAAAACAGCAGGGGGCCCCTTCTTTGCGCAGTTTGCAAAGGGCGGGAACCACGAAGGCCTACGCAACGGGCTTTGTGCGGAAGGACAAAACTTGTGTCAGCAGCATCGCTGCAGCGCCAGCGGGCCAGCCCCCTTCGCTGGCACCAACGTGCGAGGGTGGTTCACCGATGGGCCAGAGACAGGCAGTGTGGAACCCAACTAACGTTGCTCTCGCCGCACGGATCCGAACACTTCCCCAGGTGCAATTCAGACAGTCGGAAGAGGAAGACAATCATGCGCCACGCCTTCGTCGTAGTGTTCTGCCTTGCTGTCACCAGCCTGTCTTTCTGCCAAGACTCGCGCGCCGATCTGTACGGCGGATATTCCTACGTCAACATCGATACCAACGGCCTCGCGTCAAGGCAGAACGCGAATGGCTGGGAGGCGGCGGTCTCCGGCAGCTTTAGCAAGTGGTTCGCGGTCGAGGGCGACGTGAACGGCTACTACAAGACGTACCCCGCCACCCTGGACGGCACCACAGCAAGCACGAAGATCACTGACTACTCGTATGCCGGCGGCCCGCGCATCAACTTTAATCCCGTCTTCATTCACGCGTTGTTTGGAGGCGACCATCTCACCGGCGTGTCCGGGAACGTGTCAGAATCGCAGGATAGTCTGGCGGGCCTTGCAGGCGGTGGCATCCAGCTCAAAGTCTCGGGGCCATGGTCGGTGCGTGCTTCGGTTGATTACGTCTTCACTCGCCATAACATCTTCGGGGGACCGTCCGTTACGCAGAATAACTTCCGCGCCGGAGCTGGCATTGCTTACAGCTTCGGAGGGCATCGCGCTGCGGAGCCTGCGAGAGTGGAGCAGCCATCGGTCAGCACGCCGACACCAGCTCCAAGGCATCAGCCTGCAGCACCACGACCGCCGTCAACCCCGCGCTCAACCGGCGCGGGCGTGAAGATTGATGCGTTGAGCGTGACCGTTACGCTCGGGCGAAGCGGAGGCGCGGAAATTATCGATGAAGCACCGGACGGAGTAGCTGCACTCGCTGGTCTACATCGGGGCGACGTAATCAACGCGGTAGATGGCAAGGCAGTGAAGACTCCGATGGAACTCGCGGCGGAGCTTGCGAACCGGCCAGCGGACGGCAAGGTGCGGATAGGCTACATGCTTCACGGCGCTTGGCAGGCGGAGGCGGTTGTGTTGTTGGCCCATGAGCGGGAGGCGTCCGACGGCTTGAAGTGACCCGTCAATCCCACGAGAACCGATCCATGAAGAAGGCACTACTCTCAGTCACGCTGGCACTGGTCAAAATAGTGGCGCTCGCTCAAACAGCGGCACCAACGGTCGCGGGAATGTACTCGCAAACCGCATCGGGCGCTACGCGCATGGAACTAGCCACAAGCTCTGGCTTCAAGACTCACGGAGCACTGAAGTCGGGGTTCAGCTATGGTATAGCCAAGGTTAAGGGCGATTGGTTGTATCGTGGCACCAGTGCCCCGGTGCAACTCACCAACCGCCCCACCTTTGTCTTGGTCTCCCAAATAGACGTATCGACGCAGGCGATTGCTCTGGTTCGTTTCGATGTCAAAAAAGACCATCGCGAAGCGCAATACTGTGAAGCTGGCGCTTGGTCTGGCGTGACGGTGGAGAACAAGGACACCATCCCGTTGACCGTCACCCGTCAGTCGAACACCAATAATCTGTCAATCACCACCGCATCCGAGCTGCCGCCCGGCGAGTACCTGTTAATAGCAAATCAAAGCAAGGGGTACGATGGCTACGACTTCTCTGTGAAGTAGCAGGTCCGGCGAAAACTCGGGGACGGGCGGGAACTCCGGGCCTCAGTTCACCGGGGTCAGCAGGAAGGCGTGGTTGTGGCCGGCTTTGGTGCCGTAGCCGGTGATTTGGCCGAGGTTGTTGATGGCGTTGGCGTTGATCAGCACCCATCCGGAGTTGGCGGGGATGAGGAAGTTGAGATCCTGCATGCCTCCGGCGGCGGTCCAGACCATGGCGTGCGCGGCGTTGGTGAAGATGTTGCCGTAGCCGACGACCACGCTGGAATCGTTCACTCCAAAGGCGACGCTGTAGGTGCCGCCGGGGAGCACGCCCAGATCCTGAATCTTATTCGCCGCGCTCCACAGCACTGCATGCCAACTGCCTCCGGTAACCGTGCCGTCAGACTGGCCGACGACCACTCCCGAGGTGTTAATCGCATTGGCAATGCTGGTGACGCCGCCCTGTAGCACGCCGAGATCTTTCATGGTGGACCCGTTCCAACGGAAAGCGTGCGAACGGAACGGCGGGCCGTAGCTGAAGACGGACTCGCCGACAATCTGGCCGCCGTCGTTGATGGCCAGGCCAGCGGTAAAGATGGCGTTGGGCAGCGAGCCCAGGTTCTTGATTTTCGTGCCCGTCCAGCTGGTGGCGTTCACCGCACCGGAGCTGAGGAAGGAATCGCCGGCGGCCTCACCGGCGGAGTTAATTTGGAAGGCGGCGCTGGAGGAGCCACCGGGAAGCCCGCCGAGGTTAGTGATGACCCCTTTCGAGGTCCACTGCACGGCGACGAAATTGGTGGCGGGTTGCCCCATGACGTTGGAGTACCCGACGATCACGCCGGAATCATTGACGCCGATGGCGCCGCTGACGTTTGCTCCAGAGAGCGGGGCCAGGTCTTTCATCCCGACGTCTTTGTGCCAGAAAAACGCATGTTGGCCCGCGACCAGGCCGGTGCAGGGATAGCCCTCGCTGGTCTGAACGTCGGAACAGCCCACGACGTCGCCGAGGTTGTTAATGGCAAAGCCGTTGCTCTCGGTGTCGCCCTTAAGCACTCCGATCTCGGTGATGGTATAGGTCTGCGCGGCCGCAAGGGCGGCCGACGCCAGAACGAACACCCAGATTCCCGCAATTGTTTTTTTCATAGGCCCCCCAGGTCGTAGATCGTGTTTCCAGTATGCGTCCTCAGTATGCCACCCAGCTTTCTTCCCGGAAACACACGTTGGTACAAGTCCCGGCCGCGCGAAACAGGCTGTCAACCGGCCACGTCCGGACAACGAAGATCGATGATTGTAACCGGGGATGGCGGTCCACGGAAAGGCGTTGAACAGTAGACTGTCGTGACCTGTGGTGTACGATTTAGTCGCGCATCTTAGTCGCACATCACTGCAAACCCATGAAACTTTCTGCCATTGCTTCTGCTCTCGACTTGCGTCTGGAAAATGGTTCTCCGGACATTGAAATTACCGGGCTTAACGGGATTGAACAGGCCGGACCGGGGGAACTGACGTTCGTGTCGAATCCTAAATACTCGGCCGCGGCGCGGACCACCAGGGCTTCGGCCGTGATCGTGGGCGAGGACTTCCCTGCCATTCCGGCGGCCATGCTGCGGGCGAAGGATCCTTATCTGACGTTCGCGCGGGCGCTCGAACTGTTTCATCCGCCGGTGCGGTATGCGCCGGGAGTGCATCCGACGGCGGTAGTGCATGCCAGCGCAAGAATTGGGGCTAACGCTCACATTGGACCGTATGTGGTGATCGATGAGGACGTCGAGATCGGGGCCAGCGCGGTGTTGCTGGCGCACGTCGTGATTTACGGTGGCGTGAAAATCGGCGACAACTTTTTTGCGCATGCGCATGTGGTGGTGCGCGAGCGCTGCCGCATCGGCAACAACGTCCTTCTGCAGAATGGGGTGGTGATTGGGGCGGACGGTTTTGGGTTTGCAAAAACTGCCGAGGGACGCTGGCACAAGATTCCGCAGCCCGCGCCAGTGGTGATTGAAGACGACGTGGAAGTGCAGGCGAACTCGTGCATTGACCGCGCCAGCGTGGGTGAAACCCGCATCGGGCGCGGGGTAAAGGTCGATAACCTGGTGCAGGTGGGCCACGGGTCACACGTCGGCGAAGACGCGCTGCTCTGCGCGCAGGTCGGGCTGGCGGGATCGTCGGAGATTGGGAACCGCGTGATTCTCACCGGGCAGGTGGGGGTGGTGGGGCACTGCAAGGTCGGGGATGATGCGATCGTTACTCCGCAGAGCGGCGTGGCTCATGACATTCCCGCCGGAGCGCTGGTGAGCGGAGCGCCCGCGGTGGATCACAAGTTGTGGCTGAAATATTCGGCGATCCTGCCGCGGTTGCCCGAACTGGTGCGGGCGGTGCGGGCTAAGACACCAAAAGAATAACCACAGGGGACACAGGGGAACACAGAGGAACTTCAGGCGTAGGCTGGACCCTCCGGCGCTTCCCTTCCCTTCGCTCGGTCCTCTGCGGGCGCGGACGCCGGCTGGCGAAGTTCTTCCGGCAAGCCGCCTTCGATGGCGGCGCGAACTTTCTCCATTAAGCAATCGCGGTCGCCGAAATCCTGCGGCTCGATTGGCGGATGAAAAATTACTTTCACTAATCCCGGCTTGATGGCGAATCGTGCCTTCGGCATCATATAGTGCGTGCCCACGATCGTGACCGGGATTACGGGGACCGCGCATTCGACGGCCAGATAAAATGGGCCTTTCTTGAAGGGCAGAAGTTTGCCGTCGAACGAGCGCTTGCCTTCGACGTAGATGGCCATGTTGAGACCCTGCTCGATGACCGCCTTCGCGGCGCGGACGGCTTCGATGCCGGCGTCGCGATTCTTTCGATCGACGGGCACCAGTGATCCCATGCGCATGGTGCGGCCGAGGATAGGAACTTTGAACAGCTCTTTTTTAACCATCACCGACGTGCGCTTGGGAATCAGCGGGATCTGAATGGGCGGGTCGATATTCGAGACATGGTTGGTCATGAAGATGTAGCTGCGGGAATGATCGAACTGATCGAGCCCGACGGTTTCGACGCGCACGCCGGTGATCCAAACGCCGGCCCACGCGCCCCACATGAAGAGGCGATACAAAAGGCGGACGTCGCCCATGATGAAGCTTGCGGGGAAGCCGATCAGCGCGGCCAGCGGAGTGGCCAGCGCCCAGAAGATCAGCATGAGGAGCGTACGGATCATTATTGTTTTGCCCCAGGTTGACTGACCCCACTCGCGTTAGCGCCGGTTGGTGGGGCTCCGGAACTTGCTGCGTCGGAGTTCTGGGCCTCGCCTTTCAGCCAGGCGATACGGCGCTCCCGCTGCGCGGAGGTGACCTGATCGAGATCTTTTACTTCGTACGAGATTTCCTGACGGCTGCCGACCTTCCACTTCAACTCTCGTTCTGCACCGCGGCGCGAGCGAACTTTGACGGCGAGCGTATCGCCGGAACTCAGTTCGGACAACTCCTGGCGCGATTCCTGACCGGCGGGCTTCCCCTGGAGTTCGACGATGGTGTCGCCGACCTGCAGCCCAGCCTGCTCAGCGGCGCTTCCGGGCGTAACCGCTGCCACCAGCATGGGACCATCGAAGTTGCGCGATGCGATGAAACCGGCGTCGGGCAAGTCGTTCGCGACGGCCTGAACGTGCAGACCGACGGTGCGAAAAAAATCATCCCAGGGAATCTCTTCGGTTCCGGCTACATATTTTGTGAAGAACGAAGTCAGGTCGGCGTGGCTAACCGCCTCGGCGGCTTCGCGAACTCCGTCCGAGTCGTTGAAGAAGCGATTTTTTCTGGCGTAGTTCGAGTTCATCCATTGCAGAACTTCGCGCAGCGAGGCCTGCCCGTGGCTGGCCTCGCGAACCCGGAGGTCGAGCATCACGCCCAGCAGTTCGCCCTTGTTGTAGTAGGAGATGCTGCGCTCGGGGCGGCGATAATACGGGCTGCCTTCGAGCCAGGCGTCGAGGCTGGATTCCTCGGCGGACTGCGTTAGGTGCGCCGGGCGCCGTTCGAGTTCGGTGATTTCTTCGCTGAGCTGGTCGAGATACTGTTTTTCATCGAGCAGGCCGGCGCGCAATTCAATGATTCCTTCGGCCGTGCTGGTGACGCCTTCGCTGAACCAGAGCGCGCGTGTGTAATTCTCTTTGGTGTAGTCCACCGGTTCGAGAGTTTGCGGGCGGATGCGCTTGACGTTCCAGAGATGGAAGAATTCGTGCGACGTCACTCCGGTGAGAGAGTCCAGCGATCGCTTCATGCTGTCGGCGTTCAAGTCGATGGCCGTCGAGAAAGCATGCTCCATGCCGCCGCCCGCCGGGCCACGCGGAAAGTGATAGATGAATGTGTAGGCGTCGAAGGGACGATCGTTCATCCAGGTGGTCGCGGCGAGGACGATTTTGTGCAGCGCGGCGACGACTGTTGCCATGTCGTAGTCGGCGGGGTCGGCGTCGACGATGACGCGGAAATGGCCGCCGGCCTCGTCGAAGTCGGACTCCTGAAAGTTTCCGATCTCAACCGGCGAGTCGACCAGGCGATCGTAATTCGGGGCGCTGAACTCGCCTTCGGAAACCAGGGTCAGCGGAGTGGCAATGTGCCAGCCGTCGGGAACATGGCTGAAGCGTACGTTGCAAGCAGCCGTGCGCGCGTCGACCGGATACATGAGAATTTGCGCCAGGTTGAAGAAGGCATGATGCGGGTTCAGTTGCGCGCCAAAGGGTCCAGGCGAATCGACGTAGATCTGATACTCGACGACCGCGCCGTTCGCCGTACCTTGAATCTGCCAGAGGCTCTTGTCGAGTTCGCGCACGGCGAGCGGTCTGCCGGAACGATCTTTGGCGTGAATCCAGTTCACAAACTGTGCGAAATCGCGAATCTGATAGAGAGCGTTCCACACGGGCAGCTGGAGTTCGCGCTGGGCAGCCCCGGCGGGCAGCAGGATTCTCACGTCTACCAGATGCTGCTCGGGAGAGGAAAGATCGACGACGTAGGCGATCGGCTGCGCGGGCGTTGACTGTGCGAGCGAGGACTGCGCGAGCGAAAACTGCGCGAGCGAGGAAGATGCGGCGAGAACTGCGGCGCAAAGGACGAGCCGCAGCGTTCGCCGAAGCGCTCTTCGAAGAACTCC
Organism: uncultured Acidobacteriota bacterium; assembly: GCA_963763155.1. Taxonomy (GTDB): domain Bacteria; phylum Acidobacteriota; class Terriglobia; order Terriglobales; family Acidobacteriaceae; genus Sulfotelmatobacter. The sequence continues at coordinate 13,823 of CAVXNI010000002.1, read as the reverse complement.
GGAAGAGAAATTCATCCGTTCCCCGTCAGTTCACGCAGGCGTGCGGGCAGCTTTTCATAGATTCCGCCGAAGCCGCCGTTGGAGAGAATCGCCACGACATCTCCGCGACGCATTTCCGGAGCGATGGTTTCCACGATGGCGTCGGCGTCGGCCAAAAACCGCGCCCGCCGGCCGTTTTGCTCGATCTCAGCGGCGAGAGCGGGCAACTCCAGGCGCTCGTTTTCCGGAACCGCATCGGAGCGGAACACGCCCGCGACGATAACTTCGTCGGCCTGGGCCAGGCTGCGCGCCAGGTCGGATTGCAGAATGCGACGGCGCAGAGTGTTAGAGCGCGGCTCGAGCACCACCCACAGCCGTGCGCCAGGGTAGCGCGCCCGCAGTGCTTTCAGCGTCCCGGCGATGGCCGTCGGGTGGTGGGCAAAGTCGTCGATGATGGTGATGCCGTTTACCTGCGCCTTCACTTCGAGGCGACGTTTCACGCTTTTAAAAGATTTCAGCGCGGCGGCGATGGCTTCGGTCGGAACGCCGCAGGAAGCAGCGAGAGCGGCTGCCGCGGTGGCATTCCAGACGTTGTACTCGCCGGCCAGTGGAAATTCGAGGTCGGCCCACGGTTGACCGTCGTGCACGACGCTCCAGGTGGTGCGCGCGAGTTCGAGGCGCAGGTTTGTGACCTTCCAGTTCGCGCGCGGCCCAGCGCCGTATCGCTCCACGGGGCAGAATGCCTTGGCCACGCAGCGGTCGAGACTTTGCGAGGCAGTCTGGCTCTCCGCGGATTCGCCCGCAAAGCCGTCAAAGGCCACGATTCGTCCGCGCCGCGGAATCAGATTCACCAGGCGCTTGAAGGCAGTCTCCACGGCATTGAGATCTTTGTAGATGTCGGCGTGATCGAACTCGACCGAAGTGAGAATGATTGAGTCGGGAAAGTAGTGCAGGAATTTCGGGCCTTTGTCGAAGAAGGCAGTGTCGTACTCGTCGCCTTCGAGGATGAAATGTTCGCCTTCGCCGAGATGAAAGCTTGAACCGAAATTTTCAGCGATGCCACCGATGAGAAACGAAGGTTGCAGTCCGGCGGAGTGGAAAATCCATGCCAGCATGGAAGTCGTCGTGGTCTTGCCGTGGGTTCCGGCGACCACCAGCACCTCCTTGCCATGAAGGAATTCGTCGTGCAACAACTGCGGCAACGAGCAGAATGGAATGCGCTGGTCGAGAACGTGCTCCAGTTCGACGTTGCCGCGCGACATGGCATTGCCCACCACCACCAAGTCCGGGGGAGGTTCAAGATTTTTCGCAGCGAAGGGCTGGGCGACGGGAATGCCCAGCTCGCGCAGGAAGTCGGACATGGGCGGATAGGCTGCAGCGTCGGAGCCCGTCACCTGAAATCCGCGCTGTTGCAGCATTCCCGCGAGCGAGGCCATGGCGGTCCCGCAGATTCCGATCAGGTGAATGTGTTTTTTGTCGTTCATCTTTCGAAATTCAATAACCACGAAGGACACTAAGGTACACGAAGGAAAAGCGTGCCACCTCTACGGTTGCACCGCTGATTCCAAAATCCTCAGAGCTACCTGGCTGCCGCGTACCGTCAGCTTCGCACGCACTCCGAACGGGAGCGTGATGTTGCCCGACGTCACGTGGCCCGACTTTACGCCGAAGGCAACGGGAATGCCCAGGTCGCCGACGATGCGAGCGATGACATCCTGCAGAGTGTAGCCCTGATTCGCGGTCTGTACGCAGTCAACCATTTCTCCAAAGACGATGCCGCGCACGGCGTCGAGAAGTCCGGCCAGCTTCAGTTGCATCAGCATGCGATCGATCTGATAGGGCTTGGCGGCGAGGTCTTCGAGGAACAAAATCGTGCCGGCCATCTTGATTTCGTAAGGTGTGCCCAGTGACGCGACCAGGATCGAAAGGCATCCACCGTATAAAACTCCTTCGGCTTCGCCTCCGACTAATCCGCTGACTCCCGCGGCTATCGGCACATCCCATGGCGTGGTGCCCGAAACGGCCGCTTGCCATGAGGCCAGGTCGACTCCGTTTTCATGTGCCCAGTCTTTGGCGGCCATGGGGCCGTGAAAAGTGGTGAAGCCGGCAACGTCGTTAAAATACGTCAACAGCGTGGTGGGATCGCTATAGCCGACGAAGATCTTGGGATGCGCCGTGATTTTTTCGAGATCAAGCTCGCGCAGCAGATGATTGGCGCCGTAACCGCCGCGCGCGCATACGATCGCGCTCACCTCGTCGCGCACGAACATCTCTTCCAACTCGCGCGCACGGCGATCGACGGAACCAGCAAAATAAAGATCTTTTTCCAGAATGGAGTCGAAATAAAACGGGCGATACCCGGCTCGCCGCAGCGCATCGCAGCCCGCTTCCAGTTCAGCCGGCTTAACGTTGCTGGCGGGCGCGACGATGCCGACGATATCGCCAGGGCGAAGGGCGCGCGGTTTGACGAGCTGTTGGCCAGATGAAGACATAGGTTCCAAAGCTGCTGCGAAGATCAAAACTGCGCCAATTCAGATTACGCCAAGATCAAGGCAGCCCAGGCAGCGTTCAACTCAGAAAGAATTCTCCCCGGCATAACAGCCGCGCCGCACCGCGCAGGAAAACGTTGCTGCCCACGGTGCGGACGGTCTGCGTTCCTCCGGGCGCGCGAACCTTGACCGGCGAAACCGCCCGGCCCGCGGCGATTGCGGCCACTGCCGATGCGCACGACCCGGTGCCAGAGGACAGCGTTTCCCCGACTCCGCGCTCAAAAAAACGCACTCTCGCATCATACTTGCTGTCGATCGCGACGAACTCAACATTGACTCCTTGCTGGAAGTGCGGGTTGCGCTGGATTTCCGCGGCTTGCGTCTGCCAGTTTGTGGCAAACTCCGGGACGAAGATCACGAAATGCGGATTGCCCACCGACACGGGAATGCCGCGCACTTCTCTGAGAGCTTCCCCAGCGCCTATCTTCCCGGCTCCAATCTTCCCTGCGCCAATCTTGAGCGCGAGTTCTTTCTCGACGACGGCCTGCCCCATTTCGATTTCAAATTCATAGTCGGAGTCTCGCCGTGAGGTCAGCTGACAAATTTTCACACCGGCCCCGGTCAGAACTGAAATCCGCTCTTTGCCCAGCTGGGAGCAGACATAAGCTGCAACGCAGCGTGTACCATTGCCGGAAATCTCGGCCGAAGAGCCATCCGCATTGATCAAACGGATTTCCACGTCAGCGGTGAAGTGAGGAATCATCCACTCCACCCCGTCGGCGCCCACGCCGTTATGCCGATCACAGATGCGGGTAGTGAAGGCCTCAATATTGGGCGGGGCCAGGGCGCCGTCGATCAGCAGGAAATCGTTGCCGCAGGCGCTGGCCTTCACGAAGGGGATGGTGCGAACATTGGAATTCACTCTGGAGTTCACTCAGCATTCCACCGGGCCCAGGGAGATCGCGCCCTGCAGCACCGTCGACGCCTTCAACTGCCGCAGCAGGTCCTTTTGCTCTCGGTTGCAGCCCTCGACGTCGAATCGCAGGCGGAAGTGCTGGCCGGTGTTGCCGGTGAGAATGTTTTGCATCATCCGGTGATGGCTTTCCAGAATGCGGTTGACCTCGTTGCTCATTTCTTCGACGTTGACACCGGTGACTTCGTAGCCAAAGATCAGCAGCTTCAAATTGAAGGTTTGTTCCGCGTGGCCCAGAAAAAGGAGCGCCAGCAGGATTAGTCCAGTGGCGAAGGTGGCCGTAAGGTAAAGGCCGCCGCCCGCAGCCATCCCGACCGCGGCGACGACGAACAGCGTGGCCGCCGTCGTCAGGCCGGTGGTAAGCCCACGCATATGCAGAATTGAGCCCGCGCCGATGAAGCCGATGCCGGGGATAATTTGCGCCGCAATTCTGGCGGAGTCGGAGGGCACGCCCGCCAGCCTCTCGGAAAGAAGGGTGAACATGGCGGCGCCAAAACAGATGAACAGGTTGGTACGCAGGCCGGCGGCGCGGTGTTTGAACTCGCGCTCCAGGCCGATGAGACCACCGAGAATCGCGGCAACCATCAGGCGCGTCAGCGAACTGCCAACAGTTCCGCTCGCGAATTCCGAGTGTAGCAAATCGATGAAGTGTTGCCAGTTCATGTTTTGCCAGGTCTTATTCGGCCAAGCTTTGAGGCTGCAGTCCTGATCGAAGCAGGCTTCCGATGGCCGGATTTTATCACCGGACTTGTTCGCCCCGGCGTTACCTGCGTGATTACCGTGCGCGCCGGATTACCGCGCGCGCCGATTATCGAGCGCGGAAGAGGACGGCCCGCGCTTGCCCCGTGACATGAATTTCTACCAGTGCCGGCAGATGCCGCGCCTGGACCGCCTGCCAGACGCTGTCGCCCTCAAACGCCACCACATAGTCGGCATATTGCGCGGGATCGGCCAGAGCGCGTTCCCACAAACCCTCGGGGTCGGTGGGCTGTTCCAGGTGCGGTGGTTGCCTTCGTTGATGACTGCTGAAGCGGAATCCCGGCCTGCTCGCAGGGCGCCGACGTGATCGCCCAGATACATGAGCAGCGTGGAATCGGGCGGAAGCTTTTCGAGCCAGAGTGCGAGCTGGGTCTCGAGTTGATTCCGGGTACGCATATTGACCTGAGCTTCCTTGAGCGAAACCGGGCCGGCGCGCCAGATTGAGGCGTAACTCGCGACTACCAACGCGAATATGCTCAGCCCGCACGCCAGACGGAGCCGCGGCTTCAGATTTCAGGCCGGACAGCGCGATGCACGGCTTGATGGAGCAGGGCTCGAAGGAGCAGGATTGCCAGCGCCACGGCGAAGGCGGGAAGCAACTGCAATCCGTAACGGACGTTGTAATGCGTGAATGGCCACCAGGTTGGGAACGAAAATAGGAACACCGCCATAGGCGACCGAGAGCGCGTAAAAGGGCAAAGGGACCAGCAAGAAGAGCAACGGCCAGAGATGGCTGGAGCGCTTCGGCGCATTGTCGTCGGTGCCGGAGGATCCGCTACGATAAGTCGAATGCCGCGGCCACGACTGCCAGCGAGAGCGAGGAAAATCCAGGCCCGCTGCAGCCATTCGTTTTCGGCGACGTTGGCTTCGGCCGATTTCAGAAAATACCTTGCTCGCCAGCAACGGATTGCCGCTGCCCGGATGCCCGGGATTGCCGCCGTTCTGCGTCTTGCGTTCGATGGCCTTTGCGGAGTAGGGTCCGTTGGCAAATTCGAGTGGGTTGCGATAGACGATTCCGTTGTAGGTCAGCCACAGCGACGGGGCGGCCGCCGCGAGCAGGACGAACTTGCACTACGGCGGCTCGCGAGAATATCTCAGCGGATGTTGTCTTATGAGAACAGCGGTGGGATAGGCAGCGAGGAATCTTGCCGATATGCTGAGCAGGGCGATAGTTGCCGCCATGGCCGCCGCTAAAAACCATCCGTCGTAGCGGGTCAGGCAAGCCGCGGCGAGACACAGGCCACACTTGGTGAGGGCCTTCGTGTCACCGCGCATGGATTCGCTGAGATAGACGACTGCCCAGATGAAGAACGCAAGGTAGAGAGCTTCGCCCATGGCGGTGGTCTGCATGTAGATCAGATTCGGATTGGCGGCGTACACGACTGCCGCTGTCCATGCGGCAAAGCGTGCGGGTGCGTCTGGCGCTTTACTTCGGTGCGGGGTCGCGGGAAAGAGCGCCGCGAACCAGACGGAATATTCCGACCACGCCGAATACGTACGCGCCATGGACGGGATGGAGCCGCCCACGCCTCGCTGCCACATTTCGTGGGAGAGCAGGAAAGGAATCATCAGCAGATGCGGCAGGGGCAGCCACACGGTTCCCAGTTGCAGCAGGCCGGGAGTTTTCGAATCGAAGACGCGGCGCGCGATATTGATGTGGGCAACTGCGTCGCCGTAAAGCAGCACGTCTCCGCGCTGGAAATATAACAGAAAAGACATACACGGAAACGCAGGTTGCGAGCCAGGCCAGCAGTCGGACCTCGGAGTCCCAGGGGGAATTCGGGGGCGCGATTTTTGTTTTTTTCGGCATAGGCGGCTGGGTAAAGAGTGTTTCACAAACGAGGAATGCTCAAGTGGGCAGATTCGCGCTAGAGTTGAACGGTTTAGCTTGAAGCAAGCTATTGCGCGAGCGCTCGCTCTTTCGGCCCCTTCGGCACGGCTTGTTTTTCATCCCTCTTTGCACCCACGGCTTACGCCGTGGGCTTTATTCTTGCTCCGCTTCGCGGCTGAAAGCTCCGCGCGGCCCTCTGCCAGGCGGACTACTCGAGGTGCGTCAGTTCGCGGAAGATCTTGAAAGCGCTGCTTCGATCTCTTCCCGGGTCAGTGATTGCAGACGCTCGGTGCCGAAGCGCTCGACGGCGAACGATCCCATGACGCCGCCGTAGAACAGAGCGCGCTTCAGAACTTCGCGGTTCAATTCCTTTTGCGACGCAAGGTAACCCATGAATCCGCCGGCGAAAGAATCGCCCGCGCCGGTGGGATCTTTCACCTCTTCGATGGGCAGCGTCGGGGCGCGGAAAGGATGACGGCCGATGCCGAAAGCCCCCTCGCGAAAGAAAATTGTCGCGCCGTATTCGCCATGTTTGATGACCAGCGCCTGCGGACCCATCGCGAGCACCTTGTTCGCGGCGCGGGGCAGGTTGGTTTCGCCGGCGAGCATTTTCGTTTCGGTGTCGTTGATGAGAAGAACGTTGACAAGTTTCAGGGTTTCGCGGAGTTCTTCGAGAGCGCCTTTGATCCAGTAATTCATGGTGTCGCAGCCGGTCAGGCGCACGCGGCTCATTTTGCGGCGCACGTCGGCCTGCAGGGTGGGCTGGATATTTGCCAAGAAAAAGGAACTCGGTGTCTTCGTACTCCTTCGGAATGCGCGGCTGGAAGCCTTCGAAAACATTGAGGTCGGTAAAATCCGTCTTGGCTTCGTTGAGATTTTCGCCGTAGGTTCCGCCCCAGCGGAACGTCTTGCCTTTGGCGTGTTCGATGCCTCGAATGTCGACTCCGCGCTTCAGAAAAACCTTTTCCTGTTCCGGGCCGAAGTCTTCGCCGACCACGGCCACGACGCGCACCTGGGTGAAATAGCTGGCGGCGAGCGAGAAGTAGGTTGCCGCTCCGGCCAAAATATTTTTCACGCTGCCCGAGGGCGAGGTGACATCATCGAATGCAACTGAACCGACTACGAGAATGCTCATGCTCGATTAAGTTCCTTGTCTCTCTGAGTTATTGGCGGTGCGTAGAGGCATTAACCACGTAAGGGCACGAAGGTTCACGAAGGCAACTTCTATTAGGCATTCTGCATTGCAGGTATTTTCCCAGGATCAGTTTCAGTTTTTTCTTGGTCGCGGCGGGAATCTTTTGGGATCGGTCAGAATGGCGTGGGCCAGCGCCGAGGCGCATTTGCACGAACGCTCGCGCGGCATGGCAGCCACCGTCTCGCGGACTACCTTGGTTGCGTTGTCGGCGTTCTTGAGCAGCACGGCGACGATCTGATCGACCGTCACCGAATCGTGATGTGGATGCCAGCAGTCGTAATCGGTCACCATGGCGACAGTGACGTAGCAGAGTTCCGCTTCGCGGGCCAGTTTGGCTTCCTGCAGGTTGGTCATGCCGATCACGTCCATGCCCAGGCCGCGATAGACGTTCGACTCCGCCCTGGTCGAAAACTGCGGACCTTCCATGCAGAGATACGTTCCGCCGCGCTTGCCGACGACGCCGACTTTCTTGCAGGCGGATTCGACCACGCCCGCCAGTTCCCCACAGACGGGATCGGCGAAGGCGATGTGCGCCACGACGCCGCCGCCGAAAAAAGTGTCCACGCGATGGCGGGTGCGATCGAAAAACTGGTCGGGGATGACGAAGTCCAGCGGCTTGTGCTCTTCCTTCAGCGATCCGACCGCGGAGATGGAAACGATGCGCTCGACGCCGAGTTGCTTGAAGCCGTGAATGTTGGCGCGGAAATTCAGTTCGCTGGGCAGGATGCGATGGCCGCGTCCGTGACGCGCCAGAAATGCGACTTTGCGGCCTTCGAGCGTGCCGCACACGTAGGCGTCGGAGGGCGCGCCGAACGGGGTCTTCACGCGAACTTCTTTCACCTTGGTGAGGCCGGGCATGGAGTAGAGCCCGCTGCCGCCGATGATTCCGATTTCCGCCTGTGCCAATCGCCCTCCAGAACGCTTACGCGCGCCGCAATCAAACTCGTGATTATACAGGACGAGAATTCGGATCGGCGGCGACTCGACCGTCGGGGCAAATCGATTACCACGAAGGACACGAAGGTTCAGCGAAGGAAATACTTCGCAAAGACGAAAACCCTTCGGTCATGGACGCGCGGTAAGGGCTAATGTGCGCTACAATTTCGAATATGAGGTTCTGTGCGCGCAGCCTGCGCGCTCTCCTGCTGTGCGGTTGGAGCGACGCGCAATCCAAACCAGCACCGCCGCCCGAGCCTCAAGTCGGTCACCGTCCCCGCGGCCATCGATCACAACCGCATCGTCATCAATGCGGATGTTCCGCTTCCCGACGGCTCAATCGAGCGCGTTCATGCCTGGGTCGATAACGGCAATCCTGAGCTCTACTTGTCGCGGCGGTTGGCTACGCTGCTGGGGCTGGCGGTTTCCTGCAATGACAATGGTACTGCCCAGGAGTGCTCTTCTCCTCCGCCACCGGAGATCCTATTCGGCGGCATGAAAATCCCGCTCGCCGGGCGTCAAGGAGGCGAAGATCCCGCTGAAGCCGGTGAATGCGGCCTCGGTGTTGGCTCCGGGCATGGGGGTTGAGATCACTTTGCCGTCCAGCATCCTGCGGCACTATGACGTGCTCATCGACTTTCCCGAACACAAGTTTTCGATCGGCGCGCCGGGCACGATTATTTCCGAGGGCCAAGCGGCAAAGTTCAGATCAATGCGGAGAATGGCCTGATCCAGGTTCCGAGTCAGATCGAGAAGAAGAAATACAATCTCGCGCTTGACCTGGGAGCGTCGATCAGTTTTCTTTCCGACGACTTGTTCGACAAACTTGCGGCGGCCCATCCGGATTGGCCGCACATGACCGGCGCAGTGGGGTCGGCCAACCTGTGGGGGTCAGACGACGAAGCGAAGTGGAAAGTGATGCGCCTGGATCGCTTGCAGTACGGACCGCTTTTTCTTGCCAACGTGGCTGTGGTCGATCTCCCGAAAGACCGGATGGAATTCTTTCAGAAGCGCTGCGGGTGTACCGACCGCCGGCCTTCTCGGCTCTGACGCACTGCTCAATTATCGCGTCGGCCTTGACTATGCGCACTCGATGGTCTACTTCGAGTTTGGCCGCAACTTCAACTTTCCGGACTTCGATGTCATCGGGCTCACGCTGCGTCCGGAGGACGACGGCCGATTTACGATTCTTGGAGTCGCGGACTTCGCGGGCCAGCCGTCTGTGCCCGACGGGGCCCGACGGCGTGCAGGCGGGCGATCATCTGGTCGCGGTGATGGAATTCCCGTGGGCGGGTCGACCATGGGACAGGTGTGGGCGATGCTCGGAGGAACGCCGGGGCAGGAACGCAAATTGACCATCGAGCGCGCGGGGAAGCAATTCACGGTTGCGGCGAAGGTGCAACATTTCCTGGGAGAGCTTCCGGACGAGGGAGAGCGGAAGAAAAAGAAATAGCGACGGCTTCACCTCGGCGCTGAAGAGGCTGAAGGCGCAGCGAATACTTCTTTTTCAACCGTCGCGGTGGTGGCCGCATCCAGGCTCTCGCTGACGAGCACCGTGTCGCCCTTGCTCGTCGATCACTACCGCGCCATCCTCGGTGCTCCAGACGTGACGACCTTGCAGGCGACCGTGCAAAAGATCGGCCTTGGAATCCGCGTTGGGCGCAGCGGCCGGCTCGGGCGCGGGATGTTCTTCTTCTAACTTTCTTGTAGCGCTGCTTCAGGGACTGCGCGTAGATCGCGGCGAACTCGGCCGCTGTCTCGGCGCTCGACCAGCGCGAAACATAGAGCAGACCGAGAGGCGCAGTCGCTACGAAATCCGATTTCGGATCCGGCTTGGCCTTCGCGGCGTAGTAATATCCGCCGCGCCACGCGGGATACAGCTGCTTTGATCGAGGCTTGCCGGCGTATTGTTCGATCAGGACTGCGACATCGAATTCGCCCATCGCGCCGACGTCGAACTTCTGATAATCCTTGAAATCAAGTTTGAAATCTGGGACGGGCAGGGGCGCGAGCTTTTCCTCGGACAAATAAGTTTCCGGCTCCATGATCTGACGCGTGGTATGCGGAGGATTTTTCAGCACGCCGGCGAACGCTTTCTCTTTGCCGCCCTGCTTCATCACCTGGATGATGAAATCCATGCCGTAGCTATAGGGAAAGGTGAGCGACTCTTTCAGGAAAATTGGCGCTTCGTTAAAAACCTTGGTGCCGGAGGTTCCAGTCAGGGTCTCCTCTTCCATTTGGCCCACCAGAGCCGGCGAAGAAGCAATGGATTGGCCGGTGGGGGCGATGGCGTATTGAAACATGATGGCCTGGGCCTGACCTTCGATGACGGCTTCGCGGGCGTTGTCGGTCTCGTCGTTCTCGATGTCGGTGGGGGTTGGGTCTTTCTTGATTTCGGCGAGATCTTTTTCGCCTTTCTTCATCCACTTTTCCAGGCCCACCGACTGGTCCTGGAGTGCGTGAGTCAACTCGTGCGCCATGACGGGCTCCTGCTCCTCCATGGGCACCCAGTCGAGCAGGTTGACGGTTTTAGTTTTGGGATCGTAGTACCCGGCGACTTCTTCGCGGAGGAGCGCGACTAGAAAAGTTTCCAGATTGAAGTCGGGCGGGAGCAGTCCGAATTTTTTCAGGACGAGTTCCGAACGGCGCAGGCGCTTGGTGTCTTCGTCGTCCATGTGCTTGGTGAGAAAGGAGACGACTTCGTCGCGACTAGTCAGTTTGCGTTTTACATTTTTTCTGATGGGCAGACCGGTCTGCTTGCTGTCGAATTCCAGAATCTCGTCGACGGAGTGGAAAAGCTCTTCGGCTTGACGCGGAGTAATTTTGACTTCGGCTTTTTCTTCAGTGGGCGCGGACTTGGATTGTTCCCGGGCAGGGCTGGTGGACTGAGCCGGTGTGGGGCGGACACTCTTGTCCGCCTGCTTTTGATCTTGCTGTGTCTGAGTCTGTTCCTGAACCGGAGCCTGCGCCGCCTGATCTTGAGCCTGCAGCCATCGCGTCCCAGTCAGCATAACAACCAGGCCAACCGCAAAAAGCAGCCGACGAATCCCTGAGGAACGCCCTTTAGCCGTATTCATTGAGATAGAGTTTATACGGTTCCGTATACTTTTCCCTCATGACTACCAAGCCTGTCAATCTCTGGACCTCGAACGAACACGTTCGCGACTACCTGGAACGGGCTGACTCTATTTCCCACCGCGGCGAAGGGGAGGCAGCGCTGCTGGAATTCATTCCGCCGAGCACGCGGCGCATCCTCGACCTGGGCACCGGCGACGGACGCCTGCTGGGTCTGGTTCGGCGAGAATTGGCCCGGCGCGGGCAGCCTGAGACCGAAGCCGTGGCCGTCGATTTCTCGCCGACCATGTTGGAAGCCGTTCGCAAGCGCTTCACCGAGGAAAGTTCCGTGCGCGTCGTCGCTCACAATATGGACGAACCACTCCCTGCTCTCGGCAAGTTCGATGCCGTGATCTCGAGCTTCGCGATTCATCACCTGGTGCACGAACGCAAGCGGGCGCTGTACGCGGAGATTTATAGCCTGCTGAATGCAGGGGGCGTTTTCTGCAATCTGGAGCATGTAGCCTCGCCTACTGCGCGGCTGCATAAGGAATTTCTGGAACGCATCGGATTTACGGTTGAGACCGAAGATCCGTCGAACAAACTGTTACATGTGGAAAGTCAACTCGGCTGGTTGCGCGAGATTGGGTTTGTGGACGTCGATTGTGCGTGGAAGTGGCGGGAGTTGGCGCTGCTGGCGGGACGGAGACCGTAGATCGCATGTGAACTCTTCCCGCTGTCGTCCTGAGCGGAGGATCGGCCTTTCCGAAGGAAGGGCCGATGCGGAGTCGAAGGATCCCTATTGCACCGCTGCTCTGACGGCTCTTGAGGGTATTCTCTCGACCTTGGATTCTTCCTGAGAGTGCATCGGGAGACCTCCCTTTTCGCTGAACGACATCTCTCGTGCAACGTAGGGATCCTTCGACTGCGTGTGCCGATTCGCGTTCCGCGAATCGGCACACTTCGCTTGATTGCATAACGACGTTGGCCCGTCACGGCGAGTAGATTGGGTTGTGACGAACAAGACCAAGGCTCACTGAGAGGAGCCAACGTCATGCTGATTATAGGCTGTGATTTTCATCCTGGGTTTCAGCAGATTGCGATCTTTGACAACCGAACGGGCGAAGTAGAGGAAAAGCGGTTGCAGCACCGGGCGGAGGCGGAGCGGTTTTACCGTTCTCTGGCCGGCCAGGAAGTGCGGGTGGGGATGGAGGCGTGCGGGCACTATCCGTGGTTCGAGCGGCTGCTGGCGGAGTTGGGGTTCGAGCTGTGGTTTGGGGATGCGGCGCAGGTGCGGGCGTCGGTGGTGCGCCGGCAGAAGACGGATCGGCGGGACGCGGAGCACCTGATGGATTTGTTGCGTCAGGACCGGTTTCCGCGGATCTGGGTGCCGAGCCTGGAGGTGCGGGATGTGCGGCAGTTGCTGGTGCATCGGCACAAGCAAGTGCAGGCGCGGACGCGGACCAAGAATCAGCTACAGGCCATGGCGCTGAGCCACGGGGTGCAGAAGAAGTACAAGCTGTGGACGCAGGCGGGACGCGCGGAGTTGGAGCAGTTGCCGCTGTTGCCGTACGCGGCCCAGCGGCGGCAGAAGCTGCTGGAAGTGCTGGATGGACTGGAAGCGGAGATCCGCGAACTGGACCAGCGAGTCGCAGAAGAAGCGCGGCAGCGGCCGAAAGCGGTGCAGTTGATGACGCATCCGGGAGTAGGGCCGGTGACCTCGTTGGCCATGGTGCTGACGCTGGGACCGGCGGAACGATTCGAATCGGCCAAGCAAGTGGGCAGTTATTTCGGGCTGATTCCGAGCGAGGCTTCCAGCGGCGGAAAACAGCGGCTGGGCAAGATCAGCAAACAGGGCAATTCGTTTCTGCGCTTTTTGCTGGTGGAGGCGGGACAGACGGCGGCACGTTACGATCCGCAGCTGAAGCGCTTCTACAAACGCCTGGCGAGTCGCAAAAATCGCGGCGTCGCCAAGGTGGCGGTGGCCAGAAAGCTGGCCACGCGGATGTACCTGATGTTGCGCGAGGGATGGACGTACGCGCAACTGTGTCAGACGGTCATGTCGGTGAGCCCGAGTCATTCTGTGGCCGGCGAGTAACGCAGCCGAGCGCTTGAGTGGGCAGCCGGCCTCCCTGAGAAGCGGGGAGTTCGAAGTGAGAATCATGGGCGCAAGTCCCGAAGAGATGGATGGTGGGACCGAAGAGTCCCGCTGCACGATTTGAAAAAGAGTGACGACCTTGGTCTGGAACGTCAAAACCTTTCTAAGAGAGCGAAATGGCGCTTCTGAAAAATCAAAAGCGCCAAGAGGACAAGTGTCGCTCAAAAATGCTTGACACGCACCAACGTCGTTAGAGACAGGATGACAGAACCTTTGAGGTTTTCAGGCACGACTGACGGAGTTCGCAACCCCGTCCCCTGCCTCCCGTGTCCCCAGCGGGCCGCAGATATCTTGAGTGGTCTTTTTTTGGCGGACGGCTTCGAGCGCCGCGGCTCAATCTTGGCCGCTTCTTTAGCCAGGCCCAGGTGCTGAAGCATCATGGCCGCGGTCAGGATCGCGCCGAAGGGATTCGCCATGTTCTTACCCGCGATGAGGCGGGGCGGAGCCGT
>CAVXNI010000001.1:0-86058 GCA_963763155.1 uncultured Acidobacteriota bacterium | reverse complement strand
CCGAATTCGCAATGATCGCAAAACGCATCGACTATCGCACCTGCTGCAACGATACGGCGGACGAAGATCTTGACGTCTTCGAGGAGCGTCTCGAGTGCCTGCAGAGGGCCGTCGCGTCGCGTGGAGTGCTCGGAGCCCCAACGGGACTGGGGCGGTTAGACAAGGCTCTTTCTGGGATCCGGGGGATTACGTTTCTCGCCGCCCCCAAGGGTGCTGGCAAACCACGCTCATGTTGTCGACTGCACTGACAACACTCAAGAATGCCCAGACCTAGGCGTATTGATACTTTCGTTCGACGAGCCAAAAGACCGCCTCTATGAGCGGCTGTATTGTATGGAAGCGGGGATCACCTACCGGCAGCTATTGGAACCTAACGCCAGCGTTCGCGAGCGGCTGGCAAAGTGCCAGCAGGTACTGACCACGAGCTTGTCACGGCTGAGAATCGTCCACAAATACGTTCGCTATCCGGACCGTACGGGCGATCCGGATGAAGTACTGAAACATCAAGGGTTCGACTTCGAGGCTGTTATCCGAAGAGTTAGAACAGCTGCAAAGTAAGTCGCAGGTCGGTAAGGTCCTCGTGTGGTGGATCTTTTCCAGAGGTGGCCATCTGCCGAAGGCCTTTCACCCGGCGCCTGAAGATCATTTCCGCCTTGATGTATTGGACCGGCTTCGCAACGAATCACGAAGCCTCCGATGCCCAGACGGCCATTCCGTGCTCGTGCTCTCCGAAGTTCGTAAGGATGAGTCGCGCCAATTGGATATCGATGCTCTCAAGGGAGACGGCCGCATCACTAGCGACGCAGATTGCGTGCTCCTGATGTATCCGGCGCAGGATCGCCCTGACGCCCGGGCGAACTTGATCCCGATGATCATTCGAGTCGAGAAAGGGCGGGACGGCGTCAACCGGGCCGACGTGCCGGTGTGGTTCGACTTCCAGCACTACCGCTTCCTCGATGAGGTTCCGAGCCGGAACGGAGACCAGGGCTCACAGGACAGTGGTAGTAATCCCTCGATGGCCCAGCGGCGCGGCAGTAAGTCCCGCTCGAAGGGCCTCGACCCTTTGGCCAAGTGACGTGCCAGATGCCTTTGACAAGTCGATTTTTCGTTCTCGCCGACTCGGCTCGAGTTGGGCAGCTTTTGCAGTTGGCGTGTCCCGCCGTCTGTTCCATACATGGACTGCCTGGCGGGACGCGTCCCGGACGCTGTGGTACGGCCGCCGAGTGGGGCCATATTGGTTCGGCATCTGCGGCCTGGGGCCCGGGTGGGTTTTCGACCCCTTCGCCCAGAGCCAGCGCCCGAGGAATTGGGAAGACTCCGGCGGAGGCTGTTCCGGCTCAGCAAGGCTGGGTCGGAATCCTATTGGAACCAAGTTGTTCCGAAACTTCAGTTCGGGAGCGTCTCAGAACGCGTCTTTTGGGCCATTCACGAACGACTTCTGCAGGGTAAGCGATCGGTCATTCGCATTCCGGACGTTTGGATGGCAACTCGAGTTTGGGGCTCAGAAAAGCGGCCGCGGCACTGGAGAAAGACGCTCTGCCGAGCCCATGAAAGCCTTTGTTGGTTGCACCTGGGCGCAGGGAGTGAGGACTGCCGGCCGGACTTCGGAGCCGAGACCGCCGTGCTCACTCACGCGGCCGACTTGAGAGGTTCCCCGAATGATCAGTGCGACGTGGACTGCCCTCTTCTCGGTGGCCCGCCGCATCACCACTTTCTTGTGAATATCGGCCGCGGACTTCTGGGCGTCCTGGAGGCTGTGCCGCAAGTGAGGAAGGCGGAACGCGCGATTATGAGTTCCCAGCTCGCAGTTCGCGGTCTACCGGCAAAAGTCTTTTCCAACTCGGCAAAACAGGCCGCTTGACTTCGATCTATCTGCCCGCACGTTTGGAAGCCGCACCTCGTGCAGGGCCCTCACGCTGGCTCAGCATCGACTGCTCCAAATTCTTGTTCGGGAACGCACGCGGAAGCGGCGGCGAGCGCGTAAGGACTTCTCGGAACTCGAGGTGGTCTCCGGAAATCGCGTCGTGGATTTATCGGGGCGGGGCGAACTCGTTTGCCCACTTTTGGACGCGAGCGGCCGCTACGTGGGGTTTAACGGCAACAAAAAGCGCCGCGGCTGCGGCTATCTATTGCAGTCGGCGGGCGGCTGGCTCTCAAAGGCGAACCGAAATCCATTTGAAGTCAAATCCTTCCTGCAGGATTTGAGCCTCCTCTCCACAGAACTCGGGCTCACCATCGTGGGGCTTTTGCGGGATTCAGGAGAGGTGCGGTGGCTAAACCTGGGCAAATCCTGGCTCTAACGAATTCACCGGATGTCAGCGTCCTCCAACGACTTCATCTGCGGGTCTACGCCGGCGAAGACTACGCCTCGCGTTGGGACCATTTCTTCAACTGGCCGCCGGCCAATCGGCTACTCGAGAAGAACTGCTTGGACGCGAGGGCAGAACTGCAGGCACTATTGGCACGTCACGGCGTAAAGCGCAAGGCGGTAGCCGCAGCCTTGCGGATAGATCCGTCCACGCTCACGAAGATTCTTAACGGCAAGCGTCGATGCCCTCCGGAGCTTCTTGAGGCTGCGCGGCTCGAACATTTCGAAACTTTCCACTCACCAGCATGCAAGTTCGCCGAAATCGACTTCGAAATCTCGCGGGGGTCGCACAGGCTCGGATATGGTCACGGCCGCGAACGCTTATCTTGCTCGAGGCTGGTCGGTCATTCCGCAGCAACCCCGCACGAAGAAGGCCTGTGTCAAATGGAAAGAGTTCCAAGACCGACGTCCAACCAAACAGCAGTGGAAGGATTGGTGGAGGTCCTTCCCAGAAGCCGGCATCGCCGTGATCTGTGGGCCGCTAAGCAGGATTCTGGTGGTTGACGTCGATGGGAAAGAAGCCCGCGAAGAGCTGATTCGTCGGCTGGGCTCGGAGCCCCATGCTCCGAAAGTGCTTTCAGGGAGCGGGGACCCGGATCGCTTTCATCTCTTCTTTCAACATCCCCTCCCAGCGCATCAAAAGCAGCGACACCGAAATCGTCTACTGGACCCTCGGCGACGGCCCACCCGTCATCCTGCTGCATCCGTTTCCCGTCGATCATGAATTCTGGCTACCCGTCGCTGAATCTCTGTCCACGCGCTATCGCGTGATCCTCCCGGACCTGCGCGGACACGGCGAGTCCGGCGTCGGCGAGGATTCGGGCAGAGAATGCCCAGCCACCATGGAGAAACACGCCGCCGACCTCGCCGCGATCATGGACGATGCCAACGTAGGCCGCGCTCCACTCGTCGGCGTCTCCATCGGCGGCTACGCGCTCTTCGAATTCTGGAGAAAACATCGCGGCCGCGTCGCCGCGCTCGGATTGTGCAACACCAAAGCTCCCGCCGACGGCCCCGAAGCCCGCGCCGCACGCTTGCAGGCCGCGAACGACGTCCTCGAACGTGGCACCGAGCCATTCTTCGAATCGATGATTCCAAAACTGTTCGGCAAGACCACGCGCGAAACCCGCCCCGACCTGGTCGATGGCGCACTGCGCATGATGCGCAAAATGTCGCCCCAAAATCTTGCTCAGGTCCAGCGCGGCATGGCCGCCCGCCCCGACTCGGTCGAAACCTTGAAGACCATCAACGTTCCCACTCTGCTGGTTACCGGAGACGAAGACATCCTGACCGGCGTGAACGAAGCCGAATTAATGCGCCAGAACATTTCCGCCAGTCAACTGCGCATCATTCCAAAAGCCGGCCACTACGCCCCCTGGGAACAATCGCAAGACGCCGCCAAACTTCTCCGCCAGTTTCTCGATGGCCTTCGCTGAGCAAACTCTCTCCAACCTTCCATTCCTGTCATTCCGAGCGAAGCGAGGAACCTGCCTTCCCTGTCCCGCGCCGAAAATGCGACGCTCATCGCAAACGCCGTCGCAACCGCGAACCCCGGCGCAACCGCGAACGCCGGCGCAGCCGTGGAAGAGCGGCGCTTCAGCGCCGCGTAATGGGAACGAATGGATTGGGCTTCAGCCCCTGAGGCTCCGCTTGGTCTAGAATCAGGACGCCATGAAAAAACTCGCCACCCTACTGGCTCTCGCCGCCCTCCAGATTTGTGCCCAGGCTCAAACCCCCGCCCCGCGCCCGCGCATTCTAGGCATTGACCACGTGTCGTTCTACACCACCGCGCCCGACGGCGTGAAGAAACTCTACGGTGACGTGCTCGGCCTCGCCCCAGCCTTGACCCTCGAGCCAGCCAACCGCAGCGGTACATTGCGATACATGGTCGGCACCCAGTGGATCGGCTACAGTCCCGCGCCCGATCCCAAGGCCACCGACCGCATGGATCACGTCGCCTTCACCACCGACAACATCGGCGCGCTGCGAAAATATCTGATCGCGCAGGGCATCAAGGTTCCGGAGATTCAGGGCCGTGCCGACCACAGCCTCTACTTCACGGTCAACGATCCCGAGGGCCACCGCATCGAGTTCGTCGAGCGAGGCCCCGCCGACGTCGCCCCACCCGCAGCCTCGGCCGTGTCGCGCCACATGATCCACACCGGCTTCGTCGTGTACCACCGCGATGCCGAAGACCACTTCTACCGCGACCTCCTCGGCTTCCGCCCCTACTGGCACGGCGGAATGAAAGACACCGAGACCGACTGGGTCGCCCTGCAAGTTCCCGACGGCACCGACTGGCTGGAGTACATGCTGAACCAGCCCGAGCACATGGACCTGCAACTCACCGGGGTGATGAACCACATTTCGCTCGGCGTCGCCGACATGAAAAAAGCGCAGGCCATCATGGAGTCGCACGGCTGGAAGGCTCACGGCGACGAGGCCGAGATCGGCAAAGACGGCAAGTGGCAGCTCGACGTCTTCGACCCGGACCTCTCCCGCGTGGAACTGATGGAATTCAAGCCCGTGCAGAAGCCCTGCTGTTCAGCACTTCACCGCGCCGCATCCGACGGAATAGATTTGTTAGAATCCGTTTGCTATGACAATGACAATGACAATGACAGATGCATCTCTAGTCGCTGCGCAAACGGTCAGCGCCAAGGGCGACGGCCCCACCGTCGATGTCAGCGCCGCCGCCAGCCGCGTGTTTCTCGTAACTCTGACCATCACGAAGATCATCGAGCAAGAGTCGCTCGGGCTCAGCATCTTTGGCTCCGCCGACGGCGCGACGTGGGGCGCGAAATCTGTCGCCGAAGTTCCCCAGAAGTTTTATTGCGGAGAGACTCCTCTCCTGCTCGATCTCACCGCGCATGCCGAAGTGAAATTCGTCCGCGCCCACTGGGAAGTCGCCCGCTGGGGCCGCGGCACCGAGACCCCTATGTTCGAGTTCAGCGCGACGTTGAAAGAAATACCAGCCAACATTCTCAAAGAAGCCACCGCCGAAGCCAAAGCACTCGCGTAGCGGCGGACGAATGCGTCCGGGCCCACGTGGCCGGGTGCTCCATTTCTCGCGTTCTGTGCGAGAAGTGGGGACTTTCGATTCTTCTGCCTATCCTCAATCCGCTAATATTGATCTCGAATGAAGAATCAGGTCTCAGTGACCGTGCGTCCCGCCCGCAATGTACGCGGGACGGTGCAATTACCCGGAGACAAATCCATTTCCCACCGCTACGCCATGCTGGCCAGCATTGCCGAGGGATCATCGCGCATCGAGAATTACTCCACCGGCGCCGACTGCGCCAGCACGCTCGGATGCATGCGCGCACTGGGCGTGCATTGGGAGAAAAAAGAAGACGGCGCCATCGAAGTGCAGGGCCGCGGCCTGGCGCTCACTGCTCCCGCGGCCGCGCTCGATTGCGGCAACTCCGGTTCCACCATGCGCATGTTGAGCGGCATTGTCGCGGGCCAGAAATTCTCGAGCGACCAGAAGTTTGTAGAAATGGTCGGCGACGAGTCGCTCTCGCGCCGCCCCATGGAGCGCGTCATCACGCCGCTTTCCGCCATGGGCGCGCAGATCACATCGCAAGCCGGTAAGCCGCCGCTGCGCATCACCGGCGGGGCGCTGAAGGCCATCGACTACACCATGCCCGTGGCCAGTGCGCAGGTGAAATCGTGTCTGCTGTTTGCCGGACTATTCGCCGACGGCGAAACCCGCATCACCGAACCGCTCCGCACCCGCGACCACGGCGAAGTGGCGCTGCGCGCCTTCGGCGCTACCCTCGATCGCAGAAGTAATGGTCAAGGCAATGAACTGCGAATTCGCGGCGGTCAGCGCCTGCGCGGCATCGAAGCCCGCATTCCCGGCGACCTGTCGAGCGCGGCATTTTTTCTGTGCGCGGCCGCCTTGTTCCCGGGATCGCAACTCACCGTTCCGGGCCTCCTGATGAATCCCACGCGCGCCCGACTGCTCGACGTTCTGATGCAAATCGGGCTGCGCATCTCAGTTACGCAACTCGATGAGATTCACGGAGAGCTGGTCGGATCGCTGCAAGTCGAAGGCGCCGCATTGAAAGGCGCGACCATTGCGGGCGCCGATTCCGCCGCGCTGATCGACGAAATTCCCGTGCTGGCCGCGATCGCCCCGTACACGGAGCAGGGAATTGAAGTGCGCGATGCCAAGGAATTGCGCGTGAAAGAATCGGACCGCATCGCCGCTGTGGCCGCCAACCTCCGGCTCATGGGCGCGCAGGTGGAAGAGCGCGAAGACGGCCTCAAGATTCCCGGAGGGCAGGCGCTGCACGGCGCCGAGCTCGACTCTTTTGGCGATCACCGCATCGCTATGGCCTTCGCCGTCGCCGCCCTGCGCGCCCACGGCGAAACCCTGATCCGCGGCGCCGAGTCCGCCGCGATTTCCTATCCGGCATTCTTTCAGACTCTGGAAGAAGCGATCGAACGATAACCGGCGGTAACTTCAGGTCTATTACTGCGGTTACCTGTCTTCCCCTCCTCTGCCATAGAAGAATGACGAATGAAGAATGACGAATGAACTGACCGAGGGAAACATTTGCCTCGGCTCGGCTTCATCTGTTTTCTGGGGGGTGCTTGCAATGCGTTCTAAGTGGATGCTGTGTGTTGGTCTGGGTCTGGCCGCGGCGGCCTTCGCCAAAGATCCCCAGCCCTATCAGACGGGAAAACTCCTGCAGATGGATTCCGTGCAGTGCGGCGCGGCCGATAACAAGCAGACGCAGGAGCTCCTCTGTCAGGAATATGTATTGCAGGCCGATCGCGTGATTTACCGCATCCGTCCGCGCGCATGAAAAACATCCCGTGCTTCTGCCCGTGGGCGAACTGGCGCAATTCCGCCTGCAAAAAGATAAGCTGCTCTTGCGCATCGAAGCCCTCGACAACAACGAACACCAGTACATCGTGGTTTCAATGGCGCCGCGTTCCGACAGCAGCAGCGCCGACGCAACCCCCGCCCGGCTGAATCACCTGCAGTAACAAAATCTGCAAGCCACTGAATCAAGCGGCGCGGATCACGATCGATACGTAGCGGGCTACGTCTCTGCCACCGGCGTTCCGAACGGCGGACAGAAATCGCCGCCGCCAGCCTCTCCCCCACCCCGCCTGGTCACTTTCGATACGTAGCGGGCTACGTCTCTGCCACCGGCGTTCCGAACGGCGGACAGAAAATCGCCGCCGCCAGCCTCTCCCGACCCATCCCGCTCTGTGGTAAAGTATGTCCCACCGCACAGGCTGGCCATGAGGGCTGGCCGATTCCTCGCACTTCCGTCGTGCCCAAGGAGTAACCCATGACGACTCTCCGCCATCTGGTGCTGATGAAAAACCGCCGAGTTTATTCCATCGAAGCCACCCGCACCGTGCTCGAAGCCGCGCGCTACATGATGGAGCACAACGTCGGCGCCGTGCCCGTGCTGCGCAACGGAGAACTGGCGGGCATTCTCTCGGAACGCGACATTATGAATCGCGTAGTCGCCGTGGGCCGTACGCCCGGAACCACCGCCGTCTCCGAAGTCATGACCGCGAACCCACGCGCCGTCCCCGCCGACGAAACCATCGAAGAGTGCCTGTTCATCATGCGCGAGTTCGGATTCCGCCATCTGCCCATCGTCGAGGGCAAAGATTTGAAGGGACTAGTCTCCCTGCGCGATGTCCTCATGCACCAGGCCGCCGAACTGGAACGTCAGGCGCACAAAGCAGCCTCGTAGGAAAAGGGGAGCAACCCTCAAGACTTTCTCCTATCGGTCGTCATCCCGACCGGAGCCGCTGTTCAGGCGGAGGGAAGGATCTCGTGCGTAGACCTCGCGCGCAGTCCGGCACTACTGCGGGAGAACTCCCGCGCGAGATCCCTCACGCGGCTGAACTGCGACGGGTTCGGGATGACTCCTTCGAGAGCACGATCCGATCTTACTCCCGCTTGCGCAGCTGCACTTCTCCCGGCTGGGGCGGTAGCTTGAACGGAAACTCAAACACCTTCCCGTCCAGCGGCACGCGCAGGATGAATTCTTCCTGCTTCTTCCATCCGCTGATCCACTTGCTCTCGGTGCTGAAAAGAACCCACCCGCTCTTCTCGGGATTGCCAGGCCCCAGCAGCGTCGGCCGCAAACTGTTCTTGCCCACAAATTCCTGCAGTTCCGCCGAATCTTTCAGCAGCGCCTGCACGTAGGCATCTTTTTCTTCTTTCTTTTCCGGATGCTTTCCCACTTCGTGCGCCACCTGGTGATCCCGTTCGTCGGCGTCGCTCTGTACCTTCTCGGCAAACTCATCCGGATCGAGCGCAGTCTGCACCACCTTGAAATGCTTCATGAACTGGAGAGAAATGTTTTCCACACCCAGATTCATCGATCCCTGCCCGCGGTAACGCACCTCCAGCAGCACCGCGAAGAATCGCTCCGGCCGGCGCCGAGTCTTCTCCAGTTCCTGGGAATCGACGGTCATCGTGATTCCGACGTCTTCGTACCACAGGCCGTAGTGGTAGTGCCCGTCGTCGCTGCGCGAAAAAGTGCAGCCGGGATGCGTCTCATCCCAGCGCACGGCAGGAATTGTTTGCTTGCCTTTGCCAGCAAGAGGGGCAACGCGAGGAATAGGGACAGCATGAGGAAGAGGGAAAGCGCTTCCCGCATCCGGCAGCAGCAGCGAAGGGATAGCCACCGCCAGAATCAGCACACGCGGCGTAGCGTGCCAGAGCGCATCATGCCAGAGCGCACCATGCCAGAGCGCACCATGCAGATCCGCCGCATGACTTAGTTCGTCGTCGCGGTCGTAACCGTCAGGCTGGCCGTAGGATTCGTGCTGCCGGAACCGGCGTTGCTCGAAATGTTGCCGTTTGCGTCCACGCCAGAAATCGTGAACGAGTAGGTGTTATTGGGCGTCACTCCGTTCGGCGTATGTTTCTGAAGGGAGGTGTTGCCGCATGCCGGCATCAGAAAAAGTGTGCCGCTCAGGACCAAAAGACCCAGCAGCCCCCATGCCTTTCTTGATCGCCTTCCCCCGACCGCTGCACCCAAGCCCACCAATGCCAGCATGGGCAAGGGCAGCCACAGTGCCCAGAAAGATCCGTAAAACTTGTGTGCAGGAATCGTGTTTCCAGTCGTGAGGATTGGGCCGAAGGTGATGATCGTTAGCTGCGAGGTGGTAAGCCCCGGGGGAACCGGGTTCGGGTTGAACGAACAGACAGGAGGAAAGTGCACTAAGGGCGTGATGGAACTGCACGAAAGCGTCACTCCGGGTGTGGGCGAGACGTATCCATTGATCGGATTAATGTTGATCGTGGTCACGCCATTGCTGCCGGCCGGCACGCTGGCCGGTTCCACCGCTTTTTCCACCGTGATGGTGAACTGCGGCGCAACGTCGAGCACCGTCATGTACAGCGGCGCCGTCGTGGTGGTCTGGTTGTTCGAAGGGGATGTGCCGGTGATGGTGATGGCGTACCTCACCTGACTCGTGTCGCCCATCGTCGTGATCGTGGCCGAAGCGTTGGCGGGAGGCGTTACCGTCGCCGGACTCACTGTGCATGCCGGCAGGTCGACGATGGTCTGCGCCTGCACCGGCGCGACCTGGCAGGTCAGATCGACCGTGCTGCTGAAGCCGTTGACCGTTCCGACTGTAATGTTCGCGGAAGATGTACCGCCGGGGTCGACCGCAACCTCCGACAGCGAAGGCGCCTGCAGCGTGAAGGTCTGTGCCGACGCCGGCGCGGGCAAGGTCAGAAAAACCGCCAGCAGGCACAAAGCCCAGATCCCGGCGCGCCCGGCCAGAACGATTCGCCTCGACCCCAACGACCTCAACCTCGTTGGCCTCGACGGCAGCGATCTAGACCTCGGCGACCTCGGTTTCGATGACTCGAGTTTTGACGACTCGGATGGCAACGGCTCGGCTCTTAACCACGCGGACTGAGGCGACAGGGATTTCACCATGAGCAGGTTTCGGTTCAAATAGCTTCGATTCACAAGTTTAACTAAAGGCTGCCCGGCAGCCTGTGCGACGGCGCCGGAATCTGCGTCTCATTTTACCGCAGACTTTTCCCCGCGGCTGCCGACGCATATACTCCGAAAACGTTCCCCGGATTCATTCTCTGGAGGACCATCTTCTGGAGTCACTCCCACCGGAATCCTCCATACTACCATCATGTGCCGGTCATCCTAGCCAGAGTTCCACCGGCGCCCTCCCCGTCCCCAAAAAACAACGGCCGCCTCCCGCGTGGGCAGACGGCCGTGGCAATGCCGGGTGGGCAGTTTACGGGAGGAGGGCGTTTACCGTAAGCGTGAGTGCCGGAGTCACGGCATGGGTCAGGTTTGCGTTGGAGGAATCCGTTCCCGTAACCGTCACCGTGTAAGTGCCCCCCGGAGTGCAAGCGGAGCAACCGCCGCCTCCACCGCCTCCACCGTTACTGCTGCTGCAAGCCGGCAGCAGAAACAGCGCCGTCATCATGATTCCGAGCAGCAGGACGCCCAGAATTTTTTTCCTTCGCGAACCATCCGTGCTGTAACGCAATCCGACGAGCGACAATCCAACCACCGGCAACCACATGCCATACAGGAGGCTGTTCGCGCCTCGGTTGCTGGCCTGCGCACTGCCGGTTGTGTTCACCGTCAGCGTGGAGGTCCCGGCTCCGCCGGTCACAGCATTCGGAATCGAGCAGGTGGGCAGCGGTGTGCCCCCGGTGACGGCAGCCACCGAGCAGGTGAAGTTGACTGTGCCGGTGTAGCCGTTGACTGCCGCGATCGTAATCGTGGAGGTGGTTGAGCCGCCCTGCGCGACTGGCGTCAGAGCCGTGCCCGCGATGGTGAAGTCTGGGATCGTCGTGTACATCGCTACAAACGCGTCTGTCCCGCCCCCGTAGGTCGATTGTTCTGCCGCGACCTTGGGAAAATCCGTTGAAGCCGTGTTGCCGGCTACGTAGATGTTCGCGCCGGCGTTGTCGACGGCGATGGACCCGATGGCCGCCAGGTTGGCGCCTCCCGAATTCGTATTCTCGTTGAGCGTCCCGCCGAGGTAGGTGGAAAACAGCAGTTGCGATCCTGCCGGACTGATCTCGCTCACAAAAGCGTCGTTGTCTCCGCCAAGGGTGCCCTGCGTGGGGCTGGCCGTCGGGAAGTCGGACGAACCGGTCTGGCCGGTGACATACGCGTTCTTGTTCCCGTCAACAGCAATGCTCGTGCCCGCGTCGGACAGGCTGCCGCCCAAGAACGTCGAATACACCAACGCGGTCCCAGTGGGATTCAATTCGGTGACAAAAGCGTCCTGGGTTCCATCCAGCGTGGAATACAGCGCCGACTTCGACGGGAAGTGCAGAGATTGCGTCAGCCCCGTCACATAGGCGTCGCCCGCGCCATCCACGGCGATTCCCAGCCCTTGGTCGATGCCTTCGCCACCCAGGAAGGTCGAATACACATAATCAGTTCCTGCCGCGTTATAGACCGTCACAAAAGCGTCCGGCAAACCCCCGTTGCAGTTTGGAGCTGTACCGCAACTAGTCTGGAAAGCGCCCGTCGTATGGGGAAAGGTGGAATTCTGACTCGCGCCAGTCACGTAGGCGTTTCCTGAGGAATCAACCGCTACGGCTGCGGCGAAATCACCCGTGCCTCCGCCCAGGTAAGTCGAATAGACCAGAGCGCTCCCGGAGCTGTTCAACTCCGTCACAAATCCGTTGGCAGTTCCTGCAATGTTGGATTGAAGCGGATTCTCGGTCGGAAAATCCGACGATTGGGTCTGACCTACGACATAGGCGTTCCCACCGAGCACAGCGATTCCCGACGCGAAGTCCTGTTTGCTGCCGCCTAGGAACGTGCTGTAAGTCAGTGCGGTTCCTGTAGAGTTCAGCTCAAATACAAACGCGTCCAGGCTTCCCTTCAGACTCGTCTGATAACCGCCGCTATTGGGAAAGTTTGACGAACCCGTGCCGCCCGCCACAAACGCATTGCCCGAACCGTCCACGGCAATCGCATTCCCGCTGTCCTCGCCGTTCCCGCCCACGTACGTCGAGTAAATAAGCGTCGACCCGTCCGCCGAAATCTTGGTCACGAACGCATCGAATTCAGCCTTCTTCTTCGATTGCACGCCCCCGACCGCGGGAAAGTCAGTGGACGCGGTTTGCCCGGTCACATAGGCGTCGCCGTTGCCATCAATGGCGATGCCGTAGGCATCGTCCTCCGCGCCGCCGCCCAAATACGTGGCGTAACTCACCGAAGGATCGATTACTAGTTCACGGCTGTGATCGTAGTTGCCCAGCACAAAGCTGACCTGGCGAGCCGCATGCTGCACAAAAAGCACCTCGACCGGCTGCCTTACTCCGTCCTTCTCCTGATAAGCCACGGGCTTACGGAGCAGCACATTTCCCGGTGTCGAGGCGAGCACCAGGTTGCCGGAATCATCGCTTGCGATGTGGTCCGCGCCCAAGACGCCCAGCCGGATCGGCGAAGCGCTGGCACCCGGCGCCACGATGAAGTCGAACTCCAATTGCTTCTCCCCACCGTAGAAAGCCATATCCACTCCCGGATAAACGTTCCGGTAAGAGACGCGCGCAAATTGCGCCACATTCGCGTGCCACTGGCTGCGATCGTTGCCGATGAAATAATTGCTGTGTCCCGGCAGCGGGCTACTCGCTGCGATCTGCGGATGCGCATTTCCCCCGATCAGGTTCAAGCGAATCGCAGCGTTCTGATCGTTGGCCTGAGACTGGGCGGTTTGCGACTCCTCCGCCCGCACTTCCGCTGCGTTCTGGCGAGAAACGCCCAATGCGTATCGGCCCGCCGCCCGCGCATCCCCTGCCGTCGGCGCAGAGTGCAGCGCCAAAACTGCGTCGCTTTCCGTGAGGAACACCGTATACCCGCTGCCCCGCGCGATGTACTTCACGGTCGGGTCGGTCTGTCCCTGGTTGGCTTCAAAAGCAAGCGGCAGAGTGCCCATGCTCGCGCGCGCATGGCCGGGCTGTGGCTCGGCGCTTGCGGCTCTCCGCGTGTGCACGCGCAGGCCTGCGAACCCGATGGCTGCCACGGCGGCTATCGCAACGATCCAAACTGCCGGCATGAACTTCTTGGAAGCAGATGATTTAGACACGACGGACCTCCCTGGGGTAAAACTCCGAAGCTGAAACTCTGAAACTAGGAATCTGAAGCTGAAATTCTGAAACTGGAACCCTGAAACCGCGCTCTCTCGAAGATCGGACTCACTCTAAGGGGGAAGGCAAGCCCGCAACCACGCGCCCCCATTGCTGAGTGAACACGCCTGAGTGCACAAGGTTGCAAATTTGTGCGGCTTGGCCGCGAGTATGAAATGGTCAATAAGCCGTGTCAATGAAGAGTAGATAGCAATTAGGGTACCACCTAAGCTTGCCCGTCAAACCGGATACCGCGGGGCAACCGCTATCTGTCCGATCACTCTCGAAAGAGAATCTTGGTCGATCATGGGACGCACCGCTGGTTACTACGGTGTTACTACGGTACCGTGACAATCACGCCCGTACACGGTTTCGAGCCGCGCCGGCGGTAGCTGTGCGGTGCGCCCGCGTCGAAATAAATCGCGTCCTCGGCCTCCAAAACAAATTCTTCGCTCCCAATCTTGATCGCCAGCGACCCCTTCAAAACATAGAGAAACTCAACTCCCGCATGCTGATGCGGCTTGAGTTTTTCCGCCGGCAGGTCCTGAAAATCGGCCAGAAACGCGCTCAATTTACGCTCCGTGGCGCGGTAATCCAGGCACTCAAAGTAATACTGTACATCCTGCGCGCCCGGCCTCTCGGGGAAGCGCTCCCGCTCCTCCCGCCGCACCACGCCGACCACCCGGCGCTTGCGTTCGTCGGTAAAGAAGTAATCGAGGCCTACCCGAACACCAACGCAATGCGCAATAGTGTGGGCAGAGTGGGAAACAACTTTCCCCTTTCCAGCTTCGACAAAAGTGCCGCCGAAAGCCCCGTATGCTTGCCTAACTCCACCAGTCCCATGCTCTTGCGCAGGCGCATGGAGCGCAATTTTTCGCCGATGGAGTAGCGCCCCAGGCCCTCCGCAATCGTGTCGGTCATGCCAGCTGTCATTTCTCAATAATAAAACGACTGTTCTCCAGGGTAAATATTTGTCGCAGAGACGTTGCTCGCAACGTCTCTGCTGGCGGCGTTGGATCTGATGTCGCGAGGGACGTAGCAAGCTACGTCACTACGAAGTGGTTTTTCAGCGCGACGTTTACTGTGGCTTCTTCTTGAACAATCCGATCACGCCGCTGGCGGGTTTCTCACTCGTGCTGCCCAGCCCTTTCAACAGCCCCTTCGCCATACCCTCCACGTCAGGAACGAATTTCGGGTCAGCGGTGGTTCCTTTCACGGAGAACGGCATGCTCATGCCGGCGAGGGACGCGCTCATTTTGAACGCGAGTTCGTTGGCCGGACTCACGGTGCCCGCGCCCGTCACCACTCCCAGAGAGGGCACGTTGAGATTGATGTTGTCGGCCGTCGTGCCCTCGGGAGCAACACGCACATCAGAACTGAAATTCTGAATGACCAGATCGTTGCCCGTCTTCTTGCCCGCGAGCGCGGAAATGGACGACATTTTCGCGCCCAGATCGAAGTTCGACAGCGAGGAATTTTCCAGACGAATCGTTCCCGTAGTTACCAATTCATTAACCGGGCCGACGATCGTCATGGTCGTGCTCAGGTCGCCGCCCTTCAGGGTTGACTTTGGAGGTAATATGACCCCCAGGGCAGGAAGCATCGCCTCGAGATCGTCGACCGGCATGGCTTGCGCGTCCAGTTTTAAATCGACCGCGGTCACTTTGCCGTGAGCGTCATAGGTGCCGCTCACGTGTGCCACCGCCTTGCCCATGGCGATCTCGCACTGCGGAATGCTGCCCGTTTCTTTTCGCAGATCGTGGACGAGCGTGTAGGTCACCTCGACCGGCCGGCCGGCCGGCGATCCCTTCTGAACCACCTGTAAATCCGCGACTGTCAGCTTCCCCTGGGTTTTCGCTTCGTGGCCGTCGGAGGTGACCGATCCGTCGAAATCTGCGATGCCCGCAATCCCCGCCGCGGGATCGATAAATCCCGACGCCGCCAGATTCATATTTTTCAGCGTGATCCTGGCGCTGAGCGGAGTGGCCGCGGCGTTGTCGGCGTCAATGGGCCCGGCGTTGCCCTCAAGTTTCAGGCTTCCGTCGGCCGGAAGTTGTACCGTCACTTTGAACGGAAAGGAAGATGTGAAAGAGAAGTTTATCACTTCGATATCAACCTTATCGTAAACTTTGGGCTTATTCGCTGATGTGTCCCCCGATCCTGCACGCGACACCGTCAGCCGCCCCTCGCTGATATTCAGCTTGGCCACAGAGAGGTTCGGATTCCCGCCGCCAGGAGCATTCGTAGCCGGTTTCGGCGCCGACTTATTGTTTCCGCCCAGGCTGGAAAAATTCCACTTCGCGCCATCCTCCGATTTCACCAGACTGATCTCCGGCTGCTTCAGCGTGAGTTGGGTGACGTTCAGGGTCTTCGAGAAAATCAGCGGCATCAGCTTCACGCCCACCTTCAGCGACTTGGCCTGCACGAACGCCGATTTGCTGAACTGAGGATCATCCGCAATGGAAATGTCGTCCGCCGACACGCTGCCGGAGAAAATGGAGAGCGAAAGATTTCCCAGCTTCACCTCCCGCCCCAGCGCGGCCGTGAGTTCGGTTTCGAGCTTCGGACGGAAAGTATTGGCGTCAACGAAAAACGGAATGGCAACGGCAATGACAATCAGCACTGCGGCGATGATGGCCAGGATTTTCAGGATGCGTTTCATGTGGTACCTCCTCGCTAAACGGTAAGTTGCGGTTCTGAATGGAAGGGAAGTTTCCGGTGTCGAAAGTTTATCACTGCGGATTCATCACGGTGAGCCCACTACTGCGGGTCCTGCAAGAGTTCGGGCGATGGAACCGTACCCGTATCCATCTGCTGCTGGCGCGCGGCGCGGCGCTCGTTGTCGATGCCCACCGCCGCATCCAGTTCCTTCTTCGCTTCTTCCTTGCGTCCCAGGTGAAGCAGCACTTGTCCGTGCACATAGTGCAGGTCGGTGCGTTCCGGATCGAGCTTGACCGCCGCTTCAATCTCCACCAGAGCCGCCGCAAATTTTTCCTGACGCTCATAGATCTTCGCCAGCCCCAGATGAGAATTCACCAGCCGGGGGTCGCGGCGCAGCGCCTCGCGGTAATTCTTCTCGGCGTTGTTGTCGTCCTGCAGCAGCGCATACACGTCGCCCAGTTCGTCGTAGTCCAGGGCAAGATCGGGCTCAATGTCGGCATCCTTCAGAAATTCGTCGCGCGCGCGCTCGTAATCCTGTTGCTTCAAGTACGTGTAACCCATGTTGAAGTGGACGAAAGGAAGCTTGGGGTCAGCCGCGGCCGCGGCTCGAAATTCCGCCAGAGCCGCATCGATAGTGGTCGAGATTCAGATGATATTTCCCAACGAACAGCCGGTACGCCGGCGAACCGTCGCCGAGTTTGATGAGTTGCGTGGTGGCGCGATCGTCGAGTTCCTTGCGGCCCGCCCGGTGAGCCGCGTTCGAAAGCACATACAAATACGGCAACTGGCCCGACTCCTGCTCCCAGAGCGGTTCCAGGGTTGCGGCTGCGTCGGCGTAGCGCTCTGCAAAAAAATAGCAGAGTCCCAAAAGATACCGCGGCTGCAGCGCGTCTGGCTGATCGTGCACCACCGACTCGAACGCCGGAATCGCCTGCAGGAATTCATTCTGCCGGTAGTAGGCCAGCCCAATGTTGAGGCGGATCCCCGGGGCTCCGGGCATCAGATGCTCCGCCTTGTGCAGCATGTCCAGAGCCTTGGTCCACTGCTTGCGCCGCATGGAGACCACGCCCAGATTGGCGTACGCCGCGCCCGATTGCGGGTCCAGCTGCAGCACCTGGCGGAAATCCCTGCTCGGCTTCGTCCAGCTGTCCGCGCGCGAGAGCGTCCTGCCCGTGCTGAAAAAGTTTCGCCGGATCCGCGGGTCGAGCGGCGGGCGCAGACGAGTCTTGCCGCGGCGGAATGGCCATGGCCATCGCCGCCAGCAGAAGCACAACAAAACATCCCGCCGTGATTCGCGCGCTTGACACTCGGTATCACTCTCTGCTGTAGTGTCCGCCAGTGTACGCTTTTAATACAAGCCGCAACGCGAGTGCTGGAAGCGCACCCAGATTAAGCGCACAGAGATTCTCTTCAGAACCATTTTCGCAACTATTTTTCTCGGAACGATTTTTCTCGAACCTCGGCTGCTCTCCGTTCCGGCGCAAAGGCAGTGATGGTCACCATTCGTGATGTGGCGAAGGAAAGCGGATTCTCCTCGACCACGGTGTCGATCGTGCTTAACAACGCACCACTCGCCCGCTACATTCCCGCCGCCACCAAGAAGCGCATTGAGGGCGCCGCGCAGAAGCTCGGATACCGCCCCAACCAGTTCGCCCGCTCCCTGCGCAGCAAGCGCAGCCACACCGTCGGGGTCATGGTTTTCGACATGACCGATCCTTACTGCACGCTGGTGCTGCGCGGCATCGAAAACACGCTCTACCAGTCGTCGTATCTTCCGATTCTCACCGACGTGCACAACGAGCGCAGCCGCTTCGAGCGCTATCTCGAGATGCTGCTCGACCGCCGCATCGAAGCCCTCATCGTGTTGGCCAACTGGCTCTTCCTCGATATCAATCTGCTCGGCGATCTGGAAAAAAGCAGCATCCCGACAGCGATGATCGGCTGCGAACTGAAGACCGACACCATCAGTTCCATCATCGTCGACAACGAGGTCGGCGGCCGCATGGCGCTCGAACACCTGCACTCCCTCGGCCACCGCAAAATCGCATTCATCCGCGGACCCAAGTCGCTGACCGACAGTTCTCCGCGCTGGCGCGGCGTTCGCAACTGCGCCAAAGAATGCGGCCTCGAACTCGATGCCCGGCTGATCCTGGACCTGCCCGAGTCGCGCGATCCCATGTCGAGCTTCGAGGCGGGCCACAAGCTCACCGAAGAACTGATCCGGCAAAAACGCCCCTTCACCGCGCTGCTGGCCTTCGATGACATGAGCGCTTTCGGAGCGATCCGCGCGCTGACTCGGGCAGGCGTGCGCGTACCCGAGCAATGCTCGGTCATCGGTTTCGACGACGTCGCTACGTCGGCGCTCTACACGCCCTCGCTCACCACCATCCGCCAACCCATGGAGGCGATGGGAGCCTCGTCGGTGGGCATCGTGGTCGACGGCATCAACGGCGTGCTCGAAAAGCGCGAAATGAGCGCCACTCATCGCAAGGTGGCGCCAGAATTAGTGGCGCGCGAGTCAACCCGAAGCCTGCTCTAAGAAGCTCAGATTAACCCTCCGGGTCCCCCTCTGTGCCCTCTGTGTCCCCTGTGGTTTAGGCTTTCCGTTGGACCTCAATCAGACCCCCCTGAGGTTTCGCGCGGAGGCTGCAGTTCGATTTTGCCCGTAATGCAGGATCGATTTTGCAGGAAAACGGCGACTGGACCCGCCGGGATTTCGCTTTTTTCTTGACAGACGCTGCTCGATATAAAGCACTATTCATACGTTTTAATAACCCGCCTCGGGTCTCAAACCACCGGGTTGAACTGTTCGTCCGAAAGTGTCCGTAAAAGCAGTCCCGAGCCGTAAGGCTCGGAAGAAACACGGCAAAGCCGACTGAACTCGCGCCGGGCCAATGCCCGCGCCAACGGGAGAGCGTGACCATGAAATCTGCATCGTGTGCTGTTAGGGATGGCGTTGCTGGTTGTAACCTTTTGTGGGGCCGCCTGGGCTCAGGACACCGGCTCGATCACCGGCACGGTGAAAGATCCAGTCCGGCGCCGCCATTGCCGGCGCCACACGTCGTGGTCACCAGTCCCGAGCGCGGCATCACCCGCAAGACGGTCACCAACTCCGCCGGCGAGTACAACGAGTCCGCCCTGCCTCCCGGCACCTACGACGTCATCGTCACGGCCACCGGCTTCAAGAAATTCCAGGCCAAGGGCGTGACGCTCGACGTCGCACGAGAAGGCGCGCGTCGACGTTTCCCTCGAAGTCGGCGCCACCAGCACCGAAGTCATTGTCGAAGGCGCCAACGTGGCCCAGGTCGAGACGCAGTCTTCCGAACTCGCCGGCACCGTCACCGGGAAAGAAATCACCCAGCTCGAACTGAACGGCCGAAACTTCACGCACGCTGGTCACGCTCGTTCCGGGCGTGAGCAACCAGACCGGACATGGACGAAGGCACCGGTCGGCATCAACGGCAGCGTCGCTTCAGCATGAACGGCGGCCGCGCCGAGTACAACAACTGGGAACTCGACGGCGGCGACAACATGGACAACGGCAGCAACGGCACGTTGAACGTGTATCCCAGCATCGACGCCATCGCCGAATTCAAGGTTCTCACTTCGAACTACGGCGCGCAGTACGGCCGCAACGGCTCCGGCACGGTCGAAGTCGAAACCAAAGGCGGCACGAAGGCGTTCCACGGCGACGCCGTACGAGTTTGTGCGCAACGACATGAACGCGCAGAACTACTTCAACAGCGTGGCCGCGGAGGCACCGGCGTCGCTCCCGAGTACAAGAAGAACGATTTCGGCTACACGATCGGCGGCCCGGTTTATATCCCAGGCGTCTACAACAAGAACAAGGAGAAGACGTTCTTCTTCTGGTCGCAGGAATGGCGCAAGGATATCGTCCCCGGCCAGACGTTCGCCTCGATTCCCGTTCCCAGCGTGGCCGAACGCGGCGGAGACTTTACCGACATCTGTTCCTTAGGGACAACCGATTGCCCGTCGGGAGTGCCAAACAATATCTCCGGTCTGCCGCAATACACGGCAGCCGAAGCGACTGCCCAGGCCCTGTTCAATGAGATACCTGCGCCCAACGGGCCAGGCGCTTCGACATGCATTCCGGGAAGCCCCACGAACCCATGTACTTTTACGCTGTCTCCGGCTCAGGCTACGGACTGGCGCGAAGAACTGATCCACGTGGATCACAATTTTAGCGACAAGCTTCGTGCCACTTTCCGCTTCATCCACGATTCCTGGCAGACCACGACGGCAACTCCTCTGTGGACCAATATCGGATCGTTCCCCACCATTGAGACCGCTTTCAAAGGACCGGGTGTGGGCCTGGTCTTTCGTCTCACTGCAACCGCTTCGCCCACCTTGTTGAACGAGTTTGTATTCAGCTATACCGCTGATCACATTTTGCTGACCGATGTCGGACTCAACGGAAACAACAACACCTGGCAACGGCCCTCGGGTTTTAGTACGGGCTTTACCGATCTGTATCCCGGAAACGGCGGAGGGGTGCTGCCCGGACTCAACCTCGTCGACCCAGCCGGTTCCTACGGTGGCGGTTTCGGCGAAGACTCCGGTTACATCCCGAACGGCATTTACAACTCGAATCCCTCTTACACGTACCGCGACAACGTTACTAAAACCGTCGGCCGGCACAATCTGCAGTTTGGCGCCTATATTGCCGCGGCGCAGAAAAATGAGTACGGCGGCGAACTGGCTGCTGGATCTTACCCAGGATATTTAACCTTCGATCCCTCGAAGGCCACCACCACCACCGGCAATCCGGTTGCCGACATGGAACTGGGCTACATCTACACCTTTGGCCAACAGGATCACCTGGTTAAGTATTACAACCGCTACAAACTGGTCGAACCCTACTTCCAGGATGACTGGCGCGTCACCAGCCGCCTAACCTTGAACCTTGGCCTGCGCCTCAGCATGTTCGAGACCTATCGCGAGAAGGAGCATCAGGCCTTCAATTTTGATCCGGCTCGCTATGTGGCGGGGCAGACATCGGTGAATCAGGATGACACCGTGAACTTCCTGACCGCGGACGGCTTGCCGCCCAGCGTCACCGACCTGCCCAATGGCATTGTCC
Organism: uncultured Acidobacteriota bacterium; assembly: GCA_963763155.1. Lineage (GTDB taxonomy): Bacteria > Acidobacteriota > Terriglobia > Terriglobales > Acidobacteriaceae > Sulfotelmatobacter. The sequence goes on along the minus strand of CAVXNI010000001.1, from coordinate 64,809 downwards.
AGTGCGGAGTCACTTCTGGCATCCCGGTGGGCTGCATGAAGAACCACCTGTTTAATCCCGCGCCCCGTATTGGATTTGCCTGGGATCCCTGGGGCAACGGCAAATGGGCGATTCGCGGCGGATATGGTGTCTTCTTCGAACACACCAACGGCAACGAAGCCAACACCGAATCGCTGGAGAACTCGCCGCCTCTGGCGCAGGCTGTTACGCAGACCAACGTTGTGGGTTACACGAGCATCGGAGGCAGCACTTCGGGAGCGCAGTTCCCCTTGAGCGTGGTTTCCGTTCCCAACAAGGTGACCTGGCCCTACATGCAGCAATGGCACTTCGATATTCAGCATGACATTGCGAACAATACCATTGCTACTATCTCCTACGTGGGTAGCAAGGGCACGCACCTTACCCGTCAGAGCGACCTTAACCAACTCTACCCAACGCCCATCGGTTCGGATCCGTACAAAGTAGGCGAAGCGATCACGCCCAATCCGAATGGTAACTCGCCCGATTGCGGCACAAATTTCGACGCCTACGGCGTGCCCACCAACGGAATGACCCCCAGTGGAGTTGCAGTGCCCTACGCAACAAATTCGGCTGGCGTCCCTGTTGGACCGGCGGTCAACCTTGGCGTTGCTGCTTGCGGCACGATCGCCGATCCGTTGCGTCCTTACCCCGGCTACGGAACCATCAATCATCTGGAGCTGGAATCTTCCTCATCCTATAACGCGTTGCAGGCCTCGTTGCGGCGCACCGTGGGCCAAGTTACTTTTAGCGCGGCCTACACCTACAGCCACTCGATTGACGATTCCTCCGATCGCGGCGACGGTTCCCTGGTGAATGCGTACGATTTTGCGTCCAATCGCGGCAGTTCCACTTTCGACGAACGCCACATTCTGAATATCAGCTACGTCTGGGACATGCCCTTCTTCAAGGGTAGGGGGCTCGCCCACGCCTTCCTGGGCGGATGGGAAACCTCCGGGCTCCTGGGCATCTCCTCGGGAACTCCGTTCAGCGTGCTGAACCCAACCGACAGCGCGGGCGTCGCAGCAGGCGTGGGCTCAGGTTCGCGCGCCGATATTATCGGCGACCCGAAGACTGGATTCTCTCGCACACCAGCTCAGGGCCTCGGTCCGCTGTGGTATAACCCCGCTGCCTATGCCGTTCCGCAAGGGCTGACGTTTGGTGACTCCGGCAGAGATAGCCTGGTTAATCCCCGCCGCACCAACGTTGACATGGGGCTGTTCAAGCACTTCCCGATTCATGAGAGCTTCGCCGCAGAATTCCGCGCAGAGGGCTTCAACGTCTTCAACCACACCGAGTGGAACGGACTGGCCAGCAGCACGCTAGCCGCCAGCAACCTCTTCTACGTCGGCGCCGTGCACAACCCCCGCATCCTGCAACTAGCTCTGAAGTTCTTCTTCTAAGCCAGGGGATAGAAACAGCAAAACCCGGCCTCGAAAGAGGCCGGGTTTTTCTTTTGCCCACCATAACTAGCGGCACTCCGCTCATGTGGCAACGGACGCATTCGTCCGTCCCGCCACCGCGAAGCGCGGCGGCAAAGCGCCACGAAAGCCGAAAGATATAGGCCAGAAACTAAGAGCTGAAAACTAAGAGCTGAAAACCAGAAACCAGAAACCAGAAACCAGAAACCAGAAACCAGAAACTAACCTCTGCTCCCCACCGTCTCCCGCCCCCCCACCGCCTCCAGCGCCCGCTCCAAATCCTCAATCAGATCGTCGCCGTTCTCAATCCCCACCGATAGCCGTACCATCTGCTCATTCACGCCCATCTGCTCGCGCTGTTCCGCGGAGATCATGGCATGCGACGTCAGCACTGGAATCGATACCAGCGACTCCACGCTTCCCAGGCTCGTGGCCAGCGTAAACAGCCGCATCGCCTCGCTCACCCGCCGCGCGTCTTCGCCCGTGCCCTCCACTTCAAACGTCACCACGCCGCCGCCGCCGCTCATCTGCGCGCGCGCAATCGCATACTGCGGATGGCTCTTCAGAAACGGATAATGCACCCGCCGCACCTTTCCATGTTGCCCCAAAAACTCAGCCACCCGCAGCGCATTCTCATTCTGCCGCGCCACCCGCACCGCCAGCGTTTTCAGCCCGCGAATCAGCATCCACGCGGCATGCGGATCCATGCAGTTACCCAGAGTGGTCCGCGTCTCCCAAAGCTGATCCATCAATTCCTGCCGCCCGCACACCACGCCGCAAGTCAAATCCGCGTGCCCGCTCAAATACTTCGTGCCCGAGTGCATCACCAGGTCGATGCCGTACTCTGCCGGATGCTGGTTGATGGGCGTGGCGAAGGTGCTGTCGATCATACTCAGCAGCCTGTGCTCCCGCGCCATGGCCGCCGCCTGCTTCAGGTCGACCACGCGCAACGACGGATTCGTCGGCGACTCTAGATACAGCATCCGCGTATTCGGCTGTATCGCCCGCTTCTGCTGCTCGTAGTCGTTCGTGTCGACGAACGTCGTTTCAATGCCCACCCGCGGCAGCCACTCGGAAAAAAACTTCGTCACCCCGCCATAAATGTCGCGCTGCGCGACAATGTGATCCCCCGCCTTCAGCAAGCCCAGAATCGCCGTAGTGATCGCGCCCATGCCGGATGCGAACGTACGCGCCGCCTCCACGCCTTCGATTGCGGCCACCGCCTGCTCCGCCACCGTATTCGTCGGATTCCCCCACCGCGTGTAGTAGCGGTCGGTCGTGGTCACGCGCTGCTGCTCATCGTTGTCGGTCACCTCAAACGTCGAGGTCTGATAGATCGGCGTGCCGACCGGACCATTTTTCTTTTCGAGATCGGCACCTCCATGCACTGCAGCGGTTTCAGGACGATGTTTCTTCCGTTTCATGACAGCCTCGCCACTAAGAGTAATTGCGCCGATTCAACTCCCGCAAGCAAAAGCGTTTCCCTTCGTGAACCTTCGTGCCCTCAGTGGTTAGCGCCTTTCCAACCCACTCACGAACTCAACTCTCCATTTATAATTTCACGTCAATGGATCTGGGTCTGAAAAATCGCGTCGCGCTGGTCGCCGCGTCCAGTCAGGGACTCGGCCTCGCCACCGCCGAAGCCTTCGCCGCCGAAGGCTGCCGTGTCGCCATGTGCGCGCGCAACCCGCAGACCCTCGAAGCCGCCGCCGCGAAAATCAGGAAGCAGCACCACGTCGACGTCTTCGCCGAGCCTTTCGACGTTGCCGACTCCGATGCCGTTGCCCGCTTCGTCGCTGCGGTCGCGAACAAGTTCGGCAGCGTCGACATTTGCGTCACCAACGCCGGCGGCCCTCCCGCCAAAGGATTTCTCGCCGCCACTCTCGACGACTGGCAACGCGCCATCGAACTAAATTTCCTGAGCACGGTTTATTTCGCGCGCGAAGTCATCCCCCACATGCAGCGCCAACACTGGGGCCGCATCATCACCATCACTTCCATCACCACCAAGCAACCCGTGGCCGACCTGGTGCTCTCCAATGCAGTCCGCGCCGCCGTCGTCGGATTAGTGAAGAGTCTGGCCAACGAGTTCGGCAAAGATGGAATCCTGGTCAACAATGTTGGCCCCGGTTTTACCGCGACCGATCGGCTGAAGGAATTGGCCAAAGCCCGCTCGTCCGCGACCGGAAAAAATGAGCAGGAGATTTTCGATGCCTGGGCCGCCGACGCTCCGCTGAAGCGTCTGGGCGAGCCGCGCGAACTCGCCGAAACCGTCGTCTGGCTGGCGTCGGAGCGCGCCTCCTACGTCACCGGCCAGACCGTGCTGGTCGACGGCGGCATGTATAAAGGATTGTGAGAAATTCTCGCGCGACCCGGCGAGATGCTCCGGACGTTCAGTCAATGAGTGCGCACAGTGGTTAGTGCTTCTCACCGGCTGCCCCATTTCTCGCGTCCTTTGCGAGAAGTGGGGGTTTTCGCTTGTGATGAATCACGGGAATGGTTTTGGGAAGGGCCCGACTTCAGTCGGGCCGTAAAGGCCGCAAAATGACGCGGCTTTAGCCGCTGCGGGCGGCGGATGTTGCTGAAGCCCGCATCGATCTTGATTCTGGAACTCATTTGGAGATTCATGCGATCTATAGCTTCAAGAATATCGGCCATGAGTGGCGAGGGCGCGCTCTCGGTTTTCGCCCGCGCCAAGGAACTCGAAGCCCAGGGCCGCTCGATCATCCATCTGGAACTCGGCGAGCCGGATTTTCATCCCGGCAAGTCGGTGATCGAATCGGCGGCAAAAGCGCTAGCGGACGGCAAAGATCGCTACTGCGCCGTCGCTGGCGTGCCCGCGCTGCGCGAAGAAATCGCCGCGTATCTCGCGCGCACTCGCAACCTCGCGGTCCCGGCCGCCAATATTGTGATCGCACCCGGCTGCAAGATCGCGCTTTTTCTCGCGATGATGGCGCTGCTCGATTCCGGTGACGAAGTCCTTTATCCCGATCCCGGCTTCCCGGCCTATTCCTCGATCGCGCTCGGCCTGGGCGCGGTTCCTGTTCCCTTCACGCTCTCGGCGCGGAATCAGTTTCAGCCGGACCCTGCTGAAATTGCGTCCAAGATTACTCCCCGCACCCGCATGCTGATCACGAATTCCCCGGGCAATCCCACCGGAACCGTCTATACCGACGCAGTGCAGCGCGACCTCGCCGAACTCGCCGTCAAGCACGACCTCTGGGTGCTCTCCGACGAAATTTACGCGCGCATTCTTTACGGCGGAGAATATTTTTCCATGCTGCGCTACCCCGATATGCCCGAGCGCACCCTGATCATCGACGGATTCTCCAAGAGCTTCGCCATGACTGGCTGGCGCCTGGGATACACGGTCGCTCCGTCCGAGGTTGTTCCCGCAATGCTGATGATGGCGGTGAACACCTACACCTGTGTCGCTGAGTTTACGCAGCATGCCGCCATCGAAGCGCTGCGCGACCGCGAGGGCAACACCCCGCGCATGGTCGCCGAGTTCACTCGCCGCCGCGAACAATTTGTGCGCGACCTGAATCGCGTGCCGGGTTTCCGCTGCCATCCGCCAGAAGGCGCGTTCTACGCCTGGGTCGACATCACCGCCACCGGCATGAAAGCCGAGGACCTGTGCCGCATTCTTCTGGAAGACGCCGGCGTTGCTGCCATTCCCGGAGCCGCCTTCGGTCCGGCCGGCAAAGATTTCATCCGCTTCTCGTTCGCGTCGTCGATGGCAACTCCGCAAGAGGCGGTCGAGCGTATCGTGAAAGTATCGCCGGAGTGGCAGCGAACAGCAGTCGCTCAATGAGTGCGTGACTCTATTGCTGCGAGGTTTGATAAAGCGCAGCTTAAAGAGTGCAAGGCTTTTGGGTGGCGCAGCGCTTCAGCGCTGCGATAACAGCCATTTATGATTGAGGGCTCTAGCCCCTGAGGAATCCAATGCGATTCGCGATTCGTGGACTCTTTCTCTCTGCTGTGATCGGCCTCTCCGTGTTCTCCGCGGCCCAAGCCCGCCCTTTCCCCGGCCCCGACGTCCAGCAGATCTACCAGCGCCTCCTCCCCCAAATCGAAAAAATCCCTGCCTTCGACCACCACGCCCACCCCGGCTTCGCCGACGATCCCGACGTCGACGCCATGGCCGCGCCTCCCAACTTCAGTTCAGCCCTGCGCACACGCGACGATAATCCTGAACTCGCCGCGGCCGCCAAGGCCTTATTCGGCTATCCTTATACCGATTTCTCGCCCGAGCACGCGAAATGGCTGCTCGACAAAAAAGCAGAACTCAAAAAACAACTTCCCGGCACGGCCTACTTCAACTCGATTCTCGACAAACTCAACACTGAGAGTTCCGTGGCCAACCGCGCCATGATGCCCGACTACCTCGACCCCAAGCGTTTTCCCTGGGTCTTCTTCGCCGATTCTTTCATGTGGCCTTTCAACAACGAGCGCGAAAGCGCGCGCAATCCCGACGAAGGGGTCTACATCCCGTTGCAGGAAAAAATGCTGCATCGCTGGATGAGGCAGGAAAATGTCGGCAAACTTCCCGCCAGCTTTGTCGGCTATCTGAAGTTCATTAGCCAGGTGCTCGAAGACAATTCCAAACGGGGCGGCATTGCCATGAAGTTTGAAGTCGCTTATTTTCGCCCCACCACGTTTGGCGACCCCACGAGCGCGCAGGCCGAAGACATCTACCAGCGCTACGTCACTGGCGGAATCCCAAGCGAAACGGACTACCGCACGTTTCAGGACTTCATCTTCCGTTACCTGGTCACCGAAGGCGGACGCCTGCACCTGCCGGTGCACATCCACACTGCGATCGGCATCGGCGATTATTTCAACCTGTCGCAGAGCAACATCATGAATCTGGAAACGGTGTTGCGCGATCCGCGCTACTCTTCCACGATTTTCGTGATGATCCACGGCGGATATCCGCTGGAGCGCGAGGCCGTCTGGCTCGCTGCCATGAAGAACGTTTACCTGGATTCTTCGTTTGGCGAACTGGCCCAGTATCCTTCCGCGTTCAAAGACACGCTCAAAATGTGGCTGGAAACTTTTCCCGACAAGATCACTTTCGGCACCGACTGTTTCCCTTACAATCAAGTGCTGGGGGCGGAAGAGAGCTATTGGCTGGGAGTGCAGTCGTCCCGCACCGCGCTGGCCGCAGCTCTGGCCGAAATGGTTTCAGAAAACGAAATCACCGAAGCCCGGGCATTGGATTTAGCCCACGCCTATCTGCACGACACGGCCGTGAAGTTGTACGAAGGCCGAGTGCATTGAGGATGTAAGTCCCAGCCGCGAAGCGGCGACATAATTCAGCCCACGGCGTAAGCCGTGGGATTGCGATGGATGACTGACCAAGCCCCGCAGGGGCGAAAGAAATAGTCCAAACAGGCAATCGAAATGGCAAAAGAAAAACCGAAGACTAAATCGAAATCGAAATCCGCGTCGCGCGCTGGAATAAAACTCCGCGCCAAACGCGCCGCCAAAACCGCCGCGCTGCAATACATCCCCTGGCACACCATCCCGCTCGAAGATCTCAACCCGCTGCTGCAGCGCCAATTCGTGGTCGGCCAGGAAATCATGCTGGCCCGCGTGCTCCTGAAAAAAGGATGCATCGTCCCCGAGCACAGCCACCACAACGAGCAACTCACCTATATCCTCGAAGGCGCGCTCAAGTTCTGGATCGACGGCCGCGAAATCGTCGTGAACGCCGGCGAGACTCTCTGCATCCCTTCAAACATGCCGCACAAAGCCGAAGCGCTGGTCGACACCGTCGACCTCGACGTGTTCAATCCTCCCCGCGCCGATTGGATTAACAAGACCGACCAATATCTCCGGGGAAAGAAATAATCCGGGTCATGCCTCCTTCCACCAGTTCAGCGCCGGGTGTGCGTCCTGCTGAATTTCGTTTTCGTTGCATCGGCTGCGGAGATCTCAGCGACCGCGCTAGTCAGGATTTCCGCTGCTCGCACTGTGGCGACCTGCTTGAAATCACCTATCCGCGTTGGAAAGAATCCGCGCCTGACGCGGCGTATCTGAAATCGACCTGGCGTCAGCGGCGGCTCTCGCAGGCCGCCATCGATCTCAGCGGAGTCTGGCGCTTCCGCGAGCTTCTTCCATTCGTCAACGAAGAAGCCGTCATCACCCTGCGCGAGGGCAACACTCCACTGTATGAACTGCCGCAGTGCGCCCGCATCACCGGTGTGCCGCGCCTGTTCGCCAAGCATCAGGGATTAAATCCTACCGGCTCTTTCAAAGACGCGGGCATGACCGTCGCCGCAACCTTCGCCCGCCTCGCCGGATTCCGCTGGGTCGCCTGCGCTTCCACCGGTAACACTTCCGCGTCCATGGCGGCCTACGCCGCGCGCGGTGGCATGCGCAGCCTCGTGCTCGTTCCCGAAGGAAAAATATCCTGGAGCAAACTCTCTCAGGCGCTCGACTACGGCGCGGTCACCTGCCAGTTGCGAACCGATTTCGACGGATGCCTGCGCCTGCTGCAGGAACTGGTTCGCAGCGCTCCCGTGTATCAGTTGAACTCGATCAACCCTTTTCGCCTCGAAGGCCAGAAAACCCTGGCGCTCGAACTGCTCGAACAACTGGACTGGCAGCCGCCCGACCACATCATCGTCCCCGGCGGCAACCTCGGCAACAGTTCCGCGATCGGCAAGGCGCTGCTCGAAATGCGCGAACTGGACCTGATTCCGCGCCTTCCGAAGTTGTCGGTCATTCAGGCCGAGGGCGCCAACGCGCTGGTCCGCACTCTTCGCGAGGCCGGTGGCAAGCGCCTGGTCAGCGTGCACGCCGAAACCCGCGCCACCGCTATCCGCATCGGCAATCCCGCCTCGTGGAAGAAAGCGGTTCACGTTCTCGAAGCCACCGCCGGCGTCTGCGAACAAGTCACCGAGGTCGAAATCGCCCAAGCCAAGGCTGAGATCGGCGCTGAAGGCATTGGCTGCGAGCCCGCATCCGCCGTCACTCTCGCCGGCCTGAAGAAGCTGGTGAAGCGCGGCTTCGTGAAGCCGGAAGAAAGCGTGGTCCTGGTTTTGACTGGAAATTGCTGAAGGATCCCGACTTCACCATGGAATTCCATCGCGGCGACTTGTTCAAGGACGGCGTCGATGAGGGTGCGATCGCAGCGTTAAAACCGTTGCGTCATCCGCCGATCGTTCTCGACGCCACGCTGGACGCGGTAATACGAACCCTGGAGCGCGCCGAAAAGGAACACGCCGAAAACGAGCAAGCCGCGAAGTCTTGATGCGGTTTTTGATCCAGCCGCTAAGCGCGAAAGAATGCAGCCCACGGCGTAAGCCGTGGGTGGAAAGCGCAATCGGAGCAAGCCCCGAAGGGGCGGAGAAAACTCATGACAACTTGTAGGAAACTATCGAAGTGATCCGAAAGGCGCTTTTGGGTGGCGCAGCGCTTCCAGAGCTGCGATTACCCTCGATTGAAGGAACAAGGGCTTTAGACCCTGAGGGGTCAGAAGCAGAACTAAATAAACATTCACCATGCCAACCAAAACCAGAAATCCGAAGCGCTCCCGCCTCCGCCTCGCGCTCCCCGCCACTTCCGCCAATCTCGGCCCCGCCTTTGACGCGGCCGCGCTTGCCATGGATTTCTACATCAAACTCGAAGCCCGCGCCGCGAAAGAATTCTCCATCACTGCCCACGGCCGCGATCGCGAAATCTGTGGCAAGCTCGAAGACCACCTCATCCTCAACACCTACCGGGAAGTGCTGCAATCCGCGAGCCGCCCAATCCAGCCGCTGTCTCTCAAAATCGACAACGACATTCCTATCGGCAAAGGCTGCGGCTCTTCTGCCGCCGCGCGTCTGGCGGGTATCGCTCTTGCCGTGCACTTCGGCCGCCTGCGCTGGACCGACGCGCAAATCGTGGGCCAAGCTTCCCGCCGCGAGCACCACCCCGACAACGCCTCCGCCTGCTGGATGGGCGGCCTCACCATCGCGCGCATGTCAGGAGAGAAGGACGATCTCACCGCAGCCCAGATAGCCTGCGTCCGCCCCAAACGCAAGTGGCCGCTTCTGCTAGCCGTGCCCGACGAGAGCCTCTCCACCAAAGAAGCCCGACTCGTACTGCCTGCGCAGTATTCGCGCGCTGACGCCGTTATCAACGTGCAGAATTCCATGCTGCTGCTGGCGGCCTTCACCCAAGGCCGCCCCGACCTTCTTGCCTCGGCGCTCGAGGACCGCATTCACCAGCCCTATCGCGCCGCGCTCTGCCCCTTGCTGCCTTGCCTGCAGGAACTAAAAGGAAAGCATGGCATTCTCGGAGCAGTGTTGAGCGGCGCGGGGCCTTCGGTGCTGATGTTCCTTGATCCGCGGAACGAGGGCACACGAAAGGATGATGCACGGAACAAGGGCCCACGGAACGACGTCCCCCGGAACAATCCCAAGCGCGATCCCCATGCGGCGCTGCAGAAAACCCGCCGGCTCGTCGCCGATCACCTCGCCCAAAATCATCTCCGCGCTGAACTGATTCCTACCTCGATCACCTTGCAGGGAGCCCGGTATTCATTCAAGAGGTCCTGACCAGCGCGCACCCTACGGCAAATCCTATAGCACGAAGGTGCTATATACGCCTCGCTCCGACTCGCGGTAGGTTAAATATCCCCCAGCTGGACAAATTTGTGCCCTCGGTATTTCTACATTTTGGCAGCGTCGGGCGGGAAGGCCGGGGTAGGCCGAGCGGGTACGCCGGAATGAAGCCGAAAATGCGTGAACCAGCAGACAAGCGGTCGTTCGGGAATGAGCAAGTGCGCAAAGAGATGGCGTCCTTCCTGCGCGCTCTCCATTCTTATCCCGAACGCTTCGCCAGAAATCCCGGCCTCAGTTTCGAGGAGCACCGCAGCGCCCTCGTCCGAACGGGTAAGACCGAATCCCGTCGCCGCGCCTAAGTTCCTCTCTCGTCGTTATCAGCGTCGTTTACCAGCGTCGTTACCGGCTGGCGGGCGGCACAATCCCGCTCATGCGCAGATACTCCACCATCTGGCCGTAGTGGTCGAAGCCGTGCGCCGACACGCTGGTCGCCAGTCCCAGGCGCGTCACCGACCCTTCGCCGAACGGGCTCTTTACGGTTTGCACAAGATTCTTCTCATTGATCGTCGCGATCGCCTTGTGCACATACTCGAACGACTCCTTCAGAAACTTAATAATGTCAGCCTTGCTCGTGATCGACGCGGGCCCGGATTCGTCGCCCGTATTCACCGGCGGCTTCTGTTCCAGAATCGCGGCCCCAAAAATATAGTTCACCGCCGCCACGTGCTTGATCTGCTGGGCATAAGTCCGCACCCCTTTAAACTCACCGTTGCTTGGAGCGAATCCATATTTATCTTCCGGCATCGCCTCCGCCGCCGGAACGAACTCGTGCTCTAGATTGCTGACCGTGCCGTCGAGCACCTGGGCCACCGTGCGATGTTCTTCCTTCGCCATGCCCGCCTGCGCCGCGGCCGCAACCGTCAGCACCAGCAAACTACACGCCACCGTGCCTAATCGTTTCCTCATGACTCCCCCTAAGTTTGTCGACCCCGCATAACTGCCCGACCATCTTACTGCAAGTATGCACACGGCTGCGGTACGAACGAAAGCCGACGAGCTAATTAAATCGAGCGCCCAGCTGTTTCCTCTGTGGTCCCCTGTGTCCTCTGTGGTTAAGCCTTTGCCCTCTGAAACGGCCACTGCGAATCTTTCCAGGCCCGAATCATATAAATGATCACGCCCGTCAACAGAATCACCGCCGCATACCGCATCTCCTTCTGCCAGTTCGGCCGGTCAAACAGGATAAACAGAAACCCCGCGCAAGCCAGCAGCGCCGGCAGCGGATAAAACCACATCCGAAACGGCCGCCGCATCTCCGGCCGCCAGATCCGCAGCCAGATCACTCCCACCGCCTGCACCAGAAATTGCAGAATCAGCCGGATCACCACGAGCGCCGCAATCGCATCCTTCAACCGCAGAAAACAAAATGCCGCCGCCACCACGCCCAGCGCCAGCAGTGAAATATGCGGGAACCGGTGCACCGGGTGCACCTTGGCGAAGGCCTTGAAATAATTTCCATCCTTCGCCGCTGCATAAGGAACCCGCGAATACCCCAGCATCAGCGAAAACACCGATGCAAACGCCGTCACGATCACCAGTCCCGTCACCAGCCGCGCCGCCCACGCCCCATACACCCGCTGCATGAACAAAGACACAATATACAAACCCGTGTTGTTCTGTCCCGCCTGCATCATCTCCCGCCAGGGCACCACGGCGAGAACGCACACGTTCATCATCAGATATAGACACGCCACCAGCAGAATGGAAAGCAACAGCGCCCGCGGGATATTCTTTTCCGGATCTTTGATCTCGTCCCCCAGAAAACTCACGTTGTAATATCCCCAATAATCGTAGGTCGCGATGAGCATCGCTCCGCCCAATCCAGTCAGAAATTTGTGGGAAATCGTGAACGCCCCCGGGGGAAAATCGAAGGCCCGCGCGGCATTGAAGTGCGTCAGCCCGGCGAAGATGATCCAGCCAATCGTTCCCATCACGCCAAACCACAGTATCTTCGACAGCCGCCCAATGGCCGTGATGTTCCGGTAAAGCAGCAGCACGGTAAAGAAACAAACCAATACTGCAACCGCCGTTCCCGGCGTTACGATCCAACTGGCCTGCAGCGTTCCCAGCCCCGGAACATGCGCTGCAGCTTCATGGTGTGCGTACACTGTATCGAGTTCAGGCCAGTAATACGCCGCGTAGCCCGCCAGCCCGATGCATCCCGTGGCAATCGAGAGAGGTGCAGAGAATGACACCTGCCAGATAAACAGAAACGAAATCAGCCGACCCCATTTTTGCGGCCCATACATCTCGCGCAAATAACGATACGATCCGCCCGACGCCGGCAGCGCCGCGCCCATTTCCGCCGACACCAGCCCGTCGCACACCGCCAGCAGCGCCCCCGCAATCCATCCCAGCAGCGCCTGCGGCCCGCCCATCGCGCTCACCACCAGCGGCATAGTGATGAACGGTCCCACGCCGATCATGTCGATCATGTTCAGCGCAGTCGCCGACCACAACCCCATCCCCCGGATGAGAGTTGGAGACGATGCTTCCGGTTTTATCGGAGAACCCATGAATGGCTGGAAAAAGCGAAGAAGAAAAACGCCCCCTGATCACTAGCCCCTGGCCAGTGATCCCTAACCGCTGCTTCTAATGCCCCGCGCTCAGCAAATTCACAAACAACCGCACCGCTCCCGGCACTCCAGCCGGCAACTGCCGGAAAAACGCATACCCCGTGTAAATGTAAACGCCCTTGCCGAACTGCGACCGCAGCAGCCCGCCCTTCTGCGCCTCTTCGCCCGGATCATGGCACGACAGCAGCGCAGTAAAATGATCGTCCCACTTGTCCATGAAATACAATCCGCGCTCCTGGACCCACCCATCAAAATCGCGCGCCGTGATCGTGTTCGGAAAATGAAACACAGAATCCTCCGGCGCCAGAATCTCCACCGGAGTCTCCTCCACCGTAACCCGCGCCCGGCTCAACTCCGCCGGATAAGGCGTAAACTTCCCCGCGTTGAAGTCGCCGACAGACGCGTTGTACTGCACCACCAGCGTTCCGCCCGCAGCAACGAAATCCAGCAGCTTCTTATTATTCGCGACGACATCTTTCTGCGTATCGTAAGCCCGAATCCCCAGCACAATCGTTCCGTACTGACTCAAATCTTCGGCCGCAATTTTCTCCGCCGGAATCAGCCTCACATCCATCCCCACCTGCTTCAGTACCGTCGGAATGTCATCCCCCGCGCCCATGATGTATCCAACCTTCAAATCATGCGGCGCCTGCACGTCGACAATACTCACCCGCTGCCGCGCCGGCTGGTAATAATAAAAACTTCCCAGGTCCTCGCGCGTGACCAGCGAATACCCCTCGCTGTATTTCTCCCCCTCCGATTCCAGCACCGCGCGAATCACCGCTCGCCCTTCCTGCAATCCAGCAGTGAACACCTTGAATTGAAAATCCCGTTTTTCCCCGCGCTTCTTCAACTCTACGTCAAACTGCGCCGGCTCCGATCGCCATCCCGCCGGCAACTCCAGCCGCAACGCTCCATGCACGTCGCGATCAAGATTTCCCGTCACGCCCACCGCCACAGTCGACGTCGATCCATTGTGCGTCGAAATCACCTGCGTCCCCGGCTCCAGCATCACCGAAAACGCCGGAACCACCGCCAGCGGCCGCTCCCGCACCTGCCCCGCATCATCCACAAACGGCGTCACCACCACCGCGTTGATCCCGTTGCGCGTATACACATCCCCCGTCTTTTCACCCGCGGCATATTCCACTCGCGCCCGCATCTCCGGAGGCGGAAAGGGAAGCGTCGCATATCGATCGTCATCAATGTGATTCACCGCCTCCCTATCCGGGTCGTCCCGATGCCAGTACGGCCGCGTATACTTCGCATTATTCGGCACTCGCAACCGAAAGTTCGCGTGCAAATCCTCTCCCGGAGCAATATTCTCCGGCCGCGTCTTCCCGCTGATCGTGTTCCACCCCTCCGGAACTTCAAGCTTGATGTGATCAATCAACAGCGGAATCTTTGATCCATTGTGAAACGTCACCGCCACCAGAAATTCCTGCCCCGGCGAGACGGTGGTCAACGCATCCGCTTCTTGCGGCGGACGAACCTCGCGTTGCCCCTCGCGCTGCGCTTCCAACGAAACGTCAGCCGTCAAACTCACTCCCAGCGCCAGATTCAACGCCGTCTCCGCCTGCTGCTGTTTCTCCGAAAGCCGCCCCAGCAAATCGCTCTTCGCCCCCGCGGTCAACCCGCCCTTGCCAACCTCATCATCAACGCGGTGCAACCCCGCCACAATTTTCATCAGCGGCGCAACCGCTCCGGACCCATCGTTCCCCCTCGCCGCATCGTTCGCTGCAGCAACTTGCTTTGCGATCCCCGCCAATTGCAGCCGCAACTCCGAAAACTTCTTGTTTCCAACCGCAGGGGCCATCGCCGGCCACGATGTATCAATCCCATCAAAAAAACTCTTCTCGTGACCATCCTTCCCCACCGTCGACGGAATCACCGAATCCACCAGCCGGTAAAACGTAAACCGGTCCCCCGGATCAATCGTCCAGTTCGCCGCTCCCTGCGACATCTGATGCCGCAGTCCCTGCATCGCAAACTGCACGTACCCGCCGCCCAGGTCCGCATTCTTCTCGCCCGTATTCAACCGCAAAGTCCACTGATCATCCGGACAAGTCATCGCCCCAAACCCGCACACATTGCCGATGTAAAACTTCTTCGCCTGCCACGGCGCAAGCCCCGCCGCAATCTGCTCCGGAAACCGTTTCGGATCAGCCGCCGCCCGAAACGCCTCTTTCGCCAGAATGCTCGATGCCTGATGATGCCCGTGCCCATCCCGCTCCGTCCCCGAAAACCGCGCCACCAGCACATCCGGACGAAACGTCCGAATCACCCGCACCAGATCCTGCAGAGCCGTATCGTGCCCACCCCACTTCTGAAATGTTTCCTCCGGCGATTTCGAAAATCCAAAATCCGCCACCCGCGAAAACCGTTCCTGCACTCCGTAATATTCATCCGACGCCAGCAACTCCTCCGCGCGCAGCACACCCAGCACATCTGACAAATTACTCCCAATCTTGTTCTGCCCGCCCTCGCCGCGATTCAGCGTCATCAGCAGCGTGCTCACCCCACGCCCGCGCGCCTCTAGCGTCAGCATCCCGCCATCTTCATCATCCGGATGCGCTACCACCTGCATCAGTCGCGCCGTCGTCCCCAGGCGCAACAACTCCAGACGCAACCCGGCCATCCCCTCATCCTGCGGAATCGGG
This sequence comes from uncultured Acidobacteriota bacterium, assembly GCA_963763155.1. Taxonomy (GTDB): domain Bacteria; phylum Acidobacteriota; class Terriglobia; order Terriglobales; family Acidobacteriaceae; genus Sulfotelmatobacter. The sequence goes on along the minus strand of CAVXNI010000001.1, from coordinate 49,516 downwards.
GCGGGCGTTCCCTGATACAAAAGCCCGGGAGGATCCGCATCGAAAGACGTTTGCGCGGCGGGAATCCCAGAAGATGAACTCGCAGAAGGTGAATTCGCAGCGGGTGCCCCATCCCTGCGCGCATTTTGCGCATGGGTGGGAATCTGTGACGCCATAGCGAGAAGCACGATCAGACAGACCAGATCCCGTGAATAACGCATGCGCTGAAGTATAAAAGAAACGCGGCGCAGAGCGCGCCACAGCAGGCTGGCAGTCCCCGAATGTCTCACGCTATAAGGATGGGCCCGATCGCCACTCCGACGCAAATTTCTTTCCGACGATCCAAAGCCTGAACAGCCCTGTCATCCCGACCGGAGCGCAGCGCAGCAAGCGCAGTTGAGGGACCTGCTTTTTCGAATGCCCGCACTGTGGCCCGAACGCCCCATTCTCACCCAGAGCGGAATCGAAGGGGCGCGCGTTCTGTGCGAGAAGTGAGGATGCGCAGTCCTCGGTTACGGCTGATCCGTCCCCACCAGTTGCACAGCATCGATCTCATTCCACCCGGGCACAACATTGGTCGCGAGCGTAACCTTGACGCGATCCGCCTTGAACGCCGTCTTGGGAAATTTCACGATGAGATAGTTCAACTCCTTCGTAGGATCGTTACCCTGCCACACGGAGTGGGCTCCGCCCGTTTCGTCATAGACCTCAACCTTGATCACTGCGCCCGAGCCACACGATTCGCGCACGCGCACTTCGGTCGCATACACCGGTTTGGGATATTTCAGGTCCAGCCATTCGATGCCGCCATCCGGGGTTTTCGCTGTCCAGGCCGCTCCATTGTCCCCGTAGCTATCCACATTAGGAACCCCGGTCGCCTGATTGGCCGAGTAGCCGGCTGTGCCTTGGGCGTCACGGTAAGTGGAGGAGGCGGTAGCCTGAAATGCCCATTCTCCGTTGGGATCGTTCTTGATCTCATCCTGCTTCATGGCCCAATCGGCAGCAGCCAGTTTCGCGCTCGCCTCAGCCGAGGCGTCCGCTGCACTGGGCCCGGCGGCCGGAGCGCTGGCTGCAGGTGCTGGAGCCGGGGCGGAGTTCGTGGCGGGGGTGGGCTTGGCTGCGGTTTCCGAAGCGCTGTCGCTCTTCTTGCATGCGCTGAGGAATACAACTGGAAGAACATAGGCGATCACGGTGGAACGAATCTTCATCGGACGCTCCTGATCAGACGGTTGCGGTCGCGCACAGGCTGCGAAAGCTCGCCGCATTATAGTACGGAGGCAGTCACTCGGTTCCTTTAAATCGCCGGTCGCCGGGTGCCCCATTTCTCATCGCGTCTTTTGCGCGAGAAAGCCCGCCCTGAGCGGAGCCGAAGGGTCGGGATTTTCGCCTGCAACGAGAACCCGTCCTACACGTCGCACAACTCCGCCGCCTTCCGCAGTGACTCCCGCGCATCCCCGGTCGGCAAAAATTCATGCGCCACATACCCGCGAAACCCTGCATCCGCAATCGCCCGCATCACCCCGTCCCACTGAATCTCCTGCGTTCCATCGAGTTCATGCCGCCCCGGAACTCCACCGGTGTGGAAATGCCCAATCCATTGAATATTCCGCCGGATCGTCTCGATCAAATCGCCTTCCATAATCTGCATGTGGTAAATGTCGTACAGCAGTTTCACCTGCGGCGAGTTCACTTCCTCGACTACGCGCACGCCCCACGCCGTGTGGTCGCACATGTAATCGTGATGATCGCGCTTGCTGTTGAGCAGTTCCATGCAGATGGTCACCCCGTGATCTTCCGCAATTTTCTTGACGCGATTCAGCCCCGCGACCGTATTGCGCGTGCCCTCCTCATCCGCCATGCCGCCGCGGTTCCCGGAGAACGTGATCACGTTCGGCACGCCGGCCTTGGCCGCCCGCGGAATATTCGTGCGAAACGCCTGCTCGATCGCGGCATGGTTCTCCACCCGGTTCAGAGCCTTCCCGATCTCGCCCCCGCCCGCATATCCCATGGTGCAAACCAGCCCGTAGCGTCGCGGGATTTCATACTCCTCCGGCTGCAGCAGATCAACTCCGCGCAGCCCAATCTTCGCCGCATACTCCGCCAGCTGATCGACGGGAATCTGGGGATAGCACCACTGGCACACCGATTGATGAATGCGTCCCTTGCGCGCGCCGGTATCGAGGCTCGCGGCCATCGTCGGAACCATCGCCGCTGCCGCCCCCGCAACCGATGACCTCAGCAGCGCCCGCCGCGTAACCTTCCGCATAGTCGTGAAATATTTTTTTGGAAACTGAGAACCGAGAACCGAGAACCGAGAACTGCTACTGCCGTCCCTCTTTCAGCACCGTCTGGCAGTTACTCGCAGCCGTCAACACTTCGTTGAACGCCGTATCTTTGCGCAAGTCCTTGAGCAGCGGATCGTCCAGCAACGCCGTGTACGCGCAATAATTCTGCTGCACCGCCAACTTCAGCAACCGCAGCGCCGGTTGACTCTGCCCGCACGCCGCCATCAGCGCCCCCACGTGATACCACGCCTCGGGGTCCGGTTCCATCATCACCGACGCTTCGTTCTCCCGCACAATCCCCGCCAGGTCCCCCGGAGGCTGCGCCGCCGTGCACGCCTCCATCAAGTCGCGGTGATACGTCGGAGTCTTCCCCATATTCCTGGCGGCGTCTCGCGCGTCCGTTACATTTCCCTCCGCCAGATATATATAAGGAGTCACCCACGCCGCCCATTCCGACCCCGCATCCAGATGCACAAAATCCATGGCCCGGTCGGTCTTGCCCATCTCCAGGAACGACCACGCACACGAACGGAACGCGAAATTTCCAGGATCGAGTTGCCGCGCCGTATTGCACTCCTGAGCCGACTGTTCCAGCATTCCTGCGTAGCGGAACACATAGCTTAAAGCGAAGTGCGCGTCCGCGCTCTGCGGACGCCGCCGCACGAGATCCGTGGCCGCATCGTAGGCCCGTCCCAGGTCTCCGCGCTCCACCCGCGCCGTGATCAGGTTGCCCGCCGCCATCATCCGATTCGGGTCCAGGCTCAAGGCTCGCTCATACGCCGAATTCGACCTCTGGAACACGGTCTCGCCGCCACCGCCGTAAATCGAGTCCCAGTAATATCGCTGCCCCAGCGCTTCCCACGCCGGCGCATAGTTCTTGTCGATGCCCACGGCCCACTCCAGCATCCTGATGGCTTCCTTGTTCGGCGCGGGATCGTGCGGCACGGCAACACTGCGCAAATAGAGGTCATATGCCTCCTGGTTCTTCGGCCGCGATGCCGCCGACTCCAGTCCGCCCCCCGCTCCCAGAATCGGCAACAGCCCATGCTGCACCTGCGCCGTCAGTTGATCCCCCAGCCCGATCAGATCCTCGGCTTTCGCGGTCACAGTGGTCTGCCACAGCAGCCGTTCGGTGGGCACGTCGATCGCCTCCAGCGTCACCGTGAGCGCATCGCCCTGCTTCATGAAGTGCCCCTGCAGCAGCCGCCCCACCCGCAGTTCCTGGCCCACTTTTTTCGGATCGATATCCAGCGATACATACTTCCGCGTGACCGATGAAGGCCGCACTTCGAGTGAGCGCGAATACGTCAACACGCTCGACAATTCGTCGGCCAGCGCGAAGCGCAAATAGTCGATGTTGAAATCCCCGTTCATGTTCTGCAGCGGCAGCACCGCAATCGCATTGCGTTGTTCTTCGTTCGCCACTTCCCGGTGCTTGTACCACCACGCTCCCACCGACGCCAGCACCGCCAGCAGCAGGCCTGCCATCCCCACCAGCAGCCAGGTCAGCAGCCGCGAACTGTGGCCGAAGGTTCGCGACGCCGCCCGCAGCTTCGTGGTCGCGCTCCCAGCCTTGATCGTGCCTGATTCGGTCTCGCGCTTCAGCAGCGAGATATCCGACCGCATCTCCGCCGCGCTCTGGTAGCGGTGGTTGCGGTCCTTCTCCATCGCCTTGCCGATGATCCCTTCCAGCTCGATCGGAATCTTCGGATTCAAATCCCGCGGCGGCGTCGGCTTGGCATGCAGCACCGCGTCCAGCGTGACCAGCGAGTTATTTCCGCTGAACGGCTTCTTTCCCGTCGACATTTCATACATCACCACGCCAAACGAAAACAGGTCGCTGCGCGCGTCGATGGTTTCGCAGCGCGCCTGTTCCGGCGACATGTACACCGCCGTCCCCGGAATCACGCCTACCGCGGTCAGCGAATTGTCCGCCCCCGGGTCGTCTTCCGTTCCTACGTTGTTGACCAGCTTCGCCAGTCCGAAGTCGAGCACCTTCACCTGGTGGCTCGGAGTCAGAAAAATATTCGCCGGCTTGATGTCGCGATGCACAATCCCCTTCGCATGCGACGCCACCAGAGCTTCCGCCACCTGCACTCCCACGTCGAGCACTTCCTCCACCGCCATTGCCTGCCCCGCGATGTGCGCCTTCAGGCTCTCGCCCTCCAGCTTCTCCATCACAATGAACGGATGCCCGTTGTTATCTTCAATGCCGTGGATGGTACAGATGTTGGGATGGTTGAGCTGCGATGCCGCCCGCGCCTCTCGCGTAAACCGCTCCAGCGACTTGGGGTCGTGGGCGAGATTTTCTGGAATAAACTTCAGCGCAACGTGCCGCCCCAGCTTCAGGTCCTCGGCCTCATACACCACGCCCATACCACCGCCGCCCAGCTTGCCAAGGATGCGGTAATGGGAGACTTGCTGGCCGATCATGGGAGGCGCGACCTTACTTGGCGGTAATGTTAGGCCCCCAGCCGAATCCGGTCAACTCCCTTATTCCCCGAGGCCTACAGGCCAGATGCGCCGGGGCAGTATGCCTCAAAACCTCACAAAAAATGGGCTCTCGGGCCGCACCGCGCTTCCAGCAATTAAAGCGGCTTGGCGGCGCAGCGCTTTCAGCGCTGCGATTAACCGTCTTAGTTCAAGGGCTTTAGCTCCCGAGGGAATCCAATCACAATGACGGCCGCCGTCCCGTTCCGGGCTTCGGCCTCACCCATTCCCATTCTTGCCCTCACCTACGTCCTTCTGTCAGATGCCCTCCCACTCCACCACGGTTTATGCAAATTATGATGAACTAGGACGAAGCCGCCGTCGGTGATTTCGCCCAGACAGGAGGAACGAACCCGTGAACGCCGTTCCCAAACCACCCCAGCCCCGAACCGCCGCAGCGCCCGGCTGGCAGGAGGCCATTCGTCTGCGCGCCGAAGAAATCTACATTCGCAACGGAAAAATTCCCGGCCGCGACCTCCAGAACTGGGCCCAGGCCGAAAAGGAAATTCTGCGCGAATCCGCCGAGCCCCAACCTCACCGCACCGCCATCGTCGTCAAAGTCGAGGGCGCCGCCTATGTCGGCGAATACGATCCCGCATACTGCGACGGCTACTTGCCCGGCGAGTTCGGGCCCGGCGTCTCGGTCCCGGTTCGCTTCAGCGGAGACAGAATGTACCTCAAGCGCCCCAACGGCAAAATCCTCGAAACCACCATCGTCAAAAAAATCAGCTGAACTCAGCCAGCGCTCAATTCTGAAGCGTTCTACCTTCGTGATCCTTAGTGTTCTTTGTGGTTGAAGGTTTAAGCCCGACGCGTCACACCCTTGCTCCTTGATATATTCCCAACATGCTGAACTTCCTCGCCCCGGCCGCCAGGCGGCCGGTCTCGCGAAGCTTCGCCGCGACTCTCCGCCACCTCGGTCCCTTGGGCCTTTTCTTCCTCGCGATTCTCGACAGTTCGCCCCTTCCAACCTTCGGTGGTCCTGACATTCTCACCGCCATCTTATCCGCCAGTCACCGCGATCCCTGGTATGAGTACGCCGCCATGGCCACCGCCGGATCGGTCCTCGGCGCCTACCTCACCTTCCGCGTAGCGCGCCACGCCGGATCGGCTTATCTCGACAAAAAATTCAAAAAGGGCAAGCTGACCAAGTTCCTTAAGCTGTTCAAGCGCTGGGGCTCGGGAACTCTGTTCGCGTCGACGGCAATCCCCATCCCCACTCCAACCAGCATGTTTTTCGCCGCCGCCGGCGCCTCCGATTATCCCCTGGGAAAGTTTCTCGCCATCGTCACCATTGGCCGCGCCCTCCGCTATTCCGCCATCGCCTTCGTGGCCTACCTCTACGGCCGTCACTTCGTCCGCGCCCTCCGCCATCCCATGCAATATTGGGGATGGATGTCGCTGTTTGTGGCGCTCATGATCGCGTTGGTCGCCGGCGGAATTCTGCTCAGCCGCCGCTTAGAAACGGCCCCCGCGTAGGAGAGTGAAAACAGCGGACGGCCTCCCCGGGGGCCGTTTTCGCTGCATTGGTCTCCTTCGTGAACCTTCGTGCCCTTCGTGGTTAAGGATCTTGAAACTGACCACTAAGCTTTCAACGCTCCGCAACCGCCGCGAATAGGTGTACAATCACTGCCCGCGAGGGATTCCGCTCGATTGAACTAAAGGGGGAAACAGAAATGAATGCGAAAAGCAGATTTGCCGTCGGAGTGCTCACCGCGCTTGCCATGATGCTGCTGACTTTTGCTTTACCCCGCGGAAGCCCCATGCGCGACGCCGCCGTGGTCCAGTTTCCCCTCACCGTCGGAATCTGGGCAATCTTCGTCCTGCTCTTCGTGAAGCTGAAATAGTTGTCCCCATGAATTCGAAGCGTGATTCCGCGGTCATACTCTGTCGTCCCACTCTGTCATCCCGACCGGAGCGCGGCGAAGCAAGCGTAGTGGAGGGACCTGCTTTACCGTCCGCAGTCCACTCCCTTCACTCCAAATAAAACCCCGCCGACGCCCCCACCCACTCCATATTTCTGTTGTGATCCACGCCCATCATCAACCCCCGCCCCATGCGGATGATCGTCAGCACCGGCGTCAACTCATCCAGCCAGATATACATTACCCGCACCTCCGCCTTGGTCCCGCCAAAGCGGAGTCGCAATCACCGGCTCGAAATGCATCCGTTCCTGCAAAATGTAATACGGCCGCTTCTCCGCCGGAATCGCCGCAATATCTTCCTTCGTCGGAGCGATCACCACGCCCAACCCCGCAAACGAATACAGCGGCTTCAATGCATAATTTTCCAGATCCCGAGGAATCTCCGGCAGTCGGTCCAGAAACAAGCTATCCAAAAAAACGGTCTTCGGCACCGACGCATGCTGCAAATAAGGAATCGAAAACTTGCTGATCCGGAAATACCAGTTCGGATGCCCCGCCCACTCCACATCCAGATCGTCGCGCCAATCGAACGCCAGCTTCACGTTCTTGCGCTCCAGTTCGTCGACAATCGCCCGGTTGTAAATCCGCTCGATCGGCACGCGCTTCCCGCCGCGCTCGTAATAAAGCCGCATCCCATCTTTCCGGATGTCGACAATGTCAATGGTCCGAACCCCAAACATTTTTTCAGTCAGCAGAAAATCCGGCAATGTCTTCTGATGCAATGGATCAATCTCCATCAAAATCACATTCTCCGGATCATGCGTCCCCACAATCGCCCGCCGCAAAAGTTCGCGATAAGAAGAAGTCTCCAGCCCGCTCAAAAAATATTTCAGCCGCCGGTCCAATCCATACACGTCAATGTATGCCTCCGCCAGCGGCCCCTGATACGCATAAAGCGAAGGGAAGGCCTGCAACTCCACCAGCTTCGGCTGCAATTCGCCCGCAGCATCGCGCACCAACCCAAAATCCACTTGCACAAACATAGGATGATCCGGCTCGTTCGGCACCTTAAACTCCGCCGGCACCGCCGCCTCCGACTTCGCGCGATACCCAGGATTATCGACGAGCTGCCGAATCAATTCCTGCCCGTCGAGCGCCATCCGATCAACCAGCGCCTTGGGAAAAAAACACGGGGTCTCCGAGAGCCGGAACTGCACGTGAGTCCCGCAACCCTCATCGACCCGCCGCAAAAACGCCTGATATTTTTCGGGAGTAAAGTTCTCGTTGAATTGCTTGCGTAAGGAGGGAATCATGAGAGGAGCAATCGCGCGATTTTTTACTCGCGAATTTCCATGCCGCGGACGAGGCCGCCTTCCAGCGCGTAAACATGCTCGACCATCCGGTCGAGCAAAACTGTGCCATCCATCTCGCGCACGACCTGGTGGACGTCTACCACCACGCGGCCATGGCCATCGGCTTCAATCTTCACAGGCTCAACGTGCGGATTGATCATGCCCCACTGCCGCGTCCAATAAGCACAAACGCCGTCGTGCCCGGAAACCGTGCCGCCCTCCATACCGTTGGGCCACTCCACATTGGGTTGCATCCCGGCTAGACACGCGCCGAGTTCACGCGCGTTGAAGGCGAAATATAAATTCTTGATCGTTTCCGCCGAAGATTGTCTGAGCACCAATTCCAACTCTGACATGTGGCTGCCTCTACGCCTCCACCAAAAACTTCCCCTCCCGCATAATCTGCTCGTCATCCACCCAGATGTTAAATTTTCGCCCCACCACGTCAATATGCGTGGTCGAATCCCACTGCGCCCCCGTGTGCGCCCCGTAAGGATTCCCAAACGCAATGTGCACGCCCGGATATTTCTCATCCTGCAGAATCTGTCCAATCACTTCTTTCAAATCAATATTGGTCCCAATGGCGAACTCTCCCACCCGATCACTGTTTTCGTCGGTATGCGTATATTTCCAGAAATCATTTTCCAGTTCGCGATTTTCCGAATGCGCTTCGGTCAGCCGGTTCTCCTTCATCCGCACCGTCAGCGGACGTTCCTGCAAATTCCCGAACTTCGCGCACAAATAATCCCCCACCACGCCGTCAATCACATATGTTCCGTTCACTTCGCCCGGCGTCGTAAAAATTTCCCCGCCCGGCAGATTGCCCCACTTTTCCGGAGTGATAATCCCGCTGGTCTTCACCCACTTGTAATTCGGATTCAAGTCCGCCGTCAGGTCCGTGCCCGCCGCCGTAGTCGCGCGCACCTTCGACGCCTTCCGCACCATGGCAATCACCTTAGCGCTTAGCCGGTCCACCTTCTGGAAGTCCGCCCGCATCCCCTCCAGCATGATCTGCCGGTTGATGTTCACCATGTGGGCGTGGCGAATCTTGCGCCGGTTCACCACTTCCGTCATCTGGATCCGCGACCGCAGTTCGTTGGTCTGCGCCTGCACCGCGAAAATCGAAACCTGGCTCTTCTCCAGATCCTCCAGAATCTCGCGCGGCAAATCCTTCAGCGGACGTTCCGCCAATTCTTCCAGCACCCACGCATGATACGGAGCCCCGAGTTCCTCCAGCGCCTGCACCACCGCCGCCGCAATCTCGATGGTGGCCTCGTCGGTGATCACACAAACCTGCTCCTCAGGCTGCACGCGCAAACAAACGCGAACCGCGTTGAAAGCCCCCGGCGCATACTCCGGATCAAATGGAATGTCGCTCAGGCGGGTGCCCCACCCTTGTCGCGGTCTTTGCGACGGCGTGGGGATTTTGACTTGGTTTGAAGCGTTGCGTTGGTCTACAGAATTGCTCATTACCCTACTTTTCGTACGTCAGCCGGCTCTTCTTCCAGCCCCGCTTCCGTCTCCTCGATGATGTAATCGACAACTTTCTTCAAGTCTCCAGTCTGCTCGAACACGCGTAGCTGCCGGTCGGCGCCGCTGCCATGCTCCAGAATCCTGTGGATGTAATTCAACTCCTCGCGCGAATCGAGTTCATCCACCACATCGTCGATGAACTCCAGATATTCGTATACCAGGTCCCGCGCCGGCACTTCCGTCTGCTTGCCGAAATCGATCATCTTGCCGTCCAGCCCATAGCGCGACGCCCGCCACTTGTTCTCCATGATCAGCGCCCGCCGGTACAGCCGGAATCCCTGATTCGCCGTATACAGCTTGTACAGCTTGGCCACGGTCGCCTGAATCAGCGCCGCCAGCGCGATCGTCTCGTCGGCCCGCATCGGAATGTCGCACACCCGGAACTCAATCGTGTTGAAAAATGGATGCGGCCGGATATCCCACCAGATCTTCTTCGCGTTGTCGATGCAGTTGGTCTTGATCAGCAGCTTGATGAAATTCTCGTACTCGCCCCAGCTCGGAAAATAATCCGGAATATTGGTCCGCGGAAATTTGTCAAACACTTTGCACCGGTACGATTTCAGCCCGGTATTCATCCCCAGCCAGAACGGCGAATTGGTCGACAGCGCCAGAATGTGCGGCAGAAAATAGCGCGCATGATTCATCATGTGGATCGCCGTCTCGCGATCCTCAATCCCAATGTGCACGTGCAGCCCGAAAATCAAATTCGCCCGCGCCACCAGCTGCAAGTCTTCAACTATATTTTTGTAGCGCTGGTCGGGATGAATCTCCTGCGTCCGCCAGTCCGAAAAAGGATGCGTCGCCGCCGACGCCAGCCGCAGCCCGTTCTCCCGCGCCAGCCGCACCATGTTGCTGCCGCAGCTTCTTGACCTCGGCCTTGGCTTCCTTGATGTTCTGGCAGACCGACGTCCCCACCTCCACCACCGACTGGTGCATCTCGGCCTTCACCCGCTCCTGCAGAACCAGTCGCCCCTTCTCCAGCAGTTCGGCCTGAATATGCGACCGCAGATCCCGCGTCTCCGGATCCACCGTCTGATATTCCTCTTCAATCCCGATGGTAAAAGTAGGCTGCATTTTCGATGGTCGTGATCTCTCTAAATTGCTGATCGATTCAAAGTCTTGTCATTCCGAGCGAAGTCGAGGAACCTGCTGTTCGCCGGCAGCCGGGTGCCCCATGTCTCGCGTCTTTCGCGAGAAGTGGGATAAACAGACCCTAACAGTATAACAACGCCCCTCAGTCCCACTCCCGATTCTCCTTGACCCTCGCCCTGCACAATCTTTCTTACCAGCGCATCCGGCAAAGGCCGATCGGCAGGGAACTGAATCGTCCCCTTCGACGTTCGGTACCCGGCAAGTTCCTTCTCGAACTGGTCCAGCACCCCCGACCCCGTCGGAAATAAACTGCAATGATTCTTAAAAGCCGCGTAAGCCACCAGCATCCCGTTGTACTGAAACATCGGCATCCCGTAGCTGATGACCTCGGTCGTCTCCTTCGGCACGACCGACCGAATCACCGCGCGAATGTGTTTCAGTGTCGTGCGAGCAGGCTCTGGCGTCCCCGCCAGATATTCCTCCACCGTCTTCGCAACTTTCCCTTTTCGCATGACCATTCCACGCGTTTGTCATCCTGAGCGAAGTCAGCGCTTCACGAAGTGAAGCACTGACGCAGTCGAAGGACCCCTATCCGCAACGCGGCGCCCACACCGCCTCAGGGAGTTCTCCCACGAATGTGCTTCCCGACTTCGCAAGTCCAGCAAGGCGGCGCAGCATCACTGCCCCGGCTTCCGCTTCCGCGCCGCCACCCACTCCGGCTCACCCTTGCGCTCCGGTTTCTTTTCCGCGCCCACCAGAAATTCCGCCCACCGCAACTCCTTCACCGGACTCTCCCCGCTCAAGGCCATCTTCACCGCCATCTCCGCCACCGCATTCACAATCCAGTCAAAATTCTCCTGCCCGACGGAAGTAATCTCCGCATCCGGCGCCGGATTCAGAAAGTCAATCGCATACGGCACTCCACCTTCAACCGCAAACTCGACGGTATTCAAGTCATACCCCAGCGCCCGGCACAACGCCAACGCATCCTTCACCATGCGATCCCGCAACGCCGGCGTCGACGGCGCCGGATTCCCCTTCACATAGCGCTCATGATGCGGCGCCCGCGGGTCGTACTTCATGATGTGCACTTTTTCCTGCCCCACCACGTAGCACCGGTAATACTCGTCAAACTCCACGCCATGCTGCAGCGTCATGCACAGCCGCCCGGTCTGGTTGTAGTGATGAAAAAATTCCTCCGGATTATGCACGTGATACACATGCTTCCACCCGCCGCCTGAATAAGGCTTCAAAAACGCCGGAAATCCAACGTAGTCAAACAACTCCTGCCAGTTGAGTGGAAAAATCAAATTCCGCATCGACTGGTCGGTCGTGCCCTCGGGATGCTTGTTATGCGGCAGAATCACCGTCGGCGGAACGGCCACGCCCATCTTGTGCGCCAGCGCGTAGTTGAAAAACTTGTCGTCCGCCGTCCACCAGAACGGATTGTTCACGACAATCGTCCCCTGCAGCGCGGCATTCTTCAAATACGCCCGATAAAACTCAATATCCTGCGAAATCCGGTCGATGATCACGTCATACTTCTTCGGCTCATCCATCCGAATCCCGCCAATCTTCACAAACTCCGCCTCCACGCCGTCGATCTTCATCGAGTTAATCTTCTCGACCAACGCCGGCGGAAACGTATTCTCCATCCCAAACAAAATCCCAATCTTCTTCATCGCCAAACTCTCCGTCTCTCCAAAATCTTTGTCATTCCGAACCGGGCTGAAAGCCGAGTGAGGAACCTGCTTTGTACGTTCTGTCATCCTGAGCGAAGTAAGTGCTTCACGAAGTGAAGCACTTACGCAGTCGAAGGATCCCTACCAGCTTCAACGAACCTCCCGCTGCCGCAAGGCATTCTCGCCGCGCCCGCAGGGGCTGAAGCCCCGTTTCCCTGGGGGTGCCTGTCGGCACGGCTAAAGCCGTGCCCTTCCACAAACCCGGCGGTAACGACCAACGACCAACGACCAACGACCGACGACCGCCCCTCAAAAATACTTTCCCGCCATCCTCTGCCACAGCGGCCAGTCATGCTTCGAATTATCGTTCCAAACATCCAGCCAGTGCGGAATCGCCTTCCCATTCAAAATCGCCGAAAGCTTCACGTTCTGATCCAGACACATATCCCAATCCGCCGACCCCAGCACAATCTTCATCTGCCCGTAGCGGCTCAGAAACCAGTCGTCCGTCATGTTCTGCAAATAGTCCGGAGGATTATTGAAATAACAATCATTGTCGTAATACCCATCCAGAAACTGGTGGATATCGAACGCCCCGCTCATGCTCACGCAATGCGTCACCACATCCGGATGCTTCAGCGCAAAATTCACCGTGTGATATCCGCCAAAGCTGCATCCGGTCACCGCCAGCTTCGGCGCCTGATTCTTCCACCGAATAAACGGCAGAAACTCATGCAAAATGTAGCGTTCATACTGCAAATGCCGGAGCACGCGCACCCGCGGATGTACGCCCTTGTTGTACCAGCTCTCCGTATCGACGGCGTCCGGGCAAAACACCTGCAGCTCGCCGCGCTCAATCTTCGGCGCCAGCACCCCGATCATTCCCCGGTCTTCATACTCGAAAAATCTCCCCATCGAGGTTGGGAATACCAGCAGCGGTATCCCCGCATGCCCGTAAACCAGCGCCTCCATGTCCCGGCGCAGTTCCTGGCTGTATGCCTTGTGATATTCGCGATTCATGTTTGTTTTCGTGGAAGGGCACGGCTTCAGCTCTTAGCCTGCCCTGAGCGAGCGGCTGCAAGCCGAAGGGTGCCGCACAACGCCGCGAAGAACGACGGGCATTAGCCCTGTCTGCCGAGTCTTGCGCAGCGGAAATATCTTACTCGATGAAAGCTCGAAACCCTAGGGAAGCTCTGATTAGGCCTCCGCGGTCCTCTGTGCACCTCTGTGTTCTCTGTGGTTAGCGCCTTCTGTTGGACCCTGATCGGAGCTTCCCTGGCGTGTGCGGATCGAATCGAATCGAGCAATTTCATGGAGCTACAAATATGCCTTGACACGTATATGCGAGAATGGGTATATTAAAAAAATGGAAGCGTTCGAAATCATTGCCGAGCCGAACCGCCGCGCGATCCTGAGCCTCTTGGTCTCGTCCGAACAGTCGGTGGGAGAGATCGAGCGTCAGCTTCGGATGTCGCAGCCGGCCGTGTCCAAGCACCTGCGCGTGCTGCGCGATGCCGGTTTCGTCGAATCTACGGTGGACGCACAGCGCCGTCTCTACCGGCTGAAGCCGGAACCATTTCAGCAGGTCAATGCCTGGCTGGCTCAGTTCCGCCGCTTCTGGTCCGCTCACATCGATGCTCTCGAACGCCACCTCAACCGCATCGATCCATCCCTGCCAACGAAAAACGACCCAAAGAAAACGAAAACCAGGCACAAGACGCCGGCGCGGCCCAAACCGCGAACGTGATAAAGGAGAAACGAAATGAAAATCAAATTGACCAGCGTATTCGTGGACGACCAGAACAAGGCCCTGCGCTTCTATACCGAGGTGCTGGGTTTCGCCAAGAAGGCCGATTTCAGCAATGGCCCCTATCGCTGGCTGACCGTGGCCTCGCCCGAGGAACCGGAAGGTGCTGAGCTGCAGTTGGCGCTGAACAACAACCCCGCGGCCAAAACGTATCAGGAAGCGATATTTCAACAGAGCCAGCCCGCGGCTAATTTCTTCACCGACGACGTCAAGGCCGACTACGAGCGTATCAAGGCCCGCGGCGCCGAGTTCACGATGCCACCCACCGACACGCACGGCTCAACGATCGCGATGCTGAAGGACACCTGCGGCAACCTCATTCAGCTCACCCAGCTGAAGCGCTGGTAGGGCGGATGCCCAGGAGAAGTAGATAGATCTAGGAGGAGGGAAACAAGATGAGCGATCGCCAGCAGTACGCACCGATTCCGGCCAGCGCCATGCAACTCTGCCAGTTCTGGTCCACTCACGTAGATGCTCTGGAACGCCACCTTTCGGCCAGCACCTGGGCGCTGGCGGCCGTCACTGTGGTGCTGATCGCGTATCCGCTTGCACGGATCGCGATTCCCGCCATCCTCCATGACATTGTGGCCCACGGCATTGTGCCCGATGTGGTTCGGAACGTGTTCAACTTGATTTGAGTTCGACTGGGGCACTGCGGCAAAATCGTACGCACGTCGTCGCCGTCGCTCGTGGGTGTCGTCGCCGGTGGGGATCGTCGAGTTCATCTCGCGAGCGGGCAGGCTATTGAAAGACGAAGGAGAAGAAGATGACCGAACCTCAGGTGTACGCACCGGGTCCCGCCAATTTGGCGCGAGTACTGAAAGACAACAATATGAAGACAAGTGGACGCTCATTCTCGTCCGGGAACTGCGCCACTCGCCGGAAAAAGTCTGGGAGGCGCTGATCGACCCGGCGCAACTGCGCGAGTGGGCTCCCTTTGTGACCGATGGAAGCCTGAGCGCGGTGGGAATGGTGCAGCTTACCTGGGTGGGTAACCCCACGCCGATCGAAACAAAAGTGACGCGAGTCGAAGCTCCCAAGGCGCTCGAGTACGGCGATATGCGTTGGGAGCTCGAGGCCTCGGGGAGAGGCACGCGCTTGACGCTGTGGACCAAGATCAATCGCGGCTTCGTCTCCATGGGTGCAGCTGGGTGGCACATTTCTTTCGATGTTCTCGATTACCTTCTCAGCGGAACGCCCATCGGCCGCATCGCTGGCGCCGATGCCATGAAATTCGCCGGCTGGCAGCGGCTGAACGCCGAGTACGCCGAACAGTTCGGCGTGAAAGCTCCCAACTGGCCGCCTGGAGCGCCGAAGCGTTGAACATCATGTCAAACAACATGTCGAACAACATGTCGAAGAACATGTCGAAGAACGGAGGCATCGTCGGGGTATCAGATCATGGCGGTTGGGCGGTGCTAGTGACCGTGGCGCGCGATGGGACACTCCTCGATCGCCGCCGGGTGGAACTCGTGGGCGAGGGCCTGCCGAAGATTCCGCACCACAGCGAAGCCCAACGGCTCTCCCTCGACGAGGCTGTGGAATTAGTAGAGCGCGTACGAGTGTCTGCGGAGAGGCATGCGGTGCTTGCCTGGGACGCTGTCGCGATGGCAGTGCCGCGTATCCTCGGTGTCGCACTTCGCAAGTGCCCACCACTTCCGCCCACGATTGCCGAGCGAATCCAGGACTACCGTGCGCAGAACAATGCCGACTGGGTGATGTACCGCAAGGCCCTGGCCTCCGCGGCGGAGGCACGGGGCTGGCCCGTCCACTGGTACGACGCGAAGAGCGTGTTGGGTGCGGCGCGCCAGGTGCTGCGTGTAGAGAACCTCGACGCGCACTTCGTCAAGTTGCGAAGGGCCGTCGGGCCGCCCTGGAACAATGACCACAAGCTCGCAATGGCGGCGGCTATAGTCATGGCGCACGCGGTTGCGGAGTAAGCCGCGGAACCTGGAGCAAAGCTCTTTGCGAGGCCGTCGATAGATGGCGGACAAACGGGTGATCCTTGATCGGAGGATGACCGCGTTCAGAAAGGCATGAAAACTATGGCAAATGTAACCCTCTCACAAAAACTACGCGAAGAACTACTCAAAGTATTGAAAGCCCGCTTTGAGAAAAACATGAACCGCCACAAAGGTCTGGAATGGGCCAAAGTACAAGCCAGGCTGGATGCGAATGCTCACAAACTGTGGTCCCTGAACGAAATGGAAAGAACGGGCGGTGAACCGGACGTGGTGGATCAGGATAAAAAGACGGGCGAATACATTTTTTATGATTGTGCAGCGGAGAGTCCGAAAGACCGAAGAAGTTTTTGCTACGACCGCGAAGCGCTGCAATCGAGGAAAGAAAATAAGCCCAAAAATAACGCGGTCGACGCGGCCGCGGCCATGGGCATTGAGCTCTTAACCGAAGAGCAATATCGCAAGCTGCAGAACCTCGGAGAGTTCGACACGAAAACGTCGAGCTGGGTGAAAACACCGTCGGCCGTCAGAGAACTCGGCGGCGCCCTCTTTTGTGATCGCCGCTTCGACACGGTTTTCCTGTATCACAACGGCGCGGAATCTTACTACGCCGCCAGGGCGTTCCGCGGCTCGTTGCGAGTTTAAATCTGAGATTTCGAATTCCGACGGGGTGACAAGTGACGGGATGGCCCACTCAAGCCTGCTTTTGGTTTGAGTGGGGCGGTTCTACTGTTTGAGGGACATGGGAAACCATGCTCCCGACAAGTCGACGCGGAGCGCGGCCAAACCTCAGCCCGCGCCTCGCGCATTCTTCGTGCCGGAAACTGTGCGTTCGTGATCCTCGAAATGTTTTCTCTTCAACTTCGGTAAAATCAATCCGCCCCTGCACTTCAGCCCATGCCTGACCTTCATCTCAGCGAAGCCGACGTTTGCCGCCTGCTCGATCCCGTGCAACTGTGTGCCGCGCTGGAGGCCGCTTTTCGCGATCGTTATCCTTCCATTAGCCTGCCGCCGCGCACCCACGCCGAACTTGCCCACGGCATCTTCCTGGCCATGTCCTGTTACGACCGATCCGCCGGCACGCTCGGAATGAAGCTGATCCTCGTTCGAGACAAAGACCAGGTTCGCGACAAAGATCAAGTGCGCGATCAAGAACAGCTTCGCGATCGAGACCACAGTCACGATTCAGCTGGACCTACAGCCGCGGTACCTTTGCTCTCGCCGACGGCCGCATTCAGGCCACCTATCTACTGCTTGATCCAGAAACCGCGCAACCGCGCCTGACCATTGCCGCCAACTATCTCACCGACCTGCGCACGGCCGCAACCTCTGCGGTCGCCACCAAATTTCTGGCGCGCCCCGATGCTTCCACCCTCGGCATCTTCGGCACTGGCCGGCTGGCGCTGGCTCATCTCGCGGTGCTTCCGCTGGCGCGTAACTTTGACCGCGTGCTCGTTTGCGGACGCAACTCCTCGCGCTCCGCCGAATTTGTCCACAAGGTTTCCACGCAACTGCCCGACCTCACCATCGCCGCCGCCGACGCGCGCGATTGCGCCGCCCAGTCCGACGTGATCTGCACCTGCACCTCGAACTCCACTCCGCTTTTTGACGGACGCGACCTGCGTCCCGGAACCCATCTCAACCTGGTGGGCGCTTTCCGCCCGCAGACCCGCGAGGTCGACACTCACACCATCGAGCGTTCCCACGTAGTGGTCGATACCTACATCACCGCGGCGGAAGTGGGCGAGCTGTTAATTCCCCTGCTCGAAGGCTCGATCGCGCGCGATCACGTTGCCGCCGATCTTCACGAATTGATCAGTGGAAAAAAGCAGGGAAGACGAAGCCCGGAAGAAATCACGGTATTCAAGAGTGTGGGCTGTGCGCTCGAAGATTTGGTCGCAGCCGAACTACTGCTCGACCGTTTTCAAGAAAAGGGTTCGTAGTCCTGGGTTCGGAGTCTAAAGCTCGAAACGTGGAGCCCCGGACGCCCTCGTTCGAGGAACGGCGCCGATGGCGCGCCCACGGACTTTCCGGCGCGTTCACCAACCTACGCTCGCGCCAACGGCCGTCCACGGCTCCCCGAAAAACTATCGCGGCTTGTGGTACCAGAAGAATGCTAGCGCAATCAGGGCGACGGTGATGATCCACAGAACGATATCTTTACTGCGGTTCTTTTCTTCGGCCATAAAAGGAAGTACAGCATACCTCAAGTTCCACTTCAAGTGCAGCGAATATTTCCCCGGCTACGGTGATGGCGCTGGTGCGCCCGTCCCTGCCCGCTTGTAGTCTTTCAACTTCACGACTTCGCGCAAGTGGATCGACTGCGCCATAAAGTGCAGCGTGTCATCGACCTTGGCGTACGCCGGGAACCACAGCCCATCCACTAACTGCCGGTAGCCCACAAACGTCAGCCGGATATCCATCGGCTTGTTCTTTTTAGGCCGGGCTGCGTCGGGCACGCTTTTGCCGCACAGCTTCACAATCTGAAAATCACGATTGTCGACCCAGATGCGGCCCTGAAAATAGCGCTTGTTCTTCTCTTCTTTCTTGGGCACGACGTGGAACACGTAGGTATCCAGATCGTCGACGTGCTGCTGTCCCGCATAGGTCAGGTTGTATTGCGCTACTTCGTCCGTGGTCAGTATCCACGCCATGAAAACGCGGATGTCCTCTATGTCTTCCTGAGTCAGCTGCACCCCGCGCAGCGTCGACTGCTCGGCATACGTCACTTTCTCCGAGCGCTTCCCCTTGTCTTCGTACGAGATGGTCGAGATCTCGTGAAACTGCCCGTCGACCTCTCCCTTGTCGCCGAGCGTCTGCACCATCACGTCCTGAGTGTAGGTGTTTTGGTCGCGCGCCTGTTTGACCTTGGTCTCTTGCGCGGTGAATTTCTGGATGACTTCCGGCACCGTCATGGTTTTCGGCGCAGCCGTATCCAGCACGCCGTCCCCTTCGGCGCAGTCGGTCTGCGCCTGCGCGCTGGCGCCGAACAGCACGAGCACCGTGATCGCCACCGCCGCGAATGAAGCCTTATCGCACATCTTCGGAAACATACACCGCCGAAGCTCCTCGCCGCAAACCGCCGCACAAAAGAGAAAGCAAACCTTGAACCACGAAGGCCACGAAGGAATTCAAGTTCGGGGTTTCCTTCGTGAGCCTTCGTGCCCTTAGTGGTGAATGGGGTTACTTCCCGAAATGTGCAAAGTCTTGCGCCGCCCTGTCGATTCCATGCGTAAGGCCTTGAATTAAAAGCCTTTTAAGTTGGTATCGAGGTTGCATCGATCCCTCATGAATTCGGAACTAAACGCCATGAAAATCACACTCTTCGTCCTCTTCATGTTTTGCACCGCCGCAGCCTTCGGGCAGTCGGCGCTGTCCGGCCAGCCGCAGATAAGTCAGTCGCCCAGCCATCCCCTGCACGCTTCCGTGCATGCCATGGCCACCGAGAGTCCTCTGGTCGGCGGCGGAGGCTACAGCTACGCTCAAGGCGAACGCCCGCTTTGGGAGTTCGGTCCGGTCTCGGAGCCCACGCCTCTCGGCGACGTTGCCCGCGCCTACCGCAAGGAAAAGCTGGCCGCCAAGAAGGCCGAGATCGTCTTCGAAAAACAAGGTTTGTAGTCCAAGCGCGAAACGACGCGGACGAGGCGGAACGATCGTGTGGATCTCGCGGCGGTTTTGGTCGCCGGTCGCCGCTGGCTCGCTGGACGAGGGCGTCCGGGGTTCCACGTCGTTTCCCATCGAAACTTCTCGCCACGGACGTCGGCCCCAAACGTCGGCCCCAAACGTCGGCCCCGAACTTTCGGCCTCAAACACCTCCCGATCCCATAATCCGCATCCAACCCTAGCGTCAGCCCAGTACTCCGAGATTCCGGCGAAAAACCGCGCACTCTGTCCCGCGGGATTCGCGGGAGTGTACACTGCCCACAAGGGAGGGAACGTATTGATGAAGCCCTGCAAGGCGGACCTGGTCCGCATCGGTGTGATTCTGCTGTTTCTCTTGGCCACGGTCCCGGCCTATTGTCAACGAGGGACCCTCGGAGTGGACGTCGGCCAGATCTCCGACCATTTCGCCGGCTTCCCGCCAGTCACCGCCGGTTTGGTGGACATCAACGGGGAAGTGGCGGTCGTGCAACCCTCCGCCAAAAGCGGTGGTCCCAGCATCGTGATCGGAGGCGAGGTCCGCGAGCCCTTCGACACCAACAATCATGCCAGGGAACTCGCCGTCTACGGTGGTCTGATGTTCGGAACTCACAACTTGTCGATCGGCGTCGACGCCCAGGTGCGCCGGATTTATATGCCGCCGGCCGTGGAGAACGATGAAGTCTTCAATCGCGACCGGCTGGAACTGGTCCAGATCCCGCTCGTGGTCCGCTATAAATTCGGACCGAGCCAGCGCGCTTTCTTCGAGGCTCGCGGTGAGCCGGAATTCAAGCCGCACTACCTTACGAATGCGTCGACGGCGGCCTTGCCCAGTCCGGGATTCGACCACGGCTACACCCTGAAGGGAAGCGTGGGCTACAAGTTCGGCCAGTGGTACTACGTCAAGGGCAGCTACGAAACCCGCTATTTCAAATTCGCCTCCACCCCCGGTAATCCCAACAACCTGTACAACTGGAAAAGCAACGTTATCAGCGGAGGCATAGGCCTGACGTTCTGAAGGTTGCTGGCTGACCTTTGATCGACACTGCTGATCGACACAGCCGGTGGCGAGAAACCAGGAAGGGCACGCCTTCCAGTCGTGCCAATTCCGCCTGCCAAAAGAGAACGATCTTAAATGAGGTGGTCGGGAGCGACGGGGAAGGCATGATATTTTCCGGTCATCCGAGGACCGTATACAGGATGCGGAAGTCTAGGGCGGAGGCATGATTCGCGTGCTCATCCTTTCGCGTGCTCTGCGAAAGGATGTGATCACTCCTCTCCAGCCGACTTCTTCACCGCCTCGAACTGATTGATCTCTACGGTGCCTTCCGGAAAGCGCGCCGTAATTTTCAGTTCCCCGCCCATGGCTTTCACAAAATCCTGCAGGGTGCTGACGTACATGTCGGCGCGGCGTTCCATTTTTGACACCGCGGCCTGATTCACCCCGAGGATTCTCGCCAGATGCACCTGGGTCATGGCACGGGCTTCGCGGAGTTCGTCCAGGGGCATCTCGGCGAGCATCTTCTTTGCTTTGGCCTCGGCACGCGCCCGTGACTCCGGCGACATCTTCGCTTCCAGTTCTCGAAAATTCCTAGGCATGAACTCCCCCTTTTGGTTTACCGCTTCTTCCGATTCTCTTTCTCAATCTGGCGCAAGTGTTCGGCGTAAATCTTGTCGGCCCGCGGCACACACTCTATATACCAGCGATCGTTTCCTGTCTTGTCGCCTCCAATTAGCAGAATCGCAATTCGCCGCGGATCGAAAGCAAAGAGCGTGCGATACGGCCTCCCCTCGTGCTGCGTGCGGAGTTCCTTCATGTTCGGATACGTCGATGTCGTCACCAGATCAGCGTGCGGACGGCCCAGCGTCGGGCCAAGCGTCCGGAGAAGGATGATGCTGGCTTCAACATCCTCCTGCTCATCTTCGTTCAGCGAGTTCCACCATTGAGCGAATTCGTCGGTGAACTCGACCTCCCACAGCATAAGTCAGTATTCCACGAAAGGAATAGTCTGTCGAGGGAATATAGCAGACGGCGCAGTGGGGTGAAACTAAAGTTAAAGGCGGAGTGTCCGCCCCACACAGGGCAGTCCTTTACTTTCAACAGGTTAGCTCCGTATAATCCTCCACGGAACCGCTAAACCCTGAATTTGCACCATTCGTTGGGTAATGGATGCGCCACTTCCTAGGGCTGCAATAGGATAGACGCAGTCAAATACCCAGGGAAAAGTGTAGTTGGTGCCGTAATTCAGGAACCCAGGTCGGTACGACCGGGGACAATTCCCTGGGGAGAGCCACAGGTTTTGAGTGATACTCTCAGGTTCATCCAAAAGGTCGGGTAAAAAAGAAGTAAACCAGCAGGTTGTGGGATAGCTCTAACTGTTGTAGGTTAGTCGCCATCCAAAAGAAACGAAAGCCAGAACTCAGAAGTTTTGGCTCGAAACTAGAAGCCAGGAGCTAGAAGCTACCATGCGCAAGCCGATCAAGTACGTTGAGAAAGCAGTCGTCGTCGCCGCCAAAGGGACCTGGGCAGTATTCGAGCGCTTGAACCGCATCAAGCCGAATCCGTCGCCCACGCCGAAGTGGTCGGAAAAGCCGCTGCTCAAGTCGTACGAGAAGTCGAAGCCTCCGCTGGGCTGGCCGCGGACGACGGATTCGCTGTGCCCGAAGTGCGTGCCGGAAATCCGGCAGCAGATTCTCGACGGGCATCTGCCGCATGAAGTTTTGATGAACGAGAAGGTCGGCGAGATCAAGGCGCAGATTGTCGAACGCGATGGCAAGATTTTGATGGTGAAAGATTGCCCGACGCACGGCCACTTCGAAGATGTGATGTCGATCGACACCGCGTTCTCGCAGCATCTGGAAGAAGTGTTTCCGGGGCGCGACATTACTGCGCACAACGACGAGAAACTGCATCATCACGGGTCGTCGACGGTGAAGTATGGACGCGGCTCCGTATTGACAATTGACCTGACCAACCGCTGCAACATGATGTGCGATCCCTGCTTTATGGACGCGAACCAGGTTGGGTTCGTGCACGAACTGACCTGGGAAGAAATCAAGACCATGCTCGACAACGCCATCACCATCAAGCCGAGGCGGCAGATGAGTGTGCAGTTCTCCGGCGGCGAGCCGACATTGTCACCGTACTTTCTTGATGCCGTTCGCTATGCCCGCAAAGTCGGATACAACTCCGTGCAGGCCGCGACCAACGGCATTGAGTTCGCGAAGAGCTTTGAATTCTGCCAGCAGGCAGTTGAAGCTGGGATGCGGTATGCGTATCTGCAGTTTGACGGCATCGGCAACGCGGCTAACGCGCACCGCCTGGTCGGCAACTTGTTTGACGTGAAGTTGAAGGCGATCGAGAACCTGCACAAGGCTGGCGTTGAAATCGTTCCGGTCGTGACCATCGTGAACGGGATCAACAACGAGCAGGTCGGACGAATCATTAAGTTCGCCCTCGACAATCCGCGGACGATCAGCTTCCTGAGCTTCCAGCCCGTCAGCTTCACCGGCCGCGACGAAGCTGTCACCGACGATCGCCGGGCCGCGCAGCGCTATACGCTCTCGCACCTCGCGCACGACGTAAAGAATCAAACCGGATTGGGCGAGCCGACGCGCGACTGGTTCCCGATTTCATTCATGGGAACCTTCAGCGACTGGGCCGACCTGATGCACGTCAACGACGTCAAAAACGACTGGGGCCAACTGTCTTGCGGCTGCCACCCGAATTGCGGGACTGGGATGGCGGTGATGATCGATAAGGAAACCAAGGAAGCGGTGCCGGTCACGGCGTTTTTGAAGGGGGATCAGCTCGCGAAGGATATTGCGAAGGTGAATGATGCGGCGCGCGGAAAATTCTGGACGGTGTTTGGCATGGCGCTGTGTTTGATGAAGAACTACGATCCGTTCCAGTCGCCGACGCATTTCAAGATGATGGACTTGCTGAAGAAGTTCGACAAGAACTTCAATGCGACTGGCAAGAATTATGGAAAGGTTGGGCCGGACCGGACCGTGGACGATGTGATGAAGCGGCGGCAGGATCGGTGGAATTTCCTGTTCATCGCGGGGATGTGGTTCCAGGATCTGTTCAATTACGACTTCCGGCGAACCGAGCAGTGCATTATTCCGTATGCGACGCAGGAAGGCGAGATTTCATTCTGCGCTTATAACACGGGCGTGGGATGGCGGAACATCATCGAGAAGATGCACATGACGGCCACGCTGACCAAGTGGTACGAAGAGCATGGGCGGCATGAGATTTTTGCGGGTGGCAAGAAAGTGGACATGGAAGACGCCACGCATAATCTGCTGCTGCGCGATGATCTGGTTACGACTGAGCTGCAGCATGATCTCGACAGCAAGGGCATCGCGAAGAACGCGCGCGAAGAGAAGGTGCGGGCACGGGATGCGAAGCAGAAGGCAACTGCCGATGCGAAAGCCGAGGCGCGCGGGCCGCAGATTAACGATGAGGCTTACAACGCACGCATGGCTGCGATGTATCGCGAAGTGGTGCTGAAGGAGAAGCCGGTGGTGGCCGAGAACGGATTCATTCCGCTGGGGGCGCTGACGAATCCGAATGGTGGGATTGCTCCGGCGCCAAAAGTGGAAGCTGCGGAGCCGGTGGCGGGAGATTGAGCTTCTAGTTACTAGTTGCCAGCTTAAAACCAAGAAGGGCCGCCTGCGGGCGGCCCGATTCTTTTTTGGGGGCAAGAAATATACAAATTCGTGACATGGCGCTGACAATCGGCCGTGGGGATGGGGGCTAGCATGGGCCGGCTGGTCAGAGCATTGTGATTTGTGTGCGCAGAGGCTGCACCGTCACTCCCCTGCCTTTGATCGGGCAAAATCATGATCGGGCAAATCAAAGGAGATCCGCATGCAACGTCGCATCGCTACTTTCACCCTTGCGCTGGGGCTCGCGCTGATGTTCGCTTCGAGCGCGGCCGTGGCACAGTACAAACTCACGAATCTGGTTTCGAATCAAACAGGACAGGCCAAGCACGACGATCCTCTGCTGGTGAACGGGTGGGGACTGGCGCGTTCGCCGGGCTCACCGTTCTGGGTCAACGACAACGGGACTGGGTGGTCGACAATTTACACCGGCGGCGGAGTCAAGCAAGGGTTGGAAGTATCGGTTCCGTCGGCCAACGGAAGCGGGACGGGACAGCCGACGGGGATCGTGTTCAACGGATCGGCGGAATTCGCCGTGGGAGGAAACGCTACGCCCTTCATCTTTGACACGTTCGACGGAACCATCAGTGCGTGGGCGCCGGGATCGAATCCGAACGTGGCGATCATCGCGGTGAACAACTCGAGTTCGCTGGCGCAGTACACGGGGCTGGCGATCACGAATCACGCGTCGGGGAATTTTCTCTATGCGGCCGACGCCTGGAATAACAAGGTCGACGTCTACGACGGCAATTGGAACTGGGTGAAGTCGTTCACCGATCCGACGATTCCGGCGGGGTTTGCGCCGTTCGGGATTCAGGACATCGATGGGTTGCTGATCGTGTCGTTCGCGGCGCAGTCGGGAGCGCCGGGCGGAGTCATTGACATTTACAGCGAAGATGGAACGTGGCTGAAGCAGCTGACCGAAGGCGGGCCGCTGAACCAGCCGTGGGGAATTGCAGCAGCGCCGAAGAATTTCGGACCGCTAAGCAATACGCTGCTGGTCGCGAACGACAACGGCGGGAAATCGACGATCAACGCGTTCAACGTGCTTACGGGGCAATTCGTGGGCACGATTAAGGATGAGTCCGGCAAGGCCATCGGGATCGACCAGCTCTGGGGGATCGAGTTTGGCGGCGGGACCGCAAAGAACGGGGCTGCGAATCAACTCTTCTTTACGGCAGGACCGAACGGAAGTCTGGCGGGAACGTTTGGCGTGATTTCGTACGTTCCGTAAGTGGATGCACGGATGAGGGGGCTCAACGCGAAGGCCGCCTGCAAAGGCGGCCTTTGTGTTTGCTTTGTGCCGTCCCTACGGGTTGTCCGCTCACCCAGGGCTTAAATATTCCGCCCCTTCGGGGCCGCAACGGGTACGCTACTCCCGAGAAACTACTACCCCATGAGCTTAGTGCCCCCGAGCTACTGTCGTTAACAGGGGTGTGCCGGCGTTAAAACGGGTGTGGGGCGTGGAGCGGGGACTTCGGCGTCGGGAATAGTCAAGCTTGTCCTGACCTCGACGCGGTTCACGATCTCTTCTGCGTAATCGCGGTACAAGGTGTGTAAGGTGCTGCGCCAGCCCAACAGTTCACCCCGCGCGAACTCAGTTTCCACTCCCGCGGGGTCTTTTCGATGTTCGTCATGGAAGCTCTTGAGAAACAATTCGCCCTGTTCTACCAGGCGATTAATAGTTTCAGCGTTTTGGAGCGCTAAGTGCATGGCTGCCCTTCTTGGCGCGCGATCAAGGTCCTGTCGTTTGGCGGCACGAGAAGGCGAACGTAATTCCGTCTCCTCGTGCCCAACCAAACTGAGAGTGCTCTTTTACGCGGTCACGAGTTCGTGCTGCTTCAAGGTCGAGGTAACAACGTCGAAGGTGTGAACCTGGGGCGTTCCCTCGATAAATCTTGCCAGAGTCTTCAACACTTGCGGATACAAGCTGGCGTTGTAGTTGTCGGCATCTTTCTTGTTTTCCCACAGACTGATCACGATCACATCAGCTCCGGCGGGACCGGCCAGAGTGATTTCGTCCTTAAAGCCATTCTGCTTACGCAGCAAAGGCAGGACGTCTTTTTCAAAGGATCGCATGTAATCGGACAACACATTCGGCTTCAGATAGAAAGAGACATTGCGTGCAAACATAGAGGAACCTCCTAAAGGTTGTAGGCGCTAAGAAGAAGAGAACTTCAGATGGGCTGACTTAGTTTCAGGGAACCTGAAAGAGGAGAAGGCCACTCACTCGGTTTAGCTGGTGCACGTCAGTGGCCGAGGGGATCGACGCGTAACTTATTGAATCGATAGATCACAAAGAAGATCGGCACCGCAGAGTCTGGGGGAAAGCGAGCACTTTTGGGGGCAGGCGAGCACAAAGGGAGCGTGGTCAACCTGGCCGGAAATTTGTTGAGAGTGTGCAGAATTGACCAGCCACTAAAAGCCGGCAAGGGTAGTCTGTGGGTGTTCCAAGCTCAAGATGTAGTCATAGGTCAGCGGCGGGTAACCGGCATTCGACCTTCACGACTGCTTCGATTCTGAATCTCTTTCAGCCAGACCCGCCCGGGTCTGGTCTTTTTTTGCAGCCAGTTTTCTGGCGGTTTTTCTGGCGGCTTTTGCCGGTTTCGGCCCGGGTCAAAGAATAGCAAAGAACGTAGTTGCGATGCGGCTGAGAAGAAACCTTTGAACGAGGGAGTGCAACCAAGTGGGGGATCAAGTTCGCAAATTGGGTCGGAGCCGACTCGGGGGCATGGTCTTTTTTACCTACCCATCGTCGTTGCGGGACAGAGTGTTGGGTCTAAGCGATTGATAACAAATCATTTGATGATGGATCGGACGCGGCATTCGATTTGCACCTAGGGTTCTTTGTGCGCCTGCTAACCTTTCGCCTAACCATCTCGTTGATCGTTGGGATCACGCTGATCTCGCTGTTCTCGTCCTACTATGAGGTGCGGTCGCAAAAGCGTGCGCTGCGGCGGGACCTGGAGCATCGGGCGGAAGTGTTGGGCGAGAGCCTCGCGGACAAAGTCGAACCCTACCTGAAGAAGGGCTCCCGGAAAGAACTGGAGACCATTGTCAGCCGGTTCGGCGAGCGGGAACATCTGGCCGGAGTTGCCGTCTATAACCCCGAAGGCGGATCGATCGCCATTACTCCCGGACTGGCGCAACGACTGATGAGCGAACCTCCGGCGGTGAGCAGGCAGCGAAGAACGGGCAAAGCGCAGGGCAATACCTCAGGCGGGGAGAAGCTTCGTTCTATATTTACGCGGTCCCGCTGCATCAGGAAGAAGCGGTGGTGGGCGAGCTGGCGATTGTGAACGATGCCAGCTACATCAACGCGCAAAGCCGCAAGGTATGGCGCGACACGTTTCTGCGGGTGCTGGCGCTGGTTCTGCTGATCACGGTTACGACCCTGGTGATCGTGCGCTGGAGCATTGCGGGCCCGATTGCGCGGGCAGCGCAGTGGATGCATGCGCTGCGCACGGGCAAGATCACTTCCCGGCCGGCCGCGCCCGATCTGGATATGTTTCGGCCGCTGGCGCACGAAATGGCAAATTTCGCGGCCAGTCTGGCGGCGGCTCGTTCGGCGGCGGAGAAAGAGGCCCAACTGCGGCAGACGGCCGACGCCTTCTGGACCGCGGAACGACTGTCGGTGCACCTGCGCGGCAAGCTGGGAGAGAGCCGTCTGTTTGTAGTGGCCAATCGAGAACCGTACATCCATAAACATCAGGGCAAGAGTGTGGAGGCGATCGTACCGGCGAGTGGATTGGTGACGGCGCTGGAGCCGGTGTTGCGGGCTTGCGATGGAACGTGGGTGGCGCATGGCAGTGGGGATGCGGACCGGGAGATGGTGGACAAGCATGACCGGCTGCGAGTTCCGCCCGACGATCCGCGCTACACTTTGCGACGCGTGTGGTTGAGCAAGGAAGAAGAAGAAGGCTACTACTATGGATTTTCCAACGAAGGGCTGTGGCCGCTGTGCCATATTGCGCACACGCGCCCGCTGTTTCGCAGCTCCGACTGGGAGCACTATGAACGGGCCAACCGGCGGTTCGCCGATGCGGTGCTGAAAGAGATGGAGGGAATGGAGCATCCGGTGCTTCTGGCACAGGATTATCATTTCGCGCTGCTGCCGCGGATGATCAAGAAGGCGCGGCCGGATGCGCGGGTGGCGATTTTCTGGCACATCCCGTGGCCGAATCCGGAAGCG
This sequence comes from uncultured Acidobacteriota bacterium, assembly GCA_963763155.1. Taxonomy (GTDB): domain Bacteria; phylum Acidobacteriota; class Terriglobia; order Terriglobales; family Acidobacteriaceae; genus Sulfotelmatobacter. Next base: position 20,968 of record CAVXNI010000001.1, on the reverse strand, counting down.
TTTGGCATTTGTCCGTGGCAACGAGAACTGGTGGATGGTTTGCTGGGGGCGGATCTGATTGGCTTCCACATTCAATCGCACTGCACGAACTTTCTGCAAACGGTGGATCGGGCGCTGGAATCGCGGATTGATTGGGAACATTTCACGGTCAATCGCGAGGAACACCGCACGGTGGTAAAACCGTTTCCCATCAGCGTGGAGTTTCCGGAGGATCCCTGAGCCGGGCGAGGCGACGGAATCCATTTACGAGGAGCGGGTGGCGGTGCTGCAGGAACTGGGGATCGAAGCGACATTCCTGGGAGTGGGAGTGGATCGCGTGGACTACACCAAAGGCATTCTGGAGCGCTTCCTGGCCATCGAACGGCTGCTGGAAAAGCATCCAGCTTACCGGGAGAAATTCACATTTTTGCAGGTCGGAGCGCCCAGCCGCACTCACATCAAGCGTTACCACGACTTGCTGGTGGAGGTAGAGTCGGAGGCGGATCGAATTAATTGGCGCTTCCAGACGGGCAAATGGAAGCCGATCGTCTTCATGAAACGGCAGCACAGCCACCATGAAATCCAGCGCTTTTACCGGATCGCCGATCTTTGCCTGGTGACTTCGCTGCACGATGGAATGAACCTGGTGGCCAAGGAATTTGTGGCAGCGCGTCAGGATGAACAAGGCGTGCTCATCCTGAGTCGATTCACCGGCGCGGCCCGGGAGTTGCCGGACGCGCTGCTGGTGAATCCGTACGACATTGAGCAGATGGCGGAAGCGATCCGCTCGGCGCTGGAGATGGATATCGAGGAACGAAAAACCAGGATGCAGCACATGCGGAAGGTCGTAAGAGAACACAACATCTATCGCTGGGCCAGCACCTTGATTGCGGAACTGTGCGAAGTGCGGCTGGACGAGCCGGCAAACCGGCCGGAGTCGCAGGTGGGGCGCATGCAGGGCGGGCAAGCAGCCGATGCCGGCGCTATGCGTACCCCTGTCGATGAAGCGATGGATGACTTGCAACCCGCGCGCTCCACAGCTGCGGTGAGAGACCATGGCGGCCCGCTGCTGGGTCGCAGGTACGGCGTTGGCCACGGCGACTGAACTGCGCCTGAGTTGATGGCGCGGCGGGGCAGAGGATTCGGGGGAGAGCGATTTGCCACTGAAGCAGGACGAGCCTTGGTACAAACACGCGATCATCTACCAGGTGCACGTTCGTACTTTCTATGACAGCAACGGAGATGGCATTGGCGACTTCCCCGGGCTGGATGAAAAGCTCGACTACCTGCTGGATTTAGGGATCAATACCATCTGGCTGATGCCATTCTTTCCGTCGCCGCTGCGCGACGATGGCTACGACATTTCAGATTACTACTCTGTCCATTCGAGCTACGGAACGCTGGAAGATTTCAAGAAGTTTCTAGTGTCGGCACACGAACGGCAGATCCGAGTGATCATCGAAATGGTGCTGAATCACACCTCGGATCAGCACCCGTGGTTTCAGCAATCGCGAAGTTCGCAGGACAATCCGCGGCGGGATTGGTATGTCTGGAGCAATACCGATACCGGGTATGCCGAGGCTCGAATCATTTTTCTCGACACCGAGATGTCGAACTGGGCGTGGGATCCGGTTTCGAAATCGTATTATTGGCATCGTTTTTTCAGCCACCAGCCTGACCTGAATTACGACCATCCGGCAGTTCGGGAAGAGATGTGGAATGTGATGAAGTTCTGGCTGGAATTGGGGGTGGACGGCTTCCGGCTGGATGCGGTGCCGTACCTGGTGGAGCGCGAAGGGACGAATTGCGAGAATTTGCCTGAGACACACGCCATCTTAAAAGAGTTGCGGCGGAAACTGGATGAGCAGTTTCCGGACAAGATGCTGCTGGCGGAAGCCAATCAATGGCCGGCGGACCTTCGGCCATATTTCGGCGATGGGGATGAATTCCATATGGCGTTTCATTTCCCGCTGATGCCCAGGATGTTTATGGGAGTGAAACTGGAAGACCGTAAGCCGATTACTGAGATCCTGCGGCAAACCCCGGAGATTCCAGCTTCGTGTCAATGGTGCGTGTTCCTGCGCAATCACGACGAGCTCACTCTGGAAATGGTGAGCGACATCGAGCGGGACTACATGAATGACAGCTACGCCGAAGACAAGGCGATGCGGCTGAATCTGGGAATCCGGCGGCGGCTGGCGCCGTTGCTGGAGAACGACCGAAGGCGAATCGAGTTGATGAACGGAATGCTGATGTCGCTGCCGGGAACGCCCAGCATTTATTACGGCGACGAAATCGGAATGGGCGACAACATTAATCTGGGCGACCGCAATGGAGTGAGAACTCCGATGCAGTGGAGCGGAGGCTGGAATGGAGGGTTTTCCTCGGCCGAGCCGGAGAAGCTGTACGCGCCGCTGATCCAGGATGCAGTTTATGGTTTTCCGGCGGTCAACGTATTGTCGCAAAAGCGCACGCAACACTCACTGCTCAACTGGATGGGAAGGTTGATCGCCGTTCGCAAAACGGCAGGGGCGTTCGGGAGTGGATCGATTGAGTTTCTGTATCCGGGAAATCAAAGAATACTGGCCTACGTGCGGCAGTTGGGCGACGAGCAGATCCTGGCGGTGAATAATCTGTCGAATGCCGCGCAGGCGGTGGAACTGGATTTGCGGCGGTACAAGGGAAACATTTTGATCGAAATGTTCGGGCAGAACATTTTTCCGCGAGTTGGCGAACTGCCGTACCTGTTGACTCTGGGGCCTTATGAGTTTTACTGGTTTCGCATGCGAAGAATCTGAAGCGATCGCGGGCGGGGAAACTGCGCTACGAGAGTTCTGATTACGACCCCGCCAGAAAGCTTAAACCACAGAGGACACAGAGGCGCACAGAGGAACCCGGGGGCTTAATCAAAGCTTCCCTACGAGATGACGGAGGCAAGATTGGCGCAGGAGAGTGTTCTCACCGACGATTTTCTCGGGCAACTCATCAGCGTCGGTGAAGTCGACATCCTGGTCGGAGTGCCTACCCACAACAACGCCAAAACCGTGGGGCCGATCGTGGAAACGATTCAGGCGGGGATTCTGAGATTCTTTCCGCGGGAAAGAGCAGCCATCATCAACGCCGACGGAGGGTCGCGGGATGGCACGCCGCAATTGGTGGTGAGTGCGGCGATCGGTGACGCGCAGAGCGGGTCGAAGCTGTACGCCTTGCGAACTTTGCGCGCGATCAGCACCGAGTATGCCAGCAGCCCGGCCAGCGGGACGGCACTGCGGACGATTTTGGCCGCGGCCGAATTGTTGCGGGCCAAGGCGTGTGCGGTGATTTCACCCGAATCCACAACCATTACAGCGGATTGGCTCGCGGCCTTGCTGCGGCCCGTGTATGCAGACCAATTCGATCTGGTGTTGCCGACGTATCGCAGGCACAGGTTCGATGGAATCCTTTTAACGAATCTGCTGTATCCCATGACCCGCGCGCTGTATGGGCTGAAAATTCGCGAGCCGTATGCGCTGGAGTTTGCATTCTCGGGACGGCTGGGAAGCCAGTTTCTAGGACAGAACGCGTGGAACGAAGAAACGGCGCGGGCGGGTTCGGAAATCCAATTAACTCTGGCGGCGATTGGCGGAGGGAGTCGCATCGGCCAATCCTTTCTGGGAACCAAGAAGCATGTGGAGAGGCGCTCCGCCGATTTGGTTCCAGCGATGCGACAGACGGTGGGGGCGTTGTTCTCTTCGCTGGAGCCGAACTTTTCGCTGTGGAGCGGGAGAACTGGCTCGCAGGTGATCCCTACGACCGGCGTCGAGCAGGAGTTCAGCCTGGAGCCGCTGCGAGTCAACCGGAAAAAGTTGCGGGAGATGTTCTCGACCGGAGTAGCGGAGTTGGCAGGGGTATTTCAGTCCATTCTTTCGGCCGCGACGCTGGCAGAGTTGCAGCGAATCGCTGGTCTGGACGAAGCCGGCTTCAGCTATCCCGCGGAGTTGTGGGTGAAGACGGTTTACGAGTTTGCCGTGGCTTATCACAAATCGGTCATCAGCCGGGACCACATTATCCAGGCGCTGGCCCCGCTTTTTCGCGGCAGAGCGTTCACCTTCATGATGGAGAACCGCAACGGTACGGCCGCCAATGTGGAAAACAATGTTGAGGCGTTGTGTATGGAATTCGAACGAATGAAACCGTATCTGCTGAAGATGTGGAACGGTGGAGAGTGAGGGCACGATGTGGAAAATGATTGTCAGCGAATTGACGCAGGCGATGCAGGAGCTGGCCCGGGGCTTCGCCCACATGCTTCCGCGGATCATCGTGGTGGTGATCATGGCATTGGTGGGATGGGTGGTGGCATACCTGGCAAAGGTGATCTTGCGGAGCATCCTGAGACTCATCAAGTTCGACAAGCTGTCAGAAAACGCGGGCGCGTCTCAACTGCTGACCAAAGCCGCCTTGCCTTCGGCGACGGATCTGCTATGCCGGTTCGTGTTTTGGGTAGCCTGGCTGGGTTTCATTCTGCTGGGTGTGCAAGCCCTGGGAATTGTTGGGTTGCAAGAGCAAATCGCCAAGTTCTTTCTTTTTCTGCCGCGGCTGTTTACAGCGCTGTTAATCATGTTTTTCGGGCTGCTGGGCGCGACGTTTTTGTCGCGCGCCGCGCTGCTGGCTGCAGTGAATGCAAACTTTCCATCGCCTCGGCTGCTGAGTGTCTCGGTGCGCGCCATCATCATTATCTTTGTGTTGTCCATGGCGTTTGAGGAGGTGGGAGTCGCAGACGAGACCATGCTGATGGCTTTCGGAATTGCCTTTGGGGCCATGATGCTGGGGCTGGCCATTGCATTCGGCACGGGCGGTCGGGAACTGGCACAGCAATTTCTAGAGAAGAGGTTTGTTCAGGGCAGGAAGGATGAGGGAAAAGAAGACGAACTGTCGCCGCTGTAGGGGTTTCGCGAGAAGATTGATTGCAATTTGTGCTGCTCTGATCAAGGTCCAAGAGAAAGCATAAACGACAGAGGACACAGAGGTGCACAGGGGAAACCGGAGGCTTATCAGAGGCTGCCAGGGTTAATGGCTTTTGGGGGGAATCGAACGGATCTCGCCGACGGTGAGTCGAGAGTGGTCGCAATAGCCGTAGCCTTTCAGGCAGGCCGCGTAATTGCGCTGGTGTTCGGCGTCGGCCAGTGTCTTGGCTTCCGAGGCGGTGAGTCTTGTGTAGTCACAGGTTTCCTGCCCGTTCTTGCAAGCTGCGAAGTTACGCTGGTGGTCTGCGTAGGCTGTCTGTTTAGCCTCCGACGGGGTGAGGTCGGAGTGGTCGCACTGGTCCCATCCGTTCTGACAATTCTGCGCGTTGCGCTGGTGTTCTGCAGCGGTGACGTCTTTGGTTTCGGAAGAAGTCAGCTGGGAATGATTGCACAGGCCAGTGCCGTTCTTACAGTCGGTGGCATTGAGCTGCTGCCTGGCAGTATCGACCGCACCGGCTTCTGAAGGGCTCAGTTTCGAGTGGTCGCAGGAACCCACACCGTCTTTGCAGTCGGCGATGTTGCGCAGGTTTTCCGCGGCGGAAGAATCGCGCGCTTCGGCGGGGGTTAGCTTGGAGCGGTCGCAGGAACTGATCCCGTCGTTGCAATCGGACACATTGCGCCGGTGATTCGCGACGGCCAGCGCGGTCGCTTCGGGGGCGGAAAGTTTCGAATGGTCACAGGAGTCGAAGCCGTTCCGGCAGTTCGCGACATTACGCCCGTGGGCGGCGAGAGCGACTTCCGCCGCTTGAGGGCGGCTGAGCCTGGACTGGTCACAAGCCGCGCGGCCAGCCTTGCACGCCTCCAGATTTTGCGCCAGATTTTGCGAAAGATCGGCTGACTGCGCCAACGCCAGAACTGGCCAGAGGCTAAGACACGCGACTGGCGCCCACAGACATTTTCGGAGACTAACTTTCATGTGGTCCGCCCTTCGAGTAAAGCTTCATTAGGCAGCGAGATGATGGCGTCGGATGTCGTTGTGCTGACAGCATCAATGATCGCTCAGGGAAGAAGTGATGACTGGTCTGAATTGCTCACTTCGAGTCCGCTGCTCAAGCGGAAGTCTGATGCCCGCCGGTCACCCAAGCATCAGCCCAAGAAGTAAGAAGTTGATCGTCAATGTAGGCAATCCGGTAAGCAATTCGGAATGTGAGCAATCCGGATCAGAATCATCAGCCCTGGTGTGTCATGGTTGGCTTGTAGGAGTAAAGAGCGAAGGCGATGAACCCTGTTTCTGCTTTCTTCGGAAAACTGCTGGCGATGCTTCGGCCGGAGGCCGGGCAATTCCAGTCGCAGAGGATGTGCCCGTTTTGCGGCTTGATTACGCCGCGTGCCAAGCGGGTTTGTCTGGAGTGTGGCAAGTCGCTCAGCCCGGCCCCGCCAAAAGTGAAAGAAGCAAAACAAGAAGGATGAACACAAGGAGATCGAAATGCTTTGGACAATTATTGTGGTACTGCTGATTCTGTGGCTGCTGGGTTTTAGCTTGCACGTGGCCGGCGGTCTGATTCACCTGCTGCTGGTGGTTGCGCTGGTGATGGTTGTTATCAATTTGATAAGCGGGCGCCGGGGAACGGCATGAGACGGTCCCCAAGCGGGGCTGCTACCGCAGCCTCAATCTTTAAATCTTCAATCTTTAAATCTTCAATCTTTTAATCTTTGCTCCAGAGGTTGCGCGCGTTCCGGCATTCGTCCAAGGTATAGCGCCGCACGACCTGGTCGAGCCTGTTCACCTGGGTCACCTCGCCTCCCTGTGCAGCTTTTTCCAAGGCTGCAGAGGCTTCGGCCAGGCTGGGATAGCTGACTCCATCGACCGGGCTGCCGTTCTTGTGGATTTGAAAGGACAGCAGGTTCTGCGGGTTCTTTAGTTTGGGCACCGTGTCTCCTACTCATGTCTCCTACTTGTGTTGGAACAGGCCGCTGGTCACGGTTCGCAGGAATCGGAGAGCGGCGTGGCCAGAGCCCTCAGCCGGCGGAGCCTTGGCGGCCGCCAGGGCTCTGGCGGAATGCGTCTTGTCCGACGGATGTCCGGTCATCAGCGTGCACTTTTCCTTCGGCTTGGCCCGGCACACCGGGCATGGTACGGACAAGATCCGTCTTTGCGAGAGTGGCTGGGATTCCATACTCTCAGTATTCAACGTCGGCGAGTTGGGAGGATGGTCAATTTTGCTCGTTTGCCGAACGCCTGCGCCAAAACAGGAATCCAAGCATCAATCTCATAAGACTCAAGCTCATCAGCATCAAGCTCAAACGACGGAGACCGGCAGAAGGCACTTGCTCAGAATTCGATACTTCCGTCCCGGATGCTTCGCCACACGCTGGGCGAGAAGGGCGCATCCTGCTCGCTGGTTGCCAGTTGACCAGGGTTGGTCCGGCCACGGTCCGCCCGATCTTGAGAGCTGCGCGGACGACGAAGGTGCGTCGGGGTTCGCGGTTCTCGATCTGCTGCGAGGCGTCCAGCAGGCCTCACATTCAGCACGAAATGGATCGTGGCCCAAAGAAAGTGAGCACCGTCGGACTTGGTTACCAGGGCATCGACGGACTCGAGCGCTCCGTCAGGCAAATCCCGGTGCTCGGCCAGCATGACGATTGGGAGTTGTGGCCTGACTCTCTTGATCTCAGCCGCGACGGCCGCGCCATCACCATCCAGCAGGCCGGGATGGTACTCAAGCACAATTGCATCGACGGGTGCATCCACGGACCGCGACATCAAAAGCCGCAGGCCATCGGAACCGTTGGCCGCAGTGACCAGTTCGTATCCGTTCTCCCGCAACAGAGTTAATTGAGCCGGATCGCGGTGTATGCAAAGCAGGGTGCTGTTGGGAGCCATGCTGGCTAGGTATATACCTAAGGGTTGCCGCAAGTCTGCGCACTATTGCTCACGGGCCGCCGATCTGTACTACTAGCATCCGAGGCGAGCAATACTGACCAGAAGTCCTGATCCAGAGAGACTAACGTTCGGTATACATCTTTGTTCGCTGTGAGGCCCCTTGAAAAAAGAATACCTTCACCTCTGGGTTTACCCTTGCGAGGCATGCGCCGGCCCGGTCGTCGCGGGCTCGACGGCGGTTCGCGAAAATGAAATATCGAAAGAGACCGACATCCAGCCAGTGGGAGCCATCTGCCTGTCGTGCGGCCATCGGCAGGAGAAAGCCACCGATCCCGAGCGTGTGCGTCATCTGTTGCCGATTGCATGGGATCAGGCGGGAGCGAAAGGCGGTCATCCTCCGGCTCCGGCTGCTGTTTTCGTGGAAGCCCCCAAGCGCGCAGAACTGCATTGAACGTCGCGAGGCGGCGTGGCGACGGGTCTGAGGGCGGCGTCAGCTTTTCGAGGTGCCGCCTCGCGAGCCGGCTATGCCCAGCGCGATCCCGCCGGCAATCAGCAGCACACTGATGAGGGGCGACACGCGCTCACTGTGAGAGGTCTGCACGCCGATGCTGGCGCCACCGATTTTAATACCCTGGGTCTGGCTGTGAGGAATGGGCACGACCAGAGATGCGATGCCGAGCACAATCAGGAGCAGGCCTGCGAATAGAAATATCTTCATAGTAGTTTCTCCGGGTCATGGATTCCACGAAGGCGGAGTGACTGACCGGTCTCCGTTCGTGCGATGCAAGTTCACGTTTACGCTTCTTCCTTCGTCATTCTCTATTCTTCATTCTCTATTCTCTATGCCTGAGGCTGGGAAAAATGCTCAATAGTGCTCAAGAATGCGAATCACGCATGCAAATGGTTCAGGAGCGCTCCCGAGCTGAAATTCGATCGCTGCTCGAACTGAGCATTCTTGCTCAGACTGCAACATCTGGGATGTGGGAAGGTAGCGCTCGAAACTATTTGTGAGCCCGACCGAATGTCAGCCGGTCTCCTCGCGAATCGTGCCTTGCCATCCGCGCAACCCGCAGCAGCCGAGCACTACCGGGCAGGCGAAGGATCATCGGGCAAAAGGAAACACAATGCGTATTGTCTCATCCATTCGTTCCGCGCTGTTTGCGTTTGTTGTGCTGGCCATGTCGGCGTCAGCCTATGCGCAAATCGGCATTTCGATTTCGCTGGCCCCGCCCGAATTGCCCACCTACGAGCAGCCGCTCTGTCCCGGCGACGGTTATCTATGGACGCCTGGATATTGGGCTTACGGCGATGCCGACTCTGGTTATTACTGGGTGCCCGGCGCATGGGTGATGGCTCCGGAGCCGGGCTATCTCTGGACGCCAGGCTATTGGGGCTGGGGCGGGAACGGCTATGCCTTCAATGAAGGCTACTGGGGGCTGCACGTTGGATTCTACGGCGGCGTCAGTTACGGCTACGGATATTTCGGCGACGGCTATGAAGGTGGACGCTGGCAGGACAAACACTTTTTCTACAACCGTTCGGTCAACAACGTGAACATCACCAACATTCACAACGTGTACAACACGACGGTGATCCACACCACCGTGAACCGTGTTAGTTATAACGGAGGCAGCGGCGGAATCGATCGGCGCCCCACGGCGCAGGAAGAAAGCTTCTCGCACGAAAAGCATATCGCGCCCGTGGCGGTTCAGAATGAACATGCCCAGGCGGCCCGTGCCAACCCAGAACAGCGGGCCTCGGTGATTCGCGGCAGCGCTGCTGCAGCCACGCGTCCGGAAACGGCTCGTCCAGAAACCGCCCGTCCCGAGAGTGCAGCGACTGCTCCGGTCGTGCATCCCAAGGACCTGCCAGCCAGACAACCTTTCACCGCTCCGAATACCGGGAATGCGGCGCGGGATCAGAAAGTGCAGCAGGGGCACGACCAGTTGATTGCGAAACAGGACAAGGAACGGCAGCAACTACAACAGAAGCAGGATCAGGACCACCAGCGGCAGACGGCGCAGAAGACGAACGTAGCTGGCCAACAAAAGCTGGAACAGCAACACCAGCAGCAAACTCAGAAGCTGCAGCAAAAACACACGCAACAGGAACAGAAGATCCAAGGGAAAGTGCAACAACCGAGTCCGAAGCGGGGCTGACCTGACCTTGGTGGAAAACTAAGTGGGTCTCAACAATCGCGGGCGCCCTTGATGATGGGCGCCCGCTTTTTTTCCCGCGGAAACTGGTTTCACGTAGTGGCTCAGTTTGAACCTTCAAGCGTGGCGTCATCCCGAGCGGAGCCGTTTTTCAGGCGGGGGGAGGGATCTCCCTGAAAATCGTGCCTGGGAGATCCCTCCCGCGGCTGAACTACGCCGCGGTTCGGGATGACGCAGAGATTCAAACTGAGGTACTACCTGGTTTCACGGCGCCTGATAGGGCAGCCTTAATCGTGCAGCACGACGTTCAGCAGAGAGCTGTGGACCTGCAGAGCGCCTTCCGTTCCTCCGGCGTAGTGAATGAAGCCGAGCTTCCTGAAGCGGTTCATGAAGAAGCTCACGCGCGAACGGGTGGTTCCAACCATCTCGGCCAGTGTTTCTTGACTGATCTTGGGGACGACCGTTTCGGGAATACCTTCCTTGCCGAAATGCGCGAGCAATAGCAGGACGCGGGCCAGGCGTTTCTCGCTGGAGTTGAACAACTGGTCGACCAGATCTTCTTCGTAACGGATATTCCGCCCCAGCAAATAGGCCACGAACAGCTCAGAGAGCGCAGGTTCGCGATGAAGCGCTTCCATCATGGTCTTCTTCTCGACCCGGAGAATCTCGCAGTCGGTCATGGCAGCGGCTGAGCCCATCCGAAGAAGCTGACCTGCCAGTGCGCCTTCCCCGAAGAAGTTCCCCTCGCTCACGATGGCGATGGTTGCTTCCTTGCCGATCTTGGACACGACGGTGAGCCGCACCTTGCCTTTTTGAACGTAGAAGACAGCATCTGCCGCGTCCCCTTGGGCAAAAAGTATTTGCTTTTTCGGAACAGACAGAATCTTCCGGCCATCGCCGATGGTGGCGAGGAAAGTGTCGGGATTGAATCCGCCGTTTTTCTTGGGGACTACCACGCTCATATGGGCTAAGTATAGTCCGCAGAATGGCGCGCAAACCGCGTAAATCATGAGTATCTAATAATCTGCAAAGTGTGCCTTTCTGCACAGTATGCCGGCGAGAGATGAGCGAAACTAAAAGATTGGTTAAGGGATAACACGTCGTCCGTAGCCCTCGTTTTTTTCTGGAGGTCTTATGTCATCCACCATTCAAGTCGGCACGATTCTGATGAAGGAATGGCCTGGGATGAATGAACTTCTCGGGCTGGAGAGTGAGCCTTGTTCGGGGGAATGGAGCGTGCTCAAGGTGTTGGATAGCGCCACGCTGGATCGCAAGATCCACGCCGCCGGATGGAATTTCTTTTTCATGGCAGCCGCAGTCAAGGGAATATTCCTGGGCTCTCCCGGAGTGGTGAAGATCCAGAGCGCGTTGCAGCGGATTTTAGGAAAAGTGAAGCAGCAGCCGTTCAATGGCCTGGAGATAACCGGAATCGTCGCAGGAAGTTTTCTGGGTGTGCCGTATGGCGTGGTTACAGCGCACTCGCGACACGTCCAGCAGAGTTGCCGCCTGGATAGTGCCGAGTCCCGGCAGATCTCGCAACGCGATGCGGAATGGGCTCGAGGCTGAGAGTATTTCCGAGGAAAGCCTGAGGAGCGAATGGATGGAAAATAACGGAAATCAGAGTCTCGACCAGATTCTTGAATCTGCCATTGTTGTGTCGTGGGCAGATTTGATGCACGGAGCCGAGGCGGGATTGATTCATATTGAATACGGTTTCGCTCCCGGTGGCACGCTGGACTATCTGAAAGTCTGGTCATCCATAACCCGGGGCCATTGGCTGCTGGCTTGTGAGTACTGGATGTCGCCTTCTACGTTTCACGGCACCGGCATCACTTTCGACAATGGATACCAGTCGGATGGCTTGGCGCATATTCTGGGATTCGTGATGCAGCACCAGGATGCATTCGTTCTGCCCGCGAATCTGGGCCGGCAGGGATTGCTTCAAATACCCACGCCCAGTTTGGAGGAAAGTGCAGCGGCCACCGCGGCCGTGAACCACGCCTTCGATCGTCTCGGCTCAACTCTCGCGGAACCCGTGCTGGCCTGAGCCTACCGGAACCTCACGTTTCGGAACCTCACTCTTCCGAACTTACTCATCTGAACTCCACTCATCTGAACTTACTCATCTGAACCTGCCAAGCGCCGGTCCCGATGCGGTTCAGTGCGGGGCAGGCCGGTACTCAGCTCACATTTTTCGCCGGGCTTCGCGCCACAGGTAGGGCAACGAACCGCCAGGGCCAGTTTCTGTTTGGGCGTCATGGCTACACCATGCACTAAAGCGCTCCAACAGGATGGTCAATAGTGATCAGTTTGGTCAGGCACTATGGCGGTATTCTTGAATGCAATGGCAAACATCAAATTTATTGTAAAGGTGAATCATGGCGGTACTCGGGCCCCCGCCTACGTGCAGCAGATTGATCGGAGTCCCCTGCAGATGACAACCAACCTAAGCCTTGCGCTGAGGATGGGCAAATTAACCGCGGAAGATGCCGCCCAATCCCTGCAAAACTCCCGGTGTACCGCCGAAGTATTGCCCGTACAGATCAGCGGCTAATATCGGGCACCGGCCGAAAACCTGGGTTCGGCACGATTCTCTGCTGGAATAGGAAGTCATGTCGCTACCAAACACAGTGCTACCGAAGACTCTGTTGGAGGTCGTCGTCGCACGCCCGCTGATGCGGGGCGTGGCCACAACGGCTGGGGTGGGGCTGGAGTCGAAGCCGAGGTCGAAGCCGAAGCCGAAGCCCTCCATGCCCAGCCGAATCGCTGTCATCGGGAATTATCTTCCACGGCAGTGTGGGATTGCGACGTTCACCACCGACCTGTGCGGCGCGATTGCCGCGGAGTACGGGGCGGTTCGACTGTTGGCGCTGCCGGTTGACGACACCGAAGAAGGCTACGACTATCCCTCACGGGTGAGATGGTCGCTGGCGCAGGACGATGTGAAGGCGTATCAGGACGCCGCTGAATTCCTGAACTTCCACAACATCGACATGGTGTGCCTGCAGCACGAGTATGGAATTTTTGGGGGCGTGGCGGGGAGCCACATTTTGCATCTGCTCCGTGGCCTGAAGATGCCCGTGGTGACAACGCTGCATACGGTGCTGCGCGAGCCCGATCCTCACCAACTGGCGGTTATGGAAGAGATCGCAGAGCTTTCGGATCGCCTGATTGTGATGAGCCAGCTCTCCTCCCAGTTCCTGCAGGAAATCTTCAAGGTGCCTGGCAGCAAGATCGACATGGTGCCGCATGGCGTTCCGGATCTGCCGTTCTTAGATCCGAATTTCTATAAGGACCGCTTTGGCGTGGAAGGGAAAGCGGTGCTGCTCACCTTCGGCCTGCTCTCACCGAACAAGGGAATCGAAAACGTAATTCAAGCGCTGCCGCAGATTCTGTCGAAACACAAGAACGTGGTTTACCTGGTGGCGGGCGCGACCCATCCGCACATTCTGCGTCGCGAGGGGGAAAAGTATCGAGCCAGTCTGCAGGCTTTGGCGAAGGAAGTCGGAGTGGAATCGCAAGTGATCTTCCACAACCGCTTCGTCAGTCCCGAGGAAATGCTCGAATTCATCGGCGCGGCGGATATTTACATCACGCCTTACCGGCATGAGGCGCAGGTGGTCTCCGGAACGCTTGCCTATGCACTGGGCGCGGGCAAGGCGATCATCTCGACTCCCTATTGGCACGCGATCGAGTTGTTGGACGACCGCAGAGGCGCGCTGGTCCCATTCCAAAATCCTGGCGCGATTGCGCAGAAGACAATTGAACTGTTAGACACACCTGCGGTTCGCCACGCGATGCGGAAGCGTGCCTATCTGTTTGCGCGCGAGATGGTCTGGAAACGGGTCGCGCAAGGGTACATGGAAAGTTTCGCGCGAGTGCGCAGCGACCGCATGGAAAGTCCAAAGGTGCAGTTCTCGGCCCGGATGACCATCAAGTCGCTGGATCAGTTGCCGGAACTGAAGCTGAATCACTTGCACCGGATGACCGATGACACCGGAATGTTGCAGCACGCGATCTTCACGATCCCGAACCGCAGTGAGGGATATACCACGGACGACAATGCGCGCGCCCTCATACTTGCAGTGCTGCTGGAGCAGCTAAATCTGGAGCGGTTGGATCCGAAACACTCGGAATACGATCAAAGCGGAAGGCCCGATTTGCTTTCCGCAAATTCTGCTGGTCTGTATCTGTCATTCCTGGAGCACGCATTTAATTCCGCGAAAGGCAGATTCAAGAACTTTCTCCGCTACGATCGCCGGTGGAACGAACCGGTAGGCTCGGAAGACTGCCATGGGCGGGCATTGTGGGCCCTGGGGACGGTTCTCGGGCGATCGCAAGACCAGGGATTGAGGGGGGCTGCTGGCCGCTTGTTCGAGTATTCTCTCCCCGTGGTTCTGGAATTCCACAGTCCGCGTGCCTGGGCCTACACGCTGCTCGGAATTCAGGAATACCTCACTTCGTATCCTGGAGATCGGGATGCGCAGAAAGTGCGGTCTTCCCTGAGCCGGCGGCTGCTCGAAATGTATGAGTCGATCCGGCGGCCGGAGTGGAAATGGTTTGAGAACGTTCTAGCTTACGGCAACGCGAGACTGCCCCAGTCTTTGCTGTTAGCAGGCGCAGCCTGCTCGGACGATCGCATGATTGCTGCAGGCCTGGAATCGCTGGATTGGCTGTCGACGACGCAACACTGCGAAATCAACCGCCACTTCGTGCCGATCGGTTCGCAGGGCTTCTATCGCCAGGATGGCGAGAAAGCGCGTTTCGATCAGCAGCCGATTGAAGCCGCGGGTGCGGTTTCCGCGTATTTGCAGGCGTATCGCGTAACTGGGGATAGCCGCTGGCGTAACGAAGCCTGGTCGGCGTTCAACTGGTTCCTCGGCGATAATGATCTTCAGTTGCCACTGTATGATTCCGTCAGCGGCGGTTGCCGGGACGGCTTGCATCCCGACCGTGCCAACGAAAACCAGGGAGCGGAGTCAACTCTGTCGTTCCTGATGGCGCTCCTCGAAATGCGATCTTTGCCAGCGCCAGAACAAAAGGAAATCCGTTCATGACCGTACCCGTAGAAAAGCCAGTGAGCCAGCCGAACACTCGCTTCGAGCCGCTGCTTCATCGCCATCCCTCGAACCCGATCCTGACGAGTAAGGACTGGCCATATCCCATTAATAGTGTGTTTAATGCTGGCGCAACGCTTCTAGCGGACGGCACGACGCTGCTGCTTTGCCGCGTGGAAGACCGGCGCGGCTTGTCGCATCTTTGCGCCGCGCGCTCTCGCAACGGGTTCGATGGATGGGAGATCGATAGTGAGCCCACCTTGATGCCCGATCCTAAGAACTATCCAGAAGAAATCTGGGGGATTGAAGATCCTCGCATCACGTTCGTTCCCGAGTTGCAGCAATACGTGGTGACCTACACTTCTTATTCGCGCGGCGGTCCTGGCGTGTCGCTGGCGCTGACCAAAGACTTCCGCAACTTCGAACGATACGGCGTAATTATGTCGCCGGACGATAAAGACTCCGCACTGCTGCCTCGGAGAATCGATGGCTGTTGGGCGCTGATTCATCGTCCCATGTCAAACCTTGGGTCGCATATGTGGATTTCGTACTCTCCCGATCTGCGCTATTGGGGCAGGCACAGACTGATGCTGGAAGCGCGGCGCGGAGCCTGGTGGGATGCGAATAAGATCGGATTGTCGCCGCCGCCGATCGAGACGTCGAGAGGATGGCTCGTGTTCTATCACGGAGTGCGGCATACGCCTTCCGGTTGCCTGTATCGGTTGGGCTTGGCGCTTTTTGATCTGGAGAACCCCGAGAAGTGCTTGATCCGAGGAGATTCGTGGATCTTCGGTCCAGAAGCGGAGTACGAAATTCACGGCGATGTGGACGATGTAGTGTTCCCCTGCGGATACACCATGGACGCGGATGGGGACACGCTTAACATTTATTACGGAGCTGCGGATTGCGCGATTGCCCTGGCCCGGGCCAGTGTTCGCTCTCTGCTCGAATGGCTGGATGACCATGGAAGTTGCGAACGCCGCCAGCGCGCGCAGGATTTGTGAAACTGCTGACGGGCTTGTTCCAGTTTATGGTCGGCTGCCGGCACCGTCACATGAGCCGCGTGTTCACCATCAAACACAGGACTTACCGGGTCTGCTTCGACTGTGGGCGGGAATTCGACCTGCCCGACGCGGATGCGCCCATGAGATTGAATGGCTCTCGGGACGACGGCCCGAAGTCGAATTCTCATCATGCGCCACGGAACCCGGCGAATTGACCGGATCCTGCCATCGCAACCGGGATTCTTCACTCGAGAACTTTTAGAAGCTGCGCCGTCCCTTGGGAAGAATCGCCAGGCAACAGCGGCCGATTTCTTCGTCCGTGCCGATCGCGTAGCCCTTTCGACGGGATCTTGACGGCCTTCTGCGGCATGGCGGGCGCGAGGGCGGCTTCCCGTACATGATTCCCGTACATGATTCCCGTGCATGAGAAGCGGGATCGGGGCTAGGCGCCGAAGACCACGCGCGTCCCTGTGGAAGGCATGATTAGCTTCTCTGGCATCTCGCGCTGAATTGCCATTATGGTGCGGAAGCCGGTGCAGTGCATGGGAATCAAGTAGTCCGGCTTGATCTCCTTCATCGCTTCCACGGTCTTGGCGATGAGTTCATCCGGATAGGGGGCCAGGTGCCACCCGCCAACCACGGCGTGCACCTTCTCGATCCCGGTGGATTTCTGGATCTGGCGGACCGAGTTGATGATGCCGGCGTGGCCACATGACGAGATCACGACGAGTCCCCGGTCTTTCACGTTGTAAGCGGTGGCGTGCTCTCCCCAGAAGATGTCTTTCACCAAGTCGCCCGGCTTAGCTTCCATTTTGACTGTGCCGGGAGGGAAGTGGAAGGTGGCGTCGCAGGCGGAGCCGGGCGCGCCGGCTTCGAGGCGAGCTGCCGGAGGAGACATCTCGAAATCGGTGATTCGCGCGATGTGGCCTGAAGTGAAGGCGTGGCCTGCCACTACGGTGGGTTCCTCCGCGATCACGACCTTCAACCCTCGCGCTTCGAGGTCATCCCGCTTGAGCTCACCGTAGTCGAGTTTATTCCCGTCGGGTCGCACCACCCAGCGATGGCAAAACGTATCGCGCCCTCCGGCATAAAGAGTGAGCCCTGGTTTCGCATGTCCCTGGAGGGCGTGCGCCAAATCGGGCAGGCCGCCGTAATGGTCCTCGTGCCCGTGGCTGATGATCAGGGCGTCGGCCGTGGCGGGATCGACCTTCAGGCCTTTGAAATTGTTTGTAAGCGTGCGGGGCGTGAGCGCGAAGTCCAGCAGGATCTGTTTTTCCTCTGCGCCTCGAAAGGACTCCAGGTGAAAGGCCAGCCCATGCTCCGACAACAACGAGACCTCTGAGCCGTAGGGATGAGGCAAAGTATTCCGAGTGATCGTGAGGTTGCCGATTTTTCCGCCCTTGGCGAAGATGTCGTAAATATTGTCCACCAGGGTTGGTGACAACGAGGCGGTCAGTGGTGGGGATTTCCTTCGGAGCATCGAGGAAACTTCCGAAGCGGCCCGTGCCGCCCACCAGGAACGTTCCGCTTGCTACGGCTCCCAGCTTAAGGAATTCGCGCCGGTGCATGCTTGGCCCTTTCATCTGACCCGAGATTTTCTTTCCTGGGTTCGAAGACGGTGGACATTGTAACCCCTGAGGACATAAAGCTTCACATGTGAGCTATCTTGCTCAGACGCCCCAGACCGCTCCTGTCATTCTTAACCATCCTCTGCGTGTGTCGACGGAGCCGCGAAGCTGAGTCGCAGCTCTTACCTTGAGGTCGGCGGGATCGTGCCCTAATCGGATCCCGCAAAGCGGCCACATCCAGCGAATCAGCGTTCCTTAATCCGTATCCGTCGTGCGCATGCCGCCAAACCTTGCGGCAGAACACGATTCGAACCCTAGAAACTCTCGAATAAGGAAGGAAAAGATAATGCCTTTAATTCAACTCCTCGAAGTTCTGATCGTAGTGGGCGTCCTGTTGTGGCTGGTGAATCGGTTCATTCCCATGCAGGGATCCATCAAGTCAATCCTGAACGGCGTCGTGGTGATTGCCGTGGTTCTGTGGCTACTGAATGTCTTCGGTCTGTTTCACTCGCTATCCGCGATTCACGTCGGAAAAAGTTGAACGTTGAACGTTGAACGATGATCGTTGAACGATGATCGTTGAACTATGACCGGGGACTGAGAAAAGATTCGCAAAACTCGCAGTCCGGACGATCGATGGGGGCGGATGCCTGCCGTCAAGGAGACACTTTGAAAACAAAGCTGTTGTTAGCAGTAGGAATTAGCCTCAGTTTGAGCGCGTTTGCTCAAGAAAATCCTTCTACAACCCTGGCCGTCGAGCCGATGAGCGCGACGCCGACATTCCGAGTAACGGTGATTAGCCGTAGCGTGCAGGCCGTCAACTACGAGCATCGCAGCGGATCTTCGAAACTGGACTTTGCCGGCACCGACTTGATGCCCTCGGCGAATGGCGTAGCGGAAGTAAACAGCAAGCGCGGAGCCATTGCGATCGAAGCGGAATTCGGCAATCTCGAGAAGCCGACCACGTTCGGCAATGAGTATCTGACGTACGTTCTGTGGGCGATTTCTCCGGAAGGCCGCGCCGTGAACCTGGGTGAAGTTCTGGTCGGTGGCAACCATCGCAGCAAGGTCAATGTGACTACCGACCTTCAGGCATTCGCTCTGATTGTGACAGCGGAACCTTATTATGCGGTTCGCCAACCGAGCAATGCAGTAATTCTCGAGAATGTGGTTCGCGAAGAGACCAAGGGGACCACCGAAGCGGTGAACGCAAAATACGAACTGATGGAACGTGGCGGCTATATTCCCACCGGTTACAAATTTGATCCGGTGATCCTGAATGCCAGGTTGCCGTTGGAATTCTTCGAGGCGCGGAATGCACTGCGCATCGCTCAATCCGAGGGAGCCGAGCAGTATGCCAGCGACAGCTATCAGCATGCCGTCCGGTTGATGAACAATGCCGATAGTGAGGCCACGAGCAAACACATCGACCGGAAACCGCTGATTGCGATTTCTCGCGAGGCCGTGCAGACGGCCGAAGATGCACGCGCGATCGCGGTCAAGAAAATGGACGATGTCCGCCTGGCCAATGAGCGCCAGGATGCAGCCGACGCGCAGGCGAGAACGCAAGGCCAGGCCGATGAAGCAACGCGGGAAAAGCAGCGAGCTGAGCTCGATGCAGCGAAAGCTCGGGCTGCCAAGAATCAGGCAGAATCTGACGCTGCCAATGCGCAAGCTGCCAACGCTCAGGCTCAGTCTGATGCGTCGAAAGCACGCAACGACGCTACGGATGCACAAGCTGCGACGGCGAAGGCTCAGTCCGATATGGCGAACAGCCAGGCGGCATCGGCCAACGCGGTCGCCTCGGCTCAGGCCGATGCGGACACGGCGCGTCTGGCAGCACAACAGGCGCAACAGGGTCAGCAACAGGCGGAAACCGACAAGGCTGCCATGCGAGCGAAATTGTCCGAGCAGCTGAATTCGATTCTTCAGACTCGCGACAGCGCACGTGGCCTTATCGTCAGCATGTCCGATGTTCTGTTTGATACCGGAAAGTATTCGTTGAAGCCGGGCGCGCGCGAGAAGCTGGCCAAAGTCGCCGGCATCCTGCTCGCCTATCCCGGGCTCAACATCGAAGTTGGCGGATACACCGACAACGTCGGCGGCGATGCCATGAATCAAACCCTGTCTGAGAACCGCGCTGGCTCTGTGCGCGACTACCTGGTGCAGGAAGGCGTGGCAACGAATTCGGTGACGGCCCGAGGTTTTGGGAACACGCTGCCGGTATCGTCCAACGATAACTCCGCGGGGCGCCAGCAGAACCGCAGAGTAGAACTTCTCGTGTCCGGCGAAGCCATCGGTAGCCCGGTCAATGCAACTACAGGAAGCTTGCAGTAAGACAACACCCGGCAACGATTTGATGACGGAGGCAACACCTTATGAAACTGGTTGGAGCTCTCAGCACAGCAGTTCTCTCTTTGTCCCTCGGAGTGGGTATTCCGGCATTCGCCCAGCAAGACCAGCACGAACAACAAGAAGAAAACAAAGACAAGCCTGCGCAGGAAAAAGAGAAGAAGGCACCCGCGGAAAAGTCGGCCAAGCCGGAAGAGAGAGCCGCACAGCCACAGGGCAAACCTGAACAGAACGCACAGCATGCCGGCGGCCGCATTCCTGCCGATCGGTACAAAGCCAATTTCGGACGGGAACATCGCTTTCGCGTCAGCGCAGGCGAGTACCGCAATCACCGCTTCCAATACGGAGGCTACTGGTTCGGATTTGAATCCGCCTGGCCGAGTAATTGGCTGTACACGCAAGACGTTTATGTAGTCGAAATCGACGGCGTGTATTACCTGTGCAACGCCAGCTATCCCGGCGTAAACCTCACGCTCAGCGTCACACTGTAGCGCGATCCACCGGCAACGAATCGGCGCGGGCTGTTTTCGGCCCGCGCCTTTTTCCGTCGCAAATAAGAAAAGGGGCAAAACATGCTTGGAACCATATTGATCGTGATTCTGATTCTGGCGCTTCTGGGAGCGCTGCCGCGGTGGTCGCATAGTAGGGACTGGGGTTACGCCCCAACCGGCGGTTTGGGGCTGGTCCTTCTCATCGTTGTCATTCTGCTGGTTCTGGGGCGCATTTGAGCGTTCGTAACGCGCCAATATTGCCAGGCGCCGGTTCCACTACATCCTGATCATCGCTAGTCGTCGGCGAGGCCGCGAATCAAGTGGTCGACGATGCCGGGCTCGCGGCGCTGCTACTGGACTGGCGTAAGAAGTGTCTTTACAATCAAGAGACAGATCATGTCTTCGCGTCCGCTGAGAAGCACGGCAAGCCGCCGCTGCGACCTAGCTCGGCAATGTCGAAACACATTCGGCCTGCTGCAAAGAAGGCTGGGATTCTGAAGCATGTTCGCTGGAAGGTTATTGCGATGATTGGAC